>NZ_CP092427.2 GCF_022374875.2 Mycolicibacterium rufum
GGGGTGCACCCGCACCGCCGCGCCGGCGATGTCGTCGGCGATCGTGGTCTCCGCCGCGTCGGTGCCGGTGATCACCGCCAGCACCCGGGAGTCGTCCGGCGTGCGCACCGCGAGGAACGCCTTCTCCGGCTCACCGTCGCGGCCGAACGGTGTCGTCCACGTCTCGACGGTGCCGACGCCCGTCCAGTCCACCAGTTCGGTCCGCGTGGGCTCCCGATCCACCGCCTCCTGCACGTCCTCCCAACGGAATTCGTGCTGTGGAGGCTCGGTGCCGTAGACGCCCATGCTGTGCTTGGTCAGGTAGCCGCCGTTGGCGGTGATGAGGCCGCGGGTCCCGGGCCGAGCGGCGAGGCGCTCGGCCATCGTCGCGATCGAGTGGGTGACGTAATTGTTCCAGGGTCCGCCCGCGAAGGTCAGTCCGCCGGTGACCGTCAGCGGCCGGTCCGGATCGCCGGACGGCAGACCGAGTTCCCGCGCGGCGATCTGCACCGCCGACGGGAAGCACGAGTACACGTCGATCAGATCGAGGTCGTCGACGCCGGTGCCGGCCAGTTCCAGCGCGCGCCGGCCCGCGATCCCGATCGCCGGCGAGGTGTGGAATTCGGCACGCTCACCGATCGCGTAGGTGTCGTGGGCGTCGGTGCCGGCGTAGGGGAACACCCAACGGTCCCTGGGGATCTGGAGATAGGTGGCCTTCTCCGCCGAGGCCAGGATCAGCACCGCGCCCTGATCGACCATGTTGTTCGAGTTCATCAGCTTCGTGTAGGGCCAGCTGATCATCCGGTTGTCGGCCGACGGCTGGTAGATCTGCTCGGCGGTGTAGGTCTGGCGGTTCCACGCGTGCGGGTTGTCGGCGGCCACCTCGGAGAACTGCGCCCACAGCGCGCCGATGCGCTCCCGGTGTTCTTGCGAGCTCTCCCCCGCGGCGATGCGCACCGCCTGCTCGAACATCGGGTACACGTAGGCGGGCCGGTCGAGGTGGATCTTCAGGTCCCCGGGGCCCGCCATCGGCATCATCTCGTCGGAGCCCGGCGCCAGCGGCACCGACTCGTCCTGCTTGGTCCAGTCGGCCTTGGTACCGGCGGCGCGCATCTTCATCTTGGTGCGCCAGGTCTCGGCGCCCGCGATCAGCACCACGTCCGCCCTGCCCTGCTGAATGTCCAGGCAGGCCTGGTTCACCAGCGTCTGCGGGACGTTGCCCCCGATCCCGGTGTAGCGGGTCGTCGCCTTGTCGGCGCGGAGGCGTTGCGCCAGAAGCAGACCCGCGTCACGGTATCGCCACGACAGCAGGTTCACCACGCGCACCGCATCGACCGCCTCAAGCACCCGCGGGGCGGCGGCCTCGCGGGCGGCGGCGACCATCAGGTCGACGGGCTCGACGCCGGGGTTCTCGGTGTGCTGGTTGACCTGGCCGTAGCCGACGAGAACCGGTGTCCTGGGATCGAGGGGCATGGTGCTCAACCTTCCTTGTCATAGGCGAACAGGGCGCCGTCGGCGATCAGGTCGTCGATGCGGTGGTCGTCGAGTCCGAGCACCCGCCGGCAGATGTCGCGGGTGTGTTCGCCGGGCATCGGTGCCGGGCGCAGTGGCGCGCGGGCGATGCGGCGGTACCGAGCGGGGGCGGTCTCCGCCGGAATGGGCTTGACCAGCAACGGATGCACCATCGGGGTGAACAGTTCCCGCGCGAGCACCTGCGGGTCGGCCGCGACATCCGCGGCCCGCTGCATCGGCGCGGCCGGCACCCCGTGGCGCTGCAGCAGCGCGGCGACCTCGTCCTTGTCCCGCGTCGACGTCCATGCGCCCACGGCGGCGATCAGCCCGGCCCGGTCGGCGGGCAGGTCGGCGACGCCGATCACGACGGCCAGGGATTCGCGGTCGGCGGGGCCGCGCACCGAGACGACACACCATTCGTCGTCGCCGGCGCACGGGTACACAGCGTGCACGGCGCTGTCATCGACCACGGGCATGCCTGCCGCGCAGGCGGATTCGACGACGTAGCGGTTGGCGAGCTGGTTGATGGCCGCCTCGGCCTGGGAGATGTGCACATGCGCGCCGCGGCCCGTACGGTCGCGGCGGATCAGGGCGGCCAGCGCGGCGATGGCCGTCAGCCTGCCCACCACGTGATCCGGGAAGATCGTCGTCGCGTCGAAGAACGCGCCCGGCGGGGCGTCGGGCGAGGTCCACAGGTGCGTGATGCCTGTGGACGCGCGCACCAGCGGCCCGTACCCCATCTGCGCACTCCACGGTCCCCGATCGCCGTAGGCGCTGCTCTCGGCCAACACGATGTCGGGGTTCAGCTCGCGCAGCCGTTCGTATGAGAAACCCAGGGACGCCAGCGTTCCGGGCTTGAAGTTCGCGAACACCGCGTCGGCGTCGGCGACCAGACGGGCGAACAGGTCGGCGCCCCGCGGGTGACGCAGATCAAGCCCCAGACTGGACTCGTTGCGGTGGGTCAGCGCCCACGACCGACTCGTCAGCTGTCCGGGGGGACTCTGCCGCAACCCGTCGGGATAGGCCGCGCTCTCGACCTTGATGACCTCCGCGCCGAGGTCGGCGAAGCACCGCCCGAGTTCACCGCCGGCGACGATCACCCCGAGGTCGAGGATGCGCAGGCCCGCCAGCGGGTGTGCCCCACCCGGCCGCGCCGACGCCGGGGCCGGTGCCGCGGCGTGCGGCCATGCGGGATCACCGGAACCCGCTTCGGGAGCCGGCGTGTCGAACCCGCGGCGTTCGCCGTCGACGACGAACGGGCCCACCGGGATCGCGATACGCACCTGCGCGGTGAGCGGTTCCTCGGCGATGGCTCCGACGGCGCGGAAGTGCTCGGCGGACAACGTGTCCCGCGGGGTGCGGACCGCCGCGATCGGCACCCCGCGCTGCTGCCCCTCGGCGACCAGACGGTCCATCGTCTGCGGCGCGAACAGATCGCCGATCGCCGCGTTGAGCTCCGCCGATGCGGCGTAGCGCGCGGCGATCGTGTCGAACTCCTGGCCCGCGAACCGTTCCGGCTCCCCGAGCCAGGCTCGCATCCCCCGCCACTGGCGCGGCGAGAGCAGACAGATGCGCACATGCCCGTCGCGGCATGCGAACACCGGATAGATCTGCTGATTGCGGGGCCGGCCCCGCCACAGCTGCGCCGGCTGCTTCAGCCCGACCGCGGCCTGCCCCTCGGAGCCGAACGGCGGGTCGAGCGCCTGCACCACGGCTTCGAAACGGGAGAAGTCGATGTGATCACCTGTGCCGCAACGTAACCGGTCGGCGTAGGCGACGAGCACCGCCCACGCCGCCTGCACCGCGGCCGTCGCCGAGGCCACCCCGATGGGCGGAAGGACCGGCGTCCCGGTCGACGGTCCGGTCCGCGAGAGCGCCGAGGACATCGCGTAGAGGACGGCGTCGGTGGCGTGCCACGACGCGCGGGGTCCCGTCGCACCGAAGTCGGTGACCGAGAGCGTGACCAGGTGGGGATGGCGGTCGGCGAGCTCTTCGCAGGACGTCCCGAAAGCGGCGGCCCCACTGGGGTTTCCGCTGTCGATGACGATGTCCGCGGCGGCGGCGAGGTCGAGCAGACGGCGCCGATCGCCGTCGGCTGCCGGGTCGAGCCGCGCGCAGCGTTTGTTGGCGTTGTCGAGCGCGAACCCGATGCCCGCGCCGGCGACGGTCGGCGCGGCCCCCCGGGCCGGGCTGCCGCCCGGCGGCTCGATCTTGCAGACGTCCGCGCCCAGATCGGCCAGGATGCGGCCCACGGCGTCGGCGGCACCGGTCGACAGGTCGAGCACCCGCACGGACGTCAGCAACCCCGCCTCGCCCATCGATGGTGTCCGCCCTTCCGTGGTGACCGCGTGGTGACCGCTCGCGAAAGATTAACGCCCCGGTCATCGGGTACGGGTTGACGGTGTACCGGAGCCGGGTTGGATGAGGGTGATGACGAGCGCTGCGTGGACGACCGTGGACCGACAGCCGCTGAGCGACGAGATGGTCACTCGGCTCGACCGGTGGTGGCGGGCCGCCAACTATCTGTCCGTCGGCCAGATCTACCTGCTCGACAACCCGCTGCTGCGCACCCCACTGGTGCGCGATGACGTCAAACCGCGACTGCTCGGCCACTGGGGCACCACGCCCGGTCTCAACTTCCTCTACGCCCACCTCAACCGGACCATCGCCGAGCGGGCACAGTCGACGATCTACCTGACCGGCCCCGGCCACGGCGGGCCCGGCCTGGTGGCCAACGCCTATCTCGACGGCACCTACAGCGAGGTCTACCCGGACATCACGCCCGACGCCGAGGGTATGCGCCGGCTATTCAAGCAGTTCTCCTTCCCCGGCGGCATCCCCTCCCACGTCGCTCCCGAGACCCCCGGATCGATCCACGAGGGCGGCGAACTGGGCTACGTGCTGTCCCACGCCTATGGCGCCGCCTTCGACAACCCCGACCTGCTGGTCGCCGCCGTGGTCGGTGACGGCGAGGCCGAGACCGGCCCGCTGGCCACCAGTTGGCACTCGAACAAGCTGGCCAACCCCGCGCACGACGGCGTGGTGCTGCCGATCCTGCACCTCAACGGCTACAAGATCGCCAATCCGACCGTGCTGGCCCGGATCCCCGAAGACGAACTGCGCGCCCTGATGGTCGGCTACGGACACACGCCGTATTTCTTCGAGGTGCCCGACAGCGAGGATTCGGGTTCGGAGACTGCCCGCTTCGACGCGCACCGCCGGTTCGCCACGCTGCTCGACGACGTGCTCGACGAGATCGCCGCGATCAAGGCCCGCGCCGCCGAGGGCGACGACGCCCGGCCGTCGTGGCCGATGATCGTGTTCCGCACTCCGAAGGGCTGGACCGG
This sequence comes from Mycolicibacterium rufum, assembly GCF_022374875.2. Next base: position 4,839 of record NZ_CP092427.2, read on the forward strand.
GCCGGCGACGATCGACGGCAAGAAGACCACCGGATCGTGGCGCGCCCACCAGGTTCCGCTGGCCAGTGCCCGCGACACCGAAGAGCATCTCGCCGTCCTCGGCGACTGGCTGGCCTCCTACCGCGCCGGGGAACTGTTCGACGACGACGGCAGGCTGCACGACGACATCGCGGCGCTGGCGCCCAAGGGTCCGCTGCGGATGAGCGACAACCCGCACGCCAACGGCGGGCTGCTGCTCAAGGACCTCCGGTTGCCGGACTTCCGGTCCTTCGGGGTGGACGTCCCGGCGCCCGGGGCCACCGTCGCCGAGGCCACCCGCGTCCTCGGTCAGTGGCTGACCGAGGTGATCCGGCTCAACCCCGACAACTTCCGCATCTTCGGTCCCGACGAGACCGCCTCCAACCGGTTGCAGGCCGTCTACGACGCCACCGACAAGCAGTGGAACGCCGGCCTCGTCGGCCCCGAGGTCGACGAGCACCTGGCCCGGGTGGGCCGCGTGGTGGAGATGCTCTCCGAGCACCAGTGCCAGGGCTGGCTCGAGGGCTACCTGCTGACCGGCCGCCACGGCCTGTTCAACTGCTACGAGGCGTTCATCCACATCGTCGACTCGATGCTCAATCAGCACGCCAAATGGCTGAAGGTCACCGACACGATCCCGTGGCGGCGTCCCATCGCGAGCCTGAACTACCTGCTGTCCAGCCACGTCTGGCGCCAGGACCACAACGGGTTCTCCCACCAGGATCCCGGGTTCATCGACCACGTCGTGAACAAGAGCGCCCACGTGGTGCGGGTGTACCTGCCGCCGGACGCCAACACGCTGCTGTCGACGTACGACCACTGCCTGCGCTCCCGCCAGTACGTCAACGTCGTGGTCTCGGGCAAGCAGCCCTCCCCCAACTACCTGACCATGGAGCAGGCGATCGCCCACTGCACCCGCGGCCTGGGCATCTGGGAATGGGCGGGCAACGAGGAACTCGGCACCGATCCCGACGTCGTACTGGCGTCGGCGGGCGACATCCCGACGCTGGAGGCGCTCGCGGCCGCGGACATCCTGCGCCAACACCTGCCCGACCTGAAGGTGCGGTTCGTCAACGTCGTCGACCTGATGCGGCTGCAGGACGACACCGAGCATCCGCACGGGCTGTCCAGCCGCGACTTCGACATGATCTTCACCGCCGACCGGCCGATCATCTTCGCCTATCACGGCTATCCGTGGCTGATCCACCGGCTGACCTACCGGCGCACCGGACACGCCAACCTGCACGTGCGCGGCTACAAGGAGGAGGGCACCACGACGACGCCCTTCGACATGGTGATGCTCAACGACCTGGACCGCTACCACCTGGTGATGGACGTGATCGACCGCGTCCCATCGCTGGGCTCGCGGTGCGCCACGCTGCGCCAGCAGATGGCCGACAAGCGCATCGCCGCCCGCGAGTACACCCGTGCCCACGGCGACGACATCGGCGAGGTCAAGGACTGGGTGTGGCCCGCGGCCCGGGAGTCCGGGTTCGGTGTGGGCGGCGCGGACGCCGCCGCCGACACCGGTGGCGACAACGAGTAGCTGACCTGGGCTGACCGCCGGATTCGGTACTCTGGGGCGGTTATGTCCGACGCCCTGGTCTCGCCTGAGCCCCACCCGGTGGTGGGGCAGCTGGCGGCGCTGCACCATTTCCGCACCTACGTCGACGTCGCGGTGGTCGTCGTGGTACTGGCGCTGACCAACCTGCTCGCGCACTTCACGACGCCGTGGGCCAACGTCGCGGTGGTCCCGGCCGCCGCGGTCGCGCTGGTGGCGCTGGTGCGATCCCGGGGTCTGGGCTGGTCGGAGCTCGGGTTGGGCCGCGAACACTGGCGCTCGGGCGCCGGCTACGCGCTGGGCGCGGTGGCCCTGGTCGGCATCGTGATCGCGGTAGGGGCGCTGCTGCCCTGGACCCGGCCGATGTTCCTCAACGATCACTACGCGACGCTGTCGGGCGCGCTGCTGGCCTCGATGATCATCATCCCGCTGCAGACCGTGATCCCCGAGGAGCTCGCGTTCCGCGGGGTCCTGCACGGCGCGCTGGACCGCGCGTGGGGTTTCCGTGGGGTGGCGGCGGCGGGCTCGCTGCTGTTCGGGCTGTGGCACATCGCGTCGTCGCTCGGGCTGACGGCAGGCAACGTCGGATTCACCCGGGTGCTCGGCGGCGGGGTGTTCGGGATGGTCGCCGGTGTCGTGGGGGCGGTGCTGGCCACCGCCGCCGCGGGGTTCGTGTTCACCTGGCTGCGCCGTCGCAGCGGCAGCCTGATCGCGCCGATCGCGCTGCACTGGTCGCTCAACGGGCTCGGCGCCCTCGCCGCGGCCCTGGTGTGGCACCTGAGCTGAGTCAGGCGGTGCGCACGCGCGGCGTCCGCAGCCCCAGCGTGCGGCGGCCGGCGGCGAGCAGTTCCTCGCGCACCGCCTCGTCGCTCAGTCCGTCGAACGGCACGCCGACCGCCGCGGCCATGCCGGCCATCACGACCGCTGCCCGCACCTGACCCCCGGGGCCGGGATCGACCGCCGCGAACAACTCGGCCTGGCGGCGCACCACCTCCGCCCAGGCCGGCCGGGTGCGCAGGAAGTCGACCACCCCTGGGTCCCCGCTGAACACCGGGAACAGGTCTCGATGCGCCACCGCGAGGTCGGCGTATCCCGTGAGCATCCGCTCGGCCCGGGCAGGCGCGGTGCGCCGCGCTTCGGCGTCGCGGACCACGTCGGCCAGCTGGTCGACGATCGGCTCGATGATCGCGCTCAGCAGCTCGTCGCGGGTCCGGAAGTGGTGGTAGATCGCTGATTTCGTCAGGCCCAGTGCGTCGGAGATCATCTGCAGCGACGTCCCCGCCACACTGTGCCGGGCGAACAGGGTGATCGCGACGTCCATCAGGCTCTGCCGGGTCGGCCCGTCAGCCGAGCCGGATCTGCTGACCATTCGTACAGGTTACTCCTGTACGTTTGGTCGGGAAATCTGCCACCGCGAGTGAAGGAGCGGCCCGTGTCCCCCGACTTCGAGAACAGCCGACGAACCCCCTTCGATCTGTCCGGGAAGGTCGTGGTCGTCGTCGGTGGCGGCCAGACGCCGGGGCCGAAGATCGGCAACGGACGGGCCACTGCCGTCGTCGCTGCCCGCCACGGCGCCGAGGTCGTGGTCGCCGACATCGACGCCGCAGCGGCGCAGCAGACCGTCGACCTGATCGCCGCGGAAGGGGGCCTGGCCTACCCGGTGACCGCCGACGTCGCGAAGGAGCAGGACTGCCGGGCGATCTTCGAGGTCGCCGTGGAGCGCAGCGGACGGGTCGACGGCATGGTGTACAGCGTCGCGGTCAACCCGCCGTTCGACATCGACACGAACACCATGGCGCGCGACGACTTCCACCACGGCATCGATGTGAACATGCTCGGCTGCTACCACTGCAACCTCTATGCCGCGCAGGCCATGGAGCGCAACGACGCCGACACGACCGGCAGCATCGTCAACATCTCGTCGATCGCCAGCATCAAGAACGAGATCGGGCTGAACATCGGGATCATGCCGTATGCGCTCGGCAAGTGCGGCCTGAACTACATCACCGAGTTGACCGCGGTGCAGTTCGCCGGCGCCGGCGTCAGGGCGAACACGCTCATGCTCGGGCCGATCGACTCCCCGCTGGCCCACCACGACGCGCAGTCGCTATTCGGCCTCGACGCGGCCGGGGCCGACGAGGCCCACCGTGAGACCGTCCGACTCAAGATGGGGCGGGCCACCGCCTGGGAGACGGGCTACGCCGTGCTCTATCTCCTGGCCGACGAGTCGCGGTTCATGACGGGCCAGCAAATCCGGCTCGACGGCGGCGCCACCGCGGTGCGGTGACGCCGGCCGTGGACCGGCCTAGACCTTGCGCTTCTGCACCATGCCGACGATCCACAGCAGGATCACCGAGCCGAGGATCGCGGTGAACAGCGTGAACCACCAGCCGCCGCCGGCCGTGTCGAGGAAGAAGCTGAGCAGGAAGCCGCCGATCAGCGCGCCGATCACGCCGATGACGATGTTCATCAGGATGCCCGACCCGGACCCCTTGACGATCTTCCCGGCGATCCAACCCGCGATCGCGCCGATGATGATGTACCCGATCCACCCCACGCTCGTCTGGGTCGTCGAGCGGGCGAGCAGTTCGGTTGCCGCCATGATCTCCATTGCCGTCTCCTTCGGTCGCCACGGCTGTACCCCGATAGCTCAGGTATAGCCGCGCCAGGTCACGGTTCGGCCATGCAATCGGAAACGATCACACGCGATCGGCGGTCCGGCTCAGGCGGGAGGCAGCATCCCCGGCGCCGCGTTCGGATCGACCGGAACCGGGACACCGACGGCAGGGCGCGGCGGCGGCGCATTCGGATCGGCCGGCGGCGGAGCGGCGTTCGGGTCGCCCGGGGCCGGCGCCGGCGGAGGCGGCGGGGGTGTCCAGGGCCGGATCGAGTTGGCCAGCGTCACCGCTTCGTTCTGCGGGATCGGGTTGGTCGCGGTGCCGAGCCAGACCACGAACCAGCGCTCGGGAGCGCGCTGGCCGCGCGGGGTGCCCGGGGCCGTCGGTGCGCCGACCACGCCGGCCCAGATCTGGCCGTTCGGCTTGTTGGTGTCGGTGAATTTCACCTCGTACGACGACGCGACGCCGGTCATGCCGTTGGCGTTGAGCGGAACCGTCTGCTGATTGACCCGGGTGCCCGGGAACGGCATGAAGAACTCGCCCATGTCCGAGGCGAGGCGCTGAGCGGCCTTGGTGTTGTCGGTCTCGGCGCCGGCGAACAGCTTGAGGTCGAGCCGGCCGAGCAGCACGCTTGTGTCGTTGGGCGCCGGGGTGTCCGGCGGTGAACCCGCCGGCGGCAGCTTGTTCAGCAGCGCCTGACCGTACGAGAGCTGGGCGGCGTCGGCCACCTTCCAGCCCGCGGGCACGACGTAGCTGAAGCCGCCGGCGGCGTTGTCCACCCGGCCCGGTTCGGGGGCCGGCGCCGGCGCAGGCGCGGGCGCGTTCGGATCGGCAGGCGGGGCAGGCGGGGCCGGCGGGGCGTTCGGGTCCGCGGGCGGCGGCACCGGAGCGTTCGGATCCGCCGGTGGCGGCGGCGCGGCGGGAGGCGGCGCGTCCTGCGCGGTCGGAGTCGGCGCCGGTGGCGGCGCGGGTGCCGGCTGGGCGCCCGCCACGGCGGGGAAGGTCAGCGCGGCCACGGTGGCGCCGGTCAGGGCGACCAGGCCGACCGAGGTGGGCAGACTCCTGCGGCGGGGGGAAGGCACGTCTCGCTCATGCATGGGGAAGAAACTACCGTGTTACAGCCGTGACGCAAGTGCGAGTAGCTGAGAATGTGCCAAATTGTGACATTGCTGATTGAGCTGAACGTACATGTCAGAGGATTATTGGTGATTGCTCGCACGACAAGCGCCCCGCGCGTGGCGCGGGGTGGGGCGCCGCCGTCGTGAGACGTCGACGATCGGTTGATCGCGGTGCACGCCCGTGGCGTTACCGCGGGCGGCGCGCCGATGCCCGGCGCCTAGCTACCGTCCAGTAACATGGGCCCGACTCGCTGGGGTTCAGCGCCGAACACAACAGGAGGCCGATGATGGATGTTCTGATCACGGGGTGCGACACCGACCTGGGGCGCACGATCGCCGAGAACTTCAGCCAGGCCGGGCACCGCGTCATCGTCGCCGGTCGTCACCGCGACGACCTGGAGGTCCTGGCCAAGGAGCTCGACGCGGACGCCCTGGTGGTCGACATGGCCGACCCGACGTCGGTTGCGGCGGCGCACGACCAGTTCCCCGCGCACCTCGACACGGTGATCAACGTGCCCGCCCCCACCTGGGACGGCGGTGACCCGCGGACCTACACGCTCGGCGACCACGCCGCCGAGTGGCGCGGCCTGTTCGACGCCGGCCTGGTCGCCGCGGTGCTGGCGGTGCAGGTGCTCGGTGACCAGCTGCGCTCGGGCGGCTCGATCGTCACGGTCATCGGCGACGCGCTGCGCGAGGGCAGCGCGGCGGCGGCCGTCAAGGCCGCGGTCACGGACTGGACGGCAGGCCAGGCGCACTACTTCGGCATCCGCGGGATCACCGTCAACGCGGTGGCGATCGGGCGCGGAGCCGAGCCGGGCTACGAGGGCCTCGGCACCACGTCGCCGTCGGTGAGCACGGAGATCGCTCGCCTGTCGCTGTTCCTCACCACGCCCGCGGCTCGGCACATCACCGGGCAGACGCTGCACGTGAGCCACGGCGCGCTGGCCCACTTCGGCTGAGGACGACGATCAAGCGGCGAGGAACGAGCAGCGTTGAGGAGTCCGACGATCTGGCCTGAGGACGACGATCAAGCGGCGAGGAACGAGCCGCGTTGAGGAGTCCGACGATCTGGCCTGAGGACGACGATCAAGCGGCGAGGAACGAGCCGCGTTGAGGAGTCCGACGAGGTCAGCTGAGGACGAACGGCGCGGGGACGCCGTTTATTCCGCGCTTCGCGGCGAGTGAAACGACGAACGACGTCGGCGCCGTTCTGCGTAGGGTCGGACCCGTGACGATTCGACTCGGGCTGCAGATCAACAACTTCTCGTACGGAACCGGCGTCGGGGAGCTCTTCCCCACCGTCGTCGCGCAGGCGAAGGAAGCCGACAGCTCCGGCTTCGACTCCGTGTTCCTGATGGACCACTTCTATCAACTGCCGGGCATCGGCAACTACGACGAGCCGATGCTCGAGGCGTACACCGCGCTGGGCGCACTGGCCGCCGCGACCGACACCGTGCAGCTGGGCACGCTGGTCACCGGCAACAGCTACCGCAACCCCACGCTGCTGGCCAAGGCCATCACCACGCTCGACGTGATCAGCGCGGGCCGCGCCATCCTGGGCATCGGCACCGGCTGGTTCGAACTCGAACACGACCAGCTCGGCTACGAGTTCGGCACGTTCACCGACCGCTTCTCCAAGCTCGGCGAGGCGCTGCAGATCATCCTGCCGATGCTCGCCGGTGAGCGTCCCACCGTCACCGGCAAGCACTACCGCACGCAGGACGCGCTGGCCAATCCCCGCTTCCGCGACCACATTCCGCTGCTGATCGGCGGAAGCGGCGAGAAGAAGACCATCCCGCTGGCCGCCAAGCACTTCGACCACCTCAACGTGATCGCCGGCTTCGACGAGCTGGCCCGCAAGGTCGAGGTCGTCAAGCAGCGCTGCGAGGAGATCGACCGCGACCCGGCGACGCTGGAGACCAGCATGCTCGTCGGTGCGGTGGTCGGTGACGGCGTGACCCCGGACATGATCCCCGAGGACTTCCGGCAGCGGATGGTCGCGGGCAGTGTCGAGGACGTGGCCGAGCAGATCAAGACCAAGGTGCTCGACGCCGGCATCAACGGGGTCATCCTCTTCGTCCCGACGCAGACGGTCGGCTATCAGCCGGGCCAGATCACCGCCCTGGGTGAAGCACTCAAGCCGCTGGTCACGGGCTGAGCGGGCGCGGTGGGGTATCTCACCGCGCCCCCCGGAAGCGCGGCGGCTAAGGTTCTGGTTGTTCTGAATGGGTAAAGAAGTTCCGCTAAGGACACCCGAGAGCACCGTGCACAGGAGTAGCCATGACCCATCCCGGAGCCATCGCATCCGATCGCCACAAGGTGGTCATCATCGGATCGGGATTCGGCGGGTTGACCGCGGCCAAAGCGCTCAAGAGGGCCGACGTCGACATCAAGTTGATCGCCCGCACCACCCACCACCTGTTCCAGCCGCTGCTGTACCAGGTGGCGACCGGCATCATCTCCGAGGGCGAGATCGCCCCGGCGACCCGGGTGATCCTGCGCAAGCAGAAGAACGCGCAGGTGCTGCTCGGTGACGTCACCGGCATCGACCTCAAGACCAACACCGTGCGGTCGGAGTTGCTGGGCCACACCTACATCACGCCGTTCGACAGCCTGATCGTCGCGGCCGGCGCGGGTCAGTCCTATTTCGGCAACGACCACTTCGCCGAGTGGGCGCCGGGCATGAAGTCGATCGACGACGCGCTCGAGCTGCGCGGGCGGATCCTCGGCGCGTTCGAGCAGGCCGAGCGGTCCAGCGACCCCGCCCGCCGCGAGAAGCTGCTGACGTTCGTCGTCGTCGGCGCCGGCCCGACCGGCGTCGAGATGGCTGGGCAGATCGCCGAATTGGCCGACCAGACGCTCAAAGGCGCGTTCCGGCACATCGATTCGACCAAGGCGCGGGTGATCCTGCTCGACGCGGCCCCGGCGGTGCTGCCGCCGATGGGCGAGAAGCTCGGCAAGAAGGCGCAGGCCCGTCTGGAGAAGATGGGCGTGGAGATCCAGCTCAACGCCATGGTGACCGACGTCGACCGCAACGGCATCACGGTCAAGGATCCCGACGGCAAGATCCGTCGCATCGAGGCGGCGTGCAAGGTGTGGTCGGCCGGTGTGTCGGCCAGCCCGCTGGGCCGCGACCTCGCCGATCAGTCGGGCGTGGAGCTCGACCGTGCCGGCCGAGTGAAGGTGCTGCCGGATCTGTCGATCCCGGGGCACCCCAATGTGTTCGTCATCGGCGACATGGCCGCGGTGGAGGGTGTGCCGGGCATGGCGCAGGGCGCCATCCAGGGCGGCAAGTACGCCGCCAAGGCGATCATCGCCGGCCTCAAGGGCGCCGATCCCGCGGAGCGTGAACCGTTCAGCTACTTCGACAAGGGGTCGATGGCCACGGTGTCGAAGTACAACGCGGTGGCCAAGGTGGGTCCGCTCGAGTTCGGCGGCTTCATCGCCTGGCTGGCGTGGCTTCTGCTGCACCTGGTGTACCTGGTCGGGTTCAAGACCAAGATCGCCACGCTGCTGTCGTGGACGGTGACCTTCCTGGGCAGCAACCGCGGCCAGCTCACCATCACCGAGCAGCAGGCCTATGCGCGAACGCGGATCGAGGAACTCGAGGAGATCGCGGCGGCGGTCGAGGAGAAAGCGGCCAGTTAGAGCCGCTCCCCCTGCCACGTCGCCAGGCAGCCGCCGCCGGCCAGCGCGAGCGTGACACCCGCCGTGTCGGCATCAGCTGCGGGATAATGCAATTCGCTGATGCACGCCCGCGGTGCGGCGATGTCGTCGTCGGCGAACGAGCCGGTGCCCAGCTCCACCCGGTGGCGCAGCAGCGCGACGCCGTCGACGTCGGCGTGCAGGGAGCCGGACCAGTAGCCCTCGCGCTCCCCTGTTCTGCCGATCTGTACGCGCTCGCGCAACCGCACCGCGGCCCCGGTGTCCAGCGCCAGCCGCGTCGACGTCACGTGGCGGGACGGTCCGGCGACGATCGTCGGCTGAGGGTCCAGATCGAGCACGCCGGCGACCTCGAGGTCCCAGCTCGCGTGCGACTCGATGGTCAGCGCGCCGGGCAGCGCCATCGTCGCCGCGGCCGTGCGCACGGCGAGCCGGGCACCCGCCTCGACCACCACCCGCAGCCGGATCGCGTCGCCGCCGAGCGGGGTCGCCGCGGCGGAGACCAGATGCACCGTGTCGGGATCGGTGCGCCGGGCAGCGATCCCGCCCACGCACTCGAGATGCGGTGAGCGGCCCGCCCGCGCGACGATCAGCACGTCGGAGCGCATCTACACCGCCTGCGCGACCCGCAGCTGTTCGCGGACCCACGCCAGCACCGGACCCGCGACCGGATCGGCGGTCAGCGAGATCAGCGCGAACGGACGGTCCCCGCGGGCGGCGGCGGCGTCGCGGCGCATCACGTCCAGATCGGCGCCGACCAGGGGCGCCAGATCGGTCTTGTTGATCACCAGCAGATCCGAGAACGTCACCCCGGGCCCGCCCTTGCGGGGCACCTTGTCACCGCCGGCCACGTCGATGACGAAGATCTGCACGTCGATCAGTCCCGATGAAAACGTCGCGGTGAGGTTGTCGCCTCCCGACTCGACGAGGATCAGGTCCAGGTGGTCGTGGGCGGCGATCAGGTCGTCGATGGCGTCGAGGTTGGCGGTGATGTCGTCGCGGATCGCGGTGTGCGGGCAGCCGCCGGTCTGCACCGCGGCGATCCGGTCGTCGGGCAGGACGGCGTTGCGGCGCAGGAAGTCCGCGTCTTCGGTGGTGTAGATGTCGTTGGTCAGCACAGCCAGCGACAGCTCGTCGCGCAGCGTGCGGCTCAGCGCGGCCACCAGCGCGGTCTTGCCGGAACCGACCGGACCGCCGATGCCGATCCGCAGCGGCTCGTCGGGCCGGCGCACGCGGCGGGGACGCTCGGCGTGGGGGTGGCCGACTCCGTCGATGAGATGTGGTGGCACGGCAGCTCTTTCAGTCAGGACGCGAACAGCGGACGGTCGCGGTCGAGGTGGCGCTGAGCGAGGACGTCGAGCAGCGGGTCGGACAGGTCGGCGAGTTCCTTGACGGCTTCGGCGGCGGTGCGCTCGCACAGCGGCGCCAACGCGAACGTCAGTGCCGCGACGTCACTGGGATCGAGCGCGAGCAGGCGCTGGCCCGCGGTCGCCGATCCGGTCATCGTCGTGTAGACGACCGACAGTGCGGTCTGCCCGGGGGTCAGTCCGCTGGCCCGGCCCACCGCCCCCGCGGCGACCGCCAGATGCGGCGTCGCGCCGAGGGAGTCCCAGTCGGTGTCCGGCCACACCCGACGGGCCAGCCGGACCAACCCGCGGCCCTGCGCGCGTGACGCCGCGCGCGCGGCCGGAGCCGGTGTGCGGGCGTCGGTCCCGGTGTCGCCCGACGCTCCGGCGGCGGCACTGAGCGTGCCGTCGTGGACCGCGGCGGCCAGCGACGCGGCGACCAGCCCGGTGGTGCGGATCCGGCGGCCGAGGTAGGCGCGCAGCGTGGTGAGGTCGACGACCAGCCCGCTCGTCACCGCCTCCTCGATGCCTCCCGAATGCACGTGGCCGCCGGTGGGCAGCCGCGAGTCGGCGAGGGCCAGCAGGGTCGCGAGTGTGTCCATCAGAACAGGAAGAACCGTTGCGCCATGGGCAGTTCGGCGGCCGGTTTCTCCTGCCACACCTCGCCGTCGATGCGGACGGTGAACGTGTCGGGATCGACCTCGATCTCGGGCAGCGCGTCGTTGAGCGGCATCTGCGTCTTGCCCACCGCGCGGACGTTGGCCACCGCGACGAGCTTGCGCCGCACCGCGATCCGGTCGGCGAGCCCGTCCTCGAGGGCCTGCGGGGCGACGAAGTGGACCGACGTGGCGGCGGCCGCGGCGGGGGCCGCGCCGAACATCGGCCGCGGCAGTACCGGCTGCGGGGTGGGGATCGAGGCGTTCGCGTCGCCCATCGCCGCCCAGGCGATCATGCCGCCCTTGAGCACGGCGTGCGGCCGCACCCCGAAGAACGCGGGCTCCCACAGCACGAGGTCGGCGAGCTTGCCCACCTCGACCGAGCCGATCTCGCGGTCCATGCCGTGGGCGACCGCCGGGCAGATCGTGTACTTGGCCACATAGCGCTGCGCGCGGGTGTTGTCGGCCCGGTGGTCGCCGGGCAGGAAGCCACGCCGGCGCTTCATCACATGCGCGGTCTGCCACGTCCGCAGCACCACCTCGCCGATGCGGCCCATGGCCTGGGCGTCGCTGCCGATCATCGAGATCGCCCCGATGTCGTGCAGCAGGTCCTCGGCCGCGATGGTCGAGGGCCGGATGCGGCTCTCGGCGAACGCGAGATCCTCGGGGACGCTGGGGTTGAGGTGGTGGCACACCATCAGCATGTCGAGGTGCTCGTCGAGGGTGTTGACGGTGTGCGGGCGGGTGGGGTTGGTGGAACTCGGCAGCACATTGGGCTTGCCGGCGACGGTGATGATGTCCGGTGCGTGTCCCCCGCCGGCACCTTCGGTGTGATAGGCGTGGATCGACCGGCCCTTGATCGCGGCCAGCGTGTCCTCGACGAAGCCCGCCTCGTTGAGGGTGTCGGTGTGGATGTTGGCCTGTACTCCTGCGGCGTCGGCCACGCTCAAGCAGGCGTCGATGGCCGCGGGCGTGGTGCCCCAGTCCTCGTGCAGCTTGAAACCCGCTGCGCCACCGCGCAACTGTTCCCACATCGCCTCGGCGCTCACGGTGTTGCCCTTACCCAGCAACGCGACGTTGACCGGCCACGTGTCGAGCGCCTCGAGCATCCGGGACAGATGCCACGACCCTGGGGTCACGGTGGTGGCCTTGCTGCCCTCCGCCGGACCGGTGCCGCCGGCGACGATGGTCGTGATGCCGCCGCCGAGCGCCTCCTCCATGATCTGCGGGCAGATGAGGTGCACGTGGCAGTCGATCGCGCCCGCGGTGACGATGCGGCCGTTGCCGGCGATGATCTCCGTCGACGGTCCGACCACGAGGTCGGGATGCACCCCCGACATGATGTCCGGATTGCCCGCCTTGCCGATCGCGACGATACGACCGTCGCGAATCCCGATGTCGGCCTTGATGATTCCCCAGTAGTCGAGGATCACGGCGCCGGTGATGACGGTGTCGGGGGCGCCGTCGGCGCGGGTCGCGCGCGACTGGCCCATCGACTCCCGCAGCACCTTGCCGCCACCGAACACCGCCTCGTCGCCGGCGAGGCCGGGACCGCCGCTGCGGTCCTCGGTGATCTCGACGAACAGGTCGGTGTCGGCCAGTCGGATGCGGTCACCGGTGGTCGGGCCGTAGAGGGCCGCGTAGCGGGCCCGGGACAGGGAGGTCATCGCGAGTCCAATCTGCCGGGCGGGTCGAGGCTCAGGCCGTGGACCTCGCGCGCACCGCGCAGCGGAACCAGGGCCACGCGCTGGGCGACGCCCGGCTCGAACCGGATCGCGGTGCCCGCGGGGATGTCGAACCGATGGCCGTGCGCGGCCGCGCGATCGAACTCGAGGGCCGAATTGGCTTGCGGCACATGGACGTGACTGCCGACCTGCACCGGCCTGTCACCGGTGTTGACGATGTCGAGCTCGAGGCGCTGCGCGCCCACGTTGATCTCGATGTCGCCGTCGCCGAACACGATCTCCCCGGGAGTCATGAGATCGGGTCGTGGACGGTGACGAGCTTGGTGCCGTCGGGGAAGGTGGCCTCCACCTGGACGTCGTGCAGCATCTCGGGGATGCCGTCCATCACCTCGTCGCGGCCGAGCACCGACCGGCCGCTGACCATGAGCTCGGCGACGGTGCGGCCGTCGCGGGCGCCCTCGAGGATGTGGTCGGTGATCACCGCGACGGCCTCGGGGTGGTTCAGCCGCAGGCCGCGGGCCTGGCGGCGGCGGGCCAGTTCGGCCGCATACGAGATCAGCAGCCGTTCCTGTTCATGCGGGGTCAGGCGCATAGTGGGCGATCCTGCCACGCAGAAGCAGAGTCAGCAGCGCACGTGCCTGCGGCCTACTCGTCGGAGAGATTCTGCAGCCGGACCTGCCCGCGCGCCACCAGGCGGTCGGACTCGTCGGTGATGGTCACCAGCCACAGCTGCTGGCGGCGGCCGCGGTGCACCGGGGTGGACGTCGCCGTGACGGTGCCCGTCTTGATCGCGCGCAGGAAGTCGGTGTTGTTGTTGACGCCGACGACGTGGCCGCCCCCGTTGCCCGACAACCACACCTGACCGGAGACGCTGGCCATGCTCTCGATCACCGCGCAGTAGACGCCGCCGTGCACGATCCCCCACGGCTGCAACAGGTTGTCGGTGATCTGCAGCGTCGCGTGGCCACCGTCGGGGCTCATGTCGACATAGGTCAGGCCGAGTTCGTTGTCGAAGCCGCCGCCGACTCCTTCGGGAAGATCAGTCACGGATCGTGTCTACACGCCCGCCCGAGGGTCCCGGAAAGGGGGACGGGCCCCACGCGACAACGTGGGGCCCGTCCTTCGGTCGGACCGGGGGTCTCTGCAGCCCTCAGGACTCCGGCGCGGTCCGGTGGTTCTCCGCGGTCCTCGTCGTTCCGACGACCACTCCATGAATATAGGCAAGCCTGCCCTAATTGAGCAAGAGCTTCCCTGGGCCCGGCCGTGCCGCACCGCGCACCGGGGCGCCGAAGCCGACGAGGGCGTCGAGCACCGCCTGGGCGCGGCGCATGCTGACCATCTCGCTGGTGCCGGCCAGCACCGGGACCCGGGTGGCCGCGCCGACGGCCGCGACGCCGACGGCATGCCACATCGCCGCGACAGGCATCGCGCCGTCGCTGACGGCCGCGAGCCGGTCGAACAGCGGCGCCAGGGCGCGGTGACTGCGATGGGCGACCCACGTGGTCAGCGCCGCCTCGCTGGGCAGCGCGACGATCCCGTCGTCGATCACCGCGGCGCGGCCGTCGAACACCGGATCATCGGGCAGCGCGCGCAACGTCGGATCGGTGACGCCCACCCAGTCGATGGCGCCTTCGGAGTCGACGTGCGCCCACAGGTTCTCCGGTCCGGTGTCCCAGGCTCGGCCCTCGAGGGCGAGCAGCGGGATCACCCGGCCCACTACCACATGGGCGAAGGTCGCCGCGAGCTGCTGGGCGACCGCGGCGGGGCCGGCCGACTCGGCCAGCGCCGCGTCGAACATGCGGGGCAGCCGATCGGTGCTCACCAGCTCGGCGAGCGGCCACCAGCGACGCCGGGAGAGGTCGCCCATCACTGCGACCCCGTACACCCGCGGGCACTCGCGGGACAGCTCGCGCAGCCGCCGGCTCGACTCGTGCACCGGGAGCGCGCGCCGGATCGACATGCTCGCGATGAGGGGATCGTCCACCAGGACCGTCACGGCACCTCCTACATAGTTAGGTTAGCCTTACTATATCTATCGAATCGAAGGGGGTGGCCACCGGCTGTGACCGGACTCACAACACGCGAGGGCACCGCGTGCGGCCGTGCTGACGTTGGTCAACGCAGCGAACCGCGCCGGCCCGGCGTCGGTTCGCGGAAACGTGATACGACGCGCGGTAGTAATCCCGTAGTAGGCTTTGACACACCGCCGGTAGGAGAGAAACGGACCATGGCCAAGCTGACACGGCTCGGAGAGCTCGAACGCTCCGTGATGGACCATCTGTGGTCCGCCGGCGAACCGCAGACCGTGCGGCAGGTGCACGAAGCCCTGTCTGCGCAGCGCGAACTGGCCTACACGACGATCATGACCGTGCTGCAGCGGCTGGCCAAGAAGAACCTCGTGGTGCAACACCGCGACGACCGCGCCCACCGCTACGCGCCGATGCACGGACGCGATGAACTGGTCGCCGGCCTGATGGTCGACGCTCTGGACCAGGCCGCCGACTCGGGCAGCCGCGAAGCCGCGCTGGTGCATTTCGTCGAGCGCGTGGGCGCCGACGAGGCCGCCGCGCTGCGCCGCGCCTTGGCAGAACTCGAGGACAAACACCGCGAGCATCGACCCGGTAGCGATCACGGCACTCGCTGAGAGACACTGACAGCGTGTCCGCGCTGGCCTTCACCACCGTCGCCCTGCTGCTGTCGGGGCCGGTGCCTGCCATCCTGGCCCGCGCGACGTGGCCGCTGCGCGCTCCCCGCGCCGCGATCGTGCTCTGGCAGTCGATCGCACTGGCCGCGGTGCTGTCCTTCTTCTCCGCGGGTATCGCGATCGCGAGCCGGCTCTTCGAACCCGGCCCGGACGGGCGTCCCACCGCGACGATCGTCACCGCCTACGACGATCTCGGGTGGGCGCTGTGGACCACCTACGTCATCGTGTTCGCGCTCACGCTCGTCGTCGGGGCCCGGCTGATCGGCTCCATCCTGCAGGTGGCGATCGCGACCCGTCGCCGCCGCGCCCACCACCGGATGATCGTCGACCTCGTCGGCGCGCACCCGACCCGGCCGCTGGCGGCCAGTGGCGTGCGCATCCTGCACGTCGAGCAGCCGCTGGCCTACTGCCTGCCCGGCGTGCGCAGCCGCGTCGTGGTGAGCGAGGGCGCGCTGAACACGCTGGCGGACAACGAGATCTCGGCCATCCTGTCCCACGAGCGGGCGCATCTGCGGGCCCGGCACGACCTGGTGCTCGAGATGTTCACCGCGGTGCACGCGGCGTTCCCCCGCATCGTGCGCAGCGGCCACGCCCTCAACGCGGTGCGGCTGCTCATCGAGGCGCTGGCCGACGACGCCGCGGTCCGCCACACCGGTCCCACTCCCCTGGCCCGTGCGCTGGTCGCCTGCGCGGCCGCGCACACCCCGCGCGGCGCGCTCGCGGCGGGCGGGCCCACCACCGTGGTCCGGGTGCGCCGGCTCGGTGGCGCGCCGAACAGCCGGGCGGTCGCCGCCTGCGCGTACGTCTGCGCCGCGACGGTATTGGTGTTGCCGACCGTCGCGCTGGCGGTGCCCTGGCTGACCGAGCTGCATCGTCTGTTCAGCGCGCTCTAGACCCGTCTCCACCGCCACAACCGCACAACGAAAGGCTGTCCGCATGACCGACTCCGCCACCTCCACGACCGGTACCGCGCAGATCGGCGTCACCGGCCTCGCGGTCATGGGATCGAACCTCGCGCGCAACTTCGCCCGACACGGCTACACCGTCGCCCTGCACAATCGCTCGATCGCCAAGACCGACGCGCTGCTGGCCGAGCACGGATCGGACGGCTCGTTCGTGCGTAGCGAGACCATCGCCGAGTTCCTCGATGCCCTCGAGAAGCCGCGGCGGGTGATCATCATGGTCAAGGCCGGCGATCCGACCGACGCGGTGATCAACGAACTCGCCGACGCGATGGAAGAGGGCGACATCATCATCGACGGCGGCAACGCGTTGTACACCGACACGATCCGCCGGGAGAAGGCGATTCGCGAGCGCGGCCTGCACTTCGTGGGCGCCGGCATCTCCGGCGGTGAGGAAGGCGCACTGAACGGGCCCTCGATCATGCCGGGAGGTCCCGCCGAGTCGTACAAGAGCCTGGGCCCGCTGCTCGAGGAGATCTCCGCGCACGTCGACGGCGTGCCGTGCTGTACGCACATCGGGCCCGACGGCGCCGGGCACTTCGTGAAGATGGTGCACAACGGTATCGAGTACTCCGACATGCAGCTCATCGGCGAGGCCTACCAGCTGCTGCGCGACGGGCTGGGCAAGACCGCCCCCGAGATCGCCGACATCTTCGCCGAGTGGAACAACGGGGACCTGGACAGCTTCCTGATCGAGATCACCGCGCAGGTGCTCCGGCAGACCGACGCCAAGACCGGCACGCCGCTGGTCGACGTCATCCTCGACGAGGCCGAGCAGAAGGGCACCGGTCGCTGGACGGTGAAGTCGGCGCTCGATCTCGGCGTCCCGGTGACGGGTATCGCGGAGGCCGTGTTCGCCCGGGCGCTGTCGGGTTCGGTGGCCCAGCGCAAGGCCACCACCGGCCTGGCCTCCGGCGACCTCGGCGAAAAGCCAACGGACGCCGCGCAATTCATCGACGACGTCAGCAAGGCCCTGTATGCCTCGAAGATCATCGCCTATGCGCAGGGCTTCAACCAGATCCAGGCCGGCAGCGCCGAATACGACTGGAACATCGCCCCCGGCGACATGGCGAGAATCTGGCGCGGCGGCTGCATCATCCGCGCCAAGTTCCTCAACCGGATCACCGAGGCGTTCGACGAGAACCCGGACCTGCCCACGCTGATCTCCGCCCCCTACTTCCGGGAGGCCATCGAATCGGGCATCGACAGCTGGCGGCGCGTCGTCGTCACCGCCACCCGGCTGGGCATCCCGATCCCCGGCTTCGCCTCGGCGCTGTCCTACTACGACGCGCTGCGCACCGAGCGGCTGCCCGCCGCGCTGACCCAGGGCCTGCGCGACTTCTTCGGCGCCCACACCTACGGCCGCATCGACGACGATCCGGCCAAGCGGTTCCACACGCTGTGGAGCGGCGACCGCAGCGAGATCGAGGCCTGACCCCGCGCCCGACGGAACCTGGCGAGCAGACGCGAACTCCGGCGTGTCGCGGCCGTGTCGGGCGAGTTCGCGTCTGCTCGGCGAGAAACGTGGCCCACTAGACTCGGGGCGTGAAGTTCCTCGATGACCCGCCGTACGACCTGACCTACAACGACGTCTTCATCGTGCCGGGCCGCTCGCAGGTGACCTCCCGCTTCGACGTGGACCTGTCCACGGTCGACGGCTCGGGTACGACGATCCCCGTGGTGGTGGCCAACATGACCGCGGTCGCGGGCCGCCGGATGGCCGAGACCGTCGCCCGCCGCGGCGGCATCGTGGTGCTGCCGCAGGACCTCCCGGCCGCCGCGGTCGCGCACACCGTCGACTTCGTCAAGAGCCGGGACACCGTCGTCGACACCCCGGTGACGCTGTCGCCGGACGATTCGGTGTCGGACGCCTGCGCGCTGATCAACAAGCGGGCCCACGGCGCGGCGGTGGTGGTCGACGACGACCGGCCGGTCGGGCTGGTCACCGAATCGGTGTGCAGCGGTGTGGACCGCTTCACCAGGGTCCGCGACGTGGCCGTGCGGGACTTCGTCACCGCCCCGGTGGGCACCGACCCCCGCAAGGTGTTCGACCTGCTCGAACACACCCCGGTCGACGTCGCGGTGCTCACTGACGCCGACGGCGGGCTCGCCGGCGTGCTCACCCGCACCGGAGCGATCCGCGCCGGCATCTACACCCCCGCACTCGACGACCGCGGGCGGCTGCGCATTGCCGCCGCGGTCGGCATCAACGGCGACGTCGCCGCCAAGGCCCGCGAGCTGGTGGAGGCCGGCGCCGACCTGCTGGTCATCGACACCGCGCACGGGCATCAGGTCAAAATGCTCGACGCGATCGCCGCCGTCGCCGCCCTCGACCTCGGCGTCCCGCTGGCCGCGGGCAACGTCGTCTCGGCCGAGGGCACGCGCGACCTGATCAATGCCGGCGCGTCGATCGTCAAGGTGGGCGTCGGGCCGGGCGCCATGTGCACCACCCGGATGATGACCGGTGTGGGCCGCCCGCAGTTCTCCGCTGTCGTCGAATGTGCCGCAGCGGCAAAGGAACTCGGTGGACACGTATGGGCTGACGGTGGCGTGCGCCACCCCCGCGACGTGGCACTGGCGCTGGCCGCCGGCGCCTCGAACGTGATGATCGGCTCGTGGTTCGCCGGCACCTACGAGTCCCCCGGCGACCTGCTGCACGACCGCGACAACCAGCCGTTCAAGGAGAGCTACGGGATGGCGTCCAAGCGGGCCGTGGCGGCCCGCACCGCCGCCGACAGCGCGTTCGACCGGGCCCGCAAGGGACTGTTCGAAGAGGGCATCTCGACCTCCCGGATGAACCTCGACCCGGTCCGCGGCGGCGTCGAGGACCTGCTCGACCACATCACCTCCGGGGTGCGGAGCACCTGCACCTACGTCGGCGCCGCGACGCTGCCCGAACTGCACGAGAAGGTGGTGCTCGGCGTGCAGTCAGCGGCCGGGTTCGCCGAGGGACATCCGCTGCCCACCGGCTGGTGACGGGTAGGCCAGCACGTCGCCGGCCACCTCGACCGTGACCACGCCCCCCACGGCCAGATCGGTCCGTCCCGGGTGCCGCATCCGGACCGCGGTGCCGTCGGACAACGCCACCTCGACCGCGGTGTCGGCCCCGTAGAACCGGCACGCCGTCACGCGGGCGGGCACCCCGCCGGCGCCGAGGCGAAGATGCTCGGGCCGCAGCACCACCACCGCGGCGCCGTCGGCCACCGGCACGGCGGATCGCAGCCGTCCCAGCGCGGTCTGCACCACGCCCGCCGACGCCGTACCGGTCAGCTCCACGGTGGCGCCGACGAACCGCGCCGCGGCCAGGCTGGACGGCCGTTCGTACAGGTCGGCGGGGGTGCCGTGCTGGGCGACGGTGCCGTCGATGAGCAGGGCCACCGAATCGGCGAGCGACAGGGCTTCGGCCTGATCGTGGGTGACCAGCACCGCCGTCGTCCCGGTGTCGCGCAGGATCGTCGCGATGTCCTCGCGGACCCGGGTGCGCAGGCCCGCGTCCAGCGCCGCGAACGGTTCGTCGAGCAGCAGCACCTTCGGCCGGGCGGCCAGCGCGCGGGCCAGCGCGACGCGCTGCTGCTGACCGCCGGAGATCTCGTGCGGGCGCGCGTCGGCCATCCCCTGCAGACCGACCACCTCCAGCCACTCCTCGACGCTGCCGCCGCGCGGCATCCCGAACGCGACGTTGGCTCCGACGCTCAGATGCGGGAACAGCGCTCCCTCCTGCGGCATCAGGCCCACCCGGCGGCGGTGCACCGGCACCGGGGTCCGTCCCCCGGCGACCAGCTGCCCGGCGATGCGGACCGTGCCCGCATCGGGATCGGTGAAGCCGGCCACGATCCGCAGCAGCGTGGTCTTGCCGCACCCCGACGGACCCAGCACCGCGGTCATACTGCCCGCGGGCACCACGAGATCGGCCCCGGTCAGCACCCGCCGCTCCCCGAACACCTTCTGGACGCCGAGCGCGGCGACCCCGGCCACCGGCTCAGTCACCGCGCACGCTCCACGCGCCGAGCAGCGCGGTGGGCACCGCCGCGAACACCAGCAGCGCTGCGGCGTACGGCGCAGCGGCGGCGTAGTCGCTCACCGAGCTGTAGCCCCACAGCCGGGTGGCGAGCGTGTCGGTGCCCGTGGGGTGTAGCAGCAGCGTCACCGGCAGTTCCTTCATGCACGTCAACAGCACCATCGCGGCACCGGCGGCGATACCGGGCAGCGCCACGCGGGCGGTCACCGCGGTGAACGCCCGCACCGGCGAACGGCCGAGCGACCGCGCCACCTCCTCGAGCCGGATCGGCGCCGACTCCACCGCGGCCCGCACGGACCCGACCGCCAACGGCACGAACAGCACCGTATAGGCCAGGATCAGCAGCGGTTCGCGCTGATAGATCGGGCGCAGCAGCAGGACCCCCAGCGACACCATCGAGATCGCGATCACGATCGCCGGAAGGCCGTGCGCCACATAGCTCGCGCCCTCAAGTGCCCGCGTCGCGGGGTCGCGGTGCCGGGCCGCCAGCACCCCCAGCGGCAGCGCCGCAGCGGTCGAGACCAGCGCGGCCGCCGCCGACAACCACAGCGTCGACCCCAGCGCGTCCAGCCACTGGCCGGCGTCCCACCGCCCGCCGGCCGTGGCGAGCCAGTCCACCAGCGCGGCGCCGGGCACCACCACCGCGGCCGCGAGCACGACCACGGGAAGCCCCAGCGTCGGCCCCCACCACGGGCCGAGCCGGTTGACCGGTGCCGGCCGGGGTGCGCCCGACCCCACCCGCGCCGCCGCCGCCCGGCCCCGGACGATGTGCTCGGCGGCGACGAGGGCCACCGCGAACAGCATGAGCACCAGCGACAGCACCGCGGCCCGCGACGGGTTGAACCCCGACCGGTAGGCGCCGTAGATCACCCAGGTGAACGCCTCGAAGCGCATCGCAGCCACCGCGCCGAAATCGCTGAGCACGTACAGCGCCACCAGCAGCGCGCCAGCTGCGATCGCGGCGCGCGCCTGCCGCAGCGTCACCCCGAACAGCACCGCCCAGCCGCCCCGGCCCAGCGAGCGGGCCACCTCCTCCTGCGCCGGATCGACCCGGGCCAGCGCCGCCGTCGTCGTCAGCAGCACCAGCGGATAGCTGACCAGCGTCAGCACCAGCACCGCTCCCCAGAACCCGGCCACCGACGGCACCGCCGACACCCACAGGTAGGCCAGCAGATAGCTCGGCATGGCCAGCGGAAGCGTCAGCGCGACGCTCCACACCCGCCGGCCGGGCAGGTCGGTCCGGGTGAGCAGCACCGCCAGCGTCACGCCGAGCACCACGCACGCCGCCGTCACCGTCACCACGAGCAGCAGCGACCGGCCGACCAGCGCCGCGGTGCGCGGCTGCATCACCTCGGCGACCACCGCCGACCAGCCCCGCGACAGCGCCCGGTCGCCGAGGTACACCAGGGGGATCAGCGTCGCCGCGACCACCAGGGCGGCCGGCAGCACCAGCAGCGCCGGCGGTCGGCGCGCCGTCCCGGCCGAGCCGCTCACCCTCAGTTGGTCAGCAGGCCGGTCTCGACGAGGAGCTCCTGCGTCGTCTCGATGTCGTCCAGTTGCGACAGGTCGACGGCGGGCGGACGCAGATCGCTCAGCGGCGGCATCTGCGCCGTCGGAGCCACCCCGGCCGCCAGCGGATACTCCGCGGTCTCCTCGGCGAAGTACCGCTGCGCCGACTCGCCCACCAGATAGGCCGCGAAAGCGTGTGCGTCTGCGGGATTCGGCGCCGCCTTGAGCACGCCGACACCGGCGACGTTGACCAGTCCGCCGGGATCACCGGCCGCCATGAACCTGTTCTGCGCGGTCACCGCGTCCTCGCCCTTGGCGTTGATCAGCTCGTAGAGGTAGTAGTGGTTGACCAGGCCGAGCGGGATCTGGCCCGAGTCGACCGCGTCCCGCACCGCGACATTGTTCTCGAACGCCTTGGGGTCCTGGGCCTTGAACGCGCGCAGCCACTGCGCGGCACCGTCCTCGCCCCGCACCACCCGCAATCCCGTCACGAACGCCTGCCACGATGCGTTGCTCGGCGCGAACCCGATCTTGCCCTTCCACTGCGGGGCGAGCAGGCCGTCGATGGTGTCCGGCGGGGTGGGCGCCAGCGTCGGGTTGTAGACCACCACCCGTGCCCGGCCCGAGACCCCAACCCAGGTGCCGTCGGCCGCGGCGTACTGCGCGGGAACCGCCTGCAGGGTCTCGGCGTCCACCGGCGCCAGCAACCCCGCCTTGGACACCGCGCCCAGCGCGCCCGCGTCCTGGGAGAGGAACACGTCGGCCGGCGACTTGTCGCCCTCGGTGATGAGTTGGGCGGCCATCTCGCCCGACCCGGCGTAGCGGGTCTCCACCTCGATGCCGGTGTCGGCGGTGAACTGTTTGATCAGCGGCGCCACCAGTTCCTCACTGCGCCCCGAGTAGACGACGACCTTGTCGGCGTCGTCGGTGCGGGTCTCCGAACCGCACGCGGACAGCGCCAGCAGCGCGGCGACGGCGCCGATCGCGCCGGCCCAGCGGGACGTTCTCGGACGTGTCACCGACATCGACTTCAGGGGCATGAGGAGCGGTCCGCCTTTCGTGATCGTGATCTGCAACCTACCACCACGTGAGGTTAGCCTAACTAAAGGTCTTCCGTGGCGGCCGGGGGCCTGTCCGTCGGCTAGCATTGCGGTCACCGTTGTCACTCAGCCGAAAGGGATCAGGTGCCGCAGGCACTGGATGGAGGCCCATCCGCGCCGGCCACACTCGCCGAGCGGCCCGACCACGAGCCCGCCGAGACCGAGCCCTCCTCTAGTCCGCCGGGCCTCGAGCCCGGCGCCTCCCCCGCTGCCGTCCCGGGAGCGATCCGATGAGTGCCACCACCTCCTTGTTGTCGCTGCTGGCCATCGTCGTGCTCACCGCAGGCACCGCGGTGTTCGTCGCCGCCGAGTTCTCCCTGACCGCGTTGGAACGCAGCACCGTCGAATCCAACGCGCGCTCGGGCAACCGGCGCGACCAATTGGTGCAGCGAGCCCACCGCACCCTGTCCACCCAGCTCTCCGGAGCTCAGGTCGGCATCTCCATCACCACACTGGCCACCGGCTTCCTCGCCGAGCCCGTGCTGGCGCGGCTGATCGAGCCCGGCCTGGCCGCGCTGTCGGTGCCGCAACGGTTCGCCACCAGCATCGCGCTGATCCTGGCCATTCTCATCGCCACCTCGGTGTCGATGGTGTTCGGCGAGCTGGTGCCGAAGAACCTCGCGGTGGCCCGACCGGTGCCGACGGCGCGCTGGTCCTCGGGCCCCCAGCTGATGTTCTCGTTCCTGTTCACACCGCTGATCCGGCTCACCAACGGCACCGCGAACTGGATCCTGCGCCGGCTGGGCATCGAACCGGCCGAGGAGCTGCGCTCCGCGCGCTCGCCGCAGGAACTGGTGTCGCTGGTGCGCACCTCGGCGCAGAGCGGCTCGCTGGACCCCGTCACCGCGGTGCTGGTGGACCGCTCGCTGCAATTCGGTGACCGGACCGCCGAGGAACTGATGACCCCGCGCTCGAAGATCGACACCCTCGACGCCGACGACACGGTGCTCGAGCTGAGCCAGGCGGCGGTGCGGACCGGGCACTCCCGCTTCCCGGTGATCCGCGGCGACCTCGACGAGACGATCGGCGTGGTGCACGTCAAGCAGGTGTTCGCGGTGCCTCGCGACCGGCGGCCGGCCACCCGCCTGTGGGAGATCGTGCAGCCCGTCGCCAGAGTCCCGTCCACCCTCGACGGCGACGCGGTGATGTCGGAGGTGCGTGCCAATGGCCTGGCCACCGCGCTCGTCGTCGACGAATACGGCGGCACCGCGGGCATGGTCACCGTCGAGGACCTGATCGAGGAGATCGTCGGCGACGTGCGCGACGAGCACGACGTGGAACCCCCCGACGTGGTGCCCGCGGGCAGCGGCTGGCAGGTCTCGGGCCTGCTGCGCATCGACGAGGTGGCCGAGAACACCGAGTTCCGCGCTCCCGAGGGCGACTACGAGACCATCGGCGGGCTGGTGCTCGAGCAACTCGGCCACATCCCCGACGAGGGCGAGTCGGTCGAGTTGACCGCGTTCGACCCCGACGGGCCTCTGGAAGACCCGATCCGCTGGCTCGCCACCGTGGTCAAGATGGACGGCCGCCGCATCGACCAGCTGACGCTGACCAAGCTCGGCCGGGACGAGGACCGGGCCGACGACGCGGCCGAGGACCGGGACGACGCGGGCGGGGACCTCTGATGGGCGACATCTTCGGCGTGCTGCTGACCTTCGTGCTGTTGGGAGCCAACGCGTTCTTCGTCGCCTCGGAGTTCGCGCTGATCTCCGCGCGCCGCGACCGCCTCGAGGCGCTCGCCGAGCAGGGTAAGAACAGTGCGGTCACCGTGATCAGGGCCGGCGAGAACCTGTCGTTGATGCTGGCCGGCGCCCAGCTGGGCATCACGGTCTGCTCGATCCTGCTGGGCCGCGTCGCCGAACCCGCGGTGGCGCATCTGCTGGAGAAGCCGTTCGAGCTGTTCGGCATCCCCGATGCGCTGCTGCACACGGTGTCGTTCCTGGTGGCGCTGTCCATCGTGGTGACGCTGCACGTGCTGCTCGGCGAGATGGTGCCCAAGAACATCGCGATCGCCGGGCCGGAGTCGACGGCGATGCTGCTGATCCCGGTGTACCTGGTCTACATCCGCGCCGCGCGGCCGTTCATCGCGTTCTACAACTGGTGCGCCAACACCACGCTGCGGACCTTCGGCGTGGAGCCCAAGGACGAACTCGACGTCACCGTGTCGACGGTCGAGCTGTCGGAGATGATCGCCGAATCACTGTCGGAGGGGTTGCTCGACCCCGAGGAGCACAGCCGGCTGACCCGGGCGCTGCAGATCCGCAACCGCGTGGTCGACGACGTCGCGCTGCCGCTGCACCAGATCCGGGCGGTGCAGGCGGCGCGCACCGGCGCCGGGCCGACGATCGGCGCCCTCGAGGAAGCGCTCAAGGAGACCGGGTACTCCCGGTTCCCGGTGGCCGACCCGTCCGGCGCCTACGCCGGTTACCTGCACATCAAGGACGTGCTCCCCCTGCTCGACGGCCCGCACGACGATTCCGTGGTGCTCGAGTCGTCGATGGTGCGGCCGCTGCCGCGGGTGCCGGCCTCGCTGCCGCTGCCCGACGCGCTGACCCGGCTGCGTCGCACCAACAGCCACCTGGCCCTGGTCACCGCGGGCGACGGCAGCGTCACCGCGATGGTCGCGCTGGAAGACCTCGTCGAAGATCTGGTGGGCACCGTCCGCGACGGCACCCACCGTGTCTGAGCCCGCCTGGATCGATCAGGCCGACGCGCACCGCGCCCGCGCCGACGCATTGCTCGCCCCGCACGTCGAACGCCGCCGCGCGGGCCGGCCCCACCCGGTGTTCGACTTCCTGTTCACCTACTACAGCTGCCGGCCGCGGGCACTGCGTGTCTGGCATCCCGGCTACGGGGTGGTGCTCGACGGGGACGCCGCGCAGGAGTACCTGACCCGGACGGGCTATCGCCGCGCCGGGGCCGGCGTCACCGTCAGCGACGAGCATCTGCGCGCCCGGCTGGGCACTGTGACGTTCATCGCGGACCTGCTGGCGGCCACCGCGGCGCGCCCGGCCCGCTTCAGCTGCTTCGGCATGCACGAGTGGGCGATGGTCTACCGCACCGATCAGGTGCGCCACGGCGCGGTGCCGCTGCGCCTCGGGGCGGCGGGCACCGATGCGGTGGTCGAGTCGATTCCCCTGCGCTGCAGTCACTTCGACGCCTACCGCTTCTTCACCGAACCGGCCGCGGCCCGCAATGCCCGACCGCTGACACGGCAGACGCAGACGGCCGAGGAGCAACCGGGGTGCGTGCACGCCGGGATGGATCTCTACAAGTGGGCCTTCAAGCTGGGCCCGTTGATCGAATCCTCGCTCGTTCTGGATTGTTTCGAGCTCGCCCTGGACGCCCGCATCCTCGACATGCGTGCCAGCCCGTACGATCTGCGGGAGTTCGGCTTCGCGCCGATCACCGTCGAAACGCCGGATGGCCGAAGGGAATACGCGGCGGCCCAGGAGGCCCTCAGCGTCCGGGCGGCCCCGCTGCGGTCGAGTCTCCTGCAGGTGTGCGCCGGATTGCGCGACGCCGGCCGGCGAAGTGGGCCGGGAATCACCGCGTTTACCGGCGGGTAAACTGATCCGACGGATTTCACGACAGGCAACGCTCGGGCCGAGCGCATGTGCCGGCGAGGGAGGAATCATGACCGAACGTGTGACGGTGGGTAATCTGCGCGTCGCCCCGGTGTTGTACGACTTCATCACCAACGAGGCGCTGCCCGGCACCGGAATCGACCCCGACACGTTCTGGTCCGGCGTCGACAAGGTCGTCGCGGACCTGACCCCGAAGAACCAGGAACTGCTGGCCCGCCGTGACGAACTGCAGGCCCAGATCGACCGCTGGCACCGCGCGCGGGTGATCGGCGGCTTCGAGCCCGAGGACTACCGGCAGTTCCTCACCGACATCGGTTACCTGGAGCCCGAGCCCGGCGACTTCACGATCACCACCGCCGGCGTCGACGACGAGATCACCACCACCGCCGGCCCGCAGCTGGTGGTGCCGGTGCTCAACGCGCGCTTCGCGCTCAACGCCGCCAACGCGCGGTGGGGCTCGCTCTACGACGCGCTCTACGGCACCGACGTGATCTCCGACGAGGGCGGCGCCGAGCCGGGCAGCTCGTACAACAAGGTTCGCGGCGACAAGGTGATCGCCTACGCCCGCACGTTCCTCGACGGCGCGGCCCCGCTGGCGCAGGGCTCCTGGTCGGACATCACCGGGCTGACCGTCGCCGACGGTGCCGTGACCGCGACGCTGGACGACGGTGAGGTCGCTCTGGAGGACCCCGCGCAGTTCGTCGGCTACCTCGGCGAGCCGGAGGCGCCCACCGCGGTGCTGCTGGTCAACAACGGCCTGCACATCGAGATCCTCGTCGACGCGGATTCCCCCATCGGGTCCACCGACCGGGCCGGCATCAAGGACGTCGTCCTGGAGTCGGCCATCACGACGATCATGGACTTCGAGGACTCGGTGGCCGCCGTCGACGCCGACGACAAGGTGCTGGGCTACCGCAACTGGCTGGGGCTCAACCGCGGCGATCTGGCCGAGGACGTCACCAAGAGCGGCAAGACGTTCACCCGCACGCTCAACGCCGACCGCACGTACACCGGCCCCGACGGCGCGGACGTCACCCTTCCCGGCCGCAGCCTCCTGTTCGTGCGCAACGTGGGCCACCTGATGACCAACGACGCCATCGTCATGGGCGGTGATGGCCAGGAAGGCACCGAGGTGCCCGAGGGCATCCAGGATGCGCTGTTCACCAGCCTGATCGGCATCCACGGCCTCAAGGACGACGAGGGGAACGGGCCGCTGCTCAACAGCCGCACCGGCTCCATCTACATCGTCAAGCCCAAGATGCACGGCCCCGACGAGGTCGCGTTCACCTGCGAACTGTTCAGCCGTGTCGAGGACGTCCTCGGCCTGCCCCAGAACACCATCAAGGTCGGCATCATGGATGAGGAGCGGCGCACCACGCTGAACCTCAAGGCCTGCATCAAGGCCGCCGCCGACCGGGTGGTGTTCATCAACACCGGCTTCCTGGACCGCACCGGCGACGAGATCCACACCTCGATGGAAGCGGGTCCGATGATCCGCAAGGGCGCGATGAAGTCGACCGCGTGGATCCAGGCCTACGAGAACCAGAACGTCGACATCGGCCTGGAGACCGGGTTCTCCGGCAAGGCGCAGATCGGCAAGGGCATGTGGGCGATGACCGAGCTGATGGCCGACATGGTCGAGCAGAAGATCGGGCAGCCCAAGGCCGGCGCGACCACCGCCTGGGTGCCGTCGCCGACCGCGGCGACGCTGCACGCGATGCACTACCACGCGGTCGACGTGTTCGCGGTGCAGAAGGAGCTCGAGGGCAAGCGACGCTCCACCGTCGAGGAGCTGCTGACCATCCCGCTGGCCAAGGAACTGGCCTGGGCGTCGGAGGAGATCCGCGAGGAGGTCGACAACAACTGCCAGTCGATCCTCGGCTACGTGGTGCGCTGGATCGACGCGGGCGTGGGCTGCTCGAAGGTGCCCGACATCCACGATGTCGCGCTGATGGAGGACCGGGCCACGCTGCGGATCTCCAGCCAGCTCCTCGCGAACTGGCTGCGCCACGGTGTCATCACCGAGGAAGACGTCAAGGCGAGCCTGCGCCGGATGGCCGCCGTGGTCGACGAGCAGAACGCCGCCGATCCCGACTTCCGGCCCATGGCAACCGATCCCGAGGGCAGCATCGCCTTCCAGGCGGCCCAGGAACTGATCCTGACCGGCGGCGCGCAGCCCAGCGGCTACACCGAGCCGATCCTGCACCGCCGGCGCCGGGAGTTCAAAGCGGCAAGTAACGTTGGCTGACCCCGACACCGAAGGCAGGCATGGGACGACATAGCCTCCCCGACCCCGACGACTCACGCACCCCGGACGACTCGATCCCCCCGGCGGAGTCCGGCACCCCGGACCAGTCCGGCGACGCGCACGACTTCGCCGACGACTCCCCCACCGACGAGTCGCAGATCGAACGATTCGACACCCCGCGCACCGGCGGGCCGCAGCGCAGCGGCGGGTGGGACAACGGCGAGTGGACCGGTAGCCACCGCGCCGTCACCCCGGGCCGGCGTGGGATCTCCGTCAGCGTCATCGCCGCGTTGGTCGCCGTCGTCGTGATCGTCGGCGCGGTGATCCTGTGGCGCTTCTTCGGCGACGCGTTGTCGAGCCGGTCCGACACCGCCGCGGCGCGCTGCGTGGAAGGCGAGGTGGCCGTCGCCGTCGTGGTCGACCCGGCGATCGCCGAACCCGTCAGCACCCTCGCGCAGCGCTACAACGACACCGCCGAGCCCGTCGGCGACAAGTGCGTGAAAGTCGGGGTGAAATCCGCGGACGCCGAACAGGTCTTCACCGGCCTGACCGGTGACTGGCCCGGCGATCTGGGCGAGCGCCCGGCACTGTGGATCCCCGGCAGCTCGGCCTCCGAGGCGCGACTGGAAGCCAAGGCCGGTGCGCAGATCGTCAGTGACAGCCGCTCACTGGTGAGCTCGCCCGTCGTCGTCGCCGTCTCCCCCCGCCTCAAAGGCGCGATGGGCGACCAGAACTGGGGCACGCTGCCCCGGTTGCAGACCGACCCCGCCGCGCTGGACGGGCTCGGACTGCAGGGTTGGGGCGGGCTCCGGCTCGCGCTGCCCCTCGGCGAGGACAGCGACGCCTCGTTCCTGGCCGCCGAGGCGGTCGCCGCCGCAGCGGCGCCGTCCGGGGCGCCACCGAGCGCCGGCCTGGGCGCGGTCAGCACCCTGGTGGCCGCCGCCCCGAAGCTGGACGACACGAAGGCCTCGACGGCGCTCGACGCGCTCGTCGGCGCCGACGACCCGGCCTCCGCGCCGGTGCACGCCGTCGTCACCACCGAGCAGCGGCTCTTCCAGCGGGCGGCCTCGCTGCCGGATGCGAAGTCCGCGCTCGCCTCGTGGCTTCCGCCCGGACCGACCGCGATGGCCGACTTTCCGACCGTGCTGCTCTCCGGCGATTGGCTGGCCCAGGAGCAGATCTCCGCGGCCAGCGAGTTCGCGCGCTTCCTGCGCAAACCCGAGCAGCTGGCCGAGCTGGCCAAGGCCGGTTTCCGCGTCGAGGGCCAGCAGCCCCCGGGCAACGACGTGGTGGACTTCGCGCCGGTCGGAGCACCGCTGAATCTGGGCGACAACGCGTTGCGCGCGACCATCGCCGACACCCTGACCACGCCGGCGCAGAGCCCGACGGTCACGATCATGCTCGACCAGTCCATGCCGACCGACGAGGGCGGCAAGCCGCGGCTGACCAACGTCGTCGACGCGCTGAAGGCCCGCCTGCAGGTGCTTCCGCCCGACTCCGGGGTGGGGCTGTGGACCTTCGACGGGGTCTCGGGCCGCTCCGAAGTGAGCCTGGGCGCCCTGTCCGACCAGGTCGACGGCCGGCCGCGCTCGGCCGCGCTGACGGCCGCGCTGGACGGACAGACACCGTCGGGTGGCGGTGCGGTGTCGTTCACCACCCTGCGTCTGGTCTACACCGACGCGTCAGCGAAATACCGTGAGGGCGAGAAGAATTCGGTGCTCGTGATCACCGCAGGTCCGCACACCGACCAGTCGCTGGGCGCCGACGGGCTGCGGCAGTACATCAGCGGCGCCTTCGATCCGGCGAAACCGGTGGCGGTCAACGTCATCGACTTCGGTGACGATCCCGACCGGTCCACCTGGGAGGCCGTCGCGCAGACGACCGGCGGCAGCTACCAGAACGTCGGCAGCTCCGCGGACCCCGCGCTGGCCGCGGCGATCGCCACCCTGTTGGGCTGACCGCCCGGGCTCGCGCACCGTATATTGACCTGCGTGACCAGGGGGTTCTGGCGGAAGAACGGCGTCAGACGCGGTGTGCGCATCCTGGCGACCACGCACCTCGCCCCGCTGTGGCTGGCGTTGCGCGCGACTCCGACGGTCGGCCCGCTCGTCAACCGGTGGATCATCAACTCGCTGGTGTACACGATGCGCACCCGGCCCGGGGCGCTGAGCACCATGCTCCCGTGGACGTCGTGGGAGTCGCTGCACGACCGCACCTACAGCCAGCGTCACCTGCCCCCGGATCCAGAGTTCCAGGCCGGCCTGCCCGCGCCGGCCGCCGTCGCGGCGCTGTTCGAGCGGCGCAGCGCCGCCTGCGAACAATCGACGCGCTCGACGCTGCTGTTCCCGCTGTTCGCCCAGTGGTTCGTCGACGGGTTCCTGCGCACCGACCCCCGCGACGACACGAAGAACACCTCGACCCACGACATCGACCTGAGCCAGCTCTACGGACAGACCGCCGACGTCACCCGCATGCTGCGCGACGGCGCCGGCGGCCGATTGAAGACCGAGAAGAGCCTGTCCGCGGAGTTCCCGCCCTACCTCTGCGACCCCGACGGCGTGGTCAAGGCCGAGTTCGCCGACCTCGAGATCATGTTCCGCGGCGGTGACCTGAAGGCCGACGGGGGCGGACCGGTGCCCGACGCGCTGCGCTCCCGGCTGTTCGCGCTCGGCATCCCCCGCGGCAACATCCACTACGGCTTCGTGATGATGAGCACGCTGTTCCTGCGGGAACACAACCGGATCGCGGGCCTGATCAGCGCCGCCCATCCCGACTGGAGCGACGACCGCGTCTTCGACACCACCCGCAACACGCTGACGGTGGTGCTGCTCAAGCTCGTCATCGAGGACTACATCAACCACATCACGCCGATCAAGTTCCCGCTCACGGTCGAACCCGGCATCGGCGCGAGCGAGAAGTGGTACCGACAGAACTGGATGTCGGTCGAGTTCAACCTGCTCTACCGATGGCACTCGCTGGTGCCGACCGAGGTGACCCTCGGCGGACGCCGGCGCACGTTCGCCGACCTCTGGTGGGACACCCGACCGGTCACCGAACACGGCCTGTCGGCGCTGTTCGACGAGGCCTCCCGGCAGCCCTGCAGCACCATCCGGCTGGGCAACACCGACGCGTCGATGCTGGCCATCGAGGAGAAATCGATCCTGATCGGCCGGCACGCCGAACTGGCGCCGTACAACGACTACCGCCGCGCGTGCGGTTTCCCCGCCCTGCGCTCGATCGGCGACCTCACCGCGCGCCCCGAGGTACGCGAGGCCCTCGAGCGCTGCTACGGCCGCGACATCGACCGGGTCGAGTTGTTCGTCGGGCTGTTCGCCGAGGACGTGCGGCGCGGCAGCACGCTCCCGCCGGTCATGAGTGCGATGGTGGCGGTCGACGCGTTCTCCCAGGCGCTGACCAACCCGCTGCTCGACCCGGGTGTGTACGGTGAGGCGACGTTCTCGGCACCGGGCCTGGCGGTGCTGGAGGAGACGTCGACGCTGGCCGACGTCGTGCGGCGCAACATCGCCGGGGAGGATCCGTCGCCACGGGTCAGTCTCGGCCGCCGACGGTGGCGTTGAGGTACTGAGCAACCGCCCAGCGCGGCGCCGGAACGATCCGCGAAGCGAAGTCTCCGACGTCGCTTCGCTGCCGTTATTGCCCGGTGACGAGCAACAATGGTATGACGGCGTTACCCAATTGACGCATGGGTCTGCGAGGGTAAAGGAACCGTCCGGCAAAGAGGGGAATGAACTGAGGATGCCGACGAGACGGCACATCCGGTCGCGGGGCGCCGCGCCTGCGGCCCGCGACTGGCGCGACCGCAAGCGGTACGTGTGGCTGCTCGGCGTCGTCATCCCTATCCTGGTCCCCACGTCGTGGGCGGCGGTGGTGCTGACGGGGTCGGGCCTGTTCTGGTGGTCCGGTCCGATGCTGATGTTCTTCGTGATCCCCGCCCTGGATTTCCTCGTCGGCCCGGACGCGGAGAACCCGCCCGACAGTGTGCTTGCCCATCTCGAGCAGGACCGCTATTACCGCTGGGCGACCTACCTGTACCTGCCGGCCCAGTACCTGTCGCTGATATTGGGCTGCTGGCTCTGGACCGGCGGGGGCGGGGTGTCAATGACCCTGCCCGACAAGATCGGCCTGATGCTCACCGTCGGCGGCATCGGGGGCATCGCGATCAACACCGCCCACGAGCTGGGTCACCAGCGTGCCCGGTCGGAGCGCTGGCTGAGCAAGATCGCCCTCGCCCAGACCGGCTACGGCCATTTCTTCGTCGAACACAACCGCGGCCATCACGCCCGTGTGGCGACGGTCGAGGACCCGGCCAGCTCCCGGCTGGGTGAGAACGTCTACTTCTTCTATTGGCGGTCCATCCTCGGCAGCCTGCGCTCGGCGTGGTCGATCGAGGCGCGGCGACTGCGGCGCCACGGCGGTTCGGTGTGGAGCCTGCACAACGACGTGCTCAACGCGTGGCTGATGACGGTCGTGCTGTTCGCGGCGCTGATCGCCGGTTTCGGTGTCGAGGTGGTGCCGTGGCTGATCGGTCAGGCGCTGATCGGGGTGTTCCTGCTCGAGACCATCAACTACCTCGAGCACTACGGGCTGCGGCGGCAGCGCCGCGCCGACGGCTGCTACGAGCAGGTCCGGCCGTCACACAGCTGGAACAGCAATTCGGTGATCTCCAACGTGTTCCTGTTCCACCTGCAGCGCCACTCCGATCACCACGCCAACCCGCAGCGCCGCTACCAGGCGCTGTGTCACGCCGAGGAGGCGCCGCAGCTGCCGGCCGGGTACGCGGCCATGGTGGTGCTGGCCCTGTGCCCGCCCCTGTGGCGGCGGGTGATGGATCCTCGGGTGGCCGGGCACTACCGCGGCGACCTCCGGCTGGCCGCGCTCAAGCCGCGCGACGCCGAGCGGCTACTGCAGCGGAGCTGACGCCGCCTCGCGGGTGCGTTTGAGGGCCACCGCGGCGGTACGCATCGACAGCGCGGGCGAGAGCCGCTCGAGATACCACAACGCCTTCCACCAGCGCGGCACGACGATGATCGCCTGGTTGCGGAGCACGCCGCGCAGTGCCTGCTGGGCGAACTCCCCCGGCTCGATGGGCCGCAGCGCCTCGCCGAGCTTGAGCAGGTTCTCGCGGCTGACGTTGCGGTTGCGGCCGTACTCGCCGCCGGACAGGATCGGCGTGCGCACCACCCCGGGGCACAGCACCGACACCTGCACACCGTGGCCGGCGGCCTCCACCCGCAGGGTCTTCGACAGCGCGACGACGGCGTGCTTGGTGGCCGAGTACCCCGCCTGCGCGGACGTGGTGATCAGTCCGGCCATCGAGGCGGTGTTCACGATGTGCCCGCTTCCCTGCGCGATCATCACCGGGTAGGCGGCCTGCACCCCGTGGATCACCCCGCGCAGGTTCACGTCGATGATGTCGGTCCAGTCCTCCAGGGTCAGGGAATCGACCTCGCCGCCGATGCCGATGCCGGCGTTGTTGAACAGATAGTCCAGCCGGCCGCTGGTCCGCACCGCCTCGGCGACGGCGGCCTCGAATGCCGCGGGATCACGGACATCGAGCGCGACCGCGTGGGCACGCGCCCCGCTGCCCCGAAGGCGTTGTGCCAGTTGCTCGGCGACGTCGTACTGACGGTCGGCGATCCACACCTCGGCGCCCGCCGCGGTCAGCGCTTCGGACAGGGCCGCGCCGATTCCCGATGCCCCGCCAGTGATGAACGCGACCTTCTGCGACAGCGCCGCCGTGCCTTTGATTGCCACGCTTGCGAACAATAGCGGTCGTCGGACCGCGCTCAGCTCGCGCCGCTGCCGTCCGAGGTGCCGCCGGCCGATGCCCCGGACGTCGTCGACGTGGCGCCGGACGTCTTGGACTCGGCCTTCGCGGTGCCCGACGTGTCGCTGTCGGTCGTGTCGCTGTCGGCCTTCTCGTCGGTCTTCTTCGTTCCGTGCAGTGGTGCGCGGTGCTTGCCGCCCGCCGACGTCGCGGTGTCGGTGTCGTTCTCGCTGTCGACTTCGGTATCGGTTTCGGTGTCGGTGTCGGCGGCCGTTTCGGTCTCGTCCTCGGAGTCTTCGGAGTCTTCGGAGTCTTTGGAGTCTTCGGTGGCCGGCGCGGGGGCGTCGTCAGCAGCAGTGTGGTCGTGTGGGCCCGCGTCGGTGGCCGGTGCGGTCCCCTCGTCGTCGATGGTCTTCGTGTCGTCGGCGGCCACCGTGTCGTTGCCGTCGTCCTCGGCGGCGGCTCGCAGCAGCGAGCGCGCGGCGGTCGTGCTGGACGAGGCCGTCACCGGCGCATCGGCGTTCTGCTCGCCCTGGGTCGGCTTGCCCTCCAGCCAGGTGCGGTTGTAGGCGCTGTCGATGATCTCGCGGAGTCTGGGCTCGATGTCGGCGACCAGTGAGCCCAGGCCGGCGTCGTAGAAGCCCTGCAGCAGCGGGAGGTGCTCGGTGGGGACGTAGACGTAGGTCGTCTTGCCCTCTTTCCAGACGATGTTGTCGGGATCGTCGAGGTCGACGTCGTCGTAGCGCATGTGGACGTACGAGAACGCCGCGATCCCGTTGGCCAGCGCCAGCAGGTTGAAGGGGTTGGACGGGAAGTCGGCGATGGGGTCGTACTCGCGGGCGATGTCCACGACGTCGTACTGGGTGTCGGTGGGTGTCATCAGGAGGTCGCCCCAGAACCACCCGTTGACGCCGCCGTACTTGCGGCCCCCGTTGCCGATCAGCACCAGGGACAGCTGGTCGGGATCCGGGGCGTCCGCGTCATCGGCGTGATCGCGCAGCCAGACCGAGGCCACCCGGGCGCCGCCGCTGAAGCCGTAGACGATCTTGGGGCCGGAGCCGACGTACTGAATCGCCCAGTCGAGCCGACGGACGTTCTCGGCCATCCCGATCTCGATGGGGCCGTACGGCTGGATCCAGTCGTAGGAGACCTCCCGGCACACCTTGGGAGCGTCGCAGAGCGCGCCGCCGAGGTTCTCGTCCATCGCCCACGGGGTCGGACCGTGGTGCAGGACGGTGGCCGGACCGGACGGGATCAGCGACGAGGCGGTGCTGGCCGCCGCAGCGGCCGCGGGCAGGGTGCCGGCGCCGAACGTCAGCGGCAGTGCCGCCGCGAAAGGCAGTGCCGCCGCGGTCATCACGGCCTTCGTCGCTCGCTTCACGCAAACTCCCCTTCTGCAGGTGACGTCCGCACGGGACGCCGGTGACCGGGCAACAAGATCTCGCGTGCCGACCGCGACACGCAGCAGTATGCGGTGTGGCGCGGGACTTCGCTGTCCAACCCGTTGGTCGGGATGGCTGGCGAGGCAGGCTCGGGTGACGAGCCTTCGAGGAGCACGCTGGTCGGGCGCAGACACGTGCCGGCGCCACGACCGACGCGGACATTACCGCACGCAAAGACTTTGTGGGCGTCCACTTAGCAAACTCTTGATGAGCGAAAGTCCCCACTGATCGTGCATATTGACCGCGTGTGGCTATCGAGATGGCCTTACTGGTACCGTGCATCGGCCTCGCGCGCGGCACGCGGAGACTCGGTGGGTGAGCCGCCTGCCGCATCGAAAAGAGTTGGCGCACAAGCGGTTCGCCGCCCTTTCGGCCGCCCCGGCGTGCGGGTGACGGGCCGGCAGGACGAAGCGAGCAAGGTCGCGATCTGTTGCTGAGTGGCAGGGCATGTCAGTTGGGTTTGCGGGCGGGCGCTCCGCACCTTACTCGGAAGTCAGGTCGAGCTCGCACTGTGCGAACGGTCGGAACGGCCGCGCAGACGCCAGGTCACTGATTGTTCAACCGCACGTCGCACGCCGGTAAAGGTGTGCTGAGGTGGATGGTACAGACCA
Source organism: Mycolicibacterium rufum (assembly GCF_022374875.2). The sequence goes on from NZ_CP092427.2 coordinate 41,473, forward strand.
AAAACTTTTTTTAGCCGCGTACATGTCAGCAACATCTCTCGTCTATCGCGTCTCGATCACGGCCGTCGTAAACTACCGTATTGTAATTTTCGCCACTTTTGTGCCATCGCGAAACAGTGATCTTCCTTAATGCGTTCTGAACGGTCGATTCAACCAGATCGGCGTCCTGCCGAACCCTTTACCGAGAATGACCTCTCCCATTTCTCTACTTGTGTAGAGAATTGATAAACAATGGATAACAGCAATAGGTGTGCACTTTGCCTGAATTGCGTTTATTGGAAATGTCGTGTTTTTGCTGCGCAATGTTTGACGTCGGCGCAATATGCTCTTGTCGCGCCGACCACGGCGAGTCGGCAATCGCTTCACATCGGGGAGATCTCATGAAAACCAGCATTCGGAAAGCCGGGGTTGCCTGCGGCACCGCTTTTGCCTCAATCGCCATAGCGCTGTCCACCGCCACGGGCGCGTACGCGAGCAACACGGCGGTGATGATCGGCGGCATCAAGATCCCAGAGATCAACGACATCATGATGAAGCCGTTGCTCGAGTACGCGTTCCAGGATCAGACTCGCGTGGGGGTGAAATGGCCCGCGCAGGCCGGCCCGTACTCCGGGAAGGGCGACATCACCCTCGGCGCCTCGATCGCGCAGGGCGTTCCGGCTCTCGATTCGGCGATCACCGCCGCGCTGGCCCAGCTGAAGCCTGGCGAGAAGGTCACGGTGGTCGGACTGTCTGCGGGATCGCTGGTGGTCAACGAGGTGCTGCGGGACTGGGTGAAGACCAACGAGCTGCCGGATCCGAAAGACGTCACCTTCATCGTGGTCGAGGACTCGAGCCGGCAGAAGCTGATCAACGACGTCAAGTACAGCTCCAAGTTCGACTACACCTACCAGCCGCCGCCGATCACGCCCTATGACGTCATCGTCATCACGGGCGAGTACGACGGGATGGCCGACATGCCCGACCGTCCGTTCAACTTCCTCGCGATCATGAACGCGATGGCCGGCTCGATCGTCGTCCACGTGCCGGTGATGTACACCACCAGCATGTCCGAGCTGGCGGCGCTGGAGGGCACGAAGTACTACACCGAGGACACCAACATCAAGGGCGGGACCACCAAGCACTACCTGGTGCCGACCGCGACACTGCCCCTGGTGCAGCTGATGCCGTGGCTCAAGCCCAAGGAGGCCGAGCTCAAGGCCAAGATCGACAAGGGCTACAGCCGCAACGATCCGGTGACGGCCACGGCCGCCAAGACCGCGGCGCTGGCTCCTGCCGCCGAGGCGGCGACCGAGACCGCCACGGACCCGGCGGGCGGCAGCACCGGCGAGGAGGCCTCGTCCGGCCAGGCGCAGCCGGCGCCCAAGGTCGACGCTCAGTCCCGCCGCGACGCACGCGCCGAGGCCAGGGCGGAAGCCAAGGCCAAGCGGGCTGAGATCAAGGCCGCCCGGGCCGAGGCGAGGGCAGCGGCGAAGGCGGACGCGGCCGCCAAGCGCGAGGCCAGGAAGGCCGCGCGCGAAGAAGCGAAGTCCGGCGGCGACGATGCGCCGTCCGACGGATCTGGGTCGTCTGACTCCTCCGGCTCCTCGGAGTAGCCCTCCCCGGAACTCGAGGTTGCCTGAAGTCTTCAGACACCCGCCCGAAGCCCCGGCCCTGCCGGGGCTTCGTGGTGTCTGCGACGGCTCGCGCCCCCGCGGCGGGCGTCCTAAACTGCTCTGGCCGATGACCTATTTGCTGTGAGGTAGCGTTGATGCCCATGCATGTGCCGCAGTACGACGCGATCGTCGTGGGCGCCGGTTTCGGCGGGATGGGTGCTTCGATCCAGCTCAAGAAGATGGGCTACGACAACATCCTGATCCTCGACCGCGAGGACGACCTCGGCGGCACGTGGTACGTCAACCACTACCCCGGCCTCGCCGTCGACATCCCGTCGCCGACGTACTCCTACTGGTTCGAGCCCAACCCGCGCTGGTCGCGGCTCTACGCACCGGGATCGGAGCTCAAGGAGTACGCCGACCACGTCGCCGACAAGTACGACGTGCGCCGGCACATGCGGTTCAACGCCCCCGTCGACGGGGCCCGCTGGGACGAAGAGAACCGGTGCTGGCAGGTCGTCCTCTCCAGCGGGGAGACCCTGACCTCCCGGTTCCTGATCACCGCGACCGGCTACCTGTCGCAGCCGCGCAACCCCGTCATCCCGGGCATCGACGATTTCACCGGGCGGGTCATCCACAGCATGGACTGGGATGACAGCTACTCCCCCGCCGGTGAGCGCATCGGCCTGATCGGCACCGGCGCGACGGCGGTCCAGCTCATCCCGGAACTGTCGAAGACGGCCGCCGACGTGACCGTCTACCAGCGCACACCGATCCATGTGGTGCCCAAACTCGACTTCGCGATCCCCACGCCGGTGCGCCGGCTGTTCGCTCGCATTCCTTTGCTGCAGCGCGCTTTCCGGTTCACCACCGACATCAATCTCGAAGTGATGATGATCCTGTCGGTGGTCAACTACAAGTACTTCCGGCAGCTCAACGTCGGCGCGTCCTACCTGTCGGCGTTGCTGCGGTTCCTGTCGATCCGCGACCGCAAGCTGCGCGCCCAGCTGACTCCCGACTACGACTTCGGCTGCAAACGCCCGACGTACTCGAACACCTACTACGCCACGCTGGCCAAACCGCACGTGCACCTGCAGACCGCGGGCATCGAGCGCATCGTCAGCGACGGCATCCTCGCGTGCGACGGGACCAAGACCACGATCGACACGTTGGTGCTGTGCACCGGTTTCGACATCTGGGAGGCCAACATCCCGGCGATCGAGGTGATCGGCCGCGATGCGCGCAATCTCGGTAAGTGGTGGCGAGACAACGGGTTCCAGGCCTATCAGGGCGTCACCGTCCCGGCCTTCCCGAACTTCATCAGCCTCGCCGGCCCCTACGCCTCCAGCGGCTTGTCGTACTTCAACACCATGGAGTACCAGATGCGCCACATGGACCGACTTTTCGGGGAGTTGCACCGGCGCGGTGCGACCACCTTCGAGGTCACCGACGAGGCCAACACCTCGTTCCGCGAACGGATGGCGGCCAAGCTCGGCAAGACGGTGTTCCGCCAAGGCGATTGCGCCCGGTCGCGGTCCTACTACTTCAGCCCCACCGGCGAGACCCTGGTCCGGCCGGCGTCGACCAACGAGACCAACCGGGAGAACGACAACTTCCCGCTCAGCGACTACTCTTTCGCCTGAACGGCCAGCTCAGGGCTGGTGTCAGGCACGCCGGGTCGGCGGTGTGTCAGCATGGAAACATGGTCCTGCGGCGTGTTCTCGGCTCCCTCGGTGCGGCGATGGCGCTCCCGGCCGCCCTGGTGTCCTGCGTGGCCGCCGCGCCGCCGGTGGCCGCGCAGCCCTGCCCCGACATCGAGGTGATCTTCGCCCGCGGTACCGGCGCCGAACCCGGCCTGGGATTCGTCGGTGACGCGTTCGTCGACGCGCTGCGCTCCAAGGTCGGCGGCCGCTCGGTCGGGGCCTACGCGGTCAACTACCCGGCGGGCTGGAACTTCGACTCCTCGGCTCCGGCGGGTGCGGCGGACGCGACGGGCCGCGTGCAGTGGATGGCCGACAACTGCCCGAACACCAAGCTGGTGCTCGGCGGGATGTCTCAGGGTGCCGGCGTGATCGACCTGATCACCGTCGACGCCCGGCCCCTCGGGCGGTTCACGCCCAATCCTCTGCCGCCGCGGCTCGCCGACCATGTGGCCGCCGTCGCCGTGTTCGGCAATCCGCTGCGTGACGTCCCCGGCGGCGGGCCGCTGCCGGCGCTGAGCGGCACGTTCGGCTCGAGGACCATCGACATGTGCGCGCTCGACGACATCTTCTGCACCAAGGGTCTGAGCCTTGGTGCGCACTTCTCCTACGTCGAGAACGGCATGGTCAATCAGGCGGCGGACTTCGTCGCCGGCCGGGTCTGACCGGCTCCCTCGGAGAGCAAACCCGGATACCGTTGTCGGCGCGTGCGGGCACCGCACCGGTGCGCAACGTGCCGTTGGCAAAATTGACAGTTATTACGAATCCGGAATCCCACAGCTAAAGCCGGAGTGGCTGCTGTTGTCGCGGGTACTGTGAGCACCACGCAGCAAACGAGTGCGGCGGCGCGTGGCAGGGGTGATGGATGAGTGGAGCAGCTAAGCGACGGATCCCCCGGAGGCGTCGGCTCGCGATGATGGCCGCCGCCGTGACCGCCGTGCCGCTGGTCACGGGGGCGCCGGCCCTGGTGACGGCTCCCGACGCGACTGCGGCGCTGCCGGAGATCGTCACGCTGGGGCTGTATCCGGGCCGCAACAGCGACGACGACGGCGGCATCATGTGCACCGGTTCGCGGGCGTGCGAGCCGCTGGCGTATCCCTACCTGGAGCGGAAAGTCGGCGCCGACATTCTGCAGGACGCCCTGACGCTCGACACCGCCCCGGAGCCGGTGGTCGTCTTCGGGTACAGCCAGGGCGCGCGGGTGGTCACGCAGTGGCTTGAGGACCATGCCGGAACCGAGGGGGCGCCGTCGCCAGATCGGCTCAGCTTCATGCTCATCGGCAATCCCGATCGCAGGTACGGCGGGGCGCACGCCCCGCTGGGGCAGATCACGCCCGATACCGAGTACGACGTGATCGATGTCTCGCGGCAGTACGACCGAGCCTCGGATCTGCCCGACAACCCCTTCAACGTGTTGGCCTTCCTGAACGCCTCTGCGGGGTTGCGTGACATCCACATGCACTATGAGGACGTCGACATCTACGATCCCGCGAACTACGTCTGGAAAGAGGGCAACATCACCTACGTTTTCGTGCCGACGGAGAACATCCCGCTTCTCGACCCCTTGCGCAGGCTCGGGCTCACCGACCTCGCCGACAAGCTCAACGGTCCGTTGAAAGCCAAAATCGAGGAAGCCTACGACCGGTCCTACCTGCCCGCGACACCGGGCTGGCCCGCCGAGCTGCTGCCGCCGAAAACCGATCCGCCGCAACCCGATCCGGCGCCGACGACGCTGACCGCCGCGCGGACACTGCGCTCCGCTCCCGCCGCGGACGAGGCCACCACGGCCGACACGCCCACGGCCGCCCCCGACGACCCCGCGGAGGTCACCCACGACCAGCCGTCCGCCGAGCCCGACCCCGCGGACGACCCGAGCGTCGACCCCGCCGCCGACGATGCGACCGAGTCCGCGCCGTCCTCCCCGGAGACCGACGGGAACGACGGCACGAAGGCCGGTGCGACCTCGGACGCGCCGGCCCGTAAGCGCCCCTTCGGCGGCCGACTGCTCGGCCGCCACGCGCACCAGACGGCGGGCGCGGACACCCCGTCCGCCGCGTCGTAGCCGCGCGGGCTGTGCTTGGCTGACGGGATGGACGTCAGCCACCTCGATCCCGTCGAGCAGACCGCCCTCCTGACCGAATACTGCCGCGCGCTCGACGCCGCCGCGGCCCGCCCGATCCTCGCCGACCGGTGGGCCGAGGCGACGGTCGCCGCGATCGACTACGACTTCACCACGCTGGCCGCGACGCCGAGCGTCGTGCCGTTGGTCGCGTTGCGCGCCAAGATGCTCGACGAGGCCGTCCGCGGCTTCATCCGGGCCCATCCCGATGCGATCGTGGTCGACCTCGGCGCCGGGTTCTCCGCGGCGGTGCACCGGGTGGATCCTCCGCCGGGGGTCGACTGGTACAGCGTCGACCTGCCCGGTGTGCACGCCGTGCGGGCCGCCCTGGTGGCCCCACACGCCGGTGAGCACGCCGTCGCGGCGTCCCTGACCGAACCGGGCTGGGCGGACACCATCCCGGCCGACCGACCCGCCATGGTGTTCGCCGACGGTCTCGTGGCGTTCCTCGACGAACCCACCGTCCGGACGCTGTTCGGCAGCGTCACAGCGCATTTCGGCGGCGGGGTGCTGGCGTTCAACGATTACGGCCCGGTCAGCAGGGCCAACCGGTTACTCGGCCGGCTCGCCACCGCGCGCAAGACGAACTCGCCGCACACGCAGTGGAACTTCCCCGGCTTCGCCGATGCCCGCCTCCCCGAGACGTGGAACCCGGCGCTGACGCTGCTCGACGAGGCCAGCGTGATGCAGCGGCCCGAGGCCGACGCGTTTCCCGGCGGGCTGCGCCTCGCGGCGCGGCTGTCCCACCGGGTGCCGGCCATCGCGCGCAAGGCGCGTGTTCTGCAGTACCGGTTCTAGACCGGATCGCCCGTGGCCGCGGACACCGAGTCGGCGGCCTTGGCCGACGGCGCCGTCCGACGGTGCACGACGATGCGGCCGCCACGGGCCGGCGTGACGGTGACGCCCCTGCTGTGCGGCTTCTCGTCGGGCTCGCTGGTCGGTTCGATGCGGAACTCACGCAGCATCGTGCGCAGCGTGACCTCCATCTCCATCGTGGCGAACGAGGCTCCGATGCACCGCATCATGCCGCCGCCGAACGGGATCCACGCGAACGGGTTCGGCGGGTTGCCCACGAAGCGGTCGGGATCGAACTTCTCGGCGTCGGGGAAGCTGCTCTCGGCGGCCATCGCGAGCTGGGTGCTGGCCAGGATCGTGTCGCCCTCCGGAATGACCCACTCTCCCAACCGAACCCGGGTGCGGGTGCGCCGCAGCGCGGCGGTCAGCACCGGCCGGGTGCGCTGGGACTCGGCGATGGTCGCGAGCAGCAGCTCGTTGCCGCCGGCGTCGACCTCCTCGGTCAGTCGGGTCAGCAGATTCGGATGACGGCGGATGCGTTCGATGGTCCACGCCAGCTGCGTCGAGGTGGTCTCGTGGCCGGCCACGAGCATGGTCAGCAACTCGTCGACGATGTAGTTGTCCGGCATCGGCTGGCCGTCGTCGTAGCGGGCCTGCAGCAGCAGCGACAGCACGTCGCCGCGGTCGGTGAAGTTCGGGTCCGAACGCGCTTGGCGCATCAGCGAATTCAGCAGCTCGTCCATCCGGCGCCGGTACTGCGCGAACTTGCCGCCAGGACTCCACGGCCCGACGTCCTTGCGCACGATCGACGGCATCAGCGCGATCTTCGACCCGAACTCGACGGCCTTGGGCATCAGCACGCGCAGCTCGTCGAGTTCGGCGCCCTCGGCGCCGAACACCGCGCGCAGGATCGTGTTGAGCGTGATCCGCATCATCGGCTCGAGCGTCGCGAACTCCACCCCCTCGGGCCAGGAGCGGATCTCGCGGACCACTTCTTCCTCGGTGATGCTCTCGTAGGCGCGCATGTTCTTGCCGGAGAACGGCGGCAGCAGCAGCTTGCGGCGGGCCAGCAGCTCGTCGCCTTCGAGGTTGAAGATCGAGCCCGGGCCCAGCACGTCGCCGCCCAGGTTGTTCTGCGGCCGCCCGATCAGCTCGCGGCTGCTGCTGAACAGCTCTTTGACCAGCGCGGGATTGCTGATCACGACCGTCTCGCCGAACACCGGGATGTTCAACGTGAATTCCGAGCCGTAGCGGCGGCCGAGGGCGGCGATCGCGCCGTAGCGCGCGGTCAGCACCGCCGCGCCCTGGATGAGCTTCGGGATCCGCGGGCCCGGGGGCAGCTTCACCGGTTCTGTGGTGGCGGCTGTCATGGTGTCACCCCTTGCTTGTGGTGCGTGGACGTCAGGCTATCTGGTAATCGGTGAGCGGGAAGTGCTCCTGCTCCTTGACCGCCTGCCGGATGGACGTGGGCCGGAACAGCGGCGCCTCGCCGGAGCTGTTGAACCAGTACGACCGGGAGTTGGTGCAGTCGCCGAGGCGGAACACCGAATCGTCGAGCAGCGTCAGCATCCGGTCCAGGAACCGGGCGTTGGCTTCGTCGGTGACCTCGAACGTGCGACCGCCGGTGCGCTGCAGTTCGCCGAAGAGCCGCTTCATGTGCCGCATCTGGTATTCGACGGTGTCGAACCAGGACATGCCCACCCACGCGTACGGGCTGGCCTGGGTCACCATGTTCGGGAACATCGGCACGGTCATGCCCTCGTAGGCCTGGAACTTGTTCTCCCGCCACCATTTTCCGAGATCGCGACCCTCGCGGCCGATCACCGGGATGGCGGGCAGGTTGGACTCCCACACGTCGAACCCGGTGGCCAGCACCAGGGTGTCGACGGCGCGCTTGACCCCGTCGCGGCCCACGATGCCGTCGGGTTCGATGCGGTCGATGCCCGCGGTCTCCAGGTGCACATGCGGCTTGTTGAACGTGCGGTAGTACACGTTCGACAGCGTGGGACGCTTGCAGCCGAAGTCGTAGTTCGGCGTGAGCTTGCGCCGCAGGTCCTTGTCGCGGATGGCCAGGAAGCGGTGCAGCGCACCGATGCGGGCCGCCGCGCTGTTCACCGGGCGGAACTGCCGGAACTTCCACATCGCGATGGTGACCATGATGTCCATGAAGAGGTCGCTGGACATCCGCAGAAGGCGTTGTGTGACAGGGAATCTGGCGAACAACCGCTGCGCCGCCGGGCCGAAGGCGAGGTCGAACTTCGGCATCACCCAGATCGGGGTGCGCTGGTAGACGGTCAGCTCGGCGACGTCCTCGGCCAGCTTCGGGATCAGTTGGACCCCGGTCGAGCCGGTGCCGATGATGGCCGCCCGCTTGCCTGCCAGCGCGTAGTCGTCGTTCCACTCCTGGGCGTGCAGCACGGTGCCGGCGAAGTCCTCGATCCCGGGGATGTCCGGCTTCTTCGGCTGACACAGGTACCCCGTCGCCAGGATCAGGAACTGCGCTCGCAGCGTCTGACCGCCGTCCAGCGACACCTGCCAGGTCTGCGACTCCTCGTCCCAGCGCGCGCCCTCCACCGTGGTGTTGAACCGCATGTAGCGACGCAGGTCGTACTTCTCGGCGACGTGCTCGGCGTAGGTTTTGAGCTCGGCTCCCGGCGCGTACAGCCGCGACCAGTACGGGTTCGGCTCGAACCAGTACGAGTACGTCGTCGACGGCACGTCGACGGTCAGCCCCGGGTACCGGTTGACGTGCCAGGTGCCGCCCAGATCGTCCTCGCGGTCCAGGATCGCGATGTTGCGGTAACCCAGCCGATTGAGCTGGATGGCGGCACCCATGCCACCGAATCCCGCACCGACGATGACGGCGTCGAACTGCTCCGTACTCACGTGGCGATACTACGGGCAGTCAGACAAGCAGCAGGACGGTGGCCGACGCCAGTCCTATTCGCTGCCACCGCTGTCGGACCCGTTGCTGCTGCTCGTGCTGCCGGCACCGGCCTTGGCGCCCTTCGAGCCCGAGGTGTCCTTCTTGGTCTCCGAGGAGTCCTTCTTGGTCTCGGAGGACTTGCCGGCCGAGGTGCCCGCATCCGTGTCCGAGGCCTTGTTCGAGGACGTCGTGGTGTCCTCGGACTTGCGGTGCTTGCCGCCGAACGTCCACTTCTTCGGCGTCGACGCGGCGTCTCCGGCGTCGTCGCCGCCCTTGTCCGTGGCACCCGCATCGCTGGCGGGCGCACCGGCGTCGGTCGTGCCGTCGGTGTCGGTCGTGTCGGTGGCCGGAGTCGTCTCCGCGGGGGCCTTCTCGAACTTCTTGAGCAGGTTCGCGACCGCGTCCTTGACCACGTCGCCCTTCGGGGCGGCGTCGGTGGCCTCAGAGCCGTCGGTGGCGTCCGTGGCGTCCGTGGTGGCGGACTCCTCGGTGGTCGTGGTCTCGGTGGCCTTCTGCTCGGTCTGCGCGGCGGCCAGCGTCGCCACCGGCGCCACTGGTGCATCGCTGGCGGTGGTCTCCTTCTTCAGGCCGAGCTTCTCGAGGAAGTTCGAGACCCCCGTGCCGCCCTCCTTGGCCTGGCTGCTCGGCGGCAGCTGACCGTCGAACGGCGTCGGGTCCTCGGGATGCTCGGGATCGCAGCTGGGGCAGAGGACCTTGACGAACGGCTTGATGAACGGCGTCACCAGCGTGTAGGGGAAGCCCTTCCACAGGAAGCTGCCGGGCACGAAGGGGTTGAAGTCCTGCCACAGCGCCCTGCCGAAGCGCGCGAGAGACTCGCCCACCTCCTTGAGCGTGATCGCCTCGGGACGGTTCGTCGTCGGGTCGGCGAGCAGGTAGTTGATGACGTTGTAGATCGGGTCGTACGGGTTGATCTGGATGTGCGCACCCGACCACGGCACCGGATCACCCTCTTCGCCGGGGATGGCCTCGCCCGCGGCGCCCTCGGCGTCACTGACCGGATTGTTCAGCGCCGGGAACGTGTAGCCGTAGATCAGGTCCCAGATCGGCGCGGTGAACATCTTGGACAGGATCGCGCCGGCGTCCTGGCAGGTCGGTGGCGCGGTGCCGGTGCAGCCGGAGTTCATCGGCAGGTTGGCCTTGGCCCACCACGAGACGTGCTCGCCCAGCGGGTTCGACAGCGCCTTGAACGGGATCAGCAGGTTGGTGACCGCCGTGATCTTGGGCGGGTCCGCCGGGTCGTAGCCGAGCACGTTGACCGGGTCGTACACCCACCAGCTGCCGGTGACCTCGAGCGCGTAGGACAGGTCGTTGAGACCGTCGAGGTAGGCGCGGGGAACGCTGATGATCGCGTTGATGATGTTGGCCGGCACGTTGAGGAGCGAGCCGTTCTTGGTGTCCACCGTGATCGGCGTGTAGGACTGCGGGGCGTAGATGTTGCACTGGTCGGTGTGGTAGCCCGAGCAGGCGATTCCGTCGCCAGTGCCGTCGATCGGGGCGCCGGGCACCGAGGCCGCAGTCAGGCTGTAGGCGTCATTGGCGACCCGGGTCTGCGGCGTGACCGGCTGGATCGGGGTCACGGAAATGACGCTGGCCCCCACCAGCGCCACGCCCGCCGTGACATACGGACGTACGGAGGCAGGCATGACGCCCCTTTCAAAAGTGTTGCTGGACGATATCGACGACAGCGAAGAACGTATCCAAAAAGTGACCACGTGTCTAGCAAATCGATGCCATTCACATGATTGCGAGCATTTGCTGACGTCATCGTCAGAAAACCTGAGAGATATCTTAGAGCACGCCTGTCAGCTGGGCGAGTCGCCCCCTGCCAGCGAAGTGTCGGTGACCCGAGCAACCCTGGAGCAATCCTTCACCCGGTTTGCCGTGCAGCGCTCAGAGGCGCCGCTCGGTCAGCCACGCGTCGATGCGCCGGGCCACGTCCTCCCAGCCCGCCTCGAGCATCATGTTGTGCCCCATCTGCGGGAAGAACTGCGCCGTCGTGGCGTAGGCGTGCGCGGTCGCGCGGACCTCGGCCTGCGTGACCGCACCGTCGTCGGCAGCGCCGAGGACCAGTAGCGGGGCGCGCACCCGGGCGGGTCGTGGCAACCTCACCAGTCCGTCCAGTCCCGCGCGTGCACTTTCCTCCTGCAGCCGGGCCGCATACTGCGCCACCACCGCCGCCGGGGTGTGGGGGCTGAAGAACCTCTCCCGGGCCAGTTCCGGGGTGCTGACATAGGGCAGCGACCGGCCGGTGGCCGTCAGCTTCGCGAAATGCCAGGGATGGCGGCGGATCCAGCGCAGCCCCGACCGCAGATAGCCCTGCGGTGGCATCGACGCCATCAGCACCCCGGCCGGCGCGTCGCGCACCTCCAGGTACTTCTGCACCAGCACCCCGCCCATCGAATGGCCGATGATCACCGGCCGCTCCGGCAGCGCGTCGGCCGCGGCGACGACGTCGGCGACGAAATCGGCGAAGGACAGGTCGCGCAGCTTCTTGTCGGTCGGGCTGCCGCCGTGCCCGCGCAGGCTCACCGCCGTGGCCCGGTAGCCCCGATCGGCGAAGAACGGCAGGAAGTGTTCATCCCAGCACCACGCGGCGTGCCAGGCGCCGTGCACGAACAGCAGTGGGACAGGATGGGATTCGGAGACCGCTCCCCTGTCGATGACCTCGAGCATCGCGGGCCAGCGTATAGGGCGCTCGCGCCGCCGGTCGTTACCATCCCCCCATGACCCTCGCCCCGCCCAGCGCCGAGCGCACCGTCGTGATCACCGGCGCGTCGTCGGGTATCGGCGCCGAGATCGCCCGCGGACTGGCTCGGCGCGGCTACCCGCTGACCCTGATCGCCCGCCGCCGTGACCGCCTCGACGCCCTGGCCGCCGAATTACGCGGCGCCGCAGGCGCGGTCGACGTGCTCGAGGCCGACCTGGGCGACGCCGGCGCCCGCGCCGCGGTCGCCGGGCGCCTGCGCGCCGGCGGGGTGGCCGGCCTGGTGAACAGCGCGGGCTTCGGCACCAACGGACTGTTCCAGGAGCTTCCGGCGGGCCGGGAGAGCGACCAGGTGGTGCTCAATGTCCTTGCCCTGACCGAACTGACGCACGCCGCGCTGCCGTCGATGATCGGGCAGGGGTCCGGCGCGATCCTCAACATCGGGTCCATCGCCGGCTTCCAGCCGCTGCCCGGGGCCGCGGTGTACTCGGCGACCAAGGCCTACGTGCAGACGTTCTCCGAGGCCGTGCACGAGGGCCTGCGCGGCACCGGGGTGTCGTGCACCGCGCTGTGCCCGGGACCGGTGCCCACCGAGTGGTGGGAGGTGGCCGGGGAGGCGCCGCCGGGGGGCCCGGTCCAGGTGTCGGCCGCGGAGGTCGCCGAGGCCGGCATCGAGGGCATGCTCGCCGGGAAACGCCTCGTCGTGCCCGGACTGGTGCCCAAACTGACGGGGCTGGGCGGGCGTTTCACGCCGCGGGCCCTGCTGCTGCCCGCGCTGCGCCGGGCCGCCGCGCGCCGCGGTTAGCGGCGCGCGGCGAGACCGCACGCGCTACCGCGTCACTCCGAGCCGCCGGAACCCTTGTCCGAGGCACTCGAGGCGCCCGACGACGCCTTGTCCGTCGAGGAGCTCTTCTTCTCCGTCGACGTGCTCTTCGTGTCGGATGTGCTCTTCGTGTCGGACGAGCTGACCTTGTCGCGGATCGCGGTCACCGAGTTGGTGTCGTCACCGTCGGCCTTGCGGTGCTTGCCGAACAGGCCGGTGCGGGTCGGCTTCGCCGATTCCGCGGCACCGTCCGCGCCGTCCGCAGCGGACTCGGTGGCGGACTCGGTCGTGGTGTCCGCCGGGGTCTCGGTCGTGTCCGCCGGGGTCTCGGCCGGCGTCGCATCGGTCGTCGTGTCGGCCGGCTTCTCAGCAACCTCGTCCGTGGACTCCGCAACGGCCGGTGCCGGAGCGGCCCCCGTCTTCTTGGCTAACTCGAATGTGTTCAGCAGGCCCGTCACCGCGTCCTTCACCGGATGCGAACTCTCAGACTTCTCTTCACCGTTTGCGAGAGTTCCGGTGTTTGCCTCGGGCTCCGCGGGCGCCGTCGCCGCCGCGAGGGTGGTCGTCTGCTGGTTCGGCGGGTAGTTGTCGTAGAGCCACGGGTTGTCGTAGACGGGCTTGCCGGGCGTGCAGGACGGGCACAGCAGCGGCGCCAGCGCGCGGAACAACGGCGCGAAGCTGGTCTGCTCGTCGTTGAACCACTCGCTGTTCTGCACGAAGGGGTAGAACGAATCGAACAGCGCCTTGCCCAGCTTGGCCGGCACCGAGAAGTAGTCGCTCAGCGGCACGGTCTCCGGACCGGTCGGCGGCGCCGTCAGGTAGTCCCACATCGAGGTGAACGCACCGAACGGTTCCAGCTTCACCGGCTGTCCCGCCCACGACACCGGCTCACCGGTGAACGGGTTGGTCGAGCCCTCCTCGCCGGCGGCGGGGAAGGTGTAGCCCTGGTACAGGTCGAGCAGCGAGACCTTGAACATGCTGCCCAGCAGTCCGCCGAGATCGGGGCAGGCGCCCGGCAGCGCCGCGCAGCCGGAGTTCATCGGCAGGTTCGCCCGCGCCCACCAGCTCAGGTCCTCCCCGATCACCGACGAGAACGGCTTGATCGGGATGAGCATGTCGACGAAGCCCTGCAGCTTCGGCGGATCCCACTCGTCGAACCCGAACACGTTGGTCGGTCCCCACACCTGCCAGCTGCCGGTGCCGATCATCGCGTCGGCGAAGCGGTCCATGGCCTGGATCTCCCACGCCGGGATGCTCAGCGCCATGTTGAGCAGGTTGATCGGGACGTAGAGCAGCGACGGATCCGTGCCCAGCCCTGCGACGGGCAGCGCCGCCGGCAGGGCGGCTGCGCCGGCGGCGTCCCCGCAGAGCGCGGAGAGCGAACCCGGCGCGCAGGTGGGGCTCGACGCCGCGGTCAGGCTGTAGTCCTGCGTGATCGAGCGTTCGGCGACGGGGATCGGTTGGATCGGAGTGACGGAGATGACGCTGGCCCCCACCAGTGCCACGCCGGCCGTGACATAAGGCCGTACGGCAGCAGGCATGACGCCCCTTTCAGGTTTCGACTGCGAATCGACTGTGCGTGAACAGGTCCCCGACAGCAAGGAAGGTAACCCACCCGGCGACGGGTGTCCAGCAAAGCGGGAAGACGCCGCCACGCCGACCGTGGAGTTGACGTGCACGTCAGTTTGACGGCCGGCGCCGCGGGCCGAACCAGGCCCGGTTGCCGTACCGGTCCAGATGCACGACTTCATCGACGGGCCTGCGGGTTGTCGGCCCGTAGCGGCCCTTCGGCCAGCCCAGCGGAACCACCGCGCACGGGGTGACGTCCAACGGTAGCCCGAGCACCCGTCGCGCGGACGTCACGTTCCACAGTGGCAACGTGATGAGCGAGGCGCCCAGCCCCATCGACCGCGCTGCCAGCAACAGATTCTGCAGGCTCGGGTAGATCGAGCCGTAATACGAGGAGGCGGCCGCGTGCGGCATCGGGACGAACGGCACCTTGCCCTCCCGCGGGCCGAGCCGCAGACACCCGATCACCAGGACGGGGATCTCGGTGAAATGCTCGAGCTGCCACTCGATGGCCTTGACGCTCTTGGCCATCTCCTCGTCGTAGGAGGCGATGTCGCGGATCGACGTGCGGTGGAACGCCCGCCAGGCGAGCCGGTAGCGCCGCTGCAGCTTCTTCTTGACCCGCGGATCCTTGACGACGACGAATTCCCAGTTCTGACCGTTCGCGCCGGTGGGCGCCCGCAGCGCCAGCTCGATGCACTTGAGCACGATCTCGTCGTCGACCGGGTCGGGCCGCACCCGCCGGATCGCCCGCTGCGTCATCATCGCCTCGACCAGCGGCATGTCCAGCCGGGCCAGCGCGTCGGCGGTGGCCGGGATCGGCTCCGGCATCGCTACGCCTCGCCCGCGATCCAGGCCGCGGTGAATTGCTGCATCTGCGGCACCTCCCGCGCGATCAGGTCGGCGACGTAGCGTTCGATGCGCCCGCCCACCATCGGGATGCGCACCTCGAGCGAGCCTTGCACCCGCAGCCGTGAGCCGGCCGGAACCGCTTGCAGCACCATGGTTCCCGAGCCGGAGCTGGGCACCCCGCGGGCGGCGATGGTGAACTCCCCGTGCACCTGCCCGTCCGTGGCGGGCCGCCACGACTCGGTGCGGGTGATCGCGGTGTCACCGGGCAGCATCCGCCCGATCGCGCCCGGCAGCATGTCCTGGCGCAGGTCCTGGGTGGTGCGCACCACGATGCCGCCGTCGGCGTCGACGACCAGGGAGTCCAGCGTCATCGAGTCGCCGCCGTAGGCGGCCAGCCGGGCCAGCCAGTACGTCTTCTCGCCGAACGCGGCGATGACGTCGGCGACGCCGGCGGCCGTCTCGGTCGTCACGTCGAAGGGGCGGGGCACGTCGGTCATGTCTCCTGGGTCTGCCGGCCGAACACCTTGTCGGCGACGCGTGCGGCGAACCGGCGCGCCTCCTCGAGATGCTCGTCGTTGATGTTGGTCGGGGGCAGCTTGACCCCGAGGTAGCGGTCCCGATACTCCCCCGACCCCAGATAACTGGTCAGCGACAGCATCGAGGGCAGCTCGCCGCCGGGATAGGTGAAGTGGATGCCGTCGACGTAGCGGCCGCCCTTCTTCTCGGCGAGCTTGCGCACCCCGGCCAGGTTCTTGCGCCACTTGCGGCGGCACACCACGAACACCGCGAAACGCTTGCCCTCCAACAGCGGCCGCGCCTCGTGGGACTTCAGGAACGAGCGCAGCGGCATCGACACGGTGTCCCACCACGTCGGCGAGCCGATGCAGATCAGGTCGTAGTCACCCGTGCGCACCGCGTCCGGGGTGCGGATGTCGCCGGTGCGCTGCATCGTCTGCGCGGGCAGCATCCCGAGGAACTCCGGCCAGACACTGCGCATCGGGAAGCGGGAGAACCGCTCGGCGTAGCGCGGATCGGTGAACTCGATGGGCGCCTCGGTCACCTCGTAGCCGCGCGCGCGGAACACCGTCGCCGCCGCCTCGAGCACTTTCCGAGCCTGCCCGGTATAGCTGTAGTAGAGCAGCAGCACCCGCGGCGATCGGGCCGCCGTCTGCGGTGATTCAGCCAACCTCGGCACTTCCTTCCCTTGTGAGTTCTCTGATGTCGATGCCCCGGCGTGCCACGCCGGGATGTTTGCGCATAGCCTCACACACGTGAACGACAAAGTTGCGGTCAATCTGAGCGGGCCCGCGAAGACGATGCTGTCCACGCTGTACCTGAAGGCGCTCGACGCCGACTTCGAGCGGCCGATCCTCGGTGACCGGTTCGCCAAGGAGGCGATCGACAAGCTCGACTTCGACTGGAGTGAGCTGGAGATCACCCCGAAGTGGGCCCCGCTGTTCACCGTTCGCACCGCGCAGTACGACATCTGGGTGCGCCAGTTCATCGCCGCGAATCCCGAATGCACCGTCGTGCACCTCGGGTGCGGGCTGGACTGCCGGGTGTTCCGCATCGACCCAGGACCCGACGTGCGTTGGTACGACGTCGATTTCCCGCAGGTGATCGCCTTGCGCGAGCAGATCTACCCCACCCGGCCCAACTACGAGCTGATCGCCACCCCCGCGACCGAGCCGCAGTGGCTCGACCAGATCCCTTCGGACAGGCCGACATTGCTCATCGCCGAAGGCATCAGCATGTACCTGACCGAGGAGGAGGGCATCGCGCTGCTGCGCCGCTTCATCGACCGGTTCGGCACCGGGGAGCTGCAGATCGACTTCTTCAACTGGCTGGCCATCAAATCGCAGAAGACCCAGTCGCTGGTCCGCACCTCCGGATCGGTGCTGTACTGGGCGGTCAACAGCCCGCAGCAGATCCTCGACAAGCTGCCCGACATCCGATTGCTCTCGGCGGCAACGTTCTTCGATGCCAGCACCTACGATCGCACCGGCCGCGGCATGCATGCGCTGAAGCGAGCCGTGACGGTGGTGCCGCCGCTGCGCACCTCGCTGCAATACCATCGCTACGCGTTCGGGCCCGGCGCCTAGCCTGCCGTGCTCGCGGTCTGCTTGGCCGCGATGCTGCGCAACTGGGCCTCGATCGCGGCGATCGACTTGTCGCGATCGGGTCCGTGCGAGTGGTATTCGATCATCAGCGCGCCGTTGAAGATCTTCGACGTGTAGATCTCGATGCCCGCGCCGACGGCGAAGTAGAACTCGCCGTGGCTGGCAGCGACCTCCATGTCCGGGGGCGTCCGCAACGGCGGCACGATGCCGTTGTCGGTGAACATCACCACATCCGGCAGGCCCGGCGGGTTGCCGACGTACTGCGGGCTGAAGTGCAGGAAGCTCTGCTGGATGACGCCCTCGGCGATGTCCTTCTTGTAGGTGTCGTTGATGTCGCGGGCCAGCGCGGCCACGTCGGTACCCGGATGGATCTCGGCCAGGTAGGTCGCGATGCCGACCGGGTTGGTGCTCTCGGTCGCCGACACCGGCGGGGTCAGCAGGTACCGCAGATCCACCGGGTACACGTAGGGCACCGGGATGTTCGGGGTGTTGCGCACCTGCCACTCGGCCATCAGCACCGCCGCCGACAGCAGGCTGTTCAGGCCGAGCTTGTTGGCCCGGCAGAACGCGATGATCTGCTCGGTGTCCTGCTCCGACAGTGTGCAGTACTCCATCGGAACGAGTTGCGGCAGAACCGGATTGACATCCGAGGGGGCGCGGCGCGACGGCGGCAGCTCGTAGGCGAACATCGCCGCCAGCAGCCGCTCCAGCCCGGAGCGCGGCCTCTTCTCCACCCCGCGGCTGGCCAGGATGACCTCCAGGGGCTCGGGTGCGGGATGCACCTTCACCGGCCGGGTGGTACCCGTCGTCACCAGATCGGTGTAGGTGGAGAACAGCTCCTCGACCAGGCTGAACTGGTGGTGGCCGTCGGCGAGGCTGTGGTGGATGTAGAGCGTCGGCTGGGCCTGCCCGTCGCGGACCGTCAACCGCAGGTGCACCAACGACTGGGTCTGGTCGAAGATCAGCGGCGGCGCCGGCTCGTCGCCGGAGAGCTCTACCACCTCGATGCCCGGATGCATCAGGTCGTCGAGCACGATCTCCCACTTGCCGTCGGGCAGCTGCTCGAGGTGGCCGCCGAGCACCGGATGAGCGGCCAGCAGCGCGTCGAACGCGTCGGACAGCGCGTCGGCGTCCATCGGACCCTTCACGTGCGCGGCGAGGCCGATGAAGTTATGGGTCTCGGCGAACATCTCCTCGCTGCGCGCGAGCTTGCGGATGCCCGAGGAAGGAAACATCGGTCAGGACTCCCTGTACGTCGATCGGGTGGGTGCGTCACCCACGTCGGCTGGCCTTGCGGTACCCGATCGCCAACGGCACCGCGCACACCGCGAAGATGCCGGCCGACCACAGCGCCGTGAAGAGGAGGGGTTCGGCGATCGGCCCCTCCAGCGACAGGCCCCGCATCGCCTCGATGGTATAGCTCACCGGCTGGTGCTCGACGATCGGTTGCAGCCACTTCGGGTACTGGTCGAGCGGGACGAACCCGATCGAGAAGAACATCAGCAGCGCGATCACGATCTCGGTGGCCTGCGGCACGATCGTGGACTGCGAGAACAGCGCCAGCGTCAGCACCGCGGCCGACAGCGCCACCACGAACAGCGCGGGCACGAACACCCAGACCACCGCGGCGAGCAGCCCCTGCTCGAAGCGCAGCCCCAGCGCCAGCCCCACGCACATCACGGCCAGCGTGATCACGACGATGCGCACGAAGTCCGCGGCCAGCCGGGCGAGCAGCCCCGCCGCGCGGTGCACCGGCACCACCCAGAACCGGGACAGCAGGCCGACCTCGCGCTCGCACATCACGTTCACCGCGCCGATGATCGCGCCCGTCATCCCGCCGACCAGCGCCACCAGCGGCACCTGGCCGTAGAGGCCGCTGTGCCCGGTGACCTTCTCGATGACGTCGCCGAGCACGATGTCCAACGCCACCAGGAATCCGGCGGGCATCACCAACGACTGCACCAGCGTCGCCGGGTCGCGGCTCCAGCGCCGCAGGATGCGGGCGGTGAGCACCAGCACCTGCGGGACGAGCCGGCGCGGCGAGTTCTCCCACACCCGGGCCACCCGGTGCCGGCCGCCGGGGCGGTAGGGCGCCTCGGCCCTGGACGCCTGCGTCGCCGTCACCGCCGCCTCCTGCTCACGATGCCGTGCAGCACGACCGCGAGCACCCCGCAGCCGACGGCCCACGCCAGCCCGGGAGCCAGCACGGCCCAGGTGACCGGCGGCGCGGCGTCGGTCGTGTCACCGGCCAGCGCCTGCAGGCCGTACACCCACTGCGACAGCGGCTGATTGCGCACGAAGCCCTGGATCCACTCGGGGAAGCGCTCGACCGGCTGCAGACCCACCGAGGCCAGGCCCAGCGTCAGCTGCGGCACCAGCATCATCGGCGCGGTGGCCTCCGGGTTCTGGGTGGCGATGCCGATCAGGTCGCCGATGACGGCCAGCGTCGCGCCGATCAGCAGCACCAGCCCGGCGAATGCGGCGATGTGGGCCGGGCTGCCGTGGAAGCGGAAACCGATCACGTGGCCGCAGACCACCGACACCACCAGCGCGATGCAGCAGCGGTACATGCTCGCGGTCAGCCGCGAGGCCAGCGGCATGATCGCCGGGATCGGCATGGCGCGGAACCGCCGGTTGATGCCCTGGATCGAATCGGTGGCCGAGCGGAACGCCGCTGAGACCGCCGCGAACCAGATCGCCTGCAGGATGATCAGCGGCGTCAGGTACTGGGCGTAGCTCGACAGCGGCTGGACCGCGCCCATCATCTGCTTGAGCGGCAGGTAGTAGCCGATGGTGAACACGATCGACCCGGCGATCTGCGTGGCCAGTTCACCGTTGCGCAGCGTCGGGATGATCATCCGGACCGTCAGCACCCACCACTGCTGGACGGGGTTGACCCGCGGGCGCGACGCGGCCGGGACCGTGGACCTCGCCGACCGCGCGACGGTCGGGACGGAGCCGGTCACGCGTAGGCGTCCGCGGCGGCGAGCCTGCCGGTGCGCTCGTCGTCGCCGCGGGTGTCGTCGCCGGTCAGGGCCAGGAACACCTCGTCGAGCGAGGGCCGGCGCAGCGCGATGTCCATGAGCTCGATGTTCGCCTCGCTGAGCTTGGTCAACGCGGCCATCAGCGTCGTCGGGCCGTCCGGCGCCGGCATCGAGATGCGGTCGGAGGTCTCGGTCAGCGCCGCGCGGTTGGCCTGGGGCAGCAGCGGTCCCAGCACGCGGGCCACCTCGGGCAGGTCGCGCATGTGCCGCGGCACGATCTCGCAGTAGGTGCCACCGGTGCGTTCCTTGAGCTGGTCGGCGGTGCCCTCGGCGATCACCGTGCCCTTGTCGATCACGATGATGCGGTCGCTGAGCAGGTCGGCCTCCTCGAGGTACTGCGTGGTCAGCAGTGTGGCGATGCCCGCTTCCTTGAAGTCGGTGACCAGTTCCCAGATCGCCTGCCGGCTGCGCGGATCCAGGCCGGTGGTGGGTTCGTCGAGGAACACCACCTCGGGGCGGACCACCAGCCCGCAGGCGATGTCGATGCGGCGCTTCATGCCGCCGGAGTACGTGCCGACGGGCCGGTCGCCGGCGGCGACCAGGTCGAACTGCTCGAGCAGCTCGAGCGCCCGCTCCTTGGCGACCTTCTTCTTCAGCCCCTGCAGCCGGCCGAACATCAGCAGGTTCTCCCGGCCGGTGAGCATGTCGTCCAGCGCGGCGTACTGCCCCGTGAGCATCAGGGAGCGGCGCACGCCCGCGGGATCGCCGACCACGTCGTGGCCGGCGATCAGCGCGCGCCCGCTGTCGGGGGTGATCAGCGTCGACAGGATGTTGACCGTGGTGGTCTTACCGGCGCCGTTGGGGCCGAGCAGACCGAGCACCTCGCCGCGCTCCACCTCGAAGCTGACATCGCGCAGCGCGACGACCGAGCCGAACGACTTGCGGATCCCGGCGACCACCACCGCCTTCTCAGAGCGGGCCATGAGCTCCTCCTGCCCGGTTGCGCCGTGTCACGACAGGTCGACGAGCGCCAGCTCGTCGCCGGCGTCGGCGTCCTCCTCGGCCAGCGCGTCCCGCGTGATCTCCAGCAGCGCCGACGAGTACTGCCGGGCAAAGGATTCCACATCGGTGGGCCCGAGCCGGCGACTGTCGTACCACCAGTCGGTGTGCAGCACTCCCGCAGACCGGTACACCCGCAACTCCAGGGCGTGGCCGAGACCGGGCAGCGCGTCGCGGATGGGCATCGCGGTGTCGGCGTCGAACCGCACCGGCGCGTCCTCGGGCTGCTCGGCGGGCA
The DNA here is from genome assembly GCF_022374875.2 of Mycolicibacterium rufum. Next base: position 62,978 of record NZ_CP092427.2, read on the forward strand.
CCTCGGGAATCGTGCCGACGTGGGTGAACAGGATGTCCGCCGGGCGGGTCTCGGCCAGCGCCTTCGCGGTCGGCGCGTACAGGTACCGCAGCAGGCCGTACCCGATGCCGTAGTGCGGCACCGCCTTGAGCGTCTCGCGGACGTCCTCGAGCAGCGCCGTCGCGCCCGTGTGCTGCGCCGACGCGGCGGTCAACGCGATCGGGTGCAGCGTGGAGAACCAGCCCACCGTGCGCTGCAGGTCGACGTCGGGCTTGAGCACCGAACGCCCGCGGCCGCCGACGTCGACCGCCACGGCGCCCTCGCCGACGGTGGCCGCGACGGCCCGGCCCAGCGCGGCGAGCAGGATCTCCTCGACCGGCAGCCGCAGCCGTCGCCGCGTGTCGTCGATCTCGCCGGTCTCGGCGGCCGACATCGCCGCCGAGAAGCGCACCAGATCCTCGGCGCCCGGCCGCTCGGCCGGCTCCGAGCCGGCCACGCTGAGCGTCGCGGCGCGCGCGGTCTGCAGCCAGTAGTCACGACTGTCCAGCACCGCGGGGTGGGTGGCCAGACCGGCGCAGCGCTGCGACCACTCCCGCCACGACGTGGGCACCGCGGCGAGCGCGATCTCCTCCCCCGCCATCCGCTGGGAGAACGCGGTGAAGATGTCGGTCAGCAGCACGTCGCGCGACACCCCGTCGTCGCCCGGCCCGCCGGCCACGCCGTGCAGGCTCAGCGCCAGGTAGGACGGTCCGCCCGCACCGCGCAGGAACGTCGCGGTCAGCGGCGCGGTGAGCAGCTGGTGTTCGCGGACCTGCTCGTCGAGGGCGGCCTGCACCGCCTCGCGCTCCTGCGGGCTGCCGGCCGGCACGCCGTCGGGCAGCGCGCGGGTGACCAGCTCGGTGAAGTCGCCGGGCTCGGCGATGTGCTGCTCCCAGGTGCCGGCGCGCTCGACGAGGTGCACCCGCAGCGCGTCGTGCGCACCGGTGACCGCGGTGAGCACCGCCCGCACGTCGTCCTCGCCGATGTCGGCCCGCAGCCCCAGGATCACCGGGGTGCGCCAGCGGCCGACGTCGCGCAGGCCGTGCTCGAGGAAGTACGCGACGTTCGGCGGCACCGGCGGCGTCACCACGTCGTCGAGCGACTGGCGGGCCAGGCCGCCCTCGGCGTAGCGCGCGGTCAGCACCTTGGCCAGCGACGACACCGTCTGGTTCTCGTAGAGATCCTGCGGGGTGAGGTCCAGGCCGCGGTGGCCCGCGGTCATCGCCACGCTGATCGCGATCAGCGAGTCACCGCCCAGCTCGAAGAAGTTGGCGTTGCGGTCGATGTCGGACAGCCCCAGGCACTGCGCCCAGATCTGCTGCAGCGCGGTCTCCACCGTCGAGGTGCCGCCCGCGGTGACCGGCGCCGCCGACATCCCGGCGGGCGCGGCCGCATCTCCGGCGACGCCGTTGGCGCCCGCCCCGGTCAACCACGCCGCGTTGGCGTTGTGCTCGACCCAGTGCCGCTGCTTGGCGAACGGGTAGCCGGGCAGCGTCACCAGGTGCGGCTCGACGTCCGCACCCTGGTTCCAATCGACGTCCACGCCGGCGGCCCACAGCTGGCCGAGGCCGAGCAGGAACGTGTCGGCGTCGCTGCGGTTCTGTGCCTGGTGACGCATCAGCCGCACCGCGCGGTGCCGCTCCGACCAGCGCGGGTGCCGGCCGGCCGACGACGTCAGCGTGCCGCCGGGCCCCACCTCCACGAGCACCCGGTCCGGGGCGCCGAGCAGCAGGTCGAGCTCGTCGGCGAAGCGCACGGTGGCGCGGATCTGACGGGCCCAGGTGTTCGGGTTGGTGGCCTCGGCGGCCGACATGGTGGTGCCGGTGATGTTGGACAGCAACGGGATTCGCGGTTCGTGCAGCGTCACCCCGGACAGGAACGCGCTGAACTCGGCGACCACGGGATCCATCAGCCGGGAGTGGAAGGCGTGCGAGGTGCGCACGCGTCGCGCCGCGACGCCCTTCTCGGCCAGGCCGGCCTGGAAGGTCCGGATCGCCTCCTCGCTGCCCGCGACCACGCAGCTGCCCGGATCGTTGATCGTCGCGACGTCGACGTCGCCGGTGAGGTGCTCGGCGATGGCCTCCGGGCTCAGCGGCACCGCGACCATGACGCCGCGCGGCGCGGCATGCATCAGCTGTGCGCGCTTCGCGACCACCCGGACCGCGGTGTCGAGGTCGAACACCCCCGCGATCGTGGCGGCCGGGTACTCGCCGATGCTGTGGCCCGCCATCACCGCAGGCTCCACGCCGTAGGACTGGATCAGCTTGGCCAGCGCGTACTCGACGGTGAACAGCGCGGGCTGGGCGCGGTCGGTGTGCTCGAGGTTGCGGCCCACCCCGTCGAAGATCTCGGCGCGCAGGTCGTAGCCCATGTGGTCGCTGAACGCCGTCGCGGATTCGTCGAAGTGCCGGGCGAACACGGGCTCGCTGTCGTAGAGCCCGCGGGCCATCCCGATGTGCTGGGCGCCCTGGCCGGGGAACAGGAACGCGACCCGGTCACCGGACGTCTCGGCATCCGGGACTCCCTGGCCCTCGAAGACGTTGTCGGTCTCGGCCGCCGACAGCACCGTGGCCGCGTTGGCCTGGTCGTGCACGACGGCCGCGAGGCGGAACGGCTCCTTGCGGCGGCGGGTCAGCGTGTACGCGGCGTCGGGCAGGCTGATCTCGTCGGACACGGCCAGCTCCGCTGCCAGCGCGGCCTTGGACTGCGCCAGCGCCTCCTGGGTGCGGGCCGAGAGCACCAGCACCTGCGGGCGGGCGCTCGGCGTCGGGGCCGGGGTGTACGGCGCCTCCTCGAGGACGATGTGGGCGTTGGTGCCGCCCACGCCGAAGGAGCTCACCCCGGCGCGGCGGATGCCGTCGGACTCCCACGGCCCGTCGGCATTGCGGATCCGGAACGGCCCGCGGTCGATGTGCAGTTCCGGGTTCGGGCTGGTGTAGTGCAGCGTCGCCGGGATCGCCTTGTGCTCCAGGCACAGGATCGCTTTGATCAGCCCGGCGATGCCGGCCGCGGTCTCCAGATGGCCGATGTTCGACTTCACCGAGCCGAGATAGCAAGGGGCGCTGCGGGTTTCCTCGGCGAGCTCGAACGCCTGGCGCAGGCCCTCGATCTCGATCGGGTCGCCGAGTGGGGTGCCGGTGCCGTGCGTCTCGACATAGGTGATCGTCGAGGCGTCGACACCGGCGATCGCGTGGGCCTCGGCGATGACCTCGGCCTGCCCGAGCGCGTTGGGCGCCGCGTAGGTCATCTTCGTCGCGCCGTCGTTGTTGAGCGCCGACCCGCGGATCACGGCGTGGATGTGATCCCCGTCGTCGATGGCGTCGGCGAGCGCCTTGAGCACCACCACCCCGACGCCGCTGGCGAAGATCGTGCCGTCGGAGCGGACGTCGAACGGGCGGCACTGGCCCGTCGGCGACACCATGGCGCCCTGCTCGTACCAGTAGCCGACGTGATGCGGGATGCGCAGCGACGAGCCACCGGCAAGCGCGATGTCGCACTCGCCGTTGAGGATCGACTGGCAGGCCAGGTGCACGGCCACCAGCGACGACGAGCACGCGGTCGCCACCGACAGGGCCGGTCCGCGGAAGTCGAACTGGTGGGCCACCCGGGTGGCGAGGTGGTCCTTGTCGTTCTGCAGCGACAGGTTGACCATCTCGAAGCTGGCGCCCTGCCCGATCACCATCATCGGGTCGAAGTTCGACATCAGGTTGTGCAGCAGGTATCCGCTGGAGCTGCTGGTGCCGAACACGCCGACGGTGGACTCCAGGCCCTTCGGGTCGTAGCCGGCGTCTTCGAGGGCGTGGAACACCGCCTGCAGGAACAGCCGGTGCTGCGGGTCGAGCATCCGCGCCGCGTACGGGGTGAACCCGAAGAAGTCTGCGTCGAACTCCTCGATGCCGGGCATCAGCCCCGCACGCCGCACGTAGCCGCGGTTGGCCAGCGCACGCTCGGTGACGCCGTTGGCCAGCAGCTCGTCCTCGGACAGGTCGACGATCGACTCCACCCCGGCCCGCAGGTTGCGCCAGAACGCCGACACCGACTCCGCACCGGGGAACTTCCCGGCCATGCCGATGACGGCGATGGCGTTGTCGGGAAGGTCCTGCTCGCCCGTACTGCTGGTCACGATCGTGGTCCTACTTTCCGCCGCGATGCGGCACGTTGACGCGCGGCGGCACGCTGTTGGGCGCGCTCGCGCAGCGCGTTGGGACGCTCCGCGTCCTCCTGCTCCTCCAGCCCCAGCTGGCGGATCAGGTCCACCGCGAGGTCGGTGAGCGTAGCGCCCTGCAACAACAGTGCCACCGGCGGCTCGACTCCGAAGTCACCGCGGATGGTGTTGCGCATGCGCACCGCCATCAGCGAGTCCAGCCCGAGCTCGGTCAGCGGCTGGGCGACGTCGACCGCGCTGTCGTCGGAGTAACCCATGATCGCCGAGATGCGGCGGCGCAGCCGGGCCACCACGACCCGGTTGACCTCCGCGGCGTCCATCGTCTTGAGCGCGTCCGCGCCACCCCAGTCCTCGTCGATGTCGTCGGTCTGCAACTCCCCGACCAGGTCGGTGAAGAAACCGATCTGATGGATCTCGGGGAACGCCGCCGCGGCGCGGTCGAGCCGCAGCCGCGCGATGCCGACCCGGGACAGGCCCGCGGCCAGCACACCGCCCAGCGCGTCGACTCCCTCGGTCGGGCTGATCGGATCCAGCACCGAGAACCGCAGCGTGCTGGCCAGACCCACGTCGGCCCACTGGCCCCAGTTGATGGCGATCGCGGGCAGCCCGGCCGCCTGACGCGCGGCCACCAGCCCGTCCAGCCAGGCGTTGGCCGCGGCGTAGGCGGCCTGGCCGGGCGAGCCCAGCAGCGACACGATGGAGCTGAACCCGACCCACCAGTCCAGGTCCTTGCCGAGGGTGGCCTCGTGCAGCCGCAGCGCACCGGTCGCCTTCGGCGCCCAGATGGTGTCCAGGCTCTCCCGGGTCAGGCCGACGAAGATTTCGTCCTCGAGCACCGCCGCGGAGTGGATCACCCCGCGCAGCGGCTTCCCGGTCTGCTCGGCTGCGGCGACCAGGCGTTCGGCCACCCCCGCATCGGCGATGTCGCCCGTCACGACGGCGATCTCGGCGCGCTGCGACAGCTCGTCGAGAGCGGCCTGCACCTCGTCGGAGGGGCCGCGGCGGCCGTTGAGCACGAGCCGGCCCGCGCCGTTCTCGACGAGCCAGGTCACCACGGACATGCCGACGCCGCCCAGCGCGCCGGTGACGACGTAGGAGCCGTCGCGGCGCACCACCAGCTGCCCCGGCGTCGCGGGCAGGGTGGCGCGCGCGAGCCGCTCGACGAAGCGGGTGTCGCCGCGCCACGCGACGACGTCGTCCGCACCGCCGGACTCGATCTCGGCGGCCAGCGCGCCGGCCGGGTCGTCGGCGCCGGCGTCGAGCAGCGTCGTCTTCAGGTCGGGATGCTCGTAGGCCAGCACGCGCACCAGGCCCTTGAGGCTGTTCGCGGCGGGATTGCCCGGCCCGTCCCCGGGCGCGACCACGAGGCCACCCCGGGTGACCAGCCACAGCCGCGGCGCCTTGCCGTGCCAGCTGCCGACGATCGCGCGCACGGTCCCGGCGACACCCCAGATCACGTCGCGGGCGTGCGCCAGCCCGGCCAGGGCGCCGGAGGCGTCGGCGGGGTCGGCGAAATCGGACCCGAAATCGCCGAACACGATGACCCCCGCCGGCGGCAGGTCCGGGTCGGCGGTCGCGGTCGCGAACGCCTCCCGCACGGCCGCCTCGTCGCCGAGGTCGGCGGTGACGACCCGCCGGGTCGGCCCACCGAACCGGGCGGCGAAGTCCTGCGCCGCCGTCAGGCCCGCCGGGCCGTCGGCGAGCGCCAGCCAGCTGCCCGTCGGCGAGCCCGCCGGCGCGGCCGCCGACTCGACCCACCGGGAGTCGAAGATCTTCTGCGACAACGGAAGTGGAACGGTGCGGCGCTGGATGCGCTTGAGCTTGACGTCGTCGACCCTGGCCAGCACGGTGCCGGTGTCGTCGGTCAGCGTGACCCGGCCGACGGCGTCGCCGGTCTCGGCGACGACGCTGACCAGTTCGGCGCGGCACCGGGCACGACGCCCGACCGTCCCGAACACCCGGATCGCGCCGAAGCCGACCGGCAGGTAGGTGTCCTCACCCGAGTCGGCGAGCGTGGCGTCGCTCATCGCCGCGGCCAGCCCCTGCAGCGCTGCGTCGAGCATCACCGGGTGCAGCGCGATGCCGCGGTGCGCCGTCGCCTCGTCGGGCAGCTCGATCTCGGTGTCGGCCACGTCGGTCGACCGCGCGATGCGGGTCAGCGCCGCGAACGCGTGGCCGTGGTGGGCGCCGGTGCGGCGAAGCGCGGTGTAGAAGTCGGCCGGGGACACCGGGGTGGCGCCCGCCGTCGGCAGCACCTTCGCCGGTGCCGCGTCATCGCCTGCTGGGACCGCGCGGACCGTGCCGACCGCATGCCGGGTCCAGCCGCCCGCCTCGGAGCGGGAGTGGATCTCCACCCGCAGCGTGCCGTCACCGTCGGTGTGCAGCTGGGTGGTGAGGGTGGTGTGCGGGTCCAGCGGCAGCATCTGCTCGACCTCGACGGACACCTCGACCGCGGTTGCGGGCAGGCCGAGCGCCTCCTGGCCCGCGGCGAGCGCGATCTCGGCGAAGCCGGCGCCCGGCATCACCGGCAGGCCGTGCACGACGTGGTCGGCCAGCCACGGATGGGCTTCCGTGCCGACATCGGACTGCCACACGTGGCCGCTGCCCGAGGGCAGTTCGACGTGCAGACCGAGCAGCGGGTGCGTACCGGTGAACTGCCGGCCCGTGCCGCGGTCGGACTGCCAGAACGGCACGTGCTGCCACGCGGTCGGCGGTGCGTCCACGACGCGGCCGAACTCGCCGTCGGCGGCCTTGACCGCCGGCGGCCGCACCGCGGCGAGCTGCGCGTGGAATGCCAGCGTCTCGGGGTGGTCCCGGTTCACGGTCGAGCCGACGTGGAACCGGCGGCTGGTGGACTGCGCGTCGAGGGTGTCGGAGATCGCGTGGCTCAGCAGCGGGTGCGGGCTGATCTCGATGAAATTGCTGTTCTCGGCGGACGCCTCGTGCACGGCCTGGCTGAACCGCACCGGGTTGCGCAGATTCGCCGCCCAGTAGTCGGCGCTGTACATCGGCGAGGAGCCGGTGTAGGCGACGGTCGAGATCAGCGGGATCTTCGGGGCTTGGGGCCGCAGCGAGGTCAGCGCCTCGCGCAGCTCCGGCAGCACCGGGTCGATGGTCGGGTGGTGCGAGGCCACGTCGACCTCGACCCGACGGGCCAGCCTGCCCTGCGCGTCGACCTGCGCGACGAGCTCGTCGACCTGATCGGGCGGCCCGGCGATCACGACCTGCTTCGGCGAGGCGTACACCGCGATCGTCACGTCCGGACGGTCGGCGATCAGTTTCTCGGCCGCGGCGGGATCGAGTTCGAGCAGCGCCATCGCGCCCTGGCCGGACAACCGCTTCATCAGCCGCGTACGCGTGGCGATCACGTCGAGACCCTCGGCGGGGGTGAGCACCCCGGCTACCACCGCGGCGGTGGTCTCGCCCATCGAGTGGCCGATCACCGCGTCGGGTTCCACGCCGTAGGAGCGCCACAGCTCGGTCAGCGCCAGTTGCATGCCGACCAGCACCGGCTGGATGCGGTCGATGCCGACCACGGGCTCGCCGGCCTCGAGCGTCTGGCGCAGCGAGAACCCGACCTTGTCGAGGAACGCCGGCTCGAGCTCGTCGACGGCCTTGGCGAACGCCGGCTCCTCGGCCAGCAGCGCCTTGCCCATGCCGGCCCACTGCGCGCCCTGGCCGGAGTACAGGAACACCGTGCCGTTCCCGGTCTTCGCGTCGTGCGCACCGATGACCCCCGGCGCGGTCTGACCGGCGGCCAGCGCGCGCAGACCGGTGACGGCCTCGGCGTGGGTGCGGGCGCACACGGTGGCGATCGTCGGGTACCGGCTGCGGTGGTGGTTCACGGTGAACGCGACATCGGCGAGCGGCGCCGCGGCGCCGTCGCCCTCCAGCCAGTCGGCCAGCGCCGTCGCCGACGCCGCCAGCCGGGCTGCGGACTTCCCGGACACCACCAGCGTGGTCACCCCCGACTCGGGGGCGGCCGGCGCCACCGGGCTCTCCGGCCCCTGCTCCAGCACGATGTGGGCGTTGGTGCCGCTGAAGCCGAACGACGACACCGCCGCGCGGCGCGGATGATCGCTCGCGGGCCACGGCTTGGCCTCGGTCGGCACGAACAGCCGCGTCGGCGTGGGGTCGATCTGCGGGTTCCACTGGTCGAAGTGCAGATTCGGCGCGATGGTGCCGTGCTGCAGCGTCAGCACCGTCTTGATGAACCCGGCCACGCCGGCCGCCGCCTCGAGGTGGCCCATGTTCGTCTTGACGGTGCCCAGCGCGCACGGCACCTCGCCCTTGCCGTAGATCGCGGCCAGCGCGTCGAACTCGATCGGATCGCCGAGAGCTGTTCCGGTGCCGTGGCATTCGATGTAGTCCACCGTCGAGGCCGCCACATCGGCGGACTTCAGCGCCCGGGTGAGCACGTCGCGCTGCGACGGCGCGTTGGGCGCGGTAAGACCGTTGGAGCGGCCGTCCTGGTTGACCGCCGAGCCGCGCACGACCGCCAGCACGCGGTCCCCGTCGCGCACCGCGTCGGTGAGCCGCTTGAGCACGACGACGCCCGCGCCCTCGCCGCGCACGAACCCGTCGGCGCGCGAGTCGAACGCATAGCAGTGTCCGTGCGGCGACAGCATGCCCCACTTGGCCAGCGCCAGTTGGGTTTCCGGGCGCAGGTTGAGGTTGACGCCGCCGGCCAGTGCGAGGTCGCTCTCCCGCATGCGCAGGCTGTGGCAGGCCAGGTGGATCGACACCAGCGACGACGAGCACGCGGTGTCGACCGCGACGGCCGGGCCCTTGAGGCCCAGCAGGTAGGCGATGCGGCCGACGGTGACGCTGTGCGCGTTACCGGTCGCCGAGTACGCGTCGATGGCGTCGGCATTGTCCGGCGACGCGTTCTGGTACTCGCTGTAGTAGACGCCCAGCATCACCGCGGTGCGGGACTCGCCGAGCTGGTCGGGCGCGTACCCGGCGTTCTCCAGCGCCTCCCAGGCGACCTCGAGGGCGACACGCTGCTGCGGGTCCATCGACGTAGCCTCGCGCGGGGTGATGCCGAAGAAGTCGGCGTCGAAGCCGGTGACGTCGTCGAGGTAGGCGCCCCACTTGGTGGGCATGCGGCCCGGCGCGCTGAGGTCGGTGTCGTAGAACGCCTCGGCGTCCCAGCGGTCGGCGGGCACCTCGGTCACCGCGTCGGTGCCGCTCTCCAGCAGCTTCCAGAAGCTGTCGGGACCGGTCACGCCGCCGGGCAACCGGCAGCCGATGCCGACCACCGCGATGGGCTCGGCACTGGCCACGCGGGAGGCCTTCTCGAACTGTTCGGCCAGCTTGTCGCGCTGCTCGGCGGTCATGCCCGAGATCCGGTCGAAGGTGGTCTTCATCAGATGGCGCCCTCACTGCCGGCGTTGGCCGACTCGACGGAAGATTCGATGCTGTCGAACAGGTCGTCGAGGCTGAACTCGTCCGACTCGTCCTGGGGCTCGGGCTCGGGCTCGGAGGGGGATTCGGGCTGAGCCTGCTGCATCGGCGCGAGCAGCTCGGCGATGAACTGCGACAGCAGCGAGATCGACGGGTGGTTCCACAGCATCGTCGCGGACAGGTCGATGCGCACGAGCGCCTTGGCGTCGCGCAGCAGGTTCATCGCCATCATCGAGTCCAGGCCGAGCCCCGGGAACGGCGCGTCGACGTCGACCGCGTCCTCGGGCATGCCGAGCTCGCGGGCCAGGATCGCCCGCAGCCGCACCCGCAGCTCCGCGACGGTGTCGGCGCCGGACATCGCCGTCCAGTCGATGAATTCGGTTGCCTCCGTGGGCGTCTGGCCCGAGCTGGGGGCCGGGGCCGACTCCACCGGGGCGAAGTGCAGACCGCGGATGTCCACCCACACCGTGCCGTCGGGCCCGGTGACCAGCGCGTCGACGACCAGTCCGTCGCCGGCGCCGGCCCGCCGGTACACCTCGATCACGGCGGGCCCGGCGACGGCGCTGTCGGCTTCGGCGATGCTCTCCGCGCCCGCGGGCAGCAGCAGCGCGGGGTTGTCGGCGTCGGCGAGGCGGGCCACGTGCACGGCGGCGTCGAGCAGTGCCGCGGCGGGCGTGTCCGTGTCCGCGGGCACGTCGACCGCACCCCGGGCGCCCGCGGCGGTGGCCGTGGCATCGGCGACCGTCCACGTGAACGGCCGGCCCTCCACCCCCCACGCGCGCTGCATGTCCTCGATCGCCGCACCGTCGAACACCGTGCCGACGGGGCTCTGGTCGCCCTGCGGCGCCGTCCCGGAAGCGGCGACCAGCGTGGCGCCGGCGTGCCGCGTCCATTTCTGTTCCGGGGTGTCGGGACCGGTGCTCGACCAGATGCTCACCGCGTCGCCGTCGACGGTGACGTGCACCGCCTTCGCCTGGTCGGCGACGATCGGGTACTCGAACCGGATGTCACTGGCGACTTTTCCGGTCGCCGAGCCTCCGCCGATCCGGGCGGCCACGGCCGCCAGCGTGTGCAGCACGACCGAGACGGGGACCACCTCGACGCCGCGCACCCGGTGCGCGACCGGGTAGGACCGTTCGCCGGGCTGCAGACGCGCGCGCCACAGCTGGTCGTGACCGGTGTTCTCGACCGGGTCGCCGAGCACCGTGCCCCAGGCGGGCGCGGGCAGCGCCGACAGGTCCGCGCCGACGACCGGTCCGCTGACCAGGTGGTCGAGGACCTTGACCGCGGCGCGCATCCGGTAGGCGTCGGCCAGCCGCGGCCAGTCGGCGCCCGCGAGCACCAGCTGCGTGCCGGCGTCGGGGCTGAGCACCGTCGGCAGCATCCGGATCGCGACGTCATTGGGCATCGGCTCCAGACCGGCCGCCTTCATCTGCGGCTGGGCGTCCGACCACGACTTCCACAGGCCCCAGTCCACGACCGTCGCCGGCAGACCCAGCGCCCGGCGGGCGTAGGCGAACGCGTCGGCGAAGGCGTTGGCCGCGGTGTAGTGGGCGACCGCGCGCGAGCCGAGCAGCCCGGTGATCGAGGAGAACAGCACGAACCGGCGGACCGCGGTGGTCAGCGACAGCTTGTGCAGCACCGCCGCCGCGTCCACCTTGGCCCGGAACATCGGGCGCAGATCGTCGTCGGTCATGTCGGTCAGCAGCGCCTCGCCGCCGGCCAGTGACGCCAGGTAGACCCCGTCGAGCGGAGGCAGGTCCGCGCCGAACCGGTCGAACACCGCGGCCATCGACGCCTCGTCGGCGGCGTCGGCGGCGACCTCGACCAGCGTGGTGCCGAGCGGGGCCACCTCGGCGGCCAGATCAGCGAGACCGGTGCCGCGCCGCGACACCGCGACCACCGTCGAGGCGCCCATCTCGGCGAGCTGGCGGATCAGCGACGGCCCGACGTTGCCGGTCGCGCCGACCACGAGGTGGCTGGTGCCGCTCTCCAGACGGCTGACTGCCACCGCGGGCAGCGCCGCGGCCTCCAGTCGGGGCACCCGCCGCTCCCCCGCCCGGTAGACCACCTGGTCGTCGCGGTCGGTGTCCTCCAGCGTCGCCGCCTCGGCGCGCAGGTGGGCGCCCAGCAGCTCCGGGGGCAGCGTCTCGTCGACATCGACCAGACCGCCCCAGAACTCGGGATGCTCGAGCGCCAGTGTGCGGCCCTGACCCCACAGCACCGCGTGCCCGGGGTTGGCGCGGTCCCCGTCGACGACCGGTTGCGCGTTTCGGGTCGCGACGAAAAGCCTGGGCGCAGAACCGCTTCCGGCCAGCGCGACGGTGAGCCGGCGCAGCTCGTCGAACAGCAGGTAGGCCGCGGCGGCATCGAACCGCTGCGACGGCACCGACGGTGCGTACACCACGAAATCCGTTGCGGCCACCGCATTGCGCAGCGCAGCAGGATCGTCGAGCGCGGACAGCGGCAGCGTCTGCGCGTCCAGCGCCGCCGCCAGGCCGTCGTCGTCGGAGATCACCACCCAGGAGCCGTCAACGCGGGCGGCGCCCAGCTCGCGAACCGGCCAGCTGAGGCGGTGCATCCACTCGTGGTAGCCGCCCTCGCCGCTCGCCGGCGAGACCGCGGCACCGGCGCCCTCGGCCGCTCGCATCGCGGCGGTGTGGATCCAGTGGTGCGCGTGGTGCCACGGCGTGGTCGGGATCTGCACCCGCGGGCCGGGCCGCTCGGGCGTCTTCGGCGGACGCGTCGTGTGGGTGGCGTTGAGGTTGGTGCGGAAGGTCAGCGTGTCGTCGGCGTCGCGCTGCAGCGTGGCGATGCTGTGGTGGTGCTGGCCGGCCAGCGTGTCCTTGATCGCGTACCCCAGCAGCGGGTGCGGGCTGACCTCCACGAACACCGCGTGCTCGGCGCCGGCCGTGGCGACCGCGCGGGCGAACCGCACCGGGTTGCGCAGGTTGGCCACCCAGTGGTCGGCGTCGAAGACGTTCGACCCGTCGGTGGGGCGCTGGTCGGTGGTGACGATCACCGGGATGGACGGCGCCGTGGGCTGCAGCGTCGCGAGCTCGGTGCGCAGCTCCTCCAGGATCGGGTCGATGATCGGGTGGTGCGACGCGACGTCGACGTCGACGCGGCGGGCCAGCCGGTCCTGCGCGTCGACCACCGCGATCGCGGCGTCCACCTGGTCGGGCGGGCCGGCGATCACGGTCTGGTGCGGCGAGGCGTAGACCGCCACGGTCAACCCGTCGTAGCCGGCGATCAGCTCCTCGGCGGCTGCGGCGTCGAGCTCCAGCAGCGCCATCGCGCCCTGACCGGACAGCCGCTTCATCAGCCGCGACCGGGTGGAGATCACCTTGAGCCCGTCGGCCGGGCTGAGCGCGCCGGCCACCACCGCGGCCGTCACCTCGCCCATCGAGTGCCCGATGACGGCATCGGGGACGACGCCGTAGGACCGCCACAGCGCGGTCAGCGCCAGCTGGACGCCGACCAGCACCGGTTGGATGCGGTCGATGCCGACGACGGTCTCCCCGGAGGTCAGCACGTCGCGCAGCGAGAACCCGGCCTGGGCGACGAAGTCGGGTTCGAGTTCGTCGACGGCCGCCGCGAACGCCGGCTCGTCGGCCAGCAGGCGCCGGCCCATGCCGGCCCACTGCGAGCCCTGCCCGGAGTACAGGAACACGGTGCCCGAGCCGCACGCACCGTCGTGCACGGGCACAACTCCCGGCGCCGGGTAGCCCCCGGCGACCGCCCGCAGCCCGGCGACCGCCTGGTCGCGGTCGGCGGCGGCGACGGTGGCGAACCGCGGATGCTGGGCGCGGCGGTGGTTGAGCGTCTCGGCGACGTCGGCCAGGCTGACCGCCGCGGCGTCGGGGCTCTGCAGCCAGTCGGCCAGCGCACCGGCCAGCGACGCGACGCGCGCCGGGGTCTTGCCGGTGACCACCAGCGTGCTTACCGGCGGTTCCGGTTGCGGCGCTGGGGTTTTCGCGGCATCCGGAGCAGGGGCCTGTTCGAGGACGATGTGGGCGTTGGTGCCGCTGACGCCGAACGACGACACCGCGGCGCGGCGCGGACGGTCGTGGGCGGGCCAGTCCATCGACTCCGACGCGATGTGGAACTTCGACGCGCCCTCCCCGGCCTGGGGGGTCAACGTCGAGAAGTGCAGCATCTTCGGGATGTGGCCGTGCGCGAGGCTCAGCACGGTCTTGATGAACCCGGTCACGCCGGCGGCGGATTCGAGGTGGCCGAGGTTGGTCTTCACCGATCCGAGCACCAGCGGCGCGGCGTCCTTGCGGTCGCCGTACACGGCCGACAGCGCGTCGAGTTCGATCGGGTCGCCCAGCCCGGTGCCGGTGCCGTGCGCCTCGACGTAGTCGACGTCCGACGGGGCCAGCCGCGCGTTGGCCAGCGCGGTGCGCATCAGCTCCTGCTGCGCGGGGCCGTTGGGAACGGTCTGGCCGCTGCTGGCGCCGTCCTGGTTGACCGCCGAGCCGCGCACGACGGCGAGCACCCGGTCCCCGTCGCGCTGCGCGTCGCTGAGGCGCTTGAGCACCACGACGCCGCAGCCCTCGCTGCGGACGTACCCGTCGGCGCCGGCGTCGAACGTCGCACACCGTCCCGTCGGCGAGAGCATGCCCCACCGCGAGCAGGCGATGTTGTTCTCGGGGCTCAGGATCAGGTTCACCCCGGCGGCCAGGGCGTGGTCACTCTCGCCGCGGCGCAGGCTCTGGCAGGCCAGATGGATCGAGACCAGCGACGACGAGCAGGCGGTGTCGCTGACCACGGCCGGACCACGGACGCCGAGGAAGTAGGACAGCCGCCCCGCCGCGAAGTTCGGCGCGTTCCCGAACGGGATGTACGGGTCGATCTCCTCGGGCTCGAGGACGCCGATCACCGAACGGAAGTAGTCGTTGGCGGTCAGGCCGACGAACACGCCCGTCGACGAGCCGCGCAGCGAGCGCGGGCTGATGTTCGCGTCCTCGAGCGCCTCCACCGCGACCTCCATCAGCAGCCGCTGCTGGGGATCCATGCCTGCGGCCTCGCGCGGGGAGATCGAGAAGAACTCGGCGTCGAACTCGTCGGGCTGCCAGGTGGTCAGGAAACCGCCCTCGCGGTTGCAGATCGTCCCCGGCACGCTGTGGTCGGGCGAGTAGAACTCGTCGGCGTCCCAGCGGTCGGCCGGGACCCGGATCACGCCGTTGCCGCCATCGAGCAGCAGCTGCCAGAACTGTGAGGCGTTGTCGACCCCGCCGGGCAGCCGCGCACCGATGCCCACCACGGCGATCGGTTCGGTCTCGGCCTTCTCGGCCGCCGCCAGCCGCGCGCTCAGATCGTCGATCTTGCGCAGGGCCTCGGTGATGATCGCCCGGCGATCCGGCGACGCTTGGGTCATCTCAGTCAACTCAATCTTTCCGAAAGTCTGGCAAGCAGTTCGTCCTCGGCCAGGTCGTCGTAGGCGTCCGCGGCCTCGTCGGGGCCATCGGTCGAGCCCGCGCCGCCCGCGACCTCGTCGTCGTGACCGGCGGTCTCGATTATCTCAGGCAGGACCGACGCCAAGTAATCGGTGAGCGCCTCGATGGTCGGGTAGTCGAACACCACCGAGGCGGGCAGGACCTCCCCAAGGCTTTCGCTCAGCGAACGTTGCAACGTTACGCTCATCAGCGAATCCATGCCGAATTGGAAGAAACCGACGGTGGGATCCAGCGAGTGTGCCGAGGCCAGCCCCATCGCCGCGGCGACCTGGGCGCCGACGTGGTCGGCCAGCAAATCGATGCGCCGCGCCGGATCGGCGGCGCGCAACTCCCCGCGGAACGCCGTGTCGCCGGTCGGCGCGGGCTGCGCCGCCGCGTCCTCGGCGAGCAGGTCGTCGAGGATGTGCAGCTGGGCGCGGGTGTGGTAGGCCGCGGCCAGGCGGGGCCAGTCCGCGGCCACCACGGTGGCGCGCGCCGGTGCCCCGGGGCCGACGAACAACGGCAGCGCCGCGATCGCGGTCTCGTCGGGCATCGGCTCCAGACCCGACTCGGCCGTGGCCAGCTTCTCGAAGCCCTCCTGCACGTCGGCCAGCGACTTCCACAGTCCCCAGTTGATGGCGCACGCCGGCAGTCCCGCGGCCCGCCGGGCGAACGCGAAGGTGTCCAGGAACGTCGTCGTCGCCGCGTAGTGCGCCAGCCAACGGGAGCCGAGCACGCCGGAGATCGAGGAGAACAGCACGAACTGCTCGACCGGATGGCCCAGGGACAGCCGGTGCAGCAGCGCCGCCGCGTCCATCTTGGAACGGAACATCGCGACGACGTCGTCGTGCGTCATGTCCGCCAGCGTCACCGGTCCCCCGCTCATCGCGGCGAGGTAGACGCCGCCCAGCGGCGGCAGGTCGGCGCCGAACCGGTCGAACAGCGCGCGCAGCGCCGTCTCGTCGGCGGCGTCGGCGGCCGCGGTGACGACGGTGGTGCCGGTCGCCGCGAGCCGGGCGGTCAGTTCGTCGAGCCGACCGCCGGGGTTACGGGACACGGCCACAACGGTTTTCGCCCCCATCGCGGCGAGCTGCTCGATCAGCCGCGGACCGATGTTGCCGGTCGCGCCGATCACCAGGTGCGCCGTGTGCGGGTCGAGGCCGGTGGTGCCGGGTGCGGTGGGCGGCTGGTGCACCAACCGGGCCACCCTGCGCGTCCCCGCCCGGTAGACGACCTGGTCCTCACCATCACCGGTGTGCGCCTCGGCGAGCACCCAGCGGGCGGTCACCGGCGCGGGCACCGACGCGTCGACGTCGACGAGGCCGCCCCAGATCTCGGGATGCTCGAGGGCCAGCGTGCGGCCGAGTCCCCACAGCACCGCCTGGGCCGGGTTGGCCCGGTCGCCCTCGGCGACGGGCTGGGCGTTGCGGGTCAGCAGGTACAGCGCCGGCGGCGTCGGGCTCGCCGCGGTGTCTGATTCGCGGCTCGCCGCGGTGTCTGATTCGCGGCTCGCCGCGGCGGCCGACGCGATCGCGCGACCGGCCTCGAACAGCTCGTAGCCCAGCTCGTCCCCGTCGCGCTCGTCGGGGGCGTAGAGCACGTGGGTGGCGTCGGCCACCGCGTCGGCCAGTCCGTCGTCCCCGGCGCCCAGCGTGCGCACCGGGCCGTCCAGCAGACGGCCCATCTCCTCGCCGACGCGGGCGTCGCCGACGACCAGCCACCGGCCCTGCTGCGAATTGTCGGACGCGACAAGCGGTTTCACCGGCCACGTCAGCGCGCAGAACCACTCCACGGGCACGTCGGTGTCGGCGGGTGGCGCGGTCGGGCGGCCCTCGGCGGTGCGGCGCGCGGGCCGGACGTCGACCCAGTGCCGGGTGTGGTGCCACGGTGTGGCGGGCAGCACCACGTGCGGCTCGCTGTGGTGCGGGGTCTGCGGCGCACGGGTGGTGTGCGTGGCGTTGAGATGGGCGTGGAACGTCACGGTGTCGTCGGCGTCGCGGGTCAGCGTGCCGAGCGACCGGACGTCGGTCTGCTCGGCCAGCGTGGCGGCGATCGGCTGCCCCAGCGTCGCGTGCGGGCTGACCTCGATGAACGTGCCGTGATCGACCGCGGCGGCAGCGACGGCGCGGCTGAACTGCACCGGCTGCCGCACGTTGGCCACCCAGTAGTCGGCGTCGAGTGTCGGCGTCTGCCCCGGGTCGGAGACCGTCGAGAAGAACGTGACCGTCGGAGCGCCGGCGTCGATGTCCGCCAGGGCGGCCCGGATGTCGGGCAGCACCGGGTCCATCAGCGCGGTGTGGGAGGCGACCTCCATGTTCACCCGGCGGGCGAACGCGTTCTGCGCGGTCACCGCGGCGATGACGGCGTCGACCTCGGCGGGCAGCCCGGCGACCACGGTCTGGCGCGGCGACAGGTACCCGGCGATCTCGACGCTGGGGTACTCCGCGATCTGCGCGGCGACGGTCTGCTCGTCGAGGGCCAGCAGCGCGACGGCGCCCTGGCCGGCCAGCCGGGACATGATCTGCGAGCGGTGCGCGATGACCGTCAGGCCGTCGGCGACGCTGAGCGCACCGGCGACCACCGCGGCGGTGACCTCGCCCATGGAATGGCCGATCACCGCGTCGGGATGCACACCGTAGGAGCGCCACAGCTCGGTCAACGCCAACTGCAGACCCATCAGGACCGGCTGCACCTCGGCGTCACCACTGACCGGGCGACCCTCGGCGATGACGTCGTACAGCGAGAAGCCCACCTGCTCGACGAACACCGGCTCGATCTCGGCCAGCGCCGCGGCGAACGCGGGCTCATCGGCCAGCAGCCGCTGCCCCATGCCCGCCCACTGCGAACCCTGCCCGGAATACACGAACACCGTGCCCGGCTTCGGCGGGACCGCCCCGGCCGGGACCACTCCGGGTGCCGTGCGGCCTGCGGCCAGGGCCTGCAGATCCTCCACCGCGTGGGCCTTGTCGCGTGCCACGACGGTGGCGAACGTCGTGTGCTGCGAGCGGTGGTGGTTGAGTGTGTGCGCGACGTCGCTCAGCGAGGCCTCGGCACCGTCGCCGACCATCCAGTCGGCGAGCATCGCGGCCTGCGAGGCGATGCGCTCGGGCGTGCGGCCCGACACCACCAGCGTCGTCACCGCCGGCTCGGCCGGGATGTCGGCGGGCACCGCCACCGGGGGCTGCTCGATCACCACGTGGGCGTTGGTGCCGCCGAAGCCGAACGACGAGATGCCGGCGCGGCGCGGCCGCCCGGCCGGCGCCCAGTCGGTGGGCTCGTCGACCACACGCAACCGCAGCTTGTCGAACGGGATGTGCGGATTCGGGTTCTCGTATCCGCGGTTGGCGGGAATCGTGTTGTGCTGCAAGGCCAGCACGGCCTTGGCGAACCCGGCGATGCCGGCCGCGGCCTCGAGATGGCCCAGGTTGGACTTCACCGCGCCCAGCAGCAGCGGACGTTCCGCCGGCCGGCCCTTGCCCAGCACGGTGCCCAGCGCACGCGCCTCGATCGGGTCGCCGAGCAGCGTGCCGGTGCCGTGCGCCTCCACGTAGTCCACCTCGCGGGGATCCACCCCCGCCGCGGCGTAGGCGGCGCGCAGCACCGCCATCTGCGCTGACGGGTTCGGCGCCATCAGCCCGTTGGAGCGACCGTCCTGGTTGACCGCCGACCCGCGGATCACGGCGAGGATCCGGTCACCGTCGCGCTGCGCGTCCGACAGCCGCTTGAGCACCGCGACCCCGCAGCCCTCGCCGCGGACGAACCCGTCGGCGGCGGCGTCGAACGCGTGGCACTGCCCCGTCTTGGACATCGCGTCGGCCTGGTCGAGGCTGCGCGTGCCGGCCGGGGACAGCAGCAGGTTCACCCCCGCGGCCAGCGCCACGTCGGAGTCCCCGGTGCGCAGGCTCTGGCACGCCAGGTGGATCGCCACCAGCGACGACGAGCACGCGGTGTCGATGGTGACCGACGGGCCGCGGAAGTCGAAGAAGTACGACACCCGGTTGGCGATGATGCTGATCGAGCCGCCGGTGCCATACCAGGCGTCGACCTGGCTCAGGTCCGACGCGCCCAGCTGGGCGTAATCGCCCGCGCTGGCCCCGGCGAACACGCCGGTTCGCGACTCGGCGAGCGCGTCGGCCGGGATGCCCGCGTTCTCCAGCGCCTCGTGCACCACCTCGAGCAGCAGACGCTGCTGGGGGTCCATCCGCATCGCCTCGCGCGGGATGACCTCGAAGTACTCGGCGTCGAAGGCGTCGATGTCGCGCAGGTAGGACCCCCAGCGGGTGGTGTTCGCCAGCGCCGCGGCACCTTCGGCGGTGCCGTCGTCGAACCAGGCCCACCGGTCGGCCGGCACCTCGACCACCGACGAGCGGCCCTCGGTCAGGAAATCCCAGAACGCGTCGGGACCCTCGATGTTGCCGTCGAGGTCCGCCCCGCCGGGCAGCCGCAACCCCAGCCCGATCACCGCGACCGGCTCGTCCGTCGACCCGGACCGACCCGCGACCGCCCCGATCGGCGTGTCGATGGGTTCGACCTCTCCGCCGGTCAAGAACGTCGCCAGCGCGTCGACCGTCGGGTACTGCCAGAAGTCCACCGGCGACACCGGACGGCCCAGGTACTCCGACAGCACCCCGGTCAGCACCACGGCGTCGCGCGACCCCACGCCGAGGTCGTGCATCGACGCCCCGCGAGCGATCTGCTCAGGACTGCAACCGTTGTTCGTGACCAGGTAGTCGGTGAGCCAGCGACGAACAGCAGCCTCGTCGAAAGCTGAGGTCATCTAGTGGCGTCCAACCGGGTGAAGGCACCCTCGAGGTACAGGTCCTTGCTCATCGCGCGGCGCACCTTGCCGCTGGTCGTCAGCGGCAGCGACCCCGGGGGCACCAGCGCGAAATCCGACAGCCGCACGCTGTGCGTCATCGAGACCGCCGAGGTGACCTGCTGGGTGACCGCCTCGAGCGCCGCCGGGTCGATCTGCTTCTTCAGCTCGGCGATCACCACCAGCCGCTCGCTGGCGTCGTCGTCCACCGAGATCGCGGCGACACGGCCGCCGGTGAACTCGGCCACGGTGCCCTCGATGTCGTCGGGGTAGTGGTTGCGCCCGTCGACGATGAGGAGATCCTTGATGCGCCCGACGAGGTACAGCTCGTCGTCGAACAGCACGCCGAGGTCACCGGTGCGCAGCCACGGGCCCTTCGGCGTGCCCGCCGTCGGCTCCGCCAGCTGGCCGGCGAAGTGCTTCTGCGTCAGCTCGGGGTTCTGGTAGTAACCGCCGGCGACGTGCTCGCCGTGCAGCCACACCTCGCCGATTTTGCCTGCGGGGTTCTCGATGCAGGTCTCGGGATCGACCACCCGCACCGTCGTGGTGCGCGGCCGGCCCAGGCCGATCTGCTCGGTGCCGCTGTCGTCATCGCAGCGCTCGGCATGACCCGCGGCCAGCTTCTCGTAGTCGAACCGCACCGACGTCGGCGGCCGTCCGCCGGCCGACGCCACCACGTACACCGTCGCCTCGGCCAGCCCGTAGGACGGGCGCATCGCCGCATCGGGCAGCCCGAACGCGGCGAAGCGTTCGTTGAACCGGCGCACGGTGGAGCCGTGCACCCGCTCGGCGCCATTGATCATCACGGCCACGCCGCTGAGGTCCTTGCCCGCCATGTCCTCGTCGCTGGTGCGCTTGACGGCCAGTTCGAACGCGAAATTCGGCGCCGCGGTGAACGCGCCCGGATGCGAGCCCAGCAGCTGCATCCAGCGGGAAGGCTTCTGCATGAACGCGATCGGGCTCATCAGCGCCCCGGGGCAGCCCAGCATGATCGGGATGAACACCCCGACGATCAGGCCCATGTCGTGATAGAAGGGCAGCCACGACACCACGGTGGTGTCCTCGGGCGCTCCGCCGTCGGGGAAGGTCTCGTAGTAGTCGGTCAACAGCTCGTGCACGTTGATCAGCACGTTGCGGTGGCTCACCACCACCCCGGCGGGCAGCCGGGTCGAACCCGACGTGTACTGCAGATAGGCGGTCTTGGGCAGCGACACCGGCGCCGCGGGCCGCAGCGGCGCATCGACGTCCAACGTGTCGACCTCGATGAACTTCGGTGGGCGCTGCCGGGAGTCGAGCTGGCCGTAGTGGCGGATGTCGTCGACGACGGCCGAGGTGGTCAGCACCGCGACGGGCTGGGAGTCCTTCATCGCACCGGTGACGCGCTCGTCGTGCTGGCGCAGCTGCGGCATGGTCAGCGGCACGGCGATGAAGCCGGCCTCGATCGCTCCGAGGAACCCGATGATGTATTCGAGGCTCTGCGGGGCCAGGATCACCGCGCGGTCCCCGGGCGACCCGAGCGTGGCCAGTTTGGCCGCGACGACGCGGACCCGGTGATGCAGCTCCGACCACGTGAGGCTGTCGGTGACGCCGGCCGGGTCCGACTCGAAGTCGAAGAACGTGTACGCCGTGTCGTCGGGCTGCTGCTGCGCACGGTCAGCCAGGAGCGCGGGAATGGTCGTCACGGTGGGCGCCGTCAGTGCTGGCATCAGTGGTCCTTTCTGAAACTCCCGGCATAACTCCCGACATCGTCTAACGCAACGGGTCGATCCGAGAAATCCTGGATGGTCCGTCGCATCGATCCGCCGGCCGGCCTAGTTCGATTCGACGCTGTCGAACAGCGAGTCGAGCAGGCTGTCCCCCGCGTCGTCGTCGGCCACCTCGTCGTCGCCGCCGACATCCAGATCGGGTACCAGCTGCTGGGCGAGATAGGTCGCGAACGTGTCGACCGTCGGGTGGTTGAACAGCATCGTCGCCGACAACTCCAGGCCCACCAGGCGTTCGATCTCGCGTCGGATCGACATCGCCATCACCGAGTTCAGACCCATCTCGGCGAACGGTCTATCGGTGGCGACGTCGTCGGCGGGCAGCCGCAACTCGGTCGCCAGGATGCCGCGCAGCCCGCCACGCAGTTCGGCGAGCAGTTCCTCGGCGCTCATCGCCGACCAGTTGCGCGTCGGCGCCGCCGGGCGGTGCGCGTCGGAGGTGACGGCCGCGGCGTCCTCGGCGGACTGCATCGGGGCCATCACGACCTGGTCGATGTCGAAGCGGGTGACGTGGTCCCACGCCGCGAACGCCTCGCTCGCCCCGACCGGCCGCGAGCCGACCCGCTCCAGTTCGGAGACCACGACCTGGGCGTCGCCGCCGAAGCCGAGCCCGCGCCACGCGACCCAGTCCAGGCTGACGGTGTTGTCGCCGCGGGCGTGCCGGGACCGCGCCAGCGCGTCGAGGTAGGCGTTGCCCGCGGCGTAGGCGCCCTGGCCGGGGATGCCGAACACGGCGCCAGCGGACGCGGCGAGGTACAGGAAGTCCAGGCTGCCCGGGGGGAACAGCGCGTCGAGCACCCGCGCGCCGGCGACCTTCGGCCACACGGTGCCGTGCACGCGGTCGGCCTCGATCTCGGTGAGCAGCTGTGCCTCGGTCATGCCCGCGGCGTGCACGACGCCACGGATCGGTGGTGCGCCGTCGGCGTCCCGCCGGTCCAGCACGGCGCCGACGGCGTCCCGGTCGGCGATGTCGACCGCGACGGTGTCGACGCTGACACCGCGGAGCTCCAGCGCCCGGATGGCCGCGATGCGGCCCCGCACGTCGGGGTCCGAGACGGCGTCCCAGTCCCGCCGCGACGGCAGCGCCGTGCGCCCCGCCAGCACCAGACGGCGTGCGCCGCGGTCGGCGAGCCAGTCGGCCGTCAGCAGGCCGAGCACACCCAGGCCGCCGGTGATCAGATACGCGGCATCGGGGCGGCAGCGCAGCGTTTCGCGCACCGGCTCGTCGGTGATCTCTGCCAGCACCGAAGTGCGCACCTGACCGTCGCGCCACACCGCTACGGACTTGATCGGTGTCGACAGCACGTCGAGCAGCGACGACAGCTGCGGGTCGGAACCCGCGGGCAGGTCGATCAGACCGCCCCACAGCTGCGGCTGCTCGGCGCCGACCACGCCGGCCAGGCCCCACAGGCCGCTCTGGCTCAGCGCCTCGTCGGAGGCCGCCTCGTGCACCCCGCGGGTGAGGATCCACAGCGTCGCGGGGTCGCGCGGGCCGCGGTCGGCCAGCGTGCCGACCAGCTCGGCCACCTCGGTGGTGAGGCGCACCGCGGTGTCCTGGTCGGACTGCGCCGGGTCCGGCTCGGCGACGTACACCACGTGCCGGGCGTCGGCGACCTCGGCGGGGTCGACCAGCGCGCGCAGCGCGGCGGCCACCTCGCCGGTACCGACGACGGCGACGGGTCCGAGCGGCGACGGCGGCGTGTCGGTGGCCCACGGCTGCCAGTCCAGGCGGTGCGCGATGCGCCTCGGTGCGGCGTCGGGTTCGGCCTGCTCGTCGACGTCGACCGGCGTGTAGCGCAGGCCGCGCAGGTCGACGATCGGGGCGCCGGCCGGCGCGGTGACGGTGATGTCGACGACGAGCGCGTCGCCGTCGCGGCCGCGGCTGCGGGTCACGATCGTGCCGCGCGGCGCGGGCATCGCGGCGAAGACCACCGCGTCGGCCGACGACGGAACCATCAGCCCGGGGGTCGACGCGTCGACGAGGCGGCCCAGGTTGACCGCGGCGTCCAGGACCGCGGCCAGCGGGGCGTCGGGCGCGTCGGCGAACGTCAC
This sequence comes from Mycolicibacterium rufum, assembly GCF_022374875.2. Next base: position 86,639 of record NZ_CP092427.2, read on the forward strand.
CTCGGTGCGCGACTCTCCGCGCTCACCGGTGTGCGACTCGACGGTCCACGGATAGGCCATCCCATCGATGCCCCACGCGTTGTGCAGCTCGGGCAGCGCGGCCGGGTCGTACCCCGAGGCGTCGGTCACCGCGGGCGCGGCGGGGCCGATGTCGTCGCGGCTGATGCGGGCGCTGACATGGCGCACCCAGTGCTGGTCCTCGGTGTCCTCGCCGGTGGCCGACGAGATCGTCACGGTGTCGGCGTCGGCGTAGACCTGCACGACGCGGGGCGTGTCGACGGCGATCGGGAACTCGAACCGCACATCGGCCACCGCGGAGGCCCCGGTGTGCGCCGCGGCCTGCGCCAGCGTCTGCAGCAGCACCGACAGCGGGACGATCTCCACCCCGGCGAACCGGTGGGCGTGCGGGTAGGGCCTGGCCTGTGGCGTGAGCCGGGCCTGCCACAGGTGGCCGGGCTGCGGGCCGGCCACGGCGGTGTGGGAGCCGAGCACAGTGCCCGGGCGCGGGGCGGACGCGCCGGAGGACGCCCGCTTGCGGATCGCCCAGTGGTGGGTCCGGTGCCACGGCGTGGTCGGCAGCGCGACCTGCGCTGCCCCCTGGTGCGCCTCGTGGACGGTCTCCGGGGGGTGGGTGGTGTGGGTCGCGTTGAGCGTGGTGTGGAACGACAGCGTGTCGTCGCCGTCCTTGACCAACGTGCCGAGGCTGTGGTGGTGGGCCGTGCCCAGCGTGTCCGCGACCGCGTAGGTCAGGATCGGGTTGGGGCTGACCTCGATGAAGGTGCCGATCTCCTGCGCGGCGGTGGCGACGGCCTGGCTGAACCGGACCGGCTGCCGCACGTTGGCGACCCAGTAGTCGGCGTCGAGCACCGGTTCCTCGGCGTCGACGACCGTGGACAGGAACGGGATCGTCGGTGTGCGGGGGGTGATCCCGGCCAGCGCGTCGCGCAGGTCGGGCAGCACCGGATCCATCAGCGCGGTGTGGGAGGCGACCTCCATGTTCACCCGGCGGGCGAACCGATCCTGCGCGGCGACCGCGGCGATGACGGCGTCGACCTCGGCGGGCAGCCCGGCGACCACGGTCTGGCGCGGCGACACGTAGCCCGCGACCTCGACGCTCGGATAGTCGGCGACGAACGCCTCGGCGGCGTCCGGGGCCAGTTCCACCAGCGCGACGGCGCCCTGGCCGGCCAGCCGGGACATGATCTGCGAGCGGTGCGCGATGACCTTCAGGCCGTCGGCGACGCTGAGCGCACCGCCGACCACCGCGGCGGTGACCTCGCCCATGGAATGGCCGATCACCGCGTCCGGATGCACACCGTAGGAGCGCCACAGCTCGGTCAACGCCAGCTGCAGACCCATCAGGACCGGCTGCACCTCGGCGTCACCACTGACCGGGCGACCCTCGGCGATGACGTCGTACAGCGAGAAGCCCACCTGCTCGACGAACACCGGCTCGATCTCGGCCAGCGCCGCGGCGAACGCGGGTTCATCGGCCAGCAGCCGCTGCCCCATGCCCGCCCACTGCGAACCCTGCCCCGAGAACACGAACACCGTGCCGCGTGCGCAGGCGCCGACATGCGGGCCGACCACGCCGGGGGCGCTCTGGCCGGCGCCGAGCGCCTGTAACCCGGCGATCGCCTGCGCGCGGTCGCGGGCGGCCACGGTGGCGAACTTGGCGTGCTGGGAGCGGTGGTGGTTCAGCGTGTGCGCGATCTCGGTGAGGGACGCCTCGGCGCCGGGGCCGACCATCCACTCGGCGAGGGTTGCGGCCTGCGAAGCGATGCGCTCGGGGGTGCGGCCCGACACCACCAGCGTCGTCACCGCCGGCTCGGCGGTGTGCGCCGGCGGGGGCGCCGCCACGGGCGGCTCTTCGATGACCACGTGGGCGTTGGTGCCGCCGAAACCGAACGAGGAAATACCGGCGCGGCGCGGCCGCCCGGCGGGTGCCCACTCGGTGGGCGCGTCCACCACCTTGAGCCGCAGGTTGTCGAACGGGATGTGGGGGTTCGGCTTCTGATAGCCGAGGTTGGCCGGGATCTCCTGGTGCTGCAGCGCCAGGACCGCCTTGGCGAATCCGGCGATGCCGGCCGCGGCCTCGAGGTGACCCAGATTGGACTTCACCGCGCCCAGCAGCAGCGGACGTTCCGCCGGCCGGCCCTTGCCCAGGACGGTACCCAGTGCGCGGGCCTCGATCGGGTCGCCGAGCAGCGTGCCGGTGCCGTGCGCCTCGACGTAGTCCACCTCGCGCGGTTCGACACCCGCTGCGGCGTAGGCCGACCGCAGCACCGCCATCTGCGCCGCCGGGTTCGGGGCCATCAGCCCGTTGGATCGACCGTCCTGGTTGACCGCCGAGCCGCGGATCACGGCGAGGATCCGGTCACCGTCGCGCTGGGCGTCCGACAGCCGCTTGAGCACCGCGACCCCGCAGCCTTCGCCGCGGACGAACCCGTCGGCGCTGGCGTCGAACGCGTGGCACTGCCCCGTCTTGGACATCGCCTCGAGCTGGTCGAAGCTGCGCGTCACCGCCGGGCTCAGCAGCAGGTTCACCCCCGCGGCCAGCGCCAGGTTCGAATCGCCCGAGCGCAGGCTCTGACACGCCAGGTGGATCGTCACCAGCGACGACGAGCACGCGGTGTCGATGGTCATCGACGGGCCGCGCAGATCGAAGTAGTAGGAGACGCGGTTGGCGATGATCGACAGCGCGCCGCCGGTCCCCGACCAGGAGTCCACATCGCCGAGGTCGACCGTCGACAGGTAGCCGTACTCCCCCAGGCACGCCGCGGCGAACACGCCGGTCTGCGAGTGCCTCAGGGTGTGCGCCTGGATGCCGGCGTGCTCGAGCGCCTCCTGGGTGACCTCCAGCAGCAGCCGCTGCTGGGGATCCATCTTGTCGGCCTCGCTGGGCGAGATCTCGAAGAACTCGGCGTCGAACGCGTCGACGTCGCGCAGGAAGGAACCCCACCGGGTCGTTCCGGCGAGCGCGGCGGCCGCCTCCGGCGAATCGATCGAGAAGGTCTCCCACCGGTCGGCGGGCACCTCGCGCACCGCGGACCGGCCCTCGGTGAGGAACTGCCAGTAGGCGTCGGGCCCCTCGATGTTGACGTCCATGTCGGCGCCGCCGGGCAGCCGCAACCCCAACCCGATCACCGCGATCGGTTCGTTGCCTGCGGTGTACTCGCCGCCCGCCGCGGCCGCGTCCTCCACGATCGGTTCGACCTCGCCGCCGGTCAGGAACTTCGCCAGCGCGTTGATCGTCGGGTACTGCCAGAACTCGACCGGCGAGACGGTGCGGCCCAGCAGCTCGGAGAGCTCGCCGGTGAGCACGACGGCATCACTCGAACCGACCGCGAGGTCGTTGAGTGGTGCGTCGAAATCGATCTCGTCGGGGCTGCACCCGATGTTGGTGACCAGGTAGTCGACCAACCAGTTCCGCAGGGCGTCCTCGTCGAAAGCAGAGGTCATGTAGTGATGTCCAACCGGCTGAACTCGTCCTGGCGATAGCGATCCACGCAGGCCGAGCGCCGAATCTTTCCGCTGGTGGTGATGGGGATCGACCCGGGCGCGACGAGCACCAGATCGGCGACGCGCACGCTGTGGGTCTTCTTGATGGCAGAGGCCACCTCACGCTTGACCGCGCGCAGCTTGTCCAGCGCCTCGGCCTCGGAGCTGCCCTTCTTCTTCATCTCGACGACCGCGACGAGTTGCTCGCTGGTGTCGTCGAGCACGGAGATCGCGGCGACGCGACCGCCGGTGATCTCCTGGATGGTGGCCTCGATGTCGTCCGGGTAGTGGTTACGCCCGTCGACGATCAGCATGTCCTTGATGCGGCCGATGATGAACATCTCGCCCTCGCTCATCACGCCGAGGTCGCCGGTGCGCAGCCACGGTCCGACCGGGGTGCCTTCGGAGGGGTTGACCATCTCGCCGCCGAACGTCCGCTCGGTCTGCTGCGGGTTGCGCCAGTAGCCCATCGCGACCTGGTCGCCGTGCACCCAGATCTCGCCGACCTTGCCGTCGGGGTTCTCGGTTCGGGTCTCCGGATCGACGATGCGCACGGTCGAGGACCGCGGGGCGCCGTAGGTGACCAGTTCGGTGCCCGCCTCGGTGCCGCAGCGCTCGGCGTGACCGGCCGCGAGCTTCTCGTAGTCGAACCGGACCGTCGACGGCGTGTGGCCCATCGGGGCGGAGATGACGTACAGCGTGGCCTCGGCCAGACCGTAGGACGGCCGCACGGTGGTGGTCGGCATGTTGAACTTGGCGAACCGCTCGTTGAAGCGCCGGATGGTCGCCGAGTGGATCCGCTCGCTGCCGCTGATGATGCCAAGGACGTCACCGAGGTCCATGCCCTCGAGGTCGGCGTCGGTGGTGCGCCGGACCGACAACTCGAATGCGAAGTTGGGCGCGGCCGACCAGGCGTGCGGGTTGATCGCCAGCTGCTGGATCCAGCGCGCCGGCTTCTGCAGGAACGCCACGGGGCTCATCAGCATCGCGGGCCTGCCGTGCAGACCGCCGTCCTCCGACGGCGTCAGCAGCGAGGCGAACACCCCTTGGATCAGACCCATGTCGTGGTAGAAGGGCAGCCACGACACCATCGTGATGTCCCGCGGCGGGATGCCGTCGCGGTGCTCCATGTAGTCGTCGAACACCTGCTTGACGTTGGCGATCACGTTGCGGTGCGTCATGATCACGCCGGCGGGCGCCCGCGTCGACCCGGAGGTGTACTGCAGGTACGCGGTCTTGGGCAGCGGTCCGACGTTCACCTCGACGGTGCGCGGCGAATCGAAGTCCAGCGCGTCGACCTCGATGACGGCGGGCGGGTTGCCGCCGGGCAGGGTGCCGACGTAGTTCATGATGTCGTGCACGACGGCCGAGGTGGTCAGCACCGCCACCGGCTGGCAGTCGCGCAGCGCGCCGTTGACGCGCTCGTCGAGCTGGCCCATCGCGGGCACCGGCAGCGGCACGGCGATGAAGCCGGCGGCCATGGCGCCGTAGAACGCGACGATGTACTCCAGGCCCTGTGGGGCGAGGATCGCTGCGCGATCGCCCTTGGACCCGTGCCGGAGGAGTTCCTCGGCCACCACCTGGACACGGTGGTGGACCTGGGCCCACGTCAGCGACTCGGCGTATCCGGCCGGATCGATGTCGTAGTCGATGAAGGTGTACGCCACATCGTCGGGCTGCTGACGAGCGCGCTCGGCGAGGATGCCGGGAATGGTCGACTCAAGCAAAGGCATGGCGACGTCCTTTCATCAATAAGTTCTGCGTCCCGGCCCCATTGCCGTCTGGCAAACCGAATCGCAGCTCGTGGCCGCGCATCCCCCGCTCGCCCGAAGGCTAACACCGACCTGTCACAAATGTCGTGCAATCCGACCAAGGATTAGACCACGAATTGCTTGCCAGAGGGAAGCGGCGTGACCAGCCGAAATTTCGCCCGCAGAGAGCAAACGCGGGTGTGCAATTTATTCCCGACGGCGGGGCTAGAGTTTTGCCAGCATCGCAAACGCCCCACCTCACTCGGGGGATCCTGGTTGCTCAGGATGGAAACTGCCCGGTACGCGGGCACCCGAGCGGGGCAGCTGAACGCAATGCTCCTTTCGACTTGACGCGCGCGTAAGCGATTTGCGAGATCTGCACGCTCATGTCGTGTTTGTTCCTGACTCGTCGGTAAGGAGCAGGTCCGGGGAGGATGCACGGGCTCGCCGGAGCCGGCGTCCCGACCCCGAGGGTGTGCTCCACGGGAGATGACGGCACCGCCGAACGTGTGGCCAAGACCACAGCCGTGTCGTAGGCTATCGGGCCGCCCGTGCCCAGATCGTGCGCTCGATGGCGGGCACCACCTCGCCGAGGTGGTCATTGAGGTAGAAGTGATGGCCCGGCAACTCGGTGGCGGTGAAGTCCGAGGTCGTGCGGTCGGCCCACGGCTTCACCTTGGCGGCCGTCGCGATCTCGTCGTCGTCCCCGTAGAAGGCGTGGATCGGGCTGGACAGCGTCACCTCGGGCGGGCACCGGTAGTTCGCGATCGCCTTGAGCCCGCGCAGCGTCGGCAGGATCGCGGCCGCGAACTCCGGGTTCTTCATGAACTCGGGGTTGGCGCCCGTCATCGTGCTGACCGCCGCCAGCAACCCGTCATCGTCGTCGGGGATGTCCTCGTAGCCGACGTGGCCGGGCGCGGCGACCGCCGAGACGAACAGCGCCCCGATCGGTCGGCCCGCCGCCTCGAAGCGGCGCGCCACCTCGAAGGCCAGCAGGCCGCCCATGCTGTGCCCGAAAAAGAAGATGGGGTCACCGTGAGCCCCGCCGATTTTGTCGGGCGACACCATCGTCACGACCTCGTCCGCGAGCGCGGGCAGGCTGGTGAACGACGCGAAGTCCTGCTTGCCACGCTGGCCGGGGTACTGCACGGCAGTGCGTTTGACGTCGGTGGTGAACGTCTTGGCGAACGGCACGTAGTACTGCGCCGACCCGCCGGCGTGCGGGAAGATGAACAACCTCGGCTGCGTCACGCGGACACCCTATCGCCACCCGCCGCCGACGCTCGTCAGGCGAACGCCTCGACGGGCGGGCACGAGCACACCAGGTTGCGGTCGCCGTAGGCGCCGTCGATGCGGCGCACGGGCGGCCAGACCTTCGGCCGGAACCCGTGACCCAGCGGGTACGCCGCCTCCTGCCGGGTGTACGGATGCTGCCAGTCGTCGACCAGCAGGCATTCCGCGGTGTGCGGGGCGCCGCGCAGCGGGTTGTCCTCGGCGGGCCACACCCCGGACCCGACCTTGTCGATCTCGGCGCGGATCGCGATCATCGCCTCGCAGAACGCGTCCACCTCGGCCAGCGACTCGCTTTCGGTCGGCTCCACCATCAGCGTGCCGGCCACCGGGAAGCTCATCGTCGGCGCGTGGAAGCCGTAGTCGGCGAGCCGCTTGGCCACGTCGTCGACGGTCACGCCGGTCGCCTTGGTGATCCCCCGCAGATCGAGGATGCACTCGTGGGCCACCATGCCGTTCTCGCCGGTGTAGAGCACCGGGTAGTACTCGTCGAGGCGGCGGGCGATGTAGTTGGCCGACGCGATCGCCACCAGCGTCGCCGACCGCAGCCCGTGCGCCCCCATCATCCGAATGTAGGCCCACGTGATCGGCAGGATCGACGCCGAACCGTACGGCGCCGCCGACACGGTGTAGTGCTCACCCAGCTCCTCGGCCAGCGGGTGGCCGGGCAGGTACGGCGCCAGGTGCGCGCGCACCGCCACCGGGCCCACCCCGGGGCCGCCACCGCCGTGCGGGATGCAGAACGTCTTGTGCAGGTTGAGGTGGCTGACGTCGCCGCCGAATCGTCCCGGCCGGGCCAGGCCGACCAACGCGTTGAGATTCGCGCCGTCGACGTAGACCTGCCCGCCGGCGTCGTGCACGGCCGCGCAGATGTCGGCGACGTCGTGCTCGTAGACACCGTGGGTGGACGGGTAGGTGATCATCAGCGCCGACAGATGCTCGGCGTGCTCGGCCACCTTGGCGCGCAGATCATCGAGGTCGACGTCGCCGTTCTCCCGGCACGCCACCACCACGACCTTCATGCCGGCCAGTGCGGCCGACGCGGCGTTGGTGCCGTGCGCACTGGACGGGATCAGGCAGACGTTGCGCTCGGCCTGGCCCTGGGCGATGTGGTAGGCCTGGATCGCCAGCAGGCCCGCGTACTCGCCCTGCGATCCGGCGTTGGGCTGCAGCGAGATCTCGTCGTAGCCGGTGATCCCGGTCAGCCAGGCCTGCAGGTCGGCGATCAGCCGGCGCAGGCCCGGGGTGTCCGAGGCCGGCGCGAACGGATGCTGGCGGCCGAACTCCGGCCAGGTGATCGGCTCCATCTCGGCGGCCGCGTTCAGCTTCATCGTGCACGAGCCCAGCGGGATCATGCTGCGGTCCAGTGCGATGTCCTTGTCGGCCAGCGACCGCAGGTACCGCATCATCGCCGTCTCGGTGCGGTACGACGTGAACGCCGGGTGGGTGAGGAACTCCGAGGTCCTCGTCGCGATATCGGCACCGGCGCGCGCGGTCGGGACCGCGGTGGCCCCCGCCGAGAACGCGGCGAGCACGTCGGCGACGTGCGCCTCGGTGGTGGCCTCGTCGCACGCCACGGACACGTGGTCGGCGTCGACGAACCACAGGTTGATGCCACGGCGCTGGGCGGCGTCGACGACCTCGCGGGCCCCGCCGGGCACGCGCGCCAGCACGGTGTCGAAGAACGCGGGGTGCACCACCTCGATCCCGGCCTCGGCCAGCCCACCGGCCAGCGCGCGGGCCCGGTCGTGGACGCGGCCCGCGATCGCGCGCAGGCCGTCGGCGCCGTGGTAGCTGGCGTACATCGCGGCCATCACGGCCAGCAGCACCTGTGCGGTGCAGATGTTGCTGGTCGCCTTGTCGCGGCGGATGTGCTGCTCACGGGTCTGCAGCGCCAGGCGGTAGGCCGGCGCCCCATCGGAATCGACAGACACCCCGACCAGCCGGCCCGGCAGCTGCCGCGCATGCTTCGAGTGCACGGCCAGGTAGCCGGCGTGGGGGCCGCCGAAGCCCATCGGCACCCCGAACCGCTGCGTGGTGCCGAACGCGACGTCCGCGCCGATCTCGCCGGGCGGGGCGATCAGAGTGAGGGCCAGCAGGTCGGCGCCGATCGCCACCAGGGCGCCGCGCTCATGGGCCTGCGCGACGAGGTCGCTCCAGTCGCGCACCGCGCCGCTCGCGCCGGGCAACTGTGCGATCACACCGAAGAACTCGCCCTCGGGCAGCCCCTGGCGCAGGTCGGCGGTGACGATCTCGATGCCGAGCGGCTGGGCGCGGGTGGCCAGCACGGCGGCGGTCTGCGGGTAGACGTCGGCATCGACAGCCAGCCGGCGGCCGGACCCGCGGACGGCGCGCTGCATCAGTGTCATCGCCTCGGCGGCGGCGGTGGCCTCGTCCAGCATCGAGGCGTTGGCCACTTCGAGGCCGGTCAGGTCGGTGACCATGGTCTGGAAGTTCAGCAGCGCCTCGAGCCGGCCCTGGCTGATCTCGGGCTGGTACGGGGTGTAGGCGGTGTACCACGCCGGGTTCTCCAGGATGTTGCGCTTGAGCACCGGCGGGGTGAGCGTGTCGTAGTAGCCCTGTCCGATCATCGAGACCGCCACGGTGTTCGACTCGGCCAGCGCCCGCAGTTCCGCCAGCGCCTCGGCCTCGGTGGCGGCTGGTGGCAGACGGTCGAGGCCGGGAGCCACCCCGTCGTCGGTCAGTGCGTCGAGGATGCCGGCGGGCAGCGCCTTGGCCGCCAGCTCGTCGAGGGAGTCGACGCCGATGGTGGTGAGCAGCGTGGCGACGGCGTCAGCGTCGGGGCCGATGTGGCGGTCGACGAAGGCGAGCTCGGTGGGGGTGGGCTGATCAGACACGAAGGACGTCTCCCGACGTTCGGGCGCGAGGAGCGCACGCGGAGCGGCTCCTCCCCCTCTGTCGTCGGCCCGGTCCGGGCGGCCTGAGAGATTCGGCCACCCCGACGCCGGTCAGGATGCCCTTTCCCCATGGGCGGGTGCGGTGCACCACTTTCCAGAGGCATCGGGGCCTGTCGCGGTCCGGGGTGCCTGAGAGGTTGACGGAGAGGTGTTGCTCCTTCGGCGTCCGTGGCTGGCGGCCACGGAACTCTCCCGCGAGAGGGCGATGCGGGCCCCAGTCTACCGGCCGGGATCCGCGGTCGCCCGATCAGCCGATCTTGCGGTCGCGGTGCTTGCGCCGCGACGCCAGTTCGTCCTCCGGCGCCGAGATCGATTCGCCGCCGTCGGCACGCTCGCCGGGGAAATCGGCGATCGCGCCGGTCAGTTCGCGCATCGCCCCGGAGACCGCGATGCCGAACACGCCCTGGCCGCCCTGCAGCAGGTCCACCACTTCCTCGGCCGAGGTGCACTCGTAGACCGTGGTGCCGTCGGAGAACAGCGTGATGTTGGCCAGGTCGGAGACGCCGCGCTGACGCAGATGGTCGACCGCGACGCGGATGTTGTGCAGCGAGATGCCGGTGTCGAGGAGACGCTTGACGATCTTGAGGACCAGGATGTCCTTGAAGGAGTACAGCCGCTGGCTGCCCGACCCCGCAGCGCCCCGGATCGAGGGCACCACCAGTGAGGTCCTGGCCCAGTAGTCGAGCTGCCGGTAGGTGATGCCGGCGATCTGGCAGGCGCTCGGCCCGCGGTAGCCCACCAGCTCGTCGGGCACCGAGTCATCGGGGAACAGACCCGCCTGCACCGGTTCGGCGACTCGGGGAAGCGGGTCCGCCTGCGGGGCGCCGGTGTTCAGGTCCAGTTGCTCCTGGCGGGGCGTGTCTCCCACTTGTCGAATCCTCTCGCCGATCGAACTCGCGTCGCCTGACCTGCGTGGGCGCACGTTATCCCAGCCCGAACCTCGTTCGAGCATACGCTTGGGGGCCGGTCTTGACTGCCCGTCGGGACCAAGTATGGCTGCCCGTCGGGGCGACGCCGGAAACCCGCCCCGCGTGTCGAGGACGACGAGACGCATCCGTGACCAAGACGCGCTACACGGCCGTGCTACGTCGCCTTGAAGTCGTCCGGGGAGACGCTGTCGAGGAACTCTTTGAACTTCTCCACCTCGTCCTCGCGCACAGCGCCGGTGGCCTCGTCGTCGTTCTCGTCGGGGATCAGCAGCCCGGCCTCGGCGAGCACCGCCTCCTCGACGTAGATCGGCACGCCGACCCGCAGCGCGATGGCCACCGAATCCGAGGGCCGGGCGGAGACCTTGATGTCGCGGTCGAAGATCAGGTCGGCGTAGAAGGTGCCCTCCTGCAGATCGACGATGCGCACTTCCTTGAGTGAATGACCAAGGGCGGCAATGACATCGCGGAACAGGTCGTGGGTCAGCGGCCGGGCCGGCTCGACCCCCTGCTGTTCCAGGGCGATGGCCGCGGCCTCGGACTGCCCGATCCAGATCGGCAGATAGCGGTCGCCGTTGGACTCGCGCAGCAACAGGACGGGCTGGTTCTGCGGCTGTTCCACGCGGATTCCGACGACGCGAACCTCACCCATCTGTGCCTGCCCTCCGCACCGGTGTTGCCCTGTTCCGTCCGGCCCTGTCGACGGCCCGGACGCGACGGTGACGCCGTCGGATCGAGTCTAGTCCTCAGCGATCGAGAACGTCGCGTACGGCCGACTTGATCAATGACGTGTGCAGCGTGATCGCCAGCGCCGCGACTTCGCGCGCGAGGTCGTCGGCGCGGTCGCGCGCACCGGCCTTGCCCGCCTTGACGACCGGGCCGGCGATCTGGGCGATCAGATCGGACTGCCGGTCGGCCGCGGACCGGAACGCCCGCAGGTGCCGCGGTTCGACGCCGTAGTCGGCCAGCGCGCGGGCGCACTGGGCGATGACGACCGAGTGCTCGTCGAAGAACACGGTGCCCGCACCCTTGAAGATCGGGGTGATGATGCCGCCCTTGACCAGAGAGTTGAGCAACTCCTCGTCGACGCCGGAGCGTTCCAGCAGCGCCTCCCGGCTGAGCCGGGCCTGGGCCGGTGCGCTCGGCAGCACCGCGCCGGCGTCGGCGGCGTCGTCACGTCTGCCCACCGGCACCAACCGGGTCGCGTAGGCCGAACCGCTCTGCGGCAGTTCACCGTCGGGAAGGGCGTCGAGTTGCGCCTTGATCACCTTGAGCGGCAGGTAGTGATCCCGCTGCGCGGTGAGGATGAACCGCAGCCGGGCGCAGTCGTAGGCGGTGAACCGCCGGTAGCCCGACGCGGTGCGCTGCGGGGTCACCAGCCCCTCGGCCTCCAGGAACCGGATCTTGGAGATCGTGACGTCGGGGAACTCGGAGCGCAGCGTGTCCAGCACGACCCCGATGGACATCCCGGCCAAGGCCGAGGTCTCGGGTTGGGTCATCGCAGATCGCCGCCGCGGTCGGGTGGTCGGTTACTCGGACGCGCCGTCGTCGCCCTTGGGTCCGGTCAGGAACACCAGGCGGAACTTGCCGATCTGCACCTCGTCGCCGTTGGCCAGCACGGCGGAGTCAACGGGCTCCCGGTTGACGTAGGTGCCGTTGAGGCTGCCCACGTCGACGACCTGGAACTCGCCGCCCTCGAGGCGGAACTCCGCGTGCCGACGGCTCACGGTGACGTCGTCGAGGAAGATGTCACTGTCGGGATGGCGGCCCGCCGAGGTGGTGGGCTGGTCCAACAGGAAGCGCGACCCCGCGTTGGGTCCCCTCTTGACCACCAGCAACGCCGACCCCACCGGCAGTCCTTCGACGCCGGACACCGCGCTCTCGCCGCCCGCCGCGGGCGGAGCGTCGAGCTCGTTGAGGAAGTCGGCGCGGAAGACCGATGTCGTTTCCACGGTGACTTCGTCAGAGTCGGCCCCCGAGTTGAAGTCTTTTTCCGTCACCCGCTGCTCCTCACTGGCTGCTGTGGCGGTATCCGGCCGGGACATCCAGCCGTCGCGCCGCTGGTGTCGACCGTACCGTGCAGTGGACCGCGTTGTGTCCACCACGGCCGGATCCGCATCCTGGTCGCACCGACCCTAACAACACCTACTCGGTCACGTGGGCGCGGTAGCCCTCCGCGTCGAGCAGAGAGGCCAGCGCGGCCTGCAGCGCGTCGCCGTCGGCCTGGAGTTCGACCAGCCAGCCCTCGCCGTACGGATCGGAGTTGACCAGCTGCGGATTGGACTCCAGATCACCATTGACCGCAACGACTTTCGCGGTGACGGGGGCGTAGAGATCAGAGACCGACTTCGTCGACTCGACTTCGCCGAAGGACTCCCCCGCGCTGAGCTCGGTCCCCACGTCGGGCAACTGGACGAACACCACGTCGCCGAGCGCGGACTGCGCGAAGTCGGTGATGCCGACGCGCACCGTGTCGTCGCCCTTCTGCGCCACCCACTCGTGTTCGGCGGTGTAGGACAGGTCGGCGGGAATCTCGGTCACGGTGCTCCTTGGTTCTCGTGCGACCTGACGGTCACGTCACTTGACGGGCTGAGCGTATTGGCGCGGTTTCGGTTGCCGCAAGGCGGTCACGTCGACCCGGTCGGATTGTTGCACCACCATCGTCCCGCCCACGCGTTCGATGCTGTCCATGGCTCCGCCGGGGATATTCATCGCCGCCGCCAGTGTCGGCGGATCACCAATGGCGACAACCGAATACGCAGGGTTCAGGGTGGTGGAGTCGACGACCAGCGCTCCCGGGGGGCCGACCACCCAGGTGTCCACGCCGACGCGCACCGACGTCTGACCGCCGCGGATCTCCATCGCCTCGGCCCCGGCGGCGCGCAGCTCGTTGATCACATCGAGCATCGTCTCGGCGGCCACGCCCGGTGCGGGGTCGGTGATGGTCAGCGTCACGCCCGGGCCGGTCGCGGCCACGGTGCCGATCAGGATCGACAGCGCGGCCAGCCGCGCCCGGGCGTTCTCGATGGCCGCCTGGTCACTGCTGCCCGAGGCCTGCAGCTCGGCCAGCAAGCGCTGCAGGTCGGCCACCTCGGAGTTCAGCGCGGCCTCGCGCTGCTGCAGGGAGTCCAGCAGCACCAGCAGGTCGGCCGGGCGGGCGGTCTCCAGCGAATCGCCGGAATCGGTCTGGCGCACCTGCGTGGCGATCGCGATACCGAGCACCAGGCACAGCAGCACCGCCAGCACCCCGAACACGCGGCGCCCGCGCGGGGCGGGGTCGGCGTCGGGTGGCAGCTCGTGGCGGCCGTGCTCGTCGCTCATCTCACGCGCCGAACAGCCTCCGCCGCAGCGCCGCGGCGTTGCCGAAGATCCGGATACCGAGCACCACGATGATCGCGGTGCTCAGCTGCGTGCCGACGCCGAGCTGGTCCCCGACGTACACGATGAGCGCGGCCACCAGCACGTTGAAGACGAACGACACCACGAACACCTTGGCGTCGAAGATCTTCTCCAGGTAGGCGCGCAGACCGCCGAACACCGCGTCCAGCGCGGCGACCACGGCGATCGGCAGGTAGGGCTGGATCACCTCGGGCACGCTGGGGTGGAACACCACCCCGATCACGATGCCGACGACGAGCGCGACGATGCCGATCACCCGGACACCCCTCTCACTTCGGCCCCATCTCCTCGGCGAAATTGAGGTCCCGCACCGAGCCGGCGGGCAGCGTGAGCCCCTCCCCGGCGGCCACGCTCACCCCGACCCCGTAGGACGACTCGAGCAGCCGCAGCCGCTGCAGGCCCGAGCTGCGGTCGAAAGTGTCGGCCATCGCATGCGGCGGGCCCACCGCGAGGATGGCGTACGGACTGGCGATCGGTTGATTGTCGACCAGGACGCCGCCGCCCGCCTGCCGGATCGTGACGTTGGGGCCGATCCGCACCCCGCCCACCGAGATCGCCTCGGCCCCGGAGAGCCACAGCGAGTTCACCACCAGCTGCAGGTCGCGGTCGAGGATCACCTGCCGGCTGCCCTCGACCCGCTGCTTGGACACGTCGGTGAGGTCGCGGCCGACGCCGGGATCGGTGACGGTGACGGTCAACCCGGGCCCGATCACCGGGGTGGCGGCCGCCGCGAAGTTCGCCTGGTCGAGGTCGCCGAGCAGTTGCCGACCGGCGGCGTCACCGGCCAGCCGGCTGCGGCGCTCGGTGTCCACGTCGGCGGCCAGCGCGTTGCGCCGGGCGGTCAGCGCGTCGGTGGCCGCCTCGGACGAGCGCACGCTGGCGGCCAGCACCTGCTGGGATTCCCGCACCCCGGGGGCGGTGGCCTTGGCCTGCGACCACGCCAACGCGAACACCGCGGCCACCAGCGCCGCCGCAGCCACCTGCCACAGCCGATCGACCGGGGTGCGCCGTCGTGGCGACCGGGCCGCGGCCGCGTAGCCGGGGTCGAGGTGGTCGGACAGCAGGGACCGCAGCAGCGACGGCACCGGGATCAACGTGGGGGCGTCCGCCCGCCGCGCGGCACGCCCGGCCGTCGGATCCCAGCCCCCCAGCTCGGTCACCGCGCCGGCGTCCCGGACGCGATCCGCGGCATCCGCCGCGCCACCATGCGCACCTGCAGCAGGTACAGCACTCCCGACCACAGGTACATCGCCGTGCCCCAGATCAAGAAACCCCACCCGATCGCCAGCACCACCCGGCTCCACAGCGCGTCGTACTGGCCGAGCAGCACCAGCGGCAGCCCGGACATCAGCGCGAACGTCGCGGCCTTGCCGATGTAGGTGACCGGCAGCGCGGTCAGCCCGCGGCTGCGCAGCAACGGCAGCGTCGTCGCCAGCACCGCATCGCGTCCCAGCAGCGTCGCGACGAACCACCACGGCACCACGCCGGCCGCCGCCAACGCCACCGGGATCACGATCATGTAGATCCGGTCGACCAACGGATCCAGCAGCGCGCCGAGGCGCGACGACTGGTTGTCGAACAGCCGGGCGATCTTGCCGTCGGCCCAGTCCGACGCCCCGCTGAACATCAGCACCGCCACCGCCCAGGCGTGGGCGTGCAGCACGAGCAGCAGCACCAGGAACACCGGGACCAGCACGAGCCGGATCACCGACAGCGCGTTCGGCACCGTCCACACGCGGTCGCGCGGCGCCGGGGCATCCCCGTGTTCGAACCCGCGGGCCATGCGTAGAACCTAGCGGAACACCCCGGGCAGGCTCAGCGCCGAGAGGGTGTCGTCGTTGAGCGGGTTGTCGTGCACCATGTAGGTCCACGTCGACGTCGGCCGGGCCAGCTTCGACAGATCGACCCCCGGCTCGTCCTCGATCGAGGGTGCGGTGTCGAAGGTCTGCTGCGCGGCCTCGATCGCGTCGGCCGCCAGGGAGGCGAACGCGTCGACGGCGAGCCGGTGGAACTCGTCGAGCGGGTTCTGCCGTCCCAGGGCACGCAGATGGATGCTCTCGCGGATGTCGGCGAGGTAGGCCAGGTGATCGGCCCAGCCGCGGTCCAGGTGGTAGAGCATGATCAGCCGGCAGATCTTCTCCAGCTTCTGCTCCCCCACCTGTTCGACGAGCTCGTCGTACCGCTCCGGGGACAGCTTCGCCAGTTCGTCCCGAGCGGTCGCGGTGCGCAGCAGCGTGTCCCGGCGCTCCACCAGGATCGCGCGCTGCTGGGCGATCAGCTGGTTGTAGCGCCAGGTGTTGGCGTGCACGTCGAGCAGCCGGCCCTCGGCGATGCGCTGGGCGTGCTCGAGCAGGCTCGCCGCCTTGGGGCTGAGCACCTTGCCGTCCTCGTCGCAGTCCAGCGGCAGCTTGCCCGCATCCAGGTGCGAGACCACCACGTCGTCCTCCCAGCTCGAGAAGAACACCGTCGAGCCGGGGTCGCCCTGGCGGCCCGCGCGCCCGCGCAGCTGGTTGTCCAGCCGCTCGGTGTGGTGACGACCGGTGCCGATCACGTGCAGGCCGCCCAGGTCGGCGACGGCGTCGTGGTCGGCCTCGTCGGAGCCGCCCAGCCGGATGTCGGTGCCGCGGCCTGCCATCTGCGTGGACACCGTCACCGCGCGCAGCTTGCCTGCCTCGGCGATGACGGCCGCCTCCTCGGCGTCGTTCTTGGCGTTGAGCACCACCGCGGGCACCCCGGCCTTGACCAGCCGCCGGTGCAGGTCCTCGGACTCGGCGACGTCGCGGGTGCCGACCAGGATCGGCTGGCCGGTCTGGTGCACGTCGGCGATGTGCTCGACGACGGCGTCGTTGCGGGCGGCCGCGGTGACGTAGACGCGGTCGGGTTCGTCCTCGCGGATGTTGGGGGCGTTGGGCGGGATCGGCGACACTCCGAGCTTGTAGAACTGGCGCAGCTGTTCGCCGGCGGCCAGCGCGGTGCCGGTCATCCCGCACACCGTCGGATAGCGGTTGATCAGCGCCTGCACCGTGATGGTGTCGAGCACCTCGCCGGTCTCGGTGGTCTCGATGCCCTCTTTGGCTTCCACCGCGGCCTGCAGCCCGTCGGGCCAGCGCTGCAGCGTGGCGATGCGGCCGCGGGAGGCGTTGATCAGATGCACCGCGTCGTCGCGCACGATGTAGTGCACGTCGCGCTGCAGCAGCACATGCGCGTGCAGTGCGACGTTGACCTCGGTGAGCGTGGTGGCGACGTGCTCCTCGGAGTAGAGGTCGATACCGCCGAGCCTCGTCTCGATCTTCTGCGCGCCGGACTCGGTGAGGTGGACGTTGCGGCCCTCGGCGTCGGTGGCGTAATCGGCGCCCTCGACGAGCTCGCCGACGAAGCGGATCAGATCCACGCGCGGGGACTCCCGGTGGCTGGTGCCCGCCAGCACCAGCGGCACCAGCGCCTCGTCGACGAGCACCGAGTCGGCCTCGTCGATGAGTGCGACGTCGGGGTTGGGCGACACCAGGTCGGCGACGTCGGTGACCAACTGGTCGCGCAGCACGTCGAAGCCGATCTCGTTGACCGAGGCGTAGGTGACGTCGCACTCGTAGGCGGCACGGCGTTCGGCGGCGGTGGAGTCGGCGGTGATCCAGCCGACCGTGAGCCCCATCGCCTCGATGAGCGGGCCCATCCACTCGGCGTCGCGGCGGGCCAGGTAGTCGTTGATCGTGATGACGTGCACGTTGCGTCCGGCCAGCGCGTAACCGGCGGCCGCGATGGCGCCCGAGAGCGTCTTGCCCTCACCGGTGGCCATCTCGACGACGTCACCGGCGAGCATCCGCTGCGCGCCGAGCAGCTGTACGTCGAACGCGCGCATACCGGTGGCGCGTTCGGAGGCCTCCCGTGCGATCGCCAGGAACTGCGGGATGTCGGCCGCATCGGCCAGATCGTCGAGCTCGAGCAGGGTGGCGGCCTTGCGCAGCTGCTCGTCGTCGAGGTCGGCGGCCTTGTCGTCGAAGTCGGCGGCCGCGCGGACCTGATCCATCGAGCGGCTCTGATCCTTGTCCGTGCTGGCGCCGAGCATCTTCCAGAACCGGCCGGACAGCCGCCCGGCCGAGGATTTCGTCGTCTTCGATGAGGTACGTGCCACACGCACACGGTACGCGGGGACCGTCAATTCGCGTTTGAGCACTCCGCTCGACGGCGACGTCGACGGCGTCGTCTGCGCGCCGCGCACGACATTCGCGGCCGCGGCCTCCCATGTCCCCGGAGCCGCGCCCGTCCTGCGGTAACTTCGCCGCAGGCCGGACCGCGAAGGGGGTGCGCACGGTGGACACCGAGTCGTTCCAGCCGACCCTCGACTGGGGCAACGAGTGGTTCAGTTCCGCGATGTGGGTGCTCACCGCGTTCGCGCTCAGCGCGGTCGCCCTCGCAGTGGTGCTGGTGCTGATCGGGCGGTTCACCGAGTGGGGCCGGCAGTTCTGGCGGGTCACCGGCGGGTACTTCACCGGCCGCGCCAGCCTGAAGGTCTGGGCGCTGGTCGGGCTGCTGCTGTTGTCGGTGATCGTCTCGGTCCGCATCAACGTGCTGCTCACCTACTACGTCAACGACCTGTTCACCGCGCTGCAGATCGCGTTCTCCCAGGGCGCGGGACGTTCCAGCGGCATCGCCGGGTTCTGGGCCACGATGGTGGTGTTCGCCGTGCTCGCCGGCTGCTACATCGTGCGCCTGCTGCTCGACATGTACCTCACCCAGCGGTTCATCATGCGGTGGCGGATCTGGCTGAGCCGGCGGTTCATCGACGGCTGGCTGGGCGATCTGGCCTACTACCGCGCGCAGTTCGCGGGCCGCCCGATCGACAATCCCGACCAGCGCATCCAGCAGGACGTCGACGTGTTCACCACCGGGGTCGGCGGCGACACGAACAATCCGATCTACAACTCCGGCAACACGCTGCTGTTCGGCGCCGTCGAGGCGGTGCTGTCGGTGCTGTCGTTCGGCACGATCCTGTGGCGGCTGTCCGAGCCGGTCACCGTCGGCGGGGTGACGCTGCAGCGGGCGCTGTTCTGGATCGTGCTGATCTACGTGCTCGTCGCGACGGTCGTGGCGTTCGCGATCGGCCGGCCGCTGATCCGGCTGAGCTACCTCAACGAACTGCGCAACGCCGGGTTCCGGTACGCCCTGGTGCGGGTGCGCGACGGCAGCGCCGCGATCGGGCTGTACCGCGGCGAGCCCGCCGAACGCTCACTGCTGCGTGGGCGCCTGGACGCGGTGATGGACAACTACCGGCACTGGCTGCACAGGATGATGCTGTTCTTCGGGTGGAACGTGTCGATGAGCCAGGCCATCAACCCGCTTCCGTGGCTGGTGCAGGCCCAGGGTCTGTTCGCGCAGCGGATCTCGTTCGGCGGGGTGTGGCAGTCCTCCAACGCCTTCGGCGCGATCCACGACTCGCTGTCGTTCTTCCGCAATGCCTACGACCAGTTCGCGAGCTACCGCGCGGCGATCATCCGCCTCGACGGGCTGGCCGAGCAGAACGCCCGGGCGGGCACCTTCACCGCCGTGCAGGTGTCGGACGCCGCTGACGGTGGATTGACGGTCGCCGGGGTCGAGGTCCGCCGACCCGACGGCACGACGCTGCTGCACTCCCTCGATCTGGACGTCGGGCGCGGCGAGTCACTGGTGATCACCGGTCCGTCGGGCATCGGCAAGTCGGTGCTGCTGTCCAGCCTGGCCGGGCTGTGGCCGTACGCGACGGGACGGGTGCGGCTGCCCGGCGGCCGCGACGCGGTGATGTTCGTGCCGCAGCTGCCCTACCTGCCGCTCGGTGACCTGCGTGCCGCGGTCACCTATCCGCGCCCGCCCGGCGAGTTCGACGACACCGCGATCCAGCGGGCCCTGCTCGATGTGGCCCTGTCGCCCTTGATGATCCGGCTCGGCGACAGCCAGGACTGGGCAAAGGTCCTCTCGGTCGGCGAACAGCAGCGCATCGCGTTCGCCCGGGTGCTGCTCGCGGAGCCCAGCGCGGTGTTCCTCGATGAGTCGACCTCGGCGATGGACGAGGGCCTCGAGCAGATGCTCTATCGGCTGCTGCGCGAGCGGCTGCCCGACACGATCGTCGTCAGCGTCAGCCACCGCGCCAGCGTCCACCCCCTGCACGATCAGCGGCTCTCGCTGATCGGGGACGGGCGGTGGCGGCTGGAGCGACTCGCGCGGACGGGTTGACGGCTCCGCCACGCCGCCACCAGGTTGTCGCGGTACCTTGCCCGCATGCAAGAAATGTTCGCCCCGACGCTGGACTGGGGCAGCGAGCTGTGGATCTCGCTCGTCTGGATCGCCAAGGGCTGGGCCATCGCGGCGGTGGCGACGCTGATCGTGCTGGCGCTGATCGGCCGGTTCACCACGTGGGGCAAGCAGTTCTGGCGCATCTCCGGCGCTTACTTCACCGGACGCGACAGCATCAAAGTGTGGCTGTTCCTGGCGATCCTGCTGCTGTCGGTGATGATCAACGTCCGACTCGACGTGCTGTTCACCTATCAGAGCAACGACCTGCTCACCAGCTTCCAGGTGGTGGTCTCCGGTCTGACGATGGACAACGAGGAGGTCCGTCAGTCGGGGATCGACGGCTTCTGGTCGACCATCGCGATCTTCTCGATCCTGGCGGTGCTGTCCATCACCCAGCTGCTGCTGGACATGTACCTGTTCCAGCGGTTCTGCCTGCGGTGGCGCGCCTGGCTGACCGACCGGATGACCGGGGACTGGCTCGACGGGCGTGCCTATTACCGCGCCCGGTTCATCGACGAGACCATCGACAACCCGGATCAGCGCATCCAGTCCGACATCGACATCTTCACCGCGACCAACGGCCCGCTACCCAACGTGCCGTACTACGGATCGTCGAGTTCCCTTCTGTTCGGCGCGATCTCGGCGGTGGTGTCGGTGGTGTCGTTCACCGCGATCCTGTGGGAGCTGTCCGGCCCGCTGACGCTGTTCGGCATCACGCTGTCGCACGCGATCTTCTGGATCGGCATCGTGTACGTCATCTTCGCCTCGGTGATCGCGTTCTGGATCGGCCGGCCGATCATCGGCCTGTCGTTCCTCAATGAGAAGTACAACGCCGCGTTCCGCTACGCGCTGGTGCGGCTGCGCGACGCGTCGGAGGCCGTGGCGTTCTACCGCGGCGAGGTCGCCGAGCGCACCGGCCTGCGCCGGCTGTTCGCCCCGGTCGTCGCCAACTACCGCCGCTACGTGAACCGGTCGCTGCGGTTCAACGGCTGGAACTGGTCGATGGGCCAGATCATCGTGCCGCTGCCCTATCTGGTGCAGTTCCCCCGCTTCGCCGCCGGGGAGATCCCGCTCGGCGCGCTCAACCAGTCGGCGTCGGCGTTCGGCGCGATCCAGTCCGGGCTGTCGTTCTTCCGGAACGCCTACGATCTGTTCGCCGGTTACCGCGCGGCGATCATCCGTCTCGACGGGCTGGTCACCGCCGACGAGCAGGGTCGCGCGCTGCCCGCCCTCGATGTGGCGGGCTGCACCGGCCAGAACGTCACGCTCGAGAACGTCGAGGTCCGCACCCCGGACGGCACGCAGCTGGTCGACCCGGTCAACCTGCGCCTGGAGCCGGGCGAGTGCCTGATGATCACGGGCAAGTCCGGCACCGGCAAGACCACGCTGCTGCGCAGCCTCGCGCAGCTGTGGCCCTTCACCTCGGGCCGATTGACGTATCCGATCGACGAGAACGAGACGCTGTTCCTGTCGCAGATGCCCTATGTCCCGCTGGGCGATCTGCGCGCCGTGGTGTCGTACCCGAGCAAGACCGGGGACATCGAGGACGACCTGCTGCGCACGGCGCTGCAGAAGGTCGCGCTGCCGCACCTCGTCGACCGTCTCGACGAGGTGCAGGACTGGGCCAAGGTGCTCTCCCCGGGTGAGCAGCAGCGCATCGCGTTCGCCCGGATTCTGCTGACCCGCCCGAAGGCGGTGTTCCTCGACGAGTCCACCTCTGCGCTCGACGAGGGTCTGGAGCTGACGATGTACGACCTGGTCCGCACCGAACTGCCGGACACGATCCTGGTCAGCGTCAGTCACCGCAGCAGTCTGCAGCGGCATCACACCCGCGAGCTGAAGCTGCTCGGCGAGGGTGCGTGGGAGCTGGGCGTGATCGGCGGGGAGCCCGCGCGGGTCTAGGCCTGCTGCCCCGTCGTCGCGCGCGCCCGGCGCGCCGCGTGCTCCCCCGCCCGCCTGGCAGCGTGCTCTCCCGCCCGCCTCGCAGCGTGCTCTCCCGCCCGCCGCCCGAAGAACGAGCCCTCGCCCAGTTGCGTGCCGCTGGCGTAGCCCTTGCCGTCCTGGGCGATGTTGGAGGCGCACGCCCCGGCGGCGTACAGCCCGGTGATCGGGCTGCCGTCCTCGCGCAGCACCTCCCCGTCGATGGACACCTTCAGCCCACCCATCGTGAAGCCCGAGTACATCGCCCTGCCCAGCGACAGATCGAACGCGGCCCACGGACCCGTGTCCTGCGCGGCGAGGTAGTCCGGTTGCTTGTGGAAGTCGGGATCCTCCCCGCGGGCGGCGTTGGCGTTGTAGCGCTCCAGCGTGGCCGCCAGGTTGCCGGCCGGAATCCCCAGCGCCTGCTCCATCTCGGCGATGGTCTCCCAGCCGTCGATGAACTTGATCAGCGGCATCTCGGGCATCTGCATGTGCTCTTCGTCGACGATCAGGTAGGCGATCTGATCGGGCTGCTCGAGCACGAATGCCGAGGTGCGCGCATGGTAGGAATCCTCGGCGACGAACCGTTCGCCGCGGGCGTTGACGATGACGCCGGTGAGCAGGATCTCGGGCGGGTAGGCCGCGGCGGTGATGAACAGCTGGTCCATGTTCGTCGCGACGCCGCCTGCCGAGACGCCCAGCCCGATGCCCAGCCCGTCGTCGTTGGGGTTGCCCAGGATGTAGGGCGCGACGGTGCCGTGGTGTTTGGTCTTGCGCTCGGCCCCGAGCGCGGGGGTGTACTCGGCGACCAGTTCGGCGTTCATCGCGAATCCGCCCGCGGCGATCACGACGGCGTCGGCCCTCACGTCCCCGGTCTCGCCGAAGTGCTTCCAGCGCACCCCGACGACGTGCCCGTCGTCGTCGACGACGAGCGCGGTCGCACCCGTCTCGTAGCGGAACTGCACCCCGAGGTCGGCGGCCCGCTTCACCAGCAGGTCGATGACCATCGACGCCCCGCCCAGTTCGCCGGGCACCGGCACGGAGTGCCCGCGTGGTGCGGGGACGGCCTGTTCGCAGAACGGCCACACCTTCTCGTTGCCGGTGTAGGACAGCCCCTCGGTGCCGGGCGGCACGACGACCTTGCCCGGGTAGTAGCTGCGCTCGAACTCGAAGCCGAGGTCTTCGAGCCAGTCGAAGTGCTCGACGCTGCCCTCGCAGTAGGCGCGGATCTTGTCGTGTTCGGGGTCGCGTGACTGGGAGACCAGGTACGTGTACATCTCCTCGGCGGAATCGTCGTGCCCGGTCGCCTTCTGCACGGCGGTACCGCCGCCGAGGTAGAAGTGTCCGCCTGCCATCGACGTGGTGCCGCCGGCGGCGGCCGCCTTCTCGAGCACCAGGACCCGTGCGCCCGCCGCGGCAGCGCTGACCGCCGCGCAGCCGCCGGCGATGCCGAAACCGAGGACGACGACGTCCACCTCGTCGGACCACGACGTGACATCGGCGGCGCGGACGGTGTCGGGGATGTGCATGCTCACTTCTGCTCCTGTTTGATGTGATCGAAGAATGCCGCGAATTCCGCCGGGATATAAGCGATTTCGATGAAGGGCACGCCGGCGTCGGCGGCCGAGAGGTAGGCGAAGCGCATACCGCCTGCCATGGTGCCCGCCATCGCGAGCTCGGCCCCGTCGCGTTGCGCGTCGCGGACTGCGGCCTCGAACGCCTCGGGGTCCGGGGCCGCCAGGCAGACGTGGTGCAGGCCGGGTCCGCTGCGGTCGAGGAACTCGGTGTAGACGCTGTCGCCACGCACCGGGGCGATCACCTCCAGCTGGGTGTCGCCGGCGTAGCTCAGCGCGACATCGGCGACGTGGTCGGCGGGCCGCCCGCGGTAGGTGCACGTCTCGGGGCCGAAGTGCACACCGGGCATGCGCACCCAGGTCTTGGCGCCGAGCAGCGCGGTCAGCGCGGCTTCGGTGGCCGCCAGGTCGCGGGTCACCCACGCAATCTGGACAGGTGTCTGGTCAAGCATCAGATCGAGAATATCGCCAGCGGCTCGCCCAGGCGAGAACGTGTTCTACTTTGGGCGGCTAACGCGGGGCGGGCGATGCCCGATAGTCCGGTCATGCGCGCCCTCGCCGTTCCTCTCGTGCTGGCCGGACTGCTGGCGGGCGCCGTCCCGGCCGCGGCGGCACCGGAGGGGTTTCCCGACGTCGACGCGCTCCCCGCGGTCGATCCGGGTCCCTATCAGGTCTTCGGGGCGCACCCCAGCACGTCCGGATGGCTGTTCAGCACCCCGGCGGGTCTGCGTTGTCAGGACAGCCTGATTCCCGACCTGGGGATCTTCTGCCGCGGTCCGCTGCCGGGCGCCCCGTCCGGGATCACGATGGCCTCGGTGTCGCTGACCCGCGAGGGCGAGTTCGGGCGCGACGACACCGGATCCGACGAGGCGTCCTACCCGCTCCTGCCGACGGGGTCGCGCTTCGCGGCGGGCAACGGCGTGGTGTGCGCCGTCCCGACCGTCGACACGCTGGCGTGCCGCGCCGCCAAGCCGGACTCCTGGCCGGCCGAGACGCCGGATCCGCCCGACCGGCACTACGGCGAGCACGGGTTCGTCATCGCGCCCACCGGCAGCTGGACCTACTGAGCGAGCATTCCCGTCAGCAGTGCCACCTGTGCGTCGAAGGCCAGGGCTGGGTCGGTCCACGTGTCGGAGCCGTACTGACCGAACACCTCCAGGCTGATCGCACCGACCAGCGCCGCCCACAGCACCAGGCACTTGGTCAGCACGCCGTCGTCGACCGTGACGTCGAACTCGGCCCGCAGGCTGTCGAAGTCCGATGAGAGCGGTTGCGGCACAGGGATGTTGGTCGAGGAGATGTCCCCCGCCGCGACGCCGGTGGCGACCACGGTGAACAGCGCGCCGACGACGCGGGTGCCGGGTCCGACGGTCCGCTCCCGCGGCGCGTGATACCCGGGTACCGGGCTGCCGTAGAGCAACGCCCAGCTCGCCGGCTGGTGCACAGCCCAGCGCCGGGCGGCGTGCGCCATCGCCGTCAGCTGCGCGCGCCAGTCCCCGCCCGCCGCCTGCCGCGCGTCGTCGACGGCGTCGGCCAGCTCGGTGTAGGCGTCGACGAGCAGCAGCGTCAGCAGGTCGTCGCGGCTGGCCACGTAGCGGTACACCGCCGACGACACCATCCCCAGGTCGCGGGCGATGGCCCGCAGCGAGAGGCCCGCCGCACCGTCGGTGACCAGGTGGCGTCGGCCGAGTTCGACGATCCGTCGTTCGATTCGCTCACGGGTGTCCTGTCGGGTGCCCACGTCGACAGTGTGGCACAACCGAGAGCACTGCTCTTGAATTTCCGTCGCACCCGTGTCACGCTTGATTCGAGAGCACTGCTCTCGAATCATTCGTCGAAAGGAAACCCACGATGTCCCAGCGCTACGACGTCCCGGGGCGGTTCACCCGCCTGTTCAACGACGTGATCCGCCGGCTCGCCGAGCGAGGAGTCAGCGTGCAGGGCAGCACCGCGCTGCGCGTGCGTGGCCGCGCGAGCGGCGAGATGCGCTCCGTGGTGGTCAACCTGTCGACCGTCGACGGCCGCGACTACCTGGTCTCACCGCGCGGCAACACCCAGTGGGTCCGCAACGCGCGCGCCGCAGGCACCGTCGAGACCGGCGCGCTGAACCGCGCGCGGCGCCGCGGTGTCGTCGAGCTGCCCGACGACGCCAAGCCCGCGCTGCTGCGGCGCTACCTCGATCGGTGGTACTGGCAGGTCAAGGGTCACACCGGTGGACTGACGCCCGCGTCGAGCGACGCGCAGATCCGTGCGGTCGCCGGGTCGATCCCGGTGTTCGAGCTGACCGGTTAAGGCTGCGCCGCCACCGGAGTGATCTGGGCGGACGCAGCGGAGACGACGTCCGCGCGCGCCTCCTGGCTGGCCGTCTGCCAGGACACCGCCGCCGGGAACGTGCCCCAGGTGCTGTTGAACACGCCGATCAGCACGGTCCGGCCGTCGGGGGTGGTCGTGTACACCGGCCCGCCGCTGTCACCTTTGCGGCTCACCACGCCGTTGGCCATCGTGAACCAGCCGTTGTTCACCGCCTCGACCGTGCCGCAGCTCTCCCCGGTCACCACACCGAAGTGGCACACCGGCATTCCCGCCACCGGCAGCACGGCCGGGTCGGTGACCAGCACCTTGCCGCTGGGCAGCACGTTGTTGACCGCGGCGGTCGGCAGCAGCTGGATCACCTGCCAGTCGGCGATCTGGTGGTTGGTGTCGATCGTGGTGCCATCGGGGGTGTTGTCCCGGAACGAGACCTGGGTGCCGATCACGGTGCCGCCCTTGTCGGTGACGGTGCCGGAGGCCCGGCAGTGACCGGCGGTGAACGCGATGCGGGTCTGCGGATCGACGTAGCCGAGCGTGCACAGCACCGAATCCTGGTGGATCTCCATCCCCGGGTGCACCAGCACGTCGGGTTGGGCGTTCGCCGGGGCGGACGGCACCAGCAAAGCGGCGAGGCAGGCCAGCAGAGCGGGCAGCACCTTCGGTCCTCGCGACGGCGGTCGAATCGACACGGCCCCTCCACTCTCCCCGGGTGAGTTCTCGGCGACCGCCGGGACATCGGGGTGATACCCGCGTGCGCCGACGGTGTAACCGGCTCATCGCGGGCCGATAACGGGGCGTTACACCGGCGTCAGGTCAGGAGTCGAAGCCCAGACCCGCGGCGTCGAGGGCGCGCAACAGCAGGTTGCGGCGCCCGGCGGAGTGGTCGGCCCGGTCCAGCGACCATCGGGTGGCCTGGATCCCGGCGCTGGCCAGCGGCTCGGGCGGGAACGGAAGCGGCTTGCGGCGCACCATCTCCAACTGGGTGCGCGGCGTGGAGACGCCGTCCAGCAGGTCCAGGCAGACGTCCGCGGCGAACCGGGTCGCGCCGACACCGAGGCCGGTGAAGCCGTTGACGTAGGCCACGCGGCCTTCCCGCGCCAGTCCCCAGTGCGCGCAGAACCGGGTGTTGGTGTCGATCGGACCGGCCCAGCGATGGGTGAAGCGCACGTCGTCGAGGGCGGGGAAGGTGAGGAAGAAGTGCGCCGCGAGTCGGCGGTAGCTCTCGGTGCGGTCCTCGTAGGAGGACTTGACCCGCCGGCCGAAGTGGTAGACCGCGTCGTAGCCGCCCCAGACGATCCGGTTGTCCATCGACAGCCGGTAGTAGTGGAACTGGTTCGCGGAGTCCCCGATGCCCTGCCTGCCGGCCCACCCGATGCGGTCGAGCTGGGCCTCGGTCAGCGGCTCGGTCGCCAGCACGTAGTCGTAGACCGGCACGGTGTAGAGCCGATTGCGCCGCAGCAGGCTCGGAAACACGTTGGTGGCCAACACGATCTGCCGGCAGGTCAGCGCCGGACCGTCGGTGTGCACCCGGATCGACGCGCCCCCGGAGTCGATGCGGCGTGCCGTGGTGTGCTCGAAGATCTCCACGCCGGCCTCGCGGCACGCCCGGGCGAGTTCGAGCGCCAGCTTCGCGGGGTTGACGATCGCGCAGTCATCGGCGCTGAAGAGCCCGGCCAGGTAGGTCGGCGAGTGCACCTCCTCACGCACCCGCGCGGTGTCGAAGAACTCGCCGTGCTTGTCCGCGGCGGCCTCCTGGAGCCAGGCCACCTGGTGCGGCTCGGTGGCCACGGTCAGCATGCCGGTGCGCTGCCATTCGACGTCGAGGCCGAGATCGGCGATCTCGGCGGCCATGCCGTCGAGGTTCTCCATGCCCAGCGCCTCGAGGGTGTCCATCTCCTCGGGCCAGCGGGACTTCCCGTTGTCGTAGCCGTGGGTCAGGCTGGCGTCGACGAACCCGCCGTTGCGGCCGGACGCGGCCCAGCCGATGCGGTCGGCCTCGATGAGGATGACCCGCCGGTCGGGATGACGGCGCGCGGCGTGCAGCGCGCTCCACAGGCCGGTGTAGCCGCCGCCGATGACCAGCAGGTCCGCGGTGACGGGCCCGGACGGCGGCGGGTAGTCCGGCCGGGCGGTGTCCAGCCAGACCGAGCCCATCCTGCTGCCGGCCAGCGACCGGTCGATCAGCGCGGGGTCGACGGGGGCATCGAAAACGGTCTTCACACCGCGCAGACTACGGCGTGGCATGCGCCGCCGTATCCGTCTCGGCCACGCCGGCGGGCTGCCACCCGGGCGGGCCGACGAGGTAGCCGAGTTTGTCGCGCCAGCGCCGCGCGGCACGCACGTCGCGGCCGATCGCGGCGTACTCACGGGTCTGCAACCGCCAGATGTTGAAGGTGTCCACCGGCTTGGTCAGCCCGTAGTGCGGCCGGAACTCCTCGCGCTGGAAGGTGCCGAACATCCGATCCCAGAGGATGAGGATGCCGCCGTAGTTCTTGTCCAGGTAGATCTGGTCCATGCCGTGGTGCACGCGGTGGTGCGACGGGGTGTTGAACACGAACTCGATCGGCCGCGGCAGTGTGCCGATGCGCTCGGTGTGGATCCAGAACTGGTAGACCAGGCTCACCGAGAAGCTGAAGAACACCATCCAGGGCGGAATCCCCAACAGCGGCAACGGAAGCCACATCACGATCTCACCGCTGTTGTTCCACTTCTGCCGCAGCGCGGTCGCGAAGTTGAAGTACTGGCTGGAGTGGTGGGCCTGATGCGTGGCCCAGATCAGCCGCACCCGGTGGGCGGTGCGGTGGTAGCAGTAGAACAGCAGATCGACCCCGACGAGCGCGATCACCCAGGTGTACCACTGGGTGGCAGGCAGGTGCCACGGCGCCAGATAGGTGTAGATCGCCGCGTACCCCAGCAGCGCGAGGAACTTCCACGCCCCCATCGTCGCGACCGACACCAGCCCCATCGAGATGCTGGCCCACGAGTCGCGGGCGAGATGGGCCCCCGCAGCCGGGCGGCCCGTTTCGGGTGACTGTCCCTGCGCCACAACATGTTCGAGCTTGCGTGCGGCGGTCCACTCGATGATCAGCAGCAGCAGGAAGAACGGGATCGCGAACAGCACCGGATCGCGCATCTGCGGCGGCAACACGTCCAGGAGGTCCACGTCGCTCCCCCGCTCCTACCGGAAACTCAGCACGTCGTCGCCCCAGGCGCGCCGCACCGGCGCGTCGAGGTCGTCGACCACGGCGTCCTGCCGGTCGATGACCAGGGTGGCGCGGTCCTCGGCGCCATAGGGCCGCCACTGCGGCTCGCCGGGCAGCCCCGTCGGCACCCCGTCGCGGGCGAAGCCGGTCCAGCGGGCACGGACGCGGCGTGACACCTGCTCCCCCACGGCGCGCCCGCCGAGGGCGAACATCGGGTCCTTGCGCACCGCGCCGAGATTGCCCCAGACGAACGGCAACTCGGTGGCGTGCGCGGCGTGCAGGCGCAGCAGCCGCAGCATCGGGGTGGCGAAGTCGAAGCGGTACAGGTACACCGGCGCGGAGGTGCGGTGCCCGTCGGCGAACCAGATGGATGGCATCCGGAAGCCCAGGTCCCCGGCCAGGCCGAGGCCCTTGCCCTTGCGGCGGCCCCGGTAGACGCCCTCGAGCGCGCGTTGCTCGGGCAGCGACAGGTCGGGCTGCTCGGCCGCGATCTGGGCGAACATCGCGCGGATGGACTCCGTCTTGATCGGCATCAGCGGCGACTTCATGTAGCGGAACAGCGCCGCCTCGTTGCGGTTGGTGCCGATGATCAGCGGCACCGGATGCGTCCGCCCGGCCCGCGCCAGCCGCACCGGGTAGTCGGGGATGACGTCGCGGTCGACGATCGGCGCGAAAGCCAGCCGGCCCGGGGTCTGCACGGGCACCTCGTCGAAGACGGTGCGGGACGCGGTGACGATCGCCTCGATGGGCAGCTGCGTCAGCCGGGACAACTCGTCGCGGCCCACCCCGACCACCTCGAGGAAGCGTGCGGCGATGCGGCTGGCCGGTTCCGCGTCGTAGGACGACGTGACCGGTGAACTCTGGGCGATCGCGGCGTGGAACAGGCCGCGGGCCGCGGGGCTGCCGAGCAGCGTCGTCACCACCCCGGCACCGGCGGATTCGCCGAACAGGGTGACCCGGCCGGGGTCGCCGCCGAATGCGGCGATGTTGTCGCGCACCCACTCCAGCGCGGCGAGCACGTCGCGCAGGCCGACATTGGTGGCGAACCGGTCGGCGTCGGCGCCGAGGGTGGCCAGCTCGAGGAAGCCCAGCGCGCCGAGCCGGTAGTTGACGGTCACCACGATGACGTCGCCGTCGACGGCGAGCCGGCGGCCCTTGTAGAGCGGCTGGCTGGCCGAGCCGAGGATGTAGGCGCCGCCGTGCACCCACACCATCACCGGCTTGCCTGCGCCGGCCTCGGTGCCCGACGGGGCCCACACGTTGAGGCGCAGGAAATCCTCGCCCTGCGGGGCGCCCAGGTCGATGGGGATGCGCGGGTCGGTGGGCTGCGGGCAGACCGGGCCCACCCGGGTGGCGTCGAACGGTTCGGTCCACGCCGTCGGCGGCTGGGGAGCCCGCCAGCGCAGGTCACCGACCGGCGCGGCGGCGTAGCGGACCGCCTTCCACGAGGCGACCACCCCGTCGTCGACGCCGCGCACGGGTCCGTAGGTGGTGTCCACCACCGGCCGCCCACCCGCATTGCTGCGGGTCGTCGCCTCCGCGGTCATCGCTGATCTCCTTCGATCGACAGCCGGTACGTAACTGTACCAGCGGGCGCGCTCCGCCGAGCCGGCCCCGACGACGCGGCCCGACAAAGATTCTCGCTGCTCACAACTCTCCCGCACCGGGCCGGCCCCTCCCTACGGTGCCGCCATGACCGCCGACATCCTCGCCCCGACCGCGTCGACCGTCCCCGCGCCGCCGGTGCTGCGCACGGCGCACGACGCCCTGGCCGCCGCCGACCGCGTGGTCGCCGCGATCGCCCCGGGCAGCGCCGAACGGGAACGCGCCGACGCCGTGCTCATCCCGCAGCTGCGTCTGGTGGCCGAGGCCGGGCTGCTGGGCATCTCCGTGCCGGTCGAGCACGGTGGCCCGGGACTGCCGGCGTCCACCGTCGTCGAGGTGCTGCGGCGGCTGTCGCGCGCCGACGGAGCGGTCGGGCAGCTGCTGCTCGCGCACTTCGTGATCGCCCACAACATCGCGGGTCTCGGTGACCGGCAGCCGGTGCCCAGGATCTTCGCCGACGTGCTGGCCGGCGCCCAACTCGGCAACGCCACCGCCGAGCGGGGCACCGCCCACGCCCTGGATCGCCGCACCACGGTGACGGCCCGCGACGACCACTGGATCGTCAACGGCGTCAAGTACTACGCGACGGGCGCACTGGGCGCCGCCTGGATCGCGGTGTCGGCGCGGATCGCCGACCGGGACACCGGGGATACGGCGACGCTGTTCGTGCGGCCGGACCAGCCGGGCGTCACGCTGGCCCTGGAGGAGTGGTCGGCGTTCGGGCAGCGCGGCACCCGCAGCGGCCGGGTCACGCTGCGCGACGTGACGGTGCCGGCCGACCTCGTGATCGACGAGGGCCCGCCGCCGCACCCGGTCGACGCCCCGCCCAGCGTTGCGGGCGCCTTCGATCAGGCGTTGCACGCCGCGATCGACATCGGCATCGCGCGGGCCGCCCTCGAGGACGGCGCGGAGTTCGTCCGCACCCGGTCGCGGCCGTGGAAGGAGGCGCTCGACGCCGGCTTCGAGCGCGCCGACGAGGAACCGCACGTCGTCCGGCGGTTCGGCGAACTCACCGCGCGGCTCTACGCGCTCGAGGCGCTGCTGGCCCGCGGCACCGCGCTGATCGACGAGGCGCTCGCCGCGCCGGACGTCACCCGCGACGCCGCCGCGCAGGCATCGCTGACCGTCGCGGCGGCCAAGGCGCTGGCCCAGCAGGACGCGGTCGAGATCGCCGGCGGTGTCTTCGAGTTGACGGGCACCTCGGCCGCCGACGGCGCGGTCAACCTGGACCGGCACTGGCGCAACGTGCGGGTGCACTCGCTGCACGACCCGGCCCGGTGGAAGTACGTGCACCTGGGCAACCACACGCTGCACGGCACCCGGCCGCCGCGGTTGGGGCTGGTGCTCTGACCCCTACCGGCGGCGGCCTGCGAGCACCCCGCTCAGGGCGAGCAGGCTCACCCCGGCGACCACCACGCTGAGCAGCCCGACCCGCAGGCTCGCGGCATCGGCCACCACCCCCACGATCAACGGGGCGCCGAGGAAGCCGACCCGCATCAGCCAGGTCAGGATCGTCAGCCCGGTGCCGGCGCGCAGGCCCGGCAGTTCGTCGGCCGCGCGCATCGCGGCCGGCACCGCGGTGGCCACCCCGAAGCCGGCGGCCGCGAAGCCCGCGATGGTGCCGGGCACCGACGGAAACGCCAGCGCCGCACCCATTCCGGCTGCGGTGATGACGCCACCGGCGCGCGCGACGGCACGCTCGCCGAACCGGTCGACCAGCCGGTCCCCGATCAGCCGTCCCCCACACATGCACCCCACCAGCGCGACGTACCCCAGCGCGGCCACCGGACCGGGCGCGCCCAGGCTGTCGCGCAGATACAGCGTGGCCCAGGAACTTCCGGCGTCCTCCACGGTGGCGCCGGCGATCGCGATTCCGACCAGGGCGAGCAGCGTCAGGTACACCGCGGCGCTCGCCGCGGGCGTCCCGTCGCGCTGCGCCGGATGGTCGTCGTGATCGGGGCCGTGGAGCAGGAACGGATAGGCCGCGACCGCGACGGCGCAGAACAGTGCCGCCGAGGCGCCCAGGTGGACCGTTCGCGGCAGGTGCACGGCGATCGCGCCGGCGGCCATCAAACCGCCGGTCATGGCGCCCACCGCCCACACCGCGTGCAGCGAGTTGATGATCGAGCGGCCGTACTGGCGTTGCAGCCGTAGGGCGTTGACGTTCTGGGCGACGTCGGTGACGGCGTCGGCGGCGCCGGCGACGAACAGCGCAGCGACGAGCACCAGCGGCGTGGGCGCCGACGCGGCGACCACGATGAACACCGCGAGCACGAGCGTGGTGGCCAGGGACACCCGCGCGGAGTCGAATCGCCGGATCAACGCCGCAGCGGCCGGTCCGGCCAACAGGGCGCCCGCGGAGAACGCGGCGACCGCGCCGCCGAGCATCGCGTTGGACAGCCCGAGGTCGGTCTTGATCTCGGGAAGCCGCGGCAGCAGGTTGGCGAACAGCGCACCGTTGGTGAGGAAGACGGCGCCGATCGCGACACGGGCCCGCCGGTCGCGCGCCTCGCCGCCGTCGAGCGGGTGTGGCGGCATGGTGCACCGACCCTACCGGTCGGCCTGCGCCGTCGGCGCGACGCGGCACCGGTGGTGAGGGCAAGATTGCGCCATGCCCGAGCAGGAGCGCACCGCGTCGTTGATCGACCTCGCCGCCCGGTACGGCGTGGCGACCGAGTACGACGACTGGACGGGCCGGCGGGTCACGGTGCCGGCCGCCACGCTGGTTGCCGTGCTCGAGGCGCTCGGGGTGCCCGCGCAGACCGAGGCGCAGCGCGCCGAGGCGCTCACGGCCCACGAACGCGCCCACTGGGCACGCTCGCTGCCCACGTCCATCGTCGCCCGCACCGGGACCGCCACCCCGTTCTGGGTGCACGTCACCCACGGCGATCCGGTCGGTCTGTGGCTGCGGCTCGAGGACGGCAGCGTGCGCACCGGTGTGCGTCAGCTCGAGAACAACAGTCCGCCTTACGATCTGGACGGTCGGCTGATCGGCGAGGCGACCTTCGAGTTGCCCGCCGATCTGCCGGTCGGGTATCACCGGCTGCATCTGCAGGTCGGTTCGTTCGACGCGGCGACCACGGTGATCGTGTCGCCGGCGCGGATCGCCCCGCCAGAGCGACTCGGCCACAGCCGGGCCTGGGGACTGTCCACCCAGCTCTACAGCGTGCGTTCGCAGAAGTCCTGGGGCGTGGGCGATCTGAGCGACCTGACCGACCTGGCGGTGTGGTCCGCCGCCCGGCACGGCGCCGGCTTCGTGCTGGTCAATCCGCTGCACGCCGCGGCCCCCACGGCCCCGATGGAGCCCTCGCCGTACCTGCCGACGTCCCGCCGGTTCGTCAACCCGCTCTACCTGCGGATCGAGGCGGTGCCCGAGTACGCCTACCTGCGCCACCGCGGGCGTCTGCGCAAGGCCCGCGCCCGGGTGCAGGTGCGGGCCGACCGCTCGGCGAGCATCGACCGCGACGCCGTGTGGAAGGCCAAACGCGCTGCGCTGGAGAGCATCTACCTCGTCGAGTTCTCCGCAGGCCGGGAGATCGCCTACCAGGCCTACTGCCGGCGCGAGGGCACCAGCCTGGACGATTTCGCGACGTGGTGCGCGCTGGCCGAGCACCACGGCGCCGACTGGCACGCCTGGCCCGCGGACCTGCAGCAGCCCCGCAGCCCCGCGGTCGCGGCGTTCGCCGCCGAGCACCCCGCCGACGTCGACTTCCACCGCTGGCTGCAATGGCTGCTCGACGAGCAGCTGACCGCGGCGCAGGCCACCGCGCTGTCGGCGGGGATGGAACTCGGCATCATGGCCGACCTCGCGGTCGGGGTGGATCCCGACGGCGCGGACGCCTGGGCGCTGCAGGACGTGCTGGCGCTCGGCGTCACCGCCGGCGCCCCGCCCGACGAGTTCAACCAGATCGGGCAGGACTGGTCGCAGCCGCCATGGCGCCCCGACCGGCTCGCCGAGACCGCCTACGAGCCGTTCCGCGACCTCGTGCGGGCCGCTGTCCGGCACGCGGGCGGCGTGCGCATCGACCACATCATCGGGTTGTTCCGGCTGTGGTGGATCCCCCGGGGCGCGGCCCCGACCGAGGGCACCTACGTGCGCTACGACCACGAGGCGATGATCGGCATCGTCGCGCTGGAGGCCCACCGGGCCGGGGCGCTGGTCGTCGGGGAGGATCTCGGCACCGTGGAGCGCTGGGTGCGCGACTACCTGCACGAGCGCGGACTGTTCGGCACGTCGATCCTGTGGTTCGAGGCCGACCACGACGGCGCGCCGCTGCCCGCCGAGCGCTGGCGGGAGACGGCGCTGTCGGCCGTGACCACCCACGATCTACCGCCGACCGCCGGCTATCTGGCCGGCGAGCACGTCCGGCTGCGCGACGAGCTGGGTCTGCTGGCCCGGCCCGCCGCCGAGGAGAGGGAATCCGACGAGGCCCATCAGCGCGCGTGGCTGACCGAGTTGCGGCGCGCAGGCCTGCTGCCCGACACCGACCCCGACCGCGACGCGGTCGTGCTGGCGCTGCACCGCTATCTGGGACGGACACCGTCGCGACTGCTGGCGATGTCGTTGGCCGACGCCGTCGGGGAGACGCGCACCCAGAATCAGCCCGGCACCACCGACGAATACCCGAACTGGCGCGTCCCGCTGGCCGGTCCGGACGGGCGGCCTGTGCTGCTCGACGACGTCTTCACCGACCCTCGGGCGGCCGCGCTGTGCGAGGTGATGCGCGCCGCGGTCAAGCCCGCCGCGGGGTGAGCGGCGCCGGCCGGTGTAACGCCGCGCCCCCTCGCAGCGGTTTCACATTCGTCACCGCTGCGATATGTTCGCACCGCATCGCCGACCCGAGGAGAGAGTTGTCGTGAGAAAGCTCGTCGTGTTCAGCGGTGGCCTGGTGGCCGCCGGAACGATTGCCCTGGTCGGGGCCGGTGCCGCGCTGTCCCAGCCGGCCGGGGCGCCCAGCCCGTACAACGTCACCGGCGAGCAGTACGGTCGTGCGCTGGCGATTCTGAAGAGCCAGGGCATCAAGGCCTACTTCGGCGGTTCCCGCGGCAGCGTGCTGCCGCAGTCGGCCTGCCTGGTCGACCAGCAGAAAGTGACCAGCGGCGGGCGCATGCTGCTCTCGCTGGACTGCACCCAGGCCGCGGCCGACCAGATCAAGGCCCAGGGCCCGACCGGCGGGCCCACCGTCGGCGCCAACGGCGTCACCACGGTGACGCCGACGCCGGTCGTGCCGATCGCCGGCGCCCCGGGCGCGGGTGCGCCGATCGCCGGTGCGCCGCAGCAGATCCCGGGCGGCCCGGCGATCCCGGGTCAGCCGCTGCCCGCCGGCTGATCCAGGAGCCTTCAGCTAACCGGTACCCGCGGTCCCACCTCGGGTACCGGATCGTCGTAGACTCCCGTCATGCTGCGACCCCGCCGTTGCGCCGACGAGATCGATCCGGGCCCCGTGCAGATCCAGGCCCGCAAGGTGGCGTTCGACGTCAGCGACGTCCCGCTGCACTGGATTCCGGGGCACCCCGTCGCCTCGCACGTCGTCAGCGTGCTCAACCTCGTTCTGCCCGCCGGCGAACGCTGGTTCGTGCAGACCTTCAACGAGGCGCTGCCGCTGGTGCAGGACCCGAAGCTGGCCGACGACATCCGCGGGTTCATCGGCCAGGAGGCCACGCACGCCGACGTGCACGACGCGATCCTGCACGACTTCATGGTGGCGCGCGGGGTCGATCCGGCGCCGATCCTCGCCCAGGTGGAGCACGTCTTCTCCCGGGTGCTGGCGCCGCGGGACTTCCGCGATCCCGTCCGCAGGCGCAATCACCTGTGCGACCGGCTGTGGCTGATCGCGGCGATCGAGCACTACACCGCGGTGATGGGCGACTTCGCGCTGAACTGCTCGTGGGACGACCACGGCGCCGATCCGACGCTGACCGACCTGTTCCGCTGGCACGGCAGCGAAGAGGTCGAACACCGCAGCGTGGCCCACGACGTCGCGACCTACTTCGACGACAGCTACCTCAGCCGGATCCGGGCGATGACGCTGTCGGCCACCATGCTGTTCGTGTTCTTCCAGCGCACCGCGTGGTACCTGGTGCGCAACGACCCCGCCGTCGACGTCGGCTGGTGGGCGTTCAACCGGATGCGGATGCGCGACTCCAGCTTGGGTCTGCTGCCGCGGTACAGCCGGCTGTTCGGCTCGAGCACACTGACCTACTTCCGGCCCGGGTACTCGCCGGAGCAGTTCGGCTCCACCGCCCAGGCGGTCGCCTATCTGGCGACCTCGCCCGCGGCGCGCGCGGCGCACCTGTGATGCGCCTGGTCCCGCACTACCGGCAGACCCCGCCGAGCGCGTCGGGCCGTAGCCGGCACGACCCGGTGCTGGCACTGGCCGGTGCGGGCATCTCCGGCCTGTTCGCCGCCTCGGCGCGCCGCCGCATCCCGCCACCGCCGCGCCGGGACGACACCCTGGAGCTGACCGTGCGGCGGCGCCGCGTCGTGGCCCGCGACCAGGACGTGGTGGAACTGACGCTGGCCGCCGCGGACGGCGGTGCGCTGCCGCGCTGGTACCCCGGCGCCCACCTGGACCTCCATCTGCCCAGCGGCCTGGTGCGGCAGTACTCGCTGTGCGGTGATCCGTCGGCGACCGACGCCTACCGGATCGCGGTGCGCCGCATCCCCGGGGGCGGCGGCGGATCGGTCGAGGTGCACGACGGGCTGCCCGAGGGCTCCGTCGTGCACACCCACGGTCCGCGCAACGCGTTCCCGCTGACGGTGCCCGGGCGCGGATCGCCGACCCGCCGGTTCCGGTTCATCGCCGGCGGAATCGGGATCACCCCGATCCTGCCGATGCTGCGGGCGGCCCGCCGCCTCGGGGTGGACTGGTCGATGATCTACACCGGCCGCAGCCGTGACAGCCTGCCGTTCCTCGAGGAGGTCGCCGCGCACGGGTCCGCCGTCCTGGTCCGCACCGACGACGAGTCCGGATTGCCCAGCGCGGCAACGCTTCTCGGTGACTGTCCGGCCGGCACTGCGGTGTACGCGTGTGGTCCGGCGCCGATGCTGGGTGCGGTGCGGGCGGCGCTGGGCGGCCGCGACGACGTCGAACTGCACTTCGAACGCTTCGCGGCGGCGCCGGTGGTCGACGGCCGGCCGTTCGAGGTGAGGGTGGCCTCGACCGGCACGTCGGTGGCGGTGGCTGCCGACGAGACCCTGCTCGCCGCGCTGCGGCGGGCCGGCGTCGCGGCGCCGTACTCCTGCCAACAGGGGTTCTGCGGCACGTGCCGCACCCGCGTGCTCGACGGCGCGGTGGAGCATCGCGACACCCTGCTCACCGATCCCGAGCGCGCCGCCGGTCTGATGTTGACCTGCGTGTCACGGGCGTGCGGGACCTCGCGCCTGACCCTCGATCTCTAGGCGCGCTGCCATGACCCTCGCGGTGGCCGACCGGCTGGCTCTGGCCGACCTGGTGCATCTGTACGCCTCCGCCGTGGACGACCGCCGGTTCGCCGACGTCCCCGGGTTGTTCACCGCGACAGCTGAATTCCACCTGCCGGAGCCGCCCCGCCTCCTCGAGCCGGTGCGCGTGCACCATGGCCACGACGGGGTGCGCGCCGCGCTGGCGCCGCTGAGCGCGGTCACCAGGACCGAGCACGCCATCGTCGGGGAGGTCTACGCCCCCGGCCGGCATCCCGACCACGCGCTCGGCCGCATCACGTGCATCGCCCACCACTGGACGGGTGACACCGACGTGGTGTGGCATCTGCGCTACGACGACGAGTACCTGCGGACACGGGCGGGGTGGCGCATCAACGGCCGCGCCCTCACCGTCAACGCGATCGAGACGCGTCCGGTCCGCCGACTGCGAGCACCAGGTGGTCCAGCAGCGGGCGCTGGCCCTTCAGCAGCTTCTCCCGGGCCGCCGGCAGGCCGAACCACGCCACCCGGTCGAGCTCCGGGAACTCCCTGAGCCGGCCCGACCGCGGCGGCCACTCCAGCGTGAACGTGTTGCTGACCGCCGCGGAGACGTCCAGGTCACCGCGCACGGCGAACGCGGTGACGATCTTGCCGCCCGGCTGGCGCAGCGGGGCGAAGTCGATACGCGGCCCCTCCGGCGGGGGCAGGCCGATCTCCTCGGTGAACTCCCGCTGCGCCGCGGCCCACGGATCCTCGCCCTCGGTGTACTCGCCCTTCGGGATCGACCACGCGCCTTCGTCTTTGCGCGCCCAGAACGGGCCGCCGGGGTGCCCGATCAGGACTTCCAGACCGGGGCCCTCGCCGCGGTAGAGCAGCAGGCCGGCGCTGAGCTTGGGCATGCGCGACGATAACCCGTGCAAGGATGGACGGTGATGACCCGTCCCGCGCGGTCCGTGCGCCGGTTCGACCCGCTCCGGCCGCTCGACATGCTCACCTCGCTGTGGTCGGCCACCGCGATGGTGCCGGTCAACAGTGGCGCCGCGGCCGCCTACCGGGCGTTGTTCGTGACGATGCGCCGCCTGGTGGTCGGGCGGCGGCTGACCGTCCGCATGGACGACGGGGATCTGACGTTGACGGTCACCCGGTTCGACTCCCGGCTCGACGTGCGGGGCCTGTCGGTCGGCCAGCTCAACGACGTTCGCCTGGTGGCCGGTGACATTCGTTGGCGGACAAGCGCTTTCGACACCGCCACGGTGGTGCTGCACAATGTGCACGTCCGGCCCGGTGCGCCGCCGGTGCTGGTCGCCGCGCCGGTGGAGGTGGCGCTGGAGGTGCCGACGCCGGTGCTCGACGACCTGTTCGGCCGGGCCGCGCCGCGGTTGGCCGGCGACGTCGGCGACGACGGGGTGGCCCGGATCCGGTTCGCCCGCAGGCCGCGCCTGGGTCACCTCGAGATAGACGTCCGGGTCGACGGGTCGACGCTGTGGCTGCAGGCCCACACGGTGGCTGTCGGCGCCACGCGCTGGCGGTTGCCGTCGCGCACCCCCGCCTACCCCGTCCGGCTGCCCGAACTGGCGAACGGCCTGACGCTGACCCGGGTGGAGTTCGCGCCGGGCGTGGTTCGGGTCTCGGGCACACTGCCGCAGTGGCGCGCCGAGCTGGACCGGAAACGCTTGGAGGACATCGTCACCCAGCTCAGCGTCGGTGTGGCGCTCAACCTGACCAAGCGGGGCCGTTCGCGTTAGAGTCGCCTCCGTGGTCCGCTATGCCCGGTATGTCGCGCTCGGCGACAGCCAGACCGAGGGACTGTGGGACGGCGACGACACCTGCGGGTTGCGGGGGTACGCCGACCGTCTCGCCGAGATGATCGACGCGGTGTCCCCCGGGCTGCAGTACGCCAACCTGGCGGTGCGCGGCAAGCAGATCCGCGACGTTCTCGACGACCAACTGCCCCGCGCGCTGGAGATGGACGCGGACCTGATCACGGTGTGCATCGGCATGAACGACATGACCCGCCCCGGGCCGGGCTTCGAGCGGGCGCTCGCGCATCTCGACGAGCTGCACACCCGGCTGGCGGCCGCCGGCGCCACCGTGGTCACCACCACGTTCCCCGACCTGGCCCGCATCCTGCCGATCGGTCGGGTGCTGGGCCGGCGGGTGCTCGCGATCAACGACGAGATCCGGGCGGCGGCCCGCCGGCACGGCTTCGCGCTGGTCGACCTGTTCGCGGCGCCGTCGATGACTCAGCCGGGCACCTGGAGCGCCGACCGGGTGCACGGCTCCTCGCGCGGGCACGCGCTGTTCGCCGAGGCGGCGGCCGAGGCGCTCGGGCTGCCGGGCAGCGGGCACGGCTGGGCCGTCCCGGACCCTGGGCAGCAACCGCCGTCGCTGCGGGCGCGGACCTACTCGCAGCTGCTGTGGACCCAGAACATGCTGATGCCCTGGGTGTGGGATCACCTGCGTGGCCGCTCCAGCGGCGCCGCG
The DNA here is from genome assembly GCF_022374875.2 of Mycolicibacterium rufum. The sequence continues at coordinate 127,186 of NZ_CP092427.2, forward strand.
CGGGCACCGCGCCGGCCGGTGCTCACGGGCGTGGCGGGCTGAGCGGGCTCAGATGCCCGTCCACGTCTGGTCGAGTTCGGTCGCGACGTCGATGACCTTGGCCTTCTGCGACTCCGGGCTGTCGATCTCGCCGGCGACGTGCGCGGCGATGAACCGCTTGATCTCGGCATCCACGCCGCCGATGATGCGCACCACCTCGGCGCGCAGCGACTTCGACGTCACGTGGATCGCGATGTCGGAGGCCCGCGGTTTCTCCACGTCGATGATCAGCAGCAGCGGTTCGGCAGCCCGGGCCACCGCGCGCAGCGAGATCTCGCCGAACACCATGAATTTCGGTTTGTCGATCCGCAGGTCGACGACCATGTCGATCTCCAACGGGATCCTGATGGCGAACGTGATCTCATCGGCCACCCGCCGGTTCACCCGCGGAGCCATGATCCGCACCTTCGCCGTCACCTTGGCCAGCCGGCCGGGTCCCTGGGCGATCGGACCCATCTCGAACGCGTCACCGGCGATCTGCCCGATCGCGTCGCCCACCCGCTCCTCGGTCACGGCGACCTCGAAGAACCGCCGACCGAATTCTTCGTAGCTCATGTAGGCGTCCGAGGCGCGACGGGAGGTGTCCATGGTCCTGCTACGTTCTCACGTTCGCGGCGCCGGGCGCGACAACCCGGCCGTCGGAACAGCTACGCGATCTCGCCGAAGACCCGCAGCCGCGTCAGCGCCGCGCGGTGCTCCCCGCGCCGGCCGACCTCGCCGATCACGACGCATTGTCCGTCGTCGCGTCGCACCCGGGCCGCTACCGACCGTCCGGAGCGGATCAGCTTGTCCCACCGCCCTCCCGCGAGCAGGCGCAGCAGTTCCGAGGCGCTGCGCGGGTCCTCGTCACCGGCGGTGATCGGCACGTCACCGGTGACCCGCCGGACGCCGACCTCGTCGCCCCCGCACGCGTCGTCGAGAAAATCGGCGAACACCGCCGTGGCACCGGTGCCGGTGCCGGCGAACCCGCGCAGGAAGCCCAGGCTGCCGGCGACGCCCTGGTGGGTCATCATCGCCCGGCCGAGGGCCAGTCCGGCCGGCCCGGCGGCGAGGCCGCCGCGCAGGAAGCGGCGGATCATCGCGGGCAATTCCCAGTACGCCGACAAAGCGGCGATCTGCAGGCCCGCGGCGGTGTCCTTCACGTCGTAGCGGATGTAGGCGGGCACGTCCATGGTCAGCGCGGCGGCCATCTGGATCTGCAGCGTGAGGTCCCGGATCACGGTGGCGCCGACGACGATGTCGGCCTGCGGGTGGTGGCTGATCTCGCGGGGGCCGATGAAGGTGTCGAAGAAATGCCCGATCGCCACGTGGCCGCGGTGGGGCGTCGAGCCCACCGGGTCCTCCACCCGCCCGTCGGCGGTGAACAGCCCGATCCACCCGTCGCGATCGTGAGCGGCGGCGGCGGCGAGGGAGCGCTGGGCGGCCGAGAGCACGTCGGCGCGCGTGAAGGGCATACGGTTGCCTACCACCTCGGACGGCAGGGAGTCGACTGCACCCGCCGCCGCGGGCACACTGGTGTCATCCGCTGTGCTGCGGGCACGGCCGCGCGAGGAGGAACACCATGAGCGGTAACGGACCGTTCGGCTTCGATCCCGAGGAATTCGACCGTGTGGTGCGTGAAGCCGGGGAGGGGCTGCGCGACGCCCTCGGCCGGTTCATGACGACCTCGGGCGAACGCGCGGGGTGGTCGATGCTCTTCGACGACCTGGCGCGGGGCGGCCGGCCCCGTCGCCCCGAGACCACCGGGGAGACCGGCGACGGGGTGTGGACCATCTACACCGTCGACGAGGCGGGCGCCGCCCACATCGAGCAGGTGTTCCCCACCGAGTTGGACGCGCTGCGCGCGAACAAGAACAACACCGACCCGACCCGCCGGGTCCGGTTCCTGCCCTACGGCATCGCCGTCAGCGTGCTCGACGGCGGTCAGGGCGGCGCGGACACCCCGGCCTCCGACCAGCACGGCCCGGCGTCCGACCAGTAGGTCATAGCCTGGTCCTCCCCGGAGGACCGTTCCGTGACGTGAGCCGCATTGCCGCCGCAACGGTGAGCAGTGCCACATCCACTTGAGCTAATCTGTCGCCGAGTGAGAACTTATATGGGCTAAGTTAAGATCACCCAAACAACGGACACGAGGCCAGGGGTCAGATTGCACGGCATACGTCGGGTCGGAGGACACGCGTGATCAAGGTCGCCAGGAAGATCTGGCTGCCCTTGCTCATCGTGTTCGTCGTGGTGGTCGCCGGGCTGACCGTCTCGCGGATCCGCACCTTCTTCGGCTCCGAGGGCATCATCGAGACGCCGCGCAACTTCGCCGATCTGCCCGAGCCGTTCGACCCGAAGGTCGTCCGCTACGAGATCAGCGGGACCGGCAGCTACGCCGACATCAACTACCTCGACCTCGACGCCAAGCCGCAGCGGCTCGACAACGCCGCGCTGCCGTGGTCGCTGACCCTGAGCACCACCGAGCCGTCGGCGGCCCCGAACATCGTCGCCCAAGGCGACGGCGGGTCCATCACCTGCCGGATCTTCGTCGACGATGAGCTCAAGGACGAGAAGACCACCGACGGTCTGAATGCCCAGACCTTCTGCTACGTGAAGTCGGCATGAGCACGCCTGTCCGAGACGCTCCTGCCCACGCTGCCCCGCTCCCTCGCCCGCCCCGGCCGCTCATCCCCCGGCTGATCCGCACGCTGGCGCTGCCGATCATCGTCGGGTGGATCGCGCTGATCATCATCCTCAACACGGTCGTCCCGCAGCTCGAGACGGTCGGCCAGATGCGCGCGGTGTCGATGAGCCCCGACGACGCGCCGTCGCTGATCTCGATGAAGAAGGTCGGCGAGGCGTTCAAGGAGGGTGACTCCGACAGCTCGGTCATGATCGTCTTCGAGGGCGACAAACCGCTCGGCGACGACGCGCACGCCTGGTACGACCAGCTGGTCAAGAAGCTCGAGACCGACACCGAGCACGTGCAGTCGGTGCAGGACTTCTGGAGTGACCCGCTGACCGCGGCCGGGTCGACCAGCAACGACGGCAAGGCCGCCTACGTCCAGGTCAAGCTGGCCGGCAACCAGGGCGAGACGTTGGCCAACGAGTCGGTGGAAGCCGTCCAGGCGATCGTCGAGAGCGTGCCGCCTCCACCCGGGGTCAAGGCCTTCGTCACCGGCCCCGCGGCGCTGGCCGCCGACCAGCACATCGCCAGCGACCGCAGCATGACGCTGATCGAAGCGGCGACGTTCACCGTCATCATCATCATGTTGCTGCTGGTGTACCGCTCGATCGTCACGGTGCTCATCACGCTGGTGATGGTCGTGCTGTCCCTGGCCACCGCGCGCGGGCTGGTCGCGTTCCTGGGCTACCACGAGATCATCGGGCTCTCGACGTTCGCGACGAATCTGCTGGTGACGCTGGCCATCGCCGCGGCCACCGACTACGCGATCTTCCTGATCGGCCGATATCAGGAGGCCCGAAGTCTCGGCGAGGACAAAGAGTCCGCGTTCTACACGATGTTCCACGGCACTGCGCACGTGGTGCTCGGGTCGGGTCTGACGATCGCCGGCGCGACGTTCTGCCTCAGCTTCACGCGGCTCCCCTACTTCCAGACCCTCGGGGTACCGCTGGCCATCGGCATGGTGGTCGTGGTGCTGGCCGGCGTGGTGTTGATGGTGGCGATCATCTCGCTGGCCACCCGCTTCGGGCTGCTGGAACCCAAGCGCGCGATGCGGATCCGCGGGTGGCGCAAGATCGGCGCCGCGATCGTCCGCTGGCCCGGACCGATCCTGGTCGGCACCATCGCGCTGTCGCTGGTCGGTCTGCTGACGCTGCCCGGGTATCAGACCAACTACAACGACCGGAACTACCTGCCCGCCGACCTGCCGGCCAACGAGGGGTACGCGGTCGCCGACCGGCACTTCTCGCAGGCCCGGATGAACCCGGAACTGCTGATGGTCGAGAGCGACCACGACATGCGCAACTCCGCGGACTTCCTGGTGATCGACAAGATCGCCAAGGCGCTGTTCCGGGTGGAGGGCATCGCGCGGGTGCAGGCCATCACCCGTCCCGACGGCAAGCCGATCAAGCACACGTCGATCCCGTTCCAGATGAGCATGCAGGGCACCACCCAGCGGCTCAACGAGAAGTACATGCAGGACCGGATGGCCGACATGCTGGTGCAGGCCGGTGAGATGGACAAGACCATCGCCACCATGGAGAAGATGGCCGGCCTGACCAAGCAGATGTCCGAGATCACCCACGCGATGGTGACGAAGATGGACGCGATGGTCGTCGACATCGAGGCCCTGCGCGACAGCATCGCCAACTTCGACGACTTCTTCCGGCCGATCCGCAACTACTTCTACTGGGAACCGCACTGCTACGACATCCCGGTCTGCTGGGCGATCCGGTCGGTATTCGACACCCTCGACGGCATCAACGTGATGACCGACGACTTCAAAGAGATCATCCCGGAGATGAAGCGGCTCGACACCCTGATGCCTCAGATGGTGGCGCTCATGCCCGAGATGATCTCCACGATGAAGGTCATGAAGACGATGATGCTGACCATGTATCAGACCCAGAAGGGTCAGCAGGATCAGATGGCGGCCATGCAGGAGAACTCGAACGCGATGGGTGACGCGTTCGACGACTCGATGAACGACGACTCGTTCTATCTGCCGCCGGAGATCTTCGACAACAAGGACTTCCAGCGCGGGCTCGAGCAGTTCCTCTCCCCCGACGGCAAGTCCGTGCGGTTCATCATCGCCCACGAGGGTGACCCGCTGACCGCCGATGGCATCGCCCGGATCGACAAGATCCGCAACGCCGCCAAGGAGGCGATCAAGGGCACCCCGCTCGAGGGCGCGAAGATCTATCTCGGCGGCACCGCGGCCACTTTCAAGGACATGAAGGACGGCAACAACTACGACCTGCTGATCGCCGGGATCTCCGCGCTGGGCCTGATCTTCATCATCATGCTGATCCTGACGCGGGCGGTGGTGGCGTCGGCCGTCATCGTCGGCACGGTGGTGATGTCGCTGGGCGCGTCGTTCGGCCTGTCGGTGCTGTTCTGGCAGCACATCCTCGGCCAGCCGCTGCACTGGATGGTGCTGGCGATGGCGGTGATCATCCTGCTGGCGGTCGGCGCGGACTACAACCTGCTTTTGGTGTCGCGCCTCAAGGAGGAGATCCACGCCGGCATCGGCACGGGCATCATCCGGGCGATGGGCGGCAGCGGTTCGGTCGTCACGGCCGCGGGTCTGGTGTTCGCGCTGACGATGATGTCGATGGCGGTCAGCGAGCTGACCGTGATCGGTCAGGTCGGTACGACGATCGGTCTGGGTCTGTTGTTCGACACGCTCGTGATCCGCGCGTTCATGACACCATCGATTGCAGCGCTGATGGGTCCCTGGTTCTGGTGGCCGCAACAGGTGCGTAGGCGGCCCGTTCCGCAGCCATGGCCCCGGCCCGGTGGTCTACAGTCCGATCCAGCAGAGGGAGTGAGAGCATGAAGCGGATTCTGATGGGGATCGCCGCGGCGGCCCTGACCGTGGGTGCGCTGGGTACCGCCGCACCCGCCGCGGCCGATCCGGACACCGATTTCGCCAACGAGCTGCACGTCTACGGGATCTACGGTCAGAAGGACTACAACGCCTGGATCGGCAAGATCATGTGCAAGCGGATCTACACCGGGGTGGATCCCGATGTGTTCGCCACCGCGAAGTTCGTGCACAACCAGCTCGAGAAGGACACGACGACCGATCAGGCCTACCAGTTCGTGGCCGCGGGTCTGCGTACCTACTGCCCGGAGAAGCTGCCGATCCTCGACGCGGCCGCCGCCCGACCGGCCGGCTAGCCGTGCCGTCGGCCACCCGCAGGCGGTTCAACGAGGCGGTCACCGGCTTCTGGAGCATCGCGGCGCCGGTGTACGACACGGCGGTCGTGCAGCGCTGGGTGTACCGCCCGGCACAGGACGAGGTGATCTCGGCGCTGACGGCGCACGGTTCCCGGCGAATCGCCGACATCGGTTGTGGCACAGGCATTCTCGCTGACCGGATCGCGCGCGAGGTGCACCCGGACGTCGTTTACGGGGTCGACCTGTCGGAGGGAATGCTGGCGCAGGCGGCGCAGCGGTCGACCGCGGTGTCGTGGCGCTCGGCGCCGGCCGAGGCGTTGCCGTTCGACGACGGCAGCCTCGATGCGGTGGTCAGCACGTCGGCGTTTCACTGGTTCAATCAGCCCGCGGCGCTACGCGAGTTCCATCGGGTGCTCGCCCCGGGAGGCATCGTCGCGGTGGCGACGCTCAGCCCGCGCCGCTACGTGCCCGAGCAGATGCTGGCCGCGGTGCGACTGCCCGCGTATGATGCCCCGTCGCCGGCGGCGATGCGTGCGATGTTCACCGACGCCGGCCTGCGCGTGGAAGACCAGCACCGGGTGCGGCGCCCCGTGTGGACACAGGTGCTGTCCGATCTCATCACCATCGGTGTGAAACCCGAACCGCGCTGACTCATCCCCAGAGCCGGATCCATCCCCAGGCGGACCGGTCGCGGGGCTGATCTGTCGGACCGCGGGGCGAGGGTGGAGTCATGGCCCCGACGAGTTCTCTGGCGCAGGACGAGCGGCTCTCGTGCCTGTATGCGGAGTTGGCCGAGCTGACCGGTCAGCGCAACGCGATCGATGGGCGGATCGTCGAGATCGTCGCCGAGATCGACCGCGGGGAACTGTGGGCCGGCGCGGGCGCCAGATCGGTGGCCCATCTGGTGGCGTGGAAGACGGGGGTGTCTCCGTCGCGCGCGGAAACCCTTGCGGCCATTGCGCATCGGGCCGACGAGTTCCCGCAGTGTGTGGCCGGGTTGCGCGAGGGACGGTTGTCGCTGGATCAGGTCGGCGTCATCGCTCAACGGGCCGCCGACGGCTCCGACGAGCACTACGCGCAGTTGGCCGCCACCGCGACGGTGGCGCAGCTGCGCACCGCGCTCAAGCTGGCACCGAAACCCCGACCCGAGCCGGAGTCGGAACCCGACCCCGACGCGGACCCACAGCCAGAGCCCGAGCCGGTGCCGCAGCCGTCGGTCACGACGACCTCCGACGAGCAGTACACCTCCTGGCACATCCGGCTGCCGCATGTGGAGGCGGCGACGTTCGACGCCGCGCTGCAATCCCACCGCGACGCGTTGATCGCCGACTGGAGGCGCGACGCCGAAAAGCTCGGCGGCGCAGGCGATCAGCGGCCGCCGATGCCGACGGTTGCCGACGCGTTCCTGCGCCTCGTGCACGCCGGCTGGGACGCCGAAGCGGCCGCCCGCCCACACGGGCAGCACACCACCGTGGTCGTGCAAGTCGACGTCACCGACCGGGTGGGGTCACTGCACCTGGGCCCGCTGCTGTCCGACGCCGACCGGCAGTACCTCACGTGCGACGCCACCTGCGAGGTGTGGTTCCACCGCGACGGGCGCACCCTGGGTGCCGGCCGATCGACGCGGACGGTCAACCGGCGGCTGCGCCGCGCGCTCGAGCATCGCGACCGCACCTGCGTGGTGCCCGGCTGCGGCGCCACCCGCGGGCTGCACGCCCACCACCTGAAGCACTGGGAGGACGGCGGGCTGACCGAGTTGGCCAACCTCGCGCTGGTCTGCCCCTACCACCATCGCGCGCACCACCGCGGTCTCATCACGATCAGCGGGCCCGCCGACCAGCTGATGGTCACCGACCACGCCGGCCGACCCATGACCTCGGCATCGCTCGCTCGACCGCCCACCCAACCCCCACCCGACGTCGCACCCTGCTCCGGCCCGACGGGGGAACGCGCGCAGTGGTGGTGGTATCAGCCGTTCGAGCCGCCCGACGTGAATGACGAAGGCTAGAGCCCGAATTGGTCGTCGACGATGCCGAGCCAGACCTGGGCGGCGTCGATCGCCACCTTCTCGCTGATGAAGGCGTGCTGGGTACCGGTGTAGATGTCGCGGAACGCGCGCTCGAGCCGGCTGCCCTCGCGGATCGAGGTGGTGCCCGCCGCCAGATGCGCCCACTCGGCGCAGGTGCGGGCGGTGTCGGTGGCGAACACCGCCGCGACTCGCATGTCGGCCCGCATGGTCGGGGTGAGGTCGTCGCCGGCCGCGACGGCCGCTTCCGCGGTACCGAAGGCGTCGAGGACCAGCAGCCTCGCCGCGCGCCACGCCGCGACGTGGTGCGCCAGACCTTTCTGGAAGGTCGGGCGGGTGGCCAGTGCGGCCATGTCGCTCATCCGGAACTTCGTCGCAGCCAGATCGGCGACGTCGTCGAGCATGCTCTTGGCCACGCCGAGTGCCCAGGCGGCGTGCCCGGCCGCGGTCACCGGCATCATTCCCATCCGGGTGGCGGGCGAGCTCCCCCGCCGCGGTTCCCGGGTGAACAGAGCGAACGTGCGGCGGTGCGGAACGAACACGTCGTGGATCGCGTAGTCATAGGACCCGGTGGCCTTGAGGCCCTGCACATGCCAGCCGTCGAGGAACTCGACCTCCTCGCGGGGCACGATCGCGACCTGCATGTCGGGCACGCCCTCACTGACCCAGCGCATCTCCCCGTCGACCATCGGCAGGAAGCCCGCGGCGACGTACTCGGCGTGCCCGGTACCCGAGCCGAAGCTCCACGACCCGGTGAGCCGGTAACCGCCCTCGACGGCGACGCCTTGGCCGTTCGGGAAGAACTGGCCGCCCATCGTGACGTGGTTGCCGTGCGCGGTGAAGACCTCGTCGAAGCCGTCGTCGGGCAGATAGGTCGCCGCGGCGAAGGAGGACGGCAGATTGGCGATCCCGATCCAGCCGAACGAGCCGTCCTGCCAGGCCATTTCGATCCATGTGTCGATCATCTCGGCGAAGGACGGTTCCACTCCGCCCGCCGGGACGGGGTTGAAGGCCGACATCAGGCCCGACGACCACATCGCCTCGACGATGCCGGGCGCCAGCGTGCGGAGACGTTCGGACTCGGCGGCGTCGGCGCGAACCCGCTCGCGCATGTCGCGGGCCAGTCCGACCACCTGAGCACGAGCCATCTGCGGGACCGCTGTCACGGCCTCGACGGTAGCGGGTCAGGGCAGCGCAGTGAACACATTCACCGGAACTGTCATCTCGCTGTCAGGCACCGTCGGTGCCGCGACGTCCGGGCCGGGCAGCGGCGCGACCACGGGCTCCGCGCCCGGAAGGTGCTGTTGTTCGGCCGCGGGCAGATGCGGCTCGGCGGCCTCGGGCACCGGAAGAGCTTCGGGGCCCGGGACAGCTGCGGCCGCGGGCGCGGCCTCCGGCGCCGGACGTGCCGCGGAAAGAGCCTCGGCGGCCGGAACAGCCTCGGGAGCCTCGATCACCGGGGCCGCGACCACCGGGGCCGCGATCACCGGGGCGACCACCGGAGCGGCGGCGACCGGAGCGGCGGCGACCGGCGCGGCCCACGGGACGTAGCCCGAGGATGCCGGTGAAGAGGCCTCGCTGGGATGGGTGACGATCTTGCGCAGCGGCTCAGAGGCGCCGTCGGCCGGCGCGGTCACGCTCACCCAGCCCGGGTCTGCGCCCGCGGCCGGGGCGACCGCGCTCGCGGCAGGCTCGATCTGCGGTACCGATCCCGCCGTCAGGAACACCGCACCGACCGCTGCCGCGGCGGCCACACCGAGTGCGGCGGCCACGACGCGGGTGCGCCGGCGGGGCCGACGCGCGGGGGTCTGGCGCGGCAGCGCGACGGTGATCGCCTCGGAGGGCTCGACCTCGGCCAGTGCCGCTCCGTAGGCCAGGGCCACCAGCGGGGGCATGTCGGACTGGCCGGGGTCGACCAGCACCCGGGTGGCACAGGTCAGGGGCACCGCCTCGGTGTCGATGCCGTGGGAGTCGAGGTGCGCCCGCAGCCGCATGCCATCGTCGCGGGCGTCGGGCGTCCAGACCAGCCGCACCCGGTCGACCTCCAGTCCGCACGCGCGAGCCAGCGCATGGGCGCCGCGTGCGGCAGCCTCGGCGATTGCGGAGTCGGCGTCCCACTCGACGGCGTCGTGATCGGCGACCGTGCGGGCGGTCTCGTCCACCAGCGCCCAGACGACCTCGGTCGCGGTCAACGACAGCCCCAGCACTGGGCCCACGGCATCTCCTTCGGTCGAAGCCGGTGTCTGTGATTCATCGGGCGACCTGTGATGACCGTTACAGCGGCCACCGAGGCGCTCACCGCCGGGGAGCCTAGTGCCGCCGGGGCGTTCCCGCAGGCTGACCGGGGTTGCCCACTCCGCCGGCTGACCGTGTGGCACCGCCGCAGCGGCGCCGCTGGACGTCGCCGCGATTGCTGGAATCGAGAGAACTGCAGGTAAGGTGCGGCCCCGTGGGCAGACACCGCTTAGCCACCACACGGCGCCGCAGATGGTCGGTGCCCGCTGCCGCGGTCGCTTTGCCGGCCATCGCGCTGATGTCTGTCGGCGCGGATTCGCTGGCGGCGACCAGCCACGGTGTGGACACGTCGCCCTCGCCGCGATGCTGCGCGGAACTGATCGCCGAACCACCGGCCGCGACCCAGTACCGCACCACACCCGCCGACGACGGCCTGCTGCTCGCGGCCTCGCGGTCGATGCACCGCGACCTGGAGACCGCGCTGCCCCCGACGGTGGGGTCCGAGGCGGGCCTGCAGGTGAAGACGATCCTGGTGGCCCGCGCCGTCAGCGCGATCTTCCCCGAGGTGCAGAGCATCGGCGGCGTCCGGCCCGATTATCTGCGCTGGCATCCCGACGGCCTGGCGATCGACGTCATGATCCCCGACCACCGCAGCGCCGAGGGCATCGCGCTCGGTGACGCGGTGCTGGCCTTCGTGCTGCGCAACGCCGACCGATTGGGCGTCGCACACGTGATCTGGCGCCAGACGATGTATCCCGCGCACGGCGCCCCGCGCCGGATGAGTGATCTCGGCTCGGACACCGCGAACCACTACGACCACGTGCACATCGCGACCGTCGGCGGTGGTTACCCGGACGGCCGCCGGCTCTACCTGGGCTGATCGGCCCCCAGCTCAGGCAGTGGTGTTGGCCAGCGCCTCGATGCGCCGGCGCGCCTGCTCGGCCAGCGCCGCGGTGTCGGGTCCGCCCGCCGTTCCGCACGCGGTGATCTCGACGGCGGCGTTGTAGGCGGCGACGAACGCGTTGTCGCAGTTCCAGTCCGCCGCCCGCAGGCTCCACAGCGCGCTGTCGGGCGGCGCCCCCCCTGCCGACGGCGTCACGTCGAAGTCGTAGCTGTGCCCGCTCATGGTGCGCACGCTCACCCGCGTGCCGCGGCAGGCCGCCAGAGCGTCGGTGACGGTCCTGCGCGCGGCGGCCGGGTCGAACTCCGACCGGTACACCGCGACCATCTCCTCGACGAACACCAATCCGTCGTCGCTGGTCCAGTGGCCGCCGGCGGTCGCCAGCGGTCGGCCGGCGGCGATGAACGGCGGGTCCACCTCGCGGGCCAGTCCCGCGCACTGCGTCGGATCGGCCGAGACGAACAGGTTGCCCTCCTCGCGTTTGACGGCCGGGCTGAGGAGGTCGGCGACCTGCAGCGCGGTGATCGGCTCCGCGAGCGCGGCCGGCTGGGGCCGCGCGTCGTCGATCTGGCGCGTGCACCCGGCGGCGAAGACGAGGGCGGCGGTCGCGGCCGCCACCGGTGCCAGCCGGGCCACCGGGCTCACCTCCCGAAGCCGGCGTCCCGTAGCGCCTGCGCCATCGACCCGCCGGCGCGGGGGTTGTCGCGCCGGGGCGAGCCGGCGCCGCGCGGAGTCTTGTCGGGCCGACGCTGGGCGCCCGCTGTGCGGGCCGGCCGTGCCGCGGGGCGCGTCTGCTCGTCGAGTCGCAGGCTCAGCCCGATCCGTTGCCGCTCGATGTCCACGTCGACCACCTTCACCCGAACCACCTGACCCGAGTGCACCACATCGTGGGGGTCCGAGACATAGCGATCGGCCATCGCGGACACGTGCACCAGGCCGTCCTGGTGCACCCCGACGTCGACGAAGGCGCCGAACGCGGCGACGTTGGTCACCACGCCCTCGAGGATCATGCCCACCTTCAGGTCCGCCACCTTTTCCACGCCGGCGGCGAAGCTCGCCGTGGTGAACGCCGGGCGCGGGTCGCGGCCCGGCTTCTCGAGCTCGGCGAGGATGTCGGTCACCGTGGGGATGCCGAATCGGTCGTCGGCGATCTCGGCGGGCCGCACCGTGCGCAGCGCCCGCTCGTTGCCGATGATCTCGGTCAGGGTGAGCCCCGCCCGGTCCAGGATGCGGCGCACCACGGGATAGGCCTCCGGATGCACCCCGGAACTGTCGAGGGGGTCATCGCCGTCGCGGATCCGCAGGAATCCGGCGCACTGCTCGAACGCCTTGGGGCCCAGCCGCGGCACGTCGAGCAGGCTGCGGCGGCTGCGGAACGGGCCGGTGGTGTCGCGGTGGCTGACGATCGACTCGGCGAGGGTCTCGGTGATGCCCGAGACGCGCGCCAGCAGCGGCACCGAGGCGGTGTTCAGGTCGACGCCGACGGCGTTCACCGCGTCCTCGACCACCGCGCCGAGGCTGCGGGCCAGGATGCCGGGCGTCACGTCGTGTTGGTACTGGCCCACCCCGATCGACTTCGGTTCGATCTTGACGAGCTCGGCGAGCGGATCCTGCAGGCGGCGCGCGATCGACACCGCCCCGCGCAGGGTGACGTCCAGATCGGGCAGCTCGTGCGCGGCATACGCCGACGCCGAGTACACCGACGCGCCCGCCTCGCTGACCATCGCCTTGGTGGGGGCACTCGCGCCGCCCGCGCGGATGTCGGCGATGAGTTCGGTTGCCAGCGCACCGGTTTCGCGCGATGCGGTGCCGTTGCCGATCGCGATCAGCTCGACACCGTGCCGGGCGATCAGCGCGGCCAGCGTCGCCTTGGCGGTGTCCCACTGCTTCTGCGGCTGGTGCGGGTAGATCGCGCAGGTGTCGAGCACCTTGCCGGTGCCGTCGACCACGGCGACCTTGACGCCGGTGCGGAACCCCGGGTCCAGACCCAGCGTGGTGCGGTTGCCTGCGGGCGCGGCGAGCAACAGGTCCTTGAGGTTGCGCGCGAACACGGCCACCGCGTCCTGTTCGGCGCGCAGCCGCAGTCGCACCCGGGCGTCCACCGACGCCGACACCGACAGCCGGGTGCGCCAGGCGAACCCCACGGCGCCGGCCAGCCACGGGGTGGCGGCGGCGCGGGCGGTCAGGTCGATGCCGAGCGCCTCGGCGATCATCGCCTGATACGGCGCATCGTCCCCGCCGTCCAGGGACAGCGCGAGCGCCTGCTCCTTCTCCCCGCGCAGCACCGCGAGCACGCGGTGCGACGGCATGGTGTCCAGCGGTTCGGCGAAGTCGAAGTAGTCGCGGTACTTCTGCGCGGCGGCGGCGGTCGCGACGGTGTCCGAGGCGGGTCTGGTCCGCACCGAGCCGTTCTGCCAGAACCTGTCCCGCACGGCGCCGACCAGTTCGGCGTCCTCGGCGGCGCGCTCGACGAGGATGTGCCGCGCCCCGTCGAGTGCCGCGGCCACGTCGGCGACGTCGGCCGACACGAAGGCCGCCGCGGCCTGCTCGGGCGCGACGCCGGGGTCGGCCAGCAGGCGGTCGGTCAACGGTTCGAGCCCGGCTTCGCGGGCGATCTGCGCCTTGGTCCGGCGCTTGGGCTTGTAGGGAAGGTAGATGTCCTCGACGCGGGCCTTGGTGTCGGCGGCCATCAACGCGGCCTTGACCTCGTCGGTCAGCGCGCCCTGCTCGGCGATCGAGGCCAGCACGGCGTTGCGCCGGTCGTCGAGTTCGCGCAGATAGGTCAGCCGTTCGGCCAGCAGCCGCAGTTGGCCGTCGTCGAGGCTGCCGGTGGCCTCTTTGCGGTAGCGGGCGATGAACGGCACCGTCGCGCCGTCGTCGAGGAGCCGCACCGCGGCGGCGACCTGCGCCTCGCCGACGGTCAGTTCCGCAGCGAGACGGGCGTTTACGCTTCGCGGGCCGGAGGCCGTGGTGGTGCTCGTTGTCACGCGCAGGACCCTACCCAACGTCGCCGACAGTTCGGCGCAGGGCGGTCCCCGGCGGGGCGCTCCGCTAGGCCACGTGCGCCTGCGGAGCGTCGAGCATCCCGTCGCGCATGCGCCGCAGCGACTGGGCCAGCAGCCGGGACACGTGCATCTGCGAGATGCCCATCCGTTGGGCGATCTCGGACTGCGTCAGGGATTCGAAGAACCGCATCACGATGATCCGGTTCTCCCGCTCGGGCAGCGTCTCGAGTTGCGCGCGGAGAGCGTCCCTGTCCTCGACGAACCCGATGCCGGGATCGGGATGCCCCAGCCGGTCGGCCAGTGTGGGACCCTCGTCGTCGTCCCGGGCAGTGCTGTAGTCCAGCGAGCGGGGCTTGAATCCTGCTGCTGCCGTCAGTGTTTCGACGACCTCGTGACGGTCCACGCCCAGCGCCTCGGCGAGTTCGCCCGCGGTCGGGGACCTCCCCAGCCGCTGGGTCAGCTCGGCGGTGAGCGGACCGAGTGCCGGATACAGATCTTTGAGCCGGCGCGGGACGTTGACCGACCAGCTGCAGTCGCGGAAGTAGCGCTTGACCTCGCCGAGCATGGTGGGGATCGCGTAAGACAGGAACTCGGTGCCCGCTTCCGGGTCGAAGCGGTTCACCGCGTTCATCAGACCCACCCGCGCCACCTGCACCAGGTCGTCGTGGGTCTCGCCGCGCCGGTCGTAGCGGCGCGCGATCCGTTCGGCGATCGGCAGGCACTGCTCGATGATGTGGGTGCGCAGCCGCTCGCGTTCGGCAGATCCCTCCGGGAGCCGGTGGAGTCGGACGAACGCCTCCTGCATGCCGGTCGTGTCGGGGTCGCGTGAAGCCATCGGTCGCCTCCTGTTCGACGTCGTCCACCGCTGCGTGAGCGGGACGACTGGTCCGAGGCGGGCAGCTTCGGTGTTGAACCATCCGCGCCACGGGCGCGAGAACGTTCGGGGAAGTCCGGGAACGTCACCGCCCTGTCTCCAACGTATGTCCCTTCCCGCCGGGAAAGCCCGCCGAGAACAGAAGACTTCGCATATCGACTCCTTCTGGACGGCGAGATTCGTTCGACGGCCGAAACCTGGGTATCCCCCACCCCATGCCGTCCGTCACCGCCGCCGACTACCTGCCGCCGAGCCGCGATCTCGACGATCTCGCCGCGGCCGCTCAGGCCTGCCGGGGCTGCGACCTCTTCGAGAACGCCACCCAGACCGTCTTCGGGCAAGGTCCGGCCGATGCCCGGCTCATGCTCGTGGGTGAGCAACCCGGTGACCGTGAGGACCTCGCCGGTCAACCGTTCGTGGGTCCGGCAGGCAGGTTGCTGGACAAGGCGTTGCGGGAGGCGCAGATTCCGCGCGAACCGGTCTATGTCACCAACGCGGTCAAGCACTTCAAGTTCGTCGCAGCCGAGCGCGGTCCGCGCCGTATCCACAAGACACCAAGCCGCACCGAGGTGGTGTCGTGCCGGCCGTGGCTCCTCGCCGAAATCGAGACGGTGACGCCCGAGGTCCTCGTCCTGCTCGGCGCCACCGCAGCGAAAGCACTGCTGGGCAATGACTTCCGGCTCACGGCCCACCGCGGCGAGGTGGTGCGACTGCCGCCCGGCGAGGTGCCCGATCAGATCGATCCCGCGGTCGTCGTGACGCTGCACCCGTCGGCGGTGCTGCGCGGCCCGGCCGAGGCGCGCGACGAGTCCTTCGCCTCGCTGGTGGCCGATCTGCGACTCGCGGCGACGCTGCTGACCGGCTGAGCGACGTTTGTCCGTCGCTGCCGAGGGCACCCGGTGAGCATGCAGCCCACACGCTTCCGCCCCCTGGTCGACGCACCGGGCCCCTTCGCCTCGGTCTATCTCGACGACAGCCACGACACCGCCGACGCGGCCAAGCAGGCCGAACTGCGGTGGCGGGCGGTCGCCGACGACGTCACGGCTCAGGGCGCCGACGAGCAGCTCCTCGACGTCGTGCGGACGGCGCTGGAAGAGGCGCCCGCGGTGGTCGGACGGGGTGGTCGCGCCGTGATCGCCACCCGCGACGGTGTGCAGCTCGACCAGCGTCTGATCCGGGTGCCGGACGCGCCGACGGCACGGCTGTCGCGCCTGCCCTATCTGGTGCCGGTGGTGGTGCACGGTGTCGACGACCCGCCCTATCTGACGGTGGTCGTCGACCACGCCGGCGCGGACGTCGTGGCGCACCGGGGCCCCGCCGTGCGGTCGATGACGGTTGAGGGCGACCGCTATCCGGTGCACAAGGCGGCCGGAGCGGAATCGGCGGGATACGGCGACCCGCAGCGCACCGCCGAGGGTGCGCGGCTCAAGAACGTGCAAGAGGTCGCCGATGAGGTCACGGCGGTGTTCGAGGAGAACGATCCGGCGGTGGTGTTCGTCGCCGGTGAGGTCCGCTCGCGTGCCGACCTGCTCGCCAATCTGCCGAAGCGGGTCGCCGAACGGGCCATCGAGGTCAACGCGGGCGCGCGCGGCAGCATCGACGACGACGCCCTGGCCCACGACATCGACACCCATCTGCGGCTGCGCCGGGTGGACGTCATCGACGATGCGGCGCAACGCTTCTCCGCCGAATTGCAGCGCGACTCCGGCCTGGCCACCGAGGGCCTGGCCGGCGTGTGCGCGGCACTGCGCGAGGGTGCGGTCGAGACCCTGCTCATCGGTGATCTCGGTGACGCGACGCTGGTGGCCGGCGATTCGCCGATGACGGTGGCTCCGTCCCCGGAGGTGCTCTCGGAGCTGGGCTCGGGTCAGGCGACGACGGTCCGCGCCGACGAGGCACTCCCCTTCGCGGCGGTCGGCATCGACGCCGATCTGATCGGGGTCGACGAGCGGCTCACGCCTCGCGACGGCATCGCCGCCATCCTGCGCTACGTGCCGCGCACGCCGGCGTCCTGAGCGGCCGGGGTCAGCACCTCCATCAGCAGCAGGGCACCGTTGATCGATCCGTCGGCGGCGCGAAACGCGGAGCACTGCACCTTGACCCGTGCCTCCCGGCCGCGGCGGGTGACCGCGTCGACCACCGCTTCGTCGAGGAGTTCGGCATCGACGAAGACGCGGCCCAGCAGCGGCTTGACCTCCTCGACCGGCAGGCCGACGTCGAGGCTCGCCAGCGGTTTGCCGATCACCTCGTCGGCGCGCAACCCCCACAGCTCCTCACACCCACGGTTCCACACCATCAACCGGGTCTGCCGGTCCACCACCGCCATGCCGAGCCGCACGGAGGTGATCAGCGAGTCGAGGAACGTGGTGGTCTCGTCGAGTTCGAGGCTGCGTTCACGGAGGGCGTCGTTGATGGTGTGCAGTTCGTCGTTGATGGACTGCAGCTCCTCGTTCATCGTCTCGAGTTCCTCGTTGGTCGACTGGAGTTCCTCGTTGGTGGTCTCCAGCTCCTCGACGGTGGACTGCAGCTCCTCGTTGGTGGTCTCGAGTTCCTCGTTGGTGGACTGCAGCTCCTCGTAGGCGGTTTCGAGTTGGCTGTTGGTGCGCACCACCTTGTCCAGTAACGCGCGCGTCGCCGTCACGTCGAAGAACACGATCGAGATGCCCAACAGCCCGTTCTCGCCGTCGACCAGGGGGTTGACATGGATCTCGAACCACACGTCGTCGGCGCCGGGACGCTGCCAGCAGACGTCGGGGAGCCGGGTCGACCGACGCTCCACCTTGGCCTGCTCGATGTAGCCGCGCAGTTCGACCGGCCGGTACGACACGTCGAGGTCCCAGAGCAACCGGCCGATGTCGCGCACCGAGAGCCCGAACGTCGACTCGGCCTGCTGATTGACCATCGCGACGGTGTCGTCGCCGGTAACCACGATCTGCGCCACCGGACTGGCGCGGAACGCGAGATCGCGGATCGAGGCCAGCCCCGGCGCCTCGTCGTGTCGCTCGGTCATCACGGCGGCGTGGTAGTGCGCGCCGGTGATCGCTGTCGACGCCGCCTTGCGGAAGAACCTGTGCTTGAGGTTCAACGGCGTGAAGCGATCGGTGTGGCTGAGCAACATCTCGGCGTGCCCCAGGAAGAGCACGCCGCGACGGGCCAGCGAGAAGTTCAACCGGCCCAGTACATTTCGTTGTGTCTCGGCGTTGAAATACATCAGCGTGTTGCGGCACACCAGCAGATCGATCCGGGAGATCGGGGCATCTTTGACCAGGTCGTTGCGGCCGAAGATCACCGCCCGGCGCAGCTCCTTGCTGAACACGTGTCGGCCGTTGGCGGACTCGAAATACCGCTCGAGCAGCGCGGGGGGCACGGATTCGACGGCCTTCGCGTCGTAGGACGCCGTCCGCGCCTCGGCGAGCGCCTCCTCGTCCACATCGGTGGCGTAGATCTTCACGCGGGCCCGGAAATCGTTGACGCCCATCGCCTCGGCCAGGATCATCGCCAACGTGTACGCCTCCTGGCCGGTGGCGCACCCGGCGCTCCACACCCGGACCGGGTCGCCGGGGCTGCGCTCGGCCAGCAGCGTGGGCACCACCTCGTCGCGGACGTAGTCCCAGGCCTGCGGATCGCGGAAGAAGCTGGTGACGTTGATCAGGATCGTGTTGAACAGCGCCGCGAACTCGTCGGCGCTGGCCTGCAGCGCATCGAGATACTCCTCGAAGGTATCGTGTCCGGCCTGGTCCATCCGGTGCCGGACGCGCCTCATCAGCGACGTGCGCTTGTACCCGGTGAAGTCGAAGCCGCGCGCGTCGCGTAGATACCGCAACAGGGCCTCGAAAGTCTCGCTGTCCTCGCCGGACTGTTCACTCACACCGATTCCCGTTTCTCTCGGCCACACGCAGGGACGAACTTACTCGCCCCCCGCGCGGTTTCGAGGGCAGCGCGTCCGGGTACCGCACCTGCAGCGGCCGACTGCGGGGTACTCCGATGCGCACAGAATTCCACGACACACTGGAGAGTCTGGTCACCGATCTCGCCGAGATGTGTGACCGTGCCTCGGCGATGATGCGGTCGGCGACAACGGCCTTGCTGGACGCCGACCTGGCCCAGGCCGAACATCTGCGGGTGGCTCTGGCCGAGCTGAGCGCGCTGGGCACCGGGGTACACGACCGCGCCTACCACCTGCTCGCCCTGCAGGCCCCCGTTGCGCGTGATCTGCGCACCGTGGTGTCGGCCCTGCACATCGGCGCCGACGCCGACCGGATGGGGGCGCTGGCCTCGCATGTGGCGCGAACGGCGGTGCGGCGCTTTCCGGAGCGGGCCGTGCCCGACGAGGTGGCCGATCTGTTCACCGAGATGGGCTCGACCGCGGTGCAGCTGGCCGCCGACGCCCGAGACGCGGTGGCCGACCGTGACGCCGCGCTGGCCGAACGGATCTGCGCGGGTGACGAACGGATGGATGAGCTGCACCGGCAGCTGTTCGTGCGGGTGGTGGGACCGCGGTGGCGGCACGGCCCGATGGGCGCCGCCGACGTGGTCCTGCTCGGCCGCTTCCACGAGCGCTTCGCCGACCACGCCGTCGAGATCGCCCGGCGGGTGTACTTCCAGGCCACCGGCGCCCAGCTGGGCGCGCAGCCGGTCGGACTCTAGAAGCCGTCCGCGCGTCCGTTGCCCAGGTACCGCAGACCGGCGGCGCCCACGATCTGCGGGTCCAGCAGGTTGCGGGTGTCGGCGACGACGGCGCCGGGGGCGTGGTCGGCGATCACCGTCCAGTCCAGGTCGCGGAACTGTGGCCACTCGGTGAGCACCAGCACGGCGTCCGCGGCTTTCGCGGCCAGGTAGGGGTCGTCCACCGCGGTGACGCCGGCCGACTGCAGCACCGCGGCGTCGATGGCCGCCAGCTGCGGGTCGTAGCCCGAGAGGGTGGCGCCCTCGGCGGCGAGCCGGGTGCACACCGCCAGGGCCGGTGAGTCGCGGGTGTCGCTGGTGGCCGCCTTGAAGGTCAGTCCCAGCACGGTGATGCGGGCGTCGCTCAGCGGGCAGGCGATGGATTGCCGGAGCGCGGTGAGGATGCGCCCGGGCTGCGCGGCGTTGGTGATGCGCGCGGCCTCCACCTCGGCCATCGACACCCCGTGGATCCGCGCCGAATGCACCAGCGCCGCCGTGTCTTTCGGAAGGCAGGAGCCGCCCCACCCCGGCCCGGGTTGCAGGAAACTCGGGCCGATCCGCGCGTCGGCGCCCATGCACGCCGTCACGTCACCGACGTCGGCGCCGTACCGATGGCACAGCTGGGCAAGGGAATTGGTGTAGGACAGCTTGACGGCCAGGAAAGCGTTGCTCGCGTACTTGGCCAGCTCGGCACTCTCCGGGCTCATCCGCAGCACCGTGGCGGGGTCGGCGCCGTAGGCGGCGCACACCACCGCTGCGTCGACGTCGGAGTCCGCGCCGACGACCACGCGGTCGGGGTGGGTGAAGTCAGCGATCGCGCGCCCCTCGCGCAGGAATTCGGGGCTGGACACCGCGCCGATGCCGTGCGGCCGCAGGCGCTCGGCGACGCGGCGGGTGGTGCCGACGGGAACC
Organism: Mycolicibacterium rufum; assembly: GCF_022374875.2. The sequence continues at coordinate 147,691 of NZ_CP092427.2, forward strand.
GTCGATTTGACCGTGACGGTGGCCCCGGCCGGCAGCACCTGCCCCAGCCGGCTGACGGCGGCGTCGAGTGCGCCCAGGTCGGCGGCGCCATCGGGTCCGCTGGGGGTGGAGACGCAGACGAACACCACATCCCGGTCGGCGAGCGCCTCGTAATCGGTGCGGAAGCTCAGCCGGCCCGCGGCCAGCGTGTCGGTCAGCAGATCGGGCAGGCCCGCCTCGTCGATGATCGGGACGCCCGCGCTCAGGCGGGCGACCTTGGCCTCGTCGATGTCCACGGCGACGACATCGTGGTCCCGGTCGGCCAGGCAGACCGCGGTGGTGAGGCCGACGTAGCCGACGCCGACGACGCCGATGCGCAGGGTGTCGGTCACGGGCACCCCGCCAGGGCAGAGCGGGCCGCGTCGAGCACGCGGGGCACCGACAGCAGCAGCAACCCGGCGTCGGGGGTCTCGGCGTGCGGGTCGCCGCAGTCACCGGCCCACAACGCCACATGCCGCCCGTCACCGCGGGGGCCCCAGAGTTTCGGCGGGGTGGGGCCGAACAGCAGCACCGAGGGTGTGCCGGTGGCAGTGGCGAGGTGGCCGACGCCGGTGTCTCCGCAGACCAGCAGGCGGCAGTCGCTGATCAGGGCAACCAGCGCAGGCAGCCCCGCTGTCGCGGGCCACACCGCCGACCGTGGCAGCCCCGCCCCGGTCACCACCGCATCGACCAGATCGGCTTCGGCCGGCGAGCCGGTGACGACGACCCGGCAGCCGTCGGCGGCCAGTGCTGCGGCCAACTCCGCGTAACGGTCGGCCGGCCACTGCCGGGCCGGCGCGCCCGCGCCGGGATGGAGGACGACGACATCGGAGTGGTCGGCGAAGCCCTCCGGCCGGTCGATCTGCAGATCGTCGGCGCGGCAGTCGATTCCCGCCCAGTGCAGCAGGGCGCACCAGCGGTCGACCTCGTGCAGATCGGGCCGCCACGGCGGGCCGGCGAAGTCGGGGTGGTCGTCGTGATGGTGGGTGAGCAGCCGTGCGGGCCGCAGGGCGGTCAGCGCCGTGATGCTCTGTGGTCCCCGGCCGTGCAGGTTCACCGCGAGGTCGGGCGCGGGCGGCGCCTCGCGGATCGGGCCGAGGTCGGGTGTGTCGAGGACGTCGTCGACGGCGCCGGACAGCAGCGCCAGCTCGCGGTACTGCCGCGGCGCGGCGAGCAGCAACCGCGCGGCCGGGTAGCGCCGTCGCAGGCCGCGCAGGGCCGGAACCGCGGTGAGCAGGTCACCGAGGCCGAGTGCCCGCAGCACGACGACGGTGCGCGGGTCGTCGGCCGGGGACCCGGCGTGGGATCGGCTCAGGGCCATGAGGATTCCGTGGACGCGGCGACCACGAGTTCGCGGATCTCGCATCCGGGCGGCTGGCTCAGGGCGAACAGCACCGTGGCGGCGACGTCGGCGGGCTGGTTGAGCTTGGCGTCGGCGGGCGGCTTGTACTGCTCGGTGCGGCCGTCGAAGAACGGGGTGTGCATGCCGCCGGGGATCAGCAGCGTCACGCCGATCTCGCCGGCCAGTTCGGCCGCCAGCGCTCGGGTGAAGCCGACGACGCCGAACTTCGACGCGCAGTACGCGGTGGCGTCGCTGACCGCCTTGATGCCGAGCGTCGAGGCGACGGTGACGATGCGGCTGCTGCCGGTCTTCAGGAACGGCAGCGCCGAGCGGATCACCGCCGCGGTGCCGAGCAGGTTCACGACGACGACCTGCTCCCACTCCTTGGCCGGGACGTCGCGCAGGGTGCCGCAGGAGTCGATGCCGGCGGCGGTGAACACGCCGTCGATCTGTCCCCCGGCCTGCTCGGCCAGGCTCGCCACCGCCGCGTCGACGGCATCGGTGTCGGCGAGGTCGGCACACACGTGGATCACGTCGGCGGAGGGCCGTGCGCGGTCCAGCACCAGGGGCGTACCGCCCTGGGCGACAACGGCGTCCACGACAGCGGCGCCCAGGCCGGAGGCGCCCCCGGTGATCAGGACGGCGCCGGGCGAACGGGTGGAGGTGGTGGGGTGGGTCATGTCTTACCTTTCCGTGGGTTGGCCCGATCGCGCCGCGGCGATCAGGGCGGACGAGGAGTAGCCGGCGACCGTGGGCACGATCACGACGTCGCCGCCGTGGCGCGTCACCACGTCGGCCTCGGGGAGTTGGTCGGCGGTGTAGTCGCCGCCCTTTACCCAGATGTCGGGCCTGATGGCGTCGAGCACACCGGCGGGGGTCGCCTCGTCGAACACGGCGACGGCGTCCACGCACGCCAGCGCGGTGAGCACCCGGGCCCGGTCCTCGGCGGGCATCACCGGGCGGCTCGGTCCCTTGAGGGCGCGCACCGAGTCGTCGGAGTTGATGACCACGATCAGGGCATCGCCCAATTCCCTTGCCGTGCGCAGTAGTCGGATGTGCCCGGTGTGCAGGAGGTCGAAGCAGCCGCCGGTGGCCACCACGGTGCGGCCCTCGGCGCGCAGTCGCTCGGCCAGCGCGACGGCGTCGGTCGCGCCGTGGTCGGTGTCGGTGAGCGGGCCGCTGTGTCCCGCGGGCACCGGGGTGGACACCCCGGCCGCGCCGCCGGCGGCGACGAACCGGGCGGCGGCGTCGACCGCCGCGGCCACCGCGGACGCGGTGTCGGCGCCGTCGGCGAGCGCGGCGGTCACGGCGACGGCGAACCGGTCACCGGCGCCGCAGGTGTCCTCGCGCACCGATCCGGCGGCGGGCAGTGCCGGCGTGCCGACATGGATGCGGGTGCCGTCGGCGTGGAAGACCCGTGCCCCGCGGGCCCCCAGCGTGATGCACACCGCGTCGGCGGTCCAGCGCTCGCGCAGCACCTCTCCGGATGCTCGGGTACCGCAGAAGTGTTGCGCCTCAGCCTCGTTCGGCGTCACCAGCCGACAGCCCGGAACGGGTTCGGCTCCGCGGGGGTGCGGGTCCCACACCACCGGGGTGTGCCCGGCCACCGCGGCGAGGGCGTCGCGCAGCGCGGGCAGCGCCGCCACTCCCCTGCCGTAGTCGGCCACGCAGATCGCGCCGGCGGCAGTCAGCACCTCGGCGGCCGCCCCCGGCAGCGCACCCGGGACCGGGGCTGCGTCGCCGCGGTCGATACGCACCACCGACTGTCCCCCTGCACGGACCCGGGTCTTGCTGACGGTGGTGCCGCGCATCGGCAGCGCCACCACCCGCACCCCGGCGGAGGTCAGCAGGCCCGACAGCTGCCTGCCCGCCGCGTCGTCGGCGATGCCGGTGACCAGGACGACGTCGTCGTGGGTGCGGGCGGCCAGCAGTGCCGCCAGACCGGCGCCGCCCGGCCGCTGCCATCCGTGCTCGACGTCGACCACCGGCACGGGCGCCTCGGGGCTGAGTCGGGTTGCGCTGCCGTCGATGTCGATGTCGAGCAGCGCGTCGCCGACGATCACCAGCGGGGTCATGAGGGCACCGTCCCGAGGATCCGCTCGTCGACGGCCATGCACAGCGCGTGGACGAGCAGCAGGTGCACCTCTTGGACGGTCGCGGTCGACGGCGCCTCCACGCAGATCGCTTCCGTACAGGTGGCCGCAAGCGGGTTGGGCGCGGGCCCGGTCAGCGCCCAGGTGGTCATGCCGATCTCGTGGGCGGCCTTGACGGCGGTCAGCACGTTGTGGCTGGTACCGCTCGTCGACAGCGCCACCAGCACGTCGTGGGGGCGGCCGTGCGCACGGACCCCGCGCGAGAAGATCTCGTCGCCGCCGTAGTCGTTGACCACCGCGGTCAGCGCCGAGGTGTCGGCGTGCAGCGCGATGGCCGACAGGGGTTGCCGTTCCTCTTTGAACCGGCCGACCAGTTCGGCGGTCAGATGCTGGGCCTCGGCGGCACTTCCGCCGTTGCCGCAGGCGAGCAACCGGCCGCCGCCGGTCAGCACGTCGGCAAGGTGCCCGCCCCAGCTGCGCACCTGACCGATGTGGCCGCTGGTGCGCCGCACGGCGCCGATCAGGTCGTCGAAATGCGTGGCGATCATCGGGATCCTCCTCGGTGCGCGGTGCGGTGCACTGCCTCCAGCAGCGCGCTGTCGGTGATGTCGTCGAGGCACGTGTGGCGCTTCAGCGGGCACACCCGCGCCCGGGTCGCCCGGCACGGCGCGTGCTGATCCCCGAGCACGGTGACCGGCACGCCGTGGGGCGCCCACTGCGTCGCGGGCACCACCGGGGCGAACAGGGACACGATCGGGGTGCCGACGGCCGCCGCGAGATGCGCGGCGCCGGTGTTGGGCGCCACCACCACCCGGGCGGCGGCCAGCAGTGCGGCCAATTCGGCGAAGGTGGTCATGCCGCCCAGGTCGACGGCGTCGTTACCGGCGACCGAGGCAGTCAGCTCGCGTTCGTCGGGACCGCCGGTGACGACCACGCGGTGCCCGGCACCCACCAGCGCGGCCACCATGGTGCGGCTGCGGGCCGCACTCGGCCGCCGGGCAGGCACCGCCGCTCCGGGATGGAACACGACGAAGTCGTCGCCGCCGATCCGCTGCCGCGTCGCTGCGGGCAGCGGTGCGACGCCGGTGACCCGCAGCGCCGAGGTGTCGCCGTCGGGCAATCGGCAGCCGGCAGCCTCGGCCAGCGACAGCGCGCGCAGCGGCTCGGGGACGCCGTCGGGCACCTGGTGCCGCAGATCCAGCAGGCTGCCCGGGTAGTCGACGCTGATCGCGCCGACCCACCCGATGTCGGACATCCGGCACAGCAGCGCCAGCGGCAGCGGCGACTGGTGGAATGAGGTGAAGAGGTAGGCGCGCTCGGGTGCGGTGTCGCGCAGCCGTTTGATCAGGTCGTCGGCGTGGGCGGCGGTGAGTTCGGGTGAGTCGAAATCGACCCAGGGCGCCTGCCATTCGATGATCTCGTCGACGCCGGGCAGGAGTTCGGCGGCTGCCCGGCCGCGGGGTCCGGCCAGCATGACGACACGATCGTGGCGCTGCGCGACCGCCCGGATGGCCGGGCCGGTGATGAGGACGTCGCCGGCGCTGTCGAGGCGGGCGACCAGAGCGGTGCTCATGTCCGCAACACCATGTCGACGGCTGCGGTCAGCGTGGGCGCGACGTCGGCGCACGGGTGCGAGCGGGCCGCCGAGATCTCCTCGACCCTGGTGCGGTCGGTGGGCACCAGGATGGCCCGACCGCCCGCGGTCAGCGCGGCCTGCACGTCGCCGCCGGTGTCACCGATGAGCACGCAGCGCTGCGGCGGAACGCCGAGCGCCGCCGCAGCGGCCAGCACCATGCCGGGCGCCGGCTTGCGGCACGCGCAGCCGTCGTCCTCGGCGTGCAGGCACACCTGCCAGCTGTCGAACGTGCCGAGCTGACCCACCACCTCGGCGTTCACCTCGCCCAGTTGTTCGGGGGTGATCAGCCCGCGAGCCACCCCGGACTGGTTGGTCACCACCGCCAGCAACAGTCCGCGGTCCCGTAGCCGATCCAGCGCGCGCCGTGCCCCGGGCATGGGCACCACGCCGCGCGGGTCGTTGAGGTAGGGGCCGTCCTCGATCAGCGTGTCGTCGCGGTCGAGCAGCACCGCCAGCGGCGGATCGGTCTCGGCGTGGCGGTGCTGCCACTCCCCGGCGACCCGGTGCGCCACCGCCAGCGGCGGAATCAGCATGCTGCTCACAATGATTCGACCGAGCTCGGCGGCGGTCCGCGAACCGCCGCGGTAACGGCGGAGGGTGAACTCGGCGGTCAGTGCCGCCCACGCCACGGCGGCGACCGCGGCCACCCGGTGCCGACGCGTCGCCAGCGCGAGCAGGCTGCCGACGGCCGCCGCCGTGGTGGCGGTGTGCGCGGGCAGTCGGCCGTCGCCCTCGCCGATGCGCGCCCGCCAGTCGGGGCCGAATTTGCGCCGCATCAGCGCGTTGTCGCGGTTGCCGGCCTGTACGCGCAGCGAGGTCCGCCAGGTCGCCGGGGCGACCGGGTGCTCGCAGCGCCGGTCGCCGACGGCGATGGTGTGGCCGGCGGTGGTGATCCGCAGGGCGATGTCGGAGTCCTCGCGGTACGCGCGCGGGAAGCGGGCGTCGAAACCGCCGACCTCGACCAGCACGTCGCCCCGGTAGGCCATGTCCGCGGTGATCCACCGGGCGGTGGCCAGTCGCAGCGTGCGCTGCTCGTCGTCGGTCGGCCTGCCGGCGCCCTCGCGCGGCACGTCCAGGCGGCCCTGCGACCCCGCGACGCCCGCTGCATCGGCGGCTGCGAGATCGGCCGCCAGCACCGAAAGCCAGGTGGCCGTGGGCAGTACGTCGTCGTCGAGGAAGCACACCCACCGGGTGTCGGCGGCGCGCCATCCGACGTTGCGGGCCGCAGCAGGGCCGCGCCCGCCACTCTCGAGGACCTTGACCGGCAGGTCGCCATTCAGCGTCAGCGCCTGCGGCGCCGGACGGTCGTCGACCACGATCACCTGCGCGGGTCGGGGTCCCTCACCCCGGTCCAGCGCGGTCAGCAACCGCTGCAGCGATTCCCGCCCGATGGTCGGGATCACGATGGTCGCATCGAGGGTCATCGGTGCCGCCGGATCAGGAAGGGGCCGAGCACCAGGACGTCGATCGGAGCACTGCCGAAGCACTCCAGCGCGTCGACGGGGCTGTCGACCATCGGCCGGCCCGCGGTGTTGAAGCTGGTGTTGACGAGCACGGGCACCCCGGTGCGCGCGGCGAAGTGCCCGATGGTCGCGTGCAGCAGCGGCAGGCTCTCGTCGACGGTCTGTACGCGTGCGGTGCCGTCGACGTGGGTGACCGCGGGGATCCGGTCCCGCCACGACGCGACGACGTCGTGGACGAACAGCATGTACGGGCTCGGCAGCGGTCCGCGGCCGAAGATCTCGGCGGCCCGCTCGGCCAGCACCATGGGCGCCACGGGCCGGAACTGCTCGCGGCCCTTGACGACGTTGAGCCGCTCGAGGTTCTCCAGCCGGCGCGGATCGGCCAGCAGCGACCGCCCGCCCAGCGCCCGGGGCCCGAACTCCGCACGGCCCTGAAACCAGCCGACCAGCTGATCGTCGGCGAGCACGTCGCCCACGGCCTGCGCGAGGTCGTCGGGGCGTTCGTAGCGCACCGCGGCGCGGTCGAGCACCGCCTGGATCTCGTCGTCGGTCCAGCCGCGGCCCAGCTGCGCCGAGGTCATCGGGGTGATCGGCTCCCCTTCGTCGGCCGCGACGGCCAGCGCGGCGCCCAGCGCGGTGCCGGAATCGCCGGCAGCCGGTTGCACCCAGATGTGGTCGAACCCGCTCTCGGCGTGGATGCGGGTGTTGGCCACGCAGTTGAGGGCGACGCCGCCGGCCAGACACAGGCTGTCGGTGTCCACCCGCTCCCGCAGCCAGGACACCAGGTCGAGCAGCACCTCCTCGACGACCTGCTGCACACTGCAGGCCAGGTCGGCATGCACCGGGTCGGGCCGCGCGAGCGCCGAGGCCTGCTCACCCGTGCCCGCGACACGCACGGGCGCGAAGTCGGTCCAGGTGATCGGCTCGGTGCGGAACCCGCCGTCGGGGCACGCGTACACCCGCTCGCGCATCGCGTCGATGAATCGCGGGCTGCCGTAGGAGCCCATCGCCATCACCTTGTATTCGTCGCTGGACCGGGTGAAACCCAGGTGCTCGGTGAGGCTTTCGTAGAGCAGCCCGAGTGAGTGCGGGAGTTCCTGGGTGGCCAGCACGTCGAGCTTGTGGTCGCGGTACACCCCGGCGAGCATCGAGGTGCGCTCCCCTCGGCCGTCGACGACCAGGACGGCGCTGTCGGGATGGGGCGCCGCCAGCGCGGTGGACGCGGCGTGCGCGACGTGGTGACGGACGTGCCGCACGACCGCCGGATCCAGGCCCGGCAGCGCCGTGGCCAGGAACCGGGGCGCCCGCTGCGCGTAGAGCGTGCGCAGGTACTCCCAGTCGCGGTCCAGGCCGTCGGTCTGGCCCGGGTCGTCGACCATCAGCGCCGGGTCGTAGGAATAGCCGACGGCGTCCAGATCGCCGGGCTCCAGACCCGCCTGCGCGAGGCACCACTTCGCGGCGGCGACGGGCAGTTCCCACGTGGAGAACGGCACCGCCTGCTTGCCGTGCTTGCGACGGGAGAACCGCTCCTCTTCGGCGGCGGCGACGATCTGTCCGTCGATCACCAGAGCGGCCGCGGGATCGTGGAAGACCGCGTTGATACCGAGGATGCGCATCGTTCCTCCTTTTCAGGTGGCCTGGGCGGTCGGGACGTCGGCGGCCCGCAGGACCTCGCGGAACCAGTCGACGGTGGCGCTGAGCCCGTCGAGATGGCTGACGGTGGGCGCCCAGCCGAGGTGGTCGCGGGCCTCGCTGATGTCGGGGCACCGGCGCTGGGGGTCGTCGGTCACCGCGGGATGGTGTTCGATCGGCACGTCGGCGCCGGCGAGATCGCGGATGATCTCGGCGATCTCGCGCACCGGCAGTTCCACCGGGTTGCCGATGTTGACCGGTCCGCTCACCCGGCTTCCCGCCATCGCGATCAGCCCGGCGACGGTGTCGTCGACATAGCACAGCGACCGGGTCTGGGTACCGTCGCCGGCCACGGTGAGCGGCAGCCCGCCCAACGCCTGCCGGCAGAACGTGGGCACCGCCCTGCCGTCGTCGGGCCGCATACCGGGCCCGTAGGTGTTGAAGATCCGGGCCACGCCGATATCGGTGCCATGGTCGCGGTGGTAGGCGAACGCGAGCGCCTCGGCATAACGTTTCGCCTCGTCGTAGACGCTGCGGGGGCCGATGGGATTCACATTGCCCCAATAACTTTCGCGCTGCGGATGCTCCAGCGGGTCGCCGTACACCTCACTCGTGGAGGCCAGCACCACCCGCGACCGGCACCGGTCGGCCAGATCCAACACGGTCGTCGTGCCCTGTGCCCCGGCGCGCAGCGTCGCCAACGGCAACCGGAGGTAGTCCGGCGGCGAAGCCGGCGAGGCCAGGTGGAAGATCACGTCGAAGTCGGTGTCGGCCCACGGCTGCGGGAGGGGCGCGGTGATGTCGTGCTCGACGAACTGCACGCCGCGCGGCAGGTCGGCGAATCGGGGGGCGCTGGTCGACAGGTTGTCGACACACACCACCTGGGTGCCCGCGGCGGCCAGCGTCGCACACAGGTGCCGGCCCAGGAAGCCCTCGCCTCCGGTGACCAGCGCGCGACCGAAGCGGGTTTGGGCACCCCCGGCCCGGGTAGCACCTTCGGCCATGACATCTGAGCCGTGCGGGGCCCGCACGTCGTTCGTCGTCGCCAGCCGGAACCGCTCCGCCGAGTTGGCCACGGTGCTGCGTCTGCTGCTGGACACGACGAACTCTCCGATCATCCTGGTGGACAACGCCTCCGACGACGACTCGGTGCAGATGGCGTGGCACATCGCCGAGGGCTCGGCGGGGCGGTTGACGGTCATCGAGGCCGAGGAGAACCTGGGCGCGGTCGGCCGCAACCTCGGTGTGGCCGCGGCGTCGACACCGTTCGTGGCGTTCTGCGACGACGACTCCTGGTGGGACCCGGACTCGATCGCCGCCGCAGAGTCGTTGTTCGACGCGTATCCCACACTCGCGGTGCTGGCCGCGCGGACGCTGGTGATGCCGGGCCGGCGCGAGGACCCCATCGTCGCCGACCTCGCGTCGAGTCCGCTCGGGAAGGATCCGGCGCTGCCGGGCCCGTCCATCCTGGGCTTCCTGGCGTGCTCGTCGATCGTTCGGGTGTCGGCATTCGAAGCGGTGGGCGGATTTTCGCCGATCATCCACTTTCGCGGCGAGGAGACGCTGTTGGCCTGGGACCTCTCCGCGCACGGCTGGGACCTGTGTTTCTGCGAACGGCTCACGGCCTTCCACCAGCCTTCTGTCGAGCGGGGCACCACCTCGGCGCAGGACGCGCGCGCGATGCGCAACGCGGTGCTCACCACCTGGCTGCGACGGCCGCTGTGGCACTGCGTGCGGTCGGGCGCGGCGTTCGCCCACGCCGCCGTCACCGATCGCGACCACGCTGCTGCGCTGGGCGAGGCGCTGCGCGCGCTGCCCGCGGTCCTCGCCGCGCGCCACCGGTTGCCCGCCGACACCGAGCGCTGCCTGCGTGTGCTCGAGAACTCCTGAGCCATCACGAGACAGACCCCGCCATGAGGTCGTAGACCGATGCCGTCTCCTCGGCGACGCGCTGCCACGAGTACCGCTGCTGGATGCGGGCCCGGCCTGCGCGGCCGAGCGCGGCGCGCATCGCGGCGTCGGCCAGGATCGGGTTGATGGCGTCGGCGCACCGCTGGGGATCGCGGGGCGGCACGAGACGCCCTGTCACCTCGTCGACGACCGTGTCGAGCATGCCGCCCACCGCGGACGCGACGACCGGGACTCCACAGGCCATCGCCTCGAGCGGGACGATGCCGAACGGCTCGTACCAGGGCGTGGCGGCGACGACGTCCGCCGAGCGCAACAGCATGGGCATCTCGTCGCGGGCGATGGCGCCGTACAGATGTACGCGGTCGGCGACACCGCACTGTGCCGCAACGGAATTGAGGCGTTGCGCCTCGGCGTCGGCGTCGAGTTCCGACTTGTCGGGTCCTCCGACGATCACGAGTTCGGCGGTGGGCATCTGCGGCATCGCGCGGATCACCGTCTCGAATCCCTTGCGTGGCACCAGCCGGCCCACCGAGACGATGCGTTGGGGCTTGCCGTGCGTCGCGGCGGGCCCGACGTGACTGAACTCGGCCGGGTTGACCCCGCACGGCACGACCGACATCCCGGCCTCCTCGCGCCCCAGCCTGCGCAGTTCGGCGACTTCGTCGGTGCACGTGGCGGCCACCCAGTCGACGCTGCGCGCGAGTTCGGTCTCCAACCGGATCCGCTCGTCGGGGCTGGTGTCGTCACGGCCCTGGTGCCGGCGCTTGACGACGCCGAGCGCATGGAACGTCTGCACCACAGGAACACCGTGGCGCCGAGCTGCCCGCAGGGTGGCCAGCCCGGACATCCAGAAGTGCGCATGGGCGACGTCCGGGCGCCACTGAGTCCACTGCCTGGCCAGGTAGTCACCGAAGGCCGGCATGTACTGCAGGAGTTCGTCTTTCGGGAGTCGCTCCGGCGGGCCCGCCGGCACGTGCACCACCGTGTACCCGTGCTCGGTATCCACCCGGTCGAGGAGGTCCGTGTCGTCGCGGCGGGTGTACACCACCACCTCGTGTCCCTGCGCGGCCAGGGCCGCCGACAGTTCCGCGACGGCCACATTCTGGCCGCCCGCGTCGACGCCACCGAGCAGCGCCAGCGGGCTGGCGTGTTCGGACACCATCGCGATCCTGCGTCGCGGACTCTGCGTGGTCATGCGCACACCTCCTCGATCAGTCGGTCCCACTTCGCGAGAAAGCGATCGAGGCCGTAGTGGGCGAGGGCGTGTTCGCGCGCCGCCTTCCCCGCGACCTCGGCAGCGGCGGGATCGCTCACGAAGCGTGCGAGCGCCTCCCCCAACACCCCGAGATCAGCGCTGATCACGCCCGCCTCGGGAGGCACCGCGAGCGGGGCCATCGTGGCGGCCACCGCGACCACCGGCATGCCCGCGCACATCGCCTCCAGCAACGACAGCCCGAGCGACGTCCAGCGAGCGGTGTGCAGGTAGACCCTGCGGCGCGCCACCTCGTCGAGGACCGCCGCGCCCGACACGTCGCCCCTGCCGCGCACCTCGCCCCCGCAGCGAGGATCGTGCTCGAGGCCTTCGGTACCCATGCCCCACACCTCGATCGGCACGTGACGGCTCAGCGGGGCCAGCAGATCGGCTCCGACCGTGCGCCAGCGCCGCACCGGTTCGTTGATCATCGCCGCGGCAGCGGGGACCTCCCCGGTGTACAGGCTGCCCCGGTCGGCGACGCCGTGCCCGATCACCCGGGTCGGCGCCGATCCGTTGTCCCACATCAACTCGTTGAATTCGGTGACGTGCACCAGCGGGATGTCCGACCGGTCGGCGAGGGGATGCACACTGTCCACGGCGTAGGGCCGCGGCGCGTTGTGCTCGACGAACACGGCCGCGACGTCGATCCCCGGCGTGCGGCCGCAGAACCTCGTCACGAGTTCGATGTCGGCGGGCCGCTGCAGCACCACCAGATCGACGTCGGTGTCGGACAGCTCCCCGACGGGGATCTCTGTGGCCTGCGGCCACGTTCGGCCCGCCAGCCCGCGACCGTCGGCGTCGCGCTCGGCGTCGACCGGCACGAGATAGCGGTGCCGGCCCGCGACGAACGACTCCGTCCACGAGCCGTGCACGTGCCAGATCAGCACGTTGCGTGGCACCTGGGACGAAGGCATGAGCGCCGAAATACCCTTAAGAGAATTCACCAAACTCGAAAGCCGGGAAAAGTTACGACGGGCTCCGTGGCTCGAAAACACCTGTCAAACAGCGAATTTCGCGCAGCGATCGATGACCGTCCGGCCCGCGGCGGCGTAGGCCGCTCAGGCGGAGGTGGCCAGCGCGCGGCGCGCGGCCGCTTCGAACGCCACCTCGGCATCGGTGGACACGCGGTCCCAGGAGTAGCGCGACCGCGCCCTGGCCCGCCCGGCCAGTCCCATCCCCTGCCGCAGGACGTTCTGACCGAGAACCGACCGGAGCGCACGGCTCAGCGCCGCCGCATTTCGGGGCGGCACCAGCAACCCCGTCACGTCGGCGATGACCGCGTCGCGTGGTCCACCGGCCTCGGTGGCGACGACCGTGGCGCCACACGCCATGGCCCGCAACACCGCCCGCGCGTCCGGGTCGTACAGAGCCGGACAGACCGCGACGTCGGCGGACCGCAACCAGGAGGCGATCTCGCGATCCTCGGTGGTGACCACCACGTGGACGCGAGCGCTCACCCCCAGTCGCTCCGCTGCGGCGAGCAGCCGTCGGGCGCCGTCACCGCCGGCGATGACCACCAATTCGGCAGCGGGTAGGGAGGGGAGCACCGCAAGGACCTGCTCGAGGCCTTGGTCCGGCGAGAAGTCCTGCGCGAGCGCGACGATCCGGTGACGCTCGCGGCCGCGGGCCGCGACGTCTCCGTCGAGACTGTAGGCGTCGACATCGACGCCGGACGGCAGCACGCTGACCCGTGCCCGCGGGCAGCCCATGCGGATGACCTCGTCCATCTCATCGGTGCAGGCGGTGGTCACCGCGGTCGCGTTGCGCGCCAGCAGCGTCTCCAGCTTGACGGCCGTGCCGTTCATCGCCGGCGCGCCCGGATGTCCCTGCTCCCGGGTCGTCAACTGGTGGAAGGCCTGCACAATCGGGACCGGGCGGTGCTTGGCGGCCAGTTGTGCCGCCATCCCGTACGCCCAGCCGTGACAGTGCACGGCGTCGGGCGGGTCCTGCGACCAATCGTCGATCAGGAATCGACCCATCTCGCCGATCATCGGCATGAGGTCCTCGGGACGTTGGCGATCGGTCACGTCGACGGGGATCGGGATCAAGCGATGTCCGCCCGCGGCGACCTCGGCCGCCACCGGCGATGCGGTCAGCACACGCACCTCGTGACCCCGGCGCGTCAGGGCGCCCGCCAAGCTCTCGAGGTCGTACCGCCCGTCCGCACGCCCGAGCAGATCGCCCACCACCGCCAGTCTCATAGCTGTGGAAAGTCCACAAGCGGCATAGGTCAAACGCACCAAAGCGAAGCACTTCGTTCCCAGGACGAGACGGTTCGTCCTCCGGATGATGCGTCTGTCCGCGTCGTCGCATAACCCCGTCGAGCGGGGGTACGCCGTGATCATGAGCGACCCACGAGATCGCCGACTTCGCGGCGTCGTCGCTGTGGGCGCCTCGGCGGGGGGCGTCGAAGCGCTCACTCGCGTGGCCGAAGGGCTGCCGGGCGATCTGCCCTACGCGGTGCTGATGGCGTTGCACCTCCCCCGTCATGCGCCCAGTGTGCTGGCCGATATCGTCGACCGCCGCACCGCGCTGCCCGCCGTGGCCGCGCAAGACGGCATGAAACTCGAACCGGGCCGGATCTACGTCGCCGTCCCGGGACACCACCTGCTCACCCAGGATCACCACATCGTGCTGTCGACCGGTCCCACCGAGAGCGGTCACAGCCCGGCGCTCAACGCCCTGTTCCGCTCGGCGGCGCTGGCATTCGGCCCCCGCGCCATCGCGGTGCTGCTGTCGGGTGTGCTCGACGACGGCGTGCTCGGTCTCGCGGCCATCCGATCGCAGGGCGGCACCACGGTGTGTCAGACACCCGAGGATGCGCTGTTCCCGGACATGCCGAACAACGCGCTGCGCGCGGGCGTGGTCGATCACACGGTGTCCGCCGCCGACGTGGGCCCGCTGCTGCGGAAACTCGCGGCCGAAGAGGTACGTCCGCCGCGGCGGACGCCCGACCCCAGCCTGGCGACCGAGAACCAGATCGCGATGTCCGACCGTTTCCAATCCGCGGGCGAGTCCGAGAGCTTCCCCGAACCGACGGGGTTCATCTGTCCCGATTGCAAGGGCTCGCTGCAAGCCGCGGGCGACGCGCATTTCCGCTGCCATGTCGGCCATGCGTGGACCGCTGATGCCTTGCTGTCTGCACGCGACCGCGAGGTGGAGAGCGCGATCTGGGTGGCGGTACGCAGTCTGACCGAGAAGTCGCGACTGGCCCATCAACTGGCCGAGAAGGCCACGTCGATCGTTGTGCAGCAACGGTATTCGGATATGGCCGCTGAGACCGACAAGGCGCTCGCCGTGCTGCGTGAGCGGCTCGCCCTTGTCGAGGACGGATTTCGCACACCCGATGACTGAGCGCAGCGACGTCGTGATCTCCACGCACCGGTCCTCGGGGACCGCCACCCTGGTGATCACGGGGACGCTGGACAGCACAACCTACCGCGAGGTGCGCGACAGCGTCATCAAGACCGCGCTCGACGAACCCGCCGCGGTGATCGTCGATGTCAGCGGTCTCGACGCGCCGGCGCTCACCGCGTGGACCGCCTTCACCAGCGCCCGCTGGCATGTCAGCACATGGCCCGACGTGCCGGTGGTCCTCCTGTGCGCCGACGAGGTCGGACGCGCGAGGATCCGGCGCAGTGGCGTGACGCGGTACGTCCCCCTGATCGGCAGCCCCGATGACGTGCCTGCCGCCGTCGGCGACCGGCACCGACTCCGTCGTCGCGCCCGCACACAGTTCGACGCGTCACCGACGAGCCTGCGCTCCGCGCGCCGCTTCACCGCGGACTGCCTGACGGCGTGGGCGCGCTCGGACATGATCCTCGTGGCGTCGACCGTGGTGACGGTGTTCATGGAGAACGTCCTCGCCCACACCCTGAGCATGCCGGTGGTACTGCTGGAGACCGTCGACGACAGTGTCACGGTGGCGGTGAGTGACCATGATCCTCTACCGGCGGTGCGGCACGAGACGTCGGCGACCGGCGCCCACACCGTCTCCGGCCTCGCCGTGGTCACGGCGCTCAGCCGTGCCTGGGGCAGCAGCCCCGCGGCGGGCGGGAAGACGGTGTGGGCGTTACTCGGTCCCGAGAATCGGCTCTAGCGCGTCAGCGCAGATCGAACCGATCGTTGTTCATCACCTTGACCCAGGCGGCGACGAAGTCCTCGACGAACTTGCCCTTGCTGTCGTCCTGCGCGTACACCTCGGCGATGGCGCGCAGCACCGAGTTCGAGCCGAACACGAGGTCGTTCGACGTGGCCGTCCACTTCAGGTCGCCGGTGGCCCGGTCGCGACCCTCGTAGACGTTCTCGGTCGCCTCCGACGGCTTCCACTGCGTGCCCATGTCGAGCAGGTTGGTGAAGAAGTCGTTGGTCAGGGCGCCCGGCGTCTGGGTGAACACGCCGTGCTTGGTTCCGCCGTGATTGGCCCCGATGACGCGCAGACCGCCGACCAGAGCGGTCATCTCGGGCGCCGTCAGGTCCAGCAGGTACGCCTTGTCCACCAGCAACTGCTCCTGCGGGGTCTTGTCCCCCGGACGCGCGTAGTTACGGAACCCGTCGGCCTTGGTCTCCAGCACCGCGAACGACTCCACGTCGGTCTCCGCCTGCGACGCGTCGGTCCGGCCCGGCGCAAAGTGCACGTCGATCTCGTAACCGGCGTCCTTGGCGGCCTTCTCGACCGCCGCGGACCCGGCCAGCACGATCACGTCGGCCAGCGAGATCTTCTTGCCGCCCGACGCCGATGCGTTGAAGTCCTGCTGGATCTTCTCCAGCACCGGCAGCACCTTGTCCAGCTCGGACGGCTCGTTGACCTCCCAGTTGCGCTGCGGCTCCAGGCGCAGCCGCGCCCCGTTCGCGCCGCCGCGCTTGTCCGTGCCGCGGAAGCTGGCAGCCGCCGCCCACGCCGTCTTGACCAGCTGCGGCACCGACAGACCCGAGGACAGAATGGTCGCCTTCAGGGACGCGATGTCCGCCTCGTCGACCAGCTCGTGGTCGACGGCCGGCACCGGGTCCTGCCACAGCTGCGGCTCGGCGACCCACGGTCCGAGGTAGCGGCTGACCGGCCCCATGTCGCGGTGCATCAGCTTGTACCAGGCCTTGGCGAACGCCTCGTTCATCTCCTCGGGATGATCGAGCCAGCGCCGGGTGATCTGGCCGTAGATCGGGTCGACGCGCATCGACACGTCGGTGACGAGCATGGTGGGCTTGCGCGGCGGTCCGCCGAACGGATCCGGGATGGTGGCCTCGGCGTCCTTGGCCTCGAACTGCCAGGCCCCGGCCGGGCTCTTGGTCAGCTCCCACTCGTTGCCGTACAGGATCTCCAGGTAGCCGTTGCTCCACTGCGTCGGCGTGCCGGTCCACACGACCTCCAGGCCGCTGGTGATCGTGTCAGCCCCCTTGCCGGAGCCGAACGGGCACTTCCAGCCCAGGCCCTGATCCTCGATCGGCGCGCCCTCGGGCTCGGGCCCCATGCCCTCGTCCGGCCCGGCGCCGTGGGTCTTGCCCAGGGTGTGGCCGCCGACGATCAGCGCGGCGGTCTCCTCGTCGTTCATCGCCATCCGGCCGAAGGTCTCGCGGATGTCGTGCGCGGCCGCCAGCGGGTCCGGCTTGCCTTCCGGCCC
The DNA here is from genome assembly GCF_022374875.2 of Mycolicibacterium rufum. The sequence goes on from NZ_CP092427.2 coordinate 164,659, forward strand.
TTCGGGATTGACGTAGATCAGACCCATCGTGGTAGCGCCGAACGGCTCGGCGAGCCGACGGTCGCTGTCGTTGGTGCCGCCGTAGCGCTTGTCGGTGCCCAGCCAGGTGTCCTCCTGGCCCCACAGCATCTCCTCGGGCTCCCAGATGTCCTCACGGCCGAAGGCGAAGCCGAAGGTCTGGAATCCCGCCGACTCCAGCGCGGCGTTGCCGGCGTAGGCGATCAGATCGGCCCAGGAGATCTTGTTGCCGTACTTGCGCTTGATGGGCCACAGCAGGCGGCGGGCCTTGTCCAGGTTGGCGTTGTCGGGCCAGCTGTTGAGCGGGGCGAACCGCTGCGCCCCCTGGCCGGCCCCGCCGCGCCCGTCGTAGATGCGGTACGTGCCTGCGGCATGCCAGCTCATCCGGATGAACAGACCCGCGTAGCTGCCGTAGTCGGCGGGCCACCAGTCCTGGGAGGTGGTGACCACCTCGTGAACGTCGCGCTTGAACGCCTCCACGTCGAGCTTGGCGAACTCGGTGGCGTAGTCGAAAGCCTCGCCGAGCGGGTTGCCCTTCTCGTTCTGCTTGTGCAGCACCGAGACGTCGACCTGCTCGGGCCACCAGTCCTTGTTCGTCAGCGGCGCATGGACTTTGGGCTCCGGCGCGTCGATGACCGGGTTCTCGCTCTCGCTGTGACTGTGGGTCTTGGTGTCTGAATGCGGCGGGCGGGCATCGGACGTATCAGAGGACACAACATTCCCTTTCGATGATGGATGACGAGCTGATCACGGCTGTGATCGGGTCTGCAGGGTGCAGTCGGGGCACAGGCCCCAGAAGATGACCTCGGCCTCGTCGACGTCGAATCCGAGGTCGTCCGACGCGGTCAGGCACGGCGCCTCACCCACGGCGCAGTCCACGTCGGCGACCACACCGCAGGATCGGCACACGATGTGGTGGTGGTTGTCGCCGACGCGGGCCTCGTAGCGGGCCAGGTGGCCGGCGGGCTGGATGCGCCGCACCAGGCCGGTCGCGGTCAGTGCGTTGAGGGCGTCGTACACCGTCTGGCGGGAGATGTCGGGCTGCTCGTCCCGCGCGGCACCGATGATGACCTCGGTATCGGCGTGCGGATGGTGTTCGACGGCGTGCATCACCGCCATCCGGGGGCGGGTCACCCGCAGCCCCACTGACTTGAGCGCGTCCGCGTACTGAGGATCGTCGGCCATCCCCACGATCTTGGCCCGTTTTCTGGATGGGATCAAGTTTTTCCGAAAATCTCTTGGCGGCAACCGCTCACCACGTCGTGTGAGCGGGCCCGTGCCGGGTAACGGCGCACCATGACCCCTCCAGATCTCGCCCTCGTCACCGGCGCCTCCAGCGGTATCGGACTGGAACTCGCGCACAATTTCGCCCGCAACGGATACGACCTCGTGGTCGCCGCGGAGGACGACGCCATTCACGGCGTCCCCGCCGAACTGGCCGCCTACGGCGGCGCCGTCCAACCGGTGCAGGTCGACCTCCGGACAGCCGACGGCGTCGAGCACCTGTTCGCCAGCACCATCGAGGGCGGCCGTACGCTCGCCGCGGCGGCCCTCAACGCGGGTCTCGGCCGTGGCGAGATGTTCCTCAAGAGTGAACTCTCCGACGATCTGAGCATCATCGATCTCAACGTGCGCTCCACGGTGCACCTGGCCAAACTGGTCCTGCGCGATATGGCCAACCGGGACCGCGGCAAGGTGCTGTTCACGTCGTCGGTGGCGTCGATGATGCCGGGGTCCTATCAGCCCGTGTACAACGCGTCGAAGTCGTTCGTGCAGTCGTTCGCCAAAGCGCTGCAGGACGAACTGCGGGACACCTCGATCACGGTGACCGCACTGCTACCCGGCCCGACCGACACGGACTTCTTCGCCCGCGCCAAGATGCTCGACTCCCCGATCGGCAGGATGCGCAAGGACGACCCGGCCCAGGTGGCCCGTCAGGGCTTCGAGGCGCTGATGCGCGGGGACCGGCAGGTGGTCGCCGGTTCGCTGAGTTCCAAGGTGATGGGAACGGTGTCGCGGGTGCTCCCCGATCCGGTCAAGGCCGTCGGGAACCGACTGATCTCGGCTCCTCTGCGACGCTGATCCGGCCACCCGCGGACGCGGTGATCCGGGCCGCGATCGCCGCCGTCAGGAACGCCGCGAGCATCACCCATCCCCCGCCGGCGAGCCCGGCCTTGGCGGTGAGGACGAGCGCCACCCCGGCTGCGCAGACCAGCGCGCCGGTGACGGCGGCCGACACGCCGCGGGCCGGCACGGCAGCATCCCACCACGGCAGCCGTCGGTGTTCGACCGGGGACAGCACCACGAAGAACACGCCCATCACGACCGCGAAGACGGCGGCCCGCAGCGCCAGCAGTGCCCAGAAGTCGGGGGCATGCACGTCATAGGCGTCCAGCCCGAGCGCGCTGAGGCCGAAGGCGGACACCGCGATCGCCGGGATGTGCCACAGGTACAGCGTCATCGCCCCGGCGTTGCCCGCGGCCACCGCGCGCCAGACCCGCGGCCGCTGCGCCCAGCGCTGCAGCATTCCGGCGCCGAGCACGAACGCACACGACATCCAGGTGCAGTGCAGCGCCAGCAGCATCGTCGGCGGCGACACATTGGAGACGCGCTCAGCACCGGTCACCACCAGCGAGACGTCGTAGGGTCCCACGGCGGCGAGCGTCAGTTGCGCAGCGAACGCCGCGAGCGCGGTCGCGGCGGCGGCGCGGACACCGACCAACCGACGCGCGTACGCGACGCCGAGCAGCACCGGGATCAACCACACCACCAGGAAGTTGCCGAGGCCGGCCGCCGGGTCACCGGTCGCGAAGCGGGCGGCGTCGCCGAGCGCGGCGAGGACCAGCAGGCCGGCGAGCGTGGTGCCGACGGCACGGCCGGTGGACAACCGGGTCAGGGCCGGCACGAACGCCAGCGCCACCAGATACACACCGAGGAACCACAGCAGCGCCACGCTTTCCCGGCCGACCCGGTCGGCCGACTCCGTCCCGAGCAGCACGCGGAGGGCGACGAGGCCGACCGTCCACGCGGCGAGATAGACGAACACCGGTCGGCACAATCGCTGGGCCCGGGTGAACAGCCAGACGCCCCATGGGGTTCCGGTGCGGTACCCGTAGGCGCCGGCGGCGCCACCGGCCAGGAAGAACAGCGGCATGACCTGGACGATCCAGGTGACAGGCGCGATGGCGGGCAGTGCGCCGATCAGGTTGGCGACGTGCACGCCGCGGTCGTCGACGGACGCCAGCAGCAGGGCGCAGTGCCCGAACATCACGACGACGAGGGCGGCGATCCGCGCGACGTCGACGGCCCGGTCGCGCTCGGGGGTCGCTGTGGTCATGACGCCAGCATGCCCGCCGGAGCGCATGCGCCGAATGAGTAGTTCTACGCCGGTGCGCTCAGGGCAGTGCGCCCAGGAAGACGCTCAACGGCCCGTTGGCCGCTTCGGCCGGGGTGGGGGTGGTGGCGGTCGGCGTCAGCCCGGCGGACACCGGCGCGGGCGCGACGACGGCCTGGACGGGACCGGCAGCCAGTTGTGAGCCGGTGAGGTGGGGCTCGCCGATCATGGTCGAGATCGTCTGCGGCTCGCCCGCGGCGATGCCGGCCGCGGCGGCACTGGCGGCGGGCACGTCCTGGATGTCCTGCACCGTGGCCACCTGCGGGGCGGTCGCGCTCGGCACGGTCGCGCCGGGCAGGGCCACCGGCGACGAGGTGTCGACGTCGGCCATCGGCACCGCTGCGGAGGTCTCCTCCTCGACGGGGGTCGCCGCCTCGACGGGGGTCTCCGGTGCGGCGACGACGGGCTGCGCCTCCGGTGCAGGCGCGGGTGCCGCGGCCGGCGGAGGCACCGGCGCGGGAGGAGGCGCTGCGGCCGGGGCAGGTGCGGGTGCCGGGGCCGCCGCGTCGCTCACCGGTGGCGTCGAGGAGAAGCCACCCATCAGCGCGAAGACCCCGACGCCGAGGCCGGCGACCGCGGCCACGCTGGCTGCGGCGGCGGTGGCGCTCATCGCCACCGGCACCCGCGACACGAGGCGGGTCAACACGTTGCGGTGATCCGCGCCGTGCAGGTCGGCGCGCGCGGCGCCGTAGGCGAGGACCAGATGGGGCGCGATGTGACGCGCGGTGCGGTTGCGGCCCTCGCGGGCTGCGTCCTGGGACACCGTCTCGATGGTCTCGAACCCGAAGAGGCGCAGCTTGGTGCGCAGCCGGATGCCGTGCGCCCGGGCGTCGTCGCTCCACGTCATCCGCACGCCGTCGATATCGCGTTCACTTTGCAGGGCGAACGACTGGATGCTGCGGGCGGCGGCCCTGGCTATCTCGTTCGCCGAGTCCAGTGTCACCACCTCGTCGGCGAGGATGGTTCCGTCCTTGGTGTCGACGAGCGCCCACACGGCACTCTTCGCTGTCAACGAGAGACCTATAACCACGCGCATAGCTACCCCTAGACGACGGCCGGTGTTGGCCCTTTATCGGCGCGTCCGGTACGGATGTTACGCAGGCCACAAGGCGTCATGCCGAATCGTGGCGAAACTGCAATTTACCGCCGCGGCGAATTCACCGGGATAGCTGACGCGTGGGTCAGCTCGGCAGCGACTCCAGGGCCTCGTTGAAGGTCTTGCTCGGCCGCATCACCGCGGTGGTCTTCTCCCGGTCCGGGTAGTAGTAGCCCCCGATGTCGGCGGCCTCGCCCTGCACGGCATTGAGCTCTTCGACGATGGTGTGCTCCTGCTCGGCCAGGGTCTTGGCGAGCGGAGCGAAGTGCTCGGCGAGCTCGGAGTCCTCGCTCTGATTGGCCAGCTCCTGAGCCCAGTACAGGGTCAGGTAGAACTGGCTACCCCGGTTGTCGAGTTCGCCGGTCTTGCGCGACGGACTCTTGTCGTTGTCGAGCAGCTTGCCGATGGCGGCGTCGAGGGTCTTGCCCAGGATCGAGGCCTTCTTGTTGCCGGCCTTGGCGCCCATGTCCTCGAAACTGGCGCCGAGGGCCAGGTACTCGCCGAGCGAGTCCCACCGCAGATGGTTCTCTTCGAGCAGCTGGTGGACGTGCTTGGGCGCGGAACCGCCGGCCCCGGTCTCGTAGAGCCCGCCGCCGGCCATCAGCGGCACGATCGAGAGCATCTTGGCGCTGGTACCCAGCTCCAGGATCGGGAACAGGTCGGTCAGATAGTCGCGCAGGATGTTGCCGGTCGCCGAGATGGTGTCCTTGCCGCGGATCAGCCGCTCCAGGGTGTACCGCATGGCCCACACCTGCGGGAGGATCGTGATCTCCAGCCCCTCGGTGTCATGGTCGCCGAGGTACTTCTTCACCTTGGCGCGCAGCTCGTTCTCGTGCGGCCGTTCGTCGTCCAGCCAGAACACCACCGGCATGCCCGACGCGCGGGCGCGCGTCACGGCCAGCTTGACCCAGTCCTGGATCGGCGCGTCCTTGACGATCGGCATGCGCCAGATGTCGCCTTCCTCGACGTTCTGGGTCAGCAGCACCTCCCCCGTCTCGTTGTCGACGATGTCGGCGACACCGGGCTCCGGGATCTCGAAGGTCTTGTCGTGGCTGCCGTACTCCTCGGCCTTCTGCGCCATCAACCCGACGTTGGGCACGGTGCCCATCGTGGTGGGGTCGAACTGGCCGTTGGTCTTACAGAAGTTGATGACCTCCTGGTACATCCGGGAGAAGGTTGACTCGGGGTTGACCGCCTTGGTGTCCTTGGTTCGGCCGTCGGCGCCGTACATCTTCCCGCCGAGCCGGATCATCGCCGGCATCGAGGCGTCGACGATGACGTCGCTGGGAGAGTGGAAGTTGGAGATGCCCTTCGCCGAGTCGACCATCGCGAGCTCCGGACGGTGCTCGTGGCACTTGTGCAGGTCTTCGATGATCTCTTCGCGCTGCGAGGCGGGCAGTGCCTCGATCTTGTCGTAGAGGTCGGACAGTCCGTTGTTGACGTTGACGCCGAGCTGGTCGAACAGGGCCTGGTGCTTGGCGAACGCGTCTTTGTAGAACACCTTCACCGCATGCCCGAACACGATGGGGTGGCTGACCTTCATCATGGTGGCCTTGACGTGCAGGGAGAACATCACGCCGGTCTTGTAGGCGTCCTCGATCTGCGCCTCGTAGAAGTCGATCAGGGCTTTCTTGCTCATGAACATGCTGTCGATGACGTCGCCGTCGTCGAGCTTGACCTCCGGCTTGAGCACGATGGTCTCGCCGCGCTCGGTCTTGAGTTCCATGCGCACGTTGCGCGCCTTGTCCAGCGTCATCGACTTCTCGCCGTGGTAGAAGTCGCCGCCCTTCATCGTCGCGACGTGGGTGCGCGACGCCTGTGACCACTCCCCCATGCTGTGCGGATGCTTGCGGGCGTACTCCTTGACGGCCTTCGGCGCCCGACGATCCGAATTGCCCTCACGCAGAACGGGATTGACCGCGCTTCCGAGGATCTTGGCGTAGCGTTCCTTGATCTTGCGCTCGTCGTCGGTCTTCGGATCGCCCGGGTAGTCGGGCAGGTCGTAGCCCTTGCTCTTGAGTTCCTTGATCGCGGCCAGCAGCTGCGGGACCGAAGCGCTGATGTTCGGCAGCTTGATGATGTTGGTCTCGGGGAACTGGGTGAGTTCACCGAGCTCGGTCAGGTTGTCCGGTACTCGCTGGTCCTCGCTGAGCCGGTCGGAGAACTCGGCCAGGATGCGGGCGGCCACCGAGATGTCGCTGGACTTGACGTCGATGTCGGCGGCGTGGGCGAACGCGCGGACCACCGGGAGGAAGGCGTACGTCGCGAGCAGTGGCGCCTCGTCGGTCAGCGTATAGAAGAGGGTGGGCTGCTCGGCGCTCATGTGGTGGTCTCCCGGCGTTGCGTTTCGGTCAGTACAGAATTTCGGTCACTACTTCGGTCACTGCTGGGGGGCATCGCCACCCTCGGGCGAAGCCTACCGAACACCCCCACCGTCGGGACGGGTCACTTCCGTCCCGGCCCGGTGCAAGGTTGACGCGCCGGGATCGCAGGCATGGAATGGCAGTCATGCAGAAGGTGTCGATCGAAGCGCTGGCCCGTCAACAACTCGAGCGCGCGGCCGCCGGTGGCCGCAACGCGGCCGACACCGTGGTGGGTGGGCACGAGCGCATCCTGCGGCAGACCGTCGTCGGCATGACCGCCGGTTCGGAGATGAGCGAACACGAGAACCCCGGCGAGGCGACCATCTACGTGCTCAAGGGGTCGGTGCGTTTGATCGCCGGCGACCAGCAGTGGGACGGCCGCACCGGCGACCTTCTGCTCATTCCGGACAGCCGCCATTCGCTGCTCGCGCTGGACGATTCGGCGATTCTGCTGACGGTAGCCAAGCGTCCCTGAGTCAGGTCGTCGTGACGGAGTCCTCGGTGCGGGCGTGCCGCCGGTGCACGAACACCCCCAGACCCACGATGACGACGGCCGACACCACCGACAGCCCGATGGCCTGCTGCTGATCGGGGTCGAAGGCCATCAGGATCAGGATGGCGACGATCGCGACCATCACCACGATGGTCAGATGCGGGAACAGCCACATCCGCACCGGCGGACGCTCCCCCTCGGCGCGCATGCGGCGACCCAGCACGAACTGACTGGCGGCGATGGCCAGGTAGACGAACAGCGCGACGGCGCCGCTGGTGGCGAGCAGGTATCCGAAGATCTTCTCCGGCAGCAGGTAGTTGCCGATGACGGCGAGGAATCCGACGGCCGTCGACGCCAGCACGGCCACCCAGGGGGCGCCGTTGCGGGCGATCTTCCGCACGGCCCGCGGAGCGTCGTGACGCTCGCTGAGCGAGAACAGCATTCGCGACGCCGTGTACAGCGCCGAGTTCAGGCAGGACGCCACCGCGGTCAGGATGACGATGTCCATGATGATCTTGGATCCGGGGATGCCGATCGCCTGCAGCGTCGACTGGTAGGACCCGTTGGACAGCGAGTCGTAGGGCATCAGCGCCACGATGACGAAGATCGACCCGATGTAGAACAGCGAGATGCGCCAGATCACGGTCCGCACCGCCTTGGAGATCCCGTGCTGCGGATCGGGTGATTCCGCGGCGGCGATGGTCACGATCTCGGTGCCCATGAACGAGAACATCGTGATCAGCATGCCGGCGATGACGGCGCCGAAACCGTTGGGCATGAACCCGTCCGGCTCCCAGAGGTGATGGATGCCGCTGACCTGGGAGTCGGGCAGGACGCCGGCGATCGCGGCCACGCCGACGCCGATGAACGCGATGATCGCGACGACCTTGATCAGAGCGAACCAGAACTCGAATTCGCCGTAGTTGCCCACGCTGGCGAGGTTGGTGATGGTCAGCAGCAGCGTGACGGCCAGTGCCCAGATCCATTGCGCGCCACCGACGAGGTCGGTCAGGATGTTCGCCGCTGCGGTGGCCTCGACGGGGATGACGAGTACCCAGAACCACCAGTACAGCCAGCCGATGGAGAAGCCGGCCCAGCCACCGAGGGCGCGATCGGCGTACACCGAGAAGGAGCCGGTGTCGGGGTTGGCCGTGGCCATCTCCCCCAGCATGCGCATCACCAGCACCACCAGGGTGCCGGCCAGCATGTAGGAGATGAGCACGGCCGGACCCGCTTCGGCGATCGCATTGGCCGAGCCGACGAACAGGCCCGCGCCGATGATGCCCGCGATGGAGATCATCGTGATGTGACGGGATTTGAGGCTGGTACCCAGCTTGCGTCCGTCGGCTCCGGTCTGCTTCGAGCCTGTCGCGACTTCGCTCACCACACACGCCTTTCGTTCGGCAGATGCGTGCCCCCGGCACGTGAACACAGACCGACAGCTTGCCCTCGGCGCCGAAAAACCAAACCCGCCGTCGGCCAACATTGCCCGCACAGGGGGCAGGCGGCGTTAAGGTGCTGTTCGTGCCCGCGAACCTGTTAGCCAATGGCCGCGGCCGCTGGCTGGCGGTCGCGGCCTCGCTGGTGATCTCGGCCGGCATGTTCTACGCCCAGGACACCGAGCGGCCGGCCCCGGCCGCCCCGGCGCCGGTCCCGCAGGCCGCCGCGCCGTCCAGTGCGGCGGCGATGGCGCCGCCGCCCGAGGCGGAGTTGCTGGCCGCGCGCGCCCCCGTCGATGCGCGGGTGTTCGACCTCTCCCTGCCCCGCGGCGTCGCCCCGGAATCGGGGTTGCAGGTGAAGACGATCTGGGCGGCGCGGGCGATCAGCATGATGTTCCCGGAGATCACCACGATCGGCGGCTACCGGCAGGATCCCCTCAAGTGGCATCCCAACGGGCTGGCGATCGACGTGATGATCCCGAACTACCACTCCAAGGACGGCATCGAGCTGGGCAACCAGATCGCCGGCTACGCGCTGGCGAACGCGAAACGCTGGGGGGTGCTGCACGTGATCTGGCGGCAGGCGATCTATCCCGGTATCGGCGCGCCGAGCTGGACGGCCGACTACGGCAACGAGACCGCCAATCACTTCGATCACGTGCACATCGCGACCGACGGTGGGGGTTATCCCACCGGACACGAGTCCTACTTCATCGGGTCGATGCAGCGTTAGACCGCGATGCTGGGCCCCCCGCACCGCAGGAAGCTCGCCGAGGCCGGATCGTCGCCGCACACCGCGACGAGATCGAGCAGGGTGGTCGTCTCGTCCGGCTGCGGCTGCACCGACGGCGGGGCCGGCGGCCACAGCGGGAAGATGCTCGCCCCTTCCACGCCGGTCAGCTTCGCGACGATCTGGGCGGCGAGGTTGGTGGCCACGTAGGCCAGGTCGCCGGCGAACTGCACCGGGATGATCGCGATCTTGGCGACCAGGCTGATCAGCGGGATCCCCGCCTCGGCGAGGTCCGCAAGCCCGCCGACGAGCTGATTGGTGGCGCCGAACACGAAGTACGGCACCGACGTGACGACGGTGCGCAGACCGAGCGTCACTTGCGTGCCGATGTCGGGGTAGCCGTACTTGGCGATGATGTTGAGCAGGCCGGCGCGCAACGCCCCGTCGTCGTCGATCGGGAAGACGTTGTTGTCGGCCTGATCGGTCAGCGACTCTCCGTCGGAGTCCGCCGACGGCTGCCCACCGAACAGCGTCACCACGGTGGGGGTGATGTCGACGATCGAATAGGTCAGGTTGATCGCGCCCGTGGCGAAGCCGCCACCGTTCGCGATGACGAATGTCGATGTCTCGGGCGGGGATTGGAAGCCGTGGCCGAGCCCCTTCTGCGGCTGGTGGCCGTGGTCGGTCACCACGAGGATCGTCCACTCCTCCCCGCTCGCGGCCACCGCGGCGAGGATCTCGCCGACATTGCGGTCGACGTTCTCGATGGCGGCCGCGTACTCGGGTGAGTCACCGCCGTGCATGTGGCCGTTCTCGTCGACGCCGACGAAATAGCCGAACACGAAGTTGGCGACATCCAGGTTGGCGTTGGCGATCGCGGCCTCGGTCGCGTCGCCGACCCGGTCGTCGGTCTTGGACCAGTCGGTGTCCCCGGCCACCTGGGTGAAGTAGATGTTGTTGTCCACGGGTACCGAACCCGCGCCCGCGATGCCGGCGATGACGTCCCAGTCGGAGATCGCGGTGGTCTCGATGGAGCTGTCGAACCCTTCGAGCTGGTTGAACACCGTCGGCCACGCGTCGTAGGTCCACGGGGTGAACACGTTGTTGATGACGCCGGTGTGCTCGCCCCACGCCCCGGTCAGGATCGACGTCCAGGACGGGTTGGAGATCGTGGTGTGCCCGACGATCGTGGACGCGGCGGTCGTCCCGCCCTGCATGAGTCCGAACAGATTCGTATTGGCGGGGTTGGCCAGGATCTTGCTGAGGTTGGTGCCGTCGATGCCGATCACCAGGACGTTCGGCGTATCGTCGGCGGCCAAAGCGCTCACCGGCGGGGGCGGCGCAATCGCGTTGCGCCGCAACGCCTGTCGCTCTTCGCGGGACGCGGCCGCCGCGGTCAACAATGTCGTCGCCGCGAGCGGCGCGGCGGGGTCGGGATCCGACGGTGACTCCGCCGTCGACGACGGTGGGGTGGTCGCGACACTGACGACGGTGACGGTGCTCTCCGACCCGTCGGTGTCGGTGTCCGTGTCGGTGTCGGTCTCGGCGTCGGTGTCCCGGTCGGCGGCGCGGGCCTCACGCGCGGCCTGCCGTTGCGCCTGCCGGTCGGCCCTCGCCTCGCGGGCCTCCTGCCGCCGCTGCTCGACACGGGCCCGCCGCTCGGACCGCGCCGAGGCCGCCGACGGACCCGCGTCCGTGGTCGCCGAGGTGTCACCGGTACCCGACGCGGTGTCGTCGGCGAACGCCACACCGGGCGCGGCGGTGGCCACCGCCCAGCCGACCCCGAGCGTGACGGCCAGTGCTCCGACCCGTCCGACGTACCTGGCGTGACTCATGAGACTCCCCTTCGCCGACCTGACCCATGTGGGGTCGTAAATTACGCCGCCGTCAGCGAACGTCGGCGGTGTTTGGCCCAGATCCGCGCGTGTCGGCTCTACAGTCGGCCGATGGCCGGTGAGCGCGCGGGATACCGCACCGAGAATCTGGCGGCCGGCGCAGCGCTCACGACCGCGGCGTTCTTCTGTGTCGCGTTGGTGGGCGCGCTGGCGAAGGTGTCGGGTCGCTACACCTCCACCGGTGTGCTGTTGCTGGCGCAGAACGCGATCTGTCTGGCGGCGGTCGCCCCGGTGGCGTTGCGGCACGGACGGGCGCCGATGCGTACCCGGCGGTTCGGCCTGCATCTGCTGCGCGCCGCGACCGGCACCGCGGCCTGGTATGCGTTGTTCTTCGCGATCACGCTGATTCCGCTGGCAAACGCGACGCTGCTGAGCTACAGCGCGCCGCTGTGGATGCCGCTGATCGCGTGGGCGGTGACGCGTCAGCGGGTCGCCACCGCCACCTGGGTCGGCGCCGGCGTCGGCTTCGCCGGCGTGGTGCTGGTGCTGCGGCCGCAGGGGCACGGTGTGAGCCTCGGCGAGCTGTCGGCGTTCGCCGGGGCACTGCTGCTGGCGGTGGCGATGATGTCGGTCCGCTGGCTGGGGGCCACGGAACCGACGATGCGGATCCTGTTCTACTACTTCCTGTTGTCGACGGCGATGTCGGTGCCGATCGCGGCGGCCGATCTGCGGGCGATCGCTGCGCCGGGGTGGCCGTGGCTGATCGCGCTCGGGCTCGCGCAGTGGGGTTCGCAACTGCTCGTCATCATCGCCTACCGCTTCGCGCCGGCGGAGAAGCTGGGACCGTTCATCTATTCGGTCATCGTCTTCACCGCGCTGATCGACTGGCTGTTCTGGGACCACCGCCCCACCCTGTCGACGTATCTGGGGATGGCGCTGGTGATCGGCGGCGGGCTGCTCGCCGTGCGCGCCAAAACCGCTGCGGCACAGGCGGTCTCACCACCTCCCTGAGGCGAGGTGTCGCTCAGCGTCCCCGCCCGCCGCCGCCACGGGGACGGGGCGGCTTCACGATCACGAAGGTCAGACCCCAGCCACCGTTGTTGCACCACCAGCAGTACTGGTTGGGGTTGTACGACGGAACCGCACCGGGTCCCTGACCGGTGTTCGCGCCGCGCACGTCGCCCTGCGAGCACACGCTGGTGCCGGCAGAACTGGTGCAGTCCGCCGATGCCATAGGCGAGACGGTGAGTCCGGTGGCGACGACGACCGGAGCGATGACGAAAGTTATGAGCCGCATGGCGGCCTCCCGTGCACGGTCGCGAGCTCCTCATCGCGGAACCGTGGATCAATGGTAGGCCTGTTGGGTGCCCGGTGACGCGGGTTCCGCGCCGTCGGATCGGCTAGGTGTGATGTCCAGGGAGGTTGGTCAGTCGGGTGACCGGTGGCTGTCCTCCGATGGCGGAGTGGGCTCGGTGGTGATTGTAGAAGTGCAGCCAACCCGGTAGGGCGGTGTTGCGTTCTTCGGTCGATTGGTAGAGCCGGGCGTAGGCCCAACCGTCGCCCAGGGTGCGGTGGAATCGCTCGATCTTGCCGTTGGTCTGGGGCCGATACGGACGGGTCCGCTTCGGAATTATGTCCAGTTCGGCGCAGGCGTCGCGCCAGGCGTAGGACCGGTAGGCCGATCCGTTGTCGGACAGGACGCGTTCGACGATGACGCCCCGCTCGGCGAACCAGGTCACGGCCCGCCGCAGCACACCGATCGCCGTGACCGCTGTTTCGTCGGTACAGATTTCGGCATAGGCCACGCGGGAGTGATCATCGATCACGGTGTGCAGGAACGCAATTCCTATTCTCGGCCGGTATTGGTGGGCGCGATCACCGCGGTCGCCAGTGCGTCGGGCCGTTTGGCGCGCGTTGCGCTTGCTCTGTTGATGAGTCAGGAACTTATGGCCGCCGCCGTCGGGGATGTTGGCGAACTTGGTGACGTCGACGTGGATCAACGAGCCCGGATGGCCATGCTCATAGCGTCGAATGGGTTCACCGGTGACGCGGTCGATATAGGACAAGCGGTTGATCCGACACCGGGTCAACACCGCATGCACCGTGGAGGCCGGCACTCCGAGTTGACCGGCGATCTGCACCGGCCCCAACCGCTTGCGCCACCGCACGTCGACGATCCGCCGCATGACCTGCTGGCTGGTCTTGGTAGGGGTGAGGTGTGGTCGCGAACTGCGGTCGTCCATCCCGGCGACACCCTCGGCGCGGAACCGGTCGGCCCACTTCTTGGCCGTGCGTGGGGCGACCATGAACATCTTGGCGGCAGCGGCGTAGGTCCAGTTGGACTCGACGACGAGCCGGGCGAGCCTCAATCGAGCGCGCGGGGTCAGAGCAGCATTAGCGTGGGACACGAAGGCCTCCTGGTTGGTGAAGCGGTTCCTAGACAGCTCCACTTCACAACCGGGGGCCTTCCCTGTCACACAGGCTCACCGATAACGGGAGGGACAACCTCCCTGGACATCACAGCTAGGGAATGGTGGGCGGCCCGCAGCGGTCGTCGTGCCCGTCGGTCTTCTCGGTCACCACCGCACTCCCGGTCGTCTTGGCGCGGTACATCGCACGATCTGCTGTTCTCATCAACAGCGCACGTTGCTCCGCGGTGGCGGTCGTGACACCGATGCTGACCGAGGTCCGAATCGTTCGGTGGCCCACCCGGTAGGGCGCCGACAGCAGCGACGACACGCGTCTCGCCACGGCGACGGCCTCCTCGGGCTGCTCGACCTGCGGTAGGTACACCACGAACTCGTCGCCGCCCAGCCTGGCGACGAGATCGCCGTCTCTCACCGCGCGTTCGAGCCGTGCGGCCACTGCTCGGAGCAACGTGTCGCCGACGTCGTGGCCGTAGGTGTCGTTGACCGATTTGAAGTCATCGAGATCGATGAACAGCATGCCGCTGCACGACTCCGGCGGCAGCCGTTCGCTGCTGCGTTCGACATGTTCCTCGAAGGCTGCGCGGTTGACCAAGCCGGTGAGAGGGTCATGGGAGGCCGTGTAGATGAGCTTCTCGTGAGCGATCCGACGGACCGTGACGTCTTGAAGGTGGACGAGGTATCTCGGCTCTGCGCCGATGCGGACGTCGAGTGTCGCCGTGGTGCACAGCCCCCAGAACGGCGTGCCGTCCGGACGTACGTAGCGCGATTCGGATTGGTGCGGACCGGCTCCGTCTTCGGCCGGTGCGATCACGGTGTCGAGGCGGTGATGCTCAGGGTGGAGGAAGGTGTGCAGCCTGGAACCCACCACGTCGTTTCGTCGCCGTCCCAGCATCACGCACAAGGCGTGATTGGCCTCCTCGATCACACCCCGCGCATCGCAGACGGCGATGCCGATGGGCGAGCTGTTCCACACCGATCGGATCATCTCCAGCGCAGCATCACGCTCCTGCTCGGCCTTCACCCGGTCGGTCACATCGCGCCACGCGGTGCGCAGTTGGGCGGGTTCGCCCACCGCGTTCCGGACGACCTGCGTCGCCACCTCGAGCGACCGGAACCCGCCACCGCGGTGGCGCATTCGAACAATGTGCGATGACGGAGCAACCGCGGCGTGATCCTCACGAAGCAGGGCGGCGTCGTCGGGATGTGCGAGTGCGTAGGCGGTTTGTCCGATGATCTCCTCCGGCTCGTACCCGAGGATGTCCCTGACCGAGACCGACACCCACAGGAAGGTGGTGTCGGGCAACTGCCACGCCGCGATGTCGGGAGTGTGATCGATCAGGAGCTTGTGCAGGTGCCGGGAGGCCAGCGACTGTAGCTCGACGGCGCGCGAGCCGATGATCTGGGCGAACCTGGTCACCACACGCGCGGATCGGCCGTCGCCGACATCGAGGGGGATGCTGTCCACCGTCAACCAGACGTGTTCGCCGGCGGCATCATGTCCGGGGCGGTGGACACCCATGATGGCGCCGCGCACGGGTTGCCCGGTCCGCAGCGCACGCATCGACGGGTGATCCTCCCCGCGCAGTGCCACACCGTCGGCGCCGATCGCCGCCCACCGCGGGTCTGCCGAATAGCGGCCCAGCAATTCGTCCCGGTCGAGCCGCAGAATTTGCTGTGCTTGAGAGGTCACGGCGATGATCTGGCCGGTCGAGGACTGCACGACCACTCCGACGGCATCGTCGTCGATCGCGAGACCCGCTGCCGCCGCTGCTGCAACTGCCTGGGCAGCTGAGCAATCTGCCACCTAACACTTATAGCCAATCGGGGCGTCGGCTAACAGTGTTTTCCCAAAAAGTGACGCGCGCGCAGGGGATCGCGATCGGGCACTGAAATTTGCGAGTTTCGCTCATCGCGGTATCGAATTCCCCGCGGCGGGGTGCGGCATTGATGTCGTCGGGAGCCGAAATACCCCCGAGCTGCCATCCTTCGACACCAGCGCCCGCCGGTGCCGGCGAGCGACGATACGAGGACAGCGACGCACCGGGAGGAGACGCATCGTGGCAAAGCTGCGGGCGCTCGGGAACGCGGGATTGCGCCATGTGGTCCTCGCTCATCTCTTCGGGTTGCTGTCGGCACGGGCGGCTCTCTACGGGCTGTGGGCGACCGGTCGGATCGCGCGTCGGCTGGCTTTGGTCGAATCCTGATGGCGTGGGACCAGATAGAGCCCTTTCTCGTGGCCGTGGCGATCGGACTCCTGCTCGGGCTGGAACGCGAGAGGAGCCACAGCCGCAAGCTGCCGGCCGGCTCGCGCTCGTTCGCACTGCTGTCCCTCGTCGGTGCGGTGGCGGCAGGCTTCGGCCAGTGGGCGGTGGCGATCGGTCTCGCCGGAACTAGCGCCCTGATGGTCGCCGCCTACGTCGGCAGCAGCGACGACGATCCGGGAACCACGACGGCGGTGGCCGCGGTGACCGCCTACATGCTCGGGGCGCTCGCCTACACCCGTCCCGACGTTGCGGTCGCCCTCGCCGTGATCGTGGCGGGTCTGCTCGTGTCGAAAACCCGCATTCACCGATTCGCCCGCGAGATCGTCAGCGAGGTCGAACTGGAAGACGCGATCAAGTTCCTCGCCGTCGCGTTCGTGATCCTGCCGCTGCTCCCTGACCGGGCGCTGGGTCCCTACGGCGTGCTGAACCCCGCGAAGGTGTGGCTTCTGGTGGTTCTGCTGACCGGTATCGGCTGGGTGGGCTACATCGGCGTGCGCGCTCTGGGACCGGAGCGCGGCCTGCTGATCACCGGTCTGGCCGGTGGGTTCGTCTCGGCCACCGCGACCACCGCGTCGATGAGCCGGCTGAGTCGCACAGCGGTGGGTGTGCGCGCTCCGCTCGCCAGTGCGCTGCTGGCGAACCTGGCGACCTTTGTTCAACTCCTCCTGGTCATCGGTCTCGTCGACCGGGACATCCTTCGACGGTTGTGGCTTCCCGTCATCGCCTCGGCCGTCGTGCTGATCGGTGTGGCCGCGTTCGTCTACTGGGGAGCGCGTCGCGCACAGCCGGACCACACCGAGGGAGACGACGCCGCGCCGCCACCGGCCAGTCGGCCCTTCACGCTGCGCCCGGCGCTGATCCTGGCCGCAGTCCTCACCTTCACTCTCCTCGTCGGACGATGGGGAGGCGAGGTCTTCGGGCCGCAGGGGACGGTCGCGGCGGCGTTCGCCGCCGGGTTGGCCGATGCGCACGCCGGTTCGGTCGCCGCCGCGAGTCTTGCTGCCGCCGGCGACATCTCCGTCGAGACGGCTCTGATCGCGATCGGCGCAGCGCTCGGCTCGAACCTGGTCGTCAAGACGGTGCTGGCGTTCACCGCCGGCGGGCGACGGTTCGGGACTCGGTTCATCGCCGCCATGGCCGCGCCGGCCGTGGTGTTCGCGATCGCCCTGAGCGCGGTGATCCTGAAGTAGCACGCTCGGAGAACCTTCTGCCTCTACAGTCGATACTCGGCCCCAGGGGGCCGTCGCAGAAGCCGGCAGCGGGGGGAACGCAGTGAGCGAGTGGCTGGTCACGCACGTGCCGTCGTGGCTGCTGCTGATCCTTCTGGTCGTGCTCACCGCGGGTACGGCGATCTGCGTCCGGATCGTGGTGCGGCGCCGCTTCCCCGGCCTGCGCGGCGAGGAACACAACGACGTCACGAAATTCGCCTTCGGGGTCGTCGGGTTCGTGTTCGCGTTCTTCATCGGCTTCGTCGTCTCGGCGATGTGGGGACAGATCAGCCACGCCGATGGGGTCGTGCGGACCGAAGGAGCGGCCGGGGCCCAACTCGCTCGTGACTCCCACATCTTCGACGCGCCGGACCGGGACCGGATCCGCCAGCATCTGCTGGAGTACGAGCAGGCCGCGATCAAGGAGTGGGACGAGGCCAACGAGGGCCGGACCTACCCGGAGGCGGATCAGGCTCTAAACCGGCTCTACGGCGCCTACGAGGCCGTCAAACCGAGTACCGATGCGCAAAAGACGCTTCTGTCAACGTCTTTCAGTAACCTCAACGACCTGAGCAAGGCGCGCACCGAGCGGGTGCTGCAGGCCCGCACCGATACGGGGCCGCCCTGGTCACTGTGGGCGGTCATCTTCGTGACCAGTGGGCTCCTGCTGGGTTGCGCGATCATCTACGGCGTGGAGAAGCCGGCGAACCACTACGCCATGGTGGCGATCATCGGCACGCTCGTCGGGGCGCAGTTGTTCCTCGTCATCGAACTCTCGCATCCCTACGTCGGCGCCGTCTCGACGGTGTCGGACCCGCTGCAGCAGGTGATCGACATCCTCGAGGCGCAGCCGCGGACCTGAAAGCCGCGACCCCTCGACCGCGGAAACTGTCGGTCCGGAACACCGACAGTCGAGCACCCCGACTGCGATACTCCGTGTGTTCCGTACCTCGTCGAAGGGTTCGCACATGGTGAAGCTCGCAGCAGTGCTGGTGATGGCCTCCGGGGTGGCCCTGGCGCCGATGGTGACCACGCCGGCGGCGCAGGCCGACGTCTGTGCCGCCGCAGGTGGGCGCCATTTCTCGGTGGGCGGCTGCACCAACGTGGCCGGGGACGCCGCGGCCGTGGCCATCGCGTCGCAGGACTACCCGTACGTTCCCAACGAGATTCCGTGCTACACGGTGCAGGGGACGCCGTACTACACCCCTCCCGGAGACCCCTGCTGAGAGGCGTCGGGCGGACACTCGCCGGCTGAACGGACACAACCCGCTCCGACACTGGTCAGAGCGGGTTGTTCTGGTCGGGCTGACAGGATTTGAACCTGCGACCCCTTCACCCCCAGTTATGCCTTTGGCGTTTCTGGGCGTTTCCCTCAGTTTCACATCAATTGGCGTCAGAATTGGCGTCAACCGACGCCCGACAGTGCATTTGCTAGGTTAGGTCGGACCAGCTAGCTAGAGGCCAGTTCCGTCCTGCCTAGTCCAAAGATTGAGGGCCGCTTGCAGCCGACCTCCGTCGTCGTCCGTCGGCAGGTCATCCGAACCAACGGCGGGCTGCCCGGCGACACGCTGGCCTATGGGGGCCAGGTACCTCTGCCAGAGTGTGTCTTGCAGTAGCTGCACATGCTCGCGGAACCGGCGCGCTATGACCGCGTCATCCCGCGGGCCGACCGCGGTGGAAATGATCGCCGTGACCAGGTCGACCTCGTCGTCCATGTACTCGGCGCGGACCTCTACCACCTCGAAGTCGGGCGAGTACCTATGTGCCACATGGCCGTCTCGCCAGCCCATGATCTCTGCGTGAAGCTCCACGGCGGCCTCGCCGCCCGCGGCGAGGAGATCCTCGTGGGTGAGCGCTCGCCTCTTGTTGCTGGCCTCCATGCGCCCGTAGGAGACGACGGCGGACTCCCACAGCGCCCTTCGAACGAACGCGTTGCTCGGCTTGTCGGGGACGCTCTGTCGCTCGTGCAACACCATGCTCACGTGCAGCAGGTCCAGCCAGAGCGACGCCCACTTGCGGAGGCGGTTGGCCTCGGCGGTGGACAGGCTGACGCGGGAGCGTTCAGGGGGCACTCGCTACCTAACTCCCCTTGGGGGCGCCCCGGTCTCCGGCGGTAGTTGGATGACCGTCGTGTTATTGACCTCGGTGCTGTTGTCGTTGAACGTGATGTTGTTCACGGTGGTGTCGCCCGAGCCATGCTGGCCGAGGCCCCACAGGACCGAAATCAGCTGCATGAGCGCCGTCAACACGTTCAGGTAGGCCACCACGTCCTCCCGGCTGGCGAAGGCAAGCAGCCTGAGCGCCAGGGCGGGCGCGGTCCCAAACACCCTGTCGGCGAACGCCTCTGGCGAGTCGAGCTGCCCAGCGTCCATGGCCAGTTCCGCAACTCCCCTGGCCATCTGCCGCTGCAGCTCGGCGGCCTCCGGCACGACGACCTGCGCGAGATCGGCCACGCCGACGCGCAACGACTCCCGTGCCCGGACCGGCAGCGCCTCGACCTCAGAGAGCATCAGCGCGGAGCCGAACCCCTCGGGCGCGAAGTTCGCGGCCATGCCCGCCAACTGTCGCCCGAGGGCGGCGCTCAGGAATCGGCCGTCGGCCGCCTCGGCCAAGCCTCCCAACGCACCGCTCGTGGCGAGCTGATCGTTCAACGCCTTCGAGATGCCCGAGAACGCACCGCTCGTGGCGAGCTGATCGTTCAACGCCTTCGAGATGCCCGAGAACGCACCGCTCGTGGCGAGCTGATCGTTCAACGCCTTCGAGATGCCCGTCAACGCACCGCTCGTGGCGAGCTGATCGTTCAACGCCTTCGAGATGCCCGTCAACGCACCGCTCGTGGCGAGCTGATCGTTCAACGCCTTCGAGATGCCCGTCAACGCACCGCTCGTGGCGAGCTGATCCTTCAACGCCTTCGAGATGCCCGTCAACGAGCCGGTCTGGGTCAAGGACATCCCAGCCGACTCGATTGAACGGCTGGGCGGCATGGACTCGCTGCTTCCGCGGGGCATGCGCCAAGGGTAAAAGCGAGCTGCGACATTCCAGCGACCTGACGCTGTCAGCGGCGTGTCGCTACAGCCGGATCACCTATCGGTCCGGCACGATCTGTGGCCTGGTCAGTCTGCGGTGCCGCGAGCCCGCATCCGCGCGACGACCGCGTCGAGCGTCGGCGCGACCCCCCTCGGCCTTGAGCTGGCGACGCGCTTCCGCTCGCCTGTGCTGCGGTCGACGTAGGACAGCCGTGCCGTCCACCGCCCGTCAGCCCTCAGGTAAATGTTGCCCTCGTTGTTTGCCCGACGCGTCGCCCACCAGGGAATTCTACGTGGGAACTGCCGTCAGAATTGGCGTCAGACAGCAGTGGAGGCGGCCTCGGATTGCTCCGAAACCGCCTCTAACCTGCGTCGGGCTGACAGGATTTGAACCTGCGACCCCTTCACCCCCAGTGAAGTGCGCTACCAAGCTGCGCCACAGCCCGCGTTGCCTCCGGGATCGCCGGTAGGCGGTCGAAACTCTACATCAGCGCCCGGCCGAGATCCCAACCGCCCGGACCTGTCGGCGTCGACGCCTACCGTGGAGTGATGACTGACGACACCCCGCTGTGGCTGTTCGCCGATCAGCTCGGTCCCGCCGTCTACGGCGGCGAGCACGCCCACCGCGAGGTGCTCCTCGTCGAGGCCACCTCGGCGCTGGCCAAGCGCCGCTACCACCGGCAGAAGCTGCACCTCGTGCTCTCGGCGCTGCGCCACGCCGACCGCGATCTGGGTGAGCGCGCGACGCTGATCAAAGCCGACACCTACACCGACGCGCTGCAGGGGTTCAAGCGTCCGGTACTCGTCCACCAGCCCACGTCGCACGCCGCCGAACGGTTCGTCAACCGGCTCCGTGAACGGGGTCTGGTCGAAGAGGTCCTGCCGACCCCGACGTTCGCGTTGCCGCGCAAGGACTTCGAGGAATGGGCCGGCCAACGCACCCGCTTCCGCATGGAGGACTTCTACCGCGACCAGCGTCGCCGCTTCGACGTGCTGATGAACGGCGCCGATCCCGTCGGCAACCGGTGGAATTACGACGAGGACAACCGGGAGTCCCCGCCCAAGAAGCAGGATCGCCTCGAGGTGCCCGCCCCGTACAAACCGCGCGAGGACGACATCGACGAGCAGGTCCGCCACGACCTCGACCGGATGGAGCTGGACACCGTCGGCGCCGACGGGCCGCGCCTGTTCGCGGTCACGCCGGCCGAGGCCAAGCGGGCGCTGGCCCGGTTCATCGAGCACCGGCTGCCGCTGTTCGGTCGCTACGAGGACGCCATGATGGGCGGCGACTGGGCGATGTCGCACTCGCTGCTGTCAGTGCCTCTCAATCTCGGGGTGCTCCATCCCCTCGACGCCGTCGAAGCCGCGGAGCGGGCCTACCGCGACGACAAGGCCCCGCTGGCCGCGGTCGAGGGATTCATCCGGCAGATCCTCGGCTGGCGCGAGTACATGTGGCACCTGTACTGGCACTTCGGTCCCGATTACACCGACAAGAACGAGTTGAAGGCCCGCACCCCGCTGCCGCAGTGGTGGGCCGATCTCGACGCCGACAACGTCACCGCGCAGTGCCTGCACCACGCTCTCAAAGGGGTCCGCGACCGCGGCTGGACTCACCACATCCAGCGGCTGATGATCCTGGGCAGCCACGCCCTGCAGCGCGGATACCGTCCCGACGAGCTCACCGAGTGGTTCGCCACCACCTACGTCGACGGCTTCCGGTGGGTGATGCCGACCAACGTCGTCGGCATGAGCCAGCACGCGGACGGCGGCCTGTTGGCCACGAAGCCGTACACCTCCGGCGGGGCGTACATCAACAAGATGAGCGACCACTGCGGGACGTGCGCCTACGACCCGAAGAAGCGCCTCGGCGAGGACGCGTGCCCGTTCACCGCCGGCTACTGGGCCTTCACGCACCGCCATCAGGATCTGCTGGCCAAGAACATGCGCACCCGGCGCGCGGTGTCGTCGATGGAACGCCTCGGCGACCTCGAGGCCGTCCTCGAGCAGGAGTCAGCGCGCGACCGGTTCTGAACTGACGTCCGCGCTGACCGGCGCGGTTCTCGGCGCCCGCGACACCCGCCACGCGTAGAACACCAGCGACGCCCAGGCCACCACGATCAGCGTGTAGATGGCGGTCGACCACGGCCACCGGATGTCGAAGAAGTGCACCAGTTTCTGGCTGTTGGTCAGCACGATGACCCCGCCGACCGCGGTGCCCAGCAGCGCGGGGCTGATGCGGCTGACCAGCCAGGCGGCCAGCGGCGCGGCGAGCACGCCGCCCACCATCAGCCCGACCACCACCGGCCAGTTCTCCAGGAACTCGTGGCCGAGCCCGATCAGGAAGCCCACCGACGCCGAGGCCGACACCAGGAACTCCGACGCGCTCACCGACCCGATCACGGTCCGCGGCGCGGTCTTGCCCTGCGACAGCAGGGTGCTGGTGGTCACCGGTCCCCATCCGCCGCCGCCGGAGGCATCGATGAAGCCGCCGAAAAGACCCAGCGGCGCAAGGAATTTCACGCCGTGTCGGGTGCCTCTACCACCGATCGCGATGGGAGTGCGCAGCGAGAAGCGCAGTAGCACGTAGATGCCGATCGCGACCAGGATCGCCGCCATCAGCGGCGCCGCGTGCTCGGTGGACAGCGACGACAGCACCGTCGCTCCGAGGAACGCCCCGACCGCGCCGGGGACCCCGAGTTTGGCGACCAGCGGCCAGTCGATGTTCTTGAATCGCCAATGCGACAGCCCGGAGGCGAGCGTGGTGCCGACTTCGGCGAGGTGCACGGCCGCGCTGGCTTGCGCGGCTCCGACGCTGGAGAGCACCAGCAGGGTGGTGGCGGTGACGCCGAACGCCATGCCCAGTGCGCCGTCGACCAGTTGGGCGCCGACACCCACGAGCGTGAAGATCAGAAGCGAACGCATGGTGGCCTTCTCGGAAGGTGGTCACCGACGGTGACCGAACGGATGGGTGCGCGTCAGGGACGCGGACAACACCATTCGTCGAAGGCGATCACTCGGCGCGACGGCCAGAAGGGTTCCAGAGCGGACACGTCAGACGGTGCCGGCGCCATCAGCACGCCATCGACCATCGCACACCCCGTCCCCTCGGATCCGGTCAGCCTACACGGTCAACAGCCGGTAGAGCCCGATCAATCCCACCACCACGATGATCGCCCGCAGCGCGTTGGGTGAGAGTCGGCGGCCGTAGTGTGCGCCCAGGAACCCCCCGATCAGCGAGCCGATCGCGATGAGCCCCGCCGCCGGCCAGCTGATCCGGTCGAACGCGACCGTGGTGTACGCGACCGCCGCCACGATGTTCACGATCAGCGACAGCAGGTTCTTCGCCGCGTTCATCCGCTGCATGTCCTCGGGCAGCAGCGCGCCCATCGCGGCGATCAGCAGGATGCCCTGGGCGGCGGTGAAGTAGCCGCCGTACACGCCGACCGCAAATGTCGCCGCCACCAGCGCCGTCATCCGCGCGGCGGAGACGTGGTCGGCCGAGCGCCCGGACGCCTCGGCGCGGCGCCGCGCCCACGCCTGGATCCGCGGCCCGATGACCACCAGCGCGAGCGCCAGCACCAGCAGCACCGGAACCACCGAGAGGAAGACCTTCTCGGGCAGGTGCAGCAGCAGCCAGGCCCCGCAGCCGGCGCCGACGAACGACGCCGGGATCTGCCAGCGCAACCGGTGCCACTGGCCCCGCAGTTCGCGGCGGTAGCCCCAGGTGCCCGACACGCCGCCGGCGACCAGGCCGACGGCGTTGGACATCGTCGAGGTCACCGGCGGATAGCCCAGCGCCACCAGGGTGGGGAACGTGATGAGCGTGCCGGAGCCGACGAGCGCGTTGATGGCGCCTGCGCCGACACCCGCGAGAGCGATGAGGATCATGTCGACGACGGGCACTCGGCTCACCCTATCGGCGCTTGGCGCCTCTCTTTTCCCGCACCCTGACGTTGATGCGGATCGGGGTGCCCTCGAAGCCGAACGTCTCGCGCAACCGGCGTTCCAGGAACCGTCGGTAGCCGGCCTCCAGGAATCCGGAGGTGAACAGCACGAAGGTCGGTGGGCGCGCGGTGGCTTGGGTGGCGAACAGGATGCGCGGCTGCTTGCCGCCGCGCACCGGCGGCGGCGTCGCGGCGACGACCTCTTTGAGGAAGGAGTTCAGCTGGCCGGTGGTGATCCGCTTGTCCCACGAGGCCAGCGCGGTCTCCAGGGCGGGCACCAGCTTCTGCACGGCCCGGCCCGTCATGGCCGAGATGTTCACCCGCGGCGCCCACTGGATCTGCGCCAGCTGCAGGTCGATCTCGCGGTCCAGCAGATAGCGCCGGTCTTCGTCGACGAGGTCCCACTTGTTGAACGCAAGCACCAGGGCGCGGCCCGCCTCGACCACCATCGACAGCACGCGCTGGTCCTGTTCGGTCAGCGGCTGGGAGGCGTCGACGAGCACGATGGCCACCTCGGCGGCGTCGATGGCGCCGTGCGTGCGGACCGAGGCGTAGAACTCGTGGCCGCTGGCCTGGCCGACCTTGCGCCGCAGCCCGGCGGTGTCGACGAACCGCCAGAGCTTGCCGTCCATCTCGATGAGCGAGTCGACGGGGTCGACGGTGGTGCCGGCGACGTCGTGTACGACCGAGCGTTCATCACCGGAGAGGCGGTTGAGCAGCGAGGACTTGCCGACGTTCGGCTTGCCCACCAGCGCGACGCGGCGTGGTCCGCCACCGCTGCCGCCCGTTTCGGACACCTCGGGCAGCGCCTCGAGGACCGCGTCGAGCAGATCGGCCACCCCGCGGCCGTGCATCGCGCTGATCGGGTGCGGTTGGCCGAGGCCCAGGGACCACAGAGCGGCCGCGTCGGCTTCCCCGCGGTCGTTGTCGACCTTGTTCGCGGCCAGGAAGACGGGCTTGCCGGAGCGCTGCAGGATCTTGGCGGCGGCCTCGTCGGCGGCGGTGGCACCGACGACGGAGTCGACGACGAACACGATCGCGTCGGCGGTGCGCATCGCCACCGACGCCTGTTCGGCGACCAGCTGCTGCAGGCCCTTCGCGTCGGGCTCCCACCCGCCGGTGTCCTGCACGACGAACCGCCGGCCCGACCACGTCGCGTCGTAGGAGACCCGGTCGCGGGTGACGCCGGGGATGTCCTGCACGACGGCTTCGCGTCGGCCGAGGATCCGGTTGACCAGCGTCGACTTGCCGACGTTGGGGCGTCCGACCACGGCGAGCACCGGCGGCGGGGCGGAGGCCTCCTCGATCGCTTCAGCGACCTCTTCGGCGCCCAGCTCCCAGTCGCCCTCGTCTTCCCACGTGCCGTCACCATCGCTCATCGGGTCGCACCGGCTTTCTGTTCGACGAGGGCGGTGAGATGACCGATCACCTCGTCCTGGGTCATGTCGCTCGTGTCGACCACCACCGCGTCGTCGGCGGCGCGCAGCGGCGACACCGCCCGGGTGGAGTCGAGGTGGTCGCGGCGCTGGACGTCGGCGAGCACGCCGGCGTAGTCGTCGGGCAGGCCGGCGGCGACGTTCTGGTCGTTGCGCCGCCGGGCCCGCTCCTCGGCCGAGGCGGTCAGGAAGATCTTGACGTCCGCGTCGGGCAGCACGACGGTGCCGATGTCGCGGCCCTCGACGACGACGCGGCCGGGTCCGTCGGCGAGGGCGCGCTGCAGCGCGACCAGCCGGCTGCGCACCTCGGGTACCGCAGAGACCGCCGACACCGCCTTGGTGACGGCGTCGCCGCGGATCTCGGCGGACACGTCCTCGCCGGCCAGGTACGACCGGTCCGCCGCCGGGTCGTGGCCGACGGACAGCTCGACGTCACCGACGGCCGCGCCGATCGCCGCGGGATCGTCGAGATCGACGCCGCGGCGCAGCACACTGAGCGTGACGATGCGGTACATCGCGCCGGTGTCCAGGTACCGGGCGCCCAGCGAAGTCGCCAAACCCCTTGCCACCGTGGACTTCCCGGTGCCGGCCGGGCCGTCGATGGCGACCACCGTGGAACGGGTCACAAGCCCACCGCCGTGTACAAGTCGCCGATCTCCTTCTGGGTCAACACCCGGATGCTGCCCGGGCGCTGGTCGCCCAGCGTGACCTCACCGATGTCGGTGCGGACCAGCTCGCGCACCGGGAAGCCGACCTCGGCCAGCAACCGGCGCACGATGTGCTTGCGCCCCTCGTGCAACGTCACCCGCACCAGCGACTTACCCGGCACCGTGTCCACGACCGCGAAGTCGTCGACGCGTACCGGACCGTCCTCGAGGTCGATGCCCGCCCGCAGCTTCTTGCCCAGGCCGCGCGGAACCGCGCCCAGCACCGTCGCCAGATACGTCTTGGGCACCTCGTAGGACGGGTGCATGAGCCGGTGCGCGAGCTCGCCGTCGTTGGTCAGGATCAGCAGGCCCTCGGTGTCGGCGTCGAGACGCCCGACGTGGAAGAGCTTCTTGTTGCCGCGGACGCGGTGCTCGATCAGGTCGCCGACGCAGGGCCGGTTGCGGTCGTCGGACATCGTGGAGTGCATGCCGCGCGGTTTGTTGATCGCGAGGTAGACGCGGTCGTCGTCGACCGCGATCCGCGCGCCGTCCACCCGGATCACCGATGCCTGCGGGTCCACCCGGGTGCCCAGTTCGGTGACCAGCATGCCGTCGACCTCGACCCGGCCGTCACGGATCATCTTCTCCGCGACCCGCCGGGACGCGATTCCCGCCTGGGACAACACTTTCTGCAGTCGCACGCCGTCGTCGTCGGTCATCGTCAGTCTCGATCCACGTCGAAGGAGGCCCCGGCCTGCGGGGTGGTTGTGCCGTTGAGCTTCATGAAACGTGGCTCTTCACTGAGGGTTTCGCTGAGGTCGTCGATGACGTCGACGTCGGGCAGCAACGGGGCGATATCGGGCAGGTCGGTCAGCGACGACAGACCCAGGCGTTCCAGGAACAGCTCGGTGGTGGCGAAGGTGACCGCGCCGGAGTCGGGATCGGTGCCGGCCTCGGTGATCAGTCCGCGGGCCAGCAGCGTGCGCATCACCGCGTCGACGTTGACCCCGCGCACCGCGCTGACCCGGGCCCGGGTCACCGGTTGGCGATAGGCGACGACGGCCAGGGTCTCCAGCGCGGCGCGCGTCAGCCGGGACCGCGCGCCATCGAGGAGGAGCTTCTCCACGTAGGGGGCGTAGCGGGCGCGGGTGTAGAGCCGCCAGCCGCCGCCGGCTTCGCGCAGGTCGATCCCGCTCGCCCGGGCGGCGAGGTCGGCGGTCAGCACGTGCAGGCGTTCGGCGATCCGGCCGGGCTGCTGGTCGGTGGCCGCGGCCAGCGCGTCGACCGGCACCGGTGTGTCGATCACCAGCAGCAGCGCCTCGAGCACCGCGTCGAGTTCGGCATCATCGAGTGCGTCGAGTTCGGCACCGGGCCCGGTGTCCGGCGCCGCATCCGGCGCCGCGTCCGGTTGGATGTCTTCGGGTAGCTCTTCTGTCATCGTCTTTCTGTCCCGCGTCATTCGGCGTCCGCGGTCGCCAGCTGCTCGCTGTCGGGCCGCTCCCCTGTCCACGAAATCTGGAGCACACCAAGCGGTTCTGACTGGTCGAATGCTACCGCCCGCGCTCGATACAGTTCGAGCAGCGCCAGGAAGCGGCCGACGATCTCCATCGGCATCCGGCAGTCCGCCACCAGGTCGCCGAACGAGGCCCAGTGCCCGATCCCCCGGTCCTCGAGCATCGACATCAGGTTGGCGGCCTGTTCGGGCACCGACACCGGCACCTGGTGGAGATGGTCGGTGCCGATGGTCGGCACCGGCCGTGGCGTGAACGCCGCGGCCGCGATCTCGGCGAATCGCGCGGCGTCGACACCCAGCATCACCTCCGGCAGCAGCTCGGAGTAGCGGTCCTCCAGCGCCACCGCCCGCGGGTAGCTGCGCATCGCGGCGGATTCCAGCTCGGCGAACATCTCCGCGACGTGTTTGAACGCGCGGTACTGCAGCAGCCGGGCGAACAGCAGGTCGCGCACCTCCAGCAGCGCCAGGTCGTCCTCGTCGTGCACATCGCCGGCGGGCAGCAGCCGGGCCGCTTTCAGGTCCAGCAGGGTGGCGGCGACCGCCAGGAACGAGGTGGTCTCGTCGAGGCCGAGCCGGCTGCCGATCTCCTTGGTGTAGGCGATGAACTCGTCGGTGACCTGGTGCAGTGCCACCTCGGTGACGTCGAGCCGGTGGGCGAAGATCAGCTGCAGCAGCAGATCGAACGGACCCTCGAAATTGCTCAGCCGGACCTGGAAACCGGTCGGTGTGTCGGCGGACTGGGCGGGATCCGGGAGCCCGCTCACGCGCCGAACCGGTGGATGACCTCGCGCGCCAGCGACCGATACGCTTCCGCGCCAGCCGATTTCGGCGCCCAGGTGGTGATCGGTTCGCCGGCCACGCTGGTCTCCGGGAAACGCACGGTGCGGGTGATCACGGTGTCGAACACCAGATCGCCGAAGCGTTCCACGACCCGGGCCATCACCTCGCGGGAGTTCACGGTGCGCGGGTCGTAGCGGGTGATCAGGATGCCGCTGATCGACAGTTTCGGGTTGAGCCGGTCGTGCACCTTCTCGACGGTGTCGGTGAGCAGCGCCAGCCCACGCAGCGAGAAGTACTCACACTCGGTCGGGATGATCACGCCGTCGCTGCACGCCAACCCGTTGACGGTCAGCAGACCGAGGGACGGCTGGCAGTCGATCAGCACGTAGTCGTAGCGGTCCAGCACCGGGTACAGCGCACGTGCCAGGGACTGTTCCCGGCCCACCTCGTTGACCAGCTGAATCTCGGCCGCCGACAGGTCGATGTTGCTGGGCACCAGGTCCAGCCCCGGCACGCGGGTGGTGATCAGCACCTGGTCGATCGACACCCGCGGCTCCACCAGCAGGTTGTAGACCGTGTTCTCCAGCTCGTAGTGCGGCACGCCGAGGCCCGCCGACAGCGCACCCTGTGGGTCGAGGTCGACGAGCAGGACGCGACGGCCGTACTCGGCCAGGCTGGCGCCGAGGTTGATCGTCGAGGTGGTCTTGCCCACCCCGCCCTTCTGGTTGCACATCGCGATGACCTTGGCCGGGCCGTGGGAGCTGCGCGGCGCGGGATCGGGGATGTGGCGGGGAAGGCGGCCGGTCAGGCCAGGTGTGGGTTCGGGGTCGACGCCGCCCGTGTCGTCGCTCATACCGGACCGTCGCTGGTCAGGCATCCTTCGGGCGTGGCGGACATCGCGGCAAGTTTAACGGTGAGCATCGCGCTGGTGAGGCAGACCCGCAGGCTCGCATCCGGGGAATGTCGTCGTGGGTGCGGGTTCGTAGGCTGGACGCCATGACTCTGCGGTCGTGGGCGCGCCTGGCCCTGGGCATGCCGTCGTTCGTCCGGACCGGCCAGATCGGTGACGGGCGGGAAGCCGCGTGCGCCGCGTTCGTCGAGGCCACCGCCCCGCCCGGGGACATCGACGCCGCGCTGACGGCGATCGACACCTTCGCCCGCCGGGAGGCGATGCTGGTCAACATCGGCGACGAGAAGGGCCCGCTGCTCGATGCCGCGGTGCGCCGCGCCGCGCCGCGTCTGGTACTCGAGCTCGGCACCTACTGCGGATACAGCGCGCTCCGCATCGCGCGCGCGGCGCCCGCCGCCCGTGTCGTCTCGGTCGAGTTCTCCGCCGCCAACGCCGACGTCGCGCGCCGCATCTGGAGCCATGCCGGCGTGGCCGGCAGCGTCACCTGTGTGGTCGGCACTATCGGCGACGGTGGACGCACCCTCGCGGCACTGGCCGATGACCACGGCGTCACGGCGGGAAGCGTCGACGTTCTGTTCATCGATCACGACAAGAACGCCTACCTGTCCGATCTCCGGACGATCCTCGACCGGGGTTGGCTGCACCCCGGGTCTGTCGTCGTCGCGGACAATGTGCGGCTCCCCGGCGCGCCCGGATACCGCGCCTACATGCGCCGCCACGAGGGCACCCGGTGGCGAACGGTCGAGCACAAGACCCACGTCGAGTACCAATCGGTGCTGCCGGATCTGGTCCTGGAGTCGGAGTACCTGGGTTCCTAGCGTGCCCGGGGGTGGGCGCCCGCCCACACTTCGCGCAGCGCGTTGACGGTGACCATCGTGTAGATCTGCGTGGTGGTCACCGATGCGTGGCCCAGCAGCTCCTGCACGACGCGAACGTCGGCGCCGCCCTCGAGCAGGTGGGTGGCGAACGAGTGCCGCAGCACGTGCGGTGACACGGTGGCGGTGATGTCCGCGCGGTCGGCGGCGTCCTGCAGCACCTGCCAGGCGCTCTGCCGGGACAACCGCCCGCCGCGGGCGTTGAGGAAGATGCCGGGGGTGCCGCGGCCGCGCCGGGCCAGCTCGGGCCGCGCCCGCACCAGGTAGGCGTCCAGGGCGGCCACGGCCGGTCGGCCGATCGGGATCAGGCGCTGCTTGCCGCCCTTGCCGCGCAGCAGCACCGAGCGGGCCTGCAGGTCGATGTCGTCGACGTCGAGGCCGACGGCTTCGGAGATCCGGGCGCCGGTCGAGTACAGCAGTTCCAGCAGCGCCCGGTTGCGCAGCGTCAGCGGTCCGTCGGCCTCGCTGTCGCCGCCGGCGGCCTCGAGCAGCGCGAGCACCTCGTCCAGCGACAGGCTCTTGGGCAGCCGGCGGCTCGGGGTGGGTGGCTTCACCTCCCGCGCGACGTCGAGGGCGGCGATGCCTTCGGCGGCGGCGAACCGGTGCAGACCGCGCACGGCGATCAGCGCCCGGGCGGCCGAGACCGCCGACAGCGCCGGGACGCCGTTGTCGGGGTCGCCGCGGCGCAGCGCGACCAGGAACTCGCTGACGTCGGCCTCGGCCGCGCCCGCCAGGTCCGAGACGCCGCGCGAGGCCAGGTGCTCGGCGTAGCGCCGCAGATCGCGCCGGTAGGAGCTCAGGGTGTTCGCCGCCGCGCCACGTTCGATCGCCAGGTGGTCGAGATAGCCCTGGATCTGACCGTCCAGGGTGGAGCCGACCGACGAGAACGTCTGCGTCACGCGTGTCCCTTCCGCCGTGCGAACGCCGTGGGCCTGTCGGTCCAGGGCGCGTCGACGGCGCGCAGCGCATCGATGCCGGGCATCGCGTGCGCCGCCAGGATGCCGGCGACGGAGATCGAGTTCACGATCTCCCCCGAGTACACCTTGGCGACGGCCTCGTCGAGCGCGACACGCTCGACGATGAGGTCGGCTTCTTCGTGTTCCCCGTCCGGACGTCCGACGTCCCGCAGACCGGTCGCCAGGAACACCCGCACGCTCTCGTCGCTGAACCCGGCCGCGGTGTCGAGATCGACCAGCGTGTGCCACGAGTCGGCGGCCAATCCCGCCTCCTCCTCGAGTTCCCGCGCGGCGGAGACGTGCGGCGGTTCGCCGCTCATGTCGAGCAGGCCCGCGGGCAACTCCCAGAGCCGCCGGCCGAACGGGTGCCGGTACTGGTAGACGAGCACGACGCTGCCCTGCTCGTCGAGCGCGACCACGGCCACCGCGCCGTAGTGTTCGACGATCTCGCGCCGGGCCGTCGACCCGCCGGGCATCCGCACCTCGTCGGCGCGCAACGCGAAGATGTTGCCGACGTAGAGCGTCTCGGAGGCGGCGACGGCGAAATCGTGGCTGCCGGGCGCGCCGGTGTCGTGGGCGGCCCCGTCAGCCACGCGCGGGCGCGTCTTCGAGGGTGTGCTCGATGCCGTTGGTCTCCCGCTCCGGCATCTCCGGCATCTCGACGGGCAGCCGTTCGGCGTTCTTGTAGTCCAGCGACGCGCCGACGAACGAGACGAACAGCGGGTGCGGCCGGGTGGGCCGGCTCTTGAGCTCGGGGTGGGCCTGGGTGCCGACGATGAAGGGATGTACGTCGGGGGCGTACTCGACGAACTCGACGAGGTGGCCGTCGGGCGAGGTGCCCGAGAACCGCAGCCCGCTCTCGGCGATCCTGTCGCGGTAGGCGTTGTTCACCTCGTAGCGGTGCCGGTGCCGTTCGGACACCTCGGTCGCGTCATACGCCTGCGCCACAATCGATCCCGGCGTCAGCGTGGCCGGGTAGGCGCCCAGTCGCATCGTGCCGCCGAGGTCGGCCTCGCCGGCGACGATGTGCTGCTGGTCGGCCATCGTCGAGATCACCGGGTCGGGGGTGTCCGGGTCGAACTCGGCCGAGCTGGCTTCGGTGAGTCCCACCGACCGCGCGGCCTCGATGACGATGCACTGCAGCCCCAGGCAGAGGCCCAGTACCGGCAGGCCGCGCCGGCGGGCGTAGCGGATCGCGCCGATCTTGCCCTCGATGCCGCGAATGCCGAAGCCACCCGGGATGAGCACCCCGTCGACGTCGGCGAGGGCCGACGCCGCCCCGGCGTCGGACTCGCAGTCATCGGACGCCACCCAGCGCATCTCGACGCGGGCATGGTGGGCGAAACCGCCGGCGCGCAGCGCCTCGGTGACCGACAGATAGGCATCCGAGAGGTCGATGTACTTGCCCACCAACGCGATTCGCACGGTCTCGCGCGGCTCGTGCACGCGCCGCAGCAGGTCGTTCCACTGCGTCCAGTCCACGTCCCGAAACGGCAGGTTGAGCCGACGAACCACGTAGGCGTCGAGCTCCTCGCGGTGCAGCACCTTGGGGATGTCGTAGATCGACGGCGCATCGGGGGTCGAGATGCACCCGTCGATGTCGACGTCGCACATCAGCGCGATCTTGTTCTTCAGCGCTTCGGGCACGTCGCGGTCGCACCGCAGGATCAGCGCGTCGGGCTGGATGCCGATGCTGCGCAGCGCCGCCACGGAATGCTGGGTCGGCTTGGTCTTCAACTCACCGGACGGCGCCATGTAGGGCACCAGCGAGCAGTGCAGGAAGAAGCAGTTCTCCCGCCCGACCTCGTGGCGTACCTGCCGCGCGGCTTCCAGGAACGGCAGCGACTCGATGTCGCCGACGGTGCCGCCGATCTCGGTGATCACCACGTCGGGGCGATCGTCGGCGTCGGCGTCGGCCATCGCGAGGATGCGGCGCTTGATCTCGTCGGTGATGTGCGGAATGACCTGGACGGTGTCGCCGAGGTATTCACCGCGCCGCTCCTTGGCGATGACCTGCGAATACACCTGTCCGGTGGTCACATTCGCGAAACCGGACAGGTTGCGGTCGAGGAAGCGCTCGTAGTGCCCCACATCGAGGTCCGTCTCGGCGCCGTCCTCGGTGACGAACACCTCGCCGTGCTGGAACGGGTTCATCGTCCCCGGGTCGACGTTGAGGTAGGGGTCGAGCTTCTGCATGGTCACCTGCAGACCGCGGGCGGTGAGCAGTTGACCGAGGCTCGAGGCGGTGAGGCCCTTGCCGAGGGAGGACACCACCCCACCGGTCACGAAGAGGTGTTTGGTGGCTGTCTGCGGGTGCTTGCGCAACGGCTTCATTTGGCCTGGCACGGAAGTCCACCCTAACACCGACTCCGACACCGCGTCGCTGACACGCGGGGCGGCGAGCCGCTACTGCGGAACGGTGACGGCGCTCGCGCCCTGCCCGGTGCCGTACTGGCCGGGTTTACCGTTGTTGATCAGGGCGCTCAGCGCGAGCACGGTGGTGATCCGGCCCGACTCGCGGTCGACGTCGTCGACGGTGCTGACGGTGCTGGTCAACGCGTTGTCGGAGCGTGCGACCGCCACCGCCGAGGTGCCGGTGGCGGCGCCGTCGCGGCCGGCGATCACGACGCCGGACCCGTGCGGCGCCAGGCCCGCGGCGAACCGGGCCACGGTGGCGCCCTGGTTGCCTGCGTCGTCGCCGAGGGCGCCCCCGGTGACG
Organism: Mycolicibacterium rufum; assembly: GCF_022374875.2. The sequence continues at coordinate 198,734 of NZ_CP092427.2, forward strand.
ATCAGGGCGGTGTCGGCCGCCCCGATGCGTTCGGTGCCGTAGGTGATGAAGCCGGTGTCGCGCAGCGCGGTGAGCACGGTGTCGCGCTGGTCGTCGTTGACCGGCGGGCGCTTGGGGTCCTTGTCGACCAACAGCGTGATGCCCAACAAATCGCCGGCCTGCGAACCCTGGTCGACGGTCGTCGTGCTCAACTGGGTGCCCGCGGGCACGATCGGCGAGTTCACCACCGACAGCAGTTTCTCGGCGGAGTTGGCGTCGACGAACTCCTGGGTCAGTCCGATGGTGCCGGTGACGGTACCCCCGGATTCACCGACGAGCCGGGACAGCGCGTCGACGTCGTCGTCGGCAGCGTCGGGGGTACGGAACACCACCACCGACTTGTCCGCGAGGCTGCCGCGCAGAATACGCGGCGCCATCTGCGCGTCGAAATCCCCTGCCGCGCTCAGCTTCTCGTTGAGCGCATTGCGATCGTTGGTCAGCGAGTCGATCTCGGTCTGCATCTGCGCCTTGTCGTCGCGCAGTCCGGACAGCACGGTGTTGGACAGCAGCCCGGAGCCCAGGGCGATGCCGATGGCCAGCGCCAGGAACACGGCGGCCAGCGAGATGGCGTGCGAACGCAGCGAGATCACGGTGTCACTCCTAGGAGACCAGGCCCTGCACCCACAGCAGGAACTGGTTCCAGGTGTGGGTGATCCACTCGAGCACAGCGGCGTCGGCGCGCGAGACCCACAGTGCGGCGATGACGGCGATCAGCATCGCCAGCACGAGCAGCGCGATCGCTCCGCCGGACACGCGGCTGCGGTAGAGCGTGGCAACGGCTTTCGCGTCGACGAGCTTCTCCCCCACCTTCAAGCGGGTCAGGAAAGTCGACGGGTTGCTGCGCTGGCGGGTGCGGTCGAAGAACTCCTCGATGCTCGCGGTGTGCCCGACGGTGACGATCAGCGAGGCGCCGTGGTGATCGCACAGCAGCAGCGCCAGGTCCGCCGCGGAACCGGCGGCCGGGAAGGTCATCGCGCCGACGCCGAGGTCCTGGATGCGCTCCAGTCCGGCGGCGTGGCCGTCGGCGTCGGCGGGCAGGACCACCTGGGCTCCGCAGCGCAGCGCCTCGGTGCTGATCGTGTCGGGGTCTCCGACGATCAGCGCGGGCCGGTAGCCGGCCTTGCGCAGGATGTCGGCTCCCGTGCCGACGCCGACGAGTACCGGCTGGTACTCCTTGATGAACGGTTTGAGGGCCTTGAGGTCGGCTGCGGCGTGCGGCTCCTCGGCCACGATGACGACGTGGCGGCGGTTGAGGTCGACGTCGATGTCGGGGATGCCGATGCCGTCGATCAGCAGCGGGCTCTCGCTGCGGATGAACTCGATGGTGTTCCCGGCGAACGCCTCGAGGTGGGCGACGAGCCCGCCCTTGGCCTCCTGCATCAGCTCGTGGATGTCGGCGTCGGTCCGCTCGGTGCCCAGGATCAGCCGACGGTCACCGGAGTACACCCCACCCTCGTTGATCCGGATGCGGGCGCCGTCCTTGACCTTCTTGAACACCTCGGGGCCGGTGTCGTCGACCAGCGTGATGCCATTGGCGACCAGTACCTCGGGCCCGAGATTCGGGTAGCGCCCGGAGATCGATGTCGACGCGTTGACGACGGCCGCGACGTTCGCCTCCACCAGAGCGTCGGCGGTGACGCGGTCCAGGTCCTGCGCGTCGAGGACCACGATGTCGCCGGGCGTCACCCGTCGCAGCAGTCGGTCGATGTCGCGGTCCACGCGGGCGGTGCCGGTGATGCCCGGCCGTGAGCTGGCGTTTCGGGAGAGCAGCGCTGACATCTTCATGGGGGGATTCTGTCCAGCAACGTCGCGGATCCGTTGGAGGCGCGCCGTAACATCAGCCCCAGAAGTCTCTTTCCTTCACATCTGTAACAGCGTCACGAGGCGTCCTCGCGCTCGGCCCGAGCGGCATCGAGGAGTTCCCTGGCGTGGGCGCGCCCGCTGTCGGACTCCCCGAGGCCCGCCAGCATCCTGGCCAGTTCGGCGACCCGGTCGTCGTCGTCGAGGCGACGCACCCCACTGGATTTCGCGCGCGACTTCGTGCCCGCGTCCCCCTCGATGACCAGGTGCGCGTCAGCGTAGGCGGCGACCTGGGGCAGGTGGGTCACGACGATCACCTGGTGGGTCCGTGCCAGCCGCGCCAGCCGGCGGCCGATCTGCACCGCGGCCCGTCCGCCGACGCCCGCGTCGACCTCGTCGAACACCATCGTGGTGCCCTCGGTCGACACCGACAACACCACCTCGAGCGCGAGCATCACCCGGGACAACTCGCCGCCGGAGGCGCTTTTGTGCAGAGGCAGCAGGTCCGAGCCGCCGTGCGCGGCGAACCCGAACTCCACGGCGTCGACCCCGTCGCGGCCCGCGTGCACGGTGTCCCCCGAGGCCAGCGTCAACGGCGCGCTGTCGTCGGGGCGCGCGGGCAGCGGGCCGACCGAGATCGTGAACTGGGCGCCCGACATCGCCAGCCCCGACAACTCCGCGGTGACGGCCTTGGACAGACCCTTGGCGGCCTTGACCCGCGCCTTGGTCAGGTCGGCCGCGGCGGTGGCCACCGCACCCTGGAGTTCCTCGACGCGGCGAGCCAGGCCGGCCAGCGCCTCCTCGGACACGTCGAGCTGGGCGAGACGCTCCCGCGATGTGCGCGCCCACTCGAGCACGCCGTCGATGTCGGGAGCGTATTTCCGGGTGAGCGAACGCAGCTCGGCCTGGCGGGCCAGCTTGCTCTCCAATGTGCTGGCGTCACTGGGCAATTCGGCGAGGAATCCGCCCAGCTCGGCCGAGACGTCGGTGAGCACGGTGAGCGCGGTGTCGAGTTGGCCGGCCAGCGCCTTGAGCGCGGCGTCGTCGGTGTTCTCCAGCGCCGAGCGGGCCTGCCCCACCGAGTCGGCGGCCGAGAACCCCTGGCCGGCGCCGTCGTCGCTGTCCCCCGACAGGGCGGCACGCGCGGTCTGCACCGCCTCGCGCAGCGCGTCGAGCTCGGAGAGCCGACGGATGTCGGAGACCAGCGACTCGTCCTCCCCGGGCTGCGGCGCGATGACGTCGATCTCGTTGAGGCCGAACTGCAGCCGGTCGGCTTCCTGCGCCAGTTCGCGTGCGCGGCGGCGCCGTTCGTCGAGGTCGCGCCGGGCGGTGAGCCACTCGTCGCGCTGGGTGCGGTAGCGCTGCAGCTGCGCCGAGACGTCGGCGTACCGGTCGAGAGCGGCGCGCTGCTGGTCGGGACGCATCAGGCGCAGCTGGTCGTTCTGGCCGTGCAGGGTGAGCAGCTCGCTGGTGAATTCACTCAACGACTTCGCCGGCACGCTCCGGCCGCCGAGGTAGGCGCGCGACGGCCCGTCCCGGCTCACCGAGCGGGCGGCGATGACGCTGCCGTCGTCATCGCGCTCGGCGCCCGACGAGTCGAGGATGTCGTCCACCTGCGTGAGCACCGCATCGCCCAGATCGGCGGTGACGAACCGGCCCTCGACCACGGCCTTCGCCGAACCCGACCGCACCCGCGCCGGATCGGCACGCGCGCCCCCCAGCAGGTGCAGGCCCGTCACCACCATGGTCTTGCCCGCACCGGTCTCCCCGGTGAGCACGGTCAGCCCACCGTCGAACTCCGCGGTCGCGGCGCTGATGGCGCCCAGCGACTCGATCCGAATCTCTGCTAGCACTACTGTCCGCGCCACCCCGTGACCGGCAACCGGAACTTGCGCACCAGCCGGTCGGCGAACGGCGCGCTGTCGAGCCGCACCCATTTCAGCGGGGTGCCGCAGCGGGTCACCTCGAGGCGACCACCCGCGGGCAGCACCATCTCGCGGCGCCCGTCGCAGAACACCAGGGCGTCATGGCCGCTGGCCTCGATCTCGATGGCGATCAGCGCATGCGGGCTGGTCACCATCGGCCGGGCGAACAGGGCATGCGCATTGTTGGGCACCACGATGATGGCCTCGAGGTCCGGCCACAGCACCGGACCGCCCGCGGAGAACGCGTAGGCGGTCGAGCCGGTCGGGGTCGACACGAGCACGCCGTCGCAGCCGAACGAGGACACCGGGCGGCCGTCCACCTCCAGCACGACGCCCAGCACTCCGAGTCGCGGACCCTTTTCGAGGCTGGCCTCGTTCAGTGCCCAGCCCCGGTCGAGCAGTTCGCCGCCGGCCCAGACCGCCACGTCCAGCGTCATCCGCTGCTCGACGCGGTAGTCGCGGCGGATGATGTGCTCGAGGACGCTGTCGATCGAGTCGGCCTCGGCTTCGGCGAGGAAGCCGATCTTGCCGAGGTTCACCCCGAGCACCGGGATCTCGACGTTGCGGGCCAGTTCGGCGGCCCGCAGGAAGGTGCCGTCGCCGCCGAGTACGAGCACCAGCTCGCACCCCTCGGCGGCGCGCTGATCGGCGTCGACCACCTCGATCTCGACCCCGAGTGCGCGCATGTCATCGGGCGCCAGGTGCAGGGGCCCGCGGTCGACAGCTTCAGCGGACAGCACCCGCAGCGCTATCCCGTTGTCGCTCAGCACTTTCTCGACCCGACGGGCGACGTCGGTGGCCTCCTCGCGACCGGTGTGCACCACCAGCAGGATGGTGCGTTCGAGCGTCATGGGGGACCCTCCTCGACGGCACGGCCGATCGCTGCGGCGAGGGCGTCGCCATGCAGGGGATCCGTGCAGTCGGCTCGTAGATGCAGGAAGTACTCGACATTGCCGGCGGGGCCGGGCAGCGGACTGGCCGTCACCGCCACGGCGGGCCAGCCGAGCCGGGCCGCCCGTTCGGCGACCGACCGGACCGCCTCGGCGCGGAGCACCGGGTCGGAGACCACGCCGCCCGCGCCCACCCGGTCCTTGCCGACCTCGAACTGCGGCTTCACCATGGGAACGATATCCGCGCCGGGTGACGCGCACGCCGTCAGCGCGGGCAGCACGGTGGCCAGTGAGATGAACGACAGATCGGCGACGATCACCTGGACCGGCCCGCCGATGGCGTCGGCGGTGATCTCGCGGACGTTGGTCCGTTCCATCACGGTGACCCGATCGTCGGTGCGCAGCGCCCACGCCAGCTGCCCGTATCCGACGTCGACGGCCACCACCTGTGCGGCGCCGCGGGCGAGCAGGACCTCGGTGAAACCGCCGGTCGAGGCGCCGGCGTCGAGGCAGCGTCGGCCTTGGACGTCGACCCCGAACGCGTCGAGGGCACCGATCAGTTTGTGCGCGCCCCGCGAGACCCAGGACGGTTCCCCGGCGTCGTCGACGGTGACGTTGGCGCTGACCGCGATGGCCGTCGCCGGCTTGGCCGCCCGCATGCCGTCGATGCTGACCCGTCCCGCCCCGATCAGCTCGGCGGCCTGCTGACGGGAGCGCGCCAGACCACGCCGCACCAGCTCGGCGTCCACACGAGCGCGCCGCGTCACGCGGATCAGCCTTTCTCGACCGATTCCAACGCGCGCACCAGCACGTCGTGCGCCTCGTCCAGGCGGGCTGCGACGGCGTCCAGGTCGGCGGCCGTGGGCTCGGTGGAATCACCCAGGAGTTCGGCGACCTGGGCGCGGATCTGCTCGGGGTCGGTACTCATCTCGTGGTTCACGCTAGCGCACCGTCGCCGTCGGCGGCCGACAGCAGCGACCACCGCAGGGCGGCCTGTCGGGCGGTGTCATCGGCCGCGACGATCCGCCGGCGGCGCGCCGGCGTGTCCTCGGCCCAGACGGCGGCGGCGATCGCCCGCACGATGGACAGCGGGTCACCGGTGTCGGCTCCGGTGGCGCGCACCGAGACCGCGTCGTCGTCGAGGTCGACATGCCACGCGGGATGCGTCCCGACCCGCAGATCGTCGGGGTCGTCGGTCAGCGCGCGCAGATCCTCAGCCAGCAGGTGCGGACGTTCCTCGGGGATCGCGAAGATCGCGTCCTCGGCGTTGTTGACCCCGCACAGCACCATCAGGCTCGGCAGCTGGGCGGCGTTGGCGCCCGCGATGTCGGTGTCGAGTCGGTCGCCGATCACCAGCGGCGACTCGAAGCGCCCGCGCGCCAGCGCATTCGACATCAGCACCGGCGACGGCTTACCGGCCACCTGTGGATCGCTGTCGGTGGCGGTGCGCAGTGCGGCGACCATCGAACCGTTGCCCGGCAGCAGACCGCGCTCGGAGGGCAGCGTCTTGTCCACATTGGCGGCGATCCACAGGGCGCCGGCCCGGATCGCCAGCGCCGCTTCGGCGAGATCGGGCCATGCCGTCTCGGGCGAATGGCCCTGCACGACGGCCACCGGTTCATCGGCGAACTGCCGGACCGGCGTCAACCCGACTGCGCGGACCTCCTCGGCGAGCGCGTCGGTGCCGACGATGAGCACCTTCGCGTCCGGAGGAAGCTGCTGGGCCAATAGCCGGGCCGCACTCTGCGCGCTGGTCACCACGTCGTCGGGCGCGGCGGTGAATCCGAGTTCACGCAGGTGATCGGCGACCTGGGTGGCGTCGCGGGAGGCGTTGTTCGTCACGAACAGCACCCGGGACTGCACCGCGGCGAGCGTCTCGACCGCGCCGGGTGTGGGTTCGTGACCGCGGAACACAGTCCCGTCGAGGTCGAGCAGCAGGCAATCATGCTGCTGCGCAAGGCTGCTCACGTCAGGACAGCTCCGTGACGCGCTCTTCGGCGTCGGTGACGCCGTCGGCGTCGGCTGCGGCGGCCTTGAGGAACCATTGCAGTGCCTCGTCGCCGCGCCCGAGGGCCAGCAGCGTGTCGGCGTAGGCGTAGAAGACCCGGGCCGCGGTCTGTCCCGTGCGCGAGGGGTCCAGCTGCGGCGTCGACAGCACCGCGAGCGCCTGCTCGTGCTGGCCCAGGTCGGAACGAGCGCCGGCGACAACGATTTTCAGTTCGTCGGCGTCGTCTCCGGTCAGCTGCGCGGCCTCGGGGCTGCGGGCCAGTTCGATCGCTCGCTCGGGGCGGCCGACCCCGCGCTCGCAATCGGCGATCAGCGCGAGAAGTGGTGACTTGCTGCCCATCCGGCGGGCGGCTCGCAGTTCGGCGAGGGCCTGCGCCCAGTCGCCGCAGGCGTAGGCCGCGATACCGACGGCTTCGCGCACCGCGGCGATCCGGCCGGAACGGGCGCGCGCCGCACGGGCGTGCGCGAGAGCCGTCTCCGGGTCCTCATCGAGCAGTTCCCCGGCAGCGACGAGGTGTCGCGCGACGGCGTCCGCGGTGGCGCGGTCCAGCGTGGTGAGCTCGCCGCGGATCTCCGGGGAGAGCTGACGGGCTTCGATCTCGGCGGGAATCGGCGGTCCCGGTGGGGTTTTCGCGTCGTCGTGGGTCCGGGGCTGAGCGGGGCGGGCCCGCTGGGGTCCCGACGTGCGCGGCGCCGAGCGCTGATCGCGCCGTGGCCCCTGCCGGTTGCCGGCAGGTCCGCCGCGTTGGGGCCGGCGTTCGCCGCGGCCGTCCTGATTGTCGTGGGACACGACAAAAGGATACGGCCTGAAAGTACGGCGCCACAATTGACGAATTCACCGGCCCGAATTCACCGCCGAATTGTCGTGCAGAATAGGAAATCGCCCCCCACGAAATGTGGGGGGCGATTCCAATGGGTGTTCGGCGGTGTCCTACTTTTCCACCCGTGTGGGTAGTATCATCGGCGCTGGCAGGCTTAGCTTCCGGGTTCGGGATGGGTCCGGGCGTTTCCCTGCCGCTATGGACCGCCGTAACTTTATTCACTTGTTTCAGTGACAACTTTAGTTTTGGTGGTGGGGTGTGGTTGTTGTGGTTTGTGGGTGTGGTTGCGAGGTTTTGTTGGTGTTGTAAGTTTTCGGCCGGTTAGTGCCAGTTCCCTGCGACCATTGCTGGTCTTGTAGGTCTGGTCTATCGATCCCGTGGTCTGCGGGGGGCCTTATCCCACTTAAATGGGTGAGAAGCCTGGTCTTGGAGGGGGTTTCCCGCTTAGATGCTTTCAGCGGTTATCCTGTCCGAACGTGGCTATCCAGCGGTGCCCCTGGTGGGACAACTGGTGGACCAGAGGTTCGTCCGTCCCGGTCCTCTCGTACTAGGGACAGATTTCCTCAAGCTTCTGACGCGCGCGGCGGATAGAGACCGAACTGTCTCACGACGTTCTAAACCCAGCTCGCGTGCCGCTTTAATGGGCGAACAGCCCAACCCTTGGGACCTGCTCCAGCCCCAGGATGCGACGAGCCGACATCGAGGTGCCAAACCATCCCGTCGATATGGACTCTTGGGGAAGATCAGCCTGTTATCCCCGGGGTACCTTTTATCCGTTGAGCGACACCCCTTCCACTCAGAGGTGCCGGATCACTAGTCCCGACTTTCGTCCCTGCTTGACGTGTCAGTCTCGCAGTCAAGCTCCCTTGTGCACTTACACTCAACACCTGATTGCCGTCCAGGTTGAGGGAACCTTTGGGCGCCTCCGTTACTTTTTAGGAGGCAACCGCCCCAGTTAAACTACCCACCAGGCACTGTCCCTGAACCGGATAGACGGTTCGAGGTTAGAGGCCCAATACGATCAGAGTGGTATTTCAACAACGACTCCACAATCACTGGCGTGACCGCTTCACAGTCTCCCACCTATCCTACACAAACCGTATCGAGCACCAATACCAAGTTGTAGTGAAGGTCCCGGGGTCTTTTCGTCCTGCCGCGCGTAACGAGCATCTTTACTCGTAATGCAATTTCGCCGAGTCTATGGTTGAGACAGTTGAGAAGTCGTTACGCCATTCGTGCAGGTCGGAACTTACCCGACAAGGAATTTCGCTACCTTAGGATGGTTATAGTTACCACCGCCGTTTACTGGGGCTTAAATTCTCCGCTTCACCCCGAGGGGTTAACAGGTCCTCTTAACCTTCCAGCACCGGGCAGGCGTCAGTCCGTATACATCGTCTTGCGACTTCGCACGGACCTGTGTTTTTAGTAAACAGTCGCTTCTCACTGGTTTGTGCCACCCCACCCCGCTTGGGCCGCAAGGGCTTACACGGTACAGGGGTCCCCCTTCTCCCGAAGTTACGGGGGCATTTTGCCGAGTTCCTTAACCATAGTTCACTCGTACGCCTTGGTATTCTCTACCTGACCACCTGTGTTGGTTTGGGGTACGGGCCGTGTGTGCGCTCGCTAGAGGCTTTTCTCGACAGCATAGGATCACCGAATTCGCCTCACTCGGCTATGCATCACCTCTCAGGATATGTGACACCCGGATTTGCCTAGGTGTCTCCCTACCGGCTTGCCCCAGTATTACCACTGACTGGTACGGCTACCTTCCTGCGTCACCCCATCGCTTGACTACTACCAACCGGGGTCCCGCGCAGCCGGCGAAACCCTCACCCCGAAGGGATCGGTGATTCGCCTTTTGGGCGGTTAGCACGATTGATTCATCAGGGACGCTCACACACGGGTACGGGAATATCAACCCGTTGTCCATCGACTACGCCTGTCGGCCTCGCCTTAGGTCCCGACTCACCCTGGGCGGACTGGCCTGGCCCAGGAACCCTTGGTCTTTCGGCGGGCAAGGTTCTCACTTGCCTTATCGCTACTCATGCCTGCATTCTCACTCCCACACCCTCCACCACTCGATCACTCGGCGGCTTCACCGGATGCAGGACGCTCCCCTACCCAGCGTATAAATACGCTGCCGCGGCTTCGGCGGTGTGCTTGAGCCCCGCTACATTATCGGCGCACAATCACTTGACCAGTGAGCTATTACGCACTCTTTCAAGGGTGGCTGCTTCTAAGCCAACCTCCTGGTTGTCTTCGCGACTGCACATCCTTTTCCACTTAGCACACGCTTAGGGGCCTTAGCCGGCGATCTGGGCTGTTTCCCTCTCGACGCACGGAGCTTATCCCCCGCCGTCTCACTGCCGCATTACACCGTGTCGGCATTCGGAGTTTGGCTGACGTCAGTAACCTTGTGAGGCCCATCGGCCATCCAGTAGCTCTACCTCCGACACGAACACTGCGACGCTGCACCTAAATGCATTTCGGGGAGAACCAGCTATCACGGAGTTTGATTGGCCTTTCACCCCTACCCACAACTCATCCCCTCAGTCTTCAACCTAAGTGGGTTCGGGCCTCCACGCGGTCTTACCCGCGCTTCACCCTGGCCATGGGTAGATCACTCCGCTTCGGGTCCAGAACACACCACTACACCACACACTGTTGTGTGGATACGCCCTATTCAGACTCGCTTTCGCTACGGCTACCCCACCCGGGTTAACCTCGCGACATGTCCCTGACTCGCAGGCTCATTCTTCAAAAGGCACGCCATCACCCCACTGCTAAGAGAGGGCTCTGACGGATTGTAAGCGCACGGTTTCAGGTACTCTTTCACTCCCCTCCCGGGGTACTTTTCACCATTCCCTCACGGTACTAATCCGCTATCGGTCACTGAGAAGTATTCAGGCTTACCGGGTGGTCCCGGCAGATTCACAGCAGATTCCACGGGCCCGCTGCTACTCGGGGAAAACATTCCACAACAGATGATGAGTTTTCAGTTACGGGGCTCTCACCCGCTCCGGCAGACCATCCCAGGCCACTTCACCTAACCCACCATTTTCTCACTGTCGCTCCAGTCGGCGGACTGAAGAAGAAACGCCCCACAACACCGCACACACAACCCCCGCCGGGTATCACATGCACACGGTTTAGCCATCCTCCGCTTTCGCTCGCCACTACTCACGGAATCACTTTTGTTTTCTCTTCCTACGGGTACTGAGATGTTTCACTTCCCCGCGTTCCCCCCCGCACCCTATGTATTCAGGTACGGGTGACACGACATCACTCGCGCCGGGTTTCCCCATTCGGACATCCTCGGATCCACGCTCGGTTGGCAGCTCCCCGAGGCATATCGCAGCCTCCCACGTCCTTCATCGGCTCTCAGTGCCAAGGCATCCACCATGCGCCCTTAAACACTTACAACACAAAACCAAAAAAATGAGTCATCACCCACACACACCCAAAAAGATGCGTGCAGGTATCAGAAAAATTTGCATTACATGCTGAACACACAAGGCCCACAAAGACCCTCCGCGCTCAGATGCTCGCAACCACTATCCACAAATCAAACACCACACCCCACCACCAAAGATGGAGCGACAACCAACCCTCCCACCCCACACAGGGGCCAGAGAAAAAACGGGCTGTTGTCTCAAAGCCCAATAGTGTGTCTGATGGCCATCCTCACCGATGTTTCCCCACCGGCTCGCCAAGTTTGTTGTTGCACCAGACGGGCCTCCACTACAGAGACGCGCCATCCAACGAATCGCCTGAATCACCGAACTCCCACACGATGCGGGCGGGCTCAGGTCTCGTGGTGCTCCTTAGAAAGGAGGTGATCCAGCCGCACCTTCCGGTACGGCTACCTTGTTACGACTTCGTCCCAATCGCCGATCCCACCTTCGACGGCTCCCTCCCACAAGGGGTTAGGCCACCGGCTTCGGGTGTTACCGACTTTCATGACGTGACGGGCGGTGTGTACAAGGCCCGGGAACGTATTCACCGCAGCGTTGCTGATCTGCGATTACTAGCGACTCCGACTTCACGGGGTCGAGTTGCAGACCCCGATCCGAACTGAGACCGGCTTTGAAAGGATTCGCTCCACCTCACGGCATCGCAGCCCTTTGTACCGGCCATTGTAGCATGTGTGAAGCCCTGGACATAAGGGGCATGATGACTTGACGTCATCCCCACCTTCCTCCGAGTTGACCCCGGCAGTCTCTCACGAGTCCCCACCATAACGTGCTGGCAACATGAGACAAGGGTTGCGCTCGTTGCGGGACTTAACCCAACATCTCACGACACGAGCTGACGACAGCCATGCACCACCTGCACACAGGCCACAAGGGAACCGACATCTCTGCCGGCGTCCTGTGCATGTCAAACCCAGGTAAGGTTCTTCGCGTTGCATCGAATTAATCCACATGCTCCGCCGCTTGTGCGGGCCCCCGTCAATTCCTTTGAGTTTTAGCCTTGCGGCCGTACTCCCCAGGCGGGGTACTTAATGCGTTAGCTACGGCACGGATCCCAAGGAAGGAAACCCACACCTAGTACCCACCGTTTACGGCGTGGACTACCAGGGTATCTAATCCTGTTCGCTCCCCACGCTTTCGCTCCTCAGCGTCAGTTACTGCCCAGAGACCCGCCTTCGCCACCGGTGTTCCTCCTGATATCTGCGCATTCCACCGCTACACCAGGAATTCCAGTCTCCCCTGCAGTACTCCAGTCTGCCCGTATCGCCCGCACGCCCACAGTTAAGCTGTGAGTTTTCACGAACAACGCGACAAACCACCTACGAGCTCTTTACGCCCAGTAATTCCGGACAACGCTCGCACCCTACGTATTACCGCGGCTGCTGGCACGTAGTTGGCCGGTGCTTCTTCTCCAGGTACCGTCACTTGCGCTTCGTCCCTGGCGAAAGAGGTTTACAACCCGAAGGCCGTCATCCCTCACGCGGCGTCGCTGCATCAGGCTTGCGCCCATTGTGCAATATTCCCCACTGCTGCCTCCCGTAGGAGTCTGGGCCGTATCTCAGTCCCAGTGTGGCCGGACACCCTCTCAGGCCGGCTACCCGTCGTCGCCTTGGTGAGCCGTAACCTCACCAACAAGCTGATAGGCCGCGGGCCCATCCCACACCGCAAAAGCTTTCCACCACAATCCATGCAGACCGTGGTCCTATCCGGTATTAGACCCAGTTTCCCAGGCTTATCCCAAAGTGCAGGGCAGATCACCCACGTGTTACTCACCCGTTCGCCACTCGAGTACCCCGAAGGGCCTTTCCGTTCGACTTGCATGTGTTAAGCACGCCGCCAGCGTTCGTCCTGAGCCAGGATCAAACTCTCCAAACAAAAACCCCCACACCCACAGGCGCAGGCAGAATTCGAATCAGAAAAATCCGATCACAAACAAAAGACACCAAAACTGGCATCCAAAAAAACGTCATGCCCCCAAACGGGAAAATGCGGACACAACAAAAAACAACAAACAAAAACCACCAAACACACTATTGAGTTCTCAAACAACAGCCCCTGCTGACCGCGCACAGATCCCGCGGCGAAAAGCCGCGATCGCTGGTGCGGGCAGATGAGGACTCTCACCGAAGTGAGTGACCCTCTGGGAGTCGGCCGCGCTCTCCGGGCTGGGCCCGTGTCGCAGCGACTCCGATAAGTTACGTCAGGGATAACTCCGAGTCAAATGGCCTGCTAGGGCGTGTCTTTCGACCGGATCCCAGCGCGCGCACCACAGGGTGCGTTGACTCTCGAAAACCTCAACGCCCGGGCCGGGCTGTTTGTTCCCCGCTCTGGCGCACCCCTCTGAGCTGGGCGTTCACTGCTGCACCTCACCCAACTCGTTCGACACCGGCGATGTTGCGCTTGCCGCGGCGCAGCACCAGCCACCGGCCGTGCAGGAAGTCCGACGGCTGCGGCACCCACTCGTCTGTGGCGATCTTCACGTTGTTGACCGACACTCCGCCCTCGGCGATGGTGCGCCGGGCGGCGCCCTTGCTCGCCACGAGTCCGGTCGCGACCAACAGGTCGGTGATCGAATCCGCCGCGCCCGGAGCGAGTTCGGCGACGTCTCCACTACTGGCCTCGCGGAGCGCACCCGCCAGTGTCGGCTCGTCGAGGTCGGTCAGCTCGGCGCGACCGAAGAGAGCCTGGCTCGCGTGTTCGACGGCGGCGGTCGCGGCCTCACCGTGCACGAGGGTGGTCAGTTCGCGGGCCAACCGGCGTTGGGCCGCCCGCTCGTGGGGCCGTTCGGCGGTCGCCGTCTCCAGTTCGGCGATCTCCGATCGCGACAGGAACGTGAACCACCGCAGGTACGGCACGACGTCCGCGTCCGCGGTGTTGATGAAGTACTGGTACCAGGCGTAGGGACTGGTCATCTCCGGGTCCAGCCAGAGGCTGCCGCCCCCGGTCGACTTGCCGAACTTCTTGCCCTCCGAGTCCGTGACCAGCGGTGTCGTCAGCGCGTGCACCGCGGCGCCGGTCTTCTGACGCACCAATCGCACGCCGGCGATGATGTTGCCCCATTGATCGGACCCGCCGATCTGCAACGTGCACCCATGGCGTTGGTGCAGTTCGACGTAGTCGTTGGCCTGCAGCAGCATGTAGCTGAACTCGGTGTAGGAAATGCCGTCTCCGTCGAGCCTGCGGCGCACCGTGTCGCGGTCGAGCATGACGTTGACCGAGAAGTGCTTGCCGACGTCACGCAGGAACTCGATGGCCGACATCTGCCCGGTCCAGGACAGGTTGTCGGCGATGACGGCGCCGGTCGCCGAGCCGTCGAAGTCGACGAAGCGCTCCAACTGCCCGCGGATCCGGTCCGCCCACTCCGCCACGGTGTCGGCGGTGTGCAGTGTGCGTTCACCGACGTCGCGGGGGTCGCCGATCATGCCGGTCGCCCCGCCGGCCAGCACGATGGGCCGATGTCCGGCCTGCTGGAAACGACGCAGCGTGAGCAGCGGGATCAGGTGTCCGGCGTGCAGGCTGGGCGCCGTGGGGTCGAACCCCGAATACACGGTGACGGGGCCGCCGGCCAGAGCGCCGGCCAGTGCGTCGCGGTCGGTGGACTGGGCGATCAGTCCGCGCCAATCCAGTTCGTCGAGAATCTCACCTTGGATGTCACTGCCCACGGCGTCGATCTTCCCGTACTAGTCGCTCTGACCCGGAGCGGGTGCCCGCGGGCTGCGCCGGTAGGGCGACACCTCAGGCCGGCCCGACACCCAGAATCGCCATGGCCGGTCGGCCGCCTTGCTGACCCCGGTGCGCGGACCCGAGGACACACCGCACGGTCGGCTCAGTGAAAGCCTCACGGGCGCAGCGGGATCGAACAGGTCGACGCCGTTGTCGGCCATCTCGATGCCCAGCGCGGAGCAAAGGTTGCCCGGCCCACGGGCCAGGGCCGACTCCTTGACGAGCTCTCCCCGCCTGCTCCACGCCACCTCGGCGCCGTCGTCGATGACCGCGGCACGCAGCAGCACCGCGCCGGCGACGCCGTCGGTGGCGCACACCACGTTGGCGCAGACGTGGATGCCGTGGCTGCGGTAGGTGTAGAGACGCCCGGCGGGTCCGAACATCACCGTGTTGCGCCCGCCTGGTCCGCGGAACGAGTGCGACGCCGCGTCGGGCCACGGCCCGTCGGCCGGTCCGCCGTACGCCTCGACCTCGACGATCACCGCGCTCACTCCGCGGGCGGTCAGCCGGGCGCCCAACAACAGCTGGGCGGCAGTGACCGGGTCGACGGCGAGTTCCTTCGCGGTCACGTCAGCGCCCGAAGACGTCGCGCAGGGAATCGAGCACCACCGTCGACATCCTACGGAGACCCTTGACACGGTCGCCGGGCGAGCGCACTATTCATCACATGATGAGTTCATCGCTTGATGAATTACGGTCGTCCGGACCGGATGCCGCGATCGACATCGTGGACCTGCACGTCCGCCGCGGCGGACGCGTCGCACTGAACGGCGTCTCGATGCGCATCGCCCGCGGTGCGATCACCGGGCTGCTCGGTCCGTCCGGGTGCGGCAAGACGACGCTGATGCGCAGCATCGTCGGCACGCAGATCGTCTCGGCCGGCACGGTCACGGTGCTCGGCCTCCCCGCAGGCAGCGCCGAACTGCGCCATCGCATCGGCTACGTCACCCAGAACCCGACGATCTACCCCGATCTGCGGGTCATCGACAACGTGCGCTACTTCGCTGCGCTCTACGGCAGCGGGGCGCACGACGTCGACGACGCGCTCGCGGCGGTCGATCTCGACGACGTCCGCCGTTCCCCGGCAGGCAACCTGTCCGGCGGTCAACGCACCCGGGTCTCACTCGCCTGCGCGCTGGTCGCGCAACCGGAAGTGCTGGTCCTGGACGAACCGACCGTCGGCCTCGACCCGGTCTTGCGAGCAGATCTGTGGGACCGATTCGCCGCCCTCGCACGGCACGGGACGACGCTGCTCATCTCGAGCCACGTGATGGACGAGGCCGACCACTGCCAGGACCTCCTGCTCATGCGTGACGGCAGGCTGCTCGCGCACACCGCACCGAACCGACTCCGAGAGGACACCGCATGTCAGTCATTGGACGAGGCGTTCCTGTCCATCATCCGGCGCGACACCGCAGCCGCGCCGGCCTGAGCGCGGCCAGCCCGCGCGCGTTCCTCGCGACGACGACGCGGATCCTGCGCCAGCTCGCCGCCGATCACCGCAGCGTCGCGATGATCCTGTTCGTCCCGAGCCTGATCATCGCGCTGATGTACTTCATGTTCGACAATCTGCCGACCCGACCCGGTGTGCCGTCCCCGTTCGACAACGCCTGCCTCGTGATGCTCGGCGTCTTCCCGCTCATCGTGATGTTCCTGATTACGTCGATCACCATGCAGCGGGAGCGTGTGTCCGGAACGCTCGAACGCATCCTGACCACACCGCTGCGCCGCCTCGATCTGCCGGCCGCCTACGGCACCGCGTTCTCGCTGGCCGCCGCGGCCCAGGCGACGCTGGCGTGCCTGGTGTCGTTCTGGCTGCTCGGCCTCGACACCGCCGGCAACCCGGCGTGGGTGTTCGTGATCGCGATCCTCAATGCCGTGCTCGGCGTCGGACTCGGGCTGTTGTGCAGTGCATTCGCGCGCACCGAGTTCCAGGCCGTGCAGTTCATGCCGCTGATCATCGCGCCCCAATTGCTGCTGTGCGGCATCATCGTGCCCCGTGATCAGCTGCCCGACTGGCTGCAGTGGATCAGCAACGCGATGCCCGCCAGTTACGCTCTGGAGGCACTCCGGCAGGTCGGCGCCCATACCGAGCTGACATCGGTGGCCGTGCGCGACGGGGCGATCGTCGCAGGCTTCGCGGTGGTGGCGCTCGGTCTGGCAGCGGCGACATTGAGGCGAAGGACACCCTAGGCGACGTGACCACCGACCAGGACCGCAAACGCCCGGGGCGGCCACCCGGCACCTCGGACACCCGCGACCGCATCCTGGCCGCCGCCCGGGACCTGTTTGCGCGCAACGGCTTCGACAACACCTCGATCCGGGCCATCGGCGCCGCCGCCGGCGTCGATCCGGCGCTGGTGCACCACTACTTCGGCACCAAGACGCAGTTGTTCGCCGACGCCATCCACATCCCGATCGACCCGATGACGGTCATCGGCCCGCTGCGCGAGGTGCCCGTCGACCAGATCGGCCACGTGCTGCCTGCCCTGCTGCTGCCGATCTGGGACTCCGAACTCGGTAAGGGCTTCATCGCCACGATGCGGTCGATGCTGGCCGGCAGCGACGTGTCGATGGTCCGATCGTTCCTGCAGGACGTCATCACCGCCGAAGTCGGTGCGCGGGTGGACGATCCGCCGGGCAGCGGGCCCATCCGGGTGCAGTTCGTCGCGTCCCAACTGGTCGGGATCGTGATGGCCCGCTACATCCTCGAACTCGAGCCGTTCCGATCGCTACCCATCGAGCAGATCGCCGAGACGGTCGCGCCCAATCTGCAGCGGTACCTGACCGGCGACTTGCCGGGCCTCTCCTAGGACTGGTCTGCCGCGGCGACCAGACGCCGGTGCTCGTCGTCGTCGACGGTGACCGCCTCGTCGACCAGCAGCACCGGGATGTCGTCCTCGATGCGGTACTTGCGCTGCAACCGCGGGTTGTACAGGCAGTCGTCGACATAGAGCAGCGGTCCCCTGTCCTCAGGGCACACCAGCATCGACAGCAGAGCTGCGTCGAGGGTCATCCCGTCCGACCGGGCATCGGGAAGATGTTGTCGTCCGGATCCTTGATCATCGGGTTGCCCGGGCCCCAGCCCGGACCCATCGGCGCCTGCACGATGCCCGGCGTGGCCGGCGGCGCGACCGCGGGCTGCTGCACCTGGTTGGACGCCTGCATCTTCATCTTGCGCTGCGTGGCGAGCGTCGCCTGCAGCGCCTCCACCAGCGGTCCCTGGTTGGGGCGCTTGTCGAGCGCGGCCGCCAGCGCCGTGGTGTTGGCACGCGAGGGCCGGAAGCCCTGCATGCGCAGCGTCATCACCTGGTCGATGAGGTTCGAGACCTGGCCACCACCGGAACCGCTCGCGTACTGCTGATTGATCATCATCAGGATCTGGTCCGGCGAGATCGGCGGCTTCTGATCATCGGTGGACGGTGCGGCGACCGGATCAGCCAGCGCCGACGGGGCCGACAGACCCGCTGCGAGACCTCCGGTCAGCGCGGCCCCTGCCACGGCGATCGCGGTGGCGCGGCGCCAATTGCGTGGTGACATCAATCCTCCTAGGAGTCGCCAGCGCGAGCCTAACAGTGCGGCTCACGCCGGGCATCACTGCCGATTACCAGCGATCTCGCTGCGCACGGCAGTGGTCAACCGCTTGTACCGATGGGTATCGGCGTCTCGGTACCAGGCGTTACGGGACGCCTTCGGGATGCCCTCGGCCCGCAAAGGACCTGCCAGCGGGCGGTACGTCGCGGTCAGCGTCATCTCACCGACCACGTGCACGATGTCGGGGGCGACGCCGACGGGGAGGTCGGCCAGTGCTTCGGACAGGTCGGCCGACGGCACGCTGCCGCCGGGGCGCAGCGCCAGCGCGGTGACCGCGAGGGTGCCGGAGCCGACGGGCACGGCATAGGTGAGGGCCATGTCCACCGCGCCCAGGTGACCGACCGCGTCGTTGACCGTGGCCGCGAACACCGGGCCGCGGGCGGTGTGGATCACCGCGGCGCGGTTGTCGACGAGCCAGTAGTCGCCGTCCTCGTCCCGTCGGAACAGATACTCGGTGGACACCCACGTGTCGGCGGGGGCGAACACGCCGCGCTTGACCGACGCCAGCGGATCGACCGGGCCGCGGGGGTGGGCCAGCAGCACTCCGACTTCGTTGATGTCGGCGCGACGGACGAACCCGCGGTCGTCCTCCAGGATCAAGTTGTCCTCGGGGTCGTAGGCCGCCAGCGCGATCTCGCCACCGCCCGGCAGCGGCCTGCCCTTGCTGCCCACCTTCGCGCCGGCGACGTTGGCGAGCACCGCCTGGCCGTCGGTCGTGGCGAAGAACTCGACCACGGTGGCCGGCGCGAAGATCTCGACGACCCGCTTCCACAGTCCGACGGGCATGCCGGAGCCGATGAACACCCGCACCGGATGGCTTCCCGTCAGCGAGAAGGCCGGGTCGTCGATGACCTCGCGCAGCATCGCCCACGTGTAGGACACGACGGTCACGCCGTACTGCCGGATCTCCTGCAGGAAGCGGTCGGGCCGCAGCTCGCGGGACAGCGCGATCCGGGCGCCGGCCACCACCGCCCCGCCCAGGCTGACGAGCAGCCCCGACTGGTGGTGCAGCGGCGTCAGGCAGTACACGGTGTCGTTGCGGCTCAGGTTCGCCGCCGACGCGGTGCCGAACGCCGACAGCGCCCACCGGTAGTTGGTGATCTGGCGGGCCACGAGCTCGCCGCTGATGGTGCTGAACGCGACGAACGCGACGTCGCGCGCCAGCCCGGGGTTCGGCCGGTACCAGCCGGGCAGGTCGACACGGTCGGGGTCGATCTTCTCCATGTCGATCACGTCGGCGTCTTGGGGCAGGTGCAGATCGCGCGCTTCGCCGCCGCCGAGCACCAGCACCCGCGTGTCCAGCGTGCGGGCGGCCTCGAGACTGCCGGGGTCGGTGATGATCTCGGTGACCGCACCCAGCCGAGCGGCCTCGGCGAGGTCGGCGTCCGGCGGCATCAGCACGGCGACGGCGCCCAGCCGCGACAGCGCCGCGATCGCGACGAGCGCGCTGGGCCGGGTCTCCATCAGCAGGCCCACCCGGGCGCCCTGGCGCACCCCGACGTCGATGAGCCCGCGCACGACGTTGTTGATCCGGCGATCCACCGCCTCGTAGGTGTGCACCCGGCCGTCGAACAGCAGCGCCTCCCCCTGCGGGAGGTCGCGCGCCTGCTCACTCATGATGCGGCCCAACGAGATTCGGGTGTGGTCGTTGACCTGTCCCAGCCGGGCCAGCCGGGGCAGGGTGCGGGCGGTCTCGACGGCCAGGGTGCGCGCCGACCTGTTGGCCGACACCAGCGCGCCGGCCGCCGACCGGGCGAAGCTGAACGCCATCTCGGTGGCGGCGGTGGCGCCGTGCGCCAACCGGGACGTCAACGACACGCCACTTTCGCTCGGCTCGGCGGGACGCAGCGGCATCGGCGCCACGCCCTCGGGCATCTGGCCGCCGCCGTCGAGCCAGCGCACCCACTCGGCGACGGTCGGCCAGGTCTGGCTGGACGCCTTCGACCCCACCACCAGACCGAAATGCCCTGCCCTGATGAGGAACTCGTAGACATCGGCTTTCGGGGCGGCGCGCTTGATGCCGCGCACCGATGCCGGCTGGCCGATGTCGTCGACCTCGCCGATGACCGCGAGCACCGGGCAGTCGATGTCCGAGAGCGTCACCAGATCACCGTGGACGGAGAACCCGCCGGTCATCATCCGGTTGTGGGCGACGAACTGCTTGAGCAGTTCGGAGATCGCCGGACCCGACCACGCGATCCAGCCCTCGGAGGCCAGGAACCGGCGCTGCTGCTCGCGGGGCAGCAGAGCTTCCCGGTCGTGCAGCTGCAGCAGGAATTCCAGCCTCGACTGAGCGGTCTTGATCGGGTCGAGCATCTGAAACCCGGTGCGTGCCATCCAGCCCGGGATGTCGATCCGATTGAACACGTGGTCGGCCATGAAGTCGGCCGCAACGGGCGCCAGGCTCGCGGGCAGGTTCATCGGCAGGGCGGCCAGGGTGTCCACCGGCGAGCCGAACGCGATGATGCTCGCGAGGTCCTTGGACCGGCGGTAGGCCGCCGACTGATAGGCGAACATGCCGCCCTGGGAGTAGCCGGCCAGGTGCACGTCGCGACCGGTCACCGACTTGACGGTGTCGACGGCCTCACTGAGCGCGACCACGTGGTCGGCGAGGTTGCGCTGCATGCCGCCCTCGACCTTGTCGGGCGACCCGAAGTCGATCACCCACGGGTCGACGCCGGCGCGGTGCAGGATGCCCACGGCCCCGTCCTGGCGGGTGACGTCCCACATGTCGGCCGACATCATCATCGGATGCACCATCAGCACCGGCGGACCCGCAGGCTTGGCACCCGGTCGGGTGTCGGGCGGGAAGTAGCGGCGCAGCCGGTACATCGGGACGCTCTCGATGATCTGGAACGGCGACGGCACCGAGCCGGTTTCCAGCCCGCCGTACCGCAGCACCTCGAGACCGTTCTGAGCGGTGGCGACCAGCCGGCCCACCGGCCTGGTTATCGCCGACAGATCCACCAACGCGCGCTCCCCTATCGCTGACCCCGCATCGTCTCGTCCCCGACTGCAGACGTCATCATGGCACAGGACCCACCTATCATCGGCGGCTGATGGCAAACCTGATCAACCTGGAAAAGGCGACCGTTGGCTACGGAACGCGCACGTTGCTCGACGGCGTCAGCCTCGGAGTAGAGGAGGGCGACGCGATCGGCGTGGTCGGTCGCAACGGCGACGGCAAGACCACGCTGCTGAAGGTGCTGACCGGAACCCAGGCGCCGGACTCCGGGCGTGCCACCCACACGTCGGGACTGTCGGTGGGATATCTGCGGCAGTCCGATGATTTCGCGCCGGGTGAAACGGTGCGCGACGTGATCGTCGGCGGCCGGGCCGACCACATCTGGGCCGCCGAACCCGACACTCGGGCCGTGGTCGAGCATCTGCTGGCCGGGCTGCACCTCGACGCTGCGGCGGCGACGCTGTCCGGCGGCGAGCGGCGCCGCGTCGCGCTGGCCGAAGTGCTGCTGGGTGGTCACGACGTGCTCGTGCTCGACGAACCCACCAACCACCTCGACGTGGAGGTGATCGGCTGGTTGGCCGGGCATCTGAGTGCTCGCCCGGCGCGGGCGCTGTTGGTCGTCAGCCACGACCGCTGGTTCCTCGACGCGGTGTGCACCAGCACCTGGGAGGTGCACGACGGTGTCGTCGACGCCTACGACGGTGGGTACGCCGCGTTCGTGCTGGCACGCGCCGAGCGGATGCGGATGGCGGCGGGCACCGAAGCCCGGCGCAGGAACCTGATGCGCAAGGAACTCGCGTGGCTGCGGCGCGGCCCGCCGGCGCGGACGTCGAAGCCGAAATTCCGCATCCAGGCGGCCAACGAACTGATCGCCAACGAACCGCCACCGCGCGATTCGCTGATGCTGCAGCGGTTTGCCACGTCGCGGCTCGGCAAGGACGTCTTCGATCTGCACCGTGTCACGCTCGCGGTGGGTGACCCGCCGCGCACCCTGCTCGACCGGATCGACTGGTCGATCGGTCCGGGTGCGCGCATCGGACTGGTCGGCGTCAACGGCACCGGCAAGACGTCGGTGCTGCGGCTGCTGGCCGGTGAGATCGCGCCGACCGCGGGCACGATCAAGCGCGGGGTGACCCTGCGGATCGGCTATCTGAGTCAGGCGCTGGCCGAACTCGACGGGTCCGCGCGGGTGCTCGACGCGGTCGAGAACCGGCGCCGGGTCACCGAATTGGCCGAGGGCAGGGAGGTCACCGCCGACACGCTGCTCAAGGACTTCGGGTTCACCGGGGACAAGCTGACGACCCGGCTCGGTGAACTCTCCGGCGGGGAACGGCGTCGGCTGCAGTTCCTGCGCCTGCTGCTCGACGAACCCAACGTGCTGCTGCTCGACGAACCGACCAACGACCTCGACATCGACACGCTGACGGTCATCGAGGATTACCTGGACGGTTGGCCCGGCACGCTGATCGTCGTGACGCACGACCGCTACTTCCTCGAACGCGTCAGCGACGTCACCTACGCGCTGACCGGCGGTGGGCGGTGCGAGCTGCTGCCGGGTGGGATCGAACAGTATCTGGAGGGCCGCGCCGCCGTGGCCGCCCCGGAGCCGGCGCGCGTTTCGGCCGACCGCGGCGAGTCGGCGTCGGCGAAGGATCGCCGCACCGGCAAGGAGATGGCGCGCATCGAGAATCAGCTCGCCAAACTCGACGATCGCATCGCCGCGCTGCACGAGTCGATGGCCGACGCTGCCGCCGACCATGTGCGCGCCGGGGAGCTCAACACCGAGCTCGGCGAATTACTCTCGCGCAAGCAGTCTTTGGAGGAGGACTGGCTGACGCTGGCCGAGGACGCCGGATGACGCACCTGCGCCGGCTCGGCGCCCTGTACGTCCGCTACTGGCCCCAGCTGGCCGCGTGCTACCTGGTGGGTCTGCTCGGGCGGCGCGGGGCGATCGAGCTGGCGGCCTGGGCAGGTCACGACAACGACGTGTGGGCGTCGTTGATCATGCCGCTCGCCGGTATCGCCCGGCTCGGATCCTACGTCGCGATGTTCTTGCTGCTGCGGCCCGCGATTCCGGCGCTGGCCGCGTTACCGCCGCGACCGGCGCGCCGCATCGATGTCTTCGCGACGGTGATCGTGCCCTTCTTCGCCATCTACCTGGCGTGGAAGATGTTCGCGGAGGACTGGATCGCGTTCGAGCAGCGCGCCCTGACCTACCGGATCGGTGAGGCCATGACGACGCCGGGAGCGACCGATCTGCACCCGGACTCCCTGCCGGTCGGAACCGTGACCTGGGTCCTGATCGCCACCGCACTGGTGCTCCGTTACGTCCTGAGCCGGTTCAAGGAGACGTTGCCCCAGTGGATGGTCGCGGTCCGCGTCTACATCGACGCGCTGTGGGTCTTCCTCGGGGTGAGCTTCGCGGCGAGCCGGGATGTCACCTTCTTCGTGAATCCGGCCGGGTGGCTCGCCGAACGCCGGATCATCGTGTGGTTCAGCCAGACACGCGCCGAGCTGTTCTCTCACGTCCGACCGCTGGAGGTGGCGTGGGACGCCGTGATGTGGGCGCTCGGCACGGTGTTCGGCGGTGCGGCCATCCCCTTGCTGTGGCTCGCCGTCGCCGCGATCGTGTACGGCGTCGCCATGCCGAAGGACTGGCGCGCCGCCGCTCGCCGCGTTGCCGGTGACCGCGCCGATCGCGTCTTCGACCGCACCGCCGCCCAGCAGGGCCGGATGCGGGCGCGATGGTCACGGATGTCCGACACCCGTCGCGCCGAGGTCCGCGACGTGCTGCTGTCCCGGCTCGGCAACTACCGCCCGATCACCGACTCGGCCCGCCTCATCCTGCACGGCGGGGTGATGGCGTTGGCACTCTACGTCGTCGGCTATCTCGGGCTGGCATGGTTGGACATGGCGGGGAGCTTCTATCGGCCGGAAGTGGACGCGGGCTACCTTTTCCGAGGTGCCGCCCGCCTTCTCGGACCTCATCCCCCACCGTTCTGGGATGCGGTGCGGCCACCGCTGGTGTTCGTGTCACACCTGATCATCGAACCGCTGCGGGTGTGCCTGATCGCTACGACGGCCGCCTACTGCCTGGACAACGTTCGCGGACAGACCGTCACAACAGCATCCGCACCGTGATCCGGCCGTTGTGAGTGACGTCCATGGCGGTCGGTACGACGTCTCCGGGCAGGAGAAAGCTGAACTGAGCGGGCCCGGGTTGATGGCACAGCGTGGTCACACCGCTGGGCGGTACCGGACTGAAGCCACCGATACCCTGTGCTTCCCAACGGTTTTCGCCGTCAGTGAGCACCGCGGTGCAATAATCCCCGCTGGGTGAGCCCGACCTGTCGACCTCGAGCACCATCAAGACGGTACCCGCAGGCAGCTGCGCCCCGAAGGTCGCCGGGTTGCGGTTCAGATGCTTGACGGAGGTCAGCCGCCATGTCTGTCCGCCGGCGGTGCCGCTGCTCCCCGCCGGGATGATCACCGAGGGCGTCTGCGACTGACGGTAGGCCGACCACGCCGGTCCGAAGTCGATGCCGAGATAGACGCCGACCGCGCAGGTGACAACGACCGCCGCGAGGAGATTGCGTTGCCACAACGCTGTCGCGCGCATCATCGCGCGCTGAGGTCGAGCGGCGCCAGGCTCGCGGTGTCGGTTCTGGAGATCCGTGGATCGTCGGCGGGGATCTCGATGGTCAACCGGGAATCCAGCATCTCGCTGCCCACCCACACCCGCAGCACGAGAGGGACGGCCGCGCCGGGCTCGACCAGCGGGGCCGCCACGTCGAAGACCCAGCTGCCGGCCTGGACGATCCCCGGAGCGAGAGGTGCCCTCAGTGTCTCGACAAAGAACCGCTCGGTCGGCAGGTAGGTGTTCGGGCCGACGAGAAGATCGGCGTGCGGTAGCCCGGTACTGCCCGATGCCTCCATCGTGGTGTCGACGACGACCCACCGGCCGGCTGCCTGCGCCGCCTCGACCTCCGGCGCGATGCGCACCGCGGTCACCGTGGCGGTGACGGCCCGCCCGCGCGCCGGCTCGCCCGCCGTCGCGGGGACATCGAACGGTCCGTAGAGATCGGTGGGCGTCGGTAGGTGGTGCCACAGCAGCGCCGCGGCAGCGACCAGGAGGACGACGACCAGTCCCGGCAGCGCCGCCCGCCGGCCGGCCGTGCGCCCGGTCATGCCGACTCCTCGACGACCAGTTCGGTCACGCCGTAGTCGGTGTTGCTGTCGATCCACTCCCTGCCGCCGTAGGCGACCATCAACTGCGTGAACGTTTTCTTCCACACGCGCACGGTGATGGTGTCGCCCGCGGTGACAGCGTCATCACGAACGACCCAGAGGAACACCACCTTCTCGGTCAGACCCGGTCCGAGCGTTCCGATCTGGGAGCCGTCGCGAAACCGCCAGGTCCCGAAGAAGTCGTCGGCCGACACGTCCCGCAGATCCAGCTCGTTGCGCAGCCACCCGGGCACCGTGCCGTCGTTGCTCACGGTGGCCACCACCCCGAGGTAGCGCTGACCGGGCCGCGCGGGCCCGATGGTGCGTCCGCCCCCACGCACCTCACGCAACAGCCGGGCGCCGTTGACAACGACCGTGTACTGCCCGTCACTGAACTTCTCGCCGGCCCGGAACGGCGTGGCTCCGGTGTTGACGGTGTCCAGACCGCCGAACAGCGCCGCGACGGCCAGCGTCGCGGCCAGTGCGGCCTTCCACCATTGCCGCACCGGGCGCTCGGCGAGCCAGTGCCGCGCCCGGGCGCGCAAACCCCCCTGCCCGCCGTCCATACCGCTGGATGTTAGCGGTGCCCGTCGCGCAGTCGTGACCGCAGCGAGCCCGCGGTCTCGCGTACGACGCCGAGCTGGCGGGCCACCTGTACCGGGGCGGTGCCCCCGCGCGCGTCCCGGGAGTTCACCGATCCCTCCACGGTGAGCACCTCGCGGACCTGCGGGCCGAGTTCGGGGTGAATGTCCGCGAGTTCGGCGTCCTCGAGGTCTTCCAGTCCGACCCCGCGCGCCTCGGCGGCCCGCACCGCCGCGCCCGCGGCCTCGTGGGCCACCCGGAACGGAACCCCGCGGCGCACCAGCCATTCGGCGACGTCGGTGGCCAGCGTGTAGCCCAGTGGCGCCAGCGCGGCCATCCGGTCCTCGTCGAAACCCAGGGTTGCGACCAGGCCGGCCATCGCCGGCAGCAGCAGTTCCAGTTGGGCCACCGAATCGAAGACGGGTTCTTTGTCCTCCTGCAGATCGCGGTTGTAGGCCAGCGGCTGGGCCTTCAGTGTGGCCAGCAGGCCGGTGAGGTTGCCGATCAACCGGCCCGCCTTGCCCCGCGCGAGTTCGGCGATGTCGGGGTTCTTCTTCTGCGGCATGATCGAGCTGCCGGTCGACCACGCGTCGTGCAGCGTGACATAGCCGAATTCGGTGGTGCTCCAGAGGATGATGTCCTCGGCCAGCCGAGAGAGATCGACACCGATGAGACCGAAGACGAAGGCCGCTTCGGCGGCGAAATCGCGCGCGGCGGTCGCGTCGATCGAATTATCGGCCGCCGCAGTGAAACCCAGCTCCTCGGCGATGGCGTCCGGGTCGAGGCCGAGGGACGATCCCGCCAACGCGCCCGACCCGTACGGCGACACCGCGGCCCGCGCATCGGCGTCGGCGAGCCGGTCCACGTCGCGCAGCAGGGGGTGCGCATGGGCCAGCAGGTGGTGGGCGAGCAGGACGGGCTGCGCCGACTGCAGATGCGTCTTGCCCGGCATGATCGCGGTGGGGTGCGCGGCGGCCTGCGTCGCCAGGGCGTCCACCACCTCGAGGACGCCGTCGGCCACCCGGCGGATTGCATCGCGCAACCAGAGCCGGAACAGCGTGGCCACCTGATCGTTGCGCGACCGGCCCGCCCGCAGCCGGCCCCCCAGATCGGCACCGACCCGGTCGATCAGCCCGCGCTCGAGCGCCCCGTGCACGTCCTCGTCGGTGACGATCGGCCCGAAGCTGCCGTCGGCGACGTCGGCGCCGAGGCTGTCCAGACCCGCCAAGAGCCCGTCGCGTTGCTCGTCGGTGAGCAGCCCTGCGCGGTGCAGCACCCGTGCGTGCGCCTTCGACGCGGCGACGTCGTACGGCGCGAGCACCCAGTCGAAGTGGGTCGACTTGCTCAGCGCGGCGAGCGCGTCCGAGGGGCCGTCGGCGAACCGGCCGCCCCACAGCGAGCCCTCGTTGGTGCTCACCTGGTCACCGATTTCCGGCGAGCAGACGCAAACTCGCACACTCTGGGGCCGAAATTGGCGATTTTGTGTCTGCTCGCGGTCATCGGCCGGCCAGGTCCCGCCGCGCCGACAGGCTCGACGACAGTCCGTGCACGTGCACGAAACCCTTGGCGGCGGACTGATCGAACGTGTCGCCCTCGTCATAGGTGGCGAGGTTGAAGTCGTACAGCGACTCGGCGCTGCGGCGCCCGTTGACCGCGATGTGCCCGCCGTGCAGGACCAGCCGGATCTCACCGGTCACGTGCTGCTGGGTGTTCGCGACGAACGCCTCGAGCGCGGTCTTCAGCGGTGAGTACCAGAGACCGTCGTAGACCAGTTCGCCCCACTTCTGATCGGTGCCGCGCTTGAACCGGCCGAGCTCGCGCTCCAGCGTGACGTGCTCGAGTTCGGTGTGCGCGGTGATGAGCACCATCGCGCCGGGCGCCTCGTAGATCTCCCGGCTCTTGATGCCGACCAGGCGGTCCTCGACGACGTCGAGGCGTCCCACGCCCTGGGCGCCCGCGCGGGCGTTGAGCTGCTCGATGGCCTGCAGCACGGTCACGGGCTGCCCGTCGATGCTCACCGGCACACCCTTGTCGAATCCGACGATCACCTCGTCAGGGCTGCTCCAGTTGACCGTGGGGTCCTCGGTGTAGTCGTAGACGTCCTTGGTGGGCGCGTTCCAGAGGTGTTCGAGGAAGCCGGTTTCCACCGCGCGACCCCAGACGTTCTGATCGATGGAGAACGGAGAGCGCTTGGTGACGTTGATCGGGATCGCGTTCTCCTCGGCGAAGGCGATCGCCTTCTCCCGGGTCCACGCGTAGTCGCGGACCGGTGCCAGCACCTCGAGATCGGGTGCCAGCGAGGCGAATCCGACCTCGAAGCGGACCTGGTCGTTGCCCTTGCCGGTGCAGCCGTGCGCGACGATACCGCCGCCGTGCTCGCGGGCCGCGTCGACGAGGTGCTTGACGATCAGCGGCCGGCTCAGCGCGGACACCAGCGGGTAGCGGTCCATGTAGAGCGCGTTGGACTGGATCGCCGGCAGGCAGTACTGCTCGGCGAATTCGTCGCGCGCGTCGACGACGACGGCTTCGACGGCGCCGCAGTCCAGTGCGCGCTGACGCACCACCTCCATGTCCTCGCCGCCCTGCCCGAGGTCGATCGCCACGGCGACCACCTCGCGACCGGTCTCCTTGCCGATCCAGCTGATCGCCACCGAGGTGTCCAGACCGCCGGAATACGCCAGGATGACGCGCTCGGACATAGGTAACTCCTTAACTCGTGGGGGTACTTCAGGCTTTGGCGAGGTTCTCGACGGCCGAGGCCAGTTCGGCGCCGGTCATCGGTTCGCGGGCGATGACGAAGATCGTGTCGTCGCCGGCGATGGTGCCGACGACGTACGGCAGCGCCGCCCGGTCGATCGCGCTCGCGAGGTAGTGGGCGGCGCCAGGAGGTGTGCGCAGCACCGCGAGGTTGGCGCTGGCGTCGGTGGACACCAGCAGATCACCCAGCAGACGCGACACCCGTTCGGTGCCTCCGGTGACGCCGCGTACCGGGCTGCCGTCCTCGGGGACGATGTAGACGCCGACACCGCCGTCGGCGCCGCGCAGTTTGACCGCGCCGAGTTCCTCGAGATCACGGGACAGGGTGGCCTGGGTGACGTCGATGCCCTCGTCGGCGAGCAGCGCCGCGAGTTCGGTCTGGCTGTGCACCGACTGCGCGGACAGCAGCGCGACGATCCGCGCCTGCCGGCCCGCGCGCGTCGTCGCGGCCGTCATTGCTCGGCTCCCGCTCGCTCCGGTCCTCGCTTCGCTGCGATCCTCACTCGCGCTCGCCTTCGCGCCGTCACGAATGCTCCAGCAGCCACACCAGCAGCGCCTTCTGCGCATGCAGCCGATTCTCCGCCTCGTCCCACACCGCGCTGCGCGGACCGTCGATCACCTCGTCGGTGATCTCGTGCCCGCGGTGAGCGGGAAGGCAATGCAGCACAACGGCTTCCGAGTCGGCCCGGCTCAACAGCGCCGCGTTGAGCTGGAACGGCCGGAACGGGCGCACACGGTCCAGACCGTCGTTCTCCTGCCCCATCGAGGTCCAGGTGTCGGTGACCAGCACGTCGGCCCCGTCGGCGCCGGCACCCGGGTCGTCGGTCAGCGTCACCGTCGCCCCGGTCTGATGCGCCCGTGTCTCCGCGGCGGCGACGAACATCGGATGCGGCTCGAACCCCCGCGGCGCGGCGATCGTGACGTGCACCCCGGCGGTGACGCCGCCGAGCATCAGGGAGTGCGCCATGTTGTTGGCACCGTCGCCGAAGTAGCTCAGCCGCAACCCTTTCAGACCGCCCTTCCACTCGGCGAGTGTCTGCAGGTCCGCGAGCACCTGGCAGGGGTGGAACTCGTCGGAGAGCGCGTTGACGATGGGCACGCTCGACCCCGAGGCCATCGCGGTGAGCCGCTCCTGGGCGAAGGTGCGCCACACGATCGCGTCGACATAGCGCGACAGCACCGCGCCGGTGTCCTCGAGCGTCTCCTCCCGGCCCAGCTGGGTGCTGCGCCCGTCCACGACCACCGCGTGCCCCCCGAGCTGGGCGATGCCCATCTCGAAGGAGAACCGGGTCCTGGTGGAGTTCTTCTCGAAGATCACCGCGACCCCGCGGGGTCCCTCCAGCGGCCGCCGGCTGAACGGGTTCTTCTTCAGTTCGGCGGCCAGCGCCAGCACCTCGGCCTGCTCGTCGGGCGAGAGGTCGTCGTCGCGGAGGAAGTGCCGCGTCATGATGTGGCCGCCGTGTCGAGGATGGCCGGCAGGGCGGCGATGAAGGCCTGCACCTGGTCGTCGGTGACCACCAGCGGGGGCGCCAGCCGGACGATGTCGGGGGCGGCCGCGTTGACCAGGAAACCGGCGTCGCGCGCGGCGACCTCGACCGGCTTGGCGGCCTCGGCGGTGAGCACGATGCCCCGGAGCAGCCCGCGGCCACGGACGTGGTCGACGAGCGGATGGCCGAGGGCTTCGATTCCGTGGCTGAGCGTCTTGCCCAGCACGTCGGCACGTTCGATCAGGCCCTCGTCGGCGAGCACCCCGAGCACCGCCAGCGCCGCAGCGGTGCACACCGGGTTGCCGCCGAAGGTGCTGCCGTGCAGGCCCGGCGTCAGCAGATCGGCGGTGGGTCCCACCGCCAGGCACGCCCCGATGGGCAGTCCACCGCCGAGGCCCTTGGCCAGGGTGACGACGTCCGGGGTGATCCCGTCGTGCTGATGGGCGTAGAACGCGCCCGTGCGGCCGACACCCGTCTGCACCTCGTCGAGCACCAGCAGGGCGCCGTGCCGGGTGGTGATCTCCCGCGCGGCCACCAGATAGCCGGCGGGCGGGACGACGACGCCGCCCTCCCCCATGATCGGTTCGAGGAACACCGCTGCGGTGTCCGAGTCGACAGCGCGCGCGAGTTCATCGATGTCCCCGAAGGGCACATGGGTGACGTCACCGGGCAGCGGTTCGAAGGGCGCCTGCTTGGCAGGCTGACCGGTCAGGGCCAGCGATCCCATCGTACGGCCATGGAAAGCACCCTGGGCGGCAACGAGTTTCGTGCGTCCCGTCAGTCGGGTGATCTTGAACGCGACCTCGTTGGCCTCGGTTCCGGAGTTGCAGAAGAACACCCGCGCCGGGGCGCCGAGATGCGCGACCAGCGCTTCGGCGAGCGCCACCCCCGGCTCGGTGGCGTACAGGTTCGAGGTGTGGCCCAGCGTGCTCATCTGCCGGTGCACCGCTTCGATCACCGCGGGATGGCGGTGCCCCAGCACATTGACCGCGATACCGCCCAGCAGGTCCACATAGGACCGGCCGTCGGTGTCGGTGACCACGGCGCCCTCCCCGCTGGCCAGCGCCAGCGGCGGGGTGCCGTAGTTGTGCATCATGACCGCCGACCAGCGCTCCAGCAGCGTCCCGGTGTCATGCTCCTCGCGCAAGCGCTCGTCGGTCACGAGGGCACCACCTTGGTCCCGGCGCCCTCGTCGGTGAACAGTTCGGCCAGCACGCAGTGCTCGACGCGGCCGTCGATGACGTGCGCGCTGGGCACGCCGCCGTTGATCGCCCGCAGACAGGCCTCGATCTTGGGCACCATGCCCTCCTCCAACGTCGGAAGCAGTTGTGTCAGTGCGCCCGAGTCGATCTCGCTGACCAGGGAGCCGCGGTCGGGCCAGCGGGTGTACAGCCCCTCGACATCGGTGAGCATCAACAACTTCTCGGCGCCCAGCGCCTCGGCCAGCGCGGCCGCGGCGGTATCGGCGTTGATGTTGTATACCAGCCCCTCGACATCGGGAGCGATCGTGGACACGACGGGGATCCGGCCGGCCGCGATGAGGTCGCGCACGGCGTCGGTGTTGACGTGTTCGACGTCGCCGACCAGTCCGATGTCGGTGGCGACGCCGTCGACCAGCACGGTGCGGCGCACGGCGGTGAACAGGTGCGCATCCTCACCGGTGATGCCGACCGCATAGGGGCCGTGGGCGTTGATCAGGTTCACCAGTTCCCGGCCCACCTGACCGAACAGCACCATCCGGGCCACGTCGAGCACCTCGGGCGTGGTGACGCGGAAGCCACCCTTGAAGTCACCGGCGATGCCGAGCTTCGAGAGCATCGCGCTGATCTGTGGCCCGCCGCCGTGCACCACGACGGGGTGGATGCCACAGTTGCGCAGGAACACCATGTCCGCCGCGAACGCCGTCTTGAGCGCGTCGTCGGTCATCGCGTTGCCGCCGTACTTGACCACGACGATCTTGCCGTGCAACGCCTTCAGCCAGGGCAGCGCGGCGGCGAGCACCTGCGCCTTCACCGGGATCGCGACGCTCATGAGCTGTACGCCGAGTTCTCTTCGACGTACGCGTGCGACAGGTCGGTGGTGCGGATCGACGCCGATGCCGAGCCGACGCCCAGGTCGACGGTGACGGCGATGTCGTCGCCCGTCAAGTCCACCTCCCGCGCCCCCGGGGCGCCGACGCTGTCGACACATACCGGAAAGCCGTTGAACGACACGCTGATCCGCTCGGCGTCCAGCGGCACCGGCGCCATGCCGACGGCGGCGAGCACGCGGCCCCAGTTGGCGTCCGAACCGAACAGCGCGGTCTTGACCAGACTGTCGCGGGCGATCACCCGGGCGGCGGTCACCGCGTCGTCCTCGTCGGCCGCGCCGGTGACCGTCACGGTGATCCGCTTGGTGACCCCTTCGGCGTCGGCCTGCAGTTGCGCGCACAGGTCATCACACACTGCGAGCACCGCGGCGTCGAGATCGTCCTGGCTGGGCGTGATCTCGCTGGCGCCCGACGACAGCAGCAGCACGGTGTCGTTGGTGGAGCAGCTGCCGTCGACGTCGAGCCGGTCGAAGGTCTTCGACGTCGCGCGGCGCAGCGCGCCCCCCAGGGCCGCCGCATCGGCGACGGCGTCGGTGGTGATCACGCACAGCATGGTGGCCAGCGACGGCGCCAGCATGCCCGCCCCCTTGGCCATTCCGCCGACCGTCCAACGGTCCTGATGATGCAGCGCAACCTGTTTGGGGACGGTGTCGGTGGTCATGATGGCGCGAGCCGCCTCCTCGCCGCCGGTCAGGCCGCCGGCCATCTCGCGGACGATCTCACCGACCCCGGCGAGCACCTTGTCCATGGGCAGCCGGTCACCGATGAGGCCGGTCGAGCACACCGCGACCTCGATCGCCCCGGTCTCGGTGCCCCAGTCCGACAGGGCGGCCGCGACGGCCTCGGCGCTGGCGTGGGTGTCCTGGAATCCGAGCGGCCCCGTGCAGGCGTTGGCGCCGCCCGAGTTGAGCAGGACGGCGCGCAACCGGCCGGTGGTCAGCACCTGCTGCGACCACAGCACCGGAGCGGCCTTGACCTTGTTGCGGGTGAACACGCCGGCCGCGGCGTGGTCGGGTCCCTCGTTGAACACCAGCGCCAGGTCGAGCGCACCGGAGGCCTTGATACCGGCCGAAATTCCCGTCGCACGGAAGCCTGCGGGCGCGGTGACCCCCTGGGTGCGCAGCAGCCGGATGCTGTCGGACAGGTCGGTCACGGCGCCACCCCCACGGTCGTCAGTCCCTCGGTCTCGGCCCACCCCAGGGCGAGGTTCATCGACTGCACCGCCGCGCCCGCGGTGCCTTTCACCAGGTTGTCGATCGCGGCGACCGCCACGAACGTCTGCGCGTCCTCGTCGACGGCGATCGCCAATTGCGCGGCGTTGCTGCCGATCACGGCGCCGGTCTTCGGCAACTGTCCCTCGGGCAGCAGGTACACGAACGGCTCGGCGTCGTAGGCCTTCTCGTAGGCCGCACGCAGCTCGGACACCGAGGCCCCGGTGCGCGCGGTGCAGGTGGCGAGGATCCCGCGGGAGGTGGGGATCAGCACCGGCGTGAACGACACGCTGACCGCGCCGCCCGAGACCGCGGAGAGGCCTTGCGCGATCTCCGGGGTGTGCCGGTGCCTGCCTCCGATGTTGTAGGCGCGGGCGGAGCCGATGACCTCGGCGCCCAACAGGTCGACCTTCGCGGCGCGTCCCGCCCCGGAGGTGCCGCTGACGGCGACGACGGTCACCGCCGGTTCGACGAGGCCCTCCGCCAGTGCCGGCCACAGCGCCAGCAGCGCGGCCGTCGGATAGCAACCGGGCACGGCGATTCGCGTCGCGCCCCGGAGCCGGTCACGGGCGCCGGGCAGCTCGGGCAGCCCGTAGGGCCAGCTGCCGGCGTGTTCGGATCCGTAGAACCGCTCCCACGCGGCGGCGTCGGTGAGCCGGAAGTCGGCGCCGCAGTCCACGATCACGGTGTCGCTCCCGAGCTCGTCGGCCAGCGCGGCGGAATGACCGTGCGGCAGGCCGAGGAACACGACGTCGTGGCCGGCCAGCGCCTCGACCTCGGTCGGGCCGAGTACACGGTCGGCCAGCGGCAGCAGGTGCGGGTGGTGCTCGCCGAGCGCCGTGCCCGCGCTCGCGGCCGCGGTCAGCGCTCCGATGCTCAGCCGGCCGTCGGTGAAGGCGGGGTGGCCGAGCAGCAACCGCAGGATCTCTCCCCCGGCGTACCCGCTGGCTCCGGCCACGGCGACGGATGTCATGACCGAATCCTTGCATGGTTATGCAGAAACTTGCAAACCCATTATCGATGCTGGCGGCGACTCGCAGCGACGCCCGTCAGCGACGCTGCTGGGCGCCCACCGCCTCGGCGGCCGCGGCGACGGCGGCGTCGCGCGCCGCACTGGCCTCGTCTTCGGTGAGCGTCCGGTCCTGTGCGCGGAAGCGCAAGGCCAGGGCCAGCGACCTGCGGCCTTCTCCGACCTGCGGACCGGTGTAGACGTCGAAGATCCGCACGTCCTCGAGCAACGGACCCGCGCCCGTGCGCACCGCGTCCACGACGGCCTGCGCCGCCACCCCGTCGTCGACGACGAGCGCGACGTCCTGAAGCACCGCCGGGAACGGCGAGACCGCCGGCGCCGGCAGGAGTTCGGTGATCGGCACCGCGTCGAGGTCGAGTTCGACCGCGCAGGTGCCCTTCGGCAGGCCGGAACGCTCGATCACCGACGGATGGAGCTGGCCGGCATGCCCGACGACGGTGTCGCCGATCCGCACCTCCGCGCACCGGCCGGGGTGCCAGGGCAGGTGCTCGGCGGCGCGGAAGGTGAAGTCGACGCCGGCGGCGCGCCCGATGATGCGCACGGCTTCGAAGGCGTCGGACGGCTCCACCGGCCGGCCGGGGCCCCACGGGCCTGCGGGCTCCCGTGCACCGGTGAGCACCACGCCGACGTGTTGGGGCTGACGGGGCAGCGACGCGTCGAGTACGGCGATCTCGTCGTCGGTGGGGCGACGGTCGTTGGGGATGCGGTCGACGGCGCGGGTCTGGGTCGTCGGCTCGACCACCTGCGCGACGGCGAACAGCGCCGCGTCGGTGGCGCCGCGAGAGACGTTGCGGGTCAACGCTTCCAGCAGCCCGGGCAGCAGCGTGCTGGCCAGTTCCGGCCGGTCGGACTCGAGCGGGTTGAGCACGCGGGTGGTACGCCGGCGCGGATCGTCGGCCGGCAGGCCCCACTGGTCGAAGATGCCGTGCGGCAGGAACGGGGTCGGCAGGATCTCCACGTAACCGCCCAGGGCCAAGGACTTCCCGATCGCCCGGCGACGCTTCTGGACCGCGGTCAGGCCCCGTCCGGCGGGGGCGGCGGGCAGCACCGACGGGATGACGTCGAGACCCTCGAGGCGCATCACCTCTTCGACCAGGTCCGCGGGCTGGCGCAGATCGGTGCGCCAGCTCGGCGGGGTCGCGGTCAGGCGGTCGCCGTCCACCGTGACCGCGGCACCGACCTGGGTCAGCCGCTTCTGCGCGGCGCCCTGCGGGTAGGCCACGCCGGCGGTGCGGTCGGGTAGGTCGACGGGCATGCTCACCGGTGGCGGTGACCAATCCTGCCGCGGCGGATCGCCGCGCCAGTCGGTGAGCGTGGGTTCGACGGTGCCGCCGGCGATCTCGGCCAGCAGCGCCGCGCAGCGGTCGAGTGCGGCGACGGAGATCGCCGGGTCGACGGTGCGCTCGTAGCGGCGGCCGGCCTCGCTGTAGAGCCGGAGGCGACGCTGCGTGCGCGACACCGCGGCCGGATCCCAGACCGCGGCCTCGAGCAGGACGTCGGTGGTGCTGTCCCTGACCTCGGTGGTGCCGGCGCCCATGACCCCGCCGATGGCGGCGGTCGCGACGTCGTCGACGATCAGCACATCGGCCGGGTCGAGGCGACGTTCGACGTCGTCGAGCGTGACGACGGTTTCGCCGGGTTCGGCGAAACGGACCCGGAAGCCGCCGGTGATCAGGCTGCGGTCGTGGGCGTGCATCGGGTGGCCCAGTTCGAGCATCACGTAGTTGGTGACGTCGACCGCCGGGGAGATCGCGCGGATTCCGCTGAGCAGCAGTCGGCGCTGTAACCACCACGGCGACACCGCGTCCGGGTCGATGCCGGTGACCGGACGCAGACCAAAGCGCTGCACTCCGGCGGCCGGATCGATCGACACCGGCCACGCCTGCCCCTCCACCGGCAGCGGCGCGATGTCGGCGGGGTCGACGTAGTCGAGGTCGTAGGCGTTGGCGATCTCGCGCGCCATGCCGCGCACCGACAGGCAGTAGCCGCGGTCCGGGGTGATGGCCAGGTGGAACACCACGTCGTCGAGGCCCAGCAGGTCGTGGGCAGGGGCGCCCGGTTCCGCGGTGCTCGGCGTGAGCACCAGGATGCCCGCGTGGTCGGAGCCGAGGTTGAGTTCCGACGAGGAGCAGATCATGCCGTCGGAGGTGCGTCCGTACGTCTTGCGCTGCGCGATCGCGAAATCGCCGGGCAGCACGGTGCCGGGCAGCGCCACCACGACCAGATCGCCGACGGCGAAGTTCGTTGCCCCGCAGACGATGTCGCGGGGCTCAGCTTCGCCGACGTCGACCTTGACCGCGCGGATCGGTTTCTTGAACTCGGTGAGCTCCTCGATCGCGCTGACCCGGCCGACGGTCAACGGACCGCTCACCGGGCCAACCGGAATGATCTCCTCGACCTCGTGGCCGATGCGGATCAGCGTCTGCTCGAGCTCTTCGGGCGACACGTCCCAGCCCGGAGCGCCGGCCTGCACAATCTCCCGCAGCCAGCTGTAGGGAAGGCGCATCAGGCTCCCACCCCGAACGGCAGCGAGAAGCGCACGTCGCCTTCGACCATGTCACGCATGTCGGGAATGCCGTTGCGGAACTGCAGGGTGCGCTCCAGGCCCATGCCGAACGCGAAACCCGAATACTCCTCGGGATCGATGCCGCATGCGCGCAACACGTTCGGGTTCACCATTCCGCAGCCGCCCCATTCGACCCAGCCGGGGCCGCCCTTCTTGTTCGGGAACCAGATGTCGACCTCCGCCGAGGGTTCGGTGAACGGGAAGAAGTGCGGCCGGAACCGGGTGCGTCCCTGTGGTCCGAATTCGGCACGGGCGAACGCGTCGAGGGTGCCCCGTAGGTTGGCCATCGTCAGGCCCTTGTCGACGGCGAGTCCTTCGACCTGATGGAACACCGGGGTGTGCGTGGCGTCGAGTTCGTCGGTGCGGAACGTGCGGCCGATCGAGATGATGTAGACGGGCAGTTCGCGCTCCAGCAGGGCACGGATCTGCACCGGCGAGGTGTGGGTGCGCAGCACCTGCCGGGACCCCTCGGGCGCCACGTGGAAGGTGTCCTGCTCGCTGCGGGCGGGGTGGTCGGGTGCGAAGTTCAGGGCGTCGAAGTTGAACTGCTCCGTTTCGACCTCGGGGCCCTCGGCCAGCTCCCAGCCCATCGCCACGAAGGTGTCGGCGACATGCTCGGCCAGGATCGTGATCGGATGCCGGGCCCCGACCGGCTGCCGTGTCGAGGGCAGCGTGACGTCGATGCGTTCGGCGACCAGTACCGCGGCGTCGCGTTCGGCGCGCAGCGCGACGAGGCGCTCGTCGTAGGCGCTCTGCGCCGAGGTGCGCGCGACGTTGACCCGCTTACCGGCATCGGCCCGGTCGGCCTTGGGCAGCGATCCCAGCGCCTGACGTGCCAGCGCGATCGGCGACCGGTCACCGAGGTGGTCGGTCTTGGCGCGCGCCAGGTCGTCGAGCGTCGACGCCTCGGCGAACGCACGACCGGCTGCGCTGACCGCGTCGGCCAACGCTTCGTCGGAAAGATTCACCGGCTGATCAGCCACCCGGCGATCATAGGCGATGGCGCGATACCCTCACGCCGTGGTGATCCGGCCCCTTCTGATCGTCGGAATCTGGCTGCTGGGGGCGGCTGCGGCGGTGCTCGCCGTGCTCCGGCACGCCGGGTGGGGCGTGGCGGCGGCGGTGCTGCTGGCGCTCGCGGCGCTCGGCACCTGGGATCTGGTGCAGCGACGGCACACGATCCTGCGGCTCTACCCCATCCTCGGACACGTCCGCTTCCTGATGGAGCTGATCCGCCCCGAAGTCAGGCAGTACTTCATCGAGTCGAACATCGAGGCGACCCCGTTCGACCGCGAGACCCGCGATCTTGTCTACGAACGCGCCAAGGGCACCAAGGGCGATGAGCCGTTCGGCACCGAGCGCGACGTCACCGCCGTCGGTTACGAGTTCCTCCGGCACTCGCTGCGGGCCCGCTTCGCCGAGGATCTCGATCCGCGCGTCCGTCTCGGCGGTGCCGACTGCGCCCAGCCGTACGACATCGCGATGCTGAACGTCTCGGCCATGAGTTTCGGGGCGCTGTCGGCCAACGCCATCACCGCGCTGAACGGGGGCGCCGCCCGAGGCGGTTTCGCCCATGACACCGGAGAAGGCGGGATCAGCCCGTACCACCTGGCCGGCGGCGGGGATCTGATCTGGGAGATCGGGTCGGGGTACTTCGGCTGTCGCGACGCCGAGGGCAGGTTCGACGCCGAGCGGTTCGCCGAAAAGGCGGCTCTACCCGCCGTGAAGGCCATCTCGATCAAGTTGTCCCAGGGCGCCAAGCCGGGGCTCGGCGGCGTGCTGCCGGGGGCGAAGGTGAGCCCCGAGATCGCCGAGACCCGCGGGGTGCCGGTGGGCCGCACGGTGGTGTCACCGCCGGCACACAGCGCCTTCGCGACCCCGACCGAGTTCGCGCACTTCATCGCGACGCTACGGAGGCTCTCCGGCGGCAAACCCGTGGGATTCAAATTGTGCGTCGGTGCGCGCACCGAGTTCCTGTCGGTCTGCAAGGGGTTCCTGGCCACCGGTGTCGCGCCCGACTTCGTGATCGTCGACGGCGCCGAGGGCGGCACCGGGGCGGCCCCACAGGAGTTCGAGGATCACGTCGGGATGCCGCTCACCGAGGGCCTGATGCTGGTCCACAACTGTCTGGTCGGCACGGGGCTGCGGGACCGGATCAAGATTGGCGCTTCCGGCAAGGTCGCCAGCGGTGTGGACATCGTCAGCCGGGTCTGCCAAGGCGCGGACTTCACGCTGGCCGCCCGGGCCATGATGTTCGCCGTCGGCTGCATCCAGGCGCTCAAGTGCAACACCAACCGCTGTCCCACCGGCGTCGCGACCCAGGACCCGGCGCGCAGCCGGGCGCTCGACGTCGCGGACAAGACGATCCGGGTGTTCAACTTCCAGCGCGCCACCGTGGCCAGCGCGGCGCAGATCGTGGCGTCGATGGGACTCGACGGTTTCCACGAGCTGTCGCCCGCGATGCTCAACCGCCGCATCGAAGGGCAGCGCACCCGCACCTACGCCGAGATCTACGACTGGCTGGTGCCGGGCGAACTGCTGGAGGACCCGCCGGAGTCGTGGCGCTCCGACTGGATCACGGCGTCGGCAGACGCGTTCGTCTGAAGCGTCGGCAGACGCGTTCGTCTGAGGCGTCGGCAGACGGGTTCGTCTGAAGCGGCTCAGGACGTCGCGTCGTCCTCGGGCGCCGGATCGGTCGGGCACACCTGCGCGGCCCGGCAGGCGGCCTTGGCCAGACCAGGTTGCGCCTGCGCGGGAGCCTTCGCCGCCACAGCGGCCAGGACCGGGCCGGGCCCGTTGCCCGTCGCCGACGCGACACTTCCTCCACCCCCGCCTGCGGACGCCCGCGCGATACCCTTTGCGGCGTGCTCGTTGGCGTGATTGGCGCCGTTGGCGTTGGGCGCCGCGCCCGCCAGCGGCGCGGTGAGTATCGCACCCGCCGCTGCGGCCGCCATCGTTGCCGTCACCAGTGCACGGATCATGGGAACCCCCTGCTTTCGTCGATGTCTCCGCCGGCCGCAATTGTCCGGCGTGTCCACCATAAGGACACTTATCCACGATCACGGGAGTTTGCTGCAATTCGTGGTTGACCGACCGTGCAGTCAACAGCAGTGCTGCTCTTCCGCGCGCCCGACCACCCGAAGACGGCTGAACCCGGCGGCGGTCAACGCGCCCAGCGTGCCCCACGCCAGGCCGTAGACCGTCGACACCATCCCGTCGGCCAGCACGAGGTACCCGAACGACGCGCCGAGTACCAGCAGGGCGACCTTCGGCGCCGACCAGCGCGGCCGTACCCCGAAGCGCGTCGACAGCGACACGCCGAGCGCCAGGGCCACCACGTGTCCCACATCGGTGAAGCCGGCACCGCCGGCGATGACGACGGCCGCGGCGGCGAACCAGAATCCCAGCCAGGCCGGTCGCCACCGTGGGGGCAGCGCGCCGGTGAGGGCACCCACCACCGCCATCGCGCCGTAACTCATCCCCACATCGGATGCCCGGGCGACCGATGCGGAGAGCCAGCCGAGTTTGACCGCCGTGGCCAGTCCGGCGGCCACCAGCAGCGTCGCGCCCACATGCCCGGTCACGAAGCTCACCACGAGGCGCCAAGCGCCACAGGTCAATTCGGCCGCCAGAAGAAGACAGACCAGTCCGGGTAACCAGAGGTAGATCGATCCCGCGTCGACCACGAACGCGCTGCCGACGAGCGTGCCGACGCGGCCGCGACTCAAGTTGTGCAGATTGGTACTGGCGTGCCGGATCAGAGCGTCGTGCATCACCGGGTCCATCCGCACCATCAGCGCGGTGACCGTCGCCACGATCACCGCATAGCTCAGCGTGACTCGCGCGCGCCGCACGCCGGCGAGCAATCCGGACAGCACCCAGCCCACTATGCGCCCGCTGCGGCGTCGTCCTCCTCCTGGTCGCCTGAGAACTGCCTGCGAGTTCTCAACCGGTACAT
This sequence comes from Mycolicibacterium rufum, assembly GCF_022374875.2. Next base: position 239,878 of record NZ_CP092427.2, read on the forward strand.
GGTGAATCCGTCGGGCACGCCGTCCTGCTTGGCGGCGAACACCGGTCGGCGCAAGCGCTTGGCCGTCACCGCGAGGCGCTCCAGTTCCTCCGGCGCGATCCGCTCGAGAGTGGCCTGGGAGACCACGAGTTCCCCGTGGGTGGCGCGCTCCATCACCCGGGCGGCGAGGTTCACGTCGACGCCCAGCCAGTCCGAGCCCAGACGCTGCGGACGCCCGGTGTGCACGCCCACCCGCATCCGCGGTGTATAGCCGTCCAGATCAACGGTTTTCACGCCCGCCCGGGCGGCGAGGACCGCACGCACCGCCGTCGCGGGGTCGGTGAACACGGCCATCAGCCCGTCGCCCATCCGCTTGACGATGTGGCCGCCCGATTCGAGCAGCGGCGGCTCCACCACCTGGGCGACGCGCCGCAGCAGCCGCAGGGTCGCGTCGTCGCCGGCCCGCAGCGACCAGGTGGAGAATCCGACCAGGTCGGTGAAGACCAGCGTCACCTCGGCGTTGGCCGGCCGCCCCGAGACCCGCTCGGTGAGGGCCTGCCAGACCTGCAGCGCGCCGAGGCTGACCTCGCGGGTGACCGCTTCGCGCTGCAACAGCCGGTCCGCTGCTCGCGCGGCGGCGCGGGGACCGCCGACACCGGCGACGGACAGGGGATCACCGAACTCCGGATCGCCCGGCAGTGCGCGACGCGCACGCCGCAGAAAGGACACCGCCCCGGTGTGGTGATTGACGCTGTGCAGCCAGCGCAGCGGTGTCGGCGTCTGACCGCCTGCTGGCTCACCCGGCGGGTCGTCGTCCACGCCAGCCAGCCTAATCGAGCGCCCAGGTGGCGATAAACTCGCAGGTCACAGCCATGCGGCAACCGGATGGAGCCTGCGTAACACCGTGCCGGCGACCGCCTCGATTCGTAGACAACGGTTGTTGTCAGGTCATATCGTGAGGCGATGCGATCAACGACGATGGCAGGCTCGGACAGCCCTGCGGCCCCGCTGGGTCCGGACTCGCTGACCTGGAAGTACTTCGGCGACGTGCGCACCGGCATGCTGGGCGTCTGGATCGGCGCGATCCAGAACATGTACCCCTCGCTCGGCGCCGGCGTCGAGGACCACTCCGTCCTCCTCCGCGAACCCCTGCAGCGGGTCGCTCGCTCGGTGTACCCGATCATGGGGGTGGTCTACGACGGCGATCGCGCGGCCCAGACCGGTGAGCAGATCAAGGGCTACCACACCACGATCAAGGGCGTCGACGCCGAGGGCCGGCGCTACCACGCGCTCGACCCCGAGACGTTCTACTGGGCGCACGCCACCTTCTTCATGCTGATCATCAAGACCGCGGAGTACTTCTGCGGCGGGCTCACCGAGGCCGAGAAGCGCCGACTGTTCGACGAGCACGTCCAGTGGTATCGCATGTACGGCATGAGCATGCGGCCGGTGCCGAGCTCGTGGGAGGAGTTCTGCGAGTACTGGGAACGCACCTGTCGCGAGGATCTCGAGATCACCAGAGCCACCCGCGACATCTTCACGCTGCGGATTCCGAAGCCGCGCTTCGTGTTGATGCCCACCCCGCTGTGGGATCAGCTGTTCAAGCCCATGGTCGGCGCCCAACGCTGGATCGCGGCGGGGGTGTTCGATCCCGCGGTGCGGGAGAAGGCCGGCATGCGGTGGACACCGGGCGACGAAGTGCTGCTGCGGCTGTTCGGCAAGCTGGTCGAGTTGGCGTTCGTCGCGGTGCCCGACGAGATCAGGTTGCATCCGCGGGCGGTGGCCGCCTACCGGCGCGTCGACGGCACGCTGCCCCCGGATGCGCCGTTGGTCGAGGCGCCCGCCTTCACCGGTCCGCCGCGTGAGCGTCGCGGGCTGCCGATGCACTACGTGCCGCGACGAAAGACCCTGCTGGACAGGGCCGGAGCGTTGGTGCACACGACGTTCGCGCTGGCGGCCCTGCGTCCTGCGCGCGGACGGACCCGCGTCGAGGCCGCCTGACGCCCGCGGCGATGCCCCGCGGTTGCGGGGCGGGTGCGAGAATCGGCCCCGACGCCGACGAAGGAGCCCGAGTGGAATTCACCAACAGCACGGCACTGGTCACCGGAGCCAGCGGCGGGATCGGCGAGGAGTTCGCCGTCCAACTCGCGGCACGGGGCGCGAACCTGATCCTGGTCGCCCGCCGCGCCGAACGACTCGAAGCGTTGAAGGAGACGTTGTCGGCCCGACACCCGGGCATCGTGGTCGACGTCGTCACCGCCGACCTCGCCGCGCCGGGATCGGGCGCCGACCTGTACACACGGGTGCATGACCTCGGGCGCAGCGTCGACGTCCTGGTCAACAACGCCGGCATCGGCCTGCACGGCGCCTTCGCCACCCAGGAACCCGACGCGAATGCCGCTCAGGTGCAATTGAATTGCGGCACGCTGGTCGATCTGACCGGACGCTACCTGCCGCAGATGGTCGAGCGGCGCCACGGTGTGGTGATCAATGTGGCGTCCACTGCGGCGTTCCAGCCCACCCCGGGCATGGCCGTGTACGGGGCGACCAAGGCGTTCGTGCTGTCCTTCACCGAGGCGCTCTGGCAGGAGTGTCGGAAGACCGGGGTGACGGTGCTCGCGCTGTGCCCGGGGGCGACCGAGACGGAGTTCTTCGACCGCACCGGTGAGACATTCATGACCGACGGACGGCAGACCGTCACCGAGGTCGTCGACACCGCGTTCGCCGCGCTGGACAAGTCGTCACCGACCGTCGTCTCCGGCCTGCGTAACGCCGTCCTGGCGGCGGGATACCGCATGGCGCCGAGAAAGCTCCTGCTGGCGGTCTCGGAGCGAATGCTGAAGGCGCGCAACTAGTCTCGTGGGGTGTGCGGTGTCGGCGCGGTCGGCTCGGGAGGTCGCGGGCGCCCTGTGCGTGTGCCGCGTCGGTAGCACGGTGCTCGCCGGAATCGTCGCCGGCCCCGCGTCAGCCGGTGCGCTGGGCAACGGCGCGCGAACGGTTTCGGGAATGCCCACCTGCCACCTCGGGCGCCGGTAGGCGGTGTTGATGATCGGGCGCAAGACCTTGTCCATCGTCGCCAGCACCTGTGGCGACGCGCCTGCATCCCGCAGCGGGCTGAGCAGGGGCAGCAGCGGGGTCGGGATCAGGACGGTGGTGGTGGTCCCGCCGAGGGCGTTCGTCGTGATCGTGTACTTCGTCGGCTCGTGAAGGATGTCGCTGAATGCGGCGTCGACATGCAGTTCCCTCGCGCCCATGAGGGCGTTGACGTCGGCGAGCAGGTGCAGCGGGCGGTCGGGGAAATCAGCGACGCCGTCGTACTCGGCCTTGACGATCAGGGTGTCGTAGGGAGTGACGGGAAGAGGCACGTAGCGGCTGCCGCTGCCGAAAACATCATGCGGCTCACGTATCCGTAGACCGCGACGTTCATCTCCGACGGATCGGGTGCGACGTGGCCGGTCTCTGGGTGCGCGCGGTCGTACATCAACCGGTTCAGCACCAAGGACACCGCCGGGGCGCCTTCGGACACCCCGCCGATGGTCCGGAATCCCGTGGTGTCGTAGACCGCGGCGTACAGCGCGTCCGCGGAGACCGCGAGTTTGGTGGAGTAATCACCGGTGTCCACGAAGGGCACGCCGATGCGGGTGTCGTAGCGCGCGAAGTAGCCGCCCAGCGCCGTGGACATCTCCTCCTCGGTCAACTGCGCATGAGCGCCGTGACCGCCGACCAGGAGCGCCGTGCTGGTGGCGCCGGCGGTGCCGGGACACAGCCCCGCCGCGGGGGCGGCGCCGAGGAGGACCGCACCCACCGCAATCCAGAACCGGTTCATGACACTTCCCCTTCCGAGACTTTGCCCGTCGCCCTCAGGCTACGAAGGGCGCATAAAGCCGCCTAGGGACCATGGTCCACTGATCGGGGGATGACAGGCCCGAATGCAGGGAAGCGAGCCGGACTGGCTATCGACCGGGAGTTTCCTGCGCGGCACGGCGGCTGCGCGCCGACGCGTACAGGCAGATCGACGCGGCCGAGGCGACGTTGAGGCTCTCGGCCTCCCCCGTCATCGGGATGTGCACCCGCGCCGACGCGAGCGCGGCCACGTCGTCGGGCAGTCCGTGCGCCTCGGGTCCGAACAGCCATGCCGTCGGCGCGGACCCGTCGACGTCGTCGACACTCACGTCGCCATCGAGCACGGTGGCCAGGATGTGCAAGCCCGCGTCCTTCAATCTGGCCACGACGTTCACCGCGTCGGGTTCGCTGACCACCGGGACGGAGAAGATGCTGCCCGCCGACGCCCGCAGACACTTGCCGTTGTAGGGGTCCACACTCGGACCGGCGAGAACCACGGCGTCGGCGCCCATCGCATCGGCCACCCGGATCAGTGTTCCGGCGTTTCCGGGTTCGGAGATGCCGACCGGCACGGCCACCAGCGACGGCTTGCTCGTCAGCACGGCGCCGAGGTCAGGGTCGGGCATCGCGCAGACCGCGACCAACCCGACCGGAGTCACCGTGTCGGACAACACTTTCGCTGCCCGCTCGGTTACCAGCTCGACCGGGGCGCCGGACAGCAGGTCGGAGAATCGCTGCGCGGCCGCCTCGGTCGCGAACAGCTCCGAAACGAGTCCGCGCCGCAACGCTGCCTCGACGAGGTTGGGCCCCTCGGCGAGAAAACGTGCGGCGCGGCGGCGCCCGACGTGACGGTGCAGCTTGGCCGCCGCCGCCACCCGGGCAGATCGCTCGGTGAGCGTCAGGCAGCCTCGCCCGACGGAGCGTTGACATCCTCGGGCAGAGCGGCCTTGGCGGCCTCCACCAGAGCCGTGAACGCGGCCGGGTCGCTGACGGCGATCTCGGCCAGGTTCTTGCGGTCCACCTCGATGCCGGCGGCCTTGAGGCCCTGGATCAGGCGGTTGTAGGTGATGTCGTTGGCCCGTGCGGCGGCGTTGATACGGGTGATCCACAACTTGCGGAAATCGCCCTTGCGCGCCTTGCGGTCACGGTAGGCGTAGGTCAGCGAATGAAGCTGCTGCTCCTTGGCCTTGCGGTACAGGCGGGACCGCTGGCCGCGGTAGCCCTTCGATGCCTTGAGGACGGTGCGCCGCTTCTTCTGCGCGTTGACTGCGCGCTTCACGCGTGCCATGAGGGTGTTTCCTATCTTGTTCGGGTCAGGGATGGCGCACGAAGCGCCGACAGTGTCAGCCGTTCAGCATCTTCGCGACACGCTTGGTGTCGTTCGCGGCCACCGCGGTCCGGCCGGCGAGCCGGCGCGTGCGGGAAGAAGGCTTGTGCTCGAGCAGGTGCCTACGGTTGGCCTTCTGCCGGACGATCTTGCCGGTTCCGGTCTTCCGGAACCGCTTCGAAGCGCCGCTGTGGGTCTTCGCCTTGGGCATGTTTCCTCAGTTCTGTGGTGTGTCGGTCTGGGTGTCGGCGCCGCCGCGGGCGGGAGCCTCTGCCTGCTGCGCCGCCTTCGCACGAGTCTTCGCGCCGCGGTGCGGGGCCAGCACCATCGTCATGTTGCGGCCGTCCTGCTTCGCGGACGTCTCGACGAAGCCGTAGTCGGCGACGTCGGCGCCCAGGCGCTGCAGGAGCCGGAAACCCAATTCGGGTCGCGACTGCTCGCGTCCGCGGAACATGATCGTCACCTTGACCTTGGACCCGGCTTCGAGGAAGCGGATCACGTGACCCTTCTTGGTCTCGTAGTCGTGCGGGTCGATCTTGGGACGGAGCTTCTGCTCCTTGACGACGGTCTGCTGCTGGTTCTTGCGAGACTCGCGTGCCTTCTGCGCCGTCTCGTACTTGAACTTGCCGTAGTCCATGATCTTGCACACGGGCGGCTTGGCGTCCGGGGCAACTTCGACGAGGTCGAGATCGGCGTCCGCGGCGACGCGGAGTGCATCTTCGATGCGCACGATGCCTACCTGCTCACCGCCCGGTCCGATCAGACGGACTTCAGGTACGCGAATGCGCTCGTTGACGCGGGTCTCAGTGCTGATGGGGCCTCCCTGGATAGTTCCTGCTGTCTTCGCAGAACCCCATCCCGGTGGCAGAATGCTCCCGCAGGAACACATAAGCCCTGCTCAGAGCAGGGCCCAATGCCGACCAGGCCAGATGGCGGTGACATCGTCACCGATATCCGGACCGGACCGCGCTCCCTTCGACTGATCGTCGGAAGACGGTGGGAGTGGGACTCCACTTACTGTCCCTGGCGTCAGCCGGGACGGTCGCGCATGCCAGTCTAGCAGGCATGACCGAGAGCTCCGCACATCCCGCAGACCAGCCGCCGGCCCGCGAACTGGCCGACGTCCCCGCGGTCGAGGTGATCACCCGGGCTGCGGTGATGCTGATGAGCGCGGCCGCGGAGAAGCTCGGCCTGTCGGCCGACGACCCCGACGAGAGCCCCCACCGTGACCTCGACGAGGCGCGCCGGCTGATCACCGCGCTCGCGGGCCTGGTGACGTCATCGGCCGAATACCTCGGCCCGCACGCCGGCCCGGTCCGCGACGGCCTCAAGACGCTGCAGCTCGCCTTCCGCGAGGCCAGCGCCGCGCCCGACGAACCCGGCAAGGGTCCGGGCGAGAAATACACCGGGCCGGTCTGGTAACACCACATTTGCAGGCCAAGCGCCTATCCTCGCGGCCTATGACCTCCACCGGCCTCGCGAGGACACGTCCGGCATCCCCCTACCGCTGGGTGCCCGCGGCGGCCGGCTGGATCGTCGGTGTCATCGCGACGCTGTCCCTGCTGGCCAGCATCTCGCCGCTGATCCGTTACGTCATCAAGGTCCCCCGCGAGTTCGTCAACGCCTACATCTTCAACTTCCCCGACACCAGCTTCGCCTGGGCGTTCGTGCTGGCCCTGCTGGCGGCCGCGCTGGCGGCGCGCAAACGCATCGCCTGGTGGTTGCTGCTCGGCTACATGGTGGCCGCGGTGGCCTGGAACGTCGCCGGCGCCGCCGAGCGAGGCGAGCGATGGTTCCAGGAAGTCGGCGAGATGGTGGGCCTGGCGTTTCACCTGGTGGCGATCGTGTGCCTGGTGCTGGCGCGCAAGCAGTTCTGGGCCAAAGTCCGCCGCGGCGCCCTGCTCAAGGCGGCGCTCGTGCTCCTCGCCGGGATGGCGGTCGGCACGCTGATCGGGTGGGGTCTGCTCGAACTGTTCCCCGGATCGCTGGCCCGCCCCGACCGCTTCCTCTACGCCCTGAACCGCGTCAGCGCGTTCGCCGGCGCAGACGCCGACAGCTTCTCCGGCCATCCGCACGTGTTCGTCAACGCGCTGCTCGGACTCTTCGGGGCGCTGGCCCTGATGGTCGCCGCCATCGTGCTGTTCCAGTCCCAGCGCGCGGACAACGCGCTCACCGGGGAGGACGAGTCGGCGATTCGCGGCCTGCTCGAATTGTTCGGCAAGAACGACTCACTGGGTTACTTCGCCACCCGCCGCGACAAGGCCGTCGTCTTCGCGCCCAACGGCCGGGCGGCCATCACCTACCGCGTCGAGGTCGGGGTCTGCCTGGCCAGTGGCGATCCGGTCGGTGACCCGAAGGCGTGGCCGCAGGCGATCGCGGCGTGGCTGGACCTGTGCCAGACCTACGGCTGGGCGCCCGGCGTGATGGGCGCCAGTTCCGCTGGGGCGCAGGCATTTCGCGAGGCCGGCCTCAACGCGCTGCAACTCGGCGACGAGGCGATCCTGCATCCCGCCGACTTTCGACTCTCCGGCCCCGAGATGCGCGCCGTGCGGCAGGCCGTCACACGGGCCCGCCGCGCCGGCGTCACCGTCCGGATGCGTCGCCACCGCGACCTGTCCGCCGAGGAGATGGCCACGGCGATCGAGCGCGCCGACGCCTGGCGCGACACCGCCGACGAGCGCGGCTTCTCCATGGCGCTGGGCCGGTTGGGCGACCCCGCCGACGGCGACTGCCTGCTGGTCGAGGCGGTGCAGGGCGAGAACGACACGGTGGTCGCGATGCTCTCCCTGGTGCCCTGGGGATCCACCGGAGTGTCTCTGGACCTGATGCGGCGCTCCCCGCAATCCCCCAACGGCACCATCGAACTGATGGTCAGCGAGCTGTGCCTGCAGGCCGAGGACATCGGCGTCACCCGCATCTCGCTGAACTTCGCGATGTTCCGGTCGGCCTTCGAACAGGGCGCCCAACTCGGCGCGGGCCCCGTCGCCCGGTTGTGGCGTGGGCTGCTGGTGTTCTTCTCGCGGTGGTGGCAGCTCGAGACGCTGTACCGGTCGAACATGAAGTATCAGCCGCAGTGGGTGCCGCGGTACGCCTGCTACGAGGACGCGCGACTGGTCCCCCGCGTCGGTGTCGCGTCGGTGATCGCGGAAGGCTTTCTGGTGCTGCCGTTCTCGCGGCGCCACGAACAACCCCACACCGGCCATCACATCGCCGCCCCCGGCACGCTGGTGGCCACCGGCCTGCTGCACAGCGACGGCTCCGCACCGGATCTGGACACCCTGCAGGCCGACCTCCCCGACGACGACGCCCGGCCGCGACTGCCCGAACAGGTGCGTGTGCGGATGGCCAAACTCAAGGCCCTGCAGGACGAGGGCGTCGACGCCTACCCGGTGGGCAGCCCGCCGAGCCACACCGTCGCCGAGGCACTCGACTGCCCCGAGGGCACGGCGGTGACGGTCGCCGGCCGGGTGCTGCGGCTGCGCGACTACGGCGGCGTGCTGTTCGTCGCCCTGCGTGACTGGTCCGGCGAAGCTCAACTGCTGCTGGACAATTCGCTGCTCGAGGCGGGCAGCACCGCCGACTTCACCCGCGCGGTCGACCTCGGTGACCTCCTCGAGGTGACCGGGGCGATGGGCCGCAGCCGCTCCGGCGCCTGGTCGATCCTGGTGAAGCAGTGGCGCCTGATCGGCAAATGCCTGCGGCCGCTGCCGGACAAGTGGAAGGGCATGACCGATCAGGAGGCCCGCGTGCGCGCACGCTATGTCGACCTGGCCGTGAACACCGAGGCGCGCGACCTGATCCGGGCGCGCAGCGCGGTCCTGCACTCCATCCGCCAAACCCTGGTCGGGAAGGGCTTTCTCGAGGTCGAAACGCCCATCCTGCAGCAGATCCACGGCGGCGCCAACGCTCGCCCGTTCCTGACCCACATCAACGCCTACGACCTCGATCTGTATCTGCGCATCGCCCCCGAGCTCTACCTCAAGCGCCTCTGCGTGGGCGGCGTCGAGCGGGTGTTCGAGCTCGGGCGGGCCTTCCGCAACGAAGGGGTCGACTTCAGCCACAACCCCGAATTCACGCTGCTGGAGGCGTATCAGGCTCACGCCGACTACCGCGTCTGGATCGACGGCGCCCGCGAACTGATCCAGAACGCCGCGCAGGCGGCCAACGGGGCCCAAGTGTTTCTGCGCCCGAGCGCCAACGGCACACTCGAACCCGTCGACATCTCCGGGCCCTGGACCGTCACCACGGTGCACGATGCCGTGTCGCGGGCGCTGGGGGAACACATCGACCCGACCACGGATCTGGCCACCCTGCGCCGACTCTGCGACAAGGCCGCGATCCCCTACCTCACCCACTGGGACGCGGGCGCGGTGGTGCTGGAGATGTACGAGCATCTCGTCGAGGACCGCACCGAGGAACCCACGTTCTACACGGACTTCCCCACCTCGGTGTCGCCGCTGACCCGGCCGCACCGCAGCATCGCCGGGGTGGCCGAGCGCTGGGACCTGGTGGCCTGGGGCGTCGAACTCGGCACGGCCTACAGCGAACTCACCGATCCGGTGGAGCAGCGCCGCCGCCTGCAGGAGCAGTCGCTGCTGGCCGCCGGCGGTGATCCGGAGGCGATGGAGCTCGACGAGGACTTCTTGCAGGCGATGGAGTACGCGATGCCGCCCACCGGCGGCCTGGGCATGGGCGTGGATCGGGTGGTCATGATGATCACCGGCCGCAGCATCCGCGAGACCCTGCCGTTCCCGCTGGCCAAACCTCGCTGACAGCGGCATCACAGCGTGCTCCAAGTTCGGGCGGTCAGTCTGGAGGCGTGACGACGTCCGGGCCCTTCCTCGAGTCCCTCCGCCATCACCTGTCGCTGATGCACGGGTGGCTGCCCGTCGTGGTGCAGGTCGTGGCACTCGTCGCCCTGGTGACCGCGATCGGCTGGCGCACCCGGCGCTGGCGGTTGGTCTGGCTGCCGTGGTCGGCGGTCATCGGGGTGATGCTGGCCGTCGCGGCCTACTGGTACACGCAGACCGCCGGCGTGGCCGATGACACCAACCCCGCCCCGCACACCCTGTGGGTGTGGATCGCGTTGTCGGGCATCGCCGTCGGGGTGCTGGTGTCGGGGTGGCGCGACGCGCAGTGGTGGCGCCGGGCCGTGGCGGTCACCGCGGTCCCGCTGTGCGCACTGTCGGCGGCGCTGGCGCTGAACCTGTGGACCGGCTACTTCCCCACCGTGCAGACCGCGTGGAGCCAGCTCACCGCGGGCCCGTTGCCCGATCAGACAGACCAGGTGACCGTCGCAGCCATGCAACGCAACCACACGGTCCCGATCAAGGGCAGCGTGGTCGCCGTGACGATCCCGGGCACCGCATCGGGTTTCAAGCATCGCGGCGAGTTCGTCTACCTGCCCCCGGCCTGGTACGCCAGTGATCCGCCGCCCGCGCTGCCGACCGTGATGATGATCGGCGGCGAGTTCAACACCCCGGCGGACTGGATGCGCGCGGGCAACGCGATCAAGACCCTCGACGACTTCGCGGCCGCCCACCACGGGTTCGCTCCTGTGGTCGTGTTCGTCGATCCGGGCGGAGCGTTCAACAACGACACCGAGTGCGTCAACGGGACCCGCGGGAAGTCGGCCGATCACCTGACCCGCGACGTGGTGCCGTTCATGCGGGCGAACTTCGGGGTGAGCCCCGCCGCGGCGAACTGGGGAGTGGTCGGCTGGTCGATGGGTGGCACCTGCGCGGTCGATCTGGCGGTCATGCATCCCGACATGTTCAGCGCGTTCGAGGACATCGCCGGCGATCTGGCACCGAACTCCGGGGACCGCACGCAGACCGTCAATCGCCTGTTCGGCGGCAACGCGGCGGCCTACGCGTCCTTCGATCCGACGACCGTGATCACCCGGCACGGCCCCTATCGCGGGGTGCAGGGGTGGTTCGACGTCAACGGGGCGCTGCCGGGGGCCGGCGCCGCGAAGCCGAACGACCAGGCTGTCGCGGCCGAGTCGCTGTGCTCGCTTGGCAGTCGCTCGGGGATCGACTGTGCCGTCGTGAGCCAACCCGGCAGCCACGACTGGCCTTTCGCGTCGGCCGCGTTCTCGGCGGCCCTGCCGTGGCTGGCGGGCGCGATCGGCACCCCCGGGGTGACACCGGTGCCGCTGCCGGCCACTCCTCACGCGTTGCCGGTGGAAACGGCGGCCGCCCGGTAGGGCCGGCGGTAGCGTGGAGGCCATGCCGGAGGATCCCGACCCCACACCTGAGGCCGGCTACAGCGCCGACGGCGTGCCGACGTTCGACGCGGTGCGCGACAAGATCGAGAACCGGTACGCGACCTCGCTCGGCTCGACCGAACTGGCGGCCGACACCCCCGAGGGGCGCACGGTCGCCGAGCAGTACGACGCCCGTCAGCGCGCCGCCGCCGAACGGCTGGAACAGATCCGCCGGTCCATGCGCGACCCCGAGGACGATTCTCAGTAGTCGGCGGCGGCGGCCAGCAGCTCCGCGAGGAACGCGTCGTCGCCCGGGGTGGTCAGTCGGGCCCGGGCGAACGCGCGTACCCGCTCGCGTGCCGGTCGGTCCTCCGGCACCTCCGTGCCCACCGTCACCGAGGCGTCGCTCCAGTCGTGGTCCCATGCCGCGTCCGGGTTGAGCGGACGGTCACCGTCGAACAGTCCGATCGTCGCGGCGCCCGCGCCGTCGAGCACGCCGGTTCCGTTCACCGCTCCGGAGCGCAGGCGCACCGCCAGCCCCGCGGGTGACCCGGCACCCCACACGTCGGTGCGGACGGCGACCCCGACGTGGTCACCATCGGCGGCCACCCGCCATCGGATTGTGTCCTCGGCGGCGTCGAACACGCCGGGTGGCACCGCCGACCACGGCACCGACGACCGGCCGTCGGCGATCGCGACGTCGGCACCCGCGCCGTCGCCGGGTCCCGCCGCCAGCGCGTAGTCGTCGCGTCGGCCCGCCGGCTCGAGCAGCCCGCCGAGTGCCACCCCGGAGTCCTCAGCCAGTTCGGCGCACGACCGCGCGAGCCCGGCGACTCGTGAATCGTGATGATTGAGAAGGCTGTTCAGCCGCGAACCGTGGGGGCGCAGCAGCCCGGCGACGTCGGCGTCGAAGGAGTCGTCGTCGAAGAACTCGTGCGCGGCGGCGGTCAGCAGGGCCAGTTCGCCGTCGAGCACCGCGGCGTCGAGATCGGCGATGCCGTCGCGCCGGCTCGCGGGCCACCAGCGACGCAGCCAGTGGCCCAGCGCCAGGCGCCGCAGGGTGTCGGCGGTGTCCGGATCGATGGCGGCAGAATCGATCTCGACGTGGTCGACCGTGCCCTCGACACCCAGTGCGGCCACGACGGCGGCGTGACCGGTTGCTCCGACCAGACGCCACAGCCAGTCCGCCCGGTCCACATCGGTGAGTGTGATCTGGATCTGTCGCGAGCGGTCGTCGACCGTGCCCGCCAGCACGGCGCCCGACACCTCGAGCACCGTCGCCAACGGCGGCGGCTCCGGGTCCGGCCCGGTGGTCCACAGCCCCGAGCGATACGTGAATTTCATGACGGCGACCCGTCGGCGCCGAGCATCGCCTTGATGCGCTGACGGTGGTCCAGGCTGACCGACCGGGCCACCCCGTCGAGAAGCCGACGCATGGCGTCGACATCGGTGCACGGCTCCTGCCAGACGTCGCGGCCGTGCAGACGCGCCCACAACCGGCTCAGATACGGCCGGCGAAACGCCGCGAGCTCGTCGACCACCTGCTGCTGACGCGCGTGCACCGCGGCACCGTCGGCGAGATAGCGCCGGGCGTGTAAGACGTAGGCCTCCTTGCGCAGCCGCGCCTGGATGCGCCCCGACAGGGCGTGCCGGGGCCGCGCCGAAGGATCCAGCGGCGCGAGATCCGTTGCGACCTCGATGCCGGCGACCAGGGTGGCCTGCTTGTCCTCGCCCAGCAGCCCCCACGGTGCGCAGCAGCGATCGACCTCCTCGGCGCACAGCAGCTCGAGGTCGGGCAGCTCGTCGCGGTCCATGACGCGGCGCAGCGTCGCGCGCACCCGGTCCACCACGGTCCGGTCCAGCGGACGCTCCCGCTCGACCGGGCGCGTCTCGCGCACCACCTCGGGGCGACGCTGTGGTTGCACCGACGACAACCCGAGATCCACCAGCGACCAGGGCAGCGCCGAGCCGTCCGCGTGCGCGGCGGCGCCGAAGTTGTAGGGCGTCGCGTCGGCGACGAGTGCCGACCACACTCGTTGTCGCGCAACGGTAGCGGTGTGGCCGTCGGCGTCCCCGAGCACGGTGGACAGCCCGGACACGAACGGACCCGAGATCTCGCCGCCGGCGCGGACGTCGGCCCAGGCGCGCGCGAGTTGGGCGGACAGGCCGGCGATGACGCCCGGATCGGCCAGGTGCAGCGTCAGCAGGTCACCGGTGGTCCGATCCCGGTCGGCGTGGACGTCCCGGAGAACCTGTTCGGCGTCACCGGCGCCGGCCGCGGCGCCGCGCGTGACCGCGAGCTCGTAGCAGACCGGGAAGTACAGCTCCTGAGCGTTGCCGTGGGTGATCTTCAGGCGGCGTCGCTCGCGCTTGAGCACCTCGAACCAGGACGCCGTCGCCCGCAGCGTCGCGGCCTGGTCGACGATCACCCGGTGCATCTCGGTGGCGACGTCGTCGGCCACCACCGGGGCCGAGTAGCGGGTGTTCACGCGCAGCCGCAGCACGAGCGGATCGATGATCCGCTTCACGGTGCGGGTCAGCGGCGCCCCGTCGTCGGCGCTCAGCGGCTCCACCCCCGCGCCGATGGCACGCCAGGCAGCATCGATCACCGCGCGGCGCGGCTGCCGCACGGCCACAGCCGCCTCGGCGCCCGCGCTCACCGGACCAGGATAGAAGTTGGGCTCGGTAGCCGCGGCGCACACCGACCCTGTTCGCATGCCGACTGTCATCCCCCTCCTGTTCTTCTGCTTCCTGGTCGCCGGGACCGCGGCCGTCCTGTTCGTGCCGACGAGCGCCATGGTCCGGTCCCGCGGTGTCGTGGTCGGCCTGCGGTGCACGGGCGGGGTCAGCGACGACTGCCGTGAGGTCGAGCTCGACGTCATCGTCAGCCGGATCGACGGCGGCCAGTTCGCCGCACGCGAGATCGCCCTGATCCCCGAGTCGGCGCTGGGCGACTTCGCCCCCGGCGCCATCATCGACACCTATTATCGGCCGGGCGACGAGACGGCGATCGCCGTGCGGGTGCCGGGCCGGTAGCCCTCACCGCGCACCGTCCACCGCGAACGTGGCCAGCGCCGCCCAGTACAGCGGGCTCGCCGCGACGTCGCCGCCGCGCCACCGGGCGAGCTGGGCCCGCTGCCAGGCGTTGACGGCCCGTCCCGCCTCCGGCGCCTCGTGGGCGGTGTCGACCGCCACGACCACCTCAGCCATCGGGTCGGCCGATTGCGTTGCCGCGCCGCCGAATCGGCGGTAACCCGCGGTGGTGGGAAGCGACCACAGCGTGGCCGTCACCAGCACGGCACCGCCCAGGATCGCCGCGGCGACCAGCCCGGTGGCCTCGTCGAAGCGGTAGTCGCCGCCCGAGGCGCACGCCAGCAGAGCCACCCGGGCGGGCATCGGCAGTGCGGACGCCATCAGCTCCGCGGCGGTCAGGGCCTCGGCCTCGGCGAGGTGGATCGCGGCGCGGTCGGCGTGCCCGACGTCGCCGTCGGCGGCCGATGCGTGACCGACGAACAGCAGCCGGTTGGGCTGTCGGCGCAACTGGGCCGCCAGCCAGCCGCGGTCGGCCTGCGGGCGGCGGAACAGCTCGACCGCGGATCCGACGTGGGGCAGCACCTGCCCGCGGGCCAGGACGTCGGCGAAATGCCGGGCCACGGGGGTCGACGGATCCGGTCTGCCGAGCACCGAACCCAGAGCGGAGTCGGGCCGCTGCCCGGGAACCCGGGGATCGAGGATCAGCAGCGGCGTCCCCTCACGCCGCCACGGCGCAGGCCGCCGCGGCGCATTGGCGATGTTGGGTGGCGCTGCGAACAGGATGTCGACGACCTCGACCAGCCGGCGACCGTCATCGGGCATCGCAAGCACCGACCAGGGCACCTGCGCCAGCCGCGCGGTCGGTGCGACGAAGACCACGGCGTCCGGTGCGAGCGCCTGCTCGGCCAGCAGCCGCCAGGCAGATGCGGGCAACAGCACCTCGCCGAGTACCGCGGCGAGATGAGCCTCCGCGGTGGCAGTCGCGAAAGAACCTGCGGTGACGCCCCGTTCGACGGCATCGACGATGCTCTCCCCCGGCCGAGGATCAGGGAGCGCATCAGCCAACAGCTGGTACACCGTGGCCATCGCCGGTTCGTCGAGCACCCAGGTGACCGTGGTGTCGCGGTGCCCGACGACCCGCAGACTGGCGTAGGTGGCGACGCCGACGTCGGCGTAGCGGAGCACCAGGGTGGGACCGCGGCCCATCACGGCCATGTGGACCACTCGCCGTCGTCGGCGGTCAGCTGCCGTCCGTAGCGGGTGACCGCGAGATCGCGGTACCGGCTCAGCACCGGCGCTCCCCCGGGTTCCATCCGCAGGGGCGGCAGGGCACCCAGGCGGGTGAGCGATCCCGTACCTGTCGATCCGTGGCCGGAGGCGACCAGCGCGTACTCGTCGGCCTCGTCGACGGGGACCGCTGCGGTCGCGGTGTCCGCCCACGCCGCCGTCCCGCCGTCGGGCACAGTGAATGTTCCTCGCGCGCAGTGGCATTCGATCAGCTCGCTGAGCAGCTCGGTGTTCCCCCACTCCCAGGCCACGGCGAAGGCGCCGGCGAGCATCCGCGCGGAGACGTGGGTGGCCCAGCGCATCCGGGCGTCGGCGTCGGCCAGGGTGTACCGCACGGAGTCCACGGCCAGGGCCGCCGGGATCTTCAGTTCCGCGGCGCGGGCGAACGTGTCCCCGGCTGCGGCGGGGTCCGCGAGCGCCTCGGCGCGCAGGAGTGAACCGAGATGGTCGTCGAGCCTGGCGTACTGCAGCCAGCTGTGTCGCGGCCAGCCGTCGAGCAGTTCCCGCGCCGCGCTCACCCGTTCGGCAGCTGCGGCGAAGTCGCCCCGGAAGATGTCGACCCAGCTGCGCTGCAGCAGGATTCGGTGGATGTGCAGGGGACGCCCGAGTTCCCGCCAGTGCCGTTCGGCGTGGCTGAGCCGTTCGTCGGCATCGTCGTAGGCGCCCACGGAGATGCTGAGCAGTCCGAAGTAGAGCCAGCAGCGCGAGACATCATGGGCGCGTGCGTGTTCGGCGATCGCCGGGTAGGCCTCGTGCACGAGATCCTGGGCCAGCGGCCGGTTCCCGGCGGCCCAGGCCGCCGTCGCCCGCTCCAGCTGCGTGCGGGCGGTCGCCAAGCCCCATGTTCGCGACCGTGCCCGTGCGCCCGCCCGCCGCAGCCACGGCTCGGCCTCGGTGAGCCGGCCCGTCTCGACGCAGAACCGCCCGTACCCCGTGCCGCCGAGCACCAGCAGCGCGTCGGAGAACAGCGTGCCGTCACCCGGGGCGGAGATCACGTCGAGCACCTCCTGCCACAGCGGCAAGGACTGCACGTGCAGGTCGTCGTCGCACAGCGCGACCGCGCACAGGATCCGGGCATGGGTGATGAGGTAGGCGTGTTCGGCGCGCAGGTCCGGGTCCGGTTCGCCGTCGTCGGTCAGCTCGTGCAGGGTCAGCGCGGCGGAATCGTGATCGCCGTGGGCGGCGGCGAAACCGGTCTGCAGGAACAGCGCCCGCCGACGGTATCGCAGGATCATGCGCTCGATCTGGTTGTCCCGGGCCGGCATCGCGATGTAGTGGCCCAGGCAGTCCCGCATCCGGGTCAGGCATTCGGTCACCCCGTCGTAAGCCGTTCGGACCAGGTAGATCTCGCCCAGCTGGGCGTAGACCTCGAGCATCAGGTCGTCGCGGTCGGCCTCCTCGATGCGCGGCATCAGGGACAGCAGCAGATCCTTCGCGGCGCCCTCGTCGGCGGCGAATGCCAGGTGACGAGCCCGGTCGAGGTCCTGCTCGATCGTCACCGCGTCATCATAGGGAGCGGCGGACGCGTCGGGGGCGTCCGCCGCTCCCACGCCGGGCATCGCTCAGCTGCAGGTGACGGTCACGGTGAACGGCTTGGTGATCATGCCGGCCATCGGGTTGCTCATGTCGGCGCCCACGGCTTCGCCGGTGATGGTGTACCGGTCGCCGTCGACCTTGACCTCCGCAGAGCCGCTCTTGGCACCCATCGCGTTGGCGACCGCGAGCGCGTTGCCGTCGACCACCATGCCCAGCGACTCCACCGTCGGCGTCGCGGCGTCGGTCATCACGATGCCGAGCCCCTGCTGCCCGCCGATCGCGCCGCTCGCGACGTTGATCTTGCCGCCCTGCTTCACACAGGTCACCGAGTTCAGATCGAGGCCGGCCAGGTCGGCTCCGTCGACCTTCACCTCGGTCGTGCCCCCGCTGGCGACAGCCTGCGACGTGGCGGGAGTGGTGGCGTCCTTGTCGCCCGAGCACCCCACCAGCAGCGCCGCGCCCGCGGCCATTCCGATCACGCCTGCGACAACTCGCTTCATCGTGTGCATCCCTTCGCTCGTACTCCGCCTCGGTGGCGTCGTCTGAAGGAAGTCAAAAGGCGTGGCTCCGC
The DNA here is from genome assembly GCF_022374875.2 of Mycolicibacterium rufum. The sequence goes on from NZ_CP092427.2 coordinate 257,662, forward strand.
TACCGATCCCAACTTTGAACTACGGTCGGACAGACGATGCGCACCTTCACCGTCGAGCAGCGGCGCGCGCGGCTGGCCCGCCGCCACCATCTCCGCTCGGGCGACGCGCCAGAGTCGATCCAGGCCGTCACCGAGAATCTGGTCGCGCTGCACGCCACCGATCCCGCGACGCCGTATCTGTCGCTGTGGGCGCGGCTGCCGGGGTTCGCGTCCGCCGATCTGGACGCGGCGCTGTACCGGGAGCGCGCGGTGGTCAAGCATCTCGCGATGCGCCGGACACTGTGGGTGGTCAGCCCAGCCGATCTCCCGGCGGTGCAGGCGGCGGCCAGTGACCGGGTGGCGGCCAACGAGAGCCGGCGCCTGGCGGCCGACGCGGAGCGGGCCGGTGTCGCCGCCGACGGGTCGGCCTGGCTGAGCGCGGCCGGTGAGGCGGTGCTGCGTCACCTCCGCGACGCGGGCCCGTGCAGTGCGCGTGAACTCCGCCAGGCGCTCCCCGAACTGACCGGAACCTACGACCCGGCGCCCGGTAAACGCTGGGGAGGTGAGAGCCACCTGGCCCCGCGAGTGCTCACGGTTCTCTCGGCGCGCGGCGACATCATCCGTGGACCCAACGACGGCGGCTGGATCACGTCGCGTCCGCGCTGGGTGGCGGCGCGCGACTGGCTGCCCGCGCCGGACGGTGTCGAACTCCACGTCGACGACGCGCGGGCGGCCCTGGTGCGCCGCTGGCTCGGCACGTTCGGGCCCGCGACGGTCACCGACGTCAGGTGGTGGTTCGGCGCGACCCTCGGCTGGGCGCGAAAAGCTCTGTCGGACATCGGCGCTGAGCAGGTGGACCTCGACGGCACCGCGGGGTTCGTCCTTCCCGACGATGAGGACGACCCGGAGCCTGCGCCGTGGTGCGCGCTGCTGCCGTCGCTGGACCCCACCACGATGGGCTGGTTCGACCGCGACTGGTACGTGGGTCCGCACCGCGGCGCGGTGTTCGACCGCAACGGCAACGCCGGCCCCACGGTGTGGGTGGACGGCCGGATCGTCGGCGCCTGGCGTCAGGACGCGGATGGCCGGGTGGAGCTGGTGCTGGTCGAGAAGGTGGGCCGCCGGGCCGCCTCGGCACTCGAGGCCCGCGCCGACGAGTTGACGGCATGGCTCGACGGCGTCCGGGTCAATCCGCGGTTCCCCTCGCCGCTGAGCAAGGGTGCGACGGTCAGGCGCTGACCTTGCGGCGGCTGCGGCTCTTCGGCCGGGCCCTCTCCACCCCGAGCGTCTCGGCGAGGAAGTGGCCCGTGTAGCTGGCCGTGTCGGCCGCCACGTCCTCCGGTGTGCCCGTCGCGACGACGGTGCCGCCTCCCGAACCGCCCTCGGGTCCCATGTCGATGATCCAGTCGGAGGTCTTGATCACGTCGAGGTTGTGCTCGATCACGATGACCGTATTGCCTTTGTCGACAAGGCCGTTGATGACCGTCAGCAGCTTGCGGATGTCCTCGAAGTGCAGACCGGTGGTCGGTTCGTCGAGGATGTAGATGGTCCGCCCGGTTGACCGCTTCTGCAGTTCGGAGGCCAGCTTGACGCGCTGCGCCTCGCCACCGGACAGCGTCGGCGCCGGCTGGCCGAGCCGGACGTACCCGAGCCCGACGTCCACCAGCGTCTTGAGGTAGCGGTGGATCGAACTGATGGGCGCGAAGAACTCCGCGGCCTCCTCGATCGACATGTCGAGCACCTCGGCGATGGTCTTGCCCTTGTAGTGCACCTCGAGCGTCTCGCGGTTGTAGCGCGCCCCCTGGCACACCTCGCACGGGACGTACACGTCGGGCAGGAAGTTCATCTCGATCTTGATCGTGCCGTCGCCCGAACACGCCTCGCAGCGACCGCCCTTGACGTTGAACGAGAACCGGCCGGGCTGGTACCCGCGCACCTTGGCCTCCGTCGTCGCGGCGAACAACGTGCGGATCTTGTCGAACACGCCGGTGTAGGTGGCCGGGTTCGACCGCGGTGTGCGGCCGATCGGCGACTGGTCCACCCGCACCAGCTTGTCCAGATGATCCAGGCCGTTGACCCGGGTGTGCCGCCCCGGCACCAGCCGGGCGCCGTTGAGCTTGTTGGCCAGCACCGAAGCCAGGATGTCGTTGACCAGCGTCGACTTACCGGACCCGGACACGCCCGTCACCGAGGTCAGTACCCCGAGCGGGAACGCCACGTCGATCTCGCGCAAATTGTGTTCCCGCGCGCCGACGACGGTGAGCTGACGCTTCTTGTCGGGGACCCGCCGCATCGCCGGGACCTCGATCTCCTCCTTGCCCGACAGGTAGGCGCCGGTGATCGATTCCGGGTTCTTCAGCAGATCCGCATAGGTGCCGCTGTGCACGATCTGGCCGCCGTGCTCTCCCGCGGCGGGACCGATGTCGACCACCCAGTCGGCGTGGGCGATGGTGTCGAGGTCGTGTTCGACGACGATCAGTGTGTTGCCCAGGTCGCGCAACCGCACCAACGTGTCGATCAGCCGGCGGTTGTCCCGCTGGTGCAGACCGATCGACGGCTCGTCGAGCACGTACAGCACCCCGACCAGGCCCGACCCGATCTGGGTGGCCAGCCGGATGCGTTGCGCCTCACCGCCGGACAGCGTGCCCGCCGCCCGCGACAGCGACAGGTAGTCCAGTCCGACGTCGAGCAGGAACCCCAGCCGTGACTGGATCTCCTTGAGCACCTGGCCCGCGATCGCGGCCTCGCGGGTGCCCAGCGTCAGCGCGTTGAGGAAGTCGGCGCAGTCGGCGATCGACAACTCGGCGACCTCGGCGATCGACTTCGCGCCGTAGCTGCCCGCGGTCATCGTCACCGCGAGGATCTCGGGCTTGAGCCGGGTGCCGTTGCACTCGGGGCAGGGCACGTCGCGCATGAAGCCCTCGAGGCGCTCCTTCATCTGCTCGGAGTCCGTCTGCTCCATCCGGCGCTGCAGGAACGCCATCACGCCCTCGAAGTCGGCGTAGTACGACCGTGTGCGCCCGTAGCGGTTCTTGTACCGCACGTGCACCTGCTCGTCGCAGCCTTCGAGAATCGCCTTGCGCGCCTTGGCAGGGAGCTTCTTCCACGGGGTGTTCACGTCGAATCCGAGCTGGTCACCCAGGCCGGCCAGCATCCGGGTGAAGTACTCGGCGGTGTGCCCCATCGACCACGGGGCGATCGCGCCCTCGGCCAGCGTGAGATCCGGATCCGGCACCACGAGGTCGGGGTCGACCTCCTTGCGGATGCCCAGCCCGGTGCACTCCGGGCAGGCGCCGTACGGGGAGTTGAACGAGAACGAGCGCGGCTCGAGGTCGTCGACCGCCAGCGGGTGGCCGTTGGGGCAGGCCAGCTTCTCCGAGAACCTCTGCTCGCGATGCGGGTGGTCGTCTTCCCGGTCCACGAACTCGAGCACCACGATGCCGTCGGCGAGGTTCAACGCGGTCTCGACCGAGTCGGTGAGCCGCTGCTTGGCCGACGCCTTCACCGTCAGGCGGTCGACCACGACCTCGATGTCGTGCTTCTCCTGCTTCTTCAGCTTCGGTGGGTCGGTCAGCGGATGCACCACACCGTCGACACGAACGCGGCTGTAGCCCTGGGTGTTCAGCTTGTCGAACAGGTCGACGAACTCGCCCTTGCGGGTGCGGACCACCGGCGCGAGCACCTGGAAGCGCAGCCCCTCGTCCATGGCGAGCACCTGGTCGACGATCTGCTGCGGGGTCTGACGGGCGATGCGCTCCCCGCAGACGGGACAGTGCGGCGTGCCCGCCCGGGCGTAGAGCAGACGCAGGTAGTCGTAGACCTCGGTGATGGTGCCCACGGTCGAGCGCGGGTTGCGGTTGGTCGACTTCTGGTCGATCGACACCGCGGGCGACAGCCCCTCGATGAAGTCGACGTCCGGCTTGTCCATCTGGCCGAGGAACTGACGTGCGTAGGCCGACAGCGACTCCACGTAGCGTCGCTGCCCCTCGGCGAAGATGGTGTCGAAGGCCAGCGACGACTTGCCGGAGCCCGACAGCCCGGTGAACACGATCATCGCATCGCGCGGCAGATCCAGATCGACGCCGCGGAGATTGTGCTCCCGGGCACCCTTGACAACGAGGCGGTCAGCCACAGTGTCCTTTCCCTCCGAGAAGACGAAGTGCCCGATGCGCCCTACGGACGCAGTACAGAACCATGCTAGGTCGACCCACCGACAGCTTTCACCCGCGGTGGCGGCGGAGGCCCCACGACGGGCAGTAACGTGAGTCACCATGACCGTCGTCGACGACAACTACACGGGCCACGTCGAGCCGCACACCGCGGCGCGGCGCAGCCTGACCGGCGCATCGATCGTCAAGGTGTCGGTCGGTCCCATGGACAACAACGCCTACCTGGTGACCTGTTCCCGTACCGGTGAGACATTGCTCATCGACGTCGCCAACGAGGCGCCGATCCTGCTCGAGCTGCTCGACCGGTACGCGCCCACGGTGTCGCTGATCGTGACCAGCCACCAGCACCAGGACCACTGGCTGGCTCTCGAGCAGGTGGTCGACGCGACCGGGGCCACCACCGCGGCGCACCGCCTCGACGCGGATCCGCTGCCGGTGCGTCCGGACCGGCTGCTCGCCGACGGCGACACGATCGACATCGGGGACCTGCACTTCGACGTGATCCATCTGCGCGGCCACACGCCCGGCTCGGTGGCGCTGGCGCTGCGCGGCGCGGACACCGGGGAGGACGGGCAGGACCGCGTGCACCTGTTCACCGGCGACTGCCTGTTTCCCGGCGGCGTCGGCAAGACCTGGAAGGAAGGCGATTTCGAGCAGCTGCTGGGCGACGTGTCCAGCAAGGTGTTCGACGTCTTCGCCGATCAGACCGTCGTCTATCCAGGACACGGCGACGACACCACCCTCGGGACCGAACGTCCGCACCTGGACGAATGGCGTGAGCGCGGTTGGTGAGCGCGCTCCTGCCGAGGATCATCAGGAAGGGAACATGAACACCGAACAGTTGAACAAGGTGCAGCGTGGCGCCGGTTTCATCGCAGCGCTCGACCAGAGCGGCGGCAGTACGCCCAAGGCGCTGAAGCTCTACGGCATAGCCGAGGACGCCTACTCCGGCGACGAGCAGATGTTCGACCTGGTGCACGAGATGCGGACCCGCATCATCACCAGCCCGAGCTTCGACGGGGACCGCGTGCTGGGCGCGATCCTGTTCGAGGACACCATGGACCGCGACGTCGACGGGCGCCCGACCGCGGACTACCTGTGGAACGTCAAGCACATCGTGCCCTTCCTCAAGGTCGACAAGGGCCTGGCCGAGGAGCAGGACGGCGCCCAGGTGATGAAGCCGATCCCCGGCCTCGACGACCTGCTGACCCGCGCCCGCGACAAGGGTGTCTTCGGCACCAAGATGCGGTCGGTGGTGAAGACGCCCGGCGCCGGGCTGCAGGCCGTCGTCGATCAGCAGTTCGAGATCGGCCGGCAGATCCTCGCCGCCGGCCTGGTGCCGATCATCGAGCCCGAGGTGGACATCCACAGCCCGCGCAAAGCCGAGGCCGAGGAGCAGCTGAAGGCGGCGCTGCTCGAGGCGCTGGACCGCCTCGACGACGGTCAGGCCGTCATGCTCAAGCTGACCCTGCCCAGCGTCGACAACCTGTACCGCGACCTCGTGGAGCACCCGAAGGTCGTGCGGGTGGTGGCGCTGTCCGGCGGCTACGAGCGCGACGAGGCCTGCGACAAGCTGGCGGCGAACCACGGGGTGATCGCGAGCTTCTCCCGTGCACTCACCGAGGGACTGACGGCCCAGCAGAGCGACGAGCAGTTCAACGCGACGCTGGATGCGGCGATCACCGCGATCGCGAAGGCATCCGCCACCTGAGCGTGCCGTGACGTGAAAAACCCTGGGTCGGCGTGCCGGCCCAGGGTTTTCTCGTTCTGCGGTCTGTCAGGACGTGTGGACGATCAACACGTCGGACTTCGACCGGCGCGCCACGTTCGCGGGGACCGATCCCAGCAGGCGTCCGGCGATGGTGCTCAGGCCGACATTGCCGACCACCAGCAGATCGGCGCCCAACTCCTCGACGAGGTCGACCAGCGCGTCGACGGGCGCGCCCACGACGGCCTTCTCCTCGATGTGCTCGGCGCCGGCCGCCTTGGCGCGATCGCGGGCCTCCCGCAGGATCGCGTAGATCGGGGCGTTCCCCGACATCTTGTAGCCCTCGTCCTTGAGGACGTCAGCAGCGCGCTGATCCTCGCTCTGCGGGAAGTAGGCCGTCGCGACGACGAGCTTCGCGCCCGACCCGGCGGCGATCTGACCAGCACGATCCACCGCACGCAACGACGAATCCGAGCCGTCCGTGCCGACCACCACGGTTTGATAGGCGCTCATCCATATCCTCCCAGTGTCAGTTCCTACGCCACCCGAGACAGTAACCCGGTATCCGGCGGGCATGTTGGTAAATCACCACACCGACGAGGCATTTGCCCAGGATTCGGCCCTGCGTCCGCCGGCAACGTCACGATGTCGGCCGGGACGTGACGCGGCCGACACCGGCAAAGAACAAGTGCGGCAACGAGACGGCGGTCACCACGCGTCGGTGCGGCGCTCCCCCGGTGGCACGCCGCCGCCGTCCGATCCGTCCTGTCCTGTCGTCGCCGACCACGCCGTGCCTTCGCACACCAGGTCCTGCGGCACCGGCAACGTCGCCGGCAGCAGCGGAAGGCCGGGCACCGATTCCGGAAGGGGGACGACGGGCACCGGGACGGCAGGAGCAGCGAGGGGAACCGCCGCGGGCACCACCGGCACCACGGGCCCCGGGAGCGGTGCGGGCACCGACGCCGCGTGCACGATCGGCGCGGCCTCTGCGGGCCGAACGACGGCCGGGGCGACGGGCGCGGCAGCGGCCGGAGCAGGGGCATCGGCAGGAACATCCGCGACCGGCCCGGCCGACGACGGCGAAAACAGCTCGGGTGCAACGACTTCGGGTGCCGGCTCGACGCCGTCGGGAGGTGCCGCGGGCAGTGGCGCGGGCGGGATCACCACCTCTGCGGGCGCCGCCACCGGTTCCGCCGCCACGGGCGCCGGTGGGGGCACGTCCGCCGGCGCGGCGGCCACCGGCGGCTCCGCCGGTACTACAGCAGCGGCCTGCGTGAGCGGCGCGGCCGGCGGTGCCGGCGCGACGACGACCGGAACGGGTGGGACGGCCGCCGGAATCGGTGGCGCCACAACGGGAACCGCGATCGCAGCGGGTTCGGCCATCGCCGCCGCCTGCTCGAGGGGTGCCGCCTGCTCGAGGGGTGCCGCCTGCTCGAGGGGTGCCGCCTGCTCGAGGGGTGCCGCCTGCTCGAGGGGTGCCGCCTGCTCGAGGGGCACCGCCACGAGCGGCGCCTCGAACGGGGCGGGCACCGGACCGGGTGCCGTCGGCGCCGTCAGACCGTGCGGGACCTCGTCGGGGGGCACCGGGGCCGCGGCGGGGGCCTCCTCGGGCACGATCCCGTTCAGCGCGTTGGCGGCCGTCTCGAGCACCTCGGGAACCGAGGGCGGTGATGCCGCCAGCTGCTGCACCATGTCCAGACAGGGAACGCCCGGGCTCGGCTCGGCCGCAGCGGGCACCGCTGCCCCGCCGAGCAGGGCCAGCACCGTCCATGTGGTCGCAGCGCCGATGCGAGTGATGTTGGCTGGCATGGTCTTTCCCTGAACTCTCATCGGCGTCCCCCGCCGACGAGAAACCTAGCGCCTCCGCGCCCGAGCCGACGATCCGGTTACCGAATAGATATCGCCGCGAGGTGCTTCGGTGATGAACGCTGTGGGGGCGAAAAAGCAGGCGGCGACGACGCATTCGCGCTCAGGTCGCGGTGCCCAGGACCCGTCGCGCGGCGAAGACGGCGGCCTGATCGATCATTCCGTTCCACAGATAGGAGAAATGAGCAAACAGGTCCATGCCCTTGGTGCAGTACGGGTCGTTGGCGGCGCACAGATCGATGGACCTGCTGCCGTACAGCGGGCTCAGCGTGGTGAGCGGCCCGAGATTCGAGTAATCGCGCGACGGGTTGCCGAAGACCGCGATCGCCGCAACATGATTGACCATCGTGTCGGGCAGCGGCGAGGGTGTGAAGAACCACAGCTTGCGCTTGCCGATGGTGATCAGGTCGATCACGCCTGCGCCCTGCGAGATCCCGCCCAGCACGATCTTGGTGTTCGGACAGACCCCGGCCGTGTACTGCACGTGTTTGTTCGCGTCGACCGCGCCCTCGGAGGTGGACTTCGAAAAGTCCCAACTCGCCGAGTAATCCACCGCGTACGCGGCGACCTTCTTGCCGATCAACTTCTTCTGCAGCGTGCTGATGAACTGCTTGCCGACTGGACCGAAGCCGGGCTTGTCGCTGGTGCCGCGCGCGAACACGACCTCGACGTCGGGACACGCATCCGCGGACGCGACCGGCGCGCGAACGGTGGTGGTGGTGCACAATGCGAGCGCGGTGGTCACCGCGACTCCGAGGGCACGAGCGGCCTGGCGAGTGCGCACGCGAACACGGTGACACAGTTTCAGCAAACCCCGCCAGCGGGGCGACACAACGGTGATCGATCAGATGCGCAATCGTGTCGCGACGACGCTAGGGAATTCGGCGATGGTCGGTTATTCGCGCCCGCGCTTTCGCTGGCGGGACAGGTGGGACGGCCGAATCACCGCACCGCACCGACCTCGACGACGAGCACGCCGGCCACGATCAGACCCATGCCGACGATCATCGTCGGGGTGAGCGGCTCGCGGAACAGCAGCCGTGAGGCGGCGGCGGTGAGGGCGACCCCGGCCGCCGCCCAGATCCCGTAGGCGACGCCCAAGGGCATGCCGTGCTGCAGCGACGCGGACAGCAACGTGAAAGCCACGACGTACCCGACGACGACCACGCCGTAGAACGCCCGGCGCCCGCCCGCGGCGACCCGCAGGGCGAGCGTTCCGGTGACCTCGGAGACGATGGCCGCGATCAGCAACAGGTACGGCACGGCTCAGCCACCGTCGGACGGGTCGTCGACGCGATGCGAGCCCATCTCCACGAGCAGCACGCCCGCGATGATGCACACCATCCCGATGCCCATCACCGCGGTGAACGCCTCCCCGAAGATGATCGCCGAGAGCACGGCGGTCAGCGCGACGCCGATCGCGCCCCAGATCCCATAGGCCACACCGAGACCCATGCCCCGCTTGAGGACGAAGGTCAGAAAGACGAAGGAGGCGAGGTATCCGCCGACCACCACGACGTACAGCGCCGGAGTCGTGACGGCGGCCTTGAGCGACAGGGTCGCCGCCACCTCGCTGACGATGGCGAGCATCAGCAGAAGCCACGTCATGACGCATCAACGTACTGGCGCGGACGGGAGGCGAGGCGGGCGGGTCCACCGGGAGCCGGTGGAACACCGCCCGTGCGAGCGGATGACGGGATTCGAACCCGTGTGGACGGCTTTGCAGGCCGGTGCCTAGCCACTCAGCCACACCCGCACTGACCATCACCCTGCCAGGGGTTGCGGGCGCCGGACACCGTTGGAATCCCGCTGAGCCTTAATGCGCGCCGGTGCCTTGCACGGGGCGGCCGCTGCGGATCGACGCGACCGCGGCGGACGCGGCCAGCACGGCGAAGACGGCGAACAACCACCGCGACGCCGTCGCATCCCCACGGTCGGAGACGTTGACCACGACACCGGCCAGCGCGGCGCCGAAGGCACCGCAGATCACCTGGACGGTGTTGATGGCCGCGGCCGCCGCGGGGCCCTCGGCGGGATCCTCCACCTTGCTCATCGCCCACGCCGACAGATGCGGCCACGCGATACCGACGCCGCTGCCGGTGACCACCAGTCCCGCCGCCCACGCCGCCACGAACCAGCCGGAGGCGTCCTCGCGTTGGGTCAGCGCGCCGACCGTCAACCCGAGCGCCATCACCAAGGGCGCCACCGCCACCGTCCGGACGATCACCCGTTGCCGGCTCAGCGACGCGCTGCTGATCTCACCGACGGTCCATCCGACGGCCAGCCCGGCGCTGAGGAAACCCGCGGCCACCGGGGCGAGATGCGCGAGGCGCTGCGCGAACAGCGGAACGTACATGTCGACCATCGTCGCGGCCATCAGCACGCCCAGGGTCAGGTAGATCCACTTCAGCGGGCCGGGGCGGAAAGCACTGGGCGGCAATACCGATGCGCCGGCCCGACGGTCGACCACCAGGAACACCGCGACCAGACCGAAGCCGGCCACGACGAGCCCTGCGGTGGCGCGCCCGTCATGGGGCACTCCCGCCGCGCTGACCAGCAGCGCCGCCAGCCCGAGCAGCAGCAGCGACCACACGGGAACACCGATCCGGCTCGGCGGCGTGGAGGTGTCGCGGGTTCCCGGCAGCGCGAGCGGCACCAGGACCGACATCATGGTCGTCGTCACCACGAGCACCCCGAAAGCCCAACGCCACGAACCGTATTGGGCGAACAGTCCCCCGGCGGCCGGGCCGACCAGCGTGCCCACCCCCCACATCGCCGAGACCAGGGCCGAGGCCTTGGTCCACAGGGCACTCGGCAGTGCGGTGTTGATGACGGCGTATCCGAGACCGGCGAGCAGTCCGCCGGCCACGCCCTGCACCGTCCGGCCCGCGAGCAGCATCTCCATGCTCGGCGCCACCGCGCAGCCGAGACTGCCGACACCGAACATGCTGAGCCCGAACACGTAGGACCACCGCGGGCCCCACCGCATCAGCACGGCGTGCACCGTGGTGGCCGCCATCACCGAGCCGACCAGGTACACGGTGGTCACCCATGCGTAGAACCGCTGACCGCCGATGTCGGCGACGGCGCTGGGCATCAGGCTGATGGTGAGAAACTCGTTGGTCGCGTAGAGAGCCACGCCGCCCGCGAGCACGGCCGAGGCCCCGAGGTGGCGCGGACCCAGGAGCTCACGCCACGTCCCCGCCTCCTGGCCGGTGGGCGCCTCGATGTCGGTCACGCCGTCGACCGTAAGACCTCAACAGCGGTTGAGATCAACTCATTTGAGGCCGGCCGCGTCCATGCCACGGAGTTCCTTCTTCAGGTCGGCGATCTCGTCGCGGATCCGGGCGGCGAGCTCGAACTGCAGATCCCGCGCCGCGGCCATCATCTGAGCCGTCATGTCCTTGATCAGATCGGCCAGTTCCGCCCGCGGCATGTTCGCGGTGTCGCGACCCTCGAACACTCCGGCGCTGACCGCCCGGCCCGGCTCGCCGGGGGCACGGCGGCCCCGCGACGCATTGCGGCCCGAGCCCCCCACCTCGACCGCGGCGTCGGTGTCGTCGGCCTCCCGGTACACCTGGTCGAGGATGTCGGCGATCTTCTTGCGCAGGGGCTGCGGGTCGATGCCGTGCTCTTCGTTGTAGGCGATCTGTTTGGCCCGGCGCCGCTCGGTCTCGTCGATGGCCTGCTTCATCGAGTCCGTCATCGTGTCGGCGTACATGTGGACCTCGCCGGAGACGTTGCGCGCCGCGCGGCCGATGGTCTGGATCAGGCTGCGCGGCGACCGCAGGAACCCTTCCTTGTCCGCGTCGAGGATCGCCACCAGGGACACCTCGGGAAGGTCTAGCCCCTCGCGGAGCAGGTTGATGCCGATCAGCACGTCGTACTCCCCCAGCCGCAGCTGTCGCAGCAGCTCGACGCGGCGCAACGTGTCCACCTCGGAGTGCAGATACCGAACGCGGATGCCCATCTCCAGCAGGTAGTCGGTGAGGTCCTCGGCCATCTTCTTGGTCAACGTAGTGACCAGCACCCGCTCATCGCGCTCGGTGCGCTTGCGGATCTCCCCGATCAGGTCGTCGATCTGGCCCTTGGTCGGCTTGACGATGACCTGCGGATCGACCAGACCGGTCGGGCGGATGACCTGCTCGACGAATTCACCGCCGGTCTGGCTGAGCTCGTAGGGGCCCGGTGTGGCCGACAGGTACACCGTCTGTCCGATACGGTCGGCGAACTCCTCCCACGTCAGCGGGCGGTTGTCCACCGCCGAAGGCAGCCGGAACCCGAAGTCGACGAGGTTGCGCTTGCGCGACATGTCGCCTTCGTACATGCCGCCGATCTGCGGCACCGTCACGTGCGACTCGTCGATGACCAGGAGGAAGTCCTCCGGGAAATAGTCCAGCAGGGTGGCCGGCGCCGAACCGGCGGGACGACCGTCGATGTGCCGCGAGTAGTTCTCGATGCCCGAACAGAACCCGACCTGGCGCATCATCTCGACGTCGTAGTTCGTGCGCATCCGCAGCCGCTGCGCCTCCAGCAGCTTGCCCTGACCCTCCAGTTCCTTGAGACGATCCTCGAGCTCGGCCTCGATGGTCGAGATCGCCTGCGCCATCCGTTCCGGTCCTGCCACGTAGTGCGTCGCGGGAAACACCCGCAGCGAATCGACCTGACGGATCACGTCGCCGGTGAGGGGATGCATGTAGTAGAGAGCCTCGACCTCGTCGCCGAAGAACTCGATCCGGACGGCCAGCTCCTCGTAGGACGGGATGATCTCGACGGTGTCGCCGCGCACCCGGAACGTACCGCGGGTGAACGACATGTCGTTGCGGGTGTACTGCACATCGACCAACAGCCGCAGCAGCGCGTCGCGGGGCACCTCGTCGCCGACCGTGAGCTCGACCGAGCGGTCCATGTAGGACTGCGGCGTGCCCAGCCCGTAGATGCACGACACCGACGCCACCACCACGACGTCGCGGCGCGACAGCAGGCTCGACGTGGCCGAGTGGCGCAGCCGCTCCACGTCGTCGTTGATCGAGCTGTCCTTCTCGATGTAGGTGTCGGTCTGGGCGATGTACGCCTCGGGCTGGTAGTAGTCGTAGTAGGAGACGAAGTACTCGACGGCGTTGTGCGGCAACATCTCTCGCAGCTCGTTGGCCAGCTGTGCGGCCAGCGTCTTGTTGGGCGCCATCACCAGCGTGGGCCGCTGCAGCCGCTCGATCAGCCACGCCGTGGTCGCCGACTTGCCGGTACCGGTGGCACCGAGCAGCACGACGTCGCGCTCCCCCGCCCGGATACGGCGTTCCAACTCCTCGATGGCCGCGGGCTGGTCGCCGGCGGGCTGGTATTCGCTGACGACCTCGAACCGCGCACCAGCGCGCACGACCTGATCGACGGGCCGGTACTCCGAATGCGCGAGCACCGGATGTTCAGTCGCGAAAGCCATGTTCACCAGGGTAGAACCCGGCACCGACATGTTCTGTTCCGCGGGCTGCCGACGGTGTTTATCCTGGTCGGCATCCATCCTCCCAAACGCGAGCGCTTCGACCTGGCGGCCCGCACCAACACCGACCCCAAGGGTGTCGTGCGGGACGTCGACGTCTACACCGTCGAGCCCTGGGGCCTCTACATGGCCCGGCCGACGCCGGGCCGGGCGCAGTTCCACTACCTCGAATCCTGGCTGCTGCCGGCGCTGGATCTGCGGGTCACCGTCTTCCACTTCAATCCCGGACACGAGCGCGACCAGGACTTCTACCTCGATGTCGGCGTCTACACCGCCGGACCGCAGGTCTGGCACGGCGAGGACCACTACCTCGACCTGGTGCTGCGCACCGGCCGGCAGGTCGTGCTCACCGACGTCGACGAACTGCTGGTGGCCGTCCGGGAGGGTCTGCTCGGCCCCGCGGAGGGCGACCGCGCGATCCGCACCGCGGTGGCCACTGTCGAGGCGCTGACCCGTCACGGCTACCACCTCGACCGCTGGCTGAGCACGCTCGGGATCACCCTGACGTGGCGCGCAGCATAGACTCCGCGGTGTGAGTTCGAGCAGACGGACGCAAGCCGGGTTGGCGGCCGGCGCCGCGGCGGTCCTGCTGACCGCTGGGTTGGTGTCGCCGTTGACCACCGCGACGGCGGATCCTGAGCCGCCGCCGGTGGCCGACGCCACGTCCCCGCCCGTGCAGCACAACGTGCTCTACCGTGCCCGTGCCGACGGCACCTCCCGCGGCGCGGTGGTGGCGTACAAGCAGGACGACCAGAACGTCAACAGCGCCCAGCCGACCATGCTGCCGGGGCAGACGTTCGAGGTGAACACCGTGCTCACCGACCCCAAGCTGGCCGGCATGCAGATCTCGATCCAGTGGCCCTACGGGTCGAACCTGCACTGCGAGATCCTGGTCGACGACCAGATCGTGGCCCAGGCCGACCAGTTCATCGCGCCGCGCCTGTTCCGCGTGAAGGACGACCCGCTGTACGGCACGCTGCAGTGCGGAGCCCCGCTGGACCTTCCGATGCCCGGGGCACCCGACACCGCGCCGCCGGACGTTCCCGCGCCGCCGCTCTAGTCCGCCGGTCGCCAACCGGTGGCGTCGGCCCACTGCCACGCCCGTTGGTAGGCGTCGGAGAACCAGGGTTCCTTGTCCTGGGGCGACTCCACCGACTGCTTGAGGTCGGCGTACTCGGCCTGTACGGACGGGTTGGCCCGCAGCCAGTCGACGAACAGCAGCGCGAACTGCTGGCCGGGCCACCCCTGGACGCGCACGTGGACATTCGTGGGGCGTCCCGGGTCGGCGGAACCGTAGAGCCGTTTACGCCACAGGGCGTCGTCGTCGGTGTGGTCGAAAGCGGCCACGGTGCTGCGCGCGTCGGGTTGGGCGACGTCCTCGGTGACCGGGGTGGCGACGTAGCCGGCCGCCAGCATCGCCTCGGCGATCTCGTCGGCGCTGCCGAGACCGTCCACGGTCACCTGCACGTCGATGACGTCCTTGGCGGCCATCCCCGCGACGGCGGTCGACCCGATGTGATCGACGCGAACCGCGCGGTGCCCGCACGCCGTCCGCAGCCGGGCCAGGATCCGCTGTGCCTGCGCCGGCCACTGCGGGTCCGGCGGCACCGGCCGCGACGGAGTCTGCGCGGGGCGGCGCGCCGCGATGTTGGCCGCGAACGGCTCGATGCGGTCGTGCCAGAGCCGGCGGGCGGCGGCGACGAGTTCGTCGGACGTTCCCGCGTTGTCGAGCCACACGTCGGCGACCGCGCGGCGCTGCTCCTCGGTGGCCTGGGCCGCGATGCGCGCGCGGGCGTCCTCCTCGCTGAAGCCGCGGTATTCAATCAACCGCCGGACCCGCAGGTCGGCGTCGGCGTGCACCACGATGACGAGCGGGAACATCGGCGCCATCTGCGACTCCACCAGCAGCGGGATGTCCTCGACGATCACCGCGTCGTCGGCGGCAGCCGCGATCAGCTCCGAACGACGTTGCGCCACAAGCGGATGCACGATGCCGTTCAAGGTGGCACGCTTCTGGTCATCGCTGAACGCGATGGCCGCCAGCGCGGGCCGGTTGAGTGCCCCCTCGGGCAGCAGGATCTCCTCCCCGAACGTCTCCACCAGACTCTTCAGGCCCGGGGTGCCCGGCTCCACGACCTCGCGGGCGATGACGTCGCCGTCGACGACGACGCCGCCCAACTCGCTGAACGTCGCCGACACCGTCGACTTGCCCGCCCCGATTCCTCCGGTCAATCCGATTCGCAGCACGCCGACAGTCTGTCAGGACCGGGCGCGCACTCCCGACTCAGCCGACCGCCACCAGCACGCCGCCGGGCTGCTGTACCGCCCACCCCGGATCCTGCCGCACCGCCTCGGCGGGTTCGACGATGGTGCAGGAGTCCTTCTCGTCGCAGACCGTGACGGAGCCGTCCTTCCACGCGCACCACGCCCCCGTGCCCTTCGTCTTCCCGATGTAGCTGCCGCCGTAGCGGTCGCACATCATCTTGAGGCTGTCGGGGCTTTGGGTGAAGGGCTTCGCGTCGGCGGCAGCCGCCGATCCGAGGGCGATGCCGAGAACTGCCGTCCCCGTGAGGGCGGCGGTCAGTACGGATGTCGTTGTGCGCTGGATGAACTCGGGCATGTCCGTCTCCTGTGTTCCGTGGGCGCCCGGCGGGTCGCCGCTAGGGGTAGGAGCACCGGCGGCGGAAATACGGACACTTTTTCGCGGGTTCGGACGTCATCCGATCGGCGGCACCGTCGTGAGCACGGGTTCGT
Source organism: Mycolicibacterium rufum (assembly GCF_022374875.2). The sequence goes on from NZ_CP092427.2 coordinate 273,635, forward strand.
CGGGCGCGAAGGTGTGGAGCGGTCCGGACGGCACGGTGCGCGCCGGGCCGGTCCGTGTCGGGGTGGGCTCCGGCGTCGTGGGCTCGGGCAGCGTCTCGGGCATCGTGGTCTCCGGCATCACGGTCTCCGGCACCGTCGTCTCCAGCGTCGTCATGGTGGCCGTCGTCGTCCTCGGCGTCGTCGGTGCGGTGGAATCCGGCGCGTCGGTGGCCGCCGGCCGAGTGGTCTGCGTCGCCTGATCGTCAGCCGAGGTGCCGGGATCGGTGGCCGTTCCGACGCGGGCCCGTGGGGACGCCGTCGGCACCGCTGTCTTCGGGTCAGAGCTCCGGCGGGCCGGGACCGGTCCGGGATCCAGTGTCGGAGGGGGCAGCAGCCCGGCGGGCGGTCGGCCGGCCTCGGTGGTGGTCGCCTCGATGTCGGCCGGACTGACCCGGGTGTCCTGAGGCGCACGTTCGATCGCGAGGACGACGATGACGCTCAACGCGAGGATCGCCGCGCCGGCGGCCGCCAGCGCACGGGCGGTGTTCTTCCGTGAGGGTGTGAATGACCCTGCAGCAGAGGTCAATCGGATTGCACCCAGAGTTCGCTCGCGCAAGCTCGGCGGAGCAGGGACGAACACCGGAGTCGCTCCGAGCAGAGCCTGGGGACTGACCCGGCGCCGCCGGTCGTCGTCGCACCGCGGGCATGCCTCGATGTGCCGGGCGACGCGCTTGCGCATCAGAACGGTGAACGTGCCGTCCCACCCGTCGAGCACTGCGGCCAGCCCGGCACAGGCGTTGGATTCCCGCTCGGCGTTTCTCGCCACGAGCAGCGCGCCGAGGGAGCGTTCGACGGTGTCACGGATCCGCTGCACCATCTTCGTCGCCGACGCCGGGCTGGTTTCCAGGGCCGCGGCCAGTTCCGGTCCGTCCAACCCCTGGTGATAGGTCAGGTCGAGGATGACGCGGTCGCGGTCGGAGAGCCCGCCGGCCGCCTCGGCGAGCAGGTCGGCCAGCGCTGAGCGGGCGGCCAGGATCTCCGGTCCAGCGTCGGGGGACGCCACCTCAGGCACCGCGTCGACAGGGCGCTCCCGATGACGCGCACGCAACCTGCGCAACGTCTCGTTGCGGGCGACGGCGTAGAGCCAGCTGCGAAGTCTTTCGGGTTCGCGTAGCTGCGTCAGCCGTGCGGCCGCCGTGCAGAACGTGTCCTGAACGCAGTCGGCAGCGGCCTCGCGATCCCTGAGCATTCCGATGCAGAAATCGTGGAGCCGGTCGGCGTAGCGGTCGTAGATCGCGGCCAGCGCGTGGGGGTCTCCTGCCGCGGCCGCCACGGCGAGCTCGGCGTCGGTGGGATCGGCATCGGTTGGGAAGGTCATGAACTGCCCCCGTTGACGGGCTCATCCTAGCTGCGGGGACGGCCGGTCAGGACCCGTTCGGTCACGCGGACGTCAGCACGCCGAGCGACGGCACGTCGATCACCGCTCGGGGCGCGCGTGGGTCCACCTTCACGCAGTTCGGCGGGCCCTGCGTGCTGATCACGAGAGTTCCACCGGCCGCGGCGCAGCATCGCTTCCGCTGCTCGTAGGTCGATTCGTGGACACCATCGGCCTTCAGGATGCGCGGCTTGGCCAAGCAACGCTCGAACTGGCCCAGGTCGAGTTTCGGCTCGGCCTCTGCCACGCTGACCGCCATCCACGGCAGGCTCAGCGCCAACACCGATGCGGACAGAATGCGCGTCGTCGTCTTCATGTCATCTCCTCAGGTTCCGCGACCCCCACTGGGTCGTCGTCACCGGTAAGAGCAGTGAGCGATGGAAACCGGACACTTTTTTTTTCCGCGATCATGTCGCCGCCCGCGCTGCGCCGCATCGCCGAGTGCGGTGGGTGACCACACTGGTGACCGACACAAGAAAGGCCCCGACTCGGTGAGTCGGGGCCTTCTCTCGTGACGAACTAGGCGTTGCCTGCCAGCTTCTCCCGCAGCGCGGCGAGCTGCGCATCGCTGGCCAGCGAGCCGCCGGCCGATTCCTCGGACCGCGACGAGCCGTTGGACGTCGCCGGACGCGCGGCCTCTTCGGCCTCGGCCGCGGCGAACTTCTCCATCTGAGCGGTGTGCATCTTGTAGCGACGCTCCGCCTCGGCGTAGCGGGCCTCCCACTCGTCCCGCTGCTTCTCGAAGCCTTCGAGCCACTCGTTGGTCTCGGCGTCGAAGCCCTCGGGGAAGATGTAGTTGCCCTGGTCGTCGTAGCTGTCGGCCATGCCGTACTTCCAGGCCTCGAACTCTTCGCTGTTGTAGTCCTCGTTGGCCTGCTTGAGGCTCAGTGAGATCCGGCGACGCTCCAGGTCGATGTCGATGACCTTGACCATCGCGTCGTCGCCGACCTGGACCACCTGGTCCGGGACCTCGACGTGGCGCTCGGACAGCTCGGAGATGTGCACCAGGCCCTCGATGCCCTCCTCGACACGGACGAACGCGCCGAACGGCACCAGCTTGGTGACCTTGCCCGGGACGATCTGGCCGATCGCGTGGGTGCGGGCGAAGTGGCGCCACGGATCTTCCTGAGTCGCCTTGAGCGACAGCGAAACCCGCTCGCGGTCCATGTCGACGTCGAGGACCTCGACGGTGACCTCGTCGCCCACCTGGACGACCTCGGACGGGTGGTCGATGTGCTTCCAGGACAGCTCGGAGACGTGCACCAGGCCGTCGACGCCGCCGAGATCGACGAACGCGCCGAAGTTGACGATCGAGGAGACGACACCCTTGCGGATCGCACCCTTGGTGAGCTGGTTGAGGAACTCGCTGCGCACCTCGGACTGGGTTTGCTCCAGCCAGGCGCGGCGCGAGAGCACCACGTTGTTGCGGTTCTTGTCGAGCTCGATGATCTTGGCCTCGATCTCCTTGCCGATGTACGGCTGCAGATCGCGGACGCGACGCATCTCGACCAGCGACGCGGGCAGGAAGCCGCGCAGCCCGATGTCGAGGATCAGGCCGCCCTTGACGACCTCGATGACGGTGCCCTTGACGGCCTCGTCCTTCTCTTTGAGCTCTTCGATGGTGCCCCAGGCACGCTCGTACTGAGCGCGCTTCTTGGACAGGATCAGGCGGCCTTCCTTGTCCTCCTTGGTGAGGACCAGAGCTTCGACCTCGTCGCCGACGGACACAACCTCATTGGGGTCGACGTCGTGCTTGATGGAGAGCTCACGGGAGGGAATGACACCTTCGGTCTTGTAACCGATGTCGAGCAGAACTTCGTCGCGGTCGACCTTGACGATCGTCCCTTCGACGATGTCGCCATCGTTGAAGTACTTGATGGTCTTGTCGATGGCGGCGAGGAAATCCTCCGCGGAGCCGATGTCGTTGAGGGCTACTTGCGGAGACGTGACGGAGGGACTTGGCATGTGGTGGGTTGCTCCGGACAGGTTCAATCGTAGGGACAGGAAAAAGGGCAGATCTGATGTTCTCGATGCACCTGCGACATCGAGCACCGAAAGGTGCACACACAGGTACCTGACAAGGCTACTCGACAGGGTCCATGCAGGACAAACCCGCCCCATCGAGCGGCTACCCTGCTGACGTGAACAGCGTACGCCGGGTCGGCGCTCCGCTGGGCCTGCTCATCGCTCTGGGCACGGTGGCCGGGCTGATCGTCATCGTACTGACGGCGGTCAACCCCGTCGGCACGTCGATCGGGTTCGTGCTCTCGAGTATCGCGATGACCGTCGTCGTGCTGTGTTACCTGTGGCTGGACCGGTGGGAACCGGAGCCGCCCCGGCTGCTGATCTTCGCGTTCATCTGGGGCACCTCGGCGGCGGTGGTGATCTCCTCGATCCTGCAGATCGTCCTCGAGGCGTGGGTGAACCCCGGCGGCTCCGACGACATCAGCCCGTTCACGCTGGTCGTGGGCGCGCCGCTGACCGAGGAGGCGGCCAAGGGCGCGTTCCTGCTGCTGATGATGACCGGCGTGCGCCGCAACGAGCTCAACTCGCGGACCGACTGCCTGGTCTACGCCGGCCTGGTCGGAGCCGGTTTCGCCTGGCTGGAGGACATCCTCTACATCGCCAACGCGGATTCGGTGGCCGATTCGTTGTTCACGGCGGCGCTGCGGCTGATCATGTCTCCGTTCGCCCACTCGCTGTTCACCACGATGACCGCCATCGGCGTCTGGTACGCGCTGCAGCGACGGTCGGCCGCCGGGAAGGCGGGCGCGATCCTGCTCGGCTACGCCGGCGCCGTCGTCCTGCACGCCATGTGGAACGGCTCGTCGCTGTTCGGCCCGGAGGCCTACCTCGGGGTGTACGTGTTCTGGATGATGCCGGTGTTCGCGCTGGCGATCACCCTCGCCGTGCAGAGCCGGCGCCGGGAGCAGCGCATCGTCGCGGCGACCCTGCCGGGCATGGTGGCCGCCGGCATCGTCAGCCCCAACGAGGCGACCTGGCTGGGCTCCATCAAGACCCGAAGGCTCGCCGTCGCCGAGGCCACCCGGTTCGGGGGGAAACCGGCCGGCGCCGCGGTGAAGCGGTTCGCCCACCAGGTCGTCGAACTGGCATTCGTACGGGACCGGATCGACCGCGGGTTCGGCGACCCGCGGGTCGTCGCGCTCCTGCACGAGGAGACCTACGCGCTGTACGCCGCCAGGTCGGCCTCCCCCGCCCTGTACCAGCTGGCCGGTTTCCGGACGTCCTGACCGCCATACTCGGCTCGTGATCCAGCACATCCTCAACTACCTCGGGATCGGCGCCGCCGCGGCCTCCGGGGCGGTGCTCGGTGTCCGCAAGGGATTCGACCTGTTCGGCATCGCGGCGATGGCGGTGTTCACCGGCGTGGGGGGCGGCGTCCTGCGTGACGTGCTGCTCGACATCTCTCCCCCGCAATCGCTGCAGCGCTGGCCCGACATCACGGTATGTCTGGCGGCCGCGGCGCTGGCGACGCTGTTCGCCCGGACGGTGATCCGGCTGCACCAGCCGGTGAGGATGCTCGACGCCGTCGGGATGGGGTTCTTCGCCACGTCGGGGGCCGCCCTGGCCGTCGACCACGGCGCCAGCTGGTTCGCCGCGGCGCTGCTGGGCATGGTGTCGGCGCTGGCAGGCACGATCATCCGCGACGTGGTGGCCCGCGACGTCCCTGCGGTGATGGGACCCGACGACATGTACGCCGTGCCGGCCATGCTCGGTGCGGTGATCTACGTGGTCATCGACTACTACGGGCCCCAGTGGATCGGGGTGGCGGTCGGGACCCTGGTGGCGACGCTGCTGCGGCTGGCGGCGATCACGTTCCACTGGCGGCTGCCGACGGGACCCCGCGAACTGATCGTCGGCACGCACCCGCCCGGGCCTACGTCTTGAAATAGACCATCTGGTGCGTGGTCACCAACAGCTCACCGGCGCGGCTCCACAGCTGCGCCGACTGGTCGAAGTAGCCACGGGAGAAGCGGTTCGCGTGCGAGCGGGCGAGCACGAAATCGTCGCCGATTGCGGCGAGGTCGCTGCCGTCGGCGTGGAAGTAGGTGGTGAGCGAGATCGTCCCGGCCGGGGACACCGCGCCGCGGCGCAGGAACACCCGGGGATAGAAGATGTCGCTGACCGCGGTCAGCGCCGCGAAGTCGAGATGCCGCGCATGTCGGTCGCGCACCCACAGCGTGGTCACCGAGGACGGCGACGGGTCGGCGCCCGCGCCGGGGACGGCACCGTCGACGAAGCGCATCTCGAAGTTGCGCGCCCACACCACCGTCGGGTGCAGGCCGGTCGGGGTGATCCCCTCCGGTGCAGGCACCTGCCAGGGCGGCGCCTCGGTCTCCGACCAGGTCTCCCGGCGCAGGCCGAAAACAGTTGTCGCCGTGGTCGTGACGACGCCGTTCTGGGACAGCTCGACCAGCCAGTGCTGATTGGTGCGGTTGGTGCGCACGGCGGTGACGGCGATGTCGAAGTCGCCGTCGGCGATCGGCGCGGCGAAGTTCACGGTCAGCGAGACGGGCTCGCCGATCCGTTCCGGCTGGTCCTCCACCGCGCGCAGCATGACCGCGGCCGTCATGCCGCCGAACGGCCCGACCATGTTCGCCCAGTCGGGGCTGGTCTTGCCGCGCAGGCGCCCGGGCGCGACGTGCTGCAGCGCCACCGCCTCGTCGAACGAGTGACCCGTCATCAGTGTGCGGCCGCATCCCAGCTGCGGCCGTAGCCCACCGAGACCTCGAGCGGCACGTTGAGCGGGTATGCGTTGCCCATGTGCTCGCGCACCAGCGCCTCCAGGGCATCGCGCTCACCGTCGACGACCTCGAACAGCAGTTCGTCGTGCACCTGCAACAACATCCGTGACGACAGCCCCGCGTCCTTGATCGCCGTGTCGACGTTGATCATCGCGACCTTGATGAGATCGGCTGCACTGCCCTGGATCGGAGCGTTGAGCGCAGCCCGCTCGGCCGCCTCCCGCACGTTGCGGTTGCTGCTGTCCAGTTCGGGAAGGTAGCGCCGGCGTCCGAACACCGTCGAGGTGTAGCCGTCCTTGCGGGCCTGATCGACGACGTCGCGCAGGTAGTCGCGGATCCCGCCGAAGCGGGCGAAGTACTGGTCCATCTGGACCTTGGCTTCTTCGGTGGAGATCTTCAGCTGCGCCGAGAGCCCGTAGGCGCTCAAGCCGTAGGCCAGCCCGTAGGACATCGCCTTGACCCGCCGGCGCAGGTCCGGCGTCACCTCGTCGATCGGGACGTCGAACGCCCGCGACGCGACGAACGAGTGCAGATCCTCCCCGGTGTTGAACGCCTCGATCAGGCCTTCGTCACCCGACAGGTGCGCCATGATGCGCATTTCGATCTGGCTGTAGTCCGCGGTCATCAGCTCCGCGTAGCCACCACCGACAACGAACGCGTCACGGATCCGCCGGCCCGCCTCGGTGCGAATCGGGATGTTCTGCAGGTTCGGCTCGGTCGAGGACAGCCGGCCGGTCGCCGCGATCGTCTGGTTGAACGTGGTATGAATTCGCCCGTCTCCGGCCACCGAACCGAGCAGTCCGTCGACGGTGACCTTCAGCCGGGTCGCATCCCGGTGCGCGAGCAGATGCTGCAGGAACGGGTGGCCCGTCTTCTCGAAAAGACCCTGTAGGGCATCGGCATCCGTGGTGTATCCGGTCTTGGTGCGCTTGGTCTTCGGCATCTCCAACTCGTCGAAGAGCACCGTCTGGAGCTGTTTGGGCGAGCCGAGGTTGATCTGTTTGCCGATCACCGCGTATGCGGCCTCGGCGGCGTCGCGAATCTGCCCGGCGAACTCGCTCTGCAGTTCGGTGAGGGTTTCCAGATCGACGGCGATGCCAGCGCTTTCGATCTCGGCGAGCACCCGCTGGACGGGCAGTTCCATGCTGCCGAGCAGCGCCGAGGAATCGATCCGGGCCAGCTCCTCGTCGAGCGCATCGGCGAGGTCCATCACCGCGCTGGCGCGCAACAGCAGCGTCTGCACGGCCTGGTCGTCCACCCCCTCGGAGTCGTCGAGTAGCGAAAGTTGTTGCTGTTCAGGGTTGTCCGCACGCAGCTCGCGCTTCAGATAGCGCAGCGACAGGTCATCGAGGGTGAAGCTGCGCTGCCCGGGCCGCACCAGATAGGCGGCCAGCGCGGTGTCGGAGGTGATCCCGGACACCGGCCATCCCCGGCCCTCCAGATCGTGCATCGCGAGCTTCGCCTCGTGCAGGGCCTTGGGCTGGCCGGGGTCGGCGAGCCACGACACCAACGCCGTCTCGTCGCCCGGATCCAGGGTGGCGGTGTCGAGGTAGCGGCCGTCGCCGTCAGGGGCGACGATCGCGATCGCGGTGGCGTCGCTGTCGAAGGCCAGGTGGTTGCCCACCACGGCGAGCCCGAACCGGCCTCCGCCGCTGCGCTCGGCCAGCCACGCCGCAAGCGTCCCCGGCTGCAGCGCCTCACCGCGGACCTCGAAGCCCTCCTCGACTTCCGGGTCCGCCGAGGCCAGCGTGTCGAACAGCCGGTCGCGCAACACCCGGAACTCCAGGTCGTCGAAAAGCCGGTGGATCTGGTCGCGGTTCCACGGCTGCATCCGCAGCGTGTCCGGTGTCTGCGCGAGCGGCACCTCTTTGACCAGATCGGTCAGCTCCCGGTTGAGCACCACGCTCGACAGGTGCGCGCGCAGCGCATCACCGACCTTGCCCTTGACCTTGTCCACGTTGTCGACGAGTGCCTGCAGCGAACCGTATTCGGCGATCCACTTGGTGGCCGTCTTCTCCCCGACCCCCGGGATCCCCGGCAGGTTGTCACTCGGGTCACCGCGCAGCGCCGCGAAATCGGGGTACTGCGACGGTGTCAGGCCGTACTTCTCCACCACGGCGTCCGGGGTGAACCGGGTCAGTTCGCTGACCCCCTTGCGCGGATAGAGCACGGTGACGTCATCGCTGACCAGCTGCAGGGAGTCCCGGTCCCCGGTGACCACCAGCACCCGGTAGCCCTCGTTCTCGGCCTGCGTGGCCAGCGTCGCGATGATGTCGTCCGCCTCGAAGCCGGGCTCGGCGAGCACCGTGATGCCGAGCGCCCCCAGCACTTCCTTGGTGATGTCGATCTGTCCGCGGAACTCGTCGGGGGTGGCCGACCGGCCCTCCTTGTACTCCGGGTACTTCTCCTTGCGGAACGTCTGTCGCGAGACGTCGAAGGCCGCGGCGATGTGGCTGGGCTGCTCGTCGCGGAGCAAGTTGATCAGCATGGCGGTGAAGCCGTAGACCGCGTTGGTGGTCAACCCGCCCTGGGTCTTGAAGTTCTCGGCGGGCAGCGCGTAGAACGCGCGGAACGCCAGGGAGTTGCCGTCCAACAGCATCAAGGTGGGCTTCTCGTCGGTCACCGATGCGGTCTTGGCTGGGCTCACGGCCTTCACTCTAGGCACCGGGACCGACACCCGATCCATCGGGAACGACCCCCGGCATCCATCGGGAATGAACGCGGGGCCCGGGCGGTTACAGCCGGTGTCGATCTTATGTAACATCGTTCTATAAGGAACGGGAACGGACTGCCATGACGAACATCGTCTTCATCCACGGCCTCTGGGTCGCCCACAGCGCGTGGGAACCCTGGATCTCCTACGTCGCCGAGCAGGGCCACCACGCGATCGCCCCGGCCTGGCCCGGCGAACTGCCCACCGTCGAGGACACCCGCCGCGAGGCCGCGGCCCAGGCCGGCGTCGGCATCGACGACCTGACCGCCCACTACGCGCGACTGCTCGAGCAGTTCGACACCCCTCCGGTGGTGATCGGACACTCCTTCGGCGGGCTGATCGCCCAGAAGCTGCTCGGCGAGAACAAAGCCGCGGCGGCCGTGGCGATCGCCCCCGCGCCGATCAAAGGCGTGAAGCCGCTGCCGCTGCCGCAGCTCCGGTCGGCGCTTCCGGTGCTGGGCAATCCGCTCAACCGCGGTCGCGCCACCGGCCTGTCGCAGGGGCAGTGGCGCTACGGCTTCGGCAATGCGCTGACCGCCGCCGAATCGGATGCGCTGTGGGAGCAGTGGTCCATCCCCTCCCCGGGCAAGCCGCTGTTCGAGGCCGCGACGGCCAATCTCGTCCGGCGCTCGCCGGCAGGTGTCGCCACCGGCAACGCCACCCGCGGGCCGCTGCTGATCATCGGCGGCACCGCCGACCACACCGTGCCGCTCGTCGCGGCGAAGGCCGCCCACGCCCTCTACCGGGATTCGGGCGCCGTGACGGACTTCCACGAGTTCGACGGCCGCGGACACTCGCTCACCATCGATCACGGTTGGCGGGACGTCGCCGACGAGACGCTGGCCTGGATGGCGCGCCGAGGCGTGGTCGAGGTGGCGTGAGAACCCCCCGTCGCCGGACCGCCAGCGAACAGGTCTCGGCCGCGTTGCTCGACGCGGCCGAGACCGTGCTCGACCGGGACGGCGCCGCCGCCGTGACCGTGCGGGCGGTCGCCCGCGAGGCGGGTGTCGCCCCGATGGGCGTCTACAACCGGTTCTCCAACAAGGACGGTCTCCTCGCCGCTCTCGCCCTGCGCGCCTTCGACGATCTGGCCGCGGCCATCGACGTCGGACCCGACGGCGGACCCGTCGACCGGTTGCGCCGGGCATGCCGCGGGTACCGCCGATTCGCCCTGTCACACCCCGCCCGCTACACGCTGATCTTCGCTGCCGGATCGCCTGCCGCGGATCCCGCGTCCCCGGTCACCGTCCGCGGGCGAGAGGTGTTCGCAGTGCTGGTCGCCCTGGTCGGGGCCCTGACGCTGCGCCGCGGACTCGATCCGGTCGACGCGGCCCAGGCGATGTGGAACGGGCAGCACGGCGCCGTCACCCTCGAACTCGCCGGAGTCCTCCAAACACCCGACGCCGCAGCCAGTTTCGAGCACACCATCGATGCGCTCATTCGGGGTCTGCAGGCGGTGCGCCCCTGAGCGAACGGGAGGCGAGCGCGCAGAACAACCGGGCGGCCGGGCTCGTCGCGTCCCGGCGCCACGCCCACACCAGCCGACCACGCAACCGCGGGGTGAGCCGCATCGCATGCAGTCCGGCGGTGTTCCGCGCCATCGACCGCGGCAGGATCGCGACACCCAGGCCGTGCCGGGCCAGCTCCGCGACCTCCGCGGGACTGGACGCCTCGAACGCGACGCGGGGCCGTAATCCTGCTGCGGCGCAGGCGGTGTCGAGCCTCGACCGCAGGCCGGTGCCCGACGGCAGAGAGATGAGCGGGTGCTCGCACAGCTGCGGCAGCGACAGGGCCCTGCGGGTTCGCAGCGGATGACTCACCGAGACGGCCGGCTCGATGATCTCGTCGGTGATGACCACACAGTCGATGCCCGCCGGCGTCTCGTCGACCGCGAGGGAGACGATGGCGGCGTCGAGGCTGCCGCCGGCGAGCTCGGCCAGCAGGACGTCGGAGGTGTCGGTGCGCAGGCTGATCTCGACCCCGGGATGGGCGCCGTGGAACTCTGCCATCAGGCGCGCCACGTCGACCGGATGCAAGGTCACCGTGCCGATCGCGACAGTGCCGCGCACCAGGTTCGCCACCTCGTCGACCGCCTGCCGGGCGGCGCGGACGGCACCGAGCGCCGCCCGGGCGTGCGGCAGCATCGCGGCGCCGGCCTGGGTCAGCCGGACATCACCGCGGGATCGCGTCACCAGCGGCTGACCCACCTGCCGCTCGAGGCGCTGGATCTGCGCGCTGACCGCGGGCTGGGCCACCCGCTCACGCTGCGCCGCCCGCGTGAAACTGCGTTCCTCCACAACGGCGACGAAATACTCGAGCTGGCGAAGCTCCATAACCTCAGCTTATCCAGTACGAAAGATATCTGTATTGGACTTATCGACACCGCACGGCGCACGCTGGGAACAGAAGGAGGTCCGACGATGTCCACCTATGTTCTCGTTCCCGGAATGTGCCATGGCGCCTGGTGTTTCGACGATCTCGCCGCATCCCTGCGAGCGGCCGGCCACCACGTGCTGGCCCTCACCCTCACCGGGGTCGCCGAGCGCTCCCATCTGCTCAGGGGCGCGGTCAACCTGGACACCCACATCACCGATGTCCTCGCGACCCTCGACAACGACACCGCCGCCGACGATGACCTCATCCTCGTCGGGCACAGCTACGGCGGCATGGTGATCACCGGCGTCGCCGACCGGATCCCCGATCGGGTCGACTCGCTGGTGTTCCTCGACGCGGTGGTACCCCACGACGGCGAAGCCTGTTGGGACCTGGTCAACGACGAGGAACGGCAGTGGTACGTCGCCGTGGACGACACCGGCTTCGGGGTCCCGCCGATGGCGTTCTTCGACGACCGCGCCACGTCCCATCCCCTGGCCACCGTGCTGCAGCCGCTGCGCCTCACGGGCGACCTGAACCGCTTCCGGCAGCGCGTGTTCGTCTATGCGCTGGATTGGCCGGGCGACTCACCGCTGCGGCCCTCCTACGAACGGGTGCGCGACGATCCGGCGTGGGCGGTCCACGAACTGGACGGCAAGCACAACCTGATGCGCGACAGGCCCGAAGACCTCCTGCGCATCCTGGGTGAGGTGAGCCTCTAGTAGCCCAGGAGCGTGCGGAACTGCTGACCGACGGCCATCGACTGGCCCATCCGCTGCACCCAGCCGTCCAGCGCGGCCTTGGTGTCGGCGGGATCCCAGCCGCGCTCCGACCCGAGCGCGATCATGCCCGCCTCGTCGGTGACACCACGCGCCTGCGCATCGCGGGCCAGCGCGGCATAGTCCTGCAGCGAGATGCCGTTGATCGGCGCCCAAATCGGGTCGTCAGCGGCCACCGAACGGGTCGAGGGCCCGCCGAATGCGGCAGGATCGATCGGCCCGGCGCCGTGCACGTGCACCATGCCCTGCTGGGCCGCATCTCTGGCCTTCTTGAACAGTCCCATGTCGGTCTCCGATCGCTCCGGCCCCCGCTGTGGTGACGGGGACGCTACTCCGGCATCAGTGCAGCCGGAGCCGATCGCTACCGATCCCAACTTTCGCCAAACTGGAACACGTTTCAGTTTTCGGGTGGAACTGGGTACGCTGACCGCGTGTCAGCATCCACTCAGCCCGCGGTCGACGGCTGGTTCGCCACCGACGGCTCCGGTCAGCCCTATCTGATCGGCGCCACATGTCATCAGTGCGGCACGTACGTGTTCCCACCGCGCGCCAACAACTGCCCGAACCCCGGCTGCGACGGTGACGAGCTCGCGCAGGTGCCGCTGTCGCGGCGGGGCACGCTGTGGAGCTACACCGAGAACCGCTACGCGCCGCCGCCGCCGTACCCGTCGCCGGATCCCTTCGAGCCGTTCGCGGTGGCCGCGGTCGAGTTGGCCGCCGAAGGGTTGATCGTGCTCGGCAAGGTCGTCGAGGGCACCCTGGCCGAAGACCTGAAGGTCGGCATGGAGATGGAGCTGACCACCATGCCGCTCTATGTCGACGACGACGGCGTCGAACGCATTGTCTACGCGTGGAGGATCGCCGAATGAGCACTCGAACTCCCGAACCGGTCTACATCCTCGGTGCCGGTATGCACCCATGGGGCAAGTGGGGCCGCGACTTCACCGAGTACGGCGTCGTCGCCGCGCGCGCGGCGCTGGCCGAGGCCGGCCTGGACTGGCGCCAGATCCAACTCGTCGCGGGCGCGGACACGATTCGCAACGGCTACCCCGGCTTCGTCGCCGGCGCGACCTTCGCCCAGAAGCTGGGATGGAACGGCATCCCCGTCACCTCCAGCTATGCGGCGTGCGCCAGCGGCTCGCAGGCACTGCAGAGCGCCCGCGCGCAGATCCTGGCCGGTTTCTGCGACGTCGCCCTGGTGATCGGAGCCGACACCACGCCCAAGGGCTTCTTCGCTCCTGTTGGCGGGGAGCGCAAGAACGACCCCGACTGGCAGCGCTTCCACCTCATCGGCGCGACCAACACGGTCTACTTCGCCCTGCTGGCGCGGCGCCGGATGGACCTCCACGGTGCGACGCTCGAGGACTTCGCTGCGGTGAAGGTCAAGAACGCCCGGCACGGGTTGAACAATCCCAACGCCCGCTACCGCAAGGAGGCGACGGTCGACGACGTGCTGGCCAGTCCGGTGGTGTCGGATCCGTTGCGGCTGCTCGACATCTGCGCGACCTCTGACGGCGCCGCGGCGCTGATCGTGGCGAGCAAGGCGTTCACCGAGAAGCACCTCGGCTCCGTCGAGGGTGTGCCGTCGGTCCGCGCGGTGAGTCTGCAGTCACCGCAGTACCCGCAGCATCTTCCCGAATTGCCGGATATTGCAACGGATTCCACCGCCGTGGTACCGGGTCCGGAGCGGGTGTTCAAGGACCAGATCCTCGACGCCGCCTACGCCGAGGCTGGTATCGGTCCGGAGGACCTGAGCCTCGCGGAAGTCTACGATCTGTCCACGGCGCTGGAACTCGACTGGTACGAGCATCTCGGCCTGTGCGCCAAGGGTGAGGCCGAGCATCTGCTGCGCAGCGGGGCGACCACGATCGGTGGCCGCATCCCGGTCAACGCCTCCGGCGGTCTGGCCAGCTTCGGCGAGGCGATTCCGGCGCAGGCGATCGCCCAGGTCTGCGAGCTCAGCTGGCAGCTGCGCGGGCGGGCGACCGGCCGGCAGGTGGAGAACGCCACGGTCGGCGTCACCGCCAACCAGGGCCTGTTCGGCCACGGATCCTCGGTCGTCGTCGCGCGGTAGGCGGTGGCCGAGTCCTTGTCCGTGCGCGTCAAGCCGGGGAGCACGAAAGGTCCCCTCGTCGAGACGGCCCCCGATGGTGGGCTGACGATCTACGTGCGCGAGCGCGCGGTGGACGGCAAGGCGAACGACGCCGTGGTCCGCGTCCTCGCCGAGCATCTGGGCGTGCCGCGTCGCCACGTCACGCTGGTGTCGGGCGCGACGTCCCGGCAGAAGCTCTTCCGGATCAGTGCCCGTCAGTAGCCCGGACGCCCGGTGTACGTCGGTGGACTGGACGTCGTGGTCACCACGGTCGATTGGGTGGTGAGGTAGGGCCCCGACGGCGCCTGGCCCGGAGCGACGGTCAGGGTGATGGCGCCGATTGCCGCCGCGGCGGTCAGGCAACTGGCGGCGACCAGTTTGAGCATCATGGATCCACTCCGTTCCGGGCGCCTCGGCGTCGGTGCCCTCCACCGGAGAAGACGACGGACAGGGCCGCCGGGTTCACAGATCCCGGCGTCCGCGGCGAGGGAGACTAGGCGACCCCGAGGTAGGCGGCGCGGATGCTGTCGTCGGCCAACAGGTCCCGGGCGTTGCCGGTGCGCGTCACCTCACCGGTCTCGAGGATGTACGCGCGGTCCGAGCGGCTCAGGGCCTGCTGGGCGTTCTGCTCGACCAGCAGCACCGTGGTGCCCGTCGCGTTGATCTCCGCGATGATCTTGAAGATCTGCGAGATGACCATCGGCGCGAGGCCCATCGACGGCTCGTCGAGGAGTAGCACCTTGGGCCGGGCCATCAACGCGCGGCCGATCGCCAGCATCTGCTGTTCCCCGCCCGACAGCGTGCCCCCGACCTGGGTTCTGCGTTCGGCCAGCCGCGGGAAAGTCTCCAGGATCCAGTCCAGCTTCTCGTCGTGTTCGGCCTTCGACGCGAATTTGCGCCCGTAGCAACCCATCTCGAGGTTCTCGAGGATCGTCATACCGGGGAAAACGCCGCGGCCCTCCGGGGCCTGGATCAGCCCGTCGGTGACCCGGCGGTGCGCCTTGACCCGGCTGACGTCGCGTCCGTCGAACCACACCGACCCCGACGTCAGCGGGAGCAGGCCCGAGATCGCCCGCATCATCGTCGTCTTGCCCGCGCCGTTGGAGCCGAGCAACGTCACAAGCTCACCCTCGTGCACGGTGATCGACACCGAGTGCAGCGCCTTGATCCGGCCGTAGTGCACCACGAGGTCGCGTGCCTCCAGCAGCACCGGTCGCGGATCAGGTGATGTCGTCATCGGGCACCCCCAGGTAGGCCGCGATGACCTTGGGGTCCTCGCGGATCTCGGCGGGCAGGCCGTCGGCGATCTTGCGGCCGAACTCGAGCACGACGATCCGGTCGGTCACCCCCATCACCAGCCGCATGTCGTGTTCGATCAGCAGGACGGTGTAGCCGTCGTCGCGGATCTTGCGGATCAGATCGATGAGCGCGGACTTCTCGCTCGGGTTGAATCCCGCCGCGGGCTCGTCGAGGCACAGCAGCTTCGGTTCGGTCGCCAACGCCCGGGCGATCTCGAGGCGGCGTTGATCGCCGTAGGACAGGTTCTTGGCCTTCTCCTCGCCCCGGTGCGCGATCCCCACGAAGTGCAGCAGGGCCGCCGATCTCTCGATGGCCGAGCGTTCCTCGCGCCGGTGCCGAGGCGACCGGAACAGCGCGCCGGGCACCGAGGTGTGGTGGCGCGCATCGGTGCCGACCATGACGTTCTCCAGGGCGGTCATCTCACCGAACAGCCGGATGTTCTGGAAGGTGCGGGCGATGCCCCGCCGGGTGATCTGATGCCGCTTGATCCGGCCGATCGGCTCGCCGTCGAACACCACCGACCCCGCGCTGGGCCGGTAGACGCCGGTGATCGCGTTGAAGCAGGTCGTCTTGCCCGCCCCGTTCGGACCGATGAGGCCGAGGATCTCCCCACGGCGGATGTCGAAGGTGACCGCGTCGAGAGCGGTGAGGCCGCCGAACGTCACGGTCAGGTCTTTGGTCTGCAGCAGCACCTCCCCCTCGTCGGCCGCGATCTCGCGGTGCACGCCGGCGAGGTCTTCGATGGTCATGGCGCCGGCTCCTTGTCCGTGGGGTCGGCCCGTAACAGGTTCCGGGCCGCCTTGCCGTAGGCGAGCAGCTGCTGGCGGGCCGGGAACAGGCCCTGCGGCCGGAAGATCATCAGCACCACCAGCGCCAGTCCGAAGAACAGGTACTTCAGATTCCCCATGTCGATGCCCAGGAAGTGCACGCCCAGAAGGCGATTGGGCAGGTAGACGATGATGAACGCGCCGAGGATGACACCGAGCTTGTTGCCCTGACCGCCGAGCACGACCGCGCAGAGGAACAGCATCGAGTTGATGATGTTGAACGTCGGCGGCGCGACGTACTGGACCTGCCCGGCGTACAGGGCGCCGGACAGACCGCCGATCGCGGCACCGATGGTGAACGCCCACAGCTTGAACCGGAAGGTGTTGACGCCCATGACCTCTGCGGCATCCTCGTCTTCGCGCACCGCGATCCACGCACGCCCGACCCGGCTGCGTTCGAGGTTGCCCACCAGCAGCAGGATGACGACGATCAGCACCAGGCCCAGCCAGAACCACCAGGTGCCGTAGTTGGCGTCGCCGGAAGAGTTCGACACCGAGAACACGCCCTGCGGGTTCTTCTCGCTCTCGAGGATGTGCGGGAAGGCCACCTCGTTGAGGCCGCGGGGGCCGTTGGTGATGTCGGCGAGGTTGTCGGCCATCAACCGGATGATCTCGCCGAAGCCCAGCGTGACGATCGCGAGGTAGTCACCGCGCAACCGCAGCGTCGGGAAGCCGAGGATCAGCCCGGTCAGCGCCGTGAACGCCATCGCCAACGGCACGCACGACAGCCAGGCCCACGGCGTGCTGAAGAAGCCGTCGGGGCCGACCTGGTTCCACGGGCTCTCCGGGCTGGTGAGCAGCGCCACCGTGTACGCGCCGACGGCGTAGAACCCCACGTAACCCAGGTCGAGCAGACCCGCCTGTCCGACAACGACATTGAGGCCGATCGCGATGATCGCGACCATCGCGAACTGCGCCATGGTGCCGCCGAAGCTGATGCCCGGGGTGTCGAGGAACGGCGGGGTGAACAACGGCGACAGCGCCACCCCGGCGAACAGGATGATGCCGAACACCCATTTCTGCGCGCGGGACAGTCCGTCCCACCAGTCGGTCACCCGCGCCCACGCGCTGCCGATCCCCGAGTCGCTCCGCTCCTGCCCGCTGGATGTCATGCCCGTGCCTTCCCCAGGCTCTCGCCGAGTATGCCCGTCGGGCGCACCAGCAGCACCAGCACCAGCAGGACGAATGCGACCACGTCACGCCACTGGGTGCCGAACACGGCCTGCCCGTAGTTCTCCATGATGCCGAGGATCAGACCGCCGAGCAGGGCACCGCGCAGGTTGCCGATCCCGCCCAGCACGGCCGCGGAGAACGCCTTGATGCCGAGCAGGAACCCCCCGGAGTAGATGATGCCCTGCGGCACCTTGAGGGTGTACAGCAGAGCGGCCGCGCCGGCGAGCACGCCGCCGATGAGGAACGTCGTCATGATGATGCGCTCCCGCGACACCCCCATCAACGTCGCGGTGGTCGGGTCCTGCGCGACGGCCCGGATGCCGCGTCCGAACTTGGTCCGGTTGATCGCCAGATCGGTCAGCACCGCCAGCACCAGCGCCGCGCCGATGATGACGAGCGTGACGTTGGAGACCGCCACCCCGAAGAACGTGAACTGGGTCTTGGGCTGCACCAGCACGACCGGCTGCTGCGCGTTCGGCCCGCCGTAGCCCGGGATGATCTTCGGCAGGATGAACAGCACGAACTGCTGCAGCACGAACGACATACCGATCGCGGTGATCAGGAACGTCAACGACCGGGCGTTGCGTTTGCGCAGGGGCCGGTAGGCGACGAACTCCAATCCGACGGCCGCCCCGCCCGAGACGAGCATCGCGAACAGCATCGCCACCCCGAGGTAGACGATCGTCAGCGCGACGCCCTTGTTGTAGGCGTTGCCGCTCGGGGTGAAGCCGAGGATCACGTCCAGCGCGAAGTAGGCGCCGAACATCCCCAGCATGAAGATCTCCGAGTGCGCGAAGTTGATCAGCCGAAGCACGCCGAACACCAACGTGTATCCGACTGCCACCAGCGCATAGATCGCGCCCCAGGACAACCCGTCGATCGTCAACTGCCAGAAGCTGTCGAA
This sequence comes from Mycolicibacterium rufum, assembly GCF_022374875.2. Next base: position 291,975 of record NZ_CP092427.2, read on the forward strand.
CAGCGCTCCGACGTTGAAGTTGATGTTGGCGGCCTGGATCATCGGTGGGGCGGGCTCCTCGGCGAAGGCAAAACGCGTCCGAGCCGTCGAGCCCGGACGCGTTTCGCGTCAGCGGTTATTGGACTTCGTACATCCAGATCAGCGTGGTGGTGAGCTCACCGGTGGGGGTCCACTGGTACTTGCGGGCCACGCCCTGGCCGTCGTAGTTGCGCACGAAGTCGAGCAGCGCCGGCCGGGTGATGGCGCCGGAGTCGATGCCCTTGAGCAGGATGGTGCCCAGGTCGTAGCCCTCGGTGCTGTACGTGCCGGGTTCCTGGTTGAACTTCTTGGTGTACTCGTCGGCGAACGAGCCGGTCGCCGGCCCGCACGGGCAGGACAGCAGCGCGCCCTTCGAGGACTCGCCGGCCTGCTTGACGAACTCCGGATCCTTGGTGCCGTCGGCGGAGACGAACTTGCCCTCGAAGCCGCCGTCCTTGAGCTGTTGGACGAACGGCGCCGCCTCGGCGTAGTACCCGCTGTAGAACACCGAGTCCGGGGCCGCACCCTTGACCTGGGTGACCGCGGCCGAGAAGTCCTTGTCGCCCTTCTTGACCGAGATGTTGCACGCCGAATCCGCCACCGGCCCGAGCGTGTCGCGCACCGCCTGGGCGAGGCCCAGGCCGTAGTCGGTGCTGTCGTCGACGACGCAGACCTTCTTGTTCTGCAGCGTGTTCTTCAGGTAGTTCGCCACCGAGGGTCCCTGCACGCCGTCGTTGGCCAGCCCACGGAAGAAGGTCTTCCAACCGTTCTCCGACAGGGTCACGTTCGTCGCCGACGCGGTCGCCGCGACCAGGCCGGCCTGGTCGAACACACCACCGGTGGCCTTGGTCTCGCCCGAGAAGGCCGGGCCGACAAGGCCGATCGTGTACTGGTCGTCGACGATCTGCGGGGCGATGGCCGTGGCCTTCTGCGGATCACCTTCGGTGTCGAACGGCTTGAGCTGCACCTGGCAGCCCGGGTTGGCGGCGTTGTGCTTGTCGATCGCCAACTGCACACCGTTCTTGATGTTGATGCCCAGCGCCGCGTCGGGGCCGTTGAGCGCACCGGCCATGGCGATCGACACCGGCGGGCAGGTGGCCTTGCCGTCACCGGCCGGATCGGCGGGTGACGCGCCTTCGGCGGCCTTGACCTCGGCGCCGTTCTCGTCGATCTGGACCTTCTCGACGATTTTCAGATTCGCCTGCGACGCTTCCTCCTCGGGCGCGCCCTGACTGCAGCCGGCAAGAGCCAGCACAATCAGTCCCGCGCTACCGAGAGCAAATGCATTGCGTGCCACGCGACCGCGCACGTCCCACCTCCGGTTCATGTGTTGATCGACACCGTCGTGCCTACCCCGGACGGCGGAGGCGGCGGTGCTTCGCGACGACCATAACCAACGCACCGCCGTGGTGCGTGATGTTGGGGAACGCGTGGCGCGGATCGGGCGTCCCAATCCGCGGAATGTCGATTTCGGAAACGCAGACTTAACGGACCGTGCCTGGACAGGCGGTCACGGCGCCGCCGGCGGAGCCTCGCCGGCCGGGGGGTCGAGCGTCTCGAGGACCACCTCGGCGACTCGCTTCATCGTGGTGCGACGGTCCATCGCGGCCCGCTGGATCCACTTGAAAGCCTCGGGCTCGGACATGTTCTGCTTGGTTTGCAGCAAACCCTTGGCCCGCTCGACGAGCTTGCGGGTCTCCAGCCGATCGGAGAGGTTGGCGACCTCTTTCTCCAGCTCGGAGATCTCGCTGAATCGGCTGACCGCGACCTCGATGGCCGGGATCAGGTCGGTGATGCTGAACGGCTTGACCAGATAGGCCATCGCGCCCGCGTCGCGGGCCCGCTCGACGAGCTCACGCTGGCTGAAGGCGGTGAGGATGACGATCGGGGCGATGCGCTTGCCGGCGATCTCGGCCGCCGCGTCGATGCCGTCGCGGCGCGGCATCTTGACGTCCATGATCACCAGGTCGGGACGCAGCGACTCGGCCAGGTCGACGGCCTCCTGGCCGTCGCCTGCCTCACCGACGATCTCGTAGCCCTCCTCGCGCAGCATCTCCGCGAGGTCGAGCCGGATGAGCGCCTCGTCCTCGGCGACGAGCACTCGGCGCGGCGGGGCGGCATCTGTCGGGGACGCAGTCATGTACGACATTGTGTCCGGCGCAGCCCGGATGAGCGACCGCGGGGCCATCCTCTATGGTGGGAGGCCGCACACCTGCCACGCCCTCGTATCCCAACTGGCAGAGGAAACGGATTCAAAACCCGTCCAGTGTGAGTTCGAATCTCACCGAGGGCACTCAGATCAGCAAGAAGCCCCGCCCTCGTGTGAAGGCGGGGCTTCCCCGGAGAGCCTGCAGGGGGCGGTCAGCTCTCCGATCCGGCGTCGCTGCTGCTGCCGGCGCTGGAGGACGACGACTCGTTCGTCGACGCCTCCTTGTCGACCTTCTTCGTCTCCTGGTCGTCGGCGCCCGCCTTCGGCTCCGATGACGACCCCGACCTGTCCTTCTTCGTGGTCAGCTTCTTGATGTCGCTCTTGAGTTCCTTGAAGAAGTCCCGCGCGACCTTCTTGTCGGTCTTGACCGACGTGCCGCCGTCCGTCGGCTCGGGGGCCCGGTGCTTGCCGACGTAGTCGGTCGAGGGCGGGGTCACGACGTCCGTCTCGTTCGTGTCCTTCGCGACGGCGGCGGCGGTCGTGATCACGGTCGTGCCCCCGCTGCCCGCCGTCGCGGCCGCGGGCAGCGGGATGTTGACCACACCGTCGGTCCACTTCTTCTTCTCGAAGGCGTTGTTGCGGGTGTATCCCCGGTCGATGATCGGCTTGAGGATCGCGCTCAGCTTGGCCAGCTGCACCGGGTCCGCGCCGGCTTCCAGCATCGGATGCAGAAGCGGCACAATGGGATCGGTGTAGGGGATCACGATCGTCGTGACCGTTCCGCCGTCCGCGTTGGTCTCGACCTTGTAGTGCATCGGGTCGTTCGCGAAATCGGTGTTGAACGCGGCGTCGACGTGCAGCATGTCCGCGCCCTGCGCCGCGTTGAGCACCGCGAGGATGTTGAACAGGTTGTCGGGCATGTCGGCCACACCGTCGTATTCCGCCGACACCATGTAGATGTCGTACGGGGTCACCGGCAGATTCGGGCGGTACGTCACCCCCGAGTAGTAGATGCGGCTCGGCGCGCCGTAGATCATCACGTTCATGTGGTCGGCGTCGGGCACGTCGATGCCGTCGGTGGTGTTCTCCCGGGCCGCCTCCAGACGTTTGAGCGCCTCGATCACCGACGGCGCCCCCTTCGACACCCCACCGATGGTCAGCACGGTCCCGGCGGGCTCCGCCAGGACCGCGTTGTAGAGGTTGGTCGCGCCCTCCGGGATCGATTCGTTGAACTCCGCGTCGCCGGGGAACGGAACGCTGATGCGCTCGTCATACGGGGCGAAGTAGCCGCCGAACGCGGTGCACATCTGCTGAGGCGTCAACACCGCGTACGAGCCCTGACCGCCGACCAGCAGCGCGCTGACCCCGTTCGTGGTCGCCGGCCCCCCCGGACACGGCGTGCTGTCGCCCTCCGCCGCATAGGACACCGGAGCAAAGATCAGCGCCCCAGCGATCGTGACCCCGGCCAGCCCGACTGACTGTCGGCGGCCGCGCTTGACTGTCGATTGATTTCCCACCCGATCCCTCCCCGGATCAACTACAGAAATGTCGTACTGAAGAACTGAGAGGCAGGTTAACAGGGAAAAACGTTCCTGAACAGATAATCAGCAAATTATCAGATACTGTCGCCAGCAATCGGACCCACCACCACCTACCTGCACCTCGGCGATGGAGAGCGTCCACGGAAAGTGTCGGAGGGCGTCGATTTCAGCAAGCACACGTCACGATGCGACACCGCAGGCACCTGGCACGCTGGTCAGGTGCGCACCCCAACGGCCCCGACAGTCCGGCGGATGGCCGCCGCGCTCTGGATCGCCGCCGGGGTCGGCTACCTGACGGTCGAGGCGGTCGCGGCCTCGCGGGTGCCGGGCTACAGCTACCTCGGGCAGTACGTCAGCGACCTCGGTCGGCCCGGATCGCCGATGTCGTGGTGGATGAACGCCGCGTTCCGGGTGCAGGGAATGGCGTTCGTCGTCGCCGGCGCCGTGACAGTCCGCACGGGGCGACCCCGCCGGGGCGCGCTGGCCTTCCTCGTCGCAGCGTGTGTGTACGGGGCCGGTTCGGTTCTCGTCGGACTCTTCCCGAGTGGCGGCGCGGGCGCCCCGCAGGCGTTGCACGTCGGCGGCGCGGCGGCCGCCATCCTGGGCGGCAATCTCGCGGTTCTCACCGCCGGGTGGGCCGGCCTGCCCGACACGTCAAGAATGTCCCGCCTGGCGGGCTACTGCCTCGGCGGCATCGGACTGCTGTCGGGCGCCGTCCTGATCGCGGCGGACCTTCCGACCGGCCTGCTCGAACGCGGCGCGATCTACCCGATCATCGGGTGGCAGATACTGACCGGAGCCAGGGTGCTCAGTACAGGTCGAGCCGGCGGTCCTCGAGCAGGTGCACGTACTCGGTGAGCATCTTGTTCCTGCTCAGCGACAGGTCGAGGTCGGCCGTCACCGTGACCTCCCCGGGCCCGGCCTCGGCGACCACCCAGCCGTCCGCGCTGACGATCGCGGTCCCCTCCGTCCAGCGCTGACCGCGCTCCACGCCGGCACGGTCGCAGACCGCGACCGCGACGTGGTTGGTGCGGGCCGTCGACATCGCGGTGATGACCTCCCCGGGGTGCTCGCCCTCGGGGCGCGGAAACAGCGGCCAGTTCACCGGCGCGACGATCAGGTCCGCTCCGTCGACCACCGCGCGTCGGGTCAGCTCCCCGAATTCGAGGTCGTAGCACAGCATCACGGCGATCGCGCCGTATCGCGTCTGCATCACCGGCGGCAGCTCGAGGCCCCGGGTGAAGATCAGCTTCTCCCGATCCCACAGATGCGTCTTGCGATAGACCGCCGCCACGGCTCCCCCGTCGAGCACCGCCGCGCTGTTGTACAGCAGTCCATCTCGACCCAGTTCGCAGAATCCCAGCACGACGAACGAATCTCCGGCCGCCGCAGACCATTTCGCGAAGCGGGCGTCATCGGGCGTCAAGGCGACCGAACGGGCCTCGGCCTCGTCGGCGAGCATGTATCCCGACGTCACCAGTTCGGGCAGCACGATGACCTCGGCACCGGCCGCCGACGCGTCGGCCACGGCGGCAGTGATGCGCTCATCGTTCCCCTCGAGGTCGATGATCGCCGGATCGAGCTGACAGCAGGCGATACGCGTCATTCCAGCAGGTTAGCCGTCGCGGGAGCGATAAGCTCCGGCCGTGCTGAACGTTCGGCCCGTCTGCGTGCCCGAGGTGGCACTGCAGGGCCGCGTGAGCTCCCTGAACCGCCACCGCGCCGAAGCCGTCTCCCGGCGCATCCGCGTCCTGACCATCGCCGGCTGGATCGCCGCGGCGGTGTCCGTGTCGTTCGGCGCCTTTCAGCTCTTGGTGGGCGGATCGCTGTGGTGGCTGGGCGTCATCAACGTCCTGTGCGGGCTGGCGTTCCTGAGCATCCCCCGGCTGTGCCCCCTCGGCGAGATCGTCGCGCCGGTGACGTTCGTGGTGTTCGCCTACCTGTCGGTGGGCTTCTTCTGCTACACGATGGGTACCGGTTCGGGGCTGCAGTTCTACTTCCTGGTGTCGGCGTCGCTGGTGGTGCTGGTGCTCGGCATCGAACGCATCCGGCTGGCCGCGGTGATCGCGGCCATCGGTGTCGTGCTGATCATCGCGCTCGAGCTCACGGTGCCCAACGACCGGGGTATCGGACCGCCCTGGATGCTCACTGTCGGCTTCATCAGCTCCGTGGTGTCGTCGGTGGTGATGATCCTGGCGACCCTCTGGTACACGCTGCGGGAGACCGAGCGCGCCGAACGGGCCATGGAGGCCGAGTACGAGCGCAGTGAACGGCTGCTCGCCAACATCCTGCCCGAGACGATCGCCGACCGGCTCAAGGATCCGGCCCGCTCGGTGATCGCCGACAAGTACGACGACGCGTCGATCCTGTTCGCCGACATCGCGGGATACACCAAGCGCGCCAGCGACACCGCCCCCGCCGAACTGGTGCGGTTCCTCGACCGGCTGTACACCGACCTCGACGCGCTGGTGGACCGTCATGGACTGGAGAAGGTCAAGACGAGCGGCGACTCCTACATGGTGGTCAGTGGTGTGCCCACCCCACGATCGGACCACCTCGAGGCGCTGGCCGCGCTGGCTCTCGACATGGCCGACGCGGTCGCCGGGCTCACCGATCCGCAGGGCCGGGACGTTCCGCTGCGCATCGGCATGGCATGCGGGCCCGTGGTGGCCGGCGTCGTCGGCGCCAAGAAGTTCTTCTACGACGTGTGGGGTGACGCGGTCAACGTCGCCTCGCGGATGGAGACCACCGACGTCGAAGGCAGGATCCAGGTGCCCGACGACGTGTACGCGCGGCTGCGCGACAGCTTCGTGCTCGAGGAGCGCGGCTACGTCGAGGTCAAGGGCAAGGGCCCGATGCACACCTGGTATCTGGTGGGGCACCGGGCCCAGGCCGTCACACCTTCCGGTTCTCCGACTTGATCAGCCAGGCCAGCTTCTCCAGGCCGTCGATCAGCTGGTGGAGGATGTCGGCCGTGCTCGCGTCCTCGGCGTCCACGCTGTCGTGCACCTCGCGGAGCGTGGTCACGGTCGCGTAGAGGCGGGCGGCGATGAGGTCGACGACCTCGCCCGTGCTGTGCTCGAAGGCGGGGAACTCGGGCAGCGAGGTGCTCGCGGCGACCGTGTCCGACCGGCCGTCGGGCACCGCGTCGAGCGCGCGCATGCGCTCGGCGATGGTGTCGCTGGCTTCGCGGGCGAAGTCCACGACCTCGTCGAGCTGCAGGTGCAGGTCGCGGAAGTTGGTGCCGACAACGTTCCAGTGCGCCTGCTTACTTTGCAGATGGAGCTCGATCAGATCGACGAGCACGCGCTGGAGCGCTCCGCTCAGAGCCGGCGAGGCCTGGAATGCGGCAACCTCGGCTTCGGTCTTTCGTGATGACGATGGTGTACCCATGATCGTGTCAACGCCTCCTTGTCTGGAATGAGTCCAGTTTAGCGGGTATCTGTGGTCACAACCTGCCTGTCTTGGCGGTCGAGCAGCCGGGCGTAGCCCGCGCCCATGCCCAGCAGGACCAGGCCGACCACGATGAACACCGCGACGCGGAACATCCCGTCGAGGGTGCCGAGGTCGAACAGGAACAGCTTCGTCACCGCGGCACCGACCAGCCCGAGGCCGCCGGCGATGGGCACCGAGCGGTCGGCGCGCGGCAGGCGGACGGCGTATCCGAAGACCGCGGCCGCCATGGCGATCCAGCAGATGGTCGCGATCATGTGTCCGGCGTAGAAGCCGTGACCCGTCCCGCCGATCAGCACCCCCGCCGTCACGGTTAACGAGGTGACCGCGTAGGCGACCACCGCCGCGGCGCAGGCCCACAGCGCCCGTTCCCGCCCCGGCAGGGACCAGACGATGGCGACCGTGGCGACCGCGAGCAGCACGCTGGAGACCAGCGTGGACGCACCGGTCGCGGCGCTCACGCCGGTCGGCGTGAAGAGGGCGCTCAGCGGCGACACCACCAGGTGAACGCTCGCGCCCACCACCGCGAACCCGAGGGCCGCCCACCGTGCGACGGGCTCGCGACGTCCCGCGACGGCGGTGACCGCGGCCATCGCGAGCAGCACCGGGCCGGCGACCGGACCGTCGAACCCGACGGTGACGGCGATCAGCGCCGCCACCGCGGACAGCGCCGAGAACACCTGCCGGGCCACACCGAGAACGCCGGGCAGCCGGTCGCCGAACAGCACGAGCGTCAGCACCGCGGCCGAGAGGGCGGCGATCATCAACGCCGCCACCACCCGGTCGACGGCCAAGCCGACGCACAGCAGTGGGCTCACGCCCGCCGCGCTCAGCAGGGCCACCGCGGCCCGGTTCGCGGTCCCCGGCAGCACGACGACCGCGCCGACCAGCGCCAGCAGCGCGGCGATCCCGCACCCGCCGGCGAGCCAGAGATCGTGGCGCCCGTCGATGTGGCGCACCACCAACGCGAGCAGGAGCGGCAGCGACGCGGCCGCGGTGCGGGCTCCGTGCAGCCACACCCAGTCCTTGCCGATCTGCACGGGCAGCGCCGCCGCCGAGAGCGCCACCAAGAAACCGACGAGAAGCAAGGTGATGCCGTCGGTGATCACCGGGGCCAGCACGATCAACGGGACGAGCACCAACAGGCCCAACTGCTGGGAGTCCCAGCGCCGGGCCAGCGTCAGTCCTCCCCCGGCGACGCACGAAGCGAGCACCAGTCCCGCCGCCGCGGGCACCCAGTCATAGATCGCGGTGACCGCGATGACGTCCATGTAGGCGGCGGCGATGCCGGTGGCGGCCAGCGCGACCGATCCCACCCGGCCGCCGGGCCGGCTGCTCAGCCACGCGGCGGCGCCGACCAGTGCCGCCGCCAGCGCCGCCCCGGCGGCCACCCGGAACTCGGGGCGCAGGATGCCGGCCTGCGCGGCCAGCACCAGCAGCAGGACCACGCCGATGAGCGTGACCGCGACGCCCGCGACGGCCAGCAGCTTGCCGATCCAGCCGTCGGACCGCTCTCGCGGAGCGTTCGACGGCGGCGGAGGGACGGGCCTCGGCGGCGGCACGTACTGCGGCGGCGGTACGTACTGCGGGACCGGCCCGTAGCCCGGAACCGGCGGGGGCGCCGGCGTCGGCCAGGGCGGACGCGGTCCGAGGACGCGATCGAGTTCAGCCAGGTCGGCCGACACCCGGGCCAGCTGATGCGACAGCGCGGCGAAATCCGCCGAGAGCCGGGCGACGACAGCGGTGTGCGGTTCGGTCATGCCGTCATCGTGGCAACGTTCACCCGTCCGGCGGATGAGTACAACTACTCGTCGAGGCCGTGTTCGATCGCGTACCGCGCCAATTCGACCCGGTTGCCGACCTGCAACTTGCGGAACGTCGCCTGCACGTGGTTCTCGACCGTCCGATGACTCAGCGACAGTCGGGCGGCGATCTGCTTGGCGGTCAGGCCCTTGGCGACGTGGCGCAGGATCTCGGTCTCCCGTTCGGTCAGGCTGGGCTGCGCGGGGCCTTTCTCGTCGCGGGCGATGCGGCGATACTCCCCCAGCACCAGGCCCGCGAGCCCCGGGGTGAACACGGCACGGCCCTGCGCGGTCGCCCGCACCGCCTCCGCGAGTTCCTGTTTGGACGCACTCTTGACCAGATACCCCGACGCGCCGGCCTTGACGGCCTCGAGCACGTCGTCGCGTTCGTCGGACGCCGAGAGCACCAGGACGCGCGAGGACGGGGACACGGCGAGCACCTGCGCGGTGGCCTGGGCCCCGTCGCCGTCGGCCAGCCGCATGTCCATCACCACCACGGCGGGCCGCACGACAGCGGCACGTCGGGCGGCCGCACCGACACCGTCGGCGGTCGCCACCACGTCGAACCCGTCGTCGGCGAGATCGCGCGCCACCGCGTCGCGCCAGATGGGGTGGTCGTCGACCACCATCACCGTGACCGCGGCACCGTCAGCTCCCATTCCACCCCCATCCCCGGGCCGGTGTGCAACGTCGCTCGGCCGCCCAGCCAATCCATCCGTCCCACAATCGATTTCGCCACCCCGATCCGGCCCTCCCGGACCGCCTCGGCCAGCCTGCCGTCGGCGATCCCGATTCCGTCATCGCGCACACTGACCGTCACCGCCTCACCGAGGTCCTCGAGCAGAACGTACGCCCGCGCGCCGTCGCCCGCGTGAGCCGCGACGTTGTCCAGCGCATTGCCCACCGCGGCGCACAGCTGATCGGCGACCGGCGCGTCGAGCAGGACCGGGTGCGCGGGCACGCTGACCGACACCCGATCGGCGGCGCGGCGGCGCAGCAACGCGCCGAGGTCGGCCTGCGCGCCGTCCCCGGCCGACTCATCACCGGCGACCACCAGCCGGCGCAGCGCGCGCTCCTGCTCACCGGCCAGCTCGGCCAATTGCCCTGCCTCACCGCCGATCTCGCGCCCGCGTCGGGCCACCAGGGCGAGCACCTGCAGGACCCCGTCGTGCACGTGCCGGGACAGCCGCTCCCGTTCCTCGACCGACGCTGACAGCCGGGCCGCCCGCTCGAGTTCGGCGTGGGCCCGACGCGCGGTCTGTGCGGCCATGCCGACCGCGAGACCGACCGCCAATTCGATGACGATCGTTGCGTTGCGGCCCAGGTCGACGCTGACATGGCCCTTGAGCACAGCGCCCAGCGACATCACCACCACGCCGGTCAGCATGCCGCCCACCGGACCGAACAGGATGGCCGCGGAGATGGTGGCGTTCGTGGCCCACAGTGTGGTCGGCAGGGACTGGTTGTCGGCGATCCAGCGGTCGGAGGCGACGAGTTCGGTGGACAGCACCAGCGCCACCACCACAGCGATCTCGGTCAGCACCCAGGCCGGGCGGCGCCCGAAGCCCTGCAGGTAGGCCACCGCGCAGGCGACACTCCAGGCGACCAGCAGTGCGAACACCGCCCAGCCGCCGACGGGCCGGTCCAGATCGGCGGTGACCGCGAATCCGAAGCCCAGGGCGTAAAGGCAGCTGAGCAGACGGAACACCTGAGCCGCCCGCCACAGCGGCGCGGCTGGGTCGGGCGCTACATCACCTTGGAGAGAAACGCTTTGGTCCGTTCGTGCTTCGGGTTGGCCATGATCTCGCGGGGGTCGCCGCGCTCGACGACGACGCCGCCGTCCATGAACGCCAACTCGTCGGCCACCTCGCGGGCGAAGCCCATCTCGTGGGTGACCACCACCATCGTCATGCCCTCGGACGCCAGCGTCTTCATCACCGCGAGCACCTCGCCCACCAGCTCGGGGTCCAGCGCCGAGGTCGGCTCGTCGAACAGCATCAGCTTGGGGTCCATCGCCAGCGCCCGCGCGATCGCGACGCGTTGCTGCTGGCCGCCCGAGAGCTGGGCCGGATAGGCGTTGGCCTTGTCGGCCAGCCCGACCTGGTCGAGGAGGTCCTTGCCGCGCTCCACCGCCTTCGCCTTGTTGATCCCCTTGACCTGGATCGGCGCCTCGACGATGTTGCCCAGCGCCGTGCGGTGCGGGAACAGGTTGAAGTGCTGGAACACCATCCCCACTTCGCGGCGCTGCTTGGCCACGTCGCCCGGTTTCATCTCGTGCAACTTGCCGCCGCGCTCGTTGTAGCCCACGAGCTCACCGTCGACGTAGAGGCGACCCGCGCTGACTGTCTCGAGGTGGTTGATGCACCGCAGGAATGTCGACTTGCCGGACCCCGACGGCCCGACGAGCACCAGCACCTGACCCTTCTGCACCTCGAGCGTGATGCCTTTGAGCACCTTGAGCGCCCCGAAGTCCTTGCACACCAGCTCGGCCTTCACCATGGGCCGGGTCTGCGAACTCTGCGCCGACGGCGTTGTTTCTGTCACATCCCACCTGTGCTTGCCTGCGCCTTGGCCAGCGCCTCGAGTTGCTTGGAGGTCAGTTTCCGCGACGCGCCCCGGGAGAAGTACCGCTCCAGGTAGAACTGGCCGACCATCAGGATGCTGGTGACGACCAGGTACCAGAACGCGGCGACCATCAGCAGCGGCACGGGTTCGAAGGTACGCGCGGCGATCTCCCGGGCGGTGATGCCGAACAGGTCGAGGGTGAACGGCACCGCCGTCACCAGCGACGTGGTCTTCAGCATGCTGATCACCTCGTTGCCGGTGGGCGGGATGATCACCCGCATGGCCTGCGGCAGCACGGTGCGCCGCATCGCCAGACCCCACGACATGCCCAGCGCCGTCGAGGCCTCCAACTGCCCCTCCGGGACGGAGCTGATGCCGGCGCGGATGATCTCGGCCATATAGGCCGCTTCGTTGAGCGCCAGCCCCAGCGTGGCCAGCAGGAACGGGATCGACAGGGTCTGCAGGTCGACCTGGAAGAACGTCGGGCCGAACGGAACTCCGAGCCGGACCTGCTGGTAGATGGTCGGGATGAGACCCCAGAACACCAACTGCACGTAGATCGGCGTTCCGCGGAAGATCCACAGGTACACCCACGACACCCAGCGGAAGACCGGGTTGGGCGAGAGCCGCATGACCGCGAGCAGCACGCCCAGCGCGATCGCCAGGGCCATCGAGTACACCGTCAGCTGGAGCGTGTTGACCAGGCCGACGGTGAGCACCCGCTTGTCGAAGACGTACTCGGCGAACACCGACCACCGGTACGCCTGGTTGGTCGCCGCCCCGTAGAGGAACAGGAAAGCGAAGATGAGGATGACGGCCGCCGCCACCCACCGCCACGGGTGCCTCAGCGGTACGGCGTCGATGGTCTGTGGCGGCGCGCCGGCATCACTCATGAATCCCGCTTCCGACTAGGAGACCGCGCCGTTGATCACCGGCTTGTCGATCATGCCCTCTTCGAGACCCCAGTTCGCGGCGATCTCCTTGTACTTGCCGGTCTCGATCAGGTGCTCGAGCGCCTGCAACAGCGACTGCGCCAGCGGCGAGCCCTTGGCGACGGGCCAACCGTAGGGCGCCGAATCGAACGTCTCGCCGGCCTGCTCGAGCTTGCCGTTGGTCTGCTTGATCGCGTACAGCGTCACCGGCGAGTCGGCCGACATCGCGTCGGCCTGACCGAGCACGACGGCGTTGGTGGCCGCGTCCTGGCTGTCGAACGGCAGGATCTGGATCGCCGGCTTGCCCTCGTCGGTGCACTTCTTGCTGCGCGCGGGCAGCTCGTCGGTCTCCTGCACCGTGGTGGCCTGGACCGCAACCTTCTTGCCGCACGCGTTCTCCGGGTCGATACCGGCGCCGGGCTTCTGCGCCCATAGCGTGCCCGCCGAGAAGTAGGTCACGAAGTCGACCGACTGTTCGCGTTCCTTGCTGTCGGTGAACGACGACATCCCGACGTTGAAGGTGCCCTGCTGGATCGACGGGATGATCTTGGCGAAGTCGGCCTCCCGGTATTCCGGGGTGAGGCCGAGCGTGCCGGCGATTGCGTTCATCAGGTCCACGTCGAAGCCGACGATCTTGCCGCTCTCGTCCTTGAACTCGTTCGGGGCGTACGGGATGTTGACGCCGATGACGAGCTTCCCGGACGACTTGATGGCCTCCGGGACGGTATTGGCGATGGCCTCGACCTTCTCGGCCGGGGCCGCGCTCGTGGTCGAAGACTTCTCGCTGCCCGAGTCGGAGCCGCTGGCGCACCCTGACAACGCCAGGGCACCCGTCGCGACGAACACCGCCGCGAACCGCCAGATCTTGGTCCGGCGGTCTTGCTTTCCACCCAACACAGTTGCCTCTACTTTCTCTGCGGCATGTCCAGCCAAGGACGTTAACGACCGATGACCCGACGCGCAGCGCCGGTAACGGAACACTAGGACATCGAAAGCGCTGTGGTCGGGAAACCGAACCTAGGTGAAACGCGACCGTTACTACCGGCGATGCACGGCGGTGCGGTGACCTCAGTGCGGAACCAGGATCCCGCAACGGCCAGGGTGGCGGGCGAAGTCCTATCCACAGAACGAAAAGAATCCAGCCGCGGACCGAAAGTCACCATTGCCGTCTATGGGTCAACGGATCCGTCCGTTAAGTTCGAAGACGATCGCGTTCAAGAAGGCGGGCGTGACGGAAGACTGGTTCGCCCCACCAGACGGTCGAGAATTGAGTCGGCCACCCAGAGAGCACCGTCGGAGACGCTGATCTCCGACGGTCTCTCCCTGCCTTCACCGGGCGGGTGAATCTCCTGATGAATGGCATTTCGGGTTTGCCGTCGAGGATGTCCGGACGGTAACGGATCTTTAACGAGGACGTACATATCTCGCGGCGACACCGCGGATTCGGGGGTCGGCGGAGGGAATTGTGCCACACTGCGCGCATGACAACTGCGCGCACGGAAACCCCTGCTCCCCCAAGCATGTTGCAGCATCTGTGGAAGTCCGCGTTGCTGTCGGGCATTCTCGCGGTGATCCTCGGCATCATGGTGCTGGTCTGGCCGGCCATCACCATCGTCGTCGCAGCCATCTTCTTCGGCGCTTACCTGCTGATCTCGGGCATCTCGCAGGTCGTCTTCGCCTTCAGCCTGCACGTCTCCGCCGGTGGCAGGGTCCTGCTGTTCCTCAGTGGAGCTGCGGCGCTGATCCTCGCGGTGCTGTGTTTCCGCAGCCTGCAGGACTCGATCCTGCTGCTGGCCATCTGGATCGGCGTGGGATTCATCTTCCGCGGCGTGGCGACCGCGGTCTCGGCGATCAGCGATCCCACGCTGCCCGGCCGGGGGTGGGAGATCTTCATCGGGGTCATCAGCCTGATCGCGGGAGTGGTCATGCTGGCTTCGCCGTTCCAGTCGCTGGCCACGCTCTCGCTGGTGGTCGGCATCTGGCTGGTGGTGATCGGCGTCTTCGAGATTGTGTCGGCGTTCGGCATCCGCAAGGCCAGCAAGAACATGGCCGAATGGCGCGAGAAGGTCACCGCGCCGTCCCCGGAATGAGGGCCGAAAGCCCCTAGGAATTCGAACCCACTCCGCTACTACACTCTGTCGTAGATTGGTCGTAGACTGACCGAGTAGACCTTGGGAGTGGGCCCATGAACGCGTTGGACGTGTCGCGGTGGCAGTTCGGTATCACCACCGTCTACCACTTCATCTTCGTCCCGCTCACCATCGGCCTGGCCCCGTTGATCGCCGTCATGCAGACGGTGTGGCACGTCACCGGCAACCCCTCCTGGTACCGGCTGACCCGCTTCTTCGGCAAGCTGTTCCTGATCAACTTCGCCCTGGGCGTCGCCACCGGCATCGTCCAGGAGTTCCAGTTCGGCATGAACTGGAGCGAGTACTCGAAGTTCGTCGGTGACATCTTCGGTGCGCCACTGGCGTTCGAAGGCCTGATCGCGTTCTTCTTCGAGTCGACGTTCATCGGGCTGTGGATCTTCGGCTGGAATCGGCTCCCCAAGGCCCTGCACCTGGTGTGCATCTGGATCGTCGCGTTCGGCGTGAACGCCTCGGCATACTTCATCATCGCGGCGAACTCGTTCATGCAGCATCCCGTCGGCGCCCGGTTCAACCCCGAGAGCGGCCGCGCCGAACTCACTGATTTCGGCGCGCTGCTGACCAACAACACAGCGATCTGGGCGTTCCTGCACGCGGTCAGCGGTGCGTTCCTGACCGCCGGCGCGTTCGTGGCCGGTGTCTCGGCGTGGCTGATGGTGCGCGACGCGCGTTCCTCCGACGCCACCGACAGCCGCTCGATGTACCGGCCCGCGACGATGCTCGGCGCTTCGGTGGCTCTGGTGGCCGCGGTGGGCTTGTTCTTCACCGGCGACATCCAGGGCAAGCTGATGTTCGTCCAGCAGCCGATGAAGATGGCCTCGGCGGAATCGTTGTGCCACACCGAGACCGACCCGAAGTTCTCCGTGCTGACCGTCGGCACGCACAACAACTGCGACAGCGTGACCCACCTGATCGAGGTGCCCTACGTGCTCCCGTTCCTGGCGGAGAGCAAGTTCAGCGGGGTCACGCTTGAGGGCGTGCAGGATCTGCAGCAGCAGTATCAGGACAAGTTCGGCCCCGGTGACTACCGGCCCAACCTGTTCGTGACCTACTGGGCGTTCCGCGCGATGATCGGGCTGCTGCTCGTCCCGGTCGCCTTCGCCCTGCTCAGTCTGTGGTTCACCCGGGGCGGACGGATTCCCGACCAGCGCTGGTACGGCCGGTTCGGCATCCTCACCATCCCCACGCCGTTCCTGGCCAACTCGGCAGGCTGGGTGTTCACCGAGATGGGCAGACAGCCCTGGGTGGTGGTGCCCAATCCGACCGGCGACCAATTGGTGCGGATGACGGTGCAGGACGGGGTGTCCGGGCACTCCGCGGGGCTGGTGTTGTTCTCCCTGGCCACCTTCACCCTCGTCTACGGCGTGCTCGCGGTGATCTGGTTCTGGCTGATGCGTCGCTATGTCGTGGAGGGTCCGCAGGAGCACGACTCCGAACCCGCCCCGCCGACGACGCCCAGCGACGACGACGTCGCTCCCCTGTCCTTTGCCTACTGAGAGGACGCGACACCATGGGACTGCAGGAACTCTGGTTCTTCCTCATCGCGGCACTGTTCCTCGGCTTCCTCGTGCTCGAGGGGTTCGACTTCGGCGTCGGCATGCTGATGATCCCGTTCGGCGCCGTCGGGGCGGGCGACCCCGAGCAGCACCGCCGGGCGGCGCTGAACACCATCGGACCGGTGTGGGACGCCAACGAGGTCTGGCTGATCACCGCCGGCGCAGCGATGTTCGCGGCGTTCCCGAACTGGTACGCCACGGTGTTCTCGTCGCTGTATCTACCGCTGCTGGCGATCCTCTTCGGCATGATCCTGCGCATCGTCGGCATCGAATGGCGTGGCAAGGTCGACGATCCGCGATGGCGCGGCTGGGCCGACATCGGCATCGCGGTCGGCTCCTGGCTGCCCGCGATCCTCTGGGGCGTCGCGTTCGCCGTTCTGGTGCAAGGCCTTCCGATCGACGCCGACGGACGGTCGCAGGCCACGCTGACCGACGTCGTCAACGTCTACACCCTGCTCGGTGGGCTGGCCACCGCGTCGCTGTTCGCGTTCTACGGCGCGGTGTTCGTCGCGCTCAAGACCGCAGGACCGGTGCGCGAGGACGCGTTCCGATTCGCGCGCATCCTGTCGGTGCCGGTGGTCGTGCTCGCCGGCGGATTCGGACTGTGGACCCAGGTGGCGCATGGGAAGACGTGGACGTGGGTGGCACTCGCGGCCGCCGTCGTCGCGCTGCTGACCGCCGTGTGGCTGATGTGGAGTCACGAGCGGGAGGGGGTCGCGTTCTTCTCGACGATCGTCGTCGTCGCGGCCGTCGCGGTGCTGCTGTTCGGCTCGCTGTACCCGAACCTGTTGCCCTCCACGCTCGATCCCGCCTGGAGCGTGACGATCTACAACGGCTCGTCGACGCCGTACACACTGAAGATCATGACGTGGGCGTCGCTGACGCTGCTGCCGTTGGTGATCGGCTACCAGGCCTGGACGTACTGGGTATTCCGCAAACGCATCACGGCCGACGCGATTCCGGCCTCCGTCGGATTGTCGAGGCACCCGTCCTGACCGAGAACCCGCGCGCCCCCGTCGACCCGCGGCTGTGGCGGGCCTCGACGGCGATGCGCCGGTTCCTGGCCGCCACCACAGTGTGCGGGGTGGTCATCGCGGGCGCGACGATCGGCTCGTCGGTGGTGCTCGCGGCGATCGTCGCCCGCGTGATCACCGACCCGGCGTCACGGTCGGTGGATGGGCTGGCCGGGCCCATCGCGATCCTGGCGGCACTGTGGGGTGTTCGCACCGTGGCGCAGTGGCTGCAGGGCCGGCTCGCCCAGCGCGGCGCCAGCACGGTCATCGCCGATCTCACCGATCAGGTGCTGCGGACCGCCACCGCGCTGCCACCGCGCGACCTCAATCGGCGACGCGACGACGCCGCAGCCGTCGTGACGCGCGGCCTCGACGGCCTGCGCGTCTACTTCACCACCTATCTGCCGTCGCTGTTCCTGGCGGCGATCCTGACCCCGGCCACGATCGCGGTGATCGCACTGTTCGACTGGCAGTCGGCCGTGATCGTGCTGATCGCGTTGCCGCTCATCCCGATCTTCATGATCCTCATCGGGCTGGCCACCGAGGACCGGTCGGCCGCCGCGCTGGCCGCGATGACCACGCTGCAGGCCCGCCTCCTCGACCTGGTCGCCGGACTGCCCACCCTGCGCGCCCTCGGGCGGGCCGAGGGGTCCGTCACCAGGATCGCCGAACTGAACGCCGCACACCGGCGCTCGGCGATGGCGACGATGCGGATCGCGTTCCTGTCCGCGCTGGTGCTCGAGCTGCTCGCCACCCTCGGCGTCGCGCTGGTGGCGGTCAGCGTGGGAATGCGCCTGGTGTACGGGCACATTCCGCTGAGCGCCGCGCTGACCGCACTGCTGCTGGCCCCCGAGGTCTTCTGGCCGCTGCGCCGCGTCGGAGCCGCGTTCCACTCCGCCCAGGACGGAAAGACCGCGGTGCAGGCGGCGTTCCGCTTCATCGACAGCACGCAGCCGCCGGCGGCCGGCGCCCGCATCCTGCCGGGCGGTCCGCTCACCGTCGAGGTCGTCGCCCCCGAGATGGTGGCCGAACCGGGCCGGGTGACGGTACTCACCGGGCCCAACGGCATCGGGAAATCCACCCTGCTGCAGGCGATTCTCGGCCTTGACGCCCCCGGTGACGGGCGCATCCGTGTCAACGGTGTCGACGTCGCCGATCTCGATCCGCAGCACTGGTGGTCAGAGGTGGCGTGGCTCGCGCAGCGCCCCGTGCTGATCCCCGGCACCGTCCGGGACAACCTCGAGTTGTTCGCACCCCTGCCCGATCTGCATGACGCCTGTGCCGCAACATGTTTCGACGAGGTGCTGGCCGGCCTCCCGGAGGGGCTGGACACCGTCATCGGTCAGGGCGGGCTCGGCCTGTCGCTGGGACAGCGGCAGCGTCTCGGGCTGGCCCGGGTGCTCGGCTCGCCCGCGCGGGTGCTGCTGTTCGACGAACCGACCGCCCACCTCGACGCGCCGACGGAGGCGCGGGTGCTGCGCGCGATCGCCGACCGCGCCGCACGCGGAGCGACCGTGATCGTGGTCGGCCACCGGGATCCCGTGCTCGCGATCGGCGACACCGTGGTCCACATGGGGGGCGTCCATGTGGGCGTATGAGCTGCTGCGGCCCCGGATGTCGCGGGTCGCGTTGGCGGTCCTGTTCGGCGTGCTGTCGCTGGGCAGCGCGCTGGCCCTGGCGGGAGTGTCGGCGTGGCTGATCACCCGCGCCTGGCAGATGCCGCCCGTGCTGGACCTGACGGTCGCGGTGGTCGCCGTCCGCGCATTCGGCATCTCCCGCGGCGTCCTCGGCTACTGCGAGCGGCTGGCCTCCCACGACGCCGCGCTGCGGTCGGCCGGGTCGGCCCGCGAACAGCTCTTCGCCCGGCTCGCGACCGCACCAGCGGACGCCGTGTTGCGCCGGCACAGCGGCGAACTCGTCGCGCAGGCCGGCGCCGGCATCGACGCCCTGTCCGACGTGCTGGTCCGCGCCGTCGTGCCGATCTGCGTCGCGGCCGTGCTGGGCGTAGCCGCGGTCGGCGCCGTCGGACTGATCTCCCCCGCAGCGGCCGCGGTCCTCGCGGTGTGCATGCTGATCGCCGGGGTGCTCGCCCCCGCTCTTGCCGCACGCGCCGCCTCTCACGCAGAAGATATTGCTGCACAACATCATTCGCAGCGCGACACGGCCGCCATGCTCGCACTCGAACACGCCCCGGAACTGCGGGTCAGCGGGCGGCTGGCCGGCATTCTCGCCGACGCCCGTGACGAGCAGCGCCGCTGGGGACGTGCGATGGACCACGCCGCGGCACCGGCAGCACTCGCGGCGGCCACGCCCACCGCCGCGATCGGGGTCAGCGTGCTCGGCGCGCTGGTCGCCGGCATCGCGCTGTCGAACGCGGTCGCACCGACCACCGTCGCGGTCCTGATGTTGCTGCCGCTGTCAGCCTTCGAGGCGATGACCGCTCTTCCGGGCGCCGCCGTCACGCTGACCCGGGCCCGGATCGCCGCCCGGCGGCTGCGCGCCCTCACCGAGCCGGCCGCCGACGACGGCCGCCGCCCTGACGTGACGCCCCTGCACCTCGAGCCCGGTGAGCGCGTCGCCGTGGTCGGGCCGAGCGGCTGCGGCAAGACCACGCTGTTGATGCGCACCGAGGGCACGTTCTTCGCCGAGGATGCGCACCTGTTCGCCACCACGGTGCGGGACAACCTGCTGGTGGCCCGCGGTGACGCCACCGACGCGGACCTGACCGATGCGCTGAGCCGGGTGGGGCTGGGCCGCTGGCTCGACGAGCTGCCCGACGGGCTGTCGACCGTGCTCACCGGCGGCGCCGCGTCGGTGTCGGCGGGTCAGCGCCGCCGGCTGCTGCTCGCCCGGGCGCTGATCTCCACCGCGCCGACCGTGCTTCTCGACGAACCGACCGAGCATCTCGACGCGTCCGATGCCGACGCCGTGCTCGTCGACCTGCTGACCCCGGGTCGACTGTTCGGACCCGACCGGACCGTCGTCGTCGCCACGCATCATCTGCCGAAAACGGCCTCCGTACGAGTAATCTCACCGGCATGAGCGAACCGCCGCCGCCGCCCTACGGGCCGAATCCGGGCAGCTACCCGCCCCCGCCGCCGCAGTACGGCGGCTACGGTGGCTATCCGGTGCCGCCCCCGGCGTCCGTGCCGCGCAACGGGTTGGGCACGACGGCGCTGATCCTCGCGATCATCGGCATCGTGCTCTGCTGGTCGATCGCCGGTGGCATCATCCTCGGGCTGTGCGCAGTCATCATCGGCTTCGTCGCGCGCGGCCGCGTCAAGCGGGGCGAGGCGACCAACGGTGGCGTCGCCATCGCCGGCATCGTCCTCGGAGTCGTCGCGATCATCGCAGCACTGGTGTTCATCCCGATCTACATCGGCCTGTTCGATCAGGTCGGGGGAACCGACTACGTGGACTGCCTCAGCCGTGCCGGCAACGACACCGAGGCCGCGCAGCAGTGCGCCGACGAATTCACCCAGCGCGTCGAGGACCAGTTCTCGATCACGGTGACGCCGACGCCGTAGAGCGGGCGGGGAAGTACTTGACGATCCCCTCCTGCACCACGGTCGCCAGCAGTTGGCCGGACCGGTCGAAGAAGTGCCCGGAACCCAGCCCGCGTGACTCGGCCGCCACCGGCGACGTCGTCGCATAGAGCACCCACTCGTCGAAGCGCACCGGCCGGTGGAACCACACCGAGTGGTTGGTGGTCACCGCGAAGATCCGGTCGTGACCCCAGGACAGCCCGTGCGTGGTGATGATCGAATCCAGCACCGTCGTGTCCGACGAGTACACCAGGGCAGCGGCGTGCAACACCGGATCGTCGGGCATCGCGCCCCGCGCCGTCATCCATACCCTGTTGTGGGCGAGGCGGTCACCCTTGTCCCGCATGATCCAGGCGGGATCGTTGGTGTAGCGCCACTCGATCGGCCGCAGCGCGTTGACGAAGTGCGGAACCACGTCCTCGTAGCCCTGCAGCAGATCGTCGATCGGCGGGACCGTGAGCGGGTCGGTCAGCTCGGGCGGCTGCACGCCGTGCTCGAGACCGCGGCCGCCGGCCAGATACGACACCAGCGCCGTGGTCAGCAGCTGTCCGTTCTGCACGACGTCGACCCGGCGGTTGGCGAAGCGCTTCTCGTCGCGCAGCCGCACCACGTGGAACTCGAGGTCCTGTGCGGGGTCACCGCCGGCGATGAAGTGCACCGACAGCGCACTCGGCGGCACCGGATGCGCGAGGGTGCGGCCAGCGGCGACGAACGCCTGAGCCATCATCTGGCCGCCGAACGTGCGCACCGGGTTCTTGCTGGGGTGCGCGCCGCGGAACGTGTCGTCGTCGACGCGGTCGAGGTCGAGGATCGCCAGCAGCTCGTCGAAGTCTGCCGACACACAACCCCCTGGGCTCAGACGTCGTCCTCCCCGATACGGTGGACGTGGATGAGATTCGTCGACCCTACTGTGCCGGGCGGGGCGCCCGCGACGATGACCACCAGATCGCCGCGCTTGTAGCGGCCGAGTTCGAGCATCGACTTGTCGACCTGCCGGATCATCCCGTCCGTGGTCTGGATGTGCGGGACGATGAACGTCTCGGTTCCCCACGTCAGCGCCAGCTGGCTGCGCACCTCGGGCAGCGCGGTGAAGGCGAGCACCGGCAGCGGGGTGTGCAGGCGCGCCAGGCGGCGCACCGTGTCGCCGGACTGGGTGAACGCGACCAGCGCCTTGGCGTCGAGGCGCTCGCCGATGTCGCGGGCGGCATAGGAGATCACCCCGCGCTTGGTCCGCGGCACGTGGGTCAGCGGCGGCGCGGCCACCGAGTTCTCCTCGACCGCGGAGATGATGCGCGCCATCGTGCGTACCGTCTCGAACGGCCACTTGCCGACCGACGTCTCGCCGGAGAGCATCACCGCATCCGCACCGTCGAGCACGGCGTTGGCCACGTCGGACGCCTCGGCCCGGGTGGGCCGGGAGTTCTCGATCATCGACTCCAGCATCTGGGTGGCGACGATGACGGGTTTGGCGTTCTCCCTTGCCATCTGGATCGCGCGCTTCTGCACCAGCGGAACTTCCTCGAGCGGGAGTTCGACGCCGAGGTCGCCGCGGGCGACCATGATCGCGTCGAACGCGAGCACGATGGCCTCGAGGTTGTCGATCGCCTCCGGCTTCTCCAGCTTGGCGATGACGGGCACCCGGCGACCGACGCGGTCCATGATCTCGTGCACGAGTTCGACGTCGGCGGGCGAGCGCACGAACGACAGGGCGACCAGGTCGACGCCGAGGCGCAGCGCGAACTCGAGGTCGTCGATGTCCTTCTCCGACAGCGCGGGCGCCGAGACGTTCATGCCGGGCAGCGACATGCCCTTGTTGTTGCTGACCTTGCCGCCCTCGGTGACGGTGCACACCACGTCGCTGCCGTCAATGTGCTCGACGACCAGCCCGACGTTGCCGTCGTCGACGAGCACCCGGTCACCGGGCCGGGCGTCCTGAGCCAGCCGCTTGTAGGTGGTCGACACCCGGTCGTGGGTGCCCTCGACGTCCTCGACGGTGATCCGCACCGTCTCGCCGTTCTCCCAGACGGTCGGGCCGTCGGCGAAACGACCGAGCCGGATTTTCGGTCCCTGCAGGTCGGCGAGGATGCCGACGGCGTGCCCGGTGCTGTCCGACGCCATCCGGACCCGCTTGTAATTGGCCTCGTGATCGGGGTAGTCACCGTGGCTGAAATTGAGCCGGGCGACGTCCATGCCGGCCTCGACGAGTTTGCGGACCGCCTCCTCCGAGGCGGTCGCCGGTCCCAACGTACAGACGATCTTTCCGCGTCTACTCACGGGTGCCGAGCATAGTCGTTAATCGATTCAGATGACGGCCAGCGGTAGCGCACCGGGCCTGACCGGCGCGGGAAGGTCCGACTCGCCCATCAGGTAGGTGTCCACCGCGTGGGCGGCGCTGCGCCCTTCGGCGATCGCCCAGACGATCAGCGACGCGCCGCGGTGAGCGTCGCCACAGACGAACACGCCGGGCGCGTCGGTCTGCCAGTCCTGACCGCAGCGCAGCGTGCCCCGTTGGGTGAGCGTCAGGCCGAGCCCGTCCAGCAGCGGCATGTGCTCGACGCCCTCGAACCCGATCGCGAGGAGCGCGAGATCGCAGGGCAGCTCCATCGACTCCCCGACCGGGGTGATGCGCCGACGACCGGTCTCGTCGCGTTCCACGCTGACCTCCGCGACCTCCAGGGCGCGCAGGTTGCCCTGGTCGTCGCCGAGGAACCGCTGCACGGCGACCTGGTAGCGGCGGTCGCCGCCCTCGGCGTGCGCGGGCGACAGCCGGGTGCGCAGTACGACGGGCCACATCGGCCAGGGAGCGCTCGAGTCGTCGCGGTACTCGGGCGGTTCGGGGTTGTAGTCCAGCTGGGTCACCGATGCGGCGCCCTGCCGGTGCGCGGTGCCCAGGCAGTCTGCGCCGGTGTCACCGCCGCCGATGATGACGACGTGCCTGCCGTGGGCCGAGATCGGGCTGGGACCGTCGCCCTCGCATTCCTTGTTGGCGGGCACCAGGTGCTCCATCGCCAGGTGCACGCCGGCCAGATCCCGGCCCTCGACAGCGTTGTCGCGGGCCCGCAACGCGCCGACCGCGAGCACCACGGCGTCGTACTGGGCGCGCAGCGCGTCGATGGTCACGTCGACACCGACCTCGCATTCGGTGACGAAACGCGTTCCCTCCGCGCGCATCTGGGCCAGTCGCTGGTTCAGCGTCGCCTTCTCGAGCTTGTACTCCGGGATGCCGTAGCGCATCAGGCCGCCGATGCGGTCGTCGCGTTCGTAGACCGTCACGTCGTGCCCGGCGCGGGTGAGCTGTTGGGCCGCGGCGAGCCCGGCGGGCCCGGATCCGACCACCGCGACACGCTTACCGGTGGCGATGGCCGCCGGTTGCGGTTCGACGATGCCGTCCATCCAGGCCTGGTCGGCGATGGTCTGTTCGATGCGCTTGATGGTGACGCTGCCGCCGGTCTGCTCCTCGGCGATCGACAGCACGCAGGCGGCCTC
Source organism: Mycolicibacterium rufum (assembly GCF_022374875.2). The sequence continues at coordinate 316,182 of NZ_CP092427.2, forward strand.
ACACGGCGCCGGGCAGAGCCGGCCGGTGAACTCCGGGAAGTTGTTGGTGGCGTGCAGCCGCTCACTCGCCGCGTCCCACCGTCCCCGGCGCACCAGATCGTTCCACTCCGGAATCAGGTTCCCCAGCGGACAGCCCGCACTCCCGCTGTGGCAGAACGGGATTCCGCAATCCATGCAGCGCCGCGCCTGCTGCGACACCTCGCCGGCCCGCTGGTGCGGGTCCTGTTGTTCGTAGACCTCGCGCCAGTCCCCCACCCGCTCGTCGACGGGGCGTTTGGCAGCCTCGACCCTCGCCACCTCCAGAAATCCGTGCGGATCAGCCACGACTCGCCTCCATGATCGCCGCGTCGACGTCTCGGCCCTCGGCCTTGGCCATCCGGGTGGCTTGCAGCACCCGCTGATAGTCGCGGGGCATGACCTTGGTGAACTGTGCGCTGCGGCGCGGCCAGTCCGACAGCACCGAGGTCGCCACGGTGCTGCCGGTGCGGTGCGCGTGGTGGGCAACGACATCGCGCAACCACAGCAGGTCCTCGGGATCCAGCGTCTGCAACTCGACCATGTCAGGGTTGACCCGGCTCGGATCCAGCCCGAGCACGTAGGCGATGCCGCCGGACATCCCGGCGGCCATGTTGCGGCCCACCGGTCCGAGTACGACGACGCGCCCCCCGGTCATGTACTCGCAGGCATGGTCACCGACGCCTTCGGTGACGGCGAGCGCCCCGGAGTTCCTCGCGGCGAACCGCTCTCCGACGCGGCCCCGCAGGAACACCTCGCCGGACGTGGCGCCGTAGAGCAGGGTGTTGCCGGCGATCACGTTGTCCTCGGGCAGGAACAGCACGTCGTCGGGCGGGGTGATCACCACCCGGCCGCCCGAAAGCCCCTTGCCCACATAGTCGTTGGCGTCACCGATGAGCTCGAGGGTGATCCCCGGCGGCAGGAACGCGCCGAGTGATTGACCGGCCGAACCCGTCAGCGTCACGTGGATGGTGTCGTCGGGCAGGCCGTCGGCACCGTAGCGGCGGGTGACCTCACTGCCGAGCAGCGTTCCCACGGTCCGGTTCACGTTGCGGACGGGTAGCTCGAGCCGGACGGGGTGGGCATCCTCGAGGGCGCCTTCGCACAGCTGGATGAGTGTGCAATCCAGCGCCTGGTCCAGGCCGTGCTCCTGACCGCGCACACGTCGTCGTGGCTCGGCGGAGTCGGGCACCGCGAAGATCGGAGCGAGGTCCAGGCCCTTGCTCTTCCAGTGCGCGACCCCGGGATCGGTGTCGAGCAACTCGGCGTGTCCGACGGCCTCGTCGACACTGCGGAAACCGAGTTCGGCCAGGTGTCTGCGGATGTCCTCGGCCACGAACCGGAAGAACGTCTCCACGAACTCGGGCTTGCCGGTGTAGCGGGCGCGCAACTCCGGGTTCTGGGTGGCCACCCCGACCGGGCAGGTGTCGAGGTGACACACCCGCATCATGATGCAGCCCGACACCACCAGCGGCGCGGTGGCGAATCCGAACTCCTCGGCCCCGAGGAGCATCGCGACCATCACGTCGCGCGCGGTGCGCATCCCTCCGTCGCACTGCACGGTGATGCGGTCGCGTAACCCGTTGAGCACCAACGTCTGCTGCGTGTCGGCCAGGCCGATCTCCCACGGGGCGCCGGCGTGTTTGAGGCTGGTCAGCGGTGCCGCACCGGTGCCGCCGTCGTAGCCGGAGATGAGGACGACGTCCGCGTGCGCCTTGGAGACGCCTGCGGCGACGGTGCCGACCCCGACCGAGCTCACCAGCTTGACGTGAATCCGCGCGTCGGCGTTGGCGTTCTTCAGGTCGTGGATCAGCTGGGCGAGATCCTCGATGGAGTAGATGTCGTGATGCGGCGGCGGGGAGATCAGCCCCACGCCGGGCGTCGAGTGCCGGGTCTTGGCGATGTTCGGGTACACCTTGTACCCCGGAAGCTGGCCACCCTCGCCGGGTTTGGCACCTTGGGCCATCTTGATCTGGATGTCGGTGGCGTTGACCAGGTAGTCGCTGGTGACACCGAACCGCCCGGAGGCGACCTGCTTGACGGCGCTGCGCCGCACCGGGTCGTGGAGCCGGTCGGTGTCCTCGCCGCCCTCGCCGCTGTTGGACCGGCCCCCCAGCCGGTTCATCGCGACGGCCATCGTCTCGTGGGCCTCTGCGGAGATGGAGCCGTAACTCATGGCGCCGGTGTTGAACCGGGTGACGATCGCGTCGACGCTCTCGACCTCGTCGAGCGGCACCGGGGGGCGCACGCCCTTCCTGAACTCGAACAGCCCGCGCAACGCCCCGCCGTCGCGGGCCAGTCGGTTGACCTGCTCGGAGTACTTCTCGAACACCTCGTAGCGGCCGCTTCGGGTCGAATGCTGGAGCAGGAAAACGACTTCGGGGGTGAACAGGTGCAACTCCCCTTCCCGGCGGAACACGTACTCACCGCCGACCTCGAGCCGGCGGTGCACCCGCTCGGTCGGGTTCTCCGGGTAGGCGCGGCGGTGCCGCAGCTTGACCTCTTCGGCGATGACGTCGAGGCCGATGCCGCCTAGCTGGGTGGGGGTACCGGTGAAGTACTCGTCGACGACGTCGGCGTCGATGCCGACCGCCTCGAATGCCTGCGCGCCGGTGTAGGAGGCGACCGTGGAGATGCCCATCTTGCTCATCACCTTCATGACGCCCTTACCCAGCGCCTTGAGGTAGTTGCGCACCGCGGTGGCAGGCTCGATGCCGGTGAGTTCGCCCTCACGGATGAGGTCCTCGATCGACTCGAAGGCCAGATACGGGTTGACCGCGGCGGCGCCGAAGCCGATGAGCATCGCGATGTGGTGCACCTCGCGCGCGTCGCCGGTCTCGACGACCAGCGCGACGGTGGTCCGCTGCTTGGTGCGCACGAGGTGGTGGTGCACGGCGGACACCGCCAGCAGCGACGGGATCGGCGCCTTGGTGTGGTCGGAATCGCGATCCGAGATCACCAGTGTGCGGGCGCCTTTGGCGATCGCGTCGCAGGCCCGCAGACGCAGGTCCTCGAGGGCGTCGGCCAGAGCCTCACCGCCACCTTCGACGCGGTAGAGGGCTTTGAGCACGGCGGTGCGCAGGCCGGGTTGTTCGCCGTCGTCGTTGATGTGCACGATCTTGTTGAGCTCGTCGTTGTCGAGCACCGGCCAGGCGAGCGTGATCTGACGGCAGGAGGCGGCCGACGGGTTCAGGAGGTTCTGCTCAGGACCCATCACCCGCGACATCGACGTCACCACTTCTTCGCGGATGGCGTCCAGCGGCGGGTTCGTCACCTGGGCGAAGAGCTCGACGAAGTAGTCATAGAGCAGCTTGGACCGTTGGGACAGCACGGCCGCCGGGGTATCGGTGCCCATGGAGCCCAGGGGTTCTGCGCCCGACGCGGCCATCGGGGTGAGCAGGATTCGCAGGTCCTCCTCGGTGTAGCCGAAACTGATCTGGCGCCGCACGACGGACTCGTGATTGGGCTGCACCCGGGCGCGCTCGGGCAGCGTCTTGAGGTCGAGCAGGCCGGCGTGCAGCCACTCACCGTAAGGTTCGGCGTGGGACAGTTCGTCCTTGATCTCGTCGTCGGAGACGATGCGGCCCGCGGCGGTGTCGATCAGGAACATCGTGCCCGGCTGCAAGCGGCCCTTGGCGACGATCTGGGCCGACGGCACATCGAGGACACCGCTCTCGCTGGCGAGGATGACGCGGTCGTCGATCGTGCGCCACCACCGTCCCGGCCGTAAACCGTTGCGGTCCAACACCGCCCCGACGAGGACGCCGTCGGTGAACGTGACGCAGGCCGGGCCGTCCCAAGGTTCCATCAGTGAGGCGTGGAACTGCCAGAACGCGCGCTCGGCGTCGTCCATCGTCGAGCTCTTCTCCCAGGCTTCCGGGATCATCATCAGCACGGCATGCGGCAGGCTGCGGCCGCCGAGATGGAGCAGTTCGAGAACCTCGTCGAACGAGGCGGAGTCCGACGCGCCGGGCGTACAGACGGGCGAAAGCCGCTCGAGGTCACCGGGGATCGCGGGGCTCGCGAGCATGGCTTCCCGGGCGTGCATGCGGTTTCGGTTGCCGCGCACGGTGTTGATCTCGCCGTTGTGCGCGACGAAGCGGAACGGGTGGGCCAGCGGCCAGGACGGGAACGTGTTCGTCGAGAAGCGGCTGTGCACGATGGCGATCGCGCTGACGCAGCGTTCATCGCGGAGGTCCGGAAAGTACTGCGGCAGTTGCAGGGTGGTCAGCATGCCCTTGTAGACCATGGTGCGGCTGGACAGCGACGGGAAGTACACCTCGCCGCGTTCGGCCCGCTTGCGCAGTGGGTACACCCGGCGGTCGAGGTCGATGCCGCCGGGGCGGACGCCGTCGTGTTCCGGTGCGGTGACGAACAACTGGGCCATGTACGGCATGCAGCCGAGTGCGGTGCGGCCGATCTCGGCGCCGTCGGGGTCGACGGGGAGGTCGCGCCAGCCCAGGATCTCGAGACCTTCCTCGTCGGCGATCGCGGCGATGGCGGTGATGGCATCCTCGCGGGCGCCGGGGTCCTGCGGCAGGTAGCAGATGCCGGCGGCAAAGGTGTTGGTGCCGTCGGCGTGCGGGGCGGGCAGGTCGAAGTCGACGGTCTCCCGCAGGAGTTCGATGGGGAGCTGGATGAGGATTCCGGCGCCGTCGCCGCTGTTGGGTTCGGCCCCCGCCGCGCCGCGGTGCTCGAGGTGTTCGAGAGCGATGAGACCGTCGGTGACGATCGCATGTGAGCGCCGGCCCTGGATGTCGGTCACCATGGCCACACCGCAGGAGTCCGACTCGTTGGCGGGATCGTAGAGGCCTTGGGGTTCGGGCAATGCCGAGAACAGCATGGACGATGCTCCTCGCAGTCCTGAAATTCGATGTCAGGGACTGCACCGGCCCGTCGTGCGAGTGTATCAGCGGGGGTGCGCGGCTACCCGGTGAGAACCGTGGGGACCAGCGGAAATCCGGGCAGATTCCGGGCGACCGTCCACACGACGGCAGCCGAGATGACGACGGCGAGCAGCGGGGTGCTGTTCACCCGTTTGCCGCGCGAGCGCTGCACGATCACGAAGGCGAGCAGCAGCGGCAGCCCGATCAGCAGGAAGGCGTTGTCGACGAAGGCGGCGGCAAGGTCGCCGTGCAACACGTCATGGGTCATGCGAAGTCCGCCGCAGGCCGGGCAGTTCCAGCCGGTGAGGGCTTTGAAGGGGCAGGCGGGGAACACGAAGCTCGGACTGTGCGGATCACCGAGGCCGATGTAGGCGAGGCTGCCCGCCAGCGCGGCCCCGGTGCCGAGGCCGAGGAAGAGCCGGTTGCGACGGGTGGACGTCGGGCTAGGTGCCATCGCGCAGAGGACGCCCCTCGGGGTCGCGCACCTTGTCGGTGAGGATCAGGACAGCGTCGATGATGCCCCAGATCACGGCACCGATGCCGCAGGTGATGAGTCCGACGACGAGTTGGGCGATGCCCAGACCCGTGTAGCCGAGGTAGATGCGACCGATGCCCACCAGTCCGAGAAGGCCCAGCAGCTGCAGCAGTCCGCCGACCACCTTCGACTTCTCCGACAGTGGCTCGCCGGTCATCGGGTGCCGACCGTAGGGCGCGGCCGGATCCATGTAGGCCGGTGGGTATTGGCCGAGCGGAGGCGGGTACTGCCCCGGCGGCGGACCGTAGTGCTGACCCGGCGGCGGATAACCCGGTTGCTGCGGTGGAGGCGAGTAGGGGTTGCCCCCCTCACTGCCACTGAATTGCGGCTCGGTCATGCACCAAGCATGCCAGACCGTGGTCTCAGAACGGTGGGGGTTCGTAGGTGGCGGCCAGCCAGGCTTGGTGTTGACGTTCTTGTTCGGCGTTGAGTTCCAGGCGTCGTCGGCGTTCCTGCTGAATGCGTTCTCGGCGGTCCTGCTCTCGAGTCTGGCGGCGGCGCGGCATCATCAGGGTGCGTCCGACACCCTCGACCGGCGTCGTGGTGGACACCGACGCGGTCGGCACCGCCAACCCCGGAAACAGCATCCCGCCGTGCGCCTCCGTCGTGTACACGTGTCCGGTCGGAGCGGTGATCACGATCGTGCCGTCAGGGAGCTGCGCGTCGCGCCAGCCGTTGGGCCCGGTGTAGAACGTCTTGATCAGATGGTCGGTGCGGCAGTAATGCTTGAGCCCCGAGGCGTGCGTGGGCCCGAACGGCCACGGCGGGGCTTGTCAAGATTTCTGTGTATGTGGCGGTGGTCTACAGGTAGGGGTTGATGCGTTCGGGGTAGTTCAGGACGAGGGATCCGAGTGCTTGTTTCCAGCCGTTGGTGCGGGCTCCTTCGACGAGGCGGGTGTGGCGGGAGCGGTCTCCGGTGGCGAGGGGGTCGTCGATGTATCTCTGGCGTTCTCGGGCGCGTTTGTCTTCGATGTTGCAGATCGCCAGCCACAGCAGTTTGACCGCGGCGGCGTCGTTAGGGAAGTGTCCGCGGTTTTTGATGATCTTGCGCAGTTGATAGTTCAGCGATTCGATCGCGTTGGTGGTGTAGATGATCCGCCGCAGCTCCGGCGGGAACGCCAGGAACGGGATGAACCGCTCCCACGCGTTACGCCACGCGATCACTGTCGTCGGGTTTGACTGTCCTAGAGTGGAATTGGCGAACTCTTCGAACGCTTCGGTCGCGGCGTCGACGGTCGGGGCGGTGTAGACGGTTTTCAATGCCGCGGCGATCGCCTTGCGCTGACCATAGGAGACGAACCGCATCGAGTTGCGGATCAGATGCACCACGCAGACTCCCGCTGTCAACCTTTCATCGTGGACGTGTTTGGTCGCCGCGACTGACTCGGTTTGCTCAGCGCGGTCGTGGGGAGGGCGGACTATGCCGCGGTGGTGCGGTGGTGGATGACCGGGTCGTAGAGGGTGTGATCGTGCCAGCAGCGCCACAGAATGCGGCACCAGCGCGCACCCAGGCCACGCAGAGCGCGGTGGTGTGGTTGGCCGGCGGCGCGGGCGTGTTCGTAGATGTCGGCCGACCATGGGTCCTCACGGACGGCGACGAACATCCACCAGTCGATGGCGTGGCGCATTCGCCGGTTGGCGGCGTAGCGGAACCTCACCTGACGGGTGCGCCCGGAGGCCTTGGTGACCGGAGCCAAGCCGGTCTCGGCCAACAACGACGGCGCCGATGGGAAACGGCTGCGCTGTTCACCCATTTCGGAGATTAATACGCCGGCGGTGACGGGACCGATACCAGGGAAGCTGGTGAAGATCGGAGTGTCCGGGTGCATGTCGAGCAACTCGCCCAGCCGCTTGTCGTGGGCTCGCAGGTGAGTGTTGAGTAGCGCGAGCTGTTCTGTGAATGCTTTGGCCGCCAACGCTTTACCGGCGACGGTTCCTTCACTGGCCGACAACAGATGAGGCTGCATCCGGGCGATGAGCGTCTCAGGTTTCTGCCGGCCACTGTAGCCGTGTCGGCCGGTGAATCCACCCATTCGTCTCGTCGTGACCCTGCTCGCCTGCGCGGGAGTGGGAAAGGTCCGGATGAACGCCAGGGTGATGTCACGGTCCAACGAGGAGAACAGGTGCAAAGGTGCGGGGTGGTAGGCCTCCAAGATCGACCGCAGCCGATTTTCGGTATCCACCTGCATATCCAGGATGCGCTGACGATCCCGGCTGACCGCGATCAGCTCGGCCAATACCGGCGACGCAACAGCCAACGGCCGCCACTGGGCATATTGGTGACGCAACGTGTCGGCCAAAACGTAGGCATCGAACTCGTCGGACTTGGCCGCCGCCATCCGATACCGTTCACGTGCACGCGCCGAGATCTTCGGTGACACGCAATAGATTTCAGCGCTACAGTGCTGTTGCAGATGCTCGACAAGCAAGCCCTCGGCGCGTTCGATGGCGATACGCACCGAGCCAGTCAGTGAGGCGATCACCTCGACCAATATCGTCAAACCGTCGACGGTGTGCGCGATCTTTCGGCTGAGAAGCTGCCCGCCGCGGTCGTCGAGGACGCAGAGGTAATGGGAGCGTCCGCCCCAATCAATGCCGCACCAGAAACGACTTGCACCGTCCGGACTATCCTGATTCATTGCAGTCAGATCCCCTTCGATCCGAAGATTCACGCTGCAATGTGCGGGGCGTGCCCGGAACCTCATCTCGGCACTCGCCGCTGATACCGGTGGTGCTGCTCTCGCTGGCCGGTCCAAGCCCCGCAGCCACCACGGGCGGACAGGTCTGCATGTGGACCTCGAAGGTGACGCGTTTGCACAGGTCCTGCCCGTGGTGGTGCAGGTGAACGCCGAGACCATCCCGGCCCACCCATTGTTAATAGATGAGGTCTGCACCGTGGTCTGCGGCCAGGTCGCCTCGACGGCTTCGGCGAAACCGGTCAGCCCGTCGGTGCATACGATCAGGATGTCCTTGACGCCACGGTTGGCCAGCTCGGCGCATACCCCGGCCCAGAACTTCGCCCCCTCATGGGCGGTCACCCAGATCCCCAGCACGTGCCGGATCCCGTCGAGATCGACACCGACGGCGATGTGGGCGGCTCGGTTCTTGACCTGGTGACCGTCGCGGATCTTGATGACCAGAGCGTCGAGGTAAACGATCGGATACAGCTCCTCAAGGGGGCGTTTCTGCCACTGGGTGACCTCCTCGAGCACCGCGTCGGTGATCCGCGAGATCGTGTCGTGGGACAGCTCGGTGCCGATCGTGGTGGCCAGATGATGCTGGATATCGCGGATCGTCATCCCGCCGGCGTAGAGCGAAATGATCATGTCGTCCAGACCGCCCAGGCGCCGCGAGCCCTTCGGGACCAGGGTCGGGGTGAAGCTGCCGTCCCGGTCGCGCGGGATCGCCAACCCCACGTCGCCGACCTCGCTGGCGACCGTCTTGGGCGTGAACCCGTTGCGAGCATTGGGCAGCTCACGCCCTACGGGATCACCCTTGTCGTATCCGAGGTGATCGGTCAGCTCAGCAGCCAACCCGCGCTCGAGCACCGCTTTGACCATCTCGGGCAGAAACCCACCCTGACCGGTCAACTGCAGCTGGCCCGCATCGATCTTGGCCAGCACGTCATCGAGAACACCTGCGGACTTCAACGCCTCTACGGCATCAGCCCCCGACATCGGCTCGTCAGTGGTCACATCCATCGATACTGCTCCATCCATCAGCAGCCACAGCTACACAAACCATCTGACACGCTCCTGGCGACCGTCTTGGGCGTGAACCCGTTGCGAGCATTGGGCAGCTCACGCCCAACGGGATCACCCTTGTCGTATCCGAGGTGATCGGTCAGCTCAGCAGCCAACCCGCGCTCGAGCACCGCTTTGACCATCTCGGGCAGAAACCCACCCTGACCGGTCAACTGCAGCTGGCCCGCATCGATCTTGGCCAGCACGTCATCGAGAACACCTGCGGACTTCAACGCCTCTACGGCATCAGCCCCCGACATCGGCTCGTCAGTGGTCACATCCATCGATACTGCTCCATCCATCAGCAGCCACAGCTACACAAACCATCTGACACGCTCCCACGGCGTCGTATGGTCCAGATCGCAACCGGCTACCGGACGATCACAGCCCGGGAACCGGCACGTCAGATCCCGCCACTGCAGAAAATCTCGTAGACCGGCGGAGGGCCGGTACCCCAATTCGGGATCGATACCGGGCAGCCGAATCGGCTTGAGCTTTGCCGTCTTTGCCACCCGGCGGACCGACTCGGCCGGCAACACCCCGAGTCCGGGCAGATACCCGGGCCGTCGACTGGCTCCCTCGAGCGTGGCCTGCTCAGCCAACACATGGATGACCACCTGCGCCGCGGACTCGCGGATCTTCGCCGCCGGGCAGTCCTCCAATCCGCACAGGCAGGCCAACGATCCCTCACCGCGCCCCAGTGCGCCGCAGGCCGCGGCGCGGCGCTGCGCCTTGGAGCGCGGGTCGTGAGCACACACCGACTCGGCGATCAGGTTCAGACGCTGATCGAAGGCTGCGGCATCGACGGCATCAAGGACACCGCCGACTGTCGCCACTCCCGCCGCCTCCGGGTGCGGTTCCACATCGACGTAGCAGTTCTTCGCCACCAGCGGCGGAACACGCACTGCAGCCGGATCGTAGTCAGCGACCCACACATCGATGCGGTCACGAAGCTTGTTCTTGGACAACCGCATCCACTTGTGCACCTGCCGGGCCAGCGATTCATCCAGTCCCGCGATGATGTCGTCCTCGACATTTTCCGTCCGCGCGACCACCGCTTGCAACACGCGGTAATCGATATCGCCACGTGCGAACACCGCAGCCACTTGCGGCAAGCGCTCATGCAGCCACACCGCCGAGCGCACCTGATTGCGCGCACGCCCCCGGCTGATGTTCTGGGCCGCGGACACCTCCGCCGCGACCGCCTCGAACACATCGGTATGCCAGAACTGCGCCTCCTCGTTGCGGCACCGCTCTCGATGCAGCGCCGCGATGGCCTCAAAACGCTGGGCGATCGCCATCGACTCCGCGCGCGCAGCAACGGCCATCGCGTCAATCAACGCCGCCGTATCGCGCTTTCCGAACATGTGTTCGATTATATTCGGAGTCGACGAGGCCCACCGGCACGAATTTGGAACCTGGGGATAACTCGGACGTTGCGAGTCAGCGGTTCCTGCGCCGACGGATGAACTGCCGCACGCGCTGACCGACCTCTGCAGGAAGCCTTGTCCGCGTGGGGGTCACGGGAGGCGGAGCCGGGCGCGGCGACGACACCACGGGCGGTGCAGTTACTTCGGTGAGCGCTTCGGCCGCGTCGGCGCCTTCGGCCGCAGCCGTGTCGGGAGCGGCGTCCGCATCGTCGATGGTGGCGTCAGCGCTGTCGTCGACAGCCGTCTCGTCTGACGGCTCCGCGGTCTCCGCGTCAGCGGCAACGAGGGCCTCAGCCGCGTCCGCGCCCTCTTCGGCGGGGATGGCCTCCGCAGTGTCGTCATCGGACTCGGCATCGTCCGACGGGGTTTCGGGTGTGGACTCTGGCTCGTCAGTCAGCGCCTCTGCGCTCTCCTCGCCCTCGACGGCGACCTCATGAGCCTCGTCCGCTTCGTCGATAGCGTCGGCGACCTCGTCTGCTTCCAGAGATCCCAGACCCTCCTCGGCCTCGGGCTCTTCGGTCAACGCCTCAGCAGCAGCCTCACCCTCAACCGCCACCGCGTGCGCCTCATCAGCCTCGTCAACAGCATCGGCGACCTCACCGCCCTCGACGGACCCCAGACCCGCCTCCGGCTCATCCTCGGATTTGTCCTCGGACTCCTCGGACTCCTCGGTCAGCGCCTCAGCAGCAGCCTCACCCTCAACCGCCACCGCGTGCGCCTCATCAGCCTCGTCAACAGCATCGGCGACCTCATCGCCCTCGACGGACCCCAGACCCGCCTCCGGCTCAGCCTCGGATTCGTCCTCGGACTCCTCGGGCTTCTCGGTCAGCGCCTCAGCAGCAGCCTCACCCTCAACCGCCACCGCGTGCGCCTCATCAGCCTCGTCAACAGCCTCGGCGACCTCGTCGCCCTCGACGGACCCCAGACCCGCCTCAGGCTCGGACTCGGATTCGTCCTCGGACCCCTCGGTGAGGACCTCAGCGGCGTCATCACCCTCGACCGCGGTGAACTCGGCTTCGGTCTCATCGTCGGGTTCGGCCTCGGCGTCGTCCGACTCCTCGCTCAAAGCTCCGGCGGCAGCCTCACCCTCAACCGCCACCGCGTGCGCCTCACCGGCCCCATCAACGGCTTCCGCGACCTCATCGACGTCGACAGATCCGAGACCGGCCTCGCGCTCGTGGGCCTCGTCCGCTGCTTCGTCCGCCAGCGCCCCAGCGGTGTCGTCACCCTCGACCGCAACAGCCCGGTCCTCGTCGTCCGACTCCTCGACAAGCGCCTCGGCCGCCTCCTCGCCCACGACGGCGTGCGCATCGGCGGCACCGTCGACCACGTCCACGGCCTCGTCGCCCTCGTCGGACCCCACGCCCGCATCCGGCTCCACGCCGTCCTCCGCGGAGGCAACCGCCTCGTCGCCCTCGACGGTCTCCAGGTCCGCTTCCCGCTCGACCAGGACGTCGGTCTCGTCCGCGTCGTCCTCGGCGGCCTGCGCCACCGACTTCTCGTCGTCGGCGGCGGCCACCGTCGCCGCAGCCACCACACCCGACGTCGTCGCACCGACCGCAAGATCCTTGACCACCTGTTCGGTGCGCGACTCCTCGCCGTCCTGCTTGCCGCGCAGCGACGCCGGATCCTCGCGGCCCTTCGGTGCGACCATGACGTACACCACCGCACCGATGAACACGAACGTCGACGTGAACGAGTTGACCCGGATGCCCGCCAGGTGCGTCGCCGCGTCGCTGCGCATCAACTCGATCCAGAACCGGCCGACGCAGTACCCGGCGACGTACATCGCGAACAACCGGCCGTGCCCGATCCGGAACCGGCGGTCGATGAGCAGCAGCGCCGCGAACACCAGCAGGTTCCACAGCAACTCGTACAGGAACGTGGGATGGACCACCTGGATCAGCTCGCCGGTCGACACCCCGTTGAGCGAGTCGGGCACGCCCGCGGAATTCACCCGCTCATAGATCTCCAGGCCCCAGGGCAGCGTGGTCTCGCGCCCGTAGAGCTCCTGGTTGAAGTAGTTCCCGATCCGCCCGATCGCCTGGGCGAGAATGATTCCCGGCGCGATCGCGTCGCCGAACGCCGGCAGCGGTATCCCCCGGCGTCGACACGCGATCCACGCCCCGATGCCGCCGAGCGCCACCGCACCCCAGATGCCGAGCCCGCCGTCCCAGATCCGCAACGCCGCCGCGAAACCCGCGCCATCCTCACCGAAGTACGTCCGCCAGTCGGTGATCACGTGGTACAGCCGACCACCGATCAGGCCGAACGGCACGGCCCACAGCGCGATGTCGTAGATGACACCGGGTTCGCCGCCCCGTGCCACCCAGCGTCGGTCGCCCAGAACGAGAGCCGCGACGATGCCCGCGATGATGAACAGCGCATAGGCCCGCAGCGGGAACGGGCCGAGGTGCCACACACCCTGCGAAGGACTCGGGATGTAGGCCAAGACCGTCGATGTCACGCAGTGATCCTCTGCCGTACCCCGTCAGCCAGTTCCTCGGTCAGTGTCCGCATCGCGGGCACACCGTCGGTCAGCGCCGACACCAGCGCCGACCCCACGATCACCCCGTCGGCGTACGAGCCGATCTGCGACGCCTGCTCGCGTGAGCGCACACCCAGGCCGACGCCGACCGGGATGTCGGAGAGTTCCTTGATCCGCCGCACGAGTTCCGGCGCCGCATTCGACACCGCGTCCCGCGCGCCGGTGACGCCCATGGTCGACGCGGCGTACACGAATCCCCGCGACGCATCGACGGTCGCGCTGAGCCGCTCCGGCGTCGATGACGGCGCGACGACGAAGATCCTGTCCAGGTCGTGCGCCTCGGAGGCGGCCAGCCACTCGTCGGCCTCGTCCGGAATCAGGTCCGGCGTGATCATCCCGAGTCCGCCGGCCGAGGCCAGGTCACGGGAGAACGCGTCGACACCCTTGCGCAGCACCGGGTTCCAGTACGTCATCACCACGGCGTTGCCGCCCGCGTTGCTGATCGCCTCGACCGCGCGGAACGTGTCCCGCACCCGCACGCCACCCCGCAGCGCGACCTCTGTGGCCGCCGCGATGGTCGGTCCGTCCATCCCGGGGTCCGAGTAGGCGATGCCGACCTCGATGACGTCGCAGCCCGCCTCGACCAGGGCGACCATGGCCTCGATCGAGGTGTCCACGTCGGGGAAGCCGGTCGGCAGGTAACCGATCAGCGCCGCCCGGCCCTCGTCCCGGCACGCCGCGAAGATGCTTGCCAGACGGCTCATTTCGCGCCGTCCTCGAATAAACCGAACCAGCGCGCGGCGGTCTCGACGTCCTTGTCACCGCGGCCGGACAGGTTGATCAGGATGATCGACCCCGGCCCGAGTTCGACGCCCAGCTTCAACGCGCCGGCCACCGCATGGGCCGATTCGATGGCCGGGATGATGCCTTCGGTGCGGCTGAGCAGCGACAGCGCGTCCATCGCCTCGGTGTCGGTGATCGGCTCGTACCGCGCCCGGCCGATGTCCTTGAGCAGCGCGTGCTCCGGCCCGACACCCGGGTAGTCCAGACCGGCCGAGATCGAATGCGATTCGATCGTCTGGCCGTCCTCGTCCTGCAGCAGGTACGAATACGAACCCTGGAACGCGCCGGGCGTCCCACCGGTGAAAGTGGCCGCGTGCCGTCCGGTCTCCACACCGTCACCGGCGGCCTCGTAGCCGACCAGGCGCACGTCGGGGTCGTCGATGAACGCGTGGAAGATCCCGATCGCGTTGGACCCGCCGCCGACACAGGCGACCACGGCGTCGGGCAGCCGGCCGGCCTGATCGAGCATCTGCGCGCGGGCCTCCAGGCCGATCACGCGCTGGAAGTCGCGGACCATCATCGGGAACGGGTGCGGGCCCGCCGCGGTCCCGAAGCAGTAATAGGTGCTGTCGGCGTTGGTGACCCAGTCGCGGAACGTCTCGTTGATCGCGTCCTTGAGCGTCTTGGACCCGGACTCGACCGGCACGACCGTCGCACCGAGCAGTCGCATCCTCGCGACGTTCAGCGCCTGGCGCGCCGTGTCCACGGCGCCCATGTAGATCACGCACTCCAGGCCGAGCAGCGCGCACGCGGTCGCCGTCGCCACCCCGTGCTGACCGGCACCGGTCTCCGCGATCACCCGGGTCTTGCCCATCTGACGCGCCAGCAGCGCCTGTCCGAGCACATTGTTAATCTTGTGAGACCCAGTGTGGTTGAGGTCTTCTCGCTTGAGGAAGATCCGTGCGCCACCGGCGTACTCGGTGAGCCGCTCGGCTTCGTACACCGGAGACGGCCGGCCGGTGTAGTGCCGCTGCAGCCGGTCCAACTCGTCGAGGAAGGTCTGGTCGCCGCGCGCCTTCTCGTAGGCGGACGTCACCTCCTCGATGACGGCCATCAGCGCTTCGGGAACATAGCGGCCGCCGTACACGCCGAAATGGCCGCGGGCGTCAGGGTCGTGAGACGTGGGTTCGGCCACCGCGGCGCTGGCGCGCGGCAGTTCCGGTCCGAGATGCGCGGTCACTTAGCGCGCAGGTTTCGGGCACGACGGATGCGTGCCGGCCGTGACGAGGTCAGCGACGGCACTGCGGGGATCTCCACTGGTGACCAGGCCCTCGCCGACGAGCACGGCGTCCGCGCCCGCACCGGCATAGGCCAGCAGATCGGCGGTCCCCCGCACCCCCGATTCCGCCACCCGGATGACATTGCTCGGCAGCCCGGGCGCGATGCGTGCGAAGCAGTCCCGGTCGACCTCGAGCGTCTTCAGGTCGCGGGCGTTGACACCGATCAGCTTCGCGCCGGCCTGCAGCGCCCGGTCGGCCTCCTCCTCGGTGTGCACCTCGACCAGGGCGGTCATGCCCAGCGATTCGGTGCGCTCGAGCAGTGACTCCAGGGCAGGCTGCTCCAGGGCCGCGACGATCAGCAGCAGCAGATCGGCGCCGTGCGCCCGGGCCTCGTGGATCTGGTAGGGCCGCACGATGAAATCCTTGCGCAGCACCGGAATCGACACCGCTGCGCGGACGGCGTCGAGGTCGTCGAGGGAACCGTGGAAGCGACGCTGCTCGGTCAGCACGCTGATGACCCGCGCGCCGCCCGACTCGTAGGCCCGGGCCAGCTCGGCGGGATCGGCGATCGACGCCAACTCCCCGCGTGACGGGCTGGCCCGCTTCACCTCGGCGATGACCGCGATGCCCGGCGCGCGCAGCGCGGCCATCACGTCCAGCGGTGCGGGAGCGCGCTTGGCCTGTTCCTTGACCTCGGCCAGGCTGACGACGGCCTCGCGAGCGGCAACGTCGGCACGGACTCCGTCGAGGATGGAGTCGAGGACGGTCGCCGAACCCATAGCTGTCGTTTCCCTTCCCCTGACGGCCGTTTGATTCCTAACGAAGGGTAGTCGCCACCACACCACAGTCCGTCACCGCCCCTTGTTGTCCGGCGCGGTCGGGTCCTGCCCGGCATCGAGGGCGTCCCAGATCATCCGCTCCGACATCGGCGCGCCCGGCTCGGCGGTGTCCGCGGGCCGACGCTCGTAGCGCGCCGCATCAGCGCCTCTGCGCGTCGCCGACCGCAGCAGAAGCACCGCGCCGACCAGTGACAGCGCCGCCGCGACCAACGTCAGCACCGCGCCCGTCGAGTACCGCTCGGTGCCGACCAGATCGGTGATCGGCACGTCGGCCAGACGCGCCGCCCGCGCCGCGACATCGGGGACCACCCACAGGCTGATCGCGAGGTAGCCCATCGCCGCGCTCGCGGCCGCCACCAGCACCGCCAGGATGCGCAGCGGCCAGCCCCGCACCGCGAGCGCCGCCACGGCCGCCGCCAGCGCGACCAGCGCCAGCGGGATCAGGGCCGTCGACCAGGTGGCCCCGGTGAGGTCGTCTGTCCGCGGATGGGTGAGCCCGTCGAACGAGGTGACCTGGACCCACGTCAGCCGCGACGCCCCCCACAGGCCCGCCGCGGCCACCACCAGCAGCAGCTGTCCGAGGCGGGTCACGGCTCGCTCAACGTCTCGGCCGCCGCGATCGCGCTCAGCACCGCGCGGGCCTTGTTGGCCGCCTCGTTGTACTCGTACGGGCCGTTCGAATCGGCGACGACGCCGCCGCCCGCCTGCACGTAGGCGGTGCCGCCGCGCATCAGCGCGGTCCGGATCGCGATCGCGAAGTCGGCGTTGCCGGCGAAGTCCAGATACCCCAGCACACCGCCGTAGAGGCCGCGGCGGGTCTTCTCGACCTCTTCGATGAGCTCCATCGCCCGCACCTTGGGGGCCCCGGACAGGGTGCCGGCCGGGAAGCAGGCCGTCACCGCGTCCAGCGCGGTCCTGCCCTCGGCGAGCATCCCCGTCACCGTCGACACCAGGTGCATGACATGGCTGTACCGCTCGATGTGGCTGTAGTCCTCGACCTTGACGGTGCCCGGGGTACACACCCGGCCCAGGTCGTTGCGGCCGAGGTCGACGAGCATCAGGTGCTCGGCCCGTTCCTTCTCGTCGGCGAGGAGTTCCTTTTCGAGCAGGAGATCCTCCTCCTCGGTGTCCCCGCGCCACCGGGTACCCGCGATCGGGTGCGTGGTGGCCCGCCCGTCCTTGACGGTGACCAGCGCCTCCGGGCTGGAGCCGACGATCGAGAAGTCCAGTCCGCCTTCGGCGTCCGGCACGTTGAGCAGGTACATGTACGGGCTGGGGTTGGTGACGCGCAGCATCCGGTAGACATCGAGAGGATCTGCGTCAGTGTCCATCTCGAACCGCTGTGAGGGCACCACCTGGAAGGCCTCGCCGGCCTCGATGTCGCCGACCAGCTTGTCGACGATCGCGGTGTACTCCTCGACGGTGCGCTGGGACCGGTGCAGCGGCGCCGGCCTGCTGAACGTCGCCACTGTCGAGGCGAGCGGCGCGGCCAGCGCCGTGGTCATCACGTCCAACCTGGCCACCGCGTCGTCGTAGGCCTCGTCGACACGGTCGTCGGTCCCGTTCCAATTCACCGCGTTGGCGATCAGCGTGATTGTGCCCTCGTGGTGATCCAGCGCGGCGATGTCGGTGGCCAGCAGCAGCACCATGTCGGGCAGCCCGAGATCGTCGACGGCCAGTTCGGGCAACCGCTCCAGCCGGCGCACGAAGTCGTAGGCGAAATAGCCGACCAGACCCGACGACAGCGGCGGCAGGCCCGGCAGCGCCGCCGTCTCCAGCAGGCTCAGCGTCGCGCGGAGCGCCTCCAGCGGATCACCGCCCGCGGGCGCATCCTGCGGGGTGACTCCCAGCCAGGCGGCGTGGCCGTCGCGCACGGTCAGCGCCGACGGCGCACCGGCGCCCACGAACGACCACCTCGACCAGGAGCGCCCGTTCTCCGCGGACTCCAGGAGGAACGTCGCGGGCCGGTTCGCGGCGAGCTTGCGGTACGCCGAGAGCGGCGTCTCGCTGTCGGCGAGCACCTTGCGGGTCACCGGCACCACGCGGTGCTCGGCGGCCAGCGCCCGGAAGTCCTCTCGCGATGTCGTCACGGCGAGACTGGCGGTGGACTGCACACCGGCATTGTCCCAGAAGTACGGTGCAGATCATGAATCGTGGTGATCGGGTGGCCGAGTTCGAACTACCGGACCAGACGGGGACGACGCGGTCGCTGACCGAACTGCTCGCCGACGGCCCCGTCGTGCTGTTCTTCTACCCGGCGGCGATGACGCCGGGGTGCACCAAGGAGGCGTGCCACTTCCGCGACCTGGCCGCCGAGTTCTCCGCCGTCGGCGCCTCCCGGGTGGGGATCAGCACCGACCCGGTCGACAAGCAGGCCACGTTCGCCGATCAGCAGAAGTTCGACTACCCGCTGCTGTCGGACGCCGACGGCGTGGTGGCGACGCAGTTCGGGGTCAAGCGCGGGCTGCTGGGCAAGTTCCTGCCGGTCAAGCGCACGACATTCGTCATCGACACCGACCGCGCCGTGCTCGACGTGATCGCCAGCGAGATCAGCATGGACAGCCACGCCGACAAGGCGCTCGAGGTCCTGCGCAAACGTCAGTCGGCCTGACCGAGCAGCAGGTCGGCGTCGAAGCAGGTGTGGTCGCCGGTGTGGCAGGCGGCGCCCACCTGGTCGACCTCGAGCAGCACGGTGTCGCCGTCACAGTCCAGCCGCACCGAGTGCACCCGCTGGGTGTGACCCGACGTGGCGCCCTTGATCCACTGCTCCCCCCGCGACCGCGAAAAATACGTCGCCTCACGGGTTTCCAGCGTGCGGGCCAGCGCGTCGTCGTCCATCCAGGCGACCATCAGCACCTGACCGGTGCCGCGCTCCTGCACGACGGCGGCGACCAGGCCGTCCGCGTTGCGCTTGAGCCGCTGCGCGATCGCCGGGTCGAGACTCATCTGTGCCTTCTGCTCTTCGCGCAAGCGCTCATCGCACCGTCAACCCTTCCGCCCTCATCGCGGCCTTCACCTGCCCGATGGTCAGCTCACCGAAGTGGAACACGCTGGCCGCCAGCACCGCGTCGGCTCCTGCAACAACGGCGGGCGCGAAATGTTCCACCGCGCCGGCGCCGCCGCTGGCGATCACCGGCACCGACACCGCGCCCCGCACCGCCCGCAGCATCGCCAGATCGAAGCCGGCCTTGGTGCCGTCGTAGTCCATCGAGTTCAGCAGGATCTCGCCGACGCCGAGTTCGGCGCCGCGGGTGGCCCATTCCACCGCGTCGATCCCGGTCCCCCGCCGACCACCGTGGGTGGTGACCTCCCAGCCCGACGACGTGGGTTCGGCGCCCGCAGGCACCGTGCGCGCATCCACCGACAGCACGATGCACTGGGAGCCGAACTGGCGGGAGAGTTCGGAGAGCAGTTCCGGGCGGGCGATCGCCGCGGTGTTCACCGACACCTTGTCCGCCCCGGCACGCAGCAGCATGTCGACGTCGGCGACCGAGCGCACCCCACCACCGACCGTCAGCGGAATGAACACCTGTTCGGCGGTGCGCCGCACCACCTCGAGCATCGTCGAGCGACCCGACGACGACGCCGTCACGTCCAGGAAGGTCAGCTCGTCGGCGCCCTCGGCGTCATAGACGGCGGCCAGCTCGACGGGATCCCCGGCGTCGCGCAGGTTCTCGAAGTTGACGCCCTTGACGACGCGGCCCGCGTCGACGTCGAGGCAGGGGATCACCCGGGTCGCGACGTCGCCCCCGGTGCTCACAGGTAGTCCTTCGGATCACCCGCCGCGGCGATGATGTCGAGCATCTGCTCGTGCACCCCCGGCGCGGCGACCAGCGCCGACGGCGACGTCACCGTCCACGGTTCCCCGGCCAGGTCGGTGATGACACCACCGGCCGCGCGCACCAGCGCCACCCCGGCCGCATGGTCCCAGATGTGATGGCCGAAACTGATTGCCCCGCCGAGGATTCCGGCCGAGACGTACGCGAGGTCGATGCCCGTGGCGCCGTGCATGCGCATCCGCGAACACTGCCTGCTGAGGTTCGCCAGCACCGTCGCTCGGTACCGGCCCGGATAGCGTCCCCGCGAGTCGATGTTGAAAGTGCCGGTGCCGACGATCGCGTCGCCGACGGCGCCACGCTGCAGCGGTGCCAGGGCGTCGCCGTTGCAGCGGACCGGGCCGCCGGCCATCGCGGTGTAGCGCTGCGCCATGAACGGCAGCCACGTCAGCCCGAGCACCGGCTCGCCGTCGGCGACCAGCGCCAGCAGGATCGCCGCCATCGGCGACCCGGCCGCGTAATTGAACGTGCCGTCGATCGGGTCGAGAATCCACACCAGCTCGGAATCGACCGCCTCGCCGCCGAACTCCTCTCCGTGCACACCGATGCCGGTCAGCCGCTGCAGCTCGGCGACCACCCGCCGTTCGATCGCGAGGTCGACCTCGGTGGCGAAGTCGTCACCCTTCTTGGCGACCGCCGAATCGGCGCGGTGGCCCGCGACGAACTGCGTCGAGGCGCCGTCGAGGATGCCCGCGGCCGTGTCGAGCAGCTCCGTGAGCTGCCGGGCGTCGAGGGTCACGCGCCGACCGCGGCCAGCGCCTGCGGCAACGTGAATCGACCGGCGTACAAGGCCTTTCCGACGATCGCACCCTCGACACCGACCTCGGTCAGCGTCGCGATCGCCGTCAGGTCGTCGAGGCTCGACACGCCGCCCGAGGCGATGACCGGGGCGTCGGTGCGCTCGCACACCGCGCTCAGCAGCTCGAGGTTGGGCCCGTTGAGGGTGCCGTCCTTGGTCACGTCGGTGACGACGAAGCGGGAGCACCCTTCTTTGTCGAGCCGGTCGAGCACCGTCCACAGGTCGCCACCGTCGGTCTCCCAGCCGCGGCCCCGCAGCCGGTGCGCTCCATCGGCGATCAGCACGTCGAGTCCGACCGCGACCCTGTCGCCGTACTCGGCCACCACCCGGGCGCACCACTGCGGGTTCTCCAGCGCTGCTGTGCCGAGATTGACCCGGGCACACCCGGTGGCCAGCGCGGCCGCGAGCGACTCGTCGTCGCGGATCCCGCCGGAGAGCTCGACGGCCACATCCAGCCTGCCGACCACGTCGGCGAGCAGCTCCCGGTTGGAGCCGCGACCGAACGCCGCGTCCAGGTCCACGAGGTGGATCCACTCGGCGCCGTCACGTTGCCACGTCATCGCCGCGTCCAGCGCCGAGCCGTACTCGGTCTCGCTGCCCGCCTGCCCCTGCACCAGGCGCACAGCGCGCCCCTCCACCACGTCGACGGCGGGCAGCAGAACCAGTTTCGGTGCATTCACGCCGGTCAACTTAGCGCCCCGATCCAGTTCGACAGCAATTCGGCGCCGGCGTCCCCGCTCTTCTCGGGATGGAACTGGGTGGCCGACAGCGGGCCGGCCTCCACGGCGGCCAGGAACGGCACGTGGTGGGTCGCCCACGTCAGCACCGCGGTGGGGTCACCCTCCCACTGCTGGGCGGCGTAGGAGTGCACGAAGTAGAAGCGGGTGGCCGGGTCCATGCCCTGGAACAGCACGCTGTCGGCGGGGGCGTCGACGACGTTCCAACCCATGTGCGGGATCACCGGTGCGTCCAGCCGGACCACCGAGCCGGGCCACTGCCCGCAGCCGGCCGTCTCGACGCCGAACTCCACGCCGCGGGTGAACAGGATCTGCATGCCCACGCACACGCCGAGCACCGGGCGTCCGGCCGCGACACGGTCGGCGATGATCTTCTCGCCGCCGACCTCACGCAGCCCGGTCATGCAGGCCTCGAACGCGCCGACGCCCGGCACCACCAGACCGTCCGCGGCCATCGCGGCACCGGGATCGGCGGTCACCTCGACCTCGGCGCCGACGCGCTCGAGCGCACGCTGGGCCGATCGCAGGTTCCCCGAGCCGTAGTCCAGCACGACGAGTTTGGCTGTCACAACGTCCCTTTGGTCGACGGAACCCCGCTGACCCGCTCGTCGTACTCGACGGCCTGACGCAGGGCGCGCGCCACGGCCTTGTACTGCGCCTCGGTGATGTGGTGGGGATCCCGCCCGTAGAGGGTGCGCACGTGCAGCGCGATGCGCGCGTTGAACGCCAGGGATTCAAAGACGTGCCGGTTCACCACGGTGTGGTACGGCGCCTGCGATCCGGCGATGGTGAACTCCACCATGAAATCCGGTTCTCCGGTGTGCACGAAGTACGGCCGGCCCGAGACGTCGACCGCGGCGTGCGCCAGCGACTCGTCCATCGGGATGAAGGCGTCGCCGAAACGGCGGATGCCCGTTTTGTCGCCCAGCGCCTGACCCAGCGCCTGACCCAGCACGATCGCGGTGTCCTCGATGGTGTGGTGGCCCTCGATCTCGATGTCGCCGACGGCCTTGACCCTCAGGTCGAAGCGGGCGTGGGTGCCCAGCGAGGTGAGCATGTGGTCGAAGAACGGCACCCCGGTCTCAACACTCACCTGTCCGGTGCCGTCGAGATCGAGCTCGACGACGATGTGGGATTCCCTTGTCTTGCGTTCGACCTTGGCGCTTCTGTTGGGGCGGGTCACGATACTCCTTGTCGGGCACTGGCTTTCAGCAGCGCGTCGTTCTCCTCGGCGAGGCCGATGGTGGTGCGCAGGTATCCGGGGATGCCGACGTCACGGATCAGCACCCCGTTGTCGAGGTAAGCCCGCCACGTGGCGGCGGCGTCGGTGAACTCCCCGAACAGCAGGAAGTTCGCGTCGCTGGGGATCACCCGGAAACCGAGGTCGGTCAACGCCGTCGACACCCGCTCCCGTTCGCTGATCAGCGTCGCGACGCTGCCCAGGGTGTCGTCGGCGTGTCGCAGGGCGGCCCGGGCGGCGGCCTGGGTCAGCGAGGACAGGTGGTACGGCAGGCGGACCAGCAGCATCGCCTCGACGACGGCAGGCGCGGCCACCAGGTAGCCCAGCCGGCCCCCGGCGAACGCGAACGCCTTGCTCATGGTGCGCGACACCACCAGCCGCGTCGGATACTCGTCGATGAGCGCGATCGCGCTGGGCCGCGACGAGAACTCGCCGTAGGCCTCGTCGACGATCATCACGCCGCCCGACATGGCATCCAGCAGCAGCCGTAGGTCGTCGAGCGAAACACTCTGTCCCGACGGGTTGTTCGGGCTGGTGACGAACACGACGTCGGGACTGTGCTCCTTGATCGCGGTCGCCGCGACGGCCGCGTCGAGGCCGAAGTCGTCGGCGCGGTGCGCGGCCAGCCATGCCGTCTGCGTGCCGTCGGCGATGATCGGGTGCATCGAATAGGACGGCACGAAACCGATCGCGCTGCGGCCCGGCCCGCCGAAAGCCTGCAGCAGCTGCTGCAGGATCTCGTTGGATCCGTTGGCGGCCCAGACGTTCTCGACGCCGACCGGGACGCCGGTCTGCGCACTCAGATATCCGGCCAGGTCGGTGCGCAGCGCCACCGCGTCGCGGTCGGGGTAGCGGTGCAGCTCGGCGGCGGCCTCGCGCACCGATGCGGCGACGTCGTCGATCAACGCCTGGGTGGGCGGGTGCGGGTTCTCGTTGGTGTTCAGCCGCACGGGCACCGCCAGTTGCGGTGCCCCGTAGGGCGACTTGCCGCGCAGATCCTCCCGCAGCGGCAGGTCGTCCAGGGTCACGGTCGTCCCGGGATTCACCTCTCGAACCTCCGGCGCACCGCTTCGCCGTGGCTCGGCAGGTTCTCGGCCTGCGCCAGCGTGATGACGTGACCGGCCACGTCCTTGAGCGCCGCCTCGCTGTAGTCGACGACGTGGATGCCGCGCAGGAACGTCTGCACCGACAGACCGCTCGAGTGCCGTGCGCATCCGGCGGTGGGCAGTACGTGGTTCGATCCCGCGCAGTAGTCACCCAGGCTGACGGGCGACCATGCGCCGACGAAGATCGCGCCCGCGGAGCGGACCCGGGCGGCGACCCCGGCGGCGTCGGCGGTCTGGATCTCGAGATGCTCGGCGGCGTAAGCGTTCACCGTGCGCAGCCCGGCCTCGACGTCGTCGACGAGCACGATCGCCGATTGCTCACCGCTCAGCGCGACGCTCACCCGCTCGCGGTGCACCGTCGTCTCCAGCTGCCGGGCCAGTTCGGCGTCGGTGGCGTCGGCCAGGGCGGCGCTGTCGGTGACCAGCACGCTGGCCGCCATCTCGTCGTGCTCGGCCTGGCTGATCAGATCGGCCGCGACGTGCACCGGGTCGGCGGTGTGATCGGCCAGTATCGCGATCTCGGTGGGGCCGGCTTCGGAATCGATGCCGACGCGGGACCGGCAGATGCGTTTGGCGGCGGTGACGTAGATGTTGCCGGGTCCGGTGATCATGTCCACCGGGGCGAGCTCGGAACCGTCGGTGTCGATGCCGCCGTAGGCCAGCAGCGCGACCGCCTGGGCTCCGCCGACCGCCCATACCTCGTCGACGCCGAGCAGCGCGGCCGCGGCCAGGATCGTCGGGTGCGGCAGGCCATGGAACGGGCCCTGCACGGAGGCCTGCGGGGGGCTCGCGATGACCAGGGAGTCGACGCCGGCGGTCTGGGCCGGGACGACGTTCATCACCACGCTGGACGGGTAGACGGCGTTGCCGCCCGGCACGTAGAGGCCGACCCGCTCGACCGGCACCCAGCGTTCGGTGACGGTCGCGCCGGGGGCGAGCGTGGTGGTGGTGTCGGTGCGGCGCTGGTCGGCGTGGACGGCGCGGGCCCGCTCGATGGCGACTTCGAGGGCGGCGCGGACGTCGGGGGCCAGCGCGTCGAGAGCCGCCGCCAGCTTCTCGAGGGGCACCCGCACCTGGTCGGGGCGGACGCCGTCGAACGACGCGCCGTACTCCAGCGCCGCGTCGGCGCCGCGCTCGGCGACGGCCTCGACGATCGGGCGGACCTTGGGCAGCACCGCGTCGACGTCGACGCCGCCCCGGGGCAGCGCGGTGCGCAGACGGGCCGTGGACAGCGTCGCGCCACGCAGGTCGATGCGCCGCAGCAGCCGTGGCGATACATTCACGCTGACCATTGTCCCAGAGCAGCACAAATCAGTATCGGAGGCGTCATGTCCGATCGGCCGAGCCGCAGCAGCCACCCCAACAACGCGCCCGGCGTGCCGATGATCTTCCCGCCGTGGTTCGAGCGGCTGCAGATCAAGTACATCAACCCGCTGCTGCGCCCGCTGTCGAAGCGGATGCCGGGACTGGGCGTGATCAAGCACCGCGGCCGTACCTCCGGCACGGAGTACGAGACGATCGTCACGCCTTATCGGAAGGGGTCGGTGCTGGCGATCGGGCTCGCACACGGCAAGACGAACTGGGTCAAGAACGTGCTCGCCGCGGGCGAGGCCGACATCCGGATCGGCGCCCGCGACCTGCACCTGGTGCGGCCGCGGGTGCTGCCGGCCGGCACCACCGACCCGTCGCTGCCCCGGATGGCGCAGGTGGTGGCGAAACGGTCCGGCGTGTTCGTCGCCGACATCTCCTCGTGAGCGGGGCGTCGTGACCTGGCAGATGTGGCTGGCGTTCTTCGGCGCGGCCATCCTGATCGCAATCTCCCCCGGCGCCGGCGCCATCCAGTCGATGGCGACCGGTCTGACGCACGGCGTGCGGCGCGGCTACTGGAGCATCATCGGGCTGGAGATCGGCCTGATGCTGCAGCTGACGCTCGTCGCGGTGGGGCTCGGCGCCGCGGTGGCGAACTCGATCCTCGCGTTCACGATCATCAAGTGGGTCGGCGTCGCGTACCTGGCCTACCTGGCGATCCGGCAGTGGCGCACCGCCGCGGTGGACCTGCGTGCGCAGGTTGACCAGGTGGTCGCCGGCGGACGCGCGACGCTCGTGGCGCGCGGCTTCCTGGTCAACGCCACCAATCCGAAGGGGCTGCTGTTCTTCCTCGCGGTGATGCCCCAGTTCGTGGTGCCGACGGCGCCGCTGTTGCCGCAATACCTGGCGATCGGGGTGACGATGGTCGTGGTGGACCTGGTGGTGATGGGCCTTTACACCGGGCTGGCGGTGCGGCTGCTGACCTGGCTGCGCACTCCACGCCAGCAGACGCTGCTCAACCGGGTGTTCGCCGGGCTGTTCGCCACCGCGGCGGTCGTGCTCTCGCTGCTGCGCCGGAGCGCCGCAACGGCCTGAAGTCAGCGGCAGCGGTTGCTCACGGCCGCGCTGGCGGTCTGCGCGGCCTCCAGGCGTTTGGCCTGGTCGGGGTCGGTGTTGGGCACCCCCGCGGTGGCGGCGGCGCCGATGTCCATCAGCGCGTCGGCGAACCGGGTCACCTCGGCGGCCAGATCGCCCGGGGTGGCCGGGTCCAGGCGCGCAAGCAGGTATTGTCCGCCGTCGGACAGCGCCAGCCGCGCGTTGGCGGCAGCTGCCAGCGAGCCGCTGATGTCGGCGGGGGCGGTCACATTCGTGTTGGTCGCGACGCCGGCGCGCACGGTGGCGAAGGCCGTGCAGATCCTGGCCGTCGCCGCCGCGCGCTGCTCGTCGGTGTAGTCGGCGCCGTGGTCGATCGAACGCACCAGCGCCACCGCCGAGACCCCCAGCGACAGCAGCGAGACGGCGAGCGCCGCCGACGGTGAGACGCGCATCGGCTACAGGTCCAGCCCGAGGTCGAGCACCCGCACCGAGTGGGTGAGCGCACCGACCGCCAGGTAGTCGACCCCGGTGCCGGCGTACTCCGCGGCGGTGTCCAGCGACAGGCCGCCAGAGGACTCCAGCTTGGTGTGCGGCGAGCGGGCGGCGCGCCGCTGCACCGCGATCTGGGTCTGCCACACCGGGAAGTTGTCCAGCAGCACCAGTTCCACCCCTTCGGCCAGTACCTCGTCGAGTTGTTCGAGCGAGTCGACCTCGACCTCGCAGGGCAGTTCCGGCGCGGCGGCGCGGACCTGGCGCAGCGCGGCCACCACGGAACCGGCGGCCGCGACGTGGTTGTCCTTGATCAGCGCCGCGTCGCCCAGTCCCAGCCGGTGGTTGACGCCGCCGCCGACCCGAACGGCGTACTTCTGCAGCGACCGCAGCCCGGGCAGCGTCTTGCGGGTGTCCCGGATCTGCGCCGAGGTCCCCGACACCGCGTCGACCCAGGCGGCCGTCGCGGTCGCGATGCCCGACAGGTGGCAGAGCAGGTTCAGCATGGTCCGCTCGGCGGTCAGCAGACCGCGCGTGGGGGCCTCCACGGTCAGCGCCGCACCGCCCGCCTCGAGCCGGGTGCCGTCGGGCACCCGGTGCGTCACCCGGTAGCCGTCGGCGCCGAGGACTTCGTCGAACACGATCAGCGCGATCTCGCCGCCGGCGAGCACGCCCGCCTCGCGGGCCACCACCGAGCCCGTGGTGGTGGCGTCGGCGGCCACGGTGGCCAGGGTCGTGACGTCGGGTCCGTAGCGCAGGTCCTCGTCGAGTGCGCGCGCGATCAGCGCTCGGGCGTCGGCGATCTCGTCGGTCGACAGCGCGGTCATGCGCACCCCGCCGTCACCGGGCCGCAGACGATGCTGGCCGCCTGCGCGGGGTCGGTGTCGGGGAAGTCGCGGCGGTGATGACTGCCGCGGGTCTCGGTGCGGGCCCGCGCGGCGGCGGCGAGCGCGCCTGCCACGGTGGTCAACGCCGCGTCCTCGAACATGGTGCGCGAGGTGATGATTCGCGGGGTCGCGGTGTCGAGCCGGTCGATCAGCAGGCCCAGCCCGGTGTCGTCGCGCACGACGGAGGCGTGCCGGCTCATCGTCTGCTGCAGCACCGGGCGCGCGAGGACGGGCCGCGTCGGCGACGCGGGCGCCACCACCCGCGCGGGGCCGGCGTCGGCGGCGTGCTCGGCGGCGGCCACCCCCGCGCGACCGCCCACCACCAGACCTTCGAGCAGACTGTTCGACGCCAGCCGGTTCGCGCCGTGCATGCCGGTGCGCGCCACCTCGCCGGCGGCGAAGAGCCCGGCGATCGCGGTACGGCCGTGCACGTCGGTGACCACGCCCCCGCAGCTGTAGTGCGCGCCGGGCACGACCGGGATCGGCTGCGCCGCCGGGTCGACGCCGGCGGCCAGGCAGGCGGCCGTGACGGTCGGGAAGCGGCGCGCCACGTCGGCCACACCGCGGGCGTCGAGGTAGACGCACTCGGCGCCGGTCGCGGCCAGCCGCGCCTCGATCGCGGCGGCGACGACGTCCCGGGGTGCCAGGTCGCCCATCGGGTGCGCCCCGGCGGTCACCGAATCACCCTGCGCATCAACCAGTTTCGCACCCTCACCGCGCAGGGCCTCGGTGATCAGCGGCCGCCGTCCGCCGGCCGGGCCGGTGTAGAGCATGGTCGGGTGGAACTGGACGAACTCGACGTCGGCGACCGACAGCCCGGCCCACATCGCCAGCGCCACCCCGTCGCCCGTCGAACCCTCCGGGTTCGTGGTGGCCTGGTAGAGGTGCCCTGTCCCCCCGGTCGCCAGGATCACCGAGGGCGCGTAGATGACACCCAGACCGTCCTCGCTGAGCACCGTGACGCCGGCGACCGCGCCGTCGTCGATCAGCAGGTCGAGCGCGACATGGTTGCGGCGGATGTCCAGACGGGCGGCGGCGTGGTCGAGGGCGCGCTGCACCTCGGCGCCGGTCGCGTCGCCCCCGGAGTGGATGATGCGGCGCCTGGAGTGCCCGCCCTCGCGGGTCAACGCCCACTGCCCGGGTGCGGACTCGTCGAAATGCGCTCCGGCGCCGACCAATTCGGCGACCGCACGCGCGCCGTCGGCGACGATGGAACGCACCGCCTCGGGATCGCACAGGCCGGCGCCCGCCGCGAGCGTGTCGGCGACGTGCGCGTCGATCGAGTCATCATCGGCGTGCACCCCGGGCAGGACCACGGCGATGCCGCCTTGGGCGTAGAACGTGGCCGTCTCCCCCGCCTTGCTCAGCAGCACCACGCGCCGGCCCTGCCGGTGCGCGGCCAGGGCGGCCGCCAACCCGGCCACCCCGGTCCCGATGACGATGACGTCGGCGCGCTGACGCCAGGCGCCGGCGCCACCGCAGCCGTGCACGGCGGTCATTCCCCGCCGCCGGGCTGCCCGATCTCGATCATCCGCGTCACGCTGCGGCGGGCGGCGGCCGCGACCTCGCGGTCGACGTCCACCACGTCGGCGCCCTCGACCAGGCAGCGCAGCAGAGCGGCGGGCGTGATCATCTTCATGTACTTGCAGGACGCCCGGTCGTTGACCGCCCGGAAGTCGACGTCGGGGGCGGCGCGGCGCAGCTGGTGCAGCATGCCGATCTCGGTGGCCACCAGCACCTGGCGGGCGCCGGTCTCCCGGGCGGCGTCGAGCATCCCGCCGGTGGACAGGATCTTGACCCGGTCCTCGGGGAACGAACCCTCGCCGGCCAGGTAGAGCGCCGACGTGGCGCACCCGCACTCGGGGTGCACGAACAGCTCGGCGTCGGGGTGCGCGCGGGCCTGCGCGGCCAGCTCGTCGCCGTTGATGCCGGCGTGCACGTGGCATTCACCGGCCCAGACGTGCAGGTTGGTGCGGCCGGTCATCCGCCGCACGTGCGCGCCGAGGAACTGGTCCGGGCAGAACAGCACCTCGCGGTCGGCCGGGATCGACGCGACGACCTCGACGGCGTTCGACGACGTGCAGCAGATGTCGGTCTCGGCCTTCACCGCGGCGGTGGTGTTGACGTAGGACACCACCACGGCCCCGGGGTGCTCGGCCTTCCAGGCGCGCAGCTCGTCGGCGGTGATCGAGTCGGCCAGCGAGCAGCCGGCCCGCTGATCGGGGATCAGCACGGTCTTGTCCGGCGAGAGGATCTTGGCGGTCTCGGCCATGAAGTGCACGCCGGCGAACACGATGGTGTCCTCGGGCGCTTCGGCGGCGATCCGGGACAGCGCCAGCGAGTCGCCGACGTGATCGGCCACGTCCTGGATGGCGGGCAGCTGGTAGTTGTGTGCCAGCAGCGTCGCGCCGCGCAGGTCGAGCAGCCGGCGGACCTCCGCCGCCCAGGCGGCGTCACCCTCGACGCCGGAGTAGCCCTGGGGGCCGTCGACGATGGTGTCGGTCAGCGCGGTGTCGAAGGATCCCGTGAGTACGGTCATCGCCGTCTCCTTCACTCGATCTGGGTTTTCGACTTACAATCGAAAACATGCCATATCGTAGCACTCACCACGAGGTCCTGGCCGTGGTGTTCCAGGTTCGTCCGCAGCGGGGCCCGGACACCGACGAGAAACCGGTGCTTCACGTGCTGTTATGGCAACGCGCCCTGGACCCGCAGCGCGGCAGGTGGTCGCTGCCCGGCGGCCGACTGGGCCACGACGAGACGCTGACCTATTCGGTGCGCCGCCAACTCGCCGAGAAGGTCGATCTGCGTGAACTCGCTCACCTCGAACAGTTGGCGGTCTTCTCCGAGCCCGACCGGGTGCCGGGCGACCGCACGATCGCGTCCACCTTCCTCGGCCTGGTGCCCTCCCCCGCAACCCCCGAACTGCCCCCGGACACCCGGTGGCACCCGGTCAGCGACCTGCCGCCGATGGCCTTCGACCACGGCCCCATGGTTGATCACGCGCACAACCGACTGGTGGCCAAACTGTCGTACACGAACATCGGATTCGCCTTGGCGCCAGGCGAATTCGCCCTGTCCACGCTGCGCGACATCTACAGCGCCGCGCTCGGGCACCCCGTCGACGCGACGAACCTGCAGCGGGTGCTCGAACGTCGCCACGTCATCACCAGGACCGGCACCACGGCACGGTCGGGGCGCAGCGGCGGCCGCCCTGCCTCGCTCTACCGCTTCGCCGACGCGCGCTACCGGGTGACCGACGAATTCGCTGCATTGCGCCCGCCCGGGTGAGTCGGCTGGCTTCTTAACGCCTTCTTAAGTAAGAATGCCTGGATGGACTTGGGCAATGTGGCACGGGCGACCGGGGCCGAGTGGATCGGCCAACCCCACCACGAACCGCTCCGCCCGAAGCACCGCCCCGTCCTCCCCTCGGAGGATCCCTTCTACCAGCCGCCGGAGGGCTTCGAGCACGCCCGCCCCGGCACCGTGCTCCGCTCCCGGGACGTTGAGCTGGCCTTTCTCGGCTTCGTCCCGCAGAAGTTCACCGCCACCCAGCTGCTGTACCGCAGCACCGACTTCAAGGGTGACCCGCAGGCCGGCGTCACCACCGTGGTCATCCCCACCGAGCGCGATCCCGAACGACCGCTGCCGATCATGTCCTATCAGTGCGCCATCGACGCCGTCGCGAGCCGCTGCTTTCCGTCCTACGCCATGCGCCGAGGCGCCAAGGCCATCGGCGCCTTCGCTCAGTTCGAGTTCCTGCTGGTCGCCGCCGCGCTGGCGGAAGGCTGGGCCGTATCGGTGCCCGACCACGAGGGGTCGGCCGGCATGTGGGGTGCGCCCTATGAACCGGGCTACCACATCCTCGACGGGATCCGCGCGGCCATCAACCACCCGACGTTCGGCCTGACCTCGGAATCGCCGATCGGGCTGTGGGGCTACTCGGGCGGCGGCCTGGCGTCGGCGTGGGCCGCCGAGGTGCACAACGACTACGCGCCCGAGCTCAACGTCGTCGGGGCCGTGCTCGGCTCCCCGGTCGGCGACCTCGGCCACACGTTCCGCCGGCTCAACGGCAGCATCTACGCCGGGCTGCCCGCCCTGGTGGTGGCCGCACTCAGCCACATCTACCCCGATCTGGACCGCATCATCTCCCAGCACGCGACGCCCGAGGGCAAGGCGCTGCTGGACCGCATCCAGAAGATGACCACCGCGCAGGCGATGGTCGCCTGCGCCGGCCGCGACATGGCCAGCATGATCGACCGCCCGCTCGAGGAGATCCTGCTGAGCCCGGAGGTGCAGCACGTCTTCGCGAGCATCAAGCTCGGCACCGCCGCACCGACGGTCCCGCTGCTGATCGTGCAGGCGGTGCACGACCGCATCATCTCCGTCGACGACATCGACGAACTCACCCACACCTACACCCGGGGCGGCGCGCGGGTCACCTACCACCGTGACCTTTTGAGCGAACACCTGCTGCTGCACCCGATGTCGGCGCCGATGACGCTGCGCTGGTTGCGCGACCGGTTCGCGGGAGCGCCGCTGCGCACCCACGTCAAGCGGACCAAGTGGCCGACGCTGCTGAACCCGTCGACCTACCGGGGCATGCTCACGCTGGGCAAGATCACGGTGAAGGTGATGACGGGGCGACGGGTGGAGCGTCAACCGCTGTCTCGGTTCGACCAGTAGCCGCCGGGGCGGGCTCGATCGGCGGCCAGCCGCCGAGATCGTCACGAGGGGTGGACACCGCCCCCAGCACGTAGACCATGGCCGCCACCGCCGCCGGGAACAGCAGCGTCAACGCCACCTGCAGCGGGGTGTGTCCGAAGAACACGGCGGGCGCCTCGGTCACGTAATGCACCCGGTCGGACTCGGTGACCGGAACGGTGGCGACGTCGATGTGGCCGTAGCGCCACCGCACGAGCCCGGCGCCGGCGCCCACCGCGGCAGCCGCCGCGGTCACGGCGCCCAGACACAGGGCCGCCAGCATCGCCGGACCGCGGTGCCGTCGCCACTGCCACACCGCGACCGCGGCCACGACGGCGAGCACACAGAGCATGCCGACCATCAGCGCCGCCGCGGTGAAGAAGTGGTCCGCCTCGTTTCCGAGGTACGCCTTGACCCTCTCGTTGCTGCGCGTCAGCGCCACCACGCCGTGGATGGGCGGGGCCAACCAGGCCCACAACGCACCGCACAGCGCGCCGGCGGCCGCGAGCCCGATGACCACCCACAACAGCGCGTGCGTCCTCGAGCGGGTCACCGGTACAGCTCCAGATCCTTGGAATCCACCTGGCCGTGCCTCGAGCACTTGGCCCACCACCCGTCGGGACGCACCTGCACGATCATCCGCCGTCCGCACTCGGCGCAGAACCGCGGCGGTTCCAGGCCCAGCGCCGCCGCGGTCGGCACAGTGCTGCCCGCGGGTTCGCCGGTGTACACGTTGTAGACGCCGGCGCCCACCGGCGCGGGCAGATCACGCACCATCACAGGCTGGCGTTGAGCGCCTTGATCGGCATCTGCAGATCCTCGAGCAGCTCGAGGTCGGCCTCGGCGGGCCTGCCCAGCGTGGTCAGGTAGTTGCCGACGATGACCGCGTTGATGCCGCCGAGGATGCCCTTCTTCGCGCCCAGATCCCCGAGGGTGATCTCGCGGCCGCCGGCGAACCGCAGCATCGTGCGGGGCAGCGCCAGCCGGAACGCGGCGACGGCCTTGAGCGCCTCGGCGGCGGGCAGCACCTCGAGGTCACCGAACGGGGTGCCCGGCCGCGGGTTGAGGAAGTTCAGCGGCACCTCGTGCGGATCCAGTTCGGCGAGGTTCGCCGCGAATTCGGCGCGTTGCTCCAGCGTCTCGCCCATGCCGAGGATGCCGCCGCAGCACACCTCCATACCGGCCTCGCGCACCATCCGCAGGGTCTCCCACCGCTCCTCCCAGGTGTGGGTGGTCACCACGTTGGTGAAGAACGACCGCGCGGTCTCCAGGTTGTGGTTGTAGCGGTGCACGCCCATCGCCGCCAGCCGCTCGACCTGCTCGGGGGTGAGCATGCCCAGCGAACAGGCGATCTGGATGTCGACCTCGTTGCGGATCGCCTCGATACCCGCGGCGACCTGGGCCAGCAGGCGCTCGTCGGGGCCGCGGACGGCGGCGACGATGCAGAACTCGGTGGCGCCGGTCTTGGCGGTCTGCTTGGCGGCCTCCACGAGACTGGGCACGTCCAGCCACGCGCTGCGCACCGGTGAGGCGAAAAGCCCTGACTGCGAACAGAAGTGGCAGTCCTCGGGGCAGCCGCCGGTCTTCAGGCTGATGATGCCCTCGACCTCGACATCGGGGCCGCAGTGCGCCATCCGGACCTCGTGGGCCAGCGCCAGCAGATCGTCGAGGCGGTCGTCGGGCAGCTGCAGCACCTGCAGGGTCTGATCCTGGTCGAGGCCGACACCCCGCTCGAGCACCTGCTCGCGTGCCACCGCCAGAATGTCGCTCATCAGTCCGTCTCCTCGTGCTCGCTCACGCTCTTGAACGGTGTTCAGGTTAGGGTACTGGCGTGCAGCTCCACAAACGCGACGTGGTCGAGGCGGCGACATCACTGCTGGACGACTATGGCATCGCCGATCTGTCGATGCGACGGTTGGCGCGCGAGCTCGACGTGTCGCCGGGAGCGCTGTACTGGCACTTCGCCAACAAGCAACAACTGCTCGGCGCGGTGGCCGACCGCATCCTGGCGCCGGTGGGCGCGCCCGCCGGCGACTGGCGCACCCGCATCACCGGCATCTGCGGGCAGCTGCGCGACGCCCTGCTGTCGCACACCGACGGCGCCGAGCTGGTCTCGGCGAGCTTCGCAGCCGCGCAATCGGCCGTGATGGCCGACGTGCTCACCTGGCTCGGTGACGCGGCCGTCGAGGCCGGGGTGGGGTCCCGTCATGCGGAGCTGGCCGCCCGCACAGTCGTCTATTACGTCCTGGGGTTCACCGTCGACGAGCAGTCGCGGCGGCAGTGGGACGCCGCGGGGGCGGAGCTGCCCGACGGGCCCTCGCTGCTGACCGACGATCCGGACGCACGGTTCGCCTTCGGGGTGCGGCTGCTGATCGACGGCATCCTGGCCCGGCAGGCCCAGCGGGTCGAGAAGCCGGTCTAGAAGCCGCGGTAGCGCGGGATGTCGGCCATCCATTGCGGGTCGCCGCGGTCGACCGAGGCGTTGAGCGCCCACACCCGGACGCCCTGATCGTGGCCCGACACCAGTGCGAACCCCAACTGACGGTGCGCCTCACTCGGGCCCGGACGGATGACCACCTCGACGATCTTGCTCGGGCGGCCCTCGGCGGTGACGCCGGCGAACTCGCCCTGGGTGTAGGTCGGGCTCTCGGCGACGACGATGTTGTCGGCCTTGGGTGTCTCGTTGCCGCTGCCGACCAGCGCTTCGACGTCGGGATAGCGCTGCCCGGGGTCCATCTTGAGCACCGGGGCGTAGACGCACGAGAGCAGGTTCTCCCCCTCGTCGGTGGGCGCCAGCTTCTCGGCATAGTTCACCACCGCCAGGTACGTGTTCACGATCGCCTGACCGGACGCCCCGGCATCGCCGAGTCCGGCGAAGGGCACGGGCGGTTTCTGCCGCGCACCCCCGCTGCTGTCGAGCGCCGACCGCCAGCGGTCCTGCCACGCGGAGAGGTTCGCCTCGATGTAGGGCACGCAGCGGTCGATCCGATCGGAGTAGCTCAGCTTCATGAATTCCGAATGGCCCGAGGAGATCGTGGTCGGCGGCGGGCTCGGTTGATAGAAGAAGTTCAGGATGAGCGACGTGCCACCGACGATCGCTCCGATGATCGCGATCGACGTGGTCGTCCACCAGTGCACGCGGCCGGGGCTCCAATCGGACGTCCGGCCGGACTCCTCGCCGGATCCCTTGGCCATCACCGCGCAAACTACCAGCAGAACACCGCCGAAATCCACGTTCTGCAGCGATGCACTCGCACTTCTGCCGCAGAAAGCGGATCTCGTCGCGCGAACGGTGAAAATGTCTGCGGCGCAGACGATCAGCGGTTCAGCTGATCCAGTGCTCCACCTTGGCGTTGCCGTCCCAGTGCCGCAGCCCGGTCACGAGGCCCTCGAGGTCACGGCCGACGTCCGGCACGGCCATCGCGACCGGCAACTGATCGGGACCGACCCGCCGCGCCAAGGTGACGTGCGGTGTCCACCGTCCCGGATCAGCATGCGGGAGAGGGCCTTTCGGCATGTGCGGCACGCACACCCGATGCACGTCGGCGTGCAGCGCCAGCAGCTCCGACGAGGGCACCACCAGCCGGACGAGCGTGACGGTGCGACGGCCGCCGAAGAGCATCGGCGCGCCGATCACGCACGGCAGCGGCAGGTGCTCGAGCATCGGGTGCAGCGCCGCGTCGACCGCATCGTCGAGCTGCTCGGCGACGGTCAGCGTCACGTGCGGCCGGTTGCTCGGGGCGGTGTGGCCGGCCTGGCTCGGCACGCCGGCGGCGGCCAGGGCGTCCCACAGTCCGCGGATCGCCGCCTCGGTGGCGGCGTCGAACAGCACCTCGACCGAATGCGCCACTAGCGCAGGGCCGCCAGCCAGTCCGGGTCGAACGCCGTCGCACTGATCTGGGCGAAGTCCGTCGCACCCAGTGTGCCCAGCCCGGCGGGCAGCGCCGCGCGCACCGGCGCCAACCGCGCCAGCGCGTCCCTGTTGTCGATCTCCGCGGCGCCCGGCTGCGCCGGCCATGCGCCGATCACCAGGCCGGCACACGGAATGTGCTGCGCGGCAAGCGCTTCGAGCGTCAGCGCGGTGTGGTTGAGCGTGCCGAGACCGGCCGCGACCACGATCAGCACCGGCGCGTCGAGGTCGGCGGCGAGGTCCCGCAGCGTCACACCGCCGTCGGCCAGTTCGACGAGCAGCCCCCCGGCCCCCTCGACCAACGTCAGCCGCCCGGGGGCGTCGGCCCGGCCGACCAGGTCGATCAGCTCCGCCCGGGTGGGCAGCGCGGCACCCGCCCGCTGGGCGGCGGCCAACGGGGCCAGCGGCTCCGGGTAGCGCCAGCCCGGATACAACGCGGCGACGCCGGCCAGCCGACCGATCTCGGCGAGATCGTCGTCGCCGTCGATGGTGCCGGTCTGCACGGGTTTGCACACCGCGACGTCGCGGCCGGCGAGCCGGGCCTGACAGGCCAGCGCCGCGGTGGCGACCGTCTTGCCGATGCCCGTCCCCGTTCCGGTGACGACGAGGACGGTCATCGGGCGGCCAGCACGTCGGTCAGCACGTCGCGCGCCAGCGCCATCTCCTCGTCGGACAGCGACGCCCTCGCCGTCAGCCGCAGCCGGGAGGTGCCGGCGGGCACGGTCGGAGGACGGAAACACCCGACCCGCACGCCGCGCTGCGCGCACGCCGCCGCGGCGGCCAGCGCGACCTCCGGCTCGCCCAGGATCACCGACACCACCGCCGACGCGGGCACCTCGGCGACGTCGCAGAGGGCGGCCAGCGTCGCGGCGTGGTCGAGCACCCGCTGTGCTCGCCAGGGCTCGTCGACGAGTACCGCCAGGGCGGCGCGGGCAGCGCCGACGGCGGCAGGCGCGAGGCCGGTGTCGAAGATGAACGGCCGCGCCGCGTCGATGAGATGGTCACGCACCGCCGCGGGCCCCAGCACGACACCGCCCTGGCTCCCCAGCGCCTTGGACAGCGTCGTCGTCATCACCACGTCGGGCGCGCCGGCCAGCCCGACCTCGTGCAGCAGGCCCCGGCCCCCGGCGCCGCGCACGCCCAACCCGTGGGCCTCGTCGACGATCAGCAGCGCACCGTGCCTGCGGCAGGCGTCGTGCAGCGCCCGCAGCGGCGCCAGCACCCCGTCGGCGGAGAACACCGAGTCGGTGACCACCACGGCGCGCTCCTCGGTGCGCGCGGCCAGCGCGGCCTCCACGGCGGCGACGTCGGCGTGCGGCGTCACCACGACGCGGGCGCGCGACAGCCGGCAGGCGTCGACCAGGGAGGCATGGGTCAGCGCATCGGAGACCAGCAGCGATCCGGGCCCCGACAGCGCGACGACCGCGCCCAGATTGGCCGTGTAGCCCGACGAGAACACCAGCGCCGACGCCGCCCCGACGAACGCGGCCAGCTCCTGCTCGAACGCTTCGTGCAGTTCGGTGTTACCGGTGACCAGCCGTGAGCCCGTCGATCCGGCGCCCCAGGTGCGCAGCGCCTCGACGCCGCCGTCGAGCACCCGCGGATGCTGTGCGAGGCCCAGATAGTCGTTGGAGGCGAGGTCGAGTTCCGCGCCGACCGGCGGACGGGTGCGCAGCGATCGTCGCAACCCGGCGGTGCGCCGCTGCGCCGCGATGTCGTCGAGCCACGCCAGCGGCGACAGACCGATGCGCGTCACCGGCACTCCTCACTCGAACGGGGACTTGAACACCGTTCAGGTTAGTGCACGCGCGACCTCGGTCATCGCCGAGGTGATCCGGCCGATCTCCTCCCGGGTGCAGATATAGGGCGGCATCACGTAGATCAGATTGCGGAAGGGGCGCAGCCACACTCCGTGTTCGATCGCCGCGGGCGTCGCGATCCGCAGGTCGACGTCGCGGTCGAGTTCGAGGACCCCGACGGCACCGAGGACCCGCACGTCGACGACGTTGGCCAGGTCCGCCGCCGGCGCGAGACCGGTGCGCAACCCCTGCTCGATCCCCTGCACCTGCGCGCGCCAGTCACCGGCGAGCAGCAGTTCCACCGAGGCGACGCCCACCGCACAGGCCAGCGCGTTGGCCATGAACGTCGGCCCGTGCATCAGCGCCCCGGGCGGATGGGCGCTGATGCTCTCGGCGATGTCGCGCGTGCACAGCGTCGCGGCCAGCGTGAGGTAGCCGCCGGTCAGCGCCTTGCCCACGCACATGATGTCGGGGCTCACCCCGGCGTGATCGGCGGCGAAGAGCGCACCGGTGCGCCCGAAGCCGGTCGCGATCTCGTCGAAGATCAGCAGCACGTGGTGCTCGTCGCAGATCCGCCGCAGGTCGGCCAGGTAACGCGGGTCGTGGAACCGCATCCCGCCCGCGCCCTGCACCACGGGTTCGACGATCACCGCCGCCAGCTCGTCGGCGTGCCGGGCCAGCTGCTCGGCGAACGCCGCGCTGTAGGCGGAGTCGTACACCGAGGGCACCGCGGGCGCGAACACCTGATCGGCGATCAGCGAGTGCGCCCCGGTCCACAGTGCGTGCATGCCGCCGTCGGGATCGCAGACGCTCATCGGGGTGAAGGTGTCGCCGTGATAGCCGCCGCGCCAGGTCATCAGCCTGCTCTTGCCGACGTGACCGCTGCTGCGCCAGTACTGCAGCGCCATCTTGATGGCGACCTCCACCGACACCGACCCGGAGTCACTGAAGAACACCGTCTCCAGCCCCGCGGGCGTCACCTCCACCAGCAGCTGCGCCAGCCGCGCGGCGGGCTCGTGGGTCAGCCCGCCGAACATCACGTGGTTCATCGTCGCCAGCTGGCGGGTGATCGCCGCGTCCAGCGCGGGATGACCGTGGCCGTGCACAGCGGTCCACCACGACGCCATGGCGTCGAGGACCTCGACGGTGCGGCCCTCGTGCGACAGGGTCAGCCAGGCGCCGCGGGCACCGACGGCGACCACCGGGGCCAGCGCGCCGGGCCCCATCGGACTGTACGGATGCCAGATGTGAGCGGCGTCGATGGCGCTGATCTCGATGGGCGTCAACGCAGGCACCTTCGGTAGATTAGCCGTCGATCATGATGACCCTCGCTCCCGCCCGGCCGGCCGGCACGCCACCGGGGACACCGATGGGAACGCGGACCGCCGGCTTCTACCGCCACGATCTCGACGGGCTGCGCGGCATCGCGATCGCGCTGGTGGCGGTCTTCCACGTGTGGTTCGGGCGGGTCTCGGGCGGCGTCGACGTGTTCCTGGTGCTGTCCGGTTTCTTCTTCGGCGGCCGA
Source organism: Mycolicibacterium rufum (assembly GCF_022374875.2). The sequence goes on from NZ_CP092427.2 coordinate 355,616, forward strand.
CTGCTGCGGGGCGTGCTCACCCCTGGCGCGTTCCCACGCCCGGTGCCCGAGATCACCCGGCTGATCCGTCGGCTGCTGCCCGCGCTGGTGGTCGTGCTGGCCGCGTCGGCGGTGCTGACGATCCTGATCCAGCCCGAGACCCGCTGGGAGACCTTCGCTGACCAGAGCCTGGCCAGCCTCGGTTACTACCAGAACTGGGAACTGGCCACCACGGCGTCGAACTACCTGCGCGCGGGGGAGGCGGTCAGCCCGCTGCAACACATCTGGTCGATGTCGGTGCAGGGGCAGTTCTACATCGCGTTCCTGGCGTTGATCCTGGGTGCGGCGCTGCTGTTCCGGCGGATCTTCGGCAGGCACATGCGCACCGCGTTCGTGGTGCTGCTCACCGCGCTCACCGTCGCCTCGTTCGTCTACGCGATCATCGCGCACGACACCGATCAGGCCACCGCCTACTACAACAGCTTCGCCCGCGCCTGGGAGCTCATGCTGGGCGCCCTGATCGGGGCGGTCGTCCCCTCGCTGCGATGCCCGATGTGGCTGCGCACGCTCGCGGCGCTCGTCGGCCTCGGTGCCATCCTGTCGTGCGGGGCACTCATCGACGGCGTCCGCGAGTTCCCCGGACCGTGGGCGCTGGTGCCCGTCGGCGCCACGGTGCTGTTCATCCTCTCGGCGGCCAACCGGCACGCCGACCCACACACCGGCGGCCGGATCCCCGCCCCGAACCGGCTGCTCGCCACCGCGCCGTTCGTGTCGCTCGGCGCAATGGCCTACTCGCTGTACCTGTGGCACTGGCCGCTGCTGATCTTCTACCTCGCCTACACCGGCCGCTCCGCGGTGAACGCCGTCGAGGGCGCGGCCGTCCTGCTGGTGTCCGGTCTGCTGGCCTGGCTGACCACCCGCTACGTCGAGGAGCCCCTGCGCGCGGGGCGCCGGCCGGCGACCAGGCCCACGGTGAAGGCGCCGTCGGTGCCGCTGCGCACCCGGCTGCGCCGCCCGACGATCGTGCTGGGCTCCACCGTGGCGCTGCTGGGCGTCGCGCTGACGGCCACCTCGTTCACGTGGCGCGAACACGTGACCGTGCTGCGAGCCAACGGCAAGGAGCTCGCGGAGCTCTCGGCGCGCGACTATCCCGGGGCGCGGGCACTGCTGAACAACGCCCGCGTGCCGAAACTGCCGATGCGACCGACCGCGCTCGAGGCCAAGAACGACATCCCGCAGTCCACGCTCGACGGCTGCATCAGCGACTTCGACAACGTGGGCGTCATCAACTGCACCTACGGCGACAAGGCCGCCACCCGCACCATCGCGCTGGCCGGTGGCTCACACGCCGAGCACTGGATCACCGCGCTGGATCTGCTCGGGCGGATGCACCACTTCAAGGTCGTCACGTACCTCAAGATGGGCTGCCCGCTGACCACCGAGGAAGTCCCGCTGGTGATGGGCAACAACGATCCCTACCCCAAGTGCCATCAGTGGAACCAGCGGGTGATGACCAAGCTCCTCGCCGACAAGCCGAACTTCGTGTTCACCACCTCCACCCGGCCGTGGAACATCAAAGCCGGCGACGTGATGCCGTCCAGCTATCTGGGCATCTGGAAAATGCTGTCGGACAACAGGATTCCGATCCTCGCCATGCGCGACACTCCGTGGATGGTGCGCGACGGCGAACCGTTCTTCCCCTCGGACTGCCTGGCCGACGGAGGTGACGCCATCTCGTGCGGAATCCCCCGATCCGAAGTACTGTCGGATCACAACCCGACGCTGGACTACGTCGCCCAGTTCCCGCTGCTCAAGCCGCTCGACATGAGCGACGCGGTGTGTCGTCCGGACTACTGCCGAGCCGTGGAGGGGAACGTGCTGATCTATCACGACGCTCACCACATCTCGTCGACCTACATGCGCACCATGACCGGTGAACTGGGCCGCCAACTCGGCCCCGCCACCGGGTGGTGGCCGGTCTGATGCCGACCGTCTGGCCGGGTACGCCCTATCCGCTGGGCGCCGCCTACGACGGCTCCGGCACCAACTTCTCGCTGTTCTCCGAGGTCGCCGAGCGGGTGGAGCTCTGCCTGATCGGCAAGGACGGCCGCGAGGAGCGCGTCAACCTCGACGAGGTCGACAGCTACGTATGGCACGCCTACCTGCCGACCGTCACTCCGGGCCAGCGCTACGGCTTCCGCGTGTACGGCCCGTGGGATCCGGCCTCGGGGCATCGGTGCGATCCGAGCAAGCTGCTGCTGGACCCGTACGGCAAGTCGTTCCACGGGGATTTCGCGTTCTCCCAGGCGCTGTACTCCTACGACCTGACAGCCGATGACCTGGCGAGCGGCGGTGAACCGCCACGCATCGACTCCCTGGGCCACACGATGACCAGCGTCGTGATCAACCCGTTCTTCCAGTGGGCGTCCGACCGCGCACCGCGCACCCCCTACCACGAGACGATCATCTACGAGGCCCACGTCAAAGGCATGACGCAGTCGCACCCGGGGATCCCCGAGGAACTGCGAGGCACCTACGCCGGCCTCGGGCACCCCGCGATCATCGACCACCTCAAGTCGCTCAGCGTGACCGCGATCGAGCTGATGCCGGTGCACCAGTTCATGCACGATCATCGGCTGCTCGACCTGGGGTTGCGAAACTACTGGGGCTACAACACGTTCGGGTTCTTCGCCCCGCACTACCAATACGCCGCCACCCGGTATGCCGGCGGCGCGGTCGCCGAGTTCAAGACGATGGTGCGGGCGTTCCACGAGGCGGGCATCGAGGTCATCCTCGACGTCGTCTACAACCACACCGCCGAGGGCAACCACCTCGGACCGACCATCAACTTCCGCGGCATCGACAACGCTGCCTACTACCGGCTTCTCGACGGGGACCCCCGGTACTACAAGGACTTCACCGGAACAGGCAACAGCCTCAATGCGCGCCACCCACACACACTGCAGCTGATCATGGATTCGCTGCGCTACTGGGTGCTCGAGATGCACGTCGACGGTTTCCGCTTCGACCTGGCCGCCACGCTCGCGCGCGAGTTCTACGACGTGGACCGGCTCTCGGCGTTTTTCGACCTGGTTCAGCAGGATCCGGTGGTCAGTCAGGTCAAGTTGATCGCCGAGCCGTGGGACATCGGCGAAGGCGGTTACCAGGTCGGTAATTTCCCAGGTTTGTGGACGGAATGGAATGGGAAGTATCGCGACACTGTGCGTGATTACTGGCGGGGAGAACCCGCAACCCTGGGTGAATTCGCGTCCCGCTTGACCGGGTCGTCCGATCTCTACGAGGCGACCGGCCGGCGGCCGAGCGCGAGCATCAACTTCGTCACCTGCCACGACGGCTTCACGCTGGCCGACCTGGTGTCCTACAACGAGAAGCACAACGAGGCCAACGGCGAGGACAACCGGGACGGCGAGAGCCACAACCGGTCCTGGAACTGCGGCGTCGAAGGCCCCACCGACGATCCGGACATCCTCGCGCTGCGCGGTCAGCAGATGCGCAACATCATGGGCACGCTGATGCTCTCGCAAGGCACGCCGATGATCGCCCACGGCGACGAGATCGGCCGCACCCAGCGCGGCAACAACAACGTCTACTGCCAGGACTCCGAGTTGTCCTGGATGGACTGGTCGCTGTGCGAGACGAACGCCGACCTCCTCGAGTTCACCCGCAAGGTGATCAAATTCCGCAGAAGCCATCCGGTCTTCAAGCGCAGGCGCTTCTTCGAGGGCAAGCCGATCCGCACCGGGCATCAGGTCCGCGACATCGCCTGGCTGACCCCGGCCGGCAAGGAGATGGACCTGGAGGACTGGGAGACCGGCCTCGGCCAGTGCGTGGCGGTCTTCCTCAACGGCGACGCGATCCCCGCCCCGAACGAGCGCGGCGAACGGGTCGTCGACGATTCGTTCCTGCTGTGCTTCAACGCCCACGACGTGCAACAAGATTTCATTGCGCCACAAGGCGATTACGCAAAGGAGTGGGTGGCCGACCTGGACACCGCCGATCCGACCGGCGCCACCGACGTGACGGTGGCGGCCGGCGAGAAGATCACCCTGGCGCCCCGGTCCCTGCTCGTGCTGCGTAAGACCGCCTGATGGCCGTCCTGTCGACCTACCGCCTGCAGATGCGCGGCGCCGCCAGCGGTGAGGCCTTCACGTTCGCCGACGCCGAGAAGCTCGTCGACTATCTCGCCGACCTCGGGGTGTCGCACCTCTATCTGTCCCCGATCCTGACCGCCGCCGAAGGTTCCACCCACGGCTACGACGTCACCGACCCGACCACGATCTCCGCGGAACTCGGCGGCCCCGAGGGCTTTTCGAGCCTGGTGTCGACGGCGAAGGCGGCCGGGCTGGGTGTCATCGTCGACATCGTGCCCAACCACGTCGGCGTCGACGTGCCCCGCCAGAACCCGTGGTGGTGGGATCAGCTCACCCACGGCCGTCAGTCGCCGTACGCCTCGTACTTCGACATCGACTGGACCCTGGATCCCGACGGGCGCATCGTGCTGCCCGTGCTCGGGTCCGACGACGACGTCGCCGACCTGGTGGTTGACGGCGACACCCTGCGCCTGGGCGACCTGGTATTTCCGATCAGTCCCGGCACTGCCGACGACGGCGCCTCGGGGGCACAGGTGCATGACCGGCAGCACTACAAGCTGATCGGCTGGCGCCACGGCATCTGCGGATACCGCCGGTTCTTCTCGATCACCTCGCTGGCGGGTCTGCGCCAGGAGGACCGGGCGGTTTTCGACGCCACCCACGTCGAGGTGAAACGCTGGTTCGACGAGGGCCTGGTCGACGGAATCCGGATCGACCACCCCGACGGATTGTCCGACCCCACCGGCTATCTCACCTGGCTGCGCGAGCTGGCGGGCCCGCAGGCGTGGATCGTCATCGAGAAGATCCTCGCCGTCCCCGAGCCGCTCGACCCCAGCCTGCCGGTGGCGGGCACCACCGGCTACGACGCACTGCGCGAGGCCGGCGGCGTGTTCGTCGACCCCACCGGCGAGGAATCCCTGACCGCCCTGATCGAGTCCGCCGGGGTGACCTACTCCGAGATGGCCACCGAAGCCCGCCGGCTCAAGGTGAAGGCGGCGACCGTCACGCTCGCCAGCGAGCTGGCGCGCATCTGCCGCGCCGTGACCGCCGCCACCGGGCGCGGCCACGATCTGCTCGGCGAGGCGATCGCCGAACTGCTCAGCCACATCGGGGTGTACCGCTCCGACTACCTGTCGCTACCGCTGGTGCTCCCCGAGGCGATCTCCGAGACGACGACGGCGCGGCCGGATCTGGCCGCGCCTCTGGAGCTCCTCGCCGCGGCCCTCACGCCGGGCAGCGAGGTGGGGGTGCGCCTGCAGCAGCTGTGCGGCGCCGCGACCGCGAAGTCGATGGAGGACTGCCTGTTCTACCGCGACGCGCGGCTGGTCTCGCTCAACGAGGTGGGCGGCGAGCCCGAGTACTTCGGGGTCAGCACCGCGGAGTTCCACACCCGGGCGCAGGCCCGCGCGGCATTGTGGCCGACGGCGATGACGACGCTGTCCACGCACGACACCAAGCGCGGCGAAGACGTCCGCGCCCGCATCGGCGTGCTGTCCCAGGTGCCCTCACTCTGGACGGAGATGGTTCAGGGCTGGGAACGCACGACCCCCTCCCCTGATCCGCTGACCGGACTCTTTCTGTGGCAGAACATCTTCGGCGTCTGGCCCGCGGACGGATCGGTGACCGAAGAGCTGCGCGAGCGCCTACACGCCTACACCGAGAAGGCGATCCGCGAGGCCGCCCTGCACACCACGTGGAACGACCCGGACAGCGACTTCGAGTCCGCGGTGCACAGCTGGATCGACGCCGTGCTCGACGGGCCGGTCGCCGCGGGTCTGACCGAGCTGGTGGCGCGGCTCCAGGAGCACGCCCACGTCGACGCACTGGGCCAAAAGTTGATCGCGCTCACCGCGCCCGGCGTGCCGGACGTCTACCAGGGCACCGAACTCTGGGAGGACAGCCTGGTGGACCCGGACAACCGGCGGGCGGTCGACTACGCCGCCCGGCGGACCGCGCTGACCGAGCTGAGCCACCCGAAGCTGCGCGTCGTGCGGGAGGCGTTGCGGTTGCGCCGCGAACGCCCGCAGTCGTTCCTGGCCGGCGGGTACCGCCCGGTGCCCGCCGACGGAGCGCACGCCCAGCACGTGCTGGCCTTCGGTCGTGGCGACGACGTCCTGGTGGCAGTGCGCCGGTGGACGGTGCGGCTCACCGAAACCGATTGGGGGAAAACCACTGTGACGCTTCCGCCAGGGGCGTGGATCGACCGGCTGTCCGGTCGCACGCACACCGACACGGCCGCGGCCGCGGACCTGTTCGGCGACCTCCCGGTGGCGTTGCTGGTGCGTGGCGATGCCTGAGCATGAGTTCGCGGTCTGGGCGCCGAAACCCGAGACCGTGCGACTGGACGTCGAGGGCACGCTGCACCCGATGGAACGCGCCGGGGACGGGTGGTGGCGCGCGGTCGTGGACGCGGCACCGGATGCGCGCTACGGGTTCGTCCTCGACGACAACCCCAAGGTGCTGCCCGATCCCCGCTCCCCGCGCCAGCCCGACGGCGTGCACGAACGGTCACAGTTGTGGCAGCCGGCGGCGGACGCCTGGTCGGACGCCGACTGGCAGGGCCGCTCCATCGAGGGCGCGGTGATCTACGAGTTGCACATCGGCACCTTCACCCCCGCAGGCACTTTCGACGCCGCGATCGACAAGCTCGACTATCTGGTCGACCTCGGGGTCGACTTCGTGGAGGTGATGCCGGTCAACGCGTTCGGCGGCACGCACGGCTGGGGCTATGACGGTGTGCTCTGGTACGCCGTGCACGAGCCGTACGGCGGCCCCGACGCACTGATTCGGCTGATCGACGCCTGCCACCGCCGCGGCCTCGGGGTGCTGATCGACGCCGTCTTCAACCACCTGGGCCCGTCGGGGAACTACCTGCCCGAATTCGGCCCGTACCTGTCCTCGGGTTCGAATCCGTGGGGCGAGTCAATCAACATCGCCGACGCCGGCGCTGACCAGGTGCGGCGCTACATCCTGGACTGCGCGTTGCGCTGGATGCGCGACTTCCACGCCGACGGCCTTCGCCTGGACGCCGTGCACGCACTCGTCGACACCACCGCGATTCACATCCTCGAAGAGATGTCGGCCGAAACCGAGGCGCTGGCAGGCGAACTCGGACATCCGCTGTCGCTGGTCGCGGAGAGCGACATGAACGACCCGCGGTTGATCACCCCTCGGGATCAGGGTGGCCTCGGGATGACCGCGCAGTGGGACGACGACATCCACCACGCGATCCACACCGCGGTGTCGGGGGAACGGCAGGGCTACTACGGCGATTTCGGCACGCTCGAGGCGCTGGCCCAGACGCTGCGGCACGGCTACTTCCACGCGGGCACGTTCTCGTCGTTCCGTCAGCGCCGCCACGGCCGGCCGCTGGACACCGCCACGATTCCCGCGACACGTCTGCTGGCCTACACGCTGACCCACGACCAGGTGGGCAACCGCGCCATCGGGGACCGGCCGTCGCAGAACCTGACCACCGGCCAGCTCGCCATCAAGGCGGCACTGGCCCTGGGATCGCCCTACACCGCCATGCTTTTCATGGGCGAGGAGTGGGCGTCGTCGTCACCGTTCCAGTTCTTCAGCAGTCATCCCGAGCCGGAACTGGCCCGGGCCACCGCTGAGGGCCGCAAGAAGGAGTTCGCCGACCACGGCTGGGATGCCGACGAGATCCCCGATCCACAGGATCCCGCGACCTTCGAGCGGTCGAAACTGAAGTGGGACGAGGTCGACGAGGGCGAACACGGCCGGCTGCGGGCCTTCTACCAGGGCCTGATCGCGCTGCGCCGGTCCGAGCCGGACCTCGCCGACCCATGGCTGGACCATCTGCGGATCGACTACGACGAGGATGCCCGCTGGTTCGTGATGCGCCGCGGCGGTTTCGCGATCGCGTGCAATCTCAGCGAGCGGGACGTCGACGTGCCGGTGACCGGCGAGCCGGCGCTGTCCTGGGGCGAGCCGCGCGGCGGCGCCGAGTCGACCACGCTGGGCGGGCATTCTGTCACGGTGCTGAGGGTCTGACGTCGGTCATCCCCAGGCGGCAGGCCTGTGGATGGACGACTACTCCGGTGACACCGCCGGGTCGATGATGTCGGCATGAAACACACTGAGCTGACGGCGATCCCGGCGATCGAGACGGCAACAGACCCCATTCTGTCGGAGGCGGATCTGCGGCAGCGCTGGCGGGCATTGATGGGTCCGCTCGGTTTCGGCGAACGGCTGCTGCGCTTCGTGCTCGTCGGACCGGACCGGCGCCTCCTCAAGATGCTCAGCGACGTCGAGATCGCGGCCGCCCCGGACCCGGCGTTCGTCGCAGAGCTCATGGCGGCCCTCTCGGACTTCCTCACCAGCTTCGAGCCCGGGACGACTGTGGCGTTCTGCCTGACCCGGCCGGGCATCGGCGGCGTGTCGACAATCGATCGGCGCTGGGCCTCGCTGATCACCGACTGCGCCACGGACTTCGAGGTGCCCGTCGAGCCGTTCTTCCGCGCGAACGACGAAGCGCTGGTGCTCGTCGCCGCGTGACTACGTCAGGTAGCGGTAGGTCGGCGAGCCCGGCTCGAGCAACTCGACGTGGCACTCCGAGGTCTGCATCCGGGCGAGCAGGCCGTCGAGGTCCGAGGCCGATCCCATCTCGATGCCGACGAGCGCCTCACCGGTCTCCCGGTTGTTGCGCTTGACGTACTCGAACAGCGTGATGTCGTCGTTGGGTCCGAGCACTTCGTCGAGGAACCGGCGCAGGGCGCCGGGCTCCTGCGGGAAGTCGACCAGGAAGTAGTGCTTCAGGCCCAGGTGCACCAGTGACCGCTCCAGCACCTCGCCGTAGCGGGACACGTCGTTGTTGCCGCCGGAGATCAGGCAGACGACGGTGGAGCCGGGCTCGATGTCGGCGTCGAGCAGCGCCGCCACCGACAGCGCGCCTGCGGGCTCGGCGATGATGCCCTCGTTCTGGTACAGGTCGAGCATCGCGGTGCACACCGCGCCCTCGTCCACCGTGGTGATCGACACCATGTCCCCCGCCGCGGACAGCGCCGCGAACGGCAGCGTGCCGACCCGGGCGACCGCGGCGCCGTCGACGAACTGGTCGACCTCGGTCAGCGTCACGGGCTCCCCGGTGGCCAGGGCGGCGACCAGGGCCGCGGCGCCCGCGGGTTCCACCCCGAGCACCGACGTGGTGGCCGTGCGCTCGGCGAGATAGGTGGTGACACCGCTGATGCAGCCGCCACCGCCGACCGGGACGACGACCAGGTCGGGTTCGGCGCCGAGCTGGGTGAGGATCTCGACGGCGATCGTGCCCTGCCCGGCCATCGTGCGCAGATCGTCATAGGGCGGGACCAGCGTGGCGCCGGTGCGCGCGACGTCCTCGCGCGCGGCCTCGGCGGCCAGGTCGTAGGTCTTGCCGCCGACGATGAGCTCGATGAACTCCCCGCCGTGGTAGCGGATCCGGTCGCGCTTCTGCTTCGGGGTCTTGGCCGGCACGTAGACCCGGCCGCGCACGCCCATGGAGCGGCAGGCCAGCGCGAAGCCCTGAGCGTGATTGCCCGCCGACGAGCACACCACACCGGCCGCCTTTTCCTCCGGCGTCAGCTGCATCAGCAGGTTGTAGGCACCACGCAGCTTGTACGAGCGCACGGCCTGCAGATCCTCGCGCTTCAGGTAGACCTGCGCGCCGGTGAGCGCCGAGAGCCGGTCGCTGAACTGCAGTGGCGTCTTCGACACCACCCCCGAAATTCGCCGAGCGGCCTCGTCGATGTCCGCGGCACGCAGCGGCGCAGCAGGATCGATTCTCAGGCTCTGGCTCAGCTCGGTGGACACGCCGACCATGGTGCCACTGGACCCCGCCCCAGCGGAAATGCGTTCAGCCCCGTGACGTCCACATATGAGGGATTCCCGGCCAGAAGAAGGCGGCGCCGGCTCACCGCGCGGAGCCAGCATGGAGGCATCGATATTCGTCAGCCACCACGCAGAAAGGGCTCGGATCATGTCAGAAATCACCGCCGGATTGGAGGTTCCCGGCACCGAGGCGGTCGCCGAGGCGACGCGCTGGGTCAGGGAGACGACCAGTCCCTTGGTCTACCACCACTCCCGCCGGGTGTACTTCTTCGGCCGGATGCACGCCGAGATACTCGGGTTGGACCCGAATCCCGAGCTGCTCTACCTCGCGGCTCTCTTCCACGACACCGGCCTGGCGACGCCGTACTCCGATCAGGAGCAGCGGTTCGAGGTCGACGGCGCCGACCACGCACGCCGGTTCCTGCTCGACCACGGGTTCACGGTCAGCGACGCCGACACCGTGTGGACGGCGATCGCTCTGCACACGACACCCGGCATCCCGGACCGGATGGGCCCTGAGATCGCGGCCAACTATCTCGGCGTGCTCACCGACGTGATCGGTGTGGGGCTGGACCGCCTCGACCCTGGGCGCGTGCAGGGCGTCCTCGCCGCCCACCCGCGCGGTGACTTCAAGAACGCCTTCCTCAGCGCGTACTTCGACGGCATCAAGAACCGGCCGGAAACGACGAACGGGACCGTGAACTCCGACGTGCTCGAGCACTTCCTGCCCGACTTCCGGCGCACGACCATGGTCGAGCGCGTGCTCGGCTCCGGTTGGCCGAGCTAGGCGCGAGGAGAACTGACATGGAAGCCATCACCGTTCAGGACCGCGACGCCGGTGTCGACGGACTCACGTTCACGCAGGTCCCGTACCCGCACGCCGCCGAGAACGACGTCATCGTGCGTGTGCATGCCGCCGGCTTCACGCCCGGCGAACTCGACTGGCCGGCCACCTGGACCGACAGGGCGGGGCGGGACCGCACGCCGTCGGTTCCCGGCCACGAGTTGTCCGGTGTCGTCGCCGAACTGGGTTTCGGCACCACAGGGCTGTCCGTCGGTCAACGCGTGTTCGGTCTCGCCGACTGGGCGCGTGACGGCACGCTCGCCGAGTATGTAGCCGTCGAAGCACGCAACCTCGCCCCTCTGCCCGCCGACATCGACCACGCCGTGGCCGCGGCAGTGCCCATCTCCGGTTTGACCGCCTGGCAGGGACTGTTCGTCCACGCCCGACTCGAAGCCGGCCAGACCGTGCTGGTGCACGGCGCCGCCGGCGGCGTCGGCTCCATCGCCGTGCAACTCGCCCGCGAGGCGGGGGCCCGCGTCATCGGCACCGGCCGGGCAAAGGACCGGTCCGTCGTCCTCGACCTGGGCGTCCACGAGTTCGCGGACATCGCCGCCGATCCGTGGGACACGCCGCACACGGCCGACGTGGTCCTCGACGTCATCGGCGGGGACATCGGCGAGCGATCGCGGGCGGCGCTTCGGCCCGGTGGCATCCTGGTCACCATCGCGGCACCCCCGAGCGCGCAGCCCGAGAACGGTCGCGCCCTGTTCTTCGTCGTCGAACCCGACCGTGCGCAGCTCGCCGCACTGGCGCAACGGGTCCGCGAGGGGCGGCTGAAGATCCTGGTGGGCCAGATCCGGCCGCTCGCCGAGGCCGCCGACGCTTTCACAGGACCGCGGCGCGCGCCGGGCAAGACGATCATCAGCGTCACCGACGAGACAGGAGCACGGCCGTGATCCGCCCCCGCGTCGTCGCGTTGCTCACCGCGTCGGCCGTCACACTCGCCACCAGCTGCAGCGGGCCGGCAGGCGCCGAACCGGATCCACCCGCCGAGACGCTGACCCCGCTCTTCTCGCAGGTCCTCCCGAGCGTGCCCGGGCAGTCGCTGACGTCAGCCGTGGTGACGTTCCCGCCGGGAGCGCGCGCGGTACCCCACCGCCACGGTGACGCGTTCGTCTACGCGTACGTCCTCGACGGATCGGTGCGCAGCCAACTCGACGGCCAGCCCGCGCACACCTACCGTCGCGGCGAGAACTGGTCGGAGCCTCCGGGCGCTCACCACGTGCTGACCGACAACACCAGTGGGTCCGAGGAGGCCCGGTTGCTCGTCGTGTTCATCGCACCCACCGGGGCGGCGCTCAAGACCGATGATCCTGGCCACTGACTCGCTGCGCCGTGCTGAAGCGCCGCCGGTAGGCCGTCGGGCTCAGGCCCATCTCGCGGGCGAACACGCGGCGCATGCTCTCGTAGCTCGGGAAGCCGGCGCCGGTCGCGGCCTGGGTCGCCGTGTGGCCCCGGTCCAGGAGCGCTCTGGCCAGGTCGAAGCGGATGCCCTCCACATAGCGGGCCGGCGTGGTGGACAACTCCTCGCGGAACATCCGGGTCAGATGGCGCGTGCTGACGTGCAGGTGATCAGCGAGTGCGCGCAGGGAATGGTCGCCCGACGGGTTGTCGGTGACCAGGTCGGTGATCGTCCGCAGGGCAGGCGACTGTGGGGGCGGCACCTGCAGCGGCGCGGAGAACTGCGACTGACCACCCGAACGCTGCATGTAGACCACCAGCAGCCGGGCCACCTCCCGGGTGAGGTCGACTCCGTGGTCCTCCTCGAGGAGCGCCAGCGCCAGGTCGATGCCCGAGGTCACGCCCGCCGAGGTGTAGATGCGCCCGTCCCGCACGTAGATCGCGTCCGGTTCGACCCGGCACGTCGGGTACTGCGCCGCGAGCTTTCCGGCGACTCTCCAGTGGGTCGTCGCACGCTTGCCATCGAGCAAACCGGCCGCGGCCAGCAGAAAGGCCCCGGTGCAGATCGACACGATGCGGCGGGCACGGGCGGCCGGGAGTCGCGTCGCATCGGCCAGCTCCGCAGGCACCCGCTCGCTCGGATATCGGTCGGCGCCCGGCACCAGATAGATGTCCGGCTCGCGCACGTCGGACACCGCCGCATCGACGGCCACCCGGATGCCCTGATTCGACGTGACGTCGGAGCCGGCAGGTGAGACCAGCTTCATGTCGTAGCGCCCGCCGAGACGCGTCGCCTCGGTGAACACCTCACCCGGCCCGGCCACGTCGAGGAGGCTGACGCCGTCGTAGACGAGGATGGCGACGGTGCGCACGGACATCACCCGATTATCGGCGCACGGCCAGACGAGATCGGGGTTTCGGGTGGCCGAAAACTCTTCTACGGGCTATCGTGGACCACGTGACGACCGCACAGGAATTCGGCGACGCCGTGACCCGCGCGCCGGGGACCGTGTCCATCGCCGGCGTGCCGTGGCCCACCTACAAGGTGGTCGCCCTGATGCTCGGTCTGATCGTGTTCGCGGTGATCGCCCTGACCACGTCGACGGCCGCGACAGCCGTGCTGAGCGGTGCCACGGTGGCCGCGATCGTGTGGCTCACCGCCGCGGTTCTGGGCGCGCCGAAGAGCTGAGCGCCTGACGCCGCACCAGCGGTAACGCCGCCAGCGCCAGCGCCTGCACCCCGATCACCACACCGATGAGCAGCGGCACCGAGCGTTCGTACAGGTACCCGGTCAGCGCTCCACCCCCGGCGGCCGCCGCCCCGAGTGCCGCGGCGTACACGCCGTAGGCGGTGGCGCGTCGCCCCGGCTCCACCAGATCGGCCACGACGGCCCGCAGCGTCGATTCCTGCACGCCGACGGCCGCGCCCCACACCAATGCCCCCACGATGACCGGCGCGAGGTGAGCGCTGAACGCGAACACCGGCACCAGCGCGGCCAGCACCGGCAACGCGGCCAGCACCACCGCACCGCGGCGGTCGTAGATCCACCCGGTGGCCAGCGCGGCGAGCGCATCGGCGACCATCGCCGCGGCGTAGATCAGCGGCACCGCCGCGACCGGCACCAGACCGCGCTGCACTTGGTGGAACGACAGCACCCCGAACGTGGTGAACCCGGCCATCGTCACCGCCGAGAAACCCGCGTAGGTCCAGAACGGTCGCGGCAGGGACCGCAGCACCGATGGCGGCGTGCCCGGCCCCGGCGGCGGCCGCTCGGCGACCTCGTAGCGGGACGGTTCCGGAACCCGGCTGCGCAACCAGGCGAGCAGCCCCAGCACGCCTACACCGGGAATCACCAGCAGCGCGAACGTCGGGCCGAAATCACCGCCGAACACCACGAGCATCGCGGCGACCGCCAGCGGCCCCGCCACCGCTCCGATCTGATCCATCGCCTCGTGTACCGCGAATCCCCGGCCCCGGCCGGTGACCGCGGTCGCGTGGGAGAGCAGCGTGTCCTTGGCCGGGCTGCGCACGGCCTTGCCGACGCGCTCGGCGATGATCAGGGCGGCGGCCGCCCACAGCACCCCGACCACGCCGAGCAGGGGCACCGAAACGACGGTCAGCGCGTAGCCCACGATGGTCCACGTCCAGAACCGGCCGGTCCGGTCGGCCAGCGGACCGGACACGATCCGCAACAGCAGCGCCGCTGCCTCACCGACCCCGGTGACGACGCCGACGACGACGGCCGTCGCCCCCAGCGAGGCCAGCAGCGGCCCGGTGATGGACCGGGCGCCCTCGTAGACCACGTCGGCGAGCAGGCTCACGACGCCGAACGTCGTGACGAACCGCCAGGCGCTCAGGCCGGCACCGGCGGTGGCGCTCACCCGCCCAGGCAGCCCGGTCCCAGCAGTTCCTTGAGGTCTCCCATCAGCGCCGAGGACGGCGTGACCCGCAGCGACTGATCCAGCTCCAACGTGGTGATCCGCTCCCCGCTGATGAGCCGCAGGTGCACCTGTGCGGTGCCCGGGTGGCGGGCCAGCACCTGCTTGAGGGCACTGACCTTGTCGACCGTGCACTGCCGCGTCGGCAGGCTCACCGCGACCGGGCGGTTGACCTGGGCGCTGGAGAAGTCCGGCACGATCAGCTCGTTGGCGATCAGCGAGATCCGGTCATCGCGGATCGCCACCTTCGCACCGATCAGAACGACCACGTCGTCGGCGATCTCGCCGCCGAACATCGAGTAGGTCTGCGGGAAGAACAGCACCTCGATGCCGCCGGTGAGATCTTCGATCTGTGCCGAGGCCCACGGCAGACCGTTCTTGTTGACGCGCCGGTTCACCGACGCCAGGATCCCGCCGACGCGGACCTGGGTGTCATTGGCGACGTCGCCGTCGAGGATCGCCGGGATCTGCGTGTCGACCTGTGCGGCGAGCAGGTGCGCGATGCCGTTGAGCGGGTGACCCGACACGTAGAGACCCAGCATCTCGCGCTCGAGGGCGAGCTTGTGCTTGTCCTCCCACTCGTCCTCGGGCACGCGGATCGTGAACGCCGAATCGCCGATGTCGGGACCATCAGCGTCCGAGCCGCCGCCGAAGAGGTCGAACTGCCCCATCGCCTCGGCCTTCTTGGTGCCCAGCACCGAGTCCACCGCGTCGGTGTGCACCAGGAACAGGCCCTTGCGGGGATGCCCCAGCGAGTCGAACGCACCCGCCTTGATGAGCGACTCCGTCACCTTCTTGTTGCAGGCGGCAATGTCGATCTTGTTCAGATAGTCCGAGAAGTCCGTGTACTTGCCCTTCTCGGTGCGCGTTTTCACCAGCGAGGCTACGACATTGGCGCCCACGTTGCGGACCGCGCCAAGGCCGAAGCGGATGTCGTTGCCGACCGAGGCGAAGTTCTGCACCGACTCGTTCACATCGGGCGGCAGCACGGTGATGCCGAGGCGTCGGCAGTCGGCCAGGTACACCGCGGCCTTGTCCTTGTCGTCGCCGACGGAGGTCAGCAGACCGGCCATGTACTCGGCCGGATAGTTGGCCTTGAGGTAGGCCGTCCAGTAGGAGACCAGCCCGTAGCCCGCGGCGTGCGACTTGTTGAACGCGTAGCCGGCGAACGGAAGGATGGTGTCCCACAACGCTTTCACCGCGCCCTCAGAAAACCCGTTGGCGGTCATGCCCTCGCGGAAGCCCTTGTACTCCGCCTCGAGGACCTCGAGCTTCTTCTTGCCCATGGCCTTACGCAGCGCGTCGGCCTTGCCCATCGTGTACGAGGCGACCTTCTGGGCGATGAACATGATCTGCTCTTGGTAGACGATCAGACCGTAGGTCTCCGACAGGATCTCCTTGAGCGGCTCCTCCAGCTCGGGATGGATCGGTTTGATCGGCTGCCGGTTGTTCTTGCGGTCGGCGTAGTCGTTGTGGGCGTTCATGCCCATCGGGCCCGGTCGGTACAGCGCGAGCACCGCCACGATGTCGTTGAACTCGGTGGGCTGCATGCGGCGCAGCAGGTCGCGCATCGGCCCGCCGTCGAGCTGGAACACCCCCAGGGTGTCGCCGCGGCCCAGCAGCTCGTAGGCCTTCGGGTCGTCGAGCGCCAGCGACTCCAGGTCGACGTCGACACCGCGGTTGGCCTTGATGTTCTCGATGCAGTCGCCGATGATCGTCAGGTTCCGCAGCCCGAGGAAGTCCATCTTCAGCAGGCCGATGGCCTCGCACGACGGGTAGTCCCAACCGGTGATCACCGCGCCGTCCTGCGGCCGCCGCCACAACGGGATCGCCTCGATCAGCGGCTCGGAGCTCATGATGACCGCGCACGCGTGCACGCCGGCGTTGCGGACCAGACCCTCGAGTCCCCGCGCGGTCTCGTAGATGGTGCGCACGTCGGGGTCGGTGTCGATGAGGCTGCGGACCTCGGCGGCTTCCTTATACCGCTCGTGGCTCGGGTCGGTGATACCCGACAGCGGGATGTCCTTGGCCATGATCGGCGGTGGCAGCGCCTTGGTGATCCGGTCGGCGATCGCAAAGCCCGGTTGGCCGTAGTTGACGCGCGCCGAATCCTTCAGCGCGGCTTTGGTCTTGATGGTGCCGAAGGTGATGACCTGGGCGACGCGGTCGCTGCCCCACTTGTTGGCCGCGTAGCGCAGCATCTCACCGCGGCGGCGGTCGTCGAAGTCGATGTCGATGTCGGGCGCCGACGGCCGTTCGGGGTTGAGGAAGCGCTCGAACAGCAGACCGTGCGGAATCGGGTCGATATTGGTGATCCCGAGCGCATAGGCCACCAGTGACCCGGCGGCCGACCCACGGCCCGGGCCGACCCGGATGTCGACGGACTTCGCGTAGTTGATCAGGTCCGCGACGATGAGGAAGTAGGACGGGAAGCCCTTGTCGCAGATGACCTTGATCTCGTACTCGGCGCGCTCCACGTACTCCGGCCCGACCGCCCCCGGGAACCGGCGCTCCAGTCCCGCCATCACCTCGTGGCGCAGCCACGACGCCTGGTCGTGCCCATCGGGCACCGGAAAGATCGGCATCCGGTCCCGGACCGCCCACACGTCGGCGTAGGACTGCACCCGCTCGGCGATCAGCAGCGTCGAATCGCACGCTCCGGGCACCTGGTCGTCCCACAGGGCGCGCATCTCGGCCGCGGACTTGAGGTAGTAGCCGTCGCCGTCGAACTTGAAGCGAGTCGGGTCCGAGAGCGTCTTGCCGGTCTGTACGCACAGCAGCGCCTCATGGTTGCGCGACGCGTCGCGAGTGACGTAGTGGCAGTCGTTGGTGGCCAGCGGGGGGATGCTCAGCTTCTGCCCGATCTCGAGCAGGCCCTCCCGGACGCGGCGTTCGATGTCAAGCCCGTGATCCATCAACTCGAGGAAGAAGTTCTCCGGACCGAAGATGTCCCGCCATTTGGCGGCCGCGGCGACCGCCTCCTCGAAGTGGCCGAGTCGCAGCCGGGTCTGCACCTCGCCGGACGGGCAGCCGGTGGTGGCGATGATGCCTTCGGCGTGCTCGGCGATGATCTCGGCGTCCATCCGGGACCACTTGCCGAGCTGACCCTCGAACGAGGCCAGCGACGACAGCTTGAACAGGTTGCGCAGCCCGGTCGCGTTCTCGGCCACCATCGTCATGTGTGTGTAGGAGCCGCTGCCCGACACGTCGTCGGACTTCTGGCTCGGATCGCCCCACAGCACCCGTTTGGTCTCGAACCGCGACGCCGGCGCGATGTAGGCCTCGACGCCGATGATCGGGGTGATGCCCGCGTCGGTGGCCGCGTTGTAGAACTCGCTGGCGCCGAACATGTTTCCGTGGTCGGTCATGCCGATCGCGGGCATCTCGAGGCGTTGCGCCTCGGCGAGCATCGGCTTGACCTTGGCGGCACCGTCGAGCATCGAGTACTCGGTGTGGTTGTGGAGATGCACGAATGACCCGCTCATAGGCAGGCCAGTCTATGGCCGCCCGCCGACAGCGCTCGGCGTGTCGCGGCGCGTGTCTCGGCGACGCCGGATCATGCGTCGACGGGTGCGCCGATCGGCAATGTCAGCAATCCGTCATCAAAGACCTGTAACAATTGCCTGGCAACGATCGACGCGGTGCCGTCCTCGGCCACGAAGCCGGCGTGGAAGCCCATGCCCCAGAACAACGACACCAGCATGTCCGCCAGCCCGCGGCTGTCGGCACCCGGCGCCAGTTCACCGCGGCGCTGCGCCGCCTCGGCCAACCCGTCGTAGAAGTCCCCGATCGCGCACAGCACCCGCTCGGCCGCCGCGCTGCGGCGGGCGCCCCGACGCTGCTCGACCCTGGCCGCGACAAGGAAACGCATGGCAGCCGGATCCTCGGCGCACCAGCGCTGAACAGCGGTGGTGAAGGCAATGAGCTGAGCGCGCGGATGCGGCCGGGCCCTGGCCTCGGCCACGCACGCCGCGATCTGGCCGTGCAGCTGGTCGAGCAGCGTCTCGTAGACCTGCTCGCGAGTGCCGAAGTAGTAGTGCAGCGTCGGCCTGCTCACGCCGGCGCGGGTCGCGATCTGCGCGAAGGTGGCGGCGGCATATCCGCACTCGGCGATCACATCGCGCGCAGCGCGCAGGATCGTCCGTCGGGTCTGTTCCGAGTCGGCGCCCACCGGGCGGCCGCGTCCCCGGACAACGGGCGACGTCGCTGGCTCCACGGGCAAACGTTATGACATTGCTGCCAGCCGGTCAATCAGCAAAGGCGCAAAGGTCACGCCCGCGACAGCTGCGCGGCGCGCCGATCGGCACGCGCGCCGCGCACCGCGTCGACGGTGAACACCAGCAGCGCAATCCAGATCAACGCGAAGCCCAGCCAGCGTGCCGGGGGCATCGGCTCGTGGCCGACGAGCACTCCCCACGACAGCTGCATCGCCGGCGTCAGATAGAACAGCAGCCCCAGCGTGACCATCCGGAGCCGCTGGGCGGCCGCGGCGAACAGCAGCAGCGGCAGCGCGGTCAATACGCCGGCCAGCACCATCAGCACCGCATGCCGCGGCCCGTGATCGGTGAACGTCCCGTGCCCGGTCAGCTGGAGCACCACGACGTAGCCGACCGCGAAGGGCGCCGCCAGCCCGGCCTCCACACCGACGCTGACCCGCGGATCGGTCGGCACCAGCTTCTTCACCGCGCCGTACAGCCCGAACGACAGCGCCAGGCCGAGCCCGATCAGCGGCGGCGACCCGACCTCGACGGTCAACACCAGGACAGCGACGATCGCGATCGCCAGTGCGCCGACCTGCCAGCGGTTCAGGCGCTCCCGAAAGATGATGAGCCCCAGCGCGATCGACACCAGCGGGTTGATGAAGTAGCCCAGCGCCGCGTCGACGACGTGGCCGTTGTTGACCGCGTACACGTAGATCAGCCAGTTCACCGAGATCAACGCCGACGCCGCGGTGAGCAGCAGCCACACCCGCCCCGAGATCTGCCGCAGGTCACCCAGCCGGCGCACCGCGACGACCACGACCACCATCAGCACGAAACTCCAGATGATGCGGTGCGCGAGCACCTCGACCGCGCCTGCGGGTTTGAGCAGCGGGAAGAACGCCGGGAACAGCCCCCACATGGCGTAGGCGCCGGCCCCGAACAGCAGGCCGGACCTCACAGGCGCTGATCGCGCAGGACGTCCAGCGCATGCTGCAGATCGGCGGGGTACGGGCTGGTGATCTCCACGCGGCGGCCGTCGGCGGGATGGGCGAACGCGAGAGACCGGGCGTGCAGCCACTGCCGCTGCAGATCGAGCCGGGCGGCCAGCGTCGGATCCGCGCCGTAGGTGAGGTCGCCGCAGCACGGATGGTGCAGCGCGGCGAAGTGCACCCGGATCTGATGGGTGCGGCCCGTCTCGAGGTGGATGTCGAGCAGGCTGGCGGCCTGGTGCGCCTCGAGCGTGTCGTAGTGCGTCACGCTGTTGCGCCCGCCTTCGACGACCGCGAACTTCCAGTCGTGCCCGCGGTGCCGGCCGATCGGGGCGTCGATGGTGCCGCTGGACGGATCGGGGTGGCCCTGCACCAGCGCGTGGTAGCGCTTGTCCACGGTGCGCTGCTTGAACGCCCTCTTCAGCGAGGTGTAGGCCCGCTCGGACAGCGCCACCACCATGACCCCGGACGTGCCGACGTCGAGCCGGTGCACGATGCCCTGGCGTTCGTGGATGCCCGACGTGCTGATCCGGAAGCCGGCGGCGGCGAGGCCGCCGAGCACGGTCGGGCCGTGCCAGCCGACGGTGGCGTGCGCGGCGACGCCGGGCGGTTTGTCGACCGCGACGATGTCGTCGTCGGAGTAGAGGATGCCCATCCCCTCGATCTCCTCGGGCGTGTTCTCGACGGGCGCGGGCGCCTCGGGCAGCCGCACCTCGAGCCACGCGCCGGCGGTGAGCTTGTCGGACTTGCCCGCCGGGGAGCCGTCGAGGTCGACACCACCGTCTTCGGCCAGGGCCGCCGCCGCCGTCCGGGACAGCCCCAGCAGCCGCGACAGGCCCGCGTCGACGCGCATGCCGGCCAGCCCCTCGGGAACGGGCATCGACCGGGTCGTCATCGGTCCTCGCCGCCGTCGGGCCGGCGCCTCCCCGTGGTGTCGAAGTCGTAGCCGAACAGCGACAGCACCACCAGCAGGATCGCGCCGCCGACCACCGACGGGTCGGCCACGTTGAACACCGGCCACCACCCGATGGAGAGGAAGTCGACGACGTGGCCGCGCAGCGGACCCGGCGACCGGAAGAAGCGGTCCACCAGGTTGCCCATCGCTCCGCCCAGGATCATCCCGAGGCCCACCGCCCACCACGGCGACACCAGCCGTCGGCCCATCCAGATGATGCCGATGACGACGCCGGTGGCGACCAGCGTCAGCACCCACGTGTAGCCGGTCGCCATCGAGAACGCAGCCCCGGAGTTGCGCACCAGCGTCCAGGTCACGGTGTCGCCGATGATCGACACCGGCTGGCCGGGGGTCAGCAGCTTGACCGCGAGCACCTTGGTGACGATGTCGGCCACGAGCACCACACCCGCCACGGTGAGCAGGAGGCGCAGCCGGCGTCGCGGCGACCCGCCGGCCGCCGGGTCGACGGCGGGCTCGCCGGTCGCCGGTTCGGCGGGGCTCGATGATTCGTCAGTCACGCCGACCATCATCCCAGGCGCGGTGATGCAGAATTCCAGCCATGGGCCGCCTCGTCGTCATCGCCACCGGCGGCACCATCTCGACCAGTGCCGACGCCGACGGCGTCAAACGCCCCACCCGGTCGGGCGCCGACCTCACCGCGGGCCTCGACGTGGAGGTCATCGAGGCGATGCGCGTGGACAGTTCGCAAATGACCCCGGCCGACTGGGACGCGGTCGCCGCGGCGGTGGCCGGGGCCGCCGGAACCGGTGACGTCGACGGTGTGGTCGTCACGCACGGCACCGACACCATGGAGGAGACGGCGCTGTGGCTGGCGCTCACCTACGACGGCGCGGCACCCGTCGTGCTGACCGGCGCCCAGCGCAGCGCCGACGACCCCGACGCCGACGGGCCCGCCAACCTGCGGCAGGCGCTGACGGTGGCGGCTGACCCGGGTTCGCGCGGCGCCGGCGTGGTGGTCGCGTTCGCCGGGGAGGTGTTCCAGGCGCTGGGGCTGGCCAAGGTCAGCACGACCGGTCGGCAGAGTTTCACGGGCCGGCCGCCCGGATCGGACCGGCCGTTCCTCGGCCGGTTGAGCGCCGCCGACGCGCCGCGGGTCGACATCATCGCGGCCTACCCCGGCGCGGACTCCACTGCGCTGGACGCATGTGTGGCCGCCGGCGCGCGCGGCGTCGTGCTCGAGGCCCTGGGTGCGGGCAACGCGGGCGCCGCCCTGATCGACGGCGTGTCCCGGCACTGCGCGGCCGGTGTCGCGGTGGTGGTCTCGACACGGGTGCCCGGGGGGCGGGTCAGCCCCGGGTACGGGCCGGGACGCGAACTGATGGACGCCGGTGCGGTGGTGGCGCCGACGCTGCGCCCGCCGCAGGCGCGGGTGCTGCTGCTCGCGGCGCTGGCCGCCGGGTCACCGGCCGGGGAGATCTTCACCTGCTGGGGCTGACGGCTCGCGGCCCATCGCCTCGACGTAGTCCGGCCAGTCCAGGCTGTCCACCGGATTCGCCCGGGCCAGCGCGGGGTCGTCGACGGCGAACGTGCGTGCCGCGCCGGGTCCTGACGCCCGCGTCTCGAACCGGACGGTCATCACCCCGTGCCCGGCACCCTGCACCCAGCCGTGCCCGTGCGCGGTGTGACGGACGTCGTCGCCGACCCGCCACGCCGGTGCGGCGGCCGCGACGTCGGACAGGGTGGCCGGCACGCCCGCGTCGGAGGTCTCCTCCATGGCCAGGTCGGGGTCGGCGAACAGCGGCTCCTGGCGCACCTCGGTCAGACCCGAGAAGCCCACGCCGACAAGGCGAACCGGACCGATGTCGACCGGGTCGAGCAGCAACTTGCGGGCGGTGCCGATGAGCGTCGCCGCCTCGGTGGTGGCGTAGGGCAGCGTCGCCGAGCGGGTCAGGGTGCTCATGTCGGAGCGTTTGAGTTTGACGGTGATGGTGCGCGCCCCCCTGCCGTCCTTCTCCAGCCGCCGGTGCGCGTGGTCGCCGATCGGACCGATCGCCTCCCGCAACTGGGCCAGGGTGATCAGGTCCTCGGCGAACGTCGACTCGGCGCTGATCTGTTTGGCCGGCGCGTTCTCGGCCACCGGCCGGTCGTCGATCCCCCGGGCCAGGCGGTGCAGCGCCGGCCCGACCGTCGCGCCGAGGATGTCGGCGACCTCGGGTTCGGTGAGCGCGGCCAGCGCGCCGATGGTCTCGATGCCCAGTCGGTGCAGCTTGTCCTCGGCCACGGGGCCGATGCCCCACAGCCGCCGCACCGGCAGCGCGGCCAGCAGCGCCGATTCCTCGTCGCGGGGGACGACGCGCACCCCGTCGGGTTTGGCCAGCCCCGAGCCGATCTTGGCGATCTGCTTGCCCGAGCCCGCCCCCACCGAGGCGGTCAGCCCCGTCACCTCGCGGACATCGGCCCGCAACCGCTCACAGAACGCGGTCACCTGCGCGGGCGTGGCGCCCGCAAGCTCGACGGGCTCGCCGAACGCCTCGTCGTACGAGAGCTGTTCCAGCACCGGCACTCTCGCCCGCACCGTGTCGAACACCCGGCGGCTGGCCAGCCCGTAGACCACGCCACGCGGCGGCAGCACCACCGCGCCCGCCCCGACCAGCCGGCGGGCCTGGTGCATCGGCATCGCCGAGCGCGCGCCGAACACGCGGGCCTCGTAGCTCGCCCCGGCCACCACACCGCGCCCGCCGAGGCCGCCGACGAGCACGGGCCTGCCGCGCAGCGTCGGCCGCGTCAACTGCTCGACCGACGCGAAGAACGCGTCCATGTCCAGGTGCAGGACCCATCGCGCGCCCACACCGCCGACTGTAGGCGGGCTAGCGTGGCGGACGTGCACGACGTACCGATCCGCGACGAGACGATCCGGCTGGGCCAGTTCCTCAAACTGGCGAACCTGCTCGACAGCGGCGCCGACGCCAAGGAGGCCATCGCCGACGGGCGGGTCCGGGTCAACGACGAGGTCGAGACGCGACGGGGCCGGCAGCTGCGCAGCGGCGACGTGGTCACCTTCGCCGGGCAGAGCGCCCGGGTCGGCTGACCGTCAGACCTTGGCGATGCTGGCGCGTACCCCGTCGCCGATCGCCACTCCCTCCGGCAGCGCGTCCGTCGCGACGAACGAGAAGTCGGTGGCGAGGATCTCGCCGGCGATCAGCTCGGCGTGCCTACGCGCCCACGGCTCCTTGTCCGCGGGCACTTCGAGTACCACCGCGATCCGATCGGAGACGTCCAGGCCCGTCGCCTTGCGCAGGTCCTGCAGCTCCCTGATCCGGTCCTTGGCCCAACCCTCCGCCTCGAGTTCCTCGGTGAGCGTGCCGTCGAGCACCACCAGACCGGCACCCTCGGGCAACGCCGCGGTCCACTCCGGGTCGGCGGCCACCAGCTTGGAGGTGAACTCCTCGGGCAGCAGCGTCGCCGGTCCGGCACTGAGCGTGCCGTCCGCATTGAGGACGCCCTCCCCCGCCTTCACGGCCTTGATCGCGGCCTGCACGTCCTTGCCGATGCGGGGTCCCGCCGCGCGGGCGTTGACCGCCAGCTCGAAGCGGCCGTGCGCGGCGATGTCGTCGGTGAGCTCGACGGCCTTGACGTTGAGTTCGTCGGCGATCAGGTCGCGGTAGGGCGCCAGGCGCTGCGGATCATCAACCGCCACCGTCAGTTTCAGCAGCGGCAGGCGCACCCGCAGCTTCTTGGCCTTGCGCACCGACGAGCCCACCGAGGTGACCTCGCGCACCAGGTCCATGTCGGCGACCAACTGCGGGTCCGCGGGCAGCGACCCCTCCTCGGGCCAGTCCGTCAGGTGCACCGAGCGCTCACCTGTGAGATCCCGCCAGATCCGCTCGGCGGTGAGCGGCAGCAGCGGCGCCGCCAGCCGGCTGGTCACCTCCAGCACGGTGTGCAGGGTGTCGATCGCGTCGCGGTCCTCCTCCCAGAACCGCGAACGTGACCGTCGCACATACCAGTTCGTCAGCGCCTCGGTGAACTGCCGCAGCTGGTCGCACGCCACCGAGATGTCGCAGACGTCCAGGGATGCGGTGAGGTCGTCGCGCAGCGCCGCGAGCTTGGCCAGGATGTAGCGGTCCAGCACGTGGGGCGAGTCGGTGCGCCAGGTGCCCTTCTCGGGCGCGTACAGCGCCAGGAACGCATACGCGTTCCACAGCGGGAGCAGCACCTGCCGCACCCCCTCGCGGATGCCCTGCTCGGTGACCACCAGGTTGCCGCCGCGCAGGATCGGCGATGCCATCAGGAACCAGCGCATCGCATCCGAGCCGTCCCGGTCGAACACCTCGGTGACATCGGGATAGTTGCGCAGCGACTTGCTCATCTTCTGTCCGTCGTTGCCGAGCACGATGCCGTGGCTGACGCACGTCCGGAACGCCGGGCGGTCGAACAGGGCGGTCGCGAGGACGTGCAGCGTGTAGAACCAGCCGCGGGTCTGGCCGATGTACTCGACGATGAAGTCCCCCGGGAAGTGCGACTCGAACCATGCGGAGTTCTCGAACGGATAGTGCACCTGCCCGTAGGGCATCGAGCCCGAGTCGAACCAGACGTCGAAGACGTCCTCGATGCGCCGCATCGTCGAACGGCCGGTCGGATCGTCGGGGTTGGGCCGGGTCAGTTCGTCGATGTAGGGCCGGTGCAGGTTGTCCGGCCGCACCCCGAAGTCGCGCTCGATCTCGTCGAGGCTGCCGTACACGTCGACACGCGGATAGGCGGGGTCATCGGACTTCCACACCGGAATCGGGCTGCCCCAGTAGCGGTTCCGGGAGATCGACCAGTCCCGGGCACCGGCCAGCCACTTGCCGAACTGGCCGTCCTTGACGTGCTCGGGGTACCAGGTGATCTCCTGGTTCAGCTCGACCATCCGGTCCCGGATCTCGCTGACCTTGATGAACCACGACGACACCGCGCGATAGATCAGCGGGTTGCGGCAGCGCCAGCAATGCGGATAGGAGTGCTCGTAGCTGTCGTGGCGCAGCAGCACGGCGCCGTTGATCCCCGCGGAGCCGGTGCCGCTCTTCAGGTCCCGGATGATGTGCGGATTGGCCTCGAACACGTGCTGTCCCGCGTAGTCGGGCACGGTCGCGTCGAAGCGACCCCGGGCGTCGACGGGGGTGACGGCCTCGATTCCGGCGGCCATGGCGGTCGCCATGTCGTCCTCGCCGTAGGCGGGCGACATGTGCACCAGGCCGGTACCGTCCTCGGTGCTGACGAAGTCGCCGGGCAGCACCCGAAACGCGTTGGGCGAGTCCATGAAATACGGGAACGGCGGCGCGTAGGTGACGTCGAGGAGTTCCCGGCCGGTGTAGGTCGCGACGACCTCCGGCTCGTCACCGAGCTCGCGGGCGTAGGCGCCCAGCCGGGCCTCGGCGAGCACGTAGCGCCGCCCGTCGTTCTCGACGACGACGTAGGTCACCTCGGTGTTCACGGCGACGGCTTGGTTGGACGGCAGGGTCCACGGCGTCGTCGTCCAGATGAGCAGGTAAGCGCCGGACAGCTCGGCCAGCGGCCCGCCGGTGATGCGGTAGCCGACGGTCAGCGCCGGGTCCTGCCTGCTCTGGTAGACGTCGTCGTCCATCCGCAGCTCATGGCTGGACAGGGGGGTCTCGTCGTTCCAGCAGTACGGCAGCACCCGGTAGCCCTCGTAGGCCAGCCCTTTGTCCCACAGCTGCTTGAACGCCCAGAGCACCGACTCCATGAACCCCAGGTCGAGGGTCTTGTAGTCGTTGTCGAAGTCCACCCAGCGCGCCTGCCGGGTGACGTAGCTGCGCCATTCGCCGGTGTACTTCAGCACTGACGCCCGGCACGCGTCGTTGAACTTCTCGATGCCGAGTTCCTCGATCTGCGCCTTGCTGGTGATGCCGAGCTGGCGCTGCACCTCGAGCTCGGCGGGCAGGCCGTGGGTGTCCCAGCCGAAGCGGCGATCCACCTTGTAGCCGCGCATCGTGCGGTAGCGGGGCACGATGTCCTTGACGTAGCCGGTCAACAGGTGGCCGTAGTGCGGCAGGCCGTTGGCGAACGGCGGGCCGTCGTAGAACACGTACTCGGGGGCGCCGTCGCGGCGCGCGATGCTCGCCCGGAACGTGTCGTCGCGGTCCCAGTAGTCGAGGACCTCGAGTTCCAGACTCGGGAAGTCGGGCGATCCACTCGCCGGCTTGGGGTAGGCGCTCACGGCGTCGGTTCTCCTGTGCCAGTTCCAGGCACGGGGACGACGTCGCGCCTCGCGCGAGCGCCGCGGTACCACCCCGCTTGCGTACCTGCGGTACGCCGCTCAACTCCGGGCTGTGACGGGCCCACCCGTTCGGGTCTAGTGAGCGCGCGGTGCGCGCCGTTCTTCCGAAGGCTCCCCGGTGATGGCCGGATCGGCGCCAGTGGCCCACAGTCTAGCGGGCCGCGGAACGCTACAGCGGCGCGCCGGCGTCCGAGGTGATCTCGATCAGCGCGAGCGGGAACTGCTCGGCCATCTCCTCGACGGAGTAGCCGTCCAACCGCGCCGTGTCGTAGATCCAGTCCAGGTGCAGCAGGCCGTCGATGCGCTGCACACGCA
Source organism: Mycolicibacterium rufum (assembly GCF_022374875.2). The sequence continues at coordinate 382,918 of NZ_CP092427.2, forward strand.
CCTCCAGCGCGGGCACGCCGGCCACGTCGTCGTCGGCGACCGGGTCGACGGTCAGCCGGACCTCCGCATGACCGCTCGGATGACCCGTTGCCGCGGCGAGCGCGTTGTGCGCCCCCTGCAACATCTCGCTGGGGCCCATCGGCCAGGACGCCGCGCACAGCAGCGAGACGGGACGCGACAGCGCTTGCCGACCACCGCGCACGTCGACGGTGACGGCGCCTTCACCGCGGGTCCGGCCGAAGGTGCGGCCCAGCGCGGCCAGCAGGATCTCCTCGGGCTGCACGCCGAGCCACTTCGCGGCGCCGTCGATCTCCTCGGTCAATTCGCTCGACGGAGCGGTGGCACATTTCCCCCACCGCGCCGCGTTCGACGGCGACGCAGCGTGATCGAACACGTCCAGCGCTATCGGCGCGGAATTGACGAAAGTGTGCTTGACCTCGTCAGGCAGGTAGGGAGCGACCATGCAGCTAACCGTACAGGGGTTGTCCCAGAATTGGGAGACTGCTCCCAAAACTGTGACGGCCGTGTCAATTAAGAATCCCCGGTCTGTTTGCCGGCGGGGGCTGACCTGGGAGCGTCCACGGTTTACAGTGGTCAGGTGCCCAGGACGGACGAGAACGGCAGACAGCTCAAGGCCCTGCTCGATTACCTCCTCGACGGGGAGATCGATGCCAAGGACATCTACGACGCGCTCGGCACGTCCAGCAGCACCTATTACCGGCGTATCAAGGAGCCGGACTACCCCAACGCCGAGGAACTGCGCCGGGTGGCGGACCGGTTCGATCTGAGCTATCCGGACCTGCAGATCCAGTTCGGCCTGATGACCCGGCAGGAAGTGTTCAGCTACGTCGAGTCCGCGCGCGCGGCGGTGGCCACCCGGCAGAAAGCGGCGCCGGCGCCCGTACGGCGCATCCCGCGGCTGTCGGAGTTGACACCGCGGCTGGACGCCCCGCCGCTCTAGATCGGTCCGCTCATGGCCCTGGCAACACTCATCGCCATCACGCTCCTGTGCATCGCGTGGAGCCTGTGGATCCGGCGCGTCACCTGGTCGTGCCGCTGGGAAGTGGCCGCCACCCTCAACATCGCGCTGCAGGGTGTCGCGGTTCTGCTGATGTCGCCGTGGGCTTCGGAGACCGTGGGGCACTGGCTGTACGGGCTGACCGGCAAGTGGAATCTCGAGGACTACCTCGGCCACGACGCGTATATCGTCGCCGCGTCGGCCATCGTCTACAACACGCTGGGTCGGCTCGAGGCCGACCATGCGATGCACCAGCGGTTCAAGCAGTTCGTCGAGCGTCCCGCCACGCTGTGCATCCCGCTGCTGCTCGCGACGTTCTGGCTCGGCAACGGGGCCCGGATCTACCGGCCCGACTTCTTCGAGGTGCCGACCGACTTCTGGCTGAACATGTACTGGCTGCTGCTGTGCGGCATGCTGATCTATCTGCTCGCCTACGGGTCGCGGGCACTGCTGATCCTGCGCAGCGATCCGCGGTCGCGGCGGATCGCCAACACCTACCTGCTGGCCTCGGCGATGGGCATCATGGCGTGCGTCGTGCGCATCGTCACCGCGTTCATCCCCGAGCTGCAGACGGTCGCGGGCAGCATCCTGGTGTGGATCTTCGCGTGTGCCTGCGGCGCCGGCTTCGCGCTCACGTCGGCGCACTCGTGGCGGATCAGGACCAAGTGGTTCACTCGGGCCAGGACCTGACGGCGTCGCGGGCACTCATCAGGAACTCGGTCGCCGTGTCGTAGTCGGGGCGCGGCCCGTCCGCCTGCCATTCGTCGACGATCGCGCGGGCGACCTCGCGCAGCTTCAGATTGCCGTTCTGCGACAACGACTTCATCAGTTCGAACGCGTCGTCGGCGGTCAGTCCGAACGCCGACATCAGCATGCCCTTGCACTGCTCGATGACCGGTTGGCTGGCCAGCCGGTTGCGCAGCTGGCTGATCTCTTCCTGCAGGCCGGTGACCACGACGGGATCGGGAGCAGACCCCGTCGGCGGCACGATGCGCACGTGGGACAGGCGGTCATCGAACGGTTCGACCGCCGACGACCGGACCAGCAGGGTGATCGACCGGCCGTCGCGCCGCGCGGCCCGGTCCAGACCCAGTACGCACTCGGCGGCGAGATGATCCGTGCCGGCCGCGTCCACGGTCACCGCCGCACCGCTCGCCGGTGGCAACGCCGTGCTCACCGCGTCGACGACGGCGGCGGCGTGCTCGGCGTTCACCGCACCGGCCACCGCGACGTCGGCGTCCCGGTCGGCGAAGATCCGGTAGGCGCCACCGTCGTCGTTCACGAACGGATGCAGGCACACCAGGTCCTCCGCGCCGTCGAGTTCGGCCAGGTCGTAGGCGCACAGCGCGGAGACGGGGAAGCGCGCCATCTGCTGGTCGACGAGGATCTCGAAGCGCGCGAACGCCTGACGCTGCGCCCCGGTGCGCGCGACGGTGGTGGCGTCCACCACGGCGCGGAAGCCGGTGTATCCGTCGGCGACGGCCCGTTCGGTGGCGGCCACCCGTTCGGCCACGGACGTCTCCGGGTCGACGACGTCGGTGCCGGGAACGTAGCTGTAGAACCGTTCCGCGGGGATGACGGTGACGGCAGCGTCGGCGACGTCCGCACTCATGGTCTCCCGCACGTCGGCCAGTTCCGCGGTCAGCGCACCGGGCGTCCCCTCGCCGACGAACACGGTGAACTGCCCCTGCCGTACCCCGTCGGTGAGGTACTCGGCGGCGCGCCGGCGAAACTCCCGGCGGTCGCGGAACCCCCAGCCGAGATGGCCGAACGGAATCAGACCCGCCGCCGACCCCACGACGCCGTGCGGCCGGGTGGTCATGGCCTCACCCCCATCGAGTAGCTGTGCAGCGCTGTACTATCCGCGGGTGGACGCCGGTCGGACCGCCGCAGAACCCGCGTGGTCTTCTCGAGTTTATCGAGATTCGTACGCCGGCCACCCGGGGCTGCTCTACCAGCACGGCCCGAGCACGTTCACCGCGTTGATCGCCGGAACGCGCCGCTGGACCGATCGCGACTTCCTGGTGCAGGGTGAGCGCCGCATCTCCTACGCACGGTTTCGCGCCGCACTGCCCCGGGCGGTGGAGCAGCTCACCGCGCTGGGCATCGGGGCCGGCGATCGCGTCATGGTGTTCGGCTACAACAGTCCCGAATGGGTGCTGGCGCTCTGGTCGCTGTGGCTGACCGGGGCGGTTCCCGTCCTGGGCAACCGGTGGTGGTCGCGCGCCGAGATCGCGCACGCCACCACGCTGCTGAACCTGCGCCACATTCTGACCGACACCGCCGTGGACGCCCCCACCGCCACCAGCGACCTCGCCGACCTGGCAGCGGCATTCGCGTCGGCGGGGGAAGACGGGAACCTCGTGTCGGCGGAACGCGACCTCGACGACGAGGCGCTGGTGTTGTTCACCTCGGGCAGCTCCGGCATGCCCAAGGCCGTGCAGCTGTCCCGTCGCTCGGTGATCGCCAACCAGCAGAACATCTTCGCGCGCAGCGGGCGCCGGCCCGACCGTCTGGCGTCCGACTCTCCCGCCGTGGTCAGCTTGGCCAGTACCCCGATGTTCCACATCGGCGGCTGCTCGGCGCTGCTGACCCACTTCCTGACCGGTGGCCGAATCGTGGTGCCGCAGGGCCGGTTCGACGCCGGGCGGGCGATGGCTCTGATCGAGGCGGAGCGGGTCGCGGTGTGGGGCGCGGTGCCGACGATGGCCGTACGGGTGCTCGAGCACCCCGACTTCGGGTCCTACGACCTGACCAGCCTGCGGTCCTGGCCGCTGGGCGGTGCGCCGGTGAGTCCACATCTGCTGCAACGGATTCGGACGGCGCTGCCGAACCTCGCGACGCGCGGACTGAGCAACACCTGGGGCATGACGGAGGCCGGCGGATTTTTGACGGTGGCCGACGGACGTGACCTGCTGGAGCGTCCCGGGACCGTCGGCCGGCCCTATCCGGTGGTGGAGGTGCGCATCGACTCGCCCGACGCGGACGGTGTCGGCGAGGTGCTGGCCCGGTCCCCCACCGTGATGCTCGGCTACGCGGGCCGCGACGACGGCACCGTCGACGCCGAGGGGTGGCTGCGCAGCGGCGATCTGGGCCACCTCGACGACGACGGCTACCTCTACATCGACGGCCGCAGCAAGGACATGGTGATCCGGGGTGGCGAGAACATCGCGTGCCCGCAGGTCGAGGCGGCGTTGATGTCCCACCCGGCGGTCGTGGAGGTGGCGGTCTTCGGCATCCCGCACGCCGACCTCGGCGAGGAACTGGCCGCGGTCGTGGTCCATCGCGACGGCACGGCACCGCCTGCCGTCGATGCACTGCGCGCGCATCTGGCCGACTCCGTGGCCTCCTTCGCCGTTCCGACCGCGTGGCACCTCACCACCACACCGCTGCCGACGCTGGCGGGCGAGAAGGTGGACAAGAAGACGCTGGCGGCCGGGTTCGGCAAAGTTTGACGATTTCGTACCCATTGACGGTCGCACAGGCCTGGCGTCTATCCACTGAGCGAAATCAGCGATACCATCGCTACGGCGCAGGACGGGGAATGGTTGCTTCCGCTTCGGCGCCAGGCGACGGAGTGGACCGCAATCGCAGTGTTCAGCAAACAGCACTGACCCGAGTCGCCACTCCAAGGACTGCGCGGCTCAGACCGCGCGCGCAGCGACGTCGGCGAACGGCGCACCGAAGTCGGGCACCGGCCGGTAGCCGTTCTTGCGGGCCAGCGCGGCGCCGCGGCGGATCAACGCGGCTGTGGTGACGAAGCCGGCCTGGTCGCTGACCACGAACGGGGTCAACAGCCGGTTGTGCACGAAGCTGAACCCCAGCCCCCGGTCGGGATCGGCCCAGCCCAGCGAGCCGCCGAGACCCACGTGCCCGAACCCGGGCAGCACGCCCGGCAGCGGAAGTCCGTGGTATCCGAGGTGGAACGACAGCGGCATGATCATGCTGTGGTCCAGGCGCAGACTGGGGCGACCGACGAGGGCAGCCGCGGTCCGACTGGACAGGAACTGGGTGTCCTCGATGCGGCCACCGTTGGCGATCGCGCCGTACATCCGGGCCAGTGCGCGGGCGGTGGCCACGCCGTTGGCGGCCGGGATCTCGCTGTCGAGCAGCGGGGTGTCGCCCTGCACGAAGGCCTTCACGCCCGGGAAGTACATCGCGCCGAACGCCGCGGAGAACGGCAGCGCCGCGAGCCGCGGCGCGACGAGATTGAACACCGGGTTCTGCAGCCGGGTCTGCGGACCGATGATGCGCGCCGGCTGGGTCGGCGCCTGCACCGGCGGACGCCCCAGATGCAGACCGTCGGTGTTCAGCGGCGCGGCGACCTCGCTGCGCATCAGCTCCCGCATCCCGGTACCGGTCACCGAGCGGGCCAGCCCGGACAGCAGCCAGCCGAACGTGAACGCGTGGTAGGCGGGACGACCCACCAGCCAGCTCGCCGGTGCGGCGGCGAGCCGTTCCTCCATGCCGAAGTGGTCCATCAGATCAGCGCCGGCGACCCCGTTGAGCTGGGACAACCCCGCCCGGTGCCGCAGCGCGTCGCGCACGGTGATCGACGCCTTGCCGTTGGCGCCGAACTCACGCCAGTACTCGGCGACCGGGGCGTCGTAGTCGATCAGGCCGCGGTCGGCCAACCGGTGGATGACGGTCGCGGCCACACCCTTGGTCGCCGAGAACACCATCGGCGCGGTATCGGCGGTCCAGTGCCGACGGCCCCGGCGGTCCGACCAGCCGGTCCAGACGTCGACGACGGGCTCGCCGTCGAGATACACCGCCAGCGCGCCGCCGCCGAAACGGCGGTGGGGGAACATCTGCTTGAACGCGCGGACCGCCCAGGCGAAAGCCGGGTCAGCAGCTCCCTGGACCCCGGGCGGGAGCGCTCCATTGCGCTCCGAATCGTTGACGCGTGTCACAATGTCGTGAATGTACCCCGCCGCGCGGCAAACGACTCCGGAGTTACCGATTCGTTAATCTAAAGATTTGCCCGGGGGCTGCGCCGCGTCGAGGATCTCCTGCGCAGCAAGCGCCGGTGTCAGTTCACCGTCGCGCACCCGGCGCTCCACGTCCGCCCGGACCGCACGCACCCCCGCGCTGGACAGCACCCGGTCGAGCACCGTGTCGCGGACCATCGACCACATCCATTCCACCTGCTGGGTGCGCCGACGCGCCTCGAATTCGCCCGCCTCGGTGAGTACCCGGCGATGGTCGAGGACGGCGTTCCACAGCTCCTGCAGCCCGATCCCTTCCTGCGCGCTCATGGTCAGAACCGGAGGGCGCCACAGTGTTTCGCGCGGGTAGAGCAAACGGATCGCGCCGGCCAGCTCGCGCGCGGCCGCCTTGGCCTCGACGGCGTGCTCGCCGTCGGCCTTGTTCACCACGACCACATCGGCGAGTTCCAGAACGCCCTTCTTGATGCCCTGCAGCGAGTCGCCGGTCCGGGCGAGGGTCAGGAACACGAACGTGTCGACCATGTTCGCGACCGTCACCTCGGACTGTCCCACCCCGACCGTCTCGACGAGGATCACGTCGTACCCGGCCGCCTCGAGCAGCACGATCGTCTCGCGGGTCGCCTTCGCAACGCCTCCGAGGGTTCCCGACGTCGGCGACGGCCGGATGTAGGCGTCGGGGTGCACTGCGAGCCGGGCCATCCGGGTCTTGTCGCCGAGGATCGACCCGCCCGTCCGCGTGGAGGACGGGTCGACGGCCAGCACCGCGACGCGGTGGCCCTGCTCGATCAGAGACATGCCGAGCGCTTCGATGGTGGTGGACTTCCCGACGCCGGGGACGCCGGTGATGCCCACGTGCACGGCTGCGCCGGCGTCGGGCATGAGCTCGAGCAGCAGCTCCTGAGCCTGCTGCCGGTGATCGGCGCGGGTCGATTCGACCAGAGTGATCGCCCGCGCCAGCGCGGAGCGATCCCCGCCGCGCAGTGCGGACGCGAGCTCGACCGGAGAGCTCATCTAGTCGAGGTCGTAGCCGAGGCGCTCGCCGAGCTTGTGCAGCAGCCCGATGGCGGCATCGGCGATCACGGTGCCGGGCGGGAAGATCGCCGTCGCACCCGCGGCGTAGAGCTCGTCGAAGTCGCCGGGCGGGATCACCCCGCCGACCACGATCATGATGTCGGGCCGCCCCACCTCGGCCAGTGCGTCGCGCAGCGCGGGGACCAGGGTCAGGTGTCCCGCCGCGAGCGAGGACACACCGACCACGTGCACGTCGTTGTCGGCGGCCTGGCGCGCCACCTCGTCGGGCGTGGAGAACAGGGACCCGACGTCGACGTCGAAGCCGATGTCGGCGAACGCGGTCGCGATCACCTTCTGGCCGCGGTCGTGACCGTCCTGGCCCATCTTCGCCACCAGGATGCGGGGTCGACGACCGTCCGCCTCGGCGAACTTCTCCACGAGTGCGGTTGCGTCACTGACGTTGCCGGCCATCCCCACCTCGTCTCGGTACACCCCGGCGATGGTCCGGATCTCGGCCTGGTGGCGGCCGTACACCTTCTCCAACGCGTCGGAGATCTCCCCGACCGTCGCCTTGGCGCGGGCGGCATCGATTGCCAGCGCCATCAGGTTGTTACCCAGACCGTCGTCCCCCGCGATGCCGGAAGCCGCTGCGGCCCGGGATAATTCGTCCAGCGCAGCCTGGGTCGCGCGCTCGTCCCGCTCACTGCGCAGCCGCTCGAGTTTGGCGAGCTGCTCGGAGCGCACTCTGCTGTTCTCGACCTTGAGCACCTCGATCTCGTGGTCCTCGTCGACCTGGTAGCGGTTCACGCCGATCACCGTCTGGGTGCCGGAGTCGATGCGGGCCTGGGTGCGCGCGGCGGCCTCCTCGATGCGCAGCTTCGGAATGCCATCGCCGATGGCCTGCGCCATGCCGCCGTGCTCGGCGACCTCCCGGATGTGTCCGCGCGCCTTCTCGGCGAGCTGGTGGGTCAGCCACTCCACGTAGTAGGAGCCGCCCCACGGGTCGATGGGCCGGGTGGTGCCCGACTCCTGAGCCAGCAGCAGCTGCGTGTTGCGCGCGATGCGCGCCGAGAAGTCGGTCGGCAGCGCCAGCGCCTCGTCGAGGGCGTTGGTGTGGAGCGACTGGGTGTGCCCCTGGGTGGCGGCCATCGCCTCGACGCACGTGCGGGCCACGTTGTTGAACGCGTCCTGCGCGGTCAGCGACCAGCCCGACGTCTGCGAATGCGTGCGCAGGGACAGCGATTTGGCGTTCTTCGCGCCGAACTCGGCGACCAGCTCACTCCACAGCAGCCGGCCCGCACGCAGCTTGGCGACCTCCATGAAGAAGTTCATCCCGATGCCCCAGAAGAAGGACAGCCGCGGCGCGAACTTGTCGATGTCCAGCCCGGCGTCGAGGCCGGCCTTGATGTACTCGACGCCGTCGGCCAGCGTGTACGCCAGTTCGAGATCGGCGGTCGCCCCGGCCTCCTGGATGTGGTAGCCGGAAATCGAGATGCTGTTGAACTTCGGCATCTTCACGCTGGTGTAGCCGAAGATGTCGGAGATGATCCGCATCGACGGCTTCGGCGGATAGATGTAGGTGTTGCGGACCATGAACTCTTTGAGGATGTCGTTCTGGATGGTCCCGGCCAACTTCTCCGGCGGCACCCCCTGCTCCTCGGCCGCCACCACGTACAGCGCCAGGATCGGCAGCACCGCGCCGTTCATCGTCATCGACACCGACACCGATGACAGGTCGATGCCGTCGAAGAGCTGGCGCATGTCGAGGATCGAGTCGATGGCCACCCCGGCCATGCCGACGTCGCCGGCCACCCGGGGATGGTCGGAGTCGTAGCCGCGGTGGGTGGCCAGGTCGAACGCGACCGAGAGCCCCTTCTGCCCGGCGGCGAGGTTGCGGCGGTAGAACGCATTCGACTCGGCCGCGGTCGAGAAGCCCGCGTACTGCCGGATGGTCCAGGGCTGGTTCACGTACATCGTCGGGTAGGGCCCGCGGACGAACGGCGGCAGACCGGGCAGGCTGCCCAAGGGATAACCCGCGGCGGCGATCTCGTCCCGGTCGGCGGCGATGTAGACGGGTTTGACGTCGATGCCCTCGGGCGTCGACCAGTCCAGCTGCTCGGCGGTGTAGCCGTGCGCCGCGGCGGCCGCGGCCATCTGCTCACCGACCTGCTCGCGCGTCGGCGCCGCCGGGGCGCCGCCGTCGTGCAGCGGCACGTCGGCAAAGCTCCCGATCGCCATCCTGTTTTCTGTGGCGGTCATGTCATGCCCCCCATCGGGTCAGCAGATCCGACAGCGCGGACACCGCATCGATCTTCGCGGTCAGGTAGCCGTCGGGCTTCGGGTCGGCGTCGGCGACCGCCTTCTCCGGCCCGGCGAGCAGGATGTGCCGCACTCCGGCGGCCCGCGCGGCGCTGACCACCTCGGCCACCTCGTCCCCGTACCGGGTGTCGGTCCCGCAGATCACCGCGACCTCGGCGCCTCCCGCCGCCGACACCGCGGCGCCGACACCGGCCGCGTCGAGCGGCCCGGGGTTGACGGTCGCAATGCCTCCCGAGGCGAGCAGGTTGGCCGCGAACGTCGCCCGGATGTTGTGCTCGGCGAGCGGACCGAGCGGCAACAGCAGCGCGGCGGGCCGGGCGCCGGTCTTGTCCAGGTGGGCGTCGGAGCGATCGCGCAGCGCCTCGAAGTCCGCCGCGTAGCGATGCACGCTGGGCAGCGGATTGCCCTGCGGCAGCGGCATTTCGGCGAGATCGGGAAACTCGTTCACACCGGTGATCGCGGTGCGCCGGTGCGCGATGTCCTCGGCGCGGCGTCCGGCCACCTCGGCGATGCGCTGGCGCACCTGCTCCCGCGCGGCCTCGAAACCTCCGGCGGCCTCGATCTCCTGGAAGTTCTTCCACGCCGTGTCGGCGAGCCGGGAGGTGAGGTCCTCGACGAACCAGGACCCGCCGGCCGGATCGAGCACCCGACCGAGATGCGATTCCTCGAGCAGCAGCAACTGGGTGTTGCGGGCGATGCGCCGTGCGAAACTGCGTGCAGTGCCGGGGAATCCGCCGTCGATGGCGACATCGAAGGGGTGCACGAGCACGGTGTCCGCACCACCCACCCCAGCCGCGAACGCGGCCACCGTGGTGCGCAACATGTTCACCCACGGATCGCGCTGGGTCATCATCGGCAGCGACGTGGCGGCGTGCAGGGTCGCCGCGCCCGCCTCGGGCGCACCGGCCACCTCGGCCACCCGGGCCCAGAGTCGGCGTGCGGCACGCAGTTTCGCGATCGTCATGAACTGGTCGTCGTCGGCGGCGAATCGGAAGCTGATCTGGCGCAGCGCCGCCGCAGCCGGCAGGCCGGCCTCGACCAGGGCCCGCAGATACTCCACTCCGGCGCCGATCGCGGCGCCGAGCTCCCAGGAGGCGTTCGCCCCCAGCTCGTGCAGCGTCGGCCCGTCCACGGTGACGGCCCGGACATGTCCGTCGAACGATGCCGCCGCCGTCGCGGCCACCGCGGTCACGTCGGCGAGCGCAGGCGCCGCTCGCCCGGCCAGCGGTGCGGTCAGCGGATCGCCGCTTAGATCCACCGAGAGCCGCGAGCGTTGATCGTCGTCCAGGCCGTCGAGCATCCCCAGCAACGCCTCGGCGGCCGCGCGGTACACCGGTCCGTCTCCGGCCGGCGCCACCACGATCGGCACCAGGTCCAGGAACACCCCGTCGAGCGCACGGTCCAGCTCGCCGGTCGCGATCGCGCCGTCACCGATGCGCAGGACGAGCGCGCTGACCCCCTCGGTCAGGCTCAGCAGCACCGCCCCGTTGACCTCGGCCGCGGTCGCGTCACCGGCCGGGAAGGCCTCCGCGACCTTCCACCCCGACTTGACGTCCCGCAACGCGTCGCCGCCGCGCACGAACGGCCAGCGGCCGGGCAACGACGGTTCGGCGAGCTCGTCGGCGCCGGTGTACAACGGCCGGATCGGGAAGCCCTCGTAGGTGTCGGAATCCAGCAACCGTTCCGGCTCGGCACCCAGATCGGCCGGCTCGCGCCGGGTCGACTTGGACAGCACGGCTGCCACCGCAGAGCGCCATTGGTCCACATCGGTGGGTGTCTGCACAGCCATCAGGCTAAATGATGTCCGTCACGTCGGTGTCGCGAGGTGAGCGGGCCGTGCCCGTAGGGTGGGGAGTCGTGAAACCCGTCGTCAGCGCGTTGCGAGCCGTGCCGGCCACGGTGCTCGCGACCCTGCGGACGGTGCCCCCGGCCCGCTTGGCGGCCATGGTGACCACGATTGTGATTCTCGTCGCAGTCGCCCTGCTGGTGCCCCTGCCCACCGCGCTGCAGCTGCGCGACTGGGCGACGTCCGTCGGACCCTGGTTCCCGCTGGCGTTCCTGGCCGCGCATGTCGTCGTCACGGTGTTCCCGTTCCCGCGAACGGCGTTCACGCTGGCGGCGGGGCTGCTGTTCGGCCCGTACCTCGGCGTTCCGATCGCGGTCGTCGCCAGCACACTGAGCGCCGTGCTCGCGGTCCTGCTGGTCCGCGCGGCGGGCTGGCAGCTCAGCCGGCTGGTCCGCCATCCCAGGGTCGACGCGCTCGACGCCCGACTGCGGGAACGCGGCTGGGTCGCCGTGATGGCGATGCGGATGATCCCCGCGGTGCCGTTCTCGGTCCTCAACTACGCCGCGGGCGCCTCGGCCGTGCGGCTGCTGCCCTACACCCTGGCCACGGTCGCCGGCCTGCTGCCCGGCACCGCCGCGGTCGTCATCCTCGGTGACGCGCTCACCGGCAACGTCAGCCCGCTGCTGTTCGTGGTGTCGTTGTGCACCGCCGCGCTCGGGGTGGCCGGCCTCATCTACGAGGTGCGGACGCATCGGCGCGCGGCGGCGGTCCCTGCACCGTCATCGCCCCGAACAGCGCCAGCAGCGACGACGCCGCCACCAGCCCCGGACTCCAGTCCTTCGCCCTGACGTGGGCCGAGACGGCCAGCGTGAAGTACACCGTCAGCATGAACGTGGTCAGCCGGGCCAGCGCCGGGAACCGGTACACCGACAGCAGCCCCACCGCGGAGGCCGCCTTGACCACCGGGAGCACCGGCCGCAGTTCCTCGGCGAGGCCGACGTCGTCGAGCGCCTTGCGGACCGGCGCGATCGGACCGATGCACGCCACCGCGTCCCCCGCCTGCATCGCGGCGAGCACCGCGTAGGTGCGCCGCGCGCCGAGCAGGCCTGCCGCGCTCACCGGTTACTCCGCGGCGCCGTGCCGGGGCGCCGACGCGGGCGGTTGGGTGTAGTCGGTCGCCGGGGGCTGCGCCTGCTGGGACAGCGGCGGGTACTGCGGCGGCGCGTCCAGCGACCCGGCCACCGGGGTGCGCGCCTCAGCCACCGCCTGCGCGACGGCCTGCGCGATCTCCGGATCGGTCTGGGTGTTGAACCACTCGGCCACCTCGGCGGAGTCGTCCTCGGGTGCGGGCAGATCCTCCTCCACCGGCGAGGGCGTGTACCGGAAGACGCCGTCGGAGCCGGGGGCGCCGAGCATCTTGGTGAAACCCTCCAGCGCCGAACCGAAGTCGCTGGGCACCAGCCACACCTTGTTCGCCTCGCCCTTGGCCATCTGGGGCAGCGTCTGCAGGTACTGGTAGGCCAGCATCTCGGGAGTCGGTCGGCCCCGCTTGATCGCGGCGAACGTCTTCTCAATGGCCTTGGCCTGGCCCTGAGCCTGCAGATACTGCGCGGCGCGTTCGCCCTGCGCGCGCAGCATCCGGGACTGCCGGTCGGCCTCAGCCGCGAGGATCGCCGCCTGCTTGGCGCCCTCGGCGGCGAGGATCTGCGCCTGCTTCTGACCCTCGGCCTGCTTGATCGACGCCTCCCGGTTGCCCTCCGCGGTGAGGATCATCGCGCGCTTCTCCCGGTCGGCACGCATCTGCTTCTCCATCGAGTCCTGGATGGAGGGCGGCGGGTCGATGCTGCGCAGCTCCACCCGCGCCACCCGCAGACCCCAGCGGCCGGTGGCCTCGTCGAGCACCCCGCGCAGCTGACCGTTGATCGAGTCGCGCGAGGTCAGGGTCTGCTCCAGCGTCATGCCGCCGACGACGTTGCGCAGCGTCGTGGTGGTCAGCTGCTCGACACCGACGATGTAGTTGCTGATCTGGTAAACGGCGGCCTGCGGGTTGGTGACCTGGAAGTACACCACCGTGTCGATGTTGACCGTCAGGTTGTCCTCGGTGATCACCGGCTGCGGCGGGAACGACACCACCCGCTCGCGCAGGTCCACCCGTGCGCGGATCTTGTCCACGAACGGCAGCAGCAGCGTGAGCTGACCCGACACCGTCTTGCTGTAGCGGCCCAGCCGCTCGATCACCGCGGCCTCGGCCTGCGGGATCAGCGCCACCGACTTCGCGACGATGATGATGGCGAACACCACCAGCACTCCGAGCAGGACCAGACCTGCGACCGCACCTTCCACCGGGAACTCCTCACTCAGGCGATCTTGGAGACGACCGCGGTGGCGCCGTCGATGTGCACGACGGTCACCTGGTCGCCGGGTTCGTAGACATCGTTCTCGTTGTAGGGCCGCGCCGTCCAGATTTCGCCGTCGAGTTTCACCTGGCCTTCATGGCGGGCGACCCGGTCCAGCACGAGCGCACTCTTGCCCTCCAGCGCCCGGACCGGCTCGGGCAGCCCGGCGCCGCGGTACATCCGCCGCCGCAGTGCGGGGCGCACCCCGACCAGCAGCAGCACCGACACCACGAGGAACACCAGCCCGTCGCCCCACACCGGCCAGTCCAGCAGCCAACTCGATCCGGCCGCCGCGAGCGCCCCGCCGCTGAGCATGAGCAGGAACAGATCGCCGGTCAGCGCCTCCGCCCCGGCCAGCGCCAACGCTGCGATCAGCCAGATCAGCGGTACGGGCATGGCGCCAGCCTAGCGCGCAGACCCCTTCGCGAGCGGCTAACAACTACACTGCAGCCATCATGTGGTGTCCCAGTGTTTCGCTGTCGGTGTGGGCCAACTCCTGGCTGGCCGGTGCCGCTGCGCCCGACGACGTCCTCGATGCGTTATCCCAATGGACGCAAACGCATTCGGTGACGGCTTACGATTCCGTCGCCGCCGAGCGGACCGGGCTGCCGTGGCCGGATCTGGACAATGCCGGAGCGATGTCGCTGCTGCAGACCATCCGCACCGTGGCCCGCGCGGCGGGCGCGCAACCCGCGATCGCGCTCGCGCTGCCGGTGCCCGGTGACGTCCGAGGCCTGCCGCCGGGGACCCAGTTCGGGCGCGACGCGATCGCGGCGGGCGAAGCGATCATCGTCGGGGACGCGGGTGCCGCGATCGGCATGGTCCCCGACTTCGAGTACCCGGACGACTACGCCGACTCCCCCGACGAAGACGACGAGTTCGAGCCGGAACTGTGCGGGTTGTCCTGGACGGTGTACTCGCTCGACACGATGCCGATGACGTCCCCCGTCGATCTGGGCGAAGCCGAGTACGCCCTGCGCGACGCGGTCCGATCGGCCGCCGACGCCCTCGGCGCGCTGCGGGCCGGTGCGTCGGGCAGCGACGTCGCCGACCCACGCAGGCTCGTCGAGCAGATTCTCGAACCCACGCGCGCCCACCGCATCCCCGACCATGCCCCGACGCGCGCCGTGCGGGTGCTGGAGAACGCCGCCCACGTCGACGCGATCATCACCGTCAGCTCCGGTCTGATCCCGATCGGTCTGCAGAGCTCCTCGGAGGTACAGCTCGCCAGCGACGCCCTGCGCCCGTTGGCGGGGGTGGTCCGGTCGGCGCGACTGGCCGCCGTGGACGCGATCCTCCACTCCGCCTGGCGGGGTTAGGAACTACTGCACGCCGGGGTGCACAGCGCGCCGTTCACGCTGCACCCGTAGCCCGGCACCGGATCCGAGCCCTCGACCCGGGCCGCCGGCAGTCCGCGCTGCAGCTCGTCCATCAGATCGACGGCCAGCCGCGCGAATCCGGGGCTGCTGTTGGGCGTCGACGCCCGCGCCAGGGCGATGCCCGCCCCGGCGGCCTGCTCCGCCAGTTCGGTGTCGAGATCCCACACCACCTCGATGTGGTCGGCGACGAAACCGACCGGGCAGACGATCACGGCCCGGACGCCCTCACGCGCCAGCGCGTCGAGGTGGTCCCCGACGTCGGGCTCGAGCCACGGCACCTGCGGCGGACCTGAGCGGGACTGCCACACCTGGTCGAAATCCTGGTAACCCGCTGCCTGCGCGACGAGCCGCGAGGTGTACGCGACCTGGCGTTCGTAGAGGTCGGGTCCGCACCGCGATGCGGCCCGCAGCGGGATCGAATGCGCGGTGAACACCAGCCGCGCCTGACCGCGCAGGTGCTCCGGCAGGGTCGCCGCGGCGTCGCGGATCGCGTCGGCGAACATCGTGATCAGCAGCGGGTGGTCGAAGTACTGGCGCAGCTTGGTCAGCTGCGGCGCCTCCGGCCCGACCGCGGCCCGGGCCCTGGCGATGTCCTCCTGGTACTGCGTGCAGCCCGAGTAGCCACCCCACGCAGAGGTGGAGAACACCGCGGCGCGACGAATACCGTTGTCGCGCATGTGCGCAACGGTGTCCTCGACGAAGGGTTCCCAGTTTCGGTTGCCGAAGTAGACCGGCACCTCGACACCGCGACGGGCCAGCTCCGCCTCGATCTGCACGATCAGGTCGCGATTGATGCCGTTGATCGGTGACACGCCGCCGAAGTGCAGGTAGTGCTCGGCGACGCTGGCCAACCGCTCCCGCGGGATGCCCCGGCCCCGGGTGACGTTCTCCAGGAACGGCATCACCTGCTCGGGACCCTCCGGTCCGCCGAAGGACAGGAGCAGCAGCGCATCAAAGGGGCCGGCCGCCGTGGTCATGGGTTCCTCGCGTGAGCGCTCGTCACAGCAGCTGGGTGCTCGCTCCACCGTCGGCGAAGATCACGGTGCCCGTGGTCGCCGGAAGCCAGTCGGACAGCAGCGCGCACACGGTGCGCGCGACCGGGGTGGGATCCTTCATGTTCCAACCCAGCGGGGCGCGCTGATCCCAGCCCTCCTCGAGCAGCTGCATCTGCGCACCGGCCTCCTCGCCGAGTGCGCCGCCGACGATCGCGCTCATCGCCAGCGTCCGGATCGGGCCTGCCGCAACAAGATTGGACCGCACGCCGACCTTGCCCGCCTCGCGCGCGACGAACCGGTTCACCGACTCCAGCGCGCTCTTGGCGACCGTCATCCAGTTGTAGGCAGGCATCGCGCGTGTCGGGTCGAAGTCCATACCGACGATGCCGCCGCCGGGGTTCATGATCGGTAGCACGGCCTTGGCCAGCGACGCGTAGGAGAACGCGGAGATGTGGATGCCCTTGGCGACGTCCTCGTAGGGCGCGTCGAAGAACGGGTTGATGCCCATGCCGGTCTGCGGCATGAAACCGATCGAGTGCACCACGCCGTCGAGCTTGTTGCCCTCACCGATCTCGGCGGTGACCCGGTCGGCGAGCGTGTCGAGGTGCTCCTGATTCTGCACGTCGAGCTCGATCAGCGGCGCCGGGTTGGGCAGCCGGTCGGCGATGCGCCGGATGAGCTTCATCCGGTCGAACCCGGTCAGCACCAGCTCGGCGCCCGCCTCCTGGGCGACCTTGGCGATGTAGAACGCAATCGAGCTGTCGGTGATGATGCCGGTGACGAGGATCCGCTTGCCTGCAAGAAGACCGGTCATTGTGGAGTCCTTCCTTACTTCTGCTCTAGTGGCCCATGCCCATGCCGCCGTCGACCGGGATCACCGCGCCGGCGATGTAGCTCGCGTCCTCGGACGCCAGGAAGCTGACGGCGCCGGCGACCTCGGCGGCGGTGCCGACCCGTTTGGCCGGGACGAACTCCAGCGCGCCCTTCTGGATGCGCTCGTCGAGCGCACGCGTCATATCGGTGTCGATGTACCCGGGCGCGACGACGTTGGCCGTGACCCCTGCCTTCGACAGTTCCCGCGAGATCGACCGGGCCATGCCGATCAGCCCGGCCTTGGAGGCCGCGTAGTTGGCCTGATTGCCGATGCCCCACATTCCCGACACCGAGCCGATGAAGATGATGCGGCCGAATCGGTTGCGCTGCATGCTGCGCGACGCGCGCTGCACCACCCGGAAGGCTCCGGTCAGATTCGCATCGATGACCTCGGTGAACCGTTCCTCGGTCATCCGCATCAGAAACGCGTCCTTGGAGATGCCCGCGTTGGACACCAGCACCTCGACCGCGCCCTGGTGCTCCTCGACCTCTTTGAACGCGCGGTCGACGGACGCGCTGTCGGTGACGTCGCACTCGACGCCGAACAGTCCTTCGGGGACACCCGAGCCGCGGTGGGTGACGGCCACCTTGTGGCCGTCGTCGGCCAGACGCTGCGCGATGGCCAGACCGATCCCCCGGTTGCCACCGGTCACCAGCACCGAGCGGGACACGAATTCCGGTCGGGTCGAAGTCATGCCCGTCAACTTAGTCGGTGCGGTCGGCTTCCCACCAAACCGCCCCACCTAGGTGGGCAGCCTGCGGTTGATCAGCAGCGCGGCCAGTGCGGCACCGGCGAGCACGAGGGCGCCCAGCCTCAGCCAGCCCACGCTGGCGTCTCCCTTGATGGTCTCGTAGCCGATCTGTTCCTGCAGGTTGGTGAACACTTCCTTGAGCTGCTCGAGGCTCGACGCGGTGAAGGCGTTGCCCCCGGAGAGGTCGGCGATCTTCTTGAGCATCTCGTCGTCGACGGGCACCGGCTGACGCTGGTCGTTGATCTCGACATATCCGTAGGGCGTGCCGAACGACACCGTCGAGATCGGGACGCCCTGGTCCTTGGCGGTCCGCGCCGCGGTGTAGGCGCCCTTGGGGTTGTCGGGATTCGACGGCACGGTCTCCTTGCCGTCGGACATCAGCACGACGCGGGCGGGTGGCGGTTCGTCCCCGCCGCCGATGACGGCGCCGACGGTCGCGATGGCCTGCAGGGCGGTGAAGATGCCCTCACCGGTCGCGGTCCGGTCGGCCAGCTGCAGCTTGTCGATCGCGTTCTTGGTCGCCTCGCGGTTGGTGGTCGGCGAGACGAGCACGGTGGCGGTGCCTGCGTAGGAGATCAGGCCCAGGTTGATGCCGGGGGTCAGCTGGTCGGCGAACTGCTTGGCCGCCTCCTGCGCGGCGGCGAGCCGGTTGGGGGCGACGTCGGTGGCGCGCATGGACTGCGACACGTCGATCACGAGCATCACCACGGCACGGTTGCGCGGGATGCGCACGTCGTTCGTCGGTCCGGCCATTGCGACGGTGAAGAACGTCAGCGACAGGATCAGCAGGATCGCGGGCAGGTGGCGCAGCCTGCTGGGCCGCTTGGGGGCCACACTCTCGAGCAGCTCCATGTTGGCGAAGCGCAGCATCCGCCGCTGCCGCGACAGCTGCACCACGATGTAGAGCCCGATGAGACCCAGCACCACGAGGAAGAACAGAAAGAACCACGGGTGTTCGAAGCCCGACAGCGACATCGGTCCGAGCAACGGTAAAGTCATGTCCTACTTGTCTTTTCGTCGTTTCGTCCGGCTAACGCAGTCTGATCGTCGCGCAAGCGCTCATCACCGCGCCGCAAGGGCGCCGCGACGCCGGCTCGCGACGAAGCGCACCACATCGGCGATCCAGTCGCGGTCGGTGCGCAACGTCAGCAGCGGTGCGTCGCACCGGCGCAGGGTGCGCGCCACGTCGGCGCGGTGCGCCGCGGCGGCCTTCTCGAAATCGGTGCGGAGTTGTTCGTCGATGGTGAATTCGCGGGTGCGGCCGGTCTCGGTGTCCTGCAGCACCACATCGCCGACCGGCGGCAGTTCGATGTCACGGGGGTCGAGGATCTCGATGCCCAGCACCTCGTGCCGGCCGGAGATGGCGCGCAGCGGGCGCATCCAGTTGATCGGCCCGAGAAAGTCGCTGATGATCACCGCCATTCCGCGGCGGCGCTCCGGCCTGCGCAGCGCGTCGATCGCCGCCGCGAGGTCACCGCGGGTTCCCGCAGGCGCTTTCGGCATCGTCGCGATGGTGCGCAGCATCTCCTGCTCGTGCATGCGCCCCGACAGCGCAGGCACCCGTCGGACCGAATCGCCGTTCGCGATGATCGCGCCGATCCGGTTGCCGCCGCCGCTGTTGAGGAACGTGATCGCCGCGGCGGCAGCCACCGCCAGGTCGCGCTTCTCGCAGCCTGTCGTGCCGAAGTCCAGGCTGGCCGACATGTCGACCACCAGCCAGGTCTCCAGCTCGCGGTCGGCGATCATCTGCCGCACGTGCGGCTGGGTCGTGCGGGCGGTCACCGACCAGTCCATCCGCCGGACGTCGTCGCCGGGCTGGTAGATCCGCGACTCGCCCGGCTCGGAGCCCGGGCCGGGCAGCAGACCGAGGTGATCGCCGTGCAGCACGCCGTCGAGCTTGCGACGCACGGTGAGCTCGAGCTTGCGCAGCGCCGCCGTCAGCGCAGGGTCGCGGATCTCTCCGCGCTGCAGCGACGGCAGGTCGATGGAGCGGCCGGCCACCAGGTCAGCGGCCGTTCGCCGCGGCCGCCGCGGCCGGGACGACGGGCGGCACCGAATGGCCCTGCTGCGGAATGGCGTTCACCTGCGGCAGTGCCACGGTCTGCAGGATCCGGTTGATGACGGTCTCCGAGGAGATCTCGTCGGCCAGCGCGTCGTAGGTGAGCACCAGGCGGTGGCGCAGCACGTCGGGGATGACCTCGACGACGTCCTGCGGGATGACGTAGTCGCGACCGCGCACCAGGGCCAGCGCGCGGGCCGCGGCGATGATGCCGAGCGAGGCACGCGGGGAGGCGCCGTAGGCGATCCACGCCTTCGCGTCGGGCATGCCGAACTTCTCCGGCTCGCGGGTCGCGGTGACGACGCGCACGACGTAGTCGACCAGCGCGTGGTGCACGAAGTTGTTGGCCGCGACGTCCTGAAGGCGCTGCAGATCACCGGTGTTGAGGATCTGCTTGGGCTCCGGCGGCTTGACGCCCATCCGGTAGATGATCTCGCGCTCTTCCTCCGGCGACGGGTAGTCGACGTTGAGCTTGAACAGGAAGCGGTCGCGCTGCGCCTCGGGCAGCTGGTAGACGCCCTCCTGCTCGATCGGGTTCTGGGTCGCCATCACCAGGAAGGGGCTGGGCAGCGGGAAGGTCTTGCCGCCGATCGAGATCTTGCGCTCGGCCATGACCTCGAGCAGCGCCGACTGCACCTTGGCGGGCGCGCGGTTGATCTCGTCGGCGAGCAGGAAGTTCACCACCACGGGGCCGAGTTCGATGTCGAACTCCTCCTTGCCCTGTCGGTAGATCCGGGTGCCGATGATGTCGGTGGGCACCAGGTCGGGGGTGAACTGGATACGCGCGAAGGTGCCGCCCACGACCTTGGCGAACGTCTCGACGGCCAGCGTCTTGGCCACACCGGGCACACCCTCGAGGAGCACGTGCCCCTTGGCCAGCAACCCGACCAGCATGCGCTCCACGAGCTGGTCCTGGCCGACGATGATCCGCTTGACCTCGAAGATCGCCCGCTCCAGCGTGTGCACCTCGTTCTGCAGACCACCGTTGGACTGCGCGGGAGCCGACGGGGCGGCAGCGGCGTGCGCGCCGGCGGAGTAGCCCTGGCCCGGTGCTTGTCCGGGGAATCCTCCAGAGCCCTGCGGCGGCCCACTCGGTGAGGTCATCAACGTTCCTTCCACATGCGCACTACCTGCTGGTCGGTGCGGCGCCGACCGAGGGTGGCCGGACGCCCGCCGTCAACTATTCCAGGCGGCTCGGAATCCGTCGACGCCGCCCGAATTAACTCAGCCGCTACTCAGGATTCGATGATGCGCGCTACGTACGGCTGCAGGCCCGAGGTCCGCACCGGACTCACGGTCACTTTGCCGGCGCTGCCCGAGGCTTCGAGCATCCTGCCGCCGCCGAGGTACATCGCCACGTGCTGGCTGCCGCCGGGACCCCAGAACAACAGGTCACCGCGTTTTGCCTGGGCGAGGGGCACCTTGCGCCCGGTGTTGTACTGGTCGCCGGAGTACTTCGGGATCAGCACCCCGACACCGGCATACGAGAACTGGGTGAACCCCGAGCAGTCGAATCCGACGGTGTTGGCGCCCGACTCGATGCCCCGGCTGGGGCCGGTGGGCTTGCCGCCGCCCCACGAGTACGGCACCCCCATCTGGGTACCGCCGCGGCGGATCGCGTACTCGATCGCGGCGGGGCCGCGCACGACGCCGGGCGCCACGCCGACCGGGTCGGCCGGGGCCAGGCCGATGCTCTGCAGGAACTTGCGGCCCAGGTCCATCGTCACCTGGGTGGCCTGCGCCGTGGCCGCCAGCGACGCGTTGGCGATCGCGAGCGGGTCGCCGGGGGCGCCTGCGCTGATGAGCTTGGGCAGCGTGGGATCCCACTGTCCGGCTTCGGGCTGGGCGGCGGCGGGCGAGGCGGCGCCGATCAGCACCGCGACCGCGACCGTGAGGGAGACGAGAAGGCGGCGCAGCGTGATCACCACTCGATCATTCGGGTGACGAAAGGCGTCATGCCGCTGGTGCGCACCGGCGAGATCTTGACGACCGAACCGGTGTAGGGCGCCTCGAGCATCTGCCCGTTGCCGAGGTACATCGCGACGTGCTGGCTGGCGTTGGGTCCGTAGAAGATCATGTCGCCGCGGCGCATCTGCGACGACGGCACCTTGCGCCCGGCGTTGTACTGCGAGCCCGAGTAGTGGTCGAGCTTGATGCCGACCCCGGCGAACATGTAGAGCATCAGGCCCGAGCAGTCGAAGCCCACGGTGCCCGCACCGGAGTCGATGCCGCGGCTGGGGCCCGACGCGTTGCCGCCGCCCCACGAGTAGGGCACCCCCAGTTGCGACATGCCGCGCTTGATCACGTACTCGGTGGCCTGCGGTCCGTTCGCCACCGGGATCGCGCCGTTGGTGATGCCGGTCGGCGTGGGCAGCAGGCCGATGCTCTGCAGGAACTTGCGGCCGAGGTTCTGCGTCACCTCCAGAGAGGTGGTGATGATCTTGAGAACCGCGTTGATGATCTGGACCGGGTCGCCGCTGACGAACGCGCTCGGGATCTGGGGCAGGGTCATGTCCCAGGCGGTGTCGCGGTTACCCGTGCTGGGGTCGACGTCCCAGTTCGGGTTGGCCCCGGACGGGGCCGGCTTGGCACCCGCGCCCGGCGACGCGCCACCCGAGCCGGCACCCGCCGACGGTGCCGACGGCGCCGAGAGCGCCTGTGCCTGCTGCAGTTTCGTCTGCGCCTGCGCGCGCTCGGCGGTGAGCCGGTCGAGCTCGCTCTGCTGGTCCTTGAAGGTCTGCTGGGCGTTGGTCAGCGCCTCGACGGCACTCTGCTGACTGGTCTCGGCCGCCTTGACCGCGTCGTCGGCCTGCTGCTTGGCCAGCCGCGCGGCGGACTCCCTGTTCACCTGCTCCGTGCGGGCCCGCGACAGGTCCGTCATGACCTTCTGCGAGCTCAGCGACAGCGCCTGCCCGGTGGCCGCGGTGGTGAGGATGTCCGCGGGATCCTTGGCGGTCAGATAGGAACTCGAGGGGCCGTTGACGTACATCGCCGCCGCGAAGTCGTCGAACCTGTCCTGCGCGGCGTCGATCGCGGCGTTGGCCTCCTTGACGCCGGCGGCACTGGCGTCGACCTGCTGCTGCGCCTTGGCGGCGTCCTCCCGGGCGGTGGCCACGTCGAGGATCGCCTTGTTCACGCTCTCCTGCTGGGTCTGGATGGCCGCGCCCAGGTCCTGCAGCTTCTGGTTGACGTTGGCGACCTCGGTGACGAGTTCGGCCAGGTCACCGTTGCCGGGTTGCGCGTGGGCGAGGTGCGGCGTCGTCATCACCATGCCGAACGCCAGCGACACCGCGCACAACCGGGTGGCGGGCGCGCCGCCAAGGGGGCGTCTCATTCGACTCAGGTCTCCTCAGGCTCCGCGCAGTAGTCACTTAATACACAACTGCAACAACAGGCACCGATTGCACCGTACGTCACATCTGACGCTAAAGAAACTTTCGTCACAAATTACAGCAATGTAATTGCAATTGGCGTTATCAAACGGTGATGTTTGGATTAACGCGTGAGGCGGCTATTCCTCAATCGCTGCTGGTGGAGGCTGCGCTGGGGCCGGTCGACCGTTTGCCGTATTTCTGCAGCATGCGGGTCGCAACGGCCGCGACGAGCACCAAAAACACGAGCACAATCGTGAATGCGGTCCAGGAAAAGTGCGGGGTGGTCAACTCCCCCAGGAAATTCTTCGACGACTGCACCGGATCGCCGGTCCGGGCGAGGTCCTGACCCGCCTCGAGCGTCGACCGGTCGAGCACCGGACTGTAGGTTCCTGCGAACGAGGGACTGAGCGCCAGCACGGTCGAGCCCGGGTTGGCGGTGCCGACGACGGTCGCGATGTCGCGCAGCGGCGTGTCGATCGGGGGGTTGTCCGCGATCACGACGATCTTCAGGTCGATTCCCTGCTGCTTCGCCTCGTCGACGATCTGGCGCAGTGCGGGCACGTCCGCCTGATCGGCGGGCGGCACGCTGATGCCGTCGTCCTTGACGTCGGCCTGAACCTGATCCATGTCGATGTCCGGCGGGATGTACGCCGGCAGGAACGGAATCACCTGCGGTCCGGTCACGCAGAGCACGGTACGCGACCCCCGGGGGTGGCATCGGGCGCACACACCGACAAGACTGGTGGACACCCTGGGATTCAATACAGGACAAGCGTACTGTTAAGGTGACAAGCGCCGCCGACACAGCCCGTCGCGGCGATGATTCAAGCCGGGAGTTGATGTGAGCAGCAAGAATTCATCCGTGAACTCGTTCGGAGCGAAAGACACGCTCGAGGTCGGAGACAGCAGCTACGAGATCTACCGCCTCGACGCGGTACCCGGCACCGAGAAGCTGCCCTACAGCCTGAAAGTCCTCGCCGAGAACCTGTTGCGCACCGAGGACGGCTCCAACATCACCAAGGACCACATCGAGGCCATTGCGAACTGGGATCCCTCGGCCGACCCGAGCATCGAGATCCAGTTCACCCCGGCGCGGGTGATCATGCAGGACTTCACCGGTGTGCCGTGCATCGTGGACCTGGCGACCATGCGCGAGGCCGTCGGAGATCTGGGCGGCGACCCGCAGAAGGTGAACCCGCTGGCCCCGGCCGACCTGGTGATCGACCACTCCGTGATCGCCGATCTGTTCGGCCGCGCCGACGCGTTCGAGCGCAACGTCGAGATCGAGTACGAGCGCAACGGCGAGCGCTACCAGTTCCTGCGCTGGGGTCAGGGCGCGTTCAACGACTTCAAGGTGGTGCCCCCCGGCACCGGCATCGTGCACCAGGTCAACATCGAGTACCTGGCCAGCGTCGTCATGCCGCGCCGCGACGCCGACGGAAACATGCTGGCCTACCCCGACACCTGCGTGGGCACCGACAGCCACACCACGATGGAGAACGGCCTGGGCGTGCTGGGCTGGGGCGTGGGTGGTATCGAGGCCGAGGCCGCGATGCTCGGCCAGCCCGTCTCGATGCTCATCCCCCGCGTGGTCGGCTTCAAACTGACCGGTGAGCGGCGCGCCGGCGTGACCGCGACCGACATCGTGCTGACCGTCACCGAGATGCTGCGCAAGCACGGCGTGGTCGGCAAGTTCGTCGAGTTCTACGGTGACGGCGTTGCCGAGGTGCCGCTGCCCAACCGCGCCACCCTGGGCAACATGAGCCCCGAGTTCGGTTCCACCGCAGCAATTTTCCCGATCGACGAAGTGACCATCGACTACCTGCGGATGACCGGCCGCAGCGATCAGCAGCTCGCACTGGTCGAGGCGTACGCCAAGGCGCAGGGCATGTGGCACGACCCGAGCCGCGAGCCGAAGTTCTCCGAGTACCTCGAGCTGGACCTGGCCGACGTCGTGCCCTCGATCGCCGGGCCCAAGCGTCCGCAGGACCGCATCGCCCTCGACGACGCGAAGTCGGCTTTCCGCAAGGACATCCACAACTACGTCGGCGGCGAGGAGGAGGAGTCGGTGCGGACCAACGTCGACGAGGCCGTCGACGAGACCTTCCCCGCCAGCGACCCGGTGTCGCTGTCCTTCGCCGACGAGGGAGCGGTGCCGCTGCACTCGGCCGCCAACGGCGCCGAAGGCCGGCCGACCAACCCGGTGAAGGTGGAGTCCCCCGAGCGCGGCGACTGCATCCTCGACCACGGCGCCGTCGTCATCGCCGCGATCACGTCGTGCACCAACACCTCCAACCCGGAGGTCATGCTCGGTGCCGCGCTGCTGGCCAAGAACGCCGTCGACAAGGGCCTGACCACCAAGCCGTGGGTGAAGACCACGATGGCGCCGGGTTCGCAGGTGGTGACCGACTACTACGAGAAGGCCGGCCTGTGGCCGTACCTGGAGAAGCTGGGCTTCTTCCTGGTCGGCTACGGCTGCACCACGTGCATCGGCAACAGCGGCCCGCTGCCCGACGAGATCAGCAAGGCGATCAACGACAACGACCTGTCGGTGACCGCGGTGCTGTCGGGCAACCGCAACTTCGAGGGCCGCATCAACCCCGACGTCAAGATGAACTACCTGGCGTCCCCGCCGCTGGTGATCGCCTACGCGCTGGCCGGAACCATGGACTTCGACTTCCAGACCGAGCCGCTGGGCCAGGACGAGTCCGGCAACGATGTCTTCCTGAAGGACATCTGGCCCAGCCAGCAGGACATCAACGACACCATCGCTGGCGCGATCAACACCGAGATGTTCGTCAAGAACTACTCCGACGTGTTCAAGGGCGACGAGCGCTGGCGCAACCTGCCGACGCCCAGCGGTGACACGTTCGAGTGGGACCAGGACTCCACCTATGTGCGCAAGCCTCCGTACTTCGACGGCATGCCCGCCGACCCGGAGCCGGTCACAGACATCCACGGCGCCAGAGTGCTTGCGCTGCTGGGTGATTCGGTGACCACCGACCACATCTCCCCCGCAGGCAGCATCAAGCCGGGGACGCCGGCGGCCCAGTACCTCGAGTCCCACGGCGTGGAGAAGAAGGACTACAACTCCTACGGTTCGCGGCGCGGCAACCACGAGGTGATGATCCGCGGCACGTTCGCCAACATCCGGCTGCGCAACCAGCTGCTCGACGACGTCTCGGGCGGCTACACCCGTGACTTCACCAACGGCGGCGAGCAGGCGTTCATCTACGACGCGGCGCAGAACTACGCGGAGCAGAACATCCCGCTGGTCGTGCTCGGCGGCAAGGAGTACGGCTCCGGCTCCTCGCGCGACTGGGCCGCCAAGGGCACCAGCCTGCTGGGGGTGCGGGCGGTCATCGCCGAGTCGTTCGAGCGGATCCACCGCTCGAACCTGATCGGCATGGGCGTGATTCCGCTGCAGTTCCCCGAGGGAGAGTCGGCGGCGTCGCTGAAGCTCGACGGCACCGAGACGTTCGAGATCACCGGGATCGAGGACCTCAACGAGGGCAAGACACCGAAGACGGTGCACGTGAAGGCTGCGAAAGACGGCGGCGACGCGGTCGAGTTCGACGCGGTCGTGCGCATCGACACCCCCGGGGAGGCGGATTACTACCGCAACGGCGGCATCCTGCAGTACGTGCTGCGCAACATGCTGAAGTCCTGACCGCATGCCGAGGGTGACCGACGATCATCTGGCGGCGCGCCGTCGTCAGATCCTCGACGGCGCCCGGCGGTGTTTCGCCGAGTACGGCTACGACAGGGCCACGGTGCGGCGGCTCGAGCAGACGATCGGGCTCTCGCGCGGCGCCATCTTCCACCACTTCCGCGACAAGGACACGCTGTTCTTCGAACTGGCGCGTGAGGACGCGGAGCGGATGGCGGATGTGGCGGCGCGCGAGGGCTTGATCCAGGTGATGCGGGACATGCTGGCCGCGCCCGACCAGTTCGATTGGCTGGCAACGCGGTTGGAGATCGCCCGCAAACTCCGCAACGATCCGGCGTTCAGCCGCGGTTGGTCCGAACGCTCGGCGGAACTGTCGGCAGCCACCACGGAGCGGCTCCGGCGCCAGAAGCAGGCCGGACGGCTGCGTGACGACGTACCAGGAGAGGTGCTGCGGACCTATCTGGAACTGGTGCTGGACGGCCTGGTCGCGCGGCTGGCCTCCGGGGACGACCCCGAACGACTCGGCGCGGTCCTGGATCTCGTCGAGGACTCGGTCCGCCAGCGCTGACCGGTCAGCGCCTGCCGCGGTGGTTGGGGCCGCCGCGGCTGCGCATGGTCGTACCCGACTCCCGCAGCATGCTGTGCACCGAACCGTAGGAGTGGCCGGTCGAGGCCACCAGGGTCCGGATGCTGGCGCCCCCCTCGTAGGCGCTGCGGAGCTCGTTGATGAGCTGATCCCTGTCTTTGCCGTTTTTCTTCATTGACGCCCTCCCGCGCTGTGCAGCAACCGCATACCCAGCGCCGGAAGTGCGTAACCCGATCAGGCCAGCTCGATCAGTTCCCGATAGTCGTCGGACCAGAAGTCCTCGGTGCCGTCGGGCAGCAGCAGCACCCGCTGCGGGTCCAGCGCCTCGGCCGCGCCCGGGTCGTGGGTCACCAGCACGACGGCGCCGGCGTAGCTGTGCAGCGCGTCGAGAACCTGCTCGCGCGAGGCCGGGTCGAGGTTGTTGGTCGGCTCGTCGAGCAGCAGGACGTTGGCGGTCGACGCCACCAGCCCGGCCAGTGCCAGGCGGGTCTTCTCGCCGCCGGACAGCGTGCCCGCGGGCTGCTCGAGCTGCGCACCGCTGAACATGAACGCGCCGAGCAGACCGCGCAGGTCCTGTTCTCCGGTGTCCGGGGCGGCGTGCCGGATGTTCTCCCACACCGACGCCATGTTGTCGAGGGTGTCGTGCTCCTGGGCGAAGTAGCCGATCTTGAGTCCGTGCCCGGGTTCCAGACCCCCGGCGTCCGGCTTCTCCACCCCGGCGAGCAGGCGCAGCAGCGTGGTCTTGCCGGCCCCGTTGAGCCCGAGCACGACGACGCGCGACCCACGGTCGATCGCCAGGTCCAGACCGGTGAAGATCTCCAGCGAGCCGTAGGTCTTGGTCAGCCCCTTGGCGATCAGCGGGGTCTTCCCGCAGGGTGCCGGCGTCGGGAACTTGATGCGCGCCACCTTGTCGGCGACCCGCTCGGCGTCCAGCTCGGCGATCATCCGCTCGGCGCGGCGCAACATGTTCTGCGCGGCAACGGCTTTGGTGGCCTTGGCCCCCATCTTGGCGGCCTGGGCACGCAGTGCCCCGGCCTTCTTCTCGGCGTTCGCGCGCTCGCGGCGCCGCCGCTGCTCGTCGGTGGCGCGGGCGTCGAGGTACTTCTGCCAGCCCATGTTGTAGACGTCGACCTCGCCGCGGACCGCGTCGAGGAACCACACCCGGTTCACCACGTCGGCGAGCAGGCTGACGTCGTGGCTGATCACCACCAGACCGCCGGCGTGGTTCTGCAGGAAGGTGCGCAGCCAGCCGATCGAGTCGGCGTCGAGGTGGTTGGTGGGCTCGTCGAGAAGCAGGGTCGTGTCCGACCCCGAGCCGGTGTCGGACGCGGCGAACAGGATGCGCGCGAGCTCGACCCGGCGGCGCTGACCACCCGAGAGGGTGCGCAGCGGCTGGGTCAGGACGCGGTCGGGCAGCCCGAGGCTCGCGCAGATCCGGCCCGCCTCGCTCTCCGCGGCGTAGCCGCCCAGCGCGGCGAAACGCTCCTCGAGTTGGCCGTAGCGGCGCACCGCTTTGTCCCGGGCCGCGTCGTCGGCGACCTCGGCCATCAGCGCCTGCTGCTTCTCCAGGTCCGACAGCAGGGTGTCCAGCCCGCGGGCCGAGAGCACGCGGTCGCGGGCCAGCTGGTCCAGGTCCCCTTCCTTGGGGTCCTGCGGCAGGTAGCCGATCTCGCCGGAACGGGTGATGGTGCCCGCGTAGGGCTCGCCCTCGCCGGCGAGGATGCGCATCGTCGTGGTCTTGCCGGCACCGTTGCGGCCGACGAGCCCGATCCGGTCCCCCGGCTGCACACGCAGCGCCGCCCCGTCGATCTCGAGCAGCGTGCGCGCTCCGGCGCGGACCTCGAGGTCCGTTGCGGTGATCACGCTGAAGCTCCTGAGAAGAACGAGGGCATGGCGAAACCCCATGCCGCGGCTGACCTCCCAGGTTAGTGCCCGGGGCGGCTCGGTGGCGAATCGATTACTTGTCGTCGGTGAAGACCGCGGCGCGCTTCTCCTTGCGGGCCGCGACGGCTTCCTCGAAGTTGCTGGTCAGCAGCCGGACGTAGAGCTGGCCGAGGCCTTCGGCCTGCATGTGGGCCTCCAGCGAGCCGGCATCCAGCCCGCTCCACAGCGTGCGTTTGGTCAGCTCCGTGCCCGGCCGGGAGAACGCCGCGATGCGTTCGGCGAGGTCGTAGCAGGTCTCGAGCAGATCCTCAGAGGGGACCTGCCGCGACACCAGCCCGATGCGCTCGGCCTCCTCGGCGGTGACGTCACGACCGGTCAGCATGATCTCGAAGGCCCGCGAGGACCCGATGGCCCGCGGCAGCAGGTAACTGAGACCCAGCTCACTGGCGGTCAGGCCGTTGTTGATACCGGCGGCGCGGAAATAGGCCTCGGTGGAGGCGACGCGGATGTCGGCGGCGAGCGCCAGGCAGAGACCGCCGCCGATGGCGGCGCCGTTGACGGCGGCGATCACCGGCTGGTGCATCTTGCGCATGCTGAGGATGACGTCGTCGAGCACTTCCATCGACCGCAACCCGAACGTCGGACGGGTGAGTCCGTCGATGTGCGGGACGGACCCGGCGGACTTGTGGTCGGCACCGGAGGAGAAGCCGCGTCCGGCTCCGGTCAGCACCACCGCCCGCACGTCGTTGTCGTGGGTGATCTCCTGCAGCGCCGCCCGCAGCGGCACCATGACGTCGAACGCCATGGAGTTCATCCGCTCCGGGCGGTTCAGCGTCACCAGCGCGACGTGCGGCCGGGGCTTGTCGACGAGGACGAACTGTTCGGGCGCGCTCACGCCTGCACGCTATCGGGCGTGCGCGCGGGGGTCAGCCCTGGCTGTCGTCCTGTGCGGCGACGGCCGCGTCGATGTCGAACTCCTTGACCTTCTGCACCAGGTCTTCGAGCGCGGCGGGCGGCAGGGCACCGGCCTGATTGAACACCAGCTTGCCCTTCTTGAACGCCATCAGCGTGGGGATCGAGCGGATGTCCGCGGCGGCGGCGAGCTGCTGCTCGGCCTCGGTGTCGACCTTCGCGTAGACGACGTCGGGGTGTTTCTCCGACGACGCCGAGTAGGTCGGGGCGAACGCCCGGCACGGTCCGCACCACGACGCCCAGAAATCGACCAGCACGATCTCGTTGTCGTTGATGGTGGTGTTGAACTCTTCGGCGGTGATGTCTTTCGTAGCCACGCTTTCCTCAACGTCGTGCCGGGTACCTGTGTTCCCCGGATCAGAGCTGGTAGGCCCGCACCCAGTCGACCGTCATCTCGGCGTTCAGCGGCGCCGACGCGCTGGGGTCGCCGGTCCACGGGTTGCCGACGGCCACGTTGAGGATCAGATAGTGCCGCCACGCGCCGGAGAACGGTGTCCAGTTCCCGCCGAGCGCCTCGTACTGCGCTTTCGTGACGCGGCCCACCTCGACGCCGTCGACCCGCCAGATGATGCGGTCGGAATACCAGTCCATGCCGTACACATGGAAGTCCGCGGACAGATCCGTCCCAAGGTCGGCGTCGACACCGTCGAGTTTGACGTCGACGCCGTTGTTGGACGCCGCGGGGCCGTGGATGTTTCCGGTCCAGGTGCGGGCGGCCGCGGGGGTGCCGAACCCGGGTATCTCCGCGATGTCGATCTCGCCCTGCCGGGGCCAGTCGAACTCGTGGCCCGGTTCCAGCCCGACCGTCCAGAACGCCGGCAGCACCCCCTGGTCGACGGGCATCTTGATGCGGGCCTCGACGCGGGTGCCGACGCCGATCGACTGCTTGCCGTAGGTGACGACGCGGGCGGAGGTGTAGTTGTACGGCGCGCCGAGCCCATCCGGGGCGGGTTCGCGCCGAGCCGTGATCACCAGGTCGCCGTTGGCGTCGATGGTCATGTTGCCGCCGTCGGTGTAGTACTGGTTCTCCCCGGCGGACTGGCCCCAGCGGCCGGTCTGCAGCCCCCAGTACCTGAGGGCCTCCTCCCGACTGCTGAAGTTCGTCTCCCACAGCAGGGTCGGCTGCGGAGGCGTGCTGACGACGTCGCGGTAGATGCGCTTGCGCTTGACCAACCACCGGTCGGCGGTCGTCCGGGACACCGGGATGTCGAGCCAGGTGGTGCCCATCCGACTGCTCCGGATGCCCATCGAGTAGAGCGAGTCGACGATCATCGATCCCACGGTGACCCGGGTGCTGGTGGCCGCGGCGACGAGCACCGGGTCCGACGCGGTGGCCGTGGTGGTCGTCGTGGTGGTCGTGGTGGCGGCCAGCGTCGTGGACACGGCCTTCGCGGTGACGGGTTCGGGATCCGGCGCCGTGTTCCGCGCGCTGCTGCGGGTGACAGGTTCGGGGGTGTCGACGGTCGCCGCGGCGCGGAGCCGCTCGGTGCGACGCGTGCGCTCGTGGCGCGCGGGACGGGTGTCCTCTGCCGTGTGTTGGGTCGCTTCGGTGTCCTCGTGCGCCCGCTGATGCCGGGGTTTCGGCGGCGCGTCCGCGTCGGACTCGGGAGCGCTGTCGGCGTGGTCGTCGTCGGACGTCGTCGACGTGTCCGACCGGTCGGCGCGCTCGGATGTCTCGGTCGTGGACGGTCCGGCCGGAGACGTGGAGGTCTGCGAGGCGTCGGTTCCGCTCTCGGTCGGACTGGCCGCGGCGCAGGCCGCGCCTGCCACTCCGCCGGCCATCAGAGCGGCGGCGATGAAGCCACCCGCGAGAAGTTGTTTGCCGCTGACCACGGTTGCGCCGGACCGTTGTGTGCAATGCATTCCCCGAATCCCTTTCTCTCACCGAGCCGGATAGCGAAAGAGTGAAGCCCGATAACATCGGCCGAACCACAGCAGGCAGCGAACGCACTCGCGATCGTCACCGGCAGCACTTCAGGTGCAGCAAACGTAGCCTGCAATACCGTTGGCCCACGGCGATATTCGGCGATTGTCATGATCACGCTGTGCGCCGTACACGTTCCACCGCTCGTCATCGACGTCGAACCGGTTTTTCAGCGCAGCAATTGGTATTTGCTGTATGTCGTGTGCGCCACGGATGTTCGTGGCCGAAGGTGCCGACACCGGCCGCCGCGCCGGTAGCTCTGCAGCCTCGAGCAAGTCACGGCCCGGTCGGGATCCCCCGGACCGAGCGGTCCGCGCGATCCAGCAGCTGCGCCCGGCGCCGCGGCCACCAGAAGACCTCGGCGAGCAGCGCAACCAGGTAGAGGGCGGACGCGACCGCACTGCCGCGCGATCCGTACAGGGCGTCCCACAGCGCCGTCGCCAGCGCCACGACGAGGATTCCGGCGACGATCCACCGCCACCGCGGGTGTGTCTGCGCCGCGGCGTGCAATCCGCGTGCATAGCCGAGCGCCGGCGCGGCCAGGTGTGGATCAGAGACCGGGTCACCGTGCCGGACGGCTCGCGCGACGGCCACCCGGTCGCCCGCGTCGAGCGCCATCGCCTCGGGCCACAAGTGCCCCATTCGCCGCGCTGTCACGGTGCCGAGTACGCCGCCACCGGCGATCATGGCCGCCGCGGCCGGTGCGACCGCCCCCGCGTCCAGCCACGCCAAGGCACCCAGACACAGGCCGGACCCGACGCCCAGGATCACCCCGCGGCCGACGGTCCCCCATCGCCACACCGGGGCGGGGACGGCGAGCACGTCCTCACCGGTACTCGGGGTTGGCGAAGTCGTAGCGGCAGCCCGCGTCCCATCCGGAGCGGAGGTTGCCGTAGGCCGGTACGCCCCCTGCCGCCTTGAGCAGCCGGGCGAGGTGCATCAGATTCCACGTCATGAACGTGGTGTTGCGGTTGGTGAAGTCGTTCTCCGGTCCCCCGGATCCGGGGTCGAGGTACGACGGTCCGGGACCCGCCTCACCGATCCAGCCGGCGTCGGCCTGCGGCGGGATCGTGTACCCGATGTGCTGCAGCGTGTAGAGCACATTCTGGGCACAATGCTTGATCCCGTCCTCGTTGCCGGTGATCAAGCAGCCGCCGACGCGTCCGTAGTAGAGGTACTGCCCGGCGTCGTTGAGCAGATGCGAGCCGCCGTAGAGCCGCTCGTGCACCTTCTTCATCACAGAACTGTTGTCGCCCAGCCAGATCGGGCCGGCCAGCACGAGGATGTCGGCGGCGAGCACCTTCCCGAAGATCGCCGGCCAGTCGTCGGTCGTCCAACCGTGCTCGCGCATGTCGGGCCACACACCGGTGGCGATGTCGTGGTCGACGGCGCGCACCACATCCACGGCGACGCCGTGCTTCTCCATGATCGCGGCGCTGATGCGGACCAGGCCGTCGGTGTGGCTCATCTCGGGAGAGCGCTTGAGCGTGCAGTTGATGATCAGTGCCCGCAGACCACCGAAATCCAGGTCGAATTCACTCATCGGTGCGCTCCTTCACGCCGGGCCATCGAAGTGCAGTGCGCTGACACGCTTCGAGCGTTACACGCAGCGCGCAACGGCAATGGGCAGATGATGAAACCCATGCCCACCCCCCGCGTGCTGATCTTCGACGTCAACGAGACCCTGCTCGACATCGAGGCGCTGAGGCCGGCGTTCGAGGACCTGTTCGGCGATGGGCAGGTGCTGCGCGAGTGGTTCGCGCAGCTGGTCATGTACTCCATGACCGTGACGTTGGCCGGCAGCTACGTCGACTTCTTCACCCTGGGCCGCGGTGTGCTGAACATGGTCGGCGACGTGCACGGCGTCGCGATCACCGAGGAGGACTGGAGCCGGGTCGGCGAGGCCCTGCGGTCGATGCCCGCGCATCCCGACGCCGCCGACGGCCTGGCCCAGCTGCGGGACCGCGGGCACCGGCTGGTGACGCTGACGAACTCCCCGCGGGTCAGCGGCACCCCGACCCCGCTGGAGAGGGCGGGACTGGGCGACTACATCGACAGACAGTTCAGCGTCGACAGCTACACGACGTTCAAGCCCGCCACTCGGTTGTACCTCGAGGTGGCTGCGGCGCTCGGGGAAGAGCCCGGCGACTGCATGATGGTGGCCGCCCACGTGTGGGACACCATCGGCGCACAGAGCGCGGGGATGCAGGGCGCGTTCCTGGCCCGCCCGGGCAACGCCGTCATCCCGACGCTTCCGGCCCCGACCCTCGTCGCCGCCGACCTGCGGGAGCTGGCGCGGCTGCTGGCGTGAGACTCAGACGGTGAAGCCGAGCGCCCGCAGCTGCTCGCGGCCGTCCTCGGTGATCTTGTCCGGGCCCCACGGCGGGTTCCACACCCAGTTGATCTTGATCTCGTTGACCAGCCCGGCGCCCACCAGCGCCGTGCGGGACTGATCCTCGATGACGTCGGTCAACGGACATGCCGCCGACGTCAGCGTCATGTCGATCAAGGCGACGGCGCCCGCGTCGCCGTTCTCCACGCCCAGCCCGTAGACCAGACCGAGGTCCACGACGTTGATGCCGAGTTCGGGGTCGACGACGTCGCGCATCGCCTCCTCGAGGTCCGCGAGCAACTCTTCGTTGGGCTCTGCCAATTCCCGGCTCGCTTCGCTCGTGCCCGCCGGCTCCGTCTCACTCATCAGTTCTCCTCCACAGAAATCTCGTCGGGCCCGTGCGCCTGGGCCAGTGCTGCTTTGAACGCCGTCCACCCGAGCAGCGCGCACTTCACCCGCGCCGGGTACTTCGCGACACCGGCGAACGCGATGCCGTCGCCGAGAACGTCCTCGTCGCCGTCGACCTTGCCCCGCGACGACACCATCTCCGAGAACGCCGCGACCGTCTTGAGCGCGTCCCCGACGGTCTGCCCGATCACCTGGTCGGTCAACACCGACGTCGACGCCTGACTGATCGAGCAGCCCTGCCCGTCGTAGGAGATGTCGGTGACCGTTTCCCCGTCCTCGGACAGCGCCACCCGCAGCGTGACCTCGTCGCCGCAGGTCGGGTTGACGTGATGCACCTCGGCGGCGAACGGGTCCCGCAGGCCCCGGTGGTGCGGATGCTTGTAGTGGTCCAGGATCACCTCCTGGTAGATCTGCTCGAGCCGCACGTCAGCCCGCCGAACCGAAGAACTCGACGGCGCGGCGGACGCCGGCCACCAGCCGGTCCACCTCCTCGGCGGTGTTGTACACCGCGAACGAGGCTCGGGCGGTCGCGGCGACCCCGAACCGGCGATGCAGCGGCCACGCGCAGTGGTGGCCGACGCGCACGGCGACGCCGTCGTCGTCGAGCACCTGCCCGACGTCGTGTGCGTGCACGCCGTCGACGACGAACGACACCGGCGATCCGCGGTCGGTCATCGACGCCGGGCCGATGACCCGGACGCCCTCGATGTCGGCGAGCCCGGCCAGGGCGGCGGCGACGAGTTCGCGTTCGTGCTGCTCGACCGCGGGCATCCCCAGGGCATCGAGATACCGTGCGGCGGCGGCCAATCCGACCACCTGCGACGTCATCGGCGTGCCCGCCTCGAAACGCTGCGGGGCCGGCGCAAACGTGGTGGCCTCCATCGTCACCGTCTCGATCATCGAGCCGCCGGTCAGGAACGGCGGCATCGCCTCGAGCAGCGCACGCTTGCCGTACAGCACCCCGATGCCCGTCGGTCCGAGCATCTTGTGCCCGGAGAACGCCGCGAAATCCACGTCGAGCGCGTGCAGGTCCACCGGCTGGTGCGGCACGGACTGGCAGGCGTCGAGGAGCACCAGGGCCCCCACCGCCCGGGCCCGCGCCACCATGTCGGCTACCGGCGCCACCGCACCGGTCACGTTGGAATGATGAGTGAAAGCAACGACTTTGACACGTTCGTCGAGTGCCAGCGAGTCGAGGTCGATCCGTCCGTCGTCGGTGGCGGAGTACCACCGCAGGGTCGCACCGGTGCGCTGCGCCAGTTCCTGCCAGGGCACCAGGTTCGCGTGGTGCTCGAGTTCGGTGGTGACGATGACGTCGCCGGGACCGAGCGCACGCTCGAACCGCTTGTCCGCCAACGCGTAGGCGACCAGGTTGATGGCCTCCGTGGCGTTCTTGGTGAACACCAGCTCGTCGGCGTCGGCGCCGACGAACCGGGCGATGTCCTCGCGGCCCTGCTCGTAGGCGTCGGTGGCTTCCTCCATGAGCTGGTGGGCGCCGCGGTGCACCGCGCCGTTGGACGTCAGCAGGAAGTCACGCTCCGCGTCCAGCACCGCCAGCGGTTTCTGCGACGTCGCCCCGGAATCCAGATACGCCAGCCGGTTACCGCCGCGCATCACCCGGTTCAGGATCGGGAAGTCCGCCCGGACACGCTCCAGGTCGGCCACCTCCCACGTACGCGCGGCCGTCATCTCAGGCTCCGGCGGCAGCGGCCTGGGAAAAGCGCTCGTAGCCGTTCTCCTCGAGTTCGTCGGCCAGCTCGGGACCACCGGACTCGATGATGCGGCCGGCGACGAACACGTGCACGAACTGCGGGCGGATGTAGCGCAGGATGCGGGTGTAGTGGGTGATCAGCAGCACGCCGGCGTCTTCGGCCTCGGCGTAGCGGTTGACGCCCTCGCTGACCACGCGCAATGCGTCGACGTCCAGACCCGAGTCGGTCTCGTCGAGGATCGCGATCTTCGGCTTGAGCAGACCGAGCTGCAGGATCTCGTGGCGCTTCTTCTCACCGCCGGAGAAGCCCTCGTTGACGCTGCGTTCCCCGAAGGACGGGTCGATGCCGAGATCGGTCATCGCGCCCTTGACCTCTTTGACCCAGTGCCGCAGCTTCGGCGCCTCGCCACGCGTCGCGGTGGCGGCGGTGCGCAGGAAGTTCGACATCGAGACGCCGGGCACCTCGACGGGGTACTGCATGGCCAGGAACAGCCCTGCCCGGGCACGTTCGTCGACGCTCATCTCGAGCACGTCCTGACCGTCGAGCGTGATCGAGCCGGAGGTGACGGTGTACTTCGGGTGTCCGGCGATCGCGTACGACAGCGTCGACTTGCCCGAGCCGTTCGGCCCCATGACGGCGTGGGTCTCCCCCGACTTCACGGTCAGGTTGACGCCCTTGAGGATCGGGATCTCCTCGCCCTCGGGGGTGTTCACCGACACGTGCAGGTCTTTGATGTCCAGAGTGGTCATGATCAGTTACTTCTCGCTTCGGTGATGGCCAGTTCTCGTTCGATGGCTTCGGTCAGACGTTCACGCACGGAGGGGACCGCGATCTTGGCGATGATCTCGTTGAAGAAACCGCGGACCACCAGGCGCCGGGCCTGATCCTCCGGGATCCCTCGAGCGCGCAGATAGAACAGCTGCTCGTCGTCGAAACGGCCGGTGGCGCTGGCGTGTCCGGCGCCGACGATCTCCCCCGTCTCGATTTCGAGGTTGGGCACCGAATCGGCACGGGCGCCGTCGGTCAGTACGAGGTTGCGGTTCACCTCGAAGGTGTCGGTGCCCGCCGCTTCGGCCCGGATCAGCACGTCGCCGACCCACACGGTATGGGTGTCGGGCTTGCGCGACCCCGGATCGCCCTGCAGCGCACCCTTGTACGTGACGTTGGATCGGCAGTTGGGCTGAGCATGGTCGACCAGCAGCCGCGATTCGAAGTGCTGGCCGTCGTCGGCGAAGTAGAGCCCCAGCAGTTCGGCGTCGCCGCCCGGAGCGGTGTAGCGGACACGGCCGGTCAGCCGGACCACGTCGCCGCCGAGGGTGATCGCGGCGTGCCGCAGCACGGCGTCGCGGCCCAACGATGCGTGGTGAGTGCTGACGTGCACGACGTCGTCGGCCCAGTCGGCGATGGTGACCACCCGCAGCGTGGCGCCGTTGCCGACGACGAACTCGACGTTGTCGGCGTAGGTTCCGCTGCCACGCTGGTCGATCACGACGACGGCTTCGGCCAGTTCACCCACGTGCACCTGCAGGTGGCCGTAGGCCACCTGCCCCTCCCCGGGGCCGGTGATCGTGACGTCGATCGGGTCATCCACGACGGTGTCCCGCGCGACGGTCACGATCGTCGCCGCATCGAACGACGAGAATGCCTGGGCGGCAACGCGATCAGCCGGAGCTCCGGCCTGACCCAGCCGCTCGTCGCCACGACGCGCGGTGTCCACCGTGACGCCCGGCCGCTCGCTCACCTCGATGGTGGCGGTGCCCGTCGCGACGGCCGAGCCGTCGTGCAGGCCGCGCAGCCGCTTGAGCGGGGTGAACCGCCAGATCTCGTCCCGGCCGCCGGGCACCTCGAAGGCGCCGACGTCGAAGGACGTGAACAGCTCGCCCTTGTTCAGGTTCAGCAGCGATCCGGGCTTGGCGGTGCCCTCGACCGCGTCGGAGAGGTTCTGTGCCACTATCCGACCGCGCCTTCCATCTGCAGCTCGATCAGCCGGTTGAGCTCAAGCGCGTACTCCATCGGCAGCTCCTTGGCGATCGGCTCGACGAAGCCGCGCACGACCATCGCCATCGCCTCGTCCTCGGTCAGCCCGCGGCTCATCAGATAGAACATCTGATCCTCGCTGACCTTCGACACGGTGGCCTCGTGGCCCATCGTGACGTCGTCCTCGCGGATGTCGACGTAGGGATAGGTATCCGAGCGGCTGATCGTGTCCACCAGCAGCGCATCGCATTTCACGCTCGAGCGGGACCCATGCGCCCCCTTGTTGACCTGAACCAGGCCGCGGTAGGACGCCCGGCCGCCGCCGCGGGCCACCGACTTCGACACGATGTTGCTCGACGTGTTGGGCGCCAGGTGCAGCATCTTGGCGCCGGTGTCCTGATGCTGGCCCTCCCCGGCGAACGCCACGGACAGCACCTCACCCTTGGCGCGCTCACCGGTCATCCACACCGCGGGGTACTTCATCGTGACCTTGGAGCCGATGTTGCCGTCGACCCACTCCATGGTGGCGCCGGCCTCGGCGCGGGCCCGCTTGGTCACCAGGTTGAAGACGTTGTTCGACCAGTTCTGAATGGTCGTGTAGCGGCACCGGCCGCCGGGCTTGACGATGATCTCGACGACGGCGCTGTGCAGCGAATCGCTCTTGTAGATCGGCGCGGTGCAGCCCTCGACGTAGTGCACGTAGGCGTCCTCGTCGACGATGATCAGCGTGCGCTCGAACTGGCCCATGTTCTCGGTGTTGATCCGGAAGTAGGCCTGCAGCGGGATGTCGACGTGCACGCCCTTGGGGACGTAGATGAACGAACCGCCCGACCACACCGCGGTGTTCAGCGCGGAGAACTTGTTGTCGCCGGCC
The DNA here is from genome assembly GCF_022374875.2 of Mycolicibacterium rufum. The sequence continues at coordinate 422,168 of NZ_CP092427.2, forward strand.
GGGATCACCGTGCCGAAGTACTCGCGGAACAGCTCCGGGTGCTCACGCAGACCCGAGTCGGTGTCGAGGAAGATGACGCCCTGCGCCTCGAGGTCCTCGCGGATCGAGTGGTAGACCACCTCGGACTCGTACTGCGCGGCCACACCGGAGACCAGGCGCTGCTTCTCCGCCTCGGGGATGCCGAGCTTGTCGTAGGTGTTCTTGATGTCCGCGGGCAGGTCGTCCCACGTGGCGGCCTGCTTCTCGCTGGACCGCACGAAGTACTTGATGTTGTCAAAGTCGATGCCGTCGAGGTCGGAGCCCCAGTTCGGCATGGGCTTCTTGTCGAAGGTGCGCAGGGCCTTGAGGCGGATGTCGAGCATCCACTCGGGCTCGCTCTTCTTCGCCGAGATGTCGCGCACCACGGCCTCGGACAACCCGCGCTGGGCGCTGGCCCCGGCGACGTCGGAGTCGGCCCAGCCGTAGCCGTACCGGCCCAGAGAGGCGATGGTCTCCTCCTGGGTCAACGCCTCGGGCTTGACCTCGGGTGTGAGTGTCATGGCGACACACTCCTTTTGTTCGTGTCGGTGCTCCGGCGCGGGCCGTGTGCCGAAGCGGTCGTGGGGTTCAGTGCCCTGCCGGGTTGAGCGGGACGTGGGTGGTACAGGCGCAGTCGCCGTTGACGATCGTCGCGAGGCGCTGGACGTGGGTACCCAGCACCTCGGCCATCGCCTGCTGTTCGGCCTCGCAGAGTTCGGGGAACTCCTCGGCCACGTGCGACACCGGGCAGTGGTGCTGGCAGATCTGCACACCCCGGACCGGTCCGCGCACCCGCGTGGTGGTGGTCGCGTACCCGGCGCGGGTCAGCGCGCCGGCCACCCGGTCGGCCGCGGCCTCGACGTCTTCCGCGGTGGCGGCCGCGGGGACGGGGTCCACCCCGGCCAGGATCGTGTCGATGCGCCGACGCGCGAAGGTGTGCACCGCGTCGTCGCCGCCGATGTCGCGCAGGGCGCGCATCGCGGCCGAGGCCAGATCGTCGTAGGTGTGCTCGAGCTTCGCGCGCCCGGCCGCCGTCAGCTGATACCGCTTGGCGGGTCTGCCGCGACCCTCCTGCTGCCAGGCCGCGGCCGACTTCGCCTGGGCGTCTCCCGCCTCGATCAATGCGTCGAGATGCCGGCGCACACCGGCGGCCGAGAGCCCCAACCGGTCACCGATGCTGCTCGCCGTCGTCGGGCCCGACTCCAGCAGCAACTTCACGATGGCCGTTCTGGTGTCCCCGTCGGCGGCATGCGGCAGCGCCGACGACGGCGCGCTCGTATCCTCCGGACGGATTTTCACAACACCAGTGTTACCCAATTCCGGAAGCGGGTCCACCAAGGCCACCCTTATCGGCACGTCGGTCTTCTCACACCGACTTGTCCCGGGGCGCGGGAATACCGGCCCGCTACGCTGCCTGGGTGGCAGCCCGCCGACACTCGCTCAGCACGTCGATCGCCGGCCTGCACGGCGACGAGCGGACCGTCGGCAGCCCGCTCGACCCCGCCGAGCTGGTCGCACTGCACCGCACGCGCCTGTTCGGGGCGACCGGCACCGTGCTGATGGCGATCGGCGCGCTGGGCGCCGGCGCGCGGCCCGTGGTGCAGGATCCCACGTTCGGGGTGCGGCTGCTCAACCTGCCGTCCCGGATCCAGACGGTCTCGCTGACGATGACCACCACCGGTGCGGTGATGATGACGCTGGCGTGGCTGATGCTCGGCCGGTTCGCGCTGGGTAAGCGGCGGATGACCCGCAGCCAGGTCGACCGCACCCTTTTGCTCTGGGCCGTGCCGCTGCTGATCGCCCCGCCGATGTACAGCAAGGACGTCTACTCCTACCTCGCGCAGAGCGAGATCTCGCTGCAGGGCAGCGACCCCTACCGGGTGGGCCCGGCGCCGGGCCTGGGCCTGGACCACGTGTTCACGCTCTCGGTGCCCAGCCTGTGGCGGGAGACGCCCGCGCCGTACGGGCCGCTGTTCCTGTGGATCGGGCGTGGCATCTCGGCGATCACCGGCGAGAACATCGTCGAGGCCGTGCTGTTCCACCGGCTGATGGTGCTGCTCGGCGTCGGCCTGATCGTGTGGGCCACGCCCCGGCTGGCGCGGCGCTGCGGTGTCGCCGAGGTCAGCGCGCTGTGGCTGGGTGCGACGAATCCGCTGCTGTTCATGCACCTGGTGGCGGGCATCCACAACGAGGCGCTGATGCTCGGGTTGATGCTCGCCGGTACCGAGTTCGCGCTGCGGGGCATCGCCGCGATCTCGAGGACGGCGGTGGCCGCCCACGGCCGCTGGTACGCCCCCGGCATGCTGCTCGCCGGAACCGTGCTCATCACGATGTCCTCGCAGGTGAAGCTGCCGGGGCTGCTGGCGCTGGGCTTCGTCGCGATGGCGCTGGCCAACCGCTGGGGCGGCACCGTGAAGGCGTTCTTCCTCGCCGGCGGCGCGCTGGGCGCGGTCTCGCTGGCGGTGATGGCGCTGATCGGCTGGGCCAGCGGCCTCGGCTTCGGCTGGCTGTTCACCCTCGGCACCGCCAACGTCGTGCGCAGCTGGATGTCACCGCCGACGCTGCTCGCGCTGGGCACCGGACAGGTCGGCATCCTGCTCGGCCTCGGCGACCACACCACGGCCGTCCTCGCGCTGACCCGCGCCATCGGCGTCAGCCTGATCGCGATCATCGTCACCTGGCTGCTGTTCGCGGTGCTGCGCGGCCGGCTTCACCCGGTCGGCGGGCTCGGCGTCGCCCTCGGGGTGACCGTGCTGCTTTTCCCGGTCGTGCAGCCCTGGTACCTGCTGTGGGCGATCATCCCGCTCGCCGCCTGGGCCACCCGGCCCGGCTTCCGCACCGCGGTCATCGCCGTGACGCTGATCGTCGGGATCTTCGGCCCGACCGCCAACGGCGACCGGTTCGCACTGTTCCAGATCGTCCTCGCGACGCTGGCGAGCACCGTCATCGTGCTGGCGCTGATCGCCCTGACCTACCGGTGGCTGCCATGGCGGGCCATCCCCGAGGCCGCGTCGGGGCGGGTCGACGAACCGGTCGCGCCGCCCGCGAAGTCCGACGCCTACGCTGAATCTCCGTGACCCCCCACCCCGCTTCGTCGACGCCCGTGCGGCTGCGTGGTGTGCGCAAGCAGTACGGCTCGACGGTGGCGGTGTCCGACCTCGACCTGGAGGTCGGTGCCGCCGAGATCTTCGCGCTGCTGGGCCCCAATGGGGCAGGCAAGACCACCACGGTCGAAATGTGCGAGGGCTTCCTGCGGCCCGACGGCGGCACCATCGAGATCCTCGGCCTGGACCCGGTGAGCGACAACGCCGCGGTGCGCGCCCGCACCGGCGTGATGCTCCAGGGCGGCGGCGCGTACCCGGCCGCACGCGCGGGCGAGATGCTCGACCTCGTCGCCTCCTACGCCGCCAACCCACTGGATCCGCAGTGGCTGCTCGACACGCTGGGCCTGACGGATTCGGCCCGCACCACCTACCGCCGGCTGTCCGGCGGTCAGCAGCAGCGGCTCGCCCTCGCGTGCGCCGTCGTCGGGCGGCCCGAGCTGGTGTTCCTCGACGAGCCGACGGCCGGGATGGACGCGCACGCCCGCCTGGTGGTGTGGGAGCTGATCGACGCGCTGCGACGCGACGGAGTCACCGTCGTGCTGACCACCCATCAACTCACCGAGGCCGAGGAACTCGCCGACCGCATCCTGATCATCGATCGCGGCGTGGCCGTCGCGAGCGGAACCCCGACGGAGTTGATGCGCAACGGCGCCGAGAATCAGCTGCGGTTCCGCGCGCCCCGAATGCTCGACCTGTCGCTGCTCATCGCGGCGCTGCCCGAGAGTTACCGCGCCACCGAGACGAGCCCGGGCGAGTATCTCGTCGAGGGCCGCATCGATCCGCAGGTGCTGGCGACCGTCACCGCGTGGTGCGCGCGGCTGGATGTGCTGGCCACCGACATGCGGGTGGAACAGCGCAGCCTCGAAGACGTCTTCCTCGAACTGACGGGGCGGGAATTGCGGAAATGACTCAGCCGAATCGGTTCGCGCCCGGCACTTTTCGCCCCGACCCGCGCCCGGCTGCGGTCCCGCGGATGCTGGCGGCGCAGTACGGACTGGAGCTGCGCCTGCTGCTGCGCAACGGCGAGCAGCTGCTGCTGACGATGTTCATCCCCATCACGCTGCTGATCGGGCTGACGCTGTTGCCGCTGGGCTCGTTCGGCCCGAACCGCGCCGCCACGTTCGCGCCCGCGATCATGGCGTTGGCCGTCATCTCGACCGCCTTCACGGGGCAGGCGATCGCCGTCGCGTTCGACCGCCGCTACGGCGCGCTCAAGCGACTCGGCGCCACGGCGCTGCCGGTGTGGGGCATCATCGCCGGCAAGTCGCTGGCCGTCGTGACCGTGGTGTTCCTGCAGTCCATCCTGCTCGGCGCCATCGGCATTGCGCTGGGCTGGCGGCCCGCGGTGGGCGGGCTGGCGCTGGGTGCGGTGATCATCGCGGTGGGCACGGCGGTGTTCGCCGCGCTGGGTCTGCTGCTGGGCGGCACGCTGAAAGCCGAGATCGTGCTCGCCGTCGCCAACCTGATGTGGTTCGTGTTCGCCGGGTTGGGTGCGCTGACCGTGGAAGGGTCCGTCGTGCCGCGCGCCGTCCGGTGGGTGGCGCGGCTGACGCCGTCCGGTGCGCTGACCGAGGCGCTGACCCGCGCGATGTCGCTGTCGGTCGACTGGTTCGGGCTGGCGGTTCTGGTGGTCTGGGGCGCGGTCGCCGGCCTCTGCGCGCTGCGCTGGTTCCGCTTCACCTGAGCGCCCCTACTACGAGCCGTAGTTCGCCGCGCTCTACCATCGACAACGTGCCAGTCGGACGATTCTTCCTACGGCTCGTCGACCTGCTCCCCGAGCCGAGCCTGCGGGTGCAGCGCATCGTCGCTGCCGCCGTGATCCTGACCCAGGGCGGTATCGCCGTCACCGGGGCCATCGTCCGTGTCACCGCCTCCGGCCTGGGCTGCCCGACGTGGCCGCAGTGCTTCCCCGGCAGCTTCACCCCCGTGCCGCACGCCGAGGTGCCCGTCATCCACCAGGCCGTCGAGTTCGGCAACCGGCTGATCACGTTCCTGGTCGTGCTGACCGCGGCCGCTGCCGTCCTCGTCGTCACCCGCGCCCGGCGTCGCCGCGAGGTGCTGATCTACGCGTGGCTGATGCCGGCCTCGACGGTGCTGCAGGCCGTCATCGGCGGCATCACCGTGCTCACCGGGCTGCTGTGGTGGACCGTGGCCGTACACCTGCTCGTCTCGATGGCGATGGTGTGGCTGGCGGTGCTGCTCTACGTCAAGATCGGACAACCCGACGACGGTGTACCGACGCGGTGGGCACCGAAACCGTTGCGCCAGTTGACCGCGCTGTGCGGCGTCACGCTGTCGGCGGTGCTGGTCACCGGCACGATGGTCACCGGCGCGGGCCCGCATGCCGGTGACAAGAGCGTCGAGAGGCCGGTGCCCCGCCTGCAGGTCGAGATCACCACGCTGGTGCACCTGCACTCGTCATTGCTGGTGGCCTATCTGGCGCTGCTGGTCGGGCTGGCGTTCGGCCTGCTGGCCGCACGGACGCCCCGGTCGGTGCGGCTCCGGCTCGGCGTTCTGGTGGCGCTCGTCGTCGCCCAGGGAGTGTTGGGCGCCGTGCAGTTCAGCACCGGCGTGCCCGCCGTGCTGGTCGCCTTCCACGTCGCCGGAGCGGCGGCGTGCACCGCGGCGACGGCCGCGCTATGGGCGTCGATGCGCGAACGGGCCCAGCCCCAACTCCTCGAGCGCGGTCTCGACACCGAGGGCGAAGAGGCGCTGCTGCCGAGCTCGGGCGGCGTCGCCGAGCTGCCGCCAGCCCAGTGACGGCTCGACCAGCTCCAACTCCAGTAGCGCCGGCGCCGCGGCGTCGCCGAGCACGTCGACGCGCGCGTACAGCAGATCGGTGACCCGGATGCCCAGATGCTCCGCGGCCGCGCCGAGCGCCGCGCGACCGACGTCCCACAGCTCGTCGTCCGGGTCGGCGGGTTGGAGGCGTTCCTCGGCGTAGGTGCCCGACTCGTCGAACACCGGGACCTCTCCGGGGGCAGGCAGCATCGGGCCCTTCGTGAACGCGTGCGACGGCTCGCCCCGCAGGAACACCAGCGCGGTCTCGCCGTCACCCACCCGCGGGTCGAAGGGCTGCACCAGCGCCGTCTGCCCGGCCGCGTGCAGGGTCGCGGCGTGCGCCCGTGCCGCGTCGACGTCGCGGAATCGCAACGCGCCCACCGACCCGGCGCCGACGGCCGGTTTCACCACGACCTCCCCGCGCGGGATCTGCACCCGCTCCCCCGGTGCGAAGAACGCGCTCGGCACCGTCGGTACCCCCGCGGCGGACAGGTCGGCCAGATAGTGCTTGTCGGTGTTCCATGCGACCACCGCAGGCGGGTTGAGCAGGTGCGGTACCCGCCGCGTCCACTCCAGGAACTCGTCGAGGCGCTCGGTGTAGTCCCATGTCGCCCGCAGGATCACCAGGTCGGCCGTCGACGTCGCGGGGTCGTCCCAGGACAGCCAGCGCGGATGCAGACCGCGCGCGCGGAGCGCGTCCACCAGGCCCGCGTCGTCGCCGTCGCCCTCGGGCAGCGCCGGGCAACCGGCGAGCACGATGCGGGGATGGAAGACGTCGGGGCGCGCGAGCTTCATGGCCGGACCGATGCTACCGAGGAAGGCATGATGGGTACCTATGTACGCCATCGAAGTCGCCGAGACCGGCGGGCCCGAAGTCCTGTCCTACGTCGAGAAGCCCCAGCCCACACCCGGGCCCGGCGAGGTGCTGATCAAGGCGGAGGCGATCGGCGTCAACTTCATCGACACGTACTTCCGCTCGGGCCTCTATCCGCGTGAGCTTCCGTTCGTGGTGGGCACCGAGGTGTGCGGCACCATCGAGGCGGTCGGCGACGAGGTGGCGGCGTTGAACGTCGGCGACCGCGTGGTGACCGCCCAGGCGCTCGGCGCCTACGCCGACTACTGCGTGGCCCCGGCCGATTTCGTGGCCTACGTGCCCGACGGCGTGGCGCCCGAGGTGGCGGCCTCGGCGCTGCTGAAGGGCATGACCGCGCACTACCTGATCAAGTCGACGTACCCGATCCAGCAGGGCGACACCGTGCTGGTGCACGCCGGCGCCGGCGGGGTGGGCCTGATCCTCACGCAGTGGGCGACCAGCCTGGCGACGTCGGTGATCACGACGGTGTCGACCCCGGACAAAGCCGAACTGTCGCGGCAGGCCGGCGCGGTCGAGGTGCTCGACTACCCGGACGATCCCCAGACCTTCGGCGCGAAGATCCGGGAGTTGACCGACGGCAACGGCGTCGAGGCGGTCTACGACGGGGTCGGGGCCTCCACCTTCGAGGCGAGTCTGGCCAGCCTCGCGGTGCGCGGCACGCTGGCCCTGTTCGGAGCCGCCAGCGGCCCGGTTCCACCGTTCGATCCGCAACGGCTCAACGCCGCGGGCTCGGTGTTCCTGACCCGGCCCAACCTGGCGCACCACACCCGCACCCCCGATGAGTTCTCGTGGCGCGCAGGGGAGCTGCTGACCGCCATCGCCGAGGGAACGCTGACCGTGACGGTGAGCAATCGGTACGCGTTGAGCGACGCCGAGCAGGCACACCGCGACCTGCAGGGTCGCAAGACCGTCGGGTCGGTGGTGCTGGTGCCGGGCTAGGTGTCCTCAGAGGTGCAGCAGCGTCGGCAGGTTCAGCGCTGAGTCGACGGCCAGCGCGCAGAACACCACGGCCAGGTAGTTGTTCGACTGCAGGAACAGCCGCAGCGGCTTGACCGGCTCACCGCGGCGCACGCCGGCGTAGAGCTGGTGGGCCATCACCAGGAACCAGGTGCCCGCCAGAATCGCCACCGACGCGTAGAGCCATCCGGTCGCGAGAGCCAGCGCCAGCGTCGCGATGACCGTCAGCCAGGTGTAGACGAGGATCTGCTTGGTGACCTGCTGCTCGGTGGCCACCACGGGCAGCATGGGGACACCGGCCGCCGCGTAGTCCTCCTTGTAGCGCATCGCCAGCGCCCAGGTGTGCGGCGGCGTCCAGAAGAAGATGATCAGGAACATCACCAGCGCGGGCCAGGAGATCGTGCCCGTGACCGCGGACCAGCCGATCATCACGGGCATGCAGCCGGCCGCGCCGCCCCAGACCACGTTCTGCGACGTCCGCCGCTTGAGCAGCAGGGTGTACACGAGCACGTAGAACGCGATCGTGGCGCCGGCCAGGTGGGCCGAGAGCATGTTCGTGGTCCACCACAACCAGAAGAACGACGCGACCGACAGCGTCAGGCCGAACACCAGGGCGTGGCTGCGGGGCACGGTGGCGCGGGCCAGCGCGCGACGCTCGGTGCGCTTCATCTTCTTGTCGATGTCGGCGTCGGCCACGCAGTTGAGCGTGTTGGCGCCCGCGGCCGCGAGCAGCCCACCCACGAGGGTGTTGAGGATCAACAGAGGATCCACCGAGCCGCGGTGCGCGAGCAGCATGGCAGGAATCGTGGTGACGAGCAGCAGCTCGATGACGCGCGGCTTCGTCAGTCCCACATAACCCAGCAGCGTGGTGCGCAGTCCGTGCGTCCCCGCGTCCGCCGAATCGCCGACGAGGTGGCCTTCGCGCATCCTCACGCAACCAACTCCTTCTCGCGCCGAACACGGTCCGGCCGCGACGTCTACTACACGCGATGGTAGACCGCCGGTGTCCATCGCCGAAATCGCAGGGTCGTTTCCGTCACCGCGGGTATCACCCCTGCGTCGCCGGGGCGTTGCGCACTAGGGTGGTTGGTGCGGACCGACACGCCCCACCAATTCAAGGAGTGCGCCTCGTGACCACGCTCGAAGAGATCTCTTCGCTGACCCGACCCAACCATCCCGACGACTGGACCGACCTCGATTCGCGCGCGGTGGACACGGTCCGGGTGCTCGCCGCCGATGCGGTCCAGAAGGTCGGCAACGGGCATCCGGGGACGGCGATGAGCCTGGCGCCCCTGGCCTACACGCTGTTCCAGCGTCAGATGCGCCACGATCCCAGCGATGTGCACTGGCTCGGCCGCGACCGGTTCGTGCTGTCCTGCGGGCATTCCAGCCTCACGCTGTACCTGCAGCTGTACCTGGGCGGGTTCGGTCTCGAGCTCTCCGACATCGAGTCGCTGCGGACGTTCAAGTCCAAGACACCGGGTCACCCCGAGTTCCGTCACACCAAGGGTGTGGAGATCACCACGGGCCCGCTCGGTCAGGGGCTCGCGTCGGCGGTCGGCATGGCGATGGCGTCACGCTACGAGCGCGGCCTGTTCGACCCGGACGCGCCGGCGGGTGAGAGCCCGTTCGACCACTACATCTACGTGATCGCCTCCGACGGCGACATCGAGGAGGGCGTCACCAGCGAGGCGTCCTCGCTGGCGGGCACCCAGCAGCTGGGCAACCTCATCGTGTTCTACGACAAGAACCAGATCTCCATCGAGCACGACACCAACATCGCGCTGAGCGAGGACGTCGCCGCGCGGTACCGGGCCTACGGCTGGCACGTGCAGGAGATCGAGGGCGGCGAGAACGTCGTCGGCATCGAGCAGGCCATCGCCGAAGCGAAGAAGGTGACCGACAAGCCGTCGTTCATCGCGCTGCGCACGATCATCGGATATCCGGCGCCCAACAAGATGAACACCGGCGGCGTGCACGGCTCGGCACTCGGCGACGACGAGGTGGCCGCGACCAAGAAGATCCTCGGCTTCGACCCCGACAAGACGTTCGAGGTCAGCGACGAGGTCTTCGAGCACACCCGCAAGCTGGTCGACCGGGGCCGCGAGGCGCACGAGAAGTGGCAGCCCGGCTTCGACGCATGGGCGGAGCGCGAACCCGAGCGCAAGAAGCTGCTCGACCGGCTCACCGCCGAGGAGCTGCCGGAGGGCTGGGACGCCGACATCACCTACTGGGAGCCCGGCTCGAAGGCCGTCGCCACCCGCGCCGCGTTCGGCCAGGTGCTCAACGACGTCGCCCCCAAGCTGCCGGAGCTGTGGGGCGGCTCGGCCGACCTCGCGGGCAGCAACAACACCACCATCAAGGGCGTCAAGTCCTTCGGCCCGCCGTCGATCTCGACGTCGGACTTCGAGGCCGACTGGTACGGCCGGGTGCTGCACTTCGGCATCCGCGAGCACGCGATGGGCTCGATCCTGTCGGGCATCGTGCTGCACGGACCGACCCGCGCGTTCGGCGGGACGTTCCTGCAGTTCTCGGACTACATGCGTCCCGCGGTGCGGCTGGCCTCGCTGATGGACATCGACACGATCTACATCTGGACCCACGATTCGATCGGCCTGGGCGAGGACGGCCCCACCCACCAGCCGATCGAGCATCTCGCCGCACTGCGGGCCATCCCGAACCTGTCGGTGGTCCGCCCCGGCGACCCGAACGAGACGGCGTACGCGTGGAAGAGCATTCTCGCGCGCGGCAACGGGAGCGGCCCGGTCGGTTTCATCCTGACCCGTCAGGGCATCCCGGTCCTGGAGGGCACGGACGCCGAGGGGGTCTCTCGCGGCGGATATGTGCTGGGCGGAGGCTCCCCCGCCGACGACGCCGACGTCATCCTGATCGGCACGGGCTCCGAACTGCAGATCGCCGTCGAGGCACAGAAGATGTTGCGCGACAAGAACATCAACGCCTACGTCGTGTCGATGCCCTGCGTGGAATGGTTCGAATCGCAGCCCAAGGAGTACCGCGACAGCGTGCTGCCGCCGCGGGTGTCGGCGCGCGTGGCCATCGAGGCCGCGGTCGCCCAGAGCTGGTACAAGATCGTCGGCGACACCGGCGAGATCATCTCCATCGAGCACTACGGCGAGTCGGCCGACGACAAGACCCTGTTCCGCGAATTCGGTTTCACTCCAGAAGCAGTGGTGGCCGCAGCGGAACGCAGCATTGCGAACTAGCCAGCGATAAGAGGAACTGACATGACCCAGAATCCGAATCTGGCGGCACTGTCCGCCGCAGGCGTCTCGGTGTGGCTCGACGACCTGTCCCGCGAACGGCTGCAGACCGGCAATCTGCAGGAACTGATCGACACCAAGTCGGTGGTCGGCGTGACCACCAATCCGTCGATCTTCCAGGCGGCACTGTCCAAGGGCGACGCCTACGACGACCAGATCAAGGAGCTCGCCGAGCGGGGCGCCGACGTCGACGCCACCATTCGCACGGTGACCACCGACGACGTCCGCAATGCGTGTGACGTCTTCGCCAAGATCTACGAGCAGTCGGACGGGGTCGACGGCCGGGTGTCCATCGAGGTGGATCCGCGCCTGGCCCACGACACCGACAAGACCATTCTCCAGGCGATCGAGCTGTGGAAGATCGTCGACCGGCCCAACCTGCTGATCAAGATTCCGGCGACCGAGGCCGGCGTGCCCGCGATCGCCTCGGTTCTGGCCGAGGGCATCTCGGTCAACGTGACGCTGATCTTCTCGGTCGAGCGCTACCGCCTGGTGATGGACGCCTACCTCAAGGGTCTGGAGAAGGCCAAGGAAGCCGGCCACGATCTGTCCCGGGTCCATTCCGTCGCATCGTTTTTCGTCTCCCGGGTGGACACCGAGATCGACAAGCGGCTCGAGGACATCGGCACCGACGAAGCACTCGCGCTACGCGGCAAGGCCGGGGTGGCCAACGCCCGGCTGGCCTACGCCGCATACGAAGAGGTCTTCCTCGGCGGCGAGCGGTTCGAGAAGCTCACGGGTGATGGCGCACGGGTCCAGCGGCCGCTGTGGGCCTCGACCGGCGTGAAGAACCCCGACTACTCCGACACGCTCTACGTCACCGAACTCGTCGCCCCCAACACGGTGAACACCATGCCGGAGAAGACGATGGACGCCGTCGCCGACCACGGCGAGGTCACCGGCGACACCGTCACCGGCCGCGGCGCGGAGTCCCAGGAGGTCTTCGATCAGCTCTCCGGTGTCGGCATCGACCTGACCGACGTGTTCGTCGTTCTCGAGGACGAGGGCGTCGAGAAGTTCGAGAAGTCGTGGCACGAACTGCTCGAAGCCACGCAGGGCCAGCTCGACGACAAGAAGTGATCTCATACCGATGAGCGAAGCTTGGCAGAACCCGCTGCGGGACAAGCGCGACAAGCGCATGCCCCGCATCGCGGGCCCGTGCTGTGTGGTGATCTTCGGTGTCACCGGCGATCTCGCGCGCAAGAAGCTGATGCCGGCGATCTACGACCTGGCCAACCGGGGGCTGCTGCCGCCGTCGTTCGCCCTGGTCGGCTTCGCCCGCCGGGACTGGGCCGACCAGGACTTCAGTCAGGTCGTCCTCGACGCGGTCAAGCAGCACGCCCGCACCCCGTTCCGCCAGGAGGTCTGGGACCGGTTGTCCGAGGGGGTCCGCTTCGTGCAGGGCACCTTCGACGACGAGAAGGCGTTCGAGGATCTGGCCGAGACCTTGGCCAAGCTCGACGCCGAACGCGGCACCGGCGGCAATCACGCGTTCTACCTGTCGATTCCGCCCAAGGCGTTCCCGCAGGTGCTCGAGCAGCTGTCGAGGACTGGCCTGGCGAAGAAGCCGGAGGGCAGCTGGAGCCGGGTGGTCATCGAGAAGCCGTTCGGCCACGACCTGAAGAGCGCCGAAGAGCTCAACGCCATCGTCAACAACGTCTTCCCCGAGTCCTCGGTGTTCCGGATCGACCACTACCTGGGCAAGGAGACGGTTCAGAACATCCTGGCGCTGCGGTTCGCCAACGAGTTGTTCGAGCCGGTCTGGAACTCGCACTACGTCGACAGCGTGCAGATCACGATGGCCGAGGACATCGGCCTGGGCGGGCGCGGCGGCTACTACGACGGTGTCGGCGCCGCGCGTGACGTGATCCAGAACCATCTGCTGCAGCTGCTGGCGCTGACGGCGATGGAGGAACCGGTCAGCTTCTCCCCCGACGAGCTGCAGGCCGAGAAGATCAAGGTGCTCTCGGCGAGCAAATTGGCCGAGCCACTCGACCAGACCACCTCGCGCGGTCAGTACACCGCGGGCTGGCAGGGCGGCGAGCGGGTGGTCGGGCTGCTGGAGGAGGAGGGCTTCTCGAAGGACTCCACCACCGAGACGTTCGCCGCGATCACCGTGGATGTCGACACCCGCCGCTGGGCGGGTGTCCCCTTTTATCTGCGGACCGGAAAACGGCTGGGCCGCAGGGTCACCGAGATCGCGCTCATCTTCAAGCGGGCCCCCCACCTGCCGTTCGACGCCACCATGACCGAGGAGCTGGGGCAGAACGCGCTGGTGATCCGGGTGCAGCCCGACGAGGGCATCACGTTGCGCTTCGGGTCCAAGGTGCCGGGCAACATGATGGAGGTCCGCGACGTCAGCATGGACTTCTCGTACGGGTCGGCGTTCGCCGAGGAGTCACCCGAAGCCTACGAGCGTCTGATCCTCGACGTGCTGCTCGGTGAGCCGTCGTTGTTCCCGGTCAATCAGGAGGTCGAATTGGCTTGGCGCATCTTGGATCCCGCGTTGGATTACTGGGCATCGCACGGCAAGCCTGACCCGTATGAATCGGGCGGCTGGGGACCGGACTCCGCTTTCGAGATGTTGCGTCGCTCCGGCCGGGAATGGAGACGGCCGTGATCCTCGACCTGCCGGACACCTCCACCGACGTCATCAACAAGAAGATCATCGCGCTGCGCGAAGAGGGCGGGGCGATCACGCTCGGCCGGGTGCTGACGCTGGTCATCGCCCCGACCACCGAGGCGCTGCTCGAGGAGTCGATCGAGGCGGCGAACGCGGCGAGCCGCGAACATCCCTGCCGCGTCGTCGTCGTCGCGCCGGGTGATCGACTCGCCGACAAGGCCCGGCTCGACGCGCAGGTGCGGGTGGGGCGCGACGCGGGCGCCAACGAGGTCGTCTGCCTACGGCTTTCCGGCCCGCTGGCCGGGCACGCCAGCAGCGTCGTCACCCCGTTCCTGCTGCCGGACACGCCGGTCGTCACGTGGTGGCCGGACGTCGCGCCCGACGTTCCCGCGGAGGACCCTCTGGGTCGACTGGCGATCCGTCGCATCACCGACGCCACCAACGGCACCGACCCGCTGGCGTCGATCAAGGGCCGCCTCAAGGGGTACACGCCGGGCGACACCGATCTGGCGTGGAGCCGGATCACCTACTGGCGGGCGCTGCTGACCGCGGCGGTCAATCTGCCGCCGCACGAACCGATCACCTCGGCGCTGGTGTCCGGCCTGGCGGACGAACCGGCGCTCGACGTCCTCGCGGGCTGGTTGGCCCACCGCATCGACGGTCCGGTGCGCCGGGCGGTCGGTGAACTCAAGGTGGAGCTGGTCCGCGACACCGAGACGATCACCCTCAGCCGGCCCCAGGACGGCGTCACCGCGAAGCTCACCCGCACCGCGCAACCCGAGGCGCTGGTTCCGTTGGCGCGCAGAGAAACCCGGGAGTGCCTGGCCGAGGACATGCGGCGCCTCGACGCCGACGAGATCTACTACGAGGCCCTGCAGGGGATCGAGAAAGTGCAGTACGTGTGAACACGATCGTGGAGCGCTATCCCGACACCGATGCCCTGGTGAAGGCCGCAGGCGACCGTCTGGTGGACGCGATCACCGCCGCCGTCGCGGCCCGCGGTCAGGCGAGCGTGGTGCTCACCGGCGGCGGCACCGGCATCGGACTGTTGAAGCGCGTCGGCGAACGCAGCGGCGAGATCGACTGGTCGAAGGTGCACATCTATTGGGGCGACGAGCGGTTCGTGCCCGCGGACGACGACGAGCGCAACGACAAGCAGGCCCGAGAGGCGTTGCTCGACCAGGTCGACATCCCCGATGTCAACGTGCATGCGATGGCCGCCAGCGACGGCGAGTTCGGTGATGACCTGACGGCCGCGGCTGCGGGCTACGAGCAGTTGCTCAACGAGACGTTCGTCGAACCCGAACGCGAATTCGACGTGCATCTGCTCGGGATGGGACCCGAGGGCCACGTCAACTCGTTGTTCCCCGACACCGATGCGGTCAAGGAGACCGAACGCATCGTGGTCGGGGTGACCGACTCGCCCAAGCCACCGCCGCGGAGGATCACGCTGACCCTGCCCGCCGTTCACCGATCCCGCGAAGTGTGGCTGGTGGTGTCTGGCGACGGCAAGGCCGATGCCGTCGCAGCCGCGCTCGGCGGCGCCGCGCCGGTCGACCTGCCCGCCGCGGGCGCCGTGGGCCGCGAGGCGACGGTGTGGCTGCTCGACGAGGCCGCGGCTTCGAAGCTGTAATTCTTCAGCTACCGAATCGTCGGATGCGTCAATGACGGATTGTCGCCGTTACGCCTTGTGATGACGCCGGATGTGCCACGATGAGCGAACTTCGGACGCTCGGCAGCAAAGGTGTGGGGATGAGCAGGCGATGTAGGTGGACGACGGTCGCACTGATGGTGGCGGGCACGGCGGCGGGCGCCTTCGCAGCGACCGCGGCCGCTCAGGGACCGACGGTGCCCACCGGACCGGATGACCCGGCCTGCATCACGATGCCGACCGCGGCGCAGTGTCAGGGCGGGCCCTATGCTCCGCCCAGCACACCGACGGGGCCGCTGGACCCCAGCTGCATGAGCAATCCGGCCGACGCCGCATGCCTGGGCAGCCCCTACCTGCCGCCGACCGTGGCTCCGCCGCCGCCACCGGCCGCGCCGCCGATTGCGCCGCCGCCGCCGATGATGGCACCGCCCGTCATCGCTCCCCCGCCGGTGGCGCCGCCGGTGATCGCACCGCCGCCGATGGCCCCCGCGGCGACAGGCATGCCGGGCACCGTCTAGTCGACGACGATCACATGCAGCGTGCGCGGACCGTGCACGCCTTCCACCCGGTCCAGTTCGATGTCGCTGGTCGCGCTCGGTCCGCTGATCCACGTCAAGGGCCGGGTGTGGACCCCTGAATCGATGAGCCGGGCAACCGCTCTGGGGACGTCGTCGACGATCTGACCGACCCGGACCACGCACACGTGCACGTCGGGTACCAGGCTCAGCGCTCGCCGCCCCTGCCCCGCGCCGTGGTCGAGCACCAGCGTGCCGGTGTTGGCGATCGCCACCGTCGCGGTGGTGACGACGGCGTCGACGGCGTCGAGGTCGGCGGCCGTCAGGCCGGCGTCGGGCACCCACGGCGCGGCGTCCGGCCACGCTTCCTGCACCGCCGGATCGGCCACCACGGCGCGTACCTCCCCCAACGCCGCCCTGATCGCCGATGCGGTGTCGGCCTCGGCGACGCGGTCAACCCGCGCCCGGTAGTCCGCGACACGCTCGACAAACCGCTCGACCAGGCCGAGATCACCGGTGCCGACGTCGGCGCCGTAGCCCCACGGGACGTCGGCCGGTGTCGGCCGATCGGACAGCGCCGCACGCACACGGGTCAAGATCGCCTCGCGCGCCTCACTCATGACCGCCTCCTGTTCTGTCCCACCACGCCCGGAACGACTCCGTCGGCGGCACCGGCGCGTCGCGCGCCCCCGACCAGGCACTGGCGGGCCACGGCAGGGAGCGCAGCCGCTTCTTGCCGCCGAACAGCTTGCTGCGCAATGTCTTACCGCCCGCGGCGGCCACCTTCTCGAGAGCCTCCAGGCGGCGATGGTCGCCGAGCAGCCAGCTCGCCGCCGTCATCGCAACCTGCTCGCCCGACGGCGCTCCCCCGCGATGTTCGTCGACGACGCGGGTCCGCATGTGCACCAGCATCGACGGGATGTCAATGCGCACAGGACACACGTCGAAACACGCTCCGCACAGACTGGACGCGTAAGGCAGCGATTTGTCGATCGCGCTCGCGGTGCCTCGCAGTTGCGGGGTCAGAACAGCGCCGATCGGCCCGGGATACACCGACCCGTACGAGTGTCCACCTGTGCGTTCATAGACAGGGCACACGTTGAGGCACGCCGAACAGCGGATGCAACGCAACGCGTCCCGGCCCTCGACGTCGGCCAGCACCCCGGTGCGGCCGTTGTCCAGCAACACGATGTGCACCTCACGTGGACCGTCTCCCTGCGCCGGCCCGGTCCAGATCGAGGTGTAGGGGTTCTCCCGTTCACCGGTGCTGCTGCGCGGCAGCACCTGCAGCAGCACCTCGAGGTCGCGCCACGACGGCAGCACCTTTTCGATGCCCACCACGGAAATCAGCGTCTCGGGCAGGGTCAGGCACATCCTGCCGTTGCCCTCCGACTCCACCACGACCAGGCTGCCGGTATCGGCGATCGCGAAATTGGCGCCGGAGACGGCGACTTTCGCACGGAGGAACTTCTCCCGCAGATGCAGCCGGGCAGCCTCGGCGAGGCGACGCGGTTCGTCGGTGAGATCGGCGGGCGCGGGCCGGCCGACCCGGCCCATCTCTCGCAGGAAGATCTCGCGCACCTCGGAGCGGTTGCGGTGGATCGCCGGGACCAGGATGTGGCTTGGCCAGTCGTCACCGAGCTGGACGATGAGCTCAGCCAGATCGGTTTCCCAGGCATCGATTCCAGCCTCGGCCAGCGCCTCGTTCAGCTCGATCTCCTGGGTGGCCATCGACTTGACCTTGACGACCTCGGAGGCGCCCTGCGCTCGCACCAACTCGATGACGATCCGATTGGCCTCGGCGGCGTCGCGCGCCCAGTGCACGGTGGCCCCCGCCGCGGTGGCGTTCGCCTCGAAAGCTTCGAGGTGTTCGTCGAGCCTCTGCAGCGCCGCGTCCTTGATGGCGGCTGCCGCGAGCCGGAGCTCCTCCCAGTTGTAGAGCTCCCCGACGACGTTGGCCCGCTTGGCGCGGATGGTGCCCGTGGCGTGGGTGAGGTTGCGCCGCAACACCGAATTCTCCAACGCCGACTTGGCTGCGGTCGAGAAGGACGGAAGTCCGAGGTGCACCCCCGTGACGCCGACGTGCGGATGTCCGGTCATGCGGAGTCCTCCTCACTGCTGGCCAGAACCTCCGCCAAGTGCATGACGCGCATACCGGCGCGCTGGCGCGACAGAAGTCCGCCGATATGTGCCAGGCACGAATTATCCCCGGCGACAAGCACTTCGGCGCCGGTATCTCTGACTGCCCTGGCCTTGTCAGAACCCATCGCCACCGATGTGTCCGCGTTCTTCATCGCGAAGGTGCCACCGAATCCGCAGCACTGGTCGGCCCGCTCGAGGTCCACGAGGTCGATACCGCGCACGGCCTCCAACAGCCGGCGGGGCCGGTCGCCCACGCCGAGCATCCTTAGCGAGTGACACGTCGGGTGGTAGGTGACGCGGTGGGGGAAGTACGCCCCGACGTCGGTGACACCGAGAACGTCGACGAGGAATTCGGAAAGCTCGTACACCCGGGGAGCGACCGCGTCGACGCGGGCCGACAGCTCTGCGTCGCCCGACCGGGCGGCGACGTCACGATGCTGGTGACGCACCGACCCGACGCAGGACCCCGAAGGAGCGACGACGGCGTCGTAGCCCGCGAAGGCGGTGGTGAAGGCTCGCACAGCAGGTACGGCTTCGTCCGCGTAGCCGGTGTTGGTGAACATCTGCCCGCAACAGGTCTGCGCACGAGGGAAGTCGACGTCGCAGCCCAGTCGGCGCAGAAGTCGCACAACGGCTTTCGGGGTCTCAGGCCACATCACGTCGTTGTAGCAGGCGGCGAACAGCGCCACCTTCGGCCGCGCCGTCACGGCAGCATCCACGCCAGCACGGTGGACTGGAGTCCGACGAGCAGACACATCACGGCCAGCAGCCCGAGGCTCCACCAGATCACCTTCCGAAAGATATCCGATTCGCGACCGAGCAATCCCACAGACGTCGCGGCGATGGTCAAGTTCTGCGGGCTGATCATCTTGCCGACCACCCCGCCCGAGGTGTTGGCTGCCACCAGCAGGGTCGGATCGAGGCCGGCGTGGTGCGCGGCCGTCTGCTGCAACGTTGCGAAGAGCGCGTTGGCGCTGGTGTCCGAACCCGTCACCGCTGTCCCCAACCAGCCCAGGATCGGCGACAGGAAGGCGAACGCCGCCCCGGCTCCGGCGATCCAGGTTCCCATGGTGATGGTCTGGCCGGATTGGTTCATCACGTAGGCGAGCGCAAGCACGGCGGCGACGGTGAGGATCGCGAATTTCAGCTTCGCCACCGTGGCGCCGTACAGGCCGAGGGCATCCCGGGCCGACATGCGGTAGACGACCGCGACGACGACGCCGCAGAGCAGCAGTAACGAGCCCGGCGATGAGAGCCACGCGAACGTGAACTGCGTCGAGGTGGACACCTTGCCCGCCGCGTTCGCGATCTGCCCGTCCAGCCCCGGCCAGCCGAACTTGATGTCCGTCGAGGCCAGCCACGCTTTGACGGCCGGCACCAGTTTGGCCACCGAGAACACGCCGATGATGAGCAGATAGGGCATCAGGGCCATGAAAACCCGTGCCGTGGTCAGCACGTCGGTGCGGTTGTCGACCGCGAGGCCTCCCGCGGGCCGCTCTTCGCGCGTCTTCTCGACGGGTTCGCGGGCGGCTTCCATCATCCGCACCCGCGCGCCCTCGGTGTCGGACGGCTGCCAGATCCGCAACATCGCGACGCTGACAGCCAGGCCGACCAGCGCGGCGATCACGTCGGTCAACTCGGCCGAGATCCAGTTCGCGGCGACGTACTGAGCGGCGCCGAAGGACAACCCGACCGCAATGGCGAACGGCCACACCTGACGAACGCCGCGGCGGCCGTCGACGATGAGCACCAGGATCAGCGGAACCACCGCTGCCAGGATCGGCGTCTGATGCCCGACCACCGCGGCGATCTCGGTGTACGGAATGCCGGTCAGCGTGCCCGCGGTGATGATCGGCGTGGCGATCGCCCCGAATGCGACGGGCGCGGTGTTGGCGATCAGGACGACCACGGCCGCACGCATGGGGTGGAAGCCGACAGCCATCAACATCACGCCGGTGATAGCGACGGGCGCACCGAAACCGGCGAGTGCCTCGAGCAGGCCGCCGAAGCAGAACGCGATAATGATCGCCTGGATTCGCAGGTCGTCAGAGATCCGGTCGATCACCCGGCGCAGATCGGCGAACCTGCCGCTGTGCACGGTGAGCTCGTAGAGCCAGATCGCGTTGAGCACGATCCACATGATCGGGAAAACACCGAAAGCGAAGCCTTGGGTCGCCGAGAGCGCAGCCAGCTGGACGGGCATTCCGTAGGCCGCAATGGCGACGACCACGGCCACGGCCAGAGCGCTGAGACCCGCCCAGTGAGCTTTCCACCTCAGCACTCCGAGCGTGACGAAGACGGTCATCAGCGGCAGCGCGGCCACCAGCGACGACCAGCCGAGGCTGCCGCCGATCGGGGCGATGTCCGGTATGTGCATTCGACTGCCTCTCCATGACGACCTTTTAGTGGTCAGACCTCTTAGTGATCCGTACACTAAAGGTGATAGCAGTCACAGTCAAGCTTTGGTGTCTACCTGCACCACAGAGGTCTGACCACTGGTTTGCCGTGGTAGAGATAGGCATGCGAGATCGGGATGAGAGACAGGCATGACAGAAGCCGGCGCGACCGACCCCTCGACGACGCCCGTGTGGCAGCCCGTCACCCGCGTCCGATCCCATGACCTGGTCGTCGAGGCCGTAGAGAACCAGATCCTCGGCGGCGTGCTCCGGGTCGGCGATCCCCTGCCTCCGGAACGCGAGTTGGCGAGCCGCCTGCAGGTCAGCCGAGCAGGTGTGCGCGAGGCGATCCGCGTACTGGAGTCCCAAGGCGTCGTGCGGTCCAACGTCGGCGCAGGGCGTGAGGCCGGCACCTTCATCGCCGCGATGCCCAGTGCTGCGCTGACGCGCTTCCTGCGTCTGCACGTGGCTCTGTCGAACTTCCCGATGCATGACATCATCGACGCGCGAGTGATGTTGGAGCGCAACAGCGTTGCGATGGCAGCCGCCCGCGCAGACGACGCCCTTCTGGCAACGTTGCGGGTCCCGCTGACGGTGATGGATCAGACCGACCTCGACTGCGAACCCTTCAACGACGCGGATACCGCGTTCCACGTTGCCATCGCCGAGGCGAGCGGCAACCGACTCGTGGCAGACATGACGGTGGCCATCCGGGCATCACTGCGTGATCCGATTCTGCGCGCGATGCGCGAGGTTCCCGACTGGCCGGGGCTGGCGCGCCGGCTGCAGAGCGAGCACCACGGCATCTTCGACGCCATCGCCGACGGTGACGGTGATCGTGCGGCCGACCTCACCGAGGCGCACATCCGGAGCGCGTTCGACGCGATGCCGGTGCTCCACGACAAGTAGCCGCCGGCGGCATCGTCAACGGTCATACTGGCCGACATGGCAGATCGAAGCGGACGGCCCGTACGCACCGGGTCCGAGCGCATCCGCAAGCTGGCGCAGGCAGCGCTCAACGCCGACGTCACCGTCGAGCAGGTCGACACGATCCTGGAGGGCCTGAGCGAGACGCTCGAGGACCTGAACAACTCGACCTCCACCCTGGACGCCACGCTGGAACGGTTCAACGACACCATCAACCGCATCAACGAGCTCGCGCCCCGGCTGCACGGCGTGGTCGACCGGATGGAGGGCATCGTCGGGCGCGTCGAGCGCATCGTCGGCCTTGGCGAGTCGGTGATCTCCCCCTTGGCCGCCACCGACCACGCGATCCGTGGAGTGGTCGACCGACTGCGCCGCGGCGCCGGGCTGGGTTGATGGCCGACGACCGGGAGTCGCAGATCGTCCACACCCTGGTGGACGCCTTCGACGACCTGATGAGCGCCGACCCCGACGCGTTCCGGACGAAGTTCCGCAAGATGGCCGCCGACCCGTTCGCGTTCTTCCGCGGCAGCGCGTGCGTGTTCTACGCAGACGTCGCGGCGCGCGAGGACCGGTGGGCCGACGAGCGCACCGGCCGGGTGTGGATCCAGGGCGATCTGCATGCCGAGAACTTCGGCACCTACATGGACGGCGCCGGGGTGCTGATCTTCGACGTCAACGATTTCGACGAGGCGTTCGTCGGGCACTTCACCTGGGATCTGCAGCGCTTCGCCGCGAGCATCGCGTTGATGTGCTGGCAGAAGGCGCTGTCCGACGAGCAGATCTCCTCGCTCATCGCGACGTTCGTCGAGGCGTACGTCGCACAGGTGCGGTGGTTCACCGACACCGACGACGATGCGTCGTTCTCGCTGAACCTGGACACCGCGCGGGGGGCGGTGCTCTCGGCGCTGCAGTCGGCCCGGCTGTCCACCCGCGCCGAGATGCTCGACCGCATCACCGTCGTCGACGAAGCCGACCGCCGTCTGCGCGAGCGCTCCGGGGCACGTCGGCTCGAGGGCGACGAACGCAGCACAGTGCTCGAGGCGTTCCACCGCTACCTCGAAACGATCCCCGAGACGCAACGCTTCCGCGGCATCGCCTACGACGTCAAAGACGTCACCGCCAACTCCGGATTCGGCATCGGCAGCGCCGGTCTGCCCGCCTACACGCTCCTCATCGAGGGCTTCAACCAGGCGCTGGACAACGACGTGGTGCTCTCGATGAAGCAGGGCAACGTCGCCGCACCCAGCCGGGTGATCGACGACCCGGAGGTGCACGGGTACTTCCTGCACCACGGGCACCGCACGGCCGTCTCCCAGCGCGCCCTGCAGGCGCACGCCGACCCGCTGCTGGGCTACACCGACATCGACGGCGTCGGTTTCGTGGTCAGCGAGATCTCGCCGTATGAGGCCGATCTGGACTGGACCGAGTTGACCGAGCCGGACGAACTGAGCGAGGTGGTCGCCCAACTCGGTCAGGCGGTGGCCAAGGTGCACTGCGTCAGCGACTCCGACAGCGACCAGTCGCTGGTCGGCTTCCAGACCGAGGAGGCGATCGTCGCCGCGATCGGGGACGACGAGGACGACTTCGTCGCCGACATCGTCGCGTTCGGGCTGGAGTACGCCGCCGTAGCCCGCGAGGACCACCGGCACTTCGTCGAGGCGTTCCGCGAGGGCCGTATCCCGGGGGTGACGGCGACCTGATTCGGGGCTAGCCGCTGTTGCGCAACGCGGTGGCCAGCCCGCTCATCGTGAGCAGGATGCCGCGCTGCACCAGTTCGTCCTCGTCGCCGGACCGGTAGCGGCGCAGCAGCTCGACCTGCAGGTGGTTCAGCGGTTCCAGGTACGGGAAGCGATTGAACACCGAGCGGGCCAGTGCCGGGTTGTCGGCGAGCAGATCGTCGTGACCGGTGATCAGCTTGTGCATCCGGATGGTGCGTTCGTGTTCGTCGGCGATCTTGTCGAACACCCGGTGCCGCAACTCCTCGTCGGGCACCAGTTCGGCATAGCGCGCGGCCAAACCGAGATCGGACTTCGCGAGCACCTGGGCCATGTTCGACAGCACCGTCGCGAAGAACGGCCAGCGCCGGTACAGATCCCGCAGGACCTCCAGACGCCCGTCGTCCTCGGCGATGTAGTCCTCGAACGCGGTCCCGGTGCCGTACCAGCCGGGCAGCATCACCCGGGACTGGCTCCAGGCCAGCACCCACGGGATGGCCCGCAGATCGGAGATCGACGTCGTGGGTTTGCGCGACGTCGGCCTGCTGCCGAT
This sequence comes from Mycolicibacterium rufum, assembly GCF_022374875.2. The sequence goes on from NZ_CP092427.2 coordinate 445,705, forward strand.
GTTCAACGCACCGATCTCGCTGACCGGCGTGGAAGCCTTGAAGTAGTCGACGAAACCCGGTGTGTCGTGCACCAATTCGGCGTAGGCGCGCTGGGCGCGCGCGGCGAGGTCGTCGAGCACCGCGTACGCCGGTTCGGCGGCCTCTCCGAGCCCTTCGACGTCGAGCAGGGTCGCTTCCAGTGTCGCGGCCAGCAGGGTCTCCAGATTGCGGTGCGCGATCCGGGGTTCGGCGTACTTGGCGGCGATCACCTCCCCCTGCTCGGTGATCCGCAGCGACCCGTTCACCGCGCCCGGCGGCTGGGCCAGGATGGCGTCATAGCTGGGACCCCCGCCGCGACCGACCGTGCCACCGCGACCGTGGAAAAGTCGCAACCGGACTCCGGTCGCGCGGGCCGACTCGACGAGGTCGAGTTCGGCGCGGTAGAGCGCCCAGTTCGCCGCGAGGTAGCCGCCGTCCTTGTTGGAGTCGGAGTAACCGAGCATCACCTCCTGGCTGTCGCCGCGCGCGGCCACCACTGCCCGGTAGAGCGGAAGGTCCAGCGCCGCTTCGAGAATCGACGATCCGCGCTGCAGGTCGTCGATGGTCTCGAACAGCGGGACTACGCCGACCGGCGCGTACGGGTGCTCCCCCGAGGCGTCCAGCAGGCCGGCCTCCTTGAGCAGGATCGCCGCTTCGAGCATGTCGGACACGGACTGGCACATCGAGATGATGTAGTTGGGCACCGCCTGGGGCCCGAACACCTGCACGGCGCGCGCCGCGGCGGCGACGATGTCGAGTTCCTTGCGCGCCAAGTCCGAGAGCGCAGCCCCGGGCCCGGTCAGCGGCCGGCGGGTGGCCAGCTCGGCCGCCAGCAGCTCCACCCGCTCCGGTTCCGCCAGCGAGGCGTAGTCGGGATGCACGCCGGCCCAGGCCAGCAGCTCGGCGATCACCTCCTCGTGCACGTCGGAGTTCTGCCGCATGTCCAGACCGGACAGATGAAAACCGAAGACGCGCACCGCTTCCCGCAGCCGGGCCAGCCGGTCGTCGGCGAGCACCGCGCTGCCGTGAGCACGGAGCGACGCGTCGACGACGTCGAGGTCGGCCGACAGCTCGGCCGGGGCGACGTACGGCGCCATCCCGAGGTCGAGTTCGTGCTCGGGCTGGCGGTCCAGGATCTGCCGCGCCGTAGCCGTCAACCGGGCGTGCACCACGCGCAGCGCCCGGCGGTACGGTTCGTCGGCGCGGGCCGGCTCGTGACACGCATCGGCCAGCGCCGCGAGCTCGTCGCTGATGTGCACCAGCCGCACCGACATCGACAGCTCTTCCTCCAGCGCGGTCAGCTCGGTGAAGTAGTGCGCGAACGCGGTGTGGGCGGCGCTGCCGGTGGCCAGCCGCACCACCTCCGCGGTGACGTTCGGGTTGCCGTCGCGGTCGCCGCCGATCCACGATCCCGGCCGCAGGATCGGCTCGCTCAGCAGGTCGGTGCCGGGCCAGCGGGCCTGCAGCGCGGCCCGCACCTCGGCGTTCACCCGGGGGATCACGTCGAGGAACGCCGCCGGGTAATACCGCAGCCCGGTCTCGATCTCGTCCTGGATCTTCAAGCGCGACAACCGGATCAACGCGGTCTGCCACAGCGTGAGGATGTGGCGGCGCAGTTCGCGCTCGATGTCGCGGCCGTCCTCGGTGCGGTGGTGGCCGTGCAGGCGCAGCCGCATCAGCTCGGTGATGCGGTGCTGGGTGTCGAACACGGTGCGCCGCCGCGTCTCGGTGGGGTGCGCGGTGATGACCGGCGCGACCAACGCCCCCACCAACGCGTCGGCGACGCGGCCCGCGTCGAGGTCGGCGTCCTCGAGCTTGAGGTAGGTGGCGGCCAGGCTGCTGTTCTGCGGCGGCTCCCCCGCCGCCTCGTGGACGGCCCGGCGGCGCTCGCGGTGGATGTCCTCGGCGACGTTGGCGAGCAGCGCGAAGTGGGTGAAGGCCCGGATGACCGGGATCGCCTGCTGAGCGTCGACACCGTCGAACAGCCGGGCCAGCTCGGCGCGGTCGATCTCCGAGCGGCGCACCCGGAACGACTCCACCCGGGCGCGTTCGACCAGATCGAACGTCGCGTCCCCGTTCTGCTCCCGCACGGTGTCGCCCAGGATCGTGCCGAGCAGGCGGATGTCCTCCCGCATCGGTTCGGTCGCCTCACGGCCCACCTGGGTGCGCTGCACGGCTCCGATCGGTTCGAGGGCACCGTTCGGTTCGCGGGCGCCCATCGTTTCGAGGGCACTGTCGGCTGTCTGGGACATGGTGCCCAGTATCGACGCAGCCAGATTCTGCCGCATGGCGAGCGCGGTAGCGTGGCCGGATGGATGTGCAGGACGTCGAGGTCGTGGTCGTCGGCGCCGGGCTGGCAGGGCTGCGCTGCGCCCGGGTGCTCGCCGATGCCGGCCGCGAGGTGCGCGTGTGGGAGGCGGCCGACGAGGTGGGCGGCCGGATCCGGACCGACGTCGTCGACGGCTTCCGGTGTGATCGCGGCTTCCAGGTGCTCAACCCGGCCTACCCCGAACTGGATTCGTGCGTTGACGTCGCGAAGCTGCGGCTGCAGCCGTTCGGGGCAGGGGTCGGGGTGCGTCGCGAACGGGGGTCCGTGGTGCTGGCCCACCCGCTGCGGGCTCCTTCGCGCGTACCCGGCATGCTCCTCGGCCGCGGTGTGCGTCCCGGTGACGCGGTGGCGGTCGCGCGGTGGGCGTACCCGGCGCTGCGTCCGGGCCACCTGAAGGCCTCCCCCGGAGACGACACCACGCTGGTGGCCGCGCTCGACCGGTGCGGGGTGTCCGGCGAGCTGCGCCGAGTCATCGACCGCTTCCTGTCCGGTGTCGTGCTCGACGACACCGGTACGACGTCCAACGCTTTCGCGCTGCTGCTGGTGCGGATGTTCGCCCTCGGGGTGCCCGCGCTGCCGACGGACGGGATGGCCGCGCTGCCCCACCAAATGGCCGCGCCGCTCGGTGAGCGGGTCGCGCTGAACCGCCGGGTGGCCGGGATCACCCGGTCAGACGGCGGGTGGCGGGTCGACGCCGAGGACGGGGCCACGGTGCGGGCCCGCGAGGTGGTGGTCGCCACCGATGCGACCGCGGCAGCGCAGTGGATCAGTGCGGCCCTGCCGCCGACCCACGGTGTGGTCACGGACTGGTGGGCCACCGACCGGCCGTGGGGCGGGCCGCCGATGCTGTTCGTCGACGGCCGCCCCGGCGCGCAAGGCCCGGTCGTCAACGCGGCGGTGATCAGCGCGGCCGCACCCAGCTACGCGCCGCCGGGACGGCATCTGGTGGCCGCGTCGGCGCTGCTGGGGAACGGACAGCCGTCGGAAACGGAGATGCGGGTGCACGCCGCGGAGATCCTCGGTGTCGACGCCGGCGATTGGCAGCCGGTGATCCGGCACGTCGTCCCCGACGCGCTGCCGGCGCAGTCACCCCCGCTGACGGTGCGTCGACCAGTCCGGGATGCGTGGGGACTGTGGGTGTGCGGAGATCACCGCGACACCGCATCGATCCAGGGTGCGCTGGTCAGTGGACGGCGCGCCGCGGCCGCGGTCCTGGGCTCGCTGAGCTAGCTGTACTTGATCTGCAGCGCCATCCCGATGATGGCGACCACCCAGATGCCGGTGACGAAGTACGTCAGCCGGTCCAGGTTCTTCTCGACCACGGTGGAGCCGGACAGGCTGGACTGGACGCCGCCGCCGAACAGGCTGGACAAGCCGCCGCCCTTCGCGCGGTGCAGCAGAACCAAGAGCACGACCAGCACGCTGGTCACGACCAGGATGATCTGCAGGGCCAATTCCATGGCCGTCACGATATCAGGGTCAGGGCAGCGGGCCGCCCGCGGCGATTGCCGACAGGGTGGCGAACTGCTCGGCGTCCAGCGAGGCGCCACCCACCAGCGCACCGTCCACGTCGGGCTGGTTGACGATCTCGCCGACGTTCTTGGCGTTGACCGATCCGCCGTAGAGCACCCGCACTCCGGCGGCCAGCTCCGGGGACGACAGGTTGCCCAGCTCGTCCCGGATGGCCTTGCACACTTCCTGCGCGTCGGCGGCGCTGGCCACCCGGCCGGTACCGATCGCCCACACGGGCTCGTAGGCGATGACCGCCCGACCGATCTGCTCGGCCGACAACCCGGCCAGCGATCCGCGCAGCGAATTCACGTTGAACTCGACGTGATCGCCCGCCTCGCGCACCTCGAGTTGCTCGCCGATGCAGATGATCGGGATCAGGCCGTGCTTGAACGCCGCCTGCGCCTTGGCCGCCACGAGCGCGTCGTCCTCGTGGTGGTAGGTCCGCCGCTCGGAGTGGCCGACGACGACGAACGTGGCGCCCAGCTTGGCCAGGAACGCGCCGCTGATCTCGCCGGTGTAGGCGCCGGAATCGTGCTGGGACACATCCTGCGCGCCGTAGGTGAGGCGCAACTTGTCGCCGTCGACGAGGGTCTGCACGCTGCGCAGGTCGGTGAACGGCGGGATGACCGTGACGTCCACCTTGTCGAAGTACTTGTCCGGCAACGAGAATGCGATCTTCTGCACCAGCGCGATGGCCTCGAAGTGGTTGAGGTTCATCTTCCAGTTGCCGGCGATCAACGGCTTACGGGACACGGCCGGGCCTTTCTAGGAGCTCAGTACTCGGATACCGGGCAACTCTTTGCCCTCAAGGTATTCCAGCGACGCACCGCCACCGGTGGAAATGTGCGAGAAACCGTCGTCGGGCAGGCCCAGTTGGCGCACCGCGGCCGCCGAGTCCCCGCCGCCGACGACGCTGAACGCGCCCTTGCCGGTCGCGGCGATGATGGCCTCGGCCACCCCCTTGGTCCCCGCGGAGAACGCCGGGAACTCGAACACGCCCATCGGGCCGTTCCAGAAGATCGTCCGCGCGTTCGACAGCAGCGCCGTGAACCGCTTGACCGACTCCGGGCCGATGTCCAGACCCATTCTGTCGTCGGGGATCTTGTCGGCCGCGACCGTCTCGGCCGGCGAATCGGCCGCGAACTTCTCGGCCACCACGATGTCCACCGGCAGGTGCAGCACGTCGCCGTAGTCGTCGAGGAGCTTGCGGCAGGTCTCGATCATGCTCTCTTCGAGAAGCGAACTGCCCACCGAGAGTCCCTGTGCGGCAAGGAAGGTGAAGCACATCCCGCCGCCGATGATCAGGCTGTCGGCCTTGGTGGCGAGGTTCTCGATGACGGCCAGCTTGTCCGACACCTTGGAGCCGCCGAGCACCACGGCGTAGGGCCGTTCGGTCGATTCGGTGAGCTGCGCGAGCACCTTGACCTCGGTGTCGACGAGGGTGCCCGCGTAGTGCGGCAGCAGCGTCGCGACGTCGTAGACCGACGCCTGCTTGCGGTGCACCACCCCGAAGCCGTCGGAGACGAAGGCCCCGTCGTCTCCCACCAGTTCGACGAGCGCCGTGGCCAGCGCGCGGCGCTCGGCGTCGTCCTTGCTGGTCTCCCTGGCGTCGAAGCGGATGTTCTCCAGCAGCAGGATGTCGCCGTCGGTCAGCCCCTCCGCGCGGGCCAGCGCATCGCTGCCGACCACGTCGCCGGCCAGCTGCACGTGCCGGCCGAGCTTGTCGGCCAGGGCCGCGGCGACGGGCTTGAGCGAGAACTTGGGGTCCGGTTCCCCCTTGGGGCGGCCGAGGTGGGCGGTGACGACGACCTTGGCCCCCGCGTCGCTCAGCGCTTTGAGGGTGGGCACCGAGGCGATGATGCGACCCGGATCGGTGATCCGGTCACCGTCGAGGGGCACGTTCAGGTCGGAGCGTACGAGCACGCCCCGACCCGAAACTCCCTCTGCGAGCAGGTCTTCGAGGGACTTGAGACTCATCGCGTTTACAGCGACTTACCGACCAGGCCGACGAGGTCGACCAGCCGGTTCGAGTAGCCCCACTCGTTGTCGTACCAGGACACGACCTTGGCCTGGTTGTCGATGACCTTGGTCAGGCCGGAGTCGAAGATCGAGCTGTGCGGGTCGGTGACGATGTCGCTGGACACGATCGGGGCGTCGTAGTACTTCAGGATGCCCTTGAGCGGGCCTTCGGCGGCGGCCTTCATCGCGGCGTTGATCTCATCGGCCGACGCGGACTTGGCCAGCTCGGCGGTGAGGTCGGTGCATGAGCCCGTGGGGATCGGCACGCGCAGCGCGTAGCCGTCGAGCTTGCCCTTCAGCTCGGGAAGCACCAGCCCGATCGCCTTCGCGGCGCCGGTCGAGGTGGGCACGATGTTCAGCGCGGCGGCGCGGGCGCGGCGCAGGTCCTTGTGCGGGCCGTCCTGCAGGTTCTGGTCCTGGGTGTAGGCGTGCACCGTGGTCATCAGGCCGCGGACGATGCCGAACTCGTCGTTGAGCACCTTGGCCAGCGGCCCGAGGCAGTTGGTGGTGCACGACGCGTTGGAGATGATGTTCTGGCTGCCGTCGTACTTGTCGTCGTTGACGCCCAGCACGATCGTGATGTCTTCGTCGGTGGCGGGCGCGGAGATGATGACCTTCTTGGCGCCGGCGTCGAGGTGGCCCTTGGCCTTCTCGGCCTTGGTGAAGATGCCGGTGGACTCGACCACGACATCGACACCGAGGTCACCCCACGGCAGCGCCGCGGGTCCCTCTTTGACCTCGAGCGCCTTGATCTTCGTGTCGCCGACGACGATGGTGTCCTCGCCCTCGAGGCTGACGTCGTACGGGAGCCGGCCGAGGATGGAGTCGAACTTCAGCAGGTGGGCCAGCGAGGCGTTGTCGGTGAGGTCGTTGACGGCGATGATCTCGATGTCGGTGTTCTTGCCCTCGGCCTTCTGCGCGTCCAGAGCGCGGAAGAAGTTGCGCCCGATACGGCCGAAACCGTTCACGCCTACCCGGATCGTCACGTCAGTCTCCTACTCGGTCGTTGAACTGCTCGGCAGCCAGCCTAGTGCGTGGGGCTCTCCGTGCGCGCAGTTGCCCCGTACCTGTTTCACAGCACGGCGACGCTCTGGTCGACGTAGGGATTGCCCAGCCATCGGCGGCGCAGTTTCTGCAGGGTGCTGTCCTCCTCCAGCTCGGCCTGAGCGACCTGCAACCGGGCCAGCAGCGCCGTGTCGGTGGGCGCCACCGCGATCGCGATGTCCTCCACCGACAGGCCGCGCGCCACGACCTCGACGCCGGGAACGTCCCGCACCAGCTGGGCCAGCACCGGCGCCAGTTTCATCACCGCGTCGCAGCCACCCGCGCCCAGGTCGGCGATCGCGGTGCTGATCGCGCCGTAGTCGTACAACCGCACCCGGGCGGCCTTGCCCTCGGCGACCAACCCCTCGGCGATCGCCTCGCTGGTGTTGCCGCGCTGCACACCGATGGTCAGGCCGGCGAGGTCGTCGACGGAGCGCACGTGCGGCAGCCGCTCGGTGTCCACCGCCAGGCCCTGTCCGGAGATGACGTAGGGCGGGAGGAATGCGGCCTTGGCGGCCCGCTGCGGGGTGACCGTCGTGCCGGCGATGACGCAGTCGTACTCGCCCGCGCCCAGCCGGTCGAAGATGCCGTCGAAGTCGGCTCCGTCGTAGCCGACGAAGGTCACCTCATCGCCCAGCTTCGCGGCCAGCGCCCGCATCACCTCGATGTCGAGTCCGGTGTCCCCGGGCATCGCGTTGAACGGCGGATCCGGGTAGGCGACGCCCACGGTCAATACGGCCATGGCGCCACGGTAAGGGTTTACTGTGCCGCCCGTGGGAGACCGACCGATTGACCCGACGACGTTCCTGGCCCGGATGGGCGCGGCGATGATCGCCGCCGGCTACCCGATCGGAACGGTGCGGCACACGGTGGTCACCGCGTCCGACCGGTACGGCGTGACCGGCGAGATGCTGGCGCTGCCCAACCACATCCAGCTGACCGGCGACCGCGGCGAAGGCGGCGCGGTGCAGATGAAGAGCGCCGAACGGGACCTGCGCTTCGACCAGACCTTCCCGTTGGCCGCGTTGGTCGGCCGAGCCCGGCACGGGCAGATCAGCCCGCGGGACGGCCTGGCCGAGCTCGACCGCATCGACGCGATGGAGCCCCGCTTCCCGGCGTGGGCGTTCGTCCTCGGGTACACGCTGCAGAGCGCCGCGTTCGCGCTCATCCTGCAGCCCAATCCGGTCGCCCTCGGGGCGGCGACGGTCTTCGGCTTCGGCGTCGGGTTGGCCGCGCTGCTGGCGCGCCGCAGCGAGCCGCTCACGCAGCTGCTCCCGGTGGTCGCCGCGTTCACCGTGGCGCTGTGCTCGTTCACGGCGGGCCGGCTGTTGCACCTGGGCGAGGGCAGCCTGCGGGCGCTGGCCCCGGCGCTGGTGATGTTCCTGCCCGGCACGGCGATCACGCTGGCGGTCATCGAACTCAGCACCCGGGACATGATCTCGGGCTCGGCGCGCCTGATCGCCGGCGCTATGCGCTTGGCCCAGTTGGCTTTCGGCATCCTGATCGCCGCGCAGGCGGTCGGGTTGACGACCGACGAACTCAGCGTCGCCGTGGTGGACCGCTTCGGCCCGTGGGCGCCGTGGCTGGGATGCGCGATCTACGCGGTGGGGCTGTTCCTCTACCACGGCCCGCCCACCCGGTTCATGGGCTGGATGCTGCTGATCCTGTTCGTCTCCTACACCGGCCAACTGGCGGGCAACGCCGCGCTGGGCAGCTACGCCAGCGGCTTCGGCGGTGGGCTGGCGCTCGCGCTGTGCGCGCTGTTCGTTGCCGGGCGGCCCGGCACGCCGTCGGCGGCGACGCTGCTGCTGCCCGGCTTCTGGCTGCTGGTGCCGGGGTCGCTGGGCTTCATCGGCGTCACCGAACTGATCGGCGCCAACAGCTCGGGCGCCGTCGCGGTCACGCTGATCTCGATGATCTCGATCGCCCTGGGCATCCAGGCCGGCCTGCTGCTGTGGAGCGCATGCCGCCAAGTGGGCGCCACGATCGGGAGCCGGGCGCGATACTCCAGGACATGACCGATTGGGTGATCCCGGCCATCACCGCCTCCGCCAGCTTGCTCGGCACGATGGTCGGCGGGATCGCCACGTACTGGACGTCGAAGAAGACCCACGAACGGCAGAGCATCGCCGAGGAGGAGCGGCAGAAGTTCGACCTGCTGCGCGACGCGACGATCCGGTTCGTCTCGGCGATGACCGAGATCTCGGTGGCCAGTGCCGGTCTCAAAGAGATCTCCGCGGAGTGGACGGAGGTGACGCAGCGGCTGGCGCACGCCGAGGACCGCGACCATCTGCTCTCCATGGCCCGCAACATCGACCCGACGATCCCCGAGAACCTGGACCGGCTCGCCGTCCTGTTCCGGGTGGTGCGCGCCACCGGCGTCCTCGAGGACGACATCAAGCGCGCCATCACGCTGCTCACCGAGTTGCGCCTGGTGGCGCCCACCGACATCGCGGACAGCGCGCAGCGCGTGATCTACACCGCGTTCGCGCAGGAGATCACCAGCGCGCTCTCCCCGGACCGGCGCAACGCCGCGGTCGATGCGTTCAACGCCGCCATCAACGACTTCGTCAACCGGGTGCGGCACTACATGCACGTCGAGGACCACGAGTTCGACGCGATCGACCAGAAGGCGCTGCAGCACCTGCTCGACTTCTAGCCGGTGGGCTGGCTGTCAGGCGTCCTCGAGCAGATCCGGCGTGACCGCCGACTCGGTGTCGGGGATGCCGTCCTGTTTGGCCTTGCGGTCCGCCATCGACAGCAGCCTCCGGATCCGGCCTGCCACCGCGTCTTTGGTCATCGGCGGGTCGGCCAGCCGGCCCAGCTCCTCCAGCGAGGCCTGCCGGTGGGCCACCCGCAGGCTGCCGGCGGCGGCCAGGTGGTCGGGCACCGTGTCACCGAGGATCTCCAGCGCCCGCTCGACGCGCGCGGCCGCGGCCACCGCGGCCCGCGCCGACCGGCGCAGGTTCGCGTCGTCGAAATTGGCCAGCCGGTTCGCGGTGGCGCGGACCTCGCGGCGCATACGCCGCTCCTCCCACGTCAGCCGGGTGTCCTGGGCGCCCATCCGGGTCAGCAGCGCGCCGATCGCCTCCCCGTCGCGCACCACCACGCGGTCGGCCCCGCGCACCTCGCGGGCCTTGGCGCTCACGCCCAGCCGCCGCGCCGCACCGACGAGTGCCAACGCGGCCTCCGGACCGGGGCAGCTGACCTCCAGCGCCGAGGACCGGCCCGGTTCGGTCAGCGAGCCGTGCGCGAGAAACGCTCCCCGCCAAGCGGCTTCGGCGTCGGCGACGCTGCCACCGACCACCTGGGCGGGCAGCCCGCGCACCGGGCGGCCGCGCAGGTCCAGCAGGCCGGTCTGGCGCGCCAGCGCCTCCCCGTCCTTGGCGACGCGGACCACGTAGCGGGTGTTCTTGCGGATGCCGCTGGCCGAGAGCACGTGCACGGCGGCGTTGTAGCCGTACAGGTCGTAGATGTCCTTGCGCAGCCGGCGCGCGATGATGCCCAGGTCGACCTCGGCCTCGACCACCACCCGGCCGGAGACGATGTGCAGGCCGCCGGCGAACCGCAGCAGCGAGGCCACCTCGGCGCGGCGAGCGCTCACCGAATTCACCACGAGCCGGCTGAGCTCATCCTTGACCTCGGCTGTCATCGCCACGGGTCGTCACCTCTCGGTCCGTTCACTGTCGGTGTGGGCACCGCCTGCGGCCTCCCCGTGGGTGTCACGCCCCGTTGCAGAACACCCTCCAGTGCCGCCGCCAACCTCGCCGGGTCATGTAAAGGTGTACCAGGTCGGCACACGTCGGCGAACTCGACGCGGGCATCGAGGATCGTCGCGGTGCGGCGCAACTGCTCCCGCTCCCGGTCGCTGGGCACCCGCGACGAGTCGACGATGATGTCGCCCACCGTGAAGTCCGGCGCGTGCTGGGCCAGCACGTGGATGTGCCGTTCCACCGAGAACCCGGCCGTCTCCCCCGGCTCGGCGACCAGGTTCAGCACCAGCGCCCGCCGCGCCGAGGTGGCCCGCAGCGCGGCCACCAGCTGGGGCACCAGCACATGCGGGATCACGCTGGTGAACCACGAGCCGGGCCCGAGCACCACCAGGTCGGCGTTCATGATCGCGTCGACCGCCTGGTGCGTGGCGGGCGGATCACCGGGCAGCAACCGCACGCGGCGCACCTTGCCGACGGTGGTGGCGATCGCGACCTGGCCGCGGATCGCGCGGCTCACCCGCGGATCGGATTCCAGGCCGACGACGTCGGCCTCGATGCTCAGACCCATCGGGCACATCGGGAGGACCCGGCCCTTGACGCCGAGGATGCGGCCCAGCTCGTCGAGCGCGGCGACCGGATCGGCGAGGACCTCGTTGAGCCCGGCGAGCATCAGGTTGCCGATGGGGTGCCCGGCCAACGCGCCGCTGCCGCCGAAGCGGTGCTGGATGATGGTGGCCCACAGCCGACCGTGCGGGCTGTCGGAAGCCAACGCCGCCAACGCCATTCGCAGATCGCCGGGAGGCACCACGTCGAGTTCGCTGCGCAGCCGTCCCGAGGAACCGCCGTCGTCGGCGACGGTGACGATCGCGGTGACGTGCGGGGTGATCCGCCGTGCCGCCGACAGGGTGGCATAGAGCCCGTGCCCTCCGCCGAGGGCGACGATGCGCGGGCTCATTCGCGACCCAGATCCCGGTGCAGCACCCGCACCGTCAGTGCCGCGTCCTGCAGCCTCTCCGCGAGCGCCTCCGCCATCGCCACACTGCGGTGCTTACCCCCGGTGCAGCCGATAGCCACGGTCATGTAGCGCTTCCCCTCCCGCCGATAGCCGTCGATCACGACGTCCAACAGCTGATGGTAGGAGTCGAGGAACTCCACGGCGCCGGGTTGGCCGAGGACGTAATCGCGGACATCGGCATGCTGGCCGGTGTGCGGACGAAGATTGTCCACCCAGTGCGGGTTGGGCAGGAACCGGACGTCCATGACGGTGTCGGCGTCCATCGGCAGCCCGTACTTGTAGCCGAACGACTCGACCGTCACGTTGGTGTTGGCGACGCTCTCGGCCGCGAAGGCCCGTTCGATGCTCTCCCGCAACCCGTGCACCGACAGCGATGAGGTGTCGATGACCAGGTCGGCGGCGGCCCGCACCGGGGCCAGCAGGGCGCGCTCGGCCGCGATCCCTTCCGCGAGCGTCTGGTTGCCCTGCAGCGGGTGACTGCGCCGGTTCTGCTCGTAGCGCCGGACCAGGATGTCGTCGGACGCCTCGAGGAACACCACGCGCGGAGCGATGTCGCGCGCCGCCAGCTCGCTGCGCACCCCGTCCAGGTCACCGGTGAACCCGCGGGACCGCACGTCCATCACGACCGCCAGCTGGGTGATCCGCGACCCCGCGGCCAGGCCGAGGTCGACCATCCGCGCGATCAGCTCCGGCGGCAGGTTGTCCGCGACATACCAGCCCAGATCCTCGAGGACCTTCGCCGCTGTTCCGCGACCCGCACCCGAGAGCCCCGTCACGAGGACCACGTCGATACCGCCGGATTCGGTGTGCATGCCCGCTTCTGTCATCCCGTCACTGTGCTTCGATCATCGTCGATCACCGTCACCGCCGCGTCCGGTTCGGGTGGTGAATCCCCGACGTCGGCCGTTTCCCCACCCGGTTCCGCGCCAAATTCCACGCCCAATGCCTCCAGCACCGCGCGGGCCGTGGCCACTCCGATGCCGGGCACCGTGGTGATCTCCTCGACGGTGGCCTGGCGCAGTCGCGCGACCGAGCCGAAGTGGGTCACCAGCGCCTTGCGCCGGTGTTCCCCGAGGCCGCGCACCGAATCCAGTGCCGAGGCCGTCATCCGCTTGGAGCGCTTGCTGCGGTGGTAGCTGATCGCGAACCGGTGCGCCTCGTCGCGCACCCGCTGCAGCAGATAGAGACCTTCGCTGTTGCGGGGGAAGATGACCGGGTCCGGCTCCGACGGCACCCACACTTCTTCGAGACGTTTGGCCAGGCCGATCACCGCGACGTCGGTGATGCCGAGATCGTCGAGCACTGCGGCCGCGGCGTTGACCTGCGGGGCGCCGCCGTCGACGACGAAGAGGTTGGGCGGGTAGGCGAAACGTCGCGATCTCCCCTCGGCGATCAGGTCGCCGGGCTGCTGGGTGTCGCGCAGATGGCGGTGGAAGCGGCGGCGGGTGACCTCGGCGATCGAGGCCACGTCGTCGGAGCGTCCGTCCCCCGCCGCCTCCCGGATCGCGTAGTGCCGGTAGTCGGATTTCTTCGCCAGGCCGTCCTCGAAAACCACCAGCGAAGCCACCACGTCGGTGCCCTGCACGTGGCTGATGTCCACGCACTCGATGCGCAGCGGCGCGTCCTCGAGCCCGAGCGCGTCCTGAATGCTCTGCAGCGCAGCGCTTCTCGCGGTGAAGTCGCCGGCGCGCTTGAGCTTGTGCTGGTTCAGCGCCTGTTCGGCGTTGCGCTGCACCGTCTCGGCCAGCGCCCGTTTGTCGCCGCGCTGGGCGACCCGCAGCGACACCCGTGACCCACGTAGCTGGGACAACCACGTCTCCAGTTCCGCGGACGTCTCGGGCAGCACCGGCACGAGCACCTGCTTGGGCACCGGGTTGGTGCTCTCGTCGCCACCCTCGTCGGCGGCGCCGTCGAGGGCGACCTGATCGCCGTAGAACTGCGTGAGGAATTGCTCGACCAGATAGGACAGCGTGGATTCGCCCGGCTCCCCGGACTTCTCGATGACCCAGCCGCGCTGGCCGCGAACCCGTCCGCCCCGGACATGGAACACCTGGACGGCGGCTTCCAACTCGTCGTCGGCGAACGCCACCACGTCGGCGTCGGTGCCGTCACCGAACACCACGGCCTGCTTTTCCATCGCCCGGCGCATCGCACCGATGTTGTCGCGCAGCCGGGCGGCCCGCTCGAAGTCGAGCTCCTCGGCCGCGGCGTTCATCTGCTGTTCCATCTCCCGGATGAGCCGGTCGGTCTTGCCGGCGAGGAAGTCGCAGAAGTCCATCACGATCTGGCGGTGCTGCTCGGCGCTGACCCGCCCGACGCACGGCGCCGAGCACTTGTCGATGTAACCCAGCAGGCAGGGTCGGTCAATCTGGCTGTGCCGCTTGAATACTCCCCCTGAGCAGGTGCGGGCGGGGAACACCCGAGTAAGCAGGTCCAGGGTCTCGCGAATGGCCCAGGCGTGCGAATACGGGCCGAAGTAGCGCACCCCCTTACGGCGTGGGCCGCGGTAGACCTTGAGCCGCGGGTACTCCTCGTTCAGCGTGACCGCGAGCACCGGATAGGACTTGTCGTCCCGGTAGCGGATGTTGAACCGGGGATCGAACTCCTTGATCCAGCTGTATTCGAGTTGCAGCGCCTCGACCTCGGTGGTCACCACCGTCCACTCGACGCTCGCGGCGGTCATCACCATCTGGCGGGTGCGCGGCGCCAGACCCGACAGATCGGCGAAGTAGGAGTTGAGCCGGCTGCGCAGACTCTTGGCCTTGCCGACGTAGATCACCCGGCGGTGCTGGTCGCGGAAACGGTAGACACCCGGTTCGACGGGAATGGACCCGGGAGCGGGTCGGTACGTCGCTGGATCGGGCACGGACCCAGGTTACTGCGACCCTCCGACCGGGTAGAGCGAGAAGGTGGGGGTGCGGACCGTGACCTCGTCCCGGGTGTGGGCAGGGGTGCTCGCTGCCGTGCTGGTCTGCGGCGGTTGCGGCGCCCGAGACCGCGACCGGTTACCGCACCGGCATGACACCGGTGCGCACCGGCCGGTACGCCGTCGCGACCGCCAACCCGCTGGCCACCCGCGCCGCCTGCGAGGTGCTGCGTGACGGCGGCACGGCCGCCGACGCCCTGGTCGCCGCTCAGGCCGTGCTGGGCCTCGTCGAACCCCAGTCCTCCGGGATCGGCGGCGGCGGATTCCTGCTGTATTACGACGCGGCCGCCAGATCCGTGCAGGCGTTCGACGGCCGGGAGGTCGCCCCCGCCGCGGCGACCGAGAACTATCTGCGCTGGGTGTCCGACACCGACCGGACGGCGCCGAAACCCGATGCGCGCGGCTCCGGACGATCCATCGGAGTGCCGGGCATCGTGCGGATGCTCGCCGACGTGCATACCGCGCACGGCCGGCATCCGTGGCGGGATCTGTTCACCCCGGCGGTCCGGCTCGCGGACGACGGCTTCGACATCAGCCCCCGGTTGGCGGCCGCCATCGCCGACGCGGCGTCGAAGCTGCGCCTCGACGCCCAGGCGGGCGCGTACTTCCTCGCCCCGGACGGCTCGCCGCGGTCGGCCGACACCCGGCTGACCAACCCGGCGTACGCAAAGACGTTGGGCGCCATCGCGACCGACCCGGCCGCGCTCTATACCGGGCCGATCGCCGCCGACATCGTCGCGGCCGCGGCCGACCCGTCGGGCGGACGCACACCGAGTCTGATGACCGTCGAGGACCTGGCCGGCTACACGGCCAGGACGCGGGAAGCGTTGTGCACACCGTACCGGGGCCGCCAGATCTGCGGGATGCCGCCGCCGTCGTCGGGCGGCATCGCGGTGGCCGAGACCCTCGGCGTGCTCGAGCACTTCACGATGGCCGACCACCGGCCCACCGACCTCGACCGCGACGGGGGCAGGCCCACGGTGCAGGGCGTGCACCTGATCGCCGAGGCGGAGCGACTCGCCTACGCCGACCGGGACCGCTACGTCGCCGACACCGACTTCGTGCCCCTGCCCGGCGGCTCCCCCGATACCCTGCTGGCCGCCGACTACCTCGCGGGGCGGGCGGCCCTGATCTCCCCGGACCGCACGATGGGGACGGCCGTGCCGGGCGAGTTCGGCCCGCCGACCGCGCCCGTGCCGCCCGTCCCGGAGCACGGCACCAGCCAGGTCAGCATCGTCGACGGGCAGGGCAACGCCGCCTCGCTCACCACGACCGTCGAGTCGGCGTTCGGCTCGTTCCACATGGTCGACGGGTTCCTGCTCAACAACCAGCTCACCGACTTCTCCGCCGAGCCGGCCGGCGCGGACGGTGCGCCGGTCGCCAACCGGGTCGCGCCGGGAAAACGGCCGCGCAGCACCATGGCGCCCACGCTGATCTTCGACGCCGACCCGTCCGGATCCCTGGGGCCGCTGTACGCCGTCACCGGCTCGCCGGGCGGCTCCACGATCATCCAGTTCGTCGTCAAAACGGTTGTCGGCCTGCTGGATTGGGGTATGGATCCGCAACAGGCCGTGTCGATGGTGGACTTCGGCGCCGCCAATTCACCGACGACGAACGTCGGCGGGGAACATCCGGCCATCGACATCTTTGACGACGGCAGGCACGACCCGCTACTCACCGGTCTGCGCGACCTCGGCCATCAGGTCGACATCGCCGACCAGTCCAGCGGTCTGTCGGCGATCGTGCGGTCCGATCCCGGCTGGGTGGGCGGTGCCGAACCGCGCCGGGAGGGTGCCGTCATGGGAGACGGCCGTTGACCCCGTCGTGATGGGGACTCTGGTAGCGCTGCATCGCATCACGGACCAGGTCCATCGAGGCGACCGCGCGGCCCTTGTCGACGGCCTGGATCGCCATCACGGGCACGTACTCGTCGTCGGGAAGATCCAGCCGGGCCCACCGCGCGCCCGGATGGAACGACAGACCCCGGACGAGGTCCCACGCGAAGACGCGGTAGCCGAACAGGTTCCGCACCGCGACCCCGGCCGCGCCGACCCGCAGGCGGGGCCGGGCGAACAGGCAGACGAAGCAGCCGATGACGACGCCGAGCAGTGCGATCGCCACCTGGTCGGCGGTCCGGAAGATCACCCCGGTGGTGCCGACCTTGAGCAGGGCGCCGACGGTGACATGTGCGGCGACGATGAGCACCGCCGCGCCGTAGGCGAACCTCGGGGTCAGGTACGGCTTGACCTCGACGTCCCAGCCCGCGTCGTCGCTCATGAGCCGTCGGCGAGGTGGCGCAGCGTCAGCGCCGTCGACAGAGCGGCCGCGGCGGCCTGGGCGCCCTTGTCCTCGGCCGACGCCGGCAGCCCGGCCCGGTCGAGCGCCTGGTGTTCGGTGTTGACGGTGAGCACGCCGTTGGCCACCGGTGTCGACGCATCCAGCGACACCCGGGTCAGTCCCTGGGTGACCGCGTCGCAGACGTAGTCGAAATGCGGTGTCTCGCCGCGGATCACGACGCCGAGTGCGACGACGGCGTCATGCGTCCTGGCCAGCGCCTGCGCCACGACGGGGATCTCGATGGCGCCGAGGACGCGCACCACGGTCGGATCGGTGATGCCGGCGTCCTGCGCGGTCCGGCGCGCGCCCTCGAGCAGCGCGTCGCAGATGGTCTCGTGCCAGGTGCTCGCGACGATGCCGAGCCGGATACCGGAGGCGTCGAGATCGGGAAGGTCGGGCACGCCTGCCGCAGGACTCATACCGCCCCACCGAACTCGCCGGGCAGCGCCTCGTCGAAGTCCTCGAGGCCGGTCAGGTCGTGGCCCATGCGGTCGCGCTTGGTCATCAGGTAGCGGATGTTCTCGGCGTTGGCGCGCACCGGCAGCGGGACGCGTTCGATGATGTGCAACCCGTAGCCGTCCAGGCCCACGCGCTTGGCCGGATTGTTGGTCAGCAGCCGCATCGAGCGCACCCCGAGGTCGACGAGGATCTGCGCGCCGGTGCCGTAGTCGCGGGCGTCGGCGGGCAGGCCCAGCTTGAGGTTCGCGTCGACGGTGTCGTCGCCGGCGTCCTGGAGCTGATAGGCCTGCAGCTTGTGCATCAGACCGATGCCACGGCCCTCGTGGCCGCGCATGTAGAGCACGACGCCGCGGCCTTCGCGGGCCACCATCGCCAGCGCGGCGTCCAGCTGGGGCCCGCAGTCGCAGCGCCGCGAGCCGAAGACGTCCCCGGTGAGGCACTCGGAGTGCACGCGGACCAGCACGTCGTGGCCGTCCTCGTGGGGTCCGGCGATGTCGCCCTTGACCAGCGCGACGTGTTCGACGTCCTCGTAGATGCTGGTGTAGCCGACCGCGCGGAACTCCCCGTGTCGGGTGGGGATGCGCGCCTCGGCGACGCGTTCGATGTGCTTCTCGTGCTTGCGGCGCCACTCGATCAGGTCGGCGATGGAGATCAGCGCGAGGTCGTGCTCGTCGGCGAAGATCCGCAGCTCGTCGGTCTGCGCCATCGCGCCTTCGTCCTTCTGGCTGACGATCTCGCAGATCGCGCCGGCGGGCTGCAGGCCGGCGAGCCGGGCCAGGTCGACGGCGGCCTCGGTGTGGCCGGGGCGGCGGAGCACGCCGCCGTCCTTGGCACGCAGCGGAACGACGTGCCCGGGCTTGGTGAAATCGTCGGCCACGGCGGTCGGGTCGGCCAGCAGCCGCATCGTGGTGGCCCGGTCGGAAGCCGAGATACCGGTTCCCACACCGACTTTCGCGTCCACGGTGACGGTGTAGGCGGTGCCGTGCTTGTCCTGGTTGACCGCGTACATCGGCAGCAATCCCAGCCGGTCGCAGATCTCGCCGTCCAGCGGCACACAGAGGTAGCCGGAGGTGTAGCGCACCATGAACGCCACCAGTTCGGGGGTGGCCTTCTCGGCGGCGAAGATCAGGTCGCCCTCGTTCTCCCGGTCTTCGTCGTCGATGACGACGACGGCCTTGCCCGCGGCGATGTCGGCCACCGCACGCTCGACCGGATCCAGCCTCGTCATCCTCACCACCTTGCCGGTTCCCGCACCGAGAACCACCCTGTTTCTCCCGTTCAGTATGAACCACGCGGGCGGCCGCGTTATTGCCCGCCTGACGTGGGCCGGAGGCGGTGATGCCGGTCACAGTGCTGCGGCGCGCCGCTCGTGCGCCAGAGAGACGTAGTGAAGCTCTCCTGAGCGTTCTACCGTGATCCCCATGGGGAAACGGGGGGACGCCTTCGCGAGCTGGTTCGTCGCGCTGCCGAAGGGTCGAAAGTTCATTCTGTCGCTGGTCCTGGCCTCGACCACGATCCTGACGCCTGCGCTGCTGCTTGCACCGACGGCTCCGTGGGATAGGCATCCGGCGGGCCAGTTCGAGTTCACCTGCGTGGACAACCGGCAGGGTGACCATCAGGTCAGCGTCGAGTTGCCCACTGACACTGACGGTGTCAATGAGATCAACGAGCACCCTGAAGAGCTGGTGGCGCTCCTCAGGCAGGCCTGCCCGACCTACTGACAGCGCTGTTTCAGCTGTTGGGAGCGTCTTTCTGCCCGAGCAGCCGCTCGACGTACTTGGCGATGACGTCGACTTCCAGGTTGACCGGGGCGCCGATCTCGGCCCGGCCCAGGGTGGTCAAGTCCAGCGTGGTCGGGATCAGCGACACCTCGAACCAGTCCGGGCCCAAACCGGACACGGTCAGCGACACCCCGTCGACGGTGATCGAGCCCTTCTCCACCACGTAGCGGGACAGCTCCGGCGGCAACGCGATGCGCACCACCGTCCAGTGCTCGGACGGGGTGCGGGACACCACGTGACCGGTGCCGTCGACATGCCCCTGCACGATGTGGCCGCCCAGCCGACTGTTGATCGCCGCGGCGCGTTCGAGGTTGACCCGGGTGCCGACGTCGGCGCCGCGCAAGCTCGACCGCCGCAACGTCTCGGCCATCACATCGGCGGAGAACGAGCCGTCGGCGAGCACGTCGACGACGGTCAGGCACACGCCGTTGACCGCGATCGAATCTCCATGCCCGGCATCTGAAGTCACGATCGGGCCCCGGATCACGAAACGCGCGGCGTCGCCGAGGTCCTCCTTGCCGACGATTTCGCCCAGTTCTTCGACGATTCCGGTGAACACGATGCCCAGCCTAGGCCCCCTCCCGGCGACCGATCCCGCGCAGCGGAGAACACGGCCCCCTCGTCGCACCCTCTACGATGCAGGCATGCAGACCCGCCTCCTGGCGCTCGTCGCCGCCCTTTTCGCCGTCGTCGCGCTCGTCGCAGGGTGTTCCGGCTCGTCGTCGGAGGATTCCGGCAAAGACCTGCCCGACGCC
Organism: Mycolicibacterium rufum; assembly: GCF_022374875.2. Next base: position 465,614 of record NZ_CP092427.2, read on the forward strand.
ACGACCCTTCTCCGGGAATCCGCCGACACCACCAAGGCGCAGACCAGCGCGCATCTGCAGCTCGCGGTGCAGGGCCAGATCGCCGAGTTGCCGGTCGAGTCCCTCGAGGGCGATCTCACCCAGAAGCCGGCGGTCGCCGCGAAGGGCACCGCCGACATCGTGTTCCTGGGGCAGAAGCTGCAAGGAGTCGAGTTCGTCGTGTCCGACGGTGACCTCTACGCCGCGATCACTGCCGGGGGCAGCCTGTCGAACTTCGGGCCCGCCGCCGATATCTACGACGTCGCGGCGATCTTGAGCCCCGACAACGGGCTGGCCAACGTGCTCGCCAACTTCAACGACGCCAAGTCCGAGGGCCGCGAGACCATCGAGGGCGTCAAGACCGTCCGGATCACCGGCAACGTCCGCGCCGACGCGGTCAACAAGATCGCCCCCCAGATCGCGGCCACCGGCCCCGTCCCGGGCACCGCCTGGGTCACCGAGGACGGCAACCACGAGCTGATGCAGGCCCGGCTCGAACCCACCCCCGGCAACAGCGTCACGATGACGCTGTCGAAGTGGGGCGAGCCGGTGACGGTCGCCAAGCCGGCGGTGTGATGCACAGCGCGCCGGCGGCGACCGCCGCAGCTGGGACGACGAACCGCCGCATCGCGATCAGCGCGGGCAGCCTCGCGGTGGTGCTCGGCGCGCTCGACACCTACGTCGTCGTCACGATCATGACCGACATCATGCGTGACGTCGGGATCGGCGTGAACCAGATCCAGCGGGTCACGCCGATCATCACCGGCTACCTGCTGGGCTACATCGCCGCGATGCCGCTGTTGGGCCGGGCATCGGACCGGTTCGGCCGCAAGATGCTGATCCAGGTCAGCCTCGCCGGTTTCGCGCTCGGCTCGGTGATCACCGCGATGTCGACGGATCTGACGGTGCTGGTGATCGGCCGGGTGGTGCAGGGCACCGCCAGCGGCGCGCTGCTGCCGGTCACGCTGGCCCTGGCCGCCGACCTGTGGGCGGCCCGCAACCGGGCCGCCGTGCTCGGCGGGGTGGGTGCGGCCCAGGAGCTGGGCAGTGTGTTGGGCCCGCTGTACGGCATCACGCTGGTGTGGGCGTTCGGACACTGGCAGTCGGTGTTCTGGGTCAACGTGCCGCTCGCGGTCATCGCGATGGTGATGATCCACTTCAGCCTGCCGTCGCGGTCCCGCGGCGAGGATCCGCAGAAGGTCGATGTGATCGGCGGCCTTCTGCTCGCGGTCGCGCTGGGGCTGGCCGTCGTCGGGCTGTACAACCCGCGGCCCGACGGCAAGCAGGTGCTGCCCAGCTGGGGTGTGCCGGTGCTGATCGCCGCCGCCGTGGCCGCGGTTGCGTTCTTCGTGTGGGAGAAAGTGGCCCGCACCCGGCTGCTGGACCCGGCCGGTGTTCACTTCCGGCCGTTCCTGGCGGCGCTGGGCGCCTCGCTGACCGCCGGCGCGGCCCTGATGGTCACACTGGTCAACGTCGAACTGTTCGGCCAGGGCGTGCTCGGCCAGGACCAGAACGAGGCCGCCTTCCTGCTGCTGAGGTTCCTGATCGCGCTGCCGATCGGCGCCCTGGTGGGCGGCTGGGTGGCCACCCGCCTCGGCGACCGGATCGTCGCGTTCACCGGCCTGCTGATCGCCGCGGGCGGCTATCTGCTGATCTCGAAATGGCCCGTCGACCTGCTTGCCGCGCGCCACGACCTGGGCTTCCTCCACCTGCCCGTCCTCGACACCGACCTGGCGATCGCGGGGTTCGGCCTCGGCCTGGTCATCGGCCCGTTGACGTCGGCGACACTGCGGGTGGTGCCCGCGGCCCAGCACGGCATCGCGTCGGCGGCCGTGGTGGTGGCCCGGATGATCGGCATGCTGATCGGTATCGCGGCGCTGTCAGCCTGGGGGCTGTACCGGTTCAACCAGCACCTCGCCAGCCTTCCCGCCAACACCGGCGGCAACAGCCTGGCGGAGCGCCTGGCCGCGGAAGCGCACCGTGTGCGGGAGGCCTACGTGCTGCAGTACGCCGAGATCTTCTCGATCACGGCGATCGTGTGCGTGGTGGGGGCGCTGCTGGGGCTGCTGATCAGCGCCAAGCACGAGCAGGCCGACGAGCCCGAGGAGCTTCAGCAGCGCTCGAGTCCGCGGCCCATCAGCTGAGGCGCGACGGCCGAACCGTCGTCGAAGGTCTCGTCGAAGTCGTCGTCGTCGGAGGTCAGTCCCCGCCAGGCATCGCGGATCACCGCCTTGATGGCGTCGGGTGTGACCGGGCTGTTGCTGAGCCAGTCCTGCAGTGCAGTCATGCTCTTGTCCTTTGTTCGTGCTCACCTTGCGCAACTCTTCGGTGAAAGCGCGATATTCCCGACCGATTCTACGGACCAGTCCCCACCCTGGGGTCGCTCCCTCGCCCGCTGGGTGCTGTGAGAACGCCCACGGAAACCGTTGATGGACAGCGGGTAACGATCGGATAACGGTGCGGCGTCCGGTCAGGCTGGGATCAGGCTGAGCAGAACGTCGGGTCCGAGCGGCAGTGTCGCATCGAATCGCCAACGCTGGGCCTGGGCGATGCTGAGCACCCCGACGTCGTCGACGGCGCTGATCGGACCGCCCAGCAGGATCGGGGCGACATAGGCCAGGATGCGGTCGATCACCCCGGCCCGCAGGAAGGCTCCGGCCAGCGTGGGGCCGCCCTCGAGCAGCACGTCGGTGCGGTCCGACAGTGCCTGGATCACCTCGCGGGGGTCGCGGGTGCGGATCACCATGGTGCGCGAGTCGTCGTTGAGAATCGTTGCGTCAGGCGAAATCTCACGCATACCGACGACGACGCGCAGGGGCTGCCGGTTGGCCAGGGTGCCGTCGGGCAGTCGAGCGGTCAGCGCCGGGTCGTCAACGAACACGGTGCCGGTCCCCACGACGATGGCATCGGCGGCCGCGCGGCGGCGATGCACGTCCGCGCGGGCGGCCTCACTGGTGATCCACTGGCTCGAACCGTCGGCGGCCGCACTGCGGCCGTCCACACTGGTCGCGAATTTCCATGTCACATGGGGCATTCCGGTGCGCTGCTTGTGCAGCCACTCGCGCAGCGGCCCACCCGCGGCGGCGTCGGCGCACACCCCGGGGGTCACCCGCACACCCGAGGCCGACAGCCGCGCCGCCCCACCGGCGGCCACCGGATTCGGATCGGCCACGGCGAACGCGACGTTCGCGACGCCCGCGGCGAGCAGCGCGTCCACGCAGGGCGGGGTACGCCCGACATGGTTGCACGGCTCCAACGTCACCACCGCCGTGCCGCCGGCCGCCCGCTCCCCCGCCCGGCGCAGCGCCAGCACCTCCGCGTGCGGTCCACCGGGCGGTTCTGTCGCGCCGACACCGGCGATCTCGCCATCGGCATCCAGGATGACCGCGCCCACCGGCGGATTGGGATACGTTGTGCCCTTGACCTTTTCCGCCTGTTCGAGGGCCACGGCCATCGCCGCGTCGAGGTTCACCGCGCGAAATGCGGGGCTGCCGCCGCGGCCTGGTTGCGCAGCGACTGCACGGCCTGCGCGGGGTCGTCGGCGCTGTAGACCGCCGAGCCCGCCACGAAGCAGTCCACCCCGGCTTCGGCGGCGGCCTCGATCGTGTCGGCGTTGATGCCGCCGTCGATCTCGATGAGGATCGTCAGCTCGCCCGCGTCGACGAGGCGCCGCACGATGCCCACCTTGGGCAGCACTTCGGCGATGAACTTCTGCCCGCCGAAACCGGGTTCGACCGACATCACCAGCAGCGTGTCGAAGTCGCGCAGGATCTCAAGATACGGGTCCACCGGGGTGCCCGGTTTGACGGCCAGGCCGGCCTTGGCCCCCGCGGCGCGGATGTCGCGGGCCACGGCAATCGGATCGTCGGTGGCCTCGGCATGGAAGGTGACGTTGTGCGCGCCGGCCTCGGCGTACGGCGGTGCCCACCGGCCCGGGTCGTCGATCATCAGGTGGCAGTCCATCGGGATGTCGGTGACCTTGAGCAGCGACTCGACGACGGGCAGCCCGAGCGTGAGATTGGGCACGAAATGGTTGTCCATGACGTCGACGTGCAGCCAGTCCGCGCCCTGGACCGCGGCGGCCTCGTCGGCGAGCCGGGCGAAATCGGCGGCCAGGATGGACGGGGCGATCAGCGGGGCGGTGCGGGCGTGCTGTCCGGGCATGGGGTCAGCCTATCGGGGGCCCGTCACCCGCAGGGCGGCGGCGAACATCGCGTCGGTGCCGTGCCGGTGCGGCCAGAGCTGGACCGACAGGCCGTCCCCGGTGTCGGCCGCCGGTTCGAACAGCGGGCGCGTGTCCAGCGCGGTGACGGGATGGCGGCGCAGCGCGTCGGCCACCACCCCGGTGGTCTCGGCCAGGTGCGGCGAACACGTCGCATACAGCACGACACCGCCGGGCCGGGTCAGCCGGATCGCCGAGGCGAGGAGTTCGCGCTGCAGTTTGGCCAGCGGTGCCACATCGCCGGGCTGACGGCGCCAGCGTGCCTCGGGCCGGCGGCGCAGTGCGCCGAGCCCGGTGCACGGGGCGTCGACGAGGACGCGGTCGAAACCCGGCGTCAGGCCCGGGTCGCGCCCGTCCACCCGGACCACGTCGACGGGCAGGCCGCGGGTGTTCTGCTCGACCAGCTCGGCGCGCCGGGGTGCGGGCTCCACCGCGGTGACGCGGGCGCCGGCCGGCTCCCCCAGGGCGGCCAGCAGTGCGGTCTTGCCGCCCGGTCCGGCGCACAGATCCAGCCACCGGCCGCCGTCGGGGCCGTCGAGTTCGGCCAGCGTCACCGCCCGCGCGACCAGCTGACTGCCCTCGTCCTGCACCAACGCCCGACCGTCCCGGACCGGGGCCAATCCGCCCGGGTCGCCCTCGGTCAGGTGGACCGCGTACGGCGAGTACGGCCCGACCGTGCCGCCGACCTGCTCGGCCAGCTCGGCTGCGGTCATTGCTCCCGGCCGGGCCACCAGGTTCACCTCGGGGCGGGCATCGTCACTGGCGAGCAGGGCCGCCAGCTCGTGGGCGCGTGCGCCGAGCGCGTCGGTGAACGCCTGCGCGACCCATCGCGGGTGGGCGTGCACGAACGCGAGGTGCCCGACGGGATCGGTGGCGGCGGGCGGGGCCAGCTCGGCCACCCAGGACGCCTCGTCGCGGCGGGCGATGGTGCGCAGCACACCGTTGACGAAACCCGCACGCGCGGTGTCGAATTCGATCCCGGCCTGCTCGACGGTGGTGGACACGGCGGCATGGTCGTCGACGCGGGTGCGCAGGATCTGGTAGGCGCCGAGGCGCAACAGGTCCAGCAGCACCGGATCGATCCGGTCGACGGGTCGGCCCGCGGCGGCCGCGATGACCGCGTCGAGCAGCCCACGGGCGCGGCACGTGCCGTAGGTCAGCTCGGTCGCGAACGCCGCGTCGCGACCGGTGATCCCGCGGTCCCTGAGCATCCCGGGCAGTGCCAGGTTGGCGTAGGCGTCCTTCTCGGACACCGCGCGCAGCACGTCGAACGCTGCCCGACGGGCCGGGTCGAGGGGGGTGCGCCGCTGCGGGCGGCGCTTTCCCGGCGGGCGCGTCATGTGGCCGCGCCGATCTCGTCGAGCCGCGCACCGCGGGCCCAGTCCGCGGCGTTCATCGATTTCTTGCCCGGCGGCTGCACGGTCTGCAGCTGCACCGCGCCCGAGCCGGTGCCGACCCGCACGTGCTTCTTGTCCACCGCGAGCTGTCCGGGTCCGAGGTCGGCGTCGTCGACCACCGCCACGGGACCCACCTTGACGCGGTCCTCGCCGATCATCGTCCACGCGCCCGGGTTCGGGGTGACGGCGCGGATCCGACGGTCGATGACGTGCGCGGGCAGGTCCCACCGGATGCGCGCATCGTCGACGGTGATCTTCGGTGCCACGCTGACGCCGTCGGCCGGTTGGGGGACCGCGGTCAAGGTTCCGTCGGCGATGCCGTCCATGGTCGCCTCGAGCAGGCCCGCGCCGGCCTGCGACAGCCGGTCGAGTAGGTCGCCGGCGGTGTCGGTGGGCCTGATGGTCTCGGTGACGACGCCGTAGACGGGGCCGGAATCGAGGCTGCGTTCGATCTGGAACGTGGTGGCGCCGGTGACCTCGTCGCCCGCGGCGATCGCGGCCTGCACCGGGGCCGCGCCGCGCCAGGCGGGCAGGATCGAGAAGTGCAGGTTCACCCAGCCGTGGGCGGGCACCGCGAGCAGATCGTCGCCGAGCAGCGCCCCGTAGGCGACCACCGCGCAGCAGTCCGGCGCCAGCGCGGCCAGTTCGGCGACGAACTCGGCCGAGTTGGGCCGCTGCGGGCGCAGCACCGGGATCCCGTGCTCGAGCGCGAGCTGCGCCACCGGCGACGGGGCGGGGCGGCCCCGGCGGCCCGCGGCGGCGTCGGGGCGGGTCAGCACCGCGACGACGTCGTGGCGGTGTGACGACAGGAGCCGACGCAGGGACGGGAGGGCCGGTTCCGGAGTACCGGCGAACACGAGACGCACCGGGCCAGTCTAGGAAGGAGGCCTCAGCGCGGCGTCTGGTAGTACTCCCTCTCCCCGACCTTGGTCATCGGCGCGACGAACATCCACGGGATCGTGGTGAGCAACCGGTTCAGGGTGGCCGCCGCGTCGTTGTAGTACTGACGCGCGAAGGCCAACTTGTCCTCGGTGTCGGCGAGGTTGCGCTGCAGATCCAGGAAGTTGTTCGACGAATTGAGCTGCGGATAGCTCTGTCCGAGGGCCAGCAGCGGCGCCAGCGCCGAGTCGAGTTGCTTCTCGGCCGCCCCGCGTTCGGCCACCGAGCCGCCCGAGGTGGCCGAGGTCAGCGCCGCCCTTGCGTCGGTGACGCGGTCGAGGATGGCCTGCTCGTGGGTGGCGAAAGTCTGCACGGTGTGCACGAGGGCGGAGATCAGCGACGCGCGCCGGGTCAGTTCGACGTCGATACCGGACAACGCCTCGGCCACGCGGACATCGGCGGACCGGATCTTGTTGTAGCCGGCCACATATCCGATCAGGACCAGTACCACCAGCACCAGCACCACGACGAGCAGGAACGTCACCATGATCCGCCTCCTCCACCGCCACCGCCGCCGCCACCACCGCCGCCACTGAACCCGCCACCGCCGCCGCTCGACGAGGAGGACGACTGAGAGGCGGTGTAGGCGCCGATCGACGAGGACAGGGCCGATTCGAAACTGTCGAAGTCGGCACCACCGGAGCTGCCCGCCACGCCCCAGGTCGATGACGGGCTCGAGGTGGTGTACCAATCCGGTTGCGGTGCAGCGGTGTTGGTGTACGCCTCGTACTTCTTGGCCCACGCGGCGGCGACCCCCGCAGCGACGGCGAACGGCACGTAGGCGATGTAGAGGTCCTTGCGCGCCGAGAAGTCGAAGCGGGTCTCGGCCGAGTCGGTGGCCAGCATGCGGTGGAATCCGCCTGCGCGCGACCACAGTTCGCGTCCGGCCGGGGTACGCCGGGTCCCCACCCCGTCACGCCAGGAGCCGGCGGACAACAGGAAGAACACCGCGAAGGGCAGCGCCCACATCGTGGTCGGGAACCCCCAGCGGAAGAACCCGCAGATCATCAGCAGGAACGCGACCGCGTTGGCGGCGCGCAGCCACAACTCCTTCTTGCGGGCCACCATCAGCCCCGAGTCGATCGCCCACTTCTGCACGGCCGCGGCCATGTCGGTCTTGGCCTTGTTGAGCTTCTCCCCCGATTTCGCGGTCTTCTTCGCGGCGAACTCGCTGCCGGCGTTGATCAGTTTCAGCCGGGATGCGACCGCCCGGCTGACCGGGTCGACGCCGGACCACTGTCCCGCCTGGGCGATGCTGCGGATGTTCCATTGTTTGTCGTTGACCTGGTGCAGCGTGATGAGGTCCTGCTCGGCGAGGTAAAACAGCGTCGCGGTCAACCCGTTCTTGGGCACCGACTCGGTGCGGATGTACTCCAGCTGCACCGGCCCCAGCCCCGGCGGCGGCGCGTACTGGAGCGGGAACCCCGGCGAGCGCTCCAGCACGCTGCGGAACCACAGCACCGCCACGGCGCCGAAGGCCAGGGTCAGACCGAGCACCCACAGCACGGCGGTGACCGACTGCCCGAGGACCCGGTCCCAGGTGTAGGGCCACGGCAGGCTCAGCCGCGCCGGCGTGGGCACGTCGACTCCGGCGCGCAGGGTCACCGGGGTGCGCGGGGGCAGCCCCGAGGCCGTGGCCACCACGGTGTCACCGCCGGCCCGCAGCGTGTCGCAGGGCCTGCCGACATCGAAGCCGACCGAACACTGCACGGTGCCGACGGCGCCGGGCAGCGTCACCGTGATGTCGGCCCGGTCGATGCGGTTGTTCCACGAGGGGGCGATGACGTTCCAGAAGAAAACCGAGGGGGACGGGGCCGACGATCCGACGGCCTTCGCGAACCGCCGGCCGGCACCCGTGCTGCCGGGGTCGAGCACGCCGGGAATGCGGTAGCGGAGTTCGAACACGTGGGTGCCGTCGCTGAGCGTGCGGTCGGGGTCGCCGATCTTGGCCACGCGGAAGCGTTTCCCGTCCTCCCACAGCATCTGGTAGGGCACCGGCTGCCCGTCGAGCAGGATCGAGGTGACCTCGGGCTTCTGCCGGACGTGAGAGTCGTTCTGGTTGGCCACATCCCAGTAGCGGAAGATGCCGTGCCGATCGGTGCTGTAGAACTGCGTGGTGATCGTCTCGACGGCGGTCATGTCCCCGGCGCCGTCGACGGTGGCGTTCATGGAGAAGTCGCTGATCACCACCGGGTCCTCCCCCGGGGTGCCTGCCGAGCCGCCGCCGGCGAACACCACCGGCCACAGCAGCCCTAATGCGATGAGCAGCAGCGGGATCGCCGCCTTGAGAAGACGCCCCACCGACATGCGCATCACCCTATGTGCAACGGGTCGATCTGGATGCGAACCGGCTCATGATCATGGCGGGCACTTTGCACCGCGCCGGCCTTGCGCAGCGCCGCCGACAGCGCCAGGCCGTCGTGGCGCGGCACCCGGGCCAGCATCCGGATTACCGGGTGCTCGTCGGCCACACCGGGCGGTCTGCGGACGCCCACCGGCAGGTCGACCGGCCCCAGCAGGTCGACCCCGCCGGGCACCACGATGCCGGCCAGCAGCGCGGTGAGCGCGTCCGAGGTGCCGTCGATCGCGGCCATGTGCACGGCAGGGGGCAGTCCCACCTCGGTCCGCGCGTCGAGTTCGGCATCGGCGTGACCGACGGGATCCCACCGGATCAGGGCCTGCACGGTCGGGATCGCCGATTCCGCCACCACGGCGACGACGCCACCGTCGGCGCGGCTGCGGACCAGCGCCGCGGCCGCCATCCAGCGCCGGAGCGTGTCCTCCGCCGCGCGCAAGTCTTGGCGGCCGAGCAACGCCCAGCTGTCGAGCAGCAGCGCGGCGCCGTACCCGTCCTCGGCCGCCGGCTCGACGCCAGGCGTCGCGACCACCAGCGCGGGACGCGACGGCACCGATGCGACGACGGCGTCGCCGCCGGAGGTGACCACCGCGACGCCGGGGAACGCCCGGCCCAGTTCCTCGGCGGTGCGGCGGGCGCCGACGACGACCGCGCGCACCGAGTCGGCGCCGCACCGGGCGCAGCGCAGCGACAGCTCTTCTCGTCCGCACCACCGGCACACCGCTCCGGCCGCGTCACGCCCGGGTAGCGACAGCGGTCCGGTGCAGTGCCGGCAGCGGGCGATGGTGCGGCACCGGGCGCACGCCAGCGCGGGCACGTACCCGCGCCGGGGCACCTGGACGAGCACCGGGGCCCCGGCGGCCAGCGCCCGTCGGGCCGCGTCCAGTGCCATCGACGGCAGCCGGGCGGTCCGGGCAGCGGCGTCGCGTTCCTGCGCGTAGGCACTGTCCTCGAGGGCGAGCACCCGGGGTGCGCAGGCCCGCACGGCCTGCCGCGACGCGGTCAGATCGTGCGCCCACCCGCTGCGCACCAGCGCCTGCGACTCGGCGGTGCGCGCGTAGCCGCCGATCACCGCGGCGCAGCGCAGCTGGTGGGCGCGCAGCATCGCCACGTCGCGGGCATGCGGATACGGCGCCCGCGGCTCGGACAGCGAGTCGTCGCCGTCGTCCCACAGCAGCACCAGACCGAGCTCGGCCACCGGCGCGAACACCGCGCTGCGCGTGCCGATGACCAGCCGTGCGTCCCCGCGCAGCACCGCCAGCCACCGCCGGTAGCGCTCCGACGGGCCCAGACCCGCCGACAGTGCGACCACCCGCTGCGGGTCCACCCGCTCGGCGCAGGCGACCGCCAGCCGGTCCACGTCGCGCTGATCGGGGACCACCGCGAGGACCGATCGGCCTGCGTTCACCGTCACCGCCGCCGCTTCGGCCAGCCGGTCGGCCCACGACTCCCCCGGCAGCGCCTGCCACACCGCGCGGGCCGCGCGACCGTCCTGCAGTGCGGCGACGAACTGGGCACCGCCGCTGTAGGCCGACCAGCCCGTGGTGTCGACGGGCGCGGGCACGAACGGCTCGAGCACGGCGGGCGGGCGCTTCTCGACGGTGGCGTGCCGGGGCGGGATGGCCAGCCGCAGCACGTCGGCGCGGGTGCCCGCGTACCGGGCCGCGACTGCGTCGACCAGGCGGCGCACGTCGTGGGTCAGCACCGGCTCGGCGGACACCACCTTCTCCAGCCAGCCGAGCTTGCCGGCGTGGTCGGTGTCCGACCGCCGCTCCAGCACGAAGGCGTCGACCAGGCGACCGTGGAAGCGGACCTTGACGCGGACGCCGGGCTGGGCGTCGTCGGACTGCTCGGCCGCGACGAGGTAGTCGAAGTCTCGGTCCAGATGCGGCACCGTCAGCATCGGCAGCACCCGGGCGATCGGCTCGTGCTCGGCGGCCTGCCGGGCGCCGGTCACTCCACGGATCCGGCCGGCCGGCGAAACAGCAGGCCCGCGGTGATCAGCAGCAGCGAGGCGGCGTAGAACCACCAGATCGGCACCGCCAACGCCTCGCTGCGCAGGACGAACTTGCTGATCCCGATCATCGCGTCGGAGGCGGCGAAGCACACCGCGCCCAGCGCCGTCCACGGCGTCGGCAGGTCGGCCAGCAGCGCGGCGCACACCATCGCGCCCAGCACGGCGATGTACACGGTCACCGGGACGGCCATGCCCTCGGCGATCAGCCGCGGCCAGAACCACACCAGCAGGGCCGCACACGCGACCACGATGACCGCGGCCGCCGCCGATCTGGCCGGGGTGACGACCACCAGGGGCAGCAGCGCGGCCAGAAAGCACAGGTGCGCGATCAGGAACGCGGCCAGCCCCAGCACGAACGACGGCTCCCACCACGGCATCGCGAGCAGGAAGTCGCCCGCCGCCGAGAACACCAGCGCGCCGACCAGCCAGCGCCGCTCCCGGGCGACCGGATGGGTGGCCGCCGCGGCGGCGAGCAGCACCGCGGCCAGGGCCTTGACCGCGGGCTGGGCCGCGAACCGACCGGTCAGCTCGGCGCCCGCCGGCACCTGCGTGGCGGTGACGATGAGGAACACGCCGTAACCCGCCGCCACCGCCGCCGCGGCAGCCCACAGCGCGCGGGCACGCGGATCGGTGCGGCGCCCGGTCATCGGGATCGGCGGGGTCATGGGCAGAACCTACTAAAACGGGGGGACGCTACCGTGTGGGCCATGGCCGATCTCGATCCTGTGCTGGCAAAGGTGCTCGCCGCCGTCCCGTTCACGCTCACCGCCGAGGGCGGACCCCAGGTGGCGCGGCAGCGCTTCGCCGAACTGCCGCGGATCCCGGTCCACCCCGACGTCGACACCGAGGACCACAGCGTCGACGGCCCCGCCGGCCCCGTCCCCGTCCGTGTCTACCGGCCGCCGACCGAGGCGTCGGTGCTGCCGGTGGTGATCTTCCTCCACGGCGGCGCCTGGTCGGTCGGCGACCTGGACACCTACGACGCGGCCGCCCGCATCCACGCGGTCGGGGCCGACGCGGTGGTGGTGTCGGTCGACTACCGGCTGGCCCCCGAGCATCCGTATCCCGCCGCGGTCGAGGACAGCTGGGCGGCGACGCAGTGGGTGGCCGCCAACGCCGGACGCTTCGGCGGGGATCCGGAACGGATCGCGGTCGCCGGCGACTCCGCAGGCGGCAACCTGGCCGCGGTGATCGCGCAGCTGGCCCGTGACGCGAGCCTGCCACTGCGCTTCCAGCTGCTCTGGTACCCGTCGACGACGTTCGACACCTCGCTGCCGTCGTTCACCGAGAACGCCGACGCCCCGATCCTCGGCCTGGACGCGTGCAAGGCCTTCACCCGCTGGTATGTCGCCGACACCGACCTGTCCAGTCCGCCCGCCACGCTCGTCCCCGCCGCCGGCGAGTTGGGTGGGCTGCCCGCGGCCTACATCGCCGTCGCCGGCCACGACCCGCTGCGGGACGACGGGATGCGTTACGCACAGCTGCTCACCGAGGCGGGCGTCGACACCGAACTGCACCACGCCGAGACGCTCGTGCACGGCTTCCTGGCGTACCACGGCGTGGTTCCCGCCGCGACGGAGGCGACCGAACGGGCGCTCACGGCCCTGAAGACGGCACTGAAGTAGTCGCTTTTTGGGATCGGTAGCCCCGGCGCGAGGCTAGCGTCCCATCATGATCAACGTTCACACGCTCCGACGCGCCGCCGCCGCGGCGCTGCTGACGGGGGCCGGCGCGGCGATGGCACTGGGCCTGGCCCCGGGCACCGCCGCCGCTCTACCGCGCGCCCCGCTGCCGGCCTCCTGGCCGGGATGCCCCGAGGACAGCCCCGAGGGCCCGTGCCGCTGGTGCCCGGGAGACCCGCCGGTGCAGACCGGCAACCTGCGGGTGAACCCGGTGGTCTGGGACAACAACGTCTGCCACACGTACTGGTACGTCTACCACGGGCAGGGCAACGTGGCGGCCAACATCTTCGAGGGTGAGGCGCCGCCGGCTCCGCCACCCCCGCCGCCGAACCTGACGCCGCCGCTTCCGCCAGGATGGTGCTGGTCGCTGTTCCTGCCGACGCAGAACTGCCCGAACGGCTGATCCGGTGAGGCGCATCCTGATCATCGGCGCGCTCGGCCTGGCCGGTGCGCTCGGCGCACCGGTCGCGGCCGCGCAGGGGCCGAGCTACCAGGGCGGCAACTGCCCGCCGGGGCTGACCTGCACGCACTGGTGCCCCGGCGACCCCGCCATCCCGGGCGGGCAGGTCCTGAGCTGGGACCCGAACGTCTGCCACGACTGGTACTGGAACTCCTACGGCATCGTCGACGTCAACGCCGGCGTGCTGTACCCGTGGCGGTAGGGATCAGACGGCGTTCTTGAGGTCGTCGACCTTGTTCAGCTGCTCCCACGGCAGCTCGATGTCGGTGCGGCCGAAGTGGCCGTACGCCGCGGTGGGCGCGTAGATCGGGCGCAGCAGGTCCAGGTCGCGCACGATCGCGCCCGGCCGCAGGTCGAACACCTCGCCGATGGCCTTCTCGATCTTCACCGGGTCGACGGTCTCGGAGCCGAACGTCTCGACGAACAGGCCGACCGGGGCGGCCTTGCCGATCGCGTAGGCGACCTGGACCTCGACCCGCTCGGCCAGGCCGGCGGCGACGACGTTCTTGGCGACCCAGCGCATCGCGTAGGCGGCCGACCGGTCCACCTTGGACGGGTCCTTGCCGGAGAAGGCGCCGCCGCCGTGGCGGGCCCAGCCGCCGTAGGTGTCGACGATGATCTTGCGGCCGGTCAGGCCGGCGTCGCCCATCGGGCCGCCGAGAACGAACTTGCCGGTCGGGTTGACCAGCAGGCGCGGCGACGACGTGTCGAGGGTGTCGTGCCCGAGTTCCGCGAGCACCGTGTCGATGACGTGCTGCTTGATCTCCGGCGCCAGCTGGCTCTCGAGGTCGATGCCGTCGGCGTGCTGGGTGGACAGCACCACGGTGTCCAGCCGGACCGGGGTGGTGCCGTCGTACTGCACGGTGACCTGGGTCTTGCCGTCCGGGCGCAGGTAGTCCAGCGTTCCGTTCTTGCGGACCTCGGTCAGCTTGCGGGACAGCCGGTGCGCCAGCGCGATCGGCAGCGGCATCAGCTCGGGGGTGTCGGCGATGGCGTAGCCGAACATCAGGCCCTGATCGCCGGCGCCCTGGGCGTCCAGCGGGTCGGCCGCGCCCTCGACGCGCGTCTCGTGCGCGGTGTCGACGCCCTGCGCGATGTCCGGGGACTGCGCGCCGATGCCGATGTTCACGCCGCAGGTGAGGCCGTCGAAGCCCTTGTCGGAGTGGTCGTAACCGATGTCGAGGATCCGGGCGCGCACGGTGTTGGTGATGTCGGCGAAGGCCTCCTTGGCCGAGGTCGTCACCTCGCCCACGACGTGCACCTGGCCGGTGGTCACCAGTGTCTCGACCGCCACCCGGGACTTCGGATCGCCGGCGAGCAGTGCGTCGAGCACCGAGTCGCTGATGGCGTCACAGATCTTGTCCGGGTGCCCCTCGGTCACCGACTCACTGGTAAACAGCCGAGCATCACTCACGTCCGATCCTTTCCTGTCCTTCTTGTCTGCGACGGCACGCAGTGCCGGGCGCCTCTAGCACCCAAGCGTGTCCCCCTGGCGCACGCAACCTTTACGCGCAGCCGATGTCTGTTCGCTGGCCGCTACCCGGTGTGCAGGAAGCCGGCGATCGCGTCCACAATACGGCTCGCCATCACGGTCTTCGAACCGTGCTCCAGTGCGGCCTCGGTCCCGTCGGACGACAGCAGCCATCCGTCGTTGTGGTCGACCTCGAATGCCCGGCCCTCGCCGACCGCGTTGACGACGAGCAGATCGCAGGCTTTGCGGCGCAGTTTGGCGCGGGCGTGGAACAGCACGTCGCCGTTGGCGTCCCCGGTTTCGGCGGCGAACCCAACGATGGCGCGCATGTTGGGCAGCTGACCGTCGGCGCGGGCGCGGACCGCCCCGGCGAGCACGTCGTCGTTGCGGACGAGTTCGATCGTGGGTTCGCCCTCGCCGGCGGGGCCCTTTTTGATCTTGGTGACCGCCGGATTGGCGGGGCGGAAGTCGGCGACCGCGGCGGCCATGACGAGCACGTTCGCGTCCGGGGCGTGTTTGGACACCGCGTCGCGGAGTTGCGTGGCCGAGCCGACGTGCTCGACGTGGACGCCTGCGGGATCGACGAGCCCGGCGGTGTTCCCCGCGATCAGCGTCACCTCGGCGCCGCGCTGGGCCATCACGCGCGCCATCGCGTAGCCCTGCTTGCCAGAGCTGCGGTTACCGATGAACCGGACGGGGTCGATGGGTTCACGGGTGCCGCCTGCGGTCACCAGCACCTTGACGCCGGCCAGGTCGTAGGGCAGCGCGTCGCCGCGGGCGAGCAGCAGCTGAGCCAGCGTGCTGATCTCCTCGGCTTCGGGCAGCCGTCCCGGTCCGGTGTCGGCGCCGGTCAGCCGGCCCGACGCCGGTTCCATCACGACCGAGCCCCGGCGGCGCAGCGTCGCGACGTTCTCGACGGTCGCGGGGTGGAACCACATCTCGGTGTGCATCGCCGGCGCGTAGAGCACCGGGCACCGGGCGGTCAGCAGCGTCGCGGTCAGCAGGTCGTCGGCGCGGCCGATGGTCGCGCGGGCCAGCAGGTCGGCGGTGGCGGGCGCGACGACGACGAGGTCGGCGGCCTGCCCGATCCGCACGTGCGGGACCTCGTGGACGTCGTCGAAGACCCCGGTGTGCACCGGGTTACCGGAGAGCGCCTCGAACGTGGCGGCGCCGACGAACTTCAGCGCCGATTCGGTGGGGACCACCCGCACGGAGTGGCCGGCCTCGGTGAGCTGACGGACCACGGTCGCCGCCTTGTAGGCGGCGATCCCGCCGGCGACGCCGACGATGATCCGTTTGCGCTCGGCCATCCCCCGGGGCCGCGTCTCTACTCGCCCTCGGTGTGCTCGAGCAGATCCTCGTGGATCTCGCGCATCGCGATCGACAGCGGCTTCTCCTGCAGACCGGGCTCGACCAGCGGCCCGACGTACTCGAGGATCCCGTCACCGAGCTGGTTGTAGTAATCGTTGATCTGACGTGCGCGTTTGGCGGCGTAGATCACCAGCGCGTACTTGCTCGACGCGCGGTCCAGCAACTCGTCGATGGGCGGGTTGGTGATGCCCAACGGCGTGTCGTAGGCGCTGGCGGCGGACGGGTCGAGGTCCACGGCGGCCAGCCGCGTGTCGGCGTGCGGGGTGCTCACGAAAAAGATCTCCTGGCGATTCGGATCGAGAATTCAAGACTGGTCGCGCCGCACCGGTGTGCGGGCCACCAGCAAGGATACCAACGCAGCGCAGGCCGATTCCAATTCACTGTTGACGACGACCTCGTCGAAGTCGCCCTGCGCGGCCAATTCGGTGCGTGCCGTCGCCAGTCGGCGGGCCATCACCTCGGGAGTCTCGGTGCCGCGGCCGGTCAGCCGGTGCTCGAGTGTCTCCCAGTCGGGTGGGGCGAGAAAGACACTGACGGCCTCGGGCATCGCCTCCTTGACCGCGCGCGCCCCGGCCAGGTCGACCTCGATGAGGACCGGCCGCCCGGCTGCGGTGGCGGCGCGGACCGGGGCTGCGGGCGTCCCCGAGCGGTGCAGGCCCCCGTGGATCTCCGCCCATTCCAGCAGCTCACCGGCATCGATGAGGCGCTGGAACTCTCCGGGCGTCACGAAGGTGTAGTCCACGCCGTCGCGTTCGCCGGGCCGCGGGGCCCGCGTCGTCACCGACACGCTGAAGTACAGATCGTCGACCCGGTCCCGAAGGCAGCGGACGACGGTCGACTTGCCGACGGCAGACGGGCCGGACAGCACCATGACCGGAGCCTGTGGGTGCGTGTCCGGCCCTCCGCCTTCGCTCACTGACCCCTCTTACGAGAAGTCGAACTTTTCCAGCAGGGCCTTGCGCTGACGATCACCCAGGCCACGGAGCCTGCGGGTCGGGGCGATCTCGAGCTCGGTCATGATCTCCTGCGCCTTGACCTTGCCGACCTTGGGCAGCGCCTCCAGCAGAGCGGAGACCTTCATCTTGCCCAAGACCTCGTCGGTCTCGGCGTCCTTGAGAACCTGCTTGAGGTTGGTGCCGCCGCGCTTGAGCCGATCCTTGAGCTCGGCTCGGGCTCGACGTGCGGCAGCAGCCTTCTCCAACGCTGCCGCGCGCTGTTCGTCGGTCAACTGGGGAAGGGCCACGGGTTCCTCCGTCTCGTCACCATCTGTTTTTCTCTCGGCCGGTCGTGGTGGATCGCGAACCGGCCAGCGTGGACGACCGTACCCACGCGGGCTGACGAAAGCTAACCCCACCCCCGGGTTCTGCGGTCAAAAGCCCAGCGTGTAGGGCGCAAGGGGGCGTGCGCCGCGATCGGCGCGTCGCCGGGAGCCGGGATTGCCGAAATTGGCTGATCGTGCGGAAATGCCTGCATATCGCTGGTTTTCCCACCGGCGGTCGACAACCCCCGCCACCTCACCGGGAGCCGGTGCGCGTCACACCAGCCCCAGGGGGGTGAGCCGAGAAATTTTCCCAGGTCAGTCGCGGTCGGGCGTGTCGCACAGGTCGTTCAGCGCTTCAGATACGCCACCGCGTCGCGCATCGTCTCGGCGGCGTCGCGCAGGGCCGCGACGTGGGGTCCGGCCCGCAGCACCTCGCGGGACACCGCGGGCAGCAGCTGCCCCGCCGCGGCACCGCCCAGCCCCGCCAACGCCTCGGGACGACCACCCTGGGCGCCGACGCCGGGCACCAGCACCGGGCCGCCGAGCGCGCTCACGTCGGGCGGATCGGACAGCGTCGCCCCGACCACCACCCCCACCGAGCCGTTCCGTTCACCGCCGTTGATCGCGGCGGCGGCGTCGACGATCGACTGGGCCACCGTGCGTCCCCCGGCGTCCGCGCGCTGCACCGAGGCGCCTTCGGGATTGGACGTAGCCGCGAGCACGAACACCCCGCGATCGTGGGCCAGCGCGGTGTCCAGCAGCGGCTGCAGGGAGCCGAACCCCAGATACGGCGAGGCGGTCACCGCGTCGGCGGCCAGTGGCGAGTCGCCGGCCCAGGCGGCGGCGTAGGCGGCCATCGTCGAGCCGATGTCGCCGCGCTTGGCGTCGGCGAGCACCAGCACGCCCTCGGCCCGCAGCGCGGCGATCGTGCGCTCGAGGACCGCGAAGCCCGCCGATCCGTACGCCTCGAAGAACGCCACCTGCGGCTTGACGACGGCGAACCCGGCGAACGCCGTCACACAGGTCTCGCTGAAGCGGGCCAGCCCGTCGGCGTCGGCGCCCAGCCCCCATGCGCGCAGCAGCTCGGGGTGCGGGTCGATGCCCAGGCACAGCGGGCCGCGCTGGGCCATCGCACCGGACAGGCGGTCACCGAACCCGCCCACGGTCAGGAGCCCAGCGCGCTGTGCAGGTCCTGCAGCGACATCACGCCGATGTCGCCGCGGATGCTCGCCTCGATGCCCTGGACCGCGGCCGAGGCGCCCTGCACGGTCGTCACGCACGGGATGTTCATCGCGACCGCGGCCGACCGGATCTCGTAGCCGTCGATGCGCGGACCCGAGTTGCCGTACGGGGTGTTGATCACCATCTGCACGTCCCCTGCCTTGATCGCGTCGACCGCCGACACCGCGGGTCGGTCCGGGCTGGGTTCTTCGAAGTGCTTACGCACCTCGTCGCACGGAATTCCGTTGCGCCGCAACATCTCCGCGGTGCCCTCGGTGGCCAGGATGTGGAAGCCGAGGTCGGCGAGGCGTTTGACCGGGAACACCAGCGACCGCTTGTCGCGGTTGGCCACCGACACGAACACGGTGCCCGAGGCGGGCAACGAGCCGTAGGCGGCGGTCTGGCTCTTGGCGAACGAGCTACCGAAGTCGGTCGCGATGCCCATTACCTCACCGGTGGACTTCATCTCCGGCCCCAGCAGCGAGTCGATCTGGCTGCCGTCGTGCTTGCGGAACCGGTGGAACGGCAGCACGGCTTCCTTGACGGCGACCGGCGCGTTGCGCGGGACGGTGGCCCCGTCGCCCTCGGCCACCAGGATGCCCTCCTCGCGCAGTCCGGCGATGGTGGCGCCCAGCATGATCCGCGCGCAGGCCTTGGCCAGCGGCACCGCGGTCGCCTTGGAGACGAACGGCACGGTGCGGCTGGCACGCGGATTGGCCTCGAGCACGTAGAGCACGTCGTCCTTGAGCGCGTACTGGACGTTGAGCAGGCCCACCACGCCGACTCCGAAGGCGATCGCCTCGGTGGCGCGGCGCACGGCTTCGATGTCGCTGCGGCCCAGCGTCACCGGCGGCAGCGCGCACGCGGAGTCCCCGGAGTGGATCCCGGCCTCCTCGATGTGCTCCATGATGCCGCCGATGTAGACCTCGGTGCCGTCGCACAGGGCGTCGACGTCGATCTCGATCGCGTCCTCGAGGAAGCGGTCCACCAGCACGGGGTGCTCGGGCGAGAGTTGGGTGGCCCGGGTGATGTAGCCCTCGAGCGTGTCCTCGTCGTAGACGATCTCCATGCCGCGCCCGCCCAGCACGTAGGACGGCCGCACCAGGACCGGGTAACCGATCTCGGCGGCGATGCGGCGGGCCTGGTCGAAGCTGGTCGCCATTCCGAAGCGCGGTGCGGGCAGCCCGGCGTTGGTCAGCACCTCGCCAAAGCGGCCGCGGTCCTCGGCCAGGTCGATGGCTTCGGGCAGCGTGCCGACGATCGGCACCCCGGCCTTCTCCAGGCGCGCGGCCAGGCCCAGCGGCGTCTGCCCGCCGAGCTGGACGATGACGCCGACCACGCCCGGTCCCCCACGGCCCGAGTACTGCTCGGCGAAGTAGATCTCCAGCACGTCCTCGAACGTCAGCGGTTCGAAGTACAGCCGGTCGGCGGTGTCGTAGTCGGTCGAGACGGTCTCGGGGTTGCAGTTGATCATCACCGTCTCGAAGCCGGCCTGGCTCAACGTGGTCGCGGCGTGCACGCAGCTGTAGTCGAACTCGATGCCCTGCCCGATGCGGTTGGGTCCCGATCCGAGGATCAGCACCTTCGGCCGCTCGGACTGGGGCGCGACCTCGCTCTCCGCGGCGGGGTCGAGTTCGTAGCTGCTGTAGTGGTAGGGCGTCTTGGCCTCGAACTCGGCGGCGCAGGTGTCGACGGTCTTGAACACCGGGTGGATGCCGAGCCGCTGCCGCAGCGCGCGCACGCCCATCTCGCCGGCCAGTTCCGGTCGCAGCGCCGCGATCTGGCGGTCCGACAGACCGTTGTGCTTGCTGCGGCGCAGCAGCTCCTCGCCGAGCACCGGCGCGTCGATCAGCTCGGCGCGCAGGTCGACCAGCCCGCTGATCTGGTCGACGAACCAAGGATCGACGCCGGACGCCTCGGCGACCTGTTCGACGGAGGCGCCCAGGCGCAGCGCGTACTCGATGTCGTAGAGCCGGCCGTCGGTCGGGGTGCGCAGCCGCTCGAGCACCTCATCCACGTCGCCCTCGACCTCGGCGCCGGTCCAGAATCCGGTGCGGCTGGTCTCCAACGAGCGCATCACCTTGCCGAGCGCCTCGACGAAATTGCGGCCCAGCGACATCGCCTCGCCCACCGACTTCATCGTGGTGGTCAGGGTGCCGTCGGCGCCGGGGAACTTCTCGAAGGCGAACCGGGGTGCCTTGACCACGACGTAGTCGAGCGTCGGCTCGAAGCAGGCCGGCGTCTCCTTGGTGATGTCGTTGACGATCTCGTCGAGCGTGTAGCCGATCGCCAGTTTGGCCGCGATCTTGGCGATCGGGAATCCGGTGGCCTTCGAGGCCAGCGCGCTGGAGCGCGACACCCGAGGGTTCATCTCGATGACGATCAGCCGGCCGTCGGCCGGGTTGACGGCGAACTGGATATTGCAGCCGCCGGTGTCGACGCCCACCTCACGCAGGATCTCGATGCCCAGGGTGCGCATCGTCTGGTATTCGCGATCGGTCAGCGTCATCGCCGGCGCGACGGTCACCGAGTCACCGGTGTGCACACCCATCGGGTCGAAGTTCTCGATCGAGCAGACCACCACGACGTTGTCGTGGCCGTCGCGCATCAGCTCGAGTTCGTATTCCTTCCATCCGTAGATGGACTCCTCGATCAGCACGTTGGCCGAAGGCGACGCGGCGAGTCCGTCGCCGGCCATCCGTTCGACGTCCTCGGCCGAGTTCGCCATTCCCGAACCGAGGCCGCCCATCGTGAAGCTGGGCCGCACGACCACGGGCAGACCGAGGTCGACGACGGTCTCGCGCACCTCGTCCATCGTGAAACAGACACGGCTGCGAGCGGATTCACCGCCGACCTTGCTGACGATGTCCTTGAACTTCTGCCGGTCCTCGCCGCGCTGGATCGCTTCGAAGTCGGCACCGATCAGTTCGACGCCGTAGCGGTCCAACGCACCGTTCTCGTACAGCTTGACCGCGGTGTTGAGCGCGGTCTGCCCGCCCAGGGTGGCCAGCAGCGCGTCGATCTTGTGGCCGCGCTCGGCCTGCTGGGCGATCACCTTCTCGACGAACTCGGCGGTGATCGGCTCGACGTAGGTGTGGTCGGCGAACTCCGGGTCGGTCATGATCGTCGCCGGATTCGAGTTGATCAAGGTGACTTCGAGGCCTTCGGCCCGCAGCACCCGGCACGCCTGCGTTCCCGAGTAGTCGAACTCGGCGGCCTGCCCGATCAAAATCGGCCCGGAGCCGATCACCAGGATGTGGTTGAGGTCTGCGCGGCGCGGCATCTAGTGGTCTCCCGCCATCAGCTCGATGAATTGGTCGAACAGGTAGTTCGCGTCGTGGGGCCCCGCGGCGGCTTCCGGGTGGTACTGCACCGAGTACGCCCTCTTGTTCGTCAACGCGATCCCTTCGACCACACCGTCGTTGGAGCAGGTGTGGGTCACCACGGCGCGGCCGAACGGGGTGTCGAACTCCTCGCCCGCCTCGCCCTCGAGCGCGAACCCGTGGTTCTGCGCGGTGATCGCCACCCGGCCGGTGGCGTGGTCCATCACCGGGATGTTGATGCCGCGATGCCCGAAGGTCATCTTGTAGGTGGACCGGCCGAGCGCCCGGCCCAGGATCTGGTTGCCGAAGCAGATGCCGAACAGCGGGATGCCCGCGCCGATCACCTCCCGGGTCACCTCGACGACGTGGTCGGCGGTGGCCGGGTCACCCGGGCCGTTGGACAGGAACACCCCGTCGGGATGCAGGTCGGCGATCTCGGCGAAGTCCGCCGAGGAGGGCAGCACCTGGGTGCGGATGCCGCGTTCGGCGAAATTGCGCGGGGTGTTGGTCTTGATCCCCAGGTCCAGCGCGACCACGGTGAAGCGGTGCTGCCCTTGCGGTTCCACCACGTAACGGTCGGCAGTACTGACCTCGCCGGCGAGATCGGCGCCGAGCATCGAGGCCTGACCGCGCACCCGGGCGAGCAGCTCATCGGCGTCGGCCAGGGCACTGCCGCTGAACACGCCCGCTTTCATGGATCCGCGGCTGCGCAGGTGCCGCACGACGGCGCGGGTGTCGATCCCGGCGATGCCGACCACCCCCTGGCGGGTCAACTCGTCGTCGAGCGTGCCGGTGGCCCGCCAGTTCGACGCGCGCGGCGACGGGTCACGCACCGCGTAGCCGGCCACCCAGATCTTGTCGCCGCGGCTCTCGCTGTCCTCGTGGTTCCAGCCCGTGTTGCCGATCTGCGGCGCGGTGGCCACCACGATCTGCCGGTGATAGCTGGGGTCGGTCAGCGTTTCCTGGTAGCCCGACATGCCCGTCGAGAACACGGCCTCGCCGAGCGTCTCGCCGACCGCGCCGAACGGCGTGCCGGTGAAGACCCTGCCGTCCTCGAGCACGAGCACGGCTCTGTCCTCCGTCATGCAACCTCCTCCGGAAGCCATCTCGAGTATTCGCGCCGGTCGTCGGCGCGGAAGCCGGTGTCGATCTCCACCCCCGAGGGCAGTCGCCAACGGATGGCGAGGATGCCCTCGTGGGTCAGTGCCTTGCCCGCGAGGCTCTTCTCGGTGCGGATCGCGGTGATCGCGTCCTCGGGGATCCAGATGGGCCCGGCGCCGGTGCGCTGCACCATGATCCCCTCCGGGTAGCGCGTGAGGACGGCCTTGGCGCGGAAGCCGAGGTCACCGGCGGCGACCCGGTCGTTCCAGTGCGGGACGAGCGTGCTGCCGACGTAGAGCCCCTTGGTGGGGGCGACAGTCGCCGAGCCCACCGTGTCGGGCAGCGACGGCAGCGTGCCGACCAGTTGGGCCTGCCGCTCGGCGCGGTGTCGCCAGCCGCGCAGCATCGCCCCGATCAGGATCGCGATGAGCAGAGCCAGCACCGCGGCCATGATCAGGGAGGCGACCAGCGTTCCGGTGTTCACGCGCCGGCCTTCCCGTCACGCGCGGTGACGGTGCCGCGCAACAGCGTCGCGGTCACCACAGCGGGCAGCTCCATCTCCTCGTACGGGGTGTTTCCGGACCGGCTGGCCAGATCGGCACCGCGGACGGTCCAGGTCGCGTCGGGGTCGACGATGGTCAGGTTCGCCGGCTCCCCCACCTCCAGCGGCCGGCCCTGGTCCGGCAGGCCGACGATGCGTGCCGGCGCCTCGCTCATCACCCGCGCGACGTCCCGCCAGGTCAGCAGGCCGGGCCGGACCATCGTCTCGACGACCACCGACAGCGCCGTCTGCAGTCCGAGCATGCCGGGTCGGGCGTTGGCGAACTCGCACATCTTTTCGTGCTCGGCATGGGGCGCGTGATCGGTTGCCACACAGTCGATCACCCCGTCCGCGAGGGCCTGGCGCAGCGCCACGGCGTCGGTGGCCTCGCGCAGCGGCGGGTTGACCCGGTTGCGCCCGTCGTAGGTCTGCAACCGGGAGTCGTCGAGCAGCAGGTGGTGGGGGGTGACCTCGGCGGTGATCGAGACGCCCTGTTCTTTCGCCCACCGGATCAACTCGACGGTGCCCGCGGTCGAGGCGTGGCAGATGTGCACCCGCGCACCGGCGTCGCGGGCCAGCAGCGCGTCGCGGGCAACGATGGACTCCTCGGCGGCGCGGGGCCAGCCGGCGAGTCCCAGCCGGGCGGCATGCGGTCCTTCGTGCGCCACGGCGCCGGCGGTCAGGCGCGGCTCCTCGGCGTGCTGGGCGATCAACACCCCCAGCCCGGAGGCGTATTCGAGGGCGCGGCGCATCACCAGCGGGTCGTCGACGCACACGCCGTCGTCGGAGAACATCCGGACCTGGCCGACGCCCGCGGCCATCAGGCCCATCTCGGTGAGCTGCTTGCCTTCGAGGCCGACGGTGACCGCGCCGACCGGGTGCACGTCGACAAGGCCGACCTGCCTGCCGCGCTGCCAGACGTGGTCGGTGACGACGACGCTGTCGGCCACCGGGTCGGTGTTGGCCATCGCGAACACCGCCGTGTAGCCGCCCAGAGCTGCTGCGGCCGAGCCGGTTTCGATGTCCTCGGCGTACTCGCGACCGGGCTCGCGCAGATGGGTGTGCAGGTCGACGAAGCCGGGCAGCAGCACCTGGCCGGTGGCGTCGATGGTCTCGTCGGCGGTGAGCCCCGAGCCGATCTCGAGGATCTGCCCGTCTCCGACCAGGACGTCGACCGGGTCGTCTTCGCCGTAGAGCCGGACACCGGTGATGAGCACGCTCATGCGCTGATCGCCTCCATCTCGGCGCCGACGAGCAGGTGGAACAGCACCGCCATCCGCACATGAACGCCGTTCGAAACCTGTTGCAGCACAGCCGATTGCGGGGAGTCGGCCACCGAGTACGCGATCTCCATCCCCCGCAGCATCGGGCCGGGGTGCAGGACCACGGCGTGCTCGGCCAGTTGCGCCTGCCGCTTCTCCGACAGGCCGTAGCGCACCGAGTACTCGCGCGAGGACGGGAAGAAACCGCCGTTCATCCGCTCGGCCTGCACGCGCAGCATCAGCACCGCGTCGGCGAGCGGCAGTTCGGCGTCGAGTTCGTGGGACACGCTCACCGGCCACCCGTCGACGCCGACCGGCAGCAGGGTGGGCGGGGCGACCAGGACCACCTCGGCGCCGAGGGTGTGCAGCAGCGCCACATTCGAGCGGGCGACGCGGCTGTGCAGCACGTCGCCGACGATCACCACGCGCTTGCCCTCGATCGCGCCGAGGCGCTGCCGGATCGTCAGGGCGTCGAGCAACGCCTGGGTCGGGTGTTCGTGGGTGCCGTCCCCGGCGTTGATGACCGACGGGCCACCGTCCTCGTCGACGGTCCACTCGGCGAGTTGCTGGGCGGCCCCGGACGCGGGATGGCGGATGATCAGCGCATCGGCGCCCGCGGCCCGCAGCGTCAGGGCGGTGTCGCGCAGCGATTCCCCCTTGGCCACAGACGATCCCGACGCGCTGACGTTGATCACGTCGGCGCTCATCCACTTGCCGGCCACCTCGAACGACACGCGGGTGCGGGTGGAGTTCTCGTAGAACATCGTGATGATGGTCCGACCGCGCAACGTGGGCAGCTTCTTGACCTCGCGGCCCAGCAGGGCCTCGCGGAACCGGTCGGCGTTGTCGAGGATCGCGGTGGCGTCGTCACGGCTCAGGTCGGCCGCAGTCAGCAGATGTTTCACCTCGTCGGCCCTCCATACGGTGCGATGCGGACGCCGTCGTGTCCGTCATCTTCGGTCAGCCGGACCTTGACGTTCTCGCTGCGCGAGGTGGGCACGTTCTTGCCGACGTAGTCGGCCCGGATCGGGAGCTCACGGTGGCCGCGGTCCACCAGCACCGCCAGTTGCACCGCGCGCGGCCGGCCCAGATCGCGCAACGCGTCGAGCGCGGAGCGGACCGACCGGCCGGTGTAGAGCACGTCGTCGACGAGGATCACCAGCGCGCCGTCGATGCCGCCGGGCGGGATCGATGTCGGGGCCAGCGGCCGGGGCGGCTTGGACATCAGATCGTCCCGGTAGAGCGTGGTGTCGAGGGCGCCGTGGGCGACGTCGACTCCGCTGAACTCGCCGATGTTGCCGGCGAGGCGGGTGGCCAGTGTGACGCCGCGGGTGGGGATGCCCAGAAGGATGACGCGGGGTGCGTCGGCAGCGTCGAGCGCGGTCTTCTCGATGATCTGATGGGCGATGCGGGCGATCGTGCGACTCACGTCCGCCGCGGACATCAACTCCCGGTCACTGGTGGTAGCCACAGGTAACCCGGACCTCCTTCTCCGCCTCACGGGACGGTCGTTAAAGGATGTCGGTAATCGCGGGTGAGCCTAGCAGTTGAGCGACAGTGACGTCGGGCACCCCCAGGAGCTACGGCGAAAGATCGTCGAACTCCATTGCGTAGACGGTGTCGGTATAGGGGTCGGCGACGTAGAGAGTGCCGTCCGAATCTACGGTCAGCTGACCGACCGGCTTGAACGTGCCCAGTCTCGTCAGCGTGGCGATGTCGAACACTTCCCCATTACTGACGTAGACGTTGCTCAGGAAAATCCGGCCTGTTGTGAAGTCGACCGCAATGTTGTCTTGCCATCCGACATACCCGCTGCGCAACTCGGTGTGGTAGGTCGGGCTCTGCGGATCGATGTCGATCACCGAGATGGCGCCGTTGACTCCGAGCATCGTCTCGACGCTGAGAACGAGCGCCCGCTTGCCGTCTGGGCTCATAGCGATCGCGCGGGCCTCGAATGAAGAGCTGTTCGGCATGACGTTCACGGTGGCGACGATCTTCGGTGCGCCCGTGACGTCGATGACCTGGATGTCGCCGAAGGCGTCCGTCCGGTACAGCCTCGAGCCGTCCCGACTGATCGCGGCATCGCCGGACCAGTACCCGAGATTGCTCGTCGAGACGACCTGATTGGTGGTGGTGTCGATGACCGATACCAGCGCATCAGATTGATTGAGGACGTACAGCTTCTTGCCGTTCGGGCTCGGCAGGAGCGCGAAACCGCTGTTGTAGGCGCCCGGATCTCCGCGCGGAACGGTGATCGTCGCCGTGACCGATCTGGTTCGTGTATCGACGATGGATACCGAGTTCACGCTCACGCTCCCGCTGCCGCCGTAGCCGAGAAAGATCTTCGTCCCGTCTTCGGAGGCCGCCAGCATTCCTGGACTGAACGGCAGGCTGTCCACCACCACGCTGGTGGACCGGTTGATAACCGACACGCCGCCTCCGGCATTGACCACCCACAATTCATCACCGCTGACGACGGATTGATACGGACGATCGCCCACCGCGATCGGCGTGACGCTGGACGTCGCGTGAAGCGGATCGATGGGCACGGTGACGCTGACGTCCACCGCTCCCCGGGAGGGATCCCGGACGGTCACCGTGAAGTTGTCCCAGGCCACGCCGAAAGGTAGGGCCGCCTGCTGACGCGCCGCCAGGGTTGGTGTGTAGACGTAGCTGTAGGTGGTACCGAGGTTGCCGGTCACCGCCGTCAGTTCCACTCCGCCGCGACCAGGCGGTGTGGTCAGTGTATGCGTCAGCGGGTCGCCGTCGAGATCTCGAACCGTGAACGAGCCGGACACCGCTCCGGTGCTGGAACTGGGTTCACCCACGGAGGGGCCGGCCGTCAACGCGGGGGAATTGATGCCGGGAACAACAGTCACCACCCGGAGCGCTGCGTCACGCTGATCCGTGACGTACAGGCGGCTTCCGTCTGCGCTGATGGCAATATCGTGGCCGCCGAGTTCGGGCGTCGTGTCAATCGAGAAGGTTTGAATGACAGTCGCGGAAGAAGTGTCGATCACCGACACCGTGTCGTTGCCGTTGGCCACGTATACCCGCGAACCGTCCCGGCTCACGGCAGCGGCCGTCGGCGACGGACCCACTGCGATGGCCTGTGCGACAACGCGGTTGCTGGACGTGTCGATCACGGAGACGCTGCCCGCGCCGTTCACGGCGTACAACCGCGTCCCGTCGGACGTGATAGCGATGTCCTGCGGCGCGTCACCCACCCTTACTCGCGTGATCACCGTGTTCTTCGCGGCGTCCATCACAGCGATCTGATCCGACCCTCGCAGGGCCGCGTAGACCCGATTTCCATCCGAACTCACCGCCAAGGCAACGGGCGACAACCCCACCGACACCGTAGCGATGCGCTTGCTCGCCGCCGAGTCGATCACCGACACCGTGCCTCCGGCGGTATTGGCGACGTACACGCGTGACCCGCTCGGGCTCACAGCTACTGCTGTGGGCGAAAGTCCCACTGAGACAGTGGCCGTCACGGTGTTGTTCGACGTGTCGACGACCGAGACTCGCGCCGTTGACTTCAGCGCGACATAGGCGCGGCTGGATCCCGGGCTCGGATCGACCGCCACCGCGGACGGCGTACCCCCGACCGGAATGGAGGTCGTCAGAGCCCCCGTCGCTGTGTTGACCACCGACACCGACCGGTCGGTCGAATTCGCCACGTAGGCGCGCGAACCGTCCTTTGACACGGCGACGCCCGAGGGATCCCGGCCGACCGGCGTCGACGACGTCGAGTAGGTCGGCGACGCCCCCGTCGCCGCCAAGACGTCTCGCCGCGGTGCCGACCCGACCGCGAGCACCGGAATTGCGCCCACCGGGACGACAGGTTCGGGACGATCCGGTGTGGACGGCGACGGCACGGTCACCGACGTCAGGACCGGTTCACGCTGCGGACGTGCCCTTCTGTCTCGGATGCGATCGCGCCACGAAGTCAATTCGATGTCGGACCGTGAGGCGTTCCGCGCGTCATCGCTACGGCGGTGGGTTCGCGAACTCTGTTGCGCCTCTTGTGCATCGTCTCTGTCGCCCGTCCGCGAAGATGCCGAGTCGACCGGCCCGCTCCCCCTTCCGGAATCGGAACCGACGGAGCCGGTCGACTCGACGTTCCCCCCTCGAGCGGAATCGGACGTCTCCGGGTTCGCCCACGCCAGTGCGGCCGGCCCCCCGACGGCCAGACCGATGCCGAGTGCCACCGCCAGCGCACCCACACGTCCGATGTGTATCGCGTCTTTCATGGCTGCCCCCTGGTGTTCCTCGCCTGGGGAAAGTCTTCTCGCAGCAACGGGAATCGGTCGAGAGGTTGCGACCGAAGTATCGACCGTAGTCTTTTCGGCCTCACTCACCGTCGACAGTCAGGGCGCGGCTCAATTCGTGCCGCGAGCGGATGCCCAACTTCGCGTACGCGTTGGAGAGGTGCAGTTCCACGGTGCGCAGCGTGACGAACAGGGCTTGGGCGATGTCCTTGTTGCTGAGCCCCTCGGCGGCCATCTCCGCGACCCGGCGCTCACTGGCGGTCAGCGAGTGCGCGCCGAGGACAGCGCGGCGGCGTGGGCGACCACCCGCGGCCCGCAGTTCGACCTCCGCTCGATCCGCTAACGGAGCGGCGCCGCAGCGATGCGCCACATCCATCGCCGTCCGCAGCACCTGGCGGGCTTGCTGTTCGTCGCCGGCGGCGCGAAGCGCGGAGCCGTAATCGACCAGGGCGTGCGCTCGCCACAGCAGAGCCGGTGACGCTGCCAACGTGTCGACGGCCCGTCCCAGCAGATCAAGTCGCTTGCCGCCGCTCTCGCACAATGCGCTCACTCGTAATGCCGCTCCCAGCCGGCGCGGCGACTCGGCCACACGGGCAGCGACGAGCGCCTCCTCGGCGACTGCGCGCGCGCCGACGACTTCGTTCATCGCGATCAGCACCGGAACGAGCGCGATTCGGACGTCGGCGGCCCATGGAAACATGCCCCGGCTCGAGTCGATCCGACCCAGCGCATCGACCAGATCGTCGCGTGCGCGGTCGTTCCTGCCCGCTGCGGCATGGAGCCGGCCCCGCGCCAGCAGCGGCAGCACAGAGAAGAGGGTCGGCGTCAGCGTGCCGTCCATCCCTCGGTCGGCCAGCAGTGCCTCTGCCTCGGTGAGCCGACCCTGGTCGGTCAGCGTGTCGATGACGACCACAAGCCCCGGCGTCTTGGTGTAGGGCGCCGCGCCGCCGTGGATGTCCACCGCAGCGCGCCCGTCGACTTCGGCTCCGCGCAGGTCACCTCTGCGATGCCGCACCAATCCGCGCAACCACTGCGCCCGGGCCAGCCACTGGGGTGACCCACGCCGCTCCGCGTGGCGGATGGCACGGGACAGGATGTGCTCGGCCTCATCGTAGCGTTCGGCCTCCATCAGGCAGATCGTGACGTTGGTTCGCCATAGGGGGTGTCCTCCTTCGCTCACCAGCGCGGGGTGACGTGCGGCCTGTTCGGCGAGATCGCCCGCGGGGGCGATGGGTCCTCCTTCCAGTGCGCGCCGGGCCAGGAACGACCTGATCAGACATTCGGCGCGCGTCAGCGAGGGCAGTTCGGCGAAGCGGTCTGCTGCGTCCTCGAATCGCGGCGCGAGGTCCGGGTTGAGCAAGAGGGCGCCCAGTCGCGCGCCCTCCAACTGCAACTGGAGTTCCCGATCATGGGCTCCGATCTCCTCGGCGGCCCGCTCATAGAGCGGCAGCTGGACACGCTGGCTACGTGCATCGGGATGGTTGGTCCACGCCAGCGCCATGACGGCGCGGGCGCGTGTATGCGGATCCGTGGTCGTGTCGATCGCTTCTCGCAGATGCGACGTGGCGGCCGCATCGCCGATCTCGTACTCCGCGGTCCCGAGTTCGAACACGATCTCCGGACGTTGGGTGCCGTTCGGTGGTTCGTCGAGCGCGCGCCGCAGGAGCGCGGCCGCCGTATCCGGAGCGCCGCCGAGAAGCGCCGTCCGAGCCGCCTCGCGCAGCATCGCGACGACGCGAGAGTCACCGGCAGGGGTCGTCGCGAGCAGATGGGCGGCGATGACCCCTCGCTCGCAATGCTGCTCTGCCAGTACGCGTGCCGCCTGCGCGTGCATCTCCGCACGCTCTGCGTGGTCCAGATCTTCGTAGATCGCCGTGCGTAGAAGAGGATGGACGAACCGCATTGGCTCACCGCTGATCAGGATCTCAGCGTTCACCAGCGCGACACCGAGCTCTGCGACCCGCTTCGGATGCAGGCCGGCCAACCGTGCACAGGTGCTGAGTCGGGCGCGCTCACCCAGGACGGCGACGGCTCGAGCGAGCATCGCCGCATCCTCACCGATACGGCCGACCCGCATCAGGACCGATGCCGAAACCCGCTCGGGAACAAGTGCATCGACATCGGAGGGATCGATGTTGCGTGCCACCCGCCCGGTGCGGCGGAACTCACCCAGCAATTCAGAGACTAGGAAGGGGTTGCCGCCGGTGGCCTCGGCGCATGCGCGGCACAAGTCCTCGCCGGCCTCGGGGCCGAGCACTTCCCGGACCAGACTCGCGACCGCGGCGTCGCCGAGAGGTTGCGGATGCACCACTGCCGAACTGCCGAGTAATAGGGAGGTGAGCTCGTCGCGGCTCCTTCCCTGGCCGGTCCGGGCCGAAACGGCCAGCAGCACCGGCAGACCGGCGAGTCGGGGTGCAAGATGCAGAAGGAACCGCAGGGACGGCCCGTCGGTGCAGTGCGCGTCATCGACAACGAGTACGACGGGGCCCCGTTCGGCGAGGTTGGCGACCAACCAGTAGAGACCGTGCAGGGTTGCGAAGGCGATGTCAGCGGTGTTCGGCTCGGCCTCGACGTCGGTGAACACCGGTTCTGCCAGCCTCGCCGCGCCGGCCAGCAGACGGTCCCGTTCGGCGCTGTCGGCACCGAGGACCGCCCCCTCCAACAGCTGGCGCACGATGCCGAAGCCGAAGCCGCGCTCAGGCTCGCTGCCGCGGGCACCGAGCACCGTCATTCCTGCGGCCGTGACACGCCCTCGCAGGTAGTCCAGCAACGCCGTCTTGCCGATGCCGGCCGGGCCCTCGATCAGCAGCAACGACCCCGAGTCGGCGACCGCGGCAACGGCGGCGTCGATCGTCTGCAGATCGCGTTCACGATCGAGCAGCCGATGCCCCTCCGACGCGCTGCCGACACGCGGTTCCACGCATCCATCTTCGGACGTGCGTGCCGTCTACCGGTACAGGTTGTGCGTCAAACGTCCAGAAAATCTTCCCTGGTGCTGCCACAATATGCCCCAGTCGAAGCGGGGGAAGCCGTCATGAGACTGGGGTTGTGGGGCGAGCCACGACGCGTGCTCGCGGCGATCACCGTCGTCGTGGTACTGGCGGGGTGCACAGACGACCAGACCGGTGGGGCGGGCGACGCGCCGCGGAAGACCACGCTGCGCGTCGGGCTCTTTCCCGCCGCCAATACGTTGCCGGTGCACGCGGCGCTGACCCGGGGCATCTTCGAACGTCATGGACTCGACGTCGTTCTCACCGAAGGTCAGGACCTGCCGCTGTTCATGGCGGCACAGGCCAAAGGCCAGTACGACATCGCGATGAGCACTCCAACTCTGGTCCTGGTCGCGGCGCAGAAAGGGCTGGGCCTGCAGGTGGTGTCGAGCACGGCCCAGCAGACGGCACAGCGTCCGAATGCGGTCTGGATCACGACGGACCCGTCGATCCGGTCCCTCGCCGATCTCCGAGGCGGAACACTGGCCGTGCCCTCGCTCACGGGAATCATCACCGATGCGGTTGTCTACCTGCTGCAGCGGAAAGGCTTGCAACGCAACGAAGTTCGCCTGATTCAGACCCCGTTCCCGGCCATGGGTGACCAGCTCGAGGCAGGACATGTGAACGCCGCGGTCGCCACCTTGCCCTACAGCACGGCCATCGTCGCCCGGGGCTTCCTCGCCCATGAAGACGTCATCGTCGAGGCCGTCGACGCAGCAAGCGGTGGCGCGGTGGCCGAGGCCATCACCACCGTGTGGACAGTCCCCCGACAATTCGCGCTCGACAATCCGGCAGCGATGACGGCGTGGCGCGACGCGCTGCGCGAGGCCGTCGATGCACTGGAATCCGACCAGAACGCAGCGCGGGCGATGATGGCCGACTGGCTGGGGATACCGTCCGAGATTCTCGACGAGGCACCCCTTCCCGACTGGACCGTCGACATCACGCCACGACAGTTGGAGCCCTACGTCGCGATCGCTCGTCAGGTCGGCACGATCGACTCGGACCCCGATACGACGACGCTGGTGTGGCAGGGTCCGTGACCCGGTGTCTCTATCGGGTGCGGGATTTGGAGGTCCGACTCGCCGGCCCGACCACGGTGCTCCACGGCGTCAGCTTCGACGTTCATGAGGGCGACGTGGTCGGATTGGTCGGCCGCTCAGGGGTGGGTAAGAGCACGCTCCTGCGTGCCCTCGGTGGCCTCGTCGACGCGCACGACGGTTGCGTCACGTTCGGGAATCGCGCGGTCTCGCGTCCACCCGACGGCGTCGTGATGGTGTTCCAGGACTACGAGAATGCGTTGTTGCCCTGGCGCACCGTCGGACACAACGTCCAACTGGGCCTCGAAGGCCGATTGCCGCGCACACTTCGTCGCACCGCGGCGGCGCGCGCGCTCGAGTTGGTCGGACTCGGCGATCGCTACGACGACTACCCGTGGCAGATGTCGGGCGGGATGGCCCAACGCGTGCAGATAGCGCGGGCGCTCGCCGTTGAGCCGGCGGTGTTGTTGATGGACGAGCCGTTCGGAGCGCTCGACGCCATCACGAAGGCGACGCTGCAGGACATGCTGCTCGATGTTCAGCGAGCGCTGGGAACGACGATTCTCTTCGTCACTCACGATCTGGACGAGGCGATCTACCTCAGTGACCGCGTCTTCGTGCTGAGCGGAAAGCCCGGCGCCATCACCCTGGCTCTTGACGTCGCGCTGCCGCGCGCACGTGATCAAGTGACGACTCGGGAGTCGCCCGCCTACCTCGGTCTGCGACGCGCGCTCGCCGAGCATCTCCGGGTCGCCGGGTGAAGCGTTCGGGGCCGGCGCTCGCGTCTGCGCTCGTGCCGGTGTCACTGGTGGTGACATGGCAACTGTCGAGCACATCCTCGAGCCTTGGTCTCCTGTCGTCACCGGCGGCGGTGTTGGCCGCGGTGCCCGTTGAAGTCGGCAGCGGCCGCTTGTTTCTCGCCGCAGCCCATACGATCGGCGTCGCACTCGCTGCCGCGGTCATCTCGGTGGCGGCGGGGACCGTTGGTGGGGTGCTGCTCGGACTCAGGCCACAGATCGCTGCGTGGACGGCGTCCTCCGTGGACGTGTTGCGCACCGTTCCGGCCCTCACCCTCATCCCGGTCACCGTGTTGGCGCTCGGCCCGACGCTGGGCGCTGAGATCGCGCTGGCGACCTACGCCGCGTTGTGGCCGATGGTGCTCAACACGGCGGGGGCGGTCGGATCGGTGCATCCCCGCCAGTTCGACGTCGCGCGAACGTTCCGGCTGAGTGGGCCGGCCACCCTGCGCACGGTCGCACTTCCTGCGGCAGCGCCATTATGGCTGGTCGGCGTTCGCATGTCGGTCACTCTTGCCTTCTTGGTCGCGATCGTGGTGGAGATGGTCATCACCCCCGGCGGCCTTGGCACGGCATTGATTCGGTCGCTGAATGCTTTTGCACCCGAGCGCATGTGGGTCTATGTGCTGACGTGCGGAATGGTCGGTGCGTTGTTCAACATCGCGCTGCGACGCACGCTGGCAGCCGCGATGCCCGGACACGAGCTCGCGCCATCCACCTACCGGGTCGGTACCGAGTTCGCGACGGCGCGTGGTCTGGTGCCGGTTGCCCTGGCGCTGATCGTGTGGCAGGTGGCAGGCTCCCCCGCGTCCCTGACGCTGCCCCCACCCAGCCAATGGTTCGCCGCCCTGGCCGGTCTGCACGCGGACTCGTCGCTGTTACCGGCGATAGGGCATACCCTGACCACCTACCTCGGAGGGCTCTCTGCCGCGGCAGTCATCGGTGGCGCCGCGGGAATGGCCATCGGCTCCTCACGTCTGATCGACCGAACTGTCTCCCCGACACTCGACTTCGTGGCCGCGATCCCCGGCGCCGCGATGATCCCGGTGGTCGTCCTCATCCTGGGTCCGAACCCGATCAGCGGCATCGTGGCCGTCGGCACCATCGTCGCCTGGCCGATCCTGTTGAGCACCGCTGCCGTCCGGCGGGCCATTCCGGACGTCCGGATCGACATGTCGCGCACGATGGGGTTGTCCCGCCCACGGCAATGGCGCAGTGTGACGTTCCCGTCGTCGGTACCTGGCATCGTCCACGGTGTGCAGGTCACCTCAGGTCTGGCGCTGATCGTTGCGCTCCTGACCGACATTTTCGGGTCCGGTTCGGGGATGGGCCGCCTTCTGATCGAAAGCCAGCAACGTTTCGACGCGGCCGCGGCCTGGGGCGTGCTCCTCATCATCGGGGTCATCGGTTATGTGTTCAGCGTCGGCTTGGCGGGTGCGACGCGCGTCGTCAACGCCAGTCGGCGCCGGGTAGCCTCGGCGCGATGAACCTCGACCGGAACAAGGCCTCCATCGTCGAGGCGATCGATGCCGGACTGCTGGCGGGCGCGGTGACCCTGGTGTGGCGCGCGGGGGAAGTGCTGCAGGTCAACGAACTCGGCTACCGCGACGTCGACGTCAAGCTGCCGATGCAGCGCGACACGATCTTCCGCATCGCCTCGATGACCAAGCCGGTGACGGTGGCCGCGGCGATGTCGCTGATCGAAGAAGGCAAGCTCGCGCTGACCGACCGGGTGTCGACGTGGCTGCCCGAGATGGCCGACATGCGGGTGCTCGCCGAACCGCGGGGTCCGCTCGACCGCACGGTGCCGGCGCAGCGGCCGATCACCATCGAGGACCTGATGACCCACCGCAGCGGGCTGGCCTACATGTTCTCGGTGCTCGGCCCGCTGGCCGACGCGTACCGCAAGCTGCCCCATCGGCATGATCAGGACCGCTGGCTGGCCGAGTTGACCGCCCTGCCCCTGGTGCACCAGCCCGGGGAGCGGCTGACCTACAGCCACGCCACCGATGTGCTGGGCATCGCGCTGTCGCGCCTCGAGGGCAAACCGCTCAGCCAGGTACTGACCGAGCGGGTTCTCGGCCCACTGGACATGTCCGACACGGGATTTCACGTCGGGAGCGCGGGCAGGCGGCGGGCCGCGACGATGTACCAGTTGGACAAGGACAACACGTTGCGCCACGACGTGATGGGTCCCGCGCCGATCTCCGATCCCCCGTTCTGCACCGGCGGCGCGGGCCTGTGGTCGACGGCCGACGACTACCTGATGTTCGCCCGGATGCTCCTGGCCGGCGGGACGGTCGATGGTGTGCGGGTGCTGTCCGAGGAGTCGGTGCGGTTGATGCGCACCGACCGGCTCACCGAGGAGCAGAAGCGCCACGACTTCCTCGGCGCACCGTTCTGGATCGGGCGAGGGTTCGGGCTGAACCTGTCGGTGGTGACGGACCCGTCGAAGTCGCGTCAGCTGTTCGGACCGGGCGGCCCGGGCACGTTCTCCTGGCCCGGCGCGTACGGCACGTGGTGGCAGGCCGATCCGAGCGCCGACACCATCCTGATCTATCTGATCCAGAATCTGCCGAATCTGTCGGCCGACGCCGCGGCCGCCGTCGCCGGCAACACGTCGCTGGCCAAACTGCAGAGCGCCCAGCCGAAATTCGTCCGGCGCACCTATGAGGCGCTCGAGCTCTGAGCGCGTAACGCCGCATCCAACGCCGCCATGAGTTGGGCGATCCGGCCGCGGTGCGCCGGCGCCGGCGGGTAGCGGCGCAGGACGTCGATCAGCTCCGGGGTGGCGCGGCGCTGCGCCCTCTCGATCGCCGAGTCGGCGCTTCCCGTCGTGATCTCGCCGATGCGCGCGGCGTTGGCGGCGGCCCGCAGGATGTGGCCGACCTGGTGGGCGCGGGCGATCGGGTGCAGGTACGCA
The DNA here is from genome assembly GCF_022374875.2 of Mycolicibacterium rufum. The sequence continues at coordinate 502,280 of NZ_CP092427.2, forward strand.
GCGGACGCGGCGTCCCCCGCAGCCTGCGCGGCCAGACGCGCCGCCTCAACCGTCGCCTCCCGCGCCGCCCGGTGCGCGTCGATGGCGGTGATGCGCTGCAGCCTCGTGCGTGGCTCGCCGTCGACGAACAGCCACGCAGCGGCGACAGCGGCGCGCGGCCGGGGATCACCGGGGTGCGTGTTCTCGTACACCGGCAGCAGATCCTCGGCGGCCGCAGCCACGTACCGGACCACGATCCTCAGCTCGTCCGTCGACAGCGCGAAGTCGGGCATGGGGAAAGTGTGGCGAGTTGTCAGTACGGCGTTGTAGTGTCGGTGTCATGTTCGAACACGTGTTCGATATCGATGAGGCGGCCTCCGAGGCCGAGCTCCGCGATGTCGTGACCCGCTGCGAACGCCTGAAAGCCACCGCCGCGGCCGCGCAGGCCCGCGCGACCGCGTTGTGGGCCCAGAAACGCCGCGCCGCCGAACAGGCCGCCGGGACGCCGTCGCGGAAACGGGGGCGGGGGTTGGCCTCGGAGATCGCGCTGGCCCGGCTGGACGCCCCGGTCACCGGCAACACCCACCTCGGCATGGCCAACGCGTTGGTGCACGAGATGCCCCACACCCTGGCCGCGCTGCAAGCCGGGGTGCTCACCGAATACCGGGCGTCGCTGATCGTCAAACAGTCCGCCTGCCTGACCGTGGAAGACCGGCGCGCGCTGGATCGGGAGTTGTGTGCCGATCAGCAGGGGTTGGTGGGGTGGGGGAATGCGCGGATCGAGGCCGCCGCCGCGGCGATCGCCGCCCGCCTCGACGCCGCCGCAGTGGTCGAGCGCAAGAACAAGGCCGCCCAGAGCGCCGGGGCGTGGACCCGCTGCGCCGCCAACGGCATGGTGTACCTGACGTTCCTGATGCCGCTCCGCCAAGGGGTCGGGGTCTACGCCGCCCTCAAACGCGAAGCCGACACCACCGGCGACGGCCGCCCCCGCGGACAGGTCATGACCGACACCCTCTACGAACGCGTGACCGCCCGCCCGGCCGAACAACCGGTGCCGATCGCGGTGAACCTGGTGCTGGCCGACACCACCCTGTTCGGCGAAGACGACTCCCCGGGCTGGGTGCAGGGCTACGGGCCGGTGCCCGCGGTGGTGGCGCGAGATCTGGTCAGTGACGCGGTCTCCGACGAGACCGCGAAAGCCACGCTGCGCCGCCTCTACCGCCACCCCGACAGCGGACAACTCGTCGCGATGGAATCGAAGGCGCGGATCTTCCCGAAAGGGTTGCGGGCGTTCATCGGGCTGCGGGACCAGACGTGCCGGACGCCGTACTGCAACGCTCCGATCCGCCACTACGACCACACCACCCCCGCCCGCGAGGGCGGGGCAACGAGCGCCGGCAATGGGGCGGGGTCGTGCGAGGCGTGCAACTACGCCAAAGAAGCCCCGGGGTGGACGGTCCGCACTGACGACCACCACGGCCGACATATCGCGACCTACACCACCCCCACCGGCGCGACCTACCGCTCCACCGCACCACCACTGCCCGGACCCACCCGACGACACAGCGCCATCGAGGCCAGGCTCAGCGTCCTGCTCGCGCAGCACCGCGCGGCGTGACCCGATAGTGGCTGCGTCGCCGTACATTACGAGGGTGCAGTCTCCGACCGTGCTCATCAACGGTGCCGGCATCGCCGGTCCGGCGCTCGCATTCTGGCTGAGCCGCAAGGGTTACCGCGTGATCGTCTGCGAGATCGCGCCCGGTATCCGGCCCGGTGGCCAAACGGTGGATCTGCGCGGGTCCGGCAGCGACGTGGTCGAACGCATGGGCCTCCTCGACCAGATGAAGGCGCGGGCGCTCGAGCAGAACGGCGCCGCCTGGGTCCGGTCGGACGGGAGCCGTCGCGCCGAGATGCCGGTCACCGCGTTCGGCGGGAACGGGCTGGTGTCCAAGCTGGAGATCCTGCGCGGCGATCTGGCCGCGGTGCTGTACGACGCGACCCGCCGCGACGTCGACTACCGGTTCGGCTCGACCGTCACAGCGCTCGACCAGAGCGAGGAGTCCGTGACCGTGACGCTCGGCGACGGTGACCGCCTACCCGTCGACCTGGTGGTCGGCGCCGACGGACCGCACTCGGCCGTCCGGCGGATCGCCTTCGGCCCCGAAGAACGCTTCGTGCGGCCGATCGGCGGCTACAACGCGTGGTTCTCCGCGCCCGACACCGCCGGCCTCGACGGCTGGTTCCTGCTCTATCAGGCGCCCGGCGGGCTGAACGCGTCGATGCGCCCGTCGCATGACCCGTCGATCGCCAAGGCCGGCTTGGCTTTTCAATCGGAGCCGCTGACCTACGACCGTCACGATCCCGACGCGCAGCGGCAGATCCTCGTCGAGAGGTTCGCCGGCGCCGGCTGGCACTGCGACGCTCTGCTCGCCGCGGCCGCCGAGGCCGACGACTTCTACTTCGACGCCTTCGCCCAGGTGCACATGCCGACCTGGGCGTCCGGGCGCGTCGCACTCGTCGGTGATGCCGGATACTGCGCCTCTCCGCTGTCCGGCATGGGCACCAGCCTGGCGCTCGTGGGCGCCTACGTGCTGGCCGGAGAACTCGGTCCGGCCGACCCCCTGTCCAGTGACCGTCTCGCCGCGGCACTGGCCCGCTACGACGAGGTGATGCGGCCCTTCGTCGACCGGTGCCAGGACCTCCCCAGCGGCATCGACCGCTATGCGCCGATGCGCGAGTCCGACATCGCGATCACGGCCGCGGTGATGAAGTGGATGCAGCGCTGGCCGTTCCGGCCGATCGCGGAGAAGGCGTGGTTCCAGAACTCGGGATCGATGGCGTTGCCCGACTACCGCTGACGCGTCAGACCAGACCGAACGTCGCGGCCCGATCGAGGACGGCCTCCGCGCGGGCCCGGGTGGGACCGGCGCTGCCTTCATAGGAATCCGTCGGGGCGTCCAGGCGCGCGAGCGTCGTCCGCGCTTCGTCGATCTCCCTGGGCGAGGGGCTCAGCACCGTGTTGATCGTCTCCGCATGGCCGGTGTCCAGGCACAGCCGGCCCGTCATCCCCGCCGCCTTGGCGACCTCGGTGTCCCGGACCAGATGCTCGGCGTGATCGCGCAGCGTCGGGCCGTCGATCGGCGCGGGCAACCCCGCGGCCCTGCTCGCGATCACCAACCGGGCGCGCGGATAGGCCAGCACCGCAGGATCGGCGGCCATCCCGGTGTCGCGTCGAAAGTCGCCGAGCCCGAACGCGATTCGGCCACAGGACCGGGCGATGTCCAGGGCCGACTCGACGCCGAGCGCGGATTCGACCAGTGCGACGACGGGCATCCCGGCCGGCAACTGCTCCGCGGTCGAGACGACGTCGCGCGGCGATTCGGTCTTGGCGAGCATGACTCCCGACAGGCCGGGCGCCCCCGCGATCGCGGCAAGGTCGGCCTGCCAGTCGGACGTCCCGGCGCTGCTGATCCGCACCCATGCGCGTCCACCCTCATGCAGCCAGTCGGCCACAGCGCAGCGGCCGGCCGGTTTGTCCGCATCGGGCAGACCGTCCTCGACGTCGAGCACCACCACGTCCGCCGCGGACGAGGTGGCCGTGTCGAAACCCGGCCGTCCCGGCTGCAGCAGCCAGGTGCGGGCCACTGACCAGTGCGGCCGACGGGTGCATTCCGGTCGCGAGAAGACTGTCACCTCACCCATGCTCGCGACGGCGGGTGGTCACCGCCAGATTGCGCACATTTTGTTCACAGCGCGCGGGAGAGCACCCGCCCGAACTGCAGCAGCCGCTGCATCTGCGCCAGACCGCCGTTGTCGACGGACTTCACGAATCGGAACGACTCGCAGTAGACGTCGGTCTCGGTCGCGGACTTCTGCCGGGACCGGACGATCAGCTGCGTGTAGAGCCGCAGCTTCACCTCCACCAACCGACGGGTGCCGTCGTCGAGCACGTCGTATTCGGTGGACAGCACCTGATCGGTGATGGTGGACAACAGGATCGAACGCACCGAGGCCAGCAGCACACGACGCGGCTGATCAGCGGGGCCGGACGTGTCGTCGTCGGCGCGCCACAGGATCAGCCGTTGCCCGTCGGTGACCATCACCTCCTGCCACAGCGCCTCACCCCACGGTTCCTCGGTGAAGCCGCGCGACATCACGAAAGACCGGATCGCCGCCGGGTCGACCATCGAGCGCAGTTGGTCCAGCGCCAGATCGGGATCACGCAGATAGACCCGCGCCGCCTCGCTGACACTCGAGTACGGGGCCCAGTCCTGCGGCGCGCCCATCAGCCGGAGCTGCTGTCCCCACCGGTCCGCACCGCCGCGGCGGCCGCGCGGATCTGGGGGGTCACCAGCATCACCTGGCCCAGCACCCCGTTGACGAAGCCGGGTGAGTCGTCGGTGGACAGCTGCTTGGCCAGCTCGACCGCCTCGTCCACGGCCACCGGCTCCGGGACGTCCTCGGCGTGCAGCAGTTCCCACACCGCGACCCGCAGGATCGCGCGGTCCACCGCGGGCAGGCGGTCCAGCGTCCAGCCCTGCAGATGCGACGAGATCAGGTCGTCGACGTGGGCCTGGTGCTCGGTGACGCCGCGCGCCACCGTGACCGTGTAGGGGTTCAGCGGCGCGACGTCGTGGTCGGTCGACTTCTCCGCCAACGTGCTTCGCCCTTCGGCGACCTCGGCCGCGGTGATGCCGCGGGCCTCCGCCTCGAACAGCAGATCCACCGCGCGCTTGCGGGCCTGGTGCCGGCCCTTGTCACCCCTGCGGTCAGCCATTGACCCTTCCCAGGTAACTGCCGTCGCGCGAGTCGACCTTGAGCTTGTCGCCGGTGTTGATGAACAGCGGCACCTGGATCTCGGCGCCGGTCTCCAGCGTCGCGGGCTTGGTACCGGCGCTGGAGCGGTCGCCCTGCAGGCCGGGCTCGGTGTGGCTGACCAACAGCTCGACCGTCACCGGCAACTCCAGGTACAGCGCCGTGCCGTCGTGGAAGGCGATCTGCACGGGCATGCCCTCGAGCAGGAACCCGGCCAGCCGCCCGACCAGCGCCTCGGGCAGCGGGTGCTGCTCGTAGTCCTCGCTGTCCATGAACACGAAGTCCGAGCCGTCGCGGTACAGGTAGGTGGCGTCGCGCCGGTCGACGGTCGCCGTCTCCACCTTCACCCCGGCGTTGTAGGTCTTGTCGACGACCTTGCCCGACACCACGTTCTTGAGCTTGGTCCGCACGAAGGCCGGGCCCTTGCCGGGCTTGACGTGCTGGAACTCGACGATCTGCCACAGCTGGCCATCGATCTGCAGGACGAGCCCATTCTTAAAGTCGGCGGTCGATGCCACGGTGGGTTGTACTCCTAGCTTCTAGAGGATCACCAGGTCCTTGCCGAACCTGGTCAACAGTTCGGGGCCGTCCGGGGTGACCGCCAGCGTGTCCTCGATGCGGACGCCGCCACGGTCGGGCAGGTAGACACCGGGCTCGACGGTCACAGCGGAGCCAGCAAGCAGTGTACCGGCGGCGGTGGCGTTGATTCCCGGCGCTTCGTGGATCTGCAGGCCGACCCCGTGGCCCAGGCCGTGGCCGAAGTTCTCGGCGTAGCCGGCATCGGCGATGACCTGCCGGGACGCCGCGTCGACGTCCTTGCACGGCACACCCGGCGCCAGGGCGTCGCGGCCGGCCTGCTGCGCGGTCGCGACCAGGGAGTAGACGTCGCGCTGCCAGTCGGCGACCGGGGACAGCACGAACGTGCGTGTCATGTCGGAGTGGTAGCCCCCGACCAGCGCGCCGAAGTCGATCTTGACGAAGTCGCCGGCGGCGAGGACCGCGTCGGTGGGCCGGTGATGCGGGATCGCCGAGTTCGGGCCGGCCGCGACGATCGTCTCGAACGAGGCCCCGTCGGCGCCGTGCTCGAGCATCAATGCCTCGAGCTCGTTGCGGACCTGCTTCTCGGTGCGGCCCGCCCGCAGGCCGCCGCGCTCCACCAGGTCGTGCAGTGCGGCGTCCGCGGCGTCGCACGCCCGCCGCAGTAGCGCGATCTCTTCGGCGTCCTTGACCTCGCGCAAAGCCTCGACAGTGCCGGCCGCCCGGGCGAACTCGACCTGCTCCCCCGCAGCCGTCGAGATCGCCGAGAACGCGTCGAGGGTGACAACGTGGCTCTCGATGCCGAGCTTGCCCACCCCCGCCGCGGCCGCCCGGGCCGCCAGGTGCGGCCCGCACGCCCGCTCGATCACGACGGTCGCGTCGGGCGCCTGCGCGGCGGCCTGCGTACGGTAGCGGCCGTCGGTGGCGAGCACCGGCGTGTCGTCGTCGGCGAAGACCAGCAATGCCGCGTTGGAGCCGGTGAAGCCGGACAGGTAGCGAACGTTGACCAGGTCCGTTACCAACATCGCGTCCACCTGGGCGTCGGCCAGACGCAGCCGCAACCGCTCGCGGCGGGCAGAAACTGTCACGACCGCTGACGCTACTCGCTAAGGTGAGGCCCCATGAGTAAGTGGCTGCTGCGCGGACTGGTGTTCGCCGCCCTGATGGTGATCGTCCGGCTGTTCCAGGGGGCGCTGATCAACGCCTTCGAGACCAAGGCGGGACTGATCAGCATCACCCTGGTCGCGCTGTACGCCATCGTCGTTCTGATCTGGGGTTATGCGGACGGCCGCAGCGACGCCCGCGCCAATCCCGATCCCGATCGGCGCTCCGACCTGGCGATGACCTGGCTGCTGGCCGGACTGTTCGCCGGCGTGGTCAGCGGCTTCGTGGCCTGGCTCATCGGACTGTTCTACAAGAATCTCTATGTCGAGGGCCTGATCAACGAGGTGACCACCTTCGCCGCGTTCACCGCGCTGCTGGTGTTCGTGTTCGCGATCGTCGGCGTCGGGCTCGGCCGCTGGCTGGTCGACCGGAAAACGCCGGATCAGCCGCGGCGGCGGGAAGGCGACGACGACCGCGCCGACACCGACGTCTTCGCCGCGGTGCGGGACGACCGCGACGGCCGCGACGACGTGCGGGACTACGACAGCGCCGCCACCGACCAGCACACCTCGCCGGTCGCGGTCGCCGAGCACGACGACGAGACCAGGCGCACCGACCGCCGGGAGTGACGTCCGCGGCCGGGACGCACTGAGCGCGCGACCATGGACCCGGACCAGTTCTGCACGTCCGACAACTGGAGTCCGCTGACCTCGGCGGCAGCCAACTCTCAACTCGCCGGGGTCCTCGGCGGTTTCCTGATCACCGCGATCGCGCTGCTGTTCGACCGCAGCAACCGGGAGAGCGTGCACACGCTCGCGCTGTTCTCGTCGGCCGTGCTGATCCTGATGCTCGACAGCTTCCTGTTCAGCACGGTCACCGGCAGTCAGGTCCCCGACGGCGCGGCGGGTCGCGGGCTGTGCGCGATCGCGTGGACGCAGACGGCGCTGGCGAACGGCATGCTGGCCGCGGGCACGATCGCTCTGTTCGGTGGTCTGGGCTGGATGCTGGCCAGCCACGCGGTCAACAAGGCGTCGACGCCCGGCACGGAGGTCGCGGCCTACGCTTACCTCGCCGAGCTGGGCGGCTGGATCACCTTCGCGGCGGCGATGACGGCCACGCTGATCCTGTCCGAGACCGCGATCGACTATCTGCACTTCCTGCTCGACCGCGGACCGGACCTCTGGCTGGTCGCCCTGATCACCATCAGCGCCGCCGTCGCGATCGTCGTGGATTTCGTCCTGGTGCTCCTGCGCATCCGCGCGCTGCGACGGTCGCTGAGGAACCCCGCCGAGGAGACTCGGCTGGCGCTGCGGTCCATCAGGGTCGCCACCGTCGGGATCGTCGCGCTGGCCGTCGTCGCCTCCTGGCTGGGCGCTGAGCCTCGCCCGGTTCCCGAAGGAGTGGCTGACAGCGCCGAACCCGGCGCTCGTCGTGGCGGTGCTCACCGCCACGTTCGTGGTGCCGACGCTCGTCGCGTGCGCGATCTGCTACTCGGTGGCCAGTACCGGCAGCGTCAGGTGACCTCCCTGGCCACCTCGGCGTAGGCGGCCGCCAGCAGCGACGGGTCCGGGCCTTCGAGCCGGCCCGGCTTGCCGAGCCCGTCGAGCACGACGAACCGCAGCACGCCCGCCCGGGTCTTCTTGTCGCCGAGCATCGACTCCATCAGCTGCGGCAGCGCGTCGGCGTCGTAGCTGACCGGCAAACCCAGCGAGGTGAGGACGGCGCGGTGCCGCTCGGCGGTCGCGTCGTCCAGACGGCCCGCCAGCCGGCCCAACTCGGCGGCGAACACCAGCCCGACGGACACCGCGGCGCCGTGGCGCCACCGGTAGCGCTCGCGCCGCTCGATGGCGTGCGCGAGGGTGTGGCCGTAATTGAGGATCTCGCGCAGCGCCGACTCCTTCTCGTCGGCGGCGACCACGCCCGCCTTGACCGCGACGGCCCGGCGGATCAGCTCCGGCAGGACCTCGCCGCCGGGTTCCAGCGCGGCCTGCGGGTCCGCCTCGATCATGTCGAGGATCACCGGGTCGGCGATGAAGCCGGCCTTCACGATCTCGGCCATCCCGGCGATGATCTCGTTGCGCGGCAACGTCTCCAGCGTCGCGAGGTCGATGAGCACCGCGACCGGTTGGTGGAAGGCGCCCACGAGGTTCTTGCCCGCGTCGGTGTTGATGCCGGTCTTGCCGCCCACCGCCGCGTCGACCATGCCGAGCAGCGTCGTGGGAACGTGCACGATGTCCACCCCGCGCAGCCAGGTGGCCGCTGCGAACCCGGCCACGTCGGTGGCCGCGCCGCCGCCGAGGCTGACGATCGCGTCCTTGCGCCCGACGCCGATGCGCCCCAGTACCTCCCAGATGAACCCGACGACGGGCAGGTCTTTCCCGGCCTCAGCGTCGGGGATCTCCACGCGGTGCGCGTCGATTCCCCTGTCGGACAGATGAACTCGGATCGCCTCGGCGGTCTGGGCCAGCGTGGGCTGGTGCAGGATCGCGACCCTGTGCCGCCCGTCGAGCAGGCGGCCGAGGTCACCGAGCAGGCCGGTACCGATGATGACCGGGTACGGCGGATCGGTGTGGACCTCGACCGTCACCGGCTCCGTCACTGTCCGTCCTTCCGTCGACACGGGGATCCTTTCCTGGCCGCCACGGCGGCGGGACTCGGGGGCGCCTCCGTCGACGGCGCGGCCGTCAGCGACAGAGGTGCCCGGCGCCACGAAGGCCGCCTGCGGCGCCGCTCGGATTTCGTTCCGTCGGGATTGTCCAGCCGCGCCACGATGTGGCGCACCACCGCGCCGGGGTTGCGGTGATTGGTGTTGACCCGCATGGTCGAGACCTGCCGGTACAGCGGAACACGTTGGGCGATCAGCTCTTTGAAACGCTCGCCGCGATCCGGCCCGGCCAGCAGCGGGCGCACCGTCGATCCGCCGGTGCGGCGCACCCCCTCGGCCGCGCTGATCTCCAGATAGATCACGGTGTGCCCGGCCAGCGCGTCGCGCACCGCGGGGGTGGTCACCGCGCCGCCGCCCAGGGACAGCACCCCGTCGTGGGTGGCGAGTGCGTCACACACCACCTCGGCCTCGATGCGCCGGAACTCGGCCTCGCCGTCGTTGGCGAAGATGTCGGCGATGGTGCGGCCGGTCTTCTTCTCCAGCGCCACGTCGGTGTCGAGCAACTCCAGCTCCAGCGCCTTGGCCAGCCGACGCCCGATCGTCGACTTGCCCGAGCCGGGCAGCCCGATCAGCACCGCCTTGGGGGCCATCAGCCCGACGCCCTGACCCCGTCGGCGGCCGACTCGCGCCGGGCGGCGGCCCGCAGGTAGGCCTCGATGTTGGTGCGCGTCTCGGTCAGCGAGTCCCCACCGAACTTCTCCAGCGCGGCGCGGGCGAGCACCAGCGCCACCATCGTCTCGACGACGACGCCCGCGGCGGGCACCGCGCACACATCCGAGCGCTGGTGGATCGCGACCGCCTCCTGGCCGGTGGCCATGTCGACGGTGGCCAGGGCGCGCGGCACGGTCGAGATCGGCTTCATCGCCGCGCGGACCCGCACCGGCAGCCCGTTGGTCATGCCGCCCTCGAGGCCGCCGGCGCGGTTGGTGGAGCGGATGATGCCGTCGGGTCCGGGGTAGATCTCGTCGTGGGCGACGCTGCCGCGGCGGCGTGCGGTCTCGAAGCCGTCACCGATCTCGACACCCTTGATCGCCTGGATGCCCATCACGGCGGCGGCCAGCTGGCTGTCCAGCCGGTTCTCGCCGCTGGTGAACGAGCCGAGACCGACGGGCAGGCCGTGCGCGACCACCTCGACGACACCGCCGAGGGTGTCGCCGTCGCGCTTGGCGGCCTCGATCTCGGCGATCATCAGCGCCTCACTGGCCGGGTCGAACGCGCGCACCGGGCTGGAGTCGATCGCGGCGAGGTCGCCGGGCAGCGGCGGCGGACCGTCGTAGGGGGTCGACGCCCCGATGGAGACGACGTGCGAGACGACCTCGACGCCGAGGGCCTGGCGCAGGAAAGCCCGCGCGACGGTGCCGGCGGCGACCCGCGCCGCGGTCTCGCGCGCGCTGGCGCGTTCCAGCACCGGCCGGGCGTCGTCGAATCCGTACTTGAGCATGCCGGCGTAGTCGGCGTGACCGGGCCGCGGCCTGGTCAGGGGCGCGTTGCGGGCGGCGCTGTCGGCCAGCGCGGCCGGGTCCACGGGGTCGGGAGCCATCACGGTCTCCCACTTCGGCCATTCGGTGTTGCCGATCTCGATGGCGAGCGGGCCACCCAGCGTGACGCCGTGCCGCAACCCGGCGAGCACCGTCACCTGGTCCTGCTCGAACTTCATGCGGGCGCCCCGGCCGTAGCCGAGCCGGCGCCGCGCGAGCTGGTCGGCGATGTCGGAGGAGGTCACCTCGACGCCGGCGACCATGCCCTCGACCATCGCCACCAGCGCACGGCCGTGGGATTCCCCTGCTGTCGTCCATCGCAACACGTGTCCCAGTTTCGCATGACGCGCCCCGGTGGCCGAAAACGGCGATCGGGTCAGCGCAGCGCAGGCAGGCTGCGCAGCCAGGCCAGCACCGGCGGCGCGACCTGCGTGAGCGCCGACTCGGCGATGATCCAGTGCGGAAGCCCGGGGTGGATCTGGTGCTGGGCGCCGTAGCGGGCCGCGATCCGTCGTGACATCCACGGGGCCACGCTGCGGTCCTCGCCGGCGCTGACGCACAGCACCGGGCAGGCGACCTCGCCGGCAGCCACGCGCACGACCGGCGCGCCGGACATCATCTCCCGGAACACCCGGCCGGAGTCGCGGACGAATTCGGGGATCAGCCGGTCCTGCTCGGCGGTGGACAGCGTGCACAACGGCACCGCGCGCATCACGTCCGGGGACGGCAGGAACGGACGGCCCGCGGCCACGCTCGGCATCGACCGCCGGAACCGCGGCAGCGATCGCAGCTGCGGCCACAGCGTTCCCGGCGGGACCGAGGCCAGCAGCACCGCCGCCAGGGGGTTCCGCGCCGCGGCCACCTTCTGGGCGAGCAGCCCGCCCATGCTGTGGCCGACGACGACCGCCGGTTCGCCGATCGCGTCGTAGGCGGCCAGCGCGGCGTCGACCATCTCGGCGACCCCGGTGCGTTCCAGCGCCGCGTCATCGGACGGGTCGCGTCCCGGCAGCGCCGGGACGTGGCAGCGGAATCCGGCGTCGTCGAGGACCGTCGTCCACGGCTGCATCAGGGACGGCCGGCCGAACAGGCCGTGCAACAACAGGACCGGCGGGTGCGTCACGGTCCGAGTATCGCCACCGGAGCGGCCCGAAGCGATTACCCCGGAGGTAGGGCGCCCGCGACGGCCACGGCGGCGGTGAGGCACATCGACGGACCGTGCGGCACCGCCGACCGTGACCCGCGGACGAGGCGGGCCACGCCCCACAGGCCGGTGAGCAGCGAGGCGCCGATCGCGCACAGCGACCAGGCCTGCATGCCGAAGGCACCGGTCAGCGCACCCACACCGATGGCCAGCTTGACGTCGCCGGCGCCGAGCGCCGCCGGCGCGCGCAGGTGCACGAGCGCGTAGATCCCGGTCAGCGCCAGCGCGCCGAGCACCGCAGGCACGCCACGCCCGGTCACCGCCGAGACCGCGAGGATCACCACGGCGCCCGGCACAGTCAACCGGTTGGGCAGCCGACGTTGCCGAAAGTCGTACGCGCTCAACGCGATCAGCCACGCCGCCACGGCAACGGCCGCCGTCTCCCCCACCGTTCCAGGCTAAGGGGCCTCGAGCGCCGCCCGCATCGCCTCTTTGGGTGCGGGCATCCCGGTGAACAACTCCACCTGGGTGAAGGCCTGGTTCAGCAGCATCTGCAGACCGCTGATCACCCGACCGCCCCGGGCGGTGACCGCCGCGGCCAAGGGTGTGGGCCACGGGTCGTAGATCGCGTCGAGCAGCACCGGCGTGGCGGCCAGCGCGTCCGCGTACGGGGCGACGGCATCAGCGGGCACGGTGTTGACCACGACGTCCGCGCCGGCGGCGGTTCCGGCGAGCGCGTCCGCGGCGATGTCGCAGAAGTCGGCTGCCAGGCCGCAGCGCTGCGCGAGGGCCAGCACGTCGGCGGCCTTGCCCGCGTCGCGGGCGGTGACGGTGACGTGTCGGGCGCCGCGGGCGGCGAGCCCGGCGACGACGGCGGGCGCCGTTCCGCCCGAGCCGACGACCACCGCGCGGTCGGTGCGCACGGCGGCGAGCGCGCCCGTCACCCCATCGACGTCGGTGTTGTCGGCGCGCCATCCCGTCGCGGACCGCACCAGGGTGTTGGCCGACCCGACCAGCCGGGCGCGTTCAGTGGCCTCGTCGGCGAACCGCAGCGCGGCGAACTTGCCCGGCATGGTCACCGAGACCCCGACCCACTCCGGCCCGAAGCCCGCCACCACGGCCGGCAGCCGCTCGGCGGTGCACTCGATGCGGTCGTAGGTCCACCCGTCCAGACCGAGCGCCCGGTACGCCGCCAGGTGTAGCTGCGGGGACCGGGAGTGCGCGATCGGCGAGCCCAGGACCCCGGCTCGTCGAGCCGTCACCGCTGCCGTCGAGCCGTCATCGAGCCGAGTCGAGGACGCCGTTGCGTCGCGCCAACTCGATGTTGGCCAGGTGCTGCTCGTACTCGCGGGTGAACAACGTGGTGCCCTGCATGTCGATGGTCACGAAGTACAGCCAGTCCCCGGGCTCGGGCTGTTCGGCCGCGGCCAGCGCGGGCTGGCCGGGGGAACAGATCGGCGTCGCCGGCAGCCCGGGCCGCACATAGGTGTTCCACGGCGTGGCCTGGGCGCGGTCGCCGTCGGTGGTGGCGACCTCGATGCGATCCAGCGCGTAGTTCACCGTGGAGTCGAACTCCAGCGTGCGATTCTCGGCCAGCCGGTTGTAGATGACCCGCGCGACCTTGGAGAAGTCCTGCGGCTTGGCTTCGCGCTGCACCAGCGAGGCGACCGTGAGGATCTGGTAGGGCGACATGTTCAGCGACTGGGCGGTGGTCAGCAGACCGCCGCGTTCGTACTGGCCGGCGCTGGCGGAGATCAGCGTCGACAGGATGTCCTGCGGCGTGCCCGACGGATCGATGTTCCACGTCCCGGGCGCAATCAGCCCTTCCAGGCGGCGGTGGTCGGCGCCCAGCGCCGTCACGGGGCCGGTCGCCCACTGCGGCACGCCGAGCGCCGCCGGGGTCGCGGCGCCCGCGGCGGCCCGCAGGTCCTGGGCGGACACGCAGCGGCGGTCACCGTCGAGGTCGACGCAGCTGGCCTTCGAGATCAGCGCGAAGATGCCGTCGGTGACGGCGTTGGTCTTGACGTCGGACACGTCGTCGAGCTGGCGGCCCTCGGGGATGACGAGCTTGCCCACCCGGTTCCCGGGGTCGGCCAGCCGGGCCACCGCGTCGGCGGCGGGGATCTCGGTGCGCACCTTGTAGAAGCCGGGCTGGATCGCCGAGATCGCATCGTTGCCGTCAGCGGCGTCGACGAACGCCTTGATGGTCGCGACGACCTTGCCCTCCTGCAACGTCTTGCCGATCGCCGTCGTGGAGTCGCCGTCGTGGATCTGGATGACGACGTCGTTGACGCCCTCGCCGGTGTAGTCGTTGCCGTTGCCCCCGAACACCGAGTGCCACATCCGTGAGCCGAGGAACACGGCACCGATGACGACCACCACCAGCATCGCGACCGCCGCGATCGCGGCGGTGCGGCGGCGGCGCTGGTACCGGGCCTCCCGGGCGCGCTCCTGACGGGTCATCCGCCGCCGGGGCGGACCCACCGCCAGGGGTTCGGCACGATCGTTGTGCCAGTCGTCAGCCATCCCCGACCTCTCCGTGTGGGGACAGCGCCGCCCGCCGCTGGTCCAGCCAGTTCTGCAGAATCCCCACCGCTGCAGCTTGATCGATCACCGAACGTTGTCCGCGTCCTCGCACGCCCGCCTCGCGCAGCGCACGCTGCGCGGTCAGCGTCGTGAAGCGCTCGTCGACGAGCCGGACCGGCACCGGGGTGACCCGGTCGGCCAGCAGGTCGGCCACCTCGATCGCGTCGCGCGCCGAGGACCCGGCCCGGTCGGCCAGCGTCCGCGGCAACCCCACCACGACCTCGACCACGTGGTACTCGTCGACCAGCGCCGCCAGACGCCGCACGTGCTTGCCGCCGCGCTTATCCCGCATCACGGTCTCGACCGGGGTCGCGAGGACCGCGTCGGGATCGCTGACCGCCACCCCGATGCGCACGGTGCCGATGTCGACTCCCAGCCGGCGGCCACGGCCCGGATCGGGCGCCGACGCGGGATCGCCGGGGCGGTCCGGGGCGCGGTCGGCATGGTCAGCGTCCTTCGGGGCGTCGGGCACTCTGGTCAGCTCCGGCCGATCTCTGCGCGCACCGCGGCCAGCGCGGCGTCGATACCCGCTGCACCCTGACCGGATCCCTGCGCGAGGTCCGCCTTGCCGCCGCCGCGGCCGTTCACCGCGGCGCCGAGCACCTTCACCAGGTCGTTGGCGCGCATGCCGAGGTCCTGCGCCGCGGGGTTGACGGCCACCACGTAGGGCACCGCGTCGTTCTCCCCCTCGGCGATCAGGGCCACTACGGCGGGCTCGCTGCCGAGCTTGCCGCGGATGTCGCCGACTAGCGACCGCAGGTCGCCCGCCGAGATCCCGCCGGCCATCCGCTGCGCCACGAGCCGGACCGCACCGATGTGTTCCGCTCCGGCCACGGCGTTGACCGCGGCGGCCCGCGCACCGGCGAGCCGCAACCGGTCGAGTTCCTTCTCGGCGGCGCGCAACTTCTCCACCAGGGTGGCGACGCGGGCGGGGACCTCCTCCGAGGGCACCTTCAGCGACGACGCCAAGCCGGCCATCAGGGCGCGCTCCTTGGCGAGGTGGCGGAACGAGTCCAGCCCGACATAGGCCTCGACGCGCCGCACGCCAGACCCCACCGACGACTCACCGAGGATGGTGACAGGACCGATCTGCGCGGACCGGCCGACGTGCGTGCCGCCGCACAGTTCCAGGGAGAACGGGCCGCCGATCTCGACGACGCGGACTTCGTCCGGGTACGACTCGCCGAACATGGCCATCGCGCCCATCGCTTTGGCCTTCTCCAGTTTCTCGTGGAAGGTGTGCACCTCGAAGTCGGCTTGCACCGCCTCGTTGGTGACCTCCTCGACTTGAGCGCGCTGCTCATCGCTCAGCGCGCCCTGGAAGTTGAAGTCGAACCGGAGGTAGCCGGGGCGGTTCAGCGAACCGGCTTGAACGGCGTTGGGACCCAACACCTGTCGCAGCGCGGCGTGCACCATGTGGGTGCCGGAGTGCCCCTGGGTGGCACCGTGGCGCCACCGGGGGTCGACGGCCGCGATGACGGTGTCGCCCTCGACGAACTCCCCGGACTCCACGTTGATGCGGTGCGCCCACAGCGTTTTCGCGATCTTCTGCACGTCGGTGACCGCGGCCTTGGCCGTCTCGGACGCGCCGGTGCCCTGGATGGCGCCCTCGTCGGCGATCTGCCCGCCCGACTCGGCGTAGAACGGGCTGCGGTCCAGGATCAGCTCGACCCGCTCCTGCGTGCCCTCGCGGCCGGTGTGCGACACCACGGGCACGCGTCGGCCGTCCACGAAGATGCCGAGAATGGTGGCCTCGGAGGTCAATTCGTCGAAGCCGGTGAACTCGGTGGGGCCGGCGTCGACGAGTTCACGGTATGCGCTCAGGTCGGTGTGGGCCTGCTTGCGCGCGGCCGCGTCGGCCTTGGCCCGCTGACGCTGTTCGGCCATCAGGGTGCGGAAGCCCTCCTCGTCCACCCCGAGATCGGCCTCGGCGGCCATCTCCAGCGTGAGCTCGAGCGGGAAGCCGTAGGTGTCGTGCAGCGTGAACGCGTCCGACCCCGACAGCCGGGAGGCGCCGGACGCCTTGGTCGCCCGCGCCGCCTCGTCGAACAGCCGCGACCCCGAGGCGAGCGTGCGGTTGAACGCCGCCTCCTCGGCGATCGCGATGCGCGCGATGCGGTCGAAGTCGGACACCAGCTCCGGGTACGACGGTCCCGTCGCGTCACGCACGGTGGCCATCAGATCGGCCATGAACGGGTCGTCGACGCCGAGCAGCTTGGCCGCGCGCACGATACGGCGCAGCAGCCGGCGCAGCACATAGCCGCGGCCCTCGTTGCCGGGGCTGACGCCGTCGCCGATGATGATCGCCGCGGTGCGGCTGTGGTCGGCGATGATGCGGTAGCGCACGTCGTCAGCGTGATTACCCTGCCCGTAGCCACGCGGGGCGCGGGCGGCCATCAGGTCGATGGCGGGGCGCAGCAGATCGGTCTCGTAGACGTTGTCGACGCCCTGCAGCAGGCAGGCCACCCGCTCGACGCCCATACCGGTGTCGATGTTCTTGCGCGGCAGGGGGCCGAGGATCTCGAAGTTCTCCTTCGAGGTGCCCTCGCCGCGCTCGTTCTGCATGAACACGAGATTCCAGATCTCGATGTAGCGGTCCTCGTTGGCCTCGGGTCCGCCCTCGATGCCGTAGTCCGGCCCGCGGTCGTAGTAGATCTCCGAGGACGGGCCACACGGTCCCGGGATGCCCATCGACCAGTAGTTGTCGGCCATGCCGCGGCGCTGGATGCGGTCGAGCGGCAGCCCAGCCACCTCCTGCCAGTAACCGATCGCCTCATCATCGTCGAGATAGACCGTCGCCCAAAGCCTTTCGGGGTCGAAGCCGTAGCCACCCTGGTCGGTCGGGTTGGTCAGCAGCGTCCAGGCGAACTCGATGGCGCCCTTCTTGAAGTAGTCGCCGAAGCTGAAGTTGCCGGCCATCTGGAAGAAGGTGTTGTGCCGGGTGGTGATGCCGACCTCGTCGATGTCCGGGGTGCGGATGCACTTCTGGATGCTCACCGCGCGGTTCCACGGCGCGCTCCTGGCCCCGAGGAAGTAGGGGACGAACTGCACCATGCCGGCGTTGACGAACAGCAGGTTGGGGTCGTCGAGGATCACCGAGGCGCTGGGCACCTCCGTGTGTCCCGCCTTCACGAAATGATCAAGGAACCGCTTCCTGATCTCGTGTGTCTGCACGTCGTGGCTGTCCTTCGGGTCTGGTCAGCGGGGCCGATCGGCCGCCACCTGCGAATACTCGACCGCACCACAGTACCGGGCGTGGCTCTCAGCCCGACACGAAGCTCAATCGCACGGTGCGTCGCATGTTGTCCCTGTTCAGGTCCACCAGGACGATGCTCTGCCAGGTGCCCAGCAGCGGTTCGCCGCCCCCGATGGGCACCGTGACCGACGGAGAGACCAGTCCCGGGAGCACGTGGTCGGCCCCGTGCCCGGGAGAGCCGTGCGCGTGCCGGTAGCGGTCGTCGCGGGGCAGCAGCCGCTCCAGGGTGTCGATCAGATCGTCATCCGATCCCGCGCCGGTCTCGATGATCGCCACGCCTGCGGTGGCGTGCGGGACGAACACGTTGCACAGGCCGTCTCCCCGCGATGCGCAGAACTGGCGAACGTCGCCGGTCAGGTCGACGATCCGCCGTCGGGCGGTGTCCACCTCGAGCACTTCGGTGTCCATGGCGACGAGCCTACGGACGCCCGCACTGATTGACGCGGGCGTTTATTGGCGAGGGGCCAAGGGTATGTCAGCCGCAGCCGCACACCTTGGAGGAACAATGACCATCACCGGCATCATCACCGCAATTCTCATCGGCATCGTGGTCGGCGTGCTCGGCCGGCTCGTCCTTCCGGGTAAGCAACCCATCGGGATGTTGCTCACCATTCTGGTCGGCATCGTGTCGGCCTTCATCGGCACGGCGATCGCCCGCGCCATCGGCATTCCGACCGCCACCAACGGGATCGACTGGGGCGAACTGCTCGTCCAGGTCGTCGTGGCCGCGCTCGGCGTGGCCCTGGTGGCCTCCCTCATGGGCCGGCGGCGCAGCCGCGGCCTGATGGGCGGCGGCCGCCGATCCGGAATTCTGCGCTGACGCGCCGAATCCGTCCGTGGTGATCCCGGCTGGGCCCCCGACCAGTCGGGATCACCCCCGTCTTCAGGCAGTTCAGCGGCCCGACAGCAGCGCGTCGAGTTTCTCGTAACCCTCGGTCATGCCACCCTCCATCCCCGACGACAGCAGCGCGTCGCGGGCGTCGGTATTCGGACAGATCGATCGCCCCCGCAGTCGCGACCGGCCGTCGCCGAGGTCGTCGAACCACAGGTACTCCAGGTTGACCATGTCCGGGGCGCCCTCGAATTCGAAGGTCTGCAGGATGAATTCGTTGTCGCGCACGGTGTGGAACGTGCCGTTGAACGCGAACGCCCCATGGTCGGTGCGGTGCACGTAGCGGTATCCGCCGTGGTCACGGAAGTCCCACTCGGTCACGTCCATCTGCAGCCCGTGTGGGCCCAGCCAGCGGGCGAGCAGGTCCGGGTCGGCATGCGCCCGGAACAACGCGGCGACGGGCGCGTCGAACTCGCGGGTGAACTCCATGGCCAGGGTGTCGACCGGAGCGGTCAGCTCCAGGGCGTTGGTCATCGTGGCGGTCCTTTCTCCTCGGTGGCCAGCAGGGCGTCCAGCCGGCGGTAGTCGCGTTCGGCGTCCAGGCGGTACCGGTCGATCCAGGCCGTCACCGCCTCCAGCGCGGCCGCGTCCAGGTGCACCGGCCGGCGCTGGGCATCGCGGGTCCGGGTCACCAGCCCCGCCTGCTCGAGCACCTGGATGTGCTTGGAGACAGCCTGTTTCGTGATGGCGAACGGCTCAGCCAGTTCATTGACCGTCGCCGGGCCCCGGGACAGCCGCGCCACCAGGGCGCGCCGCACCGGGTCCGCGAGGGCCATGAACGCACGGTCCAGCGTCGCCTCGTCCATCTCCCTCCCCAATGATCAACCTTTCTTTTGATCAATCATTTGGTTGATTAAAACGGTAAACGGCGCCGGCAGACGTGTCAAGACCGGACTCAGCGCCTGCGCCGGATGATCGCCCGCAGCTTCTCCACCCGGGTCGCGATCTCGCGTTCGGCGCCGTGGGTGGTCGGCCGGTAATAGTCGACGCCGACCACCTCGTCGGGTGGATATTGCTGCGCCACAACGCCGTCCGGGTCGTCGTGGGCATACCTGTAGCCGACCGCGTTGCCCAGTTTCTGCGCGCCCGAGTAGTGCCCGTCGCGCAGATGGGCCGGCACCAGGCCGGCCTTGCCCGCACGGATGTCGGCCATCGCCGCGCCGAGCGCGGTGGTGACGGCGTTCGACTTCGGTGCGGTGGCCAGGTGCACGGTGGCGTGCGCCAGCGTCAACTGCGCTTCCGGCATGCCGATCAACTGGACGGTCTGCGCGGCGGCCACCGCCGTCGGCAGTGCGGTCGGATCAGCCATGCCGATGTCCTCACTGGCGAGGATCACCAATCGACGCGCGATGAACCGCGGGTCCTCCCCCGCGACGAGCATCCGGGCCAGATAGTGCAGAGCCGCGTCGACGTCGGAACCCCGCACCGACTTGATGAACGCGCTGACGACGTCGTAGTGCTGGTCGCCGTCGCGGTCGTAGCGCACCGCCGCCTTGTCCAAAGACTGCTCGATCACCTCGACGGTGATGTCCCCCGACTCCGCCGCCACCTCGAGCGCGGTCAGTGCCCGCCGGGCGTCGCCGGCCGACAGTTGCACCAGCAGGTCGAGCGCCTCGTCGGTGATCGGCACCCGTCCGGCCAGCCCACGGTCGTCGTCGAGGGCACGCCGGATCACCGTGGCGACGTCGTCCGGGGTCAGCGGCTGCAGCTGCAGGATCAGGGAGCGGCTCAGCAGCGGTGCGACGACCGAGAACGACGGATTCTCGGTGGTGGCCGCGACCAGCAGCACCACCCGGTTCTCCACGGCGGCCAACAGCGCGTCCTGCTGGGTCTTGGAGAACCGGTGCACCTCGTCGATGAACAGCACGGTCTGCTCACCCCGGCGCAGCAGCGCGACGCGGGCCTCCTCGATGACCGCGCGCACCTCCTTCACGCCGGCCGACAACGCGGAAAGCGCCTCGAACCGGCGGCCGGTCGCGTTCGAGATCAACGACGCGAGCGTCGTCTTCCCGGTGCCGGGCGGCCCGTAGAGGATCACCGATGCGGCCCCCGAGCCCTCCACCAGGCGCCGCAGCGGCGAGTTCCCGGTGAGCAGATGCTGCTGGCCGACGACCTCGTCGAGCGAGGCGGGCCGCATCCGCACAGCCAGCGGCACCGACGCCCCCACCGGAGTCGCCGCGGCGGACCCGGCCGTCTCGCCGGGCACGTCGAACAGGCTGTCGGACACGCTCCCTGCTTACACGGGAGCGGTGACGAAGTCGATCAGCTCCTCCACCCGGCCGATCAGCTCGGGTTCGAGGTCGGTCCAGTCCCGCACCCGGCCGCGGATCCTCTGCCACGCCGCGGCGATGTCCGCCTGGTCGCGATGCCGCCAGCCCAGTGCCTCGCAGACGCCGTGTTTCCAGTCCTGACCCTTGGGCACCACCGGCCAGGCCGGGATGCCCAGCCGCACCGGTTTGACGGCCTCCCAGATGTCGATGAACGGATGGCCCACCACCAGCGTGTGCTCGCCGCCGGGGCCCTGGCGCACCCGTTCGGCGATGCGGGCCTCCTTCGAGCCGGCCACCAGGTGGTCGACGAGGACGCCGAGGCGCCTGCCGGGCCCGGGCCGGAAGTCGGCGACGATCGCGGCCAGGTCGTCGATGCCGCCCAGGTATTCGACCACCACGCCTTCGAGACGCAGGTCTTCGCCCCACACCTGCTCGACGAGTTCGGCGTCGTGGCGGCCCTCGACGTAGATGCGGCTGGCCAGTGCGACTTTGGCGCGCGCCCCGGCGACCGCCACGGAGCCGGACGCGGTGCGGGTCGGCGCGGTCGGGGCCGCCTTCTTCGGGGCGGTCAGGATGACGGGCTTGCCGTCGATCAGGTAGCCCGGTCCCACCGGGAACGGTTTGGTACGGCCGTGCCGATCTTCGAGCTGCATCCGGCCGTACTCGACGCGCACCACCGCGCCGACGAACCCGGTCTGCGCATCCTCGACGACCATGCCGATCTCGATCGGCATCTCGGTGGAGCGGGGCTGGCGGTGGGGGTTACTGGACAGGATGTCGGCGCCATAGCGATCAGCCACGCCGGTGATCGTAGGGACTGGCGGAGCCGGGACGGCTGACCGCACCCCCGCGTGTTGCCGTCCGCGCGGCACAGCGGGTGCGACGATCGGACGGTGAGAGACCTCAGCCGCTACGGATCGTGCGCCGTGATCGCCGGCGGGTCCGAGGGAGTCGGCGCCGAGTTCGCGGCGCTACTCGCCGCCGCGGGCATCGACCTGGTGCTGGTCGCCCGCCGTCCCGGGCCGCTCGAGACCACCGCCGCGCGCTGCCGCGCCCACGGCGTCGACGTGCAGACGGTGACGGCCGACCTGACCGCCGGCGCCGGCGCGGTGATCGCCGCGACCGGCGACCGGGAGATCGGTCTGCTGATCTACAACGCGGGTGCCAACACCTGCAGCGAGGAGTTCCTCGACGGCGACCTCGACGCGTTCGGCCGGGTCGTCGACCTGAACGTCACCACGATGATGGCCCTGGTCCAGCACTACGCGCGGCCGATGCGCGAGCGTCGCCGCGGCGGCATCCTGCTCGTGGGCTCCATGGCCGGCTACCTCGGCTCCACCCGACACACGGTCTACGGCGGGGTAAAGGCCTTCGGCCGGATCTTCGCCGAGGGGCTGTGGCTGGAACTGCGCGACCACGGCGTCGACGTGTGCGAGTTGGTACTCGGGGTCACCCGCACGCCCGCGATGGAGCGCGTCGGCCTGAACTTCGACGTGCCCGGCATGAAGGTGGCCGAACCGGCCGACGTGGCCGCCGAGGGGCTGGACCGGTTGGCGCACGGACCGGTGCACATCGCGGGCGGGAACCAGGACGATGTTGCCCGGCGCAACGATCCCGACCGCGCCGCGGTGGTCCTCGGCGCGCACCGCTTCCTGCAGAAGCTGATGGGTGGGCGTTAATCCAGCTGCTGGGACTGCTCGCCGACGGGCGCACCGACCTCGGCGAGCTTGGCCGGGTTCGAGGTGACCTCGTCGATGACGGTGTGGATGAAGCGCATCTTCTCCAGCACGGCGGGCGGCAGCACGAACGGGTACAGGTCCTCCTTGCCCATCGACCGGTTCACCATGTTCAGCGACCACGCCAGCGGCAGCCACATCTCGATCATCGTGTCGAAACTGCTGGGGCCCAACACCCGTCGCTCGAGGGTGGCGGCGGCCGGCGCCATACCGAACGCCGCGGCCGTGTCGAGGGTGTCCCGGATGTGCAGGTAGTGGGCGAAGGTCTCGGCCCAGTCCTCGGCGGGATGCATGGTGGCATAGGACGACACGTAGTCGTTCTCCCAACCGGCCGGGGCGCCCTCGCTGTAGTGGCGGTCCAGCGCCGCCTGGTAGTCGGCCTCGGGATCACCGAACAGGTCGTGGTAGCGCTGCAGATAGTCCGGCGACGTGCCGATCAGCCGGTACTGGTAGTAATGCCCGATCTCGTGACGGAAGTGCCCCAGCAGCGTCCGGTACGGCTCGTCCATCGAGATCCGAAGTTGCTCCCGGTGCACGTCGTCGCCCTCGGCCAGATCCAACGTGATCACGCCGTTCTGATGGCCGGTGAACACCTTCTCGAACTGGCTCGACAGCAGGTCGAACGCCAGCCCGAAATCGGGATCCTCGTCGCGGCCCACGATGGGCAGCTTCAGTTCGTGCAGTTCGGCGATCAGCCGCCGCTTGGCCTTCTCCGCCGCGGCGAACGCCGCCAGCGCGATCGTGTCGGCGTCGTTGGGCCGCGTGCGGGTCAGCGCGCACGACACGCACAGCTTGGCCACCGGCCCCTTCTCCACCAGCCAATTGCATTCGGCCAGATGCAGATTGGCGCACAACTGATAGCGGCTCTCGTCGACGGCCCCCGCGTGCTCGCTGTGCTCGGGAGGGACGATCACCAGCAGCGCCATGTCATCGAGCGAAAATCCCAGCGAGCTGCCGCAATTCAGGCACACCGAGTTCTCGAACGCCAGTCGCTGGCCACAGTTGGGGCACGTGAAGTCACGCACGCAGGACTCCTCCTTCATAGGGCGCGACGTCGACGGAGACGTCGATGACGCTGCGGTCCGAGTCGGTGTAGATGATGCCGCGCAGCGGCGGGACGTCGGCGTAGTCACGGCCGAATCCCACTGTCACGTAGCGTTCGTCGACCATCTGGTCGTTGGTCGGGTCCAGGCCCAGCCACACGTCCTTCGGCGTCCACACCGACGCCCAGGCGTGCGTCGCGTCGACGCCCACCATGCGCTCCCTTCCCGGCGGCGGATCAGTGGCCAGGTACCCGGACACGTAACTCGCCGCCAGACCGTTCGCGCGCAGACAGGCGATCGCGAGCCTCGCGAAGTCCTGACATACCCCTTCGCGCGCAGCCAAAACCTCACTCACCTGGGTGGACACAGTGGTCGACCCCGAGCGGTAGGTGAAATCGCGGTGGATGCGTGCGTTCAGGTCGCGCAACACGTCGATCAGCGGCCGGCCCGGGGTGAACGTCGGCGCGGCGTAGTCACGCACCGCCTCGGTGATCTCGGGCGGCGCCAGGTCGAGGGTGAACTCGCACGCCAGGGCGCCGTCGGGACCGACGGGCCGGGCGATCTCCCAGGGCGCGGCGGCCGAGGCGACCTGGTAGAAGTCCGGCGGCGGCGGATCGACCTCGACGATCGACCGACTGGTGACGCTCAGCCTGCGGTGCGGCCGCGTGACGTGGAAGTAGGAGCTCAGGTTGCCGTACCCGTCGCGGCTGGTGGAGCTGTCGGCGGCCTCCGGGTCGAGCACCAGCTCGTGGAACAGGCAGCGCTGCCGTGTCGAGTCGCGGGGGGTGAGGAAGCCCCGTCCGTAGGAGCTGGTGACGACGTCGGAGTAGCGGTAGACGGTGCGGTGGGTGATCTCGTAGCGGCGCGTCACCGTCGTCGGTTCGCTCGCACGCTCGCTCACGGCAGCATCCGTCGTTCGTCCGGCCCCCACAGCGGCTGCATGTCCCCCGGCAGCGACAGGTGCGTCGCGGTGATCACGGTGGAGAGCTCGCGCAGGTCGCGGTGCATGGCGGTCAGCAGAGCGTCGAGCTCGGAGCGCCGGCCGTCGGGGGTGCACTCCCCGAGTTCGGCGGGTTCCATGCGGCGCAGCCGCATCGCGATCTCGTCGATCATCCGCTCCGGGCGCGAGGATCCCGACGAGCCGGGCAACGACTTCAGGTGCGCGCGCAACCGCTCCACCTGGTAGACCAGCGACCGCGGGTTCTCGGCGTCGAAGAGCACGAGTTCGGCGACCCCGGTGACACTGACGGTGCCCGGATTGCGCCGACGGTAGATCACCAGCGACTCGCAGACCACCAGCGTCGACTCGGTGACGGTCTGCTCGGCGTCGGGGCGGCGCGCGGTGGTCAGCGTGGCGCGCAGCAGCGCGGTCAGCGCCAGCGCCCGCTCGATGCGCTTGCCGATGTCGAGCATCGTCCAGCCGACGTCGTGCACCATCGACTCCGCGATCACGCCCGACAGGGCGAGCATCCCCGCCAGCGTCAGCGTGCTCGTCGAGGACAGGAACGCCTCCCCCTCGGCCTGCGACTCCGGCGGGCTGTCACCGGCATTCAGCAGAGTCCGCTCCAGGGTGGAGAGCACCATCCAGGTGTCGTTGGACATCTGGTCGCGCACGGCGCGCGCCGACAGGCCGAGCCGTTCCACCGACTGGGCCAGCGACCCGGGGCGGTGCCGGTCGGCGGTCAGCGACCACAGCGTCGTCGGGGCGGTGGCGACCATCTCGTGGTGGTCGCCGGTACCGGTCTCGGTCCCGGTGAGGGCCCCCAGCGCGGCGAGCAGCACCGGCACGCATTCGCTGCCGTCCATCGCCTGCCGGCGGCGGAACTCGTGGTAGCGCTCCCGGGTGACCTTGAGTAGCCGCGCGGTGTGCTCGGCACGTTCTGCGTACCGGCCGATCCAGAACAGATCCGAGAGCACGCGCGGAGAACTGATCTCGTGGGTCGGGCTCGCGGTCACCGGGTGCGGCAGCAGATCGTCCTCGGACGGCGCAGGCACGGTGGTCTTCTCCGCGGTCGCCCGCGCCGGCGTGCGCACCCAGATGTCTTTGGCCGCAACACTGTTCAGGTCGTACGCCGCGGTTCCCGGGGCCAGTAGATATCCCAGTCCGCCGATCATCGGCGCGTACCCGCCGCGCTGGGACACCGTGAACAGGCGCATGCCCACGCTCGACGACGACAGCCCGGCGGGCAGGTAGTCGGCGGGCGCCGACGAGAACTGCGGCAGTTCCTGACCCACCCACTGCCACGGGGTGGCCGAGATCCGCGCGGCCAGTGCGTCGCGTTGAGCCGCCGACAGCTCGGGACCGATGATCGGTTCGCCCCCCGTGACAGAGCGGACGAGCAGCGATGACAGGCGGGTCAGCAGATGGGACCGCTCGACGTCGATGCCACCCCAGTACAGCGGTGCGGTGGGCAACAGGGGCGTCTCGCCGAGCAGTCTTTCGGCCAGTTCGGGCAGGAAACGCAGCACGCCCGGGCTTTCCAGCACCCCGCTGCCGAGAGTGTTGACCACAGTGACCGCGCCGCGTCGCAGCGCCTCCACCAGACCGACGACGCCCAGCCGGGAGTCAGCCCGCAGATCCAACGGATCGGCGTAGGCGGCATCGACCCGGCGCAGCACCACGTCGACGCGGGTCAGGGTGCCCATCGAGCGCATCCACACCTTGCCGTCGCGCACCACGAGGTCGGCGCTCTCCACCAGGGGCAGGCCGAGCACGCCGGCCAGGTACGCCTGGTCGAAGGCCGTCTCGGAATGGATGCCAGGGCTGAGCACCACCACCACCGGCTCCTCCGCCGATGCGGGGGCCGCGTCGACGAGCGCGAGCCTCAGCGCCTGGGCCCACGGCGACGCCGGGCGCGGACCGACCTGCTCGTAGAGGTCCGGGATGGCGTGGGCGATGACGCGGCGGTCGGCGAGCGCATAGCCCGCACCCGAGGGCGCCTGCGTCCAGTCCGCGTTGACGACGAAGTCGCCCGAGCCTGCCCGGCTGATATCGCAGCCATGCAGGAACAGTTGGTGCCGGCCCGGCACCGCGATGCCGCGGGCCGCCCGCACGTATCCGGGATGGGCGAACAGCAGTTGCGGCGGCAGCACCCCGCTGGTGACGCTGCGCTGTTCGCCGTAGAGGTCGGTCAGCACGGCGTCGAGCAGCCGGGACCGTTGCACCAGACCGGTTTCCAGTCGGTCCCAGTCGGTGTCCGAGATGATCAGCGGCAGCGCGTCGAGTTGCCACGGGCCGGGGACGGCCGAGCCGTCCTCGAGTCGGATGTAGGTGATGCCGTCGTTGTCGACCATGGTGCGCACCAGCGCGCGCAGCCGGTCCAGACCGTCACGTCCGCGCTCCGAGACGCACGCGGCGAGCTCCTGCCACGCCGGGCGGACACGGCCTGCGGCGTCGACGAATTCGTCGTATCCGGTGGTGGGGGCACCGCCCGCGGCCCGCACCTCGAACAGCGCCTGTTGGGCCCGCATGGTCTCGTAGGGCACCAGCGGGTCGTCGAGGTTGTCCTGGCTGGTGAAGCCGGTCGGTAGTGCCATTACGACAGCACGGTACGCACTCGCCGCAGATCGAGGATTCCCGGCGCGCCCACATCGGTGGATTGCCGGGCCTGCTTCTCCCGCAGGGCGGCCAGGTCGACGGTGCCGGGGGTGAACCCGGTGACCTCGAACCGGCGCCCGCGCCGGGACTCGGCCTCGACCGCGTTGACCGGAGGCGTGTCGTAGGAGCGGCCCCCCGGGTGTGACACGTGGTAGGTGCAGCCGCCGCGCGACACCCCCGCAGTGGTGTCGACCAGTTCGATCCGCAGCGGACCGTCCACGGTGATCGTGGGGTGCAGGGCGCTCGGCGGCTGCCAGGCCCGGTAGCGCACGCCACCGACCTGGATGTCGGGATTGTCGGTGGCCAGCAACGGGACCGGGTGCCCGTTGACCGTCACCAGGTAGCGTTGCCGGTCCGCGCCGATGAGCCGCACCTGCAGGCGCTCCACCGACGAGTCGACATAGCGCGCGGTGCCTGCTCCCGACGACTCCTCGCCCAGCACATTCCACGGTTCGATGGCGCCGCGCAGCTCGATCTCCACCCCACCGAACACCGCGGTGCCGATGCGCGGGAAGCGGAACTCGGTGAAGGGGTCCAGCCAGCTGGTGTCGAAGTCGATGCCGTGGGCGCGCAGATCGGCGGCGACCTCGGCGATGTCCTGGATCAGGAAGTGCGGCAACAGGTATCGACCGTGCAGGTTCGCCCCGTGGCGGATCAGCGGGGCGCGCAGCGGCTCGTCCCAGAACCACGCGACCAGCGAGCGCACCAGCAGCGACTGCACCATCGCCATCTGGTGGTGCGGTGGCATCTCGAAGCCGCGCAATTCGAGCAGTCCCAGCCGCCCGCGCGGGCTGTCGGGACTGTAGAGCTTGTCGATGCAGAATTCGGCGCGATGGGTGTTGCCGGTGATGTCGGTGAGCAGGTGGCGCAGCGCGCGGTCGGCCAGCCACGCCTTCGGCCCGCCGACCTGTGCGGAGAGCCGGGCGATCTCGGCGAAGGCGATTTCGAGCTCGTAGAGCGATTCGGGGCGGCCCTCGTCGACCCGCGGCGCCTGGGAGGTGGTGCCGATGAACCGCCCCGCGAACAGATAGGACAGTGCCGGGTGGCGCTGCCAGTAGGTCAGCAGCGACACCAGCAGGTCGGGCCGGCGCAGCAGCGGCGAGTCGGCCGGGGTGATACCGCCCAGGGTGATGTGGTTGCCTCCGCCCGTGCCGCCGTGCGTGCCGTCGACGTCGAAGGACTCGGTGGACAGCCGGGCCAGCCGCGCCTCGGCGTACAGGGTCTGCAGTTGGTCGCGCTGCTCGGCGAAGCCGGCCGACGGCGCGACGTTGACCTCGATGACGCCGGGGTCGGGCGTGATCGTCGTCGTCTGCAGCCGCGGGTCGGCGGGTGGCCCGTAGCCCTCGATCACCACCGCGGAGCCGATCGCGGCGGCCGCCCGCTCGAGACGCTGGACGAGATCGACGAAATGCTCCAATTCCTCGGTGGGCGGCAGGAACACGCGCAGCAGCCCGTCGCGGATCTCGCCCACCAGCGCGGTGATCGGGAGGCCGTCGTCCTCGGCGACCTCCGCGGGATCGTCCTGCAGGGGTTCGAGCGCCGAGCGGCGCTGCGTCGGGTCGCTGCCGTAGAACGGCGGGGGCGGTGTCCAGTCGATCGCGTCGAGCGGCAGCCGCAGTCCGGCGGGCGAGTCACCGTCGAGCAGCACGATCCGGCCGCGCCGCAACCGCCAGTTCGCACTGGCCCAGCCGGCGCCGTCGTCGCGCCGGTGCAGGGGCAGCACGAACGCCGCGGGTTCGGTGACCGCCGCGTCCAGTCGCGTCATCAATTCCGCACGCGCAGCGGCACTGTCGGCGGCCAGATCGTCGGACTCGGCGACGGCCGGCCCGGAGGGCCGGCGCACGGCGGCGGCCAACCGGCTCAACGGGTCCTCGTAGGCCGGCCGAACCTGAGTGGACGGCAGGCCCAGCCCGTCGGCGAGCGCGGTGAGCAGGTGCCGTGGCGCGTCGGGGGCGATCGCGGGTGTGCCGGGGTGTTCGGGCCACGGGTCGGCCAGCAGCGCCGCGTCGTTCCACAACGGTTGCCCGTCGGTGCGCCACATCAGCGCGATCTGCCAGCGCGGCAACGGTTCTCCTGGATACCACTTCCCCTGGCCGTGCTGCACCAGGCCGTGCGGCGCCCACACCTGCTTGAGCCGCGCCGTCAGCGCCGAGGCCCGCTGCCGTTTGTGCGGTCCGTCGGCGTCGGTCAGCCACTCGGGGCCGACCTGATTGTCGATGGACACGAACGTGGGCTCGCCGCCCACGGTGAGCCGCACGTCACCGGCGGCCAGTCGTTCGTCGATGCGACGGCCGAGCGCGTCGATGGCCGCCCAGGTCGCGTCGGTGTAGGGCAGCGTGACGCGCGGATCCTCGTGCACCCGGGTCACGACGTTGCTGAATTCCAGTGTGGTGTCGCAGGGTTCGGTGGACCCGGTGATCGGCGCCGCCGACTCGGGATGCGGCGTCGCCGACAGCGGGACGTGCCCCTCGCCCGCGAACAGGCCCGAGGTCGGATCGAGCCCGATCCAGCCGGCGCCGGGGACGTACACCTCGGTCCAGGCGTGCAGATCGGTGAAGTCGGCTGCCGGGCCGGACGGCCCGTCGAGCGCCTCCACGTCGGAGGTGAGCTGCACCAGGTAACCGGAGACGAACCGCGCGGCCAGGCCCATCTGGCGCAAGATCGACACGAGCAGCCACGCCGAGTCCCGGCAGGAGCCGATCCCGGTGCGCAGCGTGGTGTCCGGCGTCTGAACCCCGGGTTCCATCCGCACGCTGTAGCCGACGTCGGCGTTGACCGCGCGGTTGAGCGCCACCAGGAAGTCGATGGTGCGGGTGCCGTCGGGCACCGAGAAATTCTTCACCCAGGCCTCGGAGAGGTCCCCGGGCCCCGCGCCGTCGCCGTCCTCGTCGACCGGCCGCAGATACGGTTTGAGGTCCTCGGCGAGTGCCCGCGGATAGGTGAATCCCACGTGCTCGGCGTAGTCCTCGATGAAGAAGTCGAACGGGTTGATCACCTTGAGGTCGGCGATGAGTCCGACGGTGATGGTCAGGGAGCGGGTGCGGGTGGGGAACACCAGCCGGGCCAGGAAGTTGCCGAACGCGTCCTGCTGCCAGTTCACGAAGTGGTCCTCGGGCTCGACCGTCAGCGAGTAGGCCTCGATCGGCGTGCGCGAGTGGGGCGCCGGCCGCAGCCGCACCACATGCGGGAACACCTCGACGAGGCGATCGAACGCGTAGCTGGTGCGGTGCTCCAGGGCCACCTTGATACCCATAGCGCTAGATCCCACCACACGGGATGCCGCGGTGCAGGTCGCGTCAGGTCTGCGCCGACCGCGGAATGAGGTTGCCGCGCGGCCGCAGCACCAGCACGAGCACGCCGGCGACCACGATGCCGACGAGGTTCACCGCCAGCTGGGCGGCCGAGCGGGCCGCCACGCCCCAGTCCCCAAGCACGCCCGCGACGGCGGTGAAGCCGGCGGCGGGCACGGTGGTGACCGAGATGAACACCCCGACCAGCGCCGCCGACTTCGCCGACACCAGCGACAGCATGCCCGCCGCGCCGGCCAGCAGAGCCACCACGAGGGAGATCGGTCCGACCTGGAAGATGAAATCGACGTCGTTGACGTTGCGGATGAAGTCCAGATCCACCCATCCGACGGCGTGCGCGGCCAGCGTCAGCGCGGCGGTGATACCCATCGCGATCGGGAAGCCGGCCAGCAGCGCGATGGCGGCCCGGCGCGCGAGCTCACCGCGGCGCTGCACGATCGCCACCGACACCGCCGCCAACGGACCGAACTCGGGGCCGAGCACCATCGCGCCCACCACCGTCACCATCGAGTCGGTCACCGCGCCGATCGCTGCCAGCAGGCACGCCAGGGTAAGGAACATCAGGAACGTCACCGACAACGTCGACTCCTCCCGGGTGCGGGCGATCAACTCGTCCCACACCACGGCGTCGGCGGGGTCGCCCTCGGCGTCGTCCTCGGCCTCGTGCGCCCGGGTGGACAGCACGGTGTCGAGCACGGTCAGCAGGATCGCGCCGCGGTGCTGGGCGTCGATCGCCTTCAGCGCCTTGACGACGTCGTTGGCGCATTCGCGGGCGATGATCGCCGAGATCTCGTCGCCGGGCGGGTCGACGGCCGCGCCGGGGTGGACCAGGATGTGCGCCACCCCGACCTGACGACGCAGCAGATCGAGGACGTCGTCTCGCATGTCCCCCGGCACGATGACGCGCAATTCCAGCACCGGCGCCAGTTAACCGTCTGACGAACCGGTTGAGAACAATCCCGCGCGAAATGTGGGCACTCCACACGAAGCTGTTATAGATTCACACCACCGCGTGCATCGCCCCGCCCCGAGCCGCACCATCAGGAGACATGTCTGTGAAATTTCAACAGCAGGAGTGTCTGACGTCGTGGATGTGAGGACCCGTCGCGACCGCATCGAGCACCGGGCCCGAGCGGCCCGCGAGATCAACTACGCGCAGTTGGCCGCCGAGTTCGACGTGTCGGAGATGACCATCCGGCGGGATGTGGAGGCGCTCGAAGCGCTCGGCGTCGTCCGCCGCGTGGTCGGCGGAGCGATCGCCCTGCAGGGCAAGGACACCGAGCCCGCGTTCGCCACCCGGATGGCCGACGCCGCGCAGGAGAAGATCCACATCGCCGAGGTGGTCGCCGACCTCATCGGCGTCAACGAGACGCTGATCCTCGATTCGGGCAGCACGGCGCTGGCGGTGGCGAACTCGCTCAAGGGCCGTGGACTGGGCCTGACCGTGGTGACCCCGAGCGTGCTCGCGGCGCTGGCACTGGTCGACGAACCCGATACCACCGTGGTGCTCACCGGCGGGGAACTGCGTTCCGGGGAACTGAGCCTGATCGGATCGGGCGCCGAGGACACGCTGGCCAACTTCAACTGCGACACCTACGTGATGGGAGTGGCCGGCATCGACGGGGACCGCGGCATCTCCGACTATCACCAGGCCGAGAGCCGGGTCAAGCGTGCCGCGAGCCGCCGGGCCGACCGGGTGATCGTCGCGGCCGACAAGTCCAAGCTCGGCCGTGTGACCTTCGTCAGCATCGCCGCGCTGGCCGAGGTCCAGATCATCGTCAGCGACGGCGCCCCCGACCATCCCACGCTGACCGCGGCCCGCAACGCCGGTGTCGACGTGATCTGCGTTGCCGCGCAGGGTGATTCGCCGATCGAGGCGGCGGGGGCCCGATGACCCGGTACACCGTCGGCATCGACATCGGCACCACCGGCACCAAGACGGTGCTGATGGACGTCGAGGCCGGGATCGTCGCGTCCGCCACACGGGCGACGGCGCTGCACTCCCCCGCCCCCGGTTGGGCCGAGGCCGACACCGGCCAGTGGTATCGCAACGTGGTCGAGTCGATCCGCGAGGTGCTCACCGTCAGCGGCGCACCACCCGAGCAGGTGGGCGCAATCGCCACCTCGGGCATGGTGCCGGCCGTCGTCCCGGTCGACGGTGCCGGCCAACCGCTGCGCCGCGCCATCCTGCAGAATGACGCCCGCGCGCACCGCGAGGTCGCCGACCTGGCCGCCGCGCTGACGGACACCGATCTGGTGCACCTGACCGGTTCCGCCCTGACCCAGCAGTCCGTCGCCCCGACGACCGTGTGGCTGCGGGACCACGAACCCGACGTCTACGCGCAGACGGCGCACTGGCTCGGCTCCTACGACTGGGTGCTGTGCGCGCTGGGCGCCCCGGCGCACGTCGAGCACAACTGGGCGCTGGAATCCGGCCTGTTCACGATCGACGGCGACACCGTCGAGGCCGTGCTGCACGCCGCGAAACTCGATCCCGCCACGCTGGCGCCGGTGCACCGCCCGGGCACGCCGGTCGGCGAGCTGAGCCGTGCCGCCGCCGACGCCACCGGGCTGCCCGCCGGTACGGCGCTGGTGGTCGGCGGCGCCGACCATGTGCTCTCGGCGTTCGCCGCGGGGGTCAACGATCCCGGCGACGCGCTGGTCAAACTCGGTGGGGCGGGCGACATCCTGGTCGCCGCAGACGCCCCGGTGGTCGACGCACGTCTGTATCTCGACGCGCACCCCGTGCCGGGACACTGGTTGCCCAACGGCTGCATGGCCACCAGCGGCAGCCTGATCCGCTGGTTCCAGGCACTGGTGGGCGGTGTCTCGCTGACCGATCTCGACGAGGAGGCGACGCCCCGGCCACCCGCCGAAATCCTCTGCCTGCCCTATTTTCTCGGCGAGAAGAGTCCGCTGCACGACCCCGATCTGCGCGGGGTGTTCGCCGGTATGCACCTCGGTCACACCCGGGCCGACATGTACCGGGCCGTGCTGGAGGCGATCGCGTTCGGGTTCCGCCATCACGTCGACGTGTTCGGCGACATCGGCATCCCGCTGCGCCGAGTGATGATCACCAACGGCGGATCGACATCGACGCTGTGGAAACAGATTCACGCCGACGTGCTGGGGACGGAGATGAACCCGGTGAGCGGACATCCGGGGGCCTCGCTCGGCGCCGCGGTGATCGCCGCGGTCGGCGTCGGCGCCCTCGACGACTTCGCCGACGCGGCGCGCTTCATCACCCTCGACGAGCCCTACGTACCCGATCCCACACGGCGCGCGGCCTACGACGCGGCGTACGCGACGTGGCGCGACCTCGGCGCCGCGATGACCCCGATCTCCCACGCAATCGCCCGCAACACCCGATGAAAGGACCAGTGCCGTCATGAGATTCACCAAGAAATGTCCCCCCTCGGGGCGGAATCGCGCCCGCTCGGCGCCTTCCGCCGTCCTCGTGCTGTTCGCCGTCCTCGCGCTCCTGCTGTCCGCCTGCGCAGGCAGTGGCGGGCCGGAGCAGACCGAGTCCACCGGCACCGGTGAGGTCGCGAAGGACACCTCCGGCACCGTGCGCATCCTGATGGAGAACGTGCCCGACACCGACATCGTCAAGTCGATGGTGGCCGACTTCAACAAGACCTATCCCGACGTGAAGGTCGACATCGAATCACTGACCTACGACCAGATGCGGGACAAGTTGGTGTCCTCGTTCCAGTCGTCGTCGCCGAACTACGACCTGATCGTCGTCGACAACCCGTGGATGGTCGACTTCGCCAACGCGAAATTCCTGCAGCCGCTCGACGCGCGCATCGACAGCACACCCGACTACGACGCCGGCGACTTCTTCAAGCCCCTGACCGACATCACCACCGTCGACGGGGTGCGCTACGGCGTGCCGTTCTACAACTACGCACTCGGATACCTCTACAACACCGACGATCTCACCGCGGCGAACCAGAAGGTGCCCACCACGCTGGACGAACTGGTCGCCACCAGCAAGGCGCTCAAGACGCCGGAGCGCGCAGGCATCGCGATGCAGCCGCAGCGCGGATACAAGATCTTCGAGGAGTGGGGCAACTGGCTGTTCGCCGCCGGGGGGTCGATCTACGACGCCGACGGCAAGGTCACGCTGAACACCCCGGAGGCCAAGCGGGCGTTGGAGGCCTACATCGACACCTACCGCACCGCGGCGCCGGCCAACAGCCTGAACTGGAGCATGGACGAGGCGCAGCGGTCGGTCTCGGCCAACCAGTCCGCGTCGATGATCAACTACAACTGGCAGCTGCCCGCGCTCAACCAGCCCGGCTCGGGTCCCGCGGCCGGCAAGATCAAGCTGGCCACCATCCCCGGCGGCAAGCAGGTGCTGGGGTCGTGGAGCTGGGCCATCCCCGCCAACTCCGCCACCTCCGACGCCGCCTGGGCCTTCGCCTCGTGGATCACCGCCAAGCCCAACGACGTCGCGCGCGTCGAGAAGGGCGGCGCCGCGATCCGCAAGAGCACCCTGGCCGATCCGGCGGTGCTGCAAGGGAAGTTCGGCGAGGAGTACTACAAGACGGTCGAGCAACTGCTCGCCAATTCGGCTCCGCTGAGCCAGGGCCCCAGCGGCGAGGAGATGATCCAGGCCGTCGGGACCGAGCTCAACGAAGCGGTGGCCGGCACGAAGAGCGTCGACGACGCGTTGGCCGCCGCCCAGGCGGAGGCCGAGAAGATCCAGGGCTGACGCCCACCCCGAGAACCGGAAGCCGACCACCCCACGAAAGGAGCGCAGACCGCCGTGAATTCCCCTCTGAGGTTCCAGCACGGCATGGTCGCCCCCCTCGTCGCCCTTTTCGTCGGGGTGGTCGGTTTCCCTCTCGGCTACGCGGCCTATCTGAGCGTCACCGACTACAAACTGACCGACCGTGGCGCGCCGTCGATCGTCGGACCCGACAACTACGTCGCGACCTTCGGCGACGCCGCGTTCTGGCACGCGTTCGGCACCACCGCGGTGTTCGTCGCCGTGGCCGTCGGCGTCGAACTCGTCATCGGACTGGCGATCGCGTTGGCCCTGCAGAAGCAGCGCTGGGCCCGCGACCTGACCCGGTCGATGCTGCTGGCGCCCATGTTCATCACCCCCATCGCGGTCGGCCTGACGTTCCGCTTCCTGCTCAACGATCAACTGGGCGCGATCCCCGAGATGCTGCGCGCGGTCGGCCTCGAGTACGACTTCTTCGGGCCTGGCCGCGCGCTGTTCACCATCGCGTTCATCGACGTCTGGCAGTGGACACCGTTCATGGTGCTGCTCCTGCTCGCCGGCCTGGAATCCATTCCGCGCGAACCACTCGACGCGGCGCGGATGGACGGTGCCGGCGGACTGTACGTGCTGCGCCGGGTCACGCTGCCGCTGCTGGCGCCGGTCCTGGTGGTCGCGATCCTGCTGCGCTGCCTCGACGCGATGAAGGTGTTCGAATACGTCTTCGCCACCACCAGGGGCGGTCCCGGCACCGAGACCGAGACGCTGCAGTACTTCATCTACCAGACCGGCATCCAGTTCTTCCGCCTCGGCTCCGCGGCGTCGATGGCGTTCGTGGTGCTCGTCGTGGTCCTCGCCGTCATCGTGGTCGCGTTCCGCCGGATGGAACGGGCGAAAAGCCGATGACCCGATCCCGGATGGTCACCGCGCTGCGGGTGGCGCTGCTGTGGGCTGCCGGTATCACCGTCGCCTTCCCGCTGGTGTGGATCGCGCTGGCCAGCGTGAAAACCCCTGAGCAACTCAATGATCCGTTCCTGCTGAACTTCACCCCGACGCTGGCGAGCTGGCACAACGTGCTGACCTCGGGCATCCTCGGCGCGGCCGGGCGCAGCGCCCTGGTCGCGCTGATCACCGTCGGCATCAGCGTCGTCGTCGGCAGCATGGGCGCCTACGCGATCGCCCGGTTCCGCGCAGGCGGCACGCTGACCCGCTTCGGGATGCTCGCCGCGCAGGTACTCCCACCGGCGGTGCTGGTGTTCCCGTTCCTGACGATGGCCTACGCGCTGCGGCTGACCGACACGCTGGTGCCGGTGATCTTCGCGCACCTGAGTTTCGTTCTGCCCGTGGTCACCTGGTTCCTGATCGGGTTCTTCGAGGCCGTGCCGCCGTCGCTGGAGGAGCAGGCCCAGGTCGACGGGTTCACCCGCTTTGCCGCGTTCCGGCTCGTGGTGCTGCCCCAGGTGCTGCCCGGGATCGGCGCGTCGGCGATCTTCGGGTTCACCCTGTCGTGGAACGACCTGTTCTACGGCCTGATCCTGGCGCCGGGCAAGGCGGCGATCCTGCCGGTGGCGATCGCCGGTTTCAACACGTTCCGCGGTGTGCAGATCGGCTCGATGAGCGCGGCGATCCTCATCGCGGTGATCCCCGTCGTCGTGGCGAGCTTCTTCATCCAACGCAAGCTGGTGCAGGGCATCAGCGGCGGCGCGGTGAAGTTCTAGGAGAAGGTAAGCGCTCATGTCAACCGTTCGATTCTCCGGCGTCACCAAAGCGTACGGAAACACCGCTGTGGTCAGCGATCTCGACCTCGAGCTGCCCGACGGCTCGTTCACCGTGCTCGTCGGCCCCTCCGGGTGCGGCAAGTCCACGTCGCTGCGCATGCTGGCGGGGCTGGAAAGCGTCACGTCGGGCACCATCACCATCGGCGACCGCGACGTCACCGCGCTGGCGCCGCGCGAGCGCGACATCGCGATGGTGTTCCAGAACTACGCGCTCTACCCCCATCTGACCGTCGCCGAGAACATCGCCTTCCCGCTGCGCGCCACCCGCACGCCCCGCCGTGAGGCCCTGTCCCGCGCCGCGGAGGTCGCCGAATCCCTCGGCTTGGCGACGCTGTTGTCCCGCAAGCCGAAAGACCTCAGCGGCGGCCAACAGCAGCGCGTCGCGATCGGCCGGGCCATCATCCGCAAGCCGTCGGTGTTCCTGTTCGACGAGCCGCTGTCCAATCTCGACGCGAAGCTGCGCGTGGAGACCCGCACCGAGCTGCTGCAGATCCAGCGGCGGCTGGGCATCACCTCGGTGTACGTCACCCACGACCAGGAGGAGGCGATGACGCTCAGCGACCGCATGGTCGTCATGCGCGACGGCCGGATCGCCCAGCAGGGGCCGCCGCAGGAGGTGTACGCCCGCCCGGAGGACACGTTCGTCGCGTCCTTCGTCGGCAGCCCGAAGATGAATCTGCTCGACGGTGAGCACACCGGCACCGGATTCACGCTCGCCAACGGCGTCGTCCTCACCGCGGACCAGGCCACCGCCCAGGGGCCGGTCCGGCTCGGCGTGCGGCCCGACGATTTGCTGCTCTCCGTCGCCGGGGACGAGGCTCCCTCCCGCGTCATCCTGATCGAGAACCTCGGTCCGCGCGCCATCGTCACGATCGACGCCTGCGGCACCGAACTGACCAGCGTGGTGGACACGGTGGGGCTGACCGGCATCACCGAGGGCACCCCCGTCTCCCTCGCCGTGCGTCCCGGCGCCGGTCACCCGTTCGACCCCGCCACCGGCCGGCGACTCGCCGGCTGACACAGAGAGGAACGAAGCACACGATGAGCAGAACCGCGGTGGTGACCGGCGCAGGATCGGGCATCGGGCGTGCCATCGCCCACGCACTGGCCCAACGGGATTGGCGCGTGGTGGTCACCGATCTCGACGGCGACGCGGCGGCCGGCGTCGCGGCGGCACTGCCCCACCCCGACGCCGGCCACGAGTCGGCCTCCCTGGACGTCACGTCCGCCGACGCGGCGGCCGCCGTGGCCGCCGACGTCGCCTCGCGGCGGGGACTGCACGCCTGGGTCAGCAACGCCGGCATCTCGTTCATGCACCGCTTCCTCGACGCGCCCGTCGAGCGCTACGAACAGACGATGGCGGTGAACCTCAAGGGCGTCTTCGTGTGCGGGCAGGCCGCGGCACGGGAGATGGTGCGCATCGGCGTGGCCGGCGCGATCGTCAACACCGCCTCGATGGCCGGCAAGCAGGGGCGGGTGCCCTACCTGTCCGACTACGTCGCGTCCAAATTCGGCGTCGTGGGCCTCACCCAGGCGATGGCCTACGAATTGGGCGAGCACGGCATCACCGTCAACTGCGTCTGCCCCGGCTACGTCGAAACACCCATGCAATCACGGGAACTGGAGTGGGAAGCCGAGTTGCGCGGCACCACCCCGGAAGGAGTCAGGGACATGATGATCGCCGACACCCCGCTCGGCCGGCTCGAGCAGCCCGAGGACGTGGCGCGCGCGGTCGCCTTCCTGGTCTCCGAGGACGCCCGCTTCATCACCGGGGAGGCGCTCGCCGTCAACGGCGGTGCCTTCATGGACTGAGCACCCGGTCCTCCCCGATCACCCGCATCTTCACGAGAGAAAGGCACCTTCAGTGACCACCACCTGGCTCGACGAGGTCTTCCACGTCGCCAAACCCGTCATCGCGATGCTGCACCTGTCCGCGCTGCCCGGAGACCCCGGCTACGACTCCGCGGGCGGAATCGCCGCCGTGGTGGAGCGCGCCCGCGCCGAACTCGATGCCCTGCAGAGCGGCGGCGTCGACGGCATCATGATCAGCAACGAGTTCAGCCTGCCGTACCTCACCAAGACCGAACCGATCACGGCGATCACGATGGCCCGCATCATCGGTGAACTGCTGCCCGACATCACGGTCCCCTACGGGGTGAACGTGCTGTGGGACGGGCGCGCATCGATCGACCTGGCCGTGGCGACCGGCGCGTCGTTCGTCCGGGAGATCTTCACCGGCGTCTACGCCAGCGACTTCGGCCTGTGGGACACCAATGTCGGCGAGGTGGCCCGCCACCGCGCGCGGGTCGGCGGATCCGGGGTGAAGCTGCTGTTCAACATCGTGCCGGAGTCGGCGCAGTATCTCGCCGACCGGGATCTGGCGGCCATTACGCGCACCACCGTGTTCGCAACGCTGCCCGACGCGATCTGCGTCTCGGGCGCGACCGCAGGCGCGCCCACCGACACCGAGGCGCTCAAGGTGGTCAAGCAGGCTGCCGGCGCGGTGCCGGTGTTCGTCAACACCGGCGTGCGGGCCGAGAACGTGGCGGCTCAACTCAGCGTCGCCGACGGCGCGGTCGTGGGCACCTACTTCAAGAAGGACGGCCTGTTCGCCAACGC
The DNA here is from genome assembly GCF_022374875.2 of Mycolicibacterium rufum. Next base: position 541,817 of record NZ_CP092427.2, read on the forward strand.
CGCCGAGAAGTCACGGGTGGAGGAACTCATGACCGCGGCGAAGGAGTTCCGCGCTCAGCTCTCCTGACCAACCGCACGCCGAGTTCGTCGGGGGGCACCCGGTGCCCCTCGGCGCACACCACCTCGACGCCGGCCTGTGCGCCACACCCGAGATGGGTCAGCCGCAGCGGGACATCACCGAGATGCTTGCGGCCCCACTCGAACATCGCCCACACCACCGGCATGAAGTCGGTGCCGGCCTCGGTCAGCACGTACTCGTCCCGGACGCGCTGTCCGGGCTCACGGTAGGGCTGCTTGGTCAGCAGACCCGCCTCGACGAGCTCGGACAGCCGCGCCGACGTGGCGGCCCTGGTGATCCCGACGCGGCGCGAGAAGTCGTCGAACCGGGTGGTGCCGTAGTACGCCTCCCGCATGATCAGCATCGCGGATTTGGTGCCGACCAGCCCCATCGTCTTCTCGATCGCGCAATGACCGATCGCCGACCACGAGTCGCGGTCGGCCAGCGGCCCCTGCAGCACTGTCATGCAGATCACTCCCCTGCTGGGTTGTTGTCAATGAACTCAGGTGTTAGATCTGAGTATAGAGAGCAGTACTCAGCGACGAGTCTCAGGAGGACCCCGCATGCCCGGATATTCAGACCGCGACGCCGTCATCGTCGGCGCGGTGCGCACCCCCGTCGGCAAGGGCAAGGCCAGCGGTGCCCTGCACGATGTGCTGCCCGCCGACCTGCTGGCGCACAGCCTGCGCGAGCTCATCACCCGGACCGGGGTCGACCCCGTCGACGTCGAGGACGTCATCGCGGGCGCCGTCACCCAGGTCGGCGACCAGGCCGTCAACATCGCACGAAACGCGTTGTTGGGAGCCGGTTTTCCCGAGACCGTGCCCGGAACCACGGTGGACCGGCAGTGCGGCAGCAGCCAGCAGGCGATCAGCTTCGCCGCGCAGGGTGTGCTGGCCGGGGCGTACGACGTCGTGATCGCCGCCGGGGTCGAGTCGATGAGCCGGGTGCCGATGGGGTCATCGGTGCTGCCCGGCAGCAATCCGTTCGGAAGCGGCATGACGCAACGCTATCCCGACGGACTGGTGGCCCAGGGCATCAGCGCGGAGCTGATCGCCGCACGGTGGAACCTGTCCCGCACCGAGCTCGACGAGTTCTCCGCCGAGAGTCATCAGAAGGCCGCCCGCGCCACCAAGGACGGCCTGTTCGATGCCGAACTGGCCCCGATCGCCGGGCTGACGACCGACGAGATCATCCGCCCCGACACGACGGTCGAGACCCTCGCCGGGCTGCGGCCGGCGTTCTTCAACGAGACGATCGGCGCCCGGTTCCCCCAGATCACCTGGGAGATCACCCCGGGCAACAGCTCGCCGCTGTCCGACGGCAGCGCCGCGGTGATGATCACCAGTGGGGCTGCCGCCCGCCGGCTCGGCCTGACGCCGCTGGCCCGCATTCACACCACGGTGGCCGTCGGCTCCGACCCGCTCTACATGCTGACCGGGGTGATCCCGGCGACGGAGAAGGTGCTCGCCCGGTCGGGGCTGCACCTGCGCGACATCGACCTGTTCGAGGTCAATGAGGCGTTCGCCCCGGTGGTGTTGGCGTGGGCCCGCGACACCGGCGCCGATCTGATGCGCACCAACGTCAACGGCGGCGCCATCGCGATTGGCCACCCCCTGGGCGCCAGCGGGGCCCGCATCATGACCACGCTGGTCAACGCCCTGCAGCAACGCGACGGCCGCTACGCGTTGCAGACGATGTGCGAGGGCGGCGGCATGGCCAACGCCACCATCATCGAACGGCTGTAGGTCACGACCGGACGAGCTCGAACAGCGGGATGACCCGCTCGGTCTTGGCCTGGTACTCGCCGAACTGCGGCGCCTTCTCGACCACCCGCGGATACAGCGCGTCGCGCTCGTCGCGCGGCAGCTCGCGGGCCTCGGCGTCGTAGGCCTCGGTGCCGATCTCGACCCGCACCCTCGGCTGGGCGCGCAGATTGTGCACCCATGCCGGGGCCTTCGGGGCGCCGCCGAAGGAGCCGGCGATCAGCACGCGGCCGTCGATGTCGAAGTAGACCAGCGGTGAGATCCGCGGCTTTCCCGACTTGGCACCGACCGTCGTCACCAGGACCAGATCGGAACCCTCGAACGGACCGCCGACGACACCGCCGTTGGCCCGGAAGTCCTCGACCACCTGCCTGTTCATGTCGTCCAGGGCATGGCGATCGGACACCAGGTCGTCTGCGTTGAATTCTTCGCTCACGACCGGTCATGACCGTCCGGGGCGGTGATCTATTCCCGGACGGGAACACCGCACGGGCAATCCGCGCGAAACACGTCGTTGCGCGGCCGCCACGGCGGACGATGGGGTGATGACCGGGACGGATCGGCCGGTTGCGGACGTCATCGTGGTGGGCGCCGGCATCGCGGGGCTGTACGCAGTGCACCGGTTCCGGCGTGCAGGGCTGACCGTGAAGGTGTTCGAGGCCGGCGACGACATCGGCGGTACCTGGCACTGGAACCGCTACCCCGGGGCGCGCGTCGACATCCCGAGCGTCGACTACATGTACAGCTTCGACCCGGACTGGCAGCTCGACTGGCAGTGGTCGGAGAAGTACGCCACCCAGCCGGAGATCCTGCGCTACCTCGACCACGTCGCCGACAAATTCGACCTGCGCCGCGACATCACGCTCAACACCCGCGTGGACGCCGCCCGCTGGGATGATCACCGCGCGGTGTGGCACGTCCGCACCGGAGCCGAGACGACGACGTGCCGGCATCTGGTGATGGCAACCGGATGTCTGTCCATCCCGAAGGATCCCGACATCGACGGTGTCGAGCGGTTCGCGGGGAAAACCTACTTCACGAGCCGCTGGCCGCGCGATCCGGTCGACTTCACCGGGCAGCGGGTCGCGGTCATCGGCACGGGATCGTCGGGCATCCAATGCATTCCGCACATCGCGAGGCAGGCCGACGAGCTGCTGGTCTTCCAACGGACCCCCAACTTCTCACTGCCCGCGCACAACGGTCCCCTGCCACCGCACAAACTCGAGCAGCTGCGCGACGAGGCCGGCTACCGCGCCGCGGGACGGCTGTCGTTCGGCGGCGTCCCGATCGAGCGCACGATGACTCCCACGTTCACCGTGTCGGAGGACGAACGGCGCGAGCGTTACGAGCGGGCCTGGCAGATCGGCGAATTGCTGGAACTCCTCAACGTCTACTCCGACGTGATGTCCGATACCGCGGCCAACCACGAGCTGGCCGAGTTCTTCCGGGCGAAGATCAGGGCGACGGTCGACGACCCGGAGACCGCGGAGGCGCTGTGTCCGAGCGGGTACCCGATCGGAGCCAAACGTGTCTGCCTCGACACCGACTACTTCGCGACCTTCAACCGGGACAACGTCCGGCTCGTCGATCTACGCCGCGATCCCCTGCGATCGGTGACCGAGACAGGAATCGACACGCTCAGTGAATCGTTCAACGTCGACGCGATCGTCTTCGCGACCGGCTTCGACGCCGTCACCGGTGCCGTTCTCTCCGTGGACGTCAAAGGCCGCGACGGGCGGACACTCGGGCACGCGTGGGCCGACGGCCCGCGCACCTACCTCGGTCTGAGCGTCGCGGGATTTCCGAACCTGTTCCTCGTCACCGGCCCCGGCAGCCCGTCGGTGCTGTCGAACATGGCGGTCTCCATCGAGCAGCACGTCGATCTCATCGCCGATATCATCGATAATTTGCGCGACAACGGTTTTGACGCCGTCGAGCCCACGGACGTCGCGGTCGCGGGATGGATGCAGCACGTCGAGGACTGCGCCGACATCACGCTGTTCCCCCAGGGGAACTCGTGGTATCGCGGCGCGAACATCCCCGGCAAGCCGACGGTGTTCATGCCCTACACCGCGGGTGTCGACTTCTACCGCGCGGCGTGCGACGAGATGGTCGCGCGGGATCTGCTCGGCTTCCGACGCACGGGGCCGTCCGGTGAGGCGTGCAGCGACGGGGTGATCCGCCGACTGCAGCCCGACGTTCAGATGGTGCTCGAGCAGACGGCACTGATGGGCCTGCCGCCGTTGGAGTCGATGTCACCGCAGGACGCCCGCACCGCGTTCGGTGCGGTCATCGCGATGTATCCCCCGGGGCCGGCGGTCGCCGAGGTCGTCGACGGCCGATATCCGGCAGCGGTCGGCGAACGGGACTACCGCCTGTATCGACCGCCGACTCCCGGACCTCACCCGATCGTGCTGTATTTCCACGGCGGCGGGTGGGTGCTGGGCGACTCCAGATCCGACGACGCGCTGTGCCGGGACCTCTGCGTCCGCACCGAAGCGATCGTGGTGTCGGCCGATTACCGTCACGCCCCCGAGGATCGATTCCCGGCCGCCGCCGAGGATGCCGTCGCCGCTCTGTCCTGGGTCGCGGCCAGTGCCACAGACCTCGGTGGAGATCCGACTCGGCTGGTGGTGAGCGGGTGGAGTGCGGGCGCCGGTCTGGCAACGGTGGCGTGTCGTGCCGCCCGCGCCTCGGGCGGTCCGGCCATCGCCGGACAAGCGCTTCTCGCGCCGGTGACCGACAGCGACACGAGCCGCGCGTCGTACGTTGAGAACGGTTCCGGTTACGACCTGGACGCATCGCTGATGCAGTGGTTCTTCGACCAGTACTGCGACGTGCCGGACCGGCGGGACCCGAGGATCGCGCCGTTGCGCACGGCCGACCTCAGCAGCATGCCGCCGGCCGTCATCGTCACCAACGAATTCGACGTCCTGCGCGATGAGGGTGAGGCCTACGCAGAGGCACTGCGCGCGGCGGGCGTCGCCGTCGAACACCTCCGGGCGCGCGGCCACACGCACTGCTCGCTGACCATGGTCGGGCTCGTGGTCTCCGGAGCCCCGGTGCGCGAGCAGTTCGCGTCGGCGGTGCGCACGCTCCTGGCCCGCGCCCCGCAGGTGACCGCCCGCTAGGCCTTCGTCAGCTCGAACAACGGGATGCTCCGCGACGTGTTGGCCTGGTATTCGGCGAACACCGGCGCGAGCTCGACGATCCTGGGGTAGGTGGCGTCGCGCTCGTCATCGGGCAGTTCCCGGGCCACCACGTCGTACGTCTCCGTGCCGACCTCGATCCGGGCTCGCGGGTCGGCCCGCAGGTTGTGCACCCACGCGGGATGTTTCGGCGCCCCCGCGTAGGAGCCGACGATGATCATCTTCCCGTCGAGGGTCAGGTACGCCAGCGGCGACAGCCGCGGCTGACCCGACTTCGCGCCCACGGTGTGCAGCAACAGCAGCGTGCCGCCCTCGAAGGGCCCGCCGACCTTCCCGCCGTTGGCGCGGAACTCCTCGACGATGGCGCGGTTGAAATCGTCGAGCGCGGCGGTGTCGGAGTAGAGCTTCTTCTTGTCGATCTCGGTCATGGCCGAACCTTATCCGCCTGCATCGCGTCGGCGCGCTCCCTATCATGCAGGAATCCGGTCCGCTCGAAGGGGGACGCGACGCAGTGACCGTTCCGTTGCTGGATATCGAGGGGGTCGTGGTCGACAGAGACCACGAGCTTGCTGAGTTGCGCTCCGCCGTCGAGAACGCCGAACGCAGCGGCGGCGTGTGCGTCCTCCTCAGCGGAGTGCCCGGTGTCGGGAAGTCGACCGTGCTGCGGAAGTTCGGCGACGAGGTCGCGTCGCGCAACTGCATCTTCGCCTACGGTCGTTGCCGCGACGGGGCGCCAGCGCCGTACACCGCGATCCGCGAGGCGCTGCGTGCCCTGGTCGCCACGATGGACGCGACCGGCCCGGCCGAGCGGGATCGTTGGCGGACCGGCCTGACCGATGCCTCGTCGTCACTGCCGAGCGTTCTCGTCGAGCTCGTTCCCGGGCTGACCGACATTCTCGGATCCGCCGCGCCGGTTCCCGACGTCGCCGCCCCCGATGCCCGGCACCGACTGCACCGCGCCGTCGTCCAGCTCGTGTCCGCCACCGCGCACTACCGCACCGTGGTGCTGGCAGTCGACGATCTGCAATGGGCCGACCAGGATTCGCTGCTGTTGCTCTCTGAGCTGTTGACGGTGGCGCCGCGCAACGTGCTCGTCGTCGGCACCCATCGCAGCGGCGAATTCGATTCTCGGACCGCTGGATTCGCGGTCGGAACGGTGCGCAGCCTCGAGCTCGCACCGATGCTGAGAACGCACATCGAAGAACTCCTCGCCAGCGTCGCCGGAGACGGTGACGAACTGCGGGCGGTCGCCGCCGAATTCGATCACCGCACCGGGGGCAACCCCCTGCAGATACGCCAACTCCTGCATCGCGCCCAGCGCGACGGCGCCCTGATCCCGGTCGACGAAAGCCGGCGCGCAGGGTGGGACCTGCGGGTGCTGGCCTCGATCGAGGTGTCGGCGACCGAAGCCGAGTTCCTGACCAATCACCTCGGGCTGCTGCGGCCGGTCGACAGGACGGTGCTCGGCGCCCTGGCCTGTATCGGCGGCGAGTTCGACCTCGCCGACGCGACCGCCGCGGCCGGGCAGCCCACCGAGGTGGTGACGCGAGCGCTGTGGTCGGGCATGGAGTTGCATCTCGTCGAGGCGCTCGACAGAGACGGACGGCGGATCACCAACGCCATACGCCGCGATGCCCGCTACCGGTTCAGCCACGACAGGGTGACCGAGACCGCCCGCTCCACGCTGTCCGAGAGCGACCGTCACGCGGCACACCTGCGCCTGGGTCGGCGCCTGACAGCGCTGGGCGAGGCCCGGTTGTTCGAGGCCGCCCGCCACGTGGGCGTCGGCGGGCGGTCCCTGTCCGAGCACGACGACGAACGACGGGTCTTCGCCGACGTCCTCTGGCAGGCAGCGGTGCGGGCCCGCGCCCAGGCCTCGTTCCCCTTGGCGCTGAGCTACTGTCGCGACGGGCTGGACCTGCTCGGTGCCGATCGCTGGAGAGTCGACGGGGAACGAACCCGTGAGCTGTACCTCGAAGCCGCCGACGCGGCCCTGCTCGTCGGCGACTTCTCGCTGCTGCACCGATTGCTCGACGAGGCGGCGCCACACCTCGATGTGCCGGCCGACCACCTTCGGTTGGCCTACCTCCGGGTGAAGGCACTGTTCGCGGCCGACCGCCCCCAGGAAGCGATGGACGCCGGATTGCAGGCGCTGTCCGCGCACGGCGAGCCGATACCCACCGATGCCGGCAAGCCGCGGATGGCGAACGCGGTCCTGCGCATGCGCTGGACGATGCAGCGGTGGACGACCGCGAAACTGCTCGCCCTGCCCACGTGTGACGACCCCCTGGTCGTCGAGAAGCAGAGGATGGCGGTCGCGCTGTCGCACGAGTCCTACAACGTGCGACCCAACCTCTTCCCGCTGCTGGTCCGCAAGCAGCTCGAGCTCATGCTCGCTCACGGCCACACCCGGTCCTCTCCCCGGGTCCTGGCCAATTACGGTCTGCTGCTGGTCATCCTGGGCGATCTGTCGGGCGCCCAGCGTTTCGGCGAAGCCGGCATGGAGCTCGCCCAGCGGCCCGGGTACCAGGCCACCCGTCCGGAGACCACCTTCCTGTACTACGGTTTCGTCCGGCATTGGCGTCACCCCGTGCGCAGCGGTCTGGGCGCCCTGCGCGACGCCGTCGCAGCAGCCCTCGATCAGGGCGATCAGGAAAGCGCAGGCTTTCTGGCCGCGATTCTGCTGTCCCAGACGTTCGGCGTCGGCACGCCGTTGAGCGAGATCGACATGCTCGCCCGCTCTCTCCTCCCCGACGTGAGATCCCTCCCCATTCCCAAGCGTTCCCTGCAGGCCATGCAGCAGATGGCCCTCAATCTGATGGGACGCTGCGACGACGTGTACCTGCTCGCGGGTGAAAGCGGTTACGACGAGCGTGAGGTGCTGCCTGCTGCGATGCGGGAAGGCGAGGAGGTGATCATCAGCCAGGCGGCGATCATGAAGCAGGGCCTGCACTTCTGGTCCGGCGACCACGCCGGCGCCGTCGCGGCGACCGAGGACGTGATGAGCCACGACCTCGGCATGGTCGGAACGGCCACCGCCCCTCTGGTGTACATGATCGGCGCGCTGAGCATGATGCAGCAGGCTCCCCGCGAGCGGGCCACAGCACGCTTCGTGCGCAAGACCCTCGAGATGCACCGGAAGGCCGCCGAGGGATCGCCCGAGAACTATGCGGCCCCCCTCGCCCTGATCGAGGGCGCCTGGGCACGAGTCCGCGGGAAGCACGACACCGCGGAACGTCACTTGCATCGCGCTATTCAGCTGGCCGAAGACAATCACCTGCCGATGATCAGCGCCCGCGCGCACGAGGAGGCGGCATGCGTCTACGCCGAGACGGGCCGAACGGCGTTCCGCGACCACATGCTGCAGTCCGCGTACCGGACGTGGCTGAGCTTCGGGGTGACGGTGCGCACCGATTGGCTCGCGCGACAGCATCCCTGGCTCCTCGGTCGCGAGCTGGTGCATTCGGATGCGGCCGGCGTCGACCCTGTCGTCGCCCACCAACTGCTGCGGGCGTTGTCCGGAGCCGGAACCGAGGACGACCTCCACCGGATCGTTCTGCAGTCGGTCGCCGACACCACCGGGGCACGCCGAGTGCTGCTGGTCGCCGGCCCCGCCGACACACTCGCGGTGCGCGCGATCTATCACGAGGGCCAGATCGGTTCTGCCGTCACCGCGGTGGCGGAGGGAGCGTACGACGCCGACCTCGTCGCCCGCGCCGCGCGCAGCGGGGAACCGCAGGTCGCTGAAGATCCCGACCTCGCCGTCGCGGCACCGATCCTGCTGCAGGACAGACTGATCGGCGTCGTCTACGTGGAGCGTCCACCGTCGAGCGGGCACTTCACCGCCGATCAACGAGAAGCGCTGGGATTCCTGTGTGCGCAGGCCGCCGCTCCGCTGTGGAACTTCGCGCTGGAAGCACAGCTGAAGGCCGCCGACGAATACCGGCAGTCGCTGATCGACGCACAGTCCCGATTCGTCCCGAACGAGGTCCTGCGCATCCTGGACATCGACGATCTTCGCCGGGTCCGCGCAGGCCATCGCGTCGAACGCGAGATGACCGTGCTCATCAGCGACATCCGCGGCTACACGACGATGCTCGAGGACATGGACATCACCGAGGCCGGCAATTTGGCGATGGGCTTCCTGCGCGCGGTCGAACTGCCCATCGTCAGTTGCAACGGGCTGGTGCAGGATGTCCGTGGCGACGAGATCGTCGCGATCTTCGAGTCGCCGGCCGACGGGGTGCGCGCAGGCCTGGCGATGCTGCGTTCGCTGCGTGAGCACAACGAGGAACGGCGGGCACGGGGATCGCAGGAGCTGCGCGTGGGCATCGGGATCAACACCGGCACCGTGGGCGTCGGACTGGTCGGCGGCGTCAACCGGATGGTGCTGACTGTGATCGGTGATGCCGTCAACCTGGCCGCGCGCATCGAGAGCATCAACAAGCGCTACGGATCGGTGTTGCTGATCTCGGACGCGACCCGCGCCGGGCTGGCAGAAGAAAATCAGTTCGAGATCCGCCGGATGGAGCGGGTGATGGTGGTCAACCGGCGCGCGCCGGTGACGATCTACGAAGTGTACGAGGGAGATCCGGATGACCTGCGCGCCGCCAAGCGTGCCGCGCAACCGTGTTTCGATGAGGCGTTCGCCCTGTTCGACGCCGGGGAGGTCGACGCGGCCCGCCGAGCCTTCGAGCAGTGTCAGGCGTTGCTGCCCGACGATCCGGTGGCGCCCCTTCATCTGGCGCACTGCGACGCGATAGCCCGCGGCGAGATGAGTCCCGGCCAAGACGTCGTGCTGCGTCAGAAATGAGCACTATCCAGCATTGATCTTGAGTGTCATGATGACCTCCGAGGGGGTTCGAGATGTATGTGAGTGCGCAACATTTGGCTCTGGCCAATCAGGCTGTCCTCGAGACGTTCGAGAACTGTTCTGTCGCCTGGCAGGCGATTCCGCACTGGGACACCGGCGACCCCGCGCAGACTCAGGTGCCTGCCAACAACGTCAAAACCGCGGTACCCGGTGTTCTGCCCATCGTCGCGAAATCTGTGCCGTTCGACGTCACGCTGGCCCTCCTGGAAGCTACCCCTGACGCGCTCCTCAGCGTGATCGTGAACAAGACCGTCGATCTGGCGACGAAGGTCGATGCGGCCGTGATCCCGAATCTGCGGGTGGCCGCGACCGTGCAGCAGCAACTCGTGAAGACCGACGAGCACACCATCCAGGACTCAATGATCTCCGCGAGGGCCACAGTGGAAACCCAGGGGTATCGTGCGCCATCGTGTCTGATCGTCGACACCGCCGGCCTGAAGGTTCTGAGCCTTCTGGTGAACGGCAATTCGATGCTCGAGACGTTCCTGACCGCGGGGCACGTGAACTCTCTGCACCGCGCCGACACGATCAACAAGCCGACGCCCGACACTCCGGCCACCGAGGGGTTGTTGATCGGGCGGGGGCGGCTCATTCCGCACGGGGGCGCAGCGGACGCCTCGGCGGGTGAGGAACCAGCCGATATCGCGGTCAGCGTCCCACCCAGCGTCGAAGTCGTCGGCGAGAAGGGTGCCAACACGATCGCCATGGTCCTCCGCATCAGGTACGCGCTGCGCGTCAAGGACAGCGACGGAATCGTCGCCTTCACGCCATGACCCGGGCCGCGGCGCGGACCTCGAGTGCCGGAGTGCGCGGATCATGCAGTCAGACAGTGTCGCTCGACGACTACCTCGCGCTGTGCAAAGAGGCCTGCGATGACGAGATCGCGCGACTCTACGGCGACAGTGACGCCGCCGGCGGGCTCCGCGACCTGATCCTGGACTACCCGCGCCGCGGCGGGAAGGCGCTGCGGCCGGCGCTCGGCATCGCGATGTGCCTGGGCCTCGGCGGCCACCTCGACGCCATCCTGCCGACCGCAGCGACGCTCGAGCTCTATCACAACGCGTTCCTCATCCACGACGACATCGAGGACGAATCCTGGTGGCGCCGAGGTGAACCGACGCTGCACATCGACCACGGAATCCCGGTCGCCGTCAACGTCGGCGACGCGATGCTGTCGCTGTCCCTGCAGCCCCTGCTGGACAACGTCGAACGCATCGGTCTGGGCCCCGCCCTGCGCATCCTGCGCGCGGTGTCCCACATGACCCGCCGGACGGTCGAGGGCCAGGCGATCGAACTCGACTGGGTACGGTCCAACACCTGGTCGCTCGACGACGCGGACTACCTGCAGATGGTCGAACTCAAGACCAGTTGGTACTCCTTCATCACTCCTTTGCAGGTGGGCGCCATCGCCGCCGGCGAGGGCCCCGACCGACTACCGGCGCTGGAGGCCCTCGGCCGGCACCTCGGCGCGGCGTTCCAGATCACCGATGACCTGCTCAACCTGCGCGCCGACCCCGACGTCTACGGCAAGGAGATCGGCGGCGACCTGTGGGAGGGCAAGCGCACCCTGATGCTGCTGCACATGATGCGCCGCGCCGAGCCCGCTCATCGCGAACGCGCCGCCCACATCCTGGCCAAGCGTCGTCCCACCACCGACGGTGAAGCCGGACTCGTCGAGCTCCTCGACACGCTGACCCGGCGCGGTGATCTGTCCGCGACCGGCCGCGCAGCGATCCGCGCATTCTGCACCGCACAGCACGTTTCGGATCCCAAGACGTTCGACGACATCCGGTGGCTGCACCAGCTTATGCTCGACGTCGGTTCACTGACGCATGCCAAGAGGGTCGCCGCCCACCACTCCCGGCAGGCCGCCGCGATCCTCGCCGATCTCGACTGGCTGCCCACCAGCCACCATCGCGACGCGCTCGCCCAACTGGTCGACTACGTGCACGGGCGGACCCGATGAAACCCGAAGAACTCATCGCCACCCTCGCCGAGCTCGAGCGGATCCGCGGCGCCGTTCTCGATCTGGTCGAGCAGCAGGCTCCCCGACTGCTCCCGCAACCGCCCGACGACGCCGGCGCGGACCGCACCACATACGACGTCCTGCTCGGCCTGCGCCGCGCCGTGCTCGGCAACCCCGCTGCCGCGCGTGGGCTGCACGACGTGCTCGTCGCCCAGGGACGTCGCTACGCCGACACTCCCGACGGTGCACGGCTGCGGGACGCCCTCGCGTCGTCGGAAGCCGTCGAGAACCTCCGGCTGGTGTGGGAGACGGTCAGCCTCAACGTGCTGGACGGTCCGGCCGCACCGGGATGCGCCCCGGACGCCTGGGCGGCGCTGTTCGCCGACACCGTCGTCGCCCACGGGCTCGACGACGCCGTGCTGTCCCGGTTCCGGCCGGAGGGCTTCGCATGACGCTCGCCGACCCCCGGCCGGCACTGGCCGAGCACAGCTCGCTCGTCGGCTACCTGATGGGCGTGGCGGCGACGGCGCACGCGATCGAGGAGCTGGCGCTCGACCCGAACCGCGTAACCACCGCCGCACCCGATGATTTCGTGCACATGCTGGTCGGCGTCGCGAGCCTGGGCCGGGCGATCGAGCGCCTCGTCGGGACCCTCCCTCCCGTCGATACGGATCCCGCCCCGCGCGCACCGCAGAGGTGGTTGCGGTGACCGCCGTCCTCGCCAAAAGCGACTTCGTTCGCGCGCCGTTGCTCGCCGCAGACGCGCCCGACTACAAGGAGTGGCACCACTTCGTCGTCCACGCACCCGGCAGCCCCGTGCTCATCAACGTCAGCCTCACCGGCGACCGGGCGGCACGCATCATCGTCATCGCGCACGACAGGCGCTGGACCGGAGTCGTCGAACGATTCGACCCGAGCCAGCTGGCGGTGTCGGCCGACCTCGGCGAACTGACCCTCGGCGCCAGCAGCATGCGGGTCACCCCCGACGGCTATCGCGTGCGAGTCGACCTGCCGCACCGCGGGATCCGCGGCGAGGTGGAATTCACATCCGTGAGTCGACCGTTCGTGGTGAACAACCAGCCGGTCGGTGAGGGACGGATGAGCTGGCTCTTCGTGCCGCGGCTGCGCGCCGCCGGGTGGCTGCACATCAACGGCCATGACATCGTGTTCGACGACGAGCAGGCCTACCACGATCACAACTGGGGCCGGTTCCGGTGGGGCGGTGACTTCGGCTGGACCTGGGGCACCATCGTGGCCGAGGAGCGCGACAACCCGTGGTCCCTGGTGTTCCTGCAGATGACCGACCGGCGGCGTCTGCGCTCGACGGCGCAGGCGGTCTACGTGTGGCACCGCGACGAACCCGCCGCCATGCTGCTGCGCTCGGCGGTCCACACGTCGGTCCACGGCACGCTGCACCGCGCGGCGGACTGCACACTGCCGGCGCCGATGGCCCTGATCGTCGACGGCGCGGTCCCCGGCGTGCCCGAACGCCTGGAGATCAGCGCAGAGCGGCTCGGCGACACCGTGCACGCCGAGTTCCGTCCCACCTCCTACGCCCGCCTCGCCCACCCCAGCGAGGTCCACCTCGACCGATGCACCGTGCTCTGCGAGGCCGGAGGCCGCGCCCACGTCACCGGAGAGATCCGAGGCGAGCGGATCGACTTCGACGGTGCGGCCCTTTTCGAGTTCCTCCATGGCTGAACGCATCTCGTCACTACTGCGCCGGTCGGTCGACCACCTCGCCGACGAGGTGCCCGCCAGCCACCGGCTGGCGGTGGACGCGCTCGGCGCCCTGGTCGTCGGGCTGCACGTGGACGACGAACGCTTCTTCCTCACCGGCGGCGACCGACTGGTGGTCGCCGACGGCGAACCCGCGACCGCCGATGTGCAGATCACCACCAGCCGGGACGCCATCGTCGGCGTCCTCGACGCCGACATCGCGTTGCAGGAGGCGATCGACACCGGCGCGGTGGCCGTCGTCGGTTCGCTCGATGACGTTGTGCGCGTTCACGACACGTTGCACGCCTACGTCCACGCCGCGGTACGGGCCCCCGCCCAGACCGAACTGCTCGACGCGTTGCGCGGGGTGGCGTCATGACCCACTGCATCCCGACGCCCGCATCGTGTCAGCACCGCCCGACCGTGGCCGTGCTGGGGGCCGGCATCGCCGGCCTCACCGCGGCGCACGAACTGGCCGAACGGGGCTTCGAGGTCACCGTCTACGAGTACCGCGCCGACGAACGCAACGGGTTGGGGACCGCGCCGCCCGGCACCTACCCGCCTGTCAAGCTCGGCGGCCTCGCCGCGTCGCAGTACTCGACGGTGGGCACCCGCGACGGTAGCCCGGCCGAACTGCGCCCCTTCCCCGGACGGCGCGGCACCCCTGCACCGCCGCGGTGCGCGGTGGCAGGTGAGCACGGATTCCGTTTCTTCCCCGCCTATTACCTGCACATCTGGGACCTGTTCCAGCGCATCCCGGTCTATCAGTACGCGAACGACCCCGCCGGACCGACGAATTGGCGATCGACGTCACGCACCGTGATGGACAACGTGCGCCGGGTGATCACCCAGGGCATGACGGTGGCCGGCAAGCCGTCGCTGGTCTTTCCGCGGGAACGCCCCCGCAGCCTCGCCGAGTTCTTCAGCGTGCTGCATCAGCTGTCCGCGCTGGGCCTTCCCCCGGCCGACATCATCTACTTCCAGAGCCGGCTGCTGCGTTTCCTGGTCACCAGCCCGCTGCGTCGCGGCCGCGAGATCGCCTACGAATCGTCCTACGACTTCTTCGTCGGGCGGGATCACCACGGCACCCCGCAGTACACCTACTCACCGGACTTCGACCGGCTGCTGCGCGAAATGCCGCGGGTGCTGGTGGCTTTCGATCCGAACTGGGGCGACGCCCGCACGAACATCGTCAGCTATCTGCAGCTGTTCCTCAACATGGACCGTCGCGACGACAAGGCCGACGGAGTGCTCAACGGGCCGACGACCGAGGCGTGGTTCGACCACTGGTACCGCCACCTCGTTGCGCTCGGGGTTCGATTCGTCCGCGCGGCCGCCGAGAGCCTGGAACCGCCGCCGGCCGAGCCCACCGTGCCCCCACACCTGAGGGCGCGAGTCACCCTCCGGTTCACCGACGGCAGCCGGCTGACGCCCGATTACACCGTCGTCGCCGTCGACGCGCCCGCGGCCGAATGGCTCACCGGAGCGCTGCGTGACGCCGGCACCGGCGGGACCGTGGCCGGGCTCGACGGTTTCGCCACGTCCGTTCCGCCGCCCCTCGACCCGTTGCAGGCGCAGGCGACGCGCCCGGCCGCGCGTCGGAACCCGTACGCTGTGGACCAGGTCGGCCGGGTGCCGTGGGACCGCTTCCAGACGATGACCGGCATCCAGTTCTACTTCGACACGGAGTTCCAACTGCTGCGCGGTCACATGTACTACGCGGGCGCCGAATGGGGCTTGTCGTCGATCAATCAGCATGGGCTGTGGGAGAACCGACCGCAGCTGACGCGCGACGGCCACGTCGCCGTGCTGTCGGTCGACATCGCCGACTTCAACACGCCCTCAACGCATCTGGTTGACGACCTGGGCAGGGGCAAGACCGCGCGGGACTGCACGCCCGACGAGATCGCCGCGGAGGTGTGGCGCCAGATCGTCACCGCGTTGACCAACGACGCCGAGAACGTCGCGGAAGCCCTGCTGCCGTGGCCGGTCTGGTATGCGCTGGACCGCGGCCTCGGGATGGAGCACGGGCCCGGACAGGGCACGGGGCGGGTGGTGCGCAATGAAACCCCGTACCTGGTGCCGATCGTCGGCGACTGGGAGAACCGGCCCGGCGGTGACCCGTGGAACCCGCACGAGACGTCGTGGACGTCCACCCCGACCGAGGAGGACTGGCTCGTCGACCTGGACACCCGCGGGGTGTGGCAGGCACGCCACGGCGGCTATCAGGTGCACCACAACTCGGTGGTGTTCGCGGGTACCTGGAACCGCACTTTCACGCGATTGACCTCCATGGAGGCGGCGTGCGAATCGGCCCGGCACGCCGTGAACGCGATCCTCGACCACTATGTGTGGGTCGGCAGCGGCGGCGCCGACCGCCGCGACAACACGACGCTGCCCTGGCGATTTCCCTACGGTTTCCTCGATCAGGGCTTCTCCAGCCCTGTGCGGATGCCCACCCCGGCCGGCGACTACTGCTACGTCTTCGACGTCGAGAACCGCGAACCCGCGGACACGCGGCTGCTGCGCAATCTCGACTCGCAGTACTGCCTGCAGTCACTCCCCCATCCGCTCGACACCCTCACCACACCCGTTGGAGGTCCACCATGACGACGCCCGGCGACTACACCCAGCAGCTCTACGCCTACCTGCAGGCCTGGCGGCAGCTGCTCGAGTCGGCGGCCGCCCTGGCCGCTGCCATGCCGGTTCCGGGCATGATGACCGGCCTGCCGTCGATGCCTCCTGCCGCGGCGCCCCCGTCGGCCGCCGCTGATCCGAGTCAGCAGTTGTTCGCGCACCTGCAGGCGTGGCGGCAGTACCTCGAGCAGGCAGTCGGCGCCGCGGGCACCGCGCCGGCACATCCGCAGGATCCGGCCGCCACCGCACCGGCGAAGCCGTCCTCGCCGCGGCCCACCGTGCCCGTACCGCCCGACGATGCCGGGGCGGGCAGAAGCGGGGTGCACTCGTCGTCGGAGTCCGCGGGAACACCGCCGCCGCCCGAACGCCTGCAGCAACGAGCACCGAAGAACCCGTTCGGGGGGCAGCTTCCGTTCGGGGCGCAAGCCCGCCCCGACGGGGAACGGCAGGCTGCCGTGGTGGCCAGGGGAAATCAGATCCCGCGCCCGCCGGCGCTCGAGTTCGGGGGACAGATCGTGCCGCTGATCAACCGGCTCGACCGGGGCGCGGCGACCGCGCCCGCGGCCACCGTGGGAGCGCTGTTCAAGGGTCTGGTGCAGCGAACGCCCGGCGTGGAGTGAGGCCTACGTCGATTCCGGCTTGGCGTCGATGCCGGACTCCTTGCGCTGCTGCGCGGTGATCGGCGCCGGAGCGTCGGTCAGCGGGTCGACCCCGCCGCCGGACTTCGGGAACGCGATGACCTCGCGGATCGAGTCCACCCCGGCGAGCAGCGCGGTGATCCGGTCCCAGCCGAATGCGATCCCGCCGTGCGGCGGCGCTCCGAAGGTGAAGGCGTCCAACAGGAATCCGAACTTGTCGGTCGCTTCGTCGTGATCGATGCCCATCATCGCGAACACCCGCTCCTGGACGTCGCGGCGGTGGATACGGATGGATCCGCCGCCGATCTCGTTGCCGTTGCAGACGATGTCGTAGGCATCGGCCAACGCCGTCGCGGGATCGGTGTCGAACGTCGCCTCGGACTCGGGCTTGGGCGCGGTGAACGCGTGGTGCACCGCCGTCCACGCTCCCGACCCCACGGCCACGTCGCCGGACGCGGTGGCCTCGTCGGCCGGTTCGAACAGCGGCCAGTCCACCACCCAGGTGAATGCCCACGCGGTCGGGTCGATCATGTCCAGACGCTTGGCGATCTCGATGCGTGTGGCGCCCAGCAGCGCGCGGGCGCCCTTCGGAGTGCCCGCCGCGAAGAACACGCAGTCACCGGGCTGAGCCCCCACGTGAGCGGCCAGGCCGGCGCGTTCGGCATCGGAGAGGTTCTTGGCCACCGGGCCGGCCAGCTCGCCGTCGTCACCGACGAGTACATACGCCAATCCCTTGTGGCCGCGCTGCTTGGCGAACTCCTGCCACCCGTCGAGCGTGCGCCGCGGCTGCGAGGCGCCGCCCGGCATCACGACCGCCCCGACGTACGGCGCCTGGAACACCCGGAACGGGGTATCGGCGAAGTACTCGGTGCACTCGACGAGCTCCACCCCGAACCGCAGGTCGGGTTTGTCGGTCCCGAACCGCCGCATCGCCTCGGCGTAACCGATCCGCGGGAGCGGAGTCGGCAGGTCGTAGCCGATGAGCGCCCACAACGCTGCCAGCACCTGCTCGGACACCGCGATGACGTCGTCGGCGTCGACGAAGCTCATCTCCATGTCGAGCTGGGTGAACTCGGGCTGGCGGTCGGCGCGGAAATCCTCGTCGCGGTAGCACCGGGCGATCTGGTAGTAGCGCTCCATGCCCGCGACCATCAGCAGCTGCTTGAACAGCTGTGGGCTCTGCGGCAGCGCGTAGAACGAGCCGGGCTGCAGCCGAGCCGGCACCAGGAAGTCGCGCGCCCCCTCGGGGGTCGACCGGGTCAGCGTCGGAGTCTCCACCTCGACGAAGTCGTGGGCGGCGAGCACGGTACGGGCGGCGGCATTCACCTTGGAGCGCAAGCGAATTGCGTGACCGGGACCTTCACGGCGCAGATCCAGGTAGCGGTACTTCAGCCGCGCCTCTTCGCCGGCGGTCTCGTCGAGCTGGAACGGCAGCGGGGCGCTCTCCCCCAGCACCGACAGCGAGGTCGCGTTGACCTCGACGTCCCCGGTCGGGATCTCGGCGTTGGCGTTGCCCTCGGGCCGGACCTCGACCACGCCGGTCACGGCGACACAGAACTCCGAACGCAGCCGGTGTGCCTGGGCGAGCACCTCCCCCTCACGGAACACCACCTGGGACACGCCCGAGGCGTCACGGAGGTCGATGAAGATGACGCCGCCATGGTCGCGACGGCGCGCCACCCAGCCGGCCAGCGTCACCGTCTGGCCGGCGTCGGCGGCACGCAACGATCCGGCGGTGCGGGTGCGCAGCACGAAGTACTCCTCTGGACGGGGATGATCAGCAGACCAGTCTAGAGGTGCGGGAACTCGCGGCTACGGGCCCGCCACCCGCAGGTGCCTGCGCGCCAGGAGTTCGTCGTCGTCGACGAGCACCAGCATCGGTTCGCCGGGCACGCAGAGCATGGTGACGGTGAAGCGGCACCGCTGGTCGTCCCGATTGTTGGCGTCCGAGTAGTGAATGACGTCACCGCCGGGCTCCCAGAACGCCTCGCCCTGCCGGACCACCCGGGGCGGTTGGCCCTCGAGTTCGAGCAGCATCTCGCCCTCCAGCACGAACCCGAACGCCGGGCCGCTCGGATGCCGGTGCGGCGGGGCGCCGGGGCTGGCCGGCGGATAGTCGATGACGACGGTCATCGCGTGCGCGCCGTCGGGGATGAACGGCGGCGCCACCTCTTGCACCACCGTCATCGCGTCCTCCCACGAGGAGTCGTACACCTTGATCACCAGGGATTCCTTCCGCTGTCGGGGAGTGTCAGACGGCGCCGCCACCACCGTCGGCGTGCAGCACCGACCCGGTGACGAAGGAGGCCCGCGGCGAGGCCAGGAACAGCACGGCCTGCGCGATCTCCTCGGGGGTGGCGGTGCGCCCCAGCGGCAGCGCCCGCCCGAGCGCCTCGTTGGTCTCCCCCCACTCGGCCTCGACCCCCTCGGTGCGGGTGGGTCCCGGGGCGACGCTGTTGACGCGGACGCCGGCCGGCCCGAACTCGGCGGCCCAGGTGCGCGTCAACGACTCCAGGGCCGCCTTGGAGGCGCTGTAGGCCCCGGCGCCCGGCACGCCCTTGCCGGCGACCATGGTGGTGATGTTGACGATGCTGCCGTGGCCACGCGCGGCCATGCCCTGCACGACGCCGGCGGCCAGGAAGTAGGCGCCCCGCACATTGGTGGCGAAGGTCGCGTCGAAGGCGTCCACCCGCTGGTCGACCGTCAGCGCGGACGGAAAGCTCGCTGCGTTGTTGACCAGCACGTCGACCTCCCCACACTGCCGCACCAGGTCTTGCACCGAGGCGACGTCGGCCATGTCCGCCTGCAGGAAGCGCACCCGGCCACCGAGCCGGGCAGCCGCGGCCGCGCCGCGACCGGCGTCGCGTCCGGTGATGGTGACCGCGGCTCCCTCACGCACGAAGAGCCGCGCACACGCCTCGCCGATGCCGGCGGTCCCGCCGGTCACGAGGACGTTCGTGCTCGCCAATTCGCCTGTCGCCGAGACCATCACGCGGTCACCGCCGCGGTGGGAGGAGCCATGGCGACATGGTTGCGGTGCGCCAGCGCCAGGCGCAGACGACGGCGTGCGCGCGACACCCGCGACATCACGGTGCCGATCGGGATGTCGAGGATCGCGGCGGTCTCGGCATAGGTGTGCCCCTCGACGTCGGCGTAGAACAGCACCTCGGCGAAGCCCTCGGGCAGCGCCGCCATCGCGGCCCGGACATCGCCGTCGGGCAGCGCGTCGAGCAGTTCGTCCTCGGCCGAACGCACCCCGCCCGGCAGACGGGAGGCGCCCGCTGCCAGGTCACGATCAGTGATGTCCTCGGCGGGCACCTCGGCCACCCGGGACTGCTTGGCGCGGTGGCCGCTGACCCACCGGTTGTAGAGGATGCGGAACAGCCAGGCCTTGAGGTTGGTGCCCTCGGCGAACGTGTGGAAGCCGATGTAGGCGCGCATCAGGGTGTCCTGCAACAGATCCTCGGCGTCAGCGTCGCTGCGGGCCAGCCGGCGCGCACCGCGGGAAAGAACGTCGAGCAGCGGCTCCACCTCCGTAGCGAACCTCGCCCGGCGGTCGCGGTCCGGCAGGACCGCGCTGGGAAGGTAGGTGACGGTCATGGTCGCTCTCCTCGCTGTGCTGATGAGTCCCGTCCTGGGCTGACTGCCCTCAACACTCGCGGCTCGGACGCCGAATGGAGCCCTTGCCAACCCGTAGTCCCTTTCCCGTGGGCCCCGGGACAAAGGGGGCCTAGGGGGCGAAGGACGTGGTGCGCAACTGTCGACGCGACGAGATGCCGAGCTTCGCGAACACCTTGCGCAGGTGCCATTCCACGGTGTGCGCACTGATGAACAGCGCCGCGCCGATCTCGGAGTTCGTCATGCCCTCGGCGACCAGTCCGGCGATCTGCGCCTCCTGCGCGGTCAGCTCCGCTCCGGACCGGGCCGCCGGGTTGCGCACCTTTTCCCCGGTCGCCACCAGTTCACGGCGGGTGCGCTCGGCGAACCCCCGCGCCCCCATCCCAGTGAACAGGTCATGCGCGGCGGTCAGTTCCCGACGCGCGTCGGTGCGCCGGTTCGCCCGGCGCAGCCACTCGCCGTACTGCAACCGCGTCCGCGCCAGATGCGTGGCGACGTCCGTTCTGCCCAGGCGTTCGACGGCCTCTCGGAACAATGCATCGGCAGTCTCGCCTTCGGACGTCATCGCCCGGGCGGCCGCGAGAACGCCGAGCCCCCAATCACTTTCGCCGGCGCCCGAGCTGATCTCCAACCAGGCGACCGCATCGCGCGCGGCGTCGACCGCATCCGTGCGCGTCGCGGCCTCGATCAGCTCGAGGCTGCACAACCTGTGCAAGCCCAGATCCTCGTACGCGCAGCCGTCGCGCGCTGCGGTGAACGCCTCCTGGTACCGCCCCTGCCCGTTGTAGAGCAGCGCGGCGGCGTATCCGAGCAGACCCTCCAGGCGTCCCTCTCCGCGGAGCACGGCATCGGCCCGCAGCCCGTCGATCAGCGCGGTGGCTTCGGCGACGTCGCCGCGCCAGGCGGCCAGCTGCACCTCGTGATAGCGCACCGGCGCCGCGGCCGACGTCGCCGCGGCGATGGAGGCCGCCTCGCCGAGAAGCTGCTCAGCGGCGGCGAACTCACCCGCCAGCACGTGCACCCCGGCGCGGTAGGCCAAGGCCCGCGGCAGCCCGGAGAGCGCACCGCTGCTGCGGGCGTGCCGCACCGCGGCGGTGGCGAGGTGTTGTGCCGCGTCCCGATCCCACCGTTCATGGGCCGCTGACTCCTGCAGGATCAGAAAGCCCGGCGCCCGCAGCCACCGGCCCACCGCGACCTCGTCGGAGTCGGCTTGGGCACGCATCGCTGCCAAGGCGCGACCCAGCGTGTCGGTTCCTGCCCCGACGCCGCCGGTGACGCGCTCAGCCAACCCCTGCAGAAGCAGGTCAACCGGTCTCATCTCCCCGCTGACCTGCGACATCGCTGTCAGTGCCGCCTCGGCGGCGGCGGTGAGTGCGGCGGGGTCCGCGGCGCGGCCGGCGTACACCAGCGCCGCGATCGCCTCCAGGTAGCTCTCCCGTGACGAAGAGTCGTCGAGCCGCTCGAGTGTGCGCGCCGCGTCGAGCAGCAGTGGCGCCGTGGCGGCGACCGCCGGTGCCCCGTTCTCCCGCGAACGGCTGCGGACGAATTGCATCTGTGCGCGCAGCCGCGCCACCAGAGCCTGCTGCAGCGGGGACAGCTGACCGAGTTCGGCGATGGTCAGCATGTCGTGGGCCGCCGCGTCGTCGGCGGCATCGCTCTTGGCCTGTGCGGCCGCCAGCGCCCGCCCGCCCCGCAACGCTGGATCCGCCGTCAGCGTGGCGGCCCGTTCGAGGAACGTTGCCGCAGCCGCGACGCCGCCGCGGCTCTGGGCCCGCGCGGCGGAGCGTTCCAGCTCGGCGGCGATCTCGTCGTCGGGCCCCGCCGCCGCCTGGGCGGCATGCCAGGCCCGCCGATCGGGGTCGGTCTGCGGATCGGTGGCGTCGGCCAGCACGCGATGCGCTTCTCGGCGATCGAGCAGATCAGCGGCGCGATAGGCCGCCGAACGGATCAGCGGGTGGTGGAAGCGCATGCGCGCACCGAAGTCGATCAGACCGTCGGCCTCGGCGGGCGCCAGCTCGGCGATCGGGATGTTCATGCGTCCCGCCGCCCGCAGGAACACCGCCGCATCGCCGACCGGCTCGGCGGCGGCGAGCAGCAACAGCCATTGCGTCGACTCGGGCAGCGAGCGGATGCGGCGTACGTAGGTCTGCTCGACCGCGGCCGGTGAGGAGCGCTTGCCGGCGATCCAAAAGCCGCCGGAGAGCTCCGCGGCCGAGACGCTGCGCGGCACCTCCAGGATGGCTAGGGGCAGCCCTCGGGTCTCGGCGATCACGCGGTCGCGCACCCGGGGATCGAGGCGCGCGAGCATCACCGAATCCAGCAGGGCCCGGGCGTCGTCGTCGGACAGACCGTTGACCGCCAACTCGGGGAGGCCGGCCAGCAGTTCGGGATGGTCGCGCACCGCGAAGAGCAGCGCCACCGGCTCGGCGAGCAGTCGCCGCGCGACGAACGCGAGCGTCTGCAACGAGACCTGGTCGAGCCACTGGGCGTCGTCGACGACGGCGACCAGTGGTTGCTCCTCGGCGGCGGCGGCCAACAGGCTCAGGACGGCCAGCCCGACCAGGAACCGGTCCGGGGTCTCCCCCACGCCGAGGCCGAACGCCACGTCGAGCGCCTCGCGCTGCGGCGTCGGCAGCGTGTCGAGGTGCCCGAGCAGCGGCGCACACAGCTGCTGCACCCCGGCGTAGGCGAGTTCCATGTCGGATTCGACTCCGGACACCCCGATCCTGCGGAACTTCTCGGTGCGGGCGGCGACGTAGTCGAGCAGTGCGGTCTTGCCCACTCCGGCTTCGCCCCGCAACACCAGCACCTGGCACGCCCCGGGTCTGACACCGGCGATCAGCTCGTCGAGCAGCGCGCATTCGGCCGTCCGTCCGCGAAGCGACGGCTCCGAACTCGACATGGGGCACCACCGGGTGTGTTCTCGATGCTGGCGTGGGGCGAGTCTATCGAGCGGCCGCGCGCGTCAGCGGGTGGCGGCCGTCCGGAGCAGCCAGTCCTCGAAGCGCGTGATCGACAGCATCGCCCGGGGCCCGGGCAGCAGGGTCCGCTCCCCGAGGTCGACGCCCCAGTACTGCGCGTCGGGGTCGGCGATCACCGGGCGCGTGTCGCCGCGGGCGGTGAGTGCGGTGCGGATCAGATCGGGCAGCAGCACCGCGTTCGGGCCGCCGATCTCGACGATCCCGCCCGCCGGCGCCTCGAGCGCGGCGCGTGCCACGCCCTCGGCGACGTCGACCGCGGCCATCGGCTGGAAGTAGGCCGGGGGCATCCGGACGGCGCCGTCCACGGTCGCCGAATCGGCGAGCGTGTCGACGAACTCGAAGAACTGCGTGGCATGCACGATCGTGTACGGCAGCGGCCCGTCGGCGATCAGCTGCTCCTGCGCCAGCTTCGCGGCGAAATAGCCACTCTGCGTGGCCAATTCCGCGGTGCCGACCACCGACAGTGCGACGTGCAAGCCGACACCCGCGTCGGCCTCCGCGCGCAGCAGGTTCGTCGTCGCGGTGCGGAAGAAGTCGGCAGCGGCGTCGTCGAGGGTGGGCGAGTTCGACACGTCGACCACCACATCGGCACCCGAGACGGCCTGTGTGAGGCCCTGCCCGGTGTAGGTGTCGACGCCGGTGGACGGCGCCGCGGCGACGGCGTCATGTCCGCGTTCGGTCAGCAGGCGGACCACGTTGGTGCCGATCAGGCCGGTACCGCCGATCACGACGATCTTCATGATGAACCTCTCTGGGTAGCCAGTACTGCTTCGATGTCCTCCAGAACGGATGCGGGCGCCGAGACTCATCCCCACCCCTCCGACCAGCCACATGTGGCCTACTGTGTATGGCCATGCACGACTGTGAGCGCGTCGGTCTGGACTTCGTCGACTCCGCCCCGTACCGCTTCGTCAGCACGGTGAACCTCGCGATCACCCCGGAGCAACTGTTCGAGGTGCTGGCCGACGAGACGTCATGGCCGCGCTGGGCCAGCGTCATCACCGAGGTGAGGTGGACCAGCCCGCCACCGCGCAGGGTCGGCACCACCCGCACCGTCGACATGCGGGGCGGCATCACCGGCGACGAGGAGTTCCTGGCGTGGGAACCCTTCGAGCGCATGGCTTTCCGCTTCAATGCCGCCAGCACGGGCAGCATCGCCGCATTCGCCGAGGACTATCGCGTCATACGCACCCCGGACGGCTGCCACCTGACCTGGATCATGGCGATGAAACCCGCCGGCCTCGCCGGCCGGTTCGGGTTGTTCGTCGGACGGCCGGTGATGGGCCGGTTGTTCCAGCGGTTCCTGCACCACCTCCGCGGTTACACCGACGAGAGGTTCGCGGTGCGATAGCTCCCGCGATGGACACGGCGGGTCTATCGTGACCGTCGGAGAACGCGGATGAGTGAGCCAGACACCGGGTGTCCAGCCTGCGGCACCGAACCCCGCACGGGTGCTCGGTTCTGCGACGGCTGCGGCGCCGCCCTGACCGCCCCGCGCACCTTCATCGAGTACAAGCAGCTCACGGTGCTGTTCGCCGACGTGGTGCATTCGATGGACATCGCATCGGCGGTGGGTGCCGAACGGTTGCGCGAGATCATGTCGGACTTGTTCGACCGCTGCACGGCGGTGGTGAGCCGCTACGGCGGCACGGTGCACCAATTCCTCGGCGACGGGGTGATGGCCGTTTTCGGCGCCCCGGCGGCGCTCGAGGACCACGCACTGCGCGCGTGTCTGTCCGCGCTCGGCATCCAGGACGGTGCCCGGGCGCTCGCCGAGGAGGTGAGGCTCCGCGACGGCATCGACTTCGCGGTGCGGGTCGGCCTCAACAGCGGTGAGGTTCTCGCCGGTGAGATCGGTTCCAGCACATCGGGTTATACCGTGATCGGCGAACAGGTCGGGCTGGCCCAACGGATGGAGGCGTCCGCGCCGCCGGGCGGGGTGATGCTCAGTGCGTCCACTGCCCGCCTCGTCGAACACAGCGCGCGGCTCGGTGACCGGCAGTGGGTGCAGATCAAGGGGGCGACCGCGCCGGTCGCGGCGCGTCGACTGCTCGCAGTGACCGACCACCACGACCTCCGGGGCGCCGACGCCGCCTTCGTCGGACGAGAGGCCGAACTCGCCGAGATCGAGCACGCTCTCGCGGTGGCACGTACCGGGCGCGGAACCGTGCTGACCGTGGTCGGCCCACCGGGCATCGGCAAGAGCCGGATCGCCCGCGAAACCGCCACCATCGCTCGATCGCGGGGCGTCGACGTCTTCTGGACCTTCTGCCAGTCGCATACGGCCGACGTGCCGTACAGCGCCGCCACAGGAATGCTCCGGTCCTTCTTCGGGATTGCCGATTGCACGCCGGAGCAGTCGCGCCGGGCAACGCGCTCGGCCTTGCCGCACGCCGAGGCCGAAGATCTGCTGCTACTCGACGACATGCTCGGCATCGCCGAGTCGCCGCTGCGGCAGGACGACATCTCGCCGGACGCCAGGAAGCGGCGGCTGACGGCGCTCCTCGACGTGGCGCTGCTGTCTCGTCGCGCACCCGCTGTCTACGTTGTCGAAGACGCGCACTGGATCGACGAGGCGAGCGAGGCCATGCTCGCCGGTCTCCTCGGCGCTCTGGCGGGGAGTGCGGCCCTCGTGCTCGTCACTCACCGACCCGAATACCACGGCGCCCTGGCCGCGGCGGTGTCCTCGACTGTCGCGTTGCCGCCTCTGGATGACGACGACACCGCGACGCTCGTAGCGTCGCTGATCGGCCTCGACCCCTCGGTGCGTGAACTGGCTCCCCGCGTCGTCGAACGTGCGGCGGGCAACCCCTTCTTCGCCGAGGAGATCATCCGTGACCTCGTCGAACGCGGAGTTCTGCACGGCCTCCGTGGCGCCTACCGGTGCACCGGCAGCGCCGACGTCGTGGTGCCGCCGACCGTCCAGGCCACGATCGCCACGCGCATCGACCGCCTCGGCCCGCAGGCCAAACGCACGCTCTACGCTGCCGCCGTGATCGGCTCCCCGTTCTCCGCAGACCTTTTGAGCGCGATCGTCGACGAGGTCGCCCTCGACGAGTTGGTCGACGCAGAACTCGTCGCGCCGGTGAGCCGTCAACCGTTGGTGTACGCCTTCCGCCACCCCCTCATGCGGGCGGTCGCCTACGAATCGCAGTTGAGAGCGCAACGCGCCTCATCGCACCGCGACATCGCCGCCGCGCTCGAGCGGGCCGAGGCGACCGGCTCGGCCGCCAACGCGGCCTTGATCGCGACACACCGGGAGGCCGCAGGCGATCTGACCGCCGCGTTCCGCTGGCACATGGAGGCGGGCGCCCGGTCGATGCACCGCGATATCATGGCCGCGCGCATGAGCTGGCGCCGAGCCGTGGCCGTCTCCGATCGGATGCGCGAGGCGGATCCTGACCGAGCCGCGATGCGGATCGCACCAAGGACCTTTCTCTGCGCGACGATCTGGCGGGTCGGGGGTGAGCTCACGGAGGTCGGGTTCGACGAGTTGCGCGATCTGACGACGGCCGCGGGCGACAAGCGATCGCTGGCCATCGCGATGGGCGGCTGGGTGCAGATGCTCAACTTCCACGGCCGCTACGCCGAGGCCTCGCGGTTGGCCTCAGAACAGACGGCGCTGCTCGACGCCATCGGCGACGCCGAACTGTCCGTGGCGATGCTGCCCATGGTCGGCTCGGTCGCCAAATGGGATGCCGGCGAGATGGCCGAGTCGCTGCGTCTGGCCCAGCGTGCGATCGACCTGTCGCGGGGAGACCCGACGATGGGCAACCTGATCGTCGGGTCGCCGCTGGCGATGGCGCTGGCGATGCGCGCGTCGACGCGGTGCTGCCTCGGGATCGACGGTTGGCGTGAGGATTTCGACGAGGCAGTGGCCATGGCGAGGAGGGTGGACAAGTTCAGCTTCTCCACGGTGGTGATGTTCAAGTACATCACGATCATGAACTGGGCCCTGCTACCCGACGACACCGCGCTCGAGGACACCGCGGAGGCGCTCGAGGTCGCCCGTCAGTTCGGCGACGACTTCCTGCTCACCAATGCTGAATTCACCTACGGGCTGATCCTCGTCCGTCGGCAAGACCAGGATCGGGCACTGGGATTCGATTTACTCAGGAAGGCCCGCGCTGTCGCCCTGTCCCACCGCTACACCGTGATCGCCGCCTGGTGCGTCGATCTCGATCTGGCGGCAGAGGCCATCCGGGTGGGTGACTACGACACCGCCGTGAATCTGGCGAGCGCAGTACTGGACGAAGAACAGCGAGCGGGCGGAGGCGCTTCTCGGCCGGCGCGCGCCCGGAGATCTCGATCGCGCCGGCGCGGCGATCGACGCGCTGGCCGCGATGCCCACCGAACCGGTGTTCCTCTATCACGAGCTGCCGTTACTGCGGCTGCGTGCGCTGCTGGCCGAGGCGTCCGGAGATCACCAGACCTACACCGCACTTCGCGATCGCTACCGGCACCGCGCGGCGGAGACGGGATTCGACGGCCACCGCGCCCTCGCCGAGGCGATGATCTAGCAGAGCCCGGCCCACACCGATCGTCGCATCCGGTCGGGATCCTCCTCGACCACGTCGCGGCGCGACGCGATCAGCCGCGTTCGCCGGTGCTCGACGTCGTAGAGCGGCCAGTTCGCCTCGTCGTGCACCCGGTCGCTGCACGCGAAGTCCAGCCACGCCCGCTGCATCCGGGCCCCGACGGCGGGCTGGAAGCGGCGGCCCAGTGGGTGCAGCTTGCGTCCGATGAACGACGCGTAACTGTGCTGCACGTGCACGATCTCGCTGCCGTGGGTGGCGCCGAGACCGAGCATCCGCAGGCTCAGCCCCGCGTGGTCGAACCGGTACACCCGGGTCGGCGCGCGCCCGCTGTAGGCGTCGGCGAACGCCCACGTGGGCGCGCCGAACATGACGTCGGACCCGACGGTGATCAGCGCGCTGCGCCGGGGATAGCCCGGATATGCCGCCAGCACCGCGTCTTTGGCGTCCGGCGCGACCCGGTCGAAGTAGGCGTCGACGGTCGCGCGGGTCGTCGGGAGCATGGGCGGCCGGGTCCACGCGAACATCGACGCCTCGTGGCTGTTGGTGCCGATGATCAGCGGCAGACGTGACACCTCGCCGGCGCGGGCCGCGTCGACGGGATGGCGCGGCAACAGCTCGGTGCCGTGGGTGAGCCCGTAGGCCAGCGTGGGCGTCTCGGCGGCGCTGGCCATCTGCACCTGGCCGGCGGCGCGCCGTAACTGCCGCTGCGGAAGGTCCTTCACCTCGGCGGGCCCCACACCCAGCCGCGCGAGGAAGTCATGGGCGCGCGCTGCGCGCACCTCGCGGTCGGCGATCAGCGGCAGCGCGGGGCTCTGCGCGATCGCGCGGTGGAACAGGCCGGCCGCCTGCGGGCACGCCAGCAGCGCCAGCACCGACGTCGCCCCCGCCGACTCGCCGAAGATCGTGACGCGGTCGGGGTCGCCGCCGAAGGACGCGATGTGGTCGCGCACCCACTGCAGCGCCGCGAGCTGGTCCCGCAGCGCCAGGTTGTCGTCGAAGCCGTCGCCGAGGTCGCCGAGCTCGAACCCGCCGAACACGCCGATCCGGTAGGTGACGTTGACCACCACCACGTTGCCGTTGGCCGCCAGCCGGGAGCCGTTGTAGAGCTGGAATTGCCCCGCTCCGTAGACGAACGCGCCGCCGGGGATCCACACCATCACGGGCAGCGACGCCGTCGTGTCGGGCGACCACACGGTCAGCGTCAGGCACGCCTCGTCGCGCGCCTTCGGATCGTCGCGCCCCCCGCCCACGAACGACTTCGTCTGCGGCGGCAGCGGGCCGTGCTCGAGGGCCTCCCGCACGCCGTCCCACGGCCGCAGCGGCGCCGGGGCCAGGAACCGGCGCGAACCCACCGGCTGCTCGGCGTACGGCACCCCCCGCCACACTCCGACGCCGTCCTCGGTGTCGCCGCGCAGCTCCCCCAGCGAGGTACGGACGAGGGCGGATTGTCCGGCGACGACTGCCACGGAAGAAATCGTAGTGTGCGATTCTTGACGGGCCCGGCAGGCGGGCTCGGCGGCGAAGCGAGGTAGTCCCATGACCTTCAACGAGGGCATGCAGATCGATACCAGCACCACGTCGACGAGCGGAGGCGGTCGCGGCCCCGGGCGCGGCATCGCCGTGGGCGGCGGTCTGGGCGGTCTGATCATCGTCGTGGTGGCCCTGTTCCTCGGGGTCGACCCCAGTTCGGTGGTGCCCAGCCAACAGGGCATGGACACCCAGGGGGTGGACGCGCCCGGCTTCGACCTCAGCCAGTGCAAGACCGGCGCCGACGCCAACTCCATCGTGCAGTGCCGCGTGGTGGCCACGGGCAATTCCGTGGACGGGGTGTGGGAGCAGCTGATGCCCGGCTACACCCGGCCACGGGTGCAGTTGTTCCAGGGGCAGGTCGACACGAGGTGTGGGCCGGCGACCAGCGACGTCGGCCCGTTCTACTGCCCCGTCGACCAGACGGCCTATTTCGACACCGACTTCTTCGACGTGCTGAAGACCCAGTTCGGCTCCAGCGGCGGGCCGCTGGCGCAGGAGTACGTGGTCGCCCACGAGTTCGGGCACCACGTGCAGAACCTCGAGGGGGTCCTCGGCCGCGCTCAGCAGGATCCGCAGGGCGCCACCGGCGCCGGGGTGCGCACCGAACTGCAGGCCGACTGCTATGCCGGAGTGTGGGCGCACTACGCGGCGATCACCAAGCAGGAGAGCACCGGTGTGCCGTTCCTGGAACCGTTGAACGACAAGGACATCGCCGACGCACTGTCGGCGGCCTCGTCGGTCGGCGACGATCGGATCCAGCAATCGGCGACCGGGCGGGTCAATCCGGAGTCGTGGACGCACGGCTCCTCCGCTCAGCGCCAGAAGTGGTTCACCACCGGGTATCAGACCGGTGATCCCGCACAGTGCGACACGTTCGCGGCTCGCGACCTTGGCTAGGGCCGCCACCGCCGTCGACGCCGTCGCCGAGCGCTACCTCGACGCGTGGGCGGCTCTGGATCCTTGCGCGGCAACCGAATCCGGGATCACCGGGTACGACGACCAGATCACCGACTACTCCCCCGAGGGCTGCGCGGCCCGCGCCGCCGCGGCGCGGACCGCGCTGCGCGAACTCGATGCGGCCGAGCCGACCGACGACGTCGACGCGGTCACCGTCGCCGCGATGCGGGAACGGCTGTCGGTGCTGCTCGATCTGCACGACGCGCAGCTCGACGTCGGCGAGCTCAACGTCATCGCCTCCCCGCTGCAGACGATGCGCGACGTGTTCGACCTGATGCCCACCGACACCGAGGACGACTGGACCGCGATCGGAGTCCGGCTGGAGAAGATCCCGGGCCGGGTCGCGGGTTACGCCGACGCATTGCGCGCCGCGGCCTCGGCCGGGCACGCTCCCGCCGGTCGCCAGGTGCGCCGGGGCATCGCGCAGGCCGGCCATATCCAGCGACTGTTCCTGGACATGGTCGCGGACGCCGTCCCCGACAACCTGACCCTGCACGCCGAACTGCGCCGACGCGCCGAGGACGCGGCCAACGCCTACGCCGCCCTGGTCGGGGTGTTCCGCGACGAGATCGGGCCCCGCGCCCGCGAGACCGACGCGTGCGGGCGCGACGCCTACGCGGTGCTGTCCCGCTCCTTCCTCGGTGCGGCGGTGGATGTCGACGAGGCTTACTCCTGGGGCCTCGAGCAACTCAACGCCATTGTCGCCGAGCAGGATTCGATTGCCAACCGGCTCTATCCGGGTGCCACCGCCGGCGAGGCGCTGCGCCGGCTCGACGGCGAGGAACGCTACCTGGTGCACGGCACCGACGCGCTCGCCCGCTGGATGCAGGACCTGTCGGATCGCGCCATCGACGCACTGGCCGACACGCATTTCGACATCGCGCCGGCCCTACGCCGGCTGGAGTGCCGGATCGCCCCGACGAACACCGGCGGCATCTACTACACCGGCCCGTCGGAGGATCTGTCCAGGCCGGGACGGATGTGGTGGTCGGTGCCTGCCGGGGTGCACACCTTCCACACCTGGCAGGAGATGACCACCGTGTTCCACGAGGGGGTGCCCGGCCACCACCTGCAGATCGGGCGCGCCGTGGTGCTCGCCGACCAGCTCAACAGGTGGCGACGGCTCGGGTGCTGGGTGTCCGGCCACGGTGAGGGCTGGGCGCTGTACGCCGAACGGTTGATGGCCGAACTCGGCTGGCTCGACGACGCCGGCAACCGGATGGGCATGCTCGACGCGCAGCGGTTCCGCGCCGCGCGGGTGGTGATCGACATCGGCGTGCACTGCGGGCTGACCGCCCCCGACGGCGGGGTGTGGGACGCCACCAAGGCGTGGACCTTTCTGCAGTCGCACAGCGCGATGGCCGAGGAGAACCTTCGCTTCGAACTGGACCGCTATCTCGGCTGGCCCGGGCAGGCGCCGTCGTACGCGATCGGTCAGCGGATCTGGCAGCAGCTCCGCGAGGCGGTGACCGGAACCGGCGTGTCTCTCAAGGACTTCCACAGCCGCGCGCTCGATCTGGGTGGTCTGCCTCTCGACGTGCTGCGGTCGGCGCTGCTGCCCTAGAGGCGGGACTGCTCCGTGATCGACGTGTCCGTGGTGCGCAGCGGGCGGATGAGGCCGTCCTGGGTGAACGACGCGAGAAGGGCGCCTTCCTCGGTGTGCACCGTCCCGCGGACGTAGGACATCCCGGCGCCGACCTGCGTGCTCTCGTGGGAGTAGAGCAGCCAGCCGTCCCACCGCACCGGTTCGTGGAAACTCACCGACACCGTCATCGGCGCCGTGGACACCGTCAGATGCGCCTGGCTGGTGCCGATCCCCGCGTGCGCGCGCATGGTCGTCGAGATGCCGAGATGACCGGTGAAGTACGCGATCAGCGCCTTGGCGAGGTCGTCGCGGGCGGGGATCGGGTCGTAGCGCAGCCAGGCCGAGAGCTCCGGCGGCCCGACCTCGTCGGGGCTGTTGACGTCCACGACGTCGACCAGCCGCACCTCCCGGCCGGTCATCGGCATCGGGGACGGGTGGGCCTGCGCGGGTGCCGCGACGTCGGGGCGCGGTAGCTGGTGACGGATCACATCGGCGCTGGGGACGTCGGCGAGCACCGTCACGGTGATGCAGCGCTTGCCGTTCTGCGTCGCGGTGATCACCGCACTTGCCGTCGAGCGTCCCTCGCTGATCACGTCGATCTCGAGCTGCACGGGACCGGCGCCCACCATCACGGCGCGGGCGAACACCGCGTACACCGAGCGGATGGACTTGTCCGGGAATCGTTGCGCAGCAGCGACGATCGCTTGTGCGAGCACCTGGGTGCCCTCGACCACCTGCCGGTCCTGTTCGCCCGCGGGACCCGTCTGCGCGGTGAACAGGTTCTCCGCGGTGCGCTCGACCTCGAAGAGGTCGAGCAGAGCCTGCACGGTCCACGGTGTCGGTGCCGACTGCGTCGTCATGGAGGGAACAGTAACCGAGGTTCGCAGAAAGCGGTAACGTCATTACCATGGCTGCGAAGTCCTCCGCGAACGCTGCGACGCCGCCGCCCGGCGACGAGACCGACTCGCGCGCGGGCCGTTTCATGCGCTCGGCCCTGGCCATCCTCGGAGAGACCGGCCGGACCGACTTCACGGTGCTCGAGGTGGTCGAGCGCTCCAAGACGTCGCTGCGGGCGTTCTACCAACACTTCGCGACCAAGGACGAGCTGCTGTTGGCGTTGGTCGACCGGATCATGGCCGACGCCACCGCGCGGTGGCGCGTCGAGGTCGACCCGATGCCCGCCGACGAGGCACTGCGCCGGCTCATCGAGCGGATCAGCGCACCGGCGGAGTCCCACACCCAGGACAGCATCAACCGGGGGCTCACCTACTACAACGACCACCTGCTCGAGACGCGCCCGCGGGAGTTCGCGGCGGTGCTGGCCCCGCTGCACGCCCTGATCGCCGACGTCCTGCGCAGGGGCATCGCCGACGGCATCTTCCGCGCCGACGTCGACGTCGACACCGACGCCGCCATCCTGATGCAGACCGTGCTCGGAGCGCTACGCCTGCGCGAACTGGGCGCCGAGCTCAACGGCGTGCCGATCGAGGGCAGTCACCTCCACACCTTCTGCGTGCGGAGTCTACTCCGCTCTGACCAGCACTGATACGTATCGATCGGCCCTAGCGCCGTTACACAAGACGGTGGTAATGTCATTACCACTTCGTGCACGATGCGCTTTCCCAGGAGGCCGCCGCCATGCCGTCCCGCATTCTCGACTATCCGGTGTTCGACGCGGACAACCACTTCTACGAACCCAAAGAAGCGCTGACCCAATTCCTCCCGGACCACCGCAAGGGCGTCATCGACTACATCGACGTGCACGGCCGCACGAAGATCGTCGTGCGCAACCACATCAGCGACTACATCCCGAACCCGACGTTCGAGGTGGTGGCCCGTCCGGGGGCCCAGGAGGAGTACTTCAAGCACGGCAGCGGCGGGAAGAGCTTCCGCGAGGTGATGGGCAAGCCGATGAAGGCCATCCCCGCCTTCCGCGATCCGCAGGCCCGCCTCGAGGTGCTCGACGGGCTGGGGCTGGACTACACGATCATGTTCCCGACGCTGGCCAGCCTCGTCGAGGAGCGCATGAAGGACGACCCGGACCTGATCCTCGACATCGTCCACGCGCTGAACCAATGGATGTACGAGACATGGCGATTCGACTACGAGGGCCGCATCCTGTCCACGCCGGTGATCAATCTGTCGGTCGTCGACCGCGCGCTCGAGGAACTGCAGTGGTGCCTGGAGCGGGGCGCCAAGACGGTGCTGGTGCGGCCCGCCCCGGTGCCCGGCTACCGCGGCTCGCGGTCACTCGGGCTGCCGGAGTTCGACCCCTTCTGGGATGCGTGCGTCACCGCCGGCATCCCGGTGTGCATGCACGCGTCCGACAGCGGCTACGCGCAGTACCTCAACGACTGGGAACCGGCCGACGAGTTCCTTCCATTCCGGCCCACCGCTTTTCGCATGGTGGCGATGGGCAAGCGCCCGATCGAGGACACGATGGCCGCGCTGGTGTGCCACGGCGCCCTGTCGCGGAACCCGGACCTGCGCATCCTGTCGATCGAGAACGGCGCATCGTGGGTGCCGTACCTGTTCTACCAGTTCTCCGATGTGTACAAGAAGATGCCGCAGGAGTTCCCCGAGGATCCCATCGCGGCCTTCCGGCGCGGGGTGTACGTAGCGCCGTTCTGGGAGGACGACTTCGGCAGGATGGCCGATCTGCTCGGCATCGACCGCGTCATCTTCGGCTCGGACTGGCCGCATCCGGAGGGCCTGGCCGACCCGATCATCCTCGTCGACCAACTCGAGGAGAACGGTCTGGACGCCGACGGCATCCGCAAGGTCATGGGCGGCAACCTCGTCGACCTGTTCAAGGTGCCGAACACGAAGGTGCACAAGCCGGATGTGCCGGCGCTGGTGATCGCATGACCGATGTGGCCAATCCGGAGCAGATGCTCTTCGCCTCGACCACGCAGACGTTCCTGGAGAAGCAGGCTTCGCTGACCCACGTACGGGGGCTGCACGCCTCCGACACGTCGTTTCAGCCCGAATGGTGGCAGCGCGCAGCTGAATTGGGCTGGGCCGGCCTGCTGGTGCCCGAGGAGCTGGGCGGGGGCAGTGTGTCTGGCGGGGTGTCCGGAGGAGTCGCCGACGTGGCGCTGGTCGCCGAGAAGATCGGTCACACCGTCGCTCCCGGCCCCCTGCACCCGGTCAGCGTCGTGCTGGCCGGGCTCGTCGAGGCTCCCGGCGGCCACGAGGAGCTCATCGAGGCGCTGGTGTCGGGCGAGACGGTGGCCGCCTGGGCGGTGTACGAACCCGGCCGGCCGTTCAGCGTGCGGCACGCCGCGACGACGGCGACGAGAACCGCGACCGGTTTCCGCCTCGACGGAACGAAGGACCGCGTCGAAGCCGGCGCACAGAGCGGCGTGCTGCTGGTGACCGCGACGTGCGACGGCGAGCTGCGGCAGTTCGTGGTGCCGACGGAGGCGGCCGGCGTGACGGTCGAGGAACAGGCCTCCGTCGACATGGTGAAGCGGTACGCACGGGTGCGTCTCGAAGGCGTCGAGGTCGACGCGACCGCCGCCCTCGGCGAGGCCGGGCAGACCGCAGGCATCGTCGAACGGCAGCGTCAGGTGGCGCTGGTCCTGCAGTGCGCAGAACTGGTCGGCATCCTCGACGCCGTACTGACGATGACCTACCAGTGGATGTTCGATCGGCACAGCTTCGGCCGACCGCTGGCGTCTTATCAGGCGCTCAAGCACCGCGCGGCCGACATGAAGATGTGGTTCGAGGCGGCGCGTGCCACCACCGCGGGCGCCGTGGCCGCCGTCGCGGACCGGTCACCGGACGCGCCGCGCCTGGTCAGCGTCGCGAAAGCCTATGTCGCCGAACGCACGCCGATCATCATCCAGGACTGCGTGCAGCTGCACGGAGGGATCGGGGTGACCTGGGAACACGATCTGCACCTGTACCTGCGCCGTGCCGCGCTCTACCGCGCCCTGTTCGGATCTCCCGAGGATCACCACCGCGCCGTGTACGCGCTGACCAGGAAGTCCGAGGCCACGGCATGACCGACACCGT
Organism: Mycolicibacterium rufum; assembly: GCF_022374875.2. The sequence goes on from NZ_CP092427.2 coordinate 577,852, forward strand.
GACGTCCCGCGCCATCACCGAGTCGGTCGCCGACTTCGCCGCCCGCGCCCGGGCGTGGCTGGCCGACAACATGCCGCCCATCGATCCCGAGCACCCGCCGTTCTCGGTGCGGGCCGAGCAGGCCTCCTGGGACCGCGCCAAAGAACTCCAGAAGCGGCTCTACGAAGGCGGTTTCGCCGGCATCTGTTTCCCCCGCGAGTACGGCGGCCTGGGGTTGGACTACGCCTACCAGAAGGCGTTCAACGCCGAGTGCCGCAGCTATGAGATGCCGCTGATCCTCAATGTCCCGACGTTCACGATCTGCGCGGCCACGATCCTCGACATGGGCAGTGAACAGCAGAAGCGTGACCGGATCTCCGCGGCCGTGCGCGGCGACGAGATCCTGGTGCAGCTGCTCAGCGAACCCAACGGCGGATCCGACCTCGCCGGCGTCATCACCCGCGCCGACCGGCACGGTGACCGGTGGATCGTCAACGGCGCCAAGACATGGAGCACGAGCGCCTTCGCCGGTGACTACGGGCTGCTGCTGGCCCGCACCGACTGGACCGTGCCCAAACACGAGGGCCTGACGATGTTCCTGGTGCCGCTCAAATCCCCCGGCATCACGATGCGTCGGATCAAAGAGGTCAACGGCAACGAGGAGTTCTGCGAGGAGTTCTTCGACGGCCTCGAGCTCGGCGACGACGCCGTGGTCGGCGAGGTCACCAAGGGCTGGGAGGTCGCGACCCGCCAGCTCCACCACGAGCGGCGCGCGGTCGGTGGGGGCTCGGAGTTCGCCAGCGGCACCGCTGCCGAGAACGCCAGCGAGATGCCGCCCGACCACATCGGGCTGGCCGAGGCCGTCGGGCGCGGGGACGATCCCGTCGCCCAGGAACTCGCCGGCCGCGCCCTCGTGCGTCGCCAGGTGAGGGAGCAGCTCATCGACCACGTGGGCCGGTCGATTGCCGACGGGTCGCTTCCGCCCAACGCGGGCACACTGATCCGCCTGTTCCACGCCGAGACCACCGAGCTGGAGGTCGACACCGCACTCGCCCTCGCGGACATGGCCGGGGTGGTCGACGACGGCTCGGGGCTGCTGGACGTCGGGATCCGCTACCTGTCGCGGCAGACCGGATCCCTGGGAGGCGGTACGTCGGAGATGGCGCGCAACGTCATCGGCGAGCGCATCCTGGGCTTCCCGCGCGAGGCCGCCGCCGACCGCGGCGTTCCGTTCAATCAGGTCAAGCGCAACAAGAGCTGACCGGCCTCAGAACAGGGCGGGCTGCACCGGGACGGCCGGCGGCGCCGGCCGCGGGGTGGCGCTCCCCCGGAAGGACCGGCCCGGCGCCAGCCCGTGCTTGGCGATCAACGGTGCGGCCCGCTGCGCGAGCATCGCGCGGTAGTCGGCAGGCAGATAGGCACCGCGCCGGTACAGCGTCCGGTACTCCGCGACCAGACCCGGATGGGCCTGCGCCAGCCAGTCCATGAACCAGCCGCGGGTGGCGCCGCGCAGATGCAGACCGAACACCGTCACGCTCGTCGCCCCGGCCGCGGCGATGCGGCCCAACAGATCGTCGAGGTGGGCTTCGGAGTCGGTCAGCCGGGGCAGGACAGGCGCCACCATCACGTGGCAGCGCAGGCCCGCCTCCCGGATGGTTGCGATCAGGTTCAGCCGGGCCTGCGGGGACGGCGTCCCGGGCTCGATGCTGCTGTGCAGCAGCGGATCTCCGACGGCCAGGGACACCGCGACACTGACGTCCACGGTGCGCACCGCGTCGGTCAACAGCGGCAGATCACGCCGCAACAGCGTGCCCTTGGTCAGGATCGAGAACGGCGTTCCCGATTCGGTGAGCGCACCGATGATGCCGGGCATCAGCGCGTAGCGACCCTCGGCCCGCTGATAGGGATCCGTGTTCGTGCCCAGCGCAACGGTTTCGCGGGTCCACGACCTTCGGTGCAACTCCCGGCGCAGCACCTCGGCCACGTTGGTCTTCACCACCACCTGGGTGTCGAAATCGCGACCGATGTCGAAGTCGAGGTACTCGTGCGTGGGCCGGGCGAAGCAGTACCGACAGGCATGCGAGCACCCGCGGTACCCGTTGACCGTGTACTGGAACGGCAGCATCGATGCGGCGGGGATCTTGTTCAGCGCCGACTTGCACAGCACCTCGTGGAACGTCATGCCCTGGAACTCCGGGGTGCGCACGCTCCGCACCAGCCCGATGCGCGCCAGACCGGGCAGCGCCCCGTCGTCGACGTCGACACCCTGACCCGACCACCGCATACCCTATGCGAACATGTGTTCGATCGGCTGTCAAGCACTACCGTGGGAAGCGGCATGTCGACACACGCATACGAAGAAGAACTGCAGTCCGAACGACGCTACGTCGGCGGACTCTACGAGCGGCTCGACGCGGAACGCCTCCGCGTCAGGGACCGGTACGCGGCGGCGCTGCGTGGCACCGGCGGCACGCTCGTGGAGCGCGACGCCGAGGTGCGGGCGCTGGCGCGACAGATGGCGCGGCTCAACGTGGCCGACAGCGGTCTGTGCTTCGGCCGGCTCGACAGCGTCGACGGCGAGACCGTCTACGTCGGCCGTATCGGAATCCTGGACGAGGCCGACGAAGTCGCGTCGCTGCTGGTCGACTGGCGGGCGCCCGCGGCGCGGGCGTTCTACGTGGCGACCGGGGCGACGCCGGAGAACATGCGCCGGCGCCGCCAGTTCCACACGATGGGGCGCCGGGTCCTCGACTTCACCGACGAGATCCTCGGCAGGCCCGGCGACGCCGAGCGCGGCGGGCGCGGGGACGCCGCGCTGCTCGCCGCGGTCAACGCGCCGCGCGGCGACGGCATGCGCGACATCGTCGCCACCATCCAGGCCGAGCAGGACGAGATCATCCGGTCCGACCATCCCGGCGTGCTGGTGATCGAGGGCGGGCCCGGCACCGGCAAGACCGTGGTGGCCCTGCACCGGGTGGCCTACCTGCTCTACACCCAGCGCAAGCGCATGGAGAGCCACGGCGTGCTGGTGGTCGGTCCGAACGCGGCGTTCCTCGACCACGTGGGCCGCGTGCTGCCGTCGCTGGGTGAGACCAATGTGGTGTTCCTGACCCCCGGGGACCTGGTGCCGGGACTGCGTGTCTCGGCCCGGGACACCCCCGAGGTCACCCGGCTCAAGGGCTCACTGGACATGCTGAACGTGCTGGCGGCCGCGGTCGCCGACCGGCAACGCGTCCCCGAGGAGCCGGTGCCGATCGACCTCGCCGACGTGTCCGTGCGCATCGACGCCGAGACCGCGCAGTGGGCCGTCGAGGAGGCGCGGGCCACCGGCAAGCCGCACAACGACGCCCGTGCGGTGTTCGTCGACGTGGTGACCTGGGTGCTCACCGAGCGGGCGATCGCCAAGATCGGTCGCGGCTGGCTGAGCCGCGAGGACCGCACCGCCTGGGAGCACCTGCGCTCCGAACTGGTCGACGAACTCGACGACCATCGGGGCTTCGCCGCCGCCCTGGACCGGCTGTGGCCGATGCTGACCCCCGAACAGCTTCTCGCAGAGCTGTATTCGTCGCCGGAACGGTTGAGCGCCGCCGGCGCCGACGCGGCACTGCTGCGGACCGAGGGTGACGCGTGGACGGTGGCCGATGTGCCCCTGCTCGACGAACTCGTCGACCTGCTGGGCCGCGACAGGGCAGCCGAGGCGGCCGCCGAACAGGAGCGACGCGAGGAGGCCGCCTACGCCGCCGGCGTGCTCGATCTGATGGTCGGGCGCGAGGACCTGATGGACGACGAGGACCAGTTGCTGGCCTCGGACGTGATCGCCGCCGAGGACCTGGCCGAGCGGTTCGAGGAGCGTGACACCCGCGATCTGGCCGAACGCGCTGCGACGGACCGGGATTGGACCTACGGGCACGTCGTGGTCGACGAGGCGCAGGAGCTGTCGGCGATGGAGTGGCGGGTGCTGATGCGGCGGTGCCCGCGGCGGTCGTTCACCGTGGTCGGGGATCTCGCGCAGCGCCGCTCGGCCGCAGGCGCGACGTCGTGGGCGGCGATGCTCGACACCTACGTGCCCGGCCGGTGGGTGTACCGCCCACTGACGACGAACTACCGCACACCGAGCGAGATCATGGCCGTCGCGGCCGCGGTGCTGGCGGAGTTCGCGCCGGACGTCACCCCGCCCGAGTCGGTGCGGTCGTGCGGCGTACCGCCGTGGTCACGCAGTGTCACCGAGGACGAGTTGCCGTCGGCCATCGCGGAATTCGTGCGCGCCGAGGCCGAACTCGAGGGCACCAGCGTGGTGATCGGGCCGCCCGGCACGCCGGGCGCGGTGGCGCCGTCGGACACCAAGGGGTTGGAGTACGACGCGGTGCTCGTCGTCTCCCCGGAGCGGATCCTGGCCGACGACCCGCGCGGGGCCGCCGACCTGTACGTGGCGCTCACCCGCGCCACCCAGCGGCTCGGGGTGCTGCACACCGGGCCGCTGCCCGCGGCGCTGCACGGACTGACCGAGCAGCGCGCGGGCTAACTCACCACTGGGCGCCCTGGCACAGCGGGCTGTAGGGGTGGTCGCCCTGGATGACGATCTGCCCGTCGACCGCGACCTCGCAGTGCGCGTTCGGGGCCGCCTGGCCGCCCTTGGTGGTGCTGCTCGCCCACACGTAGGCCCATTGCGGATCGGTCAGCGTGGTCTCGAAGGTGAACGGCTGGCCGGGAGCGATGGTGACGGACTCGCGCTTGAGGTACGCGTAGGCGTCGGCGTTGTAGGCCGCCTTGTCCGCCGGCTGGTTCACCAGATACGTCACGTCGAACTGGTAGGGGCCCGCGGTGCTCACCGTGTAGCGGACCTGATGGCCGGCCGGCTGGGCGCTCGCCGCACCCGGGGTGAACGCAAACGCTGCGGCCGCGACCATCAGAGACGCCCCAACCTTGGCTGTAGCTTTTCGCATGTCGGTCACATCGCCCGACGGTACCCAACCGTTACTCCGACCGCCGTTTCGGCCGGTAACGCCCCTTTCGCGGCCGGAGATCGGCACGCTTGGAGCATGGCATCGCCAGTCGAACCCGTCGTCCTCGCTGAGCACGGCGGCATGGTGGTCGCCGAGCGGGGCGCCGAGATCGTCGTCATCGACCGCGGCAACGGCCCGGCGGAGATCACGGCCTTCGTCCTCGGCGTGCTCACGCTGGTCTTCGTCGGGTTCGGGGTGGTGGCCGTCATCGCCGGAGTGCGCGGCGCGGCCACCGCGCAGTTCGCCGTGATCGGCGGGGCCATCCTGGTGTCTGGTATCGGGTTCGGGGCGGCCCTGGTGTTCACCGTGGCCGCACTCCGTCGCAGGCGCCGGCGTCCGCTGGCGTCCTTCACGCCGGTGGCGGTGTTCGACCGCGCACACCGTGTGTACCGGGACGGGACCGGCGCGGCGATCGCGCCGCTGGATCAGGTGCGGTTCGAGCGACGGATGCAGAGGACGTCGAGCTCCCCGAAGCTCGTCGCGGTGACGCCGTCGGACGTACGGATCCTCAAGCGCGGCAACCCGTTCGGCGGCGGCATCGGTTCCCTCGACACCATCCTGACCCACGCGGTGTTCGGTCGGTGACCGCGGTCAGGAGAGCTGGCTGAGCACGTGCGGAACCACGTCGCCGACGGCGATGTCGACCTGCTCTCCGGTGGTCAGCGTCTTCACCCCGACGGTGCCTGCCTCCAGGTCGCGGTCCCCCGCCACCAGCGCGATCGAGGCGCCGGAGCGGTCGGCGCCCTTCATCGCGCCCTTGAGACTGCGGTCGCCGTAGGCCATGTCCACCCGCACCCCGGCGGCCCGCAGCTGTGCGGCGAGCACCGCCAGCCGGATCTTGGCCTCGGCGCCCAACGGCACCGCGTAGACGTCGACCCGTGCCGCTTCGCCGGCCGTCTTTCCCTCTGCGCGCAACGCCAGCAGCGTCCGGTCGACACCGAGGCCGAATCCGATGCCCGAGAGGTCGCGCCCGCCGAGCTGACTCATCAACCCGTCGTAGCGGCCACCGCCCCCGATCCCGGACTGGGCGCCCAGGCCGTCGTGGACGAACTCGAACGTCGTCTTCGTGTAGTAGTCCAGCCCGCGCACCATCCGCGGGTTGATGACGTACGGCACCGCCAGCGCGTCGAGGTGCGCGAGCACGGTCTCGAAGTGCTCCTTGGCCCCATCGGAGAGATGGTCGAGCATCAGCGGCGCGTCGGCGGTCATCTCCTTGATGTGCGGCCGTTTGTCGTCGAGCACCCGCAACGGGTTCAGGCGGGCGCGCCGCTGCGTCTCCTCGTCGAGGTCGAGGCGGAACAGGAACTCCTGCAACAACTCCCGGTACTGCGGCCGACAAGTGTCGTCCCCCAGCGAGGTGATCTCCAGCCGGAACCCGTCGAGGCCGAGCGCGCGGAAGCCGGCGTCGGCCACCGCGATCACCTCGGCGTCGAGCGCCGGGTCGTCGACGCCGATTGCCTCGACGCCGACCTGCTGCAGCTGGCGGTAGCGGCCCGCCTGCGGCCGCTCGTACCGGAAGAACGGCCCGGAGTAGCACAGCTTCACCGGCAGCTGCCCGCGGTCGAGGCCGTGCTCGATCACCGCCCGCATGACGCCCGCGGTGCCCTCGGGGCGCAGCGTCACCGACCGCTCGCCGCGGTCGGCGAACGTGTACATCTCCTTGGACACGACGTCGGTGGACTCCCCCACCCCGCGCGCGAACAGCGCGGTGTCCTCGAAGATCGGCAGCTCGATGTCGCCGTAGCCGGCGCGGCGGGCGGCGTCGAGCAGCCCGCCGCGCACGGCGACGAACTCGGCCGACTCGGGCGGCAGGTAATCGGGGACGCCCTTGGGCGCCTTGAATTCGGTCACAGGGTCAGGCCTTCGAGGAACAGATTGGTGCGGCGTTCGTGGCCGATGGTCGAGCGCTCGCCGTGCCCCGGTAATACCAGGGTGTCGTCGTCGAGCACCAGCAATTTCGTGACGATCGAGGTCAACAGGTCCCGGCCGCTGCCCCCGGGCAGATCGGTCCGGCCCACCGACTGCTTGAACAAGGTGTCCCCGGTGAACGCCACGGGGTCGGGTCCCCCCTCGACGCGGAAGACCACCGATCCCCGGGTGTGCCCCGGCGTGTGATCCACGGCCACCGCGATGCCGCCGAGATCGAGCGTGGCGCCGTCGTGGTCGAGTTCGACGACCTGCCGGGGCTCACGGAACAGCGTCCCGAACGCCTTCTGCGCGAGGCGGGGCCCGAAACCCTTGATGGGGTCGGTGAGCATGTGCCGGTCGGCGGGATGGATGTAGACGGGGCAGCCGTAGGTGTCGGCGACCTTCTGGGCGGACCACATGTGGTCGATGTGTCCGTGGGTGAGCAGCACCGCGGCCGGGGTCAGCCGGTTCTCGTCGAGGATGCGCCGCAACGGCCCCGTGGCGCGCTGGCCCGGGTCGACGACGATCGCGTCGGCGCCCTGCCGAGGCGCCAGCACGTAGCAGTTGCACGCCAGCACGCCCGCCGGGAATCCGGTGATCACCACGTCGTCCAGCTTCCCATGCCCACGTCGCCACGCTGTTCAGGAGGGTCGCAGCGGCTGTTCTCAGCCCGTGCTGGCACACTCGTTGCCGACCTGATCGATCGCGAGGAGGACCCGGCCCGTGCCGACCAACGAACAACGGCGAGCCACCGCCAAGCGCAAGCTCGAGCGCCAGCTCGAGCGGCGTGCCGAGAGGGACCGCAAACGCCGCCTGTACACGATCATCGGCTCGGTGGCCGCGGCCGTCGTGGTGATCGCCGCGGTGGTGGCGACCGTCGTGATCACCAACCGCGACTCCGGCACGCCGAGCGCGTCGCCGTCGAGCAGCGCCCCCACCTCGTCGGCGGCGGACTCGCCGCTCGACGCCCCCGAGCCCGGGAAGGCGCCTGCCCTGCCGGCGTTCGCCGCGCCTGAGGGCCTGGGCAGCGACTGCCAGTACCCGAAGTCCAGCGAGGCGGCCAGCAAGCCCGTGGAGCCGCCGCGGTCGGGCAAGGTGCCGACCGACCCGGCCACGGTGAGCGCCAGCATGGAGACCAACCAGGGCAACCTGGGTCTCGAGCTGGACAACGCCAAGTCGCCGTGTACCGTGAACAGCTTCGCCAGCCTCGCCAACAAGGGCTTCTTCAACGGAACCCCGTGCCACCGGCTGACCACCAGCGAGGGCCTGGCCGTGCTGCAGTGCGGCGACCCGACCGGCCAGGGCACCGGCGGGCCGGGCTACCAGTTCGCCAACGAGTACCCGACCAACCAGTACCAGCCCGACGACCCCAAGCTGCAGCAGCCGGTGATCTACCCGCGCGGCACGCTGGCGATGGCCAACGCCGGCCCGGGCACCAACGGCAGCCAGTTCTTCCTGGTCTACAAGGATTCGCAGCTGCCCCCGAACTACACGGTGTTCGGCACCATCGACGAGACCGGCCTGGCGACGCTGGACAAGATCGCCGCCGCGGGCACCAAGGAGGGCGGCGACGACGGCGCGCCCAAGCTGGACGTGACCATCAAGTCACTGCAGCTGGACTGACGGCCCGGCGTGGCGCCCCACGAAGTGGGCGAGCAGACGCAAAGTCGGGTGATTCGGCCGCGACACGCAGGAGTTCGCGTCTGCTCGCGAATAGGAATCAGCGCAGCGCGGCGGCGACCTCCTCGGCGTCACCGACGCTGACCACCAGCCGGTCGAAGCCCTGCCCGGCGAGGTCGACCTGAACGGCGGGCACACCGGACCTTGCGACGGCGAACGTCTTGCCGTCCCGCCGCCGCCACGTGCCGATCTTGGTGCGGCCCGGCCAGTGCAGGCCGGGGGCGCGGACACCGCTGACGGCGGCCAGCGGGGTGTCGACCACGCCGACACCGGTCACCGCCGACACCGGCACCCGCAGGTCGCCGTGTAGGGCCGCGATCTTCTCGACGGTCGACAACCGCACCTCCAACTCGTCGCCGACCCGATGCAGTTCTGCCATGATGTTCTCCTTTCTCAACAATGAGAACAATATCAGCATCGATAATCTTCCTATGCCGTTCCTCGACGTCCTGCTGCATCCCGCGCGCATGCGCGTCGTCCAGGCTCTTCTGGACGGAAGCGTGCTGACCACCACCCAGCTGCGCGCGGCGCTGCCCGACGTACCGGCCGCCTCGCTCTACCGGCACGTCACGACCCTGCTGGAAGCCGGAGTCCTCGAGGTCGCCGGGGAGAAGCGTGTCCGCGGAGCCGTCGAGCGCAGCTTCCGGCTGCATCTGCCCAATGCCGGAGTCACGGCCGACGAGGCGCGCACGCTCAGCGCTGACGACCACCGCCGCGCCTTCACGGCGTTCTGCGCCATGCTGATGGCCGACTTCGACCGCTACCTCGCGGCGCCCGGCGTCGATGTGGTCGACGACGGCGTGTCCTTCACCCAGGCCGCCCTGTGGCTGACCGACGACGAATTCGCCGACATGCGGCGCGAGCTCGCGGCGGTGATCACCTCGCGCACCGGGAACGGGCCCGGCGAGAATCGCGTCAAACGCTTGATCAGCACGGTCCTGATGCCCGCGCGGTGACCGTCAGGCCGCGGACGTGACGCGGTAGACGTCGTAGACGCCCTCCACGTTGCGCACCACGTTGAGCACGTGGCCGAGATGCTTGGGGTCCCCCATCTCGAAGGTGAACCGGCTGATCGCGACGCGGTCGTTGGACGTCGTCACCGACGCCGACAGGATGTTGACCTTCTCGTCGGCGAGCACCCGGGTGACGTCGGAGAGCAACCGGTGCCGGTCGAGCGCCTCGACCTGGATGGCGACCAGGAACACCGACGACGGCGACGGCGCCCACTGCACATCGATGATGCGCTCGGACTGCTGCTCCAGCGACGCGGCGTTGGTGCAGTCGGTGCGGTGCACGCTGACCCCACCACCGCGGGTGACGAACCCCATGATGTTGTCGCCCGGCACCGGCGTGCAGCACTTGGCCAACTTGGTCAGCACCCCCGGGGCACCCGGCACCGCGACGCCGACGTCGTCGCTGGTGCGCTGCCGCACCGGCATGGTCGCCGGTGTCGAGCGCTCCGCGAGTTCGTCGGCGGCCTCGTCGTCGCCACCGATCTGGGCGACCAGCCGCTGCACCACGTGCCGGGCCGACACGTGCCCCTCACCGACCGCGGTGTAGAGCGCCGACACGTCGAGGTAGCGCAGCTCCCGCGCCAGGGCGGCCATCGTCTCGGCATTCATCAAGCGCTGCAACGGAAGTCCACCGCGGCGCACCTCACGGGCGATCGCGTCCTTGCCGGACTCGAGCGCCTCCTCGCGGCGTTCCTTGGCGAACCACTGCCGGATCTTGGCCTTGGCCCGCGGCGACACCACGAAGGTCTGCCAGTCCCGCGACGGACCGGCGTTCGGGGCCTTCGAGGTGAAGACCTCGACGACTTCCCCGTTCTCGAGTTTGCGCTCCAGCGCGACGAGCCGGCCGTTGACCCGGGCGCCGATGCAGCGGTGTCCCACCTCGGTGTGCACCGCGTAGGCGAAGTCCACCGGTGTCGACCCCGTCGGCAGCGTGATCACGTCACCCTTTGGGGTGAACACGAAAATCTCCTGCACCGCGAGGTCGTAGCGCAGCGACTCGAGGAACTCCCCCGGGTCGGCGGCCTCCCTCTGCCAGTCGAGCAACTGCCGCATCCACGCCATGTCGTCGATCTCGGTGGCCGCGTGGCCGCCGGGAGGAGCGTTGCGGCCCTTGGCTTCTTTGTATCGCCAGTGCGCGGCGATGCCGTACTCGGCGGTCTTGTGCATGTCGGTGGTGCGGATCTGCACCTCGAGCGGCTTGCCCTCGGGGCCGACGACCGTGGTGTGCAGCGACTGGTACACCCCGAACCGCGGTTGGGCGATGTAGTCCTTGAACCGGCCCGCGATCGGCTGCCACAGCGAGTGCACCACGCCGACCGCCGCGTAGCAGTCCCGCACCTCGTCGCAGAGGATGCGAACGCCCACCAGGTCGTGGATGTCGTCGAAGTCGCGGCCCTTGACGATCATCTTCTGATAGATCGACCAGTAGTGCTTCGGCCTGCCCTCGACGACGGCGCTGATCTTCGAGGCCGCCAGCGTCGCGTTGATCTCCGCGCGCACCTTCGCCAGATAGGTGTCGCGCGACGGCGCCCGGTCGGCGACCAGGCGCACGATCTCCTCGTACTTCTTGGGGTGCAGGATCGCGAACGACAGATCCTCGAGCTCCCACTTGACCGTCGCCATCCCCAGGCGATGAGCAAGGGGCGCAATGACTTCCAGCGTTTCGCGGGCTTTGCGGGCCTGCTTCTCCGGCGGCAGGAACCGCATCGTGCGCATGTTGTGCAGCCGGTCGGCGACCTTGATGACCAGCACCCGGGGATCGCGGGCCATCGCGATGATCATCTTGCGGATCGTTTCGCCCTCGGCCGCGGTACCCAGGGCGACCTTGTCGAGTTTGGTCACCCCGTCGACGAGGTGGCCGACCTCGGTGCCGAACTCCTGCGTCAGCGCCTCCAGCGTGTAGCCGGTGTCCTCGACGGTGTCGTGCAGCAGCGCCGCGATCAGCGTGGTGGTGTCCATGCCCAGCTCGGCGAGGATGTTCGCCACCGCCAGCGGGTGGGTGATGTAGGGGTCCCCGGACTTGCGCAACTGGTCGGCGTGGCGCTGCTCGGCGACCTCGTAGGCCTTCTGCAGCAGGGACAGATCGGCTTTCGGGTAGATCTCCTTGTGCACCGCGACCAACGGTTCGAGCACCGGATTGACGGTGCTGCGCTGCGAGGTCATCCGGCGGGCGAGCCGGGCGCGGACCCGGCGCGAGGCGCTGGTGGCGGCCTTGGACGCATCCGGCCGGGGCAGCTCCATCGGCTGGGTCTCCGGACCCGCCGACACGGCGGGAGCGACCTGGTCCGCACGGGGATCTGCCTGGATCTCGCCGGCCATGCTCACCTCCGCTGACTGCTCGCTGTTGGCAGGATATCCGGTCACACGGTGTACAAGGCGGTGACGGGCAACGGATCGAGCGCCGCCCGCCCACCGAGGGCGGTCAGCTCCAACATCACCACCGCACCGGTCACCGTCGCGCCTGCCGCCTGGAGCAACTGATGGCTGGCCGCCAGTGTTCCCCCGGTGGCCAGCACGTCGTCGATCACCACGATCGAGCGGCCCGCCAGATCGATCCCCTCGGCGGGCACCTCCAGCGTCGCGCTGCCGTACTCGAGGGTGTAGGTCTCGCTGAGCACCGGCGGCGGCAGCTTGCCGCCCTTGCGGACCGCGACCACGCCGACGCCCAGCGACACCGCGACCGCCCCACCGAGCAGGAACCCGCGGGCGTCCACCCCGGCGACGAGGTCGGCGCCGCGGGCGACGTCGGCGATCGCGGCGCTGACCGCGGCCAGGCCGGCCGCGTCGGCGAGCACCGGCGTCAGGTCCTTGAACAGGACGCCAGGTTCGGGGAAGTCGGGCACTTCGCGCAGGAGTGAGGCGATCACGTCGCCGACGTCGCGCCTGTCGCTCACTGGCTCAGCTTCCATCGGTCCATGTTCCACCCCGCACCCCAGCGCGTCGGATTGCCGCTCACCGCATACATCTTCGTCGACGCCAGCACAGTCCGCTGCTGACGGTACAGCGGCAACGTGGGCATGTCGCCCCACAGGATCGGGCCGGCCTCGGCCAGCAGCCGGGCCAGTTCCTTCGGGTCGGACGTCACGGCCAGCGTCGAGATGATGCCGTCGATGCGTTCGTTGGCGTACCGCGGCAGGTTGTTGCCGTTGCCGCTGTGCAGGGTGTAGGCGTCCATCGCCGAGGACCCGGTGGACCCGCTGCCCGTCGCGCCGCCGGTGCTCGCGATCAGCACGTCGATCTCGTTGTTGCGCAACGACAGTGGGCCGGTGTTCTCCCCCGCCACATCCTGGACGGTGATCCCGGCGGGACCGCACGACTTCGCAATCGCACCCACCGTGGCCGCCAGTCGGGCGTTGGGCGTCTGGTAGCCGATGCGCACGGTCAACGGCTGGTTGCCCAGCGCGGCGCGCGCCGCGTCGGGGTTGGCGACCGCGAACTCGTTGGCCGTGGCCTCGGCTGCGGAGTAGGCGTCCTCGGTCGCGGTGTTCAGCCGCGTATTGGCCGGGGGCACCGAGGCGTTGCGCGCGATGACGTCACGCGGGGTGCACAGCGCCACCGCCCGGCGGGCGGGCACCGCGGCGAGCGGGCCCTGCGGGGCGAAGATGAGTTGCTCCACCCCGGCCGACGGGGAATCGGTGCGCGTGTAGTCATCGGGCAGGTTCAGGGTTCCCGACGACCCCGCGGCGATGTCCACGACGTCGAATGCGCCCTCGTTGACCCGGTCCTGCAGGTCGTTGCGGCCCGGCCACACCGTCACCTTCGCGGTGACCGGTTTGGTGCCCCACCACTTGTCGTTGGCGACCAGCACCACCGCGCCGTCGCCGGTGACGGCGTCGATGCGGTAGGGGCCCGAGGACGGGAACCGCTTGAGGTCCAGATCGGGGGTCAGGTTCCAGGTGTTGTTCCACACCTGCGCGATGCGTTCGACCGCGGGACCGTCGTTGGTCAGCAGCGCGGTCGTCACGCCGCCGTCGCCGAGCCCGAGTTCGTCGGCGATGACGTGCGACGGCATCATCGAGGTGGCGTCGAACAGCTGCCCGTAATCGGTGAACGCGCGATCCTGCGCGAACGAGACGCGAGCCTTCTTCTGGCCCGGCGTGCAGTCGACGGTCGCGATGTCGGTGTAGCCCGCCCGGCTGGCCGCGTCGAACGACGGGAACCGCCCGGACTGCGACGCCCACGCCAGCACCATGTCATCGCAGGTGATGGGCTTGCCGTCGGAGTACACCGCCGCGGGCTTGATCTCGTAGTCGAGCACCAGCGGGCTGCGCCCGACCACCGCGATCGTGCCGAAGTCGTGGTCGCCGACGATCTGGCCGTCCGGGCCGTGGTAATTGAAGCCGGTCAGCACACGCGCGAACGCCTGCGGTCCCGCCGAGGCCGCGCCGGCCACGGTGTTGGTGTTGTAGGTGATCAGCGTGCCGTCGACCGCGTAGTCGACCGCGTCGGCCGCGCCCTGCGAGCACGAGGTCAGACCGAGGGCGCCGACGACGGCGAGCACGGCGGCGAGAGCAGTGACGTGCCGCGCACGGGTGCGGAGGGCCATCGGACCTACCGCTCCCTAGCGCTTTCCGGAGCTTCGCTTACCCGACGGACGACCCGTCCGGCTCGAGGTCGGCCGCACCGGCCGGGCGCCCGGGGCGGGCTTGGCCGCAGGCGGCCCGGCAGGCGCGCTGACCGAGGCCGGCTCGACGTCGCGCGGCTGATCCGCCTCGTCGGTGAACGTCGCCTCGGCGCCGGCCGCCTTGGCCGCGGTGGTCTTGCGCCGGTTGAGCACCCGCCGGGTGTGCTTGCTGACCAGATCGGTGCGCTCGCGCAGGCTGACCAGCAGCGGGGTGGCGAAGAAGATCGACGAGTACGTGCCGACGATGACGCCGACGAGCTGCACGAGCGCCAGATCCATCAGCGTGCCCACGCCGAGCAGCCACACCGCGATCACCATCAGCGCGATGATCGGCAGCACCGAGATCAGGCTGGTGTTGATCGACCGCATGAACGTCTGGTTCACCGCTAGGTTGGCCTGTTCGGCGAAGGTCCGCCGGGTGGTGTGCTCGAAGCCCTCGGTGTTCTCCTCCACCTTGTCGAACACGATCACGGTGTCGTACAGCGAGAAGCCCAGGATGGTCAGCAGACCGATCACCGTCGCCGGTGTGACCTCGAAGCCGACCAGTGCGTACACGCCCGCGGTCACCACGAGGTCGAACACCAGCGTCGCCAGCGCGGCGATCGCCATGTACCGCTCGTAGCGCACCGTGATGTAGATGGCGGCCAGCACCAGGAACACCACCAGCGCGATCAGCGCCTTCTGGGTGATCTGACCGCCCCAGGTCTCCGAGACCGCCGAGTCGCTGATGACCTGCTTGCTCGGCTGCCCGTCGGAGCCCTTGGGCGAGAAGGCGTCGAACAGCGCGGTGCGGAGCTTCTCGGTCTCGTCGTTGCTCAGCGTCTCCGACCGGATCTGGAACGTCGCGGACCCGCCGCTGCCGACGACGACGACCGACTCCGGCGGCTTGCCGATGGCGTCGTTGAATACTGTCTCGACCTGCGACGTGGTCGTCTGACCGTCACCACGAGGGAACGACACCTTGGTGCCGCCCTCGAAGTCGATGCCGAAGGTGAAGCCGCGCAGCACGATCGCCCCGACGGCGATCGCGACGATGATCGCGCTGACGCCGTACCAGAGCTTGCGCCGTCCGATCACCTCGAAGGCGCCGGTGCCGGTGTAGAGGCGGACGAAGAAGCCGTGCTTGGGCGCGTCGGCCGCGCTCGCCTCCAGGTCGGGCGCCTCGACTGCCGTCGACTCGTCGTTGTCGTCGCGTGAACTGTTGCGTGCCATGAGCTATCCCCGTCCCGCCGCGTGCGCGGCCGCTCGGCGTTCGCGTGCGATCTGCTGGACGGCTCCGAGTCCGTTGAGCGACGGCTTGGCCATGGTCGGCGACTTCGAGGCGAAGTACAGCAGCGGCCAGGTCACCAGGAACACCACCACCACGTCGAGGATCGTGGTCAACCCCAGCGTGAAGGCGAAGCCCTTGACCTGCCCGACGGCCAGGAAGTACAGCACCGCCGCGGCCAGGAACGTCACCGCGTTGCCCGACATGATCGTCTTGCGGGCGCGCGCCCAGCCTCGCGGTACGGCCGACCGGAACGACCGGCCCTCCCGGATCTCGTCCTTGATGCGTTCGAAGAACACCACGAACGAGTCCGCCGTGGTGCCGATGCCGATGATCAGACCGGCGATACCGGCCAGATCCAGCGTGTAGTTGATGTACCGGCCGAGCAGCACCAGGATCGCGAACACCATGGCGCCCGACGCCACCAGCGACAGCGCCACCAGCAGGCCGAGAACGCGGTAGTAGAGCAGCGAGTAGATCAGCACCGCGACCAGACCGACCGCGCCCGCGATCAGGCCCGCCCGCAGCGACGCCAGACCCAGCGTCGCCGACACGGTCTCGGCCTCGGAGGACTCGAACGACAGCGGCAGCGAGCCGTACTTGAGCACGTTGGCGAGTTCGCGCGCGGTGTCGTTGGTGAACTGGCCGGTGATCTGGGTGCGACCGCCCGGGATGGCCTCCTGGATCTGCGGGGCGCTGACCACCTTCGAGTCCAACACGAACGCCGTCTGGGTGCCGACGTTCGCCGCGGTGAAGTCCGCCCACGTCTTGGCGGCGTCGCTCTTGAACTCGACGTCGACGACGTACTCGCCGCGCTGCTGGTCCAAGCCGGACGTGGCGTTGGCGATGCCCTCACCGCTGATGATCGACTTGTCGAGCAGGTACACCTCTTTGCCGTCCTGCGAACAGGTCACCAGCGGCAGGTTCGGATCGTCGTTGCCGGCCAGCACGTCGTCCTCGCCGCAGCGGGTGGCCTGGAACTGCAGCGCGAGGATCTGGATCGCCTGCTCGGAGCTCTGACGCAGCCGCTTCTCGTCCTGGATCCGCTGCGCCAGCGGAACGTTCTTCCCGCCGCCGGGTGCGCCCGGTGCCGGCGAGGCGCCCGGCGCCGGGGGCGGGGCAGGACTCGGGCTCGGGCCGGGGCTGGGCGCGGGCTGCTGCGGGAAGGGGCGCGGCTGCGGTGCCGGCGCACCGCCGGCGGGTGCGCCCGGCGCCGGCTCCTCGAGGGGAGGCAGGCCCGGGATGTCCGCGTCCGGGGGTGTGCCGGGGGCTCCGGCGCCCGGCGGCAGGCCGGGGACCGCCGCGCCCGGCGGGAGACCCGGAATCGCGCCGCCCGGCGGCGCCCCGGGGGCGCCGGGCGGAACGCCGGGGGCACCGGGCGGAGCACCGGCCGGTCCGGCCTGCTCGGCCGGGCCTGCCCCCGCCGCCGGGATCGCGTGGATGACGGGGCGGATGTAGAGGCGCGCCGTCTGGCCCAGGTTGCGGGCCTCGCTGCTGTCGTTGCCCGGAACGGTGATGACGAGGTTCTGTCCGTCGATGATCACCTCGGACCCGGAGACGCCGAGGCCGTCCACGCGGGCACTGATGATCTGCTGCGCCTGGTTCAGCGCGTCGCGCGACGGGGGCGACCCGTCGGGGGTACGCGCGGTCAGCGTCACGCGGGTGCCGCCCTGCAGGTCGATGCCGAGCTTGGGGTCGGCCTTCTTGTCCCCGGTCAGGAACACGAGCAGGTACGCACCGATCAGCAATGCCAGGAACAGGGCCAGGTAGCGGCCAGCGTGCACCGGCGATGAAGACGAAGCCACGTCTCTACAGTCTCCTCGAGGTCAGGTCGTCACATACGGCGACGGTGCGCAGTGACCCGTGAAGGGTACGTGCTGGGGCGCAGGCCTCAGCTGTCAGTCTTCGTGTTGGGCCGATCCGTGAGTTCGGTGGCCCCTGACGTGGGCTCGGCCGACGAGGCGATGTCCTCGGTGTCGTCGATGTCGTCATCGTCGACCTCGTCGGTGATGCGGTCGCGCACCGCGAGCTTCATCCACGTCGTCACGACGCCGGGAGCGATCTCCAGGTCGACCTCGTCGTCGGTGATGCCCGTGATGGTGCCGCGCAGACCCGAGGTGGTGTGCACCTCGTCGCCGACGGTCAACGAATTGTGCAGGTCGATGGTCGCCTGCATCGCTTTCTTCTGGCGCCGCGACGCGAAGTACATGAACGCGCCCATGATGATGAGCAGAGGCAGGAAAACGACCAGATCCATGGCAGCAGTGTCTTTTCTTTTTCGTATCGGCTGTGTTCGGACGGCCCCCGGAACACGGTCTCCGGGGCCCCGGCATGAAGGAACTCGTTGACCAGTGTGCCATTGCGGAGGTTCCGATCGGTCTCCCCCGTCGCCGGAGCGTCCTCGGCCCACGGATTTCGTCGCGACACACCGACAAGGCCACCGATACCGGCCAGAGCACCCCTGGTTCTCGACGGATCACTGGTGCGACCGACTAGGCTCGGACCGTACCGCGGCAATCGTCAAGGAGGTCCCCTGTGAGCGCTCTCGAACAGAGCCGCCACCTCGCCACCGCCATCCCCGGCCCCCGGTCGCAGGAGCTGATCACGCGCAAGAAGGCTGCCGTGGCGAGCGGCGTCGGCAACACCATGCCCGTCTACGCGGCGCGCGCCTTCGGGGGCATCGTCGAGGACGTCGACGGCAACCGGCTGATCGACCTGGGCTCCGGAATCGCGGTGACCACGGTCGGCAACGCCTCGCCCCGCGTCGTCGAGGCGGTCCGCGAGCAGGTCGCCAATTTCACCCACACCTGCTTCATGGTCACGCCCTACGAGGGCTACGTCGCGGTCGCCGAGGCCCTCAACCGGCTCACCCCTGGCGACGGGGACAAGCGCTCAGCCTTGTTCAACTCCGGCTCCGAGGCCGTCGAGAACGCGATCAAGATCGCCCGCGTCTACACCGGCAAGCAGGCCGTCGTGTCGTTCGACCACGCCTACCACGGACGCACGAACCTGACGATGGCGCTGACCGCGAAGTCGATGCCGTACAAGCACGGTTTCGGCCCGTTCGCCCCGGAGATCTACCGGGCCCCGCTGTCCTATCCGTTCCGCGACGCGGAGTTCGGCGGCAAGGAGCTGGCCACTGACGGCGAGCTGGCGGCGCGGCGGGCCATCACGATGATGGAGAAGCAGGTCGGCGCCGAGAACCTGGCCGCGGTCATCATCGAGCCCATCCAGGGTGAGGGCGGCTTCATCGTGCCCGCCGAAGGCTTCCTGCCCACGCTGCTGCAGTGGTGCCGGGACAACGGTGTGGTGTTCATCGCCGACGAGGTGCAGACCGGGTTCGCCCGCACCGGCGCGATGTTCGCCTGCGAGCACGAGGGCATCGTGCCGGACCTCATCGTGACGGCCAAGGGCATCGCCGACGGCATGCCGCTGTCCGCGGTGACCGGACCGGCGTCGATCATGGACGCCCCGCACGTCGGCGGCCTCGGCGGCACCTACGGCGGCAATCCGGTGGCATGCGCGGCCGCGCTGGCCACCATCGCCACCATCGAGGACGACGGGCTGGTGGCCCGCGCTGCGCACATCGAGTCGCTGATGAAGGACAAGCTCGGCCGTATGCAGGCCGAGGACGACCGGATCGGCGACGTGCGCGGCCGCGGCGCGATGATCGCCGTCGAACTGGTCAAGTCGGGCACGCTGGAGCCCGACGCCGAGCTGACCAAGAAGTTGAGCACGGCCGCGCACCAGGCCGGGGTGATCGTGCTGACGTGCGGAACCTTCGGCAACGTGCTGCGGTTCCTGCCGCCGCTGACGATCAGCGACGAGCTGCTGCTCGAAGCCCTCGACGTGCTCGAGGTGCTCCTGCGCGATCTGTGACCACCGGCCCGGGGGCGATCAGCGCGCCGCGGCCAGCAGACAGTCGACGAGGATCGCGCGGATCTCCTCGGCGGTGAGCCCCCGACCGTCCCGTTCGTGCGCGACGAGGTCGGACACGAGGTCGTCGCCCGGTAGGCGGCAGCGGTCGGCGACGATCACCTCCAGGTAGGCACCGGCGGCCTCGCGATCGCCGTCGTCGACCCATCGCGCGACGGCCAGCCAGTCACCCGCCGGCACCCCGAGCGCGCCGAGCACCTCGCACAGGCGCGGGCCGAGCACCATGACGGCCACGTCGTCGCGATCGGTCTCGCCGGCGATGCGCGCCGACAGCAACTCGGACAGTCGCAGCGACTGGAGGACAGCGTCGGTCACCCTGCCACGGTAACCGGCCGGGTCATGTCTCAACCGGGCGGCCGGTGTGACCTGAGCCACGAAATTGCTTGCGGTGAGCGGCATTTGCGGTCGAGATCGCGGATTCACAGCACATTGACAGCGCCGGAGAGCCGTTGGCCGGAATAAGCTTAGTTTTACTAACGTAGTTTTCTCCGTGGGCGCAATGACGCGTCCCGGATAACCAACGATTCCCCTTCTTGCGAGGACTTCTGATGCCGACTGAAACCCGCGAAGAGCGGCTCGCCCGCCGCATCGCCGACTTGCACGCCACCGATCCCGAATTCGCCGCCGCCACCCCCGACGACGCCATCTCGACCGCTATCGACCAGCCGGGGGTACGTCTCCCCGAGATCATGGCCACCGTGCTCGACGGCTACGCCGACCGGCCCGCGCTGGGCCAGCGCGCCGTGCGCTTCGTCACCGATCCGCAGACCGGCCGCACCTCCGCGGACCTGCTGCCCCGGTTCGAGACCATCACCTACGCCGAGCTGTCCGCCCGGGTGCACGCGTTGATGAACACCCTGACCGACGTCGCGCCCGGTGACCGCGTCGCGCTGCTGGGCTTCACCAGCGTGGACTACACGATCATCGACATGGCCCTCGCGCTGTGCGGCGCGGTGTCGGTGCCGCTGCAGACCAGCGCGCCCGCCGCGACGCTGCGGCCGATCATCGCCGAGACCGAACCCGTGATCATCGCCTCGGCGGTCGACCACCTCGCCGACGCCGTGGAACTGGCGCGCGAGGCCGACACCGTGCGCCGCGTCATCGTGTTCGACCACCGGGCCGAGGTCGACGACCACCGCGACGCCGTCGCCGACGCGCGCGCCCGCCTCACCGACGGCGGCCGTGCGATCGAGGTGCTGACCCTGTCCGAGGCGCTCGAGCTCGGCGCGACTCTGCCTGCCGCACAACCGTTCTCATCTCCCGAGGCGGACCCGCTGACCCTGCTGATCTACACCTCCGGCAGCACCGGCGCCCCCAAGGGTGCGATGTACCCGGAGCGCCTGGTCGCGGGCGCATGGCTGCGGTCCGGGCGGTCGACGTGGGGCGGCGAGCAGGCCACGGCATCAATCACACTGAACTTCCTTCCGATGAGCCACATGATGGGCCGCGGCCTGCTCTACGGCACCCTCGGAGCGGGTGGGACTGCCTACTTCGCGGCGCGCAGCGATCTCTCGACGTTCCTCGAGGATCTCGCGCTGGTGCGGCCGACCCAGCTGACCTTCGTCCCGCGCATCTGGGACACCATCTTCGCCGAGGTCGCCAAGGAACTCGAGCGCCGTCCGGACGGTCAGGACGAGATCTACGCCGACCTGCGCACCAGCATGCTCGGCGGCCGCTACGTGATGTCGATGACGGGGTCGGCGCCGTTGTCGCCCGAAATGCGCACGTTCGTCGAGTCGTTCCTCGATCTGCACCTGATCGACGGTTACGGGTCGACCGAGGCCGGCGCGGTGTTCGTCGACGGCGAGGTGCAACGCCCGCCGGTCATCGACTACAAGCTCGTCGACGTTCCCGACCTGGGCTACTTCACCACCGACCGCCCGCATCCGCGGGGTGAGCTGCTGGTGAAGAGCGAGACCCTGTTCCCCGGCTACTACCGGCGGCCGGAGATCACGGCCGAGATGTTCGACGAGGACGGGTACTACCGCACCGGCGACGTCGTCGCCGAGACCGGACCCGACCGGCTGGTGTACCTGGACCGTCGCAACAACGTGCTCAAGCTCTCGCAGGGTGAGTTCGTCACCGTCTCCAAGCTCGAGGCGGTGTTCGGCGACAGCCCGCTGGTGCGGCAGATCTACATCTACGGCAACAGCTCGCGGTCCTACCTGCTGGCCGTGGTCGTGCCGACCGAGGACGTGCTCGGCCGCGACGACGCGAAATCGCTGATCGGCGAATCCCTTCAGGACATCGCCAAGGCCGCGGGCCTGCAGTCCTACGAGATCCCCCGCGACTTCTTGATCGAGACCACGCCGTTCACGCTGGAGAACGGGATGCTCACCGGCATCCGCAAGCTGGCCCGGCCGAAACTCAAGGAACGTTACGGCGACCGGCTCGAGGCGCTCTACACCGAGCTGGCCGAGGGCCAGGCCGACGAGTTGCGCGCGCTGCGGCAGGACGGGGCCACCCGACCGGTCCTCGAGACCGTCGGCCGCGCGGCCGGCGCCCTGCTGGGCACCGCCGCCACCGACGTGCAGCCCGACGCGCACTTCACCGATCTGGGCGGAGATTCGTTGTCGGCGTTGACCTTCGGCAACCTGCTGCGCGACATCTTCGATGTCGAGGTGCCGGTCGGGGTGATCGTCAGCCCGGCCACCGACCTGGCCGCGCTGGCCGCGTACATCGAGACCCAGCGGCAGCCCGGCGCCAAGCGGCCGACCTTCGCCGCGGTGCACGGTGCGGACGCCACCGAGGCGCACGCCCGTGATCTCACGCTCGACAAGTTCATCGACGCCGAGACCCTCGCGGCCGCACCCTCGCTGCCCGGTCCGAGCTCCGAGGTCCGGACCGTCCTGCTGACCGGCGCCACCGGCTTCCTCGGCCGCTACCTCGCGCTGGAGTGGCTGGAGCGGATGGACCTCGTCGACGGCACCGTGATCTGCCTCGTGCGGGCCAAGGACGACGACGCCGCACGGGCGCGCCTCGACGCCACCTTCGACACCGGCGACGAGAAGCTGCTCGCGCACTACCGGACGCTGGCCGCCGACCACCTCGAGGTGATCGCCGGCGACAAGGGCGAGGCCGACCTCGGGCTCGATCCCGCGGTGTGGCAGCGGCTGGCCGACACGGTCGATCTGATCGTGGATCCGGCGGCCTTGGTCAACCACGTGCTGCCGTACAGCCAGCTGTTCGGGCCCAACGCGGTCGGTACCGCGGAGCTGATCCGCATGGCACTGACCACCCGGCAGAAGCCGTTCGCCTATGTCTCCACGATCGGCGTCGGCGCGGGCATCGAACCGGGGAAGTTCGTCGAGGACGGCGACATCCGGCAGATCAGCGCCACCCGGCGGGTCGACGACAGCTACGCCAACGGGTACGGCAACAGCAAGTGGGCCGGTGAGGTCCTGCTGCGCGAGGCCCACGACCTGTGCGGGCTGCCGGTATCGGTGTTCCGCTGCGACATGATCCTGGCCGACACCACCTACGCCGGCCAGCTCAACCTGCCGGACATGTTCACCCGGTTGATGTTCAGCCTGGTCGCGACCGGCGTCGCCCCCGACTCGTTCTACCGACTGGACGACGACGGCAGCCGCCCCCGCGCGCACTACGACGGGCTGCCGGTGGAGTTCATCGCCGAGGCGATCTCCACCCTCGGCACCGCGGTGAGCACGGACTCGGAGTCCGGGTTCGAGACCTACCACGTGATGAACCCGTACGACGACGGCATCGGCCTCGACGAGTTCGTCGACTGGCTGATCGACGCCGGCTACCCGGTGCAGCGCATCGGCGACTACGCCACCTGGCTGCAGCGCTTCACCGCGGCGATCAACGCCCTGCCCGAGCGCAAGCGGCAGACGTCACTGCTGCCGTTGCTGCACAACTACCAGCACCCGGAGTTCCCTGTCCGGGGTTCGATCGCGCCGACGGACCGTTTCCGGGCCGCGGTGCAGGAGGCGAAGATCGGACCGGACAAGGACATCCCGCACGTGACGCGCGAGGTCATCGTCAAGTACGTGACCGACCTGGAGTTGCTCGGGCTGCTCTGATCGTCAGCGGTGCACCAGGGTGCGGTCGCGCCGGCCACGGAACAGGTTGCGCAGACCGCGCCGACGGGGCACCTGCTGCTGCCGCTGCGGATCGATCACCTCGGTGGGCCTGTCGCCCACCGGGGTGCCCGTGGCGACGGGGCCGGTGTGGGTCACCGGGACCGGACCGGTGTGCGCCGGGGCGTCGACGACGGCGGTACGGCTGGCGTACTCGACGTCGCGGACACTGCGCACCGACACCCGGCCCAGGGCCAGGGCGCCGAGGAAGATGATCAGCGCGCCGAGGCCGTAGAAGTAGGTGAGGTCCAGCCACACCCGCTTGGTCTCCGCCGTCGCGACCGGGGCACCGGCATCACCGAGCCCGAGGGGACCGGCGAGCGCACGGCCGACGACGAACCACGCGCCGGCGGCGACGGTCAGCCAGCCGCCCAGCATGGCGGTGGCGCGGTTGCGCGAGGTCAACAGCAGCAGACCGCCGATGACGGTGACGGCGCCGGGCAGCACCTCGAGCCAGCCTCGGCCGGTGGTCCAGACCCACGGCTGGTCCGGGGTGAAGGCGAAGTCGAAGTTCGGGCCGATGAACGGGATGAGGGCACCCCAGATCCCGAGCAGGACGAGCAGCAGCCCGCTGAGCGCACCGCGGCTGCGGGCGATGGTCATGCGGCCGCCCCTCGGGCGGTCCGCGCGTTGAGATCCGATCATGATGCCTCCTTGTGACGTGCGCACAGGAGTACCCGGGGGCCACCGGGCGTAATCGACGCCGGTGACGATCGTTATCTGCCCGAGCGGACCTCGCCCACCACCCGCAGGATGGCGTCGGCCACCGCCGCCGGTTGATAGAGCATCACATTGTGTCCGCTGCCGGGCACCACGTCCGCGGCCGTGCCCAACGCGGCCGCGAGCATGTCATTGGCCTGGTGGATCTGCGCCTGGGTGTAGTTCTCCGGAGTGAGCTGATCGGGCGGCGGGAATCTGTCAGCGCTCAGGACGATCGCCGGCACCTGCGGAAGAGGGGGTGCTGACGCCACGGCCGCGAAGGCGTCCTCGAACCACACGCTCTCACCGGGCGCCCTCCCCTCTCGGCCGCTCTCGTAGAAGGCCACGTTCTGTGCCGGGCTTCCGATCGAGGGCAGGAACTCCGAGGTCGGTTCCGCGAACACCAGGCCCGACACCAGGTTCGGGTGCTGGCGCGCCAGCAGGTCGAGGATCAACCCGCCGTAGGAGTGACCGACGAACACGAACGGTCCGGTGAGGCCGGCCGCGGCGATCAACGCGACCACGTCGTCGACGTCCTGCTGCATCTGGTGAGGTTGCGGCACCGAGGTGGACCGCAGGTCGCCGTCAGGGCGGGTGTCGGGCCGGTCGTAGGCGCACACCCGCGTCGTCCTCGCCACCACCGGCTGTGTCGCGTCCTCGCTCGGGATCAGCACCGCCTGCTCGATCACGTCGTAGGGCGACGACCAGGTCGGATCATCTGGTGCGACGACGTAGTTCCAGGCCTCGGCGTAGCTGCCCATCCCGGGAATGATGAACACGGTCGGTGCGCCGTCACCCTGGCAGTCGAGGAACAGCGAGCGCCCGCCGCCGATGTCGACCGGACCGGGCCGGGCGTCGCCCGGATCCCCCGCGGCCCGGGCACCTCCGGACATCGCGAGCAAGAGCGCCACCAGCGCGGCGATCCGACGCCACGTCACCGTCGCGACGTTACAGCGCCGAGCCCGCCACCAGCAGCACGATCGCGATCAGCGGCAACGTGCCCTGGACGACGGCCGCGCGGGCCTTGTCGCGGGCGGCGGCGATCAGCACCACGGCCGCGGCCAGCATCGACCCCAGCCCCGCGTAGAGCAGGGCGGCACCCACGGCGTCCGCTCCGCGGGCGGTCGCGACAATGCCCGCGACCGTCACGATGGCCAGGAAGAGGTTGTAGAACCCCTGGTTGAAGGCGAGCAGCCGGGTTGTCTGCGCCTCCTCCTCGGTGGTGCCGAACACCGCGCGGGTGCGCGCCGATGTCCACGTGAAGGACTCCATCACGAAGATGTAGACGTGCAGCAGCGCCGCCAGCGCCGCCACGATCAGGGCCACGGTGGTGATCATCCGAACAATCCTTGCTGCCCCAGTCCGATGACGCCGCTGGGCGGGGTCATCCCCAGATGCGTCCAGGCCAGGGCTGTGGCGACCCGGCCCCGCGGCGTGCGCGCGATCATGCCGGCACGCACCAGGAAAGGCTCGCACACCTCCTCGACCGTGGTGGCCTCTTCCCCCACCGCCACCGCGAGCGTCGAGACGCCGACCGGCCCGCCGCCGAAGCTGCGGGTCAGCGCCGAGAGCACGGCCCGGTCCAGCCGGTCCAGCCCGAGCTCGTCGACGTCGTAGACCTCCAGCGCGTACTTGGCGATGTCCCGGGTGATCACCCCGTCGGCGCGGACCTCGGCGTAGTCCCGGACCCGGCGCAGCAACCGGTTGGCGATGCGCGGCGTGCCGCGGGAGCGCCGGGCGATCTCCGCGCCGGCGTCGGCGCCCAGCTCGATGCCGAGGATGCCCGCCGACCGGGTCAGCACCCGCTCCAGCTCCGAGGGCTCGTAGAAATCCATGTGCGCGGTGAAGCCGAACCGGTCGCGCAGCGGCCCGGTCAACGCTCCCGACCGGGTGGTGGCACCGACCAGCGTGAACGGCGCGACCTCCAGCGGGATCGAGGTCGCTCCCGGACCCTTACCGACGACCACGTCGACCCGGAAGTCCTCCATCGCGAGGTAGAGCATCTCCTCGGCGGGGCGCGCAATGCGGTGGATCTCGTCGATGAACAGCACGTCGTGCTCGACGAGGTTGGACAGCATCGCGGCCAGATCACCGGCGCGTTCCAGCGCGGGGCCCGATGTGACGCGCAGCGAGGAACCCAGTTCGGCCGCGATGATCATCGCCAGCGAGGTCTTGCCCAGCCCCGGCGGCCCGGACAGCAGGATGTGGTCGGGCGTGCCTCCGCGGTTCTTGGCACCCTCGATGACGAGCTGGAGTTGTTCGCGGACCCGGGGCTGGCCGATGAACTCCCCCAGCGACCGTGGCCGCAGGCTCGCATCGATGTCCCCCTCGCCGACCGTCAGCGCCGGGGACATCTCCCGCTCGGTCGACATCTCGGAGGGCTCGTCGTCCTCGAAACGGCCCATCACTTCTTCCCCAGCATCGACAGGGCCGACCGCAGCGCGCCGGAGGTCGTCGCTTCCGGATCGTTGGCGAGCACCTTGTCGGTCGCCTCCTCGGCCTGCTTGAGCGCGAACCCGAGACCGACGAGCGCCTCGACCACCGGTCCGCGGATACCGAACCCGCCGACCGCGGCCACCCCACCCGGCGTGGACGTGCCGACCCTGTCGCGCAGTGTCAGCACCAGCAGCTCGGCAGTCTTCTTGCCCACCTTGGGAATTCGCGTCAGGGCGGTGACGTCGCCGTCGCCGATCGCGGACCGCAGCGTGGGGCCGTCGTACATGGCCAGGGCGCCGAGCGCGATGCTCGGGCCGATCCCGGATACGCCGAGCAGCGTGAGGAACAGGTCGCGGGCGTCGGCGTCGGCGAACCCGTAGAGCGTCTGCGAATCCTCGCGCACGATCATCGCGGTGATCAGTCGCGCCTCCGCCCCGCGCCGCAGCGTGGCGAGCGTCGCCGGCGTGGCCATCACCTTGTAACCGACGCCGGCGGCCTCGATGACCACGTGGTCGAGGGCGATGTCGAGGACCTCCCCGCGCACCGAGGCGATCACCGGGCGCTCCGTGACATCTTGGCGGCCTTGAGGGTGGCCTGATATTTGCGGCGTTGTTCGGCGGCCATCTCCTCGGCCGCGGCCATCCGGGCGATCATCGGTGCGCGCCAGCAGTGGCAGATCGCCAGAGCGAGTGCGTCGGCGGCGTCGGCCGGTGTCGGTTTCTGTTGCAGGGCAAGGATTCTGGTGACCATCTCGGTGACCTGCGCCTTGTCGGCTCGACCGTTGCCGGTGACGGCGGCCTTGACCTCACTGGGGGTGTGGAAGTGCACGTCGATGTCGCGGCGGGCGGCGGCCAGCGCGATCACCCCGCCGGCCTGCGCGGTGCCCATCGCGGTGTTGGCGTTCTGGTTGGAGAACACCCGCTCGATCGCGAGGACATCGGGCGCGTGGGTGTCCAGCCAGTGTTCGACGGCGTCGCTGATCGCGAGCAACCGGTGCGCCAGCGGGTGCTCGGCCGGTGTGCGCACCACGTCGACGTCGAGGGCGATGACCTGACGACCGCGGCCGCTCTGGATGACCGACAGCCCGCACCGGGTCAACCCGGGGTCGACTCCCATCACCCGCACACGAGCCTCCTTCAGAACATTTGTTCGAGAGCTTAACCGCGGCCGCCGACCTTCTGCGGGAGGGACACGCGCCGCAGCGCGATCCCGCGGTACTGCGGCGCGAGCACCCGTCCCGCGGCCCGCAGCGGCTCGACGGAGCGCAGGGTGCGGGACAGCAGGAAGGCGCCCTCCAGACCGCCGATCACGGCCGCCGTGAGGTCACGGGCGCGCGGTTCGTCGACGCCGCGCGCCACGAAGTAGGCGGTGCCGCCGGCGATCCAGCCGGCGAAGATCTCGCCGGCGGTCTGCCGGAGTTCCTCGACGGTGTCGGCGACCTCGGCGGCCACGCTGGCGACCGGACACATGTTGGCGTACCCCGTGGCCGCCATGTCGTCGGCCGCCTGATCGAAGATCGCCTGGACCGCCTCCCCCAGGTCGGTGTGGCCGTCGACGACGGCCGGGATCAGCAGACCGTAGGCGGCACCGGCGTTGGCGAGGGCCTCCCGGGCGATCTGGGCCTTCCCGCCGCGAAAGTGGTGATAGAGCGAGCCGATCGGCGCCCCCGAGGCGTCGGCGATGTCCTTCATCGCCACCCCGGCGTATCCGCGGCGGCGCATCAGCTCGGCGGCGGCGGTGAGGATCGATTCTCGGGTGGACCTTGCCACGGGCGCCTCCTCGGTGTCACGCTAGAGCATACGTTCTAGAACCACCATTCTAGTGGAGGAGCCCATGAAATCAGTCGACGTCGCCGCGGGCACCGTGCAGTACCGCGAGGAGGGCGACCCGCACGGGCCACCGGTGGTTCTGCTGCACGGACTGCTGATGAACGACGCCCAATGGGATTCCGCGCTGCCGCATCTCCCCTCCGGCTACCGCTACCTGCTGCCGGTGCTGCCGATGGGTGGGCACCGGGTGCCGATGCGCGCGGACGCCGATCTGACACTGCCCGGGATGGTGGGCATCGTCGCCGACGTCCTCGACGCGTTGGACCTGACCGACGTCACGCTCGTCGTCACGGACTGGGGCGGACCGCTGTTCCTCACCGACATCGGCCGCGACGCGCGGGTGTCCCGGCTGGTGATCTGCCCGTCGGAGGCGTTCGACAACTTCCCGCCCGGCCTGCCCGGCAAGATCGCGTGGCTGGCCAGCCGCAGCACCGCCACGGTGTGGCTCGCCCTGCGCCAGCTGCGGGTCGGCTGGTTGCGCCGGCAGCGGCTGATGTTCGGGATGATGGCGAAACACCCTGTGCCGCAAGCGGTGGTCGAGCAGTGGGTGGCCGGCGGCCTCGAGAACCCATTGATCCGCCGCGACCTCGTGAAGTACTGCCGCACCCGCTTCGACAAGGCCGACCTGATCCGGGCGACGCAGCGCCTCGCCGACTTCGACGGTCCGGCACTGGTGCTGTGGTCGGACAACCCGGTGATGCCCGTCGAGCACGGCCACCGCCTCGCCGCCCTGCTGCCGCACGGCCGGCTCACGATGATCGACGACGCCTACGTGCTGACGATGCTCGACCAGCCGGAGCGCACCGCCGCGGCGATCGGCGAGTTCCTGGGCGTCGCCGCGACGCGGTGATCACGCCGCTGGCGTGTGGTGGCCGGGGCGGGCGGGCGATACTGAACGTCACGTTCGGGCCCCGACACCGAGGGAGAGCGACCATCGACACCCCACCGGAGAACGGCCGCGCCGGCCGGCCGCGAAGTGAGCAGTCCCGGTCGGCGGTGTTGCGCGCGACGTCGGCGTTGATCGAGGAGCGCGGACTGCGCGCGATGACCACCGACGACATCGCCGGCCGCAGCGGCGTGAGCAAAGCCACGATCTACAAGTGGTGGCCGAACAAGTACGCCGTCGCCGTCGATGCCTTCCTGTCAGCGATGGACATGGCGTCCACCGACCCTGATACCGGCCTGGCGCACAACGATTTTCAGATCGTGCTACGGGGAATCATGGAGTTCTACCGGGGACCGGGCGGGCGGACCTTCGCGCAGTTGATCGGCGAGGCGCAGAACGATTCCGCCATCGCGACCGAACTGCGAAACCACCTGATGCAGACCCGCCGTGACATCGGTCGCACGATCTGGGACCGTGGGGTCGCCCGGGGTGAGTTGCGGCCCGACATCGATCGGGAGATCGCCGTCGACCTCGTCTTCGGCCCGGCTCTCTACCGACTGTTGACCACCGACGCCGCACTGGACGACGCGGCCGCCGACGCCATCGTGGACGCCGCGATGCGCGGCCTGTCCGCCATGTGAGTGGCATCACCGCCAACGCGGGATGCTCCGCGGCGGCGCCGACGCTGCACATTTCGAAACTGAACGTTCAGTTTCGATATTCAGGAGGAAGCTGTGAAGATGCCAACCTTGTTCCTCGCACCGCTGCTCGCCGCGGGGGCCGCCGCCGTTGTCGCCGCGGCACCGATCGCCGCCGCGGCCCCCGACTGCACGTATGCCGGCCGGGGCGACAGCGTCTGCCAGTCACCCGGGAACGCGCAGATCGTCGCGGCACCACCGCGCGTGGACTATCAACCGTGGGGCTCCTATCCCTACGGCGGAAACCTCATCGTTCTCGGCGGTCACCCGCACCACGGCCGGTGAGCACCGCGCGCTGACGGAGGTCAGTCCTCGTCGAGGGCGGCCGCGACGTCGTCGGGGATGTCGATGTTGGTGTAGACGTCCTGCACGTCGTCGCTGTCTTCCAGGGCGTCGACGAGTTTGAGCACCTTGCGGGCGCCCTCGAGGTCGACCGGGACGCTCACCGACGGCTGAAACGTGGCCTCGGCGGACTCGTAGTCGATGCCCGCGTCCTGCAGCGCCGTCCGAACCGCCACCAGATCCGTGGGTTCGGAAATGACCTCGAAGCTGTCGCCCAGGTCGTTGACGTCCTCGGCGCCGGCGTCGAGGACAGCGGCGAGCACGTCGTCCTCGGTCAGCGCGTTCTTCTCCAGCGTCACCACGCCCTTGCGGGCGAACAGGTAGGACACCGATCCGGGGTCGGCCATGCTGCCGCCGTTGCGGGTCATCGCGACCCGAACCTCACCGGCGGCGCGGTTGCGATTGTCGGTCAGGCACTCGACCAGCACGGCGACGCCGTTGGGCCCGTATCCCTCGTAGGTGATGGTCTGCCAGTCGGCGCCACCGGCTTCCTCGCCCGCGCCGCGCTTGCGGGCGCGCTCGATGTTGTCGTTGGGCACCGAGTTCTTCTTGGCCTTCTGGATGGCGTCGTAAAGCGTCGGATTGCCGGCGGGGTCACCGCCGCCGGTACGGGCCGCGACCTCGATGTTCTTGATCAGCTTGGCGAAGTTCTTGCCGCGACGCGCATCGATCACGGCCTTCTTGTGCTTCGTGGTGGCCCACTTGGAATGGCCGCTCATCTACCCGCTACCTCTTTCACAGATCCCGTTCACCGACGACGTCGAAGTCCGATCGACCAGTCTACGTGCCGGTCATCCCAGGTCGTCGCCGATGTAGCGCTGCAGGTTCGGCGCAGGAACGAGCACCCGTGACGCGGCGACGCCCGACGGTAGAAGCCGCTGCCGGTGCTCGCCCCCACTGTTAGCTGAGCCACATCGTCTGGTGGCGTTATCTTACTGCGGAGTAAGGTACATCCCATGACGTTCTCGCTGGAGTTGTCGTCCGACCTGATCGACGTTCAGAAGTGGGTCCACGAGTTCGCTGCGGACGTGATTCGCCCGGCCGCCGCGGAGTGGGACGAGCGCGAGGAAACCCCCTGGCCGATCATCCAGGAGGCCGCCAAGGTCGGCCTCTATTCGATGGAGTTCTTCGCCGAGCAGGCCGCCGAACCCAGCGGGCTGGGCATGATCGTCGCCTTCGAGGAGATGTTCTGGGGAGACGCCGGCATCGCGTTGGCGATCCTGGGCACCGGCCTGGCCGCGGCATCGCTGGCGGCCAACGGCACCCCCGAGCAGGTCGGCGAGTGGGTGCCGCAGATGTTCGGCACCGTCGACGACCCGAAGGTCGCCGCGTTCTGCTCGTCGGAGCCGGGCGCCGGTTCCGACGTCGGCGCGATCCTGACCCGCGCCCGCTACGACGAGGCGACCGACGAATGGGTGCTCAACGGCACCAAGACGTGGGCCACCAACGGCGGCATCGCCAACGTTCACGTCGTCGTCGCCTCCGTGCACCCCGAACTGGGCACCCGCGGGCAGGCGTCGTTCGTCATCCCGCCCGGCACCAAGGGACTCAGCCAGGGCCAGAAGTTCCTCAAGCACGGGATTCGCGCCTCGCACACCGCCGAGGTCGTGCTCGACGACGTGCGACTGCCCGGCCGCATGATCGTCGGCGGCAAGGAGAAGTTCGACGCCCGCATCGCCAAGGTCCGCGAGGGCAAGAAGGCCGCCGGGCAGGCCGCGATGGCCACGTTCGAGCGGACCCGCCCGACGGTCGGCGCGATGGCGGTGGGCGTGGCGCGGGCGGCCTTCGAGTACGCGCGCGACTACGCCTGCGAGCGTGAGCAATTCGGCCGCAAGATCGGTGAGTTCCAGGCGGTGGCGTTCAAGCTCGCCGACATGAAGGCCCGCGTCGACGCCGCCCGCCTGCTCGTCTACCGCGCCGGGTGGATGGCGCGCAACGGCAAGAGCTTCGACTCCGCGGAGGGGTCGATGGCCAAGCTGGTGGCCAGCGAGACCGCGGTGTACGTGACCGACGAGGCCATCCAGATCCTCGGCGGCAACGGCTACACCCGCGAGTATCCCGTCGAGCGCATGCACCGCGACGCGAAGATCTTCACGATCTTCGAGGGCACCAGCGAGATCCAGCGACTGGTCATGGCGCGCGCCATCACCGGCCTGCCGATCCGTTAATGTGTTGACACAGTAGTCAATTCGACTCGTAACGTCTCGTCGCTCGATGAAACACCGTTGTCACGAAGGCGAAACACAACCGGCCTAGCGTCGGCGAATGACTTCCGAACTCGGCGACGACGTGCGCACCGACGCCGTCCTCGACACTGATCTCGATCGACTCACCGCCACCAAGGAGACCCTCGAGGACTACACGCTGCGCTTCGCGCCGCGCAGCTACCGCAAGTGGTCGACCGGCGTCGTCGGCATCTCCGCACTCGGCGGGATCGCCTACCTCGCCGACTTCGCGATCGGCGCGAACATCGGCATTTCCTACGGCACCACCAACGCCCTGTGGGGCATCCTGATCTTCGCCGTGGTCATCTTCCTCACCGGCTTCCCGCTCGCCTACTACGCGGCGCGGTACAACATGGACCTCGACTTGATCACCCGTGGAAGCGGATTCGGATACTACGGCTCGGTGGTCACCAACGTGATCATGGCGACGTTCACGTTCATCTTCTTCGCCCTCGAGGGATCCATCATGGCCCAGGGTCTGCAGCTCGGCCTCGGCATCCCGCTGTGGCTGGGCTACGCCGCCTCGACGCTGATCATCTTCCCGCTGGTGATCTACGGCATGAAAGTGCTGTCCACACTGCAGGTCTGGACGACACCGCTGTGGCTGATCCTGATGGTCGCCCCGTTCGTGTACCTGGTGTTCAGCCATCCCGAATCGGTGAGCCAGTTCTTCGCCTACCAGGGCGAGCAGGGCAACGGCGGCTTCGACCTGGGCTACACGCTGCTGGCGGCCGGCGTGTGTCTGTCACTGATCGCCCAGATCGCCGAGCAGATCGACTACCTGCGCTTCATGCCCCCGAAAACGCCGGAGAACAAGCGCAGTTGGTGGACGTGGATGATCCTGGCCGGACCGGGCTGGGTGTTCTTCGGCGCGATCAAGCAGGTCGTCGGACTGTTCCTGGCCGTCTACCTGATCGCCAACGTCGCCGACAGCGCAGGCATCGCCAACCAACCGGTGCACCAGTTCCTGGAGATCTACGAGAACTTCCTGCCCGGCTGGTTGGCCATGACGCTGGCGGTCGTGCTCGTCGTGATCAGCCAGATCAAGATCAATGTGACGAACGCCTACTCGGGGTCACTGGCCTGGACCAACTCGTTCACCCGCGTCACCAAGCGCTATCCCGGCCGTCTGGTGTTCCTCGGCTTCAACCTGCTCATCGCGCTGATCCTGATGGAAGCCAACATGTTCGACTTCCTCAACACCATCCTCGGGTTCTACGCCAACTGCGGTATGGCCTGGGTCGTCGTCGTGGCGTCGGACATCGTGTTCAACAAGTACCTGCTCGGCCTGTCCCCCAAGGCGCCCGAATTCCGGCGCGGCATGCTCTACGCGATCAACCCGGTCGGGTTCGGCTCGATGCTCATCGCCGCGGGGGTGTCGATCCTGGCGTTCTTCGGCGGACTCGGCGACGGCATCCGGCCCTACTCACCGCTGGTCGCGATCGGACTGGGCCTGGTGCTGCCCCCGATCATCGCGATCGCCACCAAGGGGAAGTACTACCTGCGGCGGACCGACGACGGCATCGACCTGCCGATGTACGACGAGCTGGGCAACCCGTCCGGTGTGCACCTGACCTGCCACGTCTGCCATCACGACTTCGAGCGCCCGGACATGCTCAAGTGCCAGACCCACGACGCGTTCGTCTGTTCGCTGTGCCTGTCCACCGACAAGGTGGCCGACCACGTGCTGCCCGCCCAGGGCTGAGCGGCTACAGCGAGTCGACGAACAATCGGTGCACCCGGCGGTCACCGGTCACCTCGGGATGGAACGCCGTGGCCAGGGTGCGGCCCTGGCGCACCGCGACGGGGTGGCCGGCGGCCGAGGCGAGCACCTCGACGTCCGGTCCGACCCGCTCGACCCACGGCGCGCGGATGAAGACCGCGTGCACGGTGCCGTCGAGTCCGTCGAACGGAATGTCCTCTTCGAACGAGTCGACCTGTCGGCCGAACGCGTTGCGCCGCACCGTCATATCGATGCCGCGCAGCGGTAGGGCGTCCCGGCCGTCCACGCCGGCGTCGGCGATCTCGGTGGCCAGCAGGATCATCCCCGCACACGACCCGTAGGCCGGCATGCCCTCGGCGAGGCGCGCACGCAGCGGCTCGAGCAGGTCGAACTCCCGCAGCAGATGACTCATCGCCGTCGATTCACCACCGGGAATCACCAGACCGTCCACCCGCGCGAGTTCCTCCGGACGCCGCACGGTCGACGCCTCGGCGCCCGCCTCGCGCAGCGCGGCGAGATGCTCGCGGGTGTCGCCCTGCAGCGCCAGCACCCCGACGTGCGGTGCGCTCATCGACGTCCGGGCGTGAAGTCGCGGGGGTAGCGCGTCAGCCCTTCCTGCATCACCGCCGCGACCATCTCCCCGTACTGATTGAAGATCTTGCCCTGGGTCAGCGACCGGCCGCCGCACGCCGACGGCGAGGACTGGTCGTAGAGCAGCCACTCGTCCGCGCGGAACGCCCGCATGAACCACATCGCGTGATCCAGCGAGGCGACCTGGAGATGCTTGCGGTCATGGGGGTAGTTCACCTGCGCCGAGCCGAGCAGGGTCAGGTCACTCATGTAGGCCAGCGCGCAGATGTGCAGCACCGGATCGTCGGGCAGCGGGTCGCGGTGCCGGAACCAGACCTGCTGCTGCGACGCCTTGTTCGGCAGCAGGTGCAGGTCCTTGCGCGGCACGATGCGCACGTCCCACTCGTCGAACTGCCGGAAGCTGGCGTCGTCGAATACCTTGCTGACCGACTCGAAGTCGGGGATGTCGTCCGGCGGCGGCGCGAGGGGCATCGCGTCCTGATGCTCGATGCCGCTCTGGTCGGTCTGGAACGACGCCGACATCGAGAAGATCGTCTCGCCATGCTGGATGGCGGTCACCCGCCGGGTGCAGAACGAACCGCCGTCGCGGATCCGTTCGACGGTGTACACCGACGGGGACCGGGCATCGCCGGCGCGCAGGAAGTACCCGTGCAGCGAATGCACCTGGAACTTGGGGTCCACGGTGCGGACCGCCGACACCAGGGACTGACCGGCGACGTGGCCGCCGAACGTGCGCTGCAGGAATCCCGATTCCGGACTGAACACCCCACCGCGATAGATGTTGACCTCGATCTGCTCCAGGTCGAGGATTTCTTCGATCGCCACAGTCTGGTTCTTACCAGCCTCGCTCGGCGAGCCGGTGGGGCACCGGGATGTCGTCGACGTTGATGCCGACCATGGCCTCCCCCAGACCGCGCGACACCTTGGCCAGCACGTCGGGATCGTCGTAGAACGTGGTCGCCTTGACGATCGCGGCGGCGCGCTCGGCGGGGTTGCCGGACTTAAAGATGCCCGAGCCGACGAACACACCCTCGGCGCCGAGCTGCATCATCATCGCCGCGTCCGCGGGGGTCGCGATACCGCCGGCGGTGAACAACGTCACCGGCAGCTTGCCCGCCCGCGCGACCTCGACCACCAGATCGTAGGGAGCCTGCAATTCCTTTGCCGCGACGTACAATTCGTCTTCGGACAGCGACGTCAGACGGCGGATCTCGCCGCCGATCTTGCGCATGTGGGTGGTCGCGTTGGACACATCCCCGGTGCCCGCCTCCCCCTTGGACCGGATCATCGCCGCGCCCTCGGTGATACGCCGCAGCGCCTCACCGAGATTGGTCGCACCGCACACGAACGGCACGGTGAACTTCCACTTGTCGATGTGATTGGCGTAGTCGGCCGGGGTCAGCACCTCCGACTCGTCGACGTAGTCCACCCCGAGGCTCTGCAGGATCTGCGCCTCGACGAAGTGACCGATGCGGGCCTTGGCCATCACCGGAATGGTGACCGCGTCGATGATTCCCTCGATCATGTCGGGGTCGCTCATCCGCGACACCCCGCCCTGGGCGCGGATGTCGGCAGGCACGCGCTCGAGCGCCATCACCGCGACCGCGCCGGCGCCCTCGGCGATCCGCGCCTGCTCGGGCGTGACGACGTCCATGATCACGCCGCCCTTGAGCATCTCCGCCATCCCGCGCTTCACCCGCGCGGTGCCGCGGGCGGGGCTCCCGAGAGCTTCGGTATCCATCGTCAACTCCTTCGATCGCTACTGATCCAGTCTAAAGGGGGCCGCAAATCCATTCATTCCGCACCTCAGCGGATGGAGTGCACCGGTCGGTGCGCCACCGCGTCGGGTCGGTCGGCCAGGGCGTTCGCCTCGTCGAGAAGCTCGGCCAGCTGACGCGGATAGACCGCTTCACCACCGGCGACCAGGTCGCGGATCATTGTCGCATCGCACCACCGGTGACCGTGGATGTAGGTCCGCTCGAGGACCGAGCGGCCGGTGTCGGCGGGTTCGAAGCGGGTGGTGCGGTGGACGAAGTACATCTCCTCGCTGCGGATCACCGCACCGTTGAACTCGATGGTGGCGTCGCGCCGCCACAGCGGGCCGACCATGTCGGTGGCGTGCACCGCCAGGCCGGTCTCCTCCTCCAGTTCGCGCGCCGCGGCCTGCGCCAGCGACTCCCCCACCTGCGCCGCGCCGCCGATCGTGAACCACCACCGCGGCGCCGGCGTGTGCGTGCTCTCGGGGTCCGAACCGCACAGCAGCAGCACCGCGCCCTCGCCGTCGAGCAGCACCACCCGCGCCGAGGTGCGCCGCGTCGCCGGCGCCGCCTCCCGCGTCGACACCTCGCCGCCCTCGGCGATCTCGAAATACGTCGGCATCGCCGCCGTCCCGCCCAGCCGCAGCGCCCGGACGGCGGGGCGTTCCCTCAGCGCCAGCGTGTCGCGGACCGCGTCGTTGTGGAACCGGCGGGCCAGCAGCACCCGCGCCTCGGCGTCGGCCAGCTCCGCGACCAGCGCCCGCGGCAGCGACGCCGGATCGACCCGCGCCAGCGCCGCGGACAGCTCGTTCTCGGCGACTTCGCGCGCTCCCCGGGGGGCCCGCTCGGCCGCGTCGGCCAACGCCGCCAAGCGCTTACCGTCCGGCCCCACTCCGTAGGCGTCCACCGCGACCGCCCGCGCCACCACCGCACGCCGGGCCAACGCGCCGTCGAGCGCCTGCCAGGACAGGTCGTAGCGCACGTGGAGCCGATCCAGCCGGTTGGCCGTCTGGTACGCCCACAGCGCGACCAGCAGGACCGCGGCCACCAGCAGCGCGATCAGCACTGCGGTCACCCAGGTGATCACGTCGCGACCTTCACCCTGACGCCCGATCCGGCCACGGTCTCGTAGACCCGCATGATCTGCCGGGCCACCACCGACCAGTCATAGCGCTGCACCAGGTCGGTGGCGCACTCGATGTAGCGCGCCCGGCGGTCGTCGTCGGCCAGCATGTCGATCAGCCCCGCGGCCAGCGCGTCGGGATCGTCGACGGCCACCAGCCGGCCGCCGCGGCCGTCGTCGAGCACTCTGCGGAATGCATCCAAGTCGCTGGCGACCACCGCGGTGCCCGCCGCCATCGCCTCGACCAGCACGATGCCGAAACTCTCGCCGCCGGTGTGGGGGGCGCAGTACACGTCGGCGCTGCGCATCGCCGAGGCCTTCATCGCGTCGTCGACCTGACCGAGAAACCGCAGATGCGTGGCCAGCGGTCCCGCCGTCTCCCGCAGTTCGTCCTCGTCGCCACGCCCCACCACCAGGATCTCCACGTCACCGAACCGCTCGACCACCGCGGGCAGCGCGCCGATCAGCACCGCCATGCCCTTGCGGGGCTCGTCGAAACGCCCGAGGAACAGGATCGACCGGCCCGGGCGCGGGTATCCGTCGAGCAGCGGCGCCTCGGCGAACGACGCGACGTCCACGCCGTTGGGGATCTCCACGGCGTCGCTGCCCAGCGCTTCCATCTGCCAGCGCCGCGCCAGGTCGGACACCGCGATGCGGCCGACGATCTTCTCGTGCATCGGGCGCAGGATCGGCTCGAACACCGACAGCGTGAGCGACTTCGTGGTCGAGGTGTGGAAGGTGGCCACGATCGGCCCCTCGGCGATGTTCAGCGCCAGCATCGACAGGCTCGGAGCGTTCGGTTCGTGCAGGTGCAAAACGTCGAAATCGCCTTGCTGCAACCACTTCTTGACCTTGCGGTGCGTCGCCGGACCGAATCTCAACCGGGCCACGGAGCCGTTGTAGGGAATCGGGACGGCCCGCCCGCCCGACACCACGTAGTCGGGCAGCGACGCCTCAGCGTCGGGCGAGGACGGTGCCAGCACGCTGACTTCGTGCCCCTCGGCGTGCATCACCTCGGCCAGCTGCAGCACGTGCGACTGCACCCCGCCGGGCACGTCGAAGGAGTACGGGCACACCATGCCGATACGCATCAGTAGGTCCTCACCCGGACCCGGGGTCGATCGGTTCGAGCCCGTCGGCGAGCCGTGCCTGGCGTTCCACGGACAGATCGGCCACCCACTGCGGCTGCATCATGTGCCAGTCCTCGGGGTACGTGGCGATGTTGTCGGCGAAGCGGTCGGCCAGTGCCTGGGTGATGGCGGTGACGTCACCCGAGGACGTGTCGATCTGGGAGTACACCTTGGTGCCCCAGCCGTCGCCGTCGAACCAGCAGTGCGCCGGGAACAGCGCCGCCCCGGTCTGCACCGCGAGCTTGGCCGGGCCCGCCGGCAGCCGCGTCGGCTCCCCGAAGAAGTCGACCTGCACGCCGCGGCGGCTCAGGTCGCGGTCGGCCATCAGGCACACAATGCCGTTGTCGGCCAACCAATCGCAGAGCACGTCGAACGGCGGGCGTTCACCGCCCGAGGACGGCACCACGGTGAACCCCAGGCTCTCGCGGTAGGCCAGGAACCGGTTGTACAGCGACTCGGGTTTGAGGCGCTCGGCCACGGTGGCGAACGTGCCGAAGTTCTGCGCCAGCCAGACCCCGGCCATGTCCCAGTTGCCGCTGTGTGGCAGCGCCAGGATGGCGCCGCGGCCCTTCTCCAGCGCGGTGAACGCCATTCCGATGTCGATCACGTCCAGTCGGCGGCCCAGCTCGTCGTGGTCCATCGACGGCAACCGGAACGCCTCGCGCCAGTACCGGGCGTAGGAGGCCAGCGAGGCCCGCATCAACTCGTCGGGCACCTCGGCGGGCGTCGTGCCGATCACCCGGGCCAGGTTCTTGCGCAGTTGATCGGGTCCGCCGTCCCGGGCGGCGTACCAGGCTCCGGCGGCGAAAGCGTTGCGCGCGACGATCTCCGGGGCGGCGCGGACCAGACGCCAGCCGGTCGCGTAGCCCCAGTCGCTGAGATGGTCGCCGAACGGAATCATTGCTCGGTGGTCTCGGGTTTTTCGACGGGCGCGGCCGGCGGGATGGGATCCATCGCACCGTTGGACACGCGCACGCTGTGCAGTCGCTGCCCGACGGTCAGCACGCTCATCACCGCGAGCAGCCACATCGCGACCGGCAGCAGCCACGGCATCGGCAAGAACCCCAGGTCCGACAAGCCGGCGCCGACCAGCACGATCACCAGCCGCTCGGGCCGCTCGATCAGCCCGCCGTCCCCGGACAGCCCACTGGCCTCGGCTCTGGCCTTGATGTAGGAGATGACCTGGGAGGAGACCAGACAGATCATCGTCGCGACGACCAACCCGGTGCTGTGCAGCCCGAACGCCGCCCACCACAGCAGACCGCAGAAGATGGCGCCGTCGCTGATGCGGTCGCAGGTCGCGTCGAGCACTGCGCCGAACCGGGTGCCCCCGCCGCGTTCACGGGCCATCGCGCCGTCGAGCATGTCGGCGAGCACGAAAACGAACACGGTGAACGCGCCCCACCACAGCTGCCCCATCGGGAACAGCGTCAGTGCGCCGAGCACCGCACCGGCGGTGCCCAGGATCGTCACGCTGTCGGGCGTCAGCCCCAGCCGCAGAGCACCTTTGGCCGCCGGCCGGGACAGCTTCGCGTACGCCGCCCGGGTCATCAGGTAGAAGTCGCTCACGACTGCCTGTCCCATTCGCGGGCCAGCAGCGCGCGGGTGTCGCGCAGCAGTTGCGGGATGACCTTCGAGTCCCCGATGACGGTGATGAAATTGGCGTCGCCGCCCCACCTGGGCACGACGTGCATGTGCAGGTGCTCCGACAGCGACCCGCCCGCCGAGGTGCCCAGGTTGAGTCCGACGTTGAAGCCGTGCGGGCGCGACACCGCCTTCATCACCCGAATCGCTTTCTGGGTGAACATCATCAGCTCGGCGCTCTCGGCGTCGGTGAGGTTCTCCAGTTCGGCCACCCGGCGGTAGGGCACCACCATCAGATGCCCCGGGTTGTACGGGTACAGGTTGAGCACCGCGTACACCAGTTCGCCGCGCGCAACCACCAGGCCGTCCTCGTCGGACATCGTGGGGATGTCGGTGAACGGTTCGGACGACGCGGCCGAACCCGGCTTGACGGCATCGACGATGTAGGTCATGCGGTGTGGGGTCCACAACCGCTGCAGGTGGTCCGGCTCGCCGACCCCACGGTCTACGATCGTGTCGTCGGGCTCCACGTCACCCCTGCCCTGCTTGCGCATCGACTGTCACGAGATCCGCTGTGGGCGCGGCATTCTCGCGTCGACGCACCCAGTCCACGATGGTCTGCACCGCCGTCTCGCGCGGCACGCCGTTGATCTGCGACCGGTCCCCGAACCGGAAGGACACGGCCCCTGCCTCGACGTCGCGATCTCCCGCGAGCAGCATGAACGGCACCTTCTGGTTGGTCTGGTTGACAATCTTCTTCGCCATCCGGTCGTCGCTGGCGTCCACCTCGGCGCGGATACCGTGCTTCTTCAGCTCGGCGACCACGTCCTGTAGATACTCGACGTGCGCGTCGGCGACCGGGATCCCGGCCACCTGCACCGGCGCCAGCCACGCCGGGAACGCGCCCGCGTAGTGCTCGGTGAGGATGCCGAAGAAGCGTTCGATGGAGCCGAACAGCGCGCGGTGGATCATCACCGGCCGCTGCCGGGTGCCGTCGGCCGCGGTGTACTCGAGGTCGAAGCGCTCGGGGAAGTTGAAGTCGAGCTGGATCGTCGACATCTGCCAGCTGCGGCCCAGCGCGTCGCGGGCCTGCACCGAGATCTTCGGGCCGTAGAACGCCGCGCCGCCCGGATCCGGCACCAGTTCCAGGCCCGAGGCCGCGGCCACCTCGGCCAGCGTGCTGGTGGCCTCTTCCCAGATCTCGTCGGAGCCGACGAACTTCTTCGGATCCTTGGTCGACAGCTCCAGGTAGAAGTCCTCGAGGCCGTAGTCGCCGAGCAGTTCCAGGATGAACTGCAGCAGCGAGGTCAGCTCGTCGCGCATCTGGTCGCGCGTGCAGAAGATGTGGGCGTCGTCCATCGTCAGGCCGCGCACCCGGGTCAGGCCGTGCACCACGCCCGACTTCTCGTAGCGGTACACCGCACCGAACTCGAAGGCGCGCAACGGAAGTTCACGGTAGGAACGGCCGCGGGCCCGGTAGATCAGGCAGTGCATCGGGCAGTTCATCGGCTTGAGGTAGTAGTCCTGGCCGGGCTTGCGCACCGTGCCGTCCTCGTTGAACTCCGCGTCGATGTGCATCGGCGGGAACATGCCGTCGGCATACCAGTCGAGATGGCCCGAGGTGTGGAACAGCTGCGCCTTGGTGATGTGAGGGGTGTTGACGAACTCATAGCCCGCCTCGATGTGCTTACGCCGCGAGTAGTCCTCGAGTTCCCGACGCACGATGCCGCCCTTGGGGTGGAACACCGGCAGACCCGAACCGATCTCGTCGGGGAAGCTGAACAGGTCGAGTTCGACACCGAGCTTGCGGTGGTCGCGACGCTGCGCCTCCTCGAGCAGTTCGAGGTGACGGTCGAGCGCCTCCTGCGACTCCCAGGCGGTGCCGTAGATGCGCTGCAGGCTCGCGTTCTCCTGATCGCCGCGCCAGTACGCCGCCGAGCTTCGGGTCAGCTTGAACGCCGGGATGTAGCGGGTGGTGGGAATGTGCGGGCCGCGGCACAGATCGCCCCACTCGCGCTCGCGCGTGCGGGGATTGAGGTTGTCGTAGGCGGTCAGTTCGTCGCCGCCCACTTCCATGACTTCCGGGTCGTCCGCGCCGGATTTGTCGTCGATCAGTTCGAGCTTGTAGGGCTCGCCGGCCAGCTCCTCGCGGGCCTCCTCCTTGGAGGCGTACACCCGCCGGGAGAACAGCTGGCCCTCTTTGACGATCTGGCGCATGCGCTTCTCGAGCGCTTCGAGGTCCTCGGGAGTGAACGGCTCGGCGACGTCGAAGTCGTAATAGAAGCCGTCGGTGATCGGTGGGCCGATGCCAAGCTTCGCCTCCGGGAACAGCCCCTGCACCGCCTGGGCCAGGACGTGCGCGGCGGAGTGGCGGATGACGCTGCGGCCGTCCTCGGTGTCGGCCGCGACCGGCTCCACCTCGACGTCGCCGTCGGGCACCCAGGACAGGTCGCGCAGCCGCCCATCGGCGTCGCGCACCACCACGACGGCGTCGGACGCACCGCGGGAGGGCAACCCGGCGTCGCGGACCGCCTGCCCGGCGGTCGTCCCTGCAGCGACCCGGATCGGGGCTGCCGGGGCGGGGCGGGCGGGCGCGCTCATGACGGGTTCTCCAAACGTTCGGGGTGTTTCCGGGCGGGTCGGGTTCCGACCGCGACCATGCTATCGGGGCGCGGCCTCACGACCCGATACCAATAGGGCTTTGCAGCCAGGGCGCCTCGATGCCGACCAGCCCGGCGGCGAAGTTCAGCGCACCGAACAGCCACAGCGTGGCGATGACGATCGCGAAGGTGAACACCGCGCCGAGGATCTGCACCCACAGGCCCTGGCGCTTGAACCAGTCCATCGCCCGGTCGTAGCGCTCCCGGACCCAGCCCAGCAGGCGGCGGGCCCAGTCGAACTCCGTGGCCAGGATGCCCAGCCCGACGAACACGATGGCCCAGCCGGGTCCGGGATACGGGATGGCGAGGATCCCCACCGCGAAGACGAGGGTGCCCACGACACCGACGCCGATGCGGTAGGCGAGGTCGGCGGCCGGCCGTTCCCGCAGCCGGTCTCGCCAACGGGCCCACCGTCGGGTGACCGCGTTGCGTCTGCCGTGGCTCACGGCTGTCCCGGCTTGAGCTTGACGAACAGTGAGTGCGCCTCGGCGAGGACGTGCTCCCCGTCGAACAGTCGGCCCGACACGAAGATCTTGCGGTCCACGATGTCGTCGATGCGCGCCTCGACCTGCAGCGTCTGCTCGACCGGCACGATCCTGCGGTAGTCGACGTGCAGGAACGCGGTGCGCTGGGCCCGGCTGCGGCTGAGTTTGAACGCCGTGAACCCGAGC
Source organism: Mycolicibacterium rufum (assembly GCF_022374875.2). The sequence goes on from NZ_CP092427.2 coordinate 621,716, forward strand.
ACCGAGTCGAACAGGTGGGCGATCGTGCCGCCGTGCGCGGCGCCGTTGCGGCCCAGGTGGTAGCGGCGGAACCGGGCGGTGCCGCGAATTCGCTCGTCCTCGGTGACGTGCAGATCGACCGGCACCTGCAGGATGTTGCCCCGGCTGGGCAGGTCCATCCGGCGCCCGGACGGCGACGACCACTCGTCGGCGTCGTAGGGCGCCAGCATTTCGGATACCTTCTCGATCAGCTCGGCGGCCTCGGTCACGACGTGGTCGGGTGCGTCAGCGGCGCGCGCGTGGTCCTGCAGGGCGCGCACGGCCTCGACGAAGCGCCCGTAGTCCGGCCCCCCGCGGGTGGTGGGGCGCGGCGGGTTGAAGCCGCCGCCTACGTGGGTGTCGACGGACTCGTTGGCGCTCACCCGCTCACCGTATTGGGTGACTCAGCCCTGGGCTGCCCCGGCGTTGCTCAACGTGTCGAATTCCGCGTCGGTCAGTTCGATCTGCCCGGCCGCGACGTTCTCCTCGAGATGGGCGACCTTCGACGTGCCGGGGATGGGCAGCATCACCGGCGAACGCTTGAGCAACCAGGCGAGCGCCAGTTGCGACGGCGTCGCGCCGTGATCGGCCGCGATGCGCTGCAGCGGGCCGTCGGCGGCGGCCAGCGGACCCGCCGCCAGCGGGAACCACGGGATGAAGGCGATGCCCTGGGCCTCGCAGGCTTCCAGCACCGGCTCCGCGGAGCGTGTCGACAGGTTGTACATGTTCTGCACGGACACGATCGGCGCGACCGCGCGGGCGGCCTCGAGTTGGTCGGCGTCGATCTCCGACAGACCGATGTGCCGGATCTTGCCCTCCTGCTGCAGCGCGAGCAGTTCCCCGACCTGGTCCTCGGCAGGGAACTTGTCGTCGATGCGGTGCAGCTGGAACAGGTCGATGGTGTCCACGCCGAGTCGGCGCAGGCTCATCTCGCACTCCTGACGCAGATAGGCCGGGTAGCCCAGCACCGGCCACTGGTCGGGACCGGTGCGCAGCAGACCCGCCTTGGTCGCGACCACCACGCCGTCGTAGGGGTGCAGCGCCTCGCAAATCAATTCCTCGGAGACGTAGGGCCCGTAGGAGTTCGCGGTGTCGATGAAGTTCACTCCGAGTTCGACGGCCCGACGCAGGACGCGCAGGCATTCGTCGCGGTCGGCGGGCGGCCCCCACACCCCTTTGCCGGTCAGGCGCATCGCGCCGAAGCCGAGCCGGTTGACGGTCAGATCGTTGCCCAGGGTGAAGGTCGCAGAGGTCACCGCACCGACGGTACGCCCGCGGTGCGAAGCTGACGGGGTGAAGCTGAGCGACCTGAGCGGCCGGCCGCTGACCTACACGGAGGTGGGCGCGACGGCCGGATCCCCGCCGTCCGGTTACCGCTTTCTGCGCAGGACGTCGGTGATCGGCCGCGGTCGCGCGCGTTTCGAGCAGGCGGCCGAAGACGGGATGCGGTTCGGGATGCTGCGCGGCGCCGGAGTGCGTGTCGAGGCGACGACCCCGACGGCCGAGGTCGGCACCGACGTGCTCGGTCACCTCGGCCCCGTACCCGCGCCGTGCCGGGTGGTCTACGTCATCGACGAACCGGACCGTCGCGGCTTCGCCTACGGCACCCTGCCGGGCCACGCCGTCCGTGGTGAGGAGCTGTTCGTCGTCCGCTACGAACCCGCCAGTGGCGACGTCGTCGCCGAGGTCGCCGCGTTCTCCCGGCCGGCGACGTGGTGGAGCCGGCTGGGCTCGCCGGTGACCTCCGTTCTGCAGCGCCTGATCGCCGGACGCTACCTGCGGGCCCTCTGAACAGCCGGTCAGTCGAGAGGTCACGGAAGAGACATCGCCAGTGCCCAGGTGACACTCCGTACTCAGCGGTAGATTGATGACCCAAATTGACGCAAGAAGTATGGACGGTGGCGGTGAACGATCAGCCCGACTTGGAGGCGACCCATCTGCGGGTCGCCGAGCTCGTGCAGGGGCTGCACAACAGACCTGATACCGACGCGGACACCGTGATCGCCGAACTGGCCGAGAACGCGGCCGTGGAGATCCCGGGCGCGCAGCATGCAGGAATCACACTCACGCGGAATGCCCGCAACATCGACACGCCGGCAGCGACCTCGCACTGGCCTGTCCTGCTCGACAAGATCCAGCAGCGCTACCGCGAAGGGCCGTGTCTGACCGCGGCGTGGGAAGAGAAGACGATCCACGTCGCGAACCTGGAGACCGAGACCCGGTTCCCGAACTACCGTCGCGATGCGCTCGCCGAGACGCCGATCCGGTCCGTCATGGCGTTCCAGCTGTTCATTGCCGGCGAGACGCTAGGGGCGCTGAACGTCTATTCCGAGGAACCCGACGTGTTCACCCCCGAGTCGCGAACGATGGGGCTGATCTTCGCCGCTCACTCGTCGGTGGCGTGGAACTCGGCGCGTCGCGAGGAGCAGTTCCAGCGTGCGCTGTCGAGCCGCGACATGATCGGCCAGGCCAAGGGCATGATCATGGAGCGCTACCGCGTCGATGCGGTCCAGGCTTTCGAGGTGCTGCGCAAGCTGTCCCAGGATTCCAACGTGCCGCTGATCCAGGTGGCCACCGATCTGGTCGCCGGGGCGCAGTCAGAGAACGGTCGCCACGACGGGTGAACGACGGCCTGGCTGAGTGACTGCCCAGCCAGGCCATCGTCCTGTGTGAACTACTGCCCTTCCCAGCGGTCGCGGCGGTCGCCGGCAGGGGTGGCGGCGGTGACCGGCACCCGCGGCAGGTCGGCGTTCGCCGGCCCGCGGTTGGCCGAATCTCCCTGTGTCGCAGACCAATCCGTTCCGACGCAGAGGAGATCGGACGGCACCGGGATCTGGTTGGGCAGCGGCACCGGCAGTCCCGGGATCGACGGCAGGTTCAGCGGCGAGGGCGCGATCAGGTTGGACACGCCGGTCGCCAGCAGAGGAGTCACCCCGTCCGGGATCGGCGGGCCGCTCACCGAGACCGCTCCGGGCACGCCCGGCGCCGGCGCAGGCGGCGGCGGTAGCGCGCCGGCCACCGACGACGCGGCGCCCTGCACGGTGCGCAGCACCCCCGGCGGCGTCAGCAGATCGGCCACCGTCATCGAGTTGCCCGGTGTGCCGGGGATCGGCGACGACGGGACACCGGTGGTGACACCCACCGAGGACGGCGGGGTCGGCGGCGTACCGGGCACGTTGCCCGGGACGTTGGCGGCGACCGGAACACCCGGCACCGGCGGCGTCGGCGGAGTGGCCGCACCGGCGGGAACCGTCACGCTGCCACCCGGAACACCCGGAACGGGAGGCGTCACCACACCCGCAGGAACCGCAGCAGCCCCACCCGGAACACCCGGAACCGGAGGCGTCACCACACCCGCAGGAACCGCAGCAGCCCCACCCGGAACACCCGGAACCGGAGGCGTCACCACACCCGCAGGAACCGCAGCAGCCCCACCCGGAACACCCGGAACCGGAGGCGTCACCACACCCGCAGGAACCGCAGCAGCCCCACCCGGAACACCCGGAACCGGAGGCGTCACCACACCCGCAGGAACCGCAGCAGCCCCACCCGGAACACCCGGAACCGGAGGCGTCACCACACCCGCAGGCACCGCAGCAGCCCCACCCGGAACACCCGGAGCCGGCGGAGTCACCACACCGGCCTCGCCGAACACGGGGGCGCCGGGGACGCCGGGCGTGCCACCCGCGGGGCCCGCGACTCCGGCCGCGGCCTCGATCGGGGCGCCTCCGCCGACGCCCGGTCCGGCAGAACCTGCGGCGGTGGCGACCGGAGCACCGGCCCCTGGCGCACCACCGGACACGGCTGCGCCGGCGTCACCGAGGATGGGTGCACCCGGAGCACCAGGAGCAGGCGGCGTCACCACACCGGCATCACCCACGACCGGAGCACCCGGAACACCCGGAGCCGGAGGCGTCACCACACCGCCCTGACCGGCCACGGGAGCACCCGGGGCACCAGGAGCAGGCGGCGTCGGCAACCCGGCTTCATTGACCAGCGGAGCACCCGGAGCACCAGGAGCAGGCGGCGTCGGCAACCCGGCCTCAGTGACCAGCGGAGCACCCGGAGCACCAGGAGCAGGCGGCGTCACCACACCGGCATCACCCACGACCGGAGCACCCGGAACACCCGGAGCCGGAGGCGTCACCACACCGCCCTGACCGGCTACGGGAGCACCCGGAAGGCCCGGAGCGGGCGGCGTCGGCAACCCGGCCTCAGTGACCAGCGGAGCACCCGGAGCACCAGGAGCAGGCGGCGTCACCACACCGGCATCACCCACGACCGGAGCACCCGGAACACCCGGAGCCGGAGGCGTCACCAGGCCGCCCTCGCTCGCCACCGGGGCGCCGGGCACACCCGGGGCCGGCGGCGTCGCCAGTTCGACAGACGAGCCCACCGGTGTGCCGGGGACCCCGGGAGCGGGCGGCGTCGCGACCTCGACCGACGAACCAGCAGGCGTCGCAGGCACACCTGGCACGGGCGGCGTCACCACACTCGACGAACCCTGCACCGGCACACCCGGAACACCCGGCGCCGGCGGCGTCACCACCTCGACCGACGAACCAGCAGGCGTCGCAGGCACACCCGGCACGGGCGGCGTCACCACACTCGACGAACCCTGCACCGGCACACCCGGAACACCCGGCGCCGGCGGCGTCACCACCTCGACCGACGAACCGGCCGGCGTCGCAGGCACACCCGGCACCGGCGGCGTCACCACACTCGACGAACCCTGCACCGGCACACCCGGAACACCCGGCGCCGGCGGCGTCACCACCTCGACCGACGAACCGGCCGGCGTGGCAGGTGCCGGCGGGGCCGGCGGTGAGAACGTCTCGACGCTTCCGGCGGACGGCGTCGCAGGAGCGGGCGGCGCAGGCGGAGAGAAGGTTTCGACGGAATTGGCGATCGGGGTGGCAGGCGCAGGTGGCGCCGGCGGCGTCACCACACCCGAGGAACCCTCAATCGGAGCACCCGGCACACCCGGAGCAGGCGGCGTCACACCCTCCACCGACGAACCCACCGGCGTCGCAGGCACACCCGGAGCCGGCGGCGTCACCACACCCGACTCCCCGACAACCGGAGCACCCGGCACACCCGGAGCAGGCGGCGTCACACCCTCCACCGACGAACCCACCGGCGTCGCAGGCACACCCGGAGCCGGCGGCGTCACCACACCCGACTCCCCGACAACCGGAGCACCCGGCACACCCGGAGCAGGCGGCGTCACACCCTCCACCGACGAACCCACCGGCGTCGCAGGCACACCCGGAGCAGGCGGCGTCACACCCTCCACCGACGAACCCACCGGCGTCGCAGGCACACCCGGAGCCGGCGGCGTCACCACACCCGACTCCCCGACAACCGGAGCACCGGGCAGACCCGGGGCCGGCGGCGTCGCGTCACCGGCAGCCGCGGCGATCGGAGCACCGGGCGCAGGGACACCTGCGGGCGGCACGGCACCCGCCTCGCCGAGGACGGGTGCACCGGGAAGACCCGGGGCCGGCGGCGCAGCCTCGCCGCCGGCGGCAGCGAGCGGCGCGCCTGGCACGCCCCCGCCCGGCGCGGCGGCGCCAGCAGCGGCATCGACCGGCGCACCCGGCGCCGGAAGGCCAACGGGTGCAACGGTGCCGGCCTCGCCGATGACCGGCGCACCGGGGACACCCGGAGCCGGCGGCGTCACAGCACCGGCTGGAACACCCACCGGCACACCCGGGACACCCGGAGCCGGCGGCGTCACAGCACCGGCTGGAACACCCACCGGCACACCCGGAACACCCGGAGCAGGAGGCGTCGCACCCGCAGCCGGAACACCCACCGGCACCCCGGGAACGCCGGGGCCCGGCGGCAGCGCCGCACCGGCATCACCGATGACGGGGGCACCCGGGACGGGCGGTGCCGGAGGCCCGGCGTTGACGACCGGCGTGCCGACGGGCGCGCCGGGGATCGGAGGCACGGGCGGCGTGCCACCGCCGGTGGAGGCCACCGCGGGCACCCCCGGCACGGGGGGCGCCGGAGGGGTCGCACCCGCGGCGGGAGTCACGACGGCCGACGGCGGCTTCGGCGGCAGCGGCGGGGTGCCCCCACCGGTCGAACTCGCCACGGGCACACCCGGGGTGCCGGGGACGGGCGGCGTGACACCCGACGACGAGGTCGACACCGACGCGGGGGGACGCGGGGGCACCGGCGGCAGCCCGGCCGACGACGAACTGGCCGGCGGCACCACCACCGGCGGGGCGGGCTGTCCCGGACCGGCCGTGAACGAGTTGGCCGTTTCGTGCAGCGCCTGCGGAATGTCGGCGGGGTGCGTGACGATTTGCTGCAAGATGCCGACGCACGGGACACCGCCCCGGGTGGGATCGGCGGCGGCCAACGGACTCAGCACCGGGGCGGTCAAGAACATCCCCGCGCTGCCCATCATGACAACGACGATGCCCTTCTTGGTCCGTGACATGCGCTCCCAGTCCTTTTGCGTCGTTCTGCGAATTTCGATCGCCTGCTGGGCTTACTGAACCGACAATTTGCGAAATCGCCGACGCGACAAATCCGGCGTTACCCAACCGTTGCCAAGGAGAAGCGTTCCCGTTGTGGACGCACCCCCGTGAACTGGGGAAACTCCGATCCGCCCTCTGACGGTTCTGCCAGTCGCGCATGGCGTCCTCACAGTCACCCCTTCGCGAGGGGTGCGACAGATTTCGCTATGCGGCCAGGGCTGCCGCAGGCACCGCAAACCCTCCGCACGGGGGCGGTGCCCCGTCGAGCGCGCCCCCACCGTGCGGTGCAGGGGGACTCGACCCGCCGCGCCACCCGCGAGACCGGTCGGACCCGGAGCCTGGCCCGACGCCACGAGGCACGGGTCCCGTACCGGCGTTGCTGACCGATTCCGGGCAGCCGCGGGGCCGGAACACCGGACTCCGGCACGAAAACCCCGGAAACCGGCCCGAATCAGTTGTCGGACAACAACTTCGATCCTGCACTCCCCGCGCCCGGACCGCCTGCGGCCTGCGGCACTCGTCACACGGTTGAAGGACCATTGGCCCTGTTTGCGGGCCGGTGCCGCCGCGCACTGTGGGAGGAGACGAGGTGGAGGTGAGATGGCCACGACGCAGATCAGGTCCGAACTGATCGTCGATGCGCTGCAGGTGGCCTGTCGGGCGCCATCGCTGCACAACACGCAGCCGTGGCGCTGGGTGCTGACGGACCACCGCGTGGAACTGTTCGCCGACCCCTCGCGGCACGCACACTCTGCGGACAGCAGCGGACGCCAGGCCATGATGAGCTGCGGCGCAGTCCTGCACCATTTTCGGGTGGCGATGGCTGCCGCAGGATGGCGCACCTCGTTGCAGCGCTTCCCCGACCCGGACAACCCCCTGCATCTGGCGACCGTCGGGTTCAGCCCGTCGCCGTCGGTGTCGGAAGATCAGAAGCGGTACGCCGACGCGATCCTGGCGCGGCGCACCGACCGGCTGCCGCTCGCCGAGCCGCCCGATGTGGAACACCTTCTCAGCAGACTGACCGACGACCACGGCGGCGCCGTCAGATTCGACATCGTCGCCGACGATCTTCGCTCGACCCTGGCCGAGGCCTCCGCACTGACGGACACGGCGCGACTCTTCGACAGCGACTACCACGATGAGTTGGATTGGTGGACAGAGCCGTTCACCGCCGATGACGGAATACCGGTCAGCGCGCTCATCTCCGCGCCCGAGAGCGACCGCGTCGCCATCGGCCGCTCGTTCCCCGTCAGTGGACAACCCGAGCGGCGTAGTGACCTCGGTGAGGACCGTTCGCGAATCCTGGTGGTGTCGAGTGTCGATGATTCACGGGAGAGCGTCCTGCGTTGCGGCGAGGCACTGTCGGCGGCGCTGCTGGAAGCGACGGTCGCGGGCTTCGCGACGTGCACGCTGACCCACATCACCGAACTGCCCTCGGGTCGTGAGGTCGTCGCCGCACTGATCGACGGACAGGCCATCCCTCAGGCGCTGATCAGAGTGGGGTTGGCACCGATGCTGGAAGCCGCTCCTCCGCCGACGCCGCGCCGCCATATCAACGATGTTCTCGAAATCCACAGGGGATGAACATGATCGAGGGTACAGCCGCGCCATGTGTGGTGGTCGGTGTCGACGGATCGCCCGCGGCGGTCGACGCTGCACTGTGGGCGATCGACGAAGCGATCGAACGTGACCTCCCGCTGCGGCTGGTCTACGTCATCGACACCTCGGATGACGACACGGTGGATCCGCAGGACCAGGCGCGCCAGCTGGCCACAGCGGAGGTGGCCGTGCGGTATGTGCTCACCGCGGTGGAGTCGACCGAGCGACCGGTGAAGATCGAGGTGGAGATCCTGCAGGGCCGGCCGGTGGAGGCGCTGCTCGAGGCCTCCCGCACCGCGGTCATGCTGTGCGTCGGGGCACGTGGTCTGCGACACGCCACCCACGGTCGGATCGGCTCGACCGCGACCGCGCTCTCGAAGTCCGCCCGGTGCCCGGTGGCCATCGTCCGTGCGCACCGCCCGCACGCCAACCGCGACCGCGCCGTGGTGATCGAAGTCGACGACAACGCCGCCGGCAGCGCCGTTCTGCATCGTGGCCTGGAGGAGGCGCAACGCCGGCACGCGCCCGTAAGGGTGCTCGCGCCTGCCCACACCTACGCCGACGTGCAGGCCCACTGGGAACGTCGCCTCGACGAATCACGGCGCCGCTTCCCGCAACTCGAGATCTCGTCGGTGAGCAGACACGGCGACGCGCTCGACTACCTGGCGGCCAACGCCGACGCGATCCAACTGGTGGTGACCGGACGCACCCGCCCCGGTGGACTGGGTGCGCTCGTCGGGGCTCAGGGCAACGCCGCACTGCGCGACACCGACTGCTCGATCCTGGTCTGCGGACCGCACACCGCACTGTGAACCGGTGCCCGATCGCCAGGAGATGACGGCATGGTGAAGGTATTCCTGGTAGACGACCACGAGGTGGTCCGGCGCGGACTGGTCGACCTGCTCGGCAGCGATCCCGAACTCGACGTGATCGGCGAGGCCGGCTCGGTGTCGGAAGCCCTGGCCCGCATCCCGGCCCTGCAGCCCGACGTCGCGGTGCTCGACGTCCGACTGCCCGACGGCAACGGCATCGAACTGTGCCGTGACCTGCTGTCCCGGATGCCCGATCTGCGCTGCCTGATGCTCACGTCGTTCACCTCCGACGAGGCCATGCTCGACGCAATCCTGGCCGGCGCCAGCGGCTACGTCGTCAAGGACATCAAGGGCATGGAATTGGCCCGGGCGATCAAGGACGTCGGATCGGGACGCTCGCTGCTGGACAACCGCGCCGCGGCGGCGCTGATGGCCAAACTGCGCGGCGACGGACAGCCCACCGATCCGCTCTCCGAGCTCACCGAGCAGGAGCGGGTGCTGCTCGACCTGCTGGGCGAGGGCCTGACCAACAAGCAGATCGCGGCGCGGATGTTCCTCGCCGAGAAGACCGTCAAGAACTATGTGTCCCGGCTGCTGGCCAAACTCGGCATGGAGCGGCGCACCCAGGCCGCGGTGTTCATCTCCAAGCTCGAACGGCGGCGGCGGCCCGGCTCACGGTGAGCCGCGCCGCCGCTCACTCCATCGGCGAACCGTCGAGATAAGCGACCACCTCGGACAGATCGCGGCGCGGCGTCGACGGCAGTGGATCGGCATTGATGGGCGCCCACCCGACCCGCAGCAGCATCTGCGGATGGGCGTCGGCGCCGAACACGTCCTCGCGCAACCTCTTCCGCGTCGACGCCACCTCCAGCGGCTCGGTGATGGGGCAGCTCGCCAGGCCGAGCGCAGTCGCCGTCAACAACACCAGGCTGGTCGCCTCCCCCGCCCGCAACCGTGCCATCGCGTCATCGTCACGGGTGCCCAGCGCCAGGATCATCGCGTGCTCATCGGCAGGATCGGTGTGCAGGGGCTGGGTGAGCACGCCGACGTTGAAATGGCGTGCGGGCACACGCGCCACGCCGTCGGGGCCGGGGATGTTGCGTGCGGGCACGCCGCTCATCGCCGCGTAACGCCCGCTCCACCGCGCCAGTTCAGCGAGGTACTCCTTGTCCGACTCGTGGAACTGCGCCGCTTCGCCGGCGAGGTCGGCCAGCCCGTCGTAATCGGTGATGCGGCGCAACACGATTCCGGCGCGCGCAGCCCTGGCCCCCATCAGCACGACGTCACCGCGCGGCACCGGCCAGGAGCTGTAGTGCCGCCTGTCGGTCCGGCGACGCGGGATGGCCGCGGCCAGTGAGACGTCCAGGTCGGCGGCCGGGTAGGGGTAGAGCCTCAGCGCCGCCAGGTGGTCAGGGTCAGCGGGATTGGGAAACCGCGTCACCTTGGCCTGCCACCCGAGTGCCGCCAACGCGACGACGCAGTGATTGAGCGCCGCGCCGCAGCTGAGCATGAGATCGCGGCCGTCCGGGTCGGTGTGGGGTAACTGCAGGCTCGGATCGGCGTAGAGATGCAGGGTCTCCTCGCCGACCCGCCACTGCCACGGCTGCGAATTGTGCACCGACGGCGCACGTGTCGCCAGGGACAGCGCCGACCGCAGCGTTTCGGTGTCGGGGAACTCCGTCATCACTGTCACCCTCTCGAGCGTCGTTCTGCTCTCAAGAGTGCGTCGCTCCACCGGCGCTTGCGCAGGGCACAAAGGCCTTTCTCCGACCGGCGAGAGGGCAGTTTCGATCAGGACCGAAGCCACACCGCGGTGTCGGGGGGCAGGCTGCCGCTGATACCGGGCGCCGAGGCGAGCAGCACCGTCGCCGTGCCCGGCAGCGCCACCGCCTGCTCGCCGGTGTTGACCCAGCACTGCGCTCCCCCGCGCTCGAACGCGGCGACCCCGGGCTCGGTGGTGAGCCACTTGACGTCGCCGGCATCCCGCCACATCGACGGCCGCAGCCGCAGCGCCTCCCGATAGAGATTGAGCGTCGAATCCGCGTCGCGGTCCTGAGCCTCGACGCTGTGTTCGCCCCAGTGCGCGGGCTGCGGCAGCCACGTCGCCGAACCCGGCTCCGCTCCGAACCCGTAGGGGGCATCGGTCGCCGTCCACGGCAACGGGATTCGGCAGCCGTCGCGGCCGACGTCGGTGAATCCCGATTGCACCCACGTCGGGTCCTGGCGCACCTCGTCGGGCAGGTCCTCGATCTCCTCGAGGGCCAACTCCTCCCCTTGGTAGACGTAGGCGGTGCCGGGCAGCGCCAGCTGCACCAGAGCCGCGGCCCGCGCCCGGCGCCTACCGACGACGTGGTCGGGGTCCTCGTCGGCCCACCGGCCGCGCTCCCAGTCGGTCTCGATCAGATGCGCCGGTTGCGACCGCGAGAAGCGCGTCACGGTGCGGGTGACGTCGTGATTGGACAGCACCCACGTCGGCGGCGCCCCGACGGTGGCCGCCGCGGCGATCGCGTCGTCGACCACCGCGCGCAGCACCTCCGCCCGCCACGGCGCGCGCAGGAAATCGAACTGGAAGGCGGTGTGCAATTCGTCGGGCCGCAGGTAACGCGCCAACCGCTCGTTGCTGGGAACCCACGCTTCGGCGATGAAGATGCGCTCGGGCGTGTAACGCTCCGCGACGGCGCGCCAACCGCGATACACCTCGTGCACACCGTCCTGATCCCACGCCGGATGACCTTCCCGCGACTGCACCAGGCTCTGCGCGGCGTCGTCGGGGTCTGCGGTGTCGGGCAGTCCGGCCTTTTTGATCAGGCCGTGGGCCACATCGATGCGGAAGCCGTCCACGCCCCGGTCGAACCAGAACGCGAGGATGTCCTCGAACTCGGCACGCACCTCCTCGTGCTCCCAGTTCAGGTCCGGCTGCCCCGGTGCGAAAAGGTGCAGATACCACTGCCCGTCGGCCACCCGCGTCCAGGCGGGCCCGCCGAAGACGCTCTGCCAGTTGTTCGGCGGTGCGCTGCCGTCCGGTCCGCGGCCCGCGCGGAAGTGGTAGCGCTGCCGCGCTCCGGGCTCGTCGGCCAGCGCGGCGCGGAACCAGGCGTGCTCGTCGGACGTGTGGTTCGGGACGATGTCGAGCAGCACCCGGATGCCCTGCGCGTGCGCGTCGGCGATCAGCGCCTGCGCCTCGGCCAGCGTCCCGTAGGCCGGCTCGATGTCGCGGTAGTCGGACACGTCGTAGCCGGCGTCCGCCATCGGCGATGGATACCACGGATTGATCCAGATCGCGTCGACACCCAGCCGGGCCAGGTACGGCAGTCGCGTCCGCAGACCCGCGACGTCGCCGACGCCGTCGCCGTTGCCGTCGGCGAAGCTGCGGATGTACACCTGGTAGACGACGGCGGTCTGCCACCACGGTGAGACGGCGGGGGCCACGGCACTCCATTCCACTCGGTCACACGAACGTGTTCCCACGGTAGTGAACCCGTCAGGTTCCCGACAGCCGGAGCACGTTCGGTGCCGCGCGCCGACGAGTGCCGCGCCGACGGGGTACCGCTGCGCCGCGGTTCCTGTGAACTGTGACACACTCGTCGCTGAACCGAATGTGCTGGTCGTGGCCCTCGTGCGCAGGATCTCGGGGGACACAACGTCATAGACGAGGACGTGATGAAACGGATCCAGTTCGCCCGCGGGCGACGACGTCGTGCAATCGCGCTGGCGAGCGCGCCTCTGGTCGCCGCCACGGTGTTGTCCGGGTGCGGTAGTGAGGGCGGGCCCCCGACCCTGACGTGGTACATCCTCCCCGACAACGGCGGGTCGGCCGCCCGGGCCCAGGAGTGCGAGGCGGCCTCCAACGGCGCCTACCGGGTCCGCATCGAGTCCCTGCCCAGCACGGCCACCGCGCAGCGCGAGCAGATGGTGCGCCGCCTCGCGGCCGGCGACTCGTCGATCGACCTGGTCAGCATGGACGTGGTGTTCACCGCCGAGTTCGCGAACGCGGGGTTCCTGCGGCCCTACACCGCCGAGGAGACACAGCGGCTGACCGCGGGCATGCTGCCCGCCCCGCTGGAGACCGGCAAGTGGGAGGACAAGCTCTACGGCGCCCCGTATAAGTCCAACGCGCAGCTGCTCTGGTACCGCAAGTCGGCGGCCGCCGCGGCCGGCGTGGACCCTACGAGCCCCACCTTCACGTGGGACGAGATGATCAAAGCTGCTGTGGGACAACAGAAGAAGGTCGCCGTCCAGGCGCAGCGCTACGAGGGCTACACCGTGCTGATCAACGCGCTGGTGCTCTCGGGCGGAGGCGCCCTACTCCAGGACGTCCAGGCCGGCCGCAACGCCAAGCCGTCGCTGGCCAGCCCGGCCGGCGAGAAGGCCGCGGAGATCGTCGGCACTCTCGGGCGCTCCCCCGCCGCGCCGACCGACCTGTCGAACGCGTCGGAGGAACAGGCCCGCGCGAACTTCCAATCCGCGCAGGGCATGTTCATGGTCAACTGGCCCTACGTGCTGGCCGCGGCCCGCAGCGCCGCCGAGGAGGGCACGCTCGACCAGGCCGTCGTCGACGACATCGGCTGGGCCCGCTATCCCCGGGTGTCCGCCGACCGTCCCAGCGCCCCGCCGCTGGGCGGCGCGAACCTCGGCATCGGCGCCTACACCAAGCATCCGGATCAGGCGGTGGCGCTCGTCGAGTGCATCAACGCCGAGCCCAAGGCGACCCAGTACATGCTCGACGAGAGCGAGCCGTCACCGTACGCGGCCTCCTACGACGATCCGAAGATCCGCGAGGAGTACGCCAACGCCGACCTGATCCGCGAGTCCATCGGCGACGGCGGGCCGCGCCCGCCCACCCCCTTCTACACCGACATCTCTGGGGCGATCCAGCAGACGTGGCATCCGCCCGCCTCCGTGAATTCCGACACTCCGGAAAGGACAGACCAATTCATGGCTGACGTGCTGGCGGGCAGGCGCCTGCTGTGACGACGCTTCAGACCCCGCCGCTGCAGAAGGAGCCCGGCACCCCCGCGATGAGTGAGCGGGTCAAGGGCGAACGCCGGTTGGGCATCTACCTGACCCTGCCGTCCTACATCGTGATGCTGCTGGTCACCGCCTATCCCCTGGGCTACGCACTGGTGTTGTCGCTGTACAACTTCCGGCTCACCGATCCCGAGGGCCGCAGCTTCGTCGGGCTGCGCAACTACTTGGTGATCCTCACCGACCCGATCTGGTGGAACGACTTCGTCACCACGCTGGCGATCACGGTCGTGACCGTCGCGGTCGAACTGGTGCTCGGCTTCTGGTTCGCCTTCGTGATGCTGCGCATCGTGCGGGGCCGCGGTCCGCTGCGCACCGCGATCCTGATCCCCTACGGCATCGTGACCGTCGTGTCGGCGTTCATCTGGCGCTACGCCTTCGCCATCGACTCCGGCTTCGTCAACCAGTGGCTGAACCTGACCGACTTCGACTGGTTCGGTGACCGCTGGTCGGCCATCTTCGTGATCTGCCTGTCCGAGATCTGGAAGACGACCCCGTTCATCTCGCTGCTGCTGCTCGCCGGTCTGGTGCAGGTGCCCGAGGACATGCAGGAAGCGGCCAAGGTCGACGGCGCCACCGCGTGGCAACGGTTGTGGAAGGTCACGCTGCCCAACATGAAGGCGGCGATCATGGTGGCGCTGCTCTTCCGCACCCTGGACGCCTGGCGCATCTTCGACAACCCGTACGTGATGACGGCCGGCGCCAACAACACCGAGACGATCTCGTTCCTGGCCTACCGGCAGAACGTGACGCTGGTGAACCTGGGGATGGGGTCCGCGGTCTCGGTGCTGCTGTTCCTGTCCGTCGTCGCGATCGCGTGGATCTTCATCAAGGTCTTCAAGACCGACCTGTCCCAAGTCAGGGGTGACCAGTGACCAAGAGCACCAAGTGGTGGACGATCGCCGGCATCGTGATCGTGATCTACAGCTTCGTGCCGATGCTGTGGATGATCAGCCTGGCGTTCAAGCCGCCGTCGGACATCGTCTCGGGCAACCCGTCGTTCCTGCCCAGCTCGTTCACCCTCGACAACTTCTCCCAGATCTTCAGCAACGAGCTGTTCACCCGCGCGCTGATCAACTCGATCGGCATCGCGATCATCGCGACCATCATTTCGGTCGTCATCGCCATGTTCGCCGCGTACGCCATTGCGCGCCTGGAGTTCCCGGGCAAGAAGGTGCTGCTGTCGCTGGCGCTGGGCATCGCGATGTTCCCGCAGGCGGCCCTGGTGGGTCCGCTGTTCGACATGTGGCGGGGGCTGGGGATCTACGACACCTGGCTCGGACTCATCATCCCGTATCTGACGTTCGCGCTGCCGCTGTCGATCTGGACGATGTCGGCGTTCTTCCGCCAGATCCCCTGGGAGATGGAGCACGCCGCTCAGGTGGACGGGGCGACCCAGTGGCAGGCGTTCCGCAAGGTGATCGTGCCGCTGGCCGCGCCGGGGGTGTTCACCACCGCGATCCTGACGTTCTTCTTCTGCTGGAACGACTTCCTGTTCGCGATCTCGCTGACGTCGACCGACAACGCGCGCACGGTGCCCGCGGCGTTGGCGTTCTTCCAGGGCGCGTCGTACTTCGAGTCGCCGGTCCCCTACATCATGGCCGCGTCGGTGATCGTCACGATTCCCGTCGTCATCCTCGTCCTCATCTTCCAACGGCGCATCGTCGCCGGCCTGACCTCCGGAGCAGTGAAGGGATAACCCCATGGCAGCAATCACGATGCGCAACATCGTCAAGAAGTACGGGGACGGCTATCCGGCCGTCAACGACGTCAGCCTCGACATCGCCGACGGCGAGTTCATGATCCTGGTGGGCCCGTCGGGCTGCGGGAAGTCGACGCTGCTGCGGATGATCGTGGGGCTGGAGGACATCAGCTCCGGAGACATGCTGATCGGCGACAAGAAGGTCAACGACAAGGCGCCGCGCGACCGCAACCTGTCGATGGTGTTCCAGAACTACGCGCTGTACCCGCATCTCACCGTGTTCGAGAACATCGCGTTCCCGCTCCGGTTGTCCGGCAAGCTGTCCGACGACGAGATCCGCAAGCGGGTCACCGAGGCCGCCAACACCCTCGAACTCGGCGAGCACCTCGACCGCAAGCCGGCCAACCTGTCGGGCGGTCAGCGCCAGCGCGTCGCGATGGGCCGCGCGATCGTGCGCGAGGCCGACGCGTTCCTGTTCGACGAGCCGCTGTCCAACCTCGACGCGAAGCTGCGCGGCCAGATGCGCACCGAGATCCTGCGCCTGCAGCGCAAACTCGGCGTCACCACCGTCTACGTCACCCACGACCAGACCGAGGCGATGACGCTCGGTGACCGGGTGGCGGTACTGAAGAAGGGCGTGCTGCAGCAGGTCGCCAGCCCGCGCGAACTCTACGACCAGCCGGTCAACCTGTTCGTCGCCGGCTTCATCGGCTCCCCGCCGATGAACTTCGTGCCCGCGCGGGTGCGCGGCGACCAGCTCGAGCTGCCGTTCGTGACCATCCCGCTGCGCGAGGAATGGCGCAGCGCGGTCACCGACGGCACGCTCTACATCGCCGGCATCCGGCCGGGCGCCTTCGAGGACGCCGAGTTCGTCGACGACGACAAGCGTTCCCGCGGCGTGACGTTCGAGGTCACCGTCGACATGGTCGAGTGGCTGGGCAACGAGCAGTACGCCTTCGTGCCGTTCGAGGCGACTCCGGAGATCAAGCAGCAGTTGGCGGAGCTGGCCAACGAGCTCGACAGCGAGCAGCTGCGCACGCAGCTGTGTGTCGAGCTGGATCCGCTGAGCCGGGTGCGCTCCGGCGACAAGGCCACGCTGTGGCTGGACGCCGAACGTCTGCACCTGTTCGATCCGCACAGCGGCGAGAACCTGACCCGGGCGGGTCAGGGCAGCGGGCGGCACGCGGCGCCGACCGGCTGAGCCGGCCGCCACACGCGCCGATGGCCGCTCCTGAGCTTCGGCTGCGGGCCCCGCGCCCGGAACTGCTGGCACTGCCCTGGGATCGGGCACTGGCCGAGTGGGCCACGCCCGACGTCCCGCTGCGCGACCTGCCGGTCGGGCCCAGCCGCCACCTGGTCCGGTTCGTCGAGTGTGACGGCGAGCTGTGGGCGCTCAAGGAGCTGCCCCCACGCATCGCCGCGCGCGAGTACGAGGTGCTGCGCACGCTGGAGGACATGGAGCTCAACGCCGTTCGTCCCGCCGGGTTGGTGTTCCAGCCCGATTTCGACACCGCGATCCTGCTGACCCGCTACCTCACCGGCTCCTGGCAGTACCGCCGGATGTTCATGCGGCTACCGCCCGATGCGCCCAAACACCGCGCGCGGTTGTTCGACGCGATGGCGACCCTGCTGGTGGAGTTGCACCGGCACGGGGTGTTCTGGGGCGACTGCTCACTGGCCAACACCCTGTTCTCCCGGGACGGGCAGGTGCTGCAGGCCTTCCTCGTCGACGCGGAGACCAGCGAGGTCCATCCGAGCCTGTCGAACGGGCAGCGCGCCCAGGACATCGACATCACCGTCGAGAATGTGGCGGCGGGACTGCTCGACGTCGCGGCGCGGCTCGAAAGACCGGATCTGGAGCCGGGTTTCATCGGCGAGGCGTTGGCGATCCGGGAGCGCTACGAGCGGTTGTGGGAACTGCTGCACGCGGCGCCGACGTTCGGCTTCGCCGATCGGTACCGCGTCGAGGGCACGATCCGCAAGCTCAACGAGTTGGGTTTCGCGGTCGACGAGGTGTCCCTGCAGCCGGTCGTCTCCGGCGCCGACGAACTGCGGCTGCACGTCACCGTCGGTGACCGGCGCTACCACGCCACCGAACTGCAGCGCCTGACGGGACTGGTCGTCGGGGAGGGTCAGGCGCGCATCCTGCTCGGCGATCTGCACGCCTACCGGGGGCAGCTGTGCCGGGAGGCCGGTCATGACGTCGACGAGCGCACCGCCGCGCAACTGTGGGTGATGGAGGTCGCCACCCCGACGATGCACCGCGCGCACGCTGCGGTCGGCCGTTCGGGGACCCCGATCCAGGCCTACTGCGATCTGCTCGAGGTCCGGTGGCTGCTCTCCGAGCGGGCAGGCCGCGACGTCGGTACCGAGCGGGCGCTACAGGCGTTGGCGCGCAACGTCGTCCCGTCGGAGTCGGCCGCGCAGCTGATGATCGTCGAGACGCCGACCGAACCGTTCTCGGTCCTCGACGACGATTAGCGCGACGGCGCGAGCACCGACACGTGCCGTAGCGCCAGCAGATTCGTCAGCCGGGTGGCCACGCGCTGGTCGGTCACCAACGTCACCGACCGGCCGTGTTGTTCGGCGAGCTCGTCGAGCAGCATCAGCTGCCGGTGCGTGATGAACTCCAGCCGGGTCGCGTCCACGCGCAGCGCCCCCTCGGGGGTCAGCGGAAGGACGCGCCGCAGCGTGCTGCTGAACACGTCCATCGCGGATTGGTCGATCTCTCCGGACAGCACGGCCGCCACGGCCGGATCGTCGTCGGCGTGGAGTTGGTAACTGGTCATCCGCTCACCCACGAAGGGATGCAGGCACAGCAGTTCGGCACCGACGTCGGCGAGTTCGTCGAGATCGTAGGCGCACAACGCCGAGAACGGCCGCACGGCCATCTCCTGGTCGACCAGATACTCGAGCACCGTCAGCTCGTCGCGCTGCTCGACGGTGCGGGCCACCGCGGTGACGTCCACCGCGGCGCGGAACCCGGTGTGGCCCGCGCTGATCGCGTCGTCCACCGCGGCGCGGTACCGATCGAGGGCGGCGTACGCGTCCAGCACATCGGTGCCGGGATGGAACGGGTAGTAGTCGGCGGCGCACAGCACGTCGATCCCGGCGAAGCCCGGGTGGGTGCGCAGCGCGTCGACCGACGCGAGCTCGGCCCGCAGCGCGTCGACCGACTGCTCGGCGACGAACGCGACCCGCTGCCCGCGGTTCAGCCCATCGAGCAGGTATTCACCGGCGCGACAGAGGAATTCGGCTCGGCCGCGGTAACCCCAGCCGAGGTGGCCGAAGGGCAGCAGACCCGCCGCCGACAGCCGGACGCCGTGGGCTCGCATCAATCACTCTCCTCTACCCGCAGATACGCGTGAATCGTGGCGCCTTCGGGCCCTGCGTGACAGCGCACCAGGTCGGCGACGGCGTGGACCACCATCAGTCCTCCGGGCACCTGGGGCGACCCGTGCGGGCCGGCAAGCGGATCGTCGACCCGGGCGCGATCGCGCGCCTCGCACGCCAGGTAGCCGTCGACAGCCCAGAACGTCAGCCGGCACGGTCCCGCGCGATGAACCAGCGCATCGGTGGCCAGTTCGGTCACGATGAGCCGGAGGTCGACCAGTTGGTCGTCGTCGCAACCGAACCACTGCCCGTACCGTGCGGCGAAGGCGCGGGCGCGGTGCAACTCGGCGAATGTCCGCACCGTGCATCCCACGGCGTCGGCGGCGGCGTGCAACGGCTCGTTGTAGCGCAGCCACGCGTCGTCCGGGGCGAACTGCGCGTTGCCGGTTTCCGGCTCGCCGTGGCGCCACAGCACGGGGTGGGTGGTGCACGCGTCGTCGAGGTGCGTGGCGGGCAGCAGGTGCGCGTCATACGGACAGATCACCGTGACATCCCGCCCGGTGAACGCCAGGTTGATCAGCGCTTCGTACTGCACGCACGCGGGGTACTCCAGTGCCGTGCGGCCGTCCCACAAGGGTTCACCGATCATCAGCACCGGGTGAGGCGCGCTCGCCTCGACGAAGCGGACCAGCACCCCGGCGAGGATGCCGCCGGGGTTGCGCCCCACCTCGGTCATGTCGATCAGCGTGACCGCGCCCGCCGAGGCGCCGAGCGCCGCACGAAGCGCAGCCAGGTTGGGTCCCGGGACGGCGACCAGAACACCGTGGCGTCGATCGAGGGCGTCGATGATCGACGGCACCAGACAGTCGACGTACGCCCGCAGCGAGTCGTAGAAGAACGCCGGGTGCCGGAATCGGTCGACGTCGGGATCGGACAGGACAGACAAGCGGGGCTCCCGACGTCGTTGACGCATCGGGTCGCTGCTCCGATGAATGACTCCGACCTTACGCCCCAGCACCTGGCAACGGGCCCTGGAGAGTATGACGGCGCCGATGCGCCCGGGGGACGGCATTTACTCCGCGTCTGCAATGATATCGATGAATTCTGACCGCAGAAACGGAAACACCACCATGCCCGACATCCGGATCAGGGACGCCGCTGTGCTGCTCGGCGTCAGCGACGACACCGTGCGCAGATGGATCGACGGTGGCGCTCTGCCGTCGACGACAGACGAATCCGGCCGCAAGGTCATCGCCGGGGAGGTGCTCGCCGACTTCGCGCGGCGACAGGCCGCCCCGCCGCCCGATCCGGTCGGGGTGGCGAGTTCGGCGCGCAACCGCTTCGTCGGCCTCGTCACCGAGGTGCGCTCCGACCGCGTGATGAGCGAGGTTCAGATGCAGTGCGGACCCTTCACCGTCGTGTCCCTGATGAGCACCGAATCCGTCCGTCACCTCGGTCTCGAACCGGGCGTCGTCGCCGTCGCGATGGTCAAGGCCACCACCGTGATCGTCGAGACTGCGGGCGGGATCTCGTGAAGACGGCGCCGGCCGCGGCCCTGGCGGCCCTGCTGTGCGCGGCCTGCTCATCGGCGCCGGCGCCGGCCACCGAACACCTCACGGTGTTCGCCGCGGCATCGCTGAAGTCGACGTTCACCGACCTCGGCGCACGCTTCGAGAAGGACAACCCCGGCACGACGGTCGCCTTCAACTTCGCCGGCTCCTCCGACCTCGTCACCCAACTCACCCAGGGCGCACCCGCCGACGTGTTCGCTTCCGCGGACCAGGCCACCATGGCCAAGGCGGTCGACGGAGGATTGGTGTCCGGAAACCCCGTGACGTTCGCCACCAACACCCTGACCATCGTCACCCCGCCGGGAAACCCCGACCGGATCGCGACTTTCGCCGACCTCGCCCGGCCCGGCGTCCAGGTGGTGGTGTGCGCCCCCCAGGTCCCCTGCGGCGCCGCGACCGAGAAGCTCGAGAAGGCCGCGAACGTCGCGCTGAGTCCGGTCAGCGAGGAATCCTCGGTCACCGACGTGCTGGGAAAGATCACCTCCGGGCAGGCCGATGCCGGGCTGGTGTATGTCACCGACGCGGCGAGCGCGGGCGAAAAGGTGGCCGCGATCGCGTTCCCCGAATCACGTCAGGCCGTGAACCGGTACCCGATCGCCATCCTCGAGCAGACCCGATCCCGTTCGGCCGCACAGCGTTTCGTCGATCTCGTCACCGGACCCCAGGGCCGCGGCGTGCTCACCGCCGCCGGGTTCGCCGAGCCGTGACACGCCGTGCACGAACCGGCGGTACGGTGCCCGTCGGCCTGCCGGCCTGGATCCACCTGCCCGCGACGATCGGTGCGCTGTTCGTGATGGTCCCCCTCGTCGCGATCCTCCTACGAATCGACTGGCCGCACTTCATCCCCCTCGTCACCTCCGAATCCGCCCGTGCCGCACTGACTCTGAGCATCAAGACCGCCGCCGCCAGCACGGCCCTGTGCGTGCTGCTGGGCGCACCGATGGCCCTCGCGCTGGCACGCGGCCGGTTTCCGGGCCGGTCGATCGTGCGCGCACTCGTGCTGCTCCCCCTCGTGCTGCCGC
Source organism: Mycolicibacterium rufum (assembly GCF_022374875.2). The sequence continues at coordinate 643,292 of NZ_CP092427.2, forward strand.
CGGTCGTGGGAGGCATCGCGCTGCTGTACACCTTCGGCCGGCAGGGTCTGCTCGGCCACCAACTCGAACTGCTCGGGGTCCGCATCGCGTTCTCCACCACCGCAGTGGTCCTGGCCCAGGCTTTCGTGTCGCTGCCGTTTCTGGTGGTCAGCCTCGAGGGCGCGCTGCGGTCGGCCGGCGCGGGCTTCGAACACGTCGCCGCCACGCTGGGCGCCCGGCCCACCACTGTGCTGCGCACGGTCACGCTGCCGCTGGTGTGGCCCGGCCTGGCCTCCGGTGCGGTGCTGGCCTTCGCCCGCTCCCTCGGCGAGTTCGGTGCCACGCTGACCTTCGCCGGTTCGCTGCAGGGCGTCACCCGCACCCTGCCGCTCGAGATCTACCTGCAGCGCGAGACCGACGCCGACGCCGCGGTCGCCTTGTCGCTGCTCCTCATCGCCGTCGCGGCGGTCATCGTCGTCGCCTCGACCGGCCGCCGCCTCACCGGACCGCTGTCGTGAGCGGCGTGCGCGCTGCGGCCCGTCTCGGGCACCGCGGCCTCGACGTCGAGATCTCCGTCGACGACGGCGAGGTGCTGGCCGTGCTGGGCCCCAACGGTGTCGGCAAGTCGACGCTGCTGCAGATCATCGCGGGCCTGACCGCACCCGACAGCGGCCGGGTGGTGATCGGCGCGGACGTGGTGACCGACACGCGCACCGGCACGTTCGTTCCCGCCCACGCCCGGGGGGTGGCCCTGCTCGCCCAGCAGCCGATGCTCTTCCCGCACCTGAGCGTCGACGCGAACGTCGGCTATGCGCCCCGCTGCCGCGGGCGGTCCCGATCCGCCGCACGCGCGCAGGCACGTCACTGGCTCGACGCCGTCGGCGCCGGCGACCTGGCCGGGCGCCGGCCCGCGCAGCTCTCAGGGGGGCAGGCCCAGCGGGTCGCGGTGGCCCGGGCGCTGGCCGCCGAGCCGCGCGTGCTGCTGCTCGACGAGCCGTTCGCGGCGCTGGACGTGACCGCGGCACCGGCGCTGCGGCGGCTGGTGCGCGATCTGCTCCGGGAGCAGTCCCGAACCGCGATCATCGTCACGCACGAGGTGCTGGACGCGCTGGCCATCGCCGACACCGCCGTCGTGCTCGAGGACGGCCGGGTCGCCGAACGCGGACCCGTCCGCACCGTCCTGAGCACACCGCGCAGCGACTTCGGGGCCCGCATCGCCGGGGTCAACCTCATCTCCGGCGTCATCTCCGCGCCCGGCTCGCTGCGCACCCCGTGGGGTGCGGACCTCTCCGGGGTCGGCGACGCCGAGCGCGGTGTTGCTGCCGTCGCACTGTTCCGTCCGAACGCCGTCGCCGTCCATCTCGAGCCGCCGCACGGGAGTCCCCGCAACGTCCTCGCCGTCACCATCGCCGACCTCGACGTGCGCGGACCGGTCGTGCGGGTCCGCGGGGCCGATCTACCCGACGGCACACCCGGACTCGCCGCCGACGTCACCGCCGCCGCCGCGGTCGATCTCGGCCTCGAACCGGGTCGGGCGGTCTACTTCGCGGTCAAGGCGCAGGAAGTGGGTCTGCACCCGGCACCGCACCGTGCGGGCAGCTGACCTGGAGCGCCGCTACCCGGGGTTATATACGCTACCGTCAATACCTGCACAACGGCTTCTGCCGTCATTTGCTGACAGAGCACCGCCGTGCACGAGATAGTAGTGACATGGGAGCGTCGTGGACATGGGCCGGTATCCGCGGCAGGTGATCGCGTTGATGGTGGCGCCGTTGGGGCTGGTGCTGGCCCTGACGGCGCTGCTCGGCGTGGCCGGCGACAACCCGGCCGTGCGCATCATCGACGACCTGCTCAACTTCGGCCTGCTCGTCTACGCCACGGTCTGCGCGGCGCTGGCCGCCCGGTCCGCACTCGGCCGACTGCGCCGGGCCTGGGCGCTGATGACGGCCGCGCTCGCGGCCTGGGCCATCGGTGACGGCATCTGGCTGCTGTACGAGCTGATCTTGCGGCAGGAGGCGCCGGTGCCGTCGGCGGCGGACGCGTTCTACGTCGTGTTCGCCGTGCTCGCGGTGGCCGCGATGACGCAGTTCGTCACCGAACCCATGCGCGAGTCGCGGCTGCGTATCGCTTTGGACGGCATCACGGTGGCGCTGTGCCTCTTCCTGCTGGCCTGGATCCTCGCACTGCACACCGTGTACGACGCCTACCGCGACGACCGCGCCGCGCTGTTCGTCGCGCTCCTCTACCCGGCCTCCGACCTGGCGATGCTGACCATCGCCGTGGTCACGCTGCTGCGCGCCGAGGCCCGCCAGCGGGTGGTGCTGACCGTGCTCAGCGGCGCGATCGCGGTGATGGCCGTCGCCGACATCACCTACGCCGTCCTCGTCGCCGGTGACAACTACCGGACCGGCGATCCGATCGACGCCGTGTGGGGCGCCGCGGCGGTCCTGTTCGCCGCCGCCGCGCTGATCAGCCGTCGCACGCCGACACCGCGCCCACCCACCCTGCCGGTCCCGTCGAACGCCTCACTCTGGCTGCCCTATGTGCCGCTCCTGCTGGCGGGCACCGTCGGGCCGCCGCTGGTGATGACCGGCGTCGAACGCTTCCTGGTGCCGGTCATCGTCGTCGCGGTCTGCCTGCGGCAGTCGGTCTCGGCCTGGGAGAACCGTCGGCTGTTGACCGCGGCCGCCGACCAGGCGCTGCGCGATCCACTGACGGGGCTGGCCAACACCGCACTGTTCGACGACCGGCTGGCGCACGCGATGGTGCTGCGCTCACGGATCGACCGGTCGGTCGCCGTGCTGTCGCTGGACCTCGACGATTTCAAGCTGATCAACGACAACCTCGGCCATTCGACGGCCGATCGACTGCTCGCCGACGTGGGCCGCCGGCTGGCCGACTGCGCCCGCACCGGTGACACCGTGGCCCGCACGGGCGGCGACGAATTCGCGCTGCTGCTCGAAGGGCCGTTCGACGAGTCCGACGCCGTCGCGCGGCGGGTCAGCGCCGCCTTCGACATCCCCTTTACGGTCGACGGACACGACATCCTGCTGCGTCCCAGCATCGGCGTCACCGTCGCGTCGATGTCCGAGCCGGATCTCACGCCCGAGGTGCTGCGAGAACGGGCCGCCATCGCGATGCACGCCGCCAAGCGGGCCCGCTCCCCCGAGGTGCAGACCTTCAGCGCCGACATGGTTCCCGTGAACGGCGCAACCGTTGACGGCGCGGCGCGGGCCGGAGGTGACGGCGCCGCGCAGATCCGTCTGCTGGGCGAGCTGCGGCAGGCGATCGACCATCACGGGCTCGACGTGGTCTACCAACCCAAGATCTCCCTGAGCAGCGGGGAGACCGTCGGCGTCGAAGCGCTGCTGCGCTGGCCACACCCGCAGCTGGGCCTGCTGCTGCCCGAAACGTTCCTCTCGCTCATCCGGGAGCAGGGCCTCATCCAGCGGGTGACCGACCTCGTCCTGGACAAGGCGCTCGACGACGCCGTCCGCTGGTACGGCCATGACGCGCGAATTCCGGTGGCCGTCAATCTGTTCGCGCCGTCGCTGCGTGAGACCGACCAGCCCGACAAGCTGTGCCGGGCACTCGGCTGCCGCGGCCTGCCCACCGATCTGCTCACCGTCGAGATCACTGAGGACATCGTTCTGAGCGAGATGGATCTGGTGACCGCCGTGCTCCGCCGGCTGCGGGAATACGGCGTGCGCGTCGCCATCGACGATTTCGGCAGCGGCTACTCCTCGCTGTCCTACCTGCGCGACCTCGCGATCGACGAGGTGAAGCTGGACCGCAACTTCATCGCTCCGGTCACCAGCGATCCCCGGGCGGCCGCCGTCGCGCAGGCCGTCATCGACCTGACCCATGACCTGGGGGCCACCGTGGTCGCCGAGGGCATCGAAGACGTCGCGACGGCCGACTGGCTACGCGACCACGGGTGCGACGTCGGACAGGGCTACCTGTTCGGCAGGCCCGTCGAGGCGGCCCAGATCGGTGTTTTCGCTGGGGCGGACATCCGGGATATCGACGACGCGGCAGTGATCAGTCCGCCGTAGTGCGTCGGTTGCCGCCGAGCGGGTACCCGGACGGCTCAGCGATGAGGAGGCCGGACGAGACGATGAGTGACTGCGAAGGAAGCGGCCGGGAAGTGCCCGACGATCAGCCGTCGGCCCAGGCCGCGACATGCCCCGTGTGCGGCCGGGAGACGCCGGTGGAGCCCGAGGAGACCGATGGCGGGCTACGGTTCACCGTCGCCCCCCACGACGCGGTGGCCTGATCCGCGCGGTGCCGCCGGGCGGCGCCTGCCCCCGCCGGCGCCCACCCGGCCGCAGTAGCCGTCGCGCGGCCCCGGACACGACATCCCCTCCGTGGCATGTTCGTGCGCGTGCAACTACATCGCTATTGCACCGATCGGCGCCCAGGCGTCGGTAGGGGCGAAGGTCCCCGCTTTCGCTTCGCATTCCGGATCTGCGGTCCTCAGAACGAAGTGATGACCGATTGTGGATGTGCGAGAACTCCGAAGGGTATGCCGTCCTCATGCGCTCCTCCGAACCCGCAGAGGCGTCACCCGACGGCGTTCCGGCGGAACTGTCTGACGACTGGGAGCGTCTCTACCGGATGGCGCTGCTCATCGACGATGTGCAGCGCCGCGGCGACACCGACCTCGACTCGGCGCTGCTCGACATCAACGAGGCGACTGCGGCCTCCGTTCCGGGCGCCCAATTCGCCGGCCTGACGCTCGTCGACGATCAGGGCGCCATCAGCACGGTGGCCGCGACCGACGCGTTCGCGGTGCTGCTCGACGACATCCAGCGCGAGCATCGGGAGGGGCCGTGCCTGTCCGCGGCCTGGACCCAGGACATCCTGCACGTCGACGACCTCGAGACCGAATCGCGGTGGCCGCTTTACCAGCGCAGCGCCCTGGAACGCACCCCGGTGCGGTCCATTTTGTCGGTGCGGCTGCACAACGACGGCACGAGCCTGGCCGCCCTGAACCTGTACGCCCGGTCGTCCGGCGTGTTCGACGACGAATCCGTCGAGCACGCACTGGTTTTCGCCGCCCACACCACGGTGGCCTGGAACGTGATGCGGCGCCAGCAGCAATTCCGCAGCGCGCTGGCCAGCCGGGACATCATCGGGCAGGCCAAAGGGGTGCTGATGGAGCGATTCGCCATCGACGCCGTTGCGGCCTTCGACCTGCTGCGCCGGCTGTCCCAGGAGAGCAACACCCGGCTCGCCGACATCGCCGAGCGGCTCCTCGCGTCCGGTGTCGGGACCTCGGCGGTCACCGTGCGTCCGACACGGAATCTGACCGAAGAATGACACGCCGTCGTTAGAACCGCTCGCTACCAGCTTTCACCAGGGCTGACGTCGCGTGTGAGGAGGTCCGAGAACGGCGATCGGGGTTGCACTTCTCTTCGAGAGCCGTATTGTCGGAGGCAGGTGCTAAACGTGTGTTGTCACCGTTCCGTGCAAGCAAGCGGCCTCACGCCGCCGTTACGGTGACCTACCTACCGTCGTAAGCGCATGTCGAGAATCCGGCGTGATCCTGTTGGCCAGATGCCAGCCGTTTATGGACGGTCCCAGACTTGACGCCAGTGTTCAGGCCCGTCACCTGCTCGCCTGCAAGAGGACAGAGACCGCGAGCGGGGCCCCGCTCCCCTCCACCGAGACTTCTTCTGAGATCGGTCGGAGGCGGCCCAGCACAGCACCGGACACGCTGCACGTCACGTCGACGAACACGAAAGCCGTGATCGCTCGTGCATACTCTCGAACACCCCACTTCTCCTGCTCCTTCGACATCCACCAACGCCTACGCCGACGTCGTCGTCATGTTCCGCGAACTCGCGATGCTCGACGAGGACTCTGCGGTGTACCGGCGCCTCCGCGACACCATCATCGAACGGTGCCTCCCGCTCGCCGAACACATCGCCCGCCGCTTCCGCGGGCGCGGAGAATCCCATGACGACCTGGTACAGGTCGCCCGCGTCGGACTGCTCAACGCGGTCAACCGATTCGACATCGACACCGCCGACGACTTCCTGGCGTTCGCCGTGCCGACGATGATGGGTGAGGTGCGCCGGTATTTCCGCGACCACGGATGGTCGTTGAAGGTGCCGCGACGCCTCAAGGAACTCAACATGCGGCTCAAGGCCGCCCGGTCCGACCTGACCCAGCAACTCAACCGCGCGCCGTCCCCGAGCGAACTCGCCGAATACCTCGGGCTGGACCGCGAGGAAGTCGTCGAAGGGCTCATCGCGGCCGACGCCTATTCCACGCGCTCGACCGAGCAAGAACTCAGCGCCGACGGGGACGGTCTGACGATGATGGACACCCTCGGCGGGCCCGACCCCAATCTGCAGAAGGTGGTCGAGATCCACACGGTGCGACCGTTGATCGCCGATCTGCCCGAACGTGATCGCATGGTGCTCAAGATGCGATTCTTCGACAACAAGACGCAGTCGCAGATCGCCGACGAGATCGGCGTCTCTCAGATGCACGTGTCTCGACTGCTGGCGCGCGCGCTGGCCACGATCCGGGAGAAGGCGGCGGGCTAACCGCGCAGCGTGACGTGGGGACTCTGTCCGTAGCACTCGCGGTAGTACACCGCGAACCGGCCCGCGTGCAGGAATCCCCAGTGTCGCGCGACGTCGCTCACCGAGGTGGTCGCACGGTCCGCTGCGAGCAGTTCGCGGTGGGCGTGGTCCAGCCGGACCCGGCGAAGGTACTCGGTGGGCGTGCAGTCACGGTGCTTGCGGAACATGTACTGCAGCGCGCGTGGCGTCACGTAAACCGCCTCGGCCAGCTCGGTGAGCAAAACATCCTGCGCTGCATGCTCTTCGATGTAGAGCATCGCCCTGCGCAGCAGCGCGGGAGTGCTGTCCCGGCGGTCGGTGGCCGTGGGTTCGGCGAGCCCGGTGTGCGGATAGGCCGACAGCACGCTGGCAGCGACGTAGCGCGCCAGCGCGTCGGTCAGCAGCGGACTGTCCGAGGCGAAGGGCTCGCGTGCCACATGGTCACGGACGTAGGTGAGCACACCGGCCAGATGGTTGTTGGCCTCGCGCGACACCGGCAGGGCACCAGTCAGTCTCACCGTGCCGCTGGAGTCGCCGGGTGCGGCGGCCACGACCTCGTTCAGCCAGTGCCGCTCGAGGACCAGCATGCTGTAGCGGCCGTCGCCCACCCGGCCACCGAACGGCACGCCCTCGTCGACACCGATCGCCACGACATCTCCGGGCCGTGCGACGTCGGGGGTGCCGCTCATCGGCGGGCGTTGAACGTACAGCCCCGAGTGGACCAGGCAGATCAAGAGGTCGTCGAGCGGATCGATCTCATAGTCGAAATCGTGGCCGTACTCGAGCCGCTGCACACCCACGGCGCCGAGATCGGTGTTTTCGATCCGCGCGGACAGCGCCGCCTCAGACGGCACACCCGACAGCCGGACCTTCGCGTAATGGGCACTGAGTGCGGCTTCGGCCTCACCCACATCGTCGGTGTCGAGCAATACAGTCGTCACGAGCAGTCCCCCACAGCACCACAGAACTGCCGGCGCTGTTCTCGGCCGTTTGGCCCATTGTCGGCCAGGCGGACCGCAAAGTCACGCCGGAGGCGTCACCGACCCGCCGCGTCGAACGCCTGCTCCAGCGTCGGATGCAGCGCCATGATCTCGGCCAGGCCGATCATCCTCATCGGTCTGCTGGTCGCCGGACCGTCGGCCACCACCATGAATTGCGTTGCGTCGCCGCACCGGTCGTGCGCCTCGACCAGCAGGCCCATGCCGACCGACGCCAGGAAGTCCACGGCGGTGAGGTCCACGATCATCGAGGTGGGTTTCTTCGTCAGCGCGGTCTCGATCTGACGGTCGAGCGCGGTCACGGTGAGCATGTCGAGGTCACCGGTGCAGCGGATCACGACGACCGAATCGTGCCAGGAGTCGGTGATGATGCACTGCGAGGGCGCACCGGCCGACTCCTGCTCGGATGAGGGTGAGGGTGAAGAGGTGGAAGGCATGTCAACTCCGGAGATCGCTGGGAAGCGGCGCGGCGTCTCACGGGCTGCATAGTCTGAACCAGAAGGTCGGGGCGCGTGATGATCAGTCTAGACGCGTTGCGGAGGCATGGAGTCGAAGTCAGACCGCCGACATGGACTTCAGCACGAACGTGCGGACGCGGCCCGCCACGGCGGCGCGGCACATCGACAGCAGAGGCTCGGACAACTGTTCGGCGAGTACCACCTCGACCTGCCCCGACCGCCCGTCGAGGATGACCCGGATGGTGTCGTCGACGTGGTCCACCTGCACCGGCGACAGCGCCCGGATGCGGGCGTCACCGGAGGCCTCGCGCACGAAGTACTGGGCGGCCTGCACGGCATGCGGAAGCGATGTCCGGCCCCGCAGGTGGCCGTTGTCGACCAGACCGTCGAAGTACCTGCTGACCAGGCCTGCGGTGTCGGTCGAATCGATGCGCCCGTAGCAGAGCCCCTCGGGCAGGATCAGCATCGTGGCGGCGAAGCGGTCACCGCCCAGATGTGAACACTCCCAGGTGATGTCGGGATACCGGGCGGCGATCGCGGCGGCCGCCACCCGGCCGCGGACGGCGCAGCACTGGTCATGGCGGCCGTGCGCGCAGACCGCGACGACGGGATCGGCGCACCGCTCACCGTCGCCGCCGTCGAGGGCGATGTCGAGGTAGCCGCCCGGCTCCGAGACCTCGCCGCGGTACAGCGCCTCGCGACCCTCGTCGCAGAACGCGATGAACCAGCGCCAGCGAGGGGTCGCGGGGCGGCGGCCGGGCCGGCGAACCGCGGCCACCCGCATGCCCGCCGTCTCGAACCGGCGGGCGATGGCGCGCCCCAACACGGGGTCCAGGATCGACGGCGAATCGAGGAACGCCGACGGTCCCCACCCACCGCTGAGCTCGAGCAGGGCCCACGCGTGTCCGGCGGACGCGGTCGCGTACATCGCGTCGCCGCGGGCCAGCGACTGGTCGCTGCAGGGCGGGCGCCTGGCGTCGGCCATCGAGTGTCGTCCTAGTCGGCGACGGCCACGGCGACCGCCTCGCGGAGCAGGCGGCGCAGCAGCACCGCGCCGTCGTGGGCATCGAGGCCGGGCAGTGTCGCGGCGTCGAGAACGCCTCCCGCCTGCAGCGCCCGCAGGGCGGGCGCGCAGAACTCCGGGAAGGACATGGTGCGGTCGGGAAGCCGCAACCTGACCCGGCCGTCGGCGTCCTCCAGCGTCGCCAGCAGACCGCGGCGCCAGCGCACCCGCGTCGTCTCGGCCGCCGCGGCCGCGTCCAGGGTCGCCAACGGCGCCACGGGCACCGGCCGGGTGCGGTCGCCGTGCCGGCGGGCCATCCGGGCCGCAACGCGGTCACTCAGGTCGGCGCCGCGGTCACGCACCGTCTCGGTAAGCGCCGCCATCATCTTTGACGCGATCGCCGCCGTCTCGCCGGAGTGCGCCATGTCGATCCCCATCGGCAGGGAGGCGCGGAACTCCGCGTCGTCGGCCAGCGCGTCGACGAGGGAACGAAGCACGTCCAGGCCGGTCATCGCGGAGACGCCGATCGTCAGATGGATCGACGTGGTGTCCCCCGAGCGGGCAGCGTGCACCCACCCCCGCGGTAGGTAGAGCGCGTCGCCGGGGCGCAGGACGGTGTCGATCACCGGCGGCTGCTCGGCGCGCGCGGCGATCGCGGCGCGGTGGTCGGTCCACGGCTGGCTGGGCAACGGGTCGGCGTGCACCGGCTCGTGCACCCGCCACTGTTTGTCGCCGCTGACCTGCAGAACGAAGACGTCGTGGACGTCGTAATGGGAATCGAAACCCCGATTGTCGGGTGGGGTGATGTAGGCGTTGGCCTGCACCGGGTGCCCGAGGTCGTCGACCGCATCGCGGACGAAGTCGATCAGCGGTGGCCACAACCGGTGCAACCCCTGCAGGACCAGGGTGGCGCCCGCCGCCAACTGCCCCAGCACCCGGGCCGAGTCCACCTGGTCGGGCATCTCGGCGCCGAAGCCCGCAGCGTCGACGTAGCAGCCGCGGGGCAACACCTCGCCCGCCTTGGCCATCCGCAGGAACGGCGCGCGTACCCCGCGACGGGAGATCAGCTCGTCGACGGCGTCGGGTGAGAGCAGATCGGTGAAGTCGCGGGGCAGCGCCCCAGACCGGCTGAGCAGAGGTCGTCGACCCCAGTACTGCGCCGCGAACACCTCCGGAGCGACCGCGACGCAGCGCGTCAGCATGGAACCGTCCTAGGCGGTACCGTCCGCGCCGCCGTCGTGACCGCCGGGGTTCGAGCCGCCGTCGGCAGGACCCTCGCCGCCCGCGGAGCCGTCGGCGCCGCCGTCGTGACCGCCGGGGTTCGAGCCGCCGTCGGCAGGACCCTCGCCGCCCGCGGTGCCGTCGGCGCCGCCGTCGTGGCCACCGGGGTTCGAGCCGCCGTCGGCAGGACCCTCGCCGCCGGACTCCGTGGTGATGTCGTCGTCATCGAGTGCCATTGTCGTCACCTTTCCGCGCCACTGGGATGCCGCTGGGATGAGCCGCAGCCTACCGCGCCTGGCAGTGGTGCCCACCCGGTACGCAAGCCAAACCCGCCGGGCCCGCCCAGCAGGTAACGGACCGTGGGATTTGACGTAACGATCGGAGCGCGCCGCGCGGAAAGCGACACCCTCCCAGTAGGATCGGGCCATCGATCCGGATTCGGGTCGCTTGGCCGTCGCCAACCACACTGGAGAACGCTTGAGGTCTGATCGTCGTGCCCGCGCAGCCTGCCTGGCAGCCCTGCTGGCGGTGGTCGCCGCCTTCGGCATTGTCTCGTCGAGCGCGCCGCAGTGCCCCGATCGGTGCCAGGCGCTGGCCGCCGGCAGCGCCTCGCACTTCGCCCCGCCGGCTCCCCCGTCGCCCACCGCGCCGGCCCGCCTGCTCGTGACCCCCGGCGCGGGCGCCGAGGACGTCAAGCCCGACGCCCGCGTGCTCGTCGCGGCGGTCGAGGGCACCGTCGAGAGCGTCACGATGGTCAACGACGCGGACAAGGAGATCCCCGGCGTCCTGACCCCTGACGGCAAGACGTGGAAGCCGACGCTGCAACTCGGGTTCGGCCGCACCTACACCATGACGATCGCGGGCCGCGGTCCCGGCGGGATGCCCACCCTGCAGACGTCGAGCTTCCGCACGGTGGATCCGGGCGAGCAGGCCTCGGTGTACCTGGACACCGTCGGATACGCACCGATCGAGGAGGGCGGCACCTACGGCGTCGGCATGGTGGTGGTGGCCAATTTCGACCACGCCGTCGACCGGGCGGCCGCCGAGCGGCATCTGCGGGTGCGCACCGATCCGCCGGTCACCGGCGGCTGGTATTGGATCGACGACGAGACCGCGCACTGGCGGCCGCAGAAGTACTACGCGCCGGGCACCAAGGTCAGCGTCGAGGCCGACATCTACGGCGACAAGCTCAGTGACGACCTGTACGGCGCCGAGGACGCGAAGGTGAACTTCGTCATCGGCGACGCGCACGTCTCGATCGCCGACGACACCACCAAGCAGGTCAGCGTCTTCGACAACGGCAAACTCGTGCGGACGATGCCGACCTCGATGGGCATGGGCGGCACCGAGACCATCGGCGGGAACACGCTGTCGTTCTGGACGCCGCCGGGTGTCTACACCGTCATCGACAAGGCGAACCCGGTGATCATGGACTCGTCGTCGTTCGGGCTCCCGGTCAACAGCCGGTTGGGTTACCGCGAGACGATCCCGTGGGCAACGAAGATCAGCTCTGACGGGATTTATCTGCACCAGCTCAACTCGACCGTGTGGGCGCAGGGCAACACCAACCTCAGCCACGGATGCCTGAACCTCAACAGCGACAACGCCCAATGGTTCTTCTCGTTCTCGCGGCCCGGTGATGTGGTCGAGGTGCGCAACACCGGTGGCCCGCCGCTGCGGCTGGACCAGAACGGCGACTGGACGCTGCCGTGGGCGGAATGGGTGAAGGGCAGCGCGCTGCGCCACTGAGTCGTGGTGGTCCCGGCTGGGTTCGAACCAGCGACCTTCCGCGTGTGAGGCGGACGCTCTCCCACTGAGCTACGAGACCGGGTATTTCCGACGAAGTCGGACGCGGCAGAACATTAACACGCGTACCCGGCCCTCCCAGAATTCGGGGCTTCTGCCAGGCACTTCACAGGTAAAGTCACCGCATGACGCTGTGTGGGCGGGTCGCATCCGTCGCCGTGGCGGCCCTGTGCGCGGCCGGCGTGGGCGCAGCGCCGGTGGCCGCGGCCGACGTCGTCGGGTTCACGTCGCCGAGCGGCAACGTGGGCTGCATCCTCACCGAGGACATGGTGCGCTGCGACATCGCCGACCGGTCATGGGCGCCGCCGCCGCGGACCGCCGACTGCCCCGACTTCACCGACTACGGCCAGGGCCTGACGCTGGGCCGGACCGGCGCGCCGCGGTTCGTCTGCGCCGGCGACACCGCGCTGGGCGCCGGGCCCGCGTTGCCCTACGGCGAGGACCGGGCCGGTGCCGGGATCAGTTGCCGCAGCGAGATGTCGGGCATGCGGTGCCTGAACACCGACGGCCGCGGATTCACGCTCTCACGGGAGGACTACACCGTCTTCTGACGCGCGACGCGCCCCAACCGAGAGGGGATTTGTCTACGCCCAACCGCGTGGACTATCGTCGTGCTTCGCAACGAGCGACGATCTCGCCCGTGGCGCGCGGATGTAGCGCAGTTGGTAGCGCATCACCTTGCCAAGGTGAGGGTCGCGGGTTCGAATCCCGTCATCCGCTCGAAGGTGCAGTGGCATCAAGCCCAGCGGTGGAGTGGCCGAGTGGTGAGGCAACGGCCTGCAAAGCCGTGCACACGGGTTCGATTCCCGTCTCCACCTCCAAGGTGTTCCCGGCGCGATTAGCTCAGCGGGAGAGCGCTTCCCTGACACGGAAGAGGTCACTGGTTCAATCCCAGTATCGCGCACCATATTTCGTCATCTCTTCTTCTTCGGCGGCCACCGCAACATGCCGTGCCAGGCGAATCTGGGAACCCCCTGGCAGTCCCCGGATCGGCCCGCGGGCCTGTCAGACGATCGGCAGGCGATCAGGGTGGTTCCTCCGAGTCTGCGCCCTCACCATCGACGCCATACCCCGGCCGGATGCACCACGCCCGGCTTCGTACCGCGTCATCTGAGGAGATCGCCATGCCGAACCGCATCACCACCGCCGCCGCCGGACTTGTCGCCGGGGCCGCCATGCTCGCCGCCTCGCTCGGCGGCGCCGCCGTGTCCCAGGCCGCAAGCAGCGGCGTGGACATCCAGGGCACCTATCCCAAGCCCGGCTCGTACTCCGGCGTGGCCGGCGGTATCTCGCTGTGCACCCAGCACGGCATCAAGATGCCGTGCGGACCCAACTTCACCCCGGGCATCACGAAAGCCAACAATCAGGGCTGACCGCGCTTCGCGGCGCCTCTCTTCGAACATATGATCGAAGGGTGGCGCTGCAGAAGATCGGACATGGCGGACAACCGCAGCCCACCGTGTTCCGCCGGGTGCACCCACCGGTGGCGGTCCTGGTGGATCTCGTCGCGATGTTCCCGCGCGAGCCGCACGGAGAAGGCCGGTACCACCCCCACGGCCTGCAGATGAACACCGTCGTCGACGGCCGCCTGACCTGCTGGGGTCTCGGCGAGCAGGGCGGCTGGTGGGGGCTGGTGACCTACGCCGTCACCTTCGGCGGCGACAAGCAGACGGTCACCCACTGGGCGCCCGCCTGGGTGCTCAAACTCAAGTAGCCGTTTGATGTTCGCCACAGGTGCCTGCCGTCGTCGCAGCCCGGCTGAACGCTCAGGATCGCGCCGGTTGACGGCCGCGCGGGAGGCGGCGAAGCTGAGCGCGTGATCGCGTTGAGTGAGCAGCAGATCATCGACCAGCTGGCGCAGCGTCTGGCCGATGCCCACGCCGCCGTGGAGCCGGGCCGCGTCGCCGCGGTGGTCCACGAGCAGTACGCCCGCTTCGAGGGCCGACCCATCCGGGACTTCGTCCCGCTGTTCGTCGAACGCAACGCGAAAGCAGAACTGACCCGCCTCGCCGTCTGACCGACACCCGATTCGTTACCGCATTTCAAGCGCGAATCTATGTGGCTATCAGGCCACTCTCAGGTTGGGTCCGTAATTTCGCCAGTACGGAAGTCCCGATCAGACAACCCCGATACGCTCGGCCCGCCACCAACCCCCCTCAGGTGGCGGGCCGAGATCGTTTGCTGGGCCGGAAAGGCCGCGACGGGGCGCCACCACCCGATAGGGTTCGTGAAGATCAGATCAGATCCGGCGACCAAGGGGTGGGACATGATTCGCGAGATGCTGACGGCGACCGCGATCGGCATCGCCGCTGTGGGCGCGGCACCTGCCGCGATAGCCCAACCGGCTCCGGCGTACCCGGACGATCCCGGGCACTACGCGAACGACGTTCCCGGCATGAGCTATGACGCGCACCTGACCGCCCCGTGCACGAACATGGATCGGTTCACCTTCGGCCGCGGGCCCGGCGGCGAAGCCCTGCAGTGCCGCTGGATCCCGAATCAGTGGCCGCCGGTCTACACCGGGTTCTGGCAGGCCACCTACGATCTGCGGGGCGTGAAGGACATCGGCGCTCCGTGCCCCAACCCGCAGTCCGCGGCGCAGGCTCCGGACGGGCGACCGCTGGTCTGCTTCGCCAACGGCTGGCAGGCCGGCATCTACAACCGCGAGGGCTTCACCCCGCTGTGAGACGTCAGGAACTGCGGAGCGTGCGGCTCGGCTCGGTGCCGAACACTTCCTTGTAGGCGCTGCTGAACCGGCCGGGATGGCTGAAACCGCACCGACCGGCGATCGAGGTGACGGTGTCGCGCGCCGGATCCGCCGATTTCAACTCGCGGTGCGCGCGCTCCAGGCGCACCCGGCGCAGATAATCCAGCGGTGTCGTGCCGATGTGCTCGCGAAACGCGTACTGGATCGCGCGCGGCGTCACATCGGCGGCCGCGGAGATGTCGCGGATGGTGATCTCGTACTGGGCGTTCTCGTGGATGAAGTCCAACGCCCGCCTCAACATCCGGGGATGGTGTGTCGTGGTCTTCTCATCAGATCGCATCCCTGGTCGGGTTCCCGGCCTAGCCGCGTAGCGAAACCCCTCAGTGATCCAGACCACTCTCGTGACACGATCGACCCATGACCGACCGCCTCGAGGTGTCCCGCACGATTCCCGCCCCCGCCGCCGACGTGTTCGCGGTGCTCTGCGATCCGCAGGGTCATGTGGCGATCGACGCCACGGGCATGCTGCAGGACGCCGACGGCGATCCGGTCCGCAGTGCAGGTGACTCCTTCGTCGTGCGCATGGACCGCGAGTCGCTCAACGACTTCCCCCTCGGCCGCTACGACGTGACGGTCCAGATCACCGACTACGACCGGGACCGGCTGATCGCGTGGACGATTCTGGGCCAGATCCGGCCGCAGATCGGCCACGTGTACGGCTACCGCCTCGCGCCGACCGAGGAGGGCACCGTGGTGACGTCGTTCTACGACTGGTCCGGCATCGACCAGCACTGGCGCGACGCGAAGATCTTCCCCGTGGTGTCCGAGGGCGCCCTGCGCGCGACGTTGGGCATCCTCGACCGCACGGTCCGGCGCGGCTACCCCGGCGCCGCAGGGTCAACCACGGGTTGACGCGCACCAATCGTCAACCTAGGGTTGACGCATGACCGATGCTGCGAAGATCAGCCACCCCGTCCGCCTCGACGACCTCATCGACGTCATCACCCGCGTCCACGACCAGCCGCTGGATCAACTCACCGACGCCGTGCTGGCCGCCGAAGCCCTGGGCGAGGTGGCCGACCACCTGATCGGCCACTTCGTCGACCAGGCCCGCCGGTCGGGCGCGTCGTGGACCGAGATCGGCAAGTGCATGGGCGTCACCAAGCAGGCCGCCCAGAAGCGCTTCGTGCCGAGGACACCCACCGACGCGGCGGCCCTGGATCCCAGCGCCGGCTTCAGCCGGTTCACGCCCCGGGCCCGCGCGGTGATCGTCGAGGCGCAGAACCGGGCGCACGCGGCGGGCAACGCCGAGATCCGGCCGGCGCACCTGGTGCTCGGCCTCTTCGCCGACCCGACCGGGCTGGCCGCCCGCCTGATCGCCGACCAGGGCATCGCTCTCGACACCGTCGCCGACACCGTCACCCTGCCGCCCCGGGCGGACCACGTGCCCGCCCTCATCCCGTTCGACGCCGACGCCAAGAAGGCGCTCGAGGTGACCTTCCGCCAGGCGTTGCGGCTGGGCCACAACTACATCGGCACCGAACACCTGCTGCTCGCGCTCTACGAGCAGGAGGGCCAGGAGGGCGAACTGCACCGCCTCGGGGTCGACATCGACCGTTTCGAGCGGGACCTGCGGGCCGCACTGGAGCCGTTCACGGAATGAATCGCCCGGGCCGGTGTTGGCACACCACATGGAACTCAACCCGGCCGGCCGCGCCCTCATCGGTCGTGGCGCCGACGCCACGCTGGTCACCCTCAACCCCGACGGCAGCCCACAGGTGACCCTGGTCTGGGTGGCGCTGCAGTCCACCGCCGACGGCGACGAGTTGGTCGTCGCGCACCTGTCCGAACACAAGAAGGTGCGCAACGTGCGCCGGGATCCGCGGGTCGCGGTCACCATCGTCGCGCCGGACGGGCCGACCGCGGTGATGCGGCCCTACCTGGCCGTCACCGGGACGGCCCGCATCGTCGAGGGTGGCGCGCCGGAACTGCTCGCCGACCTCGCCGAGACACTGGCCGCACCCGGCGCGGGTTTCCCGCCACCCGACGCCCCGCCCGGCTACCTGACCAGGATCCGCATCGAGACGGTCGGCGGCGTCGGCCCCTGGGTGCCGTCCCCGGCCTAACCGCGCCGGCGGCAACGCCGGGTGTGCGATCATGCCAGGACCTGCTCGATCGTGCACGGCCAGGAGGGATCCCCACACATGCGGCGCTGGCTCGTTGTCCTGCTCGCCACCATGGCCACGCTCGGCGGTGTGCTGGCGCCCCCGGCCGGCGCGGCCGTCATCCCGATCGGCCGGCTCGGTGAGACGCTGCGCGTCGAGTTCAAGGGGCTGGTGGCCGACGTCGCGGTGACCGGTATCGCGCCCTCGCCCGTGCCCCCCGGCTTCGGCTACCCGCCCCGCGCGCCGCGCTACCAGGTGTTCCGGGCCGACGTGACGATCACCCCGGTACAGCTGCCCACCCCGTACGCGATGGGCATCACCTACGCGTTCCGCGGCGTCACCCCGACGGGGGACGCCTACGAGCCGCGCAACAGCGACGCCCCCGACGCGCTGCAGTACGGGTTGCAGAACGCCCAGGTCGGCCGCACGTTCAGCGGCGGCGTGTGGTGGGACTGCTACCGCGACCTGGTGTCCAACGTCGTGCTGCTCGACCGGATCACCGGCATCCGCCTGGCCCAGTGGAACGTGGCCTGAGCCTGCACATCGGCGCCGCCGACCCCGCGCGGGTGACCGAACTCGCCGACGTCGCCGCCCGCACCTTCCCGCTGGCCTGTCCCCCGTCGTGCACCCCGGCCGACATCGGCGCGTTCATTGCCGAGAACCTCACCGAAGCGCGCTTCGGGGACTACCTCGACGACCCCGACCGGACCGTGCTGACCGCCACGCAGGACGGCCGGATCATCGGCTACGCCATGATGATTCGCGGCGTGCCCGACGACCCCGATGTGACCGCGGCGGTGACAGCGCGGCCGGCGGTGGAGCTGTCGAAGATGTACGTGCTGCCCGACGCCCACGGCGCGGGGGTGTCGACCGCGCTGATGTCGGCCGCGCTCGCGCACGCCGAGAACAGCGCGGCCGCGTCGGTGTGGCTCGGCGTCAACCAGAACAACGGTCGCGCGCAACGTTTCTACGCCAAGCACGGGTTCACCGTCACCGGCACCAAGACGTTCCGGTTGGGCACCCACCTCGAGGCCGACTACGTGATGGTCCGCCCGGTCTGACCCGCGGCGGTCAACGCCAGCAGCCGCGACGTGGCTCGCAGGTACTTCTTGCGGAACCCGCCGGCGAGCATCTCGTCGCTGAAGACCGTGTCCAGCTTCGCGCCGGAGGCGACCACCGGGATGCCCGCGTCGTAGAGCCGGTCGGTCAACGAGACCAGGCGCAGGGCCACGTTCTGGTCGTCGAGCGGATGCACCCCGGTCAGGAACACCTCCGAGACCCCCTCGATCAGCGTCAGGTACCGCGACGGATGCATGGTCGCCAGATGTGCGCACAGCGCGTCGAAGTCGTCGAGCGTCGCGCCCGGCACCTCGGCGGCCCGCCGCGCCACCTCGTCGTCGCCGAGCGGTTCCGGCGCGGGCGGCAGTCCGCGGTGCCGGTAG
Organism: Mycolicibacterium rufum; assembly: GCF_022374875.2. The sequence continues at coordinate 661,646 of NZ_CP092427.2, forward strand.
TCCGGCCCCTCGATGCGCACCGTGGTGAACATCGCTGCGAGCGTGTTGATCTCGCGGAGAAAGTCCTGCGCGGCAAACCGGCCCTCACCGAGCTGTTCGGGCAGTGTGTTGGAGGTGGCCGCCACCGACACGCCCCGCTCGACGAGCGCCGAGAGCAGGCGGGAGATCAGCGTGGTGTTGCCGGGGTCGTCGAGTTCGAACTCGTCGATGCACACCAGCGCGTAGTCGGCGAGCAGGTCGATGCACTCGACGAAGCCGAACACCCCGGCCAGCTGGGTCAGCTCGCCGAACGTGGCGAACGCCCGCCGGTATTCGTTGCTTCCGGTCGCGTAGTACGACGACGCCAACAGGTGGGTCTTGCCCACCCCGAAACCGCCGTCGAGGTAGATACCGACGCCGGGCAGCACCTCCCGCTTGCCGAACAGCTTCTTCTTCCCGGCCCGCCGCTCGAGGGCCTGCTCGCAGAACCGGCGGCACGCCTGCACCGCGGCCGCCTGCGTCGGCTCGGCCGGATCGGGCCGGTAGGTGTCGAAGCTGACGTCGGCGAACGTCGGCGGCGGGACCAGTTGGGCCACCAGCCGTTCCGGCGTGACGCTGGGACGCCGATCGGTCAGGTGCGCGACATCGCCGGCGCTGAAGCTGGACCCCTGCATGCAGGCACCCTAACGGCGTGCTGTGATTCTGCGTATGTCCGCAGACGACGACGGGACGCAGTTCACACTGCTGGGCGGCGCCGGCGCGGTCGGCGCTGCCGGGCTGGCCGACCAGTACGCCTACCCCGAGACCGGCGCGGGTTGCTGGGTGCGCGCGAACATGGTCGCCTCGGCCGACGGGGGCGCGACGAGCGCCGGGAAATCGGGAGGCCTGGGCGGGGCGGGTGACAAGGCGCTGTTCGGCACCCTGCGCGGGCTCGCCGACGTGGTGCTCGTCGGCGCGGCCACCGCGCGGGTCGAGGACTACTCCGGGGTGACGCTCGACCCCGCGCAGCGCGCGGCCCGGCGGGACCGCGGGCAGGCCGAGATCCCGCCGATCGCGGTGCTCACCCGATCCGGCTCGGTGGACCCCGACGCCGCGCTGTTCACCCGCACCGAGGTGGCTCCGCTGGTGTTCACCAGTTCCGCCGCGGCGGCGGGCGTGCGGGAGCGGCTGGGCACGCGGGCCGAGGTGATCGACGCCTCGGGCGGCGACCCCGATTCACTGGACCTGGCCAGGGTGCTCGACGCGCTGGCCGCGCGAGGACTGCGTCGGGTGCTGGCCGAGGGCGGCCCGGGGATACTCGGCATGCTGATCGCCGAGGACCTGCTCGACGAGCTGTGCCTGACCGTCTCCCCCGTCCTGGTCGGCGGCGCGGCAGGCCGCATCGTCACCGGCGAGGCGGACGGCCGGACCCCGCTGCGGCTGCGTCACACACTGTCCGACGCCGAGGGCTACCTGTTCCTGAGCTACGTGCGCGCCGACGTGGGCCGGGCGCGCTGATCAGTACTGTGGTCGGCATGTTTCGTTCGGTGCCGGCCGTCGTGGCGGTGACGATGTCGTTGGCCGTGGCCGTGTCGGCCTGCTCCCCCGGCCTGGCCGCTAACCCGCGCTACGCCACCGACTCCGGGGCCGGCCCGCAGGGCGCCACCCAGACCAGCGACAAGCCCGCCGGACCACCGGGGGTCGAGGCGCCCAAGAACGACCTGTCCTGGCGGGACTGCACCTCGCGGGTGTTCAGCGCCGCCGCGGTGGATCCGCTGCCGGGCGTCACGCTCGACTGCGCGAGTTACGACGCCGACCTCGATCCGATCAGCGGGGCCAACGGCAGCGTGAGCATCGGCGTGGTGCGCGCCCGCTCTGCCCAGACCCCGGCCGACGCGGGCCCGCTGGTGATGACGACCGGGTCGGATCTGCCGTCCTCGGTCCAGCTGCCGGCCTGGCTGTCGCGCGCGGGCGCCGACGTGCTCGCCAAGCACCCGATCGTCGCCGTCGACCGCCGCGGCATCGGGATGTCCGGCGCGCTGGACTGCCGCGACGTGTTCGACCGGCAGGAGATGTTCGAGCAGGCCCAGTTCCAGTCCGGAGACGACCCGGTGGCCAACCTCGGCGCGATCACGATGACCGCGACGACGAGCTGCACCGACACCATCGCCCCCGGCGACTCCGCGTACGACAACGCCCACGCCGCCGAGGACCTCGAGCGGTTGCGCACCACCTGGGACGTCCCTGCGCTGGCCCTGCTCGGCGTGGGCAACGGGGCGCAGGTGGCGCTGGCCTACGCCGGTTCGCATCCCAACAAGGTGGCCCGGCTGGTGCTGGATTCGCCGTTGCCGCTGGGCATCTCCGCCGAGGCCGCCACCGAGCAGCGGGTCAGGGGTGAGCAGGCCTCGCTCGATGCGTGGACCACCCAGTGCCTGGCGACCAACTGCCCCCTCGGCCCCGACCCGAAGGGCGCCGTCGACGCTCTGTTCTCGGCGGCGCGAGCCGGGAACGGCCCCGGCGGGGCGTCGGTGGCCGCCGTCGCCGACGCGATCTCCACGGCGCTGGCGTTCCCCCAGGGCAACCGGGTGGACGCCGGCAACGAGCTGGCCCAGGCGATCGCCGACGCCAACTCCGGGGACAACAACCGCCTCAACAACCTGATCAACACCGCGGAGACGCTGCGCCAGACCGACGGCCAGTTCGTGAACTCCTGCAGCGACGCCCTCAACCGCCCCACCCCCGACCGGGTGCGCGAGCTGGTGGTCGAGTGGGGCAAGCGGTACCCGCAGTTCGGCACGGTCGGGGCCCTGGACATGGTCAAGTGCCTGAACTGGCCCAGCGGCACCGCACCGAAGGAACCCCAGGGGTTGACGACGCCGACGCTGCTGCTCGGCGTGCAGAACGACCCCATCGTCGGCGGCGAGGGCGTCGCGGCCGTCGCGGCGACGGCGATCAATGCGGGGTCGACCAACAAGCGGGTGATGTGGCAGGGCATCGGCCACGGCGCGTCGATCTACTCGCCGTGCGCACTGCCGCCGGTGCTCGCCTACCTCGAGAGTGGCCAATTGCCCGCAACGGACACGTACTGCCCGGCCTGACGGCCCCGCACCACGCCGCTACGGTACGGTGCCTGACGTGCGTGATCTTGTGGTGAAAGCGTTCAGGCCCCGCACCAGCCCGCCCACCACCGCCTCGGTTCTGCGCTCGGTCCTGTGGCCGCTGGCGATCCTGTCCGTCATCCATCGCAGCTACGTCCTGGTCTTCAACCGCTACATCACCGACGATTTCGCGCCGGTCTACCGCGCGGTGATCAACTTCAAGTTCGGCTGGGACATCTACAACGAGCACTTCGACTACGTCGACCCGCACTACCTCTACCCGCCGGGCGGCACGCTGATCATGGCGCCGTTCGGCTACCTGCCCGAGGTGGCGTCGCGCAACTGGTTCATCTTCTTCAACACGGTGGCGATCATCCTCGCCGGCTACTTCCTGTTGCGGCTGTTCGGTTTCGGGCTCAGCTCGGTGGCCGCGCCGGCGCTGCTGCTGGCGATGTTCTGCACCGAGAGCGTCACCAACACCCTGGTGTTCGGCAACATCAACGGCGTCATGCTGTTGCTCGAGGTGCTGTTCTTCCGGTGGCTGCTGGACGGCAACCGCAGCCACGAGTGGTGGGCCGGGATCAGCATCGGCCTGACCCTGGTCGTCAAACCGCTGCTGGCCCCGCTGCTGCTCCTGCCGCTGCTCAACCGTCAGTGGCGGGCGCTGGTCACCGCGATCGCGGTACCCGTCGCGTTCAACGTCGCCGCGTGGCCGCTGATCTCCGACCCGATGAACTTCGTCACCCGCACGGTGCCCTACATCTTCTCCACCCGCGACTACTTCAACAGCTCGATCCTCGGCAACGGCCTCTACTTCGGGCTGCCGATGGGGCTGATCCTGCTGCTGCGCATCCTGTTCGGGGTGTTGGGCGCCGCGGCGCTGTGGCTGCTGTACCGCTACTACCGCACCCGCGACCCGTTCTTCTGGATGCTGACGTCCTCGGGCGTGCTGCTCACGACGTCGTGGCTGGTGCTCTCGCTGGGGCAGGGCTACTACTCGATCACGCTGTTCCCGTTCCTGATGACCGTGGTGCTACCGAACTCGGTGATCCGCAGCTGGGTGGCGTGGCTGGCCGTCTACGGATTTCTCACCATGGACCGCTGGCTGCTGTGGCAGCTGCCCAGCACCGGCCGGGCACTGGAATACCTCAAGATCACCTACGGCTGGTCGCTGATGGTGATCGTCGTGTTCACCACGCTGCTCTACCGCTACCTGGACGCCCGGGCCGACGGGCGTCTCGACGACGGGATCGACCCGGCGTGGCTGCCGCGGCCCCGCTCCGAGCCGGTGGCGCCGAGTAACCTGGCACCATGACGGGTCCCAAACTGGAACTGAGCGACGACCAGTGGCGTGAACGCCTCACCCCCGAGGAGTTCGCCGTGTTGCGCCGGGCGGGCACCGAGCGTCCGTTCACCGGTGAATACACCGACACCACCACCGAGGGCGTCTATCAGTGCCGCGCCTGCGGCGCCGAATTGTTCCGCAGCACAGAGAAATTCGAATCGCACTGCGGCTGGCCGTCGTTCTTCGACCCCGCCGACTCCGACGCGGTGATCCTGCGCACCGACGATTCGCTGGGCATGCGCCGGGTCGAGGTGCTGTGCGCCAACTGCCACAGCCATCTCGGGCACGTGTTCGAGGGCGAGGGCTACCCGACGCCGACCGACCAGCGGTACTGCATCAACTCGATCTCACTGCGTCTGGTGCCCGCCCAACGGTGACCTCACGCGGCGCCGCGGGGTCGTCTCGGCGCTGCGCTTCGAGCAGGCCGAGCATGTCCGCACCGGGCAGGGGGCGGCTGAAGTAGAACCCCTGGGCGACCGGGCAGCCGTACTCGCACAACCGGTCCGCGATCTCGGCGCTCTCCACACCCTCGGCCACCGGCGTCAGCCCCAGCGCGTGAGCCATCCCGATGACGGCGCGCACGATCGTCGCCGACGTCGGGTGCTCGAGGATCGGCGCGATGAACTCCCGGTCGAGCTTGACCTGGTCGACGGGCAGGTCGCGCAGATACCACAGCGCGGAGTAGCCGCTGCCGAAGTCGTCGAGCGCGACGCGGATCCCCTTGTCCCGCAGCGTCGTCAACGCCGCCCGCGTGCCTTCCATGTCGGCGAGCAGCCGGTCCTCGGTGATCTCGACGATCAGCGTCTCCGGGGGCAACCCGCGTCGGCGCAGACCCGCGGTGATGTCCGCGGTGAGTTTCGGGTCGCTGATCGTCGGCGCGAACACGTTGATCGCGACGGGCACCCGGAAGCCTGCCGAATACCACATCGCTGCGTCATCGAGCGCGAGGTCGAGCACAGCGCTGGTCAGGGAACTCATCAGCGCGCGCTTGTTGACCAGTGGAAGGAACTGATCGGGTCCGAGCAGGCCCTGGCACGGGTGCGGCCACCGGATCAGCGCCTCCATCCCGACGATCCGTCCCGTGTGCAGGTCGAACTGCGGTTGATACACCAGGCGCAGCCCGGCGTGGTCGATCGCGTGCCGCAGGTCGTCGAGCATCGGCGAGAGGGCGGCCGGGGGTGGGGCGGCCGCGGCGGCGTCCGCACGGAGCCGACGATTCTCCGCGAGGATCACGAACTGCCGGATCACCACCGCCACCACGATCACCGCCACGGCGACGAACACCGGTCCCAGCCCGGCGATCAGCACGGGCGTGCACAGCACCGCCGACAGCAGCACGGGCACGTACGGCAGCCACTTCGACACCGCCGTGGCAGGCCGGCGGGCCTCGGCGGAGGGTCCGCGGGCCGCGGACAGCGCGCCGGCCCCGAGCAGGGCGAAACCCCAGGCCCAGCCGATCGCGATTTCATGGTGGTCGTTGTAGCCGTTCGTCGCGGTCAGGTAGGCGAACGCGGTGTCGGAGGCGGCGATCGCGAGCAGCCCGACGGTCACCAGGGCCAGCGGCGGGCGCCGCGACGCCGACGCGCGTAGGCACATCAGCACGGCGACGGTGATCAGCGCGATGTCGACCACCGGATAGACGAGCGACATCGCGACCGTCACCACATCGTGGGGCTGCGCCGCGTACACCGTCTGCAACCACGTCACCCAGGCGGCGCCGAAGATGGCCGCCGCGACGATCAGCCCGTCGAGCAGCACGCGCAACTGGGTACCCGACGGCGATGCCGTGAGCAGCACGATCAGGCACAGGCCGGCACCGGCGAGAAACGACAGATACCCGGCGTCGGCCCAGGACGGGAAGGGCGCGGTGCCGGCGACGAGGTCGTAGTAACTCCACATCGCTTCCCCGGCGGCCCACCCGCCGGCCCCGATCGCCAGGAACGCCCAGGCGACACGCTCCCGGCCCTGCAGCACCACCGCCGCACGCCCGGCGCACAGCGCCGCGGCGAGCGCGAAGAACACGAGCCCGACGTCGTCGAGAACGCGGATGAGGGCCGGGCCGCCCCAACCGCCGCTCAACCAGGCGCCATACCCGGCGCCGACGGTCACAGCACCCGCCGACACCCCCCGGAGATACGGCATAGAGCGGATCCTAGCAATTTCTGATATCGCAAGGAACCAGAGGCTGCACTCCGTTGGTCATTTGCTGTGACCGAGAATTCTGCCGAAGAGAGGTAGCAGGGCTCTTGATATGCGACGGCCACTCTGCTGCAGTATTTGCAGCGGCATCAATATCGAGCGGCTACCGTCACATCTGGCAAACAGCTAGGGCAGCGCGTTCACCAGCTTTTCGACCGAGACCCGGGGGCCGGTGAAGAACGGAGTCTCCTCGCGCACGTGCTTGCGGGCGTCGGTGGCCCGCAGGTCACGCATCAGATCGACGATGCGGTGCAGTTCCGGGGCCTCGAAGGCCAGCAGCCACTCGTAGTCGCCGAGCGCGAAGGCCGGCACGGTGTTCGCGCGAACGTCCTTGTAGCCGCGTGCGGCCATGCCGTGCTCGGCGAGCATGCGGCGGCGTTCGTCATCGGGGAGCAGGTACCACTCGAGCGACCGCACGAACGGATACACACAGATGTAGGCGCCGGGTTCCTCGCCGGCGAGGAACGCAGGCACGTGGCTCTTGTTGAACTCGGCCGGCCGGTGCAGCGCCACGTTGCTCCACACCGGGGTCGACGCGCGGCCCAGCGTGGTGGTCCGGCGGAAGTCGGCATAGGTGGCCTGCAGGGCCTCGATGGTCTCGGCGTGCGTCCAGATCATGAAATCGGCGTCGGCGCGCATGCCGGCGACGTCGTAGAGTCCCCGCACCACCACACCGTTGTCCTCCTGGTGCTTGAGGAACGTCGCCGTCTCGTCGACGATCCCGGCCCGCGCATCGTCGCCGTCGGCCAGCACCCCCGGCTTGACCGCGAACACCGAGAACATCAGGTAGCGGAGGGTGGAGTTGATCGCGTCGAAGTCGAGCTTGGCCATGGATCTATCGTGCCACGATCGCCGCGACCGCCCGGGTCGCGGCCGCCACACAGGCGGGCACCCCGATGCCGTCCAGGTAGGCACCCGCGACCGCGAGCCCCGCCGGCAGGCCCGCCCGCAGTTCCGCCGCCAGCTCGGCGTGCCCGGGTCCGTACTGCGGCAGCGCGTCGAGCCAGCGCACCACCAGGCTGTCCTCCGGCTCGACGGTGATCCCGAACAGCGTCGTCAGGTCCTGCTCGGACCAGGTCAGCAACTCCTCGTCGCCGGCGCGGCGCGCCAGGTCGTCGTCGAACCGGCCGAAGGACAGCCGCACCAACTCGACCGAACCGCGCCGCCCCCACTTGCGCGACGACAGGGTGACCGCCTTGGCGTGCAGGCGGCCGCGGCCGGCGACCAGCACGCCGGACTGCTCCGGCAGCGGGGTGCCACCGGGCAGCGCGAGCGCCACCACCGCGGCCGACGCGACCCGGACGCGGCGGGCCGCCGCGGCGGTACGCGGGGCGACGTCGGCGACGAGCGCGGCGAGCCGGGGCGCCGGGACCGCGAGCACCACGGCGTCGGCGGGCCAGCGGGCGCCCTCGTCGTCGACGACCTCCCAGCCCTGGGCCGCAGGACGCACCGTCGCGGCCGCCACCTGCGCCCAGGTCAGACCCGACCGCCGGACCAGTTCGTCGATCAGCACCGCGTAGCCGCCGTCGAGCGCGCCGAACACCGACCCCGGCTGGGGCGGCGGCAGCGCCGTGCAGACCGCCTCGGTCAGGCTGCGGGCGCCGCGGTCCAGCGCGGTGGCGATCGTCGGCGCGGCCGAGCGCAGCCCGATCGTCGCCGCGGATCCGGCGTAGACACCGCCCAGCAGCGGGTCGACCGAGCGGATCACGACCTGTTCGCCGAACCGGTCGCCGACGAGTTCGGCGACCGTCGGGTCGGCCCCGGGACTCCAGGACAGCGGGCGACGCGGCTCGTCGAGCATCCACCGGATCGTCGCGTCGTCGACGAGGCCGGTGAGCGCTGAGGGCCGCGACGGGATGCCGTTGACGGTGTCCTTGGGCAGCGGGTGGGTGCGGCCCTCGCTGTAGATCAGCGGCCGGGCGCCCGTGGTGGTGAGCTGGCGGCCCGACAGGCCGAGTTCGCCGAGCAGGGCGGGCACCTCGGGCCTGCGGGTGACGAAGGCCTCGGCGCCGACGTCGAGCGGCTGACCGCCGAGGCGTTCGGTGCGCAGCACCCCGCCCAGCCGGTCGGCCGGGTCGAGCAGCGTGATGGTGGCGTCCGGGCCGGCCGCGACCCGCAACCGGTACGCCGCGACCAGACCTGAGATGCCGCCGCCCACAACGCAATACCGGGCGGCCCTGGGCGCGCTCACAGCTCGTGCACCAGCGCCACGGCTTCGGTGATGACGTCGGGATCGGTCGCGGGCAGCACGCCGTGGCCGAGGTTGAACACATGCCCGACCGCGCCGGCGTCGACGGCTCGCCTGCCGTCCTCCACGACCGCGCGCACCGCGCGCTCGACCACCGGCCGGCCCGCGAGCAGCACCACCGGGTCGAGATTGCCCTGCAGGGCGACGCCCCGCTGCACCCGGGCGGCGGCGTCGGTCAGCGAGGTACGCCAGTCCACCCCGACCACCGCGGGCACGCCGTGGCCCGCCCCGCCACCGTGGACGGCCTCCGACATCGCGCCGAGCAGTTCGGCGGTGCCGACCCCGAAGTGCGTCATCGGCACCCCGTGCCCGGCCAGCGCGGCGAACACCCGCGCGCTGTGGGGCAGCACGTAGCTGCGGTAGTCGGCCAGCGACAGCGTCCCGGCCCAGGAGTCGAAGACCTGGATGGCGTCGACGCCGGCCTCGATCTGGGTCTGCAGGAACGCGATCGTCACATCGGTCAGCGCGGTCATCAGCGCGGTCCAGGTGTCGGTCTCCCCCAGCATCATCGCCTTGGTGTGCTCGTGGTTGCGGCTCGGACCGCCCTCGACCAGGTAGGACGCCAGCGTGAACGGGGCGCCCGCGAAACCGATCAGCGGGACCTCGCCGAGCTCGCCGACCAGCTGACCGATGGCGGCCGCAACGGGCGCGACCCGGTCGCGGTCCAGGGCCGTGACCGCGCCGACGTCGTCGCGGGTCCGGATCGGGTGCTCGATGACGGGGCCCACGTCGGGCACGATGTCCAGCGCGATGCCGGCGGCACGCAGCGGCACGACGATGTCGGAGAACAGGATCGCCGCGTCCACGTCGTGGCGCCGGACCGGCTGCAGGGTGATCTCGGTGATCAGGTCCGCGTCGAAGCAGGCCTGCATCATCGTGTTCTTCGCCCGCAGCGCCCGGTACTCGGGAAGCGACCGTCCGGCCTGCCGCATCATCCAGACCGGGATCCGGGAGGGTTTGCGGCCGGCGACGGCGGCCAGGTAGGGCGATTCGGGCAGCTCGCGGCGCGTGTTCATCGGTCCCTATGCTGCCATGCCCGGTGTGCCCCGATTCGGCGCGCCATGAGCACAGACCTATGGAAATGGACTAGCGTCTTTGCGCGTGACCACCGCCGAACCGGCTCAATTCCGTGAAGCGGTGGCGGCGATGAATGCCACCACCGTGCGACCGGAGATCGAGCTGGGGCCGATCCGCCCCCCGCAGCGCCTGGCGCCCTACAGCTACGCGCTGGGCGCCGAGGTCAAGCATGCCGAGGCGACGGTCATCCCGGAGCGTTCCGACGGGGACGCCTTCGGGCGGCTGATCCTGCTGCACGATCCCGAGGGCGCCGACGCGTGGGACGGCACCATGCGGCTGGTCGCCTACATCCAGGCCGATCTGGACTCCAGTGAGGCCGTCGACCCGCTGCTGCCCGAGGTGGCGTGGAGTTGGCTCGTCGACGCGCTCACCGAGCGCTCCGAGCACCACACCGCGCTGGGCGGCACCGTCACCGCGACCACGTCGGTGCGCTACGGCGACATCTCCGGCCCGCCGCGCGCGCACCAGCTGGAGCTGCGGGCGTCGTGGACCGCGACGACGCTGGACCTGGGTCCGCACGTCCAGGCGTTCTGCGAGGTGCTCGAGCACGCTGCGGGCCTGCCGCCGGCCGGGGTGACCGACCTGGGCTCGCGCACCCGCGCCTGACGTGATGGCCGATTCCGACTCCGAGGGTTCCGCGGTGGACTCCGATGCCGACGATCCCGGGACCGACGCCGTCCCGCTGCTGACCCCGCGTGACGGAGTGCCCGACGTCTCGGTCAGCCGCAGCGAGATCAGCAGGGCCGCAGACCTTCTCGCCTCGGGCACGGGGCCGTTCGCGGTCGACGCCGAGCGCGCGTCGGGCTTCCGCTACTCCAACCGCGCCTACCTGGTACAGATCCGCCGGGCCGGCGCAGGCACGGTGCTGATCGACCCGGTCAGCCACGGCGGCGAGGCGGTCGAGGTGCTCGCCCCGCTGGCCGAGGTGCTCACCGAGGATCAGTGGGTGCTGCACGCCGCGGACCAGGACCTGCCGTGCCTGGCCGAGATCGGCATGCAGCCGCCGTCGCTCTACGACACCGAGCTGGCGGGCCGGCTGGCCAACTTCGACCGGGTGAACCTGGCGTCGATGGTGCAGCAGCTGCTGGGTCTGCAGCTGACCAAGGGCCACGGCGCCGCGGACTGGTCGAAGAGGCCGCTGCCCGACGAATGGCTCAACTACGCCGCGCTGGACGTCGAGGTGCTCACCGATCTGCGCGACGCGATCGATGCGCTGCTGGGCGAGCAGGGCAAGACGGAGTGGGCCCGCCAGGAGTTCGAGTACCTGCGTACCGCGGAGAGCTCCCCCACCCGCCGGGACCGCTGGCGCCGCACCTCCGGCATCCACAAGATCCGCGACCCGCGCGCGCTGGCGGCGGTGCGCGAGCTGTGGCTGACCCGCGATCAGATCGCCCGTCGCCGCGACATCGCCCCCGGACGCATCCTGCCCGACAGCGCGATCATCAACGCCGCCACGACGAATCCGGACACCGTGGAGAAGCTGACCGCGCTGCCGGTGTTCGGCGGCTCCCGGCAGCGGCGCAGCGCCCAGGTGTGGCTCGACGCCCTGCAGCGGGCGCGCACCGTCGAACCCCCGTCGGCCCAGGAGCCGTCCAACGGTCCGCCGCCCGCGTCGCGCTGGGCGCGACGCAAACCGGAGGCGGCGGCCCGGCTCGAAGCCGCGCGCGCCGGGATCAACGAACTGGCACAACAGGTTTCGGTGCCGGCGGAGAATCTGCTCTCCCCCGACATCGTGCGCAGGCTCTGCTGGGACTGGGTGGCGGTCGAGGACACGGCGGCCGCGGTCGAGGCGTTCCTGGCGGCGTCGACCGCCCGGCAGTGGCAACGGGAGCTGACGGTGCCCGTGCTGACCGCGGCGCTGAGGGCCGCGGAGCCTACCGACGCGTCGTGACGCGCTCGACGTGCGCGAGGAAGTGCGTCAGCACCGCCTCGGGCGCTTCGATCTGCGGCCAGTGGCCGATGTCTTCGGCGAGCATCACCACGTCGGGGTCGGGGATCACCTCGGCGTAGCGGCGGGCCATGTGCGCGCCGGAGTTCGGATCCACGGGACCGTCGATCAGCCGCATCGGCACCGCGGTCTCCCGCATCGCGCGCACCCACCGGTTGCGGTGGGTGCGGCGGTCGTCGAGAAAGCGACCGACCTGGTGCAGCACCCGCTTCCCGTCGTTCCACTCGAGGATCTCGTGGAACGTCTGCATCATCTCCCGCGTCGGCTTGGTGTTCGGTCCGAACATCTCCTCGATCGTCGGCTCGAGGATGCGTCGCGACAGCGCGCTGCCCTGCAGCGGACTCATCAGGTCGCCCAGCGGGGTGCCCGACATCAACTTCTGCATCAGGCGGGGCGTGTACGCCTCGGTGAACAGCCCGCCGTTGAGCCAGGTGATCGACTCGATCTCCCAGCTACCGTAGGCCTGCTCGTCGAACACCTTGCGCGCCAACAGTTCCTGGGCCACCGAGTCGCCGAGGTCGTGGGCCAGCACGTGGGCCGAGCGCACCCCCAGTGCAGCGAGCAGGGCCTCGTGCATGTCGGCGTGGTCAGCCACCGTGTAGCGGTAGGCGCTGGGCTTGGCCGAGAAACCCATGCCCATCATGTCGGGTGCGACGACGGTGAACCGCGAGGTCAGCGTGGGCCAGATCGCCGCCCAGTCGTAACTGTTGAACGGGTAGCCGTGCACCAGCAGCAGTGCGGAGCCCTGCCCCTCGTGCCGGTAGAAGATCTCGAACCCGAGGTAGTCGAAGGACTGCCCGGCGGCCTTGCAGCGTGCGAGGTCTGCGTCCACGAGGCCAGCCTAACGAGCTAGCGCCGACCCTCGACCAGCGCGACGGCCGCGGCCTCGATCGTGTTCTCGTCGAGGAGCACGTGCAGCGCGGCGTCGCCGAGCGGGATGAAGCTGTCGTGGCTGGCGACCCGCGCCAGCGCTCCCGTGTAGCCGTGGTCGACCAATGTGGTGACGACGCCCTCGCTCACCCCGCCGCTGCGCCTCGTCTCGTCCACCACGAGCACACGGCCGGTCGCCTCGGCGTCGGCCAGCATGGCGGTCACCGGCAGCGGCGCGAGCCACCGCAGGTCGACCACCCGCACGGCGATGTCCTGACCGGCCAGCCGGCGCGCCACCCGCAGACTCATCGGAACCCCGTTGCCGAAGGTCAGGATCGTCAGGTCGCGCCCGTCACCGTAGGTGCGGGTTTCACCGATCGGCACCACCGCGCCGCTGTCGCGCGCCAGCCAGAGGTCGTCGCCGGCCTCGTAGAGGTCCCGGGTGTGGTATAGCGCGATCGGTTCGAGGAACAGACACACGGTGCCGGCCGCCGCGGCCGCCGTGACGCAGGACCGCAGCATCGCCGCGGCGTCGTCGGGCCGTGCCGGCGAGGCGACCACGACGCCGGGCAGGTCCCGGATCGCCGTGACGGAGTCGTCGTTGTGGAAGTGCCCGCCGAAGCCCTTCTGGTAGCCGTAACCGGCGATCCGCACCACCATCGGGTTGCGGTACTGCCGGTTGGAGAAGAACTGCAGCGTCGCACCTTCGCCGCGGATCTGGTCCGCGGCGTTGTGCAGATAGGCCAGGTACTGGATCTCCGGGATCGGCAGCAGACCGGAGATCCCTGCGCCCAGGGCCAATCCGAGGATGGACTGTTCGTCGAGCAGCGTGTCGAACACCCGCGCCGTGCCGGCAGCGGCCCGCAGTCCGCGCGTCACCCCGTACACGCCGCCCTTGCGGGCGACGTCCTCGCCGAACACCATCGCCCCGGGATGGGCGTCGAGCACGTCCCTGAGCGCGCGGTTGATGGCCTGGGCCAGAGTCATCGGCGCTTCGTCACGCCCGACGGGTGCAGCCGGGGCGTGCCGGGTCGCCGTCACGGCGTCGTCGAGGGCGTCGCGCAGCGGGGCCGTCACCGCGTGGGCGCTGCTCAGCTGCGGGAGCTCGGCGACGTCGGTGGCCAGCGCCAGCACCTCGCACCGCGTGGCCTCGTAGGCGTGCAACACCTGCTGTGGGCGCAGCACACCCGCCTCGACGAGCATTCGCGCCGTGCACAGCACCGGGTCACGCGCGTAATCGGCCGCGATCTCGTCGGTGCTGCGGTAGCCGGGCTCGTAGTCCGATCCGGCGTGACCCATCAGCCGCACGGTGCGCAGGTGCAGGAACGCCGGCCGGCGTTGTGTGCGAACGTATTCCGCGGCCTGGGTCGCGACGGTCAACACCTCGGGGAGATTCGCCCCGTCGGCGGTGAAGTAGCGCAGGTCGGCCCGATCGCCGTAGGTCCGCGCGATCCACCCCTGGGGTGTCTTGACGCTGATCCCGATCCCGTTGTCCTCGCAGACGAACAGCAGCGGCACCGGCACCCCCTGGTAGGCGGTGTGCATGGCGGCGTTGATGGCGCCGACGGCGGTGGAGTGGTTGGCCGACGCGTCCCCGAAGCTGCACACCGCGAGCGCGTCACCCGGCCAGGGGCTCTCGACCCCGAGTTTGCGCGCCCGTGCAATGGAGAAGGCGACGCCGAGCGCCCGCGGCAGATGCGAGGCGATGGTGGAGGTCTGCGGGATGACATGGAGGTCGTAGCGGCCGAACACCTTGTGCCGTCCGCCGGAGATCGGCTCGTCGACGGCGGCGACCAGACCGAGCAGCACGTCGCGCACGGGATCGCTGCCCGCGACCTGGCGGGCGCGGGCCAGGTAGAAACCGCCGGACCGGTAGTGCAGCAGCGCCGGATCGGTGGGCCGCAACACCGCGGCGACGGCGGCATTGCTCTCGTGCCCCGAGGATCCGATCGTGTAGAAGCCCTTGCCCTTCGACCGCAGCCAGCGCGCAGCGAGGTCGAGATGCCGGCTGCCGAGCTGCGCCTCGAACACGTCGACACACCGTTGTGCCGGGATGCCGTGCAGCACAGCGGCATTCGCGGTACTCGGCGGCCTCAGCGCCGAGACCGCAGCGAGGAAGTGTTCGTCGATGGGTTCAGCCACTGCGATGACCCTACGTCAGTCGAGCCGGCTGCTGACTTCCTTTTCGGTGGCGCCGGCCCCGAGCGCGGCGACCCAGCCGGTGATCTGGCGGGCGATGTTGCGCTCGGTCAGACCCACGGAGCTGAGCACCTCGCCGCGCGAAGCGTGCGCGAAGAACTCCTGGGGCAGTGCGGCGTCGCGGCACGGGACGTCGATCTCGGCGCGCCGCAGTGCGGTCGAGACCGCCGAGCCGACACCGCCGTGCACGCCGTTGTCCTCCAGCGTGACGACGAGTTTGTGCTGGGCCGCCAACGTGTGGAGCACCTCCGGCACGGGCAGCACCCAGCGCGGGTCGACCACGGTCACGCCGATGCCCTGGTTGCGCAGCCGCTCGGCGATCGCGAGCGCCATCGCGGCGAACGGTCCGACCGCGATGACGAGGACGTCGTCGGACAGACCGTCGGTCGGCAGCGCCAGCACGTCCACGCCCTCGCGCCGTTCGATGGCCGAGATATCCGCGCCGACATCGCCTTTGGGGAAGCGGATGGCCGTGGGACCGTCGTTGACGTCGAGGGCTTCGGCGAGTTCCTCGCGGAGCCGGGCGCCGTCGCGCGGTGCGGCGACGCGCATGCCGGGCACCACCCCGAGGATCGACAGATCCCACATGCCGTTGTGGCTGGCGCCGTCAGGACCGGTGATCCCCGACCGGTCGAGCACGATCGTCACGGGCAGCTTGTGCAGCGCGACGTCCATCATCACCTGGTCGAACGCGCGGTTGAGGAACGTGGAGTACACCGCGACGACGGGATGCATGCCGCCCATCGCGAGGCCTGCGGCGGAGGTGATGGCGTGCTGCTCGGCGATGCCGACGTCGAAGAACCGGTCCGGGTAGCGCTGACGGAACGCACTGAGCCCGGTGGGGCCGGGCATCGCGGCGGTGATCGCCACGACGTCGCGGCGCTTGGCCGCCAGTTGGATCAGCGTCTCGGAGAACGTCGACGTCCAGCCGGGCCCGGGCACCGTGGTGGCCAGCCCGGTCTGCGGGTCGATCACGCCGCACGCGTGCATCTGGTCGTCTTCGTCGTTCTCGGCGGGCGCGTAGCCCATGCCCTTACGGGTGACGACGTGCACCACCACGGGGGCGTTGAACGCCCGCGCGTGCCGCAGCGCGCTCTCCACCGCGTGCTCGTCGTGACCATCGATCGGGCCGACGTACTTGAGGCCCAGGTCGGTGAACATCACCTGCGGAGACAGGGCGTCCTTGATGCCGGCCTTGACGCTGTGCATGCACTGGTAGCAGAACTCGCCGATGACGGGCAGACCGCGCACCGCCTTGCGGCCCTCCTCGAGCACCCGCTCGTAGCCGGGCTGCAGCCGCAGGGCGGCCAGGTGCTCGGCGAACCCACCGATGGTGGGCGCATAGCTGCGACCGTTGTCGTTGACGACGATCACGATCGGCCGCTTGGAGGCCGCGATGTTGTTCAGCGCCTCCCAGCACATCCCGCCGGTGAGCGCGCCGTCACCCACCACGGCCACGACGTGCCGGTTGCGGTGCCCGCTGAGTTCGAACGCCTTGGCCAGACCGTCGGCGTAGGACAGCGACGCGCTGGCGTGGCTGGACTCCACCCAGTCGTGCTCGCTCTCCTCGCGCGACGGGTAACCCGACAGGCCGTCCTTCTTGCGCAGCGTCTCGAAGTCCGGACACCGGCCCGTCAGCATCTTGTGCACGTAGGCCTGGTGGCCCGTGTCGAACAGGATCGGATCGTGCGGGGAGTCGAAGACGCGGTGCAGGGCCAGCGTCAGTTCGACGACACCGAGGTTGGGTCCCAGGTGCCCGCCCGTCGCCGCGACCTTGTGGATCAGGAAATCGCGGATCTCACGGGCCAGCACGTCCACCTGCGCCTGCGACAGGTGCTGCAGATCAGCGGGACCGCGGATCTGTTCAAGCATCCGCCCAGTCTACGCACGGACCTCACGGTCGGTCCTGTCGAGCCTGGTACACATCGGGCACCCCGTCGCGGTCCTCGTCGAGGGTCTCTTCGCGGTGAATGCGCCGGTAGGCGGCGTTTCTGGTGAGCAGCAGCACCCCTGCGCAACAGGCCGCCAGCAGTGACCCGGTCAACACGCCCACCTTCACCAATTCGTCACTTTCCGAGCCCGACCCGTAGGCCAGATCACCGATCAGCAGGGACACCGTGAACCCGATGCCGGCGAGCATCGACACCCCCAGGACGTCGACCCAGCGCAGCGACGCGTCCAGGCGGGCCCGGGTCACCGCGGCCAGCACCCGGGTGGTGAGGAAGATGCCGAGGGGCTTGCCGGCGACGAGCCCGGCGATGATGCCGAGCGTGATCGGGTGCGCCAGCGCGTGTGCCAGGCCGTCGACACCGCCGACGCTCACCCCGGCGGCGAAGAACGCGAAGACCGGGATCGCGAAGCCGGCCGAGATCGGCCGCAGCCGGTGCTCGAAATGCTGCGCCAGCCCCGGGCCGGCGTCGGGCCCGCCGGCGGCCTCGCTGCGGAGCACCGGCACCGTGAACCCGAGCAGCACCCCGGCCACGGTGGCGTGCACCCCCGACTCGTGCATCAACACCCACGTGGCGACCGCCAGCGGGATCAGCAGCCACCACGAGCGGATGCGGCGCTGCACACACAGTGCGAACAGCGCCAGCGGCACCAGCACGGCGGCCAGCGCCGCGACGTCGATGCCGTCGGTGTAGAACACCGCGATGACGGTGACCGCCAGCAGGTCATCCACGACGGCCAGCGTCAACAGGAACGTGCGCAGCGCCGACGGCAGGTGCGTCGAGATCACCGCCAGCACGGCGACCGCGAACGCGATGTCGGTCGCGGTCGGGATGGCCCAGCCGCGCAGCGCGCCCTCCCCGGCTGCGGCGGCCACCGCGACGAAGATCGCGGCGGGCACCACCATGCCGCCGACCGCGGCCGCGATGGGCAGCGCCGCACGGGCCGGATCGCGCAGGTCGCCGGCGACGAACTCGCGCTTGAGTTCCAGGCCGACGACGAAGAAGAAGATCGCCAGCAGACCGTCGGCGGCCCAGTCGCCCACGGTCAGGCTCAGGTGCAGGCCGAACGGGTGCCCGCCCACCTCGAGGTCGCGCAACGCGAAATAGGTGTCCTGCCACGGCGAGTTGGCCCACCCCAGCGCCGCCGCGGCGGCGAACAGCAGGATCATCCCGCCGACGGTCTCCTTGCGCAGGATCTCGGCGACCCGGCTGGTCTCGGTCCAGGTGCCACGGGAGAGCAGCGCGCGGGGGCGGAAGGGAGAAGTCACGATGCACCTCGGGTTGACGTCAACGGATCACCGCCGACCAGACTTCCCGGCACACCTGGGCTCACCCTAGCCCCGGGTCAGCGCCGCCACGCACTCGACGTGGTGGGTCAGCGGGAAGGAGTCGAACACCCGCAGCTGCTCGACCTGATAGCCACGCTCCCGGTACAGCCCGATATCGCGCGCGAAAGACGCTGCCTCACAACCGATGTGAACGATGCGCGGCACCTCGGCGGCGGCCAGCCGGTCGATGACGTCGCGGCCGGCGCCGGTGCGGGGCGGGTCCAGCACGGCGACATCGGCCCGTGCCGACGTCCGCTCCAGCGCCCGGCGTACCGAATCGGTGACCACGGTGACGGTGTCCAGGTCGGCCAGTGCCGTACGCGCCGCCCGCGCGGCGCCCCGCGAGGTGTCCACGGTGAGCACCCGGCCCGTCTCCCCCACCGCGCCCGCGAGCGCCGCCGCGAACACCCCGGCACCGCCGTAGAGATCCCACGCGGTCATGCCCGGGGCGAGCTGCGCCCACTCGGTGACCAGCGCGCTGTAGAGCTCCGGCGCGTCGCGGTGGGCCTGCCAGAACGCCGTCACCGGCACCCGCCACGTCCGCCCGGCGACCCGCTGCGCCGTCTCGTAATCACCTTCGATCACCTCGGTGCGGCGGCCCCGGCCCGCGACCACGACGTGGCGGCGGTCCTGGGCGTCGAGTGCGACGTGCACGGCCGCGTCCGACGGCCAGCTCCGCTCCGCCACCCCGGCGAGCATGCCTACGGGCAGTTGCGCACAGTCGAGCCGGTGCACCAGCTCGGCGCTGTGGTAGCGGTGGAAACCGGCCCGGCCGTCGGCCGAGACGTCCAGGCGCACCCGGGTGCGCCAGCCCGTGTGACCGCCCTCGCCGACCGCCTCGGCGGCCGCGTCCTCTTCGGCGCGCCACTGGTAATTGCCCAGCCGGGCAAGCTGATTGGCGACCACCGCCCCCTTGAGCCGCCGCGCGGCGGCCGGTTCGGCGAACGCGAGGTCACAGCACCCCGCGCCGTCCACCCCGGCGATCGGGCACCACGACTCGACCCGGTCGGGCGAGGGCTCCAGCACCTCGAGCACCTCGGCGTTCCAGTACTTCTCGCGCGCGGCGGCGGTGCGCACCACCCGCACACGCACCGTCTCCCCGGGCAGCGCGTAGCGCACGAACACCACCCGGCCGTCGTGGCGGGCCACGCAGCTGCCGCCGTTGGCGGCGGGCCCGGTGGTCAGGATCAGTTCGTGCGGCCGCTCATCGCTCAATCCAGGAACCCCTTGCGGGCGTCGCCCGGCGCGGACTGCGGCGCGAGCTTCTTGAGCCGCTCCGAGGAGGACAGCTGCCAGGGCACCGAGGTCACCATGACGTTGGGCTCGAACAGCAGCCTGCCCTTGAGCCGCAGCGCGCTCTGGTTGTGCAGCACCTGCTCCCACCAGTGCCCGACGACGTACTCGGGGATGAAGACCGTCACCACGGTGCGCGGGGATTCCCGGCTGACCCGCTTGACGTACTCGAGCACCGGGCGGGTGATCTCGCGGTAGGGCGAGGCGATGACCTTCAACGGCACGCTGATGTCACTGGACTCCCATTTGTGCACCAGCTCGCGGGTCTCGGCGTCGTCGACGCTGACCGTGATGGCCTCCAGCACGTCGGGGCGGGTGGCCCGCGCGTAGGCCAGCGCGCGCAGCGTGGGCAGGTGCACGTTGGACACCAGCACGACCGCGTGGTTGCGGCTGGGCAGCACGATGTCCTCGGTCTCGGCGGCGCGGGCCTCGAGTTCCCTGCTGACCGAGGCGTAGTGGCGGTGGATCAACTTCATGATGAAGAACAGCGCCGCCATCGCCAGGATCGCGATCCACGCCCCGACGAGGAACTTGGTGATCACCACGATGATCAGCACCGTGCCGGTGCACAGGAAGCCGATGGTGTTGATCACCCGCGAGCGCATCATCCGGGCCCGCGCCGGTCCGTCGGTCTCGGTGCGCAGCAACCGCGTCCAGTGCCGCACCATGCCGATCTGGCTGAGCGTGAACGACACGAACACCCCGACGATGTACAGCTGGATCAGCGCCGTCACCTGCGCCTGGAACGCCACGATGAACGCGACCGCCCCGAACGCCAGGAACAAAATGCCGTTGGAGAACGCCAGCCGGTCACCGCGGGTGTGCAGCTGACGCGGCAGGTAACGGTCCTGCGCCAGAATCGAACCCAGAACCGGGAAGCCGTTGAACGCAGTGTTGGCTGCCAGCACCAGGATCAGCGCGGTGACGCCGGCGATCAAGTAGAGCCCGATCGGGAAGTCGTGGAACACCGCGTCGGCCAGCTGCGCGACCAGCGTCTTCTGCTGGTAGTCCGGCGGCGCCCCCCCGAGCTGCTCGAGCGGCCGCTCGGCGATCTGCGCCCCGGTCGCCCGCGCCAGCATGATGATGCCCATGAACAACGTGATCGCGATGACGCCGAGCAGCAGCAGCGTCGTGGCGGCGTTGCGCGACTTGGGTTTCTGGAACGCGGGCACCCCGTTGCTGATGGCCTCCACCCCGGTCAGCGCGGCGCTGCCGGACGAGAACGCGCGGGCGATCAGGAACACCAGCGCGAAACCCATCACGTCGCCGTGCTCGGAATGCATCTCGAAGCCCGCCGATTCCGCGCGCAGATGGTGCCCCAGCACGTAGATCTGGAAGAACCCCCAGGCGAGCATGATGTACATGCCGATCATGAACGCGTAGGTCGGGATCGCGAACGCGGTGCCCGATTCCCGGATGCCGCGCAGGTTCAACGAGGCCAGGATGGTGATCGCCGCGACGGCGAACCACACCTTGTGCTGGTCGACGAACGGGATCGCCGAACCGATGTTGGACATCGCCGAGGACATCGACACCGCGACGGTCAGCACGTAGTCGACCAGCAGCGCGCTGGCGACCGTCAGCCCGGCCGTGGGGCCCAGGTTGGTCGTCACCACCTCGTAGTCGCCGCCGCCGGACGGGTAGGCGTGCACGTTCTGCCGGTAGCTCGCGATCACGATCAGCATGACGCCGGCGACCACCAGCCCGATCCACGGCGCCAACGAATAGGCCGACAGGCCCGCGACCGACAGCACCAGGAAGATCTCCTCCGGGGCGTAGGCCACCGAGGACAGCGCGTCGGAGGCGAAGACCGGGAGGGCGATCCGCTTGGGCAACAGGGTGTGCGCCAGTTTGTCGCTGCGGAACGGCCGGCCCAGTACGAGCCGCCGCGCGGCCGTCGAAAGCTTGGACACGAGTGCCAAGGGTAAGCCCGACGGTCACCGGACGCTGCAAAGCTGTAGCGTTCCTCAAAGCATCAGTGGCGGGAGATCGCAGACCGCCACGTTCGGCCCCCGCCGGAAAGGACCCCAGGTGCGTGTAGTGGTGATGGGATGCGGCCGGGTCGGCGCCTCCCTGTCCGACAGTCTGGCCCGGATCGGACACGACGTCGCCGTCATCGACCGCGACGGCACGGCCTTTCACCGCCTGTCGCCGGAGTTCCCGGGTCAACGGGTGCTGGGCATGGGGTTCGACCGCGACGTGCTGATCAGAGCTGGTATCGAGGGGGCCTCGGCGTTCGCGGCGGTGTCCTCCGGCGACAACTCCAACATCATCTCCGCCCGGGTGGCGCGCGAGACCTTCGGCGTACAGCGCGTGGTGGCGCGCATCTACGACGCCAAGCGCGCCGCGGTCTACGAACGGCTGGGCATCCCGACCGTGGCGACGGTGCCGTGGACCACCGACCGGCTGCTCAACGTGCTGACCCGGGAGACCGAGACCACCAAGTGGCGCGATCCGACGGGCAACGTCGGCGTCGCCGAGCTTTCCCTGCACGAGAACTGGGTGGGCCGGCGGCTGTCCGATCTGGAGGCGGCGACGTCGGGCCGGGCCGCGTTCCTGATCCGCTTCGGCGCGGGTCTGCTGCCCGACGCGAAGACCGTCATCCAGGCGGGCGATCAGGTGTACCTGGCCGCGATCTCCGGTCACATCGCCGAAGCGCTGGCGATCGCGGCGCTTCCGCCGAGCGAGGAGGCCGACGCGTGACCGCCGGCGACGATCATGAGGAGCGCCGGGTATGAAGGTCGCCATCGCCGGGGCGGGCGCCGTCGGCCGGTCCATCGCCCGTGAACTGGTGGAGTCCCATGAGGTCACCCTGCTCGAACGCAACCCCGACCACATCGAGGTCGAGGCGATCCCGGCGGCGCACTGGCGCCTCGGCGACGCGTGCGAGCTGAGCCTGCTGGAAGCGGTCGGGCTCGAGGAGTTCGACGTGGTGATCGCCGCGACGGGCGACGACAAGGCCAACGTCGTGCTCAGCCTGTTGTCCAAGACGGAGTTCGCGGTGCCGCGGGTGGTGGCCCGCGTCAATGACCCCCGCAATGAATGGCTCTTCGACGAGGCGTGGGGCGTCGACGTCGCGGTGTCCACGCCACGCATGCTCGCCTCGCTGGTCGAGGAGGCGGTGTCGGTCGGAGATCTGGTGCGGCTGATGGAGTTCCGCAAGGGCCAGGCCAACCTCGTCGAGATCACGCTGCCCGACGACACCCCGTGGGGCGGTAAGCCGGTCAAGCGCCTGGAGTTGCCGCGCGATGCGACGCTGGTGACGATCCTGCGTGGGCCGCGGGTCATCGTGCCCGAACGCGACGAACCCCTCGAGGGAGGCGACGAGTTGCTGTTCGTGGCCGTCGCCGAGGTGGAGGACCAGCTGCGCGAACTGCTGCTCCATCCGCAGCAGCGCTGAGTTCCCTCAGGCCTCGCGGACCGCGTCGTCGGTACCGGCAGGCGCCTGCGCGCGCACGGCGCGTTGCGCGGCGCGGATCGCGCCGTAGGTGACCAGTGCCGCGATCGCCGTCAGCGGCCATCCCATCGCGATGCGGGCCACGCCGAGCCAGCCGGTCTGATCTTCTTCGTAGAGGTGCTGCTGCACGAGGAATCGAGAGGCGAACACCGCGACCCACACCAGGGTGGCGACGTCGAAGGCGTACACCGCGCGACGGACATCACGCCAGCCACGGTCCTGGGTGTGCACCCACCCCCAGATGTAGCCGACGACGGGCCGGCGGATCACCACCGAGACCGCGAACACCACCGCCCAGATCAGCGAGGTCCAGATGCCCAGCAGGAAGTACCCTTTGGACGCTCCGACCAGATAGGCGATCAGCGCGCTGATGCCGACGCCGAAGAAGCCGGAGATCGCCGGCTGCACGGAGTCTTTGCGCACCAGCCGCCAGATCAGGATCAGCGTGGCCACACCCAGCGCGGCCGCGATGGCGGGCAGCAGGCCGAAGGCGGTGGACACCGGCACGAACACCAGGACCGGCAGCGAGGAGTAGATCAGGCCGCTGACGCCGCCCATCTGCTCGAGCACGGCTGCGCCGCGTGCCGGCGAGGTCTGAGCGCCCGGATCGGTACCGGGTTCGCTCACTTCTGGATCTCGTAGTGGGGGTTGTAGATCGCCTTGGAGCCGTTGTCGAGCTTGCCGACGCGGCCGTGCACCTTGAGTGTGCGACCGGACTCGATGCCCGGGATGCGGCGCTGGCCCAGCCACACCAGCATCACCGAGTCGGTGCCGTCGAAGAGTTCGGCCTTGACGCCGCCCGAGCACCCCTTGCCGTTGCACTCGACGCTGCGCAGGGTGCCGATCATGGTCACCTCTTGTCCGCGGTGGCAGTCGATCGCCTTCTGCGCTCCAGTGCTGGCGACGTCGTCGCTGAGTTCCTCGACGTCGAGCTGTTCCGGATCCTCGGTCAATCGACGGGTGAGCCGTCGCAGGTAACCCTCGGCCGTGGCCATGGCTTCTCCTGACCTTCTGTCACGTCTTTGTGGTGTGGTACCCCAACCAAACGCCACGGTAGACCTCTTGGTTCCCAGATGCGAACCACCGCGGCGGGTCGCAGGGAACCGGTTTCCACCACCAGGCACGATCGAAACATGGCGGTCGATCTGCAGGGCGTGACCACGGTGCTGCTCCCCGGCACCGGATCGGACGACGACTTCGTCTACCGGGCGTTCGCCCCGGCGTTACACCAGGTCGGAGCCGTTGTGGTGACCCCGGCGCCGCGGCCGCACCGGCTCGTCGAGGGCTACCGAGACGACCTCGACGACGGGGCGCGATCGGGTCCGATCGCGGTCGGCGGGGTGTCGATCGGTGCGGCCGTCGCCGCGGCGTGGGCACTGTCACATCCGGGCCGTGCGGTGGCGGTTCTCGCCGCGCTGCCGGCGTGGACCGGCGACCCCGAGGCGGCGCCGGCCGCGCTCGCGGCCCGGCACTCCGCGGCCGTGCTGCGCCGCGACGGCCTGGTCTCGGCGACCGCGGCGATGCAGGCGTCGAGCCCGCCGTGGTTGGCCGCGGAGCTGACCCGGTCCTGGGCCGGGCAGTGGCCGGCGCTACCGGACGCGATGGACGAGGCGGCGCGCTTCGTCGCGCCGACCCTCGGCGAGTTCGAGCGTCTCGCGGTGCCCATGGGCGTGGCGTCGGCCACCGACGACGCCGTGCACCCGCTCGAGGTGGGCGTGGCGTGGGTGTCGGCGGCCCCCCGGGCCGCGATCCGGACCGTGACGCTCGATCAGCTCGGCGCCGACCCCTCCGTGCTGGGCGCCGCGTGCCTGACGGCGCTGCATGACGCCGACGGGCGCCGCCGGCAGGACAGTTAGCCGCCGGTGATGGTGCGCAACTGCTGCATCGCCGAACCCTGGACGGCCCGGCGCGCCGCCGGATCGGCCGGGGGCTGCGGCGGCTCGGGCTGCTGGCCCTGCGCGGCGGCCTGGGCCTGCGCCTGCGCCGCGGCGGCCTGTTCGGTGGCCGCCTGCAGTTGCGCGGCCATCTGCTCGGGCAGCGCCACCGGCAGCGGCGTGCGCACCGGCAGCGGAGTGTCGCCCCGGCGGACCACGGTGTCGGCCAACGCCTCACGCGCCTGATCGGCGAGCGCTCCGATGCTGTCCTCGGGGCCGTTGACCACGCAGCGGATCATCCAGCGGTAGCCGTCGACCCCGATGAAACGCACCACGGCCTGACCCTGGCCGCCCGAACCGACCACCTCGCGACCCCACGGGCCGTCTTCGATGCTCACCTTGGGCACGTCCTTGCGCAGGGACTCGGCCAGTTCGGAGGCCACCTCGCGCCACAGCCCGGTCGACTTGGGTGCGGCGTAGGCGGCGATGGTGAAGCGGCCGTGCGGCGTCACCACCCACACCGCGCTGGGCACACCGGTCTCGTTGATCTCGACCTGGACCTGACCGCCCTCGGGCATCGGGATCAGCACCGAGCCGAGATCCAGCCGCGCCACCGTCGCGACGTCCGGATCGTCGAAGTCATCGATGTCGAACGGGCCTTCGAGTTCCTCGTCGGCTTCCACTGCTATCACCTCAGGTGTCTCGCGCTGTCGCTGTCAGTCGGTCTGTCAGCCATCGTCACAGACTGGCATGCCCGCCGGAAGATCCGTGGCCCCCGGCACCGCGCGTCGTGTCGGCGAGGCCGGCCTCGTCGAAGCTGCTCACCTCGACCAGTTCGGGCAACTCGACGCGCTGCACCAGCAATTGGGCGATCCGGTCCCCGCGGTGCACGACGATCGGGGTGTGCGGATCGAGGTTGATCAGCGACACCTTGATCTCTCCGCGGTAGCCGGCGTCGATGGTGCCCGGACTGTTGACGATCGAAAGGCCAACGCGCGCAGCCAATCCCGATCGCGGATGAACGAGTCCGACCATGCCGTGCGGAATGGCGACCGCGATGCCGGTGCCGACCAGGGCCCGCGCACCCGGCGCCAGTTCGACGTCCTCGGCGCTGTACAGGTCCACACCGGCGTCACCGTCGTGCGCCCGTTCGGGCAGCGGGAGATCCCGATCGAGACGCACGACCGCCAAAGGACTGGGCACGGCGTCAGAGATTACTCTTGGCCGCGTGTCCGACACGCACGCCACCGCCACCAGCGTTCGCTACCGCGAACGGCTGTGGGTTCCGTGGTGGTGGTGGCTGCCGGGGTTGGGGCTGGCGACCCTGATCGCCCTGGAGGTCAACCAGGGCATCGCCGCGCTCCCCGACTGGCTGCCCTACGCGGTGCTGCTGCCCGTGGCGGCGGTCACGCTGGTGTGGCTCGGCCGGGTGGAGCTGCGGGTGGTGCACGACGACGCCGGCGGCGCGGAGCTGTGGGTGGGCAACGCGCACCTGCCGGCGTCGGTGATCTCCCGATCCGCCGAGGTGCCGCGCTCGGCCAAATCGGCAGCGCTGGGCCGGCAACTCGATCCCGCCGCCTATGTCGTGCACCGGGCCTGGATCGGCCCTCTCGTGCTGCTCGTCCTCGATGATCCGGATGACCCGACGCCGTACTGGCTCGTCAGCGCCCGCCACCCGGACCGGGTGCTGGCCGCGCTGCGCTGACGTCCGCGGTCCTCAACGCGGCTCGTCCCTCGCCGCTCGATCGTCGTCAGGCCGCGCAGTCCGAGCAGATCATCATCCCGTTCTTCTCGCTCGCCAGCCGGCTCCGGTGATGCACCAGGAAGCAGCTGGAGCAGGTGAACTCGTCGGCCTGCTTCGGGATCACCCGAACCGACAGTTCCTCGCCGGACAGATCGGCCCCGGGCAGCTCGAACGATTCGGCGGTCTCGGATTCGTCGACGTCGACGACAGCAGACTGGGCTTCGTTGCGGCGTGCCTTCAGTTCCTCGAGCGAGTCCTCGGACACGTCGTCGGTCTCGGTGCGCCGTGGGGCGTCGTAATCAGTAGCCATGGCCAGTCCCCTCCGTGAAGCTCATTGCAGCAGTGCTTTGTACCAGCGTCGAACGCATCCGCCAAACGATTCGTGCCCGTATTGGCACCGGTTCTAATGTGATTTACGTCACAGAAGTCGCCCTCCGTCCGTTGATGCCGGTCGGAGCCCCGCACACCGTAGCTCTAGAGTCTTGTGCGTGGTCGCGCAAATCACCGAAGGCACGGCGTTCGACAAGCACGGGCGCCCGTTCCGGCGCCGCAACTTCGTGCCCGGGGCGCTGATGTTCGCGGCGCTGGCAGTGGCGGCGCTCCTGGTCTGGGTGATCGCGCTCTCGCAGCCGCCCGACGTCCGCGAGGTCGCCGTCTGCAACCCGCCCCCGGCGCCGACGGACCCCAATGCGCCCGTCCCTGACCTGGGCGAACAGGTCTCACGCTCGAACATGACGGACGTGACCCCCGCCAAACTCGCCGACACCCGGATCCGGGTGCTCAACGCCAGCGGGCAGGGTGGGCAGGCCGGCGAGGTGGCCGGCGCGCTGCGCGACCTCGGCTTCACCGACCCGGAGGCGGCGAACGACCCCGTCTACGCCAGCACCCGGCTGCAGTGCCAGGGCCAGATCCGGTTCGGACCGGCCGGCCGCGCCGCGGCGGCGTCGTTGTGGCTGGTCGCGCCCTGCACCGAGCTGTTCCAGGATCAGCGCACCGACGACACCGTCGACCTGGCGATCGGCACCGACTTCACCGAACTGGCCCACAGCGACGACATCGACGCGGTGCTGGCCAGCCTGATGCCGGACGCCACCCAGCCGGCCGACCCGTCGCTGCTCAGCAAGATCCACACGCAGACCTGCTGACCTACCGGCGCAGGTCCAGCCCACACTGCTGCAGCGCCTCGTCGAACGCCGGGGCCAGACCCGGCGCGGCGGCCACCATCAGTCCCGGTCCGCGCTGGCCGGGCGCGCGCACCACCGCGCCCGCCTCGGCCGCGATCAGCGCGCCGGCGGCCCAGTCCCAGACGTGCACGCCGTCCTCGTAGTAGGCGTCGAGCCGGCCCGCGGCCACCATGCACAGATCCAGTGCGCAGGAGCCGATCCGGCGCAGGTCGCGGATCTGCGGCAACAGTGCGGCCATCACGGTGCCCTGGCGGCGGCGATCCTCGGGTTGATAGGAGAAGCCGGTACCCACCAGGGCCATCGACAGCGACGTGGCGGCACTGCAGCGCAGCGCCGTCGACTGCCCGTCCCGCGTCACCCTGGCACCGTGGCCCCGCGCAGCCGAGTACACCGCTCCTGCTGCGACGTCGGCGACCGCCCCGGCCACCGACACCCCGCCGCGCTGCACGCCGACCGACACCGCGAAGGCCTCGATCCCGTAGACGAAGTTCACCGTGCCGTCGATCGGATCCAGCACCCAGGTGAGGCGGCCGTCGTCGCCGCCTTCCGGCCCGCCCTCCTCCTCACCGAGAATCGGCTCGCCGGGGCGCAGATCGGCGAGCCGGTCCCGCAGCAACCGTTCGGTCTCGGTGTCGACGACGGTGACGGGGTCGGTCGGGGTGCTCTTGGCCCGAATCGCACCGTCCTGGTCGGAACCGGCGGTGTCGAACACCTCGGTGCGGCGCCGCCGGACGAACGCCGCCGCTTCCGCGGCCAACTGCTCGGCCACCGCGCGCACGGACGCCAGGTCGGTGTCGATGTCGCTCACCCGACCATCGCAACACATCGTGACCCGCGCCGGTGGTCCGGGATGCGAGACTCTCCCCCATCGGAATTCGTGAGCCGATAGTGTGTGCAGCACCGGCGCCCCCCACCTGCGCAGAGGAGCCTGCATGACCGACACCGACTCGCCTGCCACCGCTCCCGGGACCGCGCGCCGCGGCTTCGGCGTCGACGTCGGCGGCAGCGGCGTCAAGGGCGGCATCGTCGACCTCGACACCGGCGAGCTGGTCGGTGAGCGCTTCAAGCTGCCGACCCCGCAGCCGAGTACCCCGGATGCCGTCGCGGCCACCATCGCCGAGGTGGTCAAGCACTTCGGCTGGGAGGGCTCGCTCGGCGTGACGTACCCCGGCGTGGTGACCGACGGCATCGTGCGCACCGCCGCCAACGTCGACAAGGGGTGGATCGGCGCGAACGCGCGCGAGGTGATCAGCGCCGCCCTGGGCGGCCGGCGGGTGACGGTGCTGAACGACGCCGACGCCGCCGGACTCGCCGAGGAGAAGTTCGGCGCAGGCCAGGACCACACCGGTGTCATCGTGCTGCTCACGTTCGGCACCGGCATCGGCTCGGCGGTGATCCACAACGGGGCGTTGCTGCCGAACACCGAATTCGGCCACCTCGAGGTGGGCGGCAAGGAGGCCGAGCACCGCGCGGCCAGTTCGGTCAAGGAACGCAAGGACTGGAGCTACGAGCGCTGGACGCAGGAGGTCACCAAGGTGCTGGTGGCCATCGAGAACGCCATCTGGCCCGACCTGTTCATCGCCGGCGGCGGCATCAGCCGCAAGGCCGACAAGTGGATTCCGCTGCTGAAGAACCGCACGCCAGTGGTGGCCGCGGCGCTGCAGAACAGCGCAGGGATCGTCGGCGCGGCGATGGCCGCCGAGGTCGACATCACCGCTACCGACGAGTAACGGCGCGCCCGGCCCGTCAAATTTGCCGCTCGGCACGGTGCGCACCCACACTGTCGTTACAATGGTCGTCGGCGGCCGCCCACACACCGAGAGCGGCGGAGAATCCCACCTCGAGATCGTCGCCGACATTCGACATAGCCGACACTTTTCGGCGGCGCACGCGTGCGCGCCGAAACCCGCACGATTGGAAGGGTGTACGTGGCAGCGACAAAGGCAAGCCCGGCAACCGATGAGCCGGTGAAGCGCACCGCCGCCAAGACTCCCGCGAAGAAGGCGCCCGCCAAGGCGGCCAACGGCTCCGCGCCGGCGAAGAAGGCCGCCAAAGCCGCGCCGGCGAAGGCCGCCAAGCGTGCCGCCAAGTCCGCCGACGCCCCCGCCGGCCGCGGGCGCGCCAAGAAGGGCGCCGCCGCCGAGGTCGACACCGAGCTCGCCGGCGAGGACCTGGAGACCACCGACGACCTCGAGGCCGAGCCCGGCGAGGACCTCGACGTCGAGGACGGCGATCTCGAGCTCGACGACATCGAGGTCGACGACACCGACGACGACGCCGCGGACGACGAGGCCGAGGACACCGACGAGGCCGGCGACGGCCCCGCCGACGCCGAGGCCGCCGCCACGCCCGCCGCGCCCGGCAAGGACGCCAAGGAAGGCGCCGACGACGACATCGCCGAGCCGTCCGAGAAGGACAAGGCCTCCGGCGACTTCGTCTGGGACGAAGAGGAATCCGAGGCGCTGCGCCAGGCCCGCAAGGACGCCGAGCTCACCGCATCGGCGGACTCGGTGCGCGCCTACCTCAAGCAGATCGGCAAGGTCGCGCTGCTCAACGCGGAGGAAGAGGTCGAGCTCGCCAAGCGCATCGAGGCGGGTCTGTACGCCACGCAGCTGATGGCCGAGCTCGCCGAGAAGGGTGAGAAGCTCCCCGCCGCGCAGCGCCGCGACATGATGTGGATCTGCCGCGACGGTGACCGTGCGAAAAACCATCTGCTGGAAGCCAACCTGCGCCTGGTGGTGTCGCTGGCCAAGCGCTACACCGGCCGCGGCATGGCGTTCCTCGACCTCATCCAGGAGGGCAACCTCGGCCTGATCCGCGCGGTCGAGAAGTTCGACTACACCAAGGGCTACAAGTTCTCCACGTACGCCACCTGGTGGATCCGGCAGGCCATCACCCGCGCGATGGCCGATCAGGCCCGCACCATCCGCATCCCGGTGCACATGGTCGAGGTCATCAACAAGCTCGGCCGTATCCAGCGCGAGCTGCTCCAGGACCTGGGCCGCGAGCCCACGCCGGAGGAGCTCGCCAAGGAGATGGACATCACGCCGGAAAAGGTGCTGGAGATCCAGCAGTACGCGCGTGAGCCGATCTCGCTGGACCAGACCATCGGCGACGAAGGCGATTCGCAGCTCGGCGACTTCATCGAGGACAGCGAGGCCGTGGTGGCCGTGGACGCGGTGTCGTTCACGCTGCTGCAGGATCAGCTGCAGTCGGTGCTCGAGACCCTGTCCGAGCGTGAGGCCGGCGTGGTGCGGCTGCGGTTCGGCCTGACCGACGGCCAGCCCCGCACCCTCGACGAGATCGGTCAGGTCTACGGCGTGACCCGCGAGCGCATCCGGCAGATCGAGTCGAAGACGATGAGCAAGCTGCGCCACCCCAGCCGGTCGCAGGTTCTGCGCGACTATCTCGACTAGGTCGGCGCACCAAGCGCCGTCCAAGAAATCGTCAAGGCGGGTCGCCTAGATTCGTCCACCATGGGACGACGACTGCCGCCGGTGCGGCTGATCCAGACGATCGACCGCGTGCGCGCGGCCTTGGCCACCGTGCACCGCGCCACGGCACCCGGCAATGTCGCCCTGCTGGAACTGGCCACCGGCGCGTGGACCACGCAGGTGCTCTACGTCGCGGCGAAGCTCGGCATCGCCGATCAGTTGGCGGCCGGCCCGCGACCCGCCGCCGACGTGGCCGCCGCGGTGGGCGCTGATCCCGACGCCGTGTACCGCCTGATGCGCGCGATGACCAGCCGCGGCGCGCTGCGGGAACGGCGCGACGGCCGGTTCGCGCTGACCCCCGTCGGAGAGGCGCTGCGGACCGACACCGAGGGGTCGCTGCGCGACATGGTGCTGTTCATCGGACATCCCGCGCGCTGGGCGGATTGGGGCTCGCTGATGTACTCGGTGCAGACCGGCGAGCCGGCCGCCGAGATGCTGCGCGGGATGCCGTTCTTCGAGTATCTGGACACCGATCCCGAGTTCGCCGCGGTATTCAACAACGCGATGACGGCGGCCAGCGGCCTGTCGAACGAGGTGGCGCTGCAGGCCTACGACTTCACCGGGTGCCGGCTCGTCGTCGACGTCGGCGGCGGCCACGGGGCGGTGCTGGCCACGATCCTGCGCAGCGCGCCGGACGCCCGCGGCGTGCTGTTCGACCTCCCGGCGGTGGTCGAGGGGGCGGGACCGCTGCTCGACGGCGCCGGTGTCGCCCATCGGGCCGCGATCGAGGGTGGGTCGTTTCTGGAGTCGGTGCCCGCCGGCGGCGACCTCTATGTGATGAAGAACATCATCCACGACTGGGACGACGAGCACGCGCTGGCGATCCTGCGCAACGTCCGCACCGGGATCGCCGAGGGCGGCCGGCTGCTGCTGCTGGAAATGGTGCTGCCGGAACGGGCGTCGTCGTTCATCGGGCACATGCTCGACCTGGAGATGCTGCTGATGCTGCACGGGCGCGAGCGCACCCGCGCCCAGTACGCAGATCTGTTGAACCGCGCCGGTTTCCGGCTGAACCGGGTGATCCCGACGGTCAGCCCAGTGTCGGTGGTGGAGGCCGTGGCGATCTAGTCGATCAGTCGGCGCAGTTGCCGGCGCCACCCGCCCCGCCGGCGCCGCCGGCGCCGCCCTTCGTGCCGGTCGGCCCGCTTCCGGCCTGGCCGGCCGCGCCGGCCGCGCCGGCGCTGCGGTCGCGTGCGCCGCCGGAGCCGCCCGTGCCGCCGGTACCCCCGCTCCCACCGCCGCCGGTGGATCCGATGGCGCCGTCACGTCCTGCCGAGCCGTCCTGCGCGCTGCCCGCGCCACCGCGGCCGCCCGCACCGCCGACACCGCCGTCGCCACCCGCGCCGCCGGCGCCGCCCGCAGCCCCGTCGCCGCCGTCGCCCGGTGTCACGGTGCCGCGGACCGGATCGGACAGGTCCACGCCGCCGTCGCCGCCGTCGCCGCCCTGTCCCCCCGCCGCGCCGTTGCCGCCGCGGCCACCGGCGCCTCCGGATCCACCGGCACCACCGGTCCCGGTCAGACTGCCGGCGCGACCGCCGGCTCCCCCGGCACCGCCGGCCGTGCCGGTGCTGCCGGTCGCTCCGGTGCCTCCCGCGCCGCCGTCACCGCCGGCTCCGCCGAAGCCGACGGTGTAGCCGATGTCGACCGAGCCGCCGTCGCCGCCGTCTCCGCCGCGGGCCCCGACACCGCCGATCCCGCCGTTGCCGCCCCGCCCGCCGAAGACCGCGGCGCCGGGAACGAGCTGCTGCGCCACGCCGGCGTTGCCGCCGTCGCCGCCCATGCCTCCGCCGGCCCCGTCCCCGCCGTCGCCACCGTCACCGCTGACGAGGAATTCGTGCGGGGCCGCCAGGAACCCGCTGGCGCCCTGCCCGGTGCCGCCCTGACCGCCGGACTGGTTGGTGCCCGGCGTCCCGTCCGCGCCGGGCCCGCCGGCGGCTCCGGTGACCGCGCCGTCGACGACGGTGTTGGTGGTCGGCAGCCCGATCGATCCGCGGTAGCTCGGTGTGCCCTGGGCGCCGCGCCCGACGGGCGCCGGGTTGACCCCGTCGAGGCCGGTCCCACCGACCCCGCCATTGCCGCCGTTGCCGCCGTTGCCGTGCAGTGACCCGGCCGCGCCGCCTGCTCCGCCGTTGCCGCCGCGGACTCCCGGCCCGCCGTCGGCGCCGTTGCCGCCATCACCGCCGTTGCCGGTCTGCGCGAACCGACCGGCGTTGCCGCCGGCGCCGCCGTCCTGGCCGGGCGAGGTGCCGTCGCCCCCGCGGCCGCCGTCACCGCCAAAGAGCCCGCCGTTGCCACCCTTGCCGCCGTTTGCACCGTTTCCACCGTTACCCCACAGCAGGCCGCCGTTGCGGCCGTTGCACGCGGCGCCGGTGCAGTCCAGCGGGGCATCGGCGCCGTCGCCGATCAGCCAGCCGCCGGTGCCCACCAGCGGCGCCCGCGGCGTCACGGCGGTCGGGCTCGTCACGGTCGCACGCGCTCCCCGATGGTTCGACCCCGCGGAGCCCAGCCACCAAATCTCCTGTGAGGCAACATCTTCAGCAGCCAGAAGGGAATCGAAGGAAGCCAGCGCCACGTCGCGGTGTACCGGCCCGGGTGCGCCCGGGTGCATGCTGAGCGCGATCCCGGCCCCGATCATCGCGGCGCCGCCGGTGCCGACGGCGAGCCACTGCCGGACGGTCCCCCGCTGGTCAGTCGTCCCCGCCAGGCGCCCGCCCTCGGCCATGCGCAATCCCCCCGCCGCTGATGTCATGGATTGCTGAAATCTAACCGGCAAATCCACGACGCAGTCAATAGGCGCGCCGGGTCAACCCCGGCGGTCGCGCACCTTGTAGGTCGACGGCCACGACTGCCGGGTGTCGTCGCCCACCAGCGGCACGCCCCTGCTGCCGATGCGGACGTCGTAGGCCTCCTTGCCGGCACCCACCTCACGGTTGGCGTGCTCGGTCGCCAGGTAGATCAACTGATCGATCTCCGCCTCGGCGAAGGCCACGAACGTCGTCTTGCGCACGATCTCCTCCGCGGGCGGCACCATGCGTTCGGGCAGCAGCCGGGTCAGCAGCGCGGCGACGCCGAGCAGAGAAAACGGCACCACCCAGTAGCAGACGAACGACAGGGGTGTGCGGGTGTCCAGGATCGTGGCGTCACCCTGCACGAGCGGTGGGATCAGCGACGAGACCGTCATGCCGCCGAACGCGGCGATCCACACCCACGTCAGCGTCGAGGTGATGCGGGCGAAGACGTCGCTGGTGATCACCTCCTTGGGCTGACCCACTTCGGCGAACTCCCGCACGAACGGCCTGCCGGTCAGTGCGCTGACCAACGTGACCGCGAAGATGCCGGCGTTGCTCAGTGGCTGGATCCACCTCTCCATGAACGGCTGACTGACCGTGAAGGTCAGCACCGCCAGGATGACGAACGTTGCGACAGCGCCGATCTCGAGCGTGCGGCCGGGCGAGTGCCGCAGCCGCGCGACGACGAACGCGGCCACGGCCACGGCGAGCGCGACCAGGACCGCCGCGGCGAACGGCACATTGCCGACCAGGACCCAGTAGACGATCCAGGGCGCGAAGCCGAAGAGTATTCCCACGAGCGGTCAGTCTATGGAGCGACAGTGGTTAGGTTGATGCTCGTGCACCGGCGCGTCAACGTCTCCTCCGGATCGGCCTTCGAGTCCCAGGTCGGCTATTCGCGCGCCGTGCGCACCGGCGGGCACATCGCGGTGGCCGGGACCACCGCCCCGGGAGAATCCCCGGCGGATCAGACGCGAGAAGCGTTGCGCCGCATCGAGGTGGCACTCGGCGAGGTCGGCGCGTCCCTGTCCGATGTCGTGCGCACCCGGATCTTCGTCACCGACATCCGCAACTGGCGGGAGGTCGGCGCGGTGCACGCCGAGGTGTTCGGTGACATCCGGCCCGCGGCCACGATGGTCGAGGTGTCGGCTCTGATCGCCCCCGACCTGCTCGTCGAGATCGAAGCCGACGCCTACGTCGGGAGCTAAATCGGCGGCGCGAACACCCCGTCGGCGCCCGGCCGGTACGGAGTGACGCGGATCACAGCGTCAACAGGCAGTTCGCCGAACAAATGTGGGAACACCATGCCATCGGGATCCCCCGGAACCCCCGGCTCCCAGCGAACAGGAGAACCCAGCCGTGCCCCGTCGACGTGCAGCAGCACCAGGTCCGTGCGACCGGCGTACAGCCGATTCGCCGGCAGGTGGACCTGCTGCGGGGTGGACAGGTGCACGAACCCGACGTCGGCCAGTGACGGCGGCCGGTGCGCGCCCAGCTGTTGCGCCGTCGCCCACTCCGGTGCGGTGCACAGGTGCACGAAGTGGATCTCTGGCGGCATACCGGCAGCCCCTTTCCCTCGCAACGCGGGGGGTCGTGAGACACGACACACCCGTGAACCCCCGGGGAACAAGGCCGGAACCCCAAGCGTCTGACACAGTAGAAGTACGTCGCTACACCCTATGGAGGTGCCATGACCGCAACGCTGACCAGTCCGGAATTGACCAAGGCTGACCGCTGCGACCGTTGTGGTGCGGCGGCCCGGGTGCGCGCGAAGTTGCCGTCCGGCGCCGAATTGCTGTTCTGCCAGCACCACGCCAACGAGCACGAGGCGAAGCTGGTGGAACTCGCCGCGGTCATCGAAGTGAGTCCGCTGGAGCCGTAGCGCTGAATCGGCCATGCTGGACCGGTCATGACTGACCAGTCACAGGGGCCGGAATCACGGCCGTCGAAGAGGCCGAGACCGTCACGCCATCACGTCCGCCACGTCGCACTGCGGACCTTGTCGAAGAGCTGGGACGATTCCATCTTCTCGGAATCGGCTCAGGCGGCATTCTGGTGCTGTCTGTCGTTGCCCCCGTTGCTGCTCGGCATGCTCGGCAGCCTCGCCTATGTGGCGCCGCTGTTCGGGCCCGACACCCTTCCGGTGATCGAGAGCCAGCTGATCAGCACGGCGGGCCGGTTCTTCTCGCCCAATGTGGTGAACGAGATCATCGAGCCGACCGTGCGCGACATCGTCCGCGGGGCGCGCGGTGAGGTGGTCTCGATCGGCTTCGTGATCTCGCTGTGGGCCGGCTCGTCGGCGGTCTCGGCGTTCGTCGACTCGATCACCGAGGCGCACGACCAGACCCCGCTGCGGCACCCTGTGCGGCAACGGTTCTACGCGCTCGGCCTCTACGTGGTGATGCTCGTCGGGGCGATCGCCACCGCGCCGTTCCTGGCGCTGGGCCCGCGCAAGGTGGCCGAGTTCATCCCGGACAGCTGGGACAACGTGCTGCGCTACGGGTATTACCCGGTGCTGTTCGTGGCGCTGACCGTCGCGGTGAACGTGCTCTACCGCGTCTCGCTCCCCAAGCCGCTGCCCACGCACCGGCTGCTGCTGGGGTCCGTGCTCGCCACGACGGTGTTCTTGATCGCCACCTGGGGGCTGCGGCTGTACCTCACCTGGATCACCAGCACGGGGTACACCTACGGGGCGCTGGCGACGCCCATCGCGTTCCTGCTGTTCGCGTTCTTCCTCGGTTTCGCGATCATGATCGGCGCGGAACTCAACGCGGCGGTCCAGGAGGAGTGGCCGGCGCCGATCACCCACGCCACCCGGGTGCGGGGATGGATCGAAGCCCGGGCCGAGGCGTTCGGCACGAACGGCTCGGCAGCCCGGGGCGCCGCGGAGCCGACACCGGCGCCGGCCGTGTCTTCGGCGCCGGACTCCCCTACGTCTTGAGCTGCTCGTAGATCCGCTTGCAGTCCGGGCAGACCGGGGAGCCGGGCTTGGCCGAACGGGTCACCGGGAACACCTCGCCGCACAGGGCCACCACGTGGGTTCCCATCACCGCGCTCTCGGCGATCTTGTCCTTCTTGACGTAGTGGAAGTACTTGGGGGTGTCGCTGTCGGTCCCGTCGTCGACGCGTTCGTCGGTGTCGGTGCGCTCGATCGTGTCGGTCTGCATGAAGCCATTCTGCCTGGGAATGAATTGGTAATAAATGCGACGGGCGTTGCCCGTCCCCGATGTGGAACAGTGGAGTTATGAAACAAAGCCCAGAGCTGAGTTTCGACGACGAGGGCCGGCCGGTTCTGATCACCCGGGCCGCTCCCGCCTACGAGGAACAGCACCGTGCCCGGGTGCGGAAATATCTGACCCTGATGTCCTTCCGCATCCCTTCCCTCATCCTGGCCGCGGTCGCCTACGGCATCTGGCACAACGGCCTGATCTCACTGGCCATCGTCGTGGTGGCGATTCCGCTGCCGTGGATGGCCGTGTTGATCGCCAACGACCGTCCGCCGCGGCGGGCCGAAGAGCCGCGGCGCTACCAGAACCAGAAACGCATCCCGCTGTTTCCCACGGCCGAGCGGCCGGCCCTGGACATCGCGCGCCCCAGTGCGCCGCAACCTGATGCCGAGGGCTTCGGCGCCGGGGATCGCAGCTGAGCGCGTTCTGGCTCATTTCTCAGCACATTCTCAGGTCGACCTCCGAAAACCGCAGTTCAGAACGTGTGAACCCGGCAGAACGTGGGAACTCTCAGCGCGTCTGGGGCGTTGTAGCTCTTGAAAGTTCCACCCGATCAGGAGGCCGTCATGGCAAATGCCACCACCAGCCGCATGGACCAAGACCTCGACGCTCAGAGCCCCGCCGCCGACCTGGTGCGGGTGTATCTGAACGGCATCGGCAAGACGGCGCTTCTCAACGCTGCCGACGAGGTCGAGCTGGCCAAGCGGATCGAGGCGGGGCTCTACGCGCGGCATCTGCTCGAGACGCGGAAACGATTGGGCGAGAACCGCAAACGCGATCTGGCGGCGGTCGTCCGGGACGGCGAGGCCGCGCGTCGACACCTGCTCGAGGCGAACCTGCGCCTGGTCGTGTCGCTGGCCAAGCGCTACACCGGCCGCGGCATGCCGCTGCTCGACCTGATTCAGGAAGGCAACCTCGGGCTGATCCGCGCGATGGAGAAGTTCGATTACAGCAAGGGTTTCAAGTTCTCGACCTACGCGACGTGGTGGATCCGACAGGCGATCACCCGCGGCATGGCCGACCAGAGCCGCACCATCCGGCTGCCCGTGCACCTGGTCGAGCAGGTCAACAAGCTCGCCCGGATCAAGCGGGAGATGCACCAGAACCTCGGACGGGAGGCAACGGACGACGAGCTGGCCGCTGAGTCGGGCATCCCGGTGGAGAAGATCACCGACCTGCTCGAGCACAGCCGCGATCCGGTGAGCCTGGACATGCCGGTCGGCAGTGACGAAGAGGCCCCGCTCGGCGACTTCATCGAGGACGCCGAGGCGATGTCGGCGGAGAACGCCGTGATCTCCGAGCTGCTGCACACCGACATCCGCTACGTGCTCGCCACGCTCGATGAGCGCGAGCAGCAGGTGATCCGGTTGCGGTTCGGCCTCGACGACGGCCAGCCCCGCACGCTCGACCAGATCGGCAAGCTGTTCGGGCTCTCCCGGGAGCGCGTGCGCCAGATCGAGCGCGAGGTGATGGCCAAGCTCCGCAACGGCGAGCGCGCCGACCGCCTCCGCTCGTACGCCAGCTGAGCCTGCCGACAATAGCCTGCTCGAAAGACGATGCCCGCCGTGGACACGGCGGGCATCGTCGCGTTCCGGGGCCGTTCGTCGCGGGAGCTCACCGGCCATCGGTGGTCCAACCCGCCCGGCCCCGTGACGGGACAATCCAGCCACCGTTTCCCGTAGAATCGTCCGCGAAGAAGGGTGACCTAATGAACGACCTGGTCGATACCACCGAGATGTACCTGCGCACGATCTACGACCTCGAAGAAGAGGGCGTGATCCCGCTGCGCGCGCGCATCGCAGAACGCCTCGAGCAGAGCGGCCCCACCGTCAGCCAGACGGTCTCGCGGATGGAGCGCGACGGCCTGCTGCACGTCGCCGGTGACCGACACCTCGAACTCACGGACAAGGGCCGCGCCCTGGCCGTCGCGGTGATGCGCAAACACCGCCTCGCCGAACGCCTGCTGGTCGACGTCATCGGCCTGCCGTGGGAGGAAGTCCACGCCGAGGCGTGCCGCTGGGAGCACGTGATGAGCGAGGACGTCGAACGCCGACTCGTCCAGGTGCTCGACAACCCGACGACCTCCCCGTTCGGCAACCCCATCCCGGGGTTGTCCGAGCTCGGAGTCGACGACCTGATCAACGACGCGCAGAACCTCGTCCGGCTGACCGAGCTGCCGGCCGGCATGCCCGTGGCGGTGGTGGTGCGTCAGCTGACCGAGCACGTCCAGGGTGACGTCGAGCTGATCGCCCGGCTCAAGGACGCCGGCGTGGTGCCGAACGCGCGAGTGACCGTCGAGGTCAACGACCACGGCGGGGTCATGATCGTCATCCCGGGCCACGAGCAGGTCGAGCTCCCCCACGAGATGGCCCACGCCGTCAAGGTCGAGAAGGTTTGAGGCCCTCACCCGGCCCGCCTGCCGAACGCCTGGCGCGGCGGTAGCCGCACCCCGAGTTGCGAGGCCAGCCGGTAGCCGGTGCGGGCGAGTTCCCGGATCTGCTCCGGCCGCATCCCCGACTGCAGAGCCTGATCGAGCATGCCGGCCATCCGGTGCGGCGGCGCACACGTCAGCGCCGCGTCCAGCGAGATGCCGGCCAGCGGCCCGTCGCCCCGGGCGTACGCCGAAAAGGCCAGCAGCACAAGCGCTTCCGCGCGCCACGGCGCCGGCAGCCGCCGCGACATATCGGCCCACAACGACTCGGCGATCCCGGCGCGGTCCCCGACCGCCAGCGCGTAGAGGGTGTCGCGCACCCGCGGATCGGTCAGGGAGCGCGCCAGCCGGACGGTCTGCTCGTCGTCCAGCTGACCGCCGGCCGCGAGCTGTTCTGCGCACGCCATGGCGTGCTCGATGTCGCTGCGCGCCGCCGCCCCCGGACGGTCGGAAGCGAGCGGCCCCGCCTGCTCGATGGCCTGCGCCAGGGCGGCGCCACGCTGCGGGTCGGCCTCCGCGACCACCTCGACGAGCTCGTCGCGCCGGCCGTAGAGGCGCCGGCCGTCGAGCACCGCGGCCGCCGCGACCGGTGAGGCGGTGGGATCCTCCACCTGGCCCGACGCTCCGCAACCGTCGGCGCACACCCACGTGCCGCCGGCGGCCACCGCGTCGACCACATGGGCGGCCAACAGTTCGACGCCCCATCTGGCCAACTCGACGGACAATGCGTGCGCGAGTTCTCGGTGCTCGTCGGCACACATGGGGCAGCCGGCGCCCTCGTCGTCGACGATCACCGCGATCACCGCCTCCGCGCCGGCGCTCGCCGCCAGCTCGGCCAGCTGCGGCACCCGGGGTTCGGAGAGGTCGGAGCGCAGGATCGCACCCATCTCGTCGTCGGCCGCGGTGACGACGACGAGTGATTTCTCGGGGACGAAGCCGAGCACGGCGGGCAGCGCCGCGATCAGGTCGCCGGGCCGGTCCAGGGGTGATGCGGGATGAGGTGTCGAGGCCATGGGGTCAACCTCGCAACAACCACCGACGTGCAGCGGCCGACGGCGGCGTGGACGCGCCGATCTGGGGATGAAAACGCCTTTGGGGATCAAACGTGGGTCAGGTGTTCACAGAAAGTTGACGTCGGCCGGCATGCGCAGCGCCGGCAACCGGCGTACATCTAGTGACCATGGCTTCGATGCTCGAGTACGACCTGGTCGTCATCGGTTCGGGTCCCGGCGGGCAGAAAGCCGCCATCGCGGCCGCGAAGCTGGGTAAGTCGGTGGCCGTGGTGGAACGCGGACGGATGCTCGGCGGGGTGTGCGTGAACACCGGGACCATCCCGTCCAAGACGCTGCGCGAGGCGGTCGTGTACCTGACCGGCATGAATCAGCGCGAACTGTACGGCGCGAGCTACCGGGTCAAGGAGAAGATCACCCCCGCCGATCTGCTGGCCCGCACCACCCACGTGATCGGCAAAGAACAGGATGTCGTGCGCTCGCAGCTGATGCGCAACCGCATCGATCTGATCTCGGGCCACGGCCGCTTCGTCGACCCGCACACCGTGCTGGTGGAGGAACCCCACCGGGGCGAACGCACCACCGTGACCGGCGAGTACATCGTCATCGCGACGGGCACCAAACCGGCCCGCCCGGACGGGGTGGCGTTCGACGAGGAGCGGGTGCTCGACTCCGACGGCATCCTCGACCTCACGACGCTGCCCACCTCGATGGTCGTGGTCGGCGCCGGCGTCATCGGCATCGAGTACGCATCGATGTTCGCCGCCTTGGGCACCAAGGTCACCGTCGTCGAGAAGCGCGAGACCATGCTCGACTTCTGCGACCCCGAGATCATCGAGTCGCTGAAGTTCCACCTGCGCGACCTCGCGGTGACGTTCCGCTTCGGCGAGGAGGTGACCGCCGTCGACGTCGGGTCGTCCGGCACGGTGACGACGCTGGCCAGCGGCAAGAAGATCCCGGCCGAGACGGTGATGTACTCCGCGGGCCGGCAGGGCCAGACCGATCAGCTCGGTCTCGACAACGCCGGGCTCGAGGCCGACCACCGCGGCCGCATCTTCGTCGACGACAACTTCACCACCAAGGTCGACCACATCTATGCCGTGGGCGACGTCATCGGCTTCCCCGCTCTGGCGGCGACGTCGATGGACCAGGGCCGGCTCGCCGCCTACCACGCCTTCGGCGAGCCCTGCAAAGGCATGACCGAGCTGCAGCCGATCGGCATCTACTCCATCCCCGAGGTGTCCTACGTCGGAGCCACCGAGGTGCAGCTCACCAAGGACGCCGTGCCCTACGAGGTCGGGGTGTCGCGCTACCGCGAGCTGGCGCGCGGCCAGATCGCCGGCGACTCCTACGGCATGCTCAAGCTGCTGGTGTCCACCGAGGACCTGCGGCTGCTCGGCGTGCACATCTTCGGCACCAGCGCCACCGAGATGGTGCACATCGGGCAGGCGGTGATGGGCTGCGGCGGCACCGTCGAGTACCTCGTCGACGCCGTGTTCAACTATCCGACGTTCTCCGAGGCGTACAAGGTCGCGGCGCTGGACGTGATGAACAAGCTGCGCGCGCTGAGCCAGTTCGGCTCCTAGCCGCACCCGTCGTCGAACGCGGCCGGCGGGGTGTCGGACGGTCCGCCGGCCTCAGCCCGCGCGACGAGGGCGGCCAGCGCGCCGTCGAAGCGCGGCGAGTACGACACCTCGTCGAGGCATCCGCCGCCGTCGAGGCCGCCGATCACGCCGACCACGGTCGATCCCGCGATCCACGGGGCGCCCGAGAACCCGGCGACGATCCCGTCGCAGTGCACCGCCGGGAATCCCTCCCGGGGCGCGGCCGTGGCCGCCGTGCAGGCCGTCGGGCCACCACCGACGCCGTAGCCGTAGCCGACGACGGTCACCTCGGTGCCCGGCGCGGGCGCCGCACCCAGGTGCAGCCCGCCACCCGCGACGGTCGGCAGCGCGGGCCCGTCGTCGCGGCTCACCCGCGCGACCGCGAAGTCGGCCGCCGGGTCCTGGTCGCGCACCCAGCGCGGATCGAGGTACACCGCGTCGAGGCGCCGGCCGGCTTCGGCGGGGTGGGTGTCGGAGAAGCCGGGGACGAAGGTCTCCTCCGCGTTGTCGGCGACGCAGTGCGCGGCGGTGAGGATGAGATCGGCGACCGCGGAGCTCAGCACCGACGCGCTGCAGACGTGCACCCCGTCCGCGCCGAGGAACACCGCGCCGACGCGCGGGTCCGGCGCCACCGGATGCGCCGACGGCGCGGTCGAAACGACCGGCTCGGCCGCCTGCGGCGGTACCGGGTAGGCGGCTCCGCACGACGTCAACACCGCGGCGGTCATCGCCGCCGCGGCCAGCCGAACGGGGACGCACGGGCCCATACGCACCGATCCTCCCCCATCCGCCGTTTCCATGACGGCCGACGGGGTACGTCGGGGTGCCGTGACGCGGAATGTCACATCGGTGTGCGCGTGTTCGAACAAGAGGATGACGCCTCCCGCAGCGGGGCGATACCGCTGTGGCGAGGATCCACCGGTGAGGGACACTG
Source organism: Mycolicibacterium rufum (assembly GCF_022374875.2). The sequence goes on from NZ_CP092427.2 coordinate 704,906, forward strand.
GACGTTCACCCGACAGACAGTGAGGAGGCCTGCGAATGGCTGACGACGCGGATCCGGGTCAGCGCTACCAACCCGAGCAGACCGGGATGTACGAGCTCGAATTCCCGGCACCGTCGCTGTCGTCCCCCGACGGCCGCGGCCCGGTGCTCATCCATGCGCTGGAGGGTTTCTCCGACGCCGGCCGCGCCATCAAGCTGGCCGCCGAGCACCTGAAGAACACGCTGGACACCGAGTTGGTGGCGTCGTTCGCGATCGACGAGTTGCTGGACTACCGGTCCCGCCGGCCGTTGATGACGTTCAAGACCGACCACTTCACCAGCTACGACGAGCCCGAGCTCAACCTCTACGCGCTGCGCGACAGCGTCGGGACGCCGTTCCTGCTGCTCGCCGGTCTCGAGCCGGATCTGCGCTGGGAGCGGTTCATCACCGCGGTGCGGCTGCTGTCCGAGCGGCTGGCGGTGCGCCGGGTGATCGGCCTGGGCGCCATCCCGATGGCGGTGCCCCACACCCGGCCGATGACGCTGACGGCGCATTCCAACGACAAGGAACTCATCGCCGAGCACCAGCCGTGGGTGGGCGAGGTGGCGGTGCCGGGCAGCGTGTCGAACCTGCTGGAGTTCCGGATGGCCCAGCACGGCTACGAGGTGGTGGGGTTCACCGTGCACGTGCCGCACTACCTGGCGCAGACCGACTATCCCGCCGCCGCCGAGACGCTGATCGCCGAGGTGGCCCGCAGCGGCTCCCTGCAGATCCCGACCGCGGAGTTGGGCCGGGCCGCCGCCGAGGTGGCCGAGAAGATCAACGAGCAGGTCGTCGGCAGTGCCGAGGTCGCTCAGGTGGTGGAGGCCCTGGAGAGGCAATACGATGCGTTCGTTGCCGCACAGGAGAACCGGTCCCTCCTGGCGCGCGACGAGGATCTGCCCAGCGGTGAGGAATTGGGCGCCGAGTTCGAACGCTTCCTCGCCCAACAGGCCGGTGAATACACCAAGGACAAGGACAAGGAGGACCCCAGGGACGGTTAGTCCGTCCCTGCCGCGTCTTCCGAGCCGAGCCCTTGCGCACCCGTCCCGACGACGAAGTGGGCGACATGATCGAGACATGTGGCGGCAGGCCGTGACCGAACGCAAGCCGAACCTGCGTCCCGTCCGGGAGCTGACACCCACGCTGCACTACCGGACGATCCACGGCTATCGCCGGGCGTACCGCATCGCGGGCTCGGGTCCGGCGATCCTGCTCATTCACGGCATCGGCGACAACTCCACGACGTGGAGCACGGTGCAAACCACGCTCGCGCAGCGCTTCACGGTGATCGCCCCCGATCTGCTCGGCCACGGGAGATCCGACAAGCCGCGGGCCGACTATTCGGTCGCCGCCTACGCCAACGGCATGCGCGATCTGCTCAGCGTGCTCGACATCGACAGCGTCACCGTGGTCGGGCACTCGCTGGGCGGCGGCGTGGCGATGCAGTTCGCCTACCAGTTCCCGCAGTTGGTCGAGCGGTTGATCCTCGTCGGGGCCGGCGGGGTGACCAGGGACGTCAACATCGCGTTGCGGTTCGCCTCGTTGCCGATGGGCAGCGAGGCGCTCGCGCTGCTGCGACTCCCGCTGGTGCTGCCTGCGCTGCAGGTGCTCGGACGGCTGGGTGGGGTGCTGTTCGGCTCGACCGGCGCCGGCCGTGACATCCCCGACATGCTGCGCATCCTCGCCGACCTGCCGGAACCGACGGCGTCGTCGGCGTTCGCGCGTACGCTGCGGGCGGTCGTGGACTGGCGCGGCCAGGTGGTCACGATGCTCGACCGCTGCTATCTGACGCAGTCGGTGCCGGTGCAACTGATCTGGGGCAGCAGCGATTCGGTGATCCCGGTCAGCCATGCCGAGATGGCGCACGCCGCGATGCCGGGCTCGCGGCTCGAGATCTTCCCGGGCTCGGGTCATTTCCCGTTCCACGACGATCCCGACCGCTTCGTCGAGGTCGTCGAGAGGTTCATCGACGGCACCGAACCCGCCGTCTACGACCAGGAGTACCTGCGCACGCTGTTGCGCACCGGGATCAACGAGAACACGCTGTCGGGTCCCGTGGACACCCGGGTGGCCGTGCTCGACGCGATGGGCGCCGACGAGCGCAGCGCCACCTGAGGCTCCCGTAGCATCGGCTCATGGCCATCGACGTGACGGTGCTGCGGGTGTTCACCGATGAGAACGGCGACTTCGGCAATCCCCTGGGCGTCATCGACTCGGCCGCCGTGGTACCCGCCGACCGTCAACACATCGCCACCGAATTGGGTTACAGCGAAACGATTTTCGTCACCCTCCCCGATCCGGGCACCCGCACCGCACACGCCCACATCCATACCCCGACGACGGAACTGCCCTTCGCCGGCCATCCCACCGTGGGCGCGTCGTGGTGGCTGAAAGAGCGGGGCACCCCGATCAGGACCCTGCAGGTCCCCGCCGGTCTCGTTCAGGTCACCTACACCGGCGACGTGACGTCGGTGAGCGCACGCGCGGAGTGGGCGCCCGACTTCTCGATCTCCGAGATCGCCACGGTCGAGGACCTCGCGGCCGCCGACCCGGATGACTACGGCGACGATGCCGCCGAGCATTACCTGTGGACATGGCTGGACCGGGAGGCCGGGACGATCAGGTCGCGAATGTTCGCACCCCACCTCGGTATTCGCGAGGACGAGGCGACCGGCGCGGGCGCGGTGCGGATCACCGAGCACCTGAGTCGTGACCTCACGATCGTTCAGGGACACGGGTCGATCATCCAGACCGTGTGGAGCGCCGAGGGCTGGGTGCAGGTCGCCGGACGCGTCGTCGAGGACGGACACCGGCACCTGGAGTGAACGGGTCAGCTGCCCGCCGGCACCTCGCGGTGGGCACGCAACGCCTGGATCTCCCGCTCGAAGTCCTCGGCCGAGGAGAACGACCGGTACACCGAGGCGAATCGCAGATACGCCACTTCGTCGAGCTCGCTCAGCGGCCCGAGGATCGCCAACCCGACCTCGTGGCTCGGCACCTCCGGAGAACCCGTGGCGCGCACCGCGTCTTCGACCTTCTGCGCCAGGAGATTGAGCGCGTCGTCGTCGACCTGCCGGCCCTGACAGGCCCGGCGCACGCCCTTGATGACCTTCTCACGGCTGAACGGCTCGGTGACGCCGCTGCGTTTCACCACCGCCAGCACCGCGCTCTCGACCGTCGTGAAGCGGCGCCCGCACTCGGGGCAGGATCGGCGTCGACGGATGGCCTGACCTTCGTCGGTCTCGCGCGAATCGACCACCCGCGAATCGGGATGACGGCAGAACGGACAGTGCATCACCGCTCCTTCACCGCACCGGCAGACCGCTTCGAACGCCTTTGAGCGTACCTGCGCTGCGCGGACGCGGCCCAGCAGCGGCGCCGTTCGCGGAGGGACGTGGTCGTGCATGGTGGCCGCGCGGATCAGGAGACCGGGGCGATGAGCGTCTGGCCGGCGTCCAGCGCCACCGTCTCGAGCTTGTTGAGTTCACGGATCTTGTCGACCACATCGGCGACCGGCGCGTCGGGGGCCACCCGCGCAGCCACGTGCTGCAGCGACTCCCCGGTCTGCACCTGGACCACCGCGAGCCGGCCGGGCACCTCGGTCTGCTCACCGAGCAGGCCGCCGCCCTGGGCGACCAGCCCGAGCCACACGGTGATGGCCGCGGCGATCAGCGCGAGCAGCACGGTGGTGGCCGGTGTGATCGGGCGCCGGCGGTGCGAGGCCCGGGACACCAGCACGCCGCTGCCGCGGTAGGTCATCGGCGCGCCGCCCGGGCGCTGGGACCGCGGCCGGCGCGCGGCGGAGGTGCGGCGCGGTTGGCCCACCCGGACAGGACGGGCACTGCGAGCCGGTGCGTCCCAGACATCGGAAGTGTGGAGAACGGTCATCTGTCTGCCTCTCGGTCGGTGAGCCATTCGCTCCTGTGTTCGAACCTTAGTCGATCATGTGTTCGATGAATAGAACATGTGATCGAACTGTTGCGAACGCTAACGCAGCCCACCGACACGTCGCCGTCGCGCGATTCCCCGCACCCCGCCATGCCGACACGCCTCGAACACATGTTTGATTCCGGCGCCGCGCCGCGTTACATTCGGGGCCATGAGCGATGACAGCAGCGACAGCCCCACCGGCCAGGACTCCCCCGCCCGCCGCGACCGCGGCACGGGCCTGACCGAACGTCAGCGCACCATCCTCGAGGTCATCCGCGCCTCGGTCACCTCGCGCGGGTACCCGCCGAGCATCCGGGAGATCGGCGATGCCGTCGGGCTGACGTCGACCTCCTCGGTCGCCCACCAGCTCCGCACGCTGGAGCGCAAGGGCTACCTGCGTCGCGACCCCAACCGGCCCCGGGCCGTGGACGTGCGCGGCATCGACGACGCCGTCACCCCGGCCGTCGCCACCGACGTCGCCGGCTCCGACGCGCTCCCCGAGCCGACGTTCGTGCCCGTCCTGGGCCGCATCGCCGCCGGTGGCCCGATCCTGGCCGAGGAGGCCGTGGAGGACGTGTTCCCGCTGCCGCGGGAACTCGTCGGCGAGGGCTCGCTGTTCCTGCTCAAGGTGGTCGGCGAATCAATGATCGACGCCGCCATCTGCGACGGCGACTGGGTGGTGGTCCGTCAGCAGAACGTGGCGGACAACGGGGACATCGTGGCCGCGATGATCGACGGCGAGGCCACGGTGAAGACGTTCAAGCGGACCCGCGGGCAGGTCTGGCTGATGCCGCACAATCCCGCGTTCGATCCGATCCCCGGCAACGACGCCGCCGTGCTCGGCAAGGTCGTGACCGTCATCCGCAAGATCTGACGGCCAGTCCGCGGCAGCCGGTCAGCTGCCGCGGACGAACCCGTTGGTGCGCGCGATCTCCTCGGTGGCGAACCAGATCTGGGCCGGGGCCTCGGCGTAGTCAGCGCTGCCCGGGGTCCAGTACAGACCGGACCGGGTGTCGGCCTTCACGGGATAACCGTCGGGCGCCTCGTCGGAGTCGTCGAGAGGCAGGTGCAGCGCGGTGCCCATGGGCGCCGGCTCGTCGATGTCGATCCGGGCGTGCCTGCCGGTGTCGGTGACGGCGTCGCGGTGGAACAGCGGCACCGGCTCGGGCTCGGGCTCTGTTTCGGGCTCTGGCTCTGGTTCGGGCTCCACGACCGTCGGCCCGGGCTCACGATCGGCGTCGGCGTCCACCTCGGACGGTGCGTCCACCGCGGCCACCTCGATCGGGGTCGGAACGCGCGTCGGCGCGGTGTCGACGGCATCGGGGTCGTCCTGCTCGACGTAGGACGGCACATCGGCGTGCTCCTGCGACGGCTCCGAGGCGCCCCAAAAGCTGACCCGGCCCGGGTCGTAACCCTCCGGCGGGCTGGTCGGTGTCGGCGGGACCGTCGACCCCAGCGAGCCGAGGCCCTCCCGCGCGTAGCGGTCACCGAACAGCGCATCCTCGCGGCCGTCGTCGCCTGCGGTGGGTTCTGTCCCGTAGTCATGGTCGCCCGCGTCGACGGCCGGCGGGCGGAACAGGTCGTCGTCGCCGCCGCGGCGCCGATTGCGCGCCACGGCCAGGCCCACCACACCCAGGACGAGCAGAACCGGCACGATCGCCAGCAGCCACCACCACGTCCACCGGAATCCGTCGCTCGTGCCGTTGCCTGCCGCCTGCGACGAGGGCGTGGCCTGCGGCGCCTGCTGCCCCGGGACCTCGAGCCCGACCAGTTGCGGTGCGAGGTTCCCCGGTTCGGTGGTGAACTTCTTGGTCGACGTGTCGTAGGTGAGCGCTCCCCCGCTGAACTTCTGGGTGATGACGTCGCCGTTCTGACTCTGGTCGGACACGGGGGCGCCGAGGGCGCCGGTGGCTCCGCCGAGCTTCTCCCAGGCCGCGTTCATCGCACCGCGCACGATGACCGCGCCGTAGTCGGGGGTCCAGAAGATCACCGGCTTGTCCGCAGCGGCGAAGCTGCTCATCCGGCTGGCCGGCGCGACACCGCCGTCGACCTCGCCGGTGATCGGGAATCCGAGGTCGCCTTCGGGACCGCCGACGCTCTCGTACTTGGCCAGCACCTGTCCGGTGACGACGTTCGCGCCGGTGTCCGGGCTGTAGAAGATCTTGCCGTTGACGAAGTCCTGGCCCATCCCGTCGGCGCCGATCTTGTACGGCTCGCCGTCGCTGGCGCCCAGCGGACCCAACGGTCCGCCCGCCGCGCGGCGGGCGGCGTTGATCGCCGCGACCGGATCCTCCGGGATCGACAGATCGCCCAACTGGTCGGCCAGCTCCGGCGGGTCGGTGGTGAACTTCTTGGTCCGGGCGTCGTAGGACACCTGACCGCCGGTGAACCTCTGCGACACCACCGCACCGTCGTAGGTCTCGTCCTCGCTGGGGACGCCGAGCACCGCGGAGGATCCGCCGAGCTTGTCCCAGGCCGCGTTGATCGGACCGCGCACCACCCGGGCGCCGGTGTCGGGCGTCCAGAAGATCACCGGGTTGTCCGGCGCACTGAACGTGCTATTGCGGCTGTCGGGCGCGCGGCCGGGGCCCTCGTCGATCGTCGGGAAGCCCAGGTCGCTGTCCGCGGGCCCACCCAGCGACTCGTACTTCTCCAGGATCGCGCCCTGCATGAGATGCGCGCCGGTGGCCGGGGTGAAGAACACCTTGCCCGAGGCGAAGTTCTGGGCGAATCCCGTCCCGATCGGGTAGACGTCGCCCGACGGCGGGCCCAGCGGGCCGGTGTCACCGCCGCTGGCCTGCCAGGCCGCGGTGATGGCGTTGCCCGCATCGACATCGGGCTGAGCGGCGGCGACCGGTGAGAGCAGGAGCGCGGTGGCGACCCCCAGCAGTCCGATGGCCCATCGACCGGCTCCACGTCGGCGCAGCATCGGCTGCCGGATCATGCATCCTCCCCGCGGTCGGCGACTCGGTCGCTGAAAAGGTTCAGCGAAAATTACCGCGTGCGTTCACTCTGCGTCAGCGGACGACGATTACCAAGGCACCTCGCCGAGCAACGCAAGAATATGCAGAGGTGCCCGAACACCCGTCGCGGGCCGAACTAGACACCGAGGCTGCGCCCGATGATCTCCTTCATGATCTCGGTGGTGCCGCCGTAGATGGTCTGCACCCGCGCATCGAGGTACGCGCGGGCGACGTCGTACTCGCGCATGTAGCCGTACCCGCCGTGCAGCTGCAGGCAGCGGTCGATCAGGTGCACCTGCTTCTCGGTGGAGTACCACTTGGCCATCGCGGCCTGCTCCACGGTGAGCTTCTCGTCGAGGTGCAGCCGGATGAACTCGTCGACCATCATCCGCACCACGGTCGCCTCGGTCGACAACTCGGCCAGCAGGAAGCGGCTGTTCTGCTGGCTGCCGATCGGCTTGCCGAAGGCCTTGCGCTCCTTGGTGTACTGCAGCGTCCCGTCCAGCACGGCCTCCATGGCCGCCGCCGCCATGATCGCGATGCTGATGCGCTCCTGAGGCAGGTTCTGCATCAGGTAGATGAAGCCCTGCCCCTCCTCGCCGAGCAGGTTCTCCACCGGCACCTTGACGTCGGTGAACGACAGCTCGGCGGTGTCCTGCGCGTCCAGGCCGACCTTGTCGAGCTTGCGGCCGCGCTCGAAGCCCTCCATGCCGCGCTCCACCACGAGCAGCGAGAAGCCCAGCGCACCCTTGTCCGGGTCGGTCTGGGCCACCACGATCACCAGGTCGGAGAGGATCCCGTTGGTGATGAAGGTCTTGGAGCCGTTGAGGATGTAGTGGTCGCCGTCGCGGACCGCGCGGGTCTTGATGCCCTGCAGGTCGCTGCCGGTGCCGGGTTCGGTCATCGCGATGGCGCTGATGTACTCGCCGGTGCAGAACTTGGGCAGCCAGCGCTGCTTCTGCTCCTCGGTGGTCAGGCGGATGAGGTACGGCGCGACGACGTCGTTGTGCAGGCTGAAGCCCAGACCGCTGTAGCGGCCCGCGGTGACCTCTTCGGTGATCACGGTGTTGTAGCGGAAGTCCGACACCCCGCCGCCGCCGTACTCCTCCGGCACCGCCACGCCCAGGAAGCCCTGCTTGCCGGCTTCCAGCCAGACCCCGCGGTCGACGAGTTTGTCGGCCTCCCACTGCTCGTGGAACGGCGCGACGTGGCGCTCGAGGAAGCTGCGAAACGAGTCCCGGAACATCTCGTGCTCGGGTTCGAACAGCGTGCGCTCGTAGGCGATGACGGATGTGGGGGTGCCCATGGGGATCCTCGCGTCGGTGGTCGGTGACAGTTGCCGCCAAGGTACCCCATCCAACCGGATGGTTGGTCGGGCGCACGCGGCCCAGGGCCCTAGACTCATCGGAATGGGCACCAGCCTCACCCACTGGGGTGCCTTCACCGCCACCGTCGAGGGTGGCGACATCGCCTCGGTCGCCCCGTTTCCCGGCGACACCGACCCGTCGCCCGCGCTCGGCAATCTGCCCGGTTCCGTCCGCCACGTCACGCGAGTCACCGGCCCGGCCGTGCGGCGTGGCTGGCTCGACGACGGGCCCGGGCGCACCGAGCGCCGCGGCGCCGACGACTTCGTGGCCGTCACGTGGGAGGAGCTCACCGATCTCCTGGCCGGTGAGTTGCGCCGGGTGATCGACCGCCACGGCAACGAGGCCGTCTACGGCGGCTCATACGGCTGGTCGAGCGCGGGCCGCTTCCATCACGCCCAGAGCCAGGTGCACCGCTTCCTCAATTGCCTTGGCGGCTATACCTTCTCGCGGCACTCCTACAGCCTGGGCGCGACCGGGGTGATCATGCCGCGGGTGGTCGGTACGCACGACGACCTGTTCAAGCGGTCCACGCAGTGGGACGTCGTCGTCGCGCACACCGATCTGCTGGTGTGCTTCGGCGGGCTGGCGCTGAAGAACACCGGCGTCAACCACGGCGGAACCACCGCGCATCCGGCCCGCGATGCGCTGCACCGCTTCCGGGAGCGGGGCGGGCGGATCGTGTCGTTCTCCCCGCTGCGCGACGACGTCGACGGCGCGTGCGAGTGGCATGCGGCGGTGCCCGGCACCGACGTCGCGATCATGCTGGGGCTGGCCCATGTGCTGGCCACCGAGTCGCTCGTCGACCGCGAGTTCCTCGCGCGGTACTGCACCGGATACGACCGTTTCGAGCGCTACCTGCTGGGCACCGACGACGGCGTGCCGAAGTCGGCGCAGTGGGCGGCCGAGCGGAGCGGGCTGCACGCCGACGACCTGACGGCGCTGGCACGCCGGATGGCGGCGAACCGGACGATCGTCACCGTCAGTTGGTCCTTGCAGCGCACCAGGTTCGGCGAGCAGGCGCCCTGGATGGGGGTGACGCTCGCGGCGATGCTCGGCCAGATCGGGCTGCCCGGCGGGGGATTCGGGCACGGCTACGGATCGATGAACGAGCCGGGCCTGCCGCCGCTGCGCTGCTCCCTGCCCCGGTTGCCCCAGGGCCTCAACCCGGTCCGGTCCTTCATCCCCGTGGCGGCGGTCAGCGACATGCTGCTCCATCCCGGAGAACCGTTCGACTACAACGGGTTACGTCTCACCTATCCCGACATCCGGCTCGTCTACTGGGCCGGCGGCAACCCGTTCCACCACCACCAGAACATCCCGCGGCTGCGCCGGGCGCTCGCGCGGCCCGACACCGTCGTGGTGCACGATCCGTACTGGACCCCGATGGCCCGGCACGCCGACATCGTCGTGCCGTCGACGACGTTCGCCGAACGCGACGACTTCTCGGGCTCGCGCAACGATCCGCTGCTGATGGCGATGCCGAAGCTGGCCGAGCCGTACGCGCAGTCACGCGACGACTACGACACGTTCGCCGCGCTGGCGCGCGCCCTCGGTGTCGAGGAGGCGTTCACCGAGGGCCGTTCCTCCCAGCAGTGGCTGCGCCATCTGTACGACACCTGGGCGCAGACGCTGGATTTCGCGGTCCCGACCTTCGACCGCTTCTGGCGCGACGGCGCGGTGCGGTTGCCCGTCGAGGACGGACTGACCCTGTTCGCGGATTTCCGCGAAGATCCCGTGCAGCACCGGCTCGGCACCCGCAGTGGCCTGATCGAGATCTTCAGCGCCGACATCGACGGTTTCGGCTATCCCGACTGTGCAGGCCACCCACGCTGGTTCGAACCGACCGAGTGGCTGGGCGGGGACCGCGCACAGCGCTACCCGCTGCACCTGATCGCCAATCAGCCGGCGGCCCGGCTGCACAGCCAGCTCGACGGCGGAGCGGTCAGCCAGAAGTCGAAAGTGGCCGGCCGCGAACCGATCCGGATGCATCCGTCCGACGCGCAGGAGCGGGGCCTCGACGCCGGTGACGTGGTGCGGGTGTTCAACGACCGGGGCGCCTGCCTGGCCGGGGTGGTACTCGACACCGGTGTGCGCGTTCGGGTCGTTCAACTGTCCACCGGGGCGTGGTACGACCCGGCCGATCCGGCCGACACCGAAGCGCTGTGCGTGCACGGCAACCCGAATGTCCTCACCGACGATGTCGGGACGTCCTCGCTGGCGCGCGGCTGCAGCGGGGCGCACGCCCTCGTCGAGGTCGAGAAGTACACCGCGACACCGCCGCCGGTGCGCGCGCACCGGCCGCCGCGGATCGTCAGTAGGTAGCGAATTCGTCCAGGCCGGCGGCCAGGGCGACCGGCACCCGTGCCTTGATGCGGGTGCCGCGCTCGGTGTGTTCGGTGGCGTCCACCCGGCCCTCGGAGTGCACCCGGGCGACCAGATCGCCACGGTCGTAAGGGATCGTCACGTCGACGCCTGCGTCGGTGGGCACCACGAGCTCGGCCATCCGGGCGCGCAGCCGGTCCAGGCCGTCGCCGGTGTGCGCGGACACGAACACCGCATCGGGCAGCGCCCGTCGCAGCGTGGCCAGGGTCAGCCCGCTCGCCGCGTCGGTCTTGTTGACCACCAGCAGTTCGGTCGGCGCGGCGATGCCGTACTCGGCGACCACGTCGTTGATGACCTGCCGGACGGCGTTGATCTGCCCCAGCGGGTTCACGTCGGATCCGTCCACGACGTGCACCAGCAGGTCGGCGTCGACGACCTCTTCCAGCGTCGACCGGAAGGCTTCGACGAGCTGGGTGGGCAGGTGCCGCACGAAACCGACGGTGTCGGTCAGCACGAACGGCCGGCCGTCGTCGAGTTGTCCACGGCGCGTTGTGGGTTCGAGCGTGGCGAACAATGCGTTCTCGACCAGCACGCCCGCCCCGGTGAGCGCGTTGAGCAGACTGGACTTGCCGGCGTTGGTGTAGCCGACGATCGCGACCGACGGCATCTCGCTGCGGCGGCGTCCGCTGCGCTGGGTGTCGCGGATCTTCTTCATGTCTTTGATGTCGCGCCGCAGCTTCGACATCCGCTCCCGGATCCGCCGCCGGTCGGTCTCGATCTTCGTCTCACCGGGCCCGCGGGTGCCGACCCCGCCGCCGGCGCCGCCCGCGCGGCCGCCGGCCTGCCGGGACATCGACTCACCCCAGCCGCGCAGCCGGGGCAGCATGTACTCCATCTGGGCCAGCGTGACCTGCGCCTTGCCCTCACGGCTGGTGGCGTGCTGGGCGAAGATGTCGAGGATCAGCGCGGTGCGGTCGATCACCTTGACCTTGACGACCTTCTCCAGCGCGTTGAGCTGCGCAGGGCTGAGCTCGCCGTCGCAGATCACGGTGTCGGCGCCGGTGGCCAGCACGACCTCGCGCAGCTCGGCGGCCTTGCCGGAGCCGATGTAGGTGGCCGGATCGGGCTTGTCGCGGCGCTGGATCACACCCTCGAGCACCTCGGAGCCGGCGGTCTCGGCGAGGGCGGCCAGTTCGGCCAGGCTCGCATCGGCGTCGGCCGCCGAGCCCTCGGTCCAGACCCCGACCAGCACCACGCGTTCGAGGCGCAGCTGGCGGTACTCGACCTCGGAGATGTCGGTCAGTTCGGTGGACAGCCCCGCGACGCGGCGCAGCGCCGTGCGGTCGTCGAGCGCGAGTTCGCCCGCGCTGGGGGTGTCGTTGAGGAATTCGGGATACGTCATAGGCGAACCAAGGTTCGCACGGAGATCACTTTTCATGCACCCCGTTTAACGTCCGCACGCTGCCCACCATTCCTCGGAGAGCTCGCCCTCGGCCACCAGAACCGACGGTCCGCGCAGGTAGCTGGTCGCGTCGGTGATCGTGACGACGACCTCGCCGCCGGGGATCCGCACGGTCAGCGCGCCGGTGTCCGCACCCTGGTGGGCCAGCGCCGCGACGGCCGCGGCGACGGTGCCGGTACCGCAGGACCGTGTCTCCCCCACGCCCCGCTCGTGCACCCGCATCGACACCGCACCGTCGGCGGGGGCGGTCAACACCTCGACATTGACCCCCTCGGGGAACTGGGCGGTGTCGAACGCCACGGGTGCGGCGACGTCGAGAGCGGCCAGTGCCGCGGCGTTCAGCGCCGGGTCGACGCAGGCCAGGTGCGGGTTGCCGACGTCGACGGCCAGGCCGGTGAACCGGTGCCCGCCCACGGTCGCCGCACCCGATCCGGTCACGTTGGCCTTGCCCATCTCCACGGTCACGTCGGCGCGCACCGCGTCGGCGGCGTGCAGCACCACCGGCCGCGGCCCGGCCAGCGAGCCGACCACGAACTCGGTCCGGGTCTCCAGTCCACTGGCCCGCAGGTAGTGCGCGAACACCCGCACCCCGTTGCCGCACATCTGGGCCAGCGAGCCGTCGGCGTTGCGGTAGTCCATGTACCAGTCGTCGGCCGCGAGGCCTTCGGGCAGCCGCTCGAACACCCCGGCCGCACGGGCCGCACCCGCGGTGGTCACCCGCAGCACCCCGTCGGCGCCCAGACCCTGCCTGCGGTCGCACAGCGCGGCCACCGCGGCCGGCGCCAGCGTCAGCCGGGCGTCCACGTCGGGCAGCACGACGAAGTCGTTCTGCGTCCCGTGGCCTTTGGCGAACCTCACCAGGTCAGGATACGTCGCGCCAGATCCGAACGACCGTGTCGGCGTTACCGGCCGCGGCGCCGTCGAGCCAGGTGATGCGGTGGTCGCGACGGAACCAGGAACGCTGCCGACGGACGTAGCGACGGGTGCCGACGAAGGTCGGCTCCCGGGCGGCGCTGCCGTCCCCGCCGGCGTCCAGGTCGGCCAGCACCTGCGCGTAGCCGAGCGCCCGCGCCGCGGTGACCCCGTCCCGCAGACCGCGGCTCTGCAGCTCGATCACCTCGTCGACCAGTCCGGCGTCGAACATGGTGTCCGTCCGGCGCGCCAGCCGCTCGTCGAGAAGGTCAGTGGGCCAGTCCAATCCGATGATCGCGGTGTTCCAGCGGGGCGTTCCGATGGTCGGCGCCGACGCGGCGAACGGCCGGCCGGTCAGTTCGACCACCTCCAGCGCCCGCACGATGCGCCGACCGTCGGTGGGCAGAATGGATGCGGCGGCGGCCGGATCCACCCGCTCGAGGTCCCGGTGCAGTGCGGCGACGCCGACCTCGGCGAGCCGGGCCTCCCAGCGGGCCCGCACCGCCGGGTCGGTGGCGGGGAACGACCACTGGTCGAGCAGCGACTGGATGTAGAGCATCGATCCGCCGACGATGACGGGCACCGCGCCGCGAGCCGCGATCGCCTCGACGTCGGCGGCAGCGGCCTCCTGATAGCGGGCGACGGTCGCGGTCTCGGTGACGTCGAGGACGTCGAGCTGGTGGTGCGGGATCCCTCGCCGCTCGGCGATGCCGAGCTTCGCGGTGCCGATGTCCATGCCGCGGTAGAGCTGCATCGCGTCGGCGTTGACGACTTCGGCCGACCTCTCCGCGGCCAGCAGGTCCGCGACGGCCAGCGCCAGCTCCGACTTGCCGGTTCCGGTCGGGCCGATGATGGCCAGCGGGCGCACCGCCGTCACGGCGTCCAGAGGCCGACGAAGTAGCCGACGCCGTAGGGCGCGCCGCGGTAGCGCTCCTCGGCGGTGCGCGGCGCCGGTTCGGCCAGCCCGGCCAGCACCTGGTAGGCGACCCGACCGACGATGCCGTCGGGCAGGCCGGCGAGGTCGGCGACGCGGCCTGCGGCGAGCGCGTCGTCGAGCGCGGCCTGCACCGGCACCGAATCCGGGTCGTGGCCGCCGGGCGCCGCCGCGGTCAGGGTGTTCGCGCCGTCGGCGACGATGAGCACCCCCACGGCGTCGTCGGTGCGGTCGAGTTCGGCGCGCAGCGCCCGGCCGGCCGCCAGCGCCTCGCGCGCCGGCGTGGCGGCGGCAACCGCGCGGACCTCGGCGACGGCCTGCGGGCCCGCGAGTCCGCGCAGCCATCCGGTGATCAGCGCGCACAGCGGCAGCGCGGCCGGTGCGCCCTCGGCGGTGCCGGACAGCCGGGCCGGGACGTCGACGCCGTACCCGGCGAACGTGCCGACGGCGTCGGGCCCGCAGCGGGTTTCGACGGGCGCGGCGCCCACGGCGACCCAGCGTCGCGGCAGCGCCGCGGCGACGTCCACCGCCGCGGCCCGCAGGTCGGCCGTCTCGGCGGCGGCGGCGGCGCCGGCCAGCTCGGGAACCATGACGGGTGCCGACGGGACGATCGCGATGGCGCTCAGCACGCCACCAACCTAACCGCCGCGCCTCAGGCGGGTTCGCGGGTGGCGGCCTCGCCGCGGGCCAGCGCCGCGGTGGCGACCACCATCACCGCGACGGCGGCGGCCAGCGCGAATACCCCCGTCTCCCCTGGCCGCAGCGTCTCCCCGAGCACCACCACGCCCAGCACGCTGGCGACCACCGGTTCGGCGACCGTCATCGTCGGCAGCGACGCCGTCAGCGCGCCCGCCCGGAACGACGCCTGCTGCAGCGCGGTGCCCGCCAGGCCCACCGCCGCCCACGCGTACAGCTCGGGGGTGCTCAGCAGCGCGCCGACGCCCGCCCAACTCGTCACGTCCAGCCGGTCCACCACCGCCTTGGTGAGCACCGCGAACAACCCCCACAGGCCGCCGGAGACGACGGCCAGCAGCACGGCGCTGGCCGTCGGCGAGGCCATCTGAGCTCCGAGCAGGCACAGCGCCATCGCCGGGCCGAGCACGGCGGCCACCCACAGCCAGGTGTGCAGCGAGGCCCGGGACGCGCCCGCGGTGGGGTCGCCGACGGTGACGATCACGGCCACGGCCGCGGCCAGCAGCGCCGCCCACAGCCATTCCCACCGGGTCACCCGCCGCCCCGACAGCCGCGCGCTGATCGGCAGCGCGAACAGCAGCGACGTGACCAGCAGGGCCTGCACCAGCAGCACCGATCCCAGCCCCAGCGCGGCGGCCTGCAGCGCGAACCCGATCGCGGCAACCCCGCTGCCCAGCCACCACCGCCCGTCGCGCAGCAGCCGGGCGAACAGCTCGAGGTGCCCGACCGGTTCGTCGGTCACCTCGTGCGCGGAACGCTGATGGATGACATCGCCGACCGCGATGAAGAAGGCAGCGGCCAGCGCCAGCACCGCGGCGAGGTCCGCCTTCGCCATCAGCCATCTCCTTCCCGCGCCCGGGGCGTTTTCGCACCGAGCCTAGAGATCACCGGCGCCAAGGCGTGGGCGCAGCGCCGGGCAACCTGTTTGAATAGCGGTCGGAGCTTGTGAGGCGCCGCGCTGCGCGGCACGGTGCGCGGAGACCGCGCGGAGGACATGAGGTACTGACATGACGATCACCGAACCCGGCGGAGCCCCCGAGACGGGACACCAGGAATCGGATTCCACGCCATCGCCGGCGCCGACTCCCGGCCCGTCGGCCAGCCGCCCGAAACCGGGACCGGCGCGTCCCGGCCCCCGGCCGGCGCTTCCGGTGGCCGCCGCGGCGGTGGCCGCAGTGCCCTCCAGCGATCCCCACCGATTCGGTCGCGTCGACCCCGACGGCACGGTGTGGCTGATCACCGCCTCCGGTGAACGCACCATCGGCTCCTGGCAGGCCGGCGACGCCGAGGCGGCCTACCTGCACTTCGGGCGGCGGTTCGACGACCTGCAGACCGAGGTGGTGCTGCTCGAGCGCCGGCTGGCCTCCGGGTCGGGTGACGCCCGCAAGATCCGCTCCGCCGCCGCCACGCTGGCCGAGAGCCTGCCCGAGGCGCACGTGCTCGGTGACGTGGACGCGCTGGCCGCCCGGCTCGCGGCGATCATCGAGCAGGCCGAGGGCGCCTCGCAGGAGGAGAAGGCCAAGCGCGAGGAGTTCCGGGCGCAGCAGACGGCCCGCAAGGAGGCGCTGGCCGCCGAGGCGGAGCAGCTGGCCGCCACGGCGTCGCAGTGGAAGGCCGCGGGCGACCGCATGCGGGCGATCCTCGACGAGTGGAAGACCATCAGCGGTGTCGACCGCAAGACCGACGACGCGCTGTGGAAGCGCTACTCGGCGGCCCGCGAGACGTTCAACCGGCGCCGCGGTTCGCATTTCGCCGAACTGGACCGGGAGCGGGCCGGCGCCCGGCAGGCCAAGGAGGCGCTGTGCGTACGCGCCGAGGAGCTGTGCGACTCGACCGACTGGGGCCCCACCTCGGCCGTCTTCCGCGACCTGCTCGCCGAGTGGAAGGCCGCGGGCCGGGCCGCGAAGGACGTCGACGACGCGCTGTGGCAGCGGTTCAAGAGCGCGCAGGACAGGTTCTTCTCCGCCCGCAACGCCGCCACCGCCGAACGCGATGCGGAGTTCCGCGCCAACGCCGACGCCAAGGAGGCCCTGCTGGCCGAGGCGGAACGGCTCGACCCGTCCGACCGTGAGGCGGCCCGGGCGGCGTTGCGCACGATCGGGGACAAGTGGGACGCCATCGGCAAGGTGCCGCGCGAGCGCGCCGCCGACCTGGAACGGCGGATGCGCGCGGTGGAGAAGAAGATCCGCGACGCACCGACCGGCGGGGTCGACCCCGAGGCGCAGGCGCGTGCCGACCAGTTCCGGGAACGCGCCGAGCAGTACGAGCGTCAGGCGGAGAAGGCCGAGGCCGCGGGCCGCGCCAAGGACGCCGAGCAGGCGCGCGCCAATGCCGAGCAGTGGCGGCAGTGGGCCGAGGCGGCTGCGGACGCGCTGGGCAAGAAGCGGTAGCCGCTACGGGGTGGGCGGGTCGTCGTCGCCGAAGGTGTCGAGCAGGCCTTTGCGGTCACGCTCGGCGGTGAGCCGACGGCGGTGTTCCTCGGTGGCCAATTGCAGCGCGCTGCGGGCTGCGACCACCCGGGCCCAGTGGTAGGCCAGCAGGATCATCGCGAACCATGCGATGAGCAGCCCGATCCCCGGGCCGGGGTACTGCGAGGCGGCGGTCTGGCGGGACCACACGGCCAGCAGTCCGAGGAACGACGCGACGGTCGACCCGGCCAGCGCGATCCAGGCCAGCGCCCACCGCCGGGTCAGCAGCGCCAGGATCGAGAAGCCGCCGCCGAACACCAGGGCCAGCCACGCGAACACCCGGTGCGGCAACGCGATGCCGCTGGCGTGCGCGGCGTCGGAGCCGATCAGCACGTCGAGTCCGCGGGCGTCGCCGGCGTGCGGCAGCACCAGCGTGGTGAGCAGCGCGAACACGAAGATCGCGATGGCGAGGGCGCGCGGGCCGGGGTCGATCTCGCGGGCGATGCGGCGTTCGGCGGCTTCGATGTCCTCCCTGAGGTAGTCGAAGTCGTCGTCGCGGCGCGGTTCCTCGCTCATCGGGCGCATCCGGCAACGGGCTGCGACGATGCGGCGACGCCGACGGCGGGCATGCCGAGGCCGACGCCCGTGCGGGGCCGCTGTCCCGCGGCGTGCGCGTCACCGGCACGCGTGCGGCGGTGCGCGATGACGCCGGTGTCGGCGATCAGGTGGTGCGGTGCGGCGCCGGTCACGGTGGTGACGACGACGTCGCCGGGTCGGATCCCGTCCGCGTCGGGTCCGGGCGCGAAGTGCACCAGCCTGCCGTCGCGCGCGCGTCCCGACATGCGGGCGGTGGCGGCGTCCTTGCGTCCCTCCCCGGTGGCGACCAGCACCTCGACGGTCCGGCCGACCTGCGCGGCGTTCTCCTCCAGCGAGATCCTCTCCTGCAGCTCGATCAGACGCTGATACCGGTGCGAGACAACCTCTTTGGGGACCTGACCGGGAAGCTCCGCGGCGGGCGTGCCCGGGCGCTTGCTGTACTGGAAGGTGAACGCGCTGGCGAAGCGCGAGGCGGCGACGACGTCGAGGGTGGCTTGGAAGTCCTCCTCGGTCTCGCCGGGGAATCCGACGATGAGGTCGGTGGTGATCGCGGCGTGCGGGATCGCCGCACGCACCCGCTCGATGATGCCGAGGTACTTCTCCGCCCGGTAGGAGCGCCGCATCGCGCGCAGGATGCGGTCGGATCCGGACTGCAGCGGCATGTGCAGGGTCGGGCACACGGTGGGCGTCTCGGCCATCGCCTCGATCACGTCGTCGGTGAACTCGGCGGGGTGCGGCGAGGTGAAGCGGATCCGCTCGAGCCCGTCGATGCGGCCACACGCACGCAACAGTGCGGCGAACGCGCCGCGGTCACGGGGCTGATCAGGGTCGGCGAAGGACACCCCGTAGGCGTTGACGTTCTGGCCGAGCAGCGTGATCTCGAGCACGCCCTGATCGACCAGCGAAGCCACCTCCGCGAGCACATCGCCGGGCCTGCGATCCACCTCTTTGCCCCGCAGCGACGGCACGATGCAGAACGTGCAAGTGTTGTTGCACCCCACTGAGATGGAAACCCAAGCCGCGTAGGCGGATTCGCGGCTCGCCGGCAGCGCGGACGGGAACTCCTGCAGCGCCTCGGCGATCTCGACCTGGGCGGTGCGGTTGTGCCGGGCCCGGTCGAGCAGCGCGGGCAGCGATCCGATGTTGTGGGTGCCGAAGACGACGTCGACCCACGGCGCCCTGGTCAGCACGGTGTCGCGGTCCTTCTGCGCCAGGCAGCCGCCGACGGCGATCTGCATGGCGGGGTCGGCCTGCTTGCGCGGCGCGAGATGACTGAGGTTGCCGTAGAGCTTGTTGTCGGCGTTCTCGCGCACCGCGCAGGTGTTGAACACCACGATGTCGGCGTCGGTCCCCTCGTCGGCCCGCCGGTAACCGGCCTCCTCGAGCAGGCCTGCGAGCCGCTCGGAGTCGTGCACGTTCATCTGGCAGCCGTACGTGCGGACCTGGAAGGTGCGCGTGGCCGACCCGGCCGTCGCCGCGTCGCCGGGCCTGCTCACCACCGAAGTCACGGCCCCATCCTACGGCGGGGCCCGACGGCCCCCGCACCGGCGAGTACCCGGCGGATTGCCGACTTCGGAGCATGCTGGACGTTCCCTGGGTAAGGTCACCATCCATGGAGAGCCCCAGGGAGTCCCCTGACGTGCCGATGATCTCGATGAAGGCGGTCAACAAGCACTTCGGCTCCCTGCACGTGCTGCAGGACATCGACCTCGAGGTCGGTAAGGGACAGGTCATCGTCGTCATCGGACCGTCCGGCTCGGGCAAATCGACGTTGTGCCGCACCATCAATCGGCTCGAGACCATCGACTCGGGAACCATCGCGATCGACGGCCAGACGCTGCCCGAGGAGGGCCGCAAACTCGCGCAGCTGCGCAGCGACGTCGGCATGGTGTTCCAGTCGTTCAACCTGTTCGCGCACAAGACGATCGTCGAGAACGTGATGCTCGCCCCGATGAAGGTGCGCAAGAAGGACAAGGGTGAGGCGCGCGCGTCGGCGATGAAGCTGCTCGAGCGGGTGGGGGTGGCCAACCAGGCCGACAAGTACCCGGCTCAGCTGTCGGGCGGTCAGCAGCAGCGCGTGGCGATCGCCCGATCCCTGGCGATGAGCCCGAAGGTGATGCTGTTCGACGAACCCACCAGCGCGCTGGATCCGGAGATGATCAACGAGGTCCTCTCGGTGATGACCGACCTGGCCGCCGACGGCATGACGATGCTCGTGGTCACCCACGAGATGGGTTTCGCGCGGCGGGCCGCCAACCGCGTGGTGTTCATGGCCGACGGCGCGATCGTCGAAGACGCCGAGCCCGCGCAGTTCTTCGACCACCCGACCTCCGAGCGGGCCAAAGACTTCCTCGGCAAGATCCTTCATCACTGACCCTCGAAAGGAACCCCCTCATCATGCGTTTCTCCCCGCGCGCCGCTGCCGCGCTCGCCCTGGCCGTCGCCCTCCCCTTCGCTGCGACCGCCTGCGGGGGTGGCGACAGCGGGGGCAGTGGCGGGGGCGGCGGTGGTGACACCATCACCATCGGCACCAAGTTCGATCAGCCCGGCCTCGGCATGAAGAACCCCGACGGCTCGATGAGCGGCTTCGACGTCGACGTGGCGACCTATGTCGCCAAGGAGCTGGGCTACGCGCCCGACAAGATCGAATGGAAGGAGTCGCCCTCGGCACAGCGGGAAAACCTCATCCAGAACGATCAGGTCACCTTCATCGCCGCGACGTACTCCATCACCGACGCCCGCAAGGAGAAGGTGTCCTTCGCCGGCCCGTACCTGGTCACCGGCCAGAGCCTGCTGGTCCGGTCGGACAACAACGACATCACCGGCAAGGCCTCGCTGGAGAACAAAATCCTGTGCTCGGTGTCGGGCTCGACGCCGGCGCAGAAGATCAAGGACGAGTACCCCAAGGTGCAGCTTCAGCAGTACGACACCTACTCGGCGTGCATCGAGGCGCTCAAGAACGGCGCGGTGGACGCCGTCACCACCGATGAGGTCATCCTCGCCGGCTACGCCGCGCAGAGCCCGGGAGCGTTCAAGATCGTCGGCGAGCCGTTCTCCGAGGAGCGCTACGGCATCGGTCTGAAGAAGGACGACACCGAGCTGCAGACCAAGATCAACGACGCGCTGAAGAAGATGGAGGACAGCGGCGCCTGGAAGGCGGCGTTCGACAAGAACCTCGGTCCGGCGGGCATCACCGCCCCGGCGCCGCCGCCACTCGACAAGTAGTCGGTGTAGGCCCGCGCTGCCGTGGAGATTTTCACCGAGTACCGCAGCGAGATCTTCGCCGCGTTCTGGACGACGATCCAGCTGACGGTCTATTCGGCGATCGGTGCGCTGGTGGTGGGCACGGCGCTGGCCGCGATGCGGCTGGCGCCGGTGCCGATGCTGAACTGGCTCGGCACTGCCTACGTCAACATCGTGCGCAACACGCCGCTGACGCTGATCGTGCTGTTCTGCTCGTTCGGGCTGGCACAGACGCTGGGCATCACGCTGGCCAGTCGGACCTCGCCGACGTTCATCGCCGACAGCGGGTTCCGGCTCGCGGTGCTCGGATTCACGGTCTACACGGCAGCTTTCGTGTGTGAGACGGTGCGGTCCGGGGTGAACACGGTACCGCTCGGCCAGGCCGAGGCCGCCCGGTCGCTGGGACTGACGTTCTCCCAGAACCTGCGGATCGTGTTGTTGCCGCAGGCCTTTCGCGCGGTCATCATCCCGCTGGGATCGGTGCTGATCGCATTGACCAAGAACACCACGATCGCCTCGGCGATCGGGGTGGCGGAGGCGGCGCTGCTGATGAAGGAGATGATCGAGAACACCGCGGCGGTGCTGGTGGTGGGCTCGATCTTCGCGCTGGGCTTCGTGATCCTGACCCTGCCGCTGGGGCTGCTGTTCGGGTGGCTGGGCCGGCGACTGGCGGTGGCGAGGTGAGGATTTCTCCCCGCGAGCAGACACAATCTCTTGCGAAATGGGCCCAGAATGCACGAGTTCGCGTCTGCTCGCGCCACGGTGGTGAGCCCTCATGACCGGGTCGTCTGTTCTCTTCGATGCCCCGGGGCCGCGGGCGCGGGTCCGCAACCGGCTGGTCTCGGCGGTCACCGTGGTCGTGGTGGTGGCGGTGGCGTGGATCGTCTACACCCGGCTGGAGTCCAAAGGTCAGCTGACGGCCGCGAAGTGGGAGCCGTTCCTGACCGCGAACCTGTGGCGGACCTACATCCTGCCGGGGATCCAGGGCACGCTGACCGCGGCCGCGGTGTCCATCGTGCTGGCGCTGGTGCTGGGCTTCGTCCTCGGGGTGGGCCGGCTGTCGGCGCACACCGCGATCCGGTGGGTGTCGTCGGTGATCGTGGAGTTCTTCCGCGCGGTGCCGGTGCTGATCATGATGATCTTCGCCTACTTCCTCTACGCCAACTACGACGTGTTCGCCTCCAAGCATCTGGCGCTGGCCGGCGTCATCACGGGGCTGACGCTGTACAACGGCGCGGTAATCGCCGAGATCGTGCGCGCCGGGGTGCACGCGTTGCCGAAGGGTCAGGCGGAGGCGGCGTCGGCGCTGGGCCTCACCTCCGGTCAGACGATGCGCTCGATCCTGCTCCCCCAGGCCGTCACGTCGATGCTGCCGGTGCTCATCTCCCAGGTCGTCGTCGTCCTCAAGGACACCGCGCTGGGCTACCAGATCACGTTCGTCGAACTGGTCCGGCAGGGCACCAATGTCGGCTCGTCGTACGGCAATTACATTCCGGCGCTGATCGTCATCGCACTGCTGATGATCAGCCTGAACTTCGCGCTGTCGTGGTCGGCGACGAAGCTGGAGGCGCGGCTGAGGCGCTCGCGCCGCGGCCCGGCACCGATGGAGGCCGAGCCGCTGGAACTGCAGGGCGACCGCAGCCGCGGAGTGTGAACGCACGGCGATGACGACTTCTGCGGTGGCGATCGAGATCCTGCCGGAGTCGGCGCTGCGCTCGATGGTCGATCTGATGGTGCGGTTGATCGAGGCGTGCGGCGCGGTCGTCATCATGATCGGTGCTGTCGTGGCGATCGTGAAGTTCGTCGCTGCGCTGGGCCGCCGCGACATCAACCAGTTCTCGGCGGTCCGGCTCTCGCTCGCGCGTTTCCTGGTGCTGGGGCTGGAGTTCCAGCTCGCCGCCGACGTGTTGCGCACCGCGATCTCGCCGTCGTTCTCCGAGATCGGCAAGCTGGCGGCGATCGCGGCCATCCGCACGCTGCTCAACTATTTCCTCAACCGCGAGATCGCCCAGGAGCAGCGCGAGATCGACGCGCTCAAGAGACCGCCTCCCCCATGAGCGTCATCGTCAACGCGTCGTGGTGCCTCGCGATCGCCGGCATCGTCCTCGGGGTCGCCGCCCTGCTCGTCTTCCGCCAGCCACTGCCCGCGCTGCGGGTGATGATCGAGCTGTTCACCGCGGCCGGACTGCTGCGGTTGAGCGTGGACCTGTCGTGGGCGGCGATCCTGGGAGTCGTCGCGCTGATCGCCGTCCGGCGCGTCGTCACGCGCAGTCTGACCGTCGACCTGCGGCCCGTCCGTTAGACCCGGCGCCGTTCCCGTTCGTTCGCGAGTTCGGCGGTGACGACGTCGAGCGCCATCGACTGGCCGTAGCCGCGCCGTGCCAGCATCGCGACCAACCGCCGCGCCACCTTGTTCTCGGCGTCCCGGTCCCCCGGATCGCCGAGCTTCTCGCGGCGCAGCTTGTCGCGGACCAGTTGCTCGGCCCGCGTGCGCTCCGCGCCGGCGTCGATCCCCGACAGCGCCGCGGCGATCACCTCGTTGTCGACGCCCTTGTTCCGCAACTCGGCAGCCAACGCGCGCTTGCCTTTTCCCGCGTGCAGTTGCCGCGACCGCACCCACTGCTCGGCGAAGTCCTCGTCATCGATCAGCCCCACCTGCTGGAGCCGGTCGAGCACCTGGGCGCTGACGTCCTCGGGGTAGCCGCGTTTGGCCAGCCTCTCCTCGAGCTCCGAACGCGTCCGGGCCCGTGCGGTGAGCAGGCGCAGGCACAGGGCCCGCGCCTGCTCGGCACGATCAGAAGTCGACGGGAGCGGGGAGGACATCGTCATCCGTCACGACGGCGCCGATACCGAGCTTCTCCTTGATCTTCTTCTCGATCTCGTTGGCGACGTCGACGTTCTCGAGCAGGAAGTTGCGGGCGTTCTCCTTGCCCTGCCCCAGCTGCTCCCCCTCGTAGGTGAACCAGGAGCCGGACTTGCGGATGAAGCCGTGCTCGACGCCCATGTCGATGAGCGACCCCTCCTTGCTGATGCCCTTGCCGTAGAGGATGTCGAACTCGGCCTGCTTGAACGGCGGCGACACCTTGTTCTTGACGACCTTGACCCGCGTGCGGTTGCCCACCGCGTCGGTGCCGTCCTTGAGCGTCTCGATCCGTCGCACGTCCAGGCGCACCGAGGCGTAGAACTTCAGCGCCTTACCGCCCGTGGTGGTCTCGGGCGAACCGAACATCACACCGATCTTCTCGCGCAGCTGGTTGATGAAGATCGCGGTGGTGCCCGAGTTGTTCAGCGCACCGGTCATCTTGCGCAGCGCCTGGCTCATCAGCCGGGCCTGCAAGCCGACGTGGCTGTCCCCCATCTCGCCCTCGATCTCGGCACGGGGCACCAGCGCGGCCACCGAGTCGATGACGATGAGGTCGATGGCGCCGGAGCGCACCAGCATGTCGGCGATCTCAAGCGCCTGCTCACCGGTGTCGGGCTGCGAGACCAGCAGGGCGTCGGTGTCGACGCCGAGCTTCTTGGCGTAATCCGGGTCCAGCGCGTGCTCGGCGTCGATGAACGCCGCGATGCCGCCGGCGGCCTGGGCGTTGGCCACGGCGTGCAGGGCGACGGTGGTCTTGCCGGAGGACTCCGGACCGTAGATCTCGACGACGCGGCCGCGCGGCAACCCGCCGATCCCGAGCGCGACGTCCAGGGCGATGGAGCCGGTCGGGATGACCGAGATGGGCTGGCGGACCTCGTCGCCGAGTCGCATCACCGAGCCCTTGCCGAAGTTCTTGTCGATCTGGGCGAGGGCCAGTTCCAGGGCCTTCTCGCGATCAGGGGCTTGCTGCGCCATGATGTACCTCTCCGGGTAGTCGTTGTCGACCGGTTCTCGGTCGGTTGGCCGTGACGCTAGGGCAGGGCACCGACAAGTCGCGGGGCGAACGTCACCCACAGTAGACGAACAGGTGTTCGATTCAAGTGGACACGCCGACGGTCTAGCGTTTCCGTCCATGACCACGCGACAAGACGTCCGCATCCCGGCCGGCCGCGAGCAGATCGCCGCCTATCTGTACACGCCGGACGGGCCCGGCCCGGCGGGCTCCGGCAGGCCGTGCATCGTGATGGCCCACGGGTTCACCGCCACCCGCGACGACGGACTGCCCGCCTACGCCGAGGCATTCTGCGCGGCCGGCTACGTCGTGGTGGTGTTCGACTACCGCGGCTTCGGCGCCTCCACCGGGACGCCGCGCCAGCTGCTCGACATCGGGATGCAGCACGCCGACTATCACACCGTGGTGGCGTGTGCCCGCCGCCTCGACGGGGTCGATCCCGACCGGATCGTGCTCTGGGGCTCGTCGTTCAGCGGCGGGCACGTGCTGGCCGTGGCGGCCGAGGATCCGCGGATCGCGGCGGTGATCTCCCAGGCGCCGTTCACCGACGGGATCGCGACGTTGCGCGCCCAACCGCTGTCGTTCGTCCCGAAGGGGCTGGCCGCGGGACTGCGGGACCAGATCGGCGCCTGGCGCGGGCGGCCGCCCCACCTGATGGCCGCCGTCGGTGACCCGGGCACCGTCGCCGCGATGACCTCCCCCGACGCCAAACCCGGATTCGAGGCGATCGTCGGCCCGAACTCTCTGTGGCGCAACGAATTCAGCGCCCGCGTCGCGCTGCGCCTTGGCCTGTACCGGCCCGGTACCGTGACCGCCCGGTTGACCATGCCGCTGCTGATCTGCGTGTGCGAGAACGACCTCGTCACACCCCCGAGCC
Organism: Mycolicibacterium rufum; assembly: GCF_022374875.2. The sequence continues at coordinate 730,510 of NZ_CP092427.2, forward strand.
CCACCATCGCGGCGGCGCAGCGCGCACCGCGCGGGGAGTTACGCCGATACCCCTACGGCCATTTCGACATCTACCGCGACCCGCAGGTCAAGGCCGACCAACTCGCGTTCCTGCGCCGGGTGTTCGCCGACGTCGCCGGCTAACCGATCCTGGACGCGCTGTGCGCGACGGTCCTATCGTGGGGTCATCCGCCACGGAACGGACTCTCATGCACGAGATGGCGATCACCCAGAGTGTCGTCGATGCCGTGTGCGAGCACGCCGCCGGTCGGCGCGTGCACGGCGTCAGGCTGGAGATCGGGGCGTTGTGCGCGCTGGTTCCCGACTCCATGCAGTTCTGCTTCGAGCTCGCCACCGAAGGCACCCTGGCCGAGGGCGCGTACCTCGACATCGACATGCGGCCCGGGGCTGGGCGCTGCCGCACCTGCGGCGACAGCGTCGTCCTGCAGGACTTCATCCTGCTCTGCCCGTGTGGCAGCGCCGACGTCGAGGTGACCGCCGGCCACGACATCCGGATTCGATCGATGGAAGTGAGCTGACCATGTGCGCAACCTGCGGGTGCGGCGGCGACGAACCGGCCATCACCGTCGCCGGCGCGCCGGCACCCCACCACGACCACGACCACGACCACGACCACCACCATGCGCACACCCACACCGTCGAGCTCGAACACCGCGTGCTGGCCAAGAACGACGCGCTTGCTGAGCGGAACCGTCGGTGGCTGGCGCAACGCCGGATCGTCGCGCTGAACCTCACCAGCTCCCCGGGCGCCGGAAAGACCACGCTGCTGGAGCGGACCGTCCGTGAGCTGAGGACCAGCCCGGTGACCGTCATCGAAGGCGATCAGGAAACGCTGCTCGACGCCGAGCGCATCCGCGCGACCGGAGTGCCCGCCGTGCAGATCAACACCGGCGCCGGCTGCCACCTCGACGCGCAGATGGTCGGTGAGGCACTGGGCACACTGGATCCGCCGGAGAACTCGCTGCTGTTCATCGAGAACGTGGGGAACCTCGTCTGTCCGGCCATGTTCGACCTCGGGGAACTGACGAAGGTCGTGATCATCTCCGTGACCGAGGGCACCGACAAACCGCTGAAATATCCGCACATGTTCGCCGCGGCGGGACTGGTGCTCATCAACAAGTCCGACCTGTTGCCCTATGTCGACTTCGATGTCGACCGATGCGCAAGCTACGCAAGGTCCGTCAACCCTGGCGTCACCATCATGACGGTGTCGGCGACGACCGGCCAAGGGGTCGCGGAATGGTATCGCTGGATCGAGATCCAGCAACACAACATGTCGTCGGACCGTTTGTGGCGACCATCCGTTGACAACGGATATCCGCGGGAGTAAACCGAGATTCAGCGGCGTGCAAGTGGGCCGAAGGTCGACTCCGACGCTGCAGGGGTCCCAGCCCGGCCCCGGAAAGCTGTGGCACATGCCTCTCGAGGCAGCAGTCAAAGCGGAAGAGGCACTGATCCATGTTCTGTGGATCAACGCCGGTTTGAGTTGTGACGGCGATTCAGTGGCGTTGACTGCCGCCACTCAACCCAGCATCGAGGAGATCGCTCTCGGCGCGCTCCCCGGCCTGCCCAAGGTCGCCGTCCACTGGCCACTGATCGACTTCGAGTGCGGACCGAACGGGGGCGCCGACGACTTCCTCGAATGGTTCTTCAAAGCGGACAGAGGCGAATTGGAACCATTCGTACTGGTCGTCGAGGGGTCCATCCCGAACGAGAAGATCAAGGACGAAGGATACTGGTGCGGGTTCGGTAACGACCCGGCAACCGGCCAGCCGATGACCACCAGCGAATGGCTGGATCGCCTCGCCCCCAAGGCGACCGCGGTGGTGGCGGTGGGGACGTGCGCCACCTACGGCGGCATCCACGCGATGGCGGGCAACCCGACGGGCGCCATGGGAGTGCCCGACTATCTCGGATGGGACTGGAAGACCAAGGCGGGCATCCCGATCGTGTGCGTGCCCGGTTGCCCGATCCACCCGGACAACCTGTCGGAGACGTTGACGTACCTGTTGTACATGGCCACCGACCAGGCCCCGATGATCCCGCTGGACGACGCTCTGCGGCCCACATGGCTGTTCGGCGCCACCGTGCACGAGGGGTGCGACCGGGCCGGCTACTACGAGCAGGGTGATTTCGCCACCGAGTACGGGTCGCCGAAATGCATTGTCAAGCTTGGCTGCTGGGGTCCTGTCGTCAAGTGCAACGTGCCCAAACGCGGCTGGATCAACGGCGTCGGCGGTTGCCCGAACGTCGGCGGCATCTGCATCGGCTGCACCATGCCGGGCTTCCCCGACAAGTTCATGCCCTTCATGGACGAACCGCCCGGCGGCAAGCTCTCCAGCGCGGCGTCCGGACTCTACGGCTCGGTGATCCGCAACCTGCGCCACGTCACGGGTCGCACGGTCGACAAAGAACCCAGGTGGCGGCATCCCGGCACGCAGCTCGAGACCGGAGCGACGCGCACCTGGTAGGTGCGCGTCGCTGTTCGCGTCTTCCGGGCCACGTTGCAGCATCGTTGAAACGCCCTGCACCGCTGCGCATCACACAGGAAGAAGAAGTCCGATGACAACGATCATCCCCGAGCCGTCCCACGTCAAGCGCGACCCCGGCCAACTGGTGGAGATGGCCTGGGACCCGATCACCCGCATCGTCGGCAGCCTCGGCATCTACACCAAGATCGATTTCGAGAACAGGGAAGTCGTCGAGTGCCACAGCACCTCGTCGATCTTCCGCGGCTACTCGATCTTCATGAAGGGCAAGGACCCCAGAGACGCGCACTTCATCACCAGCCGCATCTGCGGCATCTGCGGGGACAACCACGCAACCTGTTCGTGCTACTGCCAGAACATGGCGTACGGCGTCCAGCCGCCGCATCTGGGTGAATGGCTCATCAACCTCGGCGAGGCTGCCGAATACATGTTCGACCACAACATCTTTCAAGAAAACCTGGTGGGGGTCGACTACTGCGAGAAGATGGTGTCCGAAACCAATCCCAGCGTGCTCGCCAAGGCCGAGAATACCCAATCCCCGCACGCCGATGCGCACGGCTACCGCACGATCGCCGACATCATGAGGGCGCTCAACCCCTTCACCGGCGACTTCTACCGCGAGGCGCTCCAGGTAAGCAGGTGGACCCGGGAGATGTTCTGCCTGATGGAAGGCCGGCACGTCCACCCCTCCACGCTCTATCCCGGCGGGATCGGCACCACCGCCACCATCCAGTTGATGACCGACTACATGACGCGGCTGATGCGCTACGTGGAGTTCATGAAGAAAGTCGTGCCGATGCACGACGACCTGTTCGACTTCTTCTACGAGGCGTTGCCCGGCTACGACCAGGTGGGCCTGCGGCGCACCCTGCTCGGCTGCTGGGGATCGTTCCAGGACCCCGAGGTGTGCAACTTCGCCTACAAGGACATGGAGCGCTGGGGCAACGCCATGTTCGTCACACCCGGCGTGGTCATCGACGGCAAGCTGCACACCCATTCACTGGTGGACATCAACCTCGGTATCCGAATCCTTCTGGGCCACAGCTACTACGACGACTGGTCCGACCAGGAGATGTTCGTCAAGACGGATCCGCTGGGGAATCCGATCGATCGACGACATCCGTGGAACCAGCACACCAATCCCAAGCCGCAGAAGCGGGATTTCGACGGCAACTACAGCTGGGTGATGTCGCCGCGGTGGTTCGACGGTAAGGACCACCTGGCGCTGGACACCGGGGGCGGCCCGCTGGCACGGCTCTGGTCGACGGCGCTGGCCGGCCTGGTGGACATCGGGTACGTCAAGGCGACGGGTTCCAGCGTGCAGATCAACCTGCCGAAGACGGCGCTGAGAGGACCCGTCGAACTCGAGTGGAGGATCCCGCAGTACGGCAGCAACACCCTCGAACGCAACCGCGCCCGGACGTACTTCCAGGCCTACTCCGCCGCATGCGCCCTGCACTTCGCCGAGAAGGCGCTCGTGGAGATCCGCGCCGGACGCACCAAGACATGGGAGAAGTTCGAGGTGCCCGACGAGGGCATCGGCTGCGGGTTCACCGAGGCAGTGCGCGGCGTGCTGTCCCACCATATGGTGATCCGCGACGGCAAGATCGCGAACTACCATCCGTACCCCCCGACACCGTGGAACGCCAACCCGCGGGACAGCTACGGGACGCCGGGGCCCTACGAGGATGCGGTGCAGGGCCAGCCGATCTTCGAGGAGAACGACAGGGAGCATTTCAAGGGTATCGATGTCATGCGAACGGTGCGCAGCTTCGATCCATGCCTGCCGTGTGGGGTGCACATGTACCTGGGCGGGGGGAAGCACCTGAACCTGCTGCACTCACCCACCCAGTCGGTGACCGGGGAATAGGTCATGGCCCCACCGACGCCGCCGAGCCGAGACGACGCGAAGTGGCGCACGGCGGGTGACCGGATACAGACGCTGCTGGACGCGGTCGCAACGGGCGGGGTGGCCGCGCGGGAGCGCGCCGAGCAATTGGTACGCGAGGTGACCGATCTCTACGGAGCGGCGCTGGAGCGGATGATCGAGGCGACCCTGGCCGCGAAACCGGAACTCGCGCAGGTGTTCGCAGCCGACGATCTCGTGGCCAGCCTGCTTCTCGTGCACGGCCTGCATCCGCACGACACCGAGCGCCGGGTGGCCGATGCGCTGGAGTCCGTCCGGCCCTATCTCGGCTCGCACGGTGGCGATGTCTCGCTGCTGAGCGTGACCGACGGTGTCGTGCGCCTACAGTTCCAGGGCAGCTGCAGGAGCTGTCCGTCCTCTTCGGTGACGCTGGAACTCGCGGTGCGGGATGCGGTGCGCGCGGCCGCCCCGGAGATCACGGCGATCGAAGTGGTTGCCGCCGAACCGGATTCGACGACCGGCGTGATACCGGCGGACACGCTGTTGAGCCGGGTGCGGGCCGACGGAATGCACGCGAACTGGCAGCCGGTACCTGCGCTGGCCGAGTTGCGCGACGCCGAGGTCGGCGGTTTCCGCGTGGCGGGCATGACCGCTCTCGCTTGCCGCGTCGGCGATGACGTGTTCGCCTACCGCGACCGCTGCGGCGCCTGTACCGGATCGATGGCCGGCGCCCTCCTGACCGGCGCCGTCCTGCGGTGCCCCGGCTGCGGTGCCGCGTTCGACGTGGTCCACGCCGGCTCCGGTGTCGACGGCGACGGTCGTCTGGAGCCGATCCCGGTGCTCGAGCGCGACGGTGTGCTCTCGATGGCACTGCCCGTGTCCGCGGAGGTGGCGTGATGCAGGGCGCTTTCGATGTGCTGACGCGCATCCGGGCCGAGCGCGGTACCCCGCCGCGCGCGGGCGAGCGCTGCGAGATGTGCTCGGAGCCGGTCGCCGACGAGCACCAGCACGTGGTCGATGTCGAGGTCCGGCAGCTGATGTGTGTCTGTCGCGGCTGCTACCTGCTGTTCACCGACAGCACTGCGCTGTTGCGCTACCGTGCGGTGCCGGATCGCTACCTCGCCTTCCCGCAGTTCGCGATGGACCGTCGCGCGTGGGAGGCGTTGCAGATCCCGGTCGGGCTGGCGTTCTTCTTCCGCAACTCCTCGCTCGGCCGCACCGTGGCCTTCTACCCGGGCCCCGCCGGCGCCACCGAGTCGGAGCTGGACATGCAGGCGTGGGACGGCATCCGCGCCGAAGATCCCCGGGTCGACCGCCTCGCCGCCGACACCGAAGCCCTGCTGGTGCGCGCGCCCGACAGCGAGGACGCCGCGCCACACGGCTATCTCGTGCCGATCGACGCCTGCTATGAGTTCGTCGGCCGACTGCGAATGCTGTGGCGCGGATTCGACGGTGGCCAGGAGGCACATGTCTACGTCCACGAGTTCTTCGAGCTTCTCGAGGAACGCGCCCGGGTGGTGGAGCGCACATGACCGAACTCCACTTCACCGTCGTCGACATCGCACCCGAGCCCTACGCCGTGACCCCGATGCTGATGGCCCGAATCGGCACAGCGGCGATGGACGACGAGCCGGTCCACGCGATCGCCTTGCGGTGCCAGGTCAGGATCGAACCGTTGCGGCGCAGCTATTCCGAGGACGAAGCGGCCGGACTACTCGACCTGTTCGGACCTCGCGAACGATGGTCGGCGACGCAGCACACATTCCTGTGGCAGCACACCTCGGCCATGGTGCCGGGATTCACCGGCACCACGGAGGTCCAGCTGCCGCTCGAGTGCACCTACGACTTCGAGGTCAAGGCCGCCAAGTACCTGCTCGCGCTCGACGCGGGCACCGTCCCGCTGCAATTCCTCTTCAGCGGAACTGTTTTCGTCCGCGGTAATCGCGGTTTCGGAGTTCAGCAGGTGCCGTGGGACCGAGAGGAGCGCTACGACATGCCGGTGTCGGTCTGGCGCGATCTCATCCGGCTGCACTATCCCAACACCGGTTGGCTGCGCCTGCCCCGTGACACCATCGACGCGCTGGCCGCCTATCGGTCTGCCCGCGGGCTTCTCGGCTTCGACGAGGCGATCTGCGAACTGATGGCCGCGGCCAAGGAACTGCGATGAGCATCGGATGGGACCGGGCCCGCGCCGTCGCCGACGCGGTGCTCTACGAGGGCTACCTGCTCTACCCGTACCGCGCCACGTCGGGAAAGAACCAGTCGCGCTGGCAGTTCGGCGTGCTCGGTCCGCCCGGTGCCGAGGAATCCGGCATCGGTGAGAACGCTTCGTTGTCCGCGCAGATTCTCATCCGGCCGCTCCACGCACCGTCGGTGTCCGGCGTCGTTCGCTTCCTTCAGCTGCAGCACCGCGGGGTCGAACGCGACCTCGGCGACGGCCGCTATGAGCGCGTCGAGGAGCTGCAGGCGGGTCCGGACAGGTGGTTGAGCTGGGACGAGGCTGTCGAGCGCGAGATCGTCGTCGACGCCGCTCCGGTCGCGGCTCTGCCGCTCACGGTGGATATCGCGGTTCCCGCAGGCGCCGACGTCGAGACCGTCGACGGCGGAAGGCTGGTTCGCAGCCGTCGTGGCCTGCATGGCCGTCTCTCGATCTCCGCCGAGCCGGAGGACGGGCTGCTGCGGCTGACGCTCGAGGTGCGCAACACCTCGTCGCCGGCAGCCGACAAGAACGGGGCGATCGCGACCTCCCTGATCGGCACGCACCTGCTGTTGGAGGTCAGCGGCGGCGAATTCGTCTCGCTGCTCGAGCCGTCCGACGCCGCCACACGCGCAGCCGCGCGCTGTCGTCAACACCGCTGCTTCCCGGTGCTGGCCGGGCCGCCAGGCGATCACGGCCTCGTTCTGGTGTCGCCGATCATCCTCTACGACCATCCCGAGATCGCCGAACAGAGCAAGGGCGCGCTGTACGACTCGACCGAGATCGACGAGATCCTGACGTTGCGCGTCATGACCATGACCGAGGAGGAGAAGGCCCAGGCACGCGCCACCGACCCGTTGGCGGCCCGCATCATCGACCGCTGCGACTCGATGTCCCCGGAGGCGATGCTCGACCTGCACGGCGTGCTGCGCAATCCGCACGCCGAGGCACCCGCGCCGGCTCTGATCCCCGAGATCCCCGCAGACCTCGACTGGTGGGATCCCGAGGCGGACAACGCCGTTCGTCCGGAACTCGACGCGGTCCTGGTGAACGGCACCAGGGTGGCGCGTGGGAGCCGGGTGCGGCTGCACCCCTCCCGCCGGGCGGACGCCCAGGACCTGTTCTACGCCGACAGGATCGCGCGCGTGACATCGGTGCACGGCGATGTCGACGGCGGCCGGCACATCGGCGTCGTCCTCGAGGACGATCCGGCGTCCGAGCTGCACGAGTGGTACGGCCGCTACCTGTACTTCGCACCCGACGAGGTCGAACCGCTCATCGAAAGGAGTCCGAGATGGAAGTAGTCGGCTGGATCGCCGTAGGCCTGGTGGCTGCCGTGATCCTGGCAGGAGTGGTGGTCGGGGTGCGATCCGTCCCCGATGTGCAGCGCTATCTGAAGATGCGCCGCATGTGACCCCGAGGATCCTGGTGGCCGCGATCGGCAACATCTTCCTCGGGGACGACGGCTTTGGCCCCGAGGTCATGCGGCACATTCCGGCCCGCCTCTCCGGACCGTGTGTTCGGATGACCGACTACGGCATCAGGGGCATGCATCTGGCCTACGACCTCCTCGACAGCTGGTCGGCACTGCTGCTCGTCGACGCCGTGCCCGGCCGCGGTTCACCCGGGACCGTGCACGTGTTCGAGGCCGACCATGAAAGCCTGGCCGTGTGCGCCCGTCTCGATGCGCACGCCATGGATCCGGGTGCGGTGTTCGCGAGCCTCGCCGCGCTCGGCGGGACGCCGCCCCGCACCGTCGTGATCGGCTGTGAGGTCGAGACCGTCGAAGAAGGCATCGGTCTCTCCGACGCCGTTGCGGCCGCGGTGCCCAAGGCGGCACAAGCCGTCGAGGACCTGGTGACCGATCTGCTCACGCGCTCCGCGGCGGGGAGGGGCTGAGGCCATGTGCCTGGGAATTCCCGGACAGGTCGTCGGCATGCTGGACGGCTACGGTGACCAGCTGGCGCTCGTCGACGTGGCCGGGGAGCGGCGGAAAGTGAATGTGGGGATGTTGCCCGAGGAGCACTTCGCGCCCGGCGACTGGGTGATCATCCACATGGGTTTCGTGGTCGAGAAGACCGACAAGGCCGGCGCGGACGCGGCCATGGCCGGGCTGGAGCTGATGGGCCGGGGTCACGGCAGCGGGGATCCACCATGACCGACCGCCGCCGCGTTCGCGTCTGCGCGCGCGGCGTGGTGCAAGGGGTGGGATTCCGGCCCTTCGTCTACACGCAGGCGGCGCTGCTCGGGCTGTCCGGCTCGGTCCGCAACGACAGCACCGGCGCCATCGTCGAGCTCGAGGGCGCGGCCGCAGACATCGACCGCTTCCTGGCGCGGCTCAACGACCATCCGCCACCACTCGCTGTCATCGAATCCGTTAAGATACAACTCATCCCGCTTGTCGGTGGCACCGGCTTCACGATCGCCGACACCTCCCACACCGACGGAGGCCGCACCCTCGCCTCCCCGGATGTCGCCATGTGCGCCGACTGCGCCGCCGAGCTGCGCGACCCGCGCAACCGTCGGTTCCGGCACCCCTTCATCAACTGCACCAACTGCGGTCCGCGATTCACGATCATCGCGTCCCTGCCGTACGACCGGTCGTCGACCTCGATGGCGGACTTCCCGATGTGCGCCGATTGCGCCCGCGAGTACACCGACCCCACCGACCGCCGATTCCACGCCCAGCCCGTCTGCTGCCCGGGCTGCGGACCGACACTGCGCTACCGGGACCGCGATGGACGGGCCGCCGCCGGCGAACCCGGGTTACATGCCGCCCGGCGGCTCCTGCGCGATGGCGGTGTACTGGCGGTCAAAGGGATCGGCGGCTACCACCTCGCCTGCGACGCCGACGACGGCCGAGCGGTGGCCGAACTGAGGTACCGAAAACGCCGCGGCGACAAACCATTCGCGGTGATGGTCCCCGACCTGTCGACCGCGCACGCCATCGCCCACATCGACCCCGCGTCAGCCGTGCTGTTGACCGGCCCCGCCCGGCCGATCGTACTGATGCCCAGGCGCGCCGATGCCGCGGTCGCCGATGCCGTGGCGCCGTACAACCCCGACCTCGGCGTCCTGCTGGCCTACTCGCCGGTGCATGCGCTGTTGTTCGGGCTCGACGCGGACGAACCCGGCCCGCAGGTCCTGGTAATGACCTCGGGGAATCTCGGCGGCGAACCCATCTGCTACACCGACGACGACGCCCTCGACCGGCTGTCGCCGCTGGCCGACGGGTGGCTGACGCACGATCGGGCCATCCTGGCGCCGTGCGACGACTCGGTGATGCGCGCCGACACGCCGGTCCGGCGCTCGCGTGGATACGCGCCACTGCCGATCGCATTGCCGGTCGCGGTGCCCCCGACACTCGCGGTCGGCGCCGATCTGAAGAACACCATGGCCGTCGCCGATGGGCGGTACGCGTGGCTGAGCCAGCACATCGGCGACATGGACGACTTGGCCACGCTGTCCGCCTTCGACTCCGCTCAGCAGCACATGAGGCGGCTCACCGCGGTCGAACCGGAAGTGCTCGTCGCCGACGCGCACCCGCTGTACCGCTCGAGGGCCTGGGCGCACCGCAACGCCACGGGCCGTCCCGTGCGCAGCGTGCAGCACCACCACGCGCACATCGCCGCGCTGATGGCCGAACACGGCCTGGACGGCTCCCGGCCCGTGCTCGGATTCGCCTTCGACGGAACGGGTTACGGCCCCGACGGCGCAGTGTGGGGCGGAGAGGTGTTACTGGCCGACTACAAGGGCTACCGGCGGTTGGCCGCGCTACGCTACGTGCCGCTGGCGGGCGGCGACGTCAGCGTGATGCGCCCGTACCGGATGGCGCTCGCGCATCTGTGGGCCGCCGGACTGCCCTGGACAACCGACCTGCCCCCGGTGCGCGCATGCCCGACCGACGAACAACGGGTGGTGCGTCACCAACTCCAGACCGGCCTCGGGTGCGCCCCGACGTCGAGCATGGGCAGGCTGTTCGACGCGGTCGCGGCGCTGACCGGAGTCCGCCAGGTCGTCGACTACGAGGCGCAGGCGGCGATCGAGCTCGAAGGGCTTTCCCGAGAGCACGACTGCGGCGCCACCGGCTACCGGTTCACCGTCGACCACCGGGATCCCACCGCGGAGATCGACCCCACCCCCGTCCTGGCCGGGGTCATCGCCGACCTCCGCGCCGGCGTCGCGCCCGGCCTGGTCGGCTCCCGTTTCCACCGCGCGGTGGCGACGTTGATCCTCGACCTCGCGGTCGAGAATCACGGACCCACGGTGGCGCTCTCCGGGGGCGTGTTCCAGAACGCGCTCCTGCTCCGATTGGCCCGAACATTGCTGGAAGAGCATGGATTCGATGTGCTGACCCACCGCCACGTACCGCCCAACGACGGAGGCATCGCGCTGGGACAGCTGATCGTGGGGAATACCGTCTAGAAGGGAGGACGCGGATGTGTCTCGCGGTACCGGGGAAGATCATCAGCATCGAGGAGCGTGACGGCACACTGATGTCGGTCGTCGACTTCGGCGGTGTCGAGAAAGACGTGTGTCTGCAGTACATTCCGGACGCCGACGTGGGCCAGTACGTCGTCGTCCACGTCGGGTTCGCCATCCAGCGGCTCGACGAGGAATCCGCGGTGCGCACGCTGGCCGAGTTCGAGCACCTCGGTGTGCTCGAGGAGGAGTTCGCCGACGGCTTCGAGCTGGCCGCGCGGCAGGCCGGCATGGCCAACCCCAACACCAACGGAAGCTCCGAGGTGCCGTCATGAAATACCTGGACGAATTCAGCAATCCGGAGCTGGCGCTGCGGCTCATCGACCAGATCAAGGCCGTCGCGACCCGTCGCTGGTCGATCATGGAAGTCTGTGGCGGCCAGACGCATTCCATCATCCGCCACGGTATCGATCAGTTGCTCCCCGATACCATCGAGATGATCCACGGACCGGGATGCCCGGTCTGTGTCACACCGCTCGAGGTCATCGACAAAGCGCTCGAGATCGCTTCCCGCCCCGACGTGACCTTCTGTTCGTTCGGCGACATGCTGCGCGTGCCGGGCAGCGAGAAGGATCTGTTCCGCGTCAAGAGCGAAGGCGGCGACGTCCGCGTCGTGTACTCCCCGTTGGACGCGCTGACGATTGCGCGGGCCAACCCGGACAGGCAGGTGGTGTTCTTCGGAATCGGCTTCGAGACCACGGCCCCCGCCAACGCGATGACCGTCTATCAGGCGAAGCGGCTCGGTATCGAGAACTTCTCGCTGCTGGTCTCCCACGTGCTGGTGCCTCCGGCGATCTCCGCGATCATGGAGTCCCCGACGTGCCGCGTCCAGGCGTTCCTGGCGGCCGGTCACGTGTGCGCGGTGATGGGTACCGATGAATACCCGCCGCTGTGTGACAAGTACGGAATCCCCATCGTAGTCACCGGATTCGAACCGCTGGACATCCTCGAGGGAATCCGGCGCACCGTCGTGCAGCTCGAGTCGGGCCGCCACGAGCTGGAGAACGCCTATCCGCGCGCGGTCCAGGACGTCGGCAACCCGGCTGCCAAGGCGATGCTGCTCGACGTGTTCGACGTGACCGACCGGGCATGGCGCGGGATAGGCGTGATCCCCAGTAGCGGTTGGCGGTTGGCCCACGCCTATCGCGATTACGACGCCGAGCAGCGGTTCGCCGTCGGCGACATCCACACCGAGGAGTCCACGGTGTGCCGGTCGGGCGAGGTGTTGCAGGGCCTCATCAAGCCGCACGAGTGCTCGGCGTTCGGAACGTTGTGCACCCCGCGCAATCCGCTCGGCGCCACCATGGTCTCGTCGGAGGGCGCGTGCGCGGCGTACTACCTGTACCGGCGTCTCGAGGTGACCCATGCCTGAGCAGGCCTCCGAAACCCGCGCGGCCATCGACATGGAGTCGTGGGTCTGCCCGGCACCGCTGCGGGACGCCCCGAACATCGTGATGGGCCATGGCGGGGGCGGGGCGATGTCCGCGGAGCTGATCGAGCATCTGTTCCTGCCCGCGTTCGGGTCGGCGGCCGATGCGGGAATGGGTGATTCGGCGATCGTCGACATCGGCGGTGCGCGCCTGGCGTTCTCGACCGACTCGTTCGTCGTGAAGCCGATGGTGTTCCCGGGCGGCACGATCGGTGATCTGGCGGTCAACGGAACGGTGAACGATCTGGCGATGGCGGGCGCCGCTCCTGCAGTGTTGTCGACCGCGTTCATCCTCGAAGAGGGCACGCCGCTGGACGAGTTGGCCCGGGTCGCCCAAGCGGTCGGCACCGCCGCCATGGCGGCCGGGGTCAAACTCGTCACCGGCGACACCAAGGTCGTCGACTCGGGGCACGGCGACGGCGTCTACATCAACACTGCGGGCATCGGGCTCGTCGACCAGCGCACCGACATCCGACCGCAGCGCGCGACATCAGGAGACGCGGTGATCGTCAGCGGTGACATCGGCGTGCACGGGGTGGCCGTCCTGAGCTGCCGGGAGGGCCTCCAGTTCGGCACCGCGGTGGCCAGTGACACCGCTCCCCTGCACGGCTTGGTGGCGGCGATGATCGAGACCGGCGCCGACCTGCATGCGCTGCGTGACCCGACGCGCGGTGGGATGGCGGCGACGCTCAACGAGATCGCCAAGGCGGCGAAGGTCGGCGTATCGATCGACGAACGCGCACTGCCGATTCCGTCTGAGGTGCGGGACGCGTGCAGCATGCTCGGCCTGGATCCCCTCTATGTCGCCAATGAGGGCAAGCTGGTCGCGTTCGTCGCCGCCGCGGATGCCGACCGGGTGCTCGCCGCGATGCGGACGCACCCGCTGGGTACCCGCGCGGCGATCATCGGTACGTGCGTCGCCGACCATCCGGGCATGGTGGTGGCGAGGACGGCGTTGGGCGGCACCCGGGTGGTGGACCTGCCGATCGGCGAACAGTTACCGCGGATCTGCTGAATGGCCGCGCCAACCCGGCAGGTCCGCGCCGGCCATGCGTTGTTCGCGCAGTACGCGTACCCGCCGAACGAACTTGGATACTGCGGGCCCGAGGACAGCGCGGCGCTTCTGCGTGCCGGCGACGAGATGACCTCGGTAGCAAGGGAGTTCGACGGTGCCTGGCCGTACCTGCTGGCTATCGCGGATGCCGCGGGCATCGCCGACCCGCTCGATGTCGAGGTGGTCCTCAGCTACTGGGTCGGCGGATCTCGACTCGACACAGTGGATGGGCGGACGTTGCTCGACCGGCTCCGTGCGGCGTTCGCCGGTCAGGTCACGGGGCTGCTCGACGACCTGGACTGCCGTGCACACGTGTTGGCACACCACAGCTTTCACGTCTTCGTGGTGTACCCGTGGGTGCGCTTCCTGGACCGGGACCCGACCACTCCCCTGCACGTTCTGCAGCAGTGCCGGATCCGCTGGGGCTCTGTCCTTTCCGTCGACGAAGAGCATGTGGTGATCGAGTCGCGGCCCCTCGTCGTCGACGAGGGGCGGGTGTCACTCGGCGACCCCGCCGCCGAGCGGGTGAGGTGGAGCCGCGACGGCAGGTCGCTGACCACGGCACCCGCGGTCGGTGATGTCGTCGCCGCGCACTGGGACTGGGTGTGCGGTCCCCTCACCGACGCCGACCGCACCGCTCTGACGACGGCGACGCAAGCGACTCTCGAGCTCGTTAACACGGCCAGAAACCGATCTTGAACAGGCAAAACGTCCGTCGGTGCGGTTTTGGTGACCACCGCGGGGGTATCCGTTTTATCGGGTGTCGCCGCGCGCAACGGCGGCCGGTGAGGAGTGACCCATGAACAAGCCAGCAGAACGCGGATCCCGCGACACCGGGTCAGACCAGCCGTCGGGCGGGCCTGCCGAGCGGCCGTCCGGCGCCATCGAGGGAGCCGAATCGGTCCCCAGTCACGGCGAACCCGGGCAAGCCGATGTCGAGACTGCCTTCACGACGGACCCCCCGCGCAACGTCGAACCCGAGGTGCCGCCGTACGCCGGCCGCAAGGAGTCGTAGGCCGGCCGACACTCCCGGGCGCGGCGGACAGCAGCGCTGACGGGTCACCACTGGTCGCGGGGCACATCGAAGTCGGCGCACAGCGCCCGCCAGACGTCGCGCGGTTCGACACCGTCCTCGATCGCCTGGGCCGCGGTGCGCCCTCCCAGGGTGGTCAGCACGTGGTCGACGAGCATGGAGGTGGCCCGGACCTCACCGAACCGTCCCCGCACCAGCTCGTGGAATTCCGTCAGCCGCACACGCTCAACCTACGCGCCGACACCGAGGGCGTCATGGCACACCCGTACCGGATCGGCGACCTCCCCGACCGTCGCGCCGGCCCGTCGCGCGGCCTCCCGGTACGTCGGCGACCCCAGCACCTGCCGGGTGGCTGCGCCCAAGGTCTCCCGCGTCAGCGGCCGCACCAGCTGTGCACTGCCCTGGCGCACAAGACGATTGGCGATCTCCCACTGGTCACCCCCGCCGGGGACCACGACCATCGGCACCCCGGCGAGCAGCGCCTTGGACACGATGCCGTGCCCGGCGCCGCAGACCAGCAGGTCGGTGCGTGCGAGCAGTTCGTCCTGACGGCAGAGCCCCACCACCGCCCACGGCGGCACCTCACCGGAGGGCGGGTCCAGCTGCGAGACCGCGACCCGCGCCCCCGCAGGCAGCACCTCACCGGGGACCAGCGTCTGCAGCGCGAGATCGGCCAGCGCGACGGCCCCGGTACTGGCCGTCGACGGCGCGACCATCACGACGGGCCCGTCCCCGGCGGGGAGCTCCAGCACCGACGTCGTCGGCTCGTAGTGCAGGGGCCCGACGACGACGGCTTCGGCGGGCCAGTCCGGGCGCGGCACCTCCAGCGCGGGCATCGTCGCGATCAACCGGCGCAGCGGCCCCGGATCGTGGCCGGGTAGGCCGATCTCGACCCGCACGGCAGCGCGTTGGCGCAGCCCCTCCCGCCATGACCGCGCACTGAGTGCACGCAGCACGGTGTCGCGCAGCCGGCCACGCACACCGGTGCCGGGAGCCAGCCCGCTCCCCACCGGCGGCAGCCCCTTCGACGGCCGGTAGAGCGGATGGGTGTTCAGTTCGATCCACGGCACGCCGAGCAGGTCGGCGGCCAGCCCGCCGCAGGTGGTGATCGAATCCGAGACCACCAGGTCGGGGTTCAGCGCGGCGATCCGGTCCCTGTTGAGCAGCGCCATCCGGCCGGCCCGCTGGTGGATCTTGGCGCCCGCGTCGGCGTCGTCGTCCCCGCTCATGACCGTCAGGCCGGCCAGTTCCACGGCGTCGACACCCTGCCCGCGCGCCTCGGCGAGCCACCGCGTCCCGGTCAGCAGCGTGGGCCGGTCCCCGGCCGCGGCGAACCTCAGGCACAAGGCGAGCGCCGGGAACGCGTGGCCGGGATCGGGTCCGGCGACGACGGCGACGCGCATGCGCCACACCCTGCCACAGCGCCCGGGATTAAGCTCGGGCGCTATGACCGACGAAGCTCCCGAGACGATCGTGCCGAGCGCCGACAACGCGTCCCTGGTCCAGAGATTCCTGTTCGCGCTCGCCGAGGAGGACTTCGACACCGTCGAGTCGCTGGCCGCTCCGGAGTTGGTGTGGCAGAACGTCGGTCTGCCCTCGATCCGCGGGCGCCGGCGGATCATGGGGCTGCTGCGCCGTGGCGAGGGCAAGGTCGGGTTCGCGGTGACGTTCCACCGCATCGCCGCCGACGGGGACACGGTGCTCACCGAACGCACCGATGCGATCATCATCGGCCCGCTGCGGCTCCAGTTCTGGGTGTGCGGGGCGTTCGAGCTGCGCGACGGTCAGATAACCCTGTGGCGGGACTACTTCGACCTGCTCGACTGCCTGGTCAAGGCGCCGCTGCGGGCCCTGGCCGGGACCGTGATCCCCGCGCTGCGCCCCCGGTTCTGAGCCATTAGGCCCGCAACCGGCCCAACTCGTCGAACGCCTGCGCCCAGCCGGTGAGCCGGTCGGTCGCCGAGGTCAGCTCGTCGCGGTAGCGCCGCTGGGTCATCGGCGAGCTCGACATCGTCCCCGAGTTCGCCGCCGACACCAATTGCGCTGCCGCGGAGACCATCTCGTTGTACTGGCGCGCCCCGCGGTCCAGTTGGGCGCTGAACGCCGCGATCGTGGGAGCCAGATGCGGACGCGACTGCGGCGCCGAGCCCATGGTCCGCTCCATCGACACTACCTCGGTGGCGGTGGCAGCCATGGTGGCCGCGGTGCGCTCGGCGGCGGCGCGCAGGTCGTACAGCTCGTCGGCGGGCAGCAACCGGCCGCGTTCCATCACGCCGAGCAGGGAGACCAGGCCCCGTTCCGAGGCGGCCAGCGCCGCCATCGGCTCCCGGGCGGCCGACCCCCAGGGCGGCAGCCGGCGCGCCGCGCGGCCGCGCGGAGGCGGCAGCGGTTCGGCGCGCAGCCACCGGTACCGCAGGAACGCCAGCGTCGCCAGGAACGCCGCGCCGACGGCGATCGGCGACGGGATGAACAGCGCCCACACCGGCGTGCTCCACGACGCCAACAGCGCGGTGACACCGACCCAGAACACCGAGGACAGCGCGAAGAACACGCCCAGCCGCAGCGCCCAGCGGCGCTTCCGCAACAGTTTGGCGCGAGGATCGGCCGCGGCGCTGAGCTTGTCGGCCACCATCTCCGACCACTCCGCGGCGGTGTCGATGCCGCGCTGGGTCAGCGAGCGCCATGCCTCGGATCTGCCGGTGCGTGTCCTCACGTCATCCTCGTTCGGTGTCGAGCTCTACTGCGACAGCGGGTTTTCCGGTGTCGGGTTCGTGGCCGGGGTGGCCGGCGACTGGGCGGGCGTGGCCGTTGCGGCACCGCCGGCGGGCAGCTGCTCCCCGCGCATCGAGGCGCGGATCTGCTCCAGGCGGGAATGCCCGGCCATCTGCACGCTGGCCTGCTGGACCTCGAGCATGCGGCCCTGCACGGAGTTCTGCGCGAGCTCCGCTGACCCCATCGCGTTGGCATAGCGGCGCTCGATCTTGTCGCGCACCTCGTCGAGGCTCGGCGTGCTGCCCGGTGCGGCGATCTCGCTCATCGACCGCAGCGAGGCACTGACCTGCTCCTGCATCTTGGCCTGCTCCAGCTGGGAGAGCAGTTTGGTGCGCTCGGCGATCTTCTGCTGGAGCACCATCGCGTTCTGCTCGACGGCCTTCTTGGCCTGGCCGGCGGCCTGCAGCGCCTGGTCGTGCAGACCCTTGAGGTCCTCGACGCTCTGCTCTGCGGTCACCAGCTGCGCCGCGAACGCCTCGGCGGCGTTGTTGTACTCCGTGGCCTTGGCGGCGTCACCGGCGGCCACCGCCTGATCGGCGAGCGTGAGGGCCTGACGGACGTTGACCTGCAGCTTCTCGATGTCGGCGAGCTGGCGGTTGAGCCGCATCTCCAGCTGACGCTGGTTGCCGATCACCTGCGCCGCCTGCTGGGTCAGCGCCTGGTGCTGCCGCTGGGCCTCCTCGATGGCCTGCTGGATCTGCACCTTCGGATCGGCGTATTCGTCGACCTTGGAGCTGAACAGCGCCATGAGGTACTTCCACGCCTTGGTGAACGGATTGGCCATGGATCGATCCCGCCTTCGTCGTCGGTCAAATAGGTCCGTCGAACAGTGTCGCCAGAGATACCCAACTTATCGGTTCAGCACAGCTCGCCACACCCCGGTTGACGCGCTCAGGCGACCGCCATCGACACGACCTGTGGAATGACCACCTTGGTGCTCACGTCGATGTGGGCCGTGCTCGCCGTGGCGCGCGACTCCTCGACCGCGAGGTCGTCGCCGGCCTCGGACAGCACCCGCGACAGCGGGACGTCGAGTGCGCCGCAGATCGCGCTGAGCAGCTCGCTGGAGGCCTCCTTGCGGCCTCGCTCCACCTCGGAGAGGTAGCCCAAGCTGACCCGCGCCGAGTCGGAGACTTCCCGCAGAGTGCGGCCCTGCTCCACCCGCGCGCGCCGCAGCACGTCGCCGATCACCTCGCGCAACAATGCCGTCATCGCGATCTCCTTCGTCAGAACCGGCACCCACAGCATGCTTATCCGACCCAACGCTCGGCGGACACGAGTGGTTCCCGATCCCGCGCCGCAGAATCCGGGCGACGAGGTGGTGCAGCGACTACTGGTGCTCGACCAGGGCGCGCAGCCGGCGAAGCGCCGCATGGGCAGCGGCGAGCCGGATCTGCCAGCGGGTGCCGTCGAGGCGCAGCGTCACCACCTCGGTGTCGACGGGGCCGGCCAGGCCGACGTACACGGTGCCCACCGGATGTCCGCCGTGCGGTTCGGGACCCGCGACCCCGGTGAGGCCGACTCCCCAGGTCGCCCCGCAGCGTTGTTGCGCGCCGACGGCCAGCGCCCGAGCGGTGGGTTCGGCCACGGGACCGACGTCGGCCAGCAGTTCGGGCGCCACCCCGGCGAGGTCCACCTTGGTGTCCACGGTGTAGGTGACCAGGCCACCCCGCAGCACCGCGCTGGCGCCCGGCACCCCGGCCAGCGTCGCCGCCACCAGGCCGGCGGTCAGCGACTCTGCGGTGGCGACCGTCTGCCTGCGCACCGTCAGGTCGGCCACGAGAGCCCGGGCGTCGTCAGTGACCAGTGGGTCGTCCACGCGAGTCCCTCACCGCCGAGACGAAGTAGTCGACACCGGTGAGCACCGTCAGCACCACCGCGGCGAGCATGATCACCCAGGCGCCGGTCAGCCAGGCGCCGGTCAGCGGAAGCACGAACAGGCCGATCGCGACCGCCTGCACCAGCGTCTTGAGCTTGCCGCCTCGACTGGCGGGGATCACGCCGTGGCGCAACACCACCAACCGCAGCAGCGTCACGCCCAGTTCGCGGACCAGGATCACCACGGTTACCCACCACGGCAGGTCGCCGAGCATCGACAGGCCGATCAACGCCGCGCCGATCAGCGCCTTGTCGGCCAACGGGTCGGCCAGCGTGCCGAATTCGGTCACCATCCCGTAGCTGCGGGCCAGCGCACCGTCGAGCCGATCGGTGATGACCGCCACCGCGAAGACAATGAAAGCGGCGGTGCGCCAATAGCTTTCGTGCCCGTCGCCGACGAACAGCAGGACGAGGAACACCGGCACGAGCACGATCCGGACACCGGTCAGCGCATTGGCGAGATTCGCCACCCGAGCGCGCGGAACCACCGGATCGGTATGTGGTTGGCCCGGCACCGACACAGAATACTGGTTGCCCGAACCGATACCCTTCCCCGTGTGAGCTCAGTACCGGTCGGGTCCGCAGCTGAACCGGTCGTGCGCCGGGCCAGGACCTCCGATGTGCCGGCCATCAAGACGCTCGTCGACGTCTACGCGGGCCGGATCCTGCTCGAGAAGAACCTGGTGACGCTCTACGAGTCGGTGCAGGAGTTCTGGGTGGCCGAACTCGACGGAGAGGTCATCGGCTGCGGTGCGCTGCACGTGCTCTGGTCGGACCTCGGTGAGGTGCGCACGGTGGCGGTGCATCCGAAGGTGCGCGGCCGCGGGGTGGGTCACGCGATCGTCGACCAGTTGCTCGCCGTGGCCAAGGAGTTGCGGTTGCAGCGCATCTTCGTGCTGACCTTCGAGGTGGAGTTCTTCGGCAGGCACGGCTTCGCCGAGATCGAGGGAACCCCGGTGACGGCCGAGGTGTACGAGGAGATGTGCCGCTCGTACGACACCGGTGTGGCGGAGTTCCTGGACCTCAGCTACGTCAAACCGAACATCCTCGGCAACACCCGGATGTTGTT
This sequence comes from Mycolicibacterium rufum, assembly GCF_022374875.2. Next base: position 750,800 of record NZ_CP092427.2, read on the forward strand.
GACGCTGTAAGCGATCTCGGCGTCAGAACCCCGGATCGTCGTCCGGGTCGCCGCCGACGGCGTCGCTGCCGCCGCGGATCAAGGCCAGGGTGCCCGCCAGTTCGTCGGGCTTGACCAGCACCTCACGCGCCTTCGAGCCCTCCGAGGGGCCGACGATGCCGCGGGTCTCCATCAGGTCCATCAGCCGGCCCGCCTTCGCGAACCCCACCCGCAGCTTGCGCTGCAGCATCGAGGTGCTGCCGAACTGCGAGGACACCACCAGTTCGACCGCCTGCAGGAACACGTCCATGTCGTCGCCGATGTCGGGGTCGACGTCCTTGCGCTCGCCGGCCTTGACCGCGGTGACACCCTCCACGAATTCCGGTTCGGCCTGGTCCTTGGTGGCCGAGACGACCGCGTGGATCTCCTCGTCGGTGATGAAGGCGCCCTGCAGACGGATCGGCTTGTTGGACCCCATCGGCAGGAACAGCCCGTCGCCCATCCCGATCAGCTTCTCGGCGCCCTGCTGGTCGAGGATGACGCGGCTGTCGGTGAGCGAGGACGTCGCGAACGCCAGCCGCGACGGCACGTTGGTCTTGATCAGACCGGTGACGACGTCGACCGACGGCCGCTGGGTGGCCAGCACCAGGTGGATTCCGGCGGCGCGGGCCTTCTGCGTGATGCGCACGATGGCGTCCTCGACGTCGCGCGGTGCGGTCATCATCAGGTCGGCGAGCTCGTCGACGATCGCGAGGATGTAGGGGTAGGGCTTGTATTCGCGGTTGCTGCCCAGCGGCGCGGTGATCTCCCCGGAGCGGACCTTCTCGTTGAACACGTCGATGTGACGCACCCGGGAGGCCTGCATGTCCTGATACCGCTGCTCCATCTCCTCGACCAGCCAGGCCAGCGCCGCCGCGGCCTTCTTGGGTTCGGTGATGATCGGCGTGATGAGGTGCGGAATGCCCTCGTAGGGCGTCAGTTCCACCATCTTCGGGTCGATCAGGATCATCCTGACCTCGTCCGGGGTGGCGCGGGCCAGCAGCGAGACGAGCATGGAGTTGACGAAGCTGGACTTGCCCGAGCCGGTGGAGCCGGCGACGAGCAGGTGCGGCATCTTGGCCAGATTGGCCGAGATCATCTCGCCCTCGATGTCCTTGCCGAGGCCGATCACCAGCGGGTGGTGGTCGGAGCGGGTCGCGGGATCGGTGAGCACGTCGGCCAGCCGGACCATTTCGCGGTCGGTGTTGGGCACCTCGATGCCGACGGCGGACTTGCCGGGGATCGGGGCGAGCATCCGGACGCTCTCCGTGGCCACCGCGTAGGCGATGTTGCGGTGCAGCGCGGTGATCTTCTCGACCTTGACGCCCGGGCCGAGTTCGACCTCGTAGCGGGTCACGGTCGGGCCGCGGGTGCAGCCGGTCACCGCGGCGTCGACCTTGAACTGCTCCAGCACGGAGGTGATGGCATCGGTCATCTGCTGGTTCGCCGAGGTCAGCCGCTTGGGCGGATCGCCGGCGATCAGCAGGTCCAGCGAGGGCAGCGCGTACGGCCCGTCGACGACACGGTCCAGGCTGAGCGCGGCCTCCTTGCGGGGCTTCTTGCGGGTCTTGACCGGCGCAGGCAGGGCAGGCGGCTCATCGTCGACCGGGTAGTTCTCCATCGGTGTCCCCGACGGTTTGACCAGCGGCACCGTCGGCTGGGTGGCCGACGGCCAGGCGGCGTCCTCGTCCCCGACGTTGCGCTCGTCGTCGTAATACCCGTCCGAGAAGTCATCGGTGGAACCGCCGGCGTCGTCCCGGTCGTCCTCGTCGTCGATCCAGTCGTCCTCGTCGTCGTACTCGCCGCGCCACCGGGTCGAGAACATGTCGCGCAGCGTGGCGGGCACCTCGCGGATCGTGGTCCCGGTGATCAGCAGCAGTCCGAACAGCACGCCGATGACCAGCAGCGGCGCCGCGATCCACGCGGTCAGCCCGTCGGCGAGCGGGCCGCCGATGGCGAACCCGACGAAGCCGGCGCCGTGCTGACGCGCGACGGGGTCCTGCGGGGCGCCCGACCACAGGTGCAGGAGTCCGAGCGCGGGCAGCGCGATCATCGCGGCACCGAGGATGAAGCGCGGACGCGACTCCGGATCGGGCTCCGAGCGCATCAGCGTCACGCCGATGGCGGCCAGGACGAGCGGCAGCAGCACCACGGCGCCGCCGATGAGCATCCGGACGAACGTGTCGATCCACTCCCCGACCGGCCGAGCCGCGTCGAACCACGAGCTGGCGGCCACCACGACCGCGAGAGCGAGCAGCGCCAGCGCCAGGCCGTCGCGGCGGTGCCCGGGTTCCAGGTCGCGGGCCCGGCCGACCGAGCGCGCGGTGCTGCCGGCGCCCTTGGCGAGCATCAGCCATCCGGCGCGCACGCCGCGGCCGACCGCAGTGCCGGCCGCCGACACCGGGGAGGGGCCGCGGCGGGCAGGCTTGCGCCGCGCCGGTGCCGGGCGGGCAGGCCGCGATCCACCCCGTGAGCTGGTCTTCGACCTGGTCGAACGGGCACCAGATCGGGCCGCGGTCTTACTCGCCATGCCCCTCAGCCTAGTCGCACGAGCCCCAGATGCACCATCTGCCACACAGGTCACAGAACCGTCTCGAAACGGAGCGATTCCGATCTACCGTGCACACGATGAACGACAGGGCTGCGACCACGGCACCGCTGCCGGTGTCGAGTAGGATCCTCTGCGGCTGTTACGCCGCGGTAGCGCTGGCTGCACTCGTCGCGACATGGAGTCAGAACGCTGCCTATCTGGGCGATCCAGCGCACTTCCTGACCGGCTTCGTCGCCGACGTGTCCGCCACGCCTGCAGGCCGGTCCTTCTCCGCCGACCTCATCCTCGTGTACCTGTCGGCCTCGATCTTCATGGTGTCGGAATCCCGTCGACGAGGCATCAGGTTCGTCTGGGCGTACATCGTCCTGGGTGCGCTGATCGCGATCAGCGCGACGTTCCCGCTGTTCCTGCTCGCCCGAGAACTCCGCATCGACCGGACGGCATCGCCCCTACGGGCATTCGACGTCGCAGGACTGGTGGCTGTGGCCGCGGTGAGTGCCGGCCTGACGGTGTGGATACTGGCCTGACCCCTTCCGCGCTCGTGTCGACGTAATAGGGTGGACACCTGTCCAGCTGACCGCCGAGCCCTGAGGAGCACGTCTTCATGCCCGTCACCGTCGTCGCCACCATGACCGCCAAGCCCGAGTCCGTCGACACCGTCCGCGAGGCGTGCAAGCAGGCGATCGAAGCCGTGCACTCGGAGCCCGGGTGCGACCTGTACTCCCTGCACGAGGCCGACGGCACGTTCGTCTTCGTCGAGCAGTGGGCCGACGCCGACGCCCTGCAGACCCACAGCACCGCGCCCGCGGTCGCCACGCTGTTCGGCACGATCGGTGAGCACCTCGCCGGGGCGCCCGACATCAAGATGCTGGCGCCGGTGGTGGCCGGCGATCCGGCCAAGGGTGCGCTGCGGCCATAGGGATGGGTGAGCTCAGCGGCAAGGTCGCCTTCATCACCGGCGCCGCGCGGGGGCAGGGCCGCGCGCATGCGGTCAAGCTCGCGTCCGCGGGCGCGGACATCATCGCGTTGGATCTCTGCGCGCAGATCGAGTCGGTGCCCTATCCCCTGGCCACCCCCGACGATCTCGCGGAGACCGTGAAGCTCGTCGAGGAGACGGGCGCGCGGATCCTGCCCTACGAGGCCGACGTCCGCGATCGGGACGCGGTGAAGGCCGCCGTGCGCGACGGCACCGAGAAGCTCGGCGACCGCCTCGACATCGTGATCGCCAACGCCGGGATCGCCCCGATGGCGGCGGCCGAAGCCTGGCAGGACGTCATCGACGTGAACCTCACCGGCGTCTATCACACGATCGACGTCGCGATGAAGCCCATGATCAAGTTCGGCAACGGCGGGGCGATCGTGCTGACGAGTTCGGTGGCCGGTCTGGTCGGCATCGGCGCTCCGATGGCGGGTTCGGTCGGCTACGCCGCGGCCAAGCACGGCATCGTCGGGCTGATGCGGGCCTACGCGAATTTCCTTGCCGCGTACAGCATCCGGGTCAATTCGGTGCACCCGGCCGGTGTCAACACCCCGATGATCGACAACGACTTCACCCGGTCCTGGCTCGACGGCCTCGCCCAGGACAGCGCGGGCGGCCCGGACATGGGCAACGCGCTGCCCGTGCAGGCCCTCGAGCCGGAGGACATCGCCAACGCGGTGTTCTGGCTGGTGTCCGACGCGGCGCGCTACGTCACCGGTGTCGCACTGCCCGTCGACGCGGGTTACGTCAACAAACGATGACGGGCCGCAGCGCCGCCGCGAAGACCGCCGTCGGCCCGATGGTGGTGGCGGCCGTCGAGCACCTCGAACCGGCGCACCGTCGCCTGGTCGACGACGACCTGGCCGTGTCGTTCCTGCCCGGCCCTCTGCGCGCGCTGGTGGCGCTGTCCCGGAACGAGGCGGTGCGCCGCGCCCTGGTGGCCGGCTCGGAGCGCCAGGGACCCGGCCTGTGGACGAGCATCGCGTGTCGCAAGCGGCTGATCGACGAGCGGCTGTCGGACCCGCTGACGGAGGTCGACGCCGTCGTGGTGCTCGGCGCCGGCCTGGACACCCGCGGCTGCCGCATCGCCCGGCACAGCGACCTGCCGGTGTTCGAGGTGGACCTGCCGGTGAACGTGGCCCGCAAAGCCGCTGTCCTGCAGCGCGCGCTCGGCGGCATCCCGGCGTCGGTGCACCTCGTGCCCGTCGATGTCGAGCACGACGACCTGATGACCGCGCTCCGCTCGGCCGGATACGACAGCGCCGCGCGGACGTTCTTCATCGCCGAAGGGCTGCTGCAGTACCTGCAACCGCAGACGGTGACGGCGTTGTTGTCGCAGCTCAGCGGCGCGCCAGGCAGCAGGCTGGTGTTCACCTACATCCGGCAGGACTTCCTCGACGGCTCCGACACCTACGGCGCCGAGGCGGTGTACCGGCGCTTCCGCGGGCGGCAGCCGGTGTGGCGGTCCGGCCTGGTGCCCGAGGACCTCGGCGAGTGGCTGGCCGAGTTGGGCTGGCGGCTCGACGAACAGGCCGGGCCCAGCTACTTCCGCGATCTCTACATCCGGCCCACCGGCCGCGCACTGACGGCCTCTCCCATCGAGTGGACGGCGCTCGCACACCGCTGATCTGCGGTTTGTCCACCGGCACGCGGGGCAACCCGGGCTCATGACCGTCGTCCTTCTCGCCGGGGATGAGCCGCGGATCACGTCGTTCGTCCGCAGGGGGCTCTCCGGCGCCGGCATGTCGGCCCAGGTCGCCACCGACGGCTGGACGGCCTACCGGCTCGCGCGGCGGGGCGGGTTCGACCTGGTGCTGCTGGACGTGAATCTGCCACGGCTGGACGGCTTCGAGGTGGTGCGCCGCCTGCGCGCGGCCGGTAGCGATGTGCCGGTGGTGATGATGTTGGACCGGGGCGCGGTCTGGGACAGTGTGGCCAGGCTCAAGGGGTCGGCGGACGACTACGTCGTCAAGCCGTTCTGCTTCGAGCGTCTGCTGGCCAAGATCGTGCGGCTCGTCGTCACCGATCCGTGCGACGAGCCGGTGGTGCTCTCCCACGGGCAGCTGCACCTCGATGTCCGCGCCTGCCGGGCGCACGTGGGCGGGTACTGGGTCGAGCTGTCGGCCCGCGAATGCGCGCTGGCGGCGATGTTCCTCCGCCATCCCGGCGAGACGCTGTCCCGCGAGGTGCTGCACCACCACGTCTGGGGCGACGAGGAACCGCACACCTCGAATCTGGTCGACGTCTACGTCGGCTATCTGCGCCGCAAGCTGGGCGCCCATCGGTTCACCAGTCGCCGCGGCATGGGCTATCGGCTCGAACTCGAGCACTGACGGTGCGGGCGCAACGACGGCCACAGGACCCTCCAGCAAAGGTCTTTTGCGCGCGGCCCCCTCCCTGTGGCCCTAACCGGCTCCGCCCTCGATCGGCGATCGTCGAGGGCAGCGCCGCCGTGTTCGTCGCCGGCGCGAGGGAGGGAGGATCGCCATGACGGCGATACTGGTCGCCGAGGCCGATCCCCGGATCGCGACGGTGATCCGCAGGGGCCTGAGCGCCGAGGGGTTCACGAGCACCGTGGTGGCCGACGGCCCGTCGGGCTACGGCCGCGCGCGCCGCGGCGCCTTCGACCTGCTCGTGCTCGACGTCCGCTTGCCGGGCATGGGTGGCCTCGAGGTGCTGCGCCGGCTGCGGGCCGACGGCTGCACGCTGCCGGTGCTGCTGCTCACCACCTGCGGGCGGACTGCGCGGACCACGGCGAAACTCAACACCTCGACCGAGCAGTTCGTCTCGGTCGCGCCGTTGCGGGTCGGGGAACTCCTGACCGCCATCCGGGCCCGCCTTTCGGCTCAACCGGCCGCCGAACCCGAGATGCTGTCCTACGGCGGACTGAGACTCGATCTGCGCGCGCGCCGGGCGTACGTCGGTGACTACTGGGTGGATCTCTCGGTGCGCGAGTGCGATCTCGCCGAGACGTTCCTACGCAGTCCGGGCCAGGTGCTCAGCCGGAGTCATCTGCTGCGCCAGGTGTGGGGCGTCCACGAACCGGAGTCCAACGTCGTCGACGTCTACGTCCGCTACCTGCGGCGCAAACTGGGCTCGCACTGGTTCGTCGCGGCCCGAGGCGTCGGATACCGACTTCAGGCAGCGACCGGCCATCACACGGCGCGCTCGGCGCGGCGCACGGGTGCGGTGTGCGGACGCGTGCCCGGAGGGCTCAGATCTCGATGACGGTCGGCACGATCATGGGCTGGCGGCGGTAGGTCTCCCCCACCCACTTGCCGACCGTGCGCCGGACCGCCTGGGCGATGCGGCCCGGGTCGGTGATGTTCTGCGAGGCCAGGCTGTCCAGTTCCGCCTCCACGCGCCGGGCGACCGGCTCGAGCGCTTTGGGATCCTCGGAGAAGCCGCGCGACTGCAGATGCGCCGGCGCGGCCGGCCGTCCGGTGCCCTGTCGCACCACCACCGTCACCGCGATGAAGCCCGACGACAGGATGAGCCGCTCGCCGAGGGTGGCGTCGCCGACGTCGCCGGTGACCAGTCCGTCGACGAACATCTTGCCGACGGGAACCGCTCCGGCGATGCCGACCCGGCCCGCCACCAGGTCGACGCTGACCCCGTTCTCGGCGATCACGATGTTGTCCTCGGGCACCCCGGTGCTCGCCGCCAGCGCGGCGTTGGCCCGCAGCATGCGCCAAGTTCCGTGCACCGGCATGACGTTGCGCGGCCGCACCCCGTTGTAGAGGAACAGCAGCTCCCCCGCATAGGCATGACCCGAAACATGGACGCGCGCTTGACGATTGGTGACCACCCGGGCGCCGATCTTGGCGAGCGAGTCGATCACGCCGTAGACGGCCTCCTCGTTGCCGGGGATCAGCGACGAGGACAGGATGATGAGATCGCCTGCTGTCAGCGTGATGCTGCGGTGCTCACCGCGTGACATGCGCGACAGCGCCGCCATCGGTTCGCCCTGGGTCCCGGTGGTGATCAGCACGACCCGATCGGCCGGCATCATCTCCGCGGCGCCGATGTCGAGGACGTCCTCGTCGGCGACGGTGAGATAGCCCAGGTCGCGGGCGATGCCCATGTTGCGCACCATCGAGCGACCGACGAACGACACCTTCCGGCCGAGGGCCACCGACGCGTCGATGATCTGCTGGACGCGATCGACGTTGGAGGCGAAGCAGGCCACGATGACACGGCCCTGCGCACCGCGGATCAGACGGTGCAGCGCGGGGCCGATCTCGCTCTCCGAGGGGCCCACCCCGGGGATCTCGGCGTTCGTGGAGTCGCAGAGGAACAGGTCCACACCGCTGTCACCCAGGCGCGACATGCCCGGCAGGTCTGTGGGCCGGCCGTCCAGCGGCAGCTGGTCGAGCTTGATGTCGCCGGTGTGCAGCACGGTGCCCGCGCCGGTGTGGATGCCGATGGCCAGGCATCCGGGCACCGAGTGGTTCACCGCGAAGTACTCGCACTCGAAGACGCCGTGACGGGAACTCTGCCCTTCGGCGACCTCGACCAGCTTCGGGGAAAGGCGGTGTTCGCGGCACTTCTCGGCGATCAGCGCGAGGGTGAACTTCGACCCCACCACCGGAATGTCGGCGCGGAGCTTGAGCAGGAACGGAATGGCGCCGATGTGGTCCTCGTGGCCGTGAGTGACCACCAGGGCCTCCACGTCGTCGAGGCGGTCCTCGATGTGCCGCAGGTCGGGCAGGATCAGGTCGACGCCGGGCTCGTCATGGGTGGGGAACAGCACCCCGCAGTCGACGATCAACAACCGGCCGAGATGCTCGAAAACGGTCATGTTGCGGCCGATTTCGTTGATGCCGCCGAGCGCGGTGACGCGCAGCGCACCCGGGGCCAGCGGTCCCGGTGCGACGAGTTCTGATTCCACCGACGGTCCCGCTACCGCAGTACCGCGGCGGCACGCAGGTCGGCGGCCAACGCCTCGAGCTGGTCATCGGTGGCGGGCACCTGCGGCAGGCGCGGGTCGCCCACCTCGAAGCCCTGCAGTCGCAGCGCGGCCTTCGACAGCGTCACGCCCCCGAGCCGGGACTGCGCCTCCGAGAGCGGCCCGAGCGTCACGTTGATCTTGCGGGCGGTCGCGATGTCGCCGGAGGCGAACGCGGACAACATGTCTCGCAATTGCCCGGCGGCGACGTGTCCCCACACGCTGATGAAGCCGATCGCGCCCATCGCCAGCCAGGGCAGGTTCAGCGCGTCGTCGCCGGAGTAGTAGGCCAGCCCGGTCTCGGCGATGATCTGACCGCCGCCGGGCAGGTCACCCTTGGCGTCCTTGATCGCGACGATGTTGGGGTGGGCGGCCAACGTCCGGATGGTGTCCCACTCGATGGGGACCACCGACCGTGGCGGGATGTCGTACAGGATCACCGGCAGGTCGGTCGCGTCCGCGACCGCGGTGAAGTGGGCCAGCAGACCGGCCTGCGGCGGACGGGAGTAGTACGGGGTCACCACGAGCAGGCCGTGCGCACCCTCGGCCGCCGCGGCCTTGGCGAGGTGGATGCTGTGGGCGGTGTCGTAGGTGCCAGCGCCGGCGACGATCCGCGCGCGGTCTCCCACGGCCTCGAGCACCGCGCGCAGCAACGCGATCTTCTCGTCGTCGGTGGTGGTCGGCGACTCACCCGTGGTTCCGGACAGCACCAGGCCGTCGCAACCGGCGTCGACGAGGTGGGTGGCCAGGCGAGCGGCGGTCTCGGTGTCCAGCGAACCGTCCGGCTTGAACGGGGTGACCATGGCCGTCAACAAGGTGCCCAGGCGGGCGGTGACGTCGAAGGCGCTGGTGCTCACGGGCAACCAGATTACCCTCCTCGCCTCACGCCTCCGTGGCCAGCGGGCTGGTCGCGACCTCGCTGCCGTCGGAGAGCACGGTGATCTCGAAGTCGGAGAACACCTGGGGCGCGACCTCGATGAGTTGACGCAGGCACTCGATGGCCAGCCGCCGGATCTCGACGTCGGCGTGTTCGCTGGCGCGCATCGCGATGAAGTGCCGCCAGGCGCGGTAGTTGCCGGTGACGACGATGCGGGTCTCGGTGGCGTTGGGCAGCACCGATCGGGCGGCCTGGCGGGCCTGCTTGCGCCGCAGCGTCGCGTTGGGCGCGTCGGCGAACTTCTCCTCCAGGCGGGTCAGCAACTCGGCGTACGCCGCCCGGCTCGCATCGGCGGCCCGGGTGAGGATGCGCGTCAACTCGGGGTCGTCCTCGATCCCCGGGGGCGCCACGACCTGGGCGTCGTGTTCGGGCACGAAGCGCTGCGACAGTTGCGAGTACGAGAAGTGCCGGTGCCGGATCAGCTCGTGGGTGCACGACCGGGAGATCCCGGTGATGTAGAAGGACACGGACGCGTGCTCGAGCACCGAGAAGTGGCCGACGTCGATGATGTGCCGCAGATAGGCGTCGTTGGTCGCGGTGCGCGGGTTGGGCTTGGACCAGCTCTGGTAGCAGGCGCGGCCGGCGAACTCGACCAGCGCGGGGCCCCCGTCGGCGTCGGTGCTCCACGGCACGTCCTGCGGCGCGGTGAACTCCGTCTTGGCGATCAGCTGCACACGCAGCGGCGCGATCTCGGCCACCGGCGAAGCGTAGCCGAGCTCAGTCGGCGGGCAGGCCGGCGCGGCGCATCGCCGTCATGATGTGGCCGAAATCGATGGTGCCGTGCGCGCGGGCCAGCGCGTCGGCGTCGTCGGCGCGGCCGTCGGCGATGGCCGCCACGATCAGCTCGTGCTCGCGCAGCGCCCGCGCCTCGGTCGCGCGCATGGTGGCCGGTTCGCCCCACAGGTGCGCGGGCGCGCCGATGCTGACCCGCGCCCTGAGGTCGTTGAGGACCTGGGCGAGCACGTCGTTGTGGGCCGCTTCGGAGATCGCCAGGTGCAGCCGGCTGTCGGCCTGCTGGGCGGCCAGCCCCGTCGGCGCGTTCCGGTAGTCGTCGAGCCGTTGCCGCAGCACCGCGATGTCGCGGTCGGTGCGCGCCTCGGCGGCCGCGCGGCACACCGCACCCTGCAGGCGGCAGACGGCGTCGCAGTGCACGCGCAACTCGTCGAGCCGGCCGGCGAGCGTGCGCCCGACCGCTTCGGTGGAGGAGTCCGGCCACTGCTGGCGGACGAACGATCCCCCGCCGCGGCCCCGCCGGGTTTCCAGCAGCCCGCGCTCGACCAGACGCGCCAGCGCGGCGCGCACGGTCATCCGGCCGGCCCCCAGATAGGCGGCAAGGTCACGTTCGCCGGGCAGCCGGGCTCCGGGCAGGTATTCGCCGATCGCGATCGCGGTGATCAGCCGGTCGGTGACTTCATCGACGCGTGAGGGGGTATCCAGCTGCTGCTGCAGCACGCCCGTCGGCGCCTCACCGGCGGGCGAACCGTTGTGCGCCATGGCGGAAATCCTTCCGTCGTCACCGACATGTTAAATCGGTTCGATTGGTCTTGCCATGGGACCTTTAGGAGTTCATGCTGTTCAGATGCAGCGCGAGACCCGCCTGGTTCCGTTCCGCGATTTTCAGACCTGGGTGCAGATCACCACGCCGGATACCACGAGGCGGGGAACGCTCCCGCTGTTCGTCCTGCACGGCGGCCCCGGCATGGCGCATGACTACGTCGCCAACATCGCCGAACTCGCCGACGAGACAGGACGGGTGGTGATCCACTACGACCAGGTCGGCTGCGGCCACAGCACCCACCTGCCCGACGCGCCGCCCGAGTTCTGGACCCCCGATCTGTTCGTCGACGAATTCCACACGCTACGAAGCGCTCTCGGTATCGACACCTACCATCTGCTCGGCCAGTCGTGGGGCGGGATGCTCGGCGCGGAGATCGCGGTGCGCCGGCCAGAGGGGCTCCGATCGCTGGCCATCTGCAACTCCCCCGCCTCGATGAAGCTGTGGGTGGAAGGAGCCGCCGAGCTGCGCGCCCAGTTGCCGCCGCAGACGCAAGATGCGCTGGACCGCCACGAAGCGGCCGGCACCGTCACCGATCCCGAATATCTGGCGGCCACGATGGAGTTCTACCGCCGCCACGTCTGTCGAACAGACCCCTTCCCGCAGGACTTCCTCGACAGCGAAGCGCAGATGGAAGCCGAGCCCACCGTGTACCACACGATGAACGGCCCCAACGAGTTCCACGTCGTCGGCACCCTGCGCGACTGGACCATCGTCGAGCGCCTCCCCGACATCTCGGCGCCCACACTCGTCGTCGCCGGTGAGTTCGACGAGGCCACCCCCGCCACGTGGCAGCCCTACGTCGAGCGCATCCCCGGTGCCCGCGGCCACGTGTTCGCCGGGTGCAGCCACTGCAGCCATCTCGAGAAGCCCGAGGAGTTCCGCGCCGTGATCGCGGCCTTCCTCGCCGACCACGAGGACACCCCATGACCGATCCCGCCGCCGACAACCAGCGCGCGCTCGAATCCTTCGGCTACAAGCAGGAACTGCACCGCTCGGTGTCGACGTTCGACCTGCTGGTCTACGGGCTCGTGTTCATGGTGCCGATCGCGCCGTGGGCGATCTTCGGCACCGTCTACAACAGCTCGGCCGGCATGGTGCCGCTGGTCTACCTCATTGGGCTGATCGCCATGGTGTTCACCGCGATCGCCTACTCCCAGATGGCGAAGTCGTTCCCGCTCGCCGGGTCGGTGTTCTCCTACGTCGGACGCGGAATCCACCCGGGCGCAGGCTTTTTCGCCGGCTGGGCGATGCTGCTGGACTACCTGCTGGTGCCCACACTGCTGTACGTGTTCGCCGCCGAATCGATGATCGGCCTGTTCCCCGACACCCCGCGCTGGATGTGGGCGGTGCTGTTCGTGCTCGTCAACACCGCGATCAACCTGCTGGGCGTCGACTCGCTGAAGATGGCCAACCGGGTGTTCCTGGCGATCGAGCTGGTGTTCGTCGTGGTCTTCGTCGTCATCGCGGTGCGCGCGATCAGCGGTGCGAGCCTGCCCGACGTCGGCTGGAGCACCAGCCCGATCTGGAATCCCGAGACGGTCAGCGCACCACTGGTGGCCGCAGCCCTGTCGATCGCGGTGCTCAGCTTCCTGGGCTTCGACGGCATCTCCACACTCGCCGAGGAGTCCACCGGCACACGCAATCCGGCGGGCAAGGCGATGGTGGGCGCGCTGTTCATCGTCGCGTTCCTGTTCATCGTGCAGACCTGGCTGGCGAGCCTGCTGGCCGGCGGGCGGGAGTCGTTCCCCGACGACGAGGTCGGCAACGCGTTCTTCGAACTGGTGCGCGCCGCGTCGTCGACGGGCTGGATGAACGCCTTCTTCGTGGTCAACGTCCTCGCCGTCGGGTTCGCCAACGCGATGGCCGCCCAGGCGGCGACCAGCCGGCTGCTGTTCTCGATGAGCCGGGACCGCCAGCTCCCCCACTTCCTGTCGAAAATCAGCTCCCGGCAGGTCCCCATCGCCGCGATCCTCACCGTCAGCGCACTGTCGATCGTGCTGGTGCTGTTCTTCGTCGGCCAGATCGGGCTGATCTCCTCGCTGGTCAACTTCGGCGCGCTGTTCGCGTTCTGCCTGCTGCACATCTCGGTGGCGTGGTACTACCTGGGGCGCAAGAAGTCCAAGAACTACCTGCTGCACCTCGTCGTCCCGGCGCTCGGCTTCGTGATCATCGCCTACGTGCTCTTCAACGCCGACTCGCTGGCCAAGATCGGCGGCATCGTCTGGTTGGCGATCGGCACGGTGGTCTTCATCGTCAACCGGGTGCGCGGCGTCGGCACGGGGCCGTCCGCGGACCACGCGGCGACGGTCCCTGCCGGCCGATCCTGATCACGGCCGATCGGGCGCGTCGACCCGCCGCTGCTCGACGACCCGGTCACCGCCGGCCCGCTTCGCGCGGTACATCGCGGCGTCGGCGATGTCGAGGAGTTGGTCGAGGAACTCGGGTCCGGTGAGCCCCTCGTCCCCGATCACGGCGCTGCACGTCCCGAGGCTGGCGGTGATTCCGAACGGCAACGCGGCGACACCGCGGCAGATGGCGTCCGTCGCCGCGGAGTGATCCGTCGGCGCGTCGACGTCGGCGACCACGAATTCCTCCCCACCCAGACGGCCCAGAACCGCCGTGGGGGCACAGGTGCGCCTCAGCAGTTCGCCGACCTCGGCGAGCGCCTTGTCGCCGACCGCGTGGCCGCAAGAATCGTTCAGACCCTTGAAATCGTCGAGGTCGATCATCGTGACGTTTACGACCGTGCCGGCCTGCTGTCCGGCGATCATCTCGTGGGCGGCGAGGGAGAACGACCGACGGTTGAGCAGCCTGGTGAGCGGGTCGCGATCGGATTCGGCCAGATCGGCGTGCAGTGAGTGCACCAGCGAGTAGATGCCGAAGGGCACCCCGACGTTGAGCGCCGCCACCGTCACCAGGGCGGCGACCGTCACCGCGACGTCACCGCTGTCGATGATCAGCCGGGCGGCGGTGATCACCGCGCACAGGGCGGCGACACAGGAGTTCGCCACCACGTCGGCGAGGGTGTGGAAGTACGCGAGGTATCCGCCCAGCACCGCGAACACCACACAGCCCATCAGGCCGGCATAGGCGTAGGACATCGACAGTGCCCCCGCGGCGATGCAGCCGCAGCAGACGATGTTGTAGACGAGCGACTGCACGCGCGTCGGCCAGCCGCGCAACCACACCGTCGACACCGCGATCGCGCACACGCCTGCCGCGATCGCGACCGCCCTCCACACCGGTGTGGCCGGACCGGCCGGGCTGGCCAGCAGCACCACGGGTAGCGCCCCCAGCACCCAGGTGAACGCGAAGATGGCGAAGCGCCAACGTCTTTCGAGACCCCGGTCGCGCAGGTAGATGCTGAACGAGTCGAATCTGCCCGCTTCTCGCCACCACCCGGACATGCAGGATCCCGTCGTGTTCTCGTCGGTCACCGCTGTTCACGCGGCTCACCGAATTGTGCCCGCCCGCGCAATGCGCAGCAGCACGGGGCGCCGGATCAACCGAGAGCGGCCCGTACGCTCGCGACGACATCGCCGCGCTCGCCCACCGTGACGTCGCCCAGCCCCAGCCAGGTGGCCATCGAGGTCAGTTCACCGGCGAGCGGTCCGGCGAGCGCCGCCGGATCCTCGCCGGGTTCGGCGAACGCGCCGACCACGTGCAGGGCGCCGGCGGTCCGGTCGGCCTTGAGGTCCACCCGCCCGACCAGTCGTCCGTCCATCAGGAACGGCCACACGTAGTAGCCGTATTGCCGCTTCGGCGCCGGGGTGTAGATCTCGATGCGGTAGTAGAAGTCGAACAGCCGCTCGAGCCGGGGCCGGAAGAACACCAGCGGATCGAACGGGCACAGCAGCGCGGTACCCCGGTCGCGGCGCGGCACGGTCTGGCCGACGCGCAGGTAGGCGGGCGCGGCCCAGCCCTCGACCTCCACCGGCTCCATCTCGCCGGCGGCCACCAACGCGGCGATCGCCGGCTTGACCTGACGCGCGCCCAAGCGGAAGTAGTCCCGCAGATCGGCCTCGGTGGCCACCCCGAGAGCGGTCGCGGCCCGCAGCGTGAGTTCGCGGACGGCCTGCTCCTCGTCGACCTGTCGGGTCACCACCTCCGCGGGTAGCACCCGTTCCGTCAGGTCGTAATGCCGCGCGAACCCGATGCGGGTCGCGGTGGTCAGCACGCCCGCCGACCACAACGCCTCGGCCACCCACTTGGTGTCGCTGCGGTCCCACCACGGACCCTTGCGCCCCCGCGGTTCCGACTCCAGGTGAGCCTCGATCTGCCCCGCGGTGGCCGGTCCGAGTTCGGCGACGGCCGCGACGATGTCCTCGGCCAGCTTGGCGTTGCGCTTCACGATCTCGGTGCCCCAGCGGCCGTGCGCGTACTCGCGCATCCGCCACCGCATCAACGGCCAGTCGTCGACGGCCATCAGCGCCGCCTCGTGCGCCCAGTACTCGACGAGCAGCCGGGGCGAGCGCGCCGAGTGGCTCCAGGCCGCGCGGTCGAGGAGGTCACGGTCGTAGGGGCCGAGCCGGCTGAACACGGGCGCGTAGTGGGCGCGTACCGACACCGACACCGAGTCGAGTTGAAGCACCTGGATGCGGGCGATGAGCCTCTTCAGGTGGGCGCGGGTGACCGGACCCGTCGGCCGGGTCTCGGCGAGACCCTGCGCGGCGATGGCGACCCGCCGCGCCTGCGCAGCGGTGAGCCTCATGCCCGTCGGTAGCTGTAGAACCGGTAGCGCAGCCCCGACGAGCTGTCCTGCCAATCCCCTTCGGTGCCCACCCAGCCCTCGTCGAGGACCGGCGCCAGCGCGTCGTCGTCGTCGCGGCGCAGGTCGATGTCGATCTCGGTGACCTCGCACCGGGTCGCCCGCGGCAACGCCAGCCCGTAGATCTCCGACCCGCCGATCACCCACGCGTCGTCCAGCGGCGCGTCCTCCAGGGACGTCACCACCTCTGCTCCATCAGCCATGTAGTCAGCCTGCCGGGTGAGTACGACATTTCGGCGGCCCGGCAGCGGCCGGAACGTCGCCGGCAGGGACTCCCAGGTCCGGCGTCCCATGATCACGGTGTGGCCCATGGTGAGGTCCTTGAACCGCGCCATGTCCTCGGGGAGCCGCCAGGGAATGCCGTTGGCGCGGCCGATGACCCCGGAGGAGGACTGCGCCCAGATCAGATTCAGCTGTGTCGGACTCACGATTCGGACCTGCAAGCAGTCCTCATACCGCGACCGGGGCTTTGATCGCCGGGTGCGGGTCGTAGTTCTTGACGATGACGTCCTCGTAGGTGTAGTCGAAAATCGAATCACGCTGCGCCAGATCGAGTTCCGGATACGGTCGCGGTTCGCGGGACAGTTGCTCGGTGACCTGCTCGACGTGATTGTCGTAGATGTGGCAGTCGCCGCCGGTCCAGATGAAGTCCCCGACGTCCAGCCCGGCCTGCGCGGCCATCATGTGCGTCAGCAGCGCGTAGCTCGCGATGTTGAACGGCACGCCGAGGAACAGGTCGGCGCTGCGCTGGTAGAGCTGGCAGCTGAGCCGGCCGTCGGCGACGTAGAACTGGAAGAACGCGTGGCACGGCGGCAGCGCCATCTGTGGGATCTCGCCGACGTTCCAGGCCGAGACGATGTTGCGGCGGCTGTCCGGATCGCGGCGCAGCAGCTCCAGCGCCGCGCTGATCTGGTCGATGTGCTCACCGGACGGCGTCGGCCAGGACCGCCACTGCACGCCGTACACGGGTCCGAGATCCCCTGTCGGAGAGGCCCATTCGTCCCAGATCGTGACACCGTGCTGTTGCAGCCAGCCGACGTTGGAGTCGCCGCGCAGGAACCACAGCAACTCGTAGACGATCGACTTGGTGTGCACCTTCTTGGTGGTGATCAGCGGGAACCCGGCACCCAGGTCGTAGCGCATCTGGTGCCCGAACAGGCTGCGGGTGCCGGTGCCGGTGCGGTCGGATTTGGCGGTCCCCTGCTCGAGCACCAGGCGGAGGAGGTCCTCGTAGGGCGTGGGGATCGGCACGCGCATAGCTTACGGGCAGCGACCCGGAGTAGAACGGACCCATGCCGAGGATCACCGACACTGTCACCACCGCCGACGGCTCCTGCCCGGTCAGCCTGCACACCCCCGACGGTGAGGGGCCGTGGCCCGGCGTCGTGATGTACCCCGACGCCGGAGGGGCCCGCCCGACGTTCCGTGCGATGGCCGACAGGGTGGCCGAGTACGGGTACGCGGTGTTGGTGCCCGACGTCTACTACCGCGACGGCGACTGGGCGCCGTTCTCGATGGCCACGGTGTTCGAGGACGAGGGCGAGCGCACCCGGCTGTTCGGAATGATCGCGAAGGTCACCCCCGAAATCATGGCCACCGACGCGCAGGCGTTCTTCGACTACCTCGAGGCCCGGCCGGAGGTCAGCGGATCGTCGTTCGGGACGACGGGCTACTGCATGGGCGGCCGGACGTCGCTGGTGGTGGCGGGCAGGTTGCCCGACCGGGTGGCGGCGGCGATGTCGTTCCACGGTGGCGGCCTGGTCACCGACGATCCGTCGAGCCCGCACCTGATGGCGGATCGGATAAGCGCGGCCGTCTACGTCGGCGCCGCCAAGAACGACCGCTCCTTCACCGTCGCCGACGGCGAGACGCTGGACAAGGCGCTCGCCGCGGCCGGCGTCGAGCACACCGTCGAGTTCTACGACGCCTTCCACGGCTTCGCGGTGCCCGACAACGGGCCCTACGACGAGCCCTCGGCGCGGCGGCACTGGGAGGCGATGCGGTCGTTCTTCGGCGCTCACCTAGGCTGAGCAGCGTGTATGACCAGACCTTCAGCGAATCGGCGTTCGGCGAGCACGGCACGCGGATAGATCCCGTGCTGGCGCGCAGCTGGCTGCTCGTCAACGGCGCCTCCTACGAACGATTCGCACCCGCCGTCGAATCGCGGGCCGACATCGTCGTGCTCGACATCGAGGACGCGGTCGCCCCCAAGGACAAGGCCGCGGCCCGGGAGAACGTCACCCGCTGGCTCGCCGACGGCCACGACGACTGGGTGCGGGTCAACGGTTTCGGCACCGAGTGGTGGGCCGGTGACCTCGAGATGCTGGCGGGCACCTCGGTCGGCGGCGTGATGCTCGCGATGGTGGAGTCGGTGGATCACGTCACCGAGACCGCCAAGCGGCTGCCGAACGTGCCGATCGTCGCGCTGGTGGAGACGGCGCGCGGCCTGGAGCGCATCACCGAGATCGCCGCGGCCAAGGGCACATTCCGGTTGGCGTTCGGCATCGGCGACTTCCGCCGCGACACCGGCTTCGGCGACAACCCGACCACGCTGGCCTATGCGCGCTCGCGGTTCACGATCGCCGCGAAGGCCGCGCACCTGCCCAGCGCGATCGACGGCCCGACCGTCGGCTCGAGCGCGCTGCGGCTCAGCGAGGCGACCGCGGTCTCCGCCGAATTCGGCATGACCGGCAAGATCTGCCTGACACCGGATCAGTGCCCGACCGTCAACGAAGGCCTGTCACCGTCGGTCGAGGAGATCAGCTGGGCGAAAGAGTTCCTCGTCGAGTTCGAGCGCGACGGCGGCGAGATCCGCAACGGCTCCGATCTACCGCGCATCGCGCGGGCCAACAAGATCCTCGACCTGGCGCGGTCGTACGGCATCGAGCCGTCGGACTTCGACGACGTCGACGACCCGGTGCACATCCCCGCGCCGTCGGACACCTACCACTACTGACCGTGCGCGGCGCGGTGGCGTGCGTGCAAGAAGGTGCGCACCCCGCGCAGGATGCCCCGCACCGCGTAGATGAAAGCCAGCACCGACAGCACGATCAGCACGATGAACATCACCAGCCAGTTCGCCCGGCTGTGCTCGACGTTCCACCACACGACGGTGAACAGGACCGCGCACACGAACACGACGATGTCGCGCCAGTTGCCCTCGTAGGACGCGGCGATCTGGCGCAGTTCCCTGTTCCTGTGCACCGCGGTGATCAAGTCGTCGATGCGCAGGTCGATGATGCGCTGCAGTTCGGCGCGGCGTTCGACCTGAGCCTCGGGGATGCGGGCCAGCAGGTCCATGTCCTTGACGATCAGACCCTGGATGTCGGGGCCCTTGAGGTTACCCGCGGCCATTCCGAGGAGCGCGCCGCCGGCGACCGGCGCTCCGGCGAGGGCGATTTCAGCGATACCGGGCATGGAACTCCTCATGTCGTACGTCTGCGTCGGAGCAAGTGTGCCGCCCCACTGAGGGGTGCGCTGACGAACGGTCGCATCACATCAGAGAAGCGGCCACCGTCGCGCCGAGATTCCAGCACGCCTCCAGATCGGTCTTGCTCGGCTTGCCGGAGACCATTACCGTCTCCGCAGCGCGCTCCCATCCCAGCCCGCCGGTGATGCCGGCGATCGCCCGCTCGGCCCCCTCGGTGCCCTCGTTGCCGTGCAGCCACACCCCGAAGGGCCGGCCCCGCGTGGCGTCGAGCAGCTGGTAGTAGCTCTGGTCGAACGCGTGCTTGAGGGCACCGGAGATGTAGCCGAGGTTGGCCGGGGTGCCGAGCAGATATCCGTCGGCGTCGAGCATCTCCACCGAGGACACGGTCAGCGCCGGCCGCCGCACCACGTCGACGTTCTCGATCTCGGGATCGGTCGCGCCGGCGACGACCGCCTCGAGCATCTCGTGGCAGTGCGGCGAGGGCGAGTGGTGCACGATCAGCAGCGTCCTGCTCACGACGACTCCTGCATCCGCACGGCCTTGCGCATCGTCTCCCGCGCGCGGCTGCGGTCACCGGCGTAGTCGTAGGCACGGGCCAGCCGGTACCACCGCCGCCAGTCGTCGGGGTCGGCCTCCACTTCCTCCCGGACCGTGGCGAACAGCGCGTCGGCGGCGTCGCGGTTGATCCGTCCGGAGGGTCGGCGCGGCAGGTCGCTGACGTCGAGTTCCATGCCCTGCTCGCGCGCGAGCCGTGCCAGCCGCTGATGGGCGAGACCGGCACGCAGGGTGGCGATCATCGCCCAGGCGCCGATCACCGGCAAGATCAGGATGGCCACGCCGAGGCCGATCGCCGCCGCCTCGCCGGACCGGATCAGGATGACCGCGGCGCGGCCCAGCAGGACGAAGTAGACCACGAGCGCCAGGCACATGAATCCGATCAGCAACTGGGTGCGCAGCGCGCGGGATCCCTCGTTCATGTCAGGTCGAGCAAGGGTTCGAGACCGACCGTGAGGCCCGGGAAGTCGCGGATCTTGCGGACGGCGAGCAGCACACCGGGAACGAACGACGTGCGGTCGATGCTGTCGTGCCGGATGGTCAGGGTCTCGCCCTGGGTGCCGAAGAGCACCTCCTGGTGGGCCACGAGCCCGGCCAGACGGATCGAGTGCACGGGGATGCCGTCGACGTCGGCGCCGCGTGCGCCTTCGAGCCCGGTGCTGGTGGCATCGGGGTTGGGCGGCATGCCCTTTCGGGCTTCGGCGATGAGCTTGGCGGTGCGCGCGGCCGTGCCGGACGGCGCGTCGGCCTTGTGCGGGTGGTGCAGCTCGATGACTTCGACGGACTCGAAGTACTTTGCGGCCTGCTGCGCGAAGTGCATGGACAGCACCGCGCCGATCGCGAAGTTGGGCGCGATCAGCACGGAGACGTCCGGCGCGGCGACAAGCCATTCGCGGACCTGGTCGAGTCGCTCGTCGGTGAAGCCGGTGGTGCCGATGACGGCGTGAATCCCGTTGTCGATGAGGAATTTCAGGTTGTCCATGACGACGCTGGGGTGGGTGAAGTCGATGACGACCTCGGTGCCGGTGTCGGTGAGCGCCGTCAGCGAATCCCCGGCGTCCACACCGGTGGTGAACGTGAGGTCGTCGGCGTCTTCGACGCCCGCGACCATGGTGGCGCCGACCTTGCCCTTGGCTCCCAGCACTCCGACTCGCATGCGCTGAGCCTAATCCCCACGTGTCAGTGGCCGGGCGTAGTGTCGGAGTCATGATCGAACACCTGTTCGAAGTCGACCCCGATGCCTCCGAGGAGACGCTCCGTGATGTCGTCGCAGAGTGCGAGCGGGTCAAAGCGCAGGCCGCCGCGGCCCAGGCGCGGGCGACGGCGTTGTGGGCCGCCAAGCGGCGCGCCGCCGAGCAAGCCGCAGGCGTGCCGGCCGCGAAACGGGGTCGCGGGCTGGGTTCCGAGGTCGCGCTCGCACGCCGCGACGCCCCCTGCACCGGTGGCCGGCATCTCGGGTTCGCACACGCCCTGGCCCACGAGATGCCTCACACGTTGTCCGCGCTGGAGAGCGGCGTCCTCACCGAGTATCGGGCCACGCTGATCGTCAAGCAGTCCGCGTGCCTCAGCGTGGAGCACCGCCGCCAGTTGGATGCTGAACTGTGCGCCGACCGTGCCACGCTGGACGGCTGGGGCAATGCGCAGGTCGAAGCCGAAGCCAAGAGGATCACCGCCCGCCTCGATGCCGCGGCGGTGGTGGAACGCAACGCCAAAGCTGTCGGGGACCGGTGCGTCTGGACCCGGCCTGCCCCCGAGGGCATGGTGTACGTCACCGCCCTCCTGCCGCTGACGCAGGGCATCGGGGTCTACGCCGCGCTCACGCGGCACGCTGATGCGACCTCTGACGGCCGCGGGCGCGGTCAGGTCATGGCCGACACCCTCTACGAGCGCGTCACCGGTCGCCCCTGCACCTCGCCGGCGCCGATCGCGGTGAACCTGGTGTTGGCCGACACCACGCTCTACGGCGACGACGACTGCCCCGGCTGGGTTCAGGGCTACGGGCCGGTACCCGCCGCGGTGGTGCGGGCACTGGTCGGCGACGCCGTAGTCGACCAGAACACCAGAGCCACTCTGCGGCGGCTCTACCGCCACCCCACCAGCGGACAACTCGTCGCGATGGAATCCAAGGCTCGGCTGTTCCCGAAAGGTCTGAAGGCGTTCATCGGCCTGCGGGATCAGACCTGCCGCACTCCCTACTGCAACGCCCCCATCCGCCATCACGACCATGCCACCCCTCACCGCGAGGGTGGACCGACCAACGCCCGCAACGGATTAGGGGCCTGCCAAGGCTGCAACCACGCCAAGGAAGCCCCGGGTTGGGCCGTCACCACCAGCGAACACGACGGCCGCCACGTCGCCGAGTTCCACACTCCCACCGGAGCGGTGTACCGCTCCATCGCACTACGACTACCCGGACCACCCATTCGGCAACGCCTCAGCCTGGTCGAAGGCCGACTCAGCATCGACCTGGTCACGTTCGACGCCGCGTGAGCCGGCCGCACCGCTACGCTCGGCTGATGAACGTCAACGTTGCCGTCCTCGTCGCGGCCGGCGCCGTGGCCTCCGCGTGCGTCCTGGCGCCGCCGGCCGGCGCCACGGTCTACGGCAGCAACGGTGTGTTCGGCGTGACCACCCAACCCCGTGACGGCTGGGCGACCACGTTCATCCCACCGGGGCGCTACCGGGTGGACCAGTCGCCCAGCATGCAGCCCTATCAGAGTCCGCCCGGGTTCTGGCTGCGCTGCCGCGACTTCCCCTGCGCCGGAACGTCCCCCGGCAACATCATCGGCAACGGTGACGCGCTGCGCGACCAGCCGACGTTCGTCGACATCCTGCCGACCGACGTGGCGATCGCCCTGCACAACGTCACGCTCACGCCCGCCTGACGGCCAGCGCCGGATCGAACGTCGCCCGTGCGGCGACCGACGCCGCCGCGGCCGCCACCACCACGCCGGCGTCGCCGTCGCGGCCCTTCGCGAACACGATCTCGGCACTGTCGGGTCCGTCCCGGTGCGCCATCAGATAGTCGTAGAGCAACCAGTCCAGCGCACAGGCCGCGTCGAAGGCGTCCGCATCCGGACGCGCGGCCGCCGAGGTCACCGCCCGCAACGCCTCGACGTGCTCGGTACGCGCGGCGTCCTTGTTCGTTCCCGAACTGTCGAACAACAACATCGACAGCGTCAGCGGCAGCCGCTCCCCCGACTCGGTGCGCACCACCCAGCGGCTGCCCCGCCACGGTCGCTCCGGGTCGACCGTCACCATCTCGCCGTAGCCGCCGACCACACCGAGCGTCGGCTCCTGCAACTCGCCGTCCAACGGCACCGGGCCCAGCATGTCCAGCGGCTGACGGGCCAGGATCGACATCAGCACCGCCGTGCCCACGATCCTGCCGGCCCGCGCGTCGGGCGCCGCACCGAGACGCTCGACCGCCCGCGCATAGTCGAGACAGGCGTCGTCCAGACTGCGGTACAGCTCCGCGAGATCGTCCCGGTCCGGCGGCGTCGGCCGGCGGCCCCCACCGAGCAGGGCGCCGAAGCGCCGCGCGGCGTCGATCATCGCGTCATCGAGCGCCGACAGGTGGGTCGCCGCCAGCCGGTCCGGTTCGTCGTCATCGTCCACGAGGTCGGCCAGCGTGGTCGGCTGACCGGACGCCGTGGTCCACCGGAACCCGATCTGGTCGTCGTCCTGGACGATCCGCGGTCTCACGACCGCCGCCACAGCATCACGCGGTTGTTGCCCGAATCCGCCACCGCCAGCAGGTTTCCGTGCAGGCTCAGCCCGTAGGGCCAGCACAGCGTGTCGCGCCCGACCAGCGCCCACCGGTTCTCACCGTTCGAGGCGAAGTCGGGCTGGGCCAGCACATGGTCGGCGGGCCGGCCGCCGAGCGGCTCCTCGGGCAGCCCGTCCCACACCAGCACCCGGTTGTTCGCGGTGTCGGCGACCACCAGCACGTCGCCGTCGAGGTCCACCGCGTACGGGAACCGGAACCGGTCCCCGGTGTGCGGACCATAGGGCCACTCCTGCGCTGTCACGAAATCGGCCTGTCCCAGAACAGTATTCGCGGGCCGGTCCGCGCCCGGGTGCGGCGCCCAGCCCAGCACCCGGTGATCGCCGGCGTCGGCGACCAGCAGCAGCTCCGGCGTGCCGGTGATCGCGTGCGGCCACCGGAAACTCGCGGGCCCCGCCGCCTCACCGCGGTTCTCCTCCCGCGCGCTCGGCGACGGCTGCCCCAGCACGACGTCGGCGGCCTGTCTCGGCTCCGGCACGCCGCCACTCCAGCCCAGCACCCGCCGGTTGCCGGTGTCGGCCACCCAGAACCGACCACCGAGCACCGCGAACCCGAACGGCCAGTAAAACGTAGCGGCCGAACACTCCCCACCCGCGTTCGGCTCCACCGACGCGCTGTCCGGCTGACCGAGCACCACATCGGGCGCGACGTCGTCGCGCTGCGGCACCGCGTTCCAGATCAGGATCCGGTGATGCCACGCGTCGGCCACGATCAGCCGCCCGTCGACGATCGCGACACCGGTCGGCAGGTTCATGCCGCGTTCGGGTCCCCGCCCGCCCGCCGCCCGGCCCTCGGTGCCCCCGTCGGGCTGGCCGAGCACGACGTCGGCGGGCTGCTCGTCGACCTGAGGGATCCCGTGCCAGATCAGCACCCGGTGGTTACCGGAATCGGCCGCCACCACGTGGTGGTCGTCGACGAAAACCCCACGGGGTGAATACATCCAGGACATGCTCGGCGTCGCCTGCGGCAGCGCCAACCCCCCGGGCGCCGGGGCGCCCAGCCAGGTCAGCGGCCGCCAACCGCCGCTGTGGTCGTCGGTCAGCACCGCGGTCGGCGCGTGCCCGGCGGGTCGACCGGCCACGGTGTGCCGCACCGTGTAGCGGCTCATCGGCCGGTCCGAACCCAGACATCCCCGTCGTCGATGCGCAGCGGCAACTGCTCGAGTTGCACGCCGGGCGCCGACAGGCACTCCCCCGACGTCGCGTCGTAACAGAATCCGTGCCACGGGCACGTCAGCGTGCCGGCGGTCGCATCGAGGATCGCCTCGTCGAGCGGCAGCGCCTCGTGCGCGCACTCGTTGCGGTACGCCGACAGCCGCTGACCGACGTTCACCACGATGACGCCGTCGGCGGGCACTGCCATCGCGTCCACCGGGACGGAGTCCGCGCGGGCCACCTTGACCCAGCCGTCGTCGGCCGGCCGCGGCGGCATCCGCAGCGCCTCGACCGGGATCAGCGACGGTGACGGCTCCGCGGGCACCACCTCCACCGCCCGCAGCGACGGAACACCCTGCCGCAGCGCGGTTTCGACGAGTTCGCGCAGTGTCACCGACGACATCGAGCAGCCGTTGCACGCCCCCTCGAGGCGCACGAAGGCGACACCGTCCTCCAGACGGACAAGGGCGACGTCGCCGCCGTGGCTGTGCACCTGCGGACGCACCGCGGCCAGCGCCCGCTCGGCCAGCGTGACCGGATCGGGCCGGATGATGCCGTGCAGCGTCAGCAGCATCCGCACCACGGGGTCGTCGACGAGGTCGAAGAGCAGCGGCCGGGCGCCGTCGTCGGCCCGCATCCGCGCGACGATCGTCGTCAGCCCGGCGCGGTGGATGTCCTCGAGCGCCGCCTTGAGCTCCTCGGCCGCGGCCCGGGCGGCGGGGTCGAGGTCGGCCAGCGCCGCGACCGCGGCGTCGACGCGGCCCGCGAGGTCCTCGAGTTCGGTGGCGTCGGCGATGGTCATCGCGCGCCCTCCCGGGAGATCTCGTCGAGCACGCCACGCACCGTGCGCACCGCATCGGTGTCGCCGAGTTCCTCGAACAGGAACCGCGCCTCGTAGAGCTTGGCCTTCGCCTGGTCGAACATGCCGAGGTGGGCGAGCACGTTGCCCTGGTTGGCGAGCACCCGGGCCCGCCCGCCCGGGTCGGACTCGCGGTCGCGGGACTCGAGCACCGCCTCGTAGATCTCGACCGCCTCCACCAGGTTCTCCTGCCGGTGCCGAGACGGCGTGTACACCAACGAGTTCGCGAGGTTCAGCTGCACGCTGGCCCAGCGCTGCGGATGGTCCTCGCGGGTGAACACCGTCAGCGCCTGCCGTAGCGACTGCGCGGCGATGCCGAGCCGCAACTGGCTCGACGCCTCGGTCATCGGCATCGTCAGGTACGCGGTGGCCAGGTCGGCATGGCCTGACGCCCACAGCAGCGGAGCGTCCTCGCGGCGGATCAGCTGCAGCGCCGAGTGGTAGTGCGGGATCGCGGCGGGCATCAGCTCGGGTCGCTCGGCGGCCTGCTCGTGCAGCATGCCGGCGGCCGTCAGGTGCAGTTCGGCCCGGGCCACCTTCAGGGCGTCGGCGCCGTCGAGCAGCGTCAGCGCCCGCTCGAGCCGGCTCAGCGTCAGCGGGTCGCCGTTGTCGCGGGCGAGTCCGGCCGCCGCACCGATCAGCAGCCCGGCCAACGGCCGACTCACCGGGGTCGCGGCCTGCGCGGCGGACTCCAGGATCGCGACGGCTTTGGTCGGGGCGTGCGCGTCGACGGTCGCCGACGCCGCCGCGGCGAGCACCGCCGCGGCCAGTTCGCCGTCGAGGCCGTCGGCGTCGGGGACGGTGTCGCTGCGGCCGAGCTCGAACAGCACGACGTCGACGAGCACCCCGAAGACTCCGAGACCCGCGCGCACGGCGGCGGGGTCGGCCGCGTCCGGGTCGAGGACGAAGCGGTTGTAGCGCGTCACCGGGTCGTCGCCGGACAGCGCGGCCAGCGCGGCGTCGCGGTCCCCGGCGTAGGCGTGCCGGTGCGCGGCCATGCGGTCGGGCCAGGCGTCGGGCAGCCGACCCGACACCAGCGCGGCGCGCGCCGCGTCGGTGTCCGGTCCGGCGGGGATGAGCAGGTAGCCCAGGGGAAGGCCGAACACGCCCAGCGGTTGCGGACGCGCCACCAGGTCGGCGCCCGCCTCGGTCGGTTCGACGGCGATATCGGTCACGGCCCTCCCCTGCGATTCACGACAGATCCCGCTCCGCGGCGCGCTTGATCAGATCGGCGGCCAGGTCGGCGCGGCGGCGGGTGCGGTGGGTGCTGATGCGCTTGCGCACCACCCCGTCGTCGAACACGACGACGATGTCGACGGCCCACTGGCCGCGGTCGGGCACCACCACGGTCTCCACCGCGCGGGCCACCTCAGCCGACATGGCGATCACCGTTCCCGCTCCTCAGCGCCGGGAACGGGGATGCGCAGGGCGGACTGGTCATCGTCCCAGCATGCGCGAAAAACGCCGCACAGTGGGCTCTCCCTCAGCAACTCGCTGACCAGGACCGACCGGTCGCCGGCCGGGGTGCGCTGTTTGAGCAGCAGGCCACCGCTGCGGGGCCCGCGCAGCGGGATCAACCACAGGGCCCCGTCGCGCAGCACCGCGGCGACCGCGTCCGAGGGGAACCTCGCGGCGGCGGTCGCGGCGTCGAGCCGCAGGTACCCGTCGGCGGTGAATTCGACGGTCACCTCGCGCGGGACGGTGGGCCGCAGCGGAGCGAGGTGATCGCGTTCGATCAGCGCGATCACCTGTTCCATCGCCGCGGTCACCGGTTCGGAGAGATCGGCGCCCATCTCGACACCGGCGACCTCGATGAGGAACACCGTGATGTCGGTCGGGCAGTCCTCCCCCAGTGCCCACCGGGCGAACGCGATCGCATGGTCCCAGCGGAACGAGTGGGTGTGCAGGCCCTGCAGCGGCGGGAGTTCGGCGAGCTCGGAACCGGGCACCCGGAACATGGTTCCCGGTGCCGACCCGGTGGCGGCGGCGTCGATGATCACCACCTGCCGGGCGCCGCGCATCTGAAACGCGACGTCCATGCCGGCGGTCCCGCCGTCGACCAGCTTGGCGCCGTCGGGCACCCCGCGTTCCCACAGGTGACGCACCAGGACCGGGCCGACGCCGTCGTCGCCGCGCAATAGGTTCCCGCAGCCGATTACGAGCACGTCGCAGCCCGGCGGCTCGAGGGAAACCGCCGGGCTGCCGGCTTGGGGATTCACCCCTGATGACGCCAGCTCACACCATCCCGTTGATGACGAACTTGTTCAGCTCCCGGCCGGTCTTGCCGTCGTAGGCGTGCACCGTGCACACCAGGCAGGAGTCGAAGCTGCGGGCGACGTGGCCGAGCTCGACCGGATCCTCGGCGTCGACGATCGGGGATCCGACCAACGCCCGCTCGATCGGGCCGAGCACCTCGGAGCCGTCCCGGGGGCCGATGTTCCAGGCGGTCGGCGTCACCACCTGATAGTTCTTGATCTTGTTGTCCTCCAGCACGATCCAGTCCGAGAGCGAGCCGCGCGCCGCTTCGGTCGACCCGAAGCCCTTGCCTTCGGCGTATTCGGTCGGCTTGGTGTAGAAGCTCTCCTTGAGCTCCAGCGCGTCGAGCCACTGCCGGGCCCACCTGTAGTACTTCGGCGCCTCGTGCATGCGCGCGAGCTGGCGCACCATCACCGACGGGCCGATCGTGTTGTAGATGTCGCCGAACAGCGGGTCGTCGTCCTGGTGCGCTGCGGCGTTCGGGCCTGCCGCGGCCATCCGGCGGGCCAGCGGGCCGGCCTCCAGCGGGATGTTGCCCAGGTCGCCGACGGCGTAGCGCGGCGACTTGGCCCAGCTGTACTTGCCCTGCTTTCGGCCCTGCTCCGGGTCGATCGGGATCGTCTCACCGTCGAACGGGTGCAGCGGCCGGTCGCCCTGATAGAAGGAGTGCGTGACGTCCTCGCGGACGTTGGCCTGGTCGAACTCGTAGTAGCGCCCGTCGGCGAACACGCCCGACCGCCCGATCAGCGCCGCGTTGCGGCCGTCGATGGTTGGGTTCTCGTAGAGCGACGGCTCGAAATACGTTCCGGTGGCCAGATAATTGCCCACCCCCTGGCCGTACTTGTCCAGGCCGACGTCCAGGCAGTAGCGGATGAAGAAGCCGCAGTCGCTGTTGTACTGCGCCTCGTTCTCGTCCACCCAGGCGAGGACGTCGTTCCAGGTCTTGTTCTCCAGCCAGCGGTCCACCGAACAGCCCAGCCACTGACCTTCCAGCCAGGCGTCGTTCCAGTGCTCGAGGATGGCGATGGAGCGGGTGACGTCCGAGAGCGTCGGCGCGCACATCACGCCGCCGGGCACCATGAAGCTCGAGTGCGGCCACTGGCCACCGTAGATGGCGTACACCTCGACGGGCTTGGCGCTGAGCACCACCCCGGGTTGGTAACTCGTGCCGACGTAGGGCGCGAAGCGCCGGACGGCTTCGGAGTAGAGCTTCGACTTGGCGTAGTTCTTGTTCGTCAGGTCGATCGCGAACAGCGCGTAGAAGTAGCGCGGGATCGACTGCAGCGTCTCGCAGGCCTGGCAGATGTTGCGGATCAGGGTCGCGTTGTGCGGCATGTGCGTGCGCCACGCCGTGTCCAGCGCGTAGGCCGACTTGTACAGGTGGCTGCCACCGCAGATGCCGCAGATGCGCGGGCAAACCACGAGACCGGACTGGGGGTCCTTGCCGCGCAAGATGATCTCGAAGCCGCGGAACATCGCGGCCTCGGTCCAGGCGGAGGTGACGACCCCGTCCTCGATCGTGACGCGGACGTCGAGGTCGCCCTCGACGCGGCCCAGCGGGCTGACGAACAGATCCAATTGTGACGTCATCGAGCGTCCTTCCCAGTTTCCCTGTGGCCCTAGACCACGAACATGTCTTCTTTGGACCACTGCGGCGCCGCGATGCGCGCGGCCGCGGCCAGGCCCATGTAGGTCAGGTGGTCGGTTCCCTCGGGCACTTCCTTGGGGATCATGCCGCTGACCTTCTGCGTCTTGAACAGGGTTCCTGGGGCGAGGTCGAAGTGCGGGAACTCAGGCTCGGTGCAGCCGAGGCAGGGCATGCCTGCGCGCGTCTTCGACGACTGCCGGTTCCACAGGATGCGGTTGCAGGGCGAGTGCGTCATCGGGCCGCGGCAGCCGAATTCATAGAAGAGGCAACCGGTTCGAGTGCCCTCGCCGAACGACAACGTCGACTGCTTGTATTCGAAGAACTGCACGCGGGTGCAGCCCGTCTGGGTGAAGGTCTTGAAGAACGTCTCCGGCCGGTGCAGGTCGTCGAGGGTGATGTCGCCCGCGCGGCCGGTGGCCAGTGCGACCAGGATCTGGGTGATCCAGTCGGGATGGGCCGGGCAACCGGGCACGTTGATGACCGGCAGGCCCATCTTCGACCGGAAGTCCGGACCGAGGTAACCACCTTTCTCGCGCTTGTGGAACTGCAGCCCGGTCGACCCCGACGGGTTCGGTTCCATCGCCGGGATGCCGCCCCAGCAGGCGCAGTCGCCGATGGCGACGACGATCTGCGCGGCGCCGGCGAGGTCGGTGACCCAGTCCTTCATCGGTCGGTCGGCGAACATGTCGGCCCGGCCGTCGTAGGCCTCCATCACCGTGCCCTCGAAGACGAAGATGTCCAGCGGCCGTTCGCCTTTGGCGCAGTCCCAGAACACCTTCTGGGCGTTCTGGCCGAGTTCGAGCCCCAGCGACGGATGCCACAGCAGATCCAGCCCGAAGTCGACGATCAGGTCGACGACGTTCGGTTCCTCTGCGTTGAGGAACGACATGGTGTTGCCACTACAGGCACCACCCTGGAACCACAGCACCGATGCCATGAGGGCTCCTCTCGATCACCGCAGGGCCGGCTGTCGGGCCTGCGGAGCGAATTCTGTTGTGGGTCAGTGTTGTCAGACTCGTCGGCCGAAAACGCGGGCCACCTCGAGCAGGTACGCCACACCGCGTGCCACATCGGGGTCCTTGGCCGCACCGCGCAGCGTCTTCCACAGGCCGCGCACTCCGCGAGGCGCCGGCGGGACGGACTGCCGCGCGGACACCATGGCGTCGCCGAGGGCGGCGATCACCTCGGCTCCGGCCGGGTCGGTGAGCGGGGAGTTCAGCAGGGTGGTGATCGCCGGCGCCGCGTGCACCAGGCCCCCGGAGAGCTGCGCCAGACTCGACGACAGTTGGCCCAGCTCAACGGATTGGCCCCTGAGATCACCCAGCGCCGAGGTCAGGTTCGCGGTGATGTCGTCGCCGCGGCGCACGAAGCCGTCGAGGCCGGTGACGAGCACCGCGAGCAGATCCGCGTGTTCGAGCAGCGTCGTGAGAGCCTCGGCGACCCGGGGATCGTCGAGTCGGTCCCGCAGCGCGGCCGACGGACCGGTCAGCGCCGGCGGATCCAGGACGGGAGCGCTCGCTTCACCGTTGCTGCCCATGCTCGACCTCCCTGGCGGACTCCCCTGTTCGGGGGAGAACGTGGCTGACACGCCCAAGGTACTCAGCGGTTCTCGCCCTGCCTATCGCTTTCGCGCAACTCCTATCAGGATTACGCACAGATGGTTACGCTGAAGCGAGACCGATGTTTAGGAGTCTTGCCGTGCGGAACCGGAAGCCTTTCTCCCGCTGCGAAGTGAGCCTTCCCTTTCCTCCCCTTCGTCGCGTGCGTCCGCAACAGTCCTGATGTCGCGTCTGACCCGTCTCGGCTTCATCGACATCCGCCGCACCAGCGACCCGGTCCGGCGCAAGGTGCGCTCGCGCGGTGTCCCGCCCGCCCTGAGCGATCACGAGATCTTCTACACCGAGGACATCGCCAAGGCGACGCGACTGATGGGCCGCGCGCTGTCCCCGTTGACGCTGACGGTCGACCCCGCCGAAGCCGACGGGTTCGCGGCCACGATGCACGGCGTGCGGCTGCGCAACGTCAGCATGCTGTACTTCGACCTGCATGTGCCCGCGACCATCGACATCCCCGAGTCGGGCCGGTACTACGCGGTGCACATGCCGATGAACGGGGTCGCCACCGTCGTCCATCCGTCCTCGACGTTTCAGGCCAACACCATGCGGTCCCTGGTCTCCAGTCCCGGTGTGCCGCTGCGCCTGGAACTGGGCGTCGACGCCCCGCAGCTGCTCATCCGCATCGAGGCGCAGGCGATGACCGCCCACGTGACCCGGTTGATCGGACGTAACCTGGTGCGGCCGTTGGTCTTCGAGCCGGAGTTCGATCTGGCGACCGAAGCGGCGATGCGCTGGCACGCCGCGGTCCAACTGGTGCACACCGAGGTCTACCACGCCGGGTCGCTGATCCAGAAGGGCCGCGCGATCGGACCGGTGGAGGAACTGGTGATGAGCAGCCTGCTCTACCTGCAGCCCTCGAACTACCACGCCGACATCACCCAGCCGTCGTCGCCGGATCCACGCCGCACGGTCATCCAACAGGCGATGGACTTCATCGACGATCACCTGGCCGAGCGGATCACGATGGAGTCGCTGGCCAACGCGGTGCACATGAGTGTGCGGTCGATCCAGCAGGGCTTCCGCTCGGAGCTGGGCATGTCGCCGATGGCGTTCGTGCGCGAGCGCCGCCTCGAGCGCGTGCACGAGGAACTGACCGACGCGATCCCGGCCGACGGCGTGACGGTGACCGCCGTCGCCGAACGCTGGGGCTTCCACCACCTCGGCAGCTTCTCGGTGGAGTACCGCAAACGCTGGGGTGAGGCGCCCTCGGAGACGCTGCGCCGCTGAGCCTCAGCAGATACGCGGGAGCTGCTCCCCCAGTTCGCGTTCCACCACCCGGGTGGTGCCGAACGGGGTGCGGGCCACCGCCATCCCCGGGTGCTCGGCGACGACCCGGCCGATCACCGCCGCCGCGGCGCCCTCGGGACGCGCGCGCATGGCGGCCAGCACGGCTTCGGCGTGCTCGGCCGCGACGAACGCGACCAACTTGCCCTCGTTGGCCACCTGCAACGGATCCAGTCCCAGGAACGAGCACGCCGAGGCCACGGTCTCGGGCACCGGGATCGCCGCCTCGTCGAGCGCGACGCCCACCGCGGCGGCGCGGGCGATCTCGACGACCGACGCCACCAGGCCGCCCCGGGTCGGGTCGCGCAGCACGTGCACCGCGTCCGGACCGGCGGCGGCGAGCATCGCGGCCACCAGGTGGTGCAGCGGGGCGCTGTCGGTGTGCACCTCGGTGCCGAAGTCGATGCCCTCGCGCACGCTCATGATCGCCACACCGTGCTCGCCGATGTCGCCGGAGACGATCACCACGTCGCCCGGACGCGCCCGCTCCGGCCCGATGTCGACCCCCGCGGGCACCACACCGACACCGGCGGTGTTGACGAAAAGCTGATCCGCACCGCCCTTTCCGACGACCTTGGTGTCACCGGTGACGATCGGCACCCCGGCCGCGGCGGCGGCCTTGCCCATCGTGGTCGCGACCGTACCGAGCACGTCGAGTTCGAGACCCTCCTCGAGGATGAAGCCGGCGGTGATGCCGATCGGCCGGGCGCCGCTGCAGGCCAGGTCGTTGATGGTCCCGTTGACCGCGAGATCGCCGATGTTGCCGCCGGGGAAGAACAACGGCTGCACGACATACGAATCGGTGGTCAGCGCGATGCGCCCGGCGCCGGTGTGCAGCACCGCGGAATCGCGTGACGGGCCGGCCCGGCCACCGAACGCGGGCAGGAAGAGGTTCTCGATCAGTTCCTCGGAGAGCACACCGCCCCCACCGTGGCCCAGCACCACCCGCCGGGTCTCGCGCAGCGGCAACGGGCACACCCAGTCCGCGGGGTCGATCGACACCGGTGTCTCAGACATGGGTCAGCCGGCGGAACTGGTAGTACGCGGCGCACGCACCCTCACTCGACACCATGGTCGCGCCCAGCGGCGTGCGCGGGGTGCAGGTGCGGCCGAAGGCGGGGCACTCGTGGGGTTTGAGCAGTCCCTGCAACACCTCACCGGCACGGCATTCGGCCGACTCGGCGACCTGCAGGTGGCCGACCCCGAACCGACGCTCGGCGTCGAACTCGGCATAGCGTGGCGACAGCGTCCACCCCGACCGGGGGATCATCCCGATGCCGCGCCACTGCCGGTCGGTGACGGCGAAGACGTCGGCGAGGGTCTGCCGGGCCACCTCGTTGCCCGCGGCGCTGACCGCGCGCGGGTAGGCGTTGCGCAGCGCCGGCGTTCCGGCCTCGAGCAGGTCGACGACCTGGCGCACACCCTCGAGCAGGTCGAGCGGTTCGAAACCGGTCACCACGATCGGCACCCTGAAATCCCGGACCAGCGGCTCGTATTCGGAGGTGCCCATCACCGAGCACACATGACCGGCGGCGAGGAAACCCTGCACACGGTTGGTCGGCGCGGACAGGATCGCGGTCATCGCCGGCGGCACGAGCACGTGCGACACCAGCATCGAGAAGTTCGTCAGCCCGAGCCGCTGGGCGTGCAGCACCGCCATCGCGTTGGCCGGTGCGGTGGTCTCGAAGCCCACGCCGAAGAACACCACCTGCTTGTCCGGGTTGTCCGCGGCCACGCGGGTCGCGTCCAGCGGTGAGTACACGATGCGGACGTCGCCGCCGCGGGCACGCACCCCGAACAGGTCCCGGCTGCTGCCGGGGACCCGCAGCATGTCGCCGAACGAGCAGAAGATCACGTCGTCGCGCGACGCGATCTCCAGCGCGCGGTCGATCATCTCCAGCGGTGTGACGCACACCGGGCAACCCGGGCCGTGGATGAATTCCACCGCACCGTCGAGGAGCTGGTCGATGCCGTTGCGGATGATCGAATGCGTCTGTCCGCCACACACTTCCATCACCGTCCACGTCCGGGTGGCACGGCGGCGGATCGCATCGACCAGCGCCCTGGCCGCCGCGGGGTCGCGGAACTCGTCGAGGTACTTCACGCCGGATCCCTTCGCGCCATCGGCTGCTCACCGGCGAGTTCCTCATCGAGGACACCCAGGTCGGCGAACATGCGCAACGTCTCCTGCGCGGACGCCTCGTCGAGGCGGGTGATCGCGAAACCCGCGTGCACGATGGTGTACTCGCCGATCTCCATGTCGGGCAGGTACGCCAGGCACACCGTCTTGGTGGTGCCGCCGAATTCGACCGTGGACATCCGCGTCCCGGCCTCCTCCCAGATGTCGATCACCTTTCCGGGGATCCCGAGGCACATGGCTCACTCCTTTCCCTGAGCGCACCCGGCGACCCGGACAGCGCGGCCACCGCCGCCTGCCCGAGCGCCAGTCCGCCGTCGTTGCACGGCACCACCCGGTGGGTGAGCACCTCCAGCCCTCGCGCACGCAGCCCGGCCGCGATCCCGGCGAGCAGCAGGCGGTTGGCGAACACCCCGCCGGTCAACCCGACGGTCGGCATGCCCGCGGCCGCCGCCGCATCCCCGGCGGCCCGCACCGTCGCGCGGATCACCGCGTCGTGGAACAGGAGCGCCAGGTCGGCCCGAGCAGCTCCCGCGCGCAGGCCGTCGACCAGCGCGCGTACCACCGGGGTGGGGTCGAGCATTCCGGCCGACACGTCGAAGTCCACTGCTGCACCGGCGTGCCCGGTGCGCGCCAGATGTTCGAGCTCGACCGCCGCCTGCCCCTCGTAGGTGACCTGCTGGCACACCCCGAGCAGGCTGGCCACCGCGTCGAACAGCCGGCCCATGCTGGTGGTCGGCACGCAGCCGAGATCGCGCTCCAGCTGCTGGGTCAGGATGTGCATGCCCGACGGTCCGAGCGCGGCCACCGGCGGCAGGTCGTCGTCGGTCGCAGCGATACCGGCCCGCCGCAGCAGGTCCACCGCGATGCGCGCCGGCGACCGGACGGCGCCGTCGCCGCCCGGCAGCCGGAACGGCGCCAGGTGGCCCACCCGGGTGAACTCCGCCGGGCCGGTGAGTGCGAGCAGCTCGCCGCCCCAGATCGTGCCGTCGGTGCCGAAGCCGGTGCCGTCGAAGGCCACCGCGAGCATCGGGTCGCCGAGCCGGTGGTGCTCGGCCAGCAGCGACACCGCGTGGGCGTGGTGGTGCTGCACGGCGAGCAGCCGGCCCCCGTGGCGCTGCGCCCACCGCGTCGTCGCGTACTGCGGGTGCGCGTCGTGCGCGACGACGTCGGGCACACGTCCGGTGAGAAAGGCGAGGTGCTCCACCGCTGCCGCGAAGCAGCTCTGGGTGCGCGGGTCGGCCATGTCCCCCAGGTGGGACGACAGGTGCGCCCGGCCGTGGCCGTCGGTCAGCGCGAACGTCGTCTTGAGGTCGCCGCCAGTGGCCAGGATTGTCGCCGGCGTCTCGACGCCGAGCGGAACGGGCAGCGGAGCGAAGCCGCGAGAACGTCTCAGCGGCAGCTCGTTTCCGTCGGCGTCGATGCCGACGACGGAGTCCTCGCAGGGCACGTGGATGGGGCGGTCGTGGTCGAGCACCGCGTCGGCCAGTCCGTCGATCCACCCCAGATGCTCGGTGCGGTAGACGATCGGCGAGCCGCCCTGGTTGGCCGAGGTCATCACCAGAGCCGGCACGTCGAGCCCGGCGAAGAGCAGGTGGTGGATCGGCGAATAGGCGAGCATCACCCCGAGGTCGCGCAGGTGAGGCGCCACCGCGTCGCTCACCGCGCCGGGTCGGGCTGCCAGCAGCACGATGGGCGCTGCGGGCGAGGTCAGCGACCGCTCCGCCGCGTCGTCGACCACGCAGATCCGGCGGGCGTGCTCGATGTCGGCGACCATGACCGCGAAAGGCTTGGCGGGCCGGTTCTTCCGCTGCCGCAGCCGCGCCACGGCCTCGTCGTCGTCCGCGCGGCAGGCCAGGTGGTATCCGCCGATTCCCTTGACCGAGACGATGAGGCCGCCCCGCAGCGCGGCGGCGGCGGCATCCAGCGGCGAGCCACCGTCGTCGGGGCCGCGCCACGCGAGCCGAGGACCGCAGTCGGGGCACGCGATGGTCTGGGCGTGGAAGCGCCGGTCGGCGGGGTCGGAGTACTCCGCGGCGCACGCCGCGCACATGCCGAAGGCGGCCATCGTGGTGGCGGGCCGGTCGTAGGGCAGATCGGTGATCACGGTGTAGCGCGGCCCGCAGTTCGTGCAGGTGATGAACGGGTGGCCGTGGCGCCGGTCGGTCGGGTCGAACAGCTCGCGCAGGCAGTCCGGGCAGGTGGCGATGTCGGGCGCGACGAGGGTCCGGCCGTCGCCGCCACCCGGAGTGCTGTCCAGGATGCGGAACACCCGGTCGCCGAGCGCGGTACCGGGCGCGACGACGAACGTGTCGATGTGCGCCAGCGGTGGCGGGGCGGTGCGCAGGGTGTGCACCGCCGCGTGGACGCGCGCGGGGGGACCCTCGAACTCGCACTGCACCGATCCGGCGTCGTTGAGCACGAATCCGCCCACCCGGTGCGCAGCAGCGATCCTCGCGACCGTGGGGCGGAACCCCACTCCCTGGACCACGCCGGTGATGCTCACCCGTACGCGCGTGCGTGCGCTCATGGCGCGGACTCCTCGAACCGTCAGTGCTGCCAGGCTAACTCCGCACGGCGAGCCCAACTATCGAAATCTGGCACAGACTTCTGCGCATTTCCGACGGCCCGTCGGGATTACTCTGGCGGCGTGCACGAACTGTCGCTGTGTCACGCCATCGCCGGTGTGGTGCGCACCCACGCCGAGGGCCGTCCGGTCGAAGTGGTGCGGGTGCGTGTCGGCGCGCTGCGGCAGGTGGTGGCCGAATCGTTGATGTTCTGCTGGACGATCGCCGCCGACCACGAGGGCCTCGGCGAGGCGGTCCTCGAGCTCGAGCAGGTGCCCGCCGCGGTGAGCTGCCGGGCCTGCGGCCGGGAGTCGGAGATCACGTCGCGGTGGTCGGTGCGCTGCCCTGCCTGCGACAGCGGCGACGTCACGGTGGTGCGCGGTGAGGAGTTCCTGGTGACGTCGATCGACATCCGGTCCGACGAGGCGGCCGAGGTCCGTCATGGGTAGGTTCCACCGCCACGACGACGGCACCGTGCACAGCCACGACGGCGACCACGGTGATCACGGGCACGGCGACCACAGCGGCTACCAGACCGCCACGCAGCGCGTCGACGTCCTCGAGGCCATCTTCTCCGAGAACGACGTGCGGGCCGCCG
This sequence comes from Mycolicibacterium rufum, assembly GCF_022374875.2. Next base: position 788,450 of record NZ_CP092427.2, read on the forward strand.
ACAACCGGGAGGCGTTCGCGCGCAACGGTATCCGGGCCGTGAACATGATGAGCTCCCCCGGTTCGGGCAAGACCGCCGTACTGGCCGCGACGCTCGACGAGCTTGCCGGCGACGTGGCCGTCGGCATCGTCGAAGGGGACATCGCCACCGACCTGGACGCCGCGCGCCTGTCCGGTCGCGGCGCGCAGATCTCACTTCTCAACACCGACAACGGGTTCGGGGGCGAGTGCCACCTCGACGCACCGATGGTGAGCCGGGCGCTGGCCGGGCTGGCGCTGAAAGACCTCGACCTGGTGATCATCGAAAACGTCGGCAACCTGGTGTGCCCCGCGGAGTTCGACGTCGGCGAGCACGCCAAGGTGATGGTCTACTCGCTGACCGAAGGCGAGGACAAGCCGCTCAAGTACCCGGTGATGTTCCGCGCCGTGGACGTCGTGCTGCTCAACAAGATCGACCTGGCCCCCTACCTCGACGCCGACGTCGCGACCTACACCGAGCGGATCCGGCAGGTCAATCCGAGCGCGGTGATCCTTCCGGTCAGCGCCAAGACCGGCGAGGGCATGGCCGCGTGGTTCGGCTGGCTGCGATCGTTCGTCGCCGGCTGACGCTCTAGAGCGGGGACGCGCCGCGCAGGTGCTCGAAGATCAGTGAGGTCTGGGTGCCGGCGACGTCGGCGTCGGCGTTGAGGTTCTCCACCACGAACGACCGCAGATCGTCGGTGTCGCGCGCGGCGACGTGCAGGAGGAAGTCGTCGGCGCCCGCGAGGAAGTAGACGTCCATCACCTGCGGCTTGCGCCGGATCTGGCCGATGAAGTTGCGGATTTTGCCGCGGGCATTGGCCTGCAGGCTCACCGAGATCATCGCCTGCAGGGTCAGTCCGATCGCCGCGGGATCGATGTCGGCGTAGAACCCGCGGATCACGCCCAACTCCTGCAGTCTGCGCACCCGGCCGTGGCAGGTCGACGCCGCGATGCCGACGAGCTCAGCCAACGCGCTGTTGGGCATCCGGGCATCGTCGTGCAGGGCGGTCAGGATGCGCCGGTCGACGTCGTCGATGACGGCTCGAACATCCTTCGGTCCCGGGTTGCGCGGACCGGATACATCCGACGATTCGTCTGCCATGACGCGACTCTAGCGAATCTTCATCGATATTATTGTGCTCAACCCGATATTTCTTCACACTCTACGTAACCTTTCGACGATTCGAGGAGCAACAATGCGTGTCGGTGTGCCGACCGAGATCAAGAACAACGAGTACCGGGTTGCGATCACGCCCGCCGGCGTGGCCGAACTGGCCCACCGCGGCCACGAGGTGCTGATCCAGGCCGGCGCCGGTGACGGTTCGGCGATCACCGACGCCGACTTCAAGGGCGCCGGCGCGCAGATCGTCGACACCGCCGACGAAGTCTGGGCCGAGGCCGAGCTGCTGCTCAAGGTCAAGGAGCCGATCGAGCCCGAGTACGCCAAGATGCGCAAGGGGCAGACCCTCTTCACCTACCTGCACCTCGCCGCGTCCAAGCCGTGCACCGACGCGCTGCTCGCCTCCGGCACCACCTCCATCGCCTACGAGACCGTGCAGACCGCTGACGGCGCGCTGCCGCTGCTCGCCCCGATGAGCGAGGTCGCGGGCCGGCTCTCGGCGCAGGTCGGCGCCTACCACCTGATGCGCACCCAGGGCGGCCGCGGTGTGCTGATGGGCGGTGTCCCCGGCGTGGCCCCGGCCAAGGTCGTGGTGATCGGCGGCGGGATGGCCGGCGACAACGCTGCCGCCGTCGCCTGGGGCATGGGCGCCCACGTCACGGTGTTCGACCTGAACATCAACATCCTGCGCAAGATCGACGCCGAGTACGGCGGCGCCATCGAGACCCGGTACTCCTCACGCCTGGACCTCGAGACCGCGGTCAAGGACGCCGACCTGGTGATCGGCGCCGTGCTGATCCCCGGCGCGAAGGCTCCCAAGCTGGTCACCAATTCGACGGTCGCGGCCATGAGGTCCGGCGCGGTGCTGGTCGACATCGCGATCGATCAGGGCGGCTGCTTCGAGGACTCGCGCCCCACCACCCACGACGATCCCACCTTCGCGGTGCACGACACGGTGTTCTACTGCGTGGCCAACATGCCCGGCGCCGTGCCGCGCACATCGACCTACGCGCTGACCAACGCCACCATGCCCTACGTCGTCAAGCTGGCCGACAAGGGCTGGCAGGAGGCGTGCCGGGGCGATGGCTCGCTGGCCAAGGGCCTGTCGACGCACGAGGGCGCGCTGCTGTCCGAGCAGGTCGCCACCGATCTGGGCCTGCCCTTCACCGATCCGGCCGGCCTGCTCGGCTGACCCTCAACCAGACATCTCCCCGTCGACGTAGAACCAGCGACGGGCTCTCACAGCGAACCGGGACCGCTCATGCAGCGTCCCGGTTCGTTGGTTTTCGACGAAGGTCGCCCGGAATTCCACCTCATCGCCGCCCGTGTCGACGATCTCCAGCCCGGTCCACACGACGGCGGGATCGACCGTCACCTGCTCGGGGCGGGTGCGCGGATGCCAGGTGCGCCAGAGATAGTCGGCGTCGCCGAGCGCGAAGGCGGTGTAGCGCGACCGCATCAACTCCTCCGGGGTGTCCGCCTGCCGCTCCCCCTGCACCAGCGGCAGGCAGCAGGCGCCGGCGGTCGCGGAGCGGCCACACGGGCAGGGGTCGTCGTGCTGCATCCCCACAGTCTGCCCGACTTGACGGGTGTCAAGTAGACTCGCGACCATGTCTGCGCCCACCGATCTGCTGACCGACGCCCTGCCGACCGCCCCGACCACCACGGCCGACGCCCTCGCGCTGTTCGATTCGCTGCCCGCCGTCGAGACCGAGTTCATGCTCGGCACCTGGCACGGCGCCGAGGTACCCACCGGCCATCCCCTCGACGGCATGCTCGAGGCGAGCGGCTGGTGGGGCAAGCGCTACACCGACAGTGAGACCGTGCACCCGCTGCTGTTCCCCACTCGCGACGGCGCCGGACTGTGGCCGCTCAACCCGCTGCCCGCCTTCGCCGGGCTCGGCATCGCGACGAGGATCCCCGGGCTCAGGCGCCGCGACCTCTCCGGCGTCATCACCGCGCTGCGGCCGCTGCTCGCGGCGCGCGGCCCCAAGGCGCGGCTGCGGACGACCCGCTACCGCGGCGTCGACACGGCGACGATGATCTACGACCAGCTGCCCATCAACGACGTGTTTCGCCGCCTCGACGACGAAACCGTGCTGGGCGCCATGGACCTGCGCGGCATCAAGGCGCCGTATTTCTTCGTCCTGCAGCGGGATTCGTCACTGCGCCTGGTGTAGCGGCGTGTTCAGCGTGGCTGACCGAACTCGGCCACCACCACCGCGGCGATCTCGCCGATCAGTGGGCGCAGGTTCGGCGCGTCGGGATCGTCACCCACGGCGCGGGTCATGATCGACAGCAGCCACCGCTGCCCCTGCGGCCCGTAGGCGACGCCGACGTCGTTGGTGGTCCCGTATCCCCCGCTGCCGGTCTTGTCGGCGGTACCCCACCCCGGCGGCAGGCCCGCGCGCATACTCGACGTCTCGTTGGCCCGCATCCAGTCCTCGAGTTGGCGTCGGTGCGCGGTGTCGAGCACGTCGCCGGTCAGCACGGCGCGGATCCCCGTGCCCAGCGCCCGCGGCGTGCTGGTGTCGCGCGGATCACCGGGCACCGCGGAGTTCAGCGCGGTCTCCCACCGATCCAGCCGCGATCGGTCGTCGCCGGCACCGCGGGCGAAGGCGGTGACCGCCGGCGGCCCGCCGAGGGTGCGCAGCAACAGGTTCGCGGCGGCGTTGTCGCTGCGCTGCAGGGCCGCCTGGCACAGTTCTGCCAGCGTCATCGTGGTCCCGACCCGCGGTTCGGTCACCGGCGAGTTCGACAGGATGTCGGCCTGTTCCACCGGCACCGCATCGGTCAGCGTCAGCCGACCCTGCTGCGCCCGCTGCAGGATCGCCGCCGAGGCGTAGGCCTTGAACGTCGAGCACATCGCGTAGCTGTCGCCGTCGCCAACGGCGATCTCCCGGCCGGATTCGAGATCCACCGCATAGAGCCCGATCTCGGCGTTGTGACGACGCCGCAGCGCCTCGATCCGGTCAGCGACCGGCGGCAGCGGTTCGGCCGGATCGGACGACCGCGGGGCCTCGGGACGTCCCGCGCAGCCGGCGAGCGCCGCGAGCGAGACTCCGCCGAGCAGCAGTTGGCGCCGCGAGATCATCCGGCGATGGCCTGCAGAGGCCGCGGCAGCGACCGCCTGCCCCGCACGGGCCCCAGCACGGCAGCCCCGAACGGGCGCGTGAGCAGTTGCCGCGCAACGGCATTGACGTCGTCCAGCGTGACCTCGTCGATCCGGGCCAGCGTTTCGGCGATCGTGCGGTGCTGACCGTAGTTGAGTTCGCTGCGGCCCAGCCGGTTCATCCGCGACGCCGAATCCTCGAGTCCCAGCACCAGTCCGCCGCGCATCGACCCCTTGGCGATCCGGCACTCCTCGGCGGTGATGCCGTCGCGCGCCACCTCGGCGAGCACGTCGGTGGTCACCCGGACCACCTCGTCGAACCGCTCCGGCAGGCAACCCGCGTAGATCGACAGCGCACCGCTGTCGGCGAACGTGTCCACCGTCGAGTACACCGAGTACGCCAGCCCGCGCGTCTCCCGGATCTGCTGGAACAGGCGGGAACTCAGACCGCCGCCGAGAGCGGTGTTGAGCACCGACAGCGCCCACCGCTGATCCCAGTGCCGGCCGGGGGTCCGCACCCCCATCGACAGGTGGGTCTGCTCGGCGTCCCGCTTCACCAGCTCCAGCGTCGGGCGGCCGCCCACCCGGCCCGCGCCCTTGCGGGGCGGCACCGGCGAACGGCCACGCACCAGCCGGTCGCCGAAGTGCTCGCGCACCAGCGCGACGACCTCGCGGTGGTCGATGTTGCCCGCCACCGCCACCACCATCCGGTCCGGGGTGTAGCGGCGCAGATGGAACGAATGCAGTTGGCTGCGCGTCATCGTCGAGATGGAGTCCACGCTGCCGATCACCGGCCGGCCCACCGGATGGTCGCCGAACATCGCCGAGAGGAACACGTCGCCGAGGGTGTCCTCGGGGTCGTCGTCGCGCATCGCGATCTCTTCGAGGACCACGTCACGCTCGATCTCGACGTCGTCGGCGAAGCACTGGCCCCGTAGCACCACGTCGGCCACCAGGTCCACGGCCAGCGCCAGATCGGTGTCGAGCACGTGGGCGTAGTAGCAGGTGTGCTCGCGCGAGGTGAACGCGTTCAGCTCACCACCGATGGCGTCGACGGCCTGGGCGATCTGCACGGCGGTGCGGGTCGGCGTCGCCTTGAACAGCAGGTGTTCGAGGAAGTGCGCGGCGCCGGCCACACTGCGGCCCTCGTCGCGCGACCCGACGTTGACCCACACCCCGACCGACGCCGAGTGCACGTGCGGGATGTGCTCGGTGACCACGCGCAGGCCACCGGGCAGATCGGTACGTCGGATCGCCGTCGACGTGTCCGCCGTCTTGCCGCCCCGCACCCGGCGCAGCGCCGCCCCGTCAGCTGCCGGCGGTCGCGGCATCAGCGGGTTCGGGTGCCTCTGTCCCGGCTGCTTCGGTGGTCGCTTCGGCGGCGTCCTCGGCCACGAGGACCAGCGAGATCTTGCCGCGGTTGTCGATGTCGGCGATCTCCACGCGGAGCTTGTCACCGACCTTCACCACGTCCTCGACCTTGTTGATCCGCTTGCCGCGGCCCAGCTTGCTGATGTGCACCAGCCCGTCACGACCCGGCAGCAGCGACACGAAAGCACCGAAATCCGTCGTCTTGACCACGGTTCCGAGGAAACGCTCGCCGATCTTGGGCAGCTGGGGGTTGGCGATGGCGTTGATCTTGTCGATCGCCGCCTGGGCGGCCTCGCCGTTGGACGCGCCGACGAACACCGTGCCGTCGTCCTCGATGGAGATCGACGCGCCGGTCTCCTCGGTGATCGAGTTGATCATCTTGCCCTTGGGCCCGATCACCTCGCCGATCTTGTCGACCGGGACCTTGATGGTGGTGATCCGCGGCGCGTACGGGCTCATCTCGTCGGGGGCGTCGATGGCCTCGGCCATCACCTCGAGGATGGTGATCCGGGCGTCCTTGGCCTGTGCCAGCGCACCGGCCAGCACCTGCGACGGAATGCCGTCGAGCTTGGTGTCGAGCTGCAGCGCGGTGACGAAGTCCTTGGTGCCTGCGCACTTGAAGTCCATGTCACCGAACGCGTCCTCGGCGCCGAGGATGTCGGTCAGCGTCACGAAGCGGCGCTCCGTCTTGCCATCCACCTCGACGTCGTCGGACACCAGACCCATCGCGATGCCCGCGACCGGGGCCTTCAGCGGCACACCGGCATTGAGCAGCGACAGCGTCGACGCACACACCGAACCCATCGAGGTGGAACCGTTGGAGCCGAGCGCCTCGGACACCTGGCGGATCGCGTACGGGAACTCCTCGACGCTCGGCAGCACCGGCATCAGGGCCCGCTCGGCGAGCGCGCCGTGGCCGATCTCGCGGCGCTTGGGCGAACCGACGCGGCCGGTCTCACCGGTCGAATACGGCGGGAAGTTGTAGTGGTGCATGTAGCGCTTGGACGTCTCCGGCCCGAGCGAGTCGATCTGCTGGGCCATCTTGACCATGTCCAGGGTGGTGACACCCATGATCTGCGTCTCGCCGCGCTCGAACAGCGCGCTGCCGTGCGCCCGCGGGATGACCGCGACCTCGGCCGACAGGGCCCGGATGTCAGTGACGCCACGGCCGTCGATGCGGAAGTGGTCGGTCAGGATGCGCTGCCGGACGAGCTTCTTGGTCAGCGACCGGAACGCGGCGCCGATCTCCTTCTCCCGGCCGGCGTACTGCTCGGCGAGCCGGCTCAGCACCTCGACCTTGATCTCGTCGGTGCGGTCGTTGCGCTCGTTCTTGCCCGCGATCGTCAGCGCCTCGCTCAGCGCATCGGTGGCCACCGACGCGACCGAGTAGTAGACGTCGTCGCCGTACTCGGGGAAGACCGGGTAGTCGGCGGTCTCCTTGCCGGCGGCGCCGGCCAGCTCGGCCTGCGCGTCGCACAGCACCGCGATGAACGGCTTGGCGGCCTCCAGGCCCTCCGCGACCACGGTCTCGGTCGGCGCGCCCGCACCACCGGCGACCAGGTCGATGACGTTCTCGGTGGCCTCGGCCTCGACCATCATGATCGCCACATCATCGGCGACCTTGCGGCCGGCGACGACCATGTCGAAGACGGCCTTCTCGAGCTGCTCCACGGTCGGGAACGCCACCCACTGGCCCTCGATCAGCGCGACGCGCACGCCACCGACGGGACCCGAGAACGGCAGACCGGAGATCTGCGTCGAGGCCGACGCGGCGTTGATGGCCAGCACGTCGTAGAGGTCCTTGGGATCCAGGCTGAGCACGGTCACGACGACCTGGATCTCGTTGCGCAGCCCGCTGACGAAGGACGGGCGCAGCGGCCGGTCGATCAGCCGGCAGGTCAGGATCGCGTCGGTGGAGGGACGGCCCTCACGGCGGAAGAACGAGCCGGGGATGCGGCCCGCGGCGTACATCCGCTCCTCGACGTCGATGGTCAGCGGGAAGAAGTCGAAGTGCTCCTTCGGCGCCTTGCTGGCGGTGGTGGCGCTCAGCAGCATGGTCTCGTCGTCGAGGTAGGCGACGACGGCGCCGGCGGCCTGCTGGGCCAGCCGGCCGGTCTCGAAGCGGATGGTGCGGGTGCCGAAGCTCCCGTTGTCGATGGTGGCGGTGGATTCGAACACGCCGTCTTCAATTTCAACTACAGACATGGACGTCCGTAAGGCCTCTCTGGGTCACACAGCTGTTTCGCGTCGTCACAGCGTCCAAGCCCCGGCACCTGATGCGGCGACGGCCGTCAGTCGAAGCTGCCGGCTTTCGTTCCGGCAGCCACTACCGAAGACCGCGCGATCAAGCGGGTCGGCGATATGACGCGCGGGAACGGCGCTCGCGGGTCTGCGATGACCGCACCCATCTCGTCCGGCGGACCGAGACGGCAGCCGAACCAGGCCATCGTACTCTGCGGCTGGTCCCCGACGGTAAACGGCGGGCTCAGGCTCGCCGGCCCCAGCCACCGACGATCGTCGGCACCGTCCACACGGCGCCCGCGGCGCGGATCTGTTCACCGAGGCGCTGCTCGAGGGTGTCCAGATCGAGTTCGTCGGCCGTGACCACGCCGGAGGCCAGGATGGCGTCGTGCAGTGCGCGCACCACCCCGACGACGTAGCCGGCCGCCTCGCTGTTGTCCGGTGGCCAGTACAGCTGCAGGCCCAGGGTGCCGACGTCGGCGAAACCGGCGTCGCGGAACAGGACCGGGAACAGCATGCCGACGCTCGGGTCGGCCTGCGCGTGCCGGAACCCGGCCTCCAGCCAGGAACCGACGCGGGTGAACAGCTCCACCTCGGGCCGCGCCCGCACCCCGCTCATGTCGTAGTCGACGGCGACGAAGACGCCCCCGGGCCTTAGATTGCGGCGATGGTGGGCCAGCACGTCGACCGCGTCGGGCAGGTGCATCAGCAGCAGTCGGCAGACCACCGCGTCGAACGGCTCGTCGGCGACGAACGTGCGCGCGTCGCCGCTGCGGAAGGCGACATTGGTCAGACCCATCGCGTCGCGGCGCTGCTCGGCGACGGCGAGCTGGGCGGGATCGCGCTCGAGGCCGAGCACCGAACCGTCGGGGCCGACGATCTGAGAGACCTGAAACGACACATCGCCGGGACCGCTGCCCAGGTCGAGGACCCGCATCCCCGGCGTCAGACCGCCGCGCCGGAAGAGCAGCTCGGTCGGCTCGGCGATGATCGCGGCCTGCGTCTGCAGCCGCCGGATCTCGGCGTCGTCGCTGCCGAGAACGTAATCGGGTGTCGCCACCGCGGTGACGTCAGCGCGTCAGCGGCGCAGGCCGAGGCGCTCGATCAGCGAGCGGTAGCGGGCGACGTCGACCTGAGCGACGTACTTGAGCAGCCGGCGGCGACGGCCGACCAGCAGGAGCAGACCACGGCGCGAGTGGTGGTCGTGCTTGTGCACCTTGAGGTGCTCGGTGAGATCGGAGATCCGCTTGGTGAGCAGCGCGACCTGAGCCTCCGGAGAACCGGTGTCGGTGTCGTGCAGGCCGTACTGGCCCAGGATGTCCTTCTTCTGTTCGGCAGTGAGCGCCACGAAACAACTCCATCGATTCGGTCCGCGAGGGAAAGTCGAAGGCGCAGCCACCGCGAACTGCAGCACACGCCCGGTCGAGGAGGCAGTTTAACAGCGGCGACCGGCAGGAACCGAATCGCGAGCTATCGGGCCGAGAGGATGGTGCGCGCCCGCTCGGTGTCGGCGGTCATCGCGGTCACCAGGTCGTCGACCGAGCCGAACTTCTCCTGGCCGCGCAGCCGTGCCACGAAGTCGACGGCGACGTGCTGGCCGTAGAGGTCGGCGGTGGTGTCCAGGACGAACGCCTCCACGGTCCGGGTGCGGCCGGAGAACGTCGGGTTGGTGCCGACCGACACCGCGGCCTGATAGCGCTCCCCCGGCGTGACCGTGCCGACCACCGGTCCGTGCCCGAGCACGGTGAACCAGGCGGCGTAGACGCCGTCGGCGGGGATGGCCGAGTACATCGGCGGGGCCACGTTGGCGGTCGGGAAGCCCAGCACCCGGCCCCGTCCGTCACCGCGCACCACGACGCCCTCCACCCGGTGCGGCCTGCCCAGCGCCTCCGCGGCGGCCACCATGTCGCCGGCGTCGACGCAGGACCGGATGTAGGTGGACGAGAACGTCACCGTCTCGTCGCGGTGGTGCTCGGCGACCAGACTCAGCGAGTCGACGGCGAAACCGAAGCGCTCGCCCGCCTTGCGGAGCAGCTCGACGGTGCCCGCCGCCTTCTTGCCGAACGTGAAGTTCTCCCCGACCACCACCTCGACCACGTGCAGGCGCTCGACCAGCAGTTCGTGGATGTAGCGCTCCGGGGTGAGCTTCATGAAGTCGGCGGTGAACGGCACCACGAGGAAGACGTCGATGCCCATCTCCTCGACGAGCTCGGCGCGCCGGGTCAGCGTCGTCAGCTGAGCGGGATGGCTGCCCGGGAACACGACCTCCATCGGGTGCGGATCGAAGGTCATCAGCACCGTCGGCACGCCGCGGGACCGGCCGGCCTTGACCGCACGGCCGATCAACTCCTGGTGTCCCCGATGAACCCCGTCGAAGACGCCGATGGTGACGACGCATCGGCCCCAGTCGGTGGGGATGTCGTCCTGACCCCGCCAGCGCTGCACGCCGTCAGCCTACGGCGTTCGGGTGACCCAGGCCCAGCAGCATCACCGGATCAGGTGATGTTTGCCTAAACTCTTGTCTCGTGAGTCCTGATCAGACGCCCGCCGACCTGACGACGGTGGCTCAGGACTACCTCAAAGTCATCTGGACCGCCCAGGAGTGGTCGCACGAGAAGGTGAGCACCAAGCTGCTCGCCGAACGGATCGGGGTGTCGGCGAGCACCGCGTCGGAGTCCATTCGCAAGCTGGCCGACCAGGGCCTCGTCGACCACGAGAAGTACGGCGCGGTGACGCTCACCGACGCCGGCCGTCGGGCGGCGCTGGCGATGGTGCGCCGGCACCGGTTGATGGAGACGTTCCTGGTGCGCGAGCTCGGCTACGGCTGGGACGAGGTGCACGACGAGGCCGAGGTGCTCGAGCACGCGGTGTCCGACCGGATGCTGATGCGCATCGACGCCAAACTCGGCTATCCGACCCGCGATCCGCACGGCGACCCGATCCCTGCCGCCGACGGCCGCGTGCCGACTCCCCCGGCGCGCCAACTCTCGGCGTGCCAGAACGGCGAGGCCGGCACCGTGGCGCGGATCTCCGACGCCGACCCCGAGATGCTGCGCTACTTCGACACCGTCGGCATCAGCCTCGACTCGCACGTGCGGGTCGTGGCCCGCCGCGACTTCGCCGGCATGATCTCCGTCGCCGTCCGGGCGCCCGGCGCGGGCGGCGCGGCGGAGATCACCGTTGACCTGGGAAGCCCTGCCGCAGAAGCGATCTGGGTCGTTGCATAGGAGCGAGCACTGATGGCCAAGCTGGAACTGTCCCGAACCCTGCCCATGTCGGCCGGGGACGCCTGGCAGCACGTCGCGGACCTGTCCGCCCTCGGCGACTGGATGACGATGCACCAGGGGTGGCGCTCGGAATTGCCCGACGAACTCAGTGTCGGCACGACGATCGTGGGCGTGGCCGCCGCCAAGGGCATGCGCAACCGCGTGACGTGGACCATCCGGGAGTTCGACCCGCCCACCGCGCTGGCGATCACCGGCGAGGGCGTCGGCGGCACCCGCTACAAGCTCGCGATGACGGTGGCCGACACCGCGAAGGGCTGCACGTTCACGGTGCGGATGGATCTCGGTGGCGCGCCGCTGTTCGGCCCGATCGGCGCCGCGGCCGTGCGCGCGGTCAAGGGCGACATCGACAAGTCGATCAAGCAGTTCGAGACGCTCTACGCCTGAGGCGATCTCGCGCGCCGAGTGCACGCATGGTGACGGCCTTCGCCGCGAAACCCGTCATCATCCGTACATTCGGCGCGGTCGGGCTACAGCGTCGCCGGCCGGATCACGACGACGGACCGGGTCCGCCGACCGGCATCTTCGAGCAGCGCCATCACACGGCCGTCGGTCGCGACCGCCGCGTACAGACCGTCGATGCCCGCCGGCGCCAACGGCCTGCCGTGGCTCGCGTCGACCGCCTCGCTCTCGGTGAGGTCCCGGCGCGGAAACGCCTGCAGGCACGCCTCGTCGAGCGTGTACGACAGGGTCGCCGCCTCGGCGAGCTGCTCGAGAGTGCGCGCCTGGTCGAGGCCGAACCGGCCGACCCGGGTGCGTCGCAGCGCGACCAGGTGCCCGCCCACGCCGAGCGCGTCGCCGACGTCGCGGGCCAGCGCACGGATGTAGGTCCCGCTCGAGCAGTCCACGGCGACGTCCACGTCCACCGTGTCGGCGCCGCGGCGCACCCCCAGCACATCGAACCGGTCGATCCGCACCGGCCGGGCGGCCAGCTCGACGGTCTGGCCCTCCCGCACCAACGCATAGGCCCGCTGGCCGGCGACCTTGATCGCGCTGACCGACGACGGCACCTGCGCGATGTCGCCCCGCAGCGCCGCAACCGCGTCGCCGATCTGGCCGTCGGTCAGATGTGCCGCCGAAACCGATTGCAGCAGTTCGCCTTCGGCGTCTTCGGTGGACGTGGCCTGACCGAGTCGGATGGTGGCGGCGTAGCCCTTGTCGGCCGCGGTGAGCAGGCCGAGGATCTTGGTGGCGCGCTCGATGCCGACCACCAGCACCCCGGTGGCCATCGGGTCCAGCGTGCCGGCGTGCCCGACCTTACGGGTCCCGAACAACCGCCGGCACCGGCCCACCACGTCGTGGCTCGTCATGCCCGGCGGCTTGTCGACCACGACCAGTCCGGCAGCGGTCACAACACAATCCCGGTCAACGCGATCCCGTTGCGGACGGCCCACCTCCCGGTCAGCGACGTCAGCGGCGGTCCCGACACGGCCACCGGATCGATGAGGACCGTCGAGGTGAAGGTGCCCGCCTCACCGGAGGCGTCGACGTCGAAGGTGATGTGGGCGTCCTCGAACCCCAGCCACCGCCGGGTCAGTGGGAACCACGCCTTGTACGTCGCCTCCTTGGCGCAGAACAGGATCCGGTCCCAGTGCACGCCGGTCGGCAGGGCGCCCATCTCCGCGCGCTCGACCGGCAGGCTGATGGCGTCGAGCACACCCTTCGGCAGCACGTCGTGCGGTTCGGCGTCGATGCCCACCGAGCGGACGGCGTCACGGCGGCCGACGACGGCTCCCCGGAAACCCTCGCAGTGGGTCAGGCTGCCGACGATGCCGTCGGGCCAGCACGGTTCGCCCTTCTCTCCCTTGAGGATCGGCGCCGGATCGGCGCCCAGTTCGACGAGCGCCTGCCGTGCGCAGTACCGCACGGTGACGAACTCGTTGCGCCGCTTGGGCACCGACTTGGCGATCAGCGGCTCCTCTTCGGGCAGCGGCGCCAATTCGCGCGGGTCCGAATACAGTTCGGCGGCGGCCAGCGCGTCGAGCTCACCGGGCAGCACCCCGGCGAGCAGCGTCGCCGCGATCACGCCCGGTCCCTGATCCGCTGCTGCATCTTCTCGGCGTGGTCGCGCATCTCCTGGGTGATCTGGAAGTGGCCGCCGAACTCGTTGAGGTAGCCGGGGCTGTACTGCGGGTCGGGCAGGATCTGGCGAAGCCAGCGGTAGGGCCTGCGGCGTCGCCACTCCCGCGGATAGCCGACCGACACCTCCTCGAAGCGGACCCCGTCATACCAGGTGGTGCGCGGGATGTGCAGATGGCCGTAGACCGAGCACACCGCGTTGTACCGGGTGTGCCAGTCGGCCGTGGCGGTGGTGCCGCACCACAGCGAGAACTCGGGATAGAACAGCGCATCGCAGGGTTCCCGCACCATCGGGAAGTGATTGACCTGCACGGTCTGGTCCATCCAGTCGAGATCTTCGAGTCGCTTGCGCGTGTAGGCGACCCGCTCCCGGCACCAGGCGTCGCGGGTGGCGTACGGCTCGGCGGACAGCAGGTACTCGTCGGTGGCCACGACGTTGCGGTCCTTGGCGATCGCCAGCCCCTCGGCTTTCGTCCCAGCCCCCTGCGGCAGGAACGAGTAGTCGTACAGCAGGAACATCGGCACGATGGTCGCCGGGCCGCCCTCGTCCGTCCACACCGGGAACGGATGTTCGGGGGTGATGACGCCCATCTCGTCGCACATGGTGACCAGGTAGTCGTAGCGCGCCCGGCCGAAGATCTGCATCGGGTCGCGCGTCGTGGTCCACAACTCGTGATTGCCCGGCACCCAGATGACCTTCGCGAACCGCTTGCGCAGCAGGTCCAGCGCCCACCGGATCTCGTCGGTGCGCTCGGCGACGTCGCCGGCGACGATCAGCCAGTCGTCCGGCGAAGCGGGGTGCAGCGACTCGGTGACCGGCTTGTTGCCGGTGTGCCCGGTGTGAAGATCACTGACCGCCCACAGGGTCGGGCGTCGATCCTCGGAACTCACAACCCGTCAGCCTACCGATCGCTCGGCGCCCGGGACCGTCCGGCAACTAGAACAGGTTCTAAGTTCTCGCCGTGCGGTGCGGCGCGGCCCGTTACACTCCCGGCAGGGACGCGACGGACGAACCGGGACAAAGGGGTGCGATGTTCGCCAAGGTGCGACTGCTCTCGGCACTGTGTGCGCTGGTCGCGGCAGTGATCGTGGTGTGGCAGGCCCAGCCCGACGCGCGTGTCGGCACCGGGGCCGTCGAGCTGAGGTCGACCGACGCCCCGATGACCACCATCAAGTCCCCCGTGCTCGATCTCACCGATCCGAGCCCCTTCGATCCGTGCCGCGACATCCCCTTCGATGTGGTGCAGCGCATCGGTCTGGCGTTCACCCCACCGGACCCCGAGGACAGCCTGCGGTGCCGCTACGACGCCGGCAACTACCAGATGGCGGTCGAGGCGTTCGTGTGGCGCACCTACGAGCAGACGCTGCCGCCCGACGCCGTCGAACTCGACATCGACGGCCACCGCGCGGCGCAGTACTGGATCATGAAGCCGACGGATTGGAACAACCGCTGGTGGATCACCTGCATGATCGCGTTCAAGACCAGCTACGGCCTGATCCAGCAGTCGCTGTTCTACTCGCCGATCTACTCCGAGCCCGACCCGGACTGCATGCAGACCAACCTGCAGCGCGCCCATGAGCTCGCGCCGTTCTACAAGTACTGACCGCTAACCTCGCAGGCGTGACCGTCCAGCACCTCCTGATGCGCGGGCTCTCGAGCCTGCTGCACACTCCCCCGCCGACCACCGAGGTCGATGTCCACCGCGGCCTGAAGGTTCCGATGCGCGACGGCGTCGACCTGCTCGCCGACCACTACGCACCCCGGTCCGGCACACCGGCGGGCACCCTTCTGGTGCGTGGCCCCTACGGCCGCCGCTGGCCGTTCGCCGCGGTGTTCGGCGAGGTGTACGCCGCCCGCGGCTACCACGTGCTGCTGCAGAGCGTGCGCGGCACCTTCGGCTCTGGCGGGGACTTCGACCCGATGGTCCACGAGATCGACGACGGCGCCGACACCGTGGCGTGGCTGCGGGAGCAGCCCTGGTTCACCGGCTCGTTCGGCACCGTCGGGCTGTCCTATCTCGGCTTCACCCAGTGGGCGCTGCTGACCGATCCGCCGCCGGAACTCAAGGCCGCGGTGATCACCGTCGGACCGCACGACGTCCGCGGACCGCGCTGGGGGCACAACTCCTTCGGCCTCAACGACTTCCTCGGCTGGAGCGATCTGGTCGCCCATCAGGAGGATCCGCGCCGGCTGCGTGTCCTGCTGCGGCAGCTGCGGGCGCAGAAGTCGGTGACCGCGGCGTCACACGCCCTGCCGCTGGGCGAGGCCAGTCGCGCGATGCTGGGCAACGGGGCGCCGTGGTTCGAGTCGTGGCTCGAGCACCCGCACGGCGACGACCCGTTCTGGGAGCGCATGCATCTGCGCGAGGCGCTGGAACGCACCGAGATCCCCGTGCTGCTGCTCAGCGGATGGCAGGACCTCTTCCTCGAGCAGACCCTCGAGCAGTACGGCCGGCTGCACGACCGCGGCGTCGACGTCGCGATGACGATCGGGCCGTGGACGCACTCGCACATGATGACCACGGCAGCCCCCACGGCCATCCGGGAATCCCTGGACTGGCTCGGCTCGCATCTGCAGGGCACACCCTCGGCGCGGACCGCGCCGGTCCGCATCCACGTCCGGGGGGACGGCTGGCTGGATCTGCCGAGCTGGCCGCCCGCGATGCCCGAACGCGTGCTCCACCTCAACCCGGGCGGCCGGCTCGCCGACACCGCGACCCCCGGCAGCGCCACCGCGACGTTCGTCTACAACCCGGCCGACCCGACGCCGACCATCGGCGGCCGGCTGCTGTCCCCCGTCGGCGGCTACCGCGACGACACCGCACTGGCACGCCGCGCCGACGTGCTCACCTTCACCGGGGACCCGTTACCCGCCGACCTGTGCGTCGTGGGGGTCCCGACGGTGGAGCTCGCCCACGCCTGCGCCACCCCGCACAACGACCTGTTCGTCCGGATCAGTCAGGTCGACGCGCAGGGCGGCTCCCGCAACGTCAGCGACGGCTACGTGGCGGCGGCGCCGGACTCCGGCAAGGTGCGCGTCGAACTGGACGCGGTCGCGCACATCTTCCCCGCCGGGTCCCGCATCCGGGTGCTCGTGGCGGGCGGCTCGCATCCGCGGTTCGTCCGCAACCTCGGCACCGGTGACCCCCTCAGCAGCGGCACGCGGGTGGCGACCCAGCGGCACACGATCACGCTCGGCGCGGAGTCCCGACTGGTGCTGCCCGCGGGACCGCGCCCCCCGTCAGCCGACTGAGCGGCGCACCTCGGCGGCGATGTCGGCCAGCACCGCGGCGTCGTGCACCGGAGTCCCCCACTGCGGCGCGACCGGCAATGTCACCCAACTGGTGCAGCCCCGGTATTCGGGGGTGCGCACCAGAGCGACCGGCTCGCGCAGCGGGACCGCCGAGACCACGAGCACGGTCAGCCGGTGCCGGGGCCGGAAGTCGAGCCGGTCCTCACGCACCGACGCCGCCGTCCAGATATGGTGTCGCGCAATGTTTTCCAAGCCTTCGACGCGGTCGACCTCGACGGCGTCGACGACGTACGCCCCGGCGCGCACCACGATCTCGGTGTCGGTGCTGTCGGGGGCGGCGCGCGCGACGAGGTCGCGATGCTCGGGCCGGACCCGCTCGAGGTGGCTGTGCGCGACGGTCGGGAACAGCAGGAAGCGCGAGGTCATGACCTCGGGGGCCACCTCGAAGCGCTTCTCCCCGATGCCGCCTTTGCGCAGCAGCACGGTCTGCCTGCCGTCGAGCAGCGCGTGCACAGCGGCGCTCCACTCCTTGAGCGCCGGCGTGGTCAGCGTCGCGGTCACGTCCGGGACAGTCGCGCGCGCACCTCGGGGCGACGCAGCGGCGGAACGGTTTTCGGCGGCTGTCGACGCGGCTGCAGGCCGGTGAGCAGCCGCTGGGTGGTGGCGGTCACCTCGGCGACCGCGGCCTCGAACGCGTCGACGTTGGCCCCGGAGGGGCGGGTGATTCCGCTGACCTTGCGGACGTACTGGCGGGCCGCCGCCTCGATCTCCTCGTCGGTGGCGGCCGGCTCCAGACCCCGCAACTCGGTGATGTTTCGGCACATGACCTCCACGATAGGCGCGGCCCGGGTGGCCGATACGGTGAGCGCATGACCAACGCCTCGGACGTTCTGCTGATCGACACCCGCGACCGCATCCGGACGCTGACGCTGAACCGGCCCGCCGCCCGCAACGCGCTCTCGGCGGAGCTGCGCAGCCGGTTCTACGGCGCGCTGCGCGAGGCGGAGACCGACGACGCGGTCGACGTCGTGATCGTCACGGGCACCGACCCGGTGTTCTGCGCGGGCCTGGACCTCAAGGAGCTCGGGAACACCACCGAGCTGCCCGACATCTCGCCGAAGTGGCCGCCGATGTCCAAGCCGGTGATCGGCGCGATCAACGGCGCGGCGGTGACGGGTGGGCTGGAGATCGCGCTCTACTGCGACATCCTGATCGCCTCGGAGAACGCCCGCTTCGCCGACACCCACGCCCGGGTGGGGCTGCTGCCGACGTGGGGTCTGTCGGTGCGGCTGCCGCAGAAGGTCGGCGTCGGCATGGCCCGGCGGATGAGCATGACCGGCGACTACCTGTCGGCCGAAGAGGCGCTGCGCACCGGACTGGTGACCCAGGTGGTGCCGCACGACCAGCTGCTCGACACCGCGCGGCAGATCGCGACATCGATAGTCGGCAACAACCAGAAGGCCGTCCGCGCGCTGATGACGTCGTATCACCTGATCGACGACGCGCAGAACAGCGGCGCACTGTGGCTGGAGGCGGCCTCGGCGCGGGAGTGGATGAAGAGCACGTCGGGCGACGACATCGCGGCCAGCCGCGGCGCGGTGATGGAACGCGGCCGCACCCAGGTGCGCTGACGGCACGCGCCGCGAGTGCGCGAACCTTGACATCTCGCACAGCCGGGGCATGGTCGATGGGGTGAGTGCGCATCCGCTTCCGGTCAACCATCACGCCGATCACCCCGGCTTCTCGGGAGTCACCGGCGCCGTGATGGCGTGGCTGTTCCTGCTCATGGGACGCGACACCGCCCGGCTGGCCGCCGACGTGTCGGGCATCGGCCCGTCGGACGTCGTCGTCGACATCGGTTGCGGCGCAGGCAATGCCGCCCGTGCGGCAGCCCGGCGCGGGGCCCGTGTCACCGGTGTCGACCCGTCGCCGACCATGCTGCGGGTCGCCCGCACGGCCACGCGCGGCCTGCCCGCGCTCACCTGGGCGCAGGGCGGGGCCGAATCGCTGCCGGTCCCGGAGGGATCCGCGACCGCCGTGTGGGCGCTGGCCACCGTGCATCACTGGCGCGACGTCGACGCGGCGCTGCGCGAGATCGTCCGCGTGCTGGCGCCCGGCGGACGCCTGCTCGCGCTCGAGCGGCAGGTGCAGCCGGACGCGACGGGCTTCGCCAGCCACGGATGGACCCGGCAGCAAGCGGATTCGTTCGCCGCGCTGTGCCGTTCGGCGGGCATGGTCGACGTCGAGGTAGCCGAACACCGGGCGGGGCGCCGCGACCTGTGGGCGGTCACCGCGACGCACGCGTGAGCGTGCTCGCGGGCGTGAGCGCGATCAGCGGGTGCCGGGGATCAGCCAGCGTCCTGACAGCGCCCGCCAGCCGACGAACACCAGGCGCAGCACCATGAACGTGCTCAGCCCCGACCAGATGCCCAGCAACCCCCACCCGAACGCCAACGACAGCCAGATCAGCGGCAGGAAGCCGACGAGCGCACTGACCAGCGTCGCGGTCCGCATGAACCGGGCGTCGCCGGCCCCGAGCAGCACCCCGTCCAGCGCGAACACCACCCCCGCGACCGGCAGTTGGGCCACCAGGAACCACCAGGGCACGCCGATCTCGTCGAGCACGCTGCGGTCATCGGTGAACACCGCGGGCAGCACCGACGACCCGAGGGCGAACGTGGCGGCCAGCACCGCGCCTGCCACCGCGGAGAACAGCGTCACCCGCCACGCCACCGACTTGGCGTGGGCGAGCTGACCCGCCCCGAGCGCCGCGCCGACCAGCGACTGCGCCGCGATCGCGAGCGAATCGAGCACCAGCGCAAGGAAATTCCACAGCTGCAGTACCACCTGGTGGGCCGCCACCGCCGCCGCGCCGAACCGGGCCGCGACCGCGCCGGCGGAGATGAAGCACGCCTGGAACGCCATCGTGCGCACCACCAGGTCCCGGCCCATCACCAGCTGGGCGCGCAGCACCACGGGCCGCAGGCGCAGCGGCACCTGCTCGACGAACAGCGCCCGGAAGAACAGCACGGCCGCCAGCCACTGACCGATCACGTTGGCCACCGCCGAACCCGCCAGCCCGAGCGCGGGCGCACCGAACCAGCCGTACACCAGCGTCGGACACAACACCGCGGCCACGGCGAAGCCCACGACGACGTAGCGCAGCGGCCGCATCGTGTCCTGCACACCGCGCATCCAGCCGTTGCCTGCCGCGGCCACCAGGATCGCGGGTACCGCCAGGCTCGCGATGCGGACCCACGGCAGCGCGGCGGCGGCGATGTCGCCACCCGCGGCCAGCGCCGACACCAGCGGCACCGCCGTCACCTGCACAGCCGCCACGATCGTCAGCCCGATGCCCAGAGCCAGCCAGGTGGCCTGCACCCCCTCACCGACCGCGGCGGTGCGGTCGCCGGCACCGTAGAACCGCGCGGCGCGCGCAGTGGTGCCGTAGGACAGGAAGGTCAGCTGCGAGCTCAGCACACCCATGACGAGGGCGCCGATCGCCAGTCCGGCGAGGCTCAGCGCACCGAGTCTGCCGACCACCGCGAGGTCGAACAGCAGGTAGAGGGGTTCGGCGGCCAACACGCCGAGCGCCGGAAACGCCAGGGCGGCGATCCGCCGGCTGGTGGCCGGCGCGACGGCTCCCCCGGCGGCGTCAGCCAAGAACCGTGCGCAGCGCCGTCACGACGTCGTCGGCACCGCCGATCACCGAATACCCGGCGGCCAGGCGATGACCACCGCCGCCGAAACGGGCCGCGACGGCCGCGACGTCGAGCGCCTTCGACCGCATCGACACCGACCACTGCCGCGGCTCGATCTCCTTGAACACCGCGGCCACCTCGGCCTGCTGCGTCGTGCGCACGATGTCGACGATGCTCTCGACCTCTTCGGGCCGCGCGCTGGTCCACTCGTCGTTCGACACCATCGCGTAGACCAGGCCCCGCCCGTCGGCCGCATCGGCCACCAGGCGCGCCGAGCCCAACACCCGGGAGAGCATCGGCAGCCACGCGAACGGGTGGGTGTCCATCAGCGTGCGGCTCACCGCGGCGTTGTCGACGCCGAGATCGACCAGCCGCGCCCCCAGCCGAAGCGCACGGGCACTGGCCCAGCGGAACGAGCCGGTGTCGGTGGTCAACCCCGCGTAGAGGCAGTGCGCCACGCTCTCGTCGATCGGCTCGGCCCACGCGTCGAGCAGATCGGCGATCAGCATCGTGGTCGAGTCGGCCGATGCGTCGACGAAATTGGCGCTGCCGAACAGGTGGTTGGACGCGTGATGGTCGATGACGAGCACCCGCCGGTCGGGTGTGACCAGGTCGGCCAGCGAGCCCAGCCGGTTGACGCTGGGAACGTCGACGGTGACCACCAGGTCGGCGTCGCGGCGCATCTGTTCGGGCGACACCAGCAGATGGCAGCCGGGCAGCGAACGCAGCGACTCGGGCAGCTCGGCCGGCGCGGCGAAGGCCACCTCGACGTCCCTGCCCGCGCGGTCGAGCACCAGGGCGAGCGCGAGGCCGGCGCCGATGGTGTCGGCGTCGGGATGGACGTGGCACACCACGCTGACAGAGCGGGCTGACGACAGCAGCGCGGCGGCGTCGCGGGCATCCGCGCGGGCACCGGCCATGAGAGCGTCAGTCGTCGTATCTGTCATCGAGCGTGTCGAAGTCACCCGTGTCCTCAGCGTCCGCCTCGTCTGGCCCCCGGCCGTCGTCCTCCACCCCCGTTACACGGTACGGGTCGGCGTCGCCGGCGTGCTTGGCCCCTTGCCGAACTCTCGCCAAATCCTCATCTGCGGCCCGGGCCCGCGCCAGCAGCTCCTCCATGTGCGCCGCGGTGTCGGGCACCTTGTCGAGCACGAACGACAGCGTCGGGGTGAACCGCACGCCGGTGGCCGCGCCGACCTTGCTGCGCAGAGTGCCCCTGGCCCTGTCCAGCGCCGCCGCGGCCGCCGCGTAGTCCGGTTCGTCGTCGAGGGTCTCGCCGCGCACCGTGTAGAACACGGTCGCGTCGTGCAGATCTCCCGTGACCTTCGTGTCCGTGACGGTCACGAAGGCCAGCGGGGGATCCTTGATCTCGAACTCGATGGCCGAGGCGACGACCGTGCCGATGCGCTTGGCGAGCCTCCTGGCCCGAGCGGGATCGGCCACCTCAGACTGCCTTCTTCACTTCGTTCATCAGGCGGCCTAGACTCTCGCCTTCTCGACCAACTCGTAGGTCTCGATGACGTCGCCTTCCTTGATGTCGGAGTACGTCAGCGTCAGACCACACTCGTAGCCATCGCGCACCTCGGTGACATCGTCCTTCTCGCGCTTGAGCGAGGAGATCGTGAGGTTCTCGGCCACCACCACGTTGTCGCGCAGCAGGCGCGCCTTGGCGTTGCGCCGCATGATGCCCGACTGGACGAGGCAACCGGCGATGTTGCCGACTTTGCTCGACCGGAAGATGGCCCGGATCTCGGCGCGGCCGAGTTCCTTCTCCTCGTAGATCGGCTTGAGCATGCCCTTGAGCGCGCTCTCGATCTCGTCGATCGCCTGGTAGATCACCGAGTAGTAGCGGATCTCCACACCTTCACGGTTGGCCAGCTCGGTGGCCTTGCCCTCCGCGCGCACGTTGAAGCCGATGATGATCGCGTCCGATGCCGACGCCAGGTTGACGTTGGTCTCGGTGACGCCGCCGACGCCGCGGTCGATGACGCGCAGTTCGACCTCGTCGTCGACCTGGATGCCCAGCAGGGCCTCCTCGAGCGCCTCGACCGTACCGGCGTTGTCGCCCTTGAGGATCAGGTTCAGCTGGCTGGTTTCCTTCAGCGCCGAATCCAGGTCCTCCAGGCTGATCCGCTTGCGGCTGCGCGCAGCCATCGCGTTGCGCTTGCGCGCGCTGCGGCGGTCGGCGATCTGACGGGCGATGCGGTCCTCGTCGACGACGAGGAAGTTGTCACCCGCGCCGGGCACCGACGTGAAGCCGATGACCTGGACGGGGCGCGACGGGAGCGCCTCGTTGACGTCCTCGCCGTGCTCGTCGACCATGCGTCGCACACGACCGTAGGCGTCGCCGGCCACCACCGAGTCGCCGACCCGCAGCGTGCCGCGCTGGATGAGCACGGTGGCGACGGGGCCGCGGCCGCGGTCCAGGTGCGCCTCGATCGCCACGCCCTGGGCCTCCATGTCGGGGTTGGCCCGCAGGTCCAGCGACGCGTCGGCGGTCAGGATGACCGCCTCGAGCAGCGCCTCGATGTTCGTGCCTGCCTTGGCGGAGATGTCGACGAACATCGTGTCGCCGCCGTACTCCTCGGGGACCAGGCCGTACTCGGTGAGCTGACCGCGGATCTTGGCCGGGTCGGCGCCCTCCTTGTCGATCTTGTTGACCGCCACCACGATCGGCACATCGGCCGCCTGCGCGTGGTTGACCGCCTCCACCGTCTGCGGCATGACGCCGTCGTCGGCGGCCACCACGAGGATCGCGATGTCGGTGGCCTTGGCGCCGCGGGCACGCATGGCGGTGAACGCCTCGTGACCCGGGGTGTCGATGAAGGTGATGGGTCGCTCGTTGCCGTCCAGATCGACGGTCACCTGGTAGGCGCCGATGTGCTGGGTGATGCCGCCGGCCTCGCCCTCGCGGACGGTCGCGTTACGGATCGTGTCCAGCAGGCGCGTCTTGCCGTGGTCGACGTGACCCATGACGGTGACCACCGGCGGCCGGAACTCGAGGTCCTCCTCGCCGCCCTCGTCCTCGCCGTAGGACAGGTCGAAGGACTGCAGCAGTTCGCGGTCCTCGTCCTCGGGCGACACGACCTGCACGACGTAGTTCATCTCGCTGCCGAGCAGCTCGAGGGTCTCGTCGCCGACGGACTGCGTGGCGGTCACCATCTCGCCGAGGTTGAACAGCGCCTGCACCAGTGAGGCCGGGTTGGCGTTGATCTTGTCGGCGAAGTCGGACAGCGACGCGCCGCGCGCCAGCCGGATCGTCTCGCCGTTGCCGTGCGGCAACCGCACGCCGCCGACGACCGGGGCCTGCATGTTCTCGTATTCGGCCCTCTTCGCGCGCTTCGACTTGCGGCCGCGCTTGGGGGCGCCGCCGGGACGACCGAACGCACCCGCGGCACCGCCGCGCTGCCCGGGACGGCCACCGCCGCCACCGGGACGGCCACGGAAGCCGCCGGCAGCCGCACCACCGCCGCCGCCGGCACCGCCACCGCGGTAGTTACCGCCGCCACCGCCGCCGCCGGGACGACCGACGCCGCCCGGAGCCGGACGGGGGCCGCCACCGGGACGGGGACCGCCACCCGGGCGAGGACCGCCACCGGGGCGGGCGCCCTGCGGGCGGGGAGGCATGTTGCCGGGCGAGGCACCGGGACGCGGGCCGCCGCCGGGACGGGGTCCACCGGCGCCGGGGCCGGGGCGCGGACCGCCGGGACCCTGGGGGCGGGGCGGCCGGTCGACCGGCTGCTGGCTGGAGAACGGGTTGTTGCCGACGCGCGGGGTCCGCGCTGCGGGCTTGGGTGCGCCGGGGCGGGGCGCGCCGGGACCGGGACGCGGACCGGGCGTCGGACCCGGCCGGGCCGGGGCCTCGGGAGCGGCCGGGGTGGCCGCTGCGGCGGGCGGTGCTGCCGCCGCGGGCGGTGCTGCCGGAGCCGCGGGCGCCGGAGGCGCAGCGGGCGGCGCCGGAGTCGGCGCGGGCTGCTGCGCGACGGGCGCGGACGGCTTGGGGCCGGGTCGGGGCGCGGCGGGCTTGGCGGGTGCGCCGTTGCCGCCACCGGCGGCCGGCTGGGCCGCGGGCTTGTTGCCGCCGAATGACTCCCGAAGACGGCGGGCGACGGGCGCCTCCACCGTGGACGAGGCCGACTTGACGAACTCTCCCTGTTCGCTCAGCCGGGCCAGAACTTGCTTGCTGGTGACACCGAGTTCCTTCGCCAACTCGTGCACGCGGGCCTTACCTGCCACTACATCTCCTGTCTGAGAGGCGACAGCGGTGGTAGGCGCCGCGCCTCGGGTTAGCTATGACGCATGGTCATCGGGACTTCACGGTGTGCTCATGTTCTTCGCTACCTGTTCTCTTGACCGGGTGAGTCGAGCGTCTCGGTGCTGGCGAAACGTTCGATCACCGCGGTGATGTCCGGTGAACCGGTGATCCGCAGCGCTCGGCCGAACGCCCGCCGCCGGACCGCGTGGTCGAGACATCTCGGATCGGGATGCAACCAGGCACCCCGCCCCGGAAGTCTCCTCGCGACGTCGACGGTCACGGCGTTGCGGCCGGTTGCGTCGTCGACAGCGACAACCCGAAGCAGATCGACGGCCAGCTCTCGTCTCCGGCATCCGATGCACGTCCGCACCGGGCCCTCAGCAGGGTCGTTGGCGCTTTTTTGCGTCCGAGCCGATGTCTCGCGCTGGATCACACCGAAGTCTACCGTCACGACGGGGTCGAGAGGAAAACCGGTGCGCCGAACGCCGTTGTGGACGCCCGCGTCACCGGTCGCCGACGGCGCCGCGGGCCGCGTCGGGGCGCCGCTCGGTCTCGGCGCCATCGTCGCGGGTGTCGCTGCGGATGTCGATGCGCCAGCCGGTGAGCCGGGCGGCCAGCCGGGCGTTCTGGCCCTCCTTGCCGATGGCCAGTGAGAGCTGGAAATCGGGCACGATCACCCGCGCCGCCCTGGCGGCCTCGTCGATCACCGTCACCGAGACCACCTTCGCCGGGGACAGCGCGTTGGCGACGAACTTCGCCGGGTCTTCGTCGTAGTCGATGATGTCGATCTTCTCCCCCGACAACTCGCTCATGACGTTGCGCACCCGCTGCCCCATCGGGCCGATGCAGGCGCCCTTGGCGTTGAGACCCGGCGCCCGCGAGACCACGGCGATCTTGCTGCGGTGACCCGCCTCCCGCGCCACCGCGACGATCTCGACCGAACCGTCGGCGATCTCGGGCACCTCCAGGGAGAACAACTTGCGGACCAGGTTCGGGTGGGTGCGGGACAACGTGATCAGGGGTTCGCGCGCCCCACGCGACACACCCACCACGTAGCAGCGCAACCGGTCGCCGTGCTCGTAGCTCTCCCCGGGCACCTGCTCGGCGGCGGGGATGACGCCCTCGGAGCCCTTGGTCTCGCTGCCCATGCGCACCACGACCAGCCCGCGGGCGTTCGCGCGCGCGTCGCGCTGGATGACCCCGGCGACGATGTCGCCCTCGCGGGCCGAGAACTCACCGTAGTTCTTCTCGTTCTCCGCGTCGCGCAGCCGCTGCAGGATCACCTGGCGTGCCGTGGTCGCCGCGATGCGCCCGAAACCCTCTGGCGTGTCGTCCCATTCGTGCAACACGTTGCCGTCGGCGTCGGTCTGGCGGGCCATCACCCGGACCACACCGGTTTTGCGGTCGACGTCGATGCGGGCGTCTGCCTCGTGACCTTCCGTGTGCCGGTAAGCGGTCAGCAGCGCCGATTTGATGGTCTCGACGACGACGTCGACGCTGATGCCCTTGTCGGCCTCGATCGCATGAAGCGCAGCCATGTCGATGTTCATGCTCAGGTCTCTCCTCCGGTTTGGCCCGCCAGCTCCAGCTCTTGTGGGCTCGGTGGCGAGAACTCCACCTGGACAACGGCTTTGGTGATGCTGTCGCGGTCGACATCGCGCACGGTCAACGCCCCGCGGGCGCCCTCGCGCACGACCAGGCCGACGACGCCCTCGTGCAGCTCGCCCAGCCGCCCGGTCAGGGTCGACCCGTCGTTCAGCGTCAGTTCCACCCGGCGGCCCCGGGCGCGGCGGAAGTGGGTGTCGGTGCGGAGCGGTCGGTCCACCCCCGGGGAGGTCACCTCCAGCACGTAGGGCGCCGAATCGAGATCGTCGAGCAGGGTCGAAGCGATCCGGGACAGCTCGGCGACGGCGTCGAGGTCCAGCCCACCGTCGGCGTCGGCGACCACGGTCACCCGCGGTGGCCGGGCGCCCGCGTCCACCACCACATCCTCGATGTCGTAGCCGGCGCGCGCGAACTCCCCGTCGAGCAATTCGATCACCTGTCGTTGCGACGGCAATCCCGCAGACTGCTCCGCCACGGTGAGCTCCTCGTCTTGAGTTGTCCTTCGAACTGGGTCGATCCGGGTCTCAACGATACGCCAGCGCCGCCGGGCCAAATAACGAAAAGCCGTGACCGCGGCGGGTGGCGCCCCCGTCGGCTCCGGGCAACGGCACGCGGCAATGGCAGGATGTTGCACGTGCCGAGCCGACCGCCGACCGTCAGCCGCCGCGGGATGCTCGTCGGAATCGCCGTCCTCGCGGCGGCGGGGGCCACCTCGGCCGCCTGCGGCAGCCCGCCTCCCCCGCCCGATCTCGACGATCTGACCACCGCGCTGGACCGGGCCCGCGCCGACGAACGCCTGGCCGGCGAGGCCGCAGCCGGCGCGCGCGGCACCGTGGCGCAGACGCTCACCCAGGTGGCGGGGCAGCGCTCCGCGCACGCCGCGGCGCTGTCGGACGAGATCGTCCGGTTGACCGGCCAGCCCGCGCCGACCGCGAGCGTGTCGGTCACCACGTCGACCAGTGTCGCGCCCGGCGTCCCGCCGGCCCCGGCGCCGACGGCCGACGACGTGATCGGTGCGCTGCGGGCCTCGGCCGACAGCGCGGCGCACGCGGCCGCCTCGCTGTCGGGCTACCGCGCGGGACTGCTGGCCTCGATCGCCGCGTCCTGCACGGCCGCCTACACCGTGGCGCTGGCCTCTCCCGGCGGTGCGCGATGACCTCCCCGGCACCGAGCCCGACCACCCGCCCCACCGATCCCGCCGCGGGCGCACTGTTCGACGCGGTCGCCGGCGAGCACGGTGTCATCTACGGATACGGCCTGGTGTCAGCTCATTCCACACCCGAGGACAACGATCTGGTCGCCGACACGATGGCCGAGCACCGGGCGCGCCGCGAAGCCGGCATCGTCCTGCTCGAGAACACCGGCGCGGCGGTGCCGCTGCCCGCGCCCGGCTATGCGATGCCGTTGGAGGTCGACACCCCCGGCCAGGCGGCACAGCTGGCGGTCCGCATGGAAGAGGACACCGCCACCGCATGGCGGGCCGTCGTCGAGCAGGCGACCGACGAGAAGGTCCGCGCCTTCGGGGTGGCGGCGATGCTCGAGTCCGCCGTGACCGCGGCGCGGTGGCGGCGCGTCGCGGGCCGCACACCGGTCACGGTCGCCTTCCCCGGCGGCGCCGAGTAACGGTCAGCCGATCGCGGCCAGGATCTCGGTGGCGGCCGCATCGACGGCCACGTCGCGCTTCTCCCCGGTGAACCGGTCGCGCAGCTCCACCACGCCGTCGGCCCAGCCCCGGCCCACCACGACGATCCAGGGGACGCCGAGCAGTTCGGCGTCCTTGAACTTCACCCCGGGCGAGGCCGACCGGTCGTCGAGCAGCACGTCGGCGCCGAGACGGTCCAGGTCCGCGGCGAGTTCGGTGGCTCCGGCGCGCGCCTCGGCGTCCTTGTTGGCGATCACGACGTGCACGTCGAACGGCGACACGGCGGCAGGCCACCGCAGTCCCAACTCGTCGTGCTGCTGCTCGGCGATCACCGCGACCATCCGCGACACCCCGATGCCGTAGCTGCCCATGGTCAGGCGGACCGGCTTGCCGTCCTCGCCGAGGACGTCGGCGGTGAACGCGTCGGCGTACTTGCGGCCCAATTGGAAGACGTGGCCGATCTCGATGCCGCGCGCCGCCACCAGCGGGCCCGCGCCGTCCGGCGACGGATCGCCCTCCCGCACCTCGGCGGCCTCGATGGTGCCGTCCGGCGTGAAGTCGCGTCCCGCGACGAGGTCGACCACGTGCTTGCCCACCTCATCGGCGCCGGTGATCCACGCCGTGCCGTCCACCACCCGGGGATCGACCAGATAGCGAACACCGTTGGCGAGCAAGCCCTTCGGGCCGATATAGCCCTTCTTCAGGAACGGGTACCTGGCGAAGTCGGCGTCGTCGAGCATCGCGTACTCGGCGGGCTCGAGCGCCGCGCCGAGTCGCTTGTCGTCGACCTCCCGGTCACCCGGCACCCCGACCGCCAGCAGTTCCCATTCCCCGCCGGGCGTGCGGGTCTTCAGCAGCACGTTCTTGAGCGTGTCCGCCGCGGTGACGGTGCGGCCGAGTCCCGCGCCGTTGGCCCACTCGACCAGCGTCGCGATCGTCGGGGTGTCCCCGGTCTCGTACACCGTCGCCTCGGGCAGACCGTCTAACGGGATCGACTCGGGCACCGCGGTGATGACGGCCTCGACGTTGGCGGCGTAGCCGGACTCGAGGCACCGCACGTAGGTGTCCTCACCGACCTCGCTCTCGGCGAGGAACTCCTCGGACGCGCTGCCGCCCATCGCGCCGGACACGGCCGACACGATCACGTAGCGCACCCCGAGCCGGGCGAAGATCCGCTGATAGGCCTCGCGATGCGCGTGATAGGCGTTCTTGAGCCCGTCGTCGTCGATGTCGAACGAGTAGGAGTCCTTCATCAGGAACTCGCGGCCGCGCAGGATGCCCGCCCGCGGGCGGGCCTCGTCACGGTACTTGTTCTGGATCTGGAACAGGATCAGCGGGAAGTCCTTGTACGACGAGTACTCCCCCTTGACGGTGAGGGTGAACATCTCCTCGTGGGTGGGCCCCAGCAGGTAGTCGTTGTCGCGCCGGTCCTGCAGCCGGAACAGCGTGTCGCCGTACTCGGTCCAGCGGTTGGTGGTCTCGTAGGGGGCCCGCGGCAGCAGTGCCGGGAACAGGATCTCCTGTCCGCCGATGGCGGTCATCTCGTCGCGGACGATGCCCTCGATCTTGCGCAGCACCTTGAGCCCGAGCGGCAGCCAGCTGTACAACCCGGGCCCCACCGGGCGCACGTATCCGGCGCGGATGAGCAGCTTGTGGCTGGCCACTTCGGCGTCGGCCGGATCGTCGCGCAGGGTGCGCAGGAACAGCTCGGACATGCGGGTGATCACAGCCGACCACCTTATGCGAGGGGCTACAGTTCGCCTGCCTCGACCGCCTCCCGGGTGTGCTGCGCGGCGGCGATCTCGCGGGCGCTGAACCCGATGAACAGGGCTGCGGCGCCGACGAACACCGAGACCCCCGCCACCCACAGCAGCGAGTAGGTGTAGCCGGCGTCCAGCGCGTCGAGTTGGGCCGACGTCATGTCCTTGACCGGGCCCGTCGTGCCGCCGAGGAACAGCGTGCGTGAGGTCTGCACGGCCTGGATCACCACGAGCACCACCGGGCCGCCGAGGTTCTGCACCATCAGCGTGATCGAGGAGACGGGACCGATCTCGCGCGGGCCGACGTCGGCGACCGCGCACAGCGGCAGGATGACCGAGATCACCCCGATGCCGAAGCCGCCGACCACCAGTGGGGCGACCAGATCGGGGAAGTACGGGATGCCGCGGTTGAGGGTGGCACCGTAGAGCATCGCGCACGGCACCAGCAGCCCGGCGCCGAGGATGATCCACCGGGGCGCGACGTACGGCGCCAGCCGCGCCGCGACGATCGTGCCGACGCCCAGCGCGAGGGCGAACGGGATGAAGCAGACGCCCGCGAGCAGGGCCGAGTACCCCATCACGTCCTGCACGTAGAGCCCGATCATCACCGTCGCGCTCAGCATCACTCCGCCGGCGAGGAACAGCGAGATGAACGTCGCCACCCGGTTGCGGTTGTCGAACACCTCCATCGGCACGATCGGATGGTCGGCGGAGCGCTCGACGACGAAGAACGCGACGAAGCACAGCACCGCCGCCACGCCCGCCCCGATCGGGAACGGATGCGTCCAGCCCAGCGCCGGGCCTTGGGTGAAGATCAGCACCGCCGACGTGCAGCCCAGCGTGGCGAGCAGCGCGCCGGTGACGTCGAGCTTGAGCCGCTCGTGGTGGGTCTCGGTCAGCCGGAACACGGCGATCGCGATGATGACGAGCCCGATCGGGACGTTGATGAGGAACGCCAGCCGCCACGAGATCACGGTCAGCGCACCCCCGAGCACGAGGCCGAGCACCGAACCCGCGGCCTGCATGGCCGCCGACACCGCCAGCGCCCGGTTACGGGGCTGCCCGACGGCGTAGGTGGTCGCGATGAGCGCCAGCCCCGTGGGGGCCGCGACCGCGGCACCGGTGCCCTGGACCGCGCGGGCCACGATCAGCGTGGCCTCGTCGGTGGCCAACCCACAGACCAGCGAGGCGATGGTGAACACACCGACGCCGGACAGGAAGGCCCGTTTGTGGCCGATCGCGTCGCCGATCCGGCCGCCGAGCAGCAGCAGCCCCCCGAACGCCAGCACGTAGGCGGTGATGACCCAGCTCTTGCCGGCGTCGGAGAGATCGAGTTCGGCCTGCATGCGGGGCAGCGCGACGATGACGATGGTGCCGTCGAGCGTCGACATCAACTGCATGCCGGTGATCGCGAGGATCGCGATGCCCAGCACCGACGACGAGAGCGGCGCCGACTCGCGTTCAGACGACCCGGCAGCCATGGTGAGCCACCCTACCGAGTACGGATCCGCAGAGGGTTAGAGCTCTCCGGCGTCGATCGCGTCCTTGACTTCCTGCGCGTGCGCCACCTGCGCGGCGGTGTACCCGATGAACAGTGCCGCACCGCCGACGATCACCGCGACCGCGGCCACCCACAGCAGACCGTAGGTGTAGCCCTGGTCGAGGGCGTGCAACTGCGCGGCGTTCATGTCCTTCACCGGGCCGTTGGTGCCGCCGAGGTACAGCGTGCGCGACGTGATCACGGCCTGGATGATCGCCAACACGACCGGGCCACCGAGGCTCTGCAGCATCAGCGCGATCGCCGAGACCGGACCGATCTGGTCGAACCCGACGCCGGCGATCGCCGACACCGTCAGCGGCACCACGATCATGCCGATGCCGAAGCCGCCCACCGTGATCGGCAGGACCAGGTTGGGGAAGTACGGGATGCCGGCGTCCAGGGTCGAACCGTAGAGCATCGCGGCCAGCACCAGGATGCCGCCGCCGATGACAAGCACGCGCGGCGGGAACTTCGACACCAGCGCCGACGACAGGCCCAGCCCGATGCCCAGGGCGATGACGAACGGGATGAAGCCGACTCCCGCCTTCAGTGCGCTGTAGCCCATGATGTCTTGCACGTAGAGCCCGATCAGCACCGTCAGGGTGAACATCACGCCGCCGGCGAGGAAGATCGCCGCGAAGGTGGCCAGGCGGTTGCGATCGCGGAACAGCTCGAACGGGACAACCGGATTCTCGGCGGTGCGCTCGACCCACAGGAACGCGAGCAGACAGCCCGCGGCGGCGACTCCGGAACCGATGGTGATCGGCGAGGCCCAGCCGGCCTCGGGACCCATCGAGAACGCGAACACCGCGGCGGTGCATCCCAGCGTGGCCAGCAGCGCCCCGGCGGCGTCGAGCTTGAGCCGCTCGCGGTTGGTCTCCCGCAGCGTCGTGCGGGCCAGGTGGATCATGAGCAGGCCGATCGGCACGTTGATCAGGAACGCCCAGCGCCACGACACCTCGGTCAGCGCGCCGCCGACGATCAGCCCCATCACCGAGCCGACGCCGGTCATCGCCGCGAAGATCGCCGTCGCGGCGTTGCGCGCGGGACCCTTCGGGAAGGTGGTCGCGATCAGGGCCAGCGCGGTCGGCGAGGCGATCGCCGCCCCGACGCCCTGCAGCAGCCGGGCGGTGACGAGGGTGGCCTCGTTCCAGGCTAGCCCGCACAGGATGGAGGCGATGGTGAACAGCGCGACGCCGACGACGAAGGTCCGCTTGCGCCCGATCACGTCACCGAGGCGACCGCCGAGCAGCATCAGGCCGCCGAAGGTCAGCACGTAGGCCGTGATCACCCAGCTGCGGCCGGCATCGGAGAGGCTCAGCTCGTCCTGGATCTTGGGCAGCGCCACGATCGCGACCGTGCTGTCCATCGTCGCGAGCAGCTGCATCCCGCCGATGGCGATGACCGCGGCGATGAAGCGCCGCGACGGCAACCACGCCGGCGTCTTGGGGAAACGGGAGCCCGCGGCTCCGTCCGTGGACCCCTTGATGCGGGCCGGCAGAGCGCGATTGGCGCCCCGCTGCCCCTTGCCTTCAGCATCCCGATGGATGGCGGCACGCTCTGCGTCATTGAGAGCCGTCATAACGAGTTACCTTACAGTACTCTTAATTTCCTTTTAACCGGCGAAGGCCGCCACCGCCCCGATCACGATGATCGCGGGGGGTCGAATTCCCTCGGAACGGATCCGCTCCGGCGCCTCCGCGAGGGTCGACCGCAAAGTCCGCTGCGCAGACGTCGTCCCGTGTTGCACAACGAGGACCGGAGTATCCGCAGGTCGGCCGCCTTCGAGCAAGATCTTGGCGAACAATTCGATCCGTTCCACCGCCATCAGCAAAACAATGGTGCCGCGCATCGCGGCCAACGCATCCCAATTCACTAACGATTCGGGGTGATCGGGCGCAACATGGCCGCTGACCACCACGAATTCGTGCGTCATCGCCCGGTGGGTGACCGGGACGCCGGCCAGAGCGGGCACCGCTATGGCACTGGTCACACCCGGCACCACGGTCACCGGGATCCCGGCGTCGGCGCAGGCGATCACCTCTTCGAAGCCGCGCGCGAAGACGAAGGGGTCGCCGCCCTTGAGCCGGACGACGAACTTGCCCTCCTTGGCGCGTTCGATGAGGACCGCGTTGATCGCGTCCTGGGCCATCGCGCGGCCGTACGGGATCTTGGCCGCGTCGATGACCTCGACGTCCGGGGACAGTTCGGCCAGCAGGTCCTGCGGGGCCAGCCGGTCGGCCACCACGACGTCGGCGTGGGCGAGCAGCCGCCGGCCGCGAACGGTGATGAGTTCGGGATCGCCGGGCCCCCCGCCGACGAGCGCCACGCCGCCCTCCACCACGCCGGGCGCGTCGGCCGTGATGAGCCCCTGCTGCAGGGCTTCGTGGATGGCCGAGCGGATGGCCGCCGAGCGCCGGTGCTCACCGCCGGCCAGCACGCCCACCGACAAGCCCTCGTAGTCGAACGTCGCCGGGGTGACGGCGGTGCCCTCGATGGCCACGTCCGCGCGCACGCAGAACACCCGGCGGCTCTCCGCCTCGTCG
Organism: Mycolicibacterium rufum; assembly: GCF_022374875.2. The sequence goes on from NZ_CP092427.2 coordinate 821,979, forward strand.
ACGATCGCGGCGTTGACGTCGGGGTCGTCGGTGGCGGCGATCACATACCAGGCGCCCTCGAGATCGCCGTCACGAAAAGCACGCATCGTCAACGTGATTCCCTCGATCGCCTCGACCGCGGGGGTGGCGGCCTTGGTGATCACGTGCACGTCGGCACCGGAGGCGACGAGCAGCGGCAGTCGCCGCTGGGCGACCGTGCCGCCTCCCACCACGACGACCTTCTTGCCGGCCAGGCGCAGGCCCACCAGATAGGCGTTGTCGGTCACCCGGCGAGCTTAGAGCGTGCCGCGGCGCGGACGAAGCGGGCGATGGCCCGCGGATGCGACGCCGGGTGGGTGTGCAGGTATCCCGCATGCACCCCACCGCGCACGGCGCCGTCGTCGACGATGTGACCTCCCCGCCCGCGGTATCGCCACGCCGGCTCGCGATCACCAGCGAAATGCACGGTGGTGCGGTGGAATTCGTGACCGGTGAGCCGGTCACCGATCTGGTGCAGCGACGAGTCGGCGACCGCGACGGCGTCTCGGTAGCCCAGCGTCAGCGCGTCGGTGAACGACGCGGACCCGGCGACGACCCCGCACATCGGGTGGCCGTCGAGGTCGTCGGCCAGATAGGTCAGTCCGGCGCACTCGGCGTGCACGGGGCCGCCCGTTGCGGCGAGCGCGGCGATCTGCTCGCGCACCACGCGGTTGGCCGACAGCTCGGGGCCGAACTCCTCGGGGAAGCCGCCCGGCAGCACCACCGCGGAGGTCCCTGCCGGCAGCGGGTCGCGCAGCGGGTCGAAAGGGACGACGTCCGCCCCTGCCGCGCGGAGCAATTCGGCGTGCTCGGCATAACCGAACGTGAAAGCCCGGCCGGCGGCCAGCGCGACGGTCACGGGGGCATCCACCGGCTCGTCCGGTTCCGGGGTCCACGGGTCGGCGACGACGCGGCAGCCCGCGGCGGCGACCACCGCGGCGAGGTCGACGTGCCGGGCGACCAGCGCCGCCATCGCATCGACGGCCTCGGTGGCACGGCGGCCGTGTTCGACCGCGGTCACCAGCCCGAGGTGGCGCGACGGCACGGCGAGTTCGCCGGCGCGGGGAATCGCGCCCAGCACCGTGACACCGGCCTGCTCGCACGCCTGGCGCAGGACGGCCTCGTGCCGCGGCGAGCCGACCCGGTTGAGGATGACCCCGACGAGATGGACGCCCCGGTCGAAGGTCGCGAATCCGTGCAGCAGCGCGGCCACGCTGTGGCTCTGGCCGCGGGCGTCGACGACCAGCACGACCGGCGCGCCCAGCAGGGAGGCGACATGTGCCGTCGATCCGCGCGCCGCCCCGGTCGCCGGCGCGTCGCTGATGCGCCCGTCGAACAGGCCCATCACGCCCTCGACGACCGCGATGTCGGCGTCGGCGCTGCCGTGCCGGTAGAGCGGCCCGATGAGGTCGTCGCCGACGAGGACGGGATCGAGGTTGCGGCCAGGGCGGCCGGCGGCCAGCCCGTGGTAGCCGGGGTCGATGAAGTCGGGCCCGACCTTGAACGGCGCCACCCGGTGACCCGCACGCCGCAATGCCGCCATCAGGCCGGTCGCGACGGTGGTCTTTCCGCTGCCGGAGGACGGCGCGGCGATGACCACCGCGGGAGTCACCACTCGCAAGCCCCTCTGTCGTGGTTCGCTGCGCTCACCACTCGATCCCCCGCTGGCCCTTGCGGCCCGCATCCATCGGGTGCTTCACCTTGGTCATCTCGGTGACCAGGTCGGCCGCGTCGAGCAGGGCGGCGGGCGCGTCGCGTCCGGTGATCACCACGTGCTGGGTGCCGGGCCGTGCGGTCAGCACCTCGACCACCTCGGCCACATCGATCCACCCCCACTTCAGCGGATAGGTGAACTCGTCGAGCACGTAGAAGTCATGGCGCTCCTCGGCGAGGCGGCGGGCGATCTCCGCCCACCCTTCGGCCGCCGCGGCGGCGTGATCGTCCTCGGTGCCCGCCTTGCGCGCCCACGACCAGCCCGACCCCATCTTGTGCCACTCGACCGGTCCGCCGACGCCGCGCTCCTCGTGGGCGCGGCCGAGTTCGCGTAGCGCGGTCTCCTCCCCCACCTTCCACTTCGCACTCTTGACGAACTGGAACACCGCGATGTCGAAGCCCTGGTTCCACGCCCGCAGCGCCATCCCGAACGCCGCGGTGGACTTCCCCTTGCCCGCGCCGGTGTGCACCGCGAGCAGCGGGGAGTTGCGCCGCGCCCGCGTGGTGAGCCCGTCGCGGGGCACGGTCAGCGGTCGACCCTGAGGCATCGCGTTCCCTCCCTCAGGCCGCGCCGCGCTCGGACTGTCGCTTCACCACGGCGGTGAGCGCGTCGGCGCGCAGCTGACCCAGCTGGACCGACGGCGCGTTCAGCCGTTCCGCCAGATCGCCGGCCAGGCCCAGACGGACGAACGAGGTCTCGCAGTCCACCACCACGGCGGCGGCGCCCTCGGCCACCAGCCGGGCCGCGGCGGTGCGGGTGCGGCCCAACGGGTCCGGCCCGCCGGTGGCGCGGCCATCGGTGAGGACCACCACCAGGCTGCGCCGGGCGCGGTCGCGGGCCCGTTCGCGCACCACCATGTCCCGCGCGGCGAGCAGCCCCTGCGCCAGCGGTGTCCGGCCGCCGGTGTCGAAGCGCGCCAACCGCGTGCTCGCGACGTAGACCGACGACGTGGGCGGCAGCAGCACCCGGGCGTCCTGGCCGCGGAAGGTGATGACCGCGACCTTGTCGCGGCGCTGATAGGCGTCGCGCAGCAGCGACAGCGTCGCGCCGCTCACCGCGGACATCCGGTCCCGCGCGGCCATCGAGCCCGACGCGTCGACGACGAAGATCACCAGGTTGCCCTCGCGGCCCTCCCGCACCGCGCGGCGGACGTCGTCGGGTCCGGGCCGCAGCCGGCCCGGGCCGTCGTGACGCCCGGCGGCGGCGAGCAGCGTGCCGAACACGTGCATGCCGTGCCCGGCCTGCGGGTCGGTGGTGGCCGCGACGACGGTGCCGGTGCGGTTGCGGGCCCGGGAGCGCCGGCCGGGCGCCCCCTCCCCGATCCCCGGCACGACGAGCGCCCTGGTGCGGAACGCCGCCGACGGCGCCGCGCTGGGACGCGTCGGCGGAGCCGAATTCGGTTGCGGCGCCGACCCTTCGGCCGCGTCATCGGGCATTGCACCGCCACCGGGCGGCGGGTCCGGGTCGGGTTCGGGCTCAGCGTCCGCGGCGCCGGCCGCCTCGGTCATCGCGTCGTCGAGCCGTTCGGCGTCCAGGCCCGGGTCGTCGAACGGGTCACGGCGCCGGCGATGCGGCAGCGCGAGTTCGGCTGCCACCCGGATGTCCTCCTCGGCCACCGTGTCGGCCCCGCGCCAGGCCGCGTGCGCCACCGCGGTGCGCGCGACCACCAGGTCGGCGCGCATGCCGTCCACGTCGAAGGCCGCGCAGAGGGCCGCGATGCGGCGCAGTTCGCCGTCGGGCAGGGTCACCGTCGCCACCCGGGCGCGGGCATCGGCGATGCGGCGGGCCAGGTCGCAGTCGGCGTCGGCGTAGCGGGCGGCGAATTCCGCCGGGTCGGCCTCGTAGGCGAGGCGCTGCCGGATCACCTCTGCGCGCACGTCGACGTCGCGGGAGGCCGCCACGTCGACGGTGAGGCCGAACCGGTCGAGCAGCTGCGGGCGCAGTTCTCCCTCTTCGGGATTCATCGTCCCGATGAGCACGAACCGCGCCTGGTGGCTGTGGGACACGCCGTCGCGTTCGATGTGCACCCGGCCCATCGCGGCGGCGTCGAGCAGAACGTCGACGAGGTGGTCGTGCAGCAGGTTGACCTCGTCGACGTAGAGCACACCGCGGTGTGCCCGGGCGAGCAGACCCGGCGAGAACGCGTGCTCGCCGTCGCGCAGCACCTTCTGCAGGTCCAGCGAGCCGACCACCCGGTCCTCGGTCGCGCCGATCGGCAGTTCGACCAGGTGCCCGCCGTCGCCCCCGACCGCCCGGAACGACTGCGTGAGCACCTGCGCCAGCGCGCGCACCGCGGTCGACTTGGCGGTGCCCTTCTCCCCGCGGATCAGCACGCCGCCGATGTCCGGCCGTACCGCGCACAGCACCAGGGCCAGCTTGAGTCGGTCGTGCCCGACCAGCGCGCTGAAGGGATACAGCGCGTCAGCGGTCACGGCTTCACCATCGGGATGTGCGGGATGCCGTCGTCGAGGAACTCGTCCCCGTCCTGGACGAACCCGTGCCTGCCGTACATCTCCCGCAGATACGTCTGGGCGTTGATGTGGCAGGGGTAGTCGCCCACCTCGGCCAGCGCCGCGGTCAGCAGCCGCGCGGTGTGACCGTGACCGCGCTCGGTGCGCTTGGTGCACACCCGCCCGATCCGGAACGCCTTCTGCCCGGCGGGATGCTCCTCCATCAGGCGCAGCGTCGAGATCACCTGTCCCTCAGAGTATTCCAGCCAGAAATGGCGGGTCTCGGCGAGGAGGTCCCGGCCGTCGAGTTCCGGGTACGGCGTGGCCTGTTCGACGACGAACACCTCGACGCGCAGCTTGAGCAGCTCGTAGAGCGTTGCGGCGTCGAGATCCTTGGCCCAACTGCGGCGCAGCGCCACTGTCATCGGCTGATCACCGTCAAACGGTCGCCGCGGTCGGGGAATGTTCGGTGCCTGCGGTGGATTCGCCGGGCACGGTGTCGGGGAGATGACCCGCGGGCTTGTCGAGCTTGAGAACCTTGGTGCCGTGTGCCCAGATCTCGGCGAACAGTTCCGGCTCGGTGGACAGTTCGGTGCCCAGCGACGGCACCATCGTCTTGATGGTGGGCAGCCAGTTCTGGTAGCGGTCGCCGAAGCACCGCGACATCACCTCGAGCATCGCGGGCACCGCGGTCGACGCGCCCGGGGACGCCCCGAGCAGACCGGCGATGCTGCCGTCGGCCGCCGAGAGCACCGTGGTGCCGAACTCCAGCACCCCGCCCTTGCCCTTGGCCTTGCGGATGACCTGCACCCGCTGGCCGGCGATGTCGAGCTCCCAGTCGGAATTCTTTGCACTCGGCGCGAATTCGCGCAGCGCATCGACGCGCGCCGACTCGCTGAGCAGCAGCTGGCCGATCAGGTAACGCAGCAGCCCCATCTCGGTGAGCCCCACGCCCAGCATCGACACCAGGTTGTTCGGCTTCACCGACAGCGGCAGATCGGTGACCTTGCCCTGCTTGAGGAACTTCGGCGACCACCCGGCGAACGGACCGAACAACAGCCAGGAGCGGCCGTTGATCACGCGGGTGTCCAGGTGCGGCACCGACATCGGCGGCGCACCCAGCGGCGGCAGCCCGTAGACCTTGGCCTGATGACGCGCCGTCAGTTCGGGGTTGCCGCTGCGCAGCCACTGACCGCCGACCGGGAAGCCGCCGAAACCCTTGGCCTCCTTGATACCCGCCTTCTGCAGCAGCGGCAGGGCACCGCCGCCGGCGCCGACGAACACGAAGCCGGCGTTGAACTTCCGCTTCTGGCCGGTGCGCCGATTGACCACCTTGACCGTCCACCGGCCGTCGGAGCCCTGGTCGAGATCGGTGACGTCGTGGCCGAACAACGTCGACATGCCCTGCTTGGCGCCGAAGCCGATCAGCTGGCGCGACAGTGATCCGAAGTCGACGTCGGTGCCGTCCTGGGTCCAGTTCAACCCGACGGGCTCGGAGAAGTCGCGCCGCTCGGCCATCAGGGGCAGCCGCCGCACGAACTCGTCGCGGTCGTCGATGAACTCCATGGTCTGGAAGAGCGGGTTGGTGACGAGCGCGTTGTACCGGGCCTTCAGGTACTTCACGTTGTCCTCGCCCTGCACGAAGCTGACGTGCGGGATCGGGTTGAGGAAGCTGCGCACATCGGGAAGCACGCCGTTCTCGACGGCGTAGGTCCAGAACTGGCGCGACACCTGGAACTGCTCGTTGACGTTCACCGCCTTGGCGATGTCGATCGAGCCGTCGGGGCGCGCCGGGGTGTAGTTGAGCTCACACAGCGCCGAGTGCCCGGTACCGGCGTTGTTCCAGGGATCGCTGCTCTCGGCGGCCGCGCCGTCGAGGCGCTCGACGAGCGTCATCGACCAGTTCGGCTCCACCAGGCGCAGCAACGCCGACAGGGTCGCGCTCATGATGCCCGCCCCCACCAGCAGGACGTCGGTCTTCTCCGCTTCAGACACCAACTCGATCGGCCCTTCGTGGTCACATCCCGTTGCTCACGGCTTACCGATGTTCAGGTTATCCCGCCGCGCTCGCCCGCAACCCTCCGACCACCTCGGCCCACTAAGGTGACTGTCGTGTCCGGATGGCAGCCCGACGTTCTGTCCGGGTACTGGCAACTCACCTTTCCCCTCGGCCCCGACCCGGACGGCGAGGGCGACCTGGAGGCGACGCTGGTGCGTCGTGGGCCGGCGGAGGCGTCGGCGCGGCATGCGGTGCTGATGGTGCACGGATTCACCGACTACTTTTTCAACACCGAGTTCGCCGATCACCTGGCCGCGCGCGGTGTCGCGTTCTACGCGATCGACCTGCACAAATGCGGGCGCTCGCATCGCCCGGGGCAGACGCCGCACTTCACCACCGACCTCGCCCGCTACGACGGCGAGCTGGAGAAGGCGCTCGACGCCATCGCCGCCGAATCGTCGGCGCGCGTGCTGGTCTGCGGGCATTCGGCGGGCGGTCTGGTGGTGTCGCTGTGGCTCGACCGGCTGCGCGCCCGGGGTGCCGCCGGACGCGTCCACGGCTTGATGCTCAACAGCCCGTGGCTGGATCTGCAGGGGCCGGCGATCCTGCGCTCCGCGCCGACGACGGCGGCGCTGCGGGCCCTGGGCCGGTGGCGCAAGCACACCGTGGTGCGCAGGCCCGGCGACGGCGGCTACGGCACCACGCTGCACCGTGACTACGCCGGCGAGTTCGACTACGACCTGACGTGGAAGCCCGTCGGGGGCTTTCCCGTCACGCTCGGCTGGATCCACGCGATCCGGACCGCCCAGGCCCGGCTGCACCGCGGTCTGGACGTCGGGGTGCCCAACCTGATCCTGCGCTCGGACCGCAGTGTGCGCGAGGTCGCCGATCCGGAACGGATCCAGCGCGGCGACGCGGTGCTCGATGTCGCGCAGATCGCACGGTGGGCCGGCTGCATCGGGAATCGGTCGACGGTGGTGCCGATTCCCGACGCCAAGCACGACGTATTCCTGTCGGTGCCCGACTCCCGCCGCACGGCCTACCGGGAGTTGGACCGCTGGCTGGACTGGTATCTCACGGACGGAGACTCTCGGCATGGCTGACTTCGACATCGCGATCATCGGCACCGGGTCGGGCAACAGCATCCTCGACGAGCGCTACGTCGACAAGCGGGTCGCGATCTGCGAGCAGGGCGTGTTCGGCGGTACCTGCCTCAACGTCGGCTGCATCCCCACCAAGATGTTCGTCTACGCCGCCAGGGTGGCCGATCAGGTCGCCGACGCGCGCCGCTACGGCATCGACGCGCACATCGACGCGGTGCGCTGGCCCGACATCGTCTCCCGGGTGTTCGGCCGTATCGACCCGTTGGCCAGCGGCGGCGAGCAGTACCGGCGGTCCTCGCCGAACGTCGAGGTGTTCGGCAGTCACACCCGCTTCGTCGCGTCCCGCGGCGACGACGGCCACCGGTTGCGCACCGACGACGGCGACGAGTTCACCGCCGATCAGGTGGTGATCGCCGCGGGCGCCCGCGCGACGGTGCCGCCGGCGATTCTCGACTGCGGCGTGGATTACCACACCAGCGACACCATCATGCGCATCTCGGATCTGCCCGAGCACATCGTGATCGTCGGAGGAGGTTATGTCGCAGCCGAATTCGCGCACGTGTTCTCCTCGCTGGGCTCGCGGGTGACGATCGTGCTGCGCGGCACCACGATGCTGACCCATTGCGACGACACGATCTGCGAGCGGTTCACCGACATCGCGGGCAAGAAGTGGGAGATCCGCAGCCGGCGCAACATCGTGCGCGGCGCCTCCGACGGATCCGGGGTCAGCCTCACCCTCGACGACGGCGCCACCGTGCGCGCCGACACGCTGCTCGTCGCGACCGGCCGGGTGCCCAACGGCGACCTGCTCGACGCGCACCACGCCGGGGTCGAGGTGGTCGACGGGATGGTCACGGTCGACGAGTACCAGCGCACCACGGCCCGCAACATCTTCGCGCTCGGAGACGTCAGCTCGCCGTACCAGCTCAAGCACGTGGCCAACCACGAGGCCAGGGTGGTCAAGCACAACCTGCTGCAGGACTGGGACGACACCGACAACCTGATGCCGGCCAATCACCGCCACGTGCCGTCGGCGGTGTTCACCGAGCCGCAGATCGCCAGCGTCGGGCTGACCGAGAACGAGGCGCGGGCCGCGGGATACCGCATCCGGTCGAAGGTCCAGGATTACGGCGACGTCGCCTACGGCTGGGCGATGGAGGATTCCACCGGCTTCGCCAAGCTGATCGTCGACGACGACACCGGCCTGCTGCTCGGCGCGCACATCATGGGCCACCAGGCGTCGTCGATCATCCAGCCGCTGATCCAGGCCATGGCGTTCGACCTGCCGGCCCAGGAGATGGCGCGGGGTCAGTACTGGATCCACCCGGCACTGCCCGAGGTGGTCGAGAACGCGCTGCTGGCCTTGTGCGGGGAGCCGCCGTGGCCGCCGTCACGACGGCACTGACACCCTCGCCGCACTGAACCGCTGCTGGACATCAGCCCAGTTCACGACATTCCAGAACGCCTTGACGTAGTCGGCTTTCACGTTGCGGTACTGCAGGTAGTAGGCGTGCTCCCACATGTCGACCTGCAGCAGCGGGACGATGCCCAGCGGCACGTTGCCCTGTTGATCGAACAGCTGGAACGTCAGCAGGCGGCTCCCGAGCGGGTCGTAGCCGAGCACCGCCCAGCCCGAGCCCTGCAGTCCGTTCGCGGCGGCGGTGAACTGCGCCCGGAACGCGTCGAACGAACCGAACTGGTCGTCGACCGCGGCGGCCAGCTCGCCGGTCGGCTTGTCCCCGCCGTTCGGGGAGAGGTTCTTCCACCAGATCGTGTGGTTGACGTGGCCGCCGAGGTGGAACGCGAGATTCTTCTCGTGGAGGAAGATCGCGCTGTGGTCGCCCGACGCGCGCGCCTCGGCGAGCCTGGCGATCGCGTCGTTGGCGCCTTTGACGTAGGTGGCGTGGTGCTTCGTGTGGTGAATCTCGTTGATCTCCCCGGAAATGTGGGGCTCGAGCGCTCCGTAGTCGTAATCCAGTTCGGGCAGCGTGTATTCGGCCATCATCATCCCTTCGTCGTGGGCAGCGCTTCCCCCACCCGGCGACCGGGCGGTGAAACGCGAACACCAAACATATGTATACCTGTTCAGGTCAACATATGTTTGTTAGTCTGGGGATGCAGGGCCGGCCGGGAAGGCCGTCGATGCAGCACATCGCCCAGCCTTCTACGGCCGGCCCGCACCACATCGACTCAGCGGGTGGGAACGACGAAGCCCCAGGGCAGTTCGAGACGGTGCGCGGCAAGGAGATCCGCGTCGGAGAGCACCTCGCCGATCGGGCCGTCGGCGACGACGACCCCGCCGTCCATCACGATGGCCCGCGAGCACAGTTGAGCGGCGTAGGGCAGGTCGTGAGTGACGATCAGCATCGTGGCGTCGAGTCCCGTCAGCGTCTCGGCCAGCTCGCGGCGGGCCACCGGATCGAGGTTGGCCGACGGCTCGTCGAGGACGAGAACCTCGGGCTCGCAGGCCAACACGGTGGCCAGCGCGGCGCGGCGCCGCTGGCCGCCCGACATGTGGGCGGGGCTGCGGTCGGCCAGCTCGCCCATCGCCACCACCGCGAGCGCGTGCGCCACCCGGGCGTCGAGATCCGCCCCGCGGACACCGAAGTTGGCCGGACCGAACGCCACGTCCTGGGCCAGCGTCGGCATGAACAGCTGATCATCGGGGTCCTGGAACACCAGTCCGACGCGGCGGCGGATCTCGCGAAGGGTGCTGCGCTGCACCGTCGTCGCACCGATCTCGACCGTGCCGCGCGACGCGGTCAGCACGCCGTTGAGGTGGAGCATCAGGGTGGTCTTGCCCGCCCCGTTGGGCCCGAGCAACGCGACCCGCTCGCCGGGCGCGACGTCGAGGTCGACACCCGCCAGCGCGACGTGGCCGTCCGGATACGTGTAGTGCAGATCCCGCACGCGGACCGCCGACGTGCTCACCGGATCACCCACGCGGACAACGCGACCGCCACCGCGGCCGTGGCGGGCAGCAGGGCCAGCACCCACTGCCGCGGTGACGCCGCGGCCGCGCAGCCGGCGCCCAGCGCCAGCGGCGGCACCCGTCCGTCGAACCCGCGCGACAGCATGGCCAGGTAGACCCGCTCCCCCCGCTCGTAGGACCGCAGGAACAGCGCACCGACACCGGCGGCGGTGGCGCCGATCTGGTGCAGCATGCGCGGCGAGTCCCCGCGGGACACCCGGGCCAGCCGCATCCGCCGGATCTCGGCGGCGAGCACGTCGATGTAGCGGATCATCAGCGTCAGCATCGAGACGACCACCGCGGGCACGCGCAACCGGCTCAGCGCCACGGGAAGTTCCCGTGCGGTGGTGGTGGCCGCGACGGTCAGCGAGGCGGCCACACCGAGCGTGCCTTTGATGACGATGCCCCATGCCGCGTACAGGCCGGGCACCGACAGCGACACCCCGGCGACGCTGACCTGCTCGCCGCCCTCGGCGAACGGGAGCAGCAGCGCGAGCACCACGAACGGGGCCTCGATGAGCATCCGCGGCAGGATCCAACCCACCGGGATGCGCGCCACCCACCACGTCGCCACCAGGATCAGCGCGTAGATGCCGAACGGCCAGAACAGTTCTCGCGGCGTGGCGACCACGGCCAGCACGAACGTCACCAGCGCCACGATCTTCACCTCGGCAGGCAGCCGGTGCACCGGTGAGTCGCCGTCGCGGTACAGGGGGTGCGCGTGCCCCGCTCCCATGTCGTCCCGGCCCGCGTCAGTCTTCGGGGACGGACGACGACGTCGGGGCGGCCGAGCGCGCGCGGGACCGCGCGATCAACCAGAACGCGCCGGAGGCCACCAGCACCGTCACCGCCACCCCGGCGATGCCGGCCACGCCGTTGGTGCCGTCGCGTCCGCCAAGGGTGTAGTCGGCCAGCGGGGAATGCGCCAGCGCGTGCTGGTCGGCGTGCTGGGCGATGCAGTCGCCGCGCAGCTGTTCGCCCTGCGGCGTCTCGACGACCTGGCAGCCCTGCAGCGTCGCCGAGTCCAGTCCGTCGGGGCTCGAGCTGGCCAGGTAGGACAGCCCGCCGGCGATCAGCAGTGTCACCACCGCGAAGCCGACCCAGAAGCGCCACCCGCCCCTCATGCCGGCACCTCGGCCACCGTGCGCTGCGTCCTGAGCAGGTACACGAGGTCGGGACGCGCCCGCACGACCGCCACCACGGTCAGCGCGGTGATGATGCCCTCACCGATCCCGATGAGCACGTGGGTGCCCGACATGTAGGCGGCCACGGTGCCCAGCGAGGTGGAGCCCGCTCCGCCGAGGGAGTACTCCAGAACGAATCCCATCGCGGCGCAGACGGTGCCGACGACCGCCGCACAGAAGGCGATGGCCCCGACCGCCGGCACCGGGACCTCGCCGCGCATGCGGCGCGCCGCCCGGTAGCCCAGCACGGCGGTGCCGTAGCCCGCGGCGACCCCGATCAGCGCCATGTTCGTGATGTTGGTGCCCAGCGCGGTGACCCCGCCGTCGGCGAACAGCAACGACTGCACCACGAGCACGATCGCCACGCACAGCGCACCGGTGAACGGTCCCACCAGGATCGCGGCGAGCGCGCCGCCGAGCAGGTGGCCGCTGACGCCGGGCAGGATCGGGAAGTTCACCATCTGTACGGCGAAGATGAACGCGGCGACCAGGCCGGCCAGCGGCACGGTCCGCTCGTCGAGTTCCTCCCGCGCCCGCCACGCGCACACGCCCAGGGCGATCAGCGCGATAGCCCCGAACAGGACCGAGACGGGAGCGTTGACGATGCCGTCGCTCATGTGCATCGCCTGGTAGTGGACGTTCACATCGCGAGCGTATGGCTCATCTGATCATCTGTCTAGCTGATCAGATGAGCAGGGGTCACCTGCCCGGACGGGTAGGCGGTCAGCCCCGGATCCGCTCTCCCGCCGGGTCGTAGAGCGGCCGGAGCGACACCGAGATCGGGTGCAGCACACCGCCGACGCTGACCTGGTAATCCCCGGCGCGCACCCAGTCGGCGTCGATGACCGCACCGTCGGCCGCGCGCACGTACGCCAGCCCGACGCAGGCGCCGGTGGTCGCTCCCCACGCCGCCGAGGTCGCCTGCCCGGCGACGGCGCCGTCGCGCAGGATCAGCTCCCCGCCCCACAGCATCGGGTCGGGCGTCTCCACCCGGAAGCCGACGAGCTTGCGCCGCGGCCCCTGCTGACGGGCGTGCTCCACGGCCCGGCGGCCGAGGAAGTCGATGTCGGTCTTCAGCTTGCACGCGAACAGCAGCCCCGCCTCGACGGGGTTCTCGCTGGGCGAGAGCTCCCGGCCGAACGCCCGGTAGCCCTTTTCGAGGCGCAGGGAGTCGATCGCGTAGTACCCGCCGCGCATCACGCCCAGCGGGGCGCCCGCCGCCATCAGGTCCTCGTACACCCCGACCGCGAACTCGGCAGGAACATAGAGCTCCCAGCCGAGTTCGCCGACGTAGGTGATGCGGGTGGCGCGCACCGTGGCGTACCCGAGCGGGATCACCCGGCTGGTGCCGAACGGGAACGCGGCGTCGGAGAGGTCGGCGTCGGTCAGCACCGACAGCAGGTCGCGCGACCGCGGGCCCATGACGCTGAACACCGCGTAGGACGACGTGACGTCGACGACGTGGGCGTCTGCCCCGTCGGGCAGGTGCCGACGGATACCGGATCTGATGTGGTCCTTGTCGCGCTCGGTGGTGGCGGCGCTGCTGACCATCAGGTACTCGTCGGGCGCGGTGCGGGTGACGGTGACGTCGGCTTCGTAGGTGCCGCGCGCGTTGAGCATCCCGGTGTAGACCGCCCTGCCCACCGGGATCGCGACGTCCGCGGTGCACAGCCACTGCAGCGCGGCCTCGGCGTCCCGCCCGACGATGGCGTACTTGGAGAACGACGTCTGGTCGAACACCGTCACGCCGGTGCGGGTGCTGTGGTGCTCGGCGGCCGACCACGGCCGCCAGTTCGGGGTGCCCCAGGTGTAGTCGATCACCGGGGCCTGCCCCGCCGGGGCGAAGAAATTCGCGCGCTCCCACCCCATCTTGCTGCCGAAGTTCGCGCCGGCGGCGTCGAGCAGGTGGTGCACCGGTGAGCGTCGGAACGGCCGCGCGGTGGTCATCTCCCGGTTGGGCCAGGGGATCTCGTAGTGGATGCCCAGCACCTCGGCGACCCGGTCGTGCAGCCAGCGGTTGTTGCCGTTGAACGGGGCGAAGCGGCGGATGTCCACACCGGTCAGGTCGGTCGTCGGCGCCCCCTCCACGATCCACTCGGCCAGCGCCCGGCCCGCGCCGCCCGCGGTGGCGATGCCAACGGAGTTGAAGCCGGCGCCGACGAAGAAGTTCCGGCATTCGGGCGCCTCGCCGAGGATGAACTGGTTGTCGGGCGTGAAGCTCTCCGGGCCGTTGTAGAACTTCTTGATCCCGGTGGTCTCCAACGCCGGGATGCGCAGCAGCGCACTGTTCATCAGGATCTCGAAGTGCTCCCAGTCCTCGTCGAGGAGCTGGAACTCGAAGGGGTACGGGATCGCGTCCGGCGACACCCACGGCTTGGCCTCGGGTTCGAAGCCGCCGATCACCAGGCCGCCGACCTCCTCCTTGAAGTAGGTGTAGCCGTCGGGATCGCGCAGGATCGGCAGGTCGGGGTGCACACCGTCGATGGGTTCGGAGACGACGTAGAAGTGCTCGGCGGAGTGCAGCGGCACGTTCGCGCCGACCATCGCGGCGAGGTGCTTGGCCCATTGCCCGGCGCAGTTGACGACGATCTCGGCCTCGATGTCGCCGGCGTCGGTGCGGACACCGCGCACCGCGCCGTCGGCGGTCAGCACGTCGAGCACCCGGGTCTTCTCGATGATCCGGGCGCCGCGCATCCTGGCGCCCTTGGCCAGCGCGTAGGTCAGGTCGGTCGGGTTGGCCTTGCCGTCGGCGGGCAGCCAGATCGCGCCGACCAGGTCGTCGGTCCGCATCACCGGGTAGTGCTCGAGAGCCTCTGCGGGACTGAGCAGTTCGCACTCGAGGTCGAACGCGGCCGCATTCGCGGCGGTGCGGCGCAGCTGCTCCATCCGGTCCTCGGTTCGCGCGACGGTGACGCCGCCGCATTGCCGGTAGCCGGCCGAGAGCCCCGTCTCGGCCTCCAGGTCGGCGTACAGCGTGGTCGAGTACTGCACCAGCCGCGTCATGCCCTCCGAGGCGCGCAGCTGACCGACGAGTCCGGCGGCGTGCCAGGTGGTTCCGCTGGAGAGCTGACCCTGCTCGACGAGCACCACGTCGGTGATGCCGAACTTCGTCAGGTGATAGGCGACGCTGGTGCCGATCACTCCCCCGCCGATGATGACGGCGTGGGCGCGCGACGGCAGCGGTGCAGCAGAGGCCATGCGGTGGTGTCTCCTTCAGTCGGGCGCCGCGACGTCGTCGAGGAGCCGGGGATAACCGGGGTGGCGGAATGCGGCGACGGCGCCCTCGTAGCGCTCCATCGCCCACGACCAGAAGTCGAATTCCAGTGCACTGGAACCATTCTGGATGCATCCCCAGAGCGTCCAGCCGTACTTGGCGACGATGCCCTGCAGATGGGCGCGGGCGGTCTTGTGCCGCAGGTGGCGGCCGTGGTAGCTCGTGACGAGGTCGTCGAGCTGGTCGAGGCTCAGCTCGCATTCGCTCCAGATGTTGCCCAGCTCGAAGCAGGGGTCGTTGTTGCCCGAGTACTCGTAGTCGATGAGGTACATCTGCTCGCCGTGCTCGATGAAGTTGCCGGCGAGCAGGTCGTTGTTGCACGGCACCAGCGCGTCTTCGGTGTCGCCGGTGGCGGTCAGCACCCGCTGCGCGGCGGCGAAGGCCTCGGCGTGCTCGAGATAGTCCGCCGGGATCGCGAAGCCGCGGCTGCGGCAGGTCGCGAGGTAGGCCGGCTGCCGTTCGAACATGTCGAACCGGTTGACGAAGCGGGGCCCGCGGTGCAGCGCGCGCACCGCCGCGGCCGCCTTGGCGATCACACCGTCGCGCTGGAAGTCGTGGTTCTCCAGCGTCTTTCCCTCGAGATAGCCGAGGAGCAGCACCCCGAGGTCGGGCCGGTAGTCCAGCACCGGCGCGCCGACGCCTGCGCGATGGGCGGCGACGCTGTTGGCGTGCTCGTGGTCGCGGTCGATGCCGAGCAGGTTGCGCTCGGTGTCCACACACCGGGCGACGTAGACCGCGTCGGCGGTGGTGATCTTGACGTTGCGGTTCGTCAGGCCCCCGGAGAGTTCCTCCAGCGTCCGCGCGCGACCGGCCAGCAACGGGATCTGGTCGAACAGCCCGTCGAGGTGATCGTCGGACAGCGGTGACGACATCACTTCACTCTAAACGCGGCCACTGAAAAGGTCTAGACTTCAAGGCCGACTTCTGGGGCACCGGATCACCCGTCGGCGCGGGAGCGGACGCGGATCGCGGTGCGGTCGGACCGGTGGTAGTCGCGAGAAAACTCCACCGCAACCCCGTTGTCGGCGAACGAGGTTCGCACGATCAGCAGCAGCGGGGTGCCCGGTTCCACGCCGAGCACGCGGGCCTGCTCGGCGGTCGCCGGCGTCGCCTCGATGCGTTCGTCCGCCGCCGACGGGCCGTGGCCGTACTCCCGCATCAGCGCATACAGCGAGCCCCCCAGGTCCCGGGCGAGCAGGTCGGGGAACACCGACGCGGGCAGGTAGGCCTCCTCGAGCACGATCGGCTCGCCGTTGGCGGTGCGCCCGCGCATGATCTGGTGCACCTCGTCGGTGCGCCGCAGCCCCAACGCCCGGCTCACCTCGGCGTCGGGGCGGCCGGTGCTCACCGCGAGCACCTGCGCGCCGGGCTCCACCTCGAAGCGGCGCATCTGCTCGGTGAAGCCGGGCAGGCTGGCGTGGTCGAACTCGAAGCGGGGCGTGGCGACGAAGTTGCCGCCGAACCGGCCGCGGCGCCGGTCGATCAGCCCCTTGTGCTCCAGCGCGCCGAGCGCCTGACGCAGCGTCATCCGGCTGCAGCCCAGCGCCGTGGCGATCTCCACCTCGGGCGGCAACTTGTCGCCGGGCACCAGGCCGCCGGTGTCGATCAGGCCCTGCAGCCATGCGGCGATGCGGGCGTGCACCGGCCGGTCGGAGCCGCCGTCCAGCCGCGGTCTCGGCGCCAGGGGCGGCTCCTCGATGTTCAGCACGCGCGTCACCTCGTCACCGGCGCTCACCCGTGCCTGGCCCCGATCCAGTGCAGCAGATCGTGGACGGTCTCGTCGTCGAGGCGGTAGCGCACCGACCTGCCCTCGCGGGTGTTGCTCACCCAGCCCTGCTGCCGGAGCACCCGCAGCGCCTGCGACACCGCGTTCTCCGAGCGGCCCAGCGCGGCCGCCAGGTCGCTGACGGCGATGCCCGGGGAACGGTGCAGACAGAGCAGGATCTCCAGACGGTGCGGATCCGAGACCAGGTCGAAGCGCTGCGCCCAGCCGGAGGTGTCGACCTCGGCCAGCGCCGACGACGCGCGTTCGACCCGTTCGGCATCCTCCACGGGAGTCAATCTAACCGGCGTCAGTCCAGGAATCCGTGAAGAAGCGCGGCCGAGCCCCACACATGGGCCGTCATCGTCTGCGCCGCGCGCTCGGCGTCGCCGGCCAGGATCGCCATCACGATCGCCTCGTGCTGCTCGTCGGAGTGCGCGATGTTGCGGGCCAACAGCGGAATGCAGTCGAGGAGTTCGTTGAGCCGCATCCGGTTCTGCGCGACCAGCGGCACCAGCGACGGCACCCCGGCGGCCTCGGCGATCGCCAGGTGCAGCCGCGAGTCGAGCCGGCGATAGTCCTCGGGCGCGGCGCCCCGGACATCCGCCAACCGGCTCCACAGCGCCTCCCGGTCGGACGCGGTCAGCGTCCGGCCCGCCGCCATCCGGGCCGCCCCCACCTCGAGGATCTCCCGCAGCCGCATCGCGTCGGTGATCTCGGCCTCGCTGAAGCGCGCCTCGTCCGGCCGCGGCGCCGGCAGCTCGTCGGCCAGGAACGTGCCGCCGTAGCGGCCGCGGCGCGACACCAGGTAGCCGGCGTCGGCGAGCGACTTGATCGCCTCCCGCACGGTGTCCCGACTGACGCCCAGCCGGGCGGCGAGTTCGCGCTCCGGAGGCAGGGATTCGCCCGGGGACAGCACCCCCAGGCGGATCGTCTGCAGCAGCCGCTCGACCGTGTCCTCGAAGGCGTTCAACGGCCGCACCGGACTCAGCAGCGCCTCGCTGGCTGTCTGCTCTTCGCGCAAGCGCTCATCGCTGGCAGTCTGCTCTTCGTGGGCGTCCGGGTCGGCCGACATGGTCTACAGCGGCGTCACGTAATGGCCGCTGATCCCACCGTCGACGAGGAACGACGACGCCGTGATGAACGAGGCGTCGTCACTGGCGAGGAACGCCACGGCGGCGGCGAGTTCCTCGGGTTCGGCGAACCGGCCCACCGGCACGTGCACGAGCCGGCGCGCCGCACGCTCGGGGTCCTTGGCGAACAGTTCCTGTAGCAGCGGGGTGTTGACAGGTCCGGGACACAGGGCGTTGACCCGGATGCCCTGCCGGGCGTACTGCACGCCCAGCTCCCGCGATATCGCCAGCACCCCACCCTTGGAGGCGGTGTAGGAGATCTGCGAGGTCGCCGAGCCCATCACCGCGACGAACGACGCCGTGTTGACGATCGAGCCCTTCTGGGCCGGAACCATGTGGCGCAGTGCGGCTTTGCAGCAGAAGAACACCGACTTGAGGTTGATGTCCTGCACCCGCTGCCAGGCGTCGACGCCGGTGTTCTCGATCAGGTCGTCCTCGGGCGGGCTGATGCCGGCGTTGTTGAACGCGATGTCGACCGAGCCGTGCGTCTCGGCGGCCGTGTCGAACAGGTTGTCGACGGCCACCTGGTCGGAGACGTCGACCTGGACGAAGGTGCCGTTCAGGTCGTCGGCCACCGTCTTGCCCGTCGCCGGGTCGATGTCGCCGATGACGATGGTGGCGCCCTCGGCTCGCATCCGCTTGGCGGTCGCCAGGCCGATGCCGCTGGCGCCGCCGGTGATCACGGCGACCTTGCCGGCCAGACGCTGGGTCAGATCCATCAGTGCTCCTCCTGAACAGCGATAAAGACGTTCTTGGTCTCGGTGAACGACAGCGGGGCGTCGGGCCCGAGCTCGCGGCCCAGCCCGGACTGCTTGAATCCGCCGAACGGGGTGCTGTAGCGCACCGACGAATGCGAATTGACCGACAGGTTGCCCGATTCCACAGCGCGCGAGACGCGCAGCGCCCGGGACAGGTTGTCCGTCCAGATCGAGCCGGACAGACCGTAGGGCGTGTCGTTGGCCAGCGCGATCGCGTCGGCCTCGTCGTCGAACGGCAGCACCGTGACGACCGGACCGAAGATCTCGTCGGTGACGGTGCGGTCGTCGCGCGGGGGCGTCAGCACCGTAGGCGGGAACCAGTAGCCGGGACCGGACGGAGCGTCGCCGCGGAACGCCACCGGCGCCCCGTCGGGGACATACCCGGCCACCGACTCCCAGTGCGCCTTGGACACCAGCGGACCCATCTCGGTGCCGTCGGCGCGCGGATCCCCCACCACCACACCCTTGACGGCCGGCTCGAACAGCTCCATGAACCGGTCGAAAACGTTGCGCTGCACCAGGATCCGACTGCGGGCACAGCAGTCCTGGCCGGAGTTGTCGAACACGCCGTAGGGCGCGGTGGCGGCGGCGCGCTCGAGATCGCAGTCGTCGAACACGATGTTGGCGCTCTTGCCGCCCAGTTCCAGCGTGACCCGCTTGACCTGCTGCGCCGCGCCGGCCATCACCCGGGTGCCGACCTCGGTGGAGCCCGTGAACACGATCTTGCGGACATCGGGATGGCTGACGAAGCGTTCCCCGACCACCGAGCCGCGGCCCGGCACGACCTGGAACAGGTCGGCGGGCAGGCCGGCCTCGACGGCGAGTTCGCCGAGGCGGATGGTGGTCAGCGGCGTCCACTCGGCCGGCTTGACCAGCACGGCGTTGCCGGCGGCCAGCGCGGGCGCGAACCCCCACGACGCGATCGTCATCGGGAAGTTCCACGGCGTGATGACACCGACCACGCCCAGCGGTTCGTTGAAGGTGACGTCGAGCCCGCCGGCCACCGGGATCTGCTTGCCCGACAACCGTTCCGGGCTCGCCGAGTAGTACTGCAGTACGTCGCGGACGTGGCCGGCCTCCCAGCGCGCGTTGCCGATCGGATGCCCGGAGTTGGCCACCTCGAGCTGGGCCAGTTCCTCGACGTGGGCGTCGACCACCGCGGCGAACGCGCGTAGCGCCGCCGCCCGCTCCGCCGGGGCCTGCCGGGCCCACCGCCGCTGCGCGGCGACCGCGCGGGCCACCGCGTCGTCGACCCCGGCCTCGTCGGTCTGCTCGACGGTGCGCAGCAGTTCCTCGGTCGCGGGGTTGATCACATCGCTGGTCGTCGTCATACGCTCACTTTCTGGGATGCATGTGCTGCCGCGGCGCCCACCAGACCCGCGAACACCCGCAGGTCGTCGAGCCGCTCCTCGGGATGCCACTGGACGGCCACCACCCACCGGCCGGGGTGCCGGTCGGCGTCGACCTCGACGGCCTCGATCACGCCGTCGCTGTCCGAGGCACTGACGATCAGACCGTCGCCGAGGCGGTCGATGGCCTGGTGGTGATAGCACTGGGCCTCGGTGCTGGGTCCCACCATCTCCGCCACCCGGGTGCCCGGCACGGTGGTGATCGTCGAGGTGGAGAACACCGCATTGCCCTGCTGGTGGCGGGTGTGGCCCACCACGTCGGGCAGGTGCTGGTGCAGCGTGCCGCCGAGCGCGACGTTGAGCACCTGCGCGCCCCGGCAGATACCGAGCACCGGCACGCCGCGGCGCAGCGCGGACTGCAGCAGCGCCAACTCGAAGGCGTCGCGGGTGCGGCTGTCCTCGACGGGCTCGTCGGTGGACGGGTGCCGCTCGCTGCCGTAGGCCGCCGGGTCGACGTCGCGCCCGCCGGTGATGATCAGCCCGTCGAGCCCGTCGAGCACCCGATCGGCGATCGCGTCGTCGACCGGTTGCGGCGGGAGCAGCACCGAGATGCCGCCGGCCAGGCCGATGCCCTCGAAGTAGATCGCGGGCAGGAAGCTGGCCCGCACGTCCCACACGCCGGTCTGCGCCTGCTGCAGATAGGTGGTCAGCCCGATCACGGGGCGACCCTGGGGGCAGGAGCGGAGCGACCCGGGGGAAGTCAGGGCACGGTCAGAGTCGCTCAAAGCCGCGCATCCTCTCCCAGTCCGTCACCGCGGCGTTGAAGGCCTTGAGCTCCACGCGCGCGTAGTTGAGGTAGTGGTCGACGACCTCGTCGCCGAAGGCGTCGCGGGCCACCGTCGAGTTGTCGAACAGCTCGACGGCCTCGGCCAGTGTGGTCGGCAGCCGCTCGGCGCCGCTGGTGTAGGCGTTGCCCGTCAGGGCTTCCGGCAGCTCGAGCTCGTTCTCGATGCCGTAGAGGCCGCCGGCGATCAGCGCCGACACCGCGAGGTACTGGTTGACGTCGCCGCCGGGCGCCCGGTTCTCCATTCGCATCGCCGACCCGTGCCCGACCACCCGCAGCGCACAGGTGCGGTTGTCGAAGCCCCACGCGATCGCCGTCGGGGCGAAGCTACCCTCGGCGAAACGCTTGTAGGAGTTGATGTTCGGCGCGTAGCACAGGCTCAGTTCCCGCATGGTGGCGAGCTGGCCGGCGATGAAGCTGCGGAACAGCGGCGTCATGCCGTCCTCGGCGTCCGAATCGGCGAACACCGCGCTACCGTCCTCGCCGCGCAGCGAGATGTGGATGTGGCAGCTGTTGCCCTCGCGCTCGTCGAACTTCGCCATGAACGTCAGGCTCTTGCCGTGCTGGTCGGCGATCTCCTTGGCGCCGTTGCGGTAAATCGTGTGGTTGTCGCACGTGGTACGCGCGTGGTCGTAGCGGAACCCGATCTCCTGCTGGCCGAGGTTGCACTCCCCCTTGACGCCCTCGCAGTACATGCCTGCGCCGTCCATGCCGAGCCGGATGTCGCGCAGCAGCGGCTCCATCCGGGTCGAGGCCAGCATCGCGTAGTCGATGTTGTAGTCGGTGGCCGGCGTGAGGCCCTTGTAGCCGGCCGCCCACGCCGACCGAAAGGTGTCGTCGAAGACCATGAACTCGAGTTCGGTGGCGGCGTAGGGCACCAGACCGCGCTCGGAGAGCCGGTCGATCTGGCGGTTGAGGATGCTGCGCGGGGCCTGCGTCACCGGCCGGCCGTCGGTCCAGGACAGGTCGGCCATCACCAGCGCGGTGCCGGGCAGCCACGGCAGCAGCCGCAGGGTGGCGAAGTCCGGGGTCATCACCATGTCGCCGTAGCCGGTCTCCCAGCTCGAGATCGCGTACCCGTCGACGGTGTTGTTGTCGACGTCGACGGCCAGCAGGTAGTTGCAGCATTCCGCGCCGTGCTCAGCGGTGTCCTCCACGAACAGCCGCGCCGAGAGGCGTTTGCCGGTCAGCCGGCCCTGCATGTCGCAGAACGCGACGATGACGGTGTCGATGTCCCCCGCGTCGACGAGCGCCTCGAGCTCGGATTGCGACAGCATGCCTCGTGTCCCCATCAGTGTCCTTCGTTTCTCGAGCCGGCGTCCCACACCCGCACCAAACTGCCACGTTCAAAGGTAGGACGCCAGACCAATAGCGATCTATTCTCCCTTGTGGTGCCCGGCGCCGGCCGTCGCGCTGCTTTCTCACACACAGGAGGTCTCCCGTGCCCGAGGGCCACGAACACCTAGACGACGATGAGAGGCACCTCGCGAGCCTGGGCTACACCCAGGAACTGTCGCGGTCCTGGTCGGGGTTCAGCAACTTCGCGATCTCGTTCTCCATCATCTCGATCCTGGCCGGCTGCTTCACGTCGTTCGGCCTGGGCTGGAACAACGGCGGTCCGGCCGCCATCGCGTGGGGCTGGCCGATCGTGTCGGTCTTCATCCTCATCATCGGGCTGTGCATGTCCGAACTGGTCTCCGCGTATCCCACCTCGGGCGGGATCTATTGGTGGGCAGCCAAACTGGGCGGCCCGAAGGCGGGCTTCTACACGGGCTGGCTCAACCTGATCGGGCTCATCGCCATCCTGGCATCGGTGGCCTACGGCTGCGCCACGTTCCTCGACCTCACGCTGGGCACCTTCAGCCAGACCTGGCTCGACGGGTACAGCCTGACCAGGACCTTCGTCCTCTTCGTGATCATCCTGGCGATCTCGGCGCTGATCAACATCTTCTCGTCGCACCTGCTGGCCGTCATCAACAACATCTCGGTGTGGTGGCATGTCGTCGGCGCGGCGGCGGTCATCGCGATCCTGTGGCTGCTGCCCGACCAGCACGCCAGTTTCGGCGACGTGTTCGCCAAGACCATCAACAACAGCGGCATGTTCGGCGGCGAAATGTCGGGCATCGGCGTGCTGCTGTTCGTGCTGCCGATCTCGGCGATCCTGACGCAGTACACGATCACCGGCTACGACGCGTCCGCCCACCTGTCCGAGGAGACCAAGAGCGCCGCGGACGGTGCGGCCAAGGGCATCTGGCGGTCCATCTTCTACTCGGCGATCGGCGGCTGGATCCTGCTGCTGACGTTCCTGTTCGCCGTGAACGACTCGGATGCGGTGTCGGCCGGCGGCGGCGCCGTGGTCGGGATCTTCACCCAGGCGCTGGACTCACAGTGGGTGGCGATCATCCTGCTGATCTCGACGGCGGGCCAGTTCTTCTGCACCACCGCCTGCCAGACCAGTTCCTCGCGCATGCTGTTCGCGTTCAGCCGTGACCGCGCGGTCCCCGGCCACCAGCTGTGGTCGAAGGTGAGCAAGAACAAGATCCCCGCCAACGGGGTCATCGTCACCGCGGTCCTCGCGGCGATCATCACGCTGCCGGCGCTGGTCGAGGTGGACATCAACGGCGCCCCGGTGCCGGTGGCCTTCTTCGCGGTGGTGTCGATCGGTGTCGTCGGCCTGTACCTGTGCTTCGCGGTGCCGATTTACCTGCGCTGGCGGATGGGCGACGACTTCCAGGTGGGCCGGTGGAACCTGCGCGGGCATCACCGGTGGATGGCACCCGTCGCGGTGATCGAGATCGTCATCACGTCGATCATCGCGATGTTCCCGACCTCCTCGGGCGGCGTGCCGTGGGGCGACGCGTTCGAATGGAAGTACGTCAACTACACCCCGCTGCTGGTCGGCGGCGTGCTGATCCTGCTCTACATCTACTGGCATGCGTCGGTGAAGCACTGGTTCACCGGCCCCATCAAACAGGTCACGCTCTCGGACGACGAGTTGCGAGGCGTCTCCTGACACTGTTGTGACGCGAATCTCGATCTTGATGCTCTGATCGCGTTTGGGCGCCCGGACCAGGGGTAAACATCCTCATCGCCGGGCGTCGGAGCGCGGCTGCATGGACTGATCGAGGAACGCCGAAGCAGAGTAGGGTCGAACAGGTGTGTGGAGCCACCGGCGAGATACGCCTCGACGGAACCAGCCCGGATGTGCGAGCCGTCACCGCGATGGCCGAGGTCATGGTGCCTCGTGGCCCTGACGCCGCGGGGGTGTGGTCGCAGGGCCGCGTCGCCCTCGGCCACCGGCGGCTGAAGATCATCGATCTGTCCGAAGCGGGCGCGCAGCCGATGGTGGACGCCGACCTGGGACTGTCGATCGCGTGGAACGGCTGCATCTACAACTACGAGCAGCTGCGCGACGAGCTGACCGGCCACGGCTACCGCTTCTTCTCGCACAGCGACACCGAGGTCCTCATCAAGGCCTACCACCGGTGGGGTGACCGGTTCGTCGACCGACTCAAAGGCATGTTCGCGTTCGCGATCGTCGAACGCGACAGCGGCCGGGTGCTGCTGGGTCGCGACCGACTCGGCATCAAGCCGCTGTACCTGTCCGAGACCGCCGAGCGGGTGCGGTTCGCGTCGTCGCTCCCCGCCCTGCTGGCCGGCGGGGATGTCGACACCCGGATCGACCCGGTCGCGCTGCACCACTACATGACGTTCCACTCGGTGGTGCCCTCGCCGCGCACCATCCTGCGCGGTGTCACCAAGCTTCCCCCGGCCTCGCTGATGGCGATCGAGCCCGACGGCACCCGGACCGTCACCACCTACTGGGAACCCGACTTCACCCGCCGCGACGATCGCACCGACTGGTCCGAAAAGGACTGGGAGGACGCGGTTCTGGAATCGCTGCGGGTGGCGGTGAAACGGCGGCTGGTCGCCGACGTGCCGGTCGGGTGCCTGCTCTCGGGCGGGGTGGATTCCAGCCTGATCGTCGGCCTGCTGGCCGAGGCGGGTCAGCACGGCCTGGCGACGTTCTCGATCGGCTTCGAGTCCGTCAACGGCGTGGCCGGCGACGAGTTCAGATATTCCGACATCATCGCCGAGCGGTTCGGCACCGATCACCACCAGATCCGCATCGACACCGCGCGGATGCTGCCCGCCCTCGACGGCGCGATCGGCGCGATGAGCGAGCCGATGGTCAGCCACGACTGCGTCGCCTTTTATCTGCTCAGCCAGGAGGTGGCCAAGCACGTCAAGGTCGTGCAGTCCGGGCAGGGCGCCGACGAGGTGTTCGCCGGGTACCACTGGTACCCGCCGATGGGTGAACCCGGTGCGGCGTCGCTCGAGGGCTCCGTCGCCAGCTACCGGGGCGCGTTCTTCGATCGCGACCGGGCCGGCTACGCCGATCTGGTGTCGCAGGCCTACCTCGCCGACGGCGATCCGAGTGAGCTGTTCGTGACCGAGCACTTCGCGCGCGCCGGTGCGCAGACCGGGGTGGACCGCGCACTGCGGCTCGACACCACCGTGATGCTGGTCGACGACCCGGTCAAGCGCGTCGACAACATGACGATGGCCTGGGGGCTCGAAGGGCGGGTGCCGTTCCTCGACCACGACCTGGTGGAGCTCGCCGCCACCTGCCCGCCCGAGCTGAAGACCGCCCACGAGGGCAAGGGCGTGCTGAAACAGGCCGCCCGGCAGGTCATTCCGTCCGACGTGATCGACCGACCCAAGGGATACTTCCCGGTGCCGGCGCTCACCCACCTCGAGGGCCCCTACCTCGACCTGGTCCGCGACGCCCTCTACGCGCCCGCCGCCAAGGAGCGGGGCCTGTTCCGCCCCGAGGCCGTGGAGCGGCTGCTGGCCGATCCCAACGGCAAGCTCACCCCGCTGCGCGGCAACGAGCTGTGGCAGATCGCGCTGCTCGAGCTGTGGCTGCAGAAGCACGGAATCACCGGGTCGGCCGCGTGACCGGTCGCGATCCGGAAGCCATCACCCTGGCCCTGCACGAGGCCTCCCCGCCCGACATGGTCGATGCGATGGCCGATGACGTGGTGCTCGAACTGGGTTGGGGCCGGCTCATTTTCGGCCAGACCTTCAGCGACCCGGAGCGGCTGGCCGAAGTCCTGCGCGCCGAGGCGCACGGCCGGCGCGACATCTGCATCTACGCCCGGGAACCGCACGTGCTGGTCTCCAAGGCGCCCGCGGAACTGTTCATCGACCCCAGCCACACCTACCGGCTGCGGTTCTCCGAGGACGAGGATCCCGGCCCGCCGCGCAGCGGCTTCACCGTCCGGGCGCTGCAGAACCGCGAGGACGCCGACGAGATGAACCGCGTCTACGTGCGGTGCGGCATGGTGCCCGCCCCGACCGACGTGCTCTGGGACAACCACCAGAACCAGCCGTCCGTCGACTATCTGGTGGCCGTCGGCGACGACGGCACCGTGCTGGGCACCGTCACCGGCGTCGACCACACCACGCTGTTCGCCGATCCGGAGAACGGGTCCAGCCTGTGGACGCTCGCGGTGGACCCCGCCGCCACGCTGCCCGGGGTGGGCGCCGCGCTGACCCGCTCGCTGGCGTCGCTGTACCGCGAACGCGGCCGCGCCTACATGGACCTCTCGGTCACCCACGACAACAACGCGGCGATCGCGCTGTACGAGAAGCTCGGGTTCGCCCGGGTCCCGGTGATGGCGGTCAAGCGCAAGAACGCGATCAACGAGCCGTTGTTCACCCATCCGCCCGAGACCGTCGACGACCTGAACCCGTACGCACGGATCATCGCCGACGAGGCGATGCGCCGCGGGATCTGGGTGGAAGTGCTCGACGCCGAGGCCGGTGAGATGCGGTTGTCCCACGGCGGGCGCAGCGTCGTCACCCGGGAGTCGTTGTCGGAGTACACGTCCGCGGTGGCGATGAGCCGCTGCGACGACAAGCGGCTGACGCGGCGCATCGTCTCCGACGCCGGGATCGTCGTGCCGAAGGGACGGCTCGCCACCTACGACGCGGCCGATCACGAGTTCCTCGCCGAGGTGGGCGACGTGGTGGTCAAGCCCACCCGCGGCGAACAGGGCAAGGGCATCACGGTCGGGGTCGACGGACCCGAGGAGCTCGACGCCGCACTCGCCCGGGCGCGCGAACAGCATCCCGAGGTGCTCATCGAGCAGCGCGCCGATGGCGACGACCTGCGCCTGGTGGTGATCGACAAGAAGGTCGTCGCCGCCGCGCTGCGGATGCCCGCCGAGGTCACCGGCACCGGACGGCACACCATCGCCGAGTTGATCGAGGCCCAGAGCCGGCGCCGTGCCGCGGCCACCGGTGGGGAGTCCCGGATTCCGATGGACGTCGTCACCGAGACGACCGTGCGCGACGCCGGGTACGCCTTCGACGACGTCCTGCCCGAAGGCGAACGGCTGCGGGTGCGGCGCACCGCGAATCTGCACCAGGGCGGCACCATCCACGACGTGACCTCGACCGTGCACCCGGAACTGTGCCGGGTCGCCGTCGCGGCGGCCGACGCGATCGGCATCCCGGTGACCGGCATCGACCTGCTGGTCCCCGACGTCACGCAGCCCGAGTACGTGTTCATCGAGGCCAACGAACGTCCTGGACTGGCCAACCATGAGCCTCAGCCCACGGCACAGGCTTTCGTCGATTTCCTGTTTCCCGGCCAGCCCGGCATTCCACCGGCCTGGACGCCGGACGAGGCCGTCAGCGGGTCCTGAGGCCGGGTCACCAGGTGCTGGTGCGCATCACGATCTCGGCCGCCAACTGCGCCGTCGAATCGGCGGCTTGACGGCGGCCGAGCAGGTCGACGATCCGGTATTCGCCGTAGACGAACCGCTGGCTGGCCTTGGCGACGGCGCGCGCGGCGCTCGAGCTCACCAGCGCGGTGGTGTTCAACTCCACCGGCGGGCAGTGCTCGTCGCGCACCACACCCGACAGGTCGGGCACCCGCGGATGACCGCGGTCGATGACCACCAGACCGATGAACCGATCGAGCCGGGTGGCGGCCAGCTCCCAGGCGAGTTCCCCGCCGAACCGGTCGCCGACCAGCAGGGCCCACCGCACCTCGAGAGCGTCGAGGATGCCGATCACCGACTTCGGGGTGAGCCGCGGATCAGGACCGATGACCACGGTGCGCAGCGACGCGGTGTGCAACCGCTGGCACACGGCTTCGTAGGCGGCCGGCGCCTTCTGCGCCGCTCCGAGCAGCACCACGACCGAGCCCTTCTCCGGACCGGCGACCTCGACGGGTACGCCGATGCCGTCGACGGTGATCATGGGAGAGGGCATTGCGCCACGCTACAGGCCGGACCGGAGTCGGCGGGCGGGTTTTGCATGCTCCAAGGCGCCCTTACGCGGCCTGCGCGCGCTCGGCCTGCCGGGCGACGACGTCCAGAAAGGCCTGCGGCAGCGTGCCTTTGACCGGAATCGACGGGTCGTTCGTCGGGAACGCGATGCCGAACACCGCTGTGCGCCCCAGGTTCTCGAACGAGAAGTACGCGGAGCTGTCCGTACCGCCTAGGTGCATCGTCTGTTCGTAGACCAGCGCGTCGGGCCGAGGGGTCGTCAGCCTCGTCGTGGTCATCGGGATGCCGGGGTCGGTGGGCGCGAAGAAGGTGTCGAACGCCGCGCACCGTTGCGCGGTGGCGGCCAGCCGGTCGAGGTCCAGCTGCCAGGTGAGCACCGTGATCACCATGCGCGCGCCGTCGTAGGCGACCGCGTACTCGGCGGCGCTGCCGGGCCCGCGCTGGGCGGTCGAGGCGATGTCGCGGGTGAGCCCGTCGGTGCAGCCTTCGGGTTTCGACAGCATCGGCGGTGGACCGCCCTCCCCGTCGGCGGCGCCGGGTTCCTTGTTCACACGTGCGTAGCGCACGCCCGGGGGGAAGTCGGCGGCGGTCAGCAGCGCGCGGTCCAGCCGGGCACCGGGCCACGTCGGGGTACCGGTCACCGTCGGCGCGCACCCGCCGAACAGCAGCGCGACGACGGTCGCGAGTGCGGCCCGTCGCATCATGGCCTCAGGCTACCGACGGCTCAGGCCGCGGTGAGGATCTCCGCGCCGGTGTCGGTGACCACCAGGGTGTGCTCGAACTGCGCGGTCCACTTCTTGTCCCGAGTGGCCACGGTCCAGTCGTCGTCCCAGATCTCGTAGTCCAGGCTGCCGAGATTGATCATCGGCTCGATCGTGAACGTCATCCCGGGTTCGATCACGGTCTGCACCGAGGGCTGGTCGTAGTGCAGCACCACCAGACCGTTGTGGAAGGTGGTGCCGATGCCGTGGCCGGTGAAATCGCGAACGACGTTGTAGCCGAAGCGGTTCGCGTACGCTTCGATGACCCGCCCGACCACCGACAGCGCCCGGCCCGGCTTGACCGCCTTGATGGCGCGCATGGTGGCCTCGTGGGTGCGTTCGACGAGCAGCCGGTGCTCCTCGGAGACGTCGCCCGCCAGGAACGTCGCATTGGTGTCGCCGTGCACACCGTCGATGTAGGCGGTCACGTCGATGTTCACGATGTCGCCGTCCTCGATGACCGTCGAGTCCGGGATGCCGTGGCAGATGATCTCGTTGAGCGATGTGCAGCAGGATTTCGGATAGCCCTTGTAGCCCAGCGTCGACGGGTAGGCGCCGTGGTCGACCATGTACTCGTGAGCGATCCGGTCGAGCTCGTCGGTGGTGACGCCGGGCGCGACGGCCCGGCCTGCCTCGGCGAGCGCCCCGGCGGCGATCCGGCCGGCCACCCGCATCTTCTCGATCACCTCGGGGGTCTGCACCCACGGCTCCGAGCCTTCCTGCGCGGTCGGCCGGCCCACGTACTCGGGGCGGGGAATCGACGCAGGCACCGGCCGGGTCGGCGACACCGTGCCGGGCCGGAGGGCGGTCCGTACAGACATGACGCAATGCTAGCGTTCGGCGATGGAGGTCACCCCGGGACACCTGTTCGCGCAGCTGAACTTCCGCGACGCCGAGGAGTCGGACGAGCGGATGGTCATCGAATTGGACAACCGTCCCGATCTGACGAACCGCCGGGGCGCGCTGCAGGGCGGTCTGGTGGCGACGCTGATCGACGTCGCGGCGGGCCGGCTGGCCGACCGCCTGGTGGGGCCCGGCCGCGATGTCACCACCGCGGACATGACGGTGCACTTCCTGGCGCCGGTGCTCGAGGGGCCCGCCCGTGCGGAGGCGACGGTGGTGCGGGCCGGCCGGCGGCTCGTGGTGATCGCCGTCGACGTCACCGACGTCGCCCGCGACCGGGCGGCCGCGCGAGCCACGTTGAGCTTCGCGGTGCTCGACGAGCGGTAGTTCAGTGGGCGCCGCGGCGGGGCAGTCCGACCCGCCAGGATTTCTGCGGACCGCGGATGTCGACCGAGCCGCACACCACCTTGCCGGTCAGCACCACGTGCGGATTACCCTCTGCCGGAGCGTCTTTGCGGTGATCGGTGGCGCTGCCCACGGACACCTCGACGTCGTCGATGGAGGCGCTGGCCCCGTCGGGCAGCCGCAGTTCCAGACCGCCGAACTTCATGTCGAGCTCGATGATCACGATCGGGCCCGCGAAGCGGGCGCGGGTGAGGTCGAGATCCACCGAGCCGACCCGGCGGTAGAGGGACAGCCGGGTGGGCACCACCCACTCGCCCTGGCGCCTCAGCGAGCCGAACACACCCCGCAGTTCCACCCGGTCGGCCGCGGACGTCACGATCGCCCCGGGGCCGGGCAGGTCGCCGACGAGGGCGTCCAGGTCGGACGGTAGACGGGCCCGGGACACCGCCGCCGAACGCTCCTCGAACTCCTGGATGTCGATCAGGCCGAGGGCGACGGCGTTGTGCAGCCGGCGCAGGGTGCCGTTGCGGTCGGCGTCGGAGATCCGCATCTCGGGCACGGGCAGGTCGGTCATGACCGTTCCAACGTACCCCGCCGGGTACCGCCGTCAGGCCTGGTAGTCGGGCGGCAGCGAGTCGAGCATGCCCTTGAGCATGCGCACCGCGTACTCGGAGCTGCCGCCGCCGACGATCAGCGCCGAAAAGGCCATGTCGCCGCGGTAACCGGTGAACCAGGAGTGCGAGCCGCCCGCGAACTCCGCCTCCCCGGTCTTCCCGCGCACGTCACCGGCGCCCTGCAGGTCCTTGGCGGTGCCGTTGGTCACCACCAGTCGCATCATCGGGCGCAGGTTGTCCACCACGCTGCTCGGGATGGGCTGCCGGTCACCGGTCACCTCAGTGTCACGCCCCTCGATCAGGCGCGGCACCGGGGTCTGGCCGGCGGCGACGGTCGCGGCCGCCAGCGCCATGCCGAACGGGCTGACCAGGACCTTGCCCTGGCCGAAGCCGTCCTCGGTGCGCTCGGTGAGGTTGACCGTGGGCGGCACCGAACCGCTGACGGTCGAGATCCCGGCGATCTTGTAATCGGGACCGATGCCGTACTGCGACGCGGCCTGCGTCAGGCCGCGCGGCGGCATCCTGCTGGCCAGCTCGGCGAACGTGGTGTTGCAGGAGCTGGCGAAGGCCCGCGACATCGGCACCGTGCCGAGATCGAATCCGCCGTAGTTCGGCACGGTGCGGTGCCCGATGTCGAGGTGGCCGGGGCAGCCCAGCAGCGTGTTGGGGGTCGCCATGCCGCGTTCGATGGCCGCGCCCGCGGTGACGATCTTGAACGTCGACCCGGGCGGATAGAGGCCCATCGTGGCGATCGGTCCCTCACGGTCGGCGGCCGCGTTCTGCGCCACCGCCAGGATCTCGCCCGTCGACGGTTTGATGACGACGATCATGGCCTGCTTGCCGGTGATGTCGACGGCGTTCTGCGCGGCGTTCTGCACGGCGCGGTCCAGGCTGATGCTCACCGACGGCGCCGGCGTGCCGGGCACCTCGTTGAGGACGTCGACGTCGACGCCGTTCTGGTTCACGGTCACCACGCGCCAGCCCGGGGATCCGTCCAGGTCGTCCGAGACGGTCTTGCGGACCTCGTCGACGAGCGCCGGGGCGAAGTGCTCGTCGGTGGGCACCATCTCGGGCTGGG
This sequence comes from Mycolicibacterium rufum, assembly GCF_022374875.2. Next base: position 853,543 of record NZ_CP092427.2, read on the forward strand.
GGGTGATGACGACGCCGGGCAGGGCGCCGATCGCGCCGGCGACGGCGTCGTGGTCGGCCTGCCGCAGCGTCATCAGGCTCAGCGGACCCTTGGTCGAACTCGCCTGCTCGGCGAGCCGCTGCGGGTCGAGGGTGTTGTCGAAGCGGCGCAGGGCGTCGGCGACCGCGCGCGCGGTCGGCATCAGGCTGTCCCCTGCGGCCTTCGCATCGAGGGCGAAGGCGTAGCGGTAGCCGGGCACCAGCACGGTGGTGCCCCCGCGCTCGTTGACCGAGGCGCGTGGCGGCGCCTCCGCGCGCAGCGCCAGTGTCTGGTTCTCGCCCAGCCGCGGGTGCAGTCCGGTCGCGCTCCAGCGCACCTGCCAGCGGCCTTCGTCGCGGACCATGTTCAATTGTCCGTCGTAGGTCCAGGTGCGGCTCTTCGGCAGGTGCCAGGTGTAGCGGTAGGCGATGCTGCCGGTGTCCTCGGCGTACTTGGAGCTGAGGATCTGCGCGTCCAGACCGGTGGCCTGCAGGCCGGACCAGGCTTCGTTGAGTGCGGCGCGGGCGTCCTCCGGACGGTCGGCCAGCGCGGCGGCGGCACCGGTGTCACCCGTGGCCAGCGCCGCGAAGAACTCCTCGGCGGTCGGTTCGGGACCGTTGGGCCGCGGGGTACAGGCCCCCAGCGAGAGGACCAGGACGACGACCGCGACGATCGACGTCGCTGCCGATACGGATGAGACTCTTGTTGCCATTGGGACAGATGTTAAGAAATAACGATCCGGTTTCGACGGAGGCGCACCGGGGCGCGCTACGCGCCTGCGGCGGGGGTGCGCACCACCAGGGGCGCGGCCGGGAAGTAGGCGGCCATCTCCGAGCGGGACGTGCGCAGCGCGGCCGTGCCGTAACCCCGCTTGCGGTGCTCGGGATGGATCCAGATGCGCACGTCGACCTCGCCGCTGGACAGTTCGCCGAACACCATGCCCACCTTGGCGGCGCCCACCTCGGCGACCAGCCACGCCGCCTCCTCGGCGGCGACCCGGCCGACGGCGTCGCGGATCTCGTCGCCCAGGTCGCCGGGCGGTGCGTCGGTGCCGTCGCCGGCCGAACGCATGTCGCGGGTGCGCTCGGCGAAGATGTCGCGGTCGGTGTCCGGGCTGAACGGGCGCAGCCGGAGTCGGCGGGCCGAGCCCGGCATCTGCTCGGCCGGTGCCGGGCTGGCGAGCTGGCTGGTCAGAGTGTCCAGCTCGGCGGCGATCCGGCGCCGCGACACCCGGGTCAGCCGGTCGAAGGACAGCCGCAGCACCGCTTCGGCCGCGTCGGCCGACGTGTCGAGCAGATCGGCGAGCGCCTCGATCGCCGCGTCGTAGTCCTCGGAGGCGACGACGGCGTCGAGGACCTCGTGCCGGCGTTCCAGCGCGGCCACCATCGCGTCGGCGATGACCTTGCGCTGCACCGCCGCATCCTGGTCGGTCATCAGTCGAGCAGCACCGTGGCGAACGAGGCGATCTCGGTGAACCCGATGCGTGCGTACGTGGCGCGGGCGACGGTGTTGAAGCTGTTGACGTAGAGGCTCGCGATGCGGCCGCTGCCCACGACCGCGGCGGCGACGGTGGCGGTGCCCGCGGTGCCCATGCCCCGCCCCCGGAAGTCGGGGTGCACCCACACGCCCTGGATCTGACCGACGGCCGGCGACTGCGACCCGATCTCGGCCTTGAACACCACCTGGCCGCGGTCGAACCGGGCCCACGCCCGGCCGGCCGCGATCAGCCCGGCGACCCGGCGGCGGTAGCCCCGGCCGCCGTCGCCGATGCGGGGGTCGATGCCGACCTCCCCGATGAACATGTCGATGGCGGCGACGAGGTAGGCGTCGAGTTCCTCCATCCGCACCTGCCGGACCGCGGGGTCGACGGAACACGCGGGTGCGGTGCCGAGCGCCATCAGCGGTTGGTGCGCGCGCACGTCGCGGGCCGGCCCCCAGACCGGCTCGAGCCGCTGCCACATCGGCAGCACGAGCTCGGCGCGGCCCACCAGCGACGAGCACCGGCGCGACGTGCTCATCGCCTTGTCGGCGAACGCATTCAGGTCGCTTGCGCCGCCGCGCAACGGGATCAGATTGGCCCCGGCGTAGCAGAGGGATTCGCTGGCGCGCCGGCGCGTCCACAGTTCGCCGCCGATCGCGGACGGCTCGATGCCGTGTTCGGCGACGCGGGAGGCGACCATGCAGGAGGCCACCGGATCGTCGTCGAGAACCTGGCGGACGGCGGTCATGTCGCGGATGTCGCGCACCACCGACACCCTTCGCTCGTCAACGAGGCGAAAAAGCGGAGGAGCCGACATCTGGACTCTTTCTGCGACGACCCTTGGCAGTCGGCCCCGTGCACGGGGCCACGGCTCAGCTTACGGTGACAACCGGTGAACCGCTGGCATCCTCGGAACCTGGCGCGGTGTCCATCGCTTCGGCCAACCGCATGGCCTCCTCGATGAGCGTCTCGACGATCTGGGCCTCGGGCACGGTCTTGATGACCTCGCCCTTGACGAAGATCTGGCCCTTGCCGTTGCCGGAGGCCACCCCGAGGTCGGCTTCGCGCGCCTCGCCAGGTCCGTTGACCACACATCCCATCACCGCCACCCGCAGCGGCACGTCCATGCCCTCGAGGCCGGCGGTGACCTCGTTGGCCAGGGTGTAGACGTCGACCTGCGCGCGCCCGCACGACGGGCACGACACGATCTCCAGGCCGCGGGGCCGCAGGTTCAGCGACTCCAGGATCTGGTTGCCGACCTTGACCTCCTCGACCGGAGGCGCCGAGAGCGAGACGCGGATGGTGTCGCCGATGCCCTGGGACAGCAGCGCGCCGAACGCGACCGCCGACTTGATGGTGCCCTGGAAGGCGGGCCCGGCCTCGGTGACGCCGAGGTGCAGCGGATAGTCGCACTGCGCGGCGAGCTGCTGGTAGGCCTCGACCATCACGACGGGGTCGTTGTGCTTGACGCTGATCTTGATGTTGCCGAAACCGTGCTCCTCGAACAGCGATGCCTCCCAGAGCGCGGACTCGACGAGCGCCTCCGGCGTCGCCTTGCCGTATTTCTGCAGGAACCGCTTGTCCAGCGATCCGGCGTTGACGCCGATGCGGATCGGGATCCCGGCGTCGCCGGCGGCCTTGGCGACCTCGGCGACCCGGCCGTCGAATTCCTTGATGTTGCCCGGGTTCACGCGCACCGCGGCACAGCCCGCGTCGATCGCGGCGAAGATGTACTTGGGCTGGAAGTGGATGTCGGCGATCACCGGGATCTTCGACTTCTTGGCGATGGCGGGCAGCGCGTCGGCGTCCTCCTGGCGCGGGCAGGCCACCCGGACGATGTCGCAGCCCGACGCGGTCAGCTCGGCGATCTGCTGCAGCGTCGCGTTGATGTCGTGGGTCTTGGTGGTGCACATCGACTGCACCGAGATGGGGTGGTCACTGCCGACACCGACGTCACGCACCATCAACTGGCGGGTCGTGCGGCGCGGGGCCAGGACGGGCGCCGGAGCGGCCGGCATTCCTAAACCGATAGAGGTCATCAGAGCTTTCCTATTGGAACAACCTGATCGGGTTGACCAGGTCGGCGGTCACGGTCAGCAGCATGTAGCCGACCACCAACACCAGCACCACGTAGGTGGCCGGCATCAGCTTGAGATAGTTCACCGGGGCGGCGGCGACCTTGCCGCGCGCGGACCGGAACAGATTGCGCAGTTTCTCGTACACCGCGATCGCGATGTGCCCGCCGTCGAACGGCAACAGCGGGACCAGATTGACCGCGCCCAGCACGAAGTTCAGCTGGGCGAGGAAGAACCAGAAGGCCACCCACAGCCCCGCCTCGACGGTGTCGCCGCCGATGATGCTGGCGCCGACCACGCTGATCGGGGTCTCCGGATCGCGTTCCCCGCCGCCGATGGACTGCACCAGCGCGCCGACCTTGGTGGGGATCTTGGCCAGCGACTTGCCGAGCTCGACCGCGAGGTCGCCGGTGAACGCGAACGTGGCGGGCACCGCGGAGAGCGGGTTGTACTGCGTGGGGCCGAAGCTGGCCGCGGTGACGCCGATGGTGCCGACGTTGGCCGGCGCAGGCGCGGCGCCGTCGGTGCCTGCGACGTAGCGCTGGCTCGGGGTGACGTTCACCGTCGTGACGAACTCACGGGTCTGGCCGTCCTCGTCGCGTTGCACGGTGATCGGGGTCGGACCGTTGAGTTTGCGCACGGCCGAGGACATCTCGTCGAAGTTCGCCACCGGGGTGTCGCCGACCCGCACCACGACGTCACCGGCGCGGATGCCGGCGGCCGCGGCTGGGCTGGCCGTCACGCACTCGCCCAGGGTGCCTTGCGTCACTTCGTCTTTGACGCACGACGTGTCGCCGACCATCGCGTTGGTGGGCTGGTGCAGGTTGGGCAGGCCCCAGATGATCGCGATCGCGTAGACGAGCACCAGGCCGATGACGAAATTCATGCCGGGCCCGGCGGCCAACACCGCGACCCGCTTCCACGTCTTCTGCCGGTACATCGCGTACGGCCGGTCCTCGGGGTCGAGTTCCTCGACCGACGTCATGCCCGCGATGTCGCAGAAGCCGCCGAGCGGGACGGCCTTGACGCCGTACTCCGTCGAGCCGAGCCGGTTGCGCCGGTAGGTCGACCACACGGTGGGGCCGAACCCGACGAAGTAGCGGCGCACCTTCATCCCGGTCGCGCGGGCGACCCACATGTGGCCGCACTCGTGCAGCGCCACCGACAGCAGGATGGCGAGTGCGAAGAGCACGATGCCGATCGCGAACATCATCTTCTGCGCCTCTACTCCTGCTAGTCCCTGGTACCTGCGAATTCGTGTTCGACGGCGCGCCGGGCACGGTCACGGGCCCAGTCCTGCGCGTCGAGTACGTCATCCACGGTAGCTGGTTCGGCGGCCCACTGGTCAGCAGCGCGCAGCACGTGCTCGACGGTGCGCACGATCGCGGGGAACCGGATGCGGCCCGCCAGGAACGCCGCGGCGGCCTCCTCGTTGGCCGCGTTGTACACCGCGGTGAGGCAGCCACCGCCCACGCCCGCTTCGCGCGCCAGCCTGACCGCGGGAAACACCTCGTCGTCGAGGGGTTCGAAGTCCCAGCTCGATGCCGTGGTGAAGTCGCAGGCCGACGCGGCCCCGGCGACCCGCGCCGGCCAGCCCAGCGCCAGCGCGATGGGCAGCTTCATATCGGGCGGGCTGGCCTGGGCCAGCGTCGATCCGTCGGTGAACGTGACCATCGAGTGCACGATCGACTGCGGGTGGACGACCACCTGGATGCGGTCGTAGTCGACCCCGAACAGCAGGTGCGTCTCGATCAGTTCCAGTCCCTTGTTCACCAGCGACGCCGAGTTCAGGGTGTTCATCGGACCCATGTCCCAGGTCGGGTGGGCGCCCGCCTGCTCGGGGGTGACGTGCTCGAGCTGCTCGGCGGTCCACCCGCGGAACGGCCCGCCCGACGCGGTGAGCACCAGCGCCGCGACCTCGTCGGCGGTGCCACCGCGCAGACACTGCGCCAGCGCGGAGTGCTCGGAGTCCACCGGCACGATCTGGCCGGGCGCGGCCGCCTTCACCACCAGCGGCCCGCCGGCGACCAGCGACTCCTTGTTGGCCAGCGCCAGCCGCGCGCCGGTGGCCAGCGCGGCCAGCGTCGGCTGCAGCCCCAGTGCGCCGACCAGGGCGTTGAGCACCACGTCGGCCTCGGTCTCGGTCACCAGCCGGGTGACCGCGTCGGGGCCTGCGTAGGGGACGTCGCCGAGGATCTCGGCGGCGCGCGGGTCGGCGACGGCGATGGTGGTGACGCCGGTCTGGGCGCGCTGCGCGGCGAGCAGGTCGGTGTTGCCGCCGCCGGCGGCGAGACCCACGACCTCGAACTCGTCGGGGTTGGCCGCGATCACCTCGAGGGCCTGGGTGCCGATCGACCCCGTGCTGCCGAGGATCAGTACGCGTCGCGTCACGCGTTCATTGTGCCGCGCCCGCTCCTGTGAGGTGTCTGTGACACAAGTGTGACGTGAACCGAAGCGACCGATCCGGAATGCGAACGGCGGTGAATACCCGGTGTCAGCCAAGGACGGGCACAGACGCCCGCCACGAAGGGATGAAGTGATGATCATCGTTCACCGCAAGTCCGTCGCCGCCGCCAGCCTCGCCGCTGTGGCGATGTTCGGAGCCGCCGCGTGTTCCAGCGAAGAGGCGTCCAGCACGGCCTCGTCGGCGACCAGTGCGGCCTCGTCGGCCGTCGAATCGGCGACCGGCACGTCGTCTGCTCCGTCCTCGCCGACCAGCGCCGCGGCCGATCCCGCTGCCAACCTCGTCGGATCGGGGTGCGCCGCCTACGCCGAGCAGGTCCCCTCGGGCCCGGGCTCCGTGGCCGGGATGTCGACCGCTCCGGTGACCGAGGCCGCGGCGAACAACCCGATGCTCAAGACGCTGACCCAGGCGCTTTCGGGCCAGCTCAACCCGAACGTCAACCTCGTCGACACGCTCAACGGCGGTGAGTTCACCGTGTTCGCCCCGACCGACGACGCGTTCGCCAAGATCGACCCCGCGACCATCGAGACGCTGAAGACCGACTCCAACCTGCTGACCAGCATCCTGACCTACCACGTGGTGCCCGGCCAGGCCGCGCCGGACGCGGTCGCCGGCGAGCACAAGACCGTGCAGGGCGCGAACCTGACGGTGACCGGCGCCGGCAACGACCTGAAGGTCAACGACGCCGGACTGGTCTGCGGCGGCGTGAAGACCGCCAACGCCACGGTGTACATGATCGACACCGTCCTGATGCCCCCGGCCGCCTGATCAGCGACTGCCGGACCCACCAGAAGCACTGTCAATCAACACATTCGAGGAGAGCGACATCATGATGGAGAACGCACGACGAGTAGCCGGCATCGGCTTCGCCGCGGCCACCGCCGCCGGCATGATCCTGGCCACCGCACCGATCGCGGGCGCACAGCCCGTGGGCCCCGGGTGCGCGGCCTACGCGGCAGAGGTGCCCACCGGACCCGGTTCGGTACAGGGCATGTCGATGGCGCCGGTCGCCGAGGCCGCGTCGAACAACCCGCTGCTCAAGACGCTCACCGCCGCGGTCTCGGGCCAGCTCAACCCGCAGGTCAACCTCGTCGACACGCTCAACGGCGGTGAATTCACCATCTTCGCCCCGACCGACGAGGCGTTCGCCAAGATCGACCCGGCGACCATCGAGAAGCTCAAGACCGATGCCCCGCTGCTGACGAACATCCTGACCTACCACGTCGTTCCGGGACAGGCTGATCCGACGAAGGTCGTCGGCACCCACAAGACGGTGCAGGGCGCCGACCTGACGGTGACGGGCACGCCCGATCACCTGACGGTGAACAACGCCTCGGTGGTGTGCGGTGGCGTGAAGACCGCCAACGCGACCGTGTACCTGATCGACACGGTGCTGATGCCGCCGGCCGCCTGACCTGACGGCCCCAGAACAGAGGATCCCCCGCCTATTCCCCCCGACCGGGCGGGGGATCCTCGCTGTCGTCACGTTTCCGTCCGATTTTCCCCTGTTTCCCCCGACGACTTCCAGGGCAGCATCAATCCCATGACCGCCGTGATGTGGTTCCGCCGCGACCTCCGTCTCGCCGACCTGCCCGCCCTGCTGGCCGCGGCCGGCGACGACGGCGCCGACGGCGAGGTGCTCGGCTGTTACGTGCTCGACCCCCGACTCGAGGCCTCTGCGGGACCGCGCCGGTTGCGCTATCTGTACGACGCGCTGCGGGATCTGCAGGAGCAACTCGACGGCCGGCTGCTGATCACCCGCGGCGACCCGGCGTCGCGAATCCCCGCGTTGGCCAAGGCCGTCGACGCACACGCCGTGCACGTGTCCGGCGACTTCACCCCGTTCGGCCGCCGGCGCGACGACCAGGTGCGCGAAGCTCTCGGCGACATCGAGCTCGTCGCGACCGGCTCCCCGTACCTGGTCTCCCCCGGCCGGGTCACCAAGCCCGACGGCAGCCCGTACAAGGTGTTCACCCCGTTCTTCTCCGCGTGGCGCAAGCACGGCTGGCGCCCGCCGGCCGAATCCGGACCGACATCCGCCCGCTGGATCGACCCCTCGTCGGTGAAGGGCGCCAAGGGCGCCAAAGTCGTCGAGATCCCCGACGTGGACGTCGAACTCGAGGTGCCCGCCGGCGAGCGGGCGGCGCGCCGGCAGTGGAAGCAGTTCCTCGACGGCGGGGTGCGCGGATACGCCGATGACCGCAACCGCCCGGATCTGGCTGCCACGAGCAAGATGTCGGCGCACCTGAAGTTCGGCGCGATCCACCCCCGCACGATGGCCGCCGACCTCGGCCGTGGCACGGGCGCGACCGCGTACCTGCGCGAGTTGGGGTTCCGGGACTTCTACGCCTCGGTGCTCCACGCGTGGCCGCGCAGCGTGTGGTGGAACTTCAACAGCGCGTTCGACGCCATCGAGGTCGACGAGGGCGACGACGCCGAGAAGGCGTTCGAGGCGTGGAAGGCCGGCAAGACGGGCTTTCCCATCGTCGACGCGGGGATGCGCCAGCTCGCGACGACGGGGTTCATGCACAACCGGGTGCGGATGATCGTGGCCTCGTTCCTCGTCAAAGATCTGCATCTGCCGTGGCAGTGGGGCGCCCGCTGGTTCCTCGACCAGCTCGTCGACGGCGACATGGCCAACAACCAGCACGGCTGGCAGTGGGCCGCGGGGTGCGGCACCGACGCCGCGCCCTATTTCCGGGTGTTCAATCCCACGACCCAGGGCACCAAGTTCGATCCGTCGGGCGACTACATCAGGCGCTGGGTGCCCGAACTCGCCGACGTGCCCGACGTCCACAAACTCGACGGCGACCGGCCCGCGGACTACCCGAAGCCGATCGTCGACCACGGCCACGAACGCGCCGAGGCGCTGCGCCGCTACAACGCCCTGGGCTGAGGCCGGTTCACTTGAGCAGCAGCCCGGCGTCCACCGGCAGCGCGACGCCGGTGATGTAGCGCCCGGTCGGTGCGCACAGGAACATCACGACGTCGGTCACGGAGGCGGGTTCCATCATCGGCAGCGTCATCAGCGGGCGCTGCGATTCCCCGAACGACGGGTGCTCGGCCACGAAACCGACCATCGCCTCGTTGATCACCATCGGCGTCGCGACCCCGCCGGGATGCACCGAGTTGACCCGGATGTTGCGCGCGGCCAGCGACGTGGCGAAGTGCCGCATCAGCCCGACGACGCCGTGCTTGGCGGCGGTGTAGCCGGCCGCGCCGTGGGTCATGCTGTCGAAATCGGTGCTGACGGACTTGAACCCGGCCGCCGAACTGGTGAGCACGATCGCGCCGCTGTCGGGATTGCGCAGCAGCGCCGGCAGCGCGGCGTCGACGGTGAAGTACACGCCGTTGAGCAGAACGGCCACCGCGTCGGTGTACGCGGTGATCTCCCGGCCCTGCGGCCCGGCCGCGGGCAGGATGCCGGCGTTGGCGAGCACGAAATCCAGCCGGCCGAATTCGTCGACACCCCGGTCGACGACCGCGGCCAGCCGGTCGCGGTCGCGCACGTCCGCCTGCTCGGCCACGATGCGACGGCCCGTCTTCTCCACCAGCCGCACCGTCTCCTCGAGATCGTCGGCGGTGGCCATCGGATAGGCGACGCTGTCAAGCTGCTCGCACAGGTCGACGGCGATCACGTCGGCGCCCTGCTCGGCGAACCGGACGGCGTGTTCGCGGCCCTGCCCCCGCGCGGCGCCCGTCACGAACACGACCCTGCCGGCGAAGAGTCCGTCGGCCTGCTGCGCTGCCATGACCGGGCAGCCTACGGCCTGTGCCAGAATGGCCCCAACAACGAGACCGGAGGAGCAGCTGTGGCAAGCACCGAGGTGGAGCGACACACAGGTGTCGACGTCGAGGACGTGCCGTCCGCACAGTGGGGCTGGTCCAAGGAGAACCCGCGGCTGCAGCAGATCGGCGGGATCCTCGCCGGGCTGTTCCTGCTGCTGATGATGCACGGCAACCATCAGGGCCATGTCGAGGACTGGTTCCTGCTGGCCGGCGCCCTGCTGCTGTTCGGCTACGTGGCGCGCAGCGTCTACCTCGGCCGCAACCGCGACACCCGGTAGATCTCAGACGGCACGCAGCCGCCGCAGCGCCGCGGGCCGCACCCGGTAGAGCGTCTCGGTGTGCCCGTCGCCTGACATCCGGCCCGCCGCGGTCAGCGCATGGCTCTTGAACGCGCGGGCCGCGGCACTGACCGGATGACCGACCGGGTCGAATCCCGGCCCGAGTTCGCTCCCCCAGACCAGGATCTCGACGGATCCGTCCCCGGCCAGGCGCGCGAGCTCGTGGCGTAACCGGGCGTTGCGGAGCAGCAGATCCGGCGCGACCGCCACCGCACCCCCCGGCGCCAGTTCTCGCACCGCCGTGACGATGTCGTCGGTCACCGCGCCGGTCGCGACGCCGAGGATGGCCAGCGACCGGGACGTCACACCGTCCGTCGCGACGACGGTGACGTCCCAGCCGGCGCGGGCCCGGTCGCACAGGAAACCGCCCGCCGCCTCGACGAGGTCACCGATGTCGACGCCCAACGCCAGCAGCCGATGCCGGCACCAGCCGTCGGACCCCGCCTCGAACGTGCGCGCGCTCATCCCCCACAGGGTGACACTTTCTTACACATCTGTAAAGGTGTGTCGACACAGCCATATCGAAAGACGCCCTCGGCCAACCGTTCTGCCTCAGACCGCCACCGCCGGTGGAAGGGCACTGTCGACCGGTGTCAGCTCGGCGGACAGCCCCGCGGCGCGTCGGATCTCGACGAAGGACTCGATGAGCGCGTCGGTCGCTTCGTGCGGGTCGTCCAGCGTGCGGTCGTCGGTGAGCACCGAGACGGCCAGCTGATCCACGTAGCTCCACACCGTGATGTTCATGCCGCTGCCCGCGACGATCGGGCCGACCGAGTAGATCTCGGTGACCGTCGCGCCGTGGATGAGCCCGCGCTCGCGGGGGCCCGGCACGTTGGAGATGGTCAGGTTCATCACCATCGCGGACTCGACCCGGCGCGCCTGCTGGCGGAAGATGCGCGGCGTCGCCGCCGGCGGCAGGTACGACAGCCAGGACGGCAGCAGGGTGGGTCCCAGCAGCTGGTGGTTCTCCTTGGCGATCGCCGTGGCCGTGGCGGTCAGCCGGACGCGGTCCAGCGGGTCGGCGACGTGGACGGGCAGGGACGGAGTCATGTAGGTGAACTCGTTGCCCATCAGCCGCTGCGACGAGGTATCGACGCTGACCGGGACCCCGGCGATCAGCGGCGCGTCGGCGGCCCCGTCGTAGCGCAACTGCAGAGCGCGCAGTGCGCCCGCCGCCGTCGCGAGCACGATGTCGTTGAGCGTGACCCCGAGGTGCCGCGCCGTCTCCTTGACGTCGGCCAGCGCGAGCGGCGCGGTCGCGAACCGCCGGCCTGGCGAGACGACGTGGTTGATGAACGTCGGCGGCGGGGCGAAATTGCGCGCCAGGTCGGGGTTCGGGCCGCGTTCCCGGGCGCTGCGACGTACCCGGGCGACCCCGGCGGCGGTGTCGCGCAGCAGTCGGGGCAGCCGGCTCAGGCCCCTGAGGTGGTCGCGGCCGGCGGCCTTGAGCAGGTTCATCGGCGCCTGCGAATCCGGGGGCGCCTCGGCCAGGGCTCCCCCGATCTCGGGGTCACGCGCACCGATCGCCATCGCCATCTGGTTGGCCGACGCCATCCCGTCGGCCAGCACGTGGTGCACCTTGTGGATGACCGCTATCCGGTTGTCCGACAATCCTTCTGCGACGTACATCTCCCACAGCGGGCGGCTGCGGTCCAGCGGGGTGCTCGCGATCTCACCGATCAACTCGTCGAGTTCACGCCGCCCACCCGGCGCCCGCACCCGGGCCCGGCGCAGGTGGTAGTCCAGGTCGATCTCGGCGTTCTGCACCCACATCGGGTGATGCAACCGCAGGGGAATGTCCACGAGCTGACAGCGCAGAGGCGCCAGGGCGTGCAGGCGGGGCAGCGCCAGCGTGCGGAACATCTCGAAGTCGAAGCCCTCGATGGCCGACACGTCGAGCACACCGATCTTGAGCGTGTGCATGTGGATCTCGGGTGTCTCGCTGTACAACATCATCGCGTCCACGCCGTTGAGCCGCTTCATCCCTCACCCCGTTCGTCGACACCCTGGTACCCATTTCACCTGTTCTGCGCACCCCGCGAAGCCGTTTGTACACTGCCGACCATGAGCCTGGTCGCCGGCAGCGGTCCCCTCTCCGCGGACCGCGCGGGCCGGTTCGTCCCCCCGCTGTCCGGCGACCTCGTCTACATCGAGCCGCATCCACGGCGGGTGCAGGCAATCCTCAACGGCCGCACCGTGATCGACACCGAGCGCGCGCTGATGGTGCACCGGCGCGGCCATCCGCTGAGCTACGCCTTCCGCGCCGAGGACGTCGCGGACCTCACTGCGGACCCGCTGCCGGAGGTGCCCGGATTCGTCGTCGTGCCGTGGACCGCCGTGGACACCTGGGTCGAGGAGGGCCGCACGCTGGTGCACTATCCGCCCAATCCGTACCACCGGGTGGACTGCCGGCCTACCACCCGCCGACTGCGCGTCGAACTGGCCGGGACCACGCTGGTCGACACCGACGACACCGTGATCGTGTTCGAGACCTCGCTGCCGCCCCGGCTGTACGTCCGGCCCACCCTGGTGCGCGCTGACGTGCTGCGTCGATCCGCGACGACGAGCTACTGCAACTACAAGGGTCAAGCGACCTACTGGAGTGCCGCGGTCGGCGAGACCGTGATCGACGATGTCGCGTGGAGCTACGGCGAGCCGCTGCCGGAGAGCTCGCCGATCGCCGGGATGCTCAGCTTCGACCCCGCACGAGTGCGCGTCACTGCCGAGCTGCCCGGCCAACCTACGGTTGCGTATCCGTAAGTTCGACCAGGTGAGGCTTGCGCGAGGCTTTGCTGAGAGGGCACACTGCCGGACATGACTTCGGGCCACGCTTCCCATTACATCGCCAACGTCCGCGATCTCGAGTTCAACCTCTTCGAGGTGCTGCGCCTCGGCGACGTGCTCGCCGAGGGCGGCTACGGCGATCTCGACGTCGACACCGCCCGCACGATGCTCGGCGAGGTGGCCCGGCTCGCCGAGGGTCCGGTCGCCGCGTCGTTCGTCGCCGCCGACCGCAACCCGCCGGTGTTCGACCCGGCGACCCACAGCATCACCGTGTCCGACGAGATCAAGGACACCGTGCGCGCGGTGCGGGACGCGCAGTGGTGGCGGCTGGGCATCGCCGAGGAGATCGGCGGGATGCCCGCACCGGCGCCGCTGACGTGGGCCGTCGCCGAGATGCTGTTCTGCGCCAACCCGGGGGTGGGGTTCTTCTGCGCGCTGGGTCCGGCGATGGCGAACGCGCTGGCCGTGGAAGGCACCGAGGAGCAACGGCGATGGGCCGCCGAAGGGGTCGAGCGCGGCTGGGCCGCGACGATGGTGCTCACCGAGGCCGACGCCGGCTCCGACGTCGGCGCTGGCCGCGCCAAGGCGATCGCCCAGCCCGACGGCACCTGGCACATCGAGGGCGTCAAACGGTTCATCTCTGGCGGCGACGTGGGCGACACCGCCGAGAACATCTTCCATCTCGTGCTGGCCCGCCCCGAGGGGGCAGGCCCGGGCACCAAGGGGCTGAGCCTGTTCTACGTGCCGAAGTTCCTGTTCGACCCCGACACCTTCGAACTCGGCGCCCGCAACGGGGTCTTCATGACGGGGCTCGAGCACAAGATGGGATTGAAGGCCTCCCCCACCTGTGAGCTCAGTTTCGGCCAGCACGGTACGCCGGCGGTCGGCTATCTGGTGGGCGACGTCCACAATGGCATCGCGCAGATGTTCACGGTGATCGAGAACGCGCGCATGACGATCGGGGTGAAGTCGGCGGGCACGCTGTCGACCGGTTATCTCAATGCGCTGGCGTATGCCAAGGAGCGTGTGCAGGGCGCCGACCTGACCCAGATGACCGACAAGACCGCGCCGCGGGTGACGATCATGCACCACCCCGATGTGCGACGCAGCCTGATGACGCAGAAGGCGTACGCCGAGGGGCTGCGCGCGCTGTACATGTACGCCGCGGCGCACCAGAACGACGATGTCGCACAGCTGATCTCGGGCGCCGATCCGTCGATGGCGCACCGCGTCGACGACCTGCTGCTGCCCATCGTCAAGGGGGTGGGCTCCGAGCGGGCCTACGAGATCCTCACCGAGTCGCTGCAGACGCTCGGCGGATCGGGCTTCCTGCAGGACTATCCGATCGAGCAGTACATCCGCGACGCCAAGATCGACTCGCTCTACGAGGGCACCACCGCCATCCAGGCGATGGACTTCTTCTTCCGCAAGGTGGTGCGTGACCGCGGCGAGGCGCTGGCCCACGTGGCCGCGGCGATCGCCCGCACGATCGATTCCTGCGACGCGCGCCTCAAGCCGCACGCGCTGCTGCTGCGCACCGCCCTCGAGGACGTCCAGGCGATGCTGGCCACCACGACCGGATACCTGATGGCCGCCTCGGAGCAGCCGTCAGAGATCTACAAGGTGGGCCTGGTGTCGGTGCGTCTGCTGCTCGCGGTGGGGGACCTGCTGATCGGGTGGCGGCTGCTGGATCAGGCGCAGGTGGCGCAGGCCGCGCTGGAGGCGGCTCCGGACGGGCCCGACGCCGCGTTCTACGAGGGCAAGGTCGCCACGGCCGCGTTCTTCGCCGCCACCATGCTGCCGCCGATCAGTGCGCTGCGCACGATCGTCGCCGATGTGGACACCTCGGTGATGGAGCTGCCGGAGGCAGCGTTCTAGAGTCAGCGCCATGCCACGATGGTTCGCGCTGGAACCCGCCGACGCCGCTTTCCTCGACTCGGCGCCGCACGTGTTCCGCTACGAGAAGCACTATGACGCCGCCCCCGAGCAGGTCTGGGAATCCTTGCAGTCCGATGCGTCCCTCTCGGAGTGGGGCTCGACGGTGACGTCGCTGACCTGGACGTCGCCCCGGCCGTTCGGCATCGGCACCACCCGCACGGTCGCGCTCGGGCCGGCGCAGGTGCACGAGCGGTTCTTCCGCTGGGACGAGGGCTCGGGCTACAGCTTCTACGTCTACGAGTCCAATGCCCCGCTGTTCCGGCGCTTCGCCGAGGACTACCGCGTCGAACCGGACGGCACCGGCACCCGGTTCACCTGGGTCGTCGCCATCGAACCGGTCGGCGCGATGCGCCTGCCGTTCCGGCTGCTGGCCCCGCTCGTCAAGGCCGGGTTCGGCCGGATGGCCTCTGACGGGACACGGTATTTCGCCGCCCGGTAGCTGGATCGCGCAGCTGCTGGACTTCGATCGCCGCGACGACGACACCTTCGTCACGCTGCAGCCCGCGGCGGGCCCCGGCCCCCGCCTGTTCGGCGGACTGATCGCGGCCCAGGCGCTCGGCGCGGCCGGGGCCACCGTCGGCCCGGGCAAGCTCCCCCAGTCGCTGCACCTGTACTTCGTGCGCGGCGGCCGCTACGGCGAGGACGTCGAGTTCACCGTCGAGCGCACCCGCGACGGCCGGTCCTTCGACACCCGCCGCGTCACCGCGGTGCAGCGCGGCGCCGTCATCCTGGAGATGATCGCGTCGTTCCACGTCGCGGAACCGGGAGCAGACCAGCAGCCTGCCCCCGTGCCGTCACTGCCGCTGGATCATGCCCGCGCCAAGGCGCCCGGCATCGAATACGCCGACCGGTTCGAGATCCGCACCCGTCCCGGCGACGAGTCCGTGTTCGCGGTGCCGCCGTTCTGGATTCGCACCCGCGCCGAGATCGAGGACGATCCACTGACCCAGGCGTGCACACTGACGTTCCTCAGCGACTTCGGTCCCGTCCCGGTCGCCCGGCCCGCAGGTGCGCCGCTGACGCCCGGGGCCGCCTACGCCGCCAGCCTCGACCACTCCGTCTGGTTCCACCGCCCGTTCATCCCGCACGCGTGGCATCGCTACGACGTCGAGCAGCGCAACCACAGCGACTCCCGCGGTCTCGTGCTCGGCTCGCTGTTCGACCTCGACGGCGCGCTGGTGGCCACCACGACGCAGGAGGCGCTGTGGCGCCTGTAGCCGAAGCCGGTCCGGGCCGACCACACCTTCGGTAGGTTCGCCCGTGTGCCGACTCTGACGAACCGCCAGATCGTGTTGCGCCGCCGCCCGCACGGACTGGTCGCGCCCGGGGACACCGAACTGGTCGCCACGACGGCGCCCGAACCGGCCGACGGCGAGGCGCTGGTGCGCACCACCTACGTCGGCATCGACGCGGCCGCCCGGACATGGCTCGACGACCAGCCCGGCTACCTGCCCCCGGTGCAGCTCGGCGAGGTGATCCGCGCCGCCGGAATCGGCGAGGTGGTCGAATCACGATGTGCCGCATACCGTGTCGGCGACGTAGTGACCACCCTGACCGGATTCCAGGAGTACACCATCGTCCGGGACGACCTGTTCACCACGCCGGTGCCGGGTCCCGGCGACCAGGTCGACCAGCGCGCGGTGATGTCGATCTACGGACCGACCGGAGCCACCGCGTACTTCGGGATGACCGGCATCGGCAAGCCCCAGCCGGGCGAGACGGTGGTGGTGTCGGCGGCCGCAGGGGCGACCGGGTCGGTGGCCGGCCAGATCGCCCGGATCGCGGGCGCGCGGGTGGTCGGGATCGCGGGCGGAGCGCACAAATGCCGTGCGGTGGTGGAGGATTTCGGTTTCGACGCCTGCATCGACTACCGGGGTGAGAACCTACCGGCTGCGCTCAAGGAGCACTGTCCGCGCGGCGTCGACGTCTACTTCGACAACGTCGGCGGGCCGATCCTCGACGCGGTGCTCGGCAGACTGGCCCACAAGGCGCGAGTCGTACTGTGCGGGGTCATCTCCAGTTACCTCACCGGTGAGCATCCCGGACCGGCCAACTACGTGAACCTGCTTGCGAAGACCGCTCTGATGCAGGGATTCAACGCCCTCGACGAGTGGGGCCGGTTCGACGAGGCGTTCGCCGCGCTGCGCCGATGGGACGCCGACGGCCTGCTGGTGCACCGCGAGCACATCTTCGAGGGCATCGAATCCTGCGTCGACGCGCTCAACGGTCTGTTCACCGGCGCCAACATCGGCAAGACGCTGGTCAGGCTCTGAGGATCACCTCGGCACCGAACCGCTCCACGGCGTCCAGCGCGCGAGCCAGGCTGTCCCCGGGCACCGTCACCTGGATCCACGTCACCCCGGCCTTCTCCAGGTCGGCCGCACCGGCCAGGAAGGCGTCGGCGTCGAAGGCGTCGTCTCCGGGATTGCCGCCCGCGTCGTTGGTGAACGCGATGTCGACGTCGAAGGGGTCGCGTCCGGCCGCCTCGAGGCGGCGGCGCAGATCCTCGACGCCCTTCGCCAACTCGTCCGTCGAGCTCAGCGCCGCCGTGCGGGCCGTCCTGGCCAGTTGCGCGGGCGCCCGGAACGGACACCAGCCCTGCCCGTGGGCGGCCACCCGTGCCCTCGCGGCCGCGGTGTTGCCGCCGATCCAGATCGGCGGGTGCGGCGCGGTGAGGGGCCGCGGGTGCGCGGTGATGCCCTCGGCGGTGAAGTGTCTGCTCTCGACGGTGACGTCGTCGCGGGTCCAGATCCGGCGGATGACGTCCAGGGACTCTTCGAATAATTCTGCACGCTCGTCGAAATCGACACCGAGAGAGGCGAATTCGCGCTTGAGGTAGCCCACTCCGACCGCCAGGGTGAAGCGGCCGCCGGACACCAGGTCGAGGGTCGCCCCGGCCTTCGCGACCACGAAGGGGTTGCGGTAGGGCAGCACGATGATGTTCGGGATGAGCCGCAGCGCCGTGGTGTGGGCGGCGGCGAATCCCATCGCGACGAACGGGTCGAGCGTGTCGTGACCGCCCGCCTCGAGCCAACGCGTGGTGGGCGCCGGATGGTCGGTGAACCCGAATCCGCCGAAGCCGGCCGCTTCCGCCGCGGCGGCGACCGCCGCGATGCCGGACCCGGTGACGAGGTCGGGGTTGTAGGGGTGACTGTGCATCGGATGGGTGATCGCGAACTGCACGCGGGCCTCCCTGTTCAGAATTACGTTCTTGCTCAGTGAGAATGTCGTTACCATGCAGAGCGCGCGAAGTACAGCGGCGGGAGGTTCATGAGCAAGCCCGAGATCGGCGTCTACCTGCCCCACATGGGGCTGTCCTACGAGGAGGTGCTGCAGCGCACGCGGCGCTGCGACGAGCTCGGCATCGATTCGCTGTGGCTCTACGACCACCTCTACGCCCCCGGAATGCCCGATCGTCCGTCCTTGGAGGCGTGGACCCTGGCGACCGCGCTGCTGAGCAACACCGAGCGGATCCGGATCGGGCACATGGTGTTGTGCAACCAGTTCCGGCACCCGGTGATGCTGGCCAAGATGGCCACCACGCTCGACCAGATCTCGGGTGGCCGTCTCACGCTCGGGATCGGAAGCGGGTCCCTCGCCGACGAGCACGAGCGGGCAGGCCTGCCGTGGGGGACGTTCGGCGAGCGGTCCGGGCGGCTCGCGGAGACACTCGAGATCCTGCATCAGGCTTTCGACTGCGGAGTCATCACGCACGCGGGAAAGCACTTCACGGTTCGCGACCTGCCGGTCACTCCGGGGTCGGTGCAGCGACCGCGGCCGCCCATCGTGGTCGGCGGGGTGGGCCCGACGTACACACTGCCGCTGGTGGCCCGTTACGCCGACGTGTGGAACGTTCCGACCTACGCGCTCGGCGACATCGAGAGTGCGATCGCCGCGATGCGGTCGGCGTGCGAGGCCGTGGGACGGGACCCGGCGACGATCGTGATGTCGATCGAGGCGGTGACGGCGCTCGCGCGCGACGACGCGGCGCTGCCCGGGGTGCGTGCGCTGGCCGAGAAGCGTTTCGGCGGACCGGGCTTCGGTCTGCACGAGGCAGGCCTGATCGGCACGCCCGCCACCGTCACCGACCGACTCGGCGAGCTGATCGGGCTGGGGTTCGGCCAGATCGTGCTGTTCACCCACGCCCGCTGTTCGGACGAGACACTGGATCTGCTTGCGGGCGAGGTCATCCCGGCGTTGTAGCGTCTCGGGCTGGACCCCTCTACGAGCGCGCGTGTCTGCACAGCGACACGCCGCCGTTGGCGGGCATTTCGCGCGCGCTCGCGGCGAGCGAGTCTCGTTGCGGCGCTGGGGTTATCCCCAATACCGTTTTCCTCCACAGGCTGGACACTTGGTGTGGCGGGGTGTCGGCGGGTGCGGGCAGAATCGAAGCATGTTCGAACGTATGTTCGCCCAGGTTGCCGATGAGGCGCTGCTGGACGCGATCGAACAGGCCGCCCGCGCCGAGCGTGTCAGATGGTTTGTGTAGCTGTGGCTGCTGATGGATGGAGCAGTATCGATGGATGTGACCACTGACGAGCCGATGTCGGGGGCTGATGCCGTAGAGGCGTTGAAGTCCGCAGGTGTTCTCGATGACGTGCTGGCCAAGATCGATGCGGGCCAGCTGCAGTTGACCGGTCAGGGTGGGTTTCTGCCCGAGATGGTCAAAGCGGTGCTCGAGCGCGGGTTGGCTGCTGAGCTGACCGATCACCTCGGATACGACAAGGGTGATCCCGTAGGGCGTGAGCTGCCCAATGCTCGCAACGGGTTCACGCCCAAGACGGTCGCCAGCGAGGTCGGCGACGTGGGGTTGGCGATCCCGCGCGACCGGGACGGCAGCTTCACCCCGACCCTGGTCCCGAAGGGCTCGCGGCGCCTGGGCGGTCTGGACGACATGATCATTTCGCTCTACGCCGGCGGGATGACGATCCGCGATATCCAGCATCATCTGGCCACCACGATCGGCACCGAGCTGTCCCACGACACGATCTCGCGGATCACCGACGCGGTGCTCGAGGAGGTCACCCAGTGGCAGAAACGCCCCCTTGAGGAGCTGTATCCGATCGTTTACCTCGACGCTCTGGTCATCAAGATCCGCGACGGTCACCAGGTCAAGAACCGAGCCGCCCACATCGCCGTCGGTGTCGATCTCGACGGGATCCGGCACGTGCTGGGGATCTGGGTGACCGCCCATGAGGGGGCGAAGTTCTGGGCCGGGGTATGCGCCGAGCTGGCCAACCGTGGCGTCAAGGACATCCTGATCGTATGCACCGACGGGCTGACCGGTTTCGCCGAAGCCGTCGAGGCGACCTGGCCGCAGACCACGGTGCAGACCTCATCTATTAACAATGGGTGGGCCGGGATGGTCTCGGCGTTCACCTGCACCACCACGGGCAGGACCTGTGCAAACGCGTCACCTTCGAGGTCCACATGCAGACCTGTCCGCCCGTGGTGGCTGCGGGGCTTGGACCGGCCAGCGAGAGCAGCACCACCGGTATCAGCGGCGAGTGCCGAGATGAGGTTCCGGGCACGCCCCGCACATTGCAGCGTGAATCTTCGGATCGAAGGGGATCTGACTGCAATGAATCAGGATAGTCCGGACGGTGCAAGTCGTTTCTGGTGCGGCATTGATTGGGGCGGACGCTCCCATTACCTCTGCGTCCTCGACGACCGCGGCGGGCAGCTTCTCAGCCGAAAGATCGCGCACACCGTCGACGGTTTGACGATATTGGTCGAGGTGATCGCCTCACTGACTGGCTCGGTGCGTATCGCCATCGAACGCGCCGAGGGCTTGCTTGTCGAGCATCTGCAACAGCACTGTAGCGCTGAAATCTATTGCGTGTCACCGAAGATCTCGGCGCGTGCACGTGAACGGTATCGGATGGCGGCGGCCAAGTCCGACGAGTTCGATGCCTACGTTTTGGCCGACACGTTGCGTCACCAATATGCCCAGTGGCGGCCGTTGGCTGTTGCGTCGCCGGTATTGGCCGAGCTGATCGCGGTCAGCCGGGATCGTCAGCGCATCCTGGATATGCAGGTGGATACCGAAAATCGGCTGCGGTCGATCTTGGAGGCCTACCACCCCGCACCTTTGCACCTGTTCTCCTCGTTGGACCGTGACATCACCCTGGCGTTCATCCGGACCTTTCCCACTCCCGCGCAGGCGAGCAGGGTCACGACGAGACGAATGGGTGGATTCACCGGCCGACACGGCTACAGTGGCCGGCAGAAACCTGAGACGCTCATCGCCCGGATGCAGCCTCATCTGTTGTCGGCCAGTGAAGGAACCGTCGCCGGTAAAGCGTTGGCGGCCAAAGCATTCACAGAACAGCTCGCGCTACTCAACACTCACCTGCGAGCCCACGACAAGCGGCTGGGCGAGTTGCTCGACATGCACCCGGACACTCCGATCTTCACCAGCTTCCCTGGTATCGGTCCCGTCACCGCCGGCGTATTAATCTCCGAAATGGGTGAACAGCGCAGCCGTTTCCCATCGGCGCCGTCGTTGTTGGCCGAGACCGGCTTGGCTCCGGTCACCAAGGCCTCCGGGCGCACCCGTCAGGTGAGGTTCCGCTACGCCGCCAACCGGCGAATGCGCCACGCCATCGACTGGTGGATGTTCGTCGCCGTCCGTGAGGACCCATGGTCGGCCGACATCTACGAACACGCCCGCGCCGCCGGCCAACCACACCACCGCGCTCTGCGTGGCCTGGGTGCGCGCTGGTGCCGCATTCTGTGGCGCTGCTGGCACGATCACACCCTCTACGACCCGGTCATCCACCACCGCACCACCGCGGCATAGTCCGCCCTCCCCACGACCGCGCTGAGCAAACCGAGTCAGTCGCGGCGACCAAACACGTCCACGATGAAAGGTTGACAGCGGGAGTCTGCGTGGTGCATCTGATCCGCAACTCGATGCGGTTCGTCTCCTATGGTCAGCGCAAGGCGATCGCCGCGGCATTGAAAACCGTCTACACCGCCCCGACCGTCGACGCCGCGACCGAAGCGTTCGAAGAGTTCGCCAATTCCACTCTAGGACAGTCAAACCCGACGACAGTGATCGCCTGGCGTAACGCGTGGGAGCGGTTCATCCCGTTCCTGGCGTTCCCGCCGGAGCTGCGGCGGATCATCTACACCACCAACGCGATCGAATCGCTGAACTATCAACTGCGCAAGATCATCAAAAACCGCGGACACTTCCCTAACGACGCCGCCGCGGTCAAACTGCTGTGGCTGGCGATCTGCAACATCGAAGACAAACGCGCCCGAGAACGCCAGAGATACATCGACGACCCCCTCGCCACCGGAGACCGCTCCCGCCACACCCGCCTCGTCGAAGGAGCCCGCACCAACGGCTGGAAACAAGCACTCGGATCCCTCGTCCTGAACTACCCCGAACGCATCAACCCCTACCTGTAGACCACCGCCACATACACAGAAATCTTGACAAGTCCCCGCCGGCGCCACCACCACCGCGCTGTGGCTGCCCGGACCCGACCCCGAACCGCACTACCGGCCCTCAGCACGGCTGGCCCGCTACGTCCGGCTGCGCGACCTGTTCTGCCGCTTCCCCGGCTGCGACGTCCCCGCCGAGCACTGCGACATCGACCACAGCCGACCCTGGCCCTACGGCCCGACCCACCCGTCGAACCTGAACTGCAAATGCCGCACCCACCACCTGAGCAAGACCTTCACCGACGGCTGGCGCGAACAGCAATCACCCGACGCCACCATCATCTTCACCAACCCCGACGGCCGAACCGAGATCACCCGACCCGGCTGCACCCTGTTCTTCCCGACCTTCCCCGCGACCACCGCCGCCCTGCCACCCCCACCCCCGACACCCCCACCCGACCCGCACCGCACCGCCACCATGCCCCAGCGACGCCGCCCAAGCAGCGCCGAGGACGCCGCACGCATCAAAACCGAACGCGCCCACAACAAACAAACCCGCGACGCAGCGATACACACCACCACACCACCCCCGCCGGACACCGACACCCGACCACCCACATGCCAGCCCGACGACCCACCGTTCTGACCGACGATGGGGCAGAAATCAGTGCAGCAGCGCCCGCCGCAGCGCGGCACCCTGCATCTCGAACAGCCGCTCGCTGGTCTCCCAGTCGGGCAGCATCGCGTCGAAACCGTGGCACGTGCCTGCAAACACGTGCAGTCCGGTGGACACGCCGGTCCACATCAGTCGCAACGCGTAATCGACCGCCTCGTCGCGCAGCGGGTCGAGCTCGGAGCAGGTGATCAGCGTGGCGGGCAGCCCGGTGAGATCCAGCGTGCGGCCCGGCGCCGCCTCCGCGGTGGCCGGCGCACCCGCGAGGTAGTGCTCCCACATCCACCGCACCGCATCGGCATCGAACCCCGGTGTCGAGGCGAACTCCTGTATCGACGGGCTCGGCCGGTCGTCGAGCACCGGCTGATGCAACATCTGGAACGCCACGGGGACGGTGTCTCCCGCCGCGGCCCTCGCAGCCAGACAGGCCGCCAGCGCTCCCCCGGCACTGCTGCCTGCCACCGCCACCGCGCCGGCATCGATTCCCAGTTCCGCACTGCACCGCACCGCCCACTCCAGCACCGCGGCGGCGTCATCGAGGGCGGCGGGGAACGGATGCTCGGGCGCCAGGCGATAGTCCACCGAGACCACCGTGCAGCGGCCTCGGCGCGCGTACTCGATGCACTGCCGATGGTCGGTGTCCAGATTGCCGAGTACGAAAGCGCCTGCATGACAATAGATCACGACCGGCGACGGCGGCGGCCCGCCGCGATAGATCCGCACCGGGACGCTGTGATCCGCCCCGGTCGGCACCATACGCTGCTCGATCTCCAGACCGATCGTGTCCATCGTTCTGGCCGCCTCGGCGCGTCGCTGGTTCAGCGAATCCCGCACGGCACCCAGAACCGGGGGCGACAGGTCCGCACGGACGTCGGCGAGGTGACGCAGCGCCGGATCGAGCCGCTCGACGAATGTCATCGGTCAACCTCCCGATCGTGCTCGTTGACAGCCACGCTCAGCGAGCGTGACACTCGCCCCGTGAGTTGTAAAGGACGAAGGGTCTCCGCCGGCACACACGACGCGGTCACGATCTGATGGCCGACTCCTACTTCGAGCTGTTGGGCAGCGACGACCTCGGCGAGCGCTTCCGTGCCGGCGACCTCGTCCGCGGCACCTGGACGCCGGCCATCCAGCACGGCGGGCCGGTGTCGGCGCTGCTGGTGCGCGGGCTGGAGCGCTGCGAGTCGCGCGACGACACCCGGCTGACCCGGGTGCTCGTCGACCTGCTCGGGCCGGTGCCCGCCGAGGGCGACCTGTGGCTGCGGGCCCGTCGGGACCGCGCCGGCAGACAGATCGAGTTGATCAGCGCCGAGATGCTGGCGCTCGGCCCCGACGGAGCGCCGCGGCCGGTGGCCCGCGCGAGCGGATGGCGCTTCCAGACCCAGGACACCGGCGACGTAGCCGGCGCCTCGGCCCCGCCGTTGCGCCCGCGCCGCGAGGCCGTCAGCCGGGACATGCGGACGAACTGGGAGCCGAACTATCTGCACAGCGTCGATTGGCGCTGGCTCACCACCCCCCGCGGCGAGCAGCCCGGCGAGTCGTGGATCCGGCCGGAGGTCGGCCTCGTCGACGGTGAGGCGATGACGCCGCTCGAGCGACTCTTCGCCGTCGCCGACAACGCCAACGGCATCGGGACCAAGCTGGACATCCACCGCTGGACGTTCCTGAACTCCGATCTCGCGGTCCACGTCCATCGCCTCCCCGAGGGCGAATGGACCGGCATCCGCGCCGAGACCAGCTACGGCCCCGACGGTATCGGCACGACGATCGGCACCCTGTTCGACGAGCGTGGTCCGGTCGGCGCGATCCAGCAGTCGGTACTGGTGCGCCGGCGTCCGCCGTCATGACGGCCTGAGGTCACCCAACACCTCCTCGGTGTGCTCACCCAGTCGTGGAGCGCTGCAACGGATCTCGATCGGTGTGCCATGAAAATCCGCGGGCGAGGCCACCATCGGCACCGATGCCCCGGGATCGTGCGCGTCGGGGACGTAGACGATTCCGCCTGCGGCGTGGAACTGGTCGTCGGCGACGACGTCCTCGAGAGTGTTGATCGGCGACCAGAACAGTTCCGGCTCCGCGGCGAAGGCCTGCGCCCACTCCTCGAGCGACCGGGTGGCGAAGATGGCGTCGAGAGCGGCGATCAACTCCGGTGCATGCGCAGCGCGTCCGTGTGCCGTTGCGTAACGCTCGTCGGCCAGCCACTCCGGCCGCCCGACCGCGCGGCACAGCGGCGGCCAGTGCCGTCCGGCCTGCAGTCCGACGATCCAGAATCGGCGTCCGTCTCCGGCGACGTAGTTGTTCATCGACGGGTTGGCCATCGTCTCGCGCTGCCCGATCGCGATCGTGTGCCCGGTGAGCAGGAACGTGCTGAGGTCGAAGCTGACGGTGTAGGCACCCTGCCGGTACAGCGATGTGCTCACGAGTTGCCCTGTGCCCGTGCGGTTCCGCGCGACGAGCGCGGCGCACACCGCGCCCGCGAGCGTCATCCCCGCCGTGTGGTCGCCCATGCCGCCCCGCTGGAACGGCGGCGTCTCACCCGGCCGGGTCAGCAGGTGTGCCAGACCGGCGCGCGCCCAGAACGCCGCGACGTCGTAGGCCGCGCGGTCGGCATCGGGGCCGGTGTCGCCGTACCCGGTGATCAGGCCGTAGACCAGCCTGGCGTTGTGGCGTGCGACGTCCTCGAAGGTCAATCCGATCCGGCGAAGCGCGCCCGGGCGGACGTTGGTCAGGAACACGTCGGCGTCCTCGAGCAGGGCGAACGCGGCAGCGCGACCGTCGTCGGTCGTCACGTCGAGTACGACGCTGCGCTTGCCGCGGTTGTCCATCTCGAACGGCGGGCTCGACTCTTCGATGCCCATCATCCGGCCGAATCCCCGTGCCGGGTCGCCGGTCGGAGGCTCGATCTTCACGACGTCGGCGCCCCAGTCGGCAAGGATTCCGCCGGCCGCCGGGCCGGCCACCCACACCCCCAGTTCGACGACCTTGATGCCCTGCAGCGGACCCGCCATGATCCTCGCTTTACAAATAGCGTGTGCTTTGTAAGCCTGTTCTGACTACCGGGTGCAAGCCTAGGAGACACCGTTGCCGCGCTGAGGAGAACTCCGTGACCGAACGCTTAGGATCGACGGCGAACCGAATGAAGGACCACCCGTGAACCAGCCCGCACGCGACCGCTCCGACGGTGAGGACACCTCGACGCGGCACCGCATCCTGGTCGCGACCGCGGAGGTGCTCGGCCGCAGCGGGCAGACCAAACTGAGCCTCTCGGAAGTTGCGCTGCAGGCCGGCGTGTCCCGCCCGACGCTGTACCGCTGGTTCGCCGACAAGCAGGAACTGCTGACGGCCTTCGGGATCTACGAACGCGACATGTTCGAGACCGGGATCGCCAGGGCCACCGCAGGTTTGCGCGGCAACGACCGGGTAGACGCCGCGATGCGGTTCATCGTCGACTATCAGCGGTCCTACTCCGGGGTGCGACTGGTCGACATCGAACCCGAGGTCGTCATCGGGCAGCTGGCCCACATCATCCCGGCGATGCGCAGCCAGCTCGAGAGGCTGCTGCCCGGTCCCAACGGCGCGGTGAAGGCCGCGACCGCGGTCCGCGTCGCGGTGTCGCACTACATCGTGCGCAGCGACGACGCCGACCAGTTCCTCGCCCAGCTGCGGCACTGCGTCGGCATCAGGAACAGCTGAGCTGTGGTTCAGGTCGACCACGTCGCCGATGAGTTGGCGATCCAGGCGCTGCTGAACCGCTACGCCCGCGCCGTGGACACCAAGGACTGGCAGCTCTACCGCTCGGTGTTCACCGCCGACGCACTCATCGACTACTCCTCGGCGGGAGCCGTGGCGGGAACGCTCGACGAGGTCGTCGACTGGTTCGCCACCCATTTCGGCGTGATCGTGTGGAGCATGCACCACATCACCAACGTCGAAGCCGACATCGACGGGGACACGGCGACGGTGCGCGCGATGTTCTACAACCCGATGCAGCTGCCCGGCATGGCCGAACCCAGCAGCTGCGGCGGCTACTACCACCACGAGGTGGTGCGGACTCCCGACGGTTGGCGCAGCCGCAGGCTGCGCGAGGAGAACGTCTGGTTCCTCAACCCGCCGAGCTCGGGATAGCTCAGCCCTGAGCAGCCAATTGCCCACAGGCCGCGGCGATTTCGCGGCCGCGGGTGTCGCGCACCGTGCACGACACCCCGCGCTCGCGCACCCGGCGGACGAACTCCCTCTCGGCCGGTTTGGGACTGGCGTCCCACTCGCTGCCCGGCGTCGGGTTCAGCGGGATGACGTTGACATGCGCCAGCGGGCCCAGCGCGCCGTGCAGCTTCTTGCCCAGCAGATCGGCCCGCCAGGGCTGGTCGTTGACGTCGCGGATCAGCGCGTACTCGATCGACACGCGCCGGCCGGTCGCGTCGGCGTAGTAGCGCGCGGCGTCGAGCGCCTCGCTGACCTTCCACCGGTTGTTCACCGGCACCAGCGTGTCGCGCAGTTCGTCGTCGGGGGCGTGCAGTGACAGCGCGAGCGTGACGTTGAGCTTCTCGTCGGCGAGCTTGCGGATCGCCGGGGCCAGCCCGACCGTCGACACCGTCACCGACCGGGCGGAGATCCCGAAGCCCGCCGGCGGCGCTGCGATGATGCGCCGGACCGCAGCCACCACGCGGTTGTAGTTGGCCAGCGGCTCGCCCATGCCCATGAACACGATGTTGGACAGCCGCGACCCGTCGCGCTCGTGCAGTTCGGCCGCCGCGGACCGGACCTGCTCGAGGATCTCGGCGGTCGACAGGTTGCGCGTCAGGCCACCCTGGCCCGTCGCGCAGAACGGGCAGGCCATCCCGCAGCCGGCCTGCGAGGAGATGCAGACGGTGTTGCGGTCGGGGTAGCGCATCAGCACCGACTCGAACGTCGTCTGATCCATCGCGCGCCACAGCACCTTGCGGGTCTCGCCCGCGTCACACTCGATCTCCCGCGCGGCACCGAACAGCGTCGGGAACAACGCCTGGCCCACCTGCTCGCGCACCGCGGCAGGCAGGTCGGTCATCTGGGTCGGGTCGGCGATCAGCCGCCCGTAGTACTGGTTGGCCAGCTGCTTGCCGCGGAAGGCGGGCAGACCCAGGTCTGCGACCGCCGCGGCGCGGCCGGCGTCGTCGAGATCGGCGAAATGCCGCGGCGGCATGGCGCGGCGCGGGGCGTCGAAGACGAGGGGCACTGGGGGCACGGCCCCCGAAGATTCAGGCATGAGTACTGCCAGTATCTCAGGCCAGCAGGGTGAGCACGATCCATCCGGCGACGGCAGAGGGCAGCATCGCGTCGATACGGTCCATCAGACCGCCGTGACCGGGCAGCAGCGTCCCCATGTCCTTGATGCCGAGATCGCGCTTGACCTGCGATTCGACCAGGTCACCGAGGACGCCGGTGATCACCAGCATCAAACCGAGCGGGATGCCCACCCACGCCGGCTTGTCGAGCAGGAACGTGACGGACAGCACGGCGGCGGTGACGCCGAACACCAGCGATCCGCCCAGGCCCTCCCACGACTTCTTGGGGCTGATGGCGGGCGCCATCAGGTGCTTGCCGAACAGCACGCCCGCGACGTATCCCCCGATGTCGGCGAACACCACCGTCGCGATCACCGTGAACACCCGCACGCCGCCGTGGTCGGCGAAGATCAGCAGAGCGGTGAACGCCCCGAACATCGGCACCCAGGTCGCCAGCAGCACGGTCGCGGCGATGTCGCGCAGGTAGTTGACCGGCTGGTGGTTCAGGCCCTGGCCGAGCAGCCGCCACACCATGCACACGACGATGGTCGCGCCATAGGCCCCGAGCAGGCCGGCCGTCCCGAACGGCCACGTCAGCCAGATCATCGCCTGGCCGCCGACCAGCAGCGGAAGGGTGGGCAGTGCGTAGCCGTGCTCGCTCAGCCGCCGGATCACCTCGTGGGTCGCGATCGCCATGGCGGCGGCCAGCAGCGGCAGCCACCAGGTCGGCGCGAACAGCAGAATGCCGATGGCCATGGCGCCGAGCAGCACACCGACTCCGATGGCGGCGGGCAGGTTGCGTCCGGCGCGGGATTTCTTCTCCGTCGTCGGCGGTTCGCCGACCGGGTTGTCTGGCACGGGTGTCGCTTGCTGGTCGGTCATCTCAGACCTCCAGCAGTTCGCCTTCCTTGTGCTTGACCAACTCGTCGATCTGCGTCGTGTACTGCGCCGTGGTCTTGTCGAGGTCCTTTTCGGCCCGGGTCACCTCGTCCTCGCCCGCTTCGCCGTCCTTCTTGATGCGGGTCAGCTCCTCCATCGCCTTGCGACGGATGTTGCGCACCGACACCTTGGCGTCCTCACCCTTGGACTTGGCCTGCTTGACCAGGTCACGTCGCCGCTCCTCGGTGAGCTGCGGGATCGCCACCCGGATCACGTTGCCGTCGTTGGACGGGTTGACGCCCAGGTCCGAGTTGCGGATCGCGTCCTCGATGTTGCGCAGCTGGCCCGCCTCGTAGGGCTTGATCACCACCATCCGCGCCTCGGGGACGTTGATGCTTGACAGCTGCGTGATCGGAGTCGCGGCACCGTAGTAGTCGACGTGGATGCGATTGAACATGCCGGGGTTGGCGCGGCCGGTGCGAATCGACGCCAGGTCGTCCCGTGCCACCGACACGGCCTTCTCCATCTTCTCCTCGGCATCGAAGAGCGTCTCGTCGATCACGTCATTCTCCCGTCGCTGTCGCCGGCCACCCGCGGTGCACCTACGTCGTGACCAGTGTGCCGATCTTCTCACCTGCCACGGCACGGGCGATATTGCCATCCGTGAGCAGGTTGAACACCAGGATCGGCATTCCGTTGTCCATGCAGAGGCTGAACGCGGTCGCGTCGGCCACCTTCAGGCCGCGGTCGATGACCTCGCGGTGGCTGATGGCGGTCAGCAGTTCGGCGTCGGGTTCGACGCGCGGGTCGGCGGTGAAGACACCGTCGACGGCCTTGGCCATCAACACCACCTCCGCGCCGATCTCCAGCGCACGCTGCGCGGCGGTCGTATCGGTCGAGAAGTAGGGCAGACCCATACCGGCGCCGAAGATGACGACCCGCCCCTTCTCCAGATGTCGCTGGGCGCGCAACGGGATGTACGGCTCGGCGACCTGACCCATCGTGATGGCGGTCTGCACGCGCGTCTGGATCCCTTCCTTCTCCAGGAAGTCCTGCAGCGCAAGGCTGTTCATCACCGTGCCGAGCATGCCCATGTAATCCGACCGGGTGCGCTCCATGCCGCGCTGCTGCAGTTGGGCACCGCGGAAGAAGTTGCCCCCGCCGATGACGACGGCCACCTGCACGCCGCTGCGCACGACCTCGGCGATCTGACGCGCCACCAGTGCGACGACGTCCGGATCGAGACCGACCTGGCCGCCGCCGAACATCTCCCCGCCCAGTTTGAGTAGGACGCGGGTGTAGGCCGGCCTGATCGACGACCCGTTGTCCCCGTTGGTGGTGGTGCCGTCGGCCATCCGACTCCTTTGCGGTTCTCGCATGCGATCGCCGCCCCCCGCGAGTGCCGCGGACGGCTGCCCTAATCCTGCCTCATCGCAGGCGCGAAACCACGTCTGGGGTCGAGGGCGCGTCAGTCCCGATGCGCGCGCAGCAGCCAGGCGCCCATCGACCTGCGGGTGCCGCCCTCGTCGCGGATGTCGGCGCCCGCGAACGCTTCGGCGTGCCCGGCAACGGCCTCGGGAACATTGGCGTGGATGCGGGCGGGCCGGATCTCGTCCACGATCCAGTGCGCGGCGACGACGTCGCGGAGTTCGTCGGCGGTGACCGCGTTGACCGGGCCGCCCTGCGGCATCGCGGCCCGGTCGAACACCAACACGATGTAGGAGGCCCCGGGTGCCGCGGCGCGGGCGATGGAGCGCTGGTAGCCCTCGCGCAGCTCGACCGGCATCGAGTGGAACAGCGTCGAGTCGACGATCGTGCCGAACCGGCCGTCGTAGCCGGTGAACGCGCTGATGTCGGCGACCTCGAACGACGCGGTGGTCAGCCCGCGACGGGCGGCTTCCTCGCGGGCGAGCGCGATGGCCGTCGGCGACTGGTCCAGCCCGACCGTGGTGAAGCCCCGCTCAGCGAGATACATCGACGTCGCCGCCTCTCCGCAGCCGGCGTCGAGCACCTCACCGTGGAACGCGCCGGCGTCGATCAGCGCGCGGATCTCGGGCTGCGGTTCGTCGATGCTCCACGGCGGACGGACGCCCCCGCCCATGTGCGGGGCCTCGCCGCGGTAGGCGGCCTCGAACATCTGATCCATCTCGTTCGTCATACACACCTTGGTATCAATCAGATTGATATGCGTCAAGATGCTTGACATGAGTGATCGCGACGACGCGCCGCTGGGCTACCTCCTGCACCGGCTGGCCTCCGCCCTGCGCGCCGACGTGACCGCTTCGGTGCTCGAACCGCTCGATCTGACCTTCCCGCAGTACGTCTGCATGCGGATCCTGTCGCGCCGGCCCGGACAGTCCAACGCCGAACTCGCCCGCGACGTGATGGTGTCCCCGCAGGCGATGAACATCGTGGTGCGCGGCCTGCAGGACCGTGGTCTGGTCTCCCGGCCCGCGACCGTCGCCGCAGGCCGCTCGCTGCCCGCCGAACTGACGCGGGAGGGCCGGGCCCTGCTCGGCCGCACCAACGAGGGCATCCGGGGCGCCGAGCAGCGCGTGCTCGGCGGACTCTCGGAACGCGACCGGCGCGAGCTGCGCCGCATCCTGTCCGAACTGGACTGACCGTCCGCCGGCGGCGCCCGTCAACGCGCAACCGTGGCGTCACTCGTCCTTGTCCAGGCCTGCCAGGCACTGCCGACGATGTCGTCGAGGCCGTATCTGGCGTGCCAGCCAAGCTCCTGTCGTATCTCGCCGCGTCTGCTATCACGGCAGGGGGATCGCCGACCCGAGGCGGGCGCACCTCCCAGTCGAAATCCACACCGGTGACGCGCCGGGCGGTCTGCATCACCTCGAGCACACTCGTGCCGGACCCGGTACCGATGTTGTAGATCGCCGACGGGACACCGACGGCCATGCCGCGCACCGCCGCAGCGTGCGCATCGGCGACATCGGCAACGTGGATGTAATCGCGGATACAGGTGCCGTCACGGGTCGGGTGGGCGTTCCCGAAGATCTGCGGACGGTCACCGGAACAGACCGCGCGGAAAACCTTTGGGATCAGGTTGTTCTCGCCCCGGTCGGCCAAGGCCGATTCAGCCGCCCCTGCCACGTTGAAGTACCGCAGAGCGACCCACTCGACGCCGTTCGCGGCGGCCACATCCCGAATCATCTGCTCGCAGATCAACTTGGTCCAGCCATACGGCGATGCAGGAGTCGTGTCCGCCTGCTCGTCGACCAGGTCGCCGGCAGGTGTCCCGTACACCGCGGCACTGGACGAGAACAGGAGGTATCGCGTCCCTGCCCGCGCCATCGCCGTCAAGACGTTGTGGAGACCGATGACGTTCTCCCGGTAGTACAGGAGCGGTTCGGCAACGGACTCCTCGACGGCCTTCTTCGCCGCGACATGAACGATGAGTTCCGATTGGTGAGCGCGCAGGCAGTCGAGCACTTGCGCCGTGTCCAGTACCGATCCGACGCACAGCGGGGTGTCACCGGTCAGCCGGCTCCTGGCTCCTGTCGAGAGGTCATCGATCACTGCCACGTCATGTCCGTCACGCAGCAGCGCACGCACCACGTGCGCCCCGATGTAACCGGCCCCTCCGGTCACCATGATCCTCACGAGGCCCCCTACCGGTTACAGGTCTCCGACCCGCAGGAGACCGTCCTGAAGGGCGCGTGCGATCAGCGAGGCCTTCGTCGGCGCCGCCCTGCCCACCGAGGCGTACTTGGCGCGCACTCGCTGCAGATGAGTCCGCACCGTCGACGGCTCGATGAGCAGCGCCTCGGCGACGCCTTCGACACTGCCGTTCTTGAACCAGGCGACGAGGACCTCGCGCTCCCGTTGGCTGAGCCCCGGCCGGCCCAGCCGCTTGTGGTTGAGCAGTGCGCGACCCATGCGCGGTGCGACGTAGGGAATCTGTTGATGTGCCGAGTTGAGCGCCTCGATCAAGTGCTGACAAGCCTCGGATTTGATCACATAACTTGCCGCTCCGAGGTCGAGGCTCGTCAGGATGACCTCGTCGTTCGCCAATTCGGTGTACACCACGACCGGATGACCGCGGCGGATGATCTTGGCGAGCGACTCGAAGTCGGGACCCCGCCGGTCGACGTCCACGTCGAACAAGACGACGTCGACCGGCGGCGCGTGGTCCGTGTCGGTGGCCATGAACTGGCCGGGACTTCCGTAGCACTCGGCGATTCTTATGCGGTTCCCCGACTTGGCCACGAGAGGCTTGACGCCGGCGTGAGCGATGACGTTCGAGTCGATGACGCCGACCGATATGGCCGACCGAC
The DNA here is from genome assembly GCF_022374875.2 of Mycolicibacterium rufum. The sequence goes on from NZ_CP092427.2 coordinate 886,929, forward strand.
GTGTGTCTGTTGCGTGAACCATCCTCATTCCCCCGAACGGTGCAAGACGTTCCATTGCTCAGTTGCCAATAAGATCAATGGCAAACTTTACGCCGTTTTCTGCGACTGGGAGGTCGATTCGCTTCCCGTTCAGGGCGCTCCCGGGTTCTGCAACGCGTTACACAGGCTATTTGATTGACAGAACCTAATGTGGTCGTCCGAACCCGCAAAAGTCAAGAGTCACTTTTCCTTCGCTATGCGCGCTGACATGTATCTTTAGCAATGCAAATAAATGTCGCTGAAAGTGCGCCGTAACGATCGGCGTGTGACAATGCGCCGCCGCTCTCACGACTCCCTCGCGCGCTCGGCCACCGGTAGTCCCGCGTGGTTGGCGTGGCACGCCTTCGGCGGTGAGGGCGGCAGGTCCAGCGCCGGGTTGCCGTCGAAGAAGCCGATCGGCTTGAGGTGGAAGCCCGCGTAGGCGCACGGCATCACGGGCCAGTCCTCGGGCCGCACCACATGGTGGGCGCCGAGGGTGTACCAGAGCACGACGTCGGTGTCCTCCAGCGGGGCGTCGTCGGCGATGAACTCCGGAAGACCCTGGACGTCGGCGGACTGGTACATGTAGTCGCCGGCCGCGAACATCTCCTTCGGGTCGTACCGGGTCACCCACAGGTTGTGCTGCACGAACCGGGCGCGGTCGTAGATGTGGGAGCCCTCCTGCACCATCACCGGCACGATGTCCCTGGGCACCAGCTTGTAGGCGACCGGGGCACCCAGTTCGTTGACCTTCGACGGGTTCGTCACTTTCCAGTACCGGCCCGTCGACCAGTTCCAGTCCCGCGCTCCCCCGGCCTCGGACTCCACCAGCGTGTCCTGCACGATCCAGGCGTTGCGGTGCGGGTTGAGCGCCGGATCCGGCTCGGGGACCGAATCCACTTCGTACACAGTGTTGTTCGGCCCGTCGACGCTCATGTCGAGCCGGAAGTTGAAGAAATGCTGGTGATTCGGGCCGTAGATGCCCGGCGCCACCAGCTTGCCCCAGCGCGGCGACTCCCCGTCGAGAACCGCCCCGGTGGTCAGCACGCCCGAGAGCTTCACCTCCACCTCGATCGAGGCGTCGTTGTAGAAGTACCAGAAGAAACCGTACTCGTAGTTGCCGACGGTGCAGATCATCGAGATGACCAGCCGCCGCGATCGCCGGACTTCCACCTCCTCGGTGCGGAAGTCGGTGTGCTTCCAGGAGATTCCGTAGTCCTCCTCGTGCATGCAGATCGCGTTGGGAATGGTGACCGCGTTGCCGCTGGAGTCGTTGACCGTGCCGTCGAAGTAGTGGATCTCGCCGAGGCAGTCGCAGCCCAAGGTCAGCGGGTTGGCCGAGAAGCCCATGCCCACTTCACCCATGTCGAAGACGTTCTTGTTCCAGTGGGTGGGCGAGGTGTCCCCGTAGGGCACCACCATCTCCGACAGCGAGCCCCGGTACAGGATCGGCCGGGTCTGTCCGCGGTCGGTGTAGGTCACCTCGTGCAGCGTGACGCCCTCGCGCGGGTTGAATCCGATGCGCAGGGACCACTTCTGCCACGTCACGTTCCACCCGTCGACGGTGAAGCTGGGCCCGTCGGGTTGGGTGATCTCGATCGGCTTGACGTCGGGCCGGAACTCGGTGAACGCCGGCCGGTTGTTCGGGTCGAACATGAACGTCTCGGAGTAGTTGCCTGCGGTCGGCGGCAGCGGCACGACGCCGTGGTCCTCGATGTCGATCACCTCCATGGCGTCGAGATCGAAGGTGACGATGAGGCCTTCGACGGGACGGGCGTACCCGTGTTCGGACGGGGCCGCCCGCAGGAAGGTCAGCGGCCGGCAGACCAGCGGGGAGTTGTCGTAGTGGTCCTGACTGCCGTAGTAGCCGGCGGGCCACGGATCGATCATCGCCAGGCTGAAGTCGGTGACCCCGCGCTTGCGCATCGCCTCCTGCCAGCGGGGATCCTCGCGGACCTTCTCCTCGACGCCGGTCATGTGCTCGACCAGGTAGGAGGGGAAGCGGCCGGGAACGGGTGTCCACGATTCGATGACGCGCGCCCCGAGGTCGACGACCGCCTCGTAGATCATCTTGGCCGCGGCGTCGTACATCGTGGCGAACGCGCACCGCGGAACGTCGGCCTTGGCGAAGGTGAGCGAGGCCGTCTTGGCGGGTTCGGCCAGGTAGATCATCACGAACTTCAGTGTGGATGTGGCGAATTCGCTCGCCCTGATCACCGCGGCGGCGGCTTCGATCTCGGCGCCGGTGAGCGGGTCGAGCGGATAGCGGCCGGCCGCATCGGCTGAGTCCGCACCGTGCGTGCGGGTGTCCTCCATCGTCACTTGCCGGATCCCTCTGCTTCCTTGTCGTCGCTGCCGGTGAGATCGAAGACCGCCAGGTGGGCGAGCGCGTCTTCCTGGGAGACCTTGCGCGCCGAGCGGCGCCCGAAGACGTAGACCGTCAGGCCGAGGGCGAACATGCCGAGGCTGATGCCCCCGACCCAGGTCATCCACGTCGCCGTGGGAACGTCGATCCACGGCGTGACGAACGAGTAGTAGACGCCGCCGATGGTGCCCAGGGTGCCGACGGCGACGGTGATCCACACGCCGGTCATGCCGCCGGGGATCCGCCAGAACTGTTCGTCGGCATAGCGATCGGCGTACTTGCGGCGGGCGATGACGACCGGGAACAGGAAGAAGAACCCGGACAGCAGCCATACCGTGGACAGCCCGCCCTGCAGGTAGATCGTGACGTTGGCCATGCTGCTCTGTGAGTACAGCCCCACCAGGATCAGCGACGAGATGACGCCCTGGATCAGGATCGCGGTCACCGGGTTACGGGTGCGTGGGTTCAGATGGGTGAACAGACGCGGCAGGTGCCGCTCGAGACCTGAGACGAAGATCAGCCGGGAGTAGGCCACCTGGTAGGTCATCAGCGCGACGATGATGATGAACGCCAGCACGATCGCGCAGACCTCCATCAGGCCGGGGAAGCCGGCCACGTCGAGCATGCCGATGACACCGGTGACCGGATCGATCTCGTCGCTGGGCAGCGCCATCATGGTGCCGAGTGTGGTCAGCAGATAGATCGCGACCAGCGCCGCCGACCCCCACAGGATCATCTTGGGGCCGCTCTTGCGCACCGAGAGGAACTCCGCCCCCATGTTGTAGGGTGTCTCCACACCGAGCAGGTACAGCAGCACGGTGCCGTACAAGAAGCCGGCAACGGCGAAGTTCGGGATGGTGGCCTCGGCCCAGCTGAACGGGGTGGCCGAGCCGTGCTTGACCGCGAACAGCAGACCGGAGATGAAGATCGTCAGCGTCAACAGGCCGTAGACGACGAAGACGATGTTCATGATCCGTTGACTGGCCGCGAGTTTCGCCAGCGCCAGACCGATCACCGTCCACAGGATCACCAGCTGCAGGATGATGCTCGTGGTCAGGCCGAGCTCGGCGTGGAACGCCAGCAGCAGGAACTGCAGGACCACCGCGGGTGATGACGCGGCGTTGAGGATGACCGGGACCCAGGACAGGTAACCGCCGATGAACCCCCATGTCTCCCCCATCGTGCGGGTGGCCCAGATGTACACCCCGCCCTGGCCCGGCCACAGGTTGCCGAGTTCGACGACGGCCATGCCGGCGGGGATCAGGAACGTCAGGATGCCGAGCACCCACATCGGGATCGCCGTCCAGCCACCGGCGGCCATCACCGACGACCCGGTGACCCAGCAGATGATGAACACGTAGGCCGCGGTCAGACCGAAGGTGGTCATCACCTTCGGCAGGATCTGCTCGGGGACCAGCTCGGTGGTCATGAGCGTGTCGCGACCGGCAGGCGGCGCGGGCTCTGTCTGTGTCATGCCTTCTCCCACATCTGTTGTCTCAGTTGACGATCTGTCCGTCTTTCATCCGGACGACACGGCTCGCTTCGTCGGCCACCGTGGGGTCGTGGGTGCTGGCGACCACGGTCACGCCCATGGTCGAGCACAGGTCACGCAGCATCCGCACCACCGTCTCCCCCGTGCGGTGGTCCAGATTCGCCGTCGGCTCGTCGGCCAGCACGAGGGTGGGGTTGCTGATCAGCGAGCGTGCGATCGCGGTGCGCTGCTGCTCGCCGCCGGACATCTTGGTGGGCTGGTGGTGGATCCGGTGCCCGAGCCCGACCAGCTCGAGCAGCTCGATCGCCCGCCGACGCAGCGCGGCGCGGTCGTAGGGCTCGAACATCAGCGGCAGCTCGACGTTCTCCACCGCCGACAGGAACGGGATGAGGTTGTAGCTCTGGAAGATGAACCCGACCGTGTCGTGGCGCAGCGCGGCGAACTGGCTCTCGGTCAGCTGCGCAGTGTCCTTGCCTGCGACCCGCACCGTGCCCTTGGTCGGCCGGTCCAGCCCGCCGATGATGTTGAGCAAGGTGGACTTCCCGCTGCCGCTGGGCCCCATCAGGCACACGAATTCGCCGGGCTGCACGGTCAGTTCGGCGGCCATCAGCGCCTTGACCACCTCGTCGCCCAGCTTGTGCAGCTTCCACACGTCCGAGATCTCGATCACCGGTGCGGTCATGTCAGCTTCCTTCGGTCAACGATCGGATGGGCGGGCGCGAGGCGGCCTTCCAGGTGGGGACCACGCTGGTGGCCAGCGCGGCCACGACGCTGACCGCGACGGCCACCCCGGCGCCGACCGCCAGGCCCGCGCTCGACACGCCGGTGCCGACGACGCCCGCTGCGGCGAGCACCGCGCCGGTGAGTACGGCCAGCAGTGCGCCGGCCAGCGCCCCGAGTACCGCGGCGAGCACGGGTTCGACGAGCAGCGCCGCGACGACGGGGGTGCGCGCAATGCCGTTGGCGCCCAGCACACCGAGTTCCCGGGTGCGATGGGCCACGGTCCGGGTGGTCGCGACCGCGACCTCGGCGACGCCGACGAGCAACACCGTGACGGCGATCAGCACGACCGCGCGACTGATCTCGTCAGCGTGCCCCAGCGCGGCGGATTGGCTGCGGATCCCCTCGGACATGCCGAAGACGAGCACGACGAGATAGGCGCCGGTGGCGGTGGTGACGGCGGGCAGCACCATCTCGCGGATGCGTCGCCGCGCCGCCAACCACCCGTAGGACAGGCCGCGGCTGATCATCGCGCCCCCAGCAGGGCGACGGGCCGTTGCTGCAGCAGCCGGTGCACCGGGACCAGCGCGCCGACGATCGCCATCGCGGGCAGGAACATCGCGGTCATCGCGACGCCCTGCAGCCACGCCGTCGGGGTGGCGATGCCCGGGATCACCAGCGCCACAGCGACTCCGGCAGCGGCGATGCCGACCACGTAGGCGGCCAGGAACACGATCGCCGATTCGACGAGGAAGAAGTAGAGCACCTCGTCGGCCAGCCCGATACTCGACATGATGCCGAACTCGCGTCGCCGCTCGGTGACCGCGGCGAGGAACGACGACACGGCGATCACGAAGCCCAGCGCGAGCCCGATGGTGGAGATCAGCCCGAGCGTCGAACCGGTCACCTTGCCGGAGAACAGCGCCGAGAATTTCTGCTCGAAGGTCAGCGGGCCCGATCCACCGACGGTGTCGTAGATCAGCCCCGCTCCGGCGGGGTCGGGCCGTACCGCCGGGTCCGGCGTCGACGGCAGACCGACCGCCGCCCCGAAGACCTGCGCGAGGTCGCGGCGGTGCTCCGATCCGGGCGGTGCCGACACGATCCACCAACCGTGTTGACCCACAACGCTTTGCGCAACAGACGTCGCGACGGTCATCGACTCACCGGATCCGTCGATCGTGACCTGCAGATCCTGTCCGCCCACGGTCACGCGGTCCCCGGGACCGAGCCCGAGACGCTCGGCCAGTGCCGATCCCACCGCCGCCTTTCCCGCGGCGAGGTCGTCACGTCCGCGCAGCGACACCGACTGGCCGTCGACCCGGGTCACCCCGGCCAGCACGCGGCGCGCGGCCCAACCCGGCGGGGCGGCGACGTCGGGCGCGGGCCCGTCGGCCACCAGCGCCCGGGCGTCAGGGTCGTAGTGCACGCCCGCGGCGGGCACCACCCACAACCCGCCACCGGCGAGCACCTCGGTGACCGAATTCTCGCCGGTGATCGCGAAACTCGCCGACACGGTGCGCACGACCGTGACGCAGGCGATCGCCAGCGCGATGCCCAGCACCGACAGCACGAACCGCTCGGGCCGCCGCCTGATGTTGGCCAGGGCGAAGCGGACGAGGCACAGAACGGTGTTCTGCGAGCCGACGGCGATCTGCGGTGATCGGACCACCGTGGGCGCGTCGCCGACCTGACTGGTCTCCACGAAAACGATGCTGCGAGCACAACGTAACGGGGGGCGGCGCTTGCAATGTCGTCGGTGTTAACACACCGCAGGTCCGGTTACGTCACGGTGTCGAGATCGTACGCCAGGGCCGCGCCTGCTCGAGTTCGTAGGCCAGCGCCAGCAATCGGGCGTCGTGGCCCAGTGGCGCGGCGAACATCATCCCGACGGGCAGCCCCGACGCGGAGTGCGCCAGCGGCAACGAGATCGCCGGTTCTCCCGTCACGTTCTGCAGCGGCGTGAACGCCACCCACTCGATGAGCCGGTCGATCACCTGCTGATAGTCCGCCGTCGGATCGAGGTGCCCGATGCGGGGGGTCACATCGGCCAACGTCGGCGTGAGCAGCACGTCGTAGGTCCCGTGCAGCCGCGACGTGATCCGGCGGGTACGCGCCAGCCGTGCAAGCGCGGTCGGCAGGCGGACCAGGTTGCGCGCGGCATGCCGTTCGAGACCGATGGTCAGGTTGTCCAGCCGGCTGCGGTCGAATGTCTCGCCGAACATCCGGTGCCCGCCGCGCACCAACGCGAAGGCCAGGAACGACCAGTAGAGCAGGAAGTCGTCGATGAATCGCGGCGGGATCGGGTTGTCGATCACGCTCACCCGGTGCCCGAGCTCCTCGAGCAGCGCCGCGGTCTTGAGCGTCAGATCGGTGATCTCCGGTGAGGAGTCCCGCGAGATCGACCGCGTGCACACCGCGATGTGCAGACGCGCAGCGCCCGGTCCGGTCACGTCGCCGACCGGCGGCAGCTTCGATGCGGCGACGATCCGTTCCATCTCCCGGTAGAACGCCGCGGTGTCGCGCACCGAGCGGGTGAGGACGCCGTTGTGCACGATGCGCAGCGGCATCTGGCGCACATTCTTGTCGAGCGGCAGGCGCCCGCGCGAAGGCTTCAGACCGACCAGGCCGTTGCACGCGGCCGGGATCCGGATCGACCCGCCGCCGTCGTTGGCGTGGGCGATCGGGACCACGCCGGCGGCCACGAAGGCGCCCGAACCCGAGGACGACGCGCCGGCGGTGTGCTCGATGTTCCACGGGTTGCGCACCGCGCCCAGCCGCGGATGCTCGGCCGAGGCGCTGAAGCCGAATTCGGAGAGCTGCGTCTTGCCCAGCGGCACCAGGCCGGTGGCGAGGTAGGCGCGGGCGAAGTCGCCGTCGGCGGGGGCGGGATGCGCCTCCCAGGCGTCGGCGCCCTCGCGGGTCGGCATCCCAGCGACGGCGACGTTGTCCTTGATGAACGACGGGACGCCGTCGAAGTAGCCGCCGTAGGGCGTCGCCTGCCGGGCCCGCGCCCTCGCCCGGTCGAACGCCTCGTAGGCCAGGCCGTTGAGCGCCGGATTCACCGCCTCGGCGCGGGCGATCGCGGCGTCGACGAGCTCGATCGCCGACACGGATCCGGCCCGGATCGCCTCCACGACACCGACCGCATCGAGGTCGCCGAGCGCGTCGTCACGGAAAGCATCAACACGGTCCATGGCGCGACGGTACCAAAGCGTACCGATCATTCAGCGCGGTGCAGCACCGCTCCGAAGGTCATCGCGATGATCTTCCAGTCCAGCCACAGCGACCAGTTCTCGATGTAGAAGTTGTCCCACTCGGCGCGGTCGGCGATCGAGGTCTGTCCGCGCAGGCCGTGCACCTGCGCCCAGCCGGTCATGCCCGCCTTCACCCGGTGCCGGTCGCCGTACCGCGCGATCTGGACGTTGAACAGGTCGACGTACTCCGGACGCTCCGGGCGCGGACCGACGAGGCTCATCTCCCCCCTGATCACGTTGATCAGCTGGGGCAGTTCGTCCAGCGAGGTGGCGCGCATGATCTTGCCGATCGCCGTGCGGCGGTCCTCCCCCTCGACGCCACCCGGTGCGCTGTCGGCGCCGCGCTCGAACGCCGCATCGGTCTCGCGTGCCGGGCGCATCGAGCGGAACTTCAGGCACTGGAACACCCGGCCGTCGCGTCCGATGCGCGGCTGACCGAAGAAGATCGGCCCGGGGGAACTGAGCCGCACCAGCAGCATCAAGGTCAGGAACACCGGCGAGATCATCACCAGGCCCAACAACGCGACCATCCGATCGGAAACGTGCTTGACCGCGAACTGCCAGCCGCGCGGATCGGTGCTCGGGACGGCGATGAGAGGCAGTCCGCCGATGTGGTCGATGTGGGCGTGCACGCCGATGGTGTCGAAGATTCGCGGCACGATCCACACGGCCAGTCCCCGCTTGTGCGCGATCTTGACCGCCGCGGTGATGGCGTCGTCCCGGGTCCGGGAGAACGCCACGATCAGACACTGCGCCCTCGTGCGGGTGATGACGTCCTCGAGGGCGTCCAGCTTGCCCAGATACGGGATGGTCGCGGGCTTGTCGCGGTCCAGCCCCATCGAGGGCAGTTCGTCGTCGATCAGCCCGACCGGGCGCAACCCGTACTGCGGAGTGACCTCGAGCCGCTCCACCACCTTCGCGGCGATCCGGCCGTTACCGACGATGAGGGTCGGCGAGATCAGCCGGTCGCGGCGGAACTGGTGGTTGCGGACGAGGAACCACACCAGCCGGCCGAGGGGGATGAGAATCGCCGCCACCATCCACACCTTGGCCACGGCCGGGCCCCGGCTGGAGCCGTCCGTGTCGGGGTTCAGCACCAGGCCGCTGAGGAGCAGCATGGCCGCGACAGAGGTGAGGGCCTCGATCTTGGGCAGCTCGTCGAGGAAGGAGCGGTTCAGCGAGCGTTGGTAGAGGCCCCGGATGGCGAACAACGCGACCACCGTCGGTGCGAAAAAACACATCATCCAGCTCGGCGGCAGCCGGTCCGCGCTGTGGTTGGCCCATGTCATGCCGATCGCGACCGCCGCCGACGCGGTGGAGAGATCGATCAGCAGCCGCACAAGCGAGCCTCGACGTTTGCGGCGCGGCGCGTAGACCAATTCGAGCGGAAGCGGCGAGTTCGGTCCGACAAGACGCAGAGCTGCATTTGCCGTGTGTGGAGAATCGACGACTCCGGTCATTGCTGACCAGTTGCATTCTCAGATATCCCCACGCAAAGAGGTTAACTCCGCACCCGGGGATCTGTCCGTATTTGATGGTGCGAATTGCACGAGAAGCGATTCACCTCGCCGTTCAAGAATTTGCTGAATGCCCACACTTCGACAACGGGCAAAAGCGGCGATGCGTCCCGTGCGGATCGGCAGGCAGCCGTCTGAGCACGCCGTTATTGTCGCGATCGACAGATGCCGCCCCGGTGTACGCGGTTCTGGCAAAAATCCGCGCCGCGGTGCGCGCTTGTCCACCTCTCACGCAGGCGGCCCCCGGAACCGAGGTTCCGGGGGCCGCGTTGCGGAGCTGGGATCAGGCCTGACCAACCTCGAACCGGACGAACCGGGTCACGGTCACGCCCGCCTCATCGAGCAGAGCCTTGACGGTCTTCTTGTTGTCCGACACCGACGGCTGGTCGAGCAGCACGACGTCCTTGTAGAAGCCGGTGACGCGACCCTCGACGATCTTGGGCAGCGCCTGCTCGGGCTTGCCTTCGTTGCGGGCCGTCTCCTCGGCGATGCGCCGCTCGTTGGCGACGATGTCCTCCGGCACGTCCTCACGGGTGAGGTACTTGGCCTTCAGCGCCGCGATCTGCAGCGCGACCGCGTGCGCGGCCGACTTGTCGTCACCGGTGTACTCGACGAGCACACCGACGGCGGGCGGCAGGTCCGCGGCACGCTTGTGCAGGTAGGTCTCGACCGTGCCGTCGAAGTAGGCGACGCGGCGAAGCTCGAGCTTCTCGCCGATCTTGGCCGACAGGTCGGCGATGACCTGCTCGACGGTGGTGTCTCCCGCCTTGGCCGCCTTGAGGGCCTCCACGTCTGTCGCCTTCGCCGCGGCCGCGGCCGCCACGATCTGGTCGGCGACGGCCTGGAACTCGGCATTCTTGGCGACGAAGTCGGTCTCGGAGTTGAGCTCGATCAGCGCGCCGTCCTTGGCGGCGACCAGGCCCTCGGCGGTCGCGCGCTCAGCGCGCTTGCCGACGTCCTTGGCGCCCTTGATGCGCAGGAGTTCCACGGCCTTGTCGAAGTCGCCGTCGGCGTCGACCAGGGCGTTCTTGCTGTCCATCATTCCGGCGCCGGTCAGCTCCCGCAGGCGCTTGACGTCGGCAGCGGTGTAGTTAGCCATAGATGTGTCCTAGGGATTCGGGGCGGGGGTGGGTTCGGTCTGGATGTCGGCCTCGGGCGTTCCCGGCGCGGCACCGGCCGCAGTCGGCGACGCCGTGGCACCGGCCAGCAGCTCCTGCTCCCACTCGGCCAGCGGCTCGGCGGCCTCGGCATCGGACTTGTCACCACCGGAACCGGCGCCGGCACGGGCCTGCAGGCCCTCGGCGACCGCGGAGGCCACCACCTTGGTCAGCAGCGCGGCCGAGCGGATGGCGTCGTCGTTCCCCGGGATCGGGTAGTCGACGAGGTCAGGATCGCAGTTGGTGTCGAGAATCGCGATGATCGGGATGTTCAGCTTGCGGGCTTCAGCGACCGCAAGGTGCTCCTTGTTGGTGTCGACCACCCAGATCGCCGACGGAATCTTCTGCATGTCGCGGATACCGCCGAGCGACCGCTCGAGCTTGTTCTTCTCGCGGGTCAGCATCAGGATTTCCTTCTTGGTGCGACCCTCGAATCCGCCCGTCTGCTCCATCGCCTCGAGTTCCTTGAGGCGCTGCAGCCGCTTGTGCACGGTCGAGAAGTTGGTGAGCATGCCGCCCAGCCAGCGCTGGTTCACGTACGGCATGCCGACGCGGGTCGCCTCCTCGGCGATGGATTCCTGCGCCTGCTTCTTGGTGCCGACGAACATGATGGAGCCGCCGTGCGCGACGGTCTCCTTGACGAACTCGTACGCCTTGTCGATGTAGGTCAGCGTCTGCTGCAGGTCGATGATGTAGATGCCATTGCGGTCGGTGAAGATGAACCGCTTCATCTTGGGATTCCAGCGTCGGGTCTGATGCCCGAAGTGGGTGCCGCTGTCGAGCAGCTGCTTCATGGTCACAACAGCCATGGTTGTAGGTACCTTCAGTTGTCGGTTGTCGTCCGGCATCGGGTGAGCCGGACCCTGGCGACTGCTTCGATGCCGGACCCGATCGTGAGAGCGGGACCGCCGGCATACAGGTGACGAACCCGGGGGCTCGTGCAGACGCGCGAAGTCAGCCCGCAAGCGAGCTGCGGTAGGGAGTTTACACGCTGCCGAGGGGTGGTTTGACCACCGCGACCAGCCATCCCCAGCCCCGGCGGTCGGGGCTGGCCGGCGACCTCCCGGCGCGGTGCACTGGGCGGTATGCGCGTGGTGGCCATTCTGCTCGTCGTGGCTGTGGCGTCCGCGGCGCCGGTGTGGGCCGATGGATCCCGGCTGCAGTGGCCGCTGCGGCCGCGGCCCGCGGTGGTGCGGGCCTTCGACGCGCCGTCACCGAACTGGCAGCGAGGGCACCGGGGTGTGGACCTCGCCGGCGCCGCGGGGCAGCCCGTGGTCGCCGCTGCCGGGGGCACCGTGGTGTTCGCCGGTGAGCTCGCGGGCCGCCCTCTGGTCTCGATCGCCCATCCGGGCGGCCTGCGCACCAGCTACGAACCGGTGCGCGCGTCGGTGCGGCCCGGCCAGCTCGTGTCCGCGGGGATGGTGATCGGCGTCTTGGAGGAGGGTCATCCGGGCTGCGCCGCCGCGGCGTGCCTGCACTGGGGCGCGATGTGGGGAGCGGCCGCGCGGGCCGACTACGTCGACCCGCTGGCGCTGGCGGTGACGACGCCGATCCGGCTCAAACCGCTGCGCTGACCGTCACGCCCGCGGATGGGCCTGGTCGTGCACCGCGCGCAGCCGGGCCACGGTCACATGGGTGTAGAGCTGCGTGGTGGCCAGCGTGGAGTGGCCGAGCAGTTCCTGCACGACGCGCAGGTCGGCGCCGCCTTCCAGGAGGTGGGTGGCCGCGCTGTGGCGCAGCCCGTGCGGGCCGATGTCGGGGGCGCCGGTGACGGCGGCCATGGTCTGGTGCACAACGGTGCGGGCCTGTCGCGGGTCGAGCCGGCCGCCGCGCGCGCCCACTAGGAGCGCCGCCCCCGAGGCCGCCGTCGCGAGGGCGGGGCGGCCGTCGGTCAGCCAGGACGTCAGCGCACTGTGCGCGGGTCCGCCGTACGGGACCGTGCGCTGCCGGTTTCCCTTGCCGAGCACCCGCAGCACACGCCGGGAGGTGTCGACGTCGTCGACGTCGAGGCCGCACAGCTCGCTGACGCGAATGCCGGTGGCGTAGAGCATCTCGACGATCAGCCGGTCCCGGATGGCCAGCGGGTCACCCTGGGCGGCGCCGGAGGCCGCGGCGTCCATCGCGTCGCTCGCCTGGTCCTGACGCAGCACTGACGGGAGGGTGCGCCGTGACTTCGGCGCCTGCAACCGGATCGCGGGGTCCTCGGCGAGCAGCCCCCGACGGACCGCCCACGCGGTGAACGTCTTGACCGCCGAGGCGCGTCGGGCCAGCGTGGTGCGCGCCGCTCCGGCGGTGGCCTGCGCGGCCAGCCAGGACCGCAGCGTCGGCAGGGTCAGTGCGTGCAGGCCGGCGTCGGGGTGGCGCTGGGCGAGGAAGTCGAACAACGAGCGCAGGTCGCCCAGGTAGGCGCGGCGGGTGTGCGCGGAGCGGCCCCGCTCCAGCGCGAGATAGGAGTCGAACTCCTCGAGGATGGCCTCCACGCCGGTCACCGTCTCACCGGGGGCGCCCCGCCTCTACAGGACGCGCCGCAACGTGTCCGGAGTGAGATCTGCCAGCGTGGGATAGCCGTCGACAGCCATCGTCAGATCCGTCTCCGCCAGCAGGGACCGCAGCACGTGCACCAGTCCGTCCTCGCCCCCGATGGCGAGGCCGTAGGCGTAGGGCCGACCGACGCCGACAGCGGTGGCGCCGAGGGCGAGCGCCTTGACGATGTCGGTGCCGCTGCGGATGCCCGAATCGAAGAGCACCGGCAGCCCGTCGGCCGCCGCGACGACGTCGGGCAGGCAGTCGATGGCGGGCAGCCCCCCGTTGGCCTGCCGGCCGCCGTGGGTCGAGCAGTAGATGCCGTCCACCCCGCCGTCCTTGGCGCGGCGGACGTCGTCGGGATGGCAGATTCCCTTGAGCACCAGCGGGAGATCGGTCAGTGACCGCAGCCACGGCAGGTCGTCCCAGGTCAGCGGATTACCGAACAGCTGCACCCACTTGAGGACCGCGCCCTGCATGTTCTCCTCGGGCGGCTGGCCCAGGCCGGCACGGAACACCGGGTCGCTGGTGTAGTTGGCCAGGCACCGGCCGCGCAGCTGGGGGAAGTTCGACGTCGACAGGTCGCGGGGTCGCCAGCCGGGGATCCAGGTGTCGAGCGTGACGATGATCGCCTTGTAGCCGGCTTTCTCGGCACGCTGGACCAGGCTGGCTGCCAGGTCACGGTCGGTCGGGGTGTAGAGCTGGAAGAAGCCGGGGGTGTCCCCGAACTGGGCGGCGACGTCCTCCAGCGGATCCTCGGTCAGCGTCGAGACCGCCATCGGTACTCCGGTCCGCGCCGCCGCCCGCGCGGCGGCCAGATCGCCGTGGCCGTCCTGCGCGCAGATGCCGATCACCCCGACGGGTGCCATGAACAGCGGCGAGGGCAGCTCGAGACCGAACAGGTCGACGGACAGGTCGCGCTCGGTGGCGCCGACGAGCATCCGCGGCATCAGTCCCCAGCGGTCGAACGCGGTGCGGTTGGCCCGCTGGGTGCGCTCGTCGCCGGCACCGCCGGCGACGTAGGACCAGATTCCCGGTGGCATCGCGACCTCGGCTTTCGCCTCCCAGCCGGCGTAGTCCATGGGCAGCGTCGGCATCACGCCGGACAGGCCCTGCAGGTAGATCTCGAGCTGGTAGTTACCGAAGGTCATGCGGCAAGCCTGCCAGTGTCAGGATTCCGCGGCGGCCAGTTCGCGCTTCCACTCGCGGAACGTCTCCTCGGTGCGGCCGCGCCGCCAGTACCCGGAGATCGAGGACGCCCAGCGGGCGTCGACGCCGCGCTCCTTGCGGATGTAGGGCCGCAGGTTGTGCATGACGGCCTGGGCCTCACCGTGGATGAACACCTGCACCTGTCCGGGCAGCCACAGCGCTTCCTTGACCGCGGCGATCAGCGGCGCGTGGTCGCCCGCGTTGTCCTCGGGCACCAGGTCGGCGCGCCCACCACGGTAGATCCACCGGAACTGGATGCCGGACGGGACGGTGAGCTCGATCTCGTCCTCGGGTCCGGCCACCTCGACGAACGCATAGCCGATCGCGTTGTCGGGCAACGCTTCCAGCGCCGCACTGATGGCGGGCAGGCCCGCCTCGTCGCCGGCGAACAGGTACCAGTCGGCCGACGGATCGGGGGCGTAGGCGCCGCTGGGCCCCATCACGAAGAGTCGTTGCCCGGGCCGTGCGCGCGCCGCCCACGGGCCGGCCACGCCGTGCTCACCGTGCACGACGAAGTCGACGGCGATCTCGCGCCGCGCGGCATCGACGCTGCGCACGGTGTAGGTGCGCACGGTCGGCCGCTGCTGCGGCGGCAGCGTCGAAAAGCTGTCGAGCGTCAGCGATTGCTCGAGAGCCCCGACGTCCAGATCGTCGGAGACGAACACCAGCTTCACGTAGGCGTCGGTGTAGTCGTTCGGCGTGAAGGTGTCGAAACCGTTGCCGCCGAGGGTGACTCGCACGATGTGCGAGCTGATCTGCTCGGTCCGCACGACCTCGAAGGTGTGCACCGGACGTCCTGCCACGTAGATGCCTTTCCAGTCCGCGCTTTCGCTTCGCGCGCCTCGGCGCGCCCGTTCCCGCACCGACTATACGAGCGCGGCGCCCGGCGCAGGGTCCCTCCTGGTGGGGCCCGAATCGAATAACAGAGCATTTGCTCTGTTATTGTCGGCGCATGCCCCGGCCCCGCGTGCACGACCCGGACGCGGTGCTCGACGCCGTCGAGGCACTCGTGGCCCGCGCCGGTCCGCAGGCGGTGTCGATCCGCGCGATCAGCGCGGCGGTGGGGGTGTCGAACGGGGCGCTCTATCACACGTTCACTTCCCGGGCCGGATTGACGGGACAGGCCTGGCTTCGGGCGGGCCGGCGGTTCCTGGCCGTGCAGAACGCGCTCGTCGACCGGGCGCTCACCGGCGCCGACGCCTCCGACGCCGTCGCGGCCGCCGCGGACGCACCGGTGGTGTTCGCCGAGCAGAACCCGGCCGCGGCGGCCCTGCTGTGGAGCGTGCGCCGGGACGAGGTCCTGGCCGATGACCCGCCCGAGGACGTCGCCGCCGCACTGCGCGACCTCGACCGGTTGCTCATCGCGCTGATGGTGCGCCTGGCCGTCGCGATGTGGGATCGCAGGGATGTCGCCGCGGTGGACGTAATCACCGCCTGCATCGTCGATCTGCCGACGGCGCTGGTGTTGCAACGCGATCGACTCCGGAACGCGATGGCGCGGGAGCACCTGCACGCCGCCGTGCGGGCCGTCTTGGATGTGGGACCACCACCAGAGCACCGACGACAAGGACGACGACCATGACCGTATCCCTCACCTACGACGAGAAGATCGCCGTTCTGCGCCTCGGCGACGACGAAAACCGTTTCGCACCGGCTTTTCTCGACGATGTCGACTCCGCCATCGATCAGGCGCTGGCCGACGGCGCGGAGGGCCTGGTGACCACCGGCGGCGCGAAGTTCTACTCCAACGGACTCGACCTCGACTGGCTGGGCGCGCACAGCGATCAGGGCCCCTGGTATCTCGGCCGGGTGCACGGACTGCTGGCGCGCCTGCTCACGCTGCCGGTGCCCACCGCGGCCGCCGTGGTCGGGCACGCGTTCGGAGCGGGCGCGATGCTGGCGCTGGCGCACGACTTCCGCGTGATGCGCTCCGACCGCGGGTTCTTCTGCCTGCCGGAAGTCGACATCCGCATTCCGTTCCACCCGGGCATGGCGGCGCTGATCCAGGCCAAGCTGACTCCGCAGGCCGCCGTCGGGTCGATGACCACCGGCCGCCGCTTCGGTGGGCCCGAGGCCCGCGAGTACGGCATCGTCGACGCGACCGCGGCCCAAGCCGACGTCACCACCGCCGCGGTCGATCTGCTCCGGCCCCTGCAGGGCAAGGACCGCGGCACCCTCGGCGCCATCAAGGCGACGATGTTCGGGTCAGTAATGGACACCCTCACCAACGAGTAGGCGGGTCGCCTGCGCTCTGCACATCGCGAACGCGCGTCGTGACAGGGTCGCGACGTCGGGGAACGCCGAAGCGCATCGTGGCACCAGATCCGCGCACAGGTACTAGCGAATTTAGCAGGCGTGCATTCGATCTCGCTGGCTCACCCGCCACCACATCCCCCACCGCCGCAGCCTCCACCGCCGCACCCTCCGCTGCCGCCGCAGCTGCTTCCGCCGTCCAGGCCTCCGCCGACGTAGTCGCCTCCGCCCCCGTATCCGCCCGCCCCCCACAGGCCGGCCGAACTCGCCGTTCCCCCAGCCCAGCGCTTTCGGCGTCTGGCCTTCTTTGCGGCCCGCCACGCTTCAAAGTCTCGGAGGCTCTGACCATGGTCGTCCCAGACTTGCCCCTGCGGGGTTTCTTCACGCGCCTTAGCGATTGAGCGCTCCGAAGTGGTTTCTGCACACTCCGCGCCGTCTCGGGGCGTTCTCTCCCGGCGAATGACCGCGGCCACCAGGAGGTACGTTGCCAGCGCAACTCCGACCACCACGATCGCGGTCATCATGAATCGAGGTTACGCCGCTTCAGGGGTGGCGCATAGAGTGATGGCGTGTGGCGCAGGCGCGCAGATTTGATCGATCGGGCCAATGCTGCGGCGGCAGGTGTCGAGCTTCCCTCCGCTGTTTACAAGACGTGCCCCTGGCAACCGCGGGCACTCATCGAGACCGGCCTGCGGCAGTGGCTGCGGTGCTGTGCGCCGGCGCTGCGGGATGGCCAGGTGATCGGAATGCCGTCGCGAGCGGTGGACGAAGCGTGGCATGGTTTCATTCTCTGCACCGCTCGGTATTCCGCGTTCTGTAAGGATGCGTACGGACGATATCTCCATCACCACCCCGAAGGCGGCGCGCCCGACGACATCGCCGGGGTTAATGATCCCCTCGACGAGCAACTCGGTCGAACGGTCGTCGCATGGGCACTGGTCGCAGGGCCCGACGAGCATTGTGTGCTCTGGGACCTTGACGAAAAGGTCGGCGTGGATCACCCGTGGCGAATCGACCGTCAAAGGGTTGCCGCTATCCAAGCGGCCGTCACGACACTCGGCCGTGAGCGCCAGAATCGAACCGCACCGAGTACCAGGGCACAATGACTCTCAGCCCCAACACGCGGCCCACCAGGCGCCTCGGTGAGAGCTTCGCCGACGAGCAGATAGCTCGACCCCGCAGCGATTTCCATTCAGCGTTGGCCTGGGTCACCAGCCCCTTGATGTCGAGCACGGCGCGTCTTGTCACCCGTGCCGAGGCGATCCGCGAATCTTGTTCGGGTCCGTCGTGAACGCCCTTAACCGGGTGTAATCGTCGACGACGAAGGCAAGCCCGCGTCCGGCCACCAGCGCGCCGCGGCGACGTCGACGATCCCCCGCCGCAAGGGGGTGCCCTCGTGGTGCCACTGCGTCTGCGCCTCGACCATCAGGTGAACCGGCAGCGTCCCGTTGACCCGGACCACCCGCCACCAGGTCACCGCCGCGCCGTCACGTGCCATCACCCCTCCCACGCCACGCGGGCCGCCCCGCTGCAGGTATTCGGCGATGTCGCCGTAGGTCATCACGCGTCCCGGTGGAATGCGGTCGACGACCTCGAGGACCGCTGCGGCGAACTGCTCGTGGGCGTCGTTCACCGGGAACGGGGCTGCGTCACAAACCGGGCAGGCAGTTGACCAGCGGGATGCACGGAGGCGGCGGCGGTCCCGGGGGGTTACCGGAGATCATGACCGGCTTGTTGTCCGGTGCGTTCGGATCGAAGTAGAACGTGTGGCACCGGGACAGATCCCAGCCCGCCACCGGGGTCATCCCCGATGCGGGACACCAGATCTGACCGCACTGACCGAATGCGTTGCACGCAGGCATGCCCTCAGGCGGTGCACATTCGGGAGTCGTCGCGTCCCCCGGCGAGCACGTCGAACCAGCTTGAGCCACAGGGGAACCGAAGGTCGTTGCCACGCCGAGCGTTGCGAGAGCCAACCCGCCGGACAACACCGCGGCGGAAGCCACCGCGCGCAGAGTTGGTCTTGCCATCGATAATTCCTTTCTCGAGCCTGCCACCGTGATGATCTCCGAGCAATCACGAAAATTGAGGACAATCGCCAAAACCGACCGGCTCGTCAGCGCTCTGCTCTGCGCTGCACCAATTTCCATTCCCCGTCCTCCTGCTGCTTCACCAGACCCTTGATGTCGAGCATGGTCAGCGGACCGACGACATCGGCCACCGGCACGCCGGCGACCACGGCGATGTCGTCGATCGATCGCGAGCCGCGGCCGGGCAGCGCCTCGTACACGGCGAACTCGTCGGGCATCAGGTCGTCGAGTTCCGATCGGCGCCGCGGCAGATCGGGGGCGAGCTCCCCGGCGCAACCGACGTACTCGACGATCTCCTCGGCACGCGTGACCAGCCGCGCGCCCCCGTTGATCAGCGCATGGCAGCCCACCGACGCCGCGGACGTGATCGGACCGGGAACCGCCAAGACGTTACGACCGAGCGCACGAGCCCACGCCGCGGTGTTGGCCGCACCGCTGCGCGCCCCCGCCTCGACCACCACGGTGGCGCCCGTCACCGCGGCCACCAACCGGTTGCGGGCCAAGAACTGACGCCTGGTCGGCCGCATCCCGGGCGGATACTCGCTGACGATCAACCCGTGCCGGGACACCCGACGCAGCAGCGCCGAATGCCCCGACGGATACGGCACGTCGACACCGCACGCCAGCACCGCCACCGTGATCCCGTCACACGCCAGCGCCGCCCGGTGCGCCGCGCCGTCGATGCCGTAGGCACCACCGGAGACGACGGCGACGTCCCGTTCGGCCAGACCGGCCGCCAGATCGGCGGTCGCGAACTCGCCGTAGGTCGTGGCCGCCCTGGTGCCCACGACGGCCGCCGCTCGTTCGGACACCTCCGCCAGCGACGACGGCCCCACCACCCACAGCGCCAGCGGCGCGTAAGCCTGAGGTTTCGAGAACGTCTCCACGCCGGCGAAGCTGCGGAACGCCAACAGCGGCCACTCCTCGTCACCCTCGACGATCAACCGTCCACCCAGACGATCGAGTGTGTCGAGATCATCTCGGGCACAATTCATCCCGCACCTCGCCTCGGTCGCCTTCAGTAACGGCGCATCGGAGAGGTCGCGGCGGCGGATACGCTCGGCGGCTTCCACGGGCCCGAGCGTGCGCGCCAGCGCCGCCACCCGGGGATTGGGCGGCTCGGCCACCCGCGACAGATACGCCCACGCGCGCCGCTCCTCGGTCACGACCGCTCCCCCGCCTGCCGATACGCCAGTGCGCGCGTCACCTGTTCCCGCGTCGGCGACACACCACCGGCGAGGTCGCACAGCGTCCACGCGACGCGGAGCGTGCGATCCATGCCGCGGATGCTCAGCGCCCCACGGTCGACCGCGGTCCTCAACGGCTTCATCGCGTCGCCGCCCAGCCGGAACGATCGGCGCAGCAGCGCACCGCTCACTTCGGCGTTGGTGCTGACACCGTGCGGGCGCCATCGCTCGCGCGCGGCGGCCCGGGCCGCCCACACCCGTTCCCGCACCACCGCGGTCGACTCCCCACCCTCGTCGGCGAAGGTGCCGGCGCGTGAGCCGTGCATCTCGACCCGCAGATCGACCCGGTCGAGCAACGGGCCCGACAGCCGGGTGCGGTAGCGGCGCCTGTCGGCCGAGGCGCAGACGCAGTCGCGTGGATCCGGCGGCGCGCACGGGCACAGGTTCGCCGCGAGCACGAGTTGTAGCCGGCACGGATAGCACGCCACCCCCTCGCGGCGGGCCAACCGGATCACTCCGTCCTCCAGCGGAGTTCGCAAAGCCTCCAGTGCAGCGTGATTGATCTCGGCGAACTCGTCGAGGAACAGCACCCCGCGATGGGCCCGGCTGACCGCTCCCGGGCGCGCCAACCCGGAACCGCCGCCCACCAGCGCTGCGACGCTGGAGGTGTGGTGCGGCGCGACGAACGGGGGCCGGGTGATCAGCGGCGCGTCGCCGGTCAGCAGCCCCGCGACCGAATGGATGGCGGTGACCTCGAGTGCCTCGTCACGTGACAGTGGTGGTAGCAGCCCCGGAAGCCGTTGCGCCAGCATCGTTTTACCGACGCCTGGCGGACCGGTCATCACCAGGTTGTGCCCGCCCGCCGCCGCCACCTCGATCGCCGCGCGCGCCTGCGGCTGCCCCACGACATCGGCGAGGTCGACGGCGACCTCCGGCGCTTGTCGCGGGTCGTCGATGCGCGCCGCCAGCTGCGCCTTGCCGGCCAGCCACGCGTGCACCTGACCGAGCGTCCGGGCACCCCACACCTCGACCCCGTCGACCAGGCTGGCCTCGGCGAGGTTGTCGATCGGCACCACGACCGCCTGCCAGCCGTGCCGCTGCGCGGCGAGCACGGCCGGTAGTACGCCCTTGACCGGGCGCACCCGCCCGTCGAGCGCCAGTTCGCCCAGCAGCACGGTCTTCTCGAGCTTCGGCCACGCTTTCTTGCCGTGTGCGGCGAGCACCACCGTGGCCAGCGCCAGGTCGTAGACCGAGCCCATCTTCGGCAAGGTCGCCGGCGACAACGCCAGCGTCAGCCGCGTCTGGGGCCACTCGAACTGGCAGTTGGTGATCGCCGCGCGCACCCGGTCCCGCGACTCCTGCAGCGCTGCGTCGGCCAGTCCCACCAGGTGCACACCGGGAAGCCCGTTGGAGATGTCCGCCTCGATCTCGACGATGTGCCCCTCCACACCGCGCACCGCCACCGAGAACGCCCGCCCCAGCGCCATCACCCCACCCCCTGCACATGGGTGATCTCCGGGGTGCGGCGGCGTCCGATCGTGATCGCGACGACATCCAGACGCACCGCCGCCCAGGCGTCGCGGTGCTCGGCCAGCCACAGGCCGGCCAGCCGGCGCAGCCGTCGCACCTTGGCCGGCGTCACCGCCGCCACGGCGCCGCCGAACTGGTCACCGGTGCGCGTCTTCACCTCGACGAACACCAGTACCCGCCCGTCGGCGGCCACCACGTCCAGTTCGCCGTAGCGGCAACGCCAGTTGCGTTCCACGATCTGCAGTCCGAGCCCACGCAGGTGGTCGACCGCGAGCTGCTCCCCCAGCGCCCCGATCTCGGCGCGGCTGTGTGTCTTCGTCATGCCGCCACTTTCGCGGGGACCGGCGACACGATCCGGCCCCGGCGGGTCGTTCATCCCCAATGCCGGATCACTCCACAGATCGCAGAACCTTCGGTTTCGGCGGCGTCAAATCCGGGGTATACCGGGCCAGCGTTCGACCGGGAGGACGACATGGCCACCAGAGCTTCGCACCAATCGCTGCACGGCGTCGCGCACCGCGCCACCGGCAGCGACGCCTTCGAGTACACCGCCCGCGCCGGCTTCGCCGCCAGCGGCGTGCTGCACCTGCTCGTCGCGTACATCATCGCCCAGTTGGCGTTCACCGGAGCCGGCGGCAACGCCGACCAGTCCGGCGCGCTGGCCACCCTCGCCGGCCAGACCGGCGGCAAGATCGTGCTGTGGGTCGCCGCGGTCGGCCTGGTCGCCCTGGGCCTGTGGCGCATCGCCGAGGCGGTGATGGGCGCCAAGCCCAAGGAGCGGTCCGGCCAGCGCGGGGACAACCCGGCGTGGAAGCGGGGCAAGTCGCTGGCCCTGGCCGTGGTGAACTTCGCGATCGCGCTGTCCGCAGCACGGTTCGCGATGGGTAGCGGCCAGTCCAGCAGCCAGCAGAACTCCGGCATGTCGGCGCAACTGATGCAGTCGGGATGGGGCAAGGTCGTGCTGATCGCCATCGGCCTCGGTGTCATCGCGGTCGGCGGCTACCACGTCTACAAGGGCGCGTCGCAGAAGTTCCTCGACGAACTGACCGTCTCCGGGGGCCGGTGGATCACCGCGACCGGCGTCGCCGGCTACGTCGCCAAGGGCCTCGTGCTCGCCGGCGCCGGGCTGCTGGTCATCATCGCCACGCTGCAGGCCGACCCCTCGAAGGCCAGCGGTCTCGACGCCGCGGTCAAGACGCTCGGGCAGGCGCCGTTCGGCAAGTTCCTGCTGATCCTGGCCGCGCTGGGCATCGCCGCGTTCGGCGCCTACAGCTTCGTGCGGAGCAAGTACAACCGGATGTGAGACTCCGACCACCCTGCCCGAGGCAGGTAAGGTCACCCTCATGCGGCCGCTGCTCGACCACCTGCGCCGGTTCGCGGACCGCACCGCCGTGCTCACCGACACCACCACTCTGAGCTATCGCGAGCTCGCCGACCGGGTCACGTGGTGCGCCCGCGATCTCGGCACCCGACGCACCCTCGTGCTCCTCGAAGCCCGCAACGACATCGAAGCGCTGACCCATTACCTCGCCGCGCTCGCGGCCGGCCACGTCGTCCTCCCGGTCCCCGAAGGCGCCGACACCGACGCCCTGATCGCGACGTACCGCCCCGGGATCATCGTCGACCGTCACGGGATGCGCGGGGGCGACGACGCACCCCCCGTCCTCCACGACGATCTCGCGCTGCTGATGTCGACGTCGGGAAGCACCGGATCCCCCAAACTGGTACGGCTGTCCCACACCAACCTCGCCGCCAACGCGCGCGCGATCGCCGGGTATCTCGACATCCGCGACACCGACCGCGCCGCCACCACGCTGCCGATGTCGTACTGCTACGGCCTGTCGGTGATCCACAGCCATCTGCTCGTCGGCGCAGCGCTGATCCTCACCGACCGCTCCGTCGCCGAGCCGGCGTTCTGGGAGCTGTTCGACCACCACCGCGGCACCACCTTCGCCGGCGTGCCCTACACCTTCGAACTGCTCGACCGCGTGGGCTTCGCTGAGATGCGCCTTCCGCACCTGCGCTACGTCACCCAGGCCGGCGGTCGGATGCCACCCGAGCGGGTACGGCAGTTCGCCGCGCTCGGTGAGCGGCGGGGCTGGGCGCTGTTCGTGATGTACGGCGCCACCGAGGCGACGGCCCGGATGGCCTACCTGCCACCGGAATTCGCTCGCACCCACCCCGGTGCGATCGGCCGCCCGATCCCCGGCGGCTCGTTCACCCTCGAGCCCCTCAAGGGCTGGCCCGACGACACCGGAGAACTGGTCTACCGCGGGCCGAACGTGATGATGGGCTACGCGGAGCGGGCCGGCGACCTGGCACTGGGGGCCACCGTGGACGCGCTGCGCACCGGCGACGTGGGCCGCCGGTGCGCACCCGACCTGTACGAAGTCATCGGGCGCACCAGCCGGTTCGTCAAGATGTTCGGCCTGCGCATCGACCTGCAGCGGCTCGAGACGAGCCTCGCCGACGACGGAATGCCTGCGCTGTGCACCGACACCGGGGACGGGCTCGCGGTCGTCGCCGCCGGCGCGCACGACCCCGACGACGTGCGGCGGCGGGTCGCCCGGGCCAGCGGGCTGCCCGTCGCTGCCGTGCGCGCCGCCGCAGTGCCCGCACTGCCGCTGCTGCCCTCCGGCAAGCCGGACTATCCGCGCGTGCGCACCCTGGTCGCCGACGGCCCGCCGGCGCAGGAATCCGCGGAGCTGATCGATCTCTTCGCCGACGTCCTGCACCTCGACCCGGCCCACATCTCGACCGACGCCACGTTCGTCGACCTCGGCGGCAACTCGCTGTCCTACGTCACCATGTCGGTGCGCCTGGAGCGGGCGCTGGGTCACCTTCCCGCCGACTGGCCACGCCTACCGATCCGCGAGCTGGAACGCAGGCCCGGACCCCGGCCCCGGTGGTGGCGGTCCTGGGGCACCACGCTGGAGACCAGCGTCGCCCTGCGCGCGCTCGCCATCGTGCTCGTCGTCTGCTCGCACGCCGAACTGTTCGAGATGTGGGGCGGAGCGCACATCCTGCTCGGCATCGCCGGATACAACTTCGCCCGGTTCTGTCTGACCCCGCTGTCCCGGCCCGAGCGCTTCCGGCACCTGCGCACCACCATCGCGTGGATCGCGCTACCCGCCGTGGCCTGGGTCGCGTTCGCCCTCGTGGTCACCGACGACTACCACCTGTCGAACCTGCTGCTGGCCAACAAGTTCCTCGGTCCGCACGACAGCATGACGGCGGGCCGGCTGTGGTTCGTCGAGGTGCTGGTCTGGACGTTGATCGGGCTGACGCTGCTGTTCTGGCTACCCGTGGCCGACCGGCTGGAACGTCGTGCCCCCTTCGCGGTGGCGGCAGCGTTCCTGGCCGTGGGCATGGCGCTGCGCTACGACGTGCCGGGCCTTGGGCTGGGCCACGACGCCTGGTTCACCATGCTGGCGTTCTGGTTCTTCGCCATCGGCTGGGCGGCCGGCAAGGCGACCACCGCACTGCAACGCGCGATCGTCACCGTGGTGCTGATCGTCGGTGTGCACGGCTACTTCGGCAACTCCCTGCGCGAGGCGCTGGTGACGACGGGGCTGGTGCTGCTGATCTGGCTGCCGACGGTGCGCTGTCCCGCGGTGGTGGCGCTCGCGGCCGGCGCGATCGCCGAGGCCTCCCTCTACACCTATCTCACGCACTTCCAGGTGTATCCGCTGTTCGGCAGCCACCGGCTCTACGGCGTGGTGGCCTCCGTCGTGATCGGTATCGCGCTGACCGCGGTGGTCACGCAGGTGCGTGCCCGGATGCGCGACCGCCGACTCACCGCGCGGGATCCGGCGCGGGCTCCCGCTCTGCGATGAGCCCCTCCTGCACGAGGGTGGCGGCGACGGCGCCGTCGTGACCGATCAGGCTGGCGGTGACGACACCGCGGCCGCGACCACCCGCGGGTGAGCGGCACTCGAGCACGTTCCACTCGTCGGCGCGCAGTGTGCGATGGAACCAGATCGAGGAATCGGTGGTCCCACTGCGGTGCGTGCGCGAGCGCATCGAGTGCCCGTGTACCTGCAGCGCCGGGTCGATCAGGTAGACGTCGGTGACGTACGCGGCGACCAGCGTGTGCACCAGCGGGTCGTCCCCGAGGTCGACGACAGCGCGCCACCACAGCCGGCGCACGAACTGCTCGCCGGAGCCCTCGTCGACGAGCCTGAGGTCGAGTTCGTCGAGCGGCATCGACGGGGCCGGCCCTGCGGGTCCGGTGCGCGGCAACACATCCGGGTCGCCGGGGACCTCTCGCCTGCCGTGCTCGGGACCGGGCAGCGCCGCGGCGAACGAGACGGTGGCGGTGGTCAGCAGCCGCCCCTGCTGGAGGGCATCCACCCGTCGCGACGCCGCGGTGCGCCCGTCGAAGACGCGTGTCACCCGGTAGTCGACGGTGTCGCCCGCGTCGCCGCCGCGCAGGAACTGCAGATGCAGCGCCGTCGGCGCCTTGGCGGGTTCGACGGTGCGCGCGGCCGCGGCCAGACTCTGCGCGACGAGTTGTCCGCCGTAGGCCCGCTTGCCCTCCGGACCGCTGGCCCGCCCCCGCCAGGTGTCCTCACCGGCGTCGGCCACGTCCAGCAGATCGAGCAGCTCGCTCATGCCACCGTCCCCGCGTCCCGCAGCGCCGAGACCTCATCGGCGTCGAGAGCCAGCCAATCGCCGAGCACCGCGGCCGTGTCGTCGCCGAGCGCCGGCGCAGGCGCGGCCGCGGGATAGGTTCCGTCGATCGCCACCGGCAGCCCGGCGGCCAGATGGCGTCCGACGCGCGGCTGGTCGAGTTCGGTGAACAGCGCGTTGGCGGTGACGCGGTCCCCCGCGGCGGTCTCGGCGAACGTGCGGTAGCGCTCCCACAGCACCGAGGTGGCCGACAGCGCGGTGGCGATCTCCTCGCCGGTGTGGCGGGCGAACCAGTCGGCGAACAGGGCGTTCAGCGCGGCGCGGTGACGGTAGCGCTGACCTTCGTCGGAAAAGTCGGCGCCCAATGAATCCTCAAGTGCGGCAACCGCGTCCGCGGTTCCGGTCAGGGTGGTCAGATCGCGGAAGTGCCGGTCGGTGAGCGCCACGATCATGAAAGCCGAGCCGTCACTGCCGGTGAAGTCCTGCCCGTAGGTGCCGTAGACGGCGTTGCCGATGCGCGCTCTCGAGGTCCCGGTGACCATCGCCTCGGTGAGCAGGCTGAGGTTGCTCGCCGTGGCCAGCGCGACGTTCTCGAGCGGGATCCGTACATGCTGGCCGTCGCCGGTGGCGTCGCGGTGGCGCAGCGCGGTCACCACCGACAGCGCGGCATAGAGGCCGCAGCTGACGTCCCATGCCGGCAGAACGTGATTGACCGGCCCGCTCGACTCGGCCGGTCCGGTGACGAGCGGGAAACCGATACCGGCGTTGACGGTGTAGTCGACACCGGTGCCGCCGTCGGCGCGTCCGGACACCTCCACGGCGATGAGATCGGGGCGCCGGGCGCGCAGCGTCTCGTAGGCGTGCCAGGGCCTGCCGGTGACGTTGGTGATGAACACGCCGCTGCCGGCGATCAACCGTGTCACCACGTCGCGGCCCGCGGGCGAGCGCATGTCGACCGCCAGGGACCGCTTGCCCTTGTTCAGCCCGGCCCAGTAGATGCTGTCGCCGGCCTCGGTCAGCGGCCAGCGGCGGTAGTCGGCGGCACCGCCGACCGGGTCGACCCGCACCACCTCCGCGCCGAGCTGCGCCAGCGTCATGCCGGCCAGCGGTACCGCGACGAAACTGGAGATCTCGACGACCCGCACCCCGGCGAGCGGCCGGGTCGGGTCAGGGGTTGCCGTCACGGCGCCAAGTGTAGGGAGCGCTCAGATGAGTTCGATCGCCTCGGCGATCGACGGCAGCACCCGACTGGGCCGGAACGGGTAGCGTTCGACGTCCTCGACCGAGGTGGAGCCGGTGAGCACCAGGATCGTCTCCAGGCCCGCCTCGATGCCGGCGACCACGTCGGTGTCCATCCGGTCCCCGACCATCACGGTGTTCTCCGAATGCGCCTCGATCTGGTTGAGCGCGCTGCGGAACATCATCGGGTTCGGCTTGCCCACGAAGTAGGGCTCCCTGCCGGTGGCCTTGGTGATCATCGCGGCCACCGACCCGGTGGCCGGCAGCGGACCCTCGGCCGACGGGCCGCTGACGTCGGGGTTGGTGGCGATGAACCGGGCGCCGCCCAGAATCAGCCGCACGGCCTTGGTGATCGCCTCGAACGAGTACGTGCGGGTCTCGCCGAGCACCACGAAATCGGGCTCGACGTCGGTCATCGTGTACCCGGCCTCGTGCAGCGCCGTGGTGAGGCCGGCCTCGCCGATCACGTAGGCCGATCCGCCGGGCAGTTGGTCGGCCAGGAACGTCGCGGTCGCCAGCGCCGAGGTCCAGATCGCGGCCTCGGGGACGATCAGCCCGGACCGCGACAACCGGGCCGCGAGGTCGCGCGGCGTGAAGATCGAGTTGTTGGTGAGCACCAGAAACGGGCGTTCCCGGTCGACGAGGCGCTGAAGGAACTCGGCGGCGCCGGGCAGCGCGTGTTCTTCGCGGACGAGCACGCCGTCCATGTCGGTGAGCCAGCACTGCGGGGAGGAGCGCACGCCCCCAGTCTGTCAGGCGGCGCGACTACTCGGGCAGCCGCAGTTCGGGTTTGTCGACCTCTTCGATGTTGACGTCCTTGAACGTGATGACCCGCACCTGCTTGACGAAGCGCGCGGGCCGGTACATGTCCCACACCCAGGCATCGCCGAGGCGCAGCTCGAAGTACACCTCGCCGTCGGCGTTGCGCGGCACCATCTCGACGCTGTTGGCGAGGTAGAACCGGCGCTCCGTCTCCACCACGTAGCTGAACTGCCCGACGATGTCCTTGTACTCGCGGTAGAGCGAGAGCTCCATCTCGGTTTCGTACTTCTCGAGATCTTCGGCACTCATCGGCTCAGCTGTCCTTCACGTCGTTCATAGATGTCGCAGTCTTCAGAGTCTTCAGCGTTGATGGGGCCCAGTGCCCACATCTTCGCGCACTCGTCGTCGCCATGCTCCCCGGGTTCCCGGAATACCAGTCGTCGCACATTGATGAACGAATACCGGTGCTGGCTGGACGGGCCCAGCCGGGCCAGCGCCGCACTGTGCGCCCGGGTGCTGTACCCCTTGTGTTCGGCGAAGCCGTACCCGGGGTGCTCGGCTTCCATCGCCACCATCAGCCGGTCGCGGCTGACCTTGGCCAGCACGCTGGCCGCAGCGATGCACGCAGCGGCGGCGTCACCGCCGATCACCGGCAGCGACGGCGTCGGCAATCCGGGCACCCGGAAGCCGTCGGACAGCACGTAGCCGGGGCGCACGGGCAGTCCGGCGACCGCCCGGCGCATGCCCTCGATGTTGGCCACGTGCACCCCGCGGCGGTCCACTTCCACCGAGGGGATGAACACCACGTGGTAGGCCAGCGCATAGCGTTTGATCAGCGGAAACAGCCGTTCGCGCTCCGCCTCGCCCAGCTTCTTGGAGTCGTCGAGCGCGGCGAGGCTCTCCATCCGGTTCGGGCCCAGCACACACGCGGCGACGACCAGCGGTCCGGCGCACGCCCCGCGCCCCACCTCGTCCACTCCGGCGACCGGGCCCAGCCCGGCCCGGTACAGGGCGCATTCCAGGGTGCGCAGACCCGACGATCTGCGGATCACCATTCTGGGAGGCCACGCCGGCACGTGTCGGCCCTTCCGTCAGCTCTGCGGGTCCACCGAGCTCACGCCACCCCACCGCGACGGCGGCCAGGCGATGAAGCGGGCCTTGCCGATGACGTTGTCCACCGGGATGGTGCCCGCGACCGGGTCACCGGTGCACAGCAGGCCGCGCTGCACGTCGGCGGGAAGATTCGAGCAGTGCGCCCGCGAGTCCGCGGAGTGGGTGCGGTTGTCGCCCATCACCCACAGCCGGCCCTCGGGCACGGTGACCGGACCGAACTCGTTGCCCAGGCATGGGTAGACCGCCGGATCGGCGTTCATCGTGTTCGGATCCAGGTAGGGCTCGTTGAGGGGTTTGCCGTCCACGGTCAACCCGGTCGGCACACGGCATTCCACCGTCTGGCCGCCGACCGCGATCACCCGCTTGACCAGGTCGTTCTCGTCGGGCGGGACGAAACCGACGAACGACAGCGCGTTCTGCACGGCGCGCACGGCGGGATTGTCGGAGCGGATCGACTTATAGCCGATGCTCCAGTTCGGCGGGCCCTTGAACACGATCACGTCGCCGGGCTCCGGCTCGGAGAACCGGTAGGTGAGCTTGTCGACCATGATCCGGTCCCCGACGCAGCCGTTGCAGCCGTGCAGCGTGGGCTCCATCGACTCCGACGGAATCAGGTACGGACGCGCGATGAACGTCAGCATCACGTAGTAGAGGACCACCGCGACGGTGACCAGGATGGCGGCCTCGCGCAGCGCGCCGCGCTTCTTCTTCGCCGGCGCGTCCTCGTCGGCGTCCGACGGGTCAGCGGGCTGAGGCGATTCGAGCGTCTGGTCCGACATCTGGTCCGAAGACGCATCGTCGGTGTCGGGGGTGTCCCTCGGTCCGGTCACGGGATCAGCGTAGTCAGCGCTGCGCCGAACCCGGTCCGCAGAAGCGGGGTCAGCGCTTCTCCTTGATCTTCGCCTTCTTGCCGCGCAGCTCGCGCAGGTAGTACAGCTTCGCGCGGCGCACGTCGCCGCGGGTCACGACGTCGATGTGGTCGATGTTGGGCGAGTGCACCGGGAACGTGCGCTCGACGCCCACGCCGTAGCTCTCCTTGCGGACGGTGAACGTCTCGCGGATGCCGCCGCCCTGGCGGCGGATCACGACGCCCTTGAAGACCTGGATGCGCTCCTTGGAGCCCTCGATGACCTTCACGTGGACGTTGACGGTGTCACCGGGACCGAACTCCGGGACGTCGTCACGCAACGACGTCTGGTCGACGAAATCCAGGGTGTTCATCGGTCACACTTCCTCGGTGTCGGCGGCTGCTGGCGGCGTCGGGGGTGACGCGCGCAGAGCCGATGGGGTTTCGGGCGTCTGGGGCGGGTCGTGCAGCGGAGCGGCAGTCCCCTGCCGTGCACAGACAACTGCCCAATTGTGCCAGACGGGACCCGGATCTCCGAAATCGACGGCGGCAGCGGTGACGGTGCGTTGCCAACAAGCGCACACCGGGTACACAGCCGTTACCCTTGGTCGCACGGGCGCGCCAGGACAGCGCCCGATTCTTCGGACCAGTGTAGGCCCACACACTCGGGAGGACGAGCGATGCGATCGCGGCCGTGGCGGCTGGTCAAGACCACCGCCGCCCTGAGCATCGCCACGGTGGCACTCGGCGGGTGCGAAGCCCAGGTGCACGGCGCGCCGCCGGACCCCGACGGCCCGCAGCTGACCGTGGTCGCCCCGCTGGGGACCGCGGCGCCGCTGCCGGATCAGCCGCCCGACCAGCCGACCGCGTCCTTCCTGGGCCTGGCCGACCGCGAACGCCGGGCGACCGCGGCGGCCGCCGACGAGGGCGCCGACATCACCGCGGCGGTGCTCGACCGCAACACCGGCGAA
Organism: Mycolicibacterium rufum; assembly: GCF_022374875.2. Next base: position 917,808 of record NZ_CP092427.2, read on the forward strand.
CTCGTCACCAACGGCGACACCCGCACGATCGCGATCGCGTCGGTGGTCAAGCTGTTCATCGCCGACGACCTCCTGCTGCAGGTCGCCAAGGGCCAGACGACGCTGTCGCCGGACGACCGCACGATGCTCGACGTCATGCTGCGCTCCTCCGACGACAGCGCGGCCGAGGTCTTCTGGAACCGCAGCGGCGGCAGCGCGATCATCAATCGGGTGGTGAGCCGCTACGGCCTGACCTCGACCAGGCCGCCGAACAACGGACGCTGGTTCAACACCATCAGCACCGTCACCGATCTGGTCCGCTACTACGACAAGCTGCTGGCCGGCACCGGCGGACTGCCGGGCGAACAGGCCAGCATCATCCTGTCGAACCTGGCGGCCTCCACCCCCACCGCACCCGACGGCATGGTCCCGGGCGGCGTGTACCCGCAGCGCTTCGGCATCCCCGAGGGCCTTCCCGGCGACCCGGTCGCTGTCAAGCAGGGCTGGATGTGCTGCGTCGGCTCCGACTGGATGCACCTGTCCACCGGCGTCATCGGCCCCGATCGCCGCTACGTGATGGCCATCGCCTCGATGCAGCCCACCGACGCCGCCACCGCCCGCAAGACCATCACCGCGGCCGTCCGGGCGATGTTCCCGGAAGGACGGATCTGACAGTGACTTCATCGACGACACGGCGGTCGAGGGCACGGCGGTCGAGGGCCGCCGCCTCCGTGGTGGGCGCGGCGCTGCTGCTGGTGGGCTGCGCGTCGCCGACCTCCGAGCCGCCGCCGCCGGCGCCGGACCGTCCCCAGTCCACAGCTGTCGCCCCGCAGAGCAACGCGATCCCGCTGCCGGCGGCCCCGCCCGGCCCGCCCGGGCTGGGCTTCGAGGGCCTGGACGCCCGGATGCGGCAGGCGAGCGCGGACTCCGGGGCCGACATCAAGGCTGTGGTGATGGACCGCACCACCGGCCAGATCATCTCCAACGGTGACAACGGACCCTTCCCGATCGCCTCGGTGGTCAAACTGTTCATCGCCGACGACCTGCTGCTGCAGGTGTCCCAGGGCAAGACCCAACTCTCGCCCGCCGATCGCAGATCGCTGGACGTGATGTTGCGGTCCTCCGATGACAGTGCCGCGCAGAATTTCTGGGACCGCAGCGGCGGCAACGCCATCATCGGCCGGGTGGTGGCACGCTACGGTCTGACGGGCACGACGGCGCCCTACAACGGGCACTGGGACGTCACGCAGAGCACCGCCGGTGACCTCGTCCGCTACTACGACATGCTGCTCGACGGCACGGGCGGGCTGCCGCCCGAGCAGGCTGACGTCATCATCGGCAATCTGGCGCAGTCCACCCCCACGGGCACCGACGGGTATCCGCAGCGGTTCGGCATCCCCGACGGACTGTATGCCGAACCGGTCGCGGTCAAACAGGGTTGGTTCTGCTGCTGGAACGGTGGCAACCAGCTTCATGTCACCACCGGCGTGATCGGCGCCGACCATCGCTACGTGATGGCCATCGGCTCGCTCGATCCCACCAGCGAGGCGGACGCCCGCAACGACTTGACGCAGGTCGTCAAGGAGATGTTCCCCGGCGGGAAGATCTAGCGTTCGCCGCCGTCGAGCAGATCGGGACGCCGCTCTCTGGTCCGCGCGAGACTCTGCTCACGGCGCCAGGCCTCGATCCGGGCGTGGTCGCCGGAGCGCAACACCTCGGGCACCTCGAGGTCGCGCCACATGGCGGGGCGGGTGTAGCTGGGCCCCTCCAGCAGCCCTCCGACCGAGTCGGAGTGCGAATCATCCTGATGCGACGCAGGATTGCCGAGCACGTCGGGCAACAGCCGCAGCACCGCCTCGATCATCACCACGGCCGCGGACTCTCCGCCGGGCAGCACGTAGTCCCCGATCGAGACCTCCTCGACGCGCATCCGCCGCGCCGCGTCGTCGACCACGCGTTGGTCGATGCCCTCGTAGCGGCCGCACGCGAAGACCAGGTGTGTCTCGCTGGTCCACCGCTGCGCGGTCGTCTGGGTGAAGAGCCGACCCGCGGGGGTCGGCACCACGAGAAGTGTTTCAGGAGAACAGATCTCGTCGAGTGCCGCACCCCATACCGGCGCCTTCATCACCATGCCGGGGCCGCCGCCGTACGGCGAGTCGTCGACGGAGCGGTGCACGTCGTGGGTCCAGCGGCGTAGGTCGTGCACGGCCAGGTCGACGACACCCGCGTCGATCGCCCTGCCGGGCAACGACTGTCGCAGCGGATCGAGGAACTGCGGGAAGATCGAGACGACGTCGATGCGCATGGTGGTGCGTGGCCTCAGTCGTCCAGGTCGAGCAGACCGTCGGGCGGATCGATCACGACGGTGCCCTCGGACAGGGACACCGAGGTCACGATGGCGGACACGAACGGCACCAGGACCTCCCCGCCGTCGGCGCGCGTGACCGACAGCAGTTCCCCGGCCGCGGTGTGCAGGACCTCGGCCACCGTCCCCACCGCGGCGCCGTCGACGGTCGTCACCGTCAGCCCTTCGAGCTGGTGGTCGTAGAACTCGTCGGGGTCCTCGATCGGCGGGAGCGCGGCGGCGTCGACGAGGAACAGCGTGCCGCGCAGCGCGTCGGCCGCGTCGCGGTCGGCGACGCCCTGCAACCGCATCAGCAGCCTGCCGCCGTGGGCACGCACCGACTCGACGACGAAGTCACGCTCGGTGCCGCCGCGCGGCGGCCGGCCGCGCAGCACGACACCGGGAGCGAACCGGTCGTCCGGGTCGTCGGTGCGCACGTCGACGGCGACCTCGCCGGTGACGCCGTGCGCCTTGACGACGCGACCGACCACCAGGTCCATCTACTGGTCGGTGTCCACCACGTCGACGCGGATCCCGCGGCCGCCGATGCCGGCCACCAGGGTGCGCAGCGCGGTCGCGGTGCGGCCGCCCCGGCCGATCACCTTGCCCAGGTCATCGGGGTGAACGTGCACCTCGACCGTGCGGCCGCGGCGGTTGGTCACCATGTCGACGCGGACATCGTCGGGGTTGTCGACGATCCCGCGAACCAGATGCTCGACAGCGTCGACGACGACGGAACTCATGAGTCAGCAGCAGTGGCGCCGGCGACCGTGGCGTCCTCGCCCTCAGCGGCGGGCTCGGACTTGTCGGCGGACCCGGACGGGTCGGCCGTCGCCTCGACGTCGGAGGCCTCGGGCTCCGCCTTCTTGGCGGCCGGGGCCTTCTTCTTCTTCGGCGTCGTGGCCTCGGTGGACGGGCCGCCCTCGGCCTCGGCCAGCGCGGCGTTGAACAGGTCGAGCTTGGAGGGCTTGGGCTCCTTGACCTTCAGCGTGCCCTCGGCGCCCGGCAGGCCCTTGAACTTCTGCCAGTCACCGGTGATCTTGAGCAGCGCCACGACGGGCTCGGTGGGCTGGGCGCCCACACCCAGCCAGTACTGGGCGCGCTCGGAGTCGATCTCGATGAGGCTCGGCTCTTCCTTGGGGTGGTACCGGCCGATGACCTCGATGGCGCGGCCGTCGCGGCGGGTGCGCGCGTCGGCGACGGCGATGCGGTACTGGGGATTGCGGATCTTGCCGAGACGGGTCAGCTTGATCTTGACAGCCATGAACTACTACTCCTGTTGCGTTGCCACGCTGCAATTCGGCGATGCGGGCGGATTGCCCGATCCGGTTTTGCCTTACGTGTGTGACCGCCGCGGAGCCGGAGTCCCGGGGCAGACAGCCGCCCATTGTGCCAGAGCCCTGGCCACGGACAGAAATCCGTGCGACGTTCGAGGGATGGATGACGCTGCTGTGCTGCTCGAGATCGAGTCGATCAAACAGCTCAAGGCACGCTACTGCCGCCACCTCGACACCAAGGACTGGGACGCCTGGCGGGCGCTGTTCACCGAGGACTTCCGCAGCGACACCTCGCAGGCCGGCGGCAAGGTCATCGTCGGCGCCGACGACTTCGTCGCCTTCACCCGTGCCAGCTTGCGCGATCGCGCCACCGTGCATCAGGTGCACGCCCCCGAACTCGAGCTGACCTCGGCGACGACGGCGCAGGGCATCTGGGCGCTGGAGGACGTGGTGCGGCTGGCCCCCGGGGTGAACCTGCGCGGGTACGGGCACTACCGGGAGACCTACGCCAAGGTCGACGGACGCTGGTTGATCACCGCCTCCACGCTGACCCGGCTGCGCGAGGACGTCTTCAACCTGGTGGTGACGGTGTATCTGTCCGACCGCGTCAAGAGGGTCGCCGCGGCCGTGGGCCGGCGGCTGGCGCGCTGAGCAGTGCCGGATCCGGTGTCACATCAGCTTGTCGAAGCACTTCTCCTCGACCCGCTTGCTCATCCGCCAGCCCTGGTCGGTGCGGACGAACTCGTCGACGTACCAGATGCCCACGAAATAGATCTGCGCTGCGTTCTTGTCGACGTCGCCGCCCATCACCATCGGGTTGAAGCAGATCGCCCGTGACGTCGCGGTGTCACCCGAGACGCGGATGTCGACGTTGCCGAGCATGTGGTAGTACATCGGGAAGTTCGGCAGGACCTCCTTCAACCACGCCTTGACCTCGGGGAACCGCCCTTCGATACCGCCGGCGACGCTGTAGTCGATGTAGGCGTCCGGGGTGAACACCGCGTCGAGGTCGTCGAACCGCTTCTGGTCGATCGCGGTGGAGTAGTCGATCAGCAGTTGCTGGATCTCCAGCCGATCGGAGATCTCCTCGAGGCTCAACATGCCTCGATTGAACACGATCGCCGACCGTGATTAGGCTCAGCCGTCATGACGAGGCTTCTCGCGTGCCTGGGGGCCACGCTGTGCCTGCTCGCGGGACTGTCGACGCCGCACTCCGGCGCGGTGCCCGTGTCCGGGATCAGCCAGCCCGCCGGGAGCGTCCCGATTCCCGACGGTCCGGCCGAGGCGTGGATCCTGGCCGACATGGACACCGGAGCGGTCCTCGCGGGCCGCAACGAGAACGCACGGTTCGCACCGGCGAGCACCATCAAGGTGCTGCTGGCGCTCACCGTCCTCGACGAACTCCCCCTCGACGCCACCGTGGTGGCCAACGAGGCCGACACCCGGGTCGAGTGCAACTGCGCCGGTGTCGCCCCGGGGACGACCTACACCGCGCGGCAGCTGCTCGAGGCGCTGCTGCTCGTCTCCGGCAATGACGCCGCGAACACCCTGGCCACCATGCTGGGCGGCCGGGACGCCGCCGCGGCCAAGATGAACGCCACAGCAGCGTCGGTGGGTGCGCTCGGCACGACCGCCGGATCGCCGTCGGGCATCGACGGCCCCGGCATCGACATCTGGTCCACGCCGCACGATCTGGCGGTCATCTTCCGGGCGGCGATGGCCAACCCGGTGTTCGCCCAGATCACCGCGCAGCCCACCGCGGTGTTCCCCACCCGCACCGGCGACGTGGTGCTGGTCAACCAGGACGAACTGCTGCACCGCTACCCCGGCACGTTCGGCGGCAAGACCGGCTACACCGACCTCGCGCAGAAGACGTTCGTCGGCGGGGCCGAGCGCGGCGGCCGCCACCTGGTGGTGGCGCTGATGCACGGTCTGGTCCGCGAGGGCGGGCCCACCTACTGGGATCAGGCCGCCGCGCTGCTGGACTGGGGCTTCGCGCTGGGCCCCAACGCCGGGATCAGCGCGCTGTAGCGCACGCCGGCCGGGTCGGAGTCGGTATCCGACGGTGATCTGACCGAGTCCTGGCGCGACTAGCGTCGCCACCCGTGCGACGAGGATTCGCGGGGCTGGCGCTCGCCCTGTGCGTGACGCTGGTCGCACCCGTCCCCTCCGCCGCTGCCCAACCTGACGTCGAACCGGCTGCCGCACAAGCGCTTCCGGACGGTCCCGCGCAGGCGTGGCTGGTCGCCGATCTGGACACCGGCCGGGTGCTCGCCAGCCGGGACCCCTACGGGCGCTACGCCCCGGCCAGCACCATCAAGGTGCTCCTCGCGATGGTCGTGCTCGACCACCTGCGGCCGGACAACTTCGCCCGGGCCAACGCCTCGCATACCGAGGTCGAATGTTCCTGTGTAGGACTGCAACCCGGCCAGGCCTACACGACCCAGCAGCTGCTCTCGGCGCTGCTGATGGTGTCGGGCAACGACGCGGCGAACATGCTCGCCGACATGCTCGGCGGCCAGCAGGTCGCCGTCGCGGCGATGAACCGCAAGGCGGCCCTGGTCGGTGCGCGCGCCACGAAGGCGTCGTCGCCGTCCGGGCTGGACGGCCCCGGCTGGGAGTCGATCACCTCGCCGCACGACCTCGCGGTGATCCTGCGCGCTGCGCTGCAGTATCCCCTGATCGCCGCGATCATGCGGTCGCCGACGGCGCCCTTCCCGGGCAAGACCCTGCAGAACCAGAACGAACTGCTGACCCGGTATCCCGGCGATCTGGCCGGCAAGACCGGTTACACCAATCGGGCCCGCAAGACCTATGTCGGCGCGGCGCAGCGCGGCAGCCGGCGGCTGGTGGTGGTGCAGATGTACGGCAGCGGCGACCTGTACGGCCAGGCGATCGACCTGTTCGACTGGGGTTTCCGCCAGCCGTGAGCCGCGCGGTCACCGAGCGTGCACACACGGTCGTGTTTCGGCCGCGATCACGACCGTGGCGGCACGCTCGCGTCAGTAGACGACACCCCGCAGGATGACCCGCGACGGTGCGGCGAGCACGCCCGGCCCCGACCGCGGGTCGTCGGCGTAGCAGACCAGATCGGCCGAGGCGCCGTGCTCGAGTCCCGGCCGGCGCAGCCACTCCCGGGCGTCCCAGCACGCCGCCCCCAGTGCTTCGGTCGGCGACATGCCGATGCCCTCGAGCGCCGCCACCTCGTCGGCGATGCGGCCGTGCGCGACGGTGCTGCCCGCGTCGGAGCCGGCATAGATCGGCACACCGGCCTCCCGGGCGGCGGCGATGCGGGGCCTGCAGCTCTCATACAGGGCGCGCATGTGCTGCTGGTAGCGCGGATACTTCTCGGCGGCATCGGCGATGCCGGGGAAGTTCTCGATGTTGATCAGCGTCGGCACCAGCGCGGTGCCGTACTCGACCATCAGGTTTACGGTGTCGTCGGTCAGCCCGGTGCCGTGTTCGATGCAGTCGATACCGGCCTTGATCAACCCGGGCAGCGCGTCCTCGCTGAACACGTGCGCGGTGACGCGGGCGCCGTTGGCGTGCGCCGCGTCGATCGCGGCCTCGAGCACGTCGTCGGACCACAGCGGCGCCAGGTCACCGGTGTCGCGGTCGATCCAGTCCCCCACCAGCTTGACCCAGCCGTCCCCCCAGCGGGCCTGCCGGGCGACCGCGTCGGGCAGCTGCCATTCGTCTTCGAGCTCGATGGCGAAGCCGCGCTGATAGCGCTTGGGTCGGGCGAGGTGCCGGCCCGCCCGGATGATGCGCGGCATGTCGGCGCGGTCGTCGAATGCGCGGGTGTCGGTGGGCGATCCCGCGTCGCGCAGCAGTAGCGCGCCGACGGAGCGCTCGGTCTCGGCCTGGGCGATCGTCTCGTCCATCGGGATCGCGCCGTGCTGGCCGAGCCCCACATGGCAGTGCGCATCGACCAGCCCGGGCAGGATCCAGCCACCGTCCCACACGGTCTCGGCGTCACCGATCGGTTCGGCGCTGAGCCGGCCGTGGAGGATCCACCATTCGACGGGTTCGCCGTCGGGCAGACCGCGACCGCGGACGTGCAGCGCCGCCGCCATCAGTTCTTGGGGAACTTCAGCTTCGACAGATCGATGCCGGCCAGGCCCGGCGGCAGTTCGTCGAGACCCTTGGGCATGTTCGACAGGTCGGGGAATCCGGACGGCATCCCCGGCATCCCGGCACCCAGCGGATTGCCCTTCTTCGGCGGCGTGGGGCCCTTGCGGCCCTTCTTGCCGGCCTGCTTGTTCTTGCCCTTGCCGGCCTTGCGAGTGTTCTTGCGGCCGAACGGCATTCCCATCTGGCCGGCCATCTGCGACATCATCTTGCGGGCGTCGAAGAAGCGGTCGACGAGCTGGTTGACCTCCGAGACGGTCACCCCGGAGCCGTTGGCGATGCGCAGCCGGCGGGAGGCGTTGATGATCTTCGGATCGGCACGCTCCTGCGGCGTCATGCCGCGGATGATGGCCTGCACGCGGTCGAGCTGGCTGTCGTCGACCGCCGCGAGCGCGTCCTTCATCTGACCGGCGCCGGGCAGCATGCCCAGCAGGTTCCCGATGGGCCCCATCTTGCGGATCATCAGCATCTGCTCGAGGAAGTCCTCGAGGGTGAGCTCTCCGCTGCCGATCTTGGCGGCGGTGGCCTCGGCCTGTTCGGCGTCGAAGTGCTGCTCGGCCGCCTCGATCAGACTCAGCACGTCGCCCATGCCCAGGATGCGGCTGGCCATCCGGTCCGGGTGGAAGACGTCGAAGTCCTCGAGCTTCTCGCCGCTGGATGCGAACAGGATCGGCACGCCGGTGACTTCGCGCACCGACAGCGCGGCGCCGCCGCGGGCGTCGCCGTCGAGCTTGGTCAGCACCACCCCGGTGAACCCGACGCCCTCGCGGAACGCGTCGGCGGTGGTGACGGCGTCCTGACCGATCATCGCGTCGAGCACGAACAGGGTCTCGTCGGGTGAGACGGCGTCGCGGATCGCCGCGGCCTGGTTCATCAGTTCCTCGTCGATGCCCAACCGGCCCGCGGTGTCGACGATGACGACGTCGTAGTGCTTGGCCTTGGCCTCGGCGAGGCCGGCGGCGGCCACCGCGACCGGGTCGGCGGTGCCCTTGACCTCCTCGGCCCCGGGCGCGGTGCCTGGGTGCGGCGCGAACACGTGCACGCCGGCACGTTCGCCGACGATCTGCAGCTGGTTGACCGCGCCGGGACGCTGCAGGTCGCAGGCCACCAGCAGCGGGGTGTGGCCCTGGCCCTTGAGCCACTTCGCGAGCTTGCCGGCCAGCGTGGTCTTACCGGAACCCTGGAGACCGGCCAGCATGATCACCGTCGGAGGGGTCCGCGCGAACGCCAGCTGACGCGTCTCGCCACCGAGGATGGTGATGAGCTCCTCGTTGACGATCTTGACGACCTGCTGGGCGGGGTTGAGCGCGCCCGACACCTCGGCGCCCTTGGCGCGGTCCTTGATGTGCGTGACGAACTGACGCACCACGGGCAGGGAGACGTCGGCTTCCAGCAGCGCCAACCGGATCTCGCGGGCGGTGGCATCGATGTCGGCATCGGTCAGCCGGCCCTTGCCGCGCAGGCCCGTCAGCGCACCGGTCAACCGGTCGGACAGGGATTCAAACACCTCGTCAGCCTAACGGTCCCGGTGACGGGGAGAGAACCGCGCTGACCTCTGGTCCCGCGCGGCCGCCAGCCGTTACCGTGAGGGCACCCGACTTCCCGCGGAGGCTCCGTGACAGCGATCGACGTCCCCCTCACCACCGCGCGCCCGGACTCCGGGCCCTCCCGGGGCTCCACCACCCACATCAGCCAGTGCACGCTGTGCGAAGCGCACTGCGGCCTGCACGTCACCGTCAGCGACGGTGCGGTCACCCGCATCGAGGGCAACCCCGACGATGTGCTGTCCCACGGCTACATCTGTCCGAAGGCCACCGCCATGGGCGGCCTGCACCACGACCCCGATCGCCTGCGCATCCCACTGCGTCGCGTCGGCGACCGGTTCGAGCCGATCGGCTGGGACGAGGCGTTCGCCGAGATCGGCCGGCGCCTGCGCGCGGTCCGTGCGCGCACCGGCAGCCGCTCGCTGGGGATGTACCTGGGTAACCCGGCGGCCCACAGCTCGGGGGCGGCGTACGGCTTTCTGCTGCGGTTGGCGCTGCGCACCCCCAACTTCTTCACCGCGTCGTCGATCGACCAGCTGCCCCACGAATTCGCGGCGTGGAAGGTGTTCGGCTCCAACGCGCTGATCCCGGTCACCGACATCGACCGCACGCAGCGGCTGATGATCCTCGGAGCCAACCCGGCGGTGTCCAACGGATCGTTGTCGATCATGCCGGGCGCCAAGCGACGGATCCGGGCGATCCGTGAGCGCGGCGGCACCGTCGTCGTCGTGGACCCCCGCCGCACGGAGACCGCCCGGCTGGCCGACCAGCACGTCGCGGTGCGGCCCGGCGGGGACCTGTTCCTGCTGCTGGGGATGCTGCACGTGCTGCTCGCCGAGAAACTGTGCGACACCCGCGCCGTCGCCGCGCAGACCACCGGGATCGCCGAGTTGGCCGACCTCGTGGCCGACGCCACCCCGGAGGCGATGGCCGCCGGGGCCGGGGTCGACGCCGAGGTCCTCCGCACCCTGGCCCGCGAGCACGCCGCCGCCGAGTCGGCGGCGATCTACGCGCGCATCGGCATCTGCCAGCAGCCGACGGGGACGCTGGTGAGCTGGTTGGTGATGGTCATCAACACGGTCACGGGCAATCTCGACCGCGCGGGCGGCACGATGTTCACCACCCCCGTGGCCGATGTGCCCCGGCTGGCCAAGCGCCTGCCGTTCCGGCCGGGTCGCTACTCCGACCGGTCCGGCCGGTACGGGTCGTTCCGGTCGGAGCTGCCCGCCGTCGTCATGGCCGACGAGATCCTCACCCCTGGGCCCGGACAGATCCGGGCGATGATCACCTATGCGGGCAACCCGGTGTCGTCGATCCCCCAGCGCGGACGGCTCGACGAGGCGCTGGACTCGCTGGACCTCCACGTCGCGGTCGACATGTACGTCACCGAGACCACGCGCCACGCCGACTTCATCCTGCCGCCGGTGTCACCGCTGGAGCGCGACGACGTGAGCCTGCTGACCCCGGTGTTCCAGGTGCGCAACACCGTTCGCTTTCAACACCGGTCGTTCGACCCGCCGCCCGGCGCCCTCGAGGACTGGGAGATCCTGACGCGCCTGGCCCTCGAACTGCTGCCCGCGCCTGCACGGACCCTGGTGAAGCCGGTCCGATCGCGGCTCCTGTCCATCCTGGATCCGCTGCGCGTGGCGGCGCTGGCGGTGGCGACCGGCCCGCACGGGCGACTGCGACGGGGCCGGCACGGCATCACGATGCGCGACATCCGCACCAGCCCCGGCGGTGTGGATCTCGGCCCGCTGCGTCCCCGCCTGCGTGAGGTGATCGCCACGCCGGACCGACGAGTTCATCTGGCGCCGCCCGAGTTCGTCGCCGCCGCGCACGCCCATCTGCGTGACTGCGGCGGGCACGCCGTGAACAGTCCCGACGGGTACGACCTGCAGCTGATCGGCCGCCGTCAGCTCAAGAGCAACAACTCGTGGCTGCACAACGTGCCGACGATGACCGGCGGCAGCAATCGCTGCTCGGTGCTGATGCATCCGGACGACGCCGGGGCCCGCGGACTGGCCGACGGCGACACCGTCCGCGTCGCCTCGGCGGTCGGGCAGATCGAGGTGCCGGTGGACGTCACGGCGGACATCCGCGCGGGAACGGTTGCGGTGCCGCATGGTTGGGGCCACCGCGACACCGGGTGGCGTCACGCGCGCACGCTGGCCGGCGAGAACGTCAACGCCCTGCACGACCCGGATCTGGTGGACACGTTCACCGGCACCGCCGCGGTCAACGGCACCTGGGTGTCGGTCAGCGCCGTCGACTAGCTGGCTTCCTCCACCGCCGGTGGGGGCGCGGGCAGCACCGCGAACAGGTCCCGCTCCAGCGCCTGGCGGACCGCGCCGTCCCCACCGACGGGCAGGACGATGCCGAAGGCGTCGACCACCGAGGACCCCAGCGTGGTGACCTTCGCCCAGGCGATGTCCGCACCGGCGCGCTCGAACACCGCGGTCAGCATCGTCAGCAGGCCGGCCCGATCCGTGGTGCGGATCTCGACCACCATGCGTCCGGGGCCGTCGCCGTCGTGCCACAGCACCCGCGGCGGCGCCGCGGGGGCGTGGATCGGAACCGCGGCCCGCACCTCACCGGCGCGGCCGGCCGGCGCGGCGTCGGCGCCCTTGCGCTCCAGCGTGCCGACCACGTCGAGATCACCGTCGAGGGCCAGGATCAGTTGCTGGCGCAGCAGTTCGGCCGCCGGCGGGGACCCGAAGTGGGGCGAGACGACGAAGGTGTTGATGGCCGACCCCTCGTGACCGTTCACCGACGCCGAGTGCACGCGCAGCGAGTTCAGCGCGAGCACCCCGGCCGCCTTGGACAGCAGTCCGCGGCGATCCGGCGCGATCATCGTGACGTGGTAGAGGTGCGGGCTGTCGGCCGGGGTGAGTTCGACATGCACCCCGGGCTCGGCGGCCAGCGAGAGGAACCGCGGCTCAACGGGATCGGGCTGGGGCAACGGCTCCCCCGCCATCACCAGCCGGCAACGCCGCACCAGGTCGCCGATCAGCGAGGCCTTCCAGTCGCCCCACACCCCGGGCCCGGTGGCCAGTGAATCCGCCTCGGCGAGCACCTGCAGCAGTTCCAGCACCACCAGGTCGCCACCGAGCGCGTCGACGACGGCTGCGATCGTCGCCGGGTCCTGCAGGTCGCGCCGCGTCGCGGTGTGCGGCAGCAGCAGATGGTGGCGCACCACCGTGGCCAGGATGGCGATGTCCGACGGCCATAACCCCAACCGGTTGCCGATCTGGTGGGCCAGTTCGGCACCGATCACGCTGTGGTCCCCGCCGCGACCCTTGCCGATGTCGTGCACCAGCGCGCCGAGCACCAGCAGATCGGGACGCGACACCCGCGTCGTGAACGCGCTTGCGCGCGAGACGGTTTCGACGAGATGCCGATCGACGGTCCAGATGTGGACGACGTCGCGCGGCGGCAGGTCGCGGACCGCACCCCACTCCGGGAACAGCCGACCCCACAGCCCGGTGCGGTCCAGCGCCTCGATGGTGCCGACCGCCGACGGGCCCGCGGCGAGCATGACCAGCAGATCCTTGAGTGCCTGGCGCGGCCACGGGGTGCGCAGTTCGGGGGCCGTCTCCACCAGCCTGCTCAGCGTGGACGCGGCCATCGGCAGACCGGTGGTGGCCGACGCGGCCGCCACCCGCAGGATCAGCCCGGGGTCCCGCTCGGGTCGGGCGTCCCGGGCGAGGATGACCTCGCCGTTGAACTCGATGACGCCTTCGTCGAGGGGACGGCGCACCGGACGGCGCAGCGCGGCCAGCCCGCGGCGGGGCAGCGCGTTGCCGGCCGTCCGGATTCCGGCGTCGACGTAGTAGCTGACGGTGCGGGCCGCGTCGGAGAGCATGCGCGCCAGATCGAACCGATCCCCGATGCGCAGCGACGCGCCGATCTCGTCGGCGTGCTGGGCGAGGAGCAGCTCCCGTCCGCGGCCGGCGACCCGGTGTAACTCGGTGCGCACGTTGAGAAGTGCGAGATGGGCTTCGCCGAGGGTCTCGGTGGGCGAGGCCAACGACCGGCTCGGGTAGACATCGGCGAGTTGCGCGATCGCCAGCGCGTTGAGCAGCTGCACGTCGCGCAGCCCGCCGCGGCCGCATTTGAGGTCCGGTTCGGCGCGGTGCGCGATCTGTCCGCTGCGCTGCCAACGGGCCCGGGTGTGCTCGACGAGTTCGTCGAAACGCGAGGCGATTCCGGTACGCCACTGCCTGCGGGCACCGCCGACGAGCAGTGCGGACAGATCGGCGTCGCCGGCGATGTGCCGGGCTTCGAGCATCGCCAGCCCGGCGGAGATGTCCTTACCGGCCACGCGCAGCGCCTCGGGCACGGTGCGGACGCTGTGATCGAGTCGAATGTTGGCGTCCCACAACGGGTACCACAGCAGCTCGGCGACCTCGCCGACGATGTCGGCGGGCATGTTGTCGTGCAGCAGCATCAGATCGAGGTCGGAGTACGGCAACACCTCGCCGCGGCCAAGGCCCCCGGTGGCGACGATGGCGAACCCGCTGGTGGCCGTGATGCCGATGTCGGTCGCCTTGGTGGTGAGCCAGAAGTCGTAGAGGTCGAGCAGCGCATGACGCAACGCCGCCGAGTCCAGGCGGCCCCCGCCGGACCGGAGCTGCTCGACGGCAGCGGTGAGATCCGTTGCAGGACGGGACGAGCCCGCCGCCGGACGCTCCCATCGGGGTGCGCCGGCGGCGGGTCGCGGTCTCTGTTCGCTCATGAGTTGTCCTCCCGGCACGTGACGATCCAGCGCTCACACGGCCCGAGTGCCGGGAGACGACTCTTCTCCTAGACGGTGCCGGTCAAAGGGCGTCGGCTCCGCGCTCGCCGGTGCGCACCCGGACCACGGTCTCCACGGGGCTGACCCACACCTTGCCGTCACCGATCTTTCCGGTGCGGGCGGCCTGGACGATGACATCGACCACCTTGTCGACGGCGGCGTCGTCGACAACGACCTCGACGCGCACCTTCGGCACGAAATCCACGGAGTATTCCGCGCCGCGGTACACCTCGGTGTGCCCCTTCTGGCGGCCGTAGCCCTGGACCTCACTGACGGTCATCCCCAGGATGCCCGTCTGCTCCAGTCCGGTCTTGACGTCTTCGAGCGTGAACGGCTTGACGATCGCAGTAATCAGCTTCATATCCCTTATCCCTCCACGCCGGGGTGACGACCGAGTGCCGAGCCCGCGCCGACCGAGGCGAAGTCGTAGGCGGTTTCAGCGTGCTCCGCTTCATCAGCTCCGGTGGATTCATCCTCCTCGTTGAGCCGCAGTCCGACGGTGAACTTCACTATCAAGGCCAAGATAGCTGTACCGATGGCCGAGTAGAGCAGAACCGCGCCCGCGCCGACGGCCTGCCGCCACAACTGGTCGACCCCGCCGCCGTAGAACAGCCCGGCCACACCCGCACCGGTCTCCGGCGCCGCGACCAGACCGATGAGCAGCGTGCCGACGATGCCGCCGACCAGGTGGACACCGACCACGTCGAGCGAGTCGTCGTATCCCAGTTTGTATTTCAGGCCGACCGCCAGGGCACACAGCGCACCCGCGACGACACCGATCACCAGCGCACCCACCACGTTGACCGACGAGCAGGACGGGGTGATCGCGACCAGGCCCGCCACGATGCCCGAGGCGGCGCCCAGCGAGGTGGCCTTGCCGTCGCGGATCCGCTCGGTGAGCAGCCAGGCCAGCATCGCGGCGGCGGTCGCCACGGTGGTGGTGACGAACGTGGAGCCCGCCAGCCCGCCCGAGGACGTCGCCGACCCGGCGTTGAAGCCGTACCAGCCGAACCACAGCAGGCCGGCGCCCAGCATCACGAACGGAAGGTTGTGCGGCCGCATCGGAGTGCCCGGCCAGCCGCGGCGCTTACCGAGGATGATCGCGAGCACCAGGCCGGCGGTACCGGCATTGATGTGCACGGCGGTGCCACCGGCGAAGTCGACGGCGGCGAGCTTGTTGGCGATCCAGCCGCCGGTCTCGGCGGTCACCCCGTCGAACGAGAACACCCAGTGCGCGACCGGGAAGTACACCACGGTCACCCACAGCGCGGTGAACAGCAGCCAGCCGCCGAACTTGATGCGGTCGGCGACCGCCCCGGAGATCAGCGCGACGGTGATGATCGCGAACATCAGCTGGAACGCGACGAAGACGGTCGCGGGCAGCGTGCCGACCAGCGGGATGTTGACGGCGTCGACGGCTTCGACACCGGCCGCCGGGTCGGCGACGACCGCCGCTGCGGCGTTGCCGCCGAGCAGGCCCTTGAGGCCGAAGAACTGGGCCGGGTTGCCGAACAGGTTGCCGACGTCGTTACCGAACGCCAGCGAGTAGCCGTAGAGCACCCACAGCACGGTGACGACACCCATCGCCGAGATGCTCATCATGATCATGTTGAGCACGCTCTTGGCCCGCACCATGCCGCCGTAGAAGAACGCCAGGCCGGGTGTCATCAGCAACACCAGCGCGGCGCTTGCCAGCATCCACGCGGTATCACCGGTGTCCGGTATACCCATCGTCGGGAATTGGTCCACTCGCAGTTTCCTCCTTCGACATGCCACGGCCGATGACGTCCGTTGACCTGGGCATGACAATGCGCAGTGGTTGTTTCGCCGATGACGCACTGGTGTTTCGCTCGTGTGAACGGATCACCCGGTGACGTTTCGCTGCTGTTACATCACGGGATTCGCAGCGTGCAGAGCGCGGTGTGGGCCGTCAGCCGAGCAGGGCGTCGACGAACGCCGCGGGCTCGAACGGGGCGAGATCGTCGGGGCCCTCCCCCAGGCCGACGAGCTTGACCGGGACCCCGAGCTCCTGCTGGACGCGGAACACGATGCCGCCCTTGGCGGTGCCGTCCAGCTTGGTCAGCACCACCCCGGTGATGTCGACGACCTCGGCGAACACCCGGGCCTGCGGCAGGCTGTTCTGACCGATGGTGGCGTCGAGCACCAGCAGCACCTCGTCGACGGCCGCGCGCCGGCCCACCACCCGCTTGACCTTGCCGAGCTCGTCCATCAGGCCGGTTTTGGTGTGCAGCCGGCCCGCGGTGTCGATCACCACGACGTCGGCACCCGACGTGATGCCGGTGTCGACGGCGTCGAACGCCACCGACGCGGGGTCGGCGCCCTCGGCGCCGCGCACCACCTGGGCGCCGACGCGCGAGGCCCAAGTCTGCAGCTGATCGGCGGCCGCGGCGCGGAACGTGTCGGCCGCGCCGAGGACCACGCGGCGGCCGTCGGCCACGAGCACCCGGGCCAGTTTGCCGACCGTGGTGGTCTTGCCGGTGCCGTTGACGCCGACGACGAGCAGCACCGAGGGCTTGTCCTCGTGCGGGAGAGCCCTGATCGAGCGGTCGAGCTCGGTGTGCAGCTCGGTGATCAGCACATCGCGCAGGACCGCGCGGGCGTCGGCCTCGGTGCGCACCGCGCTGCTGGCCATCCGGGCGCGCAGCGCGGTGACCACCGATTCCGTGACGACAGGCCCCAGATCGGCGATCAGCAGGGTGTCCTCGATCTCCTCCCAGGACTCCTCGTCGAGATCACCGCCGCCGAGCAGGCCCAGCATGCTGCGGCCCAGGGTGTTCTGTGATTTCGCCAGCCGGCCGCGCAGCCGGTCGAGCCGGCCCTCGGTGGGCGCGATCGCGTCGATCTCGGGGGCCGGCGTCGGTTCGGGCGTCTCCAGCGTCTCCGGCTCGGCGGGGGCCTCGGGCTCGGCGGGGGCCTCCGGCTCGGCAGGGGCCTCCGGCTCGGCAGGGGCCGGTTTGTCCACCGTGGGCGGGGGAAGGGTGTCGGGCAAGCGGACGTCGGCGATGGGACGCTTCGGGGCGTCCCGCGGGATGGTGGCATCATCGCCGACGGCGGGTAGTCCGGTGGTGTCGATCCGCTCCGGCGTCTTCGGCGGCCGCGGCGGCGCCATCGGAGGCGCCTGGGTGGACGCCGAGAACGTGATGCCTGACGTGGCCTTGTAGCCGCCGGACCGATCGACAGGAGTGGCAGTGTCTGGAGCCGAGAGGCTGATGCGGCGCCGGCGGTACCGCACCAACCCGACGACGAGCGCAACGACCAGCAGGACGGCGATGACCGCGATGGCGATCCAGAGACCCTCACTCACCCGGCCATTGTCTCAGGGGCCTCGAGCGAGTCACAGCCGGTGAGCTTCGACCCCGGCTCGGCCCTGCAGCATCGCAAGCGGCGCCACATCGACGTGTGCCTGACCGAGGCCGTCGACTACCAGACGGTGACCACCGGTTTCGAGCGCTACCGGCTGCCCTACAACGCGCTCACCCAGACCGATCTGCGGCGCATCGAGCTGGGCACCGAGTTCCTCGGCAGGGCGCTGCGGGCACCGGTGCTGATCGGCGCGATGACCGGCGGAGCGCAGCTGTCGGGGATCATCAACCGCAACCTGGCCGCCGCGGCCCAGCAACTGGGACTGGGCATGATGCTCGGCTCGCAGCGCGTGATGATCGACGATGACGCGGCCGCACAGAGCTTCGCGGTGCGCGAGATGGCGCCCGACGTCCTGCTGATCGGCAACATCGGCCTGGCGCAGGTGTCCCCGGCCGTGGTCCCCGGTCTCGGCGCGGCCCTGCGCCGGGTCGGCGCCGACGCTGTCGCGGTGCACACCAATCCGCTGCAGGAGGCGATGCAGCATCGCGGGGACACCGACTTCTCGGGCTCGCTGCACCGGCTGACAGAACTCGTCGAGGCGCTCGGCTATCCGGTGATGCTCAAGGAGGTCGGCCACGGCATCGGCGCGGCAGCGGCCGCCGAACTGGTCGGCTGCCCGATCGCCGCGGTCGACGTCGCCGGGGCGGGGGGCACCTCGTGGGCACGCATCGAGCAGTTCGTGCGCTACGGCGAGGTGCGCCACCCCGCGCTGGCCGAATGGGGTATCCCGACCGCGCAGGCGCTGGCCGAGGTGCGCACGGCCCTGCCGGGCATGCCGTTGGTCGCCTCCGGCGGGATCCGCACCGGCATGGACGCCGCCAAGGCGCTGGCGATGGGCGCACAGGTGGTCGCGATCGCCCGGCCGCTGCTGGCGCCGGCCATCGAATCCGTTGCCGCGGTCGTGGATTGGTTGGAGGTGTTCCTCGAGGAGCTGGTGGTCTGCCTGCACGGCTGCGGCGCGCAGGACCTCCCCGCGCTGCGCGCAGCAGGCGTCACCCCCCTGTCGTGACCGTCCTCAGGAGGGGCTGGAGACCAGTTCCTGACCGCGCATCCGCTGGGAGATGACCGTGGTGATGCCGTCGCCGCGCATCGTCACGCCGTACAGCGCGTCGGCGACCTCCATCGTCGGCTTCTGGTGGGTGATGACGATGAGCTGCGAACGCTCGCGCAGCTGCTCGAACAGGCTGATCAGCCGCCGAAGGTTGACGTCGTCGAGCGCGGCCTCCACCTCGTCCATCACGTAGAACGGTGACGGGCGGGCCCGGAAGATCGCCACCAGCATCGCGACCGCGGTCAACGACTTCTCGCCGCCGGACAGCAGGGACAGGCGTTTGATCTTCTTGCCCGGCGGGCGGGCCTCGACCTCGATGCCGGTGGTCAGCATGTCGCTGGGATCGGTCAGCAGCAGCCGGCCCTCGCCACCCGGGAACAGCGTCGAGAACACTTGGGAGAACTCACGTTCCACGTCGGTGTAGGCCTCGGTGAACACCTGCAGGATGCGGGCGTCGACGTCGGCGACGACGTCGAGCAGATCCTTGCGGGCGGCCTTGACGTCCTCGAGCTGAGTGGACAGGAAGTTGTAGCGCTCCTCCAGCGCTGCGAACTCCTCGAGTGCGAGCGGGTTGACACGGCCGAGTTCGGCGAGCTCGCGCTCGGCCCGCTTGGCCCTCCGCTCCTGGGTGGGCCTGTCGTAGGGCATCGGCGCCGGGGCGGTCACCTGTTCCCCGCGTTCGCGCGCCTGCTCGTACTCGGCCATCTCCAGCTCCGACGGTGGCAGCGCGACGTCGGGGCCGTACTCGGCGACCAGGTCGGCGACGGCCATCCCGAACTGCTCGAGGACCTGCTGCTCGAGTTGCTCGATGCGCAGCGCCGCCTGCGCCTTGGCGACCTCGTCGCGGTGCAGGGCGTCGGTGAGCGCGGTGATCCGGGTGGTCAGCTCGGTGACCTCCTCGCGGGCCCGGGCGAGCTCCGCGGCACGCACCTGACGCTCGGCGGCGATCTCGTCGCGGAGTCGCGATCCGACGGCGACCGCGACGCTGAGCCGCTGCGCGACCAGTCGGCCCGCCTCGGCCACCGCCTCGGCCACGGCGGCGGCGCGCACCCGCGCCTCGCGGGCCTGGCGGGCCCGGATGCGGGCCTCCCGCTCGGCGGCCGCGGCACGGCGTAGCGAATCAGCCCGTCCGCGAACGGCATTGGCCCGCTCTTCGGCGGTGCGCACGGACAGCCGCGCCTCGACCTCGGCCGCGCGGGCGGCCTCGGCGGCGGCGGTCGACTCCTGGCGGTCGACGGGCTCCGCCTCGAACATCGGTTCCTGCTGGGCGTTGTGGAGCCGGGACTCGAGCTCGGCCAGTTCGGCGACCGTGCGGTTGCGCCCGGCCTCCAGCTCGTCGCGCTGGGTGATCAGCCGCTGCCACTCGTCGTCCGCGGCGCGGGCGTCCTGACCCAGCCGGCCGAGCTGTTCGTAGATCGCCGAGATGGCCGAGTCCGATTCGTTGAGGGCGGCCAACGCCTGTTCGGCGGCGTCCTGTCGGCTGGCCTGCTCGGCGAGCGCACCGGCCAGCGCCGCCGACAGCTCGGACGTCTGCCGTTCGGCGGCCGTCAGCTCGGCGCGGGCCTTGTCGACCTCGGACTGGATCTCCAGGGTGCTCGGTTTGCGATCCGAACCGCCACTGACCCACCCCGCCCCGACGAGATCGCCGTCGGCGGTCACCGCGCGCAGATCCGGTTGCGCGGCAACGACATCCAGCGCGGCGGCGAGGTCGCCGACGACCGCCACGCCGGCCAGCATCGCGGTCACCGCGCCCTGCAGGCGCGGCGCCGGGTCGACCACGTCGAGGGCCCACACCGCGCCTGCGGGAAGCGGGGCCGTCGCGGCGGCGGTCGCCACCGGCCAGTCTCCCAGCACCAGGGCGGCCCGTCCGCCGTCGGAGTCCTTGAGCGCCGCGAGGGCGTCGCGGGCGGCGCCGACGTTCTCGGCGGCCAGCGCGTCGGCGGCGGCGCCGAGCACGGCCGCGATCGCCGCCTCGTGTCCGGGACGGACCTTCACCAGCGCCGCGACCGAACCGAAAAGGCCTGCGCCACTGCGATTCTGCTGCAGCCAGGCGGCGCCGTCCTTGCGGTCAAGGCCGACCGAGAGCGCGTCGATGCGGGCCTGAAGCGACGCGACCTGCCGTTCGCCGGCGCGCTCGGCGGCCTGCAGTTCGGCGACGCGTTCGTCGGCCAGGCGCAGCGCGGCGACGGTCCGGTCGTGGTGCTCGTCGAGGCCGACCTCGCCCGCGTCGAGCTCCCCCACGCGTGCCTGCACGGTCTCGAACTCCGCCTGGGTCTGCTGGGCGCGCGCAGCGGCCTCGTCGATACCCGCACTCAGCCGCGCGACCGTCTCGTCGACCGACTCGACGCGGGTGCGCATGGTGTCGACCTGACCGGCCAGCCGGGCCAGGCCCTCCCTGCGGTCGGCCTCGGCGCGGGCGGCGGCCATGTGGGCGCGTTCGGCTTCGGCGGCCACCTGCTCGCGCTCGGCGAGTTCGGCGCGGGCGGACTCGAGGCGGGCCCGCGACTCCTCCAGTTCCTCGAGCAGCAGCCGTTCCTGCTCGGCCACCTCGTCGGCCTGCGCCTCGAGGGCATCGGGGTCGGGTCCGCTGGAGGTGGCCGGCTCGGCGTCGAGATGCTGGGCGCGTTCGCTGGCGATGCGCACGGTCGCGCTCACCCGCTCAGCCAGCGCCGAGAGCCGGAACCAGCGCTGCTGCGCCGCGTCGGCACGCTCGCTGAGCTCGGCGACGGCCGTCTCGTGGGCGTCGAGTTCGAGCGTGCGCGTCTCGAGCCGGCGGGTCAGCTCGTCGTGGTCCCGGCGCAGCGTGGTCTCGGCCTGGTCGGTGTCGTCGAACTCGGCCTTGCGGGTCACCAGGTCGTCGGCGGCCAGCCGCAGCCGCGCGTCGCGCAGGTCGGCCTGGATGGTCTGGGCACGACGGGCCATCTCGGCCTGGCGGCCCAGCGGCTTGAGTTGGCGGCGCAGCTCGGTCGTCAGGTCGGTCAGCCGCGCCAGGTTGGCCGCCATCGAGTCGAGCTTGCGGACCGCCTTTTCCTTGCGCTTGCGGTGTTTGAGGACACCGGCGGCCTCCTCGATGAACGCGCGCCGGTCCTCCGGGCGTGATTCGAGAATCTCCGAGAGCTTGCCCTGGCCGACGATCACGTGCATCTCGCGGCCGATGCCCGAGTCGGACAGCAGCTCCTGGACGTCCATCAAACGGCAACTGCTGCCGTTGATCTCGTACTCGCCGGCGCCGTCGCGGAACATCCGCCGGGTGATCGACACCTCGGAATACTCGATCGGCAGCGCGTTGTCGGAGTTGTCGATCGTCAGCGTCACCTCGGCGCGGCCCAACGGCGCCCGCGAGGACGTGCCCGCGAAGATGACGTCCTCCATCTTGCCGCCGCGCAACGTCTTGGCGCCCTGTTCGCCCATCACCCAGGTGAGCGCGTCGACCACGTTGGACTTGCCCGAACCGTTGGGGCCCACCACGCAGGTGATGCCCGGCTCGAAGCGCAGAGTCGTCGGCGAGGCGAAGGACTTGAAGCCCTTCAGCGTCAGACTCTTCAGATGCATGACGCGTTACCCTACCGCCGGGAGGGTCAGCGCTCGGTGAAGCCCGAGAGCGCGTCGGCCGCGGCGGACCAGTCGGCGATCACCGCGTCGACGTGACCGGGGGTCGTGCCGCCTTCGAGCAGGTCGAGCAGCTTTTGGCAGGTCTGGCGCGGGCCCTGCGCGACGACCTGCACGCGACCGTCGGGTTTGTTCGCCGCGAAGCCCGTCAGCCCCAGTTCGAGCGCGCGGGAACGCGTCCACCAGCGGAAACCCACCCCCTGAACGTGGCCGTGCACCCACGCGGTGAGCCGGACGTCACTCTCCCCCAACATCTTTCACCTCAAATGTCACTTCAGTCCCAGTTTTTAACGTGCGCCCCACCGTGCACACCTGGTCGATGGCGCGTTCGACCACGGTCCGCAGCCGGGTGAGTTCCTCGGGCGACAACGTCGAGAGGTCCAGTTCCAGCGACTCGGCGAGCAACGGGTAGCGCTCCTGATCCCGGTCGGCGGCCCCGGAGACCCGGATCGTCGCCGTGTAGTCGTCGCCGAGGCGGCGGCGCAGCGGCTGATCGCTGCTCAGACCGCTGCATCCCGCCAGGGCGATCTTCATCAGCTCGCCGGGGGTGAAGACCCCCTCGACGTCCTCGGAGCCGATCAGAACCTCCGCGCCGCGCGTGCTGCGTCCCGTGTAGCGCCGCACGCCCGTGCGCTCCACCCAGAGTTCGGTCATGCCCTATTTCTACAACCTCCCGCCCGAGCGCATTCCTGGCGGAGCGTCAGCGGGCGCGCGGGCGGGGCTGGCAGCGTGGGCAGGAGAACGACGAGCGGTTCATGAACTTGTCCCGCCGCATGATCGCCCCGCACCGTCGGCACGGTTCCCCCTCGCGGCCGTAGGCGTCCAGGGACCGGTCGAAGTAGCCGGACTCGCCGTTGACGTTCACATAGAGCGAATCGAAGGACGTGCCTCCCTGGCCCAGCGCATCGGTCATCACCGCGGCGGCGGCGTCGAGAAGCTCGCCCAGTTTGGCCTTCGACAGTCCCGAGGCCAGTCGGGCCCCGTTGACCTTCGCCCGCCACAGCGCCTCGTCGGCGTAGATGTTGCCGATGCCCGACACCACCGTCTGATCCAGCAGCTGACGCTTGATCTCGGAGTGCTTGCGCCGCAACACCTTCACCACACCGTCGCGATCGAAGTGCGGGTCGAGCGGATCGCGGGCGATGTGCGCGACGGGCACCGGCACCTCGTCACCGTCGATCGTGACCGTGTCGGTGATCATCCAGCCGCCGAACGTGCGCTGGTCCACGAAGCTCAGCGTGGTCCCGTCGTCGAGCAGCGCGGCGATGCGCAGATGGTTCTCGTTCGGCACCGGGCCCAGCAGCATCTGCCCGCTCATCCCCAGGTGCACCACCAGCGCCGAGCCGTCGGAGAGCGTGAGCCACAGGTACTTTCCGCGACGACCGGTCCCGGTGATCGTCATCTCGAGCAGTCGGGCGGTCAGATCCGCCGGGCCGGCCTCGTGGCGGCGTACCGCGCGCGGATGATGTACCCGCACCGCGGTGATGGTCCGGCCGGCGACATGCTGGTGCAGACCCCGCCGCACGACCTCGACTTCGGGGAGTTCAGGCATTCCGCTCTTCGGTCAGGGCCTTCCACGCGGCAGCGGCGGCCTTCAGCTCGGCTTCCTTCTTCGTCTTCCCGACGCCGGTGCCGTACTCGCGGCCCGCGATCACCACCGTGGCGGTGAACTCCTTGTCGTGGTCCGGGCCGGTGGAGGTGACGGTGTACACCGGCGCACCCAGCCCGCGCGACGCGGTCAGCTCCTGCAGACTGCTCTTCCAGTCCAGTCCCGCACCGAGAGTCGGTGCGGTGTCCAGCAATTCGCCGAACAGGCGCAGGATCACGTCTCGTGCGACGGCGGCGCCGTGCTCCAGATAGATGGCGCCGAGCAGCGATTCGACACCGTCGGCGAGGATGCTGGACTTCTCGGCGCCGCCGGAGTTCTCCTCGCCCTTGCCCAGCAGCAGATAACTGCCCAGGCCCTTGTCCGAGAGCCGACGCCCGACATCGGCCAGTGCCTGGGTGTTGACGATGCTCGCCCGCAGCTTGGCCAGATCACCCTCCGAGCGCTCCGGGTGACGGTGATAGAGCTCCTCGGTGATCGTCAGCCCGAGCACCGAGTCACCGAGGAACTCGAGACGTTCGTTGGTGGGCAGCCCGCCGTTCTCGTAGGAATAGCTGCGGTGGGTGAGCGCGATGGTGAGCAGGTCTGCGGGCAACTCGACGCCGAGCGCCTCGAGGAGAGGCTGACGGTCGGCCGTCACGACTCGTCTCCGGGCTGCTCGCGGAACTGCGCGAGTTTGGCCCACCGCGGATCGATCTGCTCGTGGTGGTGTCCGGGTTCGGCGTCATCCATCCGGACACCGCACTCGGGGCACAGACCGGCGCAGTCGGGGCTGCACACCGGCGAGAACGGCAGCGCCAGCCCGATGGCGTCGATGATCGGCTGTTCGAGGTCGACGGTGTCGCTGCCGCCGTCCCGGCCCACCCGGGGCACCTCGTCCTCGTCGGTGGTCGCCTCGGTCGTGCTGTCGGGGTAGGCGAACAGCTCGGTCAGGTCGATCGTCACGTCGCCGGACACCGGCCGCAGGCACCGCGCACACTCGCCTTCGGTGGGCGCCGACACGCTGCCGGTGACGAGCACGCCCTCCGAGACGGACTCCAGCCGCAGGTCGAGGTGCATGGGCGCACCCTCGGGCACCGCGATCAGGTCCAGACCGATGCGCGCCGGGCTGGCCACGGTGTCGTCGACGGTGATCATCGAACCGGGCCGCCGGCCGAGCCGGGAGATGTCGATGACCAGCGGCGACCGTGAGCCCCGGCGCGCCGCGGCGTTAACGCGCGTCGCCATGGACGTATCGTACGGCGGTCACGGCGGCACCCTCGCGTCGCCTGGGCCGCTGCGGCTCGCTAGCGCGCCGCGTAATCGTGGGTGCCGGCGGCGGTCCGCAGCTGGTGACGTCCCCGGCCCACCGAGCGCAGCGTGCCGTTGAGGAAGTCCTCGAACTCGGCCAATTTGCTGTCGACGTAGATGTCGCATTCGCCGCGCAACCGGTCGGCCTCGGCGTGCGCCGAGTCGATCATCCGGGTGGCCTCGGAGGTGGCGGTCGCGACGATCTCGGTCTGCGACACCAGCCGCTGCTGCTCCTTGATGCCTTCCTGAACGGCCTTCTCGTAGGCCAGGTTGCCGCTCTCGATCAGCCGGTCGGCCTCGGACTTGGCGCGTCCGGTGCTGGCCTCGTACTCGCGCTTGGCGGTCGCGGAGATGCGCGCCGCCTCCTCGCGGGCCTCGCCGACCATGCGTTCGCTGTGCTGGCGTGCCTCGGCGACCATGCGGTCGGCCTGCGCCTTGGCGTCGGCGAGCAACCGATCGGCCTCGGCGCGGGCGTGTTTGACCATCGAGTCGGCTTCGGCGTTGGCCGTCGAGACGGTGGATTCGGCGTGGTCCTTGGCCTCGCGCAGGAGCGTGTCCCGCGCATCGAGCACATCCTGGGCGTCGTCGAGCTCACCCGGGATGGCGTCCTTGATGTCGTCGATCAGTTCCAACACGTCGCCGCGGGGCACCACGCACCCGGCCGTCATCGGCACGCCGCGGGCTTCTTCGACGATCGCGCCCAGTTCGTCGAGCGCTTCAAAAACTCGGTACACGGCGGCACCCCTTCAGGCGTAGTTGTTAGTGACCAGTGTGCCTGGTGTTACGCCTGTGACTGGGCTTCCGCCGCCGGTGTGTCGCGCTTCGGTGCCGCGGGTCAGCGCAGGGCGGCGCCGATGAGGTCGCGCGCTCGGTCCAGCATGGACGCGAACGGACCCACCGCGAAGTTCAGCTTCGCCGATTCGACGCCCGGGTGCGGCCGGGTGGGGGCGATCGCCTCGGCGGCGCGCACCGCCGCAGCCAGGGTCTTGAGCTCGTTCTCGTCGAGGTCGCGGGCGAGCTTGGGGAACTCGTCGGCCTCCTCGCGCTCGGCGTGCTCGAGCACCGTCTCGCGGAACGCGGTCAGTGCGGTGAGGAACTCGTCGGAGGCGACGTCCATCGACTCGAGCGTGGACAGCTGCTCCTTGGCCTCGTGCTCCTCGCGCAGCCGCGCATCGACGATCTCGTCGCCGGCCGCACCGTCGTTGCGGGCACGCGGGTGCACGACCATCTCCTCGGCCGTCTCGTGCACCGCCAGCAGTTGACGGAGCTCGATGAACGCCTCCTCGCGGGCTTTGGTGCCCGAGGCGTGCAGCACCTCCTCGAACATGTCCTTGATCAGATTGTGCTGGTCACGCAGGAAGGCGACGACGTCATCGGTCGATTGCACGAATGTCTCAACCACGGCAGGTACCTCCGTCGGGGCGGGTCGGTTCGATGGGCGGCGCGGGGCTGGCGCGCCTCCCCGGTTACCTACCCGCCGACGGACGGCTCAACCGCGCAGCTTGGCCTGCAGCCGGGTGTTGACCGCGGCGGGCAGCAGCTCGGAGACGTCGCCGCCCAGCGTGGCGACCTCCTTGGCCAGCGACGACGACACGAACGAATACCGCGGCGTGGTGGCGACGAAGAACGTGTCCACCCCGGCGATGTGCTTGTTCATCTGGGCCATCTGCAGCTCGTACTCGAAGTCGGTGCCGGTGCGCAGACCCTTGACGATGGCGGTCAGGCCGCGGCTCTTCACGAAGTCCACGACCAGGCCCTGACCGGATTCCACCCGCAGGTTGGGCAGATGGGCGGTGGACTCGACGATCATCTCGATGCGCTCGTCGACGTCGAACATGCCCTTCTTCGCCGGGTTGACCAGGATGGCGACGACGACCTCGTCGAACTGTGCTGCCGCGCGCTCGAAGATGTCGATGTGACCCAGCGTCACCGGGTCGAAGGATCCCGGGCACACCGCTCCGCTCATGGGGGTCGACGCTAGCAGCGGCGACCGGAGACGTCAGGCGCGCTCGGCGAGTTCGACGCGGGTGTCGCCGTAGCGGCGCGACTTCCAGACACCCCACCCCGCGGGCCAGTCGATCGGCGGGGCGGACACGGGCCGCTCGACGACGACGACGGACCCCTCGGTCACCCAACCCTGATCGGCCAGCGCGACGAGCAGCCCCTCGATCTCGTCGGTGGTCACCGCGTACGGCGGGTCGGCGAGCACCAGATCCGCCGGCGCGCCGGCGGTCCCGGCCAGCACGGTGGCCACCGGGGCGCGGCGCACGGTGGCCCCCCGCACCCCCAGCGTGGCGATGTTGCGGTCGATCACCGCGGCGGCCCGCGCGTCGGACTCGACGAACAGCGCCGAACGCGCCCCGCGTGAGAGCGCCTCCAGACCGAGCGCGCCGGAGCCGGCGTAGAGGTCGACGACGTCGATGCCCGTGAAGTCCCGACGCACCGTCAGCAGGTTGAACAACGATTCGCGAACCCGGTCGGTGGTCGGACGGGTGCCGCGCTGGGGCACCGCGAGGCGGCGCCCCCCGAACGCGCCGGCGATGATCCGACTCAGATCGAATCCCCGGTCGTCCCCTGCGCTTCGCCCGTGGGCCCGTCGCTCCTGCCCGCCGAGTGGACCACCACCAGGAGGTCCCCACCCTCCACCTGGGCCGTCGCCGACACCGCCACCCGCGTCACCGAGCCTGCCTTGGGCGCGGTGATCGCGGCTTCCATCTTCATCGCCTCGATCGTCGCGATCGTCTGACCGGCCTCCACGGTGTCGCCCTCGGCGACGTTGACCGTCACCACACCGGCGAACGGCGCCGCGACGTGGTCGGCGTTGGCGCGGTCCGCCTTCTCCGCGGTGGGCACGTCGCTGGCCACGCTGCGATCCCGGACCACCACCGGGCGCAGCTGTCCGTTGATGATGCACATCACCGTGCGCATGCCGCGCTCGTCGGGGTCGGAGATCGCCTCGAGCCCGATGAGCAACTCCACCCCGCGCTCGAGGGTGACCCGATGCTCGTCGCCGTGGCGCAGACCGTAGAAGAACTGGTTCGCCGACAGGCTCGAAGTGTCGCCGTACACCTCGCGGTGCGCCTCGTATTCCTTGGTGGGGCCGGGGAACAGCAGCCGGTTCAGCGTGGCCTGCCGGATGGGGCCTACCTGGGTGAGGGCCTGCTCGTCCTCGTCGGTCAACGGGGTCGGCGGCTTGGCCGGGGCGCGCCCGGCCAGCGCCTTGGTGCGCAGCGGCTCCGGCCAGCCGCCCGGCGGGTCGCCGAGCTCTCCGCGCAGGAACCCGATGACCGAGTCGGGGATGTCGAATCTGTCCGGCTCCGCGGCGAATTCGTCGGCGGTGACGCCGGCGCCCACCAGGGCCAGGGCGAGGTCGCCGACCACCTTCGACGACGGGGTCACCTTGACCAGCCGGCCCAGGATCCGGTCGGCACCCGCGTAGGCGGCCTCGATCTCCTCGAAGCGGTCACCGAGGCCCAGCGCGATGGCCTGCTGACGCAGGTTCGACAGC
Organism: Mycolicibacterium rufum; assembly: GCF_022374875.2. Next base: position 946,326 of record NZ_CP092427.2, read on the forward strand.
TGGCCGCCGGGGATCTCGTGGGTGTACACCCGCCCCGTCGGCGTGGTGGGACCCGACTTCGCAACATCGAAGGGCGCGTACACCTTCCGCAGCGCTTCCCAGTACGGCTCCAGATCGCAGACCGCCGCCAGCGACAGCCCGCTGTCGTACTCGGTGTGGGCGGTGGCCGCGACGATCGAGCTCAGCGCCGGCTGACTCGTGGTGCCCGCCAACGGTGCCGACGCCCCGTCGACGGCATTGGCCCCGGCCTGCCAGGCGGCCAGGTAGGTGGCCAGCTGCCCGCCGGGGGTGTCGTGAGTGTGCACGTGCACCGGCAGGTCGAAGCGGCTGCGCAGCGCGCTCACCAGGGCCGCTGCCGCCTGCGGGCGCAGCAACCCGGCCATGTCCTTGATCGCGAGCACGTGCGCGCCGGCGTCGACGATCTGCTCGGCGAGCTTGAGGTAGTAGTCCAGCGTGTAGAGGTTCTCCCCCGGATCGGACAGGTCTCCGGTGTAGCTCATCGCGACTTCGGCCACGGCCGTTCCGGTTTCGCGCACGGCGTCGATCGCGGGCCGCATCGAGTCGACGTTGTTGAGCGCGTCGAAGATCCGGTAGATGTCGATCCCGGTGGCCGTGGCCTCCTGCACGAAGGCGTGCGTCACGGACTCCGGGTACGGCGTGTAGCCCACCGTGTTGCGCCCGCGCAGCAGCATCTGCAGGCAGATGTTGGGCACCGCCTCACGCAGCGCGGCCAACCGCTCCCACGGATCCTCTTTGAGGAAGCGCAGCGCCACATCGTAGGTGGCTCCGCCCCAGCATTCGATCGACAGCAGCTGCGGGGTCAGCCGCGCGATGTAGGGCGCCACCATCAGCAGGCCCGAGGTGCGGATGCGGGTGGCCAGCAGCGACTGATGGGCGTCGCGGAACGTGGTGTCGGTGACGCCCACCGACTTCGACTCGCGCATCCAGCGGGCGAAGGCCTCGGGCCCGACCTCGGTGAGCAGGTGCTTGCTGCCGCGCGGCGGCATCGTGTCCAGGTCGATCTGCGGCAGCTTGTCGTGCGGGTAGACCGTCGAGGTCCTGGGCCCGTGCGGCTGGTTGACCGTCACGTCGGCGAGGTAGTTGAGGATCCTGGTGCCGCGATCGGCGGGCGAGCGCGCGGTCAGCAGGTAGGGCCGCTCGTCGATGAACGACGTGGTGACGCGTCCCGCCCGGAAGTCGGGATCGTCGATCACCGCCTGCAGGAACGGAATGTTGGTCGACACCCCGCGGACCCGGAACTCGGCCAGCGCCCGGTGCGCGCGGGCCACCGCGGTGTCGAAATCCCTTCCGCGACAGGTCAATTTGACGAGCATGGAATCGAAGTGGGCGCCGATGTCGGCGCCCAGGTGCGCGCCCCCGTCGAGGCGGATGCCCGCGCCGCCCGGTGACCGATAGGCGGTGATCCGGCCCGAGTCGGGCCGGAAGCCGTTGGCCGGATCCTCGGTGGTGATGCGGCATTGCAGCGCGAATCCCCGTGGCGCCGTGAGCATGTCCTGACTCAGACCGAGGTCGGCCAGTGTCTCGCCCGAGGCGATGCGCAGCTGGCTGGCCACCAGGTCCACATCGGTGATCTCCTCGGTGACCGTGTGCTCGACCTGGATCCGGGGGTTGCACTCGATGAACACGTGGTGGCCGCGCTCGTCGAGCAGGAACTCCACCGTGCCCGCACAGGAGTAGCCGATCTCGCGCGCGAAGGCGACCGCGTCGTCGCAGATCCGCTGCCGCAGCTCGGCGGGCATGTTGGGCGCCGGCGCCAGCTCGATGACCTTCTGGTGGCGGCGCTGCACACTGCAGTCCCGCTCGAACAGGTGCATCACGTGACCGTCGGTGTCGGCGAGGATCTGCACCTCGATGTGGCGCGGGTTGAGCACCGCCTGCTCGAGGTACACGGTCGGATCACCGAACGCGGATTCGGCCTCACGGCTGGCGGCCTCGACCGCCTCGGGAAGCGCCGCGGGATCGGCGACCCGGCGCATGCCGCGGCCGCCGCCGCCGGAGACGGCCTTGACGAACAGCGGGAACTCCATGTCCCGCGCGGCCTCGACGAGGTCGTCGACCGACGCCGAGGGCGCCGACGACGCCAACACGGGCAGACCTGCGGCGCGGGCGGCCTCGATGGCGCGGGCCTTGTTGCCGGTCAGTTCCAGGACATCGGCGCGGGGCCCGACGAACGTGATGCCGTTCGCCGCGCAGGCGGCGGCGAGTTCGGGGTTCTCCGAGAGGAACCCGTAGCCGGGATAGACGGCGTCGGCGCCCGCCTCGAGGGCGACCCGCATGATCTCGTCGACGGACAGGTAGGCCCGCACGGGATGGCCCATCTCACCGATCTGATAGGACTCGTCGGCCTTCAACCGGTGCAGCGAATTGCGGTCCTCGTACGGATACACCGCGACCGTCGCGATGCCCATCTCGTAGGCCGCGCGGAACGCACGAATGGCGATCTCACCGCGGTTGGCGACGAGGACTTTGGATATCTGACCGGCCACGGTTCACCTTAACCGGCCGGGCCGCCGATCAGATCAGTGTCGACCAGTAGTTCCAGAACCGCTCGAGGATGAGCAGGATCACCGCGGTGACCCACAGGGCGACCACAGACCAGCGCCAGGTGTACAGGGCGCGCACGACGGCGTTGCCGCTGCGCTGCGGCTGCAGCGCGATCGACGTGGCCACCACCAGCAGCGGGATCGTCACGCTCCACACGACCATGCAGTACGGGCAGAGCGCGCCGATGCGGTACAGGCTCTGGAAGATCAGCCAGTGCACGAACACCGTGCCCAGCAGCGAACCGACCGCCAGGCCGGCCCAGTACCAGCGCGGCAGCGCGACCTTCGCAACGGCGAGCACGCCGGTCACCAAGACCACCGTGAAGGACACGATGCCGATCAGCGGGTTCGGGAAGCCGAACACCGAGGCCTGCGGGGTGATCATCACCGAACCGCAGGACAGCACCGGGTTGATGCTGCAGGTGGGCACGTAGTCGGGGTTGATCAGGATCTCGATCTTCTCGATCGTCAGCGTCATCGCCGCGGTCAGGCCGATGACCCCCGCGATGAGCACCCACCACGCGCTCAGGCGCGGCACCGCGACACCACCCGGCTCGCCGGCCGACGGATCGGTCTGCTCGACGGGGCCGGTCGCGGTGACGGTCATGACGCCGGAACCGACGCGGGAGCAGGCGGGGCGGCCTCGAGGCCGGGCACGTCACCGACGATCGTGCGGATCTTCGCGACCAGCTCCTCGGGGGTGCTGTATTGGTAGTCCTCGCCGTTGATCCGGATGGTCGGCGTGGCCTTGATGCCGGTGGCGCCGGCCAGACCCTTCACCATGTCGACGAAGCGGCCCTTGTTGATGCATTCGGGCACGGTCCCGGCGGCTCCGGCCTGCCGGGCCACCTCGACCAGACGGGCGTTGTCGGGGTAGCTCGTCCCGGTCTCGCTGGGCTGCTGGGCGTACAGCGCCGCGTGGAACCTGCGGAACGCGTCGTTGGACTCCTCGGCGACGCAGTACGCGGCACCGCCGGCGCGCGACGAGTAGTTCTGGTTCTGCGGACGGTCGAGGATGCTGACCATGTAGTAGTCGGCGGCGATGACGCCGGCGTCGACAAGCTTGTTGATCGTGGGCCCGAACTGCTGCTCGAACGCGCCGCAGTGCGGGCACAGGAAGTCCTCGTACATCGACACGACGGCCTTGGGCTCGTCCGTGCCGTCCTTCTTGATCACACTGGCCGACGCCACCCGGATGGACTGGGTCTCGCCCGCGGTGGGCTGGTCATCGGCCGACATCACGATGTAGAGCACCAAGACGACCGCGAAGATCACCACGACCGACGTCAGGCCGATCTGGACGAACAGGTTGCGCTTGCGGTCGGCTGCTTTCAGGTCGTACCGCGCGTTCTTCTTGGGTTTGGTGGCCACGGGGAACAGAGTACCGGCGTCGTGCGGTGCTCCTCAGCCAACGCGGCTCAGATGCGCCCGCATCGCCGAGATCATGTCGGCGGTGGCGACGGCGCTGGCGCCGCCGAGCGGGAAGAAATTGGCGAAGCCGTGCACCACCGAGCCGTACTCGCGGTAGTCGACTGGGGTGCCGGCGGCGCGCAGCGCGTCGGCGTAGTGCCTGCCCTCGTCGCGCAGCGGATCGAAGCCCGCGGTGACCAGCAATGCGGGGGCCAAATTCGAGTGGTCCCCGGCCAGCAGCGGCGACACGTCCGGGTGGGCGCGGTCGATCGGCGCCCCGTCGAGGAACCGGGCGGTGAACCAGTCCATGTCGCGCTGAGTGAGGAAGAAACCGTTGGCGAACAGGGTCCGTGACCGGGTGGTCGCGCTCTGATCGGTGACGGGGTACATGAGCACCTGCAGCGCCGGCGCCGGGGCGTTCTCGGCACGTGCCCGCAGCGCCACCACCGCCGAGAGGTTCCCGCCGGCGCTGTCCCCGCCGACGGCCACCCGCCGAGGGTCGGCGCCGAGCTCTGCGGCGTGGTCTCGGGCCCACAGGTAGGCCGCGTAGGCGTCATCGGCACCCGCGGGCGCCTTGTGCTCGGGGGCGAGCCGGTAGTCCACCGACAGCACGTGCACCGCGCCGGACCGGCAGATCTCGCGGCACAGGTCGTCGTGGGTGTCCAGGCTGCCGATCACGTGACCTCCGCCGTGGTAGAAGACCAGCAGCGGGGCGTTCGGCTCGGTGGTCCGGTAGTGCCGGGCCCGGATCGGGCCTGCGGCCCCGGACACCGTCAGGTCGGTCACCTCCGGCACCGGGATACGCCGGTGGAAACTCGCGGCCAGCAGCTCGAGCTGGGCGCGCGCGGCGTCGACGTCGTCGTCGGCGACCAGCCCGTCCAGGCCGAGCGCCTGCTGACCGGCCAGCATCAGTTGCAGCGTGGTGTCGAGCGTGTTGCCGTCCAGCGTGATCGAGCGGCCCCCGAGCAGCGCCCGCTTCACCGGGTGCGGAATGCGGGGAAGCCCGCGCAGCGTGACACCGGCCACCGCATTGGCCACCGCGTCGCGGCGGCGGACCGGTTGGGCAGCGCCGGCGGCCGGTCGCTCACTGGTCACGCTGGAGGTCATGGTGGTGCTCCTTTTTCTCGGCCGGACCCATTTCGCCGCCGACGACGCGGCATGGCGCTGATTAGGTGCGGTCTCCCTGCGGCAATATAGTCATCCAAGCCGACGGCGCCGGCCCTGTGTGCCTGTGCCCGGCGAACGCGCATCCACTTCAGCAAAGAAGGTGTCATGACTTCGGCGGCCGCGATCCCCACCGTCACGCTCAACGACGACAACACGATGCCGACGCTCGGGCTCGGCGTGGGCGAGTTGTCGGACTCCGAGACGGAGCACGCCGTCCGGGCCGCTCTCGACGCGGGCTACCGGCTGATCGACACCGCCGCCGCCTACGGCAACGAGGCGGCGGTCGGTCGGGCCATCGCTGCGTCGGGTGTGCCTCGCGAGGACGTGTTCGTCACCACCAAGCTCTCGCCCGAGGAGTTCGGGTTCCAGTCGTCGCAGGACGCGCTCAAGGCGAGCCTGCAGCGGCTCGGACTCGACTACGTCGACCTCTACCTCATCCACTGGCCGGCCGGCGAGGGCGGTAAGTACATCGACAGCTGGGGTGGCCTGATGAAGGCCAAGGAAGTCGGCGACACCCGCTCGATCGGGGTGTGCAACTTCCACGCCAATCACCTCGACGACATCATCGGCCTGTCGTTCTTCACCCCCGCGGTGAACCAGATCGAACTGCACCCTCGCCTCAACCAGGCGGCGTTGCGTGCGGTCAACGCCGAGCACGGCATCGCCACCGAGGCCTACGGACCGCTCGGGGTGGGCAACCTGCTCGACCATCCGGCCGTCACCGCCGTCGCCGAGGAGCACGGCAAGACGCCAGCGCAGGTGCTGATCCGCTGGAGCCTGCAGCTCGGCAACATCGTGATCCCCCGGTCGTCCTCGCCCGAGCGGATCGCGGCCAACCTGGACGTCTTCGCCTTCGAGCTGAGCGACGAGCAGATGGCCTCGCTGAACGGCCTCGATGACGGCACCCGGTTCCGTCCCGATCCGGACACCTACACCGGGAGCTAGCCGGTTAGGGTGCAGGGCGTGGACACGCCGAAGTCGCACGCGCGCTGGGTGCGCGGAGGACTGGTCGGCGCGTCTTCGGCAGCCGTGACCATCGGGGCGCATGCCGCCGCCGGGGGCGGCGTTGCCGGCGGGCCCGCGCTCGCGGTCGCCGTCCTGCTGTGCGCGACGGTCGGGGCGCTCGTCTCCTGCGCGCCGTTGCCAAGTCCAGGAACAGCTTTCACGGCCACCACCGCCGCCCTCGGTGTCGCACAGTTCCTCGGTCACATGGCGTTGACCACGACGGGCCACCATCACCATGCGGCCGACGGCCTCGGGTGGTCGATGATCGCCGCACACGCCGGCGCAGCCCTGCTTCTCGGTGCGGCCATCACCGCGGTCGAATTCCTGTACGCGATCTGCGTCTCGGTACTGGCGTGGCTGCGGCTCTTCGCGAGGCGCGCACCGCGAGCGCTGCCGCGCGCCGTTCGGCGCGTCACCAACCCGGTTGCGCGGCGCCCGATCCTTATCACCGGTCTGGGGATGCGGGCACCGCCGACGGCCGTGACCTTCTAGCTCTTCACACGTCGTTTCTCGACGTCTCTTCATCGACGCCTCGTCTCAGCGATCCGCGGCCCGTGCCGCGGTGATCGCGTGCCCGCCGCCGCGCGTCCGCGCCCCCCGGCGATTTGTCGACTCATCAGCCGATCCGAAGGCAACCCCATGACCGTCTCCGACGACACTCTCGACCCCACCTCTACTGGTGAACCCTCTCATCCCGCGCGACGCAGCTGGCGCCCGTTCGTCGTCCGGCTTCACTTCTACGCGGGCGTGCTGGTCGCGCCGTTCCTGATCGTCGCCGCCGTCACCGGCGGCCTGTACGCGCTGGCCCCGACGCTGGAGCGGATCGTCTACGGCGACATCCTGTTCGTCGAACCTCACGGCCAGGCCCTCCCGCTCCAGGAGCAGGTGGCGGCCGCCCGGGCCGCCGTCCCCGACCTCGAGATGACGGGGATGCGGCCCCCCGCCGCACCCGACGCGTCGACCCGGGTCTCTTTCCACGACCCGGGTGTCGGCGACGACTTCTCGCGGGCGGTGTTCGTCGACCCCTACACCGGTCGCATCCTCGGCAACGAGGAAACCTGGTTCGGCTACCTGCCGGTGAGCACCTGGCTCGACGGGCTGCACCGGCACCTCAATCTCGGTGAGCCGGGCCGCATCTACAGCGAGGTCGCAGCATCCTGGCTGTGGGTGGTGGCGCTCGGCGGGCTGTATCTGTGGCTGAACAAGGCCGCCCGCGAACGGCGCCGCGGACGCGCAGGGCGCATCGTGACCGTGGACCGCACCGTCACCGGCCGCGCGCGAACCCTGAACTGGCACGGCGCGGCCGGGGTGTGGCTGCTGGCCGGCCTGCTGTTCCTCTCCGCGACGGGCATCACCTGGTCGACATACGCCGGTGCGCACGTCACCGACATTCGCGCAGCGTTGAATTGGCAACGCCCACAACTGGAGACGACGGCGGCCGACGGCGGTGTGCACGCCGGTCACCAGGGGTCGGACATGTCTGCCGCCGACCCGTCGACGATCGACTACGCCGGGGTGCTCGACGCGGCCGGCCGGGCCGGCGTGCACGCGCCGGTGGAGGTGACGCTGCCTGACCAACCCGGCGCTGCGGTGACGGTCACCGAACTCGACAAGGCGTTCCGGTGGACCACGAACGCCGCGGCGGTCGATCCTGCCGACCTGTCCGTCGCCGGGGAGATCGACTACTGGCGTGACTACTCAGTCATCGCCAAGCTGGCCGACTGGGGCATCCGCGCCCACATGGGTTTCCTGTTCGGTCTGCTCAACCAGTTGGTGCTGCTCGGCGTCGCGGTCGGTCTGCTCACGGTGATCGCCCGCGGCTACCGGATGTGGTGGCAGCGCCGCCCGACGCGGGGTTCACGCTGGGCGGTCGGCCGGCCGCCCGTCCGCGGCGGTGTCCGGCGCCTGCCGCCGGCGGCGATCGGGCTCGTGGTGGTGGCCGCGATCTCCGTCGGCTGGTTCCTCCCGCTGTTGGGGCTGACGCTGGCGGGTTTTGTCCTCGTGGATCTCGTCATCGGTGCAGTCAAGGCTCGCCGCCGCACAACAATTGCGCAGCAGGGAGGTTCAGAGATATGAGAGCTTCGTCGTCGGCGCGGCCCTGACCCTGCTGACCGCCTGCACGTCCACTGCGCGACAGAAGGGCCCGATTCCTCTGGCGCGCGCCGCGCCGGCGCGGTCCAATGGAGTCAGACTTGGCTCGACGAGAGGTGCCGGACATGGGACAGCGTGTACTCCTCACCGCGTTGGCCGCCGCGGCGACGGCGCTCGGCGCGGCGCTCCTGCCCGCCGCGGACCCGGCGAGCGTGACCGCCCAGCAGCCGTGGGATCCCGGGTGCTGGGGGCCGTTCGCGTGGGGTTCGGGCGACTGCGACTGGTCACCGAGCATGGGTGGCTCCACCACGAACGGTCCCTGGGATCCGTCGGTGACGGGCCCCGGCCAATTCAACCGGGCCGGAACGGGATCGGGCTCGAACTCCTAGCCTCAGCCCCGCGGGCAGGTGTCCGAGGCGGCCCGCAGCACCGGCACCGACGGTGCGTCGACCGGCAGGCCGTAACCGCGGAGCACGGCGATGTACTGCATCGCATACTGGCAGTGGAACGCGGCGTTGGGCGGCATCCACTGCGCGGGTTCCTTGTCGCCCTTGTCCTGGTTGGCCTCGCCCTCGACGGCGAGCAGATTGGCCGGATCGTTGGCGAACCGGATGCGCAACTCCTCGGTCCAGGCGCGGGCACCCAGATCCCAGGCCAGGGCGAGCGGAACGATGTGGTCGATCTGCACCGCCGCCCCGATCTGCGCGCCGCGCGTGAACGGCACCAGCGCGCTGGTGTACGGGTCGAGCAGCGTGCCGGTGGCCACCGCAGTGGGGCACCGCTTGATGGACACGTAGGTCTTGTCGCGCAGATCCCGGTCGAGGATGTCGTTGCGGGTGTCGCAGCCGTTGTGACCGCCCGGGGCGGTGGTGTCGTCGGTCCAGGATTCGCCGAACGCATCGCGGCGGTAGTCGTGGCTGTGGATACGTGCCGGGATCTCGCCGACACCGGCGAGCACGTCGACTCCGGGTGCGACGGTGGGGATGTCGGCCTGGGCGACGAAGTGTGACGGACCCTGCTCCGAGGACGTCACCTGGACGGCCACGACGATCGCCAGCACCGCCGCGATCACCAGCCACAGCTGTTGCCTGCGGGTCACGACTTGTCCAGGTACTGCACGCGGTCGTCGGCGGTGAACGGTGCCGACAGCGTCAACATGCCCGGATCGGCGGGGTCCGATCGGTACACCTCTTCGCAGAGCTCCTTCGCCGCGTAGATGATCTCGGCGTGCTCGGCCAGAGACAGGAAACGCAGCGTGATCGGACGGCCGGATTGATTCTGGCCCAACACATCTCCCTCACTGCGTTCGCGCAGATCGAGGTCGGCGAGCGCGAACCCGTCGAGCGGGCCCGCGACCGCCGTCAGGCGCTTACCGGCCTTCGACCCCTCGGGCAGCGTGGTCGCCAGCAGGCACAGGCTCGGGTGCTGGCCGCGCCCGATGCGGCCCCGCAGCTGGTGGAGTTGACTGATCCCGAACCGGTCGGCGTCCATGACCACCATCACGGTGGCGTTGGGCACGTCGACGCCGACCTCGATCACCGTCGTGCACACCAGCACGTCGATCTCGCCGGCGCGGAACGCCGCCATCACCGCGTCCTTCTCGTCGCCGGAGAGCCGACCGTGCATGAGGCCCAGTCGCAGTCCCGCCAGCGGACCGCGCTCCAGCCGCGCGTACATGTCGACGACCGTCACCGGGGGCGGCCCGGGCTGCTCCTTCTCCTTCTTTCCCGTGCCGGGTTTGTCGTTCTCGTCGATGCGGGAGGCGACGACATAGGCCTGACGCCCGGCCGCCACCTCCTCGCGGATCCGGGCCCAGGCGCGGTCGAGCCAGCCGGGCTTCTCCCGGATGAAGATCGTGTTCGTCGCGATGGGCTGGCGCCCGCGCGGCAGTTCCCTCAGCGTGGAGATCTCCAGGTCGCCGTAGACGGCGAGCGCCACCGTCCGCGGAATCGGTGTCGCGGTCATCACCAGGAGATGAGGGGTGATCCCCTCAGGAGCCTTGCCGCGCAATCGATCTCGCTGTTCAACACCGAACCGGTGCTGCTCGTCGACGACGACCATGCCGAGCCGGTCGAACTCCACGGCGTCCTGCAGCAGTGCGTGGGTGCCGATCACGATGCCCGCCGCACCGGAAGCCACCTCGCGGCGTACGTCACGTTTCTGCTGAGCCGACATGGAGCCCGTCAGCAGCGCCACCCCGGTGGAGTGCTCGGCCCCGCCGAGCTGACCCGCCATCGCCAACGGACCCATCATGGCGCGGATCGACTGGGCGTGTTGGGCGGCAAGGACTTCGGTGGGCGCGAGCAGTGCGCACTGGTAGCCGGCGTCGATCATCTGCAGCATCGCCAGCAGCGACACGACGGTCTTGCCCGACCCGACCTCACCCTGCAGCATGCGGTTCATCGGCTGGGCCGCGGCGAGCTCGCCGGAGACGACCTCGAGCACGTCGCGCTGACCCTGGGTCAGCGCGAAGGGCAGCTGTGCCGTCATCGCGGCCATCAGTCCGTCCTCACGCCGCTCGGCGACCGGGCCGGTCCCGCTGAGCTGGGTGTGCCGGCGTACCACCAGCCCCCACTGCAGGCCGATCGCCTCGTCGTAGGTCAGCCGCTCGATCGCCCTGGCCCGGTCGCGCTCGTGTTCGGAGACGTGGACGGCCCGCAGCGCAGTGTCCTCGGACACCAGATCCTGTTCCCGCACAAACCATTCCGGCAGCGGCTCGGCCACGGGGTCCAGCACCGCGAGCATCTGGCGAACACAGGCGTAGATCTCCCAGGTCTGCACCTTCGAGGTGGCGGGATAGATCGGGAAGTAGGCCTTCTCGAACTCGGCGAGCAGGTCGTCACCGGTGGCGCCGGTCGAATCGGCGATCGCCGTCAGCGATTTCGTCCCGACGGTCTTGCCGTCGGATCGGAGCACCATGAACGCGGGATGCGTGAGTTGCATGACGTCCCGGAAGTATCCGACCTCCCCGGACAGCATCACCGTGGCGCCCTCGACCAGGGTCTTCTTGAGGTACTTGGGGTTGAAGAACGTCGCGGTCACCTTCGGCCGACGCTGACCCAGCGTGACCACGAGGAACTCGCGCTGCGGTTGACGGTTGGTCCTCTTCAGGTCGACGCGGGTGATGACGTCGATGAACGTGACGTGTTCGCCCTCCTCGAGGTCGAGGTCCTCCCCCTCTCCCCGCACGCTCATCGAGTCGCTGTACTTGCGCGGGAAGTACCGCAGCAGTTCGCCCACCGTGGTGATGCCGAAGTTCTCCTCCAGCTTGGTGGCGGACTTGGCACCGATCACGAAGTCGAGCCGGTCGGTCAGCGTGGCCACGTCACTCCACCCCGATCAGCAGGGCGTCGCCGTGGTGGCCGGTGTCGAAGGTCACCATCTCGGTTCCTGGATGGTGACGCCGCACGTGGTCGAGCAGGGCGTCGGCGACCGTGGCATCGACACCGAGCCCGGTCAGCACCGTGACCAGCTCGCCGCCGGCGGCCAGCAGCAGGTCGATCAACCCGGCTCCGGCGGCGACGACGCCGTCGCTGACGATGACGACCTCGTCGCCGGCGATGCCGAGCCCGTCGCCGGGCTTGCAGGTGCCGGCCCACGTCAGTGCTTCCTCGGCGGCCACCCGCACCGATCCGTACCGGGCGCCCGCGACGGCCCGGACCATCGTGTAGCCGTCGTCGACCAGCCGGTGCGCGGGATCGTGCACCGCGAGCGCCACGAGGCCCTGCACCATCGACCCGGTCGGCACCGGCACCATGACGATGCCCCAGTCCGAGGCCACCGCCCAGCCGGCGAGCAGTTCCTCGGCGGCGACGTAGCCGTTGGGCAGCACCATCACCTGCTCGGCGCCGGTGTTGACCAGAGCGTGGAGCAGCTGGTGCGCACCAACCGGGACACCCGGCTCGATGTGCAGCACCTGCGCCCCCTCCCCGGCGAACAGGGTGGCGGCGCCGTCGCCGTCCACGACGGCCAGCACGGCACGCTCCCGGACCCACCCGCCGGCGGGATGGCGGTCGGCGCCGCTGCTCAACGACGTGATCTGGATGCGGCTGGGCGTGCCGACCTCGAGTGCGGCCTCGACCGCGGCGCCTGCGTCGTCGACATGGACGTGCACCGAGTACCGGTCCGGCTCCCCGGCCCCGGACGCCGCGATGGCCACGGACTCGCCGAGGTCCTCGAGACGCGAACGCAGCGTGTCGACACCGGCACTGTCGCAGCCGCTGAGCAGGTACATCACCTCGAACTGGGGCGCCGCCGCGGTGGCGGGCGTGGCCGGCGCCGCGGACTCGGCGGGTTCGGGCCGGTAGCGCGGCCGGGCGGGAGCGTGCCCGGCCAGGGTGGTGATCAGCGCGTCGAGCAGGACCAGCAGGCCGCGGCCACCGGCATCCACCACGCCCGCGTCGGCGAGCACCTCGAGCTGGCTGGGGGTGCGGTCCAACGCGGCCAGCGCGCCCTGGGCGCTGAGCGTGACCACCTCGATGAGGTCGGCCTGCTCGGCCACCGCGTCCTCTGCCGCCGCGGCGGCGGCCTGCAGCACCGAGGTGATGGTGCCGGGGACGACCTCGCCCATCGAGGTGACCACCAGGGTGACGGCGTGGCGCAGGGCCGCGGCCAGCAGCGGGCCGTCGACGTCGGCGAGGACGCGGTCCTCGGCGGCGGCCGCCGTCACATCGGCCAGCGCGCGCAGGATCTGCGACAGGATCACCCCGGAGTTGCCGCGGGCGCCGCGCAGCGCGCCGTCGGCGAGCGCGGCCGCGACCGCCGTGACGTCGTCGACGTCGGCGCGGGCGTCCGCTTGCGCCCATGCCGCCCGCATGGTGAACAGCATGTTGGTGCCCGTGTCGGCGTCGGGGACCGGGAACACGTTCAGCGCGTTGATCTCGTCGGTGTGCCTGATCAGCTCCGATACGGCGGCATGCGCCCAGCGCCGCAGCGCCGACGCATCGAGCCGCCGAGCCGACATCCTCACCTCCGCATGCCCTCGCCGCGCCGCTTCGCCGTCAGCCTAGCCACTGGGCCGGACACCACCGGAGACGACGTGGTCGGCCCTGTTGATAACCTGACGGCACCGTTTTGGCGTTCCCCGGACCGCCCGGTATTCTGGTCGGGTTGTCGGGTCACCCGTCCGGTTGCTGGCCCCCAAGCACTGACTTACAAGGAGTTCTCACTATGGCTGCCGTGTGCGATATCTGCGGGAAGGGCCCCGGCTTCGGCAAGTCGGTGTCGCACTCCCATCGCCGGACCAGCCGCCGGTGGAACCCGAACATCCAGTCCGTGCGCGCGGTGGCGCGTCCGGGCGGCAACAAGCAGCGCGTGAACGTCTGCACCTCCTGCCTGAAGGCCGGCAAGGTCTCGCGCGGCTGACACGCCCCGCCCCGGACCGTGACGGTCAGGGGCGATCGCGGTGTCGCCGACTACGGCAGCCGCCAGTTCACCGGCTCCGCACCGCTGCGTTCCAGGATGTCGTTGGCGCGGCTGAACGGCCGTGATCCGAAGAATCCCCGTGACGCCGACAGCGGCGAGGGGTGCGCCGATTCGATGATCGCGGTGTCGCCGAGCATCGGCTTGAGCGTCGCGGCGTCGCGTCCCCACAACACCGCCACCAACGGTTGGCGCCGCGCCACCAGGGCGCGGATGGCGCATTCGGTGACCGCCTCCCAGCCCTTCCCGCGATGAGACGCCGGTGTGCCGGGCCGTACGGTCAGGACTCTGTTCAGCAGCATCACGCCCTGCTCCGACCACGGCGTCAGGTCGCCGTTGGTCGGCGCCGGATAGCCCAGATCCTGCTGGTACTCGGTGTAGATGTTGGCCAGGCTGCGGGGCAGCGGGCGGACATCGGCGCCCACCGAGAAGCTCAGGCCCACCGCGTGTCCGGGCGTCGGATAGGGGTCCTGGCCGACGATCAGCACGCGCACCGCGTCGAAGGGAAACGTGAACGCGCGCAGCACGTTCGCGCCCGACGGCAGATACCGGTGCCCGGCTGCCAGTTCGGCGCGCAGGAACTCCCCCATCTTCGCGACCTGCTCCTCCACCGGGGCCAGTGCCGCCGCCCACGATTCGTCGACCAGATCCTTGAGAGCGCGTGCCGTCACGACAGGCCAACTTAGCGGCCCGCCGGCTCAGTACGACTGCCAGCCCGCGCTGCCCGCCCACGCGGCGCCGTCGACGGTGACCCGCGCCGCCCCGGCCTCGCGCACCCGGCCGACGACCCGCCAGCCGGGCGGGGGTTCGGTGGCGAACGTGGCCACCAGCGCGTGATCTTCCCCACCGCCGAGGACCCACGCCCGCGCGTCGGCGCCGACGACCGCCGCCGCCGCCACCACCGCGTCCAGGTCGGCGGCCAGCGCGTCGAGGGCGAGGTCGATGTGGACTGCGGACGCCTCCGCGATGTGCCCGAGATCGGCGAGCAGGCCGTCGGAGACGTCGGTCATCGCGGTCGCTCCGGCCCGCGCGGCCACGGCACCCTGTCCGTAGGGCGGTTCCGGCACCAGGTGACGTCGACGCAGTGCCTCGAAATCAGCGATCTCGTTGCGCCACAGGGCGTATCCGGCGGCAGACCGACCGAGATCGCCCGCGACCGCTACCACGTCGCCGGGTCCGGCCCCGCTGCGCAGCACCGGCGGGCGCCCACCGAGGTCGCCCAGCACGGTCACCGAGACCACCCACTGCGGCGCCGACACCATGTCGCCGCCGACGATGCCGGCCCCCATCCGCGACGCCTCCTGCCACAGGCCGTCGGCCAGCTCGACGGCCCGCGCGGTCTCGGTCTCGGCGGGGGCGCCGAACCCCACCACGAACGCGGTCGCACTGCCCCCCATCGCCTCGATGTCGGCGGCGTTCTGCGCGATGGCTTTCCGGCCCACGTCGTGCGGCGTCGACCAGTCCAGCCGGAAGTGCCTGCCTTCGACCAGCATGTCGGTGCTCACCGCGACGCGGCCGTCGCCCGAGGTGACCACGGCGGCGTCGTCGCCGGGTCCGACGGCGACGAACGGCGGCTGTCGCCGCCCCGCCACCAAACGGTCGATGACGGCGAACTCGCCCGCCTGCGCCAGCGTGCCGTCCGCCATCACCGTCGCTCCTCGCTTTCTCGTGACCTGAACGCTCGGCCCACCTGCGGTACGTTTGGTCCCTGCGGCGTGGAGTCTATGCAGCCAGACGGAGGGATTGCGGCGTGGTCGAGGCTTTCGTGCTCATCCAGACCGAGGTCGGCCGCGCCGAGGTCGTCGCCAAGCAACTCGCCGGCCTCCCCGGCGTGCTGTCGTCGGAGTACGTGACCGGTCCGTACGACGTCGTGGTGCGCGCCGGTGCCGAGAGCCTGGCCGAACTGCGGTCCACCGTGGTCCCGAGCGTCCAGCAGGTCTCGGGCATCACGCGTACGCTGACCTGCCCGATCTCCTAGGCGCCGCAGTCCTAGAGTTGCCCGGGTGAACAGCGACACCGGCGACGGCCCGCCACGCGCCGTCCTCGTCGCGGCGATCGTGCTCGCCGTCGGCACCGTGGTGGCGGTCCTCGTGATCGCCGCGGTGATGCAGCGCACGCCGGCACCCACCCCGGTGGCGGTGTCGGCGGTGCCGGCGCCGAAGGCCGAGAGCACGGAGTGCGCCACGCTCCTGTCCGCACTCCCCGACCGGCTCGGCGACTTCGGGCGGGCACCCCTGGTCGACCCCGCGCCGGCGGGAGCCGCGGCGTGGCAGCCCGAGGACGGCGGCGAGCCGCTCATCCTGCGCTGTGGGGTGGCGCGTCCGGCCGACTTCGTCGCCGGTGCGCCGCTGCAGGTCGTCGACGCGGTGTCGTGGTTCCGGGTGCAGGACAGCGTGGACGCCGACCGGGCGACCTGGTTCGCGGTGGATCGGCCGGTCTACGTGGCGCTGACGCTGCCACCGGGATCGGGACCCGACGCCATCCAGACGATCTCGACGGTGCTGGCCGAGAAGCTGCCCGCCACGCCGGTGGACCCGGCGCCGGTGGGTTAGCGCAGACCGGTGCCGCGGGCGACGGCGGTCTCGACCATCGTCGCGAGCAGCGTCGGGTAGTCGAGACCGCTGGCCGCCCACATCCGCGGATACATCGAGATCGTCGTGAATCCCGGCATCGTGTTGATCTCGTTGATGACCGGGCCGTCGTCGGTCAGGAAGAAGTCGACGCGGGCCAGCCCCTGGCAGTCGATCGCCTGGAACGCCCGGATCGACAGCGCGCGGATCTCCTCGGCGACGGCGTCGTCGACCTTGGCCGGCACGTCGAGCTCCGCGGCGTCGTCGAGGTACTTGGTCTCGAAGTCGTAGAACCCGTCCTCGCGGCCCCGCACACCCGCGACCCGGATCTCCCCGACCGTGCTGGCCTCGAGGTGGCCGTCGGGGAACTCCAGGACACCGCACTCGAGTTCGCGGCCGGGAACGGCCGCCTCGACGATGACCTTCGGGTCGTGCCTGCGTGCCTCGTCGATCGCGATGGGCAGCATGTCCCAGCTGGTGACCCGGCTGACGCCGATCGACGAGCCGCCTCGCGCGGGTTTGACGAACACGGGCAGGCCGAGGCGCTCCCGGTCCTCCAGGGAGACCGTGGCGGTGCCGGGCCGCAGCACCACCTGATCGCCGATCGGCAGGCCGGCCACCGCGAGCAGCTTCTTGGTGAACTCCTTGTCCATCCCCACGGCGCTGGCCAGCACACCGGCGCCGACGTAGGGCACCCCGGCGAGCTCGAGCAGACCCTGGATGGTGCCGTCCTCGCCGTAGGGGCCGTGCAGCACCGGGAAGACGACGTCGACCGAGGCCAGGACGTCGCCGGCGGCGTCTCCCAGCGAGAGCAGCTGACCCCGGCGCGCCGGATCGGCCGACAGCGCGAGCTCGGTGCCCGAGGATCCGGTGACGCTGGGCAGCGCACCGTCGGTGATGGCCAGCGTCTCCGGCCTACCGTCGGTGAGCATCCACGCGCCCTGCGGCGTGATGCCGACGGCGACCACCTCGAAACGCTGCGGGTCGAGGTTGCGCAGGATGCTGCCTGCGGAAACACACGAGATCGCGTGTTCGGAACTCCGGCCGCCGTAGACGACGGCAACGCGGGTGCGGGCAGTCACAATCTGGAGAGGCTACCGGCCGGGCCCGCCGAGAGCCGACTCGATATCGGCGAGCAGGTCTTCGGTGTCCTCGATTCCGCACGAGATGCGGGCGAACCCGGCCGGGACCGCGTCCCCCCACCGCGCCCGGCGGTCGACGGAGGTGTGCACGCCCCCGAAGCTGGTGGCGCCGACCAGCAAGTCGCTGCGATCCACCAGCCGGTGCACGGCGTCGGCGTCGGCCAACTCGACCGAGACGATGCCGCCGAAGCGGCGCATCTGCTGCGCCGCGACGGCATGGGAGGGGTCGTCGGGAAGCCCGGGATAGCGGACTGTGGTGACGGCGGGGTGCGAACGCAGCATCAGCGCGAGCGCGGCGGCGTTCTGGCACTGCCGCTCGTAGCGCAACCCGAACGTGGCCAGGCCGCGCAGCACCAGCCACGCCTCGAAAGCCCCCAGGATGGGCCCGGCAAGCAGCCGCTCCCGCTCGAGCCGGTCGAGAATGTCGGCACGGTTGCCGGCGACGTACCCCGCGAGCAGGTCGTGATGCCCCGCCAGCGCCTTGGTGGCGCTCGCGACCACGACGTCCGCGCCCAACGACAGCGGCTGCTGCCCCAGCGGCGTGGCCGTGGTGTTGTCGACGATCAGCACGGCGCCCCGCGGCCGGCAGAGCATCGACAGCCGGTGCAGGTCCACCACGTCCAGGCCCGGGTTCGCCGGGGTCTCGGCCAGCACCACGTCGGCGTCGCGCGCGGCCTCGCACATCTGTCCGCTGTGCGCCTGGACCACCGACACCCCGCGGGGCGCGAGGTACTCCGTGGCGTAGGCCCGCACCTGGTAGTACCCGTCGGCTGGGACGACGAGCGTCGTTCCCGGCTCGGCGACCACCCGCAGCAGCGACGTGATCGCGGCCATCCCTGACCCGAATGCCAGTGCGGTCGTGGCCCCCTCGAGGCGGGCCAGCGCCGCCTCCATCTGCCGCCAGGTGGGGTTGTGTCGACGTCCGTAGCTGTCCAGCGCGTCGTCTTCGTCGGCCGAAAGGTGATACGCCGCAGCCGGAACCGGCGTCGGTCCGATCGGCTCACCCGGAACAGTCTCGGAGGCAACGGCTTTGAGGCTTCGGGTGGAGTCCCCGTAGGAGCCGTTCACCTGCTCACTCCGGCTTGGGGGTGCGGCCCAGCAGCAGCGACACCGCGTCGTCGACGGACAGACCCTTGTGGCACACCCCGTGCACGGCCTCGGTCAGCGGCATCTCGACGTCGTAGCTCGCCGACAACGCCAGCACCGAGGTGCACGAGGTGACGCCCTCGGCGACGTGCCCGCCGGTGGCGGCCAGCGCGGCGGCCATCGTGCCGCCCTGGCCGAGACGTTCGCCGAAGGACCGGTTGCGCGAGTGGGGGGACATACACGTCGCGACGAGGTCGCCGATACCGGCGAGTCCGGCCAGCGTTGCCGGCTTGGCGCCCAACGCGATTCCCAACCGCATGATCTCGGCGAGCCCCCGGGTGATGATCGCGGCGGCGGTGTTCTCGCCGAGTCCGGCACCCGCAGCCATCCCGGAGGCGAGCGCGATGACGTTCTTGCACGCCCCGCCGATCTCCGCGCCGATCACGTCGGCGTTCGTGTACGGCCTGAAGTAGCCGGTGGCCAGCGCCCGCTGCAGCGCCACCGCGCGGCCCGAGTCACTGCAGGCGATCACCGTCGCGGCGGGCTGCTCCGCGCCGATCTCGCTGGCGAGGTTGGGGCCCGTCACGACAGCGACGCGGGCGGGGTCGGCGCCGGTCACCTGGACGATGACCTGGCTCATCCGCATCAGCGTGTCCAGTTCGATGCCCTTGGCGAGGCTGACCAGGGTCGTGTCGGGTCCCAGCGCGGGTTTCCACGCGGTCAGGTTGGCGCGCAGGGTCTGCGACGGGACGGCCAGCAGCACCGTGCAGGCGCCGTCGAGCGCCTCGGCGCCATCGCTGGTGGCCCGGATGGACTCGGGCAGGGCGACGTCCAGGTAGCCGGGATTGCGGTGGGTCCGGTTGATCTCGTCGGCCAGCTCCGGCCGGCGCGCCCACAACGTGACGCCGTTGCCCGCGTCGGCCAGCACCTTGGCCAACGCCGTGCCCCACGCCCCCGCACCCATCACCGCCGCCTCGACCACGGCCTCAGCCTAGTCGGGAATACAGACTGGCAGGATGGCGCTCGTGAGCGGCATGGACACCTTCGCGGCCGCCCGACCGCGGCCACCCGACGACGACGTCTTCCTGGTGATCGCGGTGAAGCGTCTGACCGCGGCGAAGACGCGGTTGGCGCCGGCGTTCGATGCCGCGACACGGGGCGGTGTCGTGCTGGCGATGCTCGTCGACACGATCGCCGCCGCCACGGCCGTCGACGCGGTGCGGTCGGTCATCGTGGTCACCCCCGACGCCGACGCCGCTGCCGCAGCCGGCCGGCTCGGGGCTCTCCCCCTCGCCGACCCGACCCCCGAGGGCCATCCCGACCCGCTCAACAACGCCCTCGCGGCGGCCGACGCCATGGCGCGCCGGGAGACCGCGAATGTCGTTGCGTTGCAGGGCGATCTACCGGCACTACGGAGCGAGGAACTGGCCGAGGCGATCGCCGTGGCACGCCGGCACCCGCGCAGCTTCGTCGCCGACCGGCACGGCAGCGGGACGGCGGCACTGTTGTCCTTCGGCGTGCCGCTGGCACCGTTGTTCGGAGCTGATTCGGCCGCACGGCACCGCCGTTCGGGTGCTGTCGAGCTGACCGGCGGGTGGCCGGGGCTGCGCTGCGACATCGACACCGCCGACGATCTGCGGTCCGCCCAGGAGCTCGGGGTGGGGCCGGCCACCTCGCAGGCGATCGGGGCGCTGCGCTGATCCCGGACTTGTAGCCGCGACGGCCGCCGATAGGGAATCATCGGGGCATGACCGAAGCGCAGACCCGACCGGACGACGCGGACACCACGACGAGCGTGGACGCGTCCGACGCGGCGCCCGAGGCTCCCCCGGCCGCGACCTCACCGACGGTCGACAACCCGCTGCCCGAGGACCGCTATCTCAACCGCGAGCTCAGTTGGCTCGACTTCAACGCCCGGGTGCTCGCGCTGGCCGCGGACCCGTCGCTGCCGCTGCTGGAGCGTGCGAAGTTCCTCGCGATCTTCGCCTCCAATCTCGACGAGTTCTACATGGTGCGGGTCGCCGGGTTGAAGCGGCGCGACGAGATGGGGCTGTCGGTCCGCTCCGCCGACGGCCTGTCCCCACGGGAACAACTGCGCCGGATCAGCGAGCGCACCCAACAACTCGCGAGCCGGCACGCGCACGTGTTCCTCGACGCGGTGCGCCCGGCGCTGGCCGACGAGGGCATCGTCATCGTCACGTGGGCCGAACTCGACAGCGCCGAACGCGGCCGGCTCTCCACGTACTTCCACGAGCAGGTGTTCCCCGTCCTGACGCCGCTGGCCGTCGACCCGGCCCACCCGTTCCCCTTCGTCAGCGGGCTGAGCCTGAACCTGGCGATCACCGTGAAGCACCCCGACGGGGGCCAGCACTTCGCCCGAATCAAAGTGCCCGACAACGTCGACCGCTTCGTCGAGCTGCCGCCGCGGGAGGGCACGGGCGACGTCGCGCGCTTCCTGCCGATGGAAGACTTCATCGCCGCCTTCCTCCCGGTGCTCTTCCCGGGGCTGGAGATCGTCGAGCACCACGCCTTCCGCATCACGCGCAACGCGGACTTCGAGGTCGAGGAGGACCGCGACGAGGACCTGCTCAAGGCACTCGAGCGCGAGCTGGCGCGGCGCCGGTTCGGCTCCCCGGTGCGGCTCGAGGTCTCCGACGACATGACCGAGGGCATGCTGGAGCTGCTGCTGCGCGAGCTCGACGTCGCGCCGGGCGATGTCGTGGAAGTCCCCGGGCTGCTGGATCTCTCGTCGCTGTGGCAGGTGTACGGCGTCGACCGGCCCGCACTGAAGGATCGGCCGTTCGTCCCGGCCACTCCGCCCGCCTTCGGTGAGCGCGAGACGCCCAAGAGCATCTTCTCCACGCTGCGCGACGGCGACGTGCTCGTCCATCATCCCTACGACTCGTTCTCCACGACGGTGCAACGCTTCATCGAGCAGGCCGCCGCCGATCCCAACGTGCTGGCGATCAAGCAGACGCTCTACCGCACCTCGGGCGACTCACCGATCGTCAACGCCCTGATCGACGCGGCCGAGGCGGGCAAGCAGGTCGTCGCACTCGTCGAGATCAAGGCCAGGTTCGACGAGCAGGCCAACATCAAGTGGGCCCGCGCACTCGAACAGGCGGGCGTGCACGTGGTCTACGGCCTGATCGGACTGAAAACTCACTGCAAGACCTGCCTGGTGGTGCGTCGCGAGGGCTCGATGATCCGGCGCTACTGCCACATCGGAACCGGCAACTACAACCCGAAGACGGCGCGACTGTACGAGGACGTGGGCCTGCTCACCGCCGCACCGGATATCGGCGCCGACCTCACGGATCTGTTCAACTCGCTGACGGGCTACTCGCGCAAGGAGTCCTACCGCAACCTGCTCGTCGCCCCCTACGGCGTGCGGCGGGGCATCATCGAACGCATCGACCGGGAGATCGCCGCCACCCGCGACGGCGCCGAGGGCCGGATCCGCTTGAAGGCCAACGCGTTGGTCGACGAGCAGGTGATCGATGCGCTCTACCGGGCATCGCAGGCCGGCGTGCGCGTCGAGGTGGTGGTGCGCGGGATCTGCGCGCTGCGCCCCGGCGGCGAGGGCTACTCCGAGAACATCACGGTGCGTTCGATCCTCGGCCGCTTCCTCGAGCATTCACGGATCATTCATTTCCGCGCCATCGACGAATACTGGATCGGCAGCGCCGACATGATGCATCGTAATCTCGATCGGCGCGTGGAGGTCATGGCCCAGGTCAAGGATCCACGGCTGACCGCACAGCTCAACGACATCTTCGAATCGGCACTCGACCCCGGAACGCGCTGTTGGGAGCTGGGCGCTGACGGGCACTGGACGGCATTGCCTCAGGAGGGACAGACCGTGCGCGATCACCAGGTGTCGATGATGGAAAGCCACCGCCATCCCTAAGTCCGGCCCGATCCTGGCTGCGGGCGCCGTGCTGTGGCGGCCGCAGGAAGGTACGGGCACACCAGAGATCGCCGTCGTGCACCGGCCGCGCTACGACGACTGGTCGCTGCCCAAGGGCAAGCTCGATCCGGGTGAGACGGCACCCGTGGCCGCGGCGCGCGAAATCGCGGAGGAGACCGGCTTCCGTGCCCACCTCGGTCGCCGGCTGCCCTCGGTGAGTTACGCCGTCGATGGCGCGACCAAGAAGGTGCGGTACTGGGTGGCCCGCTGCGTCGGCGGCGAATTCACCCCCAACGACGAGGTCGACGAACTCAAGTGGTTGCCGGTCGAACAGGCGATGACCCAGCTGGAGTACGCGCTCGACCGCAAGGTGCTGCGCCGCTTCACCGCGTTGCCCGCCGACACCACGACGGTGCTGATCGTGCGGCACGCCACCGCGGGCAGCAAGTCCCGGTACTCCGGGGACGACCGAAAGCGCCCGCTGGACAAGCACGGCCGGGCTCAGGCGGAGGCGCTGGTGGGCCAACTCCTCGCTTTCGGCGCCGGTGACCTGTTCGCCGCCGACCGGGTGCGCTGCCATCAGACGCTGGACCCGTTGGCCGAGGAACTCGGCGTGCCGGTCCATACCGAGCCGGCGCTGACCGCGGAGGCGTACGCCGACAACCGCAAGAAGTCCCGGCAGCGGGTGCTGGAGATCGCCGCGACCGCCGAGCATCCGGTGATCTGCACGCAGGGGGAGGTCATCCCCGACCTCATCGCGTGGTGGTGCGAGCGTGACGGCGTCCGGCCGGATTCGTCCCGTAACCGCAAGGGCAGTACGTGGGTGCTGACGCTGGTGGGTGGACGGCTGGCGTGCGCCGACCACATCAGCTCACCGTTGTCCGCGAAGTAGTACTGCCGCACCAGAATTCGTCCGGCCGCGCAGGGGCGGGCCCCCCACACGAAAACGCCGCGGGTACTCCGACCCGCGGCGCCTCCGTTTCTGATCGACTACTTGCGACCGCGCTTGGCCGGAGCCTTCTTCGCGGGCGCCTTCTTGGCGGGCGCGGCCTTCTTGGCCGGAGCCTTGGTCGCGGCCTTCTTGGCGGGCGCGGCCTTCTTCGCCGGCGCCGCCTTCTTGGCCGGAGCCTTGGTCGCTGCCTTCTTGGCCGGAGCCTTCTTCGCCGGAGCGGCCTTCTTCGCCGGCGCCGCCTTCTTGGCCGGAGCCTTCTTCGCCGGCGCAGCCTTCTTCGCCGGAGCGGCCTTCTTGGCCGGAGCCTTCTTGGCCGGAGCCTTCTTCGCCGGAGCGGCCTTCTTGGCCGGAGCCTTCTTGGCCGCCTTCCGCGCGGTGCTGGTCGCGGTCACGCCGCGCTTCACCGCGGGGCCTTCGGCCGGAAGCTTCTGCGCGCCCGAGACAACGGCTTTGAACTGAGCGCCGGGACGGAACGCGGGCACAGACGTCGGCTTCACCTTCACGGTCTCGCCGGTGCGCGGATTGCGGGCGACGCGAGCGGCGCGGCGCCGCTGCTCGAAGACACCGAAGCCGGTGATGGTGACGCTGTCACCCTTGTGCACCGCGCGCACGATGGTGTCGACGACGTTCTCCACCGCTGCGGTCGCCTGCCGACGATCCGAGCCCAATTTCTCCGTGAGTACGTCGATGAGCTCTGCTTTGTTCATGCAAAACCTCCGGGAACCAGTGGTCCTCCTTGGACCGACTAGAGGACACGGTAAACCCAATGCCTGCTGATTTCCAAGAGCCACGCGCAATTTCAGGGCGCGCCAGCGAACTTTTTTCAATCCGCTTGGCCCCCTTGACGTCCTACCGGAGGGGTTCAAAAGCAGATTGCAGTGGGGCGATTTCGCCCTTTTCCGAGCCGAATCAGGTCGGCAATGTGCGCGGTTTCCACTCCGGACGGCGCGCCTCGAATTCCTCGATCTCGGCGTCTTTGCGCAGCGTAAGGCCTATATCGTCGAGTCCTTCGAGCAGTCGCCACGCGGTGTAGTCGTCAATGTTGAACGGCACCACAGTCGTTCCCGCGGTGACGGTCCGATCTTGAAGATTGACAGTGATTTCCGTCCCCGGATGCTGCTCGATGATTTTCCACAATAATTCGATGTCGTCCTGTGCCACTTCGGCCGCCAGAAGACCGGCCTTACCCGCGTTGCCACGGAAAATATCGGCGAATCGGGACGAGATGACCACCCGGAAACCGAAGTCCATCAGCGCCCAGACCGCATGTTCGCGCGACGAGCCGGTGCCGAAATCGGGCCCCGCCACCAGAACCGAGCCCCGGTCGAAGGGCGATTGATTGAGCACGAAAGCCGGGTCGTTACGCCAGGCGGCGAACAGTCCGTCCTCGAATCCCGTGCGGGTCACCCGCTTCAGATAGACGGCCGGGATGATCTGGTCGGTGTCGACGTTGGTGCGGCGCAGCGGCACGCCGATCCCGGTGTGGGCGGTGAAGGCTTCCATCGCAGTTCCTCTTTCAGTGGCTCGTCGCGGGAATGAGGTCGGCCGGGGAGGACAGCGTGCCCCGGATCGCGGTGGCCGCGGCGACCGCGGGCGACACCAGGTGGGTGCGACCGCCCTTGCCCTGTCGTCCTTCGAAGTTGCGGTTCGAGGTCGAGGCGCAGCGCTCCCCCGGCGCGAGCTGGTCGGGGTTCATGCCCAAACACATCGAACAGCCCGCCTGGCGCCACTCGGCGCCGGCCGCGGTGAAGATCTCGCCCAGGCCTTCGGATTCGGCCTGAGCGCGCACCCGCATGGAGCCCGGCACGATCAGCATGCGGACCCCGTCGGCGACGGTGCGTCCACGCAACACCTCGGCGACCACGCGCAGATCCTCGATCCTGCCGTTGGTGCACGATCCGACGAACACCGCGTCGACCGGGATGTCGCGCATCGGGGTGCCGGCCTCAAGGCCCATGTAGGCCAAGGCCTTTTCGGCGGTCTGGCGCTGCGCCTCGTCGAACATCGTCTCGGGATCGGGGACCGAGTCGCCGAGCGGGACACCCTGGCCGGGATTGGTGCCCCACGTGACGAAGGGGCTCAGCGCCGAGGCGTCGATGTGCACCTCGGTGTCGAACTGCGCTCCCTCGTCGGTGCGCAGCTGCCGCCACGCGGCGACGGCGGCCTCCCACGCGTCGCCGGTCGGGGCGTTCGGCCTGCCCTGCAGGTAGGCGAACGTCGTCTCGTCGGGAGCCACCATGCCGGCCCTGGCCCCAGCCTCGATGCTCATGTTGCAGATCGTCATCCGGCCTTCCATCGACAGCGATTCGATGGCGCTTCCCCGGTATTCGATGACGTGACCCTGCCCGCCGCCGGTGCCGATCTGGGCGATCACGGCCAGGATGATGTCCTTCGCGCTCACCCCCGGCGGCAGTTCGCCGTCGACATTGACAGCCATCGTCTTGAACGGCCGCAGCGGAAGCGTCTGGGTGGCCAGCACGTGCTCGACCTCCGAGGTGCCGATCCCCATCGCCAGTGCCCCGAAGGCGCCGTGGGTGGAGGTGTGGCTGTCGCCGCAGACGATCGTCATGCCGGGCTGGGTCAGGCCCAATTGCGGCCCGATGATGTGCACGATGCCCTGTTCGGCGTCGCCCATCGGGTGCAGCCGGATGCCGAACTCATCGCAGTTGCGGCGCAACGTCTCCACCTGGGTGCGTGAGACCGGATCGGCGATCGGCTTGTCGATGTCGACCGTGGGCACGTTGTGGTCCTCGGTGGCGATGGTCAGATCGGGCCGGCGCACCGGACGTCCGGCAAGCCGGAGTCCGTCGAATGCCTGGGGACTGGTGACCTCGTGGACGAGGTGCAGATCGATGTAGATGAGGTCGGGTTCGCGGGCGTCGCCTTCGCCGCCGCCGGCGACGACGACGTGATCGCTCCACACCTTCTCGGCCATGGTGCGCGGCCTGTTCGCGTTGTCCATCTTGACCATCTCACAATCTGGGAAGCTAGTATCTCCTTGTGAGACAGGATAGCGGCATCGGCGTGCTGGACAAAGCGGTGGCCGTGCTCCATGCGGTGGCCGAGTCCCCCTGCGGGCTGGCCGATCTGTGCGACCGCACCGCGCTGCCGCGCGCGACCGCCCACCGGCTGGCCGTCGGCCTGGAGACGCACCGCATGCTCTCGCGCGACGGCGACGGCCAATGGCGCCTCGGGCCCGCGCTCGCCGAGCTGGCCAGCCATGTCCGCGATCCCCTGGTGACTGCCGGCGCCGTGGTGCTGCCGCGCCTGCGGGAACTGACCGGGGAGAGCGTGCAGCTCTACCGTCGCGACGGCACGTCCCGGGTCTGCGTGGCCGCCCTGGAACCGCCTGCCGGTCTTCGCGATACCGTCCCGATCGGCACGCGTCTGCCGATGACCGCCGGATCGGGCGCCAAGGTGCTGCTCGCCTACGCCGACGCGACCACCCAGCAGAGCGTGCTGCCCGCCGCAGCGTTCACGGATCGGACGCTGGCCGAAGTGCGCCGGCGTGGCTGGGCACAGAGCGTGGCCGAACGGGAGCCGGGGGTGGCCAGTGTGTCGGCGCCGGTGCGCGACGGCCGGGGCGCGGTGATCGCGGCGGTGTCGGTGTCCGGTCCGATCGACCGGATGGGCCGGCGGCCGGGCGCGCGGTGGGCCGCGGATCTGGTGGCCGCCGCCGACGCGCTGACGCGCCGGCTCTAGAGAAGAAAAAAACTCCGGATCGACGAGATCCGGAGCGGTGGTACCCCCGATGGGATTCGAACCCACGCTACCGCCGTGAGAGGGCGGCGTCCTAGGCCGCTAGACGACGGGGGCTAGAACATGTTTCGGAGGGACAGCATAGCTGACGGGAACAACGCTGACCTAATCCGATCGTTGGCTGGGGTACCAGGACTCGAACCTAGAATGGCTGAACCAGAATCAGCTGTGTTGCCAATTACACCATACCCCATGGGCCGCCTGTCACCGCAGGTCACAGGCAGTTTTCCCGGCCCAGCTCACCGCAGTGGCGCTGCGGCGGGCTACTGGTGGGCCGACGAGCAGACTACCAAAGATCTCGGAGTGCTTTCACACCCCCGGGCCCACCCCCGTCACGCTCCCGCGGCGGCGCGGTCGCGGCCCGCCCGCAACCGGGTCAGCGTGCGGTCGCGGCCCAGCAGCTCCAGCGACTCGTACAGCGGCGGGCTGACCGACGACCCCGTCACCGCCACCCGCACCGGGCCGAAGGCCTTGCGGGGCTTAAGCTCGAGACCGTCGATCAAAGCCTGCTTCAGCGCGTCCTCGAGGGCGGTGCGGTCCCACTCGCCCACGGCATCCAGCGCGGCGATCGCCGCGTCGAGCACGGGCACCGCGTCCGGCCGCAATTCCTTGGCGGCGGACTTCTCGTCGAGACCGAACGCGCTGTCGTCGAGGAACTTGAGCAGATCCCAGGCGTCGCTCAGGACGACGATGCGGGTCTGCACCAGCTCTGCGGCGTCGGCGAACTGCGCGTCGTCCAGTCCGGTGTCGTGGCCGTGGTCGGCGAAGAACCGGCCGAGACGGCGGGTGAACTCCGCCGGTTCGAGCATGCGGATGTGCTCGGCGTTGAGCGCATCGGCCTTCTTCTGGTCGAACCGCGCGGGATTGGAGTTGACGTCGGCGACGTCGAACGCCGCCACCATCTCGTCGATGCTGAACACATCGCGGTCGTCGGCGATCGACCAGCCCAGCAGGGCAAGGTAGTTCAGCAGACCCTCGGGAATGAAGCCGCGGTCGCGGTGCAGGAACAGGTTGGACTGCGGATCGCGCTTGGACAGCTTCTTGTTGCCGTCGCCCAGTACCGGCGGCAGGTGGGCGAACCGGGGTGTGTCCTCGGCGATGCCCAGGCGCTCCAGGGCGGCGTAGAGCGCGAGTTGGCGCGGGGTGGAGGGCAGCAGATCCTCGCCGCGCAGCACGTGGGTGATCTTCATCAGCGCGTCGTCGACCGGATTGACCAACGTGTACAACGGTTCTCCGTTGCCGCGGGTCAGCGCGAAATCCGGGATGGAACCGGCCGGGAACGTCGTCCGGCCGCGAACCAGGTCGTCCCACGTCATGTCGGTGTCGGGCATCCGCAGCCGCACCACCGCGTGGCGACCCTCGGCACGGTAGGCCGCGCGCTGCTCGTCGGTGAGGTCGCGGTCGTAGTTGTCGTAGCCGAGTTTGGGGTTGCGACCGGCGGCCAGGTGGCGGGCTTCGACCTCCTCGGCGGTGGAGAACGCCTCGTAGGCGTCGCCGGCCTCGATCAGCCGGTTCAGGACGTCGGTGTAGAGGTCGCGGCGCCCCGACTGGCGGTAGGGCTCGTAGGGGCCGCCGACCTCCGGGCCCTCGTCCCAGTCGAGTCCGAGCCACCGCAGCGCGTCGAGCAGCGCCTGGTAGCTCTGCTCGCTGTCGCGTGCGGAATCGGTGTCCTCGATCCGGAACACGAACGTGCCCCCGGTGTGCCGGGCGTACGCCCAGTTGAACAGCGCGGTCCGGATCAGGCCGACATGCGGCGTTCCGGTCGGCGAGGGGCAGAACCTGACTCGTACGGTCACGATTTTCCTTTGCGCACAACGGGATTGGTGAGCGTTCCGATACCCTCGATGCTGACACTGACCGTGTCGCCGTGCTCGAGCGGCCCGACGCCCTCCGGGGTTCCGGTCAGGATCAGGTCCCCGGGCAGCAGCGTCATCACCGCGGAGATCCATTCGATGATCGCGCCGATGTCGTGGATCATCAACGACGTTCGGCTGCGCTGCTTGACCTCTCCGTTGACCTCGGTGCGGATCTCGAGGTCGTCGGGGTCGACATCGGTGACGATCCACGGCCCGACCGGACAGAACGTGTCGTGGCCCTTGGCCCGCATCCACTGCCCGTCCTTGGCCTGCTGATCGCGAGCCGAGACATCGTTGGCGATGGTGTAGCCGAGGATGTTCTCGGCGGCGCGGGCGGCCGGCACGTCCTTGCACGGTCGGCCGATGACCGCGGCCAGTTCACCCTCGAAGTGCACCGGGTGGGCGTCGGCGGGCAATTGGATCGCGGTGTGCGGGCCGATGATCGCGGTGTTGGGCTTGAGGAAGATGATCGGGTCCTCGAACGTGCCGCCACCCATCTCCTCGATGTGCGCGGCGTAGTTCTTGCCCATGCACACCACCTTGCTGGCCAGGATGGGGGCGAGCAGTCGGACGTCGGCCAGTGGCCACTGCCGACCGGTGAAGGTCGGCGAGCCGAACGGATGCTCGGCGATCTCCCGGACGATCGCCTCGGCGGGATCGTCGGGCGGTCCTTCGATGGCGACGAAGGCGACTCCGTCGGGGCTGGCGATTCGACCAAGACGCATGGCCTCAGCCTAGTGCCCGGGGACTGCCGCGCCGCGACGACGTCGGACCCCGACCATGCATCTCACTATATGGGATAGCAGTACAGCATTTTGAGATGACTGTGGAACCATGGCCGGGTGAGCACCACCGCGATCGGCACCTGGCGGCGATGGTCGATGCTGGTCGTCGCGCTCGGCGCGACGTTGTGCGCCAACGTCTTCATCAACGGGGTGGCGTTCCTCATCCCCACCCTGCACCGCGAGCGGGGGCTGGACCTGGCTCAGGCGGGCCTGATGTCGGCCCTGCCGAGCCTCGGCATGGTGGTGACGCTGATCGCCTGGGGGTACGTCGTCGACCGGGTCGGCGAGCGGGTGGTGCTGACGCTGGGATCGGCGTTGACCGCGGCCGCGGCATTCGGCGCCGCCTCGGTGGACTCCCTCGTCGCGGTCGGAGTGTTCCTCTTCCTCGGCGGCATGGCGGCGGCGAGCAGCAACACCGCGAGCGGGCGCCTCGTGGTGGGGTGGTTCGACGCCGAGAAGCGCGGTCTGGTGATGGGGATCCGCCAGACCGCCCAACCGTTGGGTGTCGGCCTGGGCGCGCTGGTGATCCCGCGGCTCGCCGAGAGCGGCGGAGTGTCGGCCGCACTGGGCTTCCCGGCGGTCGTCTGCGCGCTGTCGGCCGTGGTGTGCGCCGTCGCGGTCCTCGATCCGCCGCGACCCGCCCGGGCCGATGCGACGGACGCCGACCTGGCCAACCCGTACCGCGCCTCGTCGCTGCTGGTGCGCATCCACCTGACCTCGTTGCTGCTGGTGGCGCCGCAGGCGATGGTGTGGACGTTCACCCTCGCGTGGCTGATCACCGACCGCGGATGGTCGGCCGGCTCGGCGGGCGCCCTGGTGACCGTCGCCCAGATCCTGGGAGCGGGAGGCCGGATCGGCGCGGGCCGGTGGTCGGATGCGGTGCTCAAGCGGTCCGGGGACGTGCTGGGCGCACGGATGCGACCCATCCGGACCATCGCGGTGGCCGCCGCCGCGGCGATGGCGCTGCTGGCGCTGACCGACTGGCTCGACTCGCCGGTGAGCATCGCGCTGATGATCGTGGCCTCGGTGGTCACGGTGTCGGACAACGGCCTGGCCTTCACGGCGATCGCCGAGATCGCCGGACCGTTCTGGAGCGGACGGGCGCTGGGCACCCAGAACACCACGCAGTTGCTGACCGCCGGGGTCACTCCCCCGCTGTTCGGCGCGCTGATCGGGATGGCGGGTTACCCGGCCGCCTTCGCGGTGTGCGCGCTGTTCCCGCTGCTGGCGATCCCGTCGGTGCCCGGTACCCGCTCGAGGTTTTCGGCGCAGCGCAGCAGCGACGCGACCAGCTGACGCCGCGCGGCCGCCGACATCCCGTCGGTCATGGACGCGTCCACCGCCGTCACCGCGTCGTGGGCCGCGGCGAGGCGATGCGCACCCTCGGCCGTCACCCCCAGGGATCGCGCGCGGCCCGGACGGTGGGTGTCCGCATCGGTGATCAGACCGGCTGTGCGCAGAACCGCGAGCAGGTCCTGCAGCGACTGCCGGGTCACGAAACACAGCCGGGCGAGCTCGGCGGCCGACGCCTCCGGATGATCGGCGAGCGCCCGCAGCACCGCGTACTGGGCCATCGACAGTCCGGTGGGCCGCAACGCCGCATCGCAGCGCCGGCGCAACGACTGCTGCACGCGCTTGATCAGATACCCGGCCGTCGCCTCGGTCTCGCGGTCTGCCATGACAGGAACCTTACATCAGGGTACGGTCGCCTATGTAAGGAACCTGACAAGGAGTGACCATGCCCGTGATCCAGCCGAACAGCCCCTACGCCACGTTGATCAACGTGTTCACCGTCGCGCCGGAGCGCGCCGAGGAGCTCGCCGCCGTGCTGACCCACGCCACCGACGAGGTGATGCGCTTCCTCCCGGGCTTCGGCTCGGCGAGCATCCACATCAGCCTCGACCGCACCCGGGTGGTCAACTACGCGCAGTGGGACAGCGCCGAGGCGTTCGTCGCGATGCAGTCGAATCCGTCGGCGCGCGAACACATGACGGTGGCCGCCGAGATCGCCGTGGACTTCCAGCCCCACCTCTACGAGGTGGCGTCCGTGCACGAGCGTGGCTGAGACGGGCGCGGTAACAGCAGCAGCGCAGCCACCAGGAAGCACAGCGCACCGAAGAAGGTGCCGAGGTTGGCCAGCCACTCGTCTTCGGTGACCCCGGTCTTGCGCACGAACGCCGCCACCGCCGACACCGCGAACGCGACGCACCCGAGCAGGTTCACCGCGCCGGCCAGCCAGTCGCGCGAGCGCAGATCGAGCAGGCCCGCCACGGCGCTCACCGCGACCATGCCCAGGACGCCGCTGAGCAGGAACGCCGTCGATCCGGTGGCGTCGGGAACCCACACGTAGCGGCGCTCCGTGGTGACGGCATGCGCCCACACCGCCGTGCCGGTGCTCAGGTTGAACAGCAGGGTACCGACGAATTGCGTTGCCGCTGATGACCATTCGACGCGCGCCCCCGGGTCGGCGAGTCGCAGCTGCATCCAGGCCGCGGTGGTGAAGAACCACGACCCCGCGAAGCACAGCGCGTCGGCAGCGCCGGCGCCCGCCCAACCGGGGAACCCCGGCGCGGTGGCCAGCGCGAAGAACGACGAACCGACCGCGAACAGCCAACACTGGCGCGTCAGCGTCGCGAATCCGGCTATGGCTACAGCTTCCCGAGAATGCGCTCGCCGACCTGGGCGGTCGAGAGCACCGCGTCGCCGCGGGTGGCGAGGTGGTCGGCCACGGCCGCGTCGACACGGGCGGCCGCGTCGAGTTCGCCGAGGTGCGCCAGCAGCAGCGACACACTCATGATCGCCGCCGTCGGATCCGCGATGCCCTGCCCGGCGATGTCGGGGGCGCTGCCGTGCACGGGCTCGAACATCGACGGATTGGTCAGCGTGGCATCGATGTTGCCGCTGGCCGCCAACCCGATGCCGCCGCACACCGCGGCCGCCAGGTCGGTGATGATGTCGCCGAACAGGTTGTCGGTGACGATGACGTCGAACCGGCCGGGGTCGGTGACCATGTGGATCGTCGCCGCGTCGACGTGCTGGTAGGCCACCTCGACGTCGGGATACTCGGCGGCCACGCTCTGCACGGTGCGCCACCACAGCGAACCGGCGTAGGCCAGCACGTTGTTCTTGTGCACCAGCGTCAGGTGCCTGCGGCGGGCCTGGGCCCGATGGAACGCGTCGTGCACCACCCGGCGCACGCCGTAGGCGGTGTTGACGCTGACCTCGGTGGCCACCTCGTGCGGGGTGTCGATGCGAATCGCGCCGCCGTTGCCAGTGTACGGACCCTCGGTGCCCTCCCGCACGACCACGAAGTCGATCTCGGGGTCGCCGGCCAGCGGACTGCGCACGCCCGGGTAGAGCCGGCCCGGACGCAGGTTGATGTGGTGGTCGAGTTCGAAGCGGATCCGCAGCAGCAGGCCCCGCTCGAGCACCCCGCTGGGCACCGACGGGTCGCCGATCGCGCCGAGCAGGATCGCGTCGTGCCCCTTGAGTTCCTCGAGCACCGAGTCGGGCAGCACCTCGCCGGTCCGATGGAACAGCCGTGCACCGAGCTCGTATTCGGTCTTCTCGACGCCGGGGAACACCGCGTCGAGAACGGTCAGGGCCTGACCGATGACCTCGGGGCCGATGCCGTCACCGCCGATCACCGCGAGCCTCACCGGGGCCGTCATGACAGATCCACCACTTCCAGCGTCGTCGCGTCGACGTCGCGGCCGATGCCGGCCAGCACGTCCTCGGGTACCTGTCGGTCCAGGCGGAGCATGATCGTCGCACCACCACCTTCGGCGTCCTGGCTGAGCTGGGCGGCCAGGATGTTGACTTCGGCGCCGCCGAGCAGCGTGCCGATCTTGCCCAGCGCTCCGGGCCGGTCGTCGTAGTTGATGATCAGGTTCACGCCCTCGGCACGCAGGTCGAGGTTGCGGCCGTTGATCTGGACGATCTTCTCGACCATCTGCGGACCCGACAGCGCGCCGGCCACGTTCACCGTGGATCCGTCGGCGGCCACGGCGCGCACGTCGACGACACTGCGGTGGTTGGGGCTCTCGGTCTCGGTGTCGATCGACGCCTCCACCCCACGCTCGGCGGCCAGCGACGGGGCGTTGACGAACGTCACGGGATCCTCGATCACCGCCGAGAACAGACCGCGCAGCGCCGAGAGCCGCAGCACCTCGACCTCCTCGGAGGCCAGCTCTCCACGCACCTGCACGCACAGGTTGGTGGGCAGTTCGGCCGACAGGGCACCGGCGAGCAACCCGAGCTTGCGCACCAGGTCGAGCCACGGCGCGACCTCCTCGCCGACGACGCCGCCGCCGACGTTGACGGCGTCGGGCACGAACTCACCGGCCAGCGCCAGCCGCACGCTGGCCGCCACGTCGGTGCCGGCACGGTCCTGCGCCTCCGCGGTCGAGGCGCCCAGGTGCGGGGTCACCACCACCTGGGGCAGCTCGAACAGCGGACTGTCGGTGCACGGCTCGGTCGCGAAGACGTCGAGGCCGGCGCCACGGACGTGACCGCTGGTGATGGCGTCGGCGAGGGCCTGCTCGTCGATCAGCCCGCCGCGGGCGGCGTTGACGATGATCACGCCCGGCTTGGTCTTGGCCAGCGCGTCCTTGCCGATCAGCCCGGCGGTCTCCTTGGTCTTCGGCAGGTGCACGGAGATGAAGTCCGCGCGGGCGAGCAGGTCGTCGAGGCTCAGCAGCTCGATGCCCAGCTGCGCGGCGCGGGCCTGGGACACGTACGGGTCGTAGGCGGTGATGTGCGCGCCGAACGCGGCCAGGCGCTGGGCCACCAGCTGGCCGATGCGGCCCAGGCCGACCACGCCGACGGTCTTGCCGAAGATCTCCGTGCCGGAGAACGACGACCGCTTCCAGGTGTGCTCGCGCAGCGTGGCGTCGGCGGCCGGGATCTGACGCGCCGCGGACAGCAGCAGCGCCAGCGCGTGCTCGGCGGCGCTGTGGATGTTCGACGTCGGGGCGTTGACCACCAGGACACCGCGCGCGGTGGCGGCGTCCACGTCGACGTTGTCCAGGCCGACGCCGGCGCGGGCGACGATCTTGAGCTTCGGCGCCGCGGCCAGCACCTCGGCGTCGACGGTGGTGGCCGAGCGCACCAGCAGGGCGTCGGCGTCGGCGACGGCGGCCAGGAGCTTCTCCCGGTCGGGGCCGTCGACCCAGCGCACCTCGACCCGGTCTCCCAGGGCCTCGACGGTCGATGGGGCCAGCTTGTCGGCGATCAGTACCACGGGCAGACTCACGAGGGTTCAGCGTAATGGGCTGTAATGAGCAGGTGGACGTCACCGTCGTCGGAAGCGGACCCAACGGGCTGGCGGCCGCCGTGATCTGTGCGCGCGCGGGGCTGTCGGTGCGGGTCATCGAGGCCCAGCCGACGCCCGGCGGCGGCGCGCGCAGCCGGCCGGACCCGGAGTACCCCGGCGTCCTGCACGACGTGTGCTCGGCCGTCCACCCGCTCGGGGTGGCCTCGCCGTTCTTCGCCGAGTTCGACCTCGCCGCCCGCGGTGTCGACCTGGTCGCCCCCGAGGTGTCCTACGCGAACCCGCTGCCGGACCGGACCGCGGCGATCGCCTACCGCTCGCTGGCGCGCACCTGCGACGAGCTCGACGACGGCGCGTCCTGGCGGCGGCTGTTCGGTCCGCTCACCGACCACGTGGACGGGGTGCTCGGCTTCTTCCTCGGCGACAAGCGTTCGCTGCCCCCCGATCTGCCCACAACTGTCCGTGCCGGTGTGCGGGTGCTGGCGATGGGCAGTCCGGCGTGGGGGCTGCTGCGCGGCGACGACGCCCGGGCGCTGTTCACCGGCGTTGGCGTGCACGCGATTTCGCGGATGCCCTCGCCCGTCAACAGCGGCGCAGGCCTGATGCTGGGCACCGTGGCGCACACCGCCGGCTGGCCGGTTCCGGTCGGCGGGACCCAGACGATCGCCGACGCGCTGATCGCCGACCTGCGGGCCCACGGCGGCGATCTGGTGCTCGGCGAACCCGTGACCACTCCGCCCGAAGGGGTCGTGCTCTGGGACACGGCACCGACCGCGCTGCTCGACGTCTACGGCGACCGCGTGCCCCCGCGGTACGCACGGGCGTTGCGGCGCTACCGATTCGGTCCGGGAGTGTGCAAGGTCGACTTCGTCCTGTCCGGTGACATTCCGTGGCGCGATCCGCGGGTGGCGCAGGCGCCGACGGTGCACATGGGCGGAACACGCGCGCAGATGGCGCTCGCCGAGCGGGAGATCGCCGCGGGCCGGCACGCCGAATGGCCGATGACGCTGGCCGCGCTGCCGCATCTGGCCGATCCGTCGCGCATCGACGCCCAGGGCCGCCGGCCGCTGTGGACCTACGCCCACGTGCCGGCCGGCTCGTCCGCCGATCTCACCGAGACCGTCACCGCGTTGTTCGAACGCGCCGCGCCCGGCTTCCGGGATCTGGTGCTGGCCGCCCGGTGCGTGCCCGCCGCCCGGATGGCCGACCACAACGCGAACTACGTCGGCGGCGACATCATCGTCGGCGGCGCCACGCTGTTCGCCGCCATGATCGGGCCGACGCTGCGCCTGAATCCGTGGTCCACCCCGATCCCGAAGGCCTACCTGTGTTCGTCGGCCACTCCGCCGGGTACCGGCGTGCACGGCATGTCGGGCTACTACGCGGCGCGCACGATGTTGCGACGCGAATTCGGCATCACCACGATGCCGCGGCTCTCACCGTAGGTTTCCCGGCGAGTCCGTAGGCTGCGCGGTATGACGAAGCTCGCAGTGATCTACTACTCGGCCACCGGACACGGCACCGCGATGGCCAACCGCGTCGCCGCCACCGCGGAGGCGGCCGGCGCCGACGTGAGGTTGCGGCACATCGCCGAGACCCGCGACCCCGAGGAGTTCGCCGGCAATCCGGCGTGGACCGCCAATTACGAAGCGACCAAAGATCTTCCGGCCGCCAGCGGGGATGACATCGTGTGGGCGGACGCGGCGATCTTCGGCTCGCCCACCCGGTTCGGCAGCACCGCGTCGCAGTTCCGGGCGTTCATCGACTCACTCGGCGGCCTGTGGGCCAAGGGCCTGCTCGCCGACAAGGTCTACGCGGGGTTCACGTCGTCGCAGACCGCCCACGGCGGGCAGGAGACCACGCTGATCACGCTCTATATCACCCTCATGCACTTCGGCGGCATCATCGTGCCGCCCGGCTACACCGACGGGGTGAAGTTCGCCGACGGAAACCCCTACGGCGTCGGCCATGTCACCGGACCGGAGAACCGCAACGAACTCGAGGAGTCGACACTGGCCGCGCTCGACCACCTGGCGCGCCGCGTCGTCAGCGTCGCCGACCGGCTGTCCTGACAGACGACTTCGGGGTGGCCCCCACGCTGTGCGCGGCGGACCACCCCGAAGATGTTGTGCCTAAGCGGTTTCGGTGATCGGTCGATCCACCCAGCTCATCAGGTCGCGCAGCTTCTTGCCGGTGACCTCGATCGGGTGCTCGGCGTTCTCCTTGCGCAGCTTCTCGAGCTCCTTGTTGCCACCCTCGACGTTGGCCACCAGCCGCTTGACGAACGTGCCGTCCTGGATGTCGGCCAGGATGTCCTTCATCCGCTTCTTGGTGTCGGCGTCGATGACGCGGGGCCCGGACAGGTAGCCGCCGAACTCCGCGGTGTCGGACACCGAGTAGTTCATCCGCGCGATGCCACCCTCGTACATCAGGTCGACGATCAGCTTGAGCTCGTGCAGCACCTCGAAGTACGCCAGCTCCGGCTCGTAGCCGGCCTCGACCATCACGTCGAACCCGGTCTTGACGAGTTCCTCGGTGCCACCGCACAACACGGCCTGCTCACCGAACAGGTCGGTCTCGGTCTCGTCCTTGAACGTGGTCTTGATGACGCCGGCGCGCGCGCCGCCGATCGCCTTGGCGTAGGACAGCGCCAGCGCCAGACCCTCGCCCTTGGGATCCTGCTCGACCGCGACCAGGCAGGGCACGCCCTTGCCGTCGACGAACTGGCGGCGCACCAGGTGCCCCGGGCCCTTGGGCGCGACCATGCCGATCGTCACGTTGGCCGGCGGCTTGATCAGACCGAAGTGGATGTTCAGGCCGTGCCCGAAGAACAGCGCGTTGCCGTCCTGAAGATTCGGCTCGATGTCCTGGGCGAAGATCTCGGCCTGCGCGGTGTCGGGCGCCAGCAACATGATGACGTCGGCCCACTTGGCGACCTCGGCGGGGGTGTCGACCTCGAGACCCTGCTCGGCGACCTTGTCGCGGGACTTCGACCCCTCCTTGAGGCCGACCTTCACCTGCACACCGGAATCGCGCAGGCTCAGCGAGTGCGCGTGCCCCTGGCTGCCGTAGCCGATGACGCCGACCTTGCGTCCCTGGATGATCGACAGGTCCGCGTCGTCGTCATAGAACATCTCAACTGCCATTGTCGTGAATCTTCTTTCTGCTGTTGGTGAGCGATTTACTTGGTGCCGATTCCGCGGGGGCCACGCGACAGCGACACCACACCGGACTGGACGATCTCACGGATCCCGTAGGGCTCCAGGACGCGCAGCAGCGCCTCGAGCTTGCCCGGGGTTCCGGTGGCCTCGACGGTCAGCGACTCGTTGGACACGTCGACGACCTTGGCGCGGAACAGGTTCACGGCCTCGATGACCTGACCGCGGGTGGTCGCGTCGGCCCGGACCTTGATCAGGGCGATCTCGCGCGAAACGGCGTTGTCCTCGTCCTGCTCGACGATCTTGATCACGTTCACGAGCTTGTTGAGCTGCTTGGTGATCTGTTCGAGCGGCGAGTCCTCGACGTCGACGACGATGGTCATCCGGGACAGGTCCTTCTGCTCGGTGGCGCCGACGGCCAGCGAGCAGATGTTGTAGCCGCGCCGCGAGAACAGCGAGGCGACGCGGGCCAGGACGCCGGGCTTGTCCTCGACGAGCACCGACAGGGTGTGGATGGTGCTCATCAGGCGTGCCCCTCTTCGTTGTCGAACAGCGGACGGATACCGCGGGCGGCCTGGATCTCGTCGTTGCTGGTGCCTGCGGCGACCATCGGCCACACCTGGGCGTCGGCGCCCACCACGAACTCGATGACGACCGGGCGGTCGTTGATCGCCCGGGCCTGCGCGATCACCTCGGCGACGTCTTCGGCGCGCTCGCACCGCAGTCCGACGCAGCCCAGCGCCTCGGACAGCTTGACGAAGTCCGGGATGCGCCGGGTGTGGGTGGCCAGGTCGGTCTGGCTGTAGCGCTGCTCGTAGAACAGCGTCTGCCACTGCCGGACCATGCCCAGGTTGCCGTTGTTGATCAGCGCGACCTTGATCGGCACGCCCTCGATCGCGCACGTGGCGAGTTCCTGGTTGGTCATCTGGAAGCAACCGTCGCCGTCGATGGCCCACACCTCGGTGTCCGGGCAGCCCATCTTGGCGCCCATCGCGGCGGGCACCGCGTAGCCCATCGTGCCCAGACCGCCGGAGTTCAGCCAGGTCTTGGGCTTCTCGTAGGAGATGAACTGCGCCGCCCACATCTGGTGTTGACCCACGCCGGCGACGTAGATCGCGTCCGAGCCGGCGATCTTGCCGAGCGTCTCGATGACGTACTCGGGCGACAGGCTGCCGTCGCTCTGCGGGCCGTAGCTCAGCGGGTACGTCGACTGGATTCCGCGCAGGTACTCCCACCAGGTGTCGAGCGTCGTCGAGCCGAGCCCGCCGTCGCGGCGCAGGGCGTCGATCAGGTCGGTGATCACGGCCTTGACGTCACCCACGATGGGCACGTCGGCGTGCCGGTTCTTGCCGATCTCGGCGGGGTCGATGTCGGCGTGGATCACCTTGGCGTCGGGCGCGAACGAGTCCAGCTTGCCGGTCACGCGGTCGTCGAACCGGGTGCCGAGCGCGATCAGCAGGTCGCTGCGCTGCAGCGCCGCCACCGCGGCCACCGTGCCGTGCATACCGGGCATGCCGAGGTTCTGCGGATGGCTGTCGGGGAACGCGCCGCGGGCCATCAGCGTGGTGACCACCGGGATGCCGGTCAGCTCGGCCAGATCCAGCAGCTGCTCGGACGCCTCGCCGCGGATGACGCCGCCACCGACGTAGAGCACCGGCTTGCGCGCCGCGGTGATCAGCTTGGCCGCCTCGCGGATCTGCCGGTTGTGCGGCTTGGTGTTCGGCTTGTAGCCGGGCAGCTCGAACTTCGGCGGCCAGCTGAAGGTGCACTCCCCCTGCAGCACGTCCTTGGGGATGTCGACGAGCACGGGTCCGGGCCGTCCGCTGGAGGC
The DNA here is from genome assembly GCF_022374875.2 of Mycolicibacterium rufum. The sequence goes on from NZ_CP092427.2 coordinate 986,305, forward strand.
GATGTGGAACGCCTCGGCGATGACGCGCGCGATGTCGTCGCCGTTGCGGACCAGGAAATTGTGCTTGGTGATCGGCATCGTGATGCCGGAGATGTCGGCCTCCTGGAAGGCGTCGGTGCCGATCAGCCCCCGGCCGACCTGACCGGTGATCGCCACCACGGGGATGGAGTCCATGTAGGCGTCGGCCAGCGGGGTCACCAGGTTGGTCGCGCCCGGACCCGACGTCGCCATGCACACCCCGACGCGTCCGGTCGCGTGCGCGTAGCCGCTGGCGGCGTGGCCGCCGCCCTGCTCGTGGCGGACCAGGACGTGGCGCAGCTTCACCGAGTCGAACAGCGGGTCGTAGACCGGCAGCACCGCGCCGCCCGGGATGCCGAAGATGACGTCGACGTCGAGTTCCTCCAGCGCGCGGATGACGGCTTGTGCGCCGGTGAGCTGGTGCGGGGCAACCGTTTTGGGCTGCGGGGCGGCCTGGGTGGCGGCCTCGGTCCCGTTCGCCGGGGTCGCCGACTGCTCAGGTGGTCGCTTGGTGGGTGCGCTCACGGTGTCCTCTTGTCCTGTCGACTCTGGGTAGATCTTCTCAAATCGGTGCTGGGGCAACAAAAAACCCCCGTCAGCCCGGCGGCTGTACGAGGGTTGCGCGTCGATGCGGTGGTGCTATGCCCGAACCAGGGCTAGCGCGGCATCAACGCGCAACCCAATTACTACGAGCGAGCCCGGGGTCTGCATAGCAGACGACGGTAGCCCGCGAACCGGACTCCGGTCAAATTTCCCGGCTGCGGGGAGTGGGATGATGGCGCCATGGGTTCCTCCGCCACGTCGTCGTCCGCCCCGGTCGTGATCCGGATCTCCCCGATGGCTCATCTGGCCGTCGTCCTGCTGACCCTCGCGCTGCTGTCGGTCGTGTTCGCCGGCCCGGTGTGGTTCGTCGCGCTGCTGGTCATCCCGGTGCTGCTGTCGGTGGCGATCGCCCGGTACCGCACGGTCGCCGACCGCGACACCGTCACCGCGCGCACGTTGCTGGGCAGTCAGACGCTGCGCTGGGAGGACATCGCCGGGCTGCGGTTCGGCCGCAAAGCGTGGGCCCAGGCCCGGCGGGGCGACGGGACCGAGGTGTCACTTCCTGCCGTCACGTTCGCGACGCTTCCGGTGCTGACGGCCGCCAGCGGCGGCCGGGTGCCCAACCCCTACGAGTGAGGCTCAGGACAGCGGGTTGGCCCCGTTGAGCAGCACCCAGATCGCGACGCCCGCACCGACGCCGAGCACCAGCGCGGCGAAGGAGCCGAGGAAGGGACGACGGGCCCAGCCCCTGCCGGCGTCCAGGCCGTAGCGGCCGGGCCCGATCAGGATGATGGCCGCGACGACGGCGACCAGGATGACCTCGTACTCGTGCCCGTCGGTGAGGAAGGCCGACAGGCGCGCGTCGTTGTGGGCCTCGATGGCCTCCGCCAGGATCGCGTTGACCAGATAGGCCAGCGCGCCGGCCGCCGCCACCGGGGTGAACAGCCCTAGCACCAGCAGCACACCGGCAACGATCTGACCGCCGGCGGCCACGTAGCTCAGGATGTCGGCGTACTGGAAACCGACGCCGGCCAGGTAATCGCGGAACCCGCCGAGCCCCGGCCCGCCCCAGATCCCGAACATCTTCTGCAGGCCGTGGGCGACCAGCAGCGCGCCGACGGCGACCCGCAGCAGCAGCAGGCCCAGGTCCTGGGTACCTCTACGGTCCCGGTCCCGGTGTTCGTCGAGCACGCCGACCTCGGTCGGCGCCGCGGTGGACCCGTACGAGCCGGGTGCCAGACCCGTGCTGGGCTGCACATAGGGCAGCGGCTCGGCATCGTTGAGCAGGCCGAAGGGCTGCTGGTCGGCGGGCTTGGCGGTGTCGTAGCGCGGAATCGCCGTCGTCTCGAAGTCGCCGCCGTAGTGCGGCGACGGCAGATCGTCCTCGGGGTCCACCAGCCGCGCCGACGCGGGCCGGCCGCCCGACTCGTCGGGCCGCTGCCAGGGGCGTGGGTCAAGGGGACTCGTCACGACTGCCAGGGTAAGTGCAGCTGCGGCCGTCGCCGGGTATTGGCGCGGCGCGCCCGACCATGTGTTTTACAGCTGCGGGGCAGGTCGGCGGCGGGACGCGTGGCGAGCACTGCGAAACGATCCGTAATCTGGCTCGCATGAGACAGCGCCGGTCGTTGCGGGCAGCCGCGGTCCTGCTGTGCGTGGCGACGCTCGGCAGTGCCGGTTGCGCGCGGTTCGATTCGGCGCAGTCGCAGCCGTTCACGACCGAGCCGCAGATGGCGCCCGGGCCGACGTCGACGCCCCCTCCGCCGCCGCCGCTGCCTGCCCAGCCGTTCCCCAAGCAGTGCCCCGCCCCCGGGGTGATGCAGGGCTGCCTGGACAGCACCAGCGGGCTGATCATGCTGCCCGACAGCCAGTCCGCGCTGGTGGCCGAGCGGGTCACCGGTGCGGTCAAGCAGGTCGCCACCAAGGCCGAACCGTTCGTGAAGCTGACGCTTCCGGTCGACGGCAGTGGCGACGGCGGCCTGATGGACATCGTGCTGTCCCCCACCTACGCGCAGGACCGGCTGATGTACGCCTACGTCAGCACGCCGACCGACAACCGGGTGATCAGGATCGCCGACGGCGACGTGCCCAAGCCGATCCTGACCGGCATCCCCAAGGGCGCCACCGGCAACACCGGAGCGCTCGTCTTCACCAGCCCGACCACGCTGATGGTCCAGACCGGCGACGCCGGCGACCCGGGGCTGGCCGCCGATCCGGGATCGATGGCGGGCAAGCTGCTGCGCATCGAGCAGCCGACGACGGTCAACCAGGCCCCGACGACGACCGCGCTGTCCGGTCTGGGCCCCGGTGGCGGCATGTGCATCGACCCGTCCGACGAGTCGCTCTACGTCACCGACCGGACGCCGACCGCCGACCGGCTGCAGCGGATCACCAAGGACTCGAAGGTGTCGACGGTGTGGACGTGGCCCGACCGGCCGGGGGTCGCGGGGTGCGCGGCGCTCGACGGCACGGTGCTGGTCAACCTCGTCAACACCAAACAGACCGTCGCCGTGCGGATGGCGCCCGACACCGGCGCGGTCACCGGTGAGCCGGAGGTGGTCCGCCAGGATCAGCACGGCCACGCCTGGGCCCTGCAGGTCGCTCCCGACGGCAACATCTGGGGGGCGACGGTGAACAAGACCTCCGGGGACGCCGAGAAGCTCGACGACGTGGTGTTCCCGCTGTTCCCGCAGGGCGGCGGCTTCCCGCGCGCCAACGACGAGAAGACCTGAGCCAGCCCGGATCTAGGCCGGTCCGGAGCCGGGCAGGCGCAGGATCAGGCGGGTACCACCCAGCGGACTGACCTCCAACGCGGCGGTGCCGCCATGGATCTCGGCTTGCTGGGCGACCAGGGCCAGACCCAGGCCGGACCCCGACCTGGACGCGGTGGAGCCACGGTGGAACCGCTGGAAGACCTGTTCGCGTTCCTCGGCGGGAACCCCGGAGCCGTTGTCGTCGACGGCGATCTCCACTCCCTCCGCCGAGCTGATCACGCTGAGCTGCACCCGCGTGGCACCGCCGTGCTTGACGGCGTTGGCGATCGCGTTGTCGATCACCAGCCGCAGACCCGCGGGCATCCCGAGCATCAACACCGTCGTCGACGACGCCAGCGAGACCTCCAGCCCCGGATAGTTGTGCATCGCGTCGTGGGCGGCGCGGTCGAGGAGCTCGGCGACGTCGAGCGGCACGAAGTCGGCCACCGTGGTCAGCTCGCCCTGCGCCAGTCGCTCGAGAGCGGCCAGCGTCGCCTCGATCCGGGACTGGGTGCGCATCACGTCGCCGATGACCTCGCGGCGCTGTTCGGGACCCAGGTCCAGCGTCATCAGCACCTCGAGGTTGGTGCGCATCGCGGTCAGCGGAGTCCGCAGCTCGTGGGAGGCGACTGCGGCGAAGTCCCGCGCCGATTCCAGCGCGGCTCGGGTGCGCTGCTGCTCGTCGCCGATGCGGGCGAGCATGCCCTCGACCGCCTCGGAGATCTCGACGGCCTCCCACACCCCGCGCACCTGCACCTCGTCCGGGTTGGACTGCGCATTGATGGCGCGGGCCTGCTGGGCCAGCAGCCGGAAGGGGTTGACCATGATCAGCGCGATCACCCAGCCGACGAGCAGCGTCGTCACGATCACCCCGGCGCAGATCCAGAACACCCGCCAGTGCAGCGAGTCGATGCGGGCCTGGGTGTCCGCCAACGGGGCGCCGAGGGCGATCGACGCGCTGCCCGTCGTGATCGTCCGCACGCGGTACTCGACGCCGTTGATCGTCGCGTCGGCGTAACCGCTGGGCAGTTCGGGCAACACGATGTCGGCGGGGATCGACACCGCGACCGGGCCGATGCGCGCCGTGCGCACCAGCCCGCCCTCGGCGGGTTCGGGGCCGACCCCTTCCTGGGCGCTGCGCAGCAGCGTGTTCACGTCGCCCAGGCTCGACAGCGAGTCCAGCCTGCGGTCGAGCTGGTCGTACTGGTCGTTGGTGACGCCCACCCACACCCAGACCCCGAGGGTCAGCACCAGGATGATGACGCCGACCTGGGCGAGGATCACGATCGAGCGCAGGCTCAACAGCCGCAGCGGGTGCGACAGCAGGCGCAGAACGACGTCCTGGGCGCGCTTCATCAAAGCGTCAGCTGCAGGCGGCCATGACGAGCTCGCGCACGCGCGCCGCGTCCGCCTGGCCCTTGGTCGCCTTCATCACCGCGCCGACGATCGCACCGGCGGCCTGGACCTTGCCGCCGCGGATCTTCTCGGCGACGTCGGGATTGGCGGCCAGGGCTTCGTCGACAGCGGCCTGGATCAGCGAGTCGTCGCGCACCACCGCGAGCCCGCGCGCCGTCATCACCTCGTCGGGTTCGCCCTCGCCGGCCAGCACACCCTCGACGACCTGGCGGGCCAGCTTGTTCGACAGCTTCCCCTCGTCGACGAGCTTCACCACCGCGGCCACCTGGGCCGGGGTGATCGCCAGCGCGTCGAGTTCCACGCCGTTCTCGTTGGCCTTCTGCACCAGGAAGTTACCCCACCACGCGCGGGCGGCGTCGCTGGACGCCCCGTGGTCGACCGTGGCCGCGATCAGATCGAGCGCGCCGATGTTGACCAGATCGCGCATCACCTCGTCGGAGATACCCCAGTCCTGCTGAACCCGCTTGCGGGACAACCACGGAAGCTCGGGGATGGTGGCTCGCAGCCGCTCGACGAGTTCGGCGCTGGGCGCGACGGGTTCGAGGTCCGGCTCGGGGAAGTACCGGTAGTCCTGCGCGGTCTCCTTGCTGCGCCCCGGCGAGGTGTAGCCGTCCTCGTGGAAGTGCCGCGTCTCCTGGTGCACGATGCCCCCGGACTCGAGAACCGCTGCCTGCCTTCGCATCTCGTAGCGAACGGCGACCTCCACACTCTTGAGCGAGTTGACGTTCTTGGTCTCGGTGCGGATGCCGAATTCGGCCTGCCCGATCGGTTTGAGGGAGACGTTGGAGTCGCAGCGCATCGAACCCTGGTCCATCCGCACATCGGAGACGTCCAACGCGCGCAACAGATCCCGCAGCGCCGTCACATAGGCCCGCGCGATCTCGGGCGCGCGCTCCCCTGCCCCCTCGACCGGTTTGGTGACGATCTCGATCAGCGGAACGCCGGAGCGGTTGTAGTCGGCCAGCGACGTCGTCGCCCCCGCGATACGACCGGTGTCGCTGCCCAGGTGGGTCAGCTTGCCGGTGTCCTCCTCCATGTGGGCTCGCTCGATCTCGATCCGCCACGTGGTGCCGTCGTCGAGCGGGACCTCGAGGTGGCCGTTGACCGCGATGGGCTCGTCGTACTGGGAGATCTGGTAGTTCTTCGGCTGGTCCGGGTAGAAGTAGTTCTTCCGGGCGAACCGCCCCCAGGGCGCGATGTCGCAGTTGAGCGCCAGCCCGATGCGGATCGCGGACTCGACGGCGGTCTGGTTCAGCACCGGCAAGGACCCCGGCAGCCCGAGACAGACCGGGCACACCTGGGTGTTGGGTTCGCCGCCGAACCGGTTGGCGCAGCCGCAGAACATCTTGGTCTGCGTCGACAGCTCGACGTGCACCTCGAGTCCGAGCACCGGCTCGTACTTGGCGATGACCTCGTCGTAGTCCAGCAGGTCGGCGGCCGAAGTCACGGAAGACATGGCCCCGATCCTAGTGGGTCACCTTTTTCCCGCGAGCAGACACAAACTCGCATGCTTTCGCGGCGATTCACGCGAGTTTGCGTCTGCTCGCCGGGGAAACTCAGCCGAAGAACTCCGCCGCGTCGTCGTAGCGGCTCTGCGGCACCAGCTTGAGCTGACGGACCGCGTCGGCCAGCGGCACCCGGCCGATGTCCTGCCCGCGCAGCGACACCATCATCCCGTACTCGCCGGCATGGGCGGCGTCGGCGGCGTTCACACCGAACCGGGTGGCCAGCACCCGGTCGTACGGCGTCGGGGTGCCACCCCGTTGCACGTGCCCGAGCACGGTGACCCGGACCTCCTTGTTGATCCGCTTCTCCACCTCGACCGCGAGCTGCTGGGCGACGCCGGTGAACCGCTCGTGGCCGAACTCGTCGATGCCGCCGGCGCGCAGCTGCATCGACCCCTCGGCGGGCTTCGCACCCTCGGCGACCACGCAGATGAAGTGCGAATCCCCGCGCACGAAGCGCTGTTTGACCAGCCGGCACACCTCTTCGACGTCGAACGGCTGCTCCGGGATCAGCGTCATGTGCGCCCCCGAGGCCAGCCCGGCGTTCAGCGCGATCCAGCCTGCGTGCCGGCCCATCACCTCGACCAGCATCACCCGCTGATGCGATTCGGCGGTGCTGTGCAACCGGTCGATGGCGTCGGTCGCGACGTGCAGCGCGGTGTCGTGACCGAAAGTGACGTCGGTGCAGTCGATGTCGTTGTCGATCGTCTTCGGCACCCCGACCACGGGCACGTTCTCCTCGGACAGCCAGTGCGCCGCGGTCAGCGTGCCCTCTCCCCCGATGGGGATCAGCACGTCGATGCCGTTGTCTTCGAGCGTCTGCTTGATCTGATCCAGTCCGGCGCGCAGCTTGTCGGGGTTGACCCGCGCCGTGCCCAGCATCGTGCCGCCCTTGGCCAGCAGCCGGTCGTTGCGGTCGTCGTTGCGGAGCTGGATCCGACGGTCCTCGAGCAGCCCGCGCCAGCCGTCCTGGAAACCGACCACCGACGAGCCGTACCGCACGTCGCAGGTGCGGACCACCGCCCGGATCACCGCGTTCAAGCCAGGACAGTCACCGCCGCCGGTCAGCACTCCGATACGCATGGTGACCATCCTCCCCTTTCACAGCGCAGTTGGCAGAGGACCTCGTGCAACTTCATAAGCCGCCCCCACCCGGTAGAGCCGGTCGTCGGCCAGGGCAGGCGCCATGATCTGCAGCCCCACCGGCAGGTTGTCGTCGGCCGACAGGCCCGACGGCACGGACATCCCGCAGTGTCCGGCCAGGTTCAGCGGCAGCGTGCACAGGTCGAACAGGTACATGGCCAGCGGATCGTCGACCTTCTCGCCGAGGCGGAACGCGGTGGAGGGCGTCGCAGGCGAGACCAGCACGTCGACGCTGCGGTAGGCCTCCTCGAGATCACGGGCGATCAGCGTGCGTACCTTCTGCGCCTGGTTGTAATAGGCATCGTAGTACCCGGCCGACAGCGCATACGCGCCGATCATGATCCGGCGCTTGACTTCCGGGCCGAACCCCGCGGCACGCGTGAGCGCCATCACCTCCTCGGCGCTGTGGCTGCCGTCGTCGCCGACGCGCAGCCCGTAGCGCATGCCGTCGAACTTCGCGAGGTTCGACGACACCTCCGACGGCAGGATCAGGTAGTACGCGGGCAGCGAGTAGTCGAAGTGCGGGCAGTCCACCTCGCTGATCTCGGCACCCAGCGCGCGGAGCTGGTCGACGGCCGCCGTGAACGACGCCAACACGCCGGGCTGGTAGCCCTCGCCGCTACGCAGCTGCTTGACCACGCCGATGCGCACCCCGCTGAGGTCGCCCGCCGCGCCGGCCCTGGCCGCTGCGACGACATCGGGCACCGCGGCGTCGACGGACGTCGAATCGCGCGGATCGTGGCCCGCGATGACCTGGTGCAGCAGTGCGGTGTCGAGGACCGTGCGGGCACACGGTCCGCCCTGGTCCAGTGACGAGGCGCACGCGATCAGCCCGTAGCGCGACACCGTCCCGTAGGTGGGCTTGACCCCGACGGTGGCGGTCAGCGCGGCCGGCTGACGGATCGAGCCGCCGGTGTCCGAGCCGATCGCCAGCGGCGCCTGGAACGCCGCCAGCGCCGCCGCGCTGCCGCCGCCGGATCCCCCCGGCACACGATCGGTGTCCCACGGGTTGCGGGTGGGTCCGTAGGCGGAGTTCTCGGTGGAGGAGCCCATCGCGAACTCGTCCATGTTGGTCTTGCCCAGGATCGGGATGCCGGCGGCGCGCAACCGTGCCGTCACGGTCGCGTCGTACGGCGACGTCCACCCCTCGAGGATCTTCGACCCGCACGTGGTCGGCATGTCCGTGGTGGTGAACACGTCCTTGAGCGCCAGCGGGACTCCGGCCAGCGGCGACGGCAACGGCTCGCCGGCGGCGACCGCCGTGTCGACGTCGGCCGCGGCGGCCAGCGCCTGCTCACCCGCGACGTGCAGGAAGGCGTGGTACTCGCCGTCGGTCGCGGCGATCTGGTCGAGACAGGCCTGCGTCACCTCGGTCGACGACACCTCGCCCGAGGCGATCTTCTCGCCCAGCGTCGCGGCGTCGAGCCGGATCAGGTCATCGCCACTCATTCGGGCTCTCCCAGGATCCGCGGCACGGCGAACCGGCCGTCGACGGCGTTGGGCGCCTGCGCTAGCGCCTCGTCCTGGGTCAGGCACGGCTGCGGCTCGTCGGGGCGGAACACGTTGACGCTCTTGAGGGGATTGTCGGTGGCCGCGACGCCGGTGACGTCGACGGCCTGAATCTGGCTGACGTGGCCGAGGATGGCGTCGAGTTGGCCGGCGAAGCTGTCGAGCTCGCCGTCGGTCAGGGCGAGGCGGGCCAGCCGCGCCAGGTGCGCAACCTCGTCTCGGGAGATCTGGGACACGACCACGAAGCCTAGTTCAACGCGTCGAGTTCCCCCGAGCCGCCGATTCCGCCCGAGTCGCCGCCTCCCGGTCTGCCGTGACACAGTGTTGCGCGTGCCGTCGTATCTGCTGCGCGTCCAGCTCGAGGACAGGCCCGGCAGCCTGGGCTCTCTGGCGGTGGCGCTCGGCTCCGTGGGCGCCGACATCCTGTCGCTCGACGTGGTGGAACGCGCCGCCGGTTACGCCGTCGACGACCTGGTAGTGGAGCTGCCGCCGGGCGCGATGCCCGACATGCTCATCACCGCCGCCGAGAAGCTCAACGGTGTCTACGTCGACAGCATCCGGCCGCACACCGGGCTGCTGGAGGCACACCGCGAACTCGAGCTGATCGACCACGTCGCCGCCGCGGCCGGCACGCAGCAGCGGCTGCAGGTGCTCGTCGACGAGGCGCCGAAGGTGTTGCGGGTCGGGTGGTGTGTGGTGGCGCGGCTGACCGATGCCGGCCCGCAGCGGGTGGTCGGCAGTTCGGGCGCACCCGAGACGCAGGCCGGCGAGACGCCGTGGCTGCCCCTCGAGCACGCCGTGGCACTCGACGCGAACGCCGACTGGGTGCCGCAGGTGTGGCGCGATATGGACACCGCGCTGGCCGCCGCCCCGCTCGGCGACACCCGCACCGCGGTGGTGCTCGGCCGCGCCGGCGGGCCCGACTTCCGCCCGAGCGAGGTCGCACGGCTCGGCTATCTGGCCGGCATCATCGCCACGATCCTGCGCTAACCCTCGAGTCACACCCTGTCCGGGCCGCCCTCGAGTAGGCGGCGGAATCCGTCCTCGTCGAGCACGGGGACGCCGAGTTCGATCGCCTTGTCGTACTTGGAGCCCGGCGCGTCGCCGGCGACGACGTACGCGGTCTTCTTCGACACCGAACTGGCCGCCTTGCCGCCGCGCGCGATGATCGCCTCCTTGGCGTCGTCACGGCTGAACCCCGTCAGCGACCCGGTGACGACGATCGACATGCCCTCGAGGGTGCGTTCGATGCTGGTGTCGCGTTCGTCGGCCATCCGGACCCCGGCCGCGCGCCACTTGTCGACGATCGCGCGGTGCCAGTCGACGGTGAACCAGTCGATGACCGCGGCCGCGATCGTCGGGCCGACCCCCTCGGTGGTGGCGAGTTGCTCCTCGGAGGCGGCCATGATGGCGTCCAGGCTGCCGAACTCGGTGGCCAGGGCCCGCGCGGCCGTCGGGCCCACGTGGCGGATCGACAGCGCGACGAGCACCCGCCACAGCGGCTGGGCCTTGGCCTTGCCGAGGTTGGCCAGCAGCCGCTTGCCGTTGGCCGACACCTCACCCTTCTGGGTGGTGAACAGCTCGGTGCGCAGGAGGTCGTCGGTGGTCAGCGTGAACAGATCGCCCTCGTCGGTGAGGACGCCGGCCTGCAGCAGCGCGATCGCCGCCTCGTAGCCCAGCCCCTCGATGTCGAAGGCGCCACGGCCCGCGACGTGGAACACCCGCTCCCGCAGTTGCGCCGGACAGGTGCGCGCGTTGGGGCAGCGGATGTCGGCGTCGCCCTCCTTGGCGGGCGCCAGTTCGGTGCCGCATTCCGGGCAGTGCGTCGGCATCACGAACTCGCGCTCGCTGCCGTCGCGCAGGTCCACCACCGGCCCGAGCACCTCGGGGATGACGTCACCGGCCTTGCGGATCACCACGGTGTCGCCGATCAGCACGCCCTTGCGCTTGACCTCCGAGGCGTTGTGCAGCGTCGCCAGCCCGACCGTCGACCCGGCGACCTTCACCGGCTCCATGTAGGCGAACGGTGTGACCCGGCCCGTGCGGCCCACGTTGACCCGGATGTCGAGCAACGTGGTGGTCGCCTCCTCAGGCGGGTACTTGTAGGCCACCGCCCAGCGTGGCGCCCGCGAGGTGGAGCCGAGCCGCCGCTGCAGCGCCAACTCGTCGACCTTGACGACCACGCCGTCGATCTCGTGCTCGACGTCATGGCGGTGCTCACCCCAGTAGGCGATGCGTTCGGTCACCGCGCCCAGCCCGACGACCTTGGCGGTGTGCGTCGACACCGGCAGCCCCCACGCCTGCAGCGCCCGGTAGGCGTCGTGCAGGGACGTGAACGGAAACCCCCCGGGGCCTTCGATGTGGCCGAGGCCGTGGCAGATCATCCGTAACCGCCGCCGTGCGGTCACCGCCGGGTTCTTCTGCCGCAGCGACCCCGCCGCACTGTTGCGCGGATTGGCGAAGGGCGGCTTGCCCTCGGCGACCAGACCCGCGTTGAGCTCTTCGAAGTCGGCCACCCGGAAGAACACCTCGCCGCGCACCTCGAGCACCGCGGGTAGCGGAAATTCCTCTGTTTCCGTGAGCTTTTCGGGCACGTCCTCGATGGTGCGGGCGTTCAGGGTGACGTCTTCGCCGGTGCGGCCGTCACCCCGGGTGGCGGCGCGGACCAGCCGGCCGTCGCGGTACACCAGGGCCAGCGCGACGCCGTCGATCTTCAGCTCGCACAGATAGTCGGCGTCCGGGCCGATCTCGCCCGCGATCCGCGCCGCCCAGGCGCCCAGCTCCTCGGGATCGAAGACGTTGTCCAGGCTGAGCATCCGCTCGAGATGGTCGGCCGGGGTGAAATCGGTGGCGAACCCGGCGCCGCCGACCAGCTGGGTGGGCGAGTCCGGGGTGCGCAGCTCGGGATGCTCGTCCTCGAGGGCCTGCAGACGACGCAGCAGGGTGTCGAACTCCGCATCCGAGATCACCGGGGCGTCGCGCACGTAATAGCGGAACTGGTGCTCGCGCACCTCGTCGGCGAGCTCCTGCCAACGGCGGCGCAGATCGGGCTCCGGCGCGTCACCGGCCTGCTCTGCCAGCACTGCCTCCGCGTCGGGCCTCGCCTCGGGACTCACCCTGGCAGGCTATCGAAGCGCACCGACAGCCAGACCGGCCGACTGGCTACGCTGCAGTCATGCCGCACCCGGTCATGTTCTCCGAACACGATCCCGGGCTGGTGCAGGTGCGCGCGATCGCGCTGGCCTTCCCCGGTGCCTTCGAGAAGATCTCCTGGGGCCGTCCGGTGTTCTGCGCGCCCAAGATGTTCGCCGTCTACGGCGGCAGCGCCAAGCCGGCGACCGGGGGCGACCACGTGCCGTACCCGCACGCCCTGCTGGTCAAGGCCGACGACAGCGACCGGCGCGCGCTCGAACAGGATCCCCGGTTCTTCTTCCCGGCCTACCTCGGCCCGTTCGGATGGCTCGGCCTGGATCTCACCGCCGCCGACGTGGACTGGGCCGAGGTCGGCGAACTGATGGACGCCTCGTTCCGGTTGGTGGCCACCAGAACACTCATCCGTCAACTCGACCAACGGCAGTCCGGACCCGGCCCGGACATGATTCGATCGGAGACACCATGAGCTTCCCGAGCCCCTTCCCCGAAGTCGACATCCCCACCGCCAGCGTCTACGACTACCTGTTCTCCGGGTTCGCCGGGGCCGATGACCCCGGCCTGGACCGGATCGCGCTGGTCGACGCCACCACCGGCAGGCAGACCACCTACCGCGAGATGATCGCCCGGATCAACACGTTCGCGGGCGCGTTGGCCGCCCGCGGCCTCGGCGTCGGCGACGTCGTGGGACTGCTGGCCCCCAACAGCTCCGGGTTCGCCGTGGCCTTCCACGGCATCCTGCGCGCCGGCGCGACCGCGACGACCGTCAACGCGCTGTTCACCGCCAAGGACATCGCCAAGCAGCTGACCGACTCGGGCGCGCGCATGCTGATCACCGTCTCGGCGCTGGCGCCACAGGCCGCCGAGGGCGCGGCGCTGGCCGGGCTGGCCGACGAGGACCTCGTGGTGCTCGACGGCGCGGGCCGCGCCGCCGACGGCCATCCCAACGCCGCGGAGCTCCTCGAAGCGAAAGCGCCTGCGCCGCAAGTCACTTTCGCGCCGTCGTCACATCTGGCCGCGCTCCCGTACAGCTCGGGCACCACCGGCAATCCCAAGGGGGTGATGCTCACCCACCGCAACCTGGTCGCCAACGTCGCGCAGATCCGTCCGCTGCACGGCATGCAACCCGACGACGTCGTGCTGGCCGTGCTGCCCTTCTTCCACATCTACGGAATGACGGTGCTCCTCAACGCCGCGCTGCACGCCCGCGCACGGCTGGTCATCATGCCGAGCTTCGACCTCGGCCAGTTCCTCGGCAACATCGCCGAGCACCGGTGCACGATCGCGTTCATCGCGCCGCCGGTCGCCGTCGCGCTGGCCAAGCACCCGCTCGTCGACGACCACGACCTGTCCTCGCTCAAGGTCGTGATGTCGGGCGCCGCCCCGCTCGACGCGGACCTCGGACGGGCCGTCGCCGAACGGCTGGACTGCCGGGTGGTGCAGGGCTACGGCATGAGCGAGCTCAGCCCCGTCAGCCACATCACCCCGTTCGACGCGGGCCAAAACGACATGCGCGTCGACGCGCCACTGAGCTCGGTGGGGTGGACGGTGTCCAACGCGGTGTCCAAGATCGTCGACCCCGACACCGGCGAGGACATCGGCCCGCCGGAGGAAGGGCTGAGCAAGACCGGCGAGCTGTGGTTCAAGGGCCCCAACGTGATGGCCGGTTACCTCAACAACGACGACGCCACCAAGGAGACCATCGACGACGACGGGTGGTTGCACACCGGCGATCTCGCCCAGGTCGACGCGCACGGCTGCGTCTACATCGTCGACCGGCTCAAGGAGCTGATCAAGTACAAGGGTTACCAGGTGCCCCCGGCCGAACTGGAGGCCGTGCTGCTCAGCCATCCCGGGATCGCCGACGCCGCGGTGATCGGTGTGCGCGACGACGAGGGTGAGGAAGTGCCCAGGGCGTACGTCGTCAAGCAGGCCGGCGCGGAGCTCACCGAGGCCGAGGTCATCGACTTCGTCGCGGGTCAGGTGGCGCCGTACAAGAAGGTGCGTCAGGTCCGATTCATCGACGCGGTACCGAAATCCGCGTCCGGCAAGATCCTGCGCAAGGACCTGCGGAACGCCTGACCGGCGGCCCGGTCAGCCGACCGCGTCCGGATCCTCGGCGATCGCGTCGGCCACCTTCTGGGCGATCTCGACGGCGCGGCGCGCCCATGCCGGGGTGGCTCCGGCCAACCCGCAGGTCGGTGTCACGCCGACCCGGTCGGCCAGCACCCCGCGGGAGAAGCCTAGACGGTCGGTCACCGCGGCCACCGTCGCGGCCACCTCCTCGACCGACGGCCGGGTCACGGGCGTGGCGGCCGGGACGGCGCCGAGCAGCACCGTCCGCCCGGACTCCAGGAACTCCCCGACCCCGTCGAGGTCCGCGGCGAGGAGCGTGTGAGCGTCCACCGACACCGCCGCGATCGTGCTGCGCTGCAACAGTTTCCACGGCAGCCCGGCGGCGCAGCAGTGCAGTGCCACCTCCCCGCCCAGCGCAGCCACGCAGTCGTCGAGCAGGCCGGTGACCACCGACTCGTCGACCGGGTGCACCGGGTTCAGGCTCGACACCCCCGACAACCGGCCCGCCAGCGCCGCAGGCAGCGTGGGCTCGTCGAACTGCACGACCACCGGGGTCTGCAACCGCCGTTCGAGGTTCGCGCGGTGCGCGGCGACGCCCTCGGCCAGCGACGCGGTCAGGTCCCGCACCGCGCCCGCGTCGGTGATCGCGCGGTGCCCGCCGCCGAGTTCCAGATGCGCCGCCAGCGTGATCGGCCCGGGCGCCTGCACCTTGACCACCCGCTCGCCGCCGCGCAGACCCGCCTTCTCCCAGGCCTCCTCGAGCGCATCGATGTCCTCGTCGAGCAGGCTGGCCGCTCGCCGGGTGGCCCCGCTGCGCCCCGCGGCGATGCGGTAACCCCTCGGGACCGTGTCGAGGGCGATGTCGACCAGCAGCGCGCCTGCGCGTCCGATCAGGTCGGCGCCGACGCCGCGGCCGGGCAGCTCGACGAGGTGGGGCAGCCGGTGCAACTCCCCCACCACCACCTCGGCGGCATCACGGGCCGTGGTTCCCGGCCATGATCCGACCCCTGTCGCGGTGGCGAAAACACTCACTCGCCCGACGATAGGCGACGCACTACCCTCGAGGCATGACGGGCCGCGCGCTCCTGTGTGCCGTGGCGATCCTGCTGTCCGGCTGCGCGCAGACCGTCGCCGGGACGGCGACCCGGCCGGCGCCCGGCCTCGACGAGGACTCACGGTCGCCGGTCGACGTCGACGCCGTGCTGCTCGACCGCGACCAGATGCGGGCGATCACCGGGTCCGGGCCGGACCTGACCGCCGTCCCGGGCATGGAAAGCAAAGTGCCGGTGGATATTCCGGTGAACAGCGGGTTCCTGCCCGAGGTGGTGGTGAGCAGCGTGCCCACGCAGTGCGAGTGGCTGTTCGCCGAGACCATGGTGTTCGGCACCGCGGTCGAGGAGTTCCACAAGACGACGTACCAGAACCCTTCGCGCGGCGCGCTGATCTCCCAGGGCGCTGCCGGCTACGTCGACCCGGCCGCCGCGGCGAGCGCCCTGGCGGGCCTGACGCGACGGATCACCGAGTGCGGTGACACCGATCAGGGACCCGTGCTGGTCGGCGCCGTCAGCACGACCGATGACGCGGTGTCCGTCCGCGCCGGCTCGTGCGGACGCGACTACCGGGCGAAATCCGCGGTGCTGATCGAGGTGACGTTCTGCTCGTTCCCCGACTCGGTGCCCGACCTGGTGATGACCAACATCGCGAACAACGTGCCGGGCTAGCGGAGATCACTCGGCGCGCGGTCACGTCTCGAGGCGGGACTCCTCGAGATCGATGTCCTGCAGGATGCGGTTGAAGGCCTCATTGGACAGAGATCCCTCCCGTCGCATCGTCATCAGCGCCTGCCGCTGGGCCGCCAGGACGGCGCGCACCATGTCCTGGTAGGCCCGGGACCGCTCTTCGTAGTCCCCGACCTCGTCACCGGCCACCCGCGCCTCGAAGCGCTGCGCGCGGTATTCGTAGAGGCCGCGCATGCGCTGCGCGGTGTCCGTGCGCGTCCACTCCTCGTCGGCGAGCTCGTCGATCCGCTCCAGCGCCGCGCGCGCCGCGGTCAACCGCGCACGGTCCTCTTCGGTGGCCTCCGGGTCGGTGGTGCGGTCCAGCCGGCCGATCAGCGCGGGCAGGGTCAGCCCCTGCACCACGAGGGTGAAGAAGATGACCACGAAGGTGAGAAACAGGATCAGTTCGCGGTGCGGAAACGGTGCGCCGTCGGCGGTCTGCATCGGCACGGCCAGCGCCACGGCGAGCGAGACGGCTCCCCGCATCCCGCTCCAGCCCATGACCAGCCGCCACGACGCCGGAGCGCGGCGGCGGCGCTGTTCGGGTCTGCGGTCCAGCACCCTGATCAGGTAGGGCACCGAGAAGAACCACGCGATCCGGACCGCCACCAGGGTGCCGGTGACCGCAGCCGCGTACGCCACCAGGGCGCCGAAGCGGTATTCGTGCAGACCCGACACGATCGCGTGCAACTGCAGCCCGATCAGCGCGAAAAGTGTTGCGTTGATCAGGAAATCGATGATGTCCCAGACGAAGTAGCCCTGCAGCCTGGGGCGCGCCTCGAGGACCTCGGGGCTGCGGATCGCCATCACGATCCCTGCGGTGACGACCGCGAGCACTGCCGAAGCACCCGCCGCTTCGGCGGGCAGGAACGCCGCGTAGCAGGTCAGCAGAGAGATGGTGACGCTGATCTGGGCGTCGTAGATGCGGGCACGGACCCACGCCGACAACCAACCCACCGCCAGACCGATCGCGACGCCGCCCAGCGCGCCCAGGACGAAGCTCAGCCCGGCGTCGGCCAGCGAGAACCCGCCGGCGACGGTGGCGGCCACCGCCACCCGGAAGGCCACCAGCGCGGTCGCGTCGTTGAACAGGCCTTCGCCCTCGACGCTGCTGATGAGTCGGCGCGGGGCGCCCAGGCGCCGCATGATGGTGGCGGCGGCCACCGGATCGGTGGGCGAGACGATGGCGCCGAGGACGAACGCCGCCTCCCAGGGCATGCCCGGAACGACGGCGTGCGCGGCGCAGGCCACCGCCACCATCGTGACGACGACCAGCGCCACCGCACTCAGGGTGAGACTGCGCAGGCCGGAACGGAAGTCGCCGAAGTTGGCATTGATCGCCGACTTGTAGAGCAGCGGGGGGAGGAAGAGCGCCAGCACGAGGTCGGACTCCAGGGTGATGTCCGGCAGGCCGGGAAGGAAACCCGCCAGCGCGCCGCCGATCACCAGCGGGATCGGATAGGGCACCGACAGTCGGCACGCGAGCGCCCCCAGCGCGGCCACGGCCATCAGCAATGCGGTGATCAGCACCTCGGCATGGTTCACGTCGTCACCCTCACGCCAATGTGGTCGGCTGTCAATGCGATTCGCGCGATGGCGCTTCTGCGGTCACGGCAGTGTCGGCGGCGGCTCCGGCAACGGATGTGCCCCGTCGGGGCGCAACCCGTCGATGATGATGGCGAGATAGCGCCGCCACAGCATCGGCGGCGGATCGGCGAGGTTGTCCATCACGTGCACGGGCGCACACATCAGCAGGAAGATGTCGGCCTCGGTGACGTCAGGCCGCAGCACGCCGGCCTCACGGGCCCGGTCGACGAGCGCGCCGAGCGCGCCGTGCAACTCGTCTCGCGCTCTGACCACCGCCGGGTCGCGGTCGCTGGCGGTCTGCAGGAACGTCAGATCGTGTTGCCGTCGTTGGTCCGCGGCGATCGTGAGGAAGTCCGAGAGCGCATCGCCGGGGTCCGGCGCCGCGGCGAGTGTCCTCGCGGCCTCGGTCAGGACGGTGATGTGCTCGCACACGATGGCGGCGATGAGGTCGTCCTTGGTGGCGAAGTGGCGGAACACGGTGCCTTTCGCCACCCCCGCGCGGGCGGCGATGTCGGCGACGGAGGCGGCGAGCCCGCGCTCGGCGAAGACCTTCTCGGCAGCCTCGAGAAGCTGTTCGCGGTTGCGGGCCGCGTCCGCACGGAGAGGACGGGGACTCGCTGGCATCCACCGAGACTACCAACTTGACCGGTCGGTCACCTTATGCCAACGTAGTAAACATGACCGCATGGTCATGTTTCCTGACAGCCGAGGAGAAGACATGGAAGTGCACGGTGCCACCGCGCTCGTGACCGGCGCGAACCGCGGAATCGGACACGCCTTCGCGGTCGAGCTGCGTGCTCGCGGAGCGACGGTGTACGCGACCGCGCGCCGACCGGAGCTCATCGACATCCCCGGCGTGCAGACCCTGCGCCTCGACATCAACGACCCGTCGTCGGTGGAGGCGGCCGCGCGGCGCGCGTCCGACGTCGACCTGCTGATCAACAACGCCGCCGACACCGCGGGCGGCCCGCTGGTCGGCGGCGACCTCGCGGCGATCCGGTCGACCATGGAGTCGAACTATTTCGGCACCCTCGCGATGATCCGGGCGTTCGCGCCCGTTCTCGCGCGCAACGGAGGCGGCGCGATCCTCAACGTGCTCTCCGCAGTCGCCTGGTCGACGGTAGTGGGCAACACCGCGTACGCGGCCGCGAAGTCCGCGCAGTGGGGCCTGACCAACGGGGTCCGCGAGGAACTGGCGGGGCAGGGCACGCTCGTCACCGCCCTGGTGCCGGGACTGGTCGGAACGGCGACGCTCTACGACTTCGCCCGGCGCCACGGCATCGACCTCCCCGACGGCCGCGTGACCGATCCCGTCGATCTCGTGCGGCTCGCCCTCGACGGGGTGGCGGCCGGCGAGGTCGAGGTGCTGGACCCGTTGGCGGCGGAGGCCAAGGCTGCGCTGTCGGGGCCACCTCGCGCCTTCGCCCTGTAGGTGTGACGTGAGCGCCGAAAGCTATTGCGCCGCAGCGATTGTCGCGCTGCCGAGCACCTCGTCACCCTCCGGATCGGGACGGTAGAGCACCAGCGTCTGCCCGGGCGCGACGCCGCGCAGCGGAGTCCGCAGATCGACGACGACGGAGGCGTCGCGGATGCGGGCGACGGCGTCGGCGGTGCCGCCGTGGGCGCGAACCTGCACCACGCACTCCACCGGACCGTCGGGCGCCGTCCCTGAGGTGAACACCGGCTCGTCGCCGAACAGGGTGGTGACCTCGAGGTCGGCGAGGTCGCCGACGCGCACGGTGCCGGTGTCGGCGTCGATGCCCGTCACGTAGCGCGGGCGCCCGTCCGGTCCCGGCCCGGGGATGCCGAGGCCCTTGCGCTGACCGATCGTGAAGCCGTGCACGCCGTCGTGCTCGGCGAGCACGGTGCCTGCGGAATCGACCACGGCTCCCGGGCGCACGCCGATGCGCGCTCCCAGGAAAGCCCGGGTGTCACCGGAGGGGATGAAACAGATGTCGTGGCTGTCGGCCTTGTCGGCGACCGACAGTCCGCGGCGCGCCGCCTCCTCGCGGATCTGCGCCTTCGGGGTGTCGCCGATCGGGAACACCGCGTGGCGCAACTGCTCGGCGGTCAACACTGCCAGCACGTAGGACTGGTCCTTGTCGTGGTCGACGGCGCGGCGCAGCCGACCGTCGGACAGCCGCGCGTAGTGACCGGTGGCCAGCGCGTCGAACCCCAGCGCGAGCGCCCGGGATGCCAACGCGGAGAACTTGATCCGCTCGTTGCAGCGCACGCATGGGTTCGGGGTCTCGCCGCGCGCGTAGGACGCGACGAAGTCGTCGATGACGTCCTCGCGGAAGCGATCGGCGAAATCCCAGACGTAGAACGGGATGTCGAGCACGTCGGCGACCCGGCGGGCGTCGCCGGCGTCCTCCTTCGAGCAGCAGCCCCGCGATCCGGTACGCAGCGTCCCCGGCGCGGAGGACAGCGCCAGGTGCACGCCGGTGACGTCGTGCCCGGCGTCGACCATCCGCGCCGCGGCGACCGAGGAGTCGACGCCACCGCTCATCGCGACCAGCACCCGCATGACTACGGCCGCCCACCTGAGCTCGCCAGCGCGGCCTGCCGCGCGCGCTCCACCGCGGCAGGCAGTACCGCCAGCGCGGCGTCGACGTCGGCCTCGGTGCTGGTGTGTCCCAGCGAGAAACGCAGCGATCCGCGCGCACTGGCCGGGTCGGCCCCCATGGCGGTGAGCACATGGGAGGGCTGGGCCACACCCGCCGTGCACGCCGATCCGGTCGAGCATTCGATTCCCTTGGCGTCCAACAACATCAGCAGCGAGTCGCCTTCGCAGCCACGGAAGGTGAAATGCGTGTTGCCGGGCAGCCGGCCGGCTCCGGCGGCGCCGTTGAGGTAGACGTCGTCGATGGCGCCGAGCACGCCGTCGATCAACCGGTCACGCAGCGCGCGCACCCGCGCCGCGGTGGCGTCCATGGTCTCGACCGCGTCGCGCGCCGCGGCGGCCATGGCCACCACCCCGGCGACGTCCTGGGTGCCCGAGCGGACGTCGCGCTCCTGTCCCCCGCCGTGCAACTGCGGCACACAAGCGGTGTCGCGGCGCAGCAGCAGCGCACCCACGCCGGTGGGTCCGCCGAACTTGTGCGCGGTGACGCTCATCGCCGACAGGCCGCTGGCCGCGAAGTCGACCGGCACCTGCCCGACGGCCTGCACCGCGTCGCTGTGCATCGGGATTCCGAACCCGGCGGCGACCTGTCCGAGTTCGGCGATCGGCATGATCGTGCCGACCTCGTTGTTGGCCCACATCACCGAGATCAGCGCGACGTCGGCGGGATCGCCGATCGCGGCGCGCAGCGCGGCCGGGGACACCACGCCGTCGCGGTCGACC
This sequence comes from Mycolicibacterium rufum, assembly GCF_022374875.2. Next base: position 1,007,126 of record NZ_CP092427.2, read on the forward strand.
GCGATCCACGTGACCTCGGCGCCTTCGTGCTCCACCAGCCACTCGACGGCGTCGAGGACCGCGTGGTGCTCGACGGGCGTGGTGACGATGCGGCGGCGGGCAGGTTCGGCGTCACGGCGGGCCCAGAAGACGCCCTTGACGGCGAGGTTGTCGCTCTCGGTGCCGCCTGCGGTGAAGATCACCTCGGACGGCCGGGCGCCCAGCAGGTGGGCCAGCGTCTCCCGGGACTCCTCGAGGCGGCGGCGGGCCAGCCGGCCCGATCCGTGCAGCGAGGAGGCGTTCCCGACCGTCGAGAGCACAGCGGTCATCGCCTCGATGGCCGCCGGGCGCATCGGGGTGGTGGCAGCGTGGTCGAGGTACACCGCGGGCGCAGTCACAACGATCCACAATAGCCGCCGGCTGCGGGCAGCCCCTGCTCAGGCGACCAGCGCGTGACCGTCGCCGCATGCCGAAGCCGCCGACGCCGCGGTGAGCGCCGGGGTACCGCGCACGGCGGCCTCGCACCGGGCCGCGAGGTCCCGACGGTCCTCCCCCGGCAGTTGCAGCGATTCGACGCGGACGCGCACGACGGTGCGTCGTGCGGTGACCAGCCGGCGGATCGAGGTGAGCAGGCTGTCGTCGCCGATGTAGGACGCCACGGTGGATCTGCTGCCGTCGCGGTGGTGGTAGCTCAGCCGCAGCGGCTGGACCGGGCGGCCCGCGTCGATGGCGGCCTGGAACATGGCCGGCCGGAACGGTCCGTACGCCAGCCCGCACCAGGTGGTGCCTTCGGGGAACGCGACCACGGTGCGGCCGGCGCGCAACCGGTCGGCGACGGCCCGCACCACTTCGGGCAGGCGGCGCAGGTTGTCCCGGTCGATCGGGATGACCTTCATCATCCGGGCCAGCGTGCCCAGCCCGGGCCATCCGACCATCTCGGCCTTGGCCACGAAGGCACCCGGCATCACGGCGCCGATGGCGAAGATGTCCACCCAGGACACGTGGCCGCTGACCACCAGCACGCCGGGCAGGTTGCGGACGGGCCCGCCGGACACGGTGATCCGGATGCCCAGGCAGCGCAGCACCACGCGGCAGTAGCGGCGCTGCAGGTGCGAGCGGCCCGGCAACGGCACGGCCAGCAGCGGCAGCGTCGGCAACAGCAGCAGCGTCAGCGTCGCCCGCAGCACGACCCGCAGGATCACGACGGGGCGCCGACCGGAGGCGGCGGCGCCGGCGGAGATGCAGCCCGGGCCGCAGGAGGCCGCCGTCAGCCAGGCGTGCGCGCGGGTGCTCACGACGCGTCCATCGCGGTGGCGGCGGCGCCGGCCGAGCGCAGCCGCGTCAGGTACCGCACGTCGGCGCGGCGCTTGTCCAGCAACGCCGGGAAGTCGCCCACCCCGAAGTCGGGGTCGTGCGCCGGTTCGCCGCAGACCTGCGCGCCCAGCCTGAGATACCCCCGCATCAGCGGCGGCACGGTGACCCGGGCGGGCGGGTCGATGTCGTCGAGGGACCGGCCGTCGACGACCACGGGCCGGTACGGCCGCACGGTGAACTCCCGCGGGGCCCGGTGGCGACGGGTCACGAAGTCGCGCACGCCCCGCAGCCGGCTGCCCGCCGGCGTCACGCCGCTGGGGTCGGCCACCGGCACCGACACGCAGCCGGTCACGTAGTCGTAGCCGCAGCGGTCCAGGTAGGCCAGGATGCCCGCCCACATCATCAGCACGACCGCGCCGTTGCGGTGCCCGGCGCGCACCACCGCGCGGCCCATCTCCACCAGCGAGGGACGCAGCGGATCGAGGGCAGAGACATCGAATTCGGTGGCCGTGTAGAGACCTCCGGCGGCGATCGCCCCCGTCGGCGGCAGCATCCGGTAACACCCGACGAGTTCGCCGGTGTGATCGTCACGGACCAGGAGATGGTCGCAATACTCGTCGAACCGGTCGGCGTCCAGGCCGGATCGGTCGGTGTCGGCCAGCGTGAAGCCGGGTTCGGCGCTGAACACATCGTGGCGCAGCCGTTGCGCGGCCTCGATGGAGGCGGCGTCGGTGCACAGCAGGAGCGAGTAGCGGGGGTGGGTGGCGGCGGAGCTGTCCGAGTCGCTGGCGATGAGTACAGAGGCAGTGCTCATAGCCAGCACGGTCGCGCAGGCGATCAGCGCGACGGCAATCGGTGCGTGACGTGTTCGTGAGCGCTGGGTGACGGTTCGGGGGCGCGGCACCCCGGCCTGGTATGACAGCAGGCCCCCGTCCCCGGGTGGGGACGAGGGCCTGCCGCGAGTGCCTGGAGGCGATCAGCCCTTGCGGGCCTTGATCGCGTCCGTCAGCTGCGGGGTGACCTTGAACAGGTCGCCGACGATGCCGAGGTCGGCGATCTCGAAGATCGGCGCCTCCTCGTCCTTGTTGACCGCGATGATCGTCTTGGACGTCTGCATCCCGGCGCGGTGCTGGATCGCCCCGGAGATGCCCAGCGCGATGTACAGCTGCGGCGAGACGGTCTTGCCGGTCTGGCCCACCTGGAACTGGCCCGGGTAGTAGCCGGAGTCCACCGCGGCGCGCGAGGCGCCGACCGCGCCGCCGAGCGAGTCGGCCAGTTTCTCGACGACGTCGAAGTTCTCGGCGCTGCCGACACCACGGCCGCCGGAGACGACGACGGTCGCCTCGGTCAGCTCGGGGCGGTCTCCGGCGACGGCCGGTTCCCGCTTGGTGATCTTGGTGGCGTTCTCGGCGGGGGCGGGCACCTCGACGGTGACGACCTCGCCCGCGCCGTCGGACGGCGCAGCCTCGATCGCGCCGGGGCGCACGGTGATCACCGGGGTGTCGCCGACGGCCTCGGCCTCGACGGTGTAGGCGCCGCCGAAGATCGAGTGGATGGCCTTGCCGCCCTCACGGACCTCGACGACGTCGCTGAGGATGCCCGCACCGATGCGCGCGGCCAGCCGGCCCGCGATCTCCTTGCCGTCGGCGCTGGAGGCCAGGATGACGGCCGCAGGCGTGGCGGACTCGGCCAGCGAGGCCAGCACGTCGACGTAGGGGGTGATGAGGTAGTTCTCGGCGTCGTCGGATTCGGCGACATAGATCTTCGCGGCACCGGCCGCCTTGAGCCCGTCGACGAGCGGCTCGGCGGTGCCGGGCTTGCCCACCACGACGGCGGACGGCTCACCCAGCGAGCGGGCGGCGGTGATCAGCTCGGCGGTGACCTTCTTCAACGCACCTTCAGCGTGCTCGACGAGCACGAGTACTTCAGCCATGAGTTTTCGTTGCCTCTGCTTTTCAAGAATTGACGGCGTGTCAGGAATGGATGGGGGACGGGAGAACGAGGACGATCTGCCTACACAATTTTTTGAGCGACCAGGTACTCGGCGATCTTCGTGCCGCCCTCGCCTTCGTCGGTGACCTTCTCGCCCGCGGTCTTGGGCGGCTTCGGCGTCGACGACAGCACCTTGGATCCGGCGTTGGCGACCCCGACCTCGTCGGACTCCACGCCGATCTCGGCGAGCGTCAGCTTGGTCACTTCCTTCTTCTTCGCGGCCATGATGCCCTTGAAGGAGGGGAAGCGCGGCTCGTTGATCTTCTCGTTGACGCTGACCACGGCGGGCAGGGACGCCTCGAGGGTGAACACGCCGTCGTCGGTTTCGCGCTCGCCGGTGACCTTGCCGTTCTCGACGGTGAGCTTGCGCACATGCGTCAACTGCGGCAGGCCGAGGTACTCGGCGATGATCGCCGGCACGGCGCCGCCGGTGCCGTCGGTGGCCTCGTTACCGGCGATGACCAGCTCGGTGCCCTCGATGGTGCCCAGCGCGCGGGCCAGCGCCCAGCCGGTCTGCACCATGTCGGAGCCGTGCAGGCCCTCGTCGACGAGGTGCACCGCCTTGTCGGCGCCCATGGACAGCGCCTTGCGGATGGCCTCGGTGGCACGCTCGGGGCCGGCCGTCAGCACGGTGACGGTGCTGTCGCCGCCCTCGCGCTCCTTGATCAGCAGCGCTTCCTCGACGGCGCGCTCGTTGATCTCGTCGAGCACGGCGTCGGCGGCCTCGCGGTCGAGGGTCCAGTCACCCTCGGACAGCTTGCGCTCGGACCAGGTGTCGGGAACCTGTTTGATCAGAACCACGATGTTCGTCATGACTGCAGTTCGTCCTTCTCGAAGGGGCCGGTGACCGGCCCGCATTATCACGTGTGGAGCTCTGGCCCCCATGTTACCAGTGGGTAACTTAAGGCAGTTCGCAAAAACACCATAGCTGGTCGAAGTTTGCGTTCTCGCCCGCCGGGGTCAGACGAACAGTTCGTCATCGGTCGGTTACGGGTTAGCCTGCCTCCGATGAGCGCACACGTGACCCATTCAGCGGTTGAGACGCAGCCGGCTGACGCCCCCATGGCGCTGACGGGTGAGCGGACCGTCCCCGGGATCGCCGAGGAGAACTACTGGTTTCGGCGGCACGAGGTGGTCTACCGCCGCCTGCTGGACCGGTGCCGGGACCGCGACGTGCTCGAGGCGGGCTGCGGCGAGGGTTACGGCGCGGACCTGATCGCCGACGTCGCCCGCGGGGTGATCGGACTCGACTACGACGAGTCGGCGGTGGCCCACGTGCGGGCGCGGTATCCGCGCGTCGACATGCGTCACGGCAACCTCGCCGCGCTGCCGCTGGCCGCCGAGTCGGTGGACGTGGTGGTCAACTTCCAGGTGATCGAGCATCTGTGGGATCAGGGCCAGTTCGTCGCCGAATGCCGGCGCGTGCTGCGCCCCGGTGGTCTGCTGCTGATGTCGACACCCAACCGCATCACCTTCTCCCCCGGCCGCGACACCCCGGTCAACCCGTTCCACACCCGCGAACTCAACGCCGCGGAGCTGACCCAGCTGCTGTCGGACGCCGGCCTGCGGGTGGACTCGATGCTCGGGGTTCACCACGGCCCGCGGCTCGCCGAGCTGGACGCGCGCCACGGCGGGTCGATCATCGACGCGCAGATCGCCCGCGCGCTGGCCGATGCGCCGTGGCCGGCCGACCTGCTCGCCGACATCGCGTCGGTCACCGTCGACGACTTCGAGCTCACCGACGGCCGCGACATCGACGACAGCCTCGACCTGGTGGCGATCGCGGTGCGGACGTGAGCGGAGCCGCCGAGCCCGTCCCGGGGCTGTTCACCTTCGTCCTGCACACCCACCTGCCCTGGCTCGCACACCACGGCCGCTGGCCGGTCGGCGAGGAGTGGCTCTACCAGTCGTGGTCGGCCGCATACCTGCCGCTGGTGCGGGTGCTGCGCACGCTCGCCGACGAGGATCGGCAGCACCTGGTCACGCTGGGGGTCACCCCGGTGGTGGCGGCGCAGCTCGACGATCCCTACTGCCTGCAGGGCATGCACCACTGGCTGGCCAATTGGCGGCTGCGCGCCGGCGAGGCCGCGACCACCCGCACGCCGTCCGGCCCGTCCCCGGCCTCGGAGCCGGAAGCGTTGCGCCGCTTCGGTTCCCGCGAACGAGCCGAAGCCGACCGCGAGCTCGCCGAGTTCGAGACGCTGTGGCGCCACGGCGGCAGCCCGATACTGCGCGAGCTCATCGACGTGCGCGCCATCGAACTGCTCGGCGGCCCGCTCGCCCATCCGTTCCAGCCGTTGCTCAATCTGCGGCTGCGGGAGTTCGCGCTGCGCGAGGGTCTCGCCGACGCCGATCAGCGCTTCGCGCATCGGCCGGCGGGGATCTGGGCGCCGGAGTGCGCCTACGCGCCGGGAATGGAGACCGACTACGCCGCCGCCGGTGTGGGCCATTTCATGGTCGACGGCCCCTCGCTGCACGGCGACACCGCGCTCGGCCGCCCGGTCGGCGACTCCGACGTCGTCGCGTTCGGCCGCGATCTGGCCGTCAGTTACCGGGTGTGGTCCCCGAAATCCGGCTATCCCGGCCACGCCGCCTACCGCGACTTCCACACCTACGACCACGCGACCGGTCTCAAACCGGCCCGGGTCACCGGGCGCAATGTGCCGTCGGAGGCTAAGGCGCCCTACGATCCCGAGCGGGCGGCCGCCGCGGTCGACGGCCATGTCGCCGACTTCGTCGCCACCGTGCGGGACCGGCTGATCGGCGAGAGCGCCCGCATCGGCAGGCCCGCCCACGTCATCGCCGCGTTCGACACCGAACTGTTCGGCCACTGGTGGTACGAGGGCCCGCTCTGGCTGGAGAAGGTGCTGCGGGCGCTGCCGGAAGCCGGGGTGCGGGTGGGCACCCTGACCGATGCGCTCACCGACGGCTACGTCGGCGCGCCGGTGCAACTGCCGCCCAGCTCTTGGGGTTCCGGCAAGGACTGGCAGGTCTGGGCCGGCGATCAGGTCGCCGATCTGGTGCGGCTCAACGCCGAGGTGGTCGACACCGCGCTGAGCACCGTGGACAAGGCGCTGGCCCACGCGGCCGCCCGCGGCGCTCCGGGGCCGCGGATGTTCGTGGCCGACCAGATCCTGCGCGAGACGCTGCTGACCGTGTCCAGCGACTGGCCGTTCATGGTCAGCAAGGACTCGGCGGCCGACTACGCGCGCTACCGCGCACATCTGCACGCCCACGCGACCCGCGAGATCGCCGACGCGCTGGCCTCGGGCCGGGTGGAGCAGGCACACCGCCTCGCGCAGGGCTGGAACCGCGCCGACGGGTTGTTCGGCGCGCTGGATGCGCGGAGACTTCCGGGCGCCTGACGATGAAAGTCCTTCTGGTGTCGTGGGAATACCCGCCGGTGGTGATCGGCGGGCTGGGCCGGCACGTGCATCACCTGGCCACCGAACTGGCCGCAGCGGGGCACGACGTCGTGGTGCTCAGCCGCAGGCCCACGGGCACCAGCCCGGCGACGCACCCCACCACCGACGAGGTCAGCGACGGGGTGCGGGTGATCGCGGCCGCCGAAGATCCCCACGAGTTCGCGTTCGGCACCGACATGATGGCCTGGGTGCTGGCCATGGGGCACGCGATGGTGCGCGCCGGTCTGATGCTCGGTGACTGGCGGCCCGACGTGGTGCACGCGCACGACTGGCTGGTCGCCCATCCCGCCGTCGCGCTGGCCCAGTTCTTCGACGTCCCCCTGGTGTCCACGATCCACGCGACCGAGGCGGGCAGGCACGCGGGATGGGTGTCGGGTCCGGTCAGCCGCCAGGTGCATGCGCTGGAATCCTGGTTGGTGCACGAATCCGATTCGCTGATCACCTGTTCGGCGTCGATGCGTGACGAGATCACCGCGCTGTTCGGCCCCGGGCTGTCCGAAATCTGCGTGATCCGCAACGGAATCGACACCGCGGGTTGGCCTTTCGCGACGCGACGGGCGCACTCCGGGCCCGCCGAACTGCTGTACTTCGGCCGGCTGGAGTACGAGAAGGGCGTGCACGACGCGATCGCCGCGCTGCCCCGCATCCGGCGCACCCACCCGGGGACGACGCTGACGATCGCCGGCGAGGGCACCCAGCAGGCCTTCCTGACCGCGCAGGCCCGCAGACACAAGGTGCTCAAGGCGGTGAACTTCGTCGGCCTCGTCGACCACGCGCAACTGCTGGCGCTGCTGCACCGGGCCGATGTCGCCGTGCTGCCCTCGCTCTACGAACCGTTCGGCATCGTCGCGCTCGAAGCCGCCGCTGCGGGCGCACCGCTGGTGACGTCGACCGCGGGCGGTCTCGGTGAAGCCGTCATCGACGGGACGACGGGCCGGTCGTTCCCGCCCGGCGACGTGGCCGCCCTCGCGGACGCGGTGCGTGCCGTGCTCGACGCGCCTGCCGACGCGGCGCGTGCCGCGGTCGCCGCGCGCGAGCGGCTCACCTCCGAGTTCGCCTGGCGCACCGTGGCCGCAGAGTCGGCGCAGGTGTACCTCGGCGCGAAACGGGCCGAGCGCAGACCGCAGCCCCGCAGGCCGATCGCGGAGCGGGCGCTGCCGGAGCTGTGAGGCTCAGCGCGAGGCTTTCTTGCGTTCGATGTCGGCCAGGGCGGCGGCGAGTTCCGCCCGCTGCGCCGCGGAGGTGTCCCACGACACCTTGCGGTTCTTGACCACCTTCGCCGGTGCGCCGACCGCGATCGAGTAGTCCGGGATGTCGCCGCGCACCACCGCGTGCGAGCCGAGCACGCAGCCCCGCCCGATGGTGGTGTTGCGCAGCACGCTGACTTTCACGCCCACCCAGGTGTCGGGGCCGATCCGCACCGGGCCCTTGATGATGCCCTGATCCTTGATCGGCAGCTCGATGTTGTCCATGCGATGGTCGAAATCGCAGATGTAGCACCAGTCGGCCATCAGCACGGAGTCACCGAGTTCGATGTCGAGGTAGGTGTTGATGACGTTGTCGCGGCCGAGCACGACCTTGTCGCCGATCCGCAGCGAACCTTCGTGACAGCGGATGGTGTTCTTGTCGCCGATGTGCACCCAGCGGCCGATCTCCATCTGGGACAGTTCCGGGGTCGCCTGGATCTCGACGCCCTTGCCCAGGAACACCATGCCGCGGGTGATGATGTGCGGATTGGCCAGCTTGAACTTCAGCAGCCGCCAGTAACGCACCAGGTACCACGGGGTGTAGGCCCGGTTGGCCAGCACCCAGCGCAGCGACGCCAGCGTGAGGAAGTTCGCCTGCCGAGGATCGCGCAGGCGCGACCCGCGCCAGCGCTTGTGCAGCGGCGCGCCCCACATCGTCGTCATGGCCGGAAAGCCTACGCGAGCGCCACAACGACATCCCGGGTCGCTGCGCTCCTGCCCGCCGGGGCCGAGCGGTTACCCTCACGTGGGCTCGACGTACACCGCGACCAGAAGGGATCCCGTGCTCCGGCGAATCATCGTGCTGGCCACCACCGTGCTGATCGCCGTACTGGCCGGCTGCGGGAGCACCGATTCCTGGGTCGACGCCCGCGCTGCGTCCGGCTGGGCCGCCCAGTACGCCGACGCCGCCAACAGCAGCTCCTCCCCGGTCTCGGGGGCCGACACGCTGCGGCTGGAGTGGGTGCGGTCGGTCAAGGGCGACCTCGCCGCACAGGCCGCGCTCGGCTCGGGCAACTACCTGGCGGTGAACGGGCAGACCGCCGGGGGCTGCTCGCTGATGGTGTGGGAGACCAACAACCGTGCGCGGCAACGCTGGTGCACGCGGCTCTATCAGGGCGGCGGCCTCGCGAGCCCCCTCTTCGACGGGTTCGACAACCTGTACATCGGCCAGCCGGGTCTGGTGATGTCCTACCCGGTGACGCAGTGGATCCGCTGGCGGCAGCCGGTGATCGGCATGCCGATGACGATGCGGTTCCTGGATCCGGACATGCTGCTGGTGGTCACCCACCTGGGACAGGTGCTGGTGTTCGACGCGCACCGCGGCACCGTGGCGGGCAGCTCGATGGACCTGGTGGCCGGGGTGAACCCGCGCGACTCCGAACGCGGTCTGCAGGACTGCCGGCTGGGCGGACCGGGCTGCCCCGTCGCCGCCGCCCCGGCATTCTCCGGCGCCTCGAACGTCATCGTGCTGACGCTGTGGGAACCGGGAGCCGAGGCGCCCGTGGTGGTCGGGTTGCGCTACCGCCCCGGTCAGACGCCGCTGATCACCCGTGAGTGGACCAGCGAGGCCGTCGGGCGGAGCCCGCTGGCCAGCCCGGTGCTGTCGCCGGACGGTGCCACGGCCTACGTGAACGGCCGCGACGAGCGGCTGTGGGCGATCAACACCGACGACGGCTCGGCGAAGTGGTCGGTGCCGCTGGGCTACCTGGCCCAGACGCCGCCCTCGGTGAACCCGGACGGGCTGATCGTGGCCGGCGGCGGCCCGGGAGCCCGGCTGACGGCGATCCGCGACACCGGCGACGGACCCGAGAAGGTGTGGAGCCGCGATGACGTGGCCCCGCTGTCGACCTCGAGCCTGGCCGGGGTCGGCTACACCGTGGTGGGAGACGGCGACGGCATGGCGCTGACCGTGTTCGCCCTCGGCGACGGGCACACGGTGAACTCCTACCGGCTGCCGGGCGCCACCGGATGGCCCGTCGGGGTGTCGATCGGACACGACCGCCGGGTGGTCACCGCGACCAGCGACGGCCGCGTCTACGGCTTCGCTGCGGCCTAGGCGAGCATCGACGCGACGGCCGAGCGCGGCACGGTCGCCTGCAGCGCGCCCCCGGCGCCGCCCATGACCTCACCCTGACCGAAGAAGAAGATGATCGAGTCGTCGGTCAGGGCGAACTCCTGGTACTTCGACGGGTCGAGCCCGTCCGCGGCGGCGATCGGGGAATCGACGCCGAGCTGGCGCGACACCTCGGACTGCACGATCGGGAAGATCACGTCCAGCGGCCGGGTGCCGGGCTTGAACAACGAATCGAAGGTGATCGGCGCCTTCTTGACCACATCCCAGTTGAAGGCCTTGTACCACGTCTGGGGATGCGCGCCGCCGACGTTCTCGTACACCTCGAACACCACGCTGCGGGTGCCGCCGTCGTCGGGCCCGGTGCGGTAGCCCGTCCCCTTGCCGTCGAGGACGTAGGGCAGGTTCCACGAGCCCGGCATCTCCGCCACGTTGACGAATCCGTCACGGGTCTGGGTCAGGTACGCGATCAGCGCCTGCTGGTCGGGGTAGTCGGCCGGGAAGGAGTAGTCGACGGTGTAGGTCGGGTTGTCGATGTGCACGTGGCAGGTCTGCTCGGCATCGACGGTGCCGCCGAGGTCGGTGCACGCCGGTTGAGCGGCAGCGGCCGGCGTGGCACCCCAGCCGGCCAGCACACCGGCGGCCAGCAGGGCAGCGGCGAGAATGCGCATCGTCGTCCTCAGGATCGGCGCCAGGGTTGCGACGGCGCGGGGTCGGATGTCCGCCAGGGTACGTGAGCGATCAGCGTGATGGACGACATATGAATGCCGTTGCCCGGCTTGCCGCCCCGGAGCCGAGGCGGGTGATGACGACCGAGGCGTGGTCGTCGCCCCGCAGCCGCAGCCGGGTGCGCAGCGCGTCGGGGTCGACGTCGACGCCGCGGACCAGAATCTCGACGGCCCCCACCGCGCGCGCCGAAAGCGCCTGCCGCAGGTGGCGTTCGCTGTAGGCCAGCGTGTCGAGCACCTCGAAGCCGCGGACCCCGTCGGGCAGCCGGTCGCCGGACAGGTAGGCGATGTCGGGGTCGATCTGCCACAGCCCGTGCCGGGCCGCGTAGTGGCGCACCAGGCCGGCACGCACGACGGCGCCGTCGGGGTCGATCAGCCAGCGGCCGGCGGGCGCCACGGCGCAGTCGTCGGGGTCGGCGTCGGTGAGCTGTTCCCCGGTGTCGAGGATCGTCGCCCGGCGCCGGACCCCGGTCAGCCCGGCCGACCACAGGCACGCCTCGCGCACGCTGCCCGCCAGGGAGGTGATCTCGATCTCGCCGGTGAAGCCCATCTCGGCCATCATCGCGAAATCGATTCCGGGAGCACACTTCACGACGTGGTCGCGGTCTGCCAGCACGGCCAGCAGCTCGTCGAGCGGCGGCAGGTAGGCCCGTGGGTCGAACCGGCGCCGGGCACCGCTGCGGCGCGCCGGGTCGACGACGACGACGGCGCGCGCGGTGACCGGACGCAGCGCGTCGGCGCGGCACAGCGCCACCTCGGCGCCCAGGTTGTGCCGGGCCATCGCCAGCCGCACCGGATCGAGGTCGCTGCCCAGCACGCAGGCGGCCGAATCACGCAGCGCGGCAAGCTCGGACCCGATCGAGCAGGTCGCGTCGTGCACCGTCGCGCCGGCCAGCCGTCGCGCGCGGTGCGCGGCGACCGGGCCCGCGGTGGCCTGCTGTAGCGCCTCGTCGGTGAACAGCCACTGCGAGGCGTCGGCGAATTTCGCCGCTGCCCGGCGGCGCAGCTGCACGGTCTCCACCAGCACCGCGGCGTGGTCGCCGAAACGCGTTCGCACCGAACCGATGTCGGCGACCAGGGTGGTCGCGGTGAGATCGAGACGGTCCACCTCGGCCAGGGCGAGCCGCCCCGCGTCGCTGCGCAGGAAGCTCACCTCGTCGAGGCCGAAGGCTACGACGGCGTGCCGCCCGGCTTGACCCCCGTCACCATGACGTTGTAGAACCAGCCCTTCGGCACCACCCGGCGCCAGACGGTGGAGTCCACCCACGACAACGTGGTCCAGCTGTTGAACGCGAATTTCGCCCAGCCCCAACCGAGCCGGCCCGGCGGCACGGCCGCCTCGAAGGTGCGGATCGGCCACCCCAGCATCGCGGCGGTGAATTCCTCACTGGCCGTGTGAATCTCGATCGCGCCCGCGTTGGCGGCCATCCGTTCGAGGTCGGCCGGATCGAAGGTGTGCAGGTCGACGACGGCCTCCAACGCTGCGGCGCGCGAGGACTCGTCGAGTTCGGCCTGCGGTCGGCGCCACTGCGAGAGCATCGGCAGCTTGGTCACGGTGGTGGCGGCCCGCCAGGTCAGCGTGGACAGTTCCCGGGCGTAGCGGTTGCCGACCGTGGTCGGCTCGCCGGCGAACACGAACCGGCCGCCCGGCTTGAGCACCCGCACGACCTCGCGCAGGGAAAGTTCCACGTCGGGGATGTGGTGCAGCACCGCGTGGCCGACCACCAGGTCGAAGGTGTCGTCGTCGTAGGGAATGCCCTCGGCGTCGGCGACCCGCCCGTCGATGTCGAGGCCGAGGCCCTGCCCGTTGCGGGTGGCCACCTTCACCATGCCGGGCGACAGATCCGTCACCGACCCGCGACGCGCCACGCCCGCCTGGATCAGGTTGAGCAGGAAGAACCCGGTGCCGCAGCCCAGCTCCAGCGCCCGGTCGTAGGGCAGCTGCCGCTGCACCTCGTCGGGCACCGCGGCGTCGAAGCGTCCGCGGGCGTAGTCGACGCAGCGCTGGTCGTAGGAGATCGACCACTTCTCGTCGTAGGTCTCGGCCTCCCAGTCGTGGTACAGCACCTGGGCGAGTTTCGAGTCGTGCATCGCGGCCTCGACCTGCTCCTGGGTCGCGCGCGGCTGCGGAGCCGGGTCGGTGACATCGGAAGTCGTCATGCAGGGCAGCCTAACGTCTGCCGTCGAAGGCGGCTTTTGCGGCTGCCAGGACCTCCGGCGGGTAGTCGACGAACCGGCGCGCCCAGGCCAGAGCCGCGTCGTAGACCGCGTCGGGCGCCACCAGCTCGTCGACGAGGCCGGCCTCCCGCGCTTCCCGCGCGTCGACGAAACGGCCGCTGAACACCAGGTCCTTGGCCCGGCTCGCGCCGATCGCGCCGGCCAGGCGCGACGTCTCCTCCCCGGCGGGCGCACGACCGGCCAGGATCTGCGTCGCACCGAACTTCGCGTTGTCGCCGCTGATCCGCCAGTCGGCGGCCAGGGCCAACGTCATGCCCGCGCCGAGGGCATACCCGGTGATCGCGGCCACCGTGGGTTTCGGCACGGCGGCCACGGCGTCGACGGCCTCGCGGCACACCCGGGCGGCCACCTCGGCCTCGGCGGGGTTCAGCGTCTCCCGCTCGGGCATGTCCTCGCCGGCGCAGAAGATCTCGTGACCGCCGAAGACGATCACCGCGGTCAGGTCGTCGCGGCGGCCCAGGTCGGCCGCGGCCTCGGTGATCTCACGGCACACCTGCCGGGTCAGCGCGTTGGTGGGCGGGCGCGACAGCAGCAGCGTCGCGATCCGCGGGTCGGCGTCGCCGATGTGGACGCTGACGAACTCGGTCACGACAGCGGCGCCCCGTCGGTGTAGCCCTGCGGCGCCCGCCGATTGCGGGCCGCGTTGTAGCGCTCGCTGTTGAAGAACTCGATCTCCCAGTTGCCGCCGGTCTCGGCGGCCAGCGACGGCTCGATCGCCACGATGCGGCGCTCGACGGCCAGCACCTCGGTGACGGTGCGGCCGTTGAGCGCGTCGAGCTGGGTCCAGGTCGGCGGCAGCAGGAAGCTGCGGCCCTCGGCGAAGTCGTCGAGCGCTGCCTGCGGGGTCACCCAGCCGGCCTTGTCGGTCTCGGTGTTGTCGCCGTCGGCGCGCTGGCCCTGGGGCAGCGCTGCGACGAAGAAGTAGGTGTCGTACCGGCGGGTGCGCTCCTCCTTCGGGGTCACCCAGTTCGCCCACGGCCGCAGCAGGTCGGCGCGCAGCACCAGCTTCTCGTCGCGCAGGAACTCCCCGAACGACAGCGACTTGTTCTCCAGCGCGGCCCGCTGCTCCCGGTAGACCGACGCGTCGTCGACCAGCAGGTCCGGGTCGTCGGCCGGGCCGGCGAACAGCACGCCCGACTCCTCGAACGTCTCGCGCGCCGCCGCGCACACCAGCGCCTCGGCGAGTTCCTCGTCGGTGCCGAGCCGGCCGGCCCACCAGCTGCGGTCGGGTCCGTGCCAGGCGATGTCGGCGTTGCGGTCACGGTCGTCGACCCCGCCACCGGGGAACACCATCACCCCGGCGACGAAGTCCATCGCCGAATGTCGGCGCATCAGGAAGATCTTGATGCCCTCGTCGGTGTCGCGCACCAGCATCACGGTCGCGGCGGGCCGCGGCACCAGCGGATCGTTGGCCGTGTTCTCGGTCGTCACGCGCGCCTCCTGTGTGCCGCGCGAGTGCGCGTGCGGCGCGCGAAGTAGCGGCCGTCGATGATGTCGAGCGCGATGGACTGGCCGAACGCCGTCGACAAGTTCTCCGACGTCAGCACGTCGGTGAGCAGACCGGCCTCGACCACCGCACCCTCGGACAGGATCAGGCAGTGGGAGAAGCCGGGCGGGATCTCCTCGACGTGGTGGGTGACCAGCACCATCGCCGGCGCGTCGGGATCCATGGCCAGGTCGCTGAGCCGGGCGACCAGTTCCTCCCGGCCGCCGAGGTCGAGGCCCGCGGCCGGTTCGTCGAGCAGCAGCAGTTCGGGGTCGGTCATCAACGAGCGCGCGATCAGCACCCGCTTGCGTTCCCCCTCCGACAGCGTGCCGTAGGTGCGGTCGGCCAGGTGCTCGCCGCCGACGCTTTCGAGCATGTCGAGCGCCCGCTCGTAGTCGACCTCGTCGTAGCGCTCGCGCCAGCGGCCGAGCACCGAGTAGCCGGCCGACACCACGAGGTCGCGCACGACTTCGTCGTCGGGAACGCGTTGGGCCAGCGCAGCACTGCTCAGACCGATGCGCGCGCGCAGTTCCGACATGTCGACCCGGCCGAGCCGCTCCCCGAGGACGTAGGCGGTGCCCGAGGAAGGATGTTCCATCGCCGCGGCGATGCGCAGCAGCGAGGTCTTACCCGCTCCGTTGGGGCCGACCACGACCCACCGTTCGTCGAGCTCCACCGACCAGGTCACCGGGCCGACGAGCAGCCGGCCGTTGCGGCGCAACGTGACCTTCGCGAAGTCGATCAGCAGGTCGTCGTCGGCTTCGTGGACGTCATCGTCGGGGTCGGCTGGCACCCGCCCATCGTAGTCAGCCCGGGATCGGCCGGCCCGGTCGCGTCGGCGGCCGGCCGCACCTGCGCCCATCCGCTGACGGCGAGGATCCG
This sequence comes from Mycolicibacterium rufum, assembly GCF_022374875.2. Next base: position 1,022,488 of record NZ_CP092427.2, read on the forward strand.
GCGCGGGGTGAGGCGCACGACCAGCTGCACGAGCGGACCGATACCGAGCGCGTAGACCACGGTGCCGACGCCGACTGTGCCGCCGAGCAGCCACCCCGCGGTGAGCACGGTGACCTCGATCGTCGTGCGCACCAGGCGAACCGAGCGGCCGGTGCGCACCACCAGGCCGGTCATCAGCCCGTCCCGGGGTCCGGGCCCGAGCCCCGCGCCGATGTAGAGGACGGTGCTGACGGCGTTGAGCACGACGGCCCCGACCATCAGGCCCACGCGCACCGGCAGTGACTGGGGGGCGGGCAGGAGCATCAACACGGCATCGACGGTGACGGCGATGACGACGACGTTGGCGACGGTGCCGATGCCCGGCCGGTTGCGCAGCGGTATCCAGGCCAGCAGCACCGCGACGCCGACCACAGCGGACGCGGCGCCGATGCTGAGCGGGGTGCGCAGCGCCAGACCCTGGTGGAAGACGTCCCACGGGTCCAGTCCGAGGCCGGCGCGCACCATCATCGCCATGGACGTGCCGTAGCCGACGAGGCCGGTCAGCAGCGCGAGGCCGCGGGCGGTGGCCCTGGAGAGACGCGCCATCGGTCAGGCGTGATCCGGGAAGTGCATGCGGATGGCGTCCAGTTCGCTGCGCATGCGGCGGGCGTCGCAGTCGCGATCGTCGATCCCGCCTCCGATCGAGGGCGAGTAGTACAGGTCGGCCAGCCGGTGGGCCAGTCGGGACATCCAGTGGTTCATGCCGCCATGATTCTTCGTGACTGGCTTGCTCTTCAATAGCCAGTTGGCACATACTGGCCTCAATGACCACCGTGATGACGTCCAGATCCCTTGATGTGGACCTTTTGGCCCGCGAACTCGGGAACTGGCGCACGTCCAGTCGTAGTGGACCGGCCTACCACGGACTCGCCGACGCGATCAGGCTGCTCATCGTGGACGGCCGGGTACCGGTGGGCGCCCGACTGCCCAGCGAGCGTGCCCTCGCCGAAGCGCTGCACGTCTCCCGCACCACGGTCACCGCGGCCTACGCCCAGTTACGCGACGACGGCTACCTGCACGCCCGGCAGGGCGCGCGGAGCACGACCGCGCTCCCCCTGACCTCCCCGGCGGCCTCCGCGCCGGCCATCCCGACGGCCAACCTGGCCGCGGCCACGCTCGCCGCCCCGGCGGCGGTGGTGTCGCAGGCGTTCACCGAAGCCGCCGAGCAGGTCACGCCGTACCTGCGCGACATCGGCATCGAGTTGCGCGGCGTTCTGCCGCTGCGCGAAGCGATTGCCGAAAGGTATTGCGCCCGAGGGCTTCCCACCGAACCCGATGAGATCCTGGTGACCACCGGAGCGCTGCACGCGATCGGGCTGATCCTGGCGACCTACACCCAGCCCGACGACCGGGTGCTCGTCGAGCAGCCCAGCTACCACGGCGGCCTCGCCGCGATGGCGGTGCGAGGTCTGCGGCCGGTACCGGTCGCGATGACCCCTGACGGCTGGGAGCTCGACGCCGTCGACGCCGCGATCCGGCAGCTGGCGCCGAGCCTGGCGTACCTGATCCCCGACAATCACAATCCGACCGGGATGACGCTGCCACCGCCGGGCCGGCGTCGGCTGGCGCAGATCATCGGTGAGACGCGCACCCGCACGATCATCGACGAGACGATCACCGACATGTGGCTCGACGAGCAGGTGCCGGCCCCGTTCGCCGCGTCGATGACCACCCGCCGCGACCTGGTGCTGACCGTGGGGTCGATGTCCAAGTCGTTCTGGGGTGGGTTGCGCATCGGCTGGATCCGCGCCGAGCCGACCACGCTGGCGACGGTCGCGTCGCTGCGGCCCGCCATCGACATGGGCACCCCCGTGTTCGAACAACTGGCCGCTGCAAAGCTTTTGGCGGCCGAGGCCGACGTGCTGCCGGAGCGCAGGGAGATCCTGCGCGCCCGTCGGGCGCTGCTGCTCGAGCTGCTCGCCGAGCATCTGCCCGACTGGCGGCCCGCACCCGGCAAGGGCGGGATGTCGCTCTGGGTACGGTTGCCCGCGCCGATGAGTTCGGCGTTGTCGGCGGCCGCCTCGCGGATGGGACTGGAGATTCCGCCCGGGCCGCGGTTCGGCGTGGACGGCACGCTCGAGCGGTTCATCCGGGTGCCCTATACGCTGCCCGACGACCAGCTCACCGCGTCGATCGAGCTGTTGGCCCGCGCATGGCGCAGCGTCACCGGATCCACGTCGGTGGAGCCCACCGCGGTCGTGGTGTGACTCAGTCGGGGATCTCGACGCGGCGGACCACGCCGTCGAGCGCATCGGCCGCCTCGATCTCCCCGCGGGTGATGCCGAGGATGAACAGCACGGTGTCCAGGTAGGGGTGGCTCAGCGACGCGTCCGCCACCTCCCGTAGTGCCGGCTTGGCATTGAAGGCCACGCCGAGCCCCGCGGCGGTGAGCATGTCGATGTCGTTGGCGCCGTCACCGACGGCGACGGTCTGTTCCATCGGCACCCCGACCTGCTGGGCGAAGTTGCGCAGCGCCTTGGCTTTTCCGGGCCGGTCGACCACGTCGCCGATCACCCGGCCGGTCAGGACGCCGTCGACGATCTCCAGCTCGTTGGCGGCGACGAAGTCCATCATCAGCTCGTGCGCCAGCGGTTCGATGACCTGGCGGAAGCCGCCCGAGACGATGCCGCAGTAGTAGCCGAGGCGGCGCAGGGTCCGCAGCGTGGTGCGAGCGCCCGCGGTGAGCTCGATCTGTTCGGCCACCTCGTCGAGGACGGCGGCGGGCAGCCCCGCCAGTGTGGCGACGCGGCGGTGCAGCGACTCGGCGAAGTCGAGTTCGCCGCGCATCGCCGCCTCGGTCACTTCCGCGACCGCGGCCTCGGCGCCGGCGTGCGCGGCCAGCATCTCGATCACCTCCCCCTGGATCAGGGTGGAGTCGACGTCGAACACGATCAGGCGTTTGGCCCGCCGGGACAGGCTGTAGTCCTCGACGGCGATGTCGACGCTCTCCTGGACCGCCACCCGCGCCAGCGCCGCCTGCAGATCGCGGTAGCCGCCCGCCGGCACCGACACCCGCAGTTCGAGTCCGGTCACGGGATAGTCCGAGACGCCGCGGATGAAGTCGATGTTCACGCCGAGGGCGGCGGCCTCCCGGGCCACCACCCCGAACGCCTCGGCGGTGATCGGCCGGCCCAGCACCACGATGGTGTGGGTCGAGGGTTCCCGCAGCACCGGCATGCCGTCGCTGCCGTCGATCGTCACCTCGAGACCGAGCCGGTGGATCGCGGACTGGACCTCGTCGCGCAGATGCGGCCCGGCGGCCACCTCGGGGGCCGCGGCGACCAGCACCCCGAGCGTCAGCCGTCCGCGGATGACCACCTGTTCGACATTGAGGAGGTCCACCCCGTGCCGGGACAGCACCTCGAACAGCGCCGACGTCACACCCGGTTGGTCACGACCCGTCACCGTGATCAACAGCGACGAACGATTGCGCGACGAACCGGCCGTTACGCTACCGATGCGCTCACCCCCGAGTGCCTCTGGCGTGCTTGCGGTCAGGTGCGGACTTCGGCTTCGTCGAGCCTCGTCACATCGCCGTCCTCGGGGCCGTGGGCGCGTCCCACGTGCGCCTCACGCCGCATCCGCTCCACCATATGCGGGTAGTGCAACTCGAACGCGGGCCGCTCGGAACGAATCCGGGGCAGCTCGGTGAAGTTGTGGCGCGGCGGCGGGCAGGACGTCGCCCACTCCAGCGAATTGCCGTAACCCCACGGGTCGTCGACCATCACCGGCTCGCCGTAGCGCCAGCTCTTGAAGATGTTCCACAGGAACGGCAGGGTCGACAGGCCCAGGATGAAGGCGCCGATGGTCGAGATGATGTTCAGCGTGGTGAACCCGTCGCTGGGCAGGTAGTCGGCGTAGCGGCGGGGCATGCCCTCGTCACCGAGCCAGTGCTGCACCAGGAACGTGGTGTGGAACCCGATGAACGTCAACCAGAAATGCACCTTGCCCAGCCGCTCGTCGAGCAGCCGGCCCGTCATCTTCGGGAACCAGAAGTAGATGCCCGCGTAGGTCGCGAACACGATGGTGCCGAACAGCACGTAGTGGAAGTGCGCGATGACGAAGTAGCTGTCGGTGACGTGGAAGTCCAGCGGCGGGCTGGCCAGCAGCACCCCGGACAGACCGCCGAGCAGGAACGTCACGATGAACCCGACCGAGAACAGCATCGGGGTCTCGAAGGTCAACTGCCCCTTCCACATCGTCCCGATCCAGTTGAAGAACTTGATGCCCGTCGGGACCGCGATCAGGAACGTCATGAACGAGAAGAACGGCAGCAGCACCGCACCGGTGGCGTACATGTGGTGCGCCCACACCGCCACCGACAACGCGGCGATGCCGAGCGTCGCGTAGATCAGCGTCGTGTAACCGAAGATCGGCTTACGGCTGAACACCGGGAAGATCTCGCTGACGATGCCGAAGAACGGCAGCGCGATGATGTACACCTCGGGGTGGCCGAAGAACCAGAACAGGTGCTGCCACAGGAGCACACCGCCGTTGGCCGGATCGTAGACGTGCGCCCCGAGATGGCGGTCGGCGGCGAGGCCGAACAGCGCCGCGGTGAGCAGCGGGAAGGCCAGCAGCACCAGGATCGAGGTCACCAGGATGTTCCAGGTGAAGATCGGCATCCGGAACATCGTCATGCCCGGCGCGCGCATGCAGACCACGGTCGTGATCATGTTGACCGCGCCGAGGATGGTGCCAAGACCGCCGACGGCCAGGCCCATGATCCAGAGGTCACCCCCCGCACCGGGCGAATGGATCGCGTCGGTCAGCGGCGAGTAGGCCGTCCAGCCGAAGTCCGCGGCGCCGCCGGGGGTGATGAAGCCCGCGGTCGCGATCAGCGCGCCGAACAGGAACAGCCAGAACGAGAAGGCGTTCAGCCGCGGGAACGCCACGTCCGGGGCGCCGATCTGCAGCGGCAGCACCAGGTTCGCGAACCCGAACACGATCGGCGTCGCGTAGAACAGCAGCATCACCGTGCCGTGCATGGTGAACAGCTGGTTGTACTGCTCGTTGGACAGGAACTGCAGACCCGGCACGGCGAGCTCGGTGCGGATGAACAGCGCCATCAGCCCGCCGATGAGGAAGAACGCGAAGCACGCGACGCAGTACATGATGCCGATCAACTTGTGATCGGTCGTCGTGATCAGCTTGTAGATCAGGTTGCCCTTGGGCCCGATCCGGGACGGGAACGGACGCCGTGCCTCGAGTTCTCCGATTGGGGGCGCTTCGGCTACCAACTGGTCCTCCAACCTTCCTTACGGACCGGGACGTCACAGGGGCTTCCCGAGGATGTTTGACATGAATCGTAACTCCCGAACCTGACAGAGGTGGGGGTGGTCCTACAAACTGTCGTATTCGACGGCGAATCCGGGCCTCCGAGCGGCCTCACCAGCGCCGAGGACCACGGGTGTTACCGTCTGCGACGTGTCGGTGCGGGCGGCGGGAGCAGCGGGAGCGCTGGCAGCGGCGCTGGTGCTGGCCGGGTGCGGCGGGTCCGGGGAATCGACGACGTCACCGCAAGGTCAGAGTTCGGTCGTCACCAGCACCACCCGCATCGCGAGCGCCGGCGTGTTGGGCAACGACCGGCGGCCCGACGAGTCGTGCGCACCGGATCCCGCGCCGCTCGACGACGGTCCGGCCGAGCGCGAGGTGGGCAACGCGACCGGGCACGCCATCACCCCGCCCATTCCGGAGACCACCGTGGTACCCGCCGATCCGCAGCGCATCGTGGCACTCGCCGGCGACCAGCTCGACGCGCTGTGCGCCCTCGGTCTGCAGTCGCGCATCGTCGCCGCCGCGCTGCCCGAGGGCTCGCAGGACCAACCGTCCTATCTCGGCACCGCGGTCCACGACCTGCCCGCGGCCGGCACCCGCAGCGACCCCGATCTGGACGCGATCCGCGCCGCGAACCCTGACGTCATCCTGGGCTCGGTCGCGCTCACCCCCGAGGAGTTCCCGGCGCTCACGGCGATCGCCCCGACGGTGTTCAGCGGACCGCCCGGGGTGGCGTGGAAGGACAACCTGCGCGCGGTCGGCGCCGCCACCGGCCGGCTCGATGCGGCCAACCGCCTCATCGACGACTTCGACCGGGCCGCCGACAAGACCGGCGCCGACAACGACGCCGTGCACTTCCAGGCCTCGGTGGTGCAGTTCACCGACACCACCCTGCGGATCTTCGGCACCGACAACTTCCCCGCCACCGTGCTCGCCGACGTCGGCGTGGATCGTCCGGCCGCGCAGCGGTTCACCGACAAGCCGTATGTCGAGGTGGGCATCACCGACGAGGACCTCGCGAACTCGCCCGACTTCTCGGCCGCCGAGGGCGACCTCGTCTACGTGTCGTTCGCCACCGCGGAGGCGCGCGAGCGGGCGCCGAAGGTGATGGGCAGCGACGCGTGGAAGCGGTTGTCCGCCAACCGGGACAACCGCGTGTTAGCGGTCAACAACGAGATCTGGCAGACCGGTGAGGGCATCGTCGCGGCGCGCGGCATCATGGCCGATCTGCGGTTGGTCAACGCGCCGATCAACTGATGTGCCCCGGCGGGGCGTTCGACGTTTCTATCGTGTGACAGATTCCTCCAGCGGTGTCGTCACGCCACGACGATGAGCCACGATGTGACCATGCCGCTGACCCGGGCCGGACGGCCACGTCTGCACGCCCAGCGCCGCCCCGGCACCACCGCGCGGGACGAAATCCTCGATGCCGCAGGCGAATTGTTCACCACGCAGGGTTACACGGGAACCTCCACCCGGTCGATCGCCGAGACCGTGGGCATCCGTCAGGCGTCGCTCTACCACTACTTCAAGACCAAGGACGACATCCTCTGCGCCCTGCTGAGTCAGACGGTGTCCCCCACGCTGTCCTTCGTTCCCGTTCTGCGCACCGCACGCCCGCCGATGAGCGAGGCGCAGCAGTTGCACGCGCTCGCCGTCTTCGACGGCACCCAACTGCTCGGCGGCCGATGGAATCTCGGTGCGCTCTACCTGCTGCCCGAGCTTCGCGACGCGCGGCTCGAACCGTTCTCCTCCGACCGCGAACGCCTGCGCAGGCACTACTTGAGCTTGAGCCTGGCGATCACCGAGCACACCGGCGTCGACCCCGCCGCGGCCGACCTCCCGTTCCGGTTGGTCGAGGCGTTGGTCAGCATGTGGTCGACCCCCGAGGGGCCGCAGCGTGATCAGCTGCCCCGCCACGTCGCCGACGCCTGCGTGCGGGTGCTCGGTGTGCCCGACCCCGAGGTGCTGCACGACCGGACCGCCGAGGCGCTGATCGTCGCCGATCGGTGACGATTCTCACCGCGCGGCATGCGCATGGATGAATACGGGCATTCGCCGTGTTGACGACGATGGCCTGCCGCGGCGGGCCATGTGTTCTGAAATGTGCATCAAAGACGAGAAGAGGACCGAGAATTGAGCACCGTTTCCGCCTATGCGGCCACATCGGCCACCGATCCGCTTACCAAGACGACCATCACCCGCCGCGACGTCGGACCCCATGACGTCGCCTTCGACATTCATTTCGCGGGCATCTGTCACTCCGACATCCACACGGTCAAAGCCGAGTGGGGCCAGCCGAACTACCCCGTCGTGCCGGGTCACGAGATCGCCGGCGTCGTGACCGAGGTCGGTTCCGAGGTGAGCAGGTACAAGGTCGGCGACCATGTGGGCGTCGGGTGTTTCGTCGACTCCTGTCGTGAATGCGACAACTGCACGGCCGGCCTCGAGCAGTACTGCACCGGCGGGGGCATGGTGGGCACCTACAACGCCGTCGGCCGCGACGGGGAGCCGACCCAGGGCGGGTACAGCGGTGCGATCGTCGTCGACGAGAACTATGTGTTGCGCATCCCCGATTCGATTCCTCTGGACAAGGCGGCTCCGCTGCTGTGCGCCGGTGTCACGCTGTATTCGCCGCTGCGGCACTGGGACGCCGGCCCCGGCAAGAAGGTCGCGGTGATCGGTCTGGGCGGCCTGGGACACATGGGCGTCAAGCTCGCCACGGCGATGGGCGCCCACGTCACCGTGCTCAGCCAGTCGCTCAAGAAGATGGAAGACGGCCTGCGCCTCGGCGCCGACGAGTACTACGCCACCAGCGACGAAGACACCTTCACCAAACTCGCGGGCCAATTCGACCTGATTCTCAACACCGTGTCGGCCAACCTGCCGCTGGGCGCCTACCTCGGGCTGCTCAAGCGCGACGGCACGCTCGTCGAACTCGGCGCTCCCGAGCGTCCGCTCGAGGTGCCGTTCTTTCCGCTGGCCGCGATGCGCCGCAGCATCTCCGGTTCGATGATCGGCGGCATCGCCGAAACCCAGGAGATGCTGGACTTCTGCGCCGAGCACGACGTGACGCCGGAGATCGAGGTCATCCAGCCGGATTACATCAACGAGGCGTACGAGCGGGTGCTCGCCAGCGATGTGCGGTACCGCTTCGTGATCGACACCGCTTCGCTGCGGTCCTAGTCGGTGGGCCGCTCGCCGAGATCCATTCCGGCGAGCGGCCATCCGGCCGCGGCCAACCGGGCCGCCACCCGGGCGACGTTCTCCGGTCCGGCGTCGTGGTGCGTCACGTCGGAGATGAAGGCGGCGATCTCGTCGCCGTCGAGGGCGCCGTCGGCCGTGGCCTCCGAGCCCTGCGCGGTGATGTGGGCGATGACCTCGCGCAGCTGCTCCTCGGTCAGGGGTGTGGCGCGCAGCAGCGCGAGCAGCGGCACCCGATCGGGACCCGGCACCCCGCTGGGATACCCGGCGCGTAGCCAGTTCAGGATCGAGCTCAGCAACGACGTGGTGCTCACCTCCCCAGTCTGACGGGCCACTTCCCAGGCTGCCACGAGCGAGCCTCGATGTTCGCCGATACGTTGCCTGCGCTTCATCTGCGCGACCGTGGCTGTGACATCGCTGGGAGCCATGTAAACACTGGATTTCTCCGGTTGTCGGGTGGTCTATACAGTGCGACGCTTCTGATCGGTCCGCCGGTGAGCGGGCCTCATCAGCACTGATTCGCCCCCCAGGAGACCCCGATGGCCACTGAATCCGCAGCAGTCACCTCCGCTGCGCCCGCCGGACTGAAGAAGGGCGCCATCGGCATGGTGGCCGTGATCTTCATGGCGGTCGCCAACGCCGCACCGATCACCGCGATGACCGGCAACGTGCCCATCGCCGTCGGTTTCGGCAACGGACTGGGCGCCCCGGCCGGATTCCTGTTCGCGACGATCGCGCTGACGCTGTTCGCGCTCGGATACGTCGCGATGGCCAGGCACATCACCACCACAGGTGCGTTCTACGGCTTCATCTCCCACGGCCTCGGGCAGGTGTGGGGTATGGCCAGCGGCTTCTTGGCCACCTTCGCCTACGTGGTGTTCGAGGGGTCCCTGATCGGCGGCTGCGCCTACTTCGCCAACGATGCGGTGAACACCATTGTCGGAGTGAACATCCCGTGGCTGGTGTTCGCGATCGCCGCCATCGTCGTCATCGGCGTGCTGTGCCACTTCCACATCAGCCTGACCGCCGCGATCCTCGGGGTCACGCTCGTCTCCGAGGTGTTGATCCTGCTGGCGCTGGCGTTCACGGTGATCGCCAAGGGCGGCGGCCCCGACGGCTTCATGCTCGACCAGACGGTGTTGTTGAACAACGCCTTCGAGAGCCTGCCCGCCGGGGCGTTCGGAACCGCGGCGGCTGCCGGATCGATGGCGGTCGGCCTGTTCTTCGCGTTCTGGTCCTGGGTCGGGTTCGAGACCACCGCCGTCTATGGCGAGGAGTCCCGCAACCCGAAGAAGATCATTCCCCGCGCGACGCTGATCGCCGTCATCGGACTCGGCCTGTTCTACACGTTCATCTCCGCGATGGTGCTCGCCGGCAACGGTGCCAAGACCTCGGTGGAGGCGTCCATCAGTTCCTCGCCGCTGGATCTGTTCTTCAATCTGGTCGACGCCAACCTCGGCGGGTTCCTGCTCGACGTCTACAAGATCCTGCTGGTGATCGGCTCCTTCGCGTGCGCGTTGGCATTCCACAACGCGGCCTCGCGCTACCTGTTCGCCCTCGGCCGGGAGATCCCTGCCGCCAAGGTCAAGTCGACGCTGGGCGCGGCGCATCCCCGGCACGGGTCGCCCTACATCGCCTCGGCGGTGCAGAGCGTCATCACGATGGTGATCGTGCTGTTGTTCTTCGCCTTCACGGCCGTGCAGGTGCCCGACGCCAACGGCCTGCCCGTCGACACCCCGACCCTGGTGCCCTACACCAACGTCTACGGGCTGCTGGCGCTGATCGGCACCGCGGCGATCCTGCTCGTCCAGGCCATCTGCTCCATCGCGGTGATCTGGTTCTTCTGGGTACGCAAGACACACCGCGGCAACGTGATCACCACGCTGATCTGCCCCCTGATCGGCGCCGTGGCGATGGGCTACGTCGTCTGGCTGCTGTGGGACAACCGGGCGTTCGCGGCGGGATACGCGGCCAACTCCCTGGTGTTTAAGAGCGCCCCGTACCTCATCGCGGCCGTGTTCCTGGTCGGCATCGCGTACGCGCTGTGGCTGCGCTTCTCCCGGCCCGACACCTACGCCGAGATCGGCCGCACGGTCATGGAGGACAGTCACGAGCGCAGCTGACCGCGCGCGGCCGCGCGGGTCAGTGCACGCTCCACGCTGTTGCGCGCCAGCAGGACCTTGAAACCGTTCTGGCTCAACGGCTGTGCCCCCGACACGGCGACGCGGGCGGCCGACCGGAACCTTTCGGCGTCGGCCGTCCTGCCGGTGAGTTCCGCCTCCGCCGCCCCGGTCCGCCACGGGGTGGCCGCCACGCCGCCGAGCGCCACGGCCGCCGATGCCACGATGCCGTCGCGGATGTCCAGACCGACGGCCACCGAGACCAGCGCGAAGGCGTAGCTGTGCCGGTCGCGGACCTTGAGGTACCAGCTGCGGGCGCCGTAGGGAGACGGCGGTAGCTCGATGCCGGTGATGAGCTCGCCCGGCGCGACGCTGGTGTCCCGCTCGGGGTGTTCTCCGGGCAGCGTGAAGAACTCGCTGATCCGGATCGACCGTGGCCCGGCCGGACCGGCGACGTGCACCACCGCGTCGAGCGCGGCCAGAGCGACCGCCATATCGGACGGGTGCACGGCGACGCAGGACGGCGAGGCGCCGAAGATCGCGTGCTCACGATGGAATCCGGCCAGCGCCCCGCACCCGGAACCGGGAGACCTCTTGTTGCACGCCGCGAAAGCCGGGTCCATGAAGTACGGACACCGGGTGCGTTGCATCAGGTTCCCGCCCACGGTGGCCATGTTGCGGATCTGCGTGGTCGCCCCCGACAGAATTGCTTGCGACAGAACAGGATACGCCGTACGGATCAGCGGATGGTTGGCGGCCGCGCTGTTGGACACGCCCGCGCCGATCAGCACACCCCCGGCTGCTGTCGCGCGCACCGCCCCGAGGTCGAGGTCTCCGATGTCGACGAGCGCCGACGGCGTCTCCACGCCGGTTTTCATCAGATCGAGCATGTTGGTGCCGCCCGCGTAGTAGCGGGCACCCCGCGCCGCGGCGCTGATCGCGTCCTCGATGCCGGTCGCGCGATGGTAGGCGAAGGTCAACATGGCGCCTCGTGCGCGCTGGTGATCGCGGCGACGATGTTCGCGTACGCGCCGCAACGACAGATGTTGCCGGCCATGCGTTCCCGGATCTCGGCCTCGGTCAGCCGTGGCGGGCCGTGCACCACGTCGTCGGGACTGCCTTCGAATGAGGCCGCCGACAGGTCACCGTCGGCGTATTCGCGCAGCAGCGCCCGCGACGAGCAGAGCTGTCCCGGAGTGCAGTAGCCGCATTGGAAGCCGTCGTGCTCGACGAAGGCCCGCTGCAGCGGGTCGAGCCGGTCGCCGTCGGCGAATCCCTCGACGGTGTGCACCTCGGCGCCGTCGATCGACACCGCCAGCGTCAGGCAACTGAGGACCCGCCTGCCGTCGACCTCCACGGTGCACGCCCCGCAGAGGCCGCGGTCGCATCCCTTCTTGGTGCCGGTCAGGCCGAGCCGCTCCCGCAGCAGGTCGAGCAGTGTCGACCGGACGTCGGTGTCGACGTCGTGGGGCGCGCCGTTGACGGCGAGCCGGACGCGGTGGGTGGGTGGCGTCAGCGCCATATCCGTCACGTCAGACCATCCGTTCGTCGGAGGGCTCCAGGAGAGCCTCGAGGGTGATCGGCAACGCCCGCAAGCGTTTTCCGGTGGCGTGGTGGAGGGCGTTGGCGATGGCGGCCGGCACTCCACAGGTGCCGATCTCGCCGATGCCCCGCACCCCGATGGGGTTGAGCGCGTAGTCCGGCCGCTCGAGGAAGCTGATGTCGAAGTCCGGACGGTCGGCGTGGGTGGGCACGTAGTACTCGCCGAGCGGCCGGGCGGTGCGCGGATCGTGGGGCACCTGCTCGAGCAGGGCCATGCCGACGCCGAACGTGATGCCCCCCATCACCTGGTTGGCGGCGAGCTTCGGATTGAGCACCCGGCCGCAGTCCATCACGGCCACCCAGCGGGTGACGGTGGCGCGGCCCAGCGCCTCGTCGACCTCCACCTCGCAGAAGTGCGCGCCGAACGACTGGGACACCGCGTCGCCGTCGGGTGCGCCGTCGCTGGTGACGGTGAAACTGAGGTCGTCGAGGAGATCGGCGCCGACGCCCCCGGCGGGGAACGGTCGGCCACCCAGGCGGCGCTTCCACTCCTGCGCCGCGGCGAACACCGCCGAGCCGACCGTCGCGGTGGTCTGGGAGGCGCCGCTGTACGGCGCGTCGGGGAACGCGGAGTCTCCGGAGTCGAAGCAGACCCGGTCCAGGGGCAGGCCGGTGGCGTCGGCGGCCACCTGCGCCATCACCGTCCGGACGCCGGTACCCACCTCGTGCGTCGCCGCACTGAACCGCACCCGGCCGTCCGGCAGGGTCTGCACCCGGCAGCCGGCGGGCATCCTGCGGCCCGGGTAGGTGGCCGTGGCCATCCCCCACCCCACCTGGACCCCGTTGCGGGACAGGGTTCGTGGCGTCGACGGACGATCCTCCCAGCCGAACCGGCGAGCCCCGGTCAGGTAGCACCCGGCCAGATCGGCCGCCGACCACGGCCGGCCGGTGGTCTGGTCGCGGTCGGTCACGTGGGCGAGCCGCAGCTGCAGCGGGTCCCGGCCCGTCGCCTCGGCCAGTTCGTCCATCGCCACCTCGAGGGCGAACAGGCCCGGCGCCTCCCCCGGCCCCCGCATGAAACACGGTGTCGGCGCGTTGATCCGGGCGACGGTGTGCGACACCACCAGCCGCGGCGACCGGTACAGGAAGCGCGTCGACAACCCGGTCGGTTCGCAGAAGTGCGCGACGGTCGACGTCTCGGTCAGGGTGTGGTGTTCGGTGCTGGCGAGGGCGCCGGTGTCGTCGGCGATCAGGGTGATCCGCTGTTCGGTGGGCGGACGGTGACCGGTGGAGGTGAACATCTGGTCGCGCGTCAGCACGAGCTTGACGGGGCGGCCCACCGTGCGTGCGGCCACCGCACACAACACCACGTGCATCCACAGAAAACTCTTGGCGCCGAACGCTCCTCCGACCAGAGGCGACAGGATCCGGATCCGGTCCTCGCCGATCCCGAGCCAGGCCGCCAGGGCGCGGCGCTCACCGGTGATCCACCGGGTGCTGTCGTGCACCACGAGCAGGTCGCCCTCCCACCGCGCGATGGTGGCCGACAGCTCGATCGGATAGTGCGCGTTCTCAGGGGTCGTGTAGATCGCCTCGACGGTGGTGCCCGTCGGCTCGGCCTGCGGCCCGCGGCGGTCCTGCAGCTTCTCCTCGGTCAGCTTCACGAAATGGTCGGGGCGGTAGGCGCCGTGGCGGACGGCGCCGAATCCGCCCTCGGGGACGGGCGGATCGGCGAGCACCTGCGCCGCGGACAGCACCGCAGGGGCGGGCTCGTAACTGACGGCCATCAGGGAGGCGGCGTGCGCGGCGTTCTCCGGGGAGTCGGCCACCACCAGCGCCAGGTGCTGCCCGACGTGCTGCACGGACAGATCCGACAGCGGCGGCCTGCGCTCCAGCGGCAGATCCCACGTCAGATCTTCCGGAAGGGCATGCAGCGCAGGGCAGTTCAGCGGTGTCAGCACATGCAGCACCCCCGGCGCCGCCGCGGCGCGCGACGCCGCCGAGGCCATCGATTCGGCGGTGACGCGGCCGTGCGGGATGTCCGACTGCACCAGCGCGGCGAAGGTGACGCCCTCGATCGGGGTGTCGGCGCTGTAGCGGGCCCGCCCGGTCACCTTGTCGGTTCCCTCGACTCGCGACACCGGACGCCCGACGGATTCACTCACCGCCCCAGCGTCACAACAATCGGGGCCGTCCGCCTCTCCGCTGCCCGGAATCCTCTCTTACCGCTAGCCCCCAGAAGTCCGCTCACCGGGGCGCGCCGGGCGCTGCGATGACACAATGTCCGGTCATGGGCGCTCTCCGGGTCGTGGTGGCCGACGACGACGTGCTGCTGCGCGAGGGGCTGGCCAGTCTGCTGCAGCGTTCCGGTCTGGAGGTCATCGGCCAGGCCGGTGACGCCTCGGCGCTACTGGACCTGGTGCGCACCGAGAAGCCCGATCTCGTCCTGGTCGACATCCGGATGCCGCCGACCCACACCACCGAGGGCCTCGACGCCGCCCGGGTGATCCGGGAGGAGGCCCCCGGCATCGGCATCGTGGTGCTCTCGGCCCACGTCGACGTCGAGCACGCGATGGAACTGCTCGCGGGCGGCCACGCCATCGGCTATCTGCTCAAGACGCGTGTCACCGATGTCGCCGATTTCCTCGACACGGTGCAGCGGGTCGCCAACGGCGCCTCGGTGGTCGATCCGGCGCTGGTGGCCGAACTCGTCGGAGCCCGCAAGCGCGACGATCCGCTGGCCGCACTGAGCTCCCGGGAACGGGAGGTGCTCACCTTGATGGCCGAGGGCCTGTCCAACGGCGGAATCGGCCGTCGGCTGTGGGTCACCGAGGGCACGGTGGAAAAGCACGTGCGCAGCATCTTGACGAAGTTGAACCTGCCCGAGACGGGCGACGATCACCGCCGGGTGCGGGCGGTGATCATGTTCCTGGAGGGCCGCTGACGTTCCGGCCCGCGAGCAACCGGTTGATCGCGACCGGCGACAGCGCGAACTTCGGCAGGAAACCGAGGGCAGGACTGGCCGCGATGAGGTCGGCGAAATCCTGCTCGTCGTGCGTCGACGTCAGGATCACCGCCACCTCGCCGAGCCGCTCGGCGACGTCGAATCCGCTGTCGGCGCCCAGGTCGACGTCCACCAGCGCGAGATCCGGACGCAGCGCGTGGGCCTGCCGCTCGGCGTCGCGGGCGTCGGCCGCGGTGCCGACCACCACGAAATCGGCGCGCTCCAGCATGTCGCGCGCAGCGTCCCGGAATCCGGGGCTGTCGTCGACGATCAGGCAGCGCACACCACTCATGCTTCGAGCATGCCCCGGTGAGCGGCCGACGGCATTCCTGCTACCGGGAAACCTTCCGAATACCATCACCCGGTGACCTGGCGCTCGCTCCCGTCCCGGCTGCTGAGCGTGGTCGTGCGGCCGACCGCCCGCCCGCTGGGGCTGGGCATCGTGGTGGCCGCGGCGTTCCTCGTCGGCGAGGTGCTGGCCGTCTTCGCGCTGAAACGGGTCGCGCCCGAGAATGCGTTCGGCGCGCTGCTGCTGCTGGGCGTGCTCGTGGTGTCGGCGGGGTGGGGCTTCGGGCTGGCGATCGCGACGTCGCTGGTCAGCACGGCGGTGTATGCCTACCTGCACCTGGAAGGCCGCGACAGCCTGGCGCCGGCGCTGGCCATCTTCCTGACGCTGGCGCTGCTGACCAATGCCCTGGTGGGGCAGGCGCGGCTGCGCGCCGCCGAGGCCGAGCAACGACGACGACAGGCCGATGCGCTGGCCGCTCAGCAGGCCGCGCTGCGGCGGGTCGCCACCCTCGTCGCGCGCGGCGCCGACCCCGCCGAGGTCTACGCCGTCGCGGTGGAGGAGCTGGCGCAGAGTCTGGGCGTGGACCAGGTCACGCTGCTGCGCTTCGAATCCGACGGCACCGCGGTCGTGCTGGCCGCCCGCGACCGGCCGGGCAAGGACGCCCTGGTGCCCGGCGAGCGGCTCCCGTTGGCCGGGGACAGCGTCAGCGCCCGGATCCAGCAGTCCGGTGCCCCGGCCCGCATCGACGACTACGCGGAGGCGTCCGGTCCGATCGCGACCCGGCTGCGCGGACTGGGCGTGCGCTCGGCCACCGGTGTGCCGCTGATCGTGGGCGGCGCGGTGTGCGGCGCGCTGCTGGTGGGGTGTCTGGACACCGAAGCGATCGCCGAGGGTCTCGACGCGCACATCGGCGACTTCGCCGATCTCATCTGCACGGCGATCGCCAACGCGCAGACACGCGCGGAACTCTCGGCGTCACGGGCGCGGCTCGTCGCCGCCTCCGACGACGCGCGGCGCGGCTTCGAACGGGACCTGCACGACGGTGCGCAGCAGCGCATCGTCTCGTTGAGCCTGCAGGTGCGCGCCATCGAGGCCGGCGCGGCCGACGACGAGCTGCGCGCCCAGCTCTCCGGGGTGGTCGACGGGCTGGCGGAGCTCTACTCCGATCTGCAGGAGCTGTCCCGCGGGATGCATCCGGCGGTGCTGTCCAAAGGTGGACTGCCCTCCGCGCTCAAAGCGCTGGCGCGGCGCTCGTCGGTACCGGTGGAGCTGGCGGTCGCGGTGGACCGCAGGCTGCCCGAGTCGGTCGAGGTGGCGGCGTATTACGTGGTGGCCGAGGCATTGACGAATGCCGCCAAGCACGCCGCGGCCGAGGTGGTGTCCGTCGAGGTCGGCCTCGACGACGACACGCTGCGTCTGTCGGTCACCGACGACGGCGTCGGTGGCGCCGCCGCGGGCGCGGGCTCGGGTCTGGTGGGTCTGCGGGACAGGGTGGAAGCGCTCTCCGGCACGCTCACGGTGACCAGTCCGCGGGGGGCGGGGACCCGGGTCAGCGCCGCCATCCCGGTCGGCGCGTGAGGCCCCTCAGCCCGGGGGTGCGGCCGCGAGCGTCAGCGTGAACGTCGCGCCGCCACCGGGGGTCTGCGCGACGGTGATGTCGCCGTGGTGGGCGACGGCGATCTCGCGCACCAGCGCCAGCCCGATGCCGTAGCGCTCGCGACCCGCGGTCGCCGTGTGGTTGTGTCCGTGCGAGAACCGGGCGAACAGACTGGCCATCGCGTCGGGATCGACGCCCACGCCGTCGTCACACACGTCGACGACCACGTTCGGTCCTCGCCGCCACAGCCGGATCTCGATGGCGCCACCCGAGTGTTCGTGGGCGAGCGCGTTGTCGACCAGCGAGGTGAGTGCGCGGCGCAGCGCGGCGGCGGACCCGAGAACGACGAAAGCCGTTGCGGCCGTGTCGGCGTCCCGGTTCACCGTCAGGGTCACCCCGGCGGACTCGGCATGCTCGGACATGCTGGCGCGGACATCCTCGGCCAGTGTGGCGACATCGACGCGATCACGGGGCACCCTGTTTCCGGCCATCGAGGCAGATGCCAGCAGGTCCTCGATCACCTCGCCGAGCACGCGGGTGTCCGCGGCCAGCGCATCGATCTGCTCCTTGGCCCGGTGCGCGTCGCCGTCCTCGAAGCGGCGGGCGAGCAGTTGAATCCTGGTGTGCAGCACGGTCAGCGGGGCGCGGAGCTCATGGGAGGCGTCGGCGACGAACCGTCGCTGCAGGGCCAGGGCCTCCGTGAGCGGACGAAGCGAGCGCCGCGTGAGCAGCACGACCACCCCGACCGAGGCCAGGATGCCGGCCAGTTCCGCCGCGCCCAGCGCGAGCAGCAGTCGGTTGCGGCTCGCCTCATAGGATTCCAGTGCCAGGAGCGCCACCACCCTTCCCTGCGGCCGGTCGGCGACCAGCACGCGGTAGGAGTCGTCACCGAGCCGGATGTCCGAGAAGCCCGGTGGGCGCCCGAGCAGCTCCGCGGTCGGCAGCCCGTCGGCGCTGGCGGACGTCGTCCCGGCCAGATCCCGGAGCACGAGGTTCATGCCGGGTGGCGGGTCGGTCGCGTCGTCGGCCGTCCCGACGACCGAGCTCAGTTGATCGGCGATCTGCTGCTTCTGCACCTGGGCGTCGACGACGAAGATGACCGCCCCGACGAGCAGCAGCACCGCGGTGAGGGCCAGCGACGCCTGCAGGGCGGCGATCCGTCCCGCGCGCCGCACGACGGCCAGGTCGGTGCCCGACGTCATCCGGTCCCCAGGCGGTATCCGGTGCCGTGCACGGTGCGCACGATGCCGCGTCCCAGCTTGCGACGCAGATAGTGCACGTAGGTGTCGACCACGCCCGGATTGTCGACGCCGTCGAAGGCCGAACTCAGCAGCTGGCCGCGGGTGTACGTCCGTCCCGGGGTGCTCATCAGGACGCTGAGCAGCGCGGCTTCCCGCTCGGAGAGTTCGACCTGTCCGGCGACGCCGCTCACGGTGCGGGTCACCCGGTCCAGAGACAGACCGGCCGCGCGCAGGGTCGCGTCGCCGTTCGGCCGTCGCACCAGAGCGCGGATGCGGGCCAGCAACTCGGGCACCTCGAACGGTTTGACCAGATAGTCCTGCGCGCCCGCGTCGAGACCGTCGACCCGGTCGGACAGCGCCCCGCGCGCCGTCAGCATCAGGATCCCGGTGACGATCCCCCGCGACCGCAGCGCGACGACGAGGTCGAGGCCGTCCATGACCGGGAGCCCGCGATCGACGACGATGGCGTCGTAACGCCGGGTCAGTGCGGCGTGCAGGCCCCGTTGAGCGTCATGAGCGACCTCGACCTCGTACCCCTCGTCGGTGAACAGACCGACCAGCATCGAGCTCAAGGCGCGGTCGTCCTCGACGATCAGCAGCCTCGGCGTCGCCATGCTGTCGGGCACTCGACGAGCGTGCCACGAGAGTTCTTGGAAGGCTCGAAGAATCGGCTGTCAGCATCGGCGCCATGGAATCACCCAGCGCCGGTGTACGCCGCGCCCGGGCCACCTCGTGGGCGCTGGCCGGCCTCGGCGTCGCCGCCGTCGCAGGCACCTCCGCCCTGGCCTACGCCGACACCGCGGCGCCGGCGGCGCCCGCCGCGCAGGTCGTCGTCGACCCCGCGCCACCGCAGAGCGGCCCGCCGCCCGCCCTCGACCTGCCCCTGCCGTCGCTGCCCGCCACCACGACCGCCGACACCCCGGCGGCTCCCGTCGCGCCTCCGGCGCCCGCACCCACCGTCGCGCAGGCACCGATCACCCGGTGGACACCGGCCCCCGTGTCCACCCCGCGACAGACCTCGGCGCCTTCTCCGGCGCCGACGTCGGATCCGGTGCCCGCTCCGGAGCAGACCATGCGGACCCGCGAACCGTCGACGCCCCCGACGACCCGGCGGCGCACCCTCACTCCGGCTCCCGTGCTGTCGCCGAGCTTCTCCCCGCACGTGACGGTGTCGCGCGGCTCATGACCCTCGACTCCCCGGAACTCGCACACAGTCGCTGGCAGCGCTGGAGCACCGACATGCACCTCGTCGTCACCGAACCGGTGTCGCTGCGTCGCGCCCGCGTCGAAGTCGACGCCGAATTGGACGCGGTCGACCGCGCGGCGTCGAGATTCCGGGCCGACTCCGAGGTCATGGCGCTCGCCGCCTCCGGGGGCCGGCCGACGCGGATCAGCGGGACGCTGGCCGACCTCCTCTCGGCGGCGCTGACCGCGGCGCGGGCCACCGACGGTGACGTCGACCCCACCGTGGGCGCGGCCGTCGTCGCCCTCGGCAGCGAGGACGGCACCGCCGTGTCGGCGGTGAGCCCCGCATGCTGGTCGACGGTCGCCCTCGACGATCGCGTCGTCACCGTGCCGCCGGGGGTGCTGCTCGACCTGGGCGCCACCGCGAAGGCGGTCGCCGCCGACCGGTGCGCCGAGCGCGTCCACGGCGTCACCGGCAGTGGGGTGATGGTCAACCTCGGCGGTGACATCGCCACCGCGGGAACGGCACCGGACGGCGGTTGGCAGGTCCTGGTGCACGACGTCGACGGCGATCCGGACGGCATGGTCGCGCTGCCGTCCGGCACCGCACTGGCCACCTCCAGCACTCTTCGGCGCCGCTGGCGGCGCAACGACGAACTGCTGCACCACATCCTGGATCCGCGGACAGGCCGGTCCGCGGATCCGGTGTGGCGCACCGTGTCGGTCGCGGCGCAGACGTGCTGGGCCGCCAACACCGTGTCGACGGCGGCGATCGTGCGCGGTTGGTCGGCGCTGCCATGGATCGAGGCTCTCGGACTGTCTGCCCGATTGGTGGACCGCGACCGCGTCGAGCACACCGTCGGCTCCTGGCCGCGCACCACCGCGGAGGCCCGGCGATGACCAGCGAGGCACTGTGGGCGCTGGGGCGCGGCACCGGGGTCACCGCCCTGGTGTTCCTGACGATCGCGCAGACGCTGGGCATCGCGACCCGTTCGGGACGGCGCGTCGCCACCCTCCCCCGCTTCGCCGTCGCCGACGTTCACCGGTTCGCCGCGCTGGCCGGCACCGGACTGGTGGCCGCGCATCTGGTCCTGCTGTTCTTCGACCCCTACGCCCAACTGCGCCTGGTCGACTTCGCCGTCCCGTTCCTCGCCGCCTACCGACCCGTCTGGCTCGGTCTGGGCACACTGGCCTGCGACATCCTCGTCGTGGTGACGGTCAGCGCCCTGCTGCGTCATCGCCTCGGCCCGCGTGCTTTTCGCGCAGTCCACTGGATGGCCTATGCATTGTGGCCGTTTGCGCTGGTGCACGCCCTCGGCGCCGGCACCGATGCCCTGCGCGTCTGGTTCCTGGCTCTGGCAGGCGGGTGCGCGGTCATCGTCGCCGGCGCGCTGACGTGGCGGCTGCGGGCGGACTTCGTCGAATACGCCGACACCCGAACGGAGGCGCACCGGTGAGCTCACACGCGAATCCGTTTGACGTGCAACGCCTTTTCGCCGCCTGCGGACCGGGGCTGACCGAGCACCGCGCGCGGTTCGGCACGCTTCCCACCCAGCCGCCGGAGAACGTGATCGCAGCTCTGCACGCGGCAGGCTTGACGGGGCGGGGCGGCGCCGGGTTCCCCACCGGGCGCAAGATCGCCTCGGTCACCGGCCGGGGCGCCGTCGTGGTCGGCAACGGCGCCGAGGGCGAGCCGCTCAGCGGCAAGGACGCCCTGTTGCTGACCCGGGCGCCCCATCTGGTGCTGGACGGTCTGCAGGTGTGCGCCTCGACGGTTGGCGCGGACACGGTCCATCTCTACGTCCCGCAGCGTGTCGCGCCCACCGTGCGCGCGGCTCTGGCCGAACGTGCCGCAGCCGGCGCGGATCGGCGCCGGGTGAGCATCGTCGACGCGCCCGACAGCTTCGTCGCCGGGGAAGAGTCCGCGGTGGTCCGGCGCATCGAGGGCGGCCCGGCCGTCCCCCGCGACCGCACGGTGCCGACGTCGATCGCCGGGGTGCGCGGGCGACCCACGCTGGTCAACAACGTCGAGACGCTGGCGCATATCGCGTTGATCGCCCGCTACGGCCCCCAGTGGTTCCGATCGGTCGGGGACCCGGAAGATCCCGGCACCATGCTGATCACGCTGTCCGGAGCGGTGCCCCGGCGCGGTGTCGTCGAGATGCCCACCGGAACCCCGCTGACAGCGGTCCTCGCCGCCGGCGGCGTCACCGACGTGCGAGCCGCGCGAGCGGTCCTGATCGGCGGCTACCACGGCAGCTGGATCCCCGCGGCGGGCCTCGCCGGCGCCCGGCTGTCCCGCGCGGGCCTGCGGTCGTGCGGGGCCACCCCCGGCGCGGGCATCGTCCACGTGCTCGCCGCCGACGAGTGCGGTCTCACCCACACCGCGCGGATCGTCGCCTACCTCGCCGATCACGGTGCCCGACAGTGCGGTCCGTGCCGCAACGGTTTGCCCCGCCTGGCGCAGATGTTCGACGACCTCGCCTGCGGCCGCGTGGACGACGGGCACCTCCGCGAGATGCACCGGATGCTCGGCCTCGTCGACGGACGCGGTGCGTGTCGCCACCCCGACGGCACCGTCCGGCTGGCGTGCAGCGCACTGGATGTCTTCGCCGACGATGTCGCCCACCACCGCGCGGGCCGCTGCAGCGCCGCGCTCGTCACGGAGATCGCATGAAACGCACGGCCGCACCGCGCAGGCTGCACATCGACTGGACCCGATGCGACGGCCGGGGCCTGTGCACCGAGTTGCTGCCCGGCGTCCTCGACCGCGATGACTGGGGCTACCCCGTGGCGCGGGACGGAACCCGCGAGCCGGTGGTACCGCGCGGTGACCTGACCGAGGCGCGCATGGCCGTGAACCGCTGCCCCCGCCTGGCGCTGACCCTGACCACGCCGAGCTAGCCCAGCCACCAACTCCGTTCTCCGACAACCACATTCACCAGAAGGGATCGACGTGTCCACATTCCGAGGGCTTCCCGCCCATATCCTGCTCGTCCACTTCATCGTGGTGCTCGCGCCGGCGACCGCCGTCCTGGCGATCGTGTGCGCGCTGTGGCCGACCGCGCGACGACACTTCACGTGGCTGGTCGTGCTTCTCGCCGCCGCGACCGCGCTGCTGACCCCGCTGACGACCGAGGCCGGCGAGTGGCTGGAACAGCGCACCCAGGCCACCGCACTGCTGAACGCGCACACCGCACTCGGTGACACCATGGTCTACTTCTCGCTCGGCCTGCTCGTCGCCGCGGCCCTGCTGGCGTTCATCCATCTTCGCGAGAACCGCAACCGACCGCTCGCGCCCGCGCTGCACTGGGCCGTTGTCGGCATCGTCGTCATCGCCGCCGTCGCCACCTCGGCCCAGGTGTACCGGATCGGTGATTCCGGGGCGCGATCCGCCTGGGAGGACAAGGTCGCCGCGACGTCGACCCCGTGACATCACGGCCTATTTCTTGCGCTGACTCTCCGCGTACTCCTCGGGCCGGTTCTTCTTCATCCACGCCCGCACCGGCCAGAACAGCACCCACAGCACCGGATACACGGTGACGGAGAAGAGGCCGTAGATCGCCATGGCGGCCAGTACCCCGGCCACCCACGCCGGGTAGACGAGGATCAGACAGAACTGGAGGAACTGCTTGATCACCACGGGATAGCCGTCGGCCATCGCCCACACCGATGTCGGGCTGAGGCCGTCGGCGAGGACCCGCCACGTCGACCTCTTGGGCACCGCGAGCGGTTCGCCGTCGTCCTCGGACTCGGCGCCACTCACGGGCTCCGTCATGCCTTAGAAGTCCCAGTCCTCGTCTTCGGTGTTGACGGCCTTGCCGATCACGTAGCTGGAACCCGAGCCGGAGAAGAAGTCGTGGTTCTCGTCGGCGTTGGGGCTCAGCGCGGACAGGATTGCGGGGTTCACGTCGGTCTCGTCGCGCGGGAACAGCGCTTCGTAGCCGAGGTTCATCAACGCCTTGTTCGCGTTGTAGCGCAGGAACTTCTTGACGTCCTCGGTCAGCCCGACCTCGTCGTAGAGGTCCTGGGTGTACTCGACCTCGTTGTCGTACAGCTCGAAGAGCAGCTCATAGGTGTAGTCCTTGAGCTCTTGGCGGGTGGCGTCGTCGGTGAGCGCCAGCCCGCGCTGGAACTTGTAGCCGATGTAGTAGCCGTGCACGGCCTCGTCGCGGATGATCAGCCGGATCATGTCCGCGGTGTTGGTCAGCTTGGCCCGGCTGCTCCAGTACATGGGCAGGTAGAAGCCGGAGTAGAACAGGAAGCTCTCCAGCAGCGTGGAGGCCACCTTGCGCTTGAGCGGCTCGTCGCCCTTGTAGTACTGCATGACGATCTCGGCCTTGCGCTGCAGGTTCGGATTCTCCTCCGACCAGCGGAACGCGTCGTCGATGTCAGCGGTCGAGCACAGCGTGGAGAAGATGTTGCTGTAGCTGCGGGCGTGCACCGACTCCATGAACGCGATGTTGGTGTACACCGCCTCCTCGTGAGGGGTCAGCGCATCCGGGATCAGGCTGACGGCGCCGACGGTGCCCTGAATGGTGTCGAGCAGCGTGAGGCCGGTGAAGACCCGCATTGTCAGCTGCTTCTCGTGGGCCGTCAGCGTGTTCCACGACGGGATGTCGTTGGAGACCGGCACCTTCTCGGGCAGCCAGAAATTGCCGGTGAGGCGTTCCCACACCTCGGCGTCCTTCTCGTCCTGCAGGCGGTTCCAGTTGATCGCGGAGACGCGGTCGATCAGCTTCATTCCCTCGGACACCAGGACCCCATTTCGCCGGATTTTCACCTGTGTGAGCTGTTCTACAGGCCACCACCGACACTACAACTTGTTGGGTGTGGAATCGGGTGACGACGCCACATCTTGTGTTGGCGTGTCGCGTCCCTCCGGACGCGCCGTCGTGCGTCATCGCCGCAGGCCGCCCGGCGCCGACCGGCGGGCCAGCACCCAGACCGTGAGCAGCACGAGTCCGACTGCCAGACCCGCCAGCGCGGCGAGGCTGTGACCGGCGCCGCCGGCGAACGTCTCGCGATACGGGGCCATCGCCGGCACGATCGCGGTGTAGCGGTCGAGATCGAGGTGCCGGCCCAGCGCCTCGAAGCCGTGGCGGTTCGACAGCGCGGCGCTGATCAGCCGGCCGGGCCCCGCCATGGCGTCGACCGGAACGATCGCACCGCCGAAGAGCACCTGCGGGAAGCACAGCATCGGCAACGCCAGGGCGGCCTGCGCGGCGTTCGACACCGCCGCGGAAGCCAGCAGTCCCAACGCCAACGCCGACGTGGCCTCCAGCAGCATCGTGAGGAACAGCAGCGCGAACACGTGCCCTCCGACGGCGGGGAGCCTGCCGAGGACGCGCAGCACCGCCAGGAGCACGACGCACACGGCCGCCAGCACCGGCAGCAGCGTCGCCACCTTCGACAGCACGTACGCGCCGACCCGCAGTCCGGACCGTCGCTCGCGCCGGAAGACGGCCATCTCCCCCACGATCTGCAGCAGCCCGTAGGTCAATCCGAAGAAGAAGGCGTCGAAGGCGATCCAGAACACGATCTGCGCCGGGCCCACACCGGTGGCGGCGCCGACCGCGAACGCGTCCCGGCGGAACAGCGTCGCCATCATCGCCGTGACCAGGACCGGCGATCCGAGAAGGATGACCAGGGTCAACCGGTTCCGCATCAGGACATCGACGTTGCGCCGGGTCAACAGCCACCACTGCCGGACGGCCCCGGTCCGCCGGAACTCCGGTGCGGCGACGGTCGCCGCCGACGGCTCGGGCGCGGTGCGCGACGTGCCGACAGTGTCGGAGAACCGCCGCGCCCGGCCCGCCGGGGTGCCGCCGGCGAGCCGCTCGTAGACCTGGGCGAGGTCCGGCACGCCGAAGGACCGCGGCGCCTGCGCCGGGGTGCCGATGTAGGCCAGGGTGCCCCCTCGGGCGAGGAAGACCACCCGGTCGCACAGGTCGATACACGTCGGGTCGTGCGTCGTCACGACGACGGTGACCCCGCGCTCGCTGAGCCGCCGCAGCAGCCGCATGACCTCGATGGAGGTCGAGGGATCGAGTCCCGAGGTCGGTTCGTCGAGGAAGAACAGCCGCGGTCGGGTCAGCAGCTCGACGGCGATGCTCGCCCGCTTGCGCTGACCGCCCGACAGCAGACGGACCGGCACCTCGGCCCGTTCGGTCAGATCGAGATCCGCCATGGTCTGCTCCACCACGCGGTTCGCCTCCTCCGGCGAGGTCCCGGCCGGCAGCCGGAGCTGCGCCGCGTAGCGCAGCGTCCGGCGCAACGGCATCTCCAGGTGGATGATGTCGTCCTGCGGGACGAATCCGACGCCCGACGCCCCGGCGGTATCTGCTCCGGACGGGACATCGTCGTATCGGACGGTGCCGCCGCTGGGCTTGCGTTGCCCGGCAAGCACTTCCATCAACGTGGTCTTCCCCGCGCCACTGCCACCGGCGATCGCGACCAGTTCGCCGGGTTCCACGGTCAGCGACAGAGGGGCGAGGAGTTGTCGCGAGCCGGCGTGACAGGTGACGTCGACGGCGTCGAGCAGCGTGCCGACGCGGGCCTGCAGGTGTACGGCGTTGTCGTTCATGAGACCTCCCAGGGGACTGATGTGCCGCCTGAATGGTCGGTCGGACGCGCGGTGACCACATGGGGCGTCTGCCTCAATTCCGCACCAACGGCGGTGAGGGACCTGCGGTCAGCCGTTGCCCGTGGGGTCGATCGCGAACGGCGCCAGCCCCCGGTCGATCGCCGCGAGACTCGCCTGGGTGCGGTTGCGCACTCCCAGCTTCGCGTACATCCGCTCGATGTGGTTGCGCGCCGTCTTCTCCGCGATGTGCAGGGCGGCCGCGATCTCCCGGTTCGACCGGCCCTGCGCGACGAGACGCAAGACCTCGATCTCCCGCGCGGTCAGGTTCCCGTCGCGCGACGTGCGCCGGGCGGGGCGGTGACCGGATGCGGCCAAGACGGCCTCGACGCCGTCGGCGTCCAGCCGTCCGGCGCGCGCCTCGGCCCGGATCGCCTGTGCGGCAGCGGAATTGTCGAGGCCGGGCCGGTCGGGCCGCGGCTCGAGGAGTTGGTGGTAGGCGACCGCGGCGGCCAGCAGACGATCGGCCGACGAGAGCTCCGCGCCGACGAGCCCACGGGGGAAGCCCGATCCGTCGATCCGCTCCTCCCCCTTGGTGGCGATCGACACCACCGACTCCAGACCGGCGACCCGGCTGAGAATCCGCCCGGTCAGATAGGGGTACATCCGCAGTCGCTCCAACTCCGCCGTGCTCAACGGTCCCCGCTTGCTCCAGATCTGGTTGGACACACCCAGCCGGCCGAGCCCGTGCACGAGACCGGCCCGGTACAGCCGCGTCACGTCGGCTGCGGGCATGCGCATGCTGCGGGCGGCGCCTGCCGCGGACTCGGCGACCCCCCGCGAGTATCCCGGTGTGCACGGGCATTTCAGATCGACGAAATCGGCCACGGCACGGAGCAATTCGTCGGCTTCGTCGGCATGGAGAGTGCGATGACGGTCGGGCGCCTGGGCCAGAGCCGCGGTCCAGACGTCGATCTCGAGGAGCCCGTCGACGATCGCGGCGGCGTCACCGGCGAACACGTCGGCGACCTCCGGGCTGAATTGCGTTCCGCGGCGCGCCCGGATGACGTCGACCGCGCGCAGGAGGCCACCCGTACGCAGATGCACCTCGGCCACGTCGGCCAGCCGGACGATGTGCACCTCGAGCGGTATCTGGTCGCCGCGCGCCCCGTCGGGCATCCCACGGCCGTCCCACCGCTCGAAGATGTACGCCAGCGCCTGTCCCACCTCCCGGTCGAGACCCATCCGATCGGAGAGCACGCCCGCAGACGTGCAGTGCGACTGGATCAGCCGGCCCACCTGATGCCGCGCCGTCAGAAGGAACGCGGCGGTGCGCACACCACGCTCCCATCCCGGAGAGTTCCTGCCGACATGGCTGACCATCAGGCGCAGGAACGGCAGTCCGGCCATGTCCACGCCGTAGGTGTCCGCGCGGAAGGCGATGTCGTCACCGAAGAGAGCCGAGAGTTCCTGCGAATCGGCGTGACAACCGATCCAGCCCACCAGGTTGGCGTAGTAGACGATGGCGCGGCGTTCGGCGGGCAGTCCCATCCGCTCGGCGATCCGCGTGGCGATCAGGGAGGACCGCAGCATGTGCTCCATCGGCTGTCCGAGCCCCAGGTCGATGGCCAGGGATGTCGCGGCCAGCAGCTCCGCCCTGCGCAGTCCCACGTCCGCGCCGTTGCCTGACGGGTGCACGTGCTCATTGTGCACCCCGACATGCGCGTTCGGCCCGAACACGCAGCACCGTCAGATGGGGCCGATGCCCCATGTGCGTCGCGCGCGCCGCGCCCATCATCACCGCATGAGCATGATCGTCGCCGGCACCGCCATCCCGCCCGTCACCCCCACGTGGGACAGAGTCCTCACCGACGGCCATGCCTCGTTGGTCCGGGCGCGACGGATCTTCCGCTACCTGCCGTCCGCACCGCGCTGCAAGGTGTGCAACAACCCGTTCGGCGGCGTGGCCGGACGGATCCTGTCGGCAGCCGGCTTCACCCCGTCACGCAAGAATCCGAATCTCTGCAGCCGGTGTTGCGACGCGTTACCCACGGGCGGCGTCGAGGTCGACATCGCTGTGCTGTTCGCCGATGTGCGCGGCTCCACGGCGATCGGCCGGAGCGCGGCCGCGACCGACTTCGCGTCCCTGCTGAACCGGTTCTACGGGGCCGCGACGCAGACGCTGCTCCGTCACGACGCGGTGATCGACAAGCTGATCGGCGATGAGGTGATGGCGTTCTTCGTGCGCGGCATCAGCGGTCCGCACTACCGCGACCGCGCTGTCCGCGCCGGACTCGACCTGCTCGCCGCAGTCGGCGCCGGAGGCCATGAGCCGTGGCTGCAGGTGGGCGTCGCCGTCAACGCGGGAACGGCGTTCGTCGGCAACGTCGGCGGCGAGGTCGTCGACTTCACCGCTCTCGGTGATCCCGTGAACGTCGCGGCCCGGATGCAGGGACACGCGGGCGGCGGTGAACTGCTGGTGGCGGCGGGGGTCGCCGACCCTCTGATGGCAGGTGCGCCGCGTCGTGAGCTGCGTCTTCGCGGGCTGTCCGAGCCGCTCGACGCGTTCGTGCTGCGGCCCGGCCAGGCCTGATCGTCGTCAGGCGACCTGTTCGCGCCGGGTCACGCCTTCGTGCAGCGGCAGGTCCGGGTCGATGCGGATGCCCAGCACCTCGCACGTGCCGTTGATCGAGCCCATCATGATCGTGGTGAGGTAGTCGATGAAACGGTCCGAGGGCAGCCGCCGCGGCGTGTCCCGCGAGCCCAGCCACCAGTCGGTGGCCGAGGCGGCCGCCCCGAACGTCGCGTAGGCGGCCAACTCGAAGGCGGCCCCGTCGAGCTCCATCTCGCGCAGCTCGTTGCTGAACATGTCGGCCATCGCCAGCGTGATGTCCCGGCCTTCATTGACGGCGCGGATCGTCGATTCGCTCTGCTCGGCGAACCGGCCCTTCATCAGGAACCGCACCACGTTGGGATGCTCGTCGACGAGCCGGACGTACTGCTCGACGGCGCGGCGGATGATCGTGTGCGCGGGATCGGACGAGATGTCGATCGACGGGAAGATGGCCGACCACAACATGTCCCGCATGCGCTGACCGATCGCCTGGAACAGGTCGGACTTATCGGTGAAGTGCCGGTAGATCTTGGGCTTGGCGGTGCCGGCCTCCTCCGCGATCTCGCGCAGCGAGACCTCGGGCCCCTGCCGGTCGATGGCGCGGAAAGCGGCGTCGACGATCTCCGACCGCACCTTCTTGCGGTGTTCGCGCCAGCGCTCACTGCGGGCGTCGACCTTCACGCCCGATTCGTCGGCAGCACGCGCCCTGGACCCTCGTCGCACCCGGCCACTCTACCCGTTCACATCGTGCTGACCTGCCCAGACCGCGCCCACGCCGGCCCTCCGACGAACTGGTGACGTCCTCTCGGCCGCCGCGAGGTGTCCAGGGACTTTGGGTACTATCTCGTGCGACAGCCGCGCAACGAGACGAGAGATATGACGCAGCGATACGACCTGGTCATCGCAGGCGGGGGGCCGTCGGGATCGGCCGCCGCATGGCAGGCCGCCCAGACCGGCGCGAAAGTGGTGGTCCTGGACAAAGCGCAGTTCCCGCGCGCCAAGCCGTGTGGGGACGGCCTGACCGCACGCGCGGTCAGTTACCTGCAGAAGATGGGCCTGGCCGACGAGGTGGCCACCTTCCACCGGGTCAACCGGGTGACGGTGTTCAGCCCCAGCCGCTGGGAGCTGTCGTTCCCGAAGCGGCCCGGCATGCCCGATCACGGCCACACGGTCAGCCGGGAACATCTCGACACGCTCCTGCTCAAGCACGCCGAGTCCGCCGGCGCCGAGGTCCGACAGGGCGCCGAGGTCGCGGGACCGGAGGTCGACGCCAACGGCCGGGTGATCGGCGTGGTGCTCAAGGGCGGCGAGAAGGTCTACGGCGACGCGGTGATCGCGGCCGACGGCGCCTACTCCCCCATCAAGCGGGCGCTCAAGATCGATTCGGAGTACAACGGCTACTCGGCGATCGCGATCCGCTCGGAGATGCCGGCGAACCGCGCGGACTCCGACAGCCTGGACATCTACCTGAAACTGCAGTTCCAGGGCGATCAGCTGCCCGGCTACGGGTGGGTGTTCCCGATGGGCCAGGGCGTGTTCAACATCGGCCTCGGCTATGTGAACAGCTACAAGAACTGGCAGTCGATCAACGCCACCCAGTTCCTCGGCGACTTCCTGCGCACGCTGCCGCGCGAGTGGGACCTGCCGCCCATCGAGGAACTGAAGAAGAACAAGAGCGTGCGTGCCTGGCGGCTGCCGATGGGCTTCACCGCCTGGCCGGCCTGGCGGCCGGGCGTCCTGTTCACCGGGGACTCCCTCGGAGCCGGCAAACCGGCGTCGGGGGCTGGCATCTCCAAGGCGCTCGAGTCCGGCCTGGCCGCCGGTGAGTGCGCGATCGCCGCGCTCACCAACGGCGGACCCGACGACTTCACCAACTACGGTCAGCGCATGGAGGCCGCATGGGGCCGGGAGTACAAGCGCGGCAGGTACTTCCACAAGCTGGCCGGGATCCCGGCCGTCGCGAACACGGGCATCAAGCTCATCGACAACGCCCACTTCCGCGACCGGATGCTCAAGGCCCTCTACAAGAAGGCCCAGGGCCCGCAGCACACCTACTGAGGACCACCCCGCCGCATGGTCGGCGTCCCGCCGGGTGTGGAGTTCCCGTCCACACCCGGCGGTGTGGTCTCTGCGGTCGCCTAGCCTGACCGGCATGTCCGGACTGGGCGCCACCGCCGCGCAGCACCTGGCCGCCCTCGGCACGGTGGCGGTCGAGCCGGGCCTGTCCGACGCCGAGTTCGCCGGCATCGAGGAGGAGTTCGGCGTCGCGTTCGCCGAGGACCACCGGGCGTTTCTCGCCGCCGGGATGCCGGTCGGGGACACCTGGCCGAACTGGCGCGGCGATGGGCGCAGGAGCCTCGCCGCTCGGCTGCAGCTTCCGGTCGACGGCATCGTGTTCGCGGTGGAGTGGCACGGCTTCTGGGACGACGGCTGGGGTGTGCGGCCTGCCCGGATGCGCGACGCGCTGCGGAGCGCGAAGTATCACCTCGCCCGCGTGCCCCGCATGGTCCCGGTGCGCTCCCACCACTACCTGCCGGCGGGGTCGCCCTCGGGGCATCCGGTGCTGTCGATCTACCAGGCCGACGTCAGCGTCTGCGCCGCCGACCTGCTCGACTACGTCGACGGCGTCGTCGCCCACGGGCAGGCTCGGCGCGATGCGGTGCCGACCGTGGCGTTCTGGTCGGACCAGGTGCGTGTCGGAGGCTGGGGGTAGACCAGACCCATGGAGCAACGCATCAGCCTGATCACCCTCGGCGTCGACGATCTCGCGCGGGCTCGCCGCTTCTACGAGGACGGCCTCGGCTGGCAGCCCCACGACGCACCCGAGGGCGTGGTGTTCTATCAACTGCCCGGCATCGCCCTGGCGCTGTTCGGCCGTGCGGACCTCGCCGAGGACGCCCACCACCCGGTCGACGGCCGGTTCAGCGGCATCACCATCGCGATCAACCAGCGGTCGGAGGCCGACGTCGATGCCGTGCTGGCGCAGGCCGCCGCCGCGGGTGCGACGATCCTCAAGCCGGCGGAAAGGGTGTTCTGGGGTGGCTATTCGGGATACTTCGCCGACCCGGACGGGCATGTCTGGGAGGTCGCGCTGAACCCGCAGTGGACGATCAACGACGACGGCACCCTGACGATCTAACGCACTGCGGCACCGATGATCTCGTCCGCCACCCAGTGCGCGACGCCCTGCGGGTAAGGCGCCGGGAGCATCAGCACGATGTGCCCGAAGCCGGCGTCGAGCGCGTCGGTGATCGCCGCCCGGGTGTCGGTGGGTCGCTCATAGGACACCGGGAGCGCGATGGACCGGCGAATCTCGGCCGGGTCCCTGCCGATGTCCGCGCAGTAGCGATCCAGCATCGCGCTGCGGCCGGCGGCGTCGGCGATGTCCCCGCCGGGGATGTTCCAGACGTCCGCGTGCTCGGCGACCACCCGCAGCGTCGCCGTGGCTCTGCCTCCGATGACGATTGGCGGGTGGGGCCGCTGCACGGGCTTCGGACTGCCGAATGCTCCGGTCAGTCGATGGTGGGCGCCGTCGAAGTCGAACGGCGCGTCGGCGGTCCAGAGCCGGCGGATCACCGTGCACGCCTCGGCCAGGCTCGCCACGGCGTCGTCGGCGTTCGAGTACGGCAGGCCGTGCGCGTCGTATTCGCGCCGGGCGAGGGGGTGGCTCGGCCGCGAACCGGCGCCGATCCCGAAGTCCAGTCGCCCGCCGGAGACGACGTCGACCGTCGTGGCGATCTTCGCGAGCATCGCCGGAGGCCGGAAGCGGTTGCTGGTCACGATCAGGCCGATCCGTAACCGCTCGGTCTGCGCGGCCAGCGCTGACAGCAGCGTCCATCCCTCGAAGATCGGACCGTCGAGCGTGCCCGCGATCGGCAGGAGGTGGTCGAACAACCAGGCCGAAGCGATGTCGGGGACGCCATCCGCCTCGAGCCAGACCCGGACCACGTCGAGGTAGTCCACCTGCTGCGGAGCGGTCATGATCCCGAATTCTGGCTGCGACACGGCGAGGGTCCTTTGTCTCGGAGCCCGGTCGGGCTGGCATGATCTTAAAGCGGAACGTTGTTCCTATTGCGACGATACGGAGCACTGTTCCGGTTATGCAACCCCCTGACGAGGAGGACCATGCCCGAGCAGGTGGGCGCGCCGCGCAAGCGGGCCGACGCCAGGCGCAACGAGCGGACGCTGCTCGACGCCGCCGCGGCGGCCTTCGTCGAGTCAGGCGTCGAGGCGCCGGTGCGGGCCATTGCAGCGCGCGCCGGTGTCGGAGTGGGCACCATCTACCGGCATTTCCCCACCCGAGCGGATCTGGTGATCGCCGTCTTCCGGCACCAGGTCGAGGGGTGCGCCGACGCAGGAAGTGCTCTGCGCGAACAGCATTCGCCGTATACCGCGTTGGAGCTGTGGATCGACATGTTCGTCGATTTCCTGGCCACCAAGCACGGTCTGGCAGCCGCCCTTCGAACGGACAACGCGCAATTCGAGGCCCTGCACACGTACTTTCTCGACCGACTCCTGCCCGTGGCGGCGCAGCTTCTCGCGGCGGCCGCCGCCGCAGGCGAGATCCGGGCAGACGTCGATGCCTACGAGTTCCTGCGGGCCGTCGGCAATCTCTGTGTCGGAGCCGAGGTGGACGAGCGGTACGACGCGCGCCGTGTGGTCGGACTGCTCGTCGCGGGACTCACGACGTCCCGCGCGCCTGGTGTGCGGTGAGATCGCGTTCCGACGCTCCCCGACCGTCTGGGCGCACACCAGAGGAGTCAACGGCCCCGCTGAGTTCGGCCCGGTTTGCGCGCCACCTTGCCCGCGGCGGCGCGGGCGGCCTGCTTGGCGAGGGTCTTCTCCCGGGCGGTGCGTTTGGGCGTCGGCGGGGTCTGGCCGCGCGACGATCCGGGTCGGCGGCCGCGCACGATACCGATGAAGTCCTCGACCAGCGCCGGCTGCGGGCCCTCGGGAACGGCGAGTGCCACGGGGCAGGGCGGCGCGTCGGCGATGGGCCGGTAGGCGACGTCCTTGCGGTGGTGCAGCCGCGCCAGCGACTGCGGCACGATCAGGACGCCGATTCCGGCGGCGACCAGTTCGATTGCCTCGCCGGTGCTTTCGGGCCGGTGTTCGACGAGTGCGCCGGGAGCGTCCGCCCAGTCGACGACGTCGTCGTGGGGAAGCAGTCGCGGCTCGCCGTCGAGGTCCGACGCGGTGATCTCGTCGGACGCGGTGACGAGGTGGTCGGCCGGCACCACGACCACCGTGGTCTCCTCGTACAGCGGGATGACCGCCAGCCCGGTGGTGTCGGACGGCAGCCGCAGCACCGCGACGTCGACGGCACCGCTGCGCACCGCATCGGCGGCGTCCGCGGCGGCGACGGTGCGTAATTCCAGCGGGATCTGCGGGTGACGCCGCGACCAGTTGCGGGCCCACTTCGCGGGTGTTCCGCCGGGGACGTATCCGACAGTGAGCGAGGCCGCATCCACCCCCTCAGGCTATCGATAAGCTCTGCGCATGAGCAGGCCGAACGCGCAGTCCATGAAACCCGCCACCGCGGCGAAGAAGCTGGACGTCTACCTGCCCGCGACGCCTGCGGAGTTCCAGCAGAACGCGATCACGCGTGACGAACTCGCCGCGCTGCAGACCGACCCTCCGCAATGGCTGCAGGATCTTCGCAAAAACGGGCCGCACCCGAAGAACCTCGTGGCGGCCAAGCTGGGCGTCTCGATCGCCGGCCTGGCGCGCGGCGGTGTCACCGAGGCGCTGACCACCGAACAGATCGATGCGCTGCTCGAGGAGAAGCCCGACTGGTTGGTCGCCGAACGCGAGAGCTACCAGAACGTGCTGCGTGAACAGCGACGCCTCAGGGCGGTGCGCGCCGACCAGTCGAGTGAAGACTGACTGAGACGTCGCATCGCGCCGACCGTGCGGTGTCCGTACGCGAATCGCCGCGCCGGCCGTATAGGAGCGCACACTCGGAGAATCGCCGGCCGCCACAGCACAACGCCGCCGACGGAGAACCGTCGACGGCGCTGCACAACTCAGGTCACAACATGCAGCTGACGCAACCCTCCACCTCGGTGCCTTCCAGGGCCATCTGGCGCAGCCGGATGTAGTACAGCGTCTTGATGCCCTTGCGCCAGGCGTAGATCTGCGCCTTGTTGACGTCGCGGGTGGTCGCCGTGTCCTTGAAGAACAGCGTCAGGCTCAGCCCCTGGTCCACGTGCTGGGTGGCCGCGGCGTAGGTGTCGATGATCTTCTCGTAGCCGATCTCGTACGCGTCCTGGTAGTACTCCAGGTTGTCGTTGGTCAGATACGGCGCCGGGTAGTAGACCCGGCCGATCTTGCCCTCCTTGCGGATCTCGATCTTGCTGGCCACCGGGTGGATCGAACTGGTCGAGTGGTTGATGTAGCTGATCGACCCGGTGGGCGGAACCGCCTGCAGGTTCTGGTTGTAGATGCCGTGCTCGGCCACCGACTCCTTCAGCCGCTTCCAGTCGTCCTGGTTCGGGATGCGGATGCCCGCGTCGGAGAAGATCTGGCGCACCTTGTCGGTCTTGGGCTCCCACACCTGCTCCGTGTACTTGTCGAAGAACTCCCCCGACGCGTACTTCGAGCGTTCGAACCCGCCGAACGCCGAACCCCGTTCAATTGCAATGCGATTCGAGGCCCGCAGCGCGTGGTAGAGCACCGTGTAGAAGTAGATGTTGGTGAAGTCGACGCCTTCCTCGGAGCCGTAGAAGATTCGCTCACGAGCGAGGTAGCCGTGCAGGTTCATCTGCCCGAGCCCGATCGCGTGCGACTCGTTGTTGCCCTGCTCGATCGAGGGCACCGACCAGATGTGGGTCTGATCGCTCACCGCGGTCAGCGCCCGGATGGCCACCTCGATGGTCTGCGCGAAGTCCGGGGAGTCCATGGCCTTGGCGATGTTCAGCGAGCCGAGGTTGCACGAGATGTCCTTGCCCACCTTGGCGTAGCTCAGGTCCTCGTTGAACAGCGACGGCGTCGACACCTGCAGGATCTCCGAGCACAGGTTGCTGTGCGTGATCTTGCCCTCGATCGGGTTGGCCCGGTTCACCGTGTCCTCGTACATGATGTACGGGTAGCCCGACTCGAACTGCAGCTCGGCCAGCGTCTGGAAGAACTCGCGCGCCTTGATCTTGGTCTTCCGAATCCGCGCGTCGTCGACCATCTCGTAGTACTTCTCGGTCACCGAGATGTCGGCGAACGGCACCCCGTACACGCGCTCGACGTCGTACGGCGAGAACAGGTACATGTCCTCGTTCTTCTTGGCGAGCTCGAACGTGATGTCCGGGATCACGACGCCCAGCGACAGCGTCTTGATGCGGATCTTCTCGTCGGCGTTCTCGCGCTTGGTGTCGAGGAACCGGTAGATGTCCGGGTGGTGCGCGTGCAGATACACCGCGCCTGCGCCCTGCCGCGCGCCGAGCTGGTTGGCGTAGGAGAACGAGTCCTCGAGCAGCTTCATGATCGGGATGACCCCGGAGCTCTGGTTCTCGATGTTCTTGATCGGCGCGCCGTGCTCACGAATGTTGCTCAGCAGCAGGGCGACTCCGCCACCGCGCTTGGACAGCTGCAGCGCCGAGTTGATGGAACGCCCGATCGACTCCATGTTGTCCTCGATGCGCAGCAGGAAGCACGAGACCGGCTCGCCGCGCTGCTTCTTGCCCGAGTTGAGGAACGTCGGGGTGGCCGGCTGGAAGCGGCCGTCCATGATCTCGTCGACGAGCTTCTCGGCCAGCGTCGTGTCCCCGGAGGCCAGCGTCAGCGACACCATCACCACACGGTCCTCGAAGCGCTCCAGGTAGCGCTTCCCGTCGAACGTCTTGAGCGTGTAGGAGGTGTAGTACTTGAACGCACCGAGGAACGTCGGGAACCGGAACTTCTTGGCGTACGCGCGATCCAGCAGCGTCTTGACGAAGTTGCGCGAGTACTGGTCGAGCACTTCGCGCTCGTAATACTGCTTCTCGATCAAATAGTCGAGCTTCTCGTCCTGGCTGTGGAAGAACACCGTGTTCTGGTTGACGTGCTGCAGGAAGTACTCCCGCGCCGCCTGCACATCCTTGTCGAACTGGATCTTGCCGTCGGCGTCGTACAGGTTGAGCATCGCGTTGAGGGCGTGGTAATCCATCTCGCCCGGGAGCGCGTGTGCGCCGGTGACTACAGGTTCTGCAGCTGTGACGGTTGGTGGCACGTCCGGTCCTTCCAGAAGTCTTGGAGTCCTGCGCGAACGGCGAACACATCGTCCGTCGTTCCCATGAGTTCGAACCTGTAGAGAAACGGGACGCCGCACTTGCGTGAGACGACGACCCCGGCGTAGCCGAATTCGGCACCGAAATTGGTGTTGCCCGCGGCGATGACGCCGCGGATCAACGACCGGTTGTGTTCGTCGTTGAGGAAAGCGATCACCTGCTTGGGGACGTATCCCCCGCGATCGGGATCGGGACCGTTCGCGTGCCCTCCTCCATAGGTGGGGAGGACGAGCACGTAGGGCTCGTCGACCTGGATCCGCTCCTTGAGGGGAATCCGGATGGCAGGCAGCTCGAGCTTCTGTACGAACCGATGCGTGTTCTCCGACACGCTGGAGAAGTAGACCAGGTTGCTCATGTCCGCTCCTCTCGGTCGATGCGTCGGATGGGCCTAGGCGGTGACGGCGGACGCGCCGGCGAGCGCCTTGATCCGGTCCGGGCGGAAGCCGGACCAGTGGTCGGCGCCGGCCACCACGACGGGTGCCTGCAGGTAGCCCAGGGCCATCACGTAGTCGCGGGCCTCGGTGTCCAGGCTGATGTCGACGACGTCGTAGGCGATGCCCTGCTTGTCGAGCGCCTTGTAGGTCGCGTTGCACTGCACGCATGCCGGCTTGGTGTACACGGTGACGGGTGACTGGGACATCTGGCGCGGGCTCCTCTGCGAAGACGGGCGAAGGGAAGGACTGGCAACTGCTCGGTTGGTGCGCGTCACTACGGTTCAGCGGCCCGAAGGCCTCCGAAATTCCGGGCCGACCGAGCCGCACCACCGACCGACGGTGACCCGACGCTGCCGGAACTTCTGGCTCCGGCCGACCCCTATATCTAGGGGGTCTGTCGGTGTTCGAAACACTACACCTGGTGTCCGACAATCAGAAGAGATACAAGATGTTCTGAATGACATTTTTGGAATTCCCTGGTCGTAAGCCTTTCGCCGGGATCCGCGTCGGCGTGTCGCACGTCACATTCACCCGTGTCGAACTCATGACCGCTGGTCTACCACCAGCCACCGACACAACGAGGCCGGGCGAGCCCTCCCGAGATTCCGGTCAGCAAACGACATCGCCCGGCTTTGCGTGTCAGCAAAGCCGGGCGAGTGCGTGAAGAGGAGGTCAGCCGATCTCGGCGACCAACTTGCCGACGATGTCGCGCAGTTTGGCCGCGACCTCGGCGCTCTCACGGGGATGCTTGCCGTCGAGCGACTGGGTCGGCAGCGAGAGGTCGAGGTCCTCGACCACCCGGGGGCCGGCGATCCCGAACGACTTGCGGGTCTCGTCGTGGGCCCAGACGCCGCCGTACTGCCCCAGCGCGGCCCCGACGACCGCCAGCGGCTTGTCCTTGAGCGCACCGTTGCCGTACGGCCGGGACAGCCAGTCGATCGCGTTCTTCAGGACGCCGGGGATGCTGCCGTTGTATTCCGGGGTGACCACCAGCGCCGCGTCGGCGCGCGCCGCGGCGTCGCGCAGCGCCACCACCGGCTCGGGCACCGAGTCGTTGTCGATGTCCTCGTTGTAGAAGGGCAGCTCGCCCAACCGGTCGAAGCGCTCGAAGGTCACCCCTGTGGGTGCCGTCTCGGCCGCCAGGTCGGCGAGCTGACGGTTCACCGACGCCGCCCGCAGACTTCCCACCAGAACCAATACCGTGCTGTCTGCCACTTCGTTCCCTTCGATCGTCGTGGTCGATACTCGCAGAGTTGAACCGGACCGCAGTCCGATTTATTCCGGCTGAGTTAAAGTTGCCCGGTGAGCGTCTCCGACGGCCTGACGACGTTGTCCGTCAGCGAGCCCGGTCCCCCGGAGCGGGGCGACGCTGCGCGCAACCGCGCCCTGCTCGTCGACGCCGCGCGCCGGCTGGTCTCCGAACGCGGCGCCGAATCGGTCACCACCGACGACATCGCCGCTGCCGCGGGTGTCGGGAAGGGCACGCTGTTCCGCCGCTTCGGCAGCCGCGCCGGGCTGATGATGGTGCTGCTCGACGAGGACGAGAAGGCGCTGCAGCAGGCGTTCCTGTTCGGGCCACCGCCGCTGGGTCCCGGCGCCGCGCCGGCCGACCGGTTGCGCGCCTACGGCCGCGAACGACTCGCCTTCGTCGCCACCCATCACGCCCTGCTGTCCGACGTCGGCCGAGACCCGCAGATGCGGTTCAACCCTCCGATGATGCTGCAGCACAGCCACGTTCGGATGTTGCTGGAGCAGGCCGGCACCACCGGGGACCTGGACGCGCAGACCACGGCGCTGCTGGCCCTGCTCGACGCCGACTACGTGCACCACGAGACCACCGATCGCGGCCGCACGCTGGGCGATCTGGGCGACGGCTGGGAGACGCTGGTCGGCAAGCTCTGCGGGACATGAGCGCGCCGACGCAGTGGATCCTGCACGTCGATCTCGACCAGTTCCTCGCGTCGGTCGAACTGCAGCGCAGGCCGGACCTGATCGGCATGCCCGTGATCGTCGGCGGCAGCGGTGACCCCACCGAAGCCCGCAAGGTCGTCACGTGCGCGTCGTATGAGGCCCGCGCCTTCGGTGTGCATGCGGGGATGCCGCTGCGGGTCGCGGCGCGGCGGTGCCCGGACGCCACCTTCCTGCCCTCGGACCCCGACGCCTATGACGCCGCCTCCGAGCGGGTCATGCAGGCGCTGCGTGACCTCGGGCATCCCGTCGAGGTGTGGGGCTGGGACGAGGCGTACGTGGGAGCCGGACCGGACACCGATCCCTTCGCGCTGGCGCGCCGCATCCAGGACACCGTGGCCACGCAGACGGGGCTGACCTGCTCGGTCGGCATCAGCGACAACAAGCAGCGGGCCAAGGTCGCGACGGGCTTCGGCAAGCCGGCCGGCATCGCGGCGCTGTCCGACGACAACTGGATGACCACGATGGGCGACCGGCCCGTCGACGCGCTGTGGGGAGTCGGCCCCAAGACCGCGAAGAAACTCACCGCAATGGGCATCTCGACCGTCGCCGACCTCGCGGCCACCGACGCATCGGTGCTCACCGCCGCGTTCGGCCCCACCACCGGGCTGTGGATCCTGTTGTTGGCCAAGGGCGGCGGTGACACCACGGTCAGCGCGGCGCCCTGGGTCCCCCGGTCGCGCAGCCACGTCGTCACCTTCCCCGAGGACCTGACCGATCGGGCGGACATGGCGGCCGCGGTCACCGATCTCGCGCAGCGCACGCTCACAGAGATCGTCGCGGAGCAGCGCGTGGTGTCCCGGGTGGCGGTGACGGTGCGCACCGCGACCTTCTTCACCCGCACCAAGATCCGCACACTGCCCGCACCCGGCACCGATGCCGAGGTCGTCGTGCGGACCGCGCTCGATCTGCTCGGCGACTTCGATCTGACGCGACCGGTGCGCCTGCTGGGCGTCCGGCTGGATCTCGCGATGACCGAGCGTCCCGTGGCCGCTGTCGGCACCGAGGGCTAGCGTCACCTCTCGATGCTGCAGACAGTCGCGGTGCGCGGGTACCGCTCGCTCCGGGATCTCGTGCTGCCCCTGCGCCGGCTGACCGTCGTCACCGGGGCCAACGGCACCGGCAAGTCGTCCCTGTATCGGGCGCTGCGCCTGCTGGCCGACTGCGGCCGCGGTGAGGTCATCGGGTCGTTCGCCCGCGAGGGCGGTGTCGAATCCGCGCTGTGGGCAGGCCCCGAGCAGCTCGGTGGCGCGCGCCGCACCGGGACCGCCCAGGGCGGACCCCGAACCCGTCCGGTCTCCATCGAATTAGGTTACGCAGCAGACGATTTCGGGTACCTGGTGGATTTCGGGCTACCTCAGGCCACGGAGACCGCGTTCGCGCGCGACCCCGAGGTCAAACGGGAACTGATCTTCGCCGGGCCGGTGGCCCGTCCGACCACCACCCTGGTGCGCCGGGTGCGCGGGCTGGTCGAGGTGGCCTCCGACGGCAGCCGGGGGTTCGACGAGCTGTCGCGCAACCTGCCCGCTCACCGCAGTGTGCTGGCCGACTGGGCCGGAGCCGCACCGGAATTGGTGATGGTCCGGGAACGGCTGCGGGACTGGCGCTTCTACGACGGATTCCGCGCCGACGCCCACGCTCCGGCGCGGCAGCCGCACGTCGGCACCCGGACACCGGTGCTCGCCGACGACGGCGCCGATCTCGCCGCCGCGGTCCAGACGATCCTGGAGACCGGCACCGAGGATCTGCACCGCGCGGTGGCGGCGGCGTTCGACGGAGCCTCGATCTCGGTGTCGGTCACCGACGGCCTGTTCGATCTGAACCTGCACCAGCGCGGCATGCTCCGGCCGCTGCGCAGCGCCGAGATCTCCGATGGCACCTTGCGTTTCCTGCTCTGGACGGCCGCGCTGCTGAGCCCGCAGCCGCCGTCGCTGATGGTGCTCAACGAACCGGAGACGTCGCTGCACCCCGACCTGGTGCCCCCGCTGGCCGATCTGATCACCGCGGCCGCCACCGTGACGCAGGTCGTGGTGGTCACCCATTCGACGGTGCTGCGGGAGCGGCTCGGCGCAACACCGATGGGCACCGACGGCGAGGCGTGGGAGATCGAACTCGTCAAGGACTGGGGCGAGACCCGGGTGAGCGGCCAGGACCTGCTGACCACTCCGCCGTGGGACTGGGGAAAGCGGTGAGGCTCAGCGCCGCCGCGGATGCGGCCGCAGCGCACGTGTGAACACGACGTTGACCCGCTCCATCGCCATCGCGTACGGCCGCCAGAACGTGCGCTTGGCGAAGTAGAGCGCACGGATGTCCGCGGAGGTGTACACCAGGAACCTGTTACGCACCACGCCGCGCAGGATCTTGTCCGCGGCAGTCTCCGGGGACACCGCGTGCCCGCCGAAGCGATCCGTCCACCACTGCACACGTGGATCCTCGCGATCCACGCCGGCGATGTGAACCGATTGCACCAGAGGGGTTTTCACCGCACCAGGCACCACCACCGAGACA
Organism: Mycolicibacterium rufum; assembly: GCF_022374875.2. Next base: position 1,064,351 of record NZ_CP092427.2, read on the forward strand.
CCGATGTCATGGCGCGCCAAGTCGAAACGCAGCACCTCGGACAGGCCACGCAGGCCGTACTTGCTCGCCGAGTACGCGGCATGCCAGGGCAGCGCCACCAGGCCGGCCGCCGACGACACGTTGACCAGATGCCCGCCGCGCCCGGCGGCCACCATCGGCGGCAGGAACGTCTCGATGACGTGGATCGGTCCCATCAGGTTGACGTCGATCATCGACTTCCAGTGCTGATGGGTGAGCTGATCGACGGTGCCCCACGTGGAGATGCCTGCGATGTTCATGACCACGTCCATCGACCCGTGCCGGGTGTGGATGTCGGCGGCGAATCCGGCGACCGCGTCGTAGTCCGTGATGTCCAGCGTCCGGTGCGCCGCGACGACGCCCCCCACCGCGCGGGCGTCCGACACCGTCGCCGACAGCCCCGCGGCGTCCCGGTCGGTCAGGTACAGCTCGGCGCCCTGGGCTGCCAGCTTCAGCGCGGTCGCGCGACCGATACCGCTGGCCGCGCCGGTGAGGAAGCACCGCTTGCCCGTGAAATAGGCACCGCACCCGTCGCTCGAACCCATGGCACGGACCCTACCGGCCTGTCATCGGGCCCGATCACGCTCACTCACCGCGCAGGTCGGCGCCGCCCCAGAGTCCGTAGAGCCACAGTCGCTCGGCGATCTCGGTGGCCCGGGCCGGGTCGACCCCGCGGCCGACGAACGCGCTGTCGCGGGCCAGCGTCATCGACGTGACCGCGGTCAGGCTGCGGACCAGGGCCGGCAGGTCATCGGAGATCGGTCGCGCCCCCTCGTCCTGGCCCACCAGTCCGACGATCTTGTTGACGACGGTGTCCTGGAAGTCGTCCATGATCTCGCGGATCTGGGCGTCGGTGCTGCGCGCCAGGTTGCAGGCACCCATGATCGGATCGTTGGAGGCGAACACCGCGGCGGCGTAGCCGACCATCCGGGCGGCGAAGGCCGAGGGCGACTCCCCCGCCTCCCGCGGCGCGAAATCGTGGGTCAGCTGATCGAGTTCGGCCATCGCCTCGGCGACGATCACCGCGAGCACCGCGTACTTCGAGTCGAAGTAGAAGTAGAAGCCCGATCGCGCCACCCCCGCGCGCTCGCTGATCGTGCTCACCGACAGGTCGGCGAAGGAACGTTCCTGCAGCAGATCGCGCACCGCGGTGATGATGGCGTCGCGCTGCCGATCGCCGCGGCTGCGCCGGGGATCGGTGGTGGCGGCATCGGCGGTCATGGCAGTCAACCTTGGCATCGCGGCGCGCGCGACACAAACTCCCCGAAACTTGACAGGCGTCAAGTGTCTCGACCAGGATGGTCGCGAGTGACATCGACCACAGTCACCCTCAGTCAGGAGTGTGAAGATGCCGACGATCAGTGCTACCGACTATTGGCTTGACCAGGCCAAACGCCGTCTGAAGCCGACACCGGTGACCATTCCCGGCATGGGGGTCGTGGAGAAGCGCCTGAAGAACACCGACTGGGATCAGTTCGTGTTCGCCGAGCCGCCGGCAGGCAGCGGACTCAAGGCGATCAAGGGTGACGCCGGACTGCCGGTGATCGGGCACATGATCGAGACCTTCCGCGGGGGCCCCGACTTCATCCTCGAGCAGTACCGCAAGCACGGCCCCATCTACTACTCGCAGTCGCCGGCGCTCTCAGCGGTGATGGCGCTGGGCCCCGACGCCACCCAGGCGGTGTTCACGAACCGCAACAAGGACTTCTCGCAGCGCGCCTGGGATCCGATCATCGGGCCGTTCTTCGACGGCGGCCTGATGCTGCTCGATTTCGACGAGCACCTTTTCCACCGCCGCATCATGCAGGAGGCGTTCACGCGCACCCGGCTGTCGGGCTACGTGCCGCACGTCGACTCGGTGGCCACCAGGGTGCTCGCCAACGACTGGGTGCCCAACGATCCGCGGTTCCTCTTCTATCCCGCGATCAAGGAGCTGACCCTCGACATCGCCTCCGAGGTGTTCATGGGACACCCGGCGGGCACCGACCGCGAATTGGTCACCACCATCAACCAGGCGTTCACCACGACGACACGGGCGGGCAACGCCATCGTCCGCAAGCCGGTGCCCCCGCTGACGTGGTGGCGCGGCATCAAGGCCCGCGAGACGCTGGAGCAGTACTTCTCCAGCCGGATCGGTGAGAAGCGCCGCTCGGAAAGCACCGACATGTTCAGCGTGCTGTGCCACTCGGCCGACGAAGAGGGTCGCAGCTTCACCGACGACCAGATCGTCAGCCACATGATCTTCCTGATGATGGCCGCGCACGACACGTCGACCTCCACGATGACGACGATGGCCTACCACCTCGCGGCGAATCCGCAGTGGCAGGACCGGTTGCGCGAGGAGTCGGAGCGGATCGGCGACGGGCCGCTGGACATCGAGGCCCTGGAGAAACTCGAGACCTACGACCTCGTGGTGAACGAGTCGCTGCGGATGATGACCCCGCTGCCCTTCAACTTCCGCCAGACCGTGCGGGACACCGAGCTGCTGGGCTACTACATCCCCGCGGACACGGCGGTGGTGACCTGGCCGTCGATCAACCACCGGCTGCCCGAGCTGTGGACCGATCCGGACAAGTTCGATCCGGAGCGCTTCGCCGAGCCCCGCAACGAACACAAGAAGCACCGCTACGCGTTCGCCCCGTTCGGCGGCGGGGCGCACAAGTGCATCGGCATGGTGTTCGGCCAACTCGAGATCAAAACCGTCATGCACCGGCTGCTGCGCCGCTACCGGCTCGAGCTGCCCAAGCCCGGCTACACCCCGCGGTACGACTACGGCGGGATGCCGGTGCCGCTGGACGGGATGCCGATCGTCCTGCGCCCCTTGCGCTGAGCGGCCGTCAGGCCAGCAGCCGGTTGGCGCAGGCGACCACCGCCCGCAGCGCCGATTGGACGGGGTCGTCCGACCACCCCAGCGCCCACTCGGCACGCCCGGCGCCGCTGCCGCGGACGAACGTCGCGACCTGCGCGCCGGCGCGCAGCTGGTGGAAGGCCGTCACCTCGACGCCCACCCCGCGGTCGTGCAGCATCGCGGTCAGCGCCGCCACCGGACCGCACGCCGCGGCGTGGGCGGTGCCGATGCGGTCCCCCAGCGCCAGCGTCGCCCGGTAGGCACGGGCCTGCGGACCCAGTCGGCTCGAGGGCCGCTCGTCGTCGACGCACGACCACTGCCCCAGGCGCACGGGTCCACTGGGAAGCGCGTATTCGCCGACGAACGCGGCGAACGTCTTCGTCTCGGCGTCCTCGCGCAGCGGTCGGGGCACGCGGCCGTCCACGCACGCGGCGAACGAGGACGGGGATGCGGGGGCGATCGAGGAAGTCATGGGTGCCGGCCTGGGTAAGAGGGAGAAGGCGACCGACGAACGAGCAACGACCCACAGCGAGGGGTCGGTCTGGATCAGACCCCGCTGCGGGTTGCTACTACGAGTCGCCTCGGCACGCCGGAGAGCTTAGCCCCGCGCGCGCCCGAGCGGCAACCGGCTTTTCCGCGGAGTTTGCCGAAACCGTCGAGAAACACACGCCGGCGAAAGTGTTCACTTCCGATCAGTGCGCCCCCGCTGCAGCCGCCGACCGGGCCGTCCACGATGCGAAGTTGCGGTGCCACAAACGAAAATACGTTCGTATCGGGCACATTTCGTTCTGAGATGGCACGAAGAGGGAAAGGCCAGGTCACCTGAGGCGTCCAGCACCAGGGCGCGGTCGGGCGATCACTACTGGCCGGTAGCGAAGAGGTTTACCTCCGGCTGAGATGGCTAGTTCTTTGCCCGGCAGCGACCACCGCTGCCCATACATGGAGGGTAGACATGCGTAAGACTCTGGCCATCGGCACCACCACGCTCGCACTGATGTTCGGCGGCGCCGGGGTGGCGCACGCCACCGAGATCGCCGCGCCGGCATCCACGACCACGACGGTCGCGCAGGAAGCGACGCAGGACGACGGCGACAACACCGGTCTGTGGGGTCTGGCAGGTCTTCTCGGCCTCATCGGGCTGGCCGGCCTGAAGCGCCGCAAGGACGTCGATCACCCGGCGGCACGGACCACCGGCACGGTGAATCCGCCCCGCGTCTGATCGCCCCGCACGCCACGCCCCGCCAGCGCCTTCGCCTGGCGGGGTTCGGCGTTTCGGGGCGCGCCGCTGTCGGCTCCGGCCGGGTTGGCACAATGAGCCCGGTGTCGTGGTCGCAGACGGTGCTGCTCGTCGCGGCCGGGATTCTCGGGGGTCTGACCGGAAGCATCGCGGGACTGGCCTCGGTGGCAACCTATCCCGCACTCCTCGCGGTCGGTCTGCCGCCGGTCGCCGCCAACGTCACCAACACCGCCGCCCTGGTGTTCAACGGAATCGGGTCGGTCTGGGGGTCGCGGCCTGAGCTGATCGGTCAAGGTCGCCGGCTGGCCCGGGCGGTGCCGTTCGCGGTGCTCGGCGGGGTGGCCGGTGCGGCACTGCTGCTGTCCACTCCTGCCGAGGGTTTCGAGAGGGCCGTGCCTCTGCTGCTCGGTGTCGCATCGGTGGCGATCCTGCTGCCCGTGCGTGCGCCGTCAGGCGCTCATCGTGGACGCAGACGGCGACTGCTCGGCCTGCTCGCCGAGACGACCGCGGTCGCGGCGATCTGCATCTACGGCGGTTATTTCGGGGCGGCTGCGGGTGTGCTGCTGCTGGCGCTGCTGTTGCGTTCGGGCGCAACCACACTGGCGCATGCCAATGCCGCCAAGAACGTGGTGCTCGGCGCCGCCAACTGCAGCGCCGCCGTGGTGTTCGCGATCGTCGCGCCGGTCCAGTGGGCCGCGGTCGCGGCGCTCGGTGTCGGATGTCTGGCCGGGTCCAGGCTCGGACCGGTCGTGGTGCGCCACGCACCCGCCGGGCCGATGCGGGCGGCGATCGGGCTGGCCGGCCTGGTGCTGGCGGCCATGCTCGGGTGGGACGCCTACCGCTGAGGCTCAGACGAAAGCGTTGTTCCCGTGCGCAACTCGGGTTCCCAGCTGGATCAGGTTCTCCGCCGAGGCGTGCAGCCGCTCGCCGGCCTCGGCACTGGCCTGGCCGGCCAGGTACCGCGACCACGTCCCCTCGATGACGATGCCGAGCTTGAAGCAGGCCATCGCACGTACCAGTCGAGCCGGTCGGTGGCGCGCCCTCCGGCGTCCCGGTAGGCGGCGAGCAGTTCCGCGCGGGTGGGCAGCCCGCCGAGCGCCGCCAGCGCGGAGCCGGCGTCGATCGGATTCGGGCCGTCGGGCCAGCAGACCAGCATCCAGCCCAGATCGAGCAGGGGGTCACCGATGGTGCACATCTCCCAGTCGATGAACGCCGCCAGCTCCGGCGCCTCGCGGCGCAGCAACACGTTGTTGAGGTGGCAGTCGCCGTGCATGATCGCCGGCTCGGCGTCGGGCGGGCGATGGCTGTCCAGCCATTCGGCGAGCCCGGCGACCGACGGGAACGACTCCGGTGCGTAGCTGTCGTGGCGGTAGCTCTCGAGCAACCGCATGAACTGCGGAACCTGCCGCGCGAGAAAGGAACCCGGTCGCTTGAGTTGCGCCAGCGCACTGCCCTCCCACGGCACCGTTCCCAGCATGGCGAGGCTCGCGGCATAGGAGAGCCCCACGTCGTGGCGCATCCCGGGGTCGCGCACATAGGCCTCGTCGATCTCGGTGCCGGGGTTGACACCGTCGATCGCCTCCATCAGGTAGAAGACGACGCCGAGAACGTCGAGATCGTCGCAGCCGGCGATCAACTCAGGATGCGGGACCGCGGACCCGGCCAGCGTCGTCAGCACCGCGATCTCGCGGCGCATGGTGTTGTCGCTGGTGGGCCGGGGATGCTCGGGCGGGCGGCGCAGCACCATCGGCCGGCCGTCGACCGTGAGCCGCAGCACGATGTTCTGCGATCCACCGGTGAGCGGCGCGACGTCGGAAACGGTCGAGCCGAGCCCCATCCGGCGGATCCACGACTGCAGGGCATCGGTGTCGGCGTCGGTCAGCATCACCTCGACTGGCATGACCGTCATAGTGTCAGGTGCGGTGATCTTCGCGGTGCAGATCAGCGCACCACCCGCTCAGTCCAGGATGCGGCGGGCCACATTGGTGGTGACGAGGTCGAGCAGTTCGTCGGAGCGGCCGGCCAGGATCGTCCGGATCGCATACAGGGAGAAGCCTTTGGCCTGCTCGGCCGTGATCGACGGCGGGATGGACAGCTCCTGGCGCGCGGTCACGACGTCGATGACGGCGGGCCCGTCGACGGCGAACGCTTCGGCCAGTGCCCCCTCGAGGTCTGCGGGTTGTTCGACCCGCCGCCCGAAGATCCCCATCGCCCGCGCCACGGCGGCGAAGTCCGGATTGACCAGATCGGTGCCGTAGTTGACGATCCCGGCGGCCTTCATCTCGAGTTCGACGAAGTTCAGCGAGGAGTTGTTGAACACGACGAGCTTGACCGGCAACCGATTCTGGATCAGCGTGATCAGCTCGCCGAACAGCATCGTCAGCCCGCCGTCACCGGCCAGTGCCACCACCTGTCGGCCCGGCGCCGCCGTCTGTGCACCGATCGCGTGCGGCAGTGCACACGCCATGGTCCCGTGATTGAACGAACCGATCAGGCGCCGCCGGCCGTTCATGCGCAGGTAGCGTGCCGCCCACACCACGGGAGAGCCGACGTCGACGGTGAACACCGCGTCGTCGGCGGCGATCCGATTGATCAGTCCGGCAACGTATTCCGGCCGGATCGGGGTGCGGTCACGGTCGTTGACGGCGAGCTCGTCGAGCGTCTTGCGGGTCCGGCGGTAGTGCCGCAGCGACCGCTCGAGATGGGTGGTGTCGGACTTCGGGTGCAGCAGGGACCGCAGCGGCGGCAGCGTGTCGGCCACCGTGCCGACGAGGCCGAGGTCCACGGGCGTCCGGCGACCGAGATGGCGGCCGCGCACGTCGAGTTGGATCACCCGCGCGTCGTCGGGCAGGAACTGCTGGTAGGGAAAGTCGGTCCCCAACATCAGCAGCGTGTCGCACTCCTTGATCGCCTTGTATCCCGACGCGAAACCGAGAAGTCCGGTCATTCCGACGTCGAACGGGTTGTCGTACTCGACGAATTCCTTGCCGCGCAAGGCGTGCACGACAGGAGCTTTCAGGGTGTCGGCCAGCGCCACCAGTTCGTCGTGCGCGCCCGCGACGCCCGCGCCGGCCAGGATGGTGACCGCCTGCGACGCGTCGAGCATCGCCGCCGCCTGCCGTAGCGACGCATCGTCGGGCCGGGTCTGCGTCGCGGCCGCGCGCACCGGGCGGGACTGCCAGGCCGTCGCCGCGGCCTTCTGCAGGAAGATCTCGCCGGGGATCACCACGACGGCCACGCCGCGCTCCTCGACGGCCGCGCGCATGGCCATGTGCAGAATGCGCGGCAGCATCTCGGGGGTGCTCACGAGTTCGCAGTAGACGCTGCAGTCGCGGAAGAGCTCTTGGGGGTGCGTCTCCTGGAAGTACTCCGACCCGATCTCGGTGCGCGGGATGTGCGCGGCGATCGCGAGCACGGGCACCCGGCTGCGCTGCGCGTCGAACAGCCCGTTGATCAGATGCAGATTGCCCGGTCCGCAACTGCCCGCGCACACGGCGAGCTCTCCGGTCAGTGCCGCATCGGCGGCCGCGGCGAAGGCGGCGGTCTCCTCGTGCCGCACGTGCTCCCAGGACAGCTCCCCGGAGCGCCGCAGCGCGTCGGTGAACCCGTTGAGACTGTCCCCGGGCAGCCCGTAGACGCGCCGGACCCCGCTGGTGTGCAGGGCGGTGATGACGTGATCAGCGACGGTAGCCACACCCCGACCCTAGTGACCCGGACCCGGGCGTCGCCGCCTGAGAGACGACGACCGGGCCGTCAGGTCACTTGGGCGCGAAACGCTGGCCCGCGTCCAGGCGCAGGCACTGCCCGTTGAGCATTGGGTTCTCGACGATCGCGAGGGCAAGCTTGGCGTACTCCTCAGGCCTGCCGAGCCGCTTCGGGAACGCGGCGTCCTTGGTCAGCACGGCGGCGAACTCGTTGGGGATGCCCTCGGTCAGCCCGGTGGCGAACAGGCTGGGCGCGATCGCGAGCGCCCGGATCCCCAGGCTGCCGAGATCCCTGGCCATCGTCAGACACATGCCGGCGATCGCGGCTTTGGACGCGGTGTAGGCGACCTGCCCGATCTGGCCCTCGAAGGCGGCGATCGAGGCGGTGTTGATGATGACCCCGCGCTCCTCGGGCTCTGTCCCGTCCCCGGGGTCGACCGGGTCGTTCTTGGACATGTGCCAGGCGGCGAGGCGGCTGATGTTGAAGGTGCCGATCAGGTTCAGGTCGATGCTCTTGCGGAACGACTCCAGGCTGTGCGGGCCGTCCTTCTTCACGGTGCGCTCGGCGACGCCGCCGCCCGCAGTCGTCACGGCGATGTGCAGACCGCCCAGCGCCTGCACCGCCTGATCGAGTACCGCCTCGGTGCCGTCGAAGTCGGTGACGTCCACGGCGTGGAAGGTGCCGCCGATCCGGTCGGCGACCTCGGCGCCGTGGGACTGCGGCCGGTCCAGCACCGCGACACTCGCGCCGCGCTTGGCCAACGCTTCGGCGGTCGCGCGGCCGAATCCGGAGGCGCCTCCGACGATGACGGCCTTCCTGCCCTCGATCTCCATTCCGCTCCCTTTCCGTCGAGCAACGTTGCATTCGATGGTCAATCTGTAAAGCAACCTAGCGGATGACACGATTCGGTAAGGGTTTCGGGTTCGCTGCCCCGGTAGTTTGGCGCCATGACCACACGGGGTGCCCAGGCCGCCGGCGGTGTCGCCGCCGCCGCCGTCGCCGTCGGTGTGGCGCAGCTGGTCGGCGCCGCGTTCGGGCCCCAGGCCGACGTGCGGACCGCGGTCGGCTCCTCGGTGATCCAGTTGACGCCCGGCCCGGTCAAGGAATGGGCCATCCAGACCTTCGGCACCGCAGACAAACTGGTGCTCTCCGTGGCCGTGCTGCTGGTCGTCGCCGCCCTGGCCGCCGTCGCCGGGATCCTGGAGGGGCCGCGACGCCCGCTGGGCAGCGCGATGATCGTCGCGGCGGGCGCCCTGGGCTGCGCGGCGGTGCTGTCCCGGGCCGGCGCCACCGCCGTCGACACGATCCCGACGGTGGCAGGCATCGTGTGCGGCGTGGCCGCGCTGCGGCTGCTGATCTCGCGCCGATTCCGTGACCGCGATACCGGTGACTCCGGCGAGCACCCCGACACGGGCCGGCGTCGTTCGCTGGTCACCTTGGGGCTGCTGGCCGCCGGCGCGGCCAGCGGCGTGGCCGGCGTGGTGATCACCCGGCTGGCCTCGTCGGTATCCGGCGATCGGAGCGCGTTCGCGCTTCCGCGCGTCGCCCAACCGGCCGCCGCGATACCCGAGGCCGTCCAACCGAAAAACGTTGTGCTGCCCTCGTTCGTGACCGCCAATGAGGACTTCTATCGCATCGACACGGCGCTGACCGTCCCGCAGCTCAGCCGCGAGGCGTGGCAGTTGCGCATCCACGGCATGGTCGACCGCGAGGTAACCCTGCGCTTCGCCGACCTGGACCGCTTCGACGTCGTCGAGCGCGTTGTCACGCTGACCTGTGTCTCCAATCCCGTTGGCGGAGAATTGATCTCGAATGCAGTGTGGACCGGCTACCGGGTCGCGGACCTGCTGGCCGAGGCCGGGGTCGGCAGCGGGTCCGACATGGTGCTGTCCACGTCGGTGGACGGCTGGACCGCGGGCACCCCGGTCGAAGCGCTCACCGACGGCGACGCGCTGCTGGCGATCGGGATGAACGGCCAGCCGCTGCCGATCGAGCACGGGTACCCGGCTCGTCTGGTGGTCCCCGGCCTGTACGGCTACGTCTCGGCGACCAAGTGGGTGGTCGACCTCGAGCTGACCCGGTTCGACCGCGCGCAGGCCTACTGGACCAAGCTGGGTTGGGGCGAGCGCGGCCCGATCAAGACCGAATCGCGCATCGACGTGCCGCGCGCCGGCCAGGACGTGCCCGCCGGCCCGGTGACGTTCGGCGGCGTCGCCTGGGCGCAGGGCCGCGGGGTGCGCACCGTCGAGGTGCAGATCGACGACGGCGACTGGCAGCAGGCCACACTCGGCGCCTCGTACTCGAACGACACGTGGCGGCTGTGGAGCTTCGATTGGGAGGCGGCCGGCCCCGGCTTCCACACGATCACGGTCCGGGCCACCGACAACACCGGGTACACGCAGACCCCCGATCGGGCCGACCCGGTCCCCGACGGTGCGACGGGCTGGCACTCCATCACGTTCAAGGTGACGTGAGCCGGCTGTCGGACCGGCGTGCCAGGGTGAAGGCGTGCTGCTCGTAGACGTCGCCCGCGCGTCCGCCGACGTGGCCGCGTCGTCGTCGCGGCGGGCGAAGACCGCCCGCATCGCCGAGGTGCTGAGCCGGGCAGGGGCCGAGGACCCCGGCGCGGTGGCCGTGGTGGTGTCCTGGCTGTCGGGTGAGCTCACCCAGCGGCAGATCGGGGTGGGCTGGGCGGCGCTGCGGTCGCTGCCCGCGCCGAGCCTCGAGCCCGGGCTCACGGTCGGTGAGGTCGACGCGCTGTTCACCGAGATCGGGGCGACCGCCGGTCGGGGCTCGCAGGCGCGGCGTGCCGACCTGCTGAGCCGGCTGTTCGCCGCGGCCACCGAGGTCGAGCAGACGTTTCTGCGCAGGCTGCTCGGCGGTGAGCTCCGCCAGGGTGCCCTGGTCGGGGTGATGGCCGACGCGGTCGCCGCCGCGGCGGGCCTGCCGGCCGCCGGGGTGCGGCGGGCTGCGATGCTCGGCGGGGACCTGCCCGCGGTGGCCGCCGCGGCGCTCACCGGCGGACAGCAGGCCCTCGAGCAGTTCACGCTGCGGGTCGGCAGGCCGGTCGGCCCGATGCTCGCCCAGACCGCCACCGGCGTCGCCGACGCGTTGGAGCGCCTCGGCGGCAGCGCGGTCTTCGAGGTCAAGCTGGACGGGGCGCGGGTGCAGATCCACCGCGCCGGGCAGAACGTGTCGGTCTTCACCCGCAGCCTCGACGACGTCACCGCCCGGCTGCCCGAGGTCGTCGAGGCCACGCTCGCGCTGCCGGTTCAGACGCTGATCGCCGACGCCGAGGCCATCGCGTTGCGACCCGACGGGCGTCCGCACCGGTTCCAGGTCACCGCGTCGCGGTTCGGCCGCCGCGGCGGCGCCGGTCCCGGCGATCAGCGGCTCTCGGTGTTCTTCTTCGACCTGCTGCACGTCGACGGCGCGGACCTCCTCGACCGTCCGGCCCACGAGCGCAGCGCCGCACTGGCGGCGATCGTGCCGGAGCGTCAGCGGGTCGACCGGCTGCTCACCTCCGATGCCGACGAGGCCCAGCGGTTCCTGGACAGGACGCTGGCCGCGGGCCACGAGGGGGTGATGGCGAAGTCCGCCGACGCCCCGTACGAGGCGGGACGCCGCGGCGCCGGATGGCTCAAGGTCAAACCGGTACACACCCTCGACCTGGTGGTGCTGGCCGTCGAATGGGGTTCGGGCCGGCGTACGGGCAAGCTGTCGAACATCCACCTCGGAGCGCGCGACACCGCCACCGGCGAGCTGAAGATGCTGGGCAAGACCTTCAAGGGCATGACCGACGAGATGCTGGACTGGCAGACACAGCGGTTCCTGGAGTTGGCCGACGGGCCGACCGACGGCTACGTCGTCAGAGTGCGTCCGGAGCAGGTCGTCGAGATCGCCTTCGACGGGATCCAGACCTCGACGCGCTACCCCGCCGGCATGGCCCTGCGCTTCGCCCGGGTGCTGCGCTACCGGGACGACAAGACCGCCGCCGAGGCCGACACCGTCGACACCGTGCGCGCGCACTACGACCGGGCCACCTGAAAGGGGAAACGGGGGTTCCGTCCCGGGCCCGGATTGTCCGGTGCGAGTATCGACACGAGGCACGCGCGTCGAGCCGACGAGGGAGGGACTCGGAGGATCATGGCCACACCCACAGCCGCGCCATCGGGGCGCATCGAGGAAACCGTCGGTGACATCACCTACGTGAGGACGGACAAGGATCTGCCGCCGGTCGCAATCATCGACCGGTCGCCGATCACCGCCAAACACAAGATCGTCTTCGCCGTCGTCGCGGTGGTCGGGGCGCTGGCCTGGGCGATGATCGCGTTCTTCCGCGGGGAGACCGTGAACGCGGTGTGGTTCGTGGTCGCCGCGATCTGCACCTACGTCATCGGGTTCCGCTTCTACGCCCGGCTGATCGAGATGAAGGTGGTGCGGCCGCGCGACGACATCGCCACCCCCGCCGAGGTTTTCGAGAACGGCACCGACTACATGCCCACCGATCGGCGGGTGCTCTACGGGCATCACTTCGCCGCGATCGCCGGCGCGGGCCCGCTGGTCGGTCCCGTACTGGCCACCCAGATGGGTTATCTGCCCGGGGCGATCTGGATCATCATCGGCGCCGTCGTGGCCGGCTGCGTCCAGGACTACCTCGTGCTGTCGATCTCGGTGCGCCGCCGGGGCCGCTCGCTGGGGCAGATGGCGCGCGACGAACTCGGCGTGGTGGGCGGCATCGCCGCGATCGTCGGCGTGCTGGTGATCATGGTGATCCTGTTGGCCGTGCTCGCGCTGGTGGTGGTGGGCGCGCTCGCCGAGAGCCCGTGGGGCGTGTTCTCGATCGCGATGACGATCCCCATCGCGATCTTCATGGGTCTGTACCTGAGGTTCCTGCGGCCCGGCCGGGTCTCGGAGGTCTCCGTGATCGGCGTGGCCCTGCTGCTGCTGGCCGTCGTGTCGGGTGGCTGGGTGGCCGAAACCTCCTGGGGCGTCGAGTGGTTCACGCTGTCGAAGGTGGCGCTGTCGTGGTGCATCATCCTCTACGGCCTGGCAGCCTCGGTGCTGCCGGTATGGCTGCTGCTGGCGCCCCGCGACTACCTGTCCACCTTCATGAAGGTGGGCACCATCGCGCTGCTGGCCGTCGGCATCCTGGTGGCCCGCCCGGTGATGGAGGCGCCGGCCATCTCGTCGTTCGCCGCCAGCGGGTCGGGCCCGGTGTTCGCCGGATCGCTGTTCCCGTTCCTGTTCATCACGATCGCCTGCGGTGCGTTGTCGGGCTTCCACGCCCTGATCTCCTCCGGCACGACACCGAAGCTGCTGGAGAAGGAAAGCCAGATGCGGCTGATCGGATACGGCGGCATGCTGACCGAGTCGTTCGTCGCGATCATGGCGCTGATCACCGCGGCCATCATCAACCAGCACTTGTACTTCACGATGAACGCCCCGTCGGCGTCGACGGGCACCACCGCGCAGAGCGCGGCCGACTACGTCAACGGCCTCGGGCTCTCCGGTGCGCCGATCAGCGCTCAGGAGATCGACGACGCCGCCCGCAGCGTCGGCGAGGAGACGATCGTGTCGCGCACCGGTGGTGCGCCCACGCTGGCCTTCGGGATGTCCGAAGTGCTGCACCAGGTGTTCGGGGGCACCGGGCTCAAGCCGTTCTGGTACCACTTCGCGATCATGTTCGAGGCGCTGTTCATCCTGACCACCGTCGACGCCGGGACGCGCGTGGCGCGATTCATGCTCTCCGACGGACTGAGCAACCTGGGCGGCCCCATGACGAAGCTGCGCAACCCGAGCTGGCGCGTCGGCGCGTGGGTGTGCAGCATCATTGTCGTCGCCGCGTGGGGCAGCATCCTGCTGATGGGTGTGACCGATCCGCTGGGCGGGATCAACACCCTGTTCCCGCTGTTCGGTATCGCCAACCAGCTGCTGGCCGCGATCGCACTGACCGTCGTCACCGTCGTGATCATCAAGCGCGGTCAGCTCAAATGGGCGTGGATACCCGGCATCCCGCTGATGTGGGATCTCATCGTGACCATGACGGCGTCGTGGCAGAAGATCTTCTCCGGCGATCCGAAGGTCGGGTACTGGACGCAGCACTTCTCCTACCGCAACGCCAAGGACGCCGGTGAGACCGCGTTCGGGGCCGCCAAGAACCCGGGTCAGCTCGACGCCGTCATCCGCAACACGTTCATCCAGGGCACGCTGTCCATCATCTTCGCCCTGCTCGTGCTGATCGTGTTCGCGGCCGGTGTCGCCATGGCGCTCAAGGCGATTCGCGGTCGGGGCGCGCCGCTGGCCGAGGACGAGCCGGTCCCGTCGCGGATGTTCGCCCCGTCGGGCATGTTCCTCACCGCCGCCGAGAAGGAGGTGCAGAAGCAGTGGGACGCGTTACCGCGGGAGCACGCCGGGCATTCCGTCAGATCGGCTGGTACGTCGGGTCATTGATGGGCGACGACCATTACCGGCGTTACCTGGAGCATCGCGCCCGGGCGCATCCGGGCGCGGCGGTGATGTCGGAGAGTGAGTACTGGCGACATCGGCACGCGGCGGCCGACGCCAACCCCGGTGCCCGCTGCTGCTGATCAGGAGCCGCCGCGGCGCAGGGTCGATGTCAGCTCGATGATGTCCCGCTCGCCGATCGTCTCCGGGAAGCCGATGAGCACCCGGTCGATCGCGCCCGCGCACCGGCGCAGAATCTTTTGGGCCACTTCGTCGATCGGCGCCACCACGGCGAAGGTGTCGAGCATCGCGTCATCGATCAGCGAGCCCATGAGGTCCCAGTCGCCCCGGCGGGACAGTCGGTGCAGCTCGGTCTGCAGCTCGCCCCAGCCGTGCACGTCGAGCACTCCCCGGTAGGCGGGGGTCGACGCATAGAACGCGATCTGCTTGCGCGTGCCGACGGCCGCGGCGGCCAGTTCTTCCTCGTCGCGACCGGTCACCACGAACAGCGGACTGGCCACCTCGAAGTCGGCGCGCTGCCGGCCGGCGCGCTCCAGGCCCCGGGTGAGCGTCGGCAGGGTCACCTCTCGCAGATACCGCTCCGTCGAGAACGCATGCGCCAGAAGCCCGTCGGCGACCTCTCCGCACATTTCGGTCATCCGGTCCCCCACCGCGGCGAGGAACACGGCGGGATCACCATGGTCGTGCGCAGCCGGAACGAACATCGGCGTCATCAGCGTGTGCGTGTAGAAGTCGCCCTCGAAGCGGAGCGGGACGTCGTCGCGCCAGCAGGACCAGATCGCCCGCATCGCCGCGACGAACTCGCGCATCCGCGCCACCGGAGCGCCCCAGGGCATGCTGAACCGCCGCTCGATATGCGGTTTGATCTGGGATCCGAGCCCGAGCAGGATTCGGCCGTGCGAGTACTCCTGCAGGTCCCAGCCGATCTGCGCGACGGTCATCGGGTTGCGCGCGAACGCGACCGCGATGCTGGTGCCCAGGTCGATGCGACGGGTGTGCTCGGCGGCGAGCGTCAACGGCAGGAAGGGATCGTGATCGATCTCGGCCGTCCAGCATCCGTCGTAGCCGCGCCGCTCGAGGGTGCGGGCCGCGCCGGGCACCTGCGCGAGCCGCCCCACGACGGCCGCGTCCACCTTGACTCCGGCGACCGGGGAGGCGGTCAACGCCCGGACGCCCGGTAGGCCGCCACGATCGGTTCGAGTTCGTCGGGTGTCGCGCCGTGCATGATCACCGCGTCGGCGCCGTAGTCGAACTCCTTGCGCAGGCGATCGACACACTGCGCCGCCGTGCCGGTGGCCGCGGGTTCGAGCCACTCGTCGGGAAGGAGCGTCGCGATGTGCTCGATCTGTTCGGCGGTGGCCTTGTGGTCGATGCCCCCGGGGATCGATTGCACCACCGCATCGTCGCGGAAGCGTTGCAGCACAGCAGGATCCCACCCGTTGGTGCTCACCAGCAGGTCGCCGTAGCCCTGCAGGTAGGTGGCCAGCCGGGCCACCGTCTTCTTCAGCCGCAGCTCTTCGGGCAGATGGTCTCCCACCGTCGCGAAGCAGGACCACACCCGGACGTCGGCCGGGTTGCGGCCCGCCTGCTCGGCGGCGTCCTTGACGGTCGCGACGGCGCGTTGCAGGGTCTCGGGGGTGAAGTAGGTGTGGAGGATGACGTCGTCGAACAGGCGGCCGCCCAGCGCGAGGGTCTGCGGACCGAACGCGACGATCGCCAGCCGGATGTCTTCGCGGAAATCGGAGTCGAGGAACAGCAGCGGGTACGTCCCCATCGGGCCGTCGTGGCCGACGATCAGTTCGCCCTGCCACAGCCTGCGCATCACCTGCGCGAAGTCGGCCATCTGCGCAGTCGTCACCGCCGGTACCCCGAACGCGTTGTACATCGCCGCGATGCCGCGTCCGATCCCGAGGGTGAACCGGCCCCCCGACAGGCGGTGCATCGTGGTGGCCCACGACCCGGTGATCAGCGGATGCCGGGTGTTGTGGTTCGTGGCGGCGGTGGCGATCCGCATGCGCGCCGTGACGGCCAACGCGGCGCCCGTCAGCGACGAGGCCTCCTTGACGTTCCAGCGCTCGGAGATAAAGCCCGTGCCGAAGCCGAGTTCCTCGCCGCGGCGGGCCTCGTCCATGAGTCCCGCCGGGCCGTCCCCGCCCGCACCGGCCAGCAGATAGAAGCCGAGCTCGTCGAGCACCTCATTGCCTCCCCGGGTCGCTTCGCCCACCTCGTGACCGGTCACGCCCAGACTCCTTGTTCGTAGCCGCAGTTCCAGACCTCGGTGATCCTGCCATCGACGACGCGGAAGATCTCCATACTGCCGACGGTGGTCTCCAGGCCGTCGGTGAGCCGCATCGGCGCCTGGTAGACGACCGCCACGTGCTCCCCGTCGTCGCCGGCCACGACCAGGTGCAGGTCGAACCGGATCGTCTCGAACATCGCGAGATGGTCGACCACGCGCGCCACCGCTTGCTCATGGGTCAACGTGACGGCCTCACCGACCCCGTGCCGAATCACCGTCTCGCCGAGCAGTTCCCCGGCCAGGCCGATGTCGCGCTGATTCCACACCACGAGGTGGTACAGCTCCACCACCTCGCGTGCGGTACGGATCATCAGGAGACCATACAACTCAGCCCTGGGTGTTCACTCCGGATATCGCGCCGGTCTAGAGTCCAACCCATGTCGCAGCCGAATCAGTTCACCGTCCCCGGTGCCGCCGACGCCGTCGCCCGGGTCATCGGTGACCGCGAGTTCATCATCCAGGGCGACCGACGTCTGACCCATGCGCAGCTCGCCGAGCGGTCGAACCGGTTCGCCAGGTTCCTGCACGCCCAGGGGCTGGGGTGCCACACCGAGCGCGCCGAATTACCCGGTCATGAGGTAGGACAGGATCTGCTCGGCATCTACGCCCACAACGGCCCCGAATATGTGGAGGGGATGCTGGGCGCGTGGCGCGCCCGCGTCGCCCCGTTCAACGTCAACTACCGGTACGTCAAGAGCGAGTTGCAGTATCTGCTGTCGGACTCGGGGGCCACCGCGCTGCTCTACCACGCGGCGTTCGCCCCGCGCCTGGCCGAGGTGCTTGCCGATGTGCCGGGCCTGCGCATCCTGGTTCAGATCGCCGACGACTCCGGCAACGAATTGTTGCCCGGTGCCGTCGATTACGAGTCGATCGTCGGGCACGGCCCCGCTGATCCACCCCCCGTCGATCCGTCGCCCGACGATCTCTACGTGCTGTACACCGGCGGAACCACCGGCATGCCCAAAGGCGTGCTGTGGCGCCAGCACGACATCTTCATGACGTCCTTCGGCGGGCGCAGTCTCTACACCGGCGAGGCAGCGCGCTCGTACGACGACATCGCCGCCCGCTGCGCCGAGAACCCGGGCACCACGCTGATGGTGTTGCCCCCGCTGATGCACGGTGCCGCGCAGTGGGCGGTCCTGACCGCGATGACGACCGGGCAGTCGGTGGTCTTCTCCGCAGTCACCGACCATCTCGACGTCGCCGACGTGGTGCACACCATCGAGCGGGAGAAGGTGTTGGCCGTGACCGTGGTCGGCGACGCGATGGCGCGACCGCTGGCCGACGCGTTCGAGCGGACGGAGGCCGATCTATCGTCGCTGGCGGTGGTCGCCAACGGCGGGGCTCAACTCACTCCGACCGCCAAGCAACGGCTGATCGATGCGAAGCCGAATCTGATGGTGGTCGACGGCGTCGGTTCCTCGGAGACCGGTGCGCAGATGACCCACATGTCAGGCCAGGGGGCGGTGTCGACGGGCACGTTCACCGCGGGTCCCGACACGTTCGTCGCCGCCGAGGATCTCGGCACGCTGCTCGAACCGGGCCACGACGGGATGGGCTGGCTCGCGCAGCGCGGGTACGTCCCGCTGGGGTACAAGGGTGACCCGGTGAAGACCGCGGCCACGTTCCCGGTCATCGACGGCGTCCGCTACTCGGTGCCGGGCGACCGCGCCCGCCACCTCGCCGACGGCTCGATCGAGCTGCTCGGCCGCGACTCGGTGACCATCAACTCGGGCGGCGAGAAGATCTTCGCCGAGGAGGTGGAGTCGGCCGTCGCGTCGCACCCCGCTGTCGCCGACGTCGTGGTGGCCGGGCGGCCGAGTGAGCGTTGGGGACAGGAGGTCGTCGCGGTCGTCGCGCTCGCCGAGGGCGCCGACGCGTCCGCCCAGGAACTCATCGACCATTCGGCCCAGGTGATCGCGCGGTACAAACTGCCCAAGGCGGTGGTGTTCCGGCCCGTCATCGAACGCAGCCCGGCGGGCAAGGCCGACTACCGCTGGGCCCGGGAGCAGGCGATCAGCGGGAACTGAGCCGCGAAAACAGCGGTGCGACCGCCTGATTCAGGCGATCGCACCGCTGTTCTTCGGGCTGAGGGTCAGACCGCGACCTCGCACGTCGACGACCCGTCGAGCACGCACAGCGGCTGGCTGGCGCCCAGCAGCGCACCGGACTCCGCGCCGGCGGCGCTGAGCAGGTTGAAGTTCTGGTTGCCGTCGAACGGGCTGTAGTAGTTGTAGTCGCCGAGCTCCTTGGCCGCGTCGTAGTTCTTGAACGCCGGGATTCCGCCGAACGGGGTGACGTATTGGAAGGAGATCTTGCTCTTGCCCGAGTCGGTGGGCAGCGCGTAGTACGCCTCGCCGAACCCGGTGGTGCCGGTGTAGCTGAAGTTGAACACCGATCCGACCGGCGGGACCTTGCCCGCCTCCGGACCGACGCCCGAATCTTCCGCCACGTCGACGATGCCGGTGACCAGTACGGCCTCGGAGCTATTCCCGGCGAGATTCCACTGCTTGGTCACGTCGGCATTGACCTTGCCGAGGTACTTGCCGGCCGAGTCGTAGACCTCGTATTGCTGATAGCCCTGGACGATGGCCTCGCGTGGCGGGAGGCCGTTGACTCCGGAGTACTGCAGCTCGCCGACGGGCTTGAGGCTGTAGCCGGTGCCGTTGCGACCCGGAACGTCCAGCGACGTCCGGACCGGCGGCGCGGCGGCGTCGAAGCGGAACTGCAGATCCAGGGTGTCCACCCTGCCCGACCTCTTCGTATCGACCAGGATCGTCTTGATCACGTTCGAGTTCGGCCGCGCGTCCGGCTTGGCGTAGTACAGCAGGTAGTCGCCGGGATCCTCAGTCCAGTAGATGATGTTGTAGATCGTGCCTTCCGGCGGGATCTGACCGGCCCCGACACCGACGAGGTCGCCCTCGGCCTCGGTGACCAGGATGGCCTCGCTGGTGGTGCCCCAGAAGTCGGACGTGACGGTCACGACGCCCTTGAAGGTGCCGATGAGATCGTCGGTCTCCGCGTCGTAGACGCCGAAGGTGTTGGCTCCCTGGATGGCGTTGAACAGCGGCTGATAGGCCGCGTACGCCGTCCACGGGGTCGTGTTGCTGATCGGCTTGATGTAGTAGCCGTCCTGGGTGTAGATCGGCCGGTTCACGCCCTCGTTGTCGTACAGGAAATCGGCCGAGCTGAACTTGATCCGGAAGGGGTCCGCGTTGAGCGGGAGCGTGAAGTTGGATGTCACGAACTTGTAGGTGACGACATCGTCCCCGTCCGGGTTGTCCAGAGCGGAGTAGACGTTCCCGTACTTGCCGTTGCTGACGCTGGCGAACACCGACCCGGGAGCCGGGATGTCCTTGAAGTCAGTTCCGTACTCGACGCCGTCCCCGAAATCGGCGTCGGTGACGAGGATCTGCAGCAGCCGGTTGCCGGAGCCGACGTCGTTGTTGTAGGTCACCAGACCGTGGATGGTGGCGACCGTGGCGCCGTTCTCGTCCACGAGGTCGAAGTCCTGTGTGCCCTGCACGATGCCCGGGAAGGCGGGGACCATCGTGTACGAGCCGTAGAACTGCGTGATGGTCGGCTCCCCGACGGGAACCACCTCGTAGCCGTTCCAGTACATCGTCGGGTCGTCGGTCTGCGCGGCGGCGAGCTCGCGGCGCGATGCTGCGGCGGCCACCCACGCGAACGGCGAGTTCGCCGCCGGCGACGTCGGCGCGTTGCCGCTGAAGATGTCGAGGAATCGCTTGAACAGTGTGGCCAGCGGACCCTGGGACACCGTGGTGTCGGTCGCTTCCGCGGTGTCCGTCGGGACGGCGGTCGCGGTGGTCTCCGGGGTCTGCGCGGCGGTCGACACGGCCACCAGGGTGGAGGCCGTCTTGGTCGTCTCCGGAGCGTCGACGGTGATGCTCGCCAGCAGAGACTTCAACGGCTTCTTGGCCGGCGCCTCGGTCGCGTCGGGGCTGTCGGCGTCGTCGGCCGACGTGGTCGGGGACGCCTCGGCCGGCTTCCAGGACCACCGCGGCTTCTTCGGCGGGGTCTTGCCGGCCTCGGCCGGGTCGTCGGTGCCGTCGGTGGGCGTCTGCTCGGCGCCGTCGGACGGGGTTTCCGGGGTGGCGTCGGGGTCCTCGGTCTCCGTGCCCGGCTTGGGCTTGTGACCACCGAACAGGTCCGACCACAGGGTGTGCCGGTCCTTCTTGCCCGTGCCGGTGGTGGTGGCGTCGTCGGCGTCGGTGTCGGTCGAGTCGTTGGCCGACGAGGTCGCGTCGGTGCCGGACTTGGTGTCGGTGGACTTGGTATCGGTCGACCCGGTATCGGTGGACTTGGCGGTGGTCGACTCGGAGGTGGAGTTCGACCCCGAGGTGCTCCCGGTTCCCGAGGCGCCGCCCGACGCCGAAGAGTCCCCGTCGGTGGAGGCGTAGGCGACTCCGTGGCCCGTGAAGACGGCGGCCCCTACTCCGAGGGCGACAGCCAGTCCTCCGATGCGACCGACGTACGAACCAGCATTCATTGCAATCCCCCAGGGGCTACCAGCGACATGTGACCGAAACTATACAAGTCGGGACGGCCTCGACCGCCTGTTTCCGACCTCATCCAGAAAACTTTCGCATTTTTGCTGAGCGGCGTCCATACCCCGCTCGCTCCACCGTGGCTCAGAGCGCCCGCCGCGGGAGGTCGAACGCGTCGTAGACGTAGGCCAGATCGTTCTGGATGCGCTCGGCGCTCAGCCCGAACCGGTCCGGGGCGTGCTGATGCTTGCTCTTGTAGGAGCGCTGCTTCTCGGCCTGGGCGCGCACCTCGTCGAGGAAGGCGGCGGTCGGCTCGATCTCGGCGAACTCGCAGATCCGGGCGATCGTCGGCTCGAGATTCTGGATCAGGTCGGGATAGCGCACCACGCAGAGGTTCTTCTCGGGGATCTCCCCGGAGACGTAGGCGTCGTAGAACACCCGCAGCATCGCGCAGGACGCCTGGTAGAGGTTCTCCACCCAGCGCGCCTGATCCTCGGCGCTGGTGCGGTTGAAGGCGTCGTACCCGTTCTCCAGCACGCTCGCGATCAACGACATCCCCGACGGAATGACCTCGACCGGATCCCGGACGATGTAGACGAGCTTGCAGTCCGGGTAGCGCTGCAGCACCTCGTCGAGCCGGAACGTCAGCATGCTCGTCTTGGCGAGGATGCGACGGTCCTTCTTGTAGTACAGATTCCTTCGCCAGAGCTCTTCGTAGTAACGGAAGAACCGTTCCTTCTCCTGCTCGGTGACCCCGTCGATGCCGAAGCAGCGTCGCGACAAATCGCTGCCCCAGGTGTCCTGCCAGGCCAGGAAGTAGGCCCAGGCGAACGGTCCGTCGAGCGTGTGGAAGAACCAGGCCGGGTCGTCGGTCTCGATGCCTCGCAGGCTGGTGTCGTGCACGTCCGAGGGGTGGTATCGCGCGGGTGACAGCCGGTCCAGCCGCGGCACGATGCGCCCGAGCAGCTTGCGCGCGGTGATCGCCGGGAAGAGCATCTCCCACAGTTCGAACGCGGCCAGATCGCCGGTGCCGAGCAGGAAGCGGTGCAGGAACGTGGTGCCGCTGCGCGGGTTGCCGATGATGAAGATGGGTCGGTCGAGGGGCTCCTCGCGGTACTTCGGGAAAACGAGCCGATCCAGGCCCATGGTCACCGCGGACAGTCCCGCACGCACCTGCAGGATGAGGAACGTGCCGAGCGGCCGCAGCCACAGCCCGAACGTCTTGTTGATGACCCGGTAGACGCGGAGATAGCGCCCCATTCAGCCCTCCCAGACCGCGGCGGCACCGACGATGGTGAAACCGGCTGCGGCACTTGCCATCACGATCTTGTCGCCGGGTACCACGGTGCCATGGTTGAGGCGGTACTCCAGCGCGAGCGCCCAGGCGGTGCTCGCGGTGTTCCCGTACAGCGAATGGGTGTGGATGCAGGCCTGGGGGCGCGCGCCCAGTTCGGTGAACACCCGCTCCAGCACCGCCTCGCTGGGCTGATGGAACGCGTAGTGGTCGATCTCCTCCGACGACCACCCCAGGTCGGAGAGCATCTCGCGGATCAGCGGCGGCACATGCACCGACAGCGCGAAGAGCTCCTTCGACTTCGAGGTGAAGTGGCCGTCGATCGGCGTCTTGCACAGGTCGTAGTGCTCACACAGCGTCTTGTGGAAGATCCCCTCCAGACGGGCGCTGCCTCCCGCCAGCGGTTCCCGCGAGACCAGCATCGCGACAGCCGCATTGCCCAGCGTCAGGCCCGCGGCGAACACCGCGACGTCCTGCAGCGAGCCCATGTCATAGGTGATCCGGTCGCGGGTCAGTTCGCCCGAGCAGATCAGCGCGGTCGTCATCTCCGGATGCAGCGCGAAGTACCCGGCCACGGTGTGCATCGCTTCGATC
Source organism: Mycolicibacterium rufum (assembly GCF_022374875.2). The sequence goes on from NZ_CP092427.2 coordinate 1,087,322, forward strand.
AGTCCGGCGCACGCGCACGTCACATCGGTCGCGTGCAGTGGCCGGGCGCCCAGAAGTCCCGCCACCTCGGCCGCGGTGGCCGGCTCGAAGTTGGCGCGCGCGATCCCCCCGTAGACGACGAGATCGAGGTCGGTCGCCGCCACCCCGTTCTGCTCCAGGCAGGCCGTTGCCGCACTGGCCGCGAACTCGGCGGGCATCAGCGTCGTGCTCTGGTCGAGGTAGCGGGTCTTGGTGTTGCACCGATCGAAGACGTAACGAATGGTTTGCTCGACGCCCTCCCACTCGCCCGCGGGACCTGTGAACTGGTCGCGAACGATGCTCAGCACCTCGTCGTTGTCCATCGCCTTCTCAGGCAACACGGAGACCGGCCGAGAGAAGTAAAGAGTTGGAAGCGTCATGAGCCGATCCCCCTGTCGAGTGGTGGCGAGATAGTAGCGCGAGCAGGTCATAGGCTATGAGCCCCGGGGCAGCTCCGCAATTGCAGCAAACGAAACTTACCGTGTCGACGTTTCCTTTTGGAAGTTACCGTGCCCTACCCCAGCTGTCAGCGGTTTGGGTAGATCGGCGTGCAAGGCACAAGTTTCTGCCAGGCCGCTCACAGCTTCTCCCCCGACGCGGCCCTGATATTGACAGCTACGTAATATCTCTACCTGCGGCTAGGTTAGCTGACCGCCCGATTTCCGGGAGCAAATCGACATCCCGCATTTTCCGGGGCGTTCCGCCACGGCCTCCGGCCAGCAACATGAACCGGAGGTTCTGTCAACCGCATAGCCTCGAGGCGGTGCGATGGATCGTCGATGCGATGAACGTGATCGGCACGCGGCCCGACGGGTGGTGGCGCGACCGGCATCGCGCGATGGTGGCTCTGGTCGACCGCCTCGAGCAGTGGGCGCTGGCCGACCAGGCGGACGTCACGGTCGTCTTCGAACAGCCGCCGGATCCGATGATCACGTCCGAGGTCGTCACTGTCGCCCACGCTCCGGCCGCGGCGGCGGACTCCGCCGACGACGAGATCGTCCGACTGATCGACGCGCGGTCGCAGCCCGGGGAGGTCGTGGTCGCCACCTCCGACCGGAAGCTGGCCGCACGGGTCGCCGCGGCCGGGGCGACGGTGTTCCCTGCCGAACGTCTGCGCGACCTCATCGACCCGCGCTGAGGTCTCCGTCGAGGAGGCCCAGGGTGCGGTAGGCCGCGCGCATCTGGGTCTTGGCGGCGTCGGGCAGGAGCGCCTGCGGAGGGCGCGATTCCGGATACGACCCGACGGGCAGGCCCAGCAGCGACGCCGCGTACTTGAACGCTCCGCCCCAGTGCGTGAAATAGTCGGGCCGACCCGGGTAGCACGTGTACCAGGAACCGCGCTCGCGCTCGAAACGGTCCATCCCGGTGCGGCGCGCATAGTCCATCGCCTCGATCAACTCACCGTTCCACACCAGCTGCCAGTACTCGGTGTACAGCCGTCGCCGCGGCGTCTCCATCAGATAGCCGGCGGCCCCGAGCTGGGCAGCGCACACGATGCCCTCGCGCAGCCAGCCCGCGCGGTAGACCATCGTGTCGCACTCCCAGATCAGCAGTTCGGGGGCCAGCTCGTGCAACCGCCTGCTGTTGGCGGGCCGGAACGCTCCCTCCTTGGTCGCGCAGACGGCGGGGATCTCCTCGGCGATGCGCGCGCTCTCCTGCGCGGTCAGCACGTAGCCCGACGACGGTGAGTTGAACATGCCCAGCGCGATGTCGGTGCGGTCGGCGATGTAACGGAAGTAGTCCAGCACGCCCTGCCCGCCGTGGCACTCCATCATCGGGGTCTGGATGTACACGATGTCCGCGCCGTGCTCCTGGGCGTGCCGGGTCAACTCCAGACAGTCCTTGGCCGCGGTCGCCGCGGTACAGGCCTGGATGACGATCTGCGGGTTGATGGCACGCGCTTCGGCGATCGCCACCCCGAGCAACTGCTTGCGCTCGTCGAGGGTCAGCGCCCAGAATTCCGCCAACCCGCTGACGCACCACAGCATGTCGCGCCCGAGTTCACCGACGCAGTAGCGCACCAGACGACGGTAGGCGTCCCAGTCGATGTCGTCTCCGGCCTCGCCGGTGAACGGGGTGTACAGCGAATCGCCGATCCCGCGGATCGCCTCGCGGGCCCACGCGCGCGCCTCCCGGGCGGTGGCCATCGCCGTGTCTCAGGTACCCGTCCAGTGGGGCTTGCGCTTCTCGGCGAACGCCGTCGGCCCTTCCATCGCGTCCTTCGAGGAGAACACCGGCGCGATGAGTTCGCCCTGCTTGCGCCACATCTCGCTCTCGCTCCACTCCGCGGATCTCATGATGATCTCCTTGGTGACCGCCACGGCGAGCGGGCCGTTCGCGGTGATGCGCTCGGCGAGTGCCAGGGCGCCGTCGAGTGCCCCACCCGGCTCGGTGAGTACGTTGACGAAGCCCCACTGCGCGGCCTCCTCGGCGGTGAAGCTGTCCCCGGTCAGGGCGAGTTCGAGGGCCTTCTGATACGGGATACGGTGCGGCAGCCGCAGGAGTCCACCGCCTGCCGCGACGAGTCCGCGCTTGACCTCCGGGATGCCGAACTTCGCGCCCCTGGCCGCCACCACCAGATCGGTCGCGAGCACGATCTCGGTGCCGCCGGCCAGCGCGTAACCCTCGACGGCGGCGATCACGGGTTTGCGGGGCGGCCGCTCGGTGAAGCCGATGCCCCGGCCCGGGATCGCCGGCACCTCACCGGCCATGAACGCCTTCAGATCCATTCCGGCGCAGAAGTTGCCGCCCGCTCCGGTGATGATCGATACCGACAGTTCCGGGCTGTCGTCGAGTTCGTCCATCGCATCGGCCAGACCCCGGGCCACCGCGAGGTTGAACGCGTTGCGCGCCTCGGGCCGATTGATGGTGATGATCAGGACCCGGTCACGACGTTCGGTGAGAACCTCTTCTGCCACTGTCTCCCTTGACCTTTCGTGCGGTGACGGTGAACTCAGACCTCGACGACGACGGCGCCGCCCTGTCCGCCGCCGGCACACATGGCGGCGACACCGACGCCACCGCCGCGGCGCCGCAGTTCGTAGACCAGCGTAGTGACCATCCGGGCGCCGGAGGCGGCGATCGGATGCCCGAGGCTGCAGCCGCTGCCCGACACGTTGACCAGTTCCTCGTCGAGACCGAACTCGCGGCACGCCGCGATCGGCACCGACGCGAACGCCTCGTTGATCTCCCACAGCGCGACGTCGGACGCCGTCAGGCCCGCCCGCTCGAGCACCTTGCCGATCGCCTTCAGCGCGCCGAGTCCGCAGTCCCGCGGGGCGATCCCGGCCGAGGCCCACGCTCTGACCGTCGCCATCGTGCTGAGGCCGTTGGTCGCGGCGTAGTCCGCGTCGACCAGCGCCACACCCGCTGCCGCGTCGTTGGTGCCGCTGCTGTTGCCCGCGGTGATCGAGAACCCCTCGATCTCCGGATGGAGCACCTTCAGTCCGGCCAGTTTCTCGACGGTGGTGTCGCGGCGCGGGTGCTCGTCGACACTGAAGTCGGTCACCGAACCGTCGAACTGCGTGACCTTCAGCGGGACGATCTCGTCGAGGAACTTCCCGGCGTCGATGGCCGCGACCGCCCGCTGGTGCGAGCGCGCCGCCCACGCGTCCATCTCCTCTCGCGTGATGCCGACGGCCTGCGCGGTGTTCCAGCCGACGGTGATCGACATGTCCTTGGCCGGCGCGTCGGGTGTCTCGACATGGGTCGGCGGCATCCAGCGTTCCTCGAACTTCAACTCGGGGCCGGGAATGCGCCAGTTCACCAGGGGCGTCATCGACAGCGACTGGACGCCGCCGGCGATCAGCACCCGCTCCATCCCGGAGCCGATCTGTGCCGAGGCGTTGCCGATCGCGGTGAGACTGCCTGCGCAGTGCCTGTTCACCGATTGGCCCGGCACGTGCTCCAGGCCGGTCGCGGTCGCCGCGTACCGCGCCAGATCGCCTCCCCCGTAATGGGATTCGGCGAAGATGATGTCGTCGACATCCGCCGGGTCAATTCCGGAGCGCCGCACCACCTCCGGCAGCACCGTGGTGATCAGCGTTTCGGGCGGGGTGTTGACGAGCGCGCCTTTGAACGATCGGCCGATGGCCGTTCTGGCGGCGCCGACGATGACGGGAGTGGGCATGTTTCGACCTCGGGTCTGGGCAGGCGGACGAGTCCGGCGAACGTTACAAAACTAGCAGATACTGTAGCGTCTGCAGTAGTGGGTCCGCGGGGGCCCGCAGGTCAGCCGATGACCCCGCGGCGGGTCAGGTGCTCGATCAGCGGTGCCGCGCCGGCGGCGAGGTGCTCCGACATCGCCGCGCGTGCCCGGTCCTCGTCTCGCGCGCCGAGCGCCTCGAGCAGTCGCCGGTGGTGCCGGTTCGAGCTGTCGGGCCAGCCGTCGATCGTCGGGAACACCGTCTCGGGGGCGTACCGGGTGATCTGCGACATCAGCTGGGCGAGCTTCGGGGAGTCGGCGGCGACGTTGATCGCGCGGTGGAAGTCGTGGTTCAGCCGCACCGCCCGCTCCCCGTCGCCGGCGGCGTAGGCGGCCTCGAGGTCGGCCTGGATGCGGATCAGCTCGTCGAGTGCGGCATCGGTGATGGCGGCCGCGGCGCGCGCCGCGAGCTCGCCGCCGATGTGGGCCTGCACCTCGGCGACGTCGGTGACGTCGCGCACCGTCACCGGCCGGATGACGAAGCCGCGGCGCGGCTGCTGGTCGAGCAGGCCCTCGGCCTTGAGTTCGAACAGTGCCTCCCGCACCGGCGTCACGCTCACCCCGAGCTCGGCGGCGAGCTGGTCGAGCCGCACATACGTGCCCGCGCTGTAGGTCCCGTCGAAGATCCGCTGCCGCACGATCCGGGCCACGTCCTCGGCCAGCTGCGGCCTGACGGCGAAATCGAAGGCGCTCACGTCGTCACACCCGGTAATCGGCGAGCAGCCGCTTGCTGATGATGTTCTTCTGGATCTCGCTGGTTCCCTCGCCGATCAACAGGAACGGGGCGTCGCGCATCAACCGCTCGATCTCGTACTCCTTGGAGTACCCGTAGCCGCCGTGGATCCGGAAGCTCTGCTGGGTGACCTCCGCGCACACCTCGCTGGCGAAGTACTTCGCCATGCCGGCGGCGACGTCGTTGCGCTCGCCGGAATCCTTGAGCCGCGCGGCATTGACCATCATCAGGTGCGCCGCCTCGACCTTCGTGGCCATCTCGGCGAGCTGGAACGCGATGGCCTGGTGTTCGGCGATCGGCTTGCCGAAGGTGGTGCGCTGCTGGGCGTAGCGGGCGGCCAGTTCGAAGGCTCGCACACCGACGCCGCACGCCCGCGCCGCGACGTTGACGCGGCCAACCTCGACGCCATCCATCATCTGCGCGAAACCCTGCCCGGCCACCCCGCCGAGGATGTCGGAGGCCGCCGCGCGGTAGCCGTCGAAGATCATCTCGGTGGTGTCGACGCCTTTGTAGCCGAGCTTGTCGAGCTTGCCCGGGATCGTCAGTCCGGGAGCCACCTCGCCGAAGCCGGTGGGCTTCTCGATCAGGAAGGCGGTCAGGTTGCGATGCGGCTTGTCCGCGCCCAGGTCAGTGCGCACCAGGGTGGCGACCAGGGTGGAACTCCCCCCGTTGGTGAGCCACATCTTCTGGCCGTCGATGGTGTAGGTGCCGTCGCCGTTGTCGGTGGCCCGCGTGCGGATCGCCGCGACATCGGATCCCAACTCGGGCTCGGACATCGAGAACGCGCCGCGTGTCTCACCGGTGGCCATGCGCGGCAGGAGGTTTCGTTTCTGCTCGTCGGTGCCGTGCTGGCGGATCATGTAGGCGACGATGAAGTGGGTGTTGATCACGCCCGAGACACTCATCCAGCCGCGCGCCAGTTCCTCGACGCACAGCGCATAGGTCAGCAGGGATTCCCCGAGACCGCCGTACTCTTCCGGGATCATCAGGCCGAACAACCCCATCGCGCGCATCGCGTCGACGATGCCCTGCGGATAGGTGTCGGCGTGCTCCAGTTCCTGCGCGGCCGGGATGATCTCCTTGTCGACGAACCGTCGCACGGTCGCGATGATCTCGGTCTGGAACTCGTTGAGTCCCAGCGTCTGTGCGAGTCTGGTCATGCTCCCACCCTCTCGAAGATCGCCGCCAGACCCTGACCGCCCCCGATGCACATGGTCTCCAGGCCGTACCGGGCCTGCCGCCGGTGCAGTTCCCGGGCCAGTGTCGCGAGCATGCGGCCGCCGGTGGCGCCGACGGGATGCCCGAGCGAGATGCCCGAGCCGTGCACGTTGGTGCGTTCCAGATCCGCTGCGGTGAAACCCCATTCGCGCATGCACGCCAGCACCTGCGCGGCGAACGCCTCGTTGAGTTCGATCAGATCCATGTCGGCCAGGCCGAGCCCGGCGCTGCGCAGAGCGGCCTCGGTCGCCGCCACCGGTCCGATGCCCATGACCTCGGGCCCCACGCCGGCCACCGCCCACGACACCAGCCGGACCAACGGGGTGAGACCAAGTTCTTCTGCCATGTCCGGGGTGGTCACCAGGCACATCGCCGCCGCGTCGTTCTGCCCACTGGAGTTCCCCGCGGTGACGGTGGCCTCGGGATCCGATGCGCGCAGCACGGGTTTCAGCGCGGCGAGCTTCTCGATCGAGGTGTCGGCACGCGGGTGTTCGTCGGTGTCGATCAGGTCCTCGCCGGAGCGGCTGCGGACCGTGACCGGGATGATCGTCTCGGCGAGCAGGCCGTCGTCGCGGGCGGCGACCGCCCGCTGATGGGACCGGACCGCGAGTTCGTCCTGCTCCTGGCGCGAGATCGCGTACTGCCGGCGCAGGTTCTCCGCCGTCTCGAGCATGCCGCCGGGAACCGGGTGGTTGCGGCCTCCTGCGGTGGTCCTGCCCCGGGCCAGTCCGTCGTGCACGGTGACCCCGCCGCGGGCGCCCCACCGCATGTCGGTGGAGTGGAACACCACGTTGCTCATCGACTCCGCGCCGCCGGCGACCACGACATCGTGGGTGCCGCTGGCGATCTGCAGGCAGGCCTGGATCACCGCCTGCAGCCCTGACCCGCACCGCCGGTCGATCTGCATGCCGGGCACCGTGACGGGCAGGCCCGCGTCGAGCGCGATGACCCGCCCGATGGCCGGCGCCTCCATGCTGGGATAGCAGTGCCCGACGATCACGTCCTGCACCGCCTCCGGCACCACGCCCGTCCGCTCGAGAAGGCCCCGCAGCGCCGCGACGCCGAGGTCGACGGCGGTCAGGCCGCGGAACATCCCGCCGTAGCGACCGATCGGCGTGCGGACCGGCTCGCAGATCACGGCCTCCCGCATCAGAGGTGACGCCCGCCGGTGATCTCGAGGACGGTGCCCGTCATGTAGGAAGACAGATCGGAGGCCAGGAACAGCGCGACCTTGGCCACCTCGTCGGGCTCCCCGGCGCGTCCCATCGGCACCTCGGCCACCTTCGAGTCCCAGATCCGTTGCGGCATGGCCTCGGTCATCGCCGAGCGGATCAATCCGGGCTGGATCGCGTTGACACGCACGCCGAGGTAGGCGAGTTCTTTGGCGGCCGCCTTGGTCATGCCGACGATGCCGGCCTTGGCGGCCGAGTAGTTCGTCTGGCCGACCATGCCGACCTTGCCGGAGATCGACGACATGTTCACGATGGCCCCGCGCTTGTTCTCCCGCATCACCGCGGCGGCGGCCCGCAGGCCGTTCCATGTGCCCTTGAGGTGCACCGCGATCACCTGGTCGAACTGGTCCTCGGTCATCTTGCGCATGGTCGCGTCCCTGGTGATGCCGGCGTTGTTGACCATGATGTCCAGGCCGCCGAACTGCTCGAGGGCCGCCGCCACCAACGCGTCGACCTCCTGGGAACTGGTCACGTCGCAGCGCACCGCGTGCGCCACGTCGGCGCCCCCGAGCGTGTCCGCGGCGGCCTGGGTCGCTTCGAGATTCACGTCGCCGAGGACCACCCGGGCGCCTTCGTCGACGAACCGCTGCGCGATGGCGAGCCCCAGTCCCTGCGCTCCCCCGGTGATCACCGCGGTCTGACCAGCCAGTAGTGCCACTGCATAGCTCCTCATGTCGTCGGGCCCGAATCGTCGGCCATCATATTTCATATACGATATTTCGATACCCGGCCCCCACGAGGAGCAGATGCGATGAGCACCGCCGATGTGAGCGACGAGGATTTTCGCGAGATCCTGGCGCAGACGCGGCACTTCGTCCGCACCGCCGTCGTCCCCCGCGAGCAGGAGATCCTGTCCGACGACCGCGTCCCCGACGATCTCCGCGAACAGGTCAAGAAGATGGGACTGTTCGGCTACGCGATCCCGCAGGAGTGGGGCGGGCTCGGTCTGAACCTGGCCCAGGACGTCGAACTCGCGATGGAACTCGGCTACACCTCACTGGCGCTGCGCTCGATGTTCGGCACGAACAACGGGATCGCGGGGCAGGTCCTCGTCGGCTACGGCACCGACGAACAGAAGTCCACGTGGCTGGAGCGGATCGCCACCGGAGAGGTCGTCGCCTCGTTCGCGCTGACCGAGCCGGGCGCGGGGTCGAACCCCTCGGGCCTGCGCACCAAGGCCGTTCGCGACGGCAGCGGTCCAGAAGCAGCGTGGATCATCAACGGCAGCAAGCAGTACATCACCAACGCGCCCACGGCGGACCTGTTCGTGACGTTCGCCCGTACCCGGCCGGCCGACGCCGACGGCGCCGGGATCGCGGTGTTCCTGGTGCCCGCCGACACCCCCGGGGTCGTGGTGGGCGCCAAGGACAAGAAGATGGGGCAGGAGGGCGCGTGGACGGCCGATGTGACGTTCACCGACGTCCGCGTCGGTCACAGCGCACTGGTCGGCGGCGCCGAGGACATCGGTTACCGGGCCGCATTGACCTCCCTGGCCCGCGGCCGGGTGCACATCGCCGCGCTCGCGGTCGGCACCGCCCAGCGAGCGCTGGACGAATCGGTGGCCTACGCCGCGACCGCGACACAGGGCGGCACGGCGATCGGCGACTTCCAACTGGTGCAGGCGATGCTCGCCGATCAGCAGACCGGGGTGATGGCCGGCCGCGCCCTGGTGCGCGACACCGCGCGGCAGTGGATCACCGGTGAGGACCGCAGGCTCGCGCCCTCGGCGGCGAAGCTGTTCTGTACCGAGATGGTCGGCAAGGTGGCCGATCTCGCCGTTCAGATCCACGGCGGCGCCGGTTACATGCGCGACGTACCGGTGGAGCGCATCTACCGCGACGTGCGCCTGCTCCGGCTCTACGAGGGCACCAGTGAGATTCAGCGGCTGATCATCGGCGGCGGTCTGGTGAAGGCCGCCAAGGCATCCCAGCGATGAGCTGACAGCTCGCGGCGTCAGCCGATGAAGCGCACGATCGATTCGGCGATCGCCGCGGGCTTCTCCGATCCCTCGATCTCGACGGTCGTGCTGAGCGTGGCCTGCACGGCGTTGTCGAGTCGGCTCACCGACGAGATCACCGCGCGCGCCCGGAGGTGAGCGCCCACCCGCACGGGCGTGATGAACCGGACCTTGTTGTATCCGTAGTTGATCGCCATCGCGACGTTGTCGACGCTGTAGAGCTGATGCGTGAAGTGCGGCAGCAGCGACAGGGTCAGCAGCCCGTGGGCGATCGTGCCGCCGAACGGCCCGTCGGCCGCACGCTTCGGGTCGACGTGGATCCACTGATGGTCGTCGGTGGCGTCGGCGAACAGATCGACGCGCTCCTGGGTGATCTCGAGCCACTCGGTCGGCCCGAGCTGGGTGCCCTCGGCGGCCTCGAACTCGGTTAGATCGTTGAATTTCTTCACCAGTGTCTCCTTCGACGCGCGGTCACGATGCGGTCCTCACAGTGCCACAGCGATCCGGCGGGCAGCCGGCTGCGGCGCGCACCGGGCCGGATCGTGACACATCCTGCCGTCATTTCCCCCGCAATCGGCCGCCCGCCCCTTTCGTTGCTCGCGCCGTCCAATAGCGCCGCCGCGATAACTGTCGCCGAGAACCGCGAATTGCATTCTTGTTCGCCCGCAATATCGTCGAATGAAGCGCGCAGGAGAGCGCAATTCACCCGCATCCACAGTTTTGGCAAACCCACTTCCCATTCGTTCCATTCACCGCGCCGTTTGTTTCCGCCGAGCCGATGCGCACGCGTCTGCACGACTGGCGACCGAGATGGACCAGTACGGCGACCCGCGGCGGGCGCCCGCGCGACACATTGCCCGATCGCCGCCGGGTGGGACCGAACCGGCAGGTTACCGTCGGGTAACCGGACCTCCGGGCCTCGTCGCACGCTGACGGAGCCGGCCGAGGGGCCCGCGTCGCGACCGCGGAGAGCAAAGATCGGAGCGTCGGCGGCGCGATCGCGCGGACGCCCGGCCGAGGGCCCTGACAGTTCGCCGCGGCTACCACATCCCGTTTATGACCTGCAGTTACCGGGAAGCCAGAGATTGCCATTGCGATCGCGGACGAGATCGTGACCTGATCGTTACCGTTCCCGGCATCTGAATTCCTGGTCAAGTTCTCTTCGCTAGCTGGAATTCCTGTGAGTGAGGGCGAGATACTCAACAATGTGCACGTTATTGCACGCCCCGCGCAGTCCCCGCCCCCGCCATTGCGCTGCCCGACGAATGGACAGAAATGACCTTCCCCCAGTTCGCGTTTGCTGACGACGACACCACCCGCCTGGACGCCAGCCCGCATTATTGGGACCCGGCCACCGAATGCACCATCGTCTACGCGCGGCCGTCGGTGGAGCGGGACCTGTGGGCCGATTACCTCGAAGGGGCATTTCACAGCTACCAAGCGCACGGCATCGGTACCGCTATCGATGTCGACGCGTTGCGTCGCGGAGACGATACCGCCCTCTTCGCCGCATGCGTCGATCAGAAGGGACGAGTAGTGGGCGGGCTGCGCGCGAAAGGCCCGTACACGTCGGTCGACGAATGCCACGCGATCGAGGAATGGGCGGGGCAACCGGGCGAGAGCGCGGTCCGGAAGATGGTCAACGACCGCCTCCCGTTCGGGGTGGCGGAGATGAAGACGGCGTGGGTCACCGACGACCAGGAGCAGAGCCGCCGTCTGACCAATGCCATCGCGCGGACCCCGCTGCACGCGATGGATCTGCTCGGCATCCAGTTCATCGTGGCCACCGCCGCGTCCTACGTGCTCAAGCGTTGGCTGTCCTCCGGGGGCGTGCTGGCCACCAAGATCCCCGCCACCCCGTATCCGGACGTCCGATACCAGACCCGGCTGGCCTGGTGGGATCGCTTGACCTTCGCCAACCACGCCCATCCGCGCCAGCTCGCCGCGTTCCTCGCCGATCAGCGCGCCATGATGCCGGAATCCGGTCAGCGGGGCGAGATCGCCGTCGGGTCCACCGCGTGGCAGCGGGGATGACCCGCGACCACGCCGCCACCGTTCTCGACCCCACGATCCCCGCCGACGCCGCGCGGCTGACGGAACTGCGGCGCGACCCCGGGATCGAGGTCGTCGACACCGTGAGCCGGCAGCGTGAGGAACTCGCCGCCCTGCGCCCGGCCGTCGCGGCCGACGTCGCCGGCGAGCCGCCCCGGTGGGCGTACTTCCCGTGGCGTCGCACGCTGGCCGGCGTGCTGGGGCCGCGGGCGTACCGGCTGCTGCGCCTCGACCGCAACCGCAATCTGATCGCACCCGACGAACTCGACGTCCTCGCCCGCCTGCGGGTCGGTGTCGTCGGCCTGAGTGTCGGTCACGCGATCGCCCACACGGTGGCCACCCAGGGTCTGTGCGGGGAGTTGCGGCTGGCCGATTTCGACGAGATCGACCTGTCCAACCTGAACCGGGTGCCGGCGACCGTGCTCGACGTGGGCGTGAACAAGGCGGTGGTGTGCGCCCGGCGGCTGGCCGAGCTGGATCCCTATCTACCGGTCATGGTGGAACCGGCAGGACTGACCGCCGAGACCGTCGACCGATTCCTCGACGGCGTCGACGTCCTCGTCGAGGAGTGTGACTCCCTCGACGCCAAGGTGCTGGTGCGCACCGCGGCGCGAGCGCGGGGCATCCCGGTGCTGATGGCGACCAGCAGCGGAGGCCTGCTCGACGTCGAGCGGTTCGACGCCGAGCCAGGGCGCCCGGTGCTGCACGGGCTGCTCGGAGACATCGACGCCGAGCAGCTCGCCGGACTGAGCACGAAGGACAAGGTGCCGCGGGTGCTGCGGGTGATCGACGCCGCCACGCTGCCGTCCCGGATGGCGGCGTCCTTGCTGGAGGTGGGGACCACGCTGACGACGTGGCCGCAGCTGGCCTCCGAGGTGGCCGTCGGCGCCGCGTCGGTGGCCGAAGCGGTGCGGCGGATTGGGCTCGGCGAACCCCTGCCGTCCGGTCGGGTCAGGATCGACGTCCCGGCGTTGTTCGACGGCATTGGTGAGCCCTCAGGCCACGACAGCCCACCGGACAGCGAGTCGGACCGCCCGCCGGTCCGGCTGGACGACGACGTGATCGGCGCCGTCGCCGGCGCGGCCGCACGGGCACCCTCGGGCGGGAACAGCCAGCCCTGGGTCATCGAGCAGCGCGCCGACGGAATCGGCATCCACCTCGACCCGGCCCTCACCTCGGCGATGGACGTGGGCTTGCGCGGCAGCGCGGTAGCCGTGGGCGCCGCGGCGTTCAACGCGCGGGTGGCCGCGGCGGCGCGCGGGCACTGCGCCCTGGTGGATTTCCTTGCAGGTGACGAGCGTTTCCCATTGAGCGCGCGGGTGCTGCTCACCGCCGACGGCCCAGACCCGACGCTGGCCGGCCTGTACGAGGCGATGATGAGCCGGGAGACCAACCGGCATGTGGGGTCCCGCATCACGCTGGAGGATCACGCCGTCGCGGCGCTGACCGGCGCCGCGCAGGCCGAGGGCGCGCGGTTGCGGCTGCTCACCGAGCCGGGTGACCTGAAGGAGGCGGCGTCGCTGCTGTCCACGGCGGACCGGATCCGGTATCTGACCCCGCTGCTGCACGCCCAGATGATCGACGAGTTGCGCTGGCCCGGCGACGCGCGGGCGGACACCGGCATCGATGTGCGCAGCCTCGAACTCGACGACGCCGACGTGGTGGTGCTCGACATCCTGCGCCGCGGCGACGTCATGGGCCACCTCGCCCGGTGGGACGCGGGCGGCGTGCTCGGCGAGGACAGCTTCACGAAGGTGTGCTCCGCCACCGCGCTCGGCATCGTCACCGTCGAGGGCCGCTCCCTGGCCGACTACGCGCGCGCCGGATCGGCGGTCGAGGCGGTGTGGATCGAGGCGCAGCGTCACGGCCTGGGCGTCCAGCCGGTGTCGCCGGCGTTTCTCTACGCCACCGACGACCACGAGTTCACCGCGCTGTCGCCCCGCTTCGCCGATACGCTCGCCCACCTGCAATACACTTTCCGGAAGTTGGTCTCCGCGCACGCCGAGGAATCACTGGCCTTGGTCCTGAGGCTCTCTCGGGCACCCAGCCCGTCGGTGACGAGTCGACGTCGCGGCGAGGGGGAACACTCATCACCGATGACCTGACGCGGATACGGAGCGAGGCGGTTGCCCGAGAGCCTGGACCTGGTGGTCACATCGGTCGCGACCCGGCTCATGGGTGCGACCGCGGCGACCGCGGTCGACGTCAGCCAGGGTGTCCTCGCCGAACTCGTCGAGTACTTCGGCGTCGATGTGAGCTTTCTGCGCCGTAACGACCACACCCGGCGCGCCTCCGTGCTGGTCGCCGAATGGCCTGTCCGTCCCGGGATTCCCGATCCCGATCCGCTCAAGGTCGTCTACTTCGAGGGCGCCGATCCGGTGTTCGCCCTCGCCGAGCATCAGAAGGAACCTGTCGTCTTCCGGCCGGAGCCGTCCACCGACGATTACCAACGCACCATCAACGAGGGCCGCCAGATCCCGGCCACGTCGATGGCGTGTGTTCCGCTGCTGTCCGGCGAGGTGACCTCAGGAGTGCTGGGCTTCGTCAAGTTCGGCGACCGCGATTGGACCGAGGCCGAACTCAACGCCCTCAAGGCGATCGCGTCGCTGCTCGCGCAGGTGCAGGCGCGGGTGGACGCCGAGGAGCAGCTGCGCTACCTCGCCGAGCACGACGACCTGACGGGTCTGTACAACCGCCGCGCGCTGCTCAGCCACCTGGACGCCCGGCTCGCCGAGGGGCAGCCCGGGCCGGTGTCGGCGCTCTTCTTCGACCTCGACCGGCTCAAGGCGATCAACGACTACCTCGGTCACACCGCAGGCGACTGGTTCATCCGGGTGCTGGCCGAACGCTTGCGACGCGGCGCCGAGGGCCCGCACCTGATCGCCCGGCTCGGCGGCGACGAGTTCGTCGTGGTGCCGACCACTCCGATGGACGCCGACGCCGCGGAGGCGCTCGCGCACCGTCTGCAGGCCGTGCTGCGCGAGCGGGTGTCGATCGACGGCGAGATGCTCACCCGCACGGTCAGCATCGGCGTGGCGCTCGGCGTCCCGGGACACGACAGCACGTCGGATCTCCTGCGCCGGGCCGATCAGGCGGTGCTGACCGCGAAGGGCTCGGGCGGCAACCAGGTCGCCGTCTTCACCGACGACATGTCGATGAAGAACGAGTTCCGCAACGACATCGAACTGCACCTGCAGACCGTCATCGAGAACGGCGCCCTGCTGCTGCACTACCTGCCCGAGGTCGACATGCGCACGGGCGAGATCGTCGCCTGCGAGGCTCTCGTCCGGTGGCAGCACCCCACGCGCGGTCTGCTGGCCCCCGACGCGTTCATCGGGGTCGCCGAATCCATCAACATGGCAGGCGAATTGGGCAGGTGGGTGATGCGCACCGCGTGTGCCGAATTCGCCGCCTGGCGGTCGCGGGGTGTCGGCACCGACGCGGTGATGCGGATCAACGTGTCACCGGTGCAGCTGGTGACCGACGGCTTCGTGGAGGCGGTCGCGGACACGATGGCCGAGTTCGGCCTGGCCCGCGGTTCGGTGTGTCTGGAGATCACCGAGAGCGTGGTGGTGCAGGACATCGAGACCACCCGCATCACGCTCGCGGGCCTCAAGGCCGCCGGTGTTCAGGTTGCGATCGACGACTTCGGCACCGGGTACAGCGCGCTGTCGCAGCTGAAGTCGCTGCCCGTCGACACCCTGAAGATCGACCGCAGCTTCGTCCGCGAATTGGGTTCTGACCCAGGCGATCTGGCGATCGTCCGGGCGATCATCGCGCTCGCCGAGGCGTTCGGCCTGGAACTGGTCGCCGAGGGCGTGGAGACCGAGGCCGCGGCGCTCACCCTGCTGCGGCACGGATGCCACCGCGCGCAGGGGTTCCTGCTGTCACGGCCGATCGCCGGCGCCGCGATGGAGTCCCTGCTGGCCAAGGGCCGCATCCCCGTGCAGTTCTAGAGCTGTCTCACTGCGCCGAGAGGAGCTCGACACGGCCGAACCGGCTGGCGGTCCTGCCGACGAGCGCGGGCCGCAGACCCGCGGCGAGGGGAACGTCGTCGCCTGCAGGCGCCCCGCCGCAGACCAGCACACCGTGGCGGGCCCGGATCGCGAGCGGCCCGTCGGCCGTGGCGAAGACCACCCCGGCGACCGTGTTGTCCTCGAAGACCAGACGGCTCACGGCGTCCACGGGATGGACGTGCACCCGGTGGTTGCGGGCCTGCGCGGTCAGCCCGGCGAGGACCCCGGCATCGGCCGACGTCGCACCGAGGTCGGGCGCGTACACCTCGAGCAGGTCACCGTCGGCCGACTGCACCGTCTCGGAGGGCCAATCGGTGACCCGGGTGTAGAGGTAGCCCGTCGGGGAGGCGATGCAGGAGGCGGCCCACCGCCGGAGTCGTCCTCCGTCGAAGGCCGGAACCGTGCGCCTGCGCTTGTTCGTCGACGGTTCCCGGTACGCCTGCGCCGTGCGGACGGGCAGCGCCTCCTCGTCGGCGGGCAGCCGCTTGAGGTCGATGTCGCCGGCGAGTTCGGCCACGTACGCTGTGGTCGCGGGGTCGCCGCGCAGCGAGTCGAACCACATCCGGGTGCGTCGCTGTTGACCGGCGATCATCACGTCGCCGCCGTGTTCACTCGTGGCGATGGCGCAGATCATCCCCGCGTAGCCGGCGTCGGTGCACACGACGTCGACGACGTCATCCCACACCACATCTGCATCCACGGTTATCCGCCTTCGGTTTGCCAGTCCACCGGCTTCGCGAGGACTGCCGACGCACACGGATCGCCATCGGCCGGGCATATCGTGCTGACCTTTGCCGCCATGGCCTGTGGCAACACAAATCAACTTACCACCGGCGGGGCGTGGCGCGTCTCGACGAGACCCGGGCGTCACCCCACTTAACTAACTAGGTTTACTCTGTGTGGGGCATCCGGCTGAGAGGGGCAAGCGATGGATCTGCAGTGGTCACCGTCCGAGCTCGCGTTCCGCGACGAGGTACGGGCGTTCCTCGCCGCAAAGCTCACCCCCGAGCTGCGGCGCGCAGGCCGGCTGATGACGAGCGTCTACGCCGACCACGAGGCCAGCATGGAGTGGCAGCGGATCCTGCACGAGAAGGGCTGGGCGGCCCCGGCGTGGCCGGTCGAGCACGGGGGATGTGACTGGAGCCTGACCCAGCACTACATCTTCAGCCGGGAGTCGACGCTCGCCGGCGCGCCGACGCTGTCGCCGATGGGGATCAAGATGGTCGCCCACGCCATCGTCCGGTTCGGCACCGAGGAACAGAAGGATTACTTCCTGCCCCGCATCCTCACCGGGGAGGTCTTCTTCTGCCAGGGCTACTCCGAACCCGAGGCGGGCTCGGATCTGGCCGCGCTGTCGATGGCCGCCCGCGACGACGGCGACGACCTGGTGTGCACCGGCAGCAAGATCTGGACCACCCATGCGCGGGAAGCGAACTGGATGTTCGCCCTCGTGCGCACCACCCGCGGTGAGAAGAAGCAGCGGGGTATCACGTTCGTGCTGATCGACCTGACGTCGCCGGGTGTCGAGATCCGGCCCCTGGTCATGACGTCGGGCGAGGAGGTGCAGAATCAGGTCTTCTTCGACGAGGTGCGCGTGCCCAAGGCCAATGTGATCGGCGAGATCGACGACGGCTGGACCGTCGCGAAGTACCTGCTGGAGTTCGAGCGCGGCGGCGGGTCGTCGGCGCCCGCGTTGCAGGTGATGGCCGAGGAGATCGCCGCGGCAGCAGCCGAACAGCCCGGACCCGGGGGCGGGCGGCTGCTCGACGATCCGGCCTTTGCGCGCAAGCTCGCCGACGCCCGGATCCGCACCGAGGTGCTCGAGATCCTCGAGTACCAGGTCCTCGCCGTCGTCGCCGCCGGCGGCAACCCCGGAGCCAAGTCGTCGATGCTCAAGGTGCTCGGCACCGAACTCAGCCAGTCGATCACCGAGCTCGCGATGGAGGCCGCGGGGCCGCGCGGCCGGGCCTATCAGCCACACGCGACCTGTCCCGGCGGTCCGATCGCCGACTTCGACCCGCCCGCAGACGGTTACGTCACCGGAGCGCCGTGGCAGGCGGTGGCGCCGCTGCGGTACTTCAACGACCGCGCGGGCTCGATCTACGCCGGCAGCAACGAGATTCAGCGCAACATCCTGGCCAAAGCAGCACTCGGACTCTAGGGGACGACCGATGGACTTCACGCTCACCGACGAGCAGGAACTGCTCCGCGCCGGCCTGACGCGGTTCCTCGCCACCCGCTACGACCTGGAGAAGAGCCGCGCAGCGGCCAAGACCGGACCCGGGTGGCAGCCCGAGATCTGGCGGGCCTTCGCCGACGACCTCGGCCTCCTCGGAGCCGCGCTCCCCGAGGAGTGCGGCGGCATCGGCGGAGGTCCGGTCGAGATGATGGTCATCGCCGAAGCCCTCGGACACGCGCTGGTCGTGGAACCGTACGTCGACACCGCGGTGGTGGCCGCAGGACTGCTGCGGCGGGCCGGCGGCGAGGCCGCGACCGCACTGCTCGACCGGATCGTGTCGGGCGCCGCGGTCGTCACGCTCGCCGCCACCGAGCCGACATCGGGCGAGAACTGGCAGGACGTGTCGACGACCGCGGAGCGCGACGGCGAGTCGTGGGTGCTCACCGGGTCGAAGATCGTGTCGGCGAGCACTCCCCTGGCCGACCACGTACTCGTCACCGCACGCACGTCCGGTGACCGCGCCGACGCCGCCGGGATATCGCTGTTTCTCATCGAGATCGCCTCGGTGACAACGGGTCTCGAGATGCACCATTACCGGACCATCGACGACCGACGCGCCTCCGACATCACGCTGGACCGCGTGCGGCTGCCGGCGTCGGCACTCCTCGGCGACGAGGGCGCGGCCTGGGGGTCGCTCGCCCGGGCCCGCGACGAGGGCGCCGCCGCGGTGTGCGCCGAGGCGGTCGGCGCCATGCGCAAGGTACTCGCCGACACCGTCGAGTACTGCACGCAGCGACAGCAGTTCGGTCAGCCCATCGGCAGCTTTCAGGCGCTGCAGCACCGCATGGTCGACATGTACATGGAGGTCGAACAGTCCTCCGCCGCGGTGTATCTGGCGATCCTGCGACTCGACGCCGACGACGCCACCCGCGCGCGTGCGGTATCGGCGGCCAAGGCGACCGTCGGCCGGGCGGCGCGCTTCGTCGGGCAGCAGGCGGTCCAGCTGCACGGCGGGATGGGCATGACCGAGGAACTGGCCATCGGCCACTACTTCAAGCGGCTGACCGCGCTGCAGTTCGAGTTCGGCTCCACCGACCACCACCTCGGCCGGTACGCCGCGCTGACGCGCGGGTAGGTCAGGAGCCGCGGGCCACGATCACCGGCATCCGCGCCGACTGCACCACCTGTGACCCGACCGACCCGAGCAGCATGCCGGCGAATCCGCCGCGGCCGTGGCTGCCCACGACGAGCAGTTGCGCCTTGGCTGCTTCCTCGAGAAGCCGGCGGGCAGGCTGGTCGCGGCGCACCACCCGGCGGACCGCCACGTCGGGATAGCGCTCCTGCCAGCCGGCGAGTCGCTCGGCCAGCAGCATGTCCTCCTCGGGCTGCACCTCGGTCCACGCGTCGTCGGGCAGTTCGTATCCGGCGTCACTCCAGGTGTGCACCGCGACGAGGCCACCAGGGACGTCCTGGCCCTGTCGATGCCGGTGCTGACCCCCACCCAGGTGATGCTGCAGAAGTTGCGGTCCCTGCACGAACACCACTGCGATTTCGCGCCGCTGATCCTGGTGGCGCGTGCGGTCCGCGAACAGCTCGACTGGGCTGCCCTGCGCGAGGGGACCGCCGAGAACCCTTTCGCCGCAACCTTTCTCGAGCTCTGCACACGCCTGGACATCAC
The DNA here is from genome assembly GCF_022374875.2 of Mycolicibacterium rufum. Next base: position 1,106,609 of record NZ_CP092427.2, read on the forward strand.
TCCCAGCTGATGCGCAGGTGAGATCGGTTGTCCCCGGGCTACACTCGGCCGCGGGATCGATCCGAAGGCGAGGACGGACGTGAGAAGGACCGCCACCACCCTCCTCATCGTGATCACCTTGCTGCTGTGCTCGGGGTGCCTGGCACACCGCTTCAGCGCGCCGCAGGCACGGGACTCTGCCCCACTCTCAGCGGGCACCGCTCAGCGTCTGGGCATTCCGGCGCAGGCGACGGTTCTCGCGTTGCCCGGCGCCGATCTGCATCTGCGCGACACCATGCCCGAGGAGTTCCGGGGCGTGTTCAGCAGGCCGCCGTACACGATGCGCGACGTCGACTATCCCCGCGACCTGAGCGCCGACTCCATCCCGACCGGTGTCGCCAACCTCGACGGCGCCCTGCGCGCGACGCCCGGCACCCTCATCGTGCTGGCGTACAGCCAGGGCGCCCAGGTGGCGTCGGAGTGGATGCGCCGGTACGCCCGGGATCCGACCGCTCCCGGCCCGGACCGTCTCACCTTCGTCCTGTTCGGCAACCCTCTGCGCGCGTCCGGGGGCGAGAAGGTCGGTCACCCGACGCGCCGCACCACCGGTCTGGCCACACCGACGGACACGCCCTGGCACATCGTCGACGTGGCGCGCCGCTATGACGGATTCGCCGATTCTCCGCAGGACAAGAGCAACGGCGATGCGGTGCGCAACGCGAATCTGGGCAAGTTGTTCATCCACCCGCATTACGAAGGGGTGGACCTGAACGACCCCTCGCTGGTGATCTGGAATCGCGGCAACACCACCTTCGTGCTCACCGACGAACCGGCACTGCCGATCTTCCAGAAATCGGGAGCTGGCCCCGGCCAGGCCGAGGCGATGCGCTCGCGCATCGAGTCGGCCTATCGCCGTGAGTGACACGGCCGGCGGTCAGTCAGCCTCGGGAAGGGTTGTCCCCGTCGATGATTCGGCGTACTGGCGCATGAGGCGCAGGGCGGTCGCCCGGTCCATCTGCGGGTCGCGCGCGACGATGCGGTAGCCGAGGTAGTCCTCCATCGCCATCAGTGTCATCGCGACGTCGCGGGCGGGCGCGGTCAGCGTGAAGACCCCTGCGGCGGCGCCGGACTCGAGGAGATCGGCGTAGAGACCGACCTGCCGGTGGTAGATGCCCTGGACGTCGCGGCGTTGGTCGAGTTCGAACCCGGCGGCGAGCACCGCGCGCCAGATCGCCCGCCACTCCGCGTCGTCGGCGCCCGTGGGCAGCCCGGCGGCGATGGTCATCGCCAGTTGCGTGGCCGGATCGTCGGTCTGCTCGCCGAGGCGGCGCCGCTCGTCGTAGAAGCGCACGTCGGAGCGCAGCGCCAGTTCGGACAGCAGCTGCGCCATGTCGGGGAAGTAGTACCGCACCGCATTCGTCGTCAGCCCGATCTCCGCGGCGACGTCGGCGAGTTTCAGCGCGGCCAGGTCGTGGCGTTCGATCAGCGCGATCGCCGCGTCCATGATGTCGCGGCGTCGTCGCGCCTGTGTGTTCGGCCGCCCCATGGTGTGTTCACCTCCTGCGCGTCATTGCGTGCCCACCGATTGTGCCTCTCCCCTTGCGCGGCGGCGCGCACGGGCGCATAGTTCTTTTCCAATACGGAAAAAAACGGAAACGAGCGCAGTCATGCGGGCCAGAGACCTGGGAATCGTCATCGGGGAACACCCCACCGGTGCCGCCAACGCGATCACCGACGTTCCCGGGGTGCGCGTCGGACACCTCACCCTGGACGCCGAGGGGCCACCCGCCGTGCACACCGGCGTCACGGTCGTCATCCCGCACGACGACATCTGGACCGAACCGGTGTTCGCCGGCGCCCACCGCCTCAACGGCAGCGGGGAGATGACCGGGCTGGAGTGGATCCGGGAATCCGGCGAGCTGACCACGCCGATCGGCCTGACCAACACCCACAGCGTCGGCGTCGTGCGCGACGAACTGGTGGCCGCGCAGGTCCGCGCCCGCGGTGAGGGGTTGTACTGGTCACTGCCGGTGGTCGGCGAGACCTACGACGGATTGCTCAACGACATCAACGGCTTCCACGTCCGGCCCGAGCACGTCCGGTCGGCGCTGGCGGACGCCTCGGCCGCACCGCCCGCCGAGGGCAACGTCGGCGGGGGCACCGGGATGATCTGCCACGGGTTCAAGGGCGGCATCGGCACCGCGTCGCGCACGACGGAGACCGCTGTCGGCCGCTACACCGTGGGAGTGCTGGTGCAGGCCAACCACGGCCGCCGGGAACGGTTGCGCATCAACGGAATCGGCGTCGGAGAAGCGATCGGGCCGTCGGCGGTGCCGCTGCCGGAGCTGCCCGACCGCTACGAGCCGGGGTCGGGATCGATCATCGTGGTCGTCGCGACCGACGCTCCGCTGCTCCCCCACCAGTGCGCGCGCCTGGCGCAGCGATCGGCGCTGGCGGTGGGCCGACTCGGCGGCACCGGCGAACAGTACAGCGGCGACCTGATGCTCGCGTTCTCCACCGGCAACCGCGGCATCCCTCCGTACGCCTGGGACGAGGACGCCGGCACGGCCTGCCCGGAGATACCGGCGCGCATGGTGGCCCCGCAAATGATGACCCGGCTGTTCGACCTGACGATCGAGGCCACCGAGGAGGCGATCGTCAACGCGATGGTGGCCGCCCGGACCATGACCGGACGCCACGGCCTCACCGTCCACGCTCTGGATCACGCCCTGCTCCGCCAAGCCCTTTCGTCCCCCCGACCGCAGGAGACCTCATGACCACCTCCACCGCACCCAACACCCGGCGCCTCACCGGCCGTCTCGGTCCCGTCGGCATCGTGTTCATGGTCGTCGCCGCCGCCGCACCGCTGACCGTGATCGGCGGCAACATGCCGCTGGCGATGGGGCTGGGCAACGGCGCGGGCGCGCCGGTCGGCTTCGTCATCGCGGCGTTGGTGTTGCTGGTCTTCAGCATCGGCTTCGTCACGATGACGCCCCACGTTCCCGAGGCGGGCGCGTTCTTCTCCTACGTCACCGTCGGCCTCGGCGAGCGGATGGGCAAGGGCATCGCGGTCGTCGCGCTGATCGCCTACACCGCGATCCAGATCGGCATCTACGGGTACATCGGCTGGGCGATCGCCGACACCGTCGCGCACTATCACGGCCCCCAGATCCCCTGGCCCGTCTACTCGTTCGCGGTGCTGGCCATCGTCGCCGTGCTCGGCTACCGACACATCGAATTGAGCGCCAAGGTGCTGGGCGTCGCCCTGGCCCTCGAGATCGGCATCGTCGTCGTCCTCGACGTGGTGATGGTCGCCAAGCCCGGACCGGCCGGCGTCACGTTCGCGTCGTTCGATCCGGCGGTGTTCACCCAGGGCACGATCGGCATCGCGATCCTGTTCGCGCTGACCGGCTTCATCGGCTTCGAGGCCACCGCGGTGTTCCGTGACGAGGCACGCGATCCGGAGCGGACCATCCCGCGCGCCACCTATGCCGCGGTGATCATCATCGGCGCCTTCTACGCCATCACCGTGTGGGCGTTCGTCGTCGCGCTGGGGCCCGACCAGGTGACCGGGGTGGCGCAGCAGACGCTGGACGGCAACGGCAACATGCTGCTCGACACCACCGGCGACATGCTGGGCACGGTCGGTCGCGACATCGTCAACGTCCTGCTGCTGACGAGTCTGTTCGCCTGTGTGCTGTCGTTTCACAACGTGATCGCCCGCTACCAGTTCGTGCTGGCCGGCAAGGGTCTGCTGCCTGCCCGGCTCGCCGCGGTGCACGACGACCACCTCTCGCCGTCGTTCTCCTCGGTCGTCCAGACCGTCACGGCCGCAGTGATCGTCGGCATCCTCGCCGTGCTCGGCATCGATCCGCTGGTCGGCGTCTTCGGCTCGATGGCCGGTGTCGCCACCGTCGGCATGGTGGTGCTCATGCTCACCACCTCGATCGCCGTGCTGGTGTTCTTCCTGCGCCGCGGCGACCGGACGGCCGGCGGTCTGTGGGCGACGCGTGTCGCGCCGACGTTGGCCGTGCTCGGGCTGCTGGCCAGCCTGTGGCTGGTGCTGTCGAACTTCACGTTGGTCACCTGGGGCAGCGCCACGCTGAGCACGGTGCTGGCCGCGATTCCCTTCGCGGGCTTGATCATCGGCTTCCTGGCCTGGCGGCCGTCCCGGTCGCTGTCGTCGGCCTAGCGGCTGCGCTCCCCGGCGGCGGCGTCGACGATCATCAGCGCGACGTGCAACGAGGTCATCGACTCGCCGTCGTCGAGATCGACGCCCAGCGCGTCGCGGATGGCCGCGAGGCGCTTGTAGAGGGCCGGTCTACTCATGTGCAGCCGCTGGGCCAGCGCGGCCTTGTTGCCGGCCAGGCGCAGGTACTCCCGCAACACCGCGAGGTTCGACGGCACCGCCGTGGACTCGTCGAAAAGCACAGCCCTCAACTCCGTCTCAGCGAACCGCTGCACGCGTTCGTCATCGCGCAATAGGGACAGCAGCCCACGCAACCGAACGTCCGACGCCCGGAAGAAGGAGCGCTCGCCGGGTCGCAGCGCCGAGGCGACCTCGGCGATGTGCGCTGCCTCGGAGAGTCCGGCGACGGCGTCGGTGATCTGCTCCGCCGGCGGGCCGAGCGCCAGCACCGAGGTCGTCACGCCGTCGACCCGGCACACCTCATCGCGCAGCCGGTCCCCCAGCGCCGCGAGCGCGCGCTCGACCGAGCGCGAATCCTTGAGCGCCAGAATCATTCCCACTTCGGCGTCAGCGCGCCGGGAGAAGAGCCCCGAGTGGCCCGCCGCGGTGACCGTGTGCGCCACCGCATCGAGGAAGGCGACGTTGCGGCGGTGGTCGGCCACCGGATCGGCCGAGAGCGGCGGACGCGTGGCCCGCACCACTGCCGGGAAGTACTGCGCGCAGCGCCGTAGCCCGAGCGCCTGCGCGCGGGCCGCGACATCACGCTCCTCGGTGATGCGGCCCCGCAACACGTCGTCGATCAGGCCGCTCTGCGCCTGCTGCTGCAGACCGGTCCTGTCCTGCTCGATCATCCGGTGCATGGCCAGCGCGGCCGCGGCGCGCTCGAGCACCATCGTGGTGCGCTGCACGTCGGCCGGCGCCCGGGGTACGACCAGCCGTCCCCACTGCTGCGAACGCGGCCCGACCCCGGTGACCGTCCAGGGCTCGGCGTTGCCGCCGCGGCCGGGGCTGCGGCGGGACCGGCGCTCCCAGTCCTCGAGCAGATCGGCGGCGATACCGGTGGAGACTGCGACCGCCTGGTGCGAGAGGTCCTCCAGGACGACGGGCTCGTCGAGCATCCGGGCGGCCGCGTCGACGATCCCGGTCAGCGAGGCACGCTTCATGCTGAGGTCGGTGAACGTCTCGTGCACGCGGCGGTCGAACGCGACCTCCTCGTACTGTTCGGCGACGATGCGGCGGTGCACCGCCTCGGTGATGTCGACGAACCGGACCGCGCGGTGCAGAACGACGAGGGCGAGGCCGAGTTCGTCGGCGATGCCGCCGGCGCCGGGCGGGAGCTCGACGACCTGCGTTCCCACCTCGACGACCACGCCGAGGGCGCCCGCGTCGGCCAGGCCGCGCAGATACGTCCGCGGCGCGCGGGCGAGGGCCGCTCCGGTGGTCAGCACCAGCTCGCCGCCCTGGAGCAGGCTCGACAGGTCGGCCAGATCGCTGCTGTGCACCCATCGGATCGGCTCGTCCCAGCGCTGAGCACTCAACACCTCGGGCGCGCCCCGCTGCACCGCGGGCAGGGCGATCACCTCGCCGACCGTCATGGGCATTGACAGAGTGTAATGCTGCGCCGCCTTTCGTTGACACTATGCATCTGGCGGTGGGGTCGCGGGCGCGCGAGGCTGGTCCTATGGCTGCGCAGATCGCCCATTGGGTGAACGACGAGGTTTTTGCTGGTACCAGTGGTGCGTCTGCGCCGGTGACGAATCCGGCTACCGGTCAGGTGACCGGGCAGGTGGCGTTGGCGTCGGTGGAGGATGCCCGCACGGTGATCGACGCGGCCGCCGCGGCGTTTCCCGCCTGGCGCGACACCTCGCTGGCCAAACGCACCCAGATCCTGTTCCGGTTCCGCGAACTATTGAATGAGCGCAAAGGCGAGCTCGCCGAGATCATCACCGCTGAGCACGGCAAAGTCGTCTCCGACGCCCTCGGCGAAGTATCTCGCGGCCAGGAAGTCGTCGAATTCGCCTGCGGCATCCCCCACCTGCTCAAAGGCGGCTACACCGAGAACGCCTCGACCAAAGTCGACGTCTACTCCCTGCGCCAACCCCTCGGACCCGTCGGCATCATCTCCCCGTTCAACTTCCCCGCCATGGTCCCGATGTGGTTCTTCCCCATCGCCATCGCCACCGGCAACACCGTCGTGCTCAAGCCGTCGGAAAAAGACCCCTCCGCCTCGCTGTGGCTCGCCGCCCTGTGGAAAGAAGCCGGCCTACCACCCGGGGTGTTCAACGTGCTCCAGGGCGACAAAACCGCCGTCGACGAACTGCTCACCAACCCCCAGGTCAAGTCGGTGTCGTTCGTCGGGTCCACCCCGATCGCCCAGTACGTCTACGCCACCGGCACCGCCGCAGGCAAACGCGTCCAAGCCCTCGGCGGAGCCAAGAACCACGCGGTGATCCTGCCCGACGCCGACCTCGACCTGGCCGCCGACGCCATGGTCAACGCCGGATTCGGCTCCGCCGGGGAACGCTGCATGGCCATCTCCGCCGCCGTCGCGGTCGGCCCCATCGCCGACGACCTGGTCGCCAAGATCGCCGAACGGGCCGCCACCATCACCACCGGCGACGGCACCAAGAACTCCGACATGGGCCCGCTGGTCACCGCCGCGCACCGCGACAAAGTCGCCTCCTACATCGACGCCGGCGAAACCGCCGGCGCCAAAGTCGTCCTCGACGGCCGCACCGTCGAGAGCGAGGACGCCTCCGAGCGGGACCCAGAAGGGTTCTGGCTCGGCCCCACCCTGCTCGACAACGTCACCCCCGACATGAGCGTCTACACCGACGAGATCTTCGGCCCCGTCCTGTCGGTCCTGCGCGTCGACACCTACGACCAAGCCCTCGACCTGATCAACGCCAACCCCTACGGCAACGGCACCGCCATCTTCACCAACGACGGCGGCGCAGCCCGACGCTTCCAAAACGAAGTCGAAGTCGGCATGATCGGCATCAACGTCCCCATCCCCGTGCCCATGGCCTACTACAGCTTCGGCGGCTGGAAAGCCTCCCTGTTCGGCGACAGCCACGCCCACGGCCTCGACGGCGTCCACTTCTTCACCCGCCAAAAAGCCATCACCACCCGCTGGCTCGACCCCAGCCACGGCGGCCTCAACCTCGGCTTCCCCACCAACTAGCCCGACTAGCCCGGCTACCCCGCGAGCGCGCGTGTTTGTCCGCGACACACCGATGTCAGACGGACGAATGCGCGCGCTCGTCAGCCACGAGAGCGCAGGAACTCCACGATGACAACGACTTTGAGCAGCCTCCCCACCGGTGAGGACCTCGACACCGCGATCGCGCGGGGGCGGCGCGCCCACGAGCTGGACCGTCAGCACGTCTTCCACTCGTGGTCGGCGCAGGCGCAGATCAACCCGATGACGGTGCTGGCCGCCAAGGGGTCCTATCTGTGGGACGGCGACGGCAACAAGCTGCTCGACTTCTCCTCGCAGCTGGTGAACACGAACATCGGGCATCAGCATCCCAAAGTCGTTGCCGCCATTGCCGAACAGGCCGCGACGCTGTGCACCGTCGCGCCGCAGCACGTCAACGACGCGCGCTCGGAGGCCGCCCGGCTGATCGCCGAGCGCACACCGGGCGACCTGAACCGGATCTTCTTCACCAACGGCGGCGCGGACGCCGTCGAGCACGCGGTGCGGATGGCGCGCCTGCACACCGGCCGGTACAAGGTGCTGTCGCGCTACCGCTCGTATCACGGCGGCACGGACACCGCGATCAATCTGACCGGCGATCCTCGCCGGTGGCCCAACGACTACGCCAGCAGCGGCGTCGTGCATTTCCACGGTCCGTTCCTCTACCGGTCGGCGTTCCACGCCGAGACCGAGGAGCAGGAGACCCAGCGCGCACTCGAGCACCTCGAGCGGCTGATTCAGATGGAGGGGCCGAGCTCCTTCGCGGCGATCATCCTCGAATCCGTCCCGGGGACCGCGGGGATCATGGTCCCGCCGCCGGGATACATGGCCGGTGTGCGCGAGATCTGCGACCGCTACGGCATCGTGTTCATCGCCGACGAGGTGATGGCGGGCTTCGGTCGGACCGGGAAGTGGTTCGCGATCGACAATTTCGACGTGGTCCCGGATCTCATCACCTTCGCCAAGGGCGTGACGTCCGGCTACGTCCCGCTCGGCGGCGTCGCCATCAACGACGCGATCTACGCCAGTTTCGCCGACCGGGCGTATCCGGGAGGGCTGACGTACTCGGGCCATCCGCTGGCGACCGCCTGCGCGGTGGCCACCATCAACGCGATGGACGAGGAGGGCATGGTCGACAACGCCGCGCGCATCGGCACGGACGTGCTCGGCCCGGGCCTGCGCGAACTGGCCGCCCGGCACCGCAGCGTCGGGGAGGTCCGCGGACTCGGGGTGTTCTGGGCGATCGAGCTGGTGGCCGACCGGCAGACGCGGGAACCGCTGGCGCCGTATGGCGGTTCGAGCCCGGCGATGGCCGCGGTGCTCGCGGCGTGCAAGTCGGGCGGACTGCTGCCGTTCGCGAACTTCAACCGCATCCACGCGGTGCCGCCGTGCAACGTCACCGACGACGAAGTGGCCGAGGGACTTCGGATCCTCGACGCGGCGCTCGACGTCGCCGACGAGTACGCCGGCTGAGCGTTCAGGTCGACGGGGACGCGATCACCGCGAGCAGTTGCAGCTTCTCGTAGCTGTCGCTACCGGGGTCTGCGGTGTAGACCAGCAGCGAGTGCGACTGGATGGGATCCAGCAGCACCTGGCAGTTGAGTTCGAGCCGTCCTAGCTCGGAGTGCTCATACCGCTTGACCTCTCGCGGTCTGACACCGACCACGTGCTCACTCCACAGGCTGAGGAACTCGTCGCTGCGCGTCGCGAGCAATTCCGCCAGCCGAGCAGCCTTGGAGCCCGGTCCACGTCGCCCCAACACTTCCCGGAGCCCGGAGGTGTACATGCGCGAATAGAAGTCGTGGTCTTCGGCCGGATGGAGCTCACGCGCGGCGGGGTCGGTGAACCACCGGTAGCCGATGCTGCGCGACGGTCCGGTGTGGCGGCACAGGTCACCGACGAGGCCGACGCTGAGCCGGGTCTGCCGCAAGGTCTCCCCCAGCTCGGTGACGATCTCGGCCGGGGTGTCGGTCAGCCGATCGAAGATCCGCAGCATTCCCGGGCTGATGTGGTCGCTGCCCGATTCGCGTGGCGGTGGCTGGTGGCCGGCGAGCCGAAAGAGGTGATCGCGCTCGTCGCGAGACAGATGCAGCCCCTGCGCGATCGACGCGATCATCTGCTCCGAGGGCTGCGGTCCGCGTTCCTGCTCCAGCCGCGAGTAGTAGTCGGTCGACATGTGACACAGGGCGGCGACCTCTTCACGGCGCAAGCCACTCGTGCGACGGCGGTGCCCCCGTGGGAGCCCGACGTCCTCCGGCTGGAGTGCGCCCCGGCGGCGGACCAGGAAGTCCGCCAGCGCCGTGCGATCGATCATGCCGCCATTCTCCCCGCGCCGAGCTCGCCCAGCCACGGACAGTCGATCCGTGGTTACCGCCCCGCCAATCAGGGAGCGTGGACGTCGAACTCCCCGACGCGAAACATCCAGGAGCAACGCATGCCACCCCACAGCTACGACCTCACGATCCCCGATCTCTCAACGAAACGGGCGGTCGTCACCGGCGCGAGCGACGGCATCGGGCTTCGCATCGCGACGAGGCTGGCCGGCGCAGGCGCCGAGGTGATCATGCCGGTCCGCAACTCGGCAAAGGGTGAGGCGGCTGTTGCGGCGATCCGAGATCGGCATCCCCGCGCCGTGCTCACGCTCGAGACACTCGATCTGTCTTCCCTCGTGTCAGTGGCGGAATTCGGCGAAAGACTCTGCGCCGAGGGAAAGCCGATCCACTTCCTGATCAACAACGCAGGAGTGATGACTCCGCCGACGCGGCAGACGACTGCCGACGGCTTCGAGCTGCAGTTCGGCACGAACCATCTCGGCCACTTCGCACTCACCGCGCGATTGATGCCGCTGTTGCGGGCCGGCCGCGCCCGGGTGACCTCGCAGACGAGCGTCACCGCGCGCAGCGGTTCCATCAACTGGGACGACCTGAACTGGGAGCGGACCTACGCCGGCATGGCCGCCTACCGGCAGTCCAAGATCGCTCTCGGGCTGTTCGGACTCGAACTCGGCCGCCGTAGTGCCGCCAGCGGATGGGGCATCACCAGCGTCCTCTCCCATCCCGGCGTCGCACCGACCAGCCTGCTTGCGGCGCGCCGCGAGGTCGGACGGGCGAACGACACAGGCAGTGTGCGGATGATCCGTTGGCTCTCTGCGCGTGGACTGCTGGTGGGAACGGTCGACAGCGCGTCGCTCCCAGCGTTGATGGCAGCGACCTCGACCTCAGACGGCGAGTTCTTCGGGCCTCGGTGGCCGGGCAGCGCGGGTGGCCCGCCCGGCCAGGCGGGTCTCTGGAAACCGCTGCGCGACAACGGTGCTGCGCGCCGGATGTGGACGGTGTCAGAAGAGCTCACCGAGGTCACTGTCCCGTGAGTGCGAGGAGCGCTGACGTCAGACGTCGACGAACGGGTCGACGAACGAGACGGCGATGCGATCGGGCACCCGCTTCCGTGCGTAGAAGACGGGAACGCTGCCCAACGGAGTCGAGAACGCCACGGTCTTCACATCACGCGTCGGTGTCGGCATGACGGACTGCACGGTCCCAAACCCGCTGTCGCCCAACGTCACCACGTTGAACACCGATCCCACCGGCGGCACATCGCCCCGCGTGGTGCCGGCGAGTCCGTCGGTCACGTCGGTGACGAGGACGGCTTGGCTGCGGATGCCGAAGAGGTCGTGCTGGATGAACACGTCGGCATCGACACTGCCGATGCGCGAGCCCGTTGCGTCGTAGACGTCGAATTGTTGGTAGCCCTGGTACTGCACTTCTCTGGGCGGAAGCCCGTTGATGCCGACGGGTAGGAGCGGTGATGCGGGGACAAGGGTCAGTCCGTGGGTGACCGAGAGCGGCCGCGCCGACGGCGGTTCCGACGCGTCGATGAACGTTCGAGGACTTGTCTGGACCGCGCCGGAGTTGACCTGTTCGACGGTGACGACGGCGCCCGTCGGTGTAGGCAGCGACGAGTACAGCACGTAGTCGGTGTCGGCGCCGGCGTAGACGGCATTGAACACCGAACCGACCGGCGGCGTCTGGCCCGTACCCGTGCCGACGTCGACCCCGTCGTTGCCGGTGACGAGGATCGCCTGCGTGTAGGTGCCGAGAATGTCCGAGGTCGTGGTGAAGACGCCCTCGAAGCTGTTCACCTGATTGCCGGCGGGATCGAAGATGCCGAACACCTGGCGACCCTGTACGGAGGTCCAGAACGGGAGGACTCCGCTTGTCGCGGTGATCGTTTCGGCGAGTGGATCAGCCGGGGCGATGCTGTAGCCGTTGGTGAGCCGAATGGGCCTGTCATCGAATGTGTGGTCGGCGATGCCCTTGGCGCCGTCGAAGGTGCTGCGCAACGGGATGTTTCCGAACGGCGTCACCAGGGCCAGCGAGATGACGTTGCCCGACGGCGCGGGCATGTCGGAGTACGACCACCCGACGGGACCGAACCGGAACGTGGCGATCAGCGAGCCGACCGGGGGCACCTGTCCAGCGGCAGTCCCGACATTCGTGCCGTCGTTGGCAGTGACGAGCAGCGAGGTGTAGTTGTAACCGTTGCCTCTGCTGACCAACGCGTCGAAGTCCCCGACCGTCGCGTCCGAGCGGGGATCGACGATGTCGAAGTGCTGCGTGCCCTGCACCAGGCTCGGCGCGCCGGGCAGATAGGTCCATTGCCCGTAGAAGGACGTGACCTGCTCGGTGGAACTGGGCACCAGGCTGTAGCCGTCGAGCTTGAGCCTCGGCGGCGCCGCAATCGGACTGGGAGGCGCGAAGTTCAGGATCGACGCGGACACAGCCACCGCGACCTCGAGGGCCGACGTCAGCGCGAGGCTCACCACACCGGGCGGGACAGGGTCGCGCCGCGGACGCGCGACCGAGGCTGTCGACCTTGACGCGGTCGGCTGCTGCTCCACCTTCGTTACGCTCGAATATTGGTCGGCCGCAACGACTTTCATCTCTTTCCTGGAGCGGCGTTCCCGCACGACCTGCCGGCGATCGTCACGGGCTTCGAGCCGCGCAGTCCGCCGCGCGAGGCGGTCGCCGTGGGCGTCACGCGCCGACTTGAGGTCCCGGGCGTGTCGCTGCGCCGCTGGTCTGGCGTGCGTCGTGTCGCTCGCAGCAGACTGCGACTGCGACTCTGGAGCGGCCGACGCCGTACCGCAGGGTGTCAGCATTGCTGCCCCCACCCCGAAGAAGACCGCCAGCGCCCCTACCCGGCCGACACCCCGTGACCCGTTCATCGCCCCAAAAGTTAGCCGTCCCCAAACAAGATCGTCGGACTTCTGACGCTGTCCGCGCCGGGCGTTTTTGTCGGTTGTCGAATGTATGTTCGAGTCATGTCGGGGACGGATCTGCGGGCCGCAGTCGCAGCGGTGGCGGCCGCGGTCGACACCCTGGTCGGCTGCGGGGCCGCTGATCTGGCCACCCGCGCCGAGCTGATCGACGTGCTCGATGAGCTCGAAACCGTGGGGTGCCGGCTGCCCGCGATCCGGCACCGGCTGTTGGCGCGGCTGCAGGTCGAGACCAGGACTTGTCAAGATTTCTGTGTATGTGGCGGTGGTCTACAGGTAGGGGTTGATGCGTTCGGGGTAGTTCAGGACGAGGGATCCGAGTGCTTGTTTCCAGCCGTTGGTGCGGGCTCCTTCGACGAGGCGGGTGTGGCGGGAGCGGTCTCCGGTGGCGAGGGGGTCGTCGATGTATCTCTGGCGTTCTCGGGCGCGTTTGTCTTCGATGTTGCAGATCGCCAGCCACAGCAGTTTGACCGCGGCGGCGTCGTTAGGGAAGTGCCCGCGGTTTTTGATGATCTTGCGCAGTTGATAGTTCAGCGATTCGATCGCGTTGGTGGTGTAGATGATCCGCCGCAGCTCCGGCGGGAACGCCAGGAACGGGATGAACCGCTCCCACGCGTTACGCCACGCGATCACTGTCGTCGGGTTCGACTGTCCTAGAGTGGAATTGGCGAACTCTTCGAACGCCTCGGTCGCGGCGTCGACGGTCGGGGCGGTGTAGACGGTTTTCAATGCCGCGGCGATCGCCTTGCGCTGACCATAGGAGACGAACCGCATCGAGTTGCGGATCAGATGCACCACGCAGACTCCCGCTGTCAACCTTTCATCGTGGACGTGTTTGGTCGCCGCGACTGACTCGGTTTGCTCAGCGCGGTCGTGGGGAGGGCGGACTATGCCGCGGTGGTGCGGTGGTGGATGACCGGGTCGTAGAGGGTGTGATCGTGCCAGCAGCGCCACAGAATGCGGCACCAGCGCGCACCCAGGCCACGCAGAGCGCGGTGGTGTGGTTGGCCGGCGGCGCGGGCGTGTTCGTAGATGTCGGCCGACCATGGGTCCTCACGGACGGCGACGAACATCCACCAGTCGATGGCGTGGCGCATTCGCCGGTTGGCGGCGTAGCGGAACCTCACCTGACGGGTGCGCCCGGAGGCCTTGGTGACCGGAGCCAAGCCGGTCTCGGCCAACAACGACGGCGCCGATGGGAAACGGCTGCGCTGTTCACCCATTTCGGAGATTAATACGCCGGCGGTGACGGGACCGATACCAGGGAAGCTGGTGAAGATCGGAGTGTCCGGGTGCATGTCGAGCAACTCGCCCAGCCGCTTGTCGTGGGCTCGCAGGTGAGTGTTGAGTAGCGCGAGCTGTTCTGTGAATGCTTTGGCCGCCAACGCTTTACCGGCGACGGTTCCTTCACTGGCCGACAACAGATGAGGCTGCATCCGGGCGATGAGCGTCTCAGGTTTCTGCCGGCCACTGTAGCCGTGTCGGCCGGTGAATCCACCCATTCGTCTCGTCGTGACCCTGCTCGCCTGCGCGGGAGTGGGAAAGGTCCGGATGAACGCCAGGGTGATGTCACGGTCCAACGAGGAGAACAGGTGCAAAGGTGCGGGGTGGTAGGCCTCCAAGATCGACCGCAGCCGATTTTCGGTATCCACCTGCATATCCAGGATGCGCTGACGATCCCGGCTGACCGCGATCAGCTCGGCCAATACCGGCGACGCAACAGCCAACGGCCGCCACTGGGCATATTGGTGACGCAACGTGTCGGCCAAAACGTAGGCATCGAACTCGTCGGACTTGGCCGCCGCCATCCGATACCGTTCACGTGCACGCGCCGAGATCTTCGGTGACACGCAATAGATTTCAGCGCTACAGTGCTGTTGCAGATGCTCGACAAGCAAGCCCTCGGCGCGTTCGATGGCGATACGCACCGAGCCAGTCAGTGAGGCGATCACCTCGACCAATATCGTCAAACCGTCGACGGTGTGCGCGATCTTTCGGCTGAGAAGCTGCCCGCCGCGGTCGTCGAGGACGCAGAGGTAATGGGAGCGTCCGCCCCAATCAATGCCGCACCAGAAACGACTTGCACCGTCCGGACTATCCTGATTCATTGCAGTCAGATCCCCTTCGATCCGAAGATTCACGCTGCAATGTGCGGGGCGTGCCCGGAACCTCATCTCGGCACTCGCCGCTGATACCGGTGGTGCTGCTCTCGCTGGCCGGTCCAAGCCCCGCAGCCACCACGGGCGGACAGGTCTGCATGTGGACCTCGAAGGTGACGCGTTTGCACAGGTCCTGCCCGTGGTGGTGCAGGTGAACGCCGAGACCATCCCGGCCCACCCATTGTTAATAGATGAGGTCTGCACCGTGGTCTGCGGCCAGGTCGCCTCGACGGCTTCGGCGAAACCGGTCAGCCCGTCGGTGCACACGATCAGGATGTCCTTGACGCCACGGTTGGCCAGCTCGGCGCATACCCCGGCCCAGAACTTCGCCCCCTCATGGGCGGTCACCCAGATCCCCAGCACGTGCCGGATCCCATCGAGATCGACACCGACGGCGATGTGGGCGGCTCGGTTCTTCACCTGGTGACCGTCGCGGATCTTGATGACCAGAGCGTCGAGGTAAACGATCGGATACAGCTCCTCAAGGGGGCGTTTCTGCCACTGGGTGACCTCCTCGAGCACCGCGTCGGTGATCCGCGAGATCGTGTCGTGGGACAGCTCGGTGCCGATCGTGGTGGCCAGATGATGCTGGATATCGCGGATCGTCATCCCGCCGGCGTAGAGCGAAATGATCATGTCGTCCAGACCGCCCAGGCGCCGCGAGCCCTTCGGGACCAGGGTCGGGGTGAAGCTGCCGTCCCGGTCGCGCGGGATCGCCAACCCCACGTCGCCGACCTCGCTGGCGACCGTCTTGGACGTGAACCCGTTGCGAGCATTGGGCAGCTCACGCCCAACGGGATCACCCTTGTCGTATCCGAGGTGATCGGTCAGCTCAGCAGCCAACCCGCGCTCGAGCACCGCTTTGACCATCTCGGGCAGAAACCCACCCTGACCGGTCAACTGCAGCTGGCCCGCATCGATCTTGGCCAGCACGTCATCGAGAACACCTGCGGACTTCAACGCCTCTACGGCATCAGCCCCCGACATCGGCTCGTCAGTGGTCACATCCATCGATACTGCTCCATCCATCAGCAGCCACAGCTACACAAACCATCTGACACGCTCCGAGACCACCCCCCAGCAGCTGGGCGCCAAGAACTGGAAAGACGTCCTGACGACCCGATGGCGCATCTCGTCGACGGAGGCGCACCGCCGGCTGACCGACGCGGCGCTGCTCGCCCCCCGCCAACCGGTCACCGGACCACCCCTACCCCCGGTACTGCACGCCACCGCCATCGCCCAACAGCAGGGCCTGATCACCGCCGAACACGTCACCGTGATCCGCAAATCGGTGGACAAACTCCCCGGCTTCGTCGACGCGGTGACCCGCGACCAGTTCGAGGTCGACCTGGTCCGGGTCGCGGTCGGAGTCGGCCCCAAAGAAACTCCAAGACACCGCCGATCTCCGGCTGTTCCTGCTCGACCAGGACGGCCCCGAACCCGACGACACCGACCGCGCCCGCCACCGCGCGGTGACCAAACACAAACAGCGCCGCGACGCGATGACCGACCTTTCCGCGACCCTGACCCCCGAGGCGTGGGCGGTATGGGAAGTCCTGTTCGCCAAATACGCCGCCCCGGGCATGTGCAACCCCGACGACCCCGAACCCTGCACCTCCGGCACACCGACCCAAGCCCAGATCGACAACGATCACCGCAGCCTGGCCCAACGCCAACACGACGCCCTACTCGCCATCGGCCGCATCGCCCTGACGAGCGGCGAACCCGGCCAACTCAACGGGCTACCGGTGTCGGTGATCATCCGCACCACCCTCCAAGACCTGGAATCCCGCGCCGGGATCGGGGTCACCGGCGGCGGCACCCGCATCCCCATCAAAGACGTCATCCGGATGGCCGCCCACGCCAACCACTACCTCGCCGTCTTCGACAAAGCGACCGGCTCCGCCCTGGACCTGTTCCGCAGCCGCCGGGTCGCCTCCCCCGCGCAGCGCATCATGCTCATCGCCCGCGACGGCGGCTGCACCAAACCCTGCTGCACCGTCGGCGCCTACGGCTCCCAGGCCCACCACGCCACCCAAGACTGGGCCCACGGCGGCCTCACCAACGTCGACCACCTCGGCCTGGCCTGCCCACCCGACAACCGCTCCGTCAAAGACGGCGGCTGGAGCACCGCCATGAACACCCGCCACGAAGTCGAATGGACCCCACCCCCACACCTCGACACCGGCCAAACCCGCATCAACACCTACCACCGCCCCGAAGCCCTCCTCCGACCACCCGACGAGCCGGCGCGTCAGGAGCATGGGGCCGCCGCACCGGCCGAGTCGACCGCGTCGGCCGAGCCGACCGACGCAGAACCTTCCACCTCAACCGACGACCCCGGCGAACCCGGCGGACCCGCACCCCCCGACAACGAGGCGGCCTGAACCGCCGCCACGAAACACGAAACCTGCTGGGGGCGTGGGGCCTACCGGCTACTCCGGCTGGCGGAAATAGGGTTCGACCGTGCCGCTCAGCTTGACGACCATGGGATTTCCGCGGCGATCCTTCGCGGTAGGGACTTCCACTCGCACCCAACCCTCGGCCACGTCGTATTCGTGGACATTGGTTTTCTCGGCGCCGTTGAAGCGGATACCCACGTCGCGGCTGAGCACCTCTTCGTCATAGAAGGGGCTGCGCGGATCGATGGAAAGGTGATTCGGGGGAACGTCTGCGGTCTGATCCTCGGACATGATGGCTTTCGTCGAATGCTGCGTGATGGTTCTCGGGCTAGGTGTTCTAGAACCTACAAGACGTCCATCGCACCGGCGCCACACGGCCCTACGGACGTCAGTCCGACGCAACTGCGTGACGTAAAACCACCTGCCCGCAGGGTTTTTCCGTGCGGGCAGGTGGCGCTGACCGGGCCAGCGTGAAACCGTCAGACGGTCGACGCGGACGGGGCCTTCTTCTGAAGCAGCTCGAGCGCCTGCAGGAGGTACGTGCGGAACACGGCGTGATTCTCGCTCATCGGGAAGTGTCCGATGTCCTTCATCTCGATGAACTCACCACCCTTGATCTGCTTGGCGGTCCGTGCGCTGTCCTCAGGGGTGGTCAGGTAGTCGTAGTCACCGGTCAACATCACCACCGGGCACTGATCACCGTCGATGTCACCGAGGCGCTCACGCAGATCGTGGTCGACGGAGTAGAAGTACAGATCACCTTTGAACGCCTCGGAGCCCTGGCTGTAGTAGAACCACGTCTTCCAGCGATCGGACTCAGGAGACTGCGGAGCCATCAGGTCCCACACGCCGCTTGCGCACACCTGGGCGGCGTTGGCATGCGGGTGCTGCCACCAGTCGAGGTAGAACCCCGGTGAGTAGTCGGCACCTTCGACCGGAATGACGCCGGCGAAGCGATCCGGCCGGCGCAGGGCCAATTGCAGGGCGATGTTGCCCCCGAACGACGAACCCATGAAGATCGGGTTCTCCAGTTCCAACGCATCCACCAGCGCGACGATGAAGTTCGCGTAGTGGTCGGCGGAGAGTTGGTACTCCTCGGTCCACCACTGCGTGTTCTCAGGCGGATCGGACTTGCCATGCCGTGGCAGGTCGTAGGCGATGACGCGGTAGTCCTTCGTGATCTCCTCGTCTTCCAGGAGCCCCCGCCACTGGTGGTTGTGACAACCGGCGGTGTGCTGGCAGACCAAAGGTTGCCCTTGGCCGTTCTCCAGGTAGAAGACCTTGTAGAGGAGGCCGTCGACGTCGACGTCGACGTAATGCCCCGTGACGGGGGAAATCTTGCTCATGGGTTCGTCCTTCGATTCGAGTTGAAGATGGTGACGGATGGCGGGTTCAGACGGGGACGCCGACGGCGCGGAGGAGCTCGAACTGGCGGGTGAAGCACCGCAGGTTCTGCATCAACACCAGGATCTCGCCCTCGAGTTTCAAGTCGCGTTGGAAGCTCGCCGACCAGATGCCGTGATACATCGGCGCGGGTACGGGGACGCCGAAGTTTCGCCAGGTGTCTGCGCTGGCGCGCAGCGCGAACTCATAGGGCACGTCCAGAGGGCCTGGATCGATGGCGACATTGACGATCTTGCCGCGGCTGACCTCGACGACGAACGTCCGATCGGCCATGTCGAGCAGATACGAACACGTGAAGTACTTCCCGTGCGCTTGGATTTCTGGGTCTTCATTGCTGGCGCGGGTGAATGCGTCGGCCCAGTCGGCGGGGGTCGTCGCCGACGTTGTGACGGTCATGATGGGTCCTTTGCGGGAGATCGGCGGAGGCAGAATTCATGAGCGTGTCAGATGGTTTGTGTAGCTGTGGCTGCTGATGGATGGAGCAGTATCGATGGATGTGACCACTGACGAGCCGATGTCGGGGGCTGATGCCGTAGAGGCGTTGAAGTCCGCAGGTGTTCTCGATGACGTGCTGGCCAAGATCGATGCGGGCCAGCTGCAGTTGACCGGTCAGGGTGGGTTTCTGCCCGAGATGGTCAAAGCGGTGCTCGAGCGCGGGTTGGCTGCTGAGCTGACCGATCACCTCGGATACGACAAGGGTGATCCCGTTGGGCGTGAGCTGCCCAATGCTCGCAACGGGTTCACGCCCAAGACGGTCGCCAGCGAGGTCGGCGACGTGGGGTTGGCGATCCCGCGCGACCGGGACGGCAGCTTCACCCCGACCCTGGTCCCGAAGGGCTCGCGGCGCCTGGGCGGTCTGGACGACATGATCATTTCGCTCTACGCCGGCGGGATGACGATCCGCGATATCCAGCATCATCTGGCCACCACGATCGGCACCGAGCTGTCCCACGACACGATCTCGCGGATCACCGACGCGGTGCTCGAGGAGGTCACCCAGTGGCAGAAACGCCCCCTTGAGGAGCTGTATCCGATCGTTTACCTCGACGCTCTGGTCATCAAGATCCGCGACGGTCACCAGGTGAAGAACCGAGCCGCCCACATCGCCGTCGGTGTCGATCTCGACGGGATCCGGCACGTGCTGGGGATCTGGGTGACCGCCCATGAGGGCGCGAAGTTCTGGGCCGGGGTATGCGCCGAGCTGGCCAACCGTGGCGTCAAGGACATCCTGATCGTATGCACCGACGGGCTGACCGGTTTCGCCGAAGCCGTCGAGGCGACCTGGCCGCAGACCACGGTGCAGACCTGCGTGGTGCATCTGATCCGCAACTCGATGCGGTTCGTCTCCTATGGTCAGCGCAAGGCGATCGCCGCGGCATTGAAAACCGTCTACACCGCCCCGACCGTCGACGCCGCGACCGAGGCGTTCGAAGAGTTCGCCAATTCCACTCTAGGACAGTCGAACCCGACGACAGTGATCGCGTGGCGTAACGCGTGGGAGCGGTTCATCCCGTTCCTGGCGTTCCCGCCGGAGCTGCGGCGGATCATCTACACCACCAACGCGATCGAATCGCTGAACTATCAACTGCGCAAGATCATCAAAAACCGCGGACACTTCCCTAACGACGCCGCCGCGGTCAAACTGCTGTGGCTGGCGATCTGCAACATCGAAGACAAACGCGCCCGAGAACGCCAGAGATACATCGACGACCCCCTCGCCACCGGAGACCGCTCCCGCCACACCCGCCTCGTCGAAGGAGCCCGCACCAACGGCTGGAAACAAGCACTCGGATCCCTCGTCCTGAACTACCCCGAACGCATCAACCCCTACCTGTAGACCACCGCCACATACACAGAAATCTTGACAAGTCCGAATTCATGCATACATGCAGGCTGTGTTCGGGCGAACCGTCCTGCATGACCGCAATCACACTCGCCGTCGCCCTGTGGTGTCCAATACCTATCGACAACCGACCGATAGGCAACAACTAATGGTGGTCTGCGTCGACCTGAACTACCGTTGAGCCGTGCTCCCCTCGCTGGACCTGCGACTTCTGGCGTACTTCGTCGCCGTCGCCGAGGAATTGCACTTCGGTCACGCCGCTGCGCGCCTGCATATCGCGCAGCCGTCGCTGAGCGTTCAGATCCGCAAGCTCGAGCACTCGCTGAACACTCCCCTGTTCGTTCGGACCAGTCGTCACGTGGAGCTCACGCCCGCCGGCGAACTGCTCCTCGACGGCAGCAAACGGTTACTCACCGAGGCCGAACGACTGGCCTGGCAGATACAGGACGCCGGTCGCGGCGGATCGGATCGCCGACTGGTCGTCGGATTCCAAGCCAACGCCGCCGCCGAGTTGACGCCGAGAATCCTCAACGCCTTCCACGACCTGCACCCCCGCGTGGACGTCGAATTGCGCTCGCACGATTTCAGCGATCCCTACGTAGGACTGGCCGACGGTTCCGTCGACATCGCGTTCCTCCGCCCGCCGGTTCTCGTTCAGGACTGGCTCGGCATCGACACGCTCTTCGTGGAACCACGCGTCCTCGTGGTCTCGGCGACGTCCCCGCTGGCGAGCCTCGATGAGGTCAGCGTCGAACAACTACTCGATCAGCCGTTCGTCGCCCGCAAGTCGCCCGAGACGTGGCAGACGTTCTGGCTCGCCGCCGATCACCGTCAGGGCACGCCCGTTCACGTCGGCGCCGAGGTGTCGACCGTCGACGAATGCTTCGAAGCGATCCTCTCGGAGCGCGGCATGGCGTTCTCACAGGCATCGACCCAGCGCTTCTACGATCGGCCGGGGCTGGCGTTCGTCCCTGTCATCGACATTCCACCGACGATGCTGTCGATCGCGTGGCGCACCGACGTGGACTCCCCGGTGGTCAAAGACTTCGTGGAAACGGCCAAAGCCGTTGCGTCACTGAGTTCGATCCCCGACGCATGGATTCCGCGAAGATTCGCCGCGGGAGAGGCTTCGCCTGATGCGTGGGAGCCGGCCGCGCCGCTGCGGCGCGTTCGATAGCAACGGGATCGCGAAGGGCGAACTGAGACTTACGCGTCGCGGGTGCGTTGTTCGCGTGCGGCGCGAGGTCGCCCAATGGGTGGAGCTAAGGGGATTCGAACCCCTGACCCCCACACTGCCAGTGTGGTGCGCTACCAACTGCGCCATAGCCCCGGATTGTCGTGCTCATCGAAGCTACACCACGACGGGTTACCGTTCAAAATCGCAGGTCACGGGCATTCGCCACCGGCCTCCGGGCCGAGCGGGCGGGCCTCCGTGCGCTCCCGGGCCACCCGCGGGCGGGTCTCCGGCGCGAACACCCACCCGATGCAGGCCACGCCCAGGATGACGCCGCTGACCAGGAACGCCCACCCGTATGACGTGTACTGCGCGATGAGCCCCACCAGCAGCGACCCGCCGATCGAACCGAAGTCCGCCATCATCTGGAACGTCGCGATCGCCGTCCCGCCGCGCGACTTGTTGCCCACCACGTCGGCGACCGCGGCCTGCTGCGGCGACACGAACACCCCCGTGGCCGCACCCGCGACGTACGCCGCCGCCAGGAACACCGGCAGCGACGTCGTGAACCCGACCAGCGCCGTGGACAGCGCCGCCATGCTCAACCCGGCGATCAACAGCTTGCGCCGACCGAGCCGGTCCGACAGATAGCCGCTCGGGATGACCACCGAGATGTTGCCCACCGCGAACGCCGTCAACGCGACCCCGGCTGCGCCGGGTCCCCTGCCGAGCACCTCGACGACGAACAGCGGCACCAGCGCGATCCGCAGACCGTAGGACGCCCAGCCCGTCGCGAAGTTCGAGAACAACGCGGCCCGGTACGCCCGGTGCCGGAACACGGCGCGGAACGGCACCGGCGCGCTGCCGTCGTCGTCGGAGCGTCCGACCACCGTGGAATGCCGGAGGCTGACGAACACGACCGTCGCCGCGACCAACAGCGCGACGCCGTAGATGACGAACGGCGCTGCCAACCCCAGGCCCACCGTGAGGGTGCCCAGAATGGGTCCGCCGACCGAGCCGATCATGAAGCCCGACGAGAACAGCCCGGAGACCCGGCCGCGCGCGTCCGGCGGGGAGATGCGGATCAGCAACCCCAGCGACGACACCGTGAACATCGCCGATCCCACCCCACCGAGGGACCGGAAAAGCAGCAGCTGCCAATAAGTTTGAGCGAAGGCGCAGGCGGCGGTGGAGACCGCGACGATCAGCAGTCCGCTGATGTACACCCGCCGCTCCCCCAGCCGCTGCACCAGCAGGCCGGCGGGCGGCGCACCGACCAGACGCATCACCGCGAATGCGGTGATGACGAACGTCGCCGCGCTGATGCTGACCCCGAAGTGCCGTGCGTACTGCGGCAGCACCGGGGCCACCACGCCGTAGCCCAGCGCCACCACCACGTTGGCGGCGACGAGCACCCAGACCTCGCGGGGCAGACCCGGCCTGGTCGTTTCCCGACAGTCGCCGTCGGCGACCGAACTCACGAAATGACCGCCGACACCACTTCCCGGGCGGCCTCCTGCACCTCGGCGAGATGGTCAGGGCCGCGGAAGGATTCGGCGTAGATCTTGTACACGTCCTCGGTGCCCGACGGCCGCGCGGCGAACCATGCGTTCTCGGTGGTCACCTTGAGCCCGCCCAGGGGCGCACCGTTGCCCGGCGCCGTCGTCAACTTCGCGGTGATCGGTTCGCCTGCCAATTCCGTCGCGCTGACCTGCTCCGGCGAGAGCTTCGCCAACCGCGCCTTCTGCTCGCGGTTGGCGGGCGCGTCGATGCGGGCATAGGTCGGCGCACCGTACTTCTCGGCCAGTTCGGCATACCGCTGCGACGGTGTGGAGCCCGTCACCGCGAGGATCTCCGAGGCCAGCAGCGCCAGGATGATGCCGTCCTTGTCGGTGGTCCAGACCGATCCGTCGCGACGCAGGAACGACGCGCCGGCACTCTCCTCACCACCGAAACCGATGGTGCCGCCGACCAATCCGTCGACGAACCATTTGAAGCCGACCGGCACCTCGAGCAGCGTGCGGCCCAGCCCGGCGACCACGCGGTCGATGATCGACGAACTCACCGCGGTCTTGCCGACCGCCGTCTCCGCGGCCCACTCCGGCCGGTGGGTGAACAGGTAGTCGATCGCCACCGCCAGATAGTGATTCGGGTTGAGCAGCCCCGCATCCGGGGTGACGATGCCGTGCCTGTCGGAGTCCGCGTCGTTGCCGGTCGCGATCTGATAGGAGTCACGGTTGGCGATGAGCGAGGCCATCGCGTTCGGCGAGCTGCAGTCCATCCGGATCTTGCCGTCGGTGTCGAGCGTCATGAACCGCCACGTCGCATCGACGAGCGGGTTGACCACGGTGAGGTCCAGGTTGTGCCGTTCGCCGATCGCGCCCCAGTAGTCGACGGCGGCCCCGCCGAGCGGGTCGGCGCCGATGCGGATGCCCTCGGCGGCGATGGCGTGCATGTCGACGACGTTCGGCAGGTCCGCCACGTAGGCGTCCAGATAGTCGTGCCGCTGGGTCCCGTGCATCGCGCGCGCCAACGGAACCCGCTTGACCCCGCGCAGTCCGTCGCGCAACAACTCGTTGGCTCGCGCGGCGATCACCTTCGTCGCGTCGGTGTCGGCCGGGCCGCCGTTGGGCGGGTTGTACTTGAAGCCACCGTCGCGCGGCGGGTTGTGCGACGGCGTCACGACGATCCCGTCGGCCAGCGCCGTGTCCCGACCGCGGTTGTAGGACAGGATCGCGTGGCTCACCGCCGGCGTCGGTGTGAACCGGCCCGCCGAGTCGATCATCGTGACGACGTCGTTGGCGGCCAGCACCTCGACCGCCGAGACCCACGCCGGTTCGGACAGCGCATGGGTGTCGCGACCGATGAACAGCGGTCCGGTGGTGCCCTGCGCCGCCCGGTATTCGACGATCGCCTGTGTGGTGGCCAGGATGTGCGCTTCGTTGAACGCCGCGTCGAGGCTCGACCCGCGATGCCCCGAGGTGCCGAACGCCACCTGCTGGTCGACGTCGTCGGGATCGGGCGTCACGGTGTAGTAGGCCGTCACCACCGAGGCGATGTCGATGAGGTCTTCGGGTTGCGCCGGCTGACCGGCACGGGGGTTCGCCGCCATGACTGCGATTCTGCCCCCTGGGCCGCCCCCACAGAACACTGGATCGGTGAGCGGTCGGCATACTCTCGGCCATGGCCCTCGACCGGCGCGAACTGGCCGCCGTCTTCGCCGGCGGCGCGGTGGGCACCTTGGCGCGCGCCGGCCTGGAGGAGCTGGCCACGTCGGACCCCGCCCACTGGCCGTGGTCCACGTTCACGGTCAACATCGTCGGCGCGTTCCTGCTGGGCCTGTTCGTCACGCGACTGCTGGAACGGCTCCCGGTGTCGAGCTACCGGCGGCCGCTGCTGGGCACCGGGTTCTGCGGTGGCTTGACGACGTTCTCCACGATGCAGGTCGAGACCGTGAAGATGCTCGAGCACGGGCACTACGGCCTCGCGGCCGCCTACACCGCGGCGAGTCTGGCCGCGGGGCTGGCCGCGGTGTACCTGGCCACAGCGCTGGTGCGCCGGGTGCGGACCCGCCGATGACGACCGCGGCGGTGTGGCTGGGCGTGATGGTGATCGGCGGGCTGGGCGCCGTGGCCCGGCTGACCGTCGACAAGGCGGTGTCCCGGCGGGTGTCGCGGCCAGTCCCCCTCGGCACCCTGGTGGTCAACATCAGCGGCGCGTTCCTGCTGGGATTCCTCGCCGGGCTGGCGCTGAGCCCCCACCTGGCGCTGCTGGCCGGCACCGCGTTCGTCGGGTCGTACACCACGTTCTCCACCTGGATGTTGGAGACCCAACGGCTCGCCGAGGAACGGCAACTGGTCTCGGCGGCGGCCAACATCGTGGTCAGCGTCGCGCTGGGCCTGCTCGCGGCATGGCTCGGTCAACACCTGGGGGCCGCCCTGTGACCGAAATCCTCTCTCTCACCGCATATTTTGCCGAACGCCAACGCAGCGGCGACCGCTTCCTCGCCGACGCGATGCTGGACCTGTTCGAACGCGAGCACGTCGCGGCCGGCATGATGCTGCGCGGCATCGCCGGTTTCGGCACCACCCACGTCGTGCGCACCGATCGTTCGCTGACGCTGTCGGAGGATCCGCCGGTGACGGTCACCGCGGTCGATCTGCCCGAGCGGATCCGGGCGCTGGCCGACACGGTGGTCGACCTGACCGGGCGCGGCCTCATCACGATCGAACGCGCCTGGCTCCTTCCCGGTTCCGCGCCAACGGATCTGGACGGCTCGGTGCGGCTGTCGCTGTACCTGGGACGCAAGCAACCCGTCGCCGGTATGCCCGGCTATGTGGCGGTATGCGACGTCCTGCATCGGCACGGATTCGTCGCTGCAGACGTGTTTCTCGGCGTGGACGGGACGGTCGCCGGCGAACGCCGCCGCGCGCGTTTCTTCAGCCACAACACCGAGGTGCCGGTCCTGATCACCGGCATCGGCACGCGGGGTCAGGCGCTGGACGCGGTCGACGAACTCACCGGGATGCTCGATTCCCCTCTGTTCAGTCTGCGGCCCGTGGTGGTGTGCAAGATCGACGGCCGGACGCTGGCGAGCCCGCCGGACGCGTGGCCGGTGCAGAAGCTGACCGTGCACACCTCCGAGGACACCCGCCATCACGGGCGCCCGGTGCACCGGGCGCTGATCGCGCAGCTGCGGGAGACCGACCACGCCGGCGGCGCGACGGCGCTGAGAGGCCTGTGGGGCTTCCGCGGTACCCAGCGACCGCACGGCGATCGGTTCCTGCAACTGGGGCGGAGGGTGCCGGTCACCACGGTTCTGGTCGACACCGCGGCGACGATGGCGGCCGACTACCGCATCGTCGACGCCGTCACCGCCGAACACGGCGTGGTCACCTGCGAGCCGGTTCCCGCGCTGATCGCGGTCAACGGCGACCGGCGCCGCGGCAGCCTGACGCTCGACTAACCGGCGAACAGCAGTACTCCGGTGACCACCAGGGCGACCACCTTCGCCACCTCGAGGCCGACGTAGACCAGGTGCGCATGCGAGCGCGGTCCGTCGGCACCGGCCAACACCTGATCCGACCTGCGGGTCAGGGCGGGGCGGACGAGGAGCACCTGCACGGCGAGCGTCACCACCGCGACGCCTGCGGCCACCGCCACGCCTGCACCGGCGCGCCCGACCAGCAGACCGGCGATCACCACCACCGCGAGCACCGCCTCGCAGGCGTTCAGCGCCCGGAACACCAGGCGGCCGATGCCCAGTCCGAGCGGCAGCGTCACTCCCGGGGCACGGAACTTCAGCGGCGCCTCGAGGAACGAAATGGCCAGCACCATGCCCAGCCACACGAACGTCGCCGCGGCCGCGACGGCAGAACCAGCGTGCACATGCGGAGCTTACGGTGGCAGGGTGAGGTGATGGACCGCGTCGCCGAACTGCAGCGCTGGGAGGACGCCGGCGCGCTCTGGCGGGTGATCGCCCGCTCAGCCGACTCCGTGACCGTCGCCCTGATGCGCTGTGACGGCGGAGAGGAGGCGGCCCGCTTCACCAGTGGCGACGCGCGCCTGCTGGCGTTCCTCGGTGATCGGGAGTCCAGCGAGGACTGACGGTTCCCCGCAAACGGCGTCCCACCGGTGAGGACCGGCGTTACGGTGTCCGCGGGCGCGGCGCGCCGATTCCGTCGGCTCCGCGTCCGCGACGCTCGGAAAGGATGCCGCGTGGCCAGGACAGAGCACCTTCCGCCTCAGCTCATCGGCCGCGTCGGCGCGCTGGCTGTCGCCCTCGGCATCGGCGCCGCGATCGCCCAGCACCCGGGGGTGGCACTCGCGGACGACGACACGACCTCTGCGTCGACCTCCTCACCGGGAACGCGGGCCGCCGACACCGACCGCGCCGCGGGCGCCGCGTCACCGACCCGGCGCACCCGCCAGCAGGCGGTGGCGCGCAGCGATCGGGCCGAGACACCGCTGCGGCCGCGGACACGACGGACGGCGACGGCGGCCGACGAGCCGCCGCGACGGCCGTCCACCCCCGACCCGTCACCCGCGGTCTGGGCTCTGGCCGGGGCGGCGCGGCGCGAACTGGGCATCGACCCGGCAACCAGCACGTCGGCTCTGGGCACCGAGCAGCAACTGCAGGCCGAACAGGTGGCCGCCGAGACCGTCCAGACCCTGCCGGTGAAGCTGATGAAACGGGTGCTCCGCGCGGCGTGGACGCGCACCGCCGAGCGGGAGTACGACAGCATCGGCGGCGTCGACGACGAGAACCGTGCCCGCCTGGACAAGGCCGTCGACGAGTACGCGATGGGAGCGGCGTTCCAGCAGCAGCTGCTCGATCCGATGAAACCGACCGTGGTGGCGCAGGTCGCGCCGCCGCACACCTGGTACGGCAACGACGTTCCGGGTTCGCGCATCCTCTACGACAACCCGGACACCATCTACCGCTTCACCGCGGTCAACAAGACGTCGACCTATGTGCTCACCGGCCGCTTCACCGGCGACATGCCCGCCGACACCACGTTCAGCGTGCTGACCGGGCTCTCGGGCACGACCGCGGCGGTGCTGAGTGCCCGCGATCTGCAGATCGACGACGACGGCCGGTTCAGGATCACGCTCAGCGGCGACCCGGCCGCGCCGGGCGAGGGCGACCACCTGCAGCTCACCGCCGACTCCACGCTGATCGCGGTGCGGAACACGTTGTCGGACTGGAACTCTCAGCCGCCGATGGAGCTGTCGATCGAACGGGTGTCGGGGCCGCGGGACAGCCTGTTCGCGCAGCTCGGCGGTTTCGCGATCCCCGGCATCGGTCCGGCCGTGAGCAACAGCCGGCTGCTCACCACGCTGGTATCGGTGATCCCGCCGATGAAGAATCCGCCCCGGTTCCTGCGCGGGACCCTGACCGCGGTGGTGATGGCGCTGGGCCTGCGCCGTGAGGCCACCTACATCAGGGTCGCCACCACCGATCCGCAGACGGGCGAGCGCGTCGCCCCGAACGTGCTGCGCGACCCGGCTCGCAACGCCGAGTTCCTGGCCACCCAGCTGCAGAGCGCCGGCTACTTCGACCTCGCCGACGACCAGGCCCTCGTCATCACCGTCGATCCGGGTAATGCCGGCTACTTCACGGTGCCCGTCACCGACCTGTGGACGATCACCGGGGACTACCGCGACGAGCAGACGAGCCTCAACAACGCGCAGGCGCGGCCGAATGCCGACGGGACGTACACGCTGGTGATCTCGCCGACCGACCCCGGCGTCGAGAACTGGGTCTCCACCGGCGGATTGAACCGCGGCACCCTGTCGCTGCGCTTCCAGGACCTCGATGCCGCGTCCCAGGAGACGCCGACCGTACGGGCGGTCGTCGTGCCCCTCGCGCAGCTCGCGACGGCGCTCCCGCCGGGCACCGCCGTGATCACCGCGGCGCAGCGCGCCGCACAGCTGGCCCACCGGCAGGCCGGCTACGACGTGCGCTTCGCGCCGTTCCCGCAGTGACGGTCGGCACGCCTCAGGCGTGCGACTTCTTCTTGCCGAACGGCAGTAGCGACACGATGCCGAGGACGACGGCGCCGACGATCAACCCGATCACCGCCGACGCGGCGGTGTTGACGAGCCACGCGAGGACCCCGCCGACGCCGGCGACGTCATGCACGTACCCCTCTGCGTGGTGCACCAGTCCGTAGGGCGCATGCCAACCGAGGGTGTCGGTGCCGACGAGAAGGATGTGGCCGCCGACCCACAGCATCGCGGCGGTGCCGACGACCGACAGGAAGCTCAGCAGCTTCGGCATCCCGGCCACGAGACCGCGACCGACTTTCGTGGCCAGCCCGCTCGAGCGCTGCGTGAGGCTCAGCCCGACGTCGTCCATCTTCACGATGCCGGCAACCACCCCGTAGACCGCCGCGGTGATCACGACCGCGACGATCAACAGAATGATCAGCCGCGGCCAGAACGATTGATCGGCCACCTCGTTGAGCGCGATCACCATGATCTCGGCCGACAGGATGAAGTCGGTGCGGATGGCGCCGGTGACCATGAACCGTTCGGCGTCGGGCCCTTCGGCTGCGGCCGGGGTGTCATGGGCGGCGTGCCCGAGCAATCGGCCCAGCACCTTCTCGGCGCCTTCGTAACAGAGGTACGTCGCACCGAGCATCAGGATCGGGGTGAGCAGCCACGGCGCGAACTGGCTGAGCAGCAGGGCCGCAGGCAGGATGAACACGATCTTGTTGCGCAGCGAGCCGATCGCGATGCGCTTGATGATGGGCAGTTCCCGGTCGGCGGTGATGCCGTGGACGTACTGCGGGGTCACCGCGGTGTCGTCGATGACGACGCCCGCCGCCTTGGCCGTCGCCCGGCCCGCGGCCGCGCCCAGGTCGTCCACCGAAGCCGCCGCCAACCGGGCCAGTGCCGCCACATCGTCGAGCAGGGCGAAAAGCCCCCCGCTCACCGGACACCTCTGATCGCACGTGCGGTCATGGCGCAACGGTACCGGGCACGGCCCCGCGACGGGCCCCGGCCATCGGACTGCCCCGACAACACGCCGACACGCCGACCGGGACCGCCCGACACGCGCGAATGGATCGCCCTCTGACCTGCGGACATGCTAGTTTGCGCAGAGATGACCGCTGGTCGCCACATGCGGGGGGCTGCGCGACGGCGTCATCGACAGCAGGGGGTGCGACATGCCGAAGTCCGTCCGTCCGTGGCTCACGGCGACAGTGACGATCGTCGGCGTCGGCGTCATCGCGGTCGCCCCGCTCGAACCGCCCGCCACATCCGATGTCCGCGTGGAGAACACGGCCGTGCTGGTGCAGACGACGCCCGGCCCCTTCCAGTACTACCCGCAGGTCGTGCGGCGTTCGCTGGCCAACGCCAACGACCTGGTCCGCGAATACCTGGCCGATCCCCTCCCGGTCGTCCGAGCCATCGCCGACAACCAGAGCAAGGCCGTCGCCGACATCGTCGAGGCGGCCGCCGCGCTGGATCCCGGGGCGTTCGTGCACGCCGTGGTCGCCGCGATCGGCCAGCCGGTGACCGGCCTGGTGAAGGTGGTGGGCAGCGGGGAACCGTTCGAGACGGCCAGCAGCATGCTGATCCGGCTGGCGATCCCGGTGGTCAGTGGTGTGCTCGCGGCCGGAGCCGCGGTCGCCGACGTGGTCAAGGCGTTCGCCGACCTCGATGTGGTCAACGCCGTCAGCGGCCTGATCAACGTGCCGGGCCGCATCGCCGACGGACTGCTCAACGGACGCGTCGACGGTCAGCACGACGAATACTTCGGCCTCCTCGGCAAAGTAGTGGAAGCCCCTGTCTCCGAACAGATCTCCGGACCGGTCGACTACCTGATCCAGTCGCTGCACGGCATCGGCGACACCATCTCCGCCTCCGCACCGCCGTCGCCGGCGCTCGCCGGCCCCGCCGTGGTCCCCGACCTCGGGTCCGCGGCCACGACGGTGACGGTCACCCCGTCGGCCCACGACCGGGACCCGGCCCCGTCGCGGGGTGCAGCCGATGACGACCGTTCCGCGGCCCCCGCGGGCGAGTCCCGCCCCGTCGGCGACGACCTGCCGACCGCGCCCGGCCACGACGACCACGACACGTCGACGTCCGCCCCGTCCGCCACCCAGGACGGTGAGGACGCCTCGGACGCCTCGACCGACCACCACCCGGCCGCGGACACCGGCGCACAGCACACCGACGCCGGGGTGTCCGCGCCCGCCGGGCCGTCGACGTCGTCGACGGGCAGCGACGAGTCCGGCACCCCCGCGGCCTGAACGGACCCTCCGGGGAGTTTCGAGCGGTGGGTGCTCGGGTACCTGCGGGGCACCCTTCGACAGTCAGGTGGCCCATGAAATCCCATCCGAGGACCGCTCTCGCCGTGTTCGGCAGTGCGACCCTTCTCGTGTTCGCCGTGGGTTGCGGCGGCGGCGACGGCGGCGATTCGACCAGCACGTCGAGCACGACCGAGACCAGCGCCACGACCACGGCACCGACGTCGACGCCGCCCACCACGGCGCCGTCGATGAGCACGAGCCCGGCTCCCGGCGGCGGGGGCACCGCGCCCGGCGGCGCGACCGGCGGTGGCGGCGCCGACGGTGGCGGTGGCGCCATCCCCGGCGGACCGACCGGCAGCGGTGGTCCCGGCGGTGGCGGTGGCGCCATCCCCGGCGGACCGACCGGCAGCGGCGGTCCCGGCGGTGGCGGCGGATCCATCCCCGGCGGACCCACCGGCAGCGGCGGACCGGGCGGCGGCGGCGGCTGTCTGCCCGGCGTCGGTTGCGTCTCGGTCCCCTGAGCGGGCCGATGACCTCGTCGCGGCCCGCGGTGCTGTTCGATGTGGACGGCACCCTGGTGGACTCCAACTATCTGCACGTCCACGCGTGGATCCGGGCGTTCCACGCCGAAGACGTGCCCGTGGAGGCGTGGCGGATCCACCGCTGCATCGGTATGGACGGGTCCACGCTGCTGCAGACGCTGGCCGGCGACGCGGGCGACGACGGACGGGACCGGCTGAAGGAGCGGCACACGGCGTTCTACCGGGAGGATGCGCACCTGCTCACTCCGCTGCCCGGCGCTCGCGACCTGCTGCGCCGGGTCGCCGACCTCGGACTGCAGGTGGTGCTGGCGACCTCGGCGCCCGAGGACGAATTGTCGCTGCTGCGTGAGGTTCTCGACTGCGACGACGTGGTGTCGGAGGTCACCTCGTCGCAGGACGTCGAGACGGCCAAACCGAAGCCCGACATCGTGGGCGTGGCACTGGAGCGGGCCGGCGTCGGTGCGGATCAGGCGGTGTTCGTCGGCGACGCGGTGTGGGACTGCGAGGCCGCGCGCCGCGCGGGGGTCACCTCGATCGGTGTGCTCAGCGGCGGGGTGTCGCGCGGCGAACTGTCCGAGGCCGGCGCGGCGGCGGTGTTCGAGAACGCCGCCGAACTGCTGGCCGAGTTGGACTCGACGCCGATCGGGAAGCTGACTAGCGGCTGAGCTCGGCGAGCCTGCGGCGCGACGCCAGGCTCTGCACGCGCTGCGGCCACCAGAACCAGCGGCCCAGCAGCGCCGCGATCGCCGGCGTCATGAACGACCGCACGATCAGCGTGTCGAACAGCAGGCCGAGCGCGATCGTTGTACCCACCTGGGCCATCACCGCCAGGTCGCTGAACGCGAACGACGCCATCGTGAACGCGAACACCAGTCCGGCCGAAGTGACCACCGAGCCGGTGCCCGCCATGGCCCGGATGATGCCGGTCTTCAGCCCGCCGTCCTTCTCCTCCTTGAACCGCGATACCAGCAGCAGGTTGTAGTCCGAACCCACGGCCAGCAGCAGGATCACCGACATCGGCAGCACCATCCAGTGCAGTTCCAGACCGAGCAGGTGCTGCCAGAGCAGGATCGACAGGCCGAACGACGCACCGAGCGACAACAGCACGGTCCCCACGATCACCGCCGCGGCCACCGCGCTGCGGGTGATGATCAGCATGATCACGAAAATCAATGTGACAGCGGCGATCCCGGCGATCAGCAGGTCGTAGTGCGAGCCGTCCTTCATGTCCTTGTACGTGGCGGCGGTCCCGGCCAGGAACACCTTGGACCCCTCCAGCGGGGTGCCCTTGATCGCCTCCTTGGCCGCGTTCTTGATCGGGTCCACATGGTTGAGACCCTCGATGGTCGCCGGGTCACCCTCGTGGCTGATGATGAAGCGCACCGACTTGCCGTCCGGTGAGATGAACTGGTCGATGCCGCGCTTGAAGTCCTTGTTCGAGAACACTTCCGGAGGCAGATAGAACGAGTCGTCGTTGCGGGAGTCGTCGAACGCATCGCCCATCGCCGACGAGTTCTCCTGCTGCGCCGCCATCTGGTCCTGCATGCTCTTCTGCGACTGGTACATCGTCAGCATCATCGACTTCATCGACCGCATGGTCTCGATCTGGCTGGGCAGCAACTCGACGAGCTGCGGCATCAGCGTGTCGAGGCGCTCCAGTTCCGGAACCAGGTTCGCGATGTCGTCGGACATCGTGTTGATGCCGTCGAGGGTGTCGAACACCGAGCGGATCGCCCAGCAGGCCGGGATGTCGTAGCAGTGCGGTTCCCAGTAGAAGTAGCTGCGCAACGGCCGGATGAAGTCGTCGAAATCGGCGATGTTGTCCCGCAGTTGCGCGACGTCGACGGCGGTGTCCTTGGTCTTGATCACCATCTGGTGGGTGGTGTCGCGCATCTGCTGGGTGATGCTGTACATCTTCTGCATCGTCTCGATGGTCTTCTGCATCTCGTCGGCCTGGACGAGCATGTCGGCCATCCGGTCCTGCTGGTACTTCTGGTTCAGCTGCGTGAGCGTGCCCTGCATACTCATCTGGAACGGGATCGTGCTGTGCTTGATCGGCTTCCCGTCCGGGCGGGTGATCGTCTGCACCCGGGCCACCCCCGGGACCTTGAAGATGGCCTTGGCGATCTTGTCGATGACGAGGAAGTCCGCGGGATTGCGCAGATCGTGATCGCTCTGCACCATCAGCAACTCCGGATTCATCCGGGCGCTGCCGAAGTGGCGGTCGGCCGCGGCGTAGCCGATGTTGGCGGGGATGTCCGAGGGCAGGTAGTTCTTCGCGTCGTAGTTCGTCTTGTATCCGGGCAGCGTCACCAGACCGACCAGGGCCAGCGCCAGCGTCGCCGCCAGCACGGGGCCCGGCCAGCGCACCACCATCGTGCCGATCCGCCGCCAGCCGCGGGAACTGATGGCCCGCTTGGGCTTGAAGGCGCCGAACCGGCCCGCGATCACCACGACGGCCGGGCCCAGCGTCATCGCCGCCAGCACGGCCACCAGGGTGCCGACCGCGCAGGGCACGCCGAGCGAGTTGAAGTACGGCAGCCTGGTGAAACTCAGACACGACATGGCGCCGGCGATGGTCAGGCCCGAGCCCAGGATGACGTGCGCGGTGCCGTTGAACATCGTGTAGTAGGCCGTGACCCGGTCCTGGCCGGCGCCCAACGCCTCCTGGTAACGCCCGATCGCGAAGATCGCGTAGTCGGTACCCGCCGCGATCACCATCAGCACGAGCAGATTCACCGCGAAGGTGGACAGACCGATGACGTCGTTGATCGCCAGGAACGCGACGATGCCCCGCGCGGCGCCGAGTTCGACGAACACCATCAGCAGGATCAGCACCATGGTCACGACGGACCGGTAGACCAGCAGCAGCATCACGGCGATGACGCCGATCGTGATCAGGGTGACGCGGAAGATGCTCTTGTCACCGGCATGGTGCTGGTCGGCGATCAGCGGCGCCGGTCCGGTGACGTAGGTCTTCATGCCCGGCGGTGGCGGCGTCGTGTCGATGATCTCGCGGACCGCCGCGACCGACTCGTTGGCCAGCGGTTCACCCTGGTTGCCGTGCAGATAGATCTGCACGTACGCCCCTTTGCCGTCCGCGCTCTGGGCACCCGAGGCCGTCAGGGGGTCACCCCAGAAATCGGCGACGTGCTGGATGTGGGCGGTGTCGGCCTCGAGCTTGTCGACCAGCGTGTCGTAGTAGCGGTGGGCTTCGTCGCCGAGTGGCTGATCGCCCTCGAGGACGATCATCGCGGTGCTGTCGGAGTCAAACTCCTGGAAGTTCGCCCCGATCTGCTTCATCGAGATGTAGGCGGGTCCATCCTTGGCGGCCAGACCGACGGTGCGGTCCTCCCCGACCTTCTCCAGCGACGGGACGAACACGTTGGTGGCGATCGTCAGCAGCAGCCAGCCGAGCAGGATGGGCACCGCGAGGACGCGGACGATCCGCGCAGCCCCGGAGCGCTCATTCGCCTTCATGTACTGCCCCCATCAGGCCTGACACAGCCCATTCCAGGCCCACAGCAGGAGCCGCTCACCTATCGCTCCGCGCGTCGAGTGTTATACAACTAGCCAATCAAAGCATCTGCTGTCAATCGGGGTGGACGATACCGGTTGCCGTGATCTCTCCGGCGCGCGCACAGCCGATGTCACCGATGCGTTCTGGCCGGCGCGGGGCACCGACGGGCCGCGGGCGGCTCCGTAGGCTGAACCGATGACCGGGGAGGAGCGCGCCGGGGTCGAGCTGACCAATCTGGACCAGCCGCTCGCGGACGACGCCGACGCGACCAAGCGCGACCTCGTCGACTACCTCGACGCGGTCGCCGACCGGATCCTGCCGGTGCTCCGCGGCCGGCCGCTGACGGTCCTGCGCGTGCTGCGCGGACGGGCCCCCTTCATGCAGAAGAACGTGCCGAAGTACACGCCCGACTGGGTGCGCACCGCGACGATCTGGGCCGAGGCGTCGCACCGCGAGATCCGCTACGCCGTCTGCGACGACCGGCGCACGCTGCTGTGGCTGGCCAATCAGCGTGCCGTCGAATACCACCCGGCCCTGGGTCTGGCCGAGGACATCTACCGCCCCACGCACCTGATCCTCGATCTCGATCCGCCCGACGGCGCGGACTTCGGCGCGGTGGTCGCCGTCGCCGGGCTGGTGCGGCAGGCCCTGCAGGACACCGGGCTGGCCGGAGCGGTCAAGACCAGCGGATCACGGGGCCTGCACGTCTTCGTGCCCATCGACGACAGCGCCCCGGTCGACGACGTCGCCGCGGCGACGCGCGCACTCGCCGCCCGCGCCGAGGCACTCGATCCCACGATCGCCACGACGGCGTTCATCGTCGCCGACCGCGCGGGCAAGGTCTTCGTCGACGCGACGCGCGCCGGCGGGGCGACCGTGGCGGCCGCCTACAGCCCGCGGCTGCGGCCGGGAACGCCGGTGTCGTTCCCGGTCGCCTGGTCGGACCTGGACCGGGTGACGCCGACCGACTTCACGATCAGAACGGCGGTCGCGCTGCTCGACGGGCGGGACCCGTGGGCCGAGGCGATGCCGGGCCCGCAACGACTGCCCGACGAGCTGATCGCCCAGGGCC
Organism: Mycolicibacterium rufum; assembly: GCF_022374875.2. The sequence goes on from NZ_CP092427.2 coordinate 1,143,131, forward strand.
GGACCATCCCGGTGGCCCGGGTGGCCGCGATGCACGAAGGCAAACGGCGCGCCCGCGCCCGCCGGGGCGGCTAGTCGGAACCGGCCGGCTTCACGGAGACGACGTCGGTGAGGCCGCTGACCGTCAGCACCGACATCAGGATCGGGTTGGCGACCACGTCGATGGCGTCGGCGTGCTCGAACAGCACGTTGATCGCCCCGCTGTCGAGGTAGTCGACGCTGCTGAGGTCGATCTGCAGCGGGACCCCGTCGACGCGGTCGCCCACCGCCGCGTCGATCGCCTCGGAGAATTCTGCGATGTTGCTCAGATCGAGCTCGCCGACCGCCGTCAGCACCGTGCTGCCGTCCTCCCGACGGTCGGTGCGCAGCCGCAGCGGAGTCGCCATCATCCAATCCTCGTCTGCATGTGCACGGTGGTGCCGCTCGCCTGGGAGTCGATGCTGACATCCTGCATCAGCGCCCGCATCAGGCCGAGGCCCCGTCCGCGGTGCAGGGCCGGTGCGTCGGCGGGCGCCTTCCAGGTGCCCGTGTCGACGACCGTGACGTGCAGATCGTCGGCGAACGCGGTGGCCTCCAACCGCACCCGTCCGCCCGGAAGGTCACGGTGGCCGTGTTCGATCGCGTTCGCGAGGGCTTCGCCGGCGGCGATCAGCACATCGAGGGTCTGTTCGGCGTCGACTCCGGCGCTGCCCAGCCAGCTGCGCAGGGCCGTTCGACTGTTCGCGAGTTCGGTGACGTCGGCGGGGAACTCCAGCTCGAGCGGAGCGGGCTGCCGGTAGAGCAGCAGGGCGACGTCGTCCTCGTAGCCGTTGGCGGGCGTCAGCCGCGCCATGATCACGTCGGCCAGTTCGTCGAGCCCGGTGGCTCGGTTGTCGCCGACGACGCCGGTGGCCCGGGCGATGCCGTCGTCAATCGACTCGCGGCGCCGCTCCACCAGGCCGTCGGTGTAGAGCAGCAGCGTCGCGCGCGGCGGCATCGTGACCACGGTCTCCGGGCGGGATTCGGCGAACTTCACGGCCAGCGGTGTCGACCGCGCGTCGTCGAGAAGGCTCGTGGTGTGATCGGCGAGCACCAGGATGGGCGGGGGGTGGCCGGCGCAGGAGTACACCAGCTCGCCGGTGCCCGGGGTGAGCACCGCGCAGAAGGCGGTGGTGCAGCGCGCACCGGGCAGCCGCGCAGCGAAGCGATCGAGTGCTGCCAGCGCGGCTGCGGGGCTGGGATGTTCGAGCAGCAGCGCGCGGCAGGCGCTGCGGAGCTGCCCCATCACGGTGGCCGCGGCGAGGCCGTGCCCGACGCAGTCCCCGACGATCAGGCCGATCCGGCCGTCGTCGAGGTCCACCACGTCGTACCAGTCCCCGCCGACCTGCAGCGGCCGGGTGGCCGGCTGATAGCGGACCGCGAACCCAGTAGACAGGGCCGGACCCAGGATGGCGTGCTGCAGCGCCAGCGCGGTCTCCCGCTGCTGGTCGATCTGGTGCACCCGCTGCAGGCCCTGCCCGAGCCGGCCCGCGAGCACCGTCAGCAACGTGTGGTCCTCGGAGGTGAAGCGGCGCTGCTCGAACAACTCGATGTACATCACCAGCACCCCGCGCGGGTGTCGCAGCGCCACGCCCGCGGCGCCGGGCTCCGAGGTCGCCGGGTCCAGCAGATCGTCGTCACGCAGGGCGGTGATCGCGGCGCGGGAGCGGGGTGACAGATCGTTCCAGCCCGAGACGGCCTCCCCGACGTACACGACCTCCGGGGTCACCGTCCGCCCCCCTGACCCGGAGTCGTCGCCCGGCATGGTGACCGCCAGTACCCGGCGGGCGTGCCACACCGCACGCAACTGCTCAGCGGCGGCCAGCACTGCGTCGTCGACCGTATCCGCTTGTGCCAGAGCATTACTGAGGGAGGCCAGCGCGGTCTCGCGTTGCACCACGTAGTGCTCGGCCGTGACGTCGCGCATCGTACCGACGACGACTTCGCGCCCGGTCCCGGGATCCTCGGCGTGGGTGAATGTCGCCGTGACCCACAGCCGATGGCCGTCGCGATGGGTGACGGGCACCTCGCTGATCGTGCCGTGCGGCTGGTCCATCAGGCTGCCGAAGGCCTCGGAGACCTCGCGGTGCGCGTCGGCGTCGGTGTCGGCCGCCGGCCACCACGGGTACATCGGTTCGTAGGGCAGGCCGCCGGCGTCGAAGCCGAGGATGTCGGTGAACGCCCCGTTGATCTCGACGACCGCACCATTCTCGTCGCAGACGAAGAACGCTTCCTGCAGTGAATCCACCAGTGCGGTGCGCCAACGGGCGTGATGGTCGCGCAGCCGGGCCAGTTCGACGCTCGCACGGACACGGGCGAGCAGTTCGGCGGCGGCGAAGGGTTTCACCAGGTAGTCGTCGGCGCCGGCCTGCAGGCCGCTGATCGAGGCCTCCTGACCGGCGCGCGCGGACAACAGCAGCACCGGCACCGCCGCAGTCCGGCGATCGGCGCGCAGCGCGCTCACCAGCGCGAGCCCGTCGAGGCCCGGCATCATCACGTCGCTGACCACCATCTCCGGCGGATCGGCGCGGATCGCGTCGAGGGCCTGCCGGCCGTCGGTGACCGCGTCGACCTGATAGCCGTCGGAGCGCAGCAGCCGGGTCAGATAGTCGCGCATGTCGGCGTTGTCGTCGGCCACCAGCACCCGGACCGGGCCACCCGACGGCGTCACCGGTGCCGAAGACGCCTCTGAAAGTGCTGTGGCATCGAGCTTTTCAGCATCGTCGACCGGAGTCCAGCGCAGTGCCTCCTCGACGTAGGCGTTCGCGCCGGTGGTGACGCGGTGACTCAGCGTCGAGGCGATCGCGTCGGGAGGCAGGTGCGCGGTGCCGAACGGCAGGCGGATGGTGAAGGTGGTGCCGGCACCCTGCACGCTGTCGACCACGATGGTCCCACCGTGCAGTTCGATGAGCTCCTTCACCAGCGCCAGCCCGATGCCGCTGCCCTCATGGGACCGGGCCGCGACGTTCTCGATCCGGTGGAAACGCTCGAACAACCGCGGGATCTCGTCGGGGGGCACGCCGGTCCCCGTGTCGGAGACGACGATCACGGCGTCGCCGCCGTCGCGCCGGACCCGCACCGAGATGGTGCCGTCGAACGTGAACTTCACCGCGTTGGAGAGCAGGTTGAAGATCACCTTCTCCCACATGTCCGTGTCGACGTAGACAGGCTCGTCCTGCGGCCGACAGTCCACCGCGTAGGTCAGGCCGGCCCGTTCGACGGCGGACCGGAACACGCTGGCGAGTTCTGCAGTGAGGGAACCGATGTCGACGGGCGCATACGTGGCCTGGGTGCGGCCTGCCTCGATGCGGGAGAAGTCCAGCAGGGTGTTGACCAGTTTGGTGAGGCGTAACCCGTTGCGCCACACCACGTCCAGCTCGGCCTTGGTGTCGGCGTCCACATCGTCGCGGCGCCGGAGCTCGGCCACGGGATCGAGGATCAGCGTCAGGGGGGTGCGGAACTCGTGGCTGATGTTGGAGAAGAAGGTGGTCTTCGCGCGGTCGAGCTCGGCGAGTTCCTCGGCCCGCCGTTGCTGGGCCCGGTAGCTGCGGGCCAGGCTCACGCCCGCGGCGAGGTGGCCGGCCACCAGCGTGACGAATCCGCGGTACCCGTCGTCGAGCGGTCGGTAGCGGTTCAGGCCGGCGACGAGGAAACCCAGTGGCGCACCGCCCTGTTGGAGCAGCGGGGTCACCAGCGCCTGCGCCGGTGGATCCCGCCACTGCCCCGTCGGCATCGGGGGGAACGTGCTGAGGTCGACGAGCACCGTCTCTCCGGCCGCCGGTTCCGCAGCCGGCCACAGGCCGCCGTCGGGTCCGATCACCGCGGGCGCGGCCGGGTGGTCCACCCCGATACCGCTCATGCCGGCCAGCCGTGCCGAGCCGTCGGCGTCGAACAGGTAGGTGAGCGTGAACGGCAGGTCGCGCAGGTTCTGACCCAGCTGCCGGTCGGCGAAGGCCAGGATCTCGGTCTCGGTGCGGGCGACGGTGGGGTCGGAGCCGAGGTCGCGCAGCGTCGCCATCCGCCGCTCGCCGATCACCTGCACGGTGTCCTCGCTGACGACGCACAGCAGGCCGACGACGCCACCGTCGTCGTCGCGCAACGGGCTGTAGGAGAACGTGTGGTAGGACTCCTCGAGGTATCCCGATCGTTCGAGGAACAGCAGCAGCGCCACGTCCCAGGTGGCGTCTCCGGTCGTCATCACGTGCTCGATGCGGGGGTAGACGTCGTCCCAGATCTCCGCCCACACCTCGTGCATCGGCCGACCCAGCGCCCACGGGTACTTGCGGCCCAACGTGTCCCGCCGGTACGCCTCGTTGCAGAAGAACGTCAGCTCCGGCCCCCATGCCATCCACATCGAGAACCGGGACGACAACAGGATGCTTACGGCGGTCTGAAGACTTTGTGCCCAGCCGGCGGGCGGGCCGAGCGGGGTCGCCGCCCAGTCGACAGCGGCGAGGTCGCGGCCGACCTCGCCGCCGGAGGCGAAGATCTCGGTGTGCTCAGGGTCCGTCACGGCGGACCGGCGTCCGCTGCGAGCGCATCCGCGACAGACGGATAGGGGCGCAGCACCGCGTCCAGCTTCGTGACTTCGATCGGCCGGACCACCTCGGGATTGGTGGCCACCACCCGCACGGCGACGCCCTCGGCGAGACCGCGTTCATAGCAACCGAGTACGGCGTTGAGTCCGGCGCTGCCGAAATACGTCACGTTGGCCAACTCGATGACCAGCGTGCGCACCGGCGCCGAGGCGCTCGCCTGCAATCCGTCGTCGAGTGCGCTGACGAGCTGGTCGACGGTATTGGAATCGACTTCTCCCCGGACGCACACCACGACCGCGCCGCCGTCAACATCCTGCACAACGTCCAGTTGCCCCACACACCTTCGTACATGCCGCCACCGGCATCACCGACCACACCGCGCACCTCATCAGCGTTCGGCCCGGGAGCCGACACGCTCGTGAACCGTGAGCATCACATGGTCGAACTGCCGACGCAAGGACGGCCCGCCGACGTCGATGGTGTCCAGTTCGGCGACGAGCTGGGCGGCCAGCGCCCGTAATTTGGTGTTCGTCTGCTGCGAGCGCCACAGCAGCAGCTTGAAGGCCTGGTCGGCGTCGACGCGGTACACCAGCATCAGTGCGCCCTTGGCCTGTTCGATCGCGGCCCGGGCCTCGAACAGGTCGGGCAGCGACTCGTCGAGCACAGCCCGCCGGGCGTTGTCCAGTGTTTCGGTCAGGTCGACGTAGAAGCCCTCGGTGCCGACGACCGCGCCGTTGCGGTCGTACATCCGGTCGGCGAGGACGATGACGTTGTGCTCGGCCCCCTGGGTGTCGACGAACCGGTGCCTGCTCGAGAACGAGCCGCCGGCATGCAGCGCATGGTCGAGGAGTTCCTGGACATGGCGCCGGTCGTCGGGATGCTTGTGGGACAGCAGCAGCTCGGTGGTGGGGACGACCGAGCCGGGCTCGTAGCCGTGCATCCGGGCGAGCTCGTCGGACCACTCCCACCGCTGACCGACGAACCAGAAGCGGAAACCGCCGGCGCGCAAGACGCCGTCGGCGGGCGCCTGACCCTCCTCGGGAGCGGACGCGGGGGCGGAATCCGGCATTGACGCATTATTCCACCCCTCGGCCGCCCACAAACGTGTTCAGAGGTTACGGCGGGCTGCCCCAGCGGATCCCGCCCGCGTCACGCGGTGGCGCCGCTTGCCGAACGGTCCGGCGCCTCGGCCGCGGTGTGCGGCCCGAACTCGTCCGCGACCGGGACGACGAGGTCGGCGGGGAAGCCGCCGCGGCGCGCGTGCTCCCGGATGGCCTCCTCGTCGTCGGCCTCGTGGATGCAGTAGATCTTGTCGCCGGCGACGTAGCTGGTCACCCAGCGGTAGGGCACCCCGAGCGACTCCGCCGCGGCATTGGACGTGCAGGCGATCTCCGCCAACTGCGCTTCGGTCAGCTCCGACGCACCGGGGATCTGTCGCTCGATGAGGAATCTCGGCATGGCTTCTCCTGTTCGTGACCACTTCCGCCCGGCGGCCGCCGGACGTGATTCAGACTGGCCGCCGCGTCGCCGTCGGACATCGGGAAGAACTCCCCATCTACGGGTCGGTGCACCGCGTAGCGGCCGCATTTCCGCTGTTCACGCGCGCCGCTTGTCGATACGATCGACCGGTGACGCTCACGGGACGCGAGCGCGAACTGGACCAGCTCGCGGCCAAGGCGGCCGCGGCGCACGCGGGCCGCGGTGGCGCGGTCGTCGTCTGCGGCGAGTCGGGCGCCGGCAAGACCACGTTCGTCGAGGAGTTCGTGCGGGGACTCCCCGACGGCACCCGGGTGTTGTGGGGCGCCTGCGATCCGCTGTCCACCCCCCGGCCGCTGGGACCGTTGCGCGACCTCGCCCACGGCCTCTCGGCGGCCACCCGCCGGCAGCTCGTCGAGAGCACCCAGCCCTACGACATCTTCGTGTCGGTGTTCGAGGAGTTGCGCTCCGTCCCGTCGGTCCTCGTCCTCGACGACCTGCAGTGGGCCGACCAGGGAACTCTCGATCTGTGCCGGTTCCTGTTGCGTCGTGCCGCCCAGTCGTCCCTGCTCACGATCGGGATCCTGCGCGACGACGAGGTCAGCGTCACCCATCCCCTGCGTGGTCTGCTCGGTGACGTCGCCCGCTCCCCGCACGCGCACTCGCTGACCGTGCCTCCGCTGTCCGTCGGCACCGTCGCCGCATTGGCGGCCGATCGTGACGTCGACGCGGTCTGGCTGCACCGCATCACCGGCGGCAACGCGTTCTTCGTGTGCGAGATGCTCGATCACGACTGCTCCGACGGCGCGGATCTCCCGACCACGGTGCGCGACGCCATCCTGGCGCGAACCGCCGACCTCGACGCCACCGCCTGGGATCTGCTGCAGCTGCTGACCTGTGCGCCGGGCGCTATCGGGGACCGGCTGCTGATCGGCCTGGGCGTCACGCTTCCGGCGCTGCGCGCGCTCGACCAGGCGAAGCTGATCCGGCGCGATGCCCGCGGCGTGGCCTTCCGCCACGACCTGTGCCGGCGGGCGATCGCCAGCGTCATCCCTCCGGGCGCCGAACCCGGTCTGCACCGCCGGTTCATCGACGTCCTCGACGCCGACCGCGATCCGGCGGTGCTCACCCACCACGCCCTCGGTGCCGGTGACACGACGCTGGTCGCCACCGCGGCCGCCGAGGCGGGCCGGGCCGCCGCGCGCGCCGGCGCCCACACCCAGGCGTGCGAGTTCTTCCAGATCGCGTTGCGGCACGGCGGACTGCCCGCCGATGCGACGGAGGCCGAGCTGCTCGAACTGCTCGCCGCCGAGTACTACCTGACCGATCGGCTCGCCGACGCCATCAACGCCTGCCGGCGGGCGATGCTGCTGCGCCGCGCGATGGGGTCGGCGCTCGGGGTGAGCGCGAACCACCACGCGCTCGCGGTCTACGAGTGGTACAGCGGCAACCGCGTGGCGGCCGACGGACACGCCGCTGACGCCGTCGCCGCTCTCGACGATGCTGCGATGCAAGAGAATTCGGCGCACCGGGTGCAGCTCGGGCACGCCCTGGCGATGCAGGCCTATCTGGCCGTGCAGGCCAGTCACGTCGACGACGCGCACCGCACGCTCTTACGGGCCCGCGACATCGTGGCCGCCACGGGCGACGCGGACCTCTCGGTGCGGGTCGAGTTGATCGGGCACTACTGCGCGATCCTGCGCGGCGACGACGACGCCCGTCTTCGACTCCTCGCGGTGCTGGCGTCCGCGCCGCGCCACATCGACGAGACGTACTCGAGCGGTTACACCAACCTCACGTACTTCGACGTCGAACAGCGCCGCCTCGGACCGGCCGGGGACCTGCTCGGCGAGAGCATCCCCCTGATGGTCGAGCACGACCTGCCGATCTGCCGGATGGTGCAACTCGGATCCCGCAGCAGGTGGGGCCTGCTGACCGGCGACTGGGACGCCGCGCTGGCCGATGCCGACGCCGTGCTCGACGCTCCCAGCGCCCCGCTCGCACGGGTGTGGCCGCTGCTGATCCGCGGGCTCGTCACGCTGCGCCGCACGGGCGCCGACACCGGCGACATCGACGAAGCGTGGGAGTTGGCCAGCCGGTTCGGCGAGATGATCCGGGTGCTGCCCGCCGCCTGCGCGCTCGCCGAGCGGACGTGGCTGACCGGTGTGCCCGAACCCCGCCTCCAACGATGCGACGCGTTGCTCGACGCCGCCCCGATCACCGGATTGGAGTGGGCCCGCGGCGAATTGCTGACATGGTGCCGTCGCCTCGGCGCGCACCCGCCCGACCGGGATGTCGCCGGGGTGGCCGAACCGTACGCACTGCTGCTCGACGGCCGGTTCGACGCGGCGGCCGCGGCGTTCGAGCGCCTGTCGACGCCGTACGACGCCGCACTCGCGATGCTCGACGCGGGCGCCGCAGCATCGACCCGCCGTGCCCTCGACGTCGTGGACCGTCTCGGCGCGGACGCGGTGGCCGCGAAGGTCCGCGCCGATCTGCGCGCCGCGGGGGCTGCCGCGGTTCCCGGCCCCCGCCGGGCGACCACCCTCGGCAATCCGGCGGGCCTGACCTCCCGCCAGGTCGACGTGCTGCGTCTGCTCGCCGACGGTCTGACCAACGCCGAATTGGCCGATCGACTGTTCCTGTCGGTGAAGACCGTCGACCACCACGTCTCGGCGATCCTGACCAAGCTGGATGTCACGAAGCGGCGCGACGCGGTGCGCCGCGCCCGCGAGACCGGGATCCTCACCTGAGCGCCGCCGCCGACATGGGTAGTGATTACCGATGACATGACCCGCCGCGCGGCCGACCATCGAGGCGGCCGGGCATCGCGCCCGGCCCCGGACGGAGGAGTGGGACCGATGGGTGATGCGACGACGATGTCGCCAGCCGAGCAGGACGCGGCACGGGCATTGAAGGCCAAGCACCGGGCGCTGTGGGCCTCGGGCGACTATCCCGCGGTGGCGGCCGACCTGATTCCCGGCCTGGGCACCCGGCTGGTCCAGGCGTGCGGTGTGCGCGCCGGGCAGCGTGTGCTCGATGTGGCCGCGGGTACCGGCAACGCCGCGATCCCGGCCGCGATGACCGGGGCGACGGTCACCGCCAGCGATCTGACACCGGAGCTGTTCGACGCCGGCCGGGCGATCGCCGCCGGCCGCGGGGTCCGGCTCGACTGGGTGGAGGCCGACGCCGAGGCGCTGCCGTTCGCCGACGACGAGTTCGACGTCGTGATGTCCTGCGTCGGCGCGATGTTCGCCCCGCATCACCGCGTGACGGCGCAGGAACTCGTGCGGGTGGCTCGGCCCGGCGGCACGCTCGGGATGATCAACTGGACGCCGGACGGCTTCATCGGCCGGTTGTTCGCGACGATGAAGCCGTACGCTCCGCCGCCCCCGCCGGGAGCGAGCCCTCCCCCGATGTGGGGTGACGAGTCCCATGTCCGCGACCTGTTCGCCGACACCGTGGCCGATCTGACGTTGCGCCGCGAGACGGTGGTGATGGACCGCTGCTCCACCCCGCTCGAGTTCCGCGAGTACTGGAAGGCCAACTACGGCCCCACCATCGCGACGTACCGGTTCAACGAGGGTGATCCTGACCGGCTGGCCGCACTCGATGCCGACTTCCTCGCCCTGCTCGAAGAGTCCGACACCGCAACCGAATCGGGCCGCACCGCCTATCCCGCCGAGTATCTGCTCGTCACGGCGACGAAACGCTGACGGCGCCCGACGTCGACGACGCCGCCGCCGATCTCGGTCTCACGGGCTGACCGGCGTCACAGCATGTGTTCGAGCCGGAGCTGACCCTCCTCCTCGACATCGGCCGGCACCGTCCCCAGCAGCGTCTCGGCCACCCGTTGCGCCTGCACCCGCAGCTCCGGCACCGCGATGGTCTCCCAGTAGGTGCCGCGCAGCGTCGGACCGAGCGCCAGCAGCCATGCCGAGCGGTCACCGCGACAAGTCAGCACGGTGTGGTCACGGTCGACGCGGATGCCCATGTCGGTGTCGTCGGGCGACACCATCCCGCGGGTCAGCAGGTTGCGCAGCAGAACGGACCTCGTCGCGGAGAATCGCGTCGAGGGCCCGGTCGCGTTGATCACGAGGTCGGCCACCACCGGCTGCTGGGCCTCGACGCAGATCCGGATCTTCTCGCCGACCGCCTGCACCTGCCCGATCGAGCCGGCATGGACCGTCAACACGCCCGCACGGCGGGCCTGCTCCACCTGGTCGTGGATCTCGGGTGCGATGCGATGGCGCAGCACGTTCCACCGGGCGGCGTCGCGGCGGGCGAACTCCAGGCGTTCCTCGCGGCTGAATCGGCTCCAGATGCGCTGGGTGTACGGGCGCAGCTTGTCGACGACGATCGCCGGATCGGCGTCGCGGGCAACCAGTTCCGCGCAGTGCGCAGAGACCAGTCGACGCAGCGCGTCGAGTCCGAGCTCAGTGAGATCGATTCCGGCGGGCGGGAACTCGGGATACTCGACGCCCCGGAAGTGGGGCTGCGGCAGCCAGCCGTGGCGTGAGATGGCGTGGATCGAACCCCGCCACCCCAGATCGCCCAGCGTGATGATCGCGTCGACGGCCGTCAGGCCGGTGCCCAGGATCGCGATGCTGCCGGTGTCGGGCAGGCGGTGCTCCCACTGTCGCCACGGGTTGGCGACCCAGGCCGGGTGGTCGTCGTGGGCACCCGCACCCGGAAGGGGTGCGGGCGGTTCGTTGCCGGTGGCCAGCACGATCTTCTCGGCGGCGATTCGCGCCCCGTCGGCCATCCGGATCACGCCGTGGCCGTCGCCGGGTTCGATGTCGACGGCCTCACCGGTGACGAGTTCGGTGCTGACACAGGGCCGGTGGCCTGCCCCGCAGAGGTGGTTCTCCACGATGGAACGCAGGTAGTCGCCGTACACCTGGCGTGGCACGAACTGTTCGCTCAGTTCCGCATCGGGCAGCGGGTCGAACTCGGCCCGGGTGCGTAGCCACCGCAGGAAGTGATCGGGTTCGTCGCGGAACGCCGACATGTTCCGGGCGGCGACGTTCAGCAGGTACTCGGGACGACGGACGCTGTAGGCCACGCCGCGGCCCACCGACCCGCGGTCGTCGACGACCACGATGTGCATGGGCCGATCACTGAGCCGGGCGACGTTGACCGCGGTCATCGCGCCGCTGAAGCCGCCTCCGAGGACGGCGATACAGGCGGGGGTCGGCACGGTCGACCGTCAGGCCCCGAGCCGGGCGACGAAGCGGCTCTCGCCGTCGCCGGATCCGGTGGTGTCGGGCGACGTCGACCGCGCGGTGGCCTCCGCACAGGTGTCGGTGGCGCCGGCGCCGGCCGGCAGCTGGTGTGCCTGGGTGGCGGCGCTCATCGGTCATCTCCCGTCCGGCTCGAGGGCATCTGGGCTACTGTCCCCGCCCGAGCGCGTGCGTGACCTAGTTAAAATCGCCGCGCATCGAAGTCAGCCTCGGTGCGGTCACCGCCACGGCGACGGGTCACCGTGCGCGCCAGCACGTAGAGCACGACACCGACCACCAACAGCACGGCCGCGAACAGCCACACCGTCGCCGTCTGCTGGGTCAGCAGCAGCGCGCACGACGCGACGCCGAGGACCGGCACGAACGTCCACACCCGGAAATGCGGATGCCCGACGTGATCGCGGCGCAGCACCAGCACCGCAACGTTGGTCGACAGGAAGACGAAGAGCAGCAGCAACACCACAGTCTGGGCCAGCGTCGACAGATCGCCGACGAGGGTCAACAGCATCGCGACCACCGTGGTGGCGACGATCGCCACCCACGGGGTGCGGCGCTCGGGCAGCACCCGGGTCAGAACCCCGGGCAGCAGGCCCTGCTCGGCCATGCCGTAGGTCAGCCGGCTGGACATGATCATCGTGAGCAGCGCACCGTTGGCGACGGCGATCAGCGCGATGAGGCTGAACACCCAGTCCGGGATGCCGACGCCGGATGCGCCGACGACGGCCAGCAGCGGACCCGACGACTTCGACAGCTCCTCGGGCGGCAGCGCGATCGCGCTCGCGATACCGACCAGGGCGTACATCACGCCGGCGGTGATCAGCGCACCGAACAACGCCCGCGGATACACCCGGCTGGGATCCTTGATCTCCTCGACCACGTTGGCCGATGTCTCGAACCCGACGAACGAGTAGTAGGCGATGATCGCGCCGCCCAGGATCGCCAGCGCGGGGGTCGACCCGTCCGGGAACTCGGTGACGCGGCCGACGTCGCCGTCACCGCGGCCGAGCATCACCGCCACCACGGCGATGACGATCAGCAGGCCGGACAGCTCGATCACCGTCATCACCACGTTCGTCTTCAACGACTCGCTGATCCCGCGGGCGTTCAGGCACGCCACCAGCACCAGGAACACCAGCGCGGCGGGAACGACGGGCACGTCCACGAACGTCGCGAGGTAGTCGCCGGAGAACGCCAACGCCAGCCCGGCGGCGCTGGTCACACCGGCGGCGAGCATGGAGAACCCCACCAGGAACGACAGCAGCGGCTTGCCGAACGCCCGATCGGCGAACACCGCCGCTCCGCCCGCCCGTGGGTACTTGGTCACCAGCTCGGCATACGAGCCGGCGGTCAGCAGCGCCATCAGCAGGGCGATCACCAGCGGCGCCCAGAGCACACCGCCCACCTCGTCGGACAGCACCCCCATCAGCGCGTAGACGCCCGCCCCCAGCACATCGCCGAGGATGAACAGGAACAGCAGCGGCCCGGTGATCGAACGGGCGAGCTTGGTCGGCGCGGCGGTGTCGACGGCCCGTGCGGTGCCGGTCTCCGACGATGTGCGAGACATGTGAGGTCCTCCCCGGGCCGGCGGACGAGCCGGTCCGCCGCAATCTGTACCCGTTGCGTCGACTTCTAGGCCCCGAACCTCCGCGAAGGCCAGAATGAGCGCATGCGCTTCGGGAATTTCATGGCACCGTTCCACCCCACCGGACAGAATCCGACGCTGGCCATCGAGCGGGATCTCGACCTCGTCGTGGCGATGGACCGGCTCGGGTTCCACGAAGCGTGGATCGGCGAGCACCATTCGGCGGGCTTCGAGATCATCGCCTCACCGGAGGTGTTCATCGGTGTCGCCGCGGAGCGCACCAAGCACATCAAACTGGGCACCGGGGTCAGCTCGCTGCCCTATCACCACCCGTTGATGCTGGCCGACCGGATGGTGCTGCTCGACCACCTGACCCGGGGCCGGGTGATGCTGGGCTGCGGGCCGGGCCAATTGACCTCCGACGCGCACATGCTCGGCATCCCCGCCGACGAACAGCGGCCCCGGATGGAGCAGAGCCTCGATGCGATCATGCGGCTGCTGCGCGGCGAGACCGTCACGATGCACACCGACGGGTTCACGCTGCAGGACGCGCGACTGCAGCTGAAGCCGTACAGCGACCCGTGTTTCGACGTCGCGGTCGCGGCGTCGTTCTCCCCGACCGGTCCCCGCGGCGCCGGCAGGCACGGCATCGGCATGCTGTCGATCGCCGCGACCGCCCGGCAGGGGATGGACCTGCTGGCGCAGCACTGGAAGACCTGGGAGGAGGTCGCCCTCGAACACGGCCATGTCGCGGACCGGTCGAAGTGGCGGCTCGTCGGCCCCATGCACCTGGCCGACACCCGCGAGCAGGCCGAGCGGGACGTCGCCTACGGCATCGCCGAGTTCTCGCGCTATTTCAGCCACATCCTGCCCGCGGGCCCGGTGCAGGGCGACACCGTCGAGGAGATCATCGCCAACAACCGGGAGTCGGGGTTCGCGGTGATCGGCACCCCCGACGACGCGGTCGCGAAGATCTCCGAGCTAGTCGAGGCGAGCGACGGCGGGTTCGGCGCGTTCCTGCTCTTCGACCACGACTGGGCGCCGCCGGCGGTCAAGCTGCGCAGCTACGAACTGTTCGCGCAGTACGTGATCCCGCACTTCACCGGTCAACTCGCCGCGCCGGTCGCGTCGCGCGACTGGGTCACCGACAGCGGACGCGAATTCGTCGACCGCGCCGCCCATGCCATCGGCAAGGCGATCGAGGACCACGCCGCCGAGCAACAGGCCAAGCACACCCCCGCCACCCCTTGAGGCCGGACGATCCCGATCTGGCCGCACTGGCGCAGCGGCACCTCGAGCGGTGGCGGCTGCGCGCCGACGGAGCGGCGGTGCGCGGCGCCGACACGCTGACCATGCCGGTGCGCACCGCCGATGGCGCGCCCGCACTGCTGAAGACGGGCGCCGCCGACTCCGAGCATCTGGTGTTGCGCCGGTGGGGCGGCGACGGTGCGGTGCGACTGCTGCGCGCCGATCCGCACGAGCGTGTGCTGCTCACCGAACGGGTTGCGCCGACAACGCTCGACGCGCTGCCCGACACGCAGGCCTGCGAGATCGTCGCGGCACTCTATGCGCGGCTGCACGTGCCTGCTCTCCCCCAATTGCCCTCGGCCACTGCGGAACTGCAACGCTGGGCGAACCGTCTGCCCGAGCTGGATGCGGCGGTTCCGGTGCCGCGCCGATTGACCGAGCAGGCCCTCGCGTTGAGCCGCAATCTCGCCGACGATGCCGCGGAGGTGGTGCTGCACGGCGACCTCCACTTCGCCTCGGTACACGCCGCCGACCGGGAACCGTGGCTGGCCGTCGACGCCCGCCCGCTCAACGGCGACCCGCACGACGAACTGGCCCCGATGCTCCTGCATCGCTGGGACGACTATGCCGGCCATGTCCGCGACGGTGTGCGGCACCGCTTCTGGACGCTCGTCGACGCCGCCGGCCTCGACGAGGACCGGGCCCGTGCGTGGGTCGTCGTGCGGATGGTGCAGGCGGCCACCGGCGCGGCGCCCACACAGGCCGCCGCGGTGACCCGCTACCTGGCGATCGCGAAGGCGGTGCAGGACTGAGGCGCCTACGGTGAGACGATGACCGACGCGGTGGTGCAGGAGATGATCGACGAGTTCGCGCTGCGCAGGCTCGTGCACCGCTACTGCCGCGCCGTCGACCGCGGCGATGCCGCGACGCTGCGCGACCTGTACCACCCGGACGCCACCGACGCCCACGGCGCGTTCTCGTCGGGCCCGGCCGCGGATCTCGTCGCGCAGATCATGGCCGCCCGGCCCTTCCTGCGGTCCATGCAGCATCACGTCACCACGATGAACTTCGCGATCGACGGCAGCGTCGCCGAAGGCGAGATCTACATGCTGGCGACGCACACGCTCGACGCGGGCGATCGCGATGTCGACGTGACGGTCGGCGGCCGGTACCTCGACACCTACGAAAAGCGGGACGGCCAGTGGAGATTCACCGCCCGCAGCATCGTGACGGACTGGGCGCGGGTCAGCGACCCGTCGGCCACCGATCTCAGCCATCCGATCACCCGGGGTACCGCGCCGGGGAGTCCGGGTCCGGACGATCCATCGCACCGGTTCTTCTCCCTGCTCGGCGGCGGGTGACGATTCGGTGAACACGCGGCGGGCCGCGGGAGGATCCGCGCCCGCGCGGGTACCCGTGAGGGTATGGCTCTGGTCAACAGCACGGGTTTCGCCCACGTCCGCATCACCGTCACCGACATCGCGCGGTCCAAGAAGTTCTACGACACGGTGTTCGGGTGGCCCCTGGTGGTCGACGCCTCGTCGATGGCCGACGACCCCGGTGTGGCGCAGTCGCAGGAACGCTTCTTCGGCGGCGCGGTCTATCAGACCCCGCAGGGCACCCTGTTCGGGCTGCGGCCCGGCGGCAGCGGCGACTTCGACGCCACGCACCTCGGGCTGGACCACGTCAGCTTCGCGGTCGCGAGCCGGTCGGACCTGACGGCCGCGCAGTCGGCGCTGGGCAATGCCGGCATCGAGCACGGCGCCATCACCGTCCTCGAGGACGCGGGGATCGCGATCCTGTCCTTCCAGGATCCCGACGACATCAACATCGAACTGACCGCGCCGCTGACCTGACCGGACCGCTCACGACACGGCGGTCGGCGCATCGGCGCGTCGCACCAGTCGGGTGTCCGGGCGCGCCGGCACATGATCGGCGTGGAACCACCGGAACGCGAGGTTCCCGCGCGGGTAGTCGACCGTCGAGACCGAATTCGGGTGTGCCGTCGGGCGCTGGGAGATGACGAGGGTGACCGAGCCGTCGCTGTTGGGCACCGCAGTGTGACCGTTGACCGACACCCTCGCGTCGGTCACGATGTGGCCGCCCATGAACTGGTTCCACACCACCATGTTCCAGAACCGGCACGGCGGAGGCCGGTGCGTGACGACGAGCGCTTCGTCGTCGCCGAGAACGAAACTGCCGTAGGCATAGCAGGCGTCGCGTGCCGACCAGCCGAAGTTGCTGTCGGGCACCTGATAGGGCTCGCCGAATTCGTTGGCCACCTGGGTGACCTCGTGCCCGAGGGCGTGGGTGTCCTCGACGCGGGCTCCCACCGCGAGCGGCACGATCGCGAACATGGTCCGTAGCCACGCGGCGCACGCCCGCAACGCGGCGGCCGTCTCGTGATCGCCGTGGCGGATCGGATCGGGCTCGTCGAGCGCCTCGATCTGCCAGCGCACCGGCCGTCCGGCGACCGGATCGACCTGATAGTCCCGGGTCACCAGCACCGCCATGCCCGGCAGCGGACCGATCTCGAACGAGAAGTCGCCATCGGCGTCGATGCTTCCCGCAGCGTCCAGGTCGCTGTCGTTGACGATCCGGACCACGCGGTCCGACCAACTGCCCGGGGCGGGCTCGTTGTAGGCGGTCACCGAGAAGTACACGCTGTCACCACGATTGCCACTGACACGGTAGCGGCGACGCTCGTCGACCGGGCACAGGTGATACCACGCGTCGGTGTTGTCCCCGCCCCAACGACGGTCGCGCCGGAAGGGGGTGTTCAGCTCGATGAACTGGGGTCGGCTGGGTTCGGCGAACAGGTAGGTGTCGAACGCGACCCCCAGCGTCGTGGCCAGCATGCGGTACCCGTCGGCGAGGTTGCGGTCGTCGAGGACGGCACGGTCGCCCTCGGTGAAGCTGCGGTCGAGACCACCGAGTGTGTCCACCAATTCCCGCCAGGCCGAACCGGATTCGCTGCTCTCGATGCTGTCGCTCATGTGGTGATTCCTCTCATGATCAGGGTCGCGGCACGATCCAGCCAGTCGTCGTCGGGGACGCGGGTCAGCAACGACACCAGCGTGATGCCGGCGACGGCCTCAGCCACGTCGTCGGCGGACACCTCAGGGCGCACCTCCCCCCTCTCCACGGCGTCGCTCAGGACATCGCCGAGTCCGCGGGTGATGATGTCGCCGAACCGCTCGAGCAGAGCGGCATGCAAGGTGGGGTCGGCCGCCATCTCGCCGATCAGTCCGGGCAGGGCGGCGCGGGCCGGCGCGGCGCCCAGGACGTCCGCGACCCTGCGCACCATCTCGCGGATGTCGACCGCCAGTGATCCGGTCGACGAGATCTGCGTCGCCTCACCGATCGGGAACACCGCCTCGTGCACCAGGTGCGCCTTGCTGGGCCACCGGCGGTAGATCGCGGGCTTGCTGGTGCCGGCGCGCCGCGCGATCGCGCCCACCGACAGTTCGGCGTACGGAACCTCACCGATCAGTTCGGCGGTGGCCGTCAGAACGGCCTCGTCGATCTTCCGGTTGCGGGGGCGGCCGAGGTCTGTCGTCATTACGTTACTGAGAGTAACATAAGTGGCCATGACCGACACCGGGCCCGCTGTCATCACGCTGGAGGATCTGGCAGCACCGCAGTACAGCGTTGCCGCGCAACAGGTTCGGGACATGATGGCGTCGATGGCCGCCGAGTGCCCGCTGACCTCCGACGCGCTGCACGCCGCGGCCCGCGAGGCCACCGGCCTGGACGACTTCGGCGCCGACGACTACCGCGAGCGCCTCGACATCTACCTGGGCGCCCTCGCCGAGCTCGACGACATGCACGCACCCGGCCGGGTCAACTTCTTCAGCCAGCTCTCCCAGTGGTTGAAGAACCGGCTACTGCTGACCGATCTGCTGCGCCGCCATCCCGAGATCGAGGACATCGAACTGGCGCCACCCGTGGTGATCGCCGGGTTGCCGCGCACCGGAACCACCCATCTGCACAACATGCTCGCCGCGGGACCGACGTTCCGCACGATGCAGTACTGGGAGAGCGTCGAACCGTTCCCGCTGCCCGCCGAAGTGGGTGTGGAGCCCGATCCGCGGCGGGCCAGGATGGAGGTGGCGGTGTCGATGATGGACCTGCTGATCCCCCACTTCCGCAGCATGCACGAGATGACCACCGATCACGTGCACGAGGAGATCCAGCTGTTGGCCAACGACTTCTCCACGATGCTGATGGAGACGCTGGCGCACGCACCCGCGTGGCGCGACCACTACCTGCGATCAGACCAGACGACGCACTACGAGTATCTGCGCACGCAACTCAAGGCCATGCAGTTCCTGCGCGGTGGCCGTCGATGGCTGCTCAAATCACCGCAGCATCTCGAACAGTTGCCGGTCCTCGACCGGGTGTTCCCGGGAGCGGTGGTGGTGTGCACGCACCGCGATCCGGTGCCGGTGGTGCTGTCGATGCTGGCGATGGTGATCTATGCGGCGCGGATGTACAGCGCGGCGCCGCCCGTGCCCGCGATCGCCGCGGCGTGGGTCGACCGGCTCGAGCTCATGTTGGCGGCATTGATCCGCGACCGTGACGTCATCGGACCAGAACGGTCGGCGGACATCGCATTCGACGAGTTCATGGCCGATCAGGTGGGGACCGTCGAACGGATCTACGACCTCGCGGACGAACCGATGACCGACGACGTCCGGGCGGCCGTCGACACGTATCTGGTGGCGCACCAACGCAACCGGTTCGGCCGGGTGGTCACGTCATGCGCGATGTTCGGCGTCGACGCGCAGGACCTCGAGAACCGCTTCAAGCCGTACGCCGACCGCTTCCTCGGGTGATCACTCCGCCGGCGCCGGCGCCTCCACCAGCAGGGACATCCCGTGCAGCGTCGGCATCTCGACCGCGAAGCTGTGCAGATCGTCGACGGTCGCGATCTCGTTGCCGCTGAACATGTCCGACACCACCGCGCCGGGCGGCAGATGCTCCGAGCGCACGCTGCCCGCGATGTGCTCCTGAGCGAAGTTCAGCACCGTCAGCTGGAACCGACCCTCCCCGTCAAGCTCGTGCACCAGCACGAGCATGCCGCGGTGCGACACCTCGGGGATGTCGAGCTGGCGGCTGGTCGCGACGCCGTAGTGCGACCGCACCTTGAGGATCGCCTGCAGCTGGCGGATGAAGCTGGTCTCGTCGGCGAGCTGCTCGGGGATCGACCCGTAGAGGCTGCGACCCACCGGCATCCCGGCGGTGGACTGGCGGGCGTTCGGGTTGATACCCATCAGGTCGTGCGCGCCCCGGTTGATCCAACGGGTGTCCCCCTCGGCGATCAGTTCGGCGACCTCCGACACCGGCAGCGTGAGCATGCCGCACAGGTCCCAGCCCGACAGCGCGAAGACGCCCGGCTGCAACGCGTTGAACATCGCGAGCAGCAGGTGGGCACGCCGGATCGGATCGACGTCGTCGATGTCGTCCAGCCTCTTGACACCGAGTGCTGCGGCGACGACCGACGCCGTGGTGCAGGCGATTCCGTTGGTGGTGAACACCCGGTTGTACGGCGCATCGGGCCCGGTCAGGTGTTCGACGAGATCGCTGCGCACGCTGGCGGCGATCTGTTCCCCGGTGACCTCCACGCCCTTGTAGCTGTAGACGTCGTCGCGGTGGCCGTTCTCCCAGTGCAGCAACTCGTAGGTGAGCTCGTCGTGGTTCTGCAGCGCGTGCACGAGCGAGGCCGGGTCGACGCCGAGTTCGAGCGTGGTGCGCAGCGTCAGACGCAGGAACTCGGTGTCGCCGGTGGCCAGCGCGTGCTGGTAGGCAGGCCGGTTGACGAAGTCGTAGGACAGGTCGGCGCCCGCCTCGCCGATCTGGCGGATGTCGTCGATGGTGAGGTTGAGCTCCTGGAACGTGAATCCACCGACCTTGCGCACCATGCTCGCGATCAGGTGATTGGCCGCCTCGGAGAGCGGATGCCCCTCCGACCACGCCGAATTACCCTCCGACGCAGCCTTTTCCACTCCGAGGAAGCCGTTGGCGTCCAGACGCAGCGCGCCGGTGCCCAGATCGGCCAGCGAATGCAGGGCGTCGCCGATCACCAGCCGCATCCCGGCGAACGACGGATCGAGCCAGTTGATCGACGGCTGCCCGTCCTTGAAGTAATGCAGGTACACCCAGCGCCGTTCGACACCGTCGACACCGGCGACCGGCCGGGTGACGCTCCAGTTGGTCTCTTTGACCCCTTCGGCGTAGAAGATCACCCGCTGGAGTCGACCGATGATGTACCCGGCCTTGTCGAGCCATTCCTCGGTCGCGGCGTCGATGTTGATCGAATCCGCGCCGGGCGGCACGTCCGGCAGCTCGTGCCAGTCCCGGGGATCGATCTCGACCATGTGATAGATGCCCGGATAGTCGGCGTACTTCATCTCGGCGAGCCGGAAATCGGCGCCCTTGCCGGTGTGGCCGGGCACGATGTCGTCGATGATGGTGCCGCCGTACCAGGCGGCCGTCGCGCACATCTGCCGGAACTCGTCCTCGGTGCCGAACGCCGGATCGATCTGGGTGCCGATCCGGTCGAAGTGGCCGTCGACGCTGGGTGTGTACTGCCAGCCGGAGATCCCGCCGGCCCGCTTGACCGGGCCGGTGTGGATGGCCTCGATCCCGATCTCGGCGAACGCCTTCCACATGTCCTCGCTGGCCATCGCCTTGAGGAACGATTCCTCGGGACGGGTGATCAGCGACAGCGGGTAGGCGGTGAACCACACCGATGCGGTGTCCACCGCGCCTCGCGGGTTCGGGGTGGCGTAGGGGTTCTGCCACATCGAGCCCTGCCCGGAGAACTGCGCGCTGATCTCGTTGGCGTCGGCCAACATCGACTGCGCACGCAACCACTCCACGTAGGCGGGGTTGTTGCCGTTCGCCGGGCCGTCCTGGGAGACCGAACGCCGCACGAATGGCGTCTTGACCCGGGGACGGAACCGCAGCGTGCGGGGACGCGCCGGATGAAGGTGCTCGGCGTAGGTGGGTTCGACCGACTCGTGTCCCTCGTCGTCGGTGACCTCCAACTCCGACATGCATCTCCTCCTCATCGGTAACGTTCCTGCCCCGTATTGCCACCGCGCCGTGGCCGGAAACCGACGGACGGATACCGTCGCATGATCGCCAGTGACGACGATACTGCGCACGACGATCGATTCAACGCCCGAGACGAGGAGCCACCCCGCCGATGAGCCGAGACATCCGCGCCCGCTGGGTCCGGCCGGCCGCGTCTGCGCTGGTGGCGACCTGCCTGCTGGGAGTGACCGGCTGCTCGGGCACCGAGAGCGGCGAGACGCCGACGGCCTCGCCGACCATCGCGGCGCCGACGGCCGCACCCGCGATGGACGGTGTGCCACCCCGGCCGCTGTCCGCCGATCCGGCGCGTCTGGCCGACGACCTCGCCGCCGACGAGCGCGCACTGCGCGACCCTGCGACCCCCGACGCGGTCCTCGACGCCGCCGCCCACCGTCAGCAGGCCGCCTACCGCCTGCTCGGCCGCCATCCCGAGTGGGACGCGATCGCCCGGCCTCGGATCCCGCGCGACCTGCTCACCGCGTATGACCACAACATCGACGCCCGCCGCCAGCTCGCCGCGATGGCCCGGCCGCGGGCGACGCTGCCGCCCTGGCGCATCGTCGCGCCGCGGCCGGCCGATGAGCTGATGGGTTACTACCGCGAGGCCGAGACGGCGTTCGGGGTCGGATGGAACGTGCTGGCCGCGATCAATTTCGTCGAGACCGCGTTCGGCCGGATCGCCGGTGTCAGCACCGCAGGCGCGCAGGGTCCCATGCAGTTCATGCCGTCGACGTTCGCGGCCTACGGCGCCGGCGGCGACATCCTCGCCCCACGCGACGCGATCATGGCCGCGGGCCGCTACCTGGCGGCCAACGGCTTCGCCCGCGATCCGGACCACGCGCTCTACCGGTACAACAACTCGATGCAGTACGTGCGGGCGATCAACGACTACGCCGCGGTGCTGGCCGCCGATCCGGCCGGGTTGCGCGGTTATCACCGCTGGGGCGTCTACGTGAACACCACCTCCGGCGACGTGCTGCTGCCGGACGACTACGCGGCGGCGGCTCCCGTTCCGGTCGAGGACTACCTGTCGAGGGTCGCGAAAGTGTCGACGCACGTGGAGCTTTCGCCGGCGAGCGCCCGGGTCCTGGACGCCGCGTTGGCCGTCGCGCGGGACGCGGCCGGTGCCCCACCAGCCGCGCGGGCCGAGGCCCTGTCCCGGCAGTTCCTCGGAACCCCGTACGGCGCAGACACTCTCGTCGGATCGGGCGGCGTGCCCGAGCGCTTGGTGGCCGAACTGGAGAGAGTCGACTGCTTCACGCTGGCCGACTACGTGGAGGCACTGAAGCGGTCGACATCCCGCGACCAGTTCGTCAATGCGCTGATCCGGGTGCGCTACAAGGACGGGATCGTCGGCTTCGCGACCCGCAAGCACTTCTTCACCGATTGGGCCGCGGCAGCACCGGCCATCGCCGCCGACATCACCGCCACGCTGAGTCCCGACGCCGTCGAGGTGCCCAAGAACCTCAACCGCAAAGACGCGGGCGGGGTGTATCTACCCGGCCTGCCGGTGGTCCCGCGCACCGTCGCCTACCTTCCGAGCGCACGGGTGAACGACGATGTCGTCGGGCAGCTGCGCACCGGGGACTACGTCGGGGCGTACGCCGAGGACGGCGGCCTGGACGTCACCCATGTCGGCATCTACGTCGACGGCCCCCGCGGTCCCGTGCTGCGCAACGCGTCGTCGCTGACCGCGGACCAGAAGGTGGTCGACACCCCGCTGTTCGACTATCTGCGGACGGTGCCGGGGATCGTGGTGCTGCGCCCGCTGCAGTAGGCCGGCCGAGCCTCGGGGACGCACGAGGTCGACGCAAGAGGCACCGGCGTCCACGCGCCGCCGATGAGATCAGCTCGACCCGACCAGCAGGTCCTCGAACGTCGCTATCTCGGTTCCGTTGTTCTCATTCGATGCCTTCAGCACGGCGATTCGCAGGTGGTCGTCGTGTACTTCGGCGATGTCGCGGGGCGACGGCTGGCCGAGATCACCCTCGTAGAACCCGCGAATGACATCGATGAACACCGGTGCCGCCAGGCGCCGGGTCACGGTGAGCCTCAGGAGGGCATCCGCCAAAGCGGGGTACGGAGTGTCACGATCGCCGAGCCACGCGACCATATCGGAGACCGGCTCGACACTGGTCAGAATGTTGACGGAGCTCAACGCCTTGAGTGTGTCCTCGGGGGTCAACGTGCCGGACAGGACCTTCAACGCCTGGGCGTTGGTGCCTAAGCGGACGGCGCCGCCTTCCCTCCCCACGTAGATCGGGCCGTTCCACACGTCGCCCACACGCCAGAAGAACTCGAAGCCGAACTGGCACCTGTTTCGCGCGACGAGTTCGAGGTTCCCGTGCTCACCGCCGTAGTTCGACTGGATGAGGGACACTTCGTCATACAGCGCGTCCCCGCCGAAGCGCGTTCCCGGCCCCCAGCCCTCCGTCAGCCCGCCCACCGGGTTGTGCGGGATGCCCACGTTGCGCGCCCGGTGCAGCAATCCTCCACTTTTCAACGGTGAAACGAGTTCGAAGTTGCCGTAATGGCCGTCATCGAAGAGTCCCGAATCGTCTTGGTTGTAGTCGCCCTGGATGATCGACGGACGGCCGAAATAGGCGCGCAGCTCTTCGGACTGTGTTTCGGGGGCCGGTTTGGTGACAGTGTCGGCGCTGATCCACTCGCAATTGACACCACCGGGTGCCAGCTGATCGAGATACGCGCTGGAGCAGCACCAGATTTGCAGCGCATTCTGTTCAGAGCCCGCAATGATGTACGTGTTGCCGCGTCGCGTGCAACTTCGGTCCTCCCAGATATCCTTGTAAGTCGTCTGTGTCGACGTAGCGAACGCCGTCGAGAGGATGATGCCCATTCCCACGAGCTTGCCGCCGGCAATCTGACGCCCGATGTACTCTTCCGGCTTGAGCTTTCCGGGGAATCCTGGCACGCGAGTCCACGCTGATCCCTCATCAGTCGATTTGATGTAGTAGGTCCATCCCCCGAGTTCGTTTGCCACGACGAGGTGGAACAGTCCGGCCTCGTGAGCATCTCGATGGGCTCCGGGCACCAACGGAATGTCTTTGAACATCGCCCCCGAGTACGTGATCGCAGGGACACCTGTGCATCCCTGTGCGATCTGCGACCCCAGGTGCCATGTGAGTGCGCCGCCGTTTTCCCGCCACCAGTGCTCGAGGGCACCGTCTTGGCGCACGGCGACGACCTCCAGGTTCTTGGTGGGCGTGCCCTGATAGGACATGAAATCCGACTCGGTGACCGAGACGCCCTGGTAGTGCGATTCCTGCGCGAAAAGAGTGGGCCCGTACCACTGCAACGCGGCCGCGTCGTCGTTGTCCCGATAGAAGTGAGCGATACCGCCGTCGGGCCAGGGAATCACGACCTCGAAGTTGTTGCGGTGACGCCCGGCTCGGCTCTGGATGAAGAACCCACCCCACGGCGAGGCTTGCGGCCGCTCGCGCCAATCGAATTCGACCATCGTTTCCGTAATCCGTCCGTATCGTGGGGGCGCAAGTATTCGGTCAGGGTTGCAAGCCGGTGACCGCTCGGTCGGACATCTCCACATCGGGAAAGAACTGACCGAACAGTTCGGGCTCAGCGCGCGCGGCCAAGTCGAGAAATCGCTCGATACTGACCGGGTTCGCGAAATCCTGCTGACGCATCCAACCGATGATGGGGTCCATCGGCCCTGGATGACGGACTCGGTAGAACTTGTAGAAATCCGCGATCTGCTTGCCCTTCTCCGCGATCGCCCGATGTTCCTGATCGAAGAACGTCTGCGGCACGTAGGTCAGCTGGCCGTTGATCGGGATCGGCGTCGCGGTATGCAGGACTGTCCCAGAGCTCAGAGTTTCCTCGACGACCAGAAAGACGACGTAGTTGCGGTCACTGGGCGTGTTGGTCAGGCGCAGTTCGAAACCCTCACCGCTCCACGTGAAGCTGTACCCAAGTGTCACCACGGCGGCAGCGCCATCACGGCGTTCCCCGCCCCACCCTGATTCCCCGTTCTTCCAGGGGATCCGGAGCTCGTCGGTGGTGAACGGCTGCTCACCGAGATTGAAAAGCACGACGTCGCGACGTGGGATGCTCAGCGAGTCCGACCCGGAACCAACTGTCTCGAAGGTGAAGGCACCGTCGACACCGAAGTCGTCGTGGACGGGCTGCTCGACACGTTGATGGTCGGGTATCCACCAGTCGAACGTGTGCGCGGCGATCGACAGCGTGCCTTCGTCACGGTGCAGGCTTCTCGGTGTCGGCCCGCTCGCCAGCGTCGCTTCGCCGAGGCCGAGGTGGGCCTGCCAGGTCTCCACGACGAGGCACCGCTCGTGCTGGGGATCGGGCTTGTACGACGCCCGCCAGAAGTCGCCGTACTGACGTTCGTCGTAGCTTCCCCGGCTGCCCAGACTCGCCAGTGTCCTGAGCTTGATCTCGTAGTGGAATGGTCGCGCACGATTCGGTGGTTGTGTCGTCAGAGTCAGCTCGGCGCGTACGTCCTGGGGCTCGAGGAGGACTTTCGCGGTGATCGGCCGACCGGCCAGCTTCCAGTTGCTCGTGATGCGGGAGTCTTGCTGAAGGCCCGCGTCTCGAAGGATGCTTCTGGCGGTGACGTCGACCGTTTCGCTGGATGTTGGTTCGCTCATTTCGTTGCGGAGCACGGCCGCGAGGTGAACGAGCTGGGTGTAGCCGCTGGAGGACAACAGTTCCGCATAATCCCGTTCGGCCTGTGCGTTAGCCGCCGCGGCGCACTCCTCGGGGTTTCCTATCGCGAAATTGCCGAATGCCCCTGCGATGAGGTCAGCGTTCGGCGGGATCCAACGCAGGTCCATGCCACCCTTCTTCGTCGCCGCGGGACGGCCGACGAATTCCGCCTGAAAGAGCTCGTTGACGAAATCGCCGTAGAACACGTTGTCGTGGTAGCGCAGGTCCTGAGCGCCTACGGGAAACTGGCTGCACGTTTTCTTCAGAACCGGGACCTCGTGAGGGAACGGGACGACGTCGGAGTCAGCGGCCGGGACCCAGTCGATCTCAGCCGGCGTGATGGCGGCACGGCGGAAGTCGTCAGCAGTGTAGTGAGTGATACCGAGGCATTCTCGGCGCATGCGCTGTGCCAGGTCGTCCAGATCATCGGCGTAATCCCGCAGGGAATCCCGGAAGTCGCCGGTGCTTCGGTATTCGGGGATGATTCCGCGGATGCACGTCAGATACGACGTCGCTGCCCACGCCGCCATCGGCACCATCAGCCGGTGATCGAAGACGAACCCGTTCTCCTCCGGCCACGGTGCCGGCTCGGGCTGCGTGCCAGGCGCGAAGGGCAAGGTGTGCAACGTGTTCGGCCACACCAAGTTGTTCGCGCGACGGTCGAAGGTGGCGAGCCAGGTGTCAACCGCGAGCAGGATGCCGACATCGGTGGCGTGGTGTGAGTGGCTCGACAGCAGGCGCGTCCGATCGGCCTCTAGCTGGTCCGGTGTCAACGCGCTCGAGGTCGGGCTCTGCCTCACGTAGGCGCTGACGTCAGCGACGAAGGTCTCGACACTGACTCGGTGATCTCTCAGATCTTTGACCTGGATTAGGACCTTGAGCGCGTCGACGTTCCGCTCGAGCTCGTCGAAGCGCGCCGTCACCAGCTTCTCCAGAGGCGAAGGTCCCTCCTTGAGGACTCCGAACATCTTCAGCGCTTCGACGGCGACGGACGCCACAGCCAGGACGGGCACGGCGACGCTCGCGATGGCGGCCACACCGGCGAGCAGATCGAGCACCTTCGTGTCGAACCCTAAGCGCTTGAAGATGTCGAGCGCAGGACCCTTCTGGTTGATGTCCTTCAACGCCTTCTGGACGGCTTCGACCGCGGGCTTGATCTTGCTCGGCTCGATCGGCAGTGCAAACGGCGGTTTGTAGACCGGAGCGCCCGGCGGGGGCTCTTTGGTGAATTGTCCGTCGGCATCGAGGTACATCCCGTTGCCCAGCGCGAGGGCGAATTCAGAACGGGCCATGGCGTCCCTCCCCGCGATCGTCCGTGACGACGATCTGACTGTGCCCGCCCGAGTCCGGACTCTGGCTGGCTCGGACCCGTTCGAACTCGTGAGTCACCTGATGCTAGGTCATGCGGCGTGGTTTGATCGTCGGTTTAAACCTGTTACCTGCCGATTCCGACCCACCAGCGCTCATCGAGACTAGACGCCGCGCTCGACCGGGATCCGGCCGTTGTCGACAGCAGCCACCAGCGCGGCGTGGTCGGCCTCGGTCTGATCGGCGTACCGCCGGGCGAAGGTGCACAACGCCCTGTCCACCTTGTCGGAGCGGCCGAGGTAACCGGCGATCATCGACGCGCCGCTGGTTCGCGCGTGCCCCTTCGCGAGGAGTTGCCCGACCACCCCGGTGTAGTCGATGAGCGCCGTACCGTCCATCGCGTCCAGCGGGATCGTGCCCTTCATGTTGCGGAACTGGCGCACATAGAACTGCCGCCCGTCGACCGTCGTCCACCCCAGCAGCGGGTCGCTGACCGTCTGCAGCGCCTGCTGGTACTCCACCACCCGCTGGCCCTGGTGCGCGTGCCAGGCCGACTCGCCGTGCACGTAGCGCGCCAGGACGGAGCGACGGGCCTGCTTGAGCTGGAGGAAGACGACGTCCTCGGGTGATGAGCCCTCCAGCAGCGCGACATAGGCACGCAGTCCGACACTGCCCACGCCGACCACCTTGTGCGCGACGTCGAGCAGCGTGTAGCCGCCGAGCACCCGTCGCCAGTGCGTGGACAGCGTCGGGAGGTAATCGTCGAGCGCTTCGGCCAGAGCGTCGGCTTCGCTCCCGGGTAGGCGCGTGATCAGCGGAGGTTCCTCGACGATCTTGCGGATCCCGCCGACCTCTTCGGTGAACCGGGGCAGCGCGCGGTCACTGGTGCGGTGCCGCGCGCGTTTGGCCGAGCGTCGCACCTCGTCGGCGAGCGGGCCGTCCGTCTCGCCGGCCAGCCGGTCGACGTCGAGCCGGGTGAACGACCGGGTGAACAGCGGCTCGTCGGCCAGCCGGCGCACTTCGTGGCGGTAGGCGGCCACGCACCTTCGCACCGCGGCACCGCAGTCGTCCTCGGACGAGCCGTTGTGCCGGCCGGCCACCCAGATGCTGGCGACCAGGCGACGCAGATCCCATTCCCATGCGCCGGGGTGGGCCTCGTCGAAGTCGTTCAGATCGATCACCAGATCGCGTTCCGGCGATGCGTAGAAGCCGAAGTTCCCCAGGTGGGAGTCACCGCACACCACCGGCGTGATGCCGGTGGCAGGCAGGTGCGCGACGTCCTCGGCCATGACGACCGCGGTACCGCGCAGGAATCCGTAGGGGGAAGCGACCATCCGTCCCACGCGGATGGGGACCAGACGGTCGACCCGGCCGCGATGGTTGTCCTCGATGAGCCCGATCGGATCCGGTCTGTCGGCCGGGGGCGTCCAGTCGGCGAGCGAGCGCCGGGGCACCCGTTTGCGCAGACTCTTGCCGAGCGCGTACCGCTCGGCGCGGGTGGCCGGTTGTTGCCGCAGGGAGTGGTAGGCGGCGCTGTCGGTGTCCGCCAGCACGGTGTGTCGGGTCGGCTCGGCAGTGGTCATCGGTTCCATGGTGCGCCGGTCAGCGTCGGCGCGGACCCCAACAGCTCAGTTCGAGGCCGGGCTGAACACGTCCACCGGCCGCCCCGGCGAGAGCATGACCAGGGGGATGTACCGACTCGTCGACCGCTGATACGCGATGTAGGGCGGGTAGAGGTGGCTCATGTACTCCCAAACCTCATGCCGCTCAGTGTCTTCCGGCTCGCGCCAGGTGGCCTCGAAGGCCTGGGTGGCGATCTGCACACCGATGGTCTCGTTGGCCAGGATGCTCAGATACCACTCCGGATGGGTGTCGGCTCCGCCCTTCGACGCGACGATCACGATCTCACCGCCCCAATTGCCGTAGATGAGCGGCTTGACGTAGGTCCTGCCCGACCTGCGGCCCGTGTACCTGATCAGGCAGTGCGTCGTCATTGCGCGGCCACCGACCGAACTGAGGTCGACGATGTGGCCCTTCGCCCCGCCCGACTCGAGGTACTCGGCGAGATGCTCGGCCATCCAATCTCCGCGGTCGGTGTTCATCGCAGCGGCGTCGGCGTCAGCCATGTGTCAGTCCCCTCGATCGGCTGAGCCGACCTTACGGGAGGTGCAGTTCGCTGTGGTGCCGGACCTGCGCCAGCGAGTCACGCCGTCATCGCACGGGTGATCGCCCTGCGGATCCACCACGTGGCGTAGACCGCGAACCGATATCCGCTGTCGGGATTGTAGGCGCGGATCGCCTGGGCGAGGCCGACGTTGCCGACCTCCAGGAGGTCGAGAAACGCGGTGCCGTGGCCGGTGTAGCGCCTGGCCAGGCTGACGACAAGGCCCAAGTGCGCGTCGCGCAGCGCCTGCTCGGCCGCATCGACCTCGATGCCCGCCCGGATATGTTCGGCGAGCTCGGCCTCCTCGTCGGCGGTGATCGGCGCGGCGTCGCGGACGTGGTGCAGCATCGCCCGGACAGCGTCGGCTGACCACACCACGCGGGCGTCCATCAGGGCACGCCACAACACTTCCGCGTCAGCGGGCTCGCCATCGAGTGCCACGTCGTCCTCCCAGACCTCCAGACTGACATACAGCGCCGCCGCCTCGGCCCGTACCGGTTTGTAGGCTCTGGTCATGCCGCTGCACGAGGGCGAGGAGTTCGCCGGATACCTGATCCAGCGGCAGCTGGGCACCGGCGGGATGGGCGAGGTCTATCTCGCGCAGCACCCGCGGCTGCCCCGCCGTGACGCGCTCAAGATCCTGACGCCCACCTCGACGGCGGACACGGAGTTCCGCGCGCGGTTCATCCGCGAGGCCGAGATGGCCGCCGCGCTGCAACACCCGCACATCGTCGGAGTGCTCGACCGGGGCGAGTTCGACGGCCGGCTGTGGATCTCGATGGAGTACATCGACGGCACGGACGCGGGCCACCTGATCAGGGAGACCTACCCCCGCGGCATGCCCGAGCGCGAGGTCGTCGACATCGTGACCGCCGTTGCCGACGCGCTCGACTTCGCCCACGAACGCCGTCTGCTCCACCGTGACGTCAAGCCCGAGAACATCCTCGTGACCGCGTCCGACGCCCGTCGGCGCAGGGTGCTGCTGACCGACTTCGGTATCGCCCGGCGCATCGACGACGTCAGCAACCTCACCGACGACAACGTCGCGATCGGAACGGTCAGCTACATGTCCCCCGAGCAGCTGCGCGGCCAGTCGCTCGACGGCCGCGCAGACCAATATGCGTTGGCCGCCACTACGTTTCACCTGCTGACCGGCGCTCCACCGTTCGACGACGCCAACCGCGCCGTCGTCATCGGTCAGCATCTGGGCGCGTCGCCGCCACGCGTCTCGTCGCGCCGGCCCGATCTCGCGCATCTCGACGGCGTGCTGGCGAGAGCGTTGGCCAAAGATCCCGATCAGCGCTATCCCAGTTGCCTCGACTTCGCCGAGGCCCTGTCACGCCCACACCCCAGTGCCGTGGACACGCAACCGCACCCGGCCGCACCTGCCGGGGTCGCGGACGGCCGTCCCGCCACGCAGCGCCTCGAGCGTCTGGTCCTGCGGGGCACGGCACACGGTGTCGAACGACGCGCTGTCGGGGCCGACGGCGCGATGGAGGCCGTGTCCTTTCGTCTGACGCCGACCGAAGCGGCCCACCACCTGCCCGCTCCGGTCCCCGTCGCGATCAACACCCAACTCGGACCCGGTCGGCTCGGCGACGGCGCCGCCGTCGAGGTGCACGGGGTCTGGGACGGGCGGACCCTCGACGCCGACGAGATCACCATCTTTCCCGCCCGCACTCCCCCGATGCCCCAATCGTCACGCGCGACCGCGACCTTCGAGAAGGAGACGTCCGGGGCGGAGCCGAAGCACGGGAGCCGCCGGACGCCGATCCTCGCCGCGCTCGTCGCGGTGATCGTGGTGGCGGTGGCCGCGGCGGCATGGTTCACCGATGGATTCGGACTGTGGACGCGGCAGGGACCGATCGTCACGCCGGCGAGCGTCACCGTGTTCGCGCCGTCGGGCGGCGCGGACAACCCGGACAAGGCCGGCTCGGTGATCGACGGCAACCCCGCGACGTCGTGGTCCACCGTTACGTACACCGACCCGGTGCCCTTCCCGAATTTCGTGGAGGGAGAGGGACTGATGCTGCACCTGTCCGAACCGACGGCGCTGAGCGCCGTGACGATCGACGTGTCGAGCACCGGCACCGAGGTGCAGATCCGCTCATCGCCCACCGAGGCTCCGGCCAAGCTGGCCGACACCACGGAACTGGCCCCGACGACCCCACTGCAACCGGGGCACAACCGCATCGAGATCCGGGATCAGACGAAGACGACCAATGTCCTGGTGTGGATCAGCACGCTGGGCACCACCGACGGCAAGAGCCGTACCGCGATCTCCGAGATCACCCTGCAGGCGGCCGCGTAGCGCACGGGGTCAGGCGGACAGACCCTCGACGACGGCCAGCGCGGTCAGGTAGCGGACTTCCTCGGTGGCGGCGCGATCGCTGAGGAACTGGCCGGAGGCGCCGGCCTGCGCCGCCATCAGCGCGCGGGTGAAGATCTCCGGGGTGACGGTCATCGTCCGGCCGGTCTTGGCGATCAGGGCGACGAAGATTCCCTGCAGGCCCTCACGAAGCCGTTCGACCCGGGCGTCCAACGCCCGGGCGATGTCGGGCTGATGCGCTGCGCGGGCCACCAGCGCGGCATGGAGCGCGATGCGCGGTTGGTCGGCGACGCCTGCCTTCAACAGGTGGCGCACCACGCGCTCGGTCTCGAGAACACCGGCGATGCGCAGCAGGGGTTCGGCCGTGTCCCGCAACCGCTCGACGAGGGCGTCGTTCTGGTGCTCGTACACCTCGAACAGCAGGTCCTCCATGCCCTCGTAACTGGAGTAGAAGGCCCCCCGGGTGTAGCCGGCCGCCCGGCACACCTCCTCCACGGAGAACCACGTCCGGCCGCTGTCCCTGATCAGGGCGTCGGTGGCCTCGATCAACCGCGCCCGGGTATTGCTGCGCCGGCGGATTCTCGGCGTCTCTGTGACCTTCACGACAAACAGCCCCTCCAACTCGATACATTCCGTATTGGATGCATATCGTATTGAACCATGGACATGTTCGAGCCGGCAACCACGAACGCGGGCACTCCGCTGGCACAGCCCGGCGCCGACGACGACGCGATCATCGTCGCGCGGGGGTTGACGTTCGACGGCGAGCACGGCCCGCTGTTCCGTGGCGTCGACCTGGACATCGCTCGCGGCCTGCACGCGGTACACATGCCCGGCGGCCACAGCCAGAAAGCGCTACTGCTGACGCTGGCCGGTCGGCTCAAGCCGAGCGCCGGCACCGTCGCCGTGTTCGGCGAGACCTCCCCACGGGCGATCCGCCGGCACTGCGCGATCGCGGCCTTCGGCGACATCGACGACCTGGACGAGGCCGTCACCGTGGGAACGGTGGTGGCCGAGCAGCGCCGCTGGCTCGCTCCCCTGTTCCGTCGACCGCGTGCGGATACCGACCGAGACGTCCTGGCTGAGGTGTTCGGCGACCTCGAATGTCCGGCACCGACCGACTACGTCGACGACCTGGGCGACCTGGAGACGTTCCTGCTGCAGATCGCCCTGGCGCTGTGCTCGGACCGACCCGTGCTGGTGGTCGGCGATCTCGAACAGGTACGCGACAGCGGACGACGGGCGCAGGCGGTACAACGCCTCGGCGCACTGGCCGCGGACCGCACGGTCGTTGTCGGCGTGACGAACTCGCTCGGCGATCAGGCACCCGAACACGACGTGCACATCCCGGACTTCGCAGGGAAGGACTGAGAGATGGTGGGCGGACTTGCCCTGGGGTCGGAGATCAAACGCTTCGCCCGGAACCGGATGACACGGATCGCGATCGTCGTGTTGATGCTGATGCCACTGTCCTACGGCGCGCTCTACCTGTGGGCGTACTGGGACCCGTTCGGACACGTGAACAAGCTGCCGGTGGCGTTGGTCAACGCGGACCGGGGCACCGAGGTGTCCGGTCAACCGATGAACGTCGGCGCCGAGATCGCCGACCGACTCACCGACGACGCCAGCCTGGATTGGCACCTGGTCGACGACGCCGACGCGCGCGACGGTGTCGCGCACGGCAAGTACTACTTCATGCTGGAACTGCCGCCCGACTTCAGCGAAGCCATCGCATCGCCCACCACCGGTGCGCCCCGCAAGGCGCAACTGATCGCCGAATACAACGACGCCAACAACTACATCTCGTCGAGCATCGGCCGCACCGCCGTGGAGCAGGTGCTCAACGCCGTATCGACCCGGATCTCGGGGCAGGCGGTCAACCAGGTGCTGTCGGTGATCACCACCTCGGGCGCGGGAATCAAGCAGGCGGCCGACGGAGCGAGTCAGCTCTCCGACGGCGCAGCCCAACTCGACTCGGGCGCAGGGCAGTTGGTGGCCGGCCTGGACACCGCCCGCACCGGATCCGCGGACCTGGCGGCGGGCTCCCGCACGCTGTCGGACGGCATCAACACCGCTACCGATCCCCTGCTCAAGATCACCGACCTGTTGGCACAGATCGACACGCAGAGCGATCAGGTCAACGGCCGCGTACAAGACAGCTCGTCTGCGCTGACGGAGGCGTCCGACGAACTCGACACCATCGCCGGCGCGCAGGACACCGCCGCCCAGTCGTTGACGTCGATCATCGACAGCCTTTCCGCCAACCAGGATCCGGTGTCGATGGTGGCCGTCGGAAAACTGCGCGAGACCCGCGATCAACTACTCGCCCACCAGAAGACCCCGGACATCCAGGCGAAGCTCGACAAGGCCCGCGCGGCCGCCGACGCGGGAGGCCCCGTCGGGTCCGCGCTCTCCGACATCTCCACCAAGGGCAAAGAACTCAGCGACAAGCTCCATCAGTTACGGGACGGCGCCGAGCAGGTGGCGTCCGGCAACGAACAGCTCAACGCCGGCATCATCAAGCTCGACGACGGCGCCCGCCAGCTGAAAACAGGTACAGCACAATTGAGCTCGGGGTCGAACGAGTTGGCGACCAAGCTCTCCGAGGGCGCCCAGAAGGTCCCCGACTGGAGCCCCCAACAGAAGGACGCCATCGCCGAGGCGATCGGTGGCCCGGTTCACTTGACGAGTTCCCACGAGAACTCGGCCCCCAACTTCGGCACCGGCATGGCACCGTTCTTCCTCACGCTCGCACTGTTCTTCGGCGCCATGCTGTTGTGGATGGCGTTCCGTCCGCTGCAGAACCGGGCCATCGCCGCAGAGGTCAGCCCGATCCGCGTGACCCTGGCCAGTTATCTGCCCGCAGTCCTGATCGGAATTCCCCAGGCGGTGGTCCTCTACAGCGTCGTGCGTTTCGCGTTGCACGTCCACGCGGAGCATCCGGTGGCGATGCTGGGATTCATGATCCTGGCGTCCTGCGCCTTCATCGCGGTGGCCCAGGCGATCAGCGCCTGGCTCGGCCCGGTGTTGGGCAAGGTGCTCCTGATGACGCTGCTCATGGTGCAACTGGTCAGCGCCGGGGGGCTCTACCCCGTCGAGACCACGACCAAGCCGTTCCAGTCGCTGCACCGACTCGACCCGATGACCTACGGCGTCAACGGCCTGCGGCAGTTGATCCTCGGCGGTATCGACGGCCGGCTGTGGCAGGCGCTGATCTTCCTGGGCGCCTTGTGGGTGGGGTCGCTCCTGCTGACCGCCCTGGCGGCCCGGCGCAACCAGTTGTGGAACCTCACCCGGCTGGTGCCGAGCGTCAAGATGTAGGAAAACCACAACAGGCCAGACCTTTTCGGCCTGGCCTGTTGTCGGTGGAGCTCAGAAGTACGTCGTCGCTGTCGTGCTCGTTCCGTTGTCGCAGGTGATGGTGACTGTCCAGTTCCGGAACTGCGGGATGGCCGGCACGATCTTCAGGTCATAGGCGGAGTTGGCCGGAAGCGCGAAGCTCCGGTTGACGCCGTCGGTGACGTAGGTGCACTGCGACGACACTCCACTGCGGTCGGTGATGTGGGCGACGAGCCCGCCCACGATCGTCTTGAACGACACCGTCGGCCCCTGCTTCGGCGCGGGCGGGGGCGGCGGCGGATCGTTCGGCGGCGGCGGCGTGGATCCGTTCGCGCACCCCGAGACGATGACCTTCGCGCCCTGCTGATTCTGCAGCATGCTCTTGGCCTTGCTCTGCGCGGTGGCGAGCGAGGGGTCTGAAGCTCCGGTCATCTCGCCGAAGTCGTTGGAGGCCGCGGCGGCGCAGGCGTTCGTGGCGACGACCTGAGCGACGCAGTGGTTGCCGCCGTTGCCCGAACAGTTGGTCAGCGCGCCCTGGGCCGCCTGTTCCTGGGTCGCGCTGATCGCCGAACCACCGGCCATCGTGACGGGCGGGTTCTCGTTGATGTAACCCAGTGCCAGGGCGATGTACTGGTCGGCCGCCTGCGCCGGCGCCGAGGCGGCGATCATGCCGGCGACGGTCGCGGATGCAGCCAGCAGGGCGGCCGCGGCGTTCCGCGCTCGCCGGCCGGTCCGAATCGGGTGGGTGGTGGTCATGATTCTCCTCGAGGTCGTTGCGGCCCCGGTGGGCTGCGCTCTGCACGTAATGCTCGTGCTCGGCGAACGACGAGGTAATCGCCGGAAAGTCAGAGTTCGGCGACGGAGGGGAAGAGTTTCCTGTCTGCTGAGTAAGGGCGGGACCGAGGAGGCCAAGGGGGGCTAGAGAAGAGCAGGCCCCCCATCTCTGGGGGGCCTGCTCTTTTCGGTGGAGCTGCCGGGAATCGAACCCGGGTCCTACGGCATTCCCTCAAGGCTTCTCCGTGCGCAGTCCGCTAGGTCTCTACTCGGATCTCCTGATCACGCGAACAAGTCAGGATGACGATCCCAGTCGCTGTTTGATGTCCCCACGGGTCCCGCGACCGAACCCGTGGGTGGGTCCCTCTAGCTGACGCCAGGGTCCGGGTCGAGGGCACTCCCGGTCTGACGGATTAGCTTCGCTTAGGCAGCGAGAGCGTAATCGCGCTGATTGGAATCGGCGCTTAATTGGTTGCAACGACGCTTACGGTGGTCATTTGCCTGCACCGGCACGCTTCCCTTGATTCGATGCGCGAAGTCGAAACCGTTCAGCCCCTCGCACCCCTGCCGACCATCAGCAGGAAGGTCCATACTACCGGCCGCTTCAACACATGCCAGCGCATTTTTAGTCCGTCGAGTGTGCGTCCAGGACGGGAATGTCGTCGTCGAGCCGCCCTGGACGCACACTCGGCGCCAGATCGCCGTACTCGGCGACGATGTCGGCGATCGGCGCGGGCCGTCCGAACAGGTGCCCCTGTGCAAGGCGGCAGCCCGCCGCGACGATGGTGCCGGCCTGCTCGGCCGACTCGATGCCCTCGGCGATCACGTCCAGCCCCAGGTCTGCGCACAACCCGACCACGGAGCGGTACAGGGTGAGGTCGCGCGAGGCCTCCGATCCCACCACGAGGCTGCGGTCGAGTTTGACGATGCCGACCGGCAGCGCATGCAGGTAGGTCAGCGAGTTGTATCCCGCCCCGAAGTCGTCCAGCGCGACCCGCACCCCGGTGGCGTTGAGCCGATCGATCTGCGCCGCCGCATCGGCGAGGTCGACGATCGGCAGCGTCTCGGTGATCTCCAGGACGAGCCGGTCGGGCGCGATGCGGTAGTCCGACAGGGTGCGTCGAACGTCGTCCTCGAAGCCCGGGTTGCCCAGTCGGCTCGCTCCGACGTTGACGTGGATGCCGACGTCCAACCCCGTGGCCGAGACCTCCCGGCACGCCAGCCGCAGCACCATCCCGTCGAGCATCGCCCCCAGTCCCGCGGCCTCGGCGGCCGCGACGAACGTCTCGGGCGGGATCTCGATGCCGTTGGGCGCCGTCCAGCGCGCCAGCGCCTCGACGGCCACCAGCGCCTCGTCGGGCAGCCGCACCACCGGCTGATAGCAGAGGCTGAAACCGGCGGGCACCCCGCCGGCCGCGCTGCGCAACGTGGTCGGGAAGTCGGCCCGCACGCCCGCCGCGGGTTGGTACACCACCGCGGTGTTCTTGCCCAGCCGCTTACCGGCGTACATCGAGATGTCGGCCTGCCGCAGCAGATCGTCCGACGTCAGGGCGCTCGGTCCGGGGTCCGCACGCACCAGGCCCATGCTCGCCCGCACCCGCAACGACGATCCGTGCAGCAGGAAGGGGTCGCGCAGGGCCACCCGGAGCCGGTCGGCGACCACGTCGGGGTTCTCCTTCTCCCCGTCGATCAGGATCGCGAACTCGTCGCCGCCGATCCGGGCGAGCGTGTCGGCGTCGGCGATGCACCGCCGCAGCCGCTCCCCCACGGCGCGCAGCAGGTCGTCGCCGGCGGCATGGCCGAAGCGGTCGTTGACGTCCTTGAAGTCGTCAAGATCGACGAAGATCAGCACGAACATGCCGTCGTGCATGGCCTGCTCGAGCCGTTGGGCGAACAGCACCCGGTTGGGCAGACCGGTCAGCGAGTCGTGCAACACCTGGTGGGCCAAGAGGCGTTGCGCGTCGACGAGCCGCCGCGTCAGCAGCCGCTGCTCCGCCATGGCGACGACCTGCCTGGCCGCCACGAAGACGACCATCGACACGATGGTGGCGACCACCAGGAGGTCCAGCGCGTGGTCGTTGAGCACGTGAAACGCCAGCAGCAACGTGATGCCGAGAAAACCGGAGTACGGCATGATCAGTTGCGCCCAGTCGATCAGGCGCGACCGCGGGGAGCCGGCCGGCGCTGCCTCGCGGTCACGCAGGGACAACCCGACGAAGAGTGCGCCGAGCGCCATTCCCGCCTCGCCCCAGATCAGGCCTCTCGGCTGGCCGACCGTGTCGAAGTACGCAACGATGCGGTCCGCCGCCGCGATCAGCACGAGGCCGCTGCCCAGTTGCAGATAGGTGGTCCGGTAGGGCCGCTCGGCGCGGTACACCATGCCGGTCACCGCGGCGACGACCACGAGCACCAGTTCCGCGAAGCCGAACGCTGTGTGCAGTGCGGCGGACTCCGAGCGCGGGAACGACGACGCCGGCGTTGCGCGCGACCCGAAGATGACCAGGATCGCGTACGACGTCGCTGCCACCAGTGCGTCCAGCACGATCAGGGCCGATGCATGCGTGCGCGATCCGTCCTGCCGGACGAGCGGTCCGCCGCCCGCCCAGGCGAGCGAGACGACGGCGGCCAATCCGCACAGCGGGAACAGCCAGTACAGCGTCACCCACACGGGCGCCCAGGCCGGGTCCGCGAACCACCAGACGAGCTGGCCGGCCAACACCGATCCGACGGCTCCGACGGCGAACAGCCGCCACCACCGAGCGACCCCATGGACACGGCGCGCCTCGAACAGCCCGTAGGCGACGGCACCGATCCCGGCGATGCACTGCGCGGCGACACCGACCCGGTGGGCGGCCGGCTGACCCCAGGGCGCGAAGGAGTTGACCGTCAGCAGCAGCGTGGCTGTGACGACCAACGCGACGCGCAACCGGAAGCCCGTGCCGCCACCCCCTTTGCTCGCTGAGGAACGCCTTGGGCCGTCGAGTTGCCCGAAGTGACGGTAACTAACCCGCGGCGATCATCGCCACGGAAGCGAACGCGAAGATCATGCCCGCGACCTGGCCCCGGCTCACCCGCTCACGCAGGACAGCCACCGCCAGCAGCACGGTGGCCGCCGGATACAGCGCCACGAGCACGCCTGTCAGCGACAGCAACGACGATTGCAGGGCGAGCAGGGTCGCGGTGTTGGCCACCGTGTCGAGGACCCCGGCCAGCAGCGCCAGCCGCAACGGAACGCCCCGCTCGATCACGAAGTTCGCGGTCAGCACCGCGGCGAGCGCGACGATCGCCGTCGCCGCCAGCCGACCGAACACCAACGGCCACAGCCCGGCCGCGACGGGGACCTGGTCGAGGACGACGAAATTCATCCCGAAGGCGATCCCGGACCCGACGGTCAGCCAGGCGACCTTGACGGTGAACCGGTGCGGCCGGACATCCTCATCGCCAGCTTGGCGGCTGACCATGACCACCGCGATCAGCGCCAACCCCACCCCGCACAGGGCGAGCGCGCTGGGCCGCTCGCCCAGCGCCACCCCGACGCCGACGGGGACGCCGGCGACCAGCACCGAGGTCAGCGGCGACACCACCGAGATGGGACCAGCCCCGAGCGCGGCGTAGAACCACCACACGCCGAACGCCTGCCCGACGCCGGCCAGCAGTCCCCACAGCACGGCGGCCGTGCTGATCTCGCCGCCGACAGGCACCGCGATCACCGTGAGCAGGATCAGCGCCAGCGGGTAGGACATCAGCACCACCCGCAGGGCGGCGACGCGGCGCGAGGCGTAACCGCCGACGAAGTCGCTGACGCCGTAACCCAGCGCCGCGATCAGCGCGCTGAGGATCCCGGTCAGGAGGTCATGCCCTTGACGCGGCGTCCCAGCTCTCGGGTGACCTCGCGCTCGGCGTCCCGCCGGGCCAGATCCTGACGCTTGTCGTGCGCCTGCTTGCCGCGGGCCAGCGCCAACTCGACCTTGACCTTGCCGCCGGTGAAGTACAGCGACAGCGGCACCAGCGTCAGGTTGCCGTCGCGCGTCTTGCCGACCAGCGTGTCGATCTCGCGGCGGTGCAGCAACAGTTTGCGGTTGCGCCGCGGCGCGTGGTTGGTCCACGTGCCGTGGTGATACTCCGGGATGTGCAGGTTGCGTAGCCAGATCTCGCCGTCGTCGACGGTGGCGAAGGCGTCGGCGAGCGAGGCCTGCCCCTCCCGCAGGCTCTTCACCTCGGTGCCCATCAGTGCGACACCGGCCTCGAAGGTTTCGAGGATCGCGAAGTTGTGGCGCGCCTTGCGGTTCGTGGCGACGACCTGGTTGTTGGTGTCCTTGACGCCCTTCGCCTTCTTCGCCACGGCTACCGCCGCACGTAGAGACGCAGGGTGACGTAGGCGGTGATTCCCGACATCGCCAGCCCGAGGAAGAGCATCCACGGAGCGCTGTAGTAGAGCACGTCGGCGTAGTCCACTCTGGCGATGAGATTCGCCTGATAGAACTGGTCGAGCGCGCTCTCCAGGAACAGGGCCCGCACCGCGATCAGCCCCGCGATGGCGATCAGCACGCCCACGAACGCGGCCAGCATCGCCTCCAACAGGAACGGCAGCTGCGTGTACCAGCGGGTGGCGCCCACCAGGCGCATGATGCCGATCTCGGTGCGCCGGGTGTAGGCCGCGACTTGGACCATGTTGGCGATCAACAGCACCGCGCCGATCGCCTGCACCAGCGCGATCGCGAACGCCGCGCTGCTGATGCCGTCGAGCACCGCGAACAGCCGGTCGATCAGCTCCTTCTGGTTGAGCACGTTCAGGACGCCCGGCTGGCCGACCATCGCCTCGTCGAAGTTCTTGTGCTGCTCGGGATCATCGAGCTTGACGACGAACGACGCCGGGAACGCGTCCTTGCCGGCGACGTCCTTGTACTGCGGGAACTTCCGGATCGCGTCGTCGTAGGCCTCGTCGCGGTTGAGGAAGCGGACCGACCGGACGTCCTGGCGGTCCTCGATCGTCTTGCGCAACGCCTTGCAGGGGTCCGCGTCGCACGTCGGATCGTTGGCCGACACATCGTTGGTGAGGAACACCTGGCTCTCCACCCGGTCGAGGTAGATCGCCCGGGACTGGTCGGCCAACCGCACCACCAGCAGGCCGCCGCCGAACAGTCCGATCGAGATCGCGGTGGTGAGGACCATCGCGATCGTCATGGTGACGTTGCGGCGAAGCCCGGTGAGGACTTCGTTGACGAGGAAGCCGAAGCGCACTAGCGATCCATTCCGTAGACGCCGCGCTGTTCGTCGCGAACCAGCCGGCCGAGTTCGAGTTCGACGACCCGCTGACGCATGGAGTCGACGATGTGGTGGTCGTGGGTGGCCATCAGCACCGTGGTGCCGGTGCGGTTGATCCGCTCGAGCAGATCCATGATGTCCTTGCTGGTGTCCGGGTCCAGGTTGCCGGTCGGTTCGTCGGCCAGCAGCACCAGCGGCCGGTTGACGAACGCCCGCGCGATCGCCACGCGCTGCTGCTCACCGCCGGACAACTCGGCGGGCAGGCGGTTGGCCTTGCCCGACAGTCCGACCATCTCGAGCACGTCGGGCACCACCCGGTTGATGGTGTCGGCGCGCTTGCCGATCACCTCGAGCGCGAAGGCGACATTCTCGAACACCGTCTTCTGCTGCAGCAGCCGGAAGTCCTGGAAGACGCAGCCGATGACCTGGCGCAACCCGGGGATGTGCCGACCGGAGAGCTTGTTGACGTGGAACTTCGAGACGCGGATGTCGCCGGAGGACGGGTGTTCCTCGCCCAGCAGCAGGCGCATGAACGTGGACTTGCCCGACCCCGACGGGCCGATCAGGAAGACGAACTCACCCTTGTCGATCTTGACCGAGACGTTGTCGAGCGCCGGCCGCGCCGACGACTTGTACTGCTTGGAGACATGGTCGAGGGTGATCATCACGGCACGCCAGTGTAGCGGGGAGGCAGGCGGATACCGCGGCGCCGCCGAGTCACCGGGGCGGTGCCGCGGTCGTCGCCGGCGGCACACCGGGTGGGGCGACCGTGGTCGGCGCGAGCGTCGGCGGGGCCTGGGTGAACGTCTGCGGGCCCAGCGGTCCCGGCCCGTCCGGATCGATCACGGTGGTGTTCGTGCCGCCCGGCTCGGTGCCGTCGGTGCTGGTGGGCGGCGTGGTGTCCGAGGGCGACGACGACGTCGTCGGAGCGGGTGTCGTGGTGGTGGTCCTGGTCGTCGTGGTGCGAGTGGTGCTCTCCGGTGCGCGCGTCTCCACGTTGGTGCGCGGCACCCACGTGTAGTTCGGATCGGGAACGAATCCCGGCGGCACCACCTGGGTCTGGTCGGCCGGTTTCTGCGACGGCGCGGGCTGGAAGTTCTGGTTCACCCAGAACAGCGCGAAGAACGCCAGGATCAGCGCCGCTGTCGACGTCCGCATCCTGCCGCCGAAGATGTAGTTGGGCCAGCCGCGGGTGCTGCCCGGGCGCTGCGGCGCCCAGATCCAGTCGGTCCACTTCATCGCTGCGACTCCGGTTGGGCAGGTGCGTCCTTGGCCGCGTCGTCGGTCCGCGCGGGGTGCGGGATCGCCGCGACGACGGGAGACGCCATGTCACCGGGTGCGACGATGCCGGCGCGGCGCAGCGCGCGCACCACCAGCACCCGCAGCCGGCGCCCGACCTCGAACTGCTTACCCGGCAGCGTGCGCGCCACCATCCTCAGGTTGACGGTGTCCAGTTCGATGCTCTCCACACCCATCAGCTGCGGCGCGTCGAGCAGCAGGTCCTTGAGCTGGGCGTCGTCCTTGGCGTTGTCGGCCACGCCGTGCAGCACCTCGTTCACCGCGTTGAGGTCGGCCGCCACCGGTACCGGGATGTCGATGACCGCCCGAGCCCAGTCCTTGGACAGGTTGACCGTCTTGACGATCTGGCCGTTGGGGATGGTGTACATCTCCCCTTCGGCGGACCGGAGCTTCGTGACGCGGAGCGTCACGTCTTCGACGGTGCCCTCGGCGGGCAGTGCGATGCCGGCGACGGTCAGCGCGACGAGGTCACCGAACCCGTACTGCTTCTCGGTGATGATGAAGAAACCCGACAGCAGGTCCTGCACGAGCCGCTGGGCGCCGAAGCCGAGCGCGGCGCCGATCACGGCGGCGGGTGCGACCAGTGAGCCGATCGGGATCGCGAGGATGTCGGTGATCTGCACCAGCACCAGGACGAACAACAGGCCGACCGAGACGTACGAGATGACCGACGCCACCGCCTGCCGGTGCTTGGCGCTCTCGGAGCGGACCAGCTGGTCACTTTCCTGGTACTCGGCGTCGATGCGCCGGGTGATGCGCTGGGCGGTCCAGTTGATGAACCGCGCCGCGAGCAGTCCGCCGATCAGCAGCAGCGCGATGCGGACCCCGCGGTCGAGGATCCACACCCCGATGTCGCCGCGCCAGAAGCCGTGCCACCGGGAAGCGAGGTCGAATGCGAGAAGCGTGTGGGTCAACGGTCAGTCACTGTCGTCTTTTCTGTTGCGCCACCGGATGCCGGCCTCCAGGAAGCCGTCGATGTCGCCGTCCAGCACCGCGGCGGGATTTCCGACCTCGTACTCGGTGCGCAGGTCTTTCACCATCTGGTAGGGGTGCAGCACGTAGGAACGCATCTGGTTGCCCCAGGAACTGCCGCCGTCGTTCTTGAGGGCGTCCATCTCGGCCCGCTCCTCTAAGCGCTTGCGCTCCAACAATTTCGCCTGGAGCACGCGCATCGCGGACACCTTGTTCTGCAACTGCGACTTCTCGTTCTGGCAAGTCACGACGATACCGGTCGGGATGTGGGTCAGGCGAACGGCCGAGTCGGTGGTGTTGACCGACTGGCCGCCGGGGCCGCTGGACCGGTAGACGTCCACCCGCACATCGGCCTCGGGGATGTCGATGTGGTCGGTGGTCTCTGTGACCGGCAGCACCTCGACTTCGGCGAACGACGTCTGCCGGCGGCCCTGGTTGTCGAACGGGCTGATGCGCACCAGGCGGTGGGTGCCCTGCTCGACCGACAGCGTCCCGTAGGCGAACGGCGCGTGCACGGCGAACGTCGCGCTCTTGATGCCGGCTTCCTCGGCGTAGGAGGTGTCGTACACCTCGACCGGATACTTGTGCTGCTCAGCCCAGCGGATGTACATCCGCATCAGCATCTCGGCCCAGTCGGCGGCGTCGACGCCACCGGCACCCGACCGGATGTTCACCAGTGCTTCACGCTCGTCGTACTCACCCGAGAGCAGGGTGCGGACCTCCAGCGCCTCGATGTCCTCGCGCAGCTGGCGCAGCTCGGCGTCGGCCTCGGCGCGCTCGTCGTCGCCGCCTTCTTCGGCGGCCAGCTCGTAGAGCACCGGAAGGTCCTCGATGCGCTGACGCAGCTCCTCGACCCGGCGCAGTTCGTTCTGGGCGTGCGACAGATCGCTGGTCACCTTCTGCGCGCGCACCTGGTCGTCCCACAGCTTCGGGTCGGACGCCTCCTGCTCGAGATTCGCGATGCGACCGCGAAGCCCCTCGACGTCGAGCACACGCTCCACCGTGGTGAGCGTGGAGTCGAGGGCAGCGATGTCGGCTTGACGGTCAGGATCCACGGGAGATCAGGTTACCGGTCCGCGCGTTCGCCCCGGTCCACGCCGAGGGCGTTCTAGCATCGGGGGGCAAACCCCGTCCGGCCGCGTCGCGACAGCCCCCTGCGCGTGGCCGGGCAGCGACAGAAGGCAGCCCACATGCCCCCTTTGCGTCCGTACCACGTCGCGATCGTCGGATCGGGACCGTCCGGGTTCTTCGCCGCGGCGTCGCTGTTGAA
Organism: Mycolicibacterium rufum; assembly: GCF_022374875.2. Next base: position 1,187,754 of record NZ_CP092427.2, read on the forward strand.
GGCCGCCGGATCGGGCGACGATCCGGCGAAGCGCGACATCCGCGTCGACATGCTCGAGATGCTGCCCACCCCGTGGGGTCTGGTGCGCTCGGGTGTCGCCCCGGACCATCCGAAGATCAAGTCGATCTCGGCGCAGTTCGACAAGACCGCCGCCGACCCGCGGTTCCGGTTCTTCGGCAACATCGTCGTCGGCGACCACGTGCACCCGGCGGAGCTCGCGCAGCGCTACGACGCGGTCATCTACGCCAACGGCGCGCAGTCGGACCGGCCGCTGGGCATCCCGGGTGAGGACCTGCCGGGCAGCGTGGCCGCGGTCGACTTCGTCGGCTGGTACAACGCGCATCCGCACTTCGAGGCGATGACGCCGGACATATCGTCCGGCCGCGCCGTGGTGGTCGGCAACGGCAACGTGGCGATCGACGTGGCACGCATCCTGGTCAGTGACCCCGATGTGCTCGCAGAGACCGACATCGCCGACCACGCACTGCAGTCGCTGCACGAGCGCGGCGTCGAGGAGGTGTTGGTGATCGGCAGGCGCGGCCCGCTGCAGGCGCCGTTCACCACGCTGGAACTGCGCGAGCTCGGCGACCTCGAGGCGCTCGGGGACGTCGACGTGATCATCGACCCCGCCGACTTCGCCGACATCACCGACGAGGACCTGGAAGCCGCGGGCAAGACCGTCCGCAACAACATCAAGGTGCTGCGTGGCTACGCCGAGCTGGAGCCGCGAGGAGCCAAGCGACGCATCGTGTTCCGCTTCCGGACGTCGCCGATCGAGATCAGGGGCGACGGCAAGGTGGAGTCGATCGTGTTGGGCCGCAATAAATTGGTCCGCGGTGCCGACGGCCGCGTGTCGGCCCGCGACACCGGCGAACGCGAGGAGGTGCCCGCCCAGCTGGTCGTCCGCGCGGTCGGCTACCGCGGGCTGCCGATGCCCGGGCTGCCGTTCGACGAACGCAACGGCACCATCCCGCACACCGACGGGAGGATCGAGGGCAGCCGCAACGAGTACGTGGTGGGCTGGATCAAGCGTGGCCCCACCGGCGTGATCGGCAGCAACAAGAGCGACTCCGCGGAGACCGTCAACACCCTGCTGGCCGATCTGCGCGCCGCCGAGCCGACCGAGCTGGGTCCCGACCATGCCGAGCAAGTGGAACGGTGGCTCCTCGAACGGCAGCCCAAACTGGTCACCAACGACCACTGGAAGCTGATCGACGCCCACGAGCGCACCGCCGGTGAGGGTTCGGGGAGGCCGCGTGTGAAGCTCACCAGCGTGGAAGAGCTGCTACGGATCGGTCACGGGTGAGGCGAACGCCCACTTCTCCGGGTTGCCCGGTGAGTACCTCACGTCGATGAGCTGTCCCATCGTCGGCCACGCGTTCACGTCGACGACCATCCGCGTGTAGACGGTGTACTCGTTGACCGTCGGGCCGTTGATGACGCCGGTGATGGTCGCGTACTGCTCGCCGGTCAGGTCGACGGGACGCGGACTGACCCCGGTCACCAGGAGCGTTCCGGGCACCCAGTCGTTGCCCGCCCCCCGCCTGCGCATGATCCACGGCGCCGCGACGAGCACGATGGCACCGATGATGAGCAGCATGATCGCGAGTTCGGCCACACCGCCATGGTAGGACGGCACCTATGAGCACCCACTCCCCCGACGTGGCCGACGACCTGGCCCTGGCCCTCACGCTGGCCGGGGAAGCCGATGCGCTGACGATGCAGCGCTTCGGCGCGGTCGATCTGCGCGTGGAGACCAAGCCCGACATGACCCCGGCCACCGACGCCGACCTCGACGCCGAGACGCTGCTGCGCGAGCGATTGGCCGAGCACCGCCCGGGCGATTCGGTGTTCGGCGAAGAGTTCGGCGGCACCAGGGAATTCACCGGCCGGCAGTGGGTGGTCGATCCCATCGACGGCACCAAGAACTTCGTCCGCGGCGTGCCCGTGTGGGCGACGCTCATCGCCCTGCTCGTGGACGGCGTGCCCGAGGTCGGCGTCGTCAGCGCACCCGCGCTGGCGCGGCGGTGGTGGGCCGGCCGCGGCCAGGGCGCATTCACCTCCTTCACCGGCGTTCCCCGCCCGATCTCTGTCTCGGCCGTCGCCGACCTCGGCTCGGCGAGCCTGTCGTACTCCGACCTGACCACCGGGTGGGACGCCGGGCGTCCGACGTTCCTCGAGCTGACGGACGCGGTGTGGCGGGTGCGCGGGTACGGCGATTTCTGGTCGTACTGCCTGGTCGCCGAGGGCGCGGTCGACATCGCCGTGGAACCGGAGGTCAAGCTGTGGGACCTCGCCCCCCTCGACATCCTGGTGCGCGAAGCGGGTGGCCGCTTCACCGATCTGGCCGCGCAGCCGGGACCGCACGGCGGCAGCGCGGTGGCGACCAACGGTCTGCTGCACGACGCGGTGCTCGACGCGCTGAGGTGACGTCCGGGGAGTTTGCCGCGCGACCACCCCCTGCTCGGCGATGATGTGAGGTGCGCAACAGATCGGGCAACCTTACTCAATAGTCAGTTCCGATACCTTACTCTGGAGTCAGTTGCGCACCTGCGTTTCTCCGACACCACCTGAGGGCAGCTGACCAATGACGAACACCCTGCCGTCCAAGCGATCCGGCCACGAGAGTGCCGTCGGTCTGCACAAGCACAAGCGGTCTGCGACCGATATCGGGATCGCGCTGCTCACACCGCTTCTCGGGCAGGAGTTCCTGGACCGGTACAACCTGCGCGATCCGCTCAACCGCGGCCTCAAGCACGGCGTCAAGCACGCGTTCTCCGCCGCGGGCGCCTCGACGCGTCAGTTCAAGCGCATCCAGGGCCTCGGCAAGCCGGCGACCCGGCTCAAGGCCAGCGGCTCCGACTACTTCGATCTGACCCCCGACGACGACCAGAAAATGATCGTGCAGACCGTCGAGGAGTTCGCCGAGGAAATCCTGCGGCCCGCCGCCCACGACGCCGATGCCGCCGCGGCCTACCCCCCGGACCTGATCGCCAAGGCGGCCGAGCTGGGCGTCACCGCGATCACCATCCCCGAGGACTTCGACGGCATCGCCGAGCACCGGACCACGGTCACCAACGCGCTCGTCGCGGAGGCGCTGGCCTACGGCGACATGGGCCTGGCCCTGCCGATCCTGGCGCCCGGTGGCGTCGCGTCGACCCTGACGCACTGGGGCAGCGCCGATCAGCAGGCGACGTACCTTCCGGAGTTCGCCGGTGAGAACGTGCCGCAGGCGTGTGTCGCCATCGCCGAACCACACCCGCTGTTCGACCCGACCGCACTGAAGACCACCGCCGTGCGGACTCCGAGCGGGTACCGGCTCGACGGGGTCAAGTCGTTGGTGCCGGCGGCCGCCGACGCCGAGGTGTTCATCATCGCCGCGCAGCTCAACGGGAAGCCGACGCTGTTCGTGGTCGAGTCCGCCGCAGCCGGACTCACGGTCACCCCCGATCCGAGCATGGGCATCCGGGCGGCGGCGCTGGGCAGGGTGGAGCTCGACACGGTGACCGTCCCGCTCGGCGCCCGGCTGGGCGGCGACATCGCCGAGGCCGAGCACGACCGGAACTACTCCGAGGCGATCGCGCTGTCCCGGCTGGGGTGGGCCGCGCTGGCGGTCGGCACCTCGCACGCGGTGCTCGACTACGTCATTCCCTACGTCAAGGAGCGCGAGGCCTTCGGTGAGCCGATCGCGCACCGGCAGTCGGTGGCGTTCATGTGCGCCAACATCGCGATCGAGCTCGACGGTCTGCGGCTGATCACGTGGCGGGGCGCGGCGCGCGCCGAACAGGGGCTCTCCTTCGCCCGGGAGGCCGCGCTGGCGAAGAAGCTCGGCACCGACAAGGGCATGCAGATCGGCCTCGACGGCGTGCAGCTGCTCGGCGGCCACGGGTACACCAAGGAACACCCGGTCGAACGCTGGTACCGCGACCTGCGGGCTCTCGGTGTCGCCGAGGGTGTCGTCGTTCTCTGACCACAGCAGCGCCTCAACGAAAGCAGGACGATCATGGCGATCAATCTGGAAATGCCGAAGAAGCTGCAGGCCGTCATCGAGAAGGGCCATCAGGGCGCGGCCGAGATGCTGCGGCCCATCTCACGTAAGTACGACCAGCGCGAGCACGACTACCCGGTCGAGCTCGACACGCTGGCCACGCTCTTCGAGGGCATCTCGGAGGCGAACACGATCTCGTTCGCCGGTGCCGAGGCGTTCCAGCGCGACGGGGACGGCCCCAAGGGAAACATCAACGGCGCCAACATGTCCGCGCTCCTCAACGCTCTCGAGGTGAGCTGGGGTGACGTCGCGCTGCTGCTGTCGGTGCCCTACCAGGGCCTCGGGAACGCCGCGATCTCCAGCGTGGCCAGCCCCGAGCAGCTCGAGCGGCTGGGCAAGGTGTGGGCCGCGATGGCCATCACCGAGCCCGGCTTCGGCTCGGATTCCGCGGCCGTGTCGACGACCGCCGTCCTCGACGGCGACGAGTACGTGATCAACGGCGAGAAGATCTACGTGACCGCCGGGTCCCGGGCCACCCACATCGTGGTGTGGGCGACGCTGGACAGGACCAAGGGCCGCGCGGCGATCAAGTCGTTCATCGTGCCGCGCGACCATCCCGGTGTCACGGTGGAGCGCCTCGAGAACAAGCTCGGCATCAAGGCCTCCGACACCGCCGCCATCCGCTTCGACAACGCCCGCATTCCCAAGGAGAACCTGCTCGGCAGCCCCGAGATCCAGGTGGACAAGGGATTCGCCGGGGTGATGGAGACCTTCGACAACACCCGGCCGATCGTGGCGGCGATGGCCGTCGGCGTCGCCCGCGCCGCGCTGGAGGAACTCCGCAAGATCCTCACCGACGCCGGCATCGAGATCTCCTACGACAAGCCGGCGCACGCGCAGAGCGCGGCCGCCGCGGAGTTCCTGCGGATGGAGGCCGACTGGGAGGCGGGCTACCTGTTGACGGTGCGGTCGGCCTGGCAGGCCGACAACAAGATCCCGAACTCCAAAGAAGCCTCGATGGGCAAGGCCAAGGCCGCGCGGGTCGGCAGCGACATCACGCTCAAGGCGGTCGAAATGGCCGGCACCACAGGGTATTCCGAGCAGACCCTGCTCGAGAAGTGGGCCCGCGACTCGAAAATTCTCGACATCTTCGAAGGCACCCAGCAGATCCAGCAGCTCGTGGTCGCCCGCCGGCTGCTCGGCCTGTCCTCGGCCGAGCTGAAGTAGCTCACCGACGCATCAGCTGCTCGAAGAGGTCGGCGCCGCGGCCCACGCCGCCGGTGGCGCGGAAACCCTCGGCCACCCTGGCGGCACCCTGCTGCATGGTCATCGCCTCGTGGATCGCTTCGCGCAGCCGCGGCACCGACAACCGCCGCGCCGGAAGCCGGGTTCCGCAGCCCGCGACCTCGGCGCGTCGAGCGACCTCGAACTGGTCCCGGCCGAAAGGAACCACACAGACCGGGACGCCGCGCGCCAGCGCGCGTTGGGTGCCTCCCATCCCGCCGTGGGTGACGGCGCACACCGCCCGGGCCAGAACCAGGTCGTGGTCGACGTACCGGCGGATCGTCACGTGGGGGCGGTCGGTCACCCCGTCGGGCGCCCCGGCGGGCAGCGTGGCCACCACGTGGACGGGATCGTCGGCCAGCGCGGCGACGGCGGCACTCACCAGGCCCGCGTCGTTCTGCTGCTCCGACGATGTGGTCACCAGGACGATGGGCCGGTCGATCGCCGTGAGCCAGGACGGCGGATCACCCGTGGCCCGAGGCGGGATACACGGGCCGATCATGTGCACGTTCTCGCCCCAGTCCCCCGCGTACTGGAACGGCGTGCCGGTCGTGAGGAACAGCATCGGCGTCCGGCGGAGGAACGCGTCGAGCGACGCGACGGGCGAAAGGCCCAGCCGATCGCGGAGCTCGGTGATCGCCGCCACCGCGGGCCGTTGCAGGGGCCGGTTGACCGCCGCGCGGACCAGGGCGTCACGCCATCGTCCGAGGATGCCTGCCTTCGGACGCAGCCCCAGTCCGAACGGCGGAACGCCCTCGACGTCGAGCGTCGGGGTGTAGGGCGAGAAGGTGGCCCACGGCAGCCCCGCGGCCTCGGCGGCCGTCTGCGCTCCCCAGCAGTTGACGTCGACCAGCAGGCCGTCGGGCCGGACCGCCGCGATCGCGGCGCGCAGATCGTCCACCTCATAGGGGGCGCGGCGGCTGAACGCCGATACCGACAGCCGCAGGGCGGCAACAGGATTGGACGCACGCCAGTCGTCCATGGTGATCGCCTCGATCCGGGCGTCGATCGGTGCCGCCGAGAAGCCCTGCGCTGCCGCGTGTTCCACTTCGCCGGCCAGCGTCCGCAGATGCACCCGGTGGCCACGTGCCGCCAGCTCGGCCAGCAGGGCGGCCATCGGCAGCAGGTGACCCAGTGCCGGCGAGGTGTAGGCGAGGACGGTGGCCATCGTCAGCCCTGTCCGGCGAGTTCCCCGCTCGCCGGAGCGTGCTCCTTGAGCGCGAGGATGCGTTCGGTCCACCGGTCCATGGCCGCCGTTCCGGGGCTGCGGCGCCGCCAGAGTGCGATCACCTCGTCGACCTCCTGCAGGTCATCCGGACCACCTCGCTCGAGAAGCAGCTCACACAACGCCGCGGCCGGACATCCGTAGTGCACCAGGGGTGCGTCGTGCTCATGCAGTCGAACCAGCGCCCGCAGGCCGTCGATGGCGTCGTCCCGCCCGCCGGTCCGCGCCTCACAGAGCGCCAACTGCGATCGGATGATCGCCACCGCGAAGTGCTGGAGCCGATACGCACCGATGCCGGCCTCGGCGCGCTGCAGCAGTCCGACGGCTTCCCCGTCACAGTCACCGACCGTCTGCATGAGCAGGGTGCCGAGCGTCCACTGCGCGGCGATGATGCCGAAGCGGTCACCGAAGGACTGCGCCCGCGCGAGCGCGGTGCGTCCTTCATCGATCAGGTCATCGGCGACGTGCAGGCCCATCCCCGCCAGGATGCCCCAGTACAGGAAGATGGCCGAGAAGATGACCGGTGGCATCGCCCGCGCCAGATCCGTGGCAGTCCGCAGGTGGGCGATGCCGCCCGCGTGATCGCCCAGGCATACCTCGCACAGGCCCTTGACGGCGAAGGCCACCGCCCTGTCGACCGACGGCGGCTCCGCGTCGAGCGCCAAGCTGCGGTCGATCACCTCGATGGTCGCCGCGAAATCGCAATTGGCCCAGCGCGCGAAGGCCAGCGAGGTGTAGATGATCTCCAGATCAGCGGGGGCGGCGTGGTGCAGTGTGTCGACGATGCCGGCCAGTTCGGCGGCCAACGGCATCGCGTCCCGCACCCGGCTGCTGTTCACGATGAAGGCCATGATGCGTCCGGCCATCGCCAGTGCGAGCGGGGTCTGATCGTCGAATCCCCGCGAGAGAGTACGCAAGTCGCGAAACCGCTCGTCGTTGTCGGGGTCCGCCCCGACGAACAGCTCGGTGGACACCAGCATGGCACGCGGGGTGATCCGCAGACCGACGACGTCGGCAGTCCCTTCGGGCAGCTGATCGGCTGCGCGCACGGCACTCTCCCACTGCAGGCGGGCTGCGGACATGTCGCGCATCCGCAACCATGCGGCCGCGCGGAGGTGCCACCGACACGCGGACACCAGTTCGCCCGCTGCCTCCAGGTGCGTCGCGATCACGGCGGCGTTCTCGTCCTGGTTCCCGCGGGCTTCGATGGCGCCGGCGAGTTGACGATGGGCTCGCGCGCGGTGGGCACCCATCTGCGATTCGTAGGCCACCGTGCGGACGAGCGGATGCCGGAAGCAGTACCGTTGCCGCGGCGTGAATTCCGTTTGGTCGATCAGTTCCGTGGCGACCAGTTCGGCCAGCGGGGCGGACAGTCCGCCGGGGGCGAGCACCTCGAGCGCCTCGGTGTCGAACCGGGTGCCGATCACGGCTGCCGCATTGAGCACCTCTTTGGTGGCGGGCTCGAGGCGGTCGATGCGGGCCGCGAGCACGGCCTGCACGGTGGCCGGCACGCGGAGATCCGCCGCATCACCGACCAGCCGATAATTGCCGCGGCCGCCGACGAGGACACCCCGGCCGACCAGATCGCGCACGATCTCCTCGACGAAATAGGGGTTACCCCCCGCCACGCCCGCGATGCGCGTCGCGAGGTCGGGCAGCGGCCCGGTGTGTCCCAGGAGATTGCGTGCGAGATCGACGGTCAGCGAGTCATTCAGCGGTGCAAGGGTGATGGAGAGCCCGGCCCGCCGTCGCAGTACGCCGTGGTATTCGGGGCGCTGGGTCATCACGACCACGACCGACGTCGCGTCGGAGTCGGCGGTGAACTCGGCGAGCACCGCTTCGCTCGCGGCATCGATCCAGTGGACGTCCTCGACGACGACGACCACCGGCTCCCGATGGCGCCGGACGAACCGCCTCATCGTCTCCGCCAGCCGGTGCCGTCGGCCGTCGGCGCCGACGTGCAGCGCCGGCCACGACGCGTCCGTCAGGCCCATCGCGTCGAACAGGATCTGTGCATCGGTGCTGCGCATCGGCAATCGCGCCGTGATGCGCTCCCGGGCCTCGTGAGCGCTGAGACCGTCGATGCCGAACATCGCACGCAGCGTTCGGGACAACGCGCGGAAGGCGACCGGCATCGAATGCGCGTCACATCCGGTGAGGACCACGGCCGCGCCGGCGGCGCCCGCCCGCCGGCAGAACTCCTCGACCAGGCGGCTCTTGCCGACACCGGGTGCGCCGACCACCGCAACCAGATTCGCCTCGCGACCGTCCTGCACCAGCGCGATCAGCCTCTCCAGTTCGCGGTCGCGGCCCACCATGGTCGCCTCGTTGCGACCCAACACCATTCGGCCCGGCTCGACCCCGATCAGGGCGCGGGCCAGGACGGGATCCGTGGCGCCCTTGACGCGCACCTCGACCACCGGGCCCATCCGGGTGGCGCGCTGCACGAGATCGACCGTGGACATCGAGCAGAGCACCTCGCCCGGCGGTGCGGCGGCCTCCATGCGCTGCGCCATCCCGACCGCGTGGCCGACGGCGGTGTACCGGCCGGGGCCAGAGCCGATCTCGCCGACCACGACCGCGCCGGAGTTGAGTCCCACCCGCAGTTCCAGCGCGACACCGTCACGGCGGGTGATCTCCTCGGACAGCGCCTCGACCAACGACTGGATCTCCAAGGCGGCAATACAGGCCCGCAGCGCATGGTCCTCGAGCGCCAGCGGCGCGCCGAACAAGGCCATCAGCCCGTCGCCGGTGAACTGGCTCGTGATGCCCCCGTAGCGTTGCACGACGGCCGCGCTGCGATTGAACAGCTCGTTCATGATCTCCCGGAGACGCTCGGCGTCGAGGGCGGCGGCGAGCCGCATGGACCCGACCACGTCGGCGAACAGCACCGTGACGAGCTTGTGTTCGCCCGACGCCGGACCGGCGCGCACCGCGGATCCGCAGACGTCGCAGAACCGCGCTCGGGCCCGCAGGTCGTTGCCGCACGACCCGCAGGAGGCGATTGTCTGGACGTCCGGTTCGGTCATCCCCCGTCTTCCCCGCCGCTACCCGGTACCGATCATGATGGCGCGCCGAGTGGGCGGACGGGTCCGCAACGTCGAAATTGCCGCGGGGGTCAGAATCCGTCGTGCACGACCACCCGGGTTCGGCCGGTCACCCCGCCGCCGATGATCGTCTTCAGTACCTCGTCGACGCGGCGCACCGGGACATCGCGGGTGACACGCGCCAGATGCCGCGGCGCCAGGTCCGACTCGAGCCGCGCCCACACCTCGCGACGCCGGGCGATGGGCAGCAGCACCGAGTCGATCCCGGCCAGCGTCACGCCCCGCAGGATGAACGGCATGACTGTCGCCGGCAGCTCCGGCGATCCGGCCAGACCTGAGATGGCCGCCACGCCACCGTATTTCATCGTGCTCAGCGCGTAGGCCAGCGTCGTCCCGCCGACGCAGTCGACCACCGCCGCCCAGTGCGCCTTGCCCAGCGGTCGCATCTTCTCGTCCGGACCGGGCACCCGGTCGATCACCTCGGCGGCGCCGAGGTCACGCAGCAGATCGCGCGCCTCGGCCTTGCCGGTGGAGGCCACCACCTCGTAACCCAGCCCGGCCAGCAGGTCGACGCTGACACTGCCCACACCCCCGGTGGCACCGGTCACCAGCACGGGACCGTCACCCGGTTCGACGCCGTGCTGCCGCAGCGCCGCCACGCTCATGGCCGCGGTGAACCCGGCCGTGCCGATGGCCGCCGCGTCGGCGGTGCTCAGCGCGGTGAGCTTGACCAGGTAGTCGGCGGGGTACCGGGCGACCTGGGCATAGCCGCCGTGCCGACCGGTGCCGATGTCCTGCCCGTGCGCGATCACCGCGTCGCCGACGGCGAAGTCGGCGGAATCGCTCGAGACGACCGTGCCCGCCACGTCGATGCCGGGGATCAACGGATACGAGCGCGCCACGCCACCCTTCGGGGTGACCGCGAGGGCGTCCTTGTAGTTGACACCCGAGTACTCGACACGGATCTGCACATCGCCCTCCGGGAGGAACGACTCGTCCACCACCTCGTGGCGCAGCACGATGCCACCCTCGCCGTCCTCGTGCGCCACCATCGCGTTGATCTCGGTCATGACCGCCACAGTAGCCAGCGGGCCGGCGCACGAAAAAGCCCCCGGCCGCAGACGGCCGGGGGCTTTTTTCGAATGCAGAGTCGGGTGATCAGCCGACCAGGTGGGAGATGAGATCCGGCTTCATCGCCTGGAGTTCACGTCCCCAGTACGCCCAGTTGTGCGTGCCGTTGTTCGGGAAGTTGAACACCCCGTTGTTGCCGCCGGCGGCGATGTAGTTGTCCTGGAAGGTCCGGTTGGTCTTGATGGTCAGGCCCTCGAGGAACGTGGCAGGCAGGTCGCCGCCGCCCAGTTCGTTGGGCTGGCCGTTGCCGCAGTACACCCAGATACGGGTGCCGTTGGCGACCAGGTTCGGGATCTGCACCATCGGGTCGTTGTACTTCCAGGCCGGATCGGTCTCGGCCGGGCCCCACATGTCGTTGGCCTTGTAGCCACCGGCGTCACCCATCGAGATGTTGATCAGGAACGGCCACCAGCCCTCGGACGGGTTCAGGAAGCCCGACATCGAACCCGCGTACGGGAACTGGGCGGGGTGGTGGGCGGCGAGCACCAGCGAGGCGCTACCGGCCATCGACAGACCGACCGCGGCGCTGCCCGTGGGCTTGACCTGACGCTCGGAAGCGAGGAAGTTCGGCAGTTCCTGGGTCAGGAAGGTCTCCCAGTTGTAGGTCAGGCAGCCCGCCTTGCCGCAGGCCGGCTTGTACCAGTTGGAGTAGAAGCTGGACTGGCCGCCGACCGGCATCACCACGGAGATGCCCGAGTCGAGGTACCACTCGAACGCCTGGGTGTTGATGTCCCAGCCGTTGAAGTCGTCCTGGGCCCGCAGGCCGTCGAGCAGGTAGAGCGCCGGCGAGTTCGGGCCACCGCTCTGGAACTGCACCTTGATGTCGCGGCCCATCGACGGCGACGGCACCATCAGATATTCGACCGGCAGGCCGGGGCGCGAGAAGGCCCCGGCGGTCGCCGTATTGCCGGTCAGGCCGATGACGCCAGGCAGCAAAATCGCGGCGAACGCAGCCATGCCGAGGCGGCGCGCCCAGGGCCCACGAATCCTGTCGAGAAGTCTCATACGGTCAATTCCATCCATCTTCCGGTACCGCGCGAGGCGGTTCGTCCTGCGGTTTCCCGAGCGGTCGCCGACACCACAGCGATGTCTTCACCGCACTGTGACGCCACCCCGACCAGACGATCCGACGGCGAGGTGGGCCGAGAAAAGTTCAGTTGTCGCGGTTGCAGTAAAACATGCGGCACCCACTCGACAAAGCCCGGCCACGGCAAACGCGGCCATTTCCGTGGCTTCACGATTCTGACGCCGACGACAATCGCCCTTCCTGCGCGCCGACTGAACACTCGCCCGGACGCGAGCCCTGCATTACTACCGGAGCGCGCGCCCGTTGCGCAGTGAGCGCGGTCACAGTCGCCGAATTCAGTAGGCTCCGCGAATGACGAAGGGCGCGGGCGGGTCTCGCAAGCTGTCCGTCGACGACTGGATCGAGGCCGGATACGCCCTGCTCGCCAACGGCGGTATCGAGGCGCTGAAGCTGGACCGGCTGTGCGGCCACCTCGAGGTCACCAAGGGCAGCTTCTACTGGCACTTCACCGACATGTCGGCGTTTCGCACCGCCCTGGCGCGCGCCTGGGCCGAGTTGCGCGACCGCGATCGCCGCGGGTTCGGCGAATTGTCCGGGCTCCCGCCGCGCGACCGGCTGGCCGCGATGATGGCCACCCTGCGCGGCGAGCGCCAGCGGGCCCTGGAACGGGCCATGCGGGAATGGGCGCGCACCGATCCCGCGGTGGCCGACAGCGTGCGCGCGGCCGACCAGCGGGTGCTGGCAGCGGTGCGCACCGCCTTCACCGACGCCGGCTTCGACCCGGACGAGGCGGAGATGCGGGCCAGCGCGACGTTCGCCGCGGGCATCGGTTTCCTGCACCTCTCGGAGGCGCCGGCCGGGCCCCAGCTGGCCCACCAGCAGGAACGGTTTCTCGACGTGATGCTCGGACGCTGAACCAACCTTCCATACCAAAAGGTATGGTAGCGTCGCGCCATGCCGTCGACCATGACCGCCGGGGAATGCGTCACCGCCGAGTTCGTCACGCGGCTCTCCGATCGCGCCGCCGACGCCGAGCGGCAGCGCCGGCTGCTGCCCGACACCGTGGCCGAGGCCGCCGCGTCGGGATTTTTCGACCTGCTGGTGCCGACACGCTTCGGGGGCACGCAGGCCCCCTTCCCCGCCGTCCTCGACCCCGTCCGCCGGATGGCGCACGGGTGCGCCTCGAGCGCCTGGACGCTCGGGTTCTACGCCCTGCACAACTGGATGCTCGCGCTCTTCGACGAGCAGGCTCAGCAGGAGGCGTTTCAGACGCGCCCGTTCCTGGCGCCGGCGCCGCTGGCCCCGACCGGTCGGGGCGTCTCCTGCGACGGCGGGATCCGGCTCACCGGACGCTGGTCGTGGGCCACCGGGGTGATGGACGGCAACTGGATCATCGTCGGGGCGCTGTGCGACACCGGCCCGATGTTGGCGCTGCTGCCGATCGACACCGCCCGCATCGAGGATGTCTGGCACACCGACGGGATGCGCGCCACCGGGTCCAACGATGTGCTGATCGACGACGTGTTCGTGCCGACTCACCGGCTGGTGGCCGTGTCCGACATCTACCGCGGGGCAGCGCCCGGCGCGGCCGTCCATGACGGGCACACCTACCGCTGGCCCATGGTGCCCGCACTGGCGCTGCTCGCGGCCATGCCGGCGCTCGGTAGCGCCGAGCGGGCCGTCGAGATCTACACCGACCGGCTCGCCCAGCGATACCTCGCCTATGAGGGCGTCCTGCAGAAAGACAAGCCCGTGGCGTCGATCCACCTCGGCGAGGCGTCCGTGCGGGTCCGCGCGTTGCGCGCCCTGCTGTCCGACACCGTGGAGCGCATCGAGGAGGCCGTCGCGGCCGGTGACCCGGTGAGCCGCGCGGTACGCGGTCAGGCCCGGCTGGCGGCGGCGCACATCGTCCACGAATCCCGCGCGGTGATCAGCGACCTTCAGGCGTCGTCGGGAGCGAGTGCCCACTTCCTGGACCATCCGCTGCAGCGCATCAAGCGCGACGTCGACGTCATCGCCGGGCACGTGGTGTTCGACTACGACACCAGCCGCGAGCTTGCCGGGGCGCTCACCCTGGGCGTGCCGATCCCCCGCACCGCGATGGTGTGAGACAGACACGGAGGATCCGATGGCCGAGACGCTGCGCGACACCGTCACCGTCTTCTTCCAGCGCACCATCGCGAACCCGGTGATGAGGCGCATGCCGTTCCAGACACTGCTGGAGACGACCGGACGCATCTCCGGCGCTGCGCGGCGAACCCCCGTGGGCGGCAGGCGGATCGGCGATCAGTTCTGGTTCGTGTCGGAATTCGGTGACCGGTCGCAGTATGTCCGCAACATCATGGCCGATCCCCGGGTGCGGGTGAGAACGGGCGGCCGGTGGCACCGCGGCACGGCGCATCTGCTGCCCGACGACGATCCCTGGGCGCGCATGCGGACGCTGCCCCGGTTCAACAACGTCGGGGTCCGGACGTTCGGCACCCGCCTGCTGACGATCCGGGTGGACCTGACCGACTGAGCATCTCTGCGGCACCGCCATTGACCGCCCGCCAACCTAAAAGTAATGTCAGTTTCACTTTCAACGGAGGAGCACGGCATGGAATCGTTCATCCATCTTCGAAAAGGCAAGTATCCGAAGCGTATTCACGCTGATCTGGACGGACTCAAAGACGATGAACTCGGCCGCGGCGGATTCACCGGCCGCACCGCCAACCTGTACCGACGCCACGATCCCACCGCCTACCGGTCGGTGGGTCCGATGCGCCCGCTCGACGTGCTCGCCGGTGAGCTCAAGCCCAGCGACGCGGGAGACGCCTTCGGCGCACCGCTGGTGATGTTCTCCAACGCCGACTGCCAGGTGCTGCTGTCGCGTCGTGCCCAGGAGATGCCGTTCTTCGTCCGCTACATCGACGGCGACCTGCTGTGCTTCGTGCACGAAGGCTCCGGGCTGATCGAGACCGAGTTCGGCCCGCTGCGCTACCGGCAGGGTGACTGGGTGTACCTGCCGAAGGCGTGCACCTGGCGCCACGTCCCGGACGGACCCTGCACGTGGCTGATGATCCAGGCCACCGACGAGTTCCGGGTGCCCCCGCCGGGACAACTGGGCCGACACTTCCCGTTCGACCCCTCGCAGGCCGTGATTCCCGACCCGGCCCCGTGCGACGACGACGGCCGCGACAGCTACGAGGTGCGCCTGATGCACGCCCCGATCGACGGGGTCGGGACGACGACGCTGTACTACGAGCACCACCCGCTCGACGTCGAGGGCTGGCGAGGCGACAACTTCCCCTTCACCTTCAACATCGCCGACTACAACGTGGTGACCTCCGACAGCGTCCACCTGCCGCCGACCGTGCACCTGTTCATGCAGGCGACCGGCGTGTACGTGATGAACTTCCTGCCCAAGCCCGCCGAAGGGATCCCCGGCACCGAGCGCACCCCGTGGTACCACCGCAACGTGGATTTCGACGAGATCGCGTTCTTCCACGGTGGTTCCCTGTACGGCATCCCGATGTCGCCCGGCCTGATCTCCCATGCTCCCCAGGGCGTGCACCACGGCGCTCCCGAGAAGGCGCGGGAGCGCGCCCGCCGCAAGTTCGACGAGTACCGGTCGGTGGACTGGCAGGTGATCGCGGTCGACACCCGCAAGCGGCTGGTGCCGTCGGCAGAGGTGCTGGCCAACGACCTCGGGCAGCACTAGTGCAGGCGCCCGTCAAGCACGAGTACGACCGCATCCCGTATCTGGTTGCGTATCAGAACAACTCAGCTGTGCGTGACGTCTACGGCGGCGTGGCCGAGCTGGTGGTGCTGGAGAGTTACCTGCTCAAGCCAGCGACGCCGTCGGATACCGTGCTGGTGTTCATGCATCCGATCGGCGGAGGCGCCTACCTGCCGATGATCAACGCGCTGGCGCGCGCGGGGCATCACGTCATCTACTGCAACAGCAGGTTCCGCGGCACCGACTCCGCGCTGCTGATGGAGAAGGTCGTCGAAGATCTCGGCGAGTGCATCAAAGACGCCAAGAACCGGCTCGGCTACCGCAAGGTCGTGCTGGCCGGATGGAGCGGGGGTGGGTCGCTGTCGGCGTTCTACCAGCAGCAGGCGCAGCATCCGACGGTGACCTCCAGCCCATCCGGGGACGGACCCGATCTGACCGAGCTCGGGTTGATTCCGGCGGACGGCATCATGCTGCTGGCCGCGCACATCAGCAGGCACGGAACGATGACCGAGTGGCTGGACGCATCCATCCTCGACGAGACCGACCCCACGCGCCGGGATCCCGAACTTGACCTCTACGACCCCGCCAACCCGAACCAGCCGCCGTACTCCGCCGAATTCCTGGAGCGCTACCGGCGCGAGCAGATCGCCCGCAACCGCCGGATCACCGCGTGGGTCAAGGAGAAGCTCGCCGGACTGCGGGCCGCCGGCCGCCCCGATGAGGAGTTCGCCTTCGTCGTGCACGGCACCATGGCAGACCCGCGCTGGCTCGATCCCACGGTCGATCCCAACGAACGCACCCCGGGGACCTGTTACCTGGGCGATCCTGCAGTGGTGAACATGAGCCCGGTGGGACTCGCGCGGTTCTGCACGCTGCGCAGCTGGCTGTCGCAGTGGAGTTACGACGACGCCCACGCCGACGCGGTGACCTGCGGGCCCGACATCGCGGTGCCCGCGCTGGTGATCGGCAACCTCGCCGACGATGCCTGCACGCCCAGCCACACCCGCAGGATCTTCGAGGCGATCGGCCATCCGGACAAGGAGATGTACGAGATCCCCGGCGCCAACCACTACTACGCCGGGGCCGACCAGCGCGAGAAGTTGCGCGAGGCGGTCGGCATCGTCACCGATTGGCTGCACCGGCACGGGTTCTCGGCATGACGTTCGGCGGGCAGGAGCGAAGCGACCGGGGAATCGCCTGCACCGGGCCGCTGGACGGGGTGCGGGTCATCGAGGTCGGCACGCTGATCTCCGGTCCGTTCGCCGGCCGCCTCCTCGGCGACATGGGCGCCGAGGTCATCAAGATCGAGCCCCCCGGCGCGCCCGATCCGTTGCGCACGTGGGGTCAGGCCGAGCTCGACGGCCACCACTTCTTCTGGACGGTGCACGCGCGCAACAAGAAAGCCGTCACGCTGAACCTGAGGGTGCCCGAGGGCCGCGATCTGTTCCTCGAACTCGTCGAGCGCAGCGACATCATCGTGGAGAACTTCCGCCCGGGCACCCTGGAGAAGTGGGGTCTGGGTTACGACGTTCTGCGGCAACACCATCGAGGCATCATCCTGGTGCGGGTGTCGGGCTACGGCCAGACGGGCCCCGACGCCCACAAGGCCGGGTACGCCTCGGTCGCCGAGGCGGCCAGCGGGCTGCGGCACATGAACGGTTTCCCGGGCGGTCCTCCCCCGCGACTGGCGCTGTCCCTGGGCGACAGCCTGGCCGGGATGTTCGCCGCCCAGGGGGCGCTGGCCGCGCTCTACCGCCGCACGGCGACCGGTGACGGCCAGGTCGTCGACGCCGCGCTCACCGAATCCTGCCTGGCCGTTCAGGAATCGACGATCCCGGACTACGACGTCGGCGGTGTCGTGCGGGGTCCGTCCGGAACCCGGCTCGAGGGCATCGCCCCGTCGAACATCTACCCGACCGCCGACGGCAGCTGGGTGGTGATCGCCGCCAACCAGGACACGGTGTTCCGGCGGCTCTGCCAGGCGATGGGCCGCCCCGAGCTGGCCACCGACGAACGGTTCGCCGATCACGGTGCCCGGGGCCGCAATCAGGACGAACTCGACGCCATCATCGGCGCGTGGGCGGCTGACCGGCAACCGTCCGACATCATCGCGACCCTGTCGGACGCCGGGGTGATCAGCGGGCCGATCAACACCGTCGCCGAGGTCGTCGAGGACCCGCAGCTGCAGGCCCGCGGCATGATCGCCGACCACTGGGACGACCGCATCGGTCGCACCGTCAAGGGGCCCGGGGTGGTGCCGGTACTCTCGCAGACCCCGGGCACGATCCGCAGCGCCGGACCGTCACGACCGGGTCAGCACAACGACGAGATCTACCGCGACCTGCTCGGTCACTCCGACGCCGAGCTCGACGCCTGGCGGGCGGAGGGAGTGCTGTGAGCGAGCTGCCCGCGCACGTCGACATCCGTGACGTGTCGCTGCGCGACGGATTGCAGATCGAGGCGCCGATTCCGTTGGCAGCCAAGCTCGACATCCTCGCCGCCGTCGCCGCCACCGGCGTGCGCGAGATGGAGGCGACGGCGTTCGTCTCCCCGTCGAAGGTGCCTGCCCTCGCCGATGCCGCGGAGTTGGCGGCCGAGCTGCACCAGTTCCCCGGCATCGACTTCTCGGCGCTGGTGGCCAGCCCCAACGGCGTCCGCCGTGCGGTCGCCGCGGGCCTGCGCTCGATCGAATACGTGGTGTCGGCCGCCGACGGGCACAGCCGGGCCAACGTCGGCCGCTCCGCCGCCGAGTCAGCCGCGCTGATCCCCGAGATCGTGGCGCTCGCCCACGACAGCGACGTCGCCGTGGAGGTCATCGTCGCGACGGCGTGGGACTGCCCATTCGACGGGCCGACGCCGCCGCAACGCGTGGTCGACATCGTCGCCGCCGCGGTCGACGCCGGTGCCGACCGGCTCGCGATCGCCGACACCATCGGCACCGCGACCCCGCGCCGGGTCAGCGATCTCGTGGCGCTGGTGCGGCCGCGCGCCGGGGGCCTGCCGCTGGGCGCGCACTTCCACAACACGCGCGGGGCCGGGCTCGCCAGCGCCTACGCCGCCGTGCAGGCGGGGGTGACGCGGCTCGACGCGTCGATCGGCGGGTTGGGTGGCTGCCCGTTCGCTCCCGGTGCCAGCGGCAACATCGCCACCGAGGACCTGGTCTATCTGCTGCGTGACTGCGGAGTCGGTGTCGACGTGGATCTCGACGCCGCGATCGCCGCCGCCCGCGTCGCCCAGGACGCGGTCGGCCACGGCCTTCCCAGCGCGCTGCTGCGCGCGGGTGACCGGATGCCGGGCTGACCGCCCCGTGCCGCCCGCGCCGTCGGACCTCAGCGCCAAGGGGCGCCAGACCCGGCTCGCCATCGAGCAGGCCGCTCGGAAGCTGTTCGCCGAGCGCGGCTTTCACGGCACCACGCTCGGTGACATCACCTCGGCCGCGGGCCGGTCCACGGCGGCGTTCTACCGGTACTTCGCCGACAAGGAGGACCTGCTCGCCGCGCTGGCGGAGTCCTTCCTGCACGACGTGGTGGCTCCGTCGGGTCTGCAGCTGCAGCTGCCCGATTCGCCGGACGACGACGGGTTCTTCACCACGGTGGTCACCGGTTACTGGACCATGTTCACGCAGAACATCGGCATCATGATCGCGGTCGCCCAGCTCGCCGGCACGCAACCGCGCTTCGCCGCCGTGCAGAACGAGTTCCGCCGGTTCGGGGTCGACATCGTCGCGGCCTCGGTGCGCCGCGCCCAGGACCAGGGCTTCGCCGCCGACCTCGACCCGGAGCACACCGCGGCGGCCATCGCGTTGCTCTTCGAGAACTTCACCACCGTGTTCGTGGGCACGGCGGGTGCGGGCATGGACATCGAGATCGACGACGACCAGGCCATCGCCACGTTGTCGCGGATCTGGAAGAAGACGCTGTACGGATACTGACGGGCACTATCGGGCACTGCCGGAGCACAAGGAGATCACCGTGGATTTCAGCCTCCCCGAACACCTTCCGGGGCTTCTCGCCGAGATGGACGCGTTCATCGAGGCCGAGATCAAACCCCTGGAGCGGGAGCACATCCAGTACTTCGACCAGCGTCGCGAATACGCGCGCACCGACTGGGAGAACGGCGGGGTACCGCGCCGGGAGTGGGAGGATCTGCTCGGTGAGATGCGCCGGCGGGCCGATGCGGCGGGCTGGCTGCGCTACGGGCTGCCGTCGCAGTTCGGTGGGCGCGACGGCTCCAACATCGACATGGCGGTCATCCGGGAGCATCTGGCGCACAAGGGTCTCGGACTGCACAACGACCTGCAGGACGAGTCCTCGATCGTCGGCAACTTCCCGCAGGTGATCATGATGGATCGGTTCGGCACCGACGAGCAGAAGCGGGAGTGGACCGAGGCGCTGATCACCGGTGAGCGGTCGATGGCATTCGGGTTGACCGAGCCCGATCACGGGTCCGACGCCACCTGGCTGGAGACGACCGCGGTCCGCGACGGCGACGACTGGGTGATCAACGGCGCCAAGCGCTGGAACACCGGTGTGCACCGCGCCACCCACGACCTGATCTTCGCGCGAACCTCGGGCGAGGCCGGCCAGGCCCGCGGCATCACCGCGTTCCTGGTGCCGTGCACTGCTCCCGGCTTCTCGGTGCCCTACTACTGGTGGACGTTCAACATGCCGACCGATCACGGCGAGGTGGTCCTCGACAACGTGCGGGTGCCCGCCGAGGCGGTGCTCGGGGAGGTGGGGCGCGGGCTCGAGGTCGGCCAGACGTTCCTGCACGAGAACAGGATCCGTCAGGCCGCGAGCAGCCTGGGCGCCGGGCAGTACTGCATCGACCGGGCTGTCGACTACGCCAACAAGCGGTCGGTGTTCGGCAAGCCGCTGGCGGTCAACCAGGCGGTGCAGTGGCCGCTGGTGGAGTTGCAGACCGAGGCGCAGATGGTGCGGCTGCTGGTGTATTACGCGGCCAGCCAGCTCGACGCGAACCACCACATGGAGGTCTCCGACAAGGTGTCGATGGCGAACTACCGCGCCAATCGGCTGGTGTGCGAGGCCGCCGACCGCGCGATGCAGGTGCACGGCGGTGTCGGGTACAGCAGGCACCAGCCGTTCGAGCACATCTACCGCCACCACCGCCGGTACCGCATCACCGAGGGCGCCGAGGAGATCCAGATCCGGCGGGTCGCGCAGCGCCTCTTCGGGTTCGGCCGTAAGTGAGCCTGCAGCACCGGCTCGAGGAAGTGCTGCGGCCGGTCCTCGGTGACATGACGGTCGAGAACCTGCAGCGGCTGACCGGCGGCGCGAGCCGCACGACATGGGCGTTCGAGGCCGTGGCCGACGACCGGCGGGCACTGATCCTGCGCACCGGCGCACCCGATGACATCCATGCCGGCATGGAACTCGAGGCGCAGGTGCAACGGCGGGCGGAGGCCGCGGGGGCACCGGTCCCCCACATCGTCGCCGCCTCGGATTCGCCTGCCGCACTGGGCAATCCCTACCTGGTCTGCGACCTGATCCCGGGCGAGACGATCGTGCGGCGCATCTTCCGGGGTCTCGACGACGCCGGCCGGGCACGGCTGCTGCGGCAGTGCGCCGAAGCCCTGGCCGCGGTGCACCGCGCCGCCGTCGACGGCATCGGGTTGAGCACTCCGGACGACCTCGCCGACTGGCGCACCCGGCTCGACGAGATGGGCGACACCACAGCCACCTTCGAGTGGACCTTCCGCCGGCTCGCCGACGAGCGCCCCGACCCGTCACCGATGGTGTTGGTCCACGGCGATTTCCGGATGGGCAACCTGATCGTCGACCAGTCCGGGCTCGCGGCCGTGCTGGACTGGGAGCTCACCCACATCGGTGAGCGGTACGAGGACCTGGCGTGGTTCTGCATCCGGGCCTGGCGATTCGGCGCACCCGAGACGCTCGGCGCCGGCGGACTCGGCAGCGTCGAGGACTTCCTCCGCGCCTACGAGCAGGCGGCGGGCGTGGACGTCGACCGGTCGGTGTTCCGCTGGTGGTTGACGGTGGCCACGCTGCGCTGGGGGGTGATCTGCCGGCACCAGGCCGAGCGGCACCTGTCCGGCGAGACACCCTCGGTCGAGCTCGCCGCCATCGGGCGGCGGGTCAGCGAGACGGAGTGGGACCTGCTGGATCTGCTGTCCGGGAAGGGGCCCACATGAATACGCGACCCACCGCGGCCGAGCTCGTCGCCGCCGTCGCCGACTTCCTCGACGACGAGGTGCGCGCCGCATGCGACGGTCAGGTCGGCTTCCACGCGCGGGTCGCGGCCAACGTGTTGCGCATCGTCGAGCGCGAATTGCTCGACGAGACCGGCGATTCGGTGCAGGAGGCCATCGCCGGCCTCGGCTTCACCGACGAGGCGGCGTTGGCGCGGGCGATTCGCGACGGTGCGCTGGACGACCGTCCCGACGACGTGCTGTCCTGTCTGCGCGTGCTGGTCGGACACCGGCTGTCCATCGACCATCCCGGCTACGGCGAGCACCGATGACGCCCACGGTCGTCGACGTCGTCAGGCTCTCCTGCGGCGACGCCGTCGACCCGTACGGGATCGCCGCGGCCGGCGACGGTGCGCTGTGGGTGACCCACGGCGGCGGGATCGTCCGGATCGCGGCGGACGGGTCGGTGCGTGCCCATCCGACCGAGCCGGGCGCGCGCCCGGCCGCCGTCACGGTCGCCCCCGACGGATCCGCATGGTTCACCCGCACCGGCGACGACCGCATCACCGCGGTGCGCCCGGACGGGACGACGGACACCGTCACCCTCGACACGGGCAGCGGACCCTTCGGGATCTGCGTCGGCCCCGACGGCGCGGTCTGGTTCACCGCGTCCGGCACGCACCGCGTCGGGTGCGTCACCGCCGACGGCCGGGTGAGCACCGTCGACCTTCCCGACGGGTGCTTCCCGGCGTACCTGACCGCCGGTCCCGACGGCGCGGTGTGGGTCGCGCTGAACGGGGCGGACGCGCTCGCGCGTGTCGGCGCCGACGGCGACGTCCGGATCGTCGAGCTGCCGACCTCCGGCGCGGCACCGGTCGGGATCGCCGCCCGGGGCGGCGCACTGTGGTGCGCCGAGATCGGGGCGGGGCGCCTCGGCCGCGTCGTCCCCGGCGTCGACGTCACCGAGTTCGCGCTCCCCGACCCCGCGGCCCGGCCCCACGCCCTCGCCGCGGGTCGGCACGGCTGCTGGTTCACCTCGTGGGCGGCCAACCGGGTGGGCCACATCAGCGACAACGGGCAGATCGACGAGTTCGCGCTGCCGCCGGAGCTGTCCGAACCGCACGGCATCACGGTCACCCCCGACGGCACGGTGTGGGTGGCTCTCGAGGCCGGCGACGAGTCCGGCGGTGCGGTGATCGGGCTCGTGGTGCGGTGAGCGCGTCAGGTGCGGCGCGCGCGCAGCAGCCAGGCGGGTTCGTCGACCCGGGTGCCCACCTCGAGGCCCAGCGCCTCGGCGTGCAGGTCGGTGACCACGCCGCGGTACGTCGTCGTGCTGAGCTCCTCGATCGACCATCCCTCGCCGAAGGCTCCGCGCAGGTCCTGCTCGCTGACCTGCGGTCCGAACCCGCGCCCCTCGTCGGAGAGCGCGAGCACCGCCACCAGCGCGCCCGGCCGGGTGACGCCGCGCAGGCTGCGCACGTACCGAGCCCGGTCATCGGCGTCGAAAACGTGGAACAGGGCGCTGTCGACGACGGTGTCGAAGGTCGGCGTTGTCCCCAGATCGAGGGCGTCGCGGACCTCGAACCGCGCGTCGACGCCGTGGGCGGCGGCGTTGCGCCGGGCCTGCTCGACGGCGGTCGGTGCCCCGTCGACACCCAGCACGTCATAGCCCAGCCGGGTCAGCAGGATCGTGTGCTCGCCGGTTCCGCAGCCGATGTCGAGTACCCGGCCGCGGAGGTGGCCGTCGCGTTCCAGCGCGACGATCGCGGGCTGCGGCTCGCCGATGACCCAGGGCGGCGTCTGGTTCTTGTAGAAGTCGTCGAAGCGGGAGAGGGTGGGAGTCTGGTCCATTCCCCCAGTGTTCAACCTGAATGGGAGTTGAGGTCAACGGTGGATTCTCATGCCGTGTCCGCGTCCGCGGTGAGAACGGTCCTGGACGTCGCCGACCGCCTGTTCGGCGCGATCGAGGGCAGCGACGTCGCCTGCGTGGAGGAGCTGTTCAGCCCGCAGATCGCGGTGCGCAAGACCGGCGACGACCGCGACAACGACCGGAGGCGGTCGGTGCGGATCATCGGCTGGTTCATCGACAGCACCACCGACCGCCGCTACGAGATCCTGGACCGGCAGGTGTTCGACGGCGGCTTCGTCCAGCAGCACGTGCTGCACGCCCACGGCCGCAACGGCGCGGTGGTGGCGATGCGGGTCTGCATCGTCATCAAGGTCGGCGCCGACGGGCTGATCACCCGGATCGACGAGTACTTCGATCCGGCCGGTATCGCCGGACTGCTCGCCGGAGGATCGTGACCCGGCCGACGTCCGAACGCCATCGCCGGCGGACGCGCCGCGGCTAACATCGCGCCCATGGTGCTGCCGTCGTCATCCGAACCGGAGCTCGCGCTGAGGGTCCTCGTCTACAGCAGCAACCCGAGGACCCGTGAGCAGGTGCGGCTGGCGCTGGGCAAGCGGGTGCACCCCGAACTGCCCGAACTGAACTACGTCGAGGTCGCCACCGGACCGATGGTGATCCAGCAGATGGACGCGGGCGGCTTCGACCTGGTGATCCTCGACGGCGAGGCGGCCCCGGTCGGCGGCATGGGAATCGCCAAGCAGCTCAAGGACGAGATCGAGGACTGTCCGCCGGTGCTGGTCCTGACCGGACGCCCCGATGACGCGTGGCTGGCCAACTGGTCCCGCGCGGAAGCGGCGGTCCCCCACCCCATCGACCCGATCCGGCTCGGCGACGCGGTCGTGTCGCTGCTGCGCGCCACCGTCTGACCGGCTGCGCACTGAAAAACCGTGCTGGCCATGCCTTTTGGAGGCATGACGGGATCACGGAGCGACGCCACTAGCGATACTAATCAAAATGTGTGGCTTGCATCCCGATCAGGGCTAGGCTGTGTGATAGCTCACATCGACAGCCCCCGAGGAGCGCCCGCGCAGCATGAGCCTGTATACGCCGATCCTGGTGCTTGGTGCGATTGCTGCGGTGTTCGCCGTCGGTTCGGTGGGCATCGCCGTACTGATCGGACCCCGCCGGTACAACCGCGCCAAGCTCGAGGCCTACGAGTGCGGCATCGAGCCGATGGACGCCTCCGACCCCGCGGCGGCGGCCACCGGCCAGCGCTTCCCCATCCGCTACTACCTGACCGCGATGCTGTTCATCGTCTTCGACATCGAGATCGTGTTCCTGTACCCGTGGGCGGTCGCTTTCGACAGCCTCGGGTTGTTCGCCTTGGTCGAGATGTTGCTGTTCATGATCATCGTCTTCGTCGCCTACGCCTATGTGTGGCGCAGAGGAGGCCTGCAATGGGACTAGAGGAACGCCTTCCCGGCGGCATCCTGCTGTCCACCGTCGAGAAGGTCGCCGGCTATGTCCGCAAGGGGTCGCTGTGGCCGGCGACGTTCGGCCTGGCGTGCTGCGCGATCGAGATGATGGCCACCGCCGGACCGCGGTTCGACATCTCGCGATTCGGCATGGAGCGTTTCTCGGCGACACCGCGGCAGGCGGATCTGATGATCGTCGCCGGCCGGGTCAGCCAGAAGATGGCGCCGGTGCTGCGGCAGATCTACGACCAGATGGCCGAGCCGAAATGGGTACTGGCCATGGGCGTCTGCGCGTCGTCGGGCGGGATGTTCAACAACTACGCCGTGGTGCAGGGTGTCGATCACGTGGTGCCGGTGGACATCTACCTTCCCGGATGCCCGCCGCGGCCGGAGATGCTGCTGCACGCGATCCTGAAGCTGCACGACAAGATTCAGCAGATGCCGCTCGGCGTGAACCGCGAGGAGGCGATCAGGGAAGCCGAGCAGGCGGCACTCGCGATACCACCGACCATCGAGCTCAAAGGCCTGTTGAGGTGAGCGGTGACAACACCGGCCCCGAGGTCATCGGGGTGCGGCGTGGCATGTTCGGCGCCAAGGGCAGCGGCGATACCTCCGGATACGGCCGCCTCGTCCGCCCCGTGGCGCTGCCCGGCAGTTCCCCACGGCCCTACGGCGGCTATTTCGACGATGTCGTGGACGCGTTGACGGAAGTCCTGGGCGACGACGTGATCGCGGAATCCCTCGAGCGGGTCGTCGTGTTCCGCGGCGAGCTGACCCTGGAGGTCCACCGGGACCGGCTGCTCGCGGTCGCCCGCGCACTGCGCGACGATCCGGCGCTGCGCTTCGAGCTGTGTCTGGGTGTCAGCGGGGTGCACTATCCCGGTGACACCGGCCGTGAACTGCATGCGGTCTACCCGCTGATGTCGATCACCCACAATCGGCGTATCCGCGTGGAAGTGGCCGCGCCCGACGCCGATCCGCACATCCCGTCGCTGTTCTCGGTGTATCCGACCACCGACTGGCACGAGCGGGAGACGTTCGACTTCTTCGGCATCGTCTTCGACGGACATCCGTCGCTGACCCGCATCGAGATGCCCGACGACTGGGTCGGCCATCCGCAACGCAAGGACTACCCGCTGGGCGGGGTGCCCGTGGAGTACCACGGCGCCCAGATACCTCCGCCCGACGAGCGGAGGGCGTACAACTGATGACCACTTCGCGCGACCTCTCCGAACCGGCCGAGCGTGTGGTCGTCGTCGGCGGCCAGGATTGGGATCAGGTCGTCACGGCGGCGCGGCAGAACGCCGCCGAACACGCCGGCGAGCGCATCGTCGTGAACATGGGGCCCCAGCACCCGTCCACCCACGGCGTGCTGCGCCTGATCCTCGAGATCGAGGGCGAGACGATCGTCGAGGCCCGCTGCGGCATCGGCTATCTGCACACCGGGATCGAGAAGAACCTCGAATTCCGCACGTGGACACAGGGTGTCACCTTCGTCACCCGGATGGACTATCTGTCACCGTTCTTCAACGAGACGGTGTACTGCCTGGGTGTGGAGAAGCTGCTCGACGTCACCGACGCGATCCCCGAACGGGCGTCGGTGATCCGGGTGATGATGATGGAGCTCAACAGGATCTCCAGCCATCTCGTCGCGTTGGCCACCGGCGGCATGGAACTGGGCGCGATGACCGCGATGTTCCTGGGATTCCGTGAACGCGAACTGATCCTGTCGGTGTTCGAGACGATCACCGGCCTGCGGATGAACCACGCGTACATCCGCCCGGGCGGCGTGGCCGTCGACCTTCCCGACGAGGCCATGCCCCAGCTGCACGAGCTGCTGACCCTGCTGCCCGAACGCCTTCGCGATCTGGAGAACCTGCTCAACGAGAACTACATCTGGAAGGCGCGCACCCTCGGGATCGGATATCTCGATCTCACCGGATGCATGGCGCTGGGCATCACCGGCCCGGTGCTGCGCGCCACCGGTCTCCCCCACGACCTGCGCAAGACCCAACCGTACTGCGGTTACGACACCTACGATTTCGATGTCGTCACCGACGACCGCTGCGACTCCTACGGCCGGTATCTGATCCGGGTCAAGGAGATGCGGGAGTCGCTCAAGATCGTCGAGCAGTGCGTGGAGCGGTTGGAGCGGCTGACCGGCCGGCCGGTGATGATCGAGGACAAGAAGTTGGCCTGGCCGGCCGATCTCGAGGTGGGGCCCGACGGTCTGGGCAATTCGCCCGAGCACATCGCCAAGATCATGGGCCGGTCGATGGAGGGCCTCATCCACCACTTCAAGATCGTCACCGAAGGGATCCGGGTGCCCGCCGGGCAGGTCTACGCGGCGGTGGAGTCGCCGCGGGGCGAACTCGGCGTGCACATGGTCTCCGACGGCGGGACGCGGCCCTACCGGGTGCACTACCGGGATCCGTCGTTCACGAATCTGCAAGCGGTCGCGGCGATGTGCGAAGGCGGCATGGTGGCCGACGCGATCGCGGCGGTGGCGTCGATCGATCCGGTGATGGGCGGGGTGGACAGGTAGTGAGCATCTTTCTCGAACTGGGGCAGCGGCCCGACGAACCCGGTCCGCCGATCCACGGGCCCGCCGGGTATCCCGCCGACGTCGCGGCCCGGCTGGCCGACGATGCGGCGGTCATCGTCGCCCGCTACCCGGATTCGCGCTCTGCCCTGTTGCCGCTGCTGCACCTGGTCCAGGCCGAGGACGGGTATCTCACCCCCGCCGGAATCGCTTTCTGCGCAGCACAGTTGAATCTGACCGCGGCCGAGGTCACCGCGGTGGCGACGTTCTACTCGATGTACCGCCGGACGCCGACGGGCGAGTACCTGGTCGGTGTCTGCACCAACACGCTGTGCGCGGTGATGGGGGGCGACGCGATCCTGGAGACGCTGGAGGACCATCTCGGGATCGGCGCTGGGCAGAGCACCCCCGACGGCCGGATCACCCTCGAGCACGTGGAGTGCAACGCCGCCTGCGACTACGCACCCGTCGTGATGGTGAACTGGGAGTTCTTCGACAACCAGACACCCTCGTCGGCGCGGGACCTCGTCGATGCGCTGCGTGCCGGCGAACCGCCGATGCCGTCGCGCAGTGGTGCGCTGTGCACGTTCCGCGAGACTGCCAGAACGCTTGCGGGCCTTCCTCATCCGAACGGCGCCGACGACACGGCCGCCGTCGGCGCCGCAACGCTCGCCGGGCTGCGGATCGCCCGCGAGCACGGTATGAGCGCCCCGGACGCCCACGGGCCCGCCAGTGACAGCACCGACGAGGCCCCCGGACACGAGCAGGCCGAAGCGGCCGACGCCGTGAAAGACCAGCCGGCGCCGGCCCCGTCGGCCGACGTACCCGCCCGCGGGCAGACCGCGGAAACCGATCCCACCGCGACGGACGCATCATGACCCCACTGACCCCCGTGCTCAGCAGCTTCTGGGACGAACCCCAACCGTGGACGATCGAGACCTATCGCCGGCACGGCGGATACCAGGGACTGGAGCGCGCTCTGGCGATGAGTCCGGACGACGTCATCACCACGGTCAAGGATTCCGGGCTGCGGGGCCGGGGTGGAGCAGGCTTCCCGACCGGAACGAAGTGGTCGTTCATCCCGCAGGGCGACGAGGGCCCGGCGGCGAAACCGCACTACCTGGTGATCAATGCCGACGAGTCCGAACCCGGCACGTGCAAGGACATGCCGCTGATCCTGACCACACCGCACTTCCTGGTCGAGGGCGCGATCATCGCGGCCTACGCGATCCGCGCCCACCACGCGTTCATCTATCTGCGCGGGGAAGTGCTCCCGGTGCTGCGCCGGCTGCAGAACGCCGTCGCCGAGGCATACGAGGCGGGCCATCTCGGCAACGACATCGGCGGGTCGGGCTTCGATCTGGAACTCGTCGTGCACGCAGGGGCCGGTGCCTACATCTGCGGTGAGGAAACCGCGCTGCTGGACTCGCTGGAGGGACGGCGCGGCCAGCCCCGGTTGCGTCCGCCGTTCCCGGCCGTCGCCGGCCTCTACGCCTGCCCCACGGTGGTCAACAATGTCGAGTCGGTCGCCAGCGTGCCGCCCATCCTGCGCCACGGCGTGGACTGGTTCCGGTCGATGGGCTCGGAGAAATCGCCGGGGTTCACGCTGTATTCGCTGTCCGGACACGTCACCACCCCCGGTCAGTACGAGGCGCCGCTGGGCATCACGCTGCGCGAGCTGCTCGACTACGCCGGCGGGGTGCGCGCCGGGCACGAGTTGAAGTTCTGGACGCCCGGCGGGTCGTCGACACCGCTGCTGACCGCCGAACATCTCGACGTACCACTGGATTACGAGGGTATGGCGGGCGTGGGGTCGATGCTGGGCACCAAGGCGCTGCAGATCTTCGACGACACGACCTGCGTCGTGCGGGCGGTGCGCCGCTGGACGCAGTTCTACGCGCACGAGTCGTGCGGCAAGTGCACCCCGTGCCGCGAGGGCACGTACTGGCTGGCGCAGATCTACGAGCGTCTGGAGACCGGCCGCGGCACCGAGGAGGACCTCGACAAGCTGCTGGACATCTCCGACAACATCTTCGGCAAGTCGTTCTGCGCGCTGGGTGACGGCGCCGCCAGCCCGATCCTGTCGTCGCTCGACCATTTCCGCGCCGAGTACGAGGCGCACCTGGATCCCGCCGGGTGTCCCTTCGACCCGTACGCGTCGATGCTGGCAGCACCGGAAGGAGTCGGCGCATGACGTTCACCCGCGAGCAGACACAAACTCGCACGGATTCCCGGGAAATCGGGCAATTTTGCGTCTGCTCGCGGGGACAGGGGGTCGGCGCATGACGCTGGCCGAGCACAGCCACGACGCCCCGCCGGTCGAGATGGTCACGCTCACCATCGACGGCACCGAGGTGAGTGTCCCCAAGGGCACCCTGGTGATCCGCGCCGCCGAGCTGATGGGCGTGCAGATCCCCCGCTTCTGCGACCACCCGCTGCTCGACCCCGTCGGCGCATGCCGCCAGTGTCTTGTCGAGGTCGAGGGGCAGCGCAAACCGTTGGCGTCCTGCACCACCACCGTGTCACCCGACATGGTGGTGCGCACGCAGTACACCTCCGAGGCCGCCGACAAGGCGCAGCACGGCGTGATGGAACTGCTGCTCATCAACCATCCGCTGGACTGCCCGATCTGCGACAAGGGCGGCGAGTGCCCGCTGCAGAACCAGGCGATGTCGCACGGCCGCACCGAGACTCGCTTCGACGACGTCAAGCGCACCTTCCCGAAACCGATCGCGATCTCCTCACAGGTGCTGCTCGACCGTGAACGCTGCGTGCTGTGCGCCCGCTGCACCCGGTTCTCCGACCAGATCGCCGGCGACCGCTTCATCGACCTGCTCGAGCGGGGGGCGAGCCAGCAGGTCGGCATCGCCCCCGGTGAGCCGTTCCAGTCGTACTTCTCGGGAAACACCGTGCAGATCTGCCCGGTCGGTGCACTGACCGGCACCGCGTACCGGTTCCGGGCCCGACCGTTCGACCTGGTGTCCAGCCCCAGCGTCTGCGAGCACTGCGCCTCCGGATGCGCCCAGCGCACCGACCACCGGCGCGGGAAGGTGCTGCGCCGGCTGGCGGGCGACGATCCCGAGGTCAACGAGGAGTGGAACTGCGACAAGGGCCGCTGGGCGTTCACCTACACCGGGGTGGGTGACCGCCTGACCACCCCGCTGATCCGCGAGGACGGCGCGCTGCGCCCAGCGTCGTGGTCCGAGGCGCTCACCGTCGCCGCGGGCCGGCTCGCGGCGTCCGGCGGCAGGGCCGGTGTGCTCGTGGGCGGCCGCTGCACCGCCGAGGACGCCTACGCCTACGCCAAGTTCGCCCGGATCGTGCTCGGCACCAACGACATCGACTTCCGATCCCGACAGCACAGTGCCGAGGAGGCGGAGTTCCTGGCCGCGCACGTCGCCGGCCGACCGATGACCGTCACGTACAGCGATCTGGAGAACGCCCCAGCCGTCCTGCTGGCCGGGTTCGAACCCGAGGACGAGTCGCCGATCGTCTTCCTGCGGCTGCGCAAGGCGGTGCGCAAGCGCGGTGTGCGGGTGCTGTCGGTGGCGCCGCTGGTGTCGCGCGGTCTGCGCAAGCTGTCGGGACAGGTCCTTCTCACCGCCCCGGGCGGTGAGGCCGCCGCGCTGGACGGTCTGGCCGGGGACGAACTGCTGTCGATGCCCGGTGCGCTCATCCTGGTCGGGGAACGCCTCGCGGCCGCCCCGGGCGCATTGACGGCCGCGGCGCGGCTCGCGGCGTCGACCGGGGCGCGGCTGGCGTGGGTGCCCCGCCGGGCGGGTGAGCGCGGGGCCCTCGAGGCGGGTGCGCTGCCGAATCTGCTGCCCGGTGGCCGGCCGGTCGGCGACGACACCGCACGGGCGCAGATGGCGGCCGCCTGGAACGTCGACGCGCTGCCGACCGAATCGGGGCGTGACACCGCGGCGATCCTCGCGGCGGCCGGCTCCGGCGCGCTGGACGCATTGCTGGTCGGCGGCGTCGGCGTCGACGACCTGCCCGACCCCGCAGCCGCTGTCGCGGCCCTCGACGCGGCACCGTTCGTCGTGAGTTTGGAGTTGCGCCACAGCGCGGTGACCGAACGGGCCGACGTGGTCTTCCCCGTCGCCCCGGTCGTGGAGAAGGCGGGGTCGTTCGTCAACTGGGAGGGCCGGATTCGGCCGTTCGATGCGTCGTTGCGCACCAACGCCATTCCGGATCAGCGGGTGCTGACCTACCTGGCCGACGAGATCGGCGTCGACCTGGGGCTGCCGACCGCGTCCGCCGCCGCCGACGAGCGCGCGCGGCTCGGGATGTGGTCCGGGTCCCGCGACGCCGGCGATCACCCCGCACCGCCAGCACCGGTGCCGGGCGACGGCGAGGCGGTGCTGGCGACGTGGCGGCTGCTGCTCGACAACGGCAGGCTGCAGGACGGCGAACCGCACCTGGCGGGCACCGCCCACGCCCCGGTGGTACGGCTGTCGGCGGCCACCGCCGCCGAGATCGGCGCCGGCGCGGGGGATCCGGTGACGGTCAGCACCGACCGCGGTGCCATCACGCTGCCGCTGGCCGTCACCGACATGGCCGACCGCGTGGCCTGGGTGCCGATGAATTCGCCGGGCAGCGTGGTGCACTCGGCGCTGGGCGTCACGTCGGGCGCCGTGGTCTCGATCGGACGGGGGCATCTGTGACCTATCCCGACCCGACGCTGTTCGGGCACGACCCGTGGTGGTTGATCCTCGGGAAGTCGCTCGGCATCTTCGTGTTCCTGCTGCTGACCGTGCTCACCGCGATCCTGCTCGAGCGAAAGATCCTGGGCCGCATGCAGATGCGGTTCGGACCCAACCGGGTCGGTCCGCGCGGGCTGCTGCAGTCGCTGGCCGACGGCGTGAAACTCGCCCTCAAGGAGGGCCTGATCCCGGCCGGGGTGGACAAGTGGATCTACCTCGCCGCACCGGTGATCTCGGTGATCCCCGCGTTCATGGCGTTCGCGGTGATCCCTCTGGGCGGCGAGGTGTCGGTGTTCGGCCATCGCACCGCGCTGCAGTTGACCGATCTGCCCGTCGCGGTGCTCTACATCCTGGCGGTCACCTCGATCGGGGTGTACGGCATCGTGCTCGCGGGATGGGCCTCGGGCTCGGTGTATCCGCTCCTCGGTGGCCTGCGGTCGTCGGCGCAGGTGGTGTCCTATGAGATCGCCATGGCCCTGTCGTTCGCCGCGGTGTTCATCTATTCGGGCACCATGTCGACCTCGGGCATCGTCGCCGCGCAGACGGACACGTGGTTCGTGTTCCTGCTGCTGCCGTCCTTCCTCGTGTACCTCACGTCCATGGTCGGTGAGACCAACCGCGCTCCCTTCGATCTGCCCGAGGCCGAGGGCGAACTCGTCGGCGGTTTCCACACCGAGTACTCCTCGTTGAAATTCGCGATGTTCATGCTCGCCGAGTACGTGAACATGACGACGGTGTCCGCGCTGGCCACCACGCTGTTCCTGGGCGGCTGGCACGCTCCGTGGCCGCTGAGCCTGTGGGACGGCGCCAATACCGGCTGGTGGCCGCTGCTGTGGTTCACCGCGAAGGTGTGGGTGTTCCTGTTCGTGTTCATGTGGCTGCGCGCCACCCTGCCCCGGCTGCGCTACGACCAGTTCATGGCGCTGGGATGGAAGATCCTCATCCCGGTCTCGCTGGGCTGGATCATGATCGTCGCCACCACCCACACGCTGAGCAATCACGGGTACCAGACCTGGTCCACCGCGGCGATCGGCCTCGGGGTCGTGGCCCTCGCGGCGCTGGTGACGTTCCTGTGGCGGTCCCGCCGCGCCACCCGGGCCCCGTCTCCCCCACCCCCTGTCCGATCGGCCGATCACGGCGCCTTCCCGGTGCCGCCGATGCCGGTGAAGGAGCGTGCAGATGCCTAAGTTCTTCGACGCGCTGGCGGGTTTCGGCGTCACCTTCGGGTCGATGTTCAAAAAGCCGGTCACCGAGGAGTATCCGGAGAAACCCGGGCCGGTCGCCCAGCGCTACCACGGCCGCCACCAGCTCAACCGCTACCCCGACGGTCTGGAGAAGTGCATCGGCTGCGAGCTGTGCGCGTGGGCCTGCCCGGCGGATGCGATCTACGTCGAGGGCGCCGACAACACCGAGGACGAACGCTTCTCTCCCGGAGAGCGCTACGGCCGGGTCTATCAGATCAACTATCTGCGGTGCATCGGCTGCGGCCTGTGTATCGAGGCCTGCCCCACCCGTGCGTTGACGATGACCAATGACTACGAGCTGGCCGACGACAACAGGTCCGATCTGATCTACGGCAAGGACAAGCTGCTGGCTCCGCTCGCGCCCGGGATGGAGGCGCCGCCGCATCCCATGGCGCCGGGCAGCACCGACGACGACTACTACCTCGGCAACATCACACCGTCCTCGGCGAGGAGCACCCATGGGTGAGACCGTGGCGTTCTGGGTGCTCGCCGTCGTCACGGTGCTCGGGGCACTCGGGGTGGTGTCCGCACCCAAGGCGGTCTACTCGGCGATCTCGCTGGCCGTCACGATGATCGCGCTCGCCGTGCTCTACATCGTCCAGGACGCCCCGTTCCTCGGCGTGGTGCAGGTGGTGGTCTACACCGGCGCGGTGATGATGCTGTTCCTGTTCGTGCTGATGCTCATCGGCGTCGACTCCTCCGAGTCACTGGTGGAGACGTTGCGCGGGCAGCGGGTCGCGGCGATCGTGATCGGCCTCGGCTTCGGTGTCCTGCTGATCGCCGGCATCGGCAGCGTGTCGACGAACGGATTCACCGGGCTGGGGCAGGCGAATGCGAACGGCAACGTCGAAGGCCTTGCCGCACTGATCTTCACGAAGTACCTGTGGGCGTTCGAATTGACCGGCGCGTTGCTCATCACCGCCGCACTGGGCGCCATGGTGCTCGCCCACCGGGAACGCTTCGAGCGCCGCAAGACCCAGCGCGAGCTCGCGGTCGAACGCTTCGCCCCCGGCGGGCACCCGACCACGTTGCCCAATCCCGGTGTCTACGCGCGGCACAACGCCGTCGACGTGCCCGCCCGACTGCCCGACGGGACCGGCTCGGAATTGTCGGTCAGTGCGATCCTGCAGCTGCGCCCCGTCCCCGCCGACCCCGAGAACGGGGAGAGCCGGTGAACCCCGACAACTACCTCTACCTCTCGGCGCTGCTGTTCACCATCGGCGCCGCGGGAGTGCTGCTGCGGCGCAACGCGATCGTCATGTTCATGTGCGTGGAGCTGATGCTCAACGCGGGCAATCTCGCGTTCGTCGCGTTCTCCCGGATCCACGGCCAACTCGACGGACAGGTGGTGGCGTTCTTCACGATGGTGGTCGCGGCGTGCGAGGTGGTGATCGGCCTGGCGATCATCATGACGATCTTCCGGACCCGGCGCTCGGCGAACGTCGACGACGCCAGCCTGCTGAGGCACTAGGCACCGATGACGCTTCCCGTGTGGCTGCTCATCGCCCTGCCGCTGGCGGGCGCCCTGGTGCTGTTGCTGGCCGGCAGACGCTCCGACTCCTGGGGCCACCTGCTGGGGACGGTGGCATCGCTGGCGTCATTCGTCTGCGCCGCGGTGCTTTTCGCCGACATGCTGGGCCGCGACGCCGAGCAGCGTGCGATGCACCAGAGCCTGTTCAGCTGGGTGCCCGTCGGCGAGTTGCGCGTCGACTTCGGCCTGCAGCTCGACCAGCTGTCGATGTGCTTCGCGCTGCTGATCACCGGCGTGGGTTCGCTGATCCACATCTACTCGATCGGCTACATGGCCCACGATCCCGGCCGCAGGCGATTCTTCGCGTACCTGAACCTGTTCCTCGCCGCGATGCTGCTGCTCGTGCTCGCCGACAACTACCTCGGGCTCTACATGGGCTGGGAGGGTGTGGGTTTGGCGTCCTACCTGTTGATCGGATTCTGGTCGCACAAACCGTCCGCCGCCACCGCGGCCAAGAAGGCGTTCGTCGTCAACCGGGTCGGCGACATCGGGTTGGCCGTCGCGCTGATGGTGATGTTCTCCGCCGTCGGCGCCGTCTCCTTCGGCGGGGTGTTCGATGCCGCACCGCGCCTGGGCGAGGGCACGCTGACCGCGATCGGTCTGCTGCTGCTTCTCGCCGCGTGCGGCAAATCGGCCCAGGTGCCTCTGCAGTCCTGGCTCGGCGACGCGATGGAGGGCCCCACCCCGGTGTCGGCGCTCATCCACGCCGCCACCATGGTGACCGCGGGGGTGTACCTGATCGTCCGCTCCGCACCGGTGTTCGACCTCGCCCCGCATGCGCAGACGGCGGTGGTGGTCGTCGGCACGGTGACGTTGTTGTTCGGGGCGATCATCGGATGCGCCAAGGACGACATCAAGAAGGCGCTCGCGGCGTCGACGATGAGCCAGATCGGCTACATGGTGCTGGCGGCGGGCCTGGGCCCGGCGGGCTATGCGTTCGCGATCATGCACCTGCTCACCCACGGCTTCTTCAAGGCCGGCCTGTTCCTCGGCGCCGGGTCGGTCATGCACGCGATGAACGACGAGGTGAACATGCGCCGCTTCGGCGGGCTGCGCAAAGCCTTACCCGTGACGTTCGTGACGTTCGGCCTCGGCTACCTCGCGATCATCGGGATCCCGCCGCTGGCCGGGTTCTTCTCCAAGGACGGCATCATCGAGGCCGCGCTCGGCGCGGGCGGCATCAAGGGCGTGATCCTCGGCACGGCGACGATTCTCGGGGCCGGTATCACCGCGTTCTACATGACGCGGGTGATGCTGATGACGTTCTTCGGGGAGAAGCGCTGGGATGAGCAGTCGCATCCGCACGAGGCGCCCGCGGTGATGACGTGGCCGATGATCCTGCTGGCGGTGGGCTCGGTGACCGCCGGTGGCGCGCTGGCCATCGGCGGCACACTGCAGACCTGGCTCGAACCCGTCGTCGGCGCCCACGAGGCCCATCACGCGGTGCCGGTCTGGGTGGTGACCGTGGTGGTGCTGGCCGTCGTCGCGGTCGGCATCGCGATCGCCTACCGCATGTACGGCACCCGGGCGGTGCCCGACGAGGCGCCCGCCGGGTCGGCACTGACCGTCGCGGCGCGGCGCGACCTGTACGGGGATGCGTTCAACGAGAGGGTGCTGATGGCGCCGGGGGCGCAATTGACCAGGGGGCTCACCGAACTCGACGACGAGGCGGTCGACGGCGCGGCCGGCGGCCTGGCCGCGGCCATCGGCCGGGCGTCGGCGGGGCTGCGGCAGGTGCAGACCGGGTTCGCCCGGTCCTACGCCCTGTCGATGCTCGCCGGGGCGACGTTCGTCGTCGCACTGATCCTGGCGGTCAACCTGTGGTGACGGGGATGTCTCTGCCGTGGCTGAGTGTGCTGTGGGCCGTCCCGATGCTGGGCGCCGTGGTGGTGATGGTGCTGCCCGCGGCCGCGCGCTCGCTGGCCAAGTGGGTGGCGCTGGCCGTGTCACTGGCCGTGCTCGCCGTCACCGCGGTGATCGCGGTGGGCTTCGACCCGGGCGGTGAGCAATACCAGTTCGTCGAGAACTACCGCTGGATCCCGTCATTCGGCACCGGTTACATCCTCGGCGTCGACGGTATCGCGCTGGCCCTGGTGGTGCTGACCGCGGTGCTGGTGCCGCTGCTGATCGTCGCGGGCTGGAACGACGCGGGCGATCGGCTCAGCTGGGGCGGCCGGTCGGTGCACATCTACTTCGCGCTGACGCTGGCCGTCGAGGGCATGGTCCTCATCTCGCTGGTCTCGCTGGACATCCTGCTGTTCTACGTGTTCTTCGAGGCCATGCTGATCCCGATGTACTTCCTCATCGGCGGGTTCGGTGGCCGCGACCGCAGCCGGGCGGCGGTGAAGTTCCTGCTGTACAACCTGTTCGGCGGTCTGATCATGCTCGCCGCGGTGGTGGGGCTCTATGTCGCGACCGCCTCGAGTGACGCTTTCGACGCAGGCACCTTCGACCTGCGGGCGATCGTCGCCGCGGTCGCCGGCGGCGAGTTCACCATGAACCCCCTGGTGATGCACCTGCTCTTCGGCGGCTTCATGTTCGCGTTCGCGGTGAAGGCGCCGCTGTGGCCGCTGCACCGCTGGCTGCCCGACGCGGCGGTCGAGGCGACTCCGGCCAGCGCGGTGCTGATGATGGCGATCATGGACAAGGTCGGCACGTTCGGCATGATCCGCTACTGCCTGACGTTGTTCCCCGATTCGGCGAAGTACTTCAGCCCCTTGATCATCACGCTCGCCGTGATCGGCATCGTGTACGGCGCGGTCGTCGCGATCGGGCAGACCGACGTCATGCGGTTGATCGCGTACACGTCGATCTCGCATTTCGGCTTCATCATTCTCGGCATCTTCGTGATGACCACCCAGGGGCAGTCGGGGTCGACGCTGTACATGGTCAACCACGGCATCTCGACCGCAGCGCTGTTCCTGATCGCCGGGTTCCTGGTATCGCGCCGGGGCTCCCGTCTCATCAGCGCCTACGGCGGAGTGCAGAAGGTGGCGCCGGTACTGGCGGGGACCTTCCTGGTGGCGGGTCTGGCCACGCTGTCGCTGCCCGGGCTGGCGCCGTTCATCAGTGAGTTCCTGGTCCTGATCGGCACCTTCACCCGTTACCCGGTGTTCGGTGTGCTGGCCGCCAGTGCACTGGTGCTGTCGGCGATCTACGTGCTGTGGATGTACCAGCGGATGATGACCGGGCCGACTCCGCCCGCGCTGGCCGAGGGCGACACCCGGCTTCCCGATCTGCGGGCGCGCGAGATCGCCGTCGTCGCTCCGCTCATCGCGCTGCTGTTGGTGCTCGGGGTGTATCCGAAGCCGGCCCTCGACGTGATCAACCCCGCGGTGACACACACGTTGACCACGATCGACCAGCCCGACCCGGCACCCCGGATGGCGGAAGGCCCGGTGCGATGAACCTGCCCACACCGTCCATCGAGTACGGCCTGCTGTCGCCGATGCTGATCGTGTTCGGCGCCGCGGTGCTCGGGGTGCTCCTCGAAACCCTGCTCCCCCGCAGGCAGCGCTACCCCGCCCAGGTCACCCTCAGCCTGGTGGCCCTGGTCGCGGCGTTCGTCGCCGTCGTGCTGGTGGGACGAGACCTGCACGGCGGCAACGGCACCAGCGCAGTGATGGGTGCGGTGGCCGTCGACCGTCCCGCGCTGTTCCTGCAGGGCACGATCCTGCTGGTGGGGATCCTCGGCATCCTGCTGATCGGCGAACGCCGCATCGCCGTGCCCGACCGTGGCGAGCAGGGCGGCGGACTGGACGCCTTCACCCCGCAGGCCTCCGCGATCGCCGGCAGCGTCGCCGAGAAGCAGGCGACCACGGCGGGCGTCATCCAGACCGAGGTGTTCCCGCTGACCATGTTCGCCGTCGGCGGCATGCTGCTGTTCCCCGCGGCCGACGACCTGCTGACGATGTTCATCGCGCTCGAGGTGTTGTCGCTGCCGCTGTACCTGCTGTGCGGGCTGGCGCGGCGGCGCCGGTTGCTGTCGCAGGAGTCGTCCCTGAAGTACTTCCTGCTGGGCGCCTTCTCGTCGGCGTTCTTCCTGTACGGCGCCGCGATGTTGTACGGCTACGCCGGCACACTGTCGCTGCCCGGCATCGCCGAGGCGGTGTCGGCGGGCACGGGTTCGCGGTCGCTGGCGTTGATCGGGATCGCGCTGCTGCTGGTCGGTGTGCTGTTCAAAGTCGGTGCCGTGCCGTTCCATTCGTGGATCCCCGACGTCTACCAGGGGGCGCCGACGCCGATCACGGCGTTCATGGCCGCGGCCACCAAGATCGCGGCGTTCGGGGCCATGTTGCGGCTGTTCTTCGTGGCGCTGCCCGGCCTGCACGACGACTGGCGGCCCGTGCTGTGGACGATCGCGATCGCCACGATGGCCGTCGGCACCGTCACCGCCGTGACGCAGAGCGACGTGAAGCGGATCCTGGCGTATTCCGCGGTGGCACACAGCGGTTTCATCCTGACCGGCGTGATCGCCGGCAACGAGTCGGGCCTGTCGTCCACGCTGTTCTATCTGTTCGCCTACGGATTCTCGACCGTCGGGGCGTTCGCGGTGGTGGGTCTGGTCCGCGACGCCGACGGTGAGGAGGACACCGCGCTGGCCCGATGGGCGGGATTGGGCAAGCGCTATCCGCTGGTGGGCATCGTGTTCTCGCTGTTCCTGCTGGCGTTCGCGGGTATTCCGCTGACCAGTGGCTTCGTCAGCAAGTTCGCGGTGTTCAAGGCGGCGGGCGAGGGCGGGGCCATCCCCCTGGTGGTCGTCGGCGTGATCGCGAGCGCGATCGCGGCGTACTTCTACGTCCGCGTGATCGTGCTGATGTTCTTCACCGACCGTCCCGACGATGCGCCGACCGTGGTGGTGCCCAGCGCGATGACGACGGCGGTCGTGGCCGTCACCGCGGCGGTGACGTTCCTGCTCGGTGCGCTACCGCAGCCGCTGCTCGATCTCGCCAACGCGGCCAACCGCTTCCTCTGATGCCGACCGAACTGGTGCTCACCGCCGATCACGGGGCGGTTCGTGTGCTCACGCTGAACCGCCCGCACGCCCGCAACGCGCTCAGCCGCGATCTGATCCGCGCCGGCTACACGGCCTTGACCGACGCGGACGCCGACGAGTCCGTCCGCGCGGTCGTGCTCACCGGGGCCGACCCGGCGTTCTGCGCCGGTGTCGACCTCAAAGAGGCAGCGCGCGATGGCCTTTCGTACTTCGAGGAGTTCCGTAAGCAGAGTTGCATCGCCGCGGTGGCCGCCATGCGCACGCCGGTGGTGGGCGCAGTCAACGGCGCGACCTTCACCGGCGGGCTGGAGATGGCGCTGGGCTGCGACTTCCTCGTCGCCTCGGACCGGGCGGTGTTCGCCGACACCCACGCCCGGGTCGGCATCCTGCCCGGCGGTGGGATGACGGCGCGGTTGCCGCAGCTGGTCGGCGCGGCGATGGCGCGTCGGCTGTCGATGACCGGCGAGGTGGTCGACGCCGTCCGGGCCGAGCGCATCGGGTTGGTCACCGAGGTGGTGCCGCACGACCGGTTGCTCGCGCGGGCGATCGAACTCGCCACCCAGATCGCCGAGGTCCCGGGGCCCACGATGCGCAGCCTGAAGGAGATCTACACCAGCGGTGCGGCCGCGGTGACCGATCCGGCGCTGGCCGCCGAGGAGCGGATCGCGTTCGCGCAGCACCGCGAGTTCGACGAACTCGGGGACCGCTTCACGGCTGTCGCACAACGCAACCGGGAGCAGATCACCCCGCGCTGACTAGCGGGTGGCCACGCCGCGCAGCAGGATCGACGTCGTGTTGTCCACCCACGCCGCGCTCGCCAGATAGTCGGGTGCCTGCAACAGGGCCAGCATCGTCGCCCCGCCGATGAGGTGGACCAGTCCGTCGGGGTCCACGTCGTCGCGCACCTCGCCGCGGTCGACGGCGTCGAGCAGCCGCGTGCGCACCGCGGCGAACAGGTCGGTGAACCGTGCACTGACCCGGCTGAGCATCGCGGGGTCGGCCGACATGTCGGAGATCAGGCCGGGCAGTGCGGCAGCCACGACGGGGCTGGTGAACACGTCGCGCGCCGCGGCCACCATCGCCCGCAGGTCCGCCGCGATGTCCCCCGGCGGGGTGTCGATCGCCGACGGGGTGACCGGGAACGCCGCCTCGTGCACCAGTTCGGCCTTGCTCGACCAGCGGCGGTACAGCGCGGTCTTGGTGGTGCCTGCGCGTTCGGCGACGGCGGCCATCGTGACGCCCGCATAGCCGATTTCGACAAGGAGGTCCGCGGTGGCCCGCAATATGGCAGCGTCGATACGCGGGTCGCGTGGGCGTCCGGCACTCGGGGTCTTGTCAGCCGAGGACGGGTCTGCTTTCATATCGCTACCCACCGTATCGTATTGGCGGGCGCCAGGACCACGATTCGTGGCGGGAAGGACTCTCTCGTGACCACTGACCCAGCCGTCGAGGACGTCGACCGGCTCCAACGGTCCAGCCGCGACATGACGAACGTGCCCGCCGCGCTGTCCACCTGGCTGTCGACCGTGCTGCCCAACACCACGCCCGAGATCACCGTGGACAGCGGTGTGGACACCAACGGCATGTCGTCGGAGACCATCCTGGTGTCGGGCCGATGGGTGCAGGGCGGCAGCCCGGTCGAGCAGCAGTGGGTCGCGCGGGTCGCCCCCGCCGAGTCGGACGTGCCGGTCTTCGAGCACTACCGGCTCGACCATCAGCACGAGGTGATGCGCCTGGTCGCCGAGTTGACCGACGTCCCGGTGCCGGGCGTGCGGTGGCTCGAGCGTTCCGGCGACGTGCTGGGACGGCCGTTCTTCCTGATGGACCGCGTCGAGGGGATCGTCCCGCCCGACGTCATGCCCTACACGTTCGGCGGCAACTGGCTCTTCGACGCCGACCCGCAGCAGCAGCGCCTGCTGCAGGACAACACCGTCAAGGTGTT
Source organism: Mycolicibacterium rufum (assembly GCF_022374875.2). The sequence goes on from NZ_CP092427.2 coordinate 1,229,625, forward strand.
GGCCGCGCTGCACTCGATCCCCGACGCGCAGCAGACGTTCGGCTTCCTGCAGGACATCGATCCGCCCGGGGAGACGGCGCTGCACCGGCACTTCGGCTGGCTGAAGAGTTGGTACGAGTTCAGCGTGCCCGACATCGGACGCTCCCCCCTGGTCGAGCGGGCGCTGGCCTGGCTCGAGGAGCAGTTCCCCGCCGACGTGGCTGCTACCGAACCCGTTCTCGTCTGGGGTGATTCGCGGATCGGCAACGTCATGTACCGCGACTTCGCCCCCGTCGCGGTGCTCGACTGGGAGATGGCCACCGTCGGCCCGCGCGAGTTCGACGTCGCGTGGCTCGGGTTCGCGCACATGGTGTTCCAGGAGCTGACCAAGCTCGCCGGATTGCCCGGTATGCCGGACTTCTTGCGCGAGGACGACATCCGGGCCACCTATCGCGACGCCACGGGCATCGAAGTCGGCGACCTCGACTGGTTCTACGTGTACTCCGCGGTGGTGTGGTGCTGCGTGTTCATGCGCACAGGCGCCCGCCGGGTGCACTTCGGGGAGATCGAGAAGCCGGACGACGTCGAGACGTTGTTCTACCACGGCTCACTGCTGAAGCGACTGCTAAGAGAGACCGCCTGATGCTCGGACCCATGGACGAGTACCCGGTACACCAGGTGCCGCAGCCGATCGCGTGGCCGGGCTCCTCCGACCGCAACTTCTACGACCGGTCCTACTTCAACGCCCATGACCGCACCGGGGACATCTTCGTCATCACCGGTATCGGCTACTACCCCAACCTCGGGGTCAAGGACGCCTTCCTGCTGGTGAGGCGCGGGGACACCCAGACCGCGGTGCATCTGTCCGATGCCATCGACCAGGACCGCCTGAACCAGCACGTCGGCAACTACCGCGTGGAGGTGATCGAGCCGCTGCGCAAGCTGCGCATCGTCTGCGACGACACCGAGGGCATCGCCGCCGACCTGACGTGGGAGGGGCTGTTCGACGTGGTGCAGGAGCAGCCGCACATCATGCGCCGCGGCACCCGGATCACCTTAGACGCGCAGCGCTTCGCCCAGGTCGGCACGTGGAGCGGGCAGCTTGCGATCGACGGGGAGGACATCCCGGTGGACCCGGCCCGATGGATCGGCACCCGCGACCGCTCGTGGGGCATCCGGCCCGTCGGCGAGGCCGAGCCGGCGGGACGCCCCGACGACCCGCCGTTCGAGGGCATGTGGTGGCTGTACGTGCCGATGGCGTTCGACGACTTCGGCATCGTGATCATCATCCAGGAGGATCCGCAGGGCTTCCGGTCCCTCAACGACTGCACCCGGATCTGGAAGGACGGCCGCGTCGAGCAGCTCGGCTGGCCACGCGTGAGGATCCACTACCGCTCCGGCACCCGCATCCCCACCGGCGCCACCATCGAGGCGACCGGGAGTGACGGCAGCGCACTGCATTTCGACGTGGAGTCCAAGCTGCCGGTACCGATCCATGTCGGCGGCGGCTACGGCGGTGACTCCGACTGGCTGCACGGCGTGTGGAAGGGCGAGCGTTTCACCGAACGGCTGACCTACGACATGACCGATCCGGCCGTCGTCGGTCGGGCCGGCTTCGGGGTGATCGACCACGTCGGCCGCGCCGTGTGCCGCGACGCCGACGGCACCGAGCGTGAGGGCTGGGGACTCTTCGAGCACGGCGCGCTCGGCCGCCACGACCCCTCGGGCTTCGCCGACTGGCTCACCGTCGCCCCCTGACGGGGGGTCAGGCGGGGTGGGGTTCGCGTGCGGCGGCGCGCCCGAACACCATCGACTGCTCGATCGAGTCCAGGCGCTGACCGATCGCGTCGCGGACGTAGGTGTGACTGAGCATCCACGGCCGCCGTACTCCCGACTTGGGCAGGGCGCCCAGGCCCCTCAGCACGTACCCGGACTGCAGGTTGAAGGCGGGCTGCTCGGCCATCGGCTCCTGCCCGAGGTGCGGGTAGGCGTGGGTGTAGCCATGGGAGCGCATGTACGCCAACAGGTTCGCCACCGCACGTGCCGTCATGTCGGCGCCGAGGGTCCACGACGCGTTGGTGTAGCCCATACACCAGGCCGCGTTCGGCACGTCCTCGAGCAGATGGCGACGGTACATGAACCGTTGATGGGGTTCGACCTTCTCCCCGTCGACCGACAGGGTGGTACCGCCGAGCGCCTGCATCTGCAGTCCGGTGGCGGTGATGACCGCGTCGGCGTTCAGGTGACGACCGGACCTGAGCACGATCCCGTCGGCGTCGAAATGATCGACGTGGTCGGTGACGATCTCGACGTCGCCGGCCGCGACGGCCTTGAGCAGGTCGGCGTCGACCATGAAGCACATGCGCTGATCCCACGGGTTGTACGGCGGCCGGAAGTGGACGTCGACGGGATAGTTCGCCGGCAGCTCGCGTTTGGTCATCCAGCGCAGCAACCGCTTGCTCAGGGCGGGCGCACCCCGGGAGACCAGCCACAACAGCGAACCGAACATCGACATGACCCAGCGGGCCGCCAGATGCCCGGTACGCCCCGGCAGGATTCGCCGGATCGCGTTGATGGGCGGCAACACTCGCGGCACGGAGAACAGGTACGACGGGGTGCGCTGCAACATCGTCACGTGCGCGGCCGTGCGCACGAGCGACGGGATCATGCTCACCGCCGTCGCGCCGCTGCCGATGACGATCAGACGCTTCCCGGTGGCGTCGAAATTCTCGGGCCAGTGCTGCGGGTGGATCACCTCACCGCGGAAGTCGCCGAGCCCGGGGAAGTCTGGCGCATAGGGCGCGTCGTAGTCGTAGTAACCGCTGGCGAAGAACAGGAACCGGGTCGTGAAGACCGTCTCCACGCCATCGTGGTCGGCGCGCACGGTCCAGGTGTCCGTTGCGGAATCCCAGTCCGCGGAGACCACCTCGGTGCGGTACCGGATGTGCTCGTCGATCCCGTGTTTGCGCGCAGTGTCGGCCATGTACTGCCAGATGTCGGCGCCGTCGGCGATCGCCTCGGGTCGCGTCCACGGTTCCCACGGGAACGACAGCGTGAAGATGTCGCTGTCGGAGCGGATGCCGGGATAGCGGAACAGGTCCCACGTCCCGCCCAGCCGCTCCCGCCGCTCCAGGATGGTGAAGGTCAGCCCCGGGTTCTTCTCACGGATGCGGTACGCGGCGCCGATGCCGGAGAAACCGGCCCCGACGATGATGACGTCACTGTGTTCCGACTCGCGCCCATCCATGACCGACTCCCTATGCCGACGTGACCACCCTGACCGGCGCGCGACCGAACACCATCGACTCCTCGATCCGGTCGAACCGGTGGTCGATGACGTCGAGCACGTAGTTGTGCCGCACGTTCCACGGCCTGCGCGTTCCCGAACGCGGCAGCGCGTGCGGTGCGCGCTTGATGTAGTTCGCCTGCAGGTCGAAGGCCGGCTTCTCCGAGATCGGTGCGTCGCCCCGGTGCGGATAAGCGTGCGTGTAGCCGTGGGACCCCATGTAGGCCACCAGCTTCGCGAACGCCTTCGCGGTCATGTCGGCCCGCAACGTCCACGAGGCGTTGGTGTAGCCGATGCACCAGGCGATGTTCGGGAGGTCCTCGATGAGGTACTCCTTGTACACGAACCGGTCCGTCGGGTCGATCTCCTCACCGTCGACGAACACCCGGATGCCGCCGAGTGCCTGCAGCTGCAGCCCGGTCGCCGTGACGATGATGTCGGCGTCGAGTCGCGCGCCGGAGCTCAGCACGATCCCGGTCTCGTCGACGTGGTCGATGGTGTCGGTGACGACGTCCGCCCGACCCTGCTTGACCTTCTCGAACAGGTCGTTGTCGAGGACCAGACACATGCGCTGGTCCCACGGGTTGTAGCGCGGCTTGAAGTGCACGTCGACGTCGTAACCGGGCGGCAGCGCGGCGATCGTGCGGTTGCGGATCAGCCAGCGCCCGAACTTCGGCGCCTTGCGGAACATGAAGTACGTCAACACGTGGAACATCGCGTTGCGGAACCGCACCACGGCATGGGACAGCCTGCGCGGCAGGACCTTCCGGATGGCGTCGACCATCGGGTCGATCCGCGGCATCGACATCATGTACGTCGGTGAGCGCTGCAGCATCGTGACGTGCGCCGCCTTCTCGCTCAGCGCGGGGATGAGGCTGATGGCGGTCGCGCCGCTGCCGATCACGACCACGCGCTTCCCGGTGTGGTCGAGGTCCTCGGGCCAGAACTGCGGGTGTACCACCTGCCCGCCGAACCGGTCGAGGCCGGCGATGTCGGGGCGGTAGGGGTCGTCGTAGCTGTAGTAGCCGGTGCCGCAGAACAGGAATCGGCTGCGGAAGGTCCGCTCCTGCCCGTCCTGCCGAGCGTGCACCGTCCACGTGTCGGTCGAGGAGTCCCAGTCGACCGACGTGACATGGGTGTCGAACCGGATGTGTCGGTCGATGCCGTGCTTGTGCGCGGTGTCGGCCAGGTACTGCCGGATGTACTCGCCGTCGGCGACGTTCTCCTGCCGGGTCCACGGCTCCCAGGGGAACGACAGCGTGAAGATGTCGCTGTCGGAACGGATGCCCGGATAGCGGAACAGATCCCAGGTGCCACCGATGCGGGACCGTCGCTCCAGAATCGTGTACCGCAGTCCGGGATTGCGCTCGGTGACGCGGTAGGCGGCGCCGATCCCGGAGATGCCTGCGCCGATGATGAGCACGTCGGAGTAGTCCTGCACCCGCAACCTCCTGTGGTCCGCCTGCGTACCGCCCACCCTAGGACGCCGCCACCCGCCGCGTCGACGATCTCGCCCAATCTGTTCATCGCCGTATCGGACAACGGCGACGTCTCGACTGTCCGACGTGGACATGTACCGGGTGGCCGCGGCTTCTTACGGTGGAGCCATGACAGCGACCCTCACCGGCGGCCCCACCCTCGTGCAGCAGCGCCGGCTGCTCACCGAGATCCCTGGTCCGCGCTCCCGCGACCTGGCGGCCCGCCGTGCGACGGCTCTGCCAGGCGGACTGACGAGCTCCGCCGGGGTGTACGTGGCCGCCGCCGGCGGCGGCGTGGTGGTGGACGTGGACGGCAACTCGTTCATCGATCTGGGCAGCGGGATCGCCGTCACGACGGTGGGCAACGCGGCGCCGGCCGTGGTCACGCGGGCGATGGCGCAGCTGCCGCTCTACACCCACACCTGCTTCCTCGCCACGCCGTACGAGCCCTACATCGAGGTCGCCGAAACGCTGAACCACCTCACCCCGGGCGATCACGCCAAGCGCACCACGCTGTTCAACACCGGCGCCGAAGCGGTGGAGAACGCCGTCAAGTACGCCCGTGCCGCCACCGGACGCTCCGCGGTCGTGGTCTTCGACCACGCCTTCCACGGCCGCTCGCTGCTGACGATGACGATGACCGCGAAGAACCAGCCCTACAAGCACGGCTTCGGTCCGTTCGCCCCCGAGGTGTACCGCGCCCCGATGGCCTACCCCTACCGGTGGCCGTCCGGTCCCGAGAACTGCGCCGCCGAAGCGCTCGGCCAGCTCGCGCAGCTCGTCGACGCCCAGATCGGCGCCGACGCCGTGGCCTGCGTCGTGGTCGAGCCGATCCAGGGCGAGGGCGGCTTCATCGTGCCCGCCGACGGGTTCCTGCAGTCGGTGGCCGCGTTCTGCCGCGATCGGGGGATCCTGCTGGTCGCCGACGAAGTGCAGACGGGCATCGCGCGAACCGGGTCGTGGTTCGCCTGCGACCACGAGGGTCTGGTGCCCGACCTGATCGTCACCGCCAAGGGTTTGGCCGGCGGGCTGCCCCTGGCGGCGGTCACCGGACGCGCCGAGATCATGGACGCCGCACATCCGGGCGGCATCGGCGGCACCTACAGCGGCAACCCGGTGTCCTGCGCCGCCGCGCTCGGGGTGTTCGAGGAGATCGAGTCCGCGGACCTGCTGTCCCGGGCGCGCGCCATCGGCGACGTCATGACGCGCGAGCTCACCGACATCGCCCGCGGCACCGGCGTGATCGGCGAGATCCGCGGCCGCGGCGCCATGATGGCCGTCGAGCTGGTCGTGCCCGGCGGTCGCGAACCGCACCGCGACGCGGTGCCCGCACTCACCCGGCACTGTCTCGACAACGGTGTCCTGACGCTCAGCGCAGGGACTTTCGGCAATGTCCTCCGCTTCCTGCCTCCCCTGACCATTTCCGACGCCCTGCTCGTCGAGGCCTTCGACGTCCTGCGCGACGGCTTCGCCACCCTCTGACCGAACGGGAGTTCCACGATGACCACCACGCTCACCCCTGCCGCGACCACGACCGCCTCGCCACTCGAATTGTTCGACACCGCACGGCTCCTCGACGACGACGAGCGCGAGATCGCCGCCACCGTGCGCAAGTTCGTCGACACGGTGCTGCGCGACGACATCGCGAACTGGTTCGAATCGGCCACCCTGCCCAGGGATCTCGCCAAGGAGTTCGGCGCCCTGGGCCTGCTGGGCATGCACCTCGACGGTTACGGCTGTGCGGGGACGAACGCGGTCAGCTACGGGCTGGCCTGCCTGGAACTCGAGGCCGGCGACAGCGGCTTCCGCAGCTTCGTCTCGGTGCAGGGGTCGCTGTCGATGTTCTCGATCCACCGGTACGGATCCGAGGAGCAGAAGAACGAATGGCTGCCGAGGCTCGCCACCGGTGAGGCCATCGGCTGCTTCGGCCTCACCGAACCCGACTTCGGCTCCAACCCGGCCGGCATGCGCACGCGCGCAAGGCGCTCCGGCGCCGGAGAGAACGCCGACTGGGTGCTCGACGGCACCAAGATGTGGATCACCAACGGCAACCTCGCCGACGTCGCCACCGTGTGGGCGCGGACCGACGACGGCGTCCGCGGGTTCCTGGTGCCCACCGACACCCCGGGGTTCACCGCCAACGCGATTCACCGCAAGCTGTCGCTGCGCGCGTCGGTGACCTCCGAGCTGGTGCTCGACAACGTGCGCCTGCCCGCCTCGGCCCAACTCCCGCATGCCGTGGGATTGAGCGCCCCGCTGTCCTGCCTCAACGAGGCCCGCTTCGGCATCGTGTTCGGCGCGCTCGGCGCCGCCCGCGACAGCCTGGAGACGGCGATCGATTACACCAGTACCCGCAGTGTGTTCGACAGGCCGCTGTCGAGCTACCAGCTGACACAGGAGAAACTGGCGAACATGACCCTCGAACTCGGCAAGGGCATGCTGCTCGCCATCCACCTCGGCCGGATCAAGGACGCCGGAGGCGTCGCGCCCGAACAGATCAGCCTGGGCAAGCTCAACAACGTCCGCGAGGCCCTGGCCATCGCCCGCGAGTGCCGCACCCTGCTGGGCGGCAGCGGGATCACCCTCGAGTACTCCCCGCTGCGGCACGCGAACAACCTGGAATCGGTGCTCACCTACGAGGGCACTTCCGAGATGCATCTGCTGTCGATCGGCAGGGCGCTGACCGGGCACGCCGCGTTCCGGTCATGACCGCCGACATCCGACACCTGATCGGGGGTCGCTGGCTGGCCGGGAGCGGTGACCCGGTGCGCAGCGTCAATCCCACCCGACCGCACGTCGTGGTCGCCGAGGGTGGCGCTGCGCTGGCCGCCGACGTCGATGCGGCGGTCGCGGCCGCCGCCGAGGCCGCCGCGCCGTGGGCGGGCACGCCGATCCACGGGCGCGGCGCGCTGCTGCTCGCGGCGGCCGGCGTCGTCGACGACCACGCCGAGCAGTGGGGCCGGGAGCTGGCCACCGAGGAGGGCAAGACACTGGCCGAGGGAATCGGCGAGGTGCGCCGCGCGGCGCAGATCCTGCGCTACTACGGCGCCGAGGGCGACCGGCAGGCCGGGGAGATCTTCGCCTCGCCGCGAGCCGGGGAACGAATTCTGGTCACCCGCAAGCCGATCGGTGTCGTCGGTGTGATCACGCCCTTCAACTTTCCCATCGCGATCCCGGCGTGGAAGATCGCGCCCGCACTGGTCTACGGCAACACCGTCGTCTGGAAGCCCGCCGGCACCGTTCCGCTGCTGGCGATGCGGCTCGCCGAAGCGCTGACGGCGGCTGGGCTGCCCGCCGGCGTCCTCAACCTGCTGATCGGTGGATCGGAGATCGGCGACGCCCTGGTGGGACACCCCGGCATCGACGCGGTCACCTTCACCGGATCCACCGGAGTGGGACGGCGCATCGCCGCCGCCGCCGCGGCCCGCGGCGTCCCCGCCCAGGCCGAGATGGGCGGCAAGAACGCCGCGGTGGTGCTCGACGACGCCGACATCGACCTCGCCCTCGAGCAGGTGATGCTGGGCGCGTTCCGCTCCACCGGTCAGAAGTGCACGGCCACCTCGAGATTGATCGTCACCGCGGGGATCGCCGACCGGTTCCTGGAGTCGCTGTCCGACCGGGCCCGGCACCTGTCGGTCGGTGATCCCACCGAGGAGGCCACCCAGATGGGCCCGGTGATCAGTGCGGCGGCGCAGCAGAACATCTCGGCCGGCATCACGACCGCCACCACGCAGGGCGCGTCCGTGCTCACCGGCGGGCGACCGTACTCCGACGGCGTGCGGGCCGAGGGCTACTTCGTCGCCCCGACCATCCTCGAGCTCGACGGCGGCACCGCCGACGTCTGGACCGACGAGCTGTTCGGACCGGTGCTGGCGGTCCGGCGGGCGGCCGACGCCGACGAGGCGTTCGCCCTGGCCGGCGACAGCGAGTTCGGGCTGTCCGCAGCGGTGTTCACCCAGGACCTCACCCGTGCGCTGCAGGCCGTCGAGCAGATCGACGTCGGTGTGCTGCACGTGAACTCGGAGTCCGCCGGCGCCGATCCGCACGTGCCGTTCGGCGGGGCCAAGAAGAGCGGGCTCGGCCCCAAAGAGCAGGGCGGCGCCGCCCGCGAGTTCTTCACCCACACCACCACGGTGTACCTGCGCGGCGGGACGGCAGGCGCGTGACGCGTGGTGCGCTGGACGGCATCGTCGTCGTCGACTTCAGCCGGGTGCTCGCCGGACCCTACGCGACGATGATGCTCGGCGACTTCGGCGCCGACGTGATCAAGGTGGAACGGCCGGGCGCCGGCGACGACACCCGGCAGTGGGGACCGCCGCACGACACCGCCGGCGTCGCCACCTATTTCAACGCGGTCAACCGCAACAAGCGGTCCGTCGCGCTGGATCTCACCGATCCCGGCGATCTGGCACGGGCCCGCGAACTGGTCGCCGGCGCCGACATCGTGGTGGAGAACTTCCGCGCGGGCACGATGGAGAAGCTGGGGCTCGGCTACGACGACGTGCGTGCGGTCCGGCCCGACGTCATCTACTGCTCCATCACCGGATTCGGCCGCGCCGGCGGGGCCGAACTGCCCGGCTACGACCTTTTGGTGCAGGCCGTGGGCGGGTTGATGAGCGTCACGGGGACCGAGCCGGGCGATCCCACCAAGGTCGGGGTGGCGCTGGTCGACGTCCTCGCGGGATTGCACGCGCTCAGCGGCATCCTGGCCGCGCTCGCCCACCGCGACCGCACCGGCGAGGGGCAACGGGTCGACACCGACCTGCTGTCGGTGCTGCTGTCCTCGTTGGTGAACCAGGCGTCCGGGTATCTGGGCGCGGGTGTTGTCCCGGGCATGATGGGCAACCGGCATCCGAGCATCACGCCGTATCAGACGTTCGAGACCGCCGACCGGCCGATCGCGATCGCCGTGGGCAACGACAAGCAGTTCCGCGCTTTCTGCGCGGCGATCGGCAGGCCCGACTGGGCCGACGACCCGAGGTTCCTCACCAACCCGGCACGCGTGAGCAACCGGGAGTCGTTGTGCGCGTTGATCGAAGCCGAGATGAGCCGGCACGGCGCCGATCACTGGTATGCCGTGATGACCGAGGCAGGGGTCCCGGCCGGACCGATCAACGACGTGGCCGAGGCGTTCGCCTTTGCGCGCCGCCTCGGCATCGACGCCGTGGTCGCCATGCCGGACAGCCCCACGCCGCAGGTCGCCAACCCGATCACGCTGTCGGCGACTCCGGTCAGCTACCGGCTCAGCCCGCCCCCGCTGGGCGGTCCCGCGGAGGACGGACGCTCGGCGCGCAGCTGACGGGCTCTGACCGCGAGCCAGAGACGCACCCGGGTGTCGACGGCGTCGACATCCTGTCCCAGCAGCTCGCCGATGCGCCGCATCCGGTGGCGCATCGTGTGGCGGTGGATGCGCAACTCGGTGGCCGCGGCCTCCAGGTGGCCGTTGCGGCGCAGGTAGGCCTCCAGCGTCCCGATCAGCTCGGTGTCCAGCGGCTCCACCGCCGCGGCCAGCAGGTCCAATTCGGTCGAACTCCGGCCACCCAGAAGCACTCCGAGGGTGCCGAGGTCGGCGAACGCGGACAGTCGTCCAGGGTCGGTGTGCCCGGCGATGCGGGCCTGTTCCAGGCCCACGCCGAGGTGGTCGATGCTCACGGCGTCGCTGACACCGCCGGTGAGCGGGTGCGACCACTGCGCCGTCAGGGCGTCGATCCGGCGTCGCTCGCCGCTGGGCACCACGATCACGATCTCGTCTCCCAGCGGGGCCATCAGGTAGGGCCCGGTGGCCGCGAGCAGCCGCCCCAGCTCCTGTTCGGCGGCCAGCATCGGTCCGACGTCGAGAAGCATCACCGCCACGACGTCCGCGTGGGGCTCGAAGCCGAAGTAGCGCAGCACGCCGTCGTCGACGAGCCCGGATCCGCCGAGCAGCCCGCGGGTCACCGCCGTGCGCAGCCGCTGCTCGGCCTCGGCCACCCCGGCCGGCTTCTCCAGCGCGATCGACACCAACGACACCGCGTGGGCGACGAGCAACCGCTGCGCGTTCGACATCGGCGACACCGTCCGGACGGCCAGCTGACCCCGGAGAGGTTGTGCCGCGCGAAGATTCTGCACGGTCACGTACGCATCGTCATCACCGGTGACGTAGTCGCCCCCGCGGCGGGCGGCCGGCGGCGGGCGGTCGCCCGCCAACAGGTCGGACAGCCGGTCCTGCTCGGCGCCCGCCGCCGCGAGCACGGTGCCGTCGGTGCCGACGACGAGGACGGTGCCTGCCAGTCTCTCGGCCAGTGCCTCCACCACCCCGGGGATGCCGCCGCGCAGCGTCGCCCTTGCCAGCACCTCCTGCCCGTCCACCACGCGCTGGACCGCGCGGAGCTCGTCCGCCCGCACCGCGTCGATGACGGTCCGGGTGATCGCGATGAACGGGGTGGACGGGGGCACCTCGAGCACCGGCAGTCCGAGGCGGTCCCCCGCGGCGCGCACACCGGCGGGCACGTCGGTCAGCGTGGTTCCGGTGTCGACGGCCAGGGCGGCGGTGCCGGCCGCGGCCAGGCGCGCCACGTAATCGAACTGGGTCCGTTCGTCGGTGCCGATGTTGATGCCGGTGGTCATCACGAGCTCGCCGCCGGACAGATACGGCGTGGGGTCGGCCAGTTCGATCGCGTGCGCCCAGGTGATGTCGCGATCGGCGGCAGCCGCGCCCGCGATCAGGGACAGCCCGAGACCGTCGACCCGGGCCAGCTCCCGCGCGGTGATCGCCACGAAGAGCAGTCTTACTCCCCTGCGGCAGCCGCGGCCAGCCTGGCGTGCCGCGCTCGCTCGGCGGCGTCGACGAAGGCGGCGAACAGCGCGGCGCGGTCGGCGTCCGGGCCGTCGTCGTCCTCCGGGTGCCACTGCACCCCCAGATACCAGCGCTGCGGATCTTCGACGGCCTCGACGATGCCGTCGAGCGCACGCGCGGCGACGACGAGCCCGTCCCCGACACGATCGACCGCCTGGTGGTGGCCGGAGCGTCCGGTGACACGGCGGGCGCCGAGAATTGCGGCCAGCCGCGTGCCCGCGACGACGTCGATCGGCTCGTCCACGAACTCCGGTTCGCCGGGCGCCCCGTGATGCAGGGTGTAGTCGACGATGTCGCCGATGATCGTGCCGCCGCGCGCGACGTTGAGGAGCTGGGAGCCCCGGCAGATTCCGAAGATCGGACGGCCCGCGGCCTCGGCCGCCGCGATGGCCGCCAAGGCATCCCGGTCGGCGCGCACATCGACGCCATAGGCCGAGGGATGGCGGGTGCTCACCCCGTAACAGGACCCGTCGATGTCCCCGCCACCGAGGAGGAGGAGACCGTCGTAGTCCCCCGCCCGGGCGGGTTCGGCCAGAGCGACTGTCGTGTCCCACAGTTCCCAGCTCGCACCCTGCGCGTGCAGCGTCGCCAGCGCGACGCGGGTGAACCGCCGGATCAGCGCGACATCGGCCGCGCTGATGTCCGGGAAGTTCAGCGAGGCGAGGACGCACACGTGGGCGCGGGGCGGGTCGGGTGCGGTCGACGCCGGCATCACGTCGGCGAGTCGCACGCGGTCGCTCATCGGGAGTCCTTTCGTTTGCGCGCACGGTCGACGAGATCGGCGAACAGCGCCGCGTCGGTGGTGGAGGTGGAGTGGCGGTCCTCGGGGTGCCATTGCACGGCCACGATGTCGGCGTGACGGTGCTCGACGGCCTCGACGACCCCGTCCTGCGCGACCGCGGTGACGATCAGGCCGGCTCCCAACTGCCCCAACGCCTGGTGATGGTAGGACGACACCTCGATCGTCTCGGCCCCGACGATCGCGTGCAGTCGCGATCCGGCGTGCACCGAGACCGGATGGACGGCGTTGTGGTGAGCGGTCACCGATTCCTCGACGTGTTGCAGCAGGGTGCCGCCCGCCGCGACGTTGAGCACCTGCATGCCTCGGCAGATGGCCAGTGCCGGCATCCCGGTCTCGATCACAGCACGCGTCACTGCCATGTCGAAGTCGTCCTGGAAGGTGACCGTGTCGCGGGTGCGGGGGTCAGGCGCGGCGCCATAGCGAGCGGGGTCCACGTCGGCACCGCCCGGCAGCAGCACTCCGTCGAAATAGGCCAAGCGGCCGGGCATTTCGGCTCCAGCGTGCTCGGCGGGGCCGTGCAGCGTCAGCGGTTCCCCGCCGGCCGCCCACACGGCCTCACAGATCGCCTCGGCGACCACGGTCGCCGAAAAGCGCAGGATCGGCACGTGTGCGGCGCGCCGGCCCGGCACGGCCACCAAGGGCCGGGTCACGAGGCGAACGGATAGTCGAGGGTCGGCAACCACTCCTTCCAGACCTCGCGCAGCCGACCCGAGTCGATGAGTCGGCCGAGGGCACCGTCGAGGTCGGCCAGCACATCCGGCCGGTTCTTGGCGACCCCGATGCCCCACCGGTTGCCCGTGGGAACGGTGAACGCGAGCTCGTAGTCGGGATGCGTGGCCCCCAGCGGGACGAAAACCACGTCGTCGTCCACGACGGCGTCGACGTCCTTGGCCAGCAGGGCGGCCAGCATGTCGGCGTACACGTCGTCGGATCCAGCGCCGAAGGCGACCGGGACCGCCCCGGTGAACGTCTCGGCCAGCGCCATGTTCGTGCTGTTCTCGATGGCGGCGACCTTGCGGCCGACGAGGTCGGCCGGTTCGTGGATGTCGTCGCCTCGTCGGATCAACACCCCCTCGTGGAACACCGCATAGGGTCGGGTGAAGTCGACCTGCGCCATCCGATCGGCGGTGATGCCCTGGCCACAGAGCACGGCGTCGGCATCTCCGCGCTGGACCGCGGGGATCATGTCGACCCAGGGCACCCGCACCCACTCGACGGGACGGCCGAGCTCCGCGCCGAGCGCTTCGGCCACGCCGGGTTCGTAGCCCCGTCGGCCGCGCTCGGGTGTCCAGAGCGAGAACAGCGGCGGCGCTTCGGCGTCCAGGCAGGCCAGACGCAGGGCGTTCGACACCCCGGTCACGGCGCGTCGTCCCAGTACATCTGACGCTCCCAGTCGGTGACGTATCCGCAGAAGCGCGCCCACTCGTCGGCGTGGAAGTCGACGAGCAATGCCGACAGTTCCGGTCCGAGCGCCTGGGTCAGCACCTCGTCGGTTCGGAAGGCGTCGATCGCCTCTCCGAGCGTGAGCGGCAGGGCGGGGAACCGCTCGTCCTGGGGGGCGTCATAGGACGATCCGCGCGTCGGGGCCCCGGGGTCGATCGCGTTCTTCATGCCGTCCTCGCAGGCCGCCAGGATCACCGCGTGCGACAGGTAGGGATTGACCGCGGCGTCGGGCAGCTTGTACTCGAGGCGCCCGTTGGCCGACAACCGGACCGTGCAGGTCTTGTTGTCCAATCCCCAGTTGATCCTCGACGGCGCGAATTGTCCGGCGTCCCAGTAACGTTTGTAGGAGTTCACGGTCGATCCGTTGACCAGCATGGCCCCGGCCGAGTGCGCCAGCAGACCGCCCAGCGCGTGCCGCCCGATCTCGGACAGGTGCAGCTCGGTGACCCCCGGTTCGACCAGCACATTGACATCGTCGTCGCGCCACAGGCTGAAGTTGTGGTGGCATCCGTTGCCCATCATCCCGGTGGCCGGTTTGGGCATGAAGCTCGCCTGGATGCCGAGTTCCCGGGCCACCTGCTTGCAGATCTGCCGGTAGGTGACGAGCCGGTCTGCGGTCAGATCGGCGCGGTCGAACATGAAGTTCAACTCGACCTGGAACTCATCTTCGTAATCGCCCTCGACCATGTCCAGTCCGAGCGCCTGCGCGTACCGGACGACCTTCTTGACGATCGGCCGGTTCCGCTCGAGGTGCTCGATGTGGTAAGCCGGGCTCGACCCGGGGCGGAACTGCGCCTCCAGACCCTCGCCCTGCCAGGTCATCTCGGGTTCACATCCGGTCCGCAGTTGCAGACCCGTCCGGTCGGTGAATCCGGCGTGCATGCGATGCAGCAGCCCCCGACTGTCACAGGCGAACTCGGTACCGGCGCGGTCGACGAGGTGGTCCGGCTCGTACAGTCGGCAGAACACCCTGGCGAAGTCGGTGTCCCAGGGCAGCACCGCGAACGTGTCGAGGTCGGGCAGCGCCGTGTACTCGGGTGCGTGCACTCCGCCGGCCAGCAGCACGCCGTCCCGGGTGCCCTGCAGGTTGGCGATCGCGGTCTGGTGCTGTTGCACCCCCTTGACGGCGAGCCGCTCGAAGTGGCGGGCCGGGACCACCTTGCCCACCACCCGGCCGGTGATGGTGACCGCTTGGAAATACACGAATTCCACGCCGCGGTCGGCGATGGTGTCGGTCGCGGCCCGCAACTCGGGGCTGGTCGCGTTGAGTTGTCGGTGCGCGTCGAGCGGTGTCGTCGTCATCGTGTGGCCTCGACGTCGGACTCGAGCAGGATGGCCTGGGCGGGGCAGACGTCGACGGCCTCTTCGACGGCCATCCGCTCGGATTCGTCCGGGTGAGCGTCGAATTCGAGTTTCCCGTCATCGTCGAGACGGAACACGTTGGGAGCCGCGATGGTGCACTGGCCGTGGTCCTGGCAGAGCGTGCGGTCGACGGTGATACGCATGGGGGTTCCTTTCACGAAAGGGGTCGGGGGGCGTGGGATCACGGATGGGGCGTGAAGGCGATGGGCAGCCGGATCGGTCCGGTGTTGCCCGAGTCCGGAAGCCAGGTGGCGCCGGGCAGTTCGTGCGGATCCCGCAGTCGGCGGGCCAGCAGGGGCAGCGCCTCGCTCATGTCGGAGCGAGCCACGAAATGGCCGAGGCAGTGGTGGACACCTCCGCCGAACCCGAAGTGGGGCTTGCGTTCTGCGGTGATGTCGAAGCCCGCTCCGAACACCCGGGGGTCCGTTCCGGCCGACTCACTGTAGAGGTGCACGGTGGTGCCTGCCGTGAGTTCGACGCCCTCGAACTCGAAGTCCTCGAGCACTTCGCGGGTGACCCACCGCACGGTCGGGTTGACCCGCATCACCTCTTCGACGGCTTTGCCCCCCAGGTCGGGCCGCTCGGCGAGCAGCCGCCACTGATCCGGGTGCGCCATGAAGGTCTGCATGGCCAGACCGAGCTGGTTCCTCGTGGTGTCGAATCCGCCGAAGATCAACAGCACCATGGCTTCTCGCAGCTCTGTGTCGGAGAGCCGGCCGTCTTCGGGGCGCGACGCGTTGACCAGGGCGGTGACGAAGTCTTCGCGCGGGTGTGCACGCCGGTCGGCGATCAGGTCGTCGCAGTAGGCATACAACCGGTGCAGGGCGGCCTCGATCTGCGGAAGGTCCTGCCGGATCGTCACCCCCAGGGCCAGGCCGATGGTCGCCGACTCCCTGGCGATGACCCGCCAGTGGTGCTCGGGAATGCCGAGCATGATCGCGATGACCCGGGCGGCGTACGGTTCGGCGAACTCCCCCACGAATTCGCAGCGGTCCGGTTCTGCGAAGCCGTCGATCAGCTCATGGGCCAGCGCCTGGAACCTCGGCACCAGCGAGGTGAGCAGCTTCGGCGAGAACGCCGGATTCATCAGCCGGCGCAGCCGGTGGTGTTCCTCGCCCTCCTTGTTGAGGATCCAGCTGGCGAACCACTCGGCGAACGGACCTTCGGTCACCCCGTTGTGCGCGGGCCAGGCGACGCTTCCCTGGCGCAACCTGCGGTCCTTGAGCAGCTTGTTCATCTGCTCGTACCGCAGAACGGCGATGCCGTACGGCGTGGTGGCATACCAGCTGCGCTCGCGGGCGTCGTGGACCTGAGCCGACGTGATCGAGAAGGCCGGGTCGGCGACGTCGAACGCCGGCACGGAACCGAGGGTGACCGACGACATATGCACTACCTCCGAGTGATCGCGACCATGGTGTCGCTAAATACTCTAAAAATAGATGCTTAATGTCAAGTGGTGTCTCGGCTAACCGGTGCCCCCGGCCCTCTCGGCGATCCCCAGCACCCAGCCGTTGCCCAGCGGCAGCTCGGTGACCTCGGTGAACCGCGACGGATCGGACGCCGGGCCCACCGCCGGCATCGCCGCGAGCCGGGACCCGACGATCCACCTCGGCGTGTTGGCCGCGATGACGCGGCGTTCGGCGTTGACCACCACCGCGTCCTGCGAGGTCTGCCGCAGCACCTCCAGCAGTCGGTGTTCCACTTCTCCGACGACGAGATCCGCGCCGGCCAGTCCGAGGAACGCACCGTCGGCGACGATCGGGATCGTGGCCGTCACGGTGTACATGTCCGAGCCGCTGTAGTCGACATAGGGCCCGTAGGCCACCCGCGCCTGCCCGCTCTCGGCGAGCCGGTACCAGTCCATCTGCAGGTAGTCGTAGACATCGATGCTGCGCGGGTCGAAGTTGAGGCGCAGTCGCGCCGGCCGGTCGTTGATGCGTTGCCACCAGGCCATGTAGCGTTCCTGGCCCTCGACCACGAACGGCGCCGCCACGAAGCCCATTCCCCAGACGATGCTGCGCTCGGTGCCGAGCATCTCGGCGAGCATCCGCTGCAAGTTGCTGAAGTGCGCCTCGGTGAGCGGCCCGCGCGGGGGCCGACTGCGCAAGACCTCCTCGGCGACGCGGGTGAGCATCCCGTAGACGGGTTCGAGGGTCTGGGACGCCTGATCAGCGAGGCGCACCGACAGCGAATCGGATGTCATGAGCCGGGCCCTCCGGTCGAGAGATCCAGGTTGACGGCGGTCAGCCGGGCGAGCTGACCCATCACGTGGGATTCGGCCAGCCGACGGGCCTCCTGTGCGTTCTCGGCGGCCACCGCGGCGGCGATCGCATGCTTCTCGTCGACGTAGGCGGCCACGTCGATCGCCGGCCCCAGGGGCAACCAGATCAGCCCCGCGACCTCGGCCTGCAGTGTGGCCTCGCGACGCGCCAGGCGGGCCGACTGCGAGGCGACGGCCACCTCGATGTGGAATCGGCTGTCGGCGCGAACCCGGTCCCCCAGGGTCGCCGCGACCCCGAGTTGATCGGTGAAGGCGAACAGCCTGCGCACCATGTAGGGCGCGGCCCGCTCGGCGGCCAGCCGCGCCGCCTGGCCCGCGATGGCGGTGTGTTCGTCGAACAGATCGCGCAGGTCCGACGCGCTCATCGCGGCGAGCCGGGCGGTCAGCCGGTCGATCGGCGGACCTTCCGGCCTGCGCACGAAGGAGCCCCCGCTGCGCCCCCGGCGGGTCTCGATCAGTTCCTGCTCTCGCAGCGTGGCGAGCGCCTCGCGCACGGTCATCGGAGCGACGCCGAACTGGGCGGCGAGATCCACCTCGACGGGCAGCCGTTCCCCGTCGTCGAGGAGTCCGAGATGAATGGCCTCGGTGATGCGCTGCACGATCTCGTCGGCGCGACCCATCGGGGCCTCGGCGGCGACGAGCGGCGACAACGACGACAACGCCACTCCTCCCGTAGGCCCGAGGGCAATCTACTCGATTCCTGGCGAATTCTGCCGTTCCGGTTGCTCTTTAAACAATAGGAATGTAGTTTTTCGCACCAATGGCCCGCGTCACAGTTACGGGAGAAGGCACGCCATGACACAGACCAGCACCTCCGGCAGCTCCGCCGACGACTTCTACTCCTTCCACGACCACGACGACGCCGCGCACCTGCATGCGCTCGGCTACTCCTCGGAGTTCAAGAGAGACATGAGCCCGTGGGCGAATTTCTCGCTGGGCTTCACGTACCTGTCCCCCGTCGTCGGGGTCTACACGCTGTTCGCCTACGCGCTGGCCACCGGCGGTCCGCCGATGATCTGGAGCTTCCTCCTGGTCGGCGTGGGACAGCTCCTGGTGGCCCTGACCTTCAGCGAGATCGTCGCGCAGTTCCCGGTCGCCGGAGGCGTCTATCCCTGGGCACGCCGATTGTGGGGACGCCGCTACGCGTGGATGACCGGCTGGGTCTACATGGTGGCGCTCCTGGTCACCATTGCGTCGGTGGTGTACGGCGCCGGCCCCTACATCGCCGCCACCCTGGGCATCGACGCGACCGTGAACAACACCATCGCGTTCGCCCTCGCCCTGCTCGCACTCGCCACGGTCATCAACTTCATGGGCACGAAAGTGCTTGCCAAAGCGGCGATCATCGGCTTCACCGCCGAGATCATCGGTGCCCTGGTCGTCGGTGTCTGGCTCCTGGTCGGCCACCGCCACCACAACCTCGGGGTGCTGTTCGACAGTTTCGGAGCCGGCGGTGACGGCACCTACCTGTGGGCCTTCGCCGCGGCCGCGCTGATCGGCATCTACCAGTACTACGGTTTCGAAGCCTGCGGCGATGTCGCCGAGGAGGTGCCCGATCCGGGTCGCCTGATCCCGAAAGCCATGCGCCGCACCATCTATGTGGGTGGGGCCGCGGCGACGTTCGTCTGCCTGGCCCTGGTGCTGGCCGTCACCGACATCCCGGGTGTCATCTCCGGCGAGAACCCCGACCCGGTGAGCTCCGTGCTCGACGAAGCCTTCGGCCCCGTCGGTTCCAAGGCCATTCTCGCCATCGTCCTCATCTCGTTCCTGTCGTGCGCGATGAGCCTGCAGGCCGCCGCGAGCCGCCTCGCCTACTCCTACGGCCGGGACGGCATGATCATGGGCAGCTCGCTGCTCAAGAAGTTCTCGGCCACCCGGCATGTGCCGCCGTACGCTCTGGTGCTCGCGGCCGTGGTTCCCGCCGTGATCGTGCTGGGCTCGAAGTTCTCGACCGACGCCATCACGAAGATCATCAGCTTCGCCGCCTTCGGCATCTACCTGGGCTTCCAGATGGTGGTGCTGGCCGCCCTCCGCGCGCGGCTCAAGGGCTGGATTCCCAGTGGCAAATACACCCTGGGCCGATGGGGTCTCGCGGTCAACGTCGCGGCGCTGGTGTACGGCGTCACCGCCATGGTGAACATGGCGTGGCCGAGGACGCCGGACGCGCCGTGGTTCGACAACTGGATCGTCGCGCTGTCGGCAGTGGTCGTCGTCGGAATCGGCCTGGTGTACATGGTGGTTCACCCTCTGCACGACCGCAGCACCGGCCCCTACAGCGATGCCATCCCCTCCGCGAGGCGCTGACCGGGCGCGCTAGAGCCCGGAACCACCCGCCAACGCGTCGACGATCTCGCTCAACGCCTCCACCGGAATGGGTCCGGGCTGGTACAGGCACACCCGGTCCGACACGCCGGCCACCCGGTCACGGATGTGGGCCGCCACGTCGGCCGGCGTACCGCATGCGGCGATGGTGTGCAGCACGTCGTCGTCGATGAGCCCGCCCATCTCGGCCCACCGGCCCTGCTTGGACAGTGCGTGCAGCTCGGGTTGCAGATCCCCCCAGCCGTGCACGTCGAGCACGGGCCGGTAGGCCGGGGTGGACCCGTAGAACGCGAGCAGCCGCCGGGCCGACGCGTGGTCGGGATCGGAATCGGCGACGGACACGATGATCTCGGGGACGATCGCCAGATCGGCGCGGCTGCGTCCCGCGGCGGCCAGCCCCGCGTCGACGTTGGGCATCGTGGCCTCGGTGAGGAAGCGCTTGGAGCCGAACGGCATCACCAGCAGTCCGTCGGCGACTTCGGCGGCCATCCGGGTCAGGCGCGGGCCCAGCGCCCCGACGTAGATCGGGATCGGCGCGAACTCCTCGCGGGGGCTGAAGGTCGGCGTCATCAGGGTGTGCCGGTAGTACTGGCCGCGATAGTCCAACCGCTCCCCCGTCCGCCATGCGTCGAGGATCGCGCGCAACGCGCCGACGAGGTCGCGCATCCGCTCCACCGGGTGGTCGAAGTCGGCGCCGAACCGCTTCTCGATCTGGGTCCGGATCTGGGTGCCCAGACCCAGCGTGAAGCGTCCCCCCGACAGCAGCTGGTGGTCGACGGCCTGATGCGCGAGGTGAATCGGGTTGCGCGGAAACGCGATCGCGACGTTGGTCATCAGGTCCAGCCCGCCGACCGTGGCGGCCAGGGTCAGCGGCGAGAACACGTCGTGCGGCCCTTCGAAGGTGAACACCCCGCTGGCACCCGCGTCCCGCAGGGCCGCTGCCCGTTCGATCGCGCCAACGGGACCGAACAACGCCGTCATCACCTGCACAAGCGGCGACATTAGCGTGGTTTCGGCGCGCAAATCGCCGCTACCGGTCGACGCGCACGCCAGAATCGCTGTCATGGCAGACGTCATCATCGTCGGAGCGGGCTTCGCCGGCCTGTCGGCGGCGCGCGAACTGACCCGTCTCGGCCGCGATGTCGTGGTGCTCGAGGGCCGCGACCGGGTCGGTGGGCGGTCCTACACCGGCGAGGTCGGCGGTGTCCCCGTCGACTTCGGCGCGACTTTCGTGGGGCCGACGCAGGATGCCGTGCTCGCGCTGGCCGCCGAGCTGGGCTGCGACTCGGTGCCGACCTACGGCCACGGCAAGAATCTGATCCGCTGGCGGGGCCGGGTGCGCTCCTACCGCAGCACCATTCCCCGGCTGTCGATCCTCGAACTCGTCGACGTGTCGCGGATCCAGTGGCGCTTCGAGCGGATCTGCCGCAAGGTGCCCGTCGCCGATCCCTGGAACTCGCCCATCGCCGGCGAGCTCGACGCGCAGAGCCTCGAACACTGGCTGCGCTCGATGCACGCCGGCGCCTCCACCCGCGATCTGATGGCCATCATGGCGCGGGTGACGTGGGGCTGCGAGCCCGACGCCGTGTCGATGCTGCACGCCGCGCGGTACGTCAAGGCCGCAGGCGGGCTCGGCCGCATGCTCGACGTCAAGGGCGGCGCGCAGCAGGACCGCTTCCTGTCCGGAACGCAACAGATCGCGCTGCGGATGGCCGAACAGCTCGGTGAGCGGGTCGTGCTCGGCGCCGCGGTCCGGCGCGTCGAACGCCGCCCGGGGGCGCTGACCGTGGTGACCGAGCGGGGCGAGTTCACCGGCGGGGCGCTCATCGTCACGGTCCCGCCCGAGCACCGCGCCGCCATCACGTTCGACCCGCCACTGCCCGGCGAATACGAACAGCTCGCACGGAACTGGCCCCAGGGCCACCTCAGCAAGGCCTACGCCGCCTACGAACGGCCGTTCTGGCGCGACGCCGGATGTTCGGGCGAGGCGCTGTCCGACGAGGGCCCGGTGTTCATCACGTTCGACGTCAGCCCGAGTGACTCCGGCCCCGGGGTACTGCTCGGCTTCACCGACGCGCGCACGTTCGACCCGCTGCCGCCGGACAAGCGCCGCGAGACGGCGCTGGCGGGCTTCGCCGCGTTGTTCGGCGACGCCGCGTCGCGTCCCGTCGACTATGTGGACTATTGCTGGGGCGCAGTGGATTTCGCGCCGGGCGGGCCGACCGCCGCGGTGCCGCCGGGCGCCTGGACGACGTACGGCCGGTGGCTGCGCGCCCCGGTCGACGGCATCTTCTGGGCCGGTACCGAGACCTCGGACACGTGGACCGGCTTCCTCGACGGCGCGGTGCGCTCGGGGCTGCGTGCCGCCGGCGAGGCCGATCAGGAACTGACGCGCCGCTCCTGAGTCCCGGTCGCCTCGATCAGCCACCGCAGTTGCTCGTTGACCTCGGCGGGTCGCTCCAGGATCGCGCAGTGCCCGCCGGGAAGTTCGACGAAGCGCGCGAGATTCGGTGCGGCCGCCGCGATGCGCCGCGACGAAACCATCGGCAGCAGGCGGTCTTTCGCGCTGCCGATCACCATCGTCGGCACCGTCAGGTTCTTCATGCCGATGTGCTGGGGACCGAGGTGGTCGACCAACACCCGCGCCCAGCCACCGCGGCCCGCAGCGGGCGTGGTGTGGAACAGCTCGTACACGAAGTCCACGACGGCGGCGTCCGCGTCGCGGCCGACGGCGATCATCTGAACGAACCGGCGGCTCGGCCGGTCGGCGGCGCGGACAAGCGGTGCGCCGCCGAACGTGCGCAGCAGCGTGGCCGCCGCGCGGACACGCGCTTCGGACAGCGACGCCGGGACCGGCAGCAGATTGATGTGGCGCAGCAGGTCCCCGGTCGTCGTGTTGATCAGCGCGACGGCCGCGGCGCGCTGCGCGACCTGCTGCGGATAGCGTTCGGCCCATGAGGTGATCGCGATGCCTCCCATGGAGTGTCCCGCGATGACGGCGCGCTCGCCGGGGGCCAGCGTCGCGTCGAGCACGGCGTCGAGGTCGCCCGCCAGATGGTCGAGGCTGTAGCCGCCCCGCCGCGGCGGGACCCCGCTGCGGCCGTGGCCGCGGTGGTCGAACGCGATCACCCGGTGGTGGCGGGCCAGATCGGCGATCTGGTAGGCCCACACCCGCAGCGCGCAGGTGATGCCGTGCGCGAGCACCACCGGAGAGCCGTCCTCAGGACCGAACACCTCGGTGTGCAGCCGCACCCCGTCGCGCGAGCGCACGTCGACGACGCGGCCGTGGGTCAACCCCTGCGCGGGCGCGAATCCCCCACGGCGCCCACGAACCCCGGTCCGTGCTGCCATAGCTGCTCCTGTCGTTGCTGCGCTGCACCGTCCGATGTTGCCGGATTTCGTGACTGTACCGCCGCGGCGCGCCGATCCCGGTGCGGTTCAATGGTCGGATGCGCGCGATACAGATTTCCAGCCTGGACGGCCCGCAGGCCGCTGAACTCGTCGAGATCGACGAACCCACCGCCACCGCCGACACCGTGCTCGTCGATGTGCACGCCGCCGGCGTCGCGTTCCCCGACGCGTTGCAGTCCCGGGGGCTCTACCAGTACAAGCCCGATCTGCCCTACAGCCCGGGCGCCGAGATCGCGGGGGTGGTGCGCAGCGCCCCCGACGGTGCGCACGTTCAGCCGGGTGACCGGGTCGCCGGGCTCACCATGCTCTACGGAGCGATGGCCGAAGTCGTTGCGCTGCAACCGGACAGACTGTTCAAACTGCCCGATGCGGTGTCGTTCGAGGCCGGCGCGGGCCTGTTGTTCAATGACCTGACGGTGCATTTCGCGCTGCGCACCCGCGGACGGTTGCGCGACGGCGAGACCGTGCTGGTGCACGGCGCCGCCGGCGGCGTCGGCACGTCGACACTGCGCCTGGCTCCCGCGTTCGGCGCGGCGCGCACCATCGCCGTGGTGAGCAGTGACGCCAAGGCGGACGTGGCACGCGCCGCGGGCGCGTCGGACGTCGTCATGGCCGACGGCTTCAAGGACGCCGTCAAGGAGCTCACGGGCGGGCGTGGCGTCGACATCGTGCTCGACCCCGTCGGTGGCGATCGCTTCACCGATTCGCTGCGAAGCCTCGCACCGGGTGGCCGGCTGCTCGTGGTGGGGTTCACCGGCGGCGAGATCCCGACGGTGAAGGTCAACCGGCTGCTGCTCAACAACGTCGACGCGGTCGGGGTCGGCTGGGGCGCGTGGACCATGACTCACCCCGGTTACCTGGCCGAGCAGTGGGCCGAGCTCGAACCGTTGCTGGCCTCCGGTGCGGTGCCCGCGCCGCAGCCCGAGGTGTATCCGCTGGAGCGGGCCGCCGAGGCGATCGCCTCGTTGGAGAACCGGACCGCGCGGGGCAAGGTCGTCGTCGCGGTGCGCTGACCGGGCATGTCGCGCGAACTTTGCGTGCTTCTTTGCCCGCTGCGATAGTGGAGGGCGTGGCGCCCGCTCCCGGAGGATCGAACGACGATCCACAGGTTGCTGGTTTTCTCCGGTCCGCGTCAGCCCGGGCCACCGCCCTGATCATCGAGGGCGACGCCGGCATCGGCAAGACCACGCTGTGGCTGTCGCTGGTCGATCGGGCGCGCGCCGACGGGTTCACGGTGTTGCATGCGCGCGCCGGCCAGGCCGAGTCGGTGATGGCATTCGCCGCCCTGGCCGACCTGCTGGCCGACGTCGACGCCGAGGTCCTCGCCGAGCTGCCGTCCCTGCAGCGGCTCGCTCTCGACAGGGTGCTGCTGCGGGCGGGTCCCGAGGGGCCGGCGACCGATCACCGGGTGGTCGCTGCGGCCTTCGTCGGGGTGCTGCACCTGCTCGCCGAGGCCTCGCCGGTACTGCTCGCTCTCGACGACGCGCAATGGCTGGACACCTCGAGCCGTACCGCCGTCGAATTCGCGGTGCGCCGGCTCGACGGCCGGTTCGGCGTGCTGGTCAGTGAGCGGTGCCGTCCCGGGGAGGGAACGGCGGCGGGATGGGTGCGACCGGCCCGCCCCGACGCCGTCGACCGGATCGCGGTGCGTCCCCTCGACGCCGGCGCCCTGCACACGCTGATCACGGAGCGACTGGGCCGCACCTTCTCGCGCCCCACCGTGCTGCGCATCGCCGAGATCTCCGGTGGTAACCCGTTCTTCGCGCTGGAACTCGCGCGCGCGATCGGCGAGGGCATCGATCACGGGCGAGCCGTCACCGAGCAGACGCTGCCCCCCACACTGGCCGAGGTGGTGCGCGGCCGCATCGGCAGGCTCGACGACGACACCCGGGCGCTGCTGCTGGCCGCGGCCGGCGCCGCCGACCCGACCGTCGAGCTGCTGGCCCGGGCCACCGGGGTGAGCCCTCAGGAGGTGGCGGCACCCATCGAGCAGGCCGAGGCCGCAGGCATCCTGTCCCTGCAGGGCAACCGGGTGCGGTTCACCCATCCCCTGCTGGCCAGCGGTGTCTACGCCGAGGCCGGTCCGTCGGCGCGTCGCGCCGTGCACCGCATGCTGGCCGATCTCGAGACGCTGCCCGAACTGCGGGCACGGCATCTGGCGCTCGCCTCGGCCGGGGGGAACGACGAGATCTTCGGCGCGCTCGACGCGGCCGCCGACACGGCGCGCGCCCGGGGCGCGCCCGCCGCGGCGGCCGAACTGGTGGATCTGGCGATCGGCCTGGGCGGTGACACCACGCTGCGGCGCCTGAAGTCCGCGGAGAATCACTTCCTGGCCGGCGATACCGCCCGGGCTGGCCAGGTGCTGGGGACGGTCGAGGACGTCGAGCCGGCGATCATGCGCGCGCTGACGGGCAGCCTGCTCGCGACGGTGCTGATGTACCAGAACGAGCACGCCCGGGCGGTGGAACTGCTGCGCCGCGCGGTCGACGACGCGGCGGGCAACATCCCCGTCCTGGTGCAGGTGCTGCTGCGATTGTCGTTCGCGCTCAACAGCATCGGCGAACCCGATGACGCCAATCGGCACGCCCGCGACGCCGTCAAGTTCGCCGACGAGCTGGGCGTGCCCGCCGTCACCAGCGCCGCGCTGGCGTGGTGGGTGTACCTCGGTTTCCAGTGTGGCCGCGGTCTCGACGCGCGGGCGATGCGCCGAGCTCTGGAGTTCTACGACAGCGCCTTCGACGTCCCGATCATCTTCCGCGCCCCGCTGGTCCACGCGCTCACCCTGTCGTGGACCGGCCGGCTGGAGCAGGCCCATGAACAGCTGACGGAACTGCGCGGCGTGTGCGCGGTGCGCGGCGCCGAGAGCGACATGATGGCGATCGCCGGTTTCCTTGCGATGAACCACATCTGGCGCGGTCAGCTTGACGAGGCCGCCGCCCGGGCCGCCGAGGCCGTCGAGCGTGCCGAGCAACTCGGCGGTGACGACGTGCTGATCATCCCGCGGACCGTGCGGGCCGCGGTCGCGGCCTTCACCGGCCGTGTCGAGGAGGCCCGGGCCGACGCCGCCTGGGTGCTCGCGGCGACCAGGAGCCGCAGCGCGTCGCACATGGCCGACTGGCCCGGTATGACGCTGTGTTTCCTCGAGGAGTCACTGGGACGCCACCGGGAGGCGCTGGCCGCGCTGAATCCGTCGTTCCTACCCGGCGAGGGCGTGCCGTCGACCGAGATCATGTACGGCTGGCACCTGCCGGACGCGATCGAGGCGATGGTCGGGGTCGGCCGCTTCGCCGACGCCGACGAGCTCACCGGCCGACTGGAACGCGACGGCGCCGAACACGAGCGCACGTGGATGAAGGCCGTCGGCGCCCGGTGCCGGGCCATCCTGCTGGCGGCCGACGGCGACGTCGCCGCCGCCGAACGGGCGGCACACCGGGCCATGGCCGAGCACGCCCGCCTGCCGATGCCGTTCGAGCGGGCCCGCACCCAGCTGGTCCTCGGTCAGCTGCAACGCCGGCTCCGTCAGAAGCAATCGGCCGCAACCACTCTGACGGAGGCACTGCAGACCTTCGAGCGGCTCGGCATTCCGCTGTGGGCACGCCGCGCACGGGCTGAACTGTCCCGCACCGTGGTGGTCCCCAGCGACGACCTCACCGCGCTGACACCGTCCGAGCGGCGGGTCGCCGAGATGGCGGCCACCGGGGCGACGAACAAGCACATCGCCGCGGCGATGTTCATCAGCGCCAAGACCGTCGAGCACAACCTCACCCGGGTCTACCGCAAGCTGGGTGTCAGTTCCCGGACCGAACTGGGCAGACGGATGGACCGCCGGGCCGACGGTTAGGTGATCCAGTCAGGCTGAGCGTCGACGTCCACGGCGGAGAAATCCTTGTGCGCGAGACCGGCGATCGTTCCGCCGTCCACCACGAATTCCGCGCCGGTCGAATAGCTCGATTCGTCGCTGGCCAGGTACACCACCAGGTTGCTGACTTCCCGGGGCTGGGCGATGCGTCCCAGCGCGGTGGTGAAGATGTCCTCCGGAACCCAGTCCGCCATGGGCGTTTTCACCAGTCCCGGGTGCACGGAGTTCACCCGGATCCCGAACGGCCCCAGCTCCAGGGCCGTGGACTTGGTCAGGCCGCGCACCGCGAACTTGGTCGCGGTGTAGCCGTGACAGGCGACGGTGCCCGCCATGCCCTCGATCGAGGAGATGTTGATGATCGATCCCCGCCCCGCGGCCTTCATCGGCCCTGCGGCGGCGCGGATTCCGAGGAAGACCCCGGTCAGGTTGATGTCGAGGATGCGCTGCCACTCCGCGAGGTCGTAGTCCTCGATCGTGCCGATGTTGAGGATCCCGGCGTTGTTGACCAGCACATCGAGCGCTCCGAACGTGTCGGTCGCGGCGGCCACCGCCTCCTGCCAGTCCTGCGGGCTGGTGACGTCGAGGTGCACGTAGCGCGCGTCGTCGCCGAGTTCGGCGGCCACGGCACGGCCCTCGTCGTCCAGGATGTCGCCGCACACCACCCTGGCCCCGTGGGCCACCATCTCTTTCGCATGGGAGGCGCCCATCCCGCGCGCCGCGCCGCTGATCAGGGCGACCTTGCCGGCCAGCCGAGCTGTCATGATTCCTCCTCGGGGAAACGGCGCCGGTGACGGGCGGCACGGCCACACCATACAGATCAGCGTGGGTGGATGGTCAGGAATCGGTGGTGCCGTGGCGCACGAGGAAAGTCAGACGGGCGCCGCGTCCGGCGACGTGAGCCATACTGTGCCGGTGAACGGGCTTGTCGGCAAAGGGGTTCTGGTGACCGGCGCGGCCTCCGGCATCGGGGAGGCCACGGTGCGGCGTCTGGTCGCCGAGGGCGCGACGGTGGTGGGCATGGACCTCGCGGCCGACCCGCCGGACCTCGGAGACACGGTCACCGTTCTGCGCGGCGACGTGCTCGACGGATCGTCCGTGCGCGCGGCCGTCGAGGAAGTGGTCGAGCGGGCCGGGCGACTCGACGGCGTGGTGCACTCGGCCGGTGTCGGAGGAGGCGGACCGGTACACCTGCTGCCCGACGAGGAGTGGGACCGGGTCATCGACGTCAACCTCACAGGGACGTTCGTCGTGATGCGGGCCGCGCTGACCCAGATGACCGCGCAGGAACGCGTGCACGGTGAGCGCGGGGCGATCGTGACCCTGTCGAGCATCGAGGGACTCGAGGGCACGGCGGGGGGAAGCGCCTACAACGCCTCCAAGGGCGGTGTCGTGCTGCTGACCAAGAACGCCGCGATCGACTACGGCCCCAGCGGAATACGGGTCAACGCGATCTGCCCGGGGTTCATCGAGACACCGCTGTTCGACTCGGTGATGGGCCTGGCCGGCATGGACGGTCCGCGCGAGGGCCTGCGCCACGAGCACAAGCTGCGGCGCTTCGGGCGGCCCGACGAGGTCGCCGCCGTGGCCGCGTTCCTCCTGTCGTCGGACGCCGGTTTCGTCAGCGGTCAGGCCATCGCGGTGGACGGCGGCTACACCGCCGGACGCGACCACCAGATCACCGATCTGATGGGCCTCGGCGAGCAGTGAGCCAGTGCGGTCACCACACCACGGCGACAGCGGCCGCGCTCAGCGCGAGCAGTCCCACCGAGGCGAAGAGCGGGCGCGGCACCGGCCGGCCGGTGCGCCGCTGCCGCGCGTTGCCCATCCCCAGCACCCCGCCGAGGACGACCAGGAGGACCAGCTTCACGCCGATCTTGGGGTAATTCAGCTCGACCCCGGCCGGCCACGGCGCCGCGAGCGCGAGGCCCGTGAGCAGCGACACCAGCAGGCCGTAGTCCATCACGCGGGTCGTGGTGAACCGGCGCGCCGCCGCTTCGGCCACCCACGCTCCGAAGGTGATCGCGAACCCCACCAGATGCACCAAGACAACTACAGAACGTAGTACCTCCACGGCGTGAGACTACAACGGCGGGCGCCGTTCTCGACCTCTCACGTGGCCGGCGGGGGCGGACCGGGCACCAGATAGCAGTTCGTCCCACCGATGCCCAGCACGTACACGGTGTCGCAGCGGGTGAAACTGCCGTCGGGCCCCGGCCCGGAATCGCAACGGCCGCCGCCGTTGCCCCAGACCTCGAAGTTGCCGCACGGTGGTTGCGCCGACGCCGGCCCGGCGGCCACCAGGCCCGCGCCGATCAGTGCCACCACCGCGGCACCGACTCCAAGCCACATCGTCCTCATGACTGTCCTCCTCCCAACGCACCGCGTCTCAGCGCGGCCGCACCGGAGGCCTGACCCCACGCACCCCACCCTCCAGCGCATGCACCTTCGATTGTGCGCCCGACAGCGCGATGGCCGCAGGCGATTTCCGTCCCGCTTTCCACCCGGCGGTGCAGGTCAGCGCCGGTGCCCGCGGCGTCGGCACCCAGTGCGGTCAATCCGTTGCGCGCTCACCCGTCGCGCAGATACGCTACGCAACGTTGCGTTATGGCGAGAGGAGTACCGGTGACGCGGACGTTCCACGCAGGCCGGCGATTCGACACGCCCACCGACGAGATTGCGGCCGCGCTGGCCGACGTCAGCATCCCGACTCTGCTGCTGTCCCTGGTCCATCTCACCGGTGATCCCCGGTTCATTCGCGAGTTCTCCCAGGCCGGTCTGTTCCTCAACGAGGTGCAGGGCTTCATGAGCGACGACGACAAGGCCCGTGCCCGCGCCGCGGCCCTGCCCGTGATCGCCGATTACCGGGACCGCGGTTGCCCGCCCCTGGCGCCGCTGCCGCCCGACCTGGTCAAAGAGATGCTGGACTGGGCGGCGTGCGAACCGGTCGACGACGCCAACCTGCCGCTGGTGCTCGAAGAACTCGACCTCGAGGGCGTCGACCCGCGCCGCCCCGCCGCCCTCGATCCTGCTCGCGCTCGAGCGTTCCGGGTCATCGTGATCGGCTGCGGCGAAGCGGGCATCCTCGCCGGAATCCGCCTCGCCCAGGCCGGGATCGC
Organism: Mycolicibacterium rufum; assembly: GCF_022374875.2. Next base: position 1,259,799 of record NZ_CP092427.2, read on the forward strand.
CTTCGAGATCATCGAGAAGAACGCGGGTCCCGGTGGAACGTGGTGGGAGAACACCTATCCCGGCGCACGGGTGGACGTCGCCAATCACCTGTACTGCTACAGCTTCGAGCCGAGTAATCACTGGGAGCACTTCTTCGCCGAGCAGCCGGAACTGGCCGCCTATTTCGGCGCTGTGATGGACCGCCACGGTCTGCGCCCCCACGTCCGGTGGAACACCGAGGTGCTGGGCGCGCACTGGGACGACGACAGCGCCACCTGGCGGGTGCAGGTGCGCACCCCCGACGGCATGCAGACCCTGACCGCCGACGCGGTGATCACCGCCGTCGGACAGCTCAACCGGCCCGCCCTGCCCGATTTACCGGGCCGGGACACGTTCGCCGGACCGTCTTTTCACTCCGCGCGATGGGATCACACGGTCGATCTCACCGGCAAGCGGGTGGCGTTGATCGGCGCGGGCGCGAGCGGTTTCCAGATCGCGCCGGCGATCGCCGAGCGCGTCGCCCACCTGGAGGTGTTCCAGCGCACCGCACAGTGGATGTTCCCCAATCCCATGTACCACGAGCGGGTGCCCGCCGGCGTGCGCTGGGCGATGGAGAACCTGCCGTATTACGCCCGCTGGTACCGGTTCCTGCTGCTGTGGCCGGGCGCCGACAAGGGTCTCGACGCCGCCCGCGTGGACCCCGGATACGCCGACCAGGGTCACGCCGTCAGCGAGATCAACGCACTGGCGCGCATGATGTTCACCGACTGGATCACCACGCAGGTCGGTGACGACGAGGACCTGCTGGCCCGGGTTCTGCCCGACTACCCGGCCACCGGTAAACGCACGCTGCAGGACAACGGCAGCTGGCTGGCGACCTTGAAGCGGCCGAACGTGACGCTGGTGCGGACGCCGCTGCAACGAGTGGTCCCCGAAGGGGTGGTCACCGTTGACGGCGTCATCCACGACGCGGATGTGCTCGTGTACGCCACCGGTTTCCACGCCACTGACCTGCTGATGCCGATGACGGTGACCGGACGCGGTGGGGCCGATCTGCACGACGAATGGGGCCGACGGCCCTTCGCGTACCTCGGCATCACCGTGCCGAAGTTCCCGAACTTCTTCATGATGTACGGCCCCGGAACGCATCTCGCGCACGGCGGCAGCCTGATCATGCACTCGGAGTTGCAGATGCGCTACATCAACGCCTGCCTCGCCCACCTGATCGACACGGGCGCCCGATCCATGGAGCCCCTGGCCGAGCCGACCGGCGAGTGGCACCGACGCACCCAGGAACGGATCACCGCGACGGTGTGGGCGCACCCGGCCATCGAGCACTCGTACTTCAAGAACGCCGACGGCGAGATCCACACCGTCAGCCCGTGGCGGCTCTGCGAGTACCGTGCGGCACTGGCCGATCCCGACTTCACGCAGTTCCGCGTCGACGCCGACGGGACCGCCTGACATGCGCGCGGTGGTCATCGATCCCGACGCGACGGTGCGCGTCGACACCCGGCCCGATCCGGCACTGCCGGGGCCCGACGGCGCCGTCGTCGAGGTCACGGCGAGCGGTATCTGTGGTTCCGATCTGCACTTCCTCGAAGGGCACTACCCTCTCGCCGAGCCGGTGTCCGTGGGCCACGAGGCCGTCGGTGTCGTCGCCGAGATCGGTTCGGACGTGCGGCAATTCCGCGTCGGCGATCGGGTGCTAGTGTCCTCGGTCGCCGGCTGCGGCCACTGCGCGGGCTGCCGCACCGCGGATCCGGGGCGCTGCGTGTCCGGGCCGCAGATCTTCGGGTCGGGACTGCTCGGCGGCGCGCAGGCCGATCTGCTGGCCGTCCCCGCGGCCGACTTCCAGCTCCTGCGGATCCCCGAGGGCATCGACACCGAGGCCGCGCTGCTGCTGACCGACAATCTCGCGACAGGCTGGGCGGCGGCCAAGCGCGCCGACATCCCACTGGGCGGCACGGTGGCGATCATCGGCGCGGGCGCCGTCGGACAGTGCGCGTTGCGCAGCGCGTTACTGCTCGGTGCCGCAACGGTTCTGGTGGTGGACCCGGTGGCGGCGCGGCGCGACCGGGGCGCGGCGGCGGGCGCGGTCCCCGTCCCGGCGCCGGGCGCCGGGCCCGTTCTCGACGCCACCGACGGGCTGGGCGCGGACGCGGTGATCGACGCGGTGGGCACCGACACCTCACTCGACGACGCGCTGGCCTGCGTGCGGACCGGCGGGACCGTGTCGGTGGTCGGGGTGCACGACCTGCAGCCCTATCCGCTGCCCGCCCTGGCGTGCCTGCTGCGCAGCCTGACGATCCGCTCGACGCTCGCGCCCGTGCAGCAGACCTGGCAGGAGTTGATACCCCTGCTGCGGTCCGGCCGCCTCGACGTCGGCGGCATCTTCACCGCCACCCTGCCGCTCGACGACGCCGCCGCCGGCTACGCCGCCGCGACGTCGCGCTCGGGCGGTCACGTCAAGATCCGGTTGCATCCCTGATCTCAGCCCAGCGGGACGCACCACCGCAGCCGCGTGCCGCCGCCCTCGACGGGATCGAGGCTCAGCGTGCCGCCCGCGTCGGCGGCCCGCTGACGCAGATTGGTCAGGCCGGAGCCGGTGATGTCGCCGCTGATCCCCCGGCCGTTGTCGACGACGTCGATGCACAGGTTGTCGTCGGCGACGACGCTGATCGCCAGTGACGTCGCCTCGGCGTGACGAACGGCGTTGCTCACCGCTTCCCGAACGACGGCCTCGGCATGGTCGGCGAGCGCGGCGTCGACGACCGACAGCGGTCCGGAGTACTGCACCGTCGTGCGAATCCTCGGGGTCGCGAACTGGGCGATCGCCTCGTCGAGGCGCTGCCGCAGCCGGGTGATCCCTGACTGGCCGCCGTGCAGGTCGAAGATCGCGGTGCGGATCTCCTGGATGACCTGCTGCAGGTCGTCGACACACTCGGAGAGCCGCTGCTGGACCTCGGGGGTGCGTGCCCGCGGGATCGTGCCCTGCAGCGCCAGCCCGACGGCGAAGAGCCGCTGGATCACGTGATCGTGCAGATCACGGGCGATGCGGTCGCGGTCGGAGAGCACATCGAGTTCACGCAGCCTGCGCTGCGTGGTGGCCAGCTGCCAGGCCAGCGCCGCCTGGTCGACGAACGCGGCCATCATGTCCAGCTCGCCGGCGTTGAACGGCAGCGCACCCGGCGATCGCAGGGCGACGAGGACCCCGGCGACGGTGTCGGTGGCGCGGATCGGCAACACCAGCGCCGGGCCGTGCGCGGTGCAGCCGTCCGCCAGCTGCAGCGTGTCGAACCGGCCCGGAACCTGGTTGACGAACACCGCACCGATCTCCGTGCCCGCGGTCGGGAGCTCCAGCAGGTCGACCGCGGGTCCGGAACCGGTGGTGGCCACGACGGCGAGTTCGTCGACCTCGCCGGCCGGCTCGTCGAGGTCGGCGCGGACCGCGACGATCGTCGCCTCGGCGCCGCTGAGCTTGCGCGACTCGTCGGCGACCAGCCGGAACACCGCGGCCGGATCGGTGCCGCCGAGCAACTCGGTGCCGATGTCGCGGGTGGCCTCGATCCACGACTGCCGGGTCTTGGACTGTTCGTAGAGCCGCGCGTTGTCGATCGCGATGCCCGCCGCCGCCGCGAGCGCCTGGACCAGCACCTCGTCGTCCTCGCTGAACGGCTGTCCGCCGGCTTTCTCGGTGAGATACAGATTGCCGAACACCTCGTCGCGGATCCGGACCGGCACGCCGAGGAAGGTCCGCATCGGCGGGTGGTTGGCCGGGAAGCCGACCGAGGCCGCATGGTGGGAGATGTTGTCGAGCCGGATCGGCTTGGGGTCGTCGAGCAGCACCCCCAGCACACCCCGCCCCTCAGGCAGATGGCCGATCAGCTCCCGCCCCTCCTCGTCGATGCCCTCGTGGATGAATTCCACCAGCTCGTGGTCGTGGCCGCGCACCCCCAACGCGCCGTAGCGGGCGTCGACCAGGTCGATCGCGGTGTGCACGATCGTCTTGAGTGTCTCGTCGAGTTCGAGGCCCGACGTGACCACCAGCATCGCCTCGACCAGGCCGTCGAGGCGGTCGCGGCCCTCGACGATCTGCTCGACGCGGTCCTGCACCTCCATCAGCAGTTCCCGCAGGCGCAGCTGCGACAGCGTGTCGCGCAGTGGTCGCGCGCCCGGGTCTGCTTTCGCCCTGGCCCCGTTGCTCACGTCGTCATTTTGTCACTGTCTGACGCCAAGGAGACGCTGTTATCCGGAAAACGAAGTTCGTCACCACCCACGGCGTCGCGGATGGGATCCGATCAGGTCGGCCGACCGTGTCTCGCGACTGCGGTAGACGACGTAGGGACGGAACAGGTAACCGACCGGTGCGCTGAACGCGTGTACCAGCCGGGTGAACGGCCACAAGCAGAACAGGGCGAGCCCGATCATCACGTGCAGTTGGTAGTAGATCGGCGCCCCGGCCATCAGATCGCCGCGCGGCTGCAGGACCCAGATCGAGCGGAACCACACCGACACCGACTGCCGGTAGTCGTACGCCTCACCGACCAGCCCGGAACCGAGCGCGGTGGCGCACAGGCCGGCCACGATCGCGGCCACCAGGACCACGTACATCAGCTTGTCGTTGACGGTCGTCGCCAGGAACACCGGTCCGCGCGTGCGCCTGCGGTAGATCAGCAGCGCGATCCCGGTCAGGGTGGCCACCCCTGCGATGGACCCGAGGAGCACCGCCTGCAGGTGGTAGGCGTGCTCGCTGAGACCTACCGCCCGCGTCCACGACTCGGGGATCACCAGACCGATGACGTGCCCGACGATCACCACGAGGATGCCGAAGTGGAACATCGGGCTGGCGATGCGCAGCAGCCTGCTCTCATAGAGTTGAGACGAGCGGGTGGTCCAGCCGAACTTGTCGTATCGGTAGCGCCACCAGCTGCCGACGACGACGACAGCCACTGTCACGTACGGCACCACATCCCAGAAGATCTCCCCCATCTCAGACCCCCTCCGGTGCGCGCCGCGGCGGCACTGTCAGCGTGAACGGCGCCAGGCCGACCGCCTCGGCGGCCGGGCCGTCGGCCGCCAACCGCCGGGCGCGCCGGATCTCCTCCTCGGAGGCGGGGGGCAACGTCGTCAGCACGGCGGCGAGCGCCGCCGCATAGGGCGACCCCGTGTCGCGCAGCGCGCGGTGCACGACCTCCAGCGGTGTCCGGTGCGCGGCGAGCAACCGCCGTCCGCGCTCGGCGTCCGCGGTGGCCGCGAACTCCAGCACGACGGCCAGATGGTCGGGCGCCTCCCCGACGGGTGGCACCGCCCCCGCGTCGCGGTACGCCTGCACGAACGCCAGCATCGCCTGTCCGCGGTTGCGGGTGTCGCCGGCGGTCCAGTACGTCAGGTACATCGTGGCGCGCCGGTGCAGGTCGAATGTCTCGACATACTGCTGCGCCGCCTGCATCGGGCTCATCGCGCTGAGCGCGGCCACGGTCTGCCGAAGTCGTTGTCCGGCAACGCCGTCGGCGTACTCGAGGAGCTCGGCCGCGACGTGCAGTCGGTCCGCGTCGGGATAACTCAGCAGGAGCGACGCGCATTGCCACACGACGCGGTCGGCCAGGGCGTCGCGCGAGCGGGCGAACAGCCTCATTCCGCCCCCCTGGAATCCGGGAACATGCCGACGGGAGCGCCGCGACCATCCCAGTTGAGCAGGTTCACCCGCGAGGGCCGGGTGGCGTTGGCGGCCATGCCGTCGCCGGTCTGACGGTGCCGCAGCGCGTGAAAGGTTTCCACGGCCACCGGTACCGGCTGGCCGCTGGCCTCCCCGAAGGGACCTGACTCGTACATGCCCGGTCCGCCCTCGAAGCTCAGCGAGCAACCGGGCTCCTCCACCGACCCCGGGTCGACATCGGCGTACGCCGTCGGAATGACATAGCGCTCTTCGTATTTCGCGAGGGCCAGCAGTCGGTACATCTCGTACATCTGCTCTTCGGTCATGCCCACCGACTCGGGGATGTGGGGCTGGGTTTCGCGGCCGAGGTTGATGTCGCGCATGTAGGAACGCATCGCGGCCAGCCGCCGCAGCACGCCCTCGACGACGGTGGTGTCGCCTGCGGTGAACAATCCGGCCAGGTATTCGATCGGGATGCGCAGCGCCTCGAGCGCCCCGAAGAGATTGCCGATGTCCTCACCGTCGTGTCCGTCACGGCTGACCGCGTCGACCACCGGTGACAGCGGCGGGATGTACCAGACCATCGGGACGGTCCGGAACTCCGGATGCAGCGGCAGAGCCACCTGATAGGTGTGGATCAGGGCATGGACCGGCGAGCGCTGCGCCGCCTCGATCCACTCGTCGGAGATGCCCTCCGCCCGCGCGGCGGCCACCACCGCCGGGTCGCGGGGGTCCAGCAGGATCGACTTCTGCGCCTCGTAGAGATCCCGCTCGTCGGGCACCGAGGCCGCCTCGGTCACCCGGTCCATGTCGTAGAGCACCAGGCCCAGGTACCGCAGCCGGCCCACGCAGGTCTCCGAGCACACCGTCGGCAACCCGACCTCGATCCGCGGGTAGCACAACGTGCATTTCTCGGCCTTGCCGGTTTTGTGGTTGAAGTAGACCTTCTTGTACGGGCAGCCCGACACACACATCCGCCAGCCGCGGCAGCGATCCTGGTCGACCAGCACGATGCCGTCCTCGACGCGCTTGTACATCGCCCCCGACGGACACGAGGCGACGCACGACGGGTTGAGGCAGTGTTCGCAGATGCGCGGCAGGTAGAACATGAAGGTCTGCTCGAGTTCCAGACGGATTTGTTCGCTGACGCGGGCCAAGACGGGGTCGCCGGGCACGATCTCGGTGGAGCCGCCGAGATCGTCGTCCCAGTTCGCCGACCACTCCACCTTCATCGGCTTGCCGCTGATCAGGCTGCGCGGCCGCGCGACCGGGAAGTGTTCGCCCAGCGGTGCACTGGTGAGAGTGTCGTAGTCGTAGGTCCACGGCTCGTAGTAGTCGTCGATGGACGGGAGTTTCGGGTTGGCGAAGATGTGCAGCAGCTTGTGCAGGCGCCCGCCGCCGCGCAGCCGCAGCCGACCGCGGGCGTCGCGCACCCATCCGCCGCGCCACCGGTCCTGGTCCTCGTAGGTCCGCGGATAGCCCTGTCCCGGGCGCGTTTCGACGTTGTTGAACCACACGTACTCGGTGCCGGGGCGGTTGGTCCACGCCTGCTTGCAGGTCACCGAGCAGGTGTGGCAGCCGATGCACTTGTCGAGGTTCATCACCATCGCCATCTGGGCCATGACGCGCATCAGTAGACCACCTCCTGGGAGCGTCGCCGCACGACGGTGACCTCGTCGCGCTGGTTTCCGGTCGGGCCGAGATAGTTGAAGGCGAACGCGGTCTGGGCGTAACCGCCCGCCAGGTGGCTGGGCTTGACCAGAAGCCGGGTCAGCGAGTTGTGGATGCCGCCCCGGGTGCCGGTCGTCTCGGTCAGCGGCACGTCGATCGTGCGCTCCTGGGCGTGGTAGACGTAAACCACCCCGTCCGGCATCCGGTGGCTGACGATCGCCCGGCACACCAACACTCCGTTGCGGTTGACCGCCTCCACCCAATCGTTGTCGCGGACGGCGATCTTCGCGGCGTCGGCCGGGCTCATCCACATCGTCGGCCCGCCGCGCGACAGCGAGAGCATGAACAGGTTGTCCTGGTATTCGGAGTGGATCGACCACTTGGAGTGCGGGGTCAGGTAGCGCACCGTGAGCCCGACGCCGCCGTCCGAGCCGGCGCTGCCCAGCTCGGGTTCGCCGAAGAGCCGGTGGATGTCCAGCGGCGGACGGTAGACCGGCAGCTGTTCGCCGAGTTCTTCGAGCCAGTCGTGGTCGAGATAGAAATGCATGCGGCCGGTCAACGTGTGAAAAGGCTTGAGCGCCTCGATGTTCACCGTGAACGGGGCGTACCGGCGGCCGCCGGTCTCGCTCCCCGACCACTCCGGGCTGGTGATGACGGGTACCGGACGCGCCTGGGTGTCGGCATAGGTGATGCGCTTCTCCTCGCTCCCCTCGGCCAGGTGGGCCAGTGGCCGACCGGTGCGGCGCTCCAGCTCGCGGAAGCCCTCGACGGCCAGCCGGCCGTTCGACGTGCCTGACAGCGCGAGCACGACGTCGGCCATCCGCTCGGCCGTGGTGATCGCGGGTCGCCCCGCGGCGGCGCCGGTGTCGAGCACCCCGAACTTCTGCGCGAGCTCCGCGACCTCCTGCACCGGCCAGGTGGTCACACCCTTGGTGGTGACGCCCAGGTCGTCGACCAGAGGGCCCAGCGTGGACCACTTGTCCGCGATCGCCGTGTAGTCCCGTTCGACCACGCCGATGGGCCCGATGGTCCGCCCGGGCACCGGAACCTCGCCGGTCTCCCGCCAGTCATGCTGCCGGCCGGCGGGATAGGCCATCGCGGCCGGTGTGTCGTGCTGCAGCGCTCCCAGCACCACATCGGTGCGGGTACCCAGATGTGTCGCGGCCAGCGCGGAGAACGCCCTGGCGATCGCGCCGAACGCCTCGTAATCCGACCGGGTTTCCCACGGCGGATCGATCGCGGGGCTGAAGGCATGGACGAACGGATGCATGTCGGTGGAGGACAGGTCGGCCTTCTCGTACCAGGTCGCCGCCGGGAGCACGACGTCGGAGAGCAACGTCGTCGATGTCATCCGGAAGTCCACCGACATCAGCAGGTCGAGCTTGCCCTCGGGGGTGTCGTCGGCCCACCGCACCCCTGCCGGACGCAGGTGCTCGGGGGTGGGGGCGGCCGACATGGTCGAGGTGGTGCCCAGCAGGTGCCGGAGGAAGTACTCGTTGCCCTTGCTCGACGAACCGAGCAGGTTGGCCCGCCACACGTCGAGCACCCGGGGCCAGTTCGCCGGGTCGTCGGGATCGGTGACCGCGAGATGAACAGCGCCGGAGGCCAATTGCTCACACACGTACTCCGCCACGTCACGGCCGGCCGCGCGAGCCTCGTCGGCGAGGTCGAGGCTGTTGCGGTCGAACTGGGGGTAGAACGGCATCCAGCCCATCGCCGCCGAGGCGGCCAGCACATCCATGGTGTGCCGTCCGGTGAACCGGCCGCGTGCGGTCGGGCTGGCCAGGGCGTCGGCGCGGTAGCCGTCGTAGCGCCACTGGTCGGTGTGCACGTACCAGTACGCGGTGCCCGGCATCTGCCGCGGCGGCCGCGACCAGTCGGTGGCCATCGCCATCGTCGCCCAGCCGGTGACCGGCCGGCACTTCTCCTGTCCCACGTAGTGGGCCCAGCCGCCGCCGTTGCGGCCCATCGATCCGGTCAGCAGCAGCATCGCGAGCACCGCGCGGTAGGTGGTGTCCCCGTGGAACCACTGACAGATCCCGGCGCCCATGATGATCATCGATCGGCCACCGGATTCCTCGGCATTGCGCGCGAATTCGCGCGCCACCCGGATCACCTGCGCGGCCGAGACCCCGGTGATGGGCTCCTGCCACGCGGGTGTGTAGGGAGCCCCGGGGTCGTCGTAGCCGGTCGGCCAGTCACCGGGCAACCCGGGCCGCGGCACTCCGTACTGGGCCAGCATGAGATCGAACACCGTGCACACGCGGTGCCCAGCGACCCGGCGCACCGGTACCCCGCGGCGCACGGTGGCACCCGACCCGTCGACGGTGTCGAACCGCGGCAAGGTGATCAGCGCGGTCTCCCCCGGATCGCCGTGCGTCGGAGCCACCGTCAGCGCGGGCACCAGATCGCCCAGGTCGAGATTCCACCGGCCCGCACCGTCGTCGCCGTACCGGAATCCGAGCGAACCGTTGGGCACCGCAGGGGAATCCGAGCGCCCGTCGAGCAGCACCGGTTTGAACGCCGCGTTCTGCACCTCGTGCCCCAGGTCGGCGGCGGTGAGCATCTTCGCGGGCACCAGGGCGCCGTCGCGCTCCTCGAGCGTGACCAGGAACGGCAGGTCCGTGTAGGTGCGCACGTAGTCGACGAAGAACGGAACCCGTTGTGCGATGAAGAACTCCGAGAGAATGACATGCCCCATGGCCATCGCGAGCGCGCCGTCGGTGCCCGCCGCGCACGGCATCCATTCGTCGGCGAACTTGGTGTTGTCGGCGTAGTCCGGGCTGACGGTGACCACCTTGGTGCCGCGGTAGCGCACCTCGGCCATCCAGTGGGCGTCGGGGGTGCGGGTGACAGGCACGTTGGAGCCCCACATCACCAGGTAGGACGCGTCCCACCAGTCGCCGGACTCCGGCACGTCGGTCTGGTCGCCGAACACCTGCGGCGAGGCCACCGGCAGGTCGGCGTACCAGTCGTAGAACGAGGTCATCGCCCCGCCGATCAATTCGACGAAGCGGGAGCCCGCGGCGTGGCTGACCATCGACATCGCCGGGATCGGGGAGAAACCCGCGATGCGGTCGGGCCCGTAGGTCTTTATCGTGTGGACGTGCGCGGCCGCGATCATCTCGCAGGCCTCCGCCCACGTGACCCGCACCAGGCCGCCCTTGCCGCGGGCCCGCTGGTAGCGCCGGCGCCGGTCCGGATCGGCTTGGATGTCGGCCCAGGCCAGCACGGGATCGCCCAACCGCGTCTTGGCCTCGCGATACATCTCGACCAGCAGGCCGCGGGCATAGGGGTAACGCACCCGGGTCGGCGAATACGTGTACCAGGAGAACGCCGCGCCGCGCGGGCAGCCGCGCGGTTCGTATTCGGGGCGGTCCGGCCCCACCGACGGGTAGTCGGTCTCCTGGGTCTCCCAGGTGATGATGCCGTCCTTGACGTAGACCTTCCACGAGCACGAGCCGGTGCAGTTGACGCCGTGCGTGGAGCGCACGACCTTGTCGTGGCTCCAGCGGTCCCGGTAGAACACGTCACCGTCGCGTCCGCCGTGACGGGTCACCGTGCGCAGGTCCGCGGAGAACTCCCCCGGGGTGAAGAACCGGCCACTGCGCTCCAGCAGTTCCTCGACCTTCCCCCCGGTACGCGCCGGATTCGTCACGCGGTGCCCTTTCTTCGTCGGGGTTCGTGCGCGTGCAGGCGCAGCGCGGTGAACGCGAAGGCCGCCAGCGCGGTCGCGACGAGAAGCGCCAGGCCGATCGTGTAATCGGAATCCACACTGTCGTAGGTCGCGCCCATGACCAGCGGGGGGAAGTAACCGCCGAGGCCGCCGGCCGCGGCCACGATGCCGGTCACCGATCCGACCGATTGGGCGGGTGCCCGCAGCGCCACCCAGGCGAAGACGCCGCCGGTGCCGATGCCGAGGAAGAGGGCGAGTGCGATGAACGTGACCGCCGACCACAGGTCGGGCGGCGGTTGGAAGATCGCGACGAACGCCATCGCCGCGGTCCCGGCGAACGACGCCAGCACAACGTATTTCGGCGGGATCCGGTCGGCCAGCGCGCCGCCGACGGGCCGGGCCAGCACCGCGGCGACGGCGAATCCCGCAGTGCGGGCGCCGGCATCGACGGCGGAGAAGTGGTAGATGGTCTTGATGTAGGTGGGCAGGTAGTTGGCGAAGGCCACGAACCCGCCGAAGACGACGGCGTAGAGAAACGACATCTCCCACGTGACGGCGAGTTTGGCGGCCGCCTTCAGCTTCGGTACCACCGGGTCGGTGTTGGGGGTGAAGTGCGGGGAGTCCCGCATGAGCACCAGGCACAGCACGGCCGTCACGGCCAGGGCCACCGCGATGATCAGGTGGGTCGGCAGCAGCCCGAACCAGCGAACGAAACGCGGGGTGAAGAACGCCGACAGCGCCGTGCCCACCATGCCCATGCCGAACACGCCGGTCGCGAAGCCTCGCCGCGCGGGCTCGTACCAGTGGTTGGCGAACGGGATGCCGACGGCGAAGATGGTGCCCGCGATGCCCAGAAAGAAGCCGAAGAGCAGCAGCAACGGGTAGGACCCGATCGAACCCGCGAAGCCCACCGCGAGCACTGGCACGATCGAGGAGACCGACACGGCGATGAACATCGCGCGGCCGCCGAACCGGTCGGTGAGCGACCCGACCACGATGCGCCCGAGCGCTCCCACCAGGATCGGTGTGGCGACCAGCATGGACGCCTGCGTGCTACTCAGCGACAGGTCACCGGCATAGGTCGTCGACAGCGGCCCGATCATGTTCCAGGCCCAGAAGTTGATCGCCGAGACCCACGTGGCGAGCGCCAGATTCAGCCCCCGCCGCGCATCGATGTCCGGCGCCGTCGCCGTGTCCACCGTGTTCACGTAACCACACCCTCCCCCGCCGTCGCGCCTATTTGCGCGATATCGGCTCCAATGTTTCTGTTCTCCAACGACTTTTTGATGACTCGGCGGCCAGCTCGACGAACCGGTCGACATCCGCGGCGGCGAAGGCCGCCGTGCCGGGGGTGAGCAGCTTGGCGGCGGCGGCGGCGATCCCGTACCGGACCGCGTCGCTGATCGACCAGCCGCTGCTGAGCCCGACCGCGATGCCGGCGACCATCGCGTCGCCGGCCCCCACCCCGCTGACGGCGTGTACCGGGATGGCCGGGAAGTGCCTGCTCTCGGTCGCCGTCGCGAGGATCGCGCCCTGCGCGCCGAGGGAGACCACGACGGCCTCGGTGAGCCCGCGCTCGATCAGCTCGTGCGCCGCCTCCAGCTGCTCGGGCAGGGTGCTCAGCGGACGACCGACACACTCCCGCAGTTCGCGCACGCTGGGCTTGAGCAGATACACCCCCGAGGTGACGTGGGTCAGCGCGTCGACCGACGTGTCGAGGATCAGCCGCGCCCCCACGTCCCCGCACAGGTCTGCCACGCGCTGATAGAAATCCACCGGAGCCCCCGGTGGGAGGCTGCCGCTGGCGACGACGTAGCACGCCGAGGCCACGGCAGGCGGGATCGCCTCCCGCAACTTGTCCAGGCACAGCGCGCACTCCGCCGGCGACAGGGTCGGGCCGGGGAGCACGAACCGGTACTGCTGATCGCCCGCATGGTCGTTGACCGTGAAGCTCTCCCGCGTCGCGCCTTCGAGGGGCACCAAGGTGTAGGGCGTGCGCGACGCGTACACGAGGTCGACCAGTCGCTCACCCGTCGAACCGCCCGCGGCGAACACCGCCACCACGTCACCGCCGAGAGCGCCGGCGAAGCGTGCGACGTTGATGCCGCCCCCGCCCGCGTCGTACCGCACGGCGTGGCAGCGGACCTTGTCGGTCGGTCGCACCTCGTCGGCGTCGGCGGTGACGTCGAGCGCGGGGTTCATCGTCAGCGTGACGATCGGCGCGCGGTTCATAGCCCCGTCGGATAGGTCTCGGGGTTCTCGCCGGCCACCCACACACTGGTGACCTCGAGCGGCTCCAGCGCCGTGGTCCTGTCGATGTGGATGATGGCGTCGAACTGCTCCCCCGGCCGGACGTGGTAGTAGTGGCTCTGCCGTTCGGTGTCCGGGCGGTAGATCACGCCGATCGCCCTGCCGAGCCGCACGGTGTCGAGCGGGGCGGCGGCGGCGCGGCTGATGACGGCGGAGATCAGGAACTCGGGGTCGGGCACCTCGTGGAACAGCTCCTCGACGCTGCCGGCCAAAGCCGGCCGCACGGTCTTGCGTTCGGCGATGCCGCCCCACTCCGTGGCGGCGGTGACGGTGCCGGCGTAGGTCGTGAAGCCGATCAGCCGGCACGCCTCCCCGTGGGATTCACGCACCAGCTGCCCCAGGGTCAGCTGGCCGTCGGCGCCGACCTCGGTGGCACGTGCGTCACCGACGTGAGAGTTGTGCGCCCAAACAACGATTCGCGCCGGCTCCGATCCGTCGTGGCCGTCGAGATGGGCGAGCAGCGCATCGAGGGTCTGGGCCATGTGCCGGTCGCGCAGATTCCAGGAGGTGACGCGGCCGCCGAACATCGCCCGGTAGTACATCTCCGCGTTGCGGACGGTCAGCGCGTTCTGCCGGGCGTAGAACAGCTCGTCCTCGGCCAACAGCCCGTCCCGGCGCAGGTATTCCAGCGCATTGCGCTGCATGTCGACGAGCTGGTCGACGGCCTGACGTTCGCAGGACAGCCCGGCGCCGAAGGCGGCCGCGAACCCGTAGGCCTGGCCGTCGTCGGCGCCGGTGTGGTCGAAACACGAATACCGTTCCCGGGCGCGATCGGCAGCCACCGGGTCGACATTGTCCAGATAGCCGATCACCTCCCGCATCGACCGGTGCAGGCTGTAGAGGTCCAGTCCGTAGAAGCCGGCCTGCCGGCCACCAGCCGCACGCCGGGTCGCGTTGTGCGCATGCAGCCAGTCCACGAACTCCGCCACCACGGTGTTGCGCCACATCCAGGCCGGGAATCGCTCGAAACCGCTGAGCGCCTTCTCGGCCGTCCCGTCGTCGCCCTGGCCGCGGACATACCGATTCACCCGGTAGGCGTCGGGCCAGTCGGCCTCGGCAGCCACCGCGGTGAAGCCTTTCTCCTGGATCAGCCACTTCGTAATCTCGGCCCTCGCCCGGTAGAACTCGTGGGTGCCGTGGGAGCTCTCCCCGATGAGCACGATGCGTGCGTCCCCGATGACCTCCTCGAGAGCCTCGCGCGGCGGCACCCCCGACGGCGCGTCCACCACACAGCGGCGCAACGTCTCGGAGATGCTCTCCGCCACATGGATTTGAGGATTGCGGACCCCGACGGTAGGGGCGGCCAACAGCCGGCGCACCTCGTCATCGCTGACCTGACTGAAGTCCCAGAACGACGCACCCACCGCGAGGAACGGGGTCGGCATCGACGCGCACACCACGTCCTCGACGATCGCGGCGAACTCCCGGCACGTCGACTCCGGCGCGGCGGGCACGGCGATGATGATCTCGGCGGGCTCCATCTCGCGCAGCGCCTGGACCGCGGCCAGCATGCTCGCGCCGGTCGCCAGTCCGTCATCGACGAGGATCACCGTCTGTCCCGCGATCTCCAGCGGCGGGCGGCCGCCGCGGTAGGCGGCTTCGCGCCGGATCAGTTCGCGGCCCTCGCGTTCCGCCACATCGCGCAGTTCCTGCGGCGACACTGCCAGCGCACGCACCACATCGTCGTTGATCACCACCCGCCCGCCACTGGCCAGCGCACCCATCGCGAATTCCTCACGGCCCGGCGCGCCGAGTTTGCGCACGATCATGGTGTCTAAGCGCACGCCGAGTGCCGCAGCGACCTCCCACGCCACCGGCACACCGCCCCGTGCCAAACCCAGCACGATGACGTCCTCTCGGCCGCGGTAGCGGCCGAGCAGCCCGGCCAGCACCCGGCCTGCCTCGTGCCGATCGCGGAACACCTGCCGAGGTGACTCGCCTGTCCTGCGTCGTGCGGTGGTCATCGTCGTCCTCCGTTTCGGTGGCTTCCCAGCAATCCGATCACCGCGGTCGTGCACCTGGTAGGGACCGAAGTCACCCGGCACAGAGTCGTTGGCCCGGTTACGCCTGCTCGGGAGCGCGGTCCGGCTCGGGGCCGAAAACGAAACGCCGGCCTGTCACGTTGAGCGGGCGGATCCGGACGTAATGGGTCTTGGCCGTTGCCGTCCACGGAAGCAGGTTCGCCGCATCGGCTTCGGCGATCTCCTCATCGCTGCGCAGCGAGCGCGCGGTGCCCTTGACGATCACGCTCCAGCCGTCGGCGACGGTGTGGTCGTCGGCCTCGAACAGCACCGTGCTGTTGATCGCCGCGCTCACCAGCTTGGTGCCCTCGGCGGTGCGGAACAGGATCGAACGGTTCTGCACGGCGAAGTTCACCGGGAAGATCGCCGGGTTCCCGTCGACGCTGGTGACCAGTCGCCCGAGCGACACACTCGACAGGTGTCTCCAGCATTCGGACTCTGGCAGCACCGAAACCGGCGCGGGATCTTGGGACATAGCTGACACTAACCTCGCCGCGGATCGGCCCGATGCGGCCCAAAGTCCCTCATTTCGGGGACCCCGAGCACTCGACCGCGAGCCGCCCGGGGCGCACGATGGCGACCATGGATGTGGCGGTGATCGACGCCGCGGGGTTGCATCAGCTGGTGTCCGTCCTGCAGGACGTGGGGTACCGCGTCGTGGGGCCGACGGTCTCCGGCAATGCCATCGTGCTCGACGAACTCGACAGCGCCGACGATCTGCCCGCCGGCTGGGGCGTCGACGTCGCGCCTGGGCAGTACCGGTTGCGCCGGCGCGACGATGACGCTGTGTTCGGACATTCAGCCGGACCCCAGTCCTGGAAGCAATTCCTGCACCCGTCCCGCCAGAAGGTGTGGTCGTCCGAGGCCGAGCCTCCCGAAGAGCCACCGCGGTACGCGTTCCTCGGCGTCCGGGGCTGTGATCTCGCGGCGATCGCGACACTGAACGGCGTGCTCGGGGCCGGCGCCCACCCCGACGGCAACTTCGCCGGACGGCTGGGCCGGGCGTTCGTCGTCGCCGTCAACTGCACCGAGCCCGGGGGGCTGTGCTTCTGCGCCTCGATGGGCTCCGGGCCGGCCGCCGGACCCGGTTACGACTTGGCGCTGACCGAGCGCACCGGCCCGCTCGGCCGACGCTACGTCGTCGACGTGGGAAGCGCGGCGGGCGCCGACGTGCTGGCCCGGCTGGTGGTCGAGGAGGCCGACACCGGCGAGATCGACGGCGCACGAGCCGATGTCGCCGACGCCGCCCGACACATGGGACGGCAGATGCCCGAGGGCGACCTGCGGCAACTGCTGATCGAATCCCGCGAGTCGCCGCACTGGGAGGAGGTCGCCTCGCGCTGCCTGACCTGTGGCAACTGCACCATGGTGTGCCCCACCTGCTTCTGCACCAGCGCCGAGGACGTCACCGATCTGACGGGAACCCACGCCGAGCGGTGGATGACGTGGGCGTCGTGCTTCGAGTTCGAGTTCACCTTCGTCCACGAGGGCAGCGTCCGGCAGTCCGGGTCCTCGCGCTACCGGCACTGGCTCACCCACAAGCTCGGCACGTGGCACGACCAGTTCGGCACCTCGGGGTGCGTCGGCTGCGGACGCTGTATCGCGTGGTGTCCCACCGGGATCGACATCACCGAGGAGATGCACACGTTCGCGGAACGAGACGGCGATGACTGAGACCGCCCGTGCACCCCATACCGCGACGATGGCGCCGGTGGCCTACCGGGTCCGCCATCGCGTCGCCGAGAACCGCGATTCGGCGACACTGCTCCTGACCCCGGTCGGCGACGCGCTGGCGACGCCGGCCCCGGGCGAATTCATGATGATGTACGCGTTCGGTGTCGGCGAGGTGGCGATCTCGGTCAGCGGTGTCGCCGAGCCGCCGGACCCGACGATCACGCACACCGTCCGCGCGGTCGGCGCGGTCAGCCGGAGCCTGCACGACGCCGAGCCCGGGACGGTGATCGGATTGCGCGGCCCCTTCGGGACACGGTGGGGCGTCGACGACGCGGCGCATCGCGACCTCGTGATCGTCGCGGGCGGAGTGGGTTTGGCGCCGCTGCGCCCCGTCGTGCTCGCCGCGCTGCGCGACCGGGATCGCTTCGGCCGGGTGACGTTGATCGCCGGCGCCCGCTCCCGCGAGGACTTCCTGTTCTCCGCCGAACTCGACGACTGGCGGCACCGCGACGACATCGACGTGCACCTGACCGTCGACGTGCCGGTGCAGGGGTGGCCGGGTGAGGTCGGCTTCGTGACCGAACCTCTGCGCCGGCTGCCGCTGCGGCCCGGCATCACCACCGCGTTCCTGTGCGGGCCGGAGGTCATGATGCGCAACGGTGCCACCGAGCTGATCCGGAAGGGCATGGCGAGCAGCGACATCCGGGTGTCCCTCGAGCGCAACATGCAGTGCGGCGTCGGCTGGTGCGGGCACTGTCAACTCGGGCCGCTGCTGCTGTGCCGGGACGGGCCCGTCGTCGGCTACGACGTCGCCGAACCGCTGTTGCGCATCAGGGAGTTGTAGATGAGCGTTCCGAGCCTGGCCGTGTGGAAGTTCGCCTCGTGCGACGGCTGCCAGTTGACGCTGCTCGACTGCGAAGACGAGTTGCTCACCCTCGCTGGGCAGGTGCAGATCGCCACCTTCCTCGAGGCGTCCAGCGCGATCGTCGCCGGACCCTACGACGTCTCCCTGGTCGAGGGTTCCATCACGACCGCCGCGGACGAACGCAGGATCGCCGAGATCCGGGCCCAGTCGGGGATTCTCGTCGCGATCGGGGCGTGTGCGACCGGAGGCGGTATCCAGGCGCTGCGCAACTTCGCCGACGTCGACGAGTTCACCTCCGTGGTCTACGCGCATCCCGACTACATCGACACCTTGGCCACCTCCACCCCGGCCTCGGCGCACGTGCAGGTCGACTATCAATTGCAGGGTTGCCCGATCGATCGCGGGCAACTGCTCGAGACGCTCGCCGCCCTGCTGGTGGGCCGCAAGCCCCGGCTACCCGCCAAGACCGTGTGCACCGAGTGCAAGGCACGCGGGGTGACCTGCGTCGTCGTCGCTGACGGCACCCCGTGCCTCGGGCCGGTGACCCACGCCGGGTGCGGGGCGCTGTGCCCGTCGTTCTCCCGCGGCTGCTACGGCTGTTTCGGTCCGGCCGTCACCCCCAACACCGCGGCGCTGATCCCGCTGCTGCACCGGGACGGCATGTCCGGTGGTGACGTCGAGCGCGTGTTCAGCACCTTCAACGCCCCCCGGTTCGCCGCGGAACGGAACGACGCATGACCGGCCCGCCGGGCCGCGAGACCCGCACCCTCACCGTCGGCGCGCTGACCCGGGTGGAAGGCGAAGGCGCGCTGAACGTCACGCTGACCGACGGCGTCGTCGAGCACGTCGAGCTCAACATCTATGAGGCGCCGCGGTTCTTCGAGGCGTTCCTGCGCGGCCGGTCCTACACCGAACCGCCCGACCTGACCGCCCGGGTGTGCGGCATCTGCCCGGTCGCCTACCAGGTCAGTGCCTGCAACGCGATCGAGGACGCGTGCGGGGTGATCATCGACCCGCAGCTGGTGGCGCTGCGGCGGCTGCTGTATTGCGGGGAGTGGATCCACAGCCACGCCCTGCACATCTTCCTGCTGCACCTTCCCGACTTCCTCGGCTATCCCGATGTGGTCGCGATGGCGGCCGATCATCCCGAACTGGTCGAGCGCGGGCTGGCGTTGAAGAAAGCCGGCAACCGGCTGATGGAGCAGATCGGCGGCCGCGCGATCCACCCGGTCAACGTGAAGCTCGGCGGGTTCTACTCGACGCCCACGCCGGCGCAGTTGCGGCCGCTGGCCGAGATGCTGCGCCGCGCCACCGATGACGCGCTGTTCACCGTCGCCCGGACCGCGCGGCTCGACTTCCCCGACGCCGAATTCGACCACGAGTTCCTGGCGTTGACCCACCAAGACCGCTATCCGATCGAGAACGGGACCATCGCCCGCAGCGCGGGTCGGCCCTTCGCGGTGCGCGACTTCACCGACCACGTCGTCGAAACCCAGGTTCCGCACTCCACCGCCCTGCAGGCCACGCTGGACGGCGGCCGCTACCTCACCGGGCCGCTGGCCCGCTACTCGCTGAACTCGGCGCGGCTGTCCCCGATCGCCGCGCAGGCGGCCGCCGACGCCGGACTCGGACCGGTGTGTCGTAACCCGTTCCGCAGCATCGTGGTTCGCGCTGTCGAGGTGCTGTACGCGATCGAGGAGGCGTTGCGGATCATCGAGGCCTACGAGGTGCCACCGCGGCCGTCGGTCGACGTTCCGGCGCGCGCAGGTGTCGGCCACGGCGTGAGCGAAGCACCGCGCGGTCTGCTCTACCACCGCTACGCGATCGGCGACGACGGACTGGTCCGCGCGGCGTCGATGGTGCCGCCGACCGCGCAGAACCAGGCCGCGATCGAGCACGAGATGGCGCTGCTGGTCGGGGCGAACCTGACGCTGGACGACGACGCGCTGACGGCACTGTGCGAGAGGTCGATTCGTAACCACGACCCGTGCATCTCGTGCTCGGCACACTTTCTGACGCTCAACATCGTCCGACAGTGAGCGCCGTGGTGATCGGCATCGGCAACGAGTTCCGGCGCGACGACGGAATCGGGCCGGCCGTCGCCGCCGCGGTGTCCCGCCTCGACCTGCCGGGGGTCACGGTGCACAGCAGCGTCGGCGACCCCGGGGACCTCCTCGACGCCTGGGACGGTGTCGACGTGGCCGTGATCGTCGACGCCGTCGCCGGACCGGACGCGCACCCCGGCCGGCTCCGGCGGTGGACACCCGGCTTCGAGCGCTCGCCCGCATCGGTGAGCTCGCATGCGCTGGAACCGTTTTCGACCCATGCACTCGGCGTGGCCCTCGGCCGCGTTCCGCAGGACCTGGTCGTGCTCACCGTCGACGTCGCCGATGTCGGGCACGGTGTCGGCCTGTCCCCCGCGGTGCTCGCCGCGGTTCGCACCGCGGCGACGGCCGTGGTGGAGGAGATCGAACGGCGGGGACCTACGCCTCGAGATCGGGGACCAAAGACTCCTCAACCCGCTGGGTGAGGCCCATAACGTCTGCAGACACGAAGGCGGCGACCGCTGCCCTCGACGAGGTGGGAGACGACGATGTCACAGTCCGTAATTCCAGGCCCCGCCACACCGACGCACCGACCTCCGGCGGTCACCGCGGGCTTGGGGCTGGCCGCCCTGACCGCGCTGGTCGTCGGATCGATGATCGGCAGCGGCATCTTCGCGCTGCCGTCGCAGATGGCGGGCAGCGCAGCACCCGGCCCGCTGATCATCGGCTGGGCGGTCACCGGTGTCGGCATGCTGATGCTCGCGTTCGTGTTCCAGACGCTGGCGACCCGTAAGCCCGATGTCGACGGTGGCGTCTACGGTTACGCGCGCGCCGGTTTCGGCAATTACATCGGTTTCACCTCGGCGTTCGGCTACTGGATGTCGGCGTGGGTGGGCAACGTCGCCTACCTGGTGCTGCTGTTCTCGACGCTCGGCTACTTCTTCCCCGCCTTCGAGGGCGGGGCCACGGTGGCCGCGATCATCGGCGCGTCGGTGGTGTTGTGGATCGTGCACGCGATGACGCTGCGTGGCGTGCAGACGGCCGCGCTGGTCAACGTCGTGGTCACCGTCGCCAAGGTGGTGCCGATCCTGGTGTTCATCGCGATCGCCGCCGTCGGCTTCAAGGCGGGACTGTTCGCCGCGGACTTCTGGGGCAAAACGACGCAGATCGACGGGGCGCCGTTGGGCGACACCATGACTCAGGTCAAGAACATGATGCTGGTGACGGTGTGGGTGTTCATCGGCATCGAGGGCGCCGCGGTGTACTCGCAGCGGGCCGCCAAGCGCAGCGATGTCGGCCGGGCCACGGTGTTGGGCTTCCTGGGGGTGCTCGCGCTGCTGCTGCTGGTCAATCTGCTGTCCTACGGGCTGATGGCCCAGGCCGAACTGGCCGGCGTGCCCGATCCGTCGATGGCCGGCGTGCTCGAGAACCAGGTCGGCAGCTGGGGCTCGGCGTTCATCTCGATCGGTCTGGTCGTCTCGCTGCTCGGCGCCCTGATCGCCTGGGTGCTGCTGTGCGTGGAGATCCTGCGCCTGCCCGCGCTGGAGAACGTGATGCCCAAGGCGCTGGCCAAGGAGAACCGCCACGGCGCACCGGCCACCGCGCTGTGGCTGACCAACCTGTGCGTGCAGGCGCTGCTGCTGTGGACCCTGGCCAACGAGAGCACCTACACCAACCTGATCTACCTCGCGACGTCGTTGATCCTGCTGCCCTACCTGTGGTCCGCGGCGTACCAGGTGCTGCTGGCGGTGCGCGGGGAGACCTACGAGAACGGCCGCGGACGGATGCGCGACCTGGCTGTCGGGGCGATCGCCCTCGTCTACGCGGTGTGGCTGGTCTATGCCGGCGGTTGGCAGTACGTGCTGATGGCGGCGGTGTTCTATCTGGTCGGAACGGCGCTCTACGTGTGGGCGCGCAAGGAGAGCAAACTGCCGGTGTTCACCCGTGCCGAACTGGCCGTGGTGGCGGTCGTGGCGGCGATGTCGGTCCTGGCGATCGCGTTGCTGGCCACCGGACATCTGGCCGTGCTGTGAGCGCGCCGTCGCGGCTGGGGGTGTGGTCGGAGGCCGGGACGCTGCGCCGCGTGCTGGTCTGCGCGCCGGGACTCGCCCATCAGCGGCTCACCCCGGAGAATTGCAACGAGCTGCTCTTCGACGACGTGATCTGGTTGCAGCAGGCCCGCCGCGACCACTTCGATTTCGTCGCGAAGATGGAGGACCACGGCGTGGAGGTCCTCGAGCTCCAGGATCTGCTCGCCGAGGTGATGGCCATCCCCGAGGCGCGGGACTGGGTGCTCGACCGCAAGGTCACCGACGACCTGGTGGGACTGGGCCTGCATCGCCCGATCCGGTCCTGGCTGGAGGAGCTCCCGTGGGATCGCCTGGCGGAGTTCCTGATCGGCGGCGTGTCCTACCAGGACGTGCCCGCGGAGGTGGGCGGTGACTTCCTGGCCGCCTTCCGTGAGCTCGACCCCGCGGGCTTCGTGTTGCGGCCGCTGCCGAACACCCAGTTCATGCGGGACAACAGCGCGTGGATCTTCGGCGGGGTGACCCTGAACCCGATGTACTGGCCGGCGCGGCGGCAGGAGACGCTGCTGACCACGGCGGTCTACAAGTTCCATCCCGCCTTCGCCGACGAGAAATTCGACATCTGGCTCGGCGACCCGGAAACCGTGGCGCGCGATCACGGTTCGGCGACCCTCGAGGGCGGTGACGTGATGCCGATCGGCAAGGGCACCGTGGTGATCGGCATGGGCGAGCGCTCGTCGCACCAGGCGATCACGCAGGTGGCCCGCAATCTGTTCGCGGCGGGGGCCGCGGAGCGGGTCATCATCGCCAGCCTGCCGAAGTCGCGGGCGGCGATGCATCTCGACACGGTGTTCACGTTCTGCGACTACGACCTGATCACCGCCTACGCACCGATCGTCGACGGGATCGTGCCGTTCAGCCTGCGCCCGGACGACCGGTCACCGTCGGGCCTGGACATCCGGCGGGAACGCACCGGCCTGGTCGACACCATCGGTGACGCGGTGGGCGTGAAGTTCCGCGTCGTGAGCACCGCGGGCGATGTGTACGGCGTGCAGCGCGAGCAGTGGGACGACGGCAACAACGTCGTGGCGCTGCGTCCCGGTGTGGTGATCGGCTACGACCGCAACATCCTGACCAACACGGCGCTGCGCAAAGCCGGCGTCGAGGTCGTCACCATCACGGCCAGCGAACTCGGCCGCGGCCGCGGCGGCGGACGCTGTATGACCTGCCCCATCGCGCGCGACCCGCTCTACACCTGACCTCCCGAACCGACCCGAAGGACCGATCGTGGCGTTCAACAACCGAAACCGGAGTCTGCTCAGCCTCGTTCACCACAGCGAGCGCGACCTGCACTATCTGCTCGACCTCTCACGTGACCTCAAACGCGCGAAATACACGGGGCTGTCGCGACCCAGCCTGACCGGCAAGAACATCGCATTGATCTTCGAGAAGACCTCGACGCGCACCCGCTGCGCGTTCGAGGTGGCCGCCTACGACGAGGGCGCTCACGTCACTTACATCGACCCGGCCTCGTCGCAGATCGGCCACAAGGAGTCGATGAAGGACACCGCGCGGGTGCTGGGCCGCATGTACGACGCGATCGAGTACCGCGGCGCCGGCCAGGCGACGGTCGAGGAACTCGCCGAGTACGCCGGGGTGCCGGTGTTCAACGGACTGACCGACGAGTTCCACCCCACCCAGATGCTCGCCGACGTGCTGACCATGACCGAGCACTGCCCGAAGCCGTTGACCGACATCTCCTTCGCCTTCGTCGGCGACGGCCGCAACAACGTCGCCAACTCGCTGCTGCTGATCGGCGCGAAGCTGGGCATGGACGTGCGCATCGGTGCGCCGCAGGAGCTGATGCCGCATGCCGACCACGTATCGCTGTGCGAGGGATTCGCCGCCGCCTCCGGAGCGTCGCTGACCCTCACCGACGATCCGGTCAAGGCGGTCAGCGGCGTCGACTTCATCTACACCGACGTCTGGGTGTCGATGGGCGAACCGCTCGACACGTGGGGCCGGCGCATCGAGTTGCTGCTGCCCTTCCAGGTCAACAGCGCCCTGATGGCCGCCGCGGGCAATCCGCGGGTGAAGTTCATGCACTGCCTGCCGGCGTTTCACAACGGGGAGACGACGCTCGGCGCCCAGATCGCCGAGCAGTACCCGAACCTGCGCAACGGTATCGAGGTCACCGAGGAGGTGTTCGAGAGTCCGGCGAACATTGCGTTCGAGCAGGCCGAGAACCGGATGCACACCATCAAAGCGGTTCTCGTCTCGGCGCTGACGTGAGGCTGACCTGATGCGCATCGTGATCGCCCTGGGCGGCAACGCGCTGCTGCGCCGCGGGCAGCCGATGACCGCGGAGAACCAGCGGGAGAACATCGCCGCCGCCGCCGAACGGATCGCGGACGTCGCGGCGGGCAACGAGATCGTCGTCGCCCACGGCAACGGACCGCAGGTCGGCCTGCTGGCTCTGCAGGCCGCCGCCTACCGCGAGGTCGACCCCTATCCGCTCGATGTGCTGGGCGCCCAGACCGAGGCGATGATCGGCTACGTCATCGAGCAGGAATTGGGCAACGTGCTGCCGCCCGACCAGCCGCTGGCGACCGTGCTCACGATGATCGAGGTGGACCCGGCCGACCCTGCCTTCGCCCACCCCACCAAACCCATCGGGCCGGTCTACGACCGCGCCACGGCCGAGCGGCTGGCCGCCGCCGGCGGATGGACCATCGCGCCCGACGGGGACATGTTCCGGCGGGTGGTGGCCAGCCCGAAACCGCGGCGCATCTTCGAGATCGGGCCGATCCGCACGCTCGTCGAACACGGGACGATGGTGATCTGCGCCGGCGGCGGAGGCATCCCGACCATGTACGGCGCCGACGGCGCCCTGCACGGGGTGGAGGCCGTCATCGACAAGGATCTCGCGTCGGCGCTGCTCGCCGAGCAGCTCGACGCCGACCTGCTCGTCATCGCCACCGACGTCGACGGCGTCTACACCGGCTGGGGGACACCCGAGCAGACGCGGCTGGACCGGGTGACCCCCGGCGAGCTCGACGGCATGGATTTCGCGACCGGGTCGATGGGACCCAAGGTCGACGCCGCGTGCGGCTTCGCCCGGGCCACCGGCCGCGACGCGGTGATCGGGGCGCTGACCGACATCGTCGGAATCGTCAAGGGCCACGCGGGAACCCGGGTCACAACGGGCTGACCGCGCCGACTGTGTAACGCGGTACGCCTCGACCGGCGCGTCGCGGACGACACCGCACAGTCGGCGGCCGCCGCGGCGGCGCGGGTCACTGGTCGAAGGCGACGGTCCCCCCGGCGCGCAGCGTCTGCTCCACCCCGCGGCATTCCACCAGCACCGGGGACGCGTCGCCGGGCTCGGCGGACAGCGTTGCGCTGCGCCCGCTGACCCCCAGCCGCAGCCGGTGACCGCGGTAGCGGAAGGTGAACTCCAGTCTGCCGAGCGCGGCAGGCCACAGCGGGCCCAGCACGATCCGGTCGCGGCGGATCTCCAGACCCGTGAAGCACCGCTGCAGCAGGTCGATGCTGCCGGTCATGGCCGCCAGATGGATGCCCTCGGCGGTCGTGCCCTGCTGGATGTCGACCACGTCGGAGGCCAGGGCCTGCGCGAAGTACTCCATGGCCTGCGCGCGATTCCCGCGGGCCACCACCCAGGCGTGCACCACGGCGCTCAGCGTCGAACCGTGGGAGGTGCGGGCCTGGTAGTAGTCGATGGTCGCTGGGATCTGGTCAGGGGTGAAGCGATAGCCGAGCCGGTCGAAGAGCTCGTAGAGTTCGTCGGCGGAGAGCAGATAGAACAACATCAGCGCGTCGGCCTGCTTGGAGGCCTTGTAGTTGTTGGGGCTGTCGTTCTCGGCTTCGAGGATGCGGTCGAGTCGCTGCATGTTCTCGTAGCGGGCACGGTAGGCCGCCCAGTCCAGCTCGGCCAGCTTCTCGTAGCCTTCGAACTGGCTGATCACCCCGTCGTGGAATGGCACGAACATCCGCCTGCTGACGTCGTCCCAGCGTGCGAGCTCCCCGTCGTCGATGCCGAGGCTCTCCAGCAGCGCGAGCCGGTAGTACATCGGAATGCGTTCGAGCGCTTCGAGAGTGCGGGCGATCACCCACACCGCGAGGACATTGCTGTAGGCGTTGTTGTCGATACCGTCATACTCGCGCCCGGGGTATCCGGAGTGGAATTCGTCGGGCCCGATCACCCCGCGGATCACGTAGCGCTGCCGCTCGTCGTCGAACTCGGCGCGGCTGACCCAGAACCGGCTGATCTCGGCGAGCATCTCCGCGCCGTAGTCGATCAGGAAGCCGATGTCGCCGGTGACCTGGTAGTGCTGCCACACGTTGTAGGCGATCGCCAGGCCGATGTGGTGGGCGCGGGCACTGGCGTCGGGATTCCAGCGCCCCGACTTCGGATTCAGATGCAGGCGTTGGCTTTCCTCGCGGCCGTCACTGCCCGACTGCCACGGGAACATCGCGCCGACGTGACCGGCCGCCAGTGCAGCACGGCGCGCTTCGGGCAACCGGCGGTAGCGGTACATCAGCAGCGAGCGCGTCACCTTCGGCAGCCGCAGATTGGTCACCGGGAAGACGAACAACTCGTCCCAGAACACGTGGCCGCGGTACGCCTCGCCGTGCAGGCCGCGGGCAGGCACCCCCACGTCGAGGTCGGCGGTGTGCGGCGACAGCGTCTGCAGCAGATGCAACTGGTGCAGCCGCACGATGCGCAGAAGGTCGGCGTCGCGGCCCATCTCGATGTTGAAGCGCTCCCACAGATGCGCCCACGCCAACCGGTGGCCGTGCTCGAGGGAGGCGACGTCGCCGACACGCTGCAGTTCCCGCTCCGCGGCCACCACGGGACCCGAGATGCCGTGGTCGCGGCTGGTGAACACGCAGACCACCTTCTCCAGCGTGGCGGACTGGCCGGTGTGCAGATCGGCGCTGAGCCGGTGACCGACGCAGGCGTGCTCGGCGAACGCCACGCACTCCGTCGGTGTGTCACCGGCGTGCAGCGTGTTGCGCGCCGCGACGGCGATGCCGATGCCCGACTCGACGGTCTCCGCGGCCAGCAGCACCGCACCCGCCGACAGTTCGTGCGTGCCGACGACGTCGAGGTGACGCGACGCCAGGTCGCGGTAGCGGTCCACGCCCCGGTTGGCCACCGCGCCGTCGACATACGAGCGGAATTCGACTCGGCCCGACCAGTTCAGCGCCTCGACCGTCGTGGTCAGTGCGGCGACGTGCGGCTGGTGCATCGCGACGAAACGCTTCTGGCGCACCCGGATGTCGCGGCCGTCGGCGTCGGTGAACAGGAACTCCCGCGACAGCGTGGCCCGCCGCAGGTCCAGGGTCACCAGATAGGAGGAGACGACGACGTCGTCGATGGCGAACCACGGGCCGCCGTCGACGCGGAACGTCACCGGCAGCCAGTTCGGCAGGTTCACCAGGCTCTCGTTGTCGATGGTGACGCCCGCGACGGTGTCGGTGAGACGGTCGTAGACCCCTGCCACATAGGTGCCCGGGTAGTGGAACTGCCCCGCATCGCATTCCGGCGCCGCACCCCGCACCGCCAGATAGCCGTTGCCCGTGGTGCACAGTGCTTCGCGCAGCTTCTCGTCCTCACGGCGGTATCCGCCGAAGGTCATCGTCCACGGATCGTTGAGGATGTCGTGGTCAGCGGTCAACTGCTCGGCGATCTTCTCGAGGAACTCGCACACCGCCTCGGGGTCCAGGAGCGCGAACCGCGCGGCCGAGCGCCTGTCCCCCGTCTCGGCGCTGCGGACGGCGATCCCGATTCCCTTGTGCCGCACCGCGTCGAAGCCGTCCTCGTCGGTCAGATCGTCGCCGATGTAGAGGGGCAGCAACAGATCCGCGCTGTCGATGCGCTCGAGGATCCAGTCGATGGTCCTGCCCTTGCCCCATTCGACGTCGGGGCGCAGCTCGATGACCTTGCGGCCGCCGGTCACGCGTAGGTGGTGACGCTGTCCGAGCACCCGGACCGCTGCCATCACCTCGTCGACCCGCTCGGCCGCCACGGCTCGGTAGTGCACGGCGACCGAGAATCGCTTGTCCTCGATGAGAAGTCCTTCGACAGAGGACAATTGGTCTTGCAGTTCCTCGCGGGCCTCCTGCAGCGCACGCACCGCCGCCACGCCGGCCTCGTTCTCGTGACGCGTACCGTCGGGCGCGACGAGCTCGAAGCCGTGGCTGCCCGCGTACCACAGGCCGGGCACCCCGACCCGGTCCCGGATGTCGGCCAGGGCGCGACCGCTGATGATCGCGACGGGGCAACGCGCGGCGAGCGCCGCGAGCACCTTGTCGGCGCCGGGAACCAGCGTGGCGGAGGTGGGTTCACCGACGATCTCGGACAGTGTGCCGTCGTAATCGAGCATGACGACCGGCTGGCGGGTTTCCAGCAGCCCGGCGAACTCGCTGTAGGACTGCAGCGCGTCGGCCATCTCCGAGGTGCGCCGAAAGCTGTCGCGCACGGACACCGCCACGAGGTCGGCGACCACGACGTCGGCTCCGCGACTGCGCAGCGCGTCACCGCGGCCCCTGCTGTCGAGCCCGATCACCAGCCCGAAGCCGCCGTCACGGCCGGCCGCGACACCCTCCTCGGTGGTTTCCACCACGACGCAGCGGCCCGGGTGCACGCCCAGCCGACGCGCGGTCTCCAGCAGCATCCGATCGGGCTCGACGTCGTCGACCGTCGCGGCGAACACGCCCGACAGGCCCGCGGCGGCGATCACGTCGGCCGTGTGCGGACGGCTCGAGTACACGGCGGCCTTGATGTCGTCGGCGGCGAGCCTGCGGACGAAGTCGACCGTGGACTCGACCACCCCCACGCCGTCGAGGTCGAAGATCACTGCGTCGTGGTAGCGGGGGTCCACGAACACCGGCAGCGACATGCTCACGCTCCTCACACCCACTCTGACAGCGGTCATCTGAATGCCCCATGTGATCCTCTGATCGGCCGCGCACACCAGGGCAGGAAGTCCCTCGTTGCGCGGTCGGGGACCTTCTGCCCTCGGCATTCGGGACCTTCGGCGCGGCGCTGTGGCCCTCGGACGGTACGCGGGCCGGTCGCGGGCGCAGAGGCTGGACGCATGGCTGCAACACGGGAAGACACCTACGTGCGCGACATCTCCGCGCTGACGATCGCCGACGCCGAGGAGGCGGGCGGCAAGGGCGCGAACATGGGCGAGATGGTCGCCGCCGACCTGCCCGTGCCGCCGGGGTTCGTGCTGTTGCGGGACTGCTACCGCGACTCGATGCGCTCCGGTGGGGTCGACGCGGAACTCAACGCGCTGCACCGCGAAGCGCTGGCGACCGTCTCGGACACCGCGACGCTGACCGAGCGCTGTGAGCGGATGCAGGGCCTGGTGCACAAGGCCGGCGTCAGCGACCCCGTGCGCCGGATGATCCTGGAAGCCTACCGCGCCCTGGGACCGGCCGCGGTGGTCGCGGTGCGGTCCTCGGCGACCGGTGAGGACGGCGCGGACGCGTCGTTCGCGGGCATGAACGCGACGCTGACCAACATCACCGGCGAGGACGGGCTCATCGACGCCGTGGTGCGCTGCTGGATGTCGCTGTTCAGCCCGCGCGTGATCACCTACCGCGCCAGCCGCGGCTTCACCGCCGATCCCGCGATGGCCGTCGTCGTGCAGCAGATGGTCGACTCCGAGAAAGCGGGGGTCGCGTTCACCGCCGACCCCAGCAACGGCGCTGTGGACCGCGTCGTCATCGAAGGCGCGTTCGGCCTCGGCGAGGTGGTGGTCTCCGGCGAGGTGGAGCCCGACACCTACCTCGTCGCCAAGGACACGCTGGCTCCTCTCGACGTCCGGCTCGGCCACAAGGCGTTCAAGATCGTCCGCGGCGCCGACGGCCACGACACCACCGTCGATCTGCCTGATGCCGAGGCGGATTCGCGGGTGCTGTCCGACGACGAGCTGCGCACCATCGCCGAACTCGCGATCGCCACCGAGCGGCACAACGGATGCCCGCAGGACACGGAGTGGGCGATCTCGGGCGGCAAGACATATCTGGTGCAAGCCCGCCCGATCACCACGCTGGGCCACACCACCCCGGCCGCGGCCGAGAAGCACGTGGTGCTGGCCCGCGGGCTGGCCGCCGCGCCGGGCATCGCGTCGGGCAAGGTCCGCGTGCTCGAGACACCCGACCAGGGCGAGCGGTTGCAGGAGGGCGAGATCCTCGTTGCGCAGATGACCAATCCCGACTGGCTGCCGACGATCCGCCGCGCCGCCGCGCTGGTGACCGACACCGGAGGCATGACGTGTCACGCCGCGATCGTGGCTCGCGAACTGGGCGTGCCCTGTGTCGTCGGCACCCGCACCGCGACCCGCGATCTGCACGACGGGACCGTGGCCACCGTCGACGGGGCGCGCGGCGAGGTGGTCTCCGGACGGGTCGAGCCCAAGGCGACGGTCTCCGTGACCGAACGCAGCGTCGCCGCCCCGGCGGTCAGCGAGGTCACCGGCACCCGCGTCTACGTCAACCTCGCGATGCCGGAGTCCGCGGAAGCCGTTGCGGCGCAACCCGTCGACGGTGTCGGTCTGCTCCGTGCCGAGTTCATGCTGACCGAGGCGCTCGGCGGCCGGCATCCGCGCGACCTGATCGCCCACGGCGAGCAGAGCACCCTGGTCGACAAGATGGTGGCCTCGGTCGGCCGGATCGCGGCGGCCTTCGGCACGCGTCCGGTGGTGTACCGGGCCACCGACTTCCGCAGCAACGAGTTCCGCGGACTGGTGGGCGGCGAGGCGTACGAGCCCGTGGAGCACAACCCGATGATCGGTTACCGCGGCTGCTACCGGTATGTCTCCGAACCCGACCTGTTCGCCCTCGAACTCGAAGCGCTGGCCCGGGTGCGGGAGCAGTCCCCCAACGTCACACTGATGATCCCGTTCGTGCGCACCCGCTGGGAACTCGAGGCCTGCCTGGAACTGGTCGACGCCAGCCCCCTGGGGCGGCAGCGCGGCCTGAAGCGGTGGGTGATGGCCGAGGTGCCGTCGGTGGTGCACTGGCTACCGGAGTACATCGGGATGGGCATCGACGGGGTCTCCATCGGCAGCAACGACCTGACCCAGCTCGTGCTCGGCGTGGATCGCGACTCCGATGTGTGCGCCGAACTGTTCGACGAGTCGGATCCCGCTGTGCTCGACGCGATCCGCCAGATCGTCGGCACCGCCAGGCGGATGGGCATCACGTCGTCGCTGTGCGGTCAGGCGCCGTCGACCAACCCGGCGTTCGCCGAACACCTGGTGCGGATGGGCATCACGTCGGTGTCGGTCAATCCCGACGCCGCCGCGGCGGCGCGACGGGTGATCGCCGCGGCCGAGCGACGGGTCATGCTCGAAGCCGCGCGGTGACCACGACACCGGCACCGGCACTGCCCGACGTCGCCCGCACCCGCGACACCGTCGCGGGTGCCCCGGTCGGCGAGGTGCTGGCCGCACTCGGCACCTCCCCCGAGGGCCTGACGACCGCGCAGGCGCGCCAACGCGCCGTCAGCGTGGGCCCCAACGTGGTACGCACGCACCGGGTCAGTGCCGTGGCCGTGCTGCGCCGCCAGTTCCGCAACGCGGTTCTCGGACTGCTCGCCGCGACCGCGGTGCTGTCCTGGTTCCTCGGCGACAGCACGCAGGCCGTCATCATCGGCATCATTCTGCTGGTCAGCGTCGGCCTCGGCTTCATCAACGAGTACCGGGCCGAACGTGCCGCCGCCGCTCTGCATTCCGGCATCCATCACACCGCGGTGGTGCGTCGCGACGGCCGCTACCGTCGTGTCGACGTCGGTGAGCTGGTACCCGGCGACGTGATCGCACTGACACTCGGCGAACTGGTGCCCGCCGACGTGCGCCTCCTGGACGTCACCGGCCTGGAGTGCAACGAGAGCATCCTGACCGGGGAGTCGGCGGTCGCGGAGAAGTCCGCCGATCCGCTGCCCGCCGGCACGGCCGTCGCCGACGCCCGCAACCTCGCGTACATGGGGACCGTGGTCGCCGCCGGCGCCGCCACGGCCGTCGTGTACGCGACCGGCGCGAACGCCGAATTCGGCCGCATCGCCGTGGGTTTGGGCGAGCGCCAGCCCGAGACCGAGTTCCAGGCCGGTCTGCGCCGCTTCTCCTATCTGCTGTTGCGGGTGGCGATGGTGCTGACCGTCGTCATCATCGTGACCAACCTGCTGCTCGGCCGCCCACCGATCGACGCGGCGCTGTTCGGTCTGGCCATCGCCGTCGGGATCACCCCCCAGCTGCTACCCGCCGTGGTGAGCACCAGCCTGGCGACCGGCTCGCGGCGCCTGGCGGCATGCAAGGTCCTGGTCAAGCGGCTGGTGTGCATCGAAGACCTCGGCGACATCGACGTCCTGATCACCGACAAGACCGGAACCCTCACCGAGGGGCACGTCGCGCTGATCGGGGCGGTCGACGCGGCCGGCGCACCCAGTGACGACGTGCTGCGCTGCGGACTGCTGGCAACCGACCTCGACCCGGCCGTCGGCGGCGACAGCGCCAACGATCTGGACGCCGCGCTGTGGACGGGCCGGCGGCCCGTCACCGGCGTGCGACGGCTGGCCACCCTGCCGTTCGACCACACCCGGCGCGCCACCTCCGCGTTGGTCGACGACGGCGGCACCCGTGTGCTCGTCGTCAAGGGCGCCCCCGAGCAGGTGATGGCGCGCTGCACCGCGATTCCCGACGTCGCGGCACACACCCTGTCCGAACTGTTCGCCGCGGGCCGGCGAGTGGTCGCGGTGGCGACCCGGCCTGCCGCCGGGCTCACCCGCGTCGTGGCCACCGACGAGACCGGTTTGCGGCTGGCCGGATTCCTGGTGTTCGCCGACAATCCGAAGCCCGCCGCCCGCGACTCGCTGGCCCGCCTGGCCGCACTGGGCATCGAGGTGAAGATCGCCACCGGCGACAACGCGGCCGTCGCCGAAAAGGTCTGCGATGAACTGGGTCTGATCAGCAAGGGCACCATCACCGGCGCGCAGCTCGACCGGGTCGACGACGCCGACATCGACGCGGTGACCCGGAACCACACCATCTTCGCCCGGATCTCCCCCACCCAGAAGGCACGGATCGTCACCTCGCTGCGCCACACCGGTCGCTCGGTCGGCTTCCTCGGCGACGGGGTCAACGACGCGCTGGCGCTGCACTCCGCCGACGTCGGCATCTCGGTGGACACCGCGACCGACGTGGCCAAGGACGCCGCCGACGTCGTGCTGCTGGAGAAGGATCTGGGGGTGCTCGCCACGGGTGTGGCCGAGGGGCGGCGCATCTTCGCCAACACCATCAAATACGTGCTGATGGGGACGTCGAGCAACTTCGGCAACATGTTC
Organism: Mycolicibacterium rufum; assembly: GCF_022374875.2. Next base: position 1,293,104 of record NZ_CP092427.2, read on the forward strand.
AGTGCCGCCGCGGCGTCGGCCGTGCTGCCGTTCCTGCCGATGCTGCCGGGCCAGATCCTGCTGAACAACCTGCTCTACGACACCTCACAGCTCGCCATTCCCGCCGACCGCGTCGACGAGGATCAACTGCACGCGCCCGCGCACTGGAACATCGCGTTCATCCGGCGCTTCATGCTGACCTTCGGCCCGGTCAGCTCCCTGTTCGACTTCCTCACCTTCGGGCTGATGCTCGGTGTGCTGCACGCGGGTCCGGTCGAGTTCCGCACGGGCTGGTTCGTCGAATCCCTGGCCACCCAGACGCTAATCATCTTCGCGATCCGCACCCGCAAGGTGCCGTTCTTCCGCAGCAGGCCCGCCGCCCTGCTGGTGGCCACCACCGCCGCGGTGATCGCCACCGGCATCCTGCTCACCGTCTCCCCCGTGGCGGCACGCCTGGGGTTCACGCCGCTGCCCTGGCAGTTCTTCGCCGCGCTCGTGGCCCTGACCATCGGCTACCTGATCCTGGTCGACGTCACCAAGTCGGTGTTCTACGCCGAACCGATGCGGCTGGCCGACTCGCCGCACCGGACCCGCGGGGAGGCCCACCGCATCCATCGCCGGGCCGCCCGCTTCAGCCACCCCGGCCGGCTGCCCGCCACGGCGCCCCGATGACCGCCGTGCTGTCGCGGTGGCGCCGGTACCTGGAGCCGGCGCTGACGATCATCACCGTCGGAGCCCTCGTCGCGGGCGGAATCGCCTGGGCTGCAGGCCAACAGCAGCTTGCCGACGGATGCTGGATCGCCGGCACGCTGACCGCGCTGGCACCGGCACTGTGGTGGGTGATCGCCACACTGCGCCACGGCCGCGCCGGGGTCGACGTCATCGCGGTGCTGTCGCTGGTCGGCACGCTGATGGTCGGCGAATATCTGGCCGGCGCGTTGATCGCGGTGATGCTGGCCGGCGGCCGCGCCCTCGAAGCGGCGGCACAGCGCCGCGCCTCCCACGACCTGCAGGCGCTGCTGGCGCACGCGCCGCGCTCGGCCCGCCGCCGCACCGGCGAGACGGTCACCACGGTGCCGCTCGAGGACGTCGTCGTCGACGACCTGCTGGTGGTGCGCCCGGGCGAGGTCGTCCCGGTCGACGGCCGGGTCACCGGCACGGTCGCCGTCCTCGACGAGTCGGTGCTCACCGGGGAACCACTGCACGTCGAACATCCGGCCGGCGACGCGGTGCGCAGCGGCGCGGTCAACGCCGGCGGCGCGTTCGAGCTGCGGGCGACGGCGACCGCCGCGGACAGCACCTACGCCGGCATCGTCCGCCTCGCCCGAGAGGCCGGCGCCGAGAGCGCACCCATCATCCGGCTCGCCGACCGGATCGCCGCGTGGTTCCTGCCGGTCACGCTCGTCAGCGCCGGTGCGGCGTGGTGGTTCAGCGGATCACCGGCCCGGGCCGTCGCGGTGCTCGTCGTCGCGACCCCCTGCCCGCTGCTGCTCGCCGCCCCGGTCGCGATCGTGTCCGGGCTGTCCCGCGCCTCCCGCCGCGGAGTGGTGATCCGCAGCGGCGGAGCACTCGAAAGCCTCGGCCAGGCAACCACACTCGTGCTCGACAAGACGGGTACCCTCACTCAGGGCCGGCCGACGGTCCTCGACACCCTGACCGCCCCCGGCCACCGCGCCGCCGACGTGCTGACGCTGGCCGCGTCGGTCGACCAGATGTCGTCGCACGTCCTGGCCGAGGCCATCGTCGGCGAGGCGCTGACCCAGGGGCTGCAGCCGGAGCTGCCGGCGCACGTCACCGAGGAACCCGGCCGCGGCGCCACCGCGACCGTCGGACACCGCCGGGTGTACGTGGGCAAGCTGAACACCGATGACCTCGTTGCGCCGTGGGCCAGGTCCGCGGCGAACCGTGCGCGGCTCGATTCGGCCGCCCTCGCCTGGGTCTGCGTCGACGGCGAACCCGTCGGAGCCGTGCTGCTGCGCGATCCCCTGCGCCGCGATGCTCCCCGCACCATCCGGCGGCTGCGGGCGGCGGGGCTCAACCGCCTCGTCATGCTGACCGGAGACCGTCCCGATCCCGCGCGCGAGGTCGGGGCCGTGCTCGGACTCGACGCCGTCTACGCGCAGCAGAGCCCTGCCGACAAGGTCGCGGCGGTACGCACCGAACGCGAGTCCGCCACCACGATCATGGTCGGCGACGGGGTCAACGACGCACCGGCGCTCGCCGCCGCGACGGTCGGCGTCGCGATGGGAGCGCGCGGGGCGACCGCGTCGTCGGAGGCCGCCGACATCGTCCTGACCACCAACCGGCTCGATCGGTTGGCCGATGCGATGGACATCGCCCGGTGGTCCCGGCGTATCGCCGTGCAGAGCGCCACCGTCGGCATGGCGCTGTCGGGGGTCGCGATGGCCGTGGCGGCCGTCGGCTGGCTGCCGCCCGCATGGGGGGCGCTGTTGCAGGAGGGCATCGACGTCGCGGTGATCCTCAACGCGCTGCGGGCGCTGGGCACCGATCCCGCCACCCACGTCGACCTGCCGGCCGACACGGGAGAACTGTTGCGGCGCTTCGCCTACGAGCACGACGAGCTGCGTGAGGCGGTCGGGTTGCTGCGCGAGGCCGCCGATCAGCTGGTCGGCGCCGACCCGGCGGCGCTGGCCACCCTGAGCCGCGCCCACGCGTTCCTCACCGACCGGCTGCTGCCCCACGAACTCGCCGAGGAGACCCAGCTCTACCCGGCGCTGGCGCGCCCGCTCGGTGGCGGCGAGGCCACCGCGACCATGAGCCGGACCCACGCCGAGATCCAGCGGTTGTCCGACCGGATCGGCACCCACGTCGCCCTGGCCCGCGCGTCCGGCGGCGTCGAGCCCGACCAGACCGAGGATCTCCTCGCGTGTCTCTACGGGCTCTACGCCCTCCTGCAGCTTCATTTCCTGCAGGAGGAGGAGAACTACTTCACGCTCACCGGTGACCAGTGACGTGACCAAGGACCCTTCCTGCGCTGCCGCGCCGGCCCATAGCGTCGGGCCGAGCACACATACGGACACTCCCCAGCGGATCGGAGAACGCGATGTCGGACACCACGTCCCGCGATGATCGGCCGGTGATCGCCGGCGTCGACGGCTCCGCGGTGGCGCTGCACGCCGCTGAATGGGCCGCCGACGAAGCGCTCGCCCGGGGTGCCGGGCTGCGCCTGGTGTACGTGACCAAGGCCCGGCACACCAGCACCGACGACTACAACGACGACGTCCACCACGGCCGGACCGCGCTCGAGCAGGCCAGCGTCACCGTCGGGTCGCGGTGCCCGGGTCTGGACGTCAGCACCTCGATCGTCGGCGGACCGGCGGGCGCCGCCCTGGTGACCCTGTCGGCGCAGGCCGAGATGGTGTGCGTCGGCTCCGTCGGCATCGGCCGCTATGCCCGATCGATCCTGGGCTCGACGGCGTCGGAACTGGCAGAGAAGTCCTCGTGCCCGGTGGCGGTGATCCGGCCGGCGGACGAGCCGGCGGGCCACGGCGTCAACTGGATCGTGGTCGCCGTCAACGACGATCCCGACAACACCGCGGTGGTCGACTGCGCGATGCACGAGGCGGCGCTGCGGGACGCGCCTGTGCTGGCCCTCGGTGATCGCGCCACCGCGACGGCGCCCCGCCGCCTCGACGACGACGTCCGCGCGTTGCGGCACCGGTATCCCGGCGTGCACGTGTACCCGATCGCCGAGCGCGCCGACGTCCGGCACTTCCTCAAGAAGCACCGGGAACCGGTGTCGCTCGCGGTGATCGGCAGCACCGAGTCCGGTGAACTCGCTGAGATCATCGGCCACCGGGAACACCCGATGTACCGGCATGCCCACGCCTCGGCGCTGGTGGTACGGCACTGACCGAGGTGGTACCGGGTCGTCGCCTCCGATGGCCAAGCGGCATCTCGACGTGGGACCTCCGGCCCTCTGCGCGGGACCGTCGCGTGACTACCGTCGGTGGTGACCGCCATGCGCGCGACGGCGGCACGTACGAGGAGTTCTGATGACCAAATCCCCCAGCGAATACGGCATCGTCGTCGGTATCGACGGCTCTCCCGAGGCGCACGCCGCGATCCGGTGGGCGGCCGACGAGGCGTTGCTGCGCCACGAACCCGTGACGCTGATCCACGTCGTGGCGCCGATCGTGGTGACCTGGCCGATCGAGAGCGTCGAATACAGCTACGCGCAGTGGCAGGACGACAACGCGCGCTACCAGATCGAGCAGGCGCAGAAGACGTTGCAGGCGTCGGTCGGGGACGGCGCCGCACCGTCGGTGCGCTCCCTGCTGCGCCACGGCGGCGTGGTCACCGAGCTGACCGCTGCCGCGGCGAAGGCGAGCCTGGTGGTGGTCGGCAGCCGGGGCCTCGGACCGATCGGCGGCGTGCTGCTGGGCTCGGCGAGCCGGAACCTGTTGCACCACGCGACGTGTCCGGTGGTCGTCACCAAGGCCGACGTGATGAAGTCGCCGGAACGCACCGCACCGGTTCTGCTGGGTATCGACGGGACCCCGGCGTCCGAGGCCGCCACCGCGTTCGCCTTCGACGAGGCCTCCCGCCGCGGCGTCGACCTGGTGGCGCTGCACGCCTGGAGCGACGTCGGCGTGTTCCCGATCCTCGGAATGGATTGGCACAAGTACGAGCAGGAGGGCCACGAGATCCTCGGCGAGCGCCTGGCGGGCTGGCAGGAGCGCTACCCCGACGTGCACGTCCAGCGCCGCATCGTCTGCGACCGCCCGGGGCGCTGGCTCGTCGACGAGTCGAGGAAGGCCCAGCTGGTGGTCGTCGGGACGCGGGGCCGCGGCGGCATCCCGGGCATGCTGCTGGGCTCGGTGAGCACCGCGGTCGCCGAATCGGCCTCCGCGCCTGCGGTCGTGGTGCCGAGCTGACGTCAGCCGGCCGCCGCGACGAGGGCGTCCACCGCTGATTCGATCCCCCGTGCGAGCTGATCGACATCGGAGGCGGCGTCGAAGTCCCCGAGGATCCCGAACACCAGTTCGTCGGCGTAACTGAGGATCGCGACACCGGTGCGCAGTCGCATCGCGATCGGCGGCACCGGGAGCACCCGGATCACCCGGCGCCCCATGATGGTCATCGGTTCCCGGGGTCCGGGCACGTTCGTGGCCAGCGTGACGATGCCCCGCTGCGGCAGCCGGGTCAGCGCCCGCACCGCCCACGCCGTCACCGGGAACGGCACCAGATTCGACATCGCGACGAAGATGCCTCCCGCTTCACGCTGGCCGCTGCCCTTGGCGCGCGACAACCGGCGGTGCACGGCCTGCAACTGCTCGACCGGATCCTCTTCGTCGGCGGGCAGGGTGGGCAGCATCAGCGACACCCGGTTGTCGGTGCGGTCCGCCGCGTCGTTCGACCGGATCGACACCGGCACCAGGGTGCGCAGCGAGGTGCGCTTGGGCGTCTCGCCCCGGCGCTCCAGCGCCGCGCGGTAGCTGCTCGTGATCGCGGCGAGCGCGACGTCGTTGACCGTGACGCCGAAGGCATCGCAGATCCGGGCCACGTCGTCGAGTTTCACCGCCGCGGCGCTGAACCGCCGCATGGCCGAGACCGGACCGTTGAGTGACGAGGTCTCGGCCGGCCGCAGGATGCCGCTGGTGACCTGCAGTGCTCCGCCGACCGCCAGGACCCCGACCCGCGTCGCCGCGGTCGCCGCCCGCCACATGCCGCCCGCCCAGCGCACCGGATTGAGCCCGAACTCCGGCAACGAGAACGGTGCGGCCGCAGCCTGTTTCGCGGCGCGGATCTCGCTGTCGTAGCCGGGTGCGTCCGCGGTGTCACCGAGCCGGGCGAACAGGTGCATCGTGGCGATGCCGTCGGCGATGCAGTGGTGGATTTTGATCAGCACCGCCCACCGGTCGTCGTCGAGGCCCTCGACGACCCAGCACTCCCACAGCGGTCGGTCCCGATCGAGGCGGCGCCCCATCACCTCGCCGACGAACCGGTGCAGGGCCGCGTCGTCGCCCGGGCTCGGTAGTGCCGCCCGGTGCACGTGGTGGGACAGGTCGAACTCGGGGTCGTCCTCCCACTCCGGGGGGCCGAGATCGAGCAGATGGGTGCGCAGCACCTGCCGGAAACGCGGGATGTCGGCGACGCGGTCGGCGACTCCCGTCAGAAGCGCGTCGATATCGGGCATCGGGCCCTCGAGGATCGACAGGCCCCCCACGGCCAGGCTGACATGGCGATCGGAATCCTCGGCTTCCAGAAACCCGGCGTCCAGATTCGTGAGGTGCTCCACCCGTTCACTGTCCGGCCGAAACCCCCCGGGGCGGAAGGGGCCGATGACCCTTGCCACCGGGACCAACCGCCCTACTGCCTCGGCACCTCGCCGCAGCAGAGATGCTGCGCCGCGGTGATCGACTCCTCGAGCGGACGGGTGGTGTCGAGGCGATGAGCCTGCGGCCAGTCCGCGCCGGCGTCGCCGAGGGCGGCGGCGATCTCCGGCGTCGCGTCCGACGCCGACGGCCCCCGGGCGGCGACCCGCCGCGCCGCCGCGTCAACCGGCGCTCCGCACACGAATTCGACGATCTCCGAGGCGGTCTCGTGCGCGATCTGGCGAGCGGATCCGCGGTGGGCCGCGTCCCGCCAGGTGCCGTCGAGGATCACCGGCCACCCCCGGGTGAGCAGGTCACGGGCGCGGCGCAGCACCTCGTCGTACACCACCGCGACCCGTTCGGGCGCGTACAGGCCGGCGTCGAGCGCGCCCGCCGCGCCGCTGAGCATCCCGGATGCCTGCAACTCCCGGCGGACCTCGTCGGTCGATACGACGCGGGCGCCGATGCGCGGCGCGAGACCCTGCGCGACGCTGCTCTTCCCGGTTCCGGGGCCCCCGCCGATCACCACGAGGCGCACCGTGCCGGCCCGCAGGTGGCGCACCGCGATGTCGAGATGGCGCTGGGCGTCCCTCGCGGCGTCGGCGTGGCCCTGGGTGACCCGGATGCAGTCGACCTTGGCGCGCACCACGGCCCGGTAGGCGACACAGAAGTCGGCCAGCGGGCGCGGAGCGGGGTCGGCCGCCTCGGCACGGTAGCTCTCGAGAAAGCGGTCGGCCAGGTCGGGCCGGCCGCAGAACTCGAGATCCATCGCGAGGAACGCGGCGTCGTCGAGGCCGTCGACGAAACGCAACCGGTCGTCGAACTCCAGGCAATCGAGCAGGACGGGACCCTCGGGCATACAGAAGATGTCGTCGGCCAGCAGATCACCGTGGCCGTCGACGATGCGGCGCTGCGTGATCCGCTCGGCGAACAGCTGATCGCGGCCTTGCAGGAATCGTGTTGCGCGCAGGGCGATCTCGTCGACCGTCTCGGTGGCGACGACGAAGCCGGCGTGTCGGCGCAGTTCGCCGAGGTTCTCCTCCCAGCGCGCGGCCGTGGTGGCGGCGGTCGCCTGCGCGTCGATCGCCGGCCCGCGGTCGGCGTTGCGATGAAACCGGGCGAGCAGGGCGGCGATCCCCGCCAGGTCCGCCTCGACCGGCTCGCCGCCACGGACCAGCGTGGCCAATCGCGCCGCATCCGGGTAGCGCCGCATCACCACGACGGGCTCACGCACGCCGGCCGGGGTCTGGAAGTACCCGATGCCCTCGTAGCCGGCGGGGGCCAGCCGGCGGTTCAGCTCGAGCTCGCGGCGGCACGCGGCGTCGCGATCGGCCACCGTGGTGAAGTCGCAGAAGTCGGTGCGCACCGCCTTCTTGGCCTTGTACGCCCGGGCCCCCATCAGCGTCACCACACCGGTGTGGGTCTCGTGCACCTCGGGACACAGACTGCCGGGGTCGGACCACGATTCGGGCACGCCGCGATGCCCGGCCGCACGCGTCATGGCCTCCACTGTGCCCACGGTTCCGCCGAGGCGTCAGAGCCGTAGGGCCCTGCGCCGCAGGACCATGGACCCTGGTCACGACACCGGGCGTCGGCGAGGCTGAAGCCAACCCGAAACGGAGGCGCGAATGCGCGACATCGGCGTGGACCCCGAGGTGATCAGCGACGCGGTGTGGCTGGCATGCCGCGCGCCGTCGCTCTACAACAGCCAGCCGTGGCGATGGGTCGTCGACGCGGCCGGCATCGAACTCTTCGCCGATCCGGACCGCGCGCCAGAACGCACGGACACCAGCGGTCGGGAGGTGCTGATCGCGTGCGGCGCTGTCCTCGACCACTTCCGGGTGGCCATGGCCGTCGCCGGCTGGATGACCTACGTCGAGACCTTCCCGAATCCCAACAACCTCGACCACGTCGCGACGATCGGGTGTGCTCCGATGGACTTCGTCACCGACGGACACCGTCAGCGCGCCGACGCCATCCTGCGCAGGCGCACCGACCGGTTACCGTTCGCCGCGCCCCCGCGGTGGGACGCCGTGCTCGATCAGTTCGCCGAGGACCAGGGCCGCGACGTCCGCATCGACGCGCTGCCGCGCGCGGTGCACGCCCGGTTGGCCGACGCGTCGGCCCTGACGGTGTCGGCGCGCCTCTACGATTCGTCCTACCACGCGGAGCTTCTCGGCTGGACCGCTGGTGTCGCTGTGGCCGAGGGTATTCCGGCCAGTTCGCTGCTCACCGCCGGCGAGAACGACCGTGTGGACATCGGCCGACGGTTCCCCACCGTCCAGCACGACGACCGGCGGACCGAGATCGCCGAGGACCGGGCCGAGGTCGTGGTGTTGTCCACCTACGACGACACCTGTCACAGCGTGCTGCGCTGCGGGGAGGTGCTCTCCGCGGTGCTGCTCGACGCGACGATGGCGGGGCTCGCGACCTGCCCGCTGACCCACATCACCGAGGTGCCCGCGAGCCGGGAGATCCTCGCGGAGCTGATCGGGAACCGTGGCCGGCCCCAGGTCGTCGTCCGCGTGGGGGTGGCACCCGCCGGCGACGAGCCCGATCCGCCGACACCGCGCCGTCCGCTGGCCGACGTCCTCGAGTTCGCGGTGTGACCGGTGGCGACACCCGGTGCCGTCGTCGTGGGCATCGACGGCTCGAGTTCGGCCGTCGACGCCGCGGTGTGGGCGGTCGAGGAAGCGGTGAGCCGCGAGACCGCCCTGCGGCTGGTGCTGGCCCTGGACACCGAGGACGCGGCCCGGCATCTGGCCGCGGCGGAGAGCGCCGTGCAGGCCGCGTGCGCGCGGGTGGAGGCCACCGAACGGCCCGTCACCGTGGAGGCCGAGATCGTGCGCGACTCTGCGGTACACGCCCTGCGCGCCGCGTCGCGCGGCGCGCAGATGCTCTGCGTCGGCTCGGTCGGGCTCGCCCACGGCGGCCTGACCCGGATGGGGTCGACCGCGGCGGCGCTGGCAACGACGGTGCACTGCCCACTGGCCATCATCCGTTCTCCCGCCACGGATTCAGGGTGGGTCGTCGTCGACGGGGGCGATGATGACGCGGCCGACACGGTGGTGCAGCGAGGGGTGCAGGAGGCACTGCTGCGACGCTGCGCGCTGCGGGTGGTGACCACGTGGCCGTCCCGCTACACCGACATCCACGACGTCACCGCGGTGGCCGACGGGAACCGCCTCGCACGCGGGCGACTCGATCGTCGCCTGAACCACTGGCGCGCCCGCTTTCCCGGGCTCGACATCCAGGCCGTCGCGGTGCCGGGCAGCATCGTCAACTATCTCGCCCGCCACGTCCGCTCGATCCGGCTCGTCGTGATTCCCCATGAGCGCGCCGACGCCGTCGCCGAGCTGGTCGGCCCGCGGCAGCAGGACGCGCCCGGCGACCTCGCCTTCGACGTCCTCGTGTGTGAGCCTCAGCGGGGCACCAACAGCAACGAGCAATCGGGGTAGCCCAGGATCGGGTGACAGGTCGGCATCGCCAGGGTCGGCAAGGCGTCCGCGTCGGCCGGCCCGACGACGGCAAGCCCGACGTCGTCATGCGCCCCTGTGTCCCTGCCATATTGATGCCCTGAGCCGGCGGCGACGGTCTCGACGCGCACGTCGGGGAATCGCCGCACCCAGCTGTCGGCCCGCCGGTCGATCTGCCGCACCGCGCGGCCCCGCAGCCGGCCCTCGTGCATCGCGAGATGCACGACGTCGTCGTTACCGACGTCGTCGGTCAGCACCACCGAGATGACCCCGTCGGTGTGCGCCGTGCCGTCGGATCGGGTGCGGATGACGGCCACCGGGCACGCCGCGCCGCGGGCCAGCGCGGCGGCCACCGCCCCGATCACCGGTTCGATCATCGCGTGACGCGGCCGGGCCCCGATGCACACCATCGCCGCTCGCTGCGACTCCCGGACCAGGACGTCCTCCGGTCGGCCGATGGTCCGGACACATTGCACGCGAACACTTTCAGCGGCAATCATGGCGACGTCCTGCGCTTCCGGGAGAACCGCGTCGGCGGTGCCGCCGGGGTCGCGGGGGACGGCGTGCACGATGCGCAGGGGCAGGTCGCGGTCCACCGCTTCGGCGGCCGCCCAGCGGACGGCGTTGAGGGCGGCGTGCGAGCCGTCGACACCGACGACGACGGCGTGCCCCTGATCGGGCGGCGTGGCGGCTGGCATCGTTCAGGCGTTGTTGTTGGTCCGGCCGCCGTTGTCGGCCAGACCGCCGAGTTCGCTGTCCCAGTCGGCGTAGCGTCCCCGGTCGAGGCGCATCCGCAGCACGGCCCACCCGGTGACGGCGAGGCCGACCGCGAGCGACCACACCGACACCGCGGCGATGACGGCCTGCACGGCCGCGTCCCGGTCCGTCGGCGGCGCGGCCCGGCGGTTGCCGGCCCGATCGACCCAAATCGTCACGTGGTCGCCGGCTTTGAGTTTGGCCGTGCGCATGTCGTCGGTGCGGGTGGCGCCGTTGAACTGCCACTGGATCGGCGAGAGGTACGGATTGTCGTAGGCCTGCGCCGTCGCCGTGCTGTCACGGGTCACGGTGGCCTCGATCTGCTGCCGCTCGGCGCGCTGGGTGGCGAAGGTGTGGGACAGGTCGTCGTGGACGGCGGTGCCTGCCGCCCCCGCGACGGGCACGGCCAGCAGGGCGACCACGACGATCAGCAACAGACACGCCGCCTCGACGCGGTCGCTGAGGCGAACCAACGGATGGCGGGCCAGAAGGCGCCGCGTCCAGACGTTGAGCCCGAAGATGTTGGTGTACATGGTGACTCCGTATCGCTTTCCCGGTCAGTCGAAGGGGTGGCCGTCGAGCCGGGTGACCACCTCACCCAGGGGCCGGCGCGGCGTGCTGGGCAGCGGATCGGCGTTGACGGGCGCCCACCCGATACGCAGCAGCATCTGGGCGTGACCTTCGGATCCGAACACGTCCTCCCCGACCGCCGCGCGGATGTCGGGAATCTCCAGCGGACCGGTGATGGGGCAGCTCGCCAGCCCCGCCGCGGTGGCGGTGAGCAGCACCAGGCTGGTCGCCTCGCCGGCGCGCAGCTGCGACACCCGGTCGTCGGCGACCGTACCGAGCGCGATGACCGTGGCATTGTCCTGCGACGGTTCGGCGTCGTCGGGCTGCTTGAGGACCGCTCCCGCAAAGGACCGCGAGGGAATCACCGCGGCCGGATCGGGCGGCGGCGCACTGCGGGCGGGCACCCCGGCGGTAGACCCGTAACGTCCGCTCCACGTGGCGAGTTCGGCGAGGTAGCCGGGATCGTTGTTGTGCCGCCGCTCGGCGTCCATCACGCGGCGTTTGAGGGTGGTCAGTTCGTCGAACTGGCGCAGCATGACTCCCGCACGGGCCGCGCGCGCTCCCATCATCGCGATGTCACCCTTGGGCACCGGCCAGGAACTGTAGTTGCGTCGGTCGGTGCGCCGCCGCGGAATCGCCGCTGCCAGAGCGATGTCCATCTCGGCCGGCGGATAGGGCTGCACCTCGAGGACGGCGAGGTGGTGCGGCTCTGCCGGATTGGGGAAGCGGTGCACCTTGACCTGCCAGCCCAGTGCAGCCAATGCGATCTGGGCGTGGTTCAGTGACGCGCCGCAGCTGAGCATCAGATCGCGGGCATCCGGATCGGTGTGCGGAAGCGCCAGATCGGGGTTGGCGTAGAGGTGGATGCTGTCCTGCCCGACTCGCCAGTCCCAGGGCTGCGAGTTGTGCACCGACGGAGCCCGTACGGCCAGCATCAGCGCTGACCGCACCGTCTCGGCGTCCGGGAAGTGCGAACTCATCGGTGTGACGCCCCCTCGGCTGAAACATGGATTCGGTCTACTCATCAGGATGTCGTGTCGCCGCCACCGTGAAGAGGGTCTAAAGACCCGGAACGTCGGTGACTTGCGGGCTCGCCCGCTTCAGGACCGCCGGGCGACGATGACGGGGATGCGCGCCGCCTGGGCGACGGTCCAGCTGACCGACCCGAGGAGCAGGCCGGCGAATCCGCCCCGACCGTGGCTGCCCACGACCAGCAGTTGGGCGTGACGCGATTGCTCCACGAGATGATGCGCGGGATTGTCCTGACCGACGATGCGGCGGACGGTGACATCGGGATAGCGCTCGCACCAACCGGCGAGTCGCTCGGCGAGTTCCTCGTCGGCTTGCTGGGCCAGTTCCTCACGCGGCACGTCGACGGAGAAGTCGCCGTTGTTCATCCAGGTGTGGATCGCCAGCAGGTTCACCCCGCGCCGGGACGCCTCGTCGAAAGCGATGGCGGTCGCCGACTCGCTGGCCGGCGAGCCGTCGATGCCGACGGCCACCGGGGCGTCGTTGCGGTAGAGGACCGGCTCCTCCTCGTGCACGATCACCACCGGGCAGTGCGCATGGTGCGCGAGAGCGGAACTGGTCGAGCCGAGAAGCATGCCCTGCAGCGCGCCGAGACCGCGACACCCGACGACCATCATCTCGGCGTCCTTGCTCATGTCGATCAACGCCGGCATCTTCGGTCCGGTCAGCACCCGCTGCTCCACCCGAACCGGCCTCGACTCGGCCAGCGCAGCCGTGACGACGTCGCGCGCATCGGCGACGACCTTGGCCGCCTGGCGGTCAAGTTCGGCCAGATAGTCGTCGGTGACGGGCAGATCCAGCCAGGCACCGATCTCCTCCGACGGCTGCACGTGCACGATGGCCAGCGGCAGGTTCCGCAGCGCCGCGTCGCGGGCCGCCCACTGCGCTGCCGCGTGGGAGGCGGCCGATCCGTCGACGGCGACGACGATGCCGTAGTGCCCGGAGCCGTGGTGTACCGACGAATTCGACGTCATCTCTTCCTCCTTGCCCGCGGCGCCGGTGAGGTCCGCGCCCGATGACTCAACGCTAGGGAGTCCAGCCGCCGCGTTCGCGGGGCGTTGGTCCTCAGTACAGGGCCGAAAGACCCTCACGGCTTCCGGGATTCGGCGCGTTACCCTGCCGGCGTGACGAGGCCGTAGTGGCCGTCGTACCGGTGGTAGAGCACGCCGGCCCGGCCGGCGGCGGCATCGATGAAGAACAGGAACGGAAGTCCGAGCAACCGCAGCCGCTCGGGGGCGTCCTGCTCGCGCAGGCACGGCGGCGGATGCGGGCTCACGGTGACGGCGTGGGAGAACGGAGCGAGCTCGTCGGCCACCGAGGGAGCCACCAGGGCCAGCCGGTACGCCGCGGGTCCGCTGCGGTAGAGCACGCCGACGACGCCGGAACCCTTCTCGGTGAACAGGTGGAAGTCGTAATCCAGCAGCTCCATCTCGTCGATGGCGTCGTCGATGGTGCAGGGCGTCATGGTGAACGACTTGCGCCGGATCACCCGCTGATCGGCGGGATGCGCGAAGTGGTTGAGCCGCTGGGCCGGTCGCGCCTCGTGCCGCCAGGACCGCCTGCCGTCGGCGCGGTCCCCCCGGCGCACCTCGAAGTGTTCGGCGACATGTTCGAGGCGGCGTCGCAGGCGGGCCTCGAGCAGATCGACGGCCTCGTGCGCGGTGGCGGCGTGCACCTGGACGCGGACGAGCCTGCCGTTGACGTCGAGGTTGGCCTGCGCGACCACCGGTGACTCGACCGCGGGGTCGTGGTGGCGGCTCAGTCGCACGCGCGCGTAGAGCACCGGACGGTGCGAGAGCCGCCCCAGTTCCCCGATCTTCTTGCGGGCGTAGTCGGCCGCTCCGGGGAGGTCACCGCGGGTGGTGACGTCGACATCGATGACCTGGGGCTCCTGAGAGACCTGCACTCCGTTGCTCATACGTCCTTGCTACGTCGCGCGGCGCAGTGCAGTTAGGGCCAAAAGTCACAGCGTGCGTTGGCAACCAGTCCACGGTCGGGTCACGATGCCGCTTTCATCGGATCGGGGACGTCTGTGCTTGCGGAGTCCCCGGACGACGTCGCGGGTGACGTCGCCGGGCGGCTCGATTCGCTGTCGGCGTCGCCGTCGTGACCGCTGGAGTCGCTGACGGTGGCGTCCCCGACATCCGCCGGGTCGGTGCCGGCCGAGTCGGTGTCGCGGCGCTCCGGTGCCGGGTCAGTATCGGTGTCGGTTTCTGTGTCGGTGTCGGTGTCGGTGTCCGTGACGTCCTCGTCCGAAGCAACGAACTCGGACGCATCGTCGTCGGAAGCGGCGTCGGATGCGGCGTCATCGGTCGGCGTCTGGTCCGGTGCGGCCGATTCCGTCGCTTCGTCGGTCGGCGGGGTGGGCTCGTCAGCCGCGGATGCCGGTTCGGCGGCACCGACGGGAACCCGCGTCACCAGCGATGTCAGGGCGGTGGCGGGTGGGGGGTCATTGCGGCTGTACCCGGCATCGATCGTGGCCTTCAGTTCGGCTTCCCGGGAGGCCAGGGACGGGAACAGCCGGACGAGCGGCAGCTTCTCGGTCGGCACCAGGTAGTGAGTCGTCGTGCCGCCCTTGGCATTCACGTCGACGTCGATGTTCTCGGCGGGCACCGCCGACAGGTCGGCGAACATCACCGGCACGTGAACGAAGATCGAGCCCGCCACCGCGTTGGCGACGGCGAGCAGGTTCCACCACCGGTCCGGAAAATCGGCCATGCCGTCGTACTCACCGGTGACGACGATGATGTCGTAGGCGGTTTCGGGCGCGGGCTGATAGGTGTAATCCAGGCGCGAGTCGTAGCGGGCCTTGTCGATGAGCGACTGCCGACTGGAGTCGGCGACCACGATGAAGGTGATCTCGTTCTTGCCGGGCGCGTCCGGGTCGGCGTCCATCTGGCGCAGCACCTCATTGACCACGAGAGAGCCGGCCGACAGACCGACGACGGTCACCTTCTCCCCGTTGATCGGTTGGCCGTGGGCGTCGGTGCCCAACCGGCCCAGCGCGGCGTCGATCTGGGCGTTCAGATTGGTGACGCCGACATCGATCGACGCACCCAGGGTGAGGTCGTCGCTGCCCGTGTAGGGCGCGGCCTGCGCGGGCCAGTTCACGCTCACGCGGGGCTGACCTTTGAGGGTTCCGCCGAGTAGCTCTGCCATGACGATGTCGCTGAGCGAGGGCGTCGCGATGCCGCCGATCACCAGCGCGGTGCTGCTTGCCCACGCGGGTGTCGCTGCCGCGGCCGCGACACTCACCGCTGCGAGCAGAGCCCCGCAGGCAACGCCGGCTCTGCGCAGGCTGAAGGGCATCGGGTCTCCTGGGAAAGTCGTCGGGGCGCGACCGAGAGGTGGCGACAGCAGCAGCATAGGGGGTGCCCCGAAAAGCCGCACAGCAAATACAACAATTCGACGCACCAGCAGATCAGCAAAGCGCTATCCGGACGGATTGCGTCCGTCGGCTGTGCGGACGTCGCCGTCACCAGGCTGCCTCGAACAGCTCTGACGGAGAGCCGAATCGTCGCACTCGTCAATTCACGAAGCGCGCTACTGCCGTGACACGCCCCCATGAGCTAATTCAGCGCGCAGATCGCAGCACAAGATCACCACGGTCGCTCTTCGCCGTGAAGACATGTCTCCACGCGCGCGTGAGACCGCGCGGAACGACGACCTGTACTTGACGTCGGAGAAAGTCATGGACGACCGCCAGCAAAGCACTCATCGCGGGGTCGGCATCCGACGGGCGGCGCAATGCACCCGTCGGACATCTCCCCTTTCGACGGCACGCGGGCCCATGGCGGCTCATCGACGACGTCGACGGGCTCCTCGACCGGTTGCGTCGCCGGACGCCGTTGGCGCGGCATCACCGGTACCGGGCCCGTAGAACGCGAGGAACGTCGCCACCCCCGCACGGACGTGTCGATCGACATCGAGGTCGGACATCGTCTGTGGACCTCCGAAGAACAGGGCCCGGTCGATCGACTTGCCCACGGCCAGGAAGGCGAAATGTTCGGCCGCCAGCAGAGGGTCGGGCACGGCGAGCGCACCTCTGCTGTCGAGCTGCTCGAACACGTCGGCCAGCGCCTGCAGTGTCCGCGCCGGTGCGTGGTCGTAATACATCGCCGCGAGCTCGGGCTCCCGGCCGGCCTCGGCGACGATGAGCCTGCGCAGTTGCACGACGGGTTCAGCCAGGACAGAGTGCAGGTACTCGACCGCCAGATCGGCGAGATCCTCTGCCACATCATCGCTTTCGACGAGTCCGGCGATCCGCGCGGTGAACGGTTCCACCGTGCTGCCGACGACATGCGCGACGATCGCCATCAGCAGCTCGCGTTTGTCGCCGAAGTGCTTGTACACCGTCTGCTTGGACACGGCCGCCGCCGCGGCGATCTGGTCGACGCTGGTCCCGCGATAACCGTGCGCAAGGAAGAGCTCACGGCCCGCGGACAGGATCGCCCCCTGCTTGGCCTCGGACCGTGTCGGCATCGGGCTCCCTTTCGTCAGTACTGGACAGTCTAGTTCCAGTATGGGTACTGTACGGTCCAGTTCCGAGGAGGCCTGCTATGACGTCGACCGACTGCCCGCCCCTGGCGGAGCGGATCACCAAGTCGCTGCTGGGCTACGGGGTACTCGCGGGCCCCTTCTACGTGATCGTCGCGGCAGCACAGGCGGTTCTGCGCGATGGCTACGACCCCACCCGGCACTCGGTGAGCCAGCTCGCCAACGGTGACTTCGGCTGGATCCAGGTCGTCAATTTCGTTGCGACAGGGGCGATGACGATCGCGGCGGCCGTTGGCATCGGTCGGGCGCTGCCGACGGGCCGCGCCGCCCGGTGGGCCACCGTTCTGCTCTGCGGGTACGGTGCCGGACTGGTCGCCGCCGCGGGATTGCGGGCCGACCCGTCCGACGGCTTCCCGCCGGGAACCCCGCGTGGCGTGGGTCCGATGAGTAGGCACGGCACGGGTCACCTCCTCGTCGCCGGATTGGGATTCGCCTGCTTGATCGCCGCGGGATTCGTCGTGGGCGCCGCCCTGAGGCAGCTGAACGCCGTTGGGTGGGCGTGGTTCTCGCGGATCACGGCGACCGTGTTCGCCGCGGCGTTTCTGGCCCTGGCCTCCGGGATGGGTGGCCGCGCCGCTGTCATCGCCTTCACCGTGGCCGTCGTCTGGGTGTGGGCGTGGCTGGCGGCGATCTCGGTGATGCTCTACCCGCGCGTCGGCTCGACGTAGCTCACACAGCCTCACGGCCGTCGCGGCCCTGCGTTGTCGACGCCCAGCGCCCGCCCCACCGCGGTGGCCACCTGGCCGGCGAGCCGCGAAATCGGCGGGCTGCCCGGTGTGTGAACGGCATTGGAGAGCACCACCACGTAGGTGTCGGAACGCGGGTCGATCCACAACGAGGTTCCGGTGAATCCGGTGTGGCCGAAGCTGCCCACCGGGAAGACGGCGCCGCGCGGTACCGAATAGCCGGTGTCGATGTCCCACCCCAGGCCGCGCAGATTCTGCCCGCGCACAGCCGGATACCGCGCAGCGATCAGCCGATCGGCGGAAGGCCCAGCCGAGTAACGCGATTCGTGATCCGCGCGGTCGGCGTCCGCGATCTGGCGCGGCGAGTTGCCGGGCTGGGCGGCGCCCGTCATCGCCCGCAGTGTCGCCTGCGAGAGCGGAAATGCGCTCGGCCGGCCGGCGAGCCGGTCGAGAAGACCTTGGGCGAACAGGCCGATATCGGCCGCGGTGGAGAACACACCGGCGTGACCGGCGACGCCGCCCATGCGGCGTGCCGTGGGATCGTCGACGACACCGCGCAGGAGTTGGCCGAAGTGCGGATTCGTCGCGGGGTTCCGCGCGCTCTCCTCGTCTCTGCGCGTCGGCGCGATACGCCCGAGCAACCGGGCGTTGCGTGCCGTGGGGCCCGCGGTGGGCAGGAACCTGCTGTCGGTCATCCGCAACGGCTCGAACACGTGCCGCTCGACGTAGACGTTCTCGGGTTGGCCGGTCACCGTCTCGATGAGCGCGCCGAGCAGAAGGAAGTTGATGTCGGAGTATCGGAATGCGGCGCCGGGAGCCGTCGTCAGCGGCATGGACAGGGCGCGGCGGATGCCCTCCGCCTTGTCGGCCCGCGCCAGTCCCCACGGGTCGTCGAGGTCGACGTCCGCCGGCTCACCGGAGCTATGGGTGAGCATCATGCGCACGGTGACCTGCGCGCGTTGCGGATCGCGGGACCGGTTGAAGGCAGGCAAATACGCCTGCACCGGATCGTCGAGGCGGACGGCGCCGCGTTCGCAGAGCTGCATGACCGCGGTCGCCGTCGCGAGGACCTTGGTCAGCGACGCGACGTCGAAGACCGTGTCCTCGGTCATCGGCTCGGCCGGGCCGGGCGTTCCGTCGGGGGCCGGCTCACCCGGCAGCGTCCGCGCGCCGTACGCCCGGCGGAACACCACGTGGCCGACGTGGCCGACGAGCACCACGGCACCCGGTAGGCGGTGGGCCGCGATGGCAGCGTCGACCAGTGCGGACACACCCGGCAGGTCGGGAGTGGGACGGTCGGTGTGCGGGCGACTCGGTGCCGTCTGCTCGGTGCGGACCACCGCAGCGCGGACCTCCACCCCCGGCGGCGACGGCGCCGCGAGAGTGATGGCCGCAGTGCCCAGCGCGGCCGCCACCCGGATCCAGCGGATGACGGGGGTGGCGGAACCGAGAAGCACCCCATCGAGAGTGCCAACGCGGACGCGCGCGGGCAAGAGCGCCTAGCATCGCCCAGATGACGATGTCGCGACGGCAGGCCCTTCGATTCGCCGCGGCGGCACCGCTGGTCCTGGCCGCGCCCGTCTCGATGACTCCGACCGCGTCCGCGGCGCCCACCCAGCTCATCGACTTCACGGAGCGGCTGGTGTGGCCGGAGCAGATCAAGGCGGCTGGCTACGCGGGAGCACTCGTGTACGTCTCGGAGCTACGGCCCGGCGCAGACTTCGACTTCAAGCCCGTCACCCGGGAGTACGCCGACAGGATGCGCGCGGCAGGCCTGCACATCGTGAGTTGCTACCAGTACGGCAAGCCCGGGTGGCCCACCCCGTCGGACTTCACCCGGGGATACACCGGCGGCGTGGCCGATGCGCAGACCGCCCTGCGCCTGCACGGTGCCGCGGGGGGACCCGACACCGCACCGATCTTCTTCAGCGTCGACGAGGACATCGACTCCGACACCTGGAAGACGCTCGCGGTGGACTGGTTTCGGGGAATCGGATCGGTGCTGGGGGTCGAGCGCACCGGAATCTACGGCCACGCCCTGGCGTGCGGTTGGGCGATCGGCGACGGGGTGATCGGGCACTCGACGACTCCGGGCCACCGGTGGGCGTGGCAGACGAAGGCGTGGTCGCAGGGCGCCCGCGAACCCGCCGCGGTGTTGTTCCAGAGCGCGGTCAACACCGCATCGACGCCGGGCCCGCTGATCGGCGACATCCACGTCGACACCGACGACGTACTCGCCGACGACTTCGGACAGTGGGACCTGGCGCGGTGATCTCTGCGTGCGGGGTCACGGGTTGGCGTCGGACGCCGCGGCGTGGACGGCGACGATTTCTGCGAGCCCGCTGACCCGCAGGGTGGTCATCAGCAGCGGCGGGGCGATGAGGGTCGCGATGTGATCGGCCGACGCATAGAGGGCGTTGATCGCAGCGCTGTCGAGATAGGCGACCCCGGCCATATCGACGACCAACGGCATGGCGCGCCGCGCCGCCTCGGCGCCGGCGTCGGCGAGGGCCTGGCGGAAGGCCGCGATGTTGCTGAGATCGATCTCCCCTGTGACGGCGAAACGCAGGGTCCCGTCGTCGGCGGTGATGTCGACGGTGAGCGATGTGGCCATCAGAGGATCCTCGCGGAGAGATGAACGGTGGTTCCGGAAGCGCCGTGGTCGAGCGTGACGTCGTCCATCAGCAGTCGCATCAACGCGACGCCACGCCCACGGGCCGGATCAGGAAGTGCGCGCGGCACTTTCCACACCCCACGGTCCGTGACGGTCACATGCACCGTGTCGGCATGGGCCGTCGCGAGCAGCGTCACTCTGCCGTGCGGTCGATCACGGTGCCCGTGCTCGATCGCGTTCGCGACGGCCTCTCCGGTGGCGACGAGCACGTCGACCACCTGTTTCGGGCCGACGCCGACCCGTTGCAACCACTCCCGCAGCGCCGTGCGGGCGACGGCGAGATGGTCGACGTGGGCCGGGATGGTCTGCCTCAACGGGGCCGGCGGCCGGCACACCAGCAGGACGACATCGTCGTGATATCCCCCCTCCGGCGCGAGACCCGACATCATGACGTCGACCAGACCGTCGAGGGCGGTGTCGCGGTAGTCCGCGAGCATGCTGATCGCCTCGGAGATACCGTCTTCCAAGGGTTTTCCACGACGTTCGATCAGGCCGTCGGTGTAAAGCATCAGCGTCGCTCCGGCCGGCACGGTGATCCGCGCTTCCGGGCGGGGGCGGCCTACCCGCACGCCCAGGGCGATGGTGTGACCCCGGTCCAGGACGTCGGCCGTCCCGTCGGCGCGCACAAGGATCGGCGGCGGGTGACCGGCACTGGAATACACCAGTTCGCCCGTGCCCGTGTCGAGGATCGCGCACACCGCGGTGGTGCACAGCGCGCCGGGAAGCCGCGCGGCGAACCGGTCGAGCCGCGACAGCGCGGCGGCCGGGCTGGGATTGTCGAACAGCAGCGCGCGACAGGCGCTGCGGACCTGACCCATCACCGTGGCTGCGGTGAGGCCGTGCCCGACACAGTCGCCGACGATCATCGCGATGCGGCCGTCTTCGAGATCGACCACGTCGTACCAGTCGCCGCCGACCTGCAGAGGAGGGCTCGCCGCCTGGTACCGCGCGAAGAATCCGCGGGGCAGATCATCAGGGCCCAGGATCGCGTGCTGCAGCGCCAGCGCGGTCTCGCGCTGCTGGTCGACCTGGTGCACGCGCTGCAGACCGTGGCTGAGCCTGCCGGCGAGCACGGTGAGCAGCGTCTGGTCCTCGAGGGTCAACGGGCGCTGACCGGTGAGCTCGATCCAGACGACGAGCACGCCGTCGGGGTGCTGCATCGCAACGGCGACCGTGCCGGGCCGGGCGGTGACCGGGGTGAGCAGATCGCCGTCCCGCAACGTTTCGAGTGCGCGCTGCATGTCGTCGTCCAGATCGGCCCATCGCAGCGACGCCTGGTCGGAGACCACGGCGGGTTCGGCGCCGGCGTCGGCGCGCTGATCGGCGAAGGTCACCGCCAGTACGCGGCGCGCCCGCCAGAGACGGCGCAGCTCGTCCACGGCGGCCTTCAGCGCCCCGTCGACCGTATCGGCCTGCGCGAGTTCGCGATTGAGAGCGTGCTCGCGGCTGGCCGCCAAGGCGAGCGCGATCGCCGCGTGCCGGGCGAAATCGCTGACCAACTCGAGATAGTCGTTGTCGAAACGGGGCTGATGGGGCCGGCGGGCGACGGCGATGACGCCGAGCACCGTGTCGTCGGCGATCAACGGCATCACGATCGCCGAGCGGTCACCGACATCGGTGAAGCCCTCGATCGGATACTGGAAAGAGTCGGTGATCAGAGGAAGTCCCCGACGCGCGACGCCGCCGGTGGTGGATCCGTCCATCGGAACCTGCCGACCGATCACCTCGGAGGCGTACCGTCCCGCGGTCGCGGCGACCACCAGCGTCGCCACCTGATCGGCGGGGAGATCGGGCTCCTTGGGTACCAGCAGGATCGCCTGCTCGGCGTCGGCCAGTTCCAGTGCCAGGCGGACGATCAGCTGTAACGGGCCGGTCTGTGGGTCGCTGGACAGCAGCGCGGTGGTGATTTCCCGGCTGGCCTTGGTCCACTTGGCGGCCTCCCGTTCCCGTTCGAACAGGCGCGCGTTGTCGATCGCCGCCGCCGCCGCGGTGGCCAGCGCCCGCACCGCGCTCTCCTGGAAGTCCGAGAACGTCCGGTCCGGCCGGTCGTCGAGAAGATAGAGGGTGCCGAAGTCGTTCTCCCGCACGATGATCGGCACCGCGAGGACAGCGCGCACGGGCAGATCGCCCAGCCGCAGTACGGGATCCGGCCGCCGCACTCTCAGATCGGTGAGACGCAGCCCCTCTCCGACCGTCATCGAGGAGAGCTGGTGCGCAGCACTTTCGTCGATTCCCTCACAGACGAAGCTCGACAACACGCCGTGGGCGTCGCGAACTCCCAGCGCCCCGTAACGGGCGGCGCTGAGTTCCATCGCCGCACTGACGATGCGGCGCAGCGTCACGTGCAGGTCCAGGTCTGATCCGATGCCGACGATGACCCGCACGAGGTGCGCGGCGTCGTCGCGTGCTGCGACCAGTTCGGCTTCGCGGCCGGCGCTCACCGGTCACCGCTCACGGACGTCCCTCCCCTCACCGGGGCAGCGGTACCCCCTCCCGCCGCGGCGAAACGTCGAATCAATTGTCATCGCCGTCAACGGAAACCGGGATGATGGGGCGGTGCGGGACTACTGCTGTGTCGCCTGACGTGGCGTCGCCGACTCAGGCGCTGAGCTGCTCGACGAGGAGCCGGAGACGGTCGGCTTCGTGCCCGGTACGGAGCCGACCGGACCGACCGAGGGTGACCAGGCCATGCACCGTGGCCCAGAGGACTTCGGTGAGCGTGTCGACGTCCTGCCCGTCCGCGACGAGGGCCACCGACTGGTGCAGTTCGGAGAAGGCGGCCCTCAGCGCGGGCGGTGTCTCGTCGTCGGCGAATCGAAGGGTGGTGACGCGGGTGAACATCGCGTCGTACACCGCCGGGTTGGCGTGGGCGAAATCCAGATAGGCCCGGACAGTCCGGGTCACCACCTCCGCCGGCGAGTCGGCCTCCGCGCGGGCGGCCCGGAGGGCGCGAGCGAGCTCGGCGAACCCGTCGAGAGCGACCGCCTCGGCGATCTGCTCCATACCGTGAAAGTGCTTGTACAGCACCGGTTGGCTGTACTCGATCTCGGTCGAGAGCCGGCGGGTGGTGACCGCCTCCCAGCCCTCGGCCTCGGCCAGGGCGCGCGCCGTGGAGACGATGAGGTCCCGGCGGGCGGAACGCTCACGCGCGCGCCGATCTTCGATGGCCATGGCGCACGATATCACCACTACTGAATCTAGCGGCGCTATCGTCGGCTACCCGGCGCACCGACACCGGGCTATGTTGTGCCGATGAGCGTCGACCTGGCCAACGCCCAGCGAATGATCGCCGCCGCGCACGCCGAAGCGCAACGACGCGCGATCCTGGTGTCGGCGGCCGTCGTCGACGCGGGCGGCAACCTGGTCGCGTTCGGCCGGATGGACGGCGCCGAGATCGCCGGCCCGGTGCTGGCCGTGGACAAGGCGTACACGGCCGTCGCCAACCGCATCGCCACCTCCGAGCTCGCGACGCTGGCCGCGCCGGGCGGAGAACTCTTCGGCCTGCACGCCAACGGCGGCGGCCGGTTCGTCATCTTCGGCGGGGGTGTGCCCGTCACGGTCGACGGCGTCGTCGTCGGCGGCGTCGGGGTCAGCGGCGCGAGCGCGGCCGAGGACGAAGCCTGCGCTCTGGCCGCCCTGACGTGTCTGGGCTGAGCGGTGAGGGTATAGCGGTTCGACGCCCCATCGATCGAGAGGACACGCGATGTCGCCGCTGTCGGATTCCGCCAAGCAGATGCTCGCCAAGCCCAACCCGGCCGTGATCAGCACCGTGCGATCGGACGGCCAGCCGGTGTCCGCCGCGACGTGGTACCTGCTGCGCGACGAGCACCTGCTGGTCAACATGGACTGCGCGCGAAAGCGCCTCAAGCACATGGAGAAAGATCCACGCGTCTCGCTCACCGTGCTCGACGACGGTGACTGGTACACCCACGTCACGGTCATCGGCCGCGTGGTCAGGATGTACGACGACGAGGGGCTCGCGGACATCGACGCGCTGTCTCGGCACTACACCGGTCAGGAGTATCCGCAACGCGACCGGCCGCGGATCAGCGCCCTGATCGAGGTCGACCGCGTGCACGGCTGGGGTTCGCAGAAGAACAACGATCAGCCCGACGGCCGGGAGTAGGTGTCGCCGCCGGCATCCCGCCACGGCCCAGTCAGGGTCTCCGGTTCCATGATGGCCTCGAGCTCCGACGCGGTCAGCAGTCCGCGATCGAGAACCAGAGAACAGATGTCAGCATCTGCGGTGAGCGCATCGGTGGCCAGGCGCGTGGCCGCCTCGTATCCGATGTAGCGATTCAGCGCGGTCACCAGCCCGATGGACCGGTCGACCATCGCCTTCATGTGGGCGACGTTGGCGGTGATGCCGACGACGCACCGCGTCCGCAGCGTGTCACAGGCCGCGGTCAGGTGCGACAGCGACTCGAACAGGCTGTGGGCGATGATCGGCTCGAAGGCGTTGAGCTGCAACTGTCCCGCCTCCGCCGCCATGCTGATCGCGACGTCGTTGCCGACGACCTCGAACGCCACCTGGTTCACCACCTCGGGGATGACCGGGTTGACCTTTCCGGGCATGATGCTCGAACCCGCCTGCACGGCCGGCAGATTGATCTCCCCCAGTCCGGCGCGTGGTCCCGACGACAGCAGCCGCAGATCATTGCAGATCTTCGAGAGCTTGACAGCGGTGCGCTTGAGCACTCCGGACAGTTGGACGAAGGCGCCGACATCCTGGGTGGCTTCGACGAGGTTGGTTGCGGTGACCAACGGCAGTTCGGTGGCTGCACTGAGCTCCTCACACGCGAGCCGGGCATATTCGCTGTGGGCGTTGAGACCCGTGCCGATCGCCGTTCCGCCCAGATTGATCTCGGCCAACAGTTGCCCAGCCTCGCGGAGCCGGTCGGCGTCCTCGCCCACCATCACCGCGTAGCTTCCGAACTCCTGTCCCAGTGTCATGGGGACCGCGTCCTGAAGTTGTGTCCGGCCCATCTTGAGGTGCCCGCCGAATTCGAGCGCTCTCTCGGCGAACGCGCCCTTCAGTTCGGTCATCGCCACGTGCAATCGGTGAACGGCGAACTGCACCGCCACTTTCACCGCGGTCGGGTAGACGTCGTTGGTGCTCTGGCCGAGGTTGACGTGCTCGAGCGGATGCACATGCAGGTAGTCGCCACGACGCTGTCCCAGCAGTTCCAGGGCGCGATTGGCGATCACCTCATTGGCGTTCATATTCGTCGACGTGCCCGCACCGCCCTGGATGACGTCCACGACGAACTGGTCGTGCCAACGGCCTGCCGTGATCTCGCGACAGGCCGCTTCGATGGCATCAGCGCGTTCGGCCGACAGCAATCCGAGGCGGCGGTTCGCGCGCGCCGCAGCCAGCTTGACGCACGCGAGCGCGACGATCAGCTCGGGGTGACGCGAGATCGGTGTCCCGGTGATCGGGAAGTTGTCCAGTGCGCGGGCGGTGTGAACGCCGTAGTACGCGCCGTCGGGCACCTCGTGGTCGCCGAGCAGATCGTGCTCGACCCTCATCGCCGTCACGGCGCGGCCGCGGTGAGGCGTCGCCGGCTGGCGGTGTCGGAGGCGGCGTCGAGCAGCGTCAAAGCCAGCGCGCCGATACCGTCGATCACCGCGCGGTCCGCAGCCGAGGACACCGCGGCGGCGGCGAACTCGGGCTGGTGGTTGACCGCCGGCAGGGAACCGATGCCGATGTAGGGGTGAATGGCCGGAATCTGTTGCGACACATTGCCCATGTCCGTCGACGCGCGATTCATCAGAGAATCGGCCCCGGAGCTGAAGCGGCGGCCCAGCTGTTCGGCACGGCGCTTGTAGGCGTCCAGCAAGCCTTCGTCGGTGCGGAACTCGGCGTAGGGCTTGCTCTCCGGCGTCACGGTGAGCTCACACCCGGTGGCGAGCGCGCCGGCTTCGAAGCAGCGGTTCACCCGCTGTTCGAGGTCACCCAGTTGCGCCAGCGTCCCCGCCCGGACATACCAACGCCCCTCGGTGCGCTGCGGGATGGCGTTGGGCGCCTCTCCCCCGTTGGTCATGATGCCGTGCACGCGAACGTCGCGCGGAAGCTGTTGACGCAGCAGCCCGATGGCCACCTGGGCGATCGTGAAGGCGTCCGCGGCGTTGACGCCGCGATCGGGATAGGCGGCGGCGTGGGCGGCCTTGCCGTCGTAGCGGATGTGGCTGTGCGACACCGCGTACGGTTCGGCGCGGGCGACGTCGACCGGGCCGGGATGCACCATGACGGCGGCGTGGACGCCGGCGAATCCGCCGCGGTCCAGCATCTCGATCTTGCCGCCGCCGCCCTCTTCGGCCGGGGTGCCGAACACCGACAGCGTGATCCCGAGATCGTCGACGTACGGCGCCAGCGCGACCGCCGCCCCGGTGGAGATCGCCGCGATGACGTTGTGCCCACAGGCGTGGCCGAGGCCGGGCAGCGCGTCGTACTCGGCGCACACCGCCAGATGCAGCGGCCCGCTACCACGGCGGGCAACGAACGCCGTCGGTAGGCCGGTGAAATTCTCCTGCACCGTGAAGCCGTGGTCGGCCAGTTCTCCGGCCACCCGGGCGCAGGATCGGACTTCCTCCCAGGCAATTTCGGGGTGGGCATGCAGATCGTGGGACATCGCCAGCATCCGGGCGGCGCTGCGGCGGCCCGCCGAACCGACGGCGCCTTCGAGTGCGGTGCTCATAGGTCGCCCGGAACCCCGTAGGAGGGTGCGGCCGTGGGATCGAGGCCGCGGGTCCGGTAGTCGCCCTTCTGCGGCCCCCACACTGTCCACAGTCGGCTCAACTCCGCGACGGGATCCTCGTGCCAGTCCACCCGCAGATCAGTGACGGGCCACGGGACGTCCTCGACGACCTGCAGGCCGGCCGAGTGCACCGGCCCGGCTTCGCCGCCCGCGGTGATCGCGGCGGCGAGGCCGGCGAGGAGTCGCTGCTCCACGGTGGCCGCGGTTGATCCGGCATAGCCGGCCAGCAGTGCCTCGACGACGTCCTTGTCGTGGAGCAGATTTCCCGCGGCCACGGCACTTTCACCTGTGACGTGGTGGTGGATGCCCAATGCTTCGACGCCGGAATGCACCGCGGTCCGGCCGTGCGCGTCGACGACCATCAGCTGCCGGTACGCCGGGTGGCCATCGGCGGCGACAGCGGCGTCGAGCGCGGACTGCGCGTCCGCCCCGCCGGTCAGGGCATTCAGGGCCACGGCGCCCAAGTGCGGGTTGGTGACGTTCTGACTCGCGACCGCCCCGACACCGGCGCGCAGATGCACACAGCGCGACGCGACCGCGGGGCTCGAGGAGCAGATGACCATGCCGAAGGCTGCGCCCTCCCGGACCACCAGCGACAACGTCATGACGCCGCCTCGGGCGCACTGATCACCGCGGTGGCGTCGATCTCGACGAGCCACTCCGGCCGGGCCAGCGCCTCGACGACCAATCCGGTGGAGACCGGGTAAACACCCTCGAGCCAGCGGCCGATGACCCGATACACCGTTTCGCGGTACCGGATGTCGGTGAGATAGACCGTGACCTTCACGATGTCCGCAAGCCGGCTGCCCGCCTCGTCGAGCAGCATCGCGATGTTGGCCATCGCCTTCTCGGTCTGGGCCGCGACGTCGCCGATACCGACTGACTCCCGGGTGTCGAGATCCTGACCGATCTGACCGCGGAGGTAGACCACGCCGCCGGCCACCACGGCTTGGCACAGGTCGTTGTCGAGGTTCTGCTCGGGGTAGGTGTCGCGGGTATTGAAAGGTCGGATTCGCGTGTGGGTTCCGCGCTGCGGCGCCGAGTCGGTCATCGGGCCACCTGTCCCGTGAGGCCGTATGTGAGGTAGCCACGCTGGATCGCGATCTGGTCTGCGAGGTACTTCGCGTCATGCCAGACACCCCAGATGAAGCTGGAGCCGCGCCGCGACTGCCAGGGCAGCCCGAGGAAGTAGATCCCCGGCTCGGTCGAGAC
Organism: Mycolicibacterium rufum; assembly: GCF_022374875.2. Next base: position 1,321,139 of record NZ_CP092427.2, read on the forward strand.
ACCGCGTTGGTGCCGGGGCCTTCCGGTCTCGTCGAAGGCGTCGACCTGCAACCAGCCGAAGTCGAACGCATAGCCCGTCGCCCAGACGATCGAGGTGATCCCGGCGGCGGCCAGATCCAGCTCGAGGATCGGGTTGATCACACACTCCGGGTCGGGGCCCAGCTCACGGGCTTCCGGCTCCTCCGGCAGTTCGAGGCCGTTGCGCTTCACGTAGGCGTCGGCTTCCTCGAGCATGGAGAGGTAGTTCGCGTCGCCGTTGTCGATGTTGGTGCGCAGGTCGGGTGCGAACGTCATGACCCCGTCCCGGTAGGTACGCGCAAGGCCCAACAGGGTGATGCCGTCAGCAGCCAGCGCCCGAAAGTCGACGGTGTGCCCGCCGTGCGCGCCGCTGACGGCGATGGTTACGTGTTCGGCGCCGCGCGGCGGCGCGACCATGTCCCACTTCCCCAGAACACCGAGCCACCAGCAGAAGTCGCGACCGCGGTAGCTGCGGGGCGGTCGATCGTGCGGCCCGACGGCGAGATGGACCCGGCGACCCGAGCACCGCAGCTCGTCGGCGATCTGCACTCCCGAGGAACCGGCGCCGATCACCAGGACGGCTCCGGCGGGCAGCTGCGCCGGATTGCGGTAGGCGTTCGAGTGGATCTGGTGAACCGGGGCATCGAACGGTACGACCGGTGGGATCACCGGCTTCTGGAACGCTCCGGTCGCGGCCACGACGTAGCGGGCATCGATGGGTCCGGCGGAGGTCTCGACGTGAAACCCCGCCCGTCCGTTGTTCTTTCGCACTGACGTCACCTCGACTCCGGTGCGGACGGGGGCAGCGATCTTGTCGGCGTAGGCGACGAAGTAGTCGGCCACCTGATCCTTGGTGGCGAAACCGTCGGGATCGATGGTGAATTCCTCTCCGGGAAACCGGTCGTGCCAGGCGGGGCCGTTGGCGACCAGCGAGTCCCACCGACCCGACCGCCAGCGCTCGGCGATTCGGTCGCGTTCGACGACCAGGTGCGGCACCCCATGCGCACCGAGATGTTCACTCATCGCGATGCCGGCTTGACCCGCACCGACGACGAGAACCTCGACCTCTTGGCTCGACAACGTGACCTCCTGAATCCGGCGAATCGCTCGCGGATCCATCGTTGAGCCGGTCAGCTACATCTGTACAGCGCATAGTTCCGATGTTTGGCATCGGAACAATCGATTCAGACAGGTCCAGCCGTGTTTCAGGCCCGGTTCGCGAACAGGTCGCGACACAGCTCGGCGACGACGCCGGCGCGCCGGGTGGGTTTGGCCGCGACCGCGCCGAGCAGCACGACGGTGAGATTCGGTGGGTCGCCACTGATCGGCACCGCGGCGACGGGATGGCCGTCCAAGGCGGTCGGCACCGCGGCGCGCAGGTTGAGCACGGTGTAGGCGAGGCCCCGCCCCACCAGGGCTCGGCAGGTCTCCACGGTGGTGGAGCGGTAGCGCACGTCGGGCCGGACGCCGGCAGCGGCGAACACGCTCTGGAAGTAGTCGCGGCTGTGCGGAAGGTCGAGCAGCGCCATCGGCTCGTCGGCCAGATCCGCCAGGTCCACCTCGTCGCGCGCGGCCAGGCGGTGCGACCCGGGGAGCAAGACGTAGGGCGGGAGTCGGAACAGCGGCCAGCGCTTCAGCCGCGGATCCTCGACCAGGTCGTAGCCGATGCCGAGCTCGAAGGTACCGTCGGCGACCCCCTCGGCCAGGTCGGCGAGATCCACCTCGGTGGTCTGCACGTGCAGATTCGGCGTCTTCTCCGCCGCGGCCGCCAACAACTCCGGCAGCAGGTAGGGCGCCACGACCTCGAAGCAGCCGATCGACAGCGTGCCACTCAGCGAGGAACCGAGACCCTGGGCCACCGACCGCAGATCCGCGGCCGAGGCCAGCAGCTGGCGACTGGCCACGAGCATCTCCTTGCCCGCCGGGGTCAGGCTGATCCCGCGCGCGTGGTGGCGCACCAGCAGTTGCACCGACAGCGCGCTCTCCAGATCGGCCAACGCCGCCGACATCGCCGACTGCGAGAGATGAACCGCGGCCGCGGCGCGGGTGACGCTGCCGGCCTCGGCCACGGCCACGAAGTACTCGAGCTGGCGAAGCGTGTAGTCGGCCATCGCGACTCCTCATCAGAAAAACCGATCTTAAGGTTCGGAAAGACCGGCTGTACAGGTACTCGTCGAGACTGCAGTGTTGACCACATCACATTTGCCTCAACGAGCGGGAGCAGCACAGTGGGAACATCACCTGGGCAGAACGAGGGTCTCGCGCCGAACTTCCTGACTCCGGCCGCGACGGCGAGTTCGCCTGTCGCGCCTGTGAAGTTCAGCCATTCGCTGCGTCGCCTCGACGTGCCGATCATGATTCTGTCGGCGTTGATCAGCCTCGACATGGTCGGTGAGATCTCGACCTTCGGCGGCGAGACCTTCACCTGGCTGCTAGTGCTCGCGGCGCTGTGGATGATCCCCTACGGCCTGGTGACCGCGGAACTGGGTAGCGCCTTCCCCGCCGAGGGCGGTCTCTACGAATGGGTCAAGCGCGCCTTCGGCCGACTGCCCGGTTCGGTCGCGACGATCATGTACTGGTCGATCAACCCACTGTGGATCGGCGGGTCGCTGGCCTTCATCAGCACCGAGGCGTGGAGCACCTACATCAGTCCGATCGAACCCGGCACCGGCGGAGACTATGCCTTCAAGACGGCGTTCGTCCTCGCTGCCACCGCCGTCACGCTGCTGGCGCTGGAGAGATCCCGGTCCATCTTCAAGATCGGCACCTACCTCAAGGTGCTGCTGGCGCTGTTCTTCTTGGGCACAACGGTTTTCTACGGCATCGCGCACGGGTTCCACGGCGTCGGGTCACTGACGTGGTCACCGACCATGACCGGGTTCCTCGGACTCGTTCCGCTTCTGCTGTTCTCCCTGGTCGGCTTCGAGGTTCCCAGCCAGGCCGGCGACGAGATGCAGAACCCGCAGCGCGACGTCCCCCGCGGCATCGCCCTCGGCGGACTGATCGGTCTGCTGTCCTATGCGCTCCCGATCCTGGCCCTGCTCCTGGTGCTGCCGCCCGAACAGATCACCGGCATCGCGGGATTCATGGCGGCCGTGGAGACGGTGTTCGGCATCTTCGGGCCCGCCGCCCCGATTCTCGTGAAGATCGCCGTCGTCGCCTTCATCGTCACGCTGGCGATCACCGGCGCCACCTGGGCGGTGGCCGCGAACCGGGCATTGACGGTGGCCGCTGCCGACGGCGCGTTCTTCCCCTACTTCGGCACGTTCGATCCGCGCCGTCAGGCACCCGTGCGCGTCGGCGTGCTCACCGGCGCGGTGGCGTTGGTGTTCATGGTCGCCGGTGTCGTGTTCTCCCAGGGCGACAACGCCGCGACATTCACCGTCGTGCTGACTATCACGATCTCGACGTCGCTGGTGGCCTACCTGTTCGTGTTCCCCGCGGCGCTGCGGCTGCGCACCACCCACGCCGACACCCCGCGCCCCTATGCGGTGCCGGGCGGACGGGCCGGCATGGCCGTCGCCGCCGGACTCACCACGTTCTGGGCAGCCCTGGGCGTGTGGGTCGCCGTCTTCCCCGGAACCCTGGAACCGCTGTTCGGCCTCGACTACGACTTCGTCGAGATCTGGGGCGTGTCCCGTCTCAAGTTCGAGTTCTTCACGCTCGGCACCCTGGCGGTGCTGACGGCGATCGCCGCCCTCGGCTACGGCCGCGGCCGCGCACTGCGGCACGCCGAACCCACCGAACCGACCGTCCTTTCCACCGCATACTGAAAACCCGTAGGTCGCGACCAGCGACAGGAGAGAAAACCATGCGAGATCCGCGATACGACATCCTCTTCGAACCGGTACAGATCGGCCCGGTGACGGCCCGTAACCGCTTCTATCAAGTCCCCCACTGCAACGGCATGGGCTACCGCGACCCCTCCGGCGAGGCCTACATGCGGCGGGTGAAGGCCGAGGGCGGATGGGCGGTCGTCTGCACCGAACAGGTCGAGATCCACCCCACCTCCGACATCGGGCCGTTCATCGAGCTGCGCATCTGGGACGACCAGGACGTGCCTGCGCTGGCCCGGATCGCCGACAAGATCCACGAAGGCGGGGCACTGGCCGGAATCGAGTTGGCGCACAACGGACTCAACAGCCCCAACCTGATCAGCCGCGAGACCCCGCTGGCGCCGCAGAACCTGCCCGTGGCGACGTTCTCCTACGATCCGATCCAGGCCCGGTCCATGACCAAGTCCGACATCGCCGATTTGCGGCGCTGGCACCGCGAGGCGGTGCGCCGTTCCCTGCAGGCCGGGTACGACATCGTCTACGTGTACGCCGGTCACGCCCTCGGCGGCCTGCACCACTTCCTGTCGCCGCGCTACAACAACCGCACCGACGAATACGGCGGCAGCCTGACCAACCGCATGCGTTTTCTGCGTGAGGTTCTCGAGGACACCCGCGAGGAGGCCGACGGTAAGGCCGCGGTGGCGTGCCGCATCACCATCGACGAGCTGCTCGGCGACGCGGGCATCACCAAAGCCGAGATCGAGGATGTGATCGGCAGCATCGGCGAGCACCCGGATCTGTGGGACTTCGTGCTCGGCAGCTGGGAGGACGATTCGGTGACCTCCCGCTTCGGACCCGAGGGCGAGCAGGAGCCCTACGTCCGCGGGCTCAAGCAACTGACCACGAAACCTGTTGTCGGCGTGGGCCGGTTCACCTCACCAGACATGATGGTCCACCAGGTCAAGAGCGGCATCCTCGACCTGATCGGGGCGGCCAGACCGTCGATCGCCGACCCGTTCCTGCCGCGCAAGATCGAGACCGGCGATCTCGAGGACATCCGCGAGTGCATCGGATGCAACATCTGCGTGTCCGGCGACTTCACCATGTCGCCGATCCGGTGCACCCAGAATCCGACCATGGGTGAGGAGTTCCGGCGCGGCTGGCATCCCGAACGCATCCGCCCGAAGACCTCGGATTCCCATGTCCTGGTGGTCGGCGCCGGCCCCGCCGGACTGGAGGCTGCCCGCGCACTGGGCAATCGCGGCTACACCGTGAGCCTGGCCGAATCCTCCAGGGCGCTGGGTGGTCGCGTCGAGCGCGAGGCCAAGCTGCCCGGCCTGTCAGCCTGGATTCGGGTGGTGGATTACCGCGTGCAGCAGATCGCGAAACTCGACAACGTCGATGTGTTTCTGCAGAGTGAGATGACCGCAGACGACATCCTGGACAACGATTTCGACCACGTGTTGCTCGCGACCGGCGCGCACTGGCGCGCCGACGGCGTCGGGCGATGGCACACCCACCCGATCGACACCGCCGACGGCGCCGAGGTCCTCACCCCGGACTCGATCATGGCCGGCGTCCGCCCACGGGGAAGGCGCGTGGTCCTCTTCGACGACGACCACTATTACCTGGGCGGTGTCGTCGCCGAACTCCTGGCCAAGGAGGGCTTCGACGTCACGTTGCTCACGCCGGGTGCGCACGTGTCGGAGTGGACGGTCAACACGATGGAGGTGGCGCGGATCCGCAAGCGGCTCATCCGGGCCGGCGTCGCCTGCCGCACCAACACCACCCTCACCCGAGTCGATTCCGACGGGGTGGGAACGGCGTGTGTGTTCACCGGCGACGACGGTCATCTCCCCGCCGACTCGGTGGTCATGGTGACTGCACGGATGCCCGAGAACCGGCTCCTCGACGCGCTGACCGCGCGCCAAAATGGTTGGGCGCAAGCCGGACTGAAGAGCGTCAAAGCCGTCGGCGACGCGTGGGCGCCGTCCACGATCGCCGCCGCGGTCTGGGCGGGGCACCGCTACGCCGAGGAACTCGAGGAGCCGCCGGCCCCGGTGGTGCCGTTCCGCCGCGAGGTGACCGAGCTGGTCGCTGAACCCGACAAACTGCTTCCCCTCACTCCCATCCAGACCGTTCGATCCTGAGGACACCATGACCGATAGTGCGAGCCTCCCCGGAGTTGCCCTGATCCCGACCGATGACGACACAGCGATGCGGCCGTGTGCCTACGTCACACCGGAGTCGCTGCGCGAGGGCGATCCTCGCGAGGTGGATCTGATCCACCTGTCCAGCGCTGACGGCACGTTCACCGTCGGGAGCTGGCGGGCCGAACCGTACAGCGAGTTCATCGAGGCCTACCCGGGCGACGAGTACGCCCGCGTGCTCGCCGGTTCCGTCACCTTGACCGGCGACGACGGGTTCGCGCAGACGTTCTCCGCAGGAGACGCCTACACGATGCGCGCCGGCTGGCGCGGGGAATTCCGCGTCACCGAGACGCTGACCAAACAGTTCGCCCTGTACGTGTCTGCGGAGGAAACGGCGTGACCGCGGTACTCGACGCCACGCCGACGTCGCTGGCCGACTGGACCCGCCACGCCGCCGAGATCCGGCCCCGCTCCGGCATCTACATCGACGGGGACTTCCGCGCCGCGCGGTCCGGGGCGACGGTCGACTCCGTCAACCCAGCCACGGGTGAGGTGCTCGCCGCGGTGGCCTCGGCGCAGGACGCCGATGTCGACGCGGCTGTCGTCTCCGCCCGCAGGGCCTTCGACGACGGTGACTGGTCGCGGAGCGCGATCGGCGACCGCAAGCGCGTCCTGCTGCGTCTGGCGGAGCTGATCACCGAGAACAGCATCGAGCTCGCGCTGCTGGATTCCCTGGACATGGGCAAGTTGGTGACCGAGGCGTACGCGGTCGACGTGCCCTCGGCGGCCGGGCTTTTCGCCTACTACGGCGAGGCTCTCGACAAGATCAACGGGGAGATCGCCCCGACGGAGCCGGGAAACCTGGCGCTGGTGACGCGGGAACCGCTCGGCGTGGTCGGCGCGGTGACACCGTGGAACTTCCCGCTCGACCTCGCCGTGTGGAAGCTCGCCCCCGCGCTGGCCGCGGGCAACAGTGTCGTGCTCAAACCCTCTGAGCGAGCTCCGTTGTCGTCACTGCGGCTGGCCGAGCTCGCGACGGAGGCGGGCCTTCCCCCCGGCGTCCTGAACGTCGTCCCCGGGCTGGGTGAGACCGCAGGCGCGGCGCTGGGCCGCCACCCGGACGTCGACGTCCTCGCGTTCACGGGTTCGACCGCCACCGGCAAGCGCTTCCTGCGCTACGCGGCCGACTCCAATCTCAAGCAGGTCTGGCTCGAGTGCGGCGGCAAGAGTCCGAACCTCGTCTTCGCCGACGCGGATCTGGACAGCGCCGTGGAGAAGACACTGTTCGGCGCGTTCTACAACCAGGGCGCGGTGTGCTCGGCGAATTCCCGCCTGCTGGTGCAGAAGTCAGTGGCCGACGAGTTCGTGGCCGCGGTGGTTGCGCGCGCGCAGGAGATGCGCCCGGGTGACCCGCTGGATCCGGCCGCCGCACAGGGCGCGATCGTCGACGAGGCACACACCCGACACATCCTCGGTTTCGTCGACCGGGCGCGCCGGGACGGCCAGATTCAAGCTGGCGGGCAGCGGGTTTCGATCAACAGCGCGGGGTGCTTCGTCGAGCCGACGGTGGTCACCGGCCTCGGCCCGTCCGCGGAGCTGATCACCGACGAGGTGTTCGGTCCCGTCCTCGCGGTGCAGACGTTCGACGACGAGGACGACGCGGTCGGACTGGCCAATAGCGGCATCTACGGGCTGGCCGCCTCGGTCTGGACCGCCGACCTGCGGCGCGCCCACACGGTGGCGGCGCGGCTGCGGGCCGGCACCGTATCGGTCAACACCGTCGATGCCCTGAGCGCGCAGACCCCGTTCGGCGGATTCAAGCAGTCCGGCTTCGGCCGCGACCTGTCACTACACGCGCTGGACAAGTACACCGGGCTGAAGACCACCTGGATCGCGTTCTGAGGCCCGTTCACGGCCGCTGCCGGAACTCATCCCACTCACCGATCGCCGCCAACCGTCGCCGCTGCTGCGTGGCGGCGCCCGCGTCGAGCGCCCGGCCGCGCCGCTCGAGGTGGTCGCTGACGCGTCCGCGATGGTCGACGGTATTGCGGTCGTCGTATTTGAACTTGGCGTCGACGCGGACGACCGCCAGCCTCAGCGCCCGGATTCCGCTCAGCATGCGACCGTACGGCGGTTCGCCGGCTGCCACCTCTGCATGTCGCCCCTCCGGCTGGAAGTCCGCCAGCTGGGTGTTGAGGACCTCCGCCTTGGCGTCTGGATCGTCGACGATCGTTGGCCGGCAGACGAACTGGACGCTCGCGTAGTAGCTCGTCGGAACGCCGTCCTCATCGGGGCCACCTGCCTTGGCCCGCCAGTAGGTGGGGATGTAGGCGTAGTCACCGATCACCGCGAGACGGACCTCGGCGGCGGCCTCGAGGTGCGGCCACACCGGGTTCGGCCGGGCCAGGTGAACGAGCAACTCCGTGCCGGCGACGGTGAAGTGGGTCGGGAGCAGCACCGGCGCCTGCGACGGGTCGGTGTTGTTGACGGCGAGGACACCGAAGCGGTCCGTCGTCGCGAGCCACTCCCGCCATTCGGTGTCGCCGAGTGACGCGTCCCAGGGATGTATCAGCATGACGGCACTTCCTGAGAGTCGTTGGTACGGGCAATGAGTCGCCGCACGGTCGTGACGGCAGGACCGAGTCGGCGCAGGTGCTCGTCGAGGTCGTCGACGGCAGCGTGCAATTCGCTATCGGACATCGGATCGAGGGCGTCGAAGACGAACAACGCGGTGGCGGTGTGTTCGCTCAGCTGGGTGCGACGGGCCTGCCGCCAGTTCCACCGTCGGCACGTCACGCCGAGGTCGTCGCACCACACCACCTCGCCGACGTCGGGGTGCTCGACGACGTCGTGGCCGTCGGCGACGGTGTCGAACGTTTCGGCGCCGCCGGCGCGGATCAACCGCGGCGCTCCGACATAGCGGGCGAGGTCCTCACCACCCACGGGGACCAGATGCTTGACCGAGACGGCGTTGTAGATGTCGGTCAGCCGGTTCACCCGCGGCAACCCGCCGGCCGCCCGCCGCATCAGCGCCTCCACGCTCGTGCGGGTGCGCTGCGGCTTGGCGCCGAACGCGCGGAACGCGTTCCGCCACGCCGCGATGTGGGGTATTTCTTCCACCGCCTGCTCGGCGAGCCGCGCACGGGCGATCGATTCGGCCTCCGCCAGCAGGGTCTCGCTGATCTCGTCGCCGGGGCCGGGCACCAGTCCTTCGGCGGCGATCAGCATCGCCCGGTAGTCCGGACGCAGGGCGAACACCGCGTCGTCGACGTACGCGCGCTCCACGGCCGCGCTGAGCATCGGGTCTTCAGCCACGATGCGCGTCCCCGGCAACGCTTCCGACTCCGGGTTCGAAGACGGTGAGGACGAACCTCGCGATCTCCATTCCGGTGTTGACGTAGCCATGGTCGACGTCGCCGGGAAACGCGATCGCGTCACCAGCGTCCAGCAGCGTCGCCTGTCCCTCCACCTCGACGCTGATCGGTCCGTCCACCACGGTGAGCAACTCCTGGGTCCCGGCGACATGCGCCTCGCTGGTGTGGCGGTCGCCGGGTCCGAGCGTCCAGTCCCACATCTCGACCACGTCCGGCGGCGACGTTCCGGCGACGAGCACGCCGCGTCCGCCGTGGGTTCCCGTCCACAGTTGCGCTCCGTCGCCGCGACGGGTCACCTTCACCGCCTTCGACTCCGGCGGCGCCACAAGGGCCGGCAAGCCCACCCCGAGTGCGTCGCTGAGCCGAAGTAGTGTTCCCACACTGGGATTCACCGAGCCCTGCTCCACGCTGACGACCATGCGCCGGCTCACCGACGCAGCGCCGGCAAGCTGATCCAGAGTCCACCCGCGTCGCTGCCGCTCCTGCCGGACCCGCGCGCCGATCGCCGTCGCGAGTTTCGCCGCCACCTCGTCCATGAAGTGCAGCATAGCGCACTCATAGTGCACTACGCGCGGCCATATAGGGCCGTGCCTACGAGGTGCACGTATCGAGCAGCGGACACCAGGGAGATGACGTCCCGGAATTCGTGACGGCGGTCGAGGGCGCCTGCGATCTCGCGTCGTGCTGCAACCTCGTCGTGGTCGGTCATGGCTCCCTGCCGGACCGTAGGTACCAGTGAGACCCGCGGGTCAGGTCGACGGCAGAGCCCTCCGCCATTCGTTGTGGACGTCCCAGCCATCGACCACCTCCACCAAGGCCAAGAGGCCAACGGGATAGACGAGGGACACCAGCCAGCGGCTCGGACTGCGATCACTAACGGAGAATCCCGACCTCAGAAACCGCCAGAGCCACTTGATCTTCAGCTGATCACGCCGGAATTCGAACGCCACAACCGCTTCGCCTGATCGAAGGCGAGAGTCGAGGTTTGACAATCCCAAGGCTATCTCGACCCACTTCGAGTACTCCTCGACTGTGCACCGAACAGTGTCCTCGGTGAGTTCGAGCGCGGCTCGCGTCGAGAACGGGGTGACGCGGTTTCGCACTAGGTAGACCTCGGTGCGTGGCGGTGGGGACAGGGTCATGTCAACGCTTCGGTCGGTCGTCGACCGTGCAGTCCCCACGGGGGACGGCGACGTTGACGCAGGAGGTCTGACCGGACCCGCAGGTTCGTGTCGATGAAGTGGGCGCAGATGACGGCGATCTGCGTCTCGAGACGATCATCGCCCGCGAGTCTACGACGCTCGCCATCGCCTGCCGTTCGGCGAGCGAGCGGGGTGACACTCGCCATGCAAGCATCCACCGCAACCTGTGCGGCATGCTCGCGGACAGCATGAAAACGGCCCCCGGAGTGTTCTCCGGGGGCCGTTTCGATGAGTAGCGGGGACAGGATTCGAACCTGCGACCTCTGGGTTATGAGCCCAGCGAGCTACCGAGCTGCTCCACCCCGCGACGGGTGAACGCTAGGTTACCGGTGCGGCCACCGGCCCTCCAAATCGCCTGCTCAGGAGCACTCACCGGCCGCGAGCGTGCGCTGAATGCACGCCCGGGACGGCGCGTCGACGGACAAACACGCGCGCTCGCGGAACAGGTGACGTGCTACCCCCGGACGGTACGGATGACCTGGCCCGTCGCCAGGACACCGGCGGGGTCGTAGCGGTCGGCCAGCGCCGCGAGCCAGTGCAGCGTGTCCTCGGTGTACACCCGGGCCGGGCGGGCGGGGTCGTAGGACGGCGCGAAGTTCGGCATCTGCTCGCCGGTCGCCCACGGCGCGACCGCCGAGGCCACCGCACCCGCGTGCTCGACGACCGTGGCGGCAATCGCGGGGGCAGCGACGCCGATCGTCAGCAGGGAGAAGGCGGCGTCGCGCCGGCAGAACGCGCTGCGATGCCGCGGCTCGCGTGCCAGCGCCCCGCCGAGCATCCGCAACTCCACGATCGCCTGCGGAGACCCTGAACCCGGTCCCGCGACCGCCAGCAGCGCATCGACGGCCTCGATCGGCAGCGACGACAGCAGCGCCTGGTTCTCGGTCACCGGCATCGGGTCCACCGGATCGCCGTGCACCGCACCGATCGCCGCGTAGGCCATCACCGCCACGGTGTCCAGCAGCGAGCTCGCCACCGCCCGCATCGGCGCCAGCAGCCGCTCCCCCTCGGCGAGATCGCCGACCGCGGTGTAGCGCACCGCCACGGTCATCCTGCCCGCCAAGGCCTCGGGCACGCCCGGCAGCGGCGGCAGCTGCTGGATTGCGATCGACGTGTTCACCGTCTCGGGCAGGTCGACACACCAGGAGGCCCAGGCACGCAGCACCGCAGCGGCATCGCTACCGTCGAAAAAGAGTGCTCCGCCGTAGAATTCGGCGATCGGCAGCAGGTCGATCTCCACCGAGGTGACGATGCCCAACGTCGCCTTGCCGCCGCGCAGACCCCAGAACAGGTCGGCGTTGCACTCCGGTGTCGCCCGCAGCAGCCGGCCGTCGCCGGTCACCACCTCGAACCCCCGCACGTGATCGGAGGACGCCCCGACCGTGCGCACCAGCGGACCGATGCCCCCGCCGGTCAGGAAACCCACCACGCCGACGCCGGGCGCCGAACCGCACAGCGGCGCAAGGCCGTGCGGCGTCGCAGCGTCGAGTACGTCCTGCCACCGCGCGCCCGCACCGACCCGGGCGGTGCGGGCCCGCGGATCCACCGTGCAGTGCTTCATCGCCGACGTCTGCACCAGGATGGTCCGCGGCCCGATGCCGACAGCGCCGTGACCCGTGGCCTGCACGGTGACCGTGAACCCGTGCGCAGCAGCGAACCTCACCGTCCCGGCCACATCCTCGGGTGTGGTGGCCAGCACGACCGCCGCCGGGGTCACCGCGGCGGCCACGTTCCAGGGCACGCAGCGTTCGTAGCCGGGTTCCCCCGGCAGTGCCACGTGCGTGGTGACGTGCGCGCGCAGCGTCTGCAGCGCGTCGTCATGTGTCAGTTCCGTCGGAACCGTCATCGAAGTCCTTTCTCACAAGCCCTGTGCTCGGGAGAAGTATCGATGACCCGGCTTGGCGGCCACTTGGCCTGCACTCCAAGAAACATCCAAGCCGATGCCCGACCCGATCGGGGTCAAGCCATCTCGGGAACCCGCAGGTGCGCCAGCACCAGATCGAACTCGCATTCGTCGACGATGTCGGCACCTGCGTCGCGGATCGTGGCGGCCTTCATGGCGTCGGTCGCCGGCTTGCTGCGCCGCATCGCCTCGACACTGTCGAAAGTGACCGATGCGACGCCGAACCCGGAATCGCGGTCGACCAGCAGGCTGCAGCTGCAGAATCCGTCGAGGTCACTCAGCGCGGGAACGGTGGCGAGCCGGTAGCCGTCGATCGCGCGATCGACCTGCTCCGAGTCGACGCGTGCCCATGTCACGCGTACGCAGGCTCCGGCCATCGAATGGTGGTCACGATGCAACGCGGCGATCTCCCATTCGTCGACGGTCGGCTTTCCGCCGAGCATCGACGAGATCCGCTCTCGCCTCTCGTCGGCCCACTGCCGGCTGGCGATCATCGCCTGCTCCGACTGCCATGCCGTCGTCAGGATGCATCGTCCGGACAGGCGGTCGACCAACAGAGACAACCCGACGTAGCCGTCGAGACCGGTCAGTGCCGGCCACACCGTGTCGTGGATGTAAGCGGTCCCCGCGTCGATCGCCGAGGGCCGCGCGTGAATGTGCGAGCTCCGTGCATACATGGCTTGCCTCCGTGGTCAGCGGCGGCGTCACGCCGGCGCCGCCGAACCCCTTCATCGTCCTCCGCAGGGTCGTCGGGGGCAATGGAACGGATACGACCGGTGAACCGTTTCCGGCGGCCAACCGTGTCACTGCTGAGGGCTGATCGGAAGGGGTCACGATGACGAAGTTCGGTGCGCTCTGGGTTGCCGTGTGGCTGATGGTGGCGCTGACCGCCGCGTGTGGCGCGTCGGGAGGATCGACCCAGGAGCACGCGGGAAGTACGACGGCCACCGCGGCCACCATCACGATCGCGAGCATGAGCTACGGCGAACCTGTCACGGTGCCGTCCGGGGCTCAGGTGGCGGTCGCGAACAACGATCCTCAGGAACACTCCGTCACCTCGGATGCTGCAGGCGCGTTCACCGTCGACGTGGACGGCAACGGACACGGCACGTTCACGGCACCCTCGGCGCCGGGCGAGTACCCGTTCCACTGCACGTACCACCCGTCGATGCACGGGATGCTGATCGTCAGCTAGCCGCCAGTGCGTGAGCCGACGCGGCGACCCAGTCCATGCCCGCCGCAGCGGCGTCACCCGCCAAGGCCTGCGCGGCCGCCGCCCGCTCCGTCGGCGACTCCGTCAGCTCGCACTCGAGCAGCCGGCAGCGCAGCACCGTCGGTGCTCCCCCGGTGCGCTCGGCGAGGGCGCGCGCGGTCACCAGATCCACGCGGGCGCGCGCGACGTCACCGAGCACAGCGTGCAGCCGGGCCGTCGCCAGCGCGACCGGCCCGGCCAGGCCGACCTGACCGATCACCGCGATGCGCTCGCGGTACGGCGTCAGCGCGGCCAGCAGCGGCTCGGCGTACCCGTCGAGACGGTGCTCGGCCGCCAGATGCGCCAGCAGGGTCTCATGCCCCAGCGTGGTCCAGATGTGACCGCGGTCCGACGTCTCGGCCCAGGCGCGCAACATGTCCGCGGCCTCGGCCCGCGCGCCGGGCCCGCTCGCGATCGTCAGCAGGGCGGTTCGCACCACGCCGACCATGCCCTGACCTCCGGACTCCCTGTCGGCCCGCAGATCCTCCCACCGGGGATCGACCGGGCCGCCCTTCTCCCGCAGCAGCGATGCCGTGGCCAGCAGACCGCTGCCCGCCTCGTACAGCTCGGTCTGCTCGTGCACGTGCGCGGCGATCGCGTGGTGGCGCTGCGCCTCGGCGAAGTCACCGGCCCACATCGCCAGCACGGCTTCCATCCACCGCAACTGCGCCCGCAGCACCGGCAGCCGCAGCTCCTCGCTGCCGGCGATGCCCGCCAAAAGATACCGGCGGGCCCCCGCGACGTCGCCGAGGTTCATCGCCGCCATGGTCGCGACCGAATGCGCGATCACGGTGTCCTCACGGGAACGGCTGTGCCGCAACGCCTCCAACTGCGCCACCCAGGTGAGCGTCTGTTCGCTGAGGCTGCACACCCCCGAGTAGGTGATGAGCCGGCCGATCAATACGTCGGCGAGCACATCGGTGTCACCGGTCTGCTCGGCCACTTCCTGCGCCCGCTCCAGCAGGCCGGCCGCGACACCGGCGTCGGGGTGGTAGCAGTGCCCGACGGCCAGCGCGGGCAGCACGCGCGCGGCGGCGACGGGGTCGGCGTCGGCCACCGACGCGGCCCGCGACAGCAGCGACAACAGCTCGCCGGGGTCGTGTCCCGGCGCCAGCCAGGGCCAGCCGCCGCTGGCCCGCAGCAGCGCGCTCGCCACCCGCCCGGCGGAGGCGGCGCGCCCGGTTCGCAGCGCCTCGCCGAGGTAGCGCTGCACACTGTCGAGCACCAGTTGTCCACGGCCGGCCCGCGAATGCGCTTCGAGCAGTTCCACGGTGAGCGCGTCGCGCTCGGCGTCGTCACGCGCGGCGACCGGCAGCCGGTCATAGGCGTCCAGCGCCGCCTGCCACCACCGCGCCGCGATGTCCGAACTCCACTGTGCGGTCGCCTGTTCCGCCGCAACCCGGCAGGCCCCGACGACGACCGCCGGCTCGACGAGAGGCTGCGCGGCCAGCAGGTGCTGCGCCCGCCGTGTCGGTGCGTCGGCGTCGCCGCTGTCGGCGAGCACCTCCGCGATCTTGGCGTGCAGGCGCTGGCGGCGCAGCGCCGGCATGTCCGCGAGCAGCTGCTCGCGCAGCAGCCCGTGCGCGAACTCGTACCCGTCGGCGGTGTGCGCCGCGATCACGATGCGCTCGTCGGCCGCCTCGTCGAGATAGTCGGCGAGGGTGTCCAGATCCAGCCGCGTGGCCTGCGCGAGCACCGGAACCGCGGCCGCATCGATGACGTCGCCGATCGCCGCGGCGGTCCGCAGCACCTGCATCACCGCCGGGTCGAGCGCCGCGAGCCGGCGCTCGAGCACCGACCGCACAGCGCGCGGAATCTCGTTGGCGACGCGCTCGGCCCGCGGCAGCCGCGCGTATTCGGACACGAAGAACGGATTGCCGCCGGTACGCGCCGCCAGCACGGCGGCCTCGTCCTCCGACACCGCGTCCTCGGCGACCTCGTTGGCCAGCGTCGCGACATCGGCCGAGGACAGCGCAGGCACCGCGATGTGGCGGTTGTCCTCCCCGCGCGCCACCGTGCTGAGCAGACGCGACACCTCCGGGGTGTGCTCGCCGTCGCGCACCGTGACGATCACCAGCACGCGGTGATCGCGCAGCGCGCCCGCGATGTAGGCCAGGCAGCTCGCCGACGTGGTGTCCGACCACTGCACATCGTCGACCACGACGGCCAGCAGTCGGGGCGTTGCCTCGAGCAGAGACTGAACCCGTTCGTAGACAAGGAATCTCGCGGTGTCCGGATCGGCGTGCGGTGGCACCTCGAGCACCGCGTCGGGTTCGGCGCCCAACGCGCGCACGAGCTGGCGCATCGGCCACCACGGCGGGGTGGCCCGCTCGTCGGGACAGTTCACCCACACCACGTCGCCACCCTCGGCGGACGCCAGGCCGGCGATCTCCTCGGCCAGCCGCGTCTTGCCGATTCCCGGCGGTCCCGACAGCACCAGCCACCGCGTCGCCCCGGCCGCCACCCGAGCCAGTACCTCGCCCGCACGCGCCAGTTCACGGTCACGCCCGACCAGTGCCGACCGCCGCGGCGCCGCGGCACCGGCCGGCTCCGCGATCACCGGGTCCGGCACGGGAATGGTTGCGGCGCCGCTCCATTCGGGAGGTCGCGGCCAGCCGGCCAGCTCGGGGGCCTGACGCAGCACCGCGGTCTGCAGATCCCTCAGTTCGCGGCCGGGCTCGAGACCCAGCTCGTCATCGAGCCGCCGCGCGTGACGGGTGTAGGTGTCCAGCGCTTCGGCCGCGCGGCCCGCCCGGTACAGCGCCAACATCTGCAGCCGGGCGCCGCGGTCGGCGAACGGGTCGAGCGCACGCAACGCCGCCGCCTCCGTCAACGCGGCGGCCACCCTGCCGAGCGCGAGCAACGCCGTCACCTTGTGTGCCAGACAGTCCACCCGCATCTCGGTGACCCGGGCCGACTCCTCGCGCACCCAATCGGCGTCGGCCATGTCCTCCAACAGGTTTCCGCGTACCAACGCCCGCGCGGCCTCGGCCTCGGCGAGCGCCGTGTCCCATTGCTCGGCGTCGATCGCGGCGCCGGCACGCGCGCACCCCGCCGCGAACACCATCAGGTCGACGCTGTCCGGGTCGGCGTCGAGGGCATAGCCCGGGGGCCGGCGCACGATCGGGGAGGCCATCTGCGTCTGCGCGGCACCCCCACGCAGCGCCCGCCGCAGATTCGAGATGTAGGCCTGCAGGCTCGCCGTCGCGCTCGCGGGAACGTCGTCGCCCCACACCGCGTCGACGAGCCGATCCACCGACACCACCCGGCCCCCGGCCAGCAGCAGCGCCGCCAGCACCACCCGCTGCTTGGGCGGGCCGATGTCGACGGGGGTCTCCCCGTCGACCACCTGCAGCGGCCCGAGCAACCGATAGCGCACCGGCGGACGGTGTTACGACGCGGACTGGTAGGCGTTCACCGCGGTGTCGAGGCGCTGCAGCGCTTCGCCGTACTGCGCGAAGTCACCGCTGCGCTGCGCCTCCTGCAGGGCATCGAGGGCGGCGTTGACGTCCTGCAGCGCAGCGGCTTTGGCCGCCGACAGCTGCGTCGGACCCGTCGGAGGAACGGCCACCGGCACCTCGGGCCGCGCCTGCGGCGCCTGGCCCTGCTGGTTGGGCGCCGCCGCGGCCGGCGGCTGGTTGGCCGCCGGCGGTCGCGACTGCGGTTGCCCCGCAGGCACATCCGTCGGCGCCGGACCGGTCGCCGTGGCGTCGGCTCCCGCACCGAACAGATCGGTCAGCGCGTCACGCACCGTCGGCCCGTAGCCGATCTTGTCGTTGTACATCATCGCCACCCGGATCAGGCGGGGATAGGACGACGCGGCGTCACTGGCCCCCGGCGAGGCGTACACCGGTGCCACGTAGAGCAACCCGCCCTGACCCATCGGCAACGTCAGCAGGTTGCCCCAGCGGATCCGGTTCTGGTTGTCCCGGCCGATGACACCGAGATCCTGGCTGACCGCGGTGTCGGTGCTGATCGCGTTGAACGCCAGCTTCGGACCGTTGACCTGACCGGGGATGGTCAGCACCGTGATCTTGCCGTAGGTCTGCGGATCGGAGCTGGCACTGATGTAGGCGGCCAGGAAGTCGCGCCGGAACCGGTTCATCGCACTCGTCAGCTGGAACGACGTCGAATTGTTGTTCTCGGCCAGGTTCTTCGCGACGATGTAGTACGGCGGCTGGTAGCTGCTGGCCGTCGGGTTGGGATCGAGCGGCACGTCCCAGAAGTCCGACGTCGAGAAGAACGTCACCGGATCGTCGACGTGGTACTTGGCGAGCAGCGCACGCTGCACCTTGAACAGATCCTCCGGATAGCGCAGATGCTCCTGCAGCTCCGGACTGATGTCGCTCTTCGGCTTGATGGTGCCCGGGAACACCTTCTCCCATGCCTGCAGCACCGGATCCTGCTCGTCCTGCGCGTACAGCGTCACGGTGCCGTCGTAGGCGTCGACAGTGGCCTTGACCGAGTTGCGGATGTAGGACACCTGCTTGTCGGGCAGCAGCCGGTTCATCGCCACCTCGTTGGAGTCGGTGGTGGCCGACGACAGCGACATGAGTTCCGAGTACGGGTAGTTGTCCAGCGTGGTGTAGCCGTCGACGATCCACACCATGCGCTTGTTCACGATCGCCGGGTAGACGGCGGTGTCGGTGGTCAGCCACGGCGCCACGGCCTTGACCCGCTCGGCCGGATCCCGCTTGAACAGGATCTTGCTGTTGTTGTTGATGACGTTGGAGAACAGGAAGTTCCGCTCGGCGAACTTCGCGGCGAACACGCTGCGGTTGAACCAATTGCCCAGTGGCACGCCGCCGGCGCCGGTGTAGGTGTAGTTCTTCGTCTCGACGTTGTTCTCGTAGTCGTACTCGCGGTCGGCGCCGTTCTTGCCGACGATCGCGTAATCGGCTGCGGTGCTGGCGATCACCGGGCCGAAGTAGATGCGGGGCTGATCCAGCGGGGCCGGTCCCGGCGAGATGATGCTGCCGTTCGCGCCGACCACGCTGGCCAGGAACTCCGGATAGCCGCCGTTCTGGTTGGGGTCGTTGGCCACCCCGCGCACGGTGTTGGCCGGCGAGGCGATGAACCCGTTGCCGTGGGTGTACACGGTGTGCCGGTTGATCCAGTCGCGCTGGTTGTCGATCAACCGGTCGGGGTTGAGTTCGCGTGCGGCGACCACGTAGTCGCGCAGGTTGCCGTCGGCGTCGGGATACCGGTCCATGTTGAGCTGGTCGGAGAAGTAGTAGAAGTTCTTCCCCTGCTGGAACTGGGTGAACGCCGGGCTGACGATGTTCGGGTCCAGCACACGGATGTTCGAGGTGGTGGCCCGGTCGGCAGCCACCTGCTGGGCGCTCGCCGGTGCGTTGCCCGGATAGTCGCGGTAGCTGACCTGTTCCTCGGTGAGCCCGTAGGCCTGCCGGGTCGCCGCGATACTGCGGGCGATGTACTCGCTCTCCTTCTGAGCGGCGTTGGGACGCACGCTGATCTGCTCGACCACCAGCGGCCAGCCCGCGCCGACCACCAGCGACGACAGCAGCAACAGCACCACGCCGATCGCCGGGATCCGCAAGTCGCGCAGGAAGATCGCGCTGAACACCGCGGCCGCGCAGATCACCGCGATCGCCATCAAGATGAGCTTGGCGGGCAGCACCGCGTTGATGTCGGTGTACCCGGCGCCGGTGAACGGCTTCCCGCCGCGGGTGTGGCTGAGCAGCTCGTAGCGGTCAAACCAGTACGCCACCGCCTTGAGCAGCATCAGGATGCCCACCAGCGTGATCAGCTGGATCCGCGCGGCCCGACTCAGCGCGCCGGTGCGGCCCGAGAGCCGGATCCCGCCGAACAGGTAGTGGCCCAACAGGTTCGCGATGAACGCCAGGAACGTCGCGACGAACAGATAGGACAACACGAGCCGGTAGAACGGCAGGTCGAATGCGTAGAAGCCGAGGTCGATGCCGAACTGCGGATCGGCGATGCCGAAGCTGCCGCCGTGCAGGAACAGCTGCACCCGCTCCCAGTAGCTCTGGGCGACGAATCCCGACAGCAGACCGATGAACGCCGGCACCCCGATGCCGACCAGGCGCAGCCGCGCCATCACCGCGGTGCGGTACCGGGCGATCGGGTCGTTCGGGCCCGCCGTCGGCACGAACACCGGCCGGGTCCGGTAGGCCAGCGCGAGCGCGGCGAACACGATGCCGCCGATCAGCAGCGCGACGACGAAGAAGATGACGACGCGGGTGACGATCTGGGTGGTGAACACCGACCGGTACCCGAGCTCGCCGAACCACAGCCAGTCGACGTAGGTGTCGACCAGCCGCGGACCGATCAGCAACAGCAGCACGACCGCCAGGGCGATCGCGATCAGAACACGGCTTCGTCGCGTCAGCTTCGGCATTCTCGCCGCCGGCCGCATACCCACTCGACTACTCCACTCTCGGACGTTCCCAGCAGTTGTTCAGTAACTGTACGCATCGGGCCTGCGACGCCGGCTCAGCAGCGAGGAGGTTCGCCACCGGCGGAAAGGGTGCGCAGCGCGTCGATCGCGTGCTCGAGGGTGTCCACCTTGAGCAGCTCGATGCCCTGCTCGTCGGCGGACTTGGCCTCGTCGCAGTTGTCGGCCGGCACCAGGAACACCGAGGCGCCCGCCTCCTTGGCCGACACGATCTTGTGGGTGATGCCGCCGATCGAGCCGACCTCGCCGTCACCGGTGATGGTGCCGGTGCCCGCCACGAACTTCGCATCGTTGAGGTCGCCGGTCGTCAACTTGTCGACGACGGCGAGGCTGAACATCAGACCGGCTGACGGACCGCCGATGTTCGCGAGGTTGAAGTCGATGGAAAACGGCGCCCACGGCGCGTCGAGCACGTTGACCCCAAGGACGCCGTGCGGGCGGTCCGGCCGGGACCCCAGCGTGACCTCGGCGATGCCGGCCGGGGCGTTCTTGCGGCGGTAGTCGACGACGAGCGTGTCGCCCGGCTTGGTGGTCTCCAGGATCTTGCCGAACTCGTCGAGGTTGGCGACGGGCTTGTTGTTGACCGCGTCGATGGCGTCGCCGGCCTGCAGCTTGCCCTTCGAGGGGCCGTTCTCGTCGATGCTCTGCACGGTGATGGCCATCGGGTACTTCAGGTAGGACAGCGCGGCGTACTCGGCGCTGTCCTCGGACTGCCGGAAGTCCTTGGTGTTGGCCTCGTCGATCTCATCGCGGGATTTGTCCGGCGGATAGACCAGCTCCCGCGGGATCAGCTGATCGCGGCCCGAGGCCCAGAAGATCAGCGCCTGCCCCAGCGTCAGGCCGTCCATCTGCGACACCGTCGTCATGTTGAGGTTCCCCTTGGTGGGGTGCACGTCGGTGCCCTCGATGTCGACGACCTCCTTGCCGTCCACCTTGCCGAGGGTGTTGAAGGTCGGCCCGGGCCCCAGCGCGACGTAGGGCACCGTCACCGTCGTCGCGAGAACACCGAACACGACGATCGGCACCAGCGCGACGATCAGGGTGGCAATCCTCCTGTTCACGCCGTTCACAGTAGAGGTCACCGCCGGGTTCACTCTCAGCGTGACCCGTCGGCCCGCACCCCGCCCGCCTGGTGAGTACCGTTGGGGACATGGCTGACCTGCCTTTCGGCTTCAACGCGGGCGACGACCCCGAGCGCGACAAGGGCAAGAAGGACCCCGGATCCGGGTCCGGCCCGAACGATCCGTTCGGCGGCGCCTTCCCCGGCGGCCAGTTCGACATCTCGCAGCTCGGCCAGATCTTCTCCACGCTCGGCGAGATGTTCAGCGGCGCCAAGGCCGGCGCCGGCAGCGGACCGGTCAACTACGACCTCGCACGTCAGCTGGCGTCGAAGTCGATCGGCTTCGTCGCCCCGGTGCCCGAGCAGACGACGTCGGCGATCAGCGACGCCGTGCGGCTGGCCGAGACGTGGCTCGACGGGGTGACGCCGCTGCCCGCCGGCACCACGCGCGCGGTGGCGTGGACGCCGACGGACTGGATCGACAACACGATGGACACCTGGAAGCGGCTGTGCGACCCGGTTGCCCAGCAGATCTCGACGGTGTGGGCGCAGGCGCTGCCCGAGGAGGCGCAGGCGATGGCCGGCCCCCTGCTGGCGATGATGTCGCAGATGGGCGGCATGGCGTTCGGCTCGCAGCTGGGTCAGGCGCTCGGCACGCTGAGCCGAGAGGTGTTGACCTCCACCGACATCGGGCTGCCGTTGGGCCCCAAGGGTGTCGCCGCGCTGATGCCCGAGGCGATCGAAGCGCTCGCCGAGGGACTCGAGCAGCCGCGCAGCGAGGTCGTCACGTTCCTCGCGGCGCGCGAGGCCGCCCACCACCGGCTGTTCAGCCACGTGCCGTGGCTGGCGACCCAGCTGCTCAGCGCCGTCGAGGCGTTCGCCAAGGGCACCAAGATCGACATGAGCGGCATCGAGGAGTTCGCTCGCGACTTCAACCCGGCGTCGCTGACCGACCCGTCGCAGATGGAGGAGTTGCTCAATCAGGGCATCTTCGAACCGAAGGCCACGCCCGAACAGACCGCGGCGCTCGAGCGGCTCGAGACGCTGCTCGCGCTGATCGAGGGCTGGGTGCAGACCGTCGTCTCCGACGCGCTCGGCGACCGGATCCCCGGCACCGCGGCGCTGGCGGAGATGCTGCGCCGCCGGCGCGCCACGGGCGGGCCGGCCGAGCAGACGTTCGCGACGCTGGTCGGGCTCGAACTGCGGCCGCGCAAGATGCGCGAGGCCGCGGCGCTGTGGGAGAAGCTCACCCAGGCCGTCGGCGCCGACACCCGCGACGGCGTGTGGGGGCACCCCGACCTGCTGCCCAGCAGCTCCGACCTGGACGAGCCCGCGGGGTTCATCGACCGCATCCTCGGCGGCGACACCAGCGACCTCGACAGCGCGATCGAGGCCGCGCTGAACGAAGGCGACAAGGGCACCGACGAGGGCACCGACCCCCGCCCCTGAGCCCTGTGGATAACCCGGCTCGCGGCCGCGGCGGCATGACACCGTCGTCGCATGACCCGTTACGCGCTGGACTCCGCGACCCCGGTGCTGTCCCGCCCCGATGGCACGGTGCAGGTCGGCTGGGATCCGCGTCGCGCCGTGGTGGTGCACCCCCCGCCGGGGCTGACCGCACCGGTCCTCGCTGACCTGCTGCGGGCACTGCAGTCCGCGGCGACGGTGTCCGAGCTGCAGGGCCTGGCCGCCGGCCGCGGCGCCGACGCGGACGCGGTCACCGGGCTCGTCAGCCACCTCGTCGACTCCGGGGTGCTCACCGCGGCAGCACCGCCGCGCACCCGCTCGGCAGCGGTGCGGGTGCACGGCGACGGCCCGCTGGCCGACCTGATCTCCTCCGCGCTGTCGGGTTCCGGGGTGCGGGTCAGCCGCAGCAGCCGGGCGCACGCCTCGGCCGGCGGCGCCGATCTGGCCGTGCTGACCGACTATCTGGTCGCCGATCCGCGGGTGGTGCGCGATCTGCACGATGCCGGCGTGCCGCACCTGACGGTGCGGGTGCGCGACGGCACCGGGTTGATCGGGCCGCTCGTCGTGCCGGGGGTGACCAGCTGCCTGCGCTGCGCCGATCTGCATCGCAGCGACAAAGATCCGGCCTGGGCGGCGGTCGCCACCCAGCTGTGCCGCACCGTCGGGACCGCCGACCGCGCCACCGTGCTCGCCACCGCCGGGCTGGCACTGCGTGAGATCGACCACGTCCTGAACGGCCTCCGCGGCGAAGCTCGGCGCACCACCCCGCCGTCGACGCTGGACACCACGCTGGAATTCGACGTCAGCACGGGTTCGCTGACCGCCCGCCGGTGGTCGGCGCACCCGCAGTGCGCCTGCTGACAGCGACCAGTGGAGTCGGAGACCAACTCGTTGGTGGAAGTTCAGCGCAGTCGTGGATGATGGAATGGTGAGTGACATCAAGCGGGGTCGCGCCGCGCGGAACGCCAAGCTGGCGTCGCTGCCCGTGGGTATGGCAGGGCGGGCGGCGCTGGGCTTCGGCAAGCGGCTGACCGGCAAGTCCAAGGACGAGGTCAACGCCGAGCTGATGGACAAGGCCGCCCAGCAGCTGTTCACCGTGCTCGGCGAACTCAAGGGCGGGGCGATGAAAGTCGGCCAGGCCCTGTCGGTGATGGAAGCCGCGATCCCCGAGCAGTACGGCAAGCCCTACCGCGAAGCGCTGACCAAGCTGCAGCGCGAGGCGCCGCCGTTGCCCGCAGCCAAAGTGCACCGCGTGCTCGACCAGCAGCTGGGCACCAAGTGGCGCGACCGCTTCCAGTCGTTCGACGACAAGTCCGTCGCCTCGGCCAGCATCGGCCAGGTCCACAAAGCGGTGTGGGCCGACGGCCGTCAGGTCGCGGTGAAGATCCAGTACCCCGGCGCCGACGAGGCGCTGCGCGCCGACTTGAAGACCATGCAGCGCATGGTCAGCGTGCTCAAGCAGCTCTCCCCCGGCGCCGACGTGCAGGGCGTCGTCGACGAGCTGATCGAACGCACCGAGATGGAACTGGACTACCGGCTCGAAGCCGACAACCAGCGGGCGTTCGCGAAGGCCTACGAAGGGGATCCGCACTTCGTGGTGCCGCACGTGGTGGCCAGCGCCCCCAAGGTCGTCATCCAGGAGTGGATCGAGGGCATCCCGCTGTCACAGATCATCCGCGAAGGCAGCCAGGAGCAGAAGGACCTGATGGCCACGCGGCTGTTCGAGTTCTGCAACGACGCCCCGACCCGGTTGGAGATGGTGCACGGCGACGCGCACCCCGGCAACTTCATGCTGATGCCCGACGACAAGATGGGCGTCATCGATTTCGGCGCGGTCGCGCCGATGCCGGGCGGCTGGCCGGTGGAACTCGGCCAGATCATGCGCTACGCGGTGGACAAGAACTACGACAAGCTGCTGCCCACGATGGAGCGGGCCGGGTTCATCCAGAAGGGCCAGCAGGTCTCGACCCGCGAGATCGACGACATGCTCAAGCAGTACGTGGATCCACTGCAGGTGCCGGTGTTCCACTACACCCGCAAGTGGCTGCAGCGGATGACGACGCTCGAGCTGGACAAGGCGGCCGGCCAGATCAAGGCTGCCCGCCAGATGGACATCCCGCCGAAGCTGGCGATCCCGATGCGGGTGATCGCATCGATCGTGGCGATCTCGTGTCAGCTCGACGCGCACGTCCCCACCCGGCGCATCGCCGAGGAGACGGTGCCCGGCTTCGCCGACCCCGACGCCGCTGCGACGTCGGGGTCGGGCCAAAGCTAGGCGGCCACAGGGTCTTTCGCGTCCTTGCGCGGACGCCCCCGGGGCCGCTTGCGGGCGATCACCGCGCCCCGCTCGAAGATCTCGCCGCCCCAGACGCCCCACGGCTCCTGCCGCTCCAACGCGGCGGTCAGGCACTCCCGCCGGAAGGGGCATTCACCGCACAGCGCCTTGGCGCGCTCGAGATCCCGAGGGTCCTCGGCGAACCACAGGTCGGGGTCCTCGACATGACACGGCACCGCCAGCTTCGAGCTCTCACATGTCAGGGAAGACATGTCCGGTCCTCTGCTTCCTGGTCGTTGTTGGTCGTCTGGCTGTGAGTCGGGGATCGGTGACCTATCGGCAAAAAGACGAAGGCCACGGATCCGGGTTGCGGGTCCGTGGCCTGGGATGGCGGTGAGGGCTCTACCTAGTGGAAGCCCCTCACGGACTCGGCAACCGTGCCGACGGCGTGGCGCTTACGCGCGGCGGCAGCGGCGGGAATGGCGGTGTGCACCTCGGTGAAGGCGTGCGAGGACCACGGCATGCCGGCTGCAGCTACGACGTAAAACCTGTCATTGCTGTTCATGATCACGGCATCCTCCTCTCGCACATGCGCCTTCGTATGTTGTTCTGAGGCTAGACGCTACCAGCGAAATCGCTCAAGTCATTTTTGACCTGCGCTTTTGGCGCGATCTTTACGACTTTTGGCGTTCCCGGACCAGCCCGAGCACGTCGGCGCCGTACTGCTCGAGCTTGCGGGCGCCGATGCCGGGGATGGCGACCAGCGCGGCGTCGTCATCGGGCAGGGACTCCGCGATCGCGATGAGCGTGTTGTCGGTGAACACCACATAGGCGGGCACGCTCATCTCCTTGGAGATGCGCAGCCGCCAGTCCTTCAGGTCGGCGAGCAGCTGTTCGTCGATGTCGGACGGGCAGGTCTCGCACCGGCGCAGCATGATCGCCGCCGACGCGGACAGCGGGGTGTTGCACACCCGGCACCGCGGGGCGGGGCCGCGCGGCTTGCGGGACCGGCTCGGCCCGTCGTCGCGCGCGGACTGCGGCGCGATGCCGTTGAGGAAGCGCGACGGCCGCCGGCCCTGACGCCCCCCGGGGTTCCGGGCCAGCGCCCAGCTGAGCGTGAGATGCACCCGCGCCCTGGTGATTCCGACGTAGAACAGGCGCCGTTCCTCCTCGACCGGTTCGCTGTCGGGTCCGTGCGAGAGGGCGTGGGAGATCGGCAGGGTGCCGTCGGCCAGGCCGACGAGGAACACCGCATCCCACTCCAGGCCCTTGGCGGCGTGCAGCGACGCGAGCGTGACGCCCTGCACCACCGGCGGGTGCCGCGAGTCAGCCCGCTGCCGCAGCTCGGTCAGCAGGGTGCGCAGATCCAGCTGCGGGCGCTGGGCGACCTCGTCGTCGACGAGGTCGGCGAGCGCGGCCAGCGCCTCCCAGCGGTCGCGCGCGCGGGTGCCCGCCGGCGGCTCGGCGGTCAGGCCGAGCGGTTCCAGCGTCGCGCGCACCAGTTCCGGCAGTGGCCCCTCGACCTCCCGCTCGGCGGCGCGCTGCAGCGCCAGCAGCGCCTGGCGTACCTCCTGGCGGCTGAAGAAGCCCTCACCGCCGCGGACCTGGAACGGGACACCGGCCTCGGTGAGCGCCTCCTCGTACACCTCCGACTGCGCGTTGATGCGGTACAGCACCGCGATCTCGGCCGGGGCGGTGCCGGATTCGACGAGCTTCTTGACGCTGCGTGCCACCGCGGCGGCCTCGGCGACCTCGTCGGGGTACTCGTTGAACGTCGGATTCGGTCCCGGCGGGCGCTGACCGACCAGATGCAGCCGGCTGCCGGCCATTCGGCCGCGGGCAGCGGCGATCACCCGGTTGGCCAGCGACACCACCTGCGGTGTGGATCGGTAGTCCCGCTCGAGCCGGACCACCGCGGCCTCGGGGAACCGGCGGGAGAAGTCGAGCAGATAGCGCGGCGAGGCGCCGGTGAACGAGTAGATGGTCTGGTTGGCGTCGCCGACGACCGTCAGGTCGTCACGGTTGCCGAGCCACGCGTCGAGCACCCGCTGCTGCAGCGGCGTCACGTCCTGGTACTCGTCGACGACGAAGCAGCGGTAGCGATCTCGGAACTCCTGCGCCACCGCGGCGTCGTTCTCGATGGCCGCGGCGGTGTGCAGCAGCAGATCATCGAAGTCCAGCAGCATCAGGTCGTTGCCGCGGGCCTTCAAGGACTCGTACCCGGCGTAGGCGGCCGCGACCTTCGCGGCGTCGAACGGGATGTCGCGCCCGGACTGCGCGACCGTCGCGGGATAGTCCTCGGGGCTGATCAACGAGGCCTTGGCCCATTCGATCTCCCCCGCCAGGTCGCGGACGTTGTCGGTGCCGGTGGGCAGACCGCTGCGGTTGGCGGCCTGCGCGACGATCGCGAATTTCGAGTCGAGCAGCTGCCAGTCGGTGGTGCCGACGACCCGGGGCCAGAAGTAGGAGAGCTGCCGGCGCGCCGCGGCGTGGAACGTCTGCGCCTGCACCGCGCCGGTGCCGGTGCCGTCGTCGAGCGCGCGCAGCCGACCCCGCATCTCCCCCGCCGCGCGTTGGGTGAACGTCACCGCGAGCACCTGCCCGGGCGCGACGTGGCCGGCGGTGACCAGGTGCGCGATGCGCCGGGTGATGGTGCGCGTCTTGCCGGTGCCGGCGCCCGCGAGCACGCAGACCGGCCCGCGCGGGGCGAGGACGGCCTCGCGCTGCTCCTCGTCCAGGTCGCCCAGCAGCAGGTCACGCGAAGCCGTCGGGGACATGGCGACCATCATGTCAGCGCGGCCCGACAATCGCGGGCTGGGCCGGGGCATGTTCGCGGGGTCGACTACGTTGAAGGGCTTATGAGCGCTGACGACACCGCTGCGGTGACCATGTACACGACGTCGTGGTGTGGCTACTGCGTCCGCCTGAAGAAGGCCCTGAAGAACGAGGGCATCACGTTCACCGAGGTGAACATCGAGGAAGATCCCGCGGCGGCGCAGTTCGTCGGCTCGGTCAACGGCGGCAACCACGTCGTCCCGACGATCAAATTTCCCGACGGCTCGACGCTGACCAACCCGAGCGGTGCTCAGGTCAAGGCCAAGCTCGCCGGCTGATTAGTCGGCGGCCGCCCAGGATTCGATGATCTCGCGGGCGATCGAGATCGAGCCCGGCAACAGCAGCCGCGATCCGCTCTGCGAACTCCAGTCGCCCTGATCGAGGGCCTCGCGGATCTCGGCGCGGGTGAACCACGCCGCCTCGGCGATCTCGCCGTCGTTGAACGCGAACTCCTGCTCGGGGTCGCCGAGCGCGTGGAAGCCGACCATCAGCGATCGCGGGAACGGCCAGGGTTGGGAGCCCAGGTACTCGACGTCGGTGACGGTCAGACCGATCTCCTCGGCGATCTCGCGGACCACGCAGGTCTCGAACGACTCACCCGCCTCGACGAAGCCGGCCAGGATGGAGAACAGCCTTGGCGGCCACATCGTCTGCCGGGCCAGCACCGCGCGGTCGTGGCCGTCGTGCACCAGGCAGATCACCGCCGGATCGATCCGCGGGAACTCTTCGTGGCCGGTGGCCGGGTTGATCCGCGACCATCCCGCCTTGATGGGCGTGGTGGGCGTGCCGTCGACCGGGCTGAAGCGGGCGTGGTCGTGCCAGTTGAGCAGCGCGGTGGCGGTGGCGACGAGTTGGGCACTGACGTCGTCGAAGACGTGGCCGGTGCGGCGCAGGTCCAGCACCTCGGTGGTGGCGTCGGGGTCGTCGGGGGGCTGCAGCTCGCCGCGGATCGCCCAGACGTGCCTGCCGTCCTGCAACCGGCCGAGGAACACGGCGTTCTCAGGGGGCGCGTCGCCGGCGTCGGTGGCCCTATGCAGCACGGCACGGCCGTCGGCGATCAGCACCTGGTTGCGGCGGTCGACCCGCAGCAGCAGTGCGTCGGCCCAGCCGGCCACCGCCGCGTCGACGTCGGTGCGCAGGGTGTCGGCGCGGTCGGCGCCGACCCGGGAGAGGAGAGGGACGTTGCGCAGCCGGAACCCTGCGCTCATCTCTCGGCGTCCGCGGACCGGATGTAGAGCAGGCGGTCGCCCAGCTCCAGCGCGTCGACTTCGGGTTCGTCCACCCGGATCAGCTTCCCGTTGCGCACCACGCCGAGCACGATGTCGGCCTGGTGGCGCGGCGACCCGCCCGCCTCCTTCGGCGACACCTCCCGTTCGGCGATTGCGAACCCGGCATCCGGAGTCAGCAGATCCTCCATCACCTCCACGACGCTGGGCGTCTGGACCGCGATGCCGAGCAGGCGGCCCGCGGTCTCGGAGGTGACCACGGTGGAGTCGGCGCCGGACTGCTTGAGCAGATGCTGGTTCTCTGCTTCGCGGACGGCCGCGATGATCTTGGCGTTGGGTGCGAGCTCGCGCGCGGTCAGCGTCACCAGCACGGCGGTGTCGTCCCGGTTGGTGGCGACGATGATCGACTTGGCGTGCTGGGCGCTGGCCAGCCGCAGCACCTCGGAGTCGGTCGCGCTGCCGCGCACGGTGACCAGGCCGGCACTCTTGGCGCGCTCCAGCGCGGCGACGTCCTCGTCCACGACCACGATGTCGGCGGGTGCGACCTCGTCGCCGACCATCGCCGCGGCGGCGGTGCGGCCCTTGGTGCCGTAGCCGACGATGATGATGTGGTTGCGCAACTTGTTCCTCCAGCGCTGGATTTGGTAGACCTGGCGCGACTGCGTGGTGAGGGTCTCGACCGTGGTACCGATGAGCACGATCAGGAACGCGATCCGCAGCGGCGTGATCACCAGGACGTTGACCAGACGGGCGGACGGGGTGACGGGCGTGATGTCGCCGTAGCCCGTGGTCGACAGCGACACCGTGGCGTAGTACACGCAGTCGAGGAACGTCAGCGGGTCATCCGGGTTGGGCGCGCTCTCGACGTCGCGATAGCCGTGCCGGTCGAGGTAGACGATGATCACCGCGGCGAACAGCGCGGTCAGCGCGTAGATGACCCGCACGGTGATGCGGCGTGCGGGGCTGACCATCGTGGTGGGGATCTGCACCCGGTCGGTGAGCGCGTGGACCGGTAGATCGGCCAGCGACTGGTCGAACCGGCGCAGCCGTCGGCGCAGGGCGCCCTCAGCCACGGGGGCCAGTCACGATGTGAGGCTGTCGCACCCGCACAATGTAATCATGACCTCCTCCCCGACTGCACTGCAGCAGTTCACCTCGTCACCGCGCGGTACCAAGATGGGCGTCTGGCTGATCGGTATGGGGATCCTGCACTTCGTCGCGCCGAAGCCGTTCGACTCGATCGTGCCGGAGGAGCTGCCCGGCACCCAGCGCTTCTACACGCTGGCCTCCGGGGTGGCCGAGGTCGGCGTCGGCGCCCTGCTGGTGGCGCCGCAGACGCGACGCTTCGGCGCGCTCGCGGCGATCGCGCTGTTCCTCGGGGTTTTCCCGGGCAATGTGAACATGGTGCGGCTGTGGAAGAACAAGCCGCTGCCGATGCGCCTCATCGCGATCGCGCGGCTGCCGATGCAGGTGCCGATGATCACCCAGGCGCTGAAGGTGTACCGCGAGAGCTGAGTTCATGCGGCGTCGTCGTCGATCGGCGCGGAGAGCAGGGCCGCCAGTTCGTCGGCATCGGGCAGCGCCGCAGGGGTGACCGTGCGCCCCGACCGGACGTAGTGGAACGCGGCCCGCACCGACGACACCGGGCAGCCCTGCAGCCCGGCCCAGGCCAGGCGATACAACGCCAGCTGAATCGCGTTGTGCTGCATTTCTTCCGGCGTGGCCGGCGGCTCGCCGGTCTTCCAGTCCACCACCGTGACCCCGCCGTCGTCGTCGGCGAACACCGCGTCGATCCGGCCGCGGACGACGCGGCCGGCGATCATCATGTCGAACGGCACCTCCACCTCCAGCGGGCTGCGCGCCGCCCAGGTCGACAGCGCGAACGCGGCCTGCAGGTCCTCGAGTTCCCCGCGGTCCTGGCGGTCGGCGTCGACGGCGCCCGGCAGGTCGTCGAGGTCGAAGAGCTTCTCCGCCTGGAAGTAGCGCTGCACCCACTCGTGGAACGCCGTGCCCAACAGGGCCTGCGCATCGGGGCGCCGGGGCAGCCGCCGGTGAAGGCGCTGTGCGGCGGCCTCCGGGTCACGGCCCAGTTCCACCATCGCGCTGACCGACAGCTGCACCGGCAGCGGCGGTGCGGGCCGCCGCGCCGCGCGTTCCCGCTCGGCGAGCAGCGCGTCCACATCGGCCACCCAGCCGTGCGGATCCTCGGTGACCAGGGGGTCGGCGTCACCGGCGAGCGCCGCGGTCACCAACGCCGCGCCGCGATCGGCGCGGTCGCGACGGCCCGCCAACGGATCGACCGGCCACATCGCTTCGATCACGCGGCCGCGCAACGGGTTCGGCTCACCGTCGGCGGGAGCCTCGGCCCACACGTCGACCGACCCGCACGGCGTTCCGGCGGCCGCGGCGGAGTCGATGACCTCCTTGAGTTCAGTGAGGAACGTCGACGGTCCGCGGGGCTTGGACTCGGTGGCGCCCCAGTGGTGCCCCGACACCAGCAGCGTGCGCTCCGCCCGCGTCAGCGCGACGTAGAGCAGACGGCGTTCCTCGTCGGTACGGCGCTGATCCAGGCTGCGCTTGTGGTCGGAGATGGCGTCGGACAGCGACTTCCGGTCGTTGACCCGGGATGTGTCCAGCACCGGGACGCCGTGCTCGGACACGGTGGCGCAGTCACCGCGCAGCAGCGGCGGGAGGTCCGCGGCGTCGGTGAGCCAGGTGCGTGGCGACGCCGTCGACGGGAACACCCGCCCCACGAGATGCGGGACGGCGACGATCTGCCACTCCAGCCCCTTGGCGGCGTGCACGGTCAGGATCTGCACCCGATCCTGGGCGACGGTGATCTCGGCCGGCGCGAGCCCGTTCTCGACCTGCTCGGCCGCGTCCAGGTAGGCCAACAGGTTCGACACCGTCGCACCGGGGCGGCTCGCGAAGTCCGCCACGGCATCGCTGAAGGCGTCCAGGTGCTCGGTGCCCGACCATCCGGCCGACGTCGCCCGCGCGGCCCTGACCTCGACGTCGACGCCGAGCATCCGCCGCACTTCGGCGATCACGTCGGGCAGCTGACCGTCGAGGTGGGCGCGCAATGCCGTCAGCTCCCGGCCCAGCTGAACGATGCGGGCATGCCCGGCAGGCGAATACGCCTCCTTTGCACCGGGATCGCACACGGCATCGGCCAGGCATGCGGTATCGGCGTCGGGTCCGAGGTGCGCGACGATCTGATGGGCGTCGCCACGCTCGGCGGCCGGCGCGTCGACCAGCGTCACCGCACGCCGCCACAGGGCGGCGATGTCGGCGGCGCCCAGCCGCCACCGCGGACCGGTGAGCACCCGCACCGCGGCCGCACCGGCGGTCGGATCAGCGGCCAGCCGCAGCATCGCCACCACGTCGGCCACCTCGGACACCGCCAGCAGCCCGGCCAGACCGACGACCTCGACGGCGATGCCGCGCCGGGTCAGCGCCTGGGCCATCGGCGCGGCGTCGGCGTTGCGGCGCACCAGGACCGCGGCCGTCGGCGCCACGCCGTCGTCGGTCGTTCCGGCGCGGTACCGCGACGCCACCTGCTCGGCGACCCACTCCCGCTCGGCCTCCACGTCCGACAGCAACGCGCACCGCACCTCGCCCGGGTGGGCATCGGGCCGCGGCAACAGCGACCGCACCGACACCGATCTCCGGCGGGCGTCCATCGACACCTCGTTGGCCAGGTGCAGCACCTCGGGCGGATTGCGCCAACTGGTCCGCAATTCCAGTGTGGGCGCGGGGGTTCCGTCGGAGAAGGGAAAGTCGGTGGTGAAGCGGGGCAGGTTGGTGGCCGACGCCCCGCGCCACCCGTAGATCGACTGGATCGGATCGCCGACGGCGGTCAAGGCCAGCTCGTCGTCGGCGCCGTTGCCGAACAGCGCCGCCAGCGCGACCCGCTGAGCGTGCCCGGTGTCCTGGTACTCGTCGAGCAGCACCACCCGGTACCGCTGCCGCAGTTGCTCGCCCACCTGCGGAAACCGTGACGCCAACTGGGCTGCTGCCGCCATCTGCATCCCGAAGTCGACGACGCGCTCCTCGCGCATGCGCCGGTGCAGCGCGTCGATCAACGGCACCAGCACCGTGCGCTCGGTCTGCGTGGCGAGCATCCGCAACAGCCACTGGCTGGGGCCGCGGTCGCGCTGATACGGCCCCGCGGGCAGCGTGTGCACCAGCCGTTCCAGCTCGACGTGCGTGTCGCGCAGCTGGTCGGTGTCGACCAGATGCTCGGCGAGTTGACCGGCCAGCCGCAGCACCATCGCGGTGATCGCCGCCGGGGACTTATCGGTGTCGAGCGCACCGGGATGTTCGCAGACCACGCGAAAGGCCAACTGCCACAACTCTGTCTCGCCGAGCAGGCGGACGTCGGGTTCGACCGGCAGCAGCAGCCCGTGGTCGCGCAGCAGGGTCCCGGCGAACGCGTGGTAGGTGCTGACCGTGACCGGGTCGTCGGCCATGTCGACCGCGCCGGGAACCAGCAGCCCGGCACCGGCCAGCCGCGCCAGCCGCGCCCGCACCCGGCGCAGCAACTGTCCGGCGGCCTTGCGGGTGAACGTCAGACCGAGCACCTCGCCAGGGCGGGCGAACCCGTTGGCGACCAGCCACACCACGCGGGCGGCCATCGTCTCGGTCTTGCCCGCCCCGGCGCCGGCGATGACGACCAGCGGGCCGGGCGGTGCGGCGATGACGGCCGCCTGCTCGTCGGTCGGCGCGAAAAGACCGAGCGCATAGGCCAATTCGGTGGGGCTGTAGCGCGGTGTCGTCACACGTCACTCCTGCTCTGCTGGGCCGGGCACAGCGCCGCCACCGGGCAGTGCGCGCAGCCGTCGTTGACCCGGGCGAGGAAACCGGGTCCCTGGGTGGCCTCGGCGGCCTGGCGCACCTGCGTCCGCCACTGCTCGCGCCCGTCGGCCGTCAGCGGGTCCTGTTCCCGTTCGGCCGCGGCGCCGCCGCTGGTCTTGCCGAGATACACCAGCCGCCCTCCCCCGGGCTCGGCACCGTCGGGGAGCAGGCCTTCGGCCACCGCGAGCTGATACATCGCCAGCTGCGCGTGGCTCTGCGCGTCGTCCTTCGTGACCGGGCTCTTGCTCGTCTTGATGTCGACCACGACGAGCCGGCCTTCGCTGTCGCGCTCGAGGCGGTCGAGGCGGCCGCGGACCCGCACCGCGGGCAGGTCCGCCTCGGCGGCGACGACCTCGCCGTCGACCTCCACCTCGGCGCCGACCTCGGTGAAGTGGTGGCGACTGTCCGCGCGCCACCGGACGAACGTGCTGAGCATCTCGCGGTGCCGCTCCAACTCGTTGTCGGCGTGCCAGCGGGCGTCGAAGGGCAGCGCTTCCCACACCCCGCCGAGTTCGGCGTGCAGGTGCTCCTCCGACGCGTTCGGCTCGGACACCAGCGCGTGCACCAGCGATCCCAGGGCGGATCGGACGTCACGCGTCCTGCCGCCGCCGTGACGTTCCATCAGCCACCGCAGCGGGCAGTCCGACAGCATCTGCAGCGTCGAGGGCGACAACGTCACGGTGTGGACGTCGCCGTCCCACAGCGGCGCATCGCTGGAGACGTCCCGCATCCCGTACCACTGCGCCGGATCGGCGCCGTGCACCCCGGCCTCGGCCAGCCGCGCCAGTTGCGCTGCTGCGCAGGCACGTTCGAGGTCGCTCACCGCGTCGGTCGGAGAACAGACCACCGACCGCAACCGGCCGACCACAGCGGCGGGGGCGAGCACCCGCGGCGCGTGGATCGGCATGTCGGGCTCGGCCACGGGTTCGGTCGCTGTCGCGGCCAGCTCGTGGCAGAACGGCGAGGGCAGCAGCGCGGCGTCACCGCTGTCGCTGTCGACGGCGGTGACCAGCAGTCGGCTGCGCGCGCGGCCCATCGCCGAGATCAGCAGTCGCCGCTCCTCGGCCAGCAGCGGCGCGCGACCCGGCAGCCGGCGATCCCCGGGCTCGACGACCCCGTCGAGGATGTCCACCAGCTCCTGGGTCGCGAGCACCCCTCCCCGCGGTTGCACGTTGGGCCACAGGTTCTCCTGCACGCCGGCGATCACGACGAGGTCCCATTCGCGACCCAGCGCGGCGTGCGCACTGAGCACCGCGACCGTGTCGGACCCCGGGCCCTCGTCACGGCGGACCGGCGGCAGCGTCAACGCCGTGACATGGTCGACCAGGCCGCGCAGCGACGCGCCCGCGGTCTGCTCGACGTGCTGCTCGGCGACGTCGAACAGCGCGGTGACCGCGTCCAGATCGCGATCGGCCTGAGCGCCGGCCGGCCCGCCCCGCTCGCCGGCCGACAACCAGCGACGCTGCAGACCGGACCGGTTCCACGCCTCCCACAGCGTATGCCGCGGATCCCGCCCCTGATCGGCGCTGCGCCGCGCCGCCGCCAGCACGGTCCGCACCCGGCGCAGTGCACGGGCCAGCTCCTCGGGAAGCCGCTGCAGGCCCACGGTGTCGTCGGAGCGCAGCGCCTCGACCAGAAGCGCACCGAAGTCGCCTGCCGGATCACCCGCGCCGCGGCGCAACACGCGCCGCAGTTGCCGCAGCGACACCGGGTCGACGCGTCCGATCGGCCCCGTCACCAACGCCAGCGCCCGCTCGCCGTCGAGCCCGTCCGCGGTGGCTTCGAGCACCGTCAGCAGCGCCCGCACGGCAGGTATCGCGGCGAGCGCGACGTCGCTCTGCGGAACCTCGACGGGCACGCCGGCGGCGCTCAGCGCGCGGCTCAGCGGCGCGCCCGTCCGGGGCACGGAACGCACGATCACCGCCATCTGCGACCACGGCACGCCGTCGACGAGATGGGCCCGGCGCAGCGCATCGGCCACGATCGCGGACTCGGCGTGGGCGGACGCGGCGATGCGCACCGCGACCGAACCAGGTGCGTCGGTACCCGTGAATTCTCGTGTGGCGTCGACACCGGGCAGGCGACGGCCGACCGCGGCGATGGCGTCGGCCACCGGACCCGCGCACCGGTGCGAACGGGTCAGCGTGATCGCCGGGCCGTCGCCGCGCAGCAACGTCGGGTCGGCCCCGCGGTAGCCGAACACCGTCTGATGCGGGTCGCCGGCGATCACCGTCAGCTCGGCTCCGGCCGCCAGCACCCGAACCAGAAGCGCCGCCTGCGGATCGAGGTGCTGCGCGTCGTCGACCAGCAGCAGCGACACCCGCGCCCGCTCGGCCGCCAACAGGTCGGCGTCGGCGGCCAGCGCTTCCAGCGCGGCCCCCACGAGTTCGGCCGCACCCAGTGCCGGCACCGTGGCCTGCGGCGCGGCCATGCCCACGGCCGACCGTAGCAGCATGATCTGTTCGTAGGCCTGCGCGAAGCGGCCGGCAGCCTGCCACTCGGCGCGATCCGAGAGCCGGCCGATGCGTTGCAGCGCAGCCGGATCGACGCCGCGCTCACTGCACCGGGCCATCAGGTCGCGCAGCTCGGTGGCGAATCCCACCGTGCTCAGTGCGGGCCGCAGCCGCTCGGGCCACCGCACCGGTGAGGCATCGCCGTCCTCGAGGTCGCCGGCGAGCAACTCGCGGATGATCCCGTCCTGTTCGGCGCCGGTGATCAGACGCGGTGGCGGGCTCCCGGCGCGCTGGGCGGCCAGCCGCAGCACCGCGAACGCGTAGGAGTGGACCGTGCGCACCAGCGGCTCCCGGACCACCGTCTGCTCCCCGGCGGCCAGCATCGTGGCGGTGATCGCGGCGCGGGCCTGCGCGCGCAGCGTCGACGAACCCGTCAGCAGCAGAACCGATTCCGGACTCCGACCGGCCGCCAGGTGCGCCGCGGCCGTTGCGATCAACGTGCTGGTCTTGCCGGTGCCGGGCCCGCCGAGCAGCCGCACCGTGCCGCGCATGTCGGGACGGGCCAGGGCGTCGGTCGTCAGATCGGTGTGCGGCGCGGACATGAACGCACTCCATCACGAGGGTCCGACAAGTGGTCTGCGGTGGTTTCCCGGGCAGCGGCCTGGCAGCATCGACTCCTGTGACCGAGCTGTTGTGCACCTACCGATTCGGACCGTCGACCCCCGCGCGTGTGCTGGCCATCCACGGCCTGACCGGGCACGGCAAACGGTGGGAGACGCTGTTCGACCGGCACCTCCCCGACGTCGCGGTACTCGCCCCGGATCTGCTCGGCCACGGCCGGTCCTCGTGGGACGCGCCGTGGACGATCGAGGCGAACGTCAGCGCGCTGGCGGCCCTGCTCGACGCCGAGGGCGGGGCTCCGGTGGTGGTGGTCGGGCATTCGTTCGGCGGGGCGGTCGCGCTGAATCTGGCGGCGGCACGGCCGGATCTGATCGCCGGTCTGGTCTTGCTCGACCCCGCGGTCGCCCTGGACGGCCGCTGGATGCGCGAGGTGGCCGACGACATGTACGCCTCGCCCGACTACACCGACCGCGCCGAGGCCCGCGACGAGAAGAGCGGCGGGTCGTGGGGCGAGGTCGCCGCAACCGACCCCGACGAACTCGACCGTGAACTCGACGAACACCTCGTCGACCTGCCGAACGGCCGGGTGGGCTGGCGCATCAGTATCCCGGCGATGCTCGCGTACTGGAGCGAGCTCACCCGACCGGTACCCGTGCCGCGCGATGGCACGCCGACCACGCTGGTGCGGGCCACGCACACCGACCCGCCCTACGCCACCGACGAGTTGATCGGCGCGCTCGACGCCGGCCTGGGGCCGAATCTGACCGTGCTGGAATGGGATTGCGACCACATGGTGCCGCTGGCCAAGCCCGCCGAAACGGCCGCGTTGATCAGGGACCGGCTCGGCTGACCGTGGCGGCGATCACCGACGAGCAGGTGGAGACCGTGCGCGCGCTGGTGGCGTCCGTTCCGTCCGGTGCGGTCACCACCTACGGCGACATCGCCGAGGCGGCAGGCCTGCCGAGCCCGCGCATCGTGGCGTGGATCATGCGCACCGACTCGTCGGATCTGCCATGGCACCGGGTGATCCGGGCGACGGGCCGGCCCGCGCCGCATCTCGCGACCCGGCAGTTGGAGCGGCTGCGGGCCGAGGGCGTGCTCGCCCGCGACGGTCGGATCGCGCTGCCGGAGTACCGGCACACGTTCTCGTAACAGCGAGTGAGAACACAGGGCTGCGCTCGAGCCCGATTCGCGACCAGGAACGCTATTCCGCGGTCGACGTCACAGCGCCAGGCGCACCAGCGACGCCGTGCGGGCCAGCCCGGGGAACGCCGCCGCCGTC
Organism: Mycolicibacterium rufum; assembly: GCF_022374875.2. The sequence goes on from NZ_CP092427.2 coordinate 1,359,329, forward strand.
GATCGCGGGTGCAGCGCATGCACCGCGAGCCGGAACATCAACGCCCGCAACAACATCTGCGGCCACTCCGGCAGGGCACTCCACCGCTCGATGAGCCCGTCGTCGGCCTCACCCCACGACAGCGCGTCGACCACGACGACACCGGCCGCCCAGGCCGGCGGCCGCCAGTACGGCGTGATGTCGGTGATGCCCGGCGCCGCCGTCCCGGCGAAAAGCACTGTGCCGTAGAGATCTCCGTGCACCAGCTGGCTGGGGCTGCGCGTCGGGCGGCGCAGCGTCGCGAGCTGGTTGATCAGCTCGACGGACTTCTGCCCGTCGGCGGTGCCGGGGGCGACGCGCGCTCCGGGCGGCAGTGAATGCAGCGGCCGCTCCTCCCAGGCGGCGCGATCGGCGGCGATGAACACGTCGACGTCGGCCCACGGCGCGATCGGGGGCTGGGTCAGGAAGCGCGGCCGCTCCAGCTTCGCGGTGGCCTCGTGCAGTCGGACCGCGGCGGAGACGACCTCGTCGTGGCGCGGCTCGGGCGTGCCCGCCACGTAGGTGTCGGCCCGCCAGCCGGCGACGACGTAGCGGCCATCGGTGGAGCGCACCGGACGCGCCAGCCGTACCCCGTCGACGAACAGCGTCTCGCGCACCTTCGCCGACCAGGCGGCGCGGGCGTGGTCGGCGACCATCGAGAGCACCACTTCACCACACCGCCAGCCGCCCTCCCAGCTGGAACCGAGCGGCACCGGCTGCACTCCGGACAGCCCGAAGGCTGTGAGGACATGCTCGGGTGGGCGCTCGGCGGTCACCGCATCAGCGTAATTGCCGCGGACGCCAACCCCGCGTTAGTACATCACCATGTCGGGTTCGAGTTGCTTGCCCCACGCCACGATCCCGCCCTGAACGTGCAGCGCGTCGGAGAAGCCGGCCTTCTTGACGATCGCCAGCACCTCGGCCGACCGCACGCCGGTCTTGCAGTAGAACACCGGGGTGCGGTCGACGGTCAGCTTGGACAGCGCCTCGCCGCTCTCGAACGCACCCTTGGGGATGAGCTGCGCTCCCTCGATGTGGTTGATGTCCCACTCCACGGGCTCGCGGACGTCGATCAGCGCCAGCGGCTTGCCCGACTCGAGCAGCTCCGACAGCTCGCGCGGGGTGATCGTCGACTCCGCCGCGGCTTCGGCGGCCGCGTCGGACACCACACCGCAGAACTCCTCGTAGTCGATGAGCTCGGTGATCTTCGGCGTCGCCGGGTCCTTGCGGATCTTGATGGTCCGGTAGGTCATGTCCAGCGCGTCGTAGACCATCAGCCGGCCCAGCAGCGGCTCCCCGATGCCGGTGATCAGCTTGATCGCCTCGGTGCCCATCACCGACGCGATCGACGCGCACAGGATGCCCAGTACGCCGCCCTCGGCGCACGACGGCACCATCCCGGGTGGCGGCGGCTCGGGATACAGGTCGCGGTAGTTCAGGCCGCGTTCGTTGCCGGCCTCGTCGGCCGGCGCGTCCTCCCAGAACACCGACACCTGGCCCTCGAACCGGTAGATCGACCCCCACACGTACGGCTTGCCCGCCAGCACGGCGGCGTCGTTGACGAGGTAGCGCGTCGCGAAGTTGTCGGTGCCGTCGAGAATCAGGTCGTAGTCGCTGAAGATCTCGACCGCGTTCTCGGGCTCCAGGCGGACCTCGTGGAGCACCACGGTCACCAGCGGGTTGACCTCGAGGATCGAGTCGCGGGCGCTTTCGGCCTTGGACCGGCCGATGTCGGACTGGCCGTGGATGATCTGGCGCTGCAGGTTCGACTCGTCGACGACGTCGAACTCCACGATGCCGATGGTGCCGACCCCGGCGGCGGCCAGGTACAGCAGCGTCGGCGATCCGAGGCCACCCGCCCCGATCACCAGCACGCGCGCGTTCTTGAGCCGCTTCTGCCCGTCCAGACCCAGGTCGGGGATGATCAGGTGACGGCTGTACCGCGCGACCTCGTCGCGGGTGAGTTCAGCCGCTGGCTCGACCAGCGGCGGCAGCGGTGAGGACACCGATTTCTCCTTGGTTGGCTTCAACACCCATCACAACAGGTACGGACTGCAACAGCAACGAGGCCCCGTCGCTTCCCGGTCGCTTCCCCGGTGAACGTCGTCGCTGATCAGGCGATCGGATACGGCCAGGGATTGAAGCGGCAGGTCTTGCCGTCGGGCGTGACGGTGCCCGGGTCGAACCTCGCCGCGTCGTTGTTGTTGGTCGAGAACGTCTGCTGCATCATGATCGGCGCCAGTTCGCCGCTGACCGTGCACTGTTCGTGCCGGGGGTAGCCGATCGCGTGACCGACCTCGTGGTTGATGACGTACTGCCGGTAGGAGCCGATGTCGCCCTGGAACGGCACCGCGCCCCGCACCCAGCGGGCCTCGTTGATGAACACCCGCGGCTGACCCTCGAACGCCGGGTTGTAGCACGACGCCTCGAGCTGGATGTCGTACCCGCAGCCCTCGCGCACCGTCATCGGTGAGGTCAGCGACACCCGGAAGTCGGGCTGCACCCCGGCGCTGTCGTCGACGCGGACGAACCCGAACTGCGGGTTGTGCGTCCAGCTCTTCGGGTTCGCCAGCGTCTCGCTGACCATCCGGGCGAAGCCGTCGTCGCCGCCGAAGGTGGTGGTGTCCACGCCGTCCTCGACCTCGACGGTGTAGGTGAACACCTTGCTGGTGCCCTCGCCGACCTGCGGGGTGGTGCCCGGGACGACGTGCCAGGTGCGTGCGCCGGCCTCGGTGAACGGTCCGCCCTCCGGCAGGATTCCGGTGGGCAGGTTCGCGTCGAACTGGGTGAGCCCCTTGGGCGGTGCGCCGACGATCGCGGTGCTGGCCACGCCGATCGTCGGGGGGCCCTGCACGGGGCCTTCCTCTTCTGCGGCCTGCGGGGCGACGCTGCTGCCGGTGACGGTCTGGAAGACGACGACGGCGGTCAGCACGACGAGCAGTGGCAACGCGTAGGCGCGCCAGCCGTAGGTGGAGACGAAGCGGCCGAGCCACGTCTGCTTGCGCCAGCGCTGATGCTCGTCGCGGTTGGACCGGGCCCGGCCGGAGTCCTCGGCCAGGGGGTCCCGCTGCGCGCGGAGCGGCTCACGCCACTCGTCGCGGAGCACGGGAACGCGACCGCTCCCGCGACGCCCCGAGTCGTAGGTCACCGACACAGGATGACACAGGATGACCGGCCCGGACCGTCCGGCGCGCTGCACCGGGCCGATGTCCTCCCGCCCCGGCCCGGCGAACGGTAGTAGTGTCAGCGGAACCGAACTCACGACGGCGGATGCGCCGGCAGTAGAACTCGAGGTCCTGATGAGCGAACTCGCCAGAACGGCGCAGCGGCGCGGTGGGCAGCCGGCCAACGGCACCGGCCTGCCCAGCACCAGCGCAGCACGGCGCGGTAACCGGCTGCCCCGTGACGAGCGCCGTGGACAATTGTTGATCGCCGCCAGCGAAGTCTTCGTCGACCGCGGCTACCACGCCGCCGGGATGGACGAGATCGCCGAGCGCGCGGGCGTCAGCAAACCGGTGCTGTATCAGCACTTCTCGTCGAAGGTGGAGCTGTACCTCGCGGTCCTGCAGCGCCACGTCGACAATCTGGTCTCCGGTGTGCGCCAGGCGCTGCGCACCACGACCGACAACCGGCAGCGTGTCCGCGCGGCGGTCGAGGCGTTCTTCGACTTCATCGAGCACGACAGCCAGGGCTACCGGCTGATCTTCGAGAACGACTACGTGACCGAGCCCCAGGTGGCCGCGCAGGTCAAGGTCGCCACCGAGGCGTGCACCGACGCCGTGTTCGATCTGATCAGCCACGACTCGGGGCTGGAACCGCACCGCGCCCGGATGATCGCGGTGGGCCTGGTCAGTATCAGCGTCGACTCGGCGCGCTACTGGCTCAACAACGAGCGCCCGATCGCCAAAGACGACGCGGTGGAGGGCACCGTGGCGTTCATCTGGGGCGGGCTGTCGCACGTCCCGCTGACGCGTTCCTGAGCGCGCGTCCCTGAGCGGCGACAGCCCGCGCGGGCGTCAGCCCGCCGAGCGCGTCACTTCGGCGCCGACGGCGCCCACCCCGAAGCCGACCCGACGCGCGTCCGCGGCGCCGATCTCGACATAGGCGATCCGCGCGGCCTGCACGAGATACCGCCGGCCCTTCTCGTCGGTGAGGGCCAGTACGCCGGAACCCGCCTCCAGCGCGTCGGAGACCAGCTTCTCCACTTCCGCCGGCGTCTGCGCGCTGCTGAGGATCAGCTCGCGCGGGCTGTCGGTGACACCGATCTTGACCTCCACAGTGGGAACCCTTCCGTCGTTCGTTCGTCTTCTTCGCCGAGGCTAGTGGACACCCGCCGAAGGGCGCCCGGTCGGGACCTACGCGGTCAGCGAACGCCCGCGCCGCTGTGCAACGGCGGAGCGACCGAACCGAGTCCCGACCGTGACCGCGGCGGCAGGCGCGTCACCCCCGGGCGTCTCCGCCGTCTTCGTAGCATCGGCCCGGCAACTGTGAAGAAACGACTGGGACAGCTGGATGAACAGGCCATACACCGCACACTCGCCGTACTCCCTGACGCCAACCGAACGCCTCCGCAGCCCCCGCGGACGAGGTCGCTACGACGGCGGGAACGATCGGGAAGACCGCTACGGCGACCTCGACACCGACGTCTATCCGCCGTACCCCGATGACGACGGCAGTGATGACTATGTGGACTACGACGAGTACCTCGACGAGGCCCGTATCGACCGGCGCTGGATGTGGATCGCCGGCGTCGCCGGGGTGGTCCTGTTCGTCGCCGTGATCACCGCCAGCGCGATCCTCGGCGGCGGCGACAGCGGTTCGGTGTCGGCGACGGTCGCCTCCGACGAGCCCAGCGCCAGCGCCGCTCCGCAACCCTCGACGGCACCCCGGGTGGCCGCCCCGCCGCCGGCGCAGCCGTCGCTGCCCGCCGAGACGGTCACCACGATCTCCCCGACCCCGACCGCGCAGAGCCCCGTTCCGCAGCCGGTCACGCCGCTGCTGCCCGCGCCGCAGGCCGCTCCCCCGCCGCCGTCGGCCGCCCCGGGCACCGTGACCTACCGCGTCACCGGCACCCGATCGCTGCTCGACCTGGTCACGGTGATCTACACCGACGAGAAGGGTGCACTGCAGACCGAGGTCAACGCGGCGCTGCCGTGGACGAAAACCGTGGTGCTCGATCCGGGCGTCACGCTGAGCTCGGTGACCGCGACCAGCGTCGCCGGTCAGCTCAACTGCAGCATCATCGACGCCAACGGCACGCTGATCGCCGCGCAGAACAACAACTCGATCATCACCAACTGCACGCGCTGACCGCGGTCAGGCCAGGCCCAGCTCCTGCATCCGGGCGCTGTGCGTCTGCTGCAGCCGGTCGAAGAAGTCGGTGATCTGCGACAGCCCGCCGCCGGACATCACCAGGTCGACGAGCTCGTCGTGGTCGGCCAGCACGTACTGGGCCTGGGTGATGGCCTCCCCGAGCAGCCGCCGCGACCACAGCGCAAGCCGGTGCCGCTGCCGGTCGCTGGCCGTCACCGCGGCGCGCACCTCGGCGACCACGAACTGCGAGTGCCCGGTCTCCGAGAGCACCGACCGGATGACGTCGGCCACCGGCCCGGGCAGCGCGTCGGCGATCTCGAGGTAGAAGTCCGCCGCCAACGCGTCGCCGACGTAGGTCTTGACCAGCGCTTCCAGCCACGTGCGCGGAGTGGTGAGACGGTGGTAGTTCTCCAGCGCCGAGGCGTACCGCGTCATCGCCGGCACCACGTCGACCCCGCGCTGCTCCAGCGCGTCGCGCAGCACCTCGTAGTGATTCATCTCCGCGGCGGCCATGCTCGCCATGTTGATCCGGCCCCGCAGATTCGGCGCCATCCGAGCTTCTTCGGTCAGCCGGTAAAACGCCGCGACCTCGCCGTAGGCCAGCAGCGCGAACAGCTCGACGACCCCGGGATGGTCGGCGGAAACCCGGGGCGCCGCCGGGGCGTTCGACTCCGCTGCGGGGGCGGAAGCAGAGGCCGCGGACGGCGTGGAATTCATGGGCCCAACTCTAGTCGGCGGTGGCGAAGGTGACTGAGTACTGCCCGACCGGCTACCATGGCATTCGGTGTCGGCGCGTGAGCCGACAGATCGATCCAGGTCAGGCAGGCGTCATCGCCGCAGGCACCGTGGCAATGTGCGTGCACGGAGCGGCCCGCCCCCTCAGAGCAGGGCCCGAACGAAGTTCACTTCTCACCCTCGTGCGCGCGTGGAAACGCATGAGGATTGACAAGTGAAAGGCTTCGTCTACACGTATGACTCCCGTAACCCCGCACCCCACCCCGACCTTCGCCGAGCTGGGGGTGCGCGATGAGATCGTCCGCGCCCTCGCCGAGAACGGCATCGAACACGCCTTCGCGATCCAGGAGCTGACGCTGCCGCTGGCGCTGGCCGGCGACGACCTGATCGGCCAGGCCCGCACCGGCATGGGCAAGACGTTCGCCTTCGGCGTGCCGCTGCTGCACCGGATCACCACCGACACCGAACGCCCCCTGACCGGAATTCCGCGGGCCCTGATCGTCGTCCCGACCCGCGAACTCTGCATCCAGGTGTACGAGGACCTCGTCGGCGCGTCGAAGTACCTGATGGCCGACGAGTCCCGCAAGCTCACCGTAACCGCGATCTACGGCGGCCGCCCGTACGAACCGCAGATCGAGGCGCTGCAGAAGGGTGTCGACGTCGTCGTGGGCACACCCGGCCGCCTGCTCGACCTCGCGCAGCAGGGCCACCTGCAGCTCGGCGGCCTGTCGACGCTGGTGCTCGACGAGGCCGACGAGATGCTCGACCTGGGCTTCCTGCCGGACATCGAGCGCATCCTCAAGCAGATCCCCGAGCAGCGGCAGGCGATGCTGTTCTCGGCCACGATGCCGGACCCGATCATCACCCTGGCCCGCACGTTCATGACCCAGCCGACGCACATCCGCGCCGAGGCCCCGCACTCGTCGGCCACCCACGACAGCACCGAGCAGTTCGCCTACCGGGCGCACGCGCTCGACAAGGTCGAGATGGTCAGCCGCATCCTGCAGGCCGAGGGCCGGGGCGCGACGATGATCTTCACGCGCACCAAGCGCACCGCCCAGAAGGTCGCCGACGAACTCGCCGAGCGCGGCTTCAAGGTCGGGGCGGTGCACGGCGATCTCGGACAGGGCGCGCGCGAGAAGGCGCTCAAGTCGTTCCGCACCGGTGAGGTCGACGTCCTGGTGGCCACCGATGTCGCCGCCCGCGGCATCGACATCGACGACATCACCCACGTCATCAACTTCCAGATCCCCGAGGACGAGCAGGCCTACGTGCACCGCATCGGCCGCACCGGCCGCGCGGGCAAGACGGGCATCGCCGTCACGCTGGTCGACTGGGACGAACTGCCCCGCTGGTCGATGATCGACAAGGCGCTCGGGCTGGACACACCCGACCCGGCCGAGACGTACTCGAGCTCCCCGCATCTCTACGAAGAACTCAACATCCCCGCCGACGCCGGCGGCTCGATCGGCACGCCGAGCCGCAGCACCGACAAGCCCAAGCGGGAACCGCGCGAGCGCTCCGAGCGGCCCGCGCGCAACCGCAGCCGCCGTCGCACCCGCGGCGGCCAACCGGTCGGCGCTCACCCGGAGACGACCGACCAGGCCGCCGTGGCCGACACCGACGCTCCGGCGGGTGACTCGGGCGACGCCGCGCGCGCGCCGCGGCGTCGCCGTCGGCGCCGCCCCAACAAGGCCGCGGCCGCCGGCGCCAACTGAGCCGAATCCGCGCGATGGTCAGACCGGAGCGCCGCACCCGAGCAGACGTGGTGGCGGCCGTGGTGATCGCTGCTGTCGTCGTCCTCGTCGCCGCGGTCGTGTGGTGGACCAGCGACGCCCGCGCCACCCTCAGCCGGCCCGCCGCGACCCCGGTCCCGACGCTGAAGCCGGCCGTCGCGGTTCCCGCCACCCTGCGCCAGGTGTGGGTGGCCCCGAGTGCCCGCACCAGCCGGCCACTGGTGGTGTCGGGCGCGGTGGTCACCGGGGACGGGCGCGCTATGCAGGGCCGCGACCCCGCCACCGGTGAGGCGCTGTGGAGCTACGAACGCGACCTCGACCTGTGCGGGGTGACCTGGGTCTACAACTACGCCGTCGCGGTCTACCCCGACGTGCGCGGCTGCGGACAGGTCAGCACCATCGACGCCCGCACCGGGATGCGCGGGCCCGCCCGCACCAGCTACGCCGACAAGCGCGTGACCCTGTCCGGGGACGGCACCACCGTGCTCTCGGCCGGTGACACCCGGCTGGAAATGTGGCGCTCGGACATGGTGCGCATGCTCAGCTACGGCGCGCTCGACGCCCCGATCAACCCGGGGAAGCCCGCCTCACCGGCGTGCCGTTTCACCTCGGCCGCGGCGAGCTCGTCGGCGGTGTCGGTGCTCGAGGCCTGCCCGAACCAGGCCGACCTACGGCTCACCCTGCTCCGCCCGTCCGACGAAGAGGACACCCCCGAGCTCAAGTACGTGCAACAGAAGGGCGTCACCGACGGCAGCGGGGCGCGCGTGGTCGCCGTGTCGGACACGACGACCGCGCTGTACGTGCCGACGCCGAAACCGCGGCTGGACATCGTCGACGAGACGGGCGCGACGATCGACAGCACCGTGGTCCCCGCCGCACCGTCGTCCGACGCCACGATCTCGCGCGTCGGCGACCTGATCACGTGGTGGACCGGCGACGCACTGATGGTGTTCTCGGCGACGAACCTGCAGTACCGCTACACCGTCGCGGCGAAGGGGGCCAATGCCCCGGTGGGCCCGGCGACGTTGATGGCGGGGCGGCTGCTGGTCCCGGTGACGAGCGGCTACGACGTGTTCGACCCCGCCACGGGCGCCGGCGACCGGCACATCGCGCTGCAGCGCCCGGCCGTCGACGGCCCGGTGGTTCCCGCGGTGGCGGGCTCGATGCTGCTGGAACAGCGGGGCGACGAGATCGTCGGGCTCTCGGGTTAGAGCTCCGGGGTGAACGTGGCCAGGGCCTTGCCGCTCTTCCAGTGCTTGAGCAGCGCGTCGGCGAACTCGCGGTAGGCGATCGCTCCCTTGTTCTTGCGGCCGGTCAGCACCGACGACCCGGACGCGCTGGCTTCGGCGAAGCGCACGGTGCGCGGGATCGGCGGCGCCAGCACCGGAAGCCCGTAGCGGTCGGCGACGTCAAACAGCACGTCGCGACTGTGCGTGGTGCGCGAGTCGTACAGCGTGGGCAGCGCGCCGAGCAGTTTGAGGTCGGCGTTGGTGATCTGCTGGACGTCGTTGATGGTCCGCAGGAACTGGCCGACACCGCGATGCGCCAGCGTCTCGCACTGGAGAGGGACGACGACCTCGTCGGCCGCGGTCAGACCATTGAGCGTCAGCACCCCCAGCGACGGCGGGCAGTCGATGATCACCACGTCGAACTTGTCGGCGAGCTTGGCCAGGGCCCGCTTCAGCGCGTACTCCCGGCCCGCCCGCATCAGCAGCATCGCCTCGGCCCCGGCGAGGTCGATGTTGGCCGGTAGCAACGTCATTCCCTCGGCGGTGTCGACCAGCGCGGCGTCGGGCTCGACATCGCCGAGCAGCACCTCATGCACCGACACGGCGAGCTTGTCGGGGTCCTGGCCCAGCGAGAACGTCAGACAGCCCTGTGGATCGAGATCCACGAGCAGCACCCGCTTGCCCGATTCCACCATCGCCGCGCCGAGCGACGCCACCGTCGTCGTCTTGGCGACCCCACCCTTTTGATTGGCGACCGCCAGTACCCGCGTCACGTTTCCCATCTTGGCACGCCATCCTGCCACCGCGCCGTCCGGCGGTGCCGCGCCGTGCGGCAGAATCGGACATCGTGGCCCTTCTGCAGCACCGGTTGATCCTGCTCCGCCACGGCGAGACCGAATGGTCGAAGTCGGGTAAGCACACCGGCCGCACCGAACTCGAGCTCACCGACCACGGTCGCGAGCAGGCCACCGCGGCCGCGGAGACGCTCGCCCAGCTGCGGCTGGCGGACCCCTTCGTGGTCAGCAGTCCGCGCGCGCGGGCCAGAACCACCGCCGAGTTGGCCGGGCTGAGCATCGATGAGGTGAACCCGCTGATCAGCGAGTGGGACTACGGCGACTACGAGGGCACCACCACCGAGGAGATCCGCAAGGCCGTACCGAACTGGCTGGTGTGGACCCATGGCTGCCCGGGTGGCGAGACCACCGCGCAGGTCTGTGAGCGCGCCGACCGCGCCATCGCGTTCGCGCTCGAACACCTGCAGACCCGCGACGTGGTGTTCGTGGGCCACGGCCACTTCTCCCGCGCCGTGATCACCCGCTGGATCGAGCAGCCCGTCTACGAGGGCATCCGGTTCGCGATGCCGGCCGTGTCGATCGCCGTCTGCGGCTTCGAACACGGTGTGCGTCAGCTCAGTGCGCTGGGCCTGACCGGTCATCCCGACCCCGCCGTGTCCACGTGACGCGGGAGCCGACGTTCGTCCTGGCCGGGCCCGACGGTGTCGTCACCGCCGAGGGGGTGCACACGGCGTTCCCGCGCATCGCCGATGCTCGTGCCGCGCTGGCCTCGCACAGTGCCCCGATCATCGTCGGCGCGCTGCCTTTCGACCTCACCGCGCCGGCCGCGCTGATCCGGCCGCAGACCGTGCGGTTCACCGACACACTGCCGTCGTGGCCACTGCGTGAATTACCGCCCACCCGGATCACCGAGACGACGCCGGACGCCGACGAACACCGCCGCCGCATCGCGGCCGCCCTCGAACGGCTCCGCGACACCGACTCCGGCTTGCACAAGGTCGTGCTGGCCCGGGCGCTGCGGATCGGCGCCGACGGCCCTCTCGACGCCCGCACCGTGCTGCACCGACTCGCGGGCAACGACGCGCAGGCCACCAAATACCTCGTGGACCTGTCCGCGGCCGGGGACGGCTACTCCGGCACCGCGCTGGTGGGCGCCAGCCCCGAATTGCTCGTGGCGCGCAACGGAATACAGGTGACGTGTCGGCCGTTCGCGGGCTCGGCGCCCCGGCACGCCGATCCGGAGCAGGACGCCGCCAGCGGCGCAGCACTCGCAGACTCGGCGAAGAACCGGCACGAACACCAACTGGTGGTCGACGCGCTGCGCGAAGCGCTCGACCCGCTGTGCACCGAGGTGCAGATCGCCGACCGGCCGCAGCTCACCCGCACCGCCGCGGTATGGCATCTGTACACCCCCATCACCGGCCGCCTGCGCGAAAAGTCAACCACAGCATTGGATCTCGCGATCGCGTTGCATCCGACCCCCGCCGTCGGCGGCTCCCCCACCGACGCGGCGACCGCGCTGATCGGCGACCTCGAGGGCGACCGGGGTTTCTACGCGGGCACCGTGGGTTGGTGCGATCAGCGCGGCGACGGCCGCTGGGTGGTGTCCATCCGGTGCGCGCAGCTGTCCGCCGACCGTCGCTCGGCGCTGGCGCACTCCGGCGGCGGCATCGTCGCCGAATCCGAGCCCGACGACGAACTCGACGAGACCACAACCAAATTCAGGACGATCCTGACCGCGTTGGGAGTGCCCGATGACTGACACCGTGATCCGCGCCGTACGCCCCGGCGACGAGGCTGAGTTGACCGCGATGATCCACGAACTCGCGGCGTTCGAGCGGGCGTCGGACGAGTGCACCGTGACCGAGAAGCAGTTGCGCGACGCCCTGTTCGGGTCGAACGCGGTGGTCTACGGCCATCTCGTGGAGGTGGACGGACAGGCCGCGGCCGGCGCGCTGTGGTTCCGCAACTTCTCCACCTGGGACGGGGTCGCCGGCATCTACCTCGAGGATCTGTTCGTACGTCCGCAGTTTCGTCGGCGCGGCCTGGCCCGCGCGCTGCTGGCCACCCTCGCGCGCGAATGCGTGGATCAGGGCTACAGCCGGCTCACCTGGGCGGTGCTGGACTGGAACGTCGACGCGATCGCCCTGTACGACGGGGTCGGCGGCCGGCCGCAGAGCGAGTGGATCACCTACCGGGTGTCGGGACCCGAACTGTCGGAGTTGGCGGCCTCGTCGCCGGCCTGAGTCCACCAGTGCAGCCCCGCCGGGCTGAACAGCAGCGCCAGCACCGCGATCGACACTCCGGCCACGACGATCGCATACGCCAGCTGTCCGGAGCTGAAGACGTACCAGGCCACCCCGAGCAGCACCAGGTTGGCGAACACCGCGATGCCGCGGCCCCACCGCCGTCCCGTCCACAGCGCCCAGCCCGCGGCGACGACGGCCGAGCCCATGACCGTGAACCACACCGCGGTGCCGTAGCCGCTGATCGCGTCCTCGTGGTGGCCGGCGAGTTCGCGCACCACCAGCACGACGGCCGTCACGAGCGCGAGCGATCCCTGCAGGGCGGCAATGCCCCCGGCCGCGCGGACCACCCGCGGTGTCACGGGGCGATCCTGCCCGCCAAATACCGGACCGCCATCTCGTAGCCGAGCGGGCCGGCGCCCGCCACCACCATGTCGGCCACCGCGGACACGTAGGAGTGATGCCGGAACTCTTCGCGCGCATGGATGTTGCTCAAGTGCACCTCGGCGACCGGCAGGTCGACCGAGCGCAGTGCGTCGGCGATGGCCACCGAGGTGTGGCTGTACGCGGCGGGATTGATGACGATGCCCGCGCAGTCCTCGCGCGCGGACTGGATCGCGTCGATCAGCACGCCCTCGTGATTGCTCTGCACCGCCCGCACCTCGAGACCCGCTTCGGCGGCCACCGCGGTGACCCGGTCCTCGATCTCGGCGAGCGTCGTCGAGCCGTAGACCTCGGGCTGCCGGGTGCCGAGCAGGTTCAGGTTCGGCCCGTTGACGAGCAGCAGACGGCGTGCGGTCACGGTCGTACGGTACCGGCGCGCATGCGCTGGGCCGCCAACCGGACGGGGGCGTTGTCGGTTCCGTACCCGTCGTAGTGCCCGAACCGCTGCACGAACTCGAAGAACACCGACCCCACCGTGCGGGTGTAGAAGTGCACGAAGTGGCCGTCTGCGTTGCGGTCATAGAGGAGGTTGAGCGCGCGCAACTCGGCCACCTCGTCGGTGCCGAGCCCGAACCGGCCGGACAGGTAGTCGTAGTAGTTGTCCGAGACCGGCAGGAACGTCAGGCCCCGGTCGGCGGCGCGGCGGGCCAACCCGACGACGTCCGAGCACGCGAACGCGACGTGCTGGGGCAGCCCGGACTGGTCGAGCACGTGCGGCGCGACGTTGAGCGGGATCCGGATCGCACCGTCCTCGGTGCGCATCACCTGGCTGCGGACCAGACCCGTCGGCCCGGGCACTTCGGCGGGCGCGTCGGGGGTCAGGCCGAACACACTGCGCAGGAACAGCACGGTGTCCTCGGCGGTCTGCCAGGGCTGGGTGAGGTTCGCGTGGTCGATCGCGCGGACCGGGCAGTCGTCGGTGGCGGGCAGCCCGCCGTCGAACTCCGCCACCCACTCGGGTACGCCCTGCGCCTCGGTGACCCAGTAGAACTGCGTGCCGTCCGGGGCGACCGCCGCGCCGAAAGGCTGTTCGGAGGCGGAGGTGCGCCGGTAGGCCACCGGGGCCATCAGCTGGGCGGCCCGGGCGGAGGTGGCACCGGCGTCGGGCACCTGGAGACCGACGGCCGCGACGTGCGGGAGCTGGTCGCGGGCCTGCTGTTCGTTGAGCACGATGCGCGCGTCGCCGGCCGACCACAGCGACACCGGCTTGGTGCGGTGCCGCCCGCGCATGGTGAAGCCGAGCTGACCCAGCAGCACCTCGACCTCGCTGGTGTCCTCGGCCTTGACCTCGACGAAGTCGAACGCCGTCGGGGGCTTGGCCGCGGCGAGCGTGGTCAGGGCGGGTCGCCAGCCCTCCGGGTTGGCCGCAGCGACCTTGTCCTGCAGCCACGTCAGGGATCGCAGCGCGTGCACGGCGGTGTGCCGGGGGTCGGTCTGGCGGAAGGTGTCGTTGAAGACCTCGAGCGACAGCGGGCCGTCGTACCCGGCGGCCAGCACGCAGGTGACGAAGCGGGTGAGGTCGAAGGCTCCCTCTCCCGGGAACAGCCGGTGGTGGCGGCTCCACGACAGCACGTCCATCGTCAGGGCGGGGGCGTCGGCGAGTTGGAGGTAGAAGATCTTGTCGGCCGGGATCTCGGTGATCTGCGCCGGATCGTGGCCCAGGGACAGCACGTGGAAGCTGTCCAGGCACACCCCGACGGCCGGGTGGTCAGCGAGTTCGACGACGCGCCAGGCGCGGCGGTAGTCGTCGATGAAGCGGCCCCACGCCAGTGCCTCGAACGCGATGCGGACGCCGTGGGACCGGGCGACGTCGCCGATGCGGCGCAACTGCTCGGCCGACACGTCGTCGGAGTCGACGGTCGCGGTGGCCACGTTGCTGCAGACCAGAACCGTCTCGATGCCGAGCCGCTGCGCGGTGGCGAAGGTGGCCGCGGCGCGGCGCAGGTTGTCGGCGAAGGTGGTGTCGTCGACGCCCTCGAGGTCGCGCAGCGGCTGGTAGAGATCGAGCGTCAGGCCGAGGCGCCGGGCCAGCGCACGGATCTCCTCGGGTGAGTGGTCCCCGGCGATGAGGTCCGGCTCGAAGATCTCGACGCCGTCGAAGCCGGCGGCCGCGCACGCGTGCAGTTTCTCCACCAGTGATCCTGACAGGGATACGGTCGCGATCGAGGTCTTCATCACAGCAATGTACCAATCGGTTCATTAGGACGGAAGAGTGCGGACCGAACCGGCGCCTGAACAGTAAGCTCAGCGATCGTGGCCGCGAAGCCGAAAGCCGAACTGCAGCGCGATGCCGAGCGCACCCGCGCCGAGCTGCTGGCTGTGGCGACCGAGGTGTTCGCCGAGTCGGGCTACTCCGGCGCCCGGGTCGACGAGATCGCCGAGCGCACCCGCACCACCAAACGGATGATCTACTACTACTTCGGCGGCAAGGAACAGCTCTACCTGGCCGTTCTCGAGGACGCCTACCGCGGCATCCGGGAGGCCGAGCAGAAGCTCACGGTCGACCACGCCAACCCGGTCGAGGCGATCCGACGGCTCGCCGAGGTCACCTTCGACCACCACATCGCCCACGACGCGTTCATCCGGCTGGTGTCGATCGAGAACATCCACCGCGGTGAATTCATCCGCCAGCTGCGCGAACTGCCGGAACTGTCGCGGCCGGCGACGTCGCTGCTCGACGACATCCTGCGCGACGGACGCGCGGCCGGCGTGTTCCGACCGGACGTCACCGCGCTGGACGTGCACCTGGTGATCAGCTCGTACTGCGTGTTCCAGGTGGCCAACCGCTACACCTTCGGGTACCTCTTCGACGTCGACCTGACCGACATCTCGCAGCGTGCGCACCTACGCCGGATGATTGGCGACGTCATCGTGGGTTGGTTGACCGCGTCGGCTGGTTGACCCGACTTTTCTTCGGCGAGCAGACACAAACTCGGGCGCTGGGGGCTCATTCCACCCGAGTTCGCGTCTGCTCGCGCCCGGACTGGACTATGCGGCCGGTCACAATCCGCTCTTGACGCGACGCGGACCACAGTGCTCTACTGCTCTGTACGTACCAGTTAGTACATTACGGAGTAACCCGCATGAACCCTCGCCCCCATCTCGTCGGACTCGTCGGCACCGGCGTCGGCCCGTCGCTGTCCCCGGCGCTGCACATGACCGAGGCGCGCGCCCAGGGCCTGGACTACGTGTACCGCACGATCGACCTCGCCGAGCTGCAGATCTCCCCCACCCGAATCGGTGAGGTGCTGACGTGGGCCCGGGCGCTCGGGTACGACGCGCTGAACATCACCCATCCCTGCAAGCAGCTGGTGGTCGAGCATCTCGACGAGGTCGATCCGGCCGCGGCCGCCCTCGGCGCGGTCAACACCGTCGTCTTCGGCGACGATGGCCGTACCCGCGGCCACAACACCGACGTCACGGGCTTCGCCCACGGCTTCACCGAAGGTCTGCCCGACGCGGCGGTCGACACCGTCGTGCTCGTCGGCGCGGGCGGAGCAGGCACCGCGGTGGCCGACGCGCTGCTGCGGCTCGGCTGCCGACGGCTGCACCTCGTCGACCTCGATGTCGCGCGCGCCGCACGATTGGCCGACGACCTCGCCGCGCGTCATCGGCACGCACGGGTGGCCGCGTCGGCGTTCGACGCTCTGCCCGATCTGCTGCCCGAGACCGACGGCGTGGTGCACGCGACCCCGACCGGGATGGCCGCCCACCCCGGCATGGCCTTTTCCGCCGAGCTGCTGCATCCGGAGTTGTGGGTGGCCGACATCGTGTACCGGCCGCTGAACACCGCGCTGCTGCAGGCCGCCCGCGCGGCGGGGTGCCGCACCCTCGACGGCGGCCACATGGCGGTCCACCAGGCCACCGACGCCTTCGCCCTCATCACCGGTATCACCCCCGACGCCGAGCGGATGTCCAAGCACTTCCGCTCGCTGGTCGCCGAATGACCAGATCAGCCCTCGAATATCCCTTCGTCCGGCACAATTCGCCCTAAGGAGTCACCGATGACCACCATCCACGAACCGGGGGCCCTCCCCGAGAAGACACCGCGGCGGGCTGCGCTCGCCAGCTTCATGGGCAGCGCTGTCGAGTACTACGACTTCTTCCTGTTCGGTTCCGCTGCGGCGCTGATCTTCCCGCACGTGTTCTTCCCCTCCGATGACGAAGCCTCGCTGGTGATGTCGTTCGCGACATTCGGCTTCGCCTACATCGCGCGGCCCGTCGGCGCCGTCATCCTCGGCCACTTCGGCGACCGGATCGGCCGGCAACGGGTGCTGATGTTCACGCTCGTGCTGATGGGTTTGTCGACGTTCCTGATCGGCTGCCTGCCCACGTTCGACACCATCGGCTGGGCGGCACCCGTGCTGCTGGTGATCTGCCGTCTGCTGCAGGGCCTTTCGGCGGCGGGTGAGCAGGCCGGCGCCAGCTCGTTGACCCTCGAGCACTCCCCCGACGATCAGCGGGCGTTCTACACGTCGTGGACGCTGACCGGGACCCAGGGCGGCCTCATCCTCGCGTCGCTGGTGATGATCCCGTTCATGGCCCTGCCCGACGAGGCCAAGTACAGCTGGGGCTGGCGGGTTCCGTTCTGGCTGTCGGCCGCCGTGGTCGTGGTCGCGTACTTCATCCGTCGCCAGTTGCACGAGACCCCGCAGTTCACCGAGGCCAAGAACGCCGGCACCATCGCCCGGATGCCGCTGGTGCCGTTGCTGCGCCACCACTGGCGCGACGTCGTGCGCGTCATCCTGTGCGCGTTCATCGCGGCGGTGTCAACGGTTTTCGCCAACCTCGCGCTCGCCTACGGCAAGAAGGTCGGACTCGACGCCGACCTGACGCTGTGGCTCGTCGTGGCCGCCAACGTGGGCGCCCTGTTCACCCAGCCGATGTTCGGCAAGCTCGCCGACCGGATCGGCCGCAAGCCGGTGTTCATCTACGGCGCGCTGTCGTCGGCCGCGCTGATGCCCTTCTACATGCTGTCGATGAGCCAGGGCAACCACCTGCTGACCTTCGTTCTGGCCGTCGCGACGTTCTCGTTCGGCTACGCCGCGGCCAATGCGGTGTGGCCGTCGTTCTACGGCGAGATGTTCTCCACCCAGGTCCGGTTCTCGGGCATGGCGATCGGCACGCAGATCGGCTTCCTGCTCGCCGGGTTCGCCCCGTCGATCGTCACCGCGCTCGGCGGTGTGCGCGAAGGCGGCTGGGTCGTCATCAGCCTCTTCACGGCGGTGGTCTGCCTGATCTCGGCCGGCGCCGCGCTCACCGCACGCGAGACGAAGAACGTGCCGACGGCCGAGCTCGGCCGGTCCGATGTGGAGAACGCACCGGCGCTCGTCGCGCACTGACCTACAGCAGTCGTCCGATACCGCGGGCGGCGACCTGCAGGGCACCGATCAACCGCTGGCGGTCGCGCTTGAGGGTGGGCACCACCACCCCGAGCGCGGCCGCCACGCTGTTGTCGGACCCCTGAGCCACGGGCACCGCCAGCGAACACGCACCCACCGACATCTCTTCGGCCGTCATCGCGACGCCCTCCCGACGGATCCGCTCGAGCTGCATCTCGAGCACGTGCCGTGAGGTGATCGTCCGCGGCGTCACCTTCGGCGAATGCGACAGCACTCGGTCGCGGACCTCCGGCGGCGCATGCGCCAGCAACACCTTGCCGACGCCGGTGCAGTGCATCGGCAGTCTGCTGCCCACCGTCGACACGATCGGCACCGACGCGCGCCCGGCCAGCCGGTGCAGGTAGAGCACCTGGTCGCCGTCGCGCACCGCCAGGTGGACGGTGGCCAGGGTGGCCGCGTAGACGTCGCTGACGAAAGGGTCGGCCACCTCGGTCAATCGGCCCTGTACCGGTGCGAGCAGGCCGGCTTGCCACAGCAGCCGTCCGACGACGTAGCGGCCGTCCTCGCGACGTTCCAGCGCACCGCCGCCGACCAACTCGCCGACCAGACGGTGCGCGGTGGGGACCGCGAGACCCGCTCGGCGCGCGAGGTCGGTCAGCGTCAGTGCCCGGTGCCTGTCGTCGAAGGCCCCGATGACGGCCAGCAAACGCTCGGTGACGCTCACACCCGCGTGTGCGGCATTTCCGGCCATCTCGAGTATCCTTCCGCTCAGCGGAAGTTTAGCCTTCCTGTGGATGCGCCGGACGATCTAGCGTCATCGCCATGACAGCAATCACCGGGACCGACCCCGACAGCGCGTCGGCCAGTCAGGCGGCGATCAACGCCGAGATGGCGGCGATCGAATCGGCCTACCTGCGCGCGGGCGTCGAGGAAACCCAGCCGCGGCTAAACTACGCGCCCTACCGCAGCAGCCTGCTGCGCCACCCCACGAAGGATCTGCAGCACGCGGACCCCGAGGGCGTCGAGTTGTGGTCACCGGTGTTCGGGGCCGGCGACGTTCACCGGCTGGAGTCCGACCTGACGATCCAGCACCACGGGGCGCCGATCGGCGAGCGGATCATCGTCACCGGACGCGTCGTCGACGGCGAGGGCCGGCCCGTGCGCCGCCAGCTCGTCGAGATCTGGCAGGCCAACGCCGCTGGCCGCTACGTCCACAAGCGCGACCAGCACGACGCTCCGCTCGATCCCAACTTCACCGGAGTCGGCCGCTGCCTCACCGGTGACGACGGCACGTACGCGTTCACCACCGTCAAACCGGGGCCCTACCCGTGGAAGAACCACCACAACGCGTGGCGTCCCGCCCACATCCATTTCTCGCTGTTCGGAACGGATTTCACGCAGCGCATGATCACCCAGATGTATTTTCCGGGCGACCCGCTGTTCTCGCTGGACCCGATCTACCAGTCGATCACCGACCAGAAGGCCCGCGACCGGCTGGTCGCCACCTACGATCACGATGTCGCCACGCACGAGTGGTGCACGGGGTATCGCTGGGACATCGTGCTGACCGGTGCGCAGCGCACCGTCTTCAAGGAGGAGGTGCCGCGATGAGCGCTTGCGCGAAGAGCCAACAGCAGACGATGAGCGCTTGCGCGAAGAGCCAACAGCAGACGATGAGCGCCCTGGTGACCCCGACCCCCGGGCAGACCATCGGCCCCTTCTACGGCTACGCGCTACCGTTCGACCGCGGCGCGGAACTGGTCCCGCCGCAGGCACCCGGCGCAATCCGCTTCCACGGCACGGTGACCGACGGTGACGGAAAGCCCGTGCCGGACGCGCTGCTGGAGATCTGGCAGGCCGATGCCGACGGATCGGTGCCCCGGCAGGCGGGCTCGCTGCACCGCGACGGCTGGACGTTCACCGGCTGGGGCCGCGCCTCCACCGACGACGCCGGCCACTTCAGCTTTTCCACGGTCGAACCCGGCGCCACCACCCCGGGCCGCGCCGCGTTTCTGCTCGTGACCGTGTTCGGCCGGGGCCTGCTGAACCGCTTGTTCACCCGCGCCTATGTTCCCGGCCCGGGCCTCGACACCGATCCTCTGCTGCAGTCCCTGCCGGCCGCGCGGCGCGACACGTTGATCGCCGAGCGGGATGCGACCGGGTTGCGGTTCGACATCGCCCTGCAAGGTCCGCGCGAGACGGTCTTCCTACGCTATCCCGGGCACTGACGTGGCCGATCTGTTCTGGCCGGGTGATCAGCGCGCCGGCACGGTGATGAGCGACGAGGCGTTCTTCACCGCGCTGGTCGACGTCGAGAACGCCTGGCTGGCGGTGCTCGTCGAGCAGGGGGTGGCGCCCGCCCCCGCCGCGGCCGACGTGTCAGCACTGGTCGAACGCACCGATGCGACCGCGATCGCCGAGCAGGCCGAGAAGGACGGCAACCCGGTGAGTGGGCTTGTCGCGCTGCTGCGCTCGCGCACCGACGGCGACACCGCCCGGTGGCTGCACCGCGGCCTGACCAGTCAGGACGTCCTGGACACCGCACTGATGCTGTGCCTGCGCGACGCGCTCGGCATGCTCCGCGAACAGCTCGCCGCCCAGGTGCGCGCACTCACCGCGCTCGTGCAGGCCCACCGCGACGAGCCGCTGCTCGCCCGCACCCTGACCCAGGCCGCGCTGCCGGGCACCGCAGGGCTGAAGTTCGCGGTCTGGCTGGGCGCCGTCCTCGACGCCGCCGACACCCTGGAGGGCGTGCCGGCCCCGGCGGTCCAGGCCGGCGGCGCCGCAGGCACCCTGGCCGCGACGACGGAGCTGACGGGCTCGCCGGATGCCGCACTGGCGATGGCGGAGGCACTGGCCGCGAAACTGGCTCTGGCACCGGCACTTCCGTGGCACACCTCGCGGGCGCGGCTGACCCGCGCCGGGGACGCGCTGGTCACCTGCTGCGACGCCTGGGGACATCTCGCCAACGACGTCGCCGTCGGAGCCCGCGCCGGGGAACTCACCGAGGGATCAAGCGGCGGGTCCTCGACGATGCCGCACAAGAACAATCCCGTGCTGACCGTGTTGCTGCGCCGCGCCGCCCTGACCGCGGCCCCACTCGCCGCGACGCTGCACGCCGCGTCCGCGGCATCGGTCGACGAGCGCTCCGACGGCGGGTGGCACGCTGAGTGGGCCACGCTGCGCACGCTGGTGCGCACCACGATCGTCGCCGCCGCGCAGGCCACCGAACTGCTGACCGGGCTGCGGTTCGACGCCGCCCGGGCGCGGGCGAATCTCGCTGCGGCCGAGGGCATCGACGCCGAACAGCTCACCATGGCTCAGCTGGCGGACCATCCGCCCGCCGCCACCTACACCGGCGCCACGGATCAACTCGTGGACGCCGCGCTGCGGCGCGCCGCCGCCTACCTGAAGGGGTCCTGATGAGCACCTATGACGACGGAATGGCCGTGCGCCGTGAGGTTCTCGGCGACGCGCATGTCGATCGCGCCGTCGCCGGAACCACCGCGTTCACCGAGGACTTCCAGGACCTCATCACCCGCTACGCCTGGGGCGAGATCTGGACCCGGCCCGGCCTGGACCGCAAATCGCGCTCGATGATCACGCTGACCGCGCTGGTCGCCCGGGGCCACCACGAGGAGCTCGCCATGCACGTGCGGGCCGCGCGGCGCAACGGCCTGACCGTCGAGGAGATCAAAGAGGTACTGCTGCAGTGCGCGATCTACTGCGGAGTGCCCGACGCCAACACCGCGTTCCGCATCGCCGCCCGCGCGCTCGACGAGGAGTAGCTCACACCGCGGCCGGCACACGGTACAGCGGCGCCCCGGTCTTGGCTGCCACATCCTCGTCGGCGACACCGGGCGCGAGCTCCACCACCGTGAACCCGTCACCGGCGACGTCGAACACCCCGAGGTCGGTGATCACCCGGCTCACCACCGCCTTGCCGGTCAGCGGCAGCGTGCACTCCGAAACGAGTTTGGCAGCACCGGATTTCGCGGTGTGGTCCATGAGCACGATCACCCGTTCGGCACCGCTGACCAGATCCATCGCGCCGCCCATGCCCTTGACCATCGCGCCGGGGACCATCCAGTTCGCCAGGTCGCCGTTGGCGGCCACCTGCATGCCGCCCAGCACGGCCACGTCGACGTGTCCGCCGCGAATCATCGCGAAGCTGGTCGCCGAGTCGAAGTACGAGGCCCCTGCGACCACCGACACCGTCTGCTTGCCTGCGTTGACCAGATCGGGGTCCACCTCGTCCTCGTAGGGGAACGGGCCGACACCGAGGATGCCGTTCTCGGCGTGCAGCGTGACCGACGAGCCGGCGGGCAGGTAGTCGGGAATCAGCGTGGGCAGCCCGATGCCGAGGTTGACGTAGTCGCCGTCGTCGAGTTCGCGGGCCGCGCGGGCGGCCATCTCGTTGCGGGTCCAGCTCATCGCAGCGCCTCCTGTGTTTCCGGCCGCGGCCGGGTGGTCAGCTTCTCGATTCCCTTGCGGGTGGCCTGTTCCGGGGTGAGCGCGTGCACACGCTGGACGAAGATGCCCGGCAGGTGGATCTCGTCGGGGTGCAGCTCGCCCACCTCGACGACGCGTTCGGCCTCCACCACGGTGACCCG
Source organism: Mycolicibacterium rufum (assembly GCF_022374875.2). The sequence goes on from NZ_CP092427.2 coordinate 1,381,799, forward strand.
GCCGGCCATCGCGGCAGGCGGGTTGAAATTGCGTGCGGCCGCGTGGAACACGCAGTTGCCCGCGGTGTCGGCGACGGCGGCGCGGATCAGCGCGAAGTCGGTGACGATGGATTCCTCGAGCAGCATCTCGCGGCCGTGGAACACCCGCACCTCCTTGGGCGGCGACGCGAGCGCGACGGTCCCGTCGCTGTGGTAGCGCCAGGGCAGCCCGCCCTCGGCGACCATGGTGCCGACACCGGTCGGGGTGAAGAACGCCCCGATGCCGCTGCCCCCGGCGCGCAGCCGTTCGGCGAGCGTGCCCTGCGGGGTCAGTTCGACGGTCAGCTCGCCGGCCAGGTACTGGCGTGCGAACTCCTTGTTCTCGCCGACGTAGGAGGCGATGACGCGGCTGATCCGGCGGGCCTCGAGCAGCAGTCCCAGGCCGCCGCCGTCCACGCCGCAGTTGTTGCTGACGATGGTGAGATCGCCGGCGCCGTGCTCCAACAGCGCCTCGATGAGGAACCACGGGATGCCGGCGAGACCGAAGCCGCCGACGGCCAGGCTCGCCCCGTCGGGAATGTCGGCGACCGCGTCGGCGGCCGAGGAGACCACTTTGCTCATGACTGCTCCAGGTGTGCGAGGAGGGCGGGGGTGATGACCCCGGGTTGTTCGACGTTGGCCAGGTGGGCGGCGTCATCGACGACCAGCAGCCGCGCCCCGGGGATGGCGTCGGCGATCTCGGCCAGCCTGGCCGGTGGGGTCGCCGGGTCGTCGGCTCCCGCGATGGCCAGTGTCGGGGCGGTGATCGACGGAAGTTGTTGACGCAGATCGAGTTCGGCGATGGCCTCGCAGCAGCCTGCGTAGCCCTCGGCCGGGGTGGCCGCCACCATCTGTTCCCAGTGGCCGCGGTCCCCGTCGTATCCGGCGGTGAACCAGCGGTCGACGACGGCGGCGGCGACGGCCGCCGTGCCCTGTGCCCGGACGGTGGCGGCGCGCTCGGTCCACGCGCTCGCCGGTGGTAGTTGCGCGCCGGTGCACAGCAGCGCGACCCGGTCTACCCGTTCGGGATGGCGGGCAGCCACCCGCATCGCGGTCATCCCGCCGAGCGACAACCCGACCAGGTGGGCTCGTTCCAGGCCGAGCCGGTCCAGCAGTGCGACGAGGTCGTCGGCCAGATCGTCGATTGTGTACGGCCCGTCCGGCACCGGCGACGCGCCGTGGCCCCGGGTGTCGTAGCGCACCACGGTGAAGCGGCGCTCCAGATCGGCGATCTGCGCGTCCCACATCCGGTGGGTGGAGCCCAGCGAATTGGCCAGTACCACCGCCGGTCCCGCGCCGGAGATCACGGCGTGCACGTCGACTGTGCTCATCGGGGTCACCGGATACTCTCGAAGACCGCGGCCAGTCCCTGACCGCCACCGATGCACATCGTCTCCAGGACGTAGCGGGCGTCGCGGCGGTGCGCCTCATGGGCGGCGGTGGCCAGGATGCGCGCGCCCGTCGCGCCGATGGGGTGCCCCAGCGAGATGCCGGATCCGCACGGGTTCACCCGGTCATCGAGCGGATCGATCTTCCATTCGGCGAGGACCGCGAGCACTTGGGCGGCGAAGGCCTCGTTGAGTTCGATGAGGTCGATCTCGTCGAGGGTCAGGCCTGCGCGGTCGAGCGCCGCGGCGGTCGCGCTGACCGGGCCGATGCCCATGACCTCCGGGCCGCAGCCGGTGACAGCCCAGGAGACCAACCTCAACAGCGGTGTCAGGGAACGCTTTTCGGCTTCCTCCCGGCTGGTGACCACGCACAGGGCGGCGCCGTCGTTCTGGCCGGAGGCGTTGCCTGCGGTGACGGTGGCGTCCGGATCGATGCGCGCCCGCAGCGGGCGCAGCGCGGCCAGCGTCTCGAGGTCGAGGTCGGCACGGGGGTGCTCGTCGCGGTCGACCACGACGTCGGGCCTGCCGCGGCGGCCCGGGACGGTGACCGGCACGAGTTCGTCGGCGAAGCGACCTGCGTCATGGGCGGCCACCGCGCGGTGGTGGCTGCGCAGCGCGAGCGCGTCCTGCTCGGCGCGACTGATGCCGTAGTCGCGCCGAAGGTTCTCGGCGGTCTCGATCATCCCACCGGCGACGGGATGGTCTGCGCCACCGGCGGTTTCGCGGGCGCGGTCGAGCCGGTCGAGCAATGCGATGCCGCCCTGGCGCACGCCGGTGCGCAACCCGAGTGCGTAGTGCTCGACATTGGACATCGATTCGGCGCCGCCGGCCACGACCACGCGGGCCGCACCGGTGGCCACCTGTCCGGCGGCGTAGAGCACGGCCTGCAGGCCCGAACCGCAGCGCCGGTCGATCTGCAGGCCCGGCACACCGGTGCCGAGGCCTGCGTCGAGGGCGGCGATGCGCCCGATCGCGGGCGCCTCCCCGCTGGCGTAGCCCTGGCCGAGGATGACGTCGTCGATGTCGCCGTCGCCGAGGCCGGTCCGGGCGGCCAGTTCGCGCAGAACGACGGTGGCCAGGTCGGCGGCGCTCAGCGACGCGAGGGCGCCGCCCATCCGCGCCACCGGGGTGCGCAGGGGACTGCAGACGACGAGTTCCATGCCTTCACGCTAGGCCCGCGACTCGGTCAACAGAAATACTCAAATATCCGCTATTGAGAGCTCTAGAGTCTGAATCATGGAGCTGCGTCATCTCCGCTATTTCCGGGCGGTCGCCGAGGAACTGCACTTCGGCCGCGCCGCCGAACGTCTGCACATCGCGCAGCCGCCGCTGTCGCAGCAGATCCGCCAGCTCGAACGCGAACTCGGCGTCGACCTGCTCCTGCGCACCACCCGCTCGGTCGAGCTCACGCCCGCGGGCCGGGCCTATCTGCGCCGCGCGATCGCGGTGCTCGACGATGTCGACGACGCCGCCGTGCAGGCGCGGCGCATTCACGCCGGACAGGAGGGCCGGCTGACCATCGGGTGTGTCGGCTCGGCGACGTACTCGCTGCTGCCCCGGCTGGTCCGCGCGCTGCGCGAGACACTGCCCCGCGTCGAGGTCAGCGTCCGGGGCGAGATGCTGGCGCCGGCGCAGCTGGCCGCGCTGCACAGCGGCGCCATCGATGTGGCGCTACTGCGGCCGCCGGTCGATCACCCCGGCGTCGCCGTCGAGACGATCCGCCGCGATCCGCTACTCGCCGTCCTGCCCGCCGACCATCCGCTGGCGGCCGCGGACACCCTGACGGTGGCCGACCTGCGCGACGAGCCGTTCGTCGTGCACGCCGGCCATGGTCGGTCGGTGATGAGCAGCATCGTTGCGGCCGCGTGCGCCGACGCCGGCTTCGTCCCCACCGTGCGGCACGAAGTGGCCGAGACCTCGACGCTGGTCACGCTCGTCGCGGCCGGCCTCGGTGTCGCGATCGTGCCCGCACCGAGTGCCGCTCTGGACATCGCCGGGGTCTGCTATCGCCCCCTGCTGCCGGCCACGCTGGGCGTCGACCTGCTCGCCGCACGCCGCCGCGAGGAACCGGGGACGGACAATCCCCTGATCGGCAGCGTGATCGGCGTGCTGCGCCAGATCGCGGTCGACGAATCCGGATAGGCTCACCCCTCGTGCGTGCCGTACTGATCGTGAACCCGAATGCGACGTCGACGACGCCGGCGGGCCGCGACCTGCTGGCGCACGCGCTGGAGAGCCGCACCCGGCTGACTGTCGTGCACACCGATCACCGCGGTCACGCGATCGAGATCGCCGGGGACGCCGCCCGCCGCGGCGTCGACGTGCTGATCGTGCACGGTGGCGACGGCACGGTGAACGAGGTGGTCAACGGAATCCTCGGGGAACTCGGACCGTCGAACGGCGGCCCCGCGGTCGGCGTCGTGCCCGGCGGATCGGCCAACGTGTTCGCCCGGGCGCTCGGCATCAGCCCGGACCCCCTCGAGGCCACCAACCAGCTCGTCGATCTGCTCTCGGAGTACCGGCGCACCCGCACGTGGCGGCGCATCGGGCTGATGGACTGCAAGGAGCGCTGGGCAGTGTTCACTGCGGGCATGGGGGTCGACGGCGACGTCGTCGCGGCCGTGGAGGAGCAGCGCGCGCGGGGGCGCAAGGTCACCGCGTCGCGCTACATCCGGGTCGCGATCCGGGAGGTGCTGGCCAGCGCTCGGGCCGAACCCACGCTGACGCTGCACCTGCCCGACCGCGATCCGGTCACCGGCGTCCACTTCGCGTTCGTGTCGAACTCCAGCCCGTGGACCTACGCCAACGCCCGGCCGGTGTGGACGAACCCCGACACGACGTTCGAGACCGGACTCGGGGTGTTCGCGACAACGAGCATGAACGTGTGGGCCAATCTGGGCCTCGTTCGGCAGATGCTGTCACGAAAGCCACGGCTCGAAGCCCGCCATCTGGTGCGCGACGACGACCTTCCGTGGCTGAAAGTGACCAGTGACCGGCCGGTGGCATGCCAGATCGACGGCGATTTCGTCGGACCGCGCGAAAACATGGAATTCGTCGCGGTGCCGGACGCTCTCGGTGTGGTGGCCCCGCCCCCGACATCTCGGCCATAACACCTCTGACCTGCACGGCGAGTTGTGATGTGTGACGTCACAGTCGTAAATATGGGCGCAGGTGGGTTGAGTGTAGTACAACCGGGTAGAGGGTCCGGTAACGGTCCGACGTAGTGAGATAGCCCACGTGTTAACGAACTGCTATTGACATCTGTTCAGCCTGTGAAAGCATCGGATGCAACAGCGCAGAAACATTTGGAGCGCTCGCGTTAACAGCCGAAGTAAAGCTCGTGCGCTTCGCTGCGCACACGAAAAGGAGTAGGACTCATGGATTGGCGCCACAAGGCGGTCTGTCGCGACGAGGATCCGGAACTGTTCTTCCCGGTGGGGAACAGCGGCCCGGCCCTCGCCCAGATCGCTGACGCGAAGCTCGTCTGCAATCGCTGCCCGGTGACTGCGGAGTGCCTGAGCTGGGCTTTGGAGTCCGGTCAGGACGCGGGCGTGTGGGGCGGCATGAGCGAGGACGAGCGTCGCGCCCTCAAGCGCCGCAACGCGCGGACCAAGGCGCGCTCCGGAGTCTGATCGCGTTCCGTAGCAACTGGTGACGGCCCCGACGAAATGTCGGGGCCGTAACTATGTGAATTGAATTACACACGAACTGTCCCGAAAGCGAACGCCGCGAAATGCGGGCGAGCCACAGGGGTCGGTCAGAATTGGCTCGTTCTGCCACGACGGCCGATCGGCACCCGCAGCACCACATCGGTGCCACCGGTGGGCACATCGTGCATTCCCAGTGACCCGTCCAATTCGGCCGAGACCAGGGTCCGCACGATCTGCAGACCCAGCCGGTCGGACTTCTCCAGGCTGAAGCCGTCGGGCATTCCCCGCCCGTCGTCGTGAACCACCACGTCGAGCCAGCGGGCCGACCTCTCGGATTTGATCGTCACGCAGCCGGCGGCGGTCGAGGCGTCGAAGGCGTGCTCGATGGCGTTCTGCACCAGCTCGGTGATCACCATGATCAGGGCGGTCGCGCGGTCGGCGTCGAGGACGCCCAGCTCTCCCTGCCGATTGATCCGGATCGGGGAGTCGACGGTGGCCACGTCGTTCATGATCGGCAGGATCCGGTCGATCACCTCATCGAGGTTGACCTCCTCGTCCACCGACATCGACAGCGCGTCGTGCACCAGCGCGATCGACGACACCCGGCGCACGGATTCGATGAGCGCCTCGCGGCCCTCGGCGTTGGTGGTCCGGCGGGCCTGCAGCCGTAGCAGCGCGGCGACGGTCTGCAGGTTGTTCTTCACCCGATGGTGGATCTCGCGGATCGTGGCGTCCTTCGACAGCAGCGCCCGGTCGCGGCGTTTGACCTCGGTGACGTCGCGGATCAGCACCGTCGCACCCACCGCCTCCCCGTGCACCACCAGCGGAAGCGTGCGCATCAGCACGGCGGCGCCACCGGCGTCCACCTCCATCCGCATGCTCGAGCCACCGGCCAGCGAGTCGCGGACGTGGTTGGCGAGCTCCTGGGCCTCGAACGGATCGGAGATCAGCGGCCGGGTGACGGTGACGAGGTTGTGGCCCTCCAGTTCGGCCGACAACCCCATCCGGTGGTACGCGGAGATGGCGTTCGGACTGGCGAAGGTCACGACGCCGGCCTGGTCGAGCCGGATGAATCCGTCACCCACGCGCGGGCTCGAGCGCGACATCGCGAGATCCCCGACATTGGGAAACGTGCCCTCCGACAGCATCAGCAGCAGGTCGGCCGCACAGTCCACGTAGGCGGCCTCCAGCGGACTCGCCTGGCGCGGGGCCAGCGACGTCTGATGGGTCAGGACAGCGACCACCTCGGCGCCGTAGCGCACCGGGACGGCCTCCACGTTCAGCCCGGGCGAGGCGTCGGTGCCCTCGATCGTGGCGCGCCCGATGTCGCCGGAGTCGAAGGCCGCCGCGATGATCGGCACGGCGCTGGAGTCGGCGACGGTCCCCACCGCGTCGGCGAGCAGCACCGTCGGCGCCGTGTTCGGCCGGACCTGGGCGACGCACACCACCTGGCCGTCGTCGCGGCGCACCCACATCAGGAAGTCGGCGAAGGACAGGTCGGCGAGCAGTTGCCATTCCCCGACGACGGCGTGCAGGTGGTCGACGGCGTTGCCGGGCAGGATGGTGTGCTCGGCGAGCAGGTCACCGAGGGTGGACATGAGCTACTGCTGGCTAGCTGATGACCGCGATCAGATCGCCGGCCTGGATGACGTCGCCCACCGAGACGCTGACCTTGCTCACGGTTCCGGCGACCTCGGCGAGCACCGGGATCTCCATCTTCATCGATTCGAGCAGCACCAGGGTGTCGCCTTCACCGATCTGATCGCCCTCGCTGACCACGACCTCGAGCACACTGGCCACGATTTCCGCGCGAACGTCCTCGGCCATCTTCACCCCACTCATCCACCGGCGTCTTGTGCGTCTATCGAACCACACGACGCTGTGGACAGAGCATCAACCGGTCCGTGAGACAATGGCGGCAATCAGTTGAGCAATTCGGAGGTGGATCATGGCCAAGCGTGGCCGCAAGAAGCGCGATCGGAAGCACAGCAAGGCCAACCACGGCAAGCGACCCAACTGCGGTTCGAAGTCAGTGCGCTGACTCCCGCTTCCACGCAAAAACCGCCCGAGCTTCTGCCGAAGCCGGGCGGTTTTTCGTTGCGACGCTCAGCCGCCGCGGATGATCGTGGTCTGGCTGATCTGGATACGCAGCCGCTCCCGAAGGCTCTCCGGGGCCCGCTCGCCGCTGCACTTGGTGGCGATCAGGTTCTTGATCTTCTCCTCGACGCCGTAGTGGCGCAGGCACGTGGGGCACTCTTCGAGGTGGTGCCTCAGCCGGTCGCGGGTCTCGACGGTGCACTCACCGTCGAGCAGCGTCCAGACCTCGGCGATCACCGCGGCGCACTCGGGGTGATCGGGGTCGATCGGCCCGACCGGCGGGCTCCAGCGATCGTCGTCGGCGCTCATGACGTGACCTCCTCCGGTGCGTCGGACTGCTGACCCCGGATGAAACCACGGTCACGGGCCACATCGGCCAGTAATTCGCGCAGTTGGCGCCTGCCGCGGTGCAGCCGCGACATCACCGTCCCAATCGGTGTATCCATGATCTCGGCGATCTCCTTGTACGGGAAGCCCTCCACGTCGGCGTAGTAGACCGCCATCCGAAAGTCTTCGGGCAGGGCCTGCAGGGCTTCCTTGATCTCACTGTCGGGCAGCATCTCCAGCGCCTCGACCTCGGCCGAGCGCAACCCCGTCGAGGTGTGCTCGGCGTTGGCGGCGAGCTGCCAGTCGGTGATCTCCTCGGTGGGATACTCCGCCGGTTGACGCTGCTTCTTGCGGTAGCTGTTGATGTAGGTGTTGGTCAGGATGCGGTACAGCCACGCCTTGAGGTTGGTGCCCTCGCGGAAGGAGCGGAAGCCCGCGTAGGCCTTGACCATGGTTTCCTGCAGCAGGTCCTCGGCGTCGGCGGGGTTGCGCGTCATCCGCAGCGCACCGCCGTAGAGCTGGTCGAGCAACGGAATGGCGTCGCGCTCGAACCGCGCGGTCAACTCGGCGTCGGATTCCTCCGGGGCCGGGTTCTGATCTGGATCGAGGGTCGCTTCTGCGGCCACTCCATCGGTGTCGGTCATCCTGGGGAACACCGTCCCTTCTCTTGCGGTACCACCGAGAAGGTCCGGCAGGATCACCGGACGCAACGGGGCCTTCACGGCCAACGCTGGCACCATCTATCCCCTTCCGTTGATCCTAGAGGTCGAGACTGACGACGTTCGTCCGCTGGCCGAAACACCAACACAGCTGATTCGGTCAACAGCGTCGGCGCCGGTCGTGTTCCCACCGGATCCGCGCCCGTACTCTGTGCCGGTGGCACGCGCAGCGACGCCGGCGATCGCGGCTCTGGTGGCAGCCGGCGCGCCGCACACCGTGCTGGCCTACCGTCACGATCCCCGCACCGAGGCCTTCGGCGACGAGGCGGTCGCCGAACTGCTGCGAGACGACGCTGACGGCCTCGTGGCGGCGCAGATCTTCAAGACGCTGGTCGTGGCGCTGCCGACCGGGTTGGGGGTGGCCGTGCTGCCGGTGCCGTCGAAGCTGTCACTGAAGGCGGCCGCGGCGGCGCTCGGGGTGGCCAAGGCGACGATGGCCGACCCCGTCGCCGCCCAGCGCTCGACGGGGTACGTCGTGGGCGGGATCTCCCCGCTCGGTCAGCGCAAGGCGCTGCCGACCGTGGTGGACTCCTCGGCGCTGCGCTGGGACCGGGTGCTGTGCAGCGCCGGTAAGCGGGGCCTCGACGTCGCGCTCGACCCGCGCGATCTGGTCCGACTGACCAACGCCGTCACCGCCGAGATCACCGCCGCTTAAGCTCTGGGCCATGTCACTCGCGGGAAAAACGATGTTCATCTCCGGAGCCAGCCGCGGTATCGGCCTGGCGATTGCCAAACGGGTCGCCGCTGACGGCGCCAACATCGCGCTGGTCGCCAAGACCGCCGAGCCTCATCCGAAGCTGCCCGGCACCATCTACACCGCGGCCAAGGAGATCGAGGAGGTCGGCGGTCAGGCGTTGCCGATCGTCGGCGACGTGCGCGACGGGGAGTCGGTGGCCGCGGCCGTCGCGGCGGCGGTCGAGCAGTTCGGCGGCATCGACATGTGCGTCAACAACGCCTCGGCGATCAACCTCGGCTCGATTGAGGACGTGCCGCTCAAGCGCTTCGATCTGATGAACGGCATCCAGGTGCGCGGCACCTACGCGGTGTCGCAGGCGTGCATCCCGCATATGAAGAGCCGGGAGAACCCGCACATCCTGACGCTCTCGCCGCCGGTGCTGCTGGAGCCCAAGTGGCTCAAGCCGACGCCGTACATGATGGCGAAGTTCGGAATGACGTTGTGCGCGTTGGGCATTGCCGAAGAGATGCGGGACGCCGGCATCGCGTCGAACACGCTGTGGCCGCGCACTATGGTGGCCACCGCGGCGGTGCAGAACCTGCTCGGCGGCGAGGAGTCGATGAAGCGTTCCCGCAAGCCCGAGGTGTATTCCGATGCGGCGTACGCGATCCTGACCAAGCCGTCGAGCTACACCGGCAACACGCTGCTGTGCGAGGACGTGCTGCTGGAGTCCGGTGTCACCGACCTGTCGGTGTACGACTGCGTGCCCGGCTCGGATCTGGGCGTGGACTTCTGGGTGGAGTCGGCCAACCCGCCCGGCTACACCCATCCCTGACCCTTTTGCCGCGGAATAGCATTCCCGGTTGCGATATCGCCGCTGTGGCGACCGGGAATGCTATTCCGCGGTGAATCAGGCGACGCGCGACGGCATGCCGAAGCGGGCGTGCACCCCCGGCGAGTACAGCGGCCGCAGCATCGGCCCGCCGACGGCCACACCGGCTGCCGCCACCAAATCGTCTGTCACATCGACGAGTTCGGCGCAGTGCAGCGGCCACGTGGCGTGCTCGTTGGGCAGCCACCACGTGCGCCCTGCCTTGCGGGTGTGCGCACCCCAGCGCGCGGTCAGCCACACCTCCAGCGGCGTGGGTTCGACCGGCTCCCCGATCCGCACCGTGACGTCGTTGCGCAGCCCGCGTCGCGGCCAGCGCCGGACGCTGTCATACCGGATTCGGTCCCCGCCGCGGGTCACCCTCATCTTCGCCCAGGTGTAGGGAATGCCCAGCGCGGCCCGGCTGGCCGCGACCGCCGCAAGACGTTCGGTCTCCAGCGAGCGGAACAGCACGCCGTGCCGACCGGCGTCGTCGACGGAGTAGAGCCGAACGTTGGTCTCGGCGAACGTCCCGACGTACGGCAACCGCACCGCCGTGCCGAGCCGCAGGTCGCGCATCACGAACGGGACCAGCCCGACGTAGGTGACGCCGTCGAGGACGTCGGGCCGGGTGCCGGGCGGAAAGAACGGCGCGACGGCAGCCGCATCGACCGGCCAGTGCAGGAACGTCAGGTCCGCCCAGAACTGGTCGAACGTCACCGGCCGCGGCAGCGGCGGAGCGTGGACCGCGAACTCGCTCATCGGCACATGGTGGCACGCTGGACCCGTGACATCGCCGTCGATCTGGTCTGCAGGGCGTTATGACGCCGTCGGGGAACGCATCGCCCACATCGCCGAGCGCGTGGTCGACGCCGCCGCGCGCCGCCGCCCGCTCGACGGCGCCACGGTCGTCGACCTCGCGTGCGGCACCGGCAGCGCCGCGGTGGCCGCCGCCGGGCGTGGCGCGGAGGTCACCGGCGTCGACCTCACCCCGGAGCTCATCGACCTCGCCGCGCAGCGCGCCCCGCACATCACCTGGACGGTCGGCGACGCCGCCGACACCGGGCTGCCGCCCGGGTCGTTCGATGTCGCGGTGTCGAACATGGGCATCATCTTCGTCGAGCCGCTCAGCCAGGTCGCCGAGGTGGCCCGGTTGCTGAAACCCGCAGGCGTGCTGGCCTTTTCGTCCTGGGTGCGGGCGCAGAGCAACCCGCTGTTCGACCCGGTGATCGCGGTGCTCGGGGCGCCCACGACGACGGGGTTCTCCCCGGATCAGTGGGGCGACGACGCCGTCGTCGCCGACCGGCTGGCACCGCGCTTCACCGACCTCCAGATCGAGCGCGGCGAGCACCGGTGGGAGTTCGCCTCGGTGGACGATGCCATGACCTGGCTGCAGAACGAGTCGCCGATGCACGTCGCAACGTTCGCGCGCGCCGGCGACGCACGCGCACCGCTCGCCGACGCGTTCACTGCGGCGCTGCGGCAGCACGCCGATCCGTCGGGGGTGGTCGCGTTCTCGTCGCCCTACGTGGTGGTCAGCGCGGTCTACCGGGCCTCGTAGAGGATCCCGCGGCCGATCGCCTCGCGCACCACCGGCAGCGCCGCCGCAGCCAGCGCGTCGGCCTCCACCCCGTGATGAGCGGCCAGCAGTTCGATCAGCATGCCGAGCGGGACCTCGCCGCGGCAACCCGCGAACAGCGCCCGCGACACCTCGTCGACGCCGATCACCGCGCCGGGTCCGCCGGGGCGGCGCACCGCGGCACCGACCGTTTGCCACCCCTCGGGCCCCGGCAACGACTGCTCCTCGAGGAACACCGGCGCGGTGGTCAGCCGGGTCGCCAGCAGCTGATCGTCGCTGTGGTCGTGCAGGTAGTCGCGCCGGGCGAAGAAGGCCTCCACCTCCGGGCCGGTCAACTGCTCGTCGGCGCCGGTGATCTCCTCGAGCACCTGATCGGGGGCGCGGTGCTCGCCGCGGCGCGGCGCGCGCACCACGATCATGCCCATGCCGACCCCGGCGATACCCTCCGCGTCGAACCAGTCCAGCCACAGCCCGCCACGCCGCGCCGCCTCCTCGGGGAGTTCGCCGGCGTCCGAGGTCCACAGCGACACGTAACTGATCGGGTCGGCGAACTCGCGCTGCACCACCCACGCATGCAGACCGCTGCCGTCGAGCCAGCCCCGCACCCGATCCCGCCAGTCCTGCCCGTCGCGCACGATCCAGTTCGCCATGATCTGCGCGGTGCCGCCCGGCTCCAGGTGATCGCCGACCTGCCGGATCATGTTCTCGCACAAGGCGTCTCCGGCCATTCCGGAATCGCGGTAGATGTAGTCGAGCGCGCCGAGCCCGACCACGAACGGCGGATTGGACACGATCAGGTCGAACCGCTCCCCCGCCACCGGCTCGAAGAGGCTGCCCGCCCGCAGATTCCAGGACATGCCGTTGAGCCGTGCGGTGGCCGCCGCCAGCGCCAGGGCGCGCTCGTTGGTGTCGGTGGCGACGACCTCGTCGCAATGACCGGACAGGTGCAGCGCCTGGATGCCGCAGCCGGTGCCGACGTCGAGCGCACGGCCGACCGGCGTGCGGATGACCGCGTGCGCCAGCGACACCGACGCGCCGCCGATACCCAGAACATGGTCGCGACGCACGGGACCGGGCCGTAGCGCCGCGTCCTGGTCGGAAACCACCAGGAAGTCGCGTGCCCCGTCGCTGTGCGGTCGGATGTCGAGCACGGCGCGGTAGCCGTCCGCCGACGGCTCGAGGACACCGGCGGCGGTCAGCGCGTCGACACCCGCGCCGGGGAACGCCTCGGCGACGTGCGCGCGGGTCTCCTCGGCGCCGAGCAGGAACAGCCGCACCAGGATCGCGAGGCGTTGCCGGTCGGCGGGTGCCCGTTCGGTGGCGCGCAGCGCCGACCACCACAGTCCGCGGCTGAACGCGGCGCCCGCGTCGGCGCCGAGCAGCCCGGCCACGCCGTCGGTGGTGTAGTCGGCCGCGGCCAGGTCGGCGGCCAGCGCATCGAGCACCGCGCGGTCGGTCAGCGGCAGGCTCATAGCAGCGTGGCTTGCTCCGGCTGCGGCTCGGCCGGCTCGATCAACTCGGGCCCGTTGTTGCGCACGCTGTTGACCAGCCTTGACACCTCACGGACCGCGATCCGGTCCAGGTCGCCGTGCCCGCGCAGCAGGCCCTCGTCGATCGGGGCGTCGGGGTCCAGCCAGTGGTCCCAGTCACGGGCGCTGATGGTCAGCGGCATCCGGTCGTGGATCTCGGCGAGCGGGCCGGCGGCGTCGGTGGTGATGATCGTGCAGCTCAGCAGCGGGGGTGCGTCCTTGGGAGCGTCTTTCGGCCGCCACGACGACCACAGCCCCGCCATGAACAGCGGCTCGCCGTCGACGGGATGCATGAAGAAAGGCGTCTTCTTCCCTTTTTCGCCCTGCCATTCGTACCAGCCGTCCATCGGCACCAGGCAGCGCTTGGCCTTGGCCGAACTGCGGAACGCCGGCGATGTCGTCACCTTGTCCGACCGCGCGTTGATCAGCAGCGGGCCCTTGGTGTCGGGGGTGCCGGTGTCGGTGGCCTTGACCCACGGGGGCACCAGGCCCCACCGCATCAGCCGCACCCGGCGGGTCGACTCGTCGTCGGGGTCGGTGTGCCGCTTGACCACGGTGGCGACGGTCGTGGTGGGCGCCACGTTGTAGTTCGGCGCAGGTGGGTCCTTCATCTGGGAGGTCGCCTCGTCGATCGCCTTGATCTTCTCGGCCAGCAGCGCCGGATCGGTGGTCACCGCGAATCGCCCGCACATGGTCCCCATGGTGGCAGAAAGCGACGACACGCCAGAATGGATCCTGTGAGCACCTGGCCGGCCCCGTCGACCGCAACCCCCGTCCATGCCACCGTCACGGTGCCCGGCTCGAAGTCGCAGACCAACCGCGCCCTCGTGCTGGCGGCCCTCGCGGCGCCGCAGGGCACCTCGACGGTGCGCGGCGCCCTGCGCAGCCGCGACACCGACCTGATGATCGCTGCGCTGCAGACCCTCGGCCTCGACGTCGCGGCCGACGACACCGACGAGACGGCACTGACCATCAGCGGCGCGCTGCGGCCGCCCACGGGCGCGCGGATCGACTGCGGTCTGGCGGGCACGGTGCTGCGGTTCCTGCCGCCGGTGGCGGCGCTCGGCACCGGGACCGTCACGTTCGACGGCGACGAGCAGGCGCGGGCACGGCCGATCGCTCCGCTGCTCGACGGGCTGCGCGCGCTCGGTGTCGGCATCGACGGCGACGCGCTGCCGTTCGACGTGCGCGGCGAGGGTGCCGTTCGGGGCGGCACCGTCGAGATCGACGCGTCGGGCTCGTCGCAGTTCGTTTCGGGGCTGCTGCTCTCCGGCGCCGCGTTCGACGACGGGCTGACGATCGTGCACACCGGCGCCGAGGTGCCGTCGGCGCCGCACGTGGCGATGACGGTGGCGATGCTGCGCGAAGCCGGTGTACAGGTCGACGACGCGACCGCCAACCGGTGGCGGGTCTCCCCCGGGCCGATCGCCGCCCACGACTGGGTGATCGAGCCCGACCTGTCGAACTCGGTGCCGTTCCTGGCCGCGGCCGTGGTCAGCGGGGGCAGCGTCCGCGTCACGGGCTGGCCGGATGTCAGCACCCAACCTGCGCAGGCGATCCTGTCGATCCTGCAGCAGTTCGACTCGGTGGTGCGCCGCGGCGACTCCTATCTCGAGGTGCAGGGCACCGCCACCTACGGCGGCGTCGACGTCGACCTGCGAGCCGTCGGCGAGCTGACCCCGTCGGTGGCCGCGCTGGCCGCGCTGGCCACGCCCGGGTCCGTGTCGCATCTGCGGGGGGTCGCGCACCTGCGCGGCCACGAAACCGACCGGTTGGCCGCGCTGAGCGCCGAGATCAACCGCCTCGGCGGGCAGTGCGAGGAGACCGACGACGGTTTGACGATCACCGCGCGCGAGATGCACGACGGCCGGTGGCAGTCCTACGCCGATCACCGCATGGCGACCGCGGGCGCGATCATCGGGCTTCGGGTGCCCGGCGTCGAGGTCGAGGACATCGGCACGACAGCCAAGACCCTGCCGCGGTTCCCGCAGATGTGGGCCGACATGCTGGCCGGTCAGACGGATTCCCAGGCCGGCCTTTGAGTCCACGCGAGTACGACGAGACCGATGTCCGGGTGCGCCCGGGCCGCGGCTCGCGACCGCGGACCAAGACGCGCCCCGAGCACGCCGACGCGCGACCGGCGATGGTCGTCACCGTGGACCGGGGCCGGTGGGGGTGCGTGCTCGACCGGGACCCCGCCTGCCGGGTCACCGCGATGCGGGCGCGCGAACTCGGCCGCACCCCCATCGTCGTCGGCGACGACGTCGACGTCGTCGGCGACCTGTCCGGACGTCCCGACACCCTGGCGCGCATCGTGCGACGCGGGGAACGTCGAACCGTGTTGCGCCGCACCGCCGATGACACCGATCCCACCGAGCGGGTGGTGGTCGCCAACGCCGATCAGCTGCTGGTCGTGGTGGCACTGGCCGACCCGCCGCCGCGCACCGGGCTGGTGGAGCGCACGCTGATCGCGGCGTACGCCGGGGGTCTGGAGCCGATCCTGTGTCTCACCAAGACCGACCTCGCGCCGGCCGAGCCGTTCGCCGCGCAGTTCGCCGGCCTCGATCTGACGATCGTCACCGCCGGCCGGCACGATGAGCTCTCCGCAGTGCAGCGGTTGCTGGCCGACAAGGTGACCGTGCTGCTCGGCCATTCCGGAGTCGGAAAGTCGACCCTGGTGAATCGCCTCGTCCCGGAAGCGGAGCGGGCCACCGGCGCCGTCACCGACATCGGCCGGGGCCGGCACACGTCGACGCAGTCGGTGGCGCTACCGCTGGCCGCCGGGGGCTGGGTCATCGATACGCCGGGGATCCGCTCGTTCGGGCTGGCGCACATCGCCGCCGACGACGTGGTGATGGCGTTCTCTGATCTGGCCGACGCGATCGAGGACTGCCCGCGCGGGTGCGGTCACATGGGGCCGCCCGCCGATCCGGAGTGTGCGCTCGACGCGCTGTCCGGGGCGGCGGCCGACCGCGTCGCGGCTGCCCGTCGGCTGCTGGCAGTGCTCCGCGAGGCCGAGCGGGATCATTCCTGACCTGCCGATGACAATGGGCGCGCAGTGTTTGTGCCGCCCTCTCCCGGGGCACGCTGGCGGCGAAGGAGGTAGAACGTGACACACGTACCCACGATCACATTGAACGACGGCGCGACCATCCCCCAGCTGGGATTCGGCGTCTATCAGATTCCGCCCGAGGACACCGCCGACGCGGTCAGCACGGCCTTGAACATCGGTTACCGCCACATCGACACCGCGGAGATGTACCAGAACGAGAAGGGCGTCGGCGAAGGCATCCGCAATTCCGGCGTCGACCGCGGCGAGGTGTTCATCACCAGCAAGCTCAACAACGGGTTCCACAAGCCCGACGACGCGCGGCGTGCGTTCGACAAGACGCTGTCCGAGCTCGGCTTCGATCATGTCGACCTGTTCCTGATCCACTGGCCGCTGCCCACGCTCTACGACGGCGATTACGTCTCGACGTGGAAGACGTTGGAGGAGTTCGCCAAAGACGGCCGGGCCCGCAGCATCGGCGTCTCTAATTTCCAGATCGAGCACCTGCAGCGGCTCGCCGACGAGACAGGCACCGTGCCCGCGGTGAACCAGATCGAGGTGCACCCCTACTTCACCAACGAAGAGGTGCGCGCCTACGGCAGCGAGCACGGCATCGCCACCGAGGCGTGGTCGCCGATCGCGCAGGGCAAGGTGCTCGACGATCCGGTGATCACCCGCATCGCCGAGGCGCTCGGCAAGTCACCGGCGCAGGTCGTGCTGCGCTGGCACATCCAGCGCGGTGACATCGTGTTCCCGAAATCGGTGACCGAGCAACGGATCAAGGACAACTTCGCGCTGTTCGACTTCGAGCTCGGCGACGACGACCTCTCGGCGATCTCGAGTCTGGACAAGGGCGAGGACGGCCGCACCGGGCCGAACCCGGACACCTTCGACTACGTGCCGTAGTCGCCCACCACACGACACAACCCCCGCGCTCAGCGCGGGGGTTGTGTCGTCTCTGCAGTTCTCAGGCGGCTAGTCGCTCGACGCTCTGCGCCGCGGCCTTGCGCGCCCGTCGGCGCGCCCGCACCGCGGCGATCGCGGACTTCAAGCCGCGACGCTCGGTGGGATCCAGGTCGACGAACATCCGCTCACTGCGCGTCTCGGGCGCGTCGTCGGCGGTGTCGCTCAAGAAGCGGTCCGGCAGCGACAGTTTCGCGATCGTGCGCCACGACTTGCCGTATTGCACCAGGAACGAGCCCGTGGTGTAGGGCAGGTCGTACTTGTCGCAGATCTCCCGCACGCGCAGCGAGATCTCGTAGTACCGGTTGCTCGGCAGGTCCGGGAACAGATGGTGCTCGATCTGGTGGCACAGGTTGCCGCTCATGAAGCGCAGCACCGGGCCGTTGTCGAAGTTGGCGCTGCCCAGCATCTGCCGCAGGTACCACTGGCCCTTGCTCTCGCCGATCATGTCGGTCTTGGTGAATTTCTCTGCGCCGTCGGGGAAGTGGCCGCAGAAGATCACCGCGTTGGCCCACACGTTGCGGATGACGTTGGCCACCGCGTTGGCCGTGAGCGTCGACCGGAACGAGGCCTTCGGGGACAGAGAGGTCAGCGCGGGCCACAGCGCGTAGTCCTTGGCCACCTGATGGCCGGCCTTGACGCCGAACTCCTTGACGCGGACCATCGTCGCCTTGCGGTCGTCGCGGCCCTTGAAGATCTTGCCGAGCTCGAGATGCTGGAGCCCGACGCCCCACTCGAATGCCACGCACAGCAGGGTGTTGAAGAACAGGTTGCCCAGGTTCATCGGCGTCCACCGCTGATCGCGGGTGACGCGGATGACGCCGTAGCCCACGTCGTCGTCCATGCCGAGGATGTTCGTGTACTTGTGATGCATGAAGTTGTGGGTGAAGCGCCAGTGCTTGGAGGCGCCGCTCATGTCCCATTCCCAGGCTGAGGAGTGGATCTCGGGATCGTTCATCCAATCCCACTGGCCGTGCATGACGTTGTGGCCGATCTCCATGTTCTCGATGATCTTGGCCACGCCCAGCGTGGTGGCGCCTGCCCACCAGTAGGCGCGCTTGGAGCCGGCGGCCAGCAGCAGCCGGCCGGTGACCTCCAGCGCGCGCTGTGCGGCGATGGTGCGGCGGATGTAGCGCGCGTCGCGCGCCCCGCGGGAGTCTTCGATGTCGTGGCGGATCGCGTCGAGTTCGCGCGCCAGCCCTTCGATGTCCGCGTCGCTCAGGTGCGCGAACTCGGGTACGTCGGTGATTGCCATGGGTTCCAACCCTCCTCTCGTCTACCTACGCTACCGTAACCTACGAAGACGTAGGTTACTAGTCGGTAAACCTTAGACGTCGAGCACACAATCGCCCGACGCGGCCGAGACGCAGGTCTGCACCCGGCTGCCCGGCTCGTGCTCCACGCCGGTCCGCAGGTCGCGGACGTGGCCGTCGAGCAGCCCCACGACGCAGGACTGACAGATGCCCATCCGGCATCCGAACGGCATCTGGATGCCGGCGGCCTCGCCGGCGTCCATCAGCGAGGTCGCGCCGTCCACGACGACCTCCTTGCCCGCCCGCGCGAACGCGACGGTGCCGCCGCTGCCGTGGCTGGCGCGCGCGACGGCGAACCGCTCGAGGTGCAGCCGGTCGGCGATACCGGCCGCCGCCCAGGTGCGCTCCGCCGCTTCCAGCATCGCCTCGGGCCCGCAGGCCCAGGTCTGCCGGTCCCGCCAGTCCGGGACCACCTCGTCGAGCCGGGTCAGGTCGAGGCGGCCCTGGGTCCGGGTTGCCCGCACTGTCAGCCGGTAACCCTCGTGCCGGTAGGCCAGCTGCGAGAGTTCGTCGGCGAACAGCACCTCCGACTCGGTGGGCGATGAGTGCACATGGACGACGTCGCCGAGCTGACCGCGTCGGGTCAGGGTGCGCAGCATCGACATCACCGGGGTGATGCCGGAGCCGGCGGTGAGGAACAGCACTGACGCCGGGGCGGGATCCGGCATCACGAAATTGCCCTGCGGCGCCGCGAGCCTGACGATGGTGCCGGGTTCCACGCCACCGACCAGGTGGGTGGACAGGAAGCCCTCGGGCATCGCCTTGACGGTGATCGTGATGGTCCGCGACCCCTTGCTGGTGACGGGGCTGCTCGTCAGGGAGTAGGAACGCCAGCGCCAGCGTCCGTCGACCAGCAGTCCGATCCCGATGTACTGCCCGGCCTGGTAGTCGAAGGAAAATCCCCACCCGGGCTTGATGACGAGCGTGGCGGAGTCGACGGTCTCGCGGCGCACCTCGAGGACACGGCCGCGCAGTTCGCGCGCCGACCACAGCGGGTTGGCGAGCTTCAGATAGTCGTCCGGAAGAAGCGGCGTGGTGATGCGGCCCGCGACGGTGCGCAGGAAATGCCAGCCCGGCCGCTCCTTGGCGCCGGCGATGACGGGCTTCACGGTGTCGGCGACTCGGGCGGTGGTCTTGATCGTGGTCTTGGCCATGGGGGCTCCTGCCGGATCGCTGGTGTCCAACCTACGGTACCGTAACTTACGGCCGCGTAGCCAGCCCATCAGAGCAGTTCGAGGAGAAACGGCAGCTCCTGCGGCGCGTACCAGGCCAGGTCGTGGTCCTGGGCGTCGCCCACGGTCAGCTCGGCGTCCTCATCCCCCAGATCCGCCTCGTCGACGGCCTCCACCGCGGCGGACACCGCCGCTTCCGCGGCGGCGTTGTCGACGTAGGCCGCGATCACCCGGCCGATCGGGACCTCGCCCGCGACCCGCACCACGGCGTCGTCGAGGTCGGGACGCAGCGTCACATCGCCGTCGACGTCGGCTTCGAGCACCGCCCGCCGGCTCGGCAACCCCGTCTCGCCTTCGTTCCCGAGCAGACGCAGCGACGCCAGCGCCGCGTCGCGCAGCGCGACGTCGGCCAGTTCGTCCTCGTCGCCCTCGGCGTAGGACTCCCGCAGGGTGGGCGTCACCGCGAACGCGGTGCCGTTGACGGGACGCAGCGATCCGTCGGCCACCAATTTCTGCAGCATGGCCAGGGTCGCGGGAACGAAGACGCGCACTGTGCCGAGCCTAGTGGCCTCCGCGCGTTGACATCACTGTCAGTCGGCGTCGCCCAGCAACGTGGCGACGTGGTCGTCGACGTAGGTGGTCAACTCGCGCGCCGGGCGCCGGTAGTCGCTGCTGACGATCGGCCTCGACGGCAACTCCACCTGGGGCAGGTCCACGTCGTGGTAGTCGATCGTCGAGAGCAGGTGGGCGATCATGTTCAGCCGGGCGTGCTTCTTGGAATCCGACTCGACCACGAACCACGGGCTCTGCGGGGTGTCGGTGTGCACCATCATCTCGTCCTTGGCCCGGGAGTAGTCCTCCCAGCGGTACACCGACTCGAGGTCCATCGGCGAGAGCTTCCACTGCCGCACCGGGTCGTGCAGCCGGGATCGGAAGCGGCGCAACTGTTCCTCGTCGGACACCGAGAACCAGTACTTGCGCAGGATGATGCCGTCGTCGATGAGCATCTGCTCGAAGATCGGTGTCTGGCGCAGGAACAGGATGTGCTCGGCCGGGGTGCAGAACCCCATCACCTTCTCCACCCCGGCGCGGTTGTACCAGGAGCGGTCGAACAGGACGATCTCCCCGCGCGCCGGCAGGTGGGCGATGTAGCGCTGGAAATACCACAGTCCCCGTTCACGATCCGACGGCGCGGGAAGCGCCGCGATGCGGGCGACCCGGGGACTGAGGTATTCGGTGATCCTCTTGATGGTGCCGCCCTTACCGGCGGCGTCGCGGCCTTCGAAGACGATGACCACACGCGCGCCGGTGTCCCGGGCCCACTCCTGCAGCTTCACCAGTTCCGTTTGGAGCCGGAACAATTCGGCCTTGTAGATCTTGTTGGGCAGCTTGACCTTGACAGCGCCCGCGTCGTCAGCCGGCTTCTTCTCGCTGTGCGCCATCGCGATCCTTGCAGTTCGGGTCCTTCTCGACCGAGATGATGAAGTCGTCACCGTGCTGGGTGACCCCGGCGACGACCGCACTGTCGACGGCCTCCGCGGCGTACTCACGGCGCAGGATCTTCGGATCCCGGCGAAGGTCCTTGAGCAGCGCCACCGCCATCGCCACCATCACCAGCAGGAACGGCAGCGCCGCGATGATCGTGATGGTCTGCAGCCCGGTCAGCGCGTCCTCGCCGCCGACGAGCAGCATCACCGCCGCGACCGCTCCGGTCGCCACTCCCCAGAACACGACGGTGCCCCGGCTCGGATGGATCGTGCCCTTCTGCGACAGCGAGCCCATCACGATCGACGCGGCGTCGGCCCCGGAGACGAAGAAGATCGCGACCAGGATCATCACCACCACGCTGGCGATCGTGGCGATCGGGTACTGGTCGAGCAGTGTGAACAGCTGCTTCTCCACCCCGCCCTGACCGGCCAGGTCGGTTCCGCTCTGCTGCACCTTGATCGCCGAGCCACCGAAGATCGCGAACCACACCAGCGAGACCAGGCTGGGCACCACCAGCACCCCGGCGACGAACTGACGGATGGTGCGGCCGCGGGAGATCCGCGCGATGAACATGCCGACGAACGGCGTCCACGACACCCACCACGCCCAGTAGAAGATCGTCCAGGACTGCAGCCAGGTGTTGACCGCGTCGCCTTCGGCGCCGGTGCGCGCCGACATCATGTTCAGGTCCGCGAAGTAGCTGCCCAGCGCGGTCGGCAGCAGGTTGAGGATGAACACGGTGGGGCCGACGACGAACACGAACGCGGCGAGCGCCACCGCGAGCACCATGTTGATGTTCGACAGCCACTGGATGCCGCGCGCCACACCCGAGACCGCCGACAGCACGAAGCACACCGTGAGCACCGTGATGATGATGATCAGGATCGCGTTGCCGGTCTCCCCGATGCCGGCGACGATCTGCAGGCCGCTGCGAATCTGCAAGGCGCCCAAGCCGAGAGACGCGGCCGAACCGAACAGCGTCGCGAAGATCGCGAGCATGTCGATGACCTTGCCCCACGACCCGTTGGCCCGTGACCCGAGCAGCGGCTCGAAGGCCGAACTGATCAGCTGCAGCCGACCCTTGCGGTACACGCCGTAGGCGATCGCGAGGCCGACGACGGCGTAGATCGCCCACGGGTGCAGCGTCCAGTGGAACAGCGTGGTGGCCAACGCGTTCTGCACGGCCTCGGGGTTGCCCTCCGCGCCGGTGCCCGGCGGCGGGGTGGTGAAGTGCGTGAGCGGTTCGGCGACACCGAAGAACATCAGCCCGATGCCCATGCCGGCGCTGAACATCATCGCCACCCAGGAGATGCCGTTGAACTCGGGCTCCTCGTCGTCGCGGCCCAGCGGGATGGTGCCGTAGCGCCCGAGTGCGAGGTAGAGCACGAACACCACGAAGCCGGTGCTGGTGAGCACGAACAGCCACCCGGTGTTGTTCATCACCCACGTGAGCGCGGCCGACGAGGCGTCGGCCAGCGTGTCGGTGCTGAGGAATCCCCACACCAGGAACGCGATCGCGACCACCGCGGTGACGCCGAAGACGGCCCAGTCGATGCCGCGGGAGCGGGTGATGCGCGCCTCTTCGACGGGCACGTCGAGCACCGGGTGCGGGATCGGGCTCGTGGCGTTCGCGTGACCATCGGCGATGGCGGCGGTCAGCTCATCTTCTGAGGTGGACATTCGCATCATTCGACTCCGCCCGCGGGCGACCGTCAAATCCCCTTTCGGTCACCGATCGGTTACCGGGCGGCCTCGAGCAGTTCATCGAGGGATTCGCGCATCAGGCTCGGCAGCATGTCGACGTCGCTCATCGCGTCGCGGTCGGCGTTGATGCCGAAGTACAGCGTGCCGTTGTAGGACGTCACGCCGATGGCGAGCGCCTGGTTGTGCAGCAGCGGCGGCACCGAATAGCTCTCGAGCAGCTTGGTGCCGGCAATGTACATCTGGTTCTGGGCGCCGGGGGCGTTGGTGATCAGCAGGTTGAACTGCCGCGCCGAGAAGCTCGTCGCGACCCGGACGCCCATCGCGTGGAGGGTCGGCGGCGCGAAACCCGACAGCGTGATGATCGTGCGGGCGTCGACGAGGCTGGCGGCGGTCGGGTTCGTCTCGGTGGCGTGTGCGATCTGGGAGAGCCGCACGACCGCGTTGGCCTCCCCGACCGGCAGATCCACCAGGAACGGGGCGACCTCGCCGATCGCCTGGCCCGGCCCTGCCCCGTCGGTGTCGGTGTCGGCGTACACCGACATCGGCGCCATCGCCCGCACCGCGGTCGTCGCCGTCACCGGTTCTCCGCGGGAGAGCAGCCAGTTCCGTAGCGCGCCGGCGACGACGGCGAGCACCACGTCGTTGATGTCGCAGTCGTAGCGGGCGCGGATCAGCCGGAAATCCTCCAGGGAGGCCGAGGCCACCGAGAACCGCCGGTTGCGGGACACGGTGGCGTTCAACGGGCTGTTCGGCGCGGTGCCGCGGGCGACGATGCGGGCGACGTCGGCGGCGCGCCGGCCGAGGTCGATGAGCTGACCGGTGTTGGTCACCGCCTCGGTGACCGCCGAGCGCATCGCGGCGGCCTGCTGGGTGGGCCGCGCGATCCATTCCCCGAGCGCGCCGAGCAGCAGCTGCCGGTCGCTGGGTTCGCGCGCCGGGATCCAGATGTCCTCGTCGAACTGCGGCGGCTTCTGCGTGCGGTCGGCGATGACGTGGCCGATCTCAAGCGCCGTCATGCCGTTGACCAGAGATTGGTGCGATTTGGTGTAGATCGCGATGCGGTTCTTCTCGAGCCCCTCGACCAGGTACATCTCCCACAGCGGCCGCGACTTGTCCAGCGGGCGGGCGGCCAGCCGGGCGATCAGCTCGTGCAGCTGGGCGTCGCTGCCCGGGGACGGCAGCGCCGAGCGCCGGATGTGGTAGGTGATGTCGAAGTCGCGGTCGTCGATCCACACGGGACGGGCGAGTCCGTAGCTGACCTCGCGCACCTTCTGCCGGTACCGCGGGATCTGCGGGAGCCGATGCTCGACGGTCGCGAGCAGCGTCTCGTAGCTCAGCCCGTTGCGGGGCTTGCGCAGGATCTGCAGCGAGCCGACGTACATCGGCGTGGCCGAGTTCTCCAGCCGGAAGAACGACGCGTCGGACGCCGACAACCTGGTCACCATCGCGGCGCCCCCCTCCTCATCGCCGGATCGCTGTGGACGGTTCACCGTATCGGCACCCGTCGGCCGGCCGCAGAACGGGTGCGTCGAGGGGTCGGTGGGCCGTGGGATCATCGACGGGTCTGCCACTCTCCAGCAGATGCGCCATCCGTCCCGTCCACTGCTGGAGATCCGTCATGACCGCATCACCCCTTGCCCCCGCCGGCTGGCTCACCTCGCCGGTGATCGACTGCGAGCCCGTCCCCCACCCGCTGGGCCAGCCCTGCCCCACCCCGTCGGGCTCGGCGCTGCACCGGATCCGCCCGCACCGGCCCGCGCAGCGCGAGGCGCCGCCGCCTAAGACCGCGGTGGTGTTCGCCGAGACCGCGCTGCGCCAGATCATCGAGGTCATCGACCGGCGCCGGCCCATCGCCCAGCTCCGTCCGTTGATGACGCCGGTCCTGGTGGACCGGGTGCTTGCCCGCGCGCGGGCGGCGCGCAGCGGCAGTGCCACGCTGCATCGGGTGCGGGTGCGCGCGGTGGACAACGGCGGCGGTGAGGTCACCGCGGCCGAGGTGTTCGCGTCGTTCAGCCGGTCCGGCCGCGTCCATGCGGTCGCGGCGCGCATCGAGCGCTACCGCGACCACTGGCGCATGATCGCACTGCAGATCGGTTAGTCGGCGAGCGGTTCCGTTCAGACTGCGCCCGCGGCGGCGTTCACGTGGTTTTTCCCGCCGTCAGCGCAGTCTGAACGGGTTTTGCGCTCGTTAGCGGCGACGGGCGTGCCGGCCGGCCTTCTGGGCGCGGGCGGCCTCGCGGCGTTCGCGGCGGGTACCGCCGCCGGCAGGCTTGGTGCCGCTGCCGGAGCCATTGCCGTTGCCGCCGCCGGTGCGCTTGATCTCCGCCGAGCCGTCCTCCGACGGTCCCGAGTAGATCAGCGGCGGCTGCCCGTCGTCGTCGTCGATTCCCTTGGCGCGCACGGCCGGCCGTTCCTTCGTGGCCACGGCACCCTGCTCCTGGGCGGCGGCGGCCGCGGCGGCGAAGTCGGACAGGCCGGGCGGGGCCGCGACGGGCGCGACCGCCGGGGCCGGCGTGGCTTCGACCTGCACGTTGAACAGGAAGCCGACCGACTCCTCCTTCATGCCGTCGAGCATGCCGATGAACATGTCGTATCCCTCGCGGGCGTACTCGACCTCGGGGCGCTGCTGTGCGAGCCCGCGCAGGCCGATGCCCTCCCGCAGGTAGTCCATCTCGTAGAGGTGCTCGCGCCACTTGCGGTCCAGCACGTTGAGCAGCACGTTGCGCTCGAGCTGACGCATCGCGCCCTCACCGGCCAGCGCCTCGATCTCGGCCTCGCGCTCGGCGTAGGCGCGCTCGGCGTCCTCGATCAGCGCGTCGAGCAGTTCCTTGCGGGTCAGCTCGCCGGCCTCACCGACGGCGTCGGAGTCGATCAGGTCGTGGTGGTCGATACCGACCGGGTAGAGCTGACGCAGGCTCTCCCACAGCTTCTCCAGGTCCCAGTCCTCGGAGTAGCCCTCGGCGGTGGCGCCGTCGACATAGGCGGTGACCACATCGGTGAGCATGGTGTGTGCCTGCTCGGCGAGGTTCTCGCCCTCGAGGATGCGGCGGCGCTCGGCGTAGATCACCTTGCGCTGCTGGTTCATCACCTCGTCGTACTTGAGGACTTCCTTGCGGATGTCGAAGTTCTGCTGCTCGACCTGGGTCTGCGCGCTCTTGATCGCGCGGGACACCATCTTGGCCTCGATCGGCACGTCCTCGGGCAGGTTCAGCCGGGTCAGCAGCGTCTCCAGCGTCGCGCCGTTGAAGCGGCGCATCAGCTCGTCGGCCAACGACAGGTAGAAGCGGGACTCGCCCGGGTCACCCTGGCGGCCAGAGCGGCCGCGCAGCTGGTTGTCGATGCGGCGGGACTCGTGGCGCTCGGTGCCGAGCACGTAGAGCCCACCCGCCGCGACGACGTCCTTGGCCTCGGACGCGACCTGCGCCTTGACCGCGGGCAGCTCCTCGTGCCAGGCCTGCTCGTACTCGTCGGGCGTCTCGACGGGGTCCAGGCCGCGCTGGCGCAGCTGCCGGTCCAGCAGGTAGTCGACGTTGCCGCCGAGCACGATGTCGGTGCCGCGGCCGGCCATGTTGGTGGCCACGGTTACCGCGCCGAGGCGGCCGGCTTCGGCGACGATGCCGGCTTCCTGCTCGTGGTACTTGGCGTTGAGCACGTTGTGCGGGATGCGCCGCTTCTCGAACTGGCGCGACAGGAACTCCGAACGCTCGACGCTCGTCGTGCCGATCAACACCGGCTGGCCCTTCTCATAGCGTTCGACGACGTCGTCGACGACCGCGATGAACTTGGCCTCCTCGGTCTTGTAGATCAGGTCGGACTGGTCGGTCCGGATCATCGGCTTGTTGGTGGGGATGGACACCACGCCGAGCTTGTAGATCTCGTGCAGCTCGGCGGCCTCGGTCTCGGCGGTGCCGGTCATGCCCGCGAGCTTGTCGTACATGCGGAAGTAGTTCTGCAGCGTGACCGTCGCGACGGTCTGGTTCTCCGCCTTGATCTCGACGTGCTCCTTGGCCTCGATGGCTTGGTGCAGGCCCTCGTTGTAGCGGCGGCCGACCAGCATGCGGCCGGTGAACTCGTCGACGATCAGCACCTCGCCGTTGCGGACGATGTAGTGCTTGTCGCGCTCGAAGAGCTCCTTGGCCTTCAGCGCGTTGTTCAGGTAGCTCACCAGCGGCGAATTGGCCGCCTCGTAGAGGTTCTCGATGCCGAGCTGGTCCTCGACGAACGCCACGCCGACCTCGTGCACACCGACGGTGCGCTTCTTGATGTCGACCTCGTAGTGGGTGTCCTTCTCCATCAGCGGCGCGAGCCGGGCGAACTCGGTGTACCAGTTCGAACCGCCCTCGACGGGCCCGGAGATGATCAGCGGGGTACGGGCCTCGTCGATGAGGATCGAGTCGACCTCGTCGACGATGGCGTAGTTGAAGCCGCGCTGCACGCAGTCCTCGAGGCGCAGGGCCATGTTGTCGCGCAGGTAGTCGAAGCCGAACTCGACGTTGGTGCCGTAGGTGATGTCGGCGCCGTAGGCGGCGCGCCGCTCCTCGGGGCTGAGCTGCGACAGGATCACGCCGACGTCGAGGCCGAGGAAACGGTGTACGCGGCCCATCTGCTCGGCGTCGCGCTTGGCCAGGTAGTCGTTGACCGTGACGATGTGCACGCCCTTGCCGGCCAGCGCGTTGAGGTAGGCGGGCAGCACGGCGGTCAGGGTCTTGCCCTCACCGGTCTTCATCTCGGCGACGTTGCCGAAGTGCAGGGCGGCGCCGCCCATCACCTGGACGTCGAAGTGGCGCTGGTTGAGCACCCGCCAGGCGGCCTCGCGGGCGACGGCGAACGCCTCGGGGAGCAGGTCGTCGAGGTCTTCGCCGTCGGCCAGCCGCGCCCGGAAGGCGGCGGTCTTGGCCCGCAACTCGGCGTCGGAGAGCTTCTCGACGTCGTCGGACAGGGTGTTGACGTAGTCAGCCACCCCCTTGAGGCGCTTGACCATGCGGCCTTCGCCGAGACGGAGCAACTTCGAGAGCACGCTGTATAACCCTTTGCGTTGATGGATGCGTCACGCGTTGGACGTCCCCATCGTACGGGGCGAAGCCGGCGCGCCGAGCAACCGTGACGGTGCTCGAGCGCGCCGGTTCCCCTCACGCCAGACGGATCAGCCCGTAGTCGTAGGCGTGGCGCCGGTACACCACGCAGGGCTTGTCGCTCTCCTTGTCGTGGAAGAGGAAGAAGTCGTGGCCCACCAGTTCCATCTCGTAGAGCGCGTCGTCGACGGTCATCGGGGTGGAGGGGTGTTCCTTGGTGCGGACGATGCGGCCGGGTTCGTGGTCGTCGACGACGGCGCCGTCGGTGGCCGCAGGGGCCTCGGTCGGCAGCGCGAAGGCGGCGTCGAGGCGGTCGGGCGCGGTGGCTTCGTGCAGCGACTCGGGCCGCTTGTCGCCGTAGTGGATCTTGCGGCGGTCCTTGCTCTTGCGCAGGCGGGCCTCGAGTTTGCTCGCCGCGGCTTCGAAGGCGGCGTAGAAGCTGTCGGCGCAGGCTTCGCCGCGCACGACCGGGCCGCGTCCCTTCGCCGTGATCTCGACATGCTGACAGTTCTTGCGTTGACGTCGGTTCTTCTCGTGATCGAGTTCGACGTCGAAGAGGTAGATGGTGCGGTCGAATCGTTCCAGGCGTGACAACTTCTCGGCGACGAAGACGCGGAAGTGGTCGGGAACTTCGACATTGCGCCCGGTCACCACCACTTCGGCGTGTGAGGTGACATCGGAGGGGCCCGAGGCGTCGGGATCCATCACCATCGTGCTGTCGGAGTCCGTGGAATTTACTGACATGCTTGGCAACTCGACTCTCTCTCGCGTGTGCACGTCATGCGTGCTTGCTGATGAAGAAATCGCGCCGACGCGGCATATGGGGGTGGCGCCACTCGCCGGTGCAAGGTGTCGACTACTCACCTCCTACCGCTGGCGCGATATCGGCGTCTCGTGTTCTGAGCGCCGCCGTGAGCTGTTCACGGATGGTTGGTGCCGACGGTAGTCCGTGTTCATGTGTTCGTGCCACCTATTCGCGCGACCTGTTTTCAGTTCTTCATGGCGGATTGATCTGCGGGTAATGCAAGCGCTCAGGCGTGGGCGACCGCGACGACGGCGGCGACGGCCGCGCCGGCGGTTTGCAGGACGCGGACCGACTCGGCGGCGGTGGCCCCGGTGGTGACGATGTCGTCGACGAGCACGACGGTGCCGCCGACGGGGCGGACCAGCCGGATCCGGCCGGCGATGTTGGCCTGCCGGTCGGCGCTGGACAGGCCGACCGAGTCGCGGGTGAAGGTCTTGAGGCGCAGCGCGGGCGTGACGGTCACCCCGGGCAGGCCGGCGGCGGCGCGCCGGGCGAGGCCGGTGACGGGGTCGCCGCCGCGGCGCCGCGCCGACGAGCGCCGGGTGGGTGCGGGCACGAGGGTGAGCGGCGGATCGAGAACACCCCAGGTCAGCAGGCGCTCGAGCGCTGCCTGCATGGCGTCGCCGAGCGGGTCGAGCAGGTCGCTGCGGCCACGCTCCTTGAGGGCGACGACGGCCTTGCGTCGGGCGCCGGCGTAGCGGCCGAGGGAGAGCACGGGCACGCCCGGGTCCAGCCGGGGCGTGATCAGGTGCGGTTCGTCGGGCTGCACGGCCAACTCCTGCGCGCAGGCCGGGCACCACGCCGTGGCGGGGGCGCCGCAGCCGCCGCACTGCAGGGGTAGGACGAGATCGAGCACGCCGTCAGTGTGAGCCCAGCCTCTGACACCCCCGCGCGCCCTTCCCGCGGAATAGCATTCCCGGCTGTGATCAGCGGCTTTTCACAGCCATGGCTTCTCACTGGACGGCGGACACTTGCCGCTCAGACACCTGCCCGAGCGCCGGTAATCTCAGCGGCGAGACGCTGCGCCGGGTCGCAAGGAGAGGCGAGCCGACGCGGCCGATCAGCTGGCGACGATCGACTCGCCCTGCACGGTGACGTTCACCGGCTCGAGCGGCTTCTTGGCCGGGCCGTTGACGACCTGGCCGTCGAGGCTGAACTTGCTGCCGTGGCAGGGGCAGTCGATGGTGCCGTCGGCGACCTTGTTGACCAGGCAGCCCTGGTGCGTGCACACCGCCGAGAACGCCTTGTACTCGCCGGCCGTCGGCTGCGTGACGACGGTCTTGCCGACGATCACCCCGGAGCCCACCGGCACGTCGCCGGTCGTGGCCAGCGCCTCCCCGGCGGCGGCCGATGACTCCGAGGACGACCCCGAAGATTCCGATGACGACTCCGATGACGACGAGTCCGATCCGCTCGAGCACGCCGCGAGCGCCGCCGCGGCCACGCCCACCCCGGCCCCGGCGAGCACCGTCTTCCGCGACACCTGGATGTCGGTGATCCCGTTGATGTCCATTCCAACCCTTTCGTCGACGACCTGTCAGCCCGGCAGCACCGGCAGCGCGCCCGCTCCCATCAACGGCCGGACCTCGGCCCATCCCGGGTCGCCTTCGGCGCCCGAGCCGGACAGCTGCAGTACGCCGCGCCCGTCGGCGACGTAGACCGCCGACGGGTTGGCGGCCACCGTGGTGACGGGCATCAGCAGGTTGCGGCTGGGCCCGTCGGAGTTCACCCCGTCGAGGTTCACGTAGGACACCGGATGCGCCTGGTCGGTGCGGCTGACCACGATGTCGTCGCCGGTGCGCCAGCCCAGCGACACCACGGTGTCGCCCAGCCCGTAGCCCAGCCTGCGCGGATACGTCAGCGCGTACCCGCCGGTGGGCGCCTGCTCGACACCGGCGAGCACCACGTGCCGGTCGATCACCATCGCCGCGCGGGTGCCGTCGCGGGAGAGTTGCAGTTCGGTGATCACGCCGGGGAATTTCGCGGCCACCGCGGTCGCGTCGACCGGGATGCGGGCCGGCTGACCGGAGGCGTCCTGGATGACGCGCACGACGTTGATGCCGTCGACGACGACCCAGATCGCGTCGTCGAGCGCCCAGCTCGGCCGGGTCAGGTTGCGCCCGTCCATCGCCTGGGAGGCGTTGCCGCCCAACGGTCCCACCCACAGCGATGACGACATGTCGGGCGCCCCGGGCCGCAGCGTGACGATCGACGCCACTTCCTGCCCGGTGCGGGACAGCGACGCCGCCGTCTGGCCGGGCATCGAGCCGAACGAGCCCGGAACCCGTGGCGCGCGTTGGCCGTCGAGCGACACCAGCGACCCGCCGACAAGGGCGTGCAGACCGGCCGCTGCGCCGTCGGCGGCACCGGGGTCGGTCGCCGCGACGTCGCCGGTGTCCCAGCCTTCGGCGAAGCGGTCGTCCAGCGCGGCGCCGTCGGCGTTGATCACGTAGGGGCCGTTGATCCCGGCCCGCGACAGCGTCCAGATCAGCTGCGCGGCAAGCAGTTGCCGGCTGTGCGGGTCGGTGGTCGACAGGTTCTCCAGATCGATGCGCGCCCCGCCGTAACCGCGCCCCACTCCGGTCTTGCCGCCGTCGGCGCGGGTCACCGGGTTGCGCAGGCGCAGCGGCGGGCCGAGCAGGTTGCGCACCGTCTTCTCCATCTCGGGGCGCGGGCCGGCGATCAGCTTGCTCACCAATTCGGTGGCCAGCTGGTCGGGTTCGGAGACGGCGACGTAGCGGGGGTCGGGCACGACGGTCTTGCCGGTCGGGTCCGCGAAGTAGAGGGTGCTGCGTTTGTAGGTGGACTGGAACTGCTGCCAGTCGAGGAACACCCCGTTGGGCAGCCGGTCGATGCGCCAGCCGCCGGGCGTCTTGACCAGTTCGATGGGGCCCGGGTCGGGCAGCGCGCCCTCCCCTGTCTCGAAGACGCCCATGTCCGACAGCGAGCCGAGGATGTCGGCGCGCATGCTCACCGAAACCCTGTCCGGCGTTCGGGTTTCGACGAACACCACGTTGTCGATCAACAGCGCGCTGCCGGCGTCGTCCCAGCCGCTCGACGCCGACTCGGTGAGGAACTGCCGCGCCGCGAGGTGACGATTGGCGGGATCGGCGGTGGCTTTGAGGAATTCGCGCAGCAGCACGTCGGGGTCCATGCCCGCGGTGGGCTTGGGCAGGCTCGGCGGCGCGGGCCGCTCGACGGTGCCGATCGCCTGCGGCGACGACGAGCTGGGCACCCCGGCACACCCGGCCAGCACCAGCATCAGCACCGCGAACAGCGCCGCCAGAGCCCGTGTCACACGCTCTCCCCTGCCGGTTCGCGCCGACGGGTGGGAACACCGGCGGGCTCGCCGATCGGCTTGACCGGCAGCGGGCTGCTGGTCACCTTGTGGCCACGCACCAGCGGAAGGGTGAGCCGGAAGCAGGCGCCCTTGCCGGGCTCGCCCCACGCCTCGAGCCGGCCCTGGTGCAGCCGCGCGTCCTCGATGCTGATGGCCAGCCCCAGTCCGGTGCCGCCGCTGCGGCGCACCCGGGAGGGGTCGGCCCGCCAGAAGCGGCTGAACACCAGCTTCTCCTCGCCCGGGCGCAGCCCGACGCCGTAGTCGCGCACGGTCACCGCGACGGTGTCGGCGTCGGCTGCCATCCGGATACGGACGGGTTTGCGTTCGGCGTGGTCGACGGCGTTGGCGATCAGGTTGCGCAGAATCCGCTCGACGCGACGCGAGTCCACCTCGGCGATGATCTCGTCGCCGGGCAGGTCGACGATCAGCTCGACGTGCGCGTCCTCGGCGAGGTGCCCGACGTTGTCGAGCGCGCTGCGCACGATGGAGCGAAGATCGACGGCCTCGACCGCGAGTTCGGCGACACCGGCGTCGTGGCGCGAGATCTCGAGCAGGTCGTTGAGCAGGGACTCGAACCGGTCGAGTTCGTTGACCATCAGTTCGGTGGAGCGGCGCAGCGCGGGGTCGAGTTCGTCGGCGTGGTCGTGGATCAGGTCGGCGGCCATCCGCACCGTGGTGAGCGGGGTGCGCAGTTCGTGGCTGACGTCAGAGGTGAAGCGGCGCTGCAGGTTTCCGAACTCTTCCAGCTGGGTGATCTGGCGCTGCAGGCTCTCGGCCATGTCGTTGAACGACACCGCCAGCCGCGCCATGTCGTCCTCGCCACGCACCGGCATGCGTTCGCTCAGATGCCCTTCGGCGAAGCGTTCGGCGATCCGCGACGCCGAGCGCACCGGCAGCACGATCTGGCGCGCCACCAGCAGGGCGATCGCGGCGAGCAGGCCGAGCAGCACCACGCCGCCGGTGGCCATGGTGCCGCGCACCAACGCGATCGTCGACTGCTCGTTGTTCAGCGGGAAGATCAGGTACAGCTCGAGATTGGTGACGGGCGAGGACGTGGGGCTGCCGATGACGAGCGCGGGCCCGGAGAAGCCGTCGGTGTGCACGGTCGCGTACTGGTAGCTGACCTGCCCGGCTTTGACGAACTCGCGCAACGAGTTCGGGATCTGGTCGATGGGCCCGGCCGCGGTCGCGGCGCGCGGGCCGTCGCCGGGGACGATGAGCACCGCGTCGAACGTGCCGGCCAGGCCCGCCCCGGCGTCGGCCTTGCGGTCGATCAGGGTGTTGCGGGCCAGCTGCAGGCTGCTGTCGAGGGACCGGGTCTCCTCACCGCCGACGATGCCGCTGACGGTGGTGCGGGCGCGTTCGATCTCCTCCGTCGCGGCGCCGACCTTCACCTCGAGGATGCGGTCGGTGATCTGGCTCGTCAGCACGAAGCCCAGCACGAGGATGACGGCGAGCGACAACCCCAACGTCAACGTGACGACGCGCAACTGCAGAGAGCGCCGCCACGCCAGACTCATCGCCCGACCCAGCACACCCAGTCCGCGGATCAGTGGTGCCGACCGCCGGTGGATGCGCCGCCTCGAGCCGAAGATCACGGGGGTCCGGCCTTGTATCCCACTCCTCGAACGGTCAGCACCACCTGCGGGTTCTCCGGGTCCTTCTCGACCTTGGCCCGCAGCCGCTGCACATGCACGTTCACCAAACGGGTGTCGGCGGGGTGGCGGTAACCCCACACCTGTTCGAGCAGCACATCACGAGTAAACACCTGGCGCGGTTTGCGTGCCAGCGCGACCAGCAGGTCGAACTCCAGCGGGGTGAGGGAGATCTGCTCGCCCTGGCGGGTCACCTTGTGCGCCGGGACGTCGATGTCGACGTCGGCGATGGACAGCATCTCGGCGGGCTCGTCCTCGTTGCGGCGCAGCCGGGCGCGCACGCGGGCGACCAGTTCCTTCGGCTTGAACGGCTTCATCACGTAGTCGTCGGCGCCGGACTCCAGGCCGAGCACCACGTCGACGGTGTCGGTCTTGGCGGTCAGCATGACGATCGGCACGCCCGAGTCCGCGCGCAGCACGCGGCACACGTCGATGCCGTTCATGCCGGGCAGCATCAGGTCGAGCAGCACCAGATCGGGCCGCAGTTCACGGACGGCGGTCAGCGCCTGGGTGCCGTCACCGATGACCGCGGTGTCGAAACCCTCACCGCGCAGCACGATGGTGAGCATCTCGGCCAGCGATGGGTCGTCGTCGACGACCAGGATCCTTTGCCTCATGGTGTCCATGGTGTCACCAGAAAGCGATAAACCCCGGTTACCACACGGGGCGTTTCGCGCGTCGACCGCCCCGGATCACCCGGGAGCTAGGCGCAGGCGGCGATGACGTCGCGCTGCTGGCTGATCGACTGCAGCACCTCGAACCCGATCTGGCGGACGCTGGCCATCACGGGATTGCGCTCCAGTCCGGTCGCGGCGGATTCGCGGCGCACCACCCAGCCCAGCGATTCGCTGTCGACCAGTGCCGTGTAGGCGGCCTCGATCTCGGGGTCGCTGAGCTCCGAGGACGCCAGCGCGAGCACCAGCTGCTTGCGCGAATACTCCGCTCCGTCAGCGTCTTTGACGACCGGGTTGGTCCACCAGTGGTCGAACGGGATCCGCGAGCCGCGGTCGATGTGCCCGCCGTCGCGGGTGCGGATCGGCGCCGGCGGATACAGGCTGAGCTTGGGCACGAACTCGCCGCAGCGCTTCGACCCGGTGCGGATCTTCATCAGGGTCAGGCACGCGGCCGACGCCGCGGTCTTGGGGTTGAGCACCCCGGCGGTGTCCACCCAGGTGAAATCGCGCGGCACGCCGAGTTCGTCGATCAGCGCGCGTGTCGTGGCGCTCTGGTGCACCAGGCGGCGGATGTGGCCGGCCAGGTCGCGCGCTTCGAGCATCCGGCCCTGGTCGAACCGCTCCCCCGCGGACCGCAGGGCGGCGACGAGTTCGTCGAACCGCGCCATCGCGTCGGCCTGCGTCTGAGTGCGAACGACCATGGAATCCCCCGTGCTCTCGCGTCGCTGTGCGACGTCCCCGCACGGAGCGTACGACGGCAGGCCCGGTTTCGTCTCGCTAACTCGATCCGGCCAGCAAGCGCTGGGCCAGCGCGGCGGCGTCGACGTCGGGGGGAACCACCGTCCACGGCCCGCCCCAGTGCGCGGCGGCGAGCCCGGCGTACACGGCGCCGGTGCGTCGCTGCAGGCCGCCGTCGCGCTCGTAGGCGTCACGGGTGCGGTCGGCGTCGGCGGCCTCCCGGCTGGCGGCGCGCTGCGCGGCGAGTTCGGTGGGCACGTCGAGCAACACCTGCCGGTCGGGGGCCGGCAACTCCAGCCGGCCGTATTCGAGGTCGTGCACCCAGGCGACGACGTCGCCATCGGCGTCCTGATGCAGTCGCGCGGCGCTGTAGGCGGCGTTGGACGCGACGTAGCGGTCCAGGATCACCACCCCGTGCGTCGCGGTGAGCCGGGCGATGTGGTCGCGGGCGCCGGCGCGGTCCATCGCGAACAGCACGGCCATCGCGTAGACGGAGTCGGCCAGGTCGCCGTGCCTGCCGTGCAGCGCCTCGGCCGCGAGGTCGGCGGGCACCGACACGCCGTAGCGGGGGAAGGCCAAGTCGGCGACGGAATGGCCGTGCGACTCGAACGCGGCGCGCAACCCGTTGGTCAGCGTGCGCTTGCCGGCGCCGTCGACGCCCTCGATGACGATGAGCACCGGATGAGCCTAATCCGCCGTGGCGCACGTCCCGGAGGTGATACAGATTGCCGATGCGGGGTGGGGGCAAAGTCGCGGAGTTCGCTGTGGCGGCCGGAATCGGGGCTGCGGTGCTGGTGGGGTGCGGGTGCGCGGTGGCGTCGGCCGACGACTCGGCAACCGGCGGCACGGACACGGCATCGGTGCAGCACGGCCCGCGCGCCGCGCGCGTCGAGGCGCGGCCCCGGGCCCGGGCGGCGGCCGAGCGGCGGCGCGAGGCGGCGGAGACCCGGCGCGTCGTCCTCGACAACCGGCGTGCCGCTCGTGCGCAGCGGGCCCGTGAGGCGTCGGAGGCGACGGACGACGCGCCGACCGCACCGGGTGTCGTCGCCCCGCTGCTGCCGCTGGGGTCGACCCCGCGCCGCGAGCGGGACATCGACCTCGACATCACCGACGGGCCGCAGACGGTCACCACCGGGCCGCCGTCGTTCATGGACCGGCTCATCATTCGCACGCTGCAGACGTTGCGGCACAAGGATTCCGCGATCTTCGACGGGGACGGCGGCAACGTCACGCACACCAGCCCGCCGAAGTGGGTGACGCGCAAGCTGACCATCACTGAGAGCGTCTACGCCGGGATGCCGGTGTGGTCGATGGCGTCGGCGAAGCCGACGGGCGAGTACGTGCTGGCGCTGCACGGCGGCGGACTGGTGGCTGAGGCCAACATCATCAACTGGGCGGACTACGCGGCGATGGCCCGGCAGACCGGCGCGACCGTGGTGGTTCCGATCTATCCGCTGGCCCCGCCGAAGGGCACCGCCAGCGTCGAGACACTGGTACCGCCGATGGCGGATTACCTGGCGGCGATGATCGACGAGCACGGCACCGAGAACGTCAGCCTGTACGGCGATTCGGCGGGCGGTACCTACGCGATGCTGGTCGCGCAGGAGCTGGTGCGGCGTTGCCGGGCCGACGTGGCGTGTGTGCTGTCCGAGAACGAGCCGTCACGGATGGTGCTGATCTCCCCGGTGCTGCACCTGACGTTGAGCGGCCCGATCGTCGACGACATCGACGACCCAATCATCCCGCCCCGGCTGCCACCGTCGGCGGGCGGCGGACTCGGCGCCGACGATCCGCGGGTGAACCCGATCATGGTCGAGGATCTGACCGGGTTGCCGCCGACGGCGATCTACGTCGGGACGGTCGAGCGGCCGTATCCCGGGGATCTGATGTTCCGCGACAAGCTGCTCGCGCAGGATCCGGACGCCGACTTCACGGTGGTGATCGGCGACGGCCAGATGCACGACTGGGCTTTGGGTGGGATCTTCGTCAATTCGCAGGCGCGGCTGTGGCGCCCGACCATCTACAGGCAGCTCGGCCTGGTCTGATCAGCTGATCTCGGAGGACTGCAGCACCACGGTGTCGCGGGGCGGGTCGAGGAACACCCGCGTGCTCATCCGCCCCGGCGAGAACGCCATGTTGAGTTCGACGCCGGTGCGGAACGGACCGGCAGGCACGTCGGCCTCGAGCGGCTTCTGCACGGCGGGGCGGTGCGTCGAGGGCTCCGTATCATGTTGGCGCAGCAGCGAATCCATCGTCGGCTTGGTGACCTGGACGACGGCGTCGATCCACACCGCGGTGGCCCGGGACGCGTCGCCGGCGTTGTCCCAGCGAATCCACGACGCCGACACCGGAGCCCCGAGCGCGGGAAAGGTGCGCGCGAGTACGTCGGTGTCGTGCCGGACTTCGAGGACGGGCCGGGTGGCGGTGCTCTCGGCGTCCTCGGGCGGCGGGTGGGCGCACGCGGTCAGCGCGAGCAGGAGCACCGACGCGAAACGGGCGCGCACGACGACACTGTGTGTCGCCGCGCGCGCCCGATCCGTCATGTCAGTAGCGGTAGTGCTCCGGCTTGTACGGGCCCTCCACATCGACGCCGATGTACTCGGCCTGCTCCTTGGTGAGCTTGGTCAGCGTGCCACCGAGCGCCTCGACGTGGATCCGCGCGACCTTCTCGTCGAGGTGCTTGGCCAGGCGGTACACCTCGTTGTCGTACTCGTCGTTCTTGGTCCACAGCTCGATCTGGGCGATCACCTGGTTGGAGAAGCTGTTGCTCATCACGAACGACGGGTGTCCGGTGGCGTTGCCCAGGTTCAGCAGGCGGCCCTCGGACAGCACGATGATCGAGTGGCCGTCGGGGAAGACGAACTCGTCGACCTGCGGCTTGATGTTGATCCGGCGGATGTCGGGGTCCCGCTCGAGGCGCGCCATCTCGATCTCGTCGTCGAAGTGGCCGATGTTGCCCAGGATCGCCTGGTGCTTCATCGAGCGCATGTGCTCGAGGGTGATGATGCCCTGGTTGCCGGTGGCGGTGATGATGATGTCCGCCCAGCCGACGGCCTCTTCGACGGTCTTGACCTCGAAGCCGTCCATCAGCGCCTGCAGCGCGTTGATCGGGTCGATCTCGGTGACGGCCACGCGGGCGCCCTGGGCCTTGAGCGCCTCGGCGCAGCCCTTGCCGACGTCGCCGTAGCCGCACACCAGCGCGGCCTTGCCGCCGATGAGGACGTCGGTGCCGCGGTTGATGCCGTCGATCAGCGAGTGCCGGGTGCCGTACTTGTTGTCGAACTTCGACTTGGTGACCGAGTCGTTGACGTTGATCGCCGGGAAGGCGAGCTCACCCTGGGCGGCGAACTGGTAGAGCCGCAGCACGCCCGTGGTGGTCTCCTCGGTGACACCCTGGACCGACTCGGCGATCGTGGTCCACTTGGTCTTGTCGGCCTCGAGCGAGCGGCGCAGCAGGTTGAGGAACACCTTGTACTCGTCGGAGTGCTCGTCCTCCTCCGGCGGCACCACGCCCGCCTTCTCGAACTGCGCGCCGCGCAGCACCAGCATGGTGGCGTCGCCACCGTCGTCGAGGATCATGTTGGCCGGCTCGTTCGGCCAAGTCAGCATCTGCTCGGCTGCCCACCAGTACTCCTCGAGGGTCTCGCCCTTCCACGCGAACACCGGGATGCCCTTGGGCTCCTCGGGGGTGCCGTGGGGTCCGACGACGACGGCCGCGGCCGCGTGGTCCTGGGTGGAGAAGATGTTGCAGCTCGCCCAGCGCACCTCGGCGCCGAGGGAGGTCAGCGTCTCGATCAGCACGGCGGTCTGCACGGTCATGTGCAGCGAGCCGGAGACCCGGGCGCCCTTGAGCGGCTGGACCTCGGCGTACTCGCGGCGCAGCGTCATCAGGCCGGGCATCTCGTGCTCGGCCAGGCGGATCTCCTTGCGGCCGAACTCGGCCAGCGACAGGTCGGCGACCTTGAAGTCGATGCCGTTGCGGACGTCTGCGGTCAGTGTCGGTGCAGTCATGTAGAGCCCCTTTTGAATCGTCACATTTGCCTCGGGACGCACCACTGTGCGCCGGCGACACTCCCAGCCTGCGGGCTCGCGGGACAGGCGCTCGTCGTCCGTTTGTCAACA
The DNA here is from genome assembly GCF_022374875.2 of Mycolicibacterium rufum. Next base: position 1,420,745 of record NZ_CP092427.2, read on the forward strand.
GCGGAGACGCACTGCCAGCTGAAAGGTATCCACAACACCCTAGCGGGCGGGCGCCCCCGCCTCCAATTCGCCCTGCGCTATCCGGGCTCGATGACCCCGTAGCGCTCGGCGAACGGCGTCATCAGCCGGGCCAGGTCCCGCGCCACGTCGTGGTCGGCTTCGGGGGGCATCGAGATGTAGCTCATCGCGAGCCGCACGATCGCCCGGGCGAGCACGCCCGCGTCCTCTTCGCTGCAGCGCACCCAGCTGGTCATGAACAGGTCGGTCAGTCGCGCCGAGCAGTGCGTGATGATCGGCGCGCTGTCGGTGGTGATGATCTGCAGCAGATCGGGTTTCGAGGTGCCGGTCAGCAGCGAGATCACCAGCGGGTCGGCGGCGGATTCGGTGAAGAAGTCGCGGAACCCCTGCAGGAACGCCGCGTACACGTCGCCGACGTTGTCGATGATCGCGCCCTGGATCTGGCCGACCAGCCGGTCGGCCAGCCGTAGCGCGTAGCCCTGGGCCAGGCCCTGTCGGGACCCGAACTCGTTGTAGATGGTCTGCCGGCTGATGCCGGCGGCCTTGGCGACGTCGGACAGTGTGATCGCCGACCAGTCGCGGGTGAGCAGCAACTCGCGCATGCCGTCGAGGATCGAATCGCGCAGCAGGACCCGCGATGCCTCGGCGTAGGTGATGCGCTTGTCGTTGGTCCTGCTCACACGCGCGACTGTAATGGTCACGGTCGGCTGACCTCCACCATGTCGAAGTCCGACTTGGCCGCGCCGCAGTCGGGGCAGCTCCAATCTTCGGGGATGTCCTCCCAGCGGGTGCCCGGGGCGATGCCGTCCTCGGGCCAGCCCTTGGCCTCGTCGTACTCGAAGCCGCACTGCACGCAGACGAACAGTTTGTAGTCGCTCATGGGTGTTCCTTTCCAGTGGCGTCGAGGCTGCGCTCAGGGCGGCGATGTCCCGCTTTTGCGCGCCCTGAACGCAGTCTCAACCGGTTGTCAGGGGTTCGAAGTCGACTTTCTCGCGGACCGCGCAGTCCGGGCAGCACCAGTCGTCCGGAATGGCGTCCCACGCCGTGCCCGCCGGAAAGCCTTCGCGCGGAGCGCCTTTGGTCTCGTCGTAGACGTAGTCGCAGCCGGGGCAGCGGTATGTGCTCACGAGTCCGCCCCGTAGCGCGCCAGCACCTTGTCGCGCACCCGCGGGTGGATGTTCACCTGGGTGATGTCGCCGTCGTAGTGCTCGAGCACCCGATGGTCCATCACCTTGCGCCACAGCGGCGGGAAGTAGGTCAGCCCGATCATCGACGCGTAGCCGCTGGGCAGGTTCGGCGCCCCCTTCATGCTGCGCAGCGTCTGGTAGCGCCGGGTCGGGTTGGCGTGGTGGTCGCTGTGGCGCTGCAGGTGATAGAGGAACAGGTTGGTCACGATGTGGTCGGAGTTCCAGCTGTGCACCGGCGCGCAGCGCTCGTAGCGGCCGTTCTCGTTCTTCTGCCGCAGCAGCCCGTAGTGCTCGAGGTAGTTGACGGTCTCCAGCAAGCTGAACCCGAACACCGCGGAGATCAGGATGTAGGGAATGAGCGCGACGCCGAAGACCGCGATCAGGACGCCGTAGAACACCACCGACATCGCCCACGCGTTGAGCACGTCGTTGGACCAGTGCCACTTTGACTTGCCTGCCCGCTCGAGGCGCTTGGCCTCCAGCTCCCAGGCCGAGCGCAGGCTGCCGAAGACGCTGCGCGGCAGGAACTCCCAGAACGTCTCACCGAACCGCGCACTCGCCGGATCCTCCGGGGTCGCGACGCGGACGTGGTGGCCGCGGTTGTGCTCGATGTAGAAGTGGCCGTAGCAGGTCTGCGCGAGGGTGATCTTGCTCAGCCACCGCTCCAGCGAGTCCTTCTTGTGCCCCATCTCGTGGGCGGTGTTGATGCCCACGCCGCCGAGCACGCCGACCGACAGCGCCACGCCGATCTTCGCCGGCCACGGCAGCGCGCCGTCGAAGCCCAGCCAGCTCAGGTTCGACGCGGTGAACAGGTAGGCGCCGAAGATGACGCTGGCGTACTGGAACGGGATGTAGATGTAGGTGCAGTAGCGGTAGTACTTGTCGTTCTCCAGCCGCTCCATCACCTCGTCGGGCGGGTTCTGGCCGTCGGGCCCGAACTTCAGGTCCAGGGCGGGCAGCATGATGTAGAGCAGGATCGGGCCGATCCACAGCGGCACCTGCGCGGCGCCGTGCCAGCCCCAGTGGTTGAGCGCCCACACCAGCGGCAGCATGACGAACAGCGCCGTCGGTGCGATCAGGCCCATCAGCCAGAGGTAGCGCTTCTTGTCGCGCCATTCCTCGACGTCCGGTCCCGGCGAGCTTCCCTGCAGTTCCTGTGTGGTCACCCCGATGCCTCCTTGCTGTGAGTGCGATCACCGACTGCGATTGACTATAGAGCGCACTTTGTCGCCTGTCTAGACAGCGAGGCTTGTTTTGTAAAGATGACACCGCTTCGGATCTGGCGCGCCTCGCTACCGCTGCGGTGCTCTACCGCGCCGAAATCGCTGCGCGAATCAGGCGGACGACCCGCTCCGGATATTCGGTGAGGTCGAGCCACGTGAAGCGCAAGACTTGCCACCGCGCCAGGATGATGTCGTTCTGTCGCAGGCGGTCGATCTGGAACGCGTCGGCGCCGCTGTGATAAGCGAACCCGTCCACCTCGATCGCGACCCTCTGCTGCGGAAAGCCCACGTCGACGCGGTAACCACCGACAGGATGGTTCGCCTTCCACCCGGTGATGCCGGCCTCGCGCAGCAGCTTGTGCAACAAGCGTTCGGCTTCTGACCGCGCCCCGTCAGAGGCCGCCTGCAGGAGGCGTCGCGATCGAGGTGCACCCGTGCGCCCTCTGTTGCGCAGGTGTGTTCGCCACAGGCTGTCGAGATCGACGCAACGCTGCAGGGCGTTATCCATGAGCTTGGCTCCGCCGCCACGCTGTGCGGCCGCCTCGACCACAGTCAGGGGTAGCGCCGTCACCCTCAGTCCGTTCACCTCGACGACATCGACGCCGGGCAGATCGCGGCGCCGGACGCGCGTCCCGTCATGGCGGCGGCCGTGGCTGTCCCGCGGCACGGTGACCTCGGCGACCTTGGGCGCGAACCGCGTCAGGCCGTGCCACCAGGCTGCGGTGAGTCCGCTGGCAACGGCGAGGCGTCCGTATCCCCAAACCGCGGCCCGGATCCGGGCCTCATCGGTGAACGGCCGGTCGTCGACGAAATAAACACCTCGACCGCAGCGGCGCCACCGGCCCGATTGCACCCGCCTGTGCACCGCACGCCTGCTGAGCCCGGCATCGCGCGCTTGTTCAAGAGTGATGACGCCGTCGTGACGGCGCACGTATTCGTCGACCATGCTCGGTCAGACGCAGCCCACTGTCCGACTGGTTCCCTCACCGGCGAATCCGGCGCGCTGCGTTACCGGCGTGGTGCTTTAGCGCGCCCGATTCGCCAGCAGCGAGTGCCGACGGCCGTAGAGGAAGTACACGACCACGCCGATGGCCATCCAGATCAGGAACCGGATCCAGGTCAGCCCGGTCAGGTTCAGCATCAGCCACACGCACGCGATGATCGACAGCACCGGCAGCACCGGCACCCACGGCGCCCGGAATCCGCGCGGCAGGTCCGGCCGGGTGCGCCGCAAGACGAGCACACCGGCCGACACCAGCACGAACGCGAACAGCGTGCCGATGTTCACCATCTCCTCGAGCTTGCCGATCGGGAACACCGTCGCGGTGACCGCGACGACCGCGCCGACGATCAGCGTGATCCGCACCGGCGTGCCGTGCTTGCCGGTCTTGGCCAGCTGCCGCGGCATCAGGCCGTCGCGCGACATCGCGAACAGCACCCGCGTCTGCCCCAGCACCAGCACGATGACCACCGTGGTGAGGCCGGCAAGCGCGCCGATCGAGATCACCTTGGCCGCCCAGTCCACGCCGTTCAACGCGAACGCCGTCGCGAGGTTCTGCGTCTCGGCGTCGCGCAGTTCCTTGTAGCTGACCATCCCGGACACCACGACGGTGACCGCGACGTAGAGCACGGTGACGATCCCGAGCGAGGCCAGGATGCCGCGCGGCACGTCGCGCTGCGGGTTCTTGGTCTCCTCGGCGGTGGTGGCGACGATGTCGAATCCGATGAACGCGAAGAACACGATCGACGCGCCGGCGAGCAGGCCGTACCAGCCGTAGTGGCTGCCTTCGGCGCCGGTCAGCAGGGAGAACAGCGACTGCTCGGTGCCGGTTCCGCCCTCGCCGGCTTCGGCGGGCGGGATGAACGGGGTGTAGTTCTGGGTCTTGATGTAGAAGGCGCCGACGATGACGACGAGCAGCACCACCCCGACCTTCACCGCGGTGATCGCGAGGCTGACGCCGGCCGAGAGCTTGGTGCCGTACGCCAGGATCGCGGTGACGAACCCGATGATCAGCAGTGCGCCCCAATCCACTTCCAGCCCACCGACATTCGCGACGCCGCCGCCGAAGCCGAACACGGTGCCCAGGTAGCTCGACCAGCCCTTGGCGACGACGGCCGCCGCGACGGCGAATTCGAGAATCAGGTCCCAGCCGATGATCCACGCGACGAACTCGCCGAACGTCGCATAGGAGAAGGTGTACGCGCTGCCCGCGACCGGCACGGTCGAGGCGAACTCGGCGTAGCAGAGCGCTGCGAGCCCGCAGGCGACGGCGGCGATGATGAAGGAGATCGAGATCGCCGGGCCGGTGAGGTTGGCCGCCGTCGACGCGGTGATCGTGAAGATGCCGGCGCCGATCACCACCGACACCCCGAACACGGTGAGGTCCCACCAGGTCAGGTCCTTGCGGAGCCGGGTATCGGGCTCGTCGGTGTCGGCGATGGACTGCTCCACCGACTTGGTCCGCCGTCTGTTGGTGGCCCGCGCCGCCGACTCCTGCGTCATCAACGTCCTCGTTTCGTCATCGCCTGTGCGGGAATGTACCCACTACTTCCCTTAAAGTGACCTTCAATGGCAGCCCAAATGACAGAACACGCGATCGTCATCGGCGCCAGCCTCGGGGGGCTGTGCGCGGCCAGAGTGCTCTCCGACGTCTTCGACCGCGTCACGATCTATGAGCGCGACCATCTCCCGGACGGGCCGGCCAACCGTGCCGCGGTGCCGCAGGGCCGCCACGTGCACCTGCTGATGGCGCGCGGCGCGCAGGAATTCGAGTCGCTGTTCCCCGGTCTGCTCGACGACATGGTGGCCGCCGGGGTGCCGATCCTGGAGAACCGGCCCGACTGCATCCACTTCGGGGCGGCGGGCCATGTGCTCGGCACCCAGCACCGGCTGCAGGACGAGTTCACCGCGTACGTGCCGAGCCGGCCGCACCTGGAGTGGCAGATCCGCCGCCGCGTGCTCGACATCCCGAACGTGACGCTGGTCGGCGAGGGCGTCGACGAACCGGTGTACGACGGGCGCCGGGTCACCGGGATCAGGGTGGCGGGTGCGACGGTCGACGCCGATCTGGTGGTCGACGCGACGGGGCGTGGCACGCGGTTGCCGGTGTGGTTGGAGCAGTGGGGTTTTGCGCGCCCGACCGAGGACACCGTCAACGTCGGCATCGGTTATGCCACCCACCAGGTCCGCATCCCGGAGGGGTTGTTCGCCGAGAAGGTGGTGGTCGCCGGTGCGTCGCGGGAGCACCCGGTGGGCCTGGGCATGCTGTACTACGAGGACGGCACCTGGGGTCTGACGACGTTCGGCATCGCAAAGGTCGAGCCGCCCAACGATTTCGCGGGCATGTGCGCGCTGGCCGACGAGATGCTGCCCCCGCACGTCAGCGCCGCCCTGCGCCTGGGCGAACCGATCGGCGAAGTGGCGTTCCACAAGTATCCGACCAGCCGCTGGCGCCGCTACGACAAACTCGACCGGTTCCCGGACGGGATCCTGCCGTTCGGCGACGCGGTGGCGAGCTTCAATCCGACGTTCGGGCAGGGCATGACGATGACGTCGCTGCAGGCGGGTCATCTGCAGCGCGCGCTGCGCGATCCCGGCGACAGCCTCGGTTTGACGTTCGCGAAGGCCACCGCGAAGACGACGTGGCCGGTGTGGACGATGAACGCGATCGGCGACCTCACGCTGCACCGGGCCGAGGGGCCGATGCCGTGGTGGTACCGCCCCGTGGGCTCGCTGTTCGACCAGTTCCTGGGCGCGGCCGAGACGGATCCCGTTCTGGCGGAATGGTTTCTGCGCCGGTTCAGCCTGCTCGACAACCTCTACATGGTGCCGTCGGCGAAGCTGGTGGGCCGCACTGTCCGGCACAACATGGCGCTGTGGGCGGCCGAGAAGCGCGGGCGGGCTAGATCCCGACGGTCACGCGAAACAGTCGCGTCGGCTCCTGCGCCATCAGCCTGATCGGCCCGTCGTCGGCGGCCACCCACGCCGCGGCGCCGCGCCGCAGCGTCACCGCCGACGTCTTCGCGTGCACGGTCGCTTCGCCCTGGGTGCACAGCAGGATCTGCGGGCCGTCGTGGCGGGTGGGTGCGTCGATCTCGTGGCCGAGGTGTTCGCCGTCGACGGTCAGCACCGACAGCGCGAATTCCGGTGCGGGCGTGGGATAGACCAGTTCGGCGCCGTCGCGCACCGCGTCGGGGTGGACGACGATGTCGACGGCCGGGGCGAAGTCGAGCACGCGGAGCAGTTCGGGCACGTCGACGTGCTTGGGGGTCAGGCCGCCGCGCAGCACGTTGTCCGAGTTGGCCATCACCTCGACGCCGACGCCGGACAGGTAGGCGTGCAGGTTGCCTGCGGGCAGGTAGATCGCCTCGCCGGGCTGCAAGGAGAGCCGGTTGAGCAGCATCGAGGCGAGCACGCCGGCGTCACCGGGATAGCGCTCGCCGAGTTCGAGCACGGTCTTGGCTTCGCGCGCGAATTCCTGTTCGCCGGAGCGCAGGTAGTTGATCGCGCCGTCGAGCACGGCGGGCACCAGCACGTCGAGATCGGGCTGCGGGAACGTGATCCACGTCGTGAAGAGCGCGCGCAACCCGTCGGCGTCGGACTGCCCGGCGAGCAGGTTGATGAACGGATCCAGGTCGGCCACGCCGAGCGCGCGCATCAGAGCCACCGACCGGGCGGCGGGGGCGAACCCGGCCAGCGCCTCGAACGGGCTGAGCGCCACGATGATCTCCGGCTTGTGGCTGCGGTCGCGGTAGTTACGAGTCGGGGCGTTGACGGGGATGCCCATCCGCTCCTCGCGGGTGAAACCCTCGATGGCCTGCTCGGTGCTGGGGTGGGCCTGCAGCGAGAGCGGCTCGTCGGCGGCGAGCACCTTGACCAGGAAGGGCAGCGAGTCGCCGAAGCGGCCCCGGACCACCTGCCCCAGTTCGCTTTCCGGGTCGGCGCGCAGCGCGTCGAGCAGGGAGCGGTCCCCGTGCTCGGTCTGCAGGTGCGCCGGGTCCCCGGGGTGCGCCCCGAACCACAGCTCGGCTTCCGGATGCGGGGTGGGGCTCGGCGCCCCGGTGAACTCTGCGATCGCGGTTCTCGAACCCCACGCGTAGGTCCGCACCGCACCCCTGAGCAGATGCACTGGCCTCACCCTCGAATCAGGCGCTGGTAGACGGCCGCCATCTCCAGGCGGACCGCCATCAACGCCAGTTGTTGCTCGGGCCGGCTGACGCCGGGCATCGCTGTTGAGCCCGGCGCCTCCTCCCCCCCTGTGTCTGGCACGTCGTTGGCATTGACCACGGACACGTCGTCGAAACCGCGCAGCCGCGCCGAGACCGCGGGGCGGTCGGCGTCGGAGGTCAGCACGAGGGTGCGCGGCCGCTGCGGCAGTGGTCCGTCGATCTCGTCGTCGTGGAAGATCGACCTCTCGGAAGCCCCCGCGCCGGCGCGTCCCCACCCCTGGCCGAGCGCCACCAGCACGTCGGCCAGCCCGACCGCGGCGACGGTCTGCTGGGCGACGCGCAGCATCACGGTGCAGGCGTGCCGCGCCAGCGTCAAGGTGGCCGGGGTGTCACCGGCGAACACGACGTCGCGGTCGAGCATGCGCTGGGTCAGTTCCTTGGCCGGGTTGGTGAAAAGCTCACGCGCAGCGCTGTTCCGGAAGGCTTCGGCGTCGAGTTCGTCGGCCATCGCGGCGAGGTCCACCCGCATGCCGGGGGCGATCGCCTCGAGCGCGGCGAGGCCCGCGGCCAGGTAGCGCCCCAGCGCGAAGTCCTCGGGCACGGGCAGCCGCGGCGGCAGCGCGACGGATCGGCCGGCGGTGGCGTCGCGCAGCGGGCCGTCGTAGGGCGCGACGACGACGACGCGGGCGCCGCGGCGTACCCCGGTCGCGGCGGCGGTCACCAGCGCGGGATCGCCGGGGTCGTCGCCGGCGACGATCACGACGTCGAGGGCACCGATCCACGGCGGCGCCTCGGTGGCGACGACGATCGGCGCGGACAGCGTTCCGCCGAGGACCGCGGCCAGCAGGGTGCCGGCGGTCGCCGCCGTCCCGCGGCCGGCCACCCAGACCACGGTGCGCGGGGGCACGTCGGAGCGCACGGGTTCGAGGTCGCCCTCGTCGACGGCCGAGGCAGTGGCCCGCACGTGCGCGCCCGCCATCGAGGCGGCCCGCAACAGTCCCTGACGGTCCGCGGCCAGCAGCCCGTCGGTGTCGTCGAGGTCCACCACGGCGGTGGCGTTCACGTGAATTCCTGTGCGCCCGAGGTGATCAGCGTGCCGATCTCGTCGACGAGCGCGGTCACCTCCTCGGGCGTGCGGGCTTCGACGTTGAGGCGCAGCAGCGGTTCGGTGTTCGACATCCGCAGGTTGAACCAGCTGCCGTCGCCGAGGTCGACGGTGACGCCGTCGAGGTGGTCCATGGCGTGCACCCGCGACCCGAACGCGGCCAGCACGGCGTCGACGATCTTCGGGGCGTCCTCGACGGTGTAGTTGATCTCGCCGGAGGATTCGTAGCGCTCGTAGTCGGCCATCATCTCCGAGAGCGGCCGGTCCTGCTCGCCGAGTGCGGCGAGTACGTGCAGCGCGGCGAGCATGCCGGAGTCGGCGCCCCAGAAGTCGCGGAAGTAGTAGTGCGCGGAGTGCTCACCGCCGAAGATCGCACCGGTCTCGGCCATCAGGCCCTTGATGTAGGAGTGGCCGACCCGCGAGCGCAGCGGCGTGCCGCCGCGTTCGACGACGAGTTCGGGCACCGCGCGCGAGGTGATCAGGTTGTGGATGATCGTCGCGCCGATCTCGCGGGTGAGTTCCCGGGCGGCGACCAGCGCGGTGACCGCCGACGGCGAGACGGCCCGGCCCCGTTCGTCGACGACGAAGCAGCGGTCGGCGTCGCCGTCGAACGCCAGCCCGATATCGGCTCCGGTCTCGAGCACGTAGGCCTGCAGGTCGACGAGGTTGGCCGGGTCGAGCGGGTTGGCCTCGTGGTTGGGGAAGGTGCCGTCGAGTTCGAAGTACAGCGGCGACAGCGTGATCGACGGGATGGGCCCGAGCACACCGGGGGTGGTGTGGCCGGCCATGCCGTTGCCGGCGTCGACGGCGACCTTGAGGGGCCGCAGCTTGCTGACGTCGACCAGCGAGCGCAGGAAGTCGCCGTAGTCGGCGAGCACGTCGCGATCGGAGATGGTGCCGTGCGGCCCGTCGTAGGTGGGCACCCCGGCGATGACGTCGTCGCTGATCGTGCTCAGCCCGGAGTCCTTGCCGACGGGTTTGGCACCGGCGCGGCACAGCTTGATGCCGTTGTAGGCGGCGGGGTTGTGGCTCGCGGTGAACATCGCGCCCGGGCAGTCGAGCAGACCGGAGGCGAAGTAGAGCTGGTCGGTGGAGGCCAGGCCGATGCGGACGACGTCGAGACCCTGGCTCGTCACCCCCGCGGCGAACGCGGTCGAGAGCACCGGGGAGCTCTCCCGCATGTCATGGCCGATGACGACCTGGCGCGCGGTGTCGCGGACCAGCCGCGCGAAGGCGGCGCCGACCTCGGTGACGAACTCCTCGTCGATCTCCTCGCCGACGAGTCCGCGCACGTCATACGCCTTGATGACGCGCTGTACCGCCTCGGCGGGCCGGGACATGGGGGCTCCTCACGCTTGCGTGCAGACCGACGCCGCCAGCCTAGCCGTCGGGAGCCGTGGGGAGCGGCACCTGTCGCGTCGAGCTGAGATCAGTCGGTGGGGTCGGGCAGCACGCGCAGATGCCCGCGGCGGCGCCCGGTGGGTTCGGGCCGGCGCACGGGGGGGGCCATCAGCGCGCCACCCTGGGCGCCGCTGACGGGATCGGTGAAGGCGGAGAAGCCGGCGACCGGCCCGGCCGGGGCCTCGCGGCCCTCGCGGACGGCGTCGGCCAGCGCGACCAGGTCGTCGTCGTCGGGGTGGGTCGGCAGCGGTCCGGCGTGGCGGACCAATTCCCAGCCGCGGGGGGCGGTGATGCGGCCGGCGTGCATGACGCACAGGTCCCAGGAGTGCGGCTCGGACACGGTGGCGAGGGGGCCGACGACGGCGGTCGAGTCGGAGTAGACGAACGTGAGCGTCGCGACCGCATAGTGGGGGCAGCCAGGCCGGCAGCAGCGACGGGGAACATTCACGAACGAGAGGTTATCGTGCGGATTCGCCCGGATCGCGGCGGACACGCGCAGCCGTGAGGGGCCCGAAGCCCAACCGTTACGATCTTTTTCGTGACCGGGCAGAACCACCGGGGGTCCCGGCGTGGCCGCGGAATGCGAGGACCGCTGCTGCCTCCCACCGTTCCGGGCTGGCGCAGCCGTGCGGAGCGTTTCGACATGGCGGTGCTGGAGGCCTACGAGCCGATCGAGCGGCGCTGGCAGGACCGGGTGGCGACGCTGGACGTCGCGGTCGACGAGATCCCCCGGATCTCGCCGAAGGACCCGGACAGTGTGCAGTGGCCGCCGGAGGTCATCGCCGACGGGCCGATCGCGCTGGCCCGGCTGATCCCGGCCGGGGTGGACGTCCGCGGGAATTCCACCCGGGCGCGAATTGTGCTGTTCCGCAAGCCGATCGAGCGACGGGCCAAAGACACCGTCGAGCTGACCGAGCTGCTGCATGAGCTACTGGTGGCGCAGGTCGCCACGTATCTGGGCGTGGAGCCGTCGGTGATCGACCCGACGATCGACGACGACTAGATGATGCCGCGCTTGATGCGCCGGCGCTCCCGCTCAGACAGGCCACCCCAGATGCCGAAGCGCTCATCGTGGGCCAAGGCGTACTCCAGGCACGCGTCCTTGACCTCGCAGCCCTGGCAGATGCGCTTGGCTTCGCGGGTCGAGCCGCCCTTCTCCGGGAAGAAGGCCTCGGGGTCGGTCTGCGCGCACAGGGCACGCTCCTGCCACTGGTCCTCGTCGGTTGCCAGCTCGTCGTCGATCGGGTCGGGCACCAAGCTCAGTTGCGGGCGCCCCCCGATGCTCGTGTCCATCGGTCCGGCCTGGATGTGCGGCGCACTTCCCACCGAGCCGAGGAGCCTGCTGTCGAAATGAATCGAATTGCCGAAATCGGCGTGTTCAAATGTCATGTCCCCTCCTCCACAGGTCTCGTAGATCCGTTGTATGCCAGCCCGCCCAAACTCTGTCTGGCCACCCAATTCGAACAAGTGATCGAATCTCGGTCTGCGACACCGGAACCGGCGGGAGAACCTCGAATGACACTGGTGTGATTACACACGCGTTAGCTGTCGCGGTCAAGCGCTAGAACAGGAATTCATACCATTCCGTGACACAAATACGGCGCGTCGCGTTGTGGCGTGTCTGTCACTCCGGCGTTCCGAGCCCTCCCGGGCGCCGCCCGCACGGCCGTGCGCCTAGTCTCGGTCGGTGTGAAGGTCACTGTTCTCGTCGGCGGCGTCGGGGGTGCGCGCTTCCTCCTGGGTGTCCAATATCTGTTGGGGCTGGGGCAGTTCGGCACCAACGATACCGATGAGCATGATGTGACTGCTGTGGTGAACGTGGGCGACGATGCGTGGATGTTCGGTGTGCGCATCTGTCCCGACCTCGACACGTGCATGTACACCCTCGGTGGCGGCATCGATCCCGAGCGGGGCTGGGGGCACGCCAACGAAACGTGGCACGCCAAGGAGGAACTCGCCGCCTACGGCGTGCAGCCCGACTGGTTCGGTCTCGGCGACCGGGATCTGGCCACCCATCTGGTCCGCACGCAGATGCTGCGCGCGGGCTATCCGCTCTCCCAGATCACCGAGGCGCTGTGCCGGCGGTGGAACCCCGGCGTGCGACTGCTGCCGGCCAGCGACGACCGCAGCGAAACCCACGTGGTGATCACCGATCCCGATGACGGGGAGAAGAAGGCCATCCACTTCCAGGAGTGGTGGGTGCGGCACCGCGCCCAGGTGCCGACCGAGAGCTTCGCATTCGTCGGCGCCGACAACGCCACGGCCGCACCGGGTGTCACCGAGGCGATCGAGGGCGCCGACGTCGTGCTGATCGCCCCGTCGAACCCCGTCGTCAGCATCGGCGCGATCCTCGCGGTCGGCGGCGTCCGCGCCGCGCTGCGGGCCACGAAGGCACCGGTGATCGGGTACTCCCCCATCATCGCGGGAAAGCCGTTGCGGGGCATGGCCGACGCCTGCCTGACGGTGATCGGCGTCGACAGCACCTCCGAGGCCGTCGGCGCGCATTACGGCGCCCGGTCGGGCACCGGCATCCTCGACGGCTGGCTGGTGCACACCGGCGACGACGCGGTGGTCGACGGTGTGACGGTGCGCGCGGCGCCGCTGCTGATGAGTGAGCCTGCGGTCACCGCCGAGATGGTGCGGGCGGGGCTGGATCTGGCCGGGGTCTCGTTGTGAGTGACCACGGCACGTCGGCGCGGGTGGAACTGCTGCCGGTGCCGGGGCTTCCGGAGTTCCGGCCCGGTGACGACCTGGCCGCCGCGATCGCCGAGGCCGCGCCGTGGCTGCGCGATCACGACGTCGTCGTCGTCACCAGCAAGGTGCTATCCAAGTGCGAGGGCCGCATCGTCGACGCGCCCGCCGATCCGGAGCTGCGGGACACATTGCGCCGCAGGCTGATCGACAATGAGGCGGTGCGGGTGTTGGCCCGCAAGGGCCGCACGCTGATCACCGAGAACGCGATCGGGTTGGTGCAGGCCGCCGCGGGCGTGGACGGGTCGAACGTCGACTCGCACGAACTCGCCCTGCTGCCTGTCGATCCCGACGGCAGCGCCGCGGCGTTGGTCGCGGCGTTGCGGGAGCGGCTGGGTGTCGAGGTCGGCGTCGTCGTCACCGACACCATGGGCCGGGCCTGGCGGACGGGGCAGACCGACGTCGCGATCGGCGCGGCCGGGCTGGCGGTCCTACACGGCTATGCCGGCGAGCACGATCAGCACGGCAACGAGTTGATCGTCACCGAGATCGCGGTGGCCGACGAGATCGCCGCGGCGGCCGATCTGGTGAAGGGGAAGCTGACGGCGGTGCCCGTCGCGGTGGTGCGGGGGCTGACGCTGCGCAACGACGGGTCGAACGCGCGGACGCTGGTGCGCGCCGGCGAGGAGGACCTCTTCTGGCTGGGCACCGAGGAGGCGCTGGCGCTGGGGCGCTCGCAGGCGCAGTTGCTGCGCCGCTCGGTGCGCAGCTTCAGCGACGAACCGGTCGCGCCGGAGCTCATCGAGTCCGCGGTCGGTGAGGCGTTGACGGCGCCCGCCCCGCATCACACCCGACCGGTGCGGTTCGTGTGGGTGCGCGACCACGAGGTGCGGGTGCGGCTGCTTGACCGCATGAAGGAGCAGTGGCGGACGGATTTGCTCGGCGACGGGCGTGATCCCGCGTCGGTGGAGCGCCGTGTCACGCGGGGACAGATCCTCTATGACGCGCCGGAGCTGGTGATCCCGTTCATGGTGCCCGACGGCGCGCACAGTTATCCCGACGCGCAGCGGACTGCGGCCGAGCACACGATGTTCACGGTGGCGGTCGGCGCGGCGGTGCAGGGGCTGCTGGTCGGCCTGGCGGTGCGCGGGGTGGGCAGCTGCTGGATCGGGTCGACGATCTTCGCGGCGGATCTGGTGCGCGCCGAACTGGAGTTGCCTGCGGACTGGGAGCCGCTGGGGGCGGTGGCGATCGGCTATGCCGCCGACGGGCCTGCGGCCCCGCGTCCGCCGGTGCCGACCGACGGCCTACTGGTGGTCCGGTGATTCCCGCGAGCTGGGGGCACCTCTCTCCCGCGAGCAGACGCAAACTCGTGCAGTTTCGGCCCGATTCACCCGATTTTGTGTCTGCTCGCGGGGTATCAGGTCACCCGTGAGCCTTCACCAGTCGGCGATCGACACCCTGACCGCTTGGCGGCCGGCCGACCCGGCGCAGGAGTCGATGCGCCACGCGCTGCTGGCGTTCCTCGATGCGCAGCCCAATGGGTGTCTGCGCGAGTCGGTGCCCGGCCACATCACAGGGTCGGCGCTGGTGCTCAATCACGCGGGCACGCATGCGTTGTTGACGTTGCACCCGCGGTTCAAGCGGTGGCTGCAACTCGGTGGGCACTGCGAGCCCGAGGACGAGACGCTGGTGGCCGCGGCGCTGCGCGAGGCGACCGAGGAGTCCGGCATCGAGGGCCTGACCATCGACGAGCTGCCGACCGCGCTGCACGTGCACCCGGTGACGTGCTCGCTGGGCGTGCCGACCCGTCACCTCGACGTGCAGTTCGTGGCGCGCGCGCCGCGGGGCGCCGAGGCCGAACGCAGTGACGAGTCCCTCGATCTGCGGTGGTGGCCGCTCGACGACCTGCCCGACTCGAGCGACTTCGGCCTCACCCAGCTGGCCACCCTCGCGAGAGTGCACACCTCTCCCCCTCCCGCGGAATAGCATTCCTGGCTGCGATTTCCGGTTATCCACAGCCATGGCTTCTCGCGCGCTGAGGCCCCCACATCAGGCCGCATGCTCTTCTCATGGGGGACGTCATCGTCGGTTCGCAGGCCGTGCTCGCAGGCACCATCACCCGGGCGTCGTTGCGATGGAACTATCGCGCCATTTTCCCCGACGTCTACGTTCCCAAGGATGTCGAGCCCACGCTGGCCATGCGGACGACGGGGGCATGGTTGTGGTCCCGTCGCCGCGGCGTGATCACCGGACAGGCGGCGGCCGCGCTGCACGGCACGCGCTGGATCGACGACGACGCTCCGATCGAGTTGCTATGGGCCAACAACCACAGCCCCGCGGGCATCATCACGCGTCGGGAACAGATCGCACCCGGCGAGATCGTCTCGATCGACGGCATGCCCGTCGCCACCCCTGCCCGGGCGGGTCTTGACATCGGCCGATACCTCACCCGCAACGTGGCCGTGGCACACCTCGATGCGCTCGCTTCCACGACCGGAGTGACACCCGGGGAGATCGTCGACCTCACCTATCGCTACAAAGGCAGGCATGGAGTGCGGCGCTGCCGCGAGGCCACCGAACTGATGGACGCCGGCGCGCAGTCGCCGCAGGAAACCCGTCTACGACTTCTGCTCATCGACAGGGGTTTCCCGCCACCGCAGACGCAGATTCCGGTGACCGATAGCTATGGCAACACCTTCGCGTACCTCGACATGGGCTGGGAGCATCTCGGGATCGCCGTGGAATACGACGGAGACCAGCACCGTACGGACACCCATCAATACCGGTGGGATGCCCGGCGTCTTCGCAAGCTCGCCGACGCGAACTGGATTGTCATCCGGGTGATGGCCGGCGATCGGAACGACGAGATCATCGCCTGGGTGAAGCAAGCGTGGGCCCGCCGCCAGAGAGAAGCCATGGCTGTAGAACGGCTCGCATAGCAGCCAGGAATGCTATTCCGCGGAACTAGATGTCCGTCGAGAAGCGGATGCCGCCGTCGGGGATCGTGATGCCCGGCCACACCCGCGCCCCGCGCAGCAGTTCGCAGCGAGCGCCGATGTCCGCGCCGTCGCCGATCACGCCGTCACGGATCAGCGCCCGCGGCCCGATGTGCGCGCCGAAGCCGATGATCGACCGCTCGATCACCGCGCCCGCACCGACTTTCACGCCGTCGAAGATCACCGCGCCGTCGAGCCGGGCGCCCCCGGCGATCTCCGCGCCACGCCCGATCACCGTGCCGCCGATCAGCAGCGCGCCCGGCGCCACCGACGCCCCGTCGTGCACCAGCTTCTCGCCGCGCTGGTGCGTCAGGGCCGGCGACGGCGCGATGCCACGCACCAGATCCGCGGAGCCGCGGACGAAGTCCTCGGGCGTGCCCATGTCGCGCCAGTAGCTGGAGTCGACGTACCCGCACACCTTGTAACCGTCGGTCAGCAGGCCGGGGAACACCTCGCGTTCCACCGACAGCGCACGGCCCTTGGGGATCTTGTCGATCACCGACCGCTTGAAGACGTAGCAGCCGGCGTTGATCTGGTCGGTCGGCGGGTCCTGCGTCTTCTCCAGGAACGCCGTCACGCGGTCATCGGAATCGGTTGGCACACAACCGAAGGCACGGGGGTCGCCGACGCGCACCAGGTGCAAGGTGACATCCGCCTGATTGTCGGAGTGCGACGCCAGCAGGGCCCGCAGGTCGCATCCGGACAGCACGTCGCCGTTGAAGACGACCGCGGTGTCGTGCCGCAGCCGGGACGCGACGTTGGCGATGCCGCCCCCGGTGCCCAGCGGTTCGTCCTCGACGACGTAGTCGATCTGCAGCCCCAGCTTGGAGCCGTCACCGAACTCGGCTTCGAACACGTTCGCCTTATAGGACGTTCCGAGCACCACGTGTTCGATGCCCGCCTCGGCGATCCGCGACAGCAGATGGGTCAGGAACGGCAGCCCGGCCGTCGGCAGCATCGGCTTGGGCGCCGACAGCGTCAACGGTCGCAGCCGAGTTCCCATGCCGCCCACCAGGATCACGGCGTCGACGTCGGCCGGATTCACCATCAGCCCTGCCCTTCCTTCCGTCGGGCTCGCAGGGAACTCCGCACGACCAGCCGTGACCGCGCCCCCAGTGCCCCCCGGAACGCCCACCGTAACGGTGCCTGCCACCGCCGCGGGTACCGATCCGCGAGAAAAGTGTAGGTGCTCTGGTGGTGGGCGGCCAGGTTGCGAGCCGGATCGCGACCCGTGGAGTGCCCCTTGGCGTGCAACACCTCCGCCGAGGGCACATAGACGTTCTGCCAGCCGGCACGGCCGAGCCGGTCGCCGAGGTCGACGTCCTCCATGTACATGAAGTAGCGCTCGTCGAAGCCGGAGATCTCCGCGAACGCCGCGCTGCGCAGCAACAGGCACGATCCGGACAGCCAGCCCACGGCCCGTTCGCTGGGGTCTTCCCGTTCCTGGCGGTAGACGGCAGTCCACGGGTTCGACGGCCAGATGGGGCCGACGACGGCGTGCATGCCGCCGCGGATGATCGAGGGCAGGTGCCGCGCCGACGGGTACACGGTGCCGTCGGGGTCGCGGATCAACGGTCCGAGCGCCCCGGCGCGCGGCCACCGCGAAGACGCCTCCAACATCAGGTCGATGCTGCCCGGCCCCCATTGCACGTCCGGATTGGCGACGATGAACATGTCGGTCGCCGCGGACAGGCCGTATTCGGCGACGGCCCGGTTGATCGCCGAGCCGTAGCCCAGGTTCCCGCCGGTGCGCAGCAGCCGCGCGTTGGGATAGCGCTCGACGGCCTCCTCAACAGAGCCGTCGACCGAGCCGTTGTCGGCCATGATCACCGTCACAGGCCGCTCGGTGGCGTGCGCAAGGGTGGCGAGGAAGCGGTCCAGATGAGGCCCCGGTGAATAGGTCACCGTGACGACAAAGAGTTCGTCGCTCACGCGGGGACCATCCATCTCACGGCGTCGAGGGTATCGGGCGCGGGCCGCGTCACCCTACTCGGCTGAGAAGACAGCGCGCCGCCGTCGTGACGAGCAGACGGTCGTTGGTGAGCGCGGCCGCGAAGATC
Organism: Mycolicibacterium rufum; assembly: GCF_022374875.2. Next base: position 1,438,598 of record NZ_CP092427.2, read on the forward strand.
CGGTCGTCGTCGCCTCGCCGGCCGTGTTCCTCACGGGCGATCAGCGCGGTGGCCGTGTCCGGCCCGAGGATCAGGACGATCCACTCGGCGGCCAGGGGGTCCTGCGGGTCGAGGGGCACGCTGCGCAGGGTGCCGAGATCGGCGGGCAGCCCCTCACCGAACACGGCCACCAGCGGTGACACCGCGCTGAGGCGCTGGTAGCTCCGCCGGGTGCGCGGGGTGAAGCGCTCGACGCGTTGCAGGGCGACCAGGACGATGGGCGGGTTGGCGGAGGCGAGGGCCAGGCTCTCGATGTAGCGGGACAGCGCGACGAGGGTGTCCTGGCGTTCCCGGCGCACGGCGACGCTGTCCGCGACGACGTCGAACGGTGTCCCCGGACCCACCGGGGGCAGATGTGCCATCGGCTCGGGCGCCCACCGGGTGGTCGTCGCCTGCCCCTGCAGGGGTGCCGGACGGCCGAACCGGTAGCCCTGGCCCAGCGCCGCGCCGATCGCTCGGGCACGCTCGAGCTGCGCGGTGGTCTCGATGCCTTCCACCAGGATCGTCGCCCCGGTCCGTCGACGGTGAGCGAGCACCGCGGCCAGGGTGCGCACCCCCTCGTTGTCGGCGCCCTGCTGGATCACGCCGGGCTCCAGCTTGATCACCTCGGGACACACGACGTCCAGGACCGCCAACGAATCGGGTTGCGCGCCAACATCGTCCAAAGCGATGACACAGCCCTGCGCACGCAACGCGTCCACTTTGCGCAACAGCGCGCCGGGGTGTTCGAGCAGCCGGCGCTCGGTGAGCTCGAAGACCAGCCGCCGGCCGTCGACGGAAGCGATGTTGCCGGCCGACGGTTCGGTGTTGATGAACAGCCAGCTGTCGCGGCCCACCCCCGCGCCGAGCGCGCACTTCAGCGCCGATTCGATGCACCGGCCCTCCAATTCCTCGGTGCGTCCGGTCGTTTCGGCCCACGCGAAGACGTCGGTGGGGTGCGGGTCGTCGAGTTGGGGCCAGCGTGTGAGCACTTCGAAGCCGATCACGGTCTCGTCGCTCAACGACACGATGGGCTGGAACACCGACGTCAGTCCGATGCCGTCGACGGCCGCGTCAAGTCGGCGCGCGGTGTCGTCGACGGGTGCGTCGGCGATCTGCTGGGTGGACCGCGGCTGCCACCCGCCGAAGGAGTCATCAGCGTCCAACGGTTCCGTCGGGCAGTGCTGAACCTGGTTGCCACCGCGGCGTTTTGCCGCATACATCGCGCTGTCGGCGCGGATCAGCAGGGCGTCGACGGCCCCTCCTCCCGCGTCGAGCCCGATGGTCCGCAGCGCCATCCCGGACCACCCGATGCTGGCGGTGAACGGCACCGACGACGGGACCTCCGCCAGCCGGCGACACAGCTGCTCGGCGAGCTCCGCCGCGTCGTCGTCGCTGAGGATGTCGGCGACGGCGAATTCCTCACCGCCCCAGCGAGCGATGACCGCGCTCGTCGCCGCCTGATCGCGCAGGGTCTCGGCGATGGCGATCAGTGCCCGGTCGCCGGCGGCATGCCCGGCGGTGTCGTTGAGGCGCTTGAAATCGTCGATGTCGATCATCACGACGACCAGTTGGGCGTCGGGGCCGGCCGGCGTCCTGGAGAGGCCGGCTGCTTCGCGCAGGAACGCACGACGGTGGTAGAGCCCGGTCAGCGCATCACATTCGGCATCTCGCAAGTCACTGCGGACGGTGTTCGCGATCGCGCCGACGGCCAGGGGCAATCCGATGTTCAGCACGCAGATCATCGCCACGGCGCCGACCGCGAGCGCGGGATCTCCGGTGTCGTGGGCGAGCTGGATGCCGAGCGCGCCGGTGGTGGCCGTCGCGATCAGGATGGCGGCGGCCACGGTGCGCATCGAGTACGCCAGCGCCCCGAAGCTGTTGAGGACCGCGATCAGGAAGCACCCCGCCAGACCGATCAGCGCGTCGGATTGGCTGAGACTTCCGACGGCGACGGCCGAGGCGCCGACGATGCCGACCAGTTCGCCTTGTTGCCGCGTCGCCGACAGCGCGCCCAGGATCAGGCAGCACGCCGCCGCGGACGCGGACAGCACGGTGGCGAGCATCCCGTCCGGCCCGCGCGGGCTGGACAAGGCAGCGAGGAGGGCGGTGCAGGCCAGAACCAGAACCCCCGCGATCACATATCGCGCGAGATGATGCCGACGCCCCAGCGTCGTCGCCGATGTCAGCCCGGCACCGCCGCCGGTCACACGATTTGCGCCGCCACCTACGGAGCTAAGCACCGATAAGGCGAACTTATCGCCGACTGCTGAAAGAGAGACCGTCCGTCAGAAATGTCGCAGCGCGTCGGCCAGGGCCTCGCGCCATCCGCGCAGCGGGGTGAGGCCCGCGCGCGCCGATCCCGCCGCCGACAGCGCCGAGTACGACGGGCGCGGCGCGGGACGGGGATGACGGTCGCTGCTCACGGGCCGGACGCGTGACGGGTCGGCGCCCAGCAGCGCAAAAACGGCCTGTGCCTGCTCGAACCGGCTCACCGCGCCGTCGTTGGCGGCGTGCAGCACGGGTCCGCGGACGCCGCCGTCGGCGATCTGCAGCAGCGCCCCGCACAGGTCCCCCACGTAGGTCGGCGAGCCGATCTGGTCGGCGACAACCTCGACGGTGTCCGTTCCGGCCGCCGCGCGCCGCATGACGGCGGCGAAGTCGGTGCCGTCGGCGCCCTCGTAGATCCATGCCGTCCGCACCACCAAGGCCGACGGCAGCGCGGCCAGGACGGCCTGCTCACCGAGCAGTTTGGTGCGTCCGTACACCGACAGCGGACCGGTCTCGTCGTCGATGTCGTAGGGGCGCCGCTGCCCGGACGCGCCGAACACGTAGTCGGTGGAGAGGTGGATCAGCGACGCGCCGGCGCGCGCACACGCCTGCGCGACGTTGCCGGCACCGGTGGCGTTGACCGCGTGTGCGCGTTCGGGCTCGGCTTCGGCCTGGTCGACCTGGGTGAACGCCGCGCAGTTGACGACGACGTCGCCCGGTGAGACGAAGTAGTCGCCCGGGCCGGTGATGTCCCACTGGGCCGAGGAGTAGGCCCGCACGTCGCGACCCTGGGACGCGGCCTGAGCTGCGAGAACGCGTCCGACCATGCCGCCTGCGCCTGTGATCACGATCCGGTCAGCCATAGGTAGGGAGTGTGGCACGCCGAGGCCGGCTCCCCCTTCTGCCGTCCACCCGCCAGTAGCCTGGGCGAATGCCTGCAGCTCAGCTGACCCGTGTCGTCTCCGTGGTCGTGGCGCTGGCCATCGTGGTCAGCACCGGGGTCGCGTGGGGCAAGATCCGGTCATTCGAGTCGGGTATCAATCACGTCAGCCCGATCGCGCTGGGCGAGGGCGGCGAGGACGGCGCGATCGACATCCTGCTGGTCGGCATGGACAGCCGCACCGACGCGCACGGCAATCCGCTCAGCCAGGAGGAGCTCGCGACGCTGCGCGCCGGCGACGACGTCTCCACCAACACCGACACGATCATCCTGGTGCGCATCCCGAACAACGGGCGCTCGGCCACGGCGATCTCGATCCCCCGCGACTCCTACGTGGAGGCCCCGGGCATCGGGAAGATGAAGATCAACGGTGTCTACGGCTCGGTGCACCTGGAGAAGATGAAGCAACTCGTCGAGCAGGAGGGCGAGGATCCCGCGGTCGCGGAGAAGGAAGCCACCGAGGCGGGCCGCGAGGAGCTGATCAAGACGGTCGCCAACCTCACCGGCGTCACTGTCGACCACTACGCCGAGATCGGGCTGCTGGGCTTCGCGCTCATCACCGACGCCCTGGGCGGCGTCAACGTCTGCCTCAAAGACGCTGTCTACGAACCGCTTTCGGGTGCCGACTTCCCGGCCGGCTGGCAAAAGCTGGACGGCCCACAGGCACTGAGCTTCGTGCGGCAGCGCCACGACCTGCCGCGCGGCGACCTCGATCGCGTCACCCGTCAGCAGGCGTTCATGGCGTCGCTGGCCCACGAGGTCATCTCCAGCAAGACGCTGTCGAGCCCGGCCACGCTGAACCGGCTCGAGGACGCCGTGCAGCGTTCGGTGGTGCTCTCCGACGGCTGGAACATCATGGACTTCGCCGATCAGCTGACCAAGCTCTCGGGCGGCAACGTCGCGTTCGCCACCATCCCGATCGTCGAGGAGGCCGGCTGGAGCGACGACGGCATGCAGTCGGTGGTGCGGGTCAACCCCAGCGAGGTCAAGGACTGGGTGAGCAGCCTGCTGCACGACCAGGACGAGGGCAAGACCGAGGAACTGGCCTACAGCAATGACCAGACCACGGCCGACGTCATCAACGACAGCGACGTCAACGGTCTGGCCGCCGCGGTGTCGCAGGTGCTGACGAGCAAGGGCTTCGCGGCGGGCAACACCGGCAACAACGAGGGCGCCAAGGTCGCCAACAGCCAGGTGCAGGCCGCCAAGAGCGACGACATGGGCGCCCAGGCGGTGGCCAAGGAGCTCGGCGGGCTGCCGGTCGTCGAGGACGCATCGGTGCCGCCGGGCACCGTGCGGGTGATGCTGGCGGCCGACTACACGGGGCCGGGGTCGGGCCTGGACGGCACGGACGTTGCGCTGTCGGCGCCGGTCACCAATGCGTCCGGGGGCGGCGAGGCCCTGCCGACGGCGTCGCCGATCATCACGGCCGGGTCCGACGACCCGCAGTGCGTCAACTGATGACCAACCTCGGTTCGGCGATCCTCGACCCGCTGATGGCCCGCAACCCGGCGGGCCCGCGCATCACCTTCTACGACGACGCGACCGGTGAGCGCATCGAGTGTTCGACGGTGACGCTGGCGAACTGGGCCGCGAAAACTGCGAACTTGCTGCGTGACGAACTGGGTGTCTCCCCCGGCACCCGGGTCGCAGTGCTGTTGCCCGCGCATTGGCAGACGGCGGCGGTGCTGCTGGGCATCTGGTGGATCGGCGCCGAGGCGGTGCTGGACGGCGGGGATGCCGAGGTGGCGCTGTGCAGCGAGGACCGTCTCGATGAGGCCGACGCCGCCGTAGGCGGGGGTGAGGTGGCGGTGCTGTCGCTGGACCCGTTCGGCAAGCCGGCGGCCAATCTGCCTGTGGGAGTGATGGATTACGCGACGGCGGTGCGGGTGCACGGGGACCAGATCGTGCCGGAGCGGCAGCCGGGACCCGCGCTGAACGGTAGGTCAGCGGACGACGTACTGGCCGCGGCGCGGTCGATCGCCGAGCAGCAGGGGCTGACGGCCGACGACCGCGTGCTGTCGTCGGCGCCGTGGGACACCGCCGACGCCGTGATCGCGCATCTGGTGGCGCCCTATGTGGCCGGCGCGTCGCTGGTCTATATCGCGAACGCGGATTCCGCTTTGCTGGAGCGCCGGCGCGAGACGGAGAAGACAACTCGCGGCTGAGGCCGAGATCAATTTGTGACGTCAACCTGCCGTTGTGGCGAACTGTTAGCGGCTCTGCGCTATATTCAGAAACAGGTCGACATAATTGACACGATCGTAACCGTGACCTTATCGTTTGCATAACCACAAGCTGTTCACAGCTTCGTCGGGGAGACTTCGAACCGGCGGGTAGCGACAGTTTTGGCAAAGACGGTCTTTGATTTCGCACGAATCGGGGATCGTCGGCAAGGAGAGGCGCCGATGGAGTCGACCATTTCCGCACTCGCGGTCCTCGTTGCGCTGTCGGCATGGCACCTGCGCAACCGTCGGCATCCCGGCTGGCTGGCCAGCTCCGATGGCCGTTTCTTCGTCTTCTGCGGCTACGCCTTGGTGGCGATCGCGGCCTACTGGTTGCAGACCGCGCCCACCGCGACCACGTGGGAGTGGGCGTTCGGGAACCTGTGGGCGCTGGCCGCGATGGTGGCGTTCGTTCTCGGCTTCGGCCACCTCAACCGGGTCACCGCCGAGCATGCCTGGGCCGCCCAGCGGGTCGAGTCGCTCGAGCACTCCGACGCCGCGGCGAATTAGTCCGGTACACCCAGCGAAACGCCGCGTCGATTAATGTCGACGCGTGCACGCAGTGAATCGTCCGGCCCTCAATTCCGAAGTGCTGCGTGCCGCCATCGCCGGCACCGAATGGCGGCGTGTCGACGTGGTCGAGGAGACGGGGTCGACCAACGCCGATCTGGTCGCCCGCGCCGGCCGGGGTGAGGACATCGCCGGCGCGGTGCTGCTGGCCGAACACCAGACGGCGGGGCGCGGCCGGCACGGCCGCCGGTGGTCGGCTCCCCCGCGGGCGCAGATCTCGATGTCGTTCGGCGTGGACACCACCGGCGTGCCGGCCGATGGCTGGGGCTGGCTGCCGCTGCTGACCGGCCTGGTGGTGTGCCAGACGGTGCGCCGGCACTACGGCCTCGACGCCACGCTCAAATGGCCCAACGATGTCCTGGTCGGCGGCCACAAGCTGGCCGGGATCCTCGCGGAGGTGGCCGGGTCCGTCGTCGTGATCGGGCTCGGCCTCAACGTCAGCCTCGACCCGGACGATCTGCCCGATCCGAACGCGGTGTCGCTGACCATGCTGCAGCACGACGCCGACCGCACCGAGTTGGCAGCCGCACTGCTGGACGCGCTCAGCGAGCGGGTACGGCAGTGGCGCAGCGCCAAGGGTGTGGACGGCCCGCTGGCCGCCGACTACCGCAGCATCAGCTCCACGATCGGCACGCCGGTTCGCGCGCTGCTGCCGGGTGATGACGAGATCGTCGGCATCGCAACGGGTATCGACGACAGCGGCCGGCTGGTGATCGACCGCGACGGCACGCTCGTCACCGTCTCAGCGGGCGACATCACCCACCTGCGCCCCGCGGACTGAGCTCGGCTCTCCGCCCGCGAACGTGCATTCCTTGTCGTCGGGAGGCGCTCAGCGCTACAGGGAATGCACGCTCGCGACAAGATAGGGGCATTTGCCCCATGCCGTCGCGGTGGCGCCGGTTCACCATCGGGACATGACTCGATTCCTGACACTGTGCTACGGCGCGGTGAGCTATGTGGCCTTCCTCGCCGTCTTCGTCTACGCCATCCTCTGGGTCGGCGATCTGGGCGTGCCCCGCTCCGTCGACCACGCCATCAGTGCCCCGTGGGGGCAGGCCACCGTCGTCAACCTGGTGCTGCTGACATTGTTCGCCACGCAGCACAGCGTGATGGCGCGACCGTGGTTCAAACGCTGGTGGACGCGGATCATCCCGCAGCCCATCGAACGCAGCACCTATGTGCTCGCAGCGAGTGCTGTTCTCGCGCTTGTGCTGTGGCAGTGGCGGGAGCTGCCGCTGGTGATCTGGGACGTCAGCTCACCGCCGGTGCGGTGGATCCTGCACGCACTGTTCTGGTTGGGCTGGGGCATCGTGCTGGCGTCGACGTTCATGATCAGCCACTTCGAATTGTTCGGCCTCAAGCAGGTCTTCGCGGCGTGGCGGGGTCGCGCGCAGGCCGAGACGGGATTTCGCACGACGATGTTCTACCGCGTGGTGCGCCATCCCCTGAATCTCGGCTTCCTGGTGGCGTTCTGGGCGACGCCGACGATGACGGCCGGCCATCTGCTCTTCGCGTCGGTGACGACGGCGTGGATCTTCCTCGCCATGTATCTCGAGGAACGGGACCTGATGGCGAAGCTGGGCGCCCGCTACGAGGCCTACCGCGAGACGGTGCCGATGATCGTGCCGCGGCCCGGCAAGCCGGTCTCGCCCGCGAACGTGCATTCCTTGTAGCGCCAAGGCGGCGAGGCCTACACGGAATGCACGTTCGCGACAGCGAACGAACTACTTCAGCAGCGCCCGGCTCATCACGACGCGCTGAATCTGATTGGTGCCCTCGTAGATCTGGGTGATCTTGGCGTCGCGCATCATCCGCTCGACCGGGAAGTCGATGGTGTAGCCGGCGCCGCCGAACAGCTGCACGGCGTCGGTGGTCACCTCCATCGCGACGTCGGAGGCCAGGCACTTCGACGCGGCCGAGATGAAGCCGAGGTTGCCCTCGCCGCGCTCGGCGCGGGCCGCGGCGCTGTAGACCATCAGCCGGGCGGCTTCGACCTTCATCGCCATGTCCGCGAGCATGAACTGCACCGCCTGGAAATCGGCGATGCTCTTACCGAACTGCTTGCGATCCTTGGTGTATTCGATGGCGGCGTCCAAAGCACCCTGGGCGATGCCGACGGCCTGCGCGCCGATGGTCGGGCGGGTGTGGTCCAGCGTGGCCAGGGCCGTCTTGAAGCCGGTGCCGGGATCGCCGATGATGCGGTCGCCCGGGATGCGGCAGTTCTCGAAGTACAGCTCAGTGGTCGGCGAGCCCTTGATGCCGAGCTTGCGCTCCTTGGGCCCGATCGAGAAGCCCTCGTCGTCGATGTGGACCATGAATGCCGAGATGCCGTTGGCGCCCTTGTCGGGATCGGTGACGGCCATGACGGTGTACCACGACGACTTGCCGCCGTTGGTGATCCAGCACTTCGCGCCGTTGAGGATCCAGTCGTCGCCATCGGCCTTGGCACGGGTGCGCATCGCGGCGGCGTCGCTGCCGGCCTCCCGCTCGGAGAGCGCGTAGGACGCCATCGCCTCACCGGAGGCGATCGACGGCAGCACCTGCTTCTTCAGCTCATCCGAACCGCGCAGGATCAGCCCCATGGTGCCCAGCTTGTTGACCGCCGGAATCAGCGAGGCCGACGCGTCGACGCGCGCGACCTCTTCGATGACGATGCACGCCGCCACCGAGTCGGCGCCCTGGCCGTCGTACTCCTCGGGCACATGCACCGCGTTGAAGCCCGATGCATTCAGCGCATCGAGCGCCTCCTGAGGGAACCGCGCGTTCTCGTCGACGTCGGCGGCGTAGGGAGCGATCTCCTTCTCCGCCAGCGCGCGGATCGCCTCGCGCAGCTCCTGGTGTTCCTCGGGCAACTGGAACAGATCGAACGACGGATTTCCGCCCCAACCAGCCATCATCATCTCCTTGCTACTCGCCGGTAACTTTACCGTGCTCGCACCGCGACGCGAAGTCCGCCCGCCCGCTCTCTCAGCCGAAGCTCAGCAGCAGGCATGGTTTGTTCTCAACTTGCGTGGTTACTCTCCGAAACATGCAGGTGTACATCGATGGCCCAGCCCTTCGCCGTACCGCGCATTGCGAGTGTGGTTGGAACGGTACTCGCCATGTTCTGCGGGCTTCGGCGGTTGTCGACGCGGGCATGCACGCAGCGCAGACGGGCCACGTCCAGGCCGCCGCTCCGGTGCAGAGCGCCGAGCCGGTCGTCGTCCTCCGGGCGTCCTGACCGAAGCCCTTCCGTCACACCGCCCCGTAGTGTGACGAACATCACATTCGCACCTGCCACTGCGATCCATCGCCGGAAGCGGACCCCAGTCCAGAGTTTGCCAAGCTACCTTCTGACGCTTGCGTCAGCAATGATCTCGGACGCCCCGAGCGACGCCGGGAACAGCTGTTACCGCGCTTATTGACGCGGGCAGCGAAAACTACTCCCCCAGCAGTCGCTGCCGCAGCGCCTCGTCCTTCTCCAGCACCATTTTCTCCAGGCCGGCCTGGAACGCCTCCATCCGCGCGCGAAGCGCGGGGTCGGCGGAACCGAGGATGCGGACCGCGAGAAGTCCCGCGTTACGCGCCCCGCCGATCGACACCGTGGCCACCGGCACACCCGCGGGCATCTGCACGATCGACAGCAGCGAATCCAACCCGTCCAGCCGCGCCAGCGGCACCGGCACCCCGATCACCGGCAGCGCGGTGGCCGACGCGACCATGCCCGGCAGGTGCGCCGCCCCACCGGCGCCGGCGATGATCACCTCGATGCCTCGGCCCGCCGCGTCCTGGGCGTAGCTGAGCATGCGCGCCGGCGTGCGGTGGGCGGAGACGACGCCGACCTCGAACGGAATGTCGAACTCCGCGAGAGCAGAAGCGGCGTCGGCCATCACCGGCCAGTCGCTGTCGCTGCCCATGATCAAGCCGACCCGAGGCGTCATGCGGGGTCCTCTCCGTTCGGGGTACGGCAGCACTCTATAGAGCCCACCGTGAGGTGTCGCCGGAGACACTGAAACGACCACAAGTATGTTTCGGTAAACATTGCCGCGCCGACGGCCCAGCGCGAGACTCGGCACCATGACTTCTGTAACCCCGGTCACACCGCGTCCGCTCGAGGACGTCCGCGCGACCCGCGACATCATCAACCCCGCGACGACCGCCGTCATCACGACCGTCGCCGAGCACACCGCCGCCGACGTGGACGCCGCGGTGGCCGGCGCCAAGGCCGCGTTCGACCACGGTCCGTGGCCCGCCATGGTCCGCAGTGACCGAGCCAAGCTGCTGTTGCGCATCGCCGAAGCGATCGAGACCCACTCCGAGCGGCTGTTCCGTCTCGAGACGCAGAACAACGGGCGGCCCATCACCGAGACCCGCGCCCAGCTGTCCCGGGTGCCGGAGTGGTTCCGCTACAACGCGGGACTGCTTGCCGCGCAACGCAATGCGGTGTTACCCGGCGACGGCCCCTATCTGACCTACCAGCGGCGGCTGCCGTTGGGCGTGTGCGGCATCATCACGCCGTTCAATCACCCGATGCTGATCCTGGCCCGCAGCCTGTCGGCGGCGCTCGCCAACGGCAACACCGTGGTGGTCAAGCCTTCCGAGCTGACACCGCTGACGACGCTCGCGCTGGCCGAGATCCTCGCCGAAGCCGGCGTGCCCGACGGCGTGGTCACCGTCGTCACCGGGGGCCGCGACGTGGGTGTCGCGCTCACCGAGCATCCCGATGTCGCCAAGATCACGCTGACCGGCGGCACCGAGGCCGGCCGCTCGGCGTCGGTGGCGACGGCCGCGCGGTTCGCCCGGATGACCGCCGAGCTCGGCGGCAAGACGCCGGTGGTGGTGTTCGACGACGTCGACCCGGTGGCGGCTGCCGAGGGGGCGGCGTTCGCGGCGTTCATCGCGGCCGGCCAATCCTGCGTCGCCGGTTCACGATTCCTGGTCCAGCGCGGCATCTACGACCGCTTCGTCGACGCGCTGGCCGCCCGCGCGACCGCGATCCGCGTCGGCGACCCGAGCGCGCCCGGCACCCAGATGGGACCGGTGATCAGCGCCCGCCAGCGCCACAAGATCGTCGCGCTGATCCGCACCGGCGTCGACGAGGGCGCCCGGCTCGCGGCCGGCGGCACACCACCCGAACTGCCCCCGCACCTGAAAGACGGCTACTTCGTCGCCCCCACCGTCTTCGCCGACGCCACGATGGACATGACGGTCGCGCGGGAGGAGATCTTCGGCCCCGTCGCCGTGGTGATCCCCTTCGACACCGAGGCCGACGCCGTCGCGATGGCCAACGACAACCTCTACGGGCTCGGCGCCGGGGTGTGGACTCGCGACGTCGCGCGGGCGCACCGGGTGGCCGACGCGATCGTCGCGGGCATGGTGTGGATCAACGACCACCACCGCCTGGAGCCGTCTCTGCCGTGGGGCGGGGTCAAGGAATCCGGCATCGGAAAGGACGCGGGCACAGAGTCGTTCGATGACTTCTCGTGGGTGAAGACGGTCGTGGTGCGCACCGCGGACTCGTCTGTCGACTGGTACGGCGCCTCCGCCGAGACCCGACTGAACTGACAGGAGCAGCGCATGACCACCACGACGCAATCCCGCACCACCTGGCACCGCGAGATCACCCGCACGCAGTGGCTGGTGCTCGCCGGGACGACGCTGGGCTGGGGCCTCGACGGGTTCGCCGGCAGCCTCTACGTGCTGGTGCTCGGACCGACGATGACGGAGTTGCTGCCCAACAGCGGCATCGGCGTCACCCCGTCGGCCATCGGACTGTACGGCGGCCTGACGGTGACGATGTTCCTGCTCGGCTGGGCGGTCGGCGGGATCTGTTTCGGCATGCTCGCCGACTATTTCGGCCGCACCCGGGTGCTGTCGCTGGGCATCCTGACCTACGCGGTGTTCACCGCGCTGGCCGCCTTCTCCGACACCTGGTGGCAGCTGGCGCTGCTGCGGTTCATCGCCGGCGTCGGGTCCGGAGTGGAGGCGCCCGTCGGCGCCGCGCTGATCGCGGAGACGTGGCGCAACCGGTTCCGTGCCCGCGCCGGCGGCATCATGATGAGCGGATACGCCGGCGGGTTCTTCGTCGCCGCCGCCGTGTACGCCGCGTTCGGCCACTACGGCTGGCGGTTGATGCTCGGCCTCGCGGTGCTGCCTGCGCTGCTGGTGTGGTTCATCCGCCGCTACGTCTCGGAGCCCGAGGAGGTCGGCGCCCACCTGAATCGTCGTCGAGATCGCAAGCGCCGCAACGAAAAAGACACGTTCGTCCTCAAGAGATTGTTCACCCGGCCGCTGCTGACCCCGACGCTGGTGTGCACAGCGTTGGCGACCGGCTCGCTGATCGCCTTCTGGAGCGTCTCGACCTGGTACCCGCAGATCATCCGCCAGTTCACCGCATCCGACGGGCTGCCCAAGGAGACGGCTGATCACCGCGTCGCCATCGCCTCGATGCTGTTCAACGCTGGCGGCATCGTCGGTTACGCGCTGTGGGGCTTCCTGGCCGATGCGTTCGGACGGCGCAAGACGTTCGGGCTGTGCTTCGCGGTGTCCGCCGCGGCGATCCTGCTGACGTTCGCGTTCGACCGCACCTACACCGAGTACCTGATCGCGATGCCGATCCTCGGGTTCGGGTTGTTCGGCGCGCTGTCGGGCACGTTCATCTACGGGCCTGAGCTGTTCCCGGTCAGTGTGCGGGCGACCGCGCTGGCGGTCTGCAACAGCGCCGGCCGGTTCGTCACCGCGTTCGGGCCGCTGGTGGCCGGCGTCATCGCGGCCTCCTGGTTCGACGGCAACCTCGGCCTGGCCACCGCGTCGGTGGCGGCGCTGGGCGCGGTCGCCGTCATCGGCCTGGCATTCGCGCCGGAAACCCGCGGCTTGCCGCTGCCCGCCGAGCCGGACACGCACGGGAGCAAGTGATGACCACGCATCTGTTCGATCCGTTGACGCTGCGCGGCGTCACCTTCGCACACCGGGTGTGGATGTCGCCGATGATGCAGTTCGCCGCGGTCCCGGACGGACCCGACACCGGCACACCCACCGACTGGCACGTCGCGCATCTGGGGGCGCGCGCCGTCGGCGGCGCCGCGCTGGTGATGACGGAGGCGACGGCGATCCTGCCGCAGGGCCGCAGCAGCGACTACGACCTCGGCCTGTGGAACGACACCCAGGCCCGCGCCCTGCAGCGGATCACCACGTTCCTGACGGGACTCGGCGCGGTCCCCGGCATCCAGTTGGTGCACGCCGGCCGCAAGGGCTCGACGGGCCGACCGTGGCCGGACCCGGACCGCACGCAGAACAGTTGGCCGACAACAGGTCCCAGCGCGGTGTCGTTCGGCCGCCTCCCGGCGCCCGACGAACTGACCGTTGACGAGATCGCCCACATCACGAAAGCGTTCGGCGCGGCGGCCGCCCGCGCCGCGCACGCCGGCTTCCGAGTGCTCGAACTGCACGGCGCGCACGGCTATCTGATCCATCAATTCCTGTCCCCGCAGTCCAACCACCGCACCGACCGGTACGGCGGATCGCTGACGAACCGGATGCGATTCGCCATCGAGGTGGTCGACGAGGTCCGTCGGCACTGGCCCGACGAGCTGCCGCTGTTCTTCCGCACCTCGGCCACCGATTGGCTCGCCGGCGACACCGACGACGAGCGGCCGGGCTGGACCGTCGCCGACGCCGTCGAACTGGCGGCTGTGCTCGAGGAGCACGGGGTGGACCTCGCTGACGTGTCCAGCGGCGGCATCGTTCATGACGCCCCGATCACGGTCGGACCGGGCTATCAGGTGCCGTTCGCGCAGGCAGTGCGTGACAAGGCCGGCATCCCGACGGCCGCGGTCGGGTTGATCACCGACGCCCACCAGGCCGAGACCATCGTCAGCGACGGCCAGGCCGACGCGGTGTTCCTGGCCCGTGAGCTGCTGCGCAACCCGATGTGGCCGCGGCAGGCCGCCGCGGCGCTCGGCCACATGCTGGCCCCTCCGCCGCAGTACACCCGGGCGTTCACCTAGTCAGGCGTGCGGGTCCCATCCGTCGGTCCAATCGGCGTGCGAGAGCCAGTGCGCCGCCCGCTCGGCGCGCTCGCGCAGCGACTCCCAGTCGTCGCCGACGATGTTGACGTGCCCGATCTTGCGGCCGGGCCGCTCCTCCTTGCCGTAGAGGTGCACCTTGGCCTCGGGCAGTCGCGCGAAGAGGTGGTGCACGCGCTCGTCCATCGACATCGCAGGCGTCACCGGAGCTCCGATCACGTTGCCCATCACGGTGTACGGCGTCAGCGGCGTCGTGTCGCCCAGCGGGTAGTCGAGCACCGCGCGCAGGTGCTGCTCGAACTGAGACGTGCGGGCGCCGTCCATGGTCCAGTGCCCGGAGTTGTGCGGACGCATCGCGAGTTCGTTGACCAGCAGCGCGCCGTCGGTCGTCTCGAACAGCTCCACGGCCAGCACCCCGACCACGCCCAACTCGGACGCCAGCCGCAGCGCCAATTCCGAGGCGGCAGAAGCCAACTCAGTGGGCAGCAAGGGAGCCGGCGCAACAACCGTCACGCAGATGCCGTCCTCCTGCACGGTCTCGACCACCGGCCATGCCGCGCCCTGCCCGAACGGCGACCGCGCGACCAGCGCCGCCAGTTCGCGACGCATCGCGACCTTCTCCTCGACCATCACCGGCACGCCGTCGGCCAGGTAGCGGGCGACGATGTCGCGGGCATCCTCCGGGGTGTCGGCCATCACCACGCCCCGGCCGTCGTAGCCGCCGCGCACCGTTTTGATCACCACGGCACCCCCGACCTCCACAGCAAACGCCTCGGCCTCTCCGGTAGAAGAGACCGACGCGAAGCGCGGCACGGGCGCGCCCAGCGCGGACAGCTTCTGCCGCATCACCAGTTTGTCCTGGGCGTGCACCAGTGCCGAGGGCGGCGGATAGACGGGGACGCCGTCGGCGACGAGTTTCTCCAGCAGTTCGGTGGGCACGTGCTCGTGGTCGAAGGTCAGCGCGGTGGCCCCCTCGGCGACGCGGCGCAACGCCTCGTAGTCGGTGTGGTGGCCGAGGACGACGTCGGGCGAGACCTGCGCGGCGGACTCGTCGCTGCGCACGGCCAGCACCCGCAGCGTCTGGCCCAGCGCGATTGCCGCCTGGTGGGTCATCCGGGCGAGTTGGCCGCCGCCGACCATCGCGACGACGGGGTGGGAGGATCCGGTTCGTGGCACGCCGTCCATCGTGTCATGACCTACACCACATCGTTGACCTGCGGTTACTGCGCGCTTGGGTGTTTGGCGGGTTGGTTCCGTAGACTCGCTCCTTGTGTCCTTTGCCGATGCGACGATCAAGCGTCTCCCCGGGCCGCTCCGTCCCTATGCGGAGCGGCACCACGAGCTGATCAAGTTCGCCATCGTCGGCGCGACGACGTTCGTCATCGATTCGGCGATCTTCTTCACGCTGAAGCTGACGATCCTCGAGCCCAAGCCGGTCACGGCGAAGATCATCGCCGGCATCGTCGCGGTGATCGCGTCGTACATCCTGAATCGGGAGTGGAGCTTCCGGGACCGGGGTGGCCGGGAGAAGCACCACGAGGCGCTGCTGTTCTTCGGAGTCAGCGGGGTGGGCGTGCTGCTGAGCATGGCCCCGCTGTGGATCTCGAGCTATGTGCTGATGCTGCGCGTGCCGATGGTCTCGCTGTTCACCGAGAACATCGCCGACTTCGTGTCGGCCTACATCGTCGGCAACCTGCTGCAGATGGCGTTCCGGTTCTGGGCGTTCCGCCGCTTCGTCTTCCCCGACGAGTTCGGGCGCAACCCGGACAAGGCGCTGGAGTCCACGTTGACCGGCGGTGGCATCGCCGAGGCGCTCGAGGACGAGTACGAGATCCGGCATCCCGCCGATGCCACGGTGACGCCCATGAGGTCGTCGCGCCGCCGCCGCGCCCGTCAGTACGACGCCGAGACGCGGATCTCGAAAACGTCCTAGCGACGCAGAAGTGGCCGGACTCGACAGACCGGCACGGGCGCAAGAACGGCCGGCGAATTGCTCCACACTGCCCTAAAGGCATCGGTGCCGGTGTTATGGTTTGTAAGAGCTGATTCAGCAACGATATTGCTTACCTGACGGCCGATTGTGCATTGGCCCCAACGCGGAGGCTCCGCAGTTGATCACCGAGGTCTCGCCCGTACGTCCGAACGCCCGGTTGTCTTTGATCGTGTGGTTGTTACCGAGCAGCCGATTCAAAGTCTGGGCGCTTCGGCGGCTCGGCAACTGCATCGGACGGAATGCGACGCTCGCGCCGAATCTCGTGCTCAACTGCGGCCGGTTCGAGCTTGGTGATGACGTGTTCATCAATCAGCTGAATGTCTTCCGAAACCTCGCGGGCGTCCGAATGGGCGACAAGGCGATCATCGGTTCCATGAATCAGATCACCGCCTCGCCCGACTATCAGCGATTCAGCCGGTACGTTGGACTACTGCTGATCGAGAAGCTGGGCGCCATCACCAACCGCCATTACATCGACTGCTCTGGCCAGGTGATCATCAAGCAGTACGCAGCGATCGGCGGGGTGAAGGGCATTTTTCAAAGTCACGAAATCGACCTCGCAGAGGATAAGACGACTGTTGGTCGCGTGATCCTCGACGAATACTCGATCAGCACGACTGCCGTGCTGATGTTGAGAGACTCGCGGTTGCCCGCTCGCTCAGTTCTCGCCGCCGGAGCGCTCATGGCGAAACAGCGCGACGGTAGCGAACTGCCTGTCTCGCAGCTCTACGCGGGCATTCCTGCGAAACCGGTGGCACCAGTCGGCGGTTTCGCTTGGTGGCAGAGACAAGACCACGTCACCGCGGTCACACCGTTCAATGACGAGGTTTTCAAGTCCTGTTGAGCGCGGCTGCCCGTTGACGCTGCCAGCCCAGACCTAGATATATGTCGATGCCAGTGTTCCCGTCTCCTTGGCGTGGTTGACCACAATGCCTATCACGGGCGTGTCGAGCACTTCCATGGTGGACTTCAGCCTTTCGAGTCCCACCGAGCTCGTTCGTCCGGGACGCACCACGAGTAGCGCGGCGTCGGCGACTTCGGCGATCATCTGAGCTTCCGCCGCGTCTCCGAATGCAGGCCCGTCGATGAGGATCACTTCGGAGACTCCGGCCAGCTTGTTGATCGCCGATCGCAGCGTCTTCTCGCACAGCGACAACTCATCACTTCGGAGCGAGACGAACTCGACCCCGTCGAGCGAAATCTCACCAGTCGCCATCGCCTGGGTGTCGGATGACACTGTGCCGAAACGATCCGCATCGATGTACCCCACCCGGTAACCACGATCGGCCAGAGCCGTGGCGACAGCCATCGCGACAACCGTCTTGCCGTCAGACCGTTGCACCGCCGCGATTGCGATAGCCGGCGTCCTGGAGGTGCCCAGTTGCCGTGCGGTGTGGTCTACGTTGACGGACAGGCGCCGTGCAGCCTCGGCGAACACGTGATCTTCACCGTAAGTGTCGACGACCCCCCGAGAGCTCAGCGAACGCGTCGGCGGTAGTGATCCGATAACGGGTGCATGCGCAAGGTTCTCAATCTGTTGCCGGGAACGGAGCTTTGTGTCGAACTTCTCGAGGAACCACAGGAGGAGCCCGGACACCACGAGTGCGGCGATTGCTCCCAAAGCGGTCAGGAGCCAGATCGATTGACCTCCGCGAACCGCGGTCTCAGCGCTCGCGGCTTTCACCGTCACCACGAGAGCTGGGATGTTCGGATCGTTGTTGACGTTCTCTACGGTGGCAATGTACTGCCCGAAGACAGCACCATAGGTGTTCGCGATGTTCGCGGCGCGTTGAGCGTTGTCGTCGGTCACGGAAACCGTGATCAGGACAGTGTCTTTGACGATATCACCCTTCACGCGCTTGACAAGCTCCCCGGGCGACTCGGGCAGGGCGAGCTTGTCGATCACCAGTCGCGCCAACTCGTCACTTCGCAACATGCTGACGTATGTCTGGGCGCGTTGTCGCGAGAAGAGATCGCCTTGGTATGCGCTTGTCGAGGTCTTGACGTCCGGCGATCGAAGGAACAATTCAGACGTCGCGGTGTACTCAGTCCGCTGTGCAGCGTTGACCAAGCTGACAGCAACCAGCGCTCCTACGACGACGATCATCACTACGTGCCAACGGCGGCGAACGACCAACCATCCACGTTTCAGAAGTTCCATGCCAGCTCCATCTGTTCAGGTCGGAAGGTCGACGTCGTTGAATGGTTCCGTTGTGTGCTCATCGCTCGCCCATAGCGCTCGAAGTCGTCAGAGATACCGCGATCCTGCCCAGATAGCGGGACTCCGCCGAACGCAGTAGTTGTTCGCCATCAGCGACCTCATTCGGAGTCGCGTCCGGCGGGCAAACGAGGGCACAAGTGCCCGTGCTCGCAGCGAGGTCAACCGCGTCAGTCGTCTCCAGAACGGCCGGCCCCACGATCAGCACACAGTCAAATCTGCTCTCCAGTTGCGCAATTGCATCCCTTAGCAACGGGCTCGCGAGAGCAGCTGTGGCACTTCCGGGTGGTGATCCCGATGACATGAATGCGGAGTTTCCGCTTTTGTCTACCCGCAACACATCGGCAACAGAAGCGGTACCGGCCAGGACATCGCCAAGACCGGGGCCCGGCACGTTGGTAGGCAGTGTGAAGTCCGCGGAAACGAGTACCGCGGTGGCGCCCGCCTCGACCATGGCCTCGGCCAGTTGCATCCCCACGGCGAACGTCGCATCAGATGACCGCGGCGCTACCAGCAGGATCGAGCCCGAGGCACTCTCGTGCAGGCCCGCCATGACGGCGACTCGGAGAAAACGGGTGTCCCTTCCGAGCCCGTCGCCATCTCCGGTCTCAGTGACCTCGTCACGCCCCGCGACGCCCAGCAGGTTATCGGGTTCCAAATACGCAGGGGCCGCGGCACGTTGAGCGCGGAAAGCAGCGTAAGTCAGCCCTGATACGAGGCCGAACGCGAGACCCAGACCGATGTTGAGGGCGACCTGCGGCGTAACGGGACGCGATGGAGCCAGGGCCGCACTGACAAGCACCGGCTGAACCGGTGAAACAGTGTTGAAGGGAGGCTTTTCCAACTGCTTGATGGTCGCGATGAGCTGCTCTGATACGGCGTTCGAGATGTCTGCGGCCAGACCAGCCGAGGGGTTACGCACTTCGACATCGAGCATGACCGTATCGGGGACGGCACGAATCGTCACCTGCTGATTGAGTTGGGCCGCAGTAGTATCCAATCCCAGTTCGCGCATCACGGGCTCCAGCACCATAGGGGTCGACGCGATGCGTTGATAACTCGGGATTCGCATCTGGGTGAACTCGTCACCGTACGTGGTCAGCGTCTGCGCCTCGGCGGGACTGCCGATCGCGGTCGAGTCGTTCCATGCCGGAGTCGCAACGAAGATGCGCGAGACTGCCACAAAAGTCACGGGTATGAAGAGATTGATGACGCCGGCTGCGACACCCCCTAGCAGGGTCACCATTACCACGGTTGACCATCGGCCACGCACGAGTTCCGTCAGGTCACGGAGTTCCTTCATGTCGGCGTCTCCTTATGCCTGCACCGGGTTGATCCCGAAGGCTCTGAGCGCGTCGACGACACGCTGAGCGTAGTAGTCGGAGCCTGCGCCGTTGAGGTGGACGTTGTCTTCCAGTAGCAGCGAGTCGAGGTCGGGCACGTCCCACCATCGGTCGCCGATAGGATCAATGGCCGCGGCGTCGATTTGGGCCGCGGTCCGGTCGATGGCGGAAGCCACTTCAGGGTACGACTCGGGAACGTCGGTCGACGCGTACTGCGGTTTGATCACAACGATTTTCGCTCGAGGCCAAGCCGATCGAACATCACGTAGATATCCCTCGATAGCCGGGACGAGCTCGTCCACTGGTGAGAGCAGGTCGTTGCGACCCGCGTCGATGATGATGAAGTCGGGATCGAAGTTGGCCTTATCGAAGGCAAGCCGGTCAGCCAAGGACGGAGCAACCCTACCTGTCGGCAGCGTTCTGGACAGATAGCCGGACCCGCCCACGGCGTCGACACGCAGACTCCATCCCATGGTCTCGACGACCCGTTCCGGATATGTGGCGACGCTAGGGTCACCGGTACCTCCGACGTAAGAATCGCCGATTGCGAGCAACGTCGGACGGCTGTCGATCTGAGCGGCTGGCGCCATCACAAGGTTGGTTCCTACGACCGGGGGCAGCGCCCGCGATGAGGCACTTTGCTCCGACCTCGCCACTCTGTTGGCTCCGAGATACCCGAGGAGGAGAACAGCAACAGCGAGTGCCAAAACGCCTGTCACCCGAAAGAGTTTGAGGCTCGAGCGCACCCCTCCCGCCCAGCGGGCTCTTCTCCTCGCCTCAGACACTGTTGGTCAACTCCTCTCGGCGCAGTCGCTTGGCTGGCATCCATCTCGGTAGTCCGGGGAAGGGTGCTGGAACAGCATCTGGTTCCTTTTCGGGCCGTCGTTGGACGAAATAGGCACACACTAAGGTGAAGAACAGGTAGGGCGCTGCCTGAAGTAACGAGCCGCGCAGAAGGATCAACATGTAGAAGGGCAATATGCAGCCCAGGATCGTCGGCATGCTGTACTGCGCGAGTTCCTTGTCGAGTCGGGTGTCCCAGCGGTGCAGCGCCGCACCGAGAGCGAACATTCCGATGACCAAGGCGATCCAGCCACCATTGAGGAAGAACTCGATCCACAGCGGCGCAGAAAGATTGGTGAACGAGTATCCACGCCCGTTCGCGATGACGATCCCCGAGTCGTAGGCCTTGCCAGGCCAAAGAGCGCGCGGGATCCAGAACAAGATCACGCCGAGCGCCTGGTTCCCGACGTGGATACCATCGCGGATGGCGATTGTGTATCCGTTCACGATCTGGGCGAACGAATCATAGTCGGGTGTCAGCAGCGCTTCGATCGGATTGGACACCTTGACGTTGGCTTCCCGCGAATATCGGAAGGCGTCCGCCTGCGGAAAGATCACCAGCAGTGCGAGCAAGAACCCGTAGGCACTTGCTCGAAAACGGAACGAGCTTGCGAACATTCCGAGGGCGGCAGCGATGGCCAGCACTGCGGTCCCCGACAAGTAGCGAGCGTTCGATACTGGGTTCAGACTGTTGAGAAGCAGTACGCCGACGATCACGATCAGCACGAGGTTGAGGTTCAATCTCCCTGCTGACTCCGGGCATCCGCGTCTTGCGGCGATCTTCGCCTCGCGGCGATACCTCACCAGAGCAACCCACGAGACGATGATGCTCATGAATACTGCAGACCGAAAGACGATGCCGGCGTTGGGAGGGGCAAACGCACTTGTCAGAGCCTGCAGAGACTCATCGCGGCTCTTGACGAATTGCACCACCCCCACGGAGGACAGGTAGTACGCGTTGAGCGCGATGGCGGCCAGCGTCAAAACCATCATGCGCCGGTAATCAACTGTCTCCTTCATCTCAGCCGGTTGACGCTTCACATCGGTCGCATTGGCGGCGCTGCGCCGCATTTGGAGAACGCGGTCGAGACCGACGCCGATGAGGAAAGCGACGATGCCCACCAACGTGATGGCCGATCCCCACCAGGCAAAGGAGGTGTCGGTGCGGGGCACGGTAACTGGCCACGACTCGCGCAGAAGTTGCGCCAGCGGCGCTAAACCGAGAAAAGCGTAGCTGAAGCACCAGAAGATCAGTTCGAAGAGTCGCCGCTCACCAGTACCCATGAACCACGCGAACCGAGCCGCAGAAACCGCAATGATCAGCAGCGGACCGATCCAGTACAAGTTCTTCGGGTAGCCAGACAATTGAACGATGACTGCCGGCACCAGTACGCCCATGACGACGAAGGTCCATAAAGCGATCAGCGCCGCCTTCGCCGATCGACCGGCTTCCCGTCGCGAAATGATGATCGCGGGCAGCTTCTTCCAGTGACGTACCGGCAGCACGCGGACTGATCTCCAAAAGGGCGCTTCGGCACCAGGAGCCTGTTCGTGTGGCGGTGACGGATGGTCGGGGTCGAGATCGCCGTCGAGGAGGCGAATACCGTTGTGAGAGGTAGCTTCGATCGATTCTGCGATGAGCTGAGTCGGCGGACCTTGGAAGCCTTCGGCCGCGATGTCCACCGAGGCTGCTCGCACCCGGGGCCGCCACGGCCTCACCAGGGCGTACGCGATGCCAGTGACAAAGAGGGTCGACAGCGCGAGGCAGATCGCGACTCCGATGGCACTGTGGAACACGACGGCACCAACGGTCGCGCCCGTGATCATGGTCATCGACAGGGCGATCTTCAACGCCAGTGCTTCTGCGCTCCGATTGAAGGTTCGCAGGTAAATGGCCAGCGAGAGCGAGAAGGCTGAGGCTATGTACTCCAGCACGACGACCGGTAACACGAAGGCGGCGAGGATCCAGGAATCGCCGAGTAGGTAGGTTCCGAATCTTTCGGGAAGTAAATAGAGCAGCAGGCCACCGGTGGCGGTGACAAAACCGGTGACGATAGCGATACGGAGAAGCGCATGCCACACCTGTCGTGGCTGCGACGAGAGTCGAGTACTCTCTGAGATCACGATGAGTTGAATGGCATTGCCGAA
This sequence comes from Mycolicibacterium rufum, assembly GCF_022374875.2. The sequence continues at coordinate 1,461,170 of NZ_CP092427.2, forward strand.
CATACCGATTGGCGCCAAGACGGCCGTTGCACCACGTAGAGCTGCCGTCACCGCTGGCGTGGTCAGCAGGCCGACACCGGTCAAGATGACGAAGACGGTCACCTGTTCCAAGCCGGCGTCGACGCCGTACCGAACACGATGCGTCAATCCCGCCCGAAGCCATGACATCGCTCCTCTGAATCGCGGTTTGATGCGAAGTGTCGCCACCAGGCCGATGAACGCAATGATCGCGAGTCCTGTCCAGCCACCGACCAGCAGCGAGATCGTCGGCTCGTTCGGGCCCCACCACGACATGAGCAACAGAGCCGCAGTTCCCGCACACCAGATGCCGTCCCAGATGGCGGCCTGGTCGGGTCGGCCTTCAGCGATCACGACGTAGCGCAGTACGTCTTGAGCAAGGACGAAGGGTGCAGCCAGCGCCAACCACACGGCCGCCGTTCCGACGGGCCCATAACCGACGAGGAGAATGGCCACCCCGAGAAGCGGCCCGATGACAAGCGCCGCCATCATCGCGTGCGAGCCTTCCCGGCGTATCTGATCGGACGACTGATCGGATTTGAGCAACAGCGGGGTTCCGAACGCACCTCGAGCGGCGCCCAGGACCGCCACCAAAGCGGTCATCAAGACTGTGATGTGACCGAACTGCTGAGGCGTCGAGACGACGGCCACCGCAAAGATGATGAGACCGTTGCTGGTGCTCGACAACAGTTGGTCCAGCCCGCCCGCAACGGCTCGGAAACGAGTCATCCGCGCCCTGGTAGCCATCAGTCCTTGCTCCTCGAGTCTGCCCATACCCGCTCGAAGGCTCCGACTGAGTCCACTAGTCCGTCGTTCGAGTACACCTCAAAAGTTGCGTAATTGCCCTGCCATTCAGAGATGCGCGGGTCACGGACTTCTTGCCGGTCTCCATCGGGGAGCTCGATCGTCGCCGTCTCACCGTTCACATCGATCTCCACGGTGTGCACCGTGGTGTCATCTTCGGCGAGGGGGGCTTTGAAGGTCCCGGCTGCGATCGGCTCGAGTCGACTGCGCTCGTCCTTCAGGACGCTGAGGTTCCAGTTCGTCGCGGTAACGACGAAGTGGATGGGGAACGGTGCTTGGGGCGTCGGATAAGCGTCTCGGATGCCGCGAGAGACAACCAGCGCTATGGTGCCGTGCGATCCCTCACCGGGCCTGAAAACCCAACTTGCGCCTATGGATTGGACAGGTGCTCCAAGGTCGGCGGTGCTGAGGTACGCAGCTGCCGGGCCCCTGGCAGTCGGCTCGTAGGTCAGTCTTCCTCCGCGGACGAAGAAGTTGGCACCCGTGTCTGTGGGAGACCTCGACACAGTGACCGGCTGGCCGGCATCGAAGACTGCCGGCGGCGCACCATCTGGCACCGTGCTGAAGTCAAGCGTGACCCTGCTCCCCTGTGCGGCGGCAGAATTGCCATCACGCAAGAAACCCCACCACAAGGCGATGGCCAGCGCTAGCGTGAGGAACACTGCGAGCGCTACGCCCGCAACCTGGTTAGCGTCGCGGGAGAGTCTCATACCGATTCCTTCCGGCTGTGGATGACTCTCTCGTAGATCGCCTCGAGTTGACGGCCCACCGCGGTGATGCTCAGCTCCGCCTCAACGGCGCGTCGGCCTCGAGCGCCCATTTGACGCGCAGCGTCACGGTCAACCAACAGATCGTCGATCGCTGTGGCCAATGAGGCGACGGAACCGTCGACGACGACGCCACACCTGTGTTGTGTGACGAACTGCGCGAGTCCACCGTCTGCGCACATGACGACCGGCAACTCCAGCGCCAAAGCCTCGAGTATCGTCATCGCGAACGGCTCTCGTGCCGCCGGCAGCACGTACACCGAAGCGCGGGACATTCGTTCAAGAGCCTTGTCCGGCGGCGTCGGTGGCTCACGCGCGAGCGCTTCGTCGCCGAAACCTAATTTGCGTGCGCGAGCGATGATGTGGTCTACGGCCTGTTCGTCACCCTCGGGATGCCCGACGATGCTGAAGCGCGCCTTGGTTCCGGAGGTGAGCAGCTTCAACGCAGCTTCTGCGAATGCAGCTCCGCGCTTGCGTTCGTGGAGCCGCGCGAAGAACAGCACCTCCGGGACAGCAGTGGGGTCATCGCTGGCGCGCGCGGTCTGGCGTGCTAATGGCACCCCGTTAGCGAGTTCCTGCACTGGCAGGTTCTGACCGCCGACCCTGCGGAGGTCGGCGACCTCACGTTTGGAGAGTGCCAGTACTGCGGCCGCACTCGACAACAGACGGTTGGTCGACAGTCGGTCGACCGTACTCGCCAGCGGATGGCTTCGCGGGACCACCATGCCGTGGGTCTGCAACACAGTTGGCACTCCCGACCGCTGGAGTCTCCGTGCCGCTGGGATCGCTACCAGATCGCGTGCGAAGTGGACATGGGCGATGTCGTAGTTCGCCGCGTTGGCCGCGATCCATGAACCCATCTTCGGCGCGCACACCGCCGCGTAACCGAACCCTGGCACCAACTTGCGTGCGGGGAACAACAACACCGGCACAGAACCGATGCTCCCAGGTATGCGCTCGTAACCCCATGTGCCGGCAGCAATCTCGACCTCATGACCGAAGTCAATCAAGATCTCCGCCTGGTTCAGCGCCACCCTCAGCGGACCACCGTAGGCGCCGTCCGGTGAGATGAGCGTCACCACTTGGAGTATCTTCATCTGCACCGCGCAACCAGCGAGTGACACCAGGACTCATAGGAATCGATCGCCGTACGGGCATCCAGTGTGGTTGACGCGAACCTCTTCGCGAGAACTCCCATCCGCTCACCGGCCTCGGAGTCGGTTCCAACCGCAACGACGGCTGACAGGAGCGCGGCGGGATCGCCTGGTGGGACGAGCCGCCCAGCTCCGGACAACGTGATCTCGTGCGCGGTACCGCTCGACGGGTCAGTCGCAGCGACGACGGGCCTGCCACTGACGAAGTACGAGGTCAGCTTGCTCGGTACAGCCATCTCGCCTACCCCGGGCTTCTCATTCACCAACAGGACATCGGCAGCCTTGAGGACGCTCCGGAATTCTTGGTCAGGCAGCGTGTCCAGTATGGAGACGCTCGGTACGCCTCCGGCTTCCTCTTCAAGCATCCTGCGCTGATTACCATCGCCGATGAGAACGAATCGCACACGCGAGTTCTCGCCGTCACGGTCACCTTGAAGCTTTCCCGCAGCGACCACATTCTGCAGACCTTGCTTGACCCCCATGTTCCCTGCATGGACAGCGACGATGTCGCTGGGTTCCCACCCAAAAGCCGCGCGTACCTCTTCTCTGACCAACTCCTCTTCCTCAGTCGCAAGGTGAGTCCAGTTGCGGATCACGGTGACCTTGGTGCGGTCGACTCCCAGCTTCTCCACGTTGTCGACGAATCGGTCGTGAATAACCGAGACACCACTCGCGGATCCCAATACCGCACCCTCGAAGGCTGCAGCCAGGCGGGCCGGCGCACCGCTCATGGCCCCTGTCTCGACGACGCCACGGCTGTAGAGGTCCTGAACCACGACCCCACAGGGGATTCGCAGCAGTCGCGCCTTCGCCACCACCGCCGCGCTCGACAGCAAGGTGGGGCTGACGGTGATCACAACGTCCGGCTTCCTCCAGCCTGCGCGAACTGCGGCCTGAGCGAAGCTGGCCTCCATCAGCACTCTTCCGCGAGGGCTCGGCTTGGTGGGAACGTAGTGCCTGACTCGACGTACCCATACTCCGTTGATCAATGTCGGCTCAGTTGCCTTGTATCCCGGTGCGATACGCCATTCCGGGTAATGCGGCAGACCCGTCACCACACTGACATCGTGTCCGGCGCGCGCCAGTCCCTCGGCCAAACCGGTGGTGTATGGAGCGATACCAGTGACTTCCGGTGCGTAGTTGATGCCGATGATGGTGATTTTCATGGTTGAGATACCCCCTTTGGAGCTAGAACTACTTCGCCGCTCTTCACGTCATGCGGCACGAGTGCGGTCGCACCCAATGTCGCGCCGTCGCCGATGTCGACACCCCGCAAGATCGTCGCTCGCGCTCCCACCCATACGGAGTTCCCGACCACAATCGGACCGTTGTCGAATTCGAACGTGGCACTGCGTCGTGCGTGACTGCCGGTGCAGAGCAGCGCGGCCTGAGAGATACACGTGTTAGCGCCGATGGTGACGGGCTCAAGATTGAGGATCCACGCCTCCTCACCGATCCAGCAGTGGGAACCGAGGGTCAACTTCCACGGCCAATGAATCTTGACATCCGATCGGATGATGGTGCCTGCACCGATAGTCGCCCCGAATGCGCGTAGGAGCGCGATGCGCAACGCGTTCGGGCACCACCATTTCCTCACGATCAATCGCGAGACGGCCAGCCAAAGAATCTGCACAGGGATACTGCGCCCCTTGTCGTATCCCTCGCCGGTGAACCCACTGAGGTCGAATCGGTTTGCGACAGCTCCGTTCCCGAATGCATGAGTCACCATGCGTGGCTCCTCTCATCACCGGTCATATGCACTCCAAACGTGTTCTCTGCAGTTGCCCGTGGGCGGATCGTCCGCGAAGCGGCTCGCAATCCACACACGTCGGGCGCGATGACATCAGGCGGGGAGCTAATGGGGGACGCGTCCGCGGTGTCAGCGACCTGGCGGCTGCACTGAGAGAAGGCGGCCACTGCCTTGGCCGCGAGTGTCACGACCAGCATCCACCTCACACGCGCATTCATCTGCGTAACCGTCGATCCCGCAACTAAGCCCGAACCGTCGAACGATTCGACCTGAACCACGCAATGGTGCTTCGGATACCCTGCTCGAGCGAGATCGACGGCTCCCAACCACTCGCGCGGAGAACGCTCACGTCGAGGAGCTTCCTCGGGGTCCCATCCGGCTTGGTCATATCCCATTCGGTTCGGCCGGCATAACCGACTGTCTCGGCGATCAGATCGGCCACCTCACGAATGGATTGGTCCATGCCCGTCCCCACGTTGACCTGGTGAGGGCCGTCATAGGTCTTTAGCAAGTGGACACACGCCGAGGCCATATCATCGACGTGGAGGAATTCCCGCCTCGGGGTGCCACTGCCCCAGTTCGTCACAGATGCCTGCCCTGTCGATCGAGCCTCTTCATAGCGCCTGATCAAGGCGGGCAGAACGTGCGAAGTCGTGTCGGAGAAGTTGTCGCCCGGGCCGTAGAGATTGGTGGGCATCGCCGAGATCCAGGACAGCCCGTACTGCCGACGTACAGCCTGAACGTGCACGATTCCTGCGATCTTGGCAATCGCATACGCTTCGTTCGTTGCCTCGAGCGGCCCTGTGAGCAAGCAACTCTCGGCGATAGGCTGGGGGGCATGCTTCGGGTAGATGCACGACGAACCGAGGAACAGAAGACGCGGCACCCTGTACTGGAGCGCTGCGTCAAGGGTGTTCACCTGAATCTGCAGGTTCTGCGACAGGAATTCCACCGGTGATGAGTTGTTCGCGACGATGCCACCGACCTTTGCAGCGGCCAAGATCACCAACCGAGGCCGGGTCTGCGCGAAGAATTTGAACGTCGCGGCCCGGTCGGTGAGATCCAACTCCTCGTGTGTTCTCGTTAGCAGATCGGTGAACCCGTCGGCGATAAGCCTCCGCACGATGGCCGAACCGACCATTCCACGGTGACCGGCGACGAAGGTGGGCGCTGTAGGGTCCAGCCGCATCGGCAGGCTTTCGACGGACTTCACCCTGCACGCTGCCAGGCGTACAGTGCGGGGGCGTCGATCCAGGGTTTGCCCTCGCATTCCAGATGCGCGATGTCGGCATCAACCATGATGCGGGCCAGTTCGGGTGCGCGAACGGCGGCACTCCACCCCAACAGGCGTTCGGCTTTGGACGCGTCGCCCACGAGGGCGTCCACTTCAGTGGGTCGCAGATAGCGATCGTCAAACCTGACGTGCTCCCGCCAGTCGAGACCTGCATGTTCGAAAGCGGCCTCCAGGAATTCACGGACGGTGCACTGCTCACCGGTGGCCAGCACGTAATCGTTTGGCTCGTCGGCTTGCAGCATGCGCCACATCCCTTCGACGTACTCCGGCGCATAACCCCAGTCGCGTACCGCGTCCAGGTTGCCCATGTAGAGATGGCGGTCGAGTCCCGCTTTGATGCGCGCGGCAGCGCGTGTGATCTTTCGCGTGACAAATGTTTCACCACGTCGGGGCGACTCGTGGTTGAACAGAATTCCGTTGACGGCGAACATCCCGTATGCCTCACGGTAGTTACGGGTCATCCAGTAGGAGTAGACCTTCGCTGCGCCGTAGGGCGAACGAGGATAGAAGGGCGATTCCTCGTTCTGAGGCGGCGGAGAAGCTCCAAACATCTCGGAACTCGACGCTTGATAGAAGCGACAGTTGAGGCGCCCAATCCTGACCGCCTCGAGCAAGCGTGCGCTTCCGATTCCCGTGGTGTCGCCCGTGTGCTCGGGCTCGTCGAAGCTCACTCGGACGTGAGATTGCGCAGCAAGGTTGTACACCTCGTCCGGGTCGATCTTTTGGAGAAGTGTGACCAACCGTGCTCCATCACTCAGGTCGCCGTAGTGCAAGAAGAGCCGTGCTTCAGGAAGATGCGGATCGACGTAGAGATGCTCGATTCGCGAGGTGTTGAAACTCGACGAGCGACGGATGAGTCCGTGCACTTCGTATCCCTTACCCAAGAGAAACTCGGCAAGATAGGACCCATCCTGCCCGGTGATTCCGGTAATCAAAGCCTTCTTCACATTGACCCTTCCAATGAGTCGATCGCGGCACGAGTCCCGGATCGAGGTTCGTAACCTTCTCGTACTGTTGATGATTCAGTGAGCACCGCCATTGATCAGTAGGCTCCTTCACGAGCGAGTACCGCGCGCACCGTCTTGGCGATGATGACGAGATCGCTGATCATCGACCAGTTCTCGATATAGAAGAGATCGAGGCGAACTGAGTCCTCCCATGACAAGTTGGAACGTCCGCTCACTTGCCAAAGACCTGTGATCCCGGGTTTCACCAGCATCCGTCGGCTGACTGCGCCGTCATACGACTGGACCTCGCGTTCCAACGGCGGCCGGGGGCCGACCACACTCATGTCTTGCTTCAAGACATTGAAGAACTGCGGGAGCTCGTCGATGCTGATGCGCCTCAGCCATCTGCCGACGGCAGTGACGCGCGGATCGTCGCGCATTTTGAAGAGAACTCCGCCGGCAAAGTCATTCTGATCCCGCGCCACCAGATCGAGCAGCTGGCGATCGGCATCCTGCACCATGGTGCGGAACTTGATCATCTTGAATGGCTTGCCGTCCTTGCCGATTCGTTCGGAGCGGTAGAAGACCGGACCTTGACTGGTCATCTTGATCGCAACGGCGGCTACCAGCATCACCGGCGACATGATCAGTATTGCGATCACCGCGAAGATGAGGTCGAAGGCTCGCTTCCCCCATCGTGCGGCCCCGTGGTATTGCGGCTTCTCGACGTGCAAGAGCGGAAAGTTGGCCACTGGTCTCATGACGAGCCGCGCACCGGTGACATCCATGACACCGGGCGAAACCACAAGATCTACGTCAAGGGCGTCCAGTGTCCATGTCAAGTCCCTGATGCCCTGCACGCCGAAGTGTTCCGTGTCCGTGATGGCGACGGTATCGACGCCACCGCCGGCGACCATGGCAAGAGCTGCTGCTTCATCGCCCGCGACAGGAATGCTCCGCCCGTTGATGGCCACCACTTCACCGCGACCCTCTCCGTAACCGGGAATGCCGATCCCCACGACGCGGTATCCGTGAGCGGGGTTCTTGGTGAGCTCACATGCCAGAATCGAGACCTCTGCCCTCCCGCCAATGGCGACGACGGAGGTTTGGATTTCGCCTCTCGCGCGGCCCCTGGCGAGCGCTCCACGCCAGGCTTTGCGAGCCAAGAGAAGACAGACAGAACCAATAGGCAGAGCAATCGCCAGGTAGCCCCGCGCCACCTCGAGACGGAGTAGCAACGTGACTATCGCGACGGCACCGAACGTCCAGAACGACGCGCTCAGAACGCGCCGGTACTCCTCGAAACCCGCCCCCACGATGCGCGTTGACCGGGACCTGAAAGCGCTCAGCGCCGACGTCCACAGGAGGACGAAGAGCACGGAGAACCCGGTCAACTGCCTGCTCATCATCGAGTCGGAAGTGGGGGCTTCGCCGAATCTCACGTACTGAGCAAGGGCGACCGCGGAGGCGACTACGACGATATCGGTGACCAGCAGCCTGGCCGCGTAAGCACGCTCCCAGCGAGTGGAACGACTGAACGCGCTGCCGACCGTGACCGACAGAATCGACATAGCAACCCCCTTATGGCTACACACTGTGGTATTTGCCATTCCCGCATGGCAACGTGCGTTTTTCTCCCCACACCTCACGTTGCGGTCCAGCGACTGCCGTCGTGCTGCAAGTTCAGCAAACACTTTAGCCATCAGTGTGTGAACCGATGAACTGCACCTATCGGCTATTTCTACCCTATGTATTCATATCTGGTAACCCTTTGCGGGTTAAGAGCAGAAATCCACCTACCCGGCGGTAACTACAGTCACATCAGTCACATAAGTTTACTAATACTTGCAATAGCAAATTTATAAGTAAGGTTATGCAGTCTCAAAGGGCATGCACGGTGCCGCTTTTTGAGGTTGCCAGAAGCCTGGCCGCGCTGATTCGACGCCCGTCGCTGCGGCGCTGTGTTACTGCGCGAGCTGCCCATCAACGGTCAGCGCAAGCCACCCACCAGTACGTAGTGGAGGTCCTGGACGAGGGGGGCGGTGGTGACCGGAATGGTCGACATGGTCGTGAAGACACAGTTCCCGCCCCGCCACATCGACGCACGGATCAAGCCGGGTCGTAGCGCGAACTGGCAGACGCCGACTCCGGCCGGCACGTCACATGATGCTGTTTCAGGGCCAATATGCAGGCGCAGCGTCGACGGCGCTACAGCGAACGAAACCAGCTCGACACTGTCGCGGGCGGCCGGTGTGCCGGGGACCACGCGCATCGGACGAGATTCTGGATAAGTCATCGGTGCATCGGCGGGCTGAGTGCGGTAGGACACGTAGACTGCGTCTCTGACGATTTCGGGTGCAGCGCCGTACTTGAACAGTGAGATGAAGTAGGCGTTCATATCCAGCAATCGCCATCCACTCTTCAAGGATGGCGCGAACTGCGTGTTCTCTGAGTAGTCGTTCCAGGTGACCAACTGAACCCAGTCCGCCTGCTCCTGGACGGCGACCTGCCAGGCCTGTCTGCTCGTCTGACCGTTCTGAGACTCCTCGAACTGAGCCGACTTGGGACGGCTGTCTTGGTAGGCAATACTCTGCATCCAGATCTTGCCGAGTGCATGGCTTCGACGCGTGAGATCCACCGGATACGACTGACCTGCGGGCACGGTGGGAACCGCCTCGGGATTGCGGCCGCCCCAGGTGCTGAATCCATAGCTGAATGGGGCGAAATCGCTCAGGTGTGTTGGCGCGTCCAGGAACGTCGGAACGAACGCGACATCAAGTTGGATGAGGTCCTTCAGCGCGGTCAGAACATCACGCCAGAACTGCGCCGGCTTCGCCTCGGCGTAGAAGGCGCCCAACACCGGCCGCCCGTCCTCCAGTCTGAACGATGCCGGAGACCGGAGGTAGACCGCAAACTCGCTCGCCAGGTCGCGCGCCGACATGCCTTGCAGTGGCCCCGCCATGTCCGCAGTCGGCAAGATCGTGAAATTTCCCTGTGCGGCTGCGGTATCGAGCAACCGCGTCGGCACATCAGACCACAATGAGGGCGGCGATCGGGGCATGATGACGTCGACGGCGAAACCGTCGATGCCGACGCTCTTCGCCTGGGAAATCTCAGTGCGAAGGTCCAGGTTGCGCCAATCGGGGTCGGCTAACGGTCCGCGCGGAAGCGGTCTGTCCCTCAGGTAACCGCCATAAGACGAATGCAGGCCACCCTCTCCTGTCGGAGACAGGTATTCCGCGGTGTAGTAGTCAGTCGCCGACGGCTTGTTGTCGATGGACACCGGAAAGTTCGGCATGTAATGCGCGAGTACTTTCTTGGCGCTCGGCTCGGTGCTGAGGTCAAACGGCAGATAAGGAGTCGACAGCGACCGCAGCGTCTCGGTTGTCGGCAGCGCCGCGCTCACCGCGATCACTACGAGGACCAGGAGTACCGCAACAACGCCGGCCGCCACCGTCAGTCGGTGGCGTACGCGCCTTCGGCGGACCATCTTCGTCTCGGGAAGAGGTCGCTAAGCGGCGCGCCAGTAGGTGCAGCCGTCCAGACCGGGGTTGATCAGCTCCTGCTCCCCCGTGCGGTAATCCCAAAAGTATTTGCAGGCGCAAATCTTTCGCCGAGTGACTGCAGCTGGGGAGACTGAGTTGAGAAGTAACGGTCGACCTCGACCTCGGTGAATCGTGCCCTGAACAGCTCAACCAGGGCTAGGTCATCGAGGCCTTGGCGCACCACGTGGTACTCCACGAGATCTGATGACTCGGTGTCCGAGTACACGCCGCGCAGGCGCCGCCAACGCGTTGCCAATCCGCGACGAATCTCGCCTTGGGTGGCTCGCCAGACGAAGTACGAACCCCAGGACAATGCCCGCTCCCAGCGTTTCTGCCGCGGATACCAAACCGGATCTTGAAATGTGACCACCGTTCCTCCCCGGCGCAACAGGTTGTCGCACAACCGCGTCACCACCCCGAGGTAGTCGGGAATGTGGTGCAGCACCGAGATCAGCAAGATCACGTCGTATTTCGCTGCCTCTCGAAACGGAGCGTCACCGTCGGTGTCGTAGACGACACGAACTCCGGGCGCGTTACGGAACTTGTCGGTGAGGTACTCGAAGCTGGCTTTCGACATTTCCGTGACGGTCGCCGTTCCACCAGCGGTGAGGACGGTATCAGTGAACGATCCGTGCCCTGCTCCGATCTCGAGCACCGCGCATTCACCTCGGCGCTGAAGGACCTCGGCGACGACGCCCGCGATGCGCTCGTCGATCCGCTTCCGCAGACTGATGTGTCGCAAATGTGGACTGCCGACTACGTAGTCGTGACCCTCGCCGTGAGCGACGTCCTGTGATCGCTCGATCGCATTGCGCTGCCCGCCGTTGACCGCCATCTCTGTACCCCCGCCTCGAAGCCGAACTTGGTCCGATCGGCCCATAGTAGACGCGCGTCGACCGAACGACCACCAACGGGTCAGCGACTTATGTGCAAGGCTCTGCGGTTTTGGCAAACATCGCTGCCCACCCTCGACCTCATCGCGGTGCGTCCTCCGAGGACGCTGAGGGAAGATCGGACGAAGCCGCGCCGAAAGGCGAGTTCGACACAGCGAGCGTCATCGCAATCCACCTGCCATGTGGTATTCGAGGTCGGCCGTGTACGGCGCGTTCGTGACCTTATAAGGCGAATTCACCAGCGTCACCACTTGGCCGCCCCGTTCGAGGGCGATCACCACATCACCGGCCCGGAGACTGAAGTTGCACACGCTGCGCCCGCCCCCGACGGCGCAGGTCGACGTGACGCCGCCGATTGTCGCCCGCACAGTGGCAGGAGCGGTAGCGAACACCACCACCTCGACAGTATCGACCGGTGGCGGCGTGCCGGGTCGGACCTTCATCGGGAGGCTCTCCGGGTAGGACGATTCCGAATTCGCGAGTTGAGCTCGGTGCGAGACGTACACCGCATCGCGCACCACCGCGGAGGTGGATCGGTACTTGAACTGAGCAATGTTGTAGGCTTGTAAGTCCAGCATTTTCCAACCATGTTCAATCGAGGGCGCCATCGCCGACCCTTCGGCGTAGTCATTCCACGTGACGAGCTGCACCCATTCGGCACCCTCGCTGACTGCGATCTGCCATGCGTTGGTGGCGGTCTGAGAATTGTTCGATTCCTCGTAGAGACCTTCGCGCGGCCGGGCGTCTTGGAATGCCACAGGCTGCATCCATACCTTGCCCAGGTTGTGTGCGGTACGTACCAAGTCCACCTGCGACCCTGGCCCCGTGGCAGCCGGATCGACGGTCGACGTGTTGCGGCCACCCCAATTGCCGAAGCCGTAGCTGATGGGGGCGAACGCCGCCATGTAGTGGTATGCGTCTAGAAAGGTGGGCACGAAAGCCACGTCGAGGCCGTAGGTGTTGCGCAGGGTGGTGAGGGTGCTGTTCCACCAAGCCGTCGATTTGTTCTCTGCGTAGAACGCGCTCAGGACCACGCGTCCGTCGGCAAGACGAAACGCACCGGGCGAGGAGAGGTAGGGCGCGAATGCTGCGGCGAATTGGCCCGCAGTCATTCCCGCCACGACACTGGAACTCAAATCTGCTTGAGGTTGAATGCTGAACCCGGTAGTCGCTTGCGCCGCCCGCAAGAGATTGTTGATTGCTTCATTCTGCTGGCTCGGCGATGTGATATCCACCGTGAAGCCGTCGATGCCCACGCTCTTCGCCTGGTTCACCTCCGTGAGTACATCGAGGTACCGCCACTCCGCGCTGTCGATCGGATCGCGCGGAAGGGGACGGTCGCGAAGGTATCCACCGTAGGCCGAATGAATTCCATTCTCTCCGAGGATGTTCAAGAGCTCAGTGGTGTAGTAGTCGATGGCTGCCGGTAGATTGTCGTAGGAGATCGGCATCCACGGAACATAATGGGCGAACACCTTCTGGCTGGTTGGCCCAATGGGCATGTCGAAAGGCAGATAGGGTGTCGCCGCAACTGTGCCAGCCACCGCAAGGGGCACGCTGACCTTGAGTGTCTTGGTCACCAACGAGTCGCTGACTGCAATCGTGAAGGTGTCAGCGGCCCCGGTTCCCAAGGAAACCTGCTGTCGCGCAGTGGAATCAGGTGTATAGGTGTACGTGCCGGTGACGGCGTCGATGGTCACTGTGCCGCGAGCGGGTGATGTGACGATCGCGTACGTCAGTTGATCGCCGTCGGCATCGGAGATATTGAGAGACCCCCTGACGGCACCGGTCGTGGGGTCGGGCGTGCTCGCCGTAGGTGCTCCAGCAGCGGCGGGAGCGGTGTTGCCCCGCACGAAAGTCAGTGTCCGAAGGGTCCCGTCGGCCTGGTCGGTGACATACAAAGTCGTTCCATCGGTGCTGATGGCAAGCATATGGGTGCTCGCTTCGGCGGCGGGATCGGTGGCGACGGAGGTGATGATGGTATTGCTGACGGTATCCATCAAGGTGACTTTGTCGTCCGCAGTGGCGATGTACGCGGTCTTCCCGTCGGGGCTGATCACCACACTCCAGGGCTGAACGCCGACAGTGACGGTCGCGGCGACCTTTCGAGTGGCGGTGTTGATCACCGACACAGTGTTGGCGCCGGAATTCGCCACGTAAAGGCGCTTACCGTCCGGGGTGACGGCCACACTGGAGGGGTTGGTGCCCACGCGGATTGAACTGACAACACGATTGGTGCCGGTGTTGATCACGCTGACGTTCTTCGACCCGAAGTTCACGACATAGAGGCGGCTACCGTCGGGACTAACGGCGATACCACCCGGCGTTGAACCAACCCTGACGGTCGTGAGCACCTTATCGTTGAGGGTACTGATCACTACGACACGGTTCGTCCCGGACTGGGTGACGTATGAGCGAGTCCCATTTGGGCTCAGCACAATTCCGTACGACTGTCCGGTGCCGATAGAGGTAGTCGCAACCACCGTGTTGGTTGCGGAATCGATTACCGATACCGCGCCGGAGCCGGCGACATAAACCCGACCCGATTCTGCGTCGACGGCCAGTGCGGCCGGATTGGCGACCACCGGAATAGTGGAAATCACTCTGTTGGTGCCGATGTCAATCACCGACACCGATCCTCCAGCTTGATTGGCCACGTAGGCATAGCCACCCGCAACAGCTACCCCGTTCGGACCGGACCCGACACCGACATCAGCTTTGACGCTCAGCACCGACGGCAGAATCGGGCAAGAGACGCTGATAGACGAACTGTTCACCCCATCGCGAGCCGTAACGGTGAACGAATCGAAGTCACCGGTAGCGGTCACACCCGCCCACAGCCGGGCGATCAATGCCGGCGTGTACGAATAGGTTCCGTCCGAACTGACGTTCACTGATCCCTTCAAGGGGAGGCCAGTCACCTGATAAGTCAGTGAACGACCGTCCGTGGCGGCCACGTTCAGGGATCCGATGACTACCCCGGTTACCGCATTCGGCACACCCACTGACGCCGTCCCGACCAACGCGGGTGCTGGTGCGGTGCTCGTGCCACCGCTCGCAGTGGCCACTGCTCGTGAGCTCGGGATCTTCCGACCGGCAACACCACCTTCTATTTGGTTTCGAATCCAGCCGATCATGGCCAAAAGCAGCGGTGAACTGCGCGGCGTTGGTGGGGTGCTCTGTAGCGCTTCGGGTCTCGTCAACGGAATGTGTTTGCTGACAGGTGCATACCGCGTGGACGTGGCGATATCGACGGTCGCGTTGCCTTGATCGGTCCGGTCTGCGAGCGTCGGCACGGCCCCGGGCGAGTTGACCGTCTCAGTGGTGGAAGAACTGGATGACGCCGCGCTCGCGGCTGTTTCAGTCTCGGCCGAGGCGGAGGTGTCTAGCGGCGGAGGGATGGTCCCTCGCTCGGGCTCTGTCGCCGGCGCCGGCTGGCGCTCTCTCCAACGACGTTCTGCGCTCCGCTGACCGTTGGCGAGCGACTTCGTGTGTCTCGCGGATGACTGTTCGTCCGACACGGCATCGAGTCCGTCGGCGCCCGGTTCGTCCGCCCTCGAAGCGCCGTCGGTGACCAGCGGGCCATCCGCGGGCGCCTCGTCGTGGTCGGTCGCTGTTGACTCTTCACCGGTGTCCGCAGGACTCAGCTCGTCAACCTGTCGATCAACTGGCGTCGTCGCGAGAGCCGAGCCGCCTGTCCCCGCCTTCGGCGTTCCGTTGAACCTTCCAGATTTCGCTTCGTGGGGGGGCCTGCGTGTATGGGTGGGTATCCCGCGATCGGCATGGCCCGGAGCCACCGCCGCGGTGTCGCCGCTCGTTGCGTCAGCGAACGCCGTTGCCGGCGCTGCGACGACGACCAACCCAACACCGAGCGCACACGCCAACGGGCCGACCCGTCCCACGAATCTTGCACTGTTCACCTGGGTCCCCGTTTCAACTTAGCTTTGGCGTCCAATTGCCGATTTTCTACGGCGGCCAGGAAATATCATTCGCTCGAGTATCTGCCCTCACCAAATTGCTGAGAAGTCTCGCGGCAGTACGCGCCTCAAGGTGAAGAATTCACAGTTCCCCCCTGCAAGCCGTTAACCAGTACATTCCGTGCCGCTGATCCGCCACGACGCAACGGTGACCACGGTGCGCAACCGCCCGGTTCTACACCTCACATATCTGACGTGCACGTTAGCATCGTTTGCTGTTGCATGGCGGACATTGCCGCCATCGACCGGAAAAAGGTAGCTGTATCGGGTGTATTTCGCTTTATCGGACTGAAGTTGCAATTATCGTTATCGCTCATTTATTTGCTGTCAGTCACTACCTCTAGCGAAAGAGCGACCGTTGCACCACTCAAGCCGACCTGAGATGCAATTGCCTCAGTCAGCTACCGCTAATGCCATGGTCGGCATCCCGCCGACGGCACGGTGACGCCCATGCGGTCGTCGCGCCGCCGCCGCGCCCGCCAGTACGACGCCGAGACGCGGATCTCCAAGACGTCCTAGCGACGCAGCCCCTGCTCGTGGTAGCTCAGGTCGGTGTTGACCTGCCAGGGATCGACGTTCTCGCCGAAGTACTTCCCGACGCTGCGGATCGCGCTGAGCATCGCGTGGTCCTGGTTGTCGTAGTGGTGCATGCCGTTGCGGCCGATCGGGTGCAGTGACGGATAGTGCTCGCGCAGGTAGTCACGGATGCGCACCACACTGCGGTCGCGCGCCGGGTCGTGGATCGGGTACGCGAACTTCGACCGGGTGACCATCACCTTCTCGATCTGCGGGTTCTTGAACCCCAGTTGGTGCAGGTCGTGTTCGACGATCGCGCCCAGGCCGTGCTCGTTGGCGAGCCAGAGGTCCTGGTCGGGCAACAGGAAGTACTCGAAGCCCAGGTAGGTGCCGTTGAAGCCCTTCGGGCAGAGGTCCTGGGACCAGCGCCGGTAGTTCTGGATGCGGCCGGCGTGGAAGTTGGGGCCCGGGGTGTACACCCAGTTGTAGGGAATGTCGTAGTGCTTGTGCAGCGCCACCGCGACGGTGATCAGCGACCGGTGGCGCAACTGGTCGGCGACGGCCAGGATGTGGGCCGGCGGCGCCGGGTCGAGCATGGTGACCAGCATGCGCAGCGGCATGCTGGAGAACAGCGCGTCGCCGGTGAGGACGTCGCCGCGATCGGTCTCCACCGTCCAGGTGCGGCCGTTGTAGCGGGCGGCGGTCGCCATCGCGTTGAGCGTGATGTCGACACCGGAGTCGGCCAATCTGCTGGCCGCGGCTTCCCACAGTTGGCCAGGCCCGCAGCGGGGATACCGGAAGACGTCCTGGTCGGCGGCCTGCTCGTGCTTGGAGAGCTGCCACCCGATCGGCTTGATCCGCTGGTTGGCCCAGTCGCTGGCGATGTTCTCGGGGTCGGCGAGCCAGGTCTTGCGGACGTAGCCATCGAAGAACATCTCGTACCAGTGCCGGCCGAACTCGGTGGTGCCCCATTCTTTGAAGCTGCTCTGCCGGGGCTGGATGCGGGTCTGTCGGCGGAACCGCGCCCAGGCAAAGCCACCGGCGCCCCGCACCACGTCTCCGAGCGCGAGCTGAGACAGCAGGTCCCGCCCCATCAGCGGGTAGCGGACGTACCGGTTGTTGACGAGCATCGCCGAGCTGCGCGGGACGACGAGCCACTGGTCCTCGGGCAGCAGGGACCGCCACAGGTCGGACACTTCCTCGCTGCGGGTGAAGAAGCGGTGCCCGCCGGGGTCGATGCGCCAGTCGCCGTCGACCTGCGTACGGGCCAGGCCGCCGATGCCGCCGGTCGATTCGACGATGCGAGGGGTGACGCCGCGCCGGGTCAGTTCGAGGCCGGCCGACAGGCCCGCGGGCCCGGCGCCGATGATGAGCGGGCTGCGCTCCACGGCTACCGTCCCCGCAGCTGCGGGGATCCGCGGTAGTCGGCGATGACGTCGTCGATGTGGGCGGTGGTGAGGTCGTTGAGCGGGGTGTCGAGGAAGCGCAGTTGCGCGTATTGGCTCTGCAGCGGCAGGAATCCGCTCAGCAGCGGCTCGGGGGTGGTGCGGATGACGAGGTCGACGTCGCCGATCTCGAACGCCGAGGCGATGTCGCAGCCGTCCTGCTGGGCCCGGCGGTGGGCGTCGCGGAGTTCGTCGTAGGCGTCGTAGGCGGCGAGCATGTTGATGCGGAAGGCGTCGCCGGTCATCGCCACTTCGAGATCATGCGCGGCGGCGACGTAATTGTCGGGCAACGCTTTTCGATCGCCGTGCAGGCGCAGGCTGCAGACGGTGGCGTCGAAGTGGGTGGGGATCAGGGTGGTGAGGAACGTCAGCGACGCCTGGTAGACGGCGTCGAGTTCGTCGGGGGTGCGGCCGAGGTTGGCCCGGCTGAGGTTGTACACGGTGACGGTCCGGACGTCGTGGCGTTGCAGCGTCTGCAGAATCTCGATGACCTTGTGGGCGCCCCGTAGGTAGGCCCCGGCCAGGGTGGTGCCATTGCTCTGCGCCCACCGCCGCAAACCGTCGGGGATCAGCCCGACGTGGTTCGGCCCGTGCTCCACAACGCCCCCAACCTGTGACAGCCTCCCCGCAGCCCAGGGTAGGCCAGCACCTCGCCATACGAAGTCAATTGGCTGAAATCGTCTGCATGTATCCCCCCTGGCGAGCGCGCTATTCGGCGCTCTTGAGAACAGCGAGAACGGTCAGCGCCAGGGTCTTGAGGTCGAGCAGGATCGACCAGTTCTCGATGTAGAAGTTGTCGAATTCGGCGCGGTCGGCGATCGAGGTCTGCCCGCGCAGGCCGTGCACCTGCGCCCAGCCGGTCATGCCGGCCTTGACGCGGTGCCGGTCGCCGTAGCGGCGGATCTGCATCTCGAACAGTTCGACGAATTCGGGGCGTTCCGGGCGCGGCCCGACGAGGCTCATGTCGCCGCGAATCACGTTGAGCAGCTGCGGCAGTTCGTCCATCGACGTCTTGCGCATGATCTTGCCGATCCAGGTGCGCCGGTCCTCACCTTCGACACCGCCGGGCGCCGACCCGTCCTTGACCTGGAAGGCTTCCGCGGCGGGGTCGGCCGGCCGCATGCTGCGGAACTTCAGGCACTGGAACACCTTGCCGTCGCGGCCGATACGGTCCTGCCCGAAGAAGATCGGACCCGGCGAGCTGAGCCGCACCAGCAGCATCAGCGTCAGGAACAGCGGGGAGATCAGCAGTAGCCCGACGGAGGCGAACGTGCGGTCCATCGTGTGCTTGAGCGCGAACTGCCAGCCCTTCGGGTTGGTGTGGGCCAGCACCATCAGCGGGATGCCGCCCATGTGCTCGATGGTGGCGCCGACGCCGACGGCGTCCATCATGCGGGGCACCACGCGGACCTTCATGCCGAGGTGATGGGCGCGCTGGGCGAGCGCGGACAGTTGTTCATCGGGGACCGACGAGTGGGCGATGATCAGCTTCTCGGCGCCCGACGTCACAACGGCGCGTTCGAGGTTGTCGGTGGTGCCGAGATAGGGAACGCCCTCGGTCTCGACGGCGGCCGGCCGGGTGTCGTCGATGATGCCGACCGGACGCAACCCGTAGTCGGGCACCTGCTGCATGCGGGTGATGATCTGGTGGGCGATCGGTCCGCTGCCGACGATGATGGCCCGCTTGCCGAATCGGTACTTGCGGCGGAGATAACGCTGCGTCAGCGACCGGCAGAAACGCACCGCCGGCACCAGTACGGCGGCGCAGATCCAAATCTTGAGCATGAGTTCGCTCGGGCGAACGTATGGCGGGGCCACTTCGCCGACCGGAATAGGCGGTATGACAGCAACGATCACCGCCAACGCGAGGAGCGCGGCCACCGCAGCCGACGTCTCGACCGGTTCGAATTCGTCGAGGAACCGATCGCCGAGCCTGCGTTTGTACAACCCACGCGTGGCCAGAATGGCGATCAGGATCGGAATGAAGACCCACGACCAGGTATAGGTCCCCCGGGTGTCGATCTGGTTCAGCCAGGCGTGTGCCAGTGACACGGACAGGAACCCGGCCCAGATGTCCAGCCCGACGGTTACGGCGACGTAGCCGCCCTCGTTGCGCAGATACTCGATGGCGCGGCGCCACAGAGTCGGTTTCTCGACAACCAGCGGCGCGCGCGCCGCCCGCAGCGGCGTCGTCGGACGCGCGCTCGGCGTGTACGCCGATTGCTTCGTGTCGAGCTGCATGCGCGGACCCCCGGAAAGGCACTGAGAGATCCAACTCTAAGTGTGCTGAGCCCCCAGCGATGGCAAATTGCCACCCGCGAATGTTAATTTGCCGACTTGAACGGCAGTTCAGTGGCAGGTGAGTTAACTGATCAGTGGCCTTGGCCTGCGCTCGGGCCGAAGATCCGTTCAGCCGCGAGCCCGGCGAGATCGTTGAGCACTTGCACATGGCCGGTGCCCCACAGTCGCGGCTTGGTGTCGTAAACACACAGCGTACCGATCGACTGACCGGTGTCGTCCGTCAAGGGGATCCCCAGATAGGCGACGACGGTGCCGTCGAGGACCGCGGGATGGTTCTTGAACACCGGATCAGTCCGAGCGTCCTCGAGAATCAGTGGCTGTCCGTTTGCCACGGCGTACTGACAGATCGACCGCTCGAGCGGCGTCTGCCTTTCCTCTGGCGTCTGAAGCTCCATACCGGCGGCACTCTTGAAGAATTGCCGGTCGACGTCGACCAGGGACACCAGGGCGTGCGGGGCGTCGAGCGCGTCAGCCGCCGCTCGGGTGATCCGGTCGTAGATCTCCTCGGGTCCCGAGTCGAGGAGGCCGGTGGCGTACAGCGCGCGCAACCGATCGGGGTCGGCGATCACCGTGGACACACTGGGCATCTCGGTGCCGGCGAACACACCCGATTCGGAGAGGTGCTCCATGAGCCGCTCGACGGCGGCGCCGTCGGCCAGTCGTTGGTCGGCCACCATCTTCGACGCGACGGCGCGCGCCACGTAGGTGTTGACGTCCTCGCCCGCGTCGCGCGCACACTGCTCCAGTTGGCGGTTGAGCCACTCATCGAAACGCTTCAGCGAACCAGACACCCGTCCAAGGTATCTGACATCGGCGTCAGCGGTTGCCCGAGCAGTGAAAGCGGTGCCCGCACCGTAATCTGGGCGGGTGCCTGGCCGACACCAGCAATCGCGTTCGCATACGGGCGCTCTCGTCGTCGGTGGAACGGCCGGTGCGCTGCTGCGGTACGGGATGACGACGGCGTGGCCGCTGCCGCGCCACGTGTTCATGACGACGACGGTGACGGCCGCGGTCGCGTTCATGGTGGCCGGGTTCCTGGTGTCGGTCGGGGTGACGACGGCGCTGCGCGCGGCGGTGTTCGGGATGTGCGCGAGCGCGGCGAGTTTGAGTGCGTGGGCGGTGCTGACCATCAGCCAGCCGCCGAAGCTGTCGATCGCGTTTCTGATCGGGACGCCGGCGGCCGCGGTCGCGGGGCTGCTGTGCGGGTTGCTGGCGGCGCGTGTGGTGGCGCGGTGACCTGGGTGCTGGTGGCCGTCGGTGGCGCGGCGGGTTCAGCAGTGGGCGCGCTGTTGATGCGCCGGCCGACGGGGACGCGGCTGCTGTTGGCGACGTCGGTGGTGTGTGGGTTGACGGGAATGCTGAGCGCGCAACTGCTTTCGCCGAAGCTGACGGCGGTGTTCGGCTACGGCGTGCTCGGGTCGGCGGCGAGCATGGTGACGATGGCCGTGGTGTCGCCGATGTGGGTGGGCGGCGACGCGCCGGTGCGCAGCACAGTGGCGGTCACCAAGAAATTGGCGGTGCACTGCGTGGTGGGCGTGACCTTCGCGCTGCTGGGTTATCTCGCGGTGCGCGGCGGCGCGACGCTGTACAAGAAGCTCACGTGATGTCGTTGCAGGCGCCTTGCACTTCCGCTTTGACCCATGCTGCGTACTGGTACAGGTAGGTGTATTGCCACTGCGCGACGGAGAACGGGTAGCTGCGCGGCACGTCGCGCATCACCACGGTGCGGCCCGGCGGCGCGAAGCAGACGTCGAAAATCCGTCGGGCGCGCGGGAG
Organism: Mycolicibacterium rufum; assembly: GCF_022374875.2. Next base: position 1,482,357 of record NZ_CP092427.2, read on the forward strand.
GTGGTAGCGCCAGCTGATGACGATCACCGAGCGCCAGCCGCGTTGCTCGGCGAGGGTGCGGGTCATCAGCGCTTCGCCGCGGGTGGTGGACGGAACCGGTGGCCGGCAGATCACCTCGATGTCGGTGCGGCGCTTGCAGTACTTCTTCATCACCGGGTCGCGCGCGCTGTAGGGGTCGGAGATCAGCACGGTGGGCGCGTAGCCCTGTTCGGCGAGCTTCAGTCCGTAGGCTTCCCGGCCGTCGTGTTCGCCGCCGAGGACGACGATGGCGTCGACCTTGCGCAGCGGGTCGGGTTGGGCGTGGCCGAAGAAGAAGGTGCCGGTGGCGCCGTTGAGGAACAGCACGGCTACGAGGGCGATGACGGCCGCCGGTAGCGGTCCCGCGCGCACACCGGATCGGCGCCTGTCCCCCATGGTGTGCACGGTATTGCAGCGCGCAGCGGCGCGCTGTCCGTCAACTGGGGGATTCTTCTGACCCGAGGGTGTCGAAGACCTCGTGGTACAGCAGCGAGTGCACGCGTTCGACCTGGGGGATGTCGTGGAATTCGAGGGGGTCTTGGGACGCGGATTCGATGATCAGGGTGCCGGTGCGCAGGATGCGGTCGACCAGGCCATGCCGGAACTCGACGCTGTTGATGCGGGCCAGCGGGATGTCGATGCCGGATCGGGTGACCAGTCCGTGGCGGAACATCACGCGGCGGTCGGTGATGACGAAATGGGTGGTCCACCAGTTGAGGAACGGCCAAACAGAGAGCCAGCCGATGAGGATGAGCCAGACGGCGGCGATGACGAGGAAGACGATGTTCTTGGCGTTCGACTCCCACGTCAGGGTGTTGACGTAGCCGGCGAGGAACGCGGCGGCAGCGGTCGCAACAATGAGGATCAGCGCCGGAACGAGGAGGCGCCCCCAGTGCGGGTGGCGGTGCAGGACGACGTGTTCGTCCTGCGCCAGCACGTTCTCGGGATAGCCCACGCAGGCACTGTACTCAGGGATAGGAGCTCGTGCGGGCCAATCTCCGCGGCTCCCCCGGCGGCGTCGGCTGGACGTCAGCGACACGAGACTCAGGAAATTCTCAGCATTTGCCAGCAAACGGTTCGATCGGGCGTATCTTGATCATCGTGCGGGTCGAAACGTGCAGGTGCGGTCACGAGGGCGCCGCTCACGAGCACTACCGTGCCGGGACGGACTGTTCGCTCTGCGAATGTCCGCGGTACCAATTGCGACACAACGGAAGTCGCAGTTGGCTGGACACCCTGCTGTCGCGGTGGTTCGACCGCCGGCAACGGTTATAAACCCTCTCGCCGGCAAAGCAAGACGCGAGATCATATGCGCCTTGCAGACAACAGCAAGCAGGCTTGCTGAGCAGGACGTGCGTTAGTACGCGCCGGAATGGCCCAGCATCGCCTTTACGGTCTTGAACGCGATGATGAGGTCGGAGATCATCGACCAGTTCTCGACGTAGAAGAGGTCGAGACGGACCGAGTCCTCCCAGGAGAGATCCGAGCGTCCGCTGACTTGCCAGAGGCCGGTGATGCCCGGACGGACGAGCAGGCGCCGCTTCGCGTAGTCGTCGTAGGACTTGACCTCTTTCGCCAGTGGCGGCCGTGGGCCGACGACGCTCATGTCGCGCTTGAGTACGTTGATGAATTGCGGTAGCTCGTCGATGCTGTACTTGCGCAGGATGCGACCGACGGGGGTAACCCGCGGATCCTCACGGATCTTGAAGAGTACGCCGCCTTCGCTCTGGTTCATCGCGGCGAGCTTGTCAACCATTGTGTCGGCTCCGTCGACCATGGTGCGGAACTTGATCATGCAGAACGGATGCCCATCGAGGCCGATGCGCTCCTGGCGGTAGAAAACGGGACCCTTGCTGGTGAATTTCACCGCGAGTGCAACGGCCACCAGGATGGGAAGCCCGAAGAGCAGGACGGCGCTCGAGAATGCGACGTCGAACAGGCGCTTCTGAAAGCGCTTGGCGCCGTGGTACTGCGGCTTCTCGACATGGATCAGCGGAAGGCCGGCGACGGGCCGCATCTGCAGCCGGGGGCCGGCGATGTCGACGACGCCTGGCGCGACCAGAAGGTCGATATCAAGCTTCTCGAGCTCCCAGGACAGGTCACGGATGCCGCGGCCGTCTAGGCGTTCGGTAGCCGTGACGGCCACTGCGTGACTGTTCGTGGCAGTCACAGCCCCGACGACGTTCGACTCATCACCGAAGGTCGGGATAGCTCCAACCCCAGGAACCTCAATCTTCGTCCGAGGAAGGGGCCCGGGGATGCAGGCGCCGACGACCTCATATTCTGACCGGGACTCACGGTGAAGAGACGTGGTCAGGTCGCGAACGGCCGGCGCGCTCCCTACAACGAGCACTCGCGTGATGCACCGGCCGTATTTTTGCCGAACCCTGACAACCACCTGGCGAGCCGCCCACCGAAAGAGAGTCAGCATGATGATTCCGGCCGGCAGCGCGATCATAAGATAGCCGCGCGCGATCTCGAGCTTTAAAAGCATCGAGATAATGGCCACGCCGCCGAACACCGCCAACGTGGCAAGGAGCACCCGTCGGTACTCCTCTGCCCCCGACCCGATGATACGAGTGGAACGGGAATGGTTGATCGCTAACGCAAGAATCCATGCCACCGCAATGACAGTCGAAACAAGGGGATAGTCAAGGTACTCGAGTGTCGCTACGTCGCCCGTGAGCGCGCCGAACCGAAGCCATTGTGCTAGACCTATGGCCAGCAACACGCCGAGGACATCGACGAGAATCAGCCTTCGCGCATACCCCCGTTGCCACGCCGGCACCTTTGTCGGTATCGAAACAATGTTTGCTGCGACATCCAGCCGATCGTTCACAGCCGTCACGAATCTTCCCCCACGATCGCCCCCTTGCGCTGGCACTCTATCCCACGTCTCGCGCTCTCTCAATTCGAACTGGAAGTTTCGCTCAGCAACGTAACACTTAGGCGATAGGGGTGCAGAGGAAATTGACGGGTATGCCGGTTGTCGGTCCGATGGGCCAGCGGCGGCGAAGGTGATAATCCGGGCTGAAGGCCGCAGACTGGCCATAGGCACTGAGACGCCGCCGAAGCCGACTGACGTATCAGCGGCGATGCCGGCTAGCTCATCGGAGGCCCGAGCGCACGCAGAGGTCAACGATCGGCGGCAATAGGCTTGCGATCCGCGCGCCTACCTCCTGAAAAACTTCAGCCGACCCGCCGATTGGATCGCGGATATCGGCCCTCTGCTGTTCCGTTACGTGTGCGCGGAGGTCTCCGAGATCCGCCATAGTCGCGCCCTGCTCGGCGACCGCAAGCCGGGATGCTTCAGACAACGTAAAAGTCCGACGCAAGAGGCGAGGCGCGCGTTCAAGGACAGCATCTCTGTGGTGAGCCGTCATCGTCAGAATCAGATCCGCTGCCTCGGCGATCCGTGCCGTCAATTGCCGCGCAGCAAAACCCGACGTGTCGCCACCTAAACCCTCCAACACGAGAGCCGCTTCCGGATGGATCGGTTGACCGACGACAGCCCGACTACCTGCGCTGGAAACGACCAGATTCTCAACGGAGAGTTCGCGCGCAAACGCAGCCATGAGCCGCTCGGCGGTCGGCGAGCGGCAGATATTGCCAGTGCATACGAAGAGTAGATGCAGTTCTAACGCCTTAACGGAGAAGGTGCAGTTGCCCCATCTTGTCTTTAGTGACTGAAGCGGCAATAGTCTAGTCGCTGCGTGACCACTCCACCCACCGCCATACCCACACATACCCACACGGAAAACGTTGTTGAGGCCGAATGCGCCGCTACACAGACAGCAACGCGGCAGGCGCCCGATTGCGCTGTCCCCGATGAGGCTGAAACCGTATGTGCTGCTCGCGGACAGTCGCCCGAGGTATCACGGTCCCCAAGGCATAGCCATTGCACGCCCGCGGCGAATGCGCAGCCGGCGCCCTTTGCGGTACCGCAACACCTTCCAAGTTGCCGTACTCTGAGTACGCTCGCGATGGCGAGCTGAGTACCCACTCGTCGCCGGGGGACACACTTTGACCGACACCCATGAACAGCACTTAGACACATTATTCAAGCGGATGGTGCGTAAAGCGGTTTTGGCGTTCAGCGCTCGCAACCGCCGAAAAAAGGTCGCCGATGTCTTGGCGTTCGTCAACGAGATACAGGCTAGAGACGTGCTGCTGGTAGGCGCGATGGGCGAAGAGAACGCAGGAATTGACGACAAAGCGTTAGACGGTTACGTTGAAAAGCAGCTTGCCGACCACTGCACCATAAAGATGGGCATCAACGTCGTTCCGGCGGTCACTCCGTATCCATTCCAAATTGCTGATGCCCGAAGTATGCCATTCGTCGACGACTACGCTGATTTCGCGCTTGCTAACGCGATTATCGAACACGTTGGCCAAGAAGCCGACCAGCGCCAAATGGTTAACGAGATGACGCGCGTGGCACGCAACTGGATAATTACGACCCCTAACAAGTGGTTCCCAGTTGAAGCGCACACTTCAGCTCTGTTCAAGCATTGGTCGCCGGCGTGGCGGAGGAAGCACGAGAGGGAGTTCACGAGACTTTTGTCGAAGCGCGAGTTTCGAGCATTGCTTCCTAAGGGAGCGAAAATCAGCGGTGCGCCGTGGGCGCCTACCTTCACGGCCCGCTATTCGAGATGACTAAACTGCTACTTTCATCGTCGATCCACTCTCTCGTCCAGTTTCCGCCTGCCACTCCATTGCGCTCTCGATAGCACGCTGGCTCTGCACCTCCAATCTCTGGCCACGCCTGAGACATATTACATTTTCTCTGGTCACCATGCTGGTGGGCGGTGCCTCAGAGTGGTAGCTGTAGGCGCTGAAAGCGTTTACGAACACATTTCTTTCTATTGTGATGTCAACAGGAGTCCTCAGTTTGTAGGTCAGTAAGTGCACTCGTACGTCTTGGTCAGGACGAGCGTCGGCGAACGAAGAATATCCTCCGTTCTCACAATAATTGCCTTGCACTAGTACGCGCTCATAACCAGGCGCAGTCGGTTCACCCGTAGACCAAAATTCAAAACTCTGCGTGCATTCATGAATGAAATTGTTCCTTACTGTTAAGTCACGCCACCCGCCATGAGCACCTGCGTAACCTTGCGGGCTCCACGCGGCATCGTAAACTTGACATATTTCATTCCGTTCGATGAGCCAGCCACTCACATTCACCCAATGCTCTATTCCATTACCGTAACGACGCTGCGAACCGTCTAAAAGTTCAGCTCCCCCGATATAATCAATCAAACAATCGTGGATCCAAACACCCGAACCGGTACCTCCGATGCCGCAGCCTCCGGAGCCAGTTATGTGAAGATCATGAATGTTGTTGAAACCCTTTTCACAGTAGATCACGCGTCCGGTGCCGCCAAACGCGTTTCCGTTCGGCGCCGCCCTGAGGTCCTCGGTGCGGTCAGATGGGTTCATTTCAGACCGGACGTAAAGCACTCCGTTCTCAATATCGCAATAAAAATCCCAATCCTGGAACAACTCATCGAGGTTGAACTTAAGCGTCGCCTTCACCACTCCGTCTACCATCAGGTAACCGATATTCGCGTCGGTGCTGGCGGTGTATCCTTCATGCGTCTCCGGTGCCGCGATTTCAATTCGCCATACTTTGGGCGAATGCAGCGTCCAACTGCTTGGTTGATTTAGAAGCTTGAACATCGTAAGCACCGGCCTCGGACCTTGCCCATAAGCACCGAGCTCGCAACCAAGAGGCGGCGCCAGTTCGCCATAGAAAGTATCGCCTCGGCGGAACAGCACTCGAGCGTAATCAGGAGTCGAGAAATTCATTCTCTTTATAGAACGCCATGCCGTGTCGGGCGTGAGACCGTCGGCGTTGTCGTCGCCGGTGTTCGCGACGTAGAAAGTAACCATCGGTGCCGCCACCGCTGTCGGAACACCAACTTCGAGCGGATCGGTGAGGAGCGACGCGCCCGCCAATGCCCCCAGGGCGAGCCGCATGGCGTCACGGCGTGATGTGCGAATTGTGGCCACCGTTCTGCGAAACTCGCTCTCCGACCGTGAGGTGTGTTCACCACTATAGCGTCGGCTTCCCCCGCAAGTGCGCGCCGAGCGCCCGGACTTCCCTGCGCCGCGCGGCATTAGCTTACGTGCCTAGACATTACGAGTACAACGAGTGGCGCCTCATCACTGACCTCCGCGAGCGTCGATGCCGAAGCGCTTGGCGGCGCAGCGCTCCAGAGGCCCCTCGGCCGGACGAATCGGCGGCCGTATGCCACGATCTGACTATGCGCGGAATTATCCTGGCGGGAGGGTCAGGGACTCGGCTCTATCCGATCACCCTCGGCATTTCCAAACAGCTCATGCCGGTCTATGACAAGCCGATGATATATTACCCGTTGTCAACCCTGATGCTTGCTGGAATCCAGGACATACTCGTCATCACGACCCCGTCGGATGCGTCAGCGTTCCAGCGCCTCCTCGGGGATGGGTCGCAATTTGGAATATCCCTGCAATATAAGACTCAGCACACACCAGATGGTCTCGCGCAAGCATTCACGCTAGGCGCAGATTTCATCGGCGACGAGTCCGTAGCGTTAGTTCTGGGCGATAATCTGCTATATGGACCCGGCCTCGGCACGCAACTCAATAAGTACCGGATACCGAGCGGTGGAGCCATTTTCGCTTATTGGGTCGGGAATCCGAGCGCATACGGCGTAGTTCAGTTTGACGACGCCGGGCGCGCCATTTCCCTAGAGGAGAAGCCAGCGGCGCCGAAAAGCAATTACGCTGTGCCAGGCCTGTATTTTTACGACAACGATGTCATCGAGATCGCGCGCAACCTTAGACCCAGTTCTCGCGGAGAGTACGAGATAACGGACGTCAACAAGGCCTACTTGCGGAACGGCCGCCTGCATGTGCAGGTGCTTCCGCGCGGCACGGCGTGGCTTGATACAGGCACCTTCGACCAACTGACCGACGCGGCGGACTACGTTCGTACAATGGAACGCCGCACGGGCCTCAGGATCGGAGTCCCTGAGGAAATCGCGTGGCGCCTAGGCTACATTGACGGCGATCAACTTCGAGTCCGCGCGGAAGGCCTTCTGAAGTCGGGGTACGGCGCTTATTTGCTGGAGTTACTCAAGCGGCAATCGTAGTTGCTGATGCGCGGATTTATTCAACGACGACCGAGATCTTGCAAGATCGAGAGGTTATAATTGAGGCGACACGAACTCCCCTTCGATCGTAGCGGAGCCGGCTTCCATTGACGACTATCGACGAGCCGGTCCGTTGCACCCAGACGCCAATTCCAGGCCTGCTCTTATGTGAGCTGCCGGTGCACCTAGACGACCGCGGCTGGTTCAAAGAAAATTGGCAGCGGAGAAAGATGGCTGCTGCAGGATTGCCGGACTTTGCGCCTGTGCAGAACAACGTGTCTTACAACGTCAGACGTGGCACTACGCGGGGCTTTCACGCTGAGCCATGGGACAAGTATGTCTCTGTTGCGGCTGGGAAAGTTTTCGGTGCTTGGGTGGACCTGCGCGCAGGAGATACATACGGAACCATGTTCACGGCGGAAGTCGATACTTCACGAGCCGTTTTTGTGCCTCGTGGCGTCGCCAATGCGTTCCAGACCCTAGAGCCATACACGGTCTACACGTATCTCGTGAACGACTTGTATTCGCCACATGCCGACTATGTCTCGGTTAGCCTTTTCGATCAAGCTATTCACATTGAATGGCCGATACCGCTCGATGCAGCGACAATCTCGGCCAAAGATCGGGCACAAGCCCCGCTTTCAAGCATCAAACCTCTGCAAACAAAGAAGATTCTAGTTCTTGGCGGCGATGGCCAACTGGGTAGATCTCTGCGCAACGAGTACGCGAACGAACCGAACGTAGACTTCGCCGGTAGGGAAGACGTGGATATCACCTCGAGTGATCTTGAGTCTTGTCTTGATTGGCGAAGTTACGATTACGTCATCAACGCAGCAGCGTTTACATCCGTTGATGAGGCGGAGAGCGGCCAAGGACGCGAGACCGCTTGGGAAGTGAATGTTACCGCGGTTTCGAGATTGGCCAAGATAGTAGCGCAGAATATGGCTACCCTGATCCATGTGTCAAGTGACTACATTTTCGATGGGTCAAAAGACCAACCTTACGATGAAGCTGATAGCCCAAGCCCGGTCAACGTTTACGGGCAAACCAAGGCCGCTGGCGAACACGTCGTGCAGATGGTGCCGCGTCATTACATAGTACGGACATCTTGGGTAATCGGAGACGGTCACAACTTTGTGCGCACAATGCTTTCACTCGGAGCACAGGGCGTAGAGCCTTCTGTTGTGGCTGATCAACATGGTCGCTTAACCTTCTCCAACGAACTCGCGCGTGCAATTAAGTATTTGATAAATGTACAGCCGCCCTATGGAACTTACAACATCACGCAGGACGGACCTGTGTTCTCGTGGGCCGAAATCGCTCGCCAAGTGTTCGCTATTGCGGGCTATTCGCATCTGACTGTCAAAGGCATCAGCGCAGCGGATTTTGCCTCAAGTGCCTCAGGGCCCGTCGCGCGCCGCCCCGCCAACAGCGCGTTGAGTCTCCACAAAATTCGGAGGGCTGGCTTCCTGCCAAAAGACGGCACGGAATTGCTTACTGATTATGTGGCCCAACTAGTGTCTGTTGACCGTTAGGCGACACAGCCGGCTTAAGGTCGCTGAGCACACCGGCTTCCCTCTGCCGTCAATGCGCCCTGCGCCGACGGAACGCTGCGTAGAAGGCGGTGGGCCCAGCTGCTGACACCCATCAGAAGCCGACCTGTGGCGAAGGGCCAACGCCGAAAGCCAACACGCCGACAGAGGCACGCTCCGTACCAAAGCTAATGCATCTGAGTCATTGGCTTCTGAGTCTGTTTCATATGCATGCGGGCTCAATCTACGGCGGCGCCTCATCCTCGGGCGGCCTCGACAGGCACGGTGCGAAATTATGCGTACGGCAGGGCGGGATGGCGTCGTTGATGGCCGATAGTACCGTGAGGACGATCCACGGATATCACAGCAGCGCCCTGATCGAGTCGATCCAATCTCGGTGGTGACAACGCTCTCGAACAAGTGGACCTCGGCGCAATCTCCGAATTAAGAACCAGTCTTACGCCTGACGCGGGCTAGCACCCTGCTGGTCATGTGTCGCGGACCAAGCGGCTTAGCGAAGCTTCATATGCAGCACAGACATTCCGCCACGAATACTCCTCGACCGCGCGCAAAACGTTGCGCCGGCTATCCTCGACGAGCTGCGAGCTGTCGCTCATTAGGCTGACGATGGCGCCTGCAATCTGGTCAGCATCGGGTGGGACATAGGTGCCGTTATCGCCAAGAACTTCGCGGTTGTAAACAGTGTCCCGCGCCACGATGGGCGCGCCAGCAGCCATCGCCTGCACGAGGGCAGGATTAGTTCCTCCAACGCTGTGACCGTGGAAGTAGACGCCCGCATGCTGCCAAAGCCCTACCAGCAGATCGTCATCGCTGATGTGTCCTAGCCATGAGACGTTGGAGTGTTCGTTAGCTAAACCTTGAGCTTTCTCATCAAGTTCACCGCCATAACCCGAAGTACCAACGATAACAACGGGATGGGATGCAGCAATCTTTGGAACGGCAGCGAAAAATTCCGGGACGCTGTTCTCAGGGACGAAACGTGCTACAACGAGTACATAGCCACGATGTGGAAGTCCCATAGGAACCTCGGTTGAGTCGGGCACATCGCCGCCGTACGGAATAAAGGTGCCACCAACTCCGAATTCTCGGCGCCAGTAAAGCTCAATAGCACGGGCGTCGAAGACCAGTTCGTTCGCCCACCGCGCAGTGCATTGCGCTCCGCCCCGAAACGCGCGTCTGGCCAGGGGACTCCACTTCGCACGCTCCCACTCGATACCATCAACGTTTACCAGAGTAGGAATGCTCCGGGCACGCAGCATCGGCAGAAAGTACCCGTTGGCGACGTTCATTACTAGGGCGACATCCGGCTTTAATATCGACGCACTGGCCGTCGCTGTAAAACCGTAGGACAACGTACTGAGATTTTTTGTTTCCACACCTGGGGTTATCCGGGTCAGCACTCGAAGTTCGGCGCTCGGGTCCTGCGATTTCGTCGCCCCCTTGCGGCCATACACAGTCACATCCCAGCCGCACTGCACTAGGTAGGGAGCGAGCTTACGGACTGCCGTTTCGAAACCACCGTAATAGCTCGGATACCCTCGAGTACCTATTACCGCAACTGATGGCACCAGTCCCCCTGTCGAATCTAAAACGTTAACGCTTCAAAGCGAACCCGCAGCTCTCACCAACTATATGCTTAACATCACACCTACGCCTGTCTCCACAGCTCAGTCGGAAAAGAATCTAGCAGCTCGCGGAAATTCCAATGCCTAAGCGGTGGGCATGCATCAGCATCATGCGCAGCCAACCATCCCGAGACTGGTGTCGGTAGAGCGCGACCAGTACCGCTGAAATAATCATCGTACTTAAATTTGCTTTCGCTGCCGGAGGCGACAAGAACGGCGGGCACACCATAGGCCTCCGCAATCACGATTCCGTGAAGCGAACTAGCGATCACGCGTTTGGCCGAGGCGATCGTCCTTACCCGGTCCATCGCATCACCTCGCGGGTCAAGCGATCCTGGAGGTGCGGACGCTAGGTCATGCTGATTAGGCACGAGCACTGTGCCACCGCTTCCTCGATCTATCCCCAGTTCAGCGTCATCCCATAGGTGGGGAATCAGCAGCGCCGGGTCGCCGTAGGCCTCCGGGACCCTATTCCCCGCTTCAGTTAGGAGACGAGCAGTCAAGCGACCCCTGACCGCGCGAACGTCGAATAGAGGAAAGTCCTGCGGGAGGGGCAGGTGGTTTCCATGAATGCCGGCACCCCAGATGACATCGCCGGCACGTCCCAACACGTTGATGATCGATCCGATGGCTAAAAGCCTCGTATACGGCGATACGTCGATCCTCAAGTCTCGCTTCTCGCAAATCCTGCGCACGACAATCGGCCCAAGAAGGTCTCCAAAATTGCCTTCGCGTTTAGTGGATTTTGGGACTCGCCACAGCGGTCCGCTTCGGGCGAGCCTCCTGCGCGGATTCCAATGCACTACTTGAGGCACATTGCTCCTTCGACATAGATGATCAATGTTGCGGGTAGACCTGCCAGCTGTTGGCGTAGAACCCTTGCCCTAATTCCTTTGCAGGAGGGGCTTCACCCGGGCAGCCACTGGACTGAGAACGCTACGAAAGACCGTTCTGTTCGATTTTCTTAGACATAAGAGGGTGGCGTAAATCGCACCGCCGGCCAAGAACCCGATTGACAGAATTACGACGGAAGGCGCGTGGTCTCCAAACTTGCTATTCAACAGCCAGAGCACGGCCCCCGTGACTAGACCGCTTTGCAATACGTATAGTCCAGCAGACAGAAAGACGCGCGCAGGCATGCCATCGCACTTTGCAAGCCAGCCAAGGCTGATAAACCACGATACGACAAGACCTAGAGAGAACCCCCAGGCGACGCCGGTTAAACCCCACACTGAGCCAAGTACAATCGCGACTGCTAGGATTGGTTTAGTTACCAAACTATGTAGAAATAGTTGGCGCGCATTGCCAGAGGCGAGAAAAGCCCAATATGCCATAAAGCTGAGAGCTTGCGCAGCTCCCCCAATCGACAAGATTGATAGGAGCGGAGCGGATTCTCTCCAGGCAGAGCCTAACGCGAGTCGCACCAGAGGCTCAGATAAAGACCCTACTACGGCAAAAACAAACGTGAGTGCCGCGGAGATAGCAATCTGAGCTTTCAGCAATAGCGGGTAGAAATCCCTGCCTTCGTGGCGCTGCCGCGAGAGAATCGGCAACGCAACGTTTGTAAGGGGTGCCAAAAGTTGGTTCGCCGGCGCGGAGAAAATCTGAAACGCGCGATTGTAGATGCCAAGCGGAGCAGCGCCCCAACGTATCCCAATTGTAAAAGAATCCGCATTAGACGCCACATACTGCACAAGTTGGGCGAGGCCCGAATGTAAGCCGAACATGTACAGCGCGGACATGCCGGCCTCCCGCCGGGGCGCCCCAGGCACCCAACGAGCAGTTCCAGCACGAAGTACTAGAAGTGTCGCACTGGCTACCAAAAGCTGGACAACCAGAGCCCAGTAGGCGGCTCCAAGAAGCGCCGCAATAAGGCCCAGAACTAGTCCCGCTAACTGCGAGAACACGTCCGTAAGCGTTAGCGTCAAAAACCGGAAATCGCGAGCCAACCGGACTTGAAATTGCATCTGAAGCGCATTAATGGTGAAGGTCACTGCTATCCACGGTGCGATTGAGGACAGCGCTGGTTCATTGTATAAATCCGCGACTGCAGGGGCAGCAACGAATAGTGACGCCGACATAACCAGGCCAACAAGCGCATTAGTCCAGAATAAGTTGCTGGCCTGCCCGTGACTCAGTTCGGCCGTCTGAATTGCTGCCTGCGACAAACCAAAATCTCGGATCAACTCACCGAGGAGCAAAAAGACGGCTACCATACCGATTAGCCCAACGTCTCTCGGCGTAAGAAGATGAGAGAACGCGATTAGCCCCGCCAACTGGACCAATGCTTTGGCCAGCTGCCCAGTTAGGGTAATCACCCCGGCCTTCTTGGCCGAGGTGCGCGTCTCATCTTCCCGTGGCTTAGTCATCTTCAACATTGCTCGCTGCGTCGGCGTTGGTCATCTCGCCTCGCGAGCAGGTGATTGACGTTCCGCACTTTCGGCCGTTGTCAGAGTTCGGGCGCAGCAGCGACCTGTACATCGTGTCGAACTTCCGCGAAATCACTTCAACGTCGAAGTCTTGCAAGGCGCGACGCCGTCCGTTGATGCCAAGTGCCTCTCGATATTCAGCATCGCGCAACACTGATTTCAAAGCTTCAGTGAGTTCGCGGACATTTCCCGGCTGTACTAGTACGCCCTCGCCGTCACCTATCATTTCAGGTATCCCGCCGGCGGTAGTAGACACCACACAGATACCTCTTGACATCGCCTCCAGGATCGCCATCGGCTGCCCCTCGTTGATGGAGGGCAACACGAGAACGCATGTACGATCCAGCAGATCACTCACTTGCGATTTCGATAGCCAGCCGCAAAGGCGAACGCTGTCTGCCACCGCAAGAGTATTAATTTGAGTCCGAGCCTTCTCGATCTCTCCCCAACCCGCAACCGATAGCACCGCCGTTGGGCCATCGGAGGCTTTAATCAACTGCGCCCACGCTTTAATCAGATTGCCTATCCCCTTCCTGTCGCAGAGTTCGCCCAAAAATGTGAATTGGATAGTGTTATGGGGGCGCAGCATCACTTGGTCGTGTCGCTTAATAGCGTTCGGCACTATCTCGACCCGGGCGCCCGGCGCCACTTCCCGCACGCGGGATGCCCACGTCTCTCCCAGCGCGACAATAACGTCCGCTCGCACCAACGTTGTGCTGATAAGCCGCTGAACCGACGGTCTCGCTCCGCGAAAGTACTCGTGAAATTCCCCGCCATGCATGTGAAGGATCGTCGGCACGCCATATAGGCTCGATAGCCATACAAGGAAACCTTTTCGTACGAAGCTTCCTCGCTCTGAGGTGTGAAGGTGGACAATTTGGGGTCGGTTGAAGGTCATTTGGAACGAAAACAGAATCAATCCTCGCGCAAAAATACCCACCCTACGCAACTTTGATCCATCACAATGAGTGGCGACGTGGTGCACATCCCATTCCTGCCATAACGCAGTTTCACGCATATTGTTGACAAAGGTGGCGATTCCGCCATAAGTTGACAGACTTGACGACACCCAGAGGGCGCGAGTTGGCGGTTTCGAACTCGCTTGACGCCGTGACGCCATTAACTTCACGGTCTTTTTAATACCTCTCCGATGTGCAGGAATCGACCGAATCGGTCGCCGCAATTTGACCCAAGATATCACTTAGCTTCGCCCCTACAACGGATGCGCTGTAATACTTGTTGTAATGATTCAGCGCAAGCCGCGATTGAATCGCCACTTCTCTCGAGTCAGCCAGGGCATCAATTGCGCTCAAGAGTCCCCCTACGTCATCAATGCCGGTAACGCTGAGACCATCTGGCTGATATTGAGGTAACGCACCGGCATCGGAAACAAGGGTAGGAACACCTAGTTGCAGAGAAAGTACCTGAACACCGCTCTGAGAGGCAGCACGACTATGAACTATTGACCCCTTGGCCGCTGCCAGTTGACCGGCCATCTGCCGGTAGGTGTATGCCCCCCGCTCCCACCTTGTCTCGGGAGGCAGTGGCGGCACCACGTCGCCGTCACCGAGGAGCACCAATTGGTCTCCCTGCCAGGCACTCCCACTCACATGTGCCTCCCAGGCGGCGAACACAACCTTGTGATTCTTGTACGGATACTGTCGGCCGACGAGGAGGAAGTCGCGCCTCTCGTTTGCTGGGACAAATTCAGGAACCCTAGCTTGATCTAGGTCACTTGTAAGTGGGCACAGAAAAATCGATTCTGGCGCCTGGCTACCACGTGACAACTGCCGCTGAACAAAGTCACTGAATACGATCGTCGCATCGGCTCTCGCATCCCAACGCTCAAAGAACAATCGATTCCACCACGGTAGACGTTGTGTGACGTCGTGAGGTTGGGCATCGTGCAACATCCTCGCGCGCGGCGCCAATCGTCCGAATAGTCTCCACCTCGGATCACGAAGAAACTCGGTGACAACAACATCAGGGTTGAACCGCTTCGCTTGCCGCAACGCGGCGATGAAAGGCAGCCAATCGCGGTGAGGAATCGGGCGGCCCAACAGTTCGACCTCGTAATCGCGAGGACTGTCTGATTCCGGATGAAGCGCAGCGGTTATCAGCATGACTTCGCAACCGTGCGACTGCAGCGCCTCAGCGTGCACCCGGGCCAACGGACGCAGCCATGGACAGAGCCACAAAACTCTCATCGGTCTCCCAGGCCGAGCACGCGTCATCACCCAGCTACTGTGCGATCGAAGGGACGGCGCCCGTCGAGGCTTTAGCCCCGTTCCTTCTCGATACTCGCAACACGGTGCGACCAATCGACCTATCGCTGTTAGCACGAGCGCGGTCCACCGTGCTAAATACTGTGCTAGCCAATGTGTGCACCACTACCCCCTCTGCCCATTTCGTGGAGTCTAGATTTGCCCCCCGATGTGCTGAGCCGAGCATACAGTGAACAACATCTCGCTGCCTGCTCGACGGGGTGGTTAGCGGTGCAGCGAACCATTAGACTCGCCGAACAAGACGGGCGGATCATCCCTCGCGGAAGAGTGGGTAAAGAAGATGGCTTCAACCATATTGCTGGCAATAACGCTTATTGTATTTGCGCTTGTCGCCCTGCCTTCGTTGGGATATCTGAAGACGGCGCTGTTCTGTTTTCTGATAACCTGCGTAGTCGCGCCTTTCCCGATTTTTTTATGGAGCTCTGAGGCGCCGAACCACACGGGCATCACTTACGCCACGCCGGCAGTCCTTACCTATACTTCAGCGCTCGTAGCGCTGCTCTTGGGTTTGATTCATAAGTGGAAGAGGAATGGCCTTCTGCTGGGATACGGTTGCGTGGTACTTATTTATCTTATTGTCGGCATCTTTGCAGTTTGGTCGGGCGCGGGCGAACAGTGGGCTGGCCTGATACATCTCGTCTCCGCCGTTGTAGCCCTTGCAGTTGGTTACCAGTTCGGTTCGCAACTGAATCCCAGTGTGTACCGGTTCCTGATCGGCACAATCCTCTTCTTGCTGGTGATCAACCTCTTACTTTGCTTCGCGCAATTGTCGGGCCTTCCATTAACCCTCTTCCCGGACCAACTTGCTAACCAACTGCAATACGGCCGACCGGTAGGAACCTTTGGTCACTCATCGACACCCGGAAAGTTCATTCTTATGATGTTCGTGGTGCTGTTGCCGGCCCTACGTTCGTACGATTCCGCCACGCGCCGTATGGCTTGGTGGTCCGTTGGCGTGGCGGTTCCGCTCGTAGCAATAACGCTCGCACGCGCAAATCTCGCCGCTGTTGTAGCAGCTATTGGGCTTTGGCTGATATGGGATCGGGGCAGCAGGAAGGCGAATTCAAAGAGACTCTTCCTATTGATAGCCGCATTCGCAGTGTCCGCCCCCGTTTTGGCCGCGACATTAGACCGTTTCTCATCTGATCCGGGAGGTGGCGACCGCGCCGTCATCTACCACACGGGCCTCAAGCAACTCGAGTCAAATCTCTGGGAGGGCACGGGGCCCAACTACTACGCCGAGGATGTTGGGCGTTGGGATCAAATGACGGCTTGGGGCTTCCCGCTGCACAACTCTTTCCTGTACCCCGTGGCGGAAATTGGCTTGGTCGGGGGCTTGCTTTTTTTACTGCCGGTATTCGTTGTATGTGCGATCGCGATCGTCGATTGCATACGTGGTGGGGATGTATCGCTGTGGTCGAAATCGTACTTAGTAACATTTCCGGGGCTGGTGGCTATTGCCATGACCGGGTGGGGGATGCTGGTCGGCAGCACGCTATGCCTCTGGTACTTCGTAATCGGTTTTGCGGTTAGTCGGATGGTGAAGAAGGATTGTTATATCTTGACCAATCAGACCGAGGCGGCGCTTGCTGGGACATCTAACGTTCGCATTCCGCCCGCGCGGGTGCAGTGAAAGCCTCGACCGCTCTTTACTCCTGCAATGAAAAATAAAGGTGGCCGGTCAGAAGCAGGTAACAAAGCATCGCGGTTATGCCAATCAACACGATGGTTATCATCACGACATGGAGGGCATTGAACTGTCTGTCGGCTTCAGCGGCGGAGTCGCCCGAGTTACTCGGCGAAGCGTTCTCAGCCACTACGCTCACATTGCCCTAACGGCTTCATTCCACGGCGCAATCACTGCATATCCGATCCTCGCTTGATGCTGGAATTCTCGGCAATTGGTTGTCCCGTCGCTATATGTGACGCGGCATTGACGCCCGTGTTAGGTGTCTCGACTGGTTCAACTTGAAACGAGTCCTGAGTGAGTTCTTTGGGACCTGAGGACCTGGTCTGGGTGGTTCTCGCCGAACCTTCTTCGCCGTAGTAACCGTAGCCATAGGAGCCGTGCCCGCGCTCAGGTGTCATTGTGAGGACGGCACCGAGCAATCGCGCCCCAACATCTCGCAGGCTGCTCACAGCATGCGCGAGCTGATCGCGCTTCGTCTCTCCAAAACGCGCAATCAGGAGTACTCCGTCGGAGTTTGCAGCCAGAATGGCTGCGTCGGTGACGGCCAGCAACGGTGTTGTGTCAATGACGACGTAATCGAATTGGGCGCGAAGCTCAGCCAAGACCTTCTTCGCAGACTTCGAACCCAACAGTTCGCTTGGATTGGGAGGTATCGCGCCGGAGGTCAAGACCGTCAGGCCAGAAAAACGAGTCTTTTGGAGCGTTTCAGGCAGTGAAGCGGCGCCGCTTAACACCGTACTGAACCCTACGGCACCAACCAGGTCGAGATATCGATGAAGCATGGGCCGTCGCATGTCGCCATCGACCAGCACAACATTGTGATCGGCCTCCGCTAGCGCCAGCGCAATGTTAATTGCCGTCGTGGACTTTCCTTCATGTGGCATCGAGCTTGTAGTCACGATCACGCGGGGCGGATTGTCGACTGCCAAAAACTTTAGGTTAGTACGTAGTTTTCGGAATGCCTCGGCGATACCGGAGTTGTCGCTTTCGAAGTTTATTGCTGGCTGTTTCCGACGCTCTTTATCGAGCGGCACTGTACCCACCAGTCCAGCCCCCGTGAGTTCCTCGACAATCGACCTCGACTTCACGGTGTTATCTAGCAGGTCTCTGATCACTGCCAGGCCTATGCCTAAGACAACACCCAACCCAAGGCCAAAAGCTAAGTTTCGGGCCGTCTTCGGGACTACAGCGTGGCTCGGAATGGACGCTCGCTGCTCGACAACCACACGCGAGTCGGGATTGGCACCACTGTCAGGCGTTTCGAGCTCGCGGACCATCGCTACAAATTCGTCTGACAAAGTATTTGCTATATCGCGCGCTCGAACAGGTGATGCATCGAGCACTTCTACATCAATCAGCACGGTTTCTAATTTGGCGCTAGCTTTGACGTGCTGCTGCAAATCATGCGCCGTCATATCCAGTCCGAGCTTATCAATCGTCCGCTGCGCGAGAGTTTCCCCCATAAGCAATTCGGTGTATGACAGAACCCTTTCTTGCGAGAACCTATTGCCTTGGTAGGTCTCTGTCAGTGTGGAACCGGCAGGTGTAGAGACGAATAAGCGCGTGGACGCCTGGTAGAGCGGTGTTGTCAGCAGTGTGACAATCACAGCGACTAACAAGGCCGTCACAGTGGTTACGCATACGATCAGCCAGCGAGCGCGCAAGAGCTTGAGGTAGTCCTGCAAATTCATCGAGAGCTCCTTCGGTAGCTCGTCATCTTTATGACACGTTCGTCCGCCACACCTAGCGCCATGTCTATCCCTTGCACTCGGGCACCAGGACTTTCGAATCGACAGTGTTGACGAGGGGCTGGCTGGGCACACGCGCTTTACCTGGCACCGTGGGTTCCGAAAGTTGGAAGCTGATATTCGCAGGTTGTCCGGGCGGGATGATCACCTGTACTTCAAAGACGGGATGCCCGCGTTCAGTGCTCACAATTGCGGGGACACGCTCTCCATTGAGAATCGCAGCGGAAAGTTTTGCGTCCTTGGTCGCGAAGAGACGAACTGAAGTGATATTCGTACCGCGTGGTATTTCGATTGGAACGTCAGGCGAAAGGCCCGCAGCTGCAGCCACGTAATCCGGCAGCGGCTTGTTCGGAACTGTGTTATCCAGATTCACCGTGACCGTAGATGCTCGGGTGGCGCCTCGACAGTCATCCGCCGCGTATTCGATGCTGGTCTTTAGGTAGTAGTCCAGCTTGTTACCGCCTAGATTATTAAGCACCACGGCCGCGAATGGTGCCGCATCGTCCGGGATCGCATGCGCTAACGGCGTCTCCTCAAGCAGTTTTTGCTCCTCGGCGACGGAACTCCATATAGCGATGCGACGTTCGCTGACCGCCCTACCTAGGGCGTCTAAAAGTTGCCGAGGTGATTTCACTGGTCCAGTGATCTTGGTAACGACGGCGGTGGCGATGTTCTGAAGGTATTGCTTACGCGCCAACTGATCCTCGGGAAAGCGAATGTACGCGGTTGACTCCGTCAGCTCGACGACATTATCCTTTGAAATGACTTCGCCATCCGCCATAGTAATTGGCCCGACGGCGCCAAGAATATAGCTAAGCGCCACAGGGTCAATGGCAATTACGCCATCAACGTTCGTCCCCGTCTGCTGCGCCCACATCGTCCTCCAGATCTGCGCGGTGTACGGGAAGTGTGGACTCAGGTTGCTGTTACGGAAGTCTGTGAATGGATTCGCAAAGCCATATTGCTGGTCGTACTCTAAGCCGAGGTCAATGGGCGCGATGGCGTCCGCGAGATCGACGTTCGACCCCAATGTATCGACCGTCGGTGTGCCGTTGTCGAAGCGCAGGACCCCGAATCCGCCCAGCAATCCACCGGTCCCCCGCGCCTCAGCGTTGGTCTGGAAACCCATGAAGTAGGTGCGCGGACCGTCGGCTCCCATCATCGGCGGGACCAAGCGCGCGGCCAACGCTGTGTTCTCCAATATCGAGGTGAGATCGGCGATTTGGTCCTGCAACTGGGTCCGTGCGTCGCCGATGGTCGCCATGTAGTGCGGATCCTGGATCGCGCCAGCTTCGGCGTTGAGCCGGGTCGCCTTCTCCGCCAAGGTGCTCAGTTGATCCTCCTGGCTGCGCAGCAGGTCGACATCGACGCGGCCGTCTTTGTACAGCCGCTCGGGCGAGATCGTCACACCGATATCGGCTGCCGGCTGCAACACGTTCGTCGCCAGACCGGACACGACATCGGTGATCTGCTGGCCCGTCTTGAACGGACTGCCCAACCACGGAACGGCGGCGACGATGTTCCACGCCAGCGAGTGCGTTGCATCGCGTGCCGCCTGAGCGCTGTCGGTGGCATCGCGGGCCAACGCGGCAGCGGTCTTCGTATCCGCTTCTAACAGAGAGTCTTTGGCCTTCTGAGCGCTGCCCCGCGCCTGCTCGAGATTCGACTTCGCCTGGAATGCGCCAACAGCGACCCAGCAGCCCAAACCGAGGATCAACAGGACCACAACCATCGACGCAATGACGAATCGACGACTGCGAAGCAGCCCCGGGTACCGACGGCGCTCCTCGTCGTCGGCTTCTTCCTCGGCGTTCAGTCGGTGGTCATGTTGACGTCGCGAAAAGAGACCCACTCAGATGATCCTGACAATAAACGAGGCCTGCACGTCAGACGACGTGCAGGCCCCAGCACGACAGATGCTCAGCAAGGTCCGCCTTTAGCAAGAACCGGTGCTGACCGTCCCGTACGGACCGATTCCCACGGAATTGCCACCCAGGCAGACGTCGAACTTGACGCCCCGGGAAATCGCCTCATTCTTGCGAAGCTGGGCTGCCCGCGTGGCAGCGAGCTGACCGAAGAAGCTGTCGGGATTCGCCGCTGCGAAGGCCTCGAGGCGAGTAGCCCTCCGGTCCTGCGACTTCGCGCTCTGATCGAGGAACACGCTGATCAGCTGCAGCGAAGTTGCCGTAACGATGTACACGGGGCCTTTCGGCTGCGCCGGGAGGTCCGCGAAACTAGGCGCAGCCGGAAGCTGGATCGCCGGCGCCGCATTCGCGGCGACCGGAACAAACGCGGCGCCGACCGCAACGGCGGCAGCAGCGGCAGTCACCTGGAATTTGGTAGCAACGGTGGTCATGTCCCCCCACACTTTCGTTCGGAAATAGTTGCTGGAAGCATCGCACGCTCCTAGGGGCCTGTCAAACGGAATGGCGAAGATTCCTTGCGCGTGTCCGCAACGCGTCGAACCGCGTGTTACCTGCAGATCAACAGAGAAAAGCTATGGCGGTAAGAACTCTCGGGCGACCCGTTCAAGCTGCGCCGCGCGCCGTGAGCGACCGGCCATAGACATTGTTTGCTGACTTCCCGGCTACGGCCGCTTTGTTGAGCAAGTGACCCTTGTGGGGCTCGCCTCATTCATGGCCGTAAGTGAACTCACGGTTTTGAAAACCCCCGGGCTGACGGCCCAGCACCTGCGACGGCCATCTTTCTAAGGGACTTATAAGGGCCGGACGCGACGGGCCGACTGGCCGCCGTTAGCATCAAGCCATGACGAGCGTGACTGAGCCTGCTGCCGAGCACGAGATCGACATCCACACCACTGCGGGGAAGCTCGCCGATCTGCGCAAGCGCGCTGAAGAGGCGCTCCACCCGGTCGGCGAAGAAGCCGTGGACAGGGTGCACGCCAAGGGCAAGCTCACCGCCCGAGAGCGGATCCTCGCGCTGCTTGACGAGGACTCCTTCGTCGAACTCGATGCGCTCGCCAAGCACCGCAGTAAGAACTTCGGTCTGGAGAAGAACCGCCCCACCGGCGACGGCGTGGTCACTGGTTACGGCACCATCGACGGCCGCGACGTCTGCATCTTCAGCCAGGACGCCACCGTGTTCGGTGGCAGCCTCGGTGAGGTCTACGGCGAGAAGATCGTCAAAGTCCAGGAATTGGCCATCAAGACCGGCCGCCCGCTGATCGGCATCAACGACGGTGCCGGCGCCCGCATCCAGGAGGGCGTGGTCTCCCTCGGCCTCTACAGCCGCATCTTCCACAACAACATCAAGGCCTCCGGCGTCATCCCGCAGATCTCGCTGATCATGGGCGCCGCGGCCGGCGGGCACGTCTACTCCCCCGCCCTGACCGACTTCGTCATCATGGTCGACCAGACCAGCCAGATGTTCATCACCGGACCCGACGTCATCAAGACCGTCACCGGTGAAGACGTCACCATGGAGGAACTCGGCGGCGCCCACACCCACATGGCCAAATCAGGCACCGTCCACTACGTCGCCTCGGGCGAGCAGGACGCCCTGGACTACGTGCGCGATCTGCTGTCCTACCTGCCGCCCAACAACTACGCCGAGCCGCCGCGCTACCCGGCGCCGCATCCCGGCCCGATCGAGGAGAGCCTCACCGACGAGGACCTCGAGCTCGACACCCTGATCCCGGATTCCCCGAACCAGCCGTACGACATGCACGAGGTCATCACGCGCATCCTCGACGACGACGAGTTCCTCGAAATTCAGGCCGGTTACGCGCAGAACATCATCGTCGGCTTCGGCCGCGTCGACGGCCGGCCGGTCGGCATCGTGGCGAACCAGCCCACCCAGTTCGCCGGCTGCCTCGACATCAACGCCTCCGAGAAAGCCGCCCGCTTCGTGCGGACCTGCGACTGCTTCAACATCCCGATCGTCATGCTCGTCGACGTCCCAGGCTTCCTGCCCGGCACCGACCAGGAGTACAACGGCATCATCCGGCGCGGCGCCAAGCTGCTCTACGCCTACGGCGAGGCCACCGTCGCCAAGGTCACCGTCATCACCCGCAAGGCCTACGGCGGCGCCTACTGCGTCATGGGCTCCAAGGACATGGGCTGCGACGTCAACGTCGCTTGGCCGACCGCCCAGATCGCCGTGATGGGCGCGTCCGGCGCTGTCGGCTTCGTCTACCGCAAGGACCTCAAGGAAGCCGCACAGAAGGGCGAGGACGTCGACGCGCTGCGACTCGAGCTTCAGCAGCAGTACGAGGACACCCTCGTCAACCCGTATATCGCGGCCGAACGCGGCTACGTCGACGCGGTGATCCCTCCCTCGCACACCCGCGGTTACATCGGCACCGCGCTGCGACTGCTGGAGCGCAAGGTCGTCCAGACCCCGCCGAAAAAGCACGGCAACATCCCGCTCTGACCAATTCGTCTGCCAGACAAGGAGTTCAGCTGTGGACCATGATGCCGACATCGTCGAGGTGTCCGATGCCCGGGACATGACGATCGACGACCCGCCCCAGCCCGACCCGCACTTCCAGATCGTCAAAGGCAACGCCTCTCCAGAGGAGATCGCCGCGCTGGTGACCGTGCTGGCCGGGGCGGGAGGCGCCGGGCACGCCGAACCGGGCCCCCAGGAACTCAATCCCTGGGGCCACCCTGTCGACAAGCTGCGCTACGACGTGACCAGCTGGCAGCGCGTCACGCTGCTAGAGCGGATGCACATGCGACGATGACCCAGTTTGTTCTGGGTTCCGCCTCGGCCGGTCGGCTGCGCGTACTGCGGCAGGCGGGCATCGATCCGTTGGTCGTAGTGTCCGACGTCGATGAGGACGCACTGATCGCGTCGCTAGACCCGGAAACGCCGCCCGAAGCGGTCGTGCTCAAACTTGCCAATGCGAAGGCGGTCGACGTGGCAGCGCAATTGCCAGATGACGTCGCAGTCGACTGCGTCGTGCTGGGCTGCGATTCGATGCTCTACCGGGACGGCAAGCTTTGGGGGAAGCCGGGCAGCGCCTCGGCAGCGCACGCGCAGTGGTTGGCTATGGCGGGGTCCACAGCTCACCTGCTCACCGGGCACGCACTTCTAGCGATTTCGAAGGGCGTAATCGTGCACGCGGACGGCCTGACTGACTCCACTAACGTCCGCTTCGGCACCCCGTCGGAAAGCGAGATCGGAGCCTACGTGGCCAGCGGGGAACCGGCGAACGTGGCTGGTGCCTTCACGATTGACGGCCTCGGTGGATGGTTCGTTGATTGGATTGAAGGGAATCCGTCTAACGTCGTTGGTCTAAGCCTTCCTCATGTGCACCGCATGCTCGCCAGCGCGGGCATTTCCCCTGTTTCGTTTTGGAAGCATTGAGGAGCACGGGGGCCATCGTACTGATTCCGTCGAGCACCGAATGCGGGCGGAGCGACGGCGGCGTCCAGTCAATTGACATTCAGGGCCGTTCATGCAGTCGCCGGCGAGCAGCGATAATGGACACCGCGTTCTGGCCATGCCCGCTCACGTCGCCAACTAAGCGCACGGTCCATTCGGACTCGCGCGAAACCGTGTCTTGACTGATCCAGTGGAGCACGTGAATGAACTAGGCAACGCTAGCCCAGGGTGCGAGACACGTGTCCGCAGCGCCTCACCAGCACTTCTCGTTCGGCCTGCTTACGCCGAGGCTCACCGCCTTCGACTTCATAGGCACTTCAGTCCCCTGCTTCGGCCACACCCAGCACACAATCCAGTTAGTCAAGTTCAGTTGATCGCGGTTGCCGTTTTGGTCAATAGTCTTGATTTTGACTCCAGCTGGCGCGGCCGCACGAAGGTCGTCGAAGGCCTTCGCAAGTACCATCTTTCGCACATCTGGCATCTCCCAGGTAGTAGCTGTGGCCGTCGGTGAAGTATCAGCTGCGGCAGGTACAGCAAACCCAGTCGATGCAATTGCGATAGCGGCTGTCAAGCCAGCGATTCTGCGCCACCCCACCATAACCCCCTACTTTGAGCCTCTAAACTTTTGTCATACAGTAGCGGATGCGGCCGCGTCTGGCCGCTCGTCGGCCGTATGGATTATTCCCGTGTCCTTCTGCATCTTTTGACGGTCAGCAACTAGGTTTGCGGCTGCGGGATGTAGAGACAGCCGATTTGCGCGCCCAGGCAGTGTGAGCCCCAGGTTGTCGGACTCAAGAGTCGTTTCGGGTCGTCTTATTGAAGGCTGACGGCACAATTATGCGGAAAAGCTGGCTCACTCAGGCCTCTTGTAGCGCGTTCACTCAGCCGCGAGCTGGGAGGCGTCCGAGCGGTGCGTTTTGCACTTTCGTCGTCGTCCCCAAGTTCACGAACGATGGAATGACAGATTATCGAGCTTTCGCGACCAGGGTGAACTGACCAGAGACTCGCGAGTTGATCCTGCAATCAATGATCTTCAGCCGGATCTAGCACTTTTCATTGAGTCGCCGGAGCGCGAAAATCACTCTCTTGGTCTTTTGTGAGATCTCTCTGTCCGGTCGGGGTGACGTGGCACAGACCGCCCAGTTCGAGTAGTTGTAGACCACCTGATTGACGTTGGGCTGGAGTCTGATGTCCAACTCGACATCACCCGTTACGGCGCGCACGTCGTTGATCGCCGTCTCTAGGATCTCACCACGGACGTCGGGCATGATCCATTCGTCCTGGGCAGCGGCCGGTCCGGCGAGCCCTACCGACGCCACCACCGCGGTTGATGCCATTGCAGCAGCGGCCATTTGCTTTCGCATGGACAAACCCCTCGGCTCGGTTCCGGATCGCATAGGGGACCATAACCGATTCGGGAGTGCGGCGAGCGAACTCTTGCCTGGTCGATTCACCGCTCAACTCCCGAGGCGCACCATTTCCGCCACCGCCTCCGCAGCCGGCGCCAACGACAACCCCGCCTGCCGCGCCGTCACGTGCGCCCACCCCCGGGCCGCCAGCTTGGCCCGCGCGTCCTCGTCCCGGCAGAGCGCCCGCAGCAGCGCGGCCAGTCCCGCACGATCGGTCGGGTCGAAGTAGTCCGCGCCGTCCCCGCACGTCTCCCGCAGCGCCGGGATGTCCGACGCGAGCACCGCGGTGTGCGACGCCATCGCCTCGATCGGCGGCAGGCCCGCCCCCTCGTGCAGCGACGGCATCACGAGCAGGTCCGCGCCGGCCACCAGCGCCCGCAGCACCGCGAAGTCGAGCCGGCCCATCACCTGCACCCGGTCCCCCAGCGCGGCGGCCAGCGCCGGCACCCGCTCGTCACCGCCGCGCAGCGCCTCCCCGCTGCCCGCGATCACCAGCCGGTGCGGCACCTCGCCGGCCACATCCCCGAACGCCGTCAGCAGCAGCGGGAGGTTCTTGTGCCACTTGGCATTCCCGACGTACAGCACATACGGCCCGGATACAGGAGACAGCGCCGGGTCGACGGGCGCGAACCACTCCTCGTCCACCGGAATCGGCGTCACCATCGTCCGGGCGCGCGGTGACAACGCCCTCAACGTCGTCGCCGTCGCCTCCGACGGCGTGAACACCAGATCAGCGAATCGCCCGTCCAGCCGGAACATGGTGCGCGCATACGCCCGCCGCGCCGTGCTCTGCCCGCTGATCTCCGCCGGCCGCACATGCATCGTGTCGTGCACGGTCGTGAACAGCTTCATACCGCGATGCCGCAGCGCCGCGAACGGAAACGGGTAGTGCGGCACCCAGAACCCGCGCGGCCGCGCCGTGCTCAACGCATGAGCCCACACCCTCTGCTCGCCCACCGTGTACATCACCGCCGGCGCGGCCGTCACGACGGTGGCGTGCTGCACCTCCGGCACCGCACCCTCGTTGGCCAATACAGCCAGCGACAGCCCGCGCTTGACGAACGTCTCCTCCAGGCTCGGCAGCAGCGTCGCGATGTAGGTCCCAATGCCGCTCTGCCGGATGTGCCGTGCGTCGAACAGCAGATCGACCCGGCGGTCGGTCAAGTCAACCGGCCTTCGAGCTGCGGCAGGAAATCGGGATTGGCCCACATCCGCTTCAGCGTCTCATCGAGCTCCCACTTCGGCGCCCACCCGAACAGCTCGCCGATGCGCGAGATGTCAGCCCCCAAATACGGTCGGTCGACCGCCCGCATCCGGCTCGGGTCCTGCCGCACCTCGAACTCCAGCCCGAGCACCGAACGCATCCGGTTGACGATGTCGTCCACCGAATACTGCTGCCCGCTCCCCAGATTGACGATCTCGTACCCGCCCGGCTCGGGAGCGGCACCCAGCGCGGCCGCGGCGAAACCGCCCGCGGCGTCCTGCACGTCGATGTAGTCGCGCTTCGGCCAGGTGTTGCCGAGGTTGATCGCGTCGGGCTTGTCCCGCAGCTGCGCGACGATCGCCGGCAGCAGATGCGGGTTGGTCTCCCCGGGGCCGATGACGTTGAACAGCCGCACGATCACCCCGGCGATGCCGCGGCTCTCGGCGAACATCCGCACGTAGTCCTCACCCTGGTCCTTGGTGATGCCGTAGATGTCGACCGGGGCCACCACGGAGTCCCGTTCACGGTGCGGCGCCTCGTCCGGCTGATACACCGCACCGCTGCTGGCGAACACGAAACGGGTGCCGGGCGCGAGCGCGGAGAGCACGTTCACCGTGCCGGTCACGTTGGTGGCCACCGCATTCGCCGGATCGGCGTCGCATTCCGGGATGTAGTGGATGGCCGCCAGGTGCACCACCACGTCAGGAGCGAACCGCTCGACCACCGCCTTCGTCGCCGCAGCATCCCGGATGTCGACCCGTTCGAAGCCGAACCCGTCCAGGTCGCCGGCGAGCCAGTCGGGGGTGCCGTACCGCAGCAGGTCGGCCACCAGCACCTCCGCACTGTCCCGCAGCGTCTGCACCAGCTCCTTGCCGACGAAACCCGCTCCGCCCGTGACCATGACCTTCATCGCCTACCGCTCCCCTCTGGACATCTGCCGTTCGGCATGCTTCTCGAGCTTCTCCGCAATGTGGGACCAGTCCAGGTCCAGGGCTCCTGCTTGACCCCCTCGGGAGTAGGTCTCCCAGCCCGCCTGCGCGTCCAGCAGCGCCTCGGCGAAGTCGACGGGCTGGGTGCCGCACACCACGCCCGCGCCGTACTGCTTGACGACGTGCTTGCCGCCGTTCTCCGAGAAGTCGGCCGTCACGACGGGAAGGCCGCTCGCCATGGCCTCGGCGATCACCCGCGGGAAGCCCTCACGGCGGCTCGGCATGCCCAGCACCGACGACTCCGAGAGCAGTGCGAGTTTCTTCGCCTCGTCCACTGAGCCGAGCACGTGCACCCGTGCCGCGGCCGGGCTCTGCGCGGCGTAGCTCTCGATATCCGCGCGGGACGGCCCGTCCCCGGCGATGGTCAGATCACCGCGGAAGCCGCGGTCGACCGCCAGCGCGAAGGCGTCGATGAGCAACGGCAGGTTCTTGTGCTGCGCCAGCCGCCCGACGTACAGAGCGCCGGCACGCTCGCTCTCCGGCGCCACCCGGTACCGAGACGCTTCGATCCCGCTGGGCAGCACCCCGCAGGGGCGCCCGGACTGCTCGATGATGGTGGCCGCGACCGCCTCACCGACCGCGAAATTCGAGCCCACCAGCTTCGGGAACTGCGCCTGCAGCGTGCGCAGCAGCGGGTCTTCCCGAATCTCGCACCAGTGCAACGCACTTCGCGGCCGAACTTTGCCAGGAAGGGCCAGCACGTGCATCAGCGGCCACTCGTTGAGCAGGTAGAAGTCATGCTTGCCCTGCGCGGCGACGCGACGGATCCGTGCGCTGTATCGGGTGATGTCCGACCAGTTCCGCCGCAGCGCCTTGATCCGGGGTGCCTTGTACCGACCGGAATTGGCTTCGCGGTGCACGGTGACGCCGTTCATCACCTCGACGTCGGCCAGGCCGCCCACATGCCCGATGCAGTAGACGTCGACGGTGTGACCACGCCGCACCATCGCCTCGCCCAACTCCTGGAAGAACACTTCCTGGCCACCGACGCTCGGGAAATACAACTCGGTCAGAAACGCGAACCGCATCTTCGGACTCCCCCGTGACCGTCGTGACTCGGCAATTCCAGATGCCAACGTCGGTCGTGTCATGAAATGTTCTGACGTGCGACGGGGGTCATCGTATCGGGTGGAACCAGTTCACGGCGTTCGTTTGCCGGTTACGCTTTCGACCATGGGGGCACGCGATCCACGCTTCGGCATCGCCGTCACCACGGTGGGTCGCTGGGCGCCGCTGCGCGATCTGCTCGGTGATCTCGCCGCGCAGACCCGGCCGCCGGCCGCCGTCGCGATCGCCCACCACGACCCCGCCGGCGCGACGGAACTCAACGCGGTGATCGCCCCGTTCGCCGACACGCTGACCATCCGCACCGTCCTCAGCGACCGCGGGATCTCCAACGGCCGCAACGCCGCCGCGGCAGCGCTCGGCGACGACGTCGACTGGTTGTGGTTCCCCAACGACACCAGCCGTGTCGACGCCGACTTCCTCGAGCGCGCCGCGCAGCACTGCGCGCCGCCCGCGACCGTGTGCGCGGGACGACTGATCGACCGGGAGGGCCCGCGCAATCCCCTGCCCCCACCGGGAACCGCTCTGACCAAGCGCAGCGCCTGGGGTGCGATCGAGCCGGCCACCCTGTTCCGCCGCGACGCCTTCACCGCGGTCGGCGGCTTCGACCCGGGCCGTGGATCGGGCGCGGACACGCCGTGGCAGTCGGCCGAAGGACCCGATCTGCTGCTGCGCATGGCCGCACGCGACGGCTTCACCATCGTGTGGGCCGATGAGCTCGTGGTGCACGCGCAGACCGAGTTCGCCCATCTGCCGCCCGAGGAACGGCGCCGCAAGCTGCGCAACTACGGCCGCGGCGCCGGAAACGTGCTGCGCACATGGCATTACCCGTTCTGGTACAAGGCCGCGCACCTGGTGGCCGCGGCGCTGATGCCGGTGCGCAACCCCGCGAAGTTCGGCCCCCGCGACGCCTTGGCGCTGCTGGTCGGCCGGGCCGAGGGACTGGCGGGCAGGCCGTTGCGCCGGGAAGCCGACACCCGTGCGATCCTGCGCTAGCCGACTTCTGCTGTGTCTGCTGGTGATCGTCGGTTCCGTCAGCGCGTGCCAGCTGCACGGCGCGGCCGTCGCCATCGGCATGACCGTGCACTACCGCAGCGCCGACACGGCGACGCTCGACCAGCAATTCGACGCGATGGCGGCGATGAAGGTCACCTGGGTGCGGGTCGACGTCGACTGGTCGGTGATCGAACCGGTGCAGAACCGGCTGAACTGGGGCGCCTCCGACGCACTCGTCGACCGGGCACTGGCGCACGGCATGCGGGTGCTTCTCGTGCTCGCCTTCACCCCGCCGTGGACCACCAGCCGGCCTGACTCGAACCGGGTGCGCCCCGACGACCCCGCGGCGTTCGCGAACTTCGCGCGCGTCGCGGCACAGCATTACGCCGCGCGCGGGGTGCACCACTGGGAGATCTGGAACGAACCCAACACCGGCAAGTTCTGGCCGCCCGCGCCCGGCGTCGCCGAGTACGGCCGCCTGTTCCGCGCGGCGGCCGGCGCGGTACGCGATGTCGACCCCGAAGCCACCCTGCTCATCGGCGGGCTCTCCCCCACCTACGGCACCCCCACCGCCGACGTCGACCCTGCGACCTATCTGCGCCGGCTCTACGATGACGGGGCAGCACAGATCGCCGATGGAATCGCGGTGCATCCCTACACGTTTCCCTCGCTACCGACGAGCCGCGCCCAGCGCACCACCGGCGGGTTCCGCGACCTGCCCGCGCTGCACGACCTGATGGTGCAGCGCGGAGACGGCGACAAGAAGGTCTGGATCACCGAGTACGGGGCCCCCACCGGCACCGGCGCCTACGCCGTGTCCGAACAGGACCAGGCGTCGACACTGCTACAGGCGCGGCAGGTCGTCGACACCTGGGACTGGGCCGGCCCCCTGATCTATTACGAACTCGAGGACGGCGGAACCGATCCCGCCGAGATCGAGCAGAACTTCGGGGTGCTGCGCGCCGACGGCAGCTTCAAGCTCGCCGCGATCGCGCTGATCGACACCGCCTCCGGCGTGACCCTCTTCGGCTAGATCTTCAGGATCTTGCGCACCGCCGGCCTGCGCTGCTCCGGCACCTTCTCCACCAGACGGTTCATCAGTCCCGGATCCACCAACGCGGTCACCTGCAGGAGGCGCAGCGCCAGCAGGTAGACGACGATGGCGGCGGGAATCGAGACCACCAGGGACAGCGCACTGCCCCACTCGACCGTGATCAGGTACGCCGCCGCGCCCGACGCCGTCGCCGCCACCGCGATGACCCCCAGCACGCGGTACGGCGGAGCGAACCCCAATTGCCTTGTCACGTAGTACGTTTCGATGAGGACGACCAGCACCTGGGCGATGCCACGAGACCACGCCGCGCCCATCAGCCCGTAGTGCGGGGTCAACAGGAAGCCCAGCGCGACGGTCAGCGCCAGCCCCGCGGTGTTCGACACCACCAGCAGCCCCGTCTTGCCCGTGCTGTACAGCAGATACAGCGTGCTGACGCCGAGGCTGCTCAGTCCCGCCGCGATCAGCAGCACGGCGGCGGCCGGCACCGCGTCGGCGAAGTCGGCGCCGAACATCGCCGGGATCAACACCGGCGCGACCGCCGCCAGACCCACACACAGCGGCACGATCGCCATCGCGATCAGTGCCGTCGTCGTGCGGTACAGGCGCAGCATGTGCTCGTGATCGCCCATGCCGTGCTGCTCGCTGAACCGCGGCAGCAGCGCCGAGAGCAGGAACTGCGGCAGTTGCGCCGCCACCTCGGCGATGGTGACCGCCGCGGCGAACAGCCCGACGGCCTGCAGGCCGGTGTAGTGCTCGAGGAACACCACCTGGGTGCGGCCGAACACCAGGCTGCCGATCACCCCGACCGCCCAGCTGCCGAGGGCGAATCTCACCACTTCCCGGCGCAGCGCCGACCCGACCCGCGGCTTCTTGCGTAGCAGCCGGTACACCCGGGACGCCGGCATCAGGTTGGCGGCGATGTATCCCGCCAGCGCGCCCGGAATCCCGAACAGCCACGCGCCCAGCGCCATCGCGAGAACCTTCAGCAGCGCCGACACCGAGGACAGCCGCGCCAGTTCGTCGAACCGTTGCTCCCCGCGCAGATAGAACAGGTACAGGTCGCCGAGTTTCCACGACACGAACCACACCGCGGCGACGGTGACCACCACCTCCGGCGAGGTGCCCGCCAGCGCACCCTTGCCCGGCAGGAACAGATAGGCGACCAGCACAGCGCCCACCACGACCATGGCCGTCATCGCGAACCGGGTGGTCGCGCCGATCAGGCCCTCGGCCTCGTCGCCGCGACCCTCCGCGCGCAGGTTCGGGATGAAGCGCTGCTGCACCACGTCGATGCCGACCGACGCGACCGTCGCCGCGACCGTCACGCACCACACCACATAGGCGAAGACACCCAGCCTCTCGGGGCCCAGCAGCCGGGCGACGATCGCGTTGCCGATGAATCCCGCCAGCGCCACCAGAGCCCCGGAGGTGAAGCCCAGCAGCGTGTTGCGGGCGAAGCTGGGCGACATCAGCCGGCCCGGCGCAGCCGCAGCAGCGACTTGGCCGCGCTCGCCCACGCCAGCGCCCCGGGCCGGCCGTACCGCACCCCCGCCCCGATCGAGGTCAGCACCCCGCGCGCCGACCCCGCCCCCAGAGCCGATCCCACCGCGGAGGTCAGCATGTAGTCCCCCCGCACCCGCGCCGACTCGCCGGCGAGTTCCCGCCTGCCCCAGTCGATGTACTCGGCGCTGCGGTCCACGCCCGCCCGGGACACCGACGCCGCGGTCCAGACGATGTCGACCAGCGGCTCCGGGAGCTGGATGATCGGCAACCCCGGGAACGTCCGCCGCACCTCGAGCAGCCAGGTCGGGTCGTCGTGAACCGATCCGGCGGCCACCGACATCGGCACCGCCTCGGCCAGGCGGCGCGGGAACACCAGCGTCGAGGTCTGCACCATGTTGAAGGCCTGCCGCTCCCGCATCTCGAACAGGTACGGCGCGACCGGTTCGTGCGGCTCGATCAGCGTGCGCGGGCCGATGACCGGCTCAGTGCCGTCGAGGAGGCGGCGGAACCGGCACGACATGATCCACTCGTCGCCCGCCGGCGCGGCGCCCACCTGACGTTCCAGCTTCTCGGGCAGCCACCGGTCGTCGTCGTCGAGCAGCGCGATCACATCACCACCGGCGGCCTCGACACCGAGATGCTTGGCCCGGCTCGGACCCACCCCACCGGGGGTTCTGATCACCCGCACCGTCGGCGCGTCGGGCAGATCCGGTGTGCAGTCCTTGTCGAGGACGACCACCACCTCCCGGGGCGGGAGTGTTTGGCGCAGCGCCGATTCCACCGCCTGCCGCAGGCTCGGCCGGCCGATCGTGGGGATCACGACACTGACGGCGGCGTCGCGCGTCACGCGGGTTCCCGGAACCGGGACAGCACGAGCATCGCGAAGATCATCCCGCTGATCGGGAACAACTGCAGGTTGGGCAGCAGCCCCCACACCGCCTCGGTCGACGCGGCCACGAAGAACGCACCGAGATAGCCGAACAGCGCGATCTGCTGGTTGCGGGCGGGAAGGGCGCGCGCGCCGAGGATCGCGACGATCAGCACCGTGGCGATCACCGCCAATCCGATCACCCCGGATTTCACCAGCGTGTCGACCACCAGGTTGTGCCCGGTGCCCACGTACGCCCATGCCGCGACGTTCGCGTTCGCCTGGGCGTCGATCAGGAACCAGTTCACCCCGAGACCGACCAGCGGGGACTGCTGCCACACCGCCAGGCTGGCCGCCCAAACCGCGGCGCGTTCGGTGAACGCGTGCGGATCCCAGGGCAGGAACGGCAGGATCAGCACCGCCGAGGCGGCGGCGCTGACGAACACGGTGCCGGCGAATCGGACCGACACCACCGACCGGATCCGGCACGCCGCCCACCACACCACCACCATCGCGACCGCGATCACCGCCGTCCGCGACGCCGACGCGAGGACCGTCGCCATCAACACCGCGCCGCAGAACAGCCGCCACCGCATCCCGGGGATCAGCGGCACGAGGGAAAAGGCTACCGCGCAATACATTCCGAGCACGTTGCCGTGGCCGAACGGTCCGGCGAGCTCCCACCCGCCGATGATGGCCTTCTCCGAGATGAGGTTGTACATCATGTACTCGGGTACGAGCAGGCCGCCGATCAAGGAGTACACCCCGATCCCGGTGACGAGGATCGGCAGCCACTTCAGCGCGTCGATCGACGCTCCCGTCTTCCACAACGCGATGACGAACAGGTTGGCCAGCAGGATCTTGGGTAGATCCGCGGTGGGCGGCAGGCCCGGACTGAGCACGTAGGGCAGGTCCACGGCGAGCAGCACGATGAGCAGGCCGCCGACCCGGCGGTCCGGCCGGCCGCGAGTGAAGGCCACGATGATCGCGGTGTAGGCGAGCAGCACCGCCGATCCGCCCAGCCGCGCGAGGTGGGCCAGCGCGACCTCCGAGCCGCCCGAGGCGTCCTCCAGCGGAGGCAGATCCGGCTGGTGCTTGATGAAGATGTGGTTGATCGCCTCGGGGACGACGACCAGGGCGACCGCCAGGATGATCAGCCACGTCAGCGCGTGGCGTTCCAGCCGCGGATAGCGGACGTCAGTGTTCGCGGCCTCGCTCGTCGGAGCGGCGGCGAACACGGTGTGGCGCATGACCTCGCCCGCTCACTTCCCGTGCGCGGCGCGCCGTGACGCGCCTGCGGTGGCCTTGCCGGCAGGCACCATGGCGACCGCGCCCACCAGCGGGGCACCGGCCCGCTTCAGCGCGGCGACACCGATCGCCAGCGCACGGCGGTGGCTCGTGCCGTAACGCACGACGAGGAGCACTCCTTCGGCGGACGACGCTGTCAGCGCCGCGTCCTTGACCGTCATCGGCGGCGTGTCGACCACCACGTAGTCGAACCGGCCACTGAGCTCCTCGAAAATCGTTCGCGCGGCCTGTGTTCCGAGCAGCTCAGTCGGGTTGGCGGGCAGCTCGCCGGCGGGCAGCACCGTCAGTCCGGCGAACCGGGTCTGCTGCAGTGCATCGGTCAACGGTGTGGCACCGGCCAGCACGGTGCCGAACCCCGTCTGGTCCGGAAGGTCGAAACACGCCGCGACGCGCGGCCGGCGCAGATCGGCGTCGACGAGGACCACGCTGCGGTCGGCCTCGGCCAGGGCGAGCGCGAGGTTCACCGCTGTCGTGGTCCGCCCCTCCCCCGCAGACGGACTCGCCACCAGCACCACCCGCGGACCGGGCGACATCTCGAGGGACTGCAGGTTGATCCGCAACTCGCGGAACGCATCTGCGACGGTCGTATCGTCGCGCCCGAACGCCACCGGCGGGCCGTTGCGGTGACCGGTCTGGATCGGGATCTCGCCGATGACGCCGACCCCGGTCGCGGTCTCCACCGTCTCCGGGCGTCTGATCGTGCCGTCGAGACGGTCCCGCACCAACGCGGCGAGGACTCCGAGCAGCAGACCCACCACCCCGGCGATGGCCAGCGTCCGCGCCTTCTTCGGCGACACCGGGTCCTCGGGGACCCCGGCCCGCTGCTGCACCACCACCTGGGCGTTGGGTCGCGCACCGAGGTCGGGGGTCTCCAGCGCGGCGGCCATTACGACGAACTCGTCGGACAACGTGTTCGCGATGTCGCGGGCCCGGGTCGGCGAGGAATCCTGCACCATGACGTCGATCAGCACGGTGTCGGTGGGCGCCGTCGCGGTGATCTCACGCTGCAATTCGGCCGCGCTCATGTCGAGGCCGAGCTTGTCGATGGTGCGCTGCGCCAGCAGCGCCCCCTGCAGCAGCTGCGTGTAGGACAGCACCCGGCGCTGCGCGAACAGTCCGCCGTCGTTGGTCTGGGTGTTGGTGCCGTCGGACGTGGTGGAGACGAAGAGCCGCGTCGACGCCTGGTACTGCGGCGCGGTGAGCAACAGATAAGCGACAGCCCCGAGAATGGCGACCACGAATACGCCGCAAATGATTTTCCAGCGGGTCCGCAGAATCCGCGTGAAATCGTGAACAGTCAATGGTGACCTTTCAGGGCGCGACAGTGGGCTCACGTTATCTCAGAATGAATCGCACCGACGGCGATACTCACGACAGCTTTTGTGTGACGAAGACGCCGTGAATTTCGGCGCGTCGATCAACGGCCTTTCGGGGAAAGACGCCGGTATAGTCCTAGCACTGTTGCCATTACGACCGTCGACGGCGGGAAAAGAGAATCGCGTGCGGCCGCTCCTTTCAGTCTCCGTGCCGAGCCCGCTGCCGCGGACCCGGCGTGCGCTTCCCATGACCGAAAGCGTGGGTCCCCACGGCGACCATTCCGGAGTGCAGCTATGACGCGGCCGGCGATTGCGCGAGCGTTGATGTCGGCTTTGTTGTTCATGGCCCCAGCAATGGCAACGATGACGACGACCGCCCACGTGCAGGCTCAGCCCAGCAACGCGGCCGACCAGCCCGCCGCGGTGACGCTGGCCTGGCGCACGCTCGGCGTCAACGACGGGCTCTACCTCGGGCCCGACAGCCCCACCACCGTCTCGGTCCCGGTGCCCCCGGGGCTGACGGCCACGCGGCTGCAGGGCACCATGCAGGCCCCGATGAACGTCGACGCCGGCTTCCTCGAAATCGCCGACGGCAACGGCACATTGCTGGCCAGCATCCCCGTGCCGCCCGCGGCGACAGCACCGCCGCAGACCCCGCTCGACATCGACATCTCCGCAGCGCGGGCGCGCGCGTCCTCCGTCGCGCTGACCTTCACCCTGCGTGCCACCGACAATCGGGACGGCTTCTGCGGACCGTTGCAGCAGCTGCCGCTGAGCGGCCTGACCACCGTGTTCACCGGTGTCGAAGCGCCCCCGACGACCGTCGCCACCTTCTTCCCCCCGGTGCTCCAGCGCGTCAGCATCTACACCCCCACCGACGCCGACACCGCAGAACAGCAGTCGGTGCTCTCGATGGTCTCGACGCTGACCCGGCTCTACCACAACCAGCCACTCGCGGTCGACGTCATCACCCAGCCGCGGGGCGCGACCCCGCCGCCTGCGGGCGAGTTCGCCCGCACGGTCGTCGTCGAATCAGGCGGCACGGCAGGACTGTCGGTCGACGGTGCGGGCAATCCCGATGTGCGCCTCCGGGTTTCGGGCAGAGGCGACGAACTCACCACCCAGGTCGGGCTGCTGGTCAACCAGCTGCAGACGCTGGTGCAGACACCGGCTGCCCGCGTCGACCAGGCCGGGGCCATCCCCGCCGTCAGCGGCGACACCCTGACGTTCGACCAGCTGAAGATCACCGGCAAGACGGACGTGCTGCGGACCGGCACCCTCAGCGTCGGCGTCGACCGGTCTGCGCTGGGCAACGGACGCGTGAACGGTGTG
Organism: Mycolicibacterium rufum; assembly: GCF_022374875.2. The sequence continues at coordinate 1,519,234 of NZ_CP092427.2, forward strand.
ACCGTGCACCTGCTCGCCGACTACACCCCGGTGCCGACGGATGACGCGGCCAGCGTGGTGATCCGGTCCAACGACCGCGTGCTGTACCGCGCGGCACTGAACGACAGCGGCCGCCTCGACGCGACGTTCGACGTCGGAGGCCGCGCGCTGACGCAGTACCTCACCCTCGACATGGCGCTCGTCTACACCCCGCACCAGACCTGTGGGCCGCTGATCGCGCCCATCACGTTCCAGGTGGACCCGAAATCCACCCTGACGCTGCACCGCGGCGGTCCGCCGATGAGCGGATTCACCGCTCTGCCCTCGGAATTCAGTCCCAGCTTCATGGTCGCGATGGACGGCAGCGACCCGGGTCAGCTCGTCGACGCCGCCCGTGTCATCAACGCCATCGCCCGCCAGACCAGCTACCAGCTGACGCCGCAGGTGGTCGACCTGAAGACGGCGGCGGATTCGCGGTCGGGGGCGTTGATCGTCGCGAAGTCGGGGGCCATCGCCGACACCACGCTCAATCCGCCGGTCGGTGGCGACGCGACGACCGTCGACATCGGGCTGCCGACCGAACTCAAGGCCGACATCGCCGACGGGCTTGGCTCGATCCAGGTCTTCGGCGATCAGCCGCATGACCGCACCGTCGTCCTCGTCACCACGACCGACGACTGGCGGCTGATCGACCCGCTGCTCGACTACATCGACGCCCAACCCGGCGGATGGTCCGCGCTCACCGGCGACGTCCTGGCCGCCGGCGCCGCGGGCGTCCCGACCAATGTGACGGTGCGCGATGTCGCGTCCGAGAGCGCGGAAGCACCGGCGGCGGCGACGCAGAAGTCCTGGGTGCCCCTCGCCGTGGCCGCGGCCGCCATCCTGGCCGTCGCGGCGGTGGGCGCGGTGCTGCTGACGCGCCGGCGCTCCTCGGCACCGACGAAGTAACCACCCGCCCCGGTGAGGGGCCGTGACTCAGATCACTGTGTATTGCCGTAGAAGCAACTGTGGGTAATCAGCGATCATCTGACGGAGCCGCATAATGTGCACCGGGGGGATGTCATGGTTACTGCGCTGGATCGTTTCCGCGAATCGTCGTTGCGTCGACGCCGACGGGCAGAACGAGCAAACTATCGTCTAGACGTTCAAGGTTTGCGAGCACTCGCCGTGCTCGCGGTGGTGGCCACCCACCTCGTCGGCTGGCCGCGCGGCGGCTTCGTCGGCATCGACGTCTTCTTCGTCATCTCTGGCTTCTTCGTCACCGACATGCTGCTGCGCGGCGCCGAACCCACCGGGACCGTGTCGCTCGGCCGCTTCTGGCTCGACCGCGCCCGCCGCATCCTGCCCACCGCGATCGCCGTCCTGATCGCCACTTACGCGGCCTCAGTCGTGCTGCTGCCCGACCGCACGCACACCATCGGCGTCGACGCTCTGTTCTCGTTGGCGTTCCTCGCCAACTGGCGCTTCGCCGCCCAGGGCGCCGACACGTCGGGCGTCCTCGACACGGCGTCGCCGCTGCAGCACTTCTGGCCGCTGTCGATCGAGGAGCAGTTTTATCTCCTGTGGCCGCTGCTCCTGCTGGCGGTCACGGCGCTCGTCGTCCGCCGGGCCTGGAGCCGCGACCGCTGGTTCGGTCTGATCGCCGGCGCCAGCGGCCTGCTCACCGCCGCGTCCCTGGCCTGGGCCACCTACGAGACGGCAGTGTCCCCGCACTGGGCCTACTTCAACACGTTCGCCCGCGCCTGGGAACTCGGCGTCGGCGCCCTGCTGGCCACCGGCGTCGGCGTCTTCACCCGCATGCCGGTCTGGCTGCGCCCGCTGCTGTCCTGGGCCGGCGTCGCGCTCATCGTGGCGAGCCTACTGCTCATCAACCCCGAATCGGGTGGCTTCCCCGTCCCCTGGGCACTGCTGCCCGTCGCCGGCGCCGCGCTGGTCATCGCCGCCGGCGTCGGCAGCGAACCGATGTTCCAACCACTGCTGCGCAATCAGGCCGCCACCTACCTCGGCGACCTCTCCTATGCCCTCTACCTGGTGCACTGGCCCGTCATCGTGCTGCTCGGCACCGCGATGGAGACCAGCGTCTACTTCGACGCCAGCGCCCTGGCCCTGTCCTTCGGCCTGGCCATCGCCTGCCACCACTTCCTGGAAAGCCCTCTGCGACACGGCAGTTGGAGCGCCGTCCAGCAGGCCCGCGAGGACATGAGGCACGGTCTCTACCACGTCGAGCGATCCACCAAGGTCGCGGCCGTCGCCGCACTGGTCCTCATCACGCTGTCGGTCATCACGTTCGCCGCCCGCCCCGACCGCTACGAGCAGGCCCACCCCGCCGTTCCGTGCTGCAGGACCATCGAGTAACGACCGGGTGACATCTCGGCGCGGTGCTTTGCTGCAGTTCGGCAACACTGGTTAGCTTGACTTTCCTTCCCCGAACAGGCGAGGCGCCCATGACCGACATCCTCGACGATGCCGCGTTGGGTACCGGTGTGCGCCCGAGCTTCCAGCAGGTGGTGTCGCTGCCCGGCGGGACCGTCGTCGGTTACGAGGCCCTGGCCCGGTGGCCCCATCTCGACGGGGCCGGTCCGCTGGAGGTGTTCGCTCACGCCGCCCGCACCGGCACGCTGGACGCGCTCGACAGCGAGTGCATCCGCCGCGCGGCGCACGGCGCACTGGAAGGCAGCAGCACACCCGGGATGCTGCTGTTGATCAACTGCGAGCCCACGACCGCGCACCCCGACCTGGCCGACGGTGCGCTCGCCGCGGCCGCCGACACCTTCCACCTGATGTTCGAACTCACCGAGCGCGGACTGCTGGACAACCCCCGCGCACTGCTGCGCAAGGTCGACGCGCTGCGCTCACGCGGGTTCATGATCGCCCTCGATGACATTGGCGCCGAACGTGATTCGCTGGCCCTGCTCGACATCATCTCGCCGGAGATCCTCAAACTCGACATGGGGCTGGTGCAGAACCAACCCGACGACATCCAGGCCCGCACCGTCGCCGCGATCATCGGTCACCACGAACGGACGGGCGCGACGATCCTCGCCGAGGGCATCGAGACCGACCTGCACCTCGAGCAGGCGCTGGCCTACGGCGCCACGCTGGGCCAGGGCTACCTGTTCGGCCACCCCGGCGCGCTGAGCACCGTGCCCGACGTGCGGGCGCTGCCCTCGTGGGCGCCGCGCGCTCCGGAACCGACCGGCCGGTCGGTGTTCGACCTGGCCACCCCGGGCCTCGCCGTTCGCACGGTGCGCAAGCAGACGCTGCACGAACTGTGCCGGCACATCGAACGCCTGGCGCTGACCGCCGACAGCACCCCCATCGTGCTCGCGACCGTGCAGAACGACCGCTACTTCGACGGCGCCACGCTCGACATGTACACCCAGATCGCCCAGCGCTCACCGCTGGTCGTCGTGTTCGGCGAAGACGTGCCCGCCGAACCCGAACCGGGCATCCGTGGGGTTTCTCTGTCTCCCAGCGATCCCCTGTCCTCCGAGTGGACCGTGCTGGTGCTCGGACCCGACACCGCGGCGGCCCTGATCGCCCGCGAACAGCCCGACGGGCACCCGCATCTCGACGACGGCGACCGGCGCTTCGAATCGGTGATCACGTTCGACCGGGACCGCGTCGCCGCCGCGGCCCGCAGCCTGCTCGCCCGGCTCCCCGACGGCGCAGCCGGCTAGCGGCTTCGCGTCACCCGGAAAGACGTTCCCGTGCGCAGGATCTTGGCCTGATACATCGCCGCGTCCGCGTCGCGCAGAATGTTCTCGACGGTGCGCTCATCCTCGGCCGACAGCTCGGTGACGCCGATGCTGATGCTGACCCGGCGTAGCCGTCCGCCCACATGGATCGGGTCCGCGAACTCTCCGTGCATGCGCGCGGTGAGAGCTTCCAGCGCAGGGCGGTCGAGGATGCCGTACAGCAGGATCACGAACTCGTCGCCGCTGAGGCGGCCGACGAAATCGCCGTCCCGCACGCTGTTGCGCAGCCGTCGCGCGGTCTCCCGCAGCGCGCCGTCGCCGGCGTGGTGGCCCAGATCGTCGTTCATGGCCTTGAGGTTGTCGAGATCGACGAACAGCACCGCCGCCAAGCGCTGACTGCCCCTTGTCGTGGCGTCGGTGAGGCGCGCCTCGATCTGCGCGCGGTTGGGTAGCCCCGTCAGCGGATCGTGGTGAGCCTGATAGGCCAGGTGGGTCTTCGCGTTGTGTTCGGCGGTGATGTCGGCGAACGAGACCAGGAGAGCCGAGTTCTCCGCATCGGCGGGATCGAGCAGACAGCAGTTGATCGACAGCCACGCCCGCGATCCGTCCGCCCGCTCCACACCGAGCACCACGTTCTCCAGCGGCGCGTTGGCGAACATCAGCTTGACGGAACTCATTTCGTTGTCGTCGATCTTGACGCCCCGGCGATCGAAGATGGGGAACGCGAGCGTCCCGTTGGCGTAGTCCTCGACGAGCCCGTCGGTGTCCAGCCGCAGGATGCGCCGGGCCGCCGGGTTGATCGACTGGGGTTTCCCCCGCCGGTCGAGCACGACGACGCCGTCATGCAGGGACCGCACGACGGACTCGAAGTGGATCTCCGCCCGCCGCTGCGCGGTGTAGTCCGAACACAGCACCACGTAGCCATCGTCCATCGCCGTCACCGACAGCCGGACGTTCACCGCAGTGCCGCCCGCCGAGCGGTGCGTCGCGTGCACCACGCCGCCGCCGGCGACGATGCCGGGCAGGTCGACGTCGGCGTCGACGGCTTCGGTCAGAGGCAGGCCCAGAGCGCGCTCCACCGGGCGGCGGTAGATCGCCGCGGCGGCGGCGTTCCAGCTGGTGACGATGCCGTCCGCGGTCGTGGCGATGATGGCGTCGCTGACATGGTTCACCAGCGCCGCCTGGTAGCGCAGCGCCGCCTCGGCCGCCTTCTGCGCGGTCAGGTCGCGGAAGATCACCTGGTAGGCGGGGTCACCGTCCCAGGTGGTCAGCACCGACACCACCTCGACCTCCAGTGGGCTGCCGTCGAGGCGTAGCAACACGGCCTCCGACGCCGGCGAGCTGTCGCCCTCCTCGGACAGCGCGAGAATCCGGGTCAGCATGTCGCCGACCGAGTCGGGGTGGACGAAGTCCGTGATCGGACGCCCCACCAACTGCTCCTCGCTCTGGGCTCCGAAGCCGCGGACGCCCGCAGGATTGACGTAGACCACGCGACCGTTCGAATGCACGCACATGGGACCGGGGCTGAGGTCGACCAGCCGCCGGTAACGCTCCTCCGCCGTGTCGACGTGGCGTCCGGGGTTGCCCCTCGTGGCCGAATCTGACGTTGTGCTCACCCTACCCCTGACAAAACGTTTGCTGCGCAAGCACACTCGGCAAATCTGACAGTCCACGACACGTGTGCCCCGTACATCAGTATGGCCGTGACCCGGCGTTTGGGCTAGTGATCTGCCGTCGATTGGGTGTTAATCGAGCTAGGGGCCCATCGGGCACCGCCGACGACAAAGGGGAGATCAGATGACCACAACACACATGGGTATCGCAGGAATCGGGGCGGTCACCGGCTACGGGTGGGGGCGGGAGACGTTGTGGAACGGGCTGGCGAGCGGGAAGCCGGCCGCGACGCTGTACCCCGGTTTCGGGCCCGGCGAGAACGACGACGCCTGGCTGGCCCGGATCGCTGACGAGGGCGATCCGCGCGACGGCCTGAGCCGCTTCGGCCAGGCGCTGCGCGCCGCGGCGCGCGAGGCCATCACCGACGCCCGCGCGCGCGGCTGGACTCCCGGGCCGCGGGTCGGCCTGCTGCACGCGGTCGTGATCGCCGAGGTCGAGGGTTGGCGCGACTTCTACCTCAAGGACCACGCCAGCCGGCGAGTCCGCGACTACCTGACGCTGATGCCGTCCACTCCGGTGTCAATGCTGATGCGCGAGTACGGCTTTCACGGCCCGGCGATGAACGTGTCGGCGATGTGCGCCTCGGGCAACGCCGCGCTCATCACCGCCAAGATGTGGCTCGACGCGGGCATCGTCGACGACGTCGTGTTCGTCTCGACCGACCTGTCGTTGACCCCGGAGAACGTCGAACACTTCGTCCGGCTCGGCGTCGGCGTCGTCGACACCGATCCGCTGGACGCCTGCCGCCCGTTCCAGCAGGGCAGCCGCGGGTTCCCGGCCGGTGAGGCCGCGGTGGCGTTCGTGCTCTCGCGCCGCAGCGACGCGCCCTACGTGCACGTGCTCGGCGGGGCGATGTCGCACGACGCCTTCCACCTCACCTCGGTGGATCCGTCCCGGACCGAGGTGGACCGCTGCGTTCTCGACGCGCTGGCCTGCTCCGGCGTCGACGCCGCCGACATCGCCTACATGAACGCGCACGGACCCGGTACCCAGCAGTGCGACACCGTCGAGGCCGCGGTCCTCGACGAGGTACTCGGCGGCACGGCCCACATCTACTCGGTCAAGCCGCTGACCGGGCACTGCCAGGGCGCGGCGGCCGCCGTCGAGGTCGCGTCCGCGGCGCTGGGCTACGCCCAGCAGCAGGTGCCGGCCCCACCCACCGTCGCGCCCGGCCATCCCCGGCTGCTGGACGGCCTCACGCCGATGCGGCAGGGGCTGACCCTGAAGACGTCGCTGGGCATGGGAGGGCACAACGCCGCCGTCGTCCTCGCCCCTGTCGCATGAGCGCTCAGCGGTAGGCTGACACCCGTGCCGCTACCGCCCGATCCCAGCCCTGCCCTGCAGTCCTACGCCCATCCCGAACGGCTCGTCACGGCCGACTGGCTGTCGGGCAATCTCGGCCGGCCGGGTCTGGCCATCGTCGAGTCCGACGAGGACGTGCTGCTCTACGACACCGGCCACATCCCCGGCGCGGTGAAGATCGACTGGCACACCGACCTCAACGACCCCAACGTGCGCGACTACATCACCGGCGAGCAGTTCGCCGCGCTGATGGACCGCAAGGGCATCGCCCGCGACGACACCGTGGTCATCTACGGCGACAAGAGCAACTGGTGGGCCGCCTACGCGCTGTGGGTCTTCACGCTGTTCGGCCACCCCGACGTGCGCCTGCTCGACGGTGGCCGCTCGCTGTGGATCAACGACGGCCGCGACACCACGCTCGACGTGCCGAGCAAGCAGACCACCGGCTACCCCGTTGTCGAGCGCAACGACGCCCCGATCCGCGCGTTCAAGGACGACGTCCTCTCCGCGCTGGGCAAGGAGCCGCTGATCGACGTGCGCTCCCCGCAGGAGTACACCGGCGAGCGCACCCACATGCCGGACTACCCCGAAGAGGGCGCGCTGCGCGGCGGCCACATCCCGACCGCCGTGTCGGTGCCGTGGGCCAAGGCCGCGCAGGACAACGGAAAGTTCCGCAGCCGAGCCGAACTCGACGAGTTGTACGGGTTCCTCGAGCCCGGCGTGAACACCATCGCCTACTGCCGCATCGGCGAACGGTCCAGCCACACCTGGTTCGTGCTGACCTATCTGCTGGGACGCGAGAACGTCCGCAACTACGACGGCTCGTGGACCGAGTGGGGCAACGCGGTGCGGGTGCCGGTGGCGGTCGGGTCCGAACCGGGTGACGCGCCGGGCACGTCATGAGCATGCCGGCCGCGCTGGCCGAGGTGGTCTCCGACTTCCAGGACGTCGAGGGCCAGGACAAGCTCGCGATGCTGCTCGAGTTCGCCAACGAGCTGCCCGCGCTGCCGTCGACCCTCGAGGAGGCGGCGATGGAACCGGTCCCCGAGTGCCAGTCCCCGCTGTTCCTGCACGTCGACGCCGACGACCGCGCGCACGTGCGGCTGTACTTCAGCGCCCCGGCCGAAGCCCCCACCACCCGCGGGTTCGCCGCGATCCTGGCGGCGGGCCTGGATGGGCAGTCGGCCGACGACATCCTCGCCGTGCCCGACGATTTCTACACCGACCTCGGGCTGGGCGCGTTGATCAGCCCGCTGCGGCTGCGCGGCATGTCGGCGATGCTGACTCGGATCAAGCGCCGACTGCGGGGCTGACGACGCACTACGCTTGACTATTCACGGGTGTGCCGACGTCTCGAAGGGAGTCTTTCGATGACATCCGGCGTATCGCCGATTGCCGGGCAGGCGCAGAAGCCTGCTGAGGACGGACCAACCCCCTTCTCCGAGGCCGATTACGTCCGAGGAATGACGCGGCTGACCGACGTCATCCAGGAGCTGTCGTTGGTACGCACGGCACACGAGGTGCAGCGGATCGTCGCCACCACTGCGCGGGAGGTGACCGGCTGCGACGGAGCCACTGTCGTGATCCGCGAGCATGACATGTGCTTCTACGCCGACGAGGACGCGATCACGCCGCTGTGGAAGGGCAGGCGCTTCCCGCTGGAGGCGTGCATCAGCGGGTGGGTGATGCTGCACAAGCAACCGGCGGTGATTCCCGACATCTACGCCGACGCCCGCGTCCCCCACGACGCGTACCGACCGACCTTCGTCAAGAGTCTGGCCATGGTGCCCATCCGCCGTCGCGATCCCCTCGGCGCTCTCGGGACGTACTGGGCGCAGCTGCGGCACCCCACCGAGCGCGAACTGGCGCTGTTGCAGGCACTGGCCGACGTGACGTCGGTGGCGATGGAGAACGTCCAGGTGCACGCGGTGCTCGAGCAGCAGATCGGAGAGCGCCCGGCGTCGTCGGATTTTCTGACGCTGTCCGGCGTCCCGTCGGACAGCCGGGACACCACGTTCGCCGCAGCGTTCGCCAACGCACCGATCGGTATGGCCGTCATCGGGCTCGACGGGAGTTTCCAGCGCGTCAACGGCGAGTTCTGCCGGATCACCGGGTACAGCTCGGAAGCGTTGATGGGCATGACGTTTCAGGACATCACCCATCCCGATGATCTCGACATCGACCTCGCCGAGGCGTCGCGACTGCTCGCCGGTGACATCGCGAGCTACCAGATGGACAAGCGGTATTACTCCCAAGGCGGTCACGTCGTCTGGGTTCGGCTGTCGGTCTTCCTCGTCCACGACGACGCCGGTGAGCCGCAAGCCTTCATCTCCCACATCGAAGACATCTCCGCGCGCCGCCGCGATGAGGAAATGCTGAGACGGCAGGCGACGCTCGACGCCCTCACTGGCGTCTACAACCGCAACCGATTCGACGAGGAGCTGCAGCGGTTCCAGGTGCGGGCAAGCCGGCACGCGACCGTCGACGAGGCGGCCGTGTTCATGATCGACCTCGACGGTCTGAAGCAGGTCAACGATCAACACGGGCACGGAGCGGGTGACGCCTACCTGAGGAACGTCGCAGACATCATCAGCCGTCGGCTGCGCCTGTCGGATGTCCTGGCCCGGATCGGTGGCGACGAATTCGTCGTGCTGCTGCCCCGGACCACCGCGGCGCAGGCCCAGCAGATGGCGCAGACGTTGGTGGAGCGCGTCGACGCGCTGTCTCCGGGCAGCATCTGCATCGGCATCGCGATGATCACGCCGGACACCATCGGGGAAGCGCTCGAGCGCGCCGACCGGGCCATGTACAGAGCCAAACGTCAGGGCGGAAGCCACTGGTGCGGTCCTGAGCCCTCACTTCTCACGGACTGAGGCGCCGGTCCGCGTCGACCACGCGACCGCGGCTGCCTATAATCAAGATCGTTTTCCCGCGTGGACGGCTCCGTTTAAGGCGAAGCGGAGTCTCTTCCTGGCGATATTCGATCGAGCACCCGGTCGCACCGACAGGGACACGCGTCACGCCCATCGGTGACGCCTGACCGGGCGCGCTGCGAGCCGATCGTCATGGCCCGGGCCCGCCGCTCACGCGTCGTCGACCGAGATCCGAGGATCCGACGTGTCCGCCGCCGACTCGCCATCGACACCGTCCCGACCCAACGACTTCGCGGACGTCACCGACATGCTCCGCGCCCTGCGGTCGCTGCCGGCGGACTCGCCGGAGTACGTGCGCCAGCGTGACCGGATCATCGCCCGATGCCTGCCGCTCGCCGATCGCATCGCCCAGCGCTTCGCTCGGCGGGGCGAGACCTTTGACGATCTGCAGCAGATCGCACGGGTGGGGCTTCTCCATTCCGTCAACCGCTTCGACCCTGACAACGGCGCCGACTTCCTGGCCTACGCGGTCCCGACCATGATGGGCGAGGTCCGGCGCTACTTCCGGGACCATGCCTGGGCGATGCGCGTCCCGCGCCGGCTCAAGGATCTCCACGTGCGCATCGGCACGATGACACCCGAGTTGACGCAGACGCTGGGGCACACCCCCAGCGCGGGCGATCTGGCCGCGGCGCTCGAGGTGCCGCGCGAGGATGTCGTCGAGTGCCTGGTGGCCGCGAGCGCCTACAGCTTGAGATCCCTCGACGCACCGTCGAGCGATCACGACGATGCGCGGCAGGCGCTCGCCGAGACCCTCGGCACCCAGGACGCCCGGCTCGAGGCGATCACCGACCGCGAGAGCCTGCGTCCCCTTCTGAACCGGCTGAGCGAGCGGGAACGCCTGATCCTCAACCTGCGGTTCTTCGCGGGCATGACGCAATCGCAGATCGCCGAACAGATCGGCATTTCGCAGATGCACGTCTCCCGCATCCTGGCCGCGACCCTGCACACGCTCCGCGACGGGTTGCTCGACGAACGCGGCGCGCACTCACCCCGCTGAGCGCTGGGGAGTCAACACGATCACCGGGATCTGCCGCGTGGTGCGGCGCTGGTACTCGGTGAAGTACGGGTACATCTCGACGAGTCGACGCCACAGCTCGGGCCGCTCATCGGCGTCGGCCCGGGCCGCCTGCACCTGAATGTGTTCGCCGCCGACGAGGAGTTCGGCCTGCGGATTGTCGTGGAGATTGCGCCACCACACCGGGTCGGTGTCGCTGCCCGAATAGGCCGCGGCGATGACGAAGCGGTCGCCGTCGCGGATGTAGATGACCGGCACGGTCCGCGGTTTCCCGGTCTTGCGTCCTGTCACGGTCAACAACATCGTCGGATACTTCTGATTCTGGGCGCGGCCGCCGGTGAGCCGATAAGCCGCGGCATGCATGCTGCTGAACGCTCTGGTGACGGGCCGCATCGCGGGGCGGCGCAGCACATCGCTGGCCGCATTGAAGAGCTGCGAACCCATTCCCACTGCCAGCTACCGTCCTCTGTGACCACGTGATTCCGCCAGCTTAGGCATTTCGAATCCCGGCCTGCCGCTGAGTTAATATCTTCGGCGACAATTGAGGGCTGAGTGGGTACAGATGCGTGCCGAGGCTCTCCGGTGACGAGAATCGGACATCGAGACGAGGCCCGACGTGAGCGAACGACTAGCCGACTACCCCGCCGACCCAGCGACGGTCTTCACCGGCCTCGCGCAGGTGGTGTACCAGGGGACGGATCTGTCGGAGGTGTACAACGCCATCTGTATCGCAGCCACGCTGATGGTGCCGGGATGCCACCACGCCAGCGTCATGGTGCGCCACGGCAAGAGGTACCGGACCGTGGCCGCGAGCGACCAGTGTGCCCGGGACGTCGACGCGCTCGAGCGCAAGACCGGCGAAGGGCCCTGCCTGGACGCGATCGTCGAGGAGGCGCCACAGTTCGAGCACGACCTGCGAGAACCGCAACGCTGGCACGAACTGGCGCGCGAAGTGGTCCGGCAGACACCCGTCCGCGCCATGATGGGGTTCCCGTTCGTCATCGAGGGCGAGAAGACCGGCGCCCTGGACATTTTCAGCGACACCCCGCAGGGATTCTCGGCGGCGGCGATCGAGCGGGCCGTCGTGTTGGCGGCGTTCGCGACGATCGCCGCCACCGCCGCCGTACGCGGCGAGGACGCCTCCGCGTTACGCGCCGGCCTGCTGAGCAACCGGGAGATCGGCAAGGCGGTCGGCATGCTGATGGCATTGCGGAAGGTCTCCGATGACGAAGCATTCGATCTGTTGCGTCACGTTTCGCAGGACATGAACGTCAAGCTGGCCGAGGTGGCGCGTCAAGTGGTCGATCGCCGCGGGACACTCGGCTGAGACCCGGCCGTTGCGCGGCGTGCGATCCGGACAGGTCATCGCTGAGCGGACGGGCCGGCGGTTACGCCTGGGCGGCGACTGGCGCGCCACACGCGCTGTCGCACAACCATATTGGCACAGCGGACGCATGTAGGCCCTGCGCCGCCGCACTCGGAGGACCAGACATGAGTATCGCGACGTCGTGCCGACGTGAAGTGTGATGCCTAGGGTTTTCATTTGCTGGATGGGGTCGCCCCCCGACGTTTCGTTCCGCGCATGAGGAATTCAGCCTCCTCGATTCGGGTGGCCGACACAGCGGGGTGGTGTGGTCGCGTCCAGACCGCCCAGACGTCTGTTGATGCGGCAGAAGCGCTTCGCCGACCGGACTGACGGCGTCGAAGTTTTCGCTATCCGGACAGCGGTGAGGGCCGTGACGTCGGGCGGTCTGTCCTACAGTTGATGTGCGGCGGAGGGGAAAGGTTGGTTCTGGGTCCGACGCGAGGCGACGAAGTGGAGCCAACCTCGACTCTTGAGCAAACAGGACCGACCCCTGAGTCGCCGCCCTCCCTTCACCGCAGCGTATCCGCAACGAGGGCGAACGCGACCCTGGAGGCTTTGACCAGCATGTCCGGGATCAGGGAAGTCTGGCGCATGGTCTCCCGGCGCTCCGCACGAGACTGCCGTCAAGGCTGTGCACAGCCGCTGAGGCAACCTCGCTCCTAGGCTCCCACATCGTTACCCGCCCGTCCCGGCTCCGAGATACCTCGTACAGAACAGCAGTCACTCCGGTAACGTTCGGCGCTCGGGGGACGACGCACTTTGCACACACCTATCACGGGGGGCACGTTGACGATGTCGAGGACCCGGCGCTCGGCGCTGACACTGGTCGCACTGGCCGCAGCCATGACTGCGGGCGCTCTGAGCTTCGGCAGCGCACTCGCCAAGGCCGACGACATGAAGCCGAGCCCGTGGGTGAAAAGCCCGCAGTCCGGCGAGGTCCGCCGCGACGCCACCCAGGGCGACGTGCGCGACGGCTACATCCTCGCCCCCGCCGGCGGCGCCGTCCGGCAGTCCCCGATCGCGACGCCGAGCACCAGGGCCGGCGGCTTCCAGGGCGTGCGGGTCGGCCCCGGCATCGGCGGCTGGTAACCCGGCCTCAGCGGTCCTTCTCGGCGGCGTCGAACGCCGCTTCCGCGGCGGCGCGGTCGTCCGCAGCGGCTCGCCGATGCCGATACGCCGCCGCACGGTGTTCGGCAACGTCACCGACGCCCTCGGCTGCGGCCCGCTCGTGGCTCTGGGCCGCCTGCTCATGCGTGGCAGCGGCCCTCTCGTGGGCCAGCGCCGCCGCTTCGTGCGCCTCGCTGGCCCGCGCGCGCCCCCGCTGCACCGAGGCGCGCGCCTTCTCGACGTCCCCCTCGGTCACCGGATGATCGGCGGCCAGTTCGGCGCGGCGGCGCTTCAGCTCCTCGGCCCGCTGCTGCGCGCGGCGCCCCGCCAATTCCGACACGTCTCAAACGGTATGCCCGTACACGCCGTCGACGGCGCGAATCGGGCTCAGCGCACCGCTTCCCCTGACTCGGCGTCGAACAGATAGGTCCGCTCCGGCGGTACCAGCAGCCCGATCGGTGTGCCCGCGTCCAGCGCGGTTCCGGGCGGCGCCTGCACGATCACCCGCGTCGGATCGGGCGTATCGACCAGCGCGGTCACCAGCACATGGCTGCCCAGCGGCTCGACGAAGTCCACCCGGGCCGGCACCACGCCGTCGGTCTGCGCACCGGCCAGCTGCAGATGCTCCGGCCGCACCCCGACCGTGATCGGCCCGTCCGGGCACGGCACCGCCGACAGCTCCGCCCCGCCCAGATGCAGTGCACCCGACCGCACCAGACCCGGCAGCAGGTTCATCGGCGGACTGCCCATGAACGCCGCGACGAACGTGTTGGCCGGCCGGTGGTAGACGTCGTCGGTGCTGCCGATCTGCTGCACCTCCCCATCGGCCATCACACACAGCCGGTCACCCAGCGTCATCGCCTCCACCTGATCGTGCGTGACGTACACCGACGTCACCGGCACCTCGCGGTGCAAGCGCTTCAGATCGCCGCGAACCTGGTTGCGCAGCTTGGCATCCAGATTCGACAGCGGCTCGTCGAGCAGGAACGCCTGCGGATCGCGCACCAGCGCCCGGCCCATCGCGACGCGCTGACGCTGCCCGCCGGAGAGCTGACCCGGCTTGCGGTCCAACAGATTCCCGATCTGCAGCAGCTCGGCCGTCTCCCGCACGCGGCGCTCGATCTCCGCCCGCGGCGTCTTCCGCTGCTTCAACCCGTAGGCCAGGTTGCGGTACACCGTCATGTGCGGGTACAGCGCGTAGTTCTGGAACACCATCGCGATGTCGCGCTGCCCCGGCCCCAGCGTGTTGACCACCTGCCCGCCGATACAGATCTCTCCGGACGTCGGCTTGTCCAGCCCGGCCAGCAGGCGCAGCGCGGTGCTCTTACCGCAGCCCGACGGGCCGACCAGGATCAGGAACTCGCCGTCGCCCACCGTCAGGTTCAGCCCGTCGAGCGCGGTCACGCCCCCCGGATACGTCCGCGACACCTCGCGAAATTCGACCTCTGCCAACGCCTTACCCCTTGATCCCGGTACTGGCCACCGACTGTACGAAATACCGCTGCGCGACGACGAACACCAGCAGCATCGGCAGCAGGCTCATCACGTTGGCCGCCATCAGCAGCGGCCACTGCACATGGTGGGCGCCCTGGAAGTAGCTCAGTCCCAACGGGATCGTCATCTGATCCTGCGAGGTGATCACGATCAACGGCCACAGGAAGTCGTTCCACGACGTCAGCACCGTCAGCGCCGCCAGCGTCGACATCGCCGGCAGCGACAGCGGCAGCACGATCTTGAACAGCACCCCCAACCGGGACGTGCCGTCGACACGGGCGGCCTCCTCGAGTTCCACCGGCACCGTCTGGAAGAACTGGCGCAGGAAGAAGATCCCGAACGCGGTCGCCAGGTTCGGCAGCATCAACGCGCCGATGTGGTCGATGCCCAGCCCTTCCCAGACGTTGTCGCCGAACCACTTCACGATCAGGAACACCGGGATCATCGTCACCTGGAACGGCACCATCAGCGTCGCCATCAGCGTGACGAACAGCGCGCCGCGACCCAGGAACCGGATGCGCGCGAACGCGTACCCGGCCAGGCTGCACACCACCAGGTTGCTGACCAGCACCACCGCGGTCACCGTCAGGCTGTTGAGGAAGAAGTGCCCGAACGGCGCCTGCGCCCACGCCTCGGTGTAGTTCGCGAACCGCGGGTTGGCCGGGAACAGCACCGGCGGGAAGTGGTTGGCCTCACCCTCGGTCTCCAGCGACGTGATCAGCATCCACAACAGCGGAACCAGGAGCAGGAAGCTCAGCGGGATCAGCACCAGATGCCACGGGCTAAAGGGCAAGCGCCACCGCGTCGTCGGGGTCATCCCCGTGGCCGTCGCGGTCATGGGTGGTGTGCGAATCTGCGTGAGAGCCGGAACTGCACGGCCGTGACGATCAGGATGACGACGAACAGCGCGTACGCCATCGCCGCCGCGTAGCCGGCGTCGAAGTGCACGAACGCCTGGTCCCACAGGTAGTAGACGATCACCGTGGTGGCCCGCAGAGGACCGCCGCGGGTGGTGGCGTACACCTCGTCGAACAACTGCAGCGCGTTGATGGTCAGCCACACCAGCAGGAACAGGTTCGCCGGACCCAGCAGCGGCACCGTGATGGTGCGGAACCGGGTGAACGACTTCGCTCCGTCGATGGCCGCCGCCTCGTGCAGCTCCTGCGGAACACCCTGCAGCGCAGCCAGATACACGATCACCGAGAAGCCCGTCCAGCCCCAGATCGTCATCGCGACGATCACGTAGATGGCCTGCGACGGCGACGCGAGGAACGGTTGCGACGGCAACCCGACCGCGTTCAGCCCGGCGTTGACCAGACCGTAGTCGCGGTCGGTCAGCCACAGGAAGATGATGCCCTGCGAGATCGTCGACACCGCCATCGTGATGTAGGCGGCGGTCCGGTACAGCGAGATGAACCGCACCGAACGGTTCAATGCGGCCGCGACCAACAGACCCACGATCATCGTGCCCGGCACGAACAGCGCCGTGTAGATGATCGTGTGCTTGATGGCGTCGAGGAACACCGGATCGTCGGCCATCTTGCGGTAGTTGTCCCACCCGACCCACGGCGTCTCCGGGGTCAGCAGATCCGAGCGCTGGAACGACAGCTGCAGCGACATCAGCACCGGCAGCAGACCGAAGATCCCGATCAGCACCACCGCCGGGGTGACCAGCGCCCAGCCCGTCACCCCGTCGGTGCCGCGCGGGCGCCACCGGCGTCGCGGCCGCGGCGACCGAGGCGGCGCCTCCACGTCAGGAGCGGTCAGCATGGTGCTCATCCTCGCGCGCCGCGCCTACTTCTCGGCGAGTTTCGCGTCCGCGGTCTGGGCAGCCGCGTCCAGCGCCGCCGCCGGCTCTTCCTTGCCGAGCATCACCGCGACGATCGCCTGCCCCAGCGCCTCGGAGATGTCGGGGTACTGCTCGACGGTGGGCCGGACCTTTTGCACGTTGTTCAGATTCTGCACGAACGCCGCTGTGCCCGGGACGTTCTGGTTCAGCGTGTCCAGCACCGCCTGGTCGCTACCGACCGACTTGCGGATCGGCAGGTCACCGGTGCCCAGCGAGAACGCCTTGACCTGCTCGGGGGCCGACAGCCACTTCACGAAGTCGATGGCCGCCTGCTTCTTCTTGTCGCCGTTGTTGAACACCACCCAGTTGTCGGGTCCGGCGATGGTCTGGTGGCCGCCCGACGAGCCGGCGAACGTGGGCGTCACCTGCACGTCGTAGTCGATGTCGGAGAGCTGGCTCAGATCCCACGGGCCGGTGACGAGCATCGCCACCTTGCCGCTGTTCATCAGCTTGGGGCCGTTCTCGTTGGTGGTGTCCAGGTACAGCGACTTGTCGGTGACCGCCATCTGCTGCAGCACGGTCAGCGCCTTCACGCCGGCCTCGGAGTTGAACACCGCCTTCTCGTTGTCGGGCGACAGGATGTCCCCACCGGCCTCCCACAGCATCGGGATGTAGTGCCACACCGTGTCCTCGCTGCCGTCGGCCGGGATCAGCCAGCCGTACTGCCCCTTCGACGGGTCGGTGAGTTTGGCTGCGGCGGCGCGGAAGTCGTCCCATGTCCAGTCCGGGCTGGGCGGCGCCACCCCGGCGTCGGCGAACAGCTTCTTGTTGTAGACGATCGCCAGGTTGTCCACCAGCGCCGGCACCCCGACGATCTTGTCGCCTACGGTCGCTGCCTCCCGCTCGGCGGGATAGAAGTCATCCCACTGCCAGTCGGGGTTCTTCACCTCGCTGGCCATGTCGACGACCTGAGGGATCTGCGCGATGTTCGGCGACCACGACCCGAACATGTACGCGACGTCGGGCGCGCTGCCGCCGCGGACCGCGGTCAGCACCTTCTGCAGCACCAGGTCGTTGCTGGAGTACAACTCGTTGACCTTCACATCGGGATGGTCCTTGTTGTACTGCTCGATCAGGCCTTTGAACACCTCTCCCTCGGTGTCCTGATATCCGTGCCATACCGCGATCTCGGTGGGCCCGGACGACGAGCCGCCGCCCCCACAGCCGGCGAGCACCAGCGTGAGAACGGCGAGCAGTGCGATGCAGAGGCGGCTTCTGATCACGGGGAACACTCCTTAGTGGTGGGTACGCAGCGGTTCGGGCAGCAGATCGCCGTGGGCGGCGGTCAGTTCGTCACACAGGTCGGCGATCTGGTCGACGCTCAGCGTGGCCGCGGTGTTCGGGTCGACCATGGCCGCGGCGCGGACCAGTCGGGGATCGCCCTCGACGGCGGCGCGCACCGTCAGATCGACCGGGCCGAGGAAACTGCGGTTGAGCGCCGCGCACTGCGGCGGCAGGTCCCCCACCGCCATCGGATGCGCACCGAGAGAGTCGAGGAGCGTCGGCACTTCGACCGCCAGGCCGTCGGGCAGGTTCGCGATCAGGCCGGCGTTGACGACGTTGGCCGAGATCACCCGTGGCGTCCCGGTTTCCAGCGAGTGGATCACCTGCGGGGCGTACTCCGTGGACTCCGTGTCGATAGGCAGCGTGTCGGTGCCGGCCAATTCTTCGCGCAGCCGGCGGTATTCGGCGAGGTTGGCCTCGCTGATCCCGACGTACTCGCCGACGTTGAGCCGCAGTCGCGCGATCTCGTCGGGGTCGTGCAGGTACCACGGGACGTATTCGCTGCTGTGCTCACTGGTCTCGGTCGGGTAGTAGCCGAGCCGGCGGTACATGTCGACGCGGACCCGGCGCTGCAGTTCGGGGTCGGCGGCGATGCGCTCGTCGAGCAGCGGGTACAGGTTCTGGCCGCCGCGCTCCCAGCGCAGCACCCACGCCTGGTGGTTGACGCCGGCCGACCAGTAGGACACCTCGTCGTAGGGCACGTCGATGAGCTCGCACAGGCCGACCATCGTCCAGTACACCGAGTGGCACAGCCCGAGCACCTTCAGCGTCGGCGCCACCCGGTGCAGGTAGGTGACATTCATCGCCATCGGGTTGGTGTAGTTCAGCAGCCACGCGTCCGGGCACACCTGCGCCATGTCCTCGGCGATCCCGGCGAGCACCGGGAACGTCCGCAGCCCGCGGAAGATGCCGCCGACGCCGATGGTGTCGGCGATGGTCTGGTTCAGGCCATACGTGGCGGGAATCTCGAAGTCGCGTACCGTCGCCTCGTGCCCGCCGACGGCGATGGTGTTGATGACGTAGTCGGCGCCGTCGAGGGCGCGCCGGCGGTCGGTGGTGGACACCACCTCCGGCTGCGCACCGGCCGCGCGGGCGGTGGCCCGGGCGATCGCCTCGGCGGTCTCGAGCCGCTCGGTGTCGATGTCGTGCAACACCACCCGCACGGCGCCGAGTTCAGGGAAGGACAGGATATCGCCGAGCAGTTCGCGGGTGAACTCGACGCTGCCCGCCCCGATGATGGTGATCGTCGGTTTCACGCCTTCGTCGCTCTCGTGTCGGGTTCCAGCACCGCGGCGGTCGGCTCCTCGCCGCGCTTCTCGTCGGCGTAGACCATCAGCGTCGAACCGACCAGTGCCAGCACGATGCCGATGGCGCCGAACGGGCTGGGCAGCGTCTGGTAGGCGATCAGCGACACCACGATGGTCAGCGCCGGGGCGAGCGCGTTGGTGGTGGGCGCGACGATGGTGGCCTTGCCGCGGGCCAGCGCCATCACCAGGAACAACGCGCCGACCGCGTTCAGCAGCTGGGTGCCCGCGGTGAGAACCGGCGCCTGCCAGGGGAAGTCGAGCGGCAGGCCGCCCATCGAGATCAGCGCGACCGGGATCAGCGCGATCCCGGTGATCGCCATCCAGCCGAACGTGGTGGCCTCGTTGACGCCCAGCGTCGCGGTCTTGCGCATGAAGTAGGCCTGCACGCCCCATGCCACACAGATCAGGATCGCCAGCAGCAGCCACGGCCCCGAGGAGGCGTCGGAGTCGCTGCTGGTGATGCTGAACAGCACGATCGCCGCGAGCGCGCAGATCAGCCCGACGACCGCGAGCCCCCGGATGCGTTCGCGCAGCAACACCATCGCCATCAGCACGGTGATCGCCGGGGAGATCGACACGATCGGAAAGATCAGGTAGGCGGGGCCGATGGTGAGCGCCTGGAACAGCAGCAGTTGGCCACCGGCGCCGGTGAGGCCGATCAGCAGACCGTAGATGGTGGCCTTGGGCCTGCGGTCGAAGCGCTCCCCCTTCAGCGCGAACGCGGCGGGGATGATCATCGTCAGCGCCCAGATGCAGTAGATCATCTCGTCCGGGTAGCCGTACCAGGTGGCGGGCAGCGCGGAGAACGCGCCCCACACGCCCCAGAACAGCACCAGCAGGGTGGCGTAGAAGATCCAGCTGCGGGTGCGCTTGGTCGGTGTCATGTCGGTCATGGTGTCGTCACCTTCTCGGATGTGGTTGCGGCACCGGCGAGTTCCTTGACCGATGTCGCGCTCAACGGGTGTCCGCTGTGCTTGGCGGCGTAGAGCGCCGCCCCGACCGCCGGGTCGAGCAGCGGCTGCCGCAGGTCGTAGCCGGCGGGCAGCGCGCCCAGCGCGGCGGTGAAACCGTCGAGGAGACGACGGTCGGAGAACATGCCGCCGGAGTACGACACCGGCACCGTCTCGTCCTCGGTGAAACCGACCAGCACGCGGGTGGTTTCGACGAGCGCGACCAGTTCGTCGACCGCGTCGGCGAGGATCCTCGACGCGGCGTCGTCGCCGGCCTGCGCGGCCTGGCACACCGTGGTGGCCAGCGCGGCGATCGATCCGCGGCTGCCCTTCCACGTGTCGATCACCAGGCTGACGACGTCGAGATCACCGCCGACCTCCAGCCGCGTCTTGAGCAGGTCGTAGAGCGGGCCCCGCGGCATGCGGCCGTCGCTCATCCGGCTGAACGCGTTGAGCCCGCGGGTGGCGACCCAGTACGCGGAGCCCTCGTCGCCGAACAGCTCACCCCAGCCGCCGACGCGGTGCCCGGTCCCCTGCCGCTCCCCGTAGGTCATCGACCCGGTGCCGCTGATGACGTTGATGCCGTCTTCGCCGGCCAGCGATCCCGCCCAGCCGCACACCATGTCGTTGTCGCAGCTGTAGCGGTCGTGCCCGAGCACGCCGGACGGTACGGCGTTCAGGGCCGCGATGTCACCGCTGGCCTCGCCGTAGCCGGGCAGGCCGAAGAACGCGGCGTCGATGCCGGCGGTGTCGATGCCGGCCTGCCCGCAGATGTCGGAGACACCCTGGGCGAGAACACGTTCGACGACGTCGAAGCCGTCGTTAAAGTAATAGGATGTCGGGGCGGTCGCGCGGGCCAGCACGTGGCCGCCGTCGTCGATCAGCGCGAACGCGGTCTTCGATCCGCCGCCGTCGACCCCCAGATAACGCGCCATCACCGGTCTCCGTTCATCGGGTAGATGGTGACGCCCCGCACGACGCGGCTGACCTCACCGGACGGGAACGGATTGTCCGGCGTCTTGCCGTAGTCCAGCGACGTGAACAGCGCCAGGTACTGACCGAACACCAGGTACGGCAGCGCGACCAACGCATCGGTGACACCGGCCAGACCCGGCAGCACCACTGCCGGCCCCAACTCCTCGGGAATCGGCTCCGCGCTGATGACCGTCACCGCGTCGCGGCCGAGCTGGCCCCGCAACTCGGCGATGATGTCGAGGTCGTAGCGGCGGGTGTAGGGGTCGGTGGACAGGTACACCACGGCCAGCGTGTCGGTGTCGAGCACCGACTTGGGGCCGTGCCGGAACCCCAGCGGCGAGTCGAAGTACGTGACCACCTCGCCGGCGGTCAGTTCCAGCAGCTTGAGCGCCGACTCCCGCGCGAGGCCCTGCAGCGGGCCGCTGCCGAGGTAGACGAACCGCTGCTTCTTGGTCTGCGCCAGCGCCCGGATGTCGGACTGCAGACCGACGACGTGCTCCGCGGCCCGAGCCAGTGTCTCGACGTCCTGCGGTCGCGCTGGGCCGAGCAGCAGCAGGCAGCTCAGCAGCATCGACGTCAGGCTCGAGGTCATCGCGAACCCGGAATCGTTGGTGCGCTCCGGCATGTACACCACCAGCGAGTCCGGCCGGTCGAGGTGGGCGCGGCCCAGCTTGCCGTCCCGGTCGCAGGTCAGCACCAGATGCCACACGTGGTCGACCAGTTGGTCGGCCAGTGCGGTGGTCGCCAGGCTCTCGGGGCTGTTGCCACTGCGGGCGAACGAGACCAGCAGCGTGGGGGTTTCGACCTCGAGATGGTCGCGGGGGCTGGCGACGATGTCGGTGGTGGCGATCGGCTCGACGCGGCGGTGCAGATGCCGGCGCAGCACCGGCGCGGCGATCTCCCCGGCGAACGCGGAGCTGCCCGCGCCGGTCAGGACGATCCGCAGATCGGGGCGGGCGAGCAGGTCGCGCAGGAAAGCGTCGGCGTTCTCATCGGATCTGCCGGCGACCTCCCGCCACGCGTCGGGCTGCTGCCCGATCTCCAGAATGGTTGCGCCGCCGTCTTTCTGGTCGGGAATGGCGGTGTGCGTCATCGGGTACCTCCGGGGTTGTCGGCGCGGCACGCGTCCGCGTAGGGCCGCAGCGCGTCGCGGACACGGTCGATCACGAGGGCCTGCGCGCTGTGGGCGAGGCGGCCGGCACGCAGGCGTTCGTATTGCAGGGGCAGGAACTGGCTGATCAACGGCAGCGGAATGCCGACGCGATCGAGATTGTCCAGCAACATCTTCCGGGCCGCGTCGACCTCGTCGTCGGCCCAGTAGTAGCGCAGCCGGTCGCTGTAGCTGTAGCGACGTGCGGTGCGCTGGGCCACGGGATCGCCCTCGTAATAGTCGCGCCAGTACTTCGGCTCGGCGAGCATGCGGCGCTCGATCACCTCGATCAGGTTCGACCGCGACGGCCTCGGGAGGAGTTCGGTCTCGATCATCGCCAGCGCGAACAACGCCTCCCGCATCGCGAATGTCAGTCCGGGGCCGACTTTGAGCACGGCCCAATGGTCTTCGACGAGCTCACGCAGCTGCGCCGGACGCTGGTAGTCCGTGGAGTGCGCCTCGAACACCAGGTGGGGCTCGCTGTCGAGGACGTGGCGCAACTCCGCGGTCGCGGCGTGCTCGTAGTCGATGACGTGCAGGTGGTCGAATTCCACACCGGGCTGGACCACCAGCGCCATCACCCGCGGCCACACGTCGTCGGCGCCGACCGCGGCGAACGCGGCCCGGTGCGCGGCCAGGGTGCGCTTGGCCCGCTCGGCCGGCGTCGGGGTGAGCCGGTCCAGCGTCTCGTGCGCGCCGCCGGGCACCGGCACCTCGGTGCCGATCACGTACACCGGGGCGTCGACACCCGCCCGACGCGCGGTGTCCTCGGCGACTCGCAGCAGCCGGGCGCTGCGCTCGGCGACCACCTCGTCGGCGAGGACGGCCGGATCGTCGGCGCAGCTCATGCTGCAGTCCAGATGGATCTTGGTGTAGCCCGCCTCCACGTACGCGGCGATCAGCGTCTCCGCGTGATCCATGGCCACGTCGGCACTTTCGCGCTGCCAGCGGTTGGGCCCCAGGTGGTCGCCCCCGAGCACCACCCGGTCCCGGGCGAAGCCGTGCGCGTCGGCGATACCGAACACCAGATCGCGGAACTGCGCCGGGCGCAGACCGGTGTAGCCACCGAACTGGTCCACCTGGTTCGACGTCGCCTCGATGAGCACGTAACCGTCGTCGGCGGCGGCCTGCAGGATCGCCGCCTCCAGCACCGTCGGGTGCGCGGAGCACACCGAGTAGACGCCGACGGGTTCGCCCGCCTTGTGCCGCTCGACGGTGTCGGCCAACCCGTCGACCCGCAACATCGGCGCGCCCGTCATGACGCCTCCACCGCGGTCGCCGCCACCACGCGGCACAGCGCGGCCACGGTGTCGGCGACGGCCTGCCGCGCGGGCACGAGGTACTTGCGGGGATCGGACAGCGTGGGGTCGGCCTCCAGGACCGCGCGGACCGCACCCGTGTAGGCGACGTTCAGCGCGGTGCCGACGTTGACCTTGCGGATGCCCGCCGTCACCGCGGAGCGCAGGCTGTCGTCCGGCACCCCCGAGGAGCCGTGCAGCACAAGGGGAACCGGGACCGCCGCGGCGATGCGCCCGATCAACGCCATGTCGAGTTCGGCGTCGCGGGTGGTCATGGCGTGGGAGCTGCCGACGGCGACCGCCAGCGCGTCGACCCCGGTCTGCGCGGCGAACGCGGCCGCCTCGTCCGGATCGGTGCGGGCACCGGGCTCGTGCGCACCGAGAGTCCGCCCGTCCTTGCCGCCGACCTGACCGATCTCGGCCTCCACGAACAGCCCGACACGGTGTGCACGCTCGACGAAAGACGTTGTCTGCGAAACATTTTCGTCATCGGGCAGGTGCGCGGCGTCGATCATGATGGACGTGACGCCCAGCGCGGCCGCGGTGCCGACGGCCTCGTCGAGCAGGGCCGCGTCGGTGAAGTGGTCGAGGTGTACGGCCAGCGGCGCGCTGGACCGCGCGGCGATGCGGGTGCACGCCCCGACGATCGGCGCGATCTGTCCGCCGTGGAAGCGCACGGTGTTCTCGCTGATCTGGATCAGCGCCGCGGCCCCGGCGCGCTCGACGCCCTCGGCGATGCCTTCGGCGTGCTCCAGGGTGATCGCGTTGAACGCCAGCACGGCGCTGTTGGTCTCGATCGCCGAGGCGAGAAGTTCGGACGTCGACGCCAGCGTCACGAAGTCACCTCTTCCGGCGCGGCTGTGTGGTACATCACTCGAGCATGAGAAGCTCGCTCACAGCGCGCAATACCAAGCGGTCAAACGATCAGGAAAACTGATCGACGCGCCTACACCCGAGGAGGTCGGAGATGTCGATCAAGCGCACCGACCGGATGCGCGCCGTGCTGTCGCTGCTGCGCGACCGCGGCGAGGTGGCGTCGTCGGTGCTGTGCGCCGAACTACGCGTGTCCCCGGCGACGCTGCGACGGGACCTCACCGAGCTCGAGGAGCAGGGCCTGCTCGTGCGCACCCACGGCGGCGCCAAAGCGCTCGACCCCAGCGGCAGCGAGATCCCGGTGCGCCTGCGCGACCACCGGATGGTGGCGATCAAGCGGCGCATCGCCCAGCACGCGGCGGCGCTGATCCCCGCCGGGCCCCAGGCGGTCGCACTGACCGGCGGCGTCACCTGTGGTGAGGTGGCCCGCGCGCTCAAGGGCCGGCCGCACATCACGATCGTCACCAACTCGTTGACCATCGCCGCCGACTGCGCCGTCGACGCGCACATGAAGGTGATCGCCACCGGCGGGCTGGTGCGGGCAAACTCGCTCGAGGCCGTCGGCCCGATGTCGGAGCACGCGTTCCAGGTGATCACCGTCGGCACGGCGGTGCTGGGCGCCGACGGCATGACCGCCGAGATCGGGGCGACCACCTACGACGAGGCCGAGGCGCGGACCGCGATCGCGATGGCGAGCAACGCCCAGCGGGTGGTGGTCGCGGTGGACGGCTCCAAGATCGGCAAGGTGACGCTGGCCAAGATGGTCTCGCCGTCGCAGATGCACCACCTCGTCACCGACTCCACCGCCGACCGCGACCAGCTCGACCGCATCGCCGCGGCCGGTGTGCGGGTCCATGTCGTCGAGATCGGTGACGAGTGACCGTCGGAGCCTCAGATCTCGATACAACGGCGCGTCGGAGGACCACACTGGAGGCGTGCCGAGCTCCCAGCCGGCGCGGGGGCTGCGCCAGCGCAAAAAGATCGCAACCCGTCGGACGATCCGCCGGGCGGCCATCCGCCTGTTCGAAGAGCACGGCTTCGCCGACACCACCATCGAGCAGATCGCCGAGGCGGCCGACGTCTCCCCCAGGACGTTCTACCGCTACTTCGCGACCAAAGAGGGCGTGCTGATCTGCGATCAGGCCGAACCGGTCGTGGCGATGTTCGAGCGGGCGCCCGCCGAGCTGTCTCCGGTGGCCGCCTACCGGTATGCGGTGGCGGCGTACTTCGACGGCCTGACCGACGACGAACGCCACGAGACCATCGTCGCCCAGCACCTGCTGTACTCCATCCCGGAGGCTCGGGGCCTGCTGTACTCGGAGTACGCCCTGTTGATCCGACTGATGACCGACGCGCTGGCCGTCCGGCTGGGCCCGGCCGCGACGCGGACCGAATGCCGTGTCATCGCCGGCGCGATCGTCGGGGTGTTGATGGCCGTCTCCGACGGAGACCCGCTGCCGGAGGAATCGCTGGCGCGCAGCCTGGACGTCCTCGAGGCGGCAGCCCGTTGGTGAACCCGCCCTGCGGGGCGGGTTACTCGCGGGTAAGGGACCGGCGCGCCGAGACTCAGATTGGGCCGCCTAAACTGCCCCGGGATACATTCTTTAAGACGCTCTTAGAAATGACATGCCATCAGGAGGCGCAGTGGCCACTCACGCCAGCTCAAAGATCTCCAAGGTGCTCGTTGCCAACCGCGGAGAAATCGCCGTCCGGGTGATCCGAGCAGCCAAGGACGCCGGACTCGAGAGTGTGGCGGTGTACGCCGAGCCCGACGCCGACGCGCCCCACGTCCGCCTCGCCGACGAGGCGTTCGCCCTCGGCGGGCAGACCTCGGCGGAGTCCTACCTCGTGTTCGAGAAGCTGCTCGACGCCGCCGCGAAGTCCGGCGCCAACGCCGTGCACCCCGGCTACGGCTTCCTCTCCGAGAACGCCGACTTCGCCCAGGCCGTCCTCGACGCCGGGCTGATCTGGATCGGGCCCAGCCCGCAGTCCATCCGCGACCTCGGGGACAAGGTCACCGCCCGCCACATCGCCGCGCGCGCCCAGGCGCCGCTGGTGCCCGGCACCCCCGACCCGGTCAAGGACGCCGACGAGGTCGTCGAGTTCGCCAAGGAGTACGGCGTGCCCGTCGCGATCAAGGCGGCCTTCGGCGGCGGCGGCCGCGGCATGAAGGTGGCCCGCACCCTCGAGGAGATCCCCGAGCTGTTCGAGTCGGCCACCCGTGAGGCCATCGCGGCCTTCGGCCGCGGCGAGTGCTTCGTCGAGCGCTACCTCGACAAGCCGCGCCACGTCGAGGCGCAGGTCATCGCCGACATGCACGGCAACGTCGTCGTCGCGGGCACCCGCGACTGCTCGCTGCAGCGCCGCTTCCAGAAGCTCGTCGAGGAGGCGCCCGCGCCGTTCCTGACCGACGCGCAGCGCAAGGAGATCCACGAGTCCGCCAAGCGCATCTGCAAGGAGGCCGGCTACTACGGCGCCGGCACCGTCGAGTACCTGGTCGGCCAGGACGGGCTGATCAGCTTCCTCGAGGTCAACACGCGCCTGCAGGTGGAGCACCCCGTCACCGAGGAGACCTCGGGCCTGGACCTGGTGCGCCAGCAGTTCAAGATCGCCAACGGCGAGGCGCTCGACATCACCGAGGACCCCACCCCGCGCGGGCACTCCTTCGAGTTCCGCATCAACGGCGAGGACGCCGGCCGCGGCTTCCTGCCCGCCCCCGGCCCCGTCACGCGCTACGACATCCCGACCGGCCCCGGCGTGCGGCTGGACTCCGGCGTGGAGGCCGGCTCGGTGATCGGCGGCCAGTTCGACTCGATGCTGTCGAAGCTCATCGTCACCGGCGCCACCCGCGACGAGGCGCTGGAGCGCTCGCGCCGCGCACTCGCCGAATTCCACGTCGAAGGCCTCGCGACCGTCATCCCGTTCCACCGCGCCGTGGTCTCCGACCCCGCGTTCATCGGTGACGGCACCAAGTTCGACGTCCACACCCGCTGGATCGAGACGGAGTGGAACAACACCGTCGAGCCGTTCACCGGCGGCGATCCGATCTCCGAAGAGGACACGCTGCCCCGCCAGACCGTCGTGGTCGAGGTCGGCGGCCGACGCCTCGAGGTGTCGCTGCCCGGCGACCTCGCGCTCGGCAACGGCGGTGGCGGCGCCCCGCACGGCGCGATCCGCAAGAAGCCCAAGCCTCGTAAGCGTGGCGGCGGTGGCGGTGCGGCCGCGTCGGGCGACTCGGTGACCGCGCCCATGCAGGGCACCGTGGTCAAGGTGGCCGTCGAAGAGGGCCAGACCGTCGCCGCGGGCGACCTGGTCGCGGTGCTCGAGGCCATGAAGATGGAGAACCCGGTGACCGCGCACAAGGACGGTGTCGTGACCGGCCTGTCCGTCGAGCCGGGTGCGGCCATCACCCAGGGCACCGTGCTCTGCGAGCTCAAGAGCGAGTGAGCTGACGCCGACCGTACGGTTTCTGATGGATTCGCGCCGAATCCCGTCAGAAACCGTGCACTCGGCGATCGTCTGATCCTGTGGAGCCCGTCGAGATCAACGCCGGAGCGTGGTATCTGCGCGCACTGCGGGCCGACGACCGCGTCGACGACCGGCCCGCGCTCGCCGACCTGGGTGAGCAGCGGGCCGATCACGTGGATCAGGCGGCCGCCGGGTGGGAGTCCGAGACGCTGTTCACCTGGGCGGTCTGCGAGCCGACGACGGGCGAACTGCTGGCCGAAGTCACCCTCGACCCCACGACACGGGCCGTCGCAACGCGCGCCCGGCCCGGCCACGAGCAGGCCGCGCAGACCGGGGCCGAGGCGGTGGGACGCTTCGCCGACGCGATGCTCTAGTGGCTTTGGTGGATCGACCAGCTCGGCGACGAGAAGCTCTGCTGCGGCCAGTAGTAGCCGTAGCCGTAACCCACGCGCGGCCAGCCGACCCACGGCTGAGCGACGGTGTCGGGGGTGGCGACCATGCTGCCGTCGTCATTGACGGTCATCGCCGCGGAGGCCGTGCCGGCCAGGCCGAGCGCGGCGCCGCCGATGATGCCGGCCGACAGCAGGGGCAGGGCGACGATGCGGGTGATGCGGTTCATGGTGTGCCTCCTTGTTGAGTGATGACTCAACTCTCGCTGGTCAGAGGCATGTCGTCTGTCCGGCGATCAGGCGATGCACCGGTGGAGATCGGTGTCCCCCGATCGGTGGACGTCACCGGTGATCGATGTCGGAACCACTGCTCAGATCGGCACAGTCGACGACGGCGACGTCATCGCGCGACCGCAGAAACGGCCCGGCGCCCTCGTCGCCGGACAGCACGTCGAGCAGCGCGGGCCAGTGCCTGCGCGCGATGACCACGGGGTGCCCCGGTCGTCCGGCGTAGCTCGCGCGCGCCAGACCGGAGCCGTCGGCCGCGGTCAGCACCCGGCGCACGGCGGCGGCGGTGACGTCCGGGGTGTCGACGGTCGTCAGCACGGCGTAGTCGACGCCCTCGCCGAGCGCGAGCAGTCCGGCGCGCACCGACGCGCTCAGTCCGTCGGCCCAGTCGCGCGCGACGACCGCGCAGGCACGCGCGGGTACGTCGACGCCCTCGACGGCCGCCCCGAGGACCACCACGACGTCACCGCAGCCGCCGTTGCGCAATGCCGCCACCGCGGATGCCACCCACTCGCCGCCCTCGGCGAGCGCCTTGGGCATTCCGTAGCGCGTTCCCGCCCCCGCGGCCAGCACCACGCCCGCCGCTGAAAGCTGTTGTGTCACGGCAGATTTCACCAACTCTCGGAAACGATGTGACAAATTTGACAAAGCGAACCTGAGGATTTGTGAACAACTGCTGAAAGTCATTGTCCAAGATCGCGGCGTGCGCGTATGGTTCAGCGCAGGGGTTGAACGAACAGCCTTTCGAAGGAAACGTCATCGACACGCGGGCGAGTTGTCCCCGCGCAGGCTTTAAGAACTCTAGGGCCCCCCTTGGCGCGACCACAGATCCGAAGCTATTTCGACTGATGGAGCCAACAGTGCCTCAAGCGCCCGGCGATTCGCCACCCGATCTGACCCCCGACTACCGCATCTGCCACTCCGCGCACTTCGAGACCCGCTGGCCGCAACCGGCGACGGCGGTCGTGTCCGCCCGCGGCGAGCTCGACGCCGCCAACGGCAACCAGTTCGTGAAGTACGCAATGCGCCATCCCAAGCACACCCAGTGGCTGGTGATCGACCTGACCGGGTTGACCTTCTTCGCCACGGCCGGCTTCTCGGCGCTGCACACTCTCAACGTGCAGTGCGCGGGTGAGAACATTCGCTGGGCGCTCGTGCCGAGCCTGGCCGTCGACCGCCTCCTGCGGCTCTGCGATCCCGACTCCACGCTGCCGATCTGCGTCGACATCGCCAATGCGCTGACCACCGTGCACAGTGATCCGCCGCGGCTACTGAAGCTGATCCCGCAGACGCGTTAGCGACTTCGCCAGCAGGCGGGACACGTGCATCTGCGAGATGCCGACCCGCTCGGCGATCTGCGTCTGCGTCATCGACTCGAAGAACCGCAGCACCAGCACGGTCCGCTCCCGCTCGGGCAGCGCCTCCAGCAACGGTCGCAGTGCCTCGCGGTTCTCGATCTGGTCGAGGCTCATGTCCATGTCGCCGAGCGTGTCCGCGATCGCGGGCGCGTCCTCGTTGCCGCCACTGCCACCGCTGTCGATCGACAAGGTGTTGTAGGAGCTGCCCGCGACCAGGCCTTCGATGACCTCGTCGCGGTCCATTTCCAGTTCGGCCGCGAGTTCGGTGGCCGTCGGCGCGCGACCCAGCCGCTGTGACAGGTCGGCGGTCGCGGCGCCGAGGCGCAGGTGCAGTTCTTTGAGCCGGCGGGGAACCTTCACCGACCAGCTGTTGTCGCGGAAGTGACGACGGACCTCACCCATGATGGTGGGCACCGCGAACGAGACGAAGTCCGATCCGGCGTTGACGTCGAAGCGGATCACGGCATTCACCAGCCCGACGCGGGCGACCTGGACCAGGTCATCGCGCGGCTCGCCGCGACCGTCGAAGCGGCGGGCGATGTGGTCGGCCAGCGGAAGGCAGCGTTCGACGATGCGGTCGCGCTGGCGCTGGAACGCCGCCGACCCTTCTTCGAGTTTCTCCAACTCTCGGAACATGTCGGCCACGTCCGCATATTCAGAGCTCGGTCGTGATGACGAACCCTGGGAGGACGACCGGGTCACTGCAACGAACTCGCTCGCCTTGTCGTCATCGAGATGCCGAATACCTGACCTCCGGGCGACTGGCCGTCGGAGAACGTGGTGACCTCGTCGGTCAGGGAGCTCAGGACGTGCCAGCTGAAGCTGCCCGGGGCGAGGATGTCGGGGCTGTCGCAGGTGGTCGACGCGTGCACGACGAGGGCGTCCGGCTGCGGGTCGACCACCAGCAGCAGTGTCGAGTCCGGCACCGCGGAGCGGATCAGCCGTGTGCACGCCTCGTCCACGGCCAGCCGCAGGTCGGCGACGGCGTCGAAATCGAGGTCCTCGAACGTGCCGATGGCGGCTACCAAGGTGCGCAGCACGGCGAGATTCTCCAGGGTGGCAGCCACCCGGAGCTCCACCGACTGGGCACTCTGACGCTTCCCGTTGATGTGGCTCGCACCCTCCGCCATGTGACCTCCCGAAAACTTCCCCGAGAGACTACCCCAGGGCGCATTACCGCTACCCATGGGCGCTCCGGCCCAGCGTCCATGGCGGCAGATTGTCATCCTCGCGCCGTTGATGAAGTGAGTCTGTCATGGTCCGACTTCCATACCCCGGGCCCCAAATGCGCAAACTCGGGTCCGAATTGCCTTGCGATGTCGCGGATTCTGTGGTTCACCGGTGAGACGGGCGTCACTCGTTTAGGTGCCGAGGGGCCCGGGAAGCCTCTCGGCAGCCGGTCACCGGAGCCGGAGTTCCCACCGATCCCCGCAGTGGAAGGTAGTCATGACCGAGAAGAACAGTGGTCCTGAAGAAGGCATCAAGGGCGTCGTCGAGGACGTGAAGGGCAAGGCCAAGGAGACGGTCGGCACGGTCACCGGCCGTGACGACATGGTCCGCGAGGGCAAGGCCCAGCAGGACAAGGCCGACGCGCAGCGCGATGCGGCGCAGAAGGAAGCCGAGGCCGAGGCAGCCCGTGGCGGGGCCAAGGCCGCCGAGGAGCGTCAGAAGGCCGAGCAGTAAGACGGCAGCTTTCATGGGCCCAACCGGATCACCGGTTGGGCCCATTGCCGTTAAGGGGTCAGTCCAGGGAGATGCCGCCCCGTCGAGGTCGGTAGCCCCGCTTGTCGAAGGCGTTCTGCGTCAGCGCGAGCACCCCGCCGACGGTGCTCTCGCGGAAGACGAGAATGTAGATCCATCCCGCTCCGGCGACGTACCGTGCCTTTCTCGCGAACTCGGGGCGCATACCGCCGCACCACCGGTTGGCGAAGATCTCGGTGTGGCTCTTGTCGACGACGTCGAGCGCGATCTTCGGCACGCGGTAACCGATGTCGACGAAGAAGTCGGTTCCCAGCCGGACATGAACGTGCGGCACATCGCTCCACTGCTTCCGTAACAGGAGGCGCACGCTCGTCGCCTGCAGTGAGTCGGCTCGGCCATCCATCAGGCCGACCGTCTCGATGGCATGCCGCCACCAGCGGGAGGCGCGGTATCGGCCGACGAGTCGGAGGACATCGCCGATCCCGACGCCGGTGGCCCGGGCCAGAGCGTCGAGGTACCCGACGGCGGGGGCGCGAGGCAGGTGACGCGCGAGGTCGAACGCGGTGCGCGCCGGTGTGGTGACGGGGATCCCGTCGATCACGGTGATCTCGTCGGCGGTAATGGCCTCGTTGCGGACGATGATCCCGCGGGGCGGACGCGGGCACCGACGGATCATCTCGATGGGCATGCCGTCGTCCACCCACGGGACGCCGTGCAGCGCAGCGGCCGCGCGCCCGGCGATCACCCCGGCGCCGCGGGACCAGAGCGAGGCCCCGATGGTGCGATCGCGCAGCGACGGTAGCGCGGTAGCCGGTATGTAGATGTCGGGGTAGAGGCGGCGGAAGTTGTAGCGGAGTGCGCCACGGGTGAGGCGTCCGTCGGCGAGGGCCTCGCTGCCCCTGAAAATCTGGAAGATCTCGTCCATCACGTGATCGTGAGCCCAGAGACCGACAGATCTCGGCGCGAAGCGGCCGAGGCTGTGAATAGTCCGCACGTGCGGTATATCAGCGGCAGCCGTCCAGGTCTCTGTTCTGGATGCTCACCGCGAGATTGCTCCCACGGTCGTCAACCGCCCTCACGGCAATCTCGCTGCAAGAGCCGGGAACAGGGTGGTCAGCTCGGCGCAGAGACCGACAGATCTCGGCGCTGGATGCTCACCGCGAGATTGCTCCCACGGTCGTCAACCGCCCTCACGGCAATCTCGCTGCAAGGGCCCGGAACAGGGTGGTCAGCTCAGCGCGGCGATGAGCTCGCCGATGCTGTGTGCCGCTTCCAGCGGGTGCCGCATGGGCCGCTCCGGATTCACCGTGTAGTGATTGCGCCGGCCGACCTTCGACTTCTTCAGATAGCCGTCGGCGATCAGGTCGGCCAGGATCGTCTGCACAGAGCGCTCGGTGATCCCGATCATCACGCTGAGTTCCCGCGCCGTCAGCGACTCCCCATGAGCCACGTTCAACAGCACCCGCGCGTGGTTGGTCAGGAACGTCCAGCTGCGCGTCGGCGCCGCCGCCGTCTTCAGCGCCGCGCGGCCGGGCGCCTTCTTCGGCGCCGCCTTCGCGGTACTTTTTCGTGTGGTGGCGGCCATCCGGCCCAGCATAGGTGATTCGCGTAGTGCATTTCCGCAATCAGCGTGCGTCGCGCACCTCGCGCGTCGCCACCAGACTCCACACGATCGACACCGTCAGCGTCACCACGATGACGCTCATCGTCAACGGGATCGGCAGCTTGCCCACCGGCGTCTCCGACAGGATCAGCTTCACGCCGGCGAACGCGAGCAACACCGCCAGGCCGTAGTGCAGATGGCGGAACCTCCGCAGCAACCCGGACAGGCAGAAATACAGGCTGCGCAACCCCAGCACCGCGAACGCATTCGCCGTCCACACGATGAACGTGCTCGTGGTGATGGCGAGCACAGCGGCCACCGAATCGATCGCGAAGATGAGGTCCGTGGCCTCGATGGCGACGAGCACCACGAACAGCAGCGTCGCGACCCGCTTCCCGTCGATCCGGGTGAACAGCCGATCCCCGTGATACTGCGGGTCGATCGGCACCACCCGCCGGATCAGCCGCACCAGTAGGTTCTTGTCGGGCTGCATCTCCTTGTCGTGCTGGAACGCCATCTTGTACGCCGTGTAGATGAGGAACACCCCGAACACGTAGGCCGTCCAGAAGAACGTCTTCAATAACTCCGCGCCGACGAAGATGAACACGAGCCGGAACAGCAGCGCGCCGACGACGCCCCAGAACAACACCTTGTGCTGGTAGCGGTCCGGTACGGCGAAATACGTGAAGATCAGCGCGAAGACGAACACGTTGTCCACCGACAGCGCCTTCTCGATCAGGTAGCCGGCGTAGTAGGTGCCCGCGACCTCACCGCCGTAGATCCACCACAGCAGCACACCGAAGCCCAGACCGGCGCCCACCCACACCGCCGACCAGACCGCTGCCTCCCGGAATCCGATCACATGGTTGTCGCGGTGCAGGAACAGATCCAGGGCCAGCATCGCGGCGATGGCGACGGTCAGCGCCACCCACCCCCAGACGGGAACCACCACAGCAGACGTCATCGACACTCCTTCTCGGTCAGGGATTGCAGTACTCGCATCGGGCGGGATCGGCCCCGGCGGGGCCGACGGGGACTGTGCTGCGGTGCGCGCACGAACAGCACGCGTGCTCGTCGTACAGCGGCAGGCTCGTCGGCGACCCGCACGCCGTGCACGGAAGGCCGGCGACACTGCGCTCGCGGCCGAAACCCGGTACGCCGCAGGCGGGGCACGGTGTCGCGAGGCGGTGCGCCAGGCGGTAGGCCAGGCGCGTCAGCACCCGCTGCCGCCGCGGATTGTGGTGCGCCCGCAGGTCGGGCTCGACGACCGCCGTGCCGTCGTCGGCGCACGCCACCGCGGTGGCGACGGCTGCGCGCAGACACGCAAAGTCGTTGATTCCCTTGACCACACCGTCACGCGATCCCGACGGACGCACGATCACGGCCTGCGCGGCCAACCCCCGGGTCATGGATGCCGGAAGGTCCTCGACCGATCGGATGCGGTGGCTCACCGCGTACTCGGCGACGTCCCAGTGTGTTTCGTGGACTTCGATACCCCGCACGTCGTCGAGGAACAGAAGGATCTCCCGGTGTCCGGCCGGACCGTAACTCGCTTCGCTCGCCACACCGCACCGCAACCCTGTGACCGACATTCCCAGTCGCGCCTTGCTGTACGCCGTCTGATGGGCTGACGCCGTGCGCGCCACCTCGCCGGTGAAGGTGCCGAACCGGTCGGTGTCCAGATCGTCGGGCACCACCAGACGGGCGCCGAGGAGGTCGGTGAACGCAGGCGCCAACTGCCGCTGCTTGAGATGACGTGTGCCCACCGCCACCGCGACACCGCGATACGGTTTTATTACGAAACTTGACACGCGATCCACAATACACGTAATTTACTTCGCATGTTGGAAGCGATCGCCACACCCGCCCTGCTGACGCTGGTCATCGCCCCCCTGGTGGTCGCGGCGGTGGCCGCGACCCTCGGCCGGCGCGCACCGGTCTTCGTCGCGCGGCTCGGCACGGCGACCGCGGCCGCCGGCCTGCTCCTCGCCGTCGCCACGCTGCCGTCGGCGTCCGACCATCTCGCCGCCGCCCTCCTGCTGCTGATCTTCGGCGTCAGCGCCATCGCCCAGGGATTCGCGGTGCGCTACCTGGCCGGCGATGCCCGGGCATCCTGGTTCACCTGCGGCGCAGCACTTCTCACCTCCGCATCCACGGTGATGGCCTCGGCCACCACGATGGTCGGGCTGGCGATCGGCTGGACCGCGGTCGGCCTGGCGCTGTGCGTGCTGCTGGGCACCTACCGCGAACTGCCCGCCGCACGCGACGGTGTACGCCGCACCGCACTGGCCTTCTGCATCGGCGACGGAGCGCTCTGGGCGGCGGTCGGACTGCACCACCTCGATGCCGACGCGCTCGCCCCGGTGGTCGCGGTGCTCATCGCCATCGCCGCCCTCTCGCGCTCCGCGCAGATCCCCTTCCACCGCTGGCTTCCCGCCACGCTCGCCGCACCCACGCCGGTATCGGCCCTTCTGCACGCCGGTGTGGTCAACGGCGGCGGCGTGCTCCTGGTCAAACTCGCCGCACTCTCGACGCCGCTGGCCGCGGGCATCATCATTGCCGCGGGCACCGCCTCGATGGCCTACGGCGCGGTGCTCATGCTGGTCAAGCCGGACATCAAGGGTGCGCTGGCCTACTCGACGATGGCCCAGATGGGCTTCATGATGCTCACCTGCGGTCTGGGCCTCTGGGCCGCCGCGGTGATCCACCTGATCGGACACGGCTTCTACAAGGCCACGCTGTTCCTCTCCTCGGGCACCGCGATCGCCCGGCATCAGCGCCACCACATGCTCGCCCCACCCGAGGGTCTGTCGCGCTCGCGGCAGGCGGTCATCGCGGCCACCGCGGCGCTGCTGCCCCTCGGCGCCCTGGCCGCCGGCGTGGCACTGACGCCGACCTGGGCCGAGGGGCACGCCGCCGAACTCGCGCTGCTGGCCTTCGCCTGGGTGACCGGGGCGGCCGCAACCTGGGGCTGGCTCCGGCGCCAGCCCACCCTCGGCGGTGCGGCCGCCGCCGCGGGAGTGCTGCTGCCCGCAGCGGTCACGTATGTCGCGGTCGTCAGCGCGGTCAGTCGCTACCTCGCCCCCGCCCTGTCCCCCTCCACCACCTCCCCGGCCACGGTGTGGGCGGTCATCGCCGCCGCCCTCGCGGTGCTCGGCGCGCTGGCCGCACTGCGGGCCTCCCCCGCAGCCCGCGGACTGCAGCGCTCGCTCTACACCCACGCGATCAGCGCCGGGACCCTTCACCCGACAGGAGCACACCGATGACCCCCACGGACCTCGCCTCGCAGCGCACCCGGCTCCGCACCGACATCCGACTCGCCGCCCGCGCGCTGCCGACCCACTACCCGCTGGGCACCTTCATCGCGGTGAACCCGCTGGCCGGACTGCAGACCATGCCCTTCGAACAGGCGGTCCGCCGCGCGAGCGACGTGTACGGGATGCGCGGCACCCTGCCCGAAGACGTCTTCCGGGCACTGCACCGGCAGGGCCGCATCACCGACGCCGACCTCGACGCGGTGCTGATGCGGCGCCACCCCAACCTCGCCACCGAGCCCGACCTGCAGCTGGCCGGCCACACCGTGACGGCGATCGAACTGCTCCGCGCCGATCTTTTGCACGGTCAGACCGCGCCGGAGCCGCTGCGGCGCTTCCGGACTCACGCCGAGCGGGTGTCCGCACGGGTGGCCGCCGACATCGACGCGCGCGCCGCCACCTGGTGCGGGGCCTACCTCGGCGGGGGCAGCTGGCCGATGCCGGGCCGCGCCGACGGCTTCTACGCCGCCTGGCGCGGACTCGGCCGCACCGACCGGACGCTGCCGCGGGCGGTGCGGAAGCGGTTGCGGGACATCCCCGAACGCGCCGACGACGCCGCGCTGCGGGCCCTCGACACACTCGGTATCGGCGAGGACGACCGCGTCACCTACCTGCAGGCGCACCTGACCCGGCTCCCCGGCTGGGCGGCGCACATCCAGTGGGGCGCCGACCGGGGGGCGGGCATCGACCTGCTGCAGTACCTGGCGATGCGGCTGAGCTACGAAGCGGCCTTCGTGCCGGAGCCGCCCGACGCGCCGGTCGCCCAGACGCCGCGCCCCGCGACCGCCACCGCGAGGGACCGCGCAGCGCACCTGCTGGGGGTCTGGGACGCCGGGGTCGTCGCGGAAGCCGAACTCTCCACGGCAGCGCGGATCCTCGCGGCGCTGCCGGTTGCGGCACGAGAGATGGTGTGGCAGCAGGCCTTCGAGAGCCACTACCAGGACCACCTGCTCACGGCGCTGACAGCGACGCACGCGTCGGCCCCCGCCGGCGTGCCCACCCAGCTGGTCACCTGCATCGACACCCGCTCCGAAGGGCTGCGACGGCACCTGGAGGGCCGCGGCGGCTACCAGACCTTCGGCTTCGCCGGCTTCTTCGCGGTCGCGATCCGGTTCACCGGACTGCTCGGCGGCCAGCCCGCAGACCTGTGCCCGGTGCTGATCTCCCCCAGCCACGAGGTCACCGAGGAACCGGCCGACGACCGCGGTGCCGCCCGCCAGATCAGCGGGGCGACCGGACTGGCCGCCGCCGAGACCGCCTTCCACACCGCCAAGCAGTCGCTGACGGGTCCCTTCACTCTTGCCGAGGCCGCCGGTTGGCTCGCCGCTCCCCTCGCAGCAGCCAAGACCGCGGCTCCCGCCGCCGTCGGCACGGTCCGCCACCGCCTGCGCGATCTCCTCGCGCCGCGAGCGGCGACCGTGCTGGCGGTGGCGCGGATGTCGCTCAACGAGCGAGTGTTGTTCGCCCAGGCACTGTTCCAGTCGATCGGCCTGGTGCGGGACTTCGGCCGCCTGCTGGTGCTCTGCGGACACCACAGCACCACCGAGAACAACCCCTACCAGGCCTCGCTGGACTGCGGTGCCTGCGGTGGGCAGGGCGGCGGTCCCAACGCCCGCACCGCCGCGCTGATCCTCAACGACCCCGAGGTCCGCGACGCCCTGCGCGAATCCGGCATCGACATCCCGGCCGACACCCTGGTCGTCGCCGCGGTGCACGACACCACCACCGACCGGGTCACGGTGCTCGACGAGCACCTCATCCCGGCCGGGCACCGGCCCGACATCGCCCGGCTCAAGGCCGATCTCGCGGACGCGGGCGACGGGCTGGCGGCCGAACGGTGCGCGGACCTCCCCGGCGCTCCCCGCCGGCGCACCCCGGCCACGGCGGCGCGCCACGTCGCCGCGCGCTCGCTGGACTGGGCGCAGGTCTACCCCGAGTGGGGCCTGGCGGGCAACGCCGCCTTCATCATCGCCCCGCGCGAGGTCACCGCCGGAATCGACCTGAAGCGGCGGGCGTTCCTGCACTCCTACGACGCCGAGGTCGACGCCGACGGCACCGCGCTGGAGACGATCATGACCGCCCCGCTGGTGGTCGCCCAGTGGATCAACTGCCAGTACTACTTCTCCACGGTGGCCCCCGACGCCTTCGGGGCGGGCACCAAGACGATCCACAACGTGGTCGGCGACGCCGGAGTGCTCGCCGGACATGTCGGCGACCTGCGCCTGGGCCTGCCGAAGCAGTCGATCCGGTTCGGCGACAGGCTGATTCACGAACCGCAGCGGCTGCTCGCGGTCATCCAGGCCCCGCTGTCACGGATCGACACGGTGATCGAGCGCAACCCGCTGCTGCAGCAACTGTTCGACAACGACTGGGTCGCCGTCGCCGCACGCGAGGACAGCCACGACACCTGGCAGCGCTGGACCCGCAGCGGATGGCGCAGCTGGATCGAAACCGGCCTTCCGACAACCACTCACGACAAGGAGATGATCCGATGACACCCACCCTCACCCGGATGACGAAGGTCGAGGTCGTCGTGTCCGGACAGGACGCAGCGGCGGTGCGCGACCTGATCGCCGGCGTCGGCGCCACCGGCTACACCAGCGTGTCCGGGGTGTCCGGACTCGGCCACCACGGCTATCACCAGGGTCGGCTGCTGTTCAACCAGCAGGCCACGCTGGAACTGATCATCACCGTGGTGCCCGACGACAAGGTCGAGGCGCTGCTGGCCGGTCTGCGCCGCTTCCTCGACGCCTCCCCCGGTGTGCTGTTCGTGACCGAGACGTACGTCAGCCGCCCCGAGTACTTCAGCTGAAAACCCCACGAAAGGAAATGACCGACATGGCGAGCGAAATGACTCCTGACAGCCCCGATGCGACGACGACCTGGCAGCGACTGAGGGCCGGCGTCTCCCAACCCGGCGACCGACCGATCGCCGCGGTGTTCCGCTGCGCCGACGCCGGCATCAGCAGCGAGACGGTGTTCCGCCAGCCCGCCGGCGCGCTCCTCGACGTCAGCACCTGGGGCCACACCGTGGACACCAGCGTGCTGGCCAGCATCGAGTACGCGGTGGAAGCCCTCGAGGTCCCGCTGGTGGTGGTCCTCGGCCACGACGACTGCCCCGCCATGCGCGCCGCCCTGCGCGCCTGGGAACAGGCCCAGCTACCCGACGGCGCGATGCGCAGCGCCGTCGAGCACGCCCTGCTGTCGGTGGTGCGGCGCGGCGCGGCCGCCGACTCGGTGGAGTCGGTCACCTCGGCGCACATCGTCGAGACCGGGCTGGGGTTGATGCAGCGCTCCCCCGCGCTCGCGCGCCGGGTCGACCGTCGCGAGTGCGGCATCATCTGCGCCACCTTCTCGCCGGCGGACCGCGAGATCCGGGTGCACGCCACCCTCGGCGCGGTCGACGAGACCAACGGGGTTCTCGTGGAGGTGGTCTGAGCGGGTCCGGATCTACGGCAGGGCGACCGCGACGCTGATCGCCATCAGCGCGAGCAGCGACCATCCGGCGCCCTGCCACGCCCACCAGGCGGGCGCCTCGCGCCGGACCCGGGCACCCCGCAGCAGCGACCACGCGGCGCCGACGAGCAGGATCAGCGGCGCACCGACCGCGGCGCCGGCGCGCTGGGGCGCCCCGCACGCGAGCGCGTCCACCGTCGAACCGGTGCAGGTGCCCATCCACAGTGATGCGGTGATCAGGAACAGCAGCCCTGCCGCGGCGAAACCCAGTCCACCGCGCACGGCGTCGCGCACGCCATGGTCGTCGTAACCGACGCCGTGCCGGCTGCGATGGCCCGACAGGTCCGTCATGAAATCGTGACTTCCCGGACACCCCCGCGGGTAAACGTGACGTGACCCGGATCTGTCCCCGGCCGCCCCTACGATCCGGGTGTGATGT
Source organism: Mycolicibacterium rufum (assembly GCF_022374875.2). The sequence continues at coordinate 1,559,507 of NZ_CP092427.2, forward strand.
GGACACGCTGGCGGGTCGCGGTGGCGCTCGGCGTCTGCGCGGGCGCCTGCGCCGCTCTGCTCGGGGTGGCGGGATGGTGGTGCCTGCTCATCGCCGCGGCCACGCCGCTGCTGCCCCGCTTCGTCGCCGCCCTCGTCGTCGGCGCGGCCACGCCGGGCGCGCGGGAGAGCGCGGCCCGGGACCAGATGTCGGGCACCGAGTTCGAAGACCACGTCGCCCGGATCGCGCGATCGGCCGGGGTGCCCGTCATCATGACGCCGCTGTCGGGCGACTGGGGCGTCGACCTCATCGTCGGGCACCGGCCGCACCGGCTGGCCGTGCAGTGCAAGCGCCAGTCACGTCCCGTCGGGACGAGCGCGGTGCAGGAGGTGGTGGCCGGCGCGCCGATGCAGGACTGCACCCGCACCATGGTGGTCACCAATCACGGATTCACGCCCGCGGCACGCAAACTCGCCGAGCTGCACGGCTGCACACTGGTCGACGGCGCCGAACTGCCGAGGCTGCGCTCGACGATCCGCCGGCTCACCCAGCCGATCGAGCCGACATCGACCTGAGCACCGCGCTCACCGCGTCGACCGCGGTGTCGAGCTCGCCGCGCGACACCGTCAGCGCGGGCCGGAACCGCACACTGTCGGGTCCGCAGCCCAGCATGATCACCCCGGCGTCCCACAACCGGGCCACCAGTGTGTCCCGTTGCGCGGCAGTCGGCATGCTGAAGGCACACATCAGTCCGCGGCCCCGCACGTCCTGCACCAGGGTCGGGAACGCGGCGGCCAGCTCGTCGAGCCGGTCGCGCAGATAGCGGCCGTTCTCGGCGGCGCGCTCGAAGAGACCGTCGGCCTCGATGACCTCGAGGATGCGCCGCGAGCGCACCATGTCGACGAGGTTGCCGCCCCACGTCGAGTTGATCCGCGAGCTGACCGTGAACACGTTGTCGGGCATCTCGTCGACCCGGCCGCCCGCCATCACACCGCACACCTGGGTCTTCTTGCCGAACGCGACGACGTCGGGCATCACCCCCAGTTGCTGGTAGGCCCAGGCGGTTCCGGTGATGCCGCAGCCGGTCTGCACCTCGTCGAAGATCAGCAGCGCGTCGAACTCGTCGCACAGCGCGCGCATCGCGGCGAAGAACTGCGGCCGGATGTGCCGGTCACCTCCCTCGCCCTGTATCGGCTCGGCGATGAAGCAGGCGATGTCGTGCGGGGCGGCCTCGAACGCGGCCCGGGCCTGCCGCAGCGACTCGGCTTCGAGCGCCTCGATGTCTTCGGTGCTCATGCCGGCCCGAAGGAATGGCGCGTCGATGCGCGGCCAGTCGAACTTCGGGAACCGCGCCACCTTGTTCGGGTCGGTGTTGGTCAACGACATCGTGTAGCCGCTGCGGCCGTGGAAGGCGCCGCGCAGGTGCAGCACCTGGGTGCCGAGTTCGGGGTCGCGGCCGTGCGCCTCGTTGAGACGGCTCTTCCAGTCGAACGCGACCTTCAGCGCGTTCTCGACGGCCAGCGCGCCGCCGTCGACGAAGAACAGGTGCGGCAGCGCGGGGTCGCCGAGGACGCGGGCGAACGTCTCGACGAAGCGTGCCATCGGGACGCTGTAGACGTCGGAGTTGCTCGGCTTGTTCAGCGCCGCGGCGGTCAGTTCGGCGCGGAACTCCTCGTCGCCGGCCAGCGCCGGATGGTTCATGCCCAGCGCCGAGGACGCGAAGAACGTGAACATGTCCAGATAGCCGCGGCCGGTGCGGGCGTCGACCAGGTAGGAGCCGTGGGAACGCTCGACGTCGAGCACCATGTCCAGACCGTCGGCCAGGATGCTGCGGGCCAGCACCGGCCGGACATCGGCAGGGGTGAGCTCATTCTGGACGCGCGCCGGCAGAACATCAGTCATACCGGCATCCTAACGGAATTTTTCCCGTCAAAGCTAGTTTTGACCGTGATCAGTCCGGTATGTACCGTCTGTCGCTGTAAAACTTATGTAAGATGATCGTGCTGCGGGTCTTCACGTCGGCCGCGGTGCGGATCCGCTGCAGCAGACCCTCCAGCGCCCGCGCCGACGGCACGTGCACCAGCAGGACGTAGCTGTCCTCACCGGCCACCGAATAGCAGGACTCGATTTCGGGGATGTGCTCGAGCCGGGCGGGCGCATCATCAGGTTGAGAAGGATCGAGAGGGGTGATGGCGACGAACGCCGAGAGCATGTTGCCGACGGCCTCCGGGTTGAATCGGGCCGTGTACCCGGTGACCACGCCGCGCGCCTCGAGCCGGCGCACCCGCGACTGCACCGCCGACACCGACAGCCCCGCCGTCGCGGCCAGCTGCGCCAGCGTGGCCCGCCCGTCGGCGACCAGTTCACGCACCAGCACGCGGTCGATCTCGTCGAGCGGCGGGCATTCCTCGGGGCCGGTCATGGCCGCACTGTATCGGAGCCGGCATGCGTAGCGTCCAAACGTGGCAATTACGGGCGCAATTCGCGGCCGGACTGTCGGCGATGTACGGCGCCGAGGTGCCCGCCTACCACACCCTCGTCGAGGTCAGCTCCGCGGTGAACCGTGGCGTCGTGGCCGCCGACGGCGACGCGGTACGGCTCGGGTCACTGGACAGGGTGACCGCCGAACGGCACGGCGCGATCCGCGTCGGAACCCCCGACGAGCTCGCCGCGGTCGCCGACCTGTTCTCCGCGTTCGGCATGTACCCCGTCGGCTTCTACGATCTGCGCGAGGCCGCCTCGCCCGTCCCGGTGGTCTCCACCGCGTTCCGCCCGATCGATCCGGAGGAATTGGCGCGCAACCCCTTCCGCGTCTTCACCTCGATGCTGGCCACGGCCGATCGACGGTTCTTCTCTGACGACCTGCGCGCACGGGTGACGGCCTTCCTGGCGACGCGCGAACTGTTCGACCCTGCCCTGCTCGCCACGGCACGGCGCATCGCCGCCGACGGCGGATGCCCTCGCGCCGAGGCCGACGAGTTCGTCGCCGCCGCGGTGGGAGCCTTCGCGCTGTCCCGCGAACCGGTCGACCGCGCCTGGTACGACGAGCTCTCCGCGGTCTCCTCAGTGGCCGCCGACATCGCCGGCGTGCGGTCCACCCACATCAACCACCTGACCCCGCGGGTGCTCGACATCGACGCGCTGCAGCACGGCATGACCGCCCGCGGCATCACGATGATCGACCGCATCCAGGGCCCGCCGCGCACCGACGGCGCCCAGGTGCTGTTGCGCCAGACCTCGTTTCGGGCGCTCGCCGAACCGCGCCGGCTCCGGCTGGCCGACGGCTCCGTGGTGGACGGGACGCTGCGGGTGCGTTTCGGCGAGGTCGAGCAGCGCGGCGTGGCGCTGACGCCGGAAGGCCGGCGGCGCTACGACACGGTGATGGCCGACCCCGACCCGGCCGCGGTGTGGGATCAGCATTTCCCCAGAACCCACGCGGAACTCGCAGCCTCGGGGCTGGCCTACTACCACGGCGGCGACCCCACCAGACCCGTTGTGTACGAAGACTTCCTGCCGGCGTCGGCCGCCGGCATCTTCCGGTCCAACCTCGACAGCGACTCCCCCGCCGCCGGCGGTGACGACGACACCTCCTACAGCCAGGACTGGATGGCCGGCCGGATCGGCCATCACCTCCACGACCCGTACGACCTCTACGAGAAAGTCGCGTGCTCATGACCTCCACGGTGACCTCCACCCTGCCCACCTCCGACGCGCTGCGTTCCCGTGTGCGCGACGCGCTGACCGCCGTCGGCGCAGACGTGCCGCTCGGCGATCCGAATGCCGGCGGCGTCACCGCCAGCTCGCCGATCAACGGCGACGTGCTGTTCAGCGTCGCCGAGTCCTCGCCCGAGCAGGTCGACGCGGCGATCGCCGCGGCCGCCGAGGCGTTCATCACGTGGCGCACCACCCCGGCGCCGGTGCGCGGCGCGCTGGTGGCCCGGTTGGGTCAGCTGCTGGTGGAGCACAAGGTCTCGCTGGCCGAGCTGGTGACGATCGAGGCCGGCAAGATCACCTCCGAGGCGCTGGGCGAAGTGCAGGAGATGATCGACATCTGCGAGTTCGCGGTCGGGCTCTCGCGCCAGCTGTACGGCAAGACGATCGCCTCCGAGCGACCGGGACACCGGCTGATGGAGACCTGGCATCCGCTCGGCGTGGTCGGCGTCATCACCGCGTTCAACTTCCCCGTCGCGGTGTGGGCGTGGAACACCGCGGTCGCGCTGGTGTGCGGGGACACCGTGGTGTGGAAGCCGTCGGAGCTGACCCCGCTGACCGCGGTCGCCTGCCACGCGCTGCTGGCCCGGGCATGCGCGGACGTGGGCGCGCCCGAGGGTGTCTCGCAGCTGGTGCAGGGCGGCCGCGAGGTCGGCGAGCGGCTGGTCGAGGATCCCCGCATCGCGCTGCTCTCGGCGACCGGCTCGGTGCGGATGGGCCGGCAGATCGGCCCGCGGGTGGCGCAGCGCTTCGGCAAAGCGCTGCTCGAACTCGGCGGCAACAACGCCGCGGTCGTGACGCCCTCGGCCGACCTGGATCTCGCGGTGTGCGGCATCGTGTTCTCCGCGGCAGGCACCGCAGGTCAGCGCTGCACCACGCTGCGCCGGCTGATCGTGCACTCCTCGATCGCCGACGAGCTGGTGTCGCGGATCGTGTCGGCGTATGCGCAGCTGCCGGTCGGCGACCCGTCGGCCGATGGCACGCTGGTGGGGCCGCTGATCCACGAGACGTCCTACCGCGACATGGTCGGCGCGCTGCAGCAGGCGGCGGCCGAGGGCGGCGAGGTGATCGGCGGCGAGCGCGTGGATGTCGGTGACGAGGGCGCGTTCTACGTCCGGCCCGCGGTGGTGCGGATGCCCGCCCAGAGCGAGGTCGTGCACCTCGAGACGTTCGCGCCGATCCTCTACGTGCTGACCTACGAGACGCTCGACGACGCTATCGCGATGAACAATGCCGTGCCGCAAGGTCTTTCGTCGGCGATCTTCACCCTCGACGTCCGCGAGGCGGAGCGGTTCCTCGCCGCCGACGGATCGGACTGCGGCATCGCCAACGTCAACATCGGCACGTCGGGAGCCGAGATCGGCGGCGCGTTCGGCGGGGAGAAAGAGACCGGCGGCGGCCGCGAGTCCGGCTCGGACGCGTGGAAGGCCTACATGCGACGTGCCACCAACACCGTCAACTACAGCGCGGAGCTCCCCCTGGCCCAGGGCGTCCACTTCGGCTGATTCACCGCGAGCGCGCGGGTTTGCACGCCGACACGCCGCGTCGGGCGTACATTCTGCGCGCGCTCGCCGTCGAGAATCAGCGCATGGAACTGGACGGCAAGGTCGCGATCGTCACCGGCGCGGCGTCAGGGATCGGTGAGGCGCTCGCCGGCGGGCTCGCGGCGCGCGGCGTGCGGGTGGTCGTCGGCGATGTCGACGAGCAGGGCGCGCACGCCACGGCGGAATCGATCCGCGCGGCCGGCGGTCAGGCGGTGGCGCTGCGCGCGGACGCGGCCGACGTCGTCGACATCGAAGGCATGCTGACACTCGCGGGCCGCGAGTTCGACCCCGTCGACATCTACGTCGCCAACGCCGGCGTCATCGGCGCCTCGGGCCTCGGGTCCGAGGGCGAGTGGGACGTCATCCTCGACGTCAACCTGCGCGCGCACATCCGCGCCGCCAGACTCGTTGTGCCGCATTGGCAGTCGCGCGGCTCGGGATACTTCGTGTCGATCGCGTCGGCGGCGGGCCTGCTGACGCAGCTGGGGGCGGCCGGCTACGCCGTCAGCAAGCACGCGGCGGTGGGATTCGCCGAATGGCTGGCCATCACCTACGGCGACGACGGCATCGGCGTCAGCTGCGTCTGCCCGCTCGGCGTCGAAACGCCGCTGCTGCAGGCGATCCGGGGTACCGACGATCCCGACGGCCGGCTGGGTGCGTCGTCGATAGAGCAGTCCGCCTCGGTGATCAGCGCCGCCGACGTCGCGACGGCGACGATGGACGCCATGGTCGCGGACCGGTTCATGGTGCTGCCCCACGCGGAGCTGCTGGAGATGTACCGGCACAAGGGCGGCGACTACGACCGCTGGATCGCCGGGATGCGGCGCTATCAGCGCACCCTGCGCGCGCTCTGACGGGCGCTCGCGACGGGTCACTCTCCGACGAACTCGCAGAACGCCGAGTACGCCCGCGCCCCGTAGATCGTCGCCGGACCGCCGTGCATCATGATCGCCACCCCGATGGCCTCGGCCGCCTGCTCCCGGGTGGCGCCGGCGCGGGCCGCCCCACGCGCGTGCGAGGCGATGCACCCGTCGCAGCCGTGCACGATCCCGATCGACATCGCCATCAACTCCTTGACGCTCTGACTCAGCGCGCCGTCGGTGAGCGCCGCCTCGCTCATCGCGGCGAATCCCTTGTAGACGTCGGGAATCATCTGGCGCAGGGCCCGGTGCTGGGGGCGCAGGTCGTTGAGTACCTCGTGGTGGTGCGCATGGTCGTCCATGCGGCGAGTCTGAGGTCCATTGCCGCAGGCGACGAGGGCCGAAAGGCCCTTATGCGGCTGCGGCGGCGTTCGTAGCGTCGTCAACCATGACAGGCCGTCTCGACCGTGCGCAGTTGCGCGAGCTCGACCGGTTGAACACCGACGTCATGTTCGGAGAATCGGCCGTGATCTTCGGTGAGGGCGATCCGGGCGACCAGATGTTCGTCATCCGCAGCGGGCACGTCCGCGTCTCCCGCCGCAGCCACGACGGCCGCGACTTCCTGATGGCTGTTCTCGGCCCCGGCGACGTGGTCGGTGAACTCGCCGTCGTCGACCCCGGGCCACGCACCAGTACCGCGACCGCGCTGACCCGGGTGATCGCCACCGTGGTGCCCCGGCAGCTGCTGCGCACCGTCGTCACCGAGGACCCCCGGTGATCGTGGCTGCTGCTCGAGCGGCTGTCCGCGCGGCTCGACGACGTGGAGGCGCAACTGGTCAGCTTCGCCTCGACCGGGGTCGCCGGCCGGATCGCCGGACAGCTGGTGCACCTCGCGTCGCGCTTCGACACCCGCACCGACGGCACCATCAACATCGCGTGCGGGCTGCAGACCGAGGACCTCACCCGGCTGGCCGGCGCCGGCCACACCTCCGGTACCGACGCGCTGGCCGCCTTCGTCGCGAACGGCTGGATCTCTCTGGACGACCACGGGGTGACGATCCACGACCTGGCCGCCCTGCGCCGCTGCGCGCGGCAGGCCGACGCACCGATCGCGGTGCACCGCCCGGCCTGACCGGAACGCCGGAAACGTCAGAAACCCGTAACGACCTGCGCAGCACCGGCGTGCCGGCCGCGCCGGAGGGCCCACTTCTCGCAAACGGCTCCGCCACAGCACACGCATGTCCCCCGGCTCCCGGCAGCCGCCGGCAAACACCTGTCCCACAGCGCACCGGCAGCCCCCTCGGAGTCGGCGGCGCCCACCCCGACGGCGCTGCCGCCTCGGGTACGTCTTCGCCGCTGGTCAGACGTTTTCTTTCGGCCGAGTCGGGAACGCCCCGCGTGTAATCTCCGAACTCTGAGCGGCTGTCGACGGCCCTTCGAGGAAAGGACGAGCGTGGACGTGCGAGCGCAGGTGTCGCAACTCGATGAGAAGACGCGGGACGCCCTCGCCCGACGGATCAAGGCACGTCTTGCCGCGGCCGGTGACGACGCCGGCGAACACCACGTCGCGATCATCGGCGGCGGCGTCGCCGCACTCACCTTGGCGCTGCAGTTGCGCTCCGAGCGTCCCGGCACCCGGGTCCTCGTCATCGAGCCGACACCTCACCCGGTCGCCGAGATCACCCACACCGTCGGCGAGTCGACCGTCGAGATCTCCGCGCACTACCTGCGGGACCGGCTCGGTCTGGCCGACCACCTGCAGAACGCCCAGCTCCGCAAGATGGGTCTGCGGATGTTCTTCACCAACAACGGCAACACCGACATCGCCCAGCGCGTCGAGGTCGGCAGCAGTGCGTTCGTGCCGCAGACCACCTATCAGATCGACCGCGGCAGGCTGGAGAACGAGCTCTACCGCCGCTGCGTCGCCGATGGTGTCGCGTTCGCGACCGGCCGCGTCCGGTCGGTCGAACTCGGCGCGGAGAACGCGCCGCACCGGCTGTCGATCCAGCGCGAGGCCGACGTCACCGAGACCACCGCCCGCTGGGTCGTCGACGCGTCCGGCCGCAACCGGCTGCTGCCCCGGGAGCTGGACCTCAAGCGCGCCAACGGACACCAGTGCAGCGCCGCGTGGCTGCGCATCGCGACCGAGATCGACGTCGGCGGCTGGAGCGACGACCCGGCCTGGCATGCCCGGCTGACCGAGGGCCGGCGCGAATTCTCCACCAATCACCTGATGGGCGAAGGCTATTGGGTGTGGCTGATCCGGCTCGCCTCCGGCGCCACCAGCGTCGGCATCGTGGCCGACCCGCGCTTCCACGCCTTCGACGACTACAACACCCTGGACAAGGCGCTGACCTGGCTGCGCCGGCACGAGCCGCAGTGCGCCGCGGTGCTCGACGCGCACGCCGAGCAGATCAGGGACTTCCGGGTGATGAAGCACTACAGCCACACCGTCGACAAGGTCTACGACGGGCAGGACCGCTGGGCCCTCACCGGGGACGCCGGGGTGTTCCTCGATCCGCTCTACTCGTCGGGGCTGGACCTGGTCGCGATCGGAAACGGCCTGGTGACCGATCTGATCACCCGCGAACTCGACGGCGCCGACGTCGTCGCCCGCGCGGCCATCGACGATTCGCTGTTCCGTTCGCTGACCGACATGTGGTGCAACATCTACCGCGACCAGTACGTGCTGATGGGGTCGCCGTCGGTGATGGCCGTGAAGGTCATCTGGGACATCGCGTTCTACTGGGGCTTCATCGGTTTTCTGTACAGCAACGATCGATTCACCCAGGTGGCCGACGACCCCGAACTCGTGCCGTACCTGCAGGGGTTGATCGACCTGAGCAACCGCATGCAGCAGTTCCTGCGCGAATGGGCGGCCGTCGAACACGATCCGTCCCCGCCGCGCTTCGTCGACCTGTACGTGCCGCTGAACTTCATGGCGACACTGCATCATTCGATGATGGGCACCGCCACGGCAGTGCGCGAGCAGTTCGACGCCAACGCCCTGCTGCTGCGCCAGATCGCCGGCCAGGTGATCGACGAGGTGGTCACCGACAAGGCGTCCCGCTTCGCCGACGACGACGTGATGGCCCAGGCGCAGGCGTGGCAACGTGATTCGCTGTTGCGGGAACTCCGGTCGGTGTACCGCGAGCAGCAGGCCGTCGACCCGATCAGCACCGACTGGGTTCTGTGCACCGCAGCGGCACGATGACCGGCGCGACCGAGGAGCGCCGTGAGGCACTGGCGATCGTCGGGATCGGCTGTCGCCTCCCCGGCGGGGTCGACTCGCCGCAGGACTACTGGCGGCTGCTGCTGAGCGAGACAGACGCCACCCGCGAGGTCCCTGAATCGCGCTGGCATGCGGCGCGTTTCCACGATCCGCATCCGGGCAAGGCCGGCAAGATGGTGACCCGCCGCGGCGGCTACCTCGAGGAGATCGACCAGTTCGACGCGGCGTTCTTCGGCATCTCGCCGCGCGAGGCGAATCTGCTCGACCCCCAGCAGCGTCTGCTCCTGCACGCCACCTGGGAGGCCCTCGAAGACGGCGGCATCCCCCCGGAGGGCCTGGCGGGCAGCGACGTCGGCGTGTTCATCGGCGGCTTCACGCTCGACTACCAGCTGCTCCAGAATCAGGGTCGGACCAGCCGCTTCCGCTTCAAGCCCCATTCCGCGACCGGGATGATGATGACGATGCTGGCGAACCGCATCTCGTTCGCGTTCGACTTCCGCGGTCCGAGCATGGCGATCGACACCGCGTGCTCCAGCTCGCTGGTCGCGGTTCACCTTGCAGCGCAGAGCATTTGGAACGGCGACTGCGAGCTCGCGCTCGCCGGCGGTGTCAACATCATCGTCGGACCCAACACCGCGATCGCCGAGTCCAAGAGCGGCTTCCTCAGCCCCGACGGCCGCTGCAAGGCGTTCGACGCCTCCGCCGACGGCTACGCCCGCGGTGAGGGCGGCGCCGTCGTCGTCATCAAACCCCTGTCGCAGGCGCTGCGCGACGGGGACCGCGTCTACGCCCAGATCCTCGGCACCGCGGTGACCCAGGACGGGCACACCGACGGCATCACCGTCCCCAGCGAGGACGCCCAGCGGGCTGCGATCACCACCGCGTTGCAACGCGCCGGCGTCGCGCCCGGCGACGTCGGCTACGTGGAGGCGCACGGCACCGGAACCCCCGTCGGTGACCCCGTCGAGACGCGGGCCCTGGCCGGTGCGCTCGCCGCCGGCAGGTCCGCCGACGATCCGCTGCTGATCGGCTCGGTGAAGACCAACATCGGCCACCTCGAGGCCGGTGCCGGTGTCGCCGGCCTCATCAAGGCCGCACTGGCACTGCAGCACGGGACCATCCCGGCGAGCCTGCACCTGAACACGCCGAGCAGTCCGCTCGCCGAACTGCATCTCGATGTGCCGCGTACCGCACGGTCGTTCCCGGCCGGGAAGCGGCACGTCGCCGGGGTGAACTCGTTCGGGTTCGGCGGCACCAACGCCCACGTCGTGCTCGCCGAACCGCCGAGCACGCCCGCCACCCCCGGGCAGCGGGGTCAGACGGGCCTCACCCTGCTGCCGTTGTCGGCGCGCTCGGAGGAGGCGCTCACCGCGACGGCCCAGCAGCTCGCCGAACACCTTCGCGCACAACCGGATCTGACACTGTCCGATCTGGGCTACACGCTCAGCCGGCGCCGCTCCCACCTCAGCTACCGGCGCACCCTGACCGTCGACAGCATCGACGACGCCCGCGACCAGCTCGACGCCCTGGCCGCCGGGGGCGGGCAGGCCGCCCTGGGACGGTCCGGACCGGACACGCCGAAGCTGGCGTTCGTCTGCACCGGCATGGGTCCGCAGTGGGCGCAGATGTGCCGGGGGCTGCTCGACGTCTACCCCGAGTTCACCGCCAGCATCGAGCGCACCGACCGCGAACTCTCCCGCCACACCGACTGGTCGCTGATCGAGGAACTGCGGCGCGACGACGACACCAGCCGGATGGCCGAAACCGAGATCGCGCAGCCGGCCAACTTCGCGATCCAGATCGCGCTCGCAGAACAGTTGCGGCACTTCGGCATCGTCCCGGACGCGGTGATCGGGCACAGCGCGGGCGAGGTCGCCGCGCACCACCTCGCCGGTCTGCTCACCTTCGAACAGGCCGTCGCGGTGATCTACCACCGCAGCCGGCTGCAGCAACGCACCACCGGGCTGGGCCGCATGGTCGCCGTCGGCCTCGGCGCCGAAGCGCTGCTGCAGACCCTTGACGCCGCCAGTGCCGGGGAGTTCGGACACCGGGTGTCGGTCGCCGCGATCAACAGCCCGCACGCCGTGACCATCGCCGGCGACGAGGACGTGCTCGCCGACATCGTGCGCCAACTCGACGAGGCGCAGGTCTTCAACCGGTACCTCGCGGTCAAGGTGCCGTACCACACCCACTACATGGACACCGTGCGAGAGGACCTCTACGCAGCGTTCGACGGCCTGTCCTCGGCCCCTGCGGCGATCCCGCTGTACTCGACCGTCACCGGCGAGCAGCTCACCGGTTACGCCGCCGGCGCCGCCTACTGGTGGCAGAACACCCGCGCCACCGTGCTTTTCGAGGCTGCGGCGCGTCGGATGCTCGATGACGGTTACACCCACTTCGTGGAGCTCGGCCCGCATCCCGTGTTGGCCTCGTCGCTGCTGGAGATCGCCGGATCGCAGCGGGTGCTCACGGTGGCGAGCCAGCGGCGCGGCGACGACGACGCCCGCACGCTGATGAACTGCGTGGGGACCGTGCACAGCCACGGCCACGACATCGACTGGAAGACCGTGCATCCCGCCGACGGCGGCCACCTCGTCGCGTTGCCGACCTATCCGTGGCAGTCCAAGCGCTACTGGAACGAGACACCCGAGGCGGCCGAGGATCTGCACTACACGCCGGTGCATCCGCTGCTGGGACAACCGGTGGCGGGCGCACATCCGACGTGGGAGGTCGAACTCAGCACCGCCGTACTGCCGTTCCTCGCCGATCATCAGGTGCAGGGCACCGTGGTGGTGCCCGGCGCCGTGTTCCTCGAGATGGCGCTGGCCGCGGCGTCGGTGACCTACGGATCGGCGTGCAGCGTCGACGATCTCGTACTGCACCGCGCCCTGATCCTCGACGACACCTGCGACCCCGTGGTCCGCACGACCCTCGACGAGGCCAAGGGCACCCTCGAGTTCACCGCGTTCACCGCGATCGGTGACGGCGACTTCGGCTGGACGGTGACCGCGACCGCCGAACTCAACACCCTCGGCTCGCCACCGGCCCACGACGTCGCGACCGACGACCAGCCCGCGGTGCACCTTCGAGGCGACGACTTCTACGCCCGCACCGCCTCGCTGGGCTTCGCCTACGGCGAGATGTTCCGCCCGGTGCGCGACGTCGGCGGCGGGGAGGACTGGGCCAGGGCGCAACTCGCGATCCCGGCCGGGATCGCCGACGACCTGGAGGACTTCCACTTCCACCCGGCGCTGATCGACGGCGCGTTCCAGACGCTGTTCGGGACGACGGCCGTCGACGCGGCCGGGGCGGGCGCGGGCACCTACCTCCCGACGCGCATCCGGCACAGCGCCGTCTACGGCAGGCCGCAGCAGGACATGTCGGTGCACGTGCGGGTCGTGTCGGCCGGCCGGGAGGAGATCGAGAGCGACATCACGATCGTCGACCGGCTCGGTGAGACCCTCGCCGTCCTGCACGGCTTCACGGTCCAGTCGCTCAGTGCGTCCTCGGCGATGTCGACCGAGCGCATCGACCGCAACCTCTACGAGGTGCACTGGACAGCGCAACCGCCGCGGGAGGACGTCGCGTCCGTCGACGCCGGGTCATGGGTGATCTTCGCCGACACGGTCGGATTCGGCGCCGCGCTGGCCCGGCAGCTGCGCGACGGCGGACACCGCGTCTGCGAGGTCATCCACCAACCGGTGGACACTCTCACCGAGGTCGACGACGGGTACGCCGTCGATCCGCAACGGGCAGAACAGATCCAGGAGCTGCTCGACGTTCTGCAGAAGCGCCACGGAAACCTCACCGGCGTCGTCGACTTCTGGCCCGTCGACATCTACGCCGGCTCCGATGACCGGCTCGGCGTCATCACACTGCTGCACGTGGTCAACGCTCTCGCCCAGCTCGAGGGCGCCAAGCCGCGCCTGCACATCGTCACCGCCAACGCGCAACCGGCGCTCGGCACCGAGGAACTGGCCGTCGACCAGGCCACCGTGTGGGGTCTGGGCCGGGTCATCGGACACCAGGAGTTCCCCGAACTGTGGGGCGGCCTGATCGACATCGACGACACCGACGACGTGGACCTGACCGCGGCCCGACTTCGCCGTCACCTGCTCGACGTCGACGCCGAGGACCAGATCGCGCTGCGCGGCGAGCTCACGCTGGCGCCCCGGCTGCGACCGTGCGCCGCGCTGACCAAGCCGTTCCCGACCAAGCTGAGCGCCAACGCGACCTACGTCGTCACCGGCGGCACCGGAGCGCTCGGCCGCAGCGTGGCGTTCCACCTCGCCGAGCGTGGGGCGCGGCACATCACGCTGCTGAGTCGCCGGGAGATCCCTGCGCGCGCACTGTGGCCCCAGATGACGCACGACGATCCGCATTTCGCGACCGTCGAGACGATCCGCCGGATCGAGCGCCTCGGCGCCCAGGTGCGGTGCGCGGCCGTCGACATCACCGACGCCGAGCACGTCGAGCGCTGGCGCGACGACCACCTGCGCGACGGTCTGCCGCCGGTCCGCGGCATCGTGCATGCCGCGGGGTCGGTCGACGACCGGTTGGTGGTGAACATGACCGAGCAGGACTTCGCTTCGGTGATGGCGCCCAAGGTGCTCGGAACCCGGCTTCTGCACAACGCTTTCGAGAAAGCGGAGCTCGAGTTCTTCGTGATGTTCGGGTCGGCGGGCTCGGTCATCGCCTCCCCCGGTCAGGGCAACTACGCCGCCGCCAACGCCTATCTCGACGCCTTCGCGCATTACCGCCGGGCGCGGGGGCTGCCCGCACTGACGATCGGCTGGGGTCCGTGGTCGGTCGGCATGGTCGAAGAGCTCAAGCTGGAGCGCATCTACGCCCAGCGCGGCATCGAGCTGATCACCCCGGGCGCCGGGGTGCGGATCCTCGACCGGCTGATCGCCCAGAAGACACCGCATGTCGTCGCGATCACCGCGGACTGGGGGCGCGCCCGCCAGGCGAGCTTCAGCGCGCACCTGCCGGCGATCTTCAACGACCTCGAGGCCGGCGGCGCCGCAGCCGACGCGGGTGGCGCATCGCTCATCGACGTCCTTGCCGCCACCCCGGACGACGAACGGCTCGGCGTCGTCACCGACCACGTCCGCGACGTCGTGGCAGCAGTGTTCGACTGTGCCGCAACCGACATCGATCCCGAGGTGATGCTCGACGACCTGGGGCTGGACTCGATGATGGCGATGGAGTTCCGGGTCCGGGTCAACAGCCTGTTCTCGATCGACCTGCCGGTGCTGGAGATCCTGCGCGGTGTCAGCGTGAACTCGCTGGCGGCCCGGATCCTGACCGAGCTGCGGGCGATCCACGCCGAGAGCGAGGCCGAGGCGGCCGGCGGGGACACCCAGATCGACACCGCCGCGGATGCGGAGGCCGACGTCGACCGGCTGATCGCGACCCTGTCCGACGACGAATTGCGGGCCCTGCTCGACGATCTGGAAGGGACCGGCCAGTCGTGACGGCGGCCGATGCGGCCCCGGCCGTCCAGGTCCGCGGACTGAGCAAGTCCTATGGCCGGCTGACCGCCGTGCGCGACGTCGACCTGGACGTCGCGTACGGCGAGATCGTCGCGATCCTCGGCCCCAACGGCGCCGGGAAGTCCACCACCATCGAGATTCTCGAAGGCCACCGCACGCGTGACGCGGGTCAGGTGCGGGTGCTCGGCGAGGACCCCGGCACCGCGGACCGGCAGTGGCGGGCCAGGATCGGCATCGTGCTGCAGGACGCCAGCGACTTCGGGGTGCTCACCGTCGCCGAGACGGTCCGGATGTTCCGGCGGTGCTACGGGCAGGCGCGCGACCCCGACGACGTGCTCGACCTGGTCGGGCTCACCTCGACCGCGGACTCGCGGGTGCGGACCCTCTCGGGCGGGCAGCGCCGCCGGCTCGACGTCGCGCTCGGCATCATCGCCGACCCCGAACTGCTCTTCATGGACGAACCCACCACCGGTTTCGACCCCGAGGCGCGGCGCCAATTCTGGGATCTGATCCGGGTTCTCGCCGCCGACGGCACCACCATCGTGCTCACCACCCACTACCTGGAGGAGGCCGCCACGCTGGCCGACCGCGTCGCGGTGATCGCCGACGGCCGCGTCGTCGCCGTCGACACCCCCGCCCGGCTGACCGCCCAGGCGCACTCGGTCGCCACGGTCCGGTGGACGGAGCACGGCGAGATCCGCGTCATCGAGACCGACCGGCCGACCGAGTTCATCCGGGCACGCTCGGCGCACGGCGCCGAGATGGCCGATCTGACCGTCACCCGGCCGACGCTCGAAGACGCGTACCTGTCGCTGATCGGGGAGCAGTGATGGCGACCAAGCGCATCGACCGGCCGGCCCGCGCCCGGCACAGCGCACCCAACCCGGCGCTGCCGTCGGCGCTGCGCATCGGAATGTCGCGCATCGTTCCGGAACTGAAGATGTTCTACCGGCGCCCCGAGCAGGTGGTGCTGACGTTCTCGATGCCCGCGATCATCTGCCTGCTGCTCGGGTCGATCTTCTCGGCCGCGGTGCCGGGCAGCGACGTCAGCACCGGGGCGGTGATCGCGGCGAGCATGCTCGCCTACGGCATCCTGTCCACGTCGTTCATCAACCTCGGGATCAGCGTCGCCGCCGACCGCGAGACCGGCGCGCTGCGGCGGCTGCGCGGCACCCCGGCGACCGCGACGTCGTACTTCGTCGGCAAGATCGCGCTGGTCGCCATCGCCAGCCTCGCCGAGGCGATCATCCTGATCCTGGTCGGGGTGTTCGTGTTCGGTCTGCGGCTGCCGACCGGCCTGGCCGAATGGTGGACGCTGGGCTGGGTTTTCGCTCTCGGCATCACGAGTTGCTCGCTGCTGGGGCTGCTGGTGAGCAACGTCGCCAACAACGCGGTGTCGGCCGCGGTGCTGACCAACGGCCCCGCCGTCGGACTGCAGTTCGTCTCGGGCACCTATGTGCCGCTGATGATGCTGCCCGCATGGATGCTCGTCATCGGGTCGCTGTTCCCGGTGAAATGGATGGCCCAGGGGTTCCGGTCGGTGCTGCTGCCGCCGCAGATGGTCGCCGCCGAACCGGCGGGCAGCTGGGAACACGGGCGGATCTTCCTGGTGCTCGCCGCGTGGACCGTCGTCGGTCTGCTGGCCTGTCTGCGGGCGTTCCGCTGGTCGGAGCAGCGCTGACATGCCGCCACTGCTGACCATCACCTACCACTTCTTCCTGCAGATCGTCGTGATCCTGGCGACCTACCGGCTGCTGTGGCCGCTGTTCCGCCGCCTCGGCCAGGTACAGGTGGTCGCCATCATGGTCGCCGGATTCCTGCTCGGCCCTTCGGTTCTCGGCTGGCTGTGGCCGCAGGCCCAGCACTGGCTGTTCCCGACGAAGCTGACCATCGGCGCCGAGACCATCACCCACCCGAACCTGGTCGCCATCTACGTCGTCGGCCAACTCGGGCTGGTGCTGTACATGTTCCTGGTCGGTTCGTCGTTCAAGCTCGACATCCTCGGTGCGCACACCCGCCAGGCCGGCGCGACGTCGGCCGCGGGCATCGGTGTGCCGCTGGTCCTGGGCGGCGTCCTGGGCTGGTGGATGGTCGACTCCGGCGGCTACTTCACCGACAAGGTCGCGCACTGGCAGGGCGGGCTGTTCGTGGCCGCAGCGGTGGCGATCACCGCCTTCCCGATGCTGGCGTGGATCGTCTACGACTCCGGGTTGCTCAACACCCGGCTCGGCACGATGTCGCTGTCGTGCGCCGCGGTCGACGACGCCTGCTCGTGGGTGCTGCTGGCCACCGTGGTGGCGACGGCGAAGGGCAGCCTGCTCGGCGCCGTCGTGGCCGTCGGCGGGGGTCTGCTCTACCTGCTGTTCATGGTGTACCTCGGCCGGCCGCTGCTGGCGCGCCTCGAAACGTGGACCCCGCGCAGCGCCGACACCGAACGCACCGGCGGCCTGCCGATCGCGCAACTGAGCATCATCCTGCTGGTCGTGCTGACCGCGAGCTGGTTCACCGACCTGGTCGGGATCTACTCGGTGTTCGGCGCGTTCGTGGCCGGGCTGGTGATGCCGCGCGGCGCGCTGCTGGACGCGGTCCGCGACCGGTTCGAACCGCTGACCGCCTACCTGCTGCTGCCGGGCTTCTTCATCTACTCGGGCCTGAACACCCAACTGACGCTGATCCTGGACGGCTCCACGCTGGTGATGGCCGCCGTCGTGCTGGTGGTGTCGTTCGCCGCGAAATTCGGCGCCGTCGGGCTGGCGGCCCGCTGGCAGGGCATGAGCTGGTACGAGGCCGGCTCGATGGGGGCGCTCGCCAACGCCCGCGGTCTGATGGAGCTGATCCTGCTCAACATCGGCCTGGAGGCCGGCCTGATCTCGGGCAAGCTGTACACGATCCTCGCCGTGATGACGATCATCACCACGTTCGTCGCGACACCGCTGCAGCGGCTCTTCGAGCGCCGCCTGCGACGCACCGGGGCGCGGTTCGGCCCCAGCGGTCTGCAACCGGACCGGGAGGCGTCGCAAGCGTAGGCGGCGAGCCTGCCGTCGACGGCTGTGCGACATGTGTCAGTATCGATTTCATGTCGGGACCACGCCGGCGCCTGTCCCCCGACGCGCGCCGCACCGAATTGCTCGCACTCGGCGCGGAGGTGTTCGGCCAGCGGCCCTATGACGAGGTCCGCATCGACGAGATCGCTGAGCGGGCAGGCGTTTCCCGTGCCTTGATGTACCACTACTTCCCGGACAAGCGCGCCTTCTTCGCCGCCGTCGTACGCGCCGAGGGCGAGCGTCTGTTCGAGGCGACGAACACGGCACCCCTGCCGGGGCAGACGCTGTTCGGGCAGGTGCGCGCCGGGGTGCTGGCCTATCTGCGCTACGACGAGGAGTATCCGCACCGCGCGTGGGCCGCCTCGACGGGTATCGGCCGCACCGACCCGGTGCTGCGCGGCATCGAGGACTCCGACAACGACCGGCAGGCCGACCGCATCCTCGGCCGGATGACCGCGTTCGTGGGCGAACCGATGGACGAGAAGGTCGAGCGAGACCTGCGGGCGACGGTCTACGGGTGGCTGGCGTTCACGTTCGAGATGTGCCGGCAGCGATTGATGGACCCGTCACTGGACGTCGACTTCATCGCCGACCTCTGCGCGCACACGCTGATGGACGGCGTCGGACGGGTGCCGGGCATTCCTGCGGTGCTCGCCGACGCGGTCACCGCGCCGCAGCGCTGAGGGTTGGGCCCTCGCGGGGTCAGCTGTCCGCAGACGATGAGGCGGAAGCGCTGGCAGCCCGGCGCTCGTGTCGGAACTGCGGACCGCGGCGCTCGGCGTCGCGACCGCCCCGCCACCGAGGCGTGTGCGCTGCTCCGTCGCCGGCCGCCGACGGCTTTTCGGCGCCTTCGGCGGCACCGCCCGATTGCTGGCTGTCGCCGGTCGCGTCGGCCGAGCGGGTGTCGCCCTGCGAGGCATCGTCCGCCTTCTCCGGTTCAGGGATCGGCAGGTCAGAATCCGTGGGTGCGATGCCGTCGTTGCGCGAATCTACCGGCGCAGCAGCACCTTCCACCTCACCGTCGGGTGTCGCGTCGGTGTCGGGAGCAGCAGGCTGGTGGACGATGCGCTCGAGCAATCGTGGCCGCACCGTGTTGTGTGGCGCACCGGGCCGCACCGGGAGGGAATGGGCAAGAGCCAGGAGTGCGTCCCGCACAGGGTGCGGCCGTACGGCCGACGGAGCGGCCGGTTCGTCGACCGTGCCCGTGATGCCGTCCTGCGCAGGGTCCGTCGTCTGCTCAGCGGTGAGAGGGAGGGGTGGTAGCGGCGGAAGCCAGAAGTTCCACTCATCCCTACCCAGTTGAACCAGGGCGTCCCAGCTGTCCCGCGCGACGTTGGCCAGGCCCTCCCCAAAAGGAAGCGGACCCCACAGCCAGTTCGCCGAATTGACCACGAGACTCTCGACGATGCGCTCGCCGAAGTTGTAGAAGATCATGATCTGCGGGGCCAGCCAACCGACCCAGGGCACCCACCCCACCGCATAGGTCGCCAACTCGAATCCGTAACGCACCCAGGGCTCGATGGCGTGGTAGGTGTTGATGATCGCGTCTTCGAATTCGAAGGCGGTCACCACCGGCGGCGGGATAGTGGGTGGGGGCGGGAACGTCGGCCGGCTCGCACTCGGCGCAGGAGTGGCCGGATTCAGCCGCCGCGGCGGGACGACCGCGCGGGGACTCAGCTCCTGAAGCTGTTGGAGCTGCTGTCGCACGGCCAGGGGAAGGTATGCGGCGGTGAGGTCGACCGCAGGCACAGTTCGCGGTGCCGGTGGGTCAGACTGCGGAATGATCGTGATCGTACCGACGATGGCCGCCGCAACGCCGAAGGTCGTCAACGTCCTGCCGGCGCTTGCCATCCGAGCTCGCGCGTTCTTTTTCGATGGCTTCATGCCGAACCACCCTCGTTCATCGGAACACTGCTTCCCCGACAGCAGATTCTAGTCCGGTGCGCGTTCGAGGGAAGGCGAAACACGACAGTCGACGGGGCTCAGACTCAGTCGTCCGCGGGGGTCTGACGCCGGTGGAGGAGGGTTTGCCAGTGAACCTGAATGACGGCGAAGAGGAACGCGGTGCTGATGCCGAACAGAAGGCCACCGTTGACGGCTTCGAGCGCGCTGAGCATCGGCCACCCCGATGCGCGCGGCGTTGCCAGCGTCTCGGACGTCGTCATCGCCGCCAGCGAGTAGGTGGACGCGTCGGTGAACGAATCGAAGATGCCGAGCCACCGGTAGGCCACCGCCCAGATGACGCCCTCGACTCCGTGGAGGGCCGCCAGCAGCACGGCGATGGTTCCTATCCGGATGATCACGACCGGGATCGCCTGTCGCCGAGTCGGTGCCGACGTGCTCGATCGGCCGGCCACCCTCTTCTCGAGTGCGAGCGCCATCCCGACCACCGCCGAGGTGTGGATGGCTATCGTCAGCACGATGAGCGACAGCCCCAGGCTCCAACTCGCCAAGTCCACGTGTTCTGCCTACCACGCATCAGTGCCCTGGTAGACCCATTCGATGTCGTCCAGGAAGTCGATAATCTCGGCCGCGGGCGGGTAACCAAACAGACGTCGGTCCCACTGGCAACGACGTGAGGGGTGGTCATGGGCGGATTCGGCCTGGCGGGTCTTTGGATGCTGCTGGCAGGCTCCCTCGTCGCATCGGTGCTGATTGCGACCGCTGCCATCGTGCTCGCCGATCGCACGCTCCCCAAAACACCGGGCGAAGGGCATAATTCGGCGCTCTCCCCCTTCCTGACCTGTGTGAGTTTGGTCTACGGCGCCCTGCTGGGCTTCACCATCGTTGTCGCGTGGGAGCAGTTCTCGTCGGCAGAAACCAACGTCTCCAACGAGGCGTCCACCATCGTGACCATGTACCGGCAGACCGTCGGTATGCCGCTGTCCGAACAGACGCAGATGCGTACGCTCCTCCG
Organism: Mycolicibacterium rufum; assembly: GCF_022374875.2. The sequence continues at coordinate 1,580,289 of NZ_CP092427.2, forward strand.
CAAGTATGCACATGCTGTCGAGGGACCCGAATGGGAGAACTCGCTGCGCTCGGGCACGGGAACCGAGACCGCGCGCGACGCGCTCAATGAGATGTACGCGGTTCTCGGAAGCCAGAATTCCAGTGTCGCAGACAATCCGATCACACAGAAGTTCCTGGATCAACTGACCACGTTGGCGTCACAGCGCAATCAGCGGATCCTCGATGCCACACCCCGGATTCCGGGGTTGCTGTGGAGCGGCCTTCTGTTCGGCGGTGTCGTCCTGCTGGGGATCGGCGGCTTTATGCGGCTCGGCAGTGCACGTGCGCACCTGTGCCTGCTGGGTGCGATCGCAATCCTGTTGGGTTTGCTGCTCTTCGTCGTGTTCTGGCTGGATCACCCGTTCGGCAACGAATTGGGCGTCACGTCAGCACCTTTCGAGCAATCGTTGACCGTGTTCGATTCCATTGATCGCGGCACCTAGGTTGAATCACTCCCCCGCGTCGCTGGATGTCGCGCTCCGCCGAGCCCGTCTCTCCTCGTTGCGATGCTTCTTTCCCAGCCTCTCGGCCGCGGGCTTCCTCGTCGGCTTGTCGGTATTCGCCTGGGCGGTCTTCTCCGCGTCGCCGCGCTGACGCACGGTCAAGTTGCCGCCGATGCGAATATTGTTGATCGCGATGCCGGGACCTGATTTCGTCACGGTTCGACCATCTTGAAAGACGGTGCCGGCCAGAGCGAACGGACCTGGACCCGCCTTCACCGTGTTGTCCGAACCCAGGACGTTGAAGCCCGCGTTGAAACTCCCGGGGCCGCCGGCGCTCACGTCGTTGCCGCCTCCGCCGACGTTGTAGACGAAGTTGAAGCGGCTGTTGGCACCACCGGCGGACAACTGATTGTCGCTACCGCCGGCATTCCGTGCCCTGTTGAAGAGTCCACCCGACACATTGACCTGGTTGCCGGTGCCGACGATGTTGCTCGCCAAGTTGCGGTTGCCGCCGACGATCGTCAGCTCGTTGGTGTCTCCGAATCGATTCCGCGCGAAATTCGCGTAACCGCCAGTGATGGTGACCGGATTGTCGTTGCCGAAGAAGTTCTTCGCGAGGTTTCCGGTTCCGCCCGTCTGAATGACCTGGTTGCCGCTACCGAAGGCGTTCTGGGCAGCGTTGCCGTAGCCGCCTGTCGTCGAAACCTCGTTGTTGTTTCCGAAGATGCTGCGGGAGTGGTTGAATCGGCTGCCCTGTGTCGTGATGACGTTCCCGGTGCCACCGTAGTTGCCGGCCCGGTTCCATAAGCCGCCGGCTTGCACGGTGACGTCGTTGTCGTTGCCGAACCAGTTGCTCGCAAGCGTCAGGACAGACCCGGATCCTCCTGCCACCACGGTGTTTGCATTGCCTCCGATGCTCAGGCCGAGCCCGAGGAAGCCGTGGGCGGCGGCGCTCGAACTCTCACCCACGGCACTGGCCAGTGTGAAGGAGTCGGTGGTGGTGGCGGAGGCGCCGTTGCCGATGGCGAACGAAGCGCCGAAGAAGCCGTCCGCGTGGGCCTCGGCTCCCTGGCCGAGCGCAAAGGCGACCCCGAACAGTGTGCTGCTACAGCTCGCGCTGTTACCGATGCCGAACGCCGACAGACACGTGGCCTCGGCCGGAGGGGCCGACCACAGACCGGCGCTCGCCAGGAATCCACCCGAAACGGCGGCAGCGAGCAGCGCGGCGAGTCCTTGCGGCTGCGATCTACGAACAGTGGCCACGTCACGTCCTCAGTTCTCGTCGTGCGATGCCGTCACCCGCAGCGGTTGCGGAAGTCGACCGCGGGCTGCCGGATGCCCTGCAGCTCCGCCTGCACCTGGGGGTTGGCGTTGGCGTAGTCGTTCAGCGCCGCCTGACGGTCCTCCTTCGGCACGTCCTTGAGCGACGTGAAGAAGTCGTTGACCTGAGGGTGGGTGAACAGGTAGGCCGATGTCGCGGCGGTGATCCCCGACATGATTCCGGCGAGATCTGCTGCCGTGCAATTCGGCTGCGCCTGCGCGGGTACACCGCTACCGGCCATCACGGCAGCGACACCGAGCGCCCCCGCCACCAGTCGTCGCGTGGTGATGAATGGACGCGTGGTGATGAATGGAAAGGCCACTGTCTTCTCCTCGATCGTGTGTGATGTCGTCATCGCCGTCCGCCACGGCCACCGCCGCCGCCACCGCCGCCCGGGCGGTTCCCGGGTCGACCCGGGGCCCCGATGCCGACGCCCGGGTCCCAGTCCATGTTGATGTCCCACGTGACACCGTCGTTGCAGTACCAGTCGTAACTGCACGGATACGGCACGTACGGACCCGATCCCCCGGCTCCGGCACCGTTGTCCGCGCCGCGCACCTCACCCTGCGAACACACCGTGGTGCCGCCCGAGCTCACACAATCGGCGTGCGCCGTGGGTGGGGCCTCCAGCGCCGCGCACACCAGAGCGGACGCAACGATGATGTACGCCAGCCGCATCGGTGGACTCCCCTCGTGTACGCACAGGCCGAAATGGCCGCGCCGATTCGAGCCTAGGAACGTGCTCACCGACGGGCATCCCCCACAACGGGTGAAACCGTGCCCTCGACAAGCATTTCGCGGGGTCGAGGAGCGGCGGCGTCAACGCCTGCCGCCGATACCGCCACCACCACCACCGCCGGGTGTTCCCGGCCGACCCCGGTCCGGGCGGGGCAAGGAGTTGTCGGGTCTCGGCGGGGGCGGAACATCGATGTCGAGCCCGAGATCCCAGGTGGAGCCGTCGTAGCAGTACCAGTCCAGGTCACACGGATAGGGCACCGAGGGCCCCGAGCCCGCCTCGCTCCCGCTGTCGCACACCGAGATTCCGTTGGTCTTGACACAACCGGCCGAAGCGTTCGGTGCCGAGGCCATCGGGACGACGACCAGCCCCGCGGCGACCAGAACGGGCGCGGCCATCGAGGACAGAGCGCGCATTCTCACCCCCTTCGTCGGGGATCCCCACCGGTGGCCGGACAGCCATCAGCGTCACTGTCTTCCGACGGTAGGAGGCGCTGTCACCGCGATCATCCCCCACAACGGGTGAAAGAAGCGATCGCGCCAAAACGGCGCCCACCTGGATCATCGGCGGAGTAATCTGCCAATCGCCTGGGGTCAGCGCAGCGCCGGCCTTCCCTTGCGCCGCACGCTGCTGCTGACCCCAGGCCTCGCTCAGCCGCTGAGAAGTCCGATCCGTCTCGCCTCCTCCACAGCGGCACCGCGGGTGGACACGCCGAGCTTGCGGTACACCGATGTCGCCTGGCTCTTGGCGGTTTCGCGCCCGATGACCAGCTCGTCGGCGATCTGCTGCAACGACAGGTGCGTCGCCAGCAGGGGGAGGAGCCGCAACTCCGCTGCCGTCAGGGGGTGGGCGTTGCCCGCCGCCATCGCGCGTACCCGGTCCACGCGGGCGGACAGTGCGATGGCCCCGGGTTCCCGTCGTCGGGCACGCTCGGCGGCGTCGAGATGGGTGGCGAGCAGTTCCCGATCGCCCACCACGGCGGCGGTCCACGCCAACAGGCCGTGACCGAGCAGCGCGGTGCGCGCCGCCAACCGACCGAGCCGGTCGAGCAGGCGCTCGGTCACCTTCACCGATTCGTGGGCCGCCGAGACGTCGCCGGTCCGCGCCGCCATCACCGCGCTCACCGCATAGACGACCACCATCGGCACGACATCACCCAGGTCGTACTTGTCCACGAGTGTCCTTGCGGCGTCGCTTCGTTCGATCGCCCCGGCATCGTCACCCGCGGCGAGGTCTAGTAGCGCCAGGTGCGCCAGCGCGGCGGCCTGGAACCCCGGCAGATCGTCGGTGACCGGTAGGGCTGATTCGAGGAGCAGTCGAGCCTGCGGTGTCTGACCGCGCATCGATTCCGCGGCGCCCTTCATCACCGTCGCCGCCCCCCACCACGGGTTGACCAGGCTGTCCCCGGCGGCGCGGACGACGTCGGCGCAGTGCAGCACCTCGTCGATGCCGCCGACGCCGATGAGCGAACCGACAAGGGCCGCAGCCACATCCACCGACGGCGTGCCGTCGGCGAGCGGTTCCCCGCGGTCGGCCTGACGTGCCTGCATCAGCGACCGATGGATGGCCTCGGCATCGCCGGTGGTGACGCCCAGCCATGCCCGCGCCAGCGCCGCATCGGGATACTCGGTGAAGATCCGGGGCTCGAGCAACGCCACGCGCCGCGCCAGCACGCCGGCGCGGCCGTCGAATCCGAGACGGACCGCGTCCCGGCCCACCAGGTCGGCTGCGCGCGGTTCGTCACCCGCGGCGAGGGCGAGCTGCAGCGCGCCGTCGATGTCGCCGTCGCGCTCCATCATCTCGGCGGCCCGAATCGCGAGCTCGCGGAAGCGGTTCGGAGCGCGCGTCCGCATCCGCTGACGCAGGACGTCGGCGAAGAGCCGGTGGTAACGGAACCAGACCCCGTGCTGGTCCAGAACGACGAGAAAGGGATTGCCGGCGTCGGCGAGGGCGTCGAGCATCTGCGCGCAGTCGTCACGGGCGAGCACCACGTCCAGCTGCGCCGCGGTGAAGCGTTCCAGCACAGACGAATCGAGGAGAAACGTGGCCGTCGCGGGATCGGTCAGATCAAGGACCTCCTCCACCAGATACTCGGCCAGCGGGCCGCGTCTCCCGACCAGCGAGTCGACGGATCCGCCGTCCCGGAGGGCCATGGCCGCCAACATGACCCCGGCAGGCCACCCCTCGCAACGCTCCACGACCGCCGCGACGGCGGGGGCTCGACGGTCGATGCCGCTCACCGACACGAGCAGCGTCGCCGCTTCCTCGTCGCAGAAGCGCAGGACCGACGCGTCGATCTCCACGACATCCTCGACCAGTCGGCGCCGGACGATCTCGAGTCGCAGCTGGTGACGCCCCACCACCACGACCGTCGTGTGCGCCGGCGCCGCGTCGATCACCGCGTGCAGAGCCGCGACGGCATCGTCGGCGTTCAGGTGGTGGGCGTCGTCGACGACGAGCACCAGGGGTCCGGCGGCGTCGAGCGCCGCGCTCAGCGCCGGAAGCAGATGGGTCAGCGGGTCGCGTCCCGGCCCGCGAAGATAACCGAGGACGGCGCTGTCGACGGGGCGCACCGCCGCGACGGCGGTCGCGAGGTGCAGCAGCAGGTGCGCAGGGTCCTCGTCGAGGTGGTCGACACGGACCCACGCGAACGGTCGGGGATCGGTGCCTTCCCACAGCGCCACCGCGGTCGTCTTGCCGTACCCGGCCGGAGCCGTCACGGTGACCAGGTGCGCGTCGTCCCGGGCGGCGAGCTGCTCGACCAGGCGGGCGCGCGGCACGGCGGCGTCGACGATGCGCGGACGGCCCACAGTGGCCGTCGGTACATACGCCCGCCAATCCCCCGCAAGCACGTCGCGATCGTAGGCAGCGTCGCGCTGTCGTCGCTGGTGAACGTTGGTACCGATGAGGCTGTCAGAGGTCCCTGGCACGGTGGGCGAAGTGCTCTTGACAGCCCGGGGACGCCACCGTGTCTGTGACGCGCACCACAACGGGAATGGATGCGACGCCGATCCGGCTTGCCCGGGGAAACGCCGACGACGGGATGGACACGTGAGCACCAACACCGACAGCACAGGGGCCCTGAGCGGCCGACGCGCCCTGGTCACCGGGGGCGCGCGCGGAATCGGCGCACAGATCGTGCGTCGCCTGGCCGCCGACGGCGCTTCCGTGGCGTTCACCTACCAGTCCTCGGCCGAGGCCGCCGAGAAGCTCGCCGCCGAAGCCGCTGCCTCGGGTGGGACCGTCGTGGCGCTGCAGGCCGACAGCCGCGACGCCGATGCGACCGCCGCGGCGGTGGCCGCGACCGTCGAGCGGCTGGGCGGACTCGACATCCTGGTCAACAACGCGGGCGTGGCGTCCGGCGCGCTCATCGAGGAGTTTCCCCTCGAGGAATTCGACCGCCTGGTCGCCGTGAACGTTCGCGGCGTCTTCGCCGCCACCAAGGCCGCGGTTCCCCACCTCGCCGCGGCCGACGGCGGCCGGATCATCAACATCGGCAGCGTCAACGCCGACCGGGTGCCCACCCCCGGCTTCTCGGTGTACGCGATGACCAAGGCCGCCGTCTCCGGCCTGACCCGCGGCCTCGCCCGGGAACTGGGGCCGCGCGGCATCACCGTCAACAACGTCCAGCCCGGCCCGATCGCCACCGACATGAACCCCGACGAGGGTGACTTCGCCGATCAGCTGCGCCCGATGCTGGCCACCGGGAGCTACGGCCAGCCCGGCGACGTGGCCAACGCCGTGGCGTTCCTGGCCCGGCCCGACACCGGATACATCACCGGATCCACCCTGAACGTGGACGGCGGCTTCACGATCTGAGGCCGCCAGAGCGGTCTTGCCCGAAGTTTGTCGGAGGCCCTTGGCACCATGGACACGTGTCCCTGACCACCGATCCGCTCTCCCGCTTCAGCGCGTTGACGCGCGAGTGGTTCGCGGGCACCTTCGTCGAACCCACTCCGGCGCAGGCCCAGGCATGGAACGCCATCGCCGACGGCGACAACACGCTGGTCATCGCACCCACCGGGTCCGGCAAGACGCTCGCGGCCTTCCTGTGGGCGATCGACGGGCTGGCCAGGTCGCCGTCGTCGGAGCCCACCACGCGGGTGCTGTACGTGTCCCCGCTCAAGGCGCTCGCCGTCGACGTCGAGCGCAACCTGCGCACGCCACTGACCGGGATCTCCCGCATCGCCGAGCGCGGCGGTCAGGAGCCGCCGAAGATCAGCGTCGGAGTCCGCTCCGGAGACACCACGCCCGCCAAACGCCGGGAGCTGATCACCAAACCGCCCGACATCCTGATCACCACGCCCGAGTCGCTGTTCCTGATGCTGACCTCCGCCGCCCGCGAGACGCTGGCCGGGGTGCAGACGGTCATCGTCGACGAGGTGCACGCCGTGGCGGGCACCAAGCGCGGCGCGCATCTGGCCGTGTCCCTGGAGCGGCTCGACGCGATGCTCGAGAAGCCCGCGCAGCGCATCGGGCTGTCGGCCACGGTGCGTCCGCCCGAAGAGGTGGCCCGCTTCCTGTCCGGCGCCGCGCCCACCACCATCGTGGCGCCGCCCGCGGCGAAGACGTTCGACCTGACCGTTCAGGTGCCGGTGCCCGACATGGCGAACCTGGAGAACAACTCGATCTGGCCCGATGTGGAGGAGCGCATCGTCGACCTCATCGAGGCGCACAACAGCTCGATCGTGTTCACCAACTCGCGGCGGCTGGCCGAACGCCTGACCGCGCGGCTCAACGAGATCCACGCCGAGCGCAACGGCATCGAACTCGGCGGGCCCAACCCCGGCGTGGCCGGCGGTGCGCCCGCCCACCTGATGGGCAGCGGGCAGTCCTACGGCGCCGAGCCGCTGCTGGCCCGGGCACACCACGGCTCGGTCAGCAAGGAGGCACGCGCCGACGTCGAGGACGCCCTCAAGAGCGGGCGGCTCAAGGCGGTCGTGGCGACGTCGAGTCTGGAACTCGGCATCGACATGGGCGCGGTCGATCTGGTGATCCAGGTGGAGACACCGCCGTCGGTGGCCAGCGGGCTGCAGCGCATCGGCCGGGCGGGCCACCAGGTCGGTGAGATCAGCCAGGGCGTGCTGTTCCCCAAGCACCGCACCGACCTGATCGGATGCGCGGTCAGCGTGCAGCGGATGCTGGGCGGTCAGATCGAGACGATGCGGGTGCCCGCCAATCCGCTCGACGTGCTGGCCCAACACACCGTCGCAGCGTGCGCGCTGGAACCCATCAACGCCGAGTCCTGGTTCGACACCGTGCGGCGCAGCGCACCCTTCGCGACGCTGCCGCGCAGCGCCTTCGAGGCGACGCTGGACCTGCTCTCCGGGAAGTACCCGTCGACCGAGTTCGCCGAACTGCGGCCACGCATCGTGTACGACCGCGACGCCGGCACGCTCACCGCGCGGCCCGGCGCCCAGCGGCTCGCGGTCACCTCCGGCGGCGCGATCCCCGACCGCGGGCTGTTCACCGTCTTCCTCGCCTCCAGCGCGGACTCCGAGAAGCCTTCCCGGGTCGGCGAACTCGACGAGGAAATGGTCTACGAGTCCCGCCCGGGCGACGTCATCTCCCTCGGCGCGACCAGCTGGCGGATCACCGAGATCACCCACGACCGGGTGCTGGTCATCCCCGCCCCCGGCGAACCGGCGCGGCTGCCGTTCTGGCGCGGCGACGGTGTCGGTCGGCCCGCCGAGCTGGGCGCGGCGATCGGCGCGTTCAACGGCGAGCTGGCCCGCCTCGACCGCGACGCCTTCGAGAAACGCTGTCAGAGCGTGGGATTCGACACGTTCGCGATCGACAACCTGTGGCAGCTGATCGACGAGCAGCGCACCGCGACGACCGCGGTACCGTCCGACACCACGCTGGTGGTCGAGCGGTTCCGGGACGAGTTGGGTGACTGGCGGATCATCCTGCACTCCCCCTACGGCCTGCGGGTGCACGGCCCGCTGGCGCTCGCGGTGGGCAGGCGGCTCTACGAGCGGTTCGGCATCGACGAGAAGCCGACCGCCTCCGACGACGGCATCATCGTGCGGTTACCCGACACCGACGACACCGCCCCGGGCGCCGACATCTTCGTCTTCGACCCGGACGAGATCGAGCCGCTGGTGACCACCGAGGTCAGCTCGTCGGCGCTGTTCGCCTCGCGGTTCCGGGAGTGCGCCGCCCGGGCCCTGCTGCTGCCGCGCCGTCATCCGGGTAAGCGTTCCCCGCTGTGGCATCAGCGCCAGCGCGCGGCGCAACTGCTCGACGTGGCCCGCAACTACCCGGACTTCCCTGTCGTCCTCGAGGCCGTCCGGGAATGCCTGCAGGACGTCTACGACGTGCCGATGCTCACCGACCTGATGGCGCGCATCGCCCAGCGCCGGGTTCGGCTGCTCGAGGTCGAGACGCCGACACCCTCGCCGTTCGCGGCGTCTCTGCTGTTCGGCTACGTCGGCGCGTTCATGTACGAAGGCGACAGCCCGCTGGCCGAACGGCGCGCCGCCGCACTGGCCTTGGACCCGACGCTGCTGGCCGAGCTGCTGGGACGGGTCGAACTGCGCGAACTGCTCGACGCCGACGTGGTGGCCAACACCACGCGTCAGCTGCAGCACCTGACGCCCGAGCGAACGGTCCGCGACGCCGAAGGGGTGGCCGACCTGCTGCGCATGCTCGGTCCGCTGACGGTCGAGGAGATCGCGGTGCGCTGCACGGTCGAGGATGTCGGCGGGTGGCTCGAGGGCCTGCTGACGGCCAAACGGATCGTGAGCGTGTCCTACGCCGGACAGACCTGGTGGGCCAGCGTCGAGGACATCGGGCGGCTGCGCGACGGCGTCGGGGTCGCGGTGCCGGTCGGCGTGCCAATCGCGTTCCTCGAGCCCGTCGTTGATCCGCTGGGCGAACTGCTGTCCCGCTACGCCCGCACGCGGGGCCCGTTCACGACCGCGGAGGCCGCGTCGCGGTTCGGGTTGGGGGTGCGGGTGGCGGCCGACGTGCTGGGCCGGCTGGCCGCCGACGGCAAATTGGTGCGCGGCGAATTCACCGATGCGCCTGCCGATTCCGGTGACCAGTGGTGCGACGCCGAGGTGTTGCGCATCCTGCGACGGCGCTCGCTGGCGGCATTGCGCGCGCAGATCGAGCCGGTCAGCACCGCGGCGCTCGGGCGCTTCCTGCCGGCCTGGCAACAACTGGGTGGCGACACGGTGTCGGGGGTCGACGGTCTGGCATCGGTGATCGACCAGCTGGCGGGCGTGCCGATGCCGGCGTCGGCGATCGAGCCGCTGATCTTCGGGCAGCGGGTGCGTGATTATCAGCCCGGCATGCTCGACGAGCTGCTCGCCTCCGGCGAGGTGCTGTGGTCGGGGGCCGGCGCGCTGTCATCGGCCGACGGCTGGGTCGCCTTCCACCCCGCCGACACCGCGCCGCTCTCGCTCGCCCCGCACGGTGAACTCGACCTCACCGACACCCATCACACGATCCTCGGCGCGTTGAGTGGCGGCGGGGCGTACTTCTTCCGCCAGCTCGCGGTCGACGGTGTCAGCACCGAGGCCCTCAAAGAGGCTCTGTGGCAGCTGATCTGGGCCGGATACGTCGGCGGTGACACGTTCGCGCCCGTGCGCGCGCTGTTGGCGGGCACCCGCGGTTCCGGCACCCGGCGCGCGGCGGCCCCCTCGCACCGGCACCGTCGGGCGCCGCGGCTGAGCCGCTACAGCATCAGCACCGCCGGTCTCGGCGCGCACCGCGACACCGATCCCACGGTGGCGGGGCGCTGGGCCGCACTGCCGACGGCCGAGGTCGACACCACCGTGCGGGCGTCGTATCAGGCCGACCAGCTGCTGGCCCGGCACGGCGTGCTCACCAAAGGTGCGGTGGCCGCGGAGAACATCGCCGGCGGGTTCGCGTCGATGTACAAGGTGCTGACCTCGATGGAGGAGGCGGGGCGTTGTCAGCGCGGCTATTTCGTCGAATCGCTGGGCGGCGCCCAGTTCGCGACCGCCAGCACGGTCGACCGGTTGCGCAGCCACGCCGACAGCATCGACGACAAGCAGCAGAATCTGCGTGCGATCGCGCTGGCCGCCACCGATCCGGCCAATCCGTTCGGGGCGGCGCTGCCCTGGCCGGCCCAGGGCGAGGCCGCGCACCGGCCGGGCCGCAAGGCGGGCGCGCTGGTGGTGCTCGTCGACGGGGAGCTGGCGTGGTTCGTCGAACGCGGGGGCCGGTCGTTGCTCAGCTTCACCGAGGACGCCGAGGTGCACAACGCCGCGGCGGCCGCGCTCGCGGAACTGGTGACCCGCCAACGTGTTCCCGCGCTTCTGGTCGAGCGGATCGACGGCGTTCCGGTGCTCGAGAGTAAAGACTCGCTGGTGGCCGAGGCGCTGGTGCACGCGGGCTTCTCCCGGACACCGCGCGGTCTGCGGCTGCGCTGATGCCGGAAGGGGACACCGTCTTCCGCACCGCCGACAAGCTGCGGAAAGCCCTCGAGGGCAAGACACTCACGCGCTGTGACGTCCGCGTGCCCCGCTACGCGGCGGTCGACCTGACTGGCCAGGTGGTGGACGAGGTGCTCAGCCGCGGCAAGCACCTGTTCATCCGGGTGGGTGAGGCCAGCATCCACTCGCATCTGAAGATGGACGGGGCGTGGGTGATCGGCCGGGTCCGGGTGCCCGCGTACAAGATCCGCATCGTGCTCGGAACGGCCGATGCGGTGGCGTCGGGCATCGACCTCGGCGTGCTCGAGGTCCTCGAACGGGCACACGACATGGACGCGGTCGCGCACCTCGGGCCCGACCTGCTCGGCGACTGGTCGGCGGAGTCGGCGGCAACGGCGGCGACCAACCTGATGGCCGACCCGTCACGGCCGGTGGCCGAGGCGCTGCTCGACCAGCGGGTGATGGCCGGGGTCGGCAACGTGTACGCCAACGAGATGTCGTTCGTGTTCGGGCTGCGGCCCACCACGCCCGTCGGGGAACTCACCGATCCGCTGCGGGTCGTCACCCGGGCCCAGCAGATGTTGTGGCTCAACCGGTTACGCGTCAACCGCACGACGACCGGCAACACCCGCCCCGGCCAGGACGTGTGGGTGTACGGGCGCGCCGGGCTGCCATGCCGACGCTGCGGCACGCGGATCCAGACCGACAAGGACGGCGACCGCGTCACCTACTGGTGCCCCACCTGCCAACGCTGAGACCCGTCGCGCTGACAGGCCTTGAGTCGCGGCACCCCCGGTGCTATCTTCGCCCTCGTCGACACGCGTACGCGTGTCCCCGGACGAGATGTGCGCCGTACCCGGCTCGTAAGACGACGCACGCTGGAGTGACCATGTCCGACATCGACACCCACCCGCCCGTTCACGCCGTGAAGCCGCTGCCCGCGCAGTGGATTCACGGTTCGGAGTCGGCGAAGCACAACACCGACCCCGACGTGCAGGTCTTCTGGTACGACGACGACACGGTCATCCTCCGGCAGAACAAGGCCATCAACTACGAGGCGCCGTTCCTCTTCCTGCTCTTCGGGCACGACCGTGCGGCGCTGCTCGACACCGGCGCGACCAGCGAGCGTGAGTTCTTCCCGCTGCGCGACGTCGTCGACGACCTGATCGAGACCTGGCGTCGCCGTCACGGTCGCACCCGGGGACGCTACGAACTGCTGGTGCTGCACACCCATTCCCACGGCGACCACGTCGCCGGCGATGCGCAGTTCGTCGACCGCCCCGACACCGTGCTCGTCCCCGCCGACAAGGCCTCGGCATGGGACTTCTTCGGCTTCACCGCCGACCCGTCCGCGATCAGAACCGTCGATCTGGGGGCGCGCGTCCTCGACGTGCTCGCCACACCCGGTCACGACGCCGCCGCGGTCACCTTCTACGACCCCGGCACCGGAATCCTGTTCACCGGAGACACGCTCTACCGCGGTCGGCTCTACATCGTCGACTGGCCGGAATTCACGCGCAGCATCGACCGCCTCCTCGACTTCTGCTCGACGCATGCCGTCACCCACGTCCTCGGCTGCCACATCGAGATGACCACCACGCCGGGCGTCGACTACCCGGTGCGCACCACGTTCCAGCCGGAGGAGCCTCCGCTCGAGATGACGGTCGACCACCTCCGCGCCGTTCGCGCCGCGCTGCACGACGTCGGCCCGTCACCGGCCCGGCATGTCTGCGACGACTTCATCCTCTGGCCCGACGACGAGTGACGGCGCCGAACGTGCGAACCGCACGTCCGGCGCCGAAACCCGGTGATCAGTTCCAGGGCATCGCCAGCTTGACGATCTTGCGGACCACGGTCGCGAACTGCCGCGGCAGCGGACCGGTGTTGTAGGGCACGCCGTAGCGCTCGCAGATGTCGCGCACCTTCGGCGCGATCTCCGCGTGCCGGAACGCCGGGATGTCCGGGAACAGGTGGTGCTCGATCTGGAAGCTCAGGTTGCCGGACAGGATGTGGAACAGCTTGCCGCCGGTCAGGTTCGCCGACCCGAGCACCTGGCGGAAGTACCACTGCCCCCGCGTCTCCGCCTTCGTCTCCTCGATCGAGAACTCCTGCACGTCCTCCGGGAAGTGTCCGCAGAAGATGATCATGTAGGCCCACACGTTGCGCATCAGATTCGCGGTCATGTTGCCCGCGACCACCCACGGCGCGAAGGGGCCGGCCAGCAGCGGGAACGCGACGTAGTCCTTGAGCGTCTGCCGCTTGGTCTTGCGCCAGATGCCTTCGAGGATCTCGCGCTTGTCGCGCAGCGAGATCTCGCCGGAGGCGATCTTCTCGCTCTCGAGTTCATGCAGGGCGACGCCGTACTGGAACAGCACCATCAGCAGGAACGCCCACACCGGATTGCCGAGGAAGTAGGGCTTCCACTTCTGGTCGGGGCTCATCCGCAGGATGCCGTAGCCCACGTCGCGGTCCATCCCGACGATGTTGGTGTAGGTGTGGTGCATGTAGTTGTGCGAATGACGCCACTGGTCGGCCGGGCACGCGGTGTCCCACTCGAAGTTGCGCGACGACAGGGCGGGATCGCCCATCCAGTCGTACTGGCCGTGCATGACGTTGTGGCCGATCTCCATGTTGTCGATGATCTTCGACAGGCCCAGCATCGCGGTGCCGGCGAGCCAGAACGGCGGGAAGATGCCGCCGAACAACAGTGCGCGGCCGCCGATTTCGAGTCCGCGCTGCGCCTTGATCATCCGCCGGATGTAGGTCGCGTCACGCTCGCCGAGGTCGGCGATGACGCTCTCCTTCAGAGCGTCGAGCTCGCGGCCGAATGCCTCGGCCTGCTCGGGGGTCAGCGTGACGGTGCGTCCGCCGACCGTCTTCGTCAGGGTTTTCGCCTGCGGTTGGACGTCCAGAGTGTCTGTCATGAGGGATTCCTTTCGCTGCTGATTCGTGCAGGACGGAAGTGCTACAAAGCGATGTCCACGTCACCCACCGGGGCGGACACGCAGATCTGCACGTCCTCCTCCTCGGGCGACGACACCGCGCCGGTGACGACGTTGCGCACCACGCCGCTGGTCTTGCGGCGCGTGCAGGAGAAGCAGATGCCCATGCGGCAGCCGCTCTCCGGGGTCAGGCCCGCGTCCTCGGCCTGGTTGAGCAGCGGACGGCCGTCGTCGGTGACGGCGACCCCGCTGTCGCTGAACGTGACCTGCCCGCCGGAGGATTCGCCGTCGAAGACCGGCGGCACGAAGCTCTCGAACTCCGCGGCGGGGAACAGGTCGCGGACCGCGTCCACCAGTGCCGGCGGCCCACAGACGTAGACCGCCTCGGGATCGGCGATCGGCAGATGGTCCGCGCCGAACCGACCCGACAGCTGCGAACCGGCCGTCTCGCGGGTGAAGCCGTGGCGGACCGAGACATGGGGCATCGCCGCGGCGATCTCCGCGAGCTCGTCGCGGTAGCACGCCTCCTGCGCCGATCGCGCGTAGTGCACGAACGCGACCTCCCCTCGATGGCCGCGGGCGCGCAGCGTCCGCAGCATCGACATCAGCGGCGTGATGCCACTGCCGCCAGAGACGAACAGGATCCGCTCGGGCAGCCGTTGCGGGAGGGTGAACTCCCCGGCCACCGAGTCCAGGCCGACGACCATGCCGGGCCGGGCGTGGTCGGACAGATAGGTGGAAACCAGCCCGCCGTCGTGGCGGCCGACAGTCAGCTCGATGTGCCGGTCGGTCTCGGCGTTGGCCGGTGAGTAGGGCCGCGTGCGGCGGCGGCCGTCGATCTCCACCGACAGATTGATGTGCTGGCCGGCCCGGAACCCGGAGAACGCACGGTTGGGTGCGAGGGTCAGCGTCACGCTGCGCGGCGTGGAGCGGCGCACCGCGACGACCCGGGCGCGGGCCTGACCGCGCGTCCAGGTCGGGTCGACCAGTTCGGTGTAGCGGTCGACGCCGTGCGGACCCGTGAGGAGATCCAGCAGCCCCGACCGGCGCACCCGCGTGGTCAAAGTTTCAGTGAACATGTGTACACCATTGGACAATCCGCGGGTCGCTGTCAACGGATGTGCGCAGGTTGTGGTAGGTTTCACACACAGTGAACAGTCGTACGCCCAGATCACACTCCGGCCGGTCGGGGAGGTCGAGCAGGTCGCGCGATTCAGCCCGCACCAGGGACGACGACAGAACCGGCCTGACGCGCGAGGAACGCAAAGAAGCCACCCGGCGCGCGATCGTGGACGCATCGCTGCACCTGCTCGCCGAGCGCAGCTTCAGCGCGCTGAGCCTGCGCGAGGTCACGCGCGAGGCCGGGATCGTGCCCGCGGCGTTCTACCGTCACTTCGAATCGATGGAAGCGCTCGGCCTGGTGCTCATCGACGAGTCGTTCCGCAGCCTGCGCGACATGCTGCGGGGCGCCCGCGCCGGGAAGCTGGACCCCAACCGGGTCATCGAATCCTCGGTCGACATCCTCATCGACGGTGTGCAGGAACGACGCGAGCACTGGTTGTTCATCGGCCGCGAACGCAACAGCGGCGTCACCGTGCTGCGCTACGCCATCCGCACCGAGATCCGGCTGATCACCTCCGAACTCGCGATCGACCTCGCCCGCTTCCCCGGCCTGAACACCTGGAGCGGTGAGGATCTCAACATCCTTGCCAGCGTGTTCGTCAACTCGATGATCGTCATCGCCGAGTCGCTCGAGGACACCACCGACCCGGCGACGGTGGCCGAGATCCGGCGCATCGCGATCAAACAGCTGCGGATGATCACCATCGGCGTGGCGGGCTGGCGCAGCAGCTAGCGTGACGGGCATGGCGTCTGTCCTGGAAGTGACACACCCCCGCCCGGAGATCGCGGTGCTGACCCTCAACCGGCCCGAGACCCTCAACGCGCTGTCCTATGAACTGGTCGAGGCGTTGCATGCCGAACTCGACGCCCTCGCGGCCGACAACACCTGCCGTGCCGTCGTGCTGACCGGCGCAGGCCGCGGATTCTGCTCGGGCCTGGATTTGAGCGCGCCCAGCCCCGACGAGGCCGGCGGCGGCACCGAATTCCCGCGCTCGGGCATGCGCTGGCAGGAACGCATCGCCGACCTCACCGCGAAGATCCACCGGCTGCGGCAACCGGTGATCGCGGCCGTGCACGGCGTGGCCTACGGCGGCGGACTCGGCATCGCGGCAGCCTGCGACCTGCGCATCGCCGGCCCGGCGGCGCGGTTCTGCACCCAGTTCATCAAGCTCGGGCTGGGCGGTTGCGACATCGGCGTGAGCTACACGCTGCCGCGCATCATCGGCGCCGGACCGGCGTTCGACCTCATCCTCACCGCGCGCGCGGTCGACGCCGACGAGGCGCTGCGCCTCGGACTGGTGTCCCGGCTGGTCGACTCACCCGCCGAGGAAGCCCTGTCGATTGCCGAAACACTCTGCGGCTACGGCAAATTCGGCGTCGAGTCGACCAAGCAGGTGCTGTGGGCCAACCTCGATGCGGGGAGCCTCGAAGCGGCGCTGCATCTGGAGAACCGCAGTCAGATCCTGGCGTCGACGAGCGGTGAGATGCGCGAGGCCGCGGCGAAGGTGCTGCGCAAGGCCTAGCGCGGGGTGCCGCCACCGTCGACGATGATGACCTGGCCGGTCATGTAGCTGCCCGCATCCGACGTCAACAGCAGTGCGGCGCCGACCATTTCGTCGGCCGTCGCGAGCCGGCGCATCAGCGTGCCGCCGACCATCCCGTCGATCGCCGCCTGCGGGTTCTTGCGCATCATGTCGGTGTCGACCGGTCCCGGTGCCAGCGCGTTGACGCGGATGCCGTCGTGCACCAGCTCGGCGGCCATCGACCGGGTGAACGACATCAGCGCCGCCTTCATCGACGCGTAGATCGCCAGCATCGGCGCGAAGATGAACGCACCGACCGACACCATGTTCAGCACCGCGGCGTGCTCGCTGACCTTCAGATGCGGCAGCGCAGCCTGCACCAACAGCACCGGGCCGCGCAGGTTCACGTCGAACGACTTGGTCAGCGCGTCGGCCGTCATCTGCTCCAGCGGCTGCGCCAGCGGGTTCGCGGCGTTGTTGACCAGCACGTCCACGCCGCCGAATTCGGCGACCGTGCGGTCGACCAGCGCGCCGAGGTCATCGAGCTCGCCCAGGTGGGTGGGGACGCCGATCGCCTCCCCGCCGAGCTCACGCAGATGGGCGGCGGCGTGCTCGCACGCGTCGGCCTTGCGGCTGGCCACGGCCACCCGGGCGCCGGCCAGCACATAGCCCTCCGCCAGCGCGAGCCCGATCCCGCGGGTGCCGCCGGTGACGATCACCGTGCGGCCGGTCATGTCGAACAGTCGGTCGAACGAGGAGCGGTCCATCAGATGCACCCGCCGACGCGGATCCGTCGCCCGACGTCGTGCGCGGAGGGCGCCGGCACGAGCGCGGACCCCGCACCCACGAACACTGCTGTGACGACGAGCCAGGTGATGCGCACGCACACTCCTCCTCCCCCGCGGCGGGCCCGCGGAACACGTGCCGATTGTGGCAGTCGGCGAGGGCGTCGCGCGGTCGAACACGCCCGGGGAGGGGCCGGGCGGAACACGTCACGCGCACCCGGTGATTTGCCAGCAGGCGATGTCGGCGCATGGTCGGCGAGCGTCTGCACAGTACACAGGTATTGCGGCGAGGTGGCTGCCGCGACGTCCGCCTTTAGCGGTCACCCAGTGCTCACGAGCAAAGGTCGGTTTTCCGACAATTTCCACAGAATCCCTTGTGAGGGTCTCTTTGACGACATCAACGATTCGAGCAGCGAACTCCTTGACGATGTCGTACATTTCGGGGGTGCGCTGCGTTCCCGCGCACAGTGTGCGTTCAGATCGCAACCGCGCGTCGCAGTCCGAGGGGAGTTGCGATCTGAGCGCACACTAGGGGCTGGGCAGGGTCCGCTCGCTGCGGAACAGGCGGGCCTCGCCCGTCAGCGGATCGTCGAACTCCAGGCGGTGCGCGAGCAGCTGCAACGGCGTGGAGAAATCGTCGGGGGCCACGTCGACCACGTCCGGGTACAGCGGATCCCCGGTGATCGGGATCCCGAGCGACGCCATGTGCACTCGGAGTTGATGGGTGCGGCCGGTGCGCGGCGTCAGCCGGTAGAGCGGGCCACAGCGCTCGACGAGCGTCTCCGCATTCGGCTCCCCCGGCTCCTCGACCGCCTGCAGACTTCCGCGCCGCTTGACGATGCGGCTGCGCACCGTCCGCGGGAAGGTCTGGCGCGCGTCGACCGGCGCCTGAGCCAGATAGGTCTTGGTGACCTGCCCCCGCGCGAACAAGCTCTGATAGGCGCCGCGCACCTCCCGTCGGGTGGTGAACACGAGCACCCCGGCGGTCAGCCGGTCCAGCCGGTGCGCCGGGCTCAGCTCCGGCAGGTCGAGGGAGCGGCGCAGCCGCACCAGCGCCGTCTGCGCGACGTGACCCCCGCGGGGCATCGTCGCCAGGAAATGCGGTTTGTCGACCACGACGAGGTTCTCGTCGCGATACAGGATCGGCACGGCGAACGGGACGGGCACCTCGTCGGGGAGATCCCGGTACAGATAGACGTGCGCGTCCGGTGGCAGCACCGTCGACGCCGTCACCACCGTCCCGTCGGCGCAGACCACCTCTCCGGCAAGCACTTTCGCCGCGGCCTGCTCGCCGAACCGGTCGGCCAGCTCGACAAGCACCGCGCCGCCCCGCAACCGCACCCGCGCCGGCCCGAGCCCGTCGCGCACGGGAAGCGGTGCGGGACGCCTCAATTCAACGGAACCGGTTCGAGGATCTCCGCACGCGCCTCGGGTGCGGCGGCACGCAACGCATCGGCGGACGCGTCGTCGGGCTGGGTCTGGGAAAGCACCTCGGCCTCGACCCGGGCCCGGTAGGTCTCCACCTCGCGGTCCACGTCGTGCGGGCTCCAGCCGAGCACCGGCGCGACGATGTCGGCGACCTCACGGGCGCAGTCGACGCCGCGGTGCGGGTACTCGATCGAGATCCGCATGCGGCGGGCGAGGATGTCCTCCAGGTGCAGCGCTCCCTCGGCGGCCGCGGCGTAGGCCGCCTCCACCTTCAGGTACACGGGGGCGTCGGTGATCGGCTCGAGCAACTCGGGTTTGTCGTCGGCCATCGCGAGCACCTCGTCGATCAGCGAGCCGTACCGGTCGAGCAGATGCCGGACCCGGTACGGGTGCAGGTCGTAGTGCTTGCCTACGGTCTGCGTCTGGTTCACCAACGCGAAGTATCCGTCCGCGCCCATCAGCGGGACCTTCTCGGTGATCGACTTCGCCACCCGCGTCGGGACGAACTCTGCCGCGGCGTCGATGGCATCCTCGGCCATCACCCGATAGGTGGTGTACTTCCCGCCGGCGATCGCCACCAGACCGGGCGACGGGACCGCGACCGCGTGCTCACGCGACAGCTTCGACGTCTCCTCGCTCTCGCCGGCCAGCAGCGGACGCAACCCGGCGTAGACGCCGTCGATGTCGTCATGGGTCAGCGGCGTCGCCAGCACCGTGTTGACCGTCTTGAGGATGTAGTCGATGTCGGCCTTGGTGGCCGCGGGATGGGCCAGATCGAGGTTCCAGTCGGTGTCGGTGGTCCCGATGATCCAGTGCGTGCCCCACGGGATCACGAACAGCACCGACTTCTCGGTGCGCAGGATGATCGCGACCTCGCTGACGATGCGGTCCCGCGGCACCACGATGTGCACGCCCTTGGAGGCGCGCACCCGGAACCGGCCGCGCTGCTTGGACAGCGCCTGGATCTCGTCGGTCCACACCCCGGTCGCGTTGACGACGACGTGGCCTCGCACCTCGGTGACCGCGCCGTCTTCGGAGTCGCGCACCCGCACCCCGGTGACCCGGTCGCCCTCCCGCAACAACGCCACCACCTGCGTCGACGTGCGTACCACCGCGCCGTAGTGCGCCGCGGTGCGGGCCACCATCATGGTGTGCCGGGCGTCGTCGACCACGGTGTCGTAGTAGCGGATGCCGCCGATCAGCGAGCTGCGCTTCAGACCCGGTGAAAGGCGCAGCGCCCCGGCCCGGGTCAGATGTTTCTGCGCAGGAACCGATTTCGCGCCGCCCAGGCTGTCGTAGAGGAAGATGCCCGCCGCGATGTAGGGCCGCTCCCACCAGCGGTTGGTCAGCGGGAACAGGAACGGCAGCGGCTTGACCAGATGCGGCGCCAGCGTGGTCAGCGAGAGCTCGCGCTCGTGCAGCGCCTCGCGCACCAGCCCGAATTCGAGCTGCTCGAGGTAGCGCAGCCCGCCGTGGAACATCTTGCTGCTGCGGCTCGAGGTGCCCGACGCGAAGTCGCGGGCCTCCACGAGCGCCACCTTCAGCCCGCGGGTCGCCGCGTCGAGCGCCGCGCCCGCGCCGACGACACCGCCACCGATGACGACGACGTCGAACTGCTCCGCGCCGAGCCGTTGCCAGGCGTGCGCACGCTGATCGGGGCCGAGAAACGAGTCCGGGGCCTGGTTGCTCACATGCACCTTCCTTGTTACCGGTCAGTACGACAACCAGACTACGTGGCGTCAGTCCAGATCGTCGTGCGCCATCAACCGGCGCGCGGCCTCGACGATCGATCCGGACAGCGACGGATACACCGACAGCGTCTGCGCCAGGTCGGTCACCGAGATGCGGTTCTGCACCGCCAGCGCGATCGGCAGGATCAGCTCCGAGGCGATCGGCGCGACCACCACCCCGCCGATCACCACCCCGGTCGCCGGCCGGCAGAAGATCTTCACGAAACCATGCCGCAGCAGCGACATCTTCGCGCGGGCATTGGTGTTCAGGGGCAGCATCAGCGTGCGGGCCGGCACACTGCCGTCGTCGATCGCCGACTGCGGGATGCCGACGGCGCCGATCTCGGGGCGGGTGAACGTCGCCGAGGCGACCGTGCGCAGCCGGATCGGGGACACCCCCTCGCCCAGTGCGTGGTACATCGCGATGCGGCCCTGCATCGCCGCGACCGAGGCCAGCGGCAGCAGACCGGTGCAGTCGCCGGCGGCGTAGACGCCCGAGGCCGGGGTGCGCGACACCCGGTCGACGGGGATGTAGCCCCCCGGTTTCAGGTCGACGCCGATGCGGTCCAGACCCAGCCCCGCGGTGTTGGGCACCGAACCGACGGTCATCAGCGCGTGGCTGCCCTCGACGACGCGGCCGTCGGCGATCGCGACCCGGACGCCCTTCTCCGTGCGGGTCACCGAGTCGGCGCGGGCGTTCTTGACCAGCGTCACGCCGCGCTCGTTGAACACCTCCTCCAGCGCCGCCGCCGCGTCCGAGTCCTCGTGGGGCAGGATCTGGTCGCGGCTGGCGACCACCGTCACCGTCACGCCGAGTTCGGTGTAGGCGTTGCAGAACTCCGCGCCCGTCACGCCGGAGCCGACGATGATGAGGTGCTCGGGCAGCGTCTCGAGGTCGTAGACCTGGCGCCAGGTCAGGATCCGGTCGCCGTCGGGCACCGCGTTGGGCAGCACCCGCGGGCTGGCCCCGGTGGCGATCAGCACGATGTCGGCCTTGAGCACGCCGACCTTGCCGTCCGGCGTCGTGACCTTCACGCGGTGATGCGCCATGCCGGCGATGTCGTCGACGAGCTCACCGCGGCCGCCGATGATCGTGACGCCCTGATTGAGCAGCTGACTGCCGATGTCGGCGGACTGGGACGCGGCCAGCGTCTTGACGCGGTTGTTGATCTCCGGCAGCGAGATCGGCGCCGCGTCGATGCCGATGTCGTAGCCCAGGCCCTGCGCGCGACGCAGTTCGGTGCGCACGCCGGTGGAGGCGATCAACGTCTTGGACGGCACGCAGTCGTAGAGCACGCAGGCCCCGCCCAGGCCGTCGGAGTCGACCACCGTCACCTGGGCGACGTCCCGTCCGTGCGCGGCCGCGACCAGCGCCGCCTCGTAGCCCGCCGGCCCACCGCCGATGATCACGATCCGCGTTACCACGCCACCAACCTATTGCACGCCGATGCGTTTAAGCTCCTCGTGTGCCGCTCTACGCCGCCTACGGGTCGAACATGCATCCCGAGCAGATGCTGCAGCGCGCCCCTCATTCGCCGATGGCGGGCACGGGCTGGTTGCACGGCTGGCGGCTCACGTTCGGCGGCGAGGACATCGGCTGGGAGGGCGCGCTGGCCACCATCGTCGAGGACCCCGGGTCCAAGGTGTTCGTGGTGCTCTACGACGTCACCAAGGAGGACGAGGAGAACCTGGACCGCTGGGAGGGCTCGGAGCTCGGCATCCACAAGAAGATCCGCTGCCGGGTGGAACGCACGTCGTCGGACACCGACACCGACCCCGCGCTGGCGTGGCTGTACGTGGTGGACGCCTGGGAGGGCGGCATCCCGTCGGCCCGCTACCTGGGGGTGATGGCCGACGCGGCCGAAATCGCCGGTGCGCCAGCGGAATACGTGTACGACCTGCGGACGCGGCCGTCGAGTAACATCGGCCCGGGCCCGGGCGGCTAGCGTCCGTTCCGCGAGCGCGCGTGTTTGTACGTCGACGCGCCGCGCCCGGCGGCATTTCGCGCGCGCTCACGCGGCGCGAGCGCGCCACAATTGCCGCTCGATGCGCACCACCATCTGCTGCGCCGCGTAGCGAACGTCGTCGAAGACGATGGGCACGAGCGTCCAGTCGATGTCGGCCAGCGCGTTGAACCGGCGCCGATCCCTCGACATCGCTTCGGGTCCGGAGTGCCATGCCACCCCGTCGTACTCGGCGGCCACCCTGGCGTCAGGCCAGGCGAAATCGAGCCGACGCAGATCGCCGTTGCCGTCGATGATCTCGTACTGAAGTTCCGGCACCGGCAGGCCGCCGTCGAGCATGGCCAGCCGTGCCTCGCTCTCCATCGGCGACTCCGACCGGGGATCGGCGACGGGCAACAGGTCACGGACCGCGACGATGCCGCGACGGCCCTTCTGCTCTACGGCGGCGCGCCACAACTCCGGACGGCTGCAGGTGCCGCTGCGTAACGCCGCGTCGAGGGTGGCCAACGCTCGCGGACGCCTCAGGCCGCGGGCAACCTCGATCGCCGTCCAGGCTGCAGACGTCGCCCGGCGTCCGTTGACGACGACGAGCGGCGCGCCGTCGCGGCGGTGCACCACCAGGCCGTCGGCGCTACGCAGCGCACAGCGCGGAGGATCGAGAACGTGAAGGACGTCCGGCTGCTCGGTGTCGAAGCCGAACATCGAGGCAGCGGTTGCCAGGCAGACGGCGACGGGCCGGCCGCATGACAGATCGAGCCCCTGGAGCCTGAGTTGGTCTGTGGGCTCGCCGAGACAGTAGATGCCCTGCCAGACACGTTCCAGCACACCGGTATTGACGGCCGCCTCGAAACGACGGCGAGTCAGGTACTGCAGGATCTGTGCGCTGGTGGCCACGCCACTTTGGGCGGCGAACAGTGCGAGGAACTGGTCATCCATGCGGTCATGCTGTGCGTGGATCGAGCACTCCAGCCAGAGCCGTGACGGCGATCTGGGGATGGACGCGCAGTTATGCACAACTCGCGGGGCGCGAGCGCGCGCGAAATGCCAGCTCAAGCGGCGCGGCGATGTACAAACACGCGCGCTCGCGGGACGGACGTCAGGCGCTGTTGGCGATGATGTTGACGAGCAGACGCACCCCGACGCCGAGGGCCCGCTCGTCGAGGTCGAACGTCGGCTGGTGCAGATCCAGCTGCGGGCCCTGCCCGCTCCACACCCCGAGCCGCGCCATCGCGCCGGGCACCTCCTCCAGATACCAGGAGAAGTCCTCGCCGCCGCCGGACTGCCGCGTGTCGGCGAGCACGTCGGGTCCGATGGCCTCGATGGCGTGGGTGAGGATGCGCGTGGACACCTCTTCGTTGACCACCGGCGGCACGCCGCGTCGGTAGTTCACCACGTGCTCGATGCCCAGCGGCGCGAGCAATGACGAAATCGTCTCGGTGACAATGTCTTCCATCGTCACCCAGGTCTCGCGGCTGGCCGTGCGGATGGTCCCGGCCAGCGTGCCGGTCTGCGGGATCGCGTTCGCGGCCACCCCGGCGTTCACCGCCCCCCACACCATCACCGTGCTGTTGCGCGGATCGATGCGCCGCGACAGCACCCCGGGCAGACCGGTGATCAGCGTCCCGATCCCGTAGACCAGATCGCCGGTCAGGTGCGGGCGCGACGTGTGCCCGCCCGGCGAGTGCAGCACCACCTCGAGCTGGTCGGCCGCCGAGGTGATGGGGCCGGGCTTGACCGCGACGCGGCCCACCTCGAGATGCGGATCGCAGTGCAGCGCATAGATCCGCGACACCCCGGTCAGCGCCCCGGCCGAGATCGCGTCGATCGCCCCACCCGGCATCAGCTCCTCGGCGGCCTGGAAGATCAGCCGCACCCCGACCGGCAGCTCCGGCACCGACGCCAGCGCCAGGGCGGCGCCCAGCAGCACCACGGTGTGCGCATCGTGACCGCAGGCGTGCGCGACGCCCGGCACCAGCGACGCGTAGGGCGCCTCCGTCCGCTCGGCCATCGGCAGCGCGTCCATGTCGGCGCGCAACGCCACCCTGGGCCCGTCCTCCGGGCCGAAATCGCAGGTCAGCCCCGTCCCGCCGGGCAGCACCTTCGGGTTGAGCCCGGCGTCGGCCAGCACCGAGGCGACGAACTGCGTCGTCGCGAACTCCTGGCGACCCAGCTCGGGGTGCATGTGCAGATGCCTGCGCCACGCGACGAGGTCCTCGGAGCGGGCCGACAGGAAACGCGCCGCGGCGTGCGCCAACACGCTCACGAGGCCCGCCTCTGCGCCAGCTCGAGCACGCGATCGCGCTGGGTGGCGTCACCGGCGAGCGCCACCACGGTGCGCGCCAGCATGATCGCCCCCTCGATCACCGCGGTGTCGGCACTCTCGCCCGCCGCGGCGGCCGCGAACTCCGGCTGGTGGATCGACGCGCCGCCGGCGTCGATGCCGACGATCGGGTGGATCCCCGGCATCACCTGCGTGACATTGCCCATGTCCGTGCTGCCCAACGGCACTGAAGCCTCGACCTCCTCGGGAACCGGGGTGCGGCCGAACCGCACCATCTCCGCGCGCACCGTCGCCGACAGCCACGGATCGGGAACCAACTCGTCGTACGCCGGCGCGGTCTCGGAGACCGTGTGCTCGCAGCCGGTGGCCACCGCGCCCGCCGCGAAGCAGCCGGCCATCCGGGACTCCAACGCGCGCAACGACTCCGAGTTGGTCGCCCGCATCGTGTAGCGCATCTCCGCCGCTGCCGGGATGACGTTGGACGCCTGACCGCCGTCGGTGACGATGCCGTGGCACATCTGCCCCGGAGCGAGCTGCTGACGCAGCAGACCGATCGCGACCTGCGCGACGGTGACCGCGTCCGCGGCGTTGATGCCGAGGTACGGCGCGACCGCGGCGTGTGATTCACGGCCGGTGTAGCGGATCGTCGCCTCCGACAGCGCCAGCGAACGGGCGGCGGCGATGTCGATCGGTCCGGGATGCAGCATCACCGTCGCGGCGATGTCGTCGAACACCCCGGCGTCGAGCATCAGGGCCTTCCCTCCCCCGGCCTCCTCGGCCGGCGTGCCGAGCAGCACCACCGTCAACCCGAGATCGTCGGCCACCTCGGCCAAGGCCAGCGCGGTGCCGACGGCCGACGCGGCGATGATGTTGTGTCCGCAGGCGTGCCCGATCCCGGGCAGTGCGTCGTATTCGGCACAGATCCCGACGACCAGCGGACCGCTGCCGAACTCGGCGCGGAACGCGGTGTCCAGACCGCCGGCGCCGGGAGTCACCTCGAAGCCCCGCTCGGCGACCAGGGTCTGGGTCTTGGCGCAGCTGCGGTGTTCGGCGAACGCCAGCTCGGGTTCGCCGTGCAGCGAATGCGACAGCTCGAGCAGGTCACCGCTGCGCCGGCGGATCACGTCATCGACGCAGGTCGGCTCGGCAGCAGTGGGCATGCAGGTCAGTATCTCACTGCCGGCGAACTAAGCTCCCGGGCGTGACCCCGGACGACGAAGCCCAGCAGGCGGCCCGCGCCCTGGCCGAGCGCACCGGCGTCGAACGCCACGACGTCGCCGTCGTCCTCGGATCCGGGTGGGCGCCCGCCGCCGAGCGACTCGGCGACGCCACCGCCGTCGTTCCGATGGCCGAACTGCCCGGCTTCACCCCGCCCAGCGCGCTGGGCCACGGCGGTCAGGTGCTGTCGTTGCGGATCGGCCCGCACCGGGTTCTGGTGCTGCTGGGCCGGATTCACGCTTACGAGGGCCACGATCTGCGCCACGTCGTGCATCCAGTGCGCACGGCGTGCGCGGCGGGCGTGCACACCGTGGTGCTGACCAACGCCGCCGGCGGCCTGCGCCCGGAGTTCGGCGTGGGCCAGCCGGTGCTGATCAGCGACCACCTCAACCTCACGGCGCGCTCCCCGCTGGTCGGCGCGCAGTTCGTCGATCTCGTCGACGCGTACGCGCCGCGGCTGCGGACGCTGGCGCGCGAGATCGATCCCACGCTGGCGGAGGGGGTCTACGCCGGCCTGCCCGGACCGCACTACGAGACACCCGCCGAGATCCGGATGTTGCGCACGCTGGGCGCCGACCTGGTCGGGATGTCGACGGTGCACGAGACGATTGCCGCGCGGGCTGCGGGCGCGGCGGTGCTGGGGGTGTCGTTGGTGACGAACCTGGCCGCCGGGATGACCGGGCAGCCGCTGAGCCACGCCGAGGTGCTCGAGGCCGGCCGTCAGTCGGCCACGCGGATGGGTTCCCTGCTGTCGGCGGTGATCTCCCGGCTCTGATCCCCGCCGATCCGTCGGCCGGCCCACACCACGACGCGGGCCAGCAGCGGCGCGGCGAACAGCATCATCAGGATCCGCACCACCTGCGCGGCGATCACGAACGTCACGTTGGACCCGGTCTCGACCGCGGTGGCCAGCACCGCGTACACGCCGCCGGGGCTGGTCGCGAGGTACCCCTCGAGCGGGGTCAGGCCGGCGACGCGGGCCAGCAGCACGCCCAGGCCCGCGGTGGCCACCCCGATCGCGATGATCAGCATGATCGCGGCGGGCAGCAGCCGGCCCACCGCACGCAGCGATGCGCGGGTGAACGCCAGGCCCGCCTGCCAGCCGATGAGCACGTAACCGGCCTGCACGAGCAGGATCGGCACCGACAGACCGAACGAGAACCCGCTGACCTCCAGCGCGACGGTGAGCGCCAGGGGGCCGAGCAGTCCGGCGCCGGGCAGCCGGATCAGCCGCCCGACGGTGGCGCCGACGAGCACCAGCACGACCAGCATCCCTACGCTCAGGTACCAGGGCGCCTGGCCGGTCGACGTCACGGTGCCACCCCCTCCGCGGGACGTGTCGGCGTGGTAGATCAGCGTGACCACGACCGGCATCGACGCGGTGACCAGGCCGACCCGCAGGTACTGCACGACGGCGACGACGCGGTCGTCCCCGCCGAGTTCGCGGGCGATCGCGACGAGCCCGGACGCGCCGCCGGCGACCAGCGCCAGCGAGCCGGTGAGCGGGGTGACGTCGCGATGCAGGCCGAGCAGCGCGCCGGCGACGACGCTGAGCAGCAGCGTGCCGACCGCGACGCCGAGGACGACAGGCCAGTCGGCGCCGAGGGTGCCGAGCGAATCCTGCTGCACCATCGTGCCGATGTAGACGCCGAGGACGCCCTGGGCGGCCACGCCCAGCCTTCGGGGCACGCCGGCGGGCCCCGCCGAGGCCAGCGCGAACCCGATGCCGACGACGAGCGCCGCGAACAGCGCCGCCGACGGCACCCCGACCAGGGTGAGCGGGGCGGTCACCGCCGCGGTCGCCGCGAGCAGGGCCGTCCACCTGAGTAACCGCTTCATCATCGTGATCCCAAGTATGCTCTTGCTAAATCACGATCACAACCGGGGTTTCACCACTGACAACGGCGCACATCGCAAGGTATAACTTGGTAATGGGAATCGAGGCCTCGGCGGCGACCGAATTGCGCGAGTCGATGATGGCGGTCACCCGGCAGCTGCGCAGACACCGGCCGGACAACGGCCTCACGCTCAGCCAGATGCAGCTGCTCGGGGAGATCAGCCGCGCAGGCGTCACCACGCCCGCCGAGCTGGGGGTGCGCCTGCACGTCAAGGTGCAGTCGCTGACCGACTCGCTGAACGGGCTCGAGGCGCGCGGCCTGCTCGCCCGCCGACCCGACGAGAACGACCGGCGCCGCCAGCTCGTCGAGATCACCGAGGACGGCACCACCCTGCTGGAGGCCGACCGCGCCGAACGGGACGCCTGGCTGCACACCACCATGCGCGAACGGCTGTCCCCCCTCGAGTTCGATCTGCTGATGCTCGTTGCGCCCATCCTGCGCAAGCTCGCCGACGCCGATGCGGGCACACTGACGTAAGTGACGTCCGACCTCCACGCGGCGGTCCGGGAGTGGCTGGCTCACGACCCGGACCCCGGCGCGGCCGCCGAACTCGCCGGCTGCGCCGACAGCGAACTCGCCGAGCGCTTCGCCGCGCCGCTGACCTTCGGCACCGCCGGGCTGCGCGGGCCACTGCGCGCCGGCCCCAACGGCATGAACCTCGCGGTGGTGCTGCGCACTACGTGGGCGGTGGCGACGGTGCTGCGCCGGCGCGGGCTCGACGCAGACCACGTCGTCGTCGGGTACGACGCGCGGCACCGGTCCGCCGAGTTCGGCCGGGCTTGCGCCGAAGTGTTTGCCGCACAGGGCTTCCCGGTGATCCTGATGTTCGCCCCCGTCCCCACCCCCGCGGTGGCCTTCACGGTGCGCCGCACCGGCGCGGCGGCCGGTGTGCAGATCACCGCGTCACACAATCCCGCGTCCGACAACGGCTACAAGGTGTACTTCCCGGGCGGTCTGCAGATCATCCCGCCCGTCGACGCCGAGATCGAGGCAGCCATCGCGACGGCACCGCCCGCCGACCAGATCCCCCGCTCCCCCGTCGCGGTGTCCGGTGCCGATCAGGTGCACGCCTACGTCGAACGCGCGGCCGGCGTCCGACGCGCCACGGGATCGGTCCGCGTCGCGCTGACCGCGATGCACGGTGTCGGCGGCGAGTACGCCCTCGACGCACTCGCCCTCGCCGGCATCGACGATGTGCACGTGGTGGCGGCTCAGTTCGCCCCCGACCCCGACTTCCCCACCGTCGCCTTCCCGAACCCCGAGGAGCCCGGCGCCACCGACGCGCTGCTGACGCTGGCCGCCGAGGTCGACGCCGACATCGCCATCGCGCTGGACCCCGACGCCGACCGGTGCGCCGTGGGTGTGCCGACCGCGCAGGGCTGGCGGATGCTCTCCGGTGACGAAACCGGTTGGCTGCTGGGCGATTACCTCTTGTCCACGGGCGAGGCGGCGACATCGGTGGTGGCGAGCACGGTGGTCTCGTCCCGGATGCTCGCGAGCATCGCCGCGGCCCACGGCGCCCGACATGTGGAGACGCTCACCGGGTTCAAGTGGCTGGCACGCGCCGACCAGGGCCTCGACGCGACGCTGGTGTACGCCTACGAGGAGGCGATCGGGCACTGCGTGGATCCGGAGGCGGTGCGCGACAAGGACGGCATCAGCGCCGCGGTGCTGGCCTGCGACCTGGTGGCCGCGCTGCGCGCCGACGGGCGCTCGGTGCCCGACGCCCTCGACGGCCTGGCCCGCCGCCACGGCGTGCACACCACCACCGCCGTCACCCGACGCCTCGAATCCCCCTCGGCCGCAGCAGAAGTCATGACACGGCTGCGCGCCGAGCCACCCGCCCGGCTGGCCGGCTTCTCGGTCGACGTCACCGATCTTCAGCCGCGCACCGACGCGCTGGTGTTCTCCGGCGGCGACGACACCGCGTCGGTGCGGGTGGTGGTGCGCCCGTCGGGCACCGAGCCGAAACTCAAGTGTTACCTCGAGGTCCGGTGCGCGGACGAGCTCACGGAGGCACGGGAGCGGGCCGCACTCGTGCAGAGCACGCTCGTCGACGACGTGCGGGCACTGCTCTAGCGGGGGCCGAACTGGCGGTCGCCCGCATCACCGAGACCCGGGACGATGTAGGCGATGTCGTTGAGCCCGGAGTCGATGCTCGCGGTGATCAGCTTCAGCTCGGGTGCCGCTTTCTCCAGTGCGGCAATGCCTTCCGGGGCGCAGACGACGCAGATGGCGGTGACGTCGACGGCGTCGCGGGCGAACAGCAGCTCCAGCGTGTGCACCATCGACCCCCCGGTGGCGAGCATCGGGTCGAGCACGATCACCGGCCGTGTGCTCAGGTCGTCGGGCAGCGATTCCAGATACGGGGTGGGCTGATGGGTCTCCTCGTTGCGGGCCACGCCGACGAACCCGACCTGCGCCTCGGGGATCAGGGCGTGCGCCTGGTCCACCATCCCCAGCCCGGCGCGCAGCACCGGGACCAGCAACGGCGGATTGGCCAGCCGCGTGCCCGCCGTCTCCGCCAGCGGGGTGCGCACCGGCACCGTCTCGACGCGCGAATCCCGGGTGGCCTCGTAGACGAGCATCAACGTCAGGTCGCGCAGCGCTGCGCGGAACCCGGCGTTGTCCGTCCGCTCGTCACGCAGGGTGGTCAGCCGCGCCGCGGCCAGCGGGTGGTCGACAACGCGCACATCCATGGATGCCGACCTTAGTGGGAACCGAGCGCGGTTTCGCGGCGTCTAACCCTCTATGTTCGCCCGTCTGTCCGTCGACACCGACGCTGTGCGCGGCTATGGCCGCACCTCGAGCAGCCACGCCGCCACCCTGCACGACGCCGCCTCCCGGCTGACCGACGCGGCGGGAGGCGCGGACGCGTTCGGACCGGTCGGCACGCGGTTTCTGGCCGCCCTCGGCCGGGCGGCCGGCGACGACGCCGCGACCGTCACCACCCTGGGCGGCACACTCGCCGCGGCCCGCGACGCCGCGCTGTGGTCGGCGCACACCTATGACGGCGCCGACGCGCGGGCGGCCTCCCGGATCGCCCTCTGATGCCCAGCGCGCTGGTCAGCACACTCGCCGCGCCGATCCGCCGCGTGCAGGCGCTGGTGGGGCCCGGCTGGGCCCCCGATCCCGCCGGCGATCCGGCCGCGGTGCTGACCGGCGTCCGCGACACCCTGACCGACGTCGCCGATGCGGCCGGACAGGCCTGGCGTGAGGCCGAGGCAGGCTGGTCGGGCACCGGTGCGGACGCCGCCGCCGAATTCGCGGCGACGACGTCCGCGGCGATCGACGCGGCCGCCGAGCGGGCCGGGGCGCTGGGCTCGGTGGCCCGCGAGGCCGCCGGGGCGGTCGCCGCGGCGCACCGCCGTCTGCAGGACATCGTCGACGAGTTCGAGGCCCGGGCGTCGGCGCTCGAGCCGCGCCTCGATCAGCCCGGCGTGGCCAAGGAGCTGCTGACCGCGGCGCGGGACGCACTCGGCCGGGCGATCGCCGTCGTCGAGGAGTTGCTCGCCGAGCTGGATCGGCATGCCGCTGCCGTGGCCGGGCGGCCCGCACCGGCCGCGGTGGCCCCGGCGGGGTGGTCAGGCGGTGGCGGGGGCCCTGCGAGCTCAGGCGGCGGCGGGGGCATTCCCGGTGGCGGCGGCGGGTTCGGCTCTGCGCCCGGCGGTGGGCTCGGCGCCGATCCGGTGGCGTTCACGTCAGCGGAGACGCCGATGGACACCCCCGAGGCCGCCGAGTTCGGCGAGGGGGTGGCGGTCCGCCTGCCCGATGGCACCGTGGTGATGGCGCCCAACGCGATGGCCGCCAGCGCGGTGCGGCACGCCCTGACCCAGCTCGGCGTGCCCTATCAGTGGGGCGGCACCACCCCGGGTCAGGGGCTGGACTGCAGCGGCCTGACGCAGTGGGCCTACCGCGAGGCGGGGCTGAACCTGCCGCGACTTGCCCAGGAGCAGGACATCGGCGCCGCGATCGCGCCCGGGTCGCTGCTGCCCGGCGACCTCGCGGTGTGGGACGGCCACGTGGCGATGATCGTCGGTGACGGCACGATGATCGAGGCCGGTGACCCCGTCAAACTCTCGCCGATCCGGACGTCGAACGCCGGTCAGGGGTTCCAGGGGTTCTGGCGTCCGACGGCGTAGATGGCGCTAGCGGAATCCGCCCGAGTACTGGCGGGCCAGATCGTCGACCCAGGCTTCCGCGGCGATCGGGTCGTACGGCGGCGTGGCCACCACGACCAGCTCGTCGACGCCGATGTCGGCCAGCTTGGCCAGGCTCGCCGGTGTCGGCTCCCGCAACGAGACCGACAGCCGCAGATCACGCAGATCGCGGCCGAGTTCACGACACAGGCCGCGCAACACCGACATGCGCTCGGCGACCTCCTCCTCGTCGGCGAGGTTGAAGCCGTACCAACCGTCGCCCCACTCGGCGACGCGGCGCAGAGCTTGGTCGGAGTTGCCGCCACAGATCACCGGGATCCAACGCCGCCGCGGCTTGGGGTTGACGCGCACGCGGTCGAACGAGACGAACTCCCCGGCGAAGGTGGCCACGTCATCGCGCCACAGGGTGCGCATGGCCGACACGTACTCCTCGGTGCGTCGCCCGCGCCGGGCGAACGGCACTCCCAGAGCGTCGAACTCCTCCCGGGACCAGCCGACGCCGATGCCCAGCGAGAACCGGTGACCGCCGCTGAGGGTGTCCAGTGAGGCAGCCCGCTTGGCGGTGACGACCGGGTTGTGCTCGGGCAGCAGCAGCACGCCGGTGGCCAGCCCGATCCGGTTGGTGGCCGCCGCCGCGAAGCTCAGCGCGATCAGCGGATCGAGCCAGTCGGCGTCCGCCGGGACCGCCATCTCGCCGTCCGCGTCGTACGGGTACCGCGAGGACGGCTCGTCAACCATGACGACGTGCTCACCGATCCACAGGGTGGCGAAGCCGGATCGTTCGGCCGCGGCGGCGACCGCGTCGATCACGGGCCGGGACGCTCCCGCGCCGATCCCCAGACCGTGCAACCCGAGACTGACCACGTCGCCATCGTGGCAGTGCCGCCCATTCCCCCGAGCGACGATCGCATTGCGATCCGCTAACGACCCCGGGCCGCCGACGGTCACACCGCGGCGTCATTGCATGGCGGCGCCCCACTGCACGTGGCCCTCGAAGCCGTACTCGGCCGCCGCCGAGCGGTAGCGGTCGCGAAAGTGGCGGTAGGTCGCGTCATCGCCGTGCGCCCCCGCCAGCAGGGCGCGCAGCCGCAACAGCCAGATGTCGCGCATCACCAGCCCGTCACCTCCGGGTGCAGCCGCCAATCGATCGATGGCAGCCTTGCCTCGATCGATGTCACCGGCCGCCGCGTGGTCGAGCAATGTTGCGACCACCACCCCCGTCGCCGGTATTCCCCACGACAGGAGTTGCTTCTCGCGGTCCAGGAGGTCGATCGCTGAGCACATCATCGATAACGCCGAATCGCGATTTCCCTGCCGTACCTGCTCTCGAGACCGCAACACGTCGACGAGCGGCCGGTCTCCGAGATTATGGCGGCGACTCGAGAACGCGTCGCTGACTTCGCCCAGGAGAACGCATCCACGGGTGTGCGCCTCGGAGGTATTGCCGTAAACCAATGCGACGCCCAAGGGCAGGCGGGCGAAGGCCAACGCCATGTCATTGCCCGATCGTTCGGCAATTCGCACAGCATCTGCTGCTTGCGACAGCGCGCGGTCATCGGCAGCCAAGGCTCCGAGGGCGATGCCGGGGAAGTACCCCCACGCGACGACCGCCGCGTAGGTCAGTGGGTCGGCGTCCTGCGCGATGGCGCGACCCTGACTGAGGTCGTCGGGCCAGCCCGGAAGGCCCAGACAGTAACGGGCGATCGCACGAGAGGTGAGCGCGAGCGCCAGTGGCGACCCGAAAATGAAATTTCCTTTGAACGGATCGCCGTCGGCCAGGTCGATCATCGTCTGCGACCACCGCAAGACGTCGCGATAGTCACCGCTTTCGATCTTGGCGTAGATCGGTGGGAAGGACAGCCCGACCGTCAGGTCTGCGTTCCCGAGCGAATCGACCAGAGCCATTGCCTCCGATGCCAGGTGCGACGCCTGACGGATCTCACCCTGATAAGCGTGGTCCATCACGAGCCCGGCCATCGCTATGGCCAGCGACGGCTTGTCCCCCGCGCCTGTACACAGCTGACGCAGCTCATCGAAGCGGGCACGCGCACCGTGCTCACGCGATCGATAGGCCGTCGCACACAACATGGTGCGGGGGGCGATCCGCATGGCGGCGAGATCACGGGCGCCAGGGGGCCTGGCGTCGGCGATCACGCGAGCCCGCTCCCAGCTGAGTCGCGCGGCGGTGATGTCGCGGCTCGTCGCCCACGTGGCAGCCCGCATATGCCAGCCGTATGCCGCGTCGACGTCGTTGGCCGCCTCGAGGTGCTCCGCGATCAGTGCAGCATCCTTGCTCTCCGTGGCGGGGGTGCGTCTGATCAACGCATCCGCCACCCGACGGTGCATGTCGGCGCGGTCGGCCCGAAGTTGCGACTCGTAGGCCACCGCGCGGATGAGGGGGTGGTGGAAGACGTATTCGGACCGACTCGGGGTGCTGATCGGGTCGACGAGCTGAGCGCTGATCAAGTCGTCGAGACGGGGCTCTACACCGAGTTCCTGGAGAAGGTCGACACTGAATCGCGCACCGACGACCGCTGCGGCCACCAGGGTGCGTTTGGCGTTCGCATCGAGTCGATCGATGCGCGCTCCAAGGGTGGCCATGAGCGTTGCCGGCACGGTGACGTCCGATACCGGCCTCGACGACCGATAGGCGCCGGCACGTCCTCGAAGAACGCCGCGCTCAACCAGATCACGGACGATCTCTTCACCGAAATAGGGTATCCCCGAGGCTGTTTCGACGATCTTTCGACAGAGAGGCGACAGCGACGGATCGGAACCGAGGAGTTGACCGACCAGTATGGCGATCTCGTTGTCGCTCAACGGTGCCAGGGCAAGCGCATCGGCCCCTGCGAGAAGAGCGCCTCGGTATTCGGGTCTGTACGTGATGATCACCAGCGACGGCGTATCCCTGATCACCGAAAGGAACTCGGCCAGCAGCGACTCGCTGACGTCATCGATCCAGTGAACATCTTCCAGGATGTAGAGCGCAGAGCTGTCCCTCGCCAACAAGGCCGCCTTCACCAGAGCGATCACCCGTCGTCGTCGCGCGTCCGGATCGATGCGGGGTAAACGAATGTCAGGATCGGCGATGTGCAGCAGATCAGCAAGCAGCAACTGGTCTTCCAGTTCCGCGTCTGCGAAACGTGCGCTCAGCATTTCCCGAGCGGACTGGGCGTCGCGACCCTCCACTCCGGTGGCGACGCGCAGAAGTCGGCTGACCGTCTGGAACGGGATCTGACTGGTGTGTGACTCACAGGCGGCTGAGTAGACCCTCACGCCCCGGTCCTGCGCGGTGAGCGAGAGCTCGTACACCAGGCGACTTTTCCCGATGCCGGGTGGACCACCGACGCCGACCAGGCCACCATGTCCGTCAACGGCGCGGTCGAGCACGGCTTCCAGGGTTCGAATCTCGTGTCGGCGCCCGACCAAACCGGACCGGCGCCGCTTGATGATTCCCGCCTGCCGCATACCGGTCAGCCGGTACGCCGGCACGGGCTCACTGGCACCTTTGATGCGGACCATCTCGGGACCGGCGAGCTGAGCCACATCCTCGACCAGGCGTGCCGTGGACGCACTCACCATCACGCCGCCCGGCGGAGCCACCGACTCCATCCGCTGAGCCATCCCGACATGCTCGCCGATGGTGGCGTAACCGACTGCCGCGGAGCCGATTCCCCCGGCGATCACCTCCCCTGAGTTCAGACCGACCCGCAAGCGGAAGTCGACGCCGTCGCGACCACGAACATCGTCTGTCAGGGCCCGCATCGACTGCTGGATGTGCAGCGCCACCATGCAGGCGCGCGACGCGTGGTCCTCCAAAGCGGTCGGCGCGCCGAACACCGCCATGATTCCGTCACCGGTGAACTTCTCGAGCATCCCCCCATAGCGGTCGACGACCGACGACGTCATCGTCACCAACTCGGCGAGAATCTCCCGCAGTCGCTCCGCTCCCACTGCCGCGGCAATGTCCATCGAATGCACCACGTCGGCGAACAGCACGGTCACCTGCTTGTACTCCGCAGAGCCGGCGCTGTGCTTCCTGACCGACGCGCCGCACTCACTGCAGAAGTTGGCGGTCGCGCCCAAAGGCGCGGCGCATGACTCGCACACCGGTCGCGGCGCGTCCGCCCCCGCCGCTTCGTTCATGACATGGCCTGTGCCCTAGCGATATGTCCCTCGAAACCGAGCGCAACCGACATCGTTCTGTAGCGGTCGCGATGGCCACGGTAGGCAGCGACGTCACCGACTGCCCGAGCCAGCAGCGCGCGCATACGCAAGAGTGGAAGTTCGTTGAACACGTAGCCCGGATCGGTTATCCGAGCGGCCAACCCGTCGACCGCGGCTTGTGCGTCGCGCAGATCCCCCGGAGATCCACGCTGAAGTAGGGCTTCCACCAACACCGTCGTCGCCGGTCCGCTGCAGCTCATCTTCCCTCGATCCGACAAGTGCTTGACCACCGTCGCAGCACGATCGATCGCCCCGTCGACATCTCCGCCGAGCATGGCGCACTCAGCCAACTGGATGTCGGCGGTGGCGGCCACCAGCAGGTCGCCGTGCTCGACCGCCTTCCGACGGCCATCGATGAGAAGTTCCATGCCCGGCCGGTGATCTCGCCCGTGCATGCGCACCGACGCGACACCGTGAATGACCTGTGCCCAGGCCAGGGAGACCTCGTTGCCGGATTGTTCAGCGGCTCGCAACGCTTCGGCGGTGTGCTCGGTCACGGAGGCATCTGCGACCGCGACGCCGTTCACCAGGACGATCCCGTAGCCGTACGTCACGATGGCGGCCTGCGTCATACCGCCCGCTTTTCGGCCCATCTCGAGCGCAGCGCGCAGGTCGTCCCGCCACTCGACCATCCCCAGGCTGCAACGAGCCAGTCCCCGCAGCGCGATTGCCCATGCCAAGGGCGATTCGAAGAAGAAGCTGCCCAACCCCGCATCGTTGTCGGCCAGCGCGATCACCCGCTCGGCCAGTTGCATCGTCCTGACCGACTCGCCCGCCTCAAAGGCTCCGTGGGTCACGATATTGAGCAGGCCGACGATCATGGCTGTGTCGCCGATCGAATCGAGGAGGGCAATGTAATCCGCTGCGAGCGGATGGAAGTCGTGCAGCTGATGATTGAGCGTCATCGATACGAGGACGCCGGACATCCCCATGACCAGAGACACTTGGTCTCCTGCAGCGACACATCGCTCCCGCAAGTCGCCGAGACCGCTCGCGCCGAGACCTGTCCCCGCGACACACCAGAGGTAGCCACACAACAACACGCGGGGCGCGATAGCCATCGACTCACGATCGGGCTCGTCGTCCGGCAGTCTGTCAGCGACATCGCGAGCGCGCAGCCACAAACCGCGCGCCGCAGCGATGTCGCGGTTCGTCAGCCGAGCGGCTCCCCGCATGTACCACGCGAACGCATCTCGTAGATTGCCTGCAGCCTCGAGGTGGGTGGCGATCAGGGCCGCATTCTCCTCGAGCGCCGACGGATCGCGCTGCTGTATCGCCGCCGCGACCCGTTCGTGGAGAAGCCGGCGATCCGCATGCAGCTGTGACTCATAGGCGACTGCGCGGATCAGCGGGTGGCGAAAGGCGTAGTGGGATATGTCGACCGGTTCCAGAAGCTCGGCGTCGACGAGCGTCGCGACCGGCGTCGGCGCGGCGACACACGCCAGGAGATCGGCGTTGAATCTCGAACCGATCACCGCGGCCGCATACAACGTGCGCTTCGCCGCCGAATCGAGACGATCGATACGCGCGGCGATGGTGGCTTGGACGGTCGCCGGTACGGCGAACTCCTCGCACTCCTCTCCGCACACATACTCTCCTTGCCTGCCGTCGAGGATGCGACGTTCCGCCAGGTCACGCACCATCTCTTCGGCGAAGAAGGGATTACCTGCCGCCCTCTCGGCTATCCGCGCACCCAGACCTCCCACCGAGGGATCAGAACCCAGCATCTCCCTGATGAGCAGTGTGGTGTCCGACTCGTCAAGGGGTTCCAACGACAACGCCGCCGTGGCGCGGGATGTTCGGAGGGCTCCGTGATACTCGGGTCGAAAGGTCAGCAGTGCAAGCGATTTCGTTTGCACCAAGACGAGGAAGAGACGTTCGAACAGCCACTCGCTTGCGTCGTCGAGCCAATGGGCGTCTTCGATGACGTACACCGTCGGCGTTGTACGCATCGACGCCGCAGAACTGACCAAGCGGATCAGCCGCCGCCGACGGGCATCCGGATCGATGTCCAGGGAGGAGTCATCGCCGCCGATGCCGAGCAGGTCGTCGAGAAGCATCAGGTCTTCCTCGTCGGCGTGGGACAGGTGGCGCCGAACACGCAGCCTCGCGGCAGCAGGGCCCATCCCGGCGATGCCGAACAGTGTCCTCAGCAGGCCAGTGGCCGCGTAGTACGGCAGGTCGCGAGCATGAGACTCACAGAACGTCGCGACGATCTCGAAGCCACGCTGGCTCGCGACCGCGGCGGTTTCGCGAACGAGCCGGGTTTTGCCCACGCCGGCCGGCCCGACGATCTGCACGACTCCGCCGCTGCCGCCGCCTGCCCTGTCGAGGGCCGCAGCCAGCGCACGGACTTCTCGCTGACGCCCAACCAGCGTCGTCTCCTGCCGGTCGAGCCTGCGCTGTGGATCTCGGATCGCCCGCAGTCGGCACGCGGGGATCGGAACACTGCGCCCTTTGACACGTACCAGTTCCTCGTCGTCCAGCACGGCAATGTGCTCGACCAATCGCGCAGTGGAATGGCTGATCAGCACCCCGCCCCGTGGAGCAACCGACTCCATCCGCTGCGCGATGCCCACCTGATCGCCGATGGCCGTGTACCCGAAGGAGCTGGAACCGATCTCACCGGCGATCGCCTGCCCGGAGTTGAGCCCCACTCGGAGCTCGAGATCGACATTGTCGCGGTGCCGGACCTCCACGGCGAGACGCTTCGCCACCTCCTGCAGGGACAAAGCCGCCAGGCAGGCGCGCACAGCATGATCCTCGAAGGCCACGGGAGCGCCGAACAACGCCATGAGACCGTCTCCGGTGAACTTGTCCACGGTGCCGCCGTAGCGCTTCACGACAGATCCCGCCGCGTCGACCAGTTCCGCCATGATCTCGCGGAGTCGCTCAGGGCCGACTTCCGCGGCGAGGTCCATCGAGTGCACCACATCGGCGAACAACACCGTGATCTGCTTGAACTCCGCCGACACGGCGCTGCGCGCAACCGCGGCGCCGCACTCGCTGCAGAACTTGGCGGTCACGCCCAACGGCGCGCCGCACGCTTCACAGGACACCGTCAGCGCCTCGACAGCGCCGTGGCCGCCCGCGTTTGCGTCCACGTCAGTAGCGTGACACCAAGGCTCACTCGTGTCAGCCGATTGCCGCGACGAACAGGCTCGTGCGGTGAGTCACTCGCGCTATCCCGCGTGACTGATCACCCGAGGATCGGGAAGCGGCGCACGGCCGCGAGCTCGTCGAGCGCCTCCTACATCACCGCACGCACGTGGGCGTCGACTCGCCGCACGTCGGGATCGTCCCCGAACTCGGCGGCGATGTCGATCGGCGGCAGCACGCGGGTGACGATCTTGGTGGGTAACGGCATGTTGATCGGCCACACCACACTGAGGCCGATTGGCAGACCGATGGTGATGG
This sequence comes from Mycolicibacterium rufum, assembly GCF_022374875.2. The sequence goes on from NZ_CP092427.2 coordinate 1,619,912, forward strand.
GGAGGATGTCGGTCCGGAAGAGCCTGCGCTCGAAGGCTTTCAGGCGCAGCGCGGAGGCAAGCCGGATACCCCGGGTCAGATACAACTGATTCTCCTGTCCCCCGATGGACACCTCCGGGACGAGCGGGACTCCGGCTCCCATCGCCGCGGTCACGTAGCCGGTGCGTCCGCCGAAATCGACGACGTTCTCCTGCCACGTCGGTCGGAACACGTCATAGTCGCCACCGGGGAACACCAGGACCAGGCCGCCCGCCGCGAGCGCCTCGGCGGCGTGTCGCTCGGTGGCCCGGATGACGCCGGTGCGCTCGAGGAAGTCGCCCACCGGACCCCGGAAGAAATTGTCGTGCGCCAGCGCGTACAGCGGCCGGTCGTATCCCCATGCGCGGTAGTAGTCGACCGCGAACACGGAGAGGTCGACGGTCGCCAGCCCGCCCGAATGATTCGCCACCATCAGAGCCGGTCCGGTCGGGATGTTCTCCAATCCCGTGACCTCAGAACGGAAATAGACCTTGACAAACGGACGCGTCACATCGACGACGCGTCGGGTCAACTTCGGGTCCCACTTCTCGACGACCGATGTTCTCCCGGCCATGCACCACTCCACTCGCCGCGGGGCTACTCAGTCATAGAGGTGCGCGAGGGTGTCGGCGAAGTTCTTCACGATGACGTTGCGCTTGGCCTTCAGGCTGGGAGTGAGATCGCCTGCTGCGACCGACAATTCGCGGTCGAGGATTGCGAATCGCTTGATCTGCTCCCAGCGGTTGAGTTGCTCGTTGAGCGTGTCGACGTAACCGCCGATCAGCTCCCTCGTCGCAGTGTGCTGCGCGATCTCCGCGAAGGTCTTGCCCTCCAAACCGTTGAGCGCGGCCCACTCCATAACCGCCTCGCTGTCCAGGCTCACCAGCGCCACGCAGTAAGGCCGCTCCTCGCCGTAAACGGTCATCTCGCTCACGTAGGGGCAGACGGCCTTGAACGCCGCGGCGGTCGCCGACGGGGCCACGTACTTGCCCTGCGATGTCTTGAACAGGTCCTTCTTCCGATCGGTGATGCGCAGGAAGCCGTCGACGTCGACCGCGCCGATGTCGCCGGTGGAAAACCAGCCGTCCACGTCGAGCGCCTCCGCGGTGGCCTCCGGCAGGTTGTGATAGCCCGTCATCATCCCCGGGCTGCGCACCAGGATCTCCCCGTCGTCGGCGATCTTGATCTCGGTACCGGGGAAGGGCAGCCCGACGGTGCCGAAGCGATAAGCATCGGGGCGGTTGATGACCGACGCGGCGGCCGTCTCGGTCAGGCCGTACCCCTCGAGCACGATGATGCCGATCGCGTCGAACCAGCGCGCGATCTCACGGTTCAGCGGCGCGGCGGCGGAGACGAAGAACCGCAGCCTGCCGCCGAAGCGGTCGCGGATCGTCGAGAACACCAGCCGGTCGGCGACGGCGTGCTGGATCGCCAGCAGCGGCGGCACGACCCGGCCGTCTTCCCTCGCCTGAGACGCCCGGATCCCCACCTGGACCGCCCAGTCGAAGATGCGCTTCTTGAGCCCGCCTTCCGCGACCGTCATGTTCTGGATCCGGGCGTGCGCCTTCTCGAAGATGCGCGGCGCGGCCGCCATGAAGGTCGGGTGCACAACCGCGAGATTGTCGACGATCTTGTCGACCCGACCGTCGATCGCCGTCGGGAAGCCGATCAGCAACGGCAACGCGAGCATCACCTTGCCGAACGCGTGGGCCAGCGGCAGCCACAGGAAGTTCACGTCGTCGGCGCGCAGGATCCCCAGCGCGTCGATGGCGACGGCGGTGTACGTCCATGCCCGGTGCGGGAGCCGCACTCCCTTGGGCCGGCCCGTAGTTCCCGAGGTGTAGATGATGCTGGACAGGTGGTCGGGACGGATGGCCTCGATGCGGCGCTCGACGGCGTCGGGCGTGGTGGCGAGCAATTGCCTGCCGAGCGTCTCGACGTCGTCGAGCGTGATCACCAGGTCGCCGTCACCCTCGCCGACCATGATGACGATCTTCTGCACGTCGGGTAGCTCCGCGCGGTGGGCGAGCAACTTGTCGACCTGCGACTGGTCTTCGGCGACGACGACGCGGCTCCCGGAATCGGCCACGATGAACGCGACGTCGCGGGCGTGGGTGGTCGGATACAGGGTGGTCGTGGCCGCGCCGGCGCAGAGCACCGCGAAATCGGCCAGCACCCATTCGTAGCGGGTCGACGAAGCGAGGCCGACGCGGTCCTCGGGGGCGACCCCCAGGGCGATCAGACCGGCGGCGATGGCGCGGACTCGCGCATCCACCTGCTGCCAGGTGACGCTCGTCCAGCCGTCGTTGTCGGGAAAGCGGAACGCCTCGGCCTGCGGGGTGACGGTGACGCGGTCGCGGAACATCACGGCGACCGACTGCGCGTGGTCGTTGATCGTGCTGGTGTCAGCTGTGCCCGGCCTTGCCACGTCCTCAACGTAGGCACCGGGCTGCACCGTCCTGTAGAGGACAAAGACACCGGTCTCGAGGGGGCGACCCCGCGGCGGTGTCCGGTGCTGCGCGCCAGAGCCGGTCGCTACGCTGTGCCGCATGGCTGCAGACATCGTGCCGATCGGGCTGAGCTTGACCAAGGGCGACGTGTACACGCTGTGGGCACCGCGGTGGCGCGCCGACGGCGACGAATGGGAAGCGTTTCTCGGTAAGGACGAGGATCTGTACGTCCTCGACTCCGTCGCCGACCTGGCGGCGTTCGTGCGCACGAACACCGACAACGACCTCGTCGACCACCCCGCCTGGGAGAAGCTGACCGAGGCGAACGCACACACGCTGCAGCCCACCGAGGAGCACTCCTACGATCTGGCCGGGTTCGAGGAGATCCTGTCGAACAAGCCGACCGAGGACAGCGTCCGGACACTGCACCGCGCCCTGTCGGTCGTCTCGTCGATCGGGTCGGTGTGCGAACTGCCCGCGGTCACGAAGTTCTTCAACGGCAACCCCCTGCTCGGCACCGTCGGCGGCGGGGTCGAGTCCTACGCCGGCCGCGCCGGCCGCAAGCGGTGGGCCGAGATCGAGAAGATCATCAACCGCGGCTGGGACGCCGTCATCGAGTCGATCGACGAGATCATCACCAAGCCCGACGTCGACGCCGCCGCGGTGGAGAAGGCCCAGGCCGAACTCGACGCGCCGGCCCCCGAGATCGAGGACGACGTCGTCATCGACGACATCGTCGACACCGAGGAGGAGGCCGACGAGCTGACCGCCGCCGCCGAGACCAAGGTGCTGGGCAGCGACGAGGACTTCTGGGCGCGCGTCGGCATCGACCCGGTCCGGATCATGACCAGCGGCGGCACGTTCTTCACGCTGCGCTGCTATCTCGACGACCGGCCGATCTTCCTCGGCCGCAACGGCCGCATCAGCGTGTTCGGCTCCGAGCGCGCACTGGCCCGCTACCTGGCCGACGAGCACGACCACGATCTGTCGGACCTGGCCACGTACGACGACATCCGCACGGCCGCCACCGACGGGTCGCTGCGCGTGGAGGTCACCGACGACAACATCTACGTGCTGTCCGGCATCGTCGACGACCTCGCCGAGGGTCCCGACGCACTCGACCACGACCAGCTCGAGCTGGCCGTCGAACTGCTGCGCGACATCGCCGACTACGCCGAGGACACCAGCGTGGCAGCCAAGCTCGAGAAGGACACCGCGCTGGGCCGGCTGATCTCCTTCGCGCTGGAGCCGGCCTCGGTGTCGCGGCCGAGCGCGCCGTATGCCGACGCCGTCACGCAGTGGGAGTCGCTGGAGCGCTTCGTCGAGTCCCGGCTGCGGTCCGAGTAGCTCCGCTAGCCGATCAGGACGGCGTAGCGCGGCTTGATCACCTCGTCGATGATCGCGAGCCGCTCGTCGAACGCGATGAACGCCGACTTCATGGCGTTGATGGTGAACCGTTCGAGGTCGCTCCAGCCGTAGCCGAACGCCTCCACCAGCCGCAGCATCTCCAGGCTCATCGTGGTGTCGCTCATCAGCCGGTTGTCGGTGTTGACGGTGACCCGGAACCGCAGCCGGGCCAGCCGGTCGAACGGATGCTCGGCGATGCTGCCCACCGCACCGGTCTGCACGTTCGAGCTCGGGCACATCTCGAACGGGATGCGCTTGTCCCGCAGCAGCGACGCCAGCCGGCCCAGGTGCGCGGTGCCGTCCTCGTCGACGGTGATGTCGTCGACGATGCGGACCCCGTGGCCCAGCCGGTCGGCGCCGCAGAACGCGATCGCCTCGTGGATCGACGGTAGCCCGAACGCCTCGCCCGCGTGAATGGTGAAGCGCGCGTTGTTGCTTCGCATGTACTCGAACGCGTCGAGGTGCCGGGTGGGCGGGTAGCCCGCCTCGGCGCCGGCGATGTCGAAGCCCACCACGCCCTTGTCGCGGAACCGGATGGCCAGGGCCGCGATCTCCCGGGACCGGGCGGCGTGGCGCATCGCGGTGACCAGGCAGCGCACCACGATCGTGTGGCCCTGCGCCGAGGCCGCCTTCTCCCCGTCGGCGAACCCGGCGAGCACCGCGTCGACGACGGCGTCCAGCGACAGCCCCCCGTCGATGTGCAGCTCGGGGGCGAACCGGATCTCGGCATAGACGACGTTGTCGCGGGCCAGGTCCTCCACACACTCCAGCGCCACCCGGTGCAGGGCGTCGGGGGTCTGCATGACGCCGACGGTGTGGGCGAACGGTTCGAGGTAGCGCACCAGCGAGCCGCTGTGCGCGGCGGTGCGGAAGAACGTCGCGAGCTCCTCGACGTCGTGGGCCGGCAGCTGGTCGTAGCCGTGCTCCTCGGCCAGTTCGAGCACCGTCTGCGGGCGCAGACCTCCGTCGAGGTGGTCGTGCAGCAGCGCCTTGGGCGCCTGCCGGATGGTCTGCAACGTCAACGGTGTCGTCATCGAGCTCTCCTCACGTGATCCGGTCGATGATCAGCGGCCGCGTCGGAGGCGCCTGGTCTCCCACGCTCCAGGCGCCGTCGAGTTCGGACAGCGCCGCGGCGAAGCGCTCGGGCGTGTCGCTGTAGAGCGTGAACAGCGCCTCGCCGGCGGCGACGGGTTCACCGGGCCTGCGGTGGATGCGCATCCCGGCGCCGGACTGCACGCGCTCACCCGGAGCCGAGCGGCCCGCCCCGAGCCGCCACACCGCCAGTCCCACGGCCATCGCGTCGATGTCTCCCATCGTGCCACCGCGCGGCGCCGTGACGGTCTCGCTGTGGGCACCGATCGGCAACGGCGCCGCGGGGTCGCCACCCTGGGCGGCGATCAGCGCCCGGAACCGGTCCATCGCGGTGCCGTCGCGCAGGGTCTGGGCCGGGTCGACAGCGTCGAGCCCCGCCGCGTCGCACATCTCCCGAGCCAGCGCCACCGTCAGCGCGACGACGTCGTCCGGGCCGCCGCCGCCGAGCACCTCGAGCGACTCGGCGACCTCGACGGCGTTGCCGACCGTGCGCCCGAGCGGCACCTCCATGTCGGTCAGCAGGGCACGGGTCGTCAGCCCGTGCTCGCGGCCGAGATCGACCATGGTGCGGGCCAGCTCACGGGCCTCGGCCTCGGTCGCCAGGAACGCCCCCGAGCCCACCTTGGTGTCGAGCACCAGCGCCGCCGCACCCTCGGCGATCTTCTTGCTCATCACCGAGCTGGCGATCAGGGGCAGCGACTCGGTGGTGCCGGTGACGTCGCGCAGCGCGTAGATCTTGCGGTCGGCCGGAGCCAGTTCACCGGCGGCGAAGATGGCCGCCCCGAGCTCGCGAAGTTGTTGGCGGATCTGCGATTTGGTGATCTCGGCGGTGAAGCCGGCGATGGACTCGAGCTTGTCCAGGGTGCCGCCGGTGTGGCCGAGGCCGCGGCCGGCGGCCTGCGGGACGGCGCCGCCGCACGCCATAACCACGGGCACCAGCGGGATCGTGATCTTGTCTCCGACACCGCCGGTCGAGTGTTTGTCGACGGTCGGGCGGCCCACGTCGGAGAAGTCGAACCGCTCCCCCGACGCGACCATGGCCGCGGTCCAGCGGGCGATCTCGTGCCCGGACATCCCGCGCAGGAAGATCGCCATCAGCAGCGCCGCCATCTGACCGTCGGTCACCCGGTCGTGGGTGTAGGCGTCGATCACCCAGTCGATCGCGCCGTCGGAGAGCGCCCCGCCGTCACGCTTGGTCCGGATGACCGACGGAGCATCGAGGTGCGCGTCGAAGGTGTTCTGGGTCACGATGTTTCCCCGCCGGGAGCGGTGCGGGCGAGATCGTCGGGACCGAACGCGTCGGGCAGCAGCTGCCGCAGCCGCCGGGGCCCCGCCGGGTGGTCGACGAGCATGTCCGGTCCACCGTGCTCGAGGAGCACCTGGCGGCACCGGCCACACGGCATCAGCAGCTCGCCGTCAGGCCCCACGCACGACAGTGCGACCAGTCGTCCACCGCCCCCAGAGACCAGGGCGCAGACCACTGCGCACTCCGCGCAGAGACCCAGGCCATATGAGACATTTTCCACATTGCATCCGGTCACCAATCGGTAATCGTCGGCCAGCGCGGCCGCTCCGACCGGAAACCGCGAGTACGGCGCGTAGGCGTGGCGTGAGACATCGATTGCGTTGCGCCGCAACATGTCCCAGTCGATTTCGAAGGTCACGTCAGGCCCTTTCGGCCGGTTCTGAATCCATTCCGAACACCTCGATCCCGGACCGCCAGTATCAGATAGGGCACCCTAATTTCGGCCGTTGGACGAGGGCATACGCCCCCACGCTAGTTCGTTCAACAGTACAAAGGAGATTAGAGTCGCCCCGAGGTTTGGGGATTCTGTCCACGGGCAGAGCTCTGGGCGTCCACCGATGGCGTTGGAGGGTCACATGAGTACGGCGACATCATCAGAATCCGGCATCGCGGCACCGCGGTCGAAGCCGTCCCGCCGGCGCACCCTGTACCGCGGCGATCCGGCGATGTGGTCCTGGGTGTTGCACCGTATCTCCGGCGCCTCGATCTTCTTCTTCCTGTTTGTCCACGTGACCGACACCGCGCTCGTGCGAGTCAGCCCGCAGGCCTACAACGAGATCATCGAGACCTACAAGACGCCGATCATCGGACTGATGGAGATCGGTCTCGTCGCGGCCGTGCTCTACCACGCGCTCAACGGCATCCGGGTCATCCTCATCGATTTCTGGTCCGAGGGCCCGCGCCATCAACGGAAGATGCTTTGGGTGGTGGCCGGCGTGTTCATCGCCGTCCTGATCGCCTCGGTGGGAGTCATCGGCATGCACATGGCGGAGAGGTTCCTGTAATGCCCGAGAACCCTTACGACCACATCAGTGACCGCGGCGGCAGCGCGCCCGTGCTGCAGCGCAGCCACGACCGGCCGGCCAGCCTCGACAACCCCCGTGCGCCCCGTCGCGCCGGCGGGATGCCGAACTTCGAGAAGTACGCCTGGTTGTTCATGCGGTTCTCCGGGCTGGTGCTGGTCTTCCTGGCCCTCGGCCACCTGTTCATCATGCTGATGTGGGACGGCGGCGTGTACCGCATCGACTTCAACTACGTCGCGCAGCGGTGGGCCTCGCCGTTCTGGCAGACGTGGGACCTGCTGCTGCTGTGGCTGGCCCAGCTGCACGGCGGCAACGGCATGCGCACGATCATCGCCGACTACAGCCGCAAGGATTCCACCCGATTCTGGCTGAACACGCTGTTGGCGCTGTCGATGGCGTTCACGCTGGTGCTGGGCACCTACGTGCTGCTGACGTTCGACGCGTCCATCTCGTGATCTGCAGGGAGTGAATGTGATTACCGAACATCGCTATGACGTCGTGATCGTCGGCGCGGGCGGCGCCGGCATGCGCGCCGCCGTGGAGGCCGGCCCGCGGGTCCGCACCGCGGTGCTGACCAAGCTGTACCCCACCCGCTCGCACACCGGCGCAGCGCAGGGCGGCATGTGCGCCGCGCTGGCCAACGTCGAAGAGGACAACTGGGAGTGGCACACCTTCGACACCGTCAAGGGTGGTGACTACCTCGCCGACCAGGACGCCGTCGAGATCATGGCCAAGGAGGCCATCGACGCGGTGCTCGATCTCGAGAAGATGGGGATGCCGTTCAACCGCACCCCCGAGGGCCGCATCGACCAGCGCCGCTTCGGCGGGCACACCCGCGATCACGGCAAGGCGCCGGTGCGCCGTGCCTGTTACGCCGCGGACCGCACCGGCCACATGATCCTGCAGACGCTGTACCAGAACTGCGTCAAGCACGACGTCGAGTTCTTCAACGAGTTCTACGCCCTCGACATCGCGATGACCGAGACGCCCTCGGGCCCGGTGGCCACCGGCGTCATCGCCTACGAACTGGCGACCGGCGACATCCACGTCTTCCACGCCAAGGCGATCGTGTTCGCCACCGGCGGCTCGGGCCGGATGTACAAGACCACGTCGAACGCGCACACGCTCACCGGCGACGGCCTGGGCATCGTGTTCCGCAAGGGACTTCCCCTGGAGGACATGGAGTTCCACCAGTTCCACCCGACAGGTCTGGCAGGCCTGGGCATCCTGATCTCCGAGGCTGTGCGCGGCGAGGGCGGCCGTCTGCTCAACGGCGAGGGCGAGCGGTTCATGGAGCGCTACGCGCCCACGATCGTCGACCTCGCGCCCCGCGACATCGTCGCCCGCTCGATGGTGCTCGAGGTGCTCGAAGGCCGCGGCGCCGGACCGAACAAGGATTACGTCTACATCGACGTGCGTCACCTCGGTGAGGACGTGCTCGAGGCGAAGCTGCCCGACATCACCGAGTTCGCCCGCACCTACCTGGGCGTGGACCCCGTCAAGGAACTGGTGCCCGTCTACCCGACGTGCCACTACGTCATGGGCGGCATCCCGACCACCGTCAACGGCCAGGTGCTCCGGGACAACACGACCGTCGTGCCGGGCCTGTACGCCGCCGGCGAGTGCGCCTGTGTCTCGGTGCACGGCGCCAACCGGCTGGGCACCAACTCGCTGCTCGACATCAACGTGTTCGGCCGCCGCGCCGGCATCGCCGCCGCCAATTACGCACTCGGACACGACTTCGTCGACCTGCCGGACAAGCCCGCCGACATGGTGGTCGGCTGGGTCGGCGACATCCTCTCCGAGCACGGCAACGAGCGCGTCGCCGACATCCGCGGCGCGCTGCAGCAGTCGATGGACAACAACGCCGCGGTGTTCCGCACCGAGGAGACGCTCAAGCAGGCACTCACCGACATCCATGCGCTCAAGGAGCGTTACGCGCGGATCACGGTGCAGGACAAGGGCAAACGCTACAACAGCGATCTGCTCGAGGCGATCGAGCTCGGCTTCCTGCTCGAGCTGGCCGAGGTGACGGTGGTCGGTGCGCTCAACCGCAAGGAATCGCGCGGCGGGCACGCCCGCGAGGACTACCCCAACCGCGACGACACCAACTACATGCGCCACACCATGGCCTACAAGGAGGGTTCGGATCTGCTCAGCGACATCCGGCTCGACTACAAGCCGGTGGTCCAGACGCGCTACGAGCCGATGGAACGGAAGTACTGATCATGAGTGCACCAGTTCTCGACAAGCAGGACACCCCGCCCGTGCCCGAGGGCGCGGTGATGGTGACCCTGAAGATCGCGCGGTTCAACCCCGAGGCGCCCGACGAGGCGGGGTTCCAGAGCTTCCGGGTGCCGTGCCTGCCGAGCGACCGGCTGCTCAACCTGCTGCACTACGTGAAGTGGTACCTCGACGGCACGCTGACGTTCCGCCGGTCGTGCGCCCACGGGGTGTGCGGGTCGGACGCCATGCGCATCAACGGTGTCAACCGGCTGGCGTGCAAGGTGCTGATGCGCGACATGCTGCCGAAGAACCCGAACAAGCAGCTGACCATCACGATCGAGCCGATCCGCGGCCTGCCGGTGGAGAAGGACCTCGTCGTCGACATGGAGCCGTTCTTCGACGCCTACCGCGCGATCAAGCCGTACCTGATCACATCGGGCAACCAGCCCACCCGTGAGCGCATCCAGAGCCAGACCGACCGCGCCCGCTACGACGACACCACCAAATGCATCCTGTGCGCCTGCTGCACCACCAGCTGCCCGGTGTACTGGAGCGAGGGGTCCTACTTCGGGCCCGCCGCCATCGTCAACGCGCACCGCTTCATCTTCGACAGCCGCGACGAGGGCGCGGCCGAGCGCCTCGACATCCTCAACGACGTCGACGGGGTGTGGCGCTGCCGCACGACGTTCAACTGCACCGAGGCCTGCCCGCGCGGCATCGAGGTGACCAAGGCGATCCAGGAGGTCAAGCGCGCGTTGATGTTCGCGCGCTGACGAAGGCGGGCGAGGTACGAGCCCGACGAGGAAGCGCGCAATCCAGTCCAGCGCGCTGACGAAGGCGGGCGAGGTACGAGCCCGACGAGGAAGCGCGCGATCTAGTCCAGCGCGCTGAGCTCGGCCACCTGCTCGTCGTAGTACCGCAGGACGACCGCGACGGCGGCGGCGACGGGCACGGCGAGGAACGCGCCGACCACCCCGAACGTGGAGGCGCCCAGCGTCACCGCCAGCAGCACGATGACGGCGTGCAGCTTCATCGACTTCGCCTGCAGCCACGGCTGCAGCACATTGCCCTCGAGTTGCTGCACCGCCACGATGATCGCCAGCACGATCAGGGCGTTCACCGGGCCATTGGCGACCAGCGCGATCAGCACCGCCAGCCCGCCGGCGACGAACGCGCCGACGATCGGCACGAAGCCACCGATGAACGTCAGGATCGCCAGCGCGTAGGCCAGCGGCACGCCCAGGATCACCAGCCCGATCCCGATCAGCACCGCGTCGATCAGGCTGACCAGCGCCTGCGTGCGGATGAACCCGCCCAGGGTGGCCCACACCCGTTCGAGGATCGTCGCGACGTGCGGCGCGGCGGGCAGGCCGACCGTGCGTCGCAGCCATGGCAGGAAGTTCGGCCCATCCTTGAGCAGGAAGAACGCCACGACCACCGCGGTGAAGAACGTCACCAGTGCCGACGTGGCCGCGCCGACACCGGTGAACAGCCCCGAGGCGATCTTGGCGCTGCTGGAGTTCAGCGTGTCGTTGATGGCGTCGACTGCCGAATTCAGTTGCGCGTCACTGATGTTCAGCGGCGGACCGTCCAGCCAGTCCCGAACCTGCACCACACCGGCGGTGGCCTGCTCGGCAAGCTCGGCGGCCTGATCGACGATCGCGGGCGCGACCGCGGCGAGCAGGCCGCCCACGACGAGCACCGCGGCGGTCAACACGAGCAGGACCGCGACCGCCGGCGGAACACCCCGGCCGCGCAGCCAGCGCACCGGCGGCCACAGCACCGTGCACACGATCAGCGCCAGCACCACCGGCAGGATGACCACCCACGTCTTGCCCACCACCCAGGACAGCACCCACAGGGCCGCGGCGACGGCGACGAACTGCACCGCCACGGTCGCCGCCGACCGCAGGTGTGCGCTGTAGACCGGCCCTCGGCGCGTGACGTCTCCTGCGTTGTCCTGCATCAGCCCTTTCTACCCAACCCCGGCGGATGTCACCGCCAGCGGCGGGACAGGAAGTCGCGGATCAGCGCCGTCACCGCGGGCAGATCGCTCTCCAGCAGGAAATGGCCGCCGTCGCGCAGATGGATCTCGGGGTCGACGGCGTCCCGGGCGAACGCGCGCGCGCCGTCCGGACCGAAGAACGGATCCTTGTCGCCCCAAACTGCCAGCAGCGGAACCGAACTCGTGCGCAAGTAGTCGTGCAGCGCGGGGTAGAGCTTGGGGTTGCTCGCATAGTCGTCGAACAGTGCGAGCTGGATCGCGTCGTTGCCGGGGCGCGACAGGAGCGCGTAGTCGTGGTGCCAAGTGTCGGGGCTGACGACGCTCGGGTCGGGCACCCCCGCGAGATACTGCATGCGGGTGGCCTCGAAGGACAGGAACTGCCGTAGCGCCGCGGCGGTCTCCGGCGTCTTCTCGCGCTGGTAGTTCCAGACCGCCTCCCAGCCCGCCGGGACGAAGCCGTCGTCGTAGCCGTTGCCGTTCTGGGTGATGATCGCGGTGACGGCCCGGGGATCGCGCAGCGCCAGCCGCCACCCCACGGGGGCGCCGTAGTCCTGCACGTACATCGCATACGTCGTGATCCCGAGCTGGGTGAGCAGGCCTGCGGTCAGCTCGGCCAGGGCGTCGAAGGTGTAGGTGAACTCCTCGACCGGCGGCGCGTCGGAGTAGCCGAAGCCGAGGTAGTCCGGCGCGATCACGTGGTAGCGGTCGGCCAGCTCAGGGATCAGGTCGCGGAACATGAACGAACTGGTCGGAAAGCCGTGCAGCAGCACGACGACCGGAGCGTCCGGGCTGCCCGCCTCCCGGTAGAAGATCTCGCGGCCGGCCACCGTGGCGTAGCGATGATGAACCATGTCTAACTCCTCAATGACTCTTTGATGGTTACCACCCCAGTGAACCGGGCGCGGTGTAACCTGTCAATAGACTTTTGGAGGTTAGATGGAGCTGTACGCAACCACCGCGGGCGACGAGGCGCTGCTGCTCGACCTGCTCAACACCACCCCCGTCATCGACGGCACCGCCACCGACCTGCTCCGCGATCTCGCCACCGCCGCGGCCTGGCTCACCGACCACGACGTCGCCGCCACCGAGGACGAACTCACCGGGCTGGTGGCGGCGCGCCAGGTGCTGCAGGCCGTCGTCCGCGGCGACCGGACCCCGGCCGCCCTGGCGCCCTTCCTCGACCGCGTCCGACTGCGTCCCGTCGCCACCGACCACGGCGTCGACTGGCGCCTCACCGAGTCCACCGGCGCCACCCGCGCCGTCCTCGCCTGGGATGGGCTACGCATCACCAGCCCCGGACGCCTGCGCCCCTGCGCCAACGACGAATGCCGGCTGTTCCTGATCGACCGCAGCAAGCCGAACACCGCGCGATGGTGCTCGATGGCGATCTGCGGCAACCGGATGAAGGCACGCCGCCACTACCGGCGCACCCACCCGGACTGAGTCGGGCATGCTGCTCAGGTGCTGTTGCTGAGCCAGGTAACCGGGACCGCTGTTCGCGGGCCCGACGGCAGACCGGTGGGCCGCGTGCGCGACCTGACCGTCAGCCTGGCGGATCCGAGCCCGCTGCCGCTGATCGACCGGGTACTGATCCGGCCATCACACGCCCCCGATCTGCTGGTGGCGTGGTCGGCGGTGGCGGCGGTGCAGCAGGGCACGCTGTCGCTCGCGGGAGATGCCGCCGGCTTCGCGATCGGCGCGCTGAGCGACGCGCTCGACGACGACGAGATCCTGCTGGGCCGCGACGTCCTCGACACCCAGGTGGTCGACATCGCCGAGCAGCGGCTGGCCCGGGTCGCCGACGTGGTGCTCGCCCGCACCCCCGACGGGCACGTGGAGGTCGTCGGCGTCGAGGTCGGCTTCGGCGCGGTGCTGCGCCGGCTGGGTCTGGGCCGGTTGGCCGCGCGTGCCGGTCAGGACGCGGTCGCATGGAGCGATCTGCACCTGACCTCCGAACGCGGCCACGCGGTGCAGCTCGCCACGCCGCGCTCCGCGGTGCACCACCTCGACGCCCGCGCGCTGGCCACGCTGGTGAGCCGGCTCGACACCGACGCGGCGACCGAGGTGCTCGTCGCCCGGGAGCCGCACGCGGCCGCCGAGGTGCTACGGGCGGGCCCTGAGTCCGTCGGCGAGCGCGTGCTGCGGGCGCTGCCCGGCACCGCCGCCGAGCAGATCGTCGCCGCGATGCCGGCCGAGCACGCCAGCCGGTGGCGCCGCCGGCTGGCCCGCCCGCGAGCCCGACGGTTCCTGCGGTCACACGTCTGGCCGCGTCGCACGTGACCCGGCGAAGGGGGGTCGCCCTCGGTGGGCTGCTGGCCGTCGTCGGCCCCGGCCTGCTGGCCGGGCTGTCCGACGACGACCCGGCGGGCATCACGACGTATTCGGTGCTCGGCGCCGACCACGGCTACCAGCTGCTGTGGGTACTGCTGCTGTCGACCGTCGCGCTGGTGATGTTCCACGGCCTGGCCGCCCGCATGGGGGTGGTCACCGGGCAGGGCCTGATCGGTCTGGTCCGGCAGCGCTACGGCGTGCGGGTGGGCGGCACGGTGCTGATCGCGCTGGTGATCGCCAACATCGGCACCACCTGTGCCGAATTCGCCGGTATCGCAGCCGGATTCGAGCTGTTCGGGATCAGCCGCTACATCAGCGTGCCGGCCACTGCGGTGATCGTGTCGATGTTGGTGCTGCGCGGCAGTTTTCACCGCGTCGAGCACGTGCTGCTCGCGCTGTCGACGGTGTTCCTGGCCTACATCGCCTCGGGCGTGCTGGCCCGGCCGGACTGGGGCGCCGCGGCGAGAGGCCTGGTGGTGCCGAGCATGCCGATGGACGGGGCGACGATCGCGATCGTGACCGCGACCGTGGGGACGACGCTGGCGCCCTGGGGACTGTCGTTCATCCAGTCGTACGCGGTGGACAAGAAGCTGCGCACCGAAGACCTCCTGTTCGAGCGCATCGACGTGGTGACCGGCGCCGTCCTCACCGGTGTGATCGGCTTCTTCGTCGTGGTGGCCTGCGCCGCGACGCTGCACCGCGACGGCCGCTCGATCACCGACGCGGCCGACGCCGCGGTGGCGCTGCAACCGCTGGCCGGTGACACTGCCGCGACCCTGTTCGCCGTGGGCCTGATCTGCGCGGCGCTGCTGGCGGCCTCGGTGCTGCCGCTGTCGACGGCCTACTCGGTGTGCGAGTACGCCGGCGTCGAGGCGGCGCTCGACGACCCGTTCAGTGAGGCGCGGACGTTCTACGTTTCGTTCGGTGCGGTGACCGCGCTGGGCGCCGTGGCCGTGCTGATCCCGGGTGCGCCGCTGGTGACGATCCTGGTCGGCACGCAGGTGCTCAACGCCGTGCTGCTGGTCCCGCTGCTGATCGCGATGATCGGCACCGGCCGGGACCGGGACCAGATGGGCGAGTTCACGATCGGCCGTGTCGCGACGTTCGCCTACGGTGTCACGACCGCGGTGGTGCTGGTGTGCGTGGCCGTGCTCGCGGTGGTCTCGTTCACCGGGTGAGCGTCGAGCGCACGTTGGGGCTGCGCGAAGGCGCGCGAAATGCCGGAGATCGCGGCGCGTCGACGTACAGACCCGCGCGCTCGCCGAACGACGGTCACGAGAGCTGCTCGACGATGTCGGCGCCGCGGGGCACACCGCCCGTCGCGGCGAAGCCCGCGGCGACCGCCGCCGCGCCCGCCGTCATCGTCCGCGCCGCGCCGATCGCCGCGCGCAGCCGCGGCACGCTGAGCCGGCGCGCGGGCAGCCGCGTGCCGCACCGCGCGACCTGCACCCGCCGGGCCACCTCGAACTGATCGCGACCGAACGGCACGGCGCAGACCGGGATTCCGCGAGCCAGCGCCTTCTGCGTGATCCCCATGCCGCCGTGGGTCACCACGCACACCGCGCGGTCGAGCACCGCGGAGTGCGGCACGAAGCGCGCGAACGTGACATTGCCGCTACGCCGCACCGCGTCGGTGTCCCCCGCCGGGCTGGTCGCGACCACGTGCACCGGTTGCCCGTCGAGCGCCTCGATGGTGGCGCGGATCAGCGCCTCGTCGGCCTGGCGCACCGACGACGTCGTCACCAGCACCACCGGCAGGTCGATGTCGTCGAGCCAGGCGGGGCGGCGGTCCAGCGGCGGGTCGAAGGACGCCGGACCGATCATCGACACCGAGGCGCCCCAGTCGGTGTGCTCGTACTCGAACGGCTTTCCGGTGGCCGCGAGCAGGTGCGGCGCCCTGCGCAGCAGCTCGTCGGCCGATCGCACCGGGGACAGCCCCAGCGCCTCCCGCACCGGCCGCATGCCCCGGGCCAGCGGCCGGTCCAGCAGCGGCCCGGTGACCAGACCGATGCCCCAGTCCCGCACCCGGCCCACCGGACCCCGCATCGGCGCCGCGCCGGCACCGAACGGCGGCGAGCCCGGCGAGCGCAGGTACGGGACGAACGGCGACAGCACCGCCCACGGCCGCGGCTGCGCCTCGGCCGCCGCCATCGCGCCCCAGCAGTTCGCGTCGAGCACCATCAGGTCGGGCTCCACCGCACGCACCGCCGTCCGGAAGTCCTCCACCTCCAGCGCGGCGCGCCGGGTCAGCACCTCCACGGTGCTGGCGACCGACCGCATCATCGAGTCGGTGAACGGGTCGATGCTCTGCAACGCCTCGATCCCGGCAGCGACGGGCTCGGCGGCGAAGCCCAGCCCGCGGGTCAGCTCGACACCCGCGGCGAGCGTCCGGACGTGCACCTGGTGCCCACGGCACGCCAGCTCGGTGAGCAGCGCGCAGAACGGGAACAGGTGTCCCAGGGCCGGCGAGGTGTAGGCCAGCACTACCGCCATCGCGCACCGATCCACGCCCCGCGCGGCACCGAATGACGGGCATGGCGTCTGCGAACACCGCTGAACTGGTCGTCCTGGTCGACGAGGAGGGCCGACCGATCGGCTCGGCCGACAAGGTCCAGGTCCACCACGAGTCCACCCCGCTGCACCTGGCGTTCTCCTGCTACCTGTTCGACCACGCGGGCAACGTGCTGCTGACCAGGCGCGCCCTGCACAAGCGCACGTTCGCGGGAATCTGGACCAATTCCTGCTGCGGCCACCCCGCGCCGGACGAGTCGATCACCGACGCCGTGCACCGGCGGGTCCGCGAGGAACTCGGTGTCGGCATCGCCGACCTCGAGTGCGTGCTGCCCGACTTCCGCTACTACGCGGTGGCCGCCGACGGCGTCGTGGAGAACGAACTGTGCCCGGTGTTCCGCGGCCGCGTCGAGGGCCCGGTGCGCGCCGACGCGGCCGAGGTCGTGGACTACGAGTGGGTGCCGTGGGAGCAGGCCTGCACGGCGGCCCGCCTGGGGTGGGCGATCAGCCCCTGGGCGGCCGAACAGATCCCGCTGCTCGAGGCGGCCGGCGTCGGACAACGCACCTAGTTCCTCAGCTCGAAGAGTCGTTCGGCGTAGGCCAGGTCGTCGCGCCACAGCTTGGTGGCCGCCTGCCGCATCAGCGGCCGGATCAGCGGCGCGGCCACCAGACCCTTGCCGAAGTGTGTGCGGTCCGAGTGCGCGATCACCGCTTCGACCACCGCGGTCCTGGGCCGGCCGTCGGGTCCGGGACCCAGCGGGGTCGCGTGGGTCTCCACGACGCTGCCCTGCCCCTCGCCCTCGATGATGCGCATCGACACGGTGCGCGGCCCCGGGGTGGTGAACTCCGCGATCACCGGGACGCCGAGGCGGCCCAGGCGGAACGTGACGTCGACGACGAACCGGTCCAGCGCGTCGGGCAGGTCGTCGTCGGCGGGCGGGGCGCTGAGCACTTTGAGCTGGGTGAACGAGTACGGGTGGAACCACGCGCCGTGCCACGGGTCGAGCCGGTTGGACACCACGTCGGCCGGCTCGCAAACACCCTCGAGCCGGGTCACCGCCGACAGCGCCGGCTCGCCGGGGCGCGGCATCGGCGGGGGCGCGTCGGCGGCGACAGGACCTTCCGGGCCCGCGGGGTCGGCCAGCTCGTCGAGGCGCACCCAGCACAGCACGCCGTCGTCGTGCGCCGGGAACGGTTTCCACGTCCCGTGCCTGCGCTCCCCCAGCCGAAGACCGTGCCACGGGCACACCAGCGTCCCGCATTCCACCGGAGCCGTCGCGAGGTCGGCGCCCAGGTGCGGGCAGGCCCGCGGCGCGACCAGCAGCCCGCCGTCGGCGCCGCGCCACGCCACCAGTTGCCGTCCGGCGACCGTCGTGCCCAGCGCCGAGGTCGTGACCGACGAGCTCGCTGCGAACGCGAACCAGTTGCCGCCCGGTTTGCGCTGCGCGCGCCGCAGGGCCGCGGAGATCAGCGCCGGGTTCGCGTCGGCGTAGGTCGGGGTCTGGGCGGCCCAGTCGATCTTCGGCAGCACCTCGAACGGCCACGCTGCCGACAGCCTGGCCCGCCACCCCGTCTGCTCGCTCACCGGCGCGCACCTCCCCCCGTCGTGGCCAGCCGCCGCAGCAGCGCCGAACGTCCCCGGTTGGGCACCGTGTGCAGCGGATGTCCGGCCAGCCCGAAGCGGCCCAGCAGTTCGTTGGCCGCCGTCCAGCCCGTCGTCGCGGCGCGCTCCATCAGCGCCACGGGCAGATCGATGCGAATACCGTCGCCCGCCAGCATGATTCGCGGATCCGGTGTACGGACGCCCGCACGGACGGCAAAGTCGCCTGGCGCGAACCGCGGGCAGTCGCCGCGGTGCAGCAGCCGCTCGTCGACGATGGAGGCGTGCACCGTTTCAGGGTAGAGCGCGTGCATGCGCTCGATCAGCCCGGTGCGGACCGTGTCCAGCGGCTCGGTCACCGAGTAGGCGTGCAGTTCGACGACCGACCCGCCGGTGCGGGCGGCCCACTGCGCCGCCTCGTGTTCGTACCGTTCCACCACACTCACATTGTCCAGCGGTTCCCGCCCGCCGGTGCCCACGAACGCCGCCCGGTCCGCCCGCACCGAGCGGTCCAGCCACAGCCGCAGCACCACGAACGGCGGCGCCGTGCCCATCCCCGCGATCCGGCCGCGCCAGGAGGCGTCCCCCAGCCAGGGTGAGGCGCCGACGATGCGCCGCAACCCGGCGACGTCGGTCGCGAGCACCACGCCGTCGGCGGGCAGTGTGTCCGTCGCTGTCGTCACCGCGAGACCGCCGTCGTCGGTGAGCGCCTCCACGGTGGCGCCGGTGTGGAACCGCACCCCGCGGCCCTCGAGGTAGTCGCGCAGCGGATTCCACAGCGCCACATCGAAATTCGCGTTGGCGACGTCGAAGATCAGTCCTTCGCTGGAGCCCAGGAAATAGATGTGGAACATCGTGACGAGCTCGCCGGCCGACAGCGCCTCGGGCCGGGCGAAGAAGCTGCGCGCGAACACCTCGAACGCCAGATGCCGGGCGGCGTCGGGGAAGTTGATGTCCCGCAGGAAGGTGGCGGCGTCCCGATCGTCGAGCAGCCGGTAGGTCTCGGGCACCGATACCGTCGCCAGCGGTGCGGCGGCCTTGGCGTCCAGGCGCACCAGGTCGCGCAGCCGGAACGTGGGGCTGCGCAACGCGAACGCCAGCGCGTTCAGGGGCGGCGTCTGCGGCAGCCCACGGAAGGTGTCCTCGCGGCCGTGGCCGTCGATCAGCGGGTAGTCCTCGACCGGGGTGAGTGCCGCCAGGCCGGGATCCGCGCGCCGCAGCAGCGCCCGCAGGTTGTAGTACTGGCGGAAGAACGCGTGGAAGCCGCGGTTCATCCCCGTCTGCGACCCGTCGGAGAGCGTCTCGGTCCAGCCGCCCACCCGGCCGCCGAGATAGTCACAGCGCTCGACGACGTCGACGGCGACACCACGTTCGGCCAGTCCGGCGGCCGCGGCGAGGCCCGCGATCCCGGCCCCGACCACGACGACGCGGGGCCGCTCGCCGTGCCCGTTGACCGCGCTGCGCCCGGTATGGGCCGGCCAGGTCTGACGGCGGCGGTCGGTCATGGGCGGACCACCCGTCACACGCTCCCGTGCCGGATGCGTGCCGCCCACGACTTGCCGAGCCCCGCGGCCGCGACGACCGCGCGGCGCGGTGTGCCGACGGTGGCACGCCTGCCGAAGATCTCGAAGTCGCTCGCCTCGATGCGGTCGAGGATCTCCGAGTACAGCGTCGACGCGGCAGCCACACACGGCCGCGACGCCGGCGCCAGCATCGCGATCCCGGGCTTGGCCTTCTCGTACACCTCGCGGGTGCGGACGTGCTGCTCGGCCAGCGCGGCGCGCACCCGGTGATCGGTGCGGCGGTTGGCCTGGCACCAGCGCAGCAGGTCGCGGTCCACGCCGTGGGCCGCGAGCTCGTCGGCGGGCAGGTACACCCGGCCGCGGTGCAGATCCTCGTCGACGTCGCGGAGGAAGTTGGTGAGCTGGAACGCCGTGCCCAGCGCCGCGGCGTAGGGCGCGGCCTGCTCCCGCGGGACAACGGTGCCCAGCACGGGCAGCATCTGCAGCCCGATCACCTCCGCTGACCCGTACATGTACTTCTCCAGTGCAGCCCGGTCCGGGTAGTCGGTCACCTCGAGGTCCATCCGCATCGACGCCAGGAAGTCGTCGAACAGGTCCCAGCCGATGTCGTACTTGCGGGCGGTGTGCACCACCGCGGTCAGCACCGGGTCGTCCCCGCACGGCTGCTTCTCGACCAGCGCGTTGAACAACCGGGTGGACAGCTGCTGGAGCTGGTCGGCGCGCTGGTCGACGGTGCGCGGGTCGTCGAGGTCGTCGAGGATGTCGTCGGCGAAGCGCGCGAACCCGTAGAGCGCGTGCACCGCCGGCCGCTGCCGCGGCGCCAGCAGGCGGGTGGCCAGGAAGAACGTCTTGCCGTAGCGGGCGTTGAGCGTCCTGCACTGCCGGTAGGCCTCCCGCAGCGACGGGTCCCGGACACCGGCGGCGTCGAGCTCGGTGTGGATCATGAGCGGTTGACCTCCGAGGTGGGCTGGCTGGCGTGCACCCCGGTGATGCGGTCGGCGGCCAGGCGGCCCGACAGGATCGCGGTCGGCACGCCGACACCGGGGACGGTGGAGGAGCCCGCGAGCACGACGTTGTCGACGCCGCGGACCGTGTTGGCCGGCCGGAACGGACCGGTCTGGGAGAACGTGTGCGCCAGCGCGAACGGGCTGCCCGCCGCCATGCCCTGCCGTTCCCAGTCGGCCGGGGTGACGACGTGCAGCACCTCGGCGTCGTCGGCGACGCCCGGTGCGCGCTTGCGCACCGTGTCGATCATGTCCTCGACGTAGCCCGGCCCCACGGTGTCCCAGTCCACGACGCCCACATCGGTGTTGGGCGCCGGGGCGAGTACGTAGAGCAGGTCGCGCCCGTCCGGCGCCAGCGACGGGTCACCGGCGGTCGGGCGGGTCACCAGCAGCGACGGGTCCCGCATGGTGCGGCCGTCGTCGATGATGTCGCGGAACGTCTGATGCCAGGCGTCCCCGAACAGGATCGTGTGGTGACCGGCAGCCTCACCGACGGACGAGCAGCCGACGTGCGCGACGACGGCCGACGGGGCAGCTTGCAGTCGCACCGGACGGCGCGGGGTGCGCCGCACCAGACGGTAGGTGTCGGGCAGCTCGGTGGTCAGCACGACGGCGTCGGCGGGCACCCGCCCGCCGTCGGCGGTGCGGACCGCCGTGACCCGCGAACCGCTGAACTCCAGCTCGGAAACCGTGGCGTTGTAGACGAATTCGACGCCGGCGTCCGCTGCTGCGGCCGCCATCGCGTCGGGCAGTGCCCGCACCCCGCCACGCGGGAAGTACACGCCGGCCACGGTGTCCATGTAGGCGATCACCGCGTAGGCCGCCAGTGCGCTCTGCGGTGGCACGCCGGCGTAGAGCGCCTGGAACGTGAACACCCGCAGCAGCCGCTCGTCGGTGATGTACTTGCGCACCATCCGCTCCCAGCCGCGGAACCCGCCCAGCGCGGCCAGGCGGGCCAGCTGCGGGGTGACCAGCGACAAGGGTGAATCGAAGTTCGCGCCGATGAACCCGTCGAACTCGGTCTTGTACAGCTTGGTCAGCCACTCGCGCAGCCGCAGGTAGCCGTCGGCCTGCGCGCGGCCGGCGAACCGCTCCACCTCGGTGGCCATCGCGGTGGCGTCGGTGTGCACGAAAACCCCACTGCCGTCAGCGAATCGAGCCTCGTAGGCGGGGTCGACCCGCTCCAGCGGCAGCCGGGCCGCCAGCGTGTCACCGACGGCGGCGAACGCGTCGTCGATGATGTCCGGCATCGTCAGCACCGTGGGCCCGGTGTCGATCCGGTAGCCGCCGATGTCCTCGCGGCCCACCCTTCCGCCGGGGTGCGCGCCGCGTTCGACGACGGTGACGGCGCGTCCGCGCCCGGCCAGCTGCAGTGCCGCCGACAGGCCCGACAGGCCCGCTCCGACGACGACGACCCGGTCCGTACGCCCGGTGACGGTGCGCATCAGGCGGCCCTCTGGGTGCAGGCGACGGCCATGTCTGCCAGCGCGGCGCGGGCCAGGTCGGGGATCGCGACGTCGTCGAGCGCGTTCAGCGCGCGGGCGTGCCGGTCGGCGATGAGCTGTTCGATCCACTGCACCGCACCGCTGGCCACGATCAGGTTGCGCCAGTGGTCGGCGGCGTCGCCGTCGATGTGCGGACGGTTCATCAGATCGAAGAGCTGCTCGCGCAGCGACGCGTCGGCCAGCTCGTAAGCGGCGACGATGACGCTGGTGGCTTTGCGCTCCTCCATGTCGGTGCCGGCGGATTTGCCTGTCAGAGAGGGGGTTCCGAATACGCCGAGGATGTCGTCGCGCAGTTGGAACGCCTCCCCGATCGCGGCTCCGTAGCCCGAGAGCGCGTCGACGACCGCGTCGTCGCAGCCGGCCATCGCCGCTCCGATCTCCAGCGGCCGGCGCACGGTGTAGTTACCGGATTTTCGACGGAGCACGTCGAGAACCTCCTCGAGAGTGGGCAGGGTGTGAGAACTGTTGACCAGATCCGCGAACTGGCCGATCGCCAGTTCGGTGCGCATGTCGTCGTACCGGGGCCAGACGCGGGCCAGCGCGTGCTGGCCGACGCCGCTGCGGCGCAGCATCTGCTCGGCCCACACCAGGCACAGGTCGCCGAGCAGAATCGCCGCGGACTCGCCGAACCGTTCGGCGGAGCCGGCCAGCCCGCGGTCACGGTGCCACCGGCCGAACGACACGTGCGCCGACGGCCGCGCGCGGCGCAGCGGCGACCCGTCCATGACGTCGTCCTGGATCAGCGCGAACGCGTGCAGCAGTTCCAGGCTGGCCGACGCGCGTAGCGCCGCATCGTTCTCGTCGGCGCCGCACAACCAGCCCACGTACATGAACGTCGACCGCACGTACTTGCCGCCGTCGAGGAACCCGGACAACAGGTCACCGGCGACGTCGACGTGGGCGTCCGCGAGTCTGCCGAGACACTCGTTACGGACGAATTCCGCCAGATGATCGCGCACGGAGGCGCGCAGATCGTCGCGCCAGGCTCCCAGGCTCGTCGCCGTGGCAACTCGCGGACCCGTCATGACCAGGCGGTTACCCGCCCACTCGCCGTCCCTCAAGCTCACACTCCTCCTGGTCGTGCGTCCGGCCGGACCGTCGCGGCATCATCCATTCGTTGCGACCTCGACGCCGGATTGGTCGAGCGTGAAAATTTCCCCGTGCCCCTGCCTTAAACACAGCCAAGCACGTCTGCGGCGTCGTTTCACCCCGCGTGGGACGGCCTGATGCGTTCGTGCAGCCGGGCCAGCGGTGCGGGCGCCCACCAGTTCCACCGTCCCATCAGGTGCATCATCGCCGGGAGCAGCACCATCCGGACCACCGTGGCGTCGATCAGCACCGCCAGCGTGAGACCCAACCCGAACATCCGCATGAACGAGACCTGGGCGGCGATCAGCGCGCCGAACGAGATCGCCATGATCAGCGCGGCGGCCGTCACCACCCGCCCGGTGCGCGCCAACCCGACAGCGACGCTCTCGTCGTTGTCGGCGCGGGTGCGTCCACTGGCGAGCCACAGCTCGCGGATCCGGGCGAGCAGGAACACCTCGTAGTCCATCGACAGCCCGAACGCGATGCAGAACAGCAGCACGGGCATGTTCGCCACCAGCGTCCCGGTCGGCGTGGTGCCGAGGGCGCCCAGATTGCCGTCCTGGAAGATCCACACCAGTGCGCCGAACGCCGCGGTCAGCGACAACATGTTCAGGACGAGCGCCTTCAGCGGCAGCACCACGCTGCCGGTCAGCAGAAACAGCAGCACGAACGTCACCGCGGCCACGATCCCGAGCACCGCCGGGAGGCGCGCCGTGATGGAGGTGAGCGTATCGGCGTTGATCGCCGCGATCCCGGTCAGCTCGACCGCGCGGCCGCCCGGCCCGGGAAGCGCACGCACATCCTCCAGCTGCTGATCGGACTCCGGGGTGAACAGGGTGGTGCTGCTGGCGACGGTCAGGAAGGCGACGCCCCGCTCCAGGCCGGAGCCGGTGGCCGGCGGACCGACCCGGATTCCGTCGACGAACGTGCCGGCCGGCGAGTCGACCGCAGGGACACCGGGCAGCGTCGACGCCCGTCGGGCGTAGTCGGTGAACGCGTCGGCCGTCAGGCCGTCGGCGTCGGGCACGACGACGGTGAGCGCCGCCTCGGCGTTGCCGGGGAACTGGGCCCGCATCAGGTCGCCGACCTGACGGGACGACGCCGACGTCGGGAGCACGCGGTCGTCGGGCAGTCCCCAGGCCACCTGGAGGAACGGCGCTCCCAGCGCGAGCAGCAGCACCGTGGTGGCGGCGCCGATCGGCAGGGCGCGCCGGATGACCAACCGGGTGGTGCGGTACCAGAACATCTGGTCGGTCGGTCGCTGCCGGGTCCTCGCGCCCAGGAGGCGGTGCAGGTCGAACGCGTCGAGCCGCGGCCCGAGCGCCATGATCGCCGCCGGCGTCACGACGATCGCCGCCAGCGCGCACAGCGCCACCGTCGCGACCCCGGCGTAGGCGAACGAGGTGAGGAAGTACATCGGGAACAGCGCCATCGCGGCCATCGACAGCGCCACCGTGAGTGCGGAGAACAGCACGGTGCGGCCCGCGGTGACCATCGTGGTGATCAGCGCCTGCTCCCGGTCCGCGCCGTCGGCCATCTCGTCACGGAAGCGGCTGACGATCAGCAGCGTGTAGTCGACGGCCAGCGCCAGCCCGAGCGCGGTGGTGAGGTTCAGCGCGAAGATCGACGCCGGGGTCACCATGGCGACCAGCCGCAGCACCGACAACGAACCGACGATCGCCAACGCACCGACGGCCACCGGCAGCGCCGCGGCCGGCAGCCCGCGGAACACCCACACCAGCACCAGGAAAGTCAGCGGGATCGCGATCGACTCCATCAGCACCACGTCGCGCAGGGTCTGGCCGTTGATCTGGGCGTACACCATCGCCGAGCCGCCGGCCAGGACAGCGACTCCGCCGTGGCGGGCCTCGACCGCCGCGGCCACCTCGTCGGCGAGCCGCTGCGCCGTCCGGGGGGCGTCGTCCTCACCACCGGACAGGTCGGCGACGACCAGCCCCGAGCGGCCGTCCGCGCTGATGAGCCCGGGCGCGCCCGGCGGTGCCGTCCACGCCGACATCACCCCGACGACCTCGGGGGTGGTCCGCAGCCGCCCGACGATGTCCTCACCGGCGGCGCGCGCGGCGGCGCTGTCGGCACCCGAGGGATCGGTGACCGCGAACACCAGCTGCATGCCGCCGCGCTCGAACGTCTCCATCAGAGTGGTTGTGGCGCGCGCGGATTCGGCGGACGGATCCTGAAAACCCCCGGCGGACAGGCTCGATGCGGCCGGCACGCCGAACACCGCGCCCGCGGCCAGTGCCAGCGCGGCCAGCGCGAGGATGCGCCGCGGCGCAGCGATCGCGGTCACCGCGATCCGGTGCAGCAGCGTGATCCGCCTCCGGTGGCGGCCGCGCACAGCGGCGGGACGGATGGGGGTGGCCATGGTGCCCCGCAGCCTGCGCCACCCGCCCCGCACCGCGGTAGCCGCGGCGTCAATTTGTCAGCGATGCGTCACGGGTTGGCGCAGGTGTGCGTCGGACGATCGGTCAGCCTGTCGATGACACCGGCCAGACCGGCGAACCCGGGTGCGGCGGCCATCTGAGCGGCCAGCCGCCCTGAGGCCTGCCGGTACCGACTGTCGCGCAACACCGCGCGGATCTCGCGGCGCAGCGCGCGCGGTGATGGATACTCGCTGCGGATCCGTCGTCCGACTCCCGACCAGGCCACCCGCGCGCCGACCTCCGGCTTGTCTTCCTTGCCGCCCGTGGCGACGATGGGCACGCCGAAGCGCAGTGCGTACTGCACGCCGCCGTATCCACCGTTTGTCACGAAAACCGATGTAAGCGGCAGCAATTCGTCGTAGGGAAGGTAGGTTGCGGCCCGCGCATTCGACGGGAGGTCGGGCAGCGTGTCCAGCGGCCGCCCGCCGGTGGTCACCGCCACCACGACGTCCTCGTCGGCGAGCGCCCGCAGGGTCGGGGCGATCAGCTGCTCATAGTCGAGATTGGCGAACGTGCCCTGCGTGACGTGCACGACCGGGCGAGTGCCGTCGAGCTCGGACCACCATTGGGGCAGCGCCGCCTGCGATCCGGTCGCCGACAGCGGCCCGGCGAAGTGCAGAGCCTTGGGCGCATCCGACATCGGATACTCGAACGCCGGCACGGTGAACTGCACGAGCGCATCGGCGCGCCGGCCCCAATCCACCAGTGTGTCGGGCATGTCGACACCGTGCTGGGCGCGGTGCAGATCGTCGATCAGCGCGTACGGCCTCCTCAGCACCCGGCGGTTCACTCGGGCCAGTGCCGCGTTGCGGGGCCGGTTGAAAACACGCGTGGGGGCCAGCCCCATCCCGAACGGCGCGGTATCGCAGCTCTCGATGCACAGCGGGAGGACGCCACACTGGACGACGGCGGGCCGCTCTGGCCGCCGATGGTGGAGGAGAAACGCGGCGCCGACGAACGCGGGGTCGGCGAGCACGGCGTCTGCCGGTCGCTCGGCGAGTGCCGCCACGAGCGCGCCGTACTGCGCGCGCGCCGGCCGCGCGAAGACGTGCTCGATGTCGAACGCGATCGCGCGGGCACCCTTGAGCCGTGCCCGCTCAGGGAATCTGCCGGTGAGGTCCCGCTCGTCGTAGTCCGCTTCCGCGGGCAGCGGCACGAACTCGGCGCCCGTCGCGGCTACTTTGTCCGCGAACCGAGAGCCGGTGACGAACCGGACGTCGTCGCCGCGGGCGACGAACCGAGCGGCCACGGCCAGCAGTGGCGTCACGTGCCCGTGCACCGGCACGCTCCCGATGATGATCGACGCCATGGCACCCTCCCAACAGTCCGATACTGTGGTGTAGTATTCATTACTGTGTCACCCAAGTCAATCTCTCGTAACTCGTCTCGCAACTATCGGTCGGAGTTGCGCGAGCAGCAGGCCCTCGCCACCCGCCGACGGGTGCTCGAGGCGGCCGCAGAATTGTTCGCCGCCGACGGCTACGCCCGCACCACCATGGCGAAAATCGCTGCCGCCGCCGGCGTCTCGGCCGAGACGGTGCAGGGCATGGGCCCCAAGGCCGCGCTGATGATCGCCGCGGTCGAGGACGCGGCATTCGGCGTCACGGGTGACCGGAGCATCCTCGACATGGATCTCGGCCGCACCCTGAAGGGCATCGACGACGTCGACGCCGCGGTCGAGTACCTGGCCGCGGTGCAGACCGACATCCACGAACGCACGGCCACGCTCGCGATGGCGCTCACGGCGGGCGCGGGCGCCGACCCCGTCCTGGACCGGTACGTGACCGACCTGACCGCCGGGATAGGCCGCCAGCTCCGACGGGTCGTCGACGTGTTCCGCGACCGCGGCTGGGTGCGCACCGACGTGCCCTACGACGAGGTCGTCGAGACCGCGGTCGTGCTGGCCGGCGTGGAGACGTTCCTGCGGTTCACCCACCGCGACGGGCACAGCGTCGACGCGTTCCGCGGATGGCTGCGCCGGATGGTGCGCGAGACCGTCTGCGCACCGTGACGCCGCGCTGTCACACTTCGCGGCGCTGCGCCGTCTGCTCGGTATGACTCCCCGCATCGAACCCCTCCCCGCCCCCCGCGCCTCGCTGCTGACCCGACTGATGTGGCGCTACGCCCGCCGTCGCTTCGGCGAGGTCCCCGAGCCGTTCGCCATCTACGCCCACCACGGCGGACTGCTGATGACCGCCGCCGCCCACGAGGGCATGCTCGAGCGGGCGTCGACGACGCTGCCTGCCGGGGTGCGCGAACTGGCCGTGTACTGGACCGCCCGCCAGATCGGCTGCTCGTGGTGCGTCGACTTCGGTGCGATGCTGATGCGCCTCGAGGGCCTGGACATGGCACGCCTCACCGACATCGACGTGTATGCGACCTCCCCGCAGTACTCCGACGACGAACGCGCCGCGATCGGCTACGCCGCGGCGATGACCTCCGACCCGCACACCATCACCGATGATCAGGTGGCCGACCTTCGCCGGCGCTTCGGCGACAAGGGTGTGGTGGAGCTGACCTACCAGATCGGCGTGGAGAACATGCGGGCCCGGATGAACACCGCGCTGGGCATCACCGAGCAGGGCTTCGCCTCCGGCGGCGCGTGCCGGGTGCCCGGGGAGGCGAAGCGGTGACGCCGTCGTTTCGAGCGGGTGTTTCAATCGTCGGGTGACCCCCGATGACCGGCCGGCCGGGGCAGGCGGGCGACCCCGCGACGCGACGATCGACGAGCGTGTGCTGGCCGCGACCCGCGAACTCCTGCTCGAGGTGGGCTGGGACGACCTCAGCGTGCGCATGGTGGCGACCCGGGCGGGGGTGGGCCGCGCCAGCCTGAGCCGCCGTTGGAACTCCAAAGCCGAGTTGGTGCTGCACGCGATCCTCGGCGAAACCCCGGATCTGACACCGTTTTCCGGGACCGACCTGACGGGGTGGGTCGAATGGGTGGTACGCGGCAGCCACGAGCTGTTCAGCCGGCGCGACGTCAGCGAGGCGGTACCGGGGCTGCTGTTGGCGTTGCGGGAGAACGACGACATGCGAAAAGCGTTGTGGGCGAACTTCAGCACACCCGCGGTCGCCCTGTTCGCCGAGCACCTCGGTGCCGACACCCCGGCCCGTCGCCGGGGCGTCGAACAGGATGCCCGCGCCGTGCTGGTGATGGCCGCCGGCGCGGCGCTGTTCCTGACCACCGTGGGCGTCGAGGACGACACCGCGGCGTTACGGCACCGGATCGCCGAGTTGCTGTCGGCCGGTATCCGCACCACTGCCCCGCACGGTCGCGATGATCGCCGCTCGCGCTGAGCGCCACTGCATTGCGAGGTCGCGCAACGTGGCGGTGTCGTCGGTGGGCGTGGCCGCCAGCAACAGGATCGCGGCCTCCTCACTCAACCCGTCGGGCAACGCCACGTACCGGGCGAGGACGTCGGCGGCACGCGCGGCGGCGCGGAAGGCGGCCGCCGGCACCGGAATCCGACGGATCGGTCGGCCCAGCCCGGCCTCCAGCGCGTCGACCATCTCGCCGAACCGCAGCATCTCCCCGCCGCACACGTAGCGGCGCGGCCCGAGACCGGGGCGCATGACCCGTGTGTGCACCTCGGCGACGTCGCGCACATCGATCATCTGCATGCCGCCGTCCAGTCGCGGCGCGACGGCCCACCGCACGATCGGCGCCCAGCCGCGTTCGGTGACACCGGGGGCCGTGTCGAACGCCGGACCGACGACGCTCGACGGATACGTCACCACGACCGGGGCGCCGTCGTCCTGCAGGCGCCTGGCGACCCGGTCGGCGTACCCCTTGGTCTTGGCATAGGCGCTGCGTCCCGCGGCGGTCGGAGTCTGCGGGGAGATCACGCCGTTCGCGGCCGGGAAGAGCGCGCTGTAGCTGCTCACGGTCAGCACGGGGTCGAGGCCGCGCTCGACCGCGCGGTGCAGGATCGTCTCGGTGGCGTAGGCGTTGACCTCCCACATCAGCCGCACCCGCCGCTCGTCGGTGCCGACGACTCCGGCCGCGTGCACGAGCGCCTCGGCTCCGTCGAGGAACCTGACGACGTCGGCGTCGCTACAGATGTCGCCGACGGTGACCGTCACCGATCCCGCCGCGCGCAGCCGGACGAGGACCGACGTCTGCGCTTCCGACGGCGGCACGAGCAGGCGCAGCCGATGGCCGGCCGCCAGCAGCGCCCGCGCCGTATGCGCCCCGACGTAGCCGGTTGCCCCGGTCATCGCGATGTCCACGGCGTGTTAGATTACGATGCCAATGGCATCGATACAAGCGTTCCGCCCGGCACCGCTGGGTCCGCTGACACTGAAGAACCGATTCATCAAGGCCGCCACGTTCGAGGGCGTGATGCCGCGCGGGCAGGTCAGCCCGGCCCTGATCGACTTCCACGCCGAGGTGGCCCGCGGCGGCGCGGCGATGACGACGATGGCGTACTGCGCCGTCTCCCCCGGCGGCCGGGTGCACCGTGACACGATCGTCCTCGACGCCGACCGCGCCCGGGCATTGCGCGATCTGACCGAGGTGGTGCACGCCGAGGGAGCGCTGGTGTGCGCGCAGATCGGCCACGCCGGACTGGTCGCGAACACGCTGTCCAATCGGACGCCGACCCTGGCCCCGTCCACCCGGCTCAGCGCGCCGGCGATGGGCGTGGTGCGCGGCGCCACGGCAGGGCAACTCGAGGCAGTCGTCGACGACTTCGGCGCCGCCGCGGCACACGCCGTAGACGCCGGATTCGACGCGATCGAGATCCACATGGGCCACGGCTACCTGCTGAGCTCGTTCTTCAGCCCGAACCTCAACCGGCGCAGCGACAGCTACGGCGGCGACACCGTCCGGCGCGCCGAACTCGCCCGCCGGGTCGCCGAGCGGGTGCGACGCACAGTCGGCGACACCGTCGCCGTCACCGCGAAGTTCAACATGGACGACGGTGTGCGACGGGGCTTCTGGCTGACCGACAGCCTGCCCACCGCCCGACTGCTCGAGGCCGACGGACACCTCGACGCGCTGCAGCTGACCGGTGGCAGCTCACTGGCCAACCCGATGTACTACTTCCGCGGTGACGTGCCTCTCGAGGAGTTCATCGCCTCCCAGCCGCGCGCCGTGGGTCTCGGGCTGCGCCTCATCGGTCGGCGCATGTTCCGCGAATATCCCTTCACCGAAGCATTTTTCGCCCCGCAGGCGCGCCAGTTCCGAGAAGCGCTGACCATGCCCCTGATCCTGCTGGGCGGCATCAACCGGCTGGACACCGTGACGGCGGCGCTCGACGAGGGCTTTGCGTTCGTGGCGATGGCTCGCGCGCTGCTGCGAGAACCCGATCTGGTCAACCGGTTTCGTGACCGGACCGCCACCGAGGGTCTGTGCGTGCACTGCCAGAAGTGCATGCCGACCGTCTACAGCGGAACTCACTGCGTGGTGCGCAGCGGCGAACCGGTGAACTTGTCCGGGTTGGCGATGTCGTAGACCGCCACCACCTGACCGTCGCGCACCGTCAGCGCCTGGATCCGGGGCGCGATCGCGGGGCCGTGCGCATCACCGTCGTCGCCCCGGGAGAACACGCCCAGCTCGCCGTTGACCAATCCGAGCTCGCCGCTGGTGAACAACCGCGGCCCGTAGCGCCGCGCCAGCCCGAGCAGGAACCGCCCGACCTTGTCGCGGCCGTGGATGACCTGCGGGGCGGTCGGCGCCCGCCGGTTCGCATCTCCGGTGAACGTGACCTCGGGATGCAGCAGCGCGACCACGGCGTCGAGATCACCGGCCGCCATCGCCGCCATCAAGGCACCGACCACCTCGTCGTGCTCGGCCGCCGGCGGCGGCGCCACCGCGACAGCACGGCGCGCCCGCGACGCCAGCTGCCTCGCGGCCGCCGGCGTCGTACCGAGCACGTCGGCGATCTCGTCGAATGGCACCGCGAACCCGTCGTGCAGCACGAACGCCACCCGCTGGTCGGGAGTGAGGTTCTCCAGCACCACCATCGCCGCGAAGCGGGCGTCCTCCCCGGCGACCACGGCGGCCAGCGGATCGTCGCCGTCCAGTGAGGTCACCACCGGTTCAGGCAGCCAGGTGCCGGTGTACGTCTCGCGCCGGCGGACCGCCGAGCGCAGCCGGTCGAGCGCCAACCGGCTGACCACCGTGGTCAACCACGCCCGCAGATCGACGATCCCGGTGTCGCGATGGCCGGCCCAGCGCAGCCAGGCGTCCTGCACGACGTCTTCGGCGTCGGCGAACGTCCCCGTGAGCCGATAACCCACCGCGAGCAGGTACGGGCGCAGTTCTTCGAAGTCCTCGGTCCGCGCGGCCATGACATCGAGCGTAATAGCCACCATATGCAACGAAATCCGAAGCTGTGAGGTTGCTGTATCGACGGAATCAGTCAATAGTGATCGCGTTCACAACTGATTCCGACTGAGGAGGGCCCGTGGTCAAGCATGACATGGCACACGGTGAGGGCATCGTCGAGAGCAAGGGACTCAAGGGCGGTGCCCTCGGTCTGGTCTCCAGCATCGTGGTGGGGATGGCGTCCACAGCGCCCGCCTACAGCCTGGCCGCCACCCTCGGCCTGATCATCGCCAGCGGCGGGGCCCTGCTCTCCGGGGTCAAGGCGCCGGCGATCGTGCTCATCTCGTTCATCCCGATGTATCTGATCGCGGTCGCCTACCAGGAACTGAACAAGGCCGACCCGACTGCGGCACCACCTTCACCTGGGCCTCGCGCGCCTTCGGCCCGGTCGTCGGCTGGCTCGGCGGCTGGGGCATCATCGCCGCCGACGTCATCGTGATGGCCAACCTCGCGCAGATCGCCGGGTCGTACTCGTTCACCTTCGCCGGAGACCTCGGCTGGAGTTCGGCGGCCACGCTGTCGGCCAGCACATTCTGGTCGACGGTGGCCGGCGTCATCTGGATCGCGGTGATGACCTACATCTGCTACCGCGGCATCGAGGTCTCGGCGCGACTGCAGTACGCGCTGCTGGGCATCGAGGTCGTGGTGCTGATCGGGCTGTCGATCGTCGCGCTGATCAAGGTGTACACCCACACCGCCGAGAGCTATTCGCTGATGCCGTCCCTGTCGTGGTTCTGGCCCGGCGGCCTGGACTTCGGCACCGTGATCGCACCGGCCGTGCTGACCACCATCTTCATCTACTGGGGCTGGGACACCGCCGTGGCCTGCAACGAGGAGTCCGACGATCCCGGACGCACCCCCGGCCGCGCCGCGGTGATCTCCACCTTCCTGCTGCTGGCGACCTACGCGCTGGTGAGCGTCGCGGCCGTCGCGTTCGCCGGCGTCGGCACCGACGGCATCGGGCTGGGCAACCCGGACAACTCCGCCGACGTGTTCGCCGCGATCGGCCCGGATCTGTTCGGCGACAGCGTCTTCGGCCATATCGGACTGCTGCTGCTGTCAGCCTCGATCCTGACCTCGGCGTCGGCGTCCACGCAGACCACGATCCTGCCGACGGCGCGGACCACGCTCTCGATGGGCGTCTATCGCGCCCTGCCCGCGTCGTTCGCCAAGATCCATCGGCGTTACCTGACCCCGACCACGTCGACCGTCGTCATGGGTGTCGTCTCGGCGGTGTTCTACGTGCTGTTCACCGTGATCAGCACCAACCTGCTGACGGCTCTGATCGGCTCGGTCGGCCTGATGATCGCCTTCTACTACGGGCTGACCGGGTTCGCCTGCGTCTGGTTCTACCGAAAGACGCTGACGCGCAACACCCGTGACCTGGTGATGCGCGGGGTGGTACCGCTGCTGGGCGGCATCGTGCTCCTGGTGGTGTTCGTCTACGGCCTGCTGCAGTACGCCAAGCCGGACTGGCTCACCGACGACGACGGCAACAACGTCACGATCTTCGGGGTCGGCGCGGTGGCGGTCGTCGGCATCGGCGCGCTCGTGCTCGGCCTCGTGCTGATGGTCCTCTGGCGGGTGGTCTCGCCGGACTTCTTCCGGGGCGTCACGCTGCCGCGACGCAGCCACGACCTGGTGCTGGAGACCGTGCCGGATCAGGAGGCGGCGGTGGCGCGGTTCGGTCTGCCCGACGCGGGCGATGTGCCCACGATCATCGCCGGCGACCTATCCAACCTGCCGCCCGGCGAGAAGGCGATCGACCTTCTGACCGGCCAGGAGTACACCAAGAACTGAGTCCTCACAGGATTCTCGCACTGCCCTGCCAGCAGGCTCGCAGGACCGTATATTGCGCGCATGGCAATCACCTCCGAACCGTCGACCCCGGCTGTCGGCAGCAAGGGGCTGCAGGCCGGTGCGCTCGGCCTCGTCGGCAACGTCGTCATCGGTCTGGCGGCGGTGGCGCCGGCCTACAGCCTTGCCGCGACGCTGGGCTACGTGGTGCTGGAGGTCGGCGAAAAGGCACCGTCGATGTTCGTGCTGGCGTTCATCCCGATGCTGCTGGTGGCCTTCGCCTACAAAGAACTCTCCCAGGAGACCCCGGACTGCGGCACCACGTTCACCTGGGGCACCAAGGCTTTCGGGCCGTGGATCGGCTGGATCGGCGGCTGGGGCCTGGCGGTGTCGGCGATCATCGTGCTGGCCAACGTCGCCGAGGTGGCCGCGATCTACCTCTACAACTTCCTCGGCCTCGACGACCTGGCCGACAACACCGTCGCCACCGTCGGATTGGGATGCTTCTTCATCGTCGCGATGACGCTGGTGTCGGCCCGCGGCATCGTCGTCAGCGAGCGGGTGCAGAACATCCTGATCGCCGTGCAGTTCGGGGTGCTGATCATCGTCAGCGTCATCGCGCTGGTGCGGGTGTTCTCCGGAACCGCTGGCGCGCAGGCGATCAGCCCGCAGCTGTCGTGGTTGTGGCCCAGCGGGCTCGACACGTCGTCCATCGCCGCGGCGGTGATCCTGTGCATCTTCATCTACTGGGGCTGGGACGCCTGCCTGGCCGTCGGTGAGGAGACCAAGGATCCCGGCCGGACCCCGGGCATCGCTGCCGTCATCACCACGCTGATCCTCGTGTGCACCTACGTCCTGGTGGCGTTCGCGCTGCAGTCGTTCGCCGGATTCGGCGAGGTCGGCATCGGTCTGAACAACGCGATGAACTCCGATGACGTCCTCACCGTGCTCGGTGAACCGGTGGCGGGCAGCATCGCCGCGTCCGCGCTGCTGCTCACCGTGTCGGTGTCGGCGCTGTCCTCGACGCAGACCACCATCCTGCCCACCGCACGCGGCACGCTGTCGATGGCCGTCTACGAAGCCATCCCACGACGGTTCGCCACCGTGCATCCGCGCTACATGACGCCCGCCTTCGGCACGATCGTGATGGGACTGTCGGCGCTGTTCTTCTACCTGCTGCTGAAGATGTTGTCGGAGAACGCCCTTGCCGACTCAGTGGCCTCGCTGGGGCTCGCGGTCGCGTTCTACTACGGCATCACCGCGTTCGCGTGCGTGTGGTATTTCCGCCGGACGCTGTTCACCTCGCCGCGGAACTTCTTCTTCCGCGGCCTTTTCCCGCTGCTGGGCGGTATCGCGATGGCGGCGGCGTTCGGCATCAGCGCCAAGGACATGATCGCGCCGGACTACGGGTACACCGCGTTCGGTCCGATCGGCGGGGTGTTCGTGCTCGGCGTCGGGATGCTGGTGCTCGGCATCCCGCTGATGTTGGCGTGTTTCGCGTTCGGCACGAAACGCTTCTTCCGCGGCGAGACGCTCAACGCGTCCACCGAAGTCCAAGTCCCCGACGTCTACTGAGGAACCATCATGCATCTGACCGTCGGCTACCTGGCCACCCCGACCGGCGACGACGGCGTCGCGCTGGCCAGCGCGCTCGCCCGCACCTTCGACGCGACCGTCGACGTGCTGCTGGTGGTGCGCGAGGAACTGCCCGACGGTCACCCCGGCCGCGCCGAATACCAACGCCTGCTCGTCGAGCGCGGCGAGCAGTGGGTGGCCGGCGCCGTGGCCACCCTGGCGCGCGACGGGGTGCGTGCCGGATCGTCGGTGACCGTCGGAGAGTCGTTCGCGCAGACGCTGATCGGGTTCGCCGAGGAGAAGTCGTCGGACCTCATCGTGGTCGGTGGGGCGCGGGACGGCTTCTTCGGCCGGCACACCATCGGTCCGGTCACGGGGGCCCTGCTGCACTCCTCGCCGATCCCGGTGGCCCTGGCTCCGCGCGGCTACGCCGAGGATCCGGACGAGACGTTCGCCGCGGTGACCGCCGCGGTGCCCACCAAGGCGGGCGACGACAATCCGCTGCCGTTCGCGATCACGCTGGCCAGCGCGGCCGGCCTGGGGATCCGGATGCTGTCGCTGGTATCGGCGGAGAACCTCGCCGAGGCCGGCAGCGCGCGGGAGGTGCGGCAGCTGCAGGTGACCGCGGCCGAGGAGAATCTCGTGCTCGCGGCGCGCGCGCTGCCGGACTCCCCGGAGATCGAGTCGCTGGTGGCCGACGGCATGACGCTGGAGTCGGCGCTGAAGAAACTCAACTGGGACGACGGCGACCTGCTCGTCGTGGGTTCATCGCGGTTCGCCGCGCCGCGCCGCATCTTCCTGGGGTCGACGGCCGCCCGCATCCTCGCCGGCGTCGACGTGCCGGTGATCGTGGTTCCCCGCGACGATTAGGGCGTGCGGACGCGCACGAACGGTACGTGAACAAGCAAACACTCAGAGGCTTTCGTTTTCTTTGCCGATAGCGGCGTCGGCCACGTTCTGCTGTTGTCACGCCATTAACCGACGTCGCATTGATTGTGCTGTAGAAACGCCATGGCTTCCGGGGCGAATTCTGGCATCGAGGAAACTCCTCGAGATTTTCCGCCCCGGAGGGCAGCAAACATGCCTACCATCCCCCGGACGGACCAATGTGGGTCGTCACCGGGGGGTGGGGTCATGGGGTGTGAGAAATTCGTGGGTCGCGTCGGCGCGTTGGCCGTGGCACTGGGCATCGGGACCGCGCTGGCGCCGCCGGTCTGGGCGGAGACGCCGGACACGTCCGCCGCGGGCTCAGCCGAACACCCCTCGACCGATGCGGATACGCCGGCGAAATCGGATCGTCCTGCTGACAGCGCAGAGCCGGACGCCGACAACGACTCCGGCACGGAGGCGGAACCGGCGGCCGAGACCGAACCCGACGCCGAGTCCGACGATGACAGTGCGCGTCCGTCGTCGCGGAAGCGAGCGAAACGATCGCCGAAGGACAGCGCCGAGCGGCGGCTGGACAGGGCGGAGCGGCGGCTGAACAAGGCGGCCACGCGTGACACGGAACCCGCCGTCAGCACTGTCGATGACGCGCCGCCGGTGAAAATCGCCTTCCGACAACCGCGAACGTCGCAAAGACCCGCGCAACCCGAGCCTCTCGAGCGTGGCCGTGTCGCACCCTGGGCCCCTGCCGCTCGCATCGAGTCCGCAGCACCGACAACGTCGGTGACGATCACCGCTGCAGCAGCGCCACGCACAGCGCCATCGACTCCCCCGGTCACCCCGCCGGGCGACTCGCCGCTGCTGCTCGGCCTCCTCGCGTTCAGCCGACGCGAGCTCCAGCGCACCTACTTCAACCGCACTCCGCGGGCGGTGGCCGACGTCGCCACCACCTCAGAACAGGTGCCGGCGCGAATTCCCGTGCTGGCCAACGACACGGACCGAGACGGTGACGTGCTCGCCGTGGCCACGTTCACCCAACCCAGACACGGTACGGTCACCGTCAACCCCGACCGCACCCTCACCTACACCCCCGACGACGGGTTCACCGGGGTCGACACCTTCACCTACACCGCCACCGACCAGTCGAGCACCCCGCACTACCACGGCCTCCTGGGACGGCTGCTCAACATCGGCCATACCTCCAAGGCCACCGTGACCGTGACTGTGCAGGACGTCAACCGACCGCCCGTCGCCAATCCGGGCTCCGTGCAGAATGTCAGCGAGAACAGCACCACCACAGCAACTCTGGCCAATCTCGTCAGCGATCCGGACGGCGACACCCTGACCCTCGAGGTCGTCACGCAACCCGCGCTCGGTACGGTCACCTTCATCACGGCCACCGGCTTCCGCTACGTCGCTCCGGCCGACATCGGCACGGCCACCTCGACGACCTTCACCTACCGCGCGTTCGACGGCTCCGCCTACAGCAACACGGCAACGGTCACCATCGCCTTCGTCACGCCCAACAAAGCGCCGATGGCCACCGACGACACCGCATCGGTCGATGAGGACGGCGCAATCGCAATGTCGGTACTGGGCAACGACTCCGACCCGGACGGCGATGCGCTGACCGTCACCGCCGTCGGCACCGCCGCCCATGGCAGTGTGTCGCTGGGCGCCGGCGGCGTCGTCACTTACACCCCCGAAGCAAACTACTTCGGCGAGGACTCGTTCACCTACACCGTCAGCGACGGTGCGCTGAACGTCACCGCCACGGTGACCGTCACGGTCGACCCCGTCGAGGACGCACCGGTCATCCAATCGGTCCAGTCGCGTGCCGTCGACAGCTACACCTGGATCGTCACGGTCACGGCCTTCGATCTCGACGGGACGACTCCGGACGTCACGCTGACCGCGGACGACCCGACACGCGTGACCATCACTCCGATCGCCGCGGGACTGCGCAGCTTTGCCCGGGCGTTCGCGATCACCGAATCCGCGCCCACCAGTGTGGATTTCGAAGTCGTCATCACCGACACCGCGTGGGCGCTGGCGCATCCCGGCGCACTGGTCGGCGTCACTGCAGGAGCCGACGATGGAACCTCTGCCGCGGCCCTCAGCGATGTGACCGTCGGCGCGGTGATCAACGTCGTGGGTGTCGGCAACAATGGCCGCGGACAACTCGATCTGCCCGCGCCGCCGGCGGGGGTCTACTACACCACGATCGCCACCGACGCCCACACGGTCGCCCTGCGCTCCGACGGCACCGTCGTCGCAGTCGGCGGCCCGAACGAGAACGGGGAGCTCGACATCCCGCCGCTGCCCGACGGCGTCACGTACACCGACGTCGCGGTCGGCGTGGGATACACCGTGCTCCTGCGGTCCGATGGCTCTGTGGTGTCTTTCGGCAACAATGACTTCGGGCAGAACGACATCCCTCCCCTCCCCGACGGCCTGACCTACACCCACATCGGCGCCAACAGCGAGTACACGGTCCTGGTGCGCTCGGACGGCGAGGTACTTCGGGTGGGCGACCTCGACAACCTCGCCTCGTTCGACTTCCCGGCGTTACCCACAGGGGTCAGCTATACCGACGTCGCCGTCGGCCAGTACGGAGTGCTGCTGTTGCGGTCCGACGGAAAAGTAGTCGGGGCGGACGACAACACCTTCTTCTACGATCCGATCCCCGATCCTCCTGCCGGAGTCGAGTACACGGCCATCGCCGCCGGGCTGGCGCATGCGGTGCTGGTGCGGTCGGACGGCAAGGCGATCGGACTGGGCTACAACTACTTCGGTCAGGCCACTCCGCCACCGCTGCCCGCCGGCGTGACGTACACCGGGGTGGCCGCGGGGGGCTACTACTCGGTGCTGCTGCGCTCCGACGGAACAGCCGTCGCCTTCGGCCTGGATGCCCCGGACATCCCGGACCTGCCTGCCGGCGCGCGCTACGTCGACGTCTTCTCCGGCGGTGCGGCCACGTTCCTGCTGACGTCCACGAA
The DNA here is from genome assembly GCF_022374875.2 of Mycolicibacterium rufum. The sequence continues at coordinate 1,659,029 of NZ_CP092427.2, forward strand.
CGTGCAGTCAGCGTAGCGTCGACGGTCGCGCCGCTATCGTGAGTGCACGCTCGCGGCGACCTAGCGCTTCGTGAAAATCGTTCGGTGCCATGCCTTGTCGACCACGCCGGTGATGTCGCTCATCACGTGCTTGATCGACAGGTACTCCTCGAGCGAGTACTGGCTCATGTCCTTGCCGAAGCCCGACGCGCCGAACCCGCCGTGCGGCATCTCCGAGATGATCGGGATGTGGTCGTTGATCCACACGCAGCCGGCGTGGATCTCCCGCGACGCTCGCTGCGCGCGGTAGACGTCACGCGTCCACGCCGAAGCCGCCAACCCGTAGGCGGTGTCGTTGGCCTGCCGGATGGCGTCGTCGTCATCGGTGAACGAGCGCACCGTCAGCACCGGGCCGAAGATCTCGTCGCGGTACACCTCCGACGTCTCGGCGACGTCGGCGATCAGCGTGGGCCGGTAGAACGATCCGGGGCCGTCCGGCGCCACGCCGCCGGTGACGATGCGTCCGCCCTCGCCGGGCGCGCGCGCCACCATGTCGGCCACCTTCGCCCGGTGCGCGAGCGTGATCAGCGGCCCGAGGTCGGTGTCGGGGTCGTGCGGATCGCCGACGACGATCGAGCTCATCACGTCGGCGACCCCGGCGACGAAGTCGTCGTACACGTCGCGGGCGACGATCGCGCGAGTGGCCGCGGTGCAGTCCTGTCCGGTGTTGATCAGCGCGCCCGCGACCGCACCCTGGATGGCCGCGTCCAGGTCGGCGTCGTCGAACACCACGAACGGCGCCTTGCCCCCGAGCTCGAGTTGGGTGCGATGTCCGTGTACCGCGGCGGCGGCCATCACCTTGCGGCCGACGGCCGTGGACCCGGTGAACGTCACCATGTCGACGTCGGCATGGCCCGCCAGCGCGGTGCCCACGTCGGCGCCCGCGCCGGTCAGCACGTTGAGCACGCCGGGCGGCAATCCGGCCTCCCCGGCCAGCCGCGCCAGCGTCAGCGTGGTCAGCGGCGTGATCTCGGCGGGCTTGATCACGACGCTGCAGCCGGCGGCCAGCGCGGGCAGCACCTTCCACACCGCCATCTGCAGCGGGTAGTTCCACGGGGTGATCGTGGCGACCACCCCGACGGCCTCGCGGCGGATCGAGGACGTGTGGTCCCCGGAGTACTCCCCGGACGCCTTGCCCTCGAGGTGGCGGGCGGCGCCGGCGAAGAAGTCGATGTTGTCGACGCTGCCGGGCACGTCGAACTCGGTGGCCAGCCGCACCGGCTTACCTGTCTGGCTGACCTCCTCGGCCACCAGCGTGTCGGTGGCCTCCCCGGCGAGCGTGGCCAGCTTGGCGAGCACCGCCGAGCGTTCGGCCGGCGTGGCGCCGGCCCAATCGGTGAGCGCCGTACGGGCCGAAGCGACGGCGCGGTCGACGTCGCCGGGCGTTGCCAGCGCCATCTCGGCGACCGGCTGCCCGGTCGCCGGGTTGATCACGGTGTGCGCAGCGCCGACGGTCCGCACCGGGGCGCCGTCGATCCAGCTGCCGGCCAGATCCGTCGAGGACGAAACCACAGTCATGGCGACACGGTATCGTCTCGGACACCGGAAACGCTACGCATTACCGCATCGACAGCGACCCGCGACGATTGATTTCGGTGCCATGGTTGCTTGAAACGACGGATTCCGTGCACAATCTCTGACATGGTCAACCCGGGCGTTCCGCACGCCGTCGGCCCCGTCTCGTTCCGCGTCAACCAGTCGCGACCCGGTGCCGCCTTCCAGCTCGACGAGCTCTCCAAGGCGATCATCGAGAAGTTGCAGCAGGACGGACGCCGTTCCTACGCAGGCATCGGCAAGGCCGTCGGCCTGTCCGAGGCCGCGGTGCGCCAGCGCGTGCAGCGCATGGTCGATGCGGGCGTGATGCAGATCGTCGCGGTCACCGACCCCATGCAGCTCGGATTCGCCCGGCAGGCCATGATCGGCGTCCGCTGCACCGGCGACACCACGAAGATCGCCGAGAAGCTCGCCGCCCTGGAGTCCGTCGACTACGTGGTGCTGACCGCGGGTTCGTTCGACGCCATCGTCGAGGTGGTGTGCGAGGACGACGACCACCTCCTCCAACTTCTCAACACCCAGATCCGCGCGTTACCGGGAGTGATATCCACAGAGACCCTTGTTTACCTGAAACTCGTTAAGCAGCAATACAATTGGGGCACACGATGACAATCATCTCCGAAACCGAACAACCGACGACAAGCAACCTCGCCGCGACGGCCAAGCGCCATCTGTGGGGGCACTTCGCCCGCCACGGCGCGGACATCACCCCGCCGATGATCATCCGCGGCGAGGGCGTCCACATCTACGACGACCAGGGCAAGCAGTACATCGACGGGCTCTCGGGCCTGTTCGTGGTGCAGGTCGGCCACGGCCGCAAAGAACTCGCCGAGGCAGCGGCCAAGCAGGCCGAGCAGCTGGCGTTCTTCCCCCTGTGGTCCTACGCGACGCCGAGCGCGGTCGAACTGGCCGAGCGCCTGGCCGGCTATGCGCCCGGTGACCTGAACCGCGTCTTCTTCACCACCGGCGGCGGCGAGGCCGTCGAGAGCGCGTGGAAGCTGGCCAAGCAGTACTACAAGCTGACCGGCAGGCCCGGCAAGTACAAGGTGATCTCGCGGTCCATCGCCTATCACGGCACGCCGCAGGGCGCTCTCGCGATCACGGGCATCCCGGGGTTCAAAGCACCGTTCGACCCGCCGACCCCCGGCGGTTTCCGCGTACCGAACACCAACATCTACCGTGCGCCGGAGCACTTCAGCACGGACCCGAAGGCGTGGGGACGTTACTGCGCCGACCGCATCGCCGAGGCCATCGAGTTCGAGGGTCCTGACACGGTGGCCGCGGTGTTCCTCGAGCCGGTGCAGAACGCCGGCGGCTGCTTCCCGCCGCCGCCCGGATACTTCGAGCGGGTCCGCGAGATCTGCGACGAGTACGACGTGCTGCTGGTCTCCGACGAGGTGATCTGCGCGTACGGCCGCATCGGATCGATGTTCGCCTGCAACGACTTCAACTACGTGCCGGACATCATCACCTGCGCGAAGGGCCTGACCTCGGGCTACTCCCCGATCGGCGCGATGATCGCCAGCGACCGGCTGTTCGAACCGTTCAACGACGGGCACACGGTGTTCGGGCACGGCTACACCTTCGGCGGGCACCCGGTGTCGTCGGCGGTCGCGTTGGCCAACCTCGACATCTTCGAGCGCGAGGGCATCAACGCCCACGTCAAGGAGATGGCGCCGGCCTTCCGCGCGACGCTCGAGAAGCTCTACGACCTGCCGATCGTCGGCGACGTCCGCGGTGAGGGCTTCTTCTACGGCATCGAGCTGGTCAAGGACAAGAGCACGAAAGAGACGTTCAACGACGAGGAGTCCGAGCGGCTGCTGCGCGGCTTCCTGACTCCCGCGCTGTGGGAGGCCGGCCTGTACTGCCGCGCCGACGACCGTGGCGACCCAGTCGTGCAGCTGGCTCCCCCGCTGATCAGCGGGCAGAAGGAGTTCGACGCGATCTACGACGTGCTGAGCAACGTGCTCGGCGAGGCCAGCCGCCGCATGTAGCGTCCCCCTCTCGCCGAAACTGCGTTCTGCGGCCACCTTCGCGAAAGCGAGGCGTGGAGCCCAGTTTCGGCGAGACTGGGCGGTGATGAAACCGCCGATCGATCCCGTGCGCTGGCAGGCGCCGCCGGTGCGGCCCCTGCCCGACTTCCCGACCGCCGATCTCACGCTGATCCCGATACCGGGCGGCGAGCCCGAAGACGTCGTCACCGACGGCGACGGCCGGTTGTGGGTCGGCGCCCTGGACGGCGGAATCGTCCGGCTCCAACCGGACGGCACCGGGCCAGTGGTGCTCGCCAACACCGGAGGTCGCCCGCTCGGGCTGGGCTTCGCGCGCGACGGTCGGCTGCTGATCTGCGACAGCCCGCGCGGGCTGCTGGCGCTGGATCCCACGACGGGCCGCATCGACACCCTGGTCGACTCCATCGGCGGCCGGACACTGCAGTTCTGCTCCAACGTCACCGAGACCCCGGATGGGGCCGTCTATTTCACCGAGTCGACGACGCACTTCACCGTCGCGAACTATCTCGGCGCGATTCTGGAGGCCAGACCGCGGGGTGCGCTGCACCGCCTCGACCCCGACGGCACGGTGACGACCGTCGTCGACGGCCTGTACTTCGCCAACGGCGTGACACCGACCGCAGACGGCACGGCGCTGGTGGTCGCCGAAACCCAGGGCCGGCGGCTGTCGAAGTACTGGCTGACGGGTCCGCGCTCGGGCGAGTTCACCCCGCTGATCGAGCACCTGCCCGCAATGCCGGACAACCTGTCCACCGGCGCGGACGGCCGCATCTGGTGCGCGATGGTCACGCCGGCCAACCCGATCGCCGATCGGCTGGCCGCCCGGCCGCCGCTGCTGCGCCACGCGGTGTGGCGGCTGCCCGCCCGGCTGCAGCCCAAGCCGGTCGCGGTCGTCTGGGTGGCCGCCTTCGACCCCGACACCGGCGCCGCCGTGGCCGGGATGCGCACCACCCACCCGGAGTTCAGCATGGTCACCGGCATGGTGGAGGCCGATGGCCGGCTCTGGATGGGCAGCATCGGCGCGCCGTATCTGGGCCGGATCGACGTCGCTGCGACGGCGCTCTAGCGCGTTCTCCCGATCGGTTCCTGCCAGCGGGCGGCCAATTCCTGCCAGCCGAAATGAACGCGGTGACCTGCTGGTTCAACAGGACAGATCACCACGATCACCCAAGAAAAGAGCAGGACCATGAAGAAGTTCACGATCACCACCGCCGCCGCAGCCGCCCTCACCGCCGGAGTCCTCGGACTGGCCGCGCCCGCCGTCGCCGCCCCCACCGGAGGCAACGCCGCCGACACCATCAGCGCGCTCGAAGCGCAAGGCAATCGCGTCATCGTGACCCGGCAGTCGAGCACCCCGCTCGAGCAGGCCTCGGTCGTCTCGATCCATCGCGGCCCCCTGATGCGCCAGAGCATCCCGGTCCCCAACTCGATCGGCAACGGCAGCCGCTCGGTCAGCAGCCAGACGATCTACGTCACGATCAAGTAGCGACGGGAATGAAAACCGGCCCCGGCCGGTTTAACCCGACGGATCGGATGAGCACACCAAATTCGTTCCGCCACATAACTTCACACAGTCAGAACCGCGCGACTCGTTCCACGGCTCCGACCCGATGTCAGGGAAGAGCATTGATGAAGACCTTCACGATCACCACCGCCGCCGCAGCCGCCCTCACCGCGGGCGTCCTCGGACTGGCCGCCCCCGCGCTGGCCGCCCCCTCGGGTGCCGGCAGCGCCGCCGACACCATCAGCGCGCTGGAGGCGCAGGGCAACCGCGTCGTCGTCAACCGGCAGAGCAGCACACCGCTCGAGGAGGCCTCGGTCGTCTCCGTCACCCGGGGTCCCGACGTCCGCCAGTCGATTCCGAACGCCACCTCCAACGGTGACAACAACCGCTCGGTGAGCAACCAGACCGTCTACGTCAACGTGCGCTGAGCACGGCAGACAGCACAAAGGGGCACCTCCGCACGGAGGTGCCCCTTTGTCGTGTGTCTCAGACCGCGCGCAGCGGCGGCGGGGGGACGGCGCTGCGTGACTGGTAGGACGGATGCCTGCGCATGGCTTCTTCGAGTGCGCGGGCTCGCCGCTCGGACTGCAGATCGATCACCGTGGCGGTCGTCTTCGAGGTCATCATCAACGCCCTTCCGCTGAATAGCTTCGATGTCTTCAGCGTGCCCGGCCCACCTGAGTATTCCCGCCAGTGTTGGCCGTGAACTGCCTAAGAGATAGCCCGACGGACCGGGCGTTAAACACTCAGGCGCGCAGCGTCAGCACGCTGATGTCGGGGCGCGCTCCCACCCGGAGCGGCGGACCCCAGAAGCCCGCCCCCCGGGTGACGTAGAGCTGGGTGTCGCGCACCGTCGACAGCCCGGCCAGGGCGGGCTGAGCCAGCTCGACGACGTGGTGGAACGGCCACATCTGGCCGCCGTGCGTGTGCCCCGACAGCTGCAGGTCCACCTGCCGCTGCGCCGCCTCGGCGATCTGCACCGGTTGATGGGCCAGCAGAACGGTGGCCGTCGCCGGATCGACGCCCCGCAGCGCGCGATCGAAGTCCGGCGGATCCGACCGCGATTCCCCGGCGAGGTCGTTGACCCCGGCCAGGTCGAAGGCGGCTGCCCCGCGCCGGATCCGGGTGTTCTCGTTGCGCAGCACGTGCAGGCCCAGCCGCTCCAGTTCCCGCAGCCACGCCACGGTGCCGTCGACGAAGTACTCGTGGTTGCCGGTGACGAAGAAGGTGCCCTCCCGGGAGACGAGATCGGCCAGCGGCGCCGCGGCCGACCCCAGCTGTTCGACGGTGCCGTCGACGAGGTCGCCCACCACCGCGACCAGGTCGGGTTCGGTCTCGTTGATCATCCGCACGATCCGTTCGGTGTGCGCGCGGCCCAGCAGCGGCCCGAGGTGGATGTCGGAGACCACGGCGACGCGGAACCCGTCGAAGGCCCGATCGAGCCGCGGCAGCCGCACCGGCACCCGCAGCACGTCGGGCGGCCCGACCGCGGTCGCGACGCCGACGCCAGTGACGCCGGCCGCGGCGGCACCCGCGGCCACCGCCCCGGCGCGGGCCAGAAACTGTCTGCGGTCCAGCCCGGCCTCCGGTGCGGCCGGGGACCGGCGCCGCCGCAGCCAGCCGACCAGCCGCAAGGGCTCGAGCACCAGCAGCGCGAGGAACAGGTAGACCATCAGGCCGAACCACAGATAGCCGGGCCAGGCGAACCAGCCCGCCTCCTCGATGCCGACGACCCGCGGCAGCACCAGCGTGACCACGAGCAGCGCGGTCAGGCTCAGCAGCGCAAGGGTGAGGAGACGACGCCAGCGGCCTGGTGCGGTGGTGTCCCTGATGGTCCGTAGCCAGATGAAGAACGTCATCAGCCCGAGGACCGAGCCGAGAACGAGGAGGAACATGGGCGTCCTTTTCGGGCGTCGCGGGCGGCTCGGGGCGGTCTCACCAGCGTAGTGATGGCGGGTCGGCCGCTACCCGGCGTTGCCACTTTCGAAACACTGGTCACACCCGTCACCGCGTGGCTCCCGGGTCGAGCCCGCTCGATCGCCTAATCTCCAACATCGATGGCGACCTTGACGAAGATCTCGACGCGCGCTTCTGCGCTGGTCACGGCCATGATGCTGGCGCTGGCCCCGGTCGCCGCCGCCCAGCCCGCGCCGGCCCCGGAGGCCAACACCTGCCCCTACCGGGAGTCGACGCCCCCGGCGGTCGACGCCTCCGAGGTCCCCGAGTCGGGCGACCCGCCGGCACCGCTGCCGGTCCCGGCGAAGCCGATGGGCGGCGACGCGCTGTCGGGCTGCGGCGTCATCACCGCACCGGGCACCCCGCCGCTGCCGACCGACGTGTCCGCCGAAGCGTGGCTGGTGGCCGACCTTGACAGCGGCGACGTCATCGCCGCACGCGACCCGCACGGCCGGCACCGCCCCGCGAGCATCATCAAGGTGCTCGTCGCGATGCAGGCCGTCCGCGACCTGCCGCTGCACAAGGTCGTGGCGGGCACGCAGGAGGACGCCAACGCCGAGGGCACCAAAGTCGGTGTCGGCGAGGGCGGCTTCTACTCGATCAACGACCTGCTGCACGGGCTGCTGATGCATTCCGGCAACGACACCGCGCACGCGCTGGCGATGCAGCTCGGCGGCATGGACGCCACGCTGACCAAGCTCAACACACTGGCGAGCAAGCTCGGCGCCCGTGACACCCGGGTCGCGACCCCGTCCGGTCTGGACGGGCCCGGCATGAGCACGTCGGCCTACGACATCGGGCTGTTCTACCGGTATGCCTGGCAGAACCCGACGTTCGCGAATATCGTGGCGACCAGGGAGTTCCCGTTCCCGGGCCGGGGCGACGGCGGCTACCCCATCGAGAACGACAACAAGCTGCTGGCCAACTACCCGGGGGCGCTGGGCGGCAAGACCGGCTACACCGACGACGCCGGACAGACGTTCGTCGGCGCCGCCGACCACGACGGGCGGCGCCTGATCGCGGTCCTGATGCGCGGCACCCGCCAACCGATCGCCCCGTGGGAACAGGCCGCGCACCTGCTCGACTACGGGTTTGCGACCGCGCCGGACACCAAGGTCGGCACGCTGATCGAGCCCGACCCGTCACTCGCCGCGCCGAAGGCCGATCCCGCCGCCGCCGCGACGACGAACAAGGCCAGTGCCACGCTGCCCGACGTCGACGCGATGCCGGTCCGGGTCGGCGTGGGCGTGGTCGGTTCCGTCATCGTGTTCAGCCTCATCATGGGCGCGCGGGCGCTCAACCGCAGACCGCAGCACTAACGCTTACGCCGGCGCGACAGGCTCAATGCGCCCAGAGCGCCCGCCGCCGCGGCGACACCCGCCTGCCACGGAGCCAGACCGGGCCGGGTGATGATGCGGTTCCGGATGACGGCCGGGCCGGGTGCCGGGATCGGCGCCTCGGCCATGTTCTCCGCGGTGGTGGCCGCCCACGCGGTGGAGAACAGGATCAGCCGCGCGGTGATGTAGGCGAACACCATCAGGCCGAGCACCGGCCCGAACGTCGCACCCGCCGGCCCGGTCAGCACCGACTTCAGATAGATCGAGGCCACCAGCTTGAAGATCTCGAAGGCCACCGCGGCGATCAGTCCGGCGCGCACGCTGCTGCGGAAGCTGGCCGATTCGCGCGGCAGCCGGGAGATCATCCAGGTGAACAGCAGCCACGACACCAGGATCGACACCGCGATCGACGCCATCCGCAGCAGCACGCTCAGCACCGTGGAGTCCGGGAAACCCAGCCAGTTCAGGACGTTCTCCATGATCGACGAGTTACCCAGCGCCGACAGCGCGACGGTGACGATGATCGCCGCGAACGTGGACAGCAGCGCCAACAGGTCCGACAGCTTGGTCTTGAGGAACCCGGGCGGCTCGTCGCGGTAGAGGCCCCACATCTGGCTGAGCGCCTCACGCAGATTCGCCATCCAGCCGAGGCCGGCCCACGCCGCGGTGGCCAGACCGATGACGCCGACCGTGCCGCGGGACTCGATCGCCGAGTCCATCAGCGTCACCACCTGCTGGCCGAGGTCGCCGCTCAGCGACGAGCGGATCTTGCCCTCGAACTGGTCGAGCAGTTGCGGTTCGCTGGCCAGGACGAAACCACCGATCGAGAAACCGACCATGAGCAGTGGAAACAGCGCGAAGATCGTGAAGTAGGTGATGCCCGCGGCGTAGAAGTCGCCCTTGCTGTCGTTGTAGCGCTGCTGGGCGCGCATCACGTGGTCGAACCACGGCATCCGGGCCCGCAGCCGGTCGAGGACACCGGGCTTCTGCTCGGGCGGTGAGCCTTCCGGCGCGGTCATCGGGGCCTCCTCAGGGCCGGCGCGGCGCCAGGAAGCCCAGTCGGTCGTATACCCGGCGCAGCGTCCGTCCAGACACCTCGCGGGCCCGGTCGGCGCCGCCGGCCAGCACACTCTCCAGTTCGGCGGGGTCGTCGAGCAGTTCGTCGACGCGCGCCTTGATGGGCGTGACGAACTCGACGACCGCCTCGGCGGTCTCCTTCTTCAGGTCGCCGTAGCCGCGGCCGGCGTACCCCTCGACGAGCTTGTCCACGTCGGTGCCGGTGACCGCCGACTGGATGGTCAGCAGGTTCGACACCCCGGGCTTGGCCTCGGGATCAAAGCGGATCTCCCGCTCGCTGTCGGTGACGGCGGAGCGGATCTTCTTGGCGGTGCGCGCCGGATCGTCGAGCAGGCTGATCAGCCCGGCGTCGGTGGCCGCCGACTTGCTCATCTTGGCCGTCGGGTCGGCGAGGTCGTAGATCTTGGCGGTCGCCTTGGGGATCATCGGCTCGGGGATGACGAACGTGTCGGGGAACCGCGCGTTGAACCGCTGCGCGACGTCACGGGCGAGTTCGAGGTGCTGGCGCTGGTCCTCACCGACGGGCACCAGCTCGGTGTCGTAGAGCAGCACGTCGGCGGCCATCAGGATCGGATAGGTGAACAACCCGACCGTCTGCGCGTCGGCGCCGTGCTTGGCGGACTTGTCCTTGAACTGCGTCATCCGCGACGCCTGCCCGAAGCCGGTGAAACAGCCCAGCACCCATGCCAGTTCGGAGTGCTCGGGCACATGGCTCTGCACGAACACCGTCGCCCGGGCGGGGTCCACCCCCAACGCGAGGTACTGCGCGGCGGTGGCCAGTGTGCGGCGCCGCAGCGTCGCCGGATCCTGCGCCAGCGTGATGGCATGAAGATCCACCACGCAGAAGTACGCGTCGTGGCCGTCCTGCAGGCCCACCCACTGCGCGACCGCTCCCAGCGCGTTACCGAGGTGCAGGGAGTCGGACGTGGGTTGCGCGCCGGAGAAGACGACGGGCGTGGCTGCGGTGCTCATGGTGAGGTCCAGTTTTTCATGCGGGCCCGTCGTTTCGGTCGGCGGCCATCCGACGCAGCGCGCTCAGGAACACCCGCCGCTCCTGTGCCCCCAGCACGCCGAGCCAGCGTTCCTCGCCGCGCTGGATCTGCGTCTGCGCGGCGTCCTTGACCCGGCGGCCCTGCTCGGTGATGCGTAACAGCCGGGCGCGGCGGTCCTCCGGGTCCGGCACCCGGTCGATGTGGCCGCTGTCCTGGAGGTCGTCGAGGGTGCGGATGATGCGGGTCTTGTCGGCGTTGATGGCCTCGGCGAGTGCGGCCTGGGTGCGCACCTCGCCCCGGTCGAGCGCGCAGAGCACCACATAGCCCCACATCGTCAGGCCGTGCTCGGCCAGCACCGGTTCCTCGGCGGCCACCAGTTCCCGGACCAGCGGCGCCATCAGCGCGGCCAGGTCGGGGCGGCGCGGTGCGGAACTCACGGGAGAAGCGTAGGCGTTGCCCTATCGTACGCTTGCGCATATGATATGCGCATGCCTACTTTCAGCGCTCAGCACCGCACCGCCGTCCAGACCTCGATCGACGTCGTCAACGGCGTCCGCACCGCCGACCTCGGGCTGGCCACTCCCTGCGCCGGCTGGACGCTGGCCGATCTGCTCGCCCACATGACCGCACAGCACCGCGGATTCGCCGCGGCCGCCCGCGGTCACGGCGCCGAGCCCGACGTCTGGCGCACCGCGCCGCTGGTCGCCGCGATCGCCGCCGATCCGGTCGGCACCTACACTGCCGCGGCGCACGACGTCCTCGCGGCGTTCGCCGCGCCCGGCGTGGACCACGCGCTGTTCGCGCTGCCGGACTTCGGCCCCGACGTCACCGTCGCCGGCGAGACCGCGATGGGCTTCCACTTCGTCGATTACGTGGCGCACGGCTGGGACGTCGCCGCGACGCTGGGTACACCGTTCGCCCTGCCCGCCGACGTCCTCGCCGCCGTCACGCCGCTGGTGATGGCCGTGCCCGACGGCGACTTCCGCGACGCCGACACCTCCCCCTTCGCCCGAGCGCTGCCCGCCACCGACGACGAGCCGCTGGCCCGGCTGCTGCGCCACCTCGGTCGTACCCCGGACTGGGCGCCCGTCCCCCGGTAGTCTTCGCGCGCATGCGGGGGTCGATCGTCGTGCTGGTGACGCTGGTGGTCGCGGCGATCCTCGTGGCCGGGCCTGCGCACAGCGCGCCGGGGCGCGCGGTCGTCATCGTCTCCGGCGGCGACGCGGTCAGCCCGTTCACCACTCCCGGCGAGGCGTGCCGATCCGGCCTGGCGGCCGGCAACACCGACACCGCGCTGCGGGAGAACCTGCTCGCCGCGGGCCACACCGTCTACACCTCCCCCGCGATGGCGGGCCGCGGCCCCGTCACCGACCAGACCGGGTTCGGCGCGTTCGGCGACTGCCCGATCACGCTGCCCGAGATCATGACCGTCGACTCCACGGCGTCGATCGACCTGGCCGGCGAACATCTGGCCCGGTTCCTCAGCTACCTGCACGACACCCGCGGCGTCGACGTCGTCGATGTGGTCGGCCACTCGATGGGCGGGCTGTACTCCCGCGCGGCGTTCCGGGTGCTGCAGAGCCTCGGCTCGCCGATCCGGATCCGCTCGCTGACCACGCTGGGCACACCGTGGCAGGGATCGTTCCTGTCCGACTACGCCAACGGCCTCACGACTCTGGCCGACTGCGCAGGCGACACCTTCTGCGAGAAGGCGTCCCAGGCGATGGCCGACGAGGTGACGCGACTGCAGACCGGATCGGGACGCGAGGTCAACCAGGGCTACCTGATGGGTCCGCAGGGGTGGAACGAGTACCAGGCCGGGGTGCTGGACCGGATCCCCGTCGTCCTCGTCGGCGGCGCCCGATTCACCCATCCCGGCCCTGTCACGGTCTGGCCCAACGACGGCATCGTGTCGAACCGCAGCGCGCTCGCGACCGACATCAGCGACCGCGTGCTCCCCCACCGACGGTGCGCGTCGTTCGACGACACGCACAGCATCTACGTCTCCGACGCGGTGGGTCTGCCGTGGGCGACGGGGCTGACGTCGGAGTCGCGGGTGTTCGAGGTGGTGCGCGGCGCGATCGACGGCGCTGACGGCGCGCTGCAGACGCCCACCCGACAGGGATGCTGAGGATCAGCCGTAGGTGACCGTCACCGGGCAGTGATCCGACCAGCGCAGCGCGTACGCCGCGGGGCGTTCGGTGTGCACCGCGGCCACCCGTGCGGCCAGCCCCGGCGTGGCGAGCTGATAGTCGATGCGCCATCCGGCGTCGTTGTCGAACGCCTTGCCGCGCCACGACCACCACGCGTAGGGCCCCGGCACGCCGGGGTGCGCGGCCCGCACGACGTCGACCCAGCCGGTGCCCAGCAGCTCGGACAGCCACCGGCGTTCCTCGGGCAGGAAGCCGGCCTTCTTGACGTTGCCCTTCCAGTTCTTGATGTCGTTCTCGGTGTGGGCGATGTTCCAGTCGCCGCCGAGCACCGCGTCGCGACCCGCGGCCAGCAGCACGGCCATCCGGTCGGCCACCGCGGCCATGAACCGCTCCTTCTCGCGCTGGCGCTCGGTGTCGGCCTCCCCGGTCGGGAAGTACACGCTGGCCACGGTCATCCCGGCGGTGTCCACTTCGACATAGCGCCCATGTGTCGCGAATTCGTCCGCGCCGCAACCGATCCGCACCTCGTCATGCGGGGCGCGGGACAGCACCGCGACGCCGTTACGGCCCTTGACGTGCGGTGCGGCAGACGCGAGATGCCATCCGTCGGCGAGCACGGGCGCCAGCGCGTCGGCCAACTGCTCGTCGTCGGCGCGGGTCTCCTGCAGGCACACCACATCCGCGGCGGTCTGCTGCAACCACGGCAGCAGGCCGCGGTTGTCCTCGGAGCGCTGCTTGACCGCCGCGCGGATGCCGTTGACGTTGACGGTGCTGACGGTGAGGGGACGTGTCACGGCCGTCGACCCTAGCGGCCGTTCTTGCGGTACCGCCGGTATCACCTTAATGTCGGGCGCTATGGGGCAACGCGATCCGATCCACCTCGGCTCCGGAGAGCCGGTGCTGCTGCTGCACCCGTTCATGATGTCGCAGAACGTCTGGAAGAACGTCGCGCCGGCACTGGCCGAGACCGGCCGCTACGAGGTGTTCGCTCCCACCATGGCGGGCCACAACGGCGGCCGGAAGAACCGGTCGTGGCTGCTGGACAGTGCCACGCTCGCCGACGACGTCGAACGCTGGCTCGACGAGATCGGCTGGGACACCGCGCACATCGTCGGCAATTCGCTGGGCGGCTGGGTGGCCTTCGAACTCGAGCGCCGCAACCGGGCCCGCTCCCTGATGGGCATCGCGCCTGCCGGCGGCTGGCACCGCTGGACGCCCGCCAAATACGAGATCGTGTTCAAGTTCGTGATGGGCTTCCCGGTGTGGCTGACGGCCAAGGCCCTCGGCCCGCGCGCGGCGCGGCTGCCGGGCGCTCGGGCGGCGGCGAGCGTGCCGTGCAGCGCGACCCGCGACGGCATCAGCGACGCCGACATGCTCGACATCATCGACGACGTCACCCACTGCCCGGCCTACTACCAACTGCTCGTCAAGGCGCTGCTGATGCCGGGCCTGATGGAGCTCGCCGACACCGGGATCCCGACCTCGCTGGTGGTCTGCGAGAAGGACCGGGTGCTCCAGCATCCGCGCTTCACCAACCACTTCCGCAAGCATCTGCCGCACGACGTCGCCTTCACCGAACTCGACGGCGTCGGGCACATCCCGATGTTCGAGTCGCCGGTGCGGATCGCCGAGTTGATCCGCGACTTCCTCGACGAGCAGACCGGCCCGCAGCGCGCGATCGGCTGAACCCGCTGGCACCCGATCGCCCGGGTGCGTTATTCTTCGAAACGGTTCTGAGTGCCAGCGCACAGCCCCGGCTTGCTGGCCGGCAACCCTCCAACCGCGGTGGGGTGCCCCGGGTGACGACCAGGTTGAGTAGCCGAATACGGCTATAAGGCAAGCGCGGGTCCGCCGTGAAACGGGCCCCCCGTTCATGGAGGAGACATCGATGAGCGCCGATGACGGCATCAACAACGCAGACGACCCCACGAGTCGCTGGGCGTTCGAGACCAAGCAGGTCCACGTGGGCCAGGCCCCCGACGCCGCGACCGGCGCACGGGCCCTGCCGATCTACCAGACCACCAGCTACGCGTTCCGGGACACCGACCACGCCGCCGCACTGTTCGGCCTGGCCGAGCCCGGCAACATCTACACCCGGATCATGAACCCGACGCAGGACGTCGTCGAGCAGCGCATCGCCGCGCTCGAGGGCGGCGTCGCGGCGCTGCTGCTGGCCTCCGGCCAGGCCGCCGAGACGTTCGCGATCCTCAACCTCGCCAACAGCGGGGATCACATCGTGTCCAGCCCGCGGCTCTACGGCGGCACCTACAACCTGTTCCACTACTCGCTGCCCAAGCTGGGCATCGAGGTGAGCTTCGTCGAGAACCCCGACGACCCGGAGTCGTGGCGGGCGGCGGTGCGGCCCAACACCAAGGCGTTCTTCGCCGAGACGATCTCCAACCCCCAGATCGACGTGCTCGACATCCCGTCGGTGTCGGCGGTGGCCCACGACAGCGGCGTTCCGCTGATCGTCGACAACACGATCGCGACGCCGTACCTGATCCAGCCGATCGCGCACGGCGCCGACATCGTCGTGCACTCGGCCACCAAGTACCTCGGCGGGCACGGCACCACGATCGCCGGCGTCCTCGTCGACAGTGGCCGGTTCGACTGGACCAACGGCCGCTTCCCCGGCTTCACCGAGCCGGATCCCAGCTACCACGGCGTGGTGTTCGCCGAACTCGGCCCGCCCGCCTACGCGCTCAAGGCACGGGTGCAGCTGCTGCGTGACCTCGGGTCCGCGGCGTCCCCGTTCAACGCGTTCCTCATCGCCCAGGGCCTGGAAACGCTGAGCCTGCGCGTCGAGCGGCACGTGGCCAACGCGCAGCGGGTGGCCGAATATCTCGCCGGCCACGAGGACGTCGTCTCGGTGAACTATGCGGGCCTGCCCACCTCACCGTGGTATGAGCTGGGAAAGAAGTTGGCGCCCAAGGGAACCGGAGCGGTGCTGGCGTTCGAACTGGCCGGTGGCATCGCCGCCGGCAAGGCGTTCGTCGACGCACTGACCCTGCACAGCCACGTCGCGAACATCGGTGACGTGCGCTCGCTGGTGATCCACCCGGCGTCCACCACCCATCAGCAGCTGTCGCCCGAGGAGCAACTCGCCACCGGTGTCACGCCCGGCCTGGTGCGGCTGGCCGTCGGCATCGAGGGAATCGACGACATCCTCGCCGATCTCGAGCAGGGCTTCGCGGCCGCCAAGCGCGTCGCCGCCACCGCCGATCCGCAGGTCCTCGAGGTCCAGACGTGACCATCGTGGACGTGCGCAACGAGCGCGTGGCGTTGCCACCCGAAGGGGAGATCGGCATCGTCGACATCGGGCCGCTGACGCTGGAGAACGGCGCGGTCCTCGACGACGTCTCGATCGCGGTGCAGCGGTGGGGTGAGCTGTCGCCCGACCGGGACAATGTCGTGGTCGTGCTGCACGCGCTGACCGGCGATTCGCACATCACCGGTCCCGCCGGACCCGACCATCCGACACCCGGATGGTGGGACGGGGTGGCCGGCCCCGGCGCCCCCATCGACACCGACCGCTGGTGCGCGATCTCGACCAACGTGCTGGGCGGGTGCCGCGGATCGACCGGCCCGAGCAGCATCGCTCCTGACGGAAATGCCTGGGGATCAAGGTTTCCCGTGACCACGGTGCGCGACCAGGTGGCGGCCGACGTCGCGGCGCTCGAGCGGTTCGGCATCACCGAGGTGGCCGCCGTCATCGGCGGCTCGATGGGCGGGGCGCGGGCGCTGGAGTGGATCGTGACCCACCCCGACAGTGTGCGGGCGGCGCTGGTGCTGGCGGTGGGCGCGCGCGCCACGGCCGATCAGATCGGCACGCAGAGCACCCAGGTCGCCGCGATCACCTCCGATCCGAACTGGTGCGGCGGCGACTACCATCGCACCGGCCGCAGCCCCGACGCCGGCATGGAGATCGCGCGCCGCTTCGCGCACCTGACGTATCGCGGGGAGGCCGAACTCGACGAACGGTTCGGCAACGCGCCGCAGGCGGGTGAGGACCCGACCACCGGCGGCCGCTACTCGGTGCAGAGCTACCTGGAGTATCAGGGTCGGAAGCTGGTGGCGCGCTTCGACGCCGGCACCTACGTCGCCCTGACCGACGCGCTGTCCAGTCACGACGTCGGGCGCGGCCGCGGCGGCATCGAGGCGGCGCTGCGGGGATGCCCGGTGCCGACGGTCGTCGGCGGTATCACCTCCGACCGGCTGTATCCGCTTCGGCTGCAACAGGAACTGGCCGATCTGCTGCCCGGTTGCGACGGTCTCGACGTCGTCGACTCGATCTACGGGCACGACGGCTTCCTGGTCGAGACCGACGCGGTGGGCAAGCTGATCCGGCGCACGCTGGAGTTGGCCGCGCGGTGAGCGGTTCGACCGAACAGCGGTCGCTGTCGTTCGGCGCGGAGGCCGCCGCCTACGAACGTGGTCGCCCGTCGTATCCGCCGGAGGCGATCGACTGGCTGCTTCCCCCGGGCGCGCGCACGGTCCTCGACCTGGGCGCCGGCACGGGCAAGCTGACCACCCGGCTGGTCGAGCGCGGCCTCGATGTCGTTGCCGTGGACCCGATTCCGGAGATGCTCGAACTGCTCAGCAGTTCGCTGCCCGATACGCCGGCGCTGCTCGGCACGGCCGAGGAGATCCCGCTGGCCGATGACAGCGTGGACGCGGTGCTGGTCGCGCAGGCGTGGCACTGGTTCGACCCCGAGCGCGCGCTCGAGGAGGTGGCGCGGGTGCTGCGGCCGGGCGGACGGCTGGGCCTGGTGTGGAACAACCGCGACGAACGGCTGGGATGGGTCAAGGATCTCGGCCGGATCATCGGCCATGAGGTCGACCCGTTCAGCCAGACCGTCGACCTGCCTGCACCGTTCACCGATCTCGCACGGCACCAGGTCGAGTGGACCAGTTACCTGACGCCGCAGGCGCTCATCGACCTGGTCGCCTCGCGCAGCTACTGCATCACCTCTCCGGAGCAGGTGCGCACCCGCACCCTGGACCGGGTGCGCGAACTGCTCGCCACGCACCCGGCGCTCGCGAACAGCACGGGCCTGGCTCTGCCCTACGTCACGGTGTGCGTGCGGGCGACGCTGTCCTAGCGCCGGGCGCGGCTGCGGTCAGGCCGCCCGTGTCCGCTCCCGAATCGCGGTGCGCAGCCCACGCTTCGGCGTCCCCGGGGTGGGCTGGACGCGACCGAACCGCCGCTCCGACGCCGTCTCGGGGGCGTCGTCGCTGGGGGCCTTCAAATACTTGTCCGGCAGCGCGAGCTTGAGGATGGTCCAGAACGACTGCCAGTACTGCCGCAGCAACGGCCCGGTGGTGTAGGGCAGATCGTACTTCTCGCAGATCTCCCGGATGCGCACGCTCATCTCGGCGTACCGGTTGCTCGGCAGGTCCGGGAACAGGTGGTGCTCGATCTGGTAGCACAGGTTGCCGCTCATGAACGCCATGATCGGGCCGGCGTGGAAGTTGGCCGAGCCCAACATCTGTCGCAGATACCACTCACCGCGGGTCTCGTTCTCGAACTCCTCGACGGTGAACTTCTCGGCGCCGTCCGGGAAGTGCCCGCAGAAGATGACCATGTACGACCAGTAGTTGCGGATGAAGTTGGCCACGGCGTTGCACTTGAGCGTGTGCTTCCAGTTGGTTCCGGTCAGCGCCGGGAAGACGATGTAATCCTTGCCGACCTGCTTGCTGATCTTCTTGCCCATGACGCGCATGTCCTTGCGCGCCTCGGCCCACGTCTTCTCCTTCTTGCGGATCTTGTCGACCTCGATGTGGTGTGCGGCCACACCCCATTCGAAGAACGTGCCGAGCAGGATGTTGTAGATCGGGTTGCCGATCATCCACCGCTCCCACGGCTCGTCGCGCGTCACCCGCATGATGCCGTAGCCGACATCGCTGTCGAGACCGACGACGTTGGTGTACTTGTGGTGCACGAAGTTGTGCGAGTACTTCCACTGCGACGACGGGCAGGTGGTGTCCCACTCCCACTCTGTGGAGTGGATCTCCGGGTCGTTCATCCAGTCCCACTGCCCGTGGATGACGTTGTGTCCCAACTCCATGTTCTCGATGATCTTCGCCGAGGCCAACATCGCGGTACCGGCGTAGCGGGCGATCCGGCTGCTGCTGGCGAACAGCGCGATGCGACCGCCGGCCGCGAGCGCCCGCTGCAGCTGGATGCTGCGCCGGATGTATCGCGCGTCGCGCTCCCCGCGGGACTCCTCGATGTCGGCGCGGAGCTGGTCGAGCTCGCGGGCGAGGTTCTCGACGTCCTCCTCGGTGAGGTGCGCGTAGGCCTTGATGTCGGTGATTGCCATGGGGAGTCTCCTCAGATCTTGATGGTGCAGTCGCCGGAGGCGGTGGACACGCACGTCTGGATACGGTCGCCCGCACCGTGTTCCTGCCCGGAGCGGATGTCCCGGACGTGCCCCTCCTCGAGCGGGAGCACGCAGGTCTGGCAGATGCCCATCCGGCAACCGAACGGCATCTGGATCCCGGCGTCCTCGCCGGCTTGCAGGATCGTGGTGGCGCCGTCGATCTCGGCCGTCTTGTCCGAGATCCCGAAACGCACGGTGCCGCCCTCGCCGCCCTTGTCGGTGGCGGCGATGCTGAAGCGCTCCATGTGCAGCTGGTCCGCCAGATCGTGGTCTTCCCAGACCTTCTCGGCCTCGTCCAGCATCGCCGACGGGCCGCACACCCACGCCGAACGGTCCCGCCAGTCCTCGACGACGCGGTCGAGCTCACCGAGCTCGATCTTCCCGTCGCGCTGGGTCAGCTGCAGGTGCAGACGGTAGCCGCGTTGCTCACGCTCGAAATCGCGCAGCTCGTCGTGGAAGATCACCGACTCGGCCGACGGTGCGGAATGCACGTGCACGATGTCGGGATGCTGCCCCCGGGCGCGCAGGGACCGGAGCATCGCCATGATCGGGGTGATGCCGCTTCCCGCGGTGATGAACAGCAGCGACTCGGGCGGCGGGTCGGGCAAGGTGAACTCGCCCTGCGGAGCCGCCAACCGGATGATGGTTCCCGGCTCGACGCCGTCGACGAGGTGCGTGGACAGGAAGCCCTCGGGGGTGGCCTTGACGGTGATCGAGATCTCGCCCTCGGCCTGCTCGGGGACCGAGGTCAGCGAGTAGGACCGCCAGTGCCAGCGGCCGTCGACCCGCAGGCCGATGCCGACGTACTGCCCCGGCTGATAGTCCCGGGCGAAACCCCAGCCGGGGCGGATGATGACGGTGGCGGTGTCCTCGGTCTCCGACCGGACCTCGACGATTTCGCCGCGGAGTTCCCGTGCCGACCAGAGCGGATTGAGCAGAGACAGGTAGTCGTCGGGCAGCAGCGGCGTCGTCGCGCGGGCGGCCAGCCCGCGCACCATGTTGACCCAGCTCCCCGTCGGCGCCTCCACGTCGCGGGCCGGCGCCTTGCTCCAGCGCGTCACCGTCTTCACGAGTCCGGCCATCGATCTCCCCGCTCACGTCGCACGATCCTTAGCTGTGACTGCCATCACAGCGAGGAATGACGGACGGGGAGTATCCCTACTTGCCGGTAACGAAACATTTGTTCACCCAACGCGCGAGGGCGGTCTCCAGCCCCCGGTGAGCGGGGCCGTCGGTCGCCCAGGCGACGTAACCGTCCGGCCGGATCAGCATCGCCGCGGGCCCGCCGCGGATGCCCGCCCGCACCACCTCGACCGCGTCGACGGCGGGCACCGCGTCCCCCACGAGCACCGGCCGCGCACCGTGCAGCAGCTCCGCGACCCGGCGACCGTCCTCGAGTCGGAGGTCGGGCGCCAGGTACCCCGAGAGGGGGTGCGCATCGCCGACCTCGTAGCGCACATCAGCCCCCGCGAGCAGCCCGGCCATGTGCCGCGCCACCGCGGGCAGCGCCAGCAGTTCGGTGAAAAGGTCACGCAGCGCGCCGATCTCGGGTCCGGGTGAGAACAGCGCGGTCTGGGACATCGACTGCATCATCACCCGCCGCCCGACCGGGTGCCGCTCGCTGTGGTAGGTGTCGAGCAGCCCGGACGGGGCCTCGCCGCGCACCGTCGCGGCGAGCTTCCAGCCGAGGTTCATCGCGTCCTGCAAGCCCAGGTTCAACCCGGGGCCGCCCATCGCTGAGTGCACGTGGGCGGCGTCCCCGAGCAGCAGGACATGTCCGCTTCGGTACTGCTCGGCCTGGCGCGTGTTCTGGCCCGCGATCCGCCGCAGCGCGTGCGGACCGTCGCCGCGGGGCGGGCCGAAGGGCACGTCGACCCCCAGCACGCGCCGCGCGCTACGGCGCAATTCCGGCAGCGTCAGTGGGTCGGCAGCGTCGATATCGGCGGAGACCTCGTCGACGTTGCCGAATTCGATGGTGCCGAGCATGGGGTTGGCCTGACCGAGGTCGGCGAAGATGATGCCGCCGCGTTCGAGCCGGGTGTGCCCGAACGGGAGGCGGCCGTAGCCGGGCACCTGCAACCCGCCGTCCGCGGTCCGCAATTCGTCGGGGACGGCGACGTGCGCCACCCGTGACACGGTGTGGGAGGTGTGCCCGGGGAACGGGATGCTCGCCAGCTTGCGCACCGCGCTGCGGCCGCCGTCGGCGCCGACGAGGTGATCGACGCGCAGCGTGGTGTCGCCCTGCGGCCCGGCCACGGTCACCCGGACGCCGTCGGGCCCGTCCGCCAGGCCCTCCACCGCGTGCCCCCAGCGCACGTGCACGCCGAGCTCCGCCGACCGTTCGAGCAGGAGGCGCACCAGCGTCGGCTGGGCGATCATCATGGCGTACATCGGGTTGTCGGCGAGCCCGGCCAGCGGCACCTGCATCCCCGAAAAGATCCATCCGGCAGTCGGTTCCGGATCCGTGGCGGCGCCGCTGAAGCGACGGTAGAGCCCCCGCATGTCGAGCTGGCGCACCACCTGCCCGACCAGGCCGTTGGCCTTCGGCTCGGCACCGGGCCCCGGGAGGCGGTCGATCACCAGGGGCCGCACACCGGCCAGCGCCAGTTCGCAGGCCAGCATCAGCCCGTTGGGACCCGCCCCGGCGATCAGCACCTCGGCGTCACGCATCGACGCGCTCCTCGGGCAGACCCGCGCGGACGGCGTCGAATCCGCGCCGGAGCAGGTCGACGAACGGCACCGGCGGGTCGGCCGCGACGTAGGCGTCCATCGCCGCTTCACTGACGGCGCGGATGACCCCGGCGACGAGCCGGGGATACAGGTCGCGGGACGGATCGGCACCCACCCGGTCGGCGATCGCGGCGACCCAGTCGTCGACGAGGTGCGCGGACATCGCCTGCCGGGACTCAGGCGCCGCCACCACGTCCATGATCGTGGCGCGCTGCGCCGCCGTCGGCACCACGCCGCCGGCGCCCTCGGCCTCCAGCGGCGCCACGACGGCGGCCTCGATCGCCGACCACAGCGGCTCATCGTCGGGACGTTCGCGAAACACGTTCAGCGCCAACCGCATCCGCTCGGTCTGCCGGTAGGCGACGGCCTCGAACTTGTTGGTGAAGTAGTTGTTGAACGTCCGCAGGGAGACCCCGGCGCGGGCGGCGATGTCCTCGCGCGTGACCGCGTGCAGGCCGCGTTCGAAGGCGAGTTCGAGCGCGGCGTCGCTGAGCGCCCGGCGCGTGTCGAGCTTCTTGCGCTCGCGCAATCCCGTCATGCCGGCCACGGTATGTGAATCTTGCCCACTAGGCAAGATTGCCCACTAGGCAAACCGTGCCCCGGTGCATAGTCCGAGCGCCGGCGGGCACCCTGACGCCCGTGACCGCACTCGCGCAGGGCGCCGTTCCCGGGTGGCTGCAGGCCGGCGGGTGGGGCCTGTTCGCCGGGGCGGCACTGGTGGTGGGAGCCGCCATCGCGTGGACGGTGCGGGTGCCGCCGCGCGTGGTGGCGAGCGTCATGGCGTTCGGCGCCGGTGTGCTGATCTCGGCGCTGGCCTTCGATCTCATGGACGAGGCCGAGCGCACCGGCGGATTACTGCCCACCGCTTGCGGTTTCGTCGGCGGCGCGCTGGCCTATGTCCTCGCCAACTCGGTGCTCGCGCGTCACGGCGCCCGGCACCGCAAGCGCTCCCACGACCGCCAGCCCACCGAGGAACACAGCGCAGGCAGCGGCGCCGCGATCGCGATCGGGGCGCTGCTCGACGGGATCCCCGAATCGGTGGTGCTCGGCATCTCCCTGATCGGCGGGCAGGGGGTGGGCCTGCCCGTTCTCGCGGCGGTGTTCATCTCGAACCTGCCCGAGGGGCTGTCCAGCGCCGCCGGCATGAAACAGGCCGGCCGCAGCGCGCGCTACGTGTTCGGTGTCTGGATCGGCATCGCCGTCATCAGCGGGATCTCGGCGCTGCTCGGATATCTCCTGCTGTCCGACGCCGCGCCCTCGGTGATCGCGGTGATCACCGCGATCGCGGCGGGAGCCATCCTCGCGATGATCGCGGACACGATGATGCCCGAGGCGTTCGAGGAGACGCACATCTTCACCGGACTCATCACCACGGTCGGGTTCCTGATCGCCTTCGCGATCGAGCGGGCGTCCTGAATCAGCTGGTGCCCAGCGGGTCGATCGTCCATGCGATGTAGAGCATCGCGGCGCTCACCGACGCGGTGGTCGCGACGTCGACGACCCTGCTGCGCACCGCGAGCAGCCCCACCCGGTCTTCGGGCAACGCCAGCCGCAGCGCCGAGGCGAGCCCCACCCCGATGGCCATCACCAGCGCACCGCGGCGCCAGTATCCGGCAGCCACGAGGAGGAAGGCCGCCACCAGACACAGACCGACCGCCAGGATCGGCCACTGCCCGGTGAACACCCTGCGTGCGAACCTCACGACGCGGCGGCGGCCTCGGCGCGCTCGACGACGTTGGTGAGCAGGAACGCCCGCGTCAGCGGGCCCACCCCGCCGGGGTTGGGTGAGACGTGACCGGCGACCTCCCACACGTCGGGGTGGACGTCGCCGACCAGCTTGCCCGCGTCGTCGCGGCTGACCCCGACATCGACGACCGCGGCGCCGGGCCGCACCATCTCCGCGGTGACCATGTGCGGGACGCCGGCGGCCGCGATGATGATGTCGGCCTCGCGGGTGATCTGCGGCAGGTGCCGGGTCGCGGTGTGGCACAGCGTGACCGTGGCGTTCTCCGATCGCCGGGTGAGCAGCAGACCGAGCGGGCGGCCGACGGTGACGCCGCGGCCGATCACGACGACGTGCGCTCCGGCGATCTCCACTTCGTAGCGCCGCAGCAGATGCACGATGCCGCGCGGGGTGCAGGGCAGCGGCGCCGGCTCGTTGAGCACCAGTCGGCCCAGGTTCATCGGGTGTAGCCCGTCGGCATCCTTGCCGGGGTCGACGCGTTCCAGTGCCGCGTTCTCGTTGAGATGCTTGGGCAGCGGCAGCTGCACGATGTAGCCGGTGCAGTCCGGATTGGCGTTGAGTTCGTCGAGGGTGTCGAGCAGCTCGGCCTGGCTGATGTCGGCGGGCAGATCGCGGCGGATCGAGTTGATGCCGACCTTGGCGCAGTCGGCGTGCTTGCCCCGCACGTAGGCCTGCGATCCCGGGTCGTCGCCGACGAGCACCGTGCCGAGCCCCGGCGTGCGCCCGGCCTCGGTCAACGCGGCGACGCGCGTGGTGAGGTCGACGAAGATCTCGTCGCGCGTGGCCTTACCGTCCAAAGTGATCGCACCCACGGCGAACATTGTGACAGGCTCACCGACATGACAGCTGCCCGCGATGTGTTCAGTCCCGCGACGCTCGGTCCGATCACGCTGCGCAACCGCGTCATCAAGGCGGCGACGTTCGAGGCGTCGACCCCGAACGCTCTGGTCACCGACGACCTGATCACCTACCACCGGCTTCCGGCGGCGGGCGGCGTCGGTATGACGACGGTGGCCTACCTCGCCGTGGCTCCGGGTGGGCGCACCGAGGGCAACCAGATCTACTGGCGGCCCGAGGCGATGGCGGGGCTGCGCCCGCTCACCGACGCCATCCACGCCGAGGGCGCCAAGATCAGCGCGCAGATCGGCCATGCCGGGCCGGTGGCCAACGCCCGGTCGAACAAGGCCACCGCCTACGCTCCGGTGCGCTTCTTCAATCCGCTGTCGATGCGGTTCGCCAAGCGCGCCACGCGCGACGACATCCTCGAGATCACCGAGGCGCACGCCCAGGCCGCGCGAATGGCCATCGAGGCCGGCTTCGACGCGGTCGAGGTGCACCTCGGGCACAACTACTTCGCCAGCGCGTTCCTGTCCCCGCTGATCAACCGCCGCGACGACGAGTTCGGCGGATCGCTGGCCAACCGCGCCAAGGTCGCGCGCGGCACCGTGCTCGCGGTGCGCCGCGCCGTGGAGAAGGCGGGCTCGCCGATCGCGGTGACGGCCAAGCTCAACATGAGCGACGGCGTGCGCGGCGGCATCTCCACCGAGGAGGCGCTGCAGACCGCCAAGTGGCTCGAAGAAGACGGCGGGCTGGACGCCATCGAGTTGACCGCGGGCAGTTCCCTGGTCAATCCGATGTACCTGTTCCGCGGCGACGCCCCGATCAAGCAGTTCGCCGGTGCGTTCAAACCGCCGCTGCGGTGGGGCATCCGGATGACGGGCACGAAGTTCCTGCGCGAGTACCCCTACCGGGAGGCCTATCTGCTGCGGGACGCGCGGCTGTTCCGCGCCGAACTGTCGCTGCCGCTCATCCTGCTGGGCGGCATCACCAATCGCGACACGATGGACCTGGCCATGGCCGAGGGCTTCGACTTCGTCGCGATGGGGCGGGCGCTGCTGGCCGAGCCCGACCTGATCAACCGCATCCAGGCCGACAGCGGTGCGAAGT
Source organism: Mycolicibacterium rufum (assembly GCF_022374875.2). The sequence goes on from NZ_CP092427.2 coordinate 1,684,457, forward strand.
CGGTGTGCACGCACTGCAACCAGTGCATGGCCACCATCTACAGCCACACCCACTGCGTCGTGACGGGCTCCCCCTCGGTGGTCAGCTCGGGCGGATGAGCGCGCGAGCGCAATCCTCGACGATCGCGTCCGCGCTGGCCGGGATGGCCTGCCGGGCGCGCAGGTGACGCCGCACGATCGCATACGGCACGTCGATCACCGCGGCAGTGACCCGGCCGGCATCCTCGGGCAGGTCGCCGAGAGCCTTCTTCAGCTTGCGTTGCAGGCGTTTCCGACGGCCGGACAGCTGCTCGGGCCACTCGCCGATGCCGAGGTCGTCCGGCCCGGCCAGGAGCACCTGCGCCTCGACGGGGTGCGCGCGACACCACGCCACGATGCTCAGCGCACCGGACACGCAGCGCTGCTGAGGATCGTCTTCGGCGACCAGGGCCTCGATCAGGCTCTCCTGGAAGCGCTCCTCGGTGCGCACCCACAGCTCTCCGCACAACGCCGCGCGCGTCGGGAACCGGTGGTAGACCGAACCACTCGGCGCGCCGGTGCTGCGGGCGACCGCCGACATGGTGACCGCCGCGGGCCCGTCGGCGGCCAGCAGGTCCGCCGCGGCGTCGAGCAGGACGTCGACGGTGTAGCGGGCGGGCCGGGGCATTGCTCCACCCTAAAGTAGAGGATACTCTCTAAAAAGAGAGGAGATGTCATGACAACCGCCACCGAGGTCGCCCGGAGCTTGTACACCGCCCTGGCCGACGAAGATGCAGACGCACTATTCGCCTTGCTCACAGACGATTTCGAGGGCACCGTGAGCGCAGGGATGCCCCGCGGGGTGGGAGGCGATCACCACGGGCGTGTCGCGATGATCACCGACGTCTGGGGACGCATCGCCGCCGACTACGACATCGCCGTCGAGCCGGCGGAGTTCCTGGAGGTGGCCGACGGGGCGGCTCAGCGGGTCGTCGTCCTCGGCACGTACCGAGGGCGGGCACACCGCGGCGGATCGGCCGTCGACGCGGCCTTCGCCCACGTGATCACCGTGCGACACGACCGGATAACGGCACTGCAACAGATCACCGACACCGCCAGCTGGGACATTCGCCCCTGAGGGCCTACCGATAGAGTGGCCGCGATGTCCAATGTCGCCGCCGGAGCGGCTCTGTGAGCCGACCAGCACCACCTGCGCTGACCGTCCGCTACGACGGATCAACCCGCACCTTCGCTGCCGGCAACGACGTCGTCGTCGGCCGCGACCTGCGGGCCGACGTCCGGATCGCCCACCCGCTGATCTCGCGCGCCCACCTGGTGCTGCGCTTCGATCAGGGCCGCTGGCTGGCGATCGACAACGGCTCGCTCAACGGCATGTTCGTCAACGGCCGCCGCGTGCCCGCGGTCGACATCGCCGACGGGGCGCAGGTCCACGTCGGCAATCCGGACGGGCCTCTGCTCACCTTCGAGGTGGGCCGGCACCAGGGGTCGGCCGGCACACCGCCGCCCACCACGGCGGTGCCGGTGGCGGCGCGGCCGAGTGGGCCACCGACCGCGGAGCGATCGAATCAGACATGGCCGAGCCAGTCGCCGACCACGCGCCCGCCGGCGCCGCGGTCCTACCCGACCGGCCCGCGCACCGGCTATCCCCCGCCGCCGTCGCGGCCGATGCCGGCGCCCGCACCGGCGCACCAGCCGATCTCCTCGCCGGCGATGGAGCCGGCCACCCAGATGGGGCCGGCCGCGGCGCCCCGCTCCAGCGGTGACGGCAACCTCGCCACCAGCATGCTCAAGATCCTGCGGCCGGGGCGTGCGCCCGAGGTGCCGCCCGGGTCGATCAAGATCGGTCGCGCGGGCGACAACGACATCGTCATCGCCGACGTCCTGGCCTCGCGTCACCACGCCACGCTGGTCTCGACCCCGACCGGGACCGAGATCCGGGACAACCGCAGCATCAACGGCACGTTCGTCAACGGCTCCCGCGTCGAAACCGCGCTGCTGGACAACGGCGACACCGTCACGATCGGCAACGTCGACCTGGTGTTCCGCGACGGCACTCTGGTCCGTCGCACCGAGACCGCCGCCGCCACCGCGACCGGCGGCCTCGAGGTGCACGGCGTGACGTGGACGATCGAGAACAACAAGACGCTGCTCGACAACATCTCGATGTCCGCGCGGCCCGGCACGCTGACCGCGGTCATCGGCCCGTCGGGTGCGGGCAAGTCGACGTTCGCCCGCCTGGTCGCCGGCTACACCCATCCCACCGAAGGGCAGGTGTCGTTCGAGGGCCATGACGTGCACGCCGAGTACGCCTCGCTGCGCTCCCGGATCGGGATGGTCCCGCAGGACGACGTCGTGCACGGCGAGCTCACCGTCCGCCAGGCCCTGATGTACGCCGCCGAGCTCCGGCTGCCCCCCGACACCACCAAGGCCGATCGCGAACAGGTCGTCAACGAGGTGCTCGAGGAACTCGAGATGACCAACCACCTCGACACGCGCGTCGACAAGCTCTCCGGTGGGCAGCGCAAACGCGCATCGGTCGCCCTCGAACTGCTCACGGGCCCGTCGCTGTTGATCCTCGACGAACCCACCTCGGGTCTGGACCCGGCGCTGGACCGGCAGGTGATGACCATGCTGCGCCAACTGGCCGACGCCGGACGCGTGGTGCTCGTCGTCACCCACTCGCTGACCTATCTCGACGTCTGCGATCAGGTCCTGCTGCTCGCCCCGGGAGGCAAGACCGCGTTCTACGGTCCGCCCAGCCAGATCGGCCCCGAGTTGGGCACGACGAACTGGGCGGACATCTTCAGCTCCGTGGCCGGCGATCCGGACAGCGCCAAACGGCGCTACCTGGAACGGCACGGTCCGCCGCCACCCCGGCCGGCGACGCAGCAGCCCGCAGACCTCGGCTCACCGACGCGCACCAGTGTGCGAAAACAGTTCTCCACGATCGCTCGCCGCCAGATGCGGCTCATCATCTCCGACCGCGGCTACTTCCTCTTCCTGGCGTTCCTTCCGTTCATCATGGGCGCTCTGTCGCTGTCGGTACCGGGCGACGTCGGCTTCGGCGTACCCGTACCCGCGATCCAGGGCGGGGAGGCTCCGAACGAGCCGGGGCAAATTCTGGTGCTGCTCAACGTCGGCGCCATCTTCATGGGCACCGCCCTGACGATCCGGGCGCTCATCGGTGAACGGGCGATCTTCCTGCGCGAGCAGGCTGTCGGATTGTCGACGACCGCGTACATGTTCGCCAAGGTCGTCGTCTTCGCCGCGTTCGCGCTCCTGCAGTCCGGGGTCGTGGTCGCCATCAACATCGTCGGAAAGGGTTGGGGTGAGGGCGCGGTCACGAGCGGCGCGGTGATACCCAACCGATCCCTCGAGTTGTACGTCGACGTCGCGGCCTGCTGTGTCGGCGCGGCGATGGTCGGCCTGGCCCTGTCGGCGCTGGCGAAATCCAACGAGCAGATCATGCCGCTGCTGGTGATCGCGATCATGTCGCAGCTGGTTTTCCAGGGCGGCATGATCCCGGTGACCGGTCGCATCGTGCTCGACCAGATGTCATGGGTGACGCCTGCCCGGTGGGGTTTCGCCTCGACGGCGTCGACGATCGATCTGCTCAGGTTGGTGCCCGGCCCGCTGACGCCGCAGGACTCTCACTGGAAACACGCCGCGGGCACGTGGTGGTTCAACATGGCGATGCAAGGACTGATCTGCGTCGGCTATCTGAGCCTGGTCCGCTGGAAGATCCGCCTGAAGTCCGCGTGACGACGATACCCGCGAGGGACGAGCGGTCGAGGAGTCGCGCAGTAGATCCCGCGTGACGTCCGCCTGAATTGGTGTTCAGCACACTCCGCGGGGACCCTAGGATCGAAACCGGGTGTTCTGCGAGGGGGACGTGCCGGTGGGCGAAACCGATGCGGCGATGCGGGCCATCGCCCTGGACGCGGCGCTGGCCGAGCTGCAGCAGTGGGGCATGGACCGCTTCAGCATCGAGGGCGTCGCGCAGCGGTCCCGGCTCGACCGTGACTTCATCCACCAGACGTGGAACAGCAAGCGCGACCTGATTCTCGACGCCCTGCTCAGCTACAGCGAGATGATGACCACCGCGCCCGACACCGGCACGCTGCGCGGGGACCTGACCGAGTTGGCGGTGGCGATGGGCACCTACCTCAACCAGCCGGTCGGACGGCGGGTCATCCGCATGCTCGTCGTGGACTCCAAATCGCACACCGTGGACACCGAGAGCCGGATGGCGTTCTGGTCGCTGCGGCGGGAGGTCATCGAGACGGTTCTAGACCGGGCCTCCCGACGCGGTGAGCTGCGGCCCGGCGTGCGCCCCGACGTCACGCTGCAGTTACTGACCTCGCCGCTGCAGACGTTCGCCTTGTTCAGCAACGACGACATCGACCCCGGGTACTGCCGCGCGATCGCCGATCTGGTGACGCGCGCGGTCAGCACCGGGGCCTGATCAGCCGAGCAGCCAGTCGTTCGGGGCGAACAGCTCGCAGTGCACCCGCTCCGCCTCGACGCCCTTCGCGACCAACTGCTTCCTGACCGCCTGGACGAAACCGTTGTTGCCGCACAGGTAGACCTGCGCGTCGTCGGCGATGGCGACGCCGTCGAGGTTCAGCAGTCCCGGGTGGGCGCCGGGGGTGCCCGCGGTCAATCCGTCCTCGTACCAGATGTCGAGCGTGGCGTGCGGCAGTGCGGCGATCAGCTCGTGCTGACGTTCGCGCAGCGGATGCGTCTGATCGCTGCGGTCGGCGTGCAGGACGCGCACGGGCGTTTCGGGCGCCGACGTCGCGAGGTGGGCCAGGATGCCGATCATCGGGGTCACCCCGATGCCGGCCGAGATCAGCACCAGCGGCTCGCGACCGGTGGGGGCGGGCAGGTCGCCGAACGGCACGGTCACGTCGAGCAGGTCGCCGACGCAGACGTTGGCCGCGATCCAGCTGGACACCTCGCCGGCGGGCTGGTCGCCGACGGCCGCGACGGGCTTGACCGCGAACGTCAGTTCCCCCTCGCCCGCCGTGTCGATCAGGCTGTACTGCCGCAGCTGACGCGCCCCGTCCGGCATCGTCACTCCGACCGAAACGTATTGTCCTGCAGCGAAAGCGGCGAACGACTCACCGGCGCAGCGCACGGTGACGAGCACCGCGCCCGACGGGTCGTCGACCCGGGACACCACCCGCGCGCGCCGGAACACGTCACCGTCGGCCACACCCGCGCTGCGGTAGAGATCCCGCTCGAGGTCGATCAGCGTCTCGGCCATGATCCAGAAGACGCGATCCCACGCCTCCGCGACGTCGGGCGTGACGGTGTCTGCCCCGAGCACCGCGACGATGGCGGCGAAGAGGTTGTCGTACACGATCGGGTACTGGTCGGCGGTGACGCCGAGCGACGCGTGCTTGTGGCCGATCCGCGACAGCAGTTCGACCGGGTGCGGCAGGTCCGGGTCGACGAGGTGGGTGGCGAAGGTGGCGATGGATGCGGCGAGCGCGCGCTGCTGCGCGCCCTGGGCCTGGTTACCCCGGTTGAACAGATTGCGCAGCAGCTCCGGGTGTGCGTCGAACATCCGGCGGTAGAACTCCGTGGTGATCTCGTCGATGTGGGCGCCGATCAGCGGGAGCGTCGCGGACACGATCTGCGCGTGCGCGGGTTCCAGGGCGACCGGAGCGGCGGTGAGAGTCATCGGAGGGTCCTTTCGGTGGTGTCTGATGTGACATTCGGGGAGAACTGCGGGGAACCCAGCAGCACAGTGAGGTTCGACGACCGCGCGAGGTCGGCGACGGTATAGCGGTCCAGTTCGGCGTAGAACGCCTCCTTGGCCTCGGCGAGCGCGCGCCGCAGCCGGCAGGCAGGCACCAGAGGGCACGGGTTGTCGCCGCCGCACTCGATGACCTCGCGGTCGCCTTCGAGACTGCGGACGAGACTGCCGATCGCGGCGCTCCGACCCTGGTCGGTCAGTTCAAGCCCGCCGACGCGGCCGCGCCGGGCCGACACCATGCCGAGGTCGGCCAGCCGGGACACCGCTTTGGCGATGTGGTGTTCGGAGGCGTTGGCGCCGACCGCGATCGATCGGGTGGTCACCCGCCGCCCCTCGGCCTCGCCGGCCGCGAGCAGCATCATGGCCCGAAGTCCGAGATCGGTGAACCGGGTGAGCTGCATGGAACTGACGCTAGTTAAATGCGCATCAGAAATACGACTTTTCCGCTGTGGGGTCAATTACCCGCTCATGTGCGGTTTTTTGACCTGCCGGTTCAGCCTGGATGGACGTCCGGATGCGCCCGCGCGAGTTGGGCGCCATCCCAGTAACCGCGCTGAAGAACGATCACGCCGTCCTGCACCTGGAAGAACCCGCACCCCCGGAAGCCATCCGGGTCCGTCCACTCCAGCGCGGCCCAGTCGTCGTCGACGACCAGGTTGAGCGGCGTGCACGTCAGTGGCCCACCGGCGAACGTGTCTCGGTGGAAGTCGGCGATCGCACGCCGGCCCACCACCGGCGCCAGCGGAATCTGGTGGTTCACGGCGTCCTCGGCGTACAGGCCGGCGATGCCCTCGGCATCGCCGGCATTGAAGAGGGACACCCACCGCTCGATCAGCTCTCGCGTGGACATGGTGCTGTCCTATCGAACGTGCCGCGCCGGCACAAGCGATTTCAGCCGCCGCGGATGTCGAGGCCGTGGGCCGCCGCGAACGCGAGTGCCTGTTCGATGTCGATCCGGGCGCCGCGCAGCGCGGCCGTCGTCCAGAACGTCGGATCTGCGCGGGCCCCGCGGAGATCGGCCTTCTCCAACCGCGCGCCCTGCACCCGCGCGCCGGTCAGGTCGGCGCGAGCCAGCACCGCCTCCCGCAGATCGGCGCCGACCAGGCCGGCTTCGCGCAACCGGCAGTCCGACAGATCGACCTTGCGCAGGTCGGCGCCCCCGAGCACCGCCAGCGTGAAGTCCCCCTCGACGAGGGTCAGCGGCCGCATACGGCATTCGACGAACGTCGACCCGAGAAAGCTGCAATGCCGAAAGGTGCTGTGCCACAGCGATGTCCGGCGGAACATGCAGTTGCGGAACGCCGAGCCGACATGCTCGGACTCGGACATGTCGACACCGGAGAAGTCGCAGCCGTCGAACACCACGCGTTCGGTGCGCAGCCGGCTGAGGTCCTCGTCGCGGAAATCGTGGCCGTCGAACTCCCGGTCGGTCTGATCGTCCACCCTGCTCAGCCGGTCGCCGCCAACCGGCTCAGCGCGTACTCGGTGACGGCGATCAGCGCGGCCTTCGCGGACTCCCGACTGCGGGCGTCGACAGTGATCAACGGGACGTGTTCGGGCAGCGCCAACGCCGTGCGCACCGCCTGCAGCGAATGGCGTGGCGCGCCGTCGAATTCGTTGACCGCGACCAGGAACGGCAGCTTGCGGGCCTCGAAGAAGTCGACCGCGGCGAAGCTGTCGGCCAGGCGGCGCACGTCGACGAGGATGATCGCGCCGATCGCGCCGCGGACCAGGTCGTCCCACATGAACCAGAACCGGCGCTGCCCCGGCGTGCCGAACAGGTACAGCACCAGGTCGTCGGCCAGGCTGATGCGGCCGAAATCCATCGCGACGGTCGTCGTCGACTTGTCAGGGGTGGCGGCGAGTTCGTCGTGCCCCTCCGACGCCTCGGTGACCAGCGCCTCGGTGCGCAGCGGCACGATCTCCGACACCGCGCCGACGAAGGTCGTCTTCCCGGCGCCGAAGCCGCCGGAGACGACGATCTTGGTCGAGGCGGTCCTAGAGTGCCTTGAGGCCACGCAGTGTCCTTCCGATCAGCTCGCGTCGTTCGTCGGCCGTCGTCGCGTCGGCCAGGGTGTCGTGCACGGTCACATAACCCTGCATCACCAGGTCCCCCACCAGCACGCGCGCCACGCCGAGCGGCAGCCCCAGATGCGCGGCGATCTCGGCGACCGAGGGCCGTCGCACACACAGCGCCACGATCTGGGCGCGCACGTCGGTGCCCGGCCAGTCGGCGGGCTGCGGCGGCGTCGCCGCCCCGACCGGCGCCTCCCACGGCAACTCGACGCGGGAATCCGTCCGGCCCGCCGTCAGGGTGTACGGGCGGACCAGACGCGGCGCCGGGTCCGCGCCGTCGGTCACAGCGTGCTGCGCCGCGCCGAGGCGACCACCGCGCCCACCCGTTCCACCAGGATCGCCATCTCGTAGCCGATCTGGCCGATGTCGGCGGTCCGCGCCGCCAGCGTCGCGAGGTTCGAGCCGTCACCGACCCTCATCAGCAGCAGGTAGCCGTTCTCCATCTCGACCACCGACTGCAGCACGAAGCCGCCGTCGAACAGCTGCGCGGCGCCGGTCGACAGGCTCGCGAGCCCCGACGCCACGGCGGCCAGCTGGTCGGCACGCTCCCCCGGCATGTGCTCACTGGCAGCCACCAGCAGACCGTCGGCCGACACCAGGATCGCGTGTGACACCCCCGGGTTTTCCCGGGCGAAACGCGCCACCAGCCAGTCGAGCGACTCACTCACCAGGGGTCCCCCGCTCCTGTTGTGCCCGAAGGCGTCCGGCGTGCACCCCACCGAAGTGGTTGACGATGCCGGCGCGCACGGCGTCGGGGTCACGCGCGGCGTGCGCCCCGGACCCGTTGCCGGCCTCGTCCGGTGCGCCCGGCACCAGCCGCGCGCCGGGGCGACGCACCGGCAACCCCTCGACGGTGTGGTCGAGCACCGGCGCCGTCTCGGCGGCGGCGGCCGCCGACCAGCCGTGGTCCCAGACCGACTCCCAGTTCAGGTCGGCGCTGTGCGACAACTCGTGCGGATCGACCAGCCATTCCGAGAGCATCTTCTGATAGATCGCGTCGTCGTCGGCGCTGTCCTCTTTCGCGTGCCGGGCGTGGCGGGCCTGCCCATTCTGCTCGACCGGGTGCTCGACCGGGCGGGGCGCGAAGAAGGCGGCGACGTCGGACCGTGCCGGCTCGGGCTCCGGGCGCGCTGCGGGCTCGGGCGCACGGGGCGGGGGCGACGGCGGGACCGGCTCGGCGATGCCGCTGGCCCCGGGCCGGCGCTGGGGCAGCAGACCGGCCGGAGCCGGCTCGGGCGCCGCCTCCACCACCGGCGCCGCGGCAACGACGGGCCGCTCCACGGCGGGCTCCGGCGCGGGCGGCGGCTGCGGCGGGGCCGCCGACACCAGCAGCTCCGCCGGGATGTAGACCCCCACGGTGGTCCCGGAGCCGGGCTGATGGGATGTGGTGCTGCGCAGTCGCACCACCAGCCCGTGCTCCGCGGCGAGCCGGCCCACCACGAACAACCCCATGTGCCGTGCGGTGTACGGGTTCACCTCACCGCCGGACTGCAGTCGGGCGTTGGCGACCCGCAGATCGGATTCGGTCATGCCCAGGCCGCCGTCGGCGACCTCCAGTACCAGGCCGCCGTTGCCGGTGTGCACGGCCGACACCCGCACGGCCGTCGCCGGCGGCGAGTAGCGCAGTGCGTTGTCGAACAGTTCGGCCAGCAGGTGCATCAGGTCGCCGGCCGCGGCACCGCTGACCGCACTGTCGGGCAGGCTCTCGGCGTGGATTCGGGTGTAGTCCTCCACCTCGGACGCCGCGGCGTTGACCAGCGCCACGACCGGCACGGGCTCGGCCTGGTCGCGGGCGATGCGCGCCCCGGCGAGCACCATCAGGTTGGCGCCGTTGCGACGCATTCGGGCCGCGAGGTGGTCGAGACGGAACAGGCTGTCCAGCCGTTCGGGATCCTGCTCGTTGCTCTCCAACCGGTCGATCAGCGCGAGTTGCTGATCGACCAGACTCCGGTTGCGCCGCGACAGCGTCTCGAACATGTCGGTGACCTGCATCTGCAGCCGGGCCTGCTCACCGGCGAGCAGGACGGCCTGCTCGTGCAGTTCGTCGACGGCGTGGGCCACCTGGCCGATCTCCTCGGAGGTGTGCACGCCGATGGGCTGCACGGGCGGGGTCTTGCCGTCGGCGCGGATCTGTTCGACCTCGCGGGCCAGGTCCTCGTGCGCCACTTTCAGCGCGCTGGTGCGCAGCGTGCGCAGGGGCCGGATCAGTGAGCGCGCCACCACGGCGACCACCAGCAGCGCGATCACGATGGCGGCGCCGACGAGTGCGGCGTCGCGCAGAGCCGCGGTGCGCGCGGCGTTCGCCTGGCCCTCGACGGTGGCCGGGATCGAGCGGGACGTCTCGGCGATGATGCCGTCGGCGATGCCGCGGGTGACGCGCTGCGAGGCCAGCAGGTCGGGATTGCCGACGAGCACCACGGCGGGATCGGACAGCAGCGACATGCGCTTGACCATCTCCGAGCGCAGCGATGCGGCGGGGGCCGAGGAGCCGCCCAGATAGGCGCCCATCGCCGACACGTTGGACGGCTCGGTGCCGGCGAGGGTGATCATCGAGGACCGCAGGTCCGGTTCGGGCAGATCCCCGCCGCGGTCGACGAGCATCTGCTGCATCGTCATCTGGCCGCGGGCGCCGATCGCGCGCGCGAGCGCGTCGCCCGCCGAGCGCACCGCGGCGTCGTCTCCGGACACCAGCCCGGTGACCGCGGTCTCGGCGGTGATGAGCAGCGGCGCGTAGGTCATCACCCGGGTGCGCAGGTCGATCGCGCCGGCGACGGTCTTGTCGGCGAGGTCCTTGCCGTAGTCGAGCAGCGTGTTGGTGGCCAGCCGCACGGCGTCGTCGACGTCGGCGCCGTCCAGGCGACTGCGCAGCGCGGAGCCGCGGTCACCGAACGTCGTCATCGCCGCCGGGACGTCGCCCCCGTCGGTGGCCGAGATCAGCACGCCCTCGAGCGCGGCCATGTAGTCGGCGACCGCGGGTACCACGTCGGCGCGGGTGGCCGCGCCGCGCAGGTCGCTCGCGGCGGTGGCGGAGGCGGAGATACGCAGCGCGCCGAAGGCACACGCCAGCAGCAGAGGCACCAGCACGATGGCCAGGACCTTCGCGCGGACCGGCCAGTTGGACAGCGCCAACCGCGGCGGCCGCTTGATCGGGGATCGAGCGTCGTTCATAGAGCTTCCTGAGCGAGGGCGCCCTCGTCGGGCGGGCGTGAAGCGCCTGGCAATTCGATGAGTATGCCAGCCCAATCACCGCGTTTCCACAGTTCGGTAGGCGGCCGTGATTCCAGCAAAGAATGCCGTTGCGGGCGTTGCTGTTTCGTTTCACTCTTGTTGCGTGTCACCGACCCGAATGGGGTTCTGAGCAGGCACAATCGAAGGAGACGAACTGGAGGAGTGCAATGATCCACAATGGCGTGGAGATGGCTCTGCTGGCCGATGCCTCGGAAATCGGTGATTCACCGCTGATGCGCGCGATGAGCAGTGAGATGGTCGACGTGGACACGCTCGAGGGGCTGATCTCGATCGCGACCTACGAGACCTGCCTGGACTGACGCCGACCGGGCCGCCCGAACTACCCTGCCAAGGGTGTTCCGGGTGATGTTCTACTCCCCGCGCATCGCGCCCAACACCGGCAACGCGATCCGCATGGTGGCCGGCTCCGGGTGCGAGCTGCATCTGGTCGAGCCGCTGGGTTTCGACCTGTCCGAGCCCAAGCTGCGCCGCGCCGGGCTGGACTACCACGATCTCGCGTCGGTCACCGTGCATGCCGACCTGTCCGCGGCGTGGGCGGCGCTGATGCCGGCACGGGTCTTCGCGTTCACCGCCCACGCCACCGCGTCGTTCGCCGACATCGCCTATCGGCCCGGCGACGTGCTGATGTTCGGACCGGAGCCGACCGGTCTGGACGCGGCGACGCTGGCGGACCCGCACCTCACCAAGCGGGTGCGGATCCCGATGCTGAGCGGACGCCGCTCACTGAATCTGTCCAACGCCGCCGCCGTGGCCGTCTACGAGGCGTGGCGCCAGCACGGCTTCGCCGGGGCGGTCTGACTCACCACGTATCCCAGTGCGTCACCTGCTCGGCGGGCAGCCGCTTGGCCTTCTTGAAGTCGGTGCCCTTGGTGTAGGCGATCGGGAACAGGCCGGCCTGGCTGTAGGACTCGAACGGGATGCCCAGCAGCTCCGCGGCCTGGCGCTCACCGTCGCCCAGGAGATGCAGCGACGTCCACGCCGACCCGAGCCCGCGGGAGCGCAACGCCAGCATGAAGCTCCACACCGCCGGCATCAGCGATCCCCAGAAGCCCGCGCTGGCACCCGACACCGTGTCGTGCGGCTTGCCTTCCAGGCACGGGATCAGCATCACCGGCACCTTCTCCAGGTGGTCGTTGAGGTAGCGGGCCGAGTCCTCGATGCGGGGCCGCTGCTCGTCGCGGATGTCGCCCATCTCCGGCTTGGTCTGGTTCAGGTAGGGCGTGGCGTTGGTCCGGTAGATCTCCGCGAGCGCGAGCTTCTTGTCGGGATCGGTCACGAACACCCACTGCCAGCCCTGGCTGTTCGACCCCGTGGGCGCCTGCAGCGCGATGTCGAGGCATTCCATCAGCACCTCACGGGGTACCGGCTTGTCGAAATCGAGGCGCTTGCGCACCGAGCGGGTCGTCGTCAGAACGTCATCGGCGGAGAGGTTGAGCGTCTCGGAGGTCATGGCGCCGAGACTACATTCGCCGGTCAGGACGGCTGATTTCCGTGGCGAGGTCGTGCAGATACGCGCCGTCGCGGGGAGAGATGGGCGTCAGCGGAAGTCGCGAGACTTCGAGGCCACCCGCAGACTCAGCGGACCCATCCGGTCGGCGACGACGGTCACCGCGCCGGTGGCGTTCTGCACGATGCCGCGGATCAACAGCGCCGAGGCGGTCTGCGCCAACCGGCGGTGCCGCGCCCACACCGCCGGCATGCACAGCACGTTGACCATCCCGGTCTCGTCCTCGAGGTTGACGAACGTCACCCCCTGCGCGGTCGCCGGGCGCTGCCGGTGCGTCACCGCCCCGGCGACCAGCACCCGGGTGCCGTCGGGCACCGACAGCAGCCGATCGGCCGGCACCACTCCCATCGCGTCGAGGTCCTCCCGCAGGAACTGCGTCGGATAGCGATCGGGCGACACCCCGGTGGCCCACACGTCGGCAGCGGTCAGCTCCAGCTCGGTCATCCCCGGCAGCGACGGGACGTGCGAGGACGATCCGACCCCGGGCAACCGGTCGGGACGCTCGGCGGCCGCGGCGCCCGCCGCCCACAGCCCCTCGCGCCGGGTGATCCCGAAGCACCCCAGAGCGCCGGCGGTGGCCAGTGCCTCGGTCTGCGGCACCGACAGCTGCACCCGCCCGGTCAGGTCCAGCAGAGAAGCGAACGGACCGTGCGCTTCTCGCTCCTCGACCAGCCGCTCGGCCAGCTCGTCGCCGATGTGCCGGACACTGCCGAGGCCGAGCCGCACGTCCATGCCGGCGTTCTCCAGCGTGGCGTGCGCGAGGCTGGCGTTGACGTCGGGACCGTGCACGGTCACGCCGTGGCGGCGGGCGTCGGCCACCAGGGACTGCGGCGAGTAGAACCCCATCGGCTGCGCGCGCAGCAGCGCCGCGCAGAACGCCGCGGGGTGATGCAGCTTGAACCACGACGAGTAGAACACCAGCGAGGCGAAGCTCAGCGAATGGCTCTCGGGGAAACCGAAATTGGCGAACGCCTCCAGCTTCTCGTAGATCCGCTGGGCCACCTCGCCGGTGATGCCGTGCACCTCGGCCATCCCGTCGAAGAACCGGCCGCGCAGCCGGCGCATCTTCTCGGTCGAGCGTTTGGAACCCATCGCGCGGCGCAGCTGGTCGGCCTCGGCCGCCGAGAACCCCGCGCAGTCCACCGCCAGCTGCATGAGCTGCTCTTGAAACAGCGGTACGCCCAACGTCTTCCGCAGTGCAGACTCCATCGAGGGGTGGTCGTAGGTGACCGCCTCCTCACCGTTGCGCCGTTTGATGTACGGGTGCACCGATCCGCCCTGGATCGGCCCGGGCCGGATCAGCGCCACCTCCACCACCAGGTCGTAGAACATCCGCGGCTTCAACCGGGGCAGGGTGGCCATCTGCGCGCGCGACTCCACCTGGAACACCCCGACCGAGTCGGCGCGCTGCAGCATCTCGTACACCGCGGCCTCGGACAGGTCCAGCGTCGCCAGATCCACCTCGATGCCCTTGTGTTCGGCCACCAGGTCGATGCAGTAGTGCAGCGCCGAGAGCATGCCCAGCCCCAGCATGTCGAACTTCACCAAACCGATGGCCGCGCAATCGTCCTTGTCCCACTGCAGGACGCTGCGGTTCTCCATCCGGGCCCACTCGACCGGGCACACATCGGCGATCGGGCGGTCGCAGATCACCATGCCCCCGGAGTGGATGCCCATGTGCCGCGGCAGGTTCGAGATCTGCGTGGCCAGCTCGATGACCTGTTCGGGGATGCCCTCCACATGGGTGACGTCGGTCAGGTTGCCCCACTGGCTGAGCTGCTTGCTCCACGCGTCCTGCTGCCCCTGGGAGAAGCCGAGCGCGCGCGCCATGTCCCGGACCGCACTGCGGCCGCGGTAGGTGATCACGTTGGCCACCTGGGCGGCGTACTCGCGGCCGTACCGTTGGTAGACGTACTGGATCGCCTTCTCGCGCAGATCCGATTCGATGTCGATGTCGATGTCGGGTGGCCCGTCGCGGGCCGGGGACAGGAACCGCTCGAAGAGCAGGTCGTTGGCCACCGGATCGACGTTGGTGACCTTCAGCGCGTAGCAGACCGCCGAGTTGGCCGCCGACCCCCGGCCCTGGGACAGGATGTCGTTCTCCCGGCAGAACCTCGTGATGTCGTGCACCACCAGGAAATAGCCCGGGAAGTTCAGCGTCTCGATGACCCGCAGCTCGTGCTCGATCTGGGCGTACGCGCGGGGTGCGCGTTCGGGAGGACCGTACCGCTCCCGGGCACCCTGCATCACCAGGTGCCGCAGCCAGCTGTTCTCGGTGTGGCCGGCCGGGACGTCGAAGGGCGGCAGCTGCGGCGCGATGAGCGCCAGACCGAACGCGCACTGCTCCCCCAGTTCGGCGGCGGCGCCGACCACTTCGGGGCAGTGGGCGAACATCCGGGCCATCTCCTCCCCTGAGCGCAGATGCGAACCCCCCAGCGGCGCAAGGTAGCCCGCCGCCTCGTCCATCGAATGCCTGGCCCGGATCGCCCCCATCGCCATCGCCAGCCTGCCCCGCGACGGCTCGGCGAAGTGCGCCGCGGTGGTGGCCACGACGCCCAGCCCGAACCGCGGCGCCAGCGCGGCCAGTGCAGCGTTGCGTTCGTCGTCGTGCGGATGACCGTGGTGGGTGAGTTCGACGGTGACGCGGTCCCGGCCGAACCGGTCGACCAGGTCGGCCAGCGCGGCCGCGGCGGCCTCCGGACCGCCCGACGAGAGTGCCTGCCGGACATGGCCTTTGCGGCATCCTGTGAGGATCTGCCAGTGGCCGCCCGCAGCCTCGGTCAGTGCGTCGTAGTCGTACCGCAGGACGCCCTTCTCCCCGCCGGCCAGGTGCGCGGCGGCCAGTTGCCGCGACAACCGTCGGTACCCCTCCGGGCCGCGTGCGAGCACCAGCAGATGCGGGCCGGGCGGGTCGGGGTCGTCGGTGCGGCTGCCGCCGCCCAGCGACAGCTCCGCGCCGAACACCGTGGCGATGTCGAGTTCCCTGGCCGCCTCGGCGAACCGGACCACCCCGTACAGGCCGTCGTGGTCGGTCAGCGCGAGGGCCCGCAGGCCGAGCCGTGCCGCCTCCTCGACGAGTTCCTCCGGCGTGCTGGCCCCGTCGAGGAAGCTGTAGGCGGAGTGGGTGTGCAGTTCGGCGTACGGCGTCGACGACGAGCCACCGGTGGGCGCGTCGGGCGGGTGATACCGCCCCCGCTTGCGTGACCAGGCCGGGCTGTCGCCGCCGTCCCCGATCTGACCGTCGATCGGCCAGCCGGCACGGCGCGGCTTGCTGTTGAGGACGCGCTCCATCTCGCCCCAGCCCGGCGGACCGTTGTGCCAACCCACCCGGCCAGTCTATCGAACACCCGTTCGATACGTCAGGCGCTCTTCCCGGTGTCCGGGCGGTGGTCGTCGCCGTTGCCGTCCGGGTCCTCGTCGAGGCTCGGCCGCAGCACGTAGCGGACCTGGTTGCCGCCCGCCATCCGGGCCTGCTCGATGGCCTGGGTGGCGATCGCGATCAACTTGTCGAGCACCTCGTCGGGCGGCTCGGCGGCCAGCGGCGGCAGCGGCGTGCACACCACCCCGATGCTGGCGGTGAGCCGCTGCGGCGTCGAGGCGATCGCGCCGCGGATCCGCTCCACCAGCGGCGACGCGTCGGCGGTGGTGAAGCTGTCGGCGATCAGGAAGTCGTCGTCGGAGACGTGCGCGACGATCGCGTTGTGCCGGACGGTCTCGCGCAGCGCCTGCCCGACCGTCACCCGCGCACGGTTGCCCCCGCTCGGCCCGGACAGCCCCAGCAGCAGCGAGAAACTGTCGATGTTCACCGCGACGACCACGAGGTACTTGTCGGCGCTGCGGCTCCGCGAGGCGAGCAGCGTGGCCACCGCCTGATAGAACGCGTCCCGGTGCAGCAGGCCGGTGAGCTGTTCGATGTCGCCGTGGTGGGTGTCGGGCTGGATCAGCAGGATCATCGCCCGGCAGGCGAACGCGACGAACACGTTCAGAAGAACGATCATGCCGGCCGCGCAGATCGCCAGCGCCAGATCCGTCGCAGCGAGCCGGACGATGAGCACGCCGAGGGCGAGGACGGCCATCGTCCAGGTCAGCACCAGCAAACGCTGGGCATGGAAGCACACCACGAACGCGGTCAGCACGGCATAGCTCGCCGCGCCTGTGAGCCCGACCATCGGACTGGTCTGGATCAGGGCCGACACCCCGATGGCGATCGAGCCGACGAGCACACACAGCAGCGACTGCACCCGGCTCGGCCAGTGATCGCGCAGCCACAGTGCCGCCAGCCCGAGGCAGGCCACCGCGATCACCACGGCGGCGGTCCTGCCCACCGTGCCGCGGGGACCCGTCGGGCTCGCCAGCAGCCCCACCGGGATCAGCCCGAGCGCCGCGATGCACACCGCGACCAGTCGGCACGTCGCCGTCTGCATGCCGCGCGCGGCGAGCACGGCAGTAAACCAGTAGTACTGATCCGAGCGCCACAGTGCAGGGCCGATCGCCGCGGCGGACGAACTCCGCAAAGCGTCAAACATCGGCCCACCCCCGCCGGACGCACCCGCGGTCCAGATCAAAACCCCCGCCCACACGCGAAGGCTACCAGTCCAGCAAACAATTTCCCAGGGCAACCAGCGTCTTCGCAGCGATGCCGATCATTCGGCGAACTCGGCGGCCCCGTCCTCGAGCACCAGGCGAGCATCCGATCCGTCCGGGCCGGCCGCCTCAGTGCGGAACACCGCCTGGCCGGATCCCAGCCGCCAGACAGACGTCGACAGCGTGTCGCCGGGGAACACCGGAGAGGTGAACCGGGCCGCGATCGCGGTGATCCGGGTGGCGTCGCCGCCGCCCAGCGCGGCCACCAACGCCCGGCCGGCCACGCCGTAGGTGCACAACCCGTGCAGGATCGGCTTCGGGAAGCCGGCCAGCGCAGCGAACCACGGGTCGCTGTGCAGCGGGTTACGGTCGCCGGAGAGCCGGTAGATCAGCGCCTGGTCCTCCCGGGTGGGCAGCGTGACGGTCGCGTCGGGCTCCCGGTCCGGGATCTGCGGGGCGACCGGCCGCTGGCCCGGTTGCCCGCCGAAGCCACCTTCGCCACGGATCACCAAAGTGGTCAGCGTCTCGGCGACCGCGGTGCCGGTGTCCGGGTCGCTGCCCGTGGCCTTGAGCATGACGATCGCGTTCTTGCCCTCACCCTTGTCCTGGATGTCGGCGACCTCGCTGACGACGCTCAGCGCTCCCGCGGCCGGCAGCGGCGCCAACAGCCGGATGCTCTGCGACCCGTGCAGCAGCCGGCTGAAATCGAACGATCCGATGCTGCCTGCTGCCGCGAACGGCGAGCAGGCGATGACGGCGTAGGTGGGCAGCACCTGCTGGGCGATGTCGTGACTGTTCTCGGTGGCGAAGGCGAGGTCGGCGGTGCCCGCCCCGACCCCGAGCGCGTAGAGCAGGGTGTCGCGGTCCTTCCAGCGGAAGGTCTGCGGTGCAGTGGTGACGCCAACGGCGTTCGGATCGATCGGCATGGTGGGGACAGTAACCCGGTTGTTGACCTTTGCTCCGCCGCGGGTGACCATGTCCGGCATGCGCTATGTCGTTACCGGCGGTACCGGGTTCTTGGCCCGCCATCTCGTCACCCGGTTGCAGGCCCGTCCCGGCACCGAGGCGGTGCACCTGCTGGACCCGGTCGGCGCGCTGACCGACGACGACGTCGCCGCGCTCGGACCGGTCGACCACGTCGTGCACTGCGTGCCGAACCCCGAGGCGACCCTGGCGGTGATCGCGCTGGCGCAGCGCCTCGACGCGACGCTGCACCACGTGTCGTCGATCGCGGTCGCGGGCGATCACCGCGGTGCGTTCAGCGAGGACGACTTCGACGTCGCACAGCGGCTGCTCACGCCGCGCCACCGGGCGGTGTTCGAGGCCGAGCGGCTGGTGCGCTCGGCGCCCGGCCTGCGCTTCCGCGTCTACCGGCCCGCGGTGATCGTGGGCGACTCGCGCACCGGGGAGATGGACAGGATCGACGGGCCCTACTACTTCTTCGGCATCCTGTCCGCGCTCGCGCTGCTGCCCCGGTTCACCCCGATGATGCTGCCCGCCACCGGACGGACCAACCTCGTGCCGGTGGACTTCGTGGCCGACGCCGTCGACGCGCTGATGCACCTCGAGGGCCGGGACGCGCAGACGTTCCACCTGACCGCGCCGACCACGATCGGCCTTCGCGGCATCTACCGGGCGGTGGCTGCGGAGGCGGGGCTGCCGCCCCTGGTCGGCTCGTTGCCGCGGGCAGCGACCGCACCGCTGCTCGAGGCGACGGGCCGGGCGAAGGTGCTGCGCAACATGGCCGCCACCCAGCTCGGCATCCCCGGCGAGGTGCTCGACGCCGTCGAACTCGCGCCCACCTTCACGCGGGCCCGCACCGCCGAAGCGCTGCGCGGAACCGGGATCTCGGTGCCGGAGTTCGCGAGCTACGCGCCGCGGCTGTGGCGCTACTGGGCCGAGCACCTCGACCCCCACCGGGTACGGCGCGACGATCCTCTGGTCGGCAGGAACGTGATCATCACCGGGGCGTCCAGCGGGATCGGGCGCGCGTCGGCGGTCGCGGTGGCAGCCCGGGGCGCGACGGTGTTCGCCGTGGCGCGTAACGCCGACGCACTCGAGGAGCTGACCGCCGAGATCCGCGCGGCCGGCGGGGACGCGCACGCGTTCCCGTGCGACGTCACCGACTCCGCCTCGGTCGAGCGCACGGTCGCCGACATCCTGGCCCGCTTCGGCCACGTCGACTATCTGGTCAACAACGCCGGCCGGTCGATCCGACGGTCGGTGATCGCCTCGACCGACCGGCTGCACGACTACGAGCGGGTGATGGCGGTCAACTACTTCGGGCCGGTGCGGCTGGTGCTGGCCCTGCTGCCGCACTGGCGTGAGCGGCGCTTCGGTCATGTGGTCAACGTCTCGAGCGCGGGCGTGCAGGCCGCCAGCCCGAAGTACAGCGCCTACGTCGCCAGCAAGGCCGCGCTGGATGCGTTCACCGAAGTCGTTGGCACCGAGACGCTTTCGGACCACATCACGTTCACCACCATCCACATGCCGCTGGTCGCGACCCCGATGATCGCGCCATCGCGTAGGCTCAACCCGATGCCTCCGATCTCCGCCGAACACGCGGCCGCGATGGTGGTCCGCGGGCTGGTCGACAAGCCGCCGCGCATCGACACCCCGGTGGGAACCCTCTCGGATCTCGGCACCTACTTCACGCCCCGGCTGTCGCGGCGGATCCTGCACCAGCTCTATCTGGGTTATCCGGACTCGCCTGCTGCCCGCGGCATCCCCGAGACCACGCCGGCGCCGTCGACGCTCAGGAGGTCGCGCCGCCCCGCCCGGCCGGTGCCGTCGCTGCGGGTGCCGCGTCCGGTCAAGCAGGCGGTGCGGCTGGTGCCCGGCGTGCACTGGTGAACGCCGACCGCCTGCCGGTGTTCATCGACACCGACACCGGCGTCGACGATGCGATGGCCCTGGTGTACCTGTTCGGGAGCCCGGATGCCCACCTGGTGGGCGTCGCGTCCACCGCGGGAAACGTCGGCGTGCATCAGGTCTGCGAGAACAACCTCGGCCTGCTCGCGCTGTGCGGGGTGACCGGGGTCCCGGTGTCCCGAGGCGCGGAGGTTCCGTTGGCCGCGCCGCTGCGCACCGCCGAGGACACCCACGGGCCGCAGGGCCTCGGCTACGCCCGGCTGCCGGCCCCCTCGGCCCGGCTCACCGACCACGACGCCGCGCAGGCCTGGATACGAGCGGCGCGCGAGCACCCCGGCGCCCTGATCGGAGTCGCGACCGGACCGCTGACCAATCTGGCGCTCGCGCTGCGCGCCGAACCGGCACTGCCACGGCTGCTGCGGCGGCTGGTGATCATGGGCGGCGCGTTCGACTACCGCGGCAACACCACACCGGTCGCCGAGTGGAACACCAGCGTCGATCCCGAGTCGGCGGCCGAGGTGTTCGCCGGGTGGACCGGCGCGCCGAATCCCCCGATCGTGTTGGGCCTCAACCTCACCGAGAACATCGCGATGACCCCGGAGTTGCTCAGCCGACTCGCCGAGGCCGCGCGGTCACCGTCGGCCCCGATGTCGGAACTCGACGACCGCGGTACCGCCTCGACCGCAGGCAATGCGTTGATCCGGGTGCTCGAGGACGCGATGCGGTTCTACTTCGAGTTCCACCACGACCAGGGCGAGGGCTATCTGGCCCACCTGCACGACCCGCTGGCCGCCGCGGTCGCGCTGGACCCAGACCTGGTGACGTGCCGCGCCGCCCCGGTCGACGTCGAACTGACCGGCACGCTGACGCGGGGGATGACGATCGCCGACTGGAGCGGGCACTGGGGCCGGGAACCCAACGCGCTCATCGGTGTCGGGGTCGACCCCGCGGCGTTCTTCGACCGGTTCATCGACCGGGTCGGCGCGTTCGCGCAGACGCTCAGTCGTCGGTGACGGTGAGCGTGACGTCGATGTTGCCGCGGGTGGCGTTGGAGTACGGGCACACCTGGTGGGCCTTCTCGGTCACCTTCCGGGCCGTCTCGGCGTCGACGTTGGGTAGCGTGACCTCCAGTTCGACCGCAAGGCCGAACCCGCCGTTGTCGAGCTGACCGATCGAAACACGAGCTCCGACAGACGAATCGGAGACGTCGACCTTGTCCTGCCTGCCGACCAGGCGCAGTGCGGAGTGGAAGCACGCGGCGTAGCCGACAGCGAAGAGCTGCTCGGGGTTGGTGCCGTTGCCGCTGCCACCCATCTCCTTGGGGATGGCCAGATCGAAGTCGAGCCGGCCGTCCGAGGAGCGACCGTGACCGTCGCGTCCCTCGCCGGTGGCCAGCGCCTCTGCGGTGTAGAGCGTCTTCATGAATGTTCCTTTCCGTGGGTGTGGACGAGGGTCTGCGTGAGCGTGTGAATCGCCTCACGAAGTTCTGCGGCCTGCGTGACGGTCAATCCCGTTGCGGGGAAGAGCTTCTCGGGGATGCACTCGGCCTTGGCGGCCGTCCGGCGACCCGCCGCGGTGAGGCTCACCTCGACCTGGCGCTCATCGTCGGCGCTGCGTTCCCGCCGCACGATCCCGCCGGCTTCCATCCGCTTGAGCAACGGCGAGAGCGTGCCCGAATCCAGCTGTAGGCGCTCGCCGAGGTGACCGACCGACACCCGGCCCTCCTCGCGCAGCACCAGCAGGGCCAGGTACTGCGGGTAGGTGAGTCCGAGTTCGGCCAGCAGGGGCCGGTAGGCCGCCGTCATCGCCCGCGACGCGGAGTACAGCGCGAAGCACAGGTGATCGTCGAGGGCGAGCGTGGCCATGCCCAGAACTGTAGGACACAATTCAATTGTGCACAATCAAATGTGTCGTCACTCATACCTCCCTTCGAGGTACCACTTCCGCTGCCGGTAACACAGCAGCAGGGCCTCCCCCCTGTCCCGGTCGCCGATCAGCACCTGCGCCCGCGCCGTCCGGCCACTCGGGGACGCCGCGGTGTCCCACCAGCGTTCGTCGACGGGCCACGGGCCGGTCCACCAGGACAACCGTCCCGACCGGCCGGGTGCGTCGAGCCGGGCCGGGGTGGCGGAGAACAGTCCTCGGGCGGTGACCCGCACCGGGTTTCCCTCGTCGTCGAGCAGGTCCACCGGATCGTCGAGCAGCACCGTCGGTGACGGCTCGGGCAGTTGTCCGGGCCAGGGCGCCGCGGGATCCGCCCGGGGCACCGGCTCATCGCCGAGCGGGGTGAGCGTGATGCGTTCGGCGGGCCCCCGCCCCCCACTGAGAACCGGAACCTTCACCGCCTCGGGGCCGAGCAGCCCCTGCACCCGCACCAGCGCCCGCCGCGCGCGCAACCTGTCCTCTTCGCCGATCCCACCCCACAGCGGCAGCTGCAGCGCCTCGGCGGACACCACCTCCACCGGGCGCAGCCGCAGCACGGTGATCGGCGCTCCGGGCCGCTCGTCTTCACGGCGCCGGTTCAGCCATCCGTCGAGCTGCCAGCGCACCCGGTCGGCGGTGGCGTCCTCGGTCAGCGGTTCGGCACAGCGCCAGACCCGTTCGAGCTCGGCGCCGGTGGCGGTCACCGCGTGGATGGCCAGCCGGGTGCATCCCACCCCGGCGGCCTCGAGGCTGCGGTGCAACCGGCCCGCCAGGGATCGACCCGCGAAGGCGGCCGCATCCACCCGGTCGATGGGCGGATCACAGTCCAGCACGACGTCGAGTTCCTGCTCGGGTTCGCGGCCCGACGGTCCGCGGCCCGGCTCACCCCGCGCGAGGCGGTGGGCGGCGACCGCATCGACCCCGAAGCGGGAGGCCACATCGCTGCGGGACAGCTCGGCGAACTGCCCGACCGTCCGAATGCCCATGCGCCACAACAGGTCCACCAGGTCAGCGCGATCACCGGAGGCCAGGCTGGGTTCGGTGGCCAGCTGCCGGATGGAGAGCCCGGACAGGAACTCCGCATCCCCACTCGGGTCGACGATCCGACCCGCCCGGGCGGCGAAGACCGCCGTGGGCAGCTGATCGGCGATGCCGACCTGACATTCGGCGCCCACCGCCGCCACCGCGTCGACCAGCCGTTCGGCCGCCACCTGTTCGGAGCCGAAGTACCGCGCCGCCCCCCGGACCGCCAGCGCCAGCAGTCCGGGCCGCAGGACCTCCGCCCGGGGCACCAGGTCGTCGACGGCCGCCGTGACGCGCTCGAAGTGCCGCGCGTCGCGGGCCGGATCGGCCGTGACGACATGCAGCTCCGGGCAGCGGGCCTGCGACTCCCGCCGCCGCAGCCCACGCCGCACCCCGGTCGCCCGCGCGGCCGCCGAACACGCGACCACCCGGTTGGCCAGCGTGACCGCGACCGGCACCGTCGGCGGCAGATCGGCCGCCGCCGCCGCGGCGACAGCGGGCCAGTCCATGCACCAGAGCGCCAGCACCCTGGACGCGGCCATCTAGCCGTTCACCACGCGAACCGGCCCGGCCGACCGCCCCCGACTGCGGGTCGCCAGCCGCACGCGGCTGATCCGCCCGCACCCCGGCGTGGGCGCCCCGCCCCCGGCGCCGGCGATGTCGTAACCGCTGACCTCGGCTTCCAGCCGGGCGGAGGCCCCCTGCCAGTTCCCGTCCGTGACGAGCAGCGTGCATCCGCGTTGACGGGCACGGGCCACCACCGCCCGCGCCCGGGTGGGCGGTACCGACCGGCCACCCAGCCCGAGGACCACCAGATCCATCCCGTCCATCAGGACCGCGGCCACCTCGACGGGGTCGGCGCCGGGCTCGGGAATCACCGCGATCCGACTCAGGTCCGCCCCCATCTCCACCGCCGCGAGCAGCCCGAGGTCCGGCTGGCCGATGATCGCGACATGGCCGCCGTCGGCCGTCACGGCGGCCACGATGCTCAGCTCCAGCGACCGCGCACCCGACAGAATTGCCACGGTTCCCCGAGGCAAGGACAACGGATCGGGCGTCGCCAGCAAAGAATCCGGCGGCGAAAACGCTGTCGGTTCCGCGGCCGCCACGGGCGGCGGACGGCGACTGGCGCCGACCT
Source organism: Mycolicibacterium rufum (assembly GCF_022374875.2). The sequence goes on from NZ_CP092427.2 coordinate 1,708,570, forward strand.
TCCCCGACACCGCCGCCATCTGACGGCGAAGCTGTTCCAGCTGCTCAGCGCGGGTGACCGAGCCGCGATCCAGTGTTTTCACCTCCGCCACAGCAGCACCTTGCACATCATCGGCCTCACCCTATGTTCGAATATGTGTTCGATTCCGCCAGTAAACACCGGCCCACCGACAACGTCAACCGCCGCAACCGTGACACTGCCGAATAGTGTCATTGACAAATGTCATCATTCGGCGTTGTATCCGATCCGTGCTCAACGACGAGATGGCAGCCGCGCTGCCGCAGCGCGGCTCTTGGCGATCTCGCGGCGCCGCCGCCCTGGCCGGCCTGACCCTGCGCCAACTCAGCCTCGTGCTCCCACCCGGCCAGCCCTGGGGCCTGTGGACCTCCCGCCAGATCGTCGCCCGCCTGATGGACACCTTCGGGCCGTCCCTGGCCGGGACCCAGGTCGAGCAGGTCGACGTCCGCACCCCCGATGGACACCGCGTGCGCGGCGAATGGGTGTGGGGCGCCGGCGTTCCCCGCGACACGACCCGGGCGATCTACTTCGTGCACGGCAGCGGCTACGTGCTCTGCTCGACCCGCACGCACCGGCGGCTGGTGGCCTGGCTGTCCCGGCTGACCGGCCTCGGCGTCTTCAGCATCGACTACCGTCTGGCGCCGCGGCACCGGTTCCCCACCGCCGCAGACGATGTCCGGCACGGCTGGGACTGGCTCACGGTGCACTGCGGCATCGCCCCCGAACGCGTGGTGCTGGCCGGCGACTCCGCGGGCGGACACCTCGGTGTCGACCTGCTGCTGCAGCCCGACGTCCGCCACCCCGCCGGCGTGGTGCTGATGTCCCCGCTGGTGGACCTGACGTTCACCCTGGCCCGGTCGAGGGAAAGCACCCGTCCCGACCCCACCATGAGATCGCAGCACGCCCTCCGACTGGTCGACTTGTACTGCACCGGAACCGAATCCGCCCACCCCCGGCTGACCCTCGACGTCGCCGGCGGCCGACCGCTGCCGCCGACGCTGATCCAGGCCGGCGAGGCCGAGATGCTCGCCGCCGACGCGATCGCCCTCGCCGGGGATCTCCGCGCCGCGGGCGGCCGCGATCACCTCCAGATCTGGCCCGACCAGGTGCACGTCTTTCAGGCACTGCCCCGGCTGGCCCCCGAGGCGGTACCCGCGATGCGCGTCGTCGCCGCGTTCGTCACCGACGTCCTGGCCGACACCGCCGTCGAGCAGGCCGGCTGACATGGGACTGTTCGGTGCCCGGCGCAGCCACCGCGCCGACGCGGTGATCACCGGGGCGGGCAGCGGCATCGGTGCCGCGTTCGCCACCGAACTGGCCCGCCGCGGCGGCCGGGTGCTGTGCAGCGACATCGACCCGGACGCGGCGCAGGCGACCGCCGATGCGCTGCGCGCCGACGGCGGCACCGCACTCGCCACCCCGTGCGACGTCACCGACGTCACCGACGTGCATCGACTGGCCGACACCGCACAATCCTTCTTCGGCGGCGCACCGACCCTGGTCATCAACAACGCCGGCGTCGGCGCGGGCGGAGCCCCGATCGGCGAGACCGACCTCGCCGACTGGAACTGGGTGCTGGGCATCAACCTGTGGGGCCCGATCCACGGTTGTCACGTGTTCGCGCCCATCCTGCGCGAGGCCGGTCGGCCCGCGGGCATCATCAACGTCGCCTCCGCCGCGGCGTTCGGCGCCGCCCCCGGCATGGCCGCCTACAACGTCAGCAAGGCCGGCACGCTGTCCCTGTCGGAGACGTTGTCGGCCGAACTCGCCGGCACCGGCGTCACCGTCACGGTGCTGTGCCCGACGTTCGTCAAGACCAACATCGTCGGGGCAGGACGGATCTCGGACCGGTCCACCCAACTCGCCGACAACCTGATGCGCTGGATCGGCTTCTCCCCGGAGCGTGTCGTCCGCACCTGCCTGGACACCGTCGACCGCGGCGGGCTGTACTGCATGCCGCAGCCGGAGGCCCGGATCGGCTGGAGCATCAAACGTTTCACCCCGACGGTGTACACCCGCGCCGCCGGTCTGGTCACCCGCGTCACCACCTGAGAGGAACACCATGGCCACCGCGACGATCGACATGGACGCCATGCTGGCGAAGATCAAGGACCGGCAGTGGGCGCTGGCCGACATCGACTGGGCCGCACCGGGTGCGGAGCGGATCAGCGATGAACAACGACCGAAGCTCAAGGCGTTCATGGCCGACCTGTGCTGGATCGAGAACATCGGCGCACGCGGTTTCGCCGCACTGGCCAAGAAGGCACCCACCCCGACGATCGCCGAGATCTACCGCTACTTCCACGCCGAGGAGCAGCGGCACGCCAACGCCGAACTGGCGCTGATGAAACGTTGGGGCATGCTCGACGACGGCGAGATGCCCGAACCGAACGTCAACATCCGGCTGGCGATGGACTGGCTCGACCGCTACGCCGACGGGATGTCGCTGTCGATTCTGGGCACCGTGATCCCGATGCTGGAGGTCGCCCTCGACGGCGCGTTGCTGAAATTCCTGCTCGAAGAGGTCGACGACCCCGTCTGCCACCAGGTGTTCGAGAAGATCAACAACGACGAATCCCGGCATCTGGTCGTCGATTTCGCGGTGCTCGACATGATCGGCCACGCCGACGCGCGGCGGTTGGCCATCGAGTTCGTCGGCACCGTGGCCTCACCCAGCCTGATCATCGGCGCGCTGATGTACATCCCGCTGCTGAACCGGGTGGTCGACGAGATCGCCGCGATGGGTCTGGAGCCCGAACGCCTGCACCAGGCGATGCTGCGCTTCCGGACGCTCGGCGAACGCGGCGAGAACACCTGGCGGGTACCGACCTACCAGGTGCTCAAGCGCCACGCCGCGGTGGTCGTGAACCCGCGCCATCCCTACCATCTGCTGGCCAACACGATGGTGCGGCTGTCCGACTTCTATCCGCGGACCCTGCTCAAGCCGATTCCCAGCTGGTTCAAGGAACTCACGCACGAGCCGGCGGCCTGACCGGTGGCCGGCACACGTATCCACGACACCCTGATCGTCGGCGCGGGCTTCTCCGGGCTGGGCGCCGCGGTCAAACTCCGGCAGGCCGGCGTCGACGACGTCGTGATCGTCGAGCGCAGCGACCGCGTCGGCGGCACCTGGCGGGACAACACCTATCCCGGTGTCGCCTGTGACATCCCGACGATGCTGTACTCGTTCTCGTTCGCCGACAACCCGACGTGGTCGCGAATGTATCCGTCGGGCGCCGAGATCTACGCCCACATCGAGGAGCTGACCGATCGGCACGGGCTGCGCCCCCTGATCCGGTTAGGCACCGAGGTCACCGGGCTGAGCTTCGACGAGCGCAGCGGGGTGTGGACCGCAACCACCAAGGGGCGCAGACGGTTTGCGGCCCGCACCGTGGTGCTGGCCGCAGGCCCGTTGGCCGACCACCGATTGCCCGAGATCCGCGGCATCGACACCTACCGCGGTCGGATGATCCACAGCGCGGCCTGGGATCACGACTTCGACGCCGCCGGAAAGCGGATCGCGGTGATCGGCACCGGCGCCAGCGCCGTGCAGATCGTGCCGGAACTGGTCAAGACGGCGGCGTTCGTCAAGGTGTTCCAGCGCACCCCGGGCTGGGTGCTGCCCCGCCCGGACGTCGAGATGCCCACGTCGGTCCAGGCTCTGTTCGCGACAGTGCCTGCCGCACAGGAACTCGCGCGCCAGGCGCTGTTCTGGGGTCACGAAGCGTGCGCGGCGGCCCTGGTGTGGAACACCCCGCTGAGCGGGCTGGTCGCGATGCTGGGCCGCGCGCACCTACGGGCGACGGTCAAGGACGCGTGGCTGCGCCGGCAGCTCACCCCCGACTTCACACCGGGCTGCAAGCGCATGCTGATCTCCAACGACTACTACCCCGCCCTGCAGCGCGACAACTGCAAGCTCATCGACTGGCCGATCGCGACGCTCAGCCCGGCCGGGATCCGCACCAGCGACGGGGTCGAGCACCATCTGGACGCGATCGTCTTCGCCACCGGATACGACGTGCACCTGTCGGGTCCCCCGTTCCCGGTGACCGGACTGGGCGGACGCACCCTGCGGCAGGAGTGGGCGGAGCACGCCGAGGCCTTCAAGAGCGCGAGTGCGCACGGCTTCCCGAATCTGTTCTTCATGACCGGACCCAACTCGGGACCCGGCCACAACTCGTTGCTGGTCTACATCGAGGGCCAGATCGACTACGCGGTCAGCGCCATCACCACGATCCTGAACCGCAACCTGCGCTACCTCGACGTACGCGCCGACACGCAGCGCCGCTACAACACCGCGATCCAGCGGCGGCTGACCAGGACCACCTGGATGTCGGGGTGCCGCAGCTGGTATCTGACCGCCGACGGGTTCAACGCGTCGATGTACCCCGGGCTGGCGACACAGTATCTTCGACAGATGCGCCAATTCCGGCTCGACGACTACCACGCGGTGGCACACGAGGTGCGGGCACGCGCCGTCACCTCCACTGCCTGAGCACCCCCGGATGTCCCAGCCGAAGTCCAGCGGGCCGATCCCGACCATCCTGCGCCGGATCCGGCGCGGTTCCCGCGACGTCATCGAAACCGCGGTGTCGCAGCTGTTCGACGCCGCGGTGCAGCCGCACGGCGCCGCGGAATCCGGCGAGTACCGCATCGACGAACTGGCCCGGCTGGCCGGCACCACCACCCGAAACATCCGCGTCTACCGGGACCGCGGGTTGCTGCACCCACCGCTGCGCGTCGGTCGCATCGCACTGTTCAACGACACCCACCTGACCCGGTTGCGGCTGATCACCTCGCTGCTCGACCGCGGATACAACCTGGCACACGTGAACGAGATGCTGTCGACCTGGGAGCAGGGCAAGGACCTGGGCGACATGCTCGGGCTGGAGTCGGCGATCGCCGGCACCTGGGCCACCGAGAAGCCGCAGACGATGACGCTCGAGGCGGCCCGGCGGTTGATCGACGACGACGCGGCGTTCGACCGGCTCGTCGCGCTGGACATCGTGCGCGTCGAACAGCAGCAGGCCACCATCGTGCGGCCGACGCTGGTCGACGCGTTCACCGAGATCCACCGCTACGGCGTCGCGTACGACAAGCTCATCGACATCCACGACCAGATCAGCCCGTTGCTCGATCAGATCAGCGCGATCCTGCTGCAGGCCGGCGTCGAGGAGGTTCTCGACAAGATCAACCCGGGGGCGGCGATGCCCGACGACGTCAAGGTCGCCGAGCTGATCACCACGCTGGTGCGATTCCGGACCCGTGCTGTCTCCGCCGTCGGCGCCACGCTGGCGTTCTCGATCGAGACCGCCATCGAGACGACGGTCGCTCAGATGCTCGGCGATCTCGTCGAGAAGAACGCCGAGGCCGGCGACGAGTGACCCGGCGCTACGCGCCGAGTGCCGGACCGATCGTGGTGTTCCACGACTCCTGCATCTCCGACTCGAACAGCCCCCAGGTGTGCGAGCCGTCCGGCCGCACCACGTAGGTGATCGGAACCCCGGCCGCCGCAGCGGAATCGGCGAACACCCGGGTGCTGTCGGCGATGATGCGCTCGATGAAACCCCCGGTGATGTTGGGCCCGAACCCTTCCGGCAACCGGTCCACCGCGCCGACGTTGCCCGACCCCGAGGCGGCCACGTACACCGCAGTGCCCGCCAGCTTCGCGGCGTTCTTCGACGGGTCGTGGGCGATCCACAGCGGGCCGCCGGGCGGACCCCACATCGCGTCGGCATTCGCGCCTCCGGACCCCAGCGTCAACGCCACCTGCTGGGCGTTGTCGGCCGGAGTGAGGAAACCGCTGTAGGAGCCGACGGCCCGGTAGAGACCGGGCACCTGCACCGCGTAGTCGACCGCGGTGCCGCCGGTGCTGGACAACCCGCCAACGGCGTTGCGGCCGTTGGTCTTGTACTCGGCATTGATCAGCGGCGGGAGTTCCCGCGTCATGTAGGTCTGGTACTGCTTGCCCGGATCGGCGACCCAGTCGGTGTACCAGCTGAACGGACCGCCCAGCGGGGAGACCACGTTGACGTTCTTGTTCGCGAAGAAGCCCTGGATGTCGGTCATCCCGAACCAGCTCTTGGTACCCGGCGGCCGGGGACCGTCCAGATCGTCACCGCCGTCGATGCCCGGCAGCAGATAGAAGGTGGGCGCTCCCGCTTTCGGCGCCTTGAACACGTCGTTGACGACGACCTTGTTCATCGACGGTGAGAACACCGAGACCTTGTCCCACCGGTCGTTGACGTGCTCGATGCCCGTGATGTGCGCGCCCTGCGGCTGCGCGTGCGCGGGCACGGACATCCCGACGAACGCGATGAGCAGGGCGAAGACGACCGAACCGACGTGACCCCGGCGCGTCTGACTGATCATGACGGAATTATTACAGGACCTGTCATTTTCGCGCGCGATTTAGAGGAGCTACTCCCATTCGATGGTGCCGGGCGGCTTGCTGGTGATGTCGAGCACGACGCGGTTCACCTCGCGCACCTCGTTGGTGATGCGCGTCGAGATCCGTTCGAGCACGTCGTAGGGCACCCGCGTCCAGTCGGCCGTCATCGCGTCCTCGCTGGAGACGGGGCGCAGCACGATCGGGTGCCCGTAGGTGCGGCCGTCGCCCTGCACGCCCACCGACCGCACGTCGGCCAGCAGCACCACCGGGCACTGCCAGATCTGGTGGTCCAGACCGGCCGCGGTGAGCTCCTCGCGGGCGATCGCGTCGGCACGGCGCAGCGTGTCGAGCCGGTCCGCGGTGACCTCGCCGACGATCCGGATGCCCAGCCCCGGGCCCGGGAACGGTTGGCGCGCAACGATCTCCTCCGGCAAGCCGAGTTCGCGGCCCACCGCGCGCACCTCGTCCTTGAACAGCAGCCGCAGCGGCTCGACGAGCCGGAACTTCAGATCGCCGGGCAGTCCCCCGACGTTGTGGTGGCTCTTGATGTTGGCCGTGCCTGCGCCGCCCCCGGATTCGACCACGTCGGGATAGAGCGTGCCCTGCACCAGGAACTCCACGTCTCCTTCGGCCGCCCCCAACGCATCACGCACCGCGCCTTCGAACGCCCGGATGAACTCGCGGCCGATGATCTTGCGCTTGCCCTCGGGGTTGGTGACCCCGGACAGCGCCTCCAGGAAGCGGTCGGCCACGTCGACGGTCACCAGATTAGCTCCGGTGGCGGCGACGAAATCGCGTTGCACCTGGGCGCGCTCGCCGGCCCGCAGCAGACCGTGGTCGACGAACACGCACGTCAGGCGGTCGCCGATGGCGCGCTGCACCAGTGCCGCCGCGACCGCGGAGTCCACGCCGCCGGACAACCCGCAGATCGCCCGGCCGTCGCCGATCTGGGTGCGCACCTGGTCGACGAGCGCGTCGGCGATGTTGGCGGGCGTCCAGGCCGCGTCGATCCCGGCGAACTCGTGCAGGAAGCGGCTGAGCACCTGCTGACCGTGCGGGCTGTGCATGACCTCGGGGTGGTACTGGACACCGGCCAGCCGCCGGGACCGGTTCTCGAACGCCGCCACCGGGGCGCCGGAACTGGTGGCCACCACCTCGAACCCGGTGGGCGCCTCGGTGACCGCGTCGCCGTGGCTCATCCACACCGGCTGCGTCTCGGGCAGGTCGGTATGCAGTTCGCCACCAACGACTTTCAGCTCAGTACGGCCGAATTCACTGGTGCCGGTGTGCGCGACGGTGCCGCCGAGCGCCTGGGCCATCGCCTGGAAGCCGTAGCAGATGCCGAACACCGGGACGTCCAGATCGAACAGCGCGGGATCGAGCTGCGGCGCGCCGTCGCTGTACACGCTGGCCGGCCCACCGGAGAGCACCACGGCGCGCGGGTTGCGCGCCTTGATCTCGTCGACGCTGGCGGTGTGCGGGATGACCTCGGAGAACACCCGCGCCTCGCGCACCCGACGCGCGATCAGCTGGGCGTACTGGGCGCCGAAGTCGACCACCAGTACCGGGCGGGGAGCAGCAGAATCCACCCGCACAGTCTAGTGGCGCGTCTCGCGGGTCAGGCGCCCTGAGCCTCGGCGGTGGTGGGGTCCCGCCGGTTGACCGTTTCCGCGCTGACGCCCCAGTCCAGCGCCGCGGGCGCACCCGCGGGCACCACCGGACGCGCAGGCTCGATGGGATCGAGCCGCCGGTACGGCTGACCCTGGGCCGGACGCAGATCCTCCTCGCCCTTGTTCGGCCACAGCGACGCGGCCCGCTCGGCCTGGGCGGTGATCGAAAGCGACGGATTCACACCGAGATTCGCCGATATCGCGGCGCCGTCGACGACCGACAGCGTCGGGTAGTTGTACACCCGGTGGTACGGATCGATGACGCCGTGCTCGGGGTTCTCGCCGATGACCGCGCCGCCGAGGAAGTGAGCGGTGAGCGGGATGTTGAACAGTTCACCCCAGGTTCCGCCCGCCACGCCGTCGATCTTCTTCGCGATGCGGCGGGTGACCTCGTTACCCACCGGGATCCACGACGGGTTGGGTTCGCCGTGACCCTGCTTGCTCAGATAGCGGTGGAAGCCGAACCGGGTGCGCTTGGTGAACGTCGTGATCGAGTTGTCCAGGTTCTGCATGACGAGCGCGATCATCGTGCGCTCGCTCCAGCGCCGCGGATTGAGCAGGCGCAATGTCCCCTTCGGATCCTCGCGGGCGCTGTGCAGCAGCTGCCGCCAGCGCGGCACGTCGGTGCCCTCGGGCCCGGCGCCGTCGGTCATCAGCGTCTGCAGCAGCCCCATCGCGTTCGAGCCCTTGCCGTAGCGGCACGGCTCGACATGGGTGTCGGAGGTCGGATGGATCGACGAGGTGATCGCCACGCCGTGGGTGAGATTCAAGTCGTCGGTGACACGCAACCGTCCCGCCCCGACGATCGACTCGGAGTTGGTGCGCGTGAGCATGCCGAGCCGGTCGGACAGCTTCGGCAGCCGGCCGGTGTCGCGCATCTTGAACAGCAGCCGCTGCGTGCCGTAGGTGCCCGCCGCGAGCACCACCTGCTTCGCGGTGAAGGTGCGACGGGTGCGGCGCACCCAGCTGCCGGTCCGCACGGTGCGGATCTCCCACGTGCCGTCGGCTCGCGGGGAGAAATCGGTGACCGTGGTCATCGGGCGCACGGTCGCGCCGGCCCGCTCCGCCAGCCCGAGGTAGTTCTTCACCAGGGTGTTCTTGGCGCCGAAGCGGCAACCCGTCATGCAGGAGCCGCACTCGATGCACCCCGTGCGCTCCGGACCGGCGCCGCCGAAGTACGGGTCGGGAACGGTCTTGCCGGGCGTCTTCTCGTTGTCGGGGCCGAAGAACACCCCCACCGGCGTCGGCACCCAGGTGTCCCGGCAGCCCATGTCCTCGGCGACCTCCTGCATGATGCGGTCGGCGTCGGTGACCGTCGGGTTGGTGACCACCCCGAGCATCCGCTGCGCCTGGTCGTAGTGCGGCAGCAGTTCAGCGCGCCAGTCGGTGATGTCGCGCCATTGCGGATCGTTGAAGAACGGCTCTCTCGGCACGTAGAGCGTGTTCGCGTAGTTCAGCGAGCCACCGCCCACCCCGGCGCCGGCCAGGATCATGACGTTGTTCAACAGGTGGATGCGCTGGATGCCGAACATGCCGAAGCGCGGCGCCCAGAGGAACCGGCGCAGATTCCACGAGGTCTTGGCGAAGTCGGGGTCGGCGTAGCGCTTGCCGGCCTCGAGTACGAGGACCCGGTAGCCCTTCTCGGTGAGGCGCAGCGCGCTGACGCTGCCGCCGAAGCCGGAACCGATGATGACGACGTCGTAGTCAGTCTCCATCGCACCAGTATGACCGTACTGAGCGCGAGTTTGCTAGACATGAGGGCCAACTTTGTAAAGTGACCCTGTTCACAATCGGTGGGCCGACGCTGTCGGACCGCGTAGGCAGACTGCGGCCATGGGGGAACCGTTCAGGGCAGTGACGCAATGGCCGGCGGGATGACGTGGGGTGAGCTGCGGCGCCGTCACGTGCGCCTGTTCCGCGACGTCTACATCGACTCCGACGCCGAGGTGACGTCCGCGACGCTGGCGCGCGCCGGATGGCTGTGGTCGGGGCGAACCGCGATCATCGCCGGGCGGTCAGCCGCGGCGCTGCACGGAAGCGCTTGGGTCGACACCGGCCACCCGGTGGAGTTGATCCATCAGAATCGGCACCGTCTTCCCGGACTGCGGCTGCGCGGTGACAGCGTCGACGCGGACGAAACGATGCTCATCGACGGCATGGCCGTGACGACGCCGGCGCGCACCGCACTCGATCTGGCGTGCTGGCACCCGCGTGCGGAGGCGATGGTCGCCGTCGACGCTCTTCTGCGCGCCACCGGCCTCGACGTCGCCGAGGCGCAGATGCTCGCTGATCGTCACCCCGGCCGCCGCGGGATCGTCTCGGCGCGGCGGGTCCTCGACGTGGCCGACGCGGGCGCGCAGTCGCCGAGGGAGACGTGGCTGCGAATGCTGCTCCTCGACGACGGGTTGCCGCCGCCTACCACGCAGATACCGGTATACGGCGACACCGGTTCAGTCGTGGCTTACCTCGACATGGGTTGGCCGGACCTCAAGGTCGCCGTGGAGTACGACGGCGAACAGCACCGCACGAGCCGGTCGCAGTACCGCTGGGACGTCCGCCGGCTCGAGATCGCGGCGCGCCGCGGCTGGATCGTCGTGCGCGTGCTGGCTGGAGACGACCCGGCCGACATCGTGCGTAGGGTGCGTGCCGCGCGTGCACGACGGATGTCGGGGTCGCGCCGCTCAGCGTGACGCTAACTTCTCACTCGCCGCCCAGCGTGAGGACAACTTCACACTCGGCCTGTTCACACCCGGTGGGCCGACCTAACTGCCGACCGTGAGGCCGACCTTCTGGAATTCCTTCAGATCGCAGTAGCCCGCCTTCGCCATCGACCGGCGCAGGCCGCCGACCAGGTTCAGCGCACCGAACGGGTCGTCGGACGGCCCGGTCAGCACCTGCTCCAGCGCCGGGCGTTCCCCGGCGGCCACCTGAAGCAGCGCGCCGCGCGGCAGCGACGGGTGCGCCGCCGCGGCCGGCCAGAACCAGCCGCCTCCGAGCGCTTCGGCGGCCGAGGCCAGCGGCGTGCCCAGCACCACCGCGTCCGCGCCGCACGCGATGGCCTTGGCCAGATCGCCGGAGGTGTGGATGTCGCCGTCGGCCAGCACGTGCACGTACCGGCCGCCGGTCTCGTCCAGGTACTCCCGGCGCGCGGCGGCGGCGTCGGCGATCGCGGTGGCCATCGGCACGCTGATGCCGAGCACCTCATCCGACGTCGTCACCCCGGTGGTCGAGCCGTACCCGACGATCACGCCCGCGGCGCCGGTGCGCATCAGGTGCAGCGCGGTGCGGTGGTCGAGCACGCCGCCGGCCACCACGGGCACGTCGAGTTCGGAGATGAACGTCTTGAGGTTCAGCGGCTCCCGGTCCTGCGCGACCCGCTCGGCCGAGATGATGGTGCCCTGGATGACCAGCAGGTCGATCCCTGCCGCCACCAACGTCGGCGTCAACGCCTGCGCGTTCTGCGGCGAGACGCGCACCGCGGTGGTGACCCCGGCTTCGCGGATGCGCGCAACCGCGGCCCCCAGCAGCTCGGGATCCAAAGGCGCAGAATGCAATTGCTGCAGCAACCGAATCGAGGCCGACGGATCGGGCTCCTTCGACGCCGCCTCGAGCACCTCGGCGATGCGGGCATCGACGTCCGCGTGACGCCCGATCAGCCCCTCGCCGTTGAGGATTCCGAGTCCGCCGAGGCGTCCCAGCTCGATGGCGAACTCCGGCGAGACCAGCGCATCGGTCGGATGGGCCAGCACGGGGATCTCGAAGCGGTAGGCATCGAGCTGCCACGCCGTCGAGACGTCCTGGGACGACCGGGTGCGCCGTGACGGCACGATGTTGATGTCCCCGAGTTCGTAGGTTCGGCGCGCCGTTCGGCCCATGCCGATCTCGACCATGTCTCGCATCTCTCGCTCCCCTGTTCAGCCCGCAACGACCCTAGCGGGTGGTGTAGTTGGGGGCTTCCACCGTCATCGTGATGTCGTGGGGATGGCTCTCCTTGAGACCGGCCGCGGTGATCTGCACGAACTGCGCCTGCTGCAGCTGCTCGATGGTGGCCGAGCCGGTGTAGCCCATCGCCGCCCGCAGCCCGCCGACGAGCTGATGGATCACCTGCGAGAGCGGACCGCGGAACGGCACCCGCCCCTCGATGCCCTCGGGCACCAGCTTGTCTTCGGAGAGCACATCGTCCTGGAAATAACGGTCTTTCGAGTAGCTGCCGCGCAGGTTTCCGCCCGCGCCCCGGCCCTGCATCGCCCCCAGGGACCCCATGCCCCGGTAGCTCTTGAACTGCTTGCCGTTGACGAAGATCAGTTCGCCGGGCGACTCGGCGGTGCCGGCCAGCAGCGAGCCCAGCATCGCGGTCGACGCGCCCGCCGCCAGCGCCTTGGCGATGTCGCCGGAGTACTGCAGCCCGCCGTCGGCGATCACCGGCACGCCGTGCGGCGCGCACGCCGCCACGGCCTCCAGGATCGCGGTGATCTGCGGAGCCCCGACGCCGGCCACCACGCGGGTGGTGCAGATCGAGCCGGGCCCGACGCCGACCTTGACCGCGTCGGCGCCCGCATCGACCAGCGCCGCGGCAGCGGCGCGGGTGGCCACGTTGCCGCCGACCACCTCGACCCGATCCCCGACGGTGACCTTGAGCCGGTGCACCATCTCGAGCACGCCGCGGTTGTGGGCGTGGGCGGTGTCGACGATCAGCACGTCGACCCCGGCGTCGGTCAGCGTCATCGCGCGCGCCCACGCGTCGTCACCGACGCCGACGGCGGCGCCGACGAGCAGCCGCCCGTCGCTGTCCTTGGTGGCCAACGGGAACTGCTCGGTCTTGACGAAGTCCTTGACCGTGATGAGTCCGGTCAGCTTGCCGTGCCCGTCGACGATCGGGAGCTTCTCGATCTTGTTGCGCCGCAACAGGCCCAGCGCCGCCTCCGCGGACACGCCCTCCTGCGCGGTGATCAGCGGCGCCTTGGTCATCACCTCCGCCACGGCTTTGGACTGGTCGACCTCGAAGCGCATGTCGCGGTTGGTGATGATGCCGACCAGCGCGCCCTGGGCGTCGACCACCGGAAGGCCGGAGATGCGGAACCGGGCGCACATCGCGTCGACCTCGGCCAGCGTGTTGTCCGGCGAGCAGGTCACCGGGTCGGTCACCATGCCGGCCTCGGACCGCTTGACGGTCTCGACCGCGCCGGCCTGCTCGGCGACGGGAAGGTTGCGGTGCAGCACGCCCATGCCGCCGGCACGGGCCATCGCGATCGCCATCCGCGATTCGGTGACCGTGTCCATCGCGGAACTGACCAACGGCACCTTCAGCCGGATCTTGCGGGTCAGCTGGCTCGAGGTGTCGGCCGTGGCGGGGATCACATCGGAGGCCGCGGGCAGCAGCAGGACGTCGTCGAACGTGAGGCCGAGCATCGCCACCTTGGTCGGGTCATCGCCGCCGGTGGGCACCGGCACGGCCAGGGGAATGCTGCTCTCGGCGATCGACATGGGAGCCTCCAGTAACCAGACACGGGACAGGCGACAGACGCGACCTGAAAGCCCATCTTATCGGCATCAAGCTCGGCATTTCGTTCGCCATGACGTGCCGCGCGAGTGCTGGCGCGATCCCCGGGGGGCTGCGTACTCTTGTGTCGTGCGAGACCACCTGCCGCCAGGATTGCCGCCTGACCCGTTCGCCGACGACCCGAGTGATCCGTCGGCGGCGCTCGACGCGCTCGAGCCGGGTCAGCCGTTGGATCCGCAGGAACGCACCGCCGTGGAGGCCGATCTGGCCGACCTGGCTGTTTACGAAGCGCTGTTGGCGCACAAGGGAATTCGCGGTTTGGTCGTCTGTTGCGACGAGTGCCAGCAGGATCACTACCACGACTGGGACATGCTGCGTGCCAACCTGCTGCAGCTGTTGGTCGACGGGACCGTCCGTCCGCACGAGCCGGCCTACGATCCCGAGCCCGACTCCTATGTCACCTGGGATTACTGCCGCGGTTACGCCGACGCGTCGCTGAACGAAGCCGCGTCGGAGTCCGACGGCTATCGCTGACGGCTGAACCCGCCCCCGGTCAGCGCGCCTGTCCCGGCGGCACTGCGGGCGGACCCGGATTCGCCGGCGGTCCCGGAGGTGCGGGCGCGACCGGCACCGCGGGAACGACCGGCACCAGGACCTCCGGCTCCACCGGAATCGCGATCAACGTCGTCGTGGTCGGCACCGCCTGCTGCACCGGCGGGGGCACCGTGGTCACCGGTGACGGAGTCGTGGCCGGCAGCGGCGTCGGTGACGGTTGCGGTGTCGGCGTCGCCCGCGGAGTCGGCGACGGCGCCGCGGTCGTCGACTGCTGAGCCACCACCGACGTCGACGTCGGAGTCGGTGCCGCGGTGCTCACCGTGGTCGGCGTCGGGCTCGGTGCCGCCGTGGTCGGTGTCGGGGACGGGGCGGCGGCCGAGGTGGACGTCGACGCCGGGGACGTCTCCGACGGGGACGTCGTGGGCGCGCCACTGATGGACGTCTCCGACGACGGCGACGTCGACGACTGAGCCGGGTCGGTCGACGAACTCACCGGCGGTTCCGTCGGGAGCGTGAACGTGTTCGGGTCGACGCTGATCGACGGGAACGTGGGCAGCGGGGCTCCCGGGGGCGCCGTCGCGGCCGGATCCTGGGCCTCGACCTTGACCGTCAGCTCCTGCCACTGGGACACGAGCTCAGCCTTGCGCTGATCGTCGCCGACCGTCGCCACCGTGGTCGTCACCGCTTCCAGCTTGGCCTGGGCGCCCTGCCAGTCGCCCTGCTCGATGAGTCGCTGCACCTGCTGCATCTCGGTCTGAGCGGCCAGCGCCACCGCGTCGTCGCGGGCCTGGGTTTGCTCGCCGAAGAGCACCGTGCGCAGACCGTAGAGCGCATCACCGGGTCCGGATCCGGCGATGACCGCGCCGAAGCCGCCGAGGCACAGCACGGCGGCGGCCGCGGAACCGACCACGGCCAGCGACAATCGTCGTCGGCGGCCCGGGTTGGTCGCACGCTCGAGCGCGGCGGCGGCCTCGTCGGTGGTGAGCACCGAGCCCATCGGCGTCTCGCGCACGTCGTCGCGCCAGCCGGCCAGCAGATAGGCCAGCTCGGCCTCACCGCGATCGGTCGAGTACACGGGCTGCTGCGACGCCAGCGCATCGAGGAACTGGTCGGTGCGGTTGATCTCGTTCAGCGAGGGATCACCGCCGTTGGCATTCCATCGTCCGAAGTCAGGCATGGTCACGTCCTGTCGCCATGATCTCCGCCTTCAGCCGCGACAGTGCGCGGTGCTGGGCCACGCGCACCGCACCCGCGGTGCTGCCGACGGCCTCGGCGGTCTCCTCAGCGCTCATCCCGACGACGACCCGAAGAATCAGGATCTCGCGCTGCTTCTCGGGGAGCACCTGCAGGAGGGCGTTCATGCGGGCCGACGATTCGGAGTCGATCGCCTTCTGCTCGGGACCGGCCTCACCGGAGAAGCGCTCGGGCACCACATCCATCGGATCGGCCTTGTTCCGCCCGGCGGCACGATGCGCGTCAGCAACCTTGTGCGCTGCAATGCCGTACACGAAGGCCAGGAACGGTCGTCCCTGATCCTTGTACCGCGGCAGCGCCGTGATGGCAGCCAAGCACACCTCCTGAGCAACGTCATCAGCTGAGAGACCGCTACGCTCCGCGGTTCCCACCCGCGCCCGGCAGTACCGGACGACGAGGGGGCGGATGATCTCCAGCACCTCCCGGAGTGCGTTCCGATCGCCGGCGATCGCTTCAGCGACGACAGCATCGAGACGTTCTCCCGAAATTGTCATCGTGAGCAGGCTCTCCAGCGTTACGTCGGGGACACATCCCGGAAGGGGAGGTGGCTGTTCAGTCGGTACCGGTCGGTGCCGGCTCAGCTAAACAATAACGACCGTCAGCGGCGCAACCGCGTTAGCGCGAGCGCCACACGCCGCCTCGTCTGATCACGGTTTCGGCGCAGTCGTCGCGGATGTCCGTGATCTGGGCCGGTGAGAGCTCGGCGCTGCCGATCCCGGCGAGCAGGGACGCGACCGCCCAGCGCAGCGGCACCAGACCGTGGTCGCCCGCCTCGGTCAGCGCGCGGTCGCCCTCCCGCCGGGCCGCGTCGACGTCGCCGGCGGCGCAGTGGGCTGCCGCGAGCACGACGCGCGACTTGACCCTGTGCCGTACGGACGGGGCTGTCGCCGCGAGCTGCACAGCGCGTTCGGCATGGGCGAGCGCGCTGCCGTCGCGGCGTGCCATCGCCAGTTCGGCCGACACCCATGCCAGCCGGATCGGCAGCCGCGCGGACGGCACGGCGGCGATGAGGTCGGCGGCGCGGTGCAGGGCGCGCTGGGAGGCGGCGAAACGTCCCACGCCGAGCGCGTCGGCCGCCAGACCGATGAGCGCGTCGGCGCCGGCCTCGCCGGTCCCCCCGGACAGCGCCCACGCCTGCCCGTCCAGGGAGCGGGCACGGTCATGCCAGCCGAGCTGGCGCAGGAACGACCCGCGGGTGCTCCGGGCGAGAGAGCCGAACCGCCCCCGGGGTGACGACCGCGTCAGCTGATCGAGGTCGGCGTGGGCGTGGGCATAGCGGCCCTGCCCGCCCGCGGCGACGGCACGCAACCACAGGTCGTGCGGAGTGGCAGCGCTCGGCAGCGGCCACGCGCCGGGGTTGCTGCCGAAGGCCTCGTCGTCCATCTCGAGAGATGACGCTATCAACCGCTCAGATCTGTTGAGCGCGTCAGTTAACAGTTCGTGGTGGCCATGTTACGAACAAAAAAACTGATCGACGGGCAACGAGTTTCGTTCGGACAACGCGGAATTAACTGACCGGGAGAAATAGCGGCTAAACGGGCCGTGGAGCGCCCGGCGATATCACCCCCTTCGTTGCGAACGGGTCGCACCGATGAACGTGATGTAAATTTTCTGCCTGCGCATATGCGGTTTCGCACAGGGGGGCGGTATTGACGGAAATTCGTGAGCCCTTCTACGTTGTGTGCACGAGTGGTCATCGGCGACTGTGCTCGGATCTTTTCCACGACTGACATATCCATGTCGTCCGCGAAATGGGTGTGCAGAGAGGGGTTTCGCAGTGCCACAGCCGCAGCAGCTTCCCGGTCCGAACGCCGACATCTGGGATTGGCAGATGCAAGGCCTTTGCCGGGGTGTCGATTCCTCGATGTTCTTCCATCCCGACGGAGAGCGTGGCCGGGCCCGCGCCCAGCGGGAGATGCGTGCCAAGGAGATGTGCCGCAGTTGTCCCGTGATCACCCAGTGCCGCTCGCATGCGCTCGCGGTCGGTGAGCCCTACGGCATCTGGGGCGGTCTGAGCGAGTCTGAGCGCGAACTCCTGCTCAAGCGCGGGATCCGCCGCTCGGCCTGATCGACGCCAGCCACTGCTCGAACGTGGTCGGCGCGATGCGCGCCCCGGCGCCGGGCAGCAGGATGTTGCCGGCCAGTTCCTCCCCCAACGGACCATCCCATGTCGGGATCAACCTGACCTCGCGACCGAGCACGGCATGCGTCCGCCGCGCCATGTCGACGAGATCCTGAGTCTCGGGCCCCGCGACGTCGACGTAGCGGCCCTGTGGCGCACCGACGGACACCTCGGCGAGGACGCCGCCGATGTCGTCGGGGGCGATCGGCTGGACGAGCAGCGGCGCGATGGTGGCGGCGCCGTCCCTCTCGGTCCAGCTCGCAGCCAACGCCGCGAAATCGTGGAACTGCGTGGCGGGCACAATGGTCCACGGGATCGGCCCCTGCTGCACGAGTTCTTCCTGAATCCGCTTGCCGGCGTAGTGGTCGGTGCCGCCCTCGGTGCGGTCGATGCCCACGATGGACAGCAGCACATGATGCCGGACCCCGGCGCCCTGCTCGGCTTCGAGGAGGTGGGTGGTCGCGGAACGGAAATAGGCGCGCGTCTGCTCGAGATCCATCGGCGGCGCGCTCGTCGCGTCGACGACGGCGTCGACGCCCTGCAGCGCGTCGTCGAGACCCGCGCCGGTCAGCAGGTCGACCCCCAACGAGCGACTGATCCGCACCACCTCGTGCCCGTCGCGTTCCAGCGACGCCGCGGTGCGGGACCCGATGTTGCCGGTGGCTCCGGCGACCGCGACACGCATGGCAGACCTCCCAGCACGACCCTGATGTCACTGTCGATCATCGGCCTGATCGACCGCGCGCGTCTACCGCGAAACCACCCGGAGCCGTCGGCGCCAGAGCTACTCTGGGACAGGTGAGCACGGCCGCTGAACGCGCTGCCCAACTCGACCTCGTCGCCCGGTTGAAGTCGGCGTTCCCGGAACTACCCGACGCTCCCCCGCCCGATCTTCTCGATTCCGCGCGAATCAAGGCCTATCTCAAGCCCGTTCACGACGTCGGTGGTGAACCCGACGCGCCGATGACCTACGAGAACAAGCAGTACGAGAACTGGGAAGAGCTCACCTACGTCATGTGCGAGGTGCTCGCCTGGCGCGGCATCTGGCTCTCTGAGGAGCGTCGTCGCATCGGCAACGTCGACGTCGGCCGCGCCGAGTACCTGGGGCTGCCCTACTACGGCCGATGGCTGCTGGCGGTGGCCCGTGTCCTGGTCGAGAAGCACCACATCAGCCTGGGCGAACTCAGCGAGCGCATGGCGGAGGTCAAGGACCGCTACGCCGACGGGCTCGGCGGCCGGGCGCCCGAGGCCGCGCCGAAGTCCGAGGGCGACGGCGCCGCGGTGAAGCGCAACGCCCACCACCGGCACGCCGTCGGCAAGGGCGACCCTCAGGTGTACGCCGGGCAGGCGGGTGACCCGAAGTTCGCGGTCGGGGACGCCGTCGTCGTGCGCGACCTCCCCGTGGTGTTCTACACGCGCACCCCCGAGTACGTGCGCGGGGCGACCGGGCGCATCGCCACCGTGGCCTATGAGAGCCCCGCCGCCGAGGACGAGACATGGGACCGGCCCGACGCCCGCCCCGAATGGTTCTACGTCGTGGAGTTCAACCAGTCCGAGCTGTGGCACGGCTACACCGGCACCGCCACGGACACCCTGCGCACCGAGCTGCCCGAGCGCTGGCTCGCCGCCGTCTGACACCGGAGGGGAACCCACCATGTCCCACGACCACGACCACGACCACGACCACGACCACGACCACGACCGGACGGTGAAGCCGATGGTCGACGAGATCACCGACTTCGAGGTCCTCGAGATCGCACTGCGCGAGCTGTGCATCGAGAAGGGCATCTTCACCGCCGAGGAGCACCGGCGGTTCACCGAATTCGCCGAACAGATCGGCCCAACCCCCGCAGCCCGCCTGGTGGCGCGGGCGTGGCTCGATGCCGACTTCAAACGCCTCGCGCTCGCCGAACCGATGACGGCGAGCAAGGAGGTCGGGGTCGACTGGATGGAGCCGACGGGATTTGGAACACCCAGCGATTTCACGGCTTTCGAGATTCTCGAGGACACACCCACCGTCCACCACGTGATCGTGTGTGCGCTGTGCTCCTGTTACCCCCGGCCGATCCTCGGCAACTCGCCCGAGTGGTATCGCACGCCGAACTACCGTCGGCGCCTGGTGCGCTGGCCACGGCAGGTGCTCGCCGAGTTCGGGCTGTACCTTCCCGACGACATCGAGGTGCGGGTGCAGGACTCCAACCAGAAGCACCGTTTCATGGTGATGCCGATGCGCCCGGACGGCACCGACGGCTGGACGGAAGATCAACTGGCCGAGATCATCACGCGCGACTGCCTGATCGGGGTGGCGCTGCCCAAGCCGGGCGTCACGACGAACGTGATCACCGACACCCGGCCGGCCCTGCACCCGATGGGCGACTGAGCGGTGGACAGTTCAGCGCTGCGCGCGATCGTCGAACGCAACCAGGTCTGGCCTCGCATGGCGGCGAAGTACGGCGTGGAGAACCCCGTGCCGCCATGGAAGACCAGCCTCGACGGGCTGTGCGACGCGCTGGACCGGGCGGCGTGCGACGTCGACGTCCCGACCTTCCAGGAGCGTCGCGACGAGGAGGACGCATTGGTGGCTTCGACATACGCCGACCTGCCCTACCCCGAGAATCAGCTTGTCGCGCTGGCCCATTCGCTGCTGGCGCGCGGTGTGATCTCCGAGGCGGACCTGCAGACGCGCATGGCCGCGATCCGCGCCCGCCTCGAGGCCTGAAACCCTCTCGCCACAAGCCGCGGCGGCAGGCAGAATGGACACCGGGCGTGGACGCGTATCCGAAGACGGGGGCGACGCGATGAACGCATCGACGAGAGCGTGGCGACCGACCGCGGCAGCGCAGGAATTCACGCAGCGGATACCGCCCACCGTCAATGATGTCGTGACGTCGCCGGGCCGCCTCTTGGACCCTGTCGTCCGCGAGAACATGGAGTCCCGATTCGGCTACGACTTCAGCTCGGTCAAGATCCACACCGATCCCACCGCGCGGGAATCCGCTAACGCGGCGCGTGCCCTCGCCTACACGGTCAACAGCGACATCGTGCTCGGGCCGCGCGCCCCGCGCGAGGACAGCCCGGCCGGACAGAGACTCCTCGCGCACGAACTGGCCCACATCGTCCAGCGACACGAGACCGGAACGGTCGGTGTCCCCCAACCCAGCCAGGCCGACAACGACGCCGACCGCATCGCGACCGAATTCGCCGACACAGAGCTTCCGCTCCGCGTGATGCGTACGCCACCGGCAGTACTGGCCCGTCAGGCGATACCCGGCTCCCAGCCCACCGCCCCGAAGGTGGAGGTCACCGCCGAATCGGGTCGCACAGTAGTCCTCGTCAACGGCGTACCGATCGCCGAAACCAAGACAGCCGTCAAAGACGTTGTCGTGTATTCGAAGTGGACCCCCGACGGGCTCGGGGTGCGCGTGCTGGTTCCCGACGGGCAGGATGTCTTCCTCATCAGGAGCGCACAGGCGACGGCCGCCCTGCAGGCCGCGGCGACACAGTATCGGGTCGACGTCGGCAACATCGTGACCGCGCAGGCGCCGAAAGGGGAATTGGACACGCCGGGTCCCGGCCAGAGCCTCCGCATCACCGACTCGATGACGGGCGAGCGCCCGAAACCGCCCGCGCGCAAGCCGACCCTGCCACCGAAGACCCCTCCACCGCCGCCCAAGCCACCCGAGACCGCCTCGCCGGCGCCGGTGCCGAGTCCGACCCCTAGCGGGCCGCCGATCCAACTCTTTCGTCCGTCGACACCCAGCCTCGATCTCCCGCCCGAGGCCAGGTACGGCAAGCGGCCGGCGGAATACGACGCCGCCGAGCAACGCATCAGGGGAATCGTCCGCGACGCGATGGCCGGAAAGCCGTCGATTCCGCCGCCCATCGCCGGCGTCGACAAGGTGTCGCTGCTCGACTTGGCCAAGAGGGTGGTCGCCGACGCGGTCAAACCGTTGATCGGGGGCCTGCCGAAGGACATGCAGAAGCTGGTCCTGGACAAGCTGGACGGCGCGGTGGAGAGCGGCGTGAAGGGGGCGCTCGAATCTGCTTTGGATGCAACCAAACTCGATGCCGTCACTAAAGGCGCCATCCTGCGGGCCGCCGACGCCGGCATGCGGGTGAAGTAACGGATCAGCGCGGTCGCTAACGGGTGGCCGGTGGCCAACGCGAGGGGTCGAGGTAGATCTGATTGTCGTAGATGAATGCAGGCGGTGATTCACCGTGTCCGCCGCTCATCTGCCACGCCTGATCGTGGGCCGCACGATCCGCGGTGTAGTTGACGTTGCTGCCACGCCCTTTGCGCGCCGGATCCGTCACTCGCGGGGCGTTGCGCACACGCTCGACGACGTCCGCGCTGACAGCCTGTGGTGGCGCAGGGCGACCGGTCGGGGCCTGGGCTTTCTGTGATTCGGCCGCGGCGGCGCCGGTCTGGGCCTGCGGCGAAACGACGGGCGCCGGCGGTGGCTGTTCGGCCGGCGGCGCGGGGGGTGTTTTCGCCATCGGATCGGCTGCCGGCGGCTGTTTGACCGGCGGCGCCGGGGGTGTTTTCGCCATCGGATCAGGGGTCGCCTTGCCGGTGTCGGCATGGCCGACACCGCCGGCGGTCGCCGTGCTGACTGACGGGGTCACAGTGGGCGACGTCGCCGGTGGCGTAGGCGCTGTCGGTTGCCCGCCCGGCCGCACGGGCGGGATCCCCGCGCCACCGCTCGGCGTGCCGAGCAGCGGGTGGTCGGTGCTCACGTGCACGGTGCCGTCGATGTCACGGTAGGCGGGCGGCGCGGCGCCGGCGCCACCCCGCGCGTTCCAGTCGGCCTGATGTGCCGACGGCTGCTGAGGTGTAACCGTCGATGGGGCGCTCACGTTGGCCTTCACCACCTCGACGTCGGTGAGCGGTGTCGGCGCACCCGGGCGGCGTACTTGCATGGGGGGAGGCGGTGGTGACGCCTTGATGGTGGTCGACGGAGTGGTTCCTTTCCCCGCCGGGGTTGTCGTCGCTTCGGCCGAGGCGGCCTCTGCCGACGCGGTTCGGGAGGCGGCGACGTCAACGTGCGCCTCGGGGGCTCTCGCGCCCGCGAGCCCGGTCAGGCCACCGATCATCTGGCTCGCCATTTCCTCTTGCTGCAGGAGGAACGGATCGAGCTTCTTGCGCAACTCGAAGACGTCGTAATAGACGTACTGGGCCGGCGTGGGTGACCACGAACCGCTGCTGTAGCGGTTGCCCCGCAGGTGCCTCTCCAGGTCCAACAGCTCGGACGGGCCGTGACTGTACTCGTCTGCGAACCAACGCCTGCAGGGATCCATCGACGGGTGAAACCCGGCCTGAGACTTGAGGATGAAGCCCATCGCGCCGCCCGGCATCTGCCCACAGATCTTCTTGCGCCGCTCGTCCTCCTGTTCCAGCCACTGTCGGTACCTGGCGATGATCGGGTCGCGGATCCGGTCCGAGATCGCACGCGGATCGACATTTGCGCGACCGGCAGAGGTGAGCACATTGGTGAGTAGTTCGACCGCGAACTCGCGATACTCGTGCGGCCAGCTGTCCGCCGCCATCATCTGCTGCAGCTTGTCGATTTCTGCCTGCTGTTCAGCGGCCCGCTGTTGTCTGTCGCGCTCGGCTTGTTCCCGGATCGGCGCGTAGATGTCGTCGTCGGATATCTGCCCGGGGTACACGGGCGGGTCGGGCATCACCTCGATGCGCGGCACCTTCGGGACGCGCCGCGAGTACACCTGCGGCATCTCGATCGGGACGTACTGCGCCAACACCGGCTTCACCTCGAGCAGATACGCTTCTTTGGCGTCGTCTTCGAAATAGGCGAGCTCGTCGTTCATCTTTGCGCGCGCGTCGGTGGACAGCAGCCCGTGCCGCCGGATGCGGGTCGCCATGACCTGTCCGCGGTAGCGAGCAGCCTTGACGTCTTTCTTCCACCGCTGGTCGGTGGCCGGCTTACGCTGAACCCGCGGAGCACCCGCCGGCGGACTCACCGAGACCGTGTCGCCACGGACAGCGCTGCGGGCGGCAACGTCGGCGCGGGCTTCCGCGTCCCCTCCCGCCTTCTCGACGGAGGTCGGGGCTTGGCCATAAGTGCCGCGTTGCTGAATCGTGTGCACGAGCTCGTGGGCGACGAGTGCGCGGCCCTCGCTGGTATGGGGTGCGTAGGCGTCGCCCGCGAAGACGATGTCACGGCCTACGGTGTAGGCCTGTGCACCAAGGGCATTCGCCGACGCCGCCGCCCGATCGTCGGTATGCACACGCACATGGCTGAAATCCTGCCGGAAGCGCGGCTCCAGGATTGCTCGCGTTGACGTGTCCAGCGGGGCGCCCTCGTAGCGACGGACGTCGGCAACATGCGCCGGGACGTGCCCGGTACGCTGCGGCCTGCTCGCCGTGGCCGTGAACATGGCGTCCACTGGCATGGAAAAATGTTAGCGCTGGTCGCAGGCTGGGGCAATGAACGGAAGTGATCGACATTCGGTCTCGTCGATAATCAGCAGATCCTCAGGCACTGCGCGTGTTGAATTGGAATTGCGCGGGCCAGTCTGCGCAGATATATAGCTGACCCTTCAATGCGGCCTGTCAGTCGATTCGACTTTGATTAGTGGCCATTGAAAATGCAGAGTCGTCTTTGTGGCAGTTAGGGCGTTTACCGGTCGCACGGCCGGGCGACGACAGTCCAGCAGTGGCCATGGCAGAGTCGGCCAGATGCCGGCTCCGATTGTTTGAATCAGGTCGATGAAGACCCACGAGGGATAGCTGTTGTCACTCGACGCCTCGCGTAGTTTGTAGTCCTCGACGATGTCAGCATATTGTTCGGTATTGAAGTGGGCGAGACACTTTCGCTTTCTCCATGGCATCGATGAGGCCTGCGCGCCACCGTGGTCATCGTCAGACTCGCGGTGACCACTCGCTGCACACCGTGTTGATATCGGTCGCAATGTGCCCGCTCATGGATGAGCAGTGATCCCCTATATCGGATCCTTGTCACCGGATTCCTCGTAGATAGCGTCCGGCAGTGTTCGGACGTATCCGCCCAAGATCATGGCCCAGTTCGTCGGCGGACAATCACCCGGCGCATCTGCTCCCACCGCCGTCAAGGTTTGTTCAACCATGCATTGGCAATTTCCATGAGCCTTTCCATGTCGGCACCGTTTGGCTGCCCATCTGGCCCGGGACCGAAGTCCTTCCATATTTGCCTGCCTCGATTGGGCGCATGGCAGTTTGGGCACACGGCGCCAATCTGTTCGCGCTCAGGTGGAAACGATCTCGGACCAGGAGGCAGTTGCTTGGACGTGGGTGCCTTGATGGAAGGGGCCATCGGGTACGGGGCCGGTTTCCGCGGTGGTAGGTTCCTCACCGCGTTGCGAAGTGCACCGAGCGCTTGAGCTAGTACGGACGGACAGGTTGGCAGCTTCCTCAATGCTTCCATTTCGTCAGCGGTCATCGTCTGAGGGACGAGTTCTTTCATGCTCCGCCCGTGGCAGGCTGGGCACACAACATCCCGATCGAAGCTCGGCGAAGGCCGCTTGGGCCTAAGTGTATTGATGGGTGGCACGTGGTCGATGGGGGCGTCGGCTAGCTGCGCAGCGATCAAAACGGTCTCGGTGTCACTAGCGGATTCAGGGAATGCACTCATGAAGCCGCGAACGAATTCTGCGTCAATACAGCCATCCGATCCCATTCTGCCAATGAGAACATTAAAGATGCCGATCTCGTTGGGCTTCTTCCGCCCTAATACCAAGTAAGCCCTGTCGAGGTCGGTGGCCGTGGCCTCATCGTAGATGGCCTCGCCAGCCTTGCTCCCGGCATAGCCCCCCACTCCCCCCGCGCCGATCGCGCAGATCAGCAGGCTCCATCCTGCTGACTCGATGCCGAGAAGTGCGTTGCATGCAAGATAGGTACCGAGCGCTCCGCCAGCTAGTCCGCCGGCAGCGCCAGCAAGTACGCGCGGTCGATCCTTCGGCGCTGCGGTAAACAGCTGATAGCCCGTGATGACGACGAATGCTGCTGTGCCGCCGATTTTGAGCCCCTTGAACAATAACGCCGTCCGACGACTGATGGTCGCGGTTGCACCGGTGGCCGCGCCCTCGGCGGCAGCTGCCGATTGTCCACCTAGGCCTAGGGTTTTCTCCGCCAGAGCTTCAGCCAAGGCGTTAGGCTGACCTGACAGTGATTCGGCAGCGGCTACGCTGCCGTCGGCGTTTTGCGTGATTCTGATGACGAGACGTTCAGGAACCTTCGCACCTTGGGGCGCAGTCTTATTGATTTCCTCGATGCTCTTGCCGAAGTTGTATTCCAGCTCAGATACAGTCGTCCCATCGGCGTTGCGGACCGACTTGGTCACCTCAATGCTGGTTTCGACCTCCACTGAAGCGGCCTGTTCTCCGACGGACGACGCCGTCGTTACGCCGGCGGCACCCGACGCACCTGTTGTCTCGCTTCCCTTCAGCACGATAAGAGCACTGCTTTCGAGATTTTTCACTTCGATGGTGAGCTCGGGGTACTTCAGACTGAGCTTCTTGAGCACACCTGCTGCGGTATGGGCTTTCAGCGCTCCGGCTGCGCAGGTGGGGCAAGGCGCCTGCTCGATGAGCATCCACACCCTGCGGCCCTTGAGCTGTTCTCGCGGGATCTTTGCAAGTGCCTCCTCAAGTTGATCGGCGATGTTCTGTTCTGCGTGACCGTGGGTGTGCGGAAGTTGGGTGACATCGGTGGCCGGGGAAAAGCTCGATTGGGGGTTAGGACCCGGACCGCCAGCAAGGCTCGATCTGCCGATGAAAGGACGATTTTCAAGTCCCGGGATGTCCGTCCGCGCGACGCCCGAGGTACCGCCACTTAGTCTGATGTCCGGTTCGACCGCACTGGGTGCTCGCCTAGGGATTCCGGTGGCCTGCCGAGTCGCCTTGATGTCTGCGGCCAGCGTGTCCTGCATTCCTGGCTTTGAGAACGCCCCCTGCCCCGCTGCCTCCTTCGGGGAGATTACGCGGCTTTCGTAGGACCATTGGGCGATTGGGTCCTTCCGCGCGTATTGCGCCACAACACCTGGCGGCATCGCGTCGTACTGTGCCTTCAACGCCCACACAGCGTCCTGATCTCCCTTGGTGACCAGCGCGCGTAGCTCTTCGATGCCCAGGCCGGAGTACTTGTCGGGTGATCGACGTATGACAAACTGCCGCGCTCCGCCTTGCTGCACGACATGAGTCAATTCGTGGGCGATCAGGCGACGACCCTCGTGCGTGGCGGGTGCGAACTGGCCACGCCCGAAGACAATGTGCCCTCCGACGGTGTAGGCGCGCGCGCCAACGGCGACCGCGGACTCAGCGGCAGCATTGTCAGTACTGACTCGTACATGGCTGAGGTCGCATCCGAATCGAGGCTCGAAGAAAGCACGGGTCGCGGCATCAAGGCGCCGGCCCGGCCGGCGAAGCACGTCGTGAACGAGTGTCGGCGCGGCGCCACCGCCGATGGCCGGTCCTGCTTGCTTGGGACGCAGCACGTCTTTTTCGCAGCCACACTTGCGACTTACCTGCGGCGGCGCAGGGGTCGGCATCCGCATCACGCGGTCGGCTGTGCGATCGGCTTCTGCCTCAAGAGGATCGTTGACGTGGCCGACCACGAGTTTGGGCTGAATGATGAAAGGACCGGACCGTGGCGCTGAGAATGCCGATGCGCCACGTGGCGAAGCCAGCGGTATGCCACTGAAGTCTGGACCACTCCGCCGCTCGGCCTGAGGCCGGACTGACATTCCGGATGTCTGTTCGACGATGTCCGACATCCACTCGGCTTCGACCGTCCGAGCCGAGCAACGCTGCAGCAACCCATCTTGACTGCTGCATGCGTCGCACTTGTCCTCGGCCGCGGTGTGATCGTTGCACTGGCATGCGCGCTGCAGGACCGTGCCTCCGGGAGCGGGCGGGGTCTTGGCCGCGGCGTGGCGTTGAAGTCTCACGTCAGTGGTTTGAATTTCTTCGGCTTGTCGGCGATGGAGTTGGCTTTCACCGTGCCGAGTAGCGCGTAGTGGTACTCGATTCCTTCTGGCGGTTCGAATGACGGCCCGGCCGGGCCTTGTGGCCACTCCGCATCGCCGGTCACCGTGCGGGCCGGGATCATCCAATAGTTGCCACCCCGGTAGGCGCCTGCGGGGTCAGCGTCCGTGGGGAGCCGGAACTGGACTTCGACCCCGTCTTCGAGCGCGATCCACATGCCCTCCATCAGGGGAAGTGCACCGTCGGCGGCGACGTTGACGCGGTTGGAGTCGTACAGGGTGGGTGACACGTGGTCCCACCGTCGCACCAGCGGATGGAGCTGCGGTCGCGAACCGGTGTCGTCGGTTACCTCTTCGGTCAAGGTGATCGAGCGGTCCTCGTAGTCGATCGCCGCGATCTGATGCAGCGGCGACCACCAACGTGTCTCGGTGAGCGGGTGGTCGTCGGCGATCCGGCTGGCAGCGGCGTCATCGGTGATCTCGACCCAGTCGCCGATCTCGAGTCCGAGCTTGTTGTCGCGGCCGAGCGAGGACAGCACCACCGTGGCGCCCTTGACGGACCGGATCGGCAGCACCACCGAGCCGTTCTCCCGCGACCAGGTGAACGTGGCACCGCGCAAGCCATGGCCGTCGGGTTCGGCGTCGGGGTTCCACGCCGGTCCCCCACTGTGCACCTCGACGCGGTACAACTGGTTCTCCGGTCCGCGGAACTTCGCCTCGGGCGGCAGATGGCAGGGGTCCTTGTCGTAATCCAGCGGGCGCCGCGCCCTCGCGGCGAGAAGTCCTGCCGCCGGGTTGAATTCGGCGACCGCGGCATCGAACTGTTTGGCGCCGTCGGATCCGTCACCGTCGAGCGGCAGCAGTCCCACCTGCCAGACGACCTTCGACCGCGCAGCGGTGTCTGGGCCCGGGTCGCCCAGGGCGATCTCACGGATCGCGGGGTCCTGCCATGCGGTGATCAGCCGTTCCCACACCCGCAGGTACACGGCGAACGGAACGGTGTCGGGGACCGCGTCGTCGGGGTTGTCCGGGTCGAGGTAGCCGTCGGGCTGCGTCGTGTACGTCACCTCGTTCTCGTTCTCGATCAGGATTCCGTCGACGTAGGCGCGCCCCGGTGAGATCGTCACGTCGGTGATCGTCGGGCCTGGTTTGACGGTGGCGATCTGGAAGCCGGCCGCGCCGTCGGGCACTGCGATGTGGCCGAGGAAGTCGGCCATCATGGTGCGCAGCTGGTACCGCAGGATCGCGGAGGCCTCGTTGAGGTCTGCGTCCAGCGGCAGCCGGCCCTGCTGGTAGCGCACCGAGGTGAAGTGCCTGGCCCGGTCGAAGGTGTCACGGGTGATGTCGGCGTGCATCGCTGTCCTCCTAGGTGGCGATCAGGATGCCGGCGTCGGCTCCTGCGGGTGTGTATTCGTCGAGGCGGGAACGAAGGTTGTCCTCGCGTTGCGGCTGGAACAGGTCGTGGAATGCGCCCATCTCGGAGCCGTCCTCAGCGCCGCGTCTGATCTCGTCGCGGCACCACAACGCGAGTTGCGCGTATCCGGGGCGACCGTAGCGGGTGCTGGTGAACCGCGGGATCACGTGTTGCGGGTCTTGGGAATGTGTTGGTTCACAATGAAACTGACCACCGACGCGGGAGTCCGGCGGCAGATAGCTGAACCGGATGCAGCCCCGCTGTCGGCGTGCGATGCGCACGTCGCCCATCAGGATGGAGTTCTCGACCAGATTCACCCCATGAGTCCGCACGGCGCCGAACACGGTCACCCGTCGCGCGGACAGCACCGCGTGGGCGTGCCGGTCATCGGGCGCGGTGAGCGCGGCCAGTCCCCAGCCCGCGGAGTCGAGGATGGTGTCGGACAGCCACACCTGGTTCGGCTCGTTGTGCACTTCGTCCACGTCGACCAGGATCGTGCCGAGGATGCTGTGCTCCACCTGCAGGCATGCGGGCGTGTCGATGAGCTCTACGCTGGCTTCCTCGGAATGCTCGGGCTCGCAGTCGCAGTCCAGACTCCACCCGGGGACCAGTGTCGAATGACGGATCACGACTGTGCCGACGTGGCCTTGCACGCGAACGCTGCGACCGGTGATGAGCAGCCCGTCGAGCACCACGGTCGGCCGCGCGTCGCTGTCGCACTCGTCCGGTCCGGTGATGCGCAGCGCGTCGGGCCGGTTGCTGTACCAGTCCAGCAGCCGGATCACCGGGCGCTTGCCCTGCGCGGCGCGCAGCGTGACGCGGTCACCGGCGTCGAGCTTGATCTCGATCTGTTCCTGATAGGCGCCACTGTCGGTCAGTTCGATCACCACGTCGCTCGGCGCGGGCGATGTGCCGTGTTTGTCGGTCTGCCACTGCTGGACGGCGGCCATGATGGTCGGGAACTGTGCACTCGGGCCGACGGTGTACTGCGCGACCCGTGGGGTGACCGGCCGCTGGTATTCGCCGCCGCCGAGGTCGTCGGAGAACCCGTAGTGGTAGGTGACCCAGACGCCGTCGGGTGTGTGCCGGCTGGGGAATGCGATACGGCCGAGCACCGGGTCGACGGCAACCTGCCCACGCTGGGGCAAATAACGCCACTCCGAAAGATCGGCTGCGACAATCTGGTTGAGCGGCACCGGGGCGTCGGGACCGCGGTAGACGCATAAACTCTTGCCGGGCCCGTAATAGCGGGCCAGGTGCTCGGCGAAGCAGCGCCGCCGGATGAATGCGGGGACGTTCGACTCCTCGGCGATGTGCGTCGGCGTCGGTTCGGGCCGCGGCTTGGTGATCAGAGGTGCGTCGTTGCCGAGGATGCTGAACGTGAAGTGCGCGCGGGCCCGGTCCTCGCAGTACGCGGGAGCATAGGTGACCGAGTAGGGACGGAGCCGCCAGACATACAGCCCGACCGCAGGGATATTGAATTTGCCTTGGCCGCGTGACGAGTTGATGCGCCGCACGTCGACGGTGTGCGCGAGTTCGTCGAACGGTCTCTCCACACGGTCGAGTGCATCGCCGAGACGGATGTCGACCAAGCTTCCGCGATGCAGGCGGCGGGCGTCGGCGCGGGGGTCGCGTCCGTAGAGCCGGATGGCGGGGGTGACGCACAGCAACCGCCGGAATTCGACGGCCCTGGCCGGCCATCCTGCCACGTCGAGCGCCAGCTCTTCGAGCAGCGCCAGCGTGCCCTTGCGGCGACGATTGGCCACGGTGTGCGTGACGTCGCGACGAGAAGCCATGGCCGACAACAACTCATGAGCCTCCGGCGAGGCAGCGGCCAGCGCCTCTTGGCCGCCAGGCAGCAGGTGATAACCCACCAAGTCGCCGAGGTAGGGCGCGACCCAGTCCTGGCAGGTTTCGATGAACCAGTCGTCGTAGAGCTGTTCGAGGTCGGCATCGATCAGGTCGGCCTGCTCGGTGATCACGGCCAGCAGCGCTCGCAGGGGCCCGCCGATCTCCTCGTCTCGGCGTTGATGGACGCGCGGCAACAGGGTGAACAGCCGGTCGTGGGTCTCGGTCATGGGATCCTCCGCAGCATCAGGGCCTCCGGGACGTCGGGCGACAGCACGACGATCTGGGCGGGCCGGATCCCGCGGAAGATCGTGATCGGGGTGTACGCCTGGATCGGCGCATTGGCCAGGGTGGGGTTGAGCCGGCACAGTTCCTCGACCGTCAGGCCGGTGTGCAGCGCGGCCTCTGTGAGCGTCAGGGGCTCATCCCATGAGAAGACCTGACCTGGCTCGTATTTGGCAGGTTCGGCACGGACCACCCGATCGGGGCCGCTGAGTTGGTTGGCGAGAGAAAGCAGTTCGAGTGGGGTGACGGAGGCAGGCACTCCGTGGAAGATGTCGATGTCGATATAGTCGACTCCGGGGACGGCCTGCGCGGCGGCGAACGCCTCGCTGAGGTAGGCGTCCTGCGCCAGGTCGCGGCGTGCGAAGGAGTAGGTGCCCGACAGGGCCGCCCGCACTGCGGGTTCGACGACGTCCCAGTTGTGGTCGGGCTTGACCTTGACACCCGCGCGCATCACGAGCAGCACCATGTCGCGCACGTCGACCCGGACGGTGACACCCGGGTCGCCGAACTCGGCGAGCGAGTCTTTCAGCGCGGTCAGCAGTCCCGAACCGGCATCGACAGGCGCGTCGCCGATGCTGGCGACAGTCACATGCACGACATGTTGCCCGCCGTCGAAGAGCCTGCGAGCGCTGGCTTTTGCGATGCCCGCCCTGGCGCGGGTGTAGTCCTGGTAGTCACGCACCGACAGCAGCCGGTCGAGGGCGAGCATGCGCAGCGGCGTTACTGTGCGGGCATCGTCGGGGGTGTCGCCGTCTGTTCCGCCGGTGGCGGCGATGGGGTTGGTGACGGCGCTGACGCCGAGCGGTTGGCCGGCCAGCTGCGAGATCTGGCCCGCGATCGCGTTCCCGCCGCGGCCGGCGCCGACGCGCAGCGTCGCGGCGATGTTCTGGCTGCCGGTCGGGGGTCGGGCGCCGTGAACGCCGTCACCGAAGCCGATGTCGACGGACTTGTCGGCGGCGACGTCGGGCCGGTAGACGTGGTCGGTCGCCGCACTGGTCGCCAGGATCTCCGTGGGCCGCCACCGGACGCCTGAAACACTCACCCACAGTTCGTCGTCGAAGCCGGCGGGACTGGTCGCCGGCAGCGCGGTGAGGGGGTTGTCCTGGTTGACTTGGCGAATTCGGAATGACTGGTTGGGTTGGCCGGCATCCCCGTTGCCGAGGATCTCCGTGCGCGTTTCGCCTTGGGTGGCGGCAACGACGTTGCCGTAGACGGTGACGCTGTCGCGGCGGTAGCGGTAGGCCAGCTCGCCGGTCAGTGTCAGGATGGTGCGGACCGAGGATGCCGCCTCGTCGGGATCGACCCATTGGCGCACCCCGGCGACCATGGTGAGCTCGGCGGCTCGGATGCCACTGGTGTAGGGGACGTCGGTGCGTTCACCACTGACGATGACCCAGCGGCCGGGTGTCAGCCCGTCGTAGACGCGGCCCAGCTCGATGGTGTCGCCCGCGATGTCGTCGGTGATGAGATCGCCTACCGGCGTGAGGGATTCACCCTGGGCGTAGAGGGCGGATCCTTCGCCGGCGACGATCTTGGCGTCGAGAGTCAGTTCGGTGAACGGCACGTTGATCGGGCTTGCGGCCGCCGGAGCCACGTTGCGCGACGACTGGTTGACCGACTCGACCCGGCGCACCAGGTTCTTCGCGCCGACGACAACCCAGCTGCCCTTCTGGATGCCGTCGTAGACGGTGTCCAATCGGACCGTATTCGTATCCGACCCTTCGGCGAGTGTCGCCTTGGTCCGCAGCACCTGCATGTCACTCAGTGCGGTTGGCGGGGTGAGCTGTTCGTTGTCCCACGCCTGGTGCAGGGTCGGGGCGACCCGTGGATCGGCGGCGGCGAGCAGTTTGGCGTGGACGTCGGAGTCGGGCCGGAACAACGCCGCGGTCCCGGGGTCGATGTCACGCGCGTTGCGTGGAGCCCGAGACGGTGGGCGCCGCAGCCACGGCAGCATCGGGGTGAGTGCCACCAACGCCGCACCGTCATCGCAGTCCACGTTGTCGTAGATCGGGACGTGTCCCTCGCCGTCCGACGGGCAGAGGATGTCGTGGGCACGCCAGCGCAGCGCCTGGAGATCACCCGCCCGTCGTCCCAGGGCGGTTTCGGCGATTCGAACCGCATGCCGTGCCGCGCCGAGCATCGGGTCGGCATAGGTTCTGTACCACGCCACCACCGCCGGTGATTCGTGCACCGACGCCAGCGCGGCGGCTACGAGGAGGTGCTCGACCACCTGAGGCAGCGAGACCCCCGACCCTGCCCCGAGAACGTTGCGCAAGACGTCTTCGGCGGTGAGCGACGGGCCATCGGCCAGCCGCTTGGACAGCGGTTCGAGGTAGGTGCTGAGGACGGTCTTCACAGATGCGGCACCGGCCGGGTGGTTTATCGCGTCGTTGGTAGTGCGCGCCAGAGCGAGCAGCGCCGTGCTCAATGGGGTTCGCGTCGATATCAGGGAGACGGCGGTGGTGTTCGCCTGGAAGTCGGGCTTGGACGCGCTGGCGATGCGCACCGCAGTGCCGAGGCGGGGGTCGAACCCGTCGGCCAGGGCGGCGGGGGGCGGTGCCGGGTCGAACAGGAAGAGCAGTCTGTCACCGGCTTTGAGGTTCGCGGCGGTGCCCGCGATGCGCAATTCGGGTATGTCGTTGACGTCGTCGGGTTCCTCACTGAGCTTCTGCCCGTAGTACGCGATCGATGGCGGCCCGGACATGATCGGCGCCAGGTTGTTCCATTCCTCGCGGGCGTGCAGGTCGTCCGATGTCTCGAACGTCGCCGGCAATTCGTTCTGCCGCGGCACGCTCTTGGCGCCCGCGCCGGCCGGTATCAGCGTCTTGGCGCCGGGGTCCAGCGTGTAGGCGAGGTACGTGTCGGCACCCAGCGCGGGGCGGGTGCGGTAGCCGACGAGCCGGCCGAGTTGGTTCAGCGAGCGTGGTTCGGTGGCGGTGCGCAGGTAGCCTTCGTTGGCGATGCGCTCCTGGTAGAAGGTCAGGATGTCGCCGAGGATCGCGAAGCAGTCGAGCAGAGCGATGCTCGGATCGTCGGAATCGCGTGTCAGCAGACGGTTGAGCTCCTTCTGGGAGGACAACCGGGCCTGCATCGATTCGCGGAAGCTGCCGTGCGTCCCGATGCGGTACGCGATCGCGTCTCGTTGTGGCGGGTTGTACGTGTCGGTGGGGGTCGTGGCGTGCACCCCGTCGCAGCATCCGCATGTGCAGCAGCTCATCGTCCACCTACCAGGGTGAGGTCGAGGCGCCCGTTCTCCGGCCGGGCCGGATCACTGTCGAGTTGAGCGACCTCCAGCGGTTTGATCGCCAGGACGCCGGTGTCGAGTGCGTCGCCGGGGGGCCCGAAAAGGCGTTCCAGCCTGGTGACGTCGACGCTGAGCACGCCGGGCACCGACGCCGCGGCCGCGACGATCGAGCTGACCCGGACGGGTGTGCCGAAGGTGAGGCGGTCGGCGTTGAAGTAGCCGTCGCGGCCCGCGCCGAGGGTGCGCATCAACGCCGCGCGGACATGGCCCGCGATGTGCTCGGGTTTGACCTGGACGCACAGCGCCAGGTCGAGTGGCACGAGCACTGCACTGGACACCGAAAGGTCATGGCCGATCTTGCGGTAGCGGTGCATCGAGCTCCGCACATCGTCCAGCAGCCAGTCGGGGGCGACCGGCGCACCGAGTGCGTCGATGGCGATCTGGGCCTCGTACCAGCTGCCGGTCCAGGCGAGGTTCGCCGTGGCCCGCTGCAACCCGGGTTGGCGAGCGGCGAGGTCGGCGTAGTCGCCGGCGGTGATGGCGCGCAGCTGCCGCAGCCTCGCCTCGTGCGGAGCCTGGATTCGGGCTGCGGCAACATCTTCCGGGTCCACGCCTCCTGCACCGGGCAGCGGGTTTCGCACTCTGCTGATCGTCGCGCCGTGGGTGTCGGCGATGATGATCTTGTCGATGGCCTCGGCGCCGACGTTTCCGGCGGTGCCGTTGCCGACCCGGTAGCGCGCCACCGAGTGGTCTTGCGCTGTCCCGTCGAGCAGCTCGAATTGCGCGCCGTTGCGCCCGTCGCCGAATCGCAGATGCACGCGGCCGTCGTCGTCGGTCTCTCCGACGAAGTGGCGGTCATCGGGACCGCTGTCGAGCAGATCGCGTCGAGCGTGCCAGGTTTCGTTGAATCGGTCGATCACGGTGACCGCGGGCAGCGCGTCGCGTGGGTCGGTGTCGGTTGCGATCGCGGCGGGGCCAAAGAATCGCGGATCGGCCGGATCGGCTTCGGCGGCGTCGACGCCCCAGCTCTGCGCCACTTCCCAGCCCTCCTCGTCGGCGGTCAGGACGCATCCACTGCGGGCCTGTCCGATCAGCTCTTCGAGGCGTTCGAGTTTGGCGATCAGCAGCTCGTCGAAGCGCCGCAGCAAGGTACGGAGCGCACGGTGAGGGTGCTGCGCCAGCCGCACTTTGGTCAGTGTGGGTTCGCCGAACAACACGGTCAGATACTCGGTGTCGCTCTTCTCCAGCGGTTCTTCCGGCATCTTGCGGTACAGGGTGCGCACGTGTTCTCGCGCCCGCGCAGGGAGGTCTCGTAGCCAGTCCGCCTGGGCGCGGGTGGTGACGCCGAGGGACGGGAAGGGGACGCTGTTGGTGACCGGAAGCCGGCTGATCGCCGGCTGGAATCGCTTGGGGATCGGCGGATAGCGAGTGGTACGCGGTGGTGCGGTCGTGTCGTGGCAGCCGAAGCAGACCGGCTCCGGGCATCCCGGGTCGACGGGGTCGGCCACGGGCACCTCCAGCGGTTCGTCGGGAACGCCGCCGCCGTGTTCGACCAGGACCACATTGCCGCGGCCAACGCCGACGACGAGATCGGTGCACTCACGCCCGCCGCGGCTGTTGACGCACAGCGGGAATCGCAGCGCGTCGTCGCGCGCCCAGGTCACCTCGAGTACAGGCTGCTCGCGCAGAGGGTCGACGGCCGGTGTGACCGACGTCAATCGCACCGCCTGCCGATGGGTGATGTCGCGGTCGGCTTCGTTTCCGGTTTTCGGGCCGATGATCTCTTCGAGGATCAGCACGTCGCCGGGCCTCAGCTGCAGCACCCGGTCTTTGCCTGGTTCGCCGTCGACGAGTGTTGCCGCGGTCGTGCCGATCGGCAGACAGCAATCGTGGTCCTCCCACGTCCACAGGTCGACCCTGTTGTGGCCGGCGCGCAGTGAAAGGTCCTGGTAGACCAGCGGTTCGAAGATCTGCGTGCCGCTGGCGAACTGCACCGTTCCAGCTTTGAGCTCGACGTCGCCGGAGACTTCGACGCAGACCCACGCGCGGGCCGCGCAGCCGTCGTGCAGCGTGTAGTCCACCAGCCGGGTGTGGCGGCGCACCGAGGTCCGCAGCCGCGCGGTCTCGAGGTACGCCTCGGTCGCGACCGCGTCCTGCTGGTAGCTGAGCCGATCGCCTTCATACGCGAGCAGCTCGACCAGGGTGATGCCGATATCGGGGATGTGGCGTTCGGTCCACTGAGGCATCGTCAGGCTCAGCCGGTCCAGCATCAGTTGCCGGAAGCTGGCGTAATCTTTGGCCAGGTAGTCGATCTCGACCGGTGGGAAAGACTCGTCGGGGCAGTCACATTGCGGTGCGCAGTCGATATCGTCGCACCCGGTGACGAAGGTGAAATCGAGGCAGCGATAACGCGGGTCGAACCCTTCGACGTCGACGACGCACAGCCGGTAGGTGGACAGGTCGCCGGCGCGGTCGACAGTCACGCGAACACAGTGCTCGAGTTCCGGATCCTTGCTCGGGCAGGGCGCCACCGACGTCACTTCGATGCCGGTGATTCGCCGGCCACCTTCGATGCGAAAGTTGGCTGGGCGCAGGCCGCCGGGCACATCGCCGAAGAAGACCACCGAGAGCTCGGTGCGGTCGGAGCCGACGCTCACCGCGTCGATACCGTTGTACCCCCTGTCGCGTGCCATGTTGCGGCGCCGCTCGTCGGTACATGTCATGCCGGACTCCCCTCGATGGACGTCTGCATCTGTTCGCCGGTGGCCAGCAGCGTGTATCTCACGACGATGCGCAACGTGGCGTCCTCGGTGGTGACGGTGAGTTCCTCGACGGTGATCACGTCGCCGAGCCACCGCGTCAGCGCCCCTTCGGCGGAAACCTGCAGTGCCGCTGCCAGTTCCGGGCTGTTGGGTTCGAAGACCAGATCGAGCAGTCCGCACCCGAAATCGGGGCGGTTCACCCGCTCGCCAGGCCGGGTGAACAAGAGCTGCTCGATCATGTCCCGGACATGGTCGGGGTAGGTGGTGTCGGCGGTGCGGCCGGTAGTACCGACGTGGTAGGGGAAGTCGATGTTCATGACGGTCACGTCCCGACTACTGCGGCTTGCATGGCCACCAGGACCGGCGGCACGGGTGGGCCGCCCAGACATGCCCCTCCGCCGGGCCCGGGGGGCGTCGGCGGAGCCTGCAGCATCACGGGCACGCCGTTGATCAATGCGGAGCCGAAGTTGGCCCACTGCACCTTCACACACGGCGAGACCGCGATGCATCCGACGACGGTGATCTGGTCGGCCGCGGTGAGCGCGGCCGCCCCATTGACGAACACCGTGGGCGGCCCGACTGGGACGAACGTGACCTTGCCACCATGTGGGCACGTCATGATGCTGGTGAGATCGACGACGAAACCGGGCATCCTGCACTCCCCTACTTCGGGATCACGAGCGACGTGTTGTTGATGAACACGCCGGTCCCCATCAATCTGATCGAGGCGAGGCCCGGACCGCAGGACAGCTCGATGGAGGTCTCGTTCATCTTGATCGACGGTCCGGCGGGCCCGCGGATCTGGATCTGTATCCCGCCAAGGGGTCCGGGCGCATCGGTGATCAGGACATAGTTCTGGCCGGGGGTTGCCATCACGATCTGCGGAACGCTGGGCGGCAGTGTCAGCGCGATCGGCGGTGCGTCGCCCAAGCCGCCGCGCCAGAAGCCGGTCCAGAAGGCGCGGTCGATGTCGCCGTCCTGGAATTGGATCCAGACTCCTGAATTCACCATGGGCACGACGCTCATGCCCGGTGTGGCATAACAGGGATCGGCCCAGATGCACGGGTCGTTTCCCAGAACGTCGTCCACCCGCACCATCACCCGGTTGCCTCCGGTGACGTCGACGTTGGAGACGACGACCCCTTTGTAGACGCCGGGATATTTCTTCGCATCGGTTGTCATGGCAGTACCGCCGGGGCCAGAGGAAGGAAGCCGTCACGCGCGAGCGTGAAGCTCTGCTTGTATTCACCGCGTTTGATGTTGTGGGTGACGCTCTTGACGTAGTAGGTGCCGTCGTAGTTCAGGCCCGCACCGCGCACGCCGACGATGCTGCGTGCTTCCAGCACATGCCCGTACCGCAAGACGTCCAGCTTGCCCTGTCCGGTGACGGCGTCGGCGGCCTGCGTGGTCTTGCTCAACCCGCGCAGCGCGATATCGAGTGGATCGCGACCTGCCACGTCCGGCAGTGGCTCCCGGCGCAGGGCGACGGCAGGGCGTGCGGCCAGCGGCGGCCGCAGCAGTGACACATCAGGCACGGGGATCGGGATGCCGATCTTCGTGTTCGGCTCGGTCAGGGTGATCGTGTACTGGGTGCGTGAGAGTCCGTCGAAACTGAACGACAGCGACTCGACATTGGTTGCGGCGCCGGAGTTCACGGTGAGCGCGGGCTGCATCATCCCAGCCCGCGCTTCGGGACCCCAGTAGGCGACACTGACTCCGGGGGCGGGACCCGGGATGAGGAAGAACGAGTAGCCCGCCTCCGATGCGAGGGCCTGGATGTAGTTCAGGTCGGTGCCCGACTGCACGGGAATGGTCTTCAGCGGGTTGGGTACGTTGAAGATGACGGCCGGCACTGCTGCCGGGATGATGCCGTACAGCGCATATTTGGCGACGATCGCCATCACTCGCAGATTCAGCGGCATCGCGGGATAGCACATCCGTTCGTGGCTCATGTCCATCAGCGCGGTGAGGTCTTCACCGGTCACGGTGAGCGACGATTCGCCCGGCGTGTCGCTGGGGCTGACTTCGTGCCGCGTGACGATGCCGTCTATCAGCACCGTGGGGAACCCGCCGAGGACCGCCGAGATGATCACCCGGGCCGGCGGGTCGAGCAGCCCTGACGGCAGCAATGTGGTGCTGATCATCGACTGCTTGCTGACGGCGAACGACAGCTGAAATCCGCTGCGCTGACCGGCGCTGGTGGTGACCTGCACCGATTGCAGCGCGTCGATCAGGGCTGCCGGCACCGGCACCGCCAGCACCGGGCCGATCATCACCATCAATTGGAGACTCTTGGCCATTACGGGGCCACTTCGGTGATCAGGCTCCCGGCCGGGGTGCCGGCCGGCAGGGTGATACGCAGCCGCGCACCCACGGTGAGGAGGTCGTCGATGTTCAGGACCCCATTCGCGTCGGCGATCCGCCAGAACTGCTCGGCGTCGCCGAACACCAGGAAAGCGATGGTGTCCAGCCGTTCTCCGATGCGGACCTGATGCTCTCCGATCTGTACGAGATCCTGCGGCTGTGGCAGGAACCGCCGCCGCACGAACGTCACCTTCCTGCCGTCGGGCAGTTCGTGGATCGCGGTCGGGATGCCTTGGTAGCGGCTGGTGAGGGAGAACATCTCTGGGTCCTTAGATCGTTGTCACACCTACTGAGGTGACCGGGTCGTTGATGGTGGCGGCGAAGCGCTGCTTCTGCTGCTGGTAGCCGAGGTAGAGCAGGCCGCCTTTGTGACGAAAGCCCAAGTCGTCGACGGTCAGCACCCGCACTCCGACGCTCACCTTCGCCCGGATCGGGTTCAGTGCCTGGTCATAGGCTTCCTCCGTGACGGTGAAGTCGGTGATACGCACCGGGACAACACGTCTGGAGCCGAGCACGAGCACTGACAGGGGTGCTTCGGCGGGGGCGATCTCCAGTTGGCTGCCGTGTGCCAGCTGGTCTTCTTCACGTAGCTGCGCTGTGGTCGGATAGATGGCAAGCTCCAGCGCCGACAGCACGGGGTAGAGGCCGTCGCGATACTTCTCGGGGGCGGCGGCCGCGTCGAACTCGGCGTCGAACTTGAACGATTCGTGCGGTGGACCTTTCAACCGCAACGCCTCGAGCCGGTCACCGGGCTCACCGCCGATGCCCTGAGGTTGCAGTGTCCTGGTCAGAGTGTCCGGATTGTATTGGAACGGAATCGTCTTCACCGGACGGCCGGTGTCGGGGTCGACGAGGACGAAGCCGCCGCGTGCGGCGTTCGCCGACTGGGGGAAACTGGTCATCAGTGTTCCCCGTATCGCGTCGGCGCGGCCGCGGTGATCACGGCTCGGTGCAGTGCATGCGCGGCGGCACGGGCGATGTCACAGTGCGCCGAGCCGGGCAGTGTGCCGCGCACGGCCCGAACCGTTCGCGATGTCCGCCATCGCGACCGCGGGGTGGAGGCGATCAGGTCGGCGAGTTCGGTTTCGAGAGCTGCTCGGACCTCGCGGTCGAATCGGCGCGCCAGGGTGGCGTCGTCGACCACGATGCGGTCGATGCGAACGTGTATCCCCATCATGCACCGACCGTGCTCAACGCGAACTCCCGATCGCGAATGGGAAGCTCGAGCTTCTCGAATTCCATTCGTGCCGCGGTCAGTACGTTCGCCATCGTGATTCGTCCGTCGGCCGCGGCGGCGAGGAACGCCGCGTTCACCGCGATGTTGCGGGCCATGCCGCCACTGACCGGCAGCTGCGCGAGGCGGTCGAAATCGAGATCTGCGACGGGGGCATCGCTGGGGAACGACTTCACCCAGATCTGGCGGCGTTGGCCGACGTCGGGAAAGGTGAACTCGACGACGAACCGGAGCCTGCGCAGGAACGCGGGATCCAGCGCGCCGCGCATGTTGGTCGCGAGGATCGCCAGGCCGTGATAGGCCTCCATGCGCTGCAGCAGGTAATTGATCTCGATGTTGGCGTAACGATCGTGGGCGTCCTTGACCTGGCTCCGCTTGCCGAATATGGAATCGGCTTCGTCGAACAGCAGGATCGCGCCGCCGCTTTCCCCCGCGTCGAAGAGCTTGCGCAGGTTCTTCTCCGTTTCGCCGATGTACTTGCTGACCACCGCTGACAGGTCGATGCGGTAGAGGTCGAGTTTCAGGCGCGAGGCCAGCACCTCGGCGGCCATGGTCTTGCCGGTGCCGCTGGGTCCGGCGAACAGCACGCTGACCCCCAGGCCGCGGTTGATGCGCCGGCCGAAGCCCCAGTCGTCGTAGACGGTCGTGCGGTGAGACACCTGGGCGGCGACGCGTTCGAGCAGTGTCCGCGCGGCCTCGGGCAACACGATGTCGTCCCAGTCGACGCGAGGTTCCAGGCGCCGTGCTAGCGCGTCAAGGCGGGGGCGGGTCCGCGCCCGGCATTCGTGCCACGCGTCTGCGGAATCGTCTGACATCGAGGCGATTTCGGCGATGTCGCAGATCTGCAGCGCGAACTGGGCCGACAGCGCGTCGATGGCACCCATGTCGGTGCCCTCGGCCAGCGAGGCCTGCCAGGCTTCGGCGCGCTCGGTCGCCGACGGTGCCTCGACGTCGAGGACGACCGACCCCCGGCCGACGTCGGACCAGCTTTCGCGCACCGCCAGTGCGCACTGGCCGCCGATGCGAGTCAGGAATCTGCTGATCGGTGTGCGGGCGGCGGCGTTCTCGTCGTCGATGTCTTCGGCGTCGATGTACAGCGCCACCGGCAGCAGTGCGCTCTCGCGTTCCCACAGCCGCGCCAAGTTGTCCAGATCGGTGGGTTGGGTCGGGATGAGGTCCGCGGGAAGGCGGTATGCCAGCAGTCCGCATCGGCGTGCGGCGTGCGCCGCGACGAGTCGTTTGCCGGCCGGATCGAGGCCGGCGAGTTGAACCGTCGGGGTGCCGGTCGGCCCGAGTGTCCACTCCCGTTCGATGCGCTGCGCCAGCACCTGCTGTGAGTCCGGAAGCTGCGCTGCCGCCGAGGAATCGAGGCTCGTCACCACCGGCGAGAGCCGGTCGTCGAGGTCGTTGAGGCCCTTGACGTAGTTGACGATTCGTTCGTCGGCCCGTAGCGCCGCCGATATCAGTCCCTCCCCGGACCGTTGGGTGATCTCGACGAGCTTCCAGTACCGCAGGCCGCCGCGTGGCGCCACGGCGTCCCACGCGGGGTCGGGAAGCATCTCGAGGGCGAGTCCGAACGTGGGGTACCGCATGTGGTCGTTTCCATGTGCTCGTGCGCAGAGATCGGCGACGGACGGATCGAGGTCCAGCGCGGCGCACAGCAACAGAATGTCGCGCTCGAACCGGGACAGACCCAGCCGTGCGGCGAGCTCGACCAGAGCCGGTGGCGGTGTGCATTGTTCGGTGTGCGCGACCCTGGCGGCGGCGTTCGCGATCTCGTCGTCAGAGATGCTCGCCCGCACCGGCAGGGCGAGTTGGGGTGATTCGTGCTCGTCGCGTCCGAAGAGGCGGCCCATTCTCCCGCCGCGGTGCGGGATGGCGGAGGGGCTCGGCGGCTGCTCGGCCGGATCGCGACGCCGCTGCAGGAGCAACCGCAGCCACGCCAACGAGGCAGCGAGGAAATCGCCGTTGGCAGCCTCCCATTCGGCGGCTCCGAGCGCCGGTCGCGTCATGACGTCACCGTCACGGTCTGCGTGTCGTCGAAGCGC
The DNA here is from genome assembly GCF_022374875.2 of Mycolicibacterium rufum. Next base: position 1,751,256 of record NZ_CP092427.2, read on the forward strand.
GGTGTCGGCTGCGAGCGGTCAACCAACAGGCTGTCGATACCCGCTACCCGCAAGCGCACCACGTGCTTGCCCACCGGTGCGTCGGGAACGGTGAACGACAGAGCGCCACCGGTGACCGGATTGCCCGCGATCATGCGGTCCTCGGGGATCGCCCTGCCCCCGAGGATGAGGAACGCCTGCTGGCCGGCGATCACGGGGGGCGCGCAGGCCAGTGTGATGTCGACCTCGCCCTGCGCGTTCCGGGCGACGGTGATCGGCATCGCACTGGTGATGCGCGGAGCGACAGCGAGCGGTACGGCATTCGTGACGGTCGTGATGTCCTGCCCGTCGACGGTGTTCGTCAGCGCCACGCTGGCCGACCAGAGTCCGGCGGGCGCGGCGGCCGGCACCTCGACGGTGACCGTGTCGGCGGTCGCGGCTGTGGACGTCAGCGTCTCCGGATCGGGCAGCAACGGGTGGGTCAGGGTGGCGGCAGCGGTGTGCGCCGAGAGGTTGATGCCCCGCAGGTCTACGGACTCGCCGGGGCGGGCCGCCGTCTGGCCGAGCATGGGGACTGCGGCCTCGAGCTCCGGGAACGGTGAGGCGGTGTCGGCCCGCGCGGTGGGTCCTTCGTCGTTGTCGCCTCGTCGGATCACCGGGACCGGGGTTCGGGGGGGCCGGCGGCTGTCGATGAGGATCACCCGGACTTCGAACGCGGCCGACAGCCGGTAGGGCGTCTGAAACGCCGACCACAGCGAGTAGATGTCGTTCTCGGCCAACGGTTGCCAGGTGATGCGGATACCGTCGAGTTGGGTGGAGACGTTGCTGAAGGCGGCCGAGTCGTGCAGTTGAGTGTGGCTGAGCTGGCTTTGTTCGTGCACCGCGCGCGATGCCAGACCGAGTAGCCGGTGCGCGTCGAGGTCCTTGCCGCCCTGCACATAGGGGGTGATCAGGTAGTGCAACGCGAGCGGAAGCGGCGGTTGTGCGCTTTCACCGGGTGCGATGTCGAGTGGGTCTTCGTTGCGCAGTGCCGCGGCGATTTCCGTGCGGTACAGGAACAGGTTGACCTGCAACGCCTCGATGTCGGTCTGCACCTCGTGAGGCGGCTGTGCAATGACTTTCACGCCACCGGGAAAGGCCTGTGGCCCCGTGTTGACGGCGTCGTCGATCACCTGGAGCAGGGTCTGGGTCACTCCTTCGATCGCGCGCGCGTCGCTCATCGCCGATCAGCCCTCTCGGCTCTTCAGGTAGTCGTCGAGCGTCAGTTGCGGCCGCCGTTGTGTGGTCGCGTGCCGAGCCGGATTCGGTGGCGATGGCGCCGCCATGATCTCCACCCGCCCGATGCTGATGTGGACGTCGGGTTCGCTTGCGGGATCACGCGAGGCGACGACGTTGCGCTCGAACACGCTGGTGCGGTGGGAAGACCGCTGGATGACGACCGCCGGCGCGGGTCGTCGGTCCGGGAGCGCCGCCGGCGGCGCGGACGGCGGCACCTCGGGAGACGGTGGCACCGCTACCCGGTGCGGGGGCTCCGGATCCATTCGGCTCCGCGCTTCGGTCGCTGCGTGCCCCGCTCGGTGGCGCGCGACGGCCGCCGACGGTGCGCGCACGGGATCGGACCGTACCTGTTGCGTTGGAAAGCGCGGTGATTCGGCGCGGCTATGCTCCGGTGCGGGCGCCCGCTGTCCCCCCTGCGCGGGCGGCGTGACCGTCTCCGTCGGCGGCGCGGGTTGCGGCGCGGCGAGTCCCACGATCAATGCGAGGTCGGTGTCATGCCCGCGCTCCGACGAGGTGGTGAAGGTTCCCAGCGGCAGCGATTCGCTGTTGCCACGGTGCGAGGGCTCGAACAGCGACGGCAGTAGCGGGCGGATCGGCGGGAGCGCTGGTCGGCCGAGCAATCTGTCGACGAAGTCGCTCATGGTGTCGCCATCTCGAGATATCGGCGGCGACGCGCGGGGCTGACAGCCAACACGTCGTTCTCCGACCAGCCGTAGACCATGGCCAGTTCGTGTACGTCGTGGAGGATGCGGACGGCCTCGGCGTTGACCTCCGACCACAGGTAGCCCGCGATGTCGAAGGGGGCATTCCATCGGTGATCACAGACGGCGCAGTCGGCTTCGACGTGAATGTCAGCTTGAGGGTCCAGCGCGGCCAAGGCCGCGGACATCTGGTCGAGGACGGATTCCGGCAGGCTCTGCGTGTCGTCGGGCAGGCTGGTGGTGACGCACCGTGCGATGAGGTCGCGGCGTGCGGCGCGCGACGACCCAGCGATCGCGAGTAGATCGCGCGAGGTGATGGCGCGGAACTCGATCTTTATGTCGCCCAGATGTACTGCCTCCCGGTCATCGTCGACGTCCTCGACCGCAAGGTCGGCGATGCTCAGTTCCATCTCCAATTCCGTTCCACAGGAGGGACAGTCGACCAGGCACGCCAGTGTCGGACCGAAGCATTCCTGTCGCAGCGCCAGCAGGTGGCGATCGCGAGCCCCGATGGTCAGGTCCGCGACGTCGGCCTGCTGCGCGCCGGCCGCGGCGAGTGCAAGCGTTCGCAGCAGCGGTGGCCGATCCGCCGCCGCCTCCCACAGCGCGAGGATCCGCGCTTCGCTGGTCGCGGACACGGGTCACGCCGGATCGGTGAAGCCGACCTCGGTGGGCTCGGGTAGATCTTCCCGGACCCACCCCTCGTTCTCCACCTTGATGTGTTGTATAGCAACGGCATTAGCGTTGGCGTCGAGATCAGATACGGGCTGCCACTCCGAAACCCATGCGTTGAACACCTGGTAGGACAACACCTTCTGGCCGGCCTCGTTGAAGACGTCGACGATGAGGTCGCGCCGGAAGTTCTTCAGCGACGACTCGAGTCCGCCGGAGGCGTTGGTGAAGCTCCACACCGAGTTGGCCCACTGCTCGAACGCCTTGTCGGTGGTCACACCGCGTTCCAACGTGATCGGGTCGTATTCGGTTCTGCCGGGCAGCTTGTAGCTGGTGGCCGGGTCGCCGCCGGCACGGTGTTTGATGACCTCGGTGCTGCGCTTGAAGCCGGTGACCTTGCTGACCCCGAGGATGTACTCGGTGCCGCCGGCGAACTTCGCCCGAAACCGGAAGTTCTTGAACGGATCACGACGCTTGGTCTTGGCATCGGCCATGGCCTGACTCCTTTCCCCTAGACCTGGATCTGGCCGGCGAGCTGCTGGATGCGGATGACGACGAACTCAGCCGGCTTCAGCGGTGCGAAACCGACGAGAATGTTGACGATCCCGCGGTCGATGTCGTTCTGCGGGTTGTTCGTGGCGTCGCACTTGACGAGGTAGGCGTCGGCCGGGGTACGGCCCTGAAAGGCGCCCTGCCGGAAGAGGGTGTTCATGAACGCGCCGACATTGAGTCGGATGGACGACCACAGAGGTTCGTCGTTGGGTTCGAACACCACCCACTGGGTCCCCCGGTACAGAGTCTCCTCGATGAACAGTGCGAGCCGACGCACCGGTATGTACTTCCACTGGTCGGCCAGCTGATCCGCGCCCCGCCGGGTGCGCGCGCCCCATACCACGTTGCCGATCACGCCGAGCTCACGTAAACAATTGAGGCCGAGCGGGTTCAACCGGCCGTTCTCCAGGTCCGTCATCTTGACCGTCGTTCCCGTGACTCCGCTGAGCGACGCATCGGTTCCGGCGGGAGCCTTCCAGACCCCGCGGGCGACATCAGTACGAGCCCACACGCCGGCTACGGCGCCGCATGCCGCGAACTCGCGAATGAGCCCGTTCTGCCCCGGTGCCGGATCGGGTGCCTTGATGCGGGGGAAGTACATCGCGGCATTACGCGCATCGGTACCGCTGAGGGTGAAGTTGGCCTGCCCCAATGGCGTAGCGGCACTGGCGACGGTGGTCCAATTCGTGGGTGAGTCGGCGATGAGCATCGCGCGCCGGTCGACGCACAGCTTCAGCGCAGCCGTGATGACTCCTGTGGTGTCGTTACCGGCGAAACCGGGCAGGCACAGCATGTTGAAGATGTCGGTCTTCAGCAGTTGGTACATGCCGGTCTTGCCGAGGACGTCACCGAGATAGTCGGCGGAGGTGGGCGGGGCGCCGGCGGTGCCGCTGTTGTCTGTCGCCTTGGTATAGCGGTTCGGCTTCGCGTCGTCGAAGGGATCGGGCAGGTTGTCGGCCGGGTTGATCGCCTCGTGCGGTGTCGGCAGGTTGTTGTCGCCGCTCTTCACGCGGATAAGCCCAGAATTCGCCAGCAGATTCGCGAGCCCGCTGGCACTGGCCGGATCCTTGCTGACGTTGAGATAACTTTCGGTGGCCCCGCTGCCGGTGTCGCGCACCGCAAGGTTGTAGCTGTTGGCGGCGTCAGCCGGATTGGCCTCCACCCGGACGCGCAGCTTGTTGCCCCATGCGCCGGGGGAGGCGGCCTGCAAGACCACGTTGCCCGCGTTGCCCGGCACGCTGATCTCGGCAGGTTTGGCGTTCTTGGTGTCGTCGTTGTCGCCGGTGTGTACCACCCGTACGACCTCGGCTTCGCTGCCGCCGTTCTGATAGAAGTGGTAGACCGCGTAGCTCAGGTCGCTGCCAGGGACGAGCCCCCCGAACTCGGCCTGGTAATCGGCGAAGCTGGTGAGGTGCACCGGGTCGCCCACCGCACCGCGGGGTGCGGTCCCGACGAAAGCAGCGATCGAGGTCGGCACACCCACGATGGTGCGGACCGCGCTCGGTAGTTCATCGATGTAGACACCGGGAAACGTTGGAGTGACGGGCATTGCAGTGTCTCCTTTGGCCGGATCGGCGGGTGATCATGGCCGCACCGCGGCGGCCCGGAGTGCGTGTAGCAGGCTGTCGAGCGATGGCGGGCCGAGTTCGGTTCGGTACGGCCGCAGTTCCCACGAGGCGCTGCGCCGGCCGTCGTCGAGCACGGCGATCACCGCACAACCCCGGTCCGCGCTCAGGAGTTCAGGGTGCACGCTCAGTACCGCCTCGTCGTCCATCAGCCACACAACGACGTCGGGGTGCGCCCGGCGGATCGCGGCGGTGAGGGAGTCGACGCCGTCGAATGTCATGTCACCGACCACCGCGACATCGCGGAGGTCTGTGATGCTGGTTCGGATCAGCTCACCTAGAATTCCGCGACACGACACCAGCGCGACCTTGGTCGGGCGGTCGTCGATCGTCGTGGGCATGACTCAAGTAGCGCGCGGCCGGCGCTGTCGGCGCAATGAACCTCACGGGTGGGAATGTCTATGAACCCGGGCCCGGATCCGAGGCGTCGGCGAGTCGCGCGTTCATCAGGCGTGGATGCAGTCGGCGATGTCCGCACGCCGGTTGACGCCGAGTTTCTCGAGCATGTGATGCACGTGGTTCTTCACCGTGCACATCTCGATGCCCAGTCGACACGCGATATCCCGGTTGCTCATACCCAGCGCGATGTATTCCGCGATCTCGCGTTCCCGCGTCGTGAGCCGTTGCCCGGTGCCGCCGGCGTTGGCCAGCGTGGCGACTCGCCTCATCAGCACCGAGGTGATCAGTGGGGAACACCGCGCCTCACCGCGGATCGCATCGCGAATCGCGGCCACCAGATCGTCGATGGAACCGGTTCGCGGGACGTAACCGCTCACGCCGGCTTCGATGCAAGCCAGTACGTCGGGTTCAGTCTCGGGGACGGCAAGCGCGACGATCCGCGCGGAGGGTAGATCTCGTGCGAGAAGGCGCGCCGCCGCCGCGCTGGCGTCGGTCGACATGTCCAGAAGGACGATGTTCGGGGCCGATCGTTCCCCTTCGGAGACACAAAGGAGCGCATTGTCGTAGGGGACGACTTCGGCGACGTCATCCATTTCCGAGATAACGCGTGATATTCCATCTCGATAAAGTCGGATATCCGTGACGATGGCCACTTTTATACCGATGTGATCGTCACGTTCTAATCGGCAAACGTTTCCACTCATCAACCACCCCCCGGCCCGCACTCTCTAACGAGATGACCCATTGTTTATCTAGGGCAGACGTCGCCACAAGCGTAGTACGCTACTCAATCTGACCTTCACAGCGAGCCGGCGAAGAGTTGCAGGTTGATGCAGGTCCGTCTCTCGAACGGGCCTCCAACACCCTCAGTGCCTTGTCTTTGCCTTGGCGATCTCAGCAACGGCGCACAAATTGCACAGATGGCTTCGCCATTTAATTTCCCGACATTCTTAGCCGAATGCGAATCTGTGACTACGCAACAATTGCATTTCGCAATCAATGGGGAGATAGCTCGACATCGTCGTCAGTCAAACTGAGGTCCGCCGTCCCGGCAGCCGCGTGCTGCGGTCGGCGCGGCGGGCCTGCAACCGGCGCCGGCGCACCTTCCACGAACTCCACTCGCCCAGGGTGACGCCTGCGGCCAGCGCGGTGCCGATCGCGAACGCGCCGAGCACCGAGGCGAATCCGAGCGCGTGCTGATCGTTGAGGATCGCGTAGATGCCGTGCAGCAGCGCGAGACCGGGCAGCAGCGGCACGATGCCGGCGATCGACACCACCAGCGGCGGTGCGAGGTTGCGCCGCTCCATGAGCCGGCCGACCAGACCGATCGGGACGGCGGCGAGGAACGAGGCGACGACGGCGCCCAGCCCGGCGCCCTGAGCGAGCAGGAACGCGATGGTGCCCGCCGCTCCGCCGAAGGCCGCGGCGATCGCCGCGGAACGCTCGGCATAGCAGGCGAGCGCGTAGGCGGCCGCACTGGCGGCGCCGAACGCGACGCGGGCCGGGAATTCGGCCAGCGCGGGCGGCGCGTGCGCGTCGATGGCGACGAAGGGCGCCCCGAACCGGTTGGCGAGGTGCAGCACCAGCGCCACGCCGGCGATCGTCGCGCCGGTCATCATGACCAGTTCGAAGAAGCGGCCGGCGGCGGTGACCGGCGCACCGCTGATGACGTCGCCGACCGAACCGACGAGCGACAGCCCGGCGAGCAGCACGACGAGCCCGGAGGCGATGGCCACGGTCGGTTCGAAGTGGATGCCGAGGCGGGGGCTGAGCCAGTACAGGATGATGGGCGGCGCGGCGGCGATCGCCCCGCCGACGGCGTACTGGAAGAAGAACGGCAGGCCGTGGCGGTTGAGCCGCCGGTTCACCCGGTCGATCGTCATCGTGCTCAGCGCGCTGACCACGCACCCGAGCCAGGTCGCGCCGAGGGTGCCGGCCGTGGCGAACGCCAGTGCGCCCCAGGCGAGCGTCGCGATCCACCGCCGATAGGGGTGCGGCGCGACGATGATCGCGTCGAGTTCGGCGCGCGCGTCCGTCGGGGAGATGTCGCCGGCGCGGATCTTGCCGATCAGCCGGTCGACGGCGGCCAGGCGGCTGAAGTCGATCGAGCGCGACTGCACGATGTGCAGCGTGCTGACGGGCGAGGACGGGCCACGGTAGGCGGCGACGTGGATCGTGGTGTTGATGACGTCGACCTCGCAACGGTCGACGCCGTAGGCCGCGGCGATGGCGGTGACCTGATCCATGGTGGCCGTCGCCGGTGTGCCGGACGCCATCAGGATCGCGCCGATGTTGCCGGCGAGATCGAGAACCTCGCCGACGCGCGCGTAGTAGGCCTCGTCGGCGGCGGCGTCCGACGCCGCGATGCGTGGGAGAGCGCCGGTCGGCGGATCGGTCTCCCGAATGATGCGGCTCAGGATTCCGCGCTGACGTTCCTGCGCGCCCACGGCTGTGCCCCTCTTCCCTTTCTCGGATTCACTCAGCCATTCGCGGTCATGAGCAAAACCCATTTTACTCATGGCAGCGTCGCTGACCAGGGGCTCGCAGGGTGAGAGTGGGCACACCGAATCAGGTGACGCGGACCCAGGGCTGGCAGTTGTGCGTTTCGAAGGCCTTCACCGTCGGGTTGATGTTCGCGTACATCGGGCCGATCGACATGTTCGTCGCGACAACGTGGTCCTTGTCCGGTCCGGGCGTGCTGTAGGTGAACCACACGCACATGGATCCTTGGGTGGGCACGTCGTTGATCCACACCCCGAACGCCGACGCGGTGCCGTCGGTGCGGTAGAGACCGAGCCCGACGTCGGGTCCGACGACGAAGAATCCCTCGCCGGGGATCGGATCCATCGGCTGGGCGTGCGCCGGCGGACCGGGCACGACCGCGGTCAGGCCGGCGACGAGCCCGGCCATGACGAACCGTCTAGCCATCGGCCGGGGTGCTGTATTCGGGGTAACTCGGCCGGTAACCGCGGGCCTGTGCCAGCGGTGCGAGCACCGCGGCCAGGCCTCCGGTCACGCGTCCGAGGACCCCGGGTTGGCCGATGCCGTCCCGGTACGCATGGGCGATAGACATCAGCTGCAGGAAGCGGGGCATCTGCGTTCTGGTGTCGACCTTGCCGTCCCTGGCCAGTCCGAACCACGTCTCAAAGAACGTCTCCATATCGAAGGCCGGGCTGAGTGTCACGATGACGGCGGCACGGTCCTCGAAGGGATTGCCCCACATGTGGCCGGCACCCCGGGGAACGACGACCGTTTCCCCCTTCTCGGCGATACGTCGTTGCCCCGCCACTTCGATCTGCACCCGACCCGCCACCACTTCGAACTCTTCAGATCCACGCGGGTGCGTGTGCGGCTTCGGTAGCGATCCCCGCGGGGCCATCTCGATCCTCAGTTTCAGGAATGCACCGCCGGTGGACGCCGAGGTTTCGAGAAACGTCAGCCGCTCGCCGCTGAGCGGATGCTCGATCGTTTCGCCCACGTGTGCCATGGCTCGGCCTTCCCGTCGGACGGCACTCGACGGTGCCATCACCTGTGAAGTATCGGTCGGCCACCGCCGATTGTCAGCTGTTCCCGAGGCCGAACACCCTGACAGCCGCCGACTTCCCTTTGAGAGCATGAGCTCCGCGATCAATGAGTCCATTCGGTCGCGACTCGAGCGCCGTGACCGACTGCTCCGTGATCAGGATCGTGTCGCCGGTCGACTTCGTCAGCTGCTCAACACGAGCCGCGACGTTGGTCGTGTCACCGATGAGAGTGAATTCCAGGTGTCCCCCTCCGCCAATGGTTCCCGCGATCACCACACCGGTGTTGATGCCGATGCCGATCCGCACCTCGCCGGAAAACCGGGCACGGACGTGTTGGTCGATGTCAGCCGCGGCCGATAGTGCTACATCGGCATGGTTCTCCAGATCATTCGGAGCGCCGAAGACCGCCAACGCACCGTCACCCAGGAACTTGTTGACGTGCCCACCCTTGCCGACCACTGTGGGCACGACGATCTCGAAAACTTCGTTCAGGCGAGCGACGGTGGCCTCGGCAGTGTTTGTCTCCGCGAATGGAGTGAAGTCGCGAATGTCTATGAACATCACCGTCACTTCTCGTCGCTCGCCGCGGAATACGTCGTCGCCCTGCTTCAGAAGCCTTGCAGCCAGGACGGGATCCACATAGGAACCGAAGGCCGCCTGCAGTCTCTGCCGTTCATACAATCCGGCCTGCATGCGGTTGAACGACGCAGCCAGAACCCCGAGGTCGTCATCCTGCACCACCGGAAGCCGCAGGCTGTAATCTCCGCCAGCTACCCGCGCGGTCCCTCTGCCGAGATCCCTGATGGGTCGAAGCGACGGGGCGAACGCGGCGCCTACCGTTATGGGAACGCCGAGAAACAATGTCAGTGCAGCTCCTATCACCACCCACATCACCGGGTGCGCCGTAGCCCGGTCGATGACGGCGGTGAGCATCGCGCTCTCGACAGCGAATGCCAACGCAACGCCGAGCATGGTGATCTTCGACCACGTGGCGAAGGTCGGGCGGGACCGGGGCAGGCCGTCACCGATTCCTGTGTTGCCCACCAACGAAAGGCGGACCGGCCGCATCGCTGCCTCGGCAAGGCTGTGCACACCGATCAGCTGGCAAGGCCCCTGGACGACCGCGCCCACGATCGCATACTCAACCAACCGGGAATGGGTCGCGCCGGCGACGATCGCCACCGCGACCGAATAGGCAGCGCCCAGAACAGCGCCGGCGATGACCCACCGCGCAGGCGTCATGCGGGCCCAGGTGTAAGTCGCCTTCAGCGTCCCCGTTCGGTCGCTTTCCTCACCCGCCGACCACCGCTCGAACCGCCTCCAGACGCCCAGGCCGGGCGGGCCCAACATGAGCACCAACATCAGCACGGCAACGGACGTGATGGCGGTCGCTTCGACATAATGCGTGGACTCTTCGAACGCCACGATGACAACTGAGAGGAAGAGATAAACCGGGAAGGCCAGCGCGATCACGACCGCGGCGAGCACCCATGAATACCTCGAGCCATGACGGTCCCACGCCGCTTGCAGGATGCGATCCATGGCGCGAGGTTAGCTGAGTCCGAAACTCAGCCGCTGATATGTCTTTCTGAACGAAAACACCTCCGGCCCAACAGGACCGGAGGTGTTTCGATGAGCTGAACTCAGTGGTGATGGTGCCCGTGGCCATGACCGTGACCGTCGTCGGCCGGCTCAGCCGGCTTGTCGACGACCGCGGTCTCGGTGGTCAGGATCATCCGCGCCACCGACGCCGCGTTGACGACCGCCGAGCGGGTCACCTTGACGGGGTCGACGACACCGTCGGCGATCAGGTCACCGAATTCCAGCGTCGCGGCGTTGAAACCCTGGCCCGCGGGCAGCTGCGAAACCTTGTTCACCACGACCGAGCCGTCCAGCCCGGCGTTGGTGGCGATCCAGTACAGCGGCGAGGACAGACCGGCGGCGAACACCTCGACGCCGAGTGCCTCGTCTCCCTTGAGCTCCTTGCGCAGCGCGTCGAGTGCGCTGCGGGCCTGCACGAGCGCGGCACCGCCACCGACGACGATGCCCTCCTCGACAGCGGCCTTGGCCGCGGACACCGCGTCTTCGACGGCCTCCTTGCGCTTTTTGAGGTCGGTCTCGGTGGCCGCGCCGACCTTGATGACCGCGACGCCGCCGGCCAGCTTGGCCAGCCGCTCCTCGAGCTTCTCGCGATCCCAGTCGGAATCCGAGGCCTCGATCTCCGCGCGCAGCTGCGCCTTGCGGCCCTCGATGGCCTCCTGGGTGCCTCCGCCGTCGACGATCACTGTGCTGTCCTTGTCGACGACGACGCGGCGCGCGGTGCCGAGCACCTCGAGGCCGACCTCGCGCAGCACCAGGCCGACATCCGGGTTGACGACCTGACCGCCGGTGACGACCGCCAGATCATCGAGGAACGCCTTGCGGCGGTCACCGAAGAACGGCGCCTTGACCGCAACGGCCTTGAGCGTCTTGCGGATGGCGTTCACCACGAGCGTCGACAGCGCCTCGCCCTCGACGTCCTCGGCGACGATCAGCAGCGGCTTGCCGGCTTCCGCGACCTTCTCCAGCAGCGGCAGCAGGTCGGGCAGCGAGCTGATCTTCTCGCGGTGCAGCAGCACCACCGCGTCCTCGAGAACCGCTTCCTGCGAATCGAAGTCGGTGACGAAGTACGCGGAGACGAAGCCCTTGTCGAAGCCGACGCCCTCGGTGATCTCCAGCTCGGTGTTCAGCGTCGAGGACTCCTCGACCGTGACAACGCCGTCGACACCGACCTTGGTCATGGCCTCGCCGACCAGTTCGCCGACCTGCTCGTCGCGCGAGGACACGGTTGCGACCTGGGCGATGGACTTCTTGTCCTTGACGGGGGTGGCCGCGGCCAGCAGGGCCTCGGACACGGCGTCGGCGGCCTTGCTGATTCCCGACCCCAGCGCGATCGGGTTCGCGCCGGCGGCCACGTTGCGCAAGCCGGCGCGCACGAGCGCCTGCGCCAGCACGGTGGCCGTGGTGGTGCCGTCACCGGCAACGTCGTTGGTCTTGGTGGCGACCGACTTGACCAGTTGAGCGCCCAGGTTCTCGAAGGGATCCTCGAGATCGATTTCCCGGGCGATGGTCACGCCGTCGTTGGTGACGGTCGGACCGCCGAAGGCTTTGGCGAGCACCACGTGGCGACCGCGGGGACCCAGCGTCACCTTGACCGCGTCGGCGAGCTTGTCGACGCCGACTTCCATGGCGCGACGCGCGGTTTCGTTGAACTCAATTTGCTTGCTCATGAGCTTCTTTCCGTGAAGACGGGTATGACGCGCACCGCCCCGGACATCACCCGCGCGTGCGGGAACGTCCGGGGCGGAACACGATTCGCTTACTTGGAGACGACAGCCAGCACGTCGCGGGCCGAGAGGATCAGGTACTCCTCGCCGTTGTACTTGATCTCGGTGCCGCCGTACTTGCTGTAGATGACGACGTCGCCCTCCGACACGTCCAGAGGAATCCGCTTCTCGCCATCCTCATCCCAGCGGCCGGGGCCAACTGCGACGACGGTGCCTTCCTGCGGCTTCTCCTTGGCGGTGTCGGGGATGACCAGACCGGAAGCGGTCGTGGTCTCGGCCTCGTTGGCCTGTACGAGGATCTTGTCCTCGAGTGGCTTGATGTTCACGCTCGCCACGATGGAGCCCCTTCACTGATGTAGGTGTGTGTTCACTCGGTGACCGGTGTCCGCCCCCGCGCCGTCGTCGCGGGTGTCGACACGGGGAGGTCCGGTTGCCACCTAGCACTCTATACATGAGAGTGCTAGGTCCTCAAGGTTCCGGCGCAGTGAGTACGCCAGGAGCGAAACGCGGCACCGCTGAGCTGCGACGATGCCGAGTTATCCACAGACGTTCCGTCATGTCCGCGGTTATCCACAGGCTGCAGATTTCCGATCGGCGGGCGACTAGGCCGTCAATAGAATCGAACGTATGAGCGAAGTGTCGATCGATCTGGGCGAGCTCAATGCCCCGGAGTTGATCGATGCTGCGCGAGAATGGTCGCGGGTGGAGAACGCAGCGGCCGCGGCGAAGTTGGCGGTGATGGCCGAGATTTTCACCCGCCGCACCGGCGGCGATGCCACCGACCGGGAGGACTGGTGGGTCGATCCCGACGCCGCGGTCGCCGCCGAACTGGCCGCCGCCCTCGGGGTGACCCGCGGATTGGCGCTGGCCCAGACCCACCGTGGAGTCGTTCTGCGCGACCGCCTGCCCGCAGTGGCGGCACTGTTCGCCGCCGGCGAGCTCAGCGATCTGACCGTGCGCAAGATCATCCACCGCACCGGCCTGGTGACCGACCCGGCGGTGATGGCCGCGGTGGACACCGCCATCGCCGCCGCGGCCACCCGGTGGGGCCAACTGTCGGAAAAGAACCTCGAGCAGGCCATCGACGCCACCGTGCTCGCCCACGACCCAGTCGCGGTGCGCCGCGTCCTCGATTCCCTGGCTGATCGGCGGGTGGAGTTCGGCTCCCCCACCGACGCGACCGGTTTCACCAGCGTGTGGGCGCTGCTGCCCACCGCCGACGCCGCAGCCCTGCGTGACCGGCTCGAAACGATCGCCCGCAGCGTCTGCCCGTCCGATCCACGCACTCTCGATGCGCGCCGCGCCGACGCGCTGGCCGCCCTGGGCGCGGGCCGCGACGCCCTGACCTGCCAGTGCGAACTCGACGACTGCGACGCCGCGCAGCGACCCGCCCCGGCCCGCAACACCGTCGTCTACGTCATCACCGACAGCACCACCCCCGAGCAGCCCTCCCCGGAGACCCCCGAGGCCGAGCCCGAGCCCGCTGCGCCCGCGCGGTCACGCAAGCCGGCGCTGCTGTTCGGCGGCGGCATCCTGCCCGCCGCGCTGCTCGATCCGATGCTCACCCGCGCGCACCTACGCCGGGTCACCCACCCCGGCGACGCCCAAGCCGAGGACCGCTACCTCCCGTCGCGCGCGCTGGCCGAGTTCGTCCGCTGCCGCGACGTGACCTGCCGGTTCCCCGGCTGCGACTGCCCGGCCACCGACGCCGACCTCGACCACACCGTGCCCTACCCCGTGGGGCCCACCCACGCCTCGAACCTGAGAGCGCTGTGCCGTTTCCATCATCTGATCAAAACCTTCTGGGGCGGACCCGACGGCTGGCGGGATCGCCAACTGCCCGACGGCACCGTGATCTGGACCAGCCCCACCGGGCACACCTACGTGACCTACCCGGGCAGCCGTGACCTGTTTCCCCAGCTGTGCCGCCCGACCGCCACCCTCTGGCACGGCGAACCACCCACTCCCGAGCGGTGCGAGGGTCGCGACGCGATGATGCCCCGCCGCCGACACACCCGCGCCCAGAACCGCGCCCGACACATCGCCGCACAACGCCGACTCAACGAACAACACGGCGCCCAACCCCACGGACCACCACCGTTCTAACGGATCTGGTTGGGGTCCATCAGCAGATGGTCGGACACGTCGCCGATCATCTCGACGTCGACCCGGCGCTCGGTGAAGTGCCACCCGTTGTCGTCACGTACAAAGGCATCCTGATACCGCCCGACCACGATCAATTGCAGCGCAACGGTATCGGTCTGCTGAACGACGCAAAAGGTAGAGCGCGCGGCGGCGGTGTCGCCGGAGACGTCGACGATCGGATTGAGGACGAGATGGCGGGTGCGCGGAGTATTGCCGTGGTCCGGGAACCGGCGCGTGGTGGCGGCGAACAGCGCCGCGATCGGGCCGGCGCCGGCGACACCCATGAAGTTGCCCCGGCCGAGCAGTTCCCCGACCCCGTCGAAATCGCCCGCGTCGATGAGTTCCGCATAGCGGTAGAGCAATTCGGTGACAGCCAGCTTGTCGGCCAGCTCGCTCACGCGACCTGCCCCTGCACCACCGGCAGGCCAGGATCACTCGCCGCGTCCAGCGGCGACGGCGATGCGCCCGCGGCGATCAGGTGGGCGGCGAACGATGCGATCATCGCCCCGTTGTCCGTGCACAGCCGCGGCCTCGGCACCCGCAACGTCAATCCCGCTGCCCGGCAACGCTCCTCAGCGAGGTCCCGGAGCCGCGAATTCGCCGCCACCCCACCCGCGATCAACAGCGTCGACACCCCGAGATCCTCGGCCGCCCGCACCGCCTTGGCGGTCAGCACGTCCGCCACCGCCTCCTGGAACCCCGCCGCCACATCGGCCTGCGACGCGTCGGGATGACTCTCGACGTATCGCGCCACCGCAGTCTTGAGCCCCGAAAAACTGAACGCATACCGGTCGTCGCGCGGCCCCGTCATCCCCCTCGGGAACACGATCGCGTCAGGATCGCCCGAGCGCGCGAGTTCGTCGAGCACGCGGCCGCCCGGATATCCCAACCCCAGCAGGCGAGCGACCTTGTCGTACGCCTCGCCGGCCGCGTCGTCCACCGTGGACCCCAACTCGACGATCGGCTCCCCCAGCGAACGCACATGCAGCAGATTGGTGTGCCCGCCGGACACCAGCAGCCCCACGCTCTCGGGCAGCGGCCCGTGATCGAACACGTCAGCCGCCAGATGCCCGCCCAGGTGATTGACCGCATAGAACGGCACTTGCCAGGCCGCCGAATATGCCTTGGCCGCAGCGACTCCCACCAACAGCGCCCCCGCCAGTCCCGGTCCGATCGTCGCGGCCACCACATCCGGCCGCTCGACGTCCGCGGCCTCCAACGCCCGCCGCATCGTCGGGCCCAGCGCCTCCAGGTGCGCCCGTGACGCGATCTCCGGCACCACCCCGCCGAACCGCGCGTGCTCGTCCACACTGGAGGCCACCTCGTCGGCCAGCAGCGTCACCGCCCCGTCGTCGGCGAGCTCTGCGATACCCACTCCGGTTTCGTCACAGGAACTCTCGATGGCCAGGATGATCATCGACGCTCCCGCTTCATCGTGTAGGCATCAGCACCGCTGACGCGGTAGTACCGTTTGCGGACACCCATCTTGGTGAAGCCCTCACTCTCGTACAACGCGATCGCCGCCTCGTTGTCGGTGCGCACCTCGAGAAAGATCGTCCCGCCGTCGGCGTACTCGAACAGCCGGTGCAGCATCGCCCGGCCGATCCCCTGTCCCTGATACGCGGGATCCACACCCACCGTGTGGATCTCGTACTCGTACGGCTTCATTCGGCCCAGACGCGCGATGCCCGCATAACCGACCAGCTTGTCATCGGCCCGCGCGGCCACGTAGTGATTGTGTTTGGCCGCGATCTCGGCCAGGAACGCCCGCTCCGGCCACGGGTCGTCCCCGTCGAAGAGCTGGGCCTCCAGTTCGGCGCACCGCGCCGCGTCCGCCGCCGCCAGCGTCCCGTACTGCACGCTCATCGCGCGCCCGCCGACGGCTTCGCATCGGGGCGGCGAAGGTACAACGGCACCAGCGGTTCCGGCTCACTGTCCCAATCGGCAACGGCAGCAACCAGTCCCGTCGCCGACGGGTACACGGGCGCCAGCCGGGGCAAGTCGAACAGCGCCGTATGCTCCGGCGATCCGGCCACCGCCGCCGCACCGACCGGAACGTCGGCCGCCGCGTTCACCGCGGGCCCGTCGATCCGCACGCCGTCGCGGTAGCGCGCCCAGTACACCTCGCGCCGGCGCGCGTCGGTGACCACCAGCACGTCCCCCGCCGTCCCTACGGCGATCGCGTCCAAGCTGCACACCCCCCGCACCGGGATGCCGAGCGCATGCCCGAACGCCGCGGCCGTCGCCATCCCGACCCGCAGACCCGTGAACGGCCCCGGACCGCACCCCACCACCACCGCGTCCAGCTCGCCCGCGGCCACGCCGGCATCGTCCAGCGCGGCAACGATGTTGGGCGTCAACCGTTCCGCGTGGGCACGCGGGTCCACCGTGACCTGTTCGGCCAGCAGCTCGACGTCGTCACCGAGGCGCACCACGCCGGCGGTGACGGCCGGGGTGGCGGTGTCGATCGCCAGGATCAGCCGGCTCACGGTCGGCTCCACTGCCAGATCGCGGTGCGGACATCGGTGTCGGCGGCCCGTTCCAGCCGGATGTCGAGGTGGCTGTCGGACAACCGCTCGGCCACCCCCTCGCCCCACTCAACGACGACGACCGCGTCGTCCAGATCGGTGTCGAGATCCAGGGAGTCCAGCTCGGCCAGCAGATCGACCGAGGTCTGATCGAGCAGCCGGTACAGGTCCACGTGCACCATCGTCGGGGCGCCGGGCCGGCGCGCCCGGTGCACCCGCGCCAGCACGAACGTCGGCGAGATCACCGGTCCCTCGACGTCCATCCCTTGCGCGATCCCCTTGGCCAGCACCGTCTTCCCGGCGCCGAGCGGACCCGACAGCACGACGACGTCTCCGGCCCGCAACTGCCGGCCCAGTTCCGCGCCGAACGCGACGGTGTCCTCGGCGGTGAGAAGCTCGATGGTCCCGACCCCCAGCCCGTCAGCCATGGCTGCGCACTCGCTCCCGCACCCGCCGCGTCAGGGCCACCAGCTTCGACGGCGTCGACCGTTCGACCAGCCGCACCAGCGCCTCGTCGATGATCTCCGGGTTCTCCAGTTGCACCAGATGTCCTGCGCCGCCGACGATCACCAGCTCGGACCTCGGCAGCGCCACGGCCATCTCCTGCGAGTACTCCATCGGTGTGAGCAGATCGTGGTCACCGCAGGCGATCAGGGTCGGCACCTTCCGCAGCGTGACCAGCCCGGCGGTCTCGTCGTGCACCTCCAACGCGTGCAGGAACTCCACCAGGGTGGTGATCGGGGTGTCGTGCATCATCCGCTCGGAGAACGCCACCACGCTCGGGCTGATCTTCTCGTCGCCGTACGACGCCGCCCGCAGGATCGGCCCGATCACCGCCCGTCCGGCGCCACGGAAGCGGTGCACGGTCTTGGGGGCGTACCGCGCGGCGAACCGTATCGACTCGAGGGCGGGGTTCTTCAGGATCTCGCCCAGCGGCGATCGCGAAACCCCTTCGGCCGCAGACGCGATGATCGCCGCACCGACCACGCGGGTGGGATAGCGCTGCGGGTACTGGCGGGCATGCGAGAGCACGGTCATGCCGCCCATCGAGTGTCCGACGAGCACGATCGGTCCGCGCGGCGCCATCACCGCCAGCACGCTCTCGAGGTCCTGCCCGAGTTGCTCGACGGTGTAGGTGTCCGGCGGCGCCTCGCCGGACTGGCCGTGCCCGCGCTGGTCGTAGAACACCATGCGGACCTGGTCGCCCCACTGCTCGGTGAGTCGGGCGCGCTGAAAGTGAAAGGAGCCCATCCGAAGGCAGAAGCCGTGCGCGAACACCACGGTCAGCGGCGCGTCGGCCGGCCCCACCTCACGCACCGCCAGCGGGACCCCGTCCGGGGTGGTCACCACGGTGCTGCGGTCGGCGTCGAGCAGCTCGAAGTCCTCGTCGCGGTGGGGATCCTCGGCCGTCACCCGGCGGCGCAGCGAGCGCGCGGCCGTCACCCCCGCCGCCGATCCGACGGCAGCGACCCCGGCTGCGCCGGCCAGCCAGCCGGCCCGGCCGCTCACTGCGGACCCCCGCGGTAGGCCCGCACGATTCTTCGGCGCGGGCTCGTGACGACCTCGTAGTTGATGGTGCCGAGCAGGTCTGCCCAGTCTTGGGCCGTCGGCTCCCCGGCGGTGCCCGGGCCGAAGAGGATCGCCTCGTCCCCCTCGGTCACGTCGACCGGGCCCGGCCCGAGGTCGACGACGAACTGATCCATGCAGATGCGCCCGACGTTCGGGTAGCGCCGGCCGTTGATCTGCACGGCCATCCGGTTGCTCAGACCGCGGAACACGCCGTCGGCGTAGCCGGCGGGGATCAGCGCGAGCGTGGTGTCGCGGTCGGCGACCCAGGTGTGTCCGTACGAGACCCCGTCACCGGCCCGCACGGAGCGCACCATCGTCACCGGGCAGGTCACCGTCATCGCCGGCCGCAGGCCCAGGTCGCCGCGCTCGGGGATCGGCGTCTGCCCGTACACGGCGATGCCGGGCCGGACCATGTCGAACGCCAGGTCGGGGCGGGTCAACGCCGCCGGCGAATTGCTCAGGTGCACGACCTCGAAGCGGACACCGCGGTCGCGGGCCAGCGCGGCCAGCTCGGTCAGCCGCTCGGCCTGCACATCGTTGAACGGGTGCTCGGGCACGTCGCCGTGCGCCAGGTGCGACATCAGCCCGCGGATCCGCACCGCGCCGTCGGAGGCCGCGGCGCGCAGCGCGTCGACCACCGCCGGATACTCGTCCGGCGCGACCCCGTTGCGGCTGAGCCCGGTATCGGCCTTCACCGTCACGGTCGCGGTCCGCCCGGACCGTGTGGCGGCGGCCAGCACCTCGTCCACCTGCCGCTGCGACGACACCGCGACCTCGACGTCGGCGGTCAGCGCCGGCGTGAAATCGGTGCCGGGCGGGTGCAGCCACGCCAGCACGGGGGCGGTGATGCCCTCGCGGCGCAAGACCAGGGCCTCGTCGATCGTCGCGACGCCGAGTTCCGCGGTGCCGGCCGCGAGCGCCGCGCGGGCCACCTCGGGGGCGCCGTGGCCGTAGCCGTCGGCCTTGACCACGGCCATGACCGCGGCCGAGCCGGCGCGTTCGCGCAGCACGGCGATGTTGTGCGCGATGGCGTCGAGGTCGACGATCGCCATCGGCGTGTGCTGGGTCGTCTTCGGAGCGTTGATCACCGCCTCCGATTGTCCCAGGCGGCCGCCGCGGACGGGTCAGTGGGCGAAGTGCTCCTCGTCGGAGAACCCGCCGACCCCGGTCTTGTCCAGCTTCGCGAGCACCTCCACCAGGTCGTCGCGCAGTGCGCGGGCCAGATTCGCCGAGAAACCCTCCCGCACCACGATGCGCAGCACCGCGACGTCGCTGGCGTCGTCGGGCATCGTGTAGGCAGGCACCTGCCAGCCGTAGCTGCGCAGCAGCGCCGACACGTCGAACACCGTGTACTTCATGCCCTTCACCAGCGTGAACGCGACCACCGGGATGGCCGAGCCGTCGGAAATCACCTCGAACACGGGCTTCCCGTCGGGCCCGGCCATGCCGGCCAGCTCCCGCGCGAGCCACTGCGCGGTGTCGGACAGGCAGTGCATCACCGTGGTGTAGCCGTCGCGGCCCAGCCGCAGGAAGTTGTAGTACTGCCCCACCACCTGATTGCCCGGCCGGGAGAAGTTCAACGTGAACGTCGGCATGTCCCCGCCCAGGTAGTTGACCCGGAACACCAACTCCTCGGGCAGATGGTCGGCGTTGCGCCACACCACGAACCCGATGCCGGGGTACGTCAGCCCGTACTTGTGGCCGCTGACGTTGATCGACACCACGCGTGGCAGCCGGAAGTCCCACACCAGAGCGGGGTGCAGGAACGGCACCACGAAGCCGCCGCTGGCCGCGTCGACATGCACCGGGATGTCGAGGCCCTTCTCGGAGACCAGCCCGTCGAGCGCGGCGCAGATGTCGCCGACGGGTTCGAGTTCGCCGGTGAACGTGGTGCCCAGGATCGCGACGACCCCAATGGTGTTTTCGTCGACCGCGTCGAGCACCTGCTCGGGGGTGATCACGTAGCGGCCGTGCTCCATCGGCAGGTAGCGCGCCTCGACGTCGAAATAGCGGCAGAACTTCTCCCACACCACCTGGACGTTCGAGCCCATCACCATGTTCGGCGTGCGGCCCTTCCAGTCCTGACCGGCCGCCTCCAGCTTCTGGCGCCACCGCCACTTCATCGCCAGCCCGGCCAGCATCACCGCCTCGCTGGAGCCGACCGTCGACACCCCGACCGCCGTGGACGGGTCGTCGTCGCGCAGATTCTCGGCGTGGAACAGGTCGGCGACCATGCACACGCAGCGCTGCTCGATCGCGGCGGTGACGGGGTACTCGTCCTTGTCGATCATGTTCTTGTCGAACGTCTCCGACATCAGCTGCCCGGCCTCGGGATCCATCCACGTCGTGACGAACGTCGCGAGGTTCAGCCGCGAGCTGCCGTCGAGCATGAGCTCGTCGTGGATGAATCGGTAGGTCTGTTCGGGGTCCATCGACTCGTCGGGCAGACGCAACGCCGGGATCGGCGAGGTGGACAGGCGGCCGCAGTAGGCGGGTGTCAGGGACGTGTGGCGCGAAACATTCGGCATGAGCTCCTTTTTAGAGGATCGAGCCGAGCGCCGTTCGCAGATGCGCCAGGATGTGGGACGACGACGTCGGCGCCGGCGCCGGGCCGGGATCGAGGGCGGCGAACTCGGCGGCGCGAGCGTGCACGAACGCCGCCGCGGCGGCGGCCTCCCCGGGCGGGAGTCCGGAGGCCAGCAGCGCGCCGATGACGCCGGACAGCACGTCGCCGGACCCGGCGGTGGCCGCCCACGATCCATCGGCGACGTTGAGGTACACCGGCCCGTCCGGTTCGGCGACGACGGTGACGTTGCCCTTCAGCAGCACGGTGACGCCGAGGCGGTCGGCCAGAGCGCGGGTGGCCGCGATCCGGTCGTCCCCGGGCGGGTGGCCGGCCAGCCGGGCGAACTCGCCGGCGTGCGGCGTCAGCACCGTCGGCGCGGCGAGTCCGGTGAGGAGGTCGGGCCGGCCCGCCAGGATCGTCAGCCCGTCCGCGTCGACGATGATGGGCAGGTCGGACTCCAGCGCGAAGCGAAGAGCGGCCGTACCGGCCTCGTCGGTCCCCAGCCCCGGGCCGACCACCCAGGCCTGCACCCGGCCGGCCGAGGTGTGATCCGTCGTGGCGATCACCTCGGGCCAGTGCGAAACCACCTCGGCGGCAGCGGTTCCCGCGTAGCGCACCATGCCGGAGTGCGCGGCCACGGCGGCCCCGGTGCACAGGATCGCCGCACCCGGATACGTCGACGAGCCGGCCATCACGCCGGTGACACCCTGGGTGTACTTGTCGTCGCTGCGGCCGGGCACCGGCCAGCGGGCCGCGACATCGGCGGCCTCGAACCCGCGGACGTCCGACGGTGGCAGGTCGAGGCCGATGTCGACGAGTTCGACACGGCCACACCGCCCGAGCGCGTGCACGGGCTTGAGTCCGCCGAAGGTGACCGTGAGCACGGGCTCGACGTGGGCCCCGTCGGCCGCGCCGGTCGCGACGTCGACGCCGCTCGGCAGATCGACCGCGACCACCGGGGCGTCGGTGCCGGCGAACACCTCCGCCGCAGCGGGGCGCAGCGGCCCCGACCCCGAGATGCCGACCACCCCGTCGATCACCAGATCGGTTGCCGCCGGCACCTTTTCGACAATGCGCCCACCTGCTCTGCGGAACGCGGCCAACGCCGCGCGATGGGTGCGTTCGGGGTTGAGCAGCACCGCGGCCGCCCCGGCGCCGCGGCGGCGCAGGAACGTCGCGGCCCACAGCGCGTCACCGCCGTTGTCGCCGGAGCCCACCACCGCGCACACCGCCTTGCCCGCCACCGTGCCCAACTCCGCGCCGATCGCGGTGGCCAGCCCGAAGGCGGCCCGGCGCATCAGTCCCCCCGGCGGCAGCGCCGCGAGCACGGGAGCTTCGGCGTCGCGGATCTGCTGGGCGGTGTAGTAGTACCGCATTCCCACAACGGTACGTGGGTACCCACTGACCATGACGGATTCCCCACTGAGCGAGCAGTTGCTCGCCCTCGAACACGCCGGCTGGCGATCGCTGTGCGACGGCACCGGCGACCGCTTCTACGGCGACGTGATGACCGACGACGCGCTGATGGTGCTCGCCAACGGCATGGTGATGGATCGCGCCACCGTCGTCTCGGCGCTGGGCCAGTCACCACCGTGGGCGCGGTACGCGATCGACGACGTCCGGGTGATCAGCGTGGCCGACGACACCGCGGCGCTGGTGTACACCGGCACCGGATGGCGGGACGGCGACGAGACGCCGTTCGTCGGTGCGATGTCCTCGGTCTACCACCGCACCGACGACGGCTGGAAACTCGCGCTGTATCAGCAGACCGCTCGCCAATAAGGCTGCGGTCAACCCTCTTTCGTGCCGTCCAGCGCGTCGGCCACGGTCGGGTAGAGGTCGATGATCTCGTCGATGCGCATCATGCGCATCGGCCGCGCGGTGGCGGGCCCGTCCGCCACGACACGCAGCGAGATGTCGGCCCTGGAGGTGAGGCGGTGCGTCTCGACGAGCATGCTGATGCCCGCCGACGACAGGAAGCCCACGCCGGTGATGTCGACGATCAACACCGACGGGTTGTCGGTCAGGGCGACATCGAGGTGAGTACCGAGCGTCGGCGCGGTCAGCACGTCGAGGTCACCCTCGACATGCAGCACCAAGGTCTCGCCGTCGCGCCGCGGCCTGACCACGAAACGGCCGCGGTGTTGTTCACTGACGTTCATCGTTTGCCCCCGAGGGTCGGACAGACACCGCCGCCCCGCACGGTGGCGAGCGGGCGCGTCTGTTGCTGCAGGTCTTGCGGCGTAGGCCGCAGTGACGGGACTTCCGTCTCCGCCGGGCACACGGCACCGGCGACCGCTGCTTGCATAACGGTTCTCACCGGATATATCGGCCCCGGGCAGGGCAGCGTTAACAGATCGCCCTTAATTCTTCCTTAATTGACGCGAAGGTCCATAATCGCGCAGGTCAGGAGGTTACTCGACGGTAACCGACTTCGCGAGGTTGCGCGGCTTGTCCACGTCGTAGCCACGCGCCTGCGCGACGCCGGCCGAGAACAGCTGCATCGGAATGGTCGAGAGCAGCGGCTGGAACAGGGTCGACACCGCCGGGAGCTCGATGAGGTGGTCGGCGTAGGGCCGCACGGTGTCGTCGCCCTCCTCGGCGATGACGATCGTGACGGCGCCGCGGGCCTGGATCTCGCGGATGTTGGACAGCAGCTTGGAGTGCAGCGTCGCGGCGTTCTTCGGCGACGGCATCACGACGATGACCGGCAGATCGTCCTCGATCAGCGCGATCGGGCCGTGCTTGAGCTCTCCGGCGGCGAAGCCCTCGGCGTGGATGTAGGCCAGTTCCTTGAGCTTGAGCGCGCCCTCGAGCGCCACCGGGTAGCCGACGTGGCGACCCAGGAACAGCACCGTCGGCGACGACGCGAACCGCTGGGCCAGCCCCATCACCGGCTCGCTGGTGGCCAGCACCCGCGCGATCAGGTCGGGCATGGCCTGCAGGGCGTGGTACTCGCGGGCCACCTCGTCGGGGTACTTGGTGCCCCGCGCCTGCGCCAGCGCCAGCCCGACGAGGTAGTTCGCCGCGATCTGGGCCAGGAACGTCTTGGTCGAGGCGACCCCGATCTCCGGCCCGGCGCGGGTGTAGAGCACCGCGTCGCACTCGCGCGGGATCTGGCTGCCGTTGGTGTTGCACACCGCCAGCACCTTGGCCTTCTGCTCCTTGGCGTGGCGCACCGCCTCGAGCGTGTCGGCGGTCTCCCCGGACTGCGAGATGGCCACCACCAGCGTGTGGCTGTCCAGCACCGGATCGCGGTAGCGGAACTCACTGGCCAGCTCGACCTCGACGGGCAGGCGCGTCCAGTGCTCGATCGCGTACTTGGCCAGCAGCCCGGAGTGATACGCGGTGCCGCAGGCCACCACGAACACCTTGTCGACGTCGCGCAGCTCCTGATCGGAGAGGCGCTGCTCGTCGAGGACGATGCGGTTGTCGACGAAATGGCCCAGCAGCGTGTCGGACACCGCGGCAGGTTGCTCGGCGATCTCCTTGAGCATGAAGTAGTCGTAGCCGCCCTTCTCGGCGGCCGAGGTGTCCCAGTCGATGTGGAAGGCGCGGAAATCCTGGGTGTCGCGGCCGTCGAAGTCGGTGATCCGGTAGCCGTCGGCGGTCACCACCACCGCCTGGTCCTGGCCCAGTTCGACCGCCTCGCGGGTGTGCTCGATGAACGCCGCGACATCAGAGCCGACGAACATCTCGCCCTCGCCGACACCGAGCACCAGCGGGGTGGACCGGCGGGCGGCGACGATCGTGCCCGGGTCGTCGGCGTGGGCGAAGACCAGCGTGAAGTGGCCCTCCAACCGCCGCAGCACCGCGAGCACCGACGCCGCGAAGTCACCGGCGTGCGCTCCCTCGTCGTACTCGCGGGCCACCAGGTGCACCGCGACCTCGGTGTCGGTGTCACTGGCGAACTCCACGCCGGCGGCTTCCAACTCCGCGCGCAGCACGGCGAAGTTCTCGATGATGCCGTTGTGCACGACCGCGACCTTGCCGCCGGCATCACGGTGCGGATGGGCGTTGCGGTCGGTCGGTCTGCCGTGGGTGGCCCATCGGGTGTGGCCGAGCCCGGTCGAGCCGATCAGGTTGTCCGCGCCGGCCTCGGTCAGCGCCGTCTCCAGGTTGGCCAACCGGCCCGCCTTGCGCTGCACCGTGAGACCGCCGTGACCGTCGACGAGCGCCACACCCGAGGAGTCGTAACCCCGGTACTCCATGCGGCGCAGCGCGTCGACGACGATCCCGCAGGCAGGGCGCTGCCCGACGTAGCCGACGATTCCACACATAGCCATCCAGGGTACGGCAGAAGACGCTGTCGGCCCGGGTGGGATACGGTCGTCGCGTGGCCAGCACGAAGAAGCTCTTCAGCGCGTTGACCCGGCGCGGCCCGCACAAGGTTCTGCGCGGTGACCTGGCCTTTGCCGGTCTCCCGGGCACCGTCTACACCCCGGCCACCGGCAAGAATCTGCCCGGCGTGGCGTTCGGCCACGACTGGATCACATCGGCCGAGCGCTACGACGGCACGCTCGAGCACCTGGCGTCCTGGGGCATCGTCGCGGCGGCACCGAACACCGAGACGTCGCTGGCGCCGTCGGTGCTCAACCTGGCTTACGACCTGGGCACCGCGCTGGACATCATCGCCGGAGTGCGCCTCGGCGGCGGGGACATCAGCGTGCACCCGGGCAAGCTGGCCGTCGCGGGGCACGGTTTCGGCGCGTCGGCGGCGGTGTTCGCCGCGGCCGGAATGCCGGCGAAACCGAGGGCGGTGTTCGCGGCCTACCCGCTGGTCTCCAGCCCGCCGGCCGAGCAGCCCGCCGCCGGCCTCAAGGTTCCCGGGCTGATCCTGACGGATCCGGGCGATCCGATGACGCTGCGCTCGAACGCCGTCGAGCTCGCGCGGGCGTGGAAGGCCTCGACGCTGCGGAGCACCTCGAAGACCAAGGCCGGTGGCCTCGTCGAGGGCAGGCGGCTCGCGACCGTGGTCGGGCTGCCCGGCGCCGACAAAGGCACACAGCGCATCGTCCGCGCCCTGATGACCGGGTATCTGCTGCACATGCTGACCAGCGAGAAGGACAAGGGGCCGTACCGGGACTTCGCCGATCCCGAGGCCGTGGTGCCCAAGACGACGGTGATGGATCCGTTCGCCGACGATCCCGTCGACCTGGAGAACAAGGTCGTCGCGCTGCTCAAGCCCTGAGCCCGGACTGCTCCCAACCAACTGGTTGGGTGTATATGTAGGTCATGCGGACGGGCATCTTTCTCAGCTATGCGGGCGGCTTCCTCGATGCGGTCGACGAGGTCGTCGAACTCGAGAAGATCGGCGTGGACATCGCGCTGGTGGCCGAGGCGTACTCCTACGACGCGATCAGCCAGCTCGGCTTCCTCGCCGCCCGCACCTCGCGGATCGAACTGGGCACCGGCGTCGTCCCGATCTACACCCGCACGCCGGCCTTGATGGCGATGACGGCGGCCGGGCTGGACTACGTCTCCGACGGCCGATTCCGGCTCGGGCTGGGCACCTCCGGGCCGCAAGTGGTGGAAGGCTTCCACGGCGTGCCGTTCGACGCCCCGCTGGGCCGCACCCGCGAGATGGTCGAGATCTGCCGGCAGGTGTGGCGCCGCGAGCGGATCGACTACCAGGGCAAGCACTACCAGGTGCCGCTGCCGGCCGAGCGGGGCACGGGCCTCGGAAAGCCGCTGAAGCTGATCAATCACCCTGTGCGCGAGCGGATCCCGATCACCATCGCGGCTCTGGGGCCGAAGAACGTCGAGCTCACCGCCGAGATCGCCGAGGGCTGGCAGCCGGTGTTCTTCTATCCCGAGAAGGCCGACGAGGTCTGGGGTGCATCGCTGCGCGCGGGCGCCGCCCGACGCGACCCAGACCTGGGTCCCCTGGACGTCATGGTCAGCGCGAGCCTGGCCATCGGCGACGACGTCGACGACCGATTAGCTTGGGCGAAGCCACAATTGGCGCTCTACATCGGCGGTATGGGCGCCCGGGGCAAGAACTTCTACCACAACCTCGCGACCCGCTACGGGTTCGGCGAGGTGGCCGACCACATCCAGGATCTGTATCTCGCGGGCAAGAAGGCCGAGGCGATCGACGCGGTGCCCGACGAGCTGGTGCGCCAGGTGTCGCTGGTGGGTCCGCGCGGATTCGTCGCCGAACGGGTGGCCGCATTCGCCGAGGCCGGCGTGACGACGCTGCTGGTGCATCCGCTGACCGGTGATCGACGCGAGACCGTGGCGTTCGTGGAGGAACTACAGTCGCTGGTGTGACCGAGCTGACCGAGGACGTCGTCGCTTTCCTGTCCCACGGCACCCGCACCGCAAAGTTGGGCTACCTCGCCTCCGACGGCCGTCCGCTCGTCGCGCCGGTGTGGTTCGTGGTCGACGGCGATGACCTCGTCTTCAACACCGGCGCCGACACGGCGAAAGGCCGGGCGCTGGCGCGGGATCCGCGCGTGGTGATCTGCGTCGACGACGAGCGTCCGCCGTTCTCGTTCGTTCAGGTCCAGGGCACCGCCACCATCAGCGAGGATCCCGACGAGCTGGTCGCGATCGCCACCCGGATCGGCGGCCGGTACATGGGTGCCGACCGGGCCGAGGAGTTCGGCCGGCGCAACGGCGTCCCGGGTGAACTGATCGTGCGTGTCAGCCCGACCAAGGTGATCTCAGCGTTCAACCTGGCCGACTGACCTCCGCCTGGCAGAGTGCCGACGTATGCGCATCGATCTCACCGGCAAGATCGCCGTCGTCACCGGAGCAAGCAGGGGCATCGGGCTCGCGATCAGCGAGGCACTCGTCGAGGCGGGCGCCTTCGTCGTCGCCGGCGCCCGCCGCACCAGCCCGCAACTCGAGGCGCTGGAGGCTGCGGGCGGCGCGACGTTCGTCGCCGCGGATCTGTCCACCGCGCAGGGGCCCAGGGCACTCGTCGCCGCGGCGGCGCAGCGCGGTGGCATCGACATCGTGGTCAACAACGCCGGGGCCGTCACCCCGCGCTTCGAGGGTTCCCAGTCGGTCACCGACGAGGACTGGACCGCCTCCTGGTCGCTGAACTTCCTGTCCGCGGTGCGCACCACCCGCGAAGCCATCCCGCATCTCCTCTCGCGCGGCGGCGGCGCGATCGTGATGGTCGGCTCCGTCAACGCGACGTTGCCCGAGTGGAACATCATCGACTACAGCGCCACCAAGGCGGCGCTGGCCAACTACACCAAGAGCCTGTCGAAAGAGTTCGGCCCGAAAGGAATTCGGGTCAACACCATCAGCCCCGGACCCGTCTCCACCGACCTGTGGCTCGCTGACGACGGCGTCGCAGCCCAATTCGCCTCCGCCAGTGGCGGTTCGCCCGATCAGGTGGTGGACGCGGTGTCCGCCAACGCGGCCACGGGACGCTTCACCACGCCGCAGGAGGTCGCCGACCTCGCCGTGTTCCTGGCCGGGGACCGCGCGACCAACATCACCGGCGCCGACGTCCGCATCGACGGCGGATACGTCACCACCCTGTGACTCAGGCCTGGATGCCGCCGGTGAGGATCGCGGCGAGCTCGCGGTAGGCGTCCGCGTCGTCGAGCCCGGTGCGTTCGCGCACGGCGCGCTGCTGGATGTGCACCATCATCGTCGCGACCAGCTCGGCGGCGAAAGCCGCATGGACGTCCCGGAATTCGCCGTCGGCGACACCGGCGGCGATCAGTTCCCGCACCCTCCGCGCCGCGATGCGGGTGTTCTTCTCGTAGGTGACGCGCGCCGGGGGGAATGCGTCGAGGTCTGCCATGAACCGGTCGGACGCCGGGTCGAGCGCCGCGCCCACCGCCGACAGGTACGCCGCGATCCGCTCCCGGGCGCCATCGGCGGCGGCGACCCGGGTTTCGACGAACTCGGTGGCGGACCGGAAGAAGTGCACCGTGGCCGCCGAGACCAGCTGCTCCTTGCTGGCCGCGAGCGTGTAGAGCGTGGACTTCGAACAGCGCAGCCGGGCCGCGATGTCGTCGAGCGTCAGGTGGGCGAAGCCCTCGGCGAGGAACAGCGCGACCAGCGCGTCAAACAGCTCCGTGCGCCGGCGGGTGGCGAACGCGGGCGTGCTCACCCGGCTGATAGTACTGCAGACGGTCCTGTAGTACTGTCCGGCGTATGCCTGTGGAGCGGCTGCTACCCACCGATGAGGCGCACGAGCTCATTGGGCTCGCCCGCCAGATCTCCGACAAGGTCCTCGATCCGATCGTCGACCGGCACGAGCGCGACGAGACCTACCCCGAGGGCGTGTTCGCCACGCTCGGCGAGGCGGGGCTGCTGAGCCTGCCGTATCCCGAGGAGTGGGGCGGCGGCGGTCAGCCCTACGAGGTGTACCTGCAGGTGCTCGAGGAGATCGCGGCGCGCTGGGCGGCCGTGGCCGTCGCCGTCAGCGTGCACGGCCTGTCGTGCCATCCGGTGATGACCTTCGGCACCGACGACCAGCGTGACCGTTGGCTTCCCGAGATGCTCGGCGGATCGACGATCGGCGCCTACAGCCTGTCCGAACCGCAGGCCGGATCCGACGCGGCCGCGCTGACGTGCAAGGCCACCGCCGTCGACGGCGGCTATCGCATCACCGGATCGAAGGCCTGGATCACCCACGGCGGAATCGCGGACTTCTACGACCTGTTCGCCCGCACCGGGGAGGGCAGCCAGGGCATCTCGTGCTTTCTGGTGCCCGGTGACACCGAGGGTCTGACCTTCGGCAAGCCCGAGGAGAAGATGGGCCTGCACGCGATACCCACCACCGCGGCGCACTACGACGACGCGTTCCTCGACACCGATCGGCGGATCGGCGGCGAAGGCCAGGGTCTGCAGATCGCCTTCAGCGCCCTGGATTCCGGGCGCCTGGGCATTGCGGCCGTCGCCGTCGGGCTCGCCCAGGCTGCGCTGGACGCGGCGGTGGACTACAGCCAGGAGCGGACAGCCTTCGGCCGCAAGATCATCGATCACCAGGGGCTGGCGTTCGTGCTCGCCGATATGGCCGCCGCGGTCGACGCCGCGAGGGCGACATATCTGGACGCGGCGCGGCGCCGCGATGCCGGCATGGCGTACTCGCGGCAGGCGTCGGTGGCGAAGCTGACCGCCACCGACGCCGCGATGAAGGTCACCACCGATGCCGTGCAGGTCTTCGGCGGCGCCGGCTACACGCGCGACTATCGCGTGGAGCGCTACATGCGCGAGGCGAAGATCATGCAGATCTTCGAGGGCACCAACCAGATCCAGCGGCTGGTGATCAGCCGCCATCTCGCGCGCGGCTGACGCTACTCCGCCGGTCCGCCGACCTGCGGGACCTCGTCCGCCGCGATCGCGCAGGGCGTCCGCTCGTCGTCGAGCGGCGGGAGCGGCTCGGCCGGTGGTGGTGGCGGTGGCGGCTGTGTGGGCGCGGGGACGGCCTCGGCGACCGGTTCGGCGGGCCCCAGAGGCGGATTCTCGGTGGTCCCTTCCTCGACGTCGGGCTCCGGCTCTTCGTCCGGTTCCTCGCCGGTCTCCGGCTCTTCGTCCTCGGCGTCGTCCGACTCCTCCTCGGCGAGGTCCGGCGGGTCGAGTTCGGCAGGGTCGAGCCCGGTCGGCTCGAGATCCGCTGCGCCCGTCCCACCGCCCAGCAGTCCGCTCAATGCGTCGGCGAACCGCTGGCCGACGGCCGGCAGCGCACCGCCGCCCAGGGCGCCGGCGCCGGGGAGACCGCTGCCGAGGTCCGACAGGGGCGGTGTCATCGGCGGGGCGGGCGGGGGCGGGGCAGGCGCTGGAGGCGGAGCGGCCATCGGCGCGGCGGGCGCCGGGGGCGGTTCCCAGGCCGACGGCATGGTCGGCATGGGCGCGACCGGCGCCGCGGGCGCGGCGGCGGCCACCGGGGCGGGAGCGGGAGCTGCGGATGCGGGGGCGGAAGCCACGTCGGCGACCTCGTGGCGCGGCGGAGGGGGCGCCGCCGGCCCGAGGTCACCGGGGATCGCGAACGCGGCGTGCGATGCGGCGCGGATCTCGGCGGCGCCGCCCTGATAGGCGTCGGCGATCGCCGCACTCGCGGCCTGCACCGCGGACAGCCAGTCGGTCCGGATCCTGCTGTCCACGAACGGTTTCACCGCGGTCTCCACCAGTTCGGACGCGGCCGCCCGATCCCCCACCCCGGAGATGACCGTCGCCGAGGCCGCCAGCCAGTCGGCCCGCGCGGCGCCCACGTCCGCTTCGACGGCCACCACCTTGTCGACCTTGGCGTCGACAGCGCCCCACACCTGTTCGCCCACCCGGCGCAACGCCTCGGCGGCCGTCCGCACCGCCTGCGTGACATCCGCGGACGCGACACCATGGCGATGCAGGAAGTCCTGCGAGGCCTGCGCGCCGGCCCCCTGCCAGGCGTCCGACAGTGCGTCCTGCTGCCGCTCCTGCACCGCCACCGCCTCGTCGGCGGCACGCACCGCCGCGTCCAGCGCCGCGCAATCCTGCTGCAGCGCAGACAGATTCATACCGTCTTCGGTGCCGTACCAGTCGCGCAGCTGCGCGGCGTGCACCGTCAGGTCGGGATGCTGGTAGCCGACCTGGTGACTGGCCCACACGTACTGCGACACCGTCTCCACCGCGGCGCGCCCCTGCGCCAACCGGCCCGGAACGTCGAACGGCGCGACCACTACCCCACCCGCTCGGCGGCGCGCGCATCCGCGTCGACGTAGCGCTCGGCGGAGGATCGCAGTACCGACGCGATCTCCGCGGAGGCACGCGACCACTGCCGCAGCGCCGACACCACCTCGTCGAGCGCCCCGCGCAGCGCCTCCCCGTGCGCGACATAGGCCCGCCCGGCAGTCGACCCGCCGAACATCAACGCGCCCAGGTGATGTCGCGCCGCACCGTCGACGATGCCGGCCGCCGTCTCGTATTCCCGCGCGATTGCGCGCACCCTCGCCGCGTCGACCCCCGTGATCCCCATATGGAGTTGGACGCACCCGACGCCCGGACGGTTCCGCGGGATGTCAGCTTTCCGCGCTGACCGACTCCGCCACCCGCACCGCCAGCTGCCGCGCGGTGTCCTCGTCGGCGGCCTCCACCATCACCCGAACGACCTGTTCGGTTCCCGAGGGACGCAGCAGGATTCGGCCGGTGTCACCGAGCTCCGCCTCCACGGCGGCCACGGTGTCGCGCACTGACGGTGCGTCGGCGACGGTCGCCTTGTCCGCCACCTCGACGTTGATCAGCACCTGCGGCAGGGTCTGCATCGGCGCCGCCAGGTCGGCCAGGCCGCGGCCCGTCTGGGCCATCCGGGCCATCAACCGCAGCCCGGTGACGATGCCGTCGCCGGTCGTGCCGAACCCGGGCAGCACGATGTGCCCGGACTGTTCGCCGCCCAGCGCGAACGCCCCGGCGCGAAGTTCTTCGAGCACGTAGCGGTCGCCGACGCCGGTGGTGCGGACCTCGATACCGGCCGCCCGCATCGCCAAGTGCAGACCCATGTTGCTCATCACCGTCGCCACCAGTGTGTTGCGCGCCAGCTCACCGGCCTCCTGCATGGCCAACGCGAGCACCACCATGATCGCGTCCCCATCGATGATCCGGCCGTGCGCGTCGACGGCCAGGCACCGGTCGGCGTCGCCGTCGTGGGCGAGGCCGAGGTCGGCGCCGTAGGACACCACCGCCGAGCGCAGCGACTCCATGTGCGTGGAACCGCAGCCGTCGTTGATGTTCAGGCCGTCGGGTTCGGCGTGGATCGGGAGCACGTTGGCGCCGGCGTCGCGGTACGCCAGCGGCGCCGCGATCGAGGCCGCCCCGTGCGCGCAGTCGACGACGACGGTCAGGCCGTCGAGGCGGGTGGCCGCCGCGGTGCCGACGTGGCGCAGGTAGCGCTGCAGCGCGTCCTCGGCGTCGACGACGCGGCCGATGTCCGCGCCGGTCGGCCGGTTCCCGGGCCCCTGGTGGACGAGTTCCTCGATGCGGTCCTCGGTGTCGTCGTCGAGTTTGTGCCCGCCGGAACCGAAGATCTTGATGCCGTTGTCGGGCATCGGGTTGTGGGAGGCGGAGATCATCACGCCGAAGTCGGCGTCGTAGGCGCCGGTCAGATACGCCACGGCGGGGGTCGGGAGCACGCCGACGCGCAGCACGTCGACGCCTTCGCTGGTCACCCCGGCGAGCACGGCCGCCTCGAGCATCTCGCCGCTGGCGCGGGGATCGCGGCCCACCACGGCCACGCGCCGCCGGGCGGTGCCTGCCCTGATCAGCCGCCGCGCCGAGGCGGCGCCCAGGGCCATCGCCAGTTCGGCGGTCAGGTCCTGATTGGCGACCCCACGCACACCGTCGGTGCCGAACAGTCGAGCCATGGTGACAACCTCTCACACGATTCTGCGAGCAACCTATCAACGGCACGGCGCCCGGCCACTCCGCGGGGAGCGACCGGGCGCCGTGTCGAAAAAGTGATCAGCGCTTGCTGTACTGAGGCGCCTTGCGGGCCTTCTTCAGACCGTACTTCTTGCGCTCAATGGCACGCGGGTCACGCGTGAGGAAGCCGGCGCGCTTGAGCGCGGGCCGGTCCTCGGGCTGGACGATGATGAGCGCCCGGGCGATGGCCAGGCGCAGCGCGCCGGCCTGGCCCGAGGGGCCGCCACCGTCGAGGTGGGCGTAGATATCGAACTGCTCCAGCCGATCGACGGTGACCAGCGGCGCCTTGATGAGCTGCTGGTGCACCTTGTTCGGGAAGTAGTTCTCCAGGGTGCGGCCGTCGAGGTGGAACTGGCCGGTGCCGGGCACCAGGCGGACGCGGACGACGGCCTCCTTGCGGCGGCCGACGGTCTGGATCGGACGGTCGATCACGACGGGCTCGCGGGGAGCCGCCTCGGACTCGACGTAGGCACCGGTCTCGGGAGCCTCGACGGTCTCGGTCGTGTACTCGGGTTCGGTCACTGGGCCACCTGCTTGATCTCGAACGGAATCGGCTGCTGCGCGGTGTGCGGATGCGTCGGGCCGGCGTACACCTTCAGCTTCTTCTGCACCTGACGGCTGAGCTTGGTGTGCGGCAGCATGCCGACGATCGCGTTCTCCACGACGCGGGTCGGGTGCTTGAGCAGCAGCTCACCGATCGACCGCTTGCGCAGGCCGCCGGGATACCCGGAGTGGCGGTAGGCGAACTTCTTGGTCAGCTTGTCGCCGCTGATGGCGACCTTGTCGGCGTTGATGACGATGACGAAGTCACCGCCGTCGACATTCGGCGTGAACGTCGGCTTGTGCTTGCCGCGGAGCAGCTTGGCTGCTTCGACGGCGAGCCGGCCGAGCACCACGTCGGTGGCGTCGATGACGTACCACGTGCGCGTGGTGTCACCCGCCTTCGGCGTGTACGTAGGCACAGCGCTACCTCTTCTGTTCTGAGGTCTTCACCTCGGTTGAGTCCCGGACTGTCCGGGTGCCGGTCGGGCGTACGCTCTCGTTGCCTCGGCGACCGACGGAGACCCGAGGTTCCGGCAAGCGCAGCGCACGCCAACGAGGAAGCTTACCTGCGGCCGTCGCCGCAGGTCAAAACGCTCAACTGAGGGTGTCCTCGGCCTCGGCGAGCGCCGCGAACTCCTCGTCGGGCGAGTTCGACACCAGCCGGTGCCGGCTGTACACCGCGAAGTACAGCATGAACAGCGCGAACACCCCCAGGCAGCACAGCGCGGCGACCACGTGCACCAGGAACGTCGCGATCACCGCCAGCGAGGCGATGACCAGCGCGAACCCGGTGGTGACGGTGCCGCCGGGCGTACGGTACGGACGCTTCATGCCCGGTTCGCGCCGGCGCAGCACGATGTGGCTGACCATCATCAGCACATAGCTGACGGCGGCGCCGAACACCGCCATGTTGAGCAGCAGGTCGCCCTGCCCGGTCAGCGACAGCGCGAACCCGATCAGGCCCGGGACGATCAGCGCCAACGTCGGCGCCTTGCGCCGGTTGGTCACCGACAGCACGGTGGGCAGGTAGCCCGCCCGCGACAGCGCGAACAACTGGCGGGAGTAGGCGTAGATGATCGAGAAGAAGCTGGCGATCAGCCCGGCCAGGCCGATGTAGTTGACGACGGTGGCCGCGGTCGTGTCGCCGAGCGCCTCGACCAGCGGATTGCCCGAGCCGGACATCGCCTCGGCGCCGCCCGCCCCGGGGACCAGCACCAGCACGGTCACGCAGGTGACCAGCAGCACGCTCATCGCCGCGATGATCCCGCGCGGGACGTTGCGCTCCGGTCGGGTCGCCTCCTCGGCGGCCAGCGGCACCCCCTCGACGGCGAGGAAGAACCAGATCGCGAACGGCAGCGCCGCCCAGACGCCGAGGTAACCGAACGGCAGCAGCGACGAGGCGCCGGCAGCGTCGGTGGCGGCGATGTCGGTCAGATTGGCCGCGTCGAAGCGTCCCACCGCGGCGATCGCGAAGACCACGAGGCCGACGAGGGCCACCGCGGTGATCACGAACATCACCTTCAGCGCCTCGCCCACCCCGGACAGGTGGATGAGGATGAACACGGCGTAGGCCGCGAGATACACCCACCAGCCGTCGCGGATGCCGAAGAGGTTCAAGGACTCCACGTACGCACCGATGAACGTCGCGATCGCGGCCGGGGCGATCGAGTACTCGATGAGGATCGCCGTGCCGGTGGCGAAGCCGCCCCATGGGCCGAGCGCGCGCCGCGCGAAGGTGTAGCCCCCACCGGCGGCGGGCAGCGCCGAGGACAGCTCCGCCATACCGAGCACGAGAGCCAGGTACATCGCGGCGATGATCACCGCCGCGATGGCCAGGCCGCCGAACCCGCCCTGGGCGAGCCCGAAGTTCCAGCCGGAGTAGTCCCCTGACACCACGTATCCGACACCGAGCCCGGCGAGCAGCAGCCAGCCGGCACTCCCGGACTTCAGCTGGCGCTGCTGCAGGTAGTCGTCGGACTTCTTATGCTCCGCGACACGGCGTTCTGAGTTCGTCGACACGCTGCACTCCTGCCTGTGTCCCGGATGAGCCATCCAGGGACTTCTCAGAAATGCAGTCGGGTAAACATGCCGCGCTCAGCGGTAGTCGATCACGACCCTGCCGTCGATGCGCCCCTGCTCCATGTCGGCGAACACCGTGTTGATGTCGTCGAGTGCGGTGGTGTGCACGGTGGGGTGGATCAGCCCGCGGGCGAAGAAGTCGATCGCCTCGACCATGTCCTGGCGCGTCCCGACGATCGAACCGCGGATCGTCAGCCCCTTGAGCACGATGTCGAAGATCGATGCGGGGAAGTCGCCGGGCGGCAACCCGACGAACACGATGGTGCCGCCGCGCCGGGCCAGCCCAATCGCCTGGCCGAACGCCTCGGGATGCACCGCGGTGACGAGCACGCCGTGCACGCCGCCGGTGGCGTTCTGCACCTCGGCGACGACGTCGGCGGTGCGGGCGTTGACGACGATCTCCGCGCCGAGGCGGGTGGCGAGGTCGAGCTTGGCGTCGTCCACGTCGATCGCGACGACACGCAGGCCCATCGCGATCGCGTACTGCACCGCGACGTGGCCGAGACCGCCGATGCCGGATATCGCCACCCACTGCCCCGGCCGGGTGTCAGTGACCTTGAGGCCCTTGTAGACGGTGACGCCCGCGCACAGGATGGGCGCGACCTCGACCGGGTCGACCCCGTCGGGGATGCGCGCGGCGAAGGCGGCGTTGACGAGCATGTAGGAGCCGAAGCTGCCGTTGACGGTGTAGCCGCCGTTGCGCTGGTGTTCGCACAGCGTCTCCCAACCGGTGCGGCAGTACTCGCAGCGTCCGCACGCCGACCACAGCCACGCGTTGCCGACTTTGTCCCCCACCTTCAGGTCGTCGACACCGTCGCCGACGGCCACCACGGTGCCGTAGCCCTCGTGGCCAGGGATGAACGGCGGGGTCGGCTTGACCGGCCAATCACCGTGTGCGGCATGCAGATCGGTGTGGCAGACGCCAGAGGTCTCGAGTTTCACGAGGGCCTCGCCGTAGTCGGGCTTGGGGAGCTCGAGCTCCTCGATCGTCAGCGGGGAACCCAGCTGGTGGACAACGGCGGCGCGCATCGTGTTCTCGGTCATGTACCGATTCCACGCCGAAAGTCCGTGCCGGATAAGGGACTTTTGGTCCACGATCGATGGCCGAACGGACACGAACTCGCACGGACCGAGGGGGAAGTCCGTGCGAGTTCGCGTCGGGTCAGCGGCAGGCTCAGGCTCAGAAGAACCCGAGGGCCTTGTCGCTGTAGCTGACCAACAGGTTCTTGGTCTGCTGGTAGTGGTCGAGCATCATCTTGTGGTTCTCGCGGCCGATGCCGGACTGCTTGTAGCCGCCGAACGCCGCGTGCGCGGGGTACTGGTGGTAGCAGTTGGTCCACACCCGGCCGGCCTTGATGTCGCGCCCGGCCCGGTAGGCGGTGTTGCCGTCCCGGCTCCACACGCCGGCACCGAGGCCGTACAGCGTGTCGTTGGCGATGCTGATGGCCTCGTCGTAGTCCTTGAACGACGTGACCGCCACGACGGGCCCGAAGATCTCCTCCTGGAACAGCCGCATCTTGTTGTGGCCGGTGAAGATCGTCGGCGCCACGTAGTAGCCGCCGTTCAGATCGCCGCCGAGCTGGGCGCGCTCACCGCCGGTGACCACCTGCGCGCCTTCGCTCTTGCCGATCTCGATGTAGGACAGGATCTTCTCGAGCTGATCGTTGGAGGCCTGCGCGCCGATCATCGTCTCGGTGTCGAGCGGGTCGCCCTGCCGGACCGCCTTGGTGCGGATCGCGGCGAGCGCGAGGAACTCGTCGTAGATGTCGGCCTGGATCAGCGACCGCGAGGGGCACGTGCAGACCTCGCCCTGGTTCAGGGCGAACATCGTGAAGCCCTCGAGCGCCTTGTCCTGGTAGTTGTCGGCCGCGGCCATCACGTCGTTGAAGAAGATGTTCGGGCTCTTGCCGCCGAGCTCGAGCGTCACCGGGATCAGGTTCTGCGACGCGTACTGCATGATCAGCCGGCCCGTGGTGGTCTCGCCGGTGAACGCGATCTTGGAGATGCGGTTGCTCGACGCCAGCGGCTTGCCGGCCTCGACGCCGAACCCGTTGACGATGTTCACCACGCCGGCGGGCAGCAGGTCGCCGATGACCTCGAACAGGTAGAGGATCGAGGCGGGCGTCTGCTCGGCGGGCTTGAGCACGACGGCGTTGCCTGCCGCCAGCGCGGGGGCCAGCTTCCAGGTGGCCATCAGGATCGGGAAGTTCCACGGGATGATCTGGCCGACCACACCCAGCGGCTCGTGGAAGTGATAGGCGACGGTGTCGGCGTCCACCTCCGACAGCGAACCCTCCTGCGCGCGAATGCATCCGGCGAAGTAGCGGAAGTGGTCGACGGCCAGCGGGATGTCGGCGTTGAGCGTCTCGCGGATCGGCTTGCCGTTGTCCCACGACTCGGCCAGCGCGATCGACTCGAGGTTCTCCTCGATGCGGTCGGCGATCTTGTTGAGGATCACCGCGCGCTCGGCCGGCGACGTCTTGCCCCAGGCCGGCGCGGCGGCGTGGGCGGCGTCGAGCGCGTTCTCGATGTCGGTCTCGTCGGAACGCGGCACCTCGGTGAACGCCTCGCCGGTCACGGGCGTCGGGTTCTCGAAGTAGCGGCCCGCGTTCGGCGGGACCCACTGGCCGCCGATGAAGTTCTCGTAGCGGGGCTTGAACGACATCAGCGAGCCGTCGGTCCCCGGTCGGGCATACACAGTCATGGTGATACTCCTGCTCGTGTGGTGTGCGTCACTGAAGCTACGCGCGCCACCGTTGCAGCACGGTTGCATCGACGGGGCAGATTAGCCCAGTTCGTAATCGAGTCCGGCGAGGTGCCCGCCGGCGCGGGCGCGGGCGACCGCGTTCAGCCCGGCGCAGTCACGCAGCGCCTGCCAGCCGTCGCGGTCGTCGCGGCCTTCGGGCAGGTCCAGCCAGCGGCGCAGCAGACCGGGGCGGCCCAGGGCGCATTCGGCGAGGACCGCCTCGCGCAGCGTCGCCGACAGCTGGGTGCGCAGCCGCGCCACCGCCGGGGACACGGATTGGGTGAGCAGCGGTCCGGCGTACCGGTTCAGGGCCGCCTCGACGTCGCCGGCGTCGAGCGCGTCGAACACCTCGCCGAAGTCGCTGGTGATCGGCGCCAGCAGCCGGTAGGGCCGCGAGCCGAGGTTCTCGGCGCCGATGACCTTGCGCAGCCGCGACATCTCCGCGCGCACGGTGACGACGTCGAGGTCCTTGTCGTCGAGGAGCACCGCGAGATGGTCGGCCGACAGCCCCTCGGGGTGCCGGCTCAGCAGGACGAGGATGTCGGCGTGGCGCCCGGTCAGGTGGGTGGCCTGCAGATGGCCGTAGCTGTCGGTGGTCACCCAGCGCGGTCGGTCCCCGCCGAGCGCGACCAGGTGCGGCTTGCGGGCGGCGGGCTCGGCGCCGACGCCGGCGATCCGCAGCAGCGCCAGATGGTTCTCGACGGCCACGGCGGTCGCGCGCACGAGCGCCAGTGTCTGCGTGGAGGCGACCTGGGCGCCGCCGGTGAGGTCGATCGCGCCGAGCAGCGCACCGGTGGTCGGGTCGTGCACGGGGGCCGCGGTGCAACTCCACGGCTGCACGATGCGGGAGAAGTGTTCGGAGCCGTGGATCTGCAGTTCGCGGTCGAGCGCGAGCGCGGTGCCCGGGGCGTTGGTGCCGGCGCCGCGTTCGCTCCAGTCCGCGCCGGGCACGAAGTTCATCGCCTCGGCCTTGCGGCACGCGGTGGGATCGCCCTCGACCCACAGCAGCGTGCCGTCGGCGGCGCTGACGGCGACGACCACCCCGGAGTCGACCGCGTCGTTGACCAGCAGCCGGCGGATGACGGGCAGCGCGGGCGCGAGCGGGTGGGTGTCACGCAGCCGGGCGATCGCGGTGACGGCCTCGGCGGGCCGGGCGCCGTGGAAGTCGGGGTCGACGCCGACGGCGAGGCTGCGCTCCCAACTCTGCGCGACGACCGGACGCAGCGACGAGGTGAGGTCCTCGGCGCCGACCTCGCCGGCGATGAAGCGCTCGTGCACCGTGCGCAGCGTCGACGGAGACGGACGGGTCGTCGACCGTCCGTTCGTCGTCTTCGCATTTCCCACGCGGCGTTCCTCAGTGTCCGCCATCACACCCGAGGCCAGCCTAGCCGAGTCAGTACTGTGCGACCCCCGATCGGCTCCCCTCCTCCCGGGGGCCGCACAGACTGCGGCGGGGCTGCTCAGGCGCCCCAGGCGTTGGCGGCCGTGCGGTCGGTGGCGGCGACGTCGTCGGCGCCGTCCCGAACCGCCGTACCGAGACTGAACAAGATGTCGTTGAGCGCGGCCGCGGAGCGCTCCCAGCGGTCCTGCTCGACGCGGTACGCGTCGGCCGCATCCCGTGTCCAGGTCTGCTGCAGCGGAGCGATCTGCGTCCGCAGGTCGTCGAGTGCGGCGTTGAAGCGCGCTGACGTCAGGTGGATCTGCCTGTGGATGGTGTGCTCGATCTCGGCGAAGTCGTAGGACAGCATCGGGTCCATGTCTGGTCCTCCTCTAGAGCTGGGCGGCCACGGAACCGATGGCCTGCGAGTGACTGTCGGTGGCCGCGCGCAGGATGCGCTCGTTGTCGCGGATAGTCTCCGAGATGCGCTGCAGCGCGGCGTGCAGCCGCAGCGACTCGGCGTTCCAGCGCTCCACCACGTCGCGGAACCGGGCGGCGGCCACCCCTCCCCACACCGATGCGGGCACACTGCTCATCTCGGCGATGAACGACTGCAGCATCGAGCGGATCTCTTCGTTACGGGCGTCGGTCCTGCCCGCGACCGCCGACATCAGGTCGAAGTCGGTGGTGAGGGCGGCGCCCGAGGGTCCTGACGGGATCGGCATCGCGGATCCTTCCGTGCTCGTGGGTTGTACAGAGTTGGACGCACCGGGTGGCGTTCCGGTTCCCCTGTAGCCGAGCCGATTTCAGGGCACCGCCCGCGCGCTGCGCACCGCGCGCAGACACTCCTCGCCGAGCCGCTCGGCGGGCCCGCGGCCGGTCTGGCAGCCCACGGCGATCCGCACGTCGCCGTCAACGATCACCGCCCAGTCGGTCCGGCTGCCGGCCCGCAGTTCGCGGTAGGTCACCGCCGGGCGACCACCCACCTCCCCGTCGGCCCGGAAGTCGACGAACACCCCGCTGGGGGCGACGTCGATTGCCGGGCGGAGGGATTCGGCGACGTCGGGCAACGACGCAGGCTCCGACGTGACGGACTGCGTGAGGTGCAGCGCCGGCACGCCACCGGGTGCGGACACCTGCACCCGCGCCGACCCCGGCCCCGCCGTGATGCGCTGGACCGCCCAGCCCGCCGGGACCTCGATCGTCACGCGCCCCTCGGTCAACGCCACCCACGGCGTGGGCGCCGCGTCGCGCGCCCACCAGGGGCCGACGCCGACCGCGGCGAGCGCGCATCCGACGAGCGCGGCCGCCCGCTGCGGGCCGACCCGCCACCGCCGCGGCGAGGGCGCGGTCGCCGCGGCCACGGCGCTCACGATGTGCCGGCGGCCGCTGCGATCGCACCTCCGGTCCGGCACAGGCCTGACACCCGCTGGCACATCGAGCAGGGCGGTACCGAACTCGTCGACAATGCCTGTCACGGTGGTCTTTTCGCGCTCGACGACACGCATCGTGGCGTCGGGGGCCTGAACCACCACGAGGTCGTCGGCGAGCTCGACGACGGCGACGTCGTGGGCGGTGGCGAGCAGCAGCGCCCGCCGGAACACCACGACGTCACCGCTGACCTCCCGCGCGGCGGCGGTGACGATCGCCGCCGCGGCTGCCGACCACCAGCTCGGCAGCACCAGTGCCAGCGTCTGCGGGGGCTCACCGCACGCGGCCGCGAGCACGTCGCCCCACAGGTCTGCCACCTCGACGAGGCGGCCACCCACGATCGTCAGGCGATCACCGAGGCACGCGAGGGCCTGCTCGACCCATTCGGCCGGCGCGGTCCCGGGGCCGCGGACGGTCACCGGTCCCACCTCGATGACGACCGGCGTCACGGCGGGTCGAGCCACCCGACCTGGATCAGTTCGTCGGGTCGGCCGCGCACGGTGAGCGAGCCGCGGCCGGCAGGCAGCGGTCCGGGACGTGATGCGCCGAACAGATTTCCGTCTTCCGGGGCGGCACTCATCGTCATCCCCGAGCACCCCATGTCGCGCAGTCGGGCGAGCACCGGGTCGAAGAGTGCCCGCGCCGCACCGCCGGAGCGGCGTGCCACGATGACGTGCAGGCCGAGATCCTTGGCGTGCGGCAGGAAGTCGGCCAGCGGTGTCAGCGGGTTACCGGTGGCCCCGGCGACCAGGTCGTAGTCGTCGACGATGACGAAGATCTCGGGCCCGCTCCACCAGGAGCGATCGCGCAGCTGCCGCTGGGTGACGTGTTCGTCGGGCATGCGCTCGGTCAGCCGGGCGGTCAGCGCCGTCAGACGGCCCTCGAGTGCCACCGGAGACGCCGAATAACCTGCCAGATGGCCACTGTCGACGACGCCGAGCAGGGTGCGGCGGTAGTCGACGATCTCCAGGGACACCTCGTCCTCGCTGTGGGTGCCCACCAGCTCGGTGCACAGTGCGCGCAGCAGAGCCGACTTGCCGCACTCCCCCTCGCCCAGGATCAGCAGGTGGGGATGGTCGGTGAAGTCCAGGGTGACCGCGCACAGATCGCGTTCCCCGAGGCCGACGACCACCTGCCCGCGCCGCCACGGGCCCCGCGCGATCGTGTCGTGGAAGATCTTCTCCGGCAGCAGTTCCACCCGGGGGGCGGTGATCCCGTCGGGATGTCGGCACACCGCGGCGGCCGGGGGTCGGGCGATGACCATCTCCCGGCCGGCGCGGGTCAGGCCGCGGCCGGGTGGTGCGGTGGCCAGCTCACGGGCCCGCCGCCGGTCCATGTCGGATTCAGCTGCCTCACCGAGGCGTAACTCGATGCGGGTGCCGATCTGGTCTTTGAGCGCAGGCCGCAGATCGGCCCAGCGGGACGCGGCGAGCACGACGTGCACACCGTAGGAGAGCCCGCGGGCGGCGAGCGCGGTGATCGCCGGCTCGAGGACGTCGAAGTCCTGCCGGACGGTCGCCCATCCGTCGACGACGAGAAAGACGTCGCCGCAGTGATCATGACCTCGACGGGACGCGGCCTCCCGGGCGCTCAGCACCGCTTCGACGTGGGCCACGGTGCGGCGGCACAGATCGGTGTCGCGCCGGCCGGCGACACACCCGACGTGGGGTAACTCGGCCAGCGTGCGCAGCGTCCCCCCGCCGAAGTCCAGGCAGTAGATCTGCACGGCCCCGGCGTCGTGCGACGCGGCCAGCGCCGACACCAGGGTGCGCAGCGCCGTGGACTTGCCCGATTGCGGGGCGCCGACGACCGCCACGTTGCCCGCAGCGCCCGAGAGATCCACGGTCAGCGGCTCATAACGCTGCTCGACCGGGCA
The DNA here is from genome assembly GCF_022374875.2 of Mycolicibacterium rufum. The sequence goes on from NZ_CP092427.2 coordinate 1,794,539, forward strand.
GTCGACGACGCCGATCGGCACCCGCAGGCCGCCTGCGGGAAAGCTGTGCAGCAGATCGTCGAGGGCCGGTGACCGGGACAGCGGCGGCAGCCACACCCGGTGGGCCGCGCGGCCCCGCCCGGTCAGGCGGGTCAGCACGGTGTCGAGGAGCGGTTTCGCGGCCAGCGCCGGTGACGGCGCGCGCACCGCCGCGGTGTACGTGAAACGCTGTGCGGCAACGGCTCCCGTGGCCTCTCGCGGCGCGTACCGTCCCGAGACGAACGCGGTCTGGAACCGGGTGAGCTGCTCGGAGGCCGTCTTCAGATAGGCAGCACCCGGCTGAGCGGGCAGCTGGTAGGCATCGGGCACTCCCAGCACGGCCCGGGAGTCGGCGGCCGAGAACGTCTTCAGACAGATGCGGTACGACAGGTGGGCGTCGAGCCCGCGCAGCCGACCCTCGTCGAGCCGTTGGCTGGCGAGCAGCAGGTGCACCCCCAGCGATCGGCCGAGACGGCCCACGGCGACGAACAGGTCGGCGAAGTCGGGGTGGCGGCTGAGCAGTTCGGAGAACTCGTCGACGACGATGAACAGGGCGGGCAGGGGTGCCAAACCACCGTCGCGTGCCCGCATCCTCTGGTAGTCGGCGATGTTCGCGAGATTTCCGGCGGCCCGCAGCACCTCCTGCCGACGGGTGATCTCACCGGACAACGCGTCGTGCATCCGCGCCACCAGCGGCGCCTCGTCGGCCAGATTGGTGATCACCGCCGACACGTGCCGGGCCTGCTCGAAGCCGAGAAACGTGGCCCCGCCCTTGAAGTCGACGAGAACGAGGTTCAGAACGTCGGGTGAGTGCGCGGTGATCATGCCCAGCACGAGCGTGCGCAGGAACTCCGACTTGCCGGAGCCGGTCGCGCCGACACACAGCCCGTGCGGCCCCATTCCGCCGGCCGCGGCCTCCTTGATGTCCAGTTCGACCCTTACACCGTCGTCGGTGACACCGATCGGCACCCGCAGCGCGGCCTCCGCTGTGCACCGGGCCCAGAGTTTCTCGGGGTGCAGATCCTCTGGGTCGTCGATCGCCATGAGCGAGCACCAGTCCGTTCTGTCGCGCCGCGGAAGCCCGGCCCGCGCCGACGCCCCGGCGATGCGGCGGGCACACGCCAGCGCCTCGGACAGCGACAGCACGTCGTGCTCGGCGTCGATCGGCGTGCCGTCGGCACACACCGTCACCGCCGTCTGCGGCTCCGCGGGACGGACGGCGAGCACGGTGACCCCCTCGCCCGGCGAGACCGATTCGGCACCGTCGGCGATGCTGAGTCGGTGCCGTGATGTGCCGACCGTCCGGCTGTGGGGCAGCCACTTCACCCAGTCCCAGGCGGCCCCCGCCGGCGCCTCGACAGCGAGGGTGTCGGGCGGGTGAGCGACGGCAGCCTGGCACACCAGTGCGCGGAGCACCGCGCGGGCCGTCGCGGGATCCCCGGCCGCGCTGACCAGGCGCACCGCCGGCAGCGACACCAGCACGGGGACGTCCCTGACGACCGAGCGCTCCTGCACGAGGCGGCGCACAGCCCCGGCGGTCACCGGGTCGTCGTCGGGTCCGAGGTCGGGCACGCTGAGCGTCGTCGCCGCGACCGCACAGCCGACTCCGACCCGGACTGCGAGGTGGTCGGGGGCGCGCTCATCGCGCCGATCCGTGCCCGCGGTGGTCCACAGCGCCGCCGGGTCGGGGTGACGCCGGTAAAGCCACACGTGCTGCTCAGCCGCCGAGGCCGCCAGCCCGGCGGCCACGCCGTCCAGATAGCGCAGGTATTCGGCTCGGCCCGCGTTGATCTCGGCGGTGCGGGTGGCGCCGCGCCCTCCGTGCACGAGCATGCCGACCACCGACGTCAGCATCATCAGCGGGAGGATCAGCGTCATGGGGCTGCGCGCGGCGGGGCCGCCCGATCGGAGGTAGAGCGCGCTCATACCCACCATCGCGGCGATCATCACGATCGGCATCAGCCGTGCCAGGGGGCTGACCGGGGTGGCCTCCGGCAGCGGCGGAGGCGCCTCGAGGGTGATCCGACCGCCGGGCGGATGCTCTGATCCCATAAGCGTGTAGACGCACGGGGTGCCCGACCGGTTCCCTCCGTCCGCCGGCGATTTTGCTGCGTCACACCCCGTGAGCGCCGAGTTACGTTGCCTGCGTGACCGATACGGTGTGCCGGGTGGCCGTCCACGCACCGGCGCGACAGACGACGGTCGATGTCGTGTTGCCGGCGGGCTGCCCGGTCGGCGTGCTGCTGCCGTCGATCGTCGACCTGGTGCTCGGGGACGCGGACCCGACGGCAGAACCGGTGCGGTGGTTCCTGGCCCGCCCGGGCGGTGCCGCCTTCGATCCATCCGTAACGTTGCGGGACAACGGGGTTCGCGAGGGTGACTTGCTGGTGCTGGCGCCAGCGCCACCGCCGGCGCCACGCGTCGTGCCCGCCGACCCGGCCGGTGTGGTGACCGCGGCTGTGCGCCACCCCGCGCCGCGCGGGACCGGCCCCGCCGCCGTGGTGGGCTTCGCTGTGATCCTCGCGCTCGCGGCAGCGCTGACGTGGGCCGGCAGCGTGGGGGGACAGCAGTTCGCGCTGTGGGTCGCCGCGGCGCTGGCCGCGGCGAGCGCGGTGGCCGCGGCCGGCGGCCGGGTGCCGGAGCCACTGTGCACGGTGCTGGCCGTCGGCGCGGTGGTGGAAGTGGCGGTGACGGGTGTGCTCGCGACGGCGGCGGTGGCCCCGGGTGTCCTCCTCGGTTCGGGTGCGGCGCTGACGATGGCGATGATGTTGTGCCGCTCCGACATCGGTGGCATGCCCGCCCTGAGCGGATGCGCGGCGACCGCCGGCGCCGCGGCGGTGGCCACCGGGTGCGGGATGCTCGCCGCGCGGGGCGTCGCAGCCACCGGTGCGCTGCTGACCGTGGTGTCACTGCTGCTGCTGTCGGTCGCGCCGACGCTGACCGTGGCGATCGCGGGCCTCGGTCCGACACGGGCCACGATCAGTGAGCGCCGAGCGCAGACGGCACAGCGCATGCTGACCGGACTGGTGGGCGGCTGGGCGGGCACGGCCGCCGCGGGTGCGGTGCTGGTCGCCGCGGACGCGCGGGCGCCGCGGCTACTCGCCGCCCTCTTCTCGGTCGTCGTCGCCGCGCTCCTGTTGCTGCGCCACCGTGTGCATGCCGATCCGCTACGCCGAACAGCGCTGGCGACAACAGGATTCGTGGCCCTGCTGACGGCCCTGTGGACCGTGGTGACCGTCGACCCACGCTGGGCGCCGTGGTGGTGCGCCGGCATCGCGGCGGCCGGGGCGGCGGCGCTGCCGGTGTGGCTGCGCGGACCGGCGCCGAACCCGCTGTCGCGCTGGCTCGTGCAGCTCACCGAGTACGCGTCCCTGGCGGCCGTGGTGCCGCTGGCCGCCTGGGTGGCGGGCGTCTACGACATGGTCCGCGGGATGAACCTGCCGTGACGCGCCTCGGTCGCATCGTCGCGGTCACCGCGTTGACCGCCGCACTCGCCCCCTCGCCCCCGGCGCACGCGGCGGTCACACCGCCGCCGATCGACGACACCCGGCTTCCCCCGGCAGGTCCGGCACGCGCACCGCATCCCACCGAACAGCGGGAGGACTGTGTGGCCACACGGCCCCCGACCGGCCGGGGCCGCATACTCGACGACCTGCCGTCGGTGTGGGCGCTCACCCGCGGCGCCGGGCAGACCGTCGCGGTCATCGACACCGGCGTCGCGCGCCATCGCCGCCTCCCCCACCTCGTGGGCGGCGGCGACTTCGTCGGCTCGACGGACGGGACCGCCGACTGCGACGGACACGGCACGCTCGTCGCCGGCATCATCGCCGCGGCCGCCGAGCCGACCCACCCGCGCGGATTCGGCGGGATCGCACCCGAGGTGTCCCTGGTGTCGATCCGACAGTCCAGCAATAAGTTCGGATACACCGACGACGCCGGCTCGGGAGTCGGCGACGTCGAGACCCTCGCTGCGGCGGTCCGCCTCGCCGCCGATCTGGGCGCCACCGTGATCAACATCTCGTCGGTGGCGTGCCTGGCGGCCGACGGCGCACTCGACGACCGCGCGCTCGGCGCGGCTCTGGCCTACGCCGTCGACGTCACCGACACCGTCGTGGTCAGTGCGGCAGGCAATGTCGGCGCGGCGGGTCAGTGTCCCGGCCAGAACACGACCGACGCCGTGACGGTGGTGGCCAGTCCCGCGTGGTACGACGACTATGTGCTCACCGTCGGTTCGGTCGCCGCCGACGGGTCGGCCTCGGAGTTCAGCCTCGCCGGGCCGTGGGTCGACGTCGCGGCACCCGGGGAGAACATCGTGTCGCTCGCGCCGGCGGCTGACGGGCTGGTGGACTCGACCCCGTCCGGGATCGCGCTGTCCGGCACCAGCTATGCCGCCCCGCTGGTCGCCGGGATCGCCGCCCTGGTGCGCGCACGGCACCCGGAACTGACCGCGCGCCAGGTCATGACCCGCATCGAGGACACCGCGCGGCACCCTGCCGGCGGCTGGAATGCCGCGGTGGGTCACGGGGTGGTCGACGTGCTGACCGCGATCGGTGAGCCGGCCCCCGCTTCACCACTGCGGACCGCGACCTCGTTGTCGGACATTCCCTCTGGGGCGCATCCACCCGCGCCGGCCACATCGGGCCGCGGCGTGCTGCTGTGCGCGGGCCTGGTCGGCGGGGTCGCGGCGCTCTGTGCGGCGCTGCGCCGCTCACGGCCGCGCGGCGACGACGTCCCAGGGACGTGACGCCGACCTGACGCTGAGGTCCGGTCCGCGCGGCAATACCGCGAGGACCGGCCACGGCGCCGCCGGAGCCGGCAGCGGCAGGCCCAACCGCGTTGCCGTGTCGGCGTTCTCGAGCCCGAACAGCACCCCCGCGTCGGTGAGCAGGAACAGCGGCCCCACGCTGTCCGGACCGCTCCCGAGGGACACCGACTGGACGAACGCGCTGCGGCCCCGCGGCATCGCGACCGCGTCGACGGCGGGCCCGGATCCGTCGGCCTGCGCCAGGGTGACGGCGCCGTCGCGCACCGGAACGGCGTCGGCGGTGAGGACCGTGGTGCGCGCACCGGGGTCGCCGGGCGCGGGCTGCCAGCGCGCGCACACTACCGCCGGGTGGTGCGCGCCGGCCCGATCCGGGTAGGTGCCGACGGGCAGCGTGTTGACCACGGGGAGCTCGCCGACGAGATCCGCATTGATCGTGGGGATCTGAACGCCGGGCCGTGCATCGGTGAACCGGATCAGATCCGCGGCGACCTCTCCGACCCGCTGCAGGCCGCCGCTGAGCACGACGAACAGATCGGGTGTGCGCCCGGCACCCCGCACCGCGACCACCGACCCGACCGGGTGATCGCGCAACCTACCCGGCCCGGGGGTCCCGCGCTGCGGGATGTGCGGCGCCGCGAGGGCAGGACCTTCGGGGATCGAGGTCAGCACAGCGGGCGAGAGCATCTGCGGCTCGACGCCCTCGAGATGCAGCGCCCGCACGACGGCGGGATGGCGCAGGTCGACCCGCGCGCGCAGGCCGCCGTAGAGCAGATAGGTCTGCGCCGCCCCGGCGCCGAGCGGCCTGACCAGCACGCCGCGTTCGGGCGGGACGGCGCCGTCGGCGAGCGGCCCCGCGATCACGGTCGTCGCTGCGCCGTCGTCGCACACGGTCCAGCCGGACTCGGCGGGCGGCACGGGCGGGGGAAGATGTTCGGGCGCACCGGGGATGCCCAGCTGCGCGCCGCGTCGGGCCCGGTCCACCGCGTCCTGGGACACCGTCCGGGGCGGCGTGGAGCTGCCCGCGATCAGCCATGCGGAGGCCAGGTTCGGGACGGGGTGGAGGGTGTCCTCGATGCGGACGTACAGCGCACCGGTGTCGCGAACCATCACCACGGCGGCGTCCCCGACGTCACCGGCCGGCCGGAGCACCGCCAGCACCGCGCCCACCGCGACCGCCACCGCCGTCAGGACCGCACCGGCGACCAGTGAGAGATGTTGCGCGCGAAGCGGATCGTCGACCATCCCGGCGTCGCCGCGCACCAGTGCGTGCTCCATCCGGCGCACCAGGAACCGGTGACCGCTGACCTGCAGCCGCATGATCGGTTGCCGCATCGCACCCCCTCGAGCGAGCGTAACGACGCTGCGCGGGGGGTCGGCTCACTTGTTGGAGCGACGCTCGCGGTAGGCGGCGACGTGCTGCCGGTTGCCGCAGTTGCCGGTGTCGCAGAACTTGCCGGACCGGTTGCGGGACAGATCGATCAGCACGGCATCGCAGTCCGGCGCGGCGCACACCTTGAGCCGGCGCAATTCGCCGGAGCGGATCAGGTCGGCCAGCGCCATCGCCATCTCCGCGCCCATGCGCTGCCACAGCGGATCGTGGATGGAGGCCAGGTGCAGATGCCACTCGGGCATCTCCGGGTGCCGGGTCAGCCACGGTGCGGCGCGGGTGTCGGCCAGCAGTGCGTTCACCTGCCCCACGGCGCGGACTTCGTCATCGGCGATCTCCCAGATCGCACCCAGCCGGGCGCGCAGCCGGTGCACCGATTCGAGTTCGGCGGCGTCGTGGTCACGCCTGCCGGTCCAGCCGAAGCTGTCCAAGTACTCGTCGAGGGCGGGCAGGTCACCGAGTCGTTCACCGTCCACCCGGTCGGAGTTGATCAGCACTCCCGCCGCCCGAAGGGTGAGCTCGGTGTCATGACTGAAAAGCATTTGACTCATGACTCCTTTCAGCGGTAGCGTCATGACCAAAGTTGATTTTACTCATGTCTTTGCTGTTAAGGCATCTGAACCCCGGAGGTGCACCCATGGCCGTGCTCACGACCACGTCGCGGTTTCGCAGCGGTCTCCTCTTCGCGGTCGGCTCGGCGTTCGCCTTCGGGTGTTCCGGACCGTTCGCCAAGGCGCTGATGACGGCAGGCTGGAGCCCGACGGCCGCGGTCACCGCCCGGCTGGCCGGCGGGGCGTTCGCGATGGCCGTGTTCGCCACCGTCGCACATCCCGGCTGGCTGCGCGAGGCACGTCACCACCTGCGCACCGTCGTCGCGTACGGGCTGATCCCGATCGCCGGGGCCCAGCTGTTCTACTACAACGCCGTCGCCCACCTGTCGGTCGGTGTCGCGCTGCTCCTCGAGTACACCGCGCCGATCCTGGTGGTCGGCTGGCTGTGGGCGACCACCAGGCGCCGGCCCACCGCGCTCACCCTCGGCGGCGTGGCCCTCGCGGTGGCCGGCATCACCGCAGTGCTCGGACTGGTCGGCCCGCACGGCCTGTCCGGAATCGACATCAACCCGGTCGGCGTCGGGTGGGGGCTGGCCGCGGCGGTGTGCGCCGCCTGCTACTTCCTGATGTCGGAGAACGCCACCGGCGCCCGTGGCGAATCCGGCGCACCGGCGCTGCACCCGATCACGCTGGCCGCGGCCGGCCTGATCGTCGGCGCCGGAGCCGTCGCGCTGCTCGGCATCTCCGGCGCGATGCCACTGCGATTCACCGCCAACGACACCGTGGTGGCCGGCTGGACCACCTCCTGGGTACTGCCCGTCGTCGCGCTGGCGCTGCTGCCCACCGCGATCGCCTACACGCTCGGCATCGTCGGCATCGCCCGCCTGCGGCCGCGTTTCGCCAGCCTGGTCGGTCTGTCGGAAGTGATGTTCGCGGTGCTGGCGGCGTGGGTGCTGCTGGGCGAGGCGGTCACCGCGACCCAGGCCGTCGGCGGGCTGATCGTGCTGGCCGGCTTGGCGCTGGCCCGCCAGGGCGACCGCGGCGATCACCTCGACGAGGCCAACGCCGCGACGTGGCCGGATGCCCCGCTAGGTGAACTAACATCGTCTGGGTGAAGATCGATCTTGATATGCGCCGCGGGCCTGCGCTCGCCGCAAGCCTGTTCGCCAGCGCGGCACTCGTGTTCGCGCCCGCCGTCGCGGCACCCGTCGCCTCCGCGCAGGGCTGCCCCGACATCGAGGTCGTCTTCGCCCGCGGCACCGACGAACCGCCCGGCCTGGGCCGGGTCGGCTCGGCCTTCGTCGACTCCCTCAGCGGACGGGTCGGCGGCCGCTCCGTCGGCTCCTACGCGGTGAACTACCCGGCGACCTACGACTTCCTGCAGGTCGCCGCCGGGGCCAACGACGCCAGCGGCCACATCCAGTACATGATCAACACCTGCCCGAACACCCGACTGGTGCTCGGCGGATACTCCCAGGGCGCCGCGGTGATCGACGTCATCGCGGCGGTTCCGGTCCCCGGCGCCGGGTTCACCGCCCCGCTGCCGCCGAACGCTCCCGACCACGTCGCCGCGATCGCCGTGTTCGGCAACCCGTCGGCCAAGATCGGTCTTCCGCTGACCTCGAGTCCCGTCTGGGGCTCGCGGTCGATCGACCTGTGCACTCCCGGTGACCCGGTGTGCTCGGGCGGTGACGACATCCCCGCGCACAGCAACTACGGCCCGTCCGGCCTCACCGACCAGGCGGCCGGATTCGTCGCGGGACTTCTGTAGCCCAGCTATGCGTTACGGTGTCTTGTGCGCATCGACCGACTGAGCCGCCTGCTGCGTGCGGCCGTTGCCCTCGCGGTGATCCCGCCGGCTGCCTCTGTTGCCCTCCCCTCGACCGCCTCCGCGCAGCCGTGCCCGGACGTCGAGGTGATCTTCGCCCGCGGAACGAGCGAGCCTCCGGGCGTCGGCCGGGTCGGTCAGGCGCTGACCGACGCGTTGATCGGCCAACTCGGCGGACGCTCCGTGACGACGTACGGCGTCAACTATCCCGCGAGCTACGACTTCCTCAACACCGCGGTCGGCGCCACCGACGCTGCTGGCCGGATCGCGTCGATGGCCGCGCAGTGCCCCGACACCCGGATCGTGCTCGGCGGGTACTCCCAGGGCGCCGCGGTCGTCGACATGCTGGCCGGAGTTCCCCCGCTGGGCAACAAAATCGGCGACATCGGATCCGCTCCCCCACTGGCCTCCGGACTGAACGGAAATGTCGCCGCCGTGGCGGTTTTCGGTAACCCGGCCACCAAGTTCGGCAACCCCGTCTCGGCGGCGGGCTCGTTCGCCGGCAAAGCCATCGACCTGTGCGCCGACGGGGACCCGATCTGCTCGGACGGCCGAAACCCGTTCGCGCACACCCACTACGAATCGTCGGCATTCATCCCGCAGGCCGCGGGATTCGCGGCGGGCCGCGTCTGAGCTGTCTATCATCGGCGGGATGACTGTCTCGCTGATGGGCCGCGTCCTGGGGCCGGTGCTCGCCGCTGTGGCGATGGTCGCCGGACTCGTCGGACCGGCCACCCCCGTCGCGTCGGCCGAATCGTGCCCGCAGGCCGAGCTGATCTTCGCCCGCGGCCGTCTCGAAGCGCCCGGCGCGGGGCAGATCGGCAACGCTCTGGCGTCGGCACTGCGCGACAAGACCGGTAAGAACGTCCGGCTGTACGCGGTGAAGTACCCCGCCGACACCCAGGTCGACATCGGCGCCAACGACATGAGCCAGCGCATCAGCTACATGACCGGCGCCTGCCCCGACACCCGCCTGGTGCTCGGCGGCTACTCGTTGGGCGCGGCGGTCACCGACGTCGTGGTGGCCGTCCCCATCGCCGCGTTCGGGTTCAAGAATCCGATGCCCGACGGCGCAGATCGGCAGATCGCCGCGGTCACGCTGTTCGGCAACGGCAGTCAGTGGGTGGGCCCCATCGCGAACTTCACCAATCCGGCGCTGCGCGACAGGATCATCGAGTTGTGCCACGGTGACGATCCGATCTGCAATCCGACCGATCCCAACAACTGGCAGGATTACTGGCCCGACCATCTCGCGCCCGCCTACATCAAGGCCGGCATGGTGAACCAGGCCGCCGACTTCGTGGCCGGTCGGATCTGACGAAGCTCTAGAGTGTCTCGCCGGCGCTGCGCATATCCCGGGTGACGACCGTGCGCGCGGCGAGTTCCTCGTCGGGCGGATAGTCGACGCCGACGAACGTCAGGCCCCGCGCCGGTGCCGCGGCGAAGTCACTGGAGCGTTGCGTCGCGGTGAGCAGCGCCGCACACCAGGCCGCGTCACGGCGGTGCTCCCCCACCGCGAGCAGCGCCCCGACCAGTGAGCGCACCATGTTCCAGCAGAACGCGTCGGCGCTGACATGGATCGCGACACGGTCGTCGGTGCGCACGCAGTCGAGCCGCTGGAGATCCCGGATCGTCGTCGCGCCGTCACGGTGGCGGCAGAACGCCGCGAAGTCGCGCAGCCCGAGCAGTCCGCGGGCCGCCGCGGACATGGCGTCGACGTCCAAGGGGCGCGGCCATGCCGTCACGAACCGCGCGTCCTGGGGGATCACACCGAACGGCGCGGTCGACAGCCGGTAGACGTAGTGCCGCCGCAACGCCGAGAACCGGGCATCGAAACCCGGTGCTGCGCGGCCGATCTGCAGCACCCGGACGTCCTCGGGCAGCATCCGGCCCAGCCGGCGCACCAGCGGCCCGAACTCCTCGTCCCCGACCCGCCGGGTACGCGGGTAGGCGTGCGGCAGCGCCGCGGCGGGAACATCCACGTGCGCCACCTGACCTGTCGCGTGCACCCCCGAGTCGGTGCGGCCCGCCGCCCGGGTCAGCACCGGCGTACGGAACACCGTGCCCAGCGCGTCGTCGATCGCACCGGCCACCGTCCGCTGACCGGCCTGGGTGGCCCACCCCGCGAAATCCGTTCCTTCGTAAGCAATATCCAAGCGGAGACGAACGAGCCCGCCACCGGAATCGATGACGGGCTCGTTCATGGGACTGCTACTTGGCGTCGTCGGCCTTGTCGTCACCGGCGGACTCCTCGGCCTCGGCCTCGGCCTCCGCGGTCTGGGCCTCCTCGATCGCGGCGTCCTCGGCGATCGGGGTCTCCTCGATGGCCTCGACCTCTTCGGCACTCGGCCCCTCGGTGGCCTCCGGCTCGACCGCGGCCTGCGGTGCGGCGGCAGCCGCGACCTTCTGGGCACCCGCGCTCCGGCGAGCCCTGTTGGCCTCCGACGTCACGGTCTTCTCCCGCACCAGCTCGATGACCGCCATGGGCGCGTTGTCGCCCTTGCGGTTCTCGACCTTGATGATGCGGGTGTAACCGCCGGCGCGATCGGCGTAGAACGGCCCGATCTCGGCGAACAGGGTGTGCACGACGTCCTTGTCACGGATCTTCTTCATCACCTCACGCCGGTTGTGCAGCGTGCCCTTCTTGGCGTGGGTGATGAGCTTCTCCGCGTACGGACGCAACGCCCGCGCCTTCGGCTCGGTGGTCTTGATGCGGCCGTGCTCGAAGAGCGACGTGGCCAGGTTGGCCAGCAGCGCCTTCTGGTGCGAGGACGACCCGCCGAGGCGAGGACCCTTGGTGGGCTTGGGCATTGCGACTATCTCCTCTTGGGGGCCGGCCCCCGTATCAGGTAGGGCCGGGACGGATTCTTGTTAGAGCTGTTCGGTTTCGGCGAAGTCCTGGCTGTCGTCCAGGTCGTAGCCGGCGTCGCTGTTCCAGGTGCCGGTGGCGACGTCGTAGCCGGCGACCTCCGACGGATCGAAGCTGGCCGGGCTGTCCTTGAGCGACAGACCGAGCTGGTGCAGCTTGATCTTCACCTCGTCGATGGACTTCTGACCGAAGTTGCGGATGTCCAGCAGATCGGACTCCGTGCGGGCCACGAGCTCGCCCACGGTGTGCACACCCTCGCGCTTGAGGCAGTTGTACGAGCGCACGGTCAGGTCGAGGTCGTCGATCGGCAGCGCGAAGCTGGCGATGTGGTCGGCCTCGGCCGGCGACGGCCCGATCTCGATGCCCTCGGCCTCGACGTTGAGTTCCCTTGCCAGACCGAACAACTCGACCAGCGTCTTGCCCGCCGAGGCGAGCGCGTCACGCGCGCTGATGGAGCTCTTGGTCTCGACGTCGAGGATCAGCTTGTCGAAGTCGGTGCGCTGCTCGACACGGGTGGCCTCGACCTTGTAGGTCACCTTGAGCACCGGCGAGTAGATCGAGTCGACCGGGATGCGGCCGATCTCGGCGCCGGAGGCCTTGTTCTGCACGGCGGGAACGTAGCCGCGGCCACGCTCGACGACGAGCTCGACCTCGAGCTTGCCCTTCTCGTTCAGCGTCGCGATGTGCATGTCGGGGTTGTGCACGGTGACCCCGGCCGGCGGGACGATGTCACCCGCGGTGACCGCACCCGGCCCCTGCTTGCGCAGGTACATGGTCACGGGCTCGTCCTCCTCGGAGGACACGACCAAGCCCTTGAGGTTCAGGATGATGTCGGTGACGTCTTCCTTGACCCCCGGCACGGTGGTGAACTCGTGCAGCACACCGTCGATGCGGATGCTGGTGACGGCCGCGCCCGGGATGGACGACAGCAGCGTGCGCCGCAGCGAGTTCCCGAGGGTGTAGCCGAAACCGGGCTCCAGCGGTTCGATGACGAACTGGGACCGGTTCTCGGCGATGACCTCTTCGCTGAGGGTGGGGCGCTGAGAGATCAGCATGGTGTTCTTCTCCTTCTCGGCAACCGCTATTTGATGCCGTTAGCTGATCTGCCGGACCGGATGGCCGGCAGACGCTTTACTTCGAGTAGAGCTCGACGATGAGCTGCTCGGTCAGCGGCACGTCGATCTGCGCACGCTCGGGCAGCTGGTGCACGAGGATGCGCTGACGCTCGCCGACGACCTGCAGCCAGCCGGGGATCGGGCGGTCGCCGGCGTTGGCCCGGGACAGCTCGAACGGCAGCGTGTTGATCGACTTGTCCTTGATGTCGATGATGTCGTACTGCGCGACGCGGTAGCTGGGGATGTCGACCTTCACGCCGTTGACGGTGAAGTGGCCGTGGCTGACCAGCTGGCGCGCCATCCGGCGGGTACGGGCCAGGCCGGCGCGGTACACGACGTTGTCCAGCCGGCTCTCCAGGATGCGCAGCAGGTTGTCACCTGTCTTGCCCGGCAGACGGTTGGCTTCCTCGTAGTAGCGACGGAACTGCTTCTCCATCACGCCGTAGGTGAAGCGGGCCTTCTGCTTCTCCTGCAGCTGCTGGCGGTACTCGCTCTCCTTGATCCGCGCGCGGCCGTGCTGGCCGGGCGGGTAGGGGCGCTTCTCGAACGACTGATCTCCACCGACGAGGTCGACGCCGAGGCGGCGCGACTTGCGGGTGACGGGTCCGGTGTAACGAGCCATGAGTGTTCTTCCTCCCCTAGACCCGGCGCCGCTTGGGCGGACGGCAGCCGTTGTGCGGCTGCGGGGTGACGTCGGAAATGGCGCCCACCTCGAGGCCGGCGGCCTGCAGCGAGCGGATGGCGGTCTCGCGGCCCGAACCCGGGCCCTTGACGAACACGTCGACCTTCTTCACGCCGTGCTCCTGCGCCTTGCGGGCAGCGTTCTCGGCGGCGAGCTGGGCGGCGAACGGCGTCGACTTGCGCGAGCCCTTGAAGCCCACGTGACCCGAGCTGGCCCACGCGATGACGTTGCCCTGCGGGTCGGTGATCGACACGATCGTGTTGTTGAACGTGCTCTTGATGTGCGCGGCGCCGTGCGGGACGTTCTTCTTCTCCCGGCGGCGGGTCTTGGCGGCACCCTTCTTGGGCGCGCCCTTCTTGGCTTGTGCCATCTCGGGTTACCTGGCCTTCTTCTTGCCGGCGATGGTGCGCTTGGGGCCCTTACGGGTGCGCGCATTGGTCTTGGTCCGCTGGCCGCGCACCGGCAGGCCGCGGCGGTGGCGCAGGCCCTGGTAGCAGCCGATCTCGATCTTGCGGCGGATGTCGGCCTGCACCTCGCGGCGCAGATCGCCCTCCACCTTGAGGTTGCCCTCGATGTAGTCGCGCAGCTGGGTCACCTGATCGTCGGTCAGGTCCTTGGTGCGCTGGTCCCGGCTGATGCCGGTGGCTTCCAGGATCTCCTGGGAGCGGGTACGGCCGATGCCGTAGATGTAGGTCAGCGCGATCTCCATGCGCTTGTCGCGCGGGAGATCGACGCCCATGAGACGTGCCACAGGGGTGTTTCCTTCTCTATGCGGAGGTCTGGTCCCAGTCCGTTCCCGGGCTCTTGCCGGGGCCCGGCCTCCGTGCCGGGCGTGTTCGAAGGCCGTATGCCTTCAGTGGTACTGGGAGTTCGTCATTCAGTTGTGGTTCGGGCTGGACCTTGAGGTCAGCCCTGCCGCTGCTTGTGGCGGGGATCGGAGCAGATCACCATGACCCGCCCATGCCGGCGGATCACCCTGCACTTGTCGCAGATCGGCTTGACGCTCGGGTTCACCTTCACGGCTGTCGTCGATCCTTCTTCTCGTCGGTTGCGGTTACTTGTAGCGGTACACGATGCGGCCACGGGACAGGTCGTAGGGAGAGAGCTCCACCACGACGCGGTCCTCCGGGAGGATGCGGATGTAGTGCTGCCGCATCTTGCCGCTGATGTGGGCGAGGACCTTGTGTCCGTTCTCCAGCTCAATGCGGAACATCGCATTGGGCAGGGGTTCGACAACGCGACCCTCGACCTCGATGGCACCGTCTTTCTTGGCCATACTGTTTAGCGATCCTTGCTTTTCGTTTCGTGTCGGCGTGTTGGCCTGGTCGGCACAGTCTCCGGTCCGACTAGCAACGTGAGCCGGATCTCGGGAATTCCCGACAGGGCACGCAAGAAGTCGGCGCGCAAACCGCACCGTCGATCCATACTACCCGCTCGGCAGGCAGCCCCAAAATCGCTGAATGTGCAGCGTGCTAGTCGTCTGCGGACCGGTGCGGCCGGTCCAGCTTGGAGACGAACGCCGCGGCCTGGGTGCGTCGCTCCATGCCCAGTTTTGCGAGCAGCCGGGACACGTAGTTCTTGACGGTCTTCTCGGCGAGGAACATCCGCGCCGCGATCTGCTTGTTGGTCAGCCCCTCGCCCAGCAGGTCGAGCAGCACCCGCTCCTGCTCGCTGAGGCCCGAGAGCGGGTCGGTGCGTTCGGCGGCGTTGCGCAGTTTGGCCATCAGCGCGGCCGCGGCGCGGTTGTCCAGCAGCGACCGGCCGGCGCCCACCTCCTTAACGGCCTTGGCCAGTTCCATGCCCTTGATGTCCTTGATGACGTAGCCGCTGGCGCCGGCCAGGATCGCGTCGAGCATGGCCTCGTCGGAGGTGAACGACGTGAGCATCAGGCAGCGCAGCTCGGGCAGCCGGGACAGCAGGTCACGGCACAGTTCGATGCCGTTGCCGTCGGGCAGCCGGACGTCGAGCACCGCGACGTCGGGCTGCAGGGCGGGGATCCGGGCCAGCGCCTCGGACACCGAGCCCGCCTCGCCGATGACGTCGAGTTCCGGGTCGGCGCTGAGCAGATCGATCAGCCCGCGCCGCACCACTTCGTGATCGTCGACCAGGAACACGGTGACCATTCGTCCAGTATGGCCGCAATACGCCGCTGCGGGGGTGAGGGCGCGAGCAAAGGTCCCGTTCGCAAGGGACCTCCGCCTCTCCCGCGCCGGTCCGCCGGCCCCGATAGTGGGGGCGTGGACGCGCAGGACGCCGACCGGCACACCGATCTCGCCGCCGGCGCCGTGCTGATTCTCGAGGGCCCGATCCCGGACGCCGACGCGCTGAGCGAGGGACTGGGTGAGCGTCTCCTGGTGATTCCGTATCTCCTCGGAATCGGATCCGACCTGTCTGGCGGCCTCCGGCGCGCCGCGCTGCCGCATCCCGGCGGCGACGAGGACCTGTTCGAGTTCGTCCCGCAGGCGATCAGGACGACGCCGGGCGACAGGCGACCGCTGTGGCAGTGCTGGGTGATCGAGGGTCTCGCCCGCGACCGCTGGGCGGTCCTGCTGACAGTGGACCCGACCATCGCCGACAGCTCCGCGGCCGTGCGCATGCTCACCGCGGCTACCGACTTCGGCGCCGCCGCCGCCCCTCCGTGCGCCGTCGAGGATCCCGCACCACCGGGGTGGGCCCGCGCGGCCCGGGGCACCGTCGAGGGCGCGGCGAAGATCCTCGAGGCCGCGGTGCGGGCCGTGTCGAACCGGCTGAACCGGCCCGTCACCGGCAGGCACCGCTACAGCGCGGTCGAGGTGCCGCTGTCCGGGGTCGCACCGATCTGCCGGACCTTCGGCGTCGGTCTCGACGACGTCGCGCTGTCGGCGATCACCGACAGCTTCCGCGCCGCACTGCTGCGCCGTGACGAGGAACCGCGTCCCGACTCGCTGCGCGTCTCCGGCATGCTGCCCGCTCTGCCGGTGCATGAAGTAGACCGTGTCACGCAACTGCTCACGGTGCAGCGGCGACTGCTCCGGGCCAGAGCCCGCAGGCGGCGGCGCGGTGGCGGTGCGCTGCTCGGCGCGGTCGACCTGCTGACCGGCCTGCCGCAGCGCGGCATGGTGGCGGTGACCATGGATGCCGCCGTTGCCGGGCGACCGCAGATGTTGATGGATCGCGTGGTGGTGCGGGTGCTCCCGGTTCCGGCCCTGACATTGCGGCTGCGTACCGCGGTGGCGATCCTGAATGACGGCGACGACCTCGTGTTCGGGATCAGCAGCGATGACGCCGCCGCGCCGGATGTCGACGAGATAGCGTTCGGCATCAAGAAGGCTCTGGCCTGTCTGGCGGCGGCGGCGCGCCGCCCGCGGTCGGGCCGCCCCGCGCTGGCGATGATCCATCCCAGCGTGGCGAACGAGTGATTCGGCCGTCCGGACCGGCCGCGACCAGAGAGGACGCTGCGGGATGAGCACACCTGCCAGAGGCCCGGAAGTGGTTGTCGGCGTCGATGATTCACCGTCGTCGCAGGCGGCGCTCGAGTGGGCCGCCGACGAGGCGGAGCGTCACGGTGCGCCGCTGGCGATCCTGTACGCGGCGACACCGCCGATCGGCATGTGGCCGATAGCCCCCGTGCCCACCGGGCTGCTGGAGTGGCAGCGCCAGATCGCCGAGGACATCCTCGACGACGCCGAGCAGATCGCCAGGGATCGCACCCACGGCGCTGTCCCGGTCAGGTCGGAATTCGCGGTCGTGCCGCCGGCGGCGGCGCTGGTCGAGGCGTCCCGCACGGCCAGGGTCGTCGTGGTCGGGTCACGCGGACGCGGGGCGCTGGCGCGCACGGTGCTGGGCAGTGTCAGCACTGCCCTCGTCCACCGCGCCCACGGACCGGTGGCGGTCGTCCACGACGCGCCGCGCCCGGCCGCCGACGCGCCCGTCGTCGTGGGGTTCGACGGTTCGGCCGCCTCGCGCACCGCCGTGGAGATCGCCTTCACCGAGGCCGCCGCACGGGGCGTCACCCTCGTCGCGCTGCACGCGTGGTGGTCTCCCGGCGCGTTCGAACTCCCCGACTTCGACTGGGAGGAGCTGCGGCCCGGGGTGGAGCGTGAGCTCGCCGAGCAGCTGACGGAGTGGCGGCAGCGCTTCCCGCAGGTCGTCGTCGACGCGGTCACGGTCGCCGATCAGCCCGCCCGCCGCCTCGTCGAGCGCGCCGAGGCGGCGCAGCTGCTGGTGGTGGGTAGCCACGGCGACGGCGCGGTGCGCAGCGCGCTGCTCGGCTCGGTGAGCAGTGCGGTGGTCCAGGCCGCGCGCGTCCCGGTGATCGTCGCCCGCTCGGGCTGATCGCCGCCGTGGAGCTGCACCCGTTCCCCACTCTGGCGCTCATCCTGGCCCTGGCTGCAGCCGCCGGGTTCCTCGCGGTCAAACTCCGCCAACCTCTGATCGTCGCTTTCATCCTGGTCGGTGTCGCGGTCGGGCCGGTCGGTCTGGCGTGGGTGTCCACGGCCGACACTCTCGAACTGCTTTCCGAGCTGGGATTGGCCGTTCTGCTGTTCCTCGTCGGCCTGCGGCTCGACCTGCACATGGTTCGCAGCACCGGGCCGGTGGCGGTGGCAACGGGACTCGGTCAGGTGGCGGTCACTGCCGCGCTCGGCTTCCTCACGGCGCTCGGCCTCGGCATGAGCGTGCTGACCGCGCTGTATGTGGGCATGGCGCTGACCTTCTCGTCGACGATCATCATCGTCAAGCTGCTGTCCGACAAGCATGAACTCGAGCAGCTGCACGGCCGGATCGCGCTCGGGCTGTTGATCGTGCAGGACATGGTCGTCGTCGTGGTGATGATCGGCTTGACGGCGTTCGGACGCAGCGGTGCCGGCGATGTCGGGTCGGGGATCGCCGTCGTGGTCGGCAAGGGTCTTGCACTGCTCGCCGCCATGGCCGTGCTGACGCGGTTCGTGCTGCCCTGGCTGATGCCACAGATCGCCCGATCCCAGGAGCTGCTGGTCCTGTTCGGGGTGGCCTACGCCGTCTCGACAGCCGCCGCCAGCGAGTGGCTCGGGTTCAACTCCGAGGTGGGCGCCTTCCTGGCGGGCGTGTCGCTGGCCGGCACGCCGTTTCGCGACGCGCTCGGCGCCCGGTTGGTGAGCCTGCGCGACTTCCTGCTGCTGTTCTTCTTCATCACCCTCGGCGCTCGACTCGAGTTCACCGACGCCGCATCGCAACTGGTCGAGGCGGCGGTGCTCGCGTGCTTCGTCCTGGCGATCAAACCGCTCGTCATCATCGCGATCATGGCCGCGTTGCGCTACCCCGTGCGAGTCGGATTCCTGGTCGGGGTGCCCGCCGCGCAGATCTCGGAATTCTCGCTCATCCTGGCTGCGCTGGGGCTCAGCGCAGGGCACATCACCAATGCCACGGTCAGCCTGATCACCGTGGTCGGTCTGCTGACCATCACCGCGTCGACGTACATGACCACCTACGATCACCAGATCTACGAGCGTGTGCAGCGATGGTTGACGATCCTGGAACGACGGCACAGCGCACGCGCCCGTGCCGACGTCCCGGCACGTGAGTTCGACGTCATCCTCTTCGGCCTCGGGCGCTTCGGAAGCCACCTCGCCGATCGCCTGAGCGCTGCGGGCCACCGTGTCCTCGGCGTGGATTTCGACCCGTACGGCGTGTCCACGCACCGCGATCGGGGCGTCGCCACGACCTTCGGCAGCGCCGAGGACATCGGCCTCCTCGAGGTGCTGCCGCTGGACAGCGCGAAATACGTCATCAGCGCCATACCCGTCCTGCGGACGAATCTGACGCTGTTGCACGGACTTCGGCATCACGGCTTCACGGGCACCATCGCCCTCACTGCGCACACCCGCCACGACGCGGACCGACTGCGCGCCGCCGGTGCGGACATCGTGCTCGAGCCGTTCTCTTCGGCGGCCAGCACCACGTCGGACGCCCTGCACCAGATGCTCGCCGACAACGACGGCTGAGCGCGATCAGCCGGGATCCAGCGGAACGGCCCATTCGACGACGGCACCGGCTCCGGGGCTGGTGTTGTGGATCGTCGCGCTGCCGCCCAGGTTCTCGGCCCGGGTCTCGATGTTGCGTCGCCCGTTGCCCATCGTGTCGCCGCCGGACACGCCGATTCCGTTGTCCCGAACGGTGATCCGAAAGTCCGCACTGGTGATCGTCACGTTGACCGATGCGGCGGTGGCCTGGGCGTGGCGCGCGACGTTGCTGAGGGACTCGCGGACGACGGCCAACGCGGCGGCGTGCGCTTCCGGTCGGACGTTCGCACCGTCGATCGGGCCTTCGAACTGCAGGGCGGGGGTGAAGCCCAGCGCGGCCACACTGCCCTCGACGACGTCGATGATCGCCGAACGCATCCGCGTCGATCGCGTCGGCACCGAGATCGCATGGTGCAGGTTGAACACGACCAAGCGCAGGTCGTGGATGATGGCGTCGGTCTCGTCGATGAAGCCCTCGAGGTCGAGATTGCGTCGGGCCGCCGCCGAGGTGAGGCCGAGCCCCAACCCGAAGACCCGCTGGATCACCCGGTCGTGGAGGTCGGCGGCGATCCTCGCCTGCTCGTCGCGCAGTTCGCTGTCGACGAGGCGGTCGGTGCTGGCCCGCAAGCTCAGTCGCATCTGCTCGACCGCGCGCGCCAACTCGGCCGTCTCGCGGGGCCCGGTGGGGTGGATGGGCTGGTCGTAGTCCCCGTCGGCGACGGCCTTCACCTCCTCCAGGAGCTCGTCGACCGGACGACTGAGGCGGCGGCGCACGGTCACCAGCGCGATGACCACCACCACCGCCAGCACCGCGACCCCGACACCCTGGATCACATTGGCGGTGCGCTGCGCCGCATTGATCCGCTGCAGTTGCGCCTGCGCCATGTCGTTGGAGTATCCGGCGAGCTCGCGCAGGTGCCCGCGCAGATCGTCGAAGATCTGCTTGCCCTGCAGCGCCATCCTCGCCAGTTCGTCAGACGCCAGCGGACCGGCCTTGCGTGCCGCGATCTGTGGTTCGGCCGCCGTCGATCGCCAGATGGCCGCCGCAGAGGCCACACTGTCGACCAACCAGCGCCCCCGCTCGTCACCCGCGAAGTCGGCGCCGAGCCCGGCGATCAGGGGGCCGGTCGCGTCGGCGCCCGCGAGATAGGGCTGCAGCGACACGGGATTCCCCGTCAGCATGAAGCCGCGCTGACCCGTCTCTTGGTCGGTGTAGGCGCGGCGAAGCGCCTCCACGTCGTTCTGCACGGAGAACACGTGGCCGCTCAACTCGTGGACCGATCGGGCGACGGTGGACCGACCGATGATGGACGCCGCGGACACCGCCAGGAACACGAGACTGACGGCGACGAGGCAGATCCAGGTCAGGTGACGCAGCGAGAGATGCCGACGCTCTGCCATCGCTCAGCCGATCGCGCTGTCCGGGGCCGGTGCGGCACTGCCCGTCACCAAGCCCGACTGCGCCAGGGCGCCGGTGACGAAACGCTGCACGGGGCGCGACTGGAAGAAGCCGGCGTGACCACCGTGGTACCACTCGATCTCGGGTCCACCCCAGTGCTCCCACAGCCGCTGCACCTGCTCGCGCGGGTGCACCACCTGATCGGCCAGGCCGGCGTAGATGAAGCGGCCCGCCCTCGGGACCCGCGGCGGCAGCGACAGCGGCGAGATCATCCGGCCGAGCGGCGCCGCCAGCGCGATGGTGGCCAGCCTTGGGTCATCGGGGCGCAGCCCGGAATGACGGCCCAGCAGATCGATGAGGTCGGCCACCGGAACGCCGAGGATCGCGCACGCGAGATCACCGTCGAGACCCGCGACGAGCGCGGCGACGAAGCCGCCCAACGACAATCCGTACAGCCCGACCGCCGCGCCGGGCTGCCCGCGCCGGATCCAGCCGAGCAGCGCGCGGATGTCCCAGACCGCGTTCGCGGTCGCGTGGATGTCGTCGAGCACGTCCTCCCCCGGGAACACCGCCCCCCTGGGCAGCCGTTTGGCCCGGGGTCCGCGCATCGGCAGCACCGGCAGCACGACGTTGAGGCCGAGGTTCTCGTGCAGCTGCCACGCCCGGAACAACGCGAGATCAACTGCGGCGCGGCCCATCTCGGTGCCATGGACACACACCAGCCACGGCCGGGGGGACGGGTGGCGCAACATCAGACCGTACCCGTGGGCACTGGCGCGATACCCCAGCCACCGGGCGGCACCGGGCTCACCCCGGCGGGGGCGGTAGCCACTGACCCACCGCAGCCGCTCGTAGGAGCGGTAGCCGCGGCGCACCGGATGCACCTCCACGTCGGTGAGCCGACGCGGAGCGGTGAAGAAGCGACGGGGATCGTCGAGTAGGCCGTGTCGACCGTAGAAATCCAAGGCCGCGAGGACTTCTCCGTCGATGCGCGCGAATGCCTCGGGTGTGCTCAGGGGACGGCGGGCCCGCAGACCGAGCAGCACCACCTCGTCGCGGAGCGCTTCGGCGGCCAGCGCGACCGTCGGCCGCGCGATCGGCAGCTGGCCCGGCGCGGGCCCGAGGTAATCGCGCCATGACCGCGCGTAATAGCCACCCGCCCTGGCGAGCGGACCCAGGGCGATACGCAGCGGCGCAGAGGGTTCCACGCTCGCGACGCTATCGACGCCGGGGATCGGACCACAGGAGCCCTTGGTGATCATCGCCGTGGCCCAAGGACACCCGGGCCGGCGGGAGGATCACGGCCGTACCACGGTGACCGGCACGTCGACCGACTGTGCCACGGTCGAACTCACGGATCCGAGCAGCATGCCGGCGAACCCGCCCCGGCCGTGACTGCCCACGACCACCTGTTGGGCGCGCTGCGACTCCACGATCAACCACCGTGCGGGGGCGTCGTACTCGAGCCGGCGCCGGACCCGCACGTCAGGGTGACGCTCCTGCCAACCGGCGAGACGTTCGGCGAGGACCTCGGCCGCGGACTGCTCGTGCGCGGTCCACTGGGCACTCTCGTACGGCAGCGCCGCGATGTCCGACCAGGCATGCACCGCAACGAGATCCACACCGCGCGCAGCCGCCTCCGCAAAGGCCAGCGCAGTGGCCGCTTCCGACGCGGGCGAGCCGTCGATGCCCACCACCACCGGCGACGTCGGGTCGGGCAGTCGGCCGTACCGGCTGTTCACCACGGTCACGGGGCAGTGCGCGTGGTGGAGCAGACCCGTACTGACCGAACCCATGAGCAGTCGGCCCAGGGCACCGCGACCGCGATTGCCGACCACGACCATCCGCGCCTCCTCGGAGGCCGCGACGAGAGTGGACAGGGCCGTGTCGTAGCGGATCTCGGCGTGGACCTCCGGAACGCGCGCGGGATCGGCGTCGGCCAGTGCCAGCGCTCGAGCATGCGCCAGGATGTCCTCGGCGTTCTCCCGTTCGCACGCGGTGACCGTCTCCTGCATCGCCGCCATCGGCCACGTCACGACGGCCGGCGTCACCACGGTCATCAGCGTCAGCGGGAGGCCGTGCCTGCGGGCTTCCTCGGCGGCCCAGCACACCGCGGTGCCCGACTCCTGCGACCCGTCGGTCCCGACGAGGATGCCGTAGCCCATGGCAGTCCACGCTAGGACGCACGCTGGCCCGCTTTTAGGGCCGTTGGTCCCGTTTCCGCGGTGTGGTATAAATACCCCATGGGGTATTTTGACTCAGCCGACGTCCAGCGCCTGCTCACCTCGCCCCGCCCGCCGCGCGTCTTGGACGTGCGCACCCCGGGCGAGTTCGAGACCGTGCACATCGCGGGGTCGTACAACGTCCCGCTGGACCTGCTGCGCGAGCACCGCGACGAGATCCTGCGCCACATCTCCGACGACGTGGTGCTGGTGTGTCGCTCGGGCCAGCGCGCCGGCCAGGCGCAGGAGACGCTGCGGCGGGCCGGCCTGTCGAACGTGCACATCCTCGAGGGCGGCATCGCCGCGTGGGAGGCCGGCGGGTTCCCGGTGAACCGGGGCGCGCAGAAGTGGGATCTCGAGCGGCAGGTGCGACTGGTCGCCGGGCTCATCGTCGCCCTCAGCATGCTGGCGAGCCTGGTCCTGCCGGGCGCCCAGTGGGTTGCGTTCGTCATCGGCGTGGGCCTGATGTTCGCCGCGCTGACCAACACCTGTGCGATGGGCATGCTGCTCGCCAGGCTTCCGTACAACCGCGGCGCCACCTGTGACGCCCAGACGGTGGTGTCCCGCCTGGTGGGCAAGACCTAGGATCGACACACGACGACAGAAGGGACGCGACATGGGATTCGCACTGTCCACGGTGCTCCGCACGTCGTTCGACGAGGCGGTCGATCGCACCCGAGAAGCGTTGGCCGCGCAGGGTTTCGGCGTGCTGACCGAGATCGACATGCAGGCGACACTGAAGGCGAAACTCGGTGAGGACATGGAGCGGTACCTGATCCTCGGTGCCTGCAACCCGCCGCTGGCGCACCGCGCCGTCGACATCGACCGGCAGATCGGGCTCCTGTTGCCCTGCAACGTCGTGGTGCGCGCGGACCGCGACGACGGCGGCTCGGTGATCGTCGAGGCGATGGATCCGCAGGTGCTCGTCGAGGTCAGCGGCGAGGACGCCCTGCGGCCGGTCGCCGACGAGGTCGCCGCCCGACTCCGGGCGGCGATCGACGCGCTGTAGTCAGACCAGCAGCACGGCGGCGCCCGCGATGCGCCCGGAGCTCAGATCGTCGAGCGCCGTGTCGGCCTGGTCCAGCCGGTACTCCGGCGTGGTCACCTCGATGCGGTGGCGCCCGGCGAACTCGAGGAACTCCCGCGCGTCGGCGCGCGTGTTGGAGGTGACCGAGCGCACCTGCCGCTCCTGGAACAGATGCGCCTGATAGTTCAGCGGCGGAATGTCGCTGAGGTGGATCCCGGCGATCGCCAGCGTGCCCCCGCGATCGAGCGCCTCGAGGGCGGGCAGCACCAGATCGCCGACCGGAGCGAAAAGGATTGCCGCGTCGAGCTTCACCGGTGGCGGATCGGCCGCGCCCTGCGCAGAGGCCGCGCCGAGTGCCAGCGCCAGTTCCCGGGCGCTGTCACCGCGCGTCATCACGTGCACTTCGGCGCCGCGGGCCAGTGCGACCTGGGCGGTGATGTGGGCGCTGCCGCCGAAGCCGTAGATCCCGAGGCGGCCACCGGCGGGCAGGTCGGCCCGCATCAGCGAACGGTACCCGATGATGCCGGCGCACAGCAGCGGCGCGAGTTCGCTGTCGGAATACCCCTCCGGTAGGCGATGCACGAAATCTGCCGGGGCCGTGCAGAATTCGGCGTAACCGCCGTCCGCGTCCCAGCCGGTGTACCGCGAGTCGGGACAGAGGTTCTCCTGGCCCCGCAGGCAGAACCGGCACTGCCCGCAGGTGTGCCGCAACCACGCCACCCCGACCCAGTCACCGGGGGTGAACTTCCCTGCGGTGTCGGGCCCGACCGCCACGACCTCACCCACCACCTCATGGCCCGGCGTGACGTGCGACCGGTGCACCGGAAGATCCCCCTCCGTGACGTGCAGATCCGTCCGGCACACGCCGCAGGCGTGCACGGCGATCAGCAGTTCGCCGACCGCGGGTTCGGGCACCTCGGTGGTGACGAGTTCGAGCGGACGGGTGCGCACCGGCCCCGGAGTGCGGACCCGCCATACGCGCATCGCGGTGGTCATCGTCGGTCCCTTCAGAAGTCCGGAAGCGGAACGCTCCATGAAAGGCACGTCCCCCCACCGGGCGGCGATGTGATCGCCAGGTCGCCGCCGGCGTCCCGGGCGCGGCGGGCGAGGTTGGCCAGTCCGCTGCGCCGCTGATTGTCCGCCGGGATCCCCCGCCCGTTGTCCGCCACCTCCACCCGGAGGTCGTCGCCGACGGCCACCTCGACCGTGACCGCCCGCGCGCCGGAGTGGCGCACGGCGTTGCTCAGTGCTTCCACGACGACGGCCTCGGCGTGATCGGCCAGGGCCGCCGGCACCACGCTCATCGGCCCGGACATCGTCAGTGTCGCGGTGATGTCGCGGTCCTCGGTGAGACGGGCGACGGCGTCCTGGATGCGTTTGGCGAAGCCGCCGTGGGCGTCCCGCGGATGGCCCAGGTCGAAGATCGTCGCCCTGATGTCGTTGATGACGGCCTGCAGCTCGTCGACCGAGCGGGTCAGCCGGCCGGCCAGCTCCGGTGAGCGCACCCGGGCGATCATCCCCTGCAGGTCCATCCCGACGGCGAACACGCGCTGGATCACCTGGTCGTGCAGATCACCGGCGATCCGCTCCCGGTCGGCGAGCATGGCCAACTCGGTGCTCGCCCGGCGCGCCCGCGCGATGGTCAGCGCGATCGACGCATGGTTGGCGAAGTCCTGCACCAGAGCCAAATCGCCGTCGTCGAAACGCGGTGCCGCCGCGTCCCGCGCCACCGCGATGACGCCGAGGGTCTGCTCCTCGGAGCGCAGGGGGACGACGACCGCGGGTCGCTCCCCCAGGTCGGTGAAGGCCTGGATCGGACGTCGGAAGCGTTCGGTGATCACGGGTTCCCCCGTCCGGAAGACCGCACCCGTGGTCGACTCCTCGACCGGAATGTGCTGTCCCAGTACCTCCTCGGCGTACCGCCCGGCAGCCGCGGAGATCACCAGGTTGTCGACGGCGTCGGAGTCCTCCTCCGGATCGGGAGGAACCAGCACGATCACCTGCTCGGCATCGGCGAGCTGCCCGGCCAGGCTCGCGATCAGATGCAGGGGCCGCACGTGCGGGTCCGACTCGGACAGCACCGCCGCGGTGATCTCCCGGCTCGCGCTGGTCCAGCGTGCCGCCTCGATCGCGACCGCCGCGATGGACGCCAGCGCCCGCGCGGTGTCCTCGTCGGACGCCGTGAAGTGATCGACGCGGTCGTCGGTGACGCAGAGGCCGCCGATGGCCCTGCCGCGGATCGCGATGGGCACGCCCAGAAAAGAACCGCGTCCACCGTCACCGGTCAGGTCGGCGATTCGCAACGGTCCGGGCCGGTCACGCAGCAGCTCGCACCGCGGTCCGCCGGCAGGCGCGTCACCCACCGCCGCCACCATCTCGTCCGGGTCCCAGATGCCCATCGCCCCGGCGCGGGCGCCGGTCATGGTCACCGCGGCTTCGACGATGCGTTGCATCGTCGCGCGCAGATCCAGACCCGAGCTGAGGTCGACGGCCACCTGAAGCAGATGGCCTGTCGCGTCGCCGTTTCCGCCCAACCGAACCATCCCCCGTCCCGGTTCGATCGTCCCAGACGACAGCGGGTCGGACAAGGTCACGAGCCTGCGTGCGCCTCCACGTAGCCGACCACATCGGCCAGCGTCCGCAACCTCTGGTAGTCGGCCTCGGGGATCTCGACGTCGAGCCGTTTGTGGATGCCGAGAAGGAAATTGAGCCAGTCCATCGAATCCAGGTCCACCTGGTCGCGCAGCAGCGCGTCGTCGCGGATCTCGTCGGCCTCCACCTCCGGGGCGATCGCGGTCAGCACCGACAGCACATCGTCGCGGATCTCGTGGGTGGTCTTCATGGCATCCCTCACTTCTCGAGCAGGTCGGGTTGTTGGAGCAGCTCGTTGATCGCAGCGAGGAACAGCGCGCCGCGGTGACCGTCGCTGGCGCGATGGTCGGCGGCCAGGGTGGCCTGCACGGTCGTCGCGATGCGGATGCCGCCGTCGACGGCGCGCACCCGCTGCGCCGGCGAGCCGAAGCCGACGAGCGCGACCTGCGGCGGGTAGATGACCCCGAAGACGGTGTCGACGCCCTGATCGCCCAGGTTCGTCACCGTGAGGGTCGGGTCGGACATCTCCGAGCTGCGCAGTGAGCCGGCCCGGGCCCGCGCGACGAGGTCGGTCAGGTCGGCCATCAGTTCGTCGAGCTTCTTGCCCGGCACGTCGTGAATCGCCGGAGCGACCAGCCCGCCGCCGCGCAGCGAGATCGCCACCCCGACATGCACCGCGCCGGCGGGTTCGAAGCCGGTGTCACGCCAGAACCCGTTGAACTCCCCGAACCGTTGCGCGGCCAGCGCGACGGCCTTGAGCTGCAGCACGGCCGGCAGCACCCGCTCGGTGATGGAACGCGCCGCGTTGCGCTCGGCCAGCCAGGTCAGCGCCGGGTCGAGCAGCACCTCGTCGGCGAGGTAGTAGTGCGGGATCTCGCGCTTGGATCGGCTCATGGCGGCGGCGATGGACTTGCGCATCTCCGCGCCGCGCCGCGCGGCGACCTCCTTGGCCGACGGGGCCGGGCTCGGCGGCGCCGGCGTCACCTCCGGGGCGGACATCTCGACGTGCGCGGCGGCGTGTTCGACGTCGCTGATGACCACCGCACCCTGCGGCCCGGTGCCGGTGAGCGCGTCGACGTCGACGCCGAGGGACACGGCGAGCCGGCGGGCCGCCGGGGACACCCAGCGGCGGTGGTGCGGATCGGCGGGCGGTACCGGTGCCGGAGCGGGTGCTGGAGCGGGAACGGGAGCCGGAGCCGGAGCCGGAGCGGAAGCCGCCGACGGCTCCGGGACCGGGGTGCGCGCGGGCGGCGGCGCGTCGGGGGTCTCCCCCGGGGCCAGCAGCGTGGCCAACGGCGTTCCCACCGAGACGGTCTGGCCGACCGGCACCAGCAGTTCGCCGACGACGCCTTCCTGCCAGCATTCGATCTCCACGGCGGCTTTGGTGGTCTCGACGACCGCGACGATCTGCCCGCGCGAGACGGTGTCCCCGGGCTTCACCAGCCACTCGTTCAGCGTGCCCTCGTCCATGTCGGCACCCAGCGCGGGCATCGCGAACTGGATCATGACGGTTGTCCCACAACGGCTTTGACGGCGGCGACGATCTCTTCGGGTTGCGGCAGCGCGGCCTGCTCGAGGTGCTTGGCGTACGGGATGGGCACCTCGGCGGTACAGACCCGCGCCACCGGGGCGTCCAGGTCGAAGAACGCGTTCTCCATGATCTGCGCGCTGACCTCGCCGGCCAGACTGCCGGTGCGCCAACCCTCGTCGACGACGACCGCGCGGTGGGTCC
The DNA here is from genome assembly GCF_022374875.2 of Mycolicibacterium rufum. The sequence goes on from NZ_CP092427.2 coordinate 1,822,704, forward strand.
TGCGGACCGACTCGACGAACGTCTCGGTGTCGAGCGGCCGCAGCGACCGCAGGTCGATCACCTCGCAGTCGATGCCGGCCAGGGAGAGTTCGTCGGCGGCGTCGAGCACCTTGGGCAGGCCGCCACCGTAGGTGATCACCGTGACGTCGGAGCCGGCGCGGCGGATCGCGGCCCGCGAGATGTCCGTCGGTATCAGGGTGTCCACGTCGGCCGAGGCGTTGTACAGCTGCACGTGCTCGAAGATCACCACCGGATCGGGGTCGGCCAGCGCGGTGCCGAGCATGCCGTAGGCATCTTCGACCGTCGCCGGGGCCACCACCCTGATGCCAGGGATGTGGGCGAACCAGCACTCCAGGCTGTGCGAATGCTGCGCGGCCAGTTGACGTCCCGCACCGGTGGCCATTCGGACCACCAGCGGCACCGAGAACTGCCCGCCGGACATGTGGCGCAGCGCCGCAGCGGTGTTCACGATCTGATCGAGAGCGAGCAGGCTGAAGTTGACCGTCATCACCTCGACGATGGGCCGCAGCCCGCCCAGCGCGGCGCCGATACCGACGCCCACGAAGCCGAGTTCCGAGAGCGGGGTGTCGCGGATGCGGTCCGGGCCGAACTCGGCCAGCAGTCCCTTCGAAGCGGCGTAGGTGCCGCCGTAGGCGCCGACGTCCTCGCCCATCAGCAGCACCCGGTCGTCGGCGGTCATCGCGTCGCGGATCGCGTCGTGCACGGCGGTCCGGTAGCTGGTCTTGGTCATCGGAGCGCCTCCGCCGGGGTCATGACATCGCGGGTGAGATCCTCGACCGGTTCCCACGTGCCCGCCTCGGCGAACGCGACGGCACTGGCCACCTCGTCTTCGGCGGCCGCGCGGATGTCGTCGACGTCGTCGTCGTGCAGCGTCCCCGCGGCGAGGCACCGCTCGGTGAAGGCCCGGATCGGGTCGCGCTCCTTGGCGTGCTCGACTTCCTCCTTGGAGCGGTACAACTCGGGATCGAACATCGAATGCGGCCGGAACCGGTAGGTGCGGAACTCCAGGAAGAACGGGCCGCCGCCGCTGCGCACGTGGTACGCCCCCTCCTCGGCGGCGGCCCGGCAGCCCAGCACGTCCATGCCGTCGGCGGCCAGCGCCGGGATCCGGTAGGACGCCGCCTTCTCGGTCATGTCGGTCTGCGCCTGCTCGTGGGCGAGCTCGGTGCCCATCGCGTAGTAGTTGTTCTCGCAGCAGAACAGCACCGGCAGACGCCACAGCGCGGCCAGGTTCATCGACTCGTGGAAGGCACCCTCGGCGACCGCGCCCTCGCCGAAATAGCATGCGGTGACGCGGGTTCGGCCCAGCTGCGCGTCGGCGAGTGCCAGCCCCACCGCCAGCGGCAGCCCGCCGCCGACGATCGCATTGCCGCCGTAGAAGCGGGTCCGCGCGTCGAACAGGTGCATCGAGCCGCCGCGCCCGCCCGAGCACCCCTCCTGCTTGCCGAACATCTCGGCCATGATGGTGGCCATCGGGACACCTCGGAGCAGTGCGTGGGCGTGGTCGCGGTAGGTGGCCACGACCGCGTCCTCGGCCTCGAGGGCGCGCAGCGATCCGGCCGCGACGGCTTCCTCACCGACGTACAGATGCAGGAATCCGCGGATCTTGCCCGCACTGTAGAGCTCCGCGCACTTCTCCTCCATCAGCCGCACCCGCACCATGTCGGACAGCAGCCGGGTCGCGAGGTCGCGGTCGATCATGACGCGGTCTCCATCGTGGACGTGTCCCCCTCGGGCAGACCGAGTTCGCGGGCCTTGAGCAGGCGCCGCATGATCTTGCCGCTGCGGGTGTGCGGCAGCGCATCGGTGAACTCGATCACCTTGGGCGCCACCGCGGCGCCGAGTCGCTTGCGCGCGTGGGCCATCAGCGAGCGCAGCGTGTCCTCGTCGGCGGAGTAGCCGTCCTTGAGCGCAACGAACGCCTTGACCACCTCGCCGACGGTGGGGTCGGGCACGCCGATCACGGCGGCCTCGGCGACGGCCGGATGATCGGTGAGCGCGTTCTCCACTTCGAAGGGTCCGATCAGATGGCCGGCGGACTTGATCACGTCGTCGGCGCGCCCGACGAACCAGAAGTAGCCGTCGGCGTCGCGCTTGACCAGATCGCCGGTCAGGTACAGACCGTCGGCGAAGCTGTTGCGGTAGCGCTCCTCGGCATTGAGGTAGGTCCGGAACATCGACGGCCAGCCCGGCGTGAGCGCGAGTTCCCCCTCGACGTCGGGTTGGTCGACGACCGACACCGTGCCGTCGTCGTGCCGGTGCACCACACAGGCATCGACCCCGGGCAGGGGCCGGCCCATCGACCCGGGCTTGATGTCGAACGCCGGGGTGTTGGCGATCATGATCCCGCCGGTCTCGGTCTGCCACCAGTTGTCGTGGATCGGCAGACCCAGCACCCGCTTACCCCACCACACCGCCTCGGCGTTGAGCGGCTCCCCCACGCTGGCCACGAAACGCAGAGCAGGGAAACGGAACTGGGCGGCCAGCTCGGGGCCCGCCTTGATCAGCATCCGGATCGCCGTCGGCGCGGTGTACCACACCGTCACGGCGTGCGCGGAGAGGATGCGGTACCAGCGCTCGGCGTCGAACTCCGCCTCGTCGACGATCGAGGTCACCCCGTGCAGCAGCGGCGCGATGACCCCGTAGGACATCCCCGTGACCCAGCCGGGATCGGCTGTGCACCAATAGATGTCGTCAGCGTGCAGGTCCAAGGCGTAGAGGCCGGTGATGTAGTGCATCGTGACGGCGCCGTGGACGTGCAGCGCACCCTTCGGCGTGCCGGTGGTGCCGCTGGTGAAGTGCAGGAGGGCCGGATCATCGGCGGTGGTGTGGGTGATCGGCGCCTCCTCGGACGCGGCCTCCATCCAGCGCCAGAAACCCAGTGTCCCTGGTTGGTCGCCGTCGGCGGCATGGTCGTCGATGAGGAACACGTGCTCGAGCGACGGCAGCTGATCGCGGATGGGCGCGATCTTGCGCACGTAGAACGCCCGGGTGGTGACGAGAACCTGTGCCTCGCCGAGAGAGAGCCGGGTGGCGATCGGTTCCGGCCCGAACGCCGAGAACAGCGGGGAGACGACGCTGCCGTTGCGTAACGCGCCCAGGATGGTCACGTAGAGCTCCGGGCACCGGCTCATCAACGTGAAGACGCGGTCGCCCTTGTCGACACCCAGCGCCCGCAGCACGTTCGTGAAACGCCGTGCGTGGCGTGCCAATTCGGCGTAGCTCAGATCCCGCGTCGCCAGCTCCCCGTCCCAGCTGTCGGCGGTGACGAAGCGCAGCGCGGTGTGTGCGGCCAACGGTCCGTGCGCGTGCCGGTCGACGGCCGCGTACGCGATGTTGCACCCCCCGTCGGCCATGCCGGCGCACACGCGCGGCACCGTGGCCCAGCTGAAGCCGGCCCGCGTGCGGTCGTAGTCGGTGAAGTTCGGGTGGACGCGCCAGTCGTCCTCCGTCTTGCCGATCACCGATGTCGTCGCGGTCATCCTCGGCGCCCCTCCAACGGCAGCATGCCGTTGCGGACGGCGACCGAGATGTTGTCCATGACGCGGTCGAGCAGATTCCCATAGGCCGAGCCGTCGTCGTGCAGCGCGCGGTACCCGTGGTGGCGCAGGAACACGTCGAGCCGGCGGTCCAGCGGCCAATCGGCGTAGGTGCGGCCGGCGAACTCCGAGGAGAGGAACTCCCAGGCGATGTCCTCGAGGGCGGCCGCGGGCGTGTCGAGGGGTTCGGTCGGAGCCATGCGCAGGTCCTTTCGGCAGGCGATCGAGCCCATCGTTTGCCACGACACATGCCGGCAATAGAGACCAAGGTCACACAGTCGTCCACAGGTGACCGAAGTCCCTGACGTGTCAGTTCGTTCGGCGGGCGACGATCACCGGGGTGCGCATGTCCCGCGCCACCGCGGTGCTGACCGAGCCGAGCAGCATGCCGGCCAGTGCGCCGCGCCCGTGACTGCCGACGACGACGAGCTGTGCCCGCTCGCCCTGGATCAACAACTGGCGGGCGGCGCTCTCGAAGCGGATCAGCCGGTGCACCCCGACATCCGGGTGGCGCGCACACAGCGGCGCCAGCGCGGTGTCGAGCTGGTACTCCGCCTCGGCCTGCAGGGCCGCCACCTCGGCCCGGTTGGCCGACGGACCCTCCGGCCCGTCGCACACGTACAGCGCCACGACGCCCACACCGCGCCACGCCGCCTCCTCGAACGCGATCTCGGCCGCCCGCACCGAGCACGGTGATCCGTCGACGCCCACCAGGACCGGTTTGCGTCTCGGGCCCGCCGACACCGTGGAGTCGGCATGCACCACCGCCACCGGGCAGTGGGCGTGGTGCAGCACTCCGGTGCAGACCGAGCCGAGCATGCGCTGCATTCGGGGGATGTCGCCATGGCGGCCGAGCACCATCATCGCGGCCGTTCGCGACAGGTCGGCCAGCGTCGCCGCCGGATGGCCGGTCAGGCGCGCACTGCCGATCTCGGGGCCGTCGTCGCCCGCCTCCTCGCCGGCGACGTCGACCGCGCCGGCCAGGATGGCGTCAGCGACCCGGTCGGCCTCGACATCGTCTTCGTCGTCGGTGGCGACGTGCACCACGCCGAGGGGCAGCCGCCGCATCCGGGCTTCGGCGACGGCCCACCGCACCGTGGCCGTCGCCGCCGGTGACCCGTCCGCACCGACGATCACCCCGGTAGCGCAGATCCCTTCGGACATCGCCGTCTCCTGACGCAGTTGGTGTCGGCGACGTTACGAACCGGCCGGCGCTGCCGCTGGAGTCGATGGCGGACATAACGAGAGTCGATAGTCCCTAGTTTCTTGCACGCCGGAAGATCACTGTGTCCTGATGGCCGTGATATCGATGCGTCGCGACGGACGCCGCACGCTGTGCGCGGCGGAGGGCGTGGTCGCCGTGCTTCGGCACTGCACCCTCGACGACGCGTTCCGTGACATCGTAGGCGCCGCGCAGCGACACAACGTCGCCCCGTTGCGGCTCGCCGAGACACTGCTGGCCGTCGCGCAGTGCGACACCGGCGCCGACACCGACGGAGAGGCGGCCGCGGTGGTCGAGCAGACATGGGGCGACCTGTTGCGAACCTTTCAGCTGCTCGCCTCGTGTCCATGACAGCACCAAAGGACCAAAGCACCCTGCGATAGGGCTCTTTCGGCCTTAACGGGCCCGCCGGCCCGGTGCTGTGATCGATGTCAGGATCGCACCGAGGAGCCGACGATGAAGACGATGAGCCGACTGGTTCGCCACCCCCACCCGGCCTCTCCGACCTATGTGCTCACCGACCGGCTGCACCGCGAGCGAACCGTGTGCGTCACCGCCGACGAGATCATCGCGACGGTGTCGACGTGGCTCGCCACGCTGGGCGTGCAGACCCCTCTGGTCGAGGAACTCTGCCGCACGGTCCGTGACGGCGCCAGGGCCGAGGCCCACGCGATCGCCGACACACTGTCGTTGGACGTGACGGTGGCGGCCTGACCGTCAGCTGACGCCGTGCAACCGAGCGCTGGCGGTCGCGGCCGACGCCTCGGCCTGCCGCTGCCGTTCGGCGCGCCGCTTGATCCCGATCAGCATGCCGCGCGTGACCAGGGCCCGCGCCGGCCCCACCAGCTCGGCGAACACCACCTCCCCCGGATGACGCAGCGCCAACCGGGATCTGACCAGCAGGCGGCACTGATCGTCGCCGCGCGGAACGAGGTGGAACGACCACACCACGTCCCAGGCCCGGCGCGCCGAATCCGCGCGCAGCACGATGGTGCGCCCCTGCTCGATGTCGACGACGCGCAGCGCGATCCCCTCGGCGAGGCCGAGCCAATGCTTCGGCACCAAGCGGACCGTGTCGCCGACTGCGAGGTGCTGCCACTCCGGATGCACCGCATCGGCGTTGCGGTACTGGAGGCCAACGAGATTCTCCATCCGCTCGAAACTGTAGAGGCCGCCGCGGTTCTGGCCCATCTGCACCAGCCAGGGCCATACCTGCCCGGCCGGGACGTCGATCGACACCCCCTCGGTGGCCTGCAGCATCGGCGCCCTCACCAGCTCGTCACCCGGCAGGGAGTCCCCGGATTCCGCTTTCGTCGTCCCCCAGTCGCGAAAGTAGCGGCGGGCCGCGTAGAGCATCCCGGCTGCGGCGAGTGTCGTCACCAGTCTGTGGGTCATGTCATCAGCGTGCGCGGCTGCGCGTCGACAATGCTAGGGCCAGTGGTCCTCTCGCCCGTTCCGCGGGAGATGCGCCCCGGACCAACGGCCTTCCGCTGTGGGACTTCCGTCCCTAGTGCGTCGCCGGCCGCGGTGGTCGGATAAAGGACATGAGCGCGCTGGACATCAAGGTCGCAGACGAGATCGCCGACGGCACGTACCAACTGCACGCGGAGATCCCCGGCGTCGACCCCGCCGAAGACGTTCATGTCACGGTCAGCGACGGCGTGCTCACCATCAACGCCGAGCGCACCGAGACCACCGACGCCAACGGCCGCTCGGAGTTCAGCTACGGGTCCTTCACGCGCGCGGTGACACTGCCTGCCGGCGCCGACGAGGAATCCATCACCGCCAGCTACGACAAGGGCATCCTCACCGTCACGGTTCCGCTGGAGGAACCCGAGACGCCCGAGAGGCATGTCGCGGTCGAGTCGGCCGGGTGACCTGGCTCGCGGCCCCGGGTGCGTCCCACACCCCGCCCCGGGGCCGCGGCCTCCCGCACGTGCAGAGCGGAGCACACCATGGGTAAGCAGCGACCTCTTCTGGCCGATCTGATGGCGGCCGTCGGCGTCGCGGCGCTGTACCGCCGCCACGTCGCACCGTGGATGTACACCTGGGGTGCGCGTCCCGACGAGGTGCGCGCCACGTTGCCCGGTGACGACCTCGTCGCACCCGATGCGTGCCGAACCACCCGCGCCGTGACGATCGACGCCCCGCGCGGCGACGTCTGGGCGTGGCTGGTCCAACTCGGCGAGGGCCGCGGCGGGTTCTACAGCTACTCGCTGCTCGAACGCGCGGTCGGCGCCGACATCCACAACACCGACGAGATCCGCCCGGAATGGCAGCGGCTCGAGGTCGGTGACACCATCTGGCTGGCGCGTCGCTACGGTCCCTCGGCGTGCCAGATCGTCGCGGCGGTCGAGCCCGGCTCGCATCTGGTCCTCGTCTCCCCCGCCGACTACGAGCGGCTGCAACGCGGGGAGAAAGCGTCGGGGTGCTGGTCGTTCGTGCTGCGGCGAGAACAGAACTGGACCCGGCTGCTGGTGCGCGGCAGCGGCAGGCCGGTCGGGCACGCGTGGTTCGACGTCCCGCACTTCGTCATGGAGCAGAAGATGATGCGCGGTATCGCCGCGCGCGCCGAGCGCACCCGGCGCAGCCACGTCGTCGACACCATCCGTACCGAGCATCCGGCCGGGGTGGGCTGAACCGATACCCGCTGGACAGCGGGCGCATAATTGGTGTCGATGACAGGCCCCGCCGCTGCTCCCCGTAAACCCGTGATCCTGACCGTCGACGACGACCCTGCGGTCTCCCGTGCGGTCGCGCGCGATCTGCGCCGCCACTACGGCGAGAAGTTCCGCATCGTCCGCGCCGAATCGGGGCCCGACGCCCTGGAAACGCTCAACGAACTGAAGCTGCGCGGCGAGACCGTCGCGGTGTTCGTCGCCGACTACCGGATGCCCCAGATGAGTGGCATCGAGTTCCTCGAGGCGGCGATGGACATCTTCCCGATGGCGCGCCGTGTGCTGCTCACCGCCTACGCCGACACCCACGCCGCCATCGACGCGATCAACGTCGTCGACCTGGACCACTACCTGCTCAAGCCGTGGGATCCGCCGGAGGAGAAGCTCTACCCGGTGATCGACGCGCTGATCGAGGCGTGGCGCGCCACCGGTGACCGCGCGATCCCCCACACCAAGATCATCGGCCACCCGTGGAACGCCCGGTCCTCCGAGGTTCGTGAGTTCCTCGCCCGAAATCGGTTGTACTACAGCTGGTTCCGATCCGATGAACCCAAAGGTGCGGCGCTGCTGGAAGCCGCGGGCCAGGACGGGCTGACGCTGCCGGTGGTGATCACCGAGCAGGGTGAGACGCTGATCGACCCCACCGACGCCGAACTGGCGGCGACACTCGGCCTGACCACCACGCCGGCAGGCGACTTCTACGACCTGGTGGTCATCGGCGGCGGTCCCGCGGGGCTGGCCGCGGCGGTGTACGGCGCGTCCGAAGGCCTCAAGACCGTGCTCATCGAACGCACGGCCACCGGCGGCCAGGCCGGGCAAAGCTCGCGTATCGAAAACTACCTCGGCTTCCCCGACGGCCTGTCCGGCGCCCAGCTCGCCGAGCGGGCCCGCCGCCAGGCCGAGAAGTTCGACGCCGAGTTGATCACCGCCGCCGAGGTCGTCGCGCTCGAGATCGACGGCAGCGCGCGCACCGTGCACCTGTCCGACGGCCGGTCGATCGGCACCCGGGCGGTCATCCTCGCGATGGGCGTGGAGTACCGCCAGCTTCCCGCCGAAGGATGCGCGGACCTGACCGGGGCCGGGGTGTACTACGGCGCGACGACGTCGGTGGCGTCGGAATGCGACGACGACGAGGTCTACGTCATCGGCGGCGCGAACTCGGCCGGTCAGGCGGCGATGTACCTGTCGCGCACCGCGAAATCGGTGACCCTGGTGATCCGGCGCACGCTCGAGGACTCCATGTCGCACTACCTGATCCAGCAGATCCGGGCGCGCGACAACATCAATGAGATGCCCAACACCGTCGTGCACGCGGTCAAGGGCGACGGCCACCTCGAGGGCATCTGCCTGGAGCACACCGACACCGGTGAGCGCGAAGAGTTCTCGTGCGGGCGGATGTTCATCTTCATCGGCGCCGAGCCCCGCACCGAATGGCTCGACGGCGTGGTGGTCCGCGACGACCACGGCTTCATCGTCGCCGGACCCGACCTGCGGGACATCAGCGGCTGGACGCTGGAGCGTCCGCCGCACCACCTCGAGACCAGCGTGCCCGGGGTGTTCGTCGCCGGCGACGTCCGCGCCGAGTCCGCCAAGCGGGTCGCGGCGGCCGTCGGCGAAGGGTCGATGGCCGTCATGCTCGTGCACCGCTACCTGGCCGAGACCTAGGAATCCCACACGGAATCAACTCCGTTCTGCAGGCGTTGCACTACGTCACTGCCAAGGAAGGAAACCGACATGGGCGAGAAGTGCCTTCCCGATGAGTTGCGCACGCTGTTCCTCTTCGAGCACCTCAACGACGAGCAACTCGCCACGCTATGCGCCAACGGCCACATCGCCACCTTCGAGCCGGGGCCCATCCACACCGAAGGCGACCCGGCCACCTGCTTCTACGTGCTGATCGATGGTGAGCTGGTGATGTCGAAGCGCTCCGGCGGTGTCGACATCGAGACCAACCGGACCTCTCAGCGCGGTGTGTACTGCGGCGCGTGGTCGGCCTACATCCCCGGCGAGGAGCACGTCTACCAGGCGTCGGTGCGGGTCACCCGGCCATCGAAGTTCTTCGTGCTCGACGCGAACGCCTTCGCCGAGTTCATGCAGAAGGAATTCCCGATGGCCGTGCACCTGCTGGAGGGCCACATGGTCGGCGGGCTGCGGCAGCGCCAGATCCTCGGCCAGCGGGAGAAGCTGCTCGCCCTCGGTCAGCTCTCGGCAGGCCTGACCCACCAGCTCAACAACCCGGCAGGCGCGACGGCGCGCGCGGTGGCCGATCTGCGCGAAGGCGTGGGCAAGATGCGGCACAAGCTCGCGATGCTCGCCGACGGCAAGTTCACCCCGGCCGCGCTCAAGACCCTGGTGAGCATCCAGGACGAGGTCGCCGAACAGGTCGCCAAGTCGAAGTCCCAGGAGCTCACCGCGCTGGAGACCTCCGACCGCGAGGACCAGATCGGCGACTGGCTCGAGGAGCACGGCATCGCCAGCGCCTGGGATTACGCGCCGACCTTCGTCGAGGCCGGGCTGGACGTGGACTGGCTGGAGCGGGTGGAGGCGTCCATCGAGGACGTCGACTGCTCGGCGACGCTGCCCGGCGCGATCGGCTGGCTGAAGTACACGATCGACACCGAATTGCTGATGAACCAGATCGCCGAGGCGAGCAAGCGCATCTCGGCGCTGCTGGCCGGCGCCAAGCAGTACTCCCAGATGGACCGCGCCGAGTACCAGAGCGCCAACGTGCACGAGCTGCTGTTCAGCACGGTCAAGACGATCTTCGGCGACAAGCTCGGCAAGGACAAACCAGTCGCGCTGCACTGGGAGAAGGACACCTCGCTGCCCGAATTGCTGTGCTATCCGGGCGATCTCAACCAGGTGTGGACGAACATCATCGACAACGCGATCCAGGCGATGAACGGCCACGGCAACCTGACGATCCGGACCATGCGGGAGAACGAGACCACGGTGCGGGTGGAGATCTGCGACGACGGGCCCGGCATCCCCGAAGACATCCAGGAGCGCATCTTCACGCCGTTCTTCACCACCAAGCCGTTCGGCGAGGGCACCGGGCTGGGTCTGGACCTGGCGTGGCGCATCGTCGTGGAGAAGCACCACGGCAACCTGTCGGTGCAGTCGCAGCCCGGCGACACCCGGTTCATCGTCTGCCTGCCGCTGGAGGCGCCTGCCCCGGCGTCGGCGACCGCGTGAAGCCCCAGCTGGGTCGGTTCGGGTCCTTCGGCCGCGGCGTCAGCCCTGCGCATGCGGCCGAGATCGAGGCGCTCGGCTACGGCGCCGTGTGGGTGGGCGGCTCGCCGCCGGCCGAGCTCGACTGGGTCGAGCCGCTGCTCGACGCCACCACCTCCCTGCAGGTGGCCACCGGCATCGTGAACATCTGGACCGCCGCGCCCGGGCCGGTCGCCGAATCCTTCCACCGCATCCAGGCCGCACATCCCGACCGCTTCGTGCTCGGGATCGGCGTCGGCCACCCCGAGGCGCATCAGGAGTACCGCAAACCGATCGACGCGCTCACCGAGTACCTCGACAAGCTCGACGAGTACGGCGTGCCGCGTGACCGCCGGGTGATCGCCGCGCTCGGCCCCAAGGTGCTCCAGCTGTCCGCGGCCCGCTCGGCCGGGGCGCACCCGTACCTGACCACCCCGGAACACACCGCCCGCGCACGGGAGCTGATCGGCCCCGAGGCGTTGCTGGCGCCGGAGCACAAGGTCGTGCTGACAACGGACGCTGAGCGCGCCCGGGAGATCGGTCGCAAGGCGTTGGCCGTCTACCTCGACCTCGCGAATTACGTCAACAACTGGAAGCGCCTCGGATTCGATGGTGACGACGTCGCCAAACCGGGTAGTGACCGACTGGTGGATGCCGTGGTCGCCTACGGCACCCCCGACCAGATCGCCGCGCGCCTGACCGAACACCTCGACGCCGGCGCCGACCATGTGCCCGTCCAGGTGCTGACCTCGCCCGACAAGGTGGTGGCGGCGCTGAGCGACCTGGCCGGACCGCTGGGACTGCGTTGACCACGACCGAAGGGGAGCCATGACCAACAGCGAAGGCCCGTCGCTCAAACCCGCCCAGGGCAGCTTCGGGGTGTGGACCGGCGCGCCGGTGACACCGGAGCAGGCCGCCGACATCGAGAAGCTGGGCTACGGCACGGTGTGGGTGGGCGCCTCGCCCGCCGCCGACCTGGCGTTCGTCGAGCCCCTCCTGGAGAAGACCGAGACCCTGCAGGTCGCCACCGGCATCGTCAACATCTGGACCGCCGACGCGAGCGAGGTGGCCGAGTCCTACCACCGCATCGAGAAGGCGTTCCCCGGCCGGTTCCTGCTCGGCGTCGGCGTCGGCCATCCCGAGCACACCCAGCAGTACACCAAGCCCTATCAGGCGCTCGTCGACTATCTCGACGTGCTCGACAGCGCGAAGGTGCCGACCAGCCGGCGGGTGCTCGCCGCGCTCGGACCCAAGGTGCTCAAGCTGGCCGCGCAGCGCAGCGCCGGCGCCCACCCCTACCTGACCACCCCTGTGCACACCGGCCAGTCGCGCGAACTGCTGGGACCCACGGTGTTTCTGGCGCCCGAGCACAAGGTGGTGCTGACCGACGACCCGGAGAAGGCGCGCGAGGTCGGCAGGCAGACCGTCGACTTCTATCTGGGCCTGTCGAACTACGTGAACAACTGGAAGCGGCTCGGTTTCACCGACGAGGATCTGGAACGGCCCGGCAGCGACCGGTTCATCGACGCGGTCGTCGCGTACGGCTCCCCCGACCAGATCGCCGCGCGGCTGACCGAGCACCTGCAGGCCGGTGCCGACCACGTCGCGATCCAGGTGCTCGGTGGCGGGGACGAACTGATGTCGACGCTCGAGGAGCTGGCCGGCCCGCTGGGTCTGCGCCAGAGCTGAATCGTCGCGCGCCCGATAGGGTCGACAGTCATGCGATTGTTGGTCACCGGAGGCGCCGGCTTCATCGGCGCCAATTTCGTCCATGCCACGGTGCGGGAGCGCGACGACGTGCGCGTCACGGTGCTCGACGCGTTCACGTATGCGGGCAGCCGTGAGTCGTTGGCGCCGGTGCAGTCCGACGTGCGACTGGTCGAGGGGGACATCACCGACGCCGGACTGGTGGACCGGTTGGTGGCCGAAGCCGACGCCGTGGTGCACTTCGCCGCCGAGACCCACGTCGACAACGCGCTGGCCGACCCGGCGCCGTTCGTCCACACGAACGTGCTGGGAACCTTCCACGTCCTCGAGGCGGTGCGGCGCAACGACGTTCGGCTGCACCACATCTCGACCGACGAGGTGTACGGCGACCTGCCGCTGGGCGATTCGGTCCGCTTCACCGAGGCGACGCCCTACAACCCGTCGAGCCCGTACTCGTCGACCAAGGCCGCCTCGGACCTGCTGGTGCGCGCGTGGGTGCGGTCCTACGGCGTGGCCGCGACGCTGTCGAACTGCTCGAACAACTACGGCCCGTATCAGCACGTGGAGAAGTTCATCCCGCGCCAGATCACCAACATCCTGACCGGGCGGCGGCCGCGACTGTACGGCGCGGGCGCCAATGTGCGGGACTGGATCCACGTCGAGGACCACAACAGCGCGGTGTGGCGCATCCTCACCGACGGCACGATCGGCCGCACCTACCTGATCGGGGCCGACGGTGAGCGGGACAACCTGACGGTGCTGCGCACGATCCTGCGGCTGATGGACCGTTCCCCCGACGACTTCGAGCACGTCATCGACCGGGCCGGGCACGACCTGCGTTACGCGATCGACCCGTCGCCGTTGCGCGACGAACTGGGCTGGACCCCGGCCCACACCGACTTCGAGGCCGGGCTGCGCGACACCATCGCCTGGTACCGGGACAACGAATCGTGGTGGGCGCCTTTGAAAGACGCGGTGGAAGCGCGCTACGCGGTGCGTGAGGGATGAGGGTCCGCGAGCTGGCCGTCGCCGGCGCATGGGAGCTGACGCCGGTGGTGCATGCCGATCCGCGCGGCGCGTTCTTCGAATGGTTCACCGACGCCGAGTTCACCGCGATGACCGGACACGGGCTCGATCTGCGGCAGGCCAACTGCTCGGTGTCGCGGGCGGGCGTGCTGCGCGGCGTGCACTTCGCGCAGGTCCCGCCGAGTCAGGCGAAGTACGTGACGTGCGTGCGGGGCGCGGTGTTCGACGTCGTGGTCGACATCCGGGTCGGCTCGCCGACGTTCGGCCGCTGGGATGCGGTGACGCTCGATGACCGGGAGCACCGCGCGGTGTACCTGTCCGAGGGCCTGGGCCATGCTTTCCTTGCGCTGCACGATGATTCGGTGGTGACCTACCTGTGTTCGGCGGGCTACGACCCGGCGCGCGAGCACACCGTCAACGCGCTCGACCCGGCACTGGGCATCGACTGGCCGTTCGACGGAGAGGTCACCCTCTCCGACCGCGACCGGGCCGCGCCGACGCTCGCCCAGGCGCAGGAGGCCGGGGTACTGCCGACGTTCGAGGAGGCGCGGGCGTTCGTGGCGGGACTCGGGTCCCGGCCCACAGCGCCGCCGCCGTGAGCGCGACGAGCACCGCACCGCAGGCGAACACGGTGAGATCGAAGGGGCCGGCCGCCGGACCGCCGGCCTGACCGCGGGCCGACCCGCGCAGGAACGGCACGACCGCCAGGACCGCGACGGCGACCACTGCCTCCAGGGCGACGACCGTCGGGAAGTGGTGCACGGCCAACCGCAGTGTGGTGCGGTCGTCGCCGTCGGCCCGCGCCGCGCGCAGGCGCGGCAGCAGCACCCGGGTGTTGTAGGCGCCGGCGCCCAGCAGCACGCCGACGAGCACGAGCTTGAGGGTCAGGTGCCGCCCGTAGGGGGTGGTGAGCAACTGGCTCGGAGACCCGACGTGCGTCCATGCCAGCCACGCCCGCGGAGACGATCACCGCGCCGACTCACCACAGGGCCAGCACGCTGAACCGCTCCCAGGTCCGGGCCCAGTCCCCGGCGCCGGTCGGTGTGCGCCGGTGCAGCAGACCCGCGGTGGCCAACACGATCAGCCCGCCGATCCAGATCAGCGCCCCGAGCACGTGGGTGGCCGTCGGCAGCGCGCGCGTCAGGCCGCTGAGCGCGGAAGGCGCGATCGGTAGCAGCGCGCCGAGAGCACCGGCGAGGGCCGTCACCGCGGCGAGCGTCCGCGACGACCGCCGGCGCAGCGCGACCAGACCGGCGGCGGCCAGCGTGAGCGTCACGGCCTGATTCGCCGACGGCGATCGCGCGGTGCACAGCGCGGCGACGACACCGACGGCCACCACGACCGCGGCGGGCAACGCCAGCGTGCGCACCCGGGCTGCGACGGCGCCGTCGCCGGCAGCCAGGAAGGCGACGGTGATGCCGATGGCCACCGGCAGGGACGCAGCGAGAAACACCAGGACCGCGGTGAGGATCTCGATCAGCGTCGGGGCGGGAGGGACGGTGGCGGGCATGGTCCCCGACGGTAGAAAACGCGGATGAGAGCGGTGTGGGTCCCGGCTGTGAATCGCTGTGTGCGCCCCTTGTCAGCGCCCACACTCCATTACTAGGATATGCAAGTATCGACCAGTCGGAAGGCGTCACCATGACCACTCGGATCCCCCACTTCATCGACGGCAAGCGCAGCGAGCTGGCGTCTACCAGGACCGCCGACGTGATGAACCCCAGCACCGGCGAGGTGCAGGCGCAGGTACTGCTGGCCAGCAAGGCCGACGTCGACACCGCGGTGGCCTCGGCGGTGGAGGCGCAGAAGCAGTGGGCCGCGTGGAACCCGCAGCGGCGCGCCCGCGTGATGATGAAGTTCATCGAGCTGGTCAACGCCAACGTCGACGAGTTGGCCGAGCTGTTGAGCATCGAGCACGGCAAGACCGTCGCCGACTCCAAGGGCGACATCCAGCGCGGCATCGAGGTGATCGAGTTCGCGATCGGTATCCCGCACCTGCTCAAGGGCGAGTTCACCGAGGGCGCGGGCGGCGGCATCGACGTGTACTCGATCCGCCAGCCCCTCGGCGTGGTCGCCGGCATCACGCCGTTCAACTTCCCCGCGATGATCCCGCTGTGGAAGGCCGGGCCCGCGCTCGCGTGCGGCAACGCGTTCATCCTCAAGCCGTCCGAGCGCGACCCGTCGGTCCCGGTCCGGCTGGCCGAGCTGTTCCTCGAGGCCGGGCTGCCCGCCGGCGTGTTCCAGGTGGTGCAGGGCGACAAGGAGGCGGTCGACGCGATCCTCACCCACCCCGACATCCAGGCCGTCGGCTTCGTCGGCAGCTCCGACATCGCGCAGTACATCTACGCCACCGCGGCCGCCAGCGGGAAGCGCTCGCAGTGCTTCGGCGGCGCGAAGAACCACATGATCGTCATGCCGGACGCCGACCTCGACCAGGCCGTCGATGCGCTGATCGGCGCCGGGTACGGCAGCGCGGGCGAGCGCTGCATGGCGATCAGTGTCGCGGTGCCGGTGGGCAAGGAGACCGCGGATCGGCTGCGGAATCGACTGGTGGAGCGCATCAACCAGCTCCGCGTCGGCCACAGCCTGGACCCGAAGGCCGACTACGGACCGCTGGTCACCGCCGCCGCGCTGGAACGCGTGAAGAGCTACATCGCCCAGGGTGTCGAGGCCGGCGCCGATTTGGTGGTCGACGGACGCGAGCGGACCACCGACGAGATGAGCTTCGACGACCAGGATCTGTCGAACGGGTACTTCATCGGGCCCACGCTGTTCGACAACGTCACCACCGACATGTCGATCTACACCGACGAGATCTTCGGACCGGTGCTGTGCATCGTGCGCGCCGCCGATTACGAAGAGGCTCTTCGTCTTCCGACCGAACACGAGTACGGCAACGGCGTGGCGATCTTCACCCGCGACGGCGACGCCGCGCGTGACTTCGTGTCCCGGGTCCAGGTCGGCATGGTCGGTGTCAACGTGCCGATCCCGGTTCCGGTGTCCTATCACACGTTCGGCGGCTGGAAGCGCTCCGGCTTCGGCGACCTCAACCAGCACGGGCCGCACTCGGTGCTGTTCTACACCAAGACCAAGACGGTCACCGAGCGGTGGCCGTCGGGCATCAAGGATGGCGCGGAGTTCGTCATCCCGACCATGAAATAGCGATTGTGGACCTGTTCAGTCTCGACGACGACGACCGGGTGATCGCCGAGACGGCGGCCGCGTTCGCCGAAAAGCGGTTGGCGCCCTACGCGTTGGACTGGGACGAGACGCACCACTTCCCCGTCGAGGTGCTGCGCGAGGCGGCTGAGCTGGGCATGGCCGCGGTCTACTGCCGCGAGGACGTCGGCGGCAGCGGTCTGCGACGCATCGACGCGGTGCGCATCTTCGAGATGCTCGCGGCCGCCGACCCGACGGTCGCGGCGTTCCTGTCGATCCACAACATGTGCGCCTGGATGGTGGACAGCTTCGGCACCGAGGAGCAGCGCAAGGCGTGGGTGCCGCGGCTGGCGTCGATGGACGCGATCGCCAGCTACTGCCTCACCGAACCCGGTGCCGGCTCGGACGCGGGCGCGTTGCGCACCAAGGCCGTTCGGTCCGGCGACGAGTGGGTGCTCGACGGGGTCAAGCAGTTCATCTCCGGCGCGGGCGCGTCCGATGTGTACATCGTGATGGCCCGCACCGGCTCCGACGGCCCGAAGGGCATCTCGGCGTTCGTGGTCGAGAAGGACACGCCGGGGCTGAGTTTCGGCGCCGACGAGCAGAAGATGGGCTGGAACGCCCAGCCCACCCGGCAGGTGATCCTCGACGGCGCCCGGGTGCCCGCCGACGCGATGCTCGGCGGGGCCGACGGTGAGGGCACGGGCTTCGGCATCGCGATGAAGGGCCTCAACGGCGGCCGCATCAACATCGCCGCCTGCTCGCTGGGCGGCGCCCAGGCCGCCTACGACAAGGCGGTCGGCTATCTGGCCGACCGGCAGGCGTTCGGCGGGGCGCTGCTCGACGAGCCGACCATCCGGTTCACGCTGGCCGACATGGCCACCGCGCTGGAGACGTCGCGGATGATGCTGTGGCGCGCCGCGACCGCCCTCGATCAGGACCACCCCGACCGGGTGGAGCTGTGCGCGATGGCCAAGCGGTACGTGACCGACGCGTGTTTCGAGGTGGCCGACCAGGCGCTGCAGTTGCACGGCGGCTACGGCTATCTGCGCGAGTACGGCCTGGAGAAGATCGTCCGCGACCTGCGGGTGCATCGAATCCTGGAGGGCACCAACGAAATCATGCGCGTGGTCGTCGGGCGGGCTGCAGCCGCCCGGGCCCGCGCCTCGTGAGAAGAGAGCTTCGATGACGACGATCGCGTTCCTGGGACTGGGCAACATGGGCGGCCCGATGGCGGCCAACCTGGTGGCGGCCGGGCACACGGTGCACGGTTTCGACCCGGTGGTGACGCTGCGGGACGCCGCCGCCGAGAAGGGTGCCGCGGTGTACACCAGCGGCGCCGAGGCGGCGGCGGGCGCCGACGTGGTGATCACCTCGCTGCCCAACGGCGACATCGTCAAGGCCGCCTACGCCGAAGTGCTGCCGGTCGCCAGGGACGGCGCCCTGCTGATCGACACCTCGACGATCTCGGTCGACGACGCCCGCACCATCCACGCCCAGGCCGGCGAACGCGGGCTCGCCCAGATCGACGCACCGGTGTCCGGCGGCATCAAGGGCGCCACGGCCGGCACGCTGGCGTTCATGCTCGGCGGCGACACCGACGCCGTCGAACGGGCCAAGCCGGTGCTGGAACCCATGGCGGGCAAGATCATCCACTGCGGCGACTCGGGCGCGGGGCAGGCCGCCAAGCTGTGCAACAACATGGTGCTCGCGGTGCAGCAGATCGCGATCGGCGAAGCGTTCGTGCTGGCCGAGAAGCTCGGTCTGCCCGCGCAGTCGCTGTTCGATGTCATCACCGGGGCGACCGGGAACTGCTGGGCGGTGCACACGAACTGCCCGGTGCCGGGCCCGGTTCCGACCTCACCGGCCAACAACGACTTCAAGCCGGGGTTCGCGACCGCGCTGATGAACAAGGACCTCGGGCTCGCGATGGCCGCCGTGGCGTCGACGGGGTCGTCGGCTCCGCTGGGCAGTCACGCCGCGGAGATCTACCGGGCCTTCAACGAGGACCACGCCGGCAAGGACTTCAGCGCGGTCATCGAGATGCTGCGCGGCTGAAACGCCTCAGGCGGCGGTCACCGGGTGGGCCACGCGCCACTGGTCGCGCACCCGCTGGCAGTCGACGACGCGCAGCGGGGCGGCCCCGGTGGCGGCGGCCGGCACCGTCGGCAGACCCGCCGCCGCGGCCGCGCGCTGGCTCGCGGGTGATGCGGCGAACGCCAGCGCTTCGTTCGGGGCGGCGCCCAGTTCGGCGAGGGCGACCCGGTAGAGGTTGGCAGCGGCGCCGTCGGGCAGGTCGGAGGCGGTGACGATCGCCGCGACGACCCCCTCCCCGACGAGCTGACGCACCAGCGGCTCCACCCAGGCGTGGTTGCCCGAGCTGACGATGCCGACGCTGATTCCGGCGGCGTACGCCTCGGTGATCAGATCCACCAGTCCGGCGCGGGCGGTGATGTCGGCGTCGAGGATGGTCTCGGCCAGGATCATGTCCTTGGTGGCGCAGACCTCGTCGACGAGCAGTTCGGCGAGCACGTCGCACTCGGAGCTGATCCCCCGTTTGCGCAGTTCCGCCGCCACCCGCCGGCGCTCGTCGCTGAGCGCCATCAGCTGCCGGTAGCGCGCTTCGGACCAGGAGATGTCCAGGCCGAGCTCGGCGAAAGCCCTGTTGAAGGCCGGGCGGTGACCAGCGCACTCGATGTCGGCGATCGCGTCGAGATCGAAGACGACCGCGCGCAGCGCCGGCACCGCGGCATCACCCGGACGCGGCCAGTCCCACCAGAATCGACCGGCTCGCCATGCTTTCTGCTGCGTGGGCTGCATGACCAGAATGGTGTCTCAGGTCACACCGGGTCCGCCTCCCCCATGTGGGGGATTCGCCGCGCCAAGTTGGTCGGCCGCGCCAGGCTGCGCCTCTAAGGTGAGGGCCATGACCACCCGTCTCGAGCGCGAACCGGTGCGGATCGTGCTGGTCGACGACCACGAGATGGTCATCGAGGGACTCAAGGCGATGCTCGCCGCCTTCGACAGCAGGGTGACCGTGGTCGGGCAGGCGGTCGGGGCCGACAAGGTGATGAGCGTGGTCTCCGAACTCGACCCCGACATCGTGCTGTGCGACGTGCGGATGCAGGGGTCCAGCGGGTTGGACGTCTGCCAGCAGCTGCGCCAGCGCGATCCCGACCGGCGGGTGGTGATGCTGTCGGTCTACGACGACGAGCAGTACCTGTTCCAGGCGCTGCGCGTCGGCGCGTCGGGGTATCTGCTCAAGAGCATCAGCAGCGAAGAGCTGGTGCGCCAGCTGGAGTTCGTGCACGGCGGCGCGACCGCGATCGATCCGGGGATGGCCGCCCGCGCCGTGGACACCGCCGCCCGGCTGCAGCGCAGCGAGTTCTGGCCCGGCGCCCGCCAGGGCCTGACCCAGCGCGAGAGCGAGATCCTCGCGCTCGTCGTCAACGGGCTGTCCAACCGCGCGATCGCCGCCAAGCTGGTGATCGGCGACGAGACGGTCAAGACCCACCTCAGTTCGATCTACCGCAAGTTGGGGGTCAGCGACCGCACCGGTGCGGTCGCGACCGCTCTGCGGGAAGGCATCTACCAGTGAGCACGCCGTCGCGCGCGGTGCTGACCGCCGACCGGGAGCTGGCCCTGCTGCGCGAACTCATCTCGGCCGCGTCGCGCGGCCCGGGGGTCGAGCCGCTGGCCGCCGCCGCGGCGCGGATGATCACCGCGGCCACCGACAGCGACGTGTGCTTCGTCCACGTCCTCGACGACACCGAACGCTCACTGACGCTCGCCGGCGCCACCCCGCCGTTCGACTCCGAGGTCGGTAAGATCAGACTGCCTCTGGGACAAGGTATTTCGGGCTGGGTGGCAAGCCACCTCGAGCCGGTCGTGATCCGCCGAGACAAGGAGTCCGATCCGCGCTACCTGCCGCTGGCGTCGCTGCGCGGCCGTGACTTCACGTCGATGGTGTCGGTGCCGATGGAGTCGACCCCGGGCGGGCTGGTCGGTGTGCTCAACGTGCACACCGTGGCCGAACGCGAGTTCGGCGACAGTGACGTCGAACTGCTGCTGGTGATCGGCCGGCTCATCGCCGGGGCCATGCACCAGGCGCGGCTGCACCGGCAGCTGGTGGCCCGCGAACGCGCGCACGAGAACTTCGTCGAGCAGGTCATCGAGGCGCAGGAAATCGAGCGGCGGCGGCTGGCCGGCGACATCCACGACGGCATCTCCCAGCGGCTGGTCACGCTGTCCTACCGTCTCGACGCGGCGGCGCAGGCCGCGAAGAACCCCGACGACCGCGCCGCGCTGACCGAACAACTCGACCGCGCCCGCGAGCTGGCCGATCTGACGCTGCAGGAGGCTCGCGCCGCGATCAGCGGACTGCGTCCCCCGGTGCTCGACGACCTCGGCCTGTCCGGCGGGCTGGCGAGCCTGGCGCGCTCGATCCCACAAATCGGTATCGACGTCGATCTTGCCGACACGCGACTGCCCGACCACATCGAGCTCGCGCTGTACCGGATCGCGCAGGAGTGCCTGCAGAACGTCGTCAAGCATGCCGGCGCCTCCCGGGCCCGGCTCACCTTCTCACTGGACCGCGGCGAGCACGGTGACGTCGCCCGGCTCGAGATCGCCGATGACGGCGTGGGTTTCGACACCCTCGAGCGTCCGCTGGGCAGCGACGAGATGGGTGGTTACGGTCTGCTGTCGATGGCCGAGCGCGCCGAGATCGTCGGCGGCCGGCTCAACATCCGGTCCCGCCCGGGCGCGGGCACCACGGTCACCGCCAGCATCCCGGTGCCCGCACGCTAGAAATCGCCTGCCCCGAATCGAGAAGACCGCGCAGCGGAAGCGCATTCCGGGTCGCGATCCGCGACTTTTTACAGCCAGGAATGCTATTCCGCGGGGCAGCCCCCGCGCGCTAGAAATCGCCTGCGCTGTGGCGCAGCGCGCGGATCGACTCGGCCAGCGCGCGGGACTGCTCATCGGTGATGCCAATGTCGGCGAAGACGTCGCTGTTGAGCGTGACGGTGGCGTCCTCGACGGTCGAGCGACCGAGATCGGTCAGCCGCACCAGCGTGGTCCGCCCGTCGGTCGGATGCGGGATCCGCTCGACCAGACCGTCGGCCTCGAGGCGCCGGATGGCGTGGGTGACGCTGGTGACGTGCACCTGCAGCCGGTCGGAGGCCTTGGTGATCGGCAGGGCCCCCGCGCGGCTGAATGCCAGCAGCCGCAGCAGTTCGAACCGCGAGAAGCTCAGGTCGTAGGGCCGCAGCGCGTTCTCGACCCGGGCCAGCAGGATCTGGTGCGCGCGCATCACCGACGTCACCGCGACCATGCCGTCGGCCACCTCACCCCAGCCGGACTTCTCCCAGTTGGCGCGCGCCGCGGCGATCGGATCGGTGGCCACGCCTCTTCTTACCGCATGCCCGCGGCGACGGTGCGGATCACCGCCCGCGTCGACGCCCGGGAGCCGACGGTGATGCGGACGCCGCCGTCGTCGTAGCGTCGCACCATCAGCCCCGAGCCGTCGAAGGCGTCGCTCCAGCGCATCTCCGCGCCGGGCAAGTACACGAAGTTGGCCTGCGCGTCGGTGGTGTAGACGCCCATCGCCCGCAACCTCATCTGCAGGCGTCGCCGTTCCGCCGTGATCGTCCGGATACGATGCCGCAGTTGACTTTCCGCCTCGTAGGACGCGACCACGGCGGCCAGAGCGGGCAGCGACACCCCGAACGGCAGCTGCATCGTCCACAGCGCGCGGCCCAGCGCGGGCGCGCAGAACCCGTATCCGATGCGCAGACCCGCCAGCCCGTAGGCCTTCGAGAACGTGCGCACCACCACGACGTTGCCGAACCGGCGCACCAGGTCGACCGCGTCGAGGCGCAGGTCGGGGGCGAGGAACTCCGCGTAGGCCTCGTCGAGCAGCACCACGGTGTCTGCGGGCACCCGCCGCAGGAAGCGCTCGAGGGCGCCGACCTGCTCGACCGTGCCGGTCGGGTTGTGCGGCCGGCACACCACCACCACCCGCGCGCCCACCGCGGCATCGGCCATCGCGTCGAGGTCGTGGTGGCCGTGCCGGTCGAGGGGAATCGTCACCGGCCGCAGCCGCGCCATCCGCGCGAGGATCGGGTAGCCGTCGAACGTGGGCGTCGAGGTCACCAGCGTGTCGCCGGGGCCGGTGAGCGCATGCAGCACCTGCAGTAGCACGCCCGTCGCGCCCTCCCCGACCACCACCTGGTCGACCGCCGTTCCGAGCCGGCCGGCGATCACCGAACGCAGCCGGTGGGGCAGGAACTCCGGATAGCGGTTCAGCGAGTCCAGCGAGGCGCGCACGGCGGCCCGCACCGCCGGCAGCGGAGGGAACGGACTCTCGTTGAGCGACAACGCGAACGGGTTCACCGCGTCGGGCAGCACGGCCGCCGCCGCGGCGTCGCGCAGGGCCATCAGGGACGTCCGCCCCACCGCACGGCGGCCGCCCCGGCGAAATCGCCGGCGTGGGCGAAGGCCGCCATCAGCACGGTGTCCCCGGCCCGCACCCTGCCGTCGGTGACGGCCCGGTCGAGGTTCACCGGGATGCCGGCGGCGAACAGGTTGCCGCAGTCATCGAACGTGTCGACGTGCCGCTCGGCAGGCAGTTCCAGGGCCTCTCGCCAGTTGCGCAGGAACACCCGGTTGGGCTGGTTGCTGACGAACAGGTCGATCTCGTTGGGCGCCAACCCGATCCGGTCGCACACCGCGTAGCTCACCTCGGGCACCTGGCGGTTACCGCGGGCCAGCACCTTGGTGATCTTGGCCTCGGTGAAGCCGATGCACCCCTCTCCCGGGCCGGCCTGCCACCACAGCCGCGGCGGATCGACCGCGATGGTCATGTCACCCGCGTACTCGCCGTAGGTCCGGCATTCGACGGCGAGGATCGGCGCGGCGTCCGACCGGGTGACCAGACCGACGGCCGCGCCGTCACCGGGCACCGCGGCCTGGGCCTTGCTGCGGACGGTGGGCTGGTCGAAGATCTGGCCCGCGGCGTTCTGCGCGACCGCGACCAGCGCGGTGCGGCCCTCTCCCGCGGCGAGCAGCGTGCGGGCCAGACTCAGCCCGAGCACGAACGCTGCGCACCCGCCGTTGTGCAGGTCGATCACGTGCCGCGGCCTCATCCCGAGTCGGTGCGCGATCGCCCCGCCCGCACCGTAGAACGGCATGTCCGGCAGCTGGGTGTGGGTGATCAGTACGTCCGCGCCGCGGACGGTGTCCTCGCCGTGACGCTCGAGCAGGCCGGCGGCGGCGCGTTCGACCATGTCGGCGGCGGTGGTGCCGGGCGTGACATGGTGGCGGTGCCGCGGCGCGCGGAACATCCGGTGCTCCCGCAGTTCGTCGGTCTCGGCGAACTGCGCGTAGTAGTCCGCGCCGATCGGCGCACCGGGAAGGTACACCGACACGTCCAGCAGGCTCACGGGTTCGGTTGTGGGCACGGCGTTCTCATCTCATCCAGGCCGGGGTGACCGGCAGCCCGTTGCGGTGGCGGTACTCGGCGATCGCCTTGAGGTTCGCGAGCTCGAGCTGGTGGCCGGGCCCGAACATGTCCCAGAAGTCGCCCACCCACACGGGACGCCCGGCAGGTGCGGTCTCCGGGTAGGGGTTGCGGTCGTAGAACGGGTGGTGACAGTTCGTCCACAGCACCACCGACCCGGGCCTGTCGAACACGACCTGCGCGTCGACCACCCGCATCAGGTAGATCATCCACAGGTGCTTGCCCTGGTCCCAGGCGCAGTGGTAGTCGACGGTCATCGCCTCGGGATGCGCGACGGTGCGAGTGTAGATGGCGCTGCCCGGACCGTCCGGGCCCGCACCCAGCCGGTCGTGGGCGAGCCACAGGCCCGGCTCGTCGGTCGGGGTGAAACCACGCAGGCTGTACGTCCACTCCTCCAGACAGCGGGTGTCCGAGAGGTATTCGAACAGTTCGTCGGGCGGACAGGCGATGACGTCGTTGACGGTGCAGTAGGTGCCGAACACCTGGTCGTGTGGGTACACGGACCGCATCCGCTCCATGATGAGCGGCGTGGCCTGTTCCTTGGGCGACGTCTCGATCCGGATCAGACCGTCGATCTCGTCAAGCGTGGACAGCGACATGGGTGGACTCCTTCGAGGTGAGAAACGCTGCGAACGGCGGGATTTCGTCGGATGAGCACTCGACGGCGACCACCGACGGGCCGTCACAGGCCAGGGCCGCGCACAGCGCGGCGGGCAGATCCCCCGCGGCGTCGACGTCGACCGCGGGCAGCCCGGGGAACATCGCGGCCAGACCGGCGCCCAGCCGGCTCGCCCCGAAGCGGTTGCGTCCGTCGGCGCCGCCGAAGAACAGCCGCTCGCGGGTCACGCACATCGCGTGCGCGTGATTGTCGAAGAGCAGGAAGGTGATCGGCAACCGGTGCTCCCGGGCGGTGTGGATCTCCAGGCCGTGCATGTAGAAGGCGCCGTCGCCGGCGATCACGACGGTGCGCCGGCCGCGGTGCGCCGCACTCCCGACGGCCGCACCGAAGCTGTACCCCATGCCACCCATGCCGAGGGCGACGAGGAACCTGCCGCCGGACCGGGCGGACAGGTGGTGGATGGCCGCCGCGCCGATGTTGCCGGCGTCGACGACGATGTCGGTGCCCGCGGGCAGGGCGGCGTCGATGGCGCGCAGCGCGGCGCGGTAGCGGACCCCGGGTCCGTCGACCGGCGGCGGCACCAGTTCGCCGGGCGGCGGCGCCGTCGGCGCGCAGCGTCCGTCCCGGCGGACGGCGGCCGTCACCGCGGGCAGAGCGGCGCGCAGGTCGTCGGCGCGGACGTGGGCGGCCGGCACGTACGGTGCGGCCGATCCGATCGACAGGGTGGGCACGGCGGCCAGCGCGTCCTCGAGGCCGGCCCGGGCGGTGGCGTCCATCCGGGCGCCGATCAGCAGGCACGCCGCGCTGCGGCGGAGCGCGGCGACGACACCGGGGTGCCCCATCACACCGGTGACCGGGGAGCCTGGGGCGGCGTCCTTGGCGTCGGGCTCCGAGGCCGGCCGGGCGCCGAGCGCGTCGCAGAGCAGCCGCAGTTCGGCGCGGGCGTCGTCGCGCGCCACCTGCTCCCCGACGATGACGGCCACCGGCCCGTCGGCCGCGCGCAGCGCGCGCACGAGCCCGGCCAGGTCGGGAACCGGGGCGCGCACGGACCGGGGCGCGGGCAGCCCGAAGGTGGACAGCCTGGCCTGCTGAATGTCTTTGGGCAGCAACAGCACCGCGGGTCCACCGGCCGCGGCCGCGGTGAGCGCCTCGGCCAGCGCGCCGGCGATGTCCTCGGGCCGGGTGACGCGGCGGCAGGACAGCGACACCGCGGAGAACAGCGCCTCCGCGTCCAGGGCACCGCCGACGCCGCTGGTGTCCTGGAACGCGCCGCGGCCGTCGAGGCGGGTCGGCGCCTGTCCGACGAGCGCGAGCACGGGGACCCGGCGGGCCAGGGACTCGCCGAGCCCCGGGACGAGGTTCAGGCAGCCGCCGCCCGACGTGGCGGCGACCACGCCGAGCCGGGCTCCGCTGCGGCGGTAGCCGTCCGCCATGGCGGCGGCGCCGAATTCGTGGGCGGCGAGCACGATGTCGAGGTCGTCGCGGGCCGCCGCGGCATCGAGGAGGTCCTCGATGTTGGCGCCGTCGACGCCGAACACGTGCCGGACGCCGTCGGCGACCAACCGGTCGACGATGTAGTCGACGACGCGATACCCCTGGGCCATCCGCCACCACCTTCCTTCACCGGTGACACGACGGCAGAAGGGGTTTGGTTCAGAGCTGCTTTTCCAGCAGCACCGTGCCGTCGGAGACGGAGACCATCTGCACCGCGGCGATGTCGTCGCGCTGGATCGGGGTGGTGCCGCTGGGCAGTGCCGTCGCGCCCGGCACGCCGAGCCACGTCGCGATCTGCGACCGGTTCCCGTCGCGGGTGAGCACCACCATGCCGAGATCCTTCGGCGCGGTGGTGCTGTCGCCCCACTGACCGTAGGTGCACACCATGTCGACGCGGGTGCCCCAGCCGAAGTCGGTCAGCGCGATGCTGGCGTTGATGGGCGTGGGCGCCACCTTGTTCATCTCGATCATCGCGGTGTTCTGGGTGTCGGGCCGGTTCTGCAGCCCGACGATCTGCGGGCGGGCCACCAGCAGGACGCCGACGGCCAGCACCGCGGCGGCCAGCCCGATCACCGCCGAGTTCACCCAGCGGGTGCGGCGGCGGCGCCAGCGCACCTTGGCCAGCACGGACTCCCGTACTTCGGGCCGCAGCGGCGGATCCGGTTGCTCGTGGTCGAGCGCGTTCACGTCGTCGAGGTCGAGCAGGCCCAGCAGCCCCGGCATGCCGCCGAGTTCGGCGACGGCGGTGCGGCACCGCGTGCACCCCGTCAGGTGGTCCTCGTACTCGAGGCGGTCGTCGGTGCTCAGCGCCCCCAGCACATACGCGGCGTCCCAGGTCAGGTAGCGGTCGTCGACAGTCATCGGGTCACCCCCATCTCCTGAAGGCCCAGTCTCAGGGCGCGCATGGCGTAGTGCAGTCGCGACTTCACGGTGCCCTCGGGGATGCCGAGGTCGGCGGAGATCTGCGCTGTCGTCCAACCCTGGTAATACGCCCGCCGGACCACGGCGCGGTGCTCCTCGGACAGCTGGCCCAGGGCGGTGCTCAGCAGGATCCGGTTCAGCGCCGTGTCGACCTCCTCGGCGGAAGCGCGGTCGGCGACGTCGTCGGGTACCGGTTCGGACGCCTCGTTGCGGAAGCGGGCGCTGCGCCGCTCGTCGATGATCATGTTGCGGGCCACCGTGAACAGCCAGGCCCGCGCCGAGCGGTCCGCGTCGGCGGTGACATGCGGATGGCGCCAGGCCTTCAACAGCGTCTCCTGCACCACGTCCTCGGCCCGCGCCCGGTCGCCGGTGAGCCGCAGCGCATAACGCCACAGCGCATCGGCATGTTCGTCGTAGAGCACGCGCATCATCGCGGCCTCCGCATCGTCCATTCCCCAACCTCCGTCTACGACACGGTGTCGGTGACGATCCGGTTCACTCCAGGGTCAGAATCCTCGGACCGTCGTCGGTGACCGCAACGGTGTGCTCCCAGTGTGCGGCCCGGGAGCCGTCCGTGGTGACCACTGTCCAGTCATCGTCGAGAACCCGCGTCCTGGTGGTGCCCAGCGTCAGCATCGGTTCGATCGCCAGGACTGAGCCGGGCGCGAGGTGCGGACCCCGCCCCGGTGCGCCCTCGTTGGGCAGGAACGGGTCCATGTGCATCTGCCTGCCGATGCCGTGCCCGCCGTAGCCGGCGACGATGCCGAAGGCACGATCGTGACGCTTCTCCGCGGCGCGGGTACCGGCCTCGATGGCGTGCGAGACGTCGGTGAGCCGGTTGCCGGGCACCATCGCGGCGATGCCCGCCTGCATCGACTCTCGGGTGGCGTCCGAGAGCGCCGCATCGGCCGGGATCAGCGCGCCGACACCGAAGGTGATCGCCGAGTCGCCGTGCCAGCCGTCGAGGATGGCGCCGCAGTCGATCGACACCAGGTCACCGGAGGCGAGCAGTTCGTCGGCCGACGGGATGCCGTGCACGACGCGTTCGTTGACCGAGGAGCAGATGGTGGCCGGGAAGCCGTGGTAGCCGAGGAACGACGGGATGCCGCCACCGTCGCGGATCACGGCCTCGGCGACCGCGTCGAGTTCGAGTGTCGAGACCCCCGGCGCGGCGGCCTCGCGCACGGCCCGCAGCGCCGCGGCGACCAGGGCACCCGCGGCGGCCATCGCGTCGAGTTCCCCGGCGGTGCGCTGGGGAACGACCTTGCGGCTGCGCAGGCCGGGCAGAGAGACCATCTAGCGGCCGAGCGCCTTGAGTGCCCGGGTGAAGACCTCGTCGAGCTCGCCGACGGCGTCGACGGTCGTCAGGGTCTCGCTGTAGTAGTCGAGCAACGGGGCGGTCTCGTCCCGGTACACCCGGAACCGGTTGCGGATGACGTCCTCGGTGTCGTCGGCGCGGCCGCGACCCTTGAGCCGGGACACCAGCTCCTCCTCGGGCACCCGGAACTCGAGCACGGCGTCGAGCGACAGGTCACGCTTGGCGAGCATCTGGTCCAGCGCCTCGGCCTGCTCGACCGAGCGCGGGAAGCCGTCCAGGATGAACCCGGCCTTGGCGTCCTCGTCGTCGAGTCGATCGTCGACCAGAGCGTTGGTCAGCGAGGCCGGGACCAGGTCACCGGCGTCGAGGTACTTCTTGGCTTCCACGCCGAGCTCGGTGTTGTTGCTGATGTTGTAGCGGAACAAATCACCGGTCGAGACGTGCGGCACCCCGAGCTTGTCTGCCAGCTTCTGCGCCTGCGTTCCCTTGCCCGCACCGGGCGGTCCCAACAACACGATTCTCACTTGAGGAACCCTTCGTAGTTGCGCTGCATGAGCTGGCTTTCGATCTGCTTGATGGTGTCGAGTGCGACGCCGATGGCGATCAGCACGGCCGTACCGCCGAACGGCAGGTTCTGCACCGACCCGGTGTTGCCGATCTCCAGGAACAGGTTCGGCAGGACCGCGATGATGCCCAGGTAGATCGAGCCCGGCAGCGTGATGCGGGACAGCACGAAGCGCAGGTAGTCCGCGGTGGGCTTGCCGGGCCGGATGCCCGGGATGAACCCGCCGTACTTCTTCATCTCGTCGGCGCGTTCGTCGGGGTTGAACGTGACCGAGACGTAGAAGTACGTGAAGAACACGATCAGGCCGAAGTACAGCGCGATGTAGACCGGGTCGGCCGGGTTGGTCAGGTAGTCGGCGACGAACGTCTGCCACCAGCCGGTGCCGGGGTTGTCGCTGGCGCTCTGGATCAGCTGGGTGATCAGGTGCGGGATGTAAATCAGCGACGACGCGAAGATCACCGGGATGACGCCGGCCTGGTTCACCTTCAACGGCAGGTAGGTCGACGTGCCGCCGTACATCCGCCGACCGACCATCCGCTTGGCGTACTGCACCGGGATGCGGCGCTGCCCCTGCTCGACGAACACCACGCCCACGATGATGATCAGCGCCGCGATGCAGACCAGCGTGAACACCATGCCGCCGCGGCCGTCGAGGATGGTCTTGCCCTCGCTGGGGATGCGGGCCGCGATGCCGGCGAAGATCAGCAGCGACATGCCGTTGCCGACGCCGCGCTCGGTGACCAGCTCGCCCATCCACATCACCAGCGCCGAACCGGCGGTCATCACCAGCACGATGATCACCAGGCGGAACAGGTTCATGCCCTCGCTCTGGCCCTGGATGATGTCGAGCGTGCAGCCCTGCAACAGCCCGCCGTTGGCCGCCAGCGCGACGATCGACGTGGACTGCAGGATCGCCAGCGCGATCGCCAGGTAGCGGGTGTACTGCGTGAGTTTCGCCTGGCCCGCTTGTCCCTCTTTGCGCAGCTGCTCGAAGCGCGGGATGACCACGCCGAGCAGCTGCACGATGATGCTCGCCGTGATGTAGGGCATGACCCCGACCGCGAACACGGACAGCTGCAGCAGCGCGCCGCCGGAGAACAGGTTGATCAGCGAATAGATCTGTGCGGAGTCACCGCCGCTGACCTGGGCGATGCACTGCTGCACGTTGGGGTAGTTCACCCCGGGCGACGGGACCGTGGCACCGACCCGGTAGAGGATCACGATGCCCAGCGTGAACAGGATCTTTCGCCTCAGGTCGACTGTCCGCAGTGATGAGATGAAAGCCGAGAGCACTCTTTCCTCCTGCACGGCCGGGTCGATCGCGGCGTGCTCTTTGGCTGGCGTGACCAGCGTCGGTTAAGTCTTGTGCGCGACGGCCCCGGCAGGCAACGGGCCTGCGCAGGTCACGCGATTGGAACAGTCTACGAGACTAACAGTTGCATCTTCGTTGGCCCGAATCCCGTGACCGCAGGAATGCGAAAGCCTGCGGTCAGGTTCGAGGAGTACAGTCGCCACCGGAGCTTGGTTAACCCAGCTAATTAATTTGTGTCCCCGAGAGGAGCCATCGATGGCACGCAGTGACAACGACACCTGGGACCTCGCGTCCAGCGTGGGTGCGACGGCGACGATGGTCGCCGCGGCGCGCGCCGTGGCGTCCAAGGCCGACCAGCCGGTGATCAACGATCCCTTCGCCGAACCCCTGGTTCGCGCGGTCGGCGTGGACTTCTTCACCAAGCTGGCCTCCGGCGAGCTCACCCCCGCCGACCTGGACGCCGGCGACGGCGCCGGCTCCCCGGTGGGCATCACCCGCTTCGCCGACGGGATGGCCGCGCGCACCCGATTCTTCGACGACTTCTTCGCCGACGCGGTGGCCGCCGGGGTGCGCCAGGCCGTCATCCTGGCCTCCGGCCTGGACGCCCGCGGCTACCGGCTGGACTGGCCGGCCGACATGGTGCTCTACGAGATCGACCAGCCCGAGGTGATCGCCTTCAAGCAGCAGACCCTGGCCGGGCTCGGCGCCCAGCCGAGCACCGAGCTGCGCACCGTCGCGATCGACCTGCGCCAGGACTGGCCGGCCGCGCTGGCCGCCGCCGGCTTCGACGCGACTCGGCCGACCGCGTGGATCGCCGAGGGCCTGTTCGGCTACCTGCCGCCCGACGCGCAGGATCGACTGCTGGACCAGATCGACGAGCTCAGCGCCCCGGGCAGCCGGCTGGCCGCCGAGGGGGTGCCGTCGCACCACGACGCGGATTCCGAAGAGTTGCGGGAGAAGATGAAGGACTCGACCGATCTGTGGCGCAGCCACGGCTTCGACCTCGACTTCTCCGAGCTGGTCTTCCTGGGTGAGCGCGCCGAGGTGAGCGAGTACCTGCGCGGCCACGGCTGGACCGCGGACGGCACGCCCACCAACGGCCTGCTGGTCCGCTACGGCCTGCCGCCGATGGACCCGGACCAGGGCTTCGCCGACGTCGTCTACGTCAGCGCGGCGAAGTAGGCGGCCCGGCGATGGCGCGCGCCGAGGGCGACCGGTGGGATCTGGCGTCCAGTGTCGGGTCGACGGCGACGATGGTCGCCGCCGCGCGGGCTGTCGCCAGCCGTGACCCCGACCCGCTGATCGACGATCCGTACGCGGCCCCGCTGGTGCGCGCGGTCGGCATCGACTTCTTCACCAAGGTCGTGGACGGGACGCTGTTGTTCGCCGACGCCGACGAATCCGGGGCGGCCCGGCTGATGACCGACGTGATGGCCGTGCGCACCCGGTTCTTCGACGACTTCTTCCTCGATGCCGCCGCTGCCGAGGTCCGGCAGGCCGTCATCCTGGCCTCCGGCCTGGACTCGCGCGCCTACCGGCTGCCGTGGCCCGACGGGACGACGGTGTACGAGATCGACCAACCGCAGGTCCTCGAGTTCAAGACCGCGGCGCTGGACGGGATCGGCGCCTCCCCCGCCGCACACCGTCGGGCCGTGGCCGTCGACCTGCGTGACGACTGGCCGGCCGCCCTGCGCGCCCACGGGTTCGACGACACCGTGCCGACGGCGTGGAGCGCCGAAGGCCTGCTGGTGTACCTCCCGCCCGACGCGCAGGACCGTCTCTTCGACGCCGTCAGCGCGCTGTCGGCGCCGGGCAGCCGGCTGGCCACCGAGTACCACCCGGACGCCGGCGCCTCCCTCGGCGAGCGGACCCGAGCCCTGCGCGCGCAGTGGTCCGATCACGGATTCGACGTCGACGTCGCGGACCTGTTCTACCCCGGGGAACGCACTCCCCCGGCGGAGTACCTGACCCGGAAGGGCTGGCAGGTCAGCACCCGGACCCGACCCGAGGTGTTCGCCGGCTACGGACGCACGTTCGGCGCCGGCGAGGCGCTGGCGCCGCTACGGGACTCGCTGGCGCTGACGGCGGTGAAGGCATGAGCCGCACCGACGGCGACACCTGGGATCTCGCGTCGAGTGTCGGAGCCACCGCGACGGCGGTCGCGGCGTCGCGGGCGGTCACCAGCCGGGGATCCGACCCGCTGCTCGACGACCCCTACGCCGATCTGCTGGTCGAGGCCGTCGGCGTCCCGCACTTCGTCGCGCTCGCCCGCGGGGAGACCGACTTCCCTGATGACATGCGCGCGAACATCGCCGTGCGCACCCGGTTCTTCGACGACGTACTGACCGACGCGACCGCGGCCGGTGTCCGGCAGGTGGTGATCCTGGCCTCGGGCCTGGACACCCGCGCCTACCGGCTGCCCTGGCCCGACGGCACGACGGTATTCGAGCTCGACCAGCCCCGCGTCATCGACTTCAAGACCCGGGTGCTCACCGAGGCCGGGGTCACAGCCGCCGCGAACCGGGTCGCCGTCGGGGTCGACCTGCGCGACGACTGGCCGACAGCGTTGCGCGACAACGGCTTCGACACCTCCGCACGCACCGCGTGGATCGCCGAGGGTCTGCTGGTCTACCTGCCGCCCGAGGCCCAGGACCGGCTGCTCGACCACATCACCGCATTGTCCGCGGCGGGCAGCGTGCTGGCCACCGAGCACATGGACCCGAAGGCGCTGACCGGCGAGTGGGCCAAGGAGCTCAGCGCGCGCAGCCGCAGGCACGGCAGTGACATCGACCTGTCCGCGCTGTTCTACACCGGACCCCGCACCGCGGCGGGCGACCACCTGCGCGAGCACGGCTGGCAGGTGACCGTGCTGCCCACCGACCAGGCGTACGCTGCCCACGGTTTCGATCCGCCGGCCGACCATCTGATCGCGATGGTCGGCGATTCGGGATACCTGACCGCTCAACGCCTTCGGGGGTAGCCATGGCACGCACCGGCAGAGAAGACCGCGACTCGTGGGACCTGGCGTCCAGCGTCGGGACGACGGCGACGATGGTCGCCGCGGCCCGGGCGATGGCGAGTGCGGCGCCCGGAGCCCTGATCGACGATTCGTTCGCCGCACCGCTGGTGCGTGCGGTCGGCATCGACTTCTTCACCAGGATGGTCGACGGCGACCTCGACCTGTCGGCATTCGGCGACGACGTCTCCCCTGAGCGGGCCGAGGCGATGATCAACGGAATCGCGGTGCGCACCCGGTTCTTCGACGATTGCGCGCTGGCGTCGACCGCCGCGGGAGCCCGCCAGGTGGTGATCCTCGCCTCGGGTCTGGACGCCCGCGCCTACCGCCTGGCATGGCCCGACGGCACCGCCGTGTTCGAGCTCGACCAGCCCGACGTGATCTCGTTCAAGACCTCGACGCTGACCGAACTCGGTGCCCGGGCCACCGCGACGCGCCGGGCGATCGCGGTCGACCTGCGTGACGACTGGCCGCAGGCGTTGCGCGACAACGGGTTCGACCCGAGCGTCCGCACCGCCTGGCTGGCCGAGGGGCTGCTGATCTATCTGCCGCCCGAGGCGCAGGACCTGCTGTTCGACCGCATCACCGCGCTGTCGGCGCCGGGATCCACGATCGCCACCGAGTACGTGCCCGGGATCGTCGACCTCGACGCCGAGAAGGCGCGGGCCGCGTCGGCGCCGCTGCGCGAGCACGGCCTCGACATCGACATGCCCTCGCTCGTCTACACCGGGCAGCGCACACCGGTGACGGACTATCTGCGGTCGATCGGCTGGCAGGTCACCGGCACGCCGCGCGACGAGCTGTTCGCCCGCTTCGGACTGCCGATGCCCCCCGACGCCGAACCCGACGGTCCTCTCGGCGAGGTCGTCTACGTCAGTGCGGAACTCAGTAGCGACTCGCGCCCAGCCACAGCACGTTGACGCCGGTGAGCGAGCGCTGCGACTGATCGACCACCTCGGACAGCGAGCGAACGGCCAACGCGCTCACCATCTCCGGGATCGACGCGGCGGCAGGCTGCGACGACGCCTTGGGCCGCAGCATGTCCCGCAGTGACGATCCCGGCAGATGCGTGATGTCGACCTTGGTGTCCTCGTCGATCCCGGCCAGCGCCTTGGCCCGGGCGATGGCGGTGCGCAGGCCGCCGAGCTCGTCGACCAGGCCGCGCTCGAGCGCGTCGGCGCCCGTCCACACCCGGCCGCGGGCCACCTGGTCCACCGCCTCGGCGGTCATCTTGCGGCCCTGGGCGACCCGGTTGACGAAATCGGTGTAGAACAGATCGGCCTCGGCCTCCACGTGCGCCTGCTGCTCCTCGGTGAACGGCGCGTTGACCGACCAGGCGTCGGCGTTGGCATTCGTGCGCACCGTGCCCGAACCGACCCCGAGCCGGTCCTTGAGGTCGCGCGCGACGAGCTTGCCGGTGACCACGCCGATGGACCCGGTGATGGTCGCGGCATCGGCCACGATGGCGTCGGCGGCCATCGACACGTAGTAGCCGCCGGAGGCCGCCACCGCCCCCATCGACGCCACCACCGGTGTGCCGCGCTCACGCAGCCGCACGACCTCACGCCAGATCGTCTCCGATCCGGTGACCGAGCCGCCGGGACTGTCGACGCGCAGCACCACCGCGGCCACGTCGTCGTCGGCACCGGCCTGACGCAGCGCCGCGGCGATCGTGTCACCGCCGGCGCTGGGGCCGCCGCCCAACGGGGACACCGGCCGGCCGCGACCGCTCACGATGGGGCCGGCCAGCGTCACGACCGCGATTGTCCGGCGGGCCTTGCGGCCCGGCAGCGCGGGGGTCGGCACCGAGGGCCTGCTGGTGCGCGCGTACCGGGACAGAAAGAGCCGCGGCGGCGCGTCGCTGCCGTCGGCGTCCCCGTTCGGGGTCATGCCCGGGGCTCCGGTCATGTCGGCGATGCGCGCGTAGGCCTCGTCGCGGAAACCGATCCGGTCGATCAGCCCCGCGGTCACCGCGTCGTCGCGCAGCAGCGGGGCACGGTCGGCCAGGGCGTCCAGCGCGGCGCGGTCCACGGAGCGCGAGGCCGCCACCGCGTCCCACACCTGGGAGCGCAGGCTGTTGACCAGCGCCGTGTCAGCCTCGCGGTGCGCCTCGGTGTACCCGTCCTGAGTGAACAGGTTCGCCGCGGACTTGTATTCGCCGCGGGCGGTGAACTGCGCCTCGACGCCCAGCTTGTCGAGCGCGTCGCGCAGGAACAGCGCACTGGTGGCGAACCCGACCAGGCCGACCGTGCCCGACGGCTGCATCCACACCTCGCCGAACGCCGAGGCCAGGTAGTACGACAGCGTGCCCGGATAGGTCTCGGCCCAGGCCAGCGACGGCTTGCGTTCGGTGAACGCGGCGATCGCCGCGCGCAGCTCCTCTACCGGACCGGGCGGGGCCGCGTCGAGCTGGACCCGCGCGATCAGTCCGGCGACGCGAGGATCCTCGGCGGCGCGGTGGATGGCGGCGATCGTCTCACGCAGCAGCAGCGGCCGGCTGGCTCCCAGGATCCCGGACACCATCGCGACGGGATCGAATCCGGCGGTCTCCGCGGGCATCTGCTGCAGGTCGATCTCCAGGATGCAGCCGGCGGGCACCCCCTGGTGACGGGCGGTGTCGACCTTGCGGGCCAGTTCGCGGAAGTCATCCAGTCCGGGCACGCCGGAGAGCACAGAGATCATGGCTCTGAGCGTACCGACGCCCGGGTGCGGGTCAGCGCCCGACGAAGCGGGCGTGCTGCGGGCAGTAGGCCTGCACCGAGGCCTTGAGCAGACCGCCGGCCTGGGCGCGATCGAGACCCCTGCTCGTCAGCGTGGTGAGCACACCCCGGACGGCGGGCACCGGGTTGACGGAGTTGCTCTGCAGCGCGGTGGTCAACATCTCGCACACCTGCTTGCCGACCTCGGGGAGATCGGTGTTCGGCGCGAACGGGATGTTCATGTTGCTCACCGTGTCGGTGAACCATTGGTCGGCCGTCTGCGCCTGCGCCGGTGCCGCCATACCGAGGCTGATCCCGGCGGCGACGATCGCCGCGACAACGGTGCGCCGGTGGTTCATCGAGACTGCTCCTTCGTCTTCCCCATCGGTGGGTCATCGCCCCGGACGGCCCCGACGTTACCGGCCGCCAACCAAAAACCCCCGCCGGAGCGGGGGTTCCTGGGTGTTCGTCAGTCCTACAGTTCGGTGGCGCTGCCGCCGGCGGCGGTGATCGCCTCGCGGGCGTTGGCGCTGAACTTGTGCGCGGTGACGTCGACCTTGGCCGACAGCTTGCCGTCGCCGAGAACCTTCACCAGAACGTTCTTGCGGACCAGGCCCTTGGCCACCAGCTCGTCGACGCCGACGGTGCCGCCCTCCGGGAACGCCTTGGCGATGTCGCCGACGTTCACCACGCCGTACTCGGTGCGGAACCGGTTACGGAAGCCCTTGAGCTTCGGCAGCCGCATGTGGATCGGCATCTGGCCGCCCTCGAAGCCCACCGGCACGTTCTTGCGGGCGCCGGTGCCCTTGGTGCCGCGGCCCGCGGTCTTGCCCTTCGAGCCTTCACCGCGACCCACGCGGGTCTTCTTCGTCTTCTCGCCGGGAGCCGGCTTCAGGTCGTGGAGCTTGATCGGGGTCATGTCTATACCTCCTCGACCGTGACGAGGTGGTGCACGGTCTTGATCAGTCCGCGCGTCTGCGCGTTGTCCTCGCGGACCACGGACTGGCGGATCTTGCGCAACCCGAGCGTACGCAGGGTCTCGCGCTGCTTCCAGCGCGCACCGATGGTGCTGCGCACCTGGGTGATCTTGAGCTCTGCCATGGTGTTACGCCGTTCCCTCACGCGCGGTGCCGGCAGCCAGGGCGTCGGCCTCGCGACGGGCCCTCAGCATGCCTGCGGGCGCTACATCTTCGATCGGCAGGCCGCGGCGGGCCGCGACCTCTTCGGGGCGCTGCAACAGCTTCAGCGCGGCGACGGTCGCGTGCACCACGTTGATCGCGTTGTCGCTGCCCAGCGACTTGGCCAGCACGTCGTGCACGCCGGCGCATTCCAGCACCGCGCGGCACGCGCCACCGGCGATGACACCGGTACCGGGGCTGGCCGGGCGCAGCATGACCACCCCGGCCGCGGCCTCACCCTGGACCGGGTGGGTCACGGTGCCGCCGATCAGCGGCACGCGGAAGAAGTTCTTGCGCGCTTCCTCGACGCCCTTGGCGATCGCGGCGGGCACCTCTTTGGCCTTGCCGTAGCCGACGCCGACCATGCCTTTACCGTCGCCGACGATCACCAGCGCGGTGAAGCTGAACCGGCGACCACCCTTGACGACCTTGGAGACGCGGTTGATCGCAACGACGCGCTCCAGGTACTGGCTCTTCTCGCGGTCGTCGCGTCCGCCCCGGCCGCCGCGGTCGTCACGGCGACCCCGGCCACCGTCACGGCCACCGCCGCGATTGTCCTGCGCCGAACCGGCGCCAGCCTGCTCGGCCATCATGCAGTCCTCTCAACGTTATTGGTGACAGTCATCTAGAACTTCAGCCCACTCTCGCGCGCCGCGTCGGCCAGCGCCGCGATCCGTCCGCCGTAGGTGTACCCACCGCGGTCGAACACGACCTCGTCGATGCCGGCGGCCTTGGCGCGCTCGGCGATCAGCTGACCGACCCGCGTGCTGGCGGCCTTCTTGTCGCCCTCGACGGCCCGCACATCGGCCTCGATCGAGGACGCCGCGGCCAGCGTCACGCCCTGCAGGTCGTCGACCAGCTGCACATGGATGTGCCGCGAGGAGCGGTTGACCACCAGGCGCGGACGTTCGGCGGTGCCGGCGACCTTCTTGCGCAGGCGGGCGTGCCGACGCAGCCGCGAGGTGCGCCGCGTCTGGGAGATGTTCTTGCCGACCGGGGTGTGCCCGGCGTTCTCTTTGGTGTTCGTGGCCATCTGCTACTTACCCGTCTTTCCGACCTTGCGACGGATCTGCTCGCCCTCGTAGCGGATTCCCTTGCCCTTGTAGGGATCGCTCTTCCGCAGGCGGCGGATGTTCGCCGCGATCTGGCCGACCTTTTGCTTGTCGATACCGGAGATCGAGAACTTCGTCGGCGTCTCGACCGCGAAGGTGACGCCCTCCGGAGCGGTGATCAGCACCGGGTGGCTGTAACCGAGCGCGAACTCGAGGTCGTTGCCCTTGGCCACGACGCGGTAGCCGACGCCGAAGATCTCCATCTTGGTGGTGTAGCCCTGGGTCACACCGTCGACCAGGTTGGCGATCAGTGTGCGGGACAGCCCGTGCAGCGAGCGGTTGCGCCGCTCGTCGTTGGGGCGGGTCACCACGATGGCGCCGTCGTCGTCGCGCGAGACCTCGATGGGCTCGGCGACGTCGAGGGTCAGCGTCCCCTTGGGGCCCTTGACGGCGACATTGCGGCCGTCGATCGTGACATCGACCCCGGCGGGAACCGGGACCGGCTGCTTTCCAATGCGAGACATGTCTTATCTACCCCTCACCACACGTACGCGAGGACCTCGCCGCCGACACCCTCGCGGGAAGCCTGGCGGTCGGTCCTCAAGCCGGACGACGTAGAAATGATCGCCACACCCAGCCCGCCGAGAACGCGGGGCAGGTTGGTGGACTTGGCGTACACCCGCAGGCCGGGCTTGCTCACGCGGCGCAGGCCGGCGATGCTTCGCTCCCGGCTCGGGCCGTACTTGAGCTGCACCACCAGGGACTTGCCCACGCGGGCGTCCTCGGTGCGGTAGTCGCTGATGTAACCCTCGGCCTTGAGGATCTCGGCGATGTTCGCCTTGATCTTGCTGTGCGGCAAGGTCACTTCGTCGTGATACGCCGAGTTGGCGTTGCGCAGACGTGTCAGGAAGTCTGCGATCGGATCCGTCATGGTCATGACAGCCGGTTCACCTTTCTCGCGGCGGTTCCCCGATCGGGGCCTGCCGCAACTGTTTGAGGGATTGTCTGTGGGTTTCCGGCTTTACCAGCTGGACTTCTGCACGCCCGGCAGCTCGCCGGCGTGCGCCATCTCGCGAAGGCAGATACGGCACAGGCCGAACTTGCGGAACACCGCGTGCGGGCGGCCGCAGCGGTTGCACCGGGTGTAGCCGCGCACCTTGAACTTGGGCTTCTTGTTGGCCTTGTTGACCAGAGCCTTCTTTGCCATTGCTCAGTTCTCCTTGAACGGGAAGCCCAGCGCGCGCAGCAGCGCCCGACCTTCGTCGTCGTTGGTCGCCGTGGTGACCACGGTGATGTCCATGCCGCGCGGGCGGTCGATGCTGTCCACGTCGATCTCGTGGAACACCGACTGCTCGGTCAGGCCGAAGGTGTAGTTGCCGGTGCCGTCGAACTGCTTGCCGTTCAGCCCGCGGAAGTCGCGGATACGGGGCAGCGAGATCGAGATCAAACGATCCAGGAACTCCCACATCCGGTCGCCGCGCAGCGTCACGCGGGCGCCGATGGGCATGCCCTCGCGGAGCTTGAACTGGGCGATCGACTTACGAGCCCGGCGGATCTCGGGCTTCTGGCCGGTGATCAGTGCGAGGTCGTTGACCGCACCGTTGATCAGCTTGGCGTCGCGGGCGGCGTCACCGACACCCATGTTGACGACGACCTTGACCACGCCAGGGATCTGCATGACGTTGGCGTAGCCGAACTCCTTCTGCAGCGCGTCGCGGATCTCTTCGCGGTAGCGCTGCTTCAGGCGGGGCAGGGCTTTGGTCTCAACAGTGGTCATGTCAGATGTCCTTGCCGTTGGTCTTGGCGATGCGGACCTTCTTGCCGGTCTCGTCGTCGATGCGGTAGCCGACGCGGGTCGGCTTGCCGTCGGAATCGAGCAGCATCACGTTGGACACCGCGATCGCCGCCTCCTGGGTGACGATGCCGCCCGACGAGGCGCCCCGCTCGTTGGCGGACTGCGCGGTGTGCTTCTTGATCCGGTTCACACCCTCGACGAGGATCTTGTTGCGCTCGGGGTAGGCCACCAGGACCTTGCCCTTGGCGCCCTTGTCCTTGCCGGAGATGACGAGCACCGTGTCACCCTTACGGACCTTCATCTACAACACCTCCGGGGCGAGCGAGACGATCTTCATGAAGCGCTTCTCGCGCAGTTCACGACCGACCGGCCCGAAGATGCGCGTGCCGCGCGGGTCGTTGTCGGCCTTGATGATGACGGCAGCGTTCTCGTCGAACTTGATGTAGCTGCCGTCGGCGCGACGGCGCTCCTTGACGGTGCGCACGACGACGGCCTTGACGACGTCGCCGCGCTTGACGTTGCCGCCGGGGATGGCGTCCTTGACGG
This sequence comes from Mycolicibacterium rufum, assembly GCF_022374875.2. Next base: position 1,863,303 of record NZ_CP092427.2, read on the forward strand.
TGGCCACGATGACATCACCGATGCCCGCGTAGCGCCGCGACGAGCCACCGAGAACGCGGATGCACAAGATCTCCTTGGCGCCCGTGTTGTCGGCGACCTTGAGCCGCGATTCCTGCTGAATCACTCGATCTCCTCGACCTGGGTTTTCGTATGCACGCAGGATTACCGACCCTGACGTGCGCGGTCTTTGTTCCCTAAGAGCACGCAGGGTTTTCTCATACCGAGATAACCGAGGTCTGCCCTAGGCAACCCCTACATACTAGGTGAGCTCGGCGAATGCGCCAAATCGCTGGTCAGGCGCCGCTGACGACGCACCGGAACCCGATGTGGGTGGTCGCGCTGTCCTGGGACTGGGGCGACCGGGCGGCGGGCCGGTAGCGGTGACAGTACTCCGGTGCGCACAGATGCGATCCGCCCTTGAGCGCCTGACTGACCGCGGGGTCGGGTCCGGACGGTCCGCAGCAGGTCTCGGCGTCGCCGGTCAGCGTGTGGTGGCCGGTGAAGCGGGTGGTGGTCCACTCCCAGACGTTGCCGATCATGTCGAGCAGGCCGTAGCCGTTGGGCGGGAACGTGCCGACCGGCGAGGTCCCGGCCCACCCGGTGTTGCGGTACGGGAAGTCGCCCTGCCAGGTGTTGGCCATCACCCGCCCGCCCGGGGTGGCGTCGTCGCCCCACGGATAGACGGTGTCCGCACCGCCGCGGGCCGCGAACTCCCATTCCGCCTCGGTCGGCAGCCGCCGGCCCGCCCACCGGGCGTAGGCCAGCGCGTCGGCGTAACAGACCTGCACCACCGGGTGGTCGGCCCTGTCCCCGACCGAACTGTCCGGCCCGGACGGATGCCGCCAGTCCGCGCCGGGCACCCATTCCCACCACTGCCGCCAGTCGCGCAAGTCGACCGGTCCGCGGGTGGGCCGGAACACCAGCGCACCGGCCACCAGGTCGGCCGGCGCGGCCCCGGGGAACTGCGCGGGGTCGGGCGGGATCTCGGCGACGGTGCGGTAGCCGGTCGCGGCGACGAACTCGGCGAACTGGGCGTTGGTGACGGGGTGCCGTTCGATCGCGAACGGCGCGACGGCGACCGTGTGCACCGGCGCTTCTTCGGGATAGAACTGCGTCGACCCCATCCGGTACCGCCCGCCGTCGAGTGCGACGAGGTCGGTCAGCATGGGATTCAGGGTAGGCCGATCCCCAGTCCCCCGGTCAGCACCGTCGCCGCGGTGTCGAACGCGTCGGTGCCGGTCGGCGCCTCGGCGTACACCGCGACCAGATAGCCGGGCACGTGCACGATCCGCGCCTGATACACCACCGTGTCGGTGGCCGTCCCGCCCAACTGACCCATCAGCTTCTGGCCGCTGAACCCGCATGTCTCGGCCGGCACCAGGCTCAGTGTGCTCATCTCGGTCCGGGCGGTCAGGTCGTCGGCGTAACCGCGGAACGCGGCGGCGGGATCCAGCGGTGTCGCGGTGATCGTGACGGTGCCGGACATGCCGGCCGGTCCGGTCAGCGTCACCCCGTCCGGCGACGGCGCCGAGGTCCACCCCTCCGGCGTGCCCACCACCACGGTGGGCGCCGCCGGATCGGCGATGCGCACGTCCACCGGGACCGCGGGCGGGGCCGCAGGCGCGCAGTCCTCGTCGGTCGACGTGGCGGGCGTGGGCGCCACCCCCGGCACATCGTCGCTCGTCACCATGGGCGGCGCGGTTCCCGAGGTGGATACCGAAGGCGTTGTCGCCGTGGTGCTTTCGGCGCTCTGCGCAGCGGGGGCGCCGTCGCTGCTGCGCGTGCAGGCCGGTGCGAGCAGCACCGCGCACACCAGCAGGACGGTCAGCACACCGCGCGTCATGTCAGTCCCGAGCGAACGCACGGGCGAAGTCGCGTTCCAGGTCGGCGTACGGCGTCCCGGAGACGTCGATCGTCACCTGCGCGATGGTGCCGCCGGTGAACGGGAACGGCGCCGCGAACGCCCGCGACACCGGCGAACCGGTGTTGGCGCCGACGCTCAGACTCGCGCTGGCCAGGCCGAACGTGCCGGGGTGGACGCGCATTCCGGTGTAGTCACCGACCTGGGTGTCGTCGACGTAGAGCGCGGCGTCACCGATCGGGGTGTGGCTGCCCTCGGCGGTGCCGGTGAGGGTGAACGCGAAGCCCAGGGTGCGCACGCCGGCACCGAGTGGGTCGGTCGCCGACAGCGTCTGCTCCTGCTCACCGAGGAAGTTGTAACAGAAGTGCAGCCGACCGCCCTGCACGTACATCACGTAACCGCCGTGCGCCCCACCGTGTTTGACGATCACGCCCTCGGCGCCCTCGGTGAGGTCGACCTCGGCGAGCACGGCGAAGGACCGCCCACGCAGTTCCACGACCGCGCCGATGCCGACGTCGGCGGTGCCGGGATAGTAGACGTAGGAGGAACGCTCGCCGGCCAGGTAGGGCCGCCACCGCGACATCGTCTCGATGATGTTCAGATCGCCGAGCGGGAGTCCGTTGTACTTGCCCGCTTCGGAGAACCACAGATCGATCAGCTCGGCCAGCTTCTCGGGATGCTCGCCGGCCAGGTCGTGGCACTGGCTGCGGTCGGACTCGATGTGGAACAGCTCCCAGCGGTCGTCGTCGAAATGCGACCAGCCCGCCGGCGACGCGGCGTGCACCGCACTGGCGAACCAGCCCTTGTGCCAGATGCCCCGGGTGCCCAGCATCGTGTAGAACTGCGTCTCCTTGCCGGTGGGCGCGTGCGGATTCTCCAGCGCCACTTTGAAACTCACGCCGTCCAACGGCTTCTGCGGCACTCCGCGCACGGTCGCGGGCGGGGTGATGTCCAGCAGGTCGTACACCGTGGGCGTGATGTCGGCGACGTTGACGTAGTTGTCGCGCACCTCCCCGTGGGCACTGATCCCGTTGGGCCAGGAGATGATCGCGGTGTCGGCGATGCCGCCCTCATGCGAGGCGTAGCGCTTGAACAGCTTGTACGGGGTGTTGAAGGCCATCGCCCAGCCGATCGGGTAATGGTTGTAGGTCTGCGGGCCGCCGAGATCGTCGAAGTGCTTCAGACTCTCCTCGACCGAGTCGATGTAGCCGTTGAAGAACTTGACCTCGTTGACCGATCCGTTGGGCCCGCCCTCACCGCTGGCGCCGTTGTCGGAGATCACCACGATGATGGTGTTGTCGAGCTGACCCGACTCTTCGAGATAGTCCAGCATACGGCCGATCTGGGCATCGGTGTAGGACAGGAACCCGGCGAACACCTCGGCCATCCGGCTGAACAGCCGCTTCTCGTCGTCGCCCAGCGAGTCCCACGGCCGCACCGTGTCCTGCGGCGGCCACGGCTCCCCGTTGGGCCCGGACACGTCCGAATACGGGTTCACCGGTGAGAGTTCGGTGTCGGGCGGCACGATCCCGAGCCGCTTCTGGTTCTCCAGCACGATCTCGCGGTAGCGCTCGTAGCCCATGTCGAACACACCGGCATAGCGGTCGGCCCACTCGGCGAACACGTGGTGCGGCGCGTGACCGGCGCCCGGGCACAGATAGGTGAACCACGGCTTGTCCGGCGCGATGACCTTCGAGTCCCGGATGAACTCGATCGTCTTGTCGGCCAGGTCCTTGGACAGGTGGTAGCCCTGCTCCGGCGTCGCGGGCGGCGGGACGGGGTGGTTGTCGTACACGAGCTCGGGATACCACTGGTCGGTCTCGCCGCCCATGAATCCGTAGAACCGCTCGAATCCGCGGCCCAGCGGCCAGTGCCGTTTGGTGGCGGCAAGATTCGACTCCTCCAGCGGGGTCAGATGCCACTTGCCGACGGCGTAGGTGTTGTAGCCGTTCTCGGTGAGCACCTCCGAGAGCAGCGCGGTGTCGAACGGAATCCGCCCGTTGGAGTTGGGGAATCCGTCGGTGAACTCCTCGATGGTCGCCATACCGACGGTCGTGGCGTTGCGCCCGGTCAGCAGCGACGCCCGCGTCGGCGAGCACAGCGCCGTGGTGTGGAACTGCGAGAGCCGCACGCCCCGTTCGGCGATGCGGCTCATCGCCGGCATGCTGACCAGACCGCCGAAGCAGTCCCACGTCGCGATGCCGATGTCGTCCCACACCAGATAGAGCACATTGGGCGCGTCGGGCTGGGCCACCGGCGCCGCGTACGGGCCCCAGTCCGGTTCGGAATCCCGGATGTCGAGCTCGATCCTGCCGTTGAACTCCGTGGTCATAGCGCCGGACAGTACACCCCGCGAACCGTCCGGACACGCAAAAACCCCCGCCGCCTGATGGCGTGCGGGGGTCGTCGCGATCTGATCGAAGGCGCTACTTGGCCTTCTCGAGCACCTCGACGAGGCGCCAGCGCTTGGTGGCCGACAGCGGGCGGGTCTCCATCAGCGAAACGCGGTCGCCGACACCGGCCTCGGAGTTCTCGTCGTGCGCCTTGACCTTCGTGGTGGTCCGGATGATCTTGCCGTACAACGGATGCGACTTGCGGGACTCGAGCTCGACGACGATCGTCTTCTGCATCTTGTCCGACACGACGTAACCGATGGCCGTCTTGCGACGACCGCGCGGCTTCTCCGCACGCGGCGTGTGCTTCTCGCCGCTCGTCGCGGCCTGGGTATCTGCCATCAGGACTCCTCACCTCCGGGTCCGGCGGCCAGACCCAACTCGCGTTCGCGCAGCACGGTGTACACCCGTGCGATCTCCTGCCGCACGACACGCAGCCGGCGGTTGTTGGCAAGCTGGCCGGTCGCCATCTGGAAGCGCAGGTTGAACAGCTCTTCCTTGGACTCGCGGAGCTTGTCGGTCAATTCCTCGTCGGTGAGCTCGCGGAGCTCTCCGGTCGAAACTCCTACTGCCATCAGAAGGTCTCCTCTCTGGTGACGATGCGAGCCTTGATCGGCAGCTTGTGGATGGCTCGGGTGAGCGCGGCCCGTGCGGTCGCCTCGTCGGGGTAGCTCAGCTCGAACAGCACGCGTCCGGGCTTGACGTTGGCCACCCACCACTCCGGCGAACCCTTGCCCGAACCCATCCGGGTCTCGGCGGGCTTCTTGGTCAGCGGACGGTCCGGGAAGATGTTGATCCACACCTTGCCGCCACGCTTGATGTGCCGGTTGATGGCGATACGAGCGGACTCGATCTGCCGGTTGGTGATGTAGGCGTGCTCCAGTGCCTGGATGCCGTAGTCACCGAAGCTCACCGACGTACCGCCGCTGGCGATGCCGCGCTGGCGCGGGTGGTGCTGCTTGCGGTGCTTGACCTTGCGGGGAATCAGCATGACTAGCTCTCCGTGCTCTCTCCGGCAGCGGCCTCGGTGCCAACGCTGGCCTCGGCGACTGCGGGTGCTTCTACTGAGCCTTCGGTGGCGGCACGGCCGGCGTCGGTGCTCGTCGCCGTGGTGCCCGAGGCGCCACTGCGGCGCGGACGGGTGCCCGAGGGACGCTCACGACGGGGCCGGTCGGCGCCGGCGGGCGCCGCGGCGGTCAGCTCGCGCTTACCACCGACGATGTCGCCCTTGTAGATCCACACCTTCACGCCGATCCGGCCGAAGGTGGTCTTGGCCTCGTAGAGGCCGTAGTCGATGTCGGCGCGCAGCGTGTGCAGCGGCACCCGACCCTCACGGTAGAACTCCGAGCGGCTCATCTCGGCGCCGCCGAGGCGACCCGAGCACTGCACGCGGATGCCCTTGACGTTGGGCTGGCGCATCGCCGACTGGATCGCCTTGCGCATCGCGCGACGGAACGCCACGCGGTTGCTCAGCTGCTCGGCCACACCCTGGGCGACCAGCTGGGCCACCGACTCGGGGTTCTTGACCTCGAGGATGTTGAGCTGCACCTGCTTCTTGGTGAGCTTCTCCAGGTCGGCGCGGATACGGTCGGCCTCGGTGCCGCGGCGGCCGATCACGATGCCCGGCCGCGCGGTGTGGATGTCCACGCGCACGCGGTCGCGGGTGCGCTCGATCTCGACGTCGGCGATGCCGGCGCGCTCGAGGCCCGTGGCCAGCAGCTTGCGGATCGCCACATCTTCCTTGATGTAGTCGGCGTACTGCTTGTCGGCGAACCACCGCGACTTCCACTCGGTGGTGATGCCGAGACGGAAACCGTGCGGATTGATCTTCTGACCCACTACTCCGAGCCTCCCTTGTTGCTGGCGGCCTTGCTGGCCTGGGCGCGACGCGCGCGTGCCGCGCTGGCCGAGGCGCCCTGCTTGCCCGTGCTGCGGGGCGGCCGGCTCTCGACGATCACCGTGATGTGGCTGGTGCGCTTACGGATCCGGTAGGCGCGACCCTGCGCGCGGGGACGGATCCGCTTGGCGGTCGGGCCCTCATCGGCGTGGATGGTCGCGACGACGAGGCTGGACGGATCCAGGCCCTCGTTGTTCTGCGCGTTGGCCGCGGCGCTGGCGATCACCTTCGCGACCGGCTCACTGGCGGCCTGCGGCGCCCAGCGCAGGATGTCGAGGGCTTCCTCGACACTCTTGCCCCGGACCAGGTCGATGACGCGGCGGGCCTTGGTGGCCGAGACGCGCACGAAGCGCGCCTTCGCGCTCGCGGACGGGTATTCAATCGCTGTAGTCATTACCGCCTCTTGGACTTCCGGTCGTCCTTGATGTGACCCTTGAAGGTGCGGGTGGGCGCGAACTCGCCCAGCTTGTGTCCGACCATCGACTCGGTGACGAACACCGGCACGTGCTTGCGACCGTCGTGGACGGCGAAGGTGTGGCCGATGAAGTCCGGGATGATGGTGGACCGGCGCGACCAGGTCTTGATGACCTGCTTGGTGTTCTTCTCGTTCTGCACGTCGACCTTCTTGAGCAGATGGTCGTCGACGAACGGGCCCTTCTTCAGGCTGCGTGGCATCGCTTTACTCCCTAGCGCTTCTTGCCGGTGCGCCGGCGACGGACGATGAGCTTGTCGCTCGCCTTGTTCGGCTTGCGGGTGCGGCCCTCGGGCTTGCCCCACGGGCTCACCGGATGGCGACCGCCGGAGGTCTTGCCCTCACCACCGCCGTGCGGGTGGTCGACCGGGTTCATCACGACACCGCGGACGGTGGGACGCTTGCCCTTCCACCGCATACGGCCGGCCTTGCCCCAGTTGATGTTCGCCTGCTCGGCGTTGCCGACCTCGCCGACGGTGGCGCGGCAGCGCACGTCGACGCGGCGGATCTCACCGCTGGGCATACGCAGGGAGGCATAGGTGCCCTCCTTGCCCAGCAGCTGGATGCTGACGCCGGCCGAGCGGGCCAGCTTCGCGCCGCCGCCGGGCCGCAGCTCCACGGCGTGGATCACGGTGCCGGCGGGGATGTTGCGCAGCGGCAGGTTGTTGCCCGGCTTGATGTCGGCGTTGGCGCCCGACTCGACGACCGCACCCTGCTTGAGACCCTGCGGCGCGATGATGTAGCGCTTCTCGCCGTCCAGGTAGTGCAGCAGCGCGATGTTCGCGGTGCGGTTCGGGTCGTACTCGATGTGCGCGACCTTGGCGTCGACGCCGTCCTTGTCGTGGCGACGGAAGTCGATCACGCGGTAGGCGCGCTTGTGGCCGCCGCCCTTGTGCCGCGTGGTGATGCGGCCGTGGGCGTTGCGGCCACCCTTGCCGTGCAGCGGACGGACCAGCGACTTCTCCGGGTGGTCGCGAGTGATCTCGGCGAAGTCGGAGACGCTGGCACCGCGGCGACCGGGGGTCGTCGGCTTGTACTTGCGAATTGCCATGATTCTCTAGTTCTCCCTGCCGGCTAGGCCGGCGCTCCGAACAGGTCGATGGGCTTGCTGCCCGCGGCGAGCGTCACGATCGCGCGCTTGGTGTCCTTGCGCTTGCCGAAACCGGTGCGGGTGCGCTTGCGCTTGCCCTGCCGGTTGGCCGTGTTCACCGACGCGACCTTGACCTTGAAGATCTTCTCGACGGCGATCTTGATCTGCGTCTTGTTCGAGTCCGGGTGCACGACGAACGTGTACACGTTGTCCTCGATGAGTCCGTAGGACTTCTCCGAGATCACCGGGGACAGGATGATGTCGCGGGGATCGGTCACGGTAGCCATCAGGCCGACACCTCATCTTTCTTCTGCGCGCCCGAGATGTACGCGTTGAGCGCCTCGACGCTGAAGACCACGTCGTCGGCCTTGAGCACGTCGTAGGTGTTCAACTGGTCCGGCGAGATCACGTGCACGCCAGGCAGATTGCGCACGCTGAGCGCGCTGGTCTCGTCGGCGCGGCCGATGACCACCAGCACCTGCTTGCGATCGGTGAGAGTGGCCAGGAACGCCTTGGCGCTCTTGGTCGACGGGGCCTGGCCCTCGACGAGCTCGGTGACCGCGTGGATCCGGTCGTTGCGCGCCCGGTCCGACAGCGCGCTGCGCAGGGCGGCGGCGATCATCTTCTTGGGGGTGCGCTGGCTGTAGTCGCGCGGCTGCGGGCCGTGGACGGTGCCGCCACCGGTGAACTGCGGGGCGCGGGTCGAACCCTGGCGGGCGCGGCCGGTGCCCTTCTGGCGGTAGGGCTTCTTGCCGCCACCGGAGACCTGGCCACGCGTCTTGGTCGCGTGCGTGCCCTGGCGCTTGGCGGCGAGCTGAGCCGTCACCACCTGGTGCATCAGCGCGATGTTGGGCTCGACGTCGAACAGCTCGGCGGGCAGCTCGATCGAGCCGTCCTTCTTGCCGGCCGGGGTCTGAACATCAATGTTGAGTGTCATGCCTTCTCGCCTCGCTTGATTGCGCTGCGGACAACGACCAGTCCACCGTTACGACCGGGGACGGCGCCTTTGATCAGCAGCACGCCGTTCTCGGCGTCCACCTTGTGCACCTTCAGGTTCTGCGTGGTCACACGGTCACTACCCATGCGGCCCGACATGCGCGTGCCCTTGAACACGCGGCCCGGGGTGGCGCAGCCACCGATCGAGCCCGGCCGACGGTGCACGGCCTGCGCACCGTGGCTCGCGCCCTGACCCTTGAAGCCGTGGCGCTTCATGGTGCCCGCGAAGCCCTTGCCCTTGCTGGTGCCGGTCACGTCGACGTACGCGCCGTCGGCGAAGATCTCGGCGGTCAGCTCCTGGCCGACCTCGTACTCGGCGGCGGCGGCCTCGTTCTCCAGGCGCAGCTCGGCGAGATGCCGGCGCGGGTTGATCCCGGCGGCGGCGAACTGACCGGTCACCGGCTTGGTGACCTTGCGGGGGCTGATCTCGCCGTAGGCGAGCTGCACTGCGCTGTAGCCGTCGCGCTCCGGGGTGCGGATGCGCGTCACGACGTTGGGCCCGGCCTTGACGACCGTCACCGGCACGACCTTGTTGTTCTCGTCGAACACCTGCGTCATGCCCAGCTTGGTGCCCAAAATGCCTTGTCTAGCCATTTTTCTGGGTTCTCCTACTGGATGTTGACGTCGACGCTGGCCGGCAGGTCGATGCGCATCAGCGCGTCCACCGTCTTCGGCGTGGGGTCGAGGATGTCGATCAACCGCTTGTGGGTGCGCATCTCGAAGTGCTCCCGCGAGTCCTTGTACTTGTGCGGGGAGCGGATGACGCAATACACGTTCTTCTCGGTCGGCAGCGGCACCGGGCCGACCACACTCGCGCCCGTCCGGGTGACCGTCTCGACGATCTTGCGCGCAGAGGCGTCGATCGCCTCATGGTCGTAGGCCTTGAGCCTGATGCGGATCTTTTGTCCCGCCACGCTTCTCCTACCTCACTACTAACGGACCCTCGAAAGGGCCTGGCTGTGCCGCCGCTGTTTACCTGTCTGTGGTTCACCGGCCCCCGCGGTCGGGTGTGTCGCCCGAAATCGAGGTGGGGACCGGATGCACCCCGCGAGGGATGCTGGTCGCATGCCCGGCCAGGCGAACCCGGCTCAAGGCAACCCGAACAGTATGCCTCAGATCCCCGCGTGCTCCAAATCCCTGGTCGGAGGCTCCCCGGCTACCTCAGCCCGGCCCAGAACGGGCACTGATGCTCCTCGGAGAAGGAGTCGGTCATCCGGCTGCCGTCGGGCTGCAGGGACATCACCCGGTTGCCGTCGCCGAACGCGTCCCACTGCGGCCGGCCGTCGGTGTTCGGCGAAGACGATGTCACGAACGACGACCAGTAGTCGATCATCTCGTCGGAGAGCTTCTGCTGCTCCGGGTCCAGGGGCGGCGCTCCCCCAACGTCGAACAGGTACCGCAGCTCCAGGGAGTGGCTCGCGCCCACCGGGAACGGCAGCGTGCGCAGGGGCTCGGGCGCGGGGGCGGCGCGGTCGTTGAACTCGTAGAAGTAGACGGGGCTGCCGGTGATCGCCCGCGCCAGCCGGTCACCGATGCAGGAGAACACCCCGTCGGTGACGGCCGCGGAGTAGGCCAGCGGGACGCTCGGGTACCGGTCCAGCGGATACCGCTCGGCCACGGCCGGCGCGTTGCGGCCGAAGGCGTCGGCGAGCAGACGCGGATAGTCCTGCGGGGTGTAGCGGACGCCCTCGCGCACGTACTGCATGCCGACGAACAGCGTGAACTCGTCGCGGGTGGTGCCCATCAGCACGGGCACCCGCTGCGCGTCGGCGCCGCCGATGACGCCCATCGGGTCGCGCGGCAGCGCTGCGGTGCCGGTCACCGGCCCGGTGAGCTCGTCGTCGCCGATGTTGTAGAACCAGGCCGGCTCGCGCAGCCTGTCGGCGGGCAGCGCGCGCAGGCAGCGGGCGGCCTGCGCCGGGTCGGCGCACCCGCGGTCGGCGGCATAAGCCAGCGAGCGGTCCTGCGCGACCGGCAGCGCGGCCTGGGCCTGGCACGGGCCGCTCTGGATGATCGCGGCGGAGAACAGCCCGCGGGATCCGGGCGCGACGAGGTGGTCGCAGACCGACATGCCGCCCGCCGACTCCCCGGCGACGGTCACGCGGTCGGGGTCGCCGCCGAACGCGGCGATGTTGTCGCGCACCCAGCGCAGCGCCGCCTGCTGATCGGCCAGGCCGTAGTTGCCCACCTGTCCGGGCGCCCCCAGGCCCGGGTGGGCGAGGAAGCCCAGCGCGCCGAGCCGATAGTTGATGGTGACGACGACGATGTCCCCACGCGCGGCCAGTCGGCGCGCGTCGTAGATCCGGCCGCTGCCGTTGACGAACGCTCCGCCGTGGATCCACACCATCACCGGGCGCGGCGGCGCCGAGGCGCCTCCCGGCGTCCACACGTTGAGGCTCAGGCAGTCCTCGTCGGTCTGGCGGCCCAGTTCGAGGTCACCGCCGAGGCTCTGCATGCACCGCGGCCCGAACGCGGTGGCCGGACGCACGCCCTGCCACGGTGCGGGCGGCTGCGGATCAGCGAACCGGAGCGGTCCGATCGGCGGTGCGGCATAGGGGATTCCGGCGAACAGCCGATGGTCAGGAGCGACCTCACCGCGCAGGGTTCCCGCGGCGATCTGCACCAGCGCCGGGTCGGCCGGTGGCGGCGGGGGCGTCTCGCCGCGGCCGCCGGCGCATCCGGCGACCAGCGCGACGGCGAGGAGAACGGACAGCACCCGGCGGAGAACCGTTGCGGGCGTCACGGCATCCGAGCTTAGCCGCGCCCGCGAGGTGCTTCCGTCACGTGGCGTCCGTCACATATGATGCGTGCAATTGACACGCGTCAAGTGACCCGGAGGAGAGCACCGATGACCCCACGCACGATGGACGACGCCGCCAAGGTCCTGGCCGACCCCACGGCGTATGCCGACGAGGCCCGACTGCACGCCGCGCTCACCCATCTGCGGGCCAACGAACCCGTCGCGTGGGTGGACAACCCGCCCTACCGTCCGTTCTGGGCCATCACCAAGCACGCCGACATCATGGCCATCGAGCGGGCCAACGACCTGTTCCTGTCCGAGCCGCGCCCGCTGCTGTCGACCGCGGCCGCCGACGACTACATGGCCGAGCAGATGGAAGCCGGCATGGGCATCCGCACGCTGATCCACATGGACGATCCGCACCACCGCAAGGTGCGTGCGATCGGCGCGGACTGGTTCCGGCCCAAGGCGATGCGTGACCTCAAGGTGCGCGTCGACGAACTGGCCAAGCGGTACGTGGACCGGATGCGCGACATCGGCCCCGAATGCGACTTCGTCACCGACATCGCGGTGAATTTCCCGCTGTACGTGATCCTTTCGCTACTCGGCCTGCCGGAGGAGGACTTCGGCCGGATGCACTCGCTGACCCAGGAGATGTTCGGCGGCGACGACGACGAGTACAAGCGCGGCGCCAGCCCCGAGGAACAGATGGCGGTGCTGCTGGACTTCTTCGCCTACTTCTCGAAGCTGACCGCGTCACGTCGGGAGACCCCGACCGACGACCTGGCCTCGGCGATCGCCAACGGCAAGATCGACGGCGAGCCGATGTCAGACATCGACACCGCCTCCTATTACGTGATCGTCGCCAGCGCCGGCCACGACACCACCAAGGACGCGATCTCCGGTGGCCTGCTCGCCCTGATCGAGAACCAGGATCAGCTGACCCGACTGCGCGACAACATGCACCTGATGCCGACCGCGGTCGAGGAGATGATCCGCTGGACCACCCCGGTCAAGGAGTTCATGCGGACCGCGGCCGAGGACACCACGGTGCGCGGGGTGCCGATCGCCAAGGGCGAGTCGGTGTACCTGGCGTATGTGTCGGGCAACCGGGACGAGGAGATCTTCGACGAACCGTTCCGCTTCGACATCGCCCGGGACCCCAACCGGCACGTGTCGTTCGGCTACGGCGTGCACTTCTGCCTGGGCGCCGCACTGGCCCGGATGGAGATGAACAGCATCTTCACCGAGCTGGTGCCCCGGCTCGAGTCGATCGAGCTGGCGGGCGAACCCGAACTCGCCGCCACCACGTTCGTCGGCGGGCTCAAGCACCTGCCGATCCGCTACTCGCTGCGCTGACCGCCAGGAAGCCGTCGACCGCGGCGGCGGCCACGGCGCGGTAGTCGAAGTCGGTCAGCGTGCTGATCCGGCCGAAGGCCAGCGGACCGATCAGCAGCGCCAGGGCGGTGGCCCTGTCCACGGGGCCGAGTTGTTCGACGGCGTCCGGGCTGTCGAAGACCACGTCGAACGGTGCCGAGTACTGCTCGGCGATCCGTTCCCGCAGCGACCGGATCTGTGCGCCGCCCTGGGTCGCGCTGGGCACCGCGGCGATGTCCGGCCCGAGGGACAGCCACGCCATCGCGGTCAGCGTGGTCGGCGCCTCGGCGATCGACTCCGCCCACTCGCCGACGACCGCGATGAGCCGCTCGCGCAGGGTGCCGGACTCGGGCGGCATCGGTGGTGGCGGGATCAGGCTCATGAACGCCGCCGCCACAAGATCATTCGCGCTCGGGAAGTGCCGGTAGAGGGTGGCGCGCGCGACGTTGGCCTGCCGGGTGACCGCGTCGATGGTCACCGCCGCCGGACCGCCGGCGCGCAGCAGCGCCGTCGCCGCGTCGAGCAGGCGGGCGCGCGACCGGGCCGGCCTCGGGTCGCCACTGGCGGCCGTCATGGTTTCCACCACCTCCACAGCGGGAAGAACAAGACTATCGGTCTCCCAACGAGACTGTTAGTCTCGAAATTCTCCGGCGAGAGAGAGCCCATGGCCGACACCCTCACGCAGTCAGATCAGGATATCGACGCCGAGATCGCCCGCCTGTCACCCCGCGCCCGGCGCTGGCTGCTGGCGGTGGCGAGCGTGGACGTGCTGATGGTCATCTCGTCGATGGTCGCGCTCAACGCCGCCCTGCCCGACATCGCGGTCCAGACCTCGGCGACCCAGGGCCAGCTCACCTGGATCGTGGACGGCTATACCCTCGCGCTGGCCTGCCTGCTGCTGCCCGCCGGCGCACTCGGCGACCGCTACGGCCGGCGCGGGGCCCTGCTCGTGGGGCTCGCGATCTTCGCGCTGGCCTCGGCGGCTCCGGTCCTGTTCGACAGTCCGGTGCAACTGATCGCGGCCCGCGCGGTGGCCGGCGCCGGCGCGGCGTTCATCATGCCGGCGACGCTGTCGTTGCTCACGGCCGCGTTCGGCAAGGCCGAGCGCAACAAGGCCGTCGGCATCTGGGCCGGCGTGGCCGGATCGGGTGCGATCTTCGGCTTCCTGGGCACCGGCGTTCTGCTGCAACACTTTCCGTGGCAGTCCATCTTCGTCGCGTTCGCCGCCGCGGCGCTGGTGATGTTCGCGCTCACCTGCACCATCGGCAGCTCGCGCGACCGCACGGCCACCCCGGTCGACTGGCCGGGCGCCGCGCTGATCGGCACCGGAATCGCGGTGTTCGTGCTCGGGGTCGTCGAGGCGCCGGCCCGCGGCTGGACCGATCCGCTGGTGCTGGGCGCCGTGACAGCCGGCGTCGTGCTGGCCGTGGCGTTCACGGTGGTGCAGTTGCGGCGCCGGCACCCGCTGCTCGACGTGCGACTGTTCCGCAGGCCCGACTTCGCCACCGGCGCCGCCGGCATCACGTTCCTGTTCATCGCCAACTTCGGCTTTTTCTACATCGAGATGCAGTTCATGCAACTCGTGATGGGCTACACCGCGCTGCAGACGGCGTTCGCGCTGTCGCCGCTGGCGGTCCCGGTGCTGGTGCTCGGCGCCACGATGCACCTGTACCTGCCGAAGATCGGGTTGCGGCTGTCGGTCACCGTCGGTCTGCTGCTGATGGCGGTCGGGTTGTTCTGCATGCGCTTCCTCGAGGTGGACGCCACGTTCCTCGATCTGATGTGGCCCATGCTGATCATCGCCGCGGGCATCGGATTGTGCACCGCGCCAACGACATCGGCGATCATGAACGCCGCGCCGGATGAGAAGCAGGGCGTCGCATCGGCCGTCAACGACGCGACCCGCGAGGTGGGCGCGGCGGTCGGGATCGCCGTGGCGGGATCGATTCTCGCGGCGGCCTACCGCAATGCGCTGGCACCGCAGCTCACCGGTTTCGGTGAGCAGATCCGTCAGCCCGCCACCGATTCGCTCGCCTCGGCACTGGCGCTGGCCGAGCACCTGGGTCCACAGGGCGCTCCGCTGGCCGACCTCGCGCGGTCGGCCTTCCTGCACGCCACCGACCAGGCGCTGCTGGTGCTGTCGATCCTGCTGGTCGTCGGCGCCGTGTTCGTCGCGGTGTGGGCGCCGGGGCGTGACGGCAGGCAACTGTTCAGGCGATGAACTCCGCGGCCCGGTGCGCGGCCATCACGATGGTCGCGTGCGGGCCGCGGCTGGGGATGGCCGGCAGCACCGATCCGTCGACCACCCACAGCCCCTCGACACCCCGCACCCGGCAGCGGGTGTCCACGACGGCGGCCGCGTCGGTGTCCAGACCCATTCGCGCCGTCCCGCACAGGTGTTGCGACGTCGCCCAGGACGGCTCGGATTGCACAGTGTCCCCGGCGATCTCGCGGGCGACGGCCGTTCCGTCACGCAGCAGCCGGATATCGGCGGGCGCGCTGTCGTACCGGTGCTCGATCACCGGGTCGTGGTCGGGGTCGGCCGACGCGAGCGTGATCCGCCCCCGCGAGGCGGGCCGCATCAGGGTGACGCCGAGGTGCGGTTGATCGGTCGGGTCGTCGCGACGGCCGGTGGTCATCGCGCCGAACCCAGCCGTGTACGGCCGGATCTCCACCCCGTCGGCGGTGGTGAGCACCGCCTCCAGCGGAGGGACGCCGTGGGTGGCCGGCCAGCTGACCGGAAGCACCCACTCCGGGTGGTCGACCGTGTCCACCCCGACCGGCAGGTCGAGCGCCACCGGTACCCCCGCGGCGCGCAGCACCGGGGCCGGGCCGATGCCCGACAGCATCAGCAGATGCGCCGAGCCGATCGACCCGGCGCAGAGCACCACCCGGTCGGCGCGCAGCGTCATGGGTCCGTCCGGGCCGACGACGTCGGTGCCCACGGCGCGGCCGCCGTCGAACCGGATCCGTCGGACGCGGGTGTCGGTGAGCACTGTGAGGTTGGGGCGGCTCATCGCGGGCTCGAGGAACGCCCCGCCGGGGCCGACCCGGGTGCCGCGGTCGATGTTCAGGGGCACCGCGCCCACCCCGGGCGGCACGGGTCGCTGCGGCGTCGACCCGTTGAGGTCCTCGACCCAGGCGAACCCGCGCTGCAGGGCGTTGCGCACGAAGGACGCTGTGCACCCGTCGAATTCGGCGACACGCCGGACCGTGATGGGCCCGGCCGCTCCGTGCGGCTCACCGCCGAAGTCGAGGTCGCGCTCGATGGCCGTGAAGTGCGGCAGCACGTCGGCCCAGCTCCATCCGGGCAGCCCCCACCCGGCGATGTCCGACGGTAGCGCCCGGCAGAAGTAGCCGCCGTTGATCGCGCCGGAGCCGCCGACGACTGCGCCGCGCATGATCTGCACCGAGCGCGGCGGATGGTCGGTCAGGGTGGTGGTGTAGCGCCGGGCGACCGCGCTGGCTTCCCCCAGCGGCAGCCGCAGACCGTCGGTGATCTGATCACCCACCCGGGGGTCGGTGGGCGCGGGGCCCGATTCGACGACGGTGACGCGGCACCGCTCGTCGGCGGAGAGCCGCTCCGCCAGGACGGATCCGGCGCTACCCGCGCCGAGGATCAGGACGTCGGCCAACGGGCCTCAGGTTCGGATCTGCGGCTTGAGCGCTCCGGCATGGCGCTCCCGCACCACCCCGGTCCACAAACCGAGCCCGTAGGCGATGTCGTCGAGCCGCTTGAGCAACAGGTAGGTCACCACGCCGACCCGCTTGGTGTCGTCGTCGGCGGTGCCGTGGCTGCGGGTGGCCCAATCGAACACGCCGTCGAGGACCGCGGCCACCAGCACCACCTGACGGCATCGCCGTGAGAGCACCGCGGCGACCAACGCCACCGGCCAGTAGTGCCGGCAGATCGCCGAGGCCAGCTGCAGGGCCGCCGACCACAGGCCCTGCGCCGCGACGACGGCCACCTCCAGCGGCTCGGTCTGCACGCTCGACAGCGACTTGGCGATCCGCCGTCCGGTGATCGCGGCGACTGCGGCCGATGCGAGGTAGCCGAAGCCCGAGCCGAGCGCGACCAGCATCCAGACCACCAGCGTCCACCCCGAGATCACCAGCGGAGCGGTCTTCCCGGGATGGCGGATGGCCAGCGGGGCCGCCGAACCGCCGTAGAAAGCCTTGCGCGCGAACCACTTCCGCAGCTCGGTGCGATGGTCGTGGGCGACCAGCGCGATCGGCTCGTAGCGCAGCCGCGCCCCCGCCTCGTTGAGCCGCCAGCACAGGTCGACGTCCTCGCCGGAGGTCAGCGACTCGTCGAAGCCACCCACCTCGATCAGCGCCCGGCGCCGGCAGATGATGGCCGCGCTGGGCACATAGGACACGGTGCCGAACGGCACCACCGGCGCCTCCCGCAGGCCGAGGTCCAGCGAGGAGCGGACGGCCTCGTAGCGGGCCACGACGCTGTCGGACGGGTGCAGCGCGACGATCCGCGGCGCGACGAGCGCGACGGCCGGATCGCAGAAGTGCCCGAGCAGCGCCTCCAGCCACCCGCGGCGCGGCACCACGTCGGAGTCGAGGAACGCCACGAAGTCGGTGTCGCAGGCCGCCAGTCCGGCGTTGCGCGCGGCGGCCGGACCCCGGCTGCGGTCGAGGCGCAGGAACCGCAGGTCGCAGTGCACGTCCGCGAAGTCGGTGTCGCCGACCGGTGTCGCGGAGCCGTCGTCGACCACGACCACGCGCAGCCCGCGCAGCGCGGTCAGCAGCCGGGTGAGACCAGTTGTGTTGTCCCGCACCGGTATCACCACGGTCACGTCGCGGTGCGACGGTCCGCTCAGCGGCCGCGGATGGGCCACCGTGGCATCGAGCAGGGTACGGGCCAGCTGCGCGCTGACCGCGTCGTGCACCTCGAGCCTGCCGCCGTTGAGCATGGTCTGCGCGGCAGGCGCCAGCCGCAGCAGCCGGGTCGGCGACCCACCGAGCAGCGCGGCGCCCTCGCCGAGAACGCGCACGCGTCGGTCCACCTGGACGGCGAAGCCGTCGGGCAGGCGCGGCCCGGTCACATCAACATCCCCTCGCGGTCAGGTACCCACCGAGTGACGCGGCCCAGGCACGCGTCGAGCATCTCAGCAAAGATCCTGCCCCCTTCTTCTGCTGTCGCCGTCGTCGGGTCTCCGAGGATCCCGAGCGAACTGACGGCGGCGACTCCCCCGCGGCGCAATTGTGGCATCAATTCCGTCAGCGGCGACACGTTACCGGCCATGCGGAGGTCGTCGCGCACGACGTGCGGCGAAATATGTAGCAATACAGAAGTTTCGGTATGGCCCGCGTGCGCGTCGGATCGGGCCGCAACGCAGGAACACCAGGCGGCGTCGCGCCCCTCGTAGCGCAGCAGGCCGACCGCCCGGCGCAGCGCCTCCACGTTCCCGCCGTGCCCGTTGACGAACACCAGCCGCGATGCCCACTGGCAGGCGGATCGTGCGAATTCGACGAGGAGTTCCGCCAGTGCCGGTGTGCCGATCGAGACCGTTCCGGGGAATCCCTCGTGCTCACCGCTGGCCCCGTACCCGATGGCCGGTGCAACCATCCACGGATCGGCCGTGCGCTCGCGCAGGAGCCCCACGAGCGCATCGGCCACGGCGGTCGCGATACGAGTGTCGGTGTCCAGCGGCAGATGGGGTCCGTGCTGCTCGGTGGAACCGACCGGAACGACCAGCGCGGGCGACGAATTCTGCAGCTGCCTCGACGTTGAGTTCCCGAGCTCGCGGGGAAAAGCCACGCGAGCATGGTAGGCCGAATTCACCTGGCGTGCGCCAGTTGTTGGCGCATGCGTGGCCGGGGATTTCCCACGGTTGCTCACACCGGCGGACGGCCGTTTCACGTCAGTCCCCTGCGCCCCGCCCGCACCAGGCGCGCCGCGGCGCGTTCAGGCCCCCAGGGTGCGGGTGAAACCGTCGGGGATCAGGACGTCGTCGCGGGTCAGATCGTGGATCGAGGACTTGCCCAGCGCCATCAGCGCCGAGTCGACACCGCCGCGCATGATGTCCAGGACGTTCTCCACACCGGCTTGGCCGTTGGCCGCCAGACCCCACAGGTAGGCCCGGCCGATCATCACCGCCCGGGCGCCCAGAGCCACCGCCTTGACGACGTCGCTACCCCGCCGGATCCCGCCGTCCAGCAAAACTTCGACCTGGTCACCGACCGCGTCGGCGATGGCCGGCAGGCACCGGATCGCCGCCGGGGTGCCATCGAGATTGTTGCCGCCGTGGTTGGACACCGTGATCGCCGAAACACCGGCGTCCACAGCGCGTTTCGCGTCGTCGACGCGCACCATGCCCTTGAGCAGGAACGGACCGCCCCACTGCTCACGCAGCCAGGCGACGTCCTCCCACGTCGGCGGCGGGGTGCCCATCCACTGGCCGTAGGCCTCGAAGAACGTGGGGCCGGGCTCGCCGGGCCGCCCCTGGTTGGGAACCCGCAGGTCGGGGGGCCGAAGATGCTTCGCGAAGCTGAAGAACCAACGCGGCTTGGTGATGACCTCCGGCGACATCCGGATCATCGTCTTCAGATCCATCTGCTCGGGAATCTTCGGGCTGCCCCAGTCACGACCGTGCGAGAAGCTCCAGTCGGTGGTCAGGATCAGGCCCTTGGCGCCGGCCGCCCGGGCCCGCTCCATCCGGGCCAGGATGTCGTCGCGGCTGCCCAGCCAGTAGATCTGGAAGAAGATCTTGTCGTTGACCGCGGTGACCTCTTCGATGGGCTTGCTCGCGAACGAGGACAGCCCCATCGCCGTGCCGCGGGCCGCGGCGGCACGCGCGACGGCCACCTCGCCGTCGGGGTCGACCGCCTGCACACCGGTGGGCGAGATGATGACCGGCAGCGAGATCTGCTGTCCCATCACGGTTGTCGCCATGTCGCGCTTCTCGGTCGCGCCGATGACGTGCGGCGCGAAGCCGAGTTCGGCGAACGACTCGACGTTGTCGGAGACCGTCACCCCCTTCTCGCTGGCCGAGATCAGGGAGGAGTAGGCCGATTTCGGTAGCCGCTTCTTCGCCCGCTGCTGGGCGATGGCGACGGTTTCGAACCAGGTATCACGGGCCATGGGACTACACAGGACTTTCGTTGCAGAATTTCTTCGGAGGGGCGCTCAGCAGGGTGAGCGGGATGGGGCCCTTGGGGCTGCGGCCACCACTGCGGGAATGGTCGACGCTGGGCTTGGGCTTGTCCCGGTCTGCGGCCAGCGCCGGTTCGCCGTAGCCCTGCACGCACTCGGGATCCGGGCCGTCCAGCGGCAGACCGGTGAAGAACTTGGCCGCCATGCAACCGCCGCGGCAGGCGTCGTAGTGCCCGCAACTGCCGCACGCGCCGGCCGACTGCGGCTCCCGTAGCTCACGGAAGAGCTCGGAGTTCTGCCACACGCTTTGGAAACCGTTGTCGGTGAGGATGTTTCCGGCCAGGAAGGTGTCGTGGATGGCGAATGGGCAGGCGTAAACGTCGCCGACGGGGTCGATCAGGCAGACCACGCGGCCGGCACCGCACAGATTCAGCCCGGCCAGCGCACCCGGTTCGCCGAGGCCCGACAGGTGGAAGAACGAGTCGCCGGTGAGCACCCGCTCGCCATGGGCGACCAGCCAGTCGTAGAGCTGCACCTGCTGGGCCGCCGTGGGATGCAGTTCGTCCCAGACGTCGGCGCCGCGGCCCGAGGGACGCAGCCGGGTGATCCGCAGCGTCGCGCCGTAGGCGTCGGCCAGGGCCTTGAAGTCGTCGAGCTGATCGACGTTGTGGCGGGTCACGACCACCGAGATCTTGGCGTCGGTGAACCCGGCGGCGCGCAGGTTCTCCAGCGCGCGCGTGGCCATCGCGAACGACCCCGGCCCGCGCACCGCGTCGTTGACCTCCGCGGTGGCGCCGTCCAACGAGATCTGGACGTCCACGTAGTCGCTGGCCGCGAGCTTGGCGGCCACCTCTTCGGTGATGCGCACGCCGTTGGTGGAGAACTTGACCCCGACGTGGTGAGCGGTCGCGTAGTCGACGAGCTCCCAGAAGTCCGACCGCACGGTGGGCTCGCCGCCGCCGATGTTGACGTAGAACACCTGCATGCGTTCGAGCTCGTCGATGATGTCCTTGCACTGCTGCGTGGTCAGCTCGCGCGGGTCGCGCTTGCCCGACGAGGACAGGCAGTGCACGCAGGACAGATTGCAGGCGTAGGTCAGCTCCCACGTCAAGCAGATCGGCGCGTCCAGACCACGTTCGAACTGGTCCACCAGGCGGGGCACGGGTGTGGTGACGGTCATCGGTCCTCTCCGGCGATCAACATGTTCGACGAGACCAGCACACCCATCGCGTGCAGGTAGGGCGGCAGCTGAGAATCCTCGACTCCCGCTGCGCGACAGGCGGATCGAACGTCGGGGTGATCACCCAGCGAGTTGATCACCTCGACGATCGTCCGGTTCTTCAGGAACGACAGCTTGCGGGTCCCGAAGTGGTAGAGCAGCGCGCCGAACGGCTCGGGCCGCACGGCGACCTGCGGATGCAGCCGCCAGCGCTGGTCCGGATCGAAGGTCGGCGCGGTCATGATCAGTAGACCCCGCACATCCCGTCGATGGAGACCTCTTCGACCAGGCTCTCGGTGACGAGCTCGTCGTTCTCGGTGTGCTGATTCGGCTCCATGGCACTGGCCTTTCTGTTGGGTGATCCCCGCGAGGGGTCTCGACATTTGTGACGCAGATCGCAACAATAAGGCACCGGGTGCCGAAATGGAAGGGGGCAGCCGATGCAACCCGCCAAGGCACGCGTGGGCCGCCGACGGTCCACGAGCTGGGAGCACATCAGCGCAGTCGCGATCGACCTGTTCTCCGCGCGCGGCTTCGACGACGTCAGCGTCGACGACGTCGCGACGGCGGCGGGCATCGCCCGCCGGACGCTGTTCCGCTACTACCCCTCGAAGAACGCCCTGCCGTGGGGGGACTTCGACGCCCACCTCGGCCGGATGAAGGGGCTGCTGGCGGCCACCGACCCGGATGCGCCGGTACACGAGGCGCTGCGCGCCGCGCTGCTGGCCTTCAATGACTTCGACGACGCCGACCGGCACCGCCAACGCATGCGTCTGATCCTCGAAACTGAAGCACTGCAGGCCTATTCGATGACGATGTATGCCGGGTGGCGGGCGGTGGTGGCGTCGTTCGTGGCGACGCGACTGCGCATCTCCCCGTCGGACCTCATCCCCCAGACCGCGGCGTGGACGATGCTCGCGGTGGCGTTGACCGCCTACGAGCAGTGGCTGGCCGACGAGTCGGTGTCACTGGCCGCCACGCTGGGCGACGCGTTCGACCTGTTGGCCGGCGGGTTGGCCGGGCTGGAAACTCGGGTGTCGGAAAACGCCCGTCCGCGGCGACGATGACGGTGTGAGCGCCGAAAGAGAGGCCGACCGCGCTCCGCGCGCGCTGCTCGCGCTGTACGACGAGGCACTACCCGCCGTCTACGGGTACTTCGTGCGGCGCTGCGGTGACCGCGGAACGGCGGAGGACCTGACGTCGGAGACCTTTCTGGCCGCGATGGACGCTGCCCGCTCACCGACGCCGCCGCCGCTGACGGTGCCGTGGTTGATCGGGGTGGCGCGGCACAAGCTGGCCGACCACTACCGGCGGCGGCACGACCGGTTCACCGTGCCCGTCGCCGAGGCGCCGGAACCGGCCGACCCGGCCGACGAGTGGGACGCCGAACTGGACCGCATCGTCGCCGAGCAGGTGCTGACGCGGCTGAACGAGCAGCACCGGACCGTGCTGGCGCTGCGCTACATGGACGACTGCTCGGTGGGTGAGTGCGCCGAGTTGATCGGCCGGACGGTCCATGCCACCGAGGCTCTCCTGGTCCGGGCGCGCCGAGCGTTCCGAGAGCAGTATCCGCACCGGGAAGGGGGACGGCTGTGAGCGAGTCCCGCGATCCGTTGAACGTGCTGCGCGGCGGCGATCTGTCCGTCGCGCCCGATCCGTCGTTCGCCGCGCGGCTGCGGTCGCGGCTGGAGGCGGCCGCCGACCTGTTCGAACGTCAACCCGAACGAACCCGAGGAGTGAGCATGAGCGGAACCGACACCGTGCTGGCCGACCTGGCCGCACCGCCGGCGGCCCGAGCGGCCGCGATCCCCTACCTGGCGGTCGCCGACGCCCGCCGCGCCCTGGCCTGGTATGCCGACGCCTGGGGCGCCGACGTCCTGGGCGAGCCGATCGTGATGGCGGACGGCCGGATCGGTCACGCCGAGTTGCAGATCTCCGGCGGGGTGTTCTATCTCGCCGACGAGTACCCCGAGCTGGGCCTGAAAGCGCCTGCCGGTCGGGCAGTTTCGGTCAGTTTGATGCTCGCGGTCGCCGATGTGGACTACGCCCTGCGACGCGCCCACGACCTCGGCGCCGAGGTGCAGCGCGAACCGTACGACGCCCACGGGGCGCGCAACGCCACGATCGTCGACCCGTTCGGACACCGGTGGATGCTGACCGGACCGGTGGCCGGCGCTGCGGTGCCGATCCGGCACGGGGATGCCGGGTACGTGGCGGTGTGGACGCCCGATGCGGAACGGGCGGCCGCGTTCTACGCGGAGGTGCTGGGGTGGCAGTACGAACCGGCCACCGGGCGGCGGGTGCGCAAGCCGGGGCTGCGCATCGGGTTCTCGTCGAACCCGGGCGAGCGGACGCTGATGTGCTGCTACGCGGTGGACGATCTGGCGGCCGCACGGGCGGCCGTCACGGACGGTGGGGGCACGGTTGGCGACGTCGAGGAGTTCGACTTCGGCACGGTGCTCGCGGCGGTGGATCCGCAGGGCCGCCGGTTCGGTGTGTTCGTTCCCGCTGCGGGCGAGACGCGGCCGGAACTCAACGGGGCCGGGCCGGGCGACCTGTCGTACATCACCTACGAGACCACGGATTCGGCGGTGTTCCGGTCGTTCTACGGCCGGGTGCTGTCCTGGACGTTCGAGCCGGGCCGGGTCTCCGACGGCTGGGCCGTCCGGGACACCCATCCCATGGCGGGTGCCGCGGGAGGCTGCGCCGCACCGGTCACCGTGCCGATGTGGACGGTCGCCGACATCGAGGCCGCCGTCGCGCGAGTCCGGGCGGCGGGGGGATCGGTGATCGATGAGCCCTCGCAGCAGGCGTACGGCAAGTCCGCTCTGTGCACCGACGATCAGGGCACCCGGTTCTATCTCGGAGAGATCTGACACGGTCAGAACGGTGGGTCGTCGGGCTGGTATGTGAGTGGTCCGGTGTCGGTGTCCGGCGGGGGTGGTGTGGTGGTGTGCATCGCTGCGTCGCGGGCTCTTCGGACGGCCGAATCCGCTTCGGCACCACACCCCGCGTCCCCTGAGACGGAAAGGCGCTCAGCCGTACGGACGTCCACAACGGATTAGACGAACCGACGAGCCAATGCTGTTCAGGACGAGGGAGTTTCAGTCGTCCAGGGTGATCGTTGCAGCTAAACGCTTCGCCGCCCTTCGCGCGCATGCTAGTCATTGCGCATGAACCACAGACATGCGTGGGATGAACACTCTGCCCATGGCGACCATGTACGGCCGTCAGCATGGCCGACCGCGCTGGCCCTGCTGGTCTTCACCGTCGTCGTCTACTGTTCGCTGTTCCTGGACCGCGACACGGCCACCTGGCTGATGACTGAGGAGCACCCGATCGAGGTGGCCGGCGCGCTGGGCCTGCTCGCCGGGTCCATCGCCTGCTTCCTGTTGTGGCGCAGGGTCAAGGGCGATCCCGCGTGGCCCTGGCTACGGCGGTTGTCGCTTCTCGGCTTCGGTCTCCTGCTCTTCTTCGGGGCCGGCGAGGAAGAGAGCTGGGGCCAGCGGATCCTGGGCATCAAGACCCCGACATCGCTGGCCAACATCAACGACCAGGGCGAAACGAACCTTCACAACCTGTCGATGTTCGACGGAATCAACTCCGACACGCTCTTCTCGGTCCTGTGCCTGGTCATGGGAGTCATCGTCCCCGTGGTGGCACTGTGGCCGGCAGCACGCCGTCCCCTCGAGAAGTTCCTGCCCATCCTGCCCGTCGCGTTCAGCGCGCTGTTCGTCCTCAACCAGGCAATGATGTGGGGCTTCCACGCCCTGATCACGCACTACCCGGGCCTGTACCACTCGCAGTATCCCGCGGTGTACAGCCTGGTCGAGACGAAGGAGACAGTGGCCGAGGTGTTGCTCGGTGCCGGATTCCTGCTGATCTTGCTGCAGTACCAGCACGCACGGCGCGTCACAGCCGCCGCCGTCGAGACCAATCGAGCAGGAACGGATTGGGCGGCGGCCCGTACCGACGCGCCGCACCAGGTCTGAGAACCGGGTATCAGCCCAGGACGTCGGTGATCGGGGCGCCGGCCGCGATCTTGGCCCGGACCTTCATCACCTTGCCGGGGAACCCTCCGCCGACCACACCGACCACGACACCGTCGCGCTCGTAATAGGCGAGGAACTTGCGGCCGTCGTCCTCGACGATGTGCACGGTGTCCGTGGCCTCGGGTTCACCGAGGGCCTGGATCTTGACGTCGTACTGGTCGCTCCAGAAATACGGCACCGACACCGCCGCCGGAACGTCCTGGCCCAGCATCGCCGGCACCAGCACTCGCGCCTGATCGGCGACGTTGCTCCAATGCTCGACGCGCACTTGACCTTTCACCTCGTCGCGCCAGGATGCACAGTCGCCGATGGCCCACACATGCGGTGCGCTGGTGCGGCCGGCGTCATCGCACACGACGCCGTTGTCCACGGCGATCCCGCTGCCCTCGAGCCAGTCGGTGGCCGGGTGCGAGCCGATACCCACCACCACGATGTCGGCGTCGATCCGTTCGCCGTCCGACAGCGTCACGGTGCGCACCCGGTCGTCACCGCTCACCTCGGCCACGCCGACGCCACAGCGCACGTCGACGCCCTCGGCCCGGTGCAGGCGGGTCACCAGCTCGCCGATCTTCTCCCCCAGCACCGACGCGAGCGGCGCGGGTTGCGGTTCCACCAGGACGACGTCGACCCCGAGCTTGCGCAGACTCGCCGCCACCTCACAGCCGATGAAGCCGGCGCCGACCACGACGGCACGGCGGGCGTCGGCGGCCTCCCGGCGCAGCGCCAGGCTTTCACCGACGTTGCGCAGCACGTGGATTCCCGGCAGGTCCGGAAACGAGCGAATCCGCTTGGGCACCAGGCCCGTCGCGATCACCAGCTCGTCGTAACCCAGCTGGCTGCCATCGGCGAGCGTCACCGTCTTGGCGTCGGTGTCCACCGATCGGGCGCCGTTGCCGAGCAGCAGCGTGATGTCCTTCTCGGCATAGAACTCCGCCGGCTTCAGGCTGGTGTCGTCGGTCTCGGCCCGCAGCACCTCCTTCGACAGCGGCGGCCGGTCATAGGGCAGATGGTCCTCGTCGCTGACGATGGTGATCGGTCCGGAGTACTCCGCACGGCGGAGTTGCTCGGCGGTGCGGGCAGCGGCGAGCCCGCCGCCGACGATCACGACCCCTGAAGTGCTCATCTGGGCTTTTTACACGATCGCGACGGCCCGTTGTACGTCACCCCACGAGTGCGTGCTCAGCCCCGCGCCCGCTCGATGATGTTGGACAACACGACGATGCTCTCGCTGCGCTCGATGTCGGCGCTCGAGCGAATCCGCTCCAGTGCCTCCTCGAGGTGGCGCATGTCCCGGGCCAGCACGTGCAGCATCGCATCGGCCGTGCCCGTCACCGTCGCGGCGCCGACCACTTCCGGGATGTCCTGCCAGGCGGCACGCAACTGGTCGGGCGCGATCGTGCCGTGGCAGAACACCTGCACATAGGCCTCGGTGGTCCACCCGAGCGCGTTGCGGTCGATGACCGTGGTGAAGTTGCGGATCACGCCGGAGTCGAGCATCCGGTCGACGCGACGCTTGACCGCCGGCGCCGAGAGGTTCACCCGCTGCCCGATCTCGGCGAAGGTGGCGCGGGCGTTCTCGGCCAGTTCGGCCAGGATCATCTCGTCGGTGGCGTCCAGCCGATCCATTTCGCTCCTCCAACGCAACAAAACAACGCAGACCCGATCTCGGGACAACAAACCAACTATAGACACGCAACAGGCGTCGATTGATTGCGCCAGCACGCCGAAATATCGTTGATCCATGACGATGGACCTCGCCACCGCCACCTCACCGGCCCAGGACACCCCGACCGCCCGCACTGCCCGGCCCCGCCGCTACGTGATGACGAGCCCGGAGCACTTCTCCGTCGAGTACGTCATCAACCCGTGGATGGACACCACCACGCCGGTCGACACCGGCCGCGCCGTCGCGCAGTGGGAAGCGTTGCGCCAGACCTACCTCGATCTCGGCCACACCGTCGACCTGGTCGCGCCGGTCGCCGGTCTGCCGGACATGGTGTACGCCGCCAACGGCGGAATGCTGGTCAACGGCAAGGCCGTGGTCGCGCGCTTCGCCTACCAGGAGCGGGCGGCCGAGGCGGTCGCCTACGCCGCCTGGATGGCGGACAACGGCTTCCATGCCGCCGAAACGCGGCACGTCAACGAAGGCCAGGGCGACCTGCTGCTCGCCGGCTCGATGATCCTGGCCGGGCATGGGTTTCGCACCGACCGGCGTGCGCATCACGAGATCGCGGAGCATCTCGGGATGCCGCTGGTCGCGCTGGAACTGGTCGACCCGCGGTTCTACCACCTCGACACCGCGCTCGCCGTCCTCGACGACACCACCGTCGCGTACTACCCGCCGGCGTTCGCCGAGCAGTCCCGCGCCACGCTGCGCGACTTGTTCCCCGACGCGATCGAGGTCGCGACCGCCGACGCCTACGTGCTCGGGCTCAACGCCGTCTCCGACGGCCTCCATGTCGTCCTGCCCGCCGCCGCCACCGGATTCGCCGACCAGTTGCGCGCGCACGGATTCCGCCCGATCGGCGTCGACCTCTCCGAGCTGCTCAAGGGCGGCGGCTCGGTGAAATGCTGCACCTTGGAGGTACATTCATGACCGCGATGCACGCGACGACACACACCGCCGACGCGATCGCCCTGGACGGCCGCTGCGTCGCCCACAACTACTCCCCCCTTCCGGTGGTCGCCGCGAGTGCGGAGGGCGCGTGGATCACCGACGTCGAGGGCAAGCGCTATCTCGACTGCTTGGCCGCGTATTCGGCGGTCAACTTCGGCCACCGCCACCCCGAGATCATCGCCACCGCCCACGCGCAGCTCGATCGGGTGACGCTGGTGAGCCGTGCGTTCCACTCCGATCGGCTCGCTCCGTTCTGCGCCGCGCTGGCGACCCTGTGCGGCAAGGACATGGTGCTGCCGATGAACAGCGGCGCCGAGGCCGTCGAGAGCGGCATCAAGGTGGCCCGCAAGTGGGGTGTCGACGTCAAGGGCGTCCCTGCGGGCGCGTCGAACATCGTGGTGGCACAGAACAACTTCCACGGCCGCACCACGACGATCATCAGTTTCTCCGACGACGAGACCGCCCGACGCGGATTCGGTCCGTACACACCGGGTTTCCGGTCGGTGCCGTTCGGGGACGCTGACGCGCTGGCCGCCGCGATCGACGAGAACACCGTCGCCGTGCTGCTGGAACCCATCCAGGGCGAGGCCGGCATCATCGTGCCGCCCGAGGACTACCTGCCGCGGGTGCGGGCCCTGTGCACCGAACGCAACGTGTTGATGATGGCCGACGAGATCCAGTCGGGTCTGGCACGCACCGGGCGGACGTTCGCCTGCGACCACTGGAACGTCGTGCCCGACGTGTACCTGCTCGGCAAGGCGCTGGGCGGCGGGGTCGTCCCGCTCTCGGCGGTGGTCGCCGACCGGGACGTGCTCGGCGTGCTCAACCCGGGTGAGCACGGGTCCACGTTCGGGGGTAACCCGTTGGCGGCGGCGGTCGGCACCACCGTGGTCGACATCCTGGCCCGCGGCGAATTCCAGCGTCGCGCAGCCGAACTCGGCGCGCACCTGCACGCCCGGCTGCACGAGCTGGTCGGGCACGGCGTGCTGGAGGTGCGCGGCAAGGGCATGTGGGCCGGGGTGGACATCGACCCGGTGCACGGCACCGGCAAGCAGATCAGCCTGCGACTGGCCGAGCGTGGGGTGCTGGTGAAGGACACCCACGGTTCCACCCTGCGCTTCGCCCCGCCGCTGGTCATCAGCGTCGACGAAATCGACTGGGCGGTCGACCAACTCGCCGAAGTGCTGGCCCGCTAGTACTTGGCGGTGCCGCGGTCGACGGCGATCTGCGAACCCGAGATCGTCGCCGACCCGTCCCCCGCCAACCAGGACACCACGTCGGACACCTCTTCGGGCGTCATGAACTCCTTGAGTCCCTTCTTGCCCTGGTGGTTGACCGGGTGGTACGGCATCGGCGAGAAGCTGTGCAGGAACGCCGGATACTTGCCGAAGATCTCCATCATGGCCTCGGGCTGCACCATCGGGGTGTCGATCGAGTAGGGGTGGATCGAGTTCACCCGGATCCCGAACTCCCCCGCCTCGATCGCCAGCGCGTTGGTCAGCGCCACCAGACCGTGCTTGGACGCCGAGTAGTGCGCGTTGCCCGGGGTGGCCTTGGTGCCGGCCGACGAGCTGACGATGATGATGGATCCGCCGTTGCCGGCCTCGATCATCGCGGGCACCGCCGCCTTGATCGTGCGCCACGTGCCGTTGAGGTTGACGTCGATGACGGTGTCCCACTGCTCCTCGGACATCTCCCAGATCCGGCCCCAGCTGAGGATGCCGGCGTTGGCCACCACGATGTCGAGCCGGCCGAACTGTTCCATGGCGTCGGCGACCAGCTGCTGCTGCGCGCCCAGATCGCGGATGTCGATCTCCCGGGCGATCACCTTGCGGCCCGCCTCCTCGACCAGGCGCGCGGTCTCGGCCAGATCGTCGGCCGTCGGCATCGGGTAGGTGACGGTGTCCGAGATCGGCTTGCAGACGTCGATCGCGACGATGTCGGCGCCGTCGCCGGCCAACCGGGCGGCGTGCGCGCGGCCCTGCCCGCGCGCCGCGCCCGTCACCAGCGCGACGCGTCCTTCCAGGGGTGCATCAGAGGTCACCGGGTCAGGCTAACAGCAGAACTAGAACGCGTTCTAGATGTCTACAGGTCGGCGATGATCTGCTGGCGTTTGGTGGCGTACTCGGCGTCGGTGATCGACCCGGTGGCTCGCAGCGTCTCGAGCTCCTGGAGACGTTGCGCCGTGGTCGGTTCCGAGGACGGCGACGGCATCGGCGGCGCCGCGGCGGGCACCGGCGGCGGGGCGTGCTGCGCGCCGGCGCGCCGGACGATGGCCTGCACCTGCGCGCGCGCGGCGGGATTGACCCGCAGGTCGATCATTGAGTCCATGCCGATGCCGTTGGCCTTGAGCACAGCCAGGATCTCCATCAACGGCTCGGTCTGGCCGGTCAGGTCGTAGGTGCGGTTGTCTTCGGCGACGGTGAACGTCGCCGGCATCATGCCGCTCACCAGGGCGCTGCGTTCCCAGTCGATCTGGTAGTCGTTGGTCGCGGGGTCGACGAGGGCCACCAGTTTGCGGCTGGTGATCATCGGCAGCCGGCTCACCGACGCGATCACGGTGTCCTGGGTGGAGAACGGCGTGATGCCGGGCCCCGAGACCTGCAGGTTGATCTTGACCAGCGGCTGCTCGTTGATGCGCGTGTTCGTCTCCTGGATGCCGACCACCTGTGCGAGCGCGAGCACTCCGGTCGCCTCCAGAGCCTGGGTCTTGGCGGCCTTCCTCGAGCCGGCGCTGGTGAGGACCAGCGCGATGAGGACGTCGAGCGCGGTCACCAGCAGACCCGTCCAGAACATCCACTTCATCAGCGGGCTGGCACCCGACGCGAAGTAGATGACCAGGAAGATCGGGCCGACGATGCCGCACAGCAGAACGAACAGCTGGATCCGGACATACCGCCAGAGAGTCGACACGGGTCAGATTATGACCCGGAACGTCAGGATCCGGCGGCCACCTGCACGGTATTGGCGTCCGGAATCGCCACCGGCCGGCTCTGCACCAGACGGAACAGCGGCGCGGTCCACGCGTCCATGGCCGACGCGCGCGCGTAGCTGGTGTGCACCGCGACGGCGGCCGGGTTCATGTCGTCCTCGGCGTCGGGATCGTAATCGCAGACAGCGTCCCCGAGATCGCAGACGCTGATCGTGCGCGCACCCATCGTCGGGGTGAGCGGGGCGGGCGCGTGGGCCAGGATCGGCCAGTCCTGCGCGACACCCTTGCCGCGCCCGGGCACCGCGGTGACCGAGCCGAGGTTCAGTGTGGGGTCCGCCGGGAGACGGTCACCGTCGGCGACCAGAAGCGCCGCCGCCAGGTTCGGGCTGGCCTCCAGCGCCGTCAGATTGCGGTGCACCACCATCGCGCCCTGGGAGTACCCGGCCAGCACCACCTGGGTAGTCGGGCACTGCGCGACGAACGCCGCGTACTGCGAGGCCAGTGCCGTCGCGCCGGTGTCGACACTGCTCATGAATCCCAGCCAGCCCATCGCGCCGCCGTCGGCGGGTACGGGAACCGCGGGATAGTCGACGGCCTCGGCGGTGATGGTGCGGCCGCTGCCCTGCACCAGCTGCGCGAAGTCGCGGTAGGACTTGTTGACGACGCGGCCCATGCCGTCGTCACTGGCGATGTCGGCGGGGGTGCGCTCACCCGATCCGGCGGCACCCATCCAGTGCACATCCGGGCAGGCCGGCTGCGCGGAGGCGGTTCCGGCCGACAGGCCGAACATGGCGACGCCGCCCATCAGGGCGGCGGCGGCGAAAGTCGAAAAACGTGTACTCAACGAATGATCCTCTGGCCCACACCGTTACGTGAAGGCGGCGGACCCCTCGACCGCCGCCACACAGTACATCGTCGGCTCGGTGGGCGGCGTTACAGCTGCTCCCGACACGAAAATGGCGCCCACCCCGAAGGGTGAGCGCCACTTTCGTTGGCTGGTACCTAGATCACTTGATGATCTTGGTGACGCGGCCGGCGCCGACGGTACGGCCGCCCTCGCGGATCGCGAAGCGCAGGCCCTCGTCCATGGCGACGGGCTGGATCAGCTTGACGGAGATGTCGGTGTTGTCACCGGGCATCACCATCTCGGTGCCCTCGGGCAGGGTCACCACGCCGGTCACGTCCGTGGTCCGGAAGTAGAACTGCGGACGGTAGTTGTTGAAGAACGGCGTGTGGCGGCCACCCTCGTCCTTGGACAGGATGTAGACCTGACCCTCGAACTCGGTGTGCGGGGTGGTGGTACCCGGCTTGATGACGACCTGGCCGCGCTCGACGTCCTCGCGCTTGATGCCGCGCAGCAGCAGACCGACGTTGTCGCCGGCCTGGCCCTGGTCGAGCAGCTTGCGGAACATCTCGACACCGGTGACGGTGGTCTTGGTGGTGGTCGGGCGGATGCCGACGATCTCGACTTCCTCGTTCACGTTGACCACACCGCGCTCTACACGACCGGTGACCACGGTGCCGCGGCCGGTGATGGTGAAGACGTCCTCGACGGGCATCAGGAACGGCTTGTCGGTTTCGCGCACCGGGTCCGGGATCGACTCGTCGACGGCCTCCATGAGCTCCTCGACGGACTTGACCCACTTCTCGTCGCCCTCGAGCGCCTTGAGCGCCGAGACGCGAACCACGGGGGCGTCCTCGTCGAAGTCCTGGGCGGCCAGCAGCTCGCGGACCTCCATCTCGACGAGCTCGATGAGCTCCTCGTCGTCCACGGCGTCGGCCTTGTTCAGCGCGACCAGGATGTAGGGCACACCCACCTGGCGAGCCAGCAGCACGTGCTCGCGGGTCTGCGGCATCGGGCCGTCAGTGGCGGCGACCACCAGGATCGCGCCGTCCATCTGGGCGGCACCGGTGATCATGTTCTTGATGTAGTCAGCGTGACCGGGGGCGTCGACGTGTGCGTAGTGACGCTTGTCGGTCTGGTACTCCACGTGGGAGATGTTGATCGTGATACCGCGCTGACGCTCCTCGGGCGCATTGTCGATCTGGTCGAATGCGCGCGACTCGTTCAAATCGGGGTACTTGTCGTGCAGAACCTTGGTGATTGCTGCGGTCAGCGTGGTCTTGCCGTGGTCAACGTGACCGATGGTCCCGATGTTGACGTGCGGCTTCGTCCGCTCGAACTTCGCCTTCGCCACTGTGTTGTCCTCCTGGACTGTGTTGGTGCTCTTACTTAAGCAGGGTTGATCTTTGCAGTTGTGGTTCCTCGCGGGACAACCGGGCTACTGCCCGGTCGCCTTCGCGATGATCTCCTTCGACACGTTCGCCGGAACCTCGGCGTACGAGTCGAACACCATGGAGTAGTTCGCCCGGCCCTGGGTCTTCGACCGGAGGTCGCCGACGTAGCCGAACATCTCCGACAGCGGAACCTGCGCCTTGACGACGCGCGCACCGCTGCGCTCCTCCATGGCCTGGATCTGACCACGGCGGGAGTTCAGGTCGCCGATCACGTCACCCATGTAGTCCTCGGGGGTGGTGACCTCGACGGCCATGATGGGCTCGAGGATGACCGGCTGCGCGGCCTGCGCGGCCTTCTTCAGCACCTGCGAGCCGGCCACCTTGAACGCCATTTCCGACGAGTCGACCTCGTGGAAGGCGCCGTCGAGCAGGGTGACCTTCAGGTTCACCAGCGGGTAGCCGGCCAGCACGCCGTACTGCATGGCGTCCTGGGCACCGGCGTCCACCGACGGGATGTACTCGCGCGGGATGCGGCCACCGGTGACCTTGTTCTCGAACTCGTAGGTCGCGCCGTCCTCGCCGCTGAAGGGCTCGAGGTCGATGAGCACCTTGGCGAACTGGCCGGAGCCACCCGTCTGCTTCTTGTGGGTGAACTCGACCTTCTCGACCTTGCGCTTGATCGTCTCGCGGTAGGCCACCTGCGGCTTGCCGACGTTGGCCTCGACCTTGAACTCGCGACGCATGCGGTCCACGAGGATGTCCAGGTGCAGCTCGCCCATGCCGCCGATGACGGTCTGGCCGGTCTCCTGGTCCAGGTGCACCTTGAAGGTCGGGTCCTCTTCGGCGAGCTTCTGGATCGCGGTGCCCAGCTTCTCCTGGTCGCTCTTGGTCTTCGGCTCGATGGCCACCTCGATGACCGGATCCGGGAACGTCATCGACTCCAGCACGATCTGCTGGTTCGGATCGCTCAGCGTGTCACCGGTCGTGGTGTCCTTCAGACCGATCACGGCGTAGATGTGGCCGGCCGACGCGCGCTCGACGGGGTTCTCCTTGTTGGAGTGCATCTGGAACAGCTTGCCCAGCCGCTCCTTCTTGCCCTTGGTCGCGTTGATGACCTGGCTGCCCGACTCGACCGTGCCCGAGTAGACGCGGACGTAGGTCAGCTTGCCGAAGAACGGGTGCGTGGCGACCTTGAACGCCAGCGCCGAGAACGGCTCGTCGGTCGACGGCTTACGGGTGATCAGCTCGTCTTCCTTGTTCGGAGCGTGGCCCTCGGCGGGCGGCACGTCCAGCGGCGACGGCAGGTAGTCGATGACGGCGTCGAGCATGGGCTGCACGCCCTTGTTCTTGAACGCCGAGCCGCACAGCACGAGGTAGGCCTGCGAGCTGATGGTCAGCTTGCGCAGCGCACCCTTGATCTCCTCGATCGTCAGCTCTTCGCCGCCGAAGTACTTCTCGAGCAGCGCCTCGTCGGTCTCGGCGACCGCCTCGAGCAGCTTGGTGCGGTACTCGTCGGCCTTCTCCTGCAGATCGGCCGGGATCTCGACGACGTCGTACTTCTCGCCCAGCTTGGCCTCGGCGCTCCACACCTTGGCCTTCATCTCGACCAGGTCGATGACGCCGGAGAAGTCACCCTCCGAGCCGATGGGCAGCTGGATCGGGATGACGTTGGCGCCGAGGCGCTCCTCCATCGTGCGGACCGAGAAGTAGAAGTCGGCGCCCAGCTTGTCCATCTTGTTGACGAAGCAGATGCGCGGGACGTCGTACTTGTCGGCCTGCCGCCAGACCTGCTCGGACTGCGGCTCCACGCCTTCCTTGCCGTCGAAGACGGCCACGGCGCCGTCGAGCACGCGCAGCGAGCGCTCCACCTCGACGGTGAAGTCGACGTGGCCGGGGGTGTCGATGATGTTGATCTGGTTGTCGTTCCAGAAGCAGGTGGTGGCGGCCGAGGTGATCGTGATCCCTCGCTCCTGCTCCTGCTCCATCCAGTCCATCGTGGCGGCGCCGTCGTGCACCTCACCGATCTTGTAGCTGATACCGGTGTAGTAGAGGATGCGCTCGGTCGTCGTCGTCTTGCCGGCATCGATGTGCGCCATGATGCCGATGTTGCGGACCTTGGTGAGGTCGGTCAGCACGTCCTGTGCCACGGCTAGATTCCCACTCTTTCGCTTGCTTGTCGGGTGTTCTGTTGCGCCCTGCGGTCCTCAGTGACGGCAGGGCCTGCAATCACCAGCGGTAATGCGCGAAGGCGCGGTTGGCCTCGGCCATCTTGTGGGTGTCCTCGCGGCGCTTGACCGCGGCACCCAGGCCGTTGCTGGCATCGAGGATCTCGTTGGCCAGACGCTCGACCATGGTCTTCTCGCGGCGTTGCTTGGAGAAGCTGACCAGCCAGCGCAGCGCCAGGGTCACCGAGCGGTCCGGACGAACCTCGACCGGAACCTGGTAGGTGGCGCCACCGACGCGGCGGCTGCGGACCTCGAGGGAGGGCTTGACGTTGTCCATGGCCCGCTTGAGCGTGACCACCGGATCCGTGCCGGTCTTGTCCCGGGCCTGTTCGAGCGCACCATAGACAATGCGCTCGGCCAGAGATTTCTTCCCGTCCAGGAGCACCTTGTTGACCAGCTGGGTGACCAGCTGCGACCCGTAGACGGGGTCGTTGACCAACGGACGCTTGGGCGCCGGTCCCTTGCGCGGCATCAGCTCTTCTCCTTCTTCGCGCCGTAACGGCTGCGGGCCTGCTTGCGGTTCTTCACGCCCTGGGTGTCGAGCGATCCGCGGATGATCTTGTAGCGCACACCCGGCAGGTCCTTCACACGACCACCACGCACCAGCACCATCGAGTGCTCCTGCAGGTTGTGGCCTTCGCCCGGGATGTAGGCGGTGACCTCGACCGCGCTGGTCAGTCGCACACGGGCGACCTTGCGAAGCGCCGAGTTGGGCTTCTTCGGGGTCGTGGTGTACACGCGGGTGCACACACCGCGACGCTGCGGGCTGCCCTTGAGCGCCGCGGTCTTCACCTTGGCGATCTTGTCGCGGCGACCCTTACGGACCAGCTGGTTGATGGTTGGCATGTACCGGCTTCCTGTGCTTGCTTTCGTCTTCTTGAAGTTCGTGTCGCGGGCTACCCCGCATCCGGGCGTGTCGCATGCGGCCGCCGCGTGAGTCTCGGAGTAATTTCCAAGGCGCCCGCGGCGCTAGACATGCAGACTGGCCCGGCGTGCAGGCGTGCTTGTGACTCAGTCAAGCCCCAAGCGCCTTATCTGCCAGGCACGACGATCCACGATACCAGGGCCGCGGACCTCGACAAAACCCGCTGACCTGCGCCGCTGCCCGTCACCGGTGCCGCATGCCGGCAGCCAGCCGCATCACCATGTCGCTGAACACCGCGTCGGTGTCGATGCCGCTCATCACCCCGGTCATCTCCAGCAGCACGAACCCGTGCATGGCCGACCAGAACTCCAGCGCGGCGAAGAACGCCGACTCCTCGTCCAGGCCGTAGGTGGACAGCACCGCGATGACCGGCGCGGCCGCGTCGTGCGTGGCCTGCGTGAACTCCGGATCGTCGCCGCCGAGCGGCATCCGGGTGAATGCCGAGTACCGGCCCGGATGGTGGTGGGCATAGCTGCGGTAGGCGCCGGCCATCACCATCACCGCGTCGTCGGGGGTCCGGCCCTGGCCGACGGTGTTGAGCATGTCGATGATGTCGCCGACCACCCGCATCCGCACCGAACGGCGCAGATCGTCGAGGCTGTGCACGTGGTTGTACAGCGACGGCCCCTTGGTACCGAGCTGATGGGCCAGCGCATTGATGGTCAGGGCGTCCCAGCCCTCGCGGTCCAGGAACGTCAGCGCGGCGTTGACGATGGCGTCGCGGCTCAGCCTCGCGGTGCGCGGCGGCCGAGTTGCCATCTCGTGTCCCCCTTCGCCGCGGCCGACCCGACGCTACGAGGGTCGACGAGAGACTCTAGTTGACGCGCTCCTGGCTGAGCTGCGCGAGTTGACCGACGATGGTGCACAGATCGGGCAGCGTCTCGGAGTTCATCGTCTGGATCGACCACGTGATGACGTCCGCACCCTTGGCCACGTAGATGCTGCACGCCGAGTCGTCGGAGGCCTTGAAGCCCTTGTTGCCGTCGATCGACAGTTCGGTCAGCGTGCGGCCGGCCTGCTGCTCGAGTTCGCGTTCGGTGTCCATGTCACTGCCGCGGTACCACCACGTCGAGATGCCCATCCCGGCCCCCACGTTGCCGATCATCGTGTTCTCCTGCCAGAAGCATCCGGCGTCACTGACCACGGCCGGGGTGAACAGGTTCGACCCGGCGGCCATGGAAACGTCGGCATCGGTGATGCCGTTGCAGTCCACGCTGCGGAACCCGCCGCCGCTCGAGCCGGTCCCGCCGTCGGCGGCCGGCTCGGCCGGACGGTCCGGCCCACTGCAGGCGGACAGGGTCAGCGCCAGGCACAGCCCGGCGAACAGGCGGACGGCGGTCATCTCACATGTCCGAGCGCAGGGTCGCGGTGAGGAGCTTCTGCGCGTCCACGCATGGGTCGCCCGTCTTCTGGCCGCGGTACTGCACCCACCAGCTGAGCACGCCGGTGCCGGCGGCCGCGGTGGCCGAGCAGGCCGCGCCGGTGACGTCGCGGCGCGCGGAGAACGCCTGGTGCCGCTCGACGACGGTGTCCTTGACGACCGCGCCGCGCCGCGCCGCCAGTTCGTGCTCGCGGGCCAGGTTGCCGGTGTCGAACCACGAGAAGGTCACGTCGACGGTCCCGGCGCCGGGCCGCGACAGGATGTACTGACACACCGCCCCGCTGTAGGGCCGGACCACTTCGGCGGCGCCGAGCGTGGCCTGCACCGTGCTGTCGTCGAGCAGCCCGCAGCGGTCGTCGACGTAGCCGTAGGTCCGGTCCGGGTCGGGCACGGTCCCGTCCTCCCGGTGCGCCGTGCCCTCGACGGTCTGCGCGCAGCCGCCAGCGGTCGCCGCCCCCAGGACAGCAACGATGAGGACTTC
Source organism: Mycolicibacterium rufum (assembly GCF_022374875.2). The sequence continues at coordinate 1,901,307 of NZ_CP092427.2, forward strand.
GAGGACACGTCGGCGCATCGCAGCTCACGGTACCCAGCGCAAGTGGCTGTGGCGACTCGTCCGACGTCGTAGGCTGCCGGTGTGACGACAACGGGACGAGTCCTGGCCACGTGTGTGCTGACGGTGTCCGCGGTGCTGGCGCTGAGCCCGTCGGCGCAGGCGAAGAACGGTGACACCCACATCACCGGCCAGGGCGTCGCCCGCACCATCGACTGCAACAACGCCACGCTGATCGTGGTCGGCACCAGCAATCAGATCAACGCCATCGGAACCTGCTGGGCCGTGACCGTGCAGGGGTCCTCGAACACCATCGTCGCCGACAACGTCATCAACGACATCACGGTCTACGGCTACGACCAGACCGTGTTCTACAAGAACGGTGCACCGATCGTCTGGGATCGCGGCCGGGAACTCGGGATGACAAATCGCGTCGATCGGGTACCCGCCTAGCCGTGAATCACCTTCGACTGCTCGTCGGCGCCGCGATGCTGTCCGCTGCCGCACTCGGCCTCACGGCCTGCGGGTCCACCAGCTCCGACACCGATCAGCCCAGCGCGACTGCGGGATCGTCCGGAGCGCAGGTCGAGATCGGCAACACCATCAACTACGGATCGTTCGGCACCACCGCCGACATCGACTGCGCCGACGGCAAGTCGCTCAACGTCGGTGGCTCGAACAACACGCTGACCGTCACGGGCACCTGTGCGAACGTCAACATCGGCGGAGCCGACAACAAGATCACCTTCGACCGGGTCGACGCCGAGTTGACCGTGGTCGGGCTGAACAACACGGTGACCTACCGCGACGGTGACCCCAAGGTCAACGACACCGGGAGCAACAACACGATCAGCAAGGGCTGATTTCGCGTCCATAACCATGGACACCAATGATCGAATCGGTGTACCTTGCCATGGACATGAACCGCTCGTATGACATGAGCGCCCGCCAGCGGGCCAAGGACGCGACGCGCGCAGCGATCCTCGCGGCGACGGTCGAGTGCTTCATGGCCGAGCGGTCGTTCGCCGTCACCCTGCCCGCGGTGGCAGAACGGGCCGGGGTGACCGTGAAGACGGTGCTGCGCCACTTCGGTACCCGGGAGGCGTTGATCGACGCGGCGTGGTCGCAGACGTTCGCCGAGGTCCTCGCCGAACGCACGGCGCCGCCGGGCGACACCGAGGGCGCCCTGCGCGTGCTCATCGCCCACTACGAGGCCCGGGGCGACATGGTGATCGCCGTCCTGGCCGACGAGAACGACCCACGGGCCGTTCGCACCGGCGACGCCGGCCGGCTCGCTCACCGCGCCTGGGTGGACGAGGTGTTCGACGCCCGCCTGCCGCACGACGCCGCAGCACGATCACGACTGGTCGATGTCCTCGTCGTCGCGACCGACGTCTACTGCTGGAAGCTGCTGCGCCGCGACCGCGGCCTCTCGGTCGACGACGTCTGCGACCGGATGCTGCTCCTCACCGACGGCGTGCTCGCGAACGCCCTGGCCGACGAGGCGCCGTGAGGATCCTGTTCGCCATCGTCGACGGCGGCGGCAACGTTCCGCCGCAGCTGGCCGTCGCCCGAGCCCTCCGGCAACGCGGCGCCGAGGTCACCGTCGTCGGGCACCGCGGGATTCGCGAACGCGTCGAGGCGGCCGGACTGGACTTCGAATGCTTCTCCGCAGGGCGGCATTTCGATCCCACTCCGCAGCGGTCGTTGGCGGCCATCATGCTGGACTTCACCCGGACGGCGGCCGACCGGGCGCTCGGCCGCTGCGTCGTCGACGCGGCGCGCCGCCTCGGAGCCGACGCCGTCGTCGTCGACATGATCCTCGTCGCCGCGATTCCCGAGATCGAACGCTCCGGTCTCCCGACGGTCGTGTTCGTGCACTGCTTCTATCAGGCGGTGCGCGACATGGCCGCCGGCCCCGTCGGCTGGCTGCTGCGATCCCGCGGCGTCGACCCGCTCTATGCACAACATCGCGGCCTCCTGCAGATCGTCACGTCCCGCGCGGATCTGGATCCCGCGCCCGCCGCCGGCAACGTGGCGCACACCGGCGTCGCCTGGCAAGGGGTTCCGACGCCCGCGAATCCCGCCCCGGTCCCCCGCGTTCTGGTCAGCCTGAGCACCAACGCTTTTGCCGGGCAGCGGCGGATGCTGCAGAACATCCTCGACGCGCTCGCACCTGAGCCGGTGGACGTGACCGTGACCGTCGGACCGGGCATCGACGCCGCCGGCGTCAGAGTGCCGCGCAACGCCTCCCTGTACGCCTGGCTCGATCACGACGAGGTCCTCGCCACGACCTCGCTGGTGGTGGGCCACGGTGGTCACAGCACCGCGATGCGGGCCCTGTCCTTCTCGGTACCGCAGGTCATCATGCCCGCCAACCCGCTGATCGACCAGAAGCTCGTCGGCGCAGCACTCGCACGGCACGGTGCGGGACTGCTCCTGCGCAAACACGCCACGCCCGAACACATTAGCCAGGCCGCCCGGACCGTGCTGCGCGGCGACCACTTTCGCACGGCCGCAGAAGATCTCGGCCGCCAGATCCGACGATGCGACGGAGCACAGGTCGCCGCCGACGCCATCACGGAATTCGCCGGCGGGCGCCGGGAGACCCTCCGGGCCTAAGTCGCGCTGGCGCCGTGCCGGCCCGCGCCTGCCGCGAACCGCGACGCGCCGTCGAGCGATTCGGCGGCGACGCGCGACATGCTGCCGAACTCGACGTCCATCGCGTCGGCCTCCGACATCCCCCACTGGGTGAGCGCCGACATCCGGTCGTTGCGCAGGCACAGCTGCGGGAGCCGGGCCAGTTCCGCGGCGAGTTCCTCGGCCCGCGTGCGCGCCTCGCCTCTCGGGACGACACGGTTGGCCAGCCCGATGGACAGCGCCTCGTCAGCGGCGACGGCCCGTCCGGTCAGGATCAGGTCCATCGCCCGGCTGTGCCCGATCAGCCGCGGCAGCCGCACGGTCCCACCGTCGATGAGCGGCACACCCCACCGCCGGCAGAACACCCCCATGACGGCGTCCTCCTCGACCACCCGCAGATCGCACCACAGCGCCAGCTCCAGGCCGCCCGCCACCGCGTAGCCGCTCACCGCGGCGATGACGGGTTTGGACAGCACCATCCGGCTCGGCCCCATCGGCCCGGGCCCGCTACGGTGCACGGCGTTGGATTCCGGGGTCCCGAAAGCCTTCAGATCGGCGCCCGCGCAGAAGGTTCCGTTGTCCCCCCACAGCACGGCCACCGACGCGGAATCGTCCTTGTCGAACGCGTCGAACGCCGCGTGGAGCTCCGCGGCCGCCGGTCCGTTGACCGCGTTGCGGGCCTGTGGTCGATCCATGATCACCGTGGTGACCGGGCCGTTCTTCTCGACCCGCACTCCGCCCTTGGTCAATCCCCCGGGGGCTTCGCCCCTGTCCGCCGTGTGCGTCATCGCGCCTCCGTCATCTCGTCGTCCCTCCGCGCAGCGAGTTCCGCGGCGAAGTCGTGGTAGGCCGCACGCAACGCGGCACCCGGCCAGTCCGCCGGCAGCAGTTCCTCGGGCAGTACGGGGTCGGTGCGCAGATGCCGGACGATGCCCGCGGCCGCCGTGAACCGGCCGGGAACGTCGTCGGCAGCGGCGATCTCGGCGAGCAGGTCGCCCCCGACCGCGACCCATTCCGGAAGATCCCACAGTGCCGCCGTCAGCCCGGCAGGATCGTCGTCGTGCACCCGCATCACCCGGGCGTGCCCAGCGACCTCGGTGGGCAGGTCGACGTCGAGGTTGGCCGGGCGCAGCCACACCCCCTCGCGGAGCTCACCGAACCTGTTGTCCTGCAGAGCACTTCGGATCCCCGCTCGAGTTCGGGCATCGTTACCGACGCTGGTGACCACCACCGCGGTCCACGACCCGTCCCAGCGCCGGGTGCGAGGATCCAAGGCTGCGTCCTGCCGGCGCTGCCGCGCCAGCAGCCGATCGGACAGCCGGTAGCCGTCGTCCGAGCGCACCAGGTCACCGGCACTGACCATCCGGGTCAGCGCCACCCGTACCGTCGGCTCCTTGAGGTCGAAATCCGCGGTGAGGCGTAGCAACTCGCCGGCGGTGGCCCAGGCCGGGTGGGCGCCGAGGAGCACGCTCAGGACCACCGAGCGCGCCGTCATGCGCCTCACCGGCTCGGCCACCTACACCCCCGAGGTGGCGCGGCCGTGGTCGCCGAACGGCTCGTCGCGGCGGCGCACCGCCTCCCGGAAGCCGTGCTCGCGCGCCTCGGCGACGAACGCGTGCCCCTCGGGGGTGTGCCGGGCCACGCCGTCGAACACCGTGGAGACCATCGCACTGGTGGCGACACCCTGGCTGTAGAGCGCGCTGTTCAACGCGAGCTTGACCATGATGAGCTGGTTCACCGGTACCGCCGCGATGCGTTCCACGAGCCGCTCGGTGCGGTCATCCAGATCCTCGGGGGCCGGCGCCTCGACCGCCAGCCCCCACTCGGCGGCCTGCGCACCGGTGATGCAATCACCGGTCAGCAGAAGCCGTTTGGCGCGCTGGTCGCCGAGCCGGTGTGCCCAGAGACCCGCCGCAGGCACGCCCCAGACGCGGGTGGGAGGGTAGCCGATCTTCGCGTCCGCGGCGGCGATCACCTGATCGGCGTGCAGCGCGATGTCGGTGCCGCCTGCCACGCAGTACCCGTGGATCTTGACCACGGTCGGCTTGTCGGCGCGCATCAGGCTGGAGAACCCGCGGACGAACCGGCTCATCATCTGGTAGTCGATCATCGGATCCCACGGCTGATCGGGCAGATGGTTGATCGCCTGGGTCTTGCCCGACAGCACGGTGTCGCGGTAGGGGCTGCCGCCACCCGCCGACGACGAACCCTCGGCGTAGGCCGACAGGTCGAATCCCGCGCAGAATCCGGCGCCGCGGCCGGACACCAGGATCACGTGCACGTCGGGATCGAGATCGGCGCGCTCGACGAGCGCCGACAACTCCAGTGGGGTGTCGGCGACGATCGCGTTGCCCTTCTCCGGACGGTTGAACGTGATCCTCGCGACCCGGTCGGTGACCTCGTAGGTCATCGTCTTCAGATCGTCGAAGTCGACGGGCCTGAGTCCATTCCCGGGTCGCTTCGCTCCTGCCCGCCGGTCTGCGTGGGTCATGCCTTGACCATCGCGCGCTCGAGGATCGGCGCGAGATCCAAGCCGGTGGGCAACGTGCCGAACGCCCCGCCCCACTGGCCGCCCATCCGGGTGGCCAGGAAGGCCTCCGCGACCGCGGGGTGGCCGTGCCGAACCAGCAGCGAACCCTGCAGCGCGAGCGCGATGTCCTCGGCCACCTGCCGGGCGCGGTACTGGATCGTCTCGAGGTCACCGAGCTGGGGCCGCAAGGCGTTCACGTGCGCGTCGAGCCGGGGATCGTGGCCGGCGGTGATCGCGAGCTCGTCGAACAGGACGTCGATGCACTCGGGTCGGGTCATCATGGCGCGCAACGCATCCAGTGCGCTGACGTTGCCGGAGCCCTCCCAGATACCCATCAGCGGCGCCTCGCGGTAGAGCCTCGGCATGCCCGAATCCTCGACGTAGCCGTTGCCGCCCAGACACTCCATCGCCTCGGCGGCGTGCGGCGTCGCGCGCTTGCACACCCAGTACTTGGCGGCGGCCAATCCGATTCTGCGCAGCAGGGTTTCCCTGTCGTCGCCGCGCACCGCGTGGTCGGTGGCGCCGGCCATCCGCATCGCCAGCATCGTCGCCGCCTCCGCCTCCACGGCCAGGTCGGCCAGCACGTTACGCATCAGCGGCTGATCGATCAGATAGGCGCCGAACGCCTTTCGATGCTGGGCGTGATGGATGGCCCGCATCAGACCGTTGCGCATGCTGGTCGCGCTGCCCAGCGTGCAGTCCAACCGGGTCAGGTTCACCATCTCGATGATGGTCGGCACGCCGCGGCCCTCCTCGCCGACCAGCCAAGCCGTCGCCCCGTCGTATTCCACCTCGCTGGAAGCGTTGGCGTGGTTGCCGAGCTTGTCCTTGAGGCGCTGCAGGAACATCCGGTTGCGGCTGCCGTCGGGCAGCACGCGCGGCAGCAGGAAGCAACTCAGCCCGCCGGGCGCCTGGGCGAGCACCAGGAAGATGTCGCACATCGGCGCCGAGGTGAACCACTTGTGCCCGCGCAGCGAGTACGTGCCGTCCGCGTTCGGGGTGGCCTCGGTGGTGCCGGCGCGGACGTCCGACCCACCCTGCTTCTCGGTCATCGACATCCCCGCGGTGATGCCGGCCTTGCTGGTCGGCACCTTCAGCTCGGGGTCGTAGCTGCGGCTCGTCAGCAGCGGCTCGTAGATCGCAGCCAGGTCCGGGTTGTGCCGCAGCGCCGGGACGACGGCGTAGGTCATCGAGATCGGGCAGATGTGGCCGGGTTCTGGCGTCCACACCGACGTCTTCGCCGCGCGCACGACGTGCGCACCCGGACGGTCGTCCGCCCAGGGTGCGGCATGCAGCCCGTGTCCGACGGCGACGGTCATCAGCTCGTGGTAGGCGGGATCGAACTCGATCTCGTCGATGCGGTTGCCGTACCGGTCGTGGGTGTGCAGGACGGGCCGGTTGCGGTCGGCCAGTTCGCCCCAGCGCTGGGCCCGGATCGAGCCGCCGAGCGCCCCCAACTCGTGGACCTCGTCGGCGCCCCACTGACCGCCCTCCCGGATCAGGGCCTCGGCGAGCACGGGCGAAGCCGCCGGGTTGAAGTTCTCCAGCGGAGGGACCTGATTGGTGACGACATGGGTGTCCATGCCGACCACTGTTACATTTGCGCGACGGTCACACAAGATCTGTAACAGAGATGATCACTTGGCGCAGAGTTCGCCCAGCGTGTTCCGGCTCGACTCGGCCGCCTTGATCCGGTCGGCCTGGGCCGGATCCGCGTTGTCGGTGCCCGCGATCGCGTTCATCCCGATCACCTGCAGCTCACTGCCGAACTTGCGTGCGGCGTCGGCGATGTCCCCCGGAGTGTCCGCGCTGATCTGGCTGAGCAGGTAATCACCGCCTCCCAGCATCGACAGCCGTGCGTTGGCGGCCACGGCCTCCAGCGCGGCGGGCTCCGTGCCGATGCGCACGTTCGTCTGGATCTGCACGCCCATCGCCACCAGTTGGCCGGCGTCGCAGACGCGCGTCTTCGGGTCCCCCGTCAGCTGGCGGTCTGCGGTCGACGACGCCTCGGGCACACTCAACAGCGCCCAGACCGCGACACCGATCGCGACCAACGCTGCCAGCAAAGCGATCGGCGCCAGCGGCGAACGCGTTCGCTCGACCTTCTGCGGGACCCGCGAGACCTTCGGTTCGGAAGTATTTGCAGTCGAAACTTCTTGGTCATCAGCCACGGTCGCGATCGTAAGGGCATGCCGGACCGTCACAGAGACGGATTGTCCGAACGGTACGGATCAGCGACCTGATCGTCATGTCGGTTACTGCTTTTCGCAAGGACAGTTTGTGTATTGTCGCCGTCGGGGTGTTGCAGCGTTTTCCAGGGGGTGCTGATGTCGATCGATACGGCGTACATGCGGGACGCGATGGCGCGGAAACTGCTCCGGCGGGGTAATTCCACCGGCAGGATCTCGCTGCCGGCGGTTCCCGGAATGCTCGACGAGTACGTGACGATGTGCGACAACATCTTTGCCGCGCTGGGCCGCAAGTTCTCCACCGAGGAACGTGATCACCTCCGGGCGCTGCTCGCCAAGGAGCTGGGCAACGCCTACTCGGCCTCGAACCGGTCCAACATCGTGATCAGCTACGACGCTCCGATCGGCACGGTGGTGAACTACTTCATCCAGCCCGAGGTCTCGACGCTCGAAGAGACCTACGACAACTGGGTCGCCACCCGCAAGCCCCCGCTGTTCGGCACCATGCCCGATGCGCGCGTGTCGGCGCTCGCCGCCGAGGCCGAGGATCCCCGAACAGCCCGCGTTCTCGACATCGGCGGCGGCACGGGACGCAACGCCTTGGCACTGGCCCGTCGGGGTCATCCCGTCGACGTCGTGGAGCTGACCCCGAGGTTCGCCGAGATCCTTCGTGCGGAGGCCTACAAACACCTTCTCGATGTCCGCGTCATCGATCGCGACGTCTTCGAGGGCCTGGAGGATCTCCAACACGACTACCAGCTGATCGTGCTGTCCGAGGTGGTCTCGGACTTCCGCTCGCCGCAGCAGTTGCGCGCCATCTTCGAGCTCGCGGCCCAATGTCTGGTCCCCGGCGGTCAGTTGGTGTTCAACACCTTCACCCCGCGTCCCGGCTACCTGTCCCACGACGCCGTCAACGAGCTCGCCCAGGCAGCCCGCGAACTGGGTCAGCAGATGTACACCTCGATCTTCACCGGTGACGACATCAACGGGGCGGTGGCGGGTCTGCCGTTCGAGTTGGTCAGCAATGACTCGGTGTACGACTACGAACAGGCCAATCTGCCGGCCGGGGTGTGGCCGCCGACCGGTTGGTATGCGGACTGGGTCAGTGGACTCGACGTCTTCGACGTCCCGCGGGAGCAGTCACCCATCGAGATGCGTTGGTTGGTCTACAAGAAAACGGCGTAGCCGCGATGACCGAAGCGACGTCGGTGGCCCGCCCGTCGATCTGCCTCAACATGATCGTCCGTAACGAGGCGCACATCGTCCACGAGGTACTCGACTCGGTGGCGCCGTACATCTCCTCCTGGGTGATCGTCGACACGGGCTCGGATGACGGCACGCAGGACGTGATCCGCAATCACATGGCCGCACTGGGCATCCCGGGCGAACTGCACGAGCGGCCGTGGCGCGATTTCGGGCACAACCGATCGGAGGCACTGGAACTCGCCCGCGGACACGGCGACTACATCTGGGTGATGGACGCCGACGACCTGCTGGTGGGCGTGCCCGATTTCCGTGGACTGACCGCGGACATGTACCAGCTTCACTACGGGCCCGACGTCAGCTATTGGCGGCGTCAGCTGTTCCGCGATGGGCTGCCATGGCGCTATGTCGGTGTCCTCCACGAGTACGCCGACTGCGATCGGCCTTGCGTCGAGGAGCGCCTCGACGGCGACTATTACATCGAGTCGCGCCGGCTCGGCGGGCGCAGCCTGGATCCGGAGAAGTACAAGCGTGACGCGGAAGTGCTCCTGGCCGAAGTGCAGCGCCATCCCGACGATCCGCGATCGGTGTTCTACCTCGCCCAGAGCTACTACGACTACGGCGACATCGCGAGCGCCCACACGTGGTACACCCGCCGCGCCGAGATGGGCGGCTACGAGGAGGAGGTCTACTACTCGCTCGCGCGGATCGCCGAATCCATGCTGCGGCTGGACTATCCGTGGCCCGAGGTGCAGGACGCGTATCTGCGCGCGTGGGAGTTCCGACCGTCCCGAGCCGAGCCGCTCTACGCCATTGCGCACTGGTACCGCACCAATCAGCGGTTCCAGCTGGGATATCTGTTCGCCGAACGGGCCGCGCAGATCCCGGTGCCCCAGGACGACGCGCTGTTCCTGGGCGCGGAGGTGTATGCGTGGCGCGCACGCGACGAGCAGGCCGTCTGCGCCTCGTGGATCGGCAAGAGCGACGAAACCTTCGCACTCTGCCGGGAACTGCTGAGCCGAGACGACATCGGTGACGACGACCGGCAACGCATCGCCGCCAACCGGGATTGCGGAGCGCGATCTCTGATCGATGCGGCGCAGGCGTACCCCGAGGACCGCATCCACGCCCTCATGAGCAGCCCGCGGGACGGCGATGTCACCGTCACGGTGGTGGCCGGGCCGGAGGTCGCGGCAACCGAGCGCACGCTGAATTCGTTTCTGCACTGCTGCACCGATATCTCCCGGGTGGGCCGGGTGCTGGTCGTCGATGTCGGGCTGTGGCCGCAGGATCGGCAGGCCCTGCTGCAGCGGTATCCCTTCCTGGAGGTCCGGCAGTTCGCTCCCGGAGCGTCGATGTCGGAGATCCGCGAGGTCATCGGCAGCCGCTTCTGGCTGAGTCTCGGCATGGGCTGGCAGTTCTTCGCCGGTGACGACTACCTCACGCGGCTGACGAGCGTGCTCGACGCCGAGCCGAGCGTCTACCAGGTGGGTCTCAATTTCGGTGACGCCGACAAATTGACCGGACTGGTGCCACCGCTGGACGCGCTCCGCCGCGGTGAGGGTGCCGGCCACTACGTGCTGTCCGACGCCGCGGCGATCGGCCCGGCCATGTTCGACTGCTCTCGTTGGCACGGAGCCGAAACAGACCTCGGCACGGCCACTCTCGACGAAGTGCTGTGCGTCCTGCAGGCGTGACCTCGTGACCGAACACACCGGGAGTGACATCCGCGGCCCCAAGGACATCGGCAGGATCCTGCTCAGATGTGCCGACCGACCCGGACTCGTCGCGGCCGTCAGCACGTTTCTGGCCGAGATCGGGGCGAACATCATCTCGCTGGATCAGCACTCTACGGAGCCCACCGGCGGAACCTTCATGCAGCGCACCATCTTTCACCTCCCCGGACTACCGGCCGCCCGGGATCAACTCGAACGCGACTTCGCCGACCGTGTCGCCGGACCATTCGGCATGGACTTCCGGCTCACCGAGGCCGCGAAACCGAAGCGGGTCGCGATCATGGCGTCCACCGAGGACCACTGCCTGCTGGACCTGCTGTGGCGCAACCGGCGCGGCGAACTCGACATGTCGGTGGTGATGGTGATCGCCAACCATCCGGATCTGGCCGACGCGGTCCGACCGTTCGGTGTGCCGTTCCTTCATGTGCCGGCGCGCAAAGACATTCGCGACGAGGCCGAGGGGCGACAACTCGACTTGCTGCGTGGGAACGTCGACCTGGTGGTGTTGGCCCGCTACATGCAGATCCTGACGCCGAACTTCATCGGTCAGGTCGGGTGTCCGCTGATCAACATCCACCACTCGTTCCTGCCCGCGTTCATCGGCGCGTCGCCGTACCGGCGGGCCAAGGAGCGCGGGGTCAAACTCGTCGGGGCCACGGCCCACTACGTGACCGAGGACCTCGACGAGGGGCCGATCATCGAACAGGACGTGGTGCGGGTCGACCACCGGCACAGCGTGGACGACCTGGTGCGACTCGGCGCCGACGTGGAGCGGGCCGTGCTGTCGCGAGCGGTGTTGTGGCACTGCGAGGATCGCGTGATCCGCTTCGGCAACCAGACCGTCTGCCTGTAGTTCACCCGCCTTCACCAAAGGGGACGGCCCCCCTCCCGCAGGAGGGGGGCCGCCCCGATCGGTAACCGGACCTTACTAGGCGCCCGCCGTTCCGCCGCCGCCACCGGCGCCGCCGGAACCGCCGCTGCCGCCCGAGCCGCCCGAGCCGCCGGAGCCGCCCGAGCCACCCGCGCCGCCGCCGCCGCTGGAGCCGCCGGCGCCACCCGAGCCGCCGTCGCCACCGTCGCCGCCGGCGCCACCCGAACCGCCGGCGCCACCGACACCGCCGCCCGTGCTGCCGCTACCTGCCGAGCCGGCCTTGCCGGGATCACCGGTCGCACCGGTCGCACCGGTCGCACCGGACCCACCGGCCTTACCTGAGGCGCCGGTCGAACCCGCGGAGCCGCTGGCACCCGTCGAACCCTGGGCACCGGTCTGACCGGCGGACCCGGCTGCGCCGGCACCTCCGTTCGCTCCGGCGGAACCGGTCGTACCGGAGGCACCCGAAGCGCCCTGCTGGCCCGACTGGCCCTGCTGGCCCGTGGCACCCGTGGCACCGTTGTCGCCTGCGAGTCCGGTCGCACCGGCCGAGCCGGTCGACCCGGCCTTGCCCGTGGCACCGGCCTTGCTGCCGAACAGGCCGCCCGTGCCGGGGGTACCGGCCGCACCGCCGGCGCCACCGGCGCCACCCGTGCTGCCACCCGGTCCGCCGAGGCCACCCGCGCCACCGGCGCCGCCGAGGCCACCGACACCGCCGAGGCCACCGGTACCGCCGAGACCGGCTGCGCCACCGGCGCCGCCGAGGCCGCCCGTACCGCCCGTGCCGCCCGTGCCGCCCTGGCCGCCCGTGCCGCCCGTGCCGCCGGAAGCACCGGCTCCACCGATGCCGCCGGTGCCGCCCGTGCCGCCCGTGCCGCCGGTGCCGCCCGGACCACCCTGGCCACCCTGGCCACCGGTGCCGCCCGTGCCGCCCGTGCCGCCTGCGCCGACAGGCGTGCCGGGTCCACCGGATCCGCCCGTGCCGCCGACTCCGCCGGTGCCACCCGTGCCGCCCGTGCCACCGGTGCCGCCGGTGCCGCCGACGCCGCCGCTTCCGCCGGTGCCACCGGTGCCACCGTTACCGCCGGTGCCACCCGTGCCACCCGTGCCGCCGGTGCCGCCCGTGCCGCCGGTGCCGCCCGTGCCACCGGTCCCGCCGGTGCCACCGATGCCGCCCGTGCCGCCCGTGCCGCCCGTGCCACCGGTGCCGCCGGTGCCACCCGTGCCGCCCGTGCCACCGGTGCCGCCCTTACCGCCCTGGCCGCCCGTGCCGCCGGTGCCGCCGTTACCGGCGTTGCCACCCTTACCGAACAGGCCGCCGTTGCCGCCGTTGCCGCCCTTACCGCCGACACCGCCGGTCGCGCCGACGCCACCGATGCTGGTCGCATTCTGGCCGACACCGCCGACACCACCGGTGCCGCCGGTGCCGCCCTGCTGGCCCTGGCCGCCCTGCGGACCCTGGCCGCCCTGGCCGCCCTGGCCGCCGGTGCCGCCGACGCCGCCCTGCAGACCGGTGCCGCCGGTGCCGCCCTGGAGACCCGGCGTGCCGTCGGCGCCCTGGCCGCCTTGGCCACCCGCGGATCCCGCGGTGCCCGCGCCACCCGCACCACCTGCGGTGCCGGTGCCGCCAACGCCGCCCGCCCCGCCAACGCCGCCTGCGCCGCCGGGGCCGACGCCGCCGATCGCACCGGTCGCGCCGACCGAGCCCGGGCTACCTACGGTGCCCGCGCTCCCTTGTGCACCGACGCCTCCAGCGGAACCCGGGCCGCCGGCGACACCTGTCGCACCGGCCGCTCCGTTGGTGCCGGCCCCGCCGGCCGCGCCGGCCGAGCCCGCCGCACCGGCGTTGCCCGCGGTCCCGATGCCGCCGGCCGCGCCCGTGGCGCCGTACTTGCCGGAGTTGTCGGTTCCGTAGCCGCCGACGACGTTGCTGGCCAAACCGGTCGCACCCGCGGCGCCTGCGACGCCCGGGGTGCCGTACGCACCGGTGGCACCGACGACACCGAAGCCGCCGTTACCGCCGTTGCCGCCGACCCCGAACAGGCCCTTGCCGTTGCCGCCGTTGCCGCCGTCGGCGCCGGCGCCGCCGTCACCACCGTCGCCACCGGTGGTTCCTCGACCACCGTTACCGCCGGCCACACCGGCGATCGTGCTGTCCCAGCCGTTGCCGCCCTTGCCGCCGAAGATGCCGCCGTCCTGGCCGTCGGGATGCTCTGCGGTGCCGTCGGCGCCGTTGCAGACCAGACCGCAGGGGCGATCGAGATTCACGGCCGCGGCCGCCAAGGCGTTGGGCGTGGGAGCGGCGCTGTCACCGAAGCTGGTGAGCCACCACCACGGAAGGTTGGATGTCGAGAGGGACTTCTCGGTCGAAGTCAGCTGAATGGCCGCTGTCACCGGTCCCGGGCCACCGGGAGGCGCCAGGAACATCATCCCGGCACCCACCATGGCTGCACCGGCGAGGCCGGTGGTGATCACAGGGCGAACCGACTTCTGCGGACCGCCAGACTTTTGCTTACGTCGATTGGACAAGGTACGAGAACCCCCTACTAGAACCCGATCGGAGCCTGCAGACGCAGACCGTCGGAAATTAACACGCAGGAGATGAGGCCCAGCGACTTTTGCTGGCGCGAAATTCGCGGTTGTTGCGCACGCAAATTGCGCGCGGGATATTTGCAATGCGAAGCAGTTCCGGAACATTTCTCATTGCAAACAACCCGGTGGGGAAATCCGCAGATCGCGGTTGTTATCGCCGGTCACAGCGCCGTAAGCGGAGCGCTTCGGCCGACACTAATTTAGGCATGCCTGACCGTCTGCAGTCGCTTGCGTTACAAGCAAATTTCGTCCGTGTCTCGCCATGGTTGGTCGTCGACTTTGCTCGTGTCGTTACAGCGGTGGCAACCTCTGCACTCTCGACGCGGAAGACCGAGAACTCGATGCGAATGCAAAGATAGGGCCTTTGGTCCCTATTTCCGCTGGGGGCACTGTTCCCCATCGGTGAACAGCAAACTCACGGCCCGGAAACGGCGCGGCTCTAGACCATGTCGGTCACGCGGCGGCGACGCGCCTCGTAGCGACTCAACCCGAGAATCACCACCGCGGCGAGAGCCCAACCCAGCAGCAGATCGACCACATAGTGCTCGGCGCTGTAGACCAGGGTGAACGCCATGATCAGCGGATAGGCCACCAGCAGCGGGCGCCACCAGCGCTGCACGCGTGTCCAGAGGAACGCCGCGAGCGCCGCCGACATGCCGGCATGCAGAGACGGGATGGCGGCCACCAGGTTCACACTGGCCTGTCCCTGGTCGAGCAGAGCGGTGGCCGAGTGGAGGTTCAACTTGCCCCATCCGCGCCCGACGATGCGCTCGACCCAGTCGTGCGCGCCGTCCTGGGTGAACTGCATCGAACCGAGCAACCCGCCGTCAGGCACGCCCCGCGCCGACCGGAACATGCAACCCGGCCCCGACGGCCCGTCGGCGACGTCACCGGCCGTACAACGGGCGGCGGCCCACGGAGGCGCCGCGGGGAACAGCGCGTAGATCAGCAGCGCGGTGATGTTCAGGCCGACGAACAACCGCACGAAGGCCTTCCACTCCTCCCGGTCGCGCAGCCACAACACCCCGGCGATGACGTACGGGAGGATGAAGAACGACATGTAGACGCTGCTGATCACCACCTCCCACCAGGGCGGCGTCGACAACTTCAGACGCTCCTGCAACCACACCGTGGGCATGGCGCCGAAGAACATCGTGCGGTCGGCATCGGCTTGCCAATGCCACAGGGTCGGCCGGCCGATCAGCGTGGCCGCTCCCCTGCTCAAGTCGTAGGCGATCAACACCAACGCGAACGGCAGCCAGTCGCGGACCACCTGGAACACCCGCCGGCCCTGACCGATGCTCGCCGCGATCAGCCCGGTGCAGATGTAGACCAGGACGAGTTCCCGGTTGAACGCAAAACCGTCGGTGACGGTGCGCCACACGATGACCGTCGCCCAGACGGCGACGGCGACCCAGCGTGCGATCCGGAGCCGACGCGCCCGTCGGGGCGGCGACGGGAGGTCGGCATCGTGCGTCAGCGCAATCGACGACTGGTCAATTGCGGACACATAAGCCTCTCGACGCCGGAAAAAGGGAGGATTCCCGGCGTAAGCCTAATTAACCCGGCTGCCACCCGCCGTTCAACATCGGTTTGGCTACGAAAGTGTGACCGTCCCAGGCGGCAGCCGTCAGCGCAGATGCTCCCGCAGGAATGCGATGTCGTCCTTGCGGCCCTCGTCGGCCGTCTCGCAGATCACCGGCGCGTCGGCCGCCGACACCACGGCGACCAGCAGTTGCGGATCGATCTGACCGGTTCCGAAGTTGGCGTGCCGGTCGGCGCCGGACCCGGCTGCGTCCCGGGAGTCGTTGCAGTGCACGAGGTCGATGCGTCCGGTGATGGCCTTGATCCGTTCCACCGCGTCGATCAGGGCCTCCCCCGCCGCCCAGGCGTGGCAGGTGTCGAGGCAGAAACCGATGCCCTTGTCGCCGATGTGGTCCCACAGTCGCGCGATGGTGTCGAAGTGACGCGCCATCGCGTGGTCGCCGCCGGCGGTGTTCTCCAAGTAGACCGGCACGTCGGTCTCGAGGTAGTCCAGCGCCTTGGCCCAGCGTTCGAAGCCGGCCTCCATGTCGTTGTCATCGGCGTGGCCGCCGTGCACGATGACCGCGGTGGCGCCGACCTCGGCGGCGGCGTCGCAGGTGTCCTGCAGGATCTTCCGCGAGGGGATCCGCACCCGGTTGTTGGCCGACGCCACGTTGATCAGGTAGGGCGCGTGCACGTAGATCGGTGTCGACGCGGCCTTCAGCATGTCGGCGTCCTCGCGCGGCTTCGGCTTCTTCCAGCTCTGCGGGTTGCCGAGGAAGAACTGCAGCACGTCGGCGCCGTCGGCGTGCGCCGCGGCCAGAGGGTCGTCACCGTGAACGTGGGATCCGATCAGCACGCCCGCCAGTCTAGGTGGGCGACGATCAAGCGGTGAGGGACGAGCCGCGTTGAGGAGCCCGCCCACGGTCTAGGTGGGGCGTCCGACGCGTGCACATCGTCGAGTGTGGGGTGCGATTCGCCGAAAAAACGGGAATGTAGTCGCATGGCGTCACAGACGGAGTACGACCTGGTGGTCATCGGCTCGGGGCCGGGCGGGCAGAAGGCGGCGGTGGCCGCGTCCAAGCTCGGCAAGTCCGTGGCCGTCATCGAGCGCGGATGGATGCTGGGCGGCGTCTGCGTCAACACGGGCACGATCCCGTCGAAGACGCTGCGTGAGGCGGTCATCTACCTGACCGGCATGAATCAGCGCGAGCTGTACGGCACGAGCTACCGCGTCAAGGACAACATCACGACCGAGGACCTGCACATGCGGACCTCCCACGTCATCACCCGGGAGATCGACGTGGTCCGCTCCCAGCTGATCCGCAACAAGATCGACCTGTTCACCGGTCACGGCCGCTTCGTCGACCCGCACACCGTCGTCGTCGAGAACGAGAACGACAGCGAGCACCTCACCGTCAGCGGCGAGCACATCGTCATCGCCACCGGCACCAAGCCGGCACGACCGGACGGCATCGAGTTCGACGACGAACACGTGCTCGACTCGGACGGGATCCTCGGGCTGAAGAAGGTGCCGATGTCGATGGTCGTCGTCGGCGCTGGGGTCGTCGGGATCGAGTACGCGTCGATCTTCGCCGCCCTCGGCACCAAGGTGACCGTCGTGGAGAAGCGGCCCTCGATGCTCGACTTCGTCGACTCCGAGATCGTCGAGGCGCTCACCTTCCACCTGCGCGACCTCGCGGTGACGTTCCGTTTCGGCGAGGAGGTCACCGGGGTCGAAATCGGCGACACGACGACGTTGACCACACTCGCGTCGGGCAAGAAGATCGCCGCCGACACCGTCATGTACTCCGCGGGCCGCCAAGGCCTCACCGACACCCTCGATCTGGAGGCGGCCGGGCTCGAAGCCGACAAGCGGGGCCGACTGAAGGTCGGCGACGACTTCCGCACCAGCGTCGACCACATCTTCGCCGTCGGCGACGTCATTGGGTTCCCCGCGCTGGCGGCCACGTCGATGGACCAGGGCCGGCTCGCCGCCTACCACGCATTCGACGAGCCGGCGAACGACATGACCGCCCTGCAACCGATCGGGATCTACACCATCCCCGAGGTGTCCTACGTCGGCGCCACGGAGGCCGAACTGACCGAGCAGTCGGTGCCCTACGAGTTCGGGGTGGCCCGCTACCGGGAACTGGCCCGCGGTCAGATCGCCGGCGACTCCCACGGCATGCTCAAGCTGCTGGTGTCCACCGAGGACCGCACGCTGCTCGGGGTCCACATCTTCGGCACGAACGCGACCGAACTGATCCACATCGGGCAGGCCGTGATGGGCTGCGGTGGCACCGTCGACTACCTCGTCGACGCCGTCCTCAACTATCCGACGTTCTCGGAGGCCTACAAGGTCGCCGCGCTCGACGTCACGAACAAGCTGCGCGCGGTCGACGAGTTCCGGAAATAGAAAGAACCCCCACCCTCTGTCGAGAGTGGGGGTTCTTCTCTGTCTGACTACCTACCGGTAATCGCTGTAGCCGTAATCGTCCAGCGGCACCGCGGCGCCGGTGGCCTGGCCGAAGTCCGGGCTGTAGTACTGATCCTCGTAGGACGGGATCGTGTACGCCGCAGCACGGGCCTCTTCGGTCGGCTGAACCTGGATGTTGCGGTACCGGTTGATGCCGGTGCCGGCCGGGATCAGCTTGCCGATGATCACGTTCTCCTTCAGACCCTGCAGCTTGTCGCTGCGGCAGTTGATCGCCGCATCGGTCAGCACGCGGGTGGTCTCCTGGAACGACGCCGCCGACAGCCACGAATCGGTGGCCAGCGACGCCTTGGTGATGCCCATCAGCACCGGACGGCCGGCCGCGGGCTCGTTGCCCTCGGCGACCACGCGACGGTTCTCCGTCTCGAACTCGCCACGCTCGGTCAGCGAGCCGGGCAGGAACTCCGTCGCACCCGAATCAATGATCGTGACGCGACGCAGCATCTGCCGGACGATGACCTCGATGTGCTTGTCGTGGATCGACACACCCTGAGCGCGGTACACCTCCTGGACCTCCTTGACGAGGTGGATCTGCACCTCGCGGGGACCCTGGACGCGCAGCACCTCGTGCGGATCGGCCGAGCCTTCCATCAGCTGCTGGCCCACCTCGACGTGGTCGCCGTCGGTCAGCAGACGCTCGGAGCCGTCCTCGTGCTTGAACACCTTCAGGCGCTGACGACGCGAGAGCTTGTCGTACACGACCTCCTCGCCCCCGTCGTCGGGAACGATGGTGATCTTGTAGAACTTGTCGCTCTCCTCCAGGCGGATCCGCCCAGTGACGTCGGCGATCGGGGCGCGGTTGCGGGGCACGCGGGCCTCGAACAGCTCCTGCACGCGGGGCAGACCACCGACGATGTCCTGACCACCGGTGACACCACCCTGGTGGAAGGTACGCATCGTCAGCTGCGTGCCGGGCTCACCGATCGACTGCGCGGCCACGATGCCGACCGCCTCGCCGATGTCGACCAGCTTGCCGGTCGCCATCGAACGGCCGTAGCACATCGCGCACACGCCGGTGCCCGTCGTGCAGGTCAGCACCGACCGGACCTTGACCTCGGTGATGCCCGCGGCCAACAGCGCGTCGATCGCCGGATCACCCAGGTCGTGACCACGCTCGACGACGACGTTGCCGTCGGCGTCGACCGCGTCGGTCGCCAGGGTGCGGGCGTAGGCCGACGTCTCGATGTGCTGATCGCGCACCAAGGTGCCGTCGTCCTGCTTCTCGGCCAGCGTGACAGTGATGCCGCGCTCGGTCTCGCAGTCGTTCTCGCGGACGATGACGTCCTGCGACACGTCCACCAGGCGGCGGGTCAGGTAGCCCGAGTCGGCGGTACGCAGCGCGGTGTCGGCCAGACCCTTGCGGGCACCGTGGGTGTTGATGAAGTACTCCAACACCGTCAGGCCCTCGCGGAACGAGGACTTGATCGGACGCGGGATGAACTCACCCTTCGGGTTCGTCACCAGGCCCTTCATGCCGGCCAGGGTGCGGGTCTGGGTGAGGTTGCCCGTCGCGCCGGACTTCACGATCGTGATGATCGGGTTGTCCTCGGGGTAGTACTCCTCCAGCGCCTTACCGACCTCTTCGGTCGCGTCCTGCCAGATCTTGACCAGGGCCTCGTTGCGCTCGTCGTGGTTGAGCGCACCGCGCTGGTACTTCTTCTCGATCCCGTCGGCTTCCTTCTCGTACCGGTCGAGGATCTCCTGCTTCTGCGGCGGCACCAGCACGTCGGCCATCGAGACCGTCACCCCGGAACGCGTGGCCCAGTGGAAGCCGGCGTCCTTGAGCTTGTCGACGGTCTGCGCGACGACGATCATCGGGTAGCGCTCGGCCAGATCATTGATGATCCGGGCCTGCACCTTCTTGTGCATCTGCTCGTTGACGAACGGGTAGCCCTTCGGCAGCAGCTCGTTGAACAGCACACGGCCCAGCGTGGTGTCGGCGATCCAGGCGTCGCCCGGAGTCCAGCCGTTCTCGAAAAGTGCAGCCTCGAGCTCGACCGGCGGACGCTGCTGCGTCAACCGGACCCGGATCTTCGCCCGCACCGACAGCGCGCCGCGATCCAGCGCCATGATGGCCTCGGCCGGCGAGCTGTACACCCCGGACTCCGGCTGATCCTTGGCGGCCGGCGTGAACTCGCCGGTGTCGCCCTCGATCTCGGTGGTCAGGTAGTACAGCCCCGTCACCATGTCCAGACGCGGCATGGCCAGCGGGCGGCCCGACGCGGGAGACAGGATGTTGTTCGACGACAGCATCAGGATGCGCGCCTCGGCCTGCGCCTCCGCACTCAGCGGAAGGTGCACGGCCATCTGGTCACCGTCGAAGTCGGCGTTGAACGCCTCACAGACCAGCGGGTGCAGCTGGATGGCCTTGCCCTCCACCAGCTGCGGCTCGAAGGCCTGGATACCGAGGCGGTGCAGCGTGGGTGCGCGGTTGAGCAGCACGGGGTGCTCGCCGATGACCTCTTCGAGGACGTCCCACACCTGCGGACGCTGACGCTCCACCATCCGCTTGGCGCTCTTGATGTTCTGCGCGTGGTTCAGGTCGACCAGACGCTTCATCACGAAAGGCTTGAACAGCTCCAGCGCCATCAGCTTCGGCAGACCGCACTGGTGCAGCTTGAGCTGCGGGCCCACCACGATGACCGAACGGCCCGAGTAGTCGACGCGCTTGCCGAGCAGGTTCTGGCGGAACCGGCCCTGCTTGCCCTTGAGCAGATCGGACAGCGACTTCAGCGGACGGTTGCCCGGTCCGGTGACCGGACGGCCGCGGCGGCCGTTGTCGAACAGGGCATCGACCGACTCCTGCAGCATCCGCTTCTCGTTGTTGACGATGATCTCGGGGGCACCGAGGTCGATCAGTCGCTTGAGCCGGTTGTTGCGGTTGATGACGCGGCGGTACAGGTCGTTGAGGTCCGACGTGGCGAAGCGGCCACCGTCGAGCTGCACCATCGGGCGCAGCTCCGGCGGGATCACCGGGACCGCGTCGAGCACCATGCCCATCGGCGAGTTGGCGTTGGTCTGGAACGCCGCGACGACCTTGAGCCGCTTCAGCGCGCGCAGCTTCTTCTGGCCCTTGCCGTTCTTGATCGTGTCGCGCAGCGACTCGGCCTCGGCGTCGATGTCGAAGTTCTCGATGAGCTTCTTGATCGACTCCGCGCCCATGGCGCCGGTGAAGTACTCGCCGTAGCGGTCCTGCAGCTCGCGGTAGAGCAGCTCGTCGACGATCAGCTGCTTGGGAGCCAGCTTGGTGAACGTCGTCCAGATCTCGTCGAGCCGGTCGAGCTCGCGCTGGGCGCGGTCACGCAGCTGACGCATCTCGCGCTCGCCGCCGTCCCGGACCTTGCGCTTGACGTCGGACTTGGCGCCCTCGTCCTCGAGCTCCTTCATGTCGGCTTCGAGCTTCTGCGCCCGCGCCTCGAGGTCGGCGTCGCGCTGATCCTCGACCGCCTTGCGCTCGACGACCATCTCCGCCTCGAGGGTGGACAGCTCGTTGTGCCGCATCTCGTCGTCGACCGCCGTGATGACGTAGGCCGCGAAGTAGATGATCTTCTCGAGATCCTTCGGCGCCAGGTCGAGCAGGTAGCCCAGCCGCGACGGCACACCCTTGAAGTACCAGATGTGTGTGACGGGCGCGGCCAGCTCGATGTGGCCCATCCGCTCACGGCGCACCTTGGCGCGGGTCACCTCGACGCCGCAGCGCTCGCAGATGATGCCCTTGAAGCGGACACGCTTGTACTTGCCGCAGTAGCACTCCCAGTCGCGAGTCGGTCCGAAGATCTTCTCGCAGAACAGGCCGTCCTTCTCGGGCTTGAGCGTGCGGTAGTTGATGGTCTCCGGCTTCTTGACCTCGCCGTAGGACCAGTTACGGATGTCGTCCGCGGTGGCCAGACCGATGCGGAGTTCATCGAAGAAGTTGACGTCTAACACGTAACTCCCTTTCCCCTTTCGGGATTAGTGCGTTTAAGCAAGATCCTCAACAGAAGCAGACTCGTTGCGCGACAGGTTGATACCGAGGTTGGCGGCAGCGCGCTCCAGGTCCTCGTCGTCACCGTCGCGCATCTCGATCGCGGCACCGTCAGACGACAACACCTCGACGTTGAGGCACAGCGACTGCAACTCCTTGAGAAGCACCTTGAACGACTCCGGGATGCCCGGCTCGGGGATGTTCTCGCCCTTGACGATCGCCTCGTAGACCTTGACGCGGCCGACGGTGTCGTCGGACTTGATCGTCAGGAGCTCCTGCAGCGTGTACGCCGCACCGTAGGCCTGCATGGCCCAGCACTCCATCTCACCGAAACGCTGACCGCCGAACTGCGCCTTACCGCCCAGCGGCTGCTGGGTGATCATCGAGTACGGGCCGGTCGAACGGGCGTGGATCTTGTCGTCGACGAGGTGGTGCAGCTTCAGGATGTACATGTAGCCGACCGTCACCGGGTACGGGAACGGTTCACCGCTGCGTCCGTCGAACAACTGCGACTTGCCCTCGGCGTTGACCATGACGTCACCGTCGCGGTTGGGCAGCGTCGAGCCCAGCAGGCCCTCCAGCTCGCCCTCGCGCGCACCGTCGAACACCGGGGTGGCGACGATGCTGTCGGCCGGAGCCGACTTCAGGTCCTCCGGCAAGCTGGCCGCCCATTCCGGGCTGCCCTCGATGTTCCAGCCGGCCTTGGCGACCCACCCGAGGTGGGTCTCCAGGATCTGGCCGATGTTCATACGACGCGGCACACCGTGGGTGTTCAGGATGATGTCCACCGGGGTGCCGTCCGGCATGAACGGCATGTCCTCGACGGGCAGGATCTTGCCGATGACGCCCTTGTTGCCGTGGCGTCCGGCGAGCTTGTCGCCGTCGGAGATCTTGCGCTTCTGGGCCACGTAGACGCGGACCAGCTCGTTGACACCGGCGGGCAGCTCGTCGTCGTCCTCGCGGGAGAACACCCGGATGCCGATGACCTTGCCGGACTCACCGTGGGGCACCTTCAGCGACGTGTCGCGAACCTCGCGGGCCTTCTCACCGAAGATGGCACGCAGCAGACGCTCCTCCGGGGTCAGCTCGGTCTCGCCCTTCGGGGTGACCTTGCCGACCAGGATGTCGCCGTCGCGGACCTCGGCGCCGATGCGGATGATGCCGCGCTCGTCGAGATCGGCCAGCACCTCATCGGAGACGTTCGGGATGTCCCGGGTGATCTCCTCGGCGCCCAGCTTGGTGTCGCGGGCATCGATCTCGTGCTCCTCGATGTGGATCGAGGTCAGCACGTCCTCTTCGACCAGGCGGTTGGAGAGGATGATCGCGTCCTCGTAGTTGTGCCCCTCCCACGGCATGACGGCGACGAGCAGGTTCTTGCCCAGCGCCATCTCGCCGTTCTCGGTGCACGGACCGTCCGCGAGCACCTGACCCGCCTCGACGCGCTGGCCGGCGTCCACGATCGGACGCTGGTTAGCGCACGTGCCGTGGTTGGACCGCGCGAACTTGCGCATCCGGTAGGTGTGCCGGGTGCCGTCGTCGGCCATCACGGTGATGTAGTCGGCGGACACCTCCTCGATGACGCCGGCCTTGTCGGCGACGACGACGTCGCCGGCGTCGATCGCGGCGCGCAGCTCCATCCCGGTGCCGACCAGCGGGGCCTCGCTGCGCACCAGCGGAACCGCCTGGCGCTGCATGTTGGCACCCATCAGGGCACGGTTGGCGTCGTCGTGCTCGAGGAACGGGATCATCGCGGTCGCGACCGACACCATCTGGCGCGGCGAGACGTCCATGTAGTCGACCTCGGAGGCCGAGACGAACTCGACCTCGCCGCCCTTGCGTCGGACCAACACGCGGTCCTCTTCGAAGCGGCCCTCGGCGTCGAGCGGCGAGTTGGCCTGCGCCACGACGTGGCGGTCCTCCTCGTCAGCGGTCAGGTAGTCGATCTGGTCGCTGACCTTGCCGTCGATCACCTTGCGGTACGGCGTCTCGATGAAGCCGAACGGGTTCACCCGCGCGTACACCGACAGCGAGCCGATCAGGCCGATGTTCGGGCCCTCAGGGGTCTCGATCGGGCACATGCGGCCGTAGTGGCTGGAGTGCACGTCGCGGACCTCGAGGCCGGCGCGCTCACGGGACAGACCGCCGGGGCCCAGCGCCGACAGGCGGCGCTTGTGGGTCAGACCCGACAGCGGGTTGTTCTGGTCCATGAACTGCGACAGCTGGCTGGTGCCGAAGAACTCCTTGATCGCCGCCACGACGGGACGGATGTTGATCAGGGTCTGCGGCGTGATCGCCTCGACGTCCTGAGTGGTCATGCGCTCACGCACGACACGCTCCATGCGCGACAGGCCGACCCGGATCTGGTTCTGGATCAGCTCGCCGACGGTGCGCAGGCGACGGTTGCCGAAGTGGTCGATGTCGTCCACCTCGACGGGCACCTCGACACCGCCGGGCACCGTCATCGAGGTCTGGCCGTCGTGCAGACGCACCAGGTACTCGATGGTCGCGACGACGTCCTCTTCGGTCAGCGTCGACGTGGTGATCGGCTGGCCGGCGTTGAGGCCCAGCTTCTTGTTGACCTTGTAGCGGCCCACGCGGGCCAGGTCGTAGCGCTTCTCCTTGAAGAACAGGTTCTCCAGCAGGGTCTGCGCGGACTCCTTGGTCGGCGGCTCGCCCGGGCGCAGCTTGCGGTAGATGTCCAGCAGCGCCTCGTCGGTGCCCGCCGTGTTGTCCTTCTCCAGCGTGCCCATCATGATCTCGGAGAAGCCGAAGCGCTCCACGATCTGCTCGTTGGTCCAGCCGAGCGCCTTGAGCAGCACGGTGACGGGCTGACGGCGCTTGCGGTCGATGCGCACACCGACGGTGTCGCGCTTGTCGACGTCGAACTCGAGCCAGGCACCACGACCCGGGATCACCTTGACGCTGTGCAGCGTCTTCTCGGTGGACTTGTCGATGGTCTCGTCGAAGTACACACCGGGCGAACGGACCAGCTGGCTCACCACGACACGCTCGGTGCCGTTGATGATGAAGGTGCCCTTCTCGGTCATCATCGGGAAGTCACCCATGAACACCGTCTGGCTCTTGATCTCGCCGGTGTTGTTGTTGATGAACTCGGCGGTGACGAACAGCGGTGCCGCGTACGTCATGTCCTTGTCCTTGCACTCGTCGACGGGTGCCTTGACCTCGTCGAAGCGCGGATCGGAGAAGGACAGCGACATCGAACCCGAGAAGTCCTCGATCGGCGAGAGCTCTTCGAGCACCTCCTGCAGACCACCCTTGGGGTCCACATCGCCGCGGTCGACGGCGCGCTGGAACCAGCTCTCCGCGCCGATCAGCCACTCGAACGATTCGGTTTGGACGTCGAGAAGCCCGGGAACCTCGAGGGGCTCACGGAGTTTTGCGAAAGAAATCCTGTTTGGTGCTCCGGGAACGGAGTTGTTGGTTACTGACTCGATCTGGCGGGACCCTGCCAAGATGCATCCTTCCAGCACCTCATGCGACCGTGGATGCCGGTGGGGACCGGTCCGTCGTGCCGCGATTCTGCGTCGGTTCGGCTGGCTTCACGAGCCTCCCGGACGCACGGCACGCGTCTAGATCTCTGAGCAGGGCTCAGGCTAGAACCACGTGGTGGGTGCGGCGTGGAAAACCGAGATGGGCAGGATGCAGCCAGCGCAACGTCCAACAATAGCGCAGGGCGGAGAATTCCTCAACACCCAGCGACAGACCACATGCCACGAAGGCCGGGTCGCTGGCTGGCGTCCTCATCCCGTGCAAACATGCTGGGCAATAGATTGGCCCGCTTTCGCCCTTCCGTCAAGAGATAGCGCGGTGTTTTGGTCCTCGAGATGTGATCTACCCCGCCAGCGTGTGAGCCCGCCGGGTCGTCGCCTTGGTCATCTGACCCCACCACCATCCGGTGACGATGTTCCATGTCGAGGTCTTGTCGTCGTAGAGGCCGGCGGTGTGGGTGCCCTCGAGCATGTCGTTGATCCAGCCGACGGCGAGCACCCGGTTGGCCAGCACATCCACCGGCGACGAGTGGCCCATCGCGAGGTAGGCGAAGTACTGCACGATCGGGGCGGTGGTCTGCATGCCGTCGGCGTGGTGCCCACCCTTGATCGTGACCCCGGTGAACATGCCGGGTCGGACGAGATCGAGTTTGCGATTGGTGTCGCCGTACCAGTTCCAGCGGCTGGGGTCGGCCGCGATGTTGTAGACCGGAACCGACAGCGGGATCTTGGCGAGGTCCTGGGCGAGGAAGCTGAGGGTCCCCACCCCGTCGAACATGACCAGGCCGGCCAGATCGTCGGTGTTGCCCGCCTCGGCCATGTACCTCCCGACCATCGCGATCAGTCCGCCGCCGGCCGAGTGGCCGGCGAGCACGGTCCGGGTCGGGAGGTCGCCCTCGTAGCCGGCGGCCCGGGCGCTGGCGGTCAGCGCGGCCCGGTCCCCGGTGAAGAGGTCGGCGATCGCCCGTCCCGTGGCCGGCCATTCCAGCGGGTAGTTGTCGACGTCGAAGAAGTTCCACGTCAACGTCGGCACGACGACGACGCTGCTGGTCTTCTCGGCCAGGTACGCCGCGGTCGCGCTGTAGAACGACGCGTTGGCGAGGAACCCGTGCTGCAGGTAGATCAGTCCGGCCGGGGTGTCGGTGTCGGGGAAGTACCAGTCGGCCGGCACGTCCTTGTGGCCGCCGATGGTCAGCGTCGACGACTCCACCCGGACCGTGCTGCCGAACGGGGCGCGCACGGGGCCGGCGAAGAACTGCATGGCGTCGGTGTAAAAGTCGTAGAACTTGGTGCTGATGGTGTTCAGCACCTCGAGCAGTGTCGGCTTCGGGGTGACGGGCGGCGCCTCGGCGGCGGCGAGGCGCATGACGACGGCGCCGTCCGCCGAGCCGAGATCCGTGTCGACGCTCAGCGCGTAGGTGCTCGGCTGGGCCTGCCGGAGGGCGTGCCGGCCGAGCGGCGTCGCCGCGGGCTGCTCGGTCTCGAGCTCGGCGGGCGGCGCCGCATCGGACGCGGGTGCCGCCTCGGTGTCCTCCTCGGGCGCGCGGTGCTTGCCGATGCCCCACGTCTTCGTTCGTGGCTTCTTCGTGGGCTCCTGCGCCGACGCGTCCAGGTCCGGCGGTTCGGCGTCCTCGTCCGTCGCATCCGCGTCGTCCTTGGTCGCGTCGCCCTTCGCGTCGGCGTCCTTGGTCGCGTCGTCCTTCTTCGAGTCGTCTTTCTTCGCCTCGGACGTAGTGGTGTCAGACGTGGTCGTCCCCGTGTCGTCGGCGCCACCGGCGTTCGACGACGCCCGGGTCTGCGTGTCGGACGACGCCCCGTCGTCGGCCGCAGCCACCCCCGCACCTGCCAGCATCGCTGCCGACACTCCCCCCGCCAGTACGCCTGCCCCCAACCAGACCCGATAGCGGTCGACCATGGCTCTCCTGTTGTCAGAAATCGCTCAGCAACGACGCAATCGCGCCGCACGTGCAATTTCGTGCACGGACATGCGATTCTGGCAAACTGTATAGGCCAGCAGAAGAGGTTCGCAAGAGTTGGCGGGAAATACTGACGCGGCCGTTCACCGTGCACGGATTCCGGCCTGTTCCCAGGCTTTGCCCACGATCATCAAGATCATGGTCAGGGCATGTTCGGCGCTGTGCGCGAAGGTTTACACCGGGCGGTGCGGATTCAGCAACTCAGCGCACCCGCGTGCACGCGGTCGTGGAGCAGCGCACGTCAAACCACGGGTTCGTTGCTGTCCGTGCACGCAGCAGCGCGGCACGGTTGCCTCACCGGAGGAAGGGACGCCCGGGTTGCCCGGGCGGTGTGTCAGCGGTCGCCGGCGACGGGGATGCGCCCGGTGGGCGCGTCGTCCTCGGCTCGCTCGTTGTCGTAGTCCCGGGCGGGGTACTGGTTCGAGCCCTCGAGGTCCGCGCGGATGGCTTCCTGGGCGGCCGGCGGCAGCGTGTGCATGATCTCGCGCACCCGGGCCTGGCGGCGGGCGACGGCCTTGCGTTCGGGCATGCCCGGGGTGGCCATCACCTGCGGCGGCACACCTTCGATCTCCTCGGTGCCACCGTCGTGGTGACCGGCGTCGACCATGGCCTGCTCCTCGGCCATCGTCGACTCGTCCTTCTCCTCGGACATGCCGATCGGGCCGATGCGGCGGCCGTTGAGGAACTGCTTGACCACCGGCTCGTCGCTGGTCAGCAGCACCTCGCGGGGGCCGAACATCACCAGGTGCTTGCGGAACAACATGCCCATGTTGTCGGGCACCGTGCGGGCGATGTTGATGTTGTGCGTGACGATGAGGATCGTGCAGTCGATCTGGGCGTTGATGTCGATCAGCAGCTGGCTCAGGTAGGCGGTACGCACCGGGTCCAGACCCGAGTCGGGCTCGTCGCAGAGGATGATCTGCGGGTCCAGCACCAGGGAGCGGGCCAGGCCCGCGCGCTTGCGCATACCGCCGGAGATCTCACCGGGGAACTTGTCCTCGTCGCCGCCCAGGCCGACCAGGTCGAGCTTCTCCATGACGATCTGCCGGATCTCGGATTCCTTCTTCTTCGTGTGCTCACGAAGCGGGAACGCCGTGTTGTCGTACAGGCTCATCGAGCCGAACAGCGCGCCGTCCTGGAACATGACGCCGAACAGCGTGCGGATCTCGTAGAGCTCCTTGGCCGAGCACTCGATGATGTCGGTGCCGTCGACGATGATCTTGCCGCGCTCGGGACGAAGCAGTCCGATCAGCGACTTCAGGAACACCGACTTACCGGTACCGGACGGGCCCAGCAGAACGCTGACCTCGCCGGCGGGGAGATCGAAGGTGACGTCTTCCCAGATTCGCTGTGAGCCGAAGGACTTGGTCAAGCCCTCAACCTGAATGCCAATGCCCACGCGAATTCCTCTCGCCAGTCCCAGACATGCTCGTCACAGGCTTCCCGCCTGTGGCTTGAGTCACTGTAACCTACCCGGTCACGGCGTAGCACTCGGTCGGTGAAGCTGCCGGGACCACTGCCCGGCCTATCGGTTGCTCAACGTAGCGTGGGGCTGGTCTGTTTGCCAGACCAGCCCCACGGCTGACGGTGCCGTCACCGCGTTCCCGCACGGGGAACGCCGACGGGAACTACTTGACGGTGACCGAAGCGCCGGCGGCCTCGAGCTTGGCCTTGGCGTCCTCGGCGGCCTCCTTGGTGACCTTCTCGAGCAGCGGCTTGGGGGCGCTGTCGACCAGATCCTTGGCCTCCTTGAGGCCCAGGCCGGACACGATCTCGCGGACGACCTTGATGACGCCGATCTTCTTCTCGCCGGCACCCTCGAGGATGACGTCGAACTCCGACTGCTCCTCGGCGGCCTCGGCGGCGGCGCCACCGCCGGCAGGGCCGGCGGCGGCCACGGCGACGGGCGCGGCGGCGGTGACCTCGAAGGTCTCCTCGAACTTCTTGACGAACTCCGACAGCTCGAGCAGCGTGAGTTCCTTGAACGCCTCGAGCAGGTCGTCGGTGGACAGCTTGGCCATGATGGTCCTTCCTTGGTTACTTCTTCAGCTAGGGGGGTGGTGAACTACGTGGGAAAGCCCTACTCGGCTTCCTGCGCGGCCTTCTTCTCTTGCAGCGCGGCGGCCAGACGGGCGACCTGCGACGCCGGAGCGTTGAACAGACCGGCAGCCTTGGCCAGATTCGCCTTCATCGCGCCGGCCATCTTGGCCAGCAGCACCTCGCGCGACTCGAGGTCCGCGATGCGGTTGACCTCGTCGACGGACAGCGCGCGGCCGTCCATGTAGCCGCCCTTGATGACCAGAGCCTTGTTGTCCTTGGCGAAGGTCTTGATCGCCTTGGCGGCGTCGACGGCCTCGCCCTTGACGAACGCGATCGCGGTGGGCCCGACGAACAGCTCGTCGAGGCCCTCGATGCCCGCCTCCGCCGCGGCACGCTTGACCAGCGTGTTCTTGGCGACGGAGTAGGTGGCGGAATCACCGAGCGAACGGCGCAGGTCCTTGAGGTTGGCGACGGTCAGTCCGCGGTACTCGGTGACGAGCGTCGCCGAAGCCTCCTTGAACTGCTCGGCGATGTCGGCAACCGCGGTGGCCTTGTCAGCCTTGGCCATGCATGCCTCCTCGTGGTTGATTACGGTCGTTCCCCCTCGACCGCCCCGGGAAAGCACAACGCCCCGACGCAGACAGGTCGGGGCGCACACGTGAACGTCTGACGACGTACTAGCCTCGTCCTCCTGCGTGGGCCGCCGGGTGAAACCCGGACCTTCGACCGATCATGGATCGGCGACCGACGGTCTTCGGTGGAACCGGGTCAGGATAGCCTGCCGCGCCCCGATCAGCCAAAACGGCCGAGTGCGGCGGCGCCGACGAGCCCCGCGTCCCCGCCGAGCTGCGCGGGCACGACGCTGAGACCGGTGAGGAAGTCCAGCCCGGCGTAGGTGCGCAGCGCCGCGCGCAAGGGATCGAACAGCAGCGCGCCGGACTTCGCGACGCCGCCGCCGATGACCACGAGGTCGAGATCGCACACCGCGGCCACCGACGCGATCATCCGCGCGATCGCGTCGGCGCCGCGCTGAAAGGCCCGCTGCGCCACCGGGTCGCCGCGCAGCGCGTCGTCGGCGAGTTCCTTCGCACCGGCCTCCGGCGGCGCCTGCCATCCGTGGGCACGGGCCCAGCTCGCCAGGTGGGGCCCGGATGCCACCGTCTCGGCGCAGCCGCGGCCGCCGCAGGTGCACGGCGCGCCGTCGGGTTCGACGACGACGTGCCCGACGTGACCGGCGTTGCCGCTACGTCCGTGGTAGGGCACCCCGTCGAGCACCAGGCCGCCGCCGATACCGGTCGACACCACCATGCCGAGCAGGTAGCGGGCGTCGCGGCCGGCGCCGCGCCACCACTCCCCCATCGCCATGCAGAGCCCGTCGCCGCCCAGTCGCACCGGCAGCCCGGTGATCTCGGCGACCCGCGCGACAACCGGGAAGGCTCGCCACTGCGGGATGTTGATCGGGCTGACCGTGCCGGCAGGCACGTCGATGGGCCCGGCCGAGCCGACGCCGACGGCGGACACGTCGGCGCCTGCCGCGGCGCGCATGTCGGTCAGCAGCGCGGCCACGGCGTCCCACACGCTCTCGGCGTCACCGTGCGGGGTGGGGCGCTGTTCGTGGCGGAGGAGGGTGCCGTCGGCGTCGACGATCCCCGCGGCGATCTTCGTTCCGCCGATGTCGAGGGCCAGGATCGGCGCGGTCATCAGTGGCTGTGGGTGTTGTCGGGCTGGCGGGGATCGCCGGGATGCTCGTAGCCGGGCGCGAGCGTGACGAGTTCGGCGCAGCGGGCGTCCAGCCAGCGGCGGTAGGCACGTCGCCGGGCCGAGGCGCGCAGATGCCCGGCCACAGCGGTTTCCGGCAGGCGACCGGGGTTGCGGGCCTGGTAGTCGGCGACCGCGGCCGCGCTGACGTCGACCCCAGAGGTGACGCGGACGAACACCGCGCGCCCGACCGGATCGGCCAGCGTGGCCGCGGCCACGCTGCCGATCTCCATGTGGGCCAGGGTGTCGGGCAGCAACTCGGCGTGGGTCGGCGCGTCGGCTCCGCACCCGGGCCCGGCCTCGCGGGCGACCACCCGCTCGGCGATCAGCACCTGGGTGAGCCAGCGGCGAAGCTGCCGGGCCTCGCGGGTGCCGGGCCGGGGCAGTGCGTGCTCGGGCGCGCGGGCGCGCACCGCCCGTTCGCGGACGTCCACCTCGGTGATCGTGACCGGCTCGCCGGCGACGATCGCCGCCAGCCCGGCCCTCACCGCGTCACCTCGATCGGCACCGCCGGGGTGTAGACGAGCTCGCCGGCGCAGGCCACCCGGATCAGCGCCCACCAGCGACCGGGCGGGATCCACCGCGGCGGGCTGACGTCGAACCGCAGCTCCACCGAGCCCCGGGCGGGAAGCACCCCACCGATGATGTTGGGGCTCAACCACTCCCAGGTGCCCCACGGCGAGATCAGGTGCGCCTCGGCGGCCAGGTCGGCATGGGCGTCGGTGGCGACGGTGACGCACAGCGGAGCCGTCTGGCCCGGCGCCAGCGTCACCGGGGCCGGCTCGGCCACGATGCGCAGCACCTGATCGTCGTGGCGCCCCAGCGACACCAGGCACACGTCCTCGACGGTCTGGTGCCAGGCCGCCGGGATGGCCGCGCCGGTCGCCGCGAGTTCGGCGCGCACCGGATAGAGACCGGGAGCTGCGGCGGCGGGCATCGTCAGCTCGACGGCGGACTCGAGGTGCTCACCGGCCGGCAGCACGAACGGCAGGTCCTCACCGCCGGCCGTCCACCCCGGGGGCGCGACGACGCGGACCCTGCCGTGCACTGCGGCGTCGGTGGCGTCGCTGGCGACGGTCAGCCGCAGCGACACCGGCCCGGCGTGGTCGAGGTCGAGCCGGTGCGGGTGCAGATGGGCGACCGCGGGCAACCCGCCCAGCGGCGCGGGTCCGCGGTTGTGCAACCAGTACCGGCTGTAGAGCGGTTGCGCGGGTTCGGCATCGGGCCCGAGCGGTGCGCCCTCGGCGTCGCTCACCCGCGGCAGGTTCAGCTGCATGTGCAGCGTGGCGATCTCGTATCCGCCCAGCCGCAGGGGATCGCGTGCGCCCTCGACGGGTTCCTCCACCAGGTCCAGCCGCCGGGACGGCGAGACGGTGCGCAGCCCGGACTGCAGAGTCACCTCCGCGCCGCGGCCCAGCGTCTCGACCAACCGGATCGTGATGTCGTCGGTCGGGCCGACCCGCCGGGCACTGCCGTGGGCGGTGGGGTTACCCGTCCTCTTGATCGCCCCGACGGCGACGGCGCCGGCGGGGTGCACCTCCAGGAGCGATCCCCACGCGGGCAGCCCACCGTCGCGGGGGTCGCCGTGCGAGCGGACGGCGATCAGCTCGTTGCCGAAATCCGCGCTGCGCGAGGGCATTCCGAGAGCACGCCAGTCACCGGCGCCGGCGGTCACGGCGTAATCGAAGGTGTGCGTCCAGTGCTGCAGTCCGAAACCGGATCCGTCGGGCGCGGTGCGGCGCGGCGGATCGATCCACGTGCCCGACGGCCAGCCCGTGCACGAGCGCATCAGCGACAGGTGCAGGGTGCCGTCGGTGTCGACGGCGAAGCCCGGCATGCCGCGGTTGACGACGGCGACGGTGTGGTCGGCGAACTCCTCCGCGGCGTCCTGGTCGACGGCGATCTCCCCGTCGGCGAGGTCGTCGGCCAGCGCCGCGACCGCGGCGGCGGTGTCGCCGTCGGCGCCCACCACGAGCACTGGTAGCGCGCGGGGCGCCCGCAGATCCGCGCCGGGCACCCAGACGCCGCGCAGCGGCGTCGCCGCGGGCACCCATACCCTCGACGTGGTCGCGGGCCCGTCGAGAACCGTTGTGGTGAAGGCATTGTGCCCGATGCTGATCCGGACGTCGGGCAGGTTGGAGTCGACCGACAGATCCCCGTAGCGTGGTGCGTCGGCACTGCTGCAGGTGGCGGTGACCCCGGCCCGGGCGAGCGCGGCGATCAGCTCACGCACCGCGGCCGTGAGCGGTGCGTCGGCGTCGGCGGGGACCACCACCTCGGCCACCGCGATCGCACGGGCGGCGCTGCCGCGGAACCGGATTCGCACCGTGGAGGACAGGCCGAACCATCCGTGGGCGGGATTGTCGAGCGTGTGGGGGTGTACTGCGGCATCGACCGATTCCGTCGACCCGGGTGCGTGCAGCAGCGCGAACCCGCGCCCGATCACGGCGTTGCCGACCTCGCTGACCGGCATGGCACCGGGCACCGGACACGGCCACCGCAGCCGCAGCAGCCGGTCCTGCCCGGTGAAGTCGTCGACGGTGGTGCGGCAGTCCAGCCGGTCCACGCCGTGCCAGAGCGTGAGGGTCTGGGTGTAGCGCAGCACGCCGGGGATCTCCCCGGTGACGACGAGACGTTCGCCGACCTCACTGCGCTGGCGGGTCACGCTCGACGCCGGTGTGTGCGCCGACGTGACGACCGGGCCGCGGGGAAGCAGATGCCACGGCCCCTCCCCGGCGGTCGGATGCGCGGGATACTCGTCGTAGACGGCGATCTCGTTGCCGACGCGACCCGTCGCGATCTGTTCGCGGCCGCCGACCGCCAGGGCGCTGACACCGCCGCCGCGGGCCGCGTCCACCGTGACGGTGATCGTGTCGTTCGTGATCGTGCCGCCCGGCAACGTTTCCCACGCGGCGCCCGCTCGACCCGGAACCAGCCGGTAGGACCGCCAGCCCAGCGACGGCACATCGCGCGCCAGCCAGGTCAG
Organism: Mycolicibacterium rufum; assembly: GCF_022374875.2. Next base: position 1,935,319 of record NZ_CP092427.2, read on the forward strand.
CGTGTGGCCGTCGTCGTCGGTCGCCACGGCGACCGGATTGCCGTCGTCGTCGGCGACGCCGCCGTGCCACGGCTCGTCGAGGTGCATGGTGACCACATCGGACCTGTTGTGTGCCAACGGGTTCCATACCACCACCGAGGCGTCGACGGCGTCGGACAGCAGCGTGAGCGCGCGGTCGGTGATCCCGCGCCCGACCTGCCACGCATCACGCCAGCCGGTGAGCAGGTCCAGGTACACCTGGTCGGACTCCGAGCCGGTGATCGCGTCGTGGTGCGCGCCGTAGGCCAGTTGCACCCACGCCTTCGCCAGCGCCGCCTCCGGATACACCGCGCCGGTCAGCGCCCCGGCGAACACGGCGAACCGTTCGGCGGCCAGCACCGCGTTCTCGGCGGCCCGGTTGGCCTGCTTGGTGTCGATGTAGGACACGTCCTTGCCGGTGTAGATCGGGTTCATGTCGCGGGTCTGCGGCGCGGCGGTCACCCCGCGCGCGGCCGCGTCGGCGCGCACCGCGGCGAAGAACTCCGAGGGCAGCGCGCACACGAACCGCGGCCACGTGTAGCGGGCGTTCCAGTCGCGGTGAATGTCGGTGACCCACTTGTTCGGTGGGGTGTAGTCGGTGCCGACGGGCAGCAGCACGTTGCGGGTCAGCGCAACCTTCTTCAGCTGGGTGAACAGCTCGTAGGCGGCCTGCTCCGCCTCGGCCAGCGTCGGAGCGGAGTCCATCCACCAGCCCGCCGCGTAGTGCGCGGGCATGTAGTGGGTGAGCAGACCACGGCCCGACGGCGCCATCCACTCGAATTCGCTGGCGAACTGCATGCGCTCGGGATCACCACCGTCGGCCATCGGCCCCCACTGGTGGTGCGGCCCGCGCGCCCAGGAGCTCGACGTCAGGCCGGCGTCGGCGGCCATCCCCGGGAACTGCGGATCGTGGCCGAACACATCGAGTTGCCATGCGGTCGCCGGCGACGCCCCCAGCACATCGCGCTGAAATCCGATGCCGGCCACGAAGTTGCGGATCGCCGTCTCGGGGCCGGTGAGGTTGGTGTTCGGTTCGTTGTAGGTGCCGCCCATGATCTCGACCCGGCCGTCAGCGAGGAACCTCCGCAGATCGGCGCGCTCCTCGGGGTGGGTGTCCCAGAACGGTTTGAGGTAGTCGACCTCGGCGAGCACGAATTTGTACACCGGCTCCTGCCGCGCCATCTCGAGATGCGCGCGGACCAGGTCGAACCCGTTGGTCTGCCGGCAGCGGCCGGGTGGGTCCTCGGTCCACAGACTGGTGTAGGCGGCCTGGGTGTTCCACCACACCGGGTCGTAGTGGAAGTGGCTGATCATGAACATCGTCCAGCCGGGCTCGGCGACGACGACGTTGAACGCCACCTCGACCTCACCGGCGGCGGCCCGCGCCGCGCGCCGCTGACCGGTCACGGCGTCGCGGATACGCACCGCGATCTCGATCGTCCCGTCACCCGGGCCGGGTGTGGCCGCCCCGCTGAGCCCGTCGCCGAGGACCTCGATGGCCGTCGCGCCGTCGGCCCCGGTGTAATGCACCCGCACGATCTGCATGGGGTCCTCGGGCGGGCCGACGAAGAGCTCGGTGGCTTCCGCGGACTGCAGCGACAGCGGCATGCCCCCATAGTGGTGCCCGGTTGCGCCCGCGCAGGGCTTTTCGCCCGACACGCCGCGCCCCTCAGCGCGCGGCGCGGGCGATCCGCTCGGCCACCGTGCGCACCGCGGCGACGACCTCGGGCGGCTCCAACACCTCGAAATCACAGCCCGGAAGGGCGAGCCACGGCACCATCCGCTGTGGGTCGTCGGCCCCGGCGGTGAGGATGCAGGCGTGCGGGCCGTCGGGCTCGATGTGCACCGATGCGGCCGAGAACGACTGGGCGACAACGTCGTACGGGGCGTGATAGCGCACGCGCGCGACGTAGGGATACGGCGAGGAGCTGATCGCCCGGCGCACGTAGGACGCGGCGTCGGGCGCCTCGCGAGGGGTGAAGGTGGTGCCGTGGGCCCGGACGTCGGACATGCGGTCCAGCCGCAGGCTGCGCCAGTCCGACCGGTCCCGGTCGTAGCACAGCAGATACCAGCGCCGGCCCGTCGTCACCAGCTGATAGGGCTCCACGCGCCGGTGGGTGACGTTGCCGTGCAGGTCGACGTAGCCGGCGGTGACATGCTCGTGGTCGCGGCTGGCCCGCGCGAGGGTCATCAGCACGTCGGGCTCGACCGGGGTCTCGGTGGGGGTGCCGAGGGTGACCGTCGTCTGGTGCAGGGCCGCGACCTGGGAGCGCAGCCGCGCGGGCATCACCTGGTCGAGCTTCGACAGCGCCCGCAGCGCCGACTCCCCCACCCCGGCGACACTGCCCCCAGCGGCGACGCGCAGGCAGACCGCCATCGCGACGGCCTCCTCGGGGTCGAGCAGCAGCGGGGGCAGCGCGGCCCCGGCGCCGAGTCGGTAGCCGCCGCCGACTCCGGTGCTGGCGTGCACGGGATAGCCGAGCGCGCGCAACCGGTCGACGTCGCGGCGCACGCTGCGGGTGGTGACGCCGAGCCGCTCGGCGAGTTCCTCGCCGCTCCACACCCGTCGGGCCTGCAGCAGTCCGAGCAGCTGCAGCACCCGGCCGGTCGTTTCCGCCATGTCGCCATCTTTCCGCACATTGCGGACAGAAACTGTCCGGATGGGGTGCCACGATGGGCCCATGAGCATCGACGTGGTGTCCGAACTGGCCGAGCAGCTGGACCTGCACTGGCGGACCCAGCTGCGGCCGCGCCTCGACGGTCTGGGCGACGACGAGTACTTCTGGCAGCCGGTGCCCGGCTGCTGGACCGTGCACCGCGACGGCGGGATCGACTTCGAGTACCCGGCCCCGCAACCCGAGCCCGTCACCACGATCGCCTGGCGGTTGGCTCACGTCATCGTCGGCGTCCTCGCGATGCGCAACCACGCGCACTTCGGCGGGCCACCTGCCGACTACCAGAGCTGGTCCTACGCCACCGACGCCGCGACCGCGCTGCGTCAACTCGACGAGGCCTACCGGCACTGGATCGACGGGGTGCGCAGCCTCGACGAGGCGCGCCTGGCCGCGCCGGTGGGGCCCGCCGAGGGACCGTGGGCGCAGTCGCCGATGGTGACACTCGTGCTGCACATCAACCGCGAAGTCATCCACCACGGAGCCGAGATCGCGCTGCTGCGCGATCTCTACACCCACACGAAGGAGAGCTGACATGGCCGCCATGCCCCCACCCATCGCCGACGAGCGTGCGGGTCTGCGGGAGTACCTGACCGCGCAGCAGCATGCGTTCCATGCGATCGCGTTCGGGCTCACCGACGAGCAGGCCCGCGCCAGGCCGACGGTGAGCGCGCTGTCGATCGGTGGGCTGATCAAGCACGTCACCACCTGTCAGCGCGGCTGGATGGAGCGCGTCGCGGCCTCACCCGAGGCGTGCGCGGACGACGGCCGCCCGATGGAGGAGCGGGCCGCCGACTGGGAGGACGAGTTCACGATGCGCGAGGACGAGACGCTCGCCGACGTGCTGGCCGCGTTCGACGCGCAGAACGCCGAGACGATCCGCCTGGCGGAGACGGCCGATCTGGGCGCGGCGGTGCCGGTGCCGCAGAATGCGCCGTGGTTCCCCAAGGACGTGGCGGCGTGGTCGGTGCGCTGGGTGTTCTTCCACATGATCGAGGAGCTGGCCCGCCACGCCGGGCAGGGCGACATCATCCGCGAGAGCATCGACGGCGCCACGCTCTACGAGCTGCTCGCCGGTGTCGAGGGGTGGCCGGAGACCGACTGGCTCAAGCCTTGGAAGCCGGCCGCCGCGTCACAGGCGTAGTCAGCGCAGCACCAGCGCGAGCGCGTGGTCGACGACGGCGTCGAGGTCGTCGCCGAGGTGGCCGGTGAGCCACTGCTGGGCCAACTCCGCCATCGCGCCGGTGTACATCGCGGCGCCGACCATCGCGGCGACGGGGTCGGTGTCGGGGTGCAGCCGCCAGCCCTCGGTGAGCACGGCTTCGCGCAGCAGATCCTGGGTCGCGGCCCGACGCTCGGTCAGCACCGGGTTGGCCCGGGCGTCGGTGAACAGCACACGTCCGCGGCGCGGATCGGTGGAGCTGAACTCCAGCACCGCGGCCATCCCGGCCCGGGTGCGGGCGCGCAGCGACACCTCCGCCGCGGTCATCGCCGCCTCGACCACCTGCGCGAGTTCGGCGCTGACCCGGTCGTAGACCGCGCCCAGCAGCTCGTCGACGTCGGCGAAGCTCTCGTAGAAGTACCGGGAGTTCAGTCCGGTCTCGCGGCACACCGAACGCACCGTGAGGACGGCCTCGCCGCCGTCGCCGAACAGTCGGTAGGCGGCGTCGATCAGCAGTTCGCGGCGCTCGGCGCGACGATCGGTCAGCGGGACACCCGCCCACCGGGTGGGGCTCGACACCCGGTCAGCCTAGGTCACCGCGGTGGTGGTCACAGCAGTTCTGGTCACAGGCGTCTCCAGACGCTATTCTGGGCACACCCGTGACCACAATGGAGGATCGATGTTCCTGCCGCACCAGCTCGTCGGCCATGTGCTCAATCAGCGGTTCGACGAGGACGTGCGCCGGCACTTCTTCAAGGGCATGGAGTTCGCGGCGCCCGTCGGGGATCCCGGCTGGTTCGGGCCCGGCAGTGCGGTGTGGCATGTGCACTCGCACATGCACGCGCTGATCTTCGGCCTGCAGTGCGCGGCCTTCCTCGAGCGGCTGGACCCGTCGATCTACTGGATGGGCGTGCACCACTCCCGGCTGGTCCGCGACGACACCCGCGACGATCCGATGCCCCAGATCGACCCGAAGGGCGCGCTCACCCGGCTCGGCCACTCGGTGGCGTTCTTCATCGGCACCGCCTACGGCTCGACCGAGACCGCCGAGCGGCTGGCCACCGCGGTGCGCTCGATGCACCACACCATCAAGGGCACCCGGCCCGACGGGGCGCGCTATGACGCCGACGACCCCGAGTGGCTGCGCTGGAACTATGCGACCGTGGCCTGGGGCATCGCCACCGCGCACGAGCTCTATCACCCGAACCCGTTGCGCGGCAACAAGATCGATCGTTATTACGGCGAGTTCGTGCGCGTCGGCCGTGCGCTGGGCGGCACCGACCTGCCGACCACCAAGGCCGAGACGCTGGACTGCCTGAAGTCCTATCTGCCCAAGCTCGCGGTCACCTACGGCACCGCGATGGCGACCGGGCCCAACCTGCCGCTGCCGCAGGCCGCGCTGAACTGGGCCGTACGCGACACCATGCCGTCCTGGGCGAAGGGGCTGATTCAGCACAGCAACCCCAACGTCGTCGAGCGCACCGCCCGGCGCGCGCTGATGTGGTCGATCATCAACGGCGTCCACCTGGCCTCGGGCCCGGCGCCGGAGTTCGAGCAGGCGAAGACGCGGGTGGCGGCGGGGACGACCGTGCCGCACACCCTGCCGACCTACCGGCCCGGGACCGACCCCGTGCGCACCCGCGCCGAGCTCGAGGACGCGTTCGCCTGAACGCGCGCGGCACATCGGCTCAGTGTGACCCCGTCCACACGTTTTTTCGCCGACCGGGGCCTTTTGGGACACTGCTGGTATGAGCACCACGCGGAAAGCCGACAACAGCCCACATCGCGAGGTTGCCAGACTCGACCGGGTCCCGCTGCCGGTCGAGGCGGCCCGCATCGGAGCCACCGGGTGGCAGATCACCCGCACCGGCGCACGCGTCGCCGGGAAACTGACCGGCCGCGGCTCGCTGCAACAGAAGATCGTCAAGCAGATCCCGCAGACGTTCGCCGACCTCGGCCCCACCTACGTCAAGTTCGGCCAGATCATCGCGTCGAGCCCCGGCGCCTTCGGCGAACCGCTCAGCCGCGAGTTCCGCAGCCTGCTCGACCGCGTCCCCCCCGCCGACGAGAAGGCCGTGCATCGGCTCTTCCGCGAGGAGCTCGGCGACGAACCGACCAACCTGTTCAAGACGTTCGACGAGAAGCCGTTCGCGTCGGCGTCGATCGCCCAGGTGCACTACGCGACGCTGCACACCGGCGAGGAGGTCGTGGTCAAGATCCAGCGGCCGGGCATCCGCCGCCGCGTCGCCGCGGACCTGCAGATCCTCAAGCGCGGCGCCCGGCTGGTCGAGTTCGCCAAGCTGGGTCAGCGGCTGTCCGCCCAGGATGTGGTGGCCGACTTCGCCGACAACCTCGCCGAGGAACTCGACTTCCGGCTCGAGGCCCAGTCGATGGACGCGTGGGTGGCCCACATGCACGCCTCGCCGCTGGGCGCCAACATCCGGGTGCCGCAGGTCTACTGGGATCTCACCAGTGAGCGGGTGCTCACCATGGAGCGCGTGCAGGGGGTGCGCATCGACGACGTCGCGGCGATCCGCCAGAAGGGCTTCGACGGCACCGAGTTGGTCAAGGCGCTGCTGTTCAGCGTCTTCGAGGGCGGGCTGCGGCACGGCCTGTTCCACGGCGACCTGCACGCAGGCAACCTGTCGGTCGACGACGACGGCAAGATCGTCTTCTTCGACTTCGGCATCATGGGCCGCATCGACCCGCGCACCCGCTGGCTGCTGCGCGAGCTGGTGTACGCGCTGCTGGTCAAGAAGGACCACGCCGCGGCAGGCAAGATCGTCGTGCTGATGGGCGCGGTCGGCACCGTCAAGCCCGAGGCGCAGGCCGCCAAGGACCTGGAGAAGTTCGCCACCCCGTTGACGATGACCTCGCTCGGGGACCTGAGCTACGCCGAGATCGGCAAGCAGCTCTCCGCGCTCGCCGAAGCCTACGACGTCAAGCTGCCGCGCGAACTGGTGCTGATCGGCAAGCAGTTCCTGTACGTCGAGCGCTACATGAAGCTGCTGGCGCCCAGGTGGCAGATGATGAGCGACCCGTCGCTGACCGGCTACTTCGCCAACTTCATGGTGGAAGTGTCCCGGGAACATTCGGCCGACGAGCGCTTGCGCGAGGAGCAGACGAGTAGCGAGTTGGACGCCTGATGCAGGTCCGCACCGGCACCGCGCCGTCCGGCGACATCGGCATCCACTACGAGGACATGGGCGACCCCGGCGATCCGGCCGTCCTGCTCGTCATGGGCCTGGGCGCGCAGATGATCTTCTGGCGCACCGCGTTCTGCGAGAAGCTGATCAACCAGGGTCTGCGGGTGATCCGCTTCGACAACCGCGACGTCGGGCTGTCCGACAAGTTGCCCGGCCACCACTCCGGTGCGCCGCTGCTGCCCCGGATGGCGCGGTCGTTCGTGGGGCTGGCCAGCCCGGCGGCCTACACCCTCGAGGACATGGCCGACGATGCCGCGGCCCTGCTCGACCACCTCGACATCGACCGCGCGCACGTCGTCGGCGCGTCGATGGGCGGCATGATCGCCCAGGTGTTCGCCGCGCGCCACCACGCGCGCACCAGAACCCTCGGGGTGATCTTCTCGAGCAACAACCAGCCGGCGCTGCCGCCGCCCGGTCCGCAGCAGCTGCTCGCCGTCCTCGGCAAGCCTGCGGGCAGCGGCCGCGACGCGATCGTCGACAACGCCGTGCGGGTCACCAAGATCATCGGCAGCCCGGGCTTTCCCCGCTCCGACGACCAGATCCGCGCCGAGGCCATCGAGGGCTACGACCGGTCCTACTATCCGGCCGGCGTCGGCAGACAGTTCGCGGCGATCCTCGGCAGCGGCAGCCTCCGCCGCTACAACCGGCAGACCACCGCGCCGACGGTGGTCCTGCACGGCAAGGCCGACAAGCTGATGCGGCCGTCGGGCGGTCGCGCCATCGCCCGCGCCATCCCCGGCGCCCGGCTGGTGCTGTTCGACGGCATGGGTCACGAGCTGCCCGAACCGCTGTGGGACGACATCGTCGGGGAACTGAAGACGACGTTCGCACAGGCCGAGTGACCTGCGTCTCCGTTAATTCACAGGATCGCGAAAACCCGTAGCATGCCTGTCGGGCACGCATGACCGCCGTTTCAGGAGAACCTCTTCGGGCAGCGTCCTCAGGAAGGCCACTCTCATGGCCTCGACCAAGAAACAACTGAAGCCGCATTTCGACGACGTCCAGGCACACTACGACCTGTCCGACGAGTTCTTCCGGCTCTTCCTGGATCCTTCGCAGATGTACAGCTGCGCCTACTTCGAACGCGACGACATGACGCTCGAGGAGGCTCAGCGCGCCAAGGTCGACCTCGCGCTCGGCAAGCTCGGTCTGGAACCGGGGATGACGCTGCTCGACGTCGGGTGCGGCTGGGGCTACACGATGATGCGGGCGATCGAGCGCTACGACGTCAACGTCATCGGGCTGACGCTCAGTGAGAACCAGAAGGCCCACGTCGAGCGGATCTTCGCCGAATCCGACAGCCCGCGGACCAAGGAGATCCGGCTCGAGGGCTGGGAGAACTTCGACCAGCCCGTCGACCGCATCGTCTCGATCGGCGCCTTCGAGCACTTCGGAAAGGACCGCTGGGACGACTTCTTCAGCACCGCCTACCGGGTGCTGCCCGACGACGGCGTGATGCTGCTGCACACCATCACCGCGCTGACGATCCCGCAGATGATCGAGCGGGGCATTCCGCTGACCTTCTCGGTCGCCCGGTTCATCAAGTTCATCCTCACCGAGATCTTCCCCGGCGGATACCTGCCGACGATCGAGCTCGTCGGCGAGCACGCGGGCACGGCCGGCTTCACGCTGACCCGCGAGCAGTCGCTGCAGCCGCACTACGCGCGCACCCTCGACCTCTGGTCGGCCGCGCTGCAGGAGCACCGGACCGAGGCGATCGCCGTGCAGTCCGAAGAGGTCTACGACCGGTACATGCACTACCTGACCGGTTGCGCGGACTCCTTCCGCAAGGGCTACACCGACGTCAACCAGTTCACCCTGGTCAAGCAGCCCGCCTGAGCGGATTGGATCGGGCGACCTGCCACCAGATAGGCTGGTCGCCCGAGAAGCGTGTTTGCAGCAAGGCAGGGCCACGCTTCGGTACGGTCGTCGAAACCGCACCATCTCATGATGCACACGAAGTAGAGGGACGTAGAGGGACCATGTCTGACCAATCCACCGGCACCAAGGATCTGACTCCTCATTTCGAGGACATTCAGGCTCACTACGACCTGTCGGACGACTTCTTCGGCGTGTTCCAGGATCCGACCCGCAAGTACAGCTGCGCGTTCTTCACCGGCCCGAACGACACCCTGTCGGAAGCCCAGATCGCCAATGTCGATCAGCACCTCGACAAGCTCGACCTGAAGCCGGGCATGACGCTGCTCGAGGTGGGCTGCGGATGGGGTCTGACGCTGCAGCGGGCGATGGAGAAGTACGACGTCAACGTCATCGGCCTGACACTGTCGAAGAACCAGCAGGCCTACTGCAACCAGCTGCTGTCCAAGATCGACTCGAAGCGCACCTTCGACGTGCGCCTGGAGGGCTGGGAGCAGTTCCACTCCCCCGTCGACCGCATCATCTCGATCGAGGCGTTCGAGCACTTCGGCTTCGAGCGCTATGACGACTTCTTCAAGATGTGCTTCGACGTGCTGCCCGACGACGGCCGGATGACGATCCAGAGCAGCGTCGGCTACCACCCCTACGATCTCGCGGCGCGGGGCAAGAAGCTGACCTTCGAGCTGGCCCGCTTCATCAAGTTCATGATCACCGAGATCTTCCCCGGTGGCCGCCTGCCCACCACGCAGATGATGGTGGAGCACGGCGAGAAGGCCGGCTTCGTGGTGCCCGAGACGTTGTCGCTGCGCAATCACTACATCAAGACACTCGGCATCTGGGCTGACCGGCTCGAGGCGCACAAGGACGAGGCGATCGCGGCCACCGACGAGGAGCACTACCAGCACTACATGCGGTACCTCAAGGGTTGCCAGTACTACTTCATCGACGAGTCCATCGACGTCAGCCTGGTCACCTATTTGAAGCCCGGTGCCGCTGCCTGACCGTCGCGAAACCAAGAAACGCCGAGCGAAAGCTCGGCGTTTTTTGTCGTTGACCGCGCCGGACGCGGCCCGCGGTGCTACGTTGCTGCGCGGGGGTGCTTCTCGGCCACCACCTCGGGGTTCACTGGGGGATGCGGCCCCCGTCGTGCGGCCCGCACACCTGGGCCCCCGTTCGTGGGGGGCGGCGGCTCAGGCAAAGGCCAGACGGTTGCGGTGGCCGAGAAGCACTCCTGGGGCCTCAGCGGGGCGCCTTCGCCGCCATCGATTCCGCCATCCGCCCCGCCTCGTCGGTGACCCCGTCACTGCATGCCCGAGTCTCGATGACGGCGTTCGACACCACTCGCAGCGCATGCTCGCAGCCGTAGCCGCCCATGCCCTCCTGGCGGGTCATTTGGGAAATCTGGTGATTGTCGCTGTCCACGTCGACCTGATCGAAGGACCAGTTGTACGACTTGCCCTCGTCGGTGGTGACCGTGACGCTCTCGCCGGCGCAGGTGCGCCAGGCATCGGTTGAGCGGCTCAGGAATTTTTCGGCCTGGTCGGCGGACGGGTAGAGCACCACCGTCTGGTTGACGTAGACGTATTGCGGGCTGTCGGCGGTGTACACCTGATCGGCGACCACGCTGTAGCCGCTGCCGTCGTAGACGCTCTTGACGGCGTTGAATTGCGCACCTGCGCATGCCGTGTTGGAGATCTGCTGCGTCGACTCCGCCATCTGGTCGAATACCTTGCTCGGTTCGAGATTCGACACACCCATGATCGCCTCGGTCTCGTTCGTGGTGAGGAGCAGGGAGTTCACCGAAGCGGGTGCCACCGGCGGCGGCGGGGCCGGTGGCTGAGGATCCTCGCTCGGGAAGGCTCGTAGGGCGACCACGACGAGCACGGCGACCACGACCACAGCGCCGCCACCGATGATCAGCCACTTGCCGGCTGCGCCCGATGAGCGGGCCCCCTTTCCGCGCGGGGGGCCGGGGGGCGGGTAATTCGGCGGACCGCTGTTCGGAGGACGCGGCCCGGGTGGAGGTGTCCACGGAGGGGCGCCGGGGCCGGACTGGTACGCCGGCTGCGGACCTGTGACATAGGCAGGCGCCGACGGCGGGGACGGTGGCGGGGCCGGTGGCGCGGGCGCGGGCGCATCGAGTGATGCCAGCACGCTCTCGACCTCGGTGCGCGTACGCCAGGTCACGTCCGAGCGGTCTCTCAGCATCCGCAGCAGTTCGGCAATGTCCCGCCGCGCCAGCTCGTCGCTGCCGTCCTCCTCCAGACCCGCCTTGAGTTCCGAGACCAGCGCCGTCTGCTGCTGGGCACTCAGACCCGTCGGATCCGAGATCGTCGACGCCAAACGCATCAGGTACGCGAACGGGATCGGGGGTTCCTCGGGCAGCGGATCGGGCAGCGGCGGGGTCTTTGCCCGAAGAGCATTGACGCTCGAGATCAGCTCGATTCCGCTCTCCAGGTCGGGCGTGCGGTAATCGATCACCTGCATCGCCGACAGCGGATTGATACGCAGCGTGTCCATGGGTCCCACCTGCACGGGCAGCACGGGCTTGCCCAGCGCTTGGGCGTACCGCAACTCCGCCTGACAGGCCTTGGAATCCAACAGGTTCTTCGACAGCGCGACGATGAACACCTCGCAATCGCGGATCTGAGTCAGGATCTCCCGCCACCACGACTCTCCACCGGTGAGCTCCTCGTCGAGCCACACCGGCAGGTGCGCGCGCCGCATCGCCTTCAACAGCCCTTCGACCAGCGTCCTGTCCCGACTCGAATAGCTGATGAACGCCGCCACGTCGTTGCACCTTTCACGGCGGACGGCCGAGGGGGCCGTCTCTGAAGCCCGGGCACGCCGAACGTTAGCAAAAATTGTCACCCACGTCTGAGTAAGCGGCGATCACGTCTCACCGCCGTACACGCGGGTCGGCCCCGCGCCGGGACCGGACCTGCCGGCCAGGGACGTCCACAACCGCTTCCTCGCTCAACAACCGGTCGGTCACCGATGCAGGGGGCACCAGACCCGCCGTCCGGCAGAACGCCGCCCGGCCGGCGGCGCCTCGCCGAGAACGCCCACGCGGTGAAAAGACAGCAAAGTCGCCACATGCTGCGCCGCCGGTGTGAGGATGTCCCGGTGGACACGCCGCCCCGGACGGGCCGGACCACCGCTGTGTGGTGGGCCGGTGCGGGCCTGGTCGACACCGTGTACATCGCTGCGGTGGGCTATCTGTGCCTGCTGGCTCTCGATCCCGCGCAGGCCGAGCGGACGCCGCAGGCGCTGCGGTGGTTCGGCGCACCGGGCAGCCACGCGACGATCGCGGCAGTCCTCGCGTTGCCGCTCATCCATTTCATCGTCCGCCGGCTGTGCAGGCAGGAGTTGCTGACCGGTACGCCGCTGGTGGCGATCGCCGCGATGGCGGCGTCCGCAGTGGCTCTGGGAATGAGCGCCTACTGGCGCTGCCATGGTGAGCAGGCGCCGTTCTTCGCACCCCTGTCCTGGACACTGTCCCTGTTCCTGGGGAACGTGGAGAATCCCTTCGGACCCGGCGGGACCGGGTCGTGCGCCGGGGTGCCGATGCCGGTCGCGCTGGAAATCGCCCGTCTCCTGGCGATCGCGACAACCCTGGTGGCGGCGATGGCGGCCACGGTGGCGCTGTTCCGCACGCAGTTCGACCGTGTCGCGATCTGGCGGGCCAGGCTGCTGACGGTCGTCGTCGACATCGACGACGAGACGGTGTCCATGGTTCGGGCGATCTCCCGCACCCGCAATCCTGCCGCCGCCCTGGTGGTTCTCACCGAAGACATCGACGGCGGCGCGGCGCGGGCGGTCCGCCGATGGGGCGCCCGACTGCGGTCGGTGGACTTCACCGACGCCGGCGCCCTGTCCGAGTTGTCGCTGTGGAACCGGCTCGACCGCCTGTATCTGCTGTCGGCCGACCCGATGCAGAATGTCGCACGCTTCACCGCGATCGATGCCGCCGTGCACGGCAGTGACACCCGCAGGCGCCGGATCCCGCTCACCGTCCGCATCGACGACCCGTGGCAGGCGGAGGTCTGGCGGCGCGCGCTCGCCAGCACCGAGCGTCACTGGGTCGCCGACGCGGTGGGACGCAACGAGATCACGGCCGCCAAACTGGTCCGTCACCTCACCACGCGACGCGGCGGGGACGGGCCCCTCCCGCCCACCACCGTCGTGCTGTGCGGACTGAGTCCGCTGACCTATGCCCTGGTGTCCGAGTTCGCTCAACTGCACCGCGAGCTGGGGCTCTACGCCAGGCCCGGCGTGCGCGGTCCGGAGTCGGTGGTCATCTTCGCCCGCGGGGCGTCGAGCTTCATCGACGACCATCGGATCCGGCAGGACCGGATCGCTCCCGACGGCACCGCGCTGCCCGTGCTGGCCCACGACGACGACCCGACCGTCGACGCGATCACTCGTTACCTGCGCAACACCGACGCCGGCGACTGCGCCATCGTCCTCGGCGACCCCGCGATGGAAACGCTGGGCACCCGTCTGGCGTCCCGGTTTCCCGCACTGCGGGTCTACCTGGCGTCCGCCACCTCGATGGCTCTGGCGGACATCTCGATCGTCGGCCAACTCTTCAGCTTTCCGATCAACATGGAACTCGACCCGGACGCTCCTCAGGACGTATGGGAACGAGCGGCCGAACTGGTCCACGAGCACTACAGCTCGGGCACCGCCCGCACCACCCCGGCGACGCGGCCGTGGAAGGAACTCGACCCGCTCGTCAAGCAGTCCAACCGTCGCCAGCTGACCAACGCCCTGTGGATGGTGGAGTCGTTGGCCGGGCATTCGTGGAACAGTCTCGCCGAGCCCGCTCCGGCGCTGCCGCTGCCCGAGGACTTCGCCTCGCTGCCGCCGTTGCGCCAACTCGCCATCCTCGGTTTCGACCGTGCCACCGCGGAGACGATGGTCCGTACCGAGCACGAGGACTGGCGCCGCCACTACGAGGCCGCCGGGTGGCGGTACGCGGAGCATCGCGACGACGCCGCGCGCCGCCACGACAAGCTGCTGCCATGGGAGGAACTCGTCGCGCGTCATCCCGACGCCGTCCACCACGCCTACCGCAGCCTCGCCAGCACGCTGATCAATCTGCGCAATCTCGGTTACCGGTCTGTACCGCGGAGACCGACGACGGCGTGGCGCCGGTACCGCCGCCTTGGCGAGGTCACCGCCGAGCAGCGGTCCTCCCCGTGGACGTGGACCGCGTCGTCCGGAGAGGTCATGCACGCCCGAGCCGGTGACTGGGCAGTGGTCGACGACAGCGGCGGCGAGCGATCCGTTGCCGCGGAGGTGTTCGGGTCGACGCACGAACCGATCGGCTCGGGGAGGTACCGGCGAACCGGGACGGTCCTCGCGCGCCGCGCGGTGCCCGGCGAGGTCATCTCGACCCTCGAGGGCGATGTCGTTGCGGCCGAACACGACTGGGTCGTCCAAGGGGCCGAGGGGGAGCAGTGGCCGGTACCCGACGCACAGTTCCGCGCCGGGTACATCGCGATCGACGGTGCCTGAGCTCCGGGGCCGGCCGATGTGCTGTGCGGAATTCGAACCACGAACACGCCCCGAGTGGTCCATACTGTGGCAAAGATCGAACTCGGAACCGACGGGCGGGGGCCAGATGCGGTTGAGAGCACGTGAACAGCCATCCAGGCCCACCTTGCCCCTGTTTCCGGGTCCCGGTCCCGATGCATGCGGCCACGAAGGAATCTTCGCGAACAACAGGTGGTGGCAAAGAACGGGCGGGACGCCGACGAGGTGCGGAGGGGAGCAGAGCCATGCCCGCCGACACTGAGGTCCCGATCGACGCGGCTGCTGTCATCGCACAGCAGCAAGAAGAGATCGAACGTCTTCGACAGCGCATCAGCGACGACCACTTCGCGCAGGATCTGCGTGATGCGCTGACCACCGCGTCAGCGACAGGGGCCATCGGCGCACCTGTCAGCTACTCGCGCCTGATCGAGATCATCGTCGTCACCGCCGCGGACATCATCGACGCCAGGACCGCCCTGCTGTGCATGATCGACACCGAACGCGAGGAGCTGGTGTTCGAGAGCGCGTTCGGCGATCACGGCACCGCGGCCGCGGGCGTCCGGTCGCCGCTCGGCCAGGGGGTGGCCGGTCTCGTGGCGCTGACCGGACAGCCGATGGCGATCTCCGACACCGCCGAGGACGACCGCGATGCCGGTGACATCGCCGAGGCGGTCGGCTACAGCCCCCGGAACATCCTCTGCGTGCCGTTGGCGTTCGAGGACGAGGTCATCGGCGTGCTCGAGCTGCTCGACAAGCAGGGTGCGGACTCGTTCGACGTCGCCGACATGGAGGCCATCGGCCTGTTCGCCGATATGGCCGCGATCGCCATCGAACAGTCCCGGACCCACAGCAGAATCGGGGCGATGGTGCGCGACCTCATCGGCGCGGTCGACGGGGCGCCGGACTACGACCGGCACGGATTGACCCGGCGCGCACGGGAATTCACCACCAATCTGGGCGAGCAGAGCGGATTCCGTGACGCGTTGGATCTGGCACGGGTCGTGCAGGAGATCGTGCACCACGGCGATGCTGCCGCGGAGGCCTGCAAGCGCATCCTCGACGGCTTCGCCGAGTACCTGAGGACCTCGAGGTGACCGGGCGACTTCGGGAACTCGCGGCGAAGACGTTCCGCCCGGCGTATTCCGGCGCATTCGCCGACCACCACCTGGTGAGGTGTCCCCCGCTCGACCCGGTCGAGCTGCTGACGCCGGAATGGGCTTGGGGTGGCAGCGAGGGCGAGGGCGTCAAAGTCGCCGTGGTGGACAGCGGTGTCGACGCCTCCCACCCTGACGTCGGCACCGTGGACGGCTATGTCGCCATCACCGAGGGCGACGACCTCCGGTTCGTCTACGACACCGCACCCCATGACGATGCTTTCGGCCACGGCACCGCCTGCGCCGGGATCATCCGCTCACTGGCGCCACGCTGCGAGTTGTACAGCGTGAAGGTGCTCGGCGGAGCCAACAAGGGCAAGGGTCGAGTGTTCGCCGCAGGAATCCGCTGGGCGATCGACAACCGCATGCACGTGTGCAACCTCAGCCTGGGAACCACCAAGCGCGACTGCTTCAGCATTTTCCACGAGCTGGCCGACGAGGCCTACTTCCGCAACATCATCCTGGTGACCGCGGCCAACAACATGCCGGTGCCCAGCTATCCGTCGGTGTACTCGTCGGTCATCTCGGTGGCCTCCCACGGCGTGCCCGATCCGCACGTCTTCTACTACAACCCGAATCCGCCCGTCGAGTTCGGGGCGCTGGGCATCGACGTCTCGGTCGCGTGGCAGGGCCACACCCGCCGCACCATGACCGCCAACAGTTACGCGTCACCGCACATGACCGGCGTGGTGGCCCAGATCCTGGCCAAACATCCGGGGCTCACGGTCTTTCAGCTCAAGACGATCTTGCGAGAACTCGCCGCCAACGTCGACCGACAACACGTCGCGGCCCCGCCCCCACTGCTCGGGGCGAAGCCGCCGCAGAACGCAGAGAGGGTCTGATGACACGTCGAGCCTCGCGTCAGCCCGCGGGCTGACCGATCCCGGAAGCGACCGTCTCCGAATGCCGGCCGTCAGCGATCCGACGCAGCTGCGCAGGATCACGCTCTTTCGCGGCATGACGCTCTCGCAGCTGGCCCTCCTCAACGGGCTGATGCGTCGTCAGGTGGTGCCCGCCGGCGCCCGGATCGTGATGACGGATCAACTGACCGACACCGCGTACGTGATCCAGGACGGCATCGTCCGGATCGTGCGCGCTCAGTCCGACGGCAACGAACTGCTGCTCGGGTTCCTCGGACCCGGCGACGTGATCGGAGCTCTGTCCATCGGAGAGGCCTCGGGGTGTGCCCATTCCGTCCTGCCGCTCGACGAGACCCACCTGCTGTGGATCGACCGACATGCCTTCGAACGCTGCGTGCAGACCATGCCGGAGCTCAGCGCCAACCTCGCCGGCGTGCTGGCGCGCCAACTGCACCTCGCCAACGACCGCATCGAGGCCCTGGCGGGAGTGGACGTGCGGGCGCGCGTCGTCCGTCACCTCCTGCTGCTGGCCCATCACTACGGCGAATCGGTCGATGACCCGCTGCCCGACTGTGTGCGAATTCCGTTGCGGCTCACCCAGGGTGACTGGGCCACGATGATCGGCGCATCACGCGTGAGTGTGAACCACGCGATGGCAGAACTGCGTCGGCGAAAAGTATTGGAAGCGAGCGGGAATCGGCAGCTGCTCATCCGCGACATGGCCGCCCTGGAGAAACTGCGGTGACGACCGGCACCGAGTCGACGCATTCGACCGCATCAGGTGTAAAGGATTTCACAGGCCGCTGTCGCGCTGTTGATTGCCGGTGCACGGCCACCATGATGATATCTCACCACCCGAATCGGCCCGAGCGAAGATCGTGCCGATGAGCTTGAAAAGGTAAGGAGCACAACATGCCAGTCCTCAGTGGCGTCGACGAAGCGGGAGCCCCCGCTCTCTACGAGATCCCCGACGCCGAATTGTCGAAGTACAAGGTGAACCTGAAGCCGATGACCGACGAGGTCCGCAACCGGCTCTTCCCCGGCAAGGACAAGCTGACCAAGGAAGACGCGCAGGGCGTCGTTCCCGCCGGCCGTCCGTCGAGCGATGTCGAAGGCTACGCGGCGATCTGCTGGTACTACGTCGACGACGGCTACGGGAACTGGGCCTACTGGGAAGAGTACTGCTAGGCCGCAGCGACGGCCGTGGGCGTGCCGGATCCCGGCACGCCTGCGGCCACCGGCGACGAGGATCACCATGAACGTTTCCACGGCCGATGTCGCTCCACCACAAGCGATTCCGCTGTTGCCCGCGGCGGTGACGCGCGCCGCCCGCCTACGGCGGGAGGGGCGGTCGGCCGATGCCATCGCCCTCGTCGAGTCCGCGCTCGACGAGGCGAGGTCGACGCCCTTCGATGTGCCGTTTCGCGACCGGATGCTGCTGGCGCTGACCTTGGCCGACCTCTATGTCGTCGCCGAACACAGCTGCCGTGCGCGCGATCTCCTGAAATCCGAGCTACCCTTCGCCGAAAGTATTCTCGAGCTCATCCGGTGTGACGGTACCCCAGCTCAGATCCACGCTGCGGCGACCGGCGTGCGCCAGCTTCGAGATCGCGCCTCCCAGTTGGCCCTGCTGGGCCAGCCTGCCCCCGAAATTGTTGCGGTGGAATGGGTTCGCGGTTCACCGGTGACACTCGCGGCGCTGCACGGCCGCGTCGTGCTGATCGAGTTCTGGGCCCCCCGGTGCCACTCCTGCGCAGCGATGTTCGGATTCCTCAATGCTCTCCATTCGCGGTACGCCGACCGTGGACTGACGATCCTCGGTCTCACGAGCTTCCGCAGCGGCAACGGCGACCGGACGGTGGAACGGGACCTCATCCATCGCACGGCCGTCGAGCACGAGGTCCGGTTCCCCGTGGCTGTCGCCGCCGACCATCGGCTCGCGCAGGCCTACGGCGCCAACGGTATTCCCACGTTCGTGGTGATCGACCAAGAAGGCAGCGTCCGTCTCGCCACCTCGAAGCCGGACAAGCCGGCACTGGAGAGCGAGATATCCCGACTCCTCGACACCGACACGCTCCCCGCGCCGTGACCGAACCGATGCGCGTGAACGCGCCGAACCGTATCCCCCCGCAGGGTCCGCTGCGACCGGGCCCGGCGTCGGGGCCGGCGATGGGCGCCCTACCGGGCGCAGCACGGGTGCCCATGATGGGCGGGCCCGGCGGTGGCAAGCCTCTCCCTCCGAGAGTCGCATGGCGTTACGTTCGGCGCAGTCTCGCCCTGATCCGACCGTTGCGCGGCCTGGTCGTCGTGTCGACGCTACTGGGGGTGGTCGTCACGCTGCTGCCCTTCGTGACACCCGCGGTGTGGGGCCCGATGGTCGACATCATGGGACGCGTCGCCAGTCGCGACGGCGGCAGCCTGCAGAACATCTGGAGCGCCACCGGGCCGCGCACCAGCCGGCCGGACGGTACGTTCTCCGGACCCGTTCTGACGTTCAGCGCCTGGCTCGTCATCTGGGGCGCGGCGCTGGTGCTGGCGCAGGTGCTGGGTTTCGTCCGCGCCTGGGTCGACGCGCAGGTGGACTGGCGGCTCCTCACCGAGATCCGGCAGCGCGTGCACGATCACCTGCAGTCGCTGTCTCTGGACTTCTTCACCGGCGCCCGCAGCGGAGCCCTGATGCAACGCATCCAGGTGGAGGCGGGCGGGGTGCAGAAGTTGCTCACCGACTGCATCTTTCCGCCCGTCATCGACGCGCTGGTACTCGTGATCGCGCTGGGCTATCTGCTCTCGCTGTCGTGGCAGATGACCATCGCCTCACTCATCCTTTCCCCCTTCGCCCTGATGGCGTTGCGGTTCGCGGGGCGCAGGCTGCAGGCGACGACACGGGCCATCATGATGTCCAGCCGCCATCTGGGCGGCGAACTGGAAGAAACCATCACCGGCATCTCGGACATCCAGATCTTCCACGCCGAACAACAGCGCAGCGAGCGATTCGCCGACGCGTCGAAGGCGGCCGCCAAGAACTCCGCGATGATGGTGGTCTGGTTGCAGGCGAGCAGCAGGAGTACGCAGATCTTCGTCGCTCTCAGCACGGCACTCGTGCTGATCGTCGGCATCCTGTTCAGCGACAGATTCGGGCTGACGTTCAACGGCTTGATCGTCTTCGTCGGGTTCGTGCCCACGATGTTCGCACCGGCGCAACGCATCATCGATGCCTACACCACCTACAGTTCCATCGCCCCGAACGTCGCGTCGACCTACGAACTGCTCGACACAGTGCCTTCGATTCAGCAGAAGCCCGACGCCCGGCGCCTCGACACCGTTCACGGCAACATCGAGTTCAAGGACGTCGTCTTCGGGTACAGCGGCCGCCAGAAGGTGCTGGATCGCGTGTCGTTCTCGATCGCCGAAGGCGAGACGGTCGCCCTGGTCGGCGAGATCGGTTCCGGGAAGTCGACGATCTTCAACCTGCTGCTGCGCTTCTTGGATCCGGAGCACGGATCCATCGAGCTCGACGGCCATGACATCAAGGACCTGTCGTTCGTCACGCTGCGCGAGCAGGTGAGCAAGCTGTCCCAGTTCCCCTTCTTCCTGAAGGACTCGATACGGGAGAATGTCCGCCTCGCGCGCCGCGACGCGACAGACGGCGACGTCGAGGAAGCATGCCGGCTGGCACACATCCACCCGGTCATCGTCGATCCGGCCAAGATGCCCCACGGCTATGACACCGTGGTCGACGTCCAGGTCCCCTCCGGTGGCCAGAAGCGGCTGATTGCGCTGGCTCGCTGCCTGCTACGTCGGCCTGAAGTGCTCCTGCTGGACGAACCGACCGAGAATCTCGACGCCGATCAGCGTGTCCGCATCGCGCAGGTGATCCGCGAATATGCCGGCGACCGGACCTGCGTCGTGATCAGCCACGACATGGATTTCATCGCCGGCGTCGCCGACCGCATCATCGTGTTGGCGGGAGGACGCGTTGCCGAGGAGGGCACACACGCCGACCTGCTCTCCCGCGGCGGGCTGTACACCAGGCTCTACTCGGCGCAGAACACCGAGCCCGCCGCGACGACCTAGCCCGTCACTCCTCCGTGCCGATGGTCGGATCCGGCTGGCGCCTACTCCTCCGCGAAGTTGCGGGTCACCGCCGGGTCGACCGGGATGCCCGGTCCGGTCGTCGTCGAGACGACGACCTTCTTCAGGTAGCGGCCCTTCGACGACGACGGCTTGGCGCGCAGGATCTCGTCGAGCGCAGCGCCGTAGTTCTCCACCAGCGACTTTTCGTCGAACGACGCCTTGCCGATGATGAAGTGCAGGTTGGCCTGCTTGTCGACGCGGAAGTTGATCTTGCCGCCCTTGATGTCGTTCACCGCTTTGGTGACATCCGGGGTCACGGTGCCCGTCTTGGGGTTCGGCATGAGGCCGCGCGGGCCGAGGATGCGGGCGATGCGGCCGACCTTGGCCATCTGGTCGGGCGTCGCGATCGCGGCGTCGAAGTCGAGGAATCCGCCCTGGATCTTCTCGATCAGGTCGTCGCTGCCGACCACGTCGGCGCCGGCGGCCAGCGCCTGCTCGGCCTTGTCACCCACGGCGAACACCGCGACGCGGGCGGTCTTGCCGGTGCCGTGCGGAAGGTTCACGGTGCCGCGGACCATCTGGTCGGCCTTGCGGGGGTCGACGCCGAGGCGGATCGCAACCTCGACGGTCGCGTCCTGCTTCTTCGACGACGTCTCCTTGGCCAGCTTCGCGGCCTCCAGCGGCGTGTACAGCCGGGTCTTGTCGACCTTCTCGGCGGCTTCCTTGTAGGTCTTGCTGTTCTTGCTCATTGATGTCTCCTTGATTCAGAGGTGTGGTTGGCGAGCCGATGCCAGCTCTCCCACGAATTGCTTCGTCGAACCTCGACGATTATTCGACCGTGATCCCCATGGACCGGGCCGTGCCGGCGATGATCTTGGCGGCCTGATCGATGTCGTTGGCGTTCAGGTCTTCCTTCTTGGTCTCGGCGATCTCGCGCACCTGATCCCAGGTCACCTTGGCGACCTTGGTCTTGTGCGGTTCACCCGAGCCCTTCTGCACACCGGCGGCCTTGAGCAGCAGCTTGGCGGCAGGCGGCGTCTTCAGCGCGAACGTGAAGGTGCGGTCCTCGTAGACCGTGATCTCCACCGGGATGACGTTGCCGCGCTGCGACTCGGTCGCCGCGTTGTAGGCCTTGCAGAACTCCATGATGTTCACGCCGTGCTGGCCGAGCGCGGGACCGACCGGCGGGGCGGGGTTGGCCTGCCCGGCCTGGATCTGCAGCTTGATCAGCCCGGCGACCTTCTTCTTCGGGGGCATGGTTGTGCGTGTCCTTCTTCTATCTCGTGGGCGTCCTCGCGGCCGAGGGGCCCGGCTTAAATCTTGGCGACCTGGTTGAAGGTCAGTTCGACCGGCGTCTCACGGCCGAAGATCGACACCAGCACCTTGAGCTTCTGCTGTTCGGCGTTGACCTCGCTGATCGAGGCCGGCAGCGTCGCGAACGGGCCGTCCATGACGGTGACGGACTCGCCGACCTCGAAGTCGACCAGGATCTCGGGGCGCTCCATCGACGCCTCGGACGACGCCGCGGCGCCGGCGGTGCTCTTGGCGGGCTTCTTCGCGGCCGCGGGCGGCAGCAGGAACTTCACCACGTCGTCGAGCGACAGCGGCGAGGGCCGCGACGTCGCGCCGACGAAACCGGTCACCCCGGGGGTGTTGCGCACCGCGCCCCACGACTCGTCGTTGAGCTCCATGCGGACCAGGATGTAGCCGGGCAGCACCTTGCGGTTGACCTGCTTGCGCTGGCCGTTCTTGATCTCGGTGACCTCTTCGGTGGGCACCTCGACCTGGAAGATGTAGTCGCCGACGTCGAGGTTCTGCACGCGGGTCTCGAGGTTGGCCTTCACCTTGTTCTCGTAGCCGGCGTAGGAGTGGATGACGTACCAGTCACCCGGCTTGAGGCGCAGCTCCTTCTTGAGCGCGACGGCCGGATCCTCGTCCTCGTCGGGGGCCGGGGCCTCGTCGGCCGCCGGGGTGTCATCGGAGGCCGGGGTGTCATCGGAGGCCTCGTCGGCGAAGTCCAGCGGCGCGTCCTCGACCGCTTCGGCCGGGGTGCTCTCGTCGAGATGCTCGGCGGCCTCGTCGGCGATCACGACCGCCGGATCCGCCGCTTCGGCGCGCGCCTCGGACACGCTCGCGGCAGTGTCGCCGTCGAAGCTGGTCACGTGTCAGTCCTCTCTCAAATGTCAGTGCGTGGCGTCGGGCCGGCCTGCGCTCAGCCGAACACCAGCGTCACGAGCTTGGCCAGGCCCAGGTCGACCCCGCCGATCAGCGCCACCATGAACACCAGGAACACGAGCACGACCGTGGTGTAGCTGACCATCTGCTTGCGGTTCGGCCAGATGACCTTGCGCAGCTCGCCGACGACTTCCCTCAGGTAGTTGAAGATGAAGGCGATCGGGTTGCGCCCCGATTTTCCTGGCCCGTCCTTGGGCTTCTTCGCGGTCTTCTTCTTGCCCTTCGGACCCTTGCCGTCGTCCTTGCCGCCGGAGCTGTCGGTCTCGGGCTCGGTGTCGGTGTCCTCGGTGTCGACCTCGGCCACCGCCCCACGCCGCGACCGCTTGCCGGTGGGTCGGAGCGGACGGGTCACGACCGCGGTCTGCGCGCGCGCGTCACCGCCGTCGGTCTCCGCGCCGCTGTCGGTGCCTGCGGAGCTGGCACCGTCGCGCTCGTCGCTCACCGCGTGCTCCCTCGTGATCGTCCGGTGTGGGTCTCTGTCCAGTATCCAGAACCGGCCAGTGTTCCCGCCTCTCGAGTATTCAGTTGAGCAGGGGCGACAGGACTTGAACCTGCAACCTGCGGTTTTGGAGACCGCTGCTCTGCCAGTTGAGCTACGCCCCTAGAGGGTTCCCTGCAGGGCCCACACAATTCGCGCGCCACCCGTTCGGTACACAAGCCCCGACGGACAGCGCGCTCAACTGGGAAAACCCCGAGGTCCGAGTGTAGCGTGCCGCGGGTCGGAGTTACTAATCCGTTCCCGCGGGCGCCGGCTCGTCGGCCGCGGCCTCGTCGGTGTGGGTGACCGCCTTGCGGACCACCTGTCCGGTCTCCGGATCCCAGCCCGCGGAGATCGAGTTGTCGCCCTCGTGGCCCATCAGCGTGGTGAAGGACTCCATGACGATCGCGCCGTCCGGGTCGGTGAGGACGTTGCGGGTGGTGACGATGTCGGCGCCAAAGCGTTCGTCGACGGTCTGGATGTACATCGTGCCGTTGAGCGCGTCTCCGGCCTTGATCGGACGGTGGAACAGGAACTTCTGGTCGACCTGCACGATCTGCAGCGTCTCCAGACCGACGTCGACGTGCTGGAAGAAGTGGTTCTGGATCATCACCGCGAAGATCGACATGAACGTCGGCGGGGCGATCAGTGAGGGGTGCCCCAGCTCGGCGGCGGCCTTCTCGTCCAGAGTGGCCGGATCGGTGGCCTTCACGGATTTGGCGTACTGGCGGACCTGTTCGCGGCCCACCAGGAAGGTGTCGGGGTACTCCCACACCATGCCGCGGATGTCTGTCTTGAGTGCCATTGAAGGGACCTCCTACGCCAGCTTCGCGACCGCGACGGCCCGGCCGAAGATCTTCTTGCCGCCCGCGGTGGCCGTCAGCGCGATGGTGACCGACTTGGAGTCCTCGTCGACGGACTTCACGCGGCCGTTGAAGGCGATCTCGGCGCCCTTCCCGTCGTTGGGCACCGGCACGACGGCGGTGAAGCGCACGTTGTACTCGGTGACGGCGGCCGGATCACCGACCCAGGCGGTGATGTATCCGCCGCCGAGGCCCATGGTCAGCATGCCGTGGGCGATCGCCGTGTCCAGACCGACCTGCTTGGCGATCTCGTCGTCCCAGTGGATCGGGTTGAGGTCGCCGGAGACGCCGGCGTAGTTGACCAGATCCGCCCGGGTCAGCGGGATGATCTTCTCGGGCAGCTGATCGCCGACCTTGACCGAACTGAACTCACGCAGTGCCATCGGAAAAGCCACTCTCCCCGTCTTCTTCGCTCCGCCCTGCAAGGGTGGTGTAGGACTCCTGTACGACGTCGCCGTTGCTGTTGCTGACGACGTTCTTGGTGACGATGATGTCGGTGCCGTGCGCCTGGCGCACGGAGTCGATCCAGACGTCGCAGTGCAGTGTGTCGCCCGCCTTGATCGGCCGGACGAATCGCAGCGACTGGTCCACCTGCACGATCTTCGCGTCGGCGATGCCGATTCCCGCGGCGGCGAACATCGCCGACTGTGCCTGATAGCCGAACACCGAGATGAAGGTCAGCGGCGCCAGCAGTGCGTCGTGGCCGAGATCAGCGGCGGCCTTCTCGTCGAAGAAAGCGGGATCGTCGTTCTTGACGGCCGTGGCGTACTCGCGGATCTTCTCGCGTCCGACGACGTAATGGTCGGGATGGCGGTAGTGCAACCCGACGTACTCGTCCAAGAAAGACACGACTGATGAACCTACCTGGTCAGGCGCGGTGCGAATCGACAGCGCCCCGCCCCGGTGATGCCGCCTAGCGCGACTCTTTGTGGGCCTGGTGCTTGCCGCAGTTCGGGCAGAACTTCTTGATCTCGAGGCGGTCGGGATCGTTGCGGCGGTTCTTCTTCGTGATGTAGTTGCGGTGCTTGCACACCTCGCACGCCAAGGTGATCTTGGGCCGTACGTCGGTACTGGAGGCCACGGCAGTCGTCTCTTTCTTCTACGTCTCTTGCGTACGTCTCGTCGGTTTCCTGTAGCGGTGGGGGGGCTCGATCCCCCGACCTCACGATTATGAGTCGTGCGCTCTAACCAGCTGAGCTACACCGCCCCGCGGACCGTGCAGCGGTCCACCGAGCCCCCTAACGGAATCGAACCGTTGACCTTTTCCTTACCATGGAAACGCTCTACCGACTGAGCTAAGGGGGCCTGTCTCGCGTACTGGCCCATCGTCGAGGGACGGGCCTCAAAGAGAGTACATTCTCAGCGATTGCGGCGCCAAACCGCTGGTCACCGTCGGCTCGCGACCGGCCCCTCCGGCGCAGGGGCTTACGCTGACCGGCATGGCCGACTCCGACCGCCTCTATTTCCGTCAGCTGCTCTCCGGCCGCGATTTCGCCGCCGGCGACGTGATCGCCCAGCAGATGCGCAACTTCGCGTATCTGATCGGTGATCGGGAGACGCGCGACGCCGTCGTCGTCGATCCCGCCTACGCCGCGCAGGACCTGGTGGACGCGCTGGAGAACGACGGCATGACGTTGTCGGGAGTGCTGGTCACCCATCACCATCCCGACCACGTGGGCGGTTCGATGATGGGGTTCGAGCTCAAAGGGCTCGCCGAACTGCTGGAACGGGTCAGTGTTCCCGTGCACGTCAACGCCGAGGAAGCCGAGTGGGTCTCCCGGGTGACCGGCATCGCCCCCAGCGAGCTGACGTCCCATCGGCATGGCGACACGGTCAGCGTCGGCGACATCGACATCGAGCTGTTGCACACCCCCGGCCACACGCCGGGCAGCCAGTGCTTCCTGCTCGACGGCCGACTGGTCGCCGGGGACACTCTGTTCCTCGACGGCTGCGGCCGCACGGACTTCCCGGGCGGGAACGTCGACGACATGTTCCGCAGCCTGCAGGCGCTCGCCGCGCTGCCCGGCGACCCGATGGTGTTCCCGGGGCACTGGTATTCCACTCAGCCCAGCGCGCCGCTGGCCGACGTCCGCCGCACCAACTACGTCTACCGTGCCAGCAACCTCGAACAGTGGCGCACCCTGATGGGCGCCTGACGCATGTGTCCATTCTGCGGAATGGCTCTCTTACTTAGTTGATCTGAGCGAATACCGCCACTTTCCGACGCGCAATCGCCGCATTCCGGGGACAGCCGGGCTGCATTCTGGCAAACTCCTGAGACAGCGCTCACCGCATCGAACGCGTCGGGGGTCCTCGTGAAGAACATCGCGCTGTGCTTCGACCAGTCCGGCATTCGAGGAAACGCCGCGGTGCTCGGCGAGTTGCTGTCCCACACCGACCGCCAGCTCGTGTGGGCGCCTACCGACCCCGCCGCCGAGGAGCGACCGGCGCGCAGTCTGCGGCGGCGCCGGGCCCGCGAGGTCAACACCACGCGGGCCCGCGTGATCGAGGCCTACGACCATCTCACCGAGCACTGGGAACCCGGCGACCGCGTCTTCGTGTTCGGCGCCGGGCGCGGCGGCTACTGCGCACGGGCCTTCACCCGTCTGCTGGGCACCGTCGGTGTATTGCCCCGCACCGCCGAGGACGCGGCGCCGGAACTGCGGGAGTACGTGCTGGCCACCTACGCCCTGCCGCGCACCGCCCGCGAACCGGCGGATTGGCAGCGCATCAGCCGGCTCGCCGCCACATTGAGCGGACGTGAGGACGCGTCGGTCGGCGTCGATTTCCTCGGCCTGTGGGACACCGTGGCGGTGCCGGGCCTTCCGCGGCGCAACGGTCCCGATCCCCTGTCGCGGGTCGGGGCAGCCCGGCACGCGCTGGCCATCGACGCCCAGGTGGCGCCGGTGCTGCTCGGCCACAGCCATTCCGACGTGGAAGAGGTGTGGTTCCGCGGCGCGCACTGCGACATCATCCGCGGCCGGCACGCCTGCACACCGTTGGCCGACATCGCCCTGGACTGGGTTCTCGACGGGGCGATCGCCGCGGGTGCCGAGGTGGCCGACGCGGCGCGATCCCACACACCGGCCCCCTGCGCCGTCGACGCCCTCGCCGGCAGCACCCACCCGGTGTCCCTGCGGCGCATCCCCGCCGGCGCCTCGGTGCACGCGAGCGTGGACTGCTACCTGCGGGCGCACCCCTCGTACTGGCGCCGGCTGCCCGCCCACATCGCGTGGGCCGACCCCGACTGGGTGGCGCGCGGCGAACGTCTGATGGCGGCCCCGTTGCCGATCGAGACGTCCGCCGCGCGACCCGAACTGGCCTCGGCGTCCTAGCCGGCCGGCGGCTAGCGCCAGCCGGATCCGATCCCGCACTCCCAGAGCCCGAGCTTCGGAATCCCGTTCTTGTCGTGGCGTTTCGCCTTCTTCGCCCGGCGGGTGTGCCGCTCGGATCCGAGATCGTCGGCCGGCCGCTTCCGTGTGACGCGCATGGTGCCCTCCTTGGTCTGGAGCGCGACGACCCCTCGTTTCGCCGCGCTGTGCACAACGCTAGGAACGGCCGTGATCCGCGTCGTGCGTAGTCGGATACTCGATTCACCCGCGGTCGCTGCGCGTGCGGCCGAGTAGCCCGCCGGTGCCTTTCCCGGGTCGCTGCGCTCCTGCCCGCCGGTGCTAGGTTCGATCCGCCCGAACCACTGCCCCAGGAGCCACCATGACCAGCACCGTTTCCTACGCACTCGCCGATTCCGTCGCGACCATCACGCTGGACGACGGAAAGGTCAATGTGCTGGGCCCGGCGATGCAGGCCGCCATCAACGAGGCGCTGGACCGGGCCGAGGCCGACAAAGCCAAGGCCGTCGTGCTGGCCGGCAACGCGCGGGTGTTCAGCGGCGGCTTCGACCTCGCGGTGTTCCAGTCCGGCGACGCCGCGGCGGCACACGACATGCTGGCGGGCGGGTTCCGGCTGTCGCTGCGCACCCTGACGTTTCCGGTACCGGTGATCATCGCGGCCACCGGACCCGCGATCGCGATGGGATCGTTCCTGCTGCTGAGCGGGGATCACCGCGTGGGGGCGCCGAAGTCGCGCTGCCAGGCCATCGAGGTCGCGATCGGGATGACCATTCCGATCTCGGCCATCGAGATCATGCGGATGCGGCTGACGCCGGCGGCGTTCGAGCGGGGCACCGCACTGGCGGCGACGTTCGTCGGCGACGAGGCGATCGCCGGCGGCTGGCTCGACGAGATCGTCGAGGCCGATCAGGTGCTCGCCCGGGCCCAGCAGGTGGCCACCGAGGCGGCGACCACGCTGCACGCGGGAGCGCACCTGGCGACCAAACTCAAGGCACGCAAGCCTGCGCTGGATGCGATTCAGGCTGGAATCGACGGCCTGGCAGCAGAATTCAGCCTCGGGTAACCGCGTGACCCATGTGCGGGGCCGAACCTGGCGACACGGTGAGCCCCAGGACGACTTCGTGTTCTCGGCGATCTCGGACTGCCTGGCCGCCGACGACACGCTGGTGTGGTGCGACATCTACGATCCCGACCACGCGATCCTGAAGGACCTCGCCGAGGAACTGCACCTGAACTCGTGGGCCGTCGAGGACGCGCTCGCCGACGCGGAACGCACCAAGGCCGTCGTCTATCGCACGCACACGTTCTTCACCGTCTACGGCGTCACGGTGACCGAGACACCCGGCGGCGCCGCCGTGGACGCGACCCCGTCGATGCTGGAGATCCACCGGATCTCGGGCTTCGTGCTGCCGCGCGGGCTGATCACCGTGCGGTTGTCCCCGCACTTCGACATCGACGAGGTGTCGCGCCGGTTCGACGAGCTCGGCGGCCAGGAGTACGGGGTGGGCGCGCTGGTGCACGGCCTGCTCGACGTGGTGGTCGACGGGCACTTCACCGCGGTGCAGGCGCTCGACGACGCCATCGAAGGCCTCGAGGACGACCTGTTCGCCGAGGAGACGCCACGTAAGGGGCTGCAGCGCAAAACCTTTCAGCTCCGCAAGGATCTGGTCGCGCTGCGCCGGGTGGTGCTGCCGATGCGCGAGGTGGTCTCGGCGATCCAGCACCGCCGGCTCGACGCGAAGACCGCGCCCGAGCTGGATCCCGTCTACGCCGACCTGTACGACCACGTGCTGCGCGTCTCCGAGTGGACGGAGTCGCTGCGCGACATGGTCACCACGGTCTTCGAGACGAACCTGTCGTTACAGGACGCCCGGTTGAACACCGTGATGAAGAAGCTCACCGGCTGGGCCGCCATCATCGCGGTGCCCACGGCGATCACCGGCTTCTACGGGCAGAACGTCGACTATCCCGGCATCGAGACCGTCGCCGGATTCCTCACCAGCTCCGCGATCATCGTCGTCCTGGTGCTCGTCCTCTACGTGATGTTCAAGCGGCGGGACTGGCTGTAGCGTCCAGGGTTCCGAGGAGATCACCGGCGCGCGCATAGGTCGCGGTGAATCCGTGGCGCCGCTCGGTCACCGTGCACGCATCCCAGCCACCTCCCCAGCCGCGGTACTTCAGCGTGAAAGCGCCGATGGCGCAGGAGAAACCGGGCACCTTGTCCCACACCGCGTCGTAGCCGGCGGCGGTCAGGCCGGCGACCAGACCCTGCTGCGCGGCGTCGCGCCAGTGCTCGGCGGCAACCGCACGGCCGGCGGCCACGTTGTGCGCCAGCGTGATGTCCCCCGCGGCGAACACGTTCTGCGCCGAGGTGTGCATGTGTTCGTCGACGATGACGCGGCCCTCGCGGGTGTCCAGTCCCGCCTCGACGGCCAACCGGGTGTCGGGGCGCACCCCGGTCGCGGCGACCACCAGCTCCGCGTCGACGTCCTCACCGGAGGCCAAGGTCACCGCGGACTCTCCGACCGCCGCGGCGGGGGCCGACCCGACGAAGCGCACGCCGGCATCGGAGAGCATCTTGACCACGCGCTCACCGACGTCGACACCGAAGCGGCGTGCCAGCGGGACCGGCTCGGGCGCAACCACCGTCGTGTCGACACCGCACTCGGCGAGGCAAGCCGCCGCCTCGCAGCCGATCAGCCCGGCGCCGATCACCACCGCCGAGGCTGCGTGCCGCGCCGCCATCCGCAGCGCGACCGCGTCGGCGAAGGACCGCAGCGGCAGCGCCCGCTCCGCGCCGGGCACCGTCAACGGCACCGCGCGGGACCCGGAGGCGAGTACCAGGTGCCAGTACGGGTAACGCATCCCGCCGGCGGTGACGACTTCCTGGGCGGCGACATCGATGCGGTCGACGGTGACGCCGAGGATCAGGTCGATGTCGTTGCGGTCGAACCAGCCGGCGCTGTGCAGATCCAGATCGGCGGGCCGGCCGCACAGATACTGTTTGCTCAGCGGCGGCTTGGCATAGGGCAGAGCCGGGTCGGTCGACAGGATGCGCACGGGGATGTGCCGGTGCCGCGAGCGGAACGTCTCAGCCGCGCTGACACCCGCAGGACCACTGCCGATGGCGAGGAATCCCGGTGCCACCATGGCCCCTGAGTACCACGGCCGGCGGCAGCCCAACCGCGGCCGGAGCAAACCGGTCAGGGTTTGGTCAGATCCGTTGAGCGCGCCGTCTCGGTGTGCGAGCATCGGCGCATGGAGCCAACAGGGGACCCTGAGGCCCGCATCCGCGACCTCGAGCGTCCGCTCGCCGAGCAGGCCAGCGCCACCGAGATGGGCGCCACCGCGCCGATCCCGCCGCCGCCATACGCTCCCCCGCCGACCGCCCCGTACCAGGCCCCGTCCTACCCGCAGTACGGCTCGCCCTACTACGCGCGGCCGCAGCAGGTGGTGCACAAGCGCAACCAGCCGGCGCTGTGGCTGATCCCGCTCATCGTCGGCGTCTTTGTCGCCGCGGGCATCGTGGGTGTCGTCGTGTACTTCGTCGTCGGCAATTCCTCGACCGGCGGGGTGTCCGGCGGCGGTGGTTCGGTCGCGGTGCCCACGATGCCGTCCCTGCCGGCGATCCCGTCCATGCCATCGATCCCGTCGATCCCAGCGATCCCCGGCATCGGCCCCACCGACGAGGTGCTGACCGTCGAGGCCGGCGGATCGCTGTCGATCGGCGGCGTCGACAAGAAGCAGACCGTGATCTGCAATCAGGGCACCGTGAGCATCAGCGGCATGAACAACACCATCGACGTGCAGGGCTCCTGCGCGGCGGTCACGGTGTCGGGCATGGACAACACGGTCACGGTGGAGTCGGCAGGCACCATCGGCGCCTCCGGCTTCGACAACAAGGTGACCTACCGCAGCGGCGACCCGCAGACCTCCCAGTCGGGTACCGGCAACGTCATCGAGCGCGGCTGAACCCCCTTCTGCCGTGAGATCAGGACGACGGTTTCAGTCCGCGCGCGACAGAGCCGCGCGTGGACACTCGGCAATGGCCTGCGCGACGAGTGTCTCCTGGTCGGCGGGCACCGGGTCGGCGCCGACCACCGCATAATCATCGTCGTCGAGCGAGAAGATCTTCGGTGCGATCCGCACGCAGACGGCATTGCCCTCACAGCGATCACGGTCGACTAGGACGCGCATGACTCCTCCTTGACTGCGGTTCCGACGGATCGATGTTCCCGGCCCGGAGCGTGGGCCCCTGTGAGCCGACGGTTCATGGCAGTGGCGATCCTGCCGGCTTGGATCTTGGCGTGTTCGGCGACATGACCCTGGTACATCTGGTCGACGGTCGCGGTCCACAGGGTGAGCCAGCGCGTGAAATGCACCGCCGACAGTGGTGTGCCCTCGTGGATGCGTCGATGGACCGTCAGCGCGTTGCGCCGGTACAGCGCGGCCCGGAACAGCACGGTCTCCCAGAAGTCGCACATGATGGGAAGGTGTTCTTCGAGGCCCCGCGCAGCGAGTTCGGCGAAGAGCGGCGCGAGAACCTCGTCGCGGAAGGCTTCGTTGTAGAAGCGGCGCAGCAGCACTTCGATGTCCGCACGGGTGGCCAGATCACCCAGAGCGGTGGCCGACGACCCTGAGTCGGTCATGCAGTTCACCCGGACACCGCAATGCGCTCGGCCCGAGGGCGCCGCCGCGGACTCGCCCAGGTAACGGGAGGCAGCGTCCCATTGCGCAGGGCCGCGCCGACGTTCGCCAGCACCCGGTGCAGGACGGCGGCGTGGGCGTCGCCGCTGTTGTGAAGATGAGCCATCCCGCGGTGGGTCAGATAGGCGCCGATGCGACGCTCGATCTGCCAGTTGGCGTAGGCGAGGCCGGTGAACTCGGATCCCAGGAAGTCCCAGGCGATCGCGTCGAGATCGGACTCCGACATACTGGGTGGGCATGCCTGGTCGCTCTCCACCCTGGAGACCACCTGCAGTGGAGGGGATTTCATCATTCTCTCCTCATGCGCTGTTCGTTGTTCAGGCGCCTGCCAGCGCTGCGGCACCGCTGATGACCAATGCGGCGATCTTCACCAGTTCCAGACCGACGTAGCTGTAGTGGACCGGCGACCGGCGGGTCGGCTGGTCGACCTCGTGCGGACCGGCGGGCCCGGCGAGGACCAGGTCGGAGCGCCGAGTCAAGCGCGGCCGCACCACCAGCAGTTGTGCGGCCAGCACCACGACGACCACTCCGACTGCGACGATGACCGTCGGCGACGGCGGGTCGGCCACGAGGACGACCAACAGGACCATCGCCAGGGCGGCCTCGACTGTGTTGAGTGCCCGAAACACCAGCCGCCCGATACTCAACCCGGTCTGCAGCGACACGCCAGGGGCGCGGAACTTCAGCGGCGCTTCGATGAACGAGATGGCGATGACCATGCCCAGCCACGTGAAGCTGACCGCAGCGGCGACGGCGTGCGCGATACTCATGACGCGCTCGCGGTCGAGACGAGATGCGCGACGCACACGTCCGGCTCGGCAAACGGAGTGAGCGCATCGACGGTGATGGGCGCGTTCCACGCTTCGAGCGCGCCCTTCATGATTCCCAGGTGGATCGGGCAGATCACGTCCCTGCGGGTGCCGACCAGTTCCAGGAACGGACAGTTGCGCAGCCGGATCTCATCGGACTTCTTTGCCGCTGAGTCGTTTTCGGGGGCGAATCCCAGTTGGTCGAGTAGTCCGGTGAGTCGGTCGACGGCCTGGCGCCGGCTGCGCGTGCGCGCGGGCTCTGCGACACGCTCGGCGCTAGCCCGCCCGGCCGCCATGGCCCGCGCCGACGGTCGGGGCTGTCGGGCAAGCGCGTCGGCGAGAATACCCGCCAGCATCCGGTAATCGCGGGGTCCGGCCGGGTCCATGCCCGCGACCGCCCGGAACATCAGGGGCGGGCGGCCGGGCTTGGTGCGACCGCCCTCGACCGCCTCGACCTGCCCGGCTTCTGCCAACGCATCGAAGTGGAAGCGAACGGTGTTGGGGTGTATGCCCAACGCGCGGGCGATCGCGGTGACAGTCAGCGGGCCGTCGGCGGCCCGCAGCACCTTCAGCACCTCTGCGCGCCGCCCGCTCACGACTGCTCCTGCGGCGGCATTCCAGCGACCAACGGGGGATCCACCACCAACGGACCGAGCTTGGCCGCACCCCCCGGCGAGCCGAGCGGGCCCTCGCGCCCGGGCAGCGGGTCGAAGAAGAAGGCCGCATTGTCGGCCAGATGCCCGCGCTGGTCGGCCGGCAGATCGCCTTCGTAGTAGATCGCCTCCACCGGGCACACCGGTTCGCACGCTCCACAGTCCACGCACTCGTCCGGATGGATGTAGAGCGCGCGGCCGCCTTCGTAGATGCAATCCACCGGACACTCTTCCACGCAGGCGCGGTCCTTCACATCCACGCACGGCTTTCCGATCACGTACGTCATGTCCTGAGTTTACACAAGTATTGCTTGTAAAAACTAGAGCTACCGACGATGTTCTTCAACGCACGATTGGCTAATGTGGTGGGGCACGCCTGCTCGTGACCGGGCGGGCGCCGACGGGAAGGATCACCATGCAGAAGCTCTCCCTGGACTCCGTCGCTCGCGAACACCTCGAGAAGGCCGCCGCGGCATCCACCGGTCGCAGTGCCGGCACCGTTTACGGCGGGCACGAACAGAGGCTGCGTCAGACGGTCCTCGGCCTGAGCGCAGGCACATCGCTAGCTGAGCACGAAAACCCGGGTGAAGCAACTCTTTTCGTGCTGAGCGGCCGGGTGCGCTTGCAGGCGGGCGACGACACATGGGAGGGTCGCGCCGGTGACCTGCTGATCATCCCCCCGCAGCGACACAGTCTCGAAGCGCTCGAAGACAGCGCCGTGTTGCTCACCGTCGCGAAGTAACGGTGACCCGGCTCGAGAAGCCTCAGCGCGTTCGCCGTTGTCCAGTGGTCCCGGGTCGACGTTCCCGTGAGCCGGAGATGCCCCCGCCGGCGAATGAGAGACAACGCCGGATAGGCCGGGCCCTGATCACCGAGGGCGTCACAGGCAGCGGTGTGCCGCATCCGGGTGTCCGAGCGAGGCTCTATCGTTGGAGGCGATGGCGCTACACCTCCACCGGGCCGATCGCACCGACCTGCTCGCCGACGGCCTGGCCGCGATGCTGGCCGTCCCACCCCCCGACCCGTTCGCCGAGGACCTCGTGCTGGTCTCGGCGCGCGGCACCGAACGCTGGCTGAGCCAGCGCCTCTCCCACGTGCTCGGCCGCGGCGACGGCCAGGACGGCGTGTGCGCCGGCATCACGTTCCGTCACCCGCGCTCGCTCGTCGCCGAGCTGACCGGCACCACCGACGACGACCCCTGGGCGCCCGACGCCATGGTCTGGCCGCTGCTCGACGTCATCGACGGCTCGCTCGACCAGCCGTGGTGCGCGACGCTGGCCACCCACCTCGGCCACACCGAGCAGGGCGAGGAAAGGGAGCTGCGGCAGGGCAGACGCTACGCCGTGGCCCGCCGGATCGCCGGCCTGTTCGCCTCCTACGCCCGCCAGCGGCCGCAGCTGCTGGTCGACTGGGCCGAGGGCCGCACCGACGCGCTCGACGCCGACCTGCGTTGGCAGCCCGAGCTCTACCGGGCGCTGCTCACCCGGGTGGATGCCGACCCGCCGCCGGTCCGTCATGCCAAAACCGTTGTCCGACTGCAGGACTCGGCCACCGATCTGCCTGCACGGCTGTCGCTGTTCGGCCACACCCGGCTGCCGCTCACCGAGGTCGAGCTGCTGCACGCACTCAGCGCGCACCACGAGCTGCACCTGTGGCTGCCGCACCCCAGTGACGATCTGTGGACGGCGTTGAACGGCAGTCACGGCCCGGTGCCGCGGAGCACCGACACGTCGCACCGCGCGGTGGGCCATCCCCTGCTCGCGACGCTGGGTCGCGACCTGCGCGAGCTGCAGCGCGCGCTGCCGCCCGCCCCCGCGTCCGATGCCTTCCTCGGCGCTGCGGATCGTCCGGCGACGCTGCTCGGCTGGCTGCAGACCGACATCGCCGCGAATGCGATTCAGACGCAGGGGCGTTCGTTCGACAGCGCGGACCGGTCGGTGCAGGTGCACAGCTGCCACGGTCCCGCGCGGCAGGTCGACGTGCTGCGCGAGGTGCTGCTCGGGGCGCTCGCCGACGACCCCACGCTCGAACCCCGGGACATCCTCGTCATGTGCCCCGACATCGAGACCTTCGCCCCGCTGATCGTGGCGGGCTTCGGTCTCGGCGACGTGGTGAGCGGAGCGCATCCCGCCCACCGGCTGCGCGTGAAGCTGGCCGACCGCGCGCTCACCCAGACCAATCCTCTGCTCGGCGTGGCCTCTCAGGTGCTCGCCCTGGCCGAGGGCCGCGCCACCGCCAGCGAGGTGCTCAATCTCGCCGAGGCCGCTCCGGTCCGACACCGGTTCGGCTTCACCGACGACGACCTCGACACCATCGGGGACTGGGTGCGGGAGGCCAACATCCGCTGGGGCTTCGACCGCGAGCACCGGCATCCCTACGGCGTCGACTTCGTGCAGAACACCTGGCGGTTCGGCATCGACCGGGTGCTGGCCGGGGTGGCGATGTCCGAGGACGCGCACGCCTGGCTGGACACCACGCTGCCGCTCGACGACGTCGGCAGCAACCGGGTGGAGCTGGCCGGCCGGCTCGCCGAGTACATCGAACTGCTCCGCGTCAGCGTCGAGAACCTCACCGGCACAAGGACTCTGCGCGCTTGGCTGACGGCGCTGCGGTCCGGGCTCGACCACCTCACCGCCGCCCCCGACGCGGATGCATGGCAGGGCGCCCAGGTCGACCGGGAGTTCGCCGACATCCTCACCGATGCCGGCGCGCAGGCCGAGACGCAGCTGCGCCTGGCCGACGTCAAGGCGCTGCTGGACCGTCACCTCGCGGGCCGGCCCACCCGCGCGAACTTCCGCACGGGCACGCTGACGGTGTGCACCATGGTGCCGATGCGCTCGGTGCCCCATCGCGTGGTGTGCCTGGTCGGCCTGGACGACGGCGTGTTCCCCCGCCAGGGTGTGACCGACGGCGACGACGCGCTGGCGCGAGAGCCGATGACCGGCGAGCGGGACAGCCGCTCCGAGGACCGCCAGTTGCTGCTCGACGCGATCGGCGCGGCCACCGAGCGACTGGTCATCACCTATACCGGCGCCAACGAGTACTCGGGCCAGCGCAAACCGCCGGCGGTGCCGCTGGTCGAACTGCTCGACGTGCTCGACGTCACGACGGCCACACCTGTCCGCGATCACGTCCACATCCGACATCCGTTGCAGCCCTTCGATGTCCGCAACGTCACGCCCGGGGCACTGGGCTCCCCATCGGGTCAGCCGTTCACGTTCGACACCACCGCGCTCACCGCCGCGAAGGTCGCGACCGCCGAGCGGACGGTCAAGCCGCCGCTGATCGGGGCGCCGCTGCCCGCTCCGGCGCTCGACGACGTCGTGCTCGACGATCTGGTCGCCTTCTTCAAGGATCCGGTCAAGGGGTTCTTCCGGGCGCTGGACTACACGCTGCCGTGGGATGTCGACGCCGTCGAGGACGGCATACCCGTCGAGATCGACGCGCTGGCGGAGTGGAAGATCGGCGACCGCATGCTCGAGGACATGCTGCGGGGCATGACGCCGGCGCAGGCACAGCAGGCCGAGTGGCGCCGCGGTTCGCTGCCGCCCGGGCGACTCGGCTGGCGGCAGGCTCAGGAGCTCGCGAAGCGCTCCGCCGCACTGGCCGCCGCGGCCCAGCAGCACCGCACCCCCGAGCCGTCGGCGTTCGACGTCGACGTCGCGGTCGGGGCGGGCCGGCGGGTGACGGGCACCGTGCCACGGGTCTACGGCGAGCGCATGGTGGCCGTCACCTACTCCAAGCTCGACGGACGGCACCTGCTCGAGTCCTGGATCCGGTTGGTGGCGTTGACCGCCCGTCATCCCGGCCGGGACTGGACCGCGGTGTGCATCGGCCGGCCCAAGCGCGGTGACACACCTCGGCAGCGGCTGCTCGGTCCGCCCGAGGACGCCACCGAATTGCTCACCGATCTCGTCGCGATGTACGACGAGGGCCGTCGCGCGCCGATTCCGTTGCCGCCCAAGACGTCCTACGCGTGGGCCGAGACCGAGCACCATCGCGGCGCCCCGGCGCGGGAGGCCGGCTGGAAGTGGAAGTCGGGCAAGTACCCCGGCGAGGACGCCGAACCGGCGCACGTCACGGTCTGGGGTCCCGGCCGTCCGCTGGTCGACCTCGTCGCCGCGGGACTGCCCGGGTACGCCGCCCGGCTGTGGTCACCGATGCTGCGCGCCGAGAGGACGCCCGACTGATGGAACCGTTCGATCTGCTCGGCCCGCTGCCGGCGAGCCGCACCACCACGGTCCTGGAGGCCAGTGCGGGCACCGGCAAGACGTTCACCCTGGCCGGTCTGGTGACGCGCTACCTGGCCGAGGGTGAGGCGACGCTGGACGAGATGCTGTTGATCACGTTCGGCCGTGCGGCCAGTCAGGAACTGCGCGAGCGTGTGCGCGCCCAGATCCTCGACGCCCTGCTGGCCCTCGGCGACCCGTCCCGCGCGACCGGCAGTGCGCTGCTGGCCCACCTGCTCTCGGGCACACCCGAGCAGGTCGCCCTGCGGCGGGAACGGCTGCGCGACGCACTGGCCGGATTCGACGCCGCCACCATCGCGACCACCCACCAGTTCTGCCAACTGGTGCTGCGCAGCCTCGGCGTGGCCGGCGACACCGACTCCGGAGTGCAGTTGGTCGAGAGCCTCGAGGACGTCGTGTCCGACATCGTCGACGATCTGTACCTCGCGCACTTCGGTCAGGAACGCGACGAACCGCTGCTGTCCTACGAGGCGGCGCTGCGGCTGGCGCGCGAGGTCGTCGCCGGCGCCCACACCGCACTGCGGCCGCTCGACCCGGTGCCCGGCACGGATCCCGCGGTGCGGGTCGCGTTCGCGACCGCGGTCTGCGCGGAGCTGGAGAAGCGCAAGCGCCGGCTCGGCATCCTGCACTACGACGACCTGCTGTCCCGGCTGGCCGACGCGCTGGAGTCCGACGACTCCCCGGCCCGCGCCCGGATGCGGCGGCGCTGGTCCATCGTCATGGTCGACGAGTTCCAGGACACCGACCCGGTGCAGTGGCAGGTGATCGACCGCGCGTTCACCGGACACTCCACCGTGATCCTGATCGGTGACCCCAAGCAGGCGATCTACGCGTTCCGCGGCGGGGACATCGTCACTTACCTGCACGCTGCCTCGACAGCCGGACACCAGCGCACGCTGGCCACCAACTACCGCAGCGACGGACCGCTGGTGGCGAGCCTGCAGGCAGTCATGCGCGACGCCCAACTCGGGGATCCGCGCATCGTGGTGCGCCCCGTGGCCGCCGCGCATCCGGCGCACCGGCTGGCGGGCGCGCCGCACAACGCGCCGTTCCGGCTGCGGGTGGCCACCCGCCACCAGTTCGGGGTCCGACCGGACAAGGTCATCCCGATCGACCGGCTGCGCCGCCACATCCCCAGGGACATGGCCGCCGACATCGCCGCGCTGCTCGCCAACGGCGCGACGTTCTGCGGTGAGCCGCTGGTGCCCGGCGACATCGCGGTGATCGTGGAGAGCCACCGCGACGGCCGCGCGTGCTTCGAGGCGTTGAACGCCGCGAACATCCCGGCCGTCTACACCGGCGACTCCGACGTGTTCGCCTCCCCCGCCGCCGACGACTGGCTGTGTCTGCTCGAGGCCTTCGACCAGCCGCACCGCTCCGGCCTGGTGCGCGCGGCGGCCACCACGATGTTCTTCGGGGAGACCGCGCAAACCCTTGTCGCCCAGGGTGACCGGCTGACCGACCGGATCACCGAGACACTGCGCGGCTGGGCCGACCACGCCCGCGAACGCGGTGTGGCGGCGGTGTTCGAAGCGGCGCAGCGCGCCGGAATGGGCCGGCGGGTGCTGTCCTGGGAGGACGGCGAGCGGCACATGACCGACCTGGCGCACCTGACCCAGCTGCTGCAGGAGACCGCGC
Organism: Mycolicibacterium rufum; assembly: GCF_022374875.2. The sequence goes on from NZ_CP092427.2 coordinate 1,974,867, forward strand.
ACTGCGAGCACTTCAGCCTGCCGGCGCTGCGCGACTGGCTGCGCACGCAGCGCGAGGAGCGCGGCGGGGCGATCGAACGCAGCCGCCGCCTCGACAGCGACGCCGCCGCCGTGCAGATCATGACCGTGTGGGTGAGCAAGGGCCTGCAGTTCCCGGTGGTGTATCTGCCGTTCGCGTTCAACCGCAACATCCAGACCCGCGACGTGGTGCTCTACCACGACGGCGACACGCGGTGCCTGCACATCGGCGGCGAGCAGAGTCCCGACCACGACGATGTGGCGCGCCGGGGTCGCCGCGAGGCGGCAGGCGATGACGTCCGGCTCACCTATGTCGCGATGACGCGCGCGCAGTCGCAGGTGGTCGCCTGGTGGGCGCCGTCCAACGACGAACCGAACGGCGGGCTGTCGCGCCTGCTGCGTGGGCGCAGGCCCGGCGAGGCGGCGGTGCCCGATCGGTGCGACCCGCCCCGGATCGACGACCCGGACGCGATGGCGCTGCTGCGCGCATGGTCCGAGGCGGGCGGGCCGGTGCTCGAGGACTCCGTCATCGCCGCACCCGCGCACGTCGAGAGGCCGCCTGTCCGAGACGATCTGGACGTGCGCCACTTCCACCGCCGCATCGACACGTCGTGGCGCCGGACGTCGTACTCGGGCCTGGTCCGGGCCGCGGAGGAGGCGCCGGGGGTGTCCAGCGAACCGGAGGTGACCGAGCTGGACGACGAGACCGTCGGAGCCGACGTACCGTCCGCGATGGCGGGCGGCGCCGTCGGCGCGGACGTGCCGTCCCCGATGGCCGATCTCCCCACCGGCGCCACGTTCGGCACGCTGGTGCACGCGGTTCTCGAGACGGCAGACTCGCTGGCCGCCGACCTGACCGCTGAGCTGGAAGCCCAGATCCGCCGGCACACACTGTGGTGGCCCGTCGACGTCGCCCCGGCCGACCTAGCGGCGGCGCTGGTCCCGATGCACGACACCCCGCTGGGACCGCTGGCGCCCGGCGCCACGCTGCGGTCGGTCGGTCTGCGGGACCGGTTGCGGGAGTTGGACTTCGAGTTCCCGCTGGCCGGTGGTGACCTGCGCGGCGCCGCACCGACGATCACCCTGGCCGACGTCGGGGCGCTGCTGCGTCGCCACCTGCCGGCCGATGATCCGATGTCCCGCTATGCCGACCGGCTGACCACCGGGGCGCTGGCCGCCCAGTCCCTCAAGGGCTACCTCACCGGCTCCTTGGACGTGGTGCTGCGGATCGACGGCCGGTTTCTGGTCGCCGACTACAAGACGAACTGGCTGGGCGAGCCGGGATCCGCCCTGACCGCCGCGGACTATGGGCAGCCGCGGCTGGCCGAGGCGATGCTGCACTCCGACTACCCGCTGCAGGCACTCCTGTACTGCGTTGTGCTGCATCGCTTCCTGCGCTGGCGGCTACCCGGCTACACGCCGGAGCGTCACCTCGGCGGGGTGCTGTACCTGTTCCTGCGCGGCATGTGCGGGCCCGCCACCCCGATGGTCGACGGTCACCCGGCGGGCGTGTTCAGCTGGCGTCCGCCCGCCGAACTGATCGAGGCCGTGTCGAATCTGCTCGACGGCGCCGCCCAGTCGGAGACACTGGTGCGATGACGGATTCTTCGGCCTCCCGCGTGGCGGTCTACTTCGACTTCGACAACATCGTGATCAGCCGCTACGACCAGGTCAACGGCCGCAACTCGTTCCAGCGCGACCGGTCACGCGACACCGGCACCGTCACTGGCACCGGCGAGTTCGCCGACAAGCTCACCCGCGCCACCGTCGACGTCGGCGCCATCGTCGACTTCGCGTCGTCGTTCGGCACGCTCGTGCTCACCCGTGCGTACGCCGACTGGTCGGCCGACGTCAACGCGAACTACCGCGGCCAATTGGTGGGCCGCGCGGTCGATCTCGTGCAGCTCTTCCCGGCGGCCGCGTACGGGAAGAACGGCGCCGACATCCGCCTCGCCGTCGACGCGGTCGAGGACATGTTCCGGCTGCCCGACCTGACGCACGTCGTGATCGTCGGCGGCGACTCGGACTACATCGCGCTGGCCCAGCGCTGCAAGCGGCTCGGCCGCTACGTCGTCGGCATCGGCGTCGCGGGCTCGTCCAGCCGGTCGCTGGCCGCGGCGTGCGACGAGTTCGTCACCTACGACGCGCTGCCCGGTGTGCCGGTGTTCGAACCCGACGAACCGCCCGCAGGCGCGCCGCCGAAGAAACGCGGCCGCCGCTCCAAGGCACAGGACGACACCGAGGACGAGCCCGACCCGCTGGACGCGGCAACCGCCCTGCTGACCCGGGCGCTGCGGATTGGATCGGAGAAGGACGATGTGGACTGGCTGCACAATTCGGCGGTCAAGGCGCAGATGAAGCGGATGGACCCGTCGTTCTCCGAGAAGTCGCTCGGCTACAAGTCGTTCAGCGAATTCCTGCGCTCGCACGACGACCTGGTCGAGCTCGACGAGAGCTCGACGGCCCGCCGGGTCCGGCTGCGCGGAGAGTCACCGTGACCGCGCCGACGCTCGACGCGTTCGATGAGTTGCTCGAACCCGCCGACGTGCATGTGGCGCAACGTCTCTCGGAGCTGACCGGCGAGTCCGACCCGGCGGTGGCGCTGGCGGTGGCGTTCGCGGTGCGCGCCGTACGCGCCGGCTCGGTGTGCGTGGACCTGCGGTCGGTCGCCGACCAGGTGGGCCGGCCCGAATTGCCCTGGCCCGCACCGCAGAGCTGGTTGCGGGCCGTGCAGGCCAGCCCGCTGGTGGACAAGCAGGTGCTGCACGTGCTGTCCGATCGGACCGCCGACCTGCTGTACCTGGACCGGTACTGGCGCGAGGAGCAGCAGGTCCGCGACGACGTGCTGGCGCTGCTGGCCTCGCCGCTGCCTGCCACGGTGCCGGGCCTGGAGCGGTTGTTCCCCGCGGGCTTCGAGGAGCAGCGTCGCGCCGCGGAAGTCGCTCTGGCGCAATCGCTCACGGTGCTGACCGGCGGGCCGGGCACCGGGAAGACGACCACGGTCGCGCGGCTGCTGGCACTGCTGGCCGAGCAGGCCGCGCTCGAGGGTCGGCCGCCGCTGCGCATCGCGCTGGCCGCGCCGACGGGAAAGGCGGCGGCGCGGCTGCTCGAGGCGGTGCGTGCCGAACTCGACGGACTCGACGCCCAGGACCGCGACCGGCTGCCGGAACTGACGGCGTCGACGCTGCACCGCCTGCTGCGGCCGCGGCCGGACAACGCGACGCGCTTCCGGCACCACCGGGAGAACCGGTTGCCCCACGACGTGATCGTCGTGGACGAGACGTCGATGGTGTCGCTGACGCTGATGGCCCGGCTGCTCGAGGCGGTGCGCGCCGACAGCCGGCTGATCCTGGTCGGCGACCCCGACCAGCTGGCGTCGGTGGAGGCCGGCGCGGTGCTGGCCGACCTCGTCGACGGTCTGGGCGCCCGCGCGGAGGTGCGGATCGCGGCCCTGCAGACCTCGCACCGGTTCGGTGCGAGCATCGGCGCCCTCGCCTCGGCCATCCGCGACGGCGACGCCGACCGTGCGGTCGAGGTGCTGCGCGACGGCGACGAGCACATCGAGTGGCTGGCCCTCGACGAGCCCGGCGAGCGGCTGCGCCCGGTGCTGCTGCCGCACGCCCTGCGGCTGCGGGAGGCCGCGATCCTCGGCGGCGCCCGGGCGGCGGCCGACACGCTCGACGAGCACCGGCTGCTGTGCGCGCACCGCCGCGGTCCGTCGGGCGTCGCCCACTGGAACCGCCAGGTCGAGCGGTGGCTCACCGACGCGACGGGCGAGCCGATCTGGACGGACTGGTACGCAGGGCGGCCGGTGCTGGTGACCGCCAACGACTACGGGCGCAGGCTCTACAACGGCGACACCGGGGTGGCGGTCGTGCGGGGCGAGTCGCTGACGGTCGCGATCGGCGAGCAGGAGTTCGCCGCGGGCCGGCTGTCCGACGTCGACACGATGCACGCGATGACGATCCACAAGAGTCAGGGCAGCCAGGCCGACGAGGTGACCGTGCTGCTGCCTGCCGAGGAGTCGCGGCTGCTGACCCGTGAGTTGTTCTACACCGCGGTCACCCGCGCGAAGAAGCGGGTGCGGGTGGTCGGCACCGAGGCGTCGGTGCGGGCGGCCGTCGGCAGGCGGGCGGTCCGCGCCTCCGGTCTGGCCCGCCGCCTGGCCTGACAGCGCACGTTTCGCCGGCGCCCGTGAACCGTCGGCGCTCCTCTTTCGTGGAACGAGCTGTAACGGTGAGCCGACCTCGGCCACACCACGCGACAGACAACGTCGTCCACTTCAAGGAGTACCCATGACCAAGATCTCCGTCCTCGCCGGTATCGCCACCGGGCTGGCCTCGGCCGCCCTGACCCTGGCCGGACCGGCCGCCGCCGCACCGACCGGCAGCGGTGACGCCGACGCCACCATCATGGCGCTCGAAGACCAGGGCAACCGCGTCGTCGTCACGCGCCTGTCCAGCACCCCGCTGCAGAATGCGTCGATCGTCTCCATCACCCACGGCCCCGAGGTCCGCCAGGGCGTGCCGTTCGCCACCTCGCAGGGCGACAACTTCCGGTCGTTCAGCAGTCAGACCGTCTACGTCACCGTGAGGTGAGCGGCCAGCCGCTATGATCGTTGAGCCATGCGCGTTGACGGGCGGGACATCGTCGTCTCGGGGAGCCTGCTCCAACCACTCACCCGGCGCACCAACGACATTCTGCGGCTCGCGCTCTCGGGGCTTTTCCTCGTCGTCGTCATCACCAGTTCGCTGATCACCCGCAACGAATGGGAAGCGCTGGAACAGTCGATCTCCGAGATCGTCGGCGTGTTGAGCCCCGCGCAGTCCAACACCGTCTACCTGATCTACGGCGTGGCGATTCTCGCGCTGCCCTTCGTGATCCTGATCGGGCTGATCGTCGCGCAGCAGTGGAAGCTGCTGGGCGCCTACGCCGCCGCGGGCATCGCGGCGATCCTGCTGCTGTCGATCACCGGCAACGGTATCGCGGCACCGCAGTGGCATTTCGATCTCACCGAGCGCCTCGACACCGTGCTCTCGCAGTTCCTCGACGATCCGCGCTGGATCGGGATGCTCGCTGCGGTGCTGACGGTGTCGGGGCCGTGGCTGCCGGCGCGGTGGCGACGGTGGTGGTGGGCGCTGTTGTTGGCGTTCGTGCCGATCCACCTGGTGGTCAGCGCGGTCGTGCCGGCGCGCTCGCTGCTCGGCCTGTCGGTCGGCTGGTTCGTCGGCGCGCTGGTGGTCCTCGTGGTCGGCACCCCGGCGCTCGAGGTGCCCCTCGACGGCGCGGCGCGCGCGATGGCGCGGCGCGGCTTCCGGGTGTCGGCGCTGCGGGTGGTCCGGCCGGCGGGGCGAGGACCCATGGTGCTCACGGCGACTCAGGACCGGACGGTGGATCGCGCCGATCCGGATGAGGGCGTCGCGGTCGTCGAACTGTACGGGCCCCATCAGCGCGGGGGCGGCTTCCTGCGGCAGTTCTGGCGCAAGCTGAGGCTGCGCGACAGCGAGACCGCGCCGCTGCAGACCTCGATGCGCCGCGCTGTCGAGCACCGCGCCCTGATGGCCATCGCGATCCGCGAACTGGCGCTGTCGAACACGACGCCGATCGCGGTGTCGGCGCTCGACCGCGGCTGGACGCTGTACGCGCACCGCCCCGCCCGGGGGACGCCGCTCGACGACTGCGTCGAGCACACACCCGTCACCCGGGTGTGGGACGCGTTGGGAATCCTGCACAGTCAACAGATCTCACATGGCGATCTGCGCGCCAAGGAGATCACCGTCGTCGACGGCGCCCCGCAGTTCGGTGGCTTCACCCTCGCCGAATACGGTGCGTCCGAAGCACATCTGCACACCGACATCGCGCAGTTGCTGGTCACCACCACCGACCTCTACGGCGCCGGGGAAGCCGTGACGGCCGCGATCACGGTGTTCGGCAACGACGCCGTGCTCGCCGCGTCGCGCCGTCTCACCAAAGCCGCGATGCACCAGCGTCTGCGGAACTCGGTGCGCGACGCCGGCGCGGTGATGTCGGCGGCACGCGAGGAGGTCAAGCGCCAGACCGGCGCCGACCAGATCACCACCGCGACGATCACCCGCTTCACCCGCAGCCAGCTGATCCAGACGGTGCTGCTGGTCGCGCTCGTCTACGTCGCCTATCCGTTCATCAGCTCGGTGCCGGTGTTCTTCTCCGAACTGCGGTCGGCGAACTGGTGGTGGGCACTGGCAGGCCTCGCGGTCTCGGCGCTCACCTATCTGGGCGCGGCGGCGGCGCTGTGGGCGTGCGCCGACGGCATGGTGAGTTTCCGGAACCTGAGCATCATGCAGGTGGCCAACACGTTCGCCGCGACCACCACCCCCGCGGGCGTCGGTGGTCTGGCACTGAGCACCCGGTTCCTGCAGAAGGGCGGGCTCGGCGCGCTGCGGGCCACGACGACGGTGGCGCTGCAACAGTCGGTGCAGGTGCTCACCCACCTCACGCTGTTGATCGTGTTCAGCGCCGCGGCCGGCGCGTCGGCGAATCTGTCGCGGTTCGTGCCCAGCGCGACCGTGCTGTACCTGGTGGCCGGCGTGGTGTTCGGCGCGGTCGGGGTGTCCCTGTTCGTGCCGCAGCTGCGACGCTGGCTCGCGACCGCGGTGCGGCCCCGGCTCAAGGAGGTCATCGACGACCTCGTCGAGCTGGCCCGTGAACCCAAGCGCCTCGCGCTGATCGTGCTGGGTTGTGCCGCAACTACTCTGGGGGCCGCGCTGGCGCTGTGGGCGAGTATCGAGGCGTTCGGCGGCGACGCCAGCTTCGTCACCGTCACGATCGTGACGATGGTCGGCGGCACCCTGGCGTCGGCGGCGCCCACGCCGGGCGGTGTCGGTGCCGTGGAGGCGGCACTGATCGGTGGTCTGGCCGCGTTCGGGGTGCCCGCCGCGATCGCGGTCCCCTCGGTGCTGCTGTACCGGATCCTGACGTGCTGGCTGCCGGTGTTCATCGGCTGGCCGATCATGCGCTGGCTCACCCGCAACGACATGATCTAGCCGCATTGCGCCGGAATAGCATTCCGGGTTGCTATTTCGCGCTCGCAGCAACCAGGAATGCTATTCCGCGGCGCGGTCCGGTCTGATCTGTCAGCAGGCCTGTCCGGCGAACACCGCGCCGGTGACGAGCGCGATCACGATCGCGAGATTCGGCATCCCGCTGGACAGGGCGAGCACCACACCGGCCACGGCGGCGATCAGCACCGTCACCATCAGAAAAGCGACGACCCAGTTGGTCTCGTGGGACGCGTGCACCGTATGCGATGGCTTGACGTGCTGGGGGACCATCGCGCCCTCGCCGAATCCGACCATGTCCGCCCTCTCTGTGATTGCGGACACACTATAACGCCGCAATGATCCAGATCACAGCAATAACGGTGATCTTGTGACCGGCCAGGAAGTCGAAAGCTGTACTAACAGAACTGATGAGCGTGGCTAACTGCCCTACCGGGCGCAGGTACCGTGGTCCGCGGTGAGGGTCGCAATCCTGGCCGCCACGGCGGCGCTGACGATGACGCTGGTGCAGTGCGCACCGCCCCCGCCGCCGGCCCCGCCGCCGCCCCCAGAGTCGAGCCGTCCCTCGATGCCCGCACCCCAGCCCCCCGCCGCGCCACCGCCGCAACCTCCGAGAGTCAGCCCGGTGACCGCCGCCGACCTCGGTGCGACGTGGCGGCCCGGCTGCCCGGTGGGCCCGGACGCGCTGCGCCGCGTGGAGCTGGACCACTGGGGCCTCGACGGCCGGCGCCACCGCGGCGAACTCATCGTCAGCGCCGAGGTGGTGGACGCCGTCATCGACGTGTTCAGCCAGCTCAGCGCGTTGCGGTTTCCGATCGAGAAGATGCAGGGCGCCGATCGCTATCCCGGCGGTGAGGACGAACTGTCGATGCGCGACAACAACACCTCGGCGTTCAACTGCCGCGGCATCCCGGGCTCCGACAGTTGGTCACTGCACGCCTACGGACGCGCGGTCGACATCAACCCGCGCATCAACCCCTACCTCGACTCGCGCGGGCACTTCGAACCCGCCAACAGCGGGCCGTGGCTGGACCGCACCCGCACCGATCCCGGCATGTTCCACGACGGCGACCCGGCCGTGGCGGCGTTCACCGAGCGCGGCTGGCGCTGGGGCGGGAACTGGCGTACCCCGCTGGACTACCAGCACTTCGAACTGCGCTGACGCCTGCGGTGCGGCCTGCGCTGCGGCACAGCATCACGATTTCGTCAGATCATGAACCTCCACGCCGTTTCTTCCGTGTCGTAAATTAAGCGCTTCTCGAGAACACGGGAGACAGAGCTGCTTCACCGACTCGCTTCGCTCGCGCTCGCCGCCCCACGCCGGATCGTGGCGGCCGCGGCGGCGTTGACCGTCGTGCTCGCCGTCCTGGGAGTCCCGGTGGCCGCCAGCCTGTCTCCCAGCGGGTTCGCCGACCCCGGCTCCGAGTCGGCGCGCGCATCGCGGACCCTGACCGAGACGTTCGGCCAGGGCGACGTGGTGATGCTGATCGTGGTGTCCTCCCCCGACGGCGTGGACAGCCCCGCCGCACGGGACACCGGGCGGCGCATCGCCCAGCGCGTCGCCGAGCATCCGCACGTCGCCACGGTCTCGTCGGCGTGGACCACCCCGCCGGCCGCCGCGGCCGACCTGGTCAGCCGGGACCGGACGGCCGGCCTGGTCGTCGTCGGCATCACCGGCACCGAGGCGCAGCAGCAGACCTACGCCAAGGAGATCGACCGCGACGTCACGCGCGACGTGTCCGCGGGCGTCTCGGTGCGCACCGGCGGGACAGCCATGGTCAACGTGCAGATCACCGAGCACTCACAGCGCGACCTGCTGCTGATGGAGGGTCTGGCGATTCCGCTGAGCTTCCTGGTGCTGGTCTGGGTGTTCGGCGGGCTGCTGGCCGCGGCGCTGCCGGTGGCGATCGGGGTGATGGCGATCGTCGGGGCGCTGGCGGTGCTGCGGATGGTCACCTTCGCCACCGACGTGTCGATCTTCGCGCTCAATCTGGCCACCGCGATGGGGCTGGCCCTGGCGATCGACTACACCCTGTTGATCCTGAGCCGCTACCGCGACGAGCTCGCCGGCGGCGCCGGGCGCGCCGAGGCCGTGCAGCGCACCCTGGCCACCGCCGGGCGCACCGTGATCTTCTCGGCGACGACGGTCGCGTTGTCGATGTCGGTGATGGTGCTGTTCCCGATGCACTTCCTCAAGTCGTTCGCCTATGCGGGGGTGGCGACGGTCGCGTTCGCCGCGGCGGCCGCCGTGGTGGTCACCCCGGCAGCCCTGGTGCTGCTCGGTGACCGGCACGACGCCCTCGACGTGCGCCGGTTCGCCCGTCGGGTGCTGCGCCGCCCCGACCCGCGACCCGTGCCCGTCGAACAGCGCTTCTGGTACCGCTGCGCGAAGACCGTGATGCGCCGGGCGCTGCCGCTCGGGCTGGCCGTCGTCGCGCTGCTGATCGTCGCGGGCCTGCCGTTCCTCGGCGTGCGGTGGGGCTTCCCCGACGACCGCGTGCTGCCGCCGTCCGCGTCGGCGCATCAGGTCGGCGACCAGCTGCGGCGCGACTTCGCCGACAACACCGACACCGCGGTCACCGTCGTCGTCCCCGACACCGGCGGGCTGGGCCCGGCCGAGCTGTCGGCCTACGCCACCGGGCTGTCGCGGGTGCCCGACGTGGTCAGCGTGTCCGCCCCCAGCGGCACGTACGTCGACGGGGTTGCGCAGGGGCCGCCGTCGGCGCCGGCCCGCGAACGGGACGGCAGCGCGTTCCTCACCGTCGCCAGCAGCGCGCCGTTGTTCTCCGACGCGTCGGAGCGCCAACTCGACGCGCTGCACGCCGTACCCGGCCCGGGTGGTCGGACCGTCGAGATGACCGGAACCGCACAGACCAACCGCGACAGCGTCGACGCGATCACCTCCACGCTGCCGCTGGTGCTCGGCCTGATCGCGGTCATCATGTTCGCGCTGCTGTTCCTGCTCACCGGCAGCATCGTGGTTCCTCTCAAAGCTCTTGTGTTGAACGTTCTTTCGTTGACCGCAGCGTTCGGCGCGCTGGTATGGGTGTTCCAGGACGGTCACCTGGGCGGCCTGGGCACCACCCCCACCGGCACACTGGTCGCCAACATGCCGGTGCTGCTGTTCTGCATCGCCTTCGGCCTGTCAATGGACTACGAGGTGTTCCTCGTCGCGCGCATCCGCGAATTCTGGCTCGCCACCGGACAATCCGACGAGTCGGTGGCGTTGGGCATCGCCTACACCGGCCGCATCATCACCGCGGCCGCGCTGATCATGTCGATCTCGTTCGCTGCGCTGATCGCGGCCAGCACGTCGGTGATGCGGATGTTCGGCCTGGGCCTGACACTGGCCGTGCTGGTCGACGCGACGCTCGTGCGCATGGTGGCGGTGCCGGCGTTCATGCGTCTGATGGGGGGCTGGAACTGGTGGGCGCCGCACTGGCTCAGGCGGATCCACCGCCGCCTCGGTCTCGAGGAGGAGCCGGCGGCCCCACCCCCACGGGAACCCACAGAACGGATAGCGCCATGAATCCCGTCAGTGTCATCGCCGGCGTCCAAGGTGCGTTGCCGCCGCACCGGTACACCCAGCAGGAGGTCACCGAGGCCTTCCTGGCCGTGCCGGCGTTCGCCGGATTCGGCGAGGTCGTGCGCGGTCTGCACGAGCACGCCAAGGTCCACTCCCGGCACTTCGTGCTCCCCCTCGAGCGTTACCCGGCGCTGCAGGATTTCGGCGAGGCCAACGACATCTACCTCGAGCACGCCGTCGATCTCGGCTGTGAGGCACTGACGGCGGCGCTCGACGAGGCCGGTGTGCACCCCAGCGATTTGGACCTCATCCTTACCACCACGGTCACCGGTGTCGCGGTGCCCTCGCTGGACGCCCGCATCGCCGGTCGGCTGGGTCTGCGGCCCGATGTGCGCCGGATCCCGCTGTTCGGGCTGGGCTGCGTCGCCGGTGCGGCGGGCATCGCGCGCATGCACGACTATCTGCGCGGGGCACCCGGCCACACCGCCGCGCTGGTGTCGGTCGAACTGTGCTCGCTGACCTACCCGGCGGCCGAGCCGACGATGGCGAGCCTGGTGGGCAGTGCGCTGTTCGGCGACGGCGCCGCCGCGGTGGTCGCGGTCGGCGAGGATCGCGCGCAGCGGCTCCATCCCCGCGGCCCCGAGGTGGTGGACACCCGCAGCCGCATGTATCCCGACTCCCTGGACACCATGGGGTGGCGGGTCGGCAGGAACGGTTTCGCGCTGATCCTGTCGGCGGATCTGCCCGATCTGATCGACCGCTACCTCGCCGAGGACATGTCGGCGTTCCTCGGCGCGCATGCGCTGGACGTCGACGACATCGCCGCGTGGGTGTCCCATCCCGGCGGGCCGAAGGTGATCGAGGCGATCACGGCCGCGCTCGGCCTGGACGACGACGCGCTGGAGCTGACGTGGCGCTCGCTCGCGGAGGTGGGCAACCTGTCGTCGTCGTCGGTGCTGCACGTGCTGCGCGACACCATCGCCAAGAAGCCTCCGGCCGACGAGCCCGGTCTGCTGATGGCGATGGGCCCGGGCTTCTGCTCGGAGCTCGTGCTGCTGCGCTGGCGGTGAGCGGTGCTCGCCTACACGGTGCTGATCGCCGCGGTCGCCGCCGAACGGATCGCCGAACTCGTGGTCTCGCAGCGGAATCTGCGCTGGAGCCGGGAGCGCGGCGGTGTGGAGTTCGGCGCCGGTCACTACCCGGTGATGGTGGTGCTGCACACCGCGCTGCTGGTGGCCTGTCTGGTCGAGGCGGCGCACCGCCCGTTCCTGCCCGCACTGGGGTGGCCGATGCTCGGCGTGGTGCTGGCCGCGCAGGCGCTGCGGTGGTGGTGCATCGCCACCCTGGGGCGGCAGTGGAACACCCGCGTGGTCGTCGTTCCCGGCGCCGGGCGCGTGACCGGCGGCCCGTACCGGTACCTGCGTCACCCGAATTACGTGGCGGTCGCCGCCGAGGGCATCGCGCTGCCGCTGGTGCACACCGCCTGGCTCACCGCGATCGTCTTCACCGCACTGAACGCGGCACTGCTGCACACCCGAATCGGTTGTGAGAACGATGCATTGGCGAGGCTGACGTGATCGACCTGCTGGTCGCCGGCGGCGGACCCGCGGGCCTGGCCACCGCGATCCACGCCGCGCGGCGCGGTCTGCAGACCGTGGTGCTCGAGAAGCGCCCCGGTTCCGTCGACAAGGCGTGCGGCGAGGGGCTGATGCCGCACGCGGTGCGGGAACTCGGTCGGCTCGGCGCCCACCCTGCGGGTGTCCCGTTCCGGGGCATCACCTATCTCGACGGTCGGCGGGCCGTCACCGCCGCCTTCGCGTCCGGCCCCGGTCTGGGCGTGCGTCGCACGGCGCTGCACCGCGGGTTGCTCGACGCCGCGGTCGCCGCCGGGGTGCGCATCGAGGACGGCTCCGTCGGCACGGTCGCCCAGGACGCAGAGGGTGTGTGTGTCAACGGTTTCCGCGCCCGGTACCTGGCGGCGGCCGACGGGCTGCACTCCCCGGTCCGCGCCGCACTGGGCCTGTACCGCCCCGGTCCGGCGGTTCGGCGCTGGGGGTTCACCCGGCACGTCGGCGTCACACCGTGGACCGACTGCGTGGAGGTGCACTGGGCGGCCGATCCGGCGGCCGGGGAGGCGTACGTGACACCCGTGGCCCCGGACTGCGTCGGGGTCGCGATCCTGACCGCGCGTCAGGGCCGCTTCGACGAGCACCTGGCCGCGTTCCCGGCGTTGCGGGACCGGCTCGCCGGGTTCCCGCAGGAGCCTGATCGGGCCGCGGGACCGTTGCGGCAACGGGTCTCGCGACGGGTGGCAGGCCGGGTCCTGCTGGTCGGTGACGCGGCCGGCTACGTCGACGCGCTGACCGGCGAGGGACTGGGTCTGTCGTTCGCGGCGGCCCGCACGCTCGTCGACTGTGTGGCCGCCGACCGGCCGGCCGACTACGAACGACGGTGGCGGCGCACCACCCGTCGCTACCGGCTGATGACCGCCGGGGTTCTGCGGGCGAGCCGCAGCCCGCTGCGGCCGCTCATCGTGCCGGCCGCCCGCGTGGCACCGCCGGTGTTCACCGGCATCGTCAACCTACTCGCCGAGTAGCACCGCGCCGTCGCGGTACACCGAGATCGCATTGCGGCCATCGGATTTCGCGGTGTAGAGCGCCTTGTCGGCGCGGTCGAGCAGTTCCCGCACCGCGGCGTCGGGATCCGATCCGGTGAGCCGCCACGGCCGCAGGGTCGCGACGCCGACGCTGATCGTCACCGTGCCCGTTCCCGTTCCGTCGTGCGGGATCGCCAGCGACCGGATCGCCCGCACCAGACCCTTGGCGAATCCGGCGGCGTCGTCGCAGCCCGACAGCACGACCGCGAATTCCTCGCCGCCGTAGCGTGCGGCCACGCACACGCTCGGGTCGGCCAGATGGGCGAGCACCTCGGCGAGGTGGCGCAGGCACTCGTCGCCGGCCTGGTGGCCGTAGAGGTCGTTGAACGATTTGAAGTGGTCGATGTCGACGAACAGCGCCGTGACCTGTTCGCCGTCGACGGCTGCCCGGCTCCAGATCTCGGCGGCCCGGTGGGCGAGGCCGCGACGGTTGGCCAGCCCGGTCAGCGGATCGGTGTTCGCCATGTCGGTCAGCGAGTCCTGCACCTCCCGCTCGAGCGTCACGTCGCGCATGATCGCGGCGGTCAGGCCGTCGGCGGTGCGCCGGCTGTGGAGGACGTACCAGCCCCACGACCCGTCGGTGCGCCGGACGCGGAACGGTTCGGAGCCGCCGTCCTCCGGCGATCCGGGGAAGTCGGCGCGGGCCGCGCGGTCGTCGGGATGGACGTGCTCGAGCCAGCGCGCCTTGGTGATCGGCCCGTCGGGGATGTCGAGGATCTCGTGTCCCTCGGTCGCGCGGTGCAGGACGTTGCCGTCGGCGTCGACGAGGATCACCACGTCGCCGGTTAATTCGGCGATCAGTTCGTAGGCCTTGTGGCTGACGTCGTCGAGCGCGACGAGCCGCTCCCGGTCCTCCAGCGCAGCGGCGACGAGCACCACCATCGTGAACGCGCCCAGCACGAACACCTGCGCTGAGATCATGGCCTGACCCGGATCCTCCAGCGATGCGGCGAACGGGCCGTACCCGGCGAAGGTGCTGCCGAGCACCAGCGCCGAGCCGACGGCCATCTCGGCGAACGCCGACGCGATGCCCGAGCGGATCAGCACCAGCAGCGCCGGCAGCGCGGTCAGGAACACCAGCACGAAACTCGACTTCGTCGCCGACGCGGCACAGAGGCCGACGGTGACCGCGGTCATCGTCGCGAACCACGCCACCTCCCGCCAGGTGTGCCTTCGGGCGTAGTGCCGCCACCGCAGCATCAGCGGAACCAGGAACGCGATGCCGACGGCCTCGGTGAGATACCAGGCCATCGCGGCGTAGGCCAGCGCCCGCGCATCGGTGCCCACCTCCCCGTTCAGCGCCAGCCCGGCGATCCCGATCGGGCTCGCCAGCAACGGCGCGGCGAGCACCCCGTAGAACAGGAACCGCTGCCAGCTGCGCAGCGAGTCGCTGCGGCCGCTCACCCAGTCCTGGTCGCGGTGCAGCATGACCGCGGCGAACACCACGGCGGTCAGCGTCGACACGACCCCGATCTCCGGCGAGAGCCCCAGGGCGAACCGGGCCGGGATGATCTGGATCGCCGCGAACGCGGCCAGGTAGACCGGCCACTGGCGCCGCGGCGAGGTCAGCAGCGCGACCAACTGCGGTGCGACAGCCGGCCACACCATCGCGTAGGACCAGCTGTCCAGGTAGACCAGACCGCGCACCGCGAAGCACAGCACGCCGACGGTCAGCGTCCACCCGAGCAGCCGCGGCAGCGGCGGCACCCCACCCGCGGCGCGACGCGTCACGCGCGCCCACCGGTGTATGCCCGTCGCCATCCGAACAGTCAACCGCGTCAATATTCGGCTCGGCAATATTTCCCGGCAATGTCTGCCGGTTTTCCGGGTCTTTCCGGGCCGACGCCGTTCGCGCCGTTCATCACGGCGACCCATTCCCGAAACATCCGGACGCCAGAATGACGCGCGTGACCGACCTCGTGAACGCCCCGTCCGAACCGTCTGCCCAGGTCAGCGCTCCGGCCGGCCCGACCGGGCAGACGCGGACCGGGATGACCGCTGATGCGCTGCGGGCCGCGGTGTCCGATCACCTGGTGTACTCGATCGCCCGCCCGCCGGCGGTGCTGCAACCCGAGCACTACTACCGGGCGCTGTCGCTGGCCGTGCGCGACCGCATGCAGAAGCGGTGGATGGCGACCACGCAGGACTGGCTCGACCTCTCGGCGAAGGTCACCTGCTACCTGTCAGCGGAGTTCCTGATGGGCCCGCAGCTGGGCAACAATCTGCTCAACCTCGGGATCGAAGCGGAGGCGCGTCGGGCGCTGGCGGATCTGGGGCAGGATCTCGAGGAGATCCTGGCCTGCGAGGGTGAGCCGGGGCTGGGCAACGGCGGGCTCGGACGGCTGGCCGCCTGCTATCTGGACTCGCTCGCGACGCTGGAGCGGCCGTCGATCGGCTACGGCATCCGCTACGAGTTCGGCATCTTCACCCAGGAGATCCAGGACGGCTGGCAGGTCGAGAAGACCGACAACTGGCTGGTGCACGGCAACCCGTGGGAGATCGACAAGCCCGACGCCAGCTACCTGGTGAACTGGGGCGGGCACACCGAGCAGTACCGGGACGTGACGGGCCGGTTGCGGGTGCGCTGGGTGCCGCAGCGCGTGCTCAAGGGTGTCTCCTACGACACCCCGGTGCAGGGCTACGGCGTCACCACCTGCAACACGCTGACGCTGTGGAGCGCGCGAGCGGTGGAGTCGTTCGCGCTCGACGCGTTCAACACCGGCGACTTCTATAAGGCCGTCGACGAGGAGGTGGTCTCCGAGACGGTGTCCAAGGTGCTCTACCCCAACGACGAGCCCGAGGCGGGCAAGCGGCTCCGGCTGCTGCAGCAGTACTTCTTCGTGACGTGCTCGCTGCAGGACATCCTCAACATCCACACCCAGCGGGCGCAACTGCCGCTGTCGGCGCTGCCGGACAAGTGGGCCATCCAGCTCAACGACACGCACCCGTCGATCGCGGTGGCCGAACTGATGCGGCTGCTGATCGACGACCACCAGCTCGATTGGGACGCGGCATGGGATCTGACCGTGCGCACGTTCGGCTACACGAACCACACGCTGCTGCCCGAGGCGCTGGAGACGTGGCCGCTGCGCATCTTCGGCGAGGCGCTGCCGCGTCACCTCGAGCTGATCTACGAGATCAACGAGCGCTTCCTCACCGAGGTGCGGGCCCGCTTCCCCGATGACGAGGCGCGCGTGGCCCGGATGTCGCTGATCGGCGAGGAGGGTGGCCGCAGTGTGCGGATGGCGCACCTCGCGACGGTCGGCAGCCACGCCGTCAACGGCGTCGCCGCGCTGCACTCGGAGTTGCTGAAATCCAGTGTGTTGAAGGACTTCTACGAGTTGTGGCCGGAGCGGTTCGGCAACGTCACCAACGGCGTGACCCCGCGCCGGTTCCTGGCGCTGTCCAACCCGGGGCTGCGGGCGCTGCTGGACGAGACGATCGGTCCCGGCTGGCTGACCGACCTGGGCCGGCTCCAGGGCCTGGAATCGTTCGTCGAGGATCCGGCGTTCCGGGTCCGCTGGCGGGAGGTCAAGCGCGTCAACAAGTCCCGGCTCGCCGAGTACGTCCATGCGACGACGGGCATCGAGCTGGACCCGACGTGGATGTTCGATGTGCAGGTCAAGCGGATCCACGAGTACAAGCGCCAGCACCTGATGGTGCTGCACATCGTGGCGCTTTACCACCGGCTCAAGACCAATCCGGGGCTGGCGATCCCGCCGCGGGCGTTCCTGTTCGGCGGCAAGGCCGCACCGGGCTACACGATGGCCAAGCGGATCATCAAGCTGATCACGGCGGTCGGCGCAACGGTCAACAACGACCCCGACGTCAATCGGTACATGAGGGTGGTGTTCCTGCCGAACTTCAACGTCAAGAACGCCCATCTGGTCTATCCGGCGGCCAACCTGTCCGAGCAGATCTCCACGGCAGGCAAGGAGGCGTCGGGCACCGGGAACATGAAGTTCATGATCAACGGCGCGCTCACCATCGGCACGCTCGACGGCGCCAACGTCGAGATCCGGCAGGAGGCCGGCGCGGAGAACTTCTTCCTGTTCGGGCTGACCGAGGATCAGGTGGAGGCCGTGAAGGCCGACGGGTACCGGCCGCAGAGCTTCGTCGAGCGCGACCCGGAGCTGGCGGCGGTGCTGGAGCTGATCGCCGCGGGCACGTTCACCCACGGCGACACCGAGGTGCTGCGTCCGGTCGTCGACAACCTGATCCACCACGATCCGTTCCTGGTGCTCGCCGACTACCGCTCGTATGTCGACCGCCAGGCCGAGGTGTCGCGGGTGTGGCTCGACGACGACGTGTGGTCGCGGATGTCGATCCGCAACACCGCCCGCAGCGGCACGTTCTCGTCGGATCGCGCGATCCGCCAGTACTGCGACGAGATCTGGGGCGTCGGCCCGATGTCGGTCGATCTGTAGCCCATCCGGACGGCTTCGTGCACCGAATCCCTCGGTGACCCGAACATCGGGAACTCCCCGAACGAACTCCCCGTCGGTGCGACCGTGGCGCCGCGTCCTCGTCGTGCTGGCGGTCAGCCAACTGGTCGCGCCGGTGGTCGTCAGCGCGCTGGCCGGTGACTTTCTGGAGTCCGGCGCCACAAACGAGGCGCTGATCACGCCGGCCGGCTACGCGTTCAGCCTGTGGGGCGTCATCACGCTGCTGTGCGCGACGACATCGCTGGCGGTGTGGCGGTTCGGTCTCGGGCCGTCGTGGGAGACCAGCCTGTTGGTCGACGCGTCGGTGGTGTTCGTCGGTTTCAGTCTGTGGCTCGCGGTCGCCGCCCAGGACTGGCTGTGGGCGACCGTGGCGGTGTTCGCGGTGATGGTCGGCGCGCTGGCGCACATCATGCTGCTGCTCGTGCGCCATCGGAGCGATCTGTCGTGCCCGCCGTGGCTGGCCACGCTGGCGACGGTCACGTTCGGGCTCTATCTCGGGTGGTCGTCGATCGCGGTGTTCGCCAACGTCGCGGCCGCGCTGATCGACTCCGGAGTGTCGCCCGACGCGGTGCCGTGGCAGCTCGTGGTGCTCGTCGCCGCCGCGGGCTTCGCGGTGCTGCTGACAGTCACGCTCCGCGGCACCGTCGGCTACGCGGCGGGCGTGCTGTGGGCGCTGGTGGCGATCGCGATCGGTGCGGCGCAGCGCGACAGCGTGCTGCTCGCGGCGACGGCGGCGGTCGCCGCCGTGATCGTCGCCGGCGCGACGGCGTGGTCGCGCCGCGTGTCCTAGCGCGCCGGCCATCGCCGACGGCCGCGGCGGTCCTCGGCGGGGTGGGAGGTGATGGTGATCGGTTGAGCCTCGAGGCGGCACAGCACCCCGAAGTGGTCTGACGGGAAGATTCTCGGCAATGACGGCGCGATCGGTTCGCGGCCGAGCAGGCCGATGTCCGCGGCCCTCCATGCCGCACCCTTGAGCAGCACCCGGTCGAACCGGACCTGGCGGTGCTTGTCCTTCATGTCGTAGCGCATGTGGTTGATCGAGGTGTCCTCGGTGAATCCCGGGTCGTCCGGCCGCAAGTGCGGCCACACGTCCCGATACCGCGGGTCCATGGCCCGGCTCTCGTCGTCGCGCATGTTGAAGTCGCCCAGGATCACGACGTCACCGTCGTCGCCGAATGCGCGCCACAGCCTCGACATCTGGCGCGCTCGCAGCTGCGAAGCCTTCTTTCCGCTCTCGAGATGAACGGACACGATCGTCAGATCCCGTCCGTTGACCGTGAACTCACCCGCCAGGTATCCCCGCGACAGGCGGCTGGGCAACCGCGTGTAGGTGCATCGGCGCACCGGGAGCCGAGAGAGCATGAGCATGCCGTAGTTGCCGTCGCCGACCACCGCGGCGCGTCGGTAGCTCTCCCGTATCCATGGTTGCGCCAGGAACACCTCGAGCGCCGAGCGGGTCACCTCCTGGAAGACCATGACGTCGGGGGCTTCCCGGAAGAGCAGTTCGGCGATCGCGTGGTAGCGCTGCTCGCGGTGAAGCTCGTTGAACCAGATGTTGAACGTCGCCACCGTCAGTTGCTGACACGTGACCGATCCGTCGTCGTCCCGATCGCGCCAACGATCGGCGGCCGCGTCGTAGCGCCCCACCGGGACGGTGATGCGCCTGCGGCGGAACAGGTTCATCGCGCGCCCGCGTCGAGTCCGCGTTCCAGCGCACGCAACAACGACAGGGCCGCGGCGATGTCGTACTGCTGCCCCGACGCATCGAGCGCATCACCGACCAGCCGCGCCCAGATGGTGCGCAGTCGCGCCAGGTTCTCCTCGGCGAGCCGGGTCGAGCGCAATACCACCTGTCGGCTGTCGGCGGGGTCAGCCGACCGTCTGATCAGTCCTTTGGCCTCGAGGTCGCGCAGTGCGCGGCTCAGGTTGCTGCGCTGCAGCCCCGTTCCGGCGGCGACGGTGCCGGCGCTGGCGTCGGGATGGTGGTCGATGAAGCGCAGCACGGTCACCTCGGTGGCCGACAGTTCGACGACGTCCGGATCGGCGGCGGCGTGGGAGCGGACGGCGCGCGCCACCGCCATCACGACGTCGGCGAGGTCCGCGAGCTGCTCGGCGCGGGCGGGACGGGCTTGCACGATCCCACCCTACCTGATAGTTATGTAATGATAACTATTTTCTGATAACCATCTTGGGAGACTCCATGACCGCCACCGTCGACACGACGGCGCGCCGGGACGCGACACCGCAGATCACGATCGGCCTGCTCGTCACGCTGGCGCTGCTGTCGGCCGTCGCGCCGTTCGCCACCGACCTGTATCTGCCCGCGTTCCCGCAGATGGTCGACGACCTGCACACCTCCCCGACCAGCGTGCAGCTGACATTGACCGCGTTCCTGCTCGGCCTCGCGGCCGGTCAGTTGGTGTTCGGTCCGCTCTCGGATCGGTACGGACGGGTCAGACCCCTGGTCATCGGCGCGGTGGTGTGCGTGCTCGCCAGCGCGGTCACCGTCCTCGCCCCGACCATCGAGGTGCTCGTCGCGGCCCGACTCGCGCAGGGACTCACCGGGGCGGCAGGCATGGTGATCGGCCGCGCGATCATCTCCGACCTGGCCAGCGGACGCGCCGCCGCGCGCGCCTTCAGCCTGATGATGATCGTCGGCGGCATCGCCCCGATCGCGGCGCCGCTGGCCGGTGGATTCCTGGTGCAGCCGTTGGGCTGGCGCGGTGCGCTCGCGGTGATCCTCGGTCTCGTCGTCGCGATGCTCGTCGCCGCGCTCGTAGTGATCCGCGAGACCCACACCGAGGAGCGCCGCGCCGCGCTGCGCGCCGACAGGGCCACCACGGGCTCACCGCTGCGGGACCTGACGCGACGCGCCTACCTCGGCCATCTGGTGGCGTTCGGGTTCGCGTTCGCGGTCATGATGGCCTACATCTCCGCGTCGCCGTTCGTCTACCAGACGATGATGGGCCTGAGCTCGGCGCAGTACGGAGCGATGTTCGGCGTCAACGCCTTCGGGCTGCTGATGATGAGTGCGACCAGCGCGCGCCTCACCGCGCGCGTCGAGCCTCGCACACTGGCCGGCGTCGGCCTCGCGGTCATCCTGGTGGCGGGCACCGCGGTCCTGATCCTCGCGATCGCCGGTGTTGCCGCGGGTTGGCTGGCTCTGCCGCTGTTCTTCGCGGTCGCCGGCATGGGGCTGATCTTCGGCAACACCACCGCGCTGGCGTTGTCCGCCGCGCCGCGCGCCGCAGGCACCGCATCGGCTCTCCTCGGTGCCACGCAGTTCGGGTTGGCGGCCGTGGTGTCGCCGCTGGTCGGTCTCGGCGGGGAGCACACCGCGATACCGCTGGGCATCGTGATGGTGAGCGCCGCGGCGATGGCCGGCCTCGGCTTCGTCACCGCCCGCCCCTGAGCCACCGACACGGCGAGAAAAGCGTTGGCATCACCCGTCTTCGCTGTGCCACTCTCGCGGCGTGGTCGATGTCGAATCCTTCGCCGCGAACGGCTACGTCAAGCTCGAGCAGGCCGCACCTCGCGCGGTCGCCGACGCGGCGCGCGAGCTGCTCTGGCAGCAGCTCGACGTCGCGCGGGACCCTACGACCTGGACCCGACCGGTGGTGTGGACCGCCGACCTGACCGGCGCGGGACCGTTCGGCACACTGGCCGGCAGCCCCCGCCTGGCCGACGCGCTCGACGCGATCTGCGGCGAGGGCGGCTGGCTCCCCCGCCGCGCGCTCGGCAACATCCCCGTCCGCTTCCCGGTGCATCCGCCCGCCGAGGACCGTGGCTGGCACATCGACCTCAACACCCCCGGTGACGACGGCGCCTGGTTCGTGACCAACCGTCCGCACACACTGCTGGTGCTGACGCTGCTCTCGGAGGTGACGATCGACGACGCGCCGACGCGGATCCGCGCGGGCTCGCACCGCGACACCGCCCGAGTGCTCACCGACGAGCCCCTCGACGCCGTGGCGGCGGGGGCACTGGTCGACGCCGCCAGCGCGTCGCGGCCGGTGCATCATGCCACCGGCGCACCCGGCGACATGTACGTCCTGCATCCGTTCACGGTGCACGCCGCCGACGAACACCGCGGCAGCACACCGCGATTCATGGCCCAGGGACCGGTGCTCATTCGTTCCCGTTGAGACTGCGCCCAGGGCGGTGATCGGCCCGCACATCCCGCCCTGGGCGCAGTCTCAACGGACTGACAACAGCTCGGTAACGACCCGGTCACCGGCCGCGCGGCCCGCCGGCGTCGGCGCGCGCACCGGATAGGTTCGCGCGCGTGGCCTCCCTCGGACGCCGGCTCCGTCGCGCCGGTACACGCGTCGCCGTCGCCGCCCTGCTCGCGGTGTCGGCGCTGACCCTCGGTCCCCACCCGCAGGCGCACGCGTTCTCCCGCGAGGGACTGCCCATCGAGCAGCTCGACGTGCCGTCGCCCTCGATGGGCCGCACGATCCGCGTCGAATTCCAGGGCGGTGGGCCGCATTCGGTGCTGCTGCTCGACGGGCTGCGCGCCCAGGACGACTTCAACGGCTGGGACATCAACACCGCCGCATTCGAGTGGTTCCACCAGTCCGGTGTGTCGGTGATCATGCCCGTCGGAGGACAGTCCAGCTTCTACGCCGACTGGTACCGGCCGGCCAAGAACCGCAACGGGACGCTGACCTACAAGTGGGAGACGTTCCTGACCAACGAGTTACCGACGTGGCTGGCCGCCAACCGCGGACAGGATCCATTCGGCAACGCCGTTGTCGGGCTGTCGATGTCGGGCAGTGCCGCGTTGACGATGGCGGCCTACTATCCGCGTCAGTACAAGTTCGCGGCGTCGCTGTCGGGCTATCTGGCTCCGTCGCAGAAGTTCTGGCCGCCGCTCATCGACATCGCGATGCAGGACGCGGGCGGCTTCGACTCGTACGACATGTGGGGGCCGTCCGGCTCACCGGCCTGGCTGCGGGCCGACCCGATGCTGAACATCAACCGGCTCGTCGCCAACCGCACCGCGCTGTGGATCTACTGCGGCAACGGCATCGCCAGCGACCTCGACACCGGTACCGACCCGGGCATCAACCTCAGCGCCGGTTCGCTGGAGACGATCACGATCGCGACCAACAAGGAGTTCCGCGACAAGTACCTCGCCGCGGGCGGGCGCAACGCGATCTTCAACTTCCCGCCCAACGGCACCCACAGCTGGGGGTACTGGGGGGCGCAGCTGCAGGCGATGAAGCCCGACATCGTGCGGCTGCTGGCACCGCCGCCTCCTCCGCCGCCGCCGCCTCCGCCGCCCGGGGCGCCGCCCGCGGCACCTCCGCCCGCGCCGCCGCGCTAGTTCCTGAAGTACGGGTCCAGCAACGTCGACCACGCCTTGTCGAGTTGCTGCCACTCGTCGGCGCAGCCGTCCGCGCGGTCCTCGGGCAGTTGACCGTCGGTGACGAGGTCGCCGTTGGCCTCCGGGTCCGACCCGTAGATCCAGCATTCCAGGTTGTAGACCCGCTGCTGATCCAGCGAGTGCACGTCGGCCATGTCGTCGGCGGTGACCTCGCTGTTCTCCGACGCGCCGAACACCCGCGCGAAGTCCTTCACCGACTGCACCGATTCGGGATCGGCCTTCCCGTCGTCGCCGGGCGTGAGCAGGATGTAGGCGGCCAGCTGATCGGCCACGTCCTCCTCCCGCCCGGTGATCGGCAGGTCGTAGAGCGTGACCGCCATGTGCCCGACCTCGTGGAAGAACGTCGCCCACTCGGCGTTGATCGCGCTCGCGGCGGGATCGGGATCGCCGGCCTCGGTGAAGATCCGCTCGCTGTTGGCGGCGTCCTCGTAGCAGATCGTGACGGTCTGGGCGGTCGGATCCCAGTAGGCGTTGGCCTCGTCGCACTGCACCCCGAGCAGCGGGACGTCGTGGGGCAGCGCGAGCGTCTGGTTGACGTCGTCGGCCATGTCCTCGAGCACCTGGTTGTTCTTCAGCAGGTCGCGCCCGGCGATGGCCTCGGGCGTCGTCGCCTCCTCGTAGGTGACCACCATGGCTCCGGCGGCGGCGGCGTCGTCACCGGCCTTGTCCGCCTTGGCCGTCGGCCCGCCCGGAGCCACCGACGGCGATTCAGTCGACGACGACTCCGCCGGCGGTGCGGAGCCTCCGCAACTTGCCGTCAGCAGTCCGATCACCGACAACGCCGCCACCAGCACACGCATGGTGGACACCGTCGCAGATTCGCCGGTGCCGCGGGGTCACTTCGAGTAATCGGTGCTCAGCCAGCGTTGCGGACGCATGCGGATGGCCACCGACGTGGACATCGGATTCTCGTCGGCGAATTGGTTCCCGGCCTCCTCGCCGAGATAGCGCACCGCGATGGCGCGCATATCGGCGTCATCGGCCGGCCCGATCCCGGTGACGTCGCCTTCGGCGGTGACGTAGCGGTAGGGCGGCTGCTCGTCCTGCACGGTCAGCGTGAACCGGCCCGCATCGCGAATCAGCTTGTGTTTCAGCGAGTCCTCATCCGTCCACAGCAGTACCTCGCCGCCGGGTGAGTAGCCGTACCAGATCGGCACCGCCAGCGGCGCCCGCCCGGGCCGTTCGACCGCCACGACGCCGACGTGGAGGTCGGCCAGGTACTGCTCGCGTTCGCTGCTGCTCATCGTCGCCATGGTCGTGCCAACCGCTGCGACGGCCGTCACATTCCCCTCAGCCGACGGGCACCAGTTCGAAGATCGGGATGACGCGGTCGGTGCGCTTCTCGTACTCCCCGAAGCCGGGCGCCTGCTCCACGATCCGGGGGTAGAGGCGGTCGCGTTCCTCGCGAGGCAGTTCGCGGGCCGTCACCGGGCGTGGCGGATCGGAGCCGATCTCCACGACGGCCTCCGGATGCGCGCGAATGTTGTACGCCCAGGAGGGATCTCGGTCGCGACCCGCCGCCGAGCCGACCACGTAGATCGCGCCGTCGAACGCGAAGTAGGCGATCGGGTTGATGCGTTGCTCGCCGCTCTTGGCGCCGGTCGAGGTCAACAGCAGCAGCGGGAAGCCTTTGAACTGGCCACCCACCTTGCCGCCGTTGGCCCGGAATTCGTCGATGTTGCGCTGGTTGAAGTCGCGCTCTTCGTTCAGCTGGTCGGCCACCCGATCATGGTATGGCGGCATCGGCGTCGCCGGACGAGGATGGCGGGCATGGACCACGTCACCTTCATCCCGACCGTCGACCAGATGGCCTACACCTTCGGCGGCGCGGCGCCCGTCCTGCGCATCAGCCCGCCGACGGTGCTGACGCTGTGGACCGAGGACGCCTACGGCGGCCGGATCACCAGCGCCGCGGATGTCGCGTCCACGGCGCTGGACACCGAGGATCTCAACCCGCAGACGGGCCCGTTCTTCATCGAGGGCGCGGAACCCGGGGACACTCTGGTCGTCCACCTGGTGGACCTGACGCCGGCACGGACCTGGGGTGCGTCGTCGCTGATCCCGTTCTTCGGTGGGCTGACCAGCGTGCCGGTCAGCCCCACGCTGCAGGACCCGCTGCCCGAGCGCACCTACATCTACGAATACGACTCCGCCGCCGAGACGGTGGCGTTCTCCGCGCACGGCAGCGACTTCGAGCTCGCGCTGCCGGCGAACCCGATGCTGGGCACCGTCGGTGTCGCGCCGGCCCACCGCGAGGTGCGGACGTCGCTGGTGCCCGACGTGTTCGGCGGCAACATGGACACCCCGGAGATGACGGCGGGAACGACCTGTTATCTGCGGGTGAACGTGCCCGGGGCGCTGTTCTCCCTCGGTGACGGGCACTACCGGCAGGGAGAGGGCGAGTCGTGCGGCACCGCGGTCGAGGGCGCGATGAACGTGACCGCGATCGTGGGGCTGGTCAAGGGCGGCGGTCCGGCGTGGCCGCGGCTGGAGAGCGACACGCATCTGATGTGCGTCGGGTCGGGCCGGCCGCTCGAGGAGGCGTGGCGCGCCGGGCAGGTGGAGATGATCACCTGGCTCGGCGAGCTCTACGGGCTGGACCGGCTGGACGCCTACCAGCTGCTGACGCAGATCTCGCTCGCACCGATCGCCAACGTGGTCGACACGAACTACAGTTCGGTGACCAAGATCGACAAGCGCCTGCTGCCCACCGCCTCGGCGTTCGGCGGTGTGCACAACGAGATGCGCTCGGCGGCCAAGGGTTTCGGCACCATCACCTACTGACGGAGGGACGCGCATGGATCTCGGGTTGACGGGGAAGCGCTTCGCGGTCACCGGGGGCACGCGCGGTATCGGCCGCGCAGTCGTGGAGGGCCTGGTCGCCGAGGGCGCCAGGGTCGCCTACTGCGCGCGCACGCCCCAGGCGGTCGTCGACACGGAGAAGGAGTTGCTCGCCGACGGTGCGAGCGCCGCCGGTTCGGTGGTCGACGTCGGCGACACCGCGGCACTGACCGCGTGGGTGCAGGCCACGGCCGAGGCGTTCGGTGGGCTCGACGGGGTGGTCGCGAACGTCAGCGCGCTCGCGATCCCGGAGTCGGCGGAGAACTGGCGGACGTCGTTCGAGGTGGACCTGATGGGCACGATCGGACTGGTCGACGCGGCGCTGCCGTATCTGCTGGCATCCGAAAGTGGTTCCATCGTCACGATTTCGAGCGTCTCGGGCCGTGAGGTGGACTTCGCGGCCGGACCGTACGGCACCATGAAGGCCGCGATCATCCACTACACCCAGGGCGTGGCGCACAAGCTGGCGGCGCAGGGCGTGCGGGCCAACACGGTCAGCCCCGGCAACACGTACTTCCCCGGCGGGGTGTGGCCGACCATCGAGGCGGAGAACCCCGCGTTGTTCGCCGAGGCGCTGGCGCTGAACCCGACCGGCCGGATGGCCACGCCGCAGGAGGTCGCCAACGCGGTGGTGTTCCTCTCCAGCGCGGCGGCCAGCTTCATCACCGGGACCAACCTGGTGGTGGACGGCGCCCTGACCCGCGGCGTGCAGTTCTAGACCGCCTCACCCCAGCCCGCGCAGCAGCACCGCGAGGCCGAACTCGAAGGCGTCGTCGGCGCGTTGCGGTTTGGGCGCCCCGGTCTCCAGTGCCGCCGCCAGTTCCGGTCCCACCTCGGGCCGGGCCCGCCACGGCTGATCGGGTGCGGCGACGTCGAGCGCGGCGCCCAGCACGAACGAGTCCATCAGCGTGATCGCCCGCAGGGTGTCGGCGGGGTCGAGGCCGCCGCGGGTGAGCGTGATCGCCAGCGCGTTGTACATCGTCATCGCCTGCGGGCTGTTGACCGCGTACTCGGTCAGCAGCGGGATCAGCTGCGGGTAGCGCGCGAAGCTGCGCCGGTAGGACCGCAGGATGTCGGCGACGACGTCGCGCCACGGCCGGGCGGGGTCGTCGGCGGGGAGTTCGACCTCCGACATGGCGCGTTCGCGGAGCAGTTCTACGACGTCGTCGCGGCCGGCGACGTGGTTGTAGAGCGAGGACGGCTGCACCTTCAGCTTGCGGGCGAGGCCGGCGATCGTGAACCCGCCGGTCGCGACCACCAGGTCCAACGCGGCCTCGGCGATCCGGTCGGTCGACAGCAGTGGGGTGCGCGGACGGCCCATGTCGAACCTCCCCTCTTGCGCGGTCCGGTGACTCAGTTCACAATAAACGAACTTCATTCGTTTTAGGAGCGTGATGATCACTCTCACCGCCCCCGCAGCGCCGCCGCTGTCCCGGTCGAACCCGTCGGACCGACCGCCGCTGCGCGTCGGGCTCGTCCAGCACCGCTGGCGCGAGGACGCCGGGGACCTGGCCAAAACCCTGCGCGAGGGCATCGACCGGGCCGCCGCCGAGGGCGCCTCCGTGGTGTTCCTTCCCGAGATCACCCTGCTGCGCTATCCGGCCGACCGTCCGGGCGGCGCCGACGCGGCGGCCCTGACCGAAGACCTCGAGACCGGCCCGACGTTCACCCTCGCCGCCGAGGCCGCCACGGCCAACGGCATCTTCGTGCACGCCTCGGTCTACGAGCGCGCGCCCGGCGACGACGGGCTGGGCTTCAACACCGCGATCCTGGTGTCGCCCGACGGCGCCCTGGTGGGCCGCACCCGCAAGCTGCACATCCCGATCTCGGCGGGCTACTACGAGGACACCTACTTCCGACCGGGCCCGGGGCCGGGCGCGGACCCGTACCCGGTGCACGCCCCCGACGGTCTGGGCGCCCGCCTCGGCATGCCCACGTGCTGGGACGAGTGGTTCCCCGAGGTGGCGCGCAACTATTCGCTCGCTGGCGCCGAGATCGTCGTCTATCCGACCGCGATCGGCTCCGAACCGGTGTTCCCCGACTTCGACACCCGGCCGTTGTGGCAGCAGGTCATCGTCGCCAACGGCATCAACAGCGGCCTGTTCATGGTGGTGCCCAACCGCACCGGCGACGAGGGCGCCCTGACCTTCTACGGCTCGTCGTTCATCTCCGATCCCTACGGCCGAGTACTCGTGCAGGCTCCGCGCGACGAGGAGGCGGTGTTGGTCGCCGACCTCGACCTCGATCAGCGCCGCGACTGGCTGGAGCTCTTCCCGTTCCTGCTCACCCGCCGGCCCGACACCTACGCCGCGCTCACCGAACCCGTGGACAGCCGGGCGCCCTACGGCGTCGGCCACGAGGCGACGGCGGTGGTCAAGTGAGCGCGACGCTGTTCACCGGCGGCGTGGTGTGGACCGGCCGCCATGACCGGGCCGACACCGACGCCGTGCTGGTCGTCGACGGCGTCGTCGCCGCCCTCGGCGATGACGCAAAAAGCCTTGGCGCGCAGGCGGCGACGGTCGACCTGGCGGGCGGGTTCCTGATGCCGTCGTTCGGCGACGGGCACGCCCACCCGCTCTACGGCGGCCTGGAGGCGGTCGGCCCGGCGGTGCGGCCGTGCACCTCGGTCGACGAGATCGTGCTCGCCGTCAAGCAGTACGCCGAGGACCATCCCGACGAGGAGTGGATCGTCGGCGCTTCCTACGACGGCAGCCTGGCCCCCGGCGGGCTGTTCGACGCGCGCTGGCTCGACGCCGCCGTGCCGGACCGTCCGGTGGTGCTGCGGGCGTGGGACTACCACACGGTGTGGTGCAACACCGCCGCTCTGGAGCGGGCCGGCATCACCGCCGACACCCCGGACCCGGTGCTCGGTGAGATCCCGCGCCGCGACGACGGTTCGGTGCTCGGCACGTTACGGGAATGGGGCGCCACCGATCTCGTGATGGCGGTGATGCCGCCGCGCGATGAGCAGGAGCGGATCAATGCGCTCGGCACGGCCGCCGACTACTACCTGGCCCGCGGCGTGACATGGGTGCAGGACGCGTGGGTGGAACCCGCCGACGTCGCGACCTACGTCGAGGCGGCCCGCCGCGGCGCACTGCGGATGCGGTTCAACCTCGCCCTGTACGCCGACCCCCGCCACTTCGACGGTCAGGTCACGCATTTCGACGAGCAGCGACGCGCCGTCGCCGACGCCGCCAACCCGCTGCTGACCGCGAACACCGTCAAGTTCTTCGCCGACGGCGTCGTCGAGAACGAGACCGGCGCCCTGCTGCAGCCGTATTGCTCCGGCCTGCACTCACACGGCATGCGCAACTGGGAGGGCGACTCGCTGGCCGAGGCGTGCCGGCAGGTCGACGATCTGGGTCTGCAGATCCACATCCACGCGATCGGGGACGCGGCGGTGCGCCAGGCTCTCGACGCCATCGAACACGTCGTGCGCACGAACGGTCCGCGGGACCGGCGGCCGGTGATCGCGCACTGCCAGCTGATCGACGACGCCGACCTCGCCCGGTTCGCGGCGCTCGGCGTCATCCCGAACATGCAGCCGCTGTGGGCGCAGCTCGACGCGTTGATGACGGTGCTGACGGTGCCGCGCCTCGGCGTCGAACGGGCGGACAAGCAGTACCCCATCCGCACCCTGGACACCTCCGGCGCGCCGCTGGGCTTCGGATCCGACTGGCCGGTGTCTTCGGGGGCACCGCTGGACGGCATCGCGGTCGCGACGTCGCGGCGCACCGCCGACGGTGAACCCGACGGCGGCTGGACGCCGCACGAAATCCTGCCGATCGAGCGTGCCCTGTCGGCGTATACCGCGGGGGTCGCGAATCAGGCGTTCTCCGATAACGATTGGGGCGTTATCGCCCCCGGGGCGAGCGCCGACCTGGTATGGCTGGATCGCGACCCGCGGGCGACCGCGCCCCTGGATCTCCCCGCAGTGGCGATCCGCGCCACTTATCTGCGCGGCGCACCGGCCTACCGGGCCGAGAACGGAGCTGACTCATGACCGCCGAGTACATCACCGGCCCGCACGAGGGCCATCTGAAACGGGCGCTGGGACTGCCGTCGCTGGTGCTGTTCGGTCTGGTGTACATGGTGCCGCTGACGGTGTTCACCACCTACGGCATCGTGACCGAGACCTCCGGCGGCCGACTGCCCCTGGCCTACGTCGTCACGCTCATCACGATGGTGTTCACCGCGCTGTCGTACGCGCGGATGTCCGCGGCGATCCCGGTCGCGGGGTCGGCCTACACCTACACGCAGCGGACGTTCGGCGCGCCCGTCGGCTTCCTGGCCGGCTGGTCGCTGCTGCTCGACTACCTGTTCCTGCCGATGCTCAACTATCTGGTGATCGGGCTGTATCTGAACGCGGCGCTGCCCGCGCTGCCCGCGTGGGTCATTGTGATCGCCTCGATCGCCATCGTCACCGTGCTCAACATCGTCGGCATCGTGTCGGTCGCGCGGGCCAACTTCCTCATCATCGCGATCCAGGCGATCTTCATCGTGGTGTTCGTGGTGCTGGCGGTGTCGAAGACCACCGGCTACGGCACGGTGGACCTGATGTCGCCGTTCACCGGTGACGGCACCGCGGGCGGGATGAGTCCGATCCTGGCCGGTGCGGCAATCCTGTGCCTGTCGTTCCTCGGCTTCGACGCCGTGTCGACGCTGTCCGAGGAGGCCAAGAACGCCAAACGCACCGTGCCGCAGGCGATCATGATCGCGACCATCGTCTCGGGCATCATCTTCATCCTGCTGTCCTACGTCTCGCAGCTGGTGTTCCCGTCGAATCAGTTCGCCGACGTCGACACCGGCTCGACCGACGTGATGCTCGCCGCGGGCGGATCGTTCGTCAACACGTTCTTCACCGCGGCCTATGTCGCCGGCGCGCTCGGTTCGGCGCTGACCTCGCAGGCGTCGGTGGCCCGCATCCTGTACGCGATGGGCCGCGACGGCATCCTGCCCCGCACGGTGTTCGGGCACGTGTCGGCGAAGTTCAGCACGCCGGTGTACGCCATCCTCACCGTCAGCGTGATCTCGCTGGCCGCCATCTGGATCGACCTCGCGATCCTCGCCTCGGTGGTCAGCTTCGGTGCGCTGGTGGCGTTCTCGGTGGTCAACCTGTCGGTGATCAAGCACTACTTCGTCGACATGCGGGAACGCAACGTGCTGCTCAACGTCATCGCACCGTTGATCGGCTTCCTGCTCACCGCGTGGCTGTGGACCAGCCTGTCCGGCACGGCGCTGACGATCGGATTGATCTGGCTGGCCATCGGTTTCGTGTGGCTGCTGGTGGTCACCCGAGGGTTCCGCCGGCCCACCCCGGTGCTGGACCTCGAGGAGACCGGGTCACTCGCCGAGAGCGACCGGGCGCGCTGACTCCGCGCTCCACTGCGACCACGAGCCGGGAAACAGCGCGGCGTCCACCCCGACCGACGCCAGCGCGGCGACGACGACCGACGCGGTGACGCCCGACCCGCAGTAGACGGCGGGCTCGGTTCCGGCCCCGGCTCCGTCGAAGACGCGCGTCAGGTCGTCGGGCGGCAGCAGCGTGCCGTCGGCGCGCAGCAGGCTGGTGCTCGGCACGTTGCGGGCGCCGGGGATGTGGCCGGCCACCGGGTCGACGGGTTCGGTGTCGCCGCGGAACCGCTCCGGGGCCCGCGCGTCGATCAGCACCGGCGCGTCCGCCGCTTCGTCGGCGGTGACGGCTTTCCGGGCGCCGGCGGTGAGGTCCTCGAAAGCGACCGTGACGTCGCCGGGTTCGGGAACGATGGCGCCGGAGTGCACGTCACCGGTCCACGCCGCGAGCCCGCCGTCGAGGATCCGCACTCCGGGGACGCCCGCCGCGGTCAGCACCCACCAGGCACGCGCCGAGCCGGCGCGGTTCCAGTCGTCGTAGACCACCACCGGCACCCCGGTGCGAATCCCCCAGCGGCGCGCGGCGGCCTGCACCGCACCGCCCGACGGCAGCGGGTGCCGGCCGCGGCCGGTGACGCTGTGGTCGGAGAGGTCGTCGTCGAGGGACACGTACACCGCGCCGGGCAGGTGCCCGGCCTCGTAGGCGGCGCTGCCGTCCGGCTCGGCGAGCGTCCACCGCACGTCGAGCAGCGTGACGGGTTCGCCGCGGTCGAGCATGCCGGCGAGCTCGTCGGCGCTGACGAACACGTCGTCGCGGGTCATGTCTGTCCCCTGTCTTCGCGAACGTGCACCAGCGGTAGCGCCGAGGCCCTCGACGCGACGATCAGTGCACGCTCGCGGGTCATCGCGGCACCGCCAGCGCCAGCACCTCGTCGGCCGACGGTGGGCTCGACGGATGGAACGACAGGCACCACGGCTCGACGACGCGGTGGAACGCCTCACCCTCGGTCGCGACGTAGAAGTTACCGGCCCGCAAGCGGCTGATGTCGTCGACGAGACCGCCCTTCGCGCGGGCCATCTCGCGCGCGGTCTCGATCTGGGCGGGCGCGTTGAGCAGGCCGTAGAACTGGGTCGCCGCGTTGCCGGGGATGTTCAGGTTGAGCCCCTTGGGCGCCTGGGTGGCGAACACCAGCCCGAGACCGTACTTGCGGGCCTGCGACGACAGCGCCAACGTGCTGCGCGTGCAGGCAGTGAAACCCCTTGCCGGAGCGAAGTTCTGGGCCTCGTCCATGACCATCAGCCCGCCCAGCGGACGATCGCCGGCCGGGTGGCGTTTGATCCACGCGAACAGCGCCATCTGCAGCTGATTGACGAAGCTCTGCCGCTGCTCCTCGGACGGCAGACCGATCATGCTGATCACCGACACCCGCGCCCGGTACCCCTGCGACGGGGTGAGCAGCACACCGGGGTCGACGGGCGTGCCGGTGCCGCCGAACAGCGGGTCGTTGACCATCGCGGCCCGCAGGTTCTGCGACAGGTCCGCCGCGATCTGGTGCGCCCCCGCCATGTCGCTGACGTCGTGAGGCAGGTCGGCGAGCAGCCGGACGAACCCGGCCAGCGTCGGCTCATCGGTTCTGCCATAGTGCTGCAACGCTTCCCGCAGCACCGCGCGGGCGCGGGTGGCTTTCTGCGTCTTGCCGGTGATCAACGCCTGCGGTTCGAGCGCCGAGCACGCGGCCTCCACCGCCTCGAAGAACTCGTCGTGATCGTCGATGACGCTGGCGAAATCGGGCAGCGGCTGGAACGCCAGCGGCCGGCCGCTGGTGCGCCGCGGCGTCCACACCGTCACCTCGGTGTGGCGCAGGTAATCCTCGGCGCGGGCGTCGTCGGCGCGGCTCCAGCCGTCCGGCTTCTGCGGCCACGCCGTACCCAACCGGGACAGGTCGTTGTTCGGGTCGAGCACGATCGACGACACCCCGCGCAGCGCGCACTCCTCGACCAACCGCCGGATCAGCACGGTCTTGCCCGACCCGGAGCCGGCGAAGATCGCCACGTGCTTGCGCAGCGCCGCCAACGGCATCGACACCGGCTCGCCGCTGTGCAGGTCGCGACCGAGGGGCACCTCGGTGTCGGGGATCTCGGCGGCGGGCGCCTCGTCCTGGGCCTCCGGCTCCGGCTCCTCCTGCGGCTCAGGCTCGGCCACCTCCTCGACCGTGCCGTCGCCGAGGATGTCGGCCAGCAGCGCCATCCGGTGGGCGGGGCGACGGGCCCGCAGCCAGCTCGCCAGCCCGGGGTCGTCCTCGGCGAACAGGTCGCGCAGCGCGGCCATGGTGCGGATGTCGTCGTCGGTCAACGGCACCGTCCGCCCGCCCCAGGCGTGGAACGCCGCGAGTTCCTCGGCGGTCTTCTTCCCGGTCGGCCACGGCGCGTTGCGCAGCAGGAACAGCTGCCTGCGTCCCGAGCCGGGCCCGAATCCCGCTGCGGTGACGGCCTTTCGGACGCGGCTGAGCGCGGCGCTGGCGTTGTCCGCCGCGACGGCGCGGAACGCCCAGTGCCGTTCGTCCTCGGTCGCGCTGTCGAGCGTCTCGCGCAGCCGGGCGTGCAGCGTGACGTGGGTGCCGGGTGGCGGGTCGCACACGAACGTCTGCTCGCCGTCGCGCTCGGCGATCCACGCGGTCAGCGCCGCGCCGAGCAGTTCGGGGACCGTCACGTCCTCGCCGTCCGGCGCGACCGCCGCGGCGGGCACCGCGCGCCGGCGGTACTCGGCGAAGCGCCGGTCCAGCGCTGTCGACACCGGCGCCGTCTCGTCACGAGTGTCTCTGTCCCACAGGGATTCATCGGTCCGTAGGTGCGGCAGCTCGACGACCTCGCCGTGCAGAAGGCACTCGCGGACGTGGGTGTCGGCGCGGATCAGCAGTTGCCGCGGCGTGTACGACGGCGCCTCCTCGAAGGCCTCCGCCGCGATGGGCCAGCTCGGGTACGGCGGGGTGAAACCCACCGAGGCGTAGCTCGCCGCGAAGCGGCGCTCGAGGATCGCGCGGCCGATGTCGGCGGTGGGAAGCGGGGTCAGCACGCCCGTCACCCGGAAGCGGTCCCGCACACTGGCGGTCGCGTTGCCCTCGATGTGCTCCCACACCGCGGGCAGGCAGGCCACCACCGGCACGGTGCGGCGCATGGTCTGGCGCACGGCCATCAACCCGTGCGCGACCTGCTCGAGCACGATGTCCCCGCCGCCGGTACCGGCCAGCGACTGGGCGATCAGCGTGTCGATCTGGTCCACGGCCAGCACCGCCGGCCCGGCCAGCGCCACCAGCCGGGCGAGGTCGCGCACGCATTCCTGCGCCGACGCCGGCGCCGCGCGCAGCCCCCACGGACCGCGCTCCTCGGCGGTGAACTCCTCGCTGCCCTGCAGGAAGCCCTCGCCGATGTCGTGGGCCAGGAAGTCGTTCGAGGCCACCAGCACCAGCGCGCGCAACACCTGATGGCATTGCCGCACCGTCTCTTTCGCGGCTTTGGACAGCGCCATGACGAAGCGGTACAGCGTCTCGGCGTCCAGGTCGTCGTCGCCGATGATCGCCCGGCGGTCGGCGCGCGACACGTGCGCGAGCGACGCGAGCTCCCACAGGATGTCCTTGAGCTGGGTCTCGTGTCGGCGACCCGGCCTGCCGAGGCTCTCCAGGATGCCGCTGCGCACCGACTCCCAGAAGCTGGCCGCGTCGAGCAGTTCGACGACGAAGAAGTAGCCGCCGCCGTCCTGCACGCGTTCGCGGATCTGGCCCAGCAGGTGTGTCTTGCCGGAACCCGCCGGCCCGCGGATCACCACACCGAGCGGGGTGGACGCCTCGTCGCGCAGGGCGTCGCCGAACGCCGCCATCACGTCGTCGACGGCGGCCTCGTTGAGCCCGCTGACGTGGGTGGCCGTCTGCGGGCGCCACAGGTCGTCGCTGGTCGGCGCCCAGGTCAGCCGCAGGGAGGCGAGCGCGTCGCGCTGCGCGGTGTCCATCATGCGTCGATCGCGATCAGGTGCTTGGGCCGGTCACCGATCAGGACGGCCGCCGCGCGGTCCTCGTCGGTCAGCGTCTTCTGGTTCTCCTCGGGGATCACGCTCACCCCCGGCGTCCGGTGCAGCGCCACCAGCGCCGCGTCGACGGCGTCGCGCGGGGCGTCGAGTTCGGCGCGCAGCCGTCGTAACGGCACCCAGCCGCCGGGCCGCGGCGCGAGCTGGGTGTAGACGGCGCGGATGCGGTCCTCCACGCCGGCCGGGGTGGTCTCACCGAAGACGTCGGCCAGGCTCAGGTCGGCGGCGCTCAGGTAGCGGCCCAGCCCGGCGAGCACCGTGTGCAACGCCTTGGCCGGCCCGGTGGCCCGCGGCGGGGGCGGCGTGTCGGCGAGGTCGCGGCACATCCGCCAGCCGCGGTCGGTGAGCTCGTGGACGTACCGGCTCCCCACCCGCTCCGAGGCGATCAGGCCCAGCCGGTTGAGCTTGTCGCGGCCGGGTTTGTCCAGCGCCGGGCCCAGCGCCGCCAGCTCCGGGTTGGGCACCGGCCGGGCCTGGGCCATCAGCACCAGCAGCACCGCCCGTTCCGTTCCTGTCAGCTCCCCCGGCGTCGCAGTCACTCTGCCAACTTAACCGGCTGCGGCAGGATGGCGTTCGGCATGGTTGACCCCGAAGGCACTCCGGAGACGTCGCGGCGCCGCCACATCCTGCGGCTTGCGCTGTTCGCGGCGGTACTCGGTGTGCTCTTCTATCTGACCGCGGTGCAGCGCGTCATCGACGTCGCCGCGGTGCGCGACGTCGTCGAATCGGCGGGCCCGCTGGCGCCGCTGGCCTACGTGGCGGTGTCCTCGGTGCTGGGGGCGCTGCTGGTGCCCGGCCCGCTGCTGGCCGGGGGCAGCGGATTCTTGTTCGGCCCGGTGCTCGGCACCTTCGTGACGCTGGGCGCGACGGTCGGGTCGGCGGTGCTGACCAGCGTCGCGGGACGGCGAGCAGGGCGGGACAGCGCCCGCGCGCTGCTCGGGCCGGACCGCGCGGCGAAGGTCGACGCGCTGATCCGCCGCGGCGGGCTGTGGGCGGTGGTCGGGCAGCGGTTCGTGCCGGGCATCAACGACGCGTTGGCGTCCTACGCGTTCGGCGCGTTCGGCGTCCCGGTGTGGCAGATGGCGGCGGGGGCGTTCATCGGCTCGGCGCCCAAGGCGTTCGCGTACACGGCGCTGGGTTCGACGCTCGGGTCGTTCTCCGCGCCGCTGCTGATCGCCGCGATCGCGGTGTGGTGCGTGACGGCGGTCGCCGGCGCGTTCGCCGCGCACCGCGGCTGGCGGGCCTGGCGGTCCAAGCCACCCTCCTCCCCCGCGGAATAGCAATCCGGGCTGCGATTCGGCGCTCAGGACGACCAACGCTTCTCGCTGGGTGAGGCACCGGCACTACCCTGGGCAGCCATGACGGATTCGGCGGCGATCGTGCTGACCGACGAGTTCCGCCACGCACTCGACCTGCTCGGCGGTGGCGGTCACGTGTTCCTCACCGGCAAGGCCGGCACCGGCAAGTCGACCCTGATCCGCCGGTTCATGGCCGACACCGACCGCAACGTCGTCGTGGTGGCGCCGACGGGCATCGCCGCGCTCAACGTCGACGGCTACACCATCCACCGCCTGTTCGGGTTCCGCGCCACCACGACGCTCGAGGACATCCGCGGCGGCGACTACCGGCCCGGCCGCTTCACCAAGACGCTGGCCTCGCTGCAGACCCTGATCATCGACGAGGCGTCGATGGTGCGCGCCGACGTCTTCGACATGGTCGCCGCGGCGCTGGCCCGCTTCGGCCCCGCACCGGGCACACCGTTCGGCGGGGTGCAGATCGTGCTCGTCGGTGACCTGTACCAGTTGCCGCCGGTGGTCAGCGAGCACGAGGCGGGCTACTTCAGCAGCGCCTACGACACCCCGTACTTCTTCTCCGCCCGCGCCTTTCACCGCGAGGATTTCCCCACGGTCTCGCTGACGACGGTCTTCCGCCAACTCGGCGACGACCGGATGACGGCCATTCTCAACGAAATCCGCGAGGGCGTGCTTCTCGGGCACGCGCAGGAGCAGCTCAACGCGCGCGCCGACAAGGACTTCGTACCGCCCGACGACGAGTTCTGGCTGACGCTCGCCCCGACCAACCGCCTGGTGACCGCACGCAATCGCCAGCAGCTCGAACGGCTCTCCGGCGATGAATTCGTCCATCACGCAAAGGCTTCCGGGGATCTCGGCCTGTTCGATCCGCCGGTCGAGGAGACGCTGCGCTTCAAGGTCGGCGCCCAGGTGATGATGCTCAACAACGACCAGTCCGACCGATGGGTCAACGGCAGCATCGGTCGCGTGGTCGGCGTCGGCTACGACCGCTACGGGGCCGTCGTCGACGTCGAGTTCCCGGACGGCTCGTGCGCCGACGTCGCGCCGTTCACCTGGGAGGCGACCCGGCCGGTGCTGACGGGCGGGTCGCTGGGCCGCGAGGTGATCGGGTCGTACACGCAGTTGCCGTTCAAGCTGGCGTGGGCGATCACGATCCACAAGAGCCAGGGCCAGACGCTCGACCGGGTGATCGTCGACCTGACCGGCGGCATGTTCTCCACCGGCCAGCTGTACGTCGCGTTGAGCCGCTGCACCTCGCTGGCCGGGCTGGTGCTGAAAAGACCGGTGCTGCCGAAGGATCTGAAGACCGACCGGCGCATCGCCCGGTTCCTGCGCGGCGCCGGTGACGGCAGCGGCGCGCGACGGTTCTGCGCGTTCGGGATGCTGACGGTCGGTGACGAGGGTCGGATGTCGCGGCCGCGGCCGGTGGAGCTGGCGGTCGCGTTCGACGACGGCACCGCGGTGACCACGCTGATCAACCCGCAGCGCGACCTGTCCGACGCGCGCAGCGCCTACGGCATCACGGTGTCCGACGTGCTGCTGGCCCCGACACTGCGCGAGGCGTGGGCGGTCATCGCGCCGATGCTCGCCGGGTTCACCCCGGTCGGCGTCGGCGTCGACGAGCAGCTGGGGCTGATCGACTTCGAGCTCAAGCGGCTGGGCTACGTCACCGCGATGCCGTTGGGCGTCGAGCTGCGCGGCCCCCGGATCACCGGGCGCACCGCGCTCGAGCGGGCCCGTGCGGCGCTGCAAGCCCTGCGCGACAGTGACACCACCGACGGGGCGACGGCGTTCGAGGAGCCCGACGCTGTCGAGGGGTCGGGGCTGCTGGTCAGCCGGGACCCGACGGCGCCGACGCCCGCGGCCGACCACCTGCCCGGGCTCTCGGCGCTGCTGCGGATCAGCCGCGACGTCGGCGCGGCGCTGCTCGGTGCGGAGCCGGTGCCCGGCGCGGCGTCGACCTGGGACGCCGCGGCGCGCCAGTCGGTGGCCGACCAGCTGCGCGCGGCGGCGGCGCGGGTGCGGTTGCCCGCCGAGGCGGTGGTGCGGCTGCAGGCCGCATCGCGACTGCTGGGTGTCGACGTCATGCCCGAGACCGCGGACTGCCAGGACGACGACATCGGCGTCGTGCTGGCGGCCGGCACCCGGATCTGCTTCACCGGCACGGCGCAGGACGAGGCCGGGCG
This sequence comes from Mycolicibacterium rufum, assembly GCF_022374875.2. The sequence goes on from NZ_CP092427.2 coordinate 2,013,710, forward strand.
GGTGGTGGAGCGCGCCGAGATGGAGTCGTTGGCCGCGTCCGCCGGCCTGGTGCCGGTCAAGACGGTGTCGAAGACGCGGTGCGACGTCCTGGTGACCGCCGAGGCGGGAACTCAGTCGGGCAAGGCCCGCAAGGCGCTCGAGTACGGCAAGCCGGTGTTCTGCGCCGACGAGTTCTTCGGCTGGCTCGCGACCAGGCGGACCTCCTCCGCGGAATAGGGGCATCATGGCGAGGGTGCCCGTCTCCGCCGCTTTCGCCTCCGACAACGCCGCCCCGGCGCACCCGGCGGCCCTCGACGCGCTGGTCCGCGCCAACGACGGCCCGGCGCCCTCCTACGGCGACGACGCCGTCACCGCGCAGGCCGCCGACGCGTTGCGCGAGGCGTTCGACTCCCCCGGCGCCGATGTGCTCTACGCGTTCACCGGTACCGCGGCCAACATCATCGCGCTCGCCTCGGCCGTGCAGCCGTGGCACGAGATCCTCTGCAGCGACGTCGCGCACGTGCTGCTCGACGAGGCGGGCGGACCGGTGCGGCTCTCCGGCGCGCAGTTGACGCGGCTGCCCAGCCTCGACGGTCTGATCGCGGTCGACGAGCTCGATCGCCGGGTGGCCCGCCGCGGCCCGGTGCACCATTCGCAGCCGCGCATCGTCACGATCACCCAGTCGACCGAGAACGGCCGGGTGTGGCCGGCGCCCGACATCAAGGGGTTCGTCGACCACGCCCACGACCTCGGCCTGCTCGTCCACGTCGACGGCTCCCGCGTGGCCAATGCCATAGCTGCCCAACAGGTGTCGCCGATCGACGCGGTCGGCGACGCGGACATCGTCACGGTGGGCGGCACCAAGAACGGCATGCTGTTCGGCGATGCCATCCTGGTCCGCCGGCCCGAGCACTTCGGCGGAATCGCGTTCGTGCAGAAGCAGATCGGCCATCTGGCGAGCAAGCACCGCTATGTCGCCGCCCAGTTCCTCGCCTTGCTCGCCGACGATCTGTGGCTGCAGACCGCGGCGCACGCCAACGCGATGGCCCGCACGCTCGCCGACGGCCTCGAGCAGCTCGGCCTCACGCTGGCCTCACCGGTCGAGGCCAACGAGGTGTTCGTGCGGCTGGATCCCGACGCCCACGGGAAGCTGTCCCGCTCCTATGTCGTGCACCAGCCCGATCTGGACGAGCCGGTGTGGCGGTTGGTCTGTTCGTGGGCGACCACCCGCGAGGATGTCGACGACGCGCTGGCCGCGCTGCGGTAGCCGGCACTCACTCCGGAAATCCGGACGCGTAGTTCTCCTTGACCACGTCGAGGTGCACCCAGCTGTCGACCGCGCCGACGCCGTCGAGTTCGCGCACCGTGTCGACGATGTCGACGAGTTGGGCGGCCGAAAACGCGCGGACCGTGGCGAGCAGGTCGTGGTGGCCCAGCACGCGGGCGAGGAAGATCACCGCGGGCATCGACCGCAGCGCCGCGACGACGTCGTCGTGCGGGCCGGTCAGCCGGATGCCCAGACCCAGCGCGCTCTGCCGGTCCTGGCCGGAGTGCCGTACCACCGCGCCGACGCGCACGACGTTGTTCTCCACCAACCGCACCACCCGCCGGCGTGCCCCCGCCGGCGAAAGACCCACGGCCGCAGCCAGATCGACGTATGACGCGCGGCCATCCTCCTGCAGCGCCCGCAGCAGCCGGCGATCCACGTCGTCGATGCTGACACCGACCTCCCCGACCGGCCCGATCACGTCGCGCACCACCTCGACATACCCGAGCGTGTCGACGCCCACCACGCCGTCGAGCGCGCGGACCTCGCCGATCGCGCGGTCGATCTCGGCCGTCGAGCCCGCGCGGATCTCGGCGACCACCCCGTGGGGTCCGCTGGTCAGCGACAGGAACGCGACATCGCCGCGGCGGGCCAGCGTGCGGGCGATCGGTGCGGCGGGCCCGGCGACGGCGACGCTGACGTGGGCGAGGGCGCCGCGGCCGAGGACCGCGGGATGCACGACACCGCGCACCACCACCTGTCCGGTGCTGATCAGCCGGTGCACCCGGGTGGCCGCGGCGGAACGGGACAGCCCGATCGCGGCGGCGATGTCCAGGTGGGTCAGCCGGCCGTCGTGTTCGAGCAGACCGATGATGGCGCCGTCGATCTCGTCCAAGATTTTTCCGCCCTTCTCTGCCGCCGCATGGTGCATCGACACCGCGTCTCAGCGCCACCTTAGACGGGATGGTCGAAAACCACCGGCAGATCGACACAGAGGACCACCTCGCGGTGATCGATGCGATTGCGCGGTGCGCGACGTGGACCTACCGTTAGCTCCATCACATCCCCGTCGCGAGGATCCGACGACATGACCTCTCCCCCCGCCACTCCCTCCGACACCACGAGCACCGGCATCGCCACCCCTCCCCGGGCCACCGAGGTCGAGGTCCACGGCGTCGAACCCATTCCTGACGCCGAGCGGTCCGCAGGGCCGCTGGACCTGTTCCGGCTGATCTTCGGCGGCGCGAACACGATCGCGACCGTCGTGCTGGGCACCTTCCCCATCATCTTCGGGCTGTCGTTCCGCGACGCGCTGCTCGCGACGCTGGCCGGGTTGCTGCTGGGCGCAGGCATCCTCGCGCCGATGTCGCTGTTCGGCCCGCGTAACGGCACCAACAACGCCGTGTCCTCGTCGGCGCACCTGGGCGTGCACGGCCGCGTCGTCGGGTCGTTCCTGTCGCTGCTGACCGCGGTCGCGTTCTTCTCCATCTCCGTGTGGACGTCGGGCGACGTGCTCGTCGGCGGAGCGAACCGGGCCGTCGGGCTTCCCGACAGCGACATCGCCGTCGGCGTCGCGTACGGGATCTTCGCTCTGCTGGTGCTAGTGGTGTGCATCTACGGCTTTCGATTCATGTTGCTGGTCAACAAGATCGCGGTCGTCGCCGCCACGCTGCTGTTCCTCGCGGGCATCTTCGCGTTCGGCGGCACGTTCGATGCCGCTTACCCCGGCACCCTGACCGCCGCGGACCCCCTCTACCTTCCGTCGTTCGTGGGCGCCGCGCTGATCGTGATGTCGAACCCGGTGAGTTTCGGCGCCTTCCTGGGCGATTGGGCCCGCTACATCCCCCGCGAGACCCCCTCGTGGAAACCGATGCTCGCGGCGTTTCTCGCCCAGATCGCCACCCTGGTGCCGTTCCTGTTCGGCTTGGTCACCGCGACCGTGGTCGCCACCACCGCACCGGGGTTCATCGACGACGGCGACTACGTCGGCGGACTGCTCGCCGTCTCCCCGGGCTGGTACTTCGTGCCGGTCTGCCTCATCGCGCTGATCGGCGGCATGTCGACGGGCACCACCGCGCTCTACGGCACCGGGCTGGATTTCTCCAGCGTTTTCCCGCGCTTCAGCCGGGTACAGGCCACGGTGTTCATCGGCACGCTGGCGATCGTGTTCATCTTCGTCGGCCGCTTCGCCTTCAATGTGGTGCAGAGCATCTCGACGTTCGCCGTCCTGATCGTCACGTGCACGGCACCGTGGATGGTGGTCATGATGCTCGGCTGGTTCACCCGTCGCGGCTGGTACGACTCCGACGCACTGCAGGTGTTCAACCGTCGTCAGCGCGGCGGCCGCTACTGGTTCGCGCACGGCTGGAACTGGCGGGGGCTGGGCGCCTGGCTGATCGCGGCCGCGCTGTCGATCTGCTTCGTCAACCTCCCCGGCCAGTTCGTCGGCCCGTTGGGCAACCTGGCGGCCGGCGTCGACCTCAGCATCCCGGTCGGGCTCGGCCTGGCCGCGGTGCTGTATCCCCTTGCGCTGTGGCTCTTTCCGGAGCCTGCCGACGTGTTCGGTCCCGCAGGTCCCCGCGCGGTGCCGGCCGGCCCCGCCGCCAACACCCCCATCGTCTCGGAGGAAGAAGATGTCGCCTGAGAAAGTCGGTCCCGTCGACGCGTCGATCACGCCCCGCTACGCGGGACCCGCGACGTTCGCCCGGTTGCCGCGCCTGGACCAGGTGACGTGCGCCGACGTCGTGGTCGCCGGGGTCCCGTTCGATTCCGGGGTGTCCTACCGGCCCGGGGCGCGGTTCGGCCCCACCCACGTGCGGGAGGCGTCGCGGCTGCTGCGGCCCTACAACCCGGCGATGGACGTGTCGCCGTTCGAACTGGTGCAGGTCGCCGACGCCGGCGACATCGCGGTAAATCCCTTCAACATCGACGAGGCCATCGAAACCATCGAGGGCGCCGCCGCCGATCTGACCGCCGAGAACACCAAGCTCGTCACCATCGGCGGCGACCACACGATCGCGCTGCCCCTGCTGCGGGCCGCCGCCGCCAAGCACGGCCCTGTCGCGCTGGTGCACTTCGACGCGCACCTGGACACCTGGGACACGTACTTCGGCGCGGCGTACACCCATGGCACCCCGTTCCGACGGGCGGTGGAGGAGGGCATCGTCGACACCGAGGCGCTGTCGCATGTCGGCACCCGCGGCCCGCTGTACGGCAAGAAGGACCTCGAGGACGACCGCCGCTTCGGGTTCGGCATCGTCACCTCGTCCGACGTGTACTACCAAGGGGTGCGGGAGGTCGTCGACAAGCTGCGCACCCGGGTGGGGTCCCGGCCGGTGTACGTGTCGATCGACATCGACGTGCTCGATCCCGCGCACGCGCCGGGAACGGGCACCCCGGAGGCCGGCGGGATGACAAGCCGGGAGCTGCTCGAAATCATCCGCGGCTTCCGCGGACTCAACCTGGTGGGCGCCGACGTGGTCGAGGTCGCGCCGGCCTACGACCAGGCGGAGATCACCGGGGTGGCCGCCTCACACGTCGCCTACGACCTGGTGTCTCTGCTGGCGCTGGGCGCCGAGGGCTGACCCGATGCGGTAGGGTGGTGACACGTCGGCCGTGTTCTCATGCAGCCGATGCGTCGTGAAACGCTCGCCATCGACTGTGGCGCCGGCATCGCAGCCTGGCCGCCCCGCCTGATGGCCCGTGGATCCACACAGCTCGTGTCACGGCGATCGATGGTGCCCACCGGCACTCTCGCCACCCTGTGTTGAGGAACCGCGCGTGACACATCGCCGGCCCGATACACCGATGCCCGAAAGGCACTCGACAGTTGAACAGCGACAAGACCTTCGCCGATCTCGGCGTGTCTCAACCCGTGGTCGACGCGCTCACCGCGCGGGGAATCACCTCCCCCTTTCCCATTCAGCAGGAGACCCTGCCCGATACGTTGGCCGGCCGTGATGTGCTCGGCCGCGGCAAGACCGGCAGCGGCAAGACGCTCGCCTTCTCGATCCCCCTGGTGAGCCGGCTCGCCGGGCGCAAGCGTCGCCCGTCGCACCCGTCGGGTCTGGTGCTGGCGCCGACCCGCGAACTGGCCACCCAGATCTCCGCGGCACTGGCGCCGCTGGCCGCTGTGAACAATCTCACCGTCACCACCATTTTCGGTGGTGTCTCACAGCACCGCCAGGTGAAAGCCCTTCAGGCCGGCGCCGACATCGTCGTCGCCTGCCCAGGCCGGCTCGAGGACCTGATGAAGCAGAAGCTGGTCAGCCTGGACAGCGTCGCCGTCACCGTCATCGACGAGGCCGACCACATGGCCGATCTGGGCTTCCTGCCCGGCGTCACCCGCATCCTGGCCGTCACCCCGGCCGACGGGCAGCGGCTGCTGTTCTCCGCGACGCTCGACAACGGCGTCGACAAGCTGGTGAAGCGCTTCCTGCGCAACGAGGTGCTGCACTCGGTGGACAGCCCGGAGTCGCACGTTCCTGCGATGACCCACCACGTGTTCCACGTCGCGGGCCCGCAGGACAAGAAGGACCTGGTGCACCGGCTCGCTTCGGGCACCGGCCGCCGAATCCTGTTCATGCGCACCAAGCATCACGCCCGCAAGATGGCCAAGCAGCTCACCGACGCCGGTATCCCGTCGGTCGACTTGCACGGCAACCTCTCTCAGCCCGCCCGCGACCGGAACCTGGCCGCGTTCAGCTCCGGTGAGGTCCGTGTGCTGGTCGCCACGGACATCGCCGCGCGCGGGGTGCACGTCGACGACATCGAGCTCGTCGTGCACATCGACCCGCCGGCCGAGCACAAGGCGTACCTGCACCGGTCCGGGCGCACCGCCCGCGCCGGCAGTGCCGGTGACGTGGTGACCGTCGTGCTGCCCGAACAGCGCAGGGAGACACAGGCTCTGCTGCGTCGCGCCGGAATCCACGTGGCGCCGCAGCAGGTGACCGCCGAGTCCGCCGCGGTGCAGCAGGTGGCGGGCGAGGTGGCCGAGTACCGCGCGCCCGCGCCGCGACCGGTGGCCGCCGCGCCGCGCAGCACGGCGCCGTCCGCGCCGCGCCGCTCGTCGGGTTCCTCGCGGCGTCGTTCGCGGCGCCCGGCCAGTGCCGGAGGACGGTCGCACCAGCGCTAGGCGCTGGTCTCGTGGTGCGGGTCGGCCACCGGTTTGGATTCCGGTGACCCCCGCTGCCGCAGGAAGATCGACAGCCCGACGATGGCGGCGACGGCGACGAACTCGCTCTGCCAGTTCTGCATCGACTCGAACCAGAACTGCGATGTCGTGACGTAGCGCCATCCCGAGATCGCCGCCTCGCCGTGCTCGCGTCCCTGGTCGTTGTACGCGGCGACGCCGCCGACCGCGTGCAGCGCCCACGAGGCGAAGAACAGCACGAAGAACGCGATCGCCAGAGAGTATTCGTAGACGGTCAGTGCGGCGCCGCCGTGGCGCACCGGCCACGGCGTCTTCGGCGTGATCGGCACGGTGTGCGGGTCGCGGTCCTGCGGCGCGTCGGCGTCGATCGGCTTGGACTCCGAGGATCCGCGCTGGAACAGGAACGCCGTGAGCACGATGTACATGCCCATCTGCAGGAATTCAGACTCCCAGTTCTCGAACGTGGCCTCGACGAAATCCCCGGTGCGCAGGTAGCCGACCACCGACACGGTGTCGGCGGAACCGTGGTCGCGCTGTTCGGCGTTGTGGGCGGCGGTGCCCGAAACGACCATGCCGGCGAAGAACACCGCGAACAAGCCGAGGCAGGCCAGCAGCAACCCGTTGTCGCGGACCCAGCGCCGTCGTGTGCGCGTCACGCGTCCAGTATCGCCCCGGTGTGGCGATCGGAGCAGTGGGTATGTGAGCGGGATGGAAGATCCAGGCCTGATCGTCATCGGCACCGGACCCGCGGGTGTCGGTGCCGCCGACGCCTACCGTGCCCGCCGATCCGGCGTTCCCGTGCGCATCATCAGCGCCGACAACAGCCACCCGTACTTTCGCCCGCCGCTGAGCAAGGACTACCTGCGCGGCGAGACCGACGACGTCGACCTGCACCCGCAGGAGTGGTTCCGCGAGCGTGACATCGAGGTGGTGCTGACCGCTCCGGTGCACCATGTCGACGCCGACGAGCGGACCGTGACCGCGGGCGGGCAGCAATACCGCTACAGCACGCTCGTGCTGGCCACCGGCGCCAGCCCGACCCCGCTGCCGGTGCCCGGAGGCGAACGCGCCCTGCTGCTGCGCTCGCTCGAGGACGCCCGCACGCTGCGCGACGCGGCCCGCTCTGCGCGCACGGCGGTGGTGATCGGCGCGGGGTTCATCGGCTGTGAGGCCGCGGCATCGCTTGCTCTGCAGGGTGTTTCGGTGACACTGGTGGCTCCCGACGAGGTGCCGCAGCAGAAGCGGCTCGGCGAGGAGGCGGGGCGTCGGCTCCGGCAACTGGTCGAGAAGACCGGAGCGCGCTACCTGGGCGGCGCGAAGGTGACGTCCGTCGACGCCGAATCGGTGCACCTGGACAACGGCGACACGCTGCCGGCGGACCTGGTGCTGGCCGCGACGGGGGTGCAGCCCAACAGCGCGGTGGCCGAGTCGCTCGGACTGGAGATGGAGAACTCGCGCGTGGTGGTGAACGCGGACATGAGCACCACGGTCGACGGGGTGTACGCCGCCGGCGACGTCGCGTTCGCGTTCAACACCGGCGCCGGGCGTCGGCTGGCCGTCGAGCACTGGCAGGACGCCGAGGATCAGGGCGGGGTCGCCGGCGCCGCCGCAGCCGGTGAGACCGCGGAATGGTCTGGCGTGCCGGGCTTCTGGACGTCGATCGGTGACGCCGACGTCAAGTACCACGCCTGGGGTGACGGCTACGAGCGCAGTCGGCTCGTCGAGCACGAGGACGGATTCACCGTGTGGTACTCGACGGGCGGCGCGACCGTGGCGGTGCTGACGTACAACGCCGACGACGACTACGACCGCGGCGAAGAGCTGATCACCGCCGGCGAACCGCCGCCGGTGGACATGGGCTAGCGCTCAGTCCTTGGCGTGTTCGGCGCGGAACGACACGGCCACCTCGTCGGCCACCTTCATCGCTCCCATCATCAGCGAGTACGGCTTGACCCCGAACTCGGCGTGGCTGACCGACGCGTCGCACGTCATCAGCCAGGTCTGTCCGAGGTCTTCGACGTGCAGGTCCACCGACCGCGGCCGAGACCGGCCGTGGATCTCGAGCGTGCCCGCCAGCCGGTAGCCTCCGTCGACCGCGCTGACGTCCTCGGTCGAGAACCGGATGTGGGGATAGCGCTTGACGTCAAGGCTTTTCAGGGCGTTGGAGCGGGCCAGCCCCTTCTCCACACCGGTCAGACCCTTGACCCCACCGTCGCCCCGCAGCACCTCGAGGGAGTCGACGTCGACGGTCAGCTCGACCGCCGACGGTGCGTCGCCCGACCAGTTCACCGTGGCCCGCCACGCCGTCATCGCGATCGTCAGCCGGTGCCCCATCGCGGACGCGGGTCCGGTGACGCCGGTCGTCAGCAGCAGTTCGCCGTGCGAAGGGTCCAGGGTCCACGCCATCGCACGAATGTAGCGGGGTCAGTCCACCGGCGGGTAGGGCAGTCCGAACTCGTCGGCCAGCAGGCTCTGCACGATGATCATCGCCGCCTGGGAGCCCGACGCGATCGCCCCGGCGATGTGCGGCTGCTGAGTGCACACGTCGCCCGCGGCGAACACGCCGTGCGCGCTGGTGCGATGGATGGTGTCGACGGTGAGCGGCTCGGTGCCCAGCGGCCCGGGAGTGCAGGTCGCCCCGAGCTCCGCGGCCAGCGAGGACCGTTGCCGCACCGGAGCTTCCACCAGCAGACCCTGCCGCGCCAACCGTGTTCCGTCGGCGAACGCGATCTCGCTCAACGCGCCGTCGGCGCCGATCAGTTCGACCACCCGGCGGTCGTCGACCTCGATACCCGCGGACTGCAGCACCCGACGGTCGTCGAGGCTGAGCTCCGAGCGCCCGTCGGTCAGCAGGATCACGTCGTCGGTCCACCCGCGCAGCATCAGCGCCATGTGGACACCCTGGGTGCCCGCGGCCAGCGCGGCGAGACGTCTGTCGCGCATCTCCCAGCCGTGACAGAACGGGCACTGGAACACCGACCGGCCCCAGAGTTCCCCGAGCCCGGGCAGCGGCGGCGGGCAATAGACCATGCCCGAGGCCAGCAGCACCCGCTTGGCGGAGATCGTCGTGCCGTCAGCGAGGTCGAGCAGGTAGCCGTTGTCGACCGCGCGGCCCCGCGTCACCTCGCCACGTCGATAGGTGACGCTGGGATAGGCGTCCAATTCAGCCCGTCCGGTCGCGTACAGGGTGTCCGGTGGCCGCTGGTCGAAACCGAGAAGCCCGCCGATCGCGGGAGCGGCCCGGTTGCTCGGATCGTCGGCGTCGACCACGACGATCTTGCGCCGGGCCCGCCCCAGCACCAGCGCCCCGCTCAGTCCCGCGGCGCCACCGCCGATGACCGCACATTCCCATTCCACGGGCCCCTGATTCCCCGTCTGGGCCCGATTACGCCTGCGCCGGGGAGCGTTTCAGCCGGCGTGACGCGACGACGAGCACGACCGTGGACGCGACGAGCCACACCGCGAGCACCAGGTAAGGGCCCGGCCGCTGGTAGTCGGGGAAGTAGGTCGCGGAGTGGATCGCCGAGACGGCTGCACCGCTGGGCAGTGCGTGGTTGAGGACGGAGAACGGTTGGGGCAGCAGCGTCGCCGACACCGCGCCGCCCGAGGAGGTGTTGCCGAGCAGGATGAACACCAGCCACGTCGGGATGATCGCCCAGCGGTGGATCATCACGAGCATCGCCGAGTTGAACATCGCGGCGACGCCGATCTGCGCCGACACCAGCGCCCACAGCACGGGGAACGGGGTGCTCAGCGCGCCGAGCACCAGGCCGGCGACCGCCGCCAGCGTCGCCCCGCCGACGACCGCCAGCACGGCCAGGCAGCCCAGCCAGCGACCCAGCGTGAGCGTCTTGACGTTGGCGCGCAGCTGGAACATGGTGACGAAGCCGAGGATCGTCGCCGCGATGATCAGGTAGAACGTCGCCAGCCCGGCCGGGTCCGCGGCGGGCAGTGGGTTCAGGTCGACGATCTCGAGGGCGGGCGGGCCGCCGGCCTGCTCGATCTGGGTGAGCACGCGCGCCGACGACGGATCGCTGGCACTGGAGATCAGCAGCTGCGGGGGTATCGCGGTGGTGTCGATGACCGCGGTGATCTCCTGCCGGTCCACGGCCTGGACGGCCGCGTCGCGGGTGGGGTACCGGTGCGGCTCGAACTCCTGCGAGCGCTGCTGCAGTTCGGCGAGCAACTGCGAGGAGGCGTCGCCGACGATGCCGACGGGCAGGTGGCGCGGCACGGGTCTGCCGAGCGCGATGGTGTAGGCGGCGACGAACGACGCGCCGAGCACCAGCGCGATGCCGAGCACGGCGGCGACCTTGCGCAGCTCCAGCGGGATCGCGCGCAGCCCTGCACTCACACGGGCGCCGCGGTGTTCTGTCGCGCTGCGAGCCGCTCCCGTTGGGGCACCACAACGTATTTGGGGTCCTTCGTCGAGGCGACGCCCGCCTCGAACACGCCGAAGCGCTGCAGTGCGCTGCCGGCGAGCAGCGCCGCACCCGACGCCGCGACGGCCCACCGCCGGTCGCCCGACACCACCGCGCCGACGGCGCCGCCGACGGTCAGGATCTCCGACCATCGGCGCAGGGTGTGCGGCCGGCCGGTGGTGTACGCCTCCCCCGCCAGCCCGAGCCGCTGCTCCATGGTCCGCGACGCCGCGACTTCCAGCGCCGCACCGGCGACCGCCATCCGGCGCGCCGGACCGCTCTGCGACACCGGCGCGGCCAGCATGCCCAGCCCGGCGCCGCTGGCCGCCGCCGACCCGGTGAACACGAACGGTAGATACGGGTGCGCCTCGTGCCACGCGGGAACGGCCGTCTGCGACAACAACACCGCGGTGTAGGAGGCGACGCCCGGCGCCACGGCGGCGGCCTCCAGCCCGGCCGGCCGCGCCGCCCAGGTGAGCAGCCGGCCCAGCCGGGTGCGCCGCAGCCGGCGCGGCATCAGTTCGGCGAGCGCGGCCACCCCGGCGCCGGGGCCGTAGCCGCCGAGGATCCAGGTCCCCATGCTCATCGGGGAACTCGGCTTGGCCACCCGCAACATGTGGTGGAACCGCTCGGGCCGGCCGAGGTCGCCGATCAGGAAGTACATGCTGGCCAGCAGGCTCGCGAGCGCACCGAGACGCGACACCCGGCGCAGTTCGGTCCGGCCGGTCAGGTCGGCGCCGGCGGCCAGCATCGCCGACCCGGCCGACAGCCCACCGGAGAACAGGTAGGCCGCGATCATCCAGTTCCACACCGGCGTCTTCAGGATCTGCCTGCCGTAGTAGGAGCGGAATTCGGCCGGGGGCACCGCCATGTCCTCGCGCCCGCCGCGACGGTGCCGGGTCTGGGCGTTGCGATCGGACGCGTCGGTGTCGCTGAGCTTTTCGCGCATCAGCTCTTCCCGATGAACGCCGACACCGCGATACCCACCAGGGCCGAGGCCGCCATGCCCGCGTACCGCCACATCGCGCCGGCGTCGCGGGTCGGCACCACGGGGTCGGGCGGCAGCCCGTACACCTCGGGGTCGTCGAGCAACAGGAAGAACGCCCCGTCGCCGCCGACACCGTCGTTCGGATCCTCACCGTAGAGCCGGGCCTCGGTGACGCCGCGCTCGTGCAGCGCCTCGACGCGCTGCGCCGCGCGCTCACGGAGTTCGTCGAGCACGCCGAACTGGATGGAGTCCGTCGGGCAGGCCTTGGCGCATGCCGGTTCGAGCCCGTCGTGCAGCCGGTCGTAGCACAGCGTGCACTTCCAGGCCCGGCCGTCGTCCTCGCGCCGCTCGATCACCCCATAGGGGCACCCGGACACGCAGTATCCGCAGCCGTTGCAGATGTCCTGCTGCACAACGACGGTGGAGTACTCGGTACGGAACAGCGCACCCGTCGGGCACACGTCCAGGCAGCCGGCGTGCGTGCAGTGCTTGCAGACGTCCGAGGCCATCAGCCACCGGAAGTCGGGCAGTTCGCCCACCATCTCGACAGCCTTCGCGGTGACCTCGGGCATGCCGAGGTCCACGGGCGGCCGGCCCGGTTGCTCGATGAACGCGACGTGCCGCCACGAGTTCGCGCCCAGGCTGCCGGTGTTGTCGAACGACATCCCGAGCAGGTTGAACCCGTCCCCCTCTCCGGAGACGGGCACCTGGTTCCATTCCTTGCACGCCACCTCGCAGGCCTTGCAGCCGATGCACACCGACGTGTCGGTGAAGAAGCCGACCCGCGGCGGATGCTCGTCGTAGCCTGCGTCCCCCGCCGGATCGTAGAAGCCGTTGCCGCTCACGATGTCTCCTCGGTGTGGTCGGGCGAGATGTGCACTGTGTCCAGGTCGGTGCCGGTCGCCTTGGTGATGCCCGCCCGTTCGCGGTAGCCCGCGATGTAGGCCAGCAGCTCGGGTCCGCGTGGGCGCCGGCCCGCCCGGATGTCGCACGTCGCGACCTTGCTCTCCTGGATGAACACGTTCGGGTCGGCGACGACGCCGAGCAGGTCGTTGACCACGTCGCCGTCGATCAGACCCGAACTGCCCCAGTGATAGGGCATCCAGATCTGGTGCACCACATGCTCGTCGATGCGCAGCGGGCGCATCCGTTCGGTGACGAACACCCGGGCGTCGACCGCCGCGCGGCTGGTGATCACGTGCGCCCAGTCCATGTGTTTCAGACCGCGTTCGGCGGCCAGCGCCGCCGACACCTCGACGAACAGCCCGGGCTGCAGCTCGGCCAGATACGGCAGCTGGCGGCTCATCCCACCGGCGGTGTGATGCTCGGTCAGCCGGGCCGCGGTGAACACGAACGGGAACACCTCGCCGTGCGCGTCCGGCCACGACGGGTTCGACGGGTTGTCCTCGCGCCCATACACTTTGCGCGCCGGGTTGCCCTGCTGCGGGTACAGCGGATTGCGCACCGGCGACTCGTGCGGCTCGTAGTGGGTGGGCAGCGGACCGTCCAGCACACCGTTGGGCGCGAACAGCCAACCCTTGCCGTCGGCCTGCATCACGAACGGGTCGTCACCGCGCAGCGCCTCTACGCCGACCGCGTCATCACCGGGCCGGTAGTCCGGCGGTTTGGTTTTCTCGAAATCCGGTGTGTCGTAACCGGTCCACTCGCCCTTCGCCGCGTCCCACCACACCAGCTTCTTGCGCTCGCTCCACGGCCTGCCCTGCGGGTCGGCCGACGCCCGGTTGTAGAGCACCCGGCGGTTCAGCGGCCAGGTCCAGCCCCACTCGTTGTCGTACGGGCCCTGCTCGGTGTGCGGCTTGCGGCGCGCGGCCTGGTTCATCTCGTCGGCGTACACACCGCTGTAGATCCAGCAGCCACACATCGTCGAGCCGTCGGCCTTCAGTTCGGTGTAGCCGCTGACGGCGCGGTCGGTGCTCAGGTCGATGCCGCTGATGCGGCGCAGCACGTCCGCACCGTCCGGCTCGTCGCCGTCCATCCGGTAGTCCCACGCCAGGTCCAGCAGGGGGCGGTCCCGCTCATCCGTTGAGCGGGCCAGCTTTTCGCGCAGGATCCGGCCCAGGTGGTAGAAGAACCACAGCTCCGAGCGCGCGTCACCCGGCGGCTCGACGGCCTTCTCCCGCCACTGCAGCATCCGCTGGGTCTGGGTGAAGGTGCCGGCCTTCTCGACGTGCGAGGCCGCCGGGAACAGGAACACCTCGGTGCGGCACGTCTCCGGGCTGATCTCGCCGGTCTCGATCTCCGGCCCGTCCTTCCAGAACGTGGCGCTCTCGATCTCGACGAGATCGCGGACCACCAGCCAGTCCAGGTTGGCCATGCCGAGCCGCTGCAGCTTGCCGTGCGCCGAGCCGACCGCAGGATTCTGGCCAAGCAGGAAGTAGCCGAACACCTTGCCGTCGACCATGTCCATCACGGTGCGGTAGGTGCCGTGGTCGCCGTTGATGCGCGGCATGTAGTCGAAGCAGAAGTCGTTCTCCGGGGTGGCCGCGTCGCCCCAGTACTCCTTGAGCAGCGACACCATGTAGGTGTCGGCGTTGTGCCAGAAGCCTTTCTGGTGCGGCTCTTGATCGCGTCGAGGTAATCGGCCAGCGTCTCCTGCCCGGCCCGCGGCATCGCCAGATACCCGGGCAGCAGGTTGAACAGCGTCGGCACGTCCGTGGAGCCCTGGATGCTGGCGTGGCCGCGCAGCGCGAACACCCCACCCCCGGGCCTGCCGATGTTGCCCAGCAGCAATTGAATGATCGCGCCCGCCCGGATGTACTGCGCGCCCAGCGTGTGCTGGGTCCAGCCGACGCTGTAGACCAGCGCGGCGGTCTTGTCGCGACCCGACGCCGACGTCCACTGCCGCGCCACCTCGAGGAACTGCTCGGCGGGCACCCCGCACACCCGCTCGACCATCTCCGGGGTGTAGCGGGCGTAGTGCCGTTTGAGGATCTGGTAGACGCAGCGCGGGTCCTGCAGCGTCGGATCGTTCGGGATGTCGGCCGCGCCCTGGATCGGCGCCCCGCCGGAGCCCTGCTGATCCGGCGACGCGTGTTCCTTGGCTCTCGACCCGCCGCCCTCGGCGTCGGTGTTCTGGTACTGCCACGTCTCCGGGTCGTACGAGGCGGTCGCCTCGTCGTAGCCGGAGAACAGCCCGTCGAGATCCTCGGTGTCCTGATAGCCCTCGTCCACCAGGAACGACGCGTTGGTGTACGCCGTGACGTACTCGCGGAAGTCGAGCTGGTTGGACAGGATGTAGTTGATCACCCCGCCCAGGAACGCGATGTCACTGCCCGCGCGCAGCGGCACGTGCCGGTCGGCCAGCGCGCTGGTGCGGGTGAACCGTGGGTCGATGTGCACCACCTGGGTGCCGCGCGACTTCGCCTCCATCACCCACTGGAAGCCGACCGGATGGGCCTCGGCCATGTTCGAGCCCATGATGACGATGAAGTCGGAGTTGGCGAGATCCTGCTGATAGTCCGTCGCCCCGCCGCGACCGAAGGAGGCTCCCAGACCGGGAACCGTGGCGCTGTGTCAAATACGCGCCTGGTTCTCGATCTGCAGGGCGCCCAGCGCGGTGAACAGCTTCTTGATCAGATAGTTCTCTTCGTTGTCCAGTGTCGCCCCGCCCAGGCTGGCCAGCCCCATCGTGCGGCGCAGCGTGTGCCGGTCGGAGTCGAACTGCTGCCAGCCCTTCTCCCGGGCGTCGAGCACCCGGTCGGCGACCATGTCCATCGCCGTCTCGAGGTCCAGGTCCTGCCACTCGGTGGCATAGGGCGCGCGATAGCGGACCGTGGTCAGCCGCTGCGGGCCCGTCACCAGCTGCTTGCTGGCCGAGCCCTTCGGGCACAGCCGGCCGCGGGAGATCGGGCTGTCGGGGTTGCCCTCGATCTGGACGACCTTCTCGTCCTTGACGTACACCTTCTGCGCGCAGCCGACCGCGCAGAACGGGCACACCGAGTGCGCGACGTGGTCGGCCCCGGCGGTGCGCGGCGTCAGGGTCAGGGAGCGGTGGGACTGGGCGGCCTTGCCGCGGCCGAGCTTGTCGTCACCGGTGAGTTGCCGGTACACCGGCCACGATTCGAGCAGTCGCCTGATATCCACCCACCGCCTCCTCACCGCCGCGCCCCCACCGATCCAACCGTCGGCACCGCACGATGGCAACCCGGGGTACCCGCTTCCCAGCCGGTCAACCGGCGGCTCTCAGGTACAAAGGTTCCATGCTCGAGATCAGCCTGTTGACCTGGGGTGTGACGATCGGTGTGATCGTCGCGCTGCTCGCCGTGGACTTGATCCTGGCCGCGGTCCGCCCTCACCGCGTCGGTTTCCGCGAGGCCACCGCGTGGTCGGTGTTCTACATCGCCGTCGCCATCGGCTTCGGGGTGTGGTTCATGGCCACCTACGGCAGCGACTTCGGCACGCAGTACTTCGCCGGCTACATCGTCGAGAAGAGCCTGTCCGTCGACAACCTCTTCGTGTTCGTGATCATCATGGCGACGTTCGCGGTGCCCGAGGAGCATCAGCACAAAGTCTTGACGTTCGGCATCATCCTGGCGCTGATCATGCGCGCGATCTTCATCGCGATCGGCGCGACGCTGATCTCGATGTTCTCGTTCATGTTCCTGATCTTCGGTGCGCTGCTGATCTACACCGCCATCCAGCTGTTCCGGCACCGCAACGAGGACCCCGACGTCGAGAACAACGTCATGATCCGGGCGACCCGACGGTTCGTGCCGATCACCAACGAGTACGACGGCGGCAAGCTCTTCACCCACCGCGAGGGCCGCCGGATGGCGACCCCGCTGCTCGCGGTGCTGATCGCGATCGGCAGCGTGGACCTGCTGTTCGCCCTCGACTCGATCCCCGCGGTGTTCGGGGTGACGTCCGAGCCGTACATCGTGTTCACCGCCAACGCGTTCGCGCTGCTCGGTTTGCGGGCGCTGTTCTTCCTCGTCAAGGGTCTGCTCGACCGGCTCGTGTACCTGTCGACCGGGCTGGCGATCATCCTGGCGTTCATCGGCGTCAAGCTGGTGCTGCACTGGGCCCACGAGGACATCGACAAGCGGGTGCCCGAGGTGAACACCTATCTGAGCCTGGTGGTGATCCTGGTGATCCTCGTCGTCGTGACGGTCGCCAGCCTGATCAAGACCCGCAACGACCCCAGCGCCAAGGCCCACCCCGGCTCCCTGCGCGCGACCCGCAAGGACAGCGCGGTCAGCGAGCCAGATCGCGCGAGCCGTCGGGACGCCGCCGGGTGACACCCCGCGCATCGAGTGCTTCGAGCAGCGGGATGGCGACGCGGCGGGTGGTGCCCAGGGCGCGTTTGGCCTCGGCCGCGGTGAACGGCTGTGGGACGCCGGCCAGCGCCGCGGCGGCGCGGTCGTAGACATCGGGTCCGAGCACCACGCCGTCGGCGATCCGCGCGAGCCGGCCCGCCCGCACCGCCGCGGCGAGCTCCTTGGGCCCGAGCCGCAGCGCGGTCAGTTCGTCGGACTCCGGCGCGCGGAACGGTTCGAGGGCCAACCGGTCCTCGAGGGTCTGCACGGCCTTCTCGACGCGCTCGGGCAGCGCCGCACCGGGCCGGCGGATCCGTCCGTCGGCCACCTCCAGACCGGTGCCCGCCACCAGCGCCGACACCAGGTCCAGGGCAGGCAGCTGGAGTTCGCGGCGCAACTCCTCGGCAGGCATGCCCGCGGCGATGTCGTGGCCGTCGGACCACCGCTGCACCGCCGCCGTCACCAACGTACGGCGCTGCGCCCACCACGTCGGGTCGACCACCCACTCCCCCACGCGCTCACCGGTGAGGCCGAAACCCATGGCGCGCAAGTCTTTTCCGCGTGCGCACACCGGCGGACGGACCCGGGCGGTGGCCAGTTCGGCGGCGCGGGCTCGGGCGTCGCCACGTCGGCGCAGCGCCGGCGGTGCCACGTCGAGCACGTCGATGCCCGCGGCGATGCGGTGTTCGCCGGGGTCGCGCAGCAGCCCGATGTCCCCGATCCGCAGCGGCAGCGGCCGCGCCAGCCGCAGCCGCGCGGCGGTATCGCCGAGCGGCCGGACGTGGACCGGCACCCCGGTCGACCCCACGTGCAGCACCAGCCGCTCGTGCAACTTCCCGGCGGCGCGCAGCGCGACGTCGATCTCCACGGTGTCCCGCCAGGCGCCCGGCGTGCAGAGCGTGTCACCCCGCGCGATACCGCGATGGTCGACGCCGCGCAGGTTCACCGCGACGCGGGCCACCGCGGTGACCTCGGTCCGGTCCCGGCCCAGGGACTGCAGCCCGCGCACGGTGACGCGTCGCCCGTCGTGCACCAGCTCGTCGCCGATGCGCAGGGTGCCCGCCGCCAGCGTCCCCGTCACGACGGTGCCTGCGCCGCGCACGGTGAACGAGCGGTCGACCCACAGCCGGACGTCGGCGTCGCGGTCCGGCTCCGGAATCCGGTCGGTCATCGCCACCAGTTCCCTTCGCACCGCGTCGGTGTCGGTGCCCAGCACGATCGGGGCGTCGGGCAGCCGCTCCCGAACACCGGCGAGGGTGGGGCCGGGGTCGGCGAGGTCGGCCTTGCTGATGACCACGAGCAGATTCGCGACGCCGAGCGCCTCCAGTGCGGCCAGGTGCTCTTCGGACTGGGGCATCCACCCCTCGGTCGCCGCGACGACGAACATGACGCAGCCTTTTCGGGGCATCGGCCCACATCCGGCGAGCATGTTGCCGACGAACCGCTCGTGGCCGGGCACGTCGACGAACGCGATCTCGCGGCCATCGATCGTGGTCCACGCGAAACCGAGGTCGATGGTCAGCCCGCGGCGCTGCTCCTCGGCGAGCCGGTCGGGCCACATCCCGGTGAGCCGGTGCACGAGCGTGGATTTGCCGTGGTCGACGTGCCCCGCGGTGGCTATGACGTACATGTCGGCTCCGCCGACAGGGACGCACACGCCCGAACCGCCTCGAGCAGCGCCGCGTCGTCCCCGGGTGCGACGGTGCGCAGGTCGAGCAGGCAGCGTCCGTCCTCGATGCGGCCGACCACCGCGCGGGCGCCGGTGCGCAGCGCGGCGGCGTAGTGCTCGGGCAGACTGATTGCGGCGCTGGGCAATTCGACGTCGGGCGCGCCTCCGCCGCCGACGGCGGCGACGCAGTCGACCACCTCGGCGCCGGGCAGCTGCGCGGCCAGCGCCGCGGCCCGGGCCCGCAGCGTGTCGAGGTCGGCTTCCAGCGCCTGCGCGACGGGCGTCGGCGGCCCGGCCAGCGTGGCCTCCAGCGCGGCCAGCGTCATCTTGTCCACCCGCAGCGCGCGGGCCGCCGGGTGCCGGCGCAGCCGGTCGATCAGCTGGGCCGTGCCGAACAGCAGCCCGGCCTGCGGGCCGCCGAGCAGTTTGTCGCCGCTGGCGGTGACCAGGTCGGCGCCGTGGCGCAGCACGGTGGTGGCGTCGGGCTCGTCGGGCAGCAGCGGGTGCGGGCTGAGCAGCCCGGAGCCGATGTCGACGACGAGCGGAGGGTCGAGCGTGGCGAGCTCACGCACCGGCACTGTCGAGGTGAACCCGCTGACGTGGTAGTTCGACGGATGCACCTTCAGCACGAAGCCGGTGTCGGGCCCGATCGCGTCGGCGTAGTCGCGCAGGTGGGTGCGGTTGGTGGTGCCGACCTCGCGGATCCGGGCGCCCGTCGACGTCATCAACTCGGGCAGCCGGAAGCCGTCGCCGATCTCGATCAGCTCACCGCGGCTGACGATCATCTCCTTGCCGGGCGCGAGTGTCATCGCGGCCAGCAGCAGCGCGGCGGCGTTGTTGTTCACCACATGCACGCCCTGCGCGGCGGGTACGGCGGCGGCCAACGCGGCGAGCGCGCCGCGGCCGCGGCGGGCCCGTCGCCCGGTCGCGAGGTCGAACTCGACGTCGGTGGCGCCGCTGGCGGTCGTCACCGCGTCGATGGCGGCCTGGGACAGCGGGGCACGGCCCAGGTTGGTGTGCACGACGACGCCGGTGGCGTTGATGACGGGCCGCAGGGTGGCGGCACTGCGGGGCAGCGCGGCGACGGCGTGGTCGGCGACCTGCCCGGGGTCGATCTCGCCGTCGCGGGCCCGCTGCTGCGCGTCGGCGACGACGCTCTTGACCAGCGCACGCCCCAGCACCTGCTGCGCCTCGACCAGGCGAGGGTCGGCGAGCACGGCGTCGGTGCGCGGCACCCGCCGGCGCGGGTCACCCATGGCGATCGTGGCGGAGGCGGACGGGAATCGAACCCGCCAGCGACAGGAACTGCCACTCAGCGATTTTGAAGATCGGGCCGGTCACCAGACCGGATACGCCTCCCTGAGCCACCCGTCCATCATGGCAGGGCACCATGGTGCCCATGACGCACCGGCTCACGCAGTACGCCCACGGCGGCGGCTGCGCCTGCAAAATCCCTCCGGGGGAGCTCGAGGACGTGGTCCGCGGACTCACGCACTCGGCGCCGGTGAATCCCCTCGGCGAGCTGCTGGTGGGCCTGGACGACGGCGACGACGCCGCCGCGGTGCGCATCGAGGGCGGCACCGCGCTGATCGCGACGACGGACTTCTTCACCCCGGTCGTCGACGACGCCTACGACTGGGGGCGCATCGCCGCGACCAACGCGCTCTCCGACGTCTACGCGATGGGTGGCCGGCCGGTGGTGGCCGTCAACCTGCTGGGCTGGCCGCGCGACGTGCTGCCGTTCGAGCTGGCCGCCGAGACGCTGCGCGGCGGGATGGACGTCTGCGTGCAGGCGGGCTGTCATCTGGCCGGCGGACACAGCGTCGACGACCCGGAACCCAAGTACGGGTTGGCGGTCACGGGCATCGCCGATCCGGACCGGCTGCTGCGCAACGACGCCGGCAGGCCGGGTGTGCCGCTGTCGCTGACCAAGCCGCTGGGCATCGGCGTGCTCAACAGCCGCCACAAGAACACCGGCGAGCGCTTCGAGCAGGCCATCGACGCCATGACGACGCTCAACGCCGCGGCCTCGGCGGCCGCGCTGCAGGCAGGTGTCGAATGTGCCACGGACGTCACGGGTTTCGGGCTCTTGGGGCATCTGCACAAGATGGCCCGCGCCAGCGGGGTCACCGCGGTGCTCGACGCCGCGGCGGTGCCGTACCTCGACGGGGCGCGCGACGCGCTGCGCGACGGCTACGTCAGCGGCGGCACCCGGCGCAATCTGGACTGGGTGCGGCCGCACGTCGACCTGTCCGTCGGCGAGGACGAGGCGCTGCTGCTGGCCGATGCGCAGACCTCGGGCGGGCTGCTGATCGCCGGCGAGGTCCCCGGTGCGCCCGTCATCGGTGAGCTGATCCCCCGCACCGAACACACCATCATCGTCCGCTGACCCCCAGAGCGTGCAGCACGGAGTCGACCACCCGGTCGAGGAACGCCGGTCCGGTGGACTCGCGGCGCCCACACAGCCGCCAGAACACCGGAGCCGCAACGAGATCCAGCACATACTCGCTGTCGACGTCTGAGGGCACCTCGCCGCGGGCGATCGCGGCGTCGATCACCGCCTGCCCGTAGCCGCGCCGGGCGGCACCCAGGCGGTCGGTGAGCGCGCTGGCCAGCTCCGGATTACGCAGGGCCTCGGCGATCAGGTCGGGCAGGATCCGCGACATCCGGGCGTCGGCGAGCCAGTCGTCGACGCCGGCGACCAGCGCCGCGACGTCGGCGGCCAGATCCCCCGACGGGGTCGTCGCCGCCATCGGCACACTGAGGCCGGTCACGACGTCGAGCACCATCTCCTGTTTCGACGGCCACCGCCGGTACAGCGCGGCCTTACCGGCCCGGGCACGCCGGGCCACCCCGTCCATCGACAGTCGGCCGAATCCCACCTCGGCCAGCTCGTCGAGCACCGCTTCCACGATCCCGTCGGTCACCTGCGCACGCAGATTCGCTGTTGTCGCCACGAAGGAATACTATCCGAGACGGAACCGTTCCGTTTCGTTGAGCACGAGAAAGGACACCATGACGAACGATGACGAACGCCGCACCCACACCGACCGCGTGACCGATGCCCTGCTCGACAGCCTGCGCCGCAACGACATGCGGGCCTTCGCCGACCAGTGGGCGCCCGACGGGACGATGGAGTTCCCGTTCGCCCCGCCCGGCTACCGCGTGTTGCGCAGCCGCGACGACGTCTGGGACTACCTGAAGGACTACAGCGCCTCGCTGCGGATCGCCACCGTGACCGAGCACCGGCGCCACCACACCCTCGACCCGACCACGGTGATCCTCGAGTTCGCCGCCGAAGGGATTGCGGTGCAGTCGAACTCCCCGTATCGCATGGATTACGTCGCGGTGATCACGGTCGGACCCGACGGCGTGCAGCACTACCGCGACTACTGGAACGCCGCGGCCGCGGCGGCCACCCTCGGCGGCGCCGACGCGTTGAGTGCCGGATTCGGGCGGTCATGACTGACCCGATCCTGGTCACCGGGGCGACCGGCAACACCGGCGTCTCCGTCGTCGCCGGTGTGCGCGACCGGGGTCTGCGGGCGCGGGCGGCCAGCCGTCACCCCGACCCCGCCGATCCGGACGCCGTCGCGTTCGACTGGGCCGACGCCGGCACCTTCCCCGCTGCCCTGGACGGCGTCGGGGCGGTCTACCTCGTCGCGCCGGTCGGGGCCGCCGACCCGGTGCCGATGGTGCGCCCGTTCCTCGAACAGGCCGCGACAGGCGGCGTGCGCCGGGTCGTTCTGTTGAGTTCGTCGGCGGTCCGGCGCGGCGAACCCGGACTCGGCGAGATCCACGACCTGGTCGCCGGGCTTTTCGCGGAAGCCACCGTGCTGCGGCCGTCCTGGTTCATGCAGAACTTCGTCGGGAACCATCCGCTCGCCGAGAGCATCCGCCACGCTCGGGAGATCGTCACCGCCACCGGCGCCGGCCGGCTCGGCTTCATCGACGCCGCAGACATCGCGGCCACCGCCGTCGTGGCTCTGACGGCTCGCGAACCGGTGGACGCGGAGTTGCTGCTCACCGGCCCGGAGTCGCTGTCCTACGCCGACGCCGCGGCGCTCGTCTCCGACGTCCTCGGTGTGCCGGTGCGCCACGTCGACGTCTCCACCGCCGAGCTCGCCCGTCGTCTCACGGCGGCCGGGTACTCAGCCGAGTTCTCGGCCGTGCTGGCCGGGTTGGACGAGCGTATCCGCGCCGGCGAACAGGACTTCGTCACCTCGACCGTCCGCGACCTCACCGGGTGCCCGCCGACATCGCTGCGACACTTCCTCGCCGAGCACTGATCACCCCTGCGTTCAGACTGCGCCCAGGGCGGGATTTCGCCGGTTTTGGCCGCCCGCAACGCAGTGTCAACGCTCTAGGATTCCGGCCATGACCAGCCGCCATGCCACGTCCCTGCGCAACGGGGAGATCGTCGAGGAGTCCGATCTGGGCTCGATCCGCCGCGTCACCGCCGACACCCTGCCGATCCTGTCGGGACTGTCGATCAAGCGCATCGTCATCAACCCCGGCGCGATGCGCACCCCGCACTGGCACGCCGACTGCAACGAGCTGACGTACTGCATCTCGGGCACGTCGTTCGTGTCGGTGTTGGACAGCTACAGCCGATTCTCCAGCTTCACCGTCAGCGCCGGCGACATGTTCCACATCGACTCCGGGTCGCTGCACCACATCGAGAACATCGGCGAGGAGCCCGCCGAGTTCATCCTCGCGTTCCGCAGCGAGCGGCCCGAGGATTTCGGGCTGGCCGCGTCGTTCGGCGCGATGACCGACGCGGTGCTGGGCAACACCTACGACCTACCGGCCTCCGACTTCTCCGCGATGCGCCGGGACACCACCGACCGCAAACTGGCCCGCCGCAGCGGTGACGCCGAGGTGCCCGCGACGGCGTGGTTCGACGACCCGCACAAGTTCTCCGTCGAAGCACAGAGCCCGGCGATCGGCGTCGCCGTCGGGTCCGCGCGGTTGGCCCGCGCCCAGTACTGGCCGGCGTTGAAGGACCTCTCGATGTACTCGCTGCGCATCCGCGAGGACGGCATGCGGGAGCCGCACTGGCATCCGATCACCGCCGAAATGGGTTACGTGCACCAGGGATCGGGGCGGATGACCGTGATGGACCCCGACGGCACGCTCGACACCTACCTGCTCGAGCAGGGCGACGTGTACTTCATCCCGCGGGCCTACCCGCATCACATCGAGGTCGTCGACGCCCCCGACATCCACTTCGCGATCTTCTTCGACCAGCCGATGCCCGGCGACATCGGGTACCGGGCGTCGGCGAGCGCCTACTCGCGCGAGGTGCTGGCCGCGACGTTCAACATGCACATCGACGACCTGCCGACGTTCCCGTTCACCAAGACCGACCCGCTGATCGTCACGCGCAGCAATCCTCTCGACTAAACGAGATCCATCTCGGCCGGCGAGGCGCCGCCGATCGGCTGGGAGATCAGGCTGCGGGTGGTCAGCGGTCCGCCGAACTGCTGGAGCAGGCCGCCGGTGTCGTTGCGGCCCAGATCGATCGGCTCGAAGCCGAACTGCTCGATCAGCGCGGCCACCGCGGCGTTGGCGTCGGGATGGTTGCCGGAGACGAACAGCATCCGCCGGCCGCCCCGGCCGTCGCCGGGTTCACGGGCGAGCACCCTGGCCCACGTGTGCCCGAAGGCCTTGACCACCCGCGCCCCCGCCGCCCACTCGGCCACCAAATCCGACGATGCGCGTCCACCCAGATCGGCGGCCGAGAACGTCTGCGGATCAATGGCATTGGTGGCGTCGACGATGATGCGTCCGGACCAGTCCGGCACCTGCCCCACCAGATCGCGGACCGCATCGAACGGGACGGCGAGCACCACCACGTCGGCCTGCAGTGCGTCGGACACCTCGGCGGGCAGGACGTGGGCGCCCAACCGCTGCGCGAGCGGCGCGACCGCCTCGGGACCGCGCGACGCCGCCACGGCGACGTCGAGACCCGTGCGCGCGAAGTGTCCCGCGACCGCGGAACCGATGTTGCCCGAACCGATGATCGCGTAGCGCATGTCGCCCCTGAGTTTTGTAGCAGTCGTTAAAGTGAGAACGCTAGCAGACCGGCAGCGGCGGTGCCTAGGATCGCGACATGGCCCGGCCGCCGAAATTCGATCGCGCAGAAGCGCTGCAGGCCGCGATGCATCTGTTCTGGGAGAAGGGCTTCGACGGCACATCGATCACCGACCTCACCGGCGCGATGGGCATCTCGCCACCGAGCCTGTACTCCGCCTTCGGCGACAAGCAGACGCTGTTCGAGGCCTGCGTCGAGTTGTACGAGAGATCCGCGGTGGTGCCACCGGCTTTGGAGGCGCCGACCGCACGCGAGGTGTTCGTCCAGATGCTGGACCGCGCCGTCGAGTTGTACACCCGTCCGGCACATCCGCCGGGGTGCTTCGTGATCTCCGACCCGACGCTCAAGGCTCGCCGCGGCTCGGGGCGGGATGCCATCGCGCGACGCCTGCGTCGCGCCCAGCAGTCCGGCGACCTTCCCGACGATGTCGAGGTCCCGGCGCTGACCGACTACGTCGACCTCGTGCTGCGAGGGCTGTCGGCGAAGGCCCGCGACGGGGCGACGCGACGGCAACTCCGCGCGGCGGCCGACGTCGCGCTCAGGGCGTGGCCGTCGGCTCCTTCGTGACGACGGTGAACAGCTGCGCAATGAGCCCGTTCTCGACGATCGCGACGTCGAATCCGGACACCAGCGGCTCACCGCCGCCGGGGCCGAACACGTCGAAGGCCAGGTGGCCCATGTTCGCGACCTGGTGGACCGGTCCGGACTGCGTGAAGTTCAGGCCGGCGAGCTGGCCGTCGAGCAGCGCCTGCGCCTTCTCGTGCAGCCGGTCGTGTCCCACCACCGTCTCCTCCGCGTCCGACCACCGCACATCGGGAGCGTAGTTGCGCCGGATCACCGAGAGCCTGCGCTCGGGATCGCGTTCGTCGAACACGGCGAGCAGGTTTTCCTCCATCAGGCGAACGATGTCGTCACTCAACGCCATTCCTCACTCTCGGGACCCCCTCGGGGTTTTATAGTGGTCATGCAAGTTGGGGTCAAGCGCGAGCCCTCGTTTCAGCTGCCGTCGGCCGGGTAGCCGCCGGGGGACAGGCGTCGAGGGGGACTCATGCGCGCAGCAGTACTGCAGGCGATCGGACAACCGCCGCGGGTCGCGGATTTTCCGGACCCGACCGGCGACGACGTCGTCAGCGTCACGCTGGCCGGGTGTAATCCGGTCGACCTGGCGCTGGCCTCCGGGGAGATGGGCACACCGGAGGTGCCGAAGGTCGTGGGCAAGGAGGGCGTCGGCGTCACCGCGGACGGCGCGCGGGTGTACTTCGATTCGCCGCCGTCCCCGTACGGGTCGTGGGCCGAACGCACCCGCGTCGACCCGGAGAAGACCTACCCCGTGCCGGACGGGCTGTCCGACGACCTCGCGGTCGCGATGGGCATCGCCGGCCTGGCGGCGTGGTTGCCGCTGACCCGCCACGCCGACGTCTCCGCGGGCCAGTCGGTGCTCGTGCTGGGCGCCACCGGCGTGGTCGGCGCCATCGCGATCCAGGCCGCCAGGATCCTGGGCGCGGGTCTGGTGGTCGGCGCCGGCCGCGACGCCGAGGCGCTCGCCGAGGTCGAGATGCTGGGCGCCGATGCCACCGTGCAGCTGGGCGGCGACGACGACGCGGCTGCCCTGCGGGCGGAGGCCGGTGAGGGCTTCGACGTGGTGGTCGACCTGGTCTACGGCGATCCGTTCCTGGCCGCGCTGGACGCCACGGCGGTGGACGCCACGCTCATCACGGTCGGGCAGGGCGCCGGCGGCGCGCCGGCCATCCCGTTTCACAAGCTGGTCGGGCGCTCGCACGTCGGGCACCTCAACGATCTGATGCCGCCGCGGATCCTGCGGCAGGCCTACGACGAGCTCACCAGCCTGGCCACCGACGGCCGCATCCAGGTCGAGACCACCCGCTATCCCCTCGCCGACGCCGAGGCGGCGTGGCAGGCCCAGGCCGACGGACCACACATCAAGATCGGAGTCGCCATCGTATGAGCAACTATCCAGAATTCGACACCATGCCGATCGGGACGACCTGGCGCGGCGGACGCACCGGCAAGACGCGCGCCAGCACCGACCCGTACCGCGGCGACACGCTCGCCGAGCTGGACCAGGCCGGCGAGGACGACCTGACCGAGGCGTACGACACAGCGACGGCGGCGCAACGGGATTGGGCGTCCGCGCCGCCGTTGGTGCGGGCCGACGTGATGCGCCGCGCGGCCGACGTGATGACCGACCGCAAGGACGAGATCACCGGCTGGCTGGTGCGCGAGACGGGCGGCACCCTGGCGAAGGCGGAGCTCGAGTGGAACCTGGTGCGCTCGGTGATGTGGGAGGCCGCCTCCATGCCGCACCACGTCGAGGGCCGCATCATGCCGTCGGACATCCCGAGCAAGGAGAGCCGCGTCTATCGCGAACCGGTCGGGGTGGTCGCGGTGATCTCGCCGTGGAACTTCCCGATGCAGCTGTCCAACCGCTCGGTGGCCCCGGCACTCGCGGTCGGTAACGCGGTGGTGCTCAAACCCGCCGGCGACACCCCGGTGACGGGCGGCCTGCTTCTGGCAAGGATCTTCGAGGAGGCGGGCCTACCGCCCGGTCTGCTGTCGGTGGTCGTCGGCTCGGGCTCGGACATCGGCGACGCGATCGTCGAGCATCCGGCGCCGCGGGTGGTGTCGTTCACCGGGTCCACCCCCGTGGGCAAGGGCATCGCGCAGAAGGCCGGCCTCAAGAAGCTGGCGCTGGAACTGGGGGGCAACGGTCCGCTGATCGTGCTGGCCGACGCCGACCTCGACCTGGCCGTGAGCGCCGCCGTCTTCGGCTCGTTCTTCCATCAGGGGCAGATTTGCATGATCGCCAACCGCATCATCGTCGAGGCGTCCGTGCACGACGAGTTCCTGCAGCGGTTCGTCGACCGCGTGAAGGCGCTGACCGTCGGCGACCCGTCCGATCCGGCGACACAGCTCGGCCCGGTGATCAACGCGTCTCAGCTGGAGGGCATTCAGGACAAGCTCAAGCGGGCGCAGGACGAGGGTGCCCAGGTGCTGGCGGGCGGCGAGCCGTTCGGTCCGACCGGCTTGTGCCTGCCGCCGCACGTTCTGTCGGCCGGCAACGACGTCGCGACCGCGCGGGAGGAGGTGTTCGGTCCGGTCATCACGGTGATCCGCGCGGACAATGAGGAGGATGCGCTGCGCATCGCCAACGACACCGAGTACGGGCTGTCCTCGGCCGTGTTCAGCCGCGACGTCGGGCGCGCTGCCCGGTTCGCGCGTCGTATCCAGGCGGGGATGACGCATATCAACGACTCGCCGGTCAACGACGACGCGAACACCGCGTTCGGCGGTGTGAAGGGTTCGGGCATCGGGAGATTCGGCGGTCAGTGGGCGATCGACGAGTTCACCACCGACCACTGGATCTCGGTGCAGCACGAGCCACGGGAGTACGCCATCTGACATCCCGCGAGCGCGCGTTGGCCCACCGGCGTGACGACAGTGTCCGGCTCTAGGATCAGGCGATGAACCCCACCACCCACTGGTCGCCGTCGATGGGGCTCGAGGTGCCGATCGTCAACGCGCCGATGGGCGGGGTGGCCGGTGGTGCGCTCGCCGCCGCGGTGTCCCGTGCGGGTGGTCTGGGCATGATCGGAATGGGCAGCGCCGCAACCACATCGACGCTGCGCGAACAACTCGGGCTCCTCGACGGTCTCGACCGACCGTTCGGTATCGGACTGATCGGCTGGCGGGTCCGTGACGAGCCGGCGCTGCTGACCACGGCACTGGAGGCGGGGCCCGCGCTGCTGTCGGTCAGCTTCGGCGACGACGACTCCTGGATCGCCCGCGCGCACGCCGCGGGCTGTACCACGGCGGTCCAGGTCGCCGATCTCGATGCGGCGTCGCGCGCCGCCGACGCCGGCATCGACGTACTGGTCGCCCGCGGCGCCGAAGGCGGCGGGCACGGGAAACCGAAGGTCGCGACGCTGGCCCTGCTCGCCGAGATCCTCGACCGTGTTGGGGTTCCCGCGCTGGCTGCGGGGGGCATCGCCTCGGCCCGCGCACTGGCCGCCGTGCTTGCCGCCGGAGCAGCAGGCGCGTGGATCGGCACCGCGTTCGCGGCCTGCCGGGAGT
Organism: Mycolicibacterium rufum; assembly: GCF_022374875.2. The sequence goes on from NZ_CP092427.2 coordinate 2,042,652, forward strand.
CGCTGCTGCCCGACGCCGCGCGGCGGGCGATGATCGACGCGCAGGCGACCGACACCGTCGTCACGCGCGCCTTCGACGTCGCGTTCGGCTACCCGTGGCCGGCAGACACGCCGGAACGGTTGCTGCGCAACGCTTTCACCGACGAATGGGACGGCCGTGAGCACGCGATCGACGGCGCCGCGCGCGAGGCGCTGCGCACCGCGATCACCCGGCACGATTACCGGATGGCCCCCGTCAACGCCGGCCAGGGTGTCAGCGAGGTGACCGCCGTCGAACCGGCCGCGGCCGTCATCGACCGGCTGTGCGGGCGTCAGCCCTCCGGCGGGTAGACGATGCGCGTCCCGTCGACGCGCGCGAAAGGGGTCAGCCGCGCGGGCTTGGCGGAACCGCGGGCCATGATGTGCCGCACGTCGACGCCCCGAACCAGCAGCGCGTCGGCCACCAGCGAGCGGTGGCAGCGCCAGTACACCGCCTCGGCGCACATGATCGCCGTCACGCTCTCGGTGGTCAGCCCGATCAACTCCTCGAGCGCATCCTCGAACGCCGGGCTGCCCATGTAGTCCGCATAGCCGCGGAACGAGTCGTTGCGCCACGCGCCGTTCGGCGAGTCCTTCGCCGGGCGACGCAGCCCACCCAGACCCGCGAGGTGGCGGTACTGGACACCCGCCGACGGCAACGACACCGCCAGTGCGTCCTGGTGGTACTGCGGATTGCGCCGCGACTTCGGCACGGTGCGGATGTCGACCAGCACCTCGACGTCGAATCCGCGCAGCAGCGCGACGAATTCGTCGAGGGGACGGGTGGAGTGGCCGACGGTGAAGACAGTGGTCACTCGTCGAGCGAAGCCCAGAACCGGTTGAGCGCCTCCGCGCCCCGATGCGGATCCTGCACCATCCACCAGTGCCCGAGGCCCTCGAGCACCTCGGTGCGCGCGCCGGCGCGGTCGGCCGCCCTTCGGCGGTGGTCGTTGGCCCCGATGAACGGGTCCTCGGTGGCGAGCAGCGACAGCCCGGGTCGGGCGGCGGCCCTCTCCAACGCCGCGCCCGCCTCGGCCATCGCCGGCTGGGCGGCCGACCGGTAGAGGGCGAGGATGGCGCGGCCCATGTCGGCGTTCTGATGTTCGGCGATGGTCGCGGCCACATCGGCCGGGATACCCAGCGACTCCATCGTTTCGGTGCGCGACGGCAGGTCGGCGCCGACCATGGCGTCGATGTACTCCTCGCCCGCCCCCGGCGTCTGCCACACCTGGGCCAGGTCGTGCCACACGTAGTCGGGATCGAAGAGGCCGACGACATCGGTGGCCCAGCTGCGCACCAGTTCGGGCCGGTGCATCACGACGTTGACGACATGCCCGCCGCCCCAGTCGTGGCCGACCAGATCGATCGGGCCGTCGATCTTCTCCAGCTCGGTCTCGAGCCAGTCGCGGTACTCGAGGAACGTCGCGCCGAAACCGTCGGGCAGCGGCGCGCCGAAACCCGGCGGCGAGAGCAGCACCACGTCGTCGCGACCCAGTACGGCCACCAGCGGGCCCCAGATCGCGGCCGTCTCGGGATTGCCGTGCACGAACACCGCCGTCATGACGCCAAGACTACGGACTTTCCGGGGGTTGATCCGCGTTGAGGGGTGCAAGGGTGGAGAACATGAGGATCACAGTGATAGGTGCATCAGGTCAGATCGGTTCCCGGGTCGTCGAGCTGCTCACCGCGGCCGGGCACGAGGTCGTCGGCGCGTCGAAGCGCACCGGCGCCGACGTGCTGACCGGCGAGGGGCTCGCCGACGCGGTGGCGGGCGCGGCGGTGCTCGTCGACGTCACCAATTCGCCGTCGTTCGAGGACGATCCGGTGATGGACTTCTTCAGCAGGTCCTCGGCCAACCTGGTCGAGGCGGCCAGGGACGCGGGTGTCGGTCACTACGTGGCCCTGTCGATCGTCGGCGCCGACGACCTGCCCGAGAGCGGCTACATGCGCGCCAAAGTGGTGCAGGAGCGCACGGTCGCCGAGTCGGGCCTGCCGTACACCATCGTGCGCGCGACCCAGTTCCACGAGTTCGCCGAGATGATCGTCGCGTCGCTCGCCGTCGGCGGCGAGATCCGCGCCCCGAAGGCGCGCATCCAGCCGATCGCCGCGGCGGAGGTGGCCGCCACCGTCGCCGACGCCGCCCAGGGGGCGCCGGTCAACGGCATCGTCAACCTGGGCGGGCCGGACAAGATGAGCTTCGCCGAGCTGGCACGCACCGTCGTGGCCCGGCAGGGCGAGCAGACGCCGGTGGTGGTGGACCCGTCCGCGACGTACTTCGGCACGCCCGTCGACGACGACAGCCTGGTGACCGGCACCGGCGCCGTGCTGGGCGACCTGCGGTTCACCGACTGGCTGGCCTCGCGGTGACCGGCGGGCCCCTCGTCTTGGTCACCGGCGCCGCCGGATACGTCGGCAGCCACCTCGTCAATCAGCTTCTCACGCAGGGCTACCCGGTGCGTGCCGCGGTGCGCACCCCGGCCCGGGCCGACGAGGTGCGACGCACCGTCGCCGCAGGCGGCCTCGACGCGACCCACGTCGAGTTCGCCTACGCCGACCTCGGTTCCGACGAGGGCTGGGCCGATGCGGTGGCGGGTACGCGGTACGTGATGCACGTCGCCTCTCCGTTCCCGGCCGACAACCCACGTGACGAGAACGAGGTCATCGCGCCGGCGCGCGACGGCGCGTTACGGGTGCTGCGGCAGGCCCGGGACGCGGGCTGCGACCGGGTGGTGATGACGTCGTCGTTCGCGGCGGTCGGCTACTCCCCCAGGCCGAATCATGAATGGACGGAAGAGGACTGGACCGATCCCGCGGACGACAACACCGCCTACATCCGCTCCAAGGCCATCGCCGAACGCGCGGCCTGGGACTTCGCCACCGACGCGGGCCTCGAGCTGTCGACCGTCGTGCCCGTCGGCATCTTCGGGCCGACACTCGGGACGCACCTGTCGACCTCGGTGCAGATCGTGCAGGCGATGCTCACCGGTGAAAGCCAGCGCCTGCCGGCCCAGTACTTCGGCGTGGTGGACGTCCGCGACGTCGCCGACGCCCACGTGCGCGCGATGACGGCCGACGCCGCCGCGGGCGAACGCTTCCTCACCGTCGCCGACGGGCCGGCGATGACCTTCGGTGAGCTGGCCGGCATGCTCGGCGTCACGGCGCCGGACGACGGCCGCGACCTCGGCGAACGCCCGCGGATCAGCAACGCCAAGGCGAAGAGGCTGCTGGGCTGGCATCCCCGCCCGGTCGAGGAGACCGTCCGCGACACCGCCCGCTCGCTGAACGATCTGGGGCTGGTCTAGAACCCGGACGCGATGAGGTTGACCACCGAGGCCACGATCACCGAGCCGAACAGGTACGACAGCAGCGCGTGCTTGAGGGCGGTGGCCCGCATCCTCGACGAGGTCAGGTTGGTGTCCGAGATCGCGAAGCTCATGCCGACGGCGTAGGCGACATAGGCGAAGTCGCTGTAGCGCGGCGGTTCGTCGGTGTTGAAATCGATTCCCCCGACCGGCTTCTCGCGGAAGTAGATCTTGGCGTAGGTCAGCGCGAACAGGGTGTGCACGGCGAACCAGGAGATGACGACGCTCGCCACCGCGATGCCGGGCGCCAGCGTGGCGAAGTGGTCGGGCCGGGCCTTCGCCAGCAGCAGCCCGACCCCGACCAGGCTCGCCAGCGCGCCGCCCAGGATCAGCGCGAAGACGGTGCGGCGGCCCGGCTCCTCGAACTCGGCGTGCGACGCGGTGCGCTCCGCGTCGAACGGCCACAGCACCGACCAGGTCCACGCCATGTAGGTGACGGCCAGTGCGTCCCACCCGACCAGCACGGAGAACCAGCCGAAGCGCACCGAGGCGACGATCCCGGCCAGGAGGCCGACGATCGCGGCGCCGATCAGACGGACCGCGGGGGTGTGCATCCGAGCAGTCAACCAGGCGGCGGAGCGCAGTGTGAGCATCGTCATCGGGCTCTCAGCAGACCCTACGATCCCGCTGGTCACACCCGTCACAGGATGCGCCGGAAACCTCGCGACACTCCCCTCCGGACCGCAGCGGTGTCGCCGCCGTGCCCTATGTTGGGGCACTCCGGCGCGACACCGGGGACGGCGAGGAGGGTGAGTGGACCAGCACGGGGGGCCATCGGTTGCTGACCTGCTCGAGTCGAACCGCGACCTGCAGGGTTCGCCGACCGTCCGGCTGTTGGCCGCCACCAACGTGAGCCTGTACGCGACCCTGATGGACCGTCACCTGTCCGGCGGCGTGGTCGCCGAGACCGAGCTCGTCGTCCGTCTGGAGCGTGACCTCGTCGACCTCGCCGACGACCAGTCCGGCCTCGCGCTGATCAAGGCGTGGGCCAGCCAGGGTTGGCTGCACCGGATCGTCGATGAGCGCACCGACCAGAACGTCTGCTACCTGACCCAGGACGCCCGCCGCGCGCTGGACTTCCTGCGGGGCATGCGCCGCCAGGACACGATCGCCACCGGCGGCTCGATCCACGGCATCGCCGGCCGGCTCCGCCACGTGGCGCTCAAGGTCGGCAACGACCCCGCCCGCATCCGCAAGCACATCGAGAGCGAGATCGAGTCGCTGCGCCGCGAACTCGACGAGCTGGAGGCCGGCGAGCGGCCGGAGCCCGACGTCACCGACGCCTACGACGAGGCCAGGGCGATCGCTCTGCAGATGGAACGCCTCATCACCGACATCGGTCAGTACGGCACGATGATCGAGCAGGCCACCGCGGCGCTGGACGAGCCGATCGACAGCAATGTGGAGTACCGCGACCGGCAGCGGCAGATGTACGCCGACTACCAGGCGGCGTGGGACTCGCAGGGCCGCGACAGCCACCGGGCGTTCCTGCGCATGATCAACGACCCCGATCAGCGCGCGGAGTTCGAGGCCGACGTCGCGGCCGTCGCCGGCGCACTGCCGCACCTCGACCCGGCGCTGCGGACGGTGATGGCCGGGTTCTTCGAACTGGTCGGCCATCAGATCGACGAGGTCGAACGCATCCAGCAGCGCTGCGCGCAGCGGGTCAAGCGGTTCACCGCGTTCGGCACCCTCGAGCAGAGTCGCGGCGTGGCGCGGCAACTGGGCGAGGCGATCGGCGCGGCCCGCACCCTGCTCAAGACCTCGCTCATCGATTCGCGGCTGGACCTCGAACTCCCCCTGGCCCGCCATGCGATCAGCTCCGTCGGTGCGCTCAGCTTCAAGATCGGCGATCTGTCGAATCCCCAGCCCGCCAAGCCCGCAGGCAGCGACGTCGACCTGGCCAGCTTCGCCGCGCTCACCACCCAGGTCGACGCGCCCGCGATGTCGGAGATGCTCAACGCCGCCGTCGCCCGCGGGCCGGTGTCGCTGCCCGACGCCGTCGCGATGCTCGATAGCGCGTACCTCGGCCACGTCATCGTGCTGTGGTCCTGGGCGCTGAAACAACCGAACGACGACACCGGCAGGTCGACGACCGTCCGGTTCCGGTCGCTGGACGGCCGGGATCGCGAAATGGCCGTCCCGGACCTGTCTTTCACCGAACCGATCACCGCAGGAGTGGCCTCGTGAGCACCGATACAGCGGCCGACTTCGCTGCGTTTTCTGACCTGCCGCAGGTCGACCAGAGCGCGCGGCCCCCGCACCAGCGCCGACCCCGCTTCGACGGCGACGTCTCCGAACTGCCCGACCGCGCCTGCTGGGCGCTGCAGCACCTGCTGACCCGGCGCTACATCAGCGCCGAGTCCGACGCCGACATCTACGCGTGGGTGCTCGAGTACCGCCAGCAGCTGTCGGTCCGGCTGTCCGAACTCGATCTTTTGCTGCGGGTCGTCGACGGGACCGAGGTGGCGTTCGTGGAGCAGGCCCGCTACGAATCCGCCAAGGGCATCAAGCTTCTCCGGCGCGAGCCGCTGGGCACCTACGACTCGATCCTCGCGCTGCATCTGGCGCAGATGATGCGCGCCTCGGGCGGGCAGAGCGTGTTGATCTCCCGCGAGGAGATGCACGGCCTGTTCTCCGGTGTGCTCAACGATGTCGACCGCGACGCGGTGACGTTCGCCGGGCGCATCGACGCCGCGATCGCCCGCCTGACGGGTCTGGAGATCCTGCGGCGCAGCCGCGACGACGAGGACAGCTACACCATCAGCCCGGTGATCACCGCGGTGATGACGGCCAGCGTGATCACCGAGTTGCAGCAGCAGTTCGAGCTGTTGGCCACCGGCGGCGCGAGTACGCAGGAGACCCCTCGTGACTGAGCAGTTCCACCTGTCCCGGCTGCAGGTCATCAACTGGGGCGTGTTCGACGGGTACCACTCGATTCCGTTCAGCGAGGGCGGCGCGTTGATCGCCGGCGCCTCCGGCAGCGGCAAATCCTCACTGCTGGATGCCATTTCGCTCGGCTTCCTGCCGTTCAACCGGCGCAACTTCAACGCCTCGGGCGACAACACCGCGGCCGGGTCGAGCGCCGGCCGGCGCACCGTCGACAAGTACGTGCGCGGCGCGTGGGGTCAGCGCAGCGATGGCGGCACCAGCCGGGTGATGTATCTGCGCGGCGACGGGACGGCGTGGTCGGCGGTCGCGGTGACCTACGCCAGCGACAGCGGGCGCACCGTGACGGGGCTGGTGCTCAAGTGGCTGACCGGTGAGTCACGCAACGACTCGTCGAGCCGGTTCGTGCTCGGCGACGGCGACCTCGGCATCGAGGACGTGTGCAACCGTTGGGCGGCAGGACGTTTCGACACCGGGGTGTTCAAGGAGGACCGGGGCGAGCGAAGCGACGGGAGAAGCCACGGCTGGCGGTTCACCACCAAGGTGGAGTCGCAGTACCTGGCCCAGCTGTACGCGACCATCGGCATCCGTGCCTCCGACGCCGCTCAGCAGTTGCTCGGCAAGGCGAAGTCGCTCAAGAGCGTCGGCGGCCTCGAGCAGTTCGTGCGCGAGTTCATGCTCGACGAACCCGACAGCCTGGCGCGACTGCCCGAGGCGCTCAAGCAGATCGACCCGCTGGTGGAGGCCCGCGAACTGCTGGCGGTGGCGCAGAAGAAGCGCAAGATCCTCGGCGACATCGAGAAGATCCAGCAGCGCTACGCCTCGGAGTCCACCGATCTGGGCATCATCGATCTGGTCGACCTGCCGATGGTGCGCGCCTACACCGATCACGTCCGACTCGCGCAGTGCCCGCCGCAGATCGCGCAACTCGACACCACCGTCGATCAGCTCGACAACGAGTACGAGGACGTCACCCGTGCGCTGAATCTGGCCAAGGCGGAAGCGGATTCGCTCAACGCGCAGATCAGCGGCACCAGCGCCAACATCGGGCCACTGCAGAGCCAGGTGACCGCCGCCGAGACCGAGGCCGAGCAGGTGTCGCGCCGCCGCAGCGCCTACGAGGACCTGCTCGTCGCGCAGGACCTCGACGTGCCCGACAGCGCCGACGAGTTCTGGAACCTGCGCGAAGACCTGCTGAGCCAGGCCACCGAACTGCTCGCCAAGGTCGAGCGCCACCGCGAGGCGTCCACCGACGCCGAGTACGCCCAGAAGGCGGCCCGCATCGCACGCGACGACGCGGCCAAGGAACTCAAGCGGGTCGAGCACGTCGGCTCGGCGCTGCCCGAATTCGCCCTGCTGATGCGCGACCAGATCTGCGCCGCCGTCGGCGTCGACGCCTCCGCGCTGCCCTACGTCGCCGAGCTGATGGATCTGCGCGCCGACCAGACGCGGTGGCGCACCGCGGTGGAGAAGGTGCTGCGCGGTGTCGGGCTGCGGCTGATGGTGCCCGACCAGCACTGGACGGCCGTGCTGACCTTCGTCAACGAGACGAACATGCGGGGACGGCTGGCGCTGCACCACGTGCGGGCCAGGATGCTGGGCGCCGATCCGGTCGACCCCGAGCCGAACACGTTGGCGGGCAAGCTGTTCGCGGTCGACCCCGCGCATCCGTGCGCGGCCGAGGCCGTCGACGTCGTCACGGCCGCCGGCGACCACGTCTGCGTCGACACCCCGGAGGTGTTCGCGCGGTTCCGCCGCGCGGTCACGGACACCGGGCTCTACAAGGACTCCGACCGGCTGGCCATCAAGGACGACCGCCGCCCGCTCAAGCAGTCGGAATACTTGTACCAGGGCGACGTGTCGGCGAAGATCAACGCGCTGACCGTCGATCTGGCCGCGGCCGAGGAGGCCTACCAGAAGGCGCGGCGCACCGCCGACGACATCGCCGCGCAGCGCCAGCAGTGGCGCGACCGCGCGGCGGCGTGCAAGGCGATCTGCGAGCAGTTCCCGCAGTGGAGCCAGATCGACACCGAGACCGCCGACGGGCACGCCGACCGGCTGCGCGAACAGTACGAGCTGCTGCTCGCCGACAACCCCGACATCGAGGCGCTCAACGCGCGCGCCGACGAATGCTGGTCGCAGATCCAGAAACTGATGACACGGCGCGGCGCGATCCAGACCCGCCGCGACGATCTGGACGCCCGCCGCACCCGGCTGCTCGAGCTCTCGGAGCGGTTGTCCCCCGCGTTCGTGTCGGAGCCGCTGACCGAACTGCTGGACCGCTACGCCGGTCAGGTGCCGGTCGGGCTGGAGCTGCTGGACCCCGAACCGCACCGCGACGCGCTGTTCTCCGCGATCAAGAAGGAACGCGAACAGCTGCGGGAGAGCCGCCGCCGCTCCTACGACGAACTGGCCCGCATCCTCAACACGTTCGACACCGCGTTCCCCGACGCGATCCCGAACGATTCGGAGAATTTCGACGAGCGGGTGCACGACTACGTCGCGCTGTGCCGGCACATTGACGAACGGGAACTGCCCGAGGCGTACGAGCGGATGATGCGTCTGGTCACCGAGCAGGCCCCGGACGCGATCCTGACGCTGCACCGGGTGGCCGAGCAGGAGGCGCGGCGCATCGCCGAGCAGATCGAACGCGTGAACACCGGGCTCGGCGCCGTGGAGTTCAACCGCGGTACCCGGCTGACGCTGCGGGCCACCCCGCGCAGCCTGACCGCGGTGTCGGAGCTGACGGAGATCGTGCGTGCCATCTCGCGGCGCATCGCCGAGGTGGGGCTGGGTGACAAGCAGGCGATCCTCGATCAATACGCCGACATCCTGCGGCTGCGCAATCGGCTGGCGTCGACGGCGCCGGAGGACAGGGCGTGGACCCGCGACGCGCTCGACGTCCGGAACCGGTTCACGTTCGACTGCGCCGAATGGGACGTGGCGTCCGACGAGCTGATCCGCACGCACAGCAACGCCGGCGACAACTCCGGCGGCGAGCAGGAGAAGCTGATGGCGTTCTGCTTGGCCGGTGCGCTCAGCTTCAACCTGGCAGCGCCCGAGAGCCGAGACAACAGGCCGGTGTTCGCCCAGTTGATGCTCGACGAGGCGTTCTCGAAGTCCGATCCGCAGTTCGCCCAGCAGGCGCTGCAGGCGTTCCGCAAGTTCGGGTTCCAGCTGGTGATCGTCGCGACGGTGCAGAACGCGACGACGATCCAGCCCTACATCGACAGCGTGGTGATGGTCAGCAAGACCGAGGCGACGGGCCGCAACGCGCGGCCGGTGGCGACGGTGGCCACCCGGTCGATCTCGGAGTTCACCGAGCTGCGCCACCAGATGCGATCCAGCGAAAAAGTGCCTGCGCTGGCGCGCTGAGCCCACGCCGAAAGCGGCGCGGGCTGCCGGATCGAGATTTCACACCGGCGTAACGCCGCAGCCTTGACCCTAACTATTTTATATTCTATACCTGAGCCAGTGCTGTTTCCCGGCTGCACGATCCGGACCAGAGGAGGCTCTCGTGCACATTCCCCAGATGGTGGCCATCGCCGTCACCGCCGCCGCACTCGCCGTGGGCGTCAGCGCCTGCTCGGAGGAGGAATCCGCGAACAACGCGGCGACCAGCGACCTCGCGATCGACAAATCCACGTGCGACACCTTGGCGGCGAAGTACCCCGGACTCAAAGACAAGACGCTGACGGTGGGCATCTCCCCCGCGCCCGCGAACTACTCGGCCTCGGACCCGAAGAACCCCGCCAACGTCATCGGCATCGAACCGGACCTGCTCAACGCCGCCGGGCAGTGTCTCGGGTTCCGCACCACCTACTCCAAGCTGGACTTCGCCGGGCTGGTGCCGGCGCTGCAGTCCGGCCGCGTCGACCTGGTGGCCGCCGGGATGTACTCCTCGGAGGAACGGGTCAAGCAGGTCGACTTCGTGAACTACATGAAGGCCAGTGAGGCTTCCCTGGTCGCCGCCGGCAACCCGAAGAACATCAAGGCCCTCGGTGACATCTGCGGTGTCACCGCCGCGCTCGTGGTCGGCACCGTGGAGAACGCGATCTTCGACAAGCAGAGCAAGGAGTGCGAAGCCGGCGGGAAGCCGGCGCTCAAGACGCTGAACTTCCCGAGCATCGACCGCGCCCAGAGCGCCCTGGCCCAGGGTGAGGCCGACATCGTCCTCACCGACGCGGGGGTCGCCGCCTATCTGGCCGAAAGGAACCCCGACAAGCTGGCCGTCGGCTTCCAGCTCCCGACCGACTTCGACTTCGGGTTCGGGGTGAACAAGAAGGCGACCGAGTTGCGGGACGGGCTGAACGCGGCCCTCGGGCAGATGTACGCCGACGGCGGCCTGCAGAAGGCCATGAAGCGCTGGGGCTTCTCCGAAAGCCAGGAGCTGCAACCCGCCGTCGTCACCAGCTAGAGGAGCCGACATGACGGAATTCCTGCACTACCTGGTCGACCCCTTCCTGTGGCGTGGCCTGGTGGTGGCCATCCAGATCACCGCTGTCTCCATGGCGCTCGCTCTGGTCCTCGGGCTGCTGCTGGCCCTGATGCGGGAGTCGCGGCACGCCGTGCTCCGGTTGCCCGCCGCGTTCTACACATGGCTGATGCGCGGCACACCGCTGCTGCTGCAACTGGTCTTCCTCTACACGGCACTGCCCAGCCTGGGATTCAGTCTCGGGCCGGTCGTCACCGCGATGATCGGGTTCACGATGAACGAGGCCGCCTTCTCCGGCGAGATCATCCGGGGCGGTATCACGTCGGTGGGCAAATCCCAAGTGGTGGCGGCGAGTTCGCTCGGCATGGGGCCGGTCCTGACGCTGCGGCGCGTGATCATGCCGCAGGCGCTGCGCGCCATCGTGCCCGCGCTCGGCAACAACGCGATCTCGATGCTCAAGTTCACGTCGCTCGCCTCGGTCATCGCCGTCAACGAGCTCACGCTGCGGTCCCAGACCATCGTGGCGACGAACTTCGAGTTCTTCCCCGTGTTCCTCGCCGCCGGCGCGATGTACCTCGCGGCGACGACCGTGATGGGCTTCGGCCAGTCGGCACTCGAACGCAAGTTCGCGCTCGACCGGCCCACCACCCCGCAGGCCGGGTTCTTCGCCCGCGCGGTCGGGCTGCCCCGGCGCCGCCCGAAGGGCGGGGCGGCGACCACACCGGAACCGTCGCCGCCGGTCCCGGCCGACCCCCCGTCCGACGCGGGCGCTGCGGCACCGGCACCCGAGACCGCGGGCGTCGCCGATCTGATCGCCCGCCAGGCGACGGCCCCGTCCGAGAGCTCGGGTGACAGCACGCATTTCGTCTCGTGCCGCAACGTGCACAAGGCCTACGAGGGACGCCAGATCCTGACCGGAGTGGACCTCGACGTGCAGCAGGGTGAGGTCGTCGTGCTGATGGGGCCCAGCGGGTCCGGCAAGAGCACCCTGCTGCGCCTGATCAACCACCTCGAGGACGTCGACGACGGCGAGGTGCTCGTCGACGGACGCCACGTCGGCTACGAGCTCAAGGACGGCGCCCTGCGGCCGGTGTCACGGCTCGCGCAGGCGCGGGCCGAGGCACGCATCGGCATGGTGTTCCAGCACTTCAACCTCTTCGACCATCTCACCGTGCTCGACAACATCAGCATCGCGCCGATGCGGGTATACGGCCGGGACCAGACGGAGACCAAGGAGCTGGCGTTGGCGCTGCTGCGCGACGTGGGTCTGGAACAGCACGCCCACCACCTGCCCCACCGCCTCTCGGGGGGGCAGCAGCAGCGGGTCGCGATCGCGCGTGCCCTGGCGATCCAGCCCAAGCTGATGCTCTTCGACGAGCCCACCTCGGCCCTGGATCCCGAGCTGGTCGGCGAAGTGCTGCAGGTGATCCGGCGGCTCGCGGAGGCCGGGATGACGATGCTCGTGGTGACCCACGAGGTGCGCTTCGCCCGTGAGGTCGCCGACCGCGTCGTGTTCATGGACGGCGGCAAGGTCGTCGAGCAGGGCACGCCGCAGGACGTGCTCGACCGTCCGTCGCACCCGCGCACCCAGCGGTTCCTCAATCTCGTCGCTCAGACCGAAGGTGTCTGACGACCCCGCCGTGTTCCCCGTAGAGTCAGATCGGAGCCGTTCATGTCCCGTGCCACCCCACCCCGCGTCGCGATCATCGGCGCCGGTTTCGCCGGCATCGTGGTCGCGATCAAGCTGCAGCGGGCCGGGATCGATCACGTCATCTTCGAGCGGTCCGAGGGTGTCGGCGGAACCTGGTGGGACAACCGGTATCCGGGGGCGGAGACCGACGCCGCGTCCCATCTGTACGCCTACTCGTTCGCGCCGTACGACTGGAGCCGCACGCACGTGCGCCGCGCCGAGATCCAGCAGTACCTCGAGCACGTCGCCGAGTCGTTCGGGGTGATGGACTCCATCCGGTTCAAGGAGACGGTCGAAGCCGTGACGTGGGACGACGCGTCCCACGAGTACGTGGTGCGAACCGCCGCCGGCGAGCACGAGCGCTTCGCGTTCGTGGTCTCCTGCGTGGGACTGTTCGCGGCGCCGAAGTACCCCGACTGGCCGGGCCTGGAGGACTTCGCCGGCGAGGTGGTGCACACCGCCGAATGGGATGAGGCGCTGGACATCTCGGGCAAGAAGATCGCGGTGGTCGGAACCGGTTCCAGCGCAGCGCAAGTGGTGCCGACGGTCGCCCCCCAGGCGGAGTCCGTGACGGTGTATCAACGCCAACCCGGTTGGGTGCTGCCCAAGGGGGACCGGGACTTCGCCCCGTGGGAGAGGCGGCTCTTCGCCTGGTCACTCACCCAGCGGCTCAACCGGATTCGCCTCTATGTCCGGCAGGAGCGCCGGGAGTGGCACGGCGCGGTGTTCCGGCCGGGCAGCCGGATGAACCGGCGCTGGGAGACCAAGGCCAGGCGCTACGTGGCCGAGGTGTTCGCCGACCGCCCCGATCTCGCCGAGGCGCTGACCCCCGACTACGCGTTCGCCGGGAAGCGCACCGTGGTCTCGAGCGACTTCTACCCGTCGCTGCTGCGCGACGACGTGCACCTCGTCCCCAAGGCGGTGGTCTCCTGCACCAGCACCGGGATCATCGACAGCGACGGCGTCGAGCGCGACGCCGACGTGCTGGTGCTGGCGACCGGCTACGTGGCGACGCGGTTCCTCTCCTCGCTGCAGATCACCGGAAGGGACGGCAGGGATCTGAGCACGGTGTGGGGTCCCGATCCCTACGCGCTGGCGGGGCTGATGGTCCCGGGCTTCCCGAACTTCTTCATCATGTACGGGCCCAACACCAACGGCGGTCTCACCGTCTCGAATTTCGAGCACGAGGCGGACTTCATCGTGCACCAGATCCGGCGCGTCCTGACGAGGGGCAAGTCTCAGGTCGACGCCCGCGAACGGGTCGTCGACGTCTACAACCGGTGGGTGCAGCACCGCATCAGCAGCACCGCCTGGGTCGACGGCAGCAACTACTTCGCCTCCTCGACGGGCCGGATCGTCACCCAGTGGCCCGAAGGCGCCGCGGTCTACGCGCTGCTGCTGCTGGCGCTGCGGCGGCTGGGTACCCGCGTGTCGTGAGGGAGTCACGAGGATGAGCGGTCGGGCAGCACGGATGTTCCTGCTGCAGTACGGCGCGGAGCGGGTGCCCCGATCGCTGTCGCTGCGCGGCGGAACCTCCGACCTCGGCTGGGAGCCGCTGTACGGGGTGCTGGTCGACACCGCAGAGGGCTGGGTGCTGTTCGACACCGGGATGGGCCGCGACGCCCTCGACGCCGACGAGACGCAGGACAGCTACCGGGCCGCCGCGGTCGACGCCGGGGCCGATCCCGACCACCCCACGTGGTCGCTGCACCCCTCCCCGCCGGATCCCGCCCGCTGGAACTGGGGGCTCGACGGTGATCCGCTGGCCGCCGCGCTGTCCGCCGTCGGTCTCGCCGTCGGTGATCTCAGCCTGGCCGTGATCAGCCACCTGCACCTGGATCATTCCGGGGGTATCCCGCTGCTCGCCGAGGCCGGCGTTCCGGTGGCGATCCACCGGGCGGAGCTGGATTTCGCGCGCAGCGGCGCGGCGGTGTTCGAGGAGGGCTTCCGCGCCGAGGACTGGTCCGATCCACAGACCCGGTGGCGGCCTCTCGACGGCGACACCGATGTCGCACCCGGGGTCACCGTGCTGACCACTCCCGGCCACACACCGGGCCACGTCTCCCTCCGGGTCGAGCTGCCCGGCACCGGCACGTGGCTGTTCGCCGCCGACGCCGCCGACCTCGGACAGAACCTGCTCGACCGGGTGCCGTGCGGCTACTGCGCCGGCGGCTCGGCCGCCGACGAGGCGGCGGCGTCCGCATCGCTGCAGCGGCTTCTCGCCGACGCCGCGGAGCACGACGCGCGGCTGATCCCCGGCCACGACCAGTTGGTGCTCAACGCGATCCGGCATCCGCCGGGCGGCCACCGCTGACGCGTCAGCGGTTGAACAGCAGCGCGGCCACCGCGGTGCCGGTGTCCTCGATGTGCTGGTGCGCGACACGCTCGGCGGCGTCGGCGTCCTGCGCCCGCACGTGCTCGAGCACCGCTTCGTGGACGTGCCGCCAGTCCTCGCCGAGTTCGTGTTCGACGGTCGAGAAGTAGAAGCGGGCGCGCTTCTCCAACGCGGCGGACGTGGTGGCCAGCACCGAGTTCTTCGCGGCCGCCCGCAGCGCGGCGTAGAAGCCGGCGCCGGTGGCGGGCGCATCGCTGGCCTCGCTGCTTTCTTGGATGCGGGCGGCGAGCTGCTCGAGGTCGGCGTCGGTGCGGCGCAGCGCGGCCCAGCGGGCGACCAGTCCTTCGACCACCGCGCGGAATTCGAACAGCTCGTCGAGTTCCTCGGCGGTGCGCTCCCGGACGTGGACGCCGTGGCGCGGCTTGATGTCCACCCAGCCGGCCTCGTGCAGGGACCGCAGGGCCTCGCGGACGGGGATGCGGCTCATGCCGAACTGGGCCGCCAACACGTCGGCGTGGATGCGTTCACCGGGCTTGAGTTCACCGGCGATGATCGCGGACTCGAGCGCATCGTGCACGCGGGTGGTCAGCGTGGCGTTCGCTGGGAACGCGGGCACCAACGGTGAAGGGCTGCTCACGACGGTCCTGTCCTGTTGTCTCGGGTCGCTCGGCGCCTGCCGAACCACTGGTGATGAAGTATACGAAGCAGCGGTGATGTCCCTGCCTCACGGCGCGCGCAGGTACTCCAGCGCGGTCAGCGCGTAGAGCGCGGCGCAGTTCAGCACCTCCTCCTCGTCGGCGTAGTCGTCGATGCCCGCCGACAGGGTGGGCTGCGGTCCGTAGCAGAGCGCCTGGACGCCCTGGCGGCGCCAGCGGCTGGCGTCGCTGGCGGGGAGCCTGATCGCGTAGGTCGGCGAGGCGCCGATGGCGGCCCGGGACGCGACGTCGAACGCGCGGGTCAGCGGCGCGTCCGGTGCCGTCCAGTTGGGGTCCCAGCCCTTGATGCGCCGCACCCGCACCGACGGGATGTCCGCGACGGCGTCGTCGACCAACGCGTACGCCTCGTCGGCGGTGATCCCCGGCGGCAGCCGGAGGTCGACCTCGGCGCTGGCCCGGGTAGCCATCTGGCCGATGAACGTCCCGGCGGCGACGGTGCCGACGTTCGCCGTCAGCGTCAGCCCGGCATCCGCGTCGTCGGAAGCCATCGCGGCGAGGTCGGGCGGCAGCGACCCGGTCCTTCCGGTGAGGCCGTCGATTCGGGTGACCGCCTCGGCGATGCGCGCTGAGGCCGACGTCCCGCGCTGCACGGCGGACGAGTGGCCTGCGGGACCGTCGGCGGTCACCTCGACCCACAGCACCCCCTTCTCGCCGAGCGCCAGCCGGCGGAAGCCCGGGCCTTCGCCGCAGAGCAACGCGTCGCCGCGCAGGTCCGGATGCTCGCGCAGCAGGAAGGCCGCCCCGTTGTCACCGAACACCACCTCGTCGCTGACCGCGGTGAACGTGATTCTGCCGCACCATGTTTCGCGGTCGTCGGCAAGCAGCGCCGCTGCCGTCACCATGGCGGCCACCGCCCCCTTCATGTTCCCCATGCCCAGCCCGTAGAGCCGGCCGTCGACGCGCGTGAGCTGCCAGACCGGCTGGCTCCAGGCGGACTCGTCGCCCGGCGGCATGGTGTCGAGGTGGACGTTGAGCACGAGGTGCGGACCGGGTCGGCCGGAGTCGATCTCGGCCAGCACCGACGGCATGGTCGGGACGAGACGCTCCTGCCGCGACCGGATGCCGCGCTGCGCCAGCGCCCGCGACACCACGTCGGCCACCTCCCGCGTGTCGCCGGCGGGGTTCACGCTGGGCGCGGCGACCAGTTCCGCGCACAGCGCGACGATCGCCTCGCGCTGTGCGGCGATGCTGTCGAGCAGTCGTGTCGTCACACCGGTCTGGGTCATGCCACTCCTTCGGTGTCGGTCTCGCGTCGCCAGTCGGCGACGGCATAGGGGTGCGGGTCGGCGCCGGCCGCGACGACGGCGCCGAAGACGTCGGCGCCCGGGGTCACGGGGACGACGCGGTGGCCGCGGTCGGCCAGCGCGTCCGCCCTCGGATGGCCCTCTTCGACCAGCAGGTCACCGTCCTGACTGCGCCATCGCAGCGCACCGACGGCGTCCGGGAGGGCGGCCCCGGTGATGTCCCGCGCGGCGAGCACCTGCAGCAGGGTCTGGATCTGGCCGTCGGCGCCGGGGGTGGCGATGCCGAGCACCCCCTCGGGAGAGGTCAGCATCGCCGGCGCCAGGGTGTGGACCGGGCGCTTGCCCGGCGCCGCGGCGTTGTCGCCGTCGGTGAAGCCGGCGGCCCGGTTGTTCAGCACGAGGCCCAGTTCGGGCACGAACACCCCGGATCCGAAATCGTCGAAGACACTCACCAGCGAGGAGACGACCTGCCCGTCGGCGTCGACGGTGGCGACCCCGGCGGTGTGCAGATAGGCCCGCGGGCCGGCGCGCCCCGACGCCCGCTCGAGGTCGACGGTGAGTTCGAGCGCGAGAAGGTCGAGTCCGCGTCGGCACGATGACCGGTGCTCGAAGATGGCGCCGGTGACCTCGATGAGCAGGTGGTCGTCGACGGTGGCACCCCCGGCGTGCAGGCGGCGCACCTCCTGAAGCGCCATGGCCAGCAGCACGCCCTGCGACATCGGCGGCTGGACGTGGACCTGCCCGGAACCCCAGGGCACGGCGACGGGTGCGGGGCACGGCGTTCCGTGCTCGGCGAGATCGCGCAGGTCGAGGGACCCTCCGCAGCGGCGCACCGCGTCGACGACGGCCTCGGCGCCGGGTCCGGTGTAGAAGGCATCGCGCCCGTGCGCGCCGATGCGTTCGAGCAGGCCGGCGAGCTCGGGCTGCACCCACGGCCGGCCGACCGACAGCAGCGACCAGTCCGTGGCGCCGCCCTGCTCCAGGCGGGTGCGCTGCTGCTCGACGGCCGCCACCAGGCTCGGCTCCGGGACGATCCCGCCGCGCGCGAGCTCGACGGCCGGTTCGAGGACCGTCCCTAAAGGAAGCCGGCCCCAGCGCGCGCTCAGCGTGACCCAGCCGTCGACCAGTCCCGGAACGGTCACCGAGGAGCCGCCCGTCGTCTCCGGCACCGAGGTCAGCCCGAGCGGGCTGCGCCCGGTGCCGTTCACCGCGGCGACGCGGCCCCGGTCGTGCACCAGCGCGAGCAGGTCGCCGCCGAGGCCGGCCGCCTGCGGAAGCACCACGCCGATCACCGCCTGGGCGGCGATCGCGGCGTCCACCGCGTTGCCGCCCTGCTCGAGGAGGCGCACGGCGGCCTGGGTGGCCAGCGGATGCGCCGTCGAGGCGGCGCCGCCGGCTCCCGCGGACAGGGTGGCGTGGTGCTCCGACATGGCCAAAGAGGTTCTCCAGAATTTCGCGGGCCGACTTGCCAAACGACGCTGTGAGATAGAATATAAATCATCTCAACGGCGAAGTGAAGGAGTCCGCATGACTCGAACTGTGGCCACACGCACCGCTGCCCAGGCCTCCGACCTGGTACGCACCGCCGACATGTCGCTCGCCATCGCCGAACGATTGCTCGCGGGCGTGAAGGAGCAGGCGTCGGCCCGCGGCCTGCGGTTGGCCGCGGCCGTCGTCGACCGCGGCGGCAACGTGGTGGCGTCCATGCGGATGGATCACGCCCAGCTCGGCGCGAGCTCCCTGGCCCACGACAAGGCGGTGACCGCGGTTTCCTTCGGCATGCCGACGGCGGCGTGGACCACGAGCAGCGCCCCCGGCGGCAGCGACTGGGGACTGGCCCACACCCTCGGCGGGCACGCCGTCGTGTTCCCCGGCGGGGTGCCGGTGTACGCGGAGGCCGACCTGGTCGGCGGGCTGGGCGTCAGCGGTGCCGCGTCCGAGGTCGACGCCGCGTGTGCGGCGCTGGCCGTGCAGGACGAGGGCCTCGCCATCGATCCCGAGCAGGCGTCGTGAGCGGCGTCCTCATCGCCGGCGGGGCGACGGGCATCGGCGCCGCGGCGGTCCGCGCGTTCCGGCAGCGCGGTGACCGGGTGCTGCTCGCCGACCGCAACGAAGAGGCCGGACGCGCCCTGGTCGCCGAAGATCTGCCGGGCGAGGCCGCGTTCCTGCACAGCGATTTCAGCGAGGCCGACGCGGCGGAGGCCGCCGTCGAGGCCGCGGTCAGCTTCAACGTCGGATCACTCGACACGGTGTTCTACAACGCCGCGGTCCTCGAGGCGCGGCCCCTCGGTGAGTGGACCCCCGAGGACTGGGACCGCAGCGCGGCGGTCAACCTACGGGCGCCGTTCCTGATGTCGCAGGCCGCCGCGCCCCACCTGCGCAAGTCCGACGTCGGACGGATCATCCTGACGTCGTCGACGGGCGCCTTCCGCGGGCACGCGGGCATGCCTGCCTACCACGCGACCAAGGCCGGGCTGCTGGGCATGGTGCGGGCGCTGGCCGACGAGCTCGGGCCGGACGGGGTGACGGTCAACGCCGTGTGCCCTGGCTGGGTGGACACCCCGTTCAACAGCGCGTTCTGGAGCCACCAGCAGGACCCGGCCCGCGCGCTCGACGAGCTGACCGGACAGATCCCGCTGCGCCGGCAGGCCGACCCCGACGACATGACGGGTCTGCTGCTGTTCCTCGCCTCCTCCGCGTCGTCGTACATCACCGGGCAGGCCCTGGTGATCGACGGCGGCTACACCTCCGTCTGAAACAGGTGCGTGCATGACCGAGATCTACGCCAATCCCGCCGCGCGGCCGAGTGTGCCGACGGCCGGGTTCAGCCCCGAGAGCCGGCTGCCGCAGGCCACCCACCAGACCCTGCCCGGCTATCGGCCCACCGTGCTGCACAGCTCCCCCGGTCTCGCCGAGCGTCTCGGTGTGGGCACCGTGCTGGTCAAGGACGAGTCCGAGCGGCTCGGCCTGCCGTCGTTCAAGATCCTCGGCGCGTCCTGGGCGGCGCTGACGACGGTGCAGAAAGCGTGGGGTGGGCAGACGGACGGGCCGCTGTCCGTCGAGTCGGTGCGCGCGGCCATCGGGACGACGACGGGCCGCGGCCTGGTGGCGGCCACCGACGGCAACCACGGTCGCGGAATCGCCCGCGTCGCAGCACTTCTCGGTCTCGACGCCACCATCCTGGTGCCGTCGGGCACCTCGCAGGCCCGCATCGACGCGATCGCCTCGGAGGGCGCCACCGTCGAGGTGGTCGACGGCACCTACGACGACGCGATCGCCGCCTCGGCGCGGCTGGCCGATCACGATCATCTCGTCGTGTCCGACACGTCCTGGGACGGTTACGTCGACGCTCCCCGCGCGGTGGTCGAGGGATACTCGACGATGTTCTTCGAGATCGACGACGCGCTGGCCGAGCAGGGTCTGCCCGCGCCAGACGTCGTCGCCCTGCAGGCCGGGGTGGGCGCGTTCGCCGCCTCGGGTCTGCGCCACTACCGCGACGGTCGGGAGCGGCCGCCGACCACCGTGGTGGTCGAGCCGTCCAGCGCCAACTGCCTGATGGCTTCCGCCCGCGCCGGCGGCCTCACGCTGGTGCCGGGCCCGCACCCGTCGTCCATGGCCGGGCTGAACTGCGGCATGCCGTCGGAGCTGGTCTGGCCGGTGCTGGCCGCCGGCACCGACGTCTTCGTCGGCATCGCCGACGCCTACGCCGAGGAGGCCATGCGGGCGCTGGCCCGCGAGGGCATCGTCTCGGGTGAGTCGGGCGCCGCGGGCCTCGGCGGGCTGATGGCCCTGGCCGAGCACGGCACACCCGAGGAGCGGTCCCGCGCCGGGTTGCACGCCGCGGCGTGCGTGCTGATCGTGAACACCGAAGGGGCCACCGACCCCGCCAACTACGAACGTGTCGTGGGCCGCCCGGCCACCGACGTCGCCACCGCTCTCGACCCGCACTGAGGAGCACGCGCATGTCCCACACACCGGAGACGGTCGAGGTCAGCCGCCTCGAGTCCAGTCACATCGACGTCATCGACCCCGGCCAGCGCCACGGAAAGCCCCGTGATCTGTTCACCGTGTGGTTCTCCGGCAACCTCAGCATCGGCAACGCGATCTTCGGTGCGCTGGCGATCATCGTCGGCAATTCGTTCTGGTGGGCCGTGGTCGCGGTGTTCGTCGGCAACCTGGTCGGCGGGACGTTCATGGCGCTGCACTCGGTGCAGGGTGCGCGCCTCGGTGTGCCGCAGCTGATCCAGAGTCGCGGGCAGTTCGGCTTCCTGGGCGCGCTGCTGCCGGTGGTGCTGGCGGCGTTCCTCTACTGCGGCTTCTTCGTCGTCACCGCGGTCCTCGGTGGCCAGGCCCTCTCGGCCGCCCTGCCGGGCACGTTCAGCGTCAACGGCGGTCTGATCGTGCTGGCCCTGGTGAGCCTGGCGATCGCCCTGCTGGGCTACCGCGCGATCCACGTCGCCGCGCGCTGGGCGATCTGGCCGCTCGCGGCCGCGGTCGTGGTCGTCACGGTCGGGTCGCTCCTGCATGGCGGCGTCGAGCTCACCGCCGGCTCTTTCCAGCCCGGCCCGTTCTTCACGGCCGTCGGCCTGATGGCCACGTTCCTGCTGACCTACGCGCCCTACGTGTCCGACTACTCGCGCTACCTGCCCGAGAACAGTTCGGCGACAGCCTGTTTCGGCTGGACCTTCAGCGGGGTGTTCGTGTCCGCCACGTGGTGCAACCTGCTGGGCGTGGTGCTGGCCGCTCAGATCGGCGGCACCGACATGTTCCTGGCCACCCGCGAGGTGGTGGGCGCCGAATGGGTGGTCGTGGTGACGCTGTTGGTCACCGCGCTCGCGATCGCCGGCAACAACGCACTGAACCTCTACGGCGGCATGCTGAATCTCATCACCGCGATCTCGTCGTTCAAGGACGTCCGCCCCTCGGTGCTGATGCGTCTGGCGTTCCTGCTGCCGACGTTCGCGATCGGGTTGTGGCTGGCGCTCAACGTCACCGACGACTTCTCCGCTCAGCTGACCAACTTCCTGTCGTTCCTGACCCTCGGCTTCGTGCCCTGGGGTGCGATCAACCTGCTCGACTTCTATCTGGTGCGGCATGGCAGCTACGACGTGACCGCGTTCTTCACCCGCCGCGGCGGCGTCTACAACCACGACCCGGCCACCTGGACCTACGGCGGGGTCAACTTCCAGGCCCTGCTCGCCTACGTCATCGGCGTGGCCGTGTCCCTGCCGTTCGTCACCAACGGCTGGTACGCCGGACCGATCGCCGAAAAGCTCGGCGGCGCGGACCTGTCGTGGGTGCCGGGCCTGATTGTCACCGGCGCGGTCTACCTCGGACTCGTCAAAGTCGCCGGGGCGCAACGCAGTCGGTCGATCGCCCCGCTGAACACGGCGGTGTCGGGAGGTGCGCGATGACCGCATTGTTGAGCGGCCGAACGGCAGCGGTCACCGGCGGTGCGCGCGGCATCGGCCTGAGCATCGCCACCCGACTAGCGGCGCACGGCGCGCAGGTGGCGCTGATCGACCTCGACGAGCAGCAGACGCAGGCCGCGGCGCGCGACGTGCAGGAGTCCACCGGCAGCCGCGCACTGGGTCTCGCCGCGGACGTCACCGACGCCGCGCAGCTGAGCGAGGCGGCCGATGTGATCGAGGCGGAGCTCGGACCGGTGAATGTGGTGATCCCGAACGCCGGCATCCTGGTGCTCAAGAACGCCCTCGACATCGAGCCGAAGGAATTCGATGCGGTGTTGCGGGTCAACCTCTTCGGCGCGTTCCTGACCGCCGTCGAATTCGCGCGCCGGATGCCGCGCAGCGGGGCCGACGGGCGGATCATCTTCACCTCGTCGCTGTTCGGCCTGCGCGGCGGGGTGGGCAACGCGGCCTACGCCGCCTCGAAGTTCGGCATCCTCGGGATGGCGCAGAGCATGGCCGCCGAGCTCGCCCCCTCCGGCATCCGGGTCAACAGCGTCTGCCCCGGGCAGATCGAGTCGGCGATGATCCGGCAGCTGTTCTCCGACCGCGCCGCCGCCAACGGCACCACCCCCGAGGCGGAGCGTGCGGCGTTCGCCCGCCACATCCCGCTGGGCGGGCTCGGCGATCCGGACGACGTGGCCGATACCTACGTGTATCTCGCATCGTCGCTGAGCACCTATGTCACCGGCCAGCACATCGTCGTCGACGGTGGCTGGAGCGTCGGTTCGGCCTGATCGACCGATGGCCAAAGACCGATGGGTCGTGGGGTCGATGCTGACCCTGTCCTTCACGACGGGGATCCTCGACGCCGCAACGTATCTGGGGCTGCACGGCGTGTTCACGGCGAATATGACGGGCAACCTCATCTTCATCAGCCTCGGAATCACCGGCGAGGCAACGATTCCCGTGCTGCGAGCCTTCCTGGCGTTGGGCGGCTTCGCCCTCGGGGCCGCCGCGGCCGGACGGTTCCTGCGCCCCGGGTTCGCGCAGTGGCGGATCCCCGCCGGCATCCTGTTCGTCGGCGTGGTGCTCGCCGCTAGCGCGCTCGCGCACGGACTGGGTTCGGGCAGCACCGCCGTGCTGGACGCGCTAACCGTGGCGCTCGCGTTCGCGATGGGCGTGCAGGCGATGGCGGCCCGCCGTGTCGGCGTCGGGGACGTGACGACGGTGGTGGTCACCTCGACGCTCGCCGGCCTGTTCGGCGAGAACCGGGTGACCGGGCGCTCGGCCGATCGTGCGCTCACCGTGCGCCGCGGCCTCGCCGTCGCGACGATGGGGCTCGGCGCGGTCGTCGGGGCGCTGCTCATGCATGTCGCGGTCGAGGTCGCGATCGTGGTGCCTGCGGTGCTGACGATCGGCGTCGCGGTCGTGCTGGCCGTGCGCAGCCGCGGGGCAGCCCGGTCGCCCGAAGAGCCCAGCGCTCTGCGCCCCGTTTCTCGTTGAGACTGCACCAACGGCGGTAAAACGAGCCGAACACCCGCCGCCTACGCAGTCTCAACGCAAGGCGCTGGCCCTTCTGCAACTGTCGCCGCAGCCAATCATTGCTGAGTTCGGACGGCGCCAATGACGGCCTGGACGTAACTGAACTTAGGAACGGCGAGTGCATCGGGCCCCAAGCGACGGGGCGCCACTCGCCGCGGACCTCGGCGGATGCGTCTGCCGTCATCCCGACAACGAAGCACAGTTATCACGTGTGAATTAGCGAGCAAATAACAATCCGGATTTTTGGCAAACGACTTTCTTTGCACATGCAATTACCATGTGTGATTCAGCTACTGCCGCTGTCGCGCCGTGGGAGACTTTGACCGGTAGAAACAAGTGCTCACGGCACGATTGACCGTGAGCCATCGCACATCGAGCTAATCAACCCACTGCATCGATGCCCTGGGCTAGCTGAACATCGCTGGAGTCGGACCATGTCGCAAGCAAATATGTTTTCCCTGTCAAGCAACTCTTCCGGAGAAGTCGTTGACGAGGGCAATCAGGCGTCAACCCACCGCACGCGCCGTCCGACCACCGGTTCCGCGCGGTATGTCGGTCGCATCGGCGCGCTGGCCGTAGCGCTCGGTATCGGTACCGCGCTGGCCTGCGCACCGGGTGTCGCGTTTGCCGAGACCCCCGACTCCTCCGTCTCGCAGTCGTCCGCCGGCGACGCGGCCGGAGCGCCGCGACCGTCGGTCGCCCATCCCCGGTCCGCGCGCCACGCATCGGCTGGCGCGCACGAGTCCGCCGATGCGCCGACCACCGAGCGGCGGCACGCCACCCACTCCCGCACGACGGCGCCGAAGCGCGCCCACAGCGGCCGGTCCGATACCGACAAGGCGGAGGAAACAGATTCGGACGGGGCCGGTACCACCGCCGCCCGCGCGCCACGCAGGCTGGCACGGCCGACCGAGGCCGCGGATGAGCCGGCCACGACGGCATCAGCCCCGGCATCCCCGGCGCCCAGGCGCACCCTCACGGCGGGGCGCGCGGCACAGGAGACCTCACCGACCCCCGCCGACGAGTCCGCAACCGCCACCACAACGGTTGCCGTGAAGGTTCCGACGACGCTCAGCACGAGCCTGCCGACGCGTCCCAGGCCGGCGAAGCCGGCGCAGGTCGCGCTGCTGTCCACCCTGCTCGCGTGGACTCGGCGGGCGTCCGGGCAGACGCCTGACCCGACCGGCGGCGTCACGGACACCAGTGCACCGACTCCCGCGCAGGTGGTCACCACGGCACCACGCACCGCCACCGCCGCCAGCACGTCGGCGGGCATCAACCTTCCGGCGTCCGCCACGGTCTTCACGTTGCGCGGCATGAACGTCCTGGGGTCCACCACCAGCCCGATGCCGAAGCAGTACGGCGGCATGTTCGCGAAGGCTCCCTACACGATGGTGGAGTTGAAGTACACCGCCGCGTGGAACAAGACGTCGATCACCGAGGGTGTCCAAATCCTCGATGCCGCTTTGCTTTCCACGCCGGGGGACATCATCGTCATGGCGCATTCCGAAGGTGCGCAGGTCGCCTCGCGATGGATGCGCACCTACGCCAACGACCCGACCAGGGCAGCGCTGGCCAGCCGAGTTACGTTTCTGCTCAGCGGTAACCCGCTGCGCTCGAGCCAGGGCGGTGGCGGCCAGATGATCGGCGGCTGGGAGAACGACGGCACCCGGGCACTTCCGACCCCGACCACCACGCCGTGGCCGATCATCGACGTCGCCCGCCGGTGGGACGGTTGGGCGGACTGGCCCTCCGACACCACCAACAAGGTCGCCGTCCGCAACGCGACGATCGGGATGACGACGTTCCACACGAACTACACCAACGTCAACCTCTACGACCCGGCGAACACCGTCTGGCACAACGGGAACACCACGTACGTGTTGACGCACGAGAACACCCCACCGCTCATCAGCATGTACCTCTTCGCCGACCCCAACTTCGTCAGCGTCGTCAGAGGTCAGGTCGAGGCCGCATATCGCCGTCCGGCCAACGACACTCCGGTCCCCGTCGTGCCCACGACGAGCGCCTACTACCAGAAGATCCTGGTCAAACTGGGCATCCCGAACGCCGCCCCGTCGCGATCGGCCGTGACAGCCTGAGCTCGCCGCCGCCGTCAAATCACTGCGGAGGACGTCCGGCCCCCTTCTGCGGCGCGGACGTAACTGCACTCGAGGATGGCGAGCGTATCGGGTTTGGCGAAAGAGGCGAAAAGCTTCGGAACCACCGTGAATGCGGCTGCAGGGATCAGGACGGCGAAGCGCAGCTACTGCGCGCACGGTAGCTGGCAAACTCTCTTCCCAGCACGCCGGCGAGGCCGTGTTCTTGCACGCGCAAGTACTGCCACCAATCCGCAGGGCTCGAATGTTCGGTTATGGCAGACTCTGACCGGAAAAACACCCGTGGTGACGGTGGCACAACGTCACGCCGCGCCATGACGAACCAACCCCCACCGCGCACGTCCCCTGGGCTGTCCATATCTCCGGAGTCTGATGTCATGTCTGCAGCAAATTCATATTCGGCAACCTGCAACTCGCCATACGACGAGAACATCCCGACGCCAGTCCATTTCAGGGGTGGTTCGACCAGGGATTCTGGGCGGTATATCGGACGCATCGGCGCGCTGGCGGTAGCGCTCGGTATCGGAACCGCGCTGGCCTCTATGCCGAGTGTCGCGTCCGCCGACACCTCCGACTCCACCACGTCGCAGTCGTCCGCCAGTGACGCGGCCGGTACGCCACGACCGTCGGTCGCCCATCCCCGGTCCCTGCGTCGCACCTCGGTGGACAGCCCCGAGTCCATCGACGCGCCGACCACCCAGCGACGGCACAGCACCACCCCCCGCGCAACGGCGACGAAGCTGGCCAACAGAGACCACTCCGACACCGACGACCCGACGCCGCGACGAGCGGACAAGGCCACTCGCGGAGTCGATCCGGGTGCCGACGTCGCCGGTAGCACCACGGTGCGCGCGGCACCGGAGACCTCACCGACCCCCGCCGAAGACGCTGTCGCCGCCACCACAACGGTTGCCGTCGAGGTCCCTACAGCCGTCACCGCGAATGCTTCGACCCGCCCGAAGCCCGCGACTCCGGCGCAGGCCACGCTGCTGTCCACCCTGCTCGCATGGACGCGGCGGGCTTCCGCACGAACGGCGGAACCCACCACCGGCGGCACGAACACCAGCGATCTGATGGCCACGCAGGCGGCTGCCGCGGCACCGCTCACTGTCGCCGCCGGCAGCTCCTCGGGCATCGACCTGCCCGCGTCCGCCACGGTCTTCACCTTGCGTGGAATGAACGTCCGGAAGTCGTCCTACAACCCCATGCTGAAGGAGTACGGGGGCATGTTCGCGAAGGCTCCGTACACGATGGTGGAGGTGAAGTACTCAGCCGCGTGGAACCGGACGTCGATCACCGAAGGCGTCCAGTTGCTCGATGCCGCACTGCTTTCCACGCCGGGGGACATCATCGTCATGGCCCACTCCGAGGGTGCGCAGGTCGCCTCGCGGTGGATGCGCACCTACGCCGATGATCCGACCAGGGCGGCGCTGGCCGGCCGAGTCACGTTCCTGCTCAGCGGCAATCCGCTGCGCTCGAGCCAGGGCGGTGGAGGTCAGATGATCGGATTGTGGGAGAACGACGGAACCCGGGCACTTCCGACGCCGACGACCACGCCGTGGGCGATCGTTGACGTCGCCCGCCGGTGGGACGGCTGGGCCGACTGGCCCGACGACACCTCCAACAGGATCGCCGTCCGGAACGCCAAGAAAGGAATGACCAGCTTTCACTTCAACTACAACAACGTCGACATCTACGACCCGGCGAACACCGTCTGGCACGAGGGGAACACCACGTACGTGTTGACGCACGAGAACACCCCGCCGATCATGCGCTCGCTCTTCGCCAACCCCACCCTCGCCAGTCTCCTCAGAGGCCGGGTGGAAACCGGATATCAGCGCCCGCCCAACGACATCGCCACTCCATCGCGCTCTGCCGTGACTGTCTGAGCCGCCGCAATCACGCCAACGCGAAGTCGACCGCGGCCTGGGCGTGCAGCAACGTCGTCGGGAACACCGGGACGGGAACGTCGTCGGCGCCGATCAACAGTTCCACCTCGGTGCAGCCGAGGATCACGCCCTGCACGCCCTCCATCCGTCCGACCACGTCGCGGTACAGGGCACGCGACTCGTCGCGAACGACGTTGTGGCACAACTCGTCATAGATGATGCGGCTCACCTCACGACGGTCGTCGGCATCTGGGGTGACGACCTCCACGCCGTACGAGGCGAACCGCGACACGTAGAACGTCTGCTCCATCGTGAACGCGGTCGCGAGCAGACCCACCCGCGACAGGCCCGCGCCCGCCACGGCCTGCGCGGTGGTATCGGCGATGTGCAGGAACGGGATGTCGACGGCGTCCTCGATGGCCGCGGCGACGTAGTGCATCGTGTTGGTGCACAGCACCAGCGCGTCGGCGCCCGCCGCCTCCAGGCGACGGCCCGCACCGGCCAGCCGGTGGGCGACCGCGTCCCAGTCCCCGTCGAGCTTGCGCGCCTCGATCTCGGCGAAGTCGACCGATTCGAGTAAGACTCGCGCTGAATGCAATCCGCCGAGGCGTTGCGCGACGAGCTCGTTCAGCAGGCGGTAGTAATGCGCGGTGCTGACCCAGCTCATCCCGCCGATCAACCCGAGCGTCCTCACGCCGCCATGCTACGAGCGGGCCGACGCGCCGGCCTCAGTGGCCGCTGCTCCCCTCATCGGTGCACAGAGACCGGCGCGTCTGTGAGAAAAGGCTTCGCCCAACCCCTCACTGCGCGCGCCTCGACAGTCCGACGAGAGAAACCATGAGCATCGTACATAAACACCAGTGTTTTTGAGAAACGAACGAAGTCCTTGAACAGGGAATTACCACGCCGCCGCCTATACTCGGGGCAATCGCAGCAGGTAAGAGGGGGCCAGCCAGTGGTCGAGCGGCTCGCGTCCGGCCGTCACCAACTCAGCCGGGAAGAGGTCGCAGCCCACCAGCGGCAGCGGCTGTTCAAGGCGCTCGCGGCGGTGATGACGACCAACGGCTACAGCAACACGACGGTCGACGACGTCATCAAGGAGGCCAAGGTCTCGCGGGCGACGTTCTATCAGCACTTCGAGTCCAAGCAGGACCTCTTCATGGCGGGCTACGCCCGGATGCAGCGCCACGTCATCGACGCGATCCGGACCGTCCCCACCACCGGCACCCCGATGCAGAACTTCGCCGTCATGCTCGACCGCTACCTGGGGTTCATCGCGCTCGACCCGTCCACCGCGCGGCTCTACCTGCTGGAGGTCTACGCCGCCGGTCCCGAGGCGATGCGCCGGCGGGTCGAACTGCAGCAGGAGTTCGTCGCCGGAGTCGCGCAGATCTTCGGGGCCCGCAACGACGCCGACCGGTTCGCCTGCCAGGCGCTGGTCGCGGCGATCTCGACGCTGGTGATCAACACCCTCACCGGCGGTGACGCCGATGCAGTCGTCGCGCTGCGCACCCCGATTCTGGAGTACACCGAGCGAGTGATGGGCTCAGCGCCGTCACCACATGCATGATGGTCGGACAATGACAATCGAGTCGCGCGGCCTGCGGGAACGCAAGAAGTGGCAGACCCGCCAGGCGATCCGGCGCGAGGCGTTGCGGCTGTTCACCGAGCAGGGCTTCGCCGACACCACGGTCGAGCAGATCGCCGAGGCCGCCGAGGTCTCACCGCGGACCTTCTACCGCTACTTCGGCGTGAAGGAAGCGGTGCTCATCTCCGTCGACCACTCGCCGCTGATCGTCGCGGCGTTCATCGCGGCACCCCGGGATCTGACCCCGATCGCCGCCTACCAATACGCGGTCACCGAGGTGTTCGGCTCGCTGTCGGAGGAGGACCGGCAGGCCGACCTCCTCGGCCAGGAGCTGCTGTACCAGGTGCCCGAGGCGCACGGGCTGATCTACGCGGAGATGATCAAGCTGATCGGGCTCATCACCGACGCTCTGCAGCATCGGCAGGACGAGCCCACCGATGTGGCTGAGCGCCGCGTGCTGGCCGGCGCGATCGTCGGCGTGATCATGGGTGCCGCGCACAACGACCCTCTTCCGGAGAAATCCCTTCCCCTGGCGTTGACAATCCTCGACGCGAAGATCGCGTGGTGACCACCGCGGCGCCCTCCACATGGGCGCCGCTGCGCTCCCCGGTCTTCCGCGCGCTGTGGATCGCGCAACTGGTGTCCAACCTGGGCACCTGGATGCAGACGGTCGGCGCGCAGTGGATGCTCGTCGAGGATCCGCGGGCCGCGGTGCTGGTGCCGCTGGTGCAGACGGCGACGACGCTGCCGGTGATGCTGTTGGCGCTGCCGTCGGGCGTGCTGGCCGACCTGGTCGACCGGCGCCGGCTGCTGATCGCCACCCAGGGCGCGATGGCCGCCGGGGTCGCGTTCCTCGCGACACTGACCGGATTCGGGCTGACGACGCCGGCGGTGCTGCTGATCGTGCTGTTCGTCATCGGCTGCGGGCAGGCGCTCACCGCACCGGCGTGGCAGGCGATCCAGCCCGATCTGGTTCCGCCGCAACAGATCCCGGCGGCGGCGGCGCTGGGCAGCATGAGCATGAACGGCGCCAGGGCGATCGGGCCGGCGATCGCCGGCGCGCTGGTGTCGCTGGCGGGGCCGACGCTGGTGTTCGCGCTCAACGCCGTGTCGTTCATCGGCATCGTCGGGGTGCTGCTCTGGTGGCGCCGCCCGCCGATCGAGCACACCTTCCCGCCCGAGCGGGCGCTGGCGGCATTGAGCGCTGGGGGCCGCTACATCCGCAGCTCACCGATCGTGCGGCGGATCCTGCTGCGCACCGCGTTGTTCATCGGCCCGGCCAGCGCGCTGTGGGGGCTGCTGCCGGTGATCGCAGCCAACCAGCTGGGGTTGTCGTCGTCGGGCTACGGCTTGCTGCTCGGCGCACTCGGTGTGGGCGCGCTGCTGGGGGCGCTGCTGCTGTCGCGGCTGCGGTCGCGATTCGGGCAGAACATGCTGCTGGCCCTGGGAGCCGGGGGTTTCGCAGCGGCGACGGCGGTGCTGGCGCTGGTGCCGAATTTCGCGGCCGTGCTCGCCGCGCTGGTGGTCGGCGGGGCGGCGTGGCTGCTGTCGCTGTCGACGCTGAACGCGTCGATGCAGCTGAGCCTGCCGGGCTGGGTGCGGGCGCGCGGGCTGTCGGTGTACCAGCTGATCTTCATGGGCGGCCAGGCGCTCGGGTCGGTGGTGTGGGGCGTGGTCGCGGGGACCACGAGCAGCGTGACCAGCCTGCTGGTGAGTGTGGGTCTGCTGGCGGCGTGCGGGGTGTCGCTGCTGTGGTGGCCGCTGCACCGCAGCACCGGCAACCTCGACCTGACGCCGTCGTCGCACTGGCCGGAGCCGAACCTGCTGTTCGAGCCCGAGCCGCTCGACGGGCCGGTGCTGGTGCTGACCTCGTACCGCGTGGCGCCGGAGAACGAGGAGGGGTTCATCGCGGCGATGGCGGTGCTGGGCCGGTCGCGGCAGCGCACCGGCGCGGCGCAGTGGCGGCTGTTCCGCAGCGTCGAGGAGGAGTCCACCTTCGTCGAGACGTTCGTGGTGCGCTCCTGGGGCGAGCACATGCATCAGCACTACACGCGGCTGACGGGTCAGGATGCGCTGATCGAGAGCAACGTCCAGAAGTACGTCGACGGCGAGGCGCTGTCGCAGCACTACCTCGCGGTCCGCGACTCAGGCTGAGCCGACCACCGGCCAGAACAGGTCGAACAGCCTCGTCTGCCAGCCCTCGGCGACGGTCCCGGTCCGGGCGCGCTCGGCGGTGTACGCCCCGACCAGCGCGTCGATCAGCGTCGCGGCGTCGACGCCGGCCCAGCTGTCCTCGATCACCGTCTCGAGCGCGGCGCGCTGTCCGGCGAGGAGGCGCCGGAACACGTCGGTGAACTCCGGGTCCTCGTCGGTCAGCAGCGCCGCGAACCCGCCGAACCCGATGCCGCCCTCGACCGCCTCGACGGCGTGCTCGATCACCCAGCGCAGCCGTTCCCGCGGATCGGCGTCCGCGCCGGGCGGTGCGGTGGGTGTCAACCGGCCTAGCGCGGCCGACAGCATCTCGCGCCGGTCGCGGTAGCGCCGGTAGATCGTCGTCTTCGCGACGCCGGACCGGGCGGTGACGGCCTCGACGGTCACGCCACGTGGGCCGCGGGTGCGCAGCAGCTCCAGCGTCGCGTCGGCGATGCGCTGATCGACGTCACCTTTGGCCACGAGCCCTCCCGTCCGGAATAACGGCATCGCCCGAAACGCTACATTGAGCGTAGCGCTACGGTGAGCGTAGCGTTTGACGAAAGGAGACCTCATGGCGACGTTCGCCTACCTCAACTTCCTGCTGACCTTCGTGGCGCTGGGTCTGTTCGTGCACGCGCTGGCGACCGGCAGTGCCGCGGCCGTGGCCTACGGCGTCGCGCTGGTCGTGTTCCTCGTGGCGATGGTCGCGGGGTCGCGCGTCGGCAAGCACGCCTGGGCGAAGCCGGTCCGGGACGCGCAGATCGAGCGCTACCTGCAGCGCTATCGCCCGGTCGAGGACACGCCCGCCGAACCCGAGCACGAAATCCCGGAGCGGCTCGCGGCGTAGGGTGCGACCGTGCATGTCGACGCGATGACGATGCCGCAGCCCCTGCTCGAGGTCGCCGACCTCGCCCGGCGCACGCAGACGGCGGGATTCTCGGGTCTGCTGTTCACCGAGACCGGTCGCACGCCCTATTTGAACGCCGCGGTCGCCGCGCAGGCGGCGCCGGGGCTCGAGCTGTCGACGGGCGTGGCGGTGGCGTTCCCGCGCAGCCCGTTCGTCACGGCGGCGACGGCGTGGGAGCTGCAGGAGGCCGCAGGCGGTGCGTTCCGGCTGGGGCTCGGCACGCAGGTGCGCACCCACGTGGTCCGCCGCTACGGCGTGGACTTCGAGCATCCGGGGCCGCGGCTGCGCGACTACGTGCTCGCGGTCAAGGCGTGCTTCGCGGCGTTCCGCACCGGCAAGCTCGACCATCGCGGCGACTTCTACAGCCTCGACTTCATCACTCCGCAGTGGAGCCCGGGTCCGATCGACGTGCCCGATCCGAAAGTCGACATCGCGGCGGTGAACCCGTGGATGCTGCGGATGGCCGGCGAGGTCGCCGACGGCATCCACGTGCACCCGCTGGGCGAGCCGGGCTACATCCGGCGCCATGTGCTGCCGAATCGGGCAGCCGGAGCCGAGAAGGCGGGCCGCTCCCCCGACGACATCGCGGTGATCGTGCCGGTGATGACGATCGTCGGCGACACCGACGAGGAGCGGCAGCGCGAGCGCGAACTGGTGCGGGCCAGCATGAGCTTCTACGGCAGCACCCCGAACTACGCGTTCATCTGGGACGAGGCCGGGTTCGAGGGCACGACGGCGCGGATCCGGGAGAAGCAGAAGGCCGGCGATTTCGCGGGCATGGCGGCTCAGATCACCGACGACCACATCGCGGCGTTCGCGACGGAGTCGACGTGGGACGGCCTGGCCGACGCGCTGCGGTCGAAGTACGACGGGGTCGCGACACGGTTGGTGCTGTACAACGCGCTGGCCGACCGCGAGTGGTTCACAAGGTATGGGGAAGTGGCTCAGCAGCTTTCGTGAGCTACTCGGACACCGCGGCCGCGATGCGGGCTGCCGGGTAGGGCAACTCGATGCCGTTCGCGTCGAAGGCGCGCAGGATCTCGCGGCGCAACCGGCGCTGGACCGACCACTGGGCGTTGGGCCGGGTCTTCACCGTCATTCGCAGCGTCACCTGGTCGGACCGCAGTTCCTGGACGCCGAGCATCTCCGGCTCGCCGAGGGTCTTGGCGGCAATCTTGGGGTCGTCGAGCGCGTCGTGGGCGGCGTCGAGGGCGACCTTCTCGGCGCGTTCGACGTCGGCGGTCAGTGCGACGGGGACCTCGATGCGGGCGACGGCGTAGTCCTGGCTCATGTTGCCGACGCGGGCGATCTCGCCGTTGCGGACGTACCAGAGGGTGCCGTCGATGTCGCGCACGGTGGTGACGCGGAGGCCGACGCTCTCGACCTCGCCGGTCGCGTCGCCGAGGTCGACGGTGTCGCCGACGCCGTACTGATCCTCGAGCAGCATGAACACGCCGGTGACGAAGTCGCGCACCAGGTTCTGCGCACCGAAGCCGATGGCGAGGCCGACGACGCCGGCCGAGGCGATGAACGGGGCGATGTTGACGCCGAGGACGTTGAGGACGCCGAGGGCGAACCAGATCAGCAGCACGATCGACACGGTCGACTTCAGCACCGACGCGATGGTCTGGGCGCGCTGGGCGCGGCGTTCGGCGGTCCGGGCATTCGATGAGGTCGAGCGGTCGCGCAGGCCGCGCAGTAGGGCCGGTTTCCTGGAGGGCGGCGGGTCCTGGGGGGCCGCGGTCTTCCGAGTGCGTCCGGTGGCGGCGCGGTCGATCATCCGGTGCAGCACGAAGCGTGCGAGGAGAACCACGAAGGTGTACGCAACAATCCGGATGGGGACTTCGAGCAGCCAGTGCCGGTTGGTTTCGGTCCATTCGAAGGCAAGGTTGTATACATCCATCATCTCGACCGTACGACTACCCACAGGGTCAGATGCAAATCATGCAGTGGCTGAATCACTTTGACGCATCCGTCGACCGGCGAGGCATGTGCGGCGTCGGCCCAGCGTCAGCGACATTGTCGGCGCTTTGCATGCCAAACTAACGAGTGGCCATCATTCGCGTCGACCTGGCTGAGGGCTTCCTGTTTGGTGATGATGTGGTGCTCCTCACGATGGACGGCGACGGCGTCACTGCCTTGATGGACGCCGTCAAGAAAGCCGTCCGTGAAGGATCGAGCCGACTGTTCGACGGTGTGGTTCACGTCTTTGTCGTCGAAGCCGGCGCGGCCCACGTCCAACTGGGCGGCGATGGCATCACATGGCGATTCGACCGTGTGAAGGCTGACGAGGTGATCGAGCACCTGAGCGCTTTGAACAACCTCGATCGGCCCGGCCACTCCTACGTCGACATCTCCGAACCGGTCGACACTCTCGTGCTTTCGCGCGACGAGTACGTCGGGTAGCGCTGATGAGATCCACGTTATGCAGACGGCTACTCGCACTTCCGCTGCAAAAAGTGGATCTGGACGTGTCGGTGCCTGCTCGTATGGTTCGCGCATGGCAGCGCGGAGGGACTCAGGGGGCGGCGGGTTCGTCGGCGTCCTGGGGCTGCTGTTCCTGATCGGCCTGATCGTCAAGTACATCTGGTGGATCGTCGGGGCAGCCGCGGTGATCGGGGTCGGCGTCGGCATCTACTACGCCAGCCGGGCCGCGATCCGGCGTGCCGAGGAGCAGCAGCGGCTGGCCGAACGACGCGAGGAGGATCTGCGGATCCGCGCCGACCGGCAACGCCGGTGGACGCTGCTCGGCGACAGCCGCGCCGTCTACGGCGCGGAAGGCGAGGGCCCGACGCGCGCGGTCTCGCAACCGCCGGCGCACGACGACCGTCTAATCGCGAGGATGGCGACCACACCGAGCGAGCTGGCGGCGCTGAAGCGGGACAAGCCGCAGGCATGGGAGCACGCCCTGTTCGCGTCGGTGTTGATGCAACGCACGGCGGCCGTGTTGCCGCGGCTGCGGGACAGCGAGCTCGGGTTCACCGCGTCGGGTGTCGTCCGCGTGCCGTCGGGGTCGTATCTGGCGTCGAGGCTGACCAGTCTGATCGACCAGATGCTGGCGACCAATCAGCAGCTCGCGACGTTCGTGAACTCGCCGGCGTTCATGG
This sequence comes from Mycolicibacterium rufum, assembly GCF_022374875.2. The sequence goes on from NZ_CP092427.2 coordinate 2,078,097, forward strand.
CCGCGTTCGGCTCGGAGAGCAGCGAAGGCGACGCCGACGCGATCGAGCACACCGCGAACCGTCTGATGGACTACCAGGAGCAGCTGCTGGACCTGTCGGAGGAGTGCCGCGCACTGTCCGCGCCGTCGAAGTACACCGACGTGATCGCCGACTGCGCACGGCTTCTCGATGCGCCGCTGCAGGGCTTCCGGGAGTTCACCGCCGAGTACGTCGACATCATCGAGGCGCTGCCCCGCGTCCTCGCGCACGCTACCGGCGCCATCCACCTGGGCGGTCTCGCACTGGACATCGACGTCGACGACCACCTGCTGAGCCGGATCGAGAAACGTCTGCAGGCCATGAGTCGATGATTGCTCAGGAGCAGGCCGATACTGACGCTCGCGTCGATTGTCACAAGTGACGGATGGCTGACACCGCAGACACGGCTCCCGCACCGCTTGTTTGCGACAAGATCGCTGGCTAGTGTCTTCGCTAACCGGGAATTCTTTGAACAGTAGCGGTCCAGGCTCCGTCGGGGAACCCCATCACGTTCCAGGAAAGATTTGCCCATGAGCGCACCAGGCCGCCATCACGCCGACGGAGAACGTCGCCCCCATCACCGCCCCCTCCTGGGGCTCGCGGTCGCCGGCGCGTTGCTGCCGCTGGTCGCCACACCCACCGCTCATGCGGCGAGCGTGATCCCCGAGGGACCGCTGACGGTACGCACGATCAGCCCGGTGAAGGGCAACTACATCAACGAGACGCTGCAGGGGGCGGTCTGCGACGCACCCAACACGTGCACGGAGATCCCCTACCTCAGCTTCATCACCCCGTTCGGCGTCGCGCGGCTCGACGACGTCCTCAAGACCGAGGCCAACGACGAGCCGATCGTCATCTACGCCTACAGCAACGGCGCGCAGATCGCCCAGCACTGGATCGCCGATCACGCCGAGGACGCGGACGCTCCCCCGGCGGAGAACGTCACGTTCATCCTGATGGGCAACTCCACCCGCAAGTACGGGGGCGCGGACAACGAGTTCAACGTCTCGCAGCCGAGCCAGTATCACGTGATCGACATCGCCCGCGAATACGATCCGGTGGCCGACTTCCCGGACAACCCGCTCAATCTGCTGGCGCTGGCCAACGCGCTGTCGGGATTCATCACGCAGCACGACTACCGCGACGTCGACATCAACGACCCGAACAACATCGTGTGGGACGAGGGCAACACCACCTATGTGCTGGTGCCCACGGAGAACCTGCCGCTGCTGAACCCGCTGCGGCTGATCGGCTTGAACGCGCTCGCCGATCAGCTCAACGGTCCGCTGAAGGAGATCGTCGACAAGGGCTACGACCGCAGCTATATCCCCGCGGATGCCCTGCCGACTCCTGAGCCGACGCCGACTGTTGCCGCGAAAACCGTTGTCGCCGAGCCGGACCCCGCGCCGGCGGCGGTCACGAAGAAGACCGTTGTCGAGACCGAGGCGGTGACGAGCGCACCGGAGCCCGAGCCGGACGTCGAGGATGCGAAGCCCGCGAAGTCCGTCAAGTCCGTGAAGGAGTCGGTGTCGGAGGACAACGACGTGGCGGATGCGGTGCGGTCGATCACGAAGACAGCGACCAAAGAATTGAAGAAGCTGACCGAGCCGCTGAAGTCACTGAAGCCGTCGCGGCCGTCGGCCGACGATTCCACGTCGCCGAGCAAGCCGTCGACGCGGGATGCCGGCTCGTCAGATCACGGCTCGAGCGACAGCGGGGAGTAACCCGCTACTCGCTGTCGCTGCCGCCCGAGGACGCCGCGGCCTTGTCGGCCTTCGCCGGCGCGGCCGGGGCGCTCTCGGTCTTGGACTCGGTGTCGGCAGAGTCCTTCTCGTCGGCTCCCTTGGTCGGCTTCGTGGTCTCTTCGGTGTCCGAATCGTCCTTGCGCGCCGACTTTTTCGCTTCGAGGGTGTCGCGCAGCTTCTCGATGCGCTCCTGTCGGCGGGTGGCGGCGTCCTTCCAGGACGACGCACGCTTGACGGAGCGGGTCGGGGCGGGCGCGTCGTCCTCCGGCTTGGTCGCGGACTCGACGGCCAGCGTCGTGGTGGTGGGCTTCGGCGCGGGCGGACCGGTCAGGGTCGGCGGGATGCCGTACTCCATGGGCGGCCGGTTGTAGGCCGCATCGATCTTCGGGCGCAGCTTGCTGTCGAGGGCGGCGACGAACTTGGGGTCGAAGTGGAAGGCGACCATCGGCGCGAGGATCGGAAGCACCTCGGCGGGGATCAGGATGGTGGTGGTCGTCCCGCCGGCCTCATTGACGTCGATGGTGTACTCGGTCGGGTTGTTGCGGATGTCGAAGTTGGAGTTCTTGACGTGCAGGGTCATGGCTCCCATGACCGCGTTCGTGACGGCGAGCATGTTCCAGGCGTTGTCCGGGAAGTCGGCGAGGCCGTCGTATTCGGCGCGGACGATGAGGACGTCGTAGGGCGTGACGGGGGTGGGCAGGTCGGCGAGCTTGCCAAGGAACCGCTTGCTGGGTGCGCCGTAGATGGCGACGTTGAGTTCCGAGGGCGGCGGCGGCTCCTTGCCGTCGGTGGTGTTGGCGCGGTCGGCTTCGAGCCGGCGCAGCACCTCCATGACCGACGGCGCGCCTTCGGAGACGCCGCCGATGGTCTTGGGTCCGGCGTAGGCGGGGTCGTAGACGGCGGCGTAGAGATTGTCGGCGCCCTTGGCGACCGACGAGTAGAGCTCCTTGCCCGGGAAAGGAACGTTGACGCGCCGGTCATAGTCGGCGAAGTAGCCGCCGAACGCCTCAGCCATCTGCTGTTCGGTGAGCGTCGCGTAAACCCCCTTACCACCGAGGAGCAGGGCCGTCGAGGCGTTCGCCACGCCCGTACTCAGGGCGACGATCAGCGCTCCGAGAAGAACGACCAACCGATACATCTTCCACCCCACGTCTGCGCAGCTAACTGTCCGAGCCTGTCAAGTTTGACGGTACGGATGAGCGCGGGCGGAGGAATCGGGGAAACCCCCCGTGTTTCCTCAACCGCTCTGCAACCAGGGGCCGTCATCGTCGTCGTCGAAGTAACCCTGTTCCTTGGCCTTGAGGATCACGTCTCGCCTGAAGCGCGGTGCTTGCCGGTCGACGGCCGCGAGGGCCTCGGTCGTCAGCCCTTCTCGTATCCCGCTTCGCTCATGGGCGAACGGGATGAACGCCCTTAAGAGATCGGGAGTGCTCAGCTCGATCTCCAGAAAGGAGCCCTCGCAGAACGACGAGAAACCGTCGAGCGCTCCTTCGACACGGACAGCACTCCACCGCAGGGGGTCTCCTGTGCCCGTGTCCATCAAGTTCTCGAGCTGCTCCCAACGATGCCAACCCTCGAAAGGCCGGCCGGCCGGGGAAGCGAAGAATTCCTTCTGAAGTTCGAGTAGCTCGGCGGGCTCCCAGCTCGGCTGGGCGTACCCCGAGCCGCCGTCAGGCATCCGATCGACCAGCCATTGCACCAGCGGTCGGCACTGCGGCCAGGAGTCTGTCTTCATCGAAAACCGCGCCCCCTCCATACCCTGGAGCAGCCAGGCCTTCGCGTCTGCGACTGTCACGTCGACAGAACTCATGTCCGGGTCGTTGTCCTCGTCGGGATACCTGGCGATCAGATCGGCGATGGGTTCGGACCAGATTTCGGCTGTCTCGATCGTGGACATGGTGTTGTGGTTGATCCGGGTGGCACACACCATCGCGTATCCGCTCGGGAAGCGTGCGCCCACCACGATCTCGTCGACGTCGCCGAGGACGTGAGTGAATCGCGCGGCTCGATAGACCTCGACGCGCGGTAGTTCACCGATCCATTTCGGAACGTGATGACGCCGACGGGCGACCTCCTGCCGGCACGACGCCTGCGCGGCCGGATCGTCATCGAGAAATTCGGCGAGAGCCGCCAACAGCGCGGTGACCTCCGGAGAATCAATCGAGATAAATGACGCGATGAGACGCTCGCGATCGAGATCCGGTGGTGATGGTCGAGATCTGTAGCGGGCTAACGGATCCGGCCTCGACGACTCGATCACGTAGTTGACGATTGCCAGCAGACCCAGCGGGTGCTTCTTGGCCAGCGCCTCGCGGACCAGGTTGCAGAGGAGTTCATCGTGCTCGTCCAGCGTTGGCGTCGTGCGCAGTCGGCGCCGTGCGTCCCGTCGTGCCTGTTTGGCTCTGCGTCGTGCGCGTCCGTCGGTCATACTGCGCACGGTACGACGGGCGGGTGACATTCACGACGCACGAAAGTGAGTTATCCACAGACGTTCGGGTGTGCGCCGACAAGGACGAATGTCGGGTGGCGTTGACCGCAAGTAGGCTCGTATACGTGCGAAGAGCCGCTAAGCGCGCGTGATGAGCCCACGTGATGACGTTCTGCTCAGAGGCCTCGTCGACTGGGTTGCGCTCGACCAGGTCCATTGGCTCATAACGCAAGCACGCCCTCATGCGTCCGTCGCCGACGTGCAAGAGGAAGTCATCCTGCTAATCCGCGACCTCGTCGCCGAAGGGTTGATGACTCTAGGCAATGTGGACACTGAGTCCGGGTTCACCAGATGGCCCATCCCCCTCGACGAAGCAATGGACCGGGTTCGTCGCGTCTATGTCGTCGACTTCGGAAAGTCGAATGTTTGGCCATGGTTCTGCTGGCTCGATCTCACGGAGAAGGGTGATAGCGCCGCGCGGCAAATCCAGGACAGATGAACGGCCTAATGGCGGTCTGCCCGTGTCCCAGCGTCGCTCTGACGCTTCACCAATTATGTCGGCACAGTTCGCACGTCCAATTTTCGTCGCACAAGCGGCAGCCTCCGATGGCGATCCACGGCTCCCACGACCGCGGGTCGTTCGGCAAGCCGTAGACGATGTGGCGGCTCCGTTGGCCGCCGCAACGAGGACACCGGGGGTGTCGAGCGAAGGCGTAGTCGATGGAACTGCCGAAGCCGCCACGGCGCATCCCGTCATGACAGTCTCGACACGTCACCACGGGCCAGTCCGTCGCGGCATCGCGCAGATGTGGGAGACCGGTTAGCCGCCGACCGTCGTCGTCGGGTGTTCTGATCGGCGGATGAGGATCAGGTCGAGGGCTTTGATCCGCGGTGTGAATGTGGATCTGGTCGCGAGCGTCCGGTACCGTCAGATCGATCGCCGTGTCACAGATCTGGCAGCGCCCGTTGAACCCGAGCAGGTTGCGCGCCGCGGCGAGAGACGAATGGCCGTACCGGTGGTACGGATCGCCGTGTACCCGAGTTTCGTGCACGGCGAGGATCACCCGTTCCGCGACGCCGTCGTCGAGACGCCATCCGGTGAACGCTTCGTCACCGAGGTCGAGAGTCGACGCCAGTGTGGCCACCTCGAACAGATCGGCGCGGTGTCCGGACATGCCGAGCAGTGCTCCGCTGAGGGTGCCCTCGTCATCGACGCGCGCGAGCACCGTGAGCACCGACTGCGGATCGGTCCCCAGGGCGAGCAGAGCATAGTCGCCGGGCCGCGCCTCACCGAAGGCACAGCGCCACGGTCGGTAGGGCGAACTCGGTGCCAGAAGCGTGATGACGCCGGCCTTCCAATCAGCGGCCTCGAGGATGTGCAGACGGTGACGAATCGTTTGCGACATCTATCCATTATCGCAGTGATGTATGACATCTCGTTCCGAGAGGAAGTTGCTATGAGTAACGTCGCGTCGGTCAAGCCGGGGTTCTGGACATGCTGCCGATGTCAGACCGACGCTCTATGGTCGGCATATGGCGACACCAGACCAGACGTCGGATTCGCTGCTCGCAGCGTTGGGCAAGGCACGGATCCCGACGGAGAATCACGACTTCATCCGAAGGTTGACCGATGCCGTCGGCATCGTCGATTACTTTGCGATCGACTCGTCTGACAAGCCGTATGTGGTAGCCAAGAGACGCGATGGCCGTCCCGATCTCCACATCCTCTACGGATATACGACCGGGTTCGTCTCTGAGGACGAGGGCGTCCGAATGGCAGGGGGCGGCGGTGCCTGCAGGCCGAGTTCGCGAAAGGGAACTTGGTACGTCGAGCACCCCGTCAACAACATCCGCTCGGGCACGGAACGCTCCCGCGACATACGACGTCAAGCACCTTTCTGCACCTGCGGGATGCAGCTGTCGCTGACCGGGGTCTGTCCCTCCTGCGATTGACACGCCCCTGTGGCATCTAGCCTTTTGGTCATGCGTCGATGTTGAGCCGCCGCGCCAGATCCGGTCCCCCGACCTCCCGAAGGAAGTCCGGATCACCGCAGACCACCAATTGATCTCGGGCGCGGGACAATCCGACATAGAGGCGCTCACGGGAGCGTTCGAATGCTGACTCCTCGTTCACGACGAGCACGACCGCCCGGCGCTCGAGACCTTTGAATCCGAGCACGTGCCCGTAGAAGACCTGCTCCGCATCCCAGAAGCTGTCCCAGTACGCGGCGTTGCCCGCCGCTTGCCTTTCGCGCTGCTCGGGGTGACGGCTGCCAGTGGTCAGCAGTGCGACGTCCTCGGGTCGCCAGCCCTGCTCGAGGAGCGCGTCGACTTCGTCGTCGCCGGCGTCCATCGCGTCTTCGCGCGAACAGGCGACGTACTTGACCGCCGGGCCCTCCCCGCCGAGGAAGCGCATCGGGTGATCGACCAACGGCTGGAACGCATTCGCGATCTGACGGGTGTTGCGCAGGTTGTGGTCCAGCACGAGCGGCACCAGCGGCACGGGCGGCGAACCGTGGCGGTGGAACACCCGCTGCCCCTCATCAGTGAACACGTACAGCCCGCCGGTCTCGTCGTCGCGCAGCGCGGCCAGCAGCGGATCCCACCAGGCGTCGGCGAAGTCCTGCGCCTCGTCGACGACGATGGCGTCAAACCGGTGGCCTGGATCGAGTTGCGTTGCCAAATCGGTCATCTGGGCCGGCAGGTCTCGCTCCCAGAACTGTACGGTCTGGTCGGTGCGCAGTGATTCGTCGGGTCCCGCCGGCGCACCCCATGTCTTGCCGAGGTCGTGGAACTCGCCGACGTAGGCCGGCTGCTGACGCCGATTCCACGTCGCGGTGATGCGCTCCAGGTAGGACGCAAGCCCGTGGGAGTAGCAGACGAGCGCGACGCGCTGCCCGTCGCGCGCCAGCCGGCGCGCCTGCTCCATCGCGAGGAACGTCTTGCCGCTGCCGGCGCCGCCGCGGATCTCGACGCGGCGCAGCAGCCGGATGGCGTCGAGGATGACCGACTGATGTTCGGTGAGAACGTCTGCCGCGTCTTCGTTTTCGAGCGCCCGTGCGACGACGCTGCGCTGCGGCAGACCGCGGCCGCTCAGCGATTCGTTGAGTTCGGCGATCCCCGCGCGGCTGAGCAGCGGCCGGTCGAGCTCCTGGGCTTGCAGGACCCCGCGCAGCTTGGCGACGATGTCGGCCAGGTCGGTGCGGTCGATGACCTTCCACCGCGGACAGTCGGGCAACGCGAAGTCGTCGGGCAGGTCGGTGTTGGGCAGGACAACGACGTGGTCCCAGCGCAGCCGACCCTGGGTCCAGCGGGGGTCCTTCTCGACGAAGTCGCGCAGGGCGTAGCAGGCCTCGCGGGCCTGACGGACGGGGTCGATCTTGCGCACGTGACCGCGACGCTTGATTCGCCAGGTTTCTCCGTCGTGCCACACCTCGCCGCCTTTGACCTCGATGCAGACGATGCCGGCGCCCTCGATGGCGACGAAGAAGTCGATCTCGTGGTCTTTGAGGTGGTCGGTGACGCGCTTGCCGGGAATGACCAGGTCGCCGGGCTCGAGCTGGTCGATCAGAGCCTGCCAGACCCTGCGCTCGGCACCGTTCGCCAGCCGTGGTGTCTCGGACACGGTGATGGTCATACGTCGGCTCCCCCTCGAGTCGTTCCGATGGTAGCGAGGACCGCGGACACGGCGAGGTGACGTGACGAGGCTGGAAGTAAAAGCTTCCCCGCTAGCCGGCAAGCCTCGTCGGCATGTCTTCGCTCGACTGAGTTCTTTACGCGGTGCTGGGTGTCCAGGTCTCATCGACGGACGGCAATGGTCTTACTATCTGCCCGTTCCTTAGTGACCTGACTACTCGATCATTGCTGCTCCAATTCAACTCGCGTATCAGGCTGCGCGCAGATGCCGCGAGGCACTTGGCGGCGTATGGCATGCACGAACGAACCGATCGGCCAACACATGGCAGCGTGCGCTGGAGGCTGACGTCACTGAATGCTTCTACCGAGTGTGGTGGCCGAGTATGTGGCATCAATACTCTATGTATTCGTCCGCCCCTGGGTTGATGCCAGCGATGTGCGTTTGCTACATGCTCTCGTTTGGGAACTCAACTTCCTGGATGCGCACCTTGCCGCGTGTAACAAGCAGCCGGCGTCAGGAGGAGTGAGGCTTGAAAATCAGCGAAGCGCTTGACGGCTACCTTCCGAAGCTCAAGGCCGAGCGGGAGAAGCAAGAGCAGCAACGGGCCGGATTCCTCGAAAGGTTCCCGCGCAGCGTATGGCCTGATCTGCCGCTCGACCGCTACGCGCTCAACACGCCGGACTACCGTAACAGCTATTCGTACCTCCTCGAATGGGGCACCCCGGACCTCGGAAGCATTTCCGGTGGCAGCGCCAAGAAGCACGTCATCTTCCGCCGCAACAGCGGCGAGTGGTCGTTCCCGCCCGGTTTCGCCAGCGTCGACACGGCATGGGAAGCACTTCGCTCCGCGTTCATGACGATGTTCGACCTCGCCGATCTAGGTGACTGGACCTCCACATCGGAGATCGACATGCTGAGAGGCGCGCGGGTCGTCCGCCTGAAGTCGCTTCATCTGTACTTCCCGGACGACGTACTCCCCGTGTACAGCCACTCGCACTTAACCCACTTCGCCGGCCTCTTCGGACTCGACACGTCGGGGGACGCCATCGACGTAAACCGCCGGCTCCTCCATCACCTGGTCGCCTTGCCCGAGCTCAATGGCCAGGACTCGTCGACGCTCGCCCGCGTGCTGTACGCATGGTCACCGCCACCCGGCGCCCGCGTGACGAAGTATTGGAAGGTCGCACCTGGAGCTCGCGGACGGTTCTGGGACGAATGCCGCGAGGGCAATTACATCTGCGTCGGATGGGACGAGATCGGCGACCTCTCGTTGTTTGATACCGAAGACGACTTCAAGACGGCTTTCACTGCGGCCTACGCCGACGAGTACAACGGCAATAAGTCGGCGATCACCCAGAAGGCCAAGGAGCTATGGCGCCTGCGGGAGATGTCCGAGGGGGACAAGATCATTGCGAACCGGGGCACCAGGGAAATTCTCGCGGTGGGCAAGGTCACGGCGGCCGGTTATCAGTATCGTTCCGAGCGACGCGAATACCACCACACAGTAAACGTCGAGTGGAACCTCGGCGCAGGACGAGTATTGGACGAGCCAGTCAAGCGGTGGGCCACCACGACGGTGGCGAAGATCCCGGCCACGCATGTCGAACGGCTCCTCAACCCGAATGTCGTCATCACCGAACCAGACGAAGACCCGACGACTACAGCCGAAGACGAACCGCGGTACACCAAGTGGAAGAAGATCCTCGACCGCAAAGGCCAACTGATCTTCTACGGTCCCCCCGGCACCGGGAAGACACGGGCGGCCAAAGGCTTCGCGTCCTGGCTGCTGCGTCAGCACTCGCCGAACGCCACCACGGAGTCACACCTGACCGAGGTGACGTTCCACGCGTCCTACGCCTATGAAGATTTCATCGAAGGCTTCCGCCCGAAAGCCGGCGAAACCGAGCTGAAGCTGGAACTGCGCGACGGCATCTTCAAGCGGGTCGCAAGCGAGGCCGCCAGCCATCCTGACGAACTGCGCATCGTCATCATCGACGAGATCAACCGTGCCGACGTGCCTCGCGTCTTCGGCGAGCTGATGACCGTTCTCGAGATCGGCCGCCGTGGTCAGTCGGTGACGCTCCCGACCAGCGGTGAGAGACTCACCGTCCCCGAGAATGTCGTGGTACTCGGCACGATGAACACCGCCGACCAAAGCATCCGCTCGCTCGATGCCGCGCTGCGTCGGCGATTCGGCTTCATCGAACTCATGCCAGATTCTGACCTGTTGGCTGACACCGCCATCGACGAGCTACCGCTCGACCAGTTCTTGACCGAGCTGAACCAACGTATTGCGCGAGAGGCTGGGCGCGAGCGACAGATCGGCCATTCGTTCTTCCTCGACAACGGCGCACCCATCGAAGCGGCTGAAACCTTCGGCGAGGTGATCCGCAGTGACATCATCCCGCTACTGCAGGAGATCGCCTACGACGACTACAGCCAGCTCAAGAAGTTCCTCGGCAGCGCGGTCATCGACGAAGCCGGCTCACGTCTGACCCCCGTCGTCCTCGACGACGGCCAGCTGGTCGCCGCACTGGCCGATGAGTACAACCTCCAGATCCAATCGATACCGGAATGATCGAGCTACCGGAGCACCGGGACGTCGACCACCGGACGCCGACCATCTCGCTCGAAGAGCAGCAGACGATGGCCGACCGCTTGGGGAACCGCTTGACGGTCACGTGGCTCTCCGACCACCGGGTCAATATCCGATCGTCGTCGTGGGTGGGCACCATCCGGTTGACCCAGGATCTGCGAGTGCGGGTGGTGCCCAAGCTGGCCGGTGACAGCCTGGGTGTGCTGACAATGCTCGCGATCACCGACGGTAGCGCGCTCGCCGATCTGCCGCAGTACTTCCGGGGGCTGTCCGACAATCCGAGTGAAGACGCCATCGAACTGTTGTGCCGGCTGGTTGTCACCCATACAGAGAAGGTGTTGGCGCACGGTCTCATTCGCAACTATCGCAGCCATAGTGACGATCTGCCGTTCCTGCGAGGACGTCTCGATGCTTACCGTCAGGCCACTGCGCACTTCGGGAAATTCACCGAGTTCGCCTGCGACTACAACGAGTTCGATCGCGACACCGCCGACAACCACCTGCTGTTGGCCGGTGCTCGGGCGGCACGGCGGGCAGCCGCCAACGCGCGGGTCCGTCGGCGTGCCGCCGACCTCGAGCGACGCCTAGCCGATGTGGCGCCGACGATTCCAGATATGCGAGGACTGATCAGGACCAAATTCGTCTACGGTCGCCGCAACGCGCATTACCAGGTCGCACACACATGGTGTCGATCGCTGCTCGAGCTCGGGCGGCTCGAAGATCAGGACAACGCTGCTGAGTCACCGCAAGTCCAGACATTCCTGATCGACATGAACGCCCTGTTCGAGAAGTTTATAGAGTGGTTGGTCGGGCGTGTTTACCCACGCGGATTCGACGTTCAGACACAGCGGCGCAATCGGTCGCTCATCACCGTGAACGGTCGCCACCGAAATCCGATCGCGCCGGACATCGTTGTCTTGCAGGGTAGCCAGAGCGCGGCGATCGACGCGAAGTACAAGAAGTACGACGACTGGGATCTGGCACCGTCCGATTTGTATCAGCTGCTGCTGTACGCGCAGTGTTATACCGGCTTCACTGCCGTGCCGACGTCGTACTTGATCTATCCGTCATCGCGGCGGCGGTCCTCCCCGATCGCTGTGGAGCTGACGGTGCCGAGCGAACACGGCGCCCGAAAGGTACGGGTGCATGCGATAGGGATTCCCCTCGCCGAGGTTATGAACGGGCTTCGAGTCGGCGACGAGGAACCGCTTCGGTGGACCGAAGAGATGCTGCGTGCCGAACTTCCTATGGCGGCTGAAGACGCAGTAGTCGGTTGATCAAGGTGAAGTGGAGTATCTCGCGGAAGAACATGCGGCCGGCGCGTGACGAATGGGAGATTTGGTGAGAATCGTTTTCCTGCACGGCATCGGGGACGGTGATCCTGGCCTGGTGTGGCTGGAGGGGCTTAATCGCGGACTCGAGCAAGCCGGGCATCCGGCGGTTGACCGGCAGCAGGTGATCGCGCCGGGTTACTCCAACTGCCTGCGAGGTAGTGGAGGCGATGGTGCCAAATTGCCGCCAGTGACGTACAGGCCGAAAGATGACGGGATCGCGCGCCGCGATTTCGAACGGCGTCAGGCAAGGGTCCAGCGGTACCTGTCACAGCAGGACGGCGTGCGATCGTTTGGGTTCAAGGCAATGATTCCTGAACCGGTGTGGGCGTTCGCACCTGGTGTAATCGTCGATCACGTGTCGTTGCTGGACCTCGGCCAGGTCAAGCGGTACATCCGTGACGACAAGGTGCGGGCCTGCGTGCTGACACGGGTGATCGACTACCTGCCGACTCACGGTGACATCGTTCTCATTGCCCACAGCCTCGGATCAGTGGTCGCTATCGACCTGCTCGATCATCTGCCACCGGATCTTCGCGTGCGTCGATTCATCACCGTGGGCAGTCCTGCCGCTATCAAAGCTCTGCATGAGGGCAGTGAACGGCTACTCAAAAAGTTCCCGTACGGTCGCGTTGACGATTGGTCGAACTTCTTCAGCGGACGGGATATCGTCACCGGTGGGCGGGGCCTGGCGAGCACCTTTCCCGGCGCGCAGGACTTCGAACTGGGCAACGTCAGGGGTCACGGCGCCGATCTGTACCTCAGCGATCCGGCCGTCGTGAAGCTGATCGCGCACTCGCTGTATCCGACGAAGGACCTCGTTCGCGCCAGCTCAGGTGTCGCGGTGCGGATGAGCGACGGCGAGGCGTCGACGCTACTGCTCCAGCACTTCGCCAGGGCGGTGGGACGCAATATCAAGGACGGCGAACGCGCCGAACGCTTCCGCGCGGCTATGCGGATCCTGCGCGACGACCTCGCTGCTCAGTTGGACCAATATGTCGCCTCGGGGCATCTTCTAGCGCCGGAGGTGGAGCAGCTGAGAAACGGTCGGCTCGCTGAGCTGCCGCATCGGTGGGAGTTGCACGAAGCGATCGGCGAGTTGGTCGTGCTGGCGCTGACCAATTGCGTCGCACCGTACGAAATCGATCCTGGCGAGGCGCAGGTGAAAGCGCTAGAGGACATCGCCGTCGAACTCGGCTTTCGGCGCCGGATCGGAACGGTGGTCGCCGAGTCACTCGAGGAGGTGCGCAGTTGTGTGGCCGGGCGAGGAGGCGTGCCGTGGGGTCGGGTACTGACCGCTGCCGCCGGCGTCGCGTTGCTTGCGGCCGGTCCGGTAGGGCTGGCCGTCGCAGCGCCTGCGGGGGTGTTTGGTGCGGCGGCTATTACCGGAGGCCTCGCAGCCTTCGGGCCGGGCGGGATGGTAGGTGGCTTGGCGATGCTCAGTGGGCTGGCGGGCGCGGGTGCTGCCACGACGGCGACGGCGGTATCGGGCGGTGCCGGCGGCGCCGGTGCTGCACCGGTCAGCCTGGAGCGGCTCATGATGCAAGTCGCCATCGAGTACGCCCGCAAGAAGCTCGACCTGCCCTTTGATTCACAACTGTGGTACCAGGTGACCCACTTCGAAGGTCAACTCTCGGCGGTACTGAATCGGCTTACCGCGTTCAGCGATCCGAAATCGCCGCGGATCGCCCAACTCACCGCGACCCAGGTCGCGGTAAACGCGCTGTTGCGGTTCATGATCGAGAAGGGCGTGTCTCCGAAGGAGCTGACTGATGGTGAGGCGAGGGCAATCGAAGGGTGACACGTTTCGCTCAGACGCGGGCACCCATTCAAGGTGACGGAGCGATCACGAAAACTAGTGGAAACGGGACGCTTTGCAGTCGGCCCGACGGAGGGCGCGATTCATCGGACATCACCCTGCTTCACCCTCTGACGAAAGCCGAAAAAGACACGTGCCTATAGCGATCGAATTCCCGCTGTGCGTCTAGAAGCGCATCTTCAAGCGCTTGCAGCTGCGTGACAGCTGCCGCCACTGTCGCGTCGGCGCCGGCCCGCTTACTCCGATAGTCGAGTCTGACCGCTTCCACTTTCGCGGTGATTTCCCGATCCAGCGCGGCGTACTTGGCATCGACGGTTGCCTGAATCTGACGCAGCTGAGGGCCTAAGGCGTCAAGGGCGGCCTGATTCTGCTTCCTCTGGTCCGCGAATTTAGCGTCAAGCGCCTTGAGCTTTTGAGGCGGCAACGCCTGAGGCGCATCGCCTTCGGCGGCGATACGTTGGCGCTGGTGCCAGTACTTGATGCCCGATGCTTTGGAGGGACCGATACCGTGGATGGTAATCCAGTTGTTCGATCCGCTGATCATGAACTGGTTCCCATTTACCGCCGCGATATCTGCGGCGGAACGTATGCCGTAGACCGAAAGCCTGATCACCATCGTTTCACCGATGCCGTGGATCATGCCTGGTTCGATTCGGCGCGCGGCCATATAGGCATGGATGTGTTGCTCTCGAAGTAGCTTCAGTTGCTGCTGAACTTCCGCCGCCTTAGTAGTGTCCAATCTGTTCAGCGCCGTCTGGAGTGTGGTGGCGCGTTTACTCAATGCCTTGGACTCTCGCTCAAATTCAGCCTTGGATTGCTTCGATAATTTCGCCCGCTGACTCTCGAGCTCTTGGATCGCACGTCGCTCGTCCGTGTCTAGGTCGTCGCGATCTCTTCGCGCCTTCTCTACCCGCTTCCGCTGCGAGGTCAGTTCGCGATTGGCGAGCCTCACGCGCTGACGAGCATCGGCCTGGCCGACGACGGCGTCGGACCGGCGCCAGAGGGTCCAGGCTCCCGCTGTCACCACGGTTGCCCAAGTCAGAAGCACCAGTCCTGCGACAAACAGGTTGGACACCGCGCCCACGGCCACCGCACCCAACATCGCCACCGCGGTGAGCGCCAAACTCAGTGCCTTCGCCGCCTTGCTAGGACCGACCACCTCGACGGGCGGAAGTGGCGCCTCATGGCTCCGAAGCCAACTCGCTCCAAGACGCGTAACCGGCGCCGCCGCATCACCCGCGTTGATGCCGCCCGAATTAGCGCTCGATTGCCGCCACCACTCAGATACCGAGGATCTTTGCGGCTGGTGCTCCACAAGCGTTGGAAGCGAGATTCGTCCAGGATCGAACTCAGGGACACTCGACGGCGAATTCGACGCCGTGAGCATTTCGGCGAGCAGACCTGCCACCTCTGCGTGTGGTGATCCAAGCAAACCGAGTCGCTCAATGGTGTCGAGTGGGGGTATGAAGTCTTCCTTCCCGAACAGGAGTTTCTCGTCCCCCTCTTGGCGGAAGGTCCACCAGAGCCCCGGGTGTGCTGCCAGCGAAAGCAGCGACCCGTAGATCAACCACGCGCTGAAACGGTCCAGGTATGGGCCGAAATCGCTGCTGGTGCGGCCAGGATGCTGGTAGTTGGCGAGGCCAAGCTCATTTGACCCGAGATGCTTAATAGACGGCACAAACATGCCGTCGTAGTCGATGACGCGCAGCTTGCTCTTCGAGTCGATCAGCAGGTTGCCGTGCTGCAGATCTCCGTGGGCAATCCCGTTACCCTGCAAGTCCTCGATACAACGCGCGAACTGCCCTGCAACGTCCAGTATTCGATCAGGATGGCCAAGGTTCGACTCGAGCCAGGGGATCAGAGTCCGTGAGTCCTCAACCCATTCCATCCGGAGAATCGGATACCAACGGCCGTCGACCATAACGCCCTCAGCGACAAATTCGAACCCCACCTGCCACGGCCGTGCCAACGAGGCCAACGCGGTGTGGATGGCCTCGTATCGTTCATTCTGACCCGGAACATCACGGGTGAAACACTTCACGGCATAGCGCTTGCCAGACGAACTCGTGATCGAGAAAACTGATGCGAAATTGCCGGAAATGGCTTTCGGCATACCAAGCGAAGTCGTCTGAACAGTACCGGTTTTCAGGTCTTGGTCACGGAAGCACGCATGAGGGTGTTGCAGGGCTTGAACGTAGTCTCCGTTCGACGGAAGAGAGGTCATCAGCAGTCAGAAACAGTGAACCCGGACCAGGGTGACGTCGTCATTCTTGAGCCGGCCGCTCGAGCGCTCGTCGGTGACCCACTCCTCGAACGAGAGGCAGTCAAGGCTCCCAAAATCTTGCCACACTCGCCATGGCTTATCCGATTCCTCCTGACGTTCCAGGAACCATGCAGCCAGGGCGTCCGTGCACAGGAAGAACAGGTCTTCCGGCTCCCACTCACCGCTTGTCTTACGAAGACGCCGTTTGAAGCCACTCTCGTGATCGAGGCTGCGGATGAGATGCGGCGAGGTGCTGAAGGCGGCGGAGCGTTTCATCGGGAAGGCGCGTGTAAAGCCGTCTCCCCGTATGTGGAACAGCGTGGCGTCGCCGACAGCCATAGACCACCAGAACCCCGGTCGCCCATCGACTGGGTTGCGAAGCCGCAGGGCCACGAGGGTGGCTTCCGCACCGCGCTCCAGCCCGGGCTCCTCATACCAGGCGATCGGCTTTTTTCGACGCAGTCGCTCCTCCCGATAGGCGCAGAGGTCGGCCGGCCAGTCGTCTATCGCCGACTTGATGGCGTCGTGCCAACGACGGTGTGGAATGTCGTCTGTAGCGACTCGACGAGACAGAGCTCGTGCCCACCTCCCGGATAGAAGACTCTCCGTCGCTCCGTCCGCCACTGCTACGCGTACGTCGTCGTGCTCTGCCGGCAGCTCGACCGTCAGTTCATCGCTCACACTGTTCGCCGACGCGTCCTCGTACTCCGCCTCCGTCGCACCGGCTTTGGGTAGCCAGAACGTGTCGATCTGCCCCCGCATACTTGCTCAGCGGAGATCGCTGGCGCGAGTGCCTATTTCGAGGAATTGCACAATGTCAGCGACGTCAGCGTTGTAGACGAAGCCCTTCGAACCCTCTTCCACTTTGTGCCCCTGGCTTGCCGCCAACGCCCTCATCTGGGAAGGCAACAAGCTCGACATGTCGAAGAGCAGTCGCGAGAACTGGTCGGGCAAGGAAGCCTCTGATGACGGGAACGAGATCGGATTGCCACCTTTGTCGCTTACGTGGAGGTTGAATAGGAGGACGTTCCCGTCCGTGGTGAGTTGCGACCGGAGCTTCGTCGCGACCTCTGTCGGATCACCATCAGTACTTTCCCCGTCCGTCAGGTGCAGCACGACCGGCGGGAAGCCGGCCGGGTGCTGGTCCGCCCAACTCGAGACGAGCCCTTCTGCTCGTGATAAAGCCTGAACCATGGGTGTGCCACCCCCGGCTTGCGCGTCCAGCCAGATAGGGAATTTGACTTGCTGCTCGACGAGACCTCCAGCGCCGTCCGGCACCTTCTTTGTGCGCTCCTCCAGCCGAGCAGGTGACTCGGCGATCTCGCTGATGGGCACAAGGTCCCTGCCGCTGAGCGGTCCGGTGAAAGCAGACTTGACCGAGGATCCTCCGTAGCCCAGCACAGCGATGTGGAAGTAATCGCGGACGCCTTCCTCCTTCGCGCAGCGGAGGGTCAGCTCGAAGAGCAACCGGTTGATCGCGTCGGCGACCACCTGCGACTTCTTCTGCGGGACCTCCCCACCCATCGCGTCGTCCATGCTCGCGGACTGGTCGACGACGAGTACGAAGCAGGTCGGAGTCGCTCGACTTATCTCAGCGGTGTACGCCACGTATGCTTCCTTCTCTCTTCGCCGACTCGATCACGATTGTGCACCAGGGTCCCAATTTGTGAAGGGTGAATCAGCGTCCTCCTTAGAGGTCGTGGCATCTGCTTCGGCAGCGAGTCGAAGCGACGAATTTTGATGGGCGAGGTCGCGTTGGCCCAAGGCGGTCCCCACCGGGATAACGTTGATTGCCTGGCCGCCGTCCGAAACGATCGCGGTTTTGCCACTGAGGTTGACCGCAAACGAGTGACCGCGGGCGTCACCGCAAGCGGTCGACCGTGCACGCGACGAGCGCGAACGCCATGCGCCGGGGGCTCGCGAGCGTGGAAACCGCAGCGACAGGAGTCACCGATGGTTGACGCGCTGGCGAGTCGGCTCGCGCTCCGAAAGCCACGTTCGAGCGCCGCCTTCGTGGCACACTCCCTGCTCGTGGACAGCGCGGTTGAACTCGAACTCCGCCGCCTAATCTTCGACAGACTCGCGGAAATCGTGGCCGAACACGGCGTCGTCACACGCTCGGAACTCGAAGCTCTGCAGGTCGGCGGCGAAACGCGGCGCATCATCGACCGGAGCCGCGGAATCTGGAACCCGAACAGCATGCTCGCCACACTGTCGGTAATCTCGAATCCGGCCGGCCCTTACGCCGACACGGACATCGGCGAGTCGCTCTTCGCCTACGACTATCGGTCGGGGAGCACCGATGGCGACAACAAGAAGATGCGTCGAGCGTACGAACTCGGTCTACCGATCATTCTCCTACGAACGATCCGGCCCGGCGTTTTCGTCCCAGTCTTTCCCGTGTACGTCGTCAAGGATGACTTCGACAACCGGCAATTCGTGCTCGCACTCGACGAGAGCCTACGGTTCGTATCTGATCCGCTTCACCTCAAACCCATCGAGCGCGAGTACGCCATACGAGCGATCAAGCAGAGGTTGCACCAACCGGAGTTCCGTGGGCGCGTGATGGTCGCGTACGACCAGAGATGTACAGTGTGCGCGCTCAAGCATGGACGCCTTCTCGACGCAGCACACATCATCGGTGACGACAAGCCACATGGTGTCCCGGTCGTGAACAATGGACTGAGCATGTGCAAGATCCATCACGCTGCCTATGACGCCAATCTGCTCGGCATCACCCCGGACCACGTGGTGCGAATCAACAGCGCCCTGATGCAGGAGTTGGACGGACCGATGCTTAGGCACGGCCTACAGGAGATGAATGGGCGGCCTATAACCCTGCCGAAACGAGTCGCAGACCGGCCGTCGCAGGAGCGCCTCGCGGAGAGATTCGCTGAATTCGAGGCGGCGAGCTGACCGTCGGCATACGGCGAACTGAAGGGCTGCCAGTCCGCAGAACGTCTGGCTGAACGGGACAGGTGCGACTATGACAGATGCCGTGCGTGTCGCATCGTGCATCGCGGGCGACCACCTCCGACACTTGGTCGCCACGCATGAGCAATGGTTGTCCTGTCAGCGGTGCTGCCAGGTCGCGCGTTGTGCGACTGGAGTATTCGCGTATCCGCCTCGGTGAACCAACTTTTCGCATGGCGCTATGGGTGTCCGGCGCGTCTGAGACTACTTCGACAACGATCGTGTGCTCCTAGCTAGCCGCGACTGCAGGCGTGTCGAGCGCCTACACCGAGACGGTCCATCGCCCGCCGGAGTCTCCCTCTTGGAGGTATACGGTTGGCGTCGACTTCCGTGCAGCCCGTCGCCATCGTCCACTACCGGTAACTCGGCGTTCTCGCCTAGGCGGTGCTCACCTCATCCGACCCCAGTCAGTATCCTCTATTCGTTGTCGCTCCTACTCCGCAACGTTGATCGCGTCTTCGGCATCGTCTAATCGCAGGATCGATCGGTAGGCGATCGCCATTAAGCCCTCCGGACCTTTTGCCGTCGATTTCGTCCCGGCACCTTCGCAAAGCATGGCCCGCCCAGTCGTAATTGAGCGTGCCGACCACGTAGTCATCCAGCTGCCTGGCGAGAGTCGTCGAAACAGCTGACTCGCACCCTGAGACATTGTTCGCGTACTTCGGCCACCGTCGGCGACAACTGATACGCGTGCTGGTGACAGAAGCCGGTGAGCTGATGCCAGGCACCGATCAAAGTCGGCCCGGCCGGCGTAAGTTCGAGCGACTTCAGCACAGCCAGCTTGCTTTTCGTGGTGCCCCGGACTGTTTGCACTCCGCACAACGCTTTAAGTCGCGCATCGATTAGGTCCTCAACTGCCTGCCGCGCTAGGAAAGCTGCTAGCCGTGCGGACGTGCCGGCAGTGGTGCGGTCCGGGGAGTCGAGCAGCGCTTGAGCCCGGGCGAGCAGCGCCTCGGCGTCGCGGGTCATCGCCCCTCCACGATGTCGCGGACCGTGTTCCGCAAGTCAGTCAGCGCGGCGCGGTCGAGCTTGGCGCCGTTGTGGGCTCCTGAGGCACAGATGGCGATCGTAGGGAATCTGTGGGGCCGGTAGCTTTTCCAACCAGAGACGTCGCCTGTCGCAGTCCCCGTGACCGCCAGTGCAACCCGTTGCTGAGTCGTCTTCGCTTCCTCCCACACAGAATCGGACTCGTGGTAAACAGCGCCTGCGCGTGCACGGTCAGTGAAGAAGCGCTGGTGGGCAGCTGCTTCGACAGCCATTCGAAACAGCCCTGGTGTTGCCTTGCGTTTCACCATGTCGTCGAGCTCATCGTCGAGGATGACCGCTGTGGCGTCGTCGATGTACCGTTGTGCGGGCGAGTCATTGGGTGTCACCGTCACTATGGAGCCCTCTTCTCGGGTGACGTCGAGCAGTTGTGCGGGGATCGAGCGCGCACGGATAGCGGCGGGTAATCGGTCGTCGTGAGAGAACACGATGACTTGCCGTGTTCTGGCAAGTTCAATCAGTACGTCGAGGAACCCGCCAATCTTGGCGGGATCCATCGCCTGGATTGGGTCGTCGAGCACCAAGAAGCGGAACGGGCTGCCAGTCGCGGTAGCACGGGGGATGAACAGTGCGAGTGCCAGTGCGTGCAACTCGCCTTGGCTCATCACCGATAGTGCTCCGGCGGGTACGCCGTCGACGCTGCCTTCTACGACTGCCCTGCGGCGGGTGGCTGCGCCTTCGAGGGTGATGCCGCCGAGGTCGACATTGCTTTCATGTCGCATCCGACTCCAGATCTCACCTGCCTGTTGGACGACCGGGGCCAGGCGTCGTGCCCGAAGCGTTTCGGCGTTGGCGCGCAACCATTTCAAAGCGTCTTGGACTTGGACGAGTTGGCCGTCGTCATGCCGAGCAGCGGTCTCCAGGTTCACCCAGGCGGCGATAGCTTGCGCTGTGGGTGCCCACGCGTCCTCTAACTCGTCCGCGAGCTTGCTGGCTTCGGTGCGCACCGCAGCCGCGGCATCGGCGAGGGCCACAGCAGCCGACTCGACGTGAGCCGGGAGATCAGACAAGCCGTCGGGCGCAGACCGGGCCGCCGCGACCGCTTCGTTGAAGGCCGCGGCCGTATCGAGCTCGACGCCGTCGACAACTGGAACGGTTGCAACGGCCCTGAAGAACTCCTCGGCCGCCGCGCGGGCACGAGCCAGCCGCTGCGTCGCTGCTTCGTGCTCAGCGGTGCTGGCGTCCATGGCTTTCAGTCGCTCTTCGGCTGCCCTACGCCAGGTGACGTCCAGCGTTCCGGCCTCGCATACCGGGCACGGCCCGTCACCATCATCGGCGTGCAGGTGTAGCGCTTCATGAAGTAGCGCCGCTTTGGCAGCCATCGCCTTGACCACGGAGTCAGCTCCGTCCGCATGCGCATCGATGGCAGCGCGCAACTCACCCGCGACCTCGGCCGCCTTGGCCGCATCTGGAGCGTCAAGAGCTGCGATCGACCGCAGCTGTGCAATCGTCGCGGCGCGATCGGTGGCGGTCCCCAGGGTCGTCGCTGTGACTGCTTCGAGATCGTAGGGTTTGCGACCGATCAGCTTCTTCACCTGGTCCGCACGCGGGTCCGTTGCAGAGTCCAGCGTGCGGATGAGCTGAGTTCGATTGTCGCTGGCGGTCTTTCGAGGTCCACCGAGTCGCTTCTCCGCGCCCTTGAGCCGACTGTCGGCGTCGGCGATCTCGTCGAGCCCCAGCAGTCGGTTCAGCGCGTCGTACAGATTGGAAGGTCCATCCTCCAGTAGTCCCCCGAGTTCGTCGTAGGACATGATCGGCCGGTGGGTGATCAGCGCCTGCTCCCACCCGAGGGCGCCGACCGTCTGTTGCTTTTCGCCGTGGATCTGCGACGTGCGCCGGCAGTCAGCCAGCGGAGCGCCTGAGGCCCAATTCGCCCGGATGACCGCACTGGACCCGCTGCGGTTGTCGTCCGGTTCCATCGCGAAGTCCACCTCGATGGCCGCCGGCTCACCTGCGTGCAGGTTCCGCCACGAGTCACGCCAGTGCTTCGCCCGGTTGGCGAACCGATAGCTCTCGCCGGTCAGCGCGTACTCAAGAGCCTCGGCGAAGCTGGACTTACCGCAGCCGTTACGGCCGCTGATCACCGTGATGCCGCGGTACGGGTTCAGCTGCAACGTCGTCTTCGGACCGATCCCGCGGAATCCTGACACGGTGATCGAGCGGAGAAACGCCTGAAGCGGAGCCGGCCCCTCCTCAGCCTTTGCAGCGGGCCGCTGCGGACTAGACGCGTTGCCGCCGAGTTGCTCTGCCAGCTCCTCGTCCCCACGCAAGGCCGCAGCGACGAGGTACACGGTCTCGTCGGTCACTGCGTCGTCCGCGTCGAAGAGCTCCCAAACCTCCGCCTCGACCGACCCACCCGTTTCAGCGCCGTCCAAAGTCACACGCTCCCCCTCCGATGTGGACGTAGCTTTGCATATTGCGCCGACATCCCTAGCCAGTTGGCGCGTCGCCCCGGCTAAGCCCGCCTGCCTATGAGTTCCGTCTGGCCAGCATTGCCTAATTCGACCTGACCCACATCAGACGTCGCCTACCCGCCTCAGCGGCCTCTGCTTCGGGTTTCGAGACTGATGAGGCGGCGCACCTCGTCAACTAGCCCTTCGCGGTCGCCGTTGGAGCTGTAGCTCAGCAGGGTCCGCAGGCACACCGAGTAGCTTCGGCCGTCGGCGTCGTAGCCGTCGCCGTAATCCCGGAGTGTGGCAACGACCTCGACCTCGTCGAGACCGGACTCACCGATCCGGCAAACGAGGCGGCCATGTTCGTTCCGCCGTGTCCGCGGACCGTCGTCATCGTCCCAGTCGGCAAGAAGCCCGTCGAGAAACCCCTCCGCCTCTCGAAATCGAGCTGCATAATTGGCGTCCGCGACTGCTTTGGCCCTATCCAACGTCAGTTCACCGACCTCGCCGCCAACCAGCGCAGAGCCAAATTCATCGCCTGACTCATAGTCTCCGCCAGAAACCCGGTACCCGATGATGTGGTCGCCCTTTCCTCTGATCGGTGCGATGCGGTACGTCCAGTCCTCGCTTGCAGCAGCCAGAGCGTCTTCGTCGTCAAGATTGTCTGCGTCCGACTCCCACTGCAGCGGTGCGTAGTGCGGAGACAGCGGTGTCGAGGCCGCGGTATCACCAGATTCGTCGTCCGCGGGGGTCAGAAGCCCGTGGGGGAACAGCGCAGTGACGTCGCCTCGCTCTAGCCGGCCGAGTGAACTTCGTCCAACGACGATCTGACGCCTGCCAGCTCCCTTGCTTAAGAGCCGGCTCAGATCGACGGTCACTTCGTGCTCCTGTCGACCGTCCGACACCAAAAGGCGTTCGTCGTCGTCGACGCGGAATTGAATGTTGAGGACCTTCAGCGCGGCGACGAGCCGCTTGACAGCGGTCGCGTGATCGTCATTCTCTGTGGTCACCTGCTCCCCCTTTTGAGATGGAGTATGGAGTTTGCGGCCGTCCCCTAGGGCAACGCCGACACCGCCGAAGGCTACTCGAGAAGTCCGACGGAGCTTTCGCAACCGTATGCCTTCCTCGGGTGTAGGTCGTCAGTGTCGCTTGCCAGGGTGATGGGACCACCTGATTGCCAGGGGGATGGGACCACCGTGGCGCGTTACTGAGGATGGCGGTCAGGGTGCTCTGGGTCAAGCTGGGGGCGGCTGCGTTGGCGGTAGGACGGTCCCTCGATGACCAGGGAGTGAGCTGCCGAGGTCAGCCGGTCGACGGCTGATTGCGCCAGCAGGGTGTCGGCGGTCATGGTGAGCCATTCGGCGGGTTCTCGGTTCGACGTCACGATGGTGGTCTTGGTGCGGTGGCGTTCGACGACGATTTCGTAGAAGTCGCTGGTTTCGGTGGCATCCAGCGGTCGTAGCGCGAAGTCGTCGATGATGAGGACGTCGACGGTGGCAAGTCGGCGGATTTCGGCGTCGACGGTGTGGTCCAGGCGTGCGGCGCGCAGCCGGGTGAACAGTTTGTCGGCTCGGCCGAACAGCACGGTGTGGCGGCGGCGAATAGCCATGTGTCCCAGTGCTGTTGCCAGATGCGTCTTGCCGACGCCGACGGGTCCGAGGACGATCGCGGACTGGCCGGCGTCGAGGAAGCGCAGTGAGGTGAGATCTCCGAGCAGGGTGCGGTCGTAGCGCAGGTCGTCGTGGGCGGTCCAGGTGTCGAAGCGCATGCTCGGATCGAGCCCGGCTTTGGTCGCTCGCAATGCCGCGGATCGTGATTCACGTCGTGACACCTCGTCGGCGAGCAGTGTCTCGAGGAACCCGATGTGGCTGAGTTTGTGTTGTCGGGCCAGGGCGGCGCGTTCGGGCAGGGTGTCGGCCAGGGCGCCGAGTTTGAGGGCCTTGAGCAGCCGGAGCAGATCCGCGCCGATCGGCTCGGCGGGCCGGTGGGTGGTCGACATGTCAGTGGATCTCCTCGGCGGCGTTGGCGGTAGTGGTCGTGATGACGATCAATGGTGTTGATGTGGTGGTGAATTCGGAGGGATCGCGGGCGAATCGGGTCGCGGATTGGCCGACCGCCCGCGGCAGTGCCGCAGCACCTTTCTCGGTGGACCGCTCCAACATGGAGGCGATCTTGGTGACCGAGACGACGTCGAGACCCAGCGACACTGAGCAGGCCTGCTCCACCCGCGCGGCGCCGTAGCGGCGCACCAGGCCCTGCAGGCGGTAGACGGTGCGCATCCGGGTCCAGGGCAGCGGGTCATCAAGGATGCGCTCGGCGTAGGTCCCGATGTTGGGGCCGTGGGAGGCGCACGCGGCGATCAACCGCGCCAGGTCGCGCAGCGCGTAGCCGCACTTGTGCTTGGGCAGATCAGCGGGATCGGTGCTGCGCCCCCCGGCTGGTTGGCGGGGATGGACCTTGACCAGAACGCCGCGGTGATGGAACTTCACCAACTCGCTGTCGGCGCGCACGTCCAGTGTGGCGCCGATCCACTGCTCGGGCAGCGAGTACAGCGCCCTGGCGACCTCGGCGTGGAAGTCGCGATGGACCTTGACCGCTTTGAACACCGGCACGTCGTAGACACTCGGAATCGGCAGCAGTCGGGGCTGCTCGTCGGCGGTGAACACCTCCAGCGGACGGGCGCAGATGGTGCCGTGCATGCGGGTGCCCGCCGTGTCACGACACCACACCACCGCAGCCTCCTGCGCCTGGTGCAGGCTGGTGAATGTTTCACCGTCCCAGAAGTTTCGGCGCACGTACTGCACCGCGCGCTCCACCCGCGGCTTGTCCTTCGGCGAGGCCACCCGCGCCGGGTCGGTGAGGAACCCGGCGTGGCCGGCGTAGTCGAGCCAGCCGTGGGTGAACCGGGGGTTGACCGCATCGGCGGCGGCGATCACCGGCTTCAGGTTGTCCGGGATCAGCACCGCGAACACGCCGCCGAAGAACTCCCACGCCGCCTCACACCCGGCGATCACCGCGGTCAGGGTCTGCGAGTACGACAACCAGACGAACACGTGCCGGGAGTACACGGCGGTCAAGATCAGCGCGTACACCTTTCGGCGCCGCCCGTCGTCGGCGTCGGTGAGCATCCCCAGGTAGCCGAAGTCGATCTGGCACTCCACTCCCGGATCACCATCGACCACCCGCACCGTGGTGTCCCTGCGGCCGAAACCGCAACGCTCACCGGCGAATCGGTGCAATGTCCGATACGGCACCACACAACCCTGCCGCGCCAGCAGGGTGTGGATCTTGGTGACCGTCAACGGCCGCTGGTCGTCGGTGCCGGCCACCCATCTGGTGATCTGCTCCTCGAAGCCCAGCAGCTGCTCCCACGCCGCACCGTGGCCATCCGGACGCACCGGACGCACCGCCTCGGCGACCGCTCCGATCAAGCCGTCGTCGATCGCGCTGACGTCGTCGTCACGGCGCAGTCCCGCCGCTTGGGCGGCCTCGACGTAGCGACGTACCGTCTTGCGGTCCAGGCCGCAATGGGCGGCGATCGTGCGGTAACCCGGAGCAGGTAACCCCACGACCCCCAGCCACACCCGCAGCACTTCCCTGATCTCGTTCACACTGACCTCCCGAAAAGCCATGTCCGCCGCCTCCGTGACTTGAGCCGTCACGGCGATCGAACGAACAAACGAAGAGACCACCGACGCGACGCGCCGGTGGTCCCATAACTGGCAATCCAGGTGGTCCCATCACCCTGGCAAGAATCAGGTCACCCTGGTCCCATCCTCATGGCAGGCGACAGTCAGCTCGCGTGACGGCGCAACTGCCGCTGTCTCTGAGCGGCGCGCCACCCGGCGCTTCTCTGGTCTCGAGTGATTGCGGCACGGGCTGATCCGGGCGCGGGTGGCGCCGAACTTGGTTGCTGGTCGGGCGCACGACTTATGGTGTTAAGCGGGCGTTGAGAGGAGTCGCGTGAAGTTCAAGTGGGTTGCTCCGGCACAGCACGTCGAGCGACCTGTGCCAAAGCCATTCGTGGGATCGCATCCTTCGCCGCAAATGTCGCCGCCGGCGCCGGCGAAGCAGCCCGCCGTCGTGCCCCCTCCAGCGCCGGTCGTGCCCGGTCCGCGCATCGCTCCCGTCACACATGGCCCGGCTGCGACGACAGCCGACATCCCGACCTTAGACGTCGACGCAGCCAGAGCCGTCACGCATCGAGGCACCCACATCCAGATCATCGCGGCCGCCGGCTCTGGAAAGACAGAGGTGGTCTCGCAGCGGGTGGCTTCACTACTGGCCGACGGCGAGGCCGCGGAGTCGATCGTCGCTTTCACGTTCACCGAAAAGGCCGCCGCTGAACTGAAAGAGCGCATTCGCGAACGCGTGACCGCGCGGATGGGTCCGGAGGCGACCGATCAGCTCGGCCGGCTGTTCGTCGGCACTATTCACGCTTACTGCTTTCGGATGCTGCAGACGTACGTTCCGCGGTATGAGACATACACGCCGCTTGACGCGAACCAGCTGACGAACTTCCTGTACCAACAGAGCAGATTTATCGGCATCAAGGCGCTCACGCCGACCGACGGCACATTCAAAAGCATCGCGACTTTTCAGCGCGGAATCGACGTGATCGAGAACGAGTTGATTGATGTCGAAACTCTCCCGGCGGGAGACTTCAAAGTCGCAGTGGAGTCGTACTACAGCGCACTGGATCGTCATCAGTTCATGTCGTTCGGGACACAGATCGTGCGCGCCGTCGAGGCACTCGCCGACCCCGAAGTCCACACCGCCGTGACCGCACCGCTGCGGCACCTGGTCGTTGACGAGTATCAGGATGTCAACCCAGCGCAAGAGCGGCTGGTGCAACTGCTTTCCAAACCCCTCGGCAAGGCCGACGTCGTGGTGGTGGGCGACGACGACCAGGCGATCTATCAGTGGCGTGGCTCGTCGGTGGAGAACATCGTCACCTTTGCGGACCGGTACACCGACGTCGAACAGTTCACGCTTCTGACCAATCGCAGATCCCGGCCCGGAATTATCGAAGTCGCAAACCTTTTCGCATCAACGATTCCCGGCCGCATCGACAAGCAGATGCTGCCGTTCCGCGAGGCGGACGGGCCCAGCGTGGCCATGGTGCGCGACGGGGGCAGTGAGTCAGACGCCGCGCACGAGATCGCACGGCAGATCGTTGACTTCCACTCGAAGGGCCTCCCATACCGAGACATCGCGATCTTGGTGCGCGGGCGAGCGGCCTACCCGGCGCTCATCGACGCCCTCGCGAAGTCGGCCATACCCGTGCAGGCGGGCGGCCGATCCGGCCTGTTCGCGCAACCCGAGCCGCAGGTGTTCGGTGCGACGTACGCATGGATCGCCGACGTCGACTGGTCGACGGCGAGATTCGCCCAGCGACAGACAATCACCCTCGACCGACTGCTGGACGACTACTGCACGACGTTCGCACTTGCACCCGCAACACGTGTCAGGTTGGCCGACCACCTCATGGGCTGGAAGGCGAAAGCGCTCGCAAGCGACTTCAACGAGAGTCTCGTGCGCGACTTCTACACCCTCATGGAATTGCTCGGGGTCGCCCAGTGGGACCTCTCCGACGAGCTGACACGCAATCGCCTCGGGACAGTCGCCCGCTTCACCACCGTTCTCGCCGACTACGAGGGTGTGAGCTGGCGAGCCCGCAAAGACCGGGACAACCCCGGCGAGCAGGTCGGCGGCCGCAGCGGCGGCGTGTGGTTCTACAAGAACCTCGCCATACTGATGACCAACTACGCGGTGGGCAGTTACGACGACTTCGCAGGCGAGGATGGCCACCTCGACGACGCCGTCGCACTCGGGACTGTTCACGGATCCAAAGGCCTGGAGTGGCCCGTCGTCTTTCTGCCGTCACTCGTGACCACAAGGTTCCCTTCGAGCCGGACCGGACGGTCACTGGACTTCCCCACCGACTTACTCGGCCGATTCGACCGACAGCGCTACGAAGGCACTGACCCCGACGAGCGCCGCCTGTTCTACGTGGCGATCACGCGTGCCCGCGACGCAGTTCTCATGTCGAGCTTCTCGCTGCAGAGCAACGGGAAAACGCGCGGCGCTTCTCCGTACTACACCGAGGTTGCAACCGCCTACACGAAGGCAGGCACGCCGACATCCGCGGTGGGTAAGGGCTCGTCAGCCGAGGCCGACCTCACAATCACCTACAGCGAACTGGCCGCGTTCGAGACCTGCCCGCGCAGCTACCTCCTGAAGAACGAGCTCGGCTTCATGCCGGCGATTCAGCAGGAGCTCGGCTACGGCAACGCCGTTCACCACACGATGCGGGTGCTGGCCGAGCGCACCCAAGCGACGGGCGTCGCCCCGACAGCGCAACAGGTGGAACAGCTGCTCAACTCCGAGTTCTTCATGCCGTACGCGAACAAAGTGAGCCACAGGGAGATGCGCGAGAAGGCTCGCAGGCTCGTCATGCGATACCTGACCGAGTACTCGTCGGATCTGTTGCGCACGTGGGCAACTGAACGACCATTCGAACTCTACCTCGACGGTACCGTCATCTCGGGCCGCGCCGACGTCATCTACGACAACCACGGCGGCCAGATCGGCCGCCTTGCGATCGTCGACTATAAGACGTCCACCCGCGGGCAGATCGACCCGCTCCAGTTGCAGATCTACACGGAGGCCGGCCGACGCGAGGGCCTTGATGTCGGCGGCGCCTTCATCCAAGACCTGGGCGCCGAGAAGCGGTACGACGTCGCTACCGACACAAACTCGATCTCCGACGCAGAGAAGCAAATCATCGCCACCGTCGAAACGTTGCGCCGGCGCGATTTTGAGCCGAAGCCGGAACGACGGAAGTGCCGCCAGTGCGACGTTCGACAAGTCTGCTCGGCCGCGCCGAAACAGTGACGGGCCCGCACAGCGTTTCGCCGAGCTCCGTAATCACACGTTGTAGTCGACCGCGAGATCGGACTCATAGAACCCGATGGCGGATCTGCTCTCGTGCAAGACTGCCTCCTGCACAGCAGGATTCGTCATATCGAGAACCCTCATCTTGCTCCCGACCTGTGCGAGCGCTTCAACCCGGTGGAACTCGCCGCCGAAACTCCTCGCAAACTCCGCAAGTGCCTTCAACTTGGTTACCGCGTCGTCGAGGTGAGTGCCGTGCGGATCGACTATGGACGCTCTCACCTCACCGCCGACCTCGTGGAAGAACACGAAATCCGGGTGCATGGTGCGCCAATTGCCCTGGGCATCACGGTAGGCGACTCCGAGAGCGTCAACGGCCGGGCGAGGCGGGTTGCGGTACCAGCCCACGGCTCCCGGTCGAGCGAGTTCGGCGTTGACCACCTGCTGTTCCCACCTGTTGAGCGAGGACATGGGGAACATGCCGTCTGTGTCCGACATAATGTGCATTGACACAAGCGGTGCAACTGCGAGTTGTTCATTGTCCTCGAGGACCTTATAGTCCTCCATCCGCGATCGGGGACGGCCCAGTTCTCCGCGCTGCGGATCGGTTGCCATCGCTCTGATGTCCTCGTAATCCTGCTGCCGCACATCTGACAGAGCTTTGATTGCGACACGGTGCTGCGCGAACCAGCTATCTACTAGCTCCGTGGCCTCCTGGTCGACCTTCTCCCGCACCTCCTTGATCGTCGCGAGCGCGGAGGCGTGCACGTACGCGTCCCGCAATCCGTCGTCCCCGTCGTCGTCATCGCCCGCGAGATGGTTGACGTAGGACTGCGCAATGTCGGCTCCAAACGCCTTCTTTGCGTCCTCGAAGGCCGAGCGGATCGCTCGGTCGTCGGCGCGCATCGAGAACTCGCGATAGGTCAGCTTGTCGGACGTGGATGTGCCGGAGATCTCCTGCATGTCGACCCGCCAAACTTCGTCGATCTGCTGGTCGAGCAGGTTGCCGTATCGGGTCGCGTACGTGTCGAGAATTAAGTGCATCTCGCGCTCCGCGTCGGAAAGTGCGCTTGATTGCACACTGTCCATCGCAAGCGCCTGCGCAAGGGCGACGAGCCTTTTGACCGGCCGGGCACCACGCTTGGGCAGGGTCTGCGTCGGCAGTTTGTCCCAGACCGACCACACGGCGGCAGGAATAGCTAAATTGGGTCGTAATTCACGGCCCTCAAGCAAGATCTTCTTCGTTGCAGCGGTGCCGGGCATCTCTTCGAGTTGCCCAGTGAGGTAACGCACGACTTGCCCGGCTGTCGTGCGGTCGAAGAATGGCAGGATGCATTCTACAGCGTTCAACGCTTCATCGCCTGGCACCCGACGTGCAAGCGGGCTGCGCACCATCCGGCCCAAGAGTTGCGTGATATGCGTTTTATCCTTTGCAGGTCGAAACGACACCATCACCTCCGCTCGGGGGCAGTCCCAACCCGTCGAAATCGCGTCCTTGGCGACGAGTACACGCACATCGGGTGTCTCCTGCACGCGTTGCGGTTCGATCCAACTTACGTCCCACTGGCCGAAGTGCTGTCGCGTGTGATCACCGAACACGTGGGCCACGTTGCCGCCGTAAAGTCCCGGCAGCACCTCGGCAATGGTGTCGAGCGCTCTTCCGATCTCGTCCGGAGCCGGCGTGTTCGGCGTCTGTAGGACGAGCAGCGGAACAACCGTCTCGGTGAGTCCTTGGTCCTTCGAGTAGGCAGCCCAACGTTCGGTAGAGGAGGCGAGCTTTTGCGCGGCCAATTTGACCAGTGTCGTATCGAAGTTCCCGGCCTCGTTTGGGATATTGAGGCTAACAACGTCTTTGACAAGGCCGGACTCCTGTACCCGATTGGGGTCGACCATCACGGGCGGGAACGCCCGACGGTCCTTGGATGCGTCGGCCTCCTGCATAGCGGTGTCGAAACGGTCGATGGTCGCTGAGATACCCCACACGATGGGAATTGGCGGGTACCCAGCATGACCCTGCACGAGACGCCGCACGATCGTCGTCTTGTCGCTGCTGGTTCTGGTATTGAAGCCGCGGTGTGCCTCGTCGAGCACGAGATACAGCGTGAGGTCTTCGTCGGCGACCGTGTTCGCGATCGTTTCCCAGATCGTGTAGCCCTGCAGGTCCGGCGCGCCAGGCAGCGCAAGCTGACTCCCGTCCTCAACGTGCCCGCGCGTGAGCTTCGAGCTCTTCGAAAGCTTCTGTGTGTTCAAGAAGTAGACCCGACCAGGATCGAGCTTCGCTTTCGCGAACGGCGGCTCGATTGCAACGAGGTCTGATGACGTGAACTTCTCGGACGCGTCCATCAGCCGCGTCCGGGTCTGATCATTCAGATTCGGGTCGTCCGAAAACCACAGCACGACAGCACCTACGTCTGGGTCAATGTCGAACTTCTCTGACCCATAGAACAGCGCCTCGATGACGGCAGCTGCCATTACCGTCTTGCCGGCACCCGTCGGCGCTGTGAGGGCAACCGACGTTTCGGCGCCGTCACGTTTCCACGCGGTGCTCGCGCGTTCGAGAGTCCTCAGGACATCGTCAACGGCTTCTTCTTGATAATCCTTCAGAGTGAACTTCACAGTGCAGCCCGCCCCGTTTCGATTTCGAAGTTCTGTAGGTACGCCTCGTACATCCGCACCGGCTCGACGCGGTCGGGAAGCTCGCGCACAACCGCCTCGAACAGACGGTCCTCGTCGGTCACAATGAAGGCCATTCGGATCCCGTCCTTCGCAGCGATGGCATCGACGAACGCCTCCGACTGGTCAAGGTCTGCAAGGACGCCGTAGGTGTCGGCGACATCCCAGCCGGTCGACATGTCGTTGATGCGGCGTCCCTCCGATCCCGCTCGCAGCCAGAGCAATGGCGCAATTTTGACAAACTCGCGGTTAGACGAAACACGAAGCGGGGCTTCGTAAGTGAGGGTGAAGAATTCGACGTTTTCGTCCAAACCCTCGCTCATGGGAAACTCGTCACTAAACCTGTAATCACCGTTGATTGGATCTCCTTCAGGAGTTAAACCAGTCGTGGCCGCCCTCACGCGCGGTTTCGTGACGTAATCGCAGATACCCCACTGCTCCCAGGCGGGGTCGCCGGGCCGCAGTCGTTGGGCACGCAACGCAGCCTGGTCCTCGGCCGCGACCTCGTTGTTGGTTACACTCACCGATCGGCGTCGGCCACCATCCTGCTTGTTCAGTCGCATGGTCGCGTGAGTTGTGGTGCCTGAACCTGCGAAGAAATCGACTATGAGTGCGCATGGCTTGTCAGTAACGAAGAAGCGTAGGGCGTCTTCCACAGCGAAGAGAGACTTCGGGAAAGGGAAACTGCGGCCTGGAATGAAACTGGCGAGGAGCGTAGACCCATACTCAGAAGCGTTGTGGGCGCGCAGTTTCCATTGCGTAGGTGCGATTCGTCGCTGGTCACGGCGGCCAACCGCTACAATCGAACCATCGTCGGCGCGCCCAGTAATTTCAAATTGGTCCGATAGCACCGCGGCATAAGCACCGTCCGGCAAGTAGTTCACGACATAGCCGTATGCAGTTGGGCGCCCGAGCCGCACACGCCCTTGCTCTATGCGCGTACGCAGTTCAGGTGCAGAGATCTGCCATCGCCCTTCGCTGCCATTCCTTCGAAGCGGCAGTATTGCAACCAGGCCTTCGCGTGCCGGTGCAACCTGAACACCTTCCTTAAGTGGTTCCCCAACATCTACGATCCTTCGAAGACGCGGATCCGCATAAATCGGATAGAACATCGACGGGCGATCAGCCCGCGCGGAAGCGGAGCCACGGCGCATCATGGAAGTCCACTCTGGGGTTTCGAGCTCAGGCTCTTCAGCAAGGTCTTCCGTCGAAGCTTCCTCCGCGCCTGCCGCGGAACTGGACCACTCCGGACCGAGCAGAAGGCGGACCGGCGCGGAGTTTCCGAGCTGCACGAAGAATATGTACTCATCCGTTCGACGGAATTCGGCACCACGCGAGACTCCCTTGGGATTGATCACGGACGAAATCATCTGAATCCGGGCCTCAGGAAACATTTGTTCGAGCAGTAGCCCAAGCCGCAAATACTCTTTTTCGTCAATGGTTACGATAAGAACCGAATCATGCGGATTCAGTAACTCTTTCGCAAGCTTCAGCCGCCGCTCCATGAACGCTAGCCACTTCGAGTGACGATAGAGGTCCTCACCCTCGACATAGTCGTTGTTGTACTTCCAGTCCTTGGCCCCGGTGTTGTACGGAGGATCGATATAGATCGCGTCGACCTTCGCGCGGTAGGTGAACAGCAGCGTCTGGAGAGCGTGATAGTTCTCAGCGTTGATCACCGTGTGGAACGGCTTATCGCCGCCACGTTCGACTTTGCCGGTCGACACGAGGCCGGGATAGATCGGATCGCGGAACTCGGCGACCACCACCAGGTCATCAACTGGCGCTTCTCCGGTTTCGTCCCCGCCGGCGAGAAGTTCGAGCGATGCCGTGCGAGCCCCGGAGGCACCGTCCGTGATCGCCACCACTCGCCACAGACGGTCATCGCCGGCGCTCGCTCTTA
Organism: Mycolicibacterium rufum; assembly: GCF_022374875.2. The sequence continues at coordinate 2,111,817 of NZ_CP092427.2, forward strand.
AGCCTCGTGGGGGGAGGATCCGTACCTTGTCACCCCGCCGCACGGGACGCCCCGGCAACTCGACGGCTTCGGGCACGTGCCGCTCGAAGTTCAGGCCGAAGGCTCTTCGACTGGAGAGTGCGTCTACCTCGCGGCGTAGATCCTTCGCCAGGTCGGCGTCTTTGCTCTCGAGTTGCCTCAACAGATCGTTCAGCCTGGACACAATCCTCCTTACTGACAGCGCGTGGATTGCATCATTTCAGGCACGCGCCGGTCAGTCCCCGTCCGACACGTCGATAGTGCCGCGCGCGAACGTCGCGACGATTCGTGCGTGTGTTTGGCGCGGTAGCTGACGGGTGCCTGGCTCTCCGAACGGTGTTCCGGGTCGGGCCGGCGCCTCGGCCAGCAGGTCGTTCAACCCGGGCCGTGTCAACATCAGAAGGCCATGCGTCGCCCGGGTGCACGCGACGGCAAGCCTGCCGAACGACGAGTTGAACGCGTCGAGTTCAGCCGCACCGTTCAGTGGATGCACCGCGATCGTGATCCCGTTCGTGTTCCCTTGCCACGAATCGACCGTGGACGCAACAACATCCCGGTCAGTCAGGCCGTGCTTCTCCTTCAGCCTCTCGACGATCTCTGTCGCGTCATCGACTGACTGGTTGCGGGTCGCTAGTATCGCGATCAGCGGATCCGGTTGACCGCCTCGTGGACACGCCTTATCCCACTTCCCGGTGGGGCGACCCGGCACATCGTTGTCGTACACAGCCGAGACGAGCGACGCTTCTGCGGTGAAGAACTCATCCACCAAATACTCAATGAACTCCATCAGCGGCAGATCGATGTCGGCGGCCTCCGGCTCGGCAAGACCATCGATCTCGAGCAGCGTCGGCACACCCGTACCGACCTGCCTCCAGATCAATGCCACACTGTCGTCCATCGATCCGAGGTCGACCTCGCGATCACCCGGCGCCGCCACGCAGTCGAGCGACGACCATTCCGGGTAGAACGCGCGCCACAAGGCGAGATGACCGGCGGACGGGCGCCACACTGTCGGAAGCTCGCGAGACCATGTGCGGGGGTCGTCGTCGTAGTCGGTCGGCCAGGCCCGATACGGGTTGTAGCCAGGGTCTCCCCGCCATGGGTTCTCGCCTATCTCCAGCGGGGGAAGCTGACCGACGTCACCGACTCCCACCCACAGCGGTGCAACCTTCGTCACCTTGTCGAACAAGTGATGCGCGATCTGCCACGCTTCGTCGACGAACAGTACGTCGAACGGCGCACTGCCGTTCGACGCGGCACCGAGATGATTGCGGAGGCGCGCCATTTCTCCGATCGCTCCGAAGCGGGCGGCCGTAGCTATGACGACTCTGGCGTCTGGTGGCAGCTGACTGGTCGACGTGACTACAGTCGCCGCCGCGAGCACCTCGCTCGGCATCTCCCTGAACGCATCCTGGCTCGCGAGGAGCGCGACGGCATCTCGACCGAGCGACTCCCCGAGCGAGATAGCCAGTGGCCGTACCTGCTTGTTCGTAAACGCCGTGATCGCAACCCGTCTGCCCTGAGGGTGCTGAGCAGACTCGACCACAAGACGCTTAAGCGCGTACGACTTTCCCGCGCCAGCGGACGCTTTCAGCAGGATCCGCTCCATCGGCGAGGTACCTGACAGCATCTCCGCAAGCTCCCGACTCGCCTCGTCGGACACTGCGTCGTTGAGCGCCGCAGCATCCTCGTGATGCCGGTCGCCAGTCGCCGTGACGAGGGGGTACCTGAAGTAACTGGCTACGTCCGATCCGACGGTCATTCCAGATCATCCATAGTCTGGTCGGCAGGCGCCGGCTCCGGTGCGAGTGCGAACGCGTCCCCCGCCGCTGCGTCTGCCGCCGATACTTCGAACGCGTCACTGTCACGCACTGGAGGCCAAGTCTCCGGGTTCAATTCACCGCGCGCACGTCGACTCGCGATGAGGTCCGAGAACTCGGCTTCGCTGCGCTCGTGAGGTCTGCAGCACCAGCGATGTGTCTCCGGGTCCTGGTCGTACGAGTCGAACCGGCAGTCGGGCTTAGGCGCGGACATCTCGTCCTGCCTGGGTTTCGCCACCGACAAGATGCTGTTCCTCGCCAGGTTCGAAAACCACGTGAAGTCCGCAACCACGAGACGATCGCCGACTGCAACAGCTGGAACCGTCTGCGGTTGCCACCGCAGCTGCGTGGCTTCCGTGCCCGTGGCCAGCGGACCGATGCTCAGTCCGCCGATTTTGAAACTGGTGGCGCGCGTCGCGTCAACCCAGACACCAGGCGTCTCGACGCGCGCCTCACCGTTCTGCATCAGCATCACGACGCGCGACCCGTTCCCGATTCGACGAGACTCGATCTCCAGCTCGAGCGGGTGGACCGACTTGACCGTCGCGAACGCGACGGACCGGTTCCCGGCGTCAGTCGCCATGTCTTGTGCCGCTTGCGGATTCGACAACCCGAGCAGCTGCGCCGCGCAAGAGCCGTCGCTCTCGATCATCGGCACGAGTGAGTTGCGCCAGGGCCGATATGTCCGTCCGAATCGGACGAGATCCGACGCGTGCAGCTCCAGCCGCCGACGCCAAACCTGCTGCGCGTCGGACTCGATCGCTCGATAGACATCTCGCAGCGTCGACGACCCGACTGCGTCCAGCGCGTCGAGCGCACGCTCCAGCGTCTCTGCCTTGTACTGCAGCTCCTGCAACACAAGAGTTCTGTATAGCTCGGGATCGGCCGGCCCCGAATCGTCATGCTTGCCGCGCTTGCCTACGAGTGCCTCATGAATTGCGTCCGAAGTGAAATTCGTGAGCCGCGCGCCGGGCGTGTGTTCGGAGGCCTCGATGGCGTCGGCGAGCTGCCGGTGATCGGCGGGGTTGGAGTCGTCAGCCTCTGCCCAACCGACGAGGTAGTCGAGACGGCCTGAGTTCACCGCGGGTCCCCCGGCGACGAGGTGTCGAGCGAGGACCTCACGGACGTCGATGATCGGACAACGCAGCTTGAAGGCGCGTGAGCGGTCGTCCTCCAACAGGAGCGCAATCGCAGTCCGCTCCGCCTCGGAGATCGGCCGGGGCACGGTCGCCGGTTCTCCGTCATATGTGAGGGCGGGGCGCCCCTGGTCCTTATCCCGCTGCCATCGCAGACGACTGAGTTCGACCCCTGCGAGGTTGTCTGCGATCGATACGAGCACGTCCGCCGTCGTTCTGTCAGGAACAACTAGGTGCACGGCGTCCGGCGTTCCGCCGGTCGCTGCGTTTCTTTGCTCGCGCATTGCTCGGGTCAGCGTGGAACCCACGCGGCGCATCACGAGACGTCGTGTTTCAGGTGCCTGCGGATCATCGAACGTCACGAAATCCCAGTCGCCGCGACCGTCAGCCGTAACGCGCTGGACGCCGATACCGTGCACGCCCAGCGCCGCAGCATCCGACTTTGCGAGAACAATGTTGACCGTCCCTGGCAGACCGGCCTGGTCGACGCGGCGCTGGCCAGTGAACTGCGGGACACCCTTGAGAGTCGCCGCGATACTCGCCGCTGCCGAGGCCGGAACGGGCCCGATGGGGCTCACACCGTCGACGAGCCCTAACGCATGGCGACGGATATTCCGCGCCACCCCGATCTCGAGGAGCAGGTCGCCGGGGGCGTCCGAGCGCCGCAGCTCGTCGCGACAGTAAGAGAACAGCGTGCACGTTGTGCATGCCGACGGATCGAACGCCGCCTCGAGGTGTCCAAGAAGGATCTTCACGTCCTCACCGGGGATATGCGCCGACGCTTCGGCCTCACGCCGCCGCTCCTCGACTCGGAGCGTCACCTCCTCGGCATAGTCATGCAAATTCTCGACGATGGGCTCAGGCTGGAGGAAAGCATTGCGTGGCACCGCAAGAACGCCAAACGTGTGGACGGACATTCCGTCAGGCAACCGCGACCAAGCACGCGCGGACTCGGCGCCGACTGCGACCTGCAGGAAGCCCTTCAACATTCGCGTGTCGTCTATGCGCGATCGCACGCGCTCATAGTCCTTCGCATCGCCCATCACGAGCCACGACGTGCTCGGGCTCTCCACCGACGGAGCGACGACCGCGAAATCCGGCTTTACATCCGTTGCGCGGTTGCCCTCGAAGCCGACGAACGGCACCGCCAACTGGTAGACGAGGGATACAGCTCCGTCATTAGCCGCCCGCGCATGCGCCTGGTTAAGAGCACGCACCGTCATGTCGGCGCTCACGTGGGCGTCGACGATTACTACTTGCTTGGGCCGAGCGAGACCGAGGGCTCCGACGACGCGCGTCGCAATTTGGGCGGCGAAGCTCTCGTTCCGCACAAGCCGCTCGAACGTGATCGCCCGCATCCAACGCGCCTGCGGGATGGACCCAGACGTGTCCGGAGACCCAGCTGCCTTCGCGAGGTTCCGACGCGTCATACCGGTAATTAGGGGGTCGGTGCCACGAAACCGTGCGCATGCGGCGTGTGATGACGCGGCGATGGCACTTGAACCGCCTCCCGCAACTTCGACGGCCTTCGCGCTCACTTTCGCTTCAGACCACGGCCGACAGGCGAGGGAACCGCCGGTAACCTCTGAGCAGCCCTTGCCGATATGGCGTCGCGCGCGTCCAGCATCGTCCCTCCTCTGCGACGAGCAAGACGGGTTGCTGAGGCTTCGCACACACAGCCGCTAAGGCACTCCCCCAGGCCGATACGCTAGCAACCCATCCCTCGAATCCCTATTCTTGCAGACTAAGCCAGGTCTCAGACATGTTGGGTTTGATTCGAGCCTCTGCGCCGGGATCCGGCAAACGTCGCCGTGCTTCCGTGCGTGGATGCAAACTCGATTTTGCGACAATCTACCTAGGGCGGAACGGGACGAACGATTCCGTCGCGTTCGGCAGGGAAGGTCGAACGGCGTTTGAGTGTCGTCACGAAACCGAGGCCCGACGAGCTCACCACCACAGTTTGATCGCACCGAACTCCGACGCGTTGCGGGGCCCGTCGACCTCCCCACCCCACCTGCCAAAATCTCCCCATGCGCCACCTCGTCTTCGTCGAGCCCGGCCGCCTCGAATGGCAGGACGCTCCGAACCCCGAGCCAGCTCCCGGGCAGGCCGTCGTCCGCCCGCTGGCGGTCGCCCGCTGCGACCTGGACGCCGCGATGGCCGGCTTCGGCATCTTCCCCGGCCCCTACCCCGTCGGCCACGAGATCGCCGGCGAAGTCGTCGCCGTCGGCGAAGGCGTCACCCGCATACGAGAACGACAGCGCGTCGCCGTCCCGTTCCAGGTCTCCTGCGGCCGGTGCTCCCCCTGCACCGGCGGGCGCTACGCCGCCTGCGACCCCTACTACGCCCGCGCCGGCGCCGCCTTCGGCTTCGGCGAGTCCGGCGGCGGCCACGGCGGCGGCCTCGCCGACCTCCTGCTCGTCCCCGACGCCGACCACCTCCTGCTCCCCGCGCCGGAATCCATCAGCGACGTCGCCCTCGCCACAATCCCCGACAACCTCATCGACGCCTACCGCGCCGTCGTCGACGGCCTGCGCGAGCGGCCCGGCGCCGACGTCCTCATCGTCGGCGGCGACGCACCTTCGATCAGCCTCTACACCATCCTCTGCGCGCGAGCTCTCGGCGCCGGCACCGTCCGTTACGCCGACAACGACCCTCAGCGCCTCGCCGCCGCGGCCGACCTCGGCGCCGAAGCTATCGACATCGGCACCCAATTCCCGCGACGGCTCGACCGCGCGCCGATCGTCGTCGGCGCCTCACTGAGCATCGAAGGCCTGCACTGCGCCGTGCGCTCCACCGAACCGTACGGCCGCCTCACCGTCGTGACGATCCACTTCTCCGCCGCGACGCCACTCCCGATGCTCGAGATGTACACCCGCGGGATCACGCTGCACACCTCCCGCGCCGACTCCCGGCGCTACCTCCCCGAGGTCCTCGAGCTCGTCGCCGCGGGCCGCATCGACCCGCTGCAGGTGCCGACGTCGGTGGTCGACTGGGACGACGCCGCCGAGCATTGGCTCGACCCTGCGTTGAAGCTCGTCGTTACCCGCCAAGCCTGACCAACGGATCAGTCAGTAAGCCCATCGAATGGTCCGGCACCGAGACCATACGGCTGTATTACCGCTCGCCACAGCACATCTCGCCGCCGGCGAGTAACGGTCCAGTGTTTCGAGACGATGACAAAGAACACCAGAAACACTGCGTGACACGATTGGCAGCTAAGGTATCCACCTATGTCCCCGCACGCCCGCCCGGCGGCCACCAACAGCGAATATCGCGCTGACGCTGTCGTCTTCGCTATCGGGACAAGTGGCAGTACGTGCCGTGATTTATTCACACGGCTAACACAGTTACCACCGTCTCCTCACACCGCCATCGTGAGCAGCCCGCCATGACCGACCGAGGCGCAGCGATCGTCGGCACCGGCTGGATGGGCCGCGTGCACGCAGAAGCATTGGCCCGCATCGGTATTGAAGTCGTCGGTGTCGTCGGGTCGAGCTCCGATCGCGCTGCCGCAGCCGGACTCGGCGCCTACTACTGCTCCTTCGAGGAGATGCTCGACGACCCCCGCGTCCGCTCCGTCCACATCTGCTCCCCCAACCATCTCCACCACGCCCAGGCGATGGCCGCCATGCGGACCGGTAAGCACGTCATCTGTGAGAAGCCGCTCGCCCTCACCCCCGCCCACGCCAGTGAGCTCGTCACGGCCGCAAACGATTTCGGCGTCGTCAACGCCGTCTGCTTCATCAACCGCTTCTACCCGCTCTGCCAACAGGCCGCCGATAAGATCCGCCACGGTGACCTCGGACCGACACGCCTGATCAGCGGTTCCTACCTCCAGGACTGGCTCTCGAAAGACACCGACACCAATTGGCGCCTCGATCCCGAACGCGGCGGATCGCTGCGTGCCGTCAGCGACATCGGTTCGCACTGGCTCGATCTCGCCAGCTTCATCACCGGCCAGCGCGTCGAGTCCGTGATGGCCGACCTCACCACTGCCCTGCCCGACCGGTCCGACACCGACGACATCGCCGGCGCCCTCCTCCGTTTCGACCAAGGCGCGCGTGGCGTGCTCACGGTCTCGCAGGTCTCTCCCGGCCGCAAGAACCAGCTCGCCGTCGAGATCGCCGGCGCCGATGCCTCGCTGCGCTGGGACCTCGAGCATCCCGAGCAGCTGTGGATCGGGCATCGCGACGAACCCAACCAATTGGAGCTGCGCGGCACCGGCGACCAGCCAATCGGCCATGCCCTGGGCTACCCCGATGCGTTCAAGGCGTTCTTCCGCGCCGTCTACGACGCCATCGAGGCCGACGAACCCCCGCAGCAGCCGGACTACCCGACCTTCGCCGACGGCTTCGAACAGGTGCTCATCGCCGACGCGATCGCCGAGAGCGCCCGCCTCGAGACCTGGGTGCCCGTCCAGCGCTGACGCGCTACCCGGCGTTGGCCGTCATCGCCCACCGGATGCCGCCGACGAGGACGTGCCCCGCCGAGCGCACCACCGTCGCCTCCGCCGGCGGGAAGTACGGCAACCACAGCGGGCCGCGCGCCCAGCGCGGCAGCATCGACACCGCCGCCGCGGACAGCGCCGCATACGGCGCCCGCGCCAGCACCGGCAGCGGCGGCGTCAGCAACAGGAACCGCGCCGCGTCCCGGGCCGCGGCCGTCCCGCACAGCTCCGGCCGGTACGCCGCGATCCGCTCGGCGAGCTCCGCCTCGGTGCGCGGCGGGTCCGGCACGCCGAGCTTGAGAGCCACCTCGGCGGTGTCGGCGACATAGCCATCGCGTCCGGATTGGTCCAGCGGCGCCGACCCGTACAGCTGATGCGCCCGTAGGAAGCTGTCGGTCTCGGCGATGTGCACCCACTCCAGCAGGTGCGGGTCCCCCGCCTCGTAGGCCCGGCCGTCCGGCGCGACGCCGCGCACCCGCCGGTGGATGCCGCGCACCTTGTCCACCGCCCGCTGCGCGTCGTCGGCCGCGCCGAACGTCGTCACCGCCAGGAACGTGCTGGTGCGGGCCAGCCGCCCCCACGGGTCGCCGCGGTAGTCGGAGTGCTCGGCCACCCCGGCCATCGCCAGCGGGTGCAGCGACTGCAGCAGCAGCGCGCGCAGACCCCCGACGAACATCGACGCGTCGGCGTGCACCCGGCGGATCGGCCGGTCCTCGGCGAACCACCGCGGGCCCGGCGTCTCGTGGATCCGCGCCCGGTTCTCCGGGCCCTCGGGGCCGGCCACCATGCCGAACAGCGCGCTGCCCATGCGGGTGCGGATGGCGCCGAAGTCATACAGGGTCATGCCCCCATTGTGCTGACCCGGCCGACAGACAGACGCGGGCGACGATCATCGTCACCAACCGATCACCGGCGCCCGGGCACGCAAGAACGTATTGACCTGCACGCCAACACGATCAAACGGGCACGACGCCGCACCCTCGGAGCCGGGTGCCGGACCGGCCATTCCCGCCGCTCACAGGGCCGCGTCCGAGTACCGTAGACGCACTACTCGCACCTCACCGAAGGACGCAGGCGATGGCGGGGGAGATCGCGTTCGAGCTGGCAGCCGCCGGTTTCACCGACGCCAACGAGGTGGGCCGGGGCGGTGGCGGCGTCGTCTACCGCTGCCATCAGACCTCCCTGGGGCGAACCGTCGCGATCAAGGTGCTCGCCTCCCATCTCGACGAGGACGACCGCGAGCGTTTCCTGCGCGAGGGCTACGCGATGGGCGCGCTGTCCGGCCACCCCAACATCGTGAACATCCTGCAGGTCGGCATGACCGAACGGGACCGGCCGTTCATCGTCATGCCCTATCACGCGCGTGGGTCGCTCGCCGACCAGGTGCGACGGGAGGGCCGTATCCCGTGGCCCGACGTGCTGCGCATCGGGGTGAAACTCTGCGGCGCGCTCGAAACCGCCCACCGCACAGGCACTTTGCACCGCGACATCAAACCCGGCAACATCCTCGTCAACGACTACGGCGACCCCCAGCTCAGCGACTTCGGCACCGCGCGCATCGTCGGCGGATACAAGACAGTGACCGGCTTCTTCACCGGCACGCTGTCCTACACCGCGCCCGAGGTGCTCACGGGCAAGCCTCCGACCGTCGAGGCGGACGTCTACTCCCTCGGCGCCACCCTGTACGCGCTGATCGCCGGCCAGGCCGCCCACGAACGCCACACCGGCGAGGAGCTGATCGCCCACTACCTGCGCATCACCTCCCAGCCGGTGCCCGACCTGCGGGACCGCGGAATCCCCACCGACGTGTGCGCGACGATCGAGAAGTCCATGTCCCTCGACCCGGCCGAGCGGTTCGGCACAGCGGCCGACTTCGGCCGCGCCCTGCAGGAGGCGCAGCGCCACAACGGCCTGACCGCGGACGCGATGGCGATCGGCGAGCCCGCCCCCGCCGCCCCCGCGCCGCCCGACGGCACGCAGGCTCTCCCCCTGTCCGGGCCGTCCGACACGTCCGTCGTGCCGCCCGCGCCGCCGCCACCCCCGCCCCCCAGGCCCGCCGAGCCGGCGCCGCCACCCGACCGGCCGTCGGCTGCTCCCCCGGCGAAGAACCGCAAAACCGTCATCGCCCTCGCCGCCGCAGCCGCCGTGGCCCTGCTGGTGATCGCCGGCGTCGCGATCATCGCGACATCCCGGGACACGCCCAGCTCCTCGCCGAGCGCGGCCCCGCCGGCCCGGCCGACGGTCGAGGCGCAGGCCGGCTGGCGCCCGATCAGCGATGCCCGCTCGGCCCTTGACGCGGCGGCCGCCACCCAGTCCGACGGCACGATCTGGATCTTCGGCGGCATGGGCGCCGACAGCCGCGTCAGCGGCGCCCACGAGGGGTACGACCCGGCGATCGACAGCTGGAAGGGCGGCGACGCCCTGCCCGTTCCGGTGGCGCACGCGATGGCGGTGACGTGGCAGGACACCCCCGTCGTGCTCGGGGGCTGGCGTACTGCGGGGGCCGACGCGAAGGTCGCCACCGACGCGGTGTGGCGGGTGGTCAACAGCCGCTGGGTGCCGTTGCCGCCGCTGCCGCAGCCGCGCGCCGCGGCCGCGGCCGCCGTGGTCGGCGACCGCATCATCGTGACCGGCGGGGTGGATGCCGGCGGCAAGGTGCTCGACTCCACTGAGGTGTTCGACGGCACCGGCTGGAAACCGGGCGCATCGATGCCCACCGCGCGTCAGCTGCTGGCCGCGGCCTCGGACGGCAGACGGGTCTACGCGCTCGGCGGCACGAACGGCACGACGGACCTGGCGACCGTCGAGGCCTACGACCCGGCCGCCGACTCCTGGGCCGCCCTGCCCGCGCTGTCGGCACCGCGCAGCGATCTCGGCGCCGCAGTCACCGACGGCCGGCTGGTGGCCGTCGGCGGCGCCACCGCGGGCCGCCCCGTGAAGACGGTGTCGTCGCTCGACCTGGCGACCGCGACGTGGACCGACCTGCCCGACCTCGCCACCGCCCGCCACGGGCTGGCCGTGGCCGCGGTCGGCAAGTCGGTGTACGCGATCGGCGGATCGACCGGCACCGGGGACGGGCAGGTGACGTCGTCCGCCGAGGCGCTCAAGCTCGCGCCGCGCACCCCGCAGCCCGCGGCGCAGTGGCGGTCGCTGCCCGACGCGCCCACCCCGCGGCTGATGACGGCGTTCACCGCGCTCGACGGCAAGATCTGGAACATCGGCGGCATCCGCGACGGCGAGACGCTGCAGACCGTCGAGACCTACGACCCCGGCACCAAGCAGTGGCAGCCCCAGCCGTCCCTGCCGATCCCGCTGAACCACGCGGTGGCGGCGACCTACCGCGGCGAGGTCGTGGTGATCGGCGGCGCCACCGACACCATCACCCACGCGTCGGACAAAGTGTTCGCGTTCCGCGACAACGCCTGGGTCGAACTGCCCAGCCTGCAGCACGCGCGCGCAGCCCCCGCTGCCGCGGTGGTCGGCGACAAGCTCGTCGTGGTCGGCGGTCAGAACGACAAGCAGATCGTGCCGCAGACCGAGGTCTTCGACGGGACATCGTGGACGTCGGCAGCCGACTTGCCCACTCCCCGTGAGCATCTCGCGGCGGTGTCCGACGGCGTCTACGTCTACGCCGTCGGCGGCCGGTTCCTCAGCGCCGACGAGAACTCGGCGGCCTTCGATCGGTTCGACCCCGCGTCCGGGAACTGGGAAACGTTGCCGGACATGCCGACTCCGCGCGGCAGCTTCGGTGCGGCGTTCATCGACGGCCGCATCGTGGTGGTCGGCGGCGAGGAGCCGACGCGGGTGCTGCCCACCGTCGAGATGTACGACATCGCCAACCGCACGTGGAGCACCCAGGCGCCGATCAACACCCCGGTGCACGGGGAGGTGGTCGCGGCGGTCGGCTCTACGGTCTACGTGATCGGCGGCGCCGACCGCCCGACCCACGAGGGGCCGGTGGCGACGGTCGAGGCGCTGGACTTCACGTAGCGCCGTCGCGCAGCTGGGCGAGGGTCACCGCGCCGCGGCGCAGCGCCTCGTTGGCCAGCCGGACGCGGCGGTCGCCCTCGGCGGGGACGGCGAACTTGTCATAGAGGTTCTGCAGGTGCTGCTTGACGGCGGCCTCGGTGACGTAGAGCTCGCCGGCCATCGCCCGCACCGACGCCGGTTCGGGAAACGGGGCGTCGGAGACCAGCGGCCGGCACAGCACCACGAGCACGTCATACTCGCGTCGGGTCAGCCGCGGCGGTGCGTCGACGGGTTGCGCGGTGACGGTCTCCTCCTCGCGGCCGCCCTCCGCGGAGTCGCGGACCATCCAGAAGATCAGCCGCGACTTGCCGACGCGCACCTCGTCGCCCGAATGCAGGACGCGTTCGGCGGTGATCTTCTCCCCGTTGAGGTACGTGCCGTTGCGGCTGCCCATGTCGCGGATCGACCATGCGGCGCCGAGGTTTTCGAACACCGCGTGCAGCCGGGAGACCGTGGCGTCGTGCTCGAGCGCGACGACGTTGCCGGCCGCCTTGCCGAGGGTCACGCGCTGGCCGCTCAGGGGGACGAGTTCGCGGCCCGACGGTGTGAAGACTTCCAGGTGGGAAGGCATGCTCGTCATTCTGGCGTAGCGGCTCTCGGCCCGTCACCGCTTCCGGTGACGGGCCGAGGTGGGCGGCGGTCAGTTCTGGGCGAGCAGGGGTGCGCGGTCGAGGACGGGAGCCCGGTTGATCACCGGTGCGCGGCCGCCGTTGCCGCGTAGCGGCTGGGTGGTCTCGGTGATCTTGCCGTCCTTGCAGCTGACGATCTTGCCGTCGACGAACACGCCCTGGCCGTTGTCGATCGGGATCGAGTAGCCGTCTGCGTCGGTGTAGGTGCAGCCGCCCCCACCGCCGGGACCCTGATCGTTGTCCGCGGCGAACGCCGTGCCGGGCGCGATCGCGAGGACGGCGAAGGCGCCGAGGACGGTGGCGGTGTACTTGAGGCCCTTAGTGGTGATCATGATGTTTCCTCTCGGTCGGGGTGGATCTGGTGTTGAGAGGAATACTGCTGGTCAGAGGGCTCGGCCGTAATCGCCGGCAAGCCAGACTCCCGTGCCGGGGAAGGAAGAGTTTTCTGTCGTTGGGGTAAGGGCGTTGAGACTGCGCTCAGGGCGGCGAAAGGGGCGAAATCGCCGCCGTGAGCGCAGTCTCGACGCGCATGAACGTCAGACCGCCGCGCCGAGTTCGGCGTAGACCGCGGCCTCGAAGCCGAGGATCGTCCCGACCATCGCGTCGTCGAAGAACGGCAGCAGCTGCGTCGCGATCACCGCGCCGATGCCGGCCTTGCGGTCGATCCAGAAGAAGCTGTTGAACAGCCCCGACCAGTCGGCCGAGCCGGCGCTGCGCATGCCAGGCAGGTCGACCAGATATAGATGGAATCCGAGGCCCCACCCCTGCGGCACGTCGAGCAACTCGACCGGCTTCGTCAGCTCCGGGATGGCCGGCTCCATCTTCTTCGGCAGCGGCGCCCCGTCGAGGTGGTCACTGAGCGCGAGCTCGACCGTCTCCGCTTTGAGGATGCGCGCGCCGTCGAGCTCGCCGCCGTTGAGCCAGGCCCGGACGAACCGTCCGTAGTCGGCGATCGTCCCGTACGACCCATGGCCGGCGGCGTCCCACTCCGGCTGGGCCGGCAGGTCGAGGTCGGTCGGCATCAGGCTGCCGTCCGGCGCCCGGAACCGCACCGGCAGTAGCCGCGCGCGCTGCTCGTCGGTCGGGTCGAACGTCGAGTCCGTCATGCCGAGTGGGCCGTAGACGTGCTCGGCGAGGTAGTCGGCCAGCGTCTGGCCGCTGACGGCCTCGACCACCATGCCGAGCCAGTCGGTGCTGACGCCGTACTCCCAGACCGTGCCGGGATCGTGGACCAGCGGCGCGCTCAGGCTCTGCTTGATGCCCTCGAGCGGGTTGGGGAAGCTCTTCTCGAGGCAGTAGGCGAAAAGCTTGTCGTTGAGGAAGTGGTAGCCGCAGCCGGCGGTGTGGGTCATCAGGTGCCGGACCGTCGCCGGCGTGGTGGGCGCCCGCAGGACGGGCTCGGTGCCCTCGAAGTGGTCGAGCACCTGGAGGTCGCCGAATTCGGGCACGATCGACGCGACCGGCTGATCGAGCGCGATGCGCCCCTGCTCGAGGAGTTGCAGCGCCGCGGTCGTGGCGACGGCCTTGGTCATCGACGCGTTGCGGAACATCGTGTCGGGCCGCGCCTCTCCGGCGGCGTGCTCGTAGAGGACGCCGCCGGGTCCGACCACCGTCGCGGCGACCCCGTGCAGCGCTCCGCCCGCGGTCACCCCGTCCAACAGCTCGTCGATGCGCTCGAACGCCATGGAAAGCTCCTCTGCTGTCGCCGGATCCGCGTTCGAGTATGCCTGCTGCGCAGCCGGAGTCACGGCCGGGATGTGGGAGAGGGACCGAAGTCACCAGTCCCGCGCAATCCCCTCCCGCCGCGACCCGATCCGCCTAAGCTGACGCCCATGCGCGGCCGTCGTCGGGCAACGTGGGGGGCCATCGCCCGGCTGGCGCTGTGCTGCGTCTGCGCCGGGCTGCTCGTCGCCGGGCTCATGTTCCCGTTCGTCGGCGGCGCCGGCGCGCTGGTGATGCGCGTATCCGCCTCGGCGACAGAGGAATTCACGCAGCTTCTTGACGGCGAGGCGCCGACGGTCTCCACCATGGTGGACGCGAAGGGCACCCCGATCGCGTGGTTGTACGAGCAGCGCCGCTGGATGGTTCCCAGCAATCGGATCGCCAACACGATGAAGCTGGCCATCATCTCGATCGAGGACAAGCGCTTCGCCGAGCACAACGGCGTCGACTGGCAGGGCACGCTGACCGGCCTCACCGGCTACCTGCAGGGCGACGGCAACACCCGCGGCGGGTCGACCATTGAGCAGCAGTACGTCAAGAACTTCAACCTGCTCGTCATGGCGCAGACCAACGCCGAACGCCGCGCCGCCGTCGAGATCAGCCCCGCCCGCAAGCTGCGCGAGATCCGCGCCGCCCTGGCCATGGACGTCGCACTGCCCAAGGCGGAGATCCTGGCCCGCTACCTGAACCTGGTGTCGTTCGGCAACGGCGCATTCGGCGTGCAGGACGCCGCACGCACCTACTTCGGCATCAACGCCGCCGACCTGAACTGGCAGCAGGCCGCGCTGCTCGCCGGCATGGTGCGCTCGCCCAGCTCCCTGGATCCCTACACCCATCCCGAGGCCGCGCTGGAGCGACGCAACGTCGTGCTCAACACGATGATCGAGAACCTGCCCGAGCAGGCCGACGAACTGCGGCTGGCCAAGGCCCAACCGCTGGGCGTGCTTCCGCAGCCCGAGCCGCTGCCGCAGGGCTGCATCGCCGCAGGCAACCGCGCGTTCTTCTGCGAGTACGCGCTGCAGTACCTGGCCCGCGCCGGTCTGAGCAAGGACGACGTGGCCCGCAACGGCTACCTGATCCGCACCTCCCTCGACCCGACGGTGCAGGACAGCGTCAAGAACGCCATCGACGAACTCGCGGACCCCACCGCCGACGGCGTCGCCAGCGTGATGAGCGTGATCCGGCCCGGCCGCGACGCCCACCACGTGGTCGCGATGGCCGACAACCGCACCTACGGGCTCGACCTGAACGCCGGCCAGACCGTGCAGCCTCAACCCTTCTCGCTCGTCGGCGACGGCGCCGGGTCGGTGTTCAAGATCTTCACCACCGCCGCGGCGCTCGAGATGGGGATGGGCATCAACGCCAACCTCGACGTGCCCGGGACGTTCCGCGGCACCGGCTTGGGCGACAGTTCCGAACCCGGCTGCCCTCCCAAGACGTGGTGCGTGAAGAACGCGTCGAACTACTCCGGGCAGATGAACGTCACCGACGCGCTCGCCAAGTCCCCCAACACGGCGTTCGCCAAACTCATCGCCCAGGTCGGGGTGCCCCGTGCGGTGGACATGGCGGTCCGCCTCGGACTGCGCTCCTACGCCGAACCCGGCACCGCCCGCGCCTACGACCCCGGCAGCAACGAGAGCCTCGCGGACTGGGTGAAGCGGCAGAACCTCGGCTCGTTCACCCTCGGCCCGCTCGAGCTCAACGCGCTCGAGCTGTCGAACGTCGCGGCGACGCTCGCGTCCGGCGGCATGTGGTGCCCGCCCAACCCCATCGACGAGGTCGTCGACCGCCACGGCCGCCCGGTCACCCTCGAGACGGCGCCCTGCGAGCAGGTGGTGCCCGAGGGCCTCGCCAACACGATGGCCAATGCGCTCGGCAAGGACCACACCAGCGGCACCGCGGCCGGCGCCGCGGGATCGGTCGGCTGGGACCTGCCGATGTCCGGCAAGACCGGGACGACGGAGTCGCACCGCTCCTCGGCGTTCCTCGGGTTCACCAACCAGTACGCCGCGGCGAACTACATCTTCGACGACTCCCCGAACCCGTCGGGTCTGTGCTCGTCGCCGCTGCGCAAGTGCAGCAGCGGAAACCTCTATGGCGGAACCGAACCCGCGCGTACCTGGTTCACCGCGATGGAGCCGATCGCCGACTACTTCGGCCCGGTCGCCATGCCGCCCACCGATCCGCGATACGTCGATGGCGGCCCGGGCAGCGAGGTGCCGAGCGTCACCGGCCTCAAACTCGATGCGGCGCGAAAGAAGTTGACCGACGCCGGTTTCCAGGTCGCCCCGGATCCGACACCGGTCAACAGCTACTCGTCGCGGGGCACCGTCGTCGGGACCACACCGCGCGGCAAGACGATCCCCGGGTCGATCATCACGATCAACGCCAGCAACGGCATCGCGCCGGCACCGGTGTACCAACCGCCGCCACCGCCGAGCGGGCCGGCGCCGCCGCCACCCCCGGACGCGCCGCCTCCTCCGCCGCCGCCGAACGTCATCGAGATCCCGGGGCTACCGCCGATCGTGCTGCCGTGGCCGGCACCGCCCCCGCCACCCCCGCCGCCGCCTCCCCCGCCGGCATGAGCGCAGTAGTGTCAGCGCAATGACGGACGACACCTTGTCGCTGGGGGTCCTGGCGACCTCGCGTAAACCCGACGAACGCCGGCTGCCCATCCACCCGGATCACTTCGACCGGATCGACCCGGCGGTCCGGTCGCGGGTCTTCGTCGAGCACGGATACGGCGCCCACTTCGGCGCCACCGACGACGCGCTCGCCGCGGTGGTGGGCGGCATCCGGACCCGCGAGCAGCTGATCGCCGACTGCGACGTCATCCTGCTGCCCAAGGTCGAGGCGGAGGACCTCGCCGAGTTCCGGGACGGCCAGATCGTCTGGGGCTGGCCGCACCTCGTCCAGAACCCCGACGTCACCCAGGCAGCGATCGACCGGCGGCTCACGATGATCGCGTTCGAGTCGATGAACCACTGGAACGACGACGGCAGCTTCGCGCTGCACGTGTTCCACAAGAACAACGAGATGGCCGGGTACTGCTCGGTGCTGCACGCCCTGCAATTGATCGGCATCACCGGCAACTACGGCCGGCGCCTCAGCGCAGTGGTCATCGGCTTCGGCGCCACCGGGCGCGGGGCGGTCACCGCGTTGAACGCGCACGGCGTCGACGAGGTCCGCGTGCTGACCAACCGCGACGTCGCCGCCGTCGCCGCGCCGATCCCGTCGGTGCAGCTGCTGCAGATGAGCCATGACGACGACGCCCCGCCCGAGCGCACCGTGGTCGACACCCCCGACAACGGCGTCGTTCCCGTCGTCGAGTTGCTCGCGAGGCACGACATCGCCGTCAACTGTGTGCTGCAGAATCCGACCAGACCGCTGATCTTCGCCACCGAGGACGACCTGTCGGCGTTCTCTCCCGGAAGCATGATCGTCGACGTGTCCTGCGACGCCGGGATGGGCTTCAGCTGGGCGGAGCCCACCTCGTTCGCCGATCCACTTCGCTTGCTGCGCAACGGTGTTCACTACTACGCGGTCGATCACAGCCCGTCCTACCTGTTCGACTCCGCGACGTGGGAGATCAGCGAGGCCCTGCTGCCGCACTTAGAGACGGTGCTGGGCGGCCCGTCGGCGTGGGAGAAGAGCCCGACCGTGCAGCGGGCCGTCGAGATGCGCGACGGCGTGGTGCTCAACCGCGAGATCCTGTCGTTCCAGCATCGCGAGGACGAGTACCCGCACGCGCGGAGGTAACGCGAAAAGCTATGGGCCGCCGCGCCAGTGCTCGATGCGGTGGTGGTCGGGCAGGAAGCCGTGCTGCATGCCCCACAGCACTGCCTGCGTACGGCTCTCGACGCCGAGCTTGCGGTACAGCGAGCGGATGTAGGACTTCACGGTGTTCGGACTCAGGTAGGTCAGCCGCGCCACGTCCGCGTTGCTCTTGCCTTGGGTGATGAGCGCCAGGATCTCGGCCTCGCGATCGCTGAGCCCCTCACCGCGACCGGGCCAGTCGTTGCCCGGGGCGGGACGGGCGCGCGGCGGCGCCTCACTGATGATCGTCTCCCCCTGGTGCACCGCCTCCAGCGCCGCCACCAGGTCGCGCGCCGGCAGCGTCTTCGACAGGTAACCGTGCGCGCCGCGCTCACGCGCGCTGGCGACCAGGTCGGGGTGAAAGTTCCAGGTGTACACCACAACTCGGCGGGCGCACGGATTGGCGACCAGCACGCCGATCTCCTCGTGATCCGACTCCGGTTGCGCGAAGCTGTCGTACAGCGCGATGTCGACGGTGTCCTTGAGCGGTGTGGAGGCGTCGAGTTCGGCGACGACGACGCGATCCCGGTACGGCTCGAGCATGTTGGCCACGCCTTGGACGACGACGTCGTAGTCGTCGATGAGCGCCACCGTGATCGCCTCGGCCACGGCGCTGACATTACCTCCCTAGGGGTGTACCGCCACACCCCTGAGGGTGGTCGACTGAAATCGGTCTGAACGGCCACAACTCCACTCGGAAGGTTCGATCATGATCATTCTCGGCATCATCGCCGTCATCGCAGGACTCCTGCTCAAGATCTCCATTCTCACCACGATCGGGATCATCCTCATCGTCGTCGGGGCCATCCTCGCGGTCCTCGGCTCCACCGGTCGCGCCGTCGGCGGCCGCCGGCACTACTTCTGAACGTTCACCTGCAGTTCGTGACACCGCTCACAAACTGACGTTTGCGTAGACGGTGTTACGGCTACCCGACTCCCGCGAAAGGAGTTCAAAATGCCTACCTGGCAATGGATTTTGATCGCTGCAGCAATCATCGTGGTGATCGCTGTAGTGGTCCTGGCTGTGCGTTCCGGTGGCGGTCGCAAACGCAGCGAGCAGCTCAAGCAACACTTCGGCCCGGAATACGACCGTATGGTGCACCAAACCGGTGACCCGAAAGCCGCGGAGAAGGAACTCGCCGCCCGCGCCCGCAAGCGCGACAAGCTCGACATCGTCGCGCTGTCCCCGGTGGCCCGCAACGACTTCGAGGCCCGCTGGGCGCAGGTGCAGACCGATTTCGTCGACGACCCCGCCCGGGCCGTCGGCACCGCCGACCTGCTCGTCACCGAGGTGATGCGGCAGCGTGGCTACCCCGTCGACGACTTCGAACGACGCGAGGCCGACATCTCCGTCGACCATCCGCACATCGTCGAGAACTACCGCGCTGCGCACAACATTCATCTCGCACAGCAGCGCGGCGAGGTCAACACCGAGCGGCAGCGGGAGGCCTTCGTGCACTACCGCGCGCTGTTCGAACGACTGCTCGACACCACTGACAACACCACCTCGAAGGAGGTCCGGCATGACCGCGCATGATCAGCACACCGACGCTTACGCCAACCAGGCGACGCAGGGCCAGCCCCGGTACGCCACGGAGGGCCAGGGCCAGGACTACATCCCCGAAGACCAGGTCGCCCCGATGCGGCACGACACCACCGCGAACCACGGCGCCGGACCGCCCACCATGCCGATGGACCCGCAGGTCGCCGGTGCTGCTGCGCAGCAACAGCACCCGCAGTACGGCCAGCAGTTCGAGCAGCGCGAGGACCACAGGGACCACACCGAGCACCGTGGGCACAGCGAGCACACGCAGAGCACCGAGCACTCGGGCCTCTCTGATCACCAAAACGACCTCGACGGGCGGCTTTTCGCCGACGACGAGCTCGCGGGTCTGCGGGCGCGGTGGGACGCGGTGCAGGCCGGCTTCGTCGACGACCCGAAGGACTGCGTGCAGAAGGCCGACGGACTGGTGGCCGACCTGGTGCAGCAGCTCACCACCGGCTTCGGGCAGGCGCGGTCGCGCCTCGAGGAGCAGTGGGGCCGCGGCGAGCAGGCCTCGACCGAGGATCTGCGCGTGGCACTGAAGCGCTATCGCAGCTTCTTCGAGAGGCTGCTCTCGGTCTGACGATCTCCGTTCAGACTGCGCTGGCGGCGGCATTTCGACAGAAATGCCCGCCGTCAGCGCAGTCTCAACGGTAAGCGCTACGCGCGGAACGCCGAACCCCGCTCGCGATCGAGGTAGGTATCGGCCTTGTTGCGCAGGAAGAAGATGTACACCACCAGCGACACCGCGATGCAGACCGTGACGTAGCCGATGAACAGCGGCACCTGGTTCTGCTCCTTGGCCGCCTGGTAGATCAGCGGGGCGGTCCCGCCGAAGATCGAGTTCGCCAACGCATACCCGACCCCCACGCCGAGCGCGCGCACATGCGCCGGGAACAGTTCCGATTTCACCAGCGCATTGATCGACGTGTAACCGGTCAGGATGATGTAGCTGACCGCCACCAACGCGAAAGACGTCAACGGCGAACGGGTTTCGGGCAGATAGGTGATGAGCACATACGTCCACACCAGCCCGCCGACGCCGAAGAAGATCAGCATCGGCTTGCGTCCGATCCGGTCGCTGAGGATCCCGCCCACCGGCTGCAGCAGCATCAGGAAGATCAACCCGGTCAGGTTGATCCACGTCGCCGTCATACCTTCGCCCTTGTACGCGGTCTTGACGATCGCCGGCGCGTTGACGCTGTAGGTGTAAAACGCCACGGTGCCGCCGAGGGTGATCAGGAAGCACAGCAGCAGCGGCCGCCAGTACTGCGTGAACAGCGCCCGCATGGACCCCGCGCCCGGATCCTCCCCCGCCTTGGTCGCCTCGATGACCTCCTCGGACAGCGACTCGTCCATCGTGCGCCGCAGCCAGAACACCACCACCGCCGCGACACCGCCGACGGCGAACGCGATGCGCCAACCGAATTCGCGCAACTGGTCGTCGTCGAGCACCGTCTGCAGGATCAGCAGCGTGAACTGCGCCAGCACGTGCCCGCCGACCAGCGTCACGTACTGGAACGACGAGAAGAACCCGCGCCGCTCCCGCGTCGCCGCCTCCGACATGTACGTCGCCGACGTGCCGTACTCGCCGCCGGTCGCGAAGCCCTGCACCAGCCGCGCCACGATCAGGATGATCGGCGCCGCCATCCCGATCACCGCCTGCGACGGCACCAACGCAATCACCAACGAGCACAGCGCCATCAGCGACACGCTCACCGTCAGCGCCGCCCGCCGGCCCCGCCGGTCGGCGAACCGGCCGAAGAACCACGATCCCACGGGCCGCATCACGAACGTGATCGCGAAGATCGCGTACACGTACACCGTCGAGTTCTTCTCGGACTCGTCGAAGAACTGGCCCTCGAAATATGTTGCGAACACGGTGTAGACGTAGACGTCGTACCACTCGACGAGGTTGCCCGATGACCCACGGATGGTGTTCCAGATCGCCCGCCGGGTTTCGGCGGCACTGGACCGCGGCACTGTCGTGGTGGTCATCGTTGCCCTCCCCCTGTGTCAGCCCGAACCGTACTCCAATGCGGGCTCAGGATCGACACTCCGGCTGCTGGAAATCGTCAACTGGTTCGGCTGCACGTCGTAGCGGGTGCCGTCGGCCGGGTTCGACACGGTGAAGCCGCTGCCGGAGCGCTGCGCGTTCTGCAGTTCCAGGCTCGCGCCGTCGCTGAGCCGCTCCCCGCGGTAGTAGTAGCTGCCGCCGGACTTGCAGACCACGGCCAGCGACAGCGACGTCCGGATCGCCGCGGCCGCGGAGTCGCTCTCGTCGCAGCGAGCCGAATGTCCCACGAAGCCTTGGGCATCCGTGCCCGACACGCCCTTGATCGGCTTCCCGCTCGTCGACGTGGTGGTCGTCGTCGTCGACGTCGTCGTGTCCTCCTCAGAGGACGTCGCGTCCGGTGACGACGACGTCGGGGGCGGCGCGGCGAGCCGCGACGTCGGTGCGGTGCCGCTGTCCCCGCCGCTGAACACCAGCACCAACGCGAGCACCACCGCGGCGGTCAGCAGCACGATCGTCGCCACCATCAGCGCGACCTGACCCTGGCTGAACCGCCGGGCGGGTCGCGCCGCGCGGGGCGGCGGCGGTGCGGGCGCATACGGCGGCGGGGTCGGGTACGCCGCTGAGAACTGCCGCGTCGACGGCGGCGCCGCCGGCGGAGCGACCGGCGCGGCACTGGGCGCCCGCTCAGCCGCCGCGCCCGCCGCGCGGGCCAGATCTCCCGCGGAGATGTACCGGTCGCCGGGCGCCTTCGCCATGCCGCGGGCGACGACCTCGTCGAAAGCCCGGCTGATGCCGCGTCGCATGATGCTCGGCCGCGGCGGCGCGGTGAACATGTGCGCGCTCATCACCTGCCGCACGTCGGCGGCCTCGAACGGCGCCCGGCCGGTCAGCGATTCATAGAGCAGACAGGCCAGCGAGTACACGTCCGAGGCCGGTCCGCCTCGATCGCCGCTGAACCGCTCCGGCGCCATGTATGCGCACGAACCGACCACCAGCCCCGTCGACGTCACGGTGGCCTCGCCGCCGCCGTGGGCGATGCCGAAGTCGACCAGATAGGCGAAGTCGTCGGGGGTCAGCAGCACGTTCTCGGGTTTGATGTCGCGGTGCACCAGACCGTTGGCGTGCGCGGCATCCAGCGCGGACGCGACCTGGCGCAAGATGGCGACCGCGCGCCGCGGCTGCAAGGCGCCGTCGGTGCGCAGCACCTGCTTCAGGCTCGCCCCCTCGACCAGGCGCATGTCGATGTACAGCACGCCGTCGATCTCGCCGAAATCGTGCACCGGGATCACATGCGGTTCCTGGAGCCGCGCGGCCACCCGCGACTCCCTTCGGAACCGCTCCTGGAAGCTGGGATCGGCGGCCATCTCGGGCCGCAGCAGCTTGATCGCCACCATGCGCTCGCGCGCGGTGTCGTAGGCGCGGTACACCTCGCCCATTCCCCCGACCCCGAGCACGGACTGCAGTTCGTAGGGTCCGAACCGCGTGCCGACCTTCGGGGAGCTCACAGGTAGTCCTTTCCGTTCGTCGCGGGGCACGCCGAAGAGGCTTCCCGCTCGGAGGGGCTCCCTAACTGCCGGTCAGCAACCGCGCAGCAATTCGCCCAGCTCGGCGTCGAAGCGATCGGCCAGATCCCACAGGTCGTCGACCAATTGCGGGCACGAGATTATGCCGACGTTGAGCGTGTCGGCCACCGACATCACCGTGATGTTGAGCCCGGAGCCGTGGAAGATCGGGCCCAGCGGATACAGCGCCTTGACTTCGGCACCGCAGCTGTACAGGGTCGTCGGCGGGCCGGCCACGTTGGAGATCACCACGTTGTGGATGGCCGTGCGCGTCAGCGGCGTGCGGGACATCACACCCATCAGCCAGCCGTACATGCCGCGGGAGAGCAGCTGCGCCAGGTCGACCAGGAGCGTCGGCCCCAGCGACCCGCTGTGCTCCTTGGCGCGCTGGTTGGACGCCGCGATCGCGTGCAGGCGCTCCACCGCATCGGCGATGTCGGTGTGCAGGTTGGAGAACATGCCGGACAGCTGGTTGCGGCCCGGGCGCGTCGACTCGCCGTGTACCGACGCCGGCACCACCGCGATCAGCGGTTTCGCCGGCAGCTCGTCGCGCTCTTCCAGATAGCCACGCAGCGCCCCCGCGCACAGCGCCATCACGACGTCGTTGACCTTGACGCCGCAGGTGTTCTTGACCTTTTTGACGTCGTTCAGGTCCAGCTGCACCAGCGCGATGGAACGCTCGGAGGTCAGCTCGTCGTTGAAGCGTGTCTTCGGCGCCGAGAACGGCGCGGCCATCGCGGTGCCCGCGACCGCGCGGTTCACGGTCTTGGCGACCATCGCCGCGGTCTCCGGAACCACCCGGGTCAGCTGCCACGGCCGGGTCACGAACCGCACGAACCCGTCGGCGGCGATCGCCCATGCCGGCGCGTCGCCGGGACCGTCCACCGGGGCGGGCGGCGGGGCATCGGGCTCGATGTCGCACAGCGTTTCGAGCAGGTTCGCCGCGGACACCCCGTCGACGGCGGCGTGGTGCACCTTGATCAGCAGCGCGAGCCGACCGCCGTCATTCAGTGCCGCACCGTCCACGCCCTCGATGACCCACATCTCCCACAGCGGCTTGCTGCGGTCCAGCGACACCGACGCGATGTGCCCGCACACCTCGGCGAGCTCCTCACGGCCGCCGGGCGACGGCAGGCCGATCCGGTTCAGGTGCCGGTCGAGGTCGAAAGCCTTGTCCTGCACCCACACCGGATGGTCGAGGTTGAGCTGGCTGTCGCCGAGCTTGGCGCGCAGCTCCGGCAGCGCCTTGATCCGCTCGCCGATGTCGTGGCGGAACCGCTCCCAGGTGAAACCGCCGGGAACGGTCGAGGTGTCGACCATGACGACCGAGCACACGTGCAGGGGCACGGTGGCCGATTCGCTGTACAGCATCCCCGC
This sequence comes from Mycolicibacterium rufum, assembly GCF_022374875.2. Next base: position 2,135,936 of record NZ_CP092427.2, read on the forward strand.
GTCGAGCCCACCCAGTCGTTCCACCCCGCCGACGTACCCGTTATGACGACGGCGTCAAACTCAGCGCGGCGCGTCGAACGTGACGACCTTGCCGCGGTTGATCGACACCCAGTCCCTGGCCTCGAGGTATGGCCGGAAGGTCTCGGCGATGGCCTGCTGATCGGCGGAGGTCTTCGGCCGTTGCAGTTCGTAGAGGTGCGGGAACTCCGTCCACGCGACGACGGCGTCCCACAGCCGCAGCGCCGCCTCGCCGGTCGGCGGGTCGATCAGCACCGGCCCGAACAGGCACTGGCCGTCGGGGAAGAACAGCGTCGGCACCCCGTAACCGTCGGCGTCCACCACCCGCTGATGGTCGGCCATCACCTCATCGCTGGTGGTCGGGTCGGCGATGGCCTGATCGACCAGGCCCGGATCGAAGCCGAGCTCGGCCAACAAGTGCTGCGCGACGGCCTTCTCGTGCGGCTTGTGGCCCTCCTCGTGCAGCGCCCGCGCCGCGCGTTCGTACCAGGCGTCGACGTCGGCCATCGACCGCCGACGCAGCAGCGCGCCGATCCGCATCATCGACCAGCCGTAAGACCACTCCCGCTCCCACGGGTGCTTCTTGCCCTCCTGACGGTTGATCTCCTCGAGACTGAAGAAGCGCCAGTTCACGGTCAGCCCGGTCAGGTCGCGTACCTCGCGGATCCACCGCGACGTCTGGTACGCGTACGGGCACATGACGTCGAAGTGGAAGTCGACGGAGTCCGGTCGGTTCGTCACATCGTGAACCTCAGGTTGCGGGCGGCCCGGTCGCCGAGCTCGTCGTCGCCCTTCCAGGTGATCCTGCTGGCGTCGATCTGGGCCTGCGGATCGATCCGCCCCGACGCCAGCTGCACGAACGTCGTCGAGTCGGTGGTGACCACGACGTCGGGATCGTCGAGTGAGTCGACCTTCTTCGCCTTGCCGTCGACGCGGACGTGCAGCTGCCGGGTCACCGGACCGGTCAGGTCGAACGTGATGCTCTTCCCGTCGGGCAGCCCGATCTTCTTGCCGACGATGTAGCCGATCGAGTTGTCGACCTGGTCGAGCGCCAGTTCGGCGGCGATGCCGCCGTCGTCGGTGGCGCGGCCCAGCGCGGTGGTGACGTCGCGCTCGTGCACCCAGATGTCGAAGACGCGGATCGCCAGGAACCGGCCGAGCGTGCCGGGGCCGACGGGCATCCACGACGGCCGGTCGAGGTCGTCGGCGGTCATCGACGCCAGGTCGCGCCGGCGCAGGTCGAACACGGCCCGCATCTTCTCGGGGTACGCGGTGGGGTCGGCGACGAACTCGGCGGCCCGCTCGAACGGCGGCAACTGCTCGACGCTCTCGGGCCACCAGCCGGCCAGCACGTTCTCGATGCTGACCACGTGGTCGAAGACGCCGCGCACCGTCCAGTCCGGGCACAGCGACTGCGCCTGCCAGTCGGCGTCGCTCAGGTCGTCGGCGAGGGCTTCCATCGCGGCGTAACAGTGCTCGGTGGCCTGGCGGATGTCGTCCAGCGTTCGGGTTGCCATGCCCTCATCTCTAGCGTTGAGACTGCGTCCACGGCAATGAAATGGCCGAAATGTGCGCCATCAACGCAGCCTCAACGAGTCGTCAGAGCCCGCCGTTAGCCTCGGACGCATCATGGCGAATCTGCAGACGCGCATCGCGCGCATCGCTGAGGCCACGCTGGCCGCGCGCGGGTTCGTCGTGCCCGTGGACGTGCTGATCGGACTGGGGTGGCTCGCCGAGACGAACGTCGACCGCTGGCAGTGGGGCCGCGTCACCTCGCTCGATCGATGCATCAGCGTCGAGGCTGCCATGACCGCGGAAGCGCTCGAGACCTTGCGCGCCTGGGCTGTGGGCCAGGGGCTGCAGGCGTGGGAGACCGATTACGGCGAACTCCGGTTCACCGCGGCGGCCGATCCGACGGCGGAACGCGCGTTCCGCACGCGCTGGGCGGCTGCCGAGCAGCCCGCACCCGAGGCGCCCAGGAAGCCACCGACGCGGCTGACTGTGATCGCGGCGCTGAACGCGTGGACATGCAGCCGCTGCGGGGAGAGCGGCGATCTGCTCCTCAAAGGCGATTCCGGCGGAATCTGCCTGGACTGCGCGGACCTCGGCCGCCTCGTCTTCCTGCCGTCCGGCGATGCTGCCCTGACCCGCCGCGCCAGGAAAGCGAGCCGCCTGTCGGCGGTCGTGGTCCGGTGGAATGTGCGCCGGAATCGCTATGAGCGGCAGGGGATTCTCGCGGAGAACGACGCCATCGAACAGGCCGCTGCGCAGTGTCTGGAGGATGCGGACGTGCGCGCCGCCAGCCGCGACCGCGACCGGAGCCGCCGCGCCGCGATGGACGAGGAGTTCCGCGACCGCTTCGCCGACGCGATCCGTGAGCAGTTTCCCGGATGCCCGCCGGCACGTGCCGCGGCCATCGCGTCCCACGCCGCACTGCGCGGCAGCGGTCGCGTGGGTCGCAGCGCCGCGGGCCGAGATCTCACCCCCGGCGCCATCCGGCTCGCGGTCACCGCGTCGGTCCGGCACGTCGACACCGAGTACGACGATCTGCTCATGGTCGGCCTCGAACGCGACGAGGCTCGAGAACGCGTGCGTGACCGCGTCGACGCGATCATGGCCGCCTGGCGCGACGGCGTCACCCTTCTCGAGCGTTGAGGCTGCGCTCACGGCGGGAAATCACGCCAAAACCCCGCCGCCAACGCAGTCTCAACGGTTGTCAGAACCCGCCACGCCCCATCACAGCGCGCTCCACACGCCGGAGGATCTCCGCCTGTCGATCGGCCTTCACCACGCGGATGACGATCCAGCCGACCGACGCCAGATACTCCAGCCGGATGATGTCCTTGCGGAAGGTCCTGTCGTTCTCCCGGTGGTGTTCCCCGTCGTACTCGACGGCGACCTTGAGCTCCTCCCAGCCCATATCGAGGTAGTAGCGGGGATAGCCGTCGGGCGCGAGCACCGGGATCTGAGTGGTTGGCTGCGGATAACCGCTGCGCACCAACATCATTCGCACCCGTGACTCCTGCGGCGACTCAGCGCCGGCGTCCACCCAGTCCAGCACGCGATCGACACGGCGCAGATGACGGACGTGCGGATGCCGCTGCGCCAGCCGGCGCACATCGTCGCCCTTGAAGTCAGTGGCTCGGGCCAGTGCGTCGAGTCGGGCCACCGCCGCCGACTCGGAGCCCTGCCTGGCCAGATCGAACGCCGTGCGCTCGGGCGTCGTGACCGGCAGCACGCGACGGTCGATCTCCTCCTCGAGCAGAGTGTCGTTGCGCGTGAGAACCCCCGGTGGGGCGCGGTGATTCGGCCAGTTCAGCTCGACCACCGCGTCGTCGTCGACCCACTGGGCGCCCCACAACGCCGACGCAGCAAGGCCTGACACGACGCCTTGCCTACCCGACCACAGCCACGCCGCGGCCGCGCGTTGCCGCAGCGTCAGCTCTGCCTGCGCAGGGGCGTAGACGTCCGGCAGCACCCGGCGGTACACCGTCCGCAACTGATTGCGCGTGAGCGCCCCACTCGCCAGTGCCTCGGTCCCGAGAAACACCCCCTCCTCCATGGAGAAAGCGTGGCATTCCTCGGCGGCGCCCTGGCCACTTATCCACAGCCTCCGTCGAGACTGCGTCCACGGCGGGAAAACACGCGAAAAGCGCGCCGCCAACGCAGTCTCAACGGAGAAGTCAGGCCGCGACCGTCTCCTGCACCGCGTTGGCGGCCAGCGTCGGCAGCGACACCGACATGCCCTCGACGTTGATGCGCCCCCACGAGTAGAAGTTCAGGAAGTCGATGGTGGACGTGACGATCTGCACGGTCACCGTCTGGCCGGGCTGCAGCGTGTGTGCGACCTGCTCCAGCGAGTACGTCACGGTGTGCGTCTGCCCATCGAGCGTCACGGGGATCGGCGTCGCCTGGTTGCCGAGCACCAGATGCGTCTTGTCGTCGACGATCTGGGCGTAGACATGCTTGGCGGTGCCGGTGCCCGAGTACGTCAGCGTCAGCTCCGGTGCGCCGACGATGTGCGTGACCTCCGTGGCGGCCGGCACCTCGAGATTCACCGCGTTCAATGCCGGTGCCGCAGAGGGCAATCCGAGCACGATGCCGAGCAGGCCGCTGAAGATCACCCGCGGCTGCGGGCCCGAGCCGCCGATGAACGGCACGAACGGGATCGTCTTCGGGTCGGTGCGCTCGCCGGTCAGCGGCGTGCCGGTGGTCGCGACGGGATAGGTGTCCGAGGAGTACCACTGCCCGTTCTGGTCGGTCCACTCGAACTGCGGGCCGGTGAGGGCGTCCGGGTCGTCCTTGACGTAGTGGTCCAGCCAGGCCAGCGTGCGGTCGATGACGACCTGGCCGTCGTTGCGGGTGCTCACGCAGGCGCCGTGGCCGCCGCAGTACCAGACCACCTTCGTGGTGGTGCCGGCGGCGATGAGCGCCTTGGCGTTCGCGTCGGCCTGGTCGAGCGTGAACAGCGTGTCCACCGTGCCCTGGAACAGCAGCGTCGGCGTGGTGATGAGGCCGATCCGGTCGGCGTAGCCGCGGTCGTTGAGCAGGTCGACGTCGGCCGGGTCGACCGTGCCGAACAGGATGCCGCGGATGGCCGCGGGCAGGATGCGCTCGTTGGGTCGCGACAGCGTGAGCACCAGCACCGACGACAGCAGCGTCGCCCACCCGCTGCGGACCGCCTCCCGCGGGAACAGCACGTCGGTCAGGCTGTTCCATGCGATCGTCGGGACGATCGCGTCGATCCGGTGATCGTAGACAGCAGAAGCCAATTGGATGCCGCCGCCGTACGACGCACCGACCATGCCGATCTTGGGATCGTTGACGCCGTCGAGCGCGACGTCGGGCCGGGTGGCCAGCCAGCTGATGATGCTGGAGATGTCACGGCCTTCGAAGTCGGGCGACTGCAACTGCATGCGCCCACCGGAGCGCCACTCACCGCGCGGATCCCACGACACCACGTTGTAGCCCTGCTCGCGCAGCAGCCCGATACCGATGACGTCGTGCGGAAGCAGGCTGTCGTAGCGCAGGTTCAGCGTCGTCGGCCCCGGCAGTCCGAGGCCGGGCCCGTCGAGCACGGTCGGCGCCTGGCCGTTCTCGTCGTAGACGAGCGAGGGCATGAAGTTCACGAAGATCTCGGTGCCGTCGAACGACGTCACCCGGTAGCTCTTCGCCTGCGGTGCACCCGGCGGGGCGAAGTGGTCGATCGGGAAGCCGATGATCGGCTGCAGGAAGTCGCCGACCAACGGAATCGCATGCAGCGCAGAGACGATCGGCGTGACGATGAAGGTGCCGACCACCGGGATGTTCTGCAGCCAGAGCAGCGGCGGGTGCACCTCCTCGACCGTCACCCCGGTGGGGATCGGGTACCCGTCCGGGCGGCTGGTGGTGGTCAGGTCGCCGACGCTGGTGGGTGTCTCGTTGGTGGCCTCGCGGCCCGCCGTCACCACCGACATCACCAGCGAGGCCAGCGCGGGCAGCGCCGGGTCGTCATCGGTGTCGGCCTTCGCGGCGGTGAGGCGGTGGAACAGCGTGGCCGTGGCGCGGACCGGCGGCGCCGGCTCGTCCTCCTCGGCGGCGACCGGCTCGGTGACGACGGCCGGCTCGGTGACGACGGCCAGCTTCTCGACGACGGCCGGCGTCTCTACGGCGGCCTCGGGTGCGGCGACGGTGTCGGGTGCGGCGGCCGGTTCGTCGGCCTCGGCCTTCGGAGCCTTCTCGGTCTCCTCAGCCTTCGCCGCTTTCTCGGCCTTGTCGGCCTTCGCGGTCTTCGCCGGCTTGTCGAACAGCTTGTGCCGGGTGCGGGCGGGCCTGGTGCCCGCATCCGGCTTCTCGTCGTCCGACGTGTCCGCGGCCTGCTTGGCCGGTGTGGTCTCCGAGGCGGTCGAGGTCGACGCCGGCGACGACGTCGACGTCTGTGCGGATCCCGAAGCGGAATCCGCCGATCCTCCCTCGTCGGCCACCGCGACACCGGCACCCGCGACGACCGCGGCTCCGATCCCCAGTGCTACTGCCAAACCACCGACACGACCCACGAAAGACCCCGCACCCATGGGTCATGCTTACCGTCTCCCACCAATCGCGGAGGCGCTTCGGCACATTTCTTACCGACGAGTCAGATCGATGGTGCGGGGACCGCGGAATCCGCGACGTCAGAGACACGTCACCACGAATCGCGCACCGTCCCCGCTCCGCTGGCAAACCCTCGGTACAGTCGGGGCGACAAATCCCTCTGGGCACCGTCATAGGAGGCCAGCACGACCCGGTCGTACTCCAGCGGCTCGTCCCCCACACAGACCTGAGCCTTAGGGGCTGTCTTGAGCCAGTTCACTGAAACGATGTACGACAACGCCCGCCGCAGCGTCCGGGCATTCATCACCGGAGAACCCGACGCACCGATCCGCCAGTCCTGGGCGCAGGTGCACGAGCGGGCCGGCCGCATCGCGGGCGGACTCGCCGCGGCCGGCGTCGGACCCGGCGACGCGGTCGCCGTGCTCGCGGGCGCTCCCGTCGAGATCGCGCCGACCGCGCAGGCCATCTGGATGCGCGGCGCGAGCGCCACGATGGTGCACCAGCCGACGCCACGGACCGACCTCGCCCGCTGGGCCGACGAGACCACCGCGGTGATCGGCATGCTCGACGCCCGCGCCGTCATCGTCTCCGAACCGTTCCTGGCCGCGGCCCCCGTCCTGGCTGGCCTCGGCCTGACCGTGCTGACGGTCGACGAGCTCCTCGCCCACCGCGCGATCGTTCCGGTCGACACCGGCGACGACGACGTCGCGCTGCAGCAGCTCACGTCGGGCTCGACCGGCTCCCCGAAAGCCGTGCAGATCACCCACGCCAACATCGTCGCCAACGCCGAAGCGATGACCGCGGGCTGCGACTTCGACATCGACACCGACGTCATCGTCAGCTGGCTGCCGTGCTTCCACGACATGGGCATGACCGGTTATCTGACCGTGCCGATGTTCTTCGGCGCCGAGCTGGTCAAGGTCACGCCGATGGACTTCCTGCGCGACACCCTGCTGTGGCCGCGGCTGATCGACAACTACCGCGGCACCATGACCGCCGCGCCGAACTTCGCCTACACCCTGCTGGCCAAGCGGCTGCGGCGGCAGGCCACGCCGGGGCAGTTCGACCTGTCCTCGCTGCGGTGGGCGCTGTCAGGCGCCGAGCAGGTGGACCCACTCGATGTGGCCGACCTCTGCGAGGCCGGCGCGCCGTTCGGGCTGCGCCCCGAGGCGATCATCCCCGCCTACGGCATGGCCGAGACGACGGTGGCCGTGTCGTTCTCCGAGTGCGGCGGCGGGATGGTCGTCGACGAGGTGGACGCCGGCATGCTGGCCGCGCTGCACCGCGCAGTGCCGACCACGAAAGGCCATACCCGGCAACTGGTTTCGCTCGGCCGTCCGCTGGACGGCATCGATATCCGCGTCGTCGACGAGGACGGCGCCGAACTGGCCGCGCGCGGCGTCGGTGTCATCGAGGTCCGGGGTGCGGCGGTCACCGCCGGGTACACCACCGTCGCCGGCTTCATCGCCGCGCAGGACACCCTCGGCTGGTACGACACCGGCGATCTGGGCTACCTCACCGAAACCGGCGAGGTGGTGGTGTGCGGACGGCTCAAGGACGTGATCATCATGGCCGGGCGCAACATCTACCCCACCGACATCGAGAGGGCGGCTTCCCGCGTCGACGGGGTCCGCCCCGGGTGTGCGGTGGCGGTGCGCCTGGACGCCGGCATGTCTCGGGAGAATTTCGCTGTCGCGGTGGAATGCAAGGAGTTCCGCGACGACGAGCAGGTGCGCCGCGTGCAACGCCAGGTCGCCCACGAGGTGTTCGCCGAAGTGGACGTCCGACCCCGCAACGTCGTGGTGCTCGCGCCGGGCATGATCCCCAAGACCGCCTCGGGCAAGCTGCGCCGGGCCCACGCGCTGGCGCTGGTGAGCTAGCCGCGCCGCCGGGCCCGGTCACGCAGGGCGGCCGCCAGCCCGCGCCGCGGCTCCCCCACCGACACCGCGCCCGCGCCGAATCGCTTCTCCGACGCGGTTTCCGGCGCGTCGTCGGCCGTCGCGGTCAGGAACCGGTCGGGCAGGGCCAGCTTGTGGATGGTGCGCAGTGTCAGCAGGTACTGCCGGGGCAGCGAGGCGGTGGTGTAGGGCAGGTCGTACTTCGCGCACAACTCGCGGACCCGCTCGGCGATCTGGGGGTACCGGTTGCTCGGCAGATCGGGGAAGCAGTGGTGCTCGATCTGATAGCAGAGGTTGCCGCTGGAGAACGCCAGCGCGCGGCCTGCGGTGAAGTTAGCGGTGCCGAGGATCTGCCGGAGATACCACTCCCCCCGGGTCTCCTCGTCGAGGACGTCGGCGGTGAACTTCTCCGCTCCGTCGGGGAAATGGCCGCAGAAGATCACGACATAGGCCCACAGGTTGCGCAGCAGATTGGCCACCGCCGACGCGACGAGCGTTCTGCGCCAACGCTTCAGGGTCAGCGCCGGGAACACCACGTAGTCCTTCAGCGCCTGCCGCGCCACCTTACGGCCGAGCATCGAGCGGCGCTCCCCGTCGGACACCGGCCGGTCCCGCTCGGAGTGCACCCCCTGAAAGGCGATTCCCCACTCGAAAACCGCTGCCAGCAGCGCGTTCCGGAGCGGCTGCATCAGATGGGCAGGCTGCCACGGTTCGTCGCGGGTGACGCGCATGACCCCGAAGCCGAGGTCGTGGTCATGGCCGATGATGTTGGTGTACACGTGGTGGCGGTAGTTGTGCGAGTACCGCCACTGCGACGACACCGCGACCATGTCCCACTCCCAGGTGCTCGAGTGGATCTCGGGATCGTTCATCCAGTCCCACTGGCCGTGGCTGACGTTGTGGCCGATCTCCATGTTCTCGACGCTCTTGGCGTACGCGAGGGAGGCGGTGCCCAGCACCCAGCCGGTGCGGGACCGGCTCAGCCCGATGACGAGCCGGGACGCGACGTCCAGCGCGCGCTGGAACAGGATGGTGCGCCGGATGTAGGCGGCGTCGCGGGCGCCGAGGGATTCCTCGACGTCGCGCCGAATGGCGTCGAACTCGTTTCCGAGCGCTTCGATGTCGGCTTCGCTCAGGTGCGCGTAGGCGGCAACGTCGGCTATCGCCACGGGAGGGTCCTCTCGGCGTGGGGGGACGGGATCTCGGCGACGGCGCGCTCGGCCATCAGCCGCTGACCCAGTGTGGTGTATGCGCCGGCGATCGTCGACCAGGCGAAGTCGGGAGCCAGCTGGCGCGCCTCGGCGGCCATCGCGCCGGCCAGCCGCGGCTGGGTCAGGACGCGGCGCAGTGCGGACGCCAACGCCTCGGAGTCGTCGTGATCGACGAGGATGCCGGCGCCGCCCGACAGCAGCTCCACGGCGTGCGGAAACGGCGTCGCGACGACGGGCCGGCCGTTGGCGAGGGCCTCCACGAGGATCGCCGACGAGACCTGATCGGTGGAGTCGTACGGGAGCACCACCACCGCCGCGGACTGGATGAGCGCGGTCAGCGACGCCCGGTTGTGGGAGCGGGGGTCGAACGACACCGCGTCCGCGACTCCGAGGCTGCGGGCCCGCTCGAGGCACGCCTCGCGGTAGGCGTCGCCATGCAGCGCGGCTTCGCGGGGGTCGGTCTGACCGACCACCACGTAACGCGGGCGGCCCGCGACGGTCTGCAGCGAGCCCATCACGTCGATGACGCGTTCGACGCCCTTGCCCGGGGCGAGCATGCCCCACGTCAGGAGGGTGGGTCGGCTCGGCCGCTTGAGCCGCGGGCCGGAGAACACGGTGCCGCCGTGCGGGATCATGGCGATCTTGTCCGGCTCCACCCCGTAATCACCGCACAACCGGTCCCGGGCCGCGACGGACATCACGATCACGCGGTCGGTCATGGCGACCATGCGTTCCATCACCCAGCGCTCGTGCGGGCGGGGATGCTCGAGGATCTCGTGCGCGACGACGACCGACGGAATTTGCAGGGCCTCGATGAGTGACAGCACCTCGTCACCGTGGGTGCCGCCGTAGAGGCCGTACTGGTGCTGGATGACCGCGACGTCGCCGCGGTTGAGCCGGGCCGCGCAGGCCGCGACCGACACGGCCGAACCGTTGACCAACTCGCCGTCCGCGGAATCGGGCCCGTCGGAGATGCGCACGATGTCGACGTCGTTGCCCAGCGCGCGCAGCCCGTCGGACAGGCCGGCGCTGAACCGGGCCACGCTGCACAGGGTGGGCGCGTAGGTGCCGAGCACACCGAAGCGCACCGGCCGCGACACCGGCAGGACGGAGGATGAAGACATGATCAACGGCTTCCGCGCAGTGCACGAAGCGCGTTGAGCGGCAACGCATTACAACGTTGTCGGGAAGTGTTCTGGGGTACTGCCATGGGGTCGTCCCGCCTGAGCCCGCGGGGGGACCCGATCACGAACCAGCGACGACGCGGACTCACTCGTGCCGCATGCAACGTTCCGCTGGATATCAGAATCATACGTCCGTGAGGGCGAAACAGTCCCCCACGGGAAGTGCCGAAAAACAGAAAGTGGGCTGGTGAGTGTGCCTCACCAGCCCACGATCAAAGCTCGTGCCGCTTAGACAGCCGTCACGTTGACGGCCTGCGGGCCCTTGTTGCCTTGCTCGACGTCGAACTCGACGCGCTGATTCTCCTCGAGCGAGCGGTAACCGCCGCCGGTGATCGCGGAGTAGTGGACGAAAACATCCTCTGCACCGCCGTCGGGGGCGATGAAGCCGAAGCCCTTATCGCCGTTGAACCACTTCACAGTTCCCTGTGCCATACTTTTCAACTTCTCTCATGGGGAAGAACGCCAGTTTCGGCGTCCCGGCCCAACCGTATCACGGGCGGGGTCACCGTCCGGTCACGAACCGGCGGGCTCGCACAACTTCGCGCTCTCGGTGCGCGCGAGACCGAGTACCACACAAGCGGTTTCGTACAGACGACCGCTTTCGGTCTCGATCGAGGCCGGTAGCCCGGCAGCCGTGCGCAGCACCATCGTGCCGAGGGCCTGAGACGTCATACTCGGAACCACAAGCAATTTCGCTCCGGCGTCACGTCCCACGATCGACATCAGCCGGGGGCGGCGGTGATGCTCACCGGGCAACATCATCCGGGAGCCGGTGGCGATGGTCTCCAGGTCCAGCTGACCCTCGGTGGCCGACCAGTTGATCTGGATGGTCTCGATCTCCCCCAGTGCCCGGTGCAGAGCACCGATCAGATCAGGGAGTTCCGCGGCGATCGCGGAAGTGTGGGGCCACCACGCGCCGTCGATGCCGCCGCCCAGTTCGGGGGCAAGCGTGACCCGAACGGGCTTCGACGCGCGACGGGCGCGCGGAATGCCGTTCACCGATGGGGCGAATCAGCGGAATGGTTCTTCGACGGCAGATCGGAGAAAACGGGGGCCTGCACCGGCTCGTCCGAGGACGACGACGGGGCGGCGACTTGCGGTGCCTGACGATGCGAGAAGAGTTCAGACGATTCCATGAGTACGTCCTTGCGTGTTGAGAGAGTCCCCGCGGAGAGGTGGGAGCGAATCGATCGCGTCGCCGGCGGGACAACCCTGTGGTCCACGATACACCCCCGTGCTGGCCGCGGGCGCCGGGCGTCGCGTCCGCACCCGGATGCGCGCGCCGCGGTGCGGCACGAAGATGACGTGCCGCAGTCGTCGGCGTTCGCCGCGCGCCGACGTCGTCTCCAGCTCGACGCGCCGCAGGATCTCCCGCAGCACCACCCGGAACTCGACCATGGCGAACGTCGCACCCAGGCACCGGCGGTTCCCGCCACCGAACGGTAGATAGGTCGCGGGGCTCAGCGTGGCGCCGAGCATGCGCTGCGGATCGAACCGGTCCGGGTCGGGATAGTGCTGCGGGTCGGCGTGCACCAGGACCATCCCGGGCACCGCCATCACCCCGGCGGGCAGCACCCGGCCCGCCAGGTCGACGGGCTCGGTGAGCACCCGGCCCACGTCGAACACCACCGGTCGGATCCGCAGCGTCTCCCTGACCACGGCGTCGAGGTAGTCGTCGTCGCCGTCCTGGGCCGCCCGGACCGCCGCCGCCAGCACCGCTGGGGTGCGGGTCAGCCGCTCCAGCGCCCAGGACAGACCCGTCGCGGTGGTGTCGTGGCCGGCGGCCAGCAACGTGATGAGTTGATCGCGTAATTCCCGGTCGGACATGCTGCCGGCACGCACCAGCATCGCCAGCGCATCCGAGCGTTCGGCCAGCGCGGGGTCGCCGCGGTGGTCGGCGATCTCGGCGTACAGCAGCCGGTCGGCCTCGGCGATCGCCTCGCGCATGCGCCGCCACGGCCGTCGGCGCATCAGGTCCGGGTCGGCGATGGCCAGGGACTGCCACGGGCCCAGGTTGAGTACCCGCGGCATCACCTCGCGCAGCGCGGCCAGCCGGGCCGGGTCGGAGGCGCCGATGACGGTGCGCAGGATGACCTCGAGCGTGATCTCCGACATCCGCGGTGCGACCGCGAACGTCGTGCCGACGGGCCACGTCGCGATGTTGTCGGCGGCGATCTGCGCGATCAGCGGCGCCTGCGCGGCGACGGCGTCGCGGGCGAACGGCGCGAGCATCAACCGGCGCCGGTCGCGGTGGGCGTCCTCGTCGACCACCAGGACCGAGGACTCGCCGAGCAGTCCCGTCAGGATCGAATTCGCTTCTCCGGCATGGAAAGTGCGCGGACTGCCGGCGAACACGGTCTTGATGTCGGCGGGATCGGTCAGGTAGACCATCGTGCCCATGGTCGCCACCCGCACCGTGAACGACGAACCGTAGCGGCGCCGGCAGGCCGCGAGGAACCGCGGACCGCAGGTGAACATCAGCCCCGCCTGGACGACGCGCGGGAGTCGCGGCCCCGGCGGCAATGACGTCGTCGTCATCACCCCAGCCTACGAGGGCCGAGCGGGCTCTACATCTGGATGATCACGCCGACGGCCACCGCCGCAAAGATCAGCACGAAGAGCAACACCGCGACCACACCGATGATGGCCCGGGGATTCAGGTTGCGCCCCGCTACATGGTCGGCATTCTTACTCGCAGAGGTCTGCGCCGATTGAGGTGAGATCTCCCCCGGGGGGACACCCCCAGCGCGCTCCTCGCTGGGGGTGTCCATGGGGTCGGGATCCGGGGGCAGGGCGGTCATGACAGGTCGGCTTGCCGCTTGTCCTTCTCGCTGTCCGTCAGATCCTCGATCCGGTCGGCGTGCGCGCGCACGCTTGTCGCCGCCCGTCGTTTCTCCGCGGCCTCGTCGAGTTGCTCGTCGGCCACGTCGGTCACCGCCTTCTCGGCGGCCTTGCTGCGGTTCTGGGCACTGCGTTTGGCCTTCTCGGCGGCCGCCACACTCTGGTCAGCGGACTCGGCGATGTTCTGCTTCGCCTCGGCCACCTTCTGAGACGCCTTCTTCGCGGCCTCCTGCTTGCCCTGCTCGGCGTCCTGCCGGGCCTCGGCGACGCGCTCCTGCGTCGACTGCCGAGCCTTCTGCGGTGTGGTGGCGGCCTTTTCGCGTTTGGTGGCCAACTGGTCCTCGGCCTCACGCCGGGTCTGCGCCGCCACCTCGTCGAGGCGCATGGCCTCGCCGAGTTCGGCGGCCCGCTGGATGCGGGTGATCCCGCTCTCCTCGAGCGCGCTGTCACGCAGGGCGCTGCCGGCCGCGGCGTCGAGCGCACCCAGCGCCCGCTCGTACATCAGCCGGCCCGGGGCCTCCTGGTCCATCCGGGCCATCACCCGGTCCTCGACCAATTGCAGCGGGGTGCGGGCGATGCGGTACTGCAGCCGCAGGATCGCCAAGGGAACGTCGGTGATCTTCATCCATGAACTCCTGTGTCGCGTCAGGGCAGAGTGGGGTCGGCGCTCTCGGCGCGGCGCCGCAGTCGGTCGGCGTCGGCTTCGGCCTGGGCCGCTTCGCTGACGTCCTCGTTGTACTCCTGCACAGCGTCGCCGTACTCGGCCTGCGCCGAGGCGACCTGCTGCCGCTCGTCGGCGCTGGCGCGCACCGCCTCGCTCTGCACCTCGGCTTCGAACTGGGTCTGCGCCCGGGCTGCGTCGCGTCGGCCGGCGTCCTCGGCGGCGCTCTCCTGCGCGGCCTGCTCGGAACGGACGGACGTCTTCGCCGCCGCGGCGCGAACCTCGGCGGCCGAGCGTTCCTGGGCGCCTTCGATCTGCGCCTCCCGGGCGACCTCCCGCGCCTGTGTCGCCTCGGCATCGGCCTCGGCGTCCACGCGACTGGCGTCGCGGCGCTCCTTCGCCTGGGTCTGCTCGAGCTGACCTTCGGCAGTCAGCGAGTCGTTGCCCGTCACGGCGCCCGCCACTTCCTTGGCCTTCCCTTTCACGGAATCCACGAAGCTCTTACGGGTCTGGGCAGCGTTGTCGTCGGTCATCTGGCCTCCTTCGCGGGGAGGCTTACCCCTGCTGGACCGATCTACACAGAGAGTGCCGGTCTCATTTTGCGGCGCCGTTGATTGCCGGCTGATCGATCATCCCGCGTTCCACACCCCAGATCGTGGCGATGGCGCGGTACTCGCCGGACTCCATCAGGTGCTCCAGCGCGCTGCGCAGCGGCTCCGCCAGACCGGACCCCTTCTTCACCGGCCAGCCGTAGGGGGCGGAATCGAAGACGTCGCCGGCAGGCACGAGTTCACCGCGGCTGAGCTTGATGGCGAAGCCCGTGACCGGCGAATCCGCGGACATCGCATCGACCTCACCCTTGAGCAGCGCGGTGGTGACCTCGTCCTGGCTCTTGAACACGACGATGTCGATCGGCGCCATCCCCGCGGCGGTGCACTGGTCACTCTTCTGCGGCAGCTCTTCGGTCTCCTGCAGAGTCCCTTGTGCGACACCGATTTTCAGTCCGCAGGCCGAGGCAGGACCCAGCGCGGTACCGGGCCGCCGGGCCCACTGCGTCCCGGCCTTGAAGTAGGTGACGAAGTCGACGAGCTCCTCACGTTCGCTGGTGTCGGTCACCGACGACGTCCCGACGTCGAACGAGCCGTCCACGACGCCGGGCAGGATCGCATCGAACGGGGTGTCCCGGAAGTCGGGCACCAGCCCGAGCACGCGCGCGACCGCGGTGATCAGCTCGACGTCGAAGCCGACGAGCTGCCCGTCGGCGTTCTTGAACTCCATCGGCGCGTACGGCACGTTGACCCCGATGACCAACCGGCCCGTCTCACGGATATCGGCGGGTACTGAGCCCGCGATCGCCGCCACGGCGCCGTCGGGCAGGTTCTGCTCGCCGCTGGAGCCGTCGCCCCACGGGGCCCACCTCCACAACCCGATCGCGGCCGCGGCGACCACCACCACGGCCGCCGCGGCGGCCAGGGCCTTGACCGGAACCCGGCGGCTCTGCCGGGCCGCGTGCCGGGAACCCCTGCCGGCCCGGCGCACCGGTGCGCTGAGCGCGCGCCGCGCCGCGACGGCCAGCTCGCCGGCGGTCTGAAAGCGCTTGTCGGGCTTCTTCGCCATGCCCTTGGCGATGACCTCGTCGAACGGCGCGAGGCGGGGATCGGTGTCGGAAGGCCGCGGCAGCGGCGAGACCATGTGGCCGGCGATCTGCTGTTCCAGGCTGTCGGCCGGGTACGGCCTGGAGCCGGTGAGACATTCGTAGAGCACGCAGGTCAGCGCGTAGATGTCGGAGCGTCGGTCGACCTCGCCGCCCTCGAAGCGTTCGGGCGCCATGTAGGCCAACGTGCCCAACGTGCTGCCCGCGGTGGTCAGCCCCTGCTCACCCGCCGTGCGGGCCAGCCCGAAGTCGATCAGGTACACGAAGTCGCGGCCGGTGATCAGGATGTTCGACGGCTTGATGTCGCGGTGGATCAGGCCGGTGTGGTGCGCGGCATCCAGGGCGTGCGCGACCTGCTCGACGATCGACACGGCGAACGCGGCGCCGAGCGGCTTGTCGGCCTCCTGCAGGATCGTGCCGAGGTTGCGGCCCTCGATGAGGCGCATGTCCAGATAGAGCCGGCCGTCGATCTCCCCGAAACCGTGGATCGGGACGACGTGCGGATCGTTGAGGCCCGCGGCCGCCTGCGATTCGCGACGGAACCGGTGCTGGAAGGTGGCGTCGGCCGCCATGTGGAACGGCAGCACCTTGAGGGCGACGACGCGGTCGGTCTTGGTGTCGTAGGCGCGGTACACCTCACCCATGCCGCCCTGACCGATGAGCTTCTCGAGACGGTAGTGCCCGAATGGTGTCGCATTCACCGGTGTTCTCCTCGGCTGCGGCCAATCGGTGTCGTTCGAAGCTACAACAGGTTTGCCGGGAGTGCCCGGCCGCATGTCAGTCGGCTTGCGACC
Organism: Mycolicibacterium rufum; assembly: GCF_022374875.2. The sequence goes on from NZ_CP092427.2 coordinate 2,152,269, forward strand.
GGTTGCCCGTTTGCGGACATCACGGCACAGAACCTCGCGCGGTGGTGCAGGGGGTGCTGCTTTTCTACCACGGCGCGGCGACACACGGCCCGGTTGGAGAAAACGGTGGATGTGTGGTTTCGGTGCCCGCTTGCCGCGGACACCATCGGGCGCAGTCTGCGGTCAGAGCCGGTACATCTCCCGCGCCATCGCGGCCTGTTCCATGACCCGGTCCCGCTGCGGCGGGTAGTGCCGCCTGTCTCGGCGGTCCGAGCGGGCCGTCACGGCGGCCTGCGGTGTCGTGACCCGCGCCTGGGGCGCGGAGTGCCACCGGCGGAGCAGGGCCGTCAGCGCCCCGCGTGCCCAACCGACATGTCCGGCGTCAGCGATCGAAGCCATCGGAATCTTCTTTCTGTCGTCGCAGGCCCGAGCGGCCTACTCTCAGATCGGAACGTAACATAAGATTTAGAAGCTGCCAATGTATTATGCAGTTAACGACTGAAAGAGGAGCGAGATGGGTACAGTGCAGGCCATGCCGCGTAAGACGTACGGACAGTTCTGCGGCCTCGCGCACGCTCTGGACGTGGTCGGGGAGCGCTGGACGCTGCTGATCGTGCGGGAGCTCGCCTCGGGGCCGAAGCGGTATTCCGAGCTGGCCGATGCACTGACCGGCATCGGGACCAGCCTGCTCGCCAACCGGGTGCGCCAACTGGAGTCCGACGGTGTGGTGACCCGCCGGCTGGCCCTCGACCAGCCCGGGTCCGCGGTGGTCTACGAGCTCTCCGACGCCGGCCGCGAGCTCGCCGCCGCCGTCGTTCCGCTGGCCATGTGGGGCGCCCGCCACCAGATGGACGACGCGGACGTCAGCAGGGAGTCGTTCCGCGCCGAGTGGCTGCTGAACTTCCTGGCCGCCGATTTCCGCCGCGACGCACCGAAGGATCTGGCCGCGGTCTATGAGTTCCACATCGACGACAGCGTCGCCTGCCTGCACGTCGACGCCGGTCGGGTCTGGGTGACTCCGGGGCCCAGCGCCAGCCCGAGCGACGTCACCGTGCGGGCGAGCGCCAAGACCGTCGCCAGGATGGTCGGGCGCACGCTCACCTCGCAGGAGGCGATCGCGGCCGGGCGACTCGAGGTCACCGGCGACCGAGCGGCCGCGGCGGCGCTGACCGATGTCATCGAGAGGCGTCTCGCGCCACACTGATCCCGCCGCACTCGATGCTGTTCCTGCATCAATCGAGTGCTAATCGGTCTTGGACAGGCATGGATGGGGCTCCTACCGTGGACCTCATGACAGCGACGATGTCTCCCGCCACGCCTCTGACCGGCCAGATGATCATCGCCGGCGTTCCCGTCCGCGGAACGGGCGCGGAGATCCGCGGCTTCGACCCCGCCGCCGGTCAACCGCTCGACCCTGCGTACCGGTACGGAGACAGCCGCGACGTGGACGCCGCGTGCGCAGCGGCGGCCGACGCGTTCGGCGCCTATCGCGCCACCACCTCCGAGCAACGCGCTCTGTTCCTGGAGACGATCGCCGACAACATCGCCGCGATCACCGAGACGCTGGTCGCCCGGGCGGTCGCCGAATCCGGCCTGCCCGTCGCCCGCCTGACCGGTGAGGTCGGCCGCACGACCGGTCAGCTCCGACTGTTCGCCGAAGTGCTGCGCGAGGGCAGCTGGACCGGCGCACGGATCGACCCGGCACTCCCCGACCGCTCGCCCCTGCCGCGTCCCGACATCCGGCAGCGCTCCATCCCCCTCGGCCCGGTCGCCGTGTTCAGCGCCTCGAACTTCCCGCTCGCCTTCTCCGTCGCCGGCGGCGACACCGCGTCGGCACTGGCCGCCGGGTGCCCCGTCGTCGTCAAAGGCCACGACGCCCATCCCGGCACATCCGAACTCGTCGCCCGCGCGATCAGCGACGCGGTCACCGCCACCGGGATGCCGGCCGGCACCTTCTCGCTGCTGTTCGGCTACGGCCCGGAGCTCGGCGTCACGTTGGTCACCGATCCCCGCATCAAGGCCGTCGGCTTCACCGGATCACGTTCCGGCGGAATGGCTCTGGTCGCCGCGGCCGCTGCCCGGCCCGAGCCGATCCCGGTCTACGCGGAGATGAGTTCGATCAATCCGGTGATCCTGCTCGACGGCGCGCTGGCCGGTCGCGGCGCCGAGCTCGGCGCCGCCTTCGTCGGGTCGCTGACAATGGGATCGGGTCAGTTCTGCACCAACCCCGGCCTGGTCGTCGCGGTCGACGGCCCCGGCTTGGACACGTTCGTCGCCGCCGCCACCGAGGCGCTGGCCGCCAGCCCCGCGACGCCGATGCTCACCCCGCAGATCGCGCGCAACTACGCCACCGGCGTCCAGACGCTGACCCAGACCGCCCAGGTGATCGGGCGGGGCGAGTCCGGACAACGCGAAACCGACTGCCGCGCTGCCTTGTTCACCACCGACGCGCGCAGCTTCCTGGCCGCCGACGAGCTGCAGGCCGAGGTGTTCGGCGCGTCGAGCCTGATCGTGCGATGCGCGGACATCGACGAGATGCACGCTGTCGTCGCCGGTCTCGAGGGACAGCTGACCGCGACCGTGCACGCCGACGACTCCGACCTCGACACGGCTCGGGAGCTGCTGCCACTGCTCGAACTCAAGGTCGGCCGCATCCTGTTCGGGGGCTGGCCCACCGGCGTCGAGGTGTGTCACGCGATGGTGCACGGCGGGCCGTCACCGGCCACCTCCGACTCCCGCACCACTTCGGTGGGCGCCCGGGCCATCGAGCGCTACCTGCGGCCGGTCTGCTACCAGAACGTACCGGAGTCGTTGCTGCCCAGCGCAATCGCCGACGGCAACCCCGACCACCTGTGGCGGCGCATCGACGGCCGGCTCACGCAGGACTGACCACCACCACTACGTCACACTAGGAGCTCTTGCCCTCATGCGTCCCCACTTCGACGGCGTGCTGTTCTTCCCCGTCACCCCGTTCACCGACTCCGGTGTCGTCGACCTCGACGCGCTCGCCCAGCACATCGCCGCGGGCGTCGCCGCCGGCCCCGGCGGGGTGTTCGTCGCCTGCGGCACCGGCGAATTCCACGCCCTCGACGATCAGGAGTTCGGCGACGTCGTCAGCACCGCCGTCGAGGTGGTGGCCGGGCGGGTGCCGGTGTACGCGGGCGCGGGCGGATCGATCGCCCAGGCCAAGCGTTTCGCGGTGAAGGCGCAGCAGGCCGGCGCCGACGGCCTGCTGCTGCTGCCGCCCTACCTGGTCGAGGTCCCGCAGCCGGGGCTGATCGACTACACCCGAGCCGTCGCGGCCGCGGTCGACCTGCCCGTCATCGTGTACAACCGCAACAACGCGCGCTTCACCGAGGAGTCCGCGGTCGCCGTCGCCCGGATCCCCAACGTCGTCGGATTCAAGGACGGCACCGGCAATTTCGATCAGGTGGCGCGGATCGTGCAGGCCGTCACCACCACCGTCGACCCGAACTTCCTGTTCTTCAACGGCCTTCCCACCGCGGAGACCACGCAGCTCGCGTTCCGGGCGATCGGCGTCCCCCTGTACTCGTCGGCGACGTTCGCGTTCGCACCGGATCTGGCGCTGGCGTTCTACAACGCGCTCGAGTCGGACAACACCGACCTGGTCAACGCCCTGCTCAACGCGTTCTACATCCCGCTGGTGCGGCTGCGCGACACCGTGCCCGGATACGCGGTGTCGCTGGTGAAGGCCGGCGTCACGATGGAGGGCACTCCTGCCGGACCGGTGCGTCCGCCGCTGATCATGCCGACCACCGACGACCTCGCCACGCTCGCCTCGATCATCGAGGCGGGGCGTGAGGTGCTCGCGGGCGCCCTGACCCGGGCGGTGTGATGGCAGGCATCCGGATCACCGGAGCGCGCATCACGCCCGTCGCGTTCGTCGATCCGCCCCTGCTCAACACCGTCGGCGTGCACCAGCCGTACGCCTTGCGCGCGATCATCCAGCTCGACACGGATGCCGGGCTCGTCGGGCTCGGCGAGACCTACGCCGACACCCGGCACCTGACGCGGCTGCAGGCCGCCGCCGAGGCGATCACCGGCCTGGATGTGTTCGCGCTGAACTGGATTCGCGCCGCCATCGCCGACCGGCTGCGCGGCGACACCGCCGCCGTCGGCACCGCGGGCATGATCACCACGGCCAGCGCCGTCGACCAGGTGCTCTCCCCGTTCGAGGTGGCATGCCTGGACGTGCAGGGACACGCCCTCGGGCGGCCCGTGTCGGATCTTCTCGGCGGCGCGGTGCGCGACGCGGTGCCGTTCAGCGCCTACCTGTTCTACAAGTGGGCGGCGCATCCCGGCGCCGAACCGGATGTGTTCGGTGAGGCGCTCGACCCGGCCGGGCTCGTCGACCAAGCGCACCGCATCATCGACGAATACGGCTTCACCGCCATCAAACTCAAGGGCGGGGTGTTCCCGCCCGAGGAGGAGATGGCCGCGATCGAGGCGTTGTCGCGCGCGTTCCCGGGGATGCCGCTGCGACTGGACCCCAACGCGGCGTGGACACCGCAGACGTCGGTGAAGGTGGCGACCGGGCTGGCTGGCGTGCTCGAGTACCTCGAGGACCCGACACCCGGCCTGGCCGGTATGGCCGAGGTGGCCCGTCAGGCGCCGATGCCGCTGGCGACCAACATGTGCGTCGTCGCGTTCGACCAGCTGGCGCCCGCGGTGGCCCAGGGATCGGTGAACGTCGTTCTGTCCGATCATCATTACTGGGGTGGCCTGCAGCGCTCCCGGCTGTTGGCCGGGATCTGCGACACCTTCGGCCTCGGGCTGTCGATGCACTCGAATTCGCATCTGGGCATCAGCCTGGCCGCGATGGTGCACCTGGCGGGCGCCACCCCGAACCTGACCTATGCCTGTGACACGCACTGGCCGTGGAAGACCGAGGACGTCGTGAAGCCCGGTGCGCTGCGCTTCGTCGACGGCTCCGTTCCGGTGCCGACGACACCGGGGCTGGGTGTCGAGATCGACGAGGAGGCGCTCGATGCGCTCCACGAGCAGTACGTGCGCTGCGGGATCCGCGACCGGGACGACACCGGTTACATGCAGACCGTCGATCCGTCGTTCGCACTGCGCAGCCCCCGCTGGTAGGGGCTTCCGCCGACTGTGCCGGGGTCCTACGGTGATGGGATGGCTGCGATCGAGGTCTCCCACCCGCCGGATGTGGTGATGCGGGTGATGAACCCCGTCCTGAGGGCAATCCTGCGCACGCCGCTGGGACGAGTGGCGTCGGAGTTCATGATCCTCGACTTCACCGGCCGCAAGTCCGGGCGCCACTTCTCCATCCCGGTGAGCGCCCACCACCTCGACGGCGATCTGTACGCGGTACTGGAAGCGCAGTGGAAGTACAACTTCCGCGACGGCGCCGACGCGCGGGTGTCCCACGGCGGCCGGACAACCACCATGCACGGGGTGCTGATCACCGACCAGGCGGCCGTCGCCGATCTCGTGCAGCGCCTGGCGTCCGGTTACGGCGCGAAGAAGGCGCAGCGGATGATGGGCATGACATTCGCCGACGACCGGCTCCCGACGCCGGCGGAGTGGCTCGACGCCGTGGACCGGCTGCGGATTTCGGCGATCAAGCTGACGCCCGCCGCCTGATGTTCTCTCTCGCCCGGCTGCAGTGCTTCGTCGCCGTCGCCGAGGAACTGCACTTCGGCCGCGCGGCCGAACGACTGCACATGACGCAGCCGCCGCTGTCGCGTCAGGTCCAGCAGCTCGAGAGCGAACTCGGGGTGCAGCTCATCGACCGCACCACCCGCACGGTCACGCTGACCCCCGCGGGCACGGCGTTCCTGCCCGATGCGCGCCGGATCCTGCAACTGGCCGAGGGAGCCGCGCAGACCGTCAAGCGCATTCCCGCCGGGGACCTGGGCACCGTCGTCGTCGGCTTCACCGCGGCGTCGGCGCACGCCGTGCTCCCCCGGCTGCTGGAGCGGGCCCGCGACCGGTTGCCCGACGTGAAACTCGACCTCCGCGAGATGGTGACCGCCGCACAGATCGACGGGCTGATGACGGGCGAACTCGACCTGGGGATGGCGCGGCCACCGCTCAAGCGACCCGGTCTGGTGTCGCGGCCCCTGCTGCACGAGCAGTTGATCGCGGCGCTGCCCACGGGGCATCCGCTGGCCGATCTACCGCGGCAGTTGACGTTGACCGACCTCGACGGCCAGGACGTCATCATGTATTCGCCTGTGCAGGCACGCTATTTCAACGAGCTGCTCATCTCGACGTTCACCATCGCCGGGGCGACACCGCGGTATGTGCAGTACGTGACGCAGGTGCACACCATGCTGGTGCTGGTGCGGTCGGGCATCGGGATGGCGCTGGTGCCGGCGTCCGCGGCGACCCTGCACCCCGAAGGCGTGGTGTTCCGGACGATCGGCGCGTTCCGCGAGCGGCCTGTCGAGCTGGACGCGGTGTGGCGGGGGGACTCGACGAACCCCGCGCTGCTGCGGCTGCTGCGTGATGTGCTGCCGCAGCAGGAGTGGACGACCGACGACCTCGTCGAAGGCGTGGAGTAGGCGATCCTGTTTGCCGCGGAATAGCATTCCGGGTTGCGATTTCGCGGGCGATCACAGCCAGGAATGCTATTCCGCGGTCACAGGAGGCGAGGGATCCGGTCGGGGACGGTGAACGTCGCACCGGTGTGCACCGCGGCGCCGGGCCGCGACACATAGGGCACGATGCGGAAGTCGGCCTGCAGGTCGTCAGGGGTCACCCGGGCGCGGAGGTAGCCGCGGCGGTTGGAGAAGTACCGGATGTGCGGGTTCTGGGGCAGGATCGCGTCGACATCCGCGCGGGTGTCGGAGCCGTCACCCCCCGACGTGATCGAGGTCATCACCAATTCCGTTGCCGCCGTGCGTGACAGCGGATCGTCCGCGCGCTCGCGCACCTCGGCGGCCCAGTGCGCGTGCACATCGCCGGTGAGCACCACCGCGTTGCGCACCGGCGAGTTCAGCATGCCGGCGACAAGGCGGTCCCGGTTGGCGACGTAGCCGTCCCAGGCGTCGGGGTTGACGCCCCGCTGCGGGCCGGGCGACAGGTCGAGCTGCGAGAAGAACACCTGCTGGCCGATGATGTCCCAGCGGGCACGCGACTGCTGAAAACCGTTGATCAGCCAGTGTTCCTGGGCGGACCCGGTCAGCGTGCGGGCGATGTCGAACCGCTCGGGGCAGTCGCTGCGGTACACGTCGCCGCACGCCTGGTCGGAGCGGTACTGGCGGGTGTCGAGCATGTGGAAGGTGGCTAACGCACCCCACTCGATGCGTCGGTACAGCTGCATGTCGGCGCCGCGCGGCTGCGCGGCCGACCGCAGCGGCATGTTCTCGTAGTAGGCCTGCAGTGCCGCGGCCCGTCGCGCCGGGAAGTCGGGCTGGGGCTCCTCGGGCATGCGGTCGGCCCAGTTGTTCGACACCTCGTGATCGTCGAAGACCACCAGCCACGGCGCGGCGGCGTGCGCAGCCTGCAGATCGGGATCGGTCCGGTACTGGGCATAGCGCTGCCGGTAATTCGCCAGCGTGACGGTCTCGGAACCGACGTGCCGGCGCACCGCCCCCGGACGTGTGGCGTACTCGTAGGAGTAATCACCCAGGTGCACAACGAGATCCGGCGCCTCCTCGGCCATGCGCCGGTACGCGGTGAACCAGCCGTGCTCGTAGTTCGCGCAGGACGCCACGCACATCGTCAACGCACCCATCGACCCCGCCGCGGGTGCGGTGCGGGTGCGGCCGGTCGACGACACGAAACCCGAAGCGCGGAAACGGTAGAAGTACTCGGCATTCGGCCGCAGACCCGTCAGCGCGACATGCACGCTGTGTGCGGACTCGGGTGAAGCGTCGACCACACCGCGCTGCTCGACGCGCGCGAAGCGGTCGTCGGCCGCGACCTCCCATTCGACGGCGACCGGGCGGGCCGGCATGCCGCCGAGCCCGTCGTCGGCCAGGGGGTCGGGCGCAAGTCGCGTCCACAGCACGACGCCGTCAGGGACCGGTTCGCCCGAGGCCACCCCCAGGGTGAACGGGTCGACCCGCACCGGGCTGCGGCGCACATCGGCGGTGAATCCGACGAGGGGGAAGATCGAGACGCCCAGGGCGCCCTTGAGGACCGTACGGCGCGATACCGACACGGCGCAGTGTCAGATGCCCACCTTGCCTGCTGATGACGAGGAGACGTCCGGTGTCCCTCGCTCGGCAAAACTGTGCTGCGACGGCGACGTCAGACGGGGGTGACGAGTGCGCCCGTGGCGAGGAAGCTGTCCAGGTTGCGCAGCGTCAACGCCTCCATCGCCGCCCGCGTCTGCACCGTCCCGCTGGCCACGTGCGGCAGCAACACGACGTTGTCCAACGCGAACAATTCCTCGGGCACCTTCGGCTCGTCGGCGAACACGTCCAGTCCCGCCCCGGCGAGCCGGCCGTTCACGAGCGCCGACACCAGCGCTTCCTGATCGACCACGCTGCCGCGGGCGATATTGACCAGGTATCCCTGCGGGCCGATCGCGTCGAGCACCGCGGCGCTCACCAGTCCGCGGGTCCCGTCACCGCCTGCCGCGGCCACCACCAGCACGTCGACCCCACCGGCGAGGTCGACGGGCGACGCGGCATACGCGTACGGCGCATCCGGCACCTGGTGGCGGTTGTGGTAGCTGATGGTGCAGCCGAAAGCGGTGAGCCGGTGGGCTATCGCCGAGCCGATGCGGCCCAGGCCGATGATGCCGACGCGGGTGTTGCTCACCTGGCGGGTCAGCGGGTAGCTGCCGTCGACGGGCCAGCGGCCGGCACGCACGTACCGGTCCGACGCCGAGAACTGCCGCAGCGTGTCGATCAACAACCCCACCGCGGTGTCGGCGACACAGTCGGTCAGCACGTCGGGGGTGTTGCTGACGCCGACGCCCCGGGCCGCGGCGGCCTCGACGTCGGTGGTGTCGTAGCCGACGCCGAAGTTGATCACGGCACCGAGGTTCGGCAGCGCCGCGATCAGCCCCGCATCGACGCCGGTGCGCCCCGAGGTGACGACGGCCGTGACGTCCGCGCCGTGCTCGGCCAGGAACGCCGCGCGCTCCGCCGAAGACTCCGGCAGCGTCCTGGCCGCGTAGTCATCGGCCAGCGTCTTCGCCAGCGAGGGCTTGAGGGGACCGACCTGGAGAACCGAACCGGAAGTGCTCATAGTGCTCACTACGCTACGGCGACCTGGGAATACCCGTCCACGTCCGAATTGGCATGGACTCATAGCGAAACGGCATCAGCGGCCGAATCCACACAGGGCTGGGGTATCGGCGGTGTGGGCCGCAAAGAGAAACCGCAGATCACGCTCTATTTTCCGCACCTCAGATTCCGCATCGACGGGGCGGAGAAGAGCCGAAAAGGGCCGTTCGGCCGGGGTTGACGCTCTCCAAACCCGCTCTTACGGTGTGGTTGCCATCACAGATGCCATCTACATACGTGGACGTCACAAGCCCCCAGCCCGGGAGGATCCATGAAACCCGCAGCCCTCGTCGCGCTCGCCATGACGGCGGTCACCGTCACGGCCGGCGGCTGCTCGGTCGCCAACTCCGGCGGGGGCGGCTATGACCCCGACACGCTGCGCATCGTGCTCCAACAGGAGCCGCCGACACTCGAACCGTGCGAGAGCTCGCTGACCTCGACGGGCATCGTGGTCCGCTCCAACATCACCGAGCCACTGCTCGAGCGCGACGCCACCACCGGTGACCTCACCCCCCTGCTCGCCACCGCGTGGTCGCAGACCGGCCCGACGCAGTGGACGTTCCACCTGCGCGACGGCGTGACGTTCTCCGACGGGGCGCCGTTCACCGCCGAGGACGCGGCGTTCTCCATCGACCGCGCGGTGAACTCGGACCTGCAGTGCAACGTCGACGGTTACGTGTTCGGCGACGAGAAGCTCAGCCTGCAGACCCCGAACCCGAGCACCGTGGTGGTCGGCACGACGACGCCGGATCCGATTCTGCCGCTGCGGATCTCCTTCGTCGAGATGGTGCCGCGCACCACCAGCACCACCGAGAAGGTGCGCGAGCCGATCGGCACCGGCCCCTACGCGATCGCGAAATGGGAGTATGGCCAGAAGCTGACGCTCGCCCGCAACCCGGGCTACTGGGGCACCCCGCCCGCCTTCGCCAAGGCCGAATACCGCTGGCGCAGCGAGGGAAGCGTGCGCGCGGCGATGATCATCAACGACGAAGCCGACATCGCCACCGGCCTCGGCCCCGAGGACGGGGCCGGCGACCGGGGTGTGCCGTTCCAGAACAACGAGACCACCGCCCTGCGCATGCAGGCCACCGAGCCGCCCCTGAACGACATCCGGGTACGTCAGGCCATCAACTACGCCGTCAACCGCACCGGCATCGTCAAGGCACTGTTCCGCGGTCTCGGTCAGCCGGCCGCGCAGCTCATCCCGTCCGGCGTCGTCGGCTACAACGATCAGCTGCAGCTGTGGCCGCACGACACCGACAAGGCCAAGCAGCTGATCGCCGAAGCCAAGGCCGACGGTGTGCCCGTCGACACCCAGATCCGGTTGATCGGACGTACCGCGCAGTTCCCGAACATCAGCGAGACCATCGAGGTGCTCCAGGCCGAGTTCACCGAGATCGGGCTGAACGTCAAGATCGAGATGATGGACACCGCCAACCAGCTCGAATACCAGCTGCGGCCGTTCCCCCCGAAGACCGGGCCCTACCTGCTGATGATCATGCACGGAAACCAGGCCGGCGACGCCGCGTTCACCATGGACCAGTACATGCTCTCCGACGGTCCGCAAAGTGCATACGGCACAGCGGAATTCGACGCCAAGATCCGGGCGGCCGAAGCGCTCACCGGGCAGGCCCGCCAGGACGCGTTCGCCGAGCTGTTCGCCGAGGAACCCCAGGAGATCATGCAGATGGCCTACATCGCCCACATGAAGGGCATCCTCGGCAAGTCGCCGCGCATCGACTACACACCCGACCCGGCGACCGGCGACGAGATGCGGCTGGCCGCGATGACCCCCGCCGCAGACGACCGCACCGATCAGTCCTGAGAAGCAGGAAGGCCTCGCCCATGTTCTCCTTCGTCCGGCGCCGGATGTACTCCAGCGCACTGCCGTTGATCATCGTGCTGCTCGGTGTGTTCCTGCTCGCCCGGCTCACCGGTGACCCCACCAACCTGTACCTGCCGGAGTCGGCGACCGCCGACCAGCGCGCCGAATTCGCCGCGGCCAACGGGTTCAACGATCCGCTGATCACGCAGTTGATCGACTACTTCAAGGGCGTGGTCCACCTCGACTTCGGCACCTCGCTGCGCACCGGGGAGTCCGCAGCGGACATGGCGCTGCGCGCCTTCCCTGCCACCCTGCAGCTCGCGATCACCACGATGCTGCTGGCCATGGTCGGCGCGGTCGTCATCGGCTGCTGGGCGGCGTACCGGCCCAACTCGCTCGCCGACCGGTTCTCGAGCCTGCTGTCGATGACCGCGGCCTCGATCCCCGACTTCTGGTTCGCCATCACCGGTGTCTGGCTGTTCGCCGTGCTGCTCGGCTGGTTACCCACCTCCGGCGTCGACGACGGGATGCTGAGCTGGATCCTGCCGATCGCGACGCTGATGATCCGGCCGCTCGGCGTGCTGACCCAGGTGGTGCGCGGCGCCATGGTCTCCGCGCTGTCGGCGCCCTACGTCCGGCTGGCACGCAGCAAGGGCGCCAGCGACTTCCGCGTCGTCAGCCACCATGCCCTGCGCAACGCCGCCGCACCCGCACTCACCGTCGCCGGCGACCTCGCGGTCGGCCTGATCAACGGCGCCGTGGTGGTCGAGGCCATCTTCGGCTGGCCCGGCATCGGCAAGCTGATGATCGACGCGATCCTGCAGCGGGACTTCGCGGTCCTGCAGGCCGCGGTGCTGCTCACCGCGGTGAGCATCTTCCTGCTCAACATCCTCATCGACGCCTGCTACGCGTTGCTCGACGCGCGGGTGCGGGAACCGGCCAAGGTCTAAGGAGCACACTGATGACTCAGATCGATCTGATCCCGGTCAAGCCAACGACCGCCATCGTCGGCGAGGACGACACCGAGACGTCCCGCAAACGCGGCGGATCCCTGTGGTTCCGGCTGCTCGCCAACGACCGGGTGGCGTTCGCCGCCGCCTGCGTGCTGGGCCTGGTGTTCCTCACCGCGCTGCTCGGTCCGGTCCTGGTCGGCGACCTCGCGACCCGCATCGACCTGGACAACTCCAACCAGGCGCCGTTCACCCTCGGCCACGGCTGGGCCAACGTGCTGGGCACCGACCCGTTGGGCCGCAGCATGCTCGCCCGCCTGATCGTCGCCTGCCGCACCACACTGTCGGTCGCGCTGCCCGCCGTGGTGATCTCCGCGATCGTCGGGTCGGCGATCGGCATGTGGGCCGGCTACTACCGCGGCTGGCGCGAGACCGTCGCGATGCGCGTCGCCGACGTGATCATGAGCTTCCCGTCGCTGTTGCTCGCCGTCGTCGTCCTCTACGTCTTCTCCCCCAGCGCGGCGAACATCGTTCTGGTGCTCGCGATCACCCGCATCCCGGTATACCTGCGCACCGCCCGCGCCGAATCCGCCGAACTGCAGAGCCGGGTGTTCGTCGACGCCGCCCGCACCTTCGGGGCGAGCGCCACCTCGATCATCGGCAGACACGTGCTGCCGATCGTGCTCCCGACGCTGCTGACCGTCGCAACACTCGACTTCTGCTACGTCATGCTCGCGGAGAGCTCACTGAGCTTCCTGGGCATCGGCATTCAGCCGCCGGACGTCAGCTGGGGCCTGATGGTCTCGCAGGGACGCACCTACCTGCACAGCGCGTGGTGGCTGTCGTTCTTCCCCGGCCTGGCGATCGTGATCACCACCGTCTCGGCGACGATCCTCGCCGCGTGGGCACGCATCGCCACCGACCCGGGCCAGCGGTGGCGCCTCACCGTCCCGCAGAAGCGGTTGTCCGCTTTCACCAAGACCGGAAAGCGCCTCTGATGAAAGGCCGAAGCATGACCGCACTCGCCGATCACGACCTGCACGACCGGCACGACGATGCCACCCCCGTCCTCGAGGTTGACGGGCTGTCCGTCGAGGTCCGCACGATCACGGGGACGTTGCGCGCGGTCAACGAGGTGTCCTTCGGCGCACGGCGCGGCGAAACGCTGGCGCTGCTGGGCGAATCGGGCTGCGGCAAGTCGATGACCGCGACCGCGCTCGTCGGACTCCTCGAACCCGTTGCCGACATCGTCGGCGGATCAGCCCGACTGGGAGACGTCGATCTGCTCAGCGCCGACCGGAGGAAGCGTCGCGAGATGGCAGGCACCGAACTGGCGATCGTCTTCCAGGACGCGCTGACCGCGTTGAACCCGCTCTACACCGTGGGAACCCAACTGGCCGAGCCGTTTCGGATCCATCGGGGACTGTCGGCCAAGGAGGCCAAGCGCAAGGCCGTCGAGTTGATGGCCCGCGTCGGCATCCCGCAACCCGAGACGCGGCTGAACTCCTACCCGCACCAATTCTCCGGCGGAATGCGCCAGCGTCTGCTGATCGCGATGGCCGTCGCGCTGAACCCCAGCGTGCTGATCGCCGACGAACCGACCACGGCCCTCGACGTCACCGTCCAGGCGCAGATCATGGCGCTGCTGAAGGACCTGCGCGCCGAATACGACATGGCCGTCGTGCTGATCACCCACGACCTGGCCCTGGTCGCCGAGGAGGCCGACCGGGTCGCGGTGATGTATGCCGGCAACATCGTCGAAACCGGCACGGTGGACGAGGTTTTCGCGAATCCCCGGCATCCCTACACCAAGGGGCTGCTCGATTCGGTGCCGGTCAACGCGCGGCGCGGGGACACCCTGAAGTCGATCGGCGGTTCACCACCCGACCTGCACGCCATCCCCGACGGCTGCGTGTACCAGGCGCGCTGCCCACTCGCGCAGGAGATCTGCTCGACGACACGGCCCGCACTGAGCGGCGCCGACCGCAAGGCAGCCTGCCACTTCCCGGAAGAGGTCACCCATGTCTGATCAGACGACCGCACGTCCGCTGCTCGAGGTCCGCGACGTCCGCAAGTCGTTCCGCGTGCCGCACGCCGGCAAGAACACACTCTGCGCGCTCGACGGCATCACCCTCGACCTGCGGCGCGGTGAGACGCTCGGCCTGGTCGGCGAATCCGGATGCGGGAAGTCCACGCTGGCGCGAACCCTGATGATGCTGGAGCGTCCCGACGAGGGCACCGTGCGGTTCGACGGGGTCGACCCGTTCGGACTCAAGGGCGCCGAACTGCTGGCGTTCCGCCGCCGCGTGCAGATGGTGTTCCAGGACCCCTACGCCTCACTGAACTCCCGCATGTCGGCCGCCGAGATCATCGCCGAGCCGTGGCGCAGCCACAAGGGCGTGGTGAAGAACCGCCAGGACCGCGATATGCGCGTGCGCGGCCTGCTCGACCTGGTGGGCCTGGGCGCCAAAGCGGCCACCAAGTATCCGCAGGAGTTCTCCGGCGGGCAGCGACAACGCATCGGGATCGCTCGCGCGCTCGCATTGAACCCCGACGTGATCATCTGCGACGAACCGGTGTCCGCGCTCGACCTCTCGGTCCAGGCGCAAGTGCTCAACCTGCTCAACGATCTTCAGGAGCAGCTCGGCATCAGCTACATCTTCATCTCCCACGACCTGTCGGTGGTGCGCCACGTCGCCGACCGCGTCGCGGTGATGTACCTGGGCCGGATCATCGAGAACGGCCCCACCGAAGCGGTGTACGAACGGTCGAACCATCCCTACACCGCCGCCCTCATGTCGGCGGCCCCCACCCTCGACGGGGAGCAGCGCGGCCGGCGGATCCTGCTCAAAGGTGAGGTGCCGTCACCGATCAACCCGCCCTCGGGATGCCGGTTCCGCACCCGGTGCTGGAAGGCCACCGACGTCTGCGCGACGACGGCGCCGCCGGTGGCCGCCGACGCCGAGACCCCGGGCCACGCCGCCGAGTGCCACCATCCGCTGCTGCTCGAAGGGAGTGGCCGTGAGACCGTGCCGGCATGAGCGTCACGGGGTATTGCGTTCTGGCGGTTGCGGTGCTGCTCGCGTCGGCGCTGCAGGCATCGATCGGATTCGGGATGGGCATGTTCGCCGCGCCGATCGTCGCGCTGGTGGAGCCGTCGCTGATCCCCGGCACACTGATCATGGTGGCGACACTGGTGACGCTGATCGTGGTGGTCCGCGAACGCCAGGCGATCGACCTGTCGGGCACCGGGTGGGCACTCGTCGGCAGGGTGCCGGGCACGATCGCCGGTGCGCTGCTGCTGGCCGCGTTGCCGCACCGGGCATTGTCCCTCCTTCTCGCCGCGGTGGTGCTCGGCGGAGTGGTGCTCACCAGCAGCGGATGGATCCCGGCGGCGCGACGCCGCAACGTGGTGCTGGCCGGCGCCACCTCCGGGCTGCTGGGGACGGCGACGTCCATCGGCGGTCCACCGATGGCGCTTGTCTGGCAACGCAATTCGGGTCCCCGGCTGCGGGGCACCATGGGCGGGTTCTTCCTCGTCGGATCGGTGATCTCGCTGATCGTGCTGTCGGTGACCGGCGCCGTCGACCAACACACCTGGTGGGGTTTCGCGGTGCTGGTCCCCGCGGCCCTGGCCGGCTACCTGCTGTCCACGGTGGTCAATCGGCATCTGAACCCGGGCCGGCTGCGCTGGCTGGCGATCGGCGTGTCGGCCGCGGGTGCGGTGCTGCTCATCGGTCGCGAACTCGTGGCGTTGTGAGGGAGCTGTTGTGACAGAGGACATCCCGGTCCGGAAGGTCAAGTCGGCGGTCCGCACCGTCGAGCTGCTCGAATACCTCGCCGCCCGACATGACGAGCCGGCCCGGCTGCGCGAGATCAGCGATGCGCTCGAGATGCCGCGCAGCAGCGCCCATGCGCTGCTGCGGACGCTCGTCAGCCAGGGGTGGGTGCGATCGGATCCCACCGGCACGCTGTACGGCATCGGCATCCGCGCGCTGCTGGTCGGCACCAGTTACCTCGACAGCGATCCGTACCTGCCGCTGATCGTCCCGTTCCTCGAGGACCTGCGGGCCGCACTGGACGAGACGTTCCATCTCGGCCGGCTCGACGGAACCGACATCGTCTACCTGGCCACCCGGGAGTCGCAGCAGTACACCAGGACTGCGAGCCGGGTGGGCAGACGGCTGCCCGCGTACGCGACCTCGCTGGGCAAGTCCCTGCTGGCAGAACGATTTGGTGTCGACCGTGACCGGCACGTACCGTCCGCGCTGACGCCGCTGACCCCGAAGACGATCACCGACCGCGGTGCGCTCGACCGCGGACTCGACGAGGTCCGCCTGCGCGGATACGCCTGCGACGACGAGGAGAACACCGCGGGGCTGCGGTGCTTCGCGGTACCGCTGCGCTACTGCCGGCCCGCGCAGGACGCGATCAGCGCGTCGGTACCGGTGGACCGGCTCGACGCGCAGCGGGAACGGGAGATCGTCGACGCCCTGCGGACCATGGGGGACAAGGTGTCCCGGGTGGTCCGTCCGCTCGCCAACGGCGACAAGTGGTTCGCGTCATGACGCCTGAGAGGAACACCATGAGAACGCCCGTCGTCACCGACGTCACCGTCGTCCCGATCGCCGGCCACGACAGCATGCTGCTGAACCTGTCCGGGGCACACGGTCCCTTCTTCACCCGCAACCTGCTCATCGTGTCCGATTCGGCGGGTAACACCGGCGTCGGCGAAGTGCCGGGCGGCGAACCGATCCGGCGCACCCTGGAGGATGCGCGCGCCCTCGTCCTCGGCCGCAGCATCGGCGACCACCACGCGGTGCTCAACGACGTCCGCCGCTCCTTCGCCGACCGGGATGCTGGTGGCCGCGGCGCCCAGACCTTCGACCTGCGGGTCACCGTCCACGCTGTCACCGCGATCGAATCCGCGCTCCTGGACCTGCTCGGCCAGCATCTCGAGGTACCCGTCGCGGCGCTGCTCGGCGATGGCCAGCAGCGCACCCGGGTGCAGGCCCTGGGCTACCTGTTCTTCGTCGGTGACCGCACCAGAACCGATCTCGCGTACCGCTCCCCCGCTGACGAGGCCGACGACGCCGACGACTGGTTCACGGTTCGGCACCAGGAAGCGCTGACCCCGGATGCCGTCGTCCGGTTGGCGGAGGCCGCGCGGAAGCGCTACGGGTTCGCCGACTTCAAGCTCAAGGGCGGCGTGCTGCCGCCTGCCGACGAAGCCAAGGCCGTCATCGCACTCGCCGACCGGTTCCCCGACGCCCGGATCACCCTGGATCCCAACGGCGGATGGCTGCTCGACGACGCGATCCGGATCTGTCGTGAGCTCACCGGGGTGCTCGCCTACGCCGAGGACCCCGTCGGACCCGAGGGCGGGTTCTCGGGCCGGGAGGTGATGGCCGAGTTCAAGCGGGCCACCGGGCTGCCCACCGCGACCAACATGATCGCCACCGACTGGCGCGAGATGGGTCATGCCATCCGGTCCGGCGCCGTCGATATCCCGCTGGCCGATCCGCACTTCTGGACGATGGCCGGCTCGGTGCGCGTCGCACAGCTCTGCGAGGCGTGGGGGCTGACGTGGGGATCGCACTCCAACAACCACTTCGACGTCTCGCTGGCGATGTTCACCCACGTGGCCGCTGCAGCGCCGGGCGACATCACGGCCATCGACACGCACTGGATCTGGCAGGACGGGCAGGCCATCACCACCGAGCCCTATCCGATCGTCGACGGCTATCTGACCGTGCCGGACGCGCCGGGACTGGGCGTCACACTCGACGAGACCGCTGTCTGCGCCGCGCATGCGTTGTACACCCGCGAAGGCCTGGGCAGCCGCGACGACGCGGCCGCGATGCAGTACCTGATTCCCGGATGGACCTTCGACAGCAAACGACCTGCACTGCAGAGGGATTGACGTGAAGATCCTGGTCGCCGACCCCAACCTCGTTCCGCACCGCGACCGGTTCGAGGCGATGGCCCCGCCAGGTTCGGACATCCGCTGGCTGACCACCGGGGTGCCGGAGGACGAGCTACGCGACGCCGAGGTCTACGTCGGCAGCCGGTTCACCGCCGACATGGCCTCCACCGCCGAGAAGCTGCGGCTGATCCACGTGGCCGGCGCCGGCACCGACAAGGTCGACTTCGCCGCGCTGACCCCGGAGATACTGGTGGCCAATACGTTTCACCATGAGCGGTCGATCGCGGAGTACGTGGTGGGCGCGGCGGTGATGTTGCGCCGCGGCTTCCTCAGCCAGGACCGAGCACTGCGCGACGGGGTGTGGGCGACCGCCGTCTACGACCGGTCCCTCGCTCAACCGCCAACCCTCGGCGAGGCGCGCATCGGCTTCGTCGGGTTCGGACACATCGGAATGCGCAGCTGGAACCTGTTGCGCGCGTTCGGCTGTACGGCCGCCGCAGTCACCGGCTCGGGCGCCGTCGCCCCTGACGCAGGGCTGACGTGGGCCGGTGACACCGGGCAGCTGAACCGACTGATGCGCGAGAGTGACGTGGTGGTGGTGTCCGCGCCACTCAACGACCACACCGAGGGCATGATCGGAGCCGAGCAGCTCGACGAGCTGGGCCCCGACGGGGTGCTGATCAACGTCGGGCGCGGGCCCCTGGTGCAGGAGCGGGCGCTCTACGAGGCGCTGGCGGGACGGGCGATCGCCGGCGCCGCCATCGACGTCTGGTATCGGTACCCCAGCGGCGGTGGCGGTGGCGCGCCCAGCGATCTGCCGTTCGGTTCACTGCCGAATCTGCTGATGACGCCGCACTCGTCGGGGATCACCGCCGACACCTTCGCCGGCCGCGTGGACGACGTGACCGGGAATATCGCCCGGCTGCAGCGTGGAGAGCCGCTGCGCAATCTCGTCGCGCGCTGACCCGCAGACTAGGGGTTGTACTGCGGTTCGTGGAACCGGTTGATGATCGGGATGCGCTCGATGATGCGGTCACGCAGTCGCGGCTGCTGAGCGTCCACGGTGACCGGGGGCGGCACCGCCGCGGGCAGCGGCCCACCCGGCTGAACCAGGATAGGGGCCCCGGGCGCCGGCGGCAGATAGTTCGGCGGTGCGGGCGGCGGCACGTAGTCCGGCGCCGGCGGGACGTACTCCGGCGCGGGAGCGATCGGCTCGTCGTACACCGGCGGCGCCGCGGGGGCGGGCACCTCGACGGCCTCCGGAGCCGGCATCTCGTTGACGACGGGGGCGGCCGGCGCAGGCGGCGGCGCGGCCGGCGACGGCGGCAGCACCTCGGCCGGTGGCGGGGCGGCCTCGCGGACCGGTTCCTGCACCGAGCGGACCATCTGCGGCGATGGCGTCTCGGGCGTCAAGCTCAGGCCCACCGCCGCGGACACCGACACCACGAGCGTCACGACGGCGGCTGCGAGCACGGATGCGAGCAAGGCCGTCGGCGAGAGCCGCGCGCCCCGCCCGTCCTGCTGCTGGGCGTCGAGCATCGCGACCGCGGAGGCCGACGCGAGCGCCGCTCCGCGGGCCAGCGCGAGGTCGGCCTGCTCGGCGGAGACGACGGGTACGTCGGTGCGCTGCTGCAGGGCGGAGACCACTCCCGCGACGTCGCCGGACCCCAGGACGAACACCGCGTCGGGCCCGACGACCTCGACATCGCCGACATCGAAGAAGTCGACGCGGTCGGCGGTGACTCCGTCGGGGGTGACCGCGGCCAGCACCGACGGGCCAGGCTCGGCCACGCAGACCGCCACCCGCTCGCAGGCAGCCATCTCGGCGATGCCCAGCGCGAGGGCTTCGGCGGCCTCGATGTCGGACACCGCGATGACGTTCTCGACACCACGGTCGGTCAGTGCCTGCCAGACCTCGCTGGCGGCACTCTCGGCGGCCGCGGCCCAGGTCAGGCCCACCGCGTGCACGCGGCGGGGCGCGGCGTCGGCCATCAGGGAGTCCAGCAGCGCGCCCGCATCGAAATCCTGCAGAGCCCGCGCACCGCGGTTCAGAGTGGCGCCGTCACCGGTGGTTCCCTCGACGAGCACCCAGCGCGCCGATGACGGCGTCATCGACAAGCCGAGCACAAGGTCCATGACGTAACGATCCGATCTCTTCGCGACTAACGGTCGACCCTACCGCGCGCGGTCGCGCCCGCAAATCCGATCAGGACGTCCCGTCGGCCAGCCCACGCCGCCACGCCATCGCCGCGTGGGCGGTCATTTCGTGGAAGGCCAGCCAGGAGAGGTCGGCGTCGCCCATGCACCGGTGCGGCGCCCCCAGCCACGACGGCCGCTCGGCGCCGCATCGCAGGCACTGCGCGCAGGTCATCTCTCGAACATCCCACGCGGGCCGGCCCGATGCAGCCTCGAGTAACCGACGCCACACCGCTGTCCCCCGACCGGAGGACACCACATTCCTCCGCACCATCCACCGGCCGACGGACAGACCGGGGCCGTCCGCCCCGGCATTCTTGGGACATCGCCGGAACAACCCGGCCGATCACAACCAGACATCAACGGACACAGGAGAATTCATCATGAACGCACGCACCCGCTTCCTCGCCCTGCCGCTGCTGACCGCCGGCATCCTCGGCGGCGCGGTCGGCGTGGCCGGCACCGCCGCCGCTTCGACCACAACGGTCGACCACAACAGCCACGTCGCCACCACCCCGCGCGACACCCGCTCGCACATGCCCACCCACTTCCGCGTCTTCGGTGAGCGGCACGCCGCACACCTCGGCCGCTGAGCGGCTGTCCCCCGATCGGTGGACACCCTCTTCATCTCCCTCATCCACCGGGCGGCGGACAGACTGCCGCCCGGTGACGCGGCAGGCTCGAGACATCGCCGAAACGGACCGCCCCGAGAACCCCAGGAGCTCACCATGACCATCCGCACCCGCTTCCTCGCCCTGCCGCTGCTGACCGCCGGCATTGGCGGGCACCGCCGCGGCCGACAGCGCTGCGCCGTCCTCGGGCATCCAGGCCGCCGCCGCGACAGCGCAACGTCCCCAGTCCGAGTCCCAGGCCCAGCGGCACCATCACCACCACCGCCATCAGGGCGAGTGAGCCGAGGCCAGAATGCGGCTGCATCGGACCGGCCCTCCTCGCGGAGGGCCGTGTGGTCATGCGATGCAGCACCGGCGAGCGAACTCGGTGGGTGAGCAACCGGTCGCGCGGGCGAACGCCGTGGTGAACGCCGGTGCCGAGCGGTAGCCCACCCGCGCGGCGATCTGGGCCGTCGAAAGCGTTCCCGACCGCAGCAGGTCCTTGGCCAGCGCGAGGCGCCACTCCAGGAGGTAATGCATCGGCGTCATGCCCACGGTCTCGGTGAAGCGCCGCGCGAACGCCGCGCGCGATATCGACGCGGCCCCCGCGAGACCCTCGACTGTCCAGCCGTAGGCGATGTCGGCATGCAACGCGTGCAGAGCGGGAGCCAACACCGGGTCCGCGAGGGCCGCGACGAGTCCGCGCTGACGGTCGGCCGGCACCGGGGTGTTCGCGCGCATCGCCTCGATCAGCAGCACTTCGACCAGGCGCTCCAGGATCGCCGTGCTCGACCCGCTGTCGCCGTGCGCCTCCTGCTCGGCGATGAGCCCGATGATGCGGCTCAGGCGGTCCGACCCCGGTTCGCCGCGCCGCACCACCACCAGCGTGGGCAGCAGCGAGACGAGCAACGCCGCGTGGGCCGGATCGAACCGGAAGTACCCACCGAGCATCCGCATCGTGACGGGCGCGCCCTCATCGCCGTGCCGGGTGAGGCGCGCGTAGTCCAGCGGGACGACGGTGGGCTCGATGCCGCGGGTGGCGCTCAACGTGAAGCCCGGCATGCGCGGCATCAGCAGGAAGTCGCCGGCGTGCAGGTCGACGCCATCGAGCCCGTCAGGCTCGAGAATGCAGGCGCCCTCGAGCATGAGGCAGAACGCCGGGTCACCGTAGGGCGGCTTCCGGACGCTCCAACGCCCACCTCCGTCGACCGTCTTGGAGAGCACGGCCTGCGGGCGCAACAACGGAATCAACGCGTCCCACAGGCCGGACGCGGAGATCTCCGCCGCTGCCACAGCGCAGACGCTATCCCAGCCTGCGCTGGGTCACCCCGCGAGCGCCACCGCGTCGGCTCCGGCAGGGAAGCGGAGCCGATCGGTGGTGTCCTGCGCCGCCGCGAAGACGACGTCGGCGACCTCCTGCGGCGTCGTGACCGGGCCAGGCGCGGCGAACGACGCCATGATCGGCTCGGCGAATGCCTGGTACTCCGCCGGGATCGATCCGGCCATCCGGCCGCTGCCGTTGCTGGTGAACTGCGTTGACGGACCGTAGCCGGGCTCGACGAGTTTGGCCCGCACGCCGAAGTCTGCGAGCTCGAGCGCCAGCGACCCGGTGAAACCCTCGATCGCCGTCTTGCTGGCGGTGTAGGCGGCGGCCAGCGGCATCGCGGCCAGCGTCACGCTCGAGGTCACGTTGACGATCACGCCCGACCGCCGGGCCCGCATCGCCGGGATGACCGCCTGCGTCATCGCCATCACACCGAAGGTGTTGGTCTCGAACAACTCTCGAACCGTGGGCATCGGTGTCGCCTCGAAGGCACCGACCGCGCCGATTCCGGCGTTGTTGACAAGGACATCGATCGGGCCGCAGCGCTGAACCGTTGCGGAAATGCTGGACGGGTCGGTGACATCGAGCGGCCAAAGCTGGACGCGGTCGGACTCCGGGAGCACATCCTCGCGCGGAGTACGCATCGTCGCAATGACATTCCAGCCGGCCTCGAGGAATCGGTGCGCGGTCGCCAGGCCGTACCCCGAGGAGCACCCGGTGATCAGAACAGAGGTCATGCACCGAAAGCTAAGCGCACCCTCGTCGCACGGCAATGCGGAACCGTCTGCGGTTGTTTCGCGATCGTCTCCGCGTCAGGCGGCGGCACCGTCAGCGGCGGAGCCGCCGGCTGCGCTGGATTCGCTCGGTGCGGGTTCGGCCTTGGTGGGGGCGCCGCCCGCCTTCGTCTCGCCCGCCTTCGTGTCATCCGCCTTCGTCTCGTCGGCCTTCGTGTCATCCGCTGTCGTGTCGTCGGCCTTCCGGTCCTCGGCGGCGTGGCGGGATTCCTCACGGAGCCGCTTGCGGTCCTGCCAGGTGGTGCGCTTGGCCGCCGGTTCCTCGGTCGCCTGGGGTTCGGGGTCGGGAGCCGAGCGCTGCTGTGCGGTTGTGGCGGCCGAATCGTCGGCTGGCTCGACCGTCGTTGTCGCCTGGCGGCGCGGGAAGAACGTGGCCCGGGTCGGGGTGCCGTAATCATCGCGGTTGTAAGCGGTTTCGATGATCTTGCGCAGCGGGGCGTCCAGCGCGGCGATCACCGGATCGGGCAGGAAAGGATCGAGCGGCATCAGCAGCGGGATCGGATAGGTCTTGATGACGTAGTAGGCGGTGTTCGACCCGGTGTCGAACTGGTAGTAGTCACTGTCGCCGGAGTTCCTGGCCGCCTCGAGGTCGGCCGCGGTCACCGCGAACTGTGTATTGCCGTGCACCAGAGCCATTCCCGCCACGGCGTTGGCGACGGCCAACGGGTTCCACAGGTACGTGGGGAAATCCGCCCAGCCGTCGTACTGACGGGCGACGTCGATGGTGGCGTCACCGGTGTTCGGGGTGGCGCCGTTGAACGTGACGTCCAAGAACGGGATGTGCAGACCCTCGAACCGCTCGAGGATGCCCCCGTTGGGCCTGTTGGGGTTCGCGACAAGAATGTAGGTGTTGCCGGTGTGGTCGGCTTTGTACTGCGACGCGACGGCGGCGCCCTGTGAGAACCCGAAGATGATGCCGCCCGGGGCGGGTTGCGCGGCCTCGAGGTTGGTCACTCCCTGGGCGACGGAGTCGTCGAACGTGAGGTCCTTGAAGCCGCCGTGGGAGAACGGCCGGAATCCGGCGTTGTAGTCCACCTTCTCGTACGGTCCGTCGGGCGTCGGAGCCGCCGTCCCGTTGACCACGACGCCGATGAAGTCCTCGTACTCCTGTTGGGTCGGCTGGTAGCCGATGTTGGTCCCGCGCAGATAGTGCAGCGTCGCGAGCAGCTGCGGGCTGACCGACATCGTGGGCGCGGTGCCGAGCAGGGCGGCCCCCGCGACGGCGACCCCCGCCATCCCGACCGCGGACACCGCCGCTGCAGCGCCCCGCCTCCGGCGCTGTGTCGACCGCGGCGGCTGCGCCCGGTGACGGCCCTGCGTGCGTGCCCGACGAATCCCCATTGCGTCCCCCTCGTAGAGTCAGCAGCAGTGTACGTCGGGAGATTTGCTGACGCGTCGACTTGCTCGCATTCGTGCCACAGTTGATCAAGATCAGAGCCGACATTCCCGACATCCGAGAGCGAGAAGGCGCCGGTTTGGGAGTTGCTGCCGTTCGGATCAGCTAGCTCGCCCTCCCGCATCGCCGCGACTCGCTGATGTGGGTGCGGGACCAGGGCGTTTTCGGCCGGCTCGAAGCCACCGGATCGCTACGAGCGTCACTGATCACAAATCGACGCGAATCCGGGAAGTTGGCGATGTCGATGCCTCCACGAATCTTGATCTGCATGGTGTCCATAAACAGGCTTGAACTGCTCTCTAAAGCAAAGACAGGTCACTTTCTTGACGTGAAAGTCGACTCACAGCAAATGAACAGGTTTACAGTCTTCAGAAGGGAGGGCTGCTTCGAGGCGTCCTGTTCGCGAGGAGGCGACATGAGGGGTGAACCAGCCGAGGCGGATCGGGTCCGGTCCACGAATGGTCACGCGCGATCCGTCGGTCGGGTCGGTGGATTGGCGGTCGCTCTGGGGATCGGAGCAGCCGCGCTCTCCGGGACTGCTGTCGCCTCGGCGGACACGGCCGACGCGGGGACCGAACCCTCCGCGGCCGCGTCGCCGACCACCCAGACGATGAGCAGAGTCGAAAAGCGCAAAGCTGCGCGGGAGGCCAGGGCGTCGCGCAGGGCCGAAATGAGAGCCTCTGCCGCACAACGGCGTTCGACCGACCACGACACCGTCATCGAGGTCGAGAAGCCGTCCGCGACGCCGGACGTGGACGCCGGCGTGACGCAGGACGAGGATGCGGAAGCGGGCCCCCGCGCCGGGCGCTGGACACGGGTCGCGGCCGCCCGGTCTGCGGGGGCCGCAGACACCGCGACCGTCGCCTCGGCCGCGGCACCCAGCGGCTCCTTCTTCTTCAACGTGACGCCGACGCTGTCCCATGATCCGGCCGAGAACGCATCGGTGGACGGGAACATCGTCGGCGATCTGCACCCTGTCGACCCCGACTCGACGAAGCTGACCTACAGCGCCAGCCGCCCCTCCCACGGAACCGTCAAGATCAACCCCGACGGCACCTTCGTCTACACCCCGACCGCGACGTTCACCGGACAGGACCTGTTCAGGGTCACGGTGAGCGACGCGCGTAGCGGCCTGCACTTCCACGGTGCCAGCGGGCTGCTCGGCCTGCTCACCTTCGGCCTGCTCGGCGGCAGTGGCCACCGAACAACGGAAACCGTGCTGATCGGATTCGATCGCGCAATCGTTGCGTCCGGATTCGACCAACCCACGGATTTCCGCTTCCTGCCCGACGGACGGATCATCGTCGCCGAGAGGGGCGGCGTCATCAAGATGGTCGACGCCGACGGCACCGTCCTTGCGCAGCCTGTGGTCACCCTGGCGGTCAACACCCTCTTCGAGCGCGGAATCCAGGGCATCGCCGTCGATCCCACGTTCAACTCCAACGGGTACCTCTATGTCGCATACACGACGCCGGATGCGCACGACCGGCTGACCCGGCTGACTGTCATCGGGAACACGGCCGCCCTGGCGACGGAAAAAGTGCTCTTCGAGACCACCGAAACCGTGTCGACATCCCATCGAGGCGGCGGACTTGCGTTCGGTCCGGATGGAAAGCTGTACTGGGCCAAAGGTGACGACCTGACCGCCGCCAATGCGCAGAATCTGACGAACATCCACGGCAAGATCCTCCGCATCAACCCCGACGGCTCGGTGCCCTCGGACAACCCCGACCTCGGGCCGGGCTCGAATCCGTTGATCTGGGCCTACGGATTCCGCAATCCCTTCCGGATGTCGTTCACCTCCGACGGCAGACTCTTGGTCGCCGACGTCGGCCAGTCGGCGTTCGAAGAGCTCAACCTGGTCACCAAGGGTGGCAACTACGGGTGGCCGGGTTCGGAAGGGCCGTGCACGAGCAACTGCGCAGGCCAGACCAATCCCATCTACAGCTACCCGCATGGCGGCTCCGGCGCGGCCATCACGGCGGGGGTCTACTACACGGGCGACCAACTGGGCGCGGGCTATCAGAACAAGGTGTTCATCGCCGACGAGGTAGAAGGCTGGATCAAGGTCATCACGTGCAACACCGACTTCACGTCGTGCGGCAACTCGAAGACCTTCGACCCCGAGGCAGGTGCGACGGTGGCGATGGCTCAGGGACCCGATGACAACCTGTATCAGCTGGTGTACACGGGATCACTGGTACGCATCGGGCCTGCGGGCAGCACGCCGATCTGAAAGCGGCTCATCAATACAACTAGCTCGCCCGCAGGTGGCGATGCTGGGGATGCTCGGCCTCCCACTTCCGCTCGACCCGCTTGACCCGCTGATGTTCGAGCGTGATCAACAGCGCGCCCGCAGTGACGAGCGCCCCGGCGATCAAGCCGAGAATCAAAGACAGATCCCGGTTGCCGTAAGCCGTCGCAGCGACGGTGCCGGCGATCAGCACCGTGCCGATGCCGATGAGAATCAGTCCGGGCAGCCAGAGCGTGTCGATGAAGGACTCGCCGCTGTGCGGCAGGGTGGTACGAACGTGGTCCACCGGATCACGATGAGCGCCTTTCATCGCATCTCCTTCCTCTCAAGAGATGCCTCGAGGATACGCCTCTGTGAGCTGGGTCACACAGGCTCGTCAGCAATTGGTCATCTCTGATGCGAGCATCGAGAGCAGGCCACCGACCCCCCGCGCTGCCGCCCGCCGACACTGGCGTCGAGAATTTGCCACAACAGCGACACCGGTTCAACCGGACCGATGTCAGAACATCCGTCTGCACAGTTCGTGCGCCATCCCGGCCGGAGATCGCGGCTGCGGATCGGCCGTGCGTCTGAGTTCGCCACAAAGGAACGGATTCGCACTTTTCCTGCCCAGACCACACCGCCAGACGAAAAGCGTTGCCCGCGTGGACATCACATCCCGGAGCATTCCCGCCGAAAAGGCGTTGCGGCGCTCACAGGCGACCTACAGTCGTGCCATCGGGGCATCGGCTGGACACCGCCGAGTGGGAGGTGCAGGGCGCCCCGGCGCGCGAGGAGGCGTCATGGGGAACTCGGCTCTGCACATCGGACGCGTCGGCGGTCTCGCCGTCGCCCTCGGCATCGGGGCGGCGGTCCTCACCGGTCAGGCGATCGCCTCCGCCGACACCGGCGACACGTCTTCCCCAGCGAATGCCACTGCTACCGAACATGATTCGTCCACTCCTGCCGGGCCGCGAGTGCGGCGCGGTGCGGCGGAGGACAAACCGACCGCCGGTGAGCGCGCCACCAAACGGGCGGAGGTACGTGCCGAGCGGGCAGAGGCACGCGCCCAGCGTGCGGAGGCGCGTGCGGAGCGCATCGCCGAGCGGACCGACCGCGTCGAGCAGCGCCGCCAGCGGACGGTGCGCGTCACGTCGCCCGAACCCACCGAGCCGACCGCTGCGGCGGCCGCCGCAGATCCGGTCCGGCCCCGGGACCGCGTCGCCGGTCTGATCGACGTGGTGGCCTCCGGGCTGGCCGGCGCCGGCGCGCGTCAGACGGCGCAGGCCACCGTCGCCGCCGCACCCGACCGCACCGTCGTCGCCTCGGGGCTGAACCAGCCGACCGACTTCCAGTTCCTGCCCGACGGGCGGATCCTCGTCGCCGAGAAAGGGGGCCGGATCCGCATCGTCGAGGACGGCACCGTGGCGCGTCGACCGCTCTACCGCATCTTCACCCCCACCCAGGGTGAGCGCGGCCTGGGCGCGCTGGCCGTCGACCCCGACTTCGCGAACAACGGCTACATCTACGTCGCATACACCACGCTCGGCGCCCGCGATCGACTCGCGCGGCTGACGGTCCGCGGCGACCGCGTGGTGTTCGGCTCCCAGAAGGTCCTGCTGCAAACGACAGACCCGTCGGCGTGGTACCACCACGGCGGCGCCCTCGGATTCGGTCCCGACGGGGCGCTGTACTGGGGCGTCGGCGACAACAAGAACTCCGACAACGCCCAGGACCTGGGCACCATCCACGGCAAGATCGTCCGGATCAACCCCGACGGCAGCATTCCGGCCGGCAATCCTGTCTTCGACGATCCCGACGCACTGCCACAGATTTACGCCTACGGCTTCCGCAACCCGTTCCGCCTCACGTTCACCCCCAGCGGTGACCTCCTGGTCGCCGACGTCGGGGAGAACTCCTTCGAAGAGGTCGACAACGTGATCGCGGGCGGCGACTACGGTTGGCCCGGCTCAGAGGGCGATTGCACGAGCAATTGCAGCGGCATACAGGACCCGATCTACGCCTACAGCCACGACGGCAGCGGTGCATCCATCACCGCGGTGCTGTTCTACACCGGCGGCCAGCTCGGCTCCGAATTCCAGGACGCCCTGCTCGTCGCCGACTTCATCAAGGGCTGGATCAAGGCCCTCGACTGCACCGCTGACTTCTCGTCCTGTGGCAACGCCCGCGACTTCGACCCGCAGGCGGGGCAGACGGTGGCGCTCGCCCAAGGCCCCGACGGTGCGTTGTACCAGTTGGATTACGGCTCAGGACGGATCGTCCGGATCGGCACGCCGACAGCGGTGTGATCAGTCCTCGCGTCTGTGCAACGCGAGCTGATCGACCTCGCGCTGATTGCGTCCCGCAAGGTCCGCCAGCAGCGCTTCGTCGCTGAGATCCAGTGGGGCCGAGTGCTTCCAGTCATGATGCGCAACCTCGTTGAGCCGCTTGAGCAGCTTTTTGTCGTCGGCTTCGATGGCCAGTTCCCGGCGGTGGTCGAAGCTGCCCGGCGACAGGTTGATCGAGCCGACGACGGCCCGCTCGTGATCGGCCAGGATCATCTTGGCGTGCAGTTTGAGGTGCTTGAGCCGATGGATCTTGATGCCGACGTCATCGAGGATGCGCAGTCCGCTGACCCCCTCGAGCAGCTTGTCCGCCTTGAGATGATGGGGTGCGCGCGCCATCACGTGCACCTTGACTCCGCGGCGCGCCGCCCGCACCAGCCGCTCGATGATCACCGGATCCTGGTAGCGCTCGTTCTGCACGAACAGCGTCTCCTCGGCGCGATCGATGAACTCGGCGATCCGGGCGCGCCCGTTCGTCGGGCACCAGATCAGCCGCGCTGAATCTCCCGGATCAAAATCCTCACGCGCCCAGTCGGCTTCGAAGCACTCGATGATCTCGAGCACCTCGTGCGCCGTCGGCGTCACCACCGCGTAGTCGCGGGTCGCTGTGAAGTTCTCGTCGGTCCAGTTGAGCGATTCGACGAACGCGTACTCGTCGTCGATCACCATCGACTTCTCGTGCGTGAGATCGAAGGACGGGCTGCTCTCGGTGACCTGGATACCGCACTGCTGCAACAGGTCCCGCGCACCGTCGTTGTCGGTCTCGCCGTCGCGCCGCACCGGGTTGAGCATCACCTTGACCAGCACGCCGCGTTGATGGGCCGCGACGATCGCGTCGAGGAGCGGCTGGTGACTGAAGGCGAACATCTTGACGCGCAGCGACGTCGTCGCCCCGTGGATCGCGTCGAGCACGGGCTGCGCCGAATCGTCGGGCAGGATGATCAGTGATCGCGTCACGGCGTCTGGTCCTCGTACTGGATGCGGTGGAGCTCAGCGTATCTGCCGTTGCGCTCGAGCAGCTCGTCGTGGGTGCCCTCCTCCACCACGCGCCCCTCCTCGAGCACCACGATCTTGTCGGCGTCGCGGATCGTGGAGAGCCGGTGGGCGATCGTGATCACCGTGCGGTCGCTCATCAACCGCTGCAGTGCGGTCATCACCAGATGCTCGGACTGGGCGTCGAGCGCCGCGGTCGGCTCATCGAGGATCAGGATCGGACTGTTGCGGATCAGTGCGCGGGCGATCCCGATGCGCTGGCGCTGCCCGCCCGACAGCGTCATCCCGCGCTCCCCCACGGCGCTGTCGTAGCCCTGCGGCATGTCGGAGATGAAATCGTGCGCGTTGGCCAGTTTCGCCGCCTCGACGATCTCCTCGTGCGAGGCGTCGGGCCGACCGAAGGCGATGTTGTCCCGCACCGTTCCGCGGAAGAGCACCGTGTCCTGCAGCACGTAGCCGACCTGCTGGCGCAGCTCGTGCAGCTTGTAGTCCCGCAGGTCGACACCGTCGATCTGCACCGAGCCCATCGACGGGTCGTAGAACCGCGGAATGAGGCTCACCAGAGAGGATTTCCCGCTGCCCGTGTGTCCGACGATGCCGACGAGCTGGCCCGGCGCGACGTCGAACGTGACGTCGCGCAGCACCGGTTTCTCGCCGTCGTAGCTGAACGCCACCTTGTCGAACCGCACCGCGCCCTTGATCCGGGCGGCGTCGACGGCGTCGGGCTTCTCCACGATGCTCGTCTCGGCGTCGAGCAGGGCCGCCACGCGCTCCACACCGACGGCGGCCATCGCGATCGTGTTGGTCAGCTTCGCCAGGTCCTGAACCGGTTTGAAGAACGACGCCAGATAACTGATGAACACGGTGAGCGTGCCGGCGGTCATCGCGCCGGCGAGGATCAGCGCCGACCCGCGCCACAGCACCAGGGCGGTACACGCGGCGACGACGACGGCGACGATCGGCGACACCACCGACTTGACCCTCCGCGCGTTGAGCGCGGCGTCGACGGCCTCCTGGCCCGCGGCGGCCAACTGCTTCTCCTGCAGGGCTTCCCGGTCGAAGGCCTTGACCACCCGGATCGACTGCAACCCCTCCTCGGCGACCGCGACGATGTCCGATTCCCGTCGGCGCACCTCGTGCGTGGCCGCCTTGACCGCCTTGCGGATCCGGGAGACGAACAACAGCAGCAGCGGTGCCACCGCCAGCGCGACCAGCGTGAAATCCCACTGCAGCCACAGCATCAGGCCCAGCATGCCGAGGATGGTCAGCAGGTCGGTGGCGATGCCCAGCGTCGACGCCGACGCGAAATCCTGGATGGTGTCGACGTCGTCGGTGAGCGTGGACAGGATCGGCCCGACGCGGTGGGTGTCGAAGTAGCTCAGCGAAAGCTGCTGCAGATGGTGGTAGGCGCGGGTGCGCAAATCGTTGCCGACCTTCTGGCCGACCGTCTCGGTGAGGTAGTTGGCGACGTAGGTGGCGATCGCCGCGATGACCGCGATGACGATCACCATGATCGCGGCGAGGCCCGCGATGTGCATGCGGCTCTCGCCCCCCAGGATGGGCTGCAGCATCCCGTGCAGCCACGCCGGCAGCGGGTGGTCACCCACGACGCTGTCGAGCACCACCTTCAACGGCCACGGCGCGGCGAGGCCCATGGCGATCTGGACGCACAGCACCGCGAAGATCCCGGCCACCAGCCACCGGTAGGGGCGGAGCAGATCAAGGATCAGTCTCACGGCGGTGGCTGCCTCGCTGTCGATGTGGTCGATGGAGCGGGGAAACAGTACATCGTGAAGGTTGCCGGCGGGGGTCAACGCGGTAGGGTCGCAACCACTCTGCCCGGGGGTGTCAGCAACGTGAACACGGCCGTCCGCCGATACCTCGGCGCCGCGTCCCGGTCGATGGCGCGGTCGAGCGCCCCACGGCCATTCACCGCCCGGCGCGCGGCGCGGGACTTCCAGCTGCCGCTGCTGCGCTCGATCGCCGCGGAGATCCGCTGGATGTTCACCCCACCGCGTACCTGCCTGATGGGGGTGTCGATCAACGCGGTCCTCGCCGCCCTGTGGCTGCTGGTGCAGCCGCTGACCCGACACGGCGCGCACGCCGACCTCATCGTCGTCGTCGACACCTACTTCGCCTCGTTCATCCTGGCCGACGTCACCACGACCAACCTGCTCGGAGCCGACCACCACCGGGTGCACACGGCATACACGGACGGCACCCCGATGTGGCGGATCCTGCTGGTCAAGAACGCCGCGCTGTTCGTCATCGTCGGCGTGCCGACGCTCGCGGTGGGGGTGGCGTTCGCCCTCACACTCGATCACCCGTCCCGACTGCTGCGCACGGTGCCCAACGTGCTGGTGCCGGTCTTCACCTGGTTCGGTGTCGGCAACCTCGTCTCGGTGCTGTTGCCCGTCGCCGCCCTTCCTCTGCTGCGGCGGTGGCGGCGCCGCCACGACAGGACCAGCCTGCTCGTCTGGCTGACGGCACTCGCGCTGCCCTACGCGCTGTACTACGTCGCCGACCCGATCGGCGGCGTCGAGCACCAACTGTTCTGGAACCGGTTACCGGCCGCGATCGGCCCGCTGCTGGGGCGCGACACGAAGACCTTCGTGCACCTGGCCGTCGCCCTGACGGTCTGGGTGCTCGGCACCGGGGCGGCGGTGTGGTGGGTGCGCCGGCGCGGATTCCGAATGCGGTGACGGCGCGGGACACTCGACGGCCACTCGGCGGACACCGGAACCGGCTAGGTTGACCGAAGAGACGATCCGCCCGGCGAGAGGTGCACTGTCATGTCCAACCATTTCACCGGACTGAGCCTCGGACCGCCCCTAGGCGATCAACGTCTGGATCTCTGCGACCTCTATGCGTTCCAGTCCCCGACCGATGATGCGCGAACGGTGTTGATCCTCAACGCCAATCCGAACGCCGACGCTCTGCACCCCGACGCGGTGTACCGGCTCGCGATCGACACCGATGGCGACCTGCTCAACGACATCGCGTTCAGCTTCGTCTTCTCCGAGCCGCAGGACGGCCGGCAGACGGTGGACGTCTACCTGGCCCGCGGCGCGGAGTCCCGGGATCCCGAGCCGGTCGGCGAGAAGATCTTCTCGGCGGTCGAGGTGTCGTTCGCCGCCGAGCCCAACATCGTCCGAGCGGGCGACATCACCTTCGCCGCCGGCGCCCGCAGCGACGCGTTCTTCTTCGACTTCGACGGCATTAAGGCGCTTTTCGACACGTCGGGCAAGCGCAACTTCACCGAACCGCACCTGGGCGATCTCGGCGGCGCGTCGCCGTGGACGGGCGAGGACTCGAACCTGACGGCCAACGTCTGCTCGATGGCGCTCGAGATCCCGACCAGCATGCTGGAGGCGACTGGGCCGATCCGGATCTGGGGACGGTGCAGCGTGCGGGAGAACGGCACCCTGCGGCACGTCGACCGGGCCGGCCACCCGTCGGTCAGCAGCTTCTTCAACACCGATGACACGAAGCTCGAGTACAACGCCAGCGAGCCGGTCGACGACTGGGACCGCTGGCTCGACCAGTTCGTCCACCTGCTCGGGCACACCGGCGGCTACAGCAGGGAGGACGCCGTGGAGGTGATCGAGGCGGAGGGGACGTTGCCGGACATGCTGACGTTCGATCCGGGGCTGCCCGCGCGATATCCGAACGGCCGGACGTTCACCGACGACGTCATCGACTACCGGCTGGCGTTCCTCACGAAGAACGAGTGCCCGCCCTCGGGCCTGTCACCGCACACCGACACCCTGACCGAATTCCCGTACCTGGGCCCGCCGCACTCCTAGCGCGCGCCGCGGTCGGGGTAACGCCCGCCCTGCACCAGGTCGCTGAGGGGTTGCAGCTCGGCGAGGGCGTCATCGTCCAGCACCACATCGAGGGCGGCGACGTTCTCCTCGAGCCGGCTCGCGTGGCGGGTCCCGGGGATCGGCACCACCGGCACGCCGAGACGCTCCGACTGGGCCGACACCCACGCCAGCGCGACCTGCGCGGGCAGCACCCCGAGCCGGTCGGCGACGGCGCGGACCGTGTCCGCAATGGCCTGGTTCTGCTGCCCGGCGTCACCGGTGAACCGCGGATTGCGGGCGCGGAAGTCGTTGGCGTCCAGCGTCGCGGTCTGCACCGCGCCGGTCAGGAACCCGCGGCCCAGCGGCGCGTACGGCACCAGGCCGATGCCCAGCTCGGCCATCACCGGGGTGACCTCCTCGACCTCTCTCGTCCACAGCGAGTACTCGCTCTGCACCGCCGCGATCGGGTGCACGGCGTGGGCTCGGCGCAGCAGCTCACCGCTGACCTCGCTGAGCCCCAGGTAGCGGACCTTGCCGTCCTTCACCAGCTCGGCCATCGCACCGACGGTGTCCTCGATCAAGGCGTTGTCCGGCGGCCGGTGCAGGTAGTAGAGGTCGATGTGGTCGACACCCAGCCGTAGCAGCGACGCGTCGCAGGACCGTTTGACGTACGGCGGGTCGCCGCGGTGGACGCGGTTCTCGTCGCCGCCGCTGCGGTCGATGCCGAACTTCGTGGCGATCTGGACGTCGTCGCGTCGGCCCACGATCCCGCGGCCGAGCAGGACCTCGTTGTGGCCCGCGCCGTACTGGTCGGCGGTGTCGAACAGCGTGACGCCGATGTCGAGGGCGTGCCGGAGAGTGGCGATGCTGGTGTCCCAGTCCGAGGCTCCGTAGTACTCACTCATCCCCATGCAGCCCAGGCCCTGGGCCGACACGTCGAGGCCACCGAGGTCAATTCGCTTCACGATCAATCCCTTCCGTCAGGTCGCCATCTCGACGCTAATGAGCCGCGACGAGATCACCCAGGGTGCAGTGCACCCAGGAACGGGGACAACGAGGCTGTGATCACCAGTAGTACGGCCGGTGGTAGAGCTTCTGATCGCCGGCGGGAA
The DNA here is from genome assembly GCF_022374875.2 of Mycolicibacterium rufum. The sequence goes on from NZ_CP092427.2 coordinate 2,186,986, forward strand.
GGTCGTCGACATCGAGACGACCATTGCGGACCTTGCGCAGCTGCTCGCGCAGAATCGTCCGCTCGATCCTGCGTTGGTCCCGATTCCAGTCCGAAGCTATCGGACCGATGCACCGCTCCCCCCGCGGACACTGGGGGTCGGTCATGACACACCGGCATAGCCGGTCCCCACGCTCGGCCTCGTGACATCCGCAACCGCACGTGTTGTCATGCCAATCCCAGAACCGTCTGACACGGGGATGGTCTCTGTCGGTGTGGGCCACTTCGGGCCCTCCTCTCCTAGGTAACTACCTAGGCATCGGTCACCTCCCTGGTCGAAGACAGCCGCTCAGTGTAGGGCGCGGCGGGCTGTCGTCGTGATCTTTTGTTTCTTCGCGTTGGCGGCGGACTCACCGGAGACGCTCGACCCCAGAAACGACGTCAGGCCCCCTCGAAAGGGGGCCTGACCAGCGTGGCAGGTAGTGGATTCGAACCACTGTAGGCGTAAGCCGACGGATTTACAGTCCGCTCCCATTGGCCGCTCGGGCAACCTGCCGGTGACGCGTAGAGCGCGCACAGCAGGATACAACGAGGACATACCCCGAGAACAAATCGCCAGGGTGGTGTGGCCCGCCGCGAGGCGTCCGGCCAAGATGGGATCGAGAACCGACACCTACGAGGGAGGGACGGGTCCCATGGCGGATTCATCGTTCGACGTCGTCAGCAAGGTCGACCGGCAGGAGGTCGACAACGCGCTCAACCAGGCCGCCAAGGAGCTGAGCACCCGCTTCGACTTCCGCGGCACCGACACCACCATCGCCTGGAAGGGCGACGAGGTGATCGAGCTGGTGAGCTCCACCGAGGAACGGCTCAAGGCCGCGGTCGACGTGTTCAAGGAGAAACTGGTCCGCCGCGACATCTCGATGAAGGCGTTCGATGCCGGCGACCCGCAGCCCAGCGGCAAGACCTTCCGGCTCACCGGCACCCTCAAGCAGGGCATCTCCAGCGAGGACGCCAAGAAGATCACCAAGCTCATCCGCGACGAAGGCCCCAAGGGCGTCAAGGCCCAGATCCAGGGCGAGGAGATCCGCGTCAGCTCCAAGAAGCGCGACGACCTGCAGGCGGTTCAGGCTCTGCTGCGCGGTGCCGACCTGGACGTCGCGCTGCAGTTCGTCAACTACCGGTGAGCGTGTCGAGACTGCGCTGAGGGCGCGATTTTCCCGGATTTCACCGCCCTGAGCGCAGCCTCAACGCAACTCCAGTGTGATGTCGACCGGGCCGTCGGAGCCGTGGTCGCCCATGTTGCGGCACTCCCCGTAGAACTGCAGCGCGCCGTATCCGGGGTCGGCGGACCGCGGGCCGACCGCGGCCGTCACGCCGTCGCGGTTGAGCGAGTCACCGTGCACGACCTGACCCTGCGGCGCGCCGCTCACCCATCCCTGCGCGACCAGGGCGTCGCGGATCTGCGCGTACACCGCACCGGGATCAGCGGGCAGCTTGAACGCCACTTCCACGCGGCCCTGGAACGGCGGCTCGCCCTGGTCGTTGCACGACCCGAACGAGAAGCCGCCCGTCACGTCGTCCAGCGTCACCGCCCGCACCAGGGCCACCGCCGGGTCGACGACCTGCGCGCGGGTCTGCTCGTCGGACAGGGCGTTCTCCGGCTCGTCGTACGGATTGTCTTGCGCCGGGCCGGAATCGGACATGTGACAGCCTCCCAGGGCGAGCACGATCAGCAGCGTGGACAGCAGTCGGGTCATCACTAGATGGGTCTTCCGTCGAATCGGTGGTCGGAGGTGACCGCACCGTTGTCGCGCGGCGCCTCGGGGTCGAGGATTGCCGGCCCCAGCGGAATGTCGGTGTGCGGCAACGGAACATCGCCGAACGGGGTCGGGATGCGGTCGGGTGTGCCGATGGTCGGCGCGGTCCGGCCGTCCGCCAGCATGCCCAGCTCGCCGAGCGCGTCGCCGTGGCCGGACGCGATGGCCGACATGCTGTACAACGACTCGCTGCCCATCGTGTAGTAGTACGAGTGGTCGTCGAAGTCCGGCAGGTTGGAGCCCGGCACCTCCGCATGGAAGCGCACCGCGCCGAACGACTCCGCCGACGCGTCGTCGCCCAACCCCACCGACACCCCCATCGGATCGGCCAGCGGACCGTTGAGCACGTCGGCCGCCATGTCGCTGGCGCCGATCCAGCCGACCGGGTCGGTCGAAGCGTTGCCGACGTAGACCTGGCCGCCCTGCAGATTGAAGTCGGCCGCCGAATGGGCCAGATCCGTTCCCGGACAACCGATCAGCACCGCGTTGGTGGCCTTCATATTGCTGCCGGCGAACGCGTCGGCGACGGTCGTCGATCCGTAGGAGTGTCCGAGCACCGTGATGTTCGGCTCGCCCGCGCCGGTGTGCGTGACGTGCAGGCTGTTGACGTCGCCGGCCAGCAGCGCGCCGCCGGCGCGGGCCAGCTCGGGGTTCGCGATGCGCGGATCGGTGAAGCTGTCGGGCGCGTCGTAGCCCATCCACATGATGACCGCGTTCTGCTTCGTCGGGTCGGCCTTGCCCATCTGGTCGAGCAGGTTGATCCCGTCGTTGCGGCCGCTGTTGAGCCAGTCCGACTGCAGGCTGCTGCCGGTGCCGGGCACGATCACCCCGATGTTGTCGGCGGTGTCGGGGTTGCCCAGCGCGATGGCCGCGGTGCCCTGCCCGTTGTAGGCCAGCGGGTCGTAACCGAACAGGTACGTCTTGCGCGGCCGGGCCGGGTTGTCGCCCTCGGCCTGGTGTTTGAGGCCCTGACGGGCCTTCAGCCCGTTCTGGTAGGCGAGGACGTCCGCTCGGTTCAGCCCGTACCGTTCCGGATGCGCAGCCACGTCGTCGGCGCCGACGCCGTTGGCGCTCGCGGCGTGCTCGACGCGCGCGATGTCACGGTCCATCACCGTGCGATTGAGCTGATCGCGCACCTCGACGGGCAGCCCGTCCAGGTTGCCCAGCCCGCGCGGCGCCGTCTCGGTGAACCGTTTCCTGTCGGCGTCGCTCAGCGAGTCCCACCACTGCTTGACCTGCTCGGGCGACGCCCCGGGAGGCGGGGGCGCCGGCAGCGGCGTCCCGGGCGGGGTGGCCGGCGGGACACCGCCGATCGCAGTGCGCACGGCGCCTGCGGTGGCCGCGTCGATCTGATCGAACAGCTGCAGCAATCGCTGGATGACCGCGGTGAATCCCGGCTCGAACTGCTTGAGCAGCGGCGGGAAGATCGGCGCGATCGCGCGCCCGTCGTCGGTGACCGTCCACCCGGCCGCCCGCAGCGTCCCGACGATGCCCATCAGCCCCGCCCGCGTCGCCTCCATCTGCGCACCGCCGGTGGCCAGCGCGGACTGCACCGACTCGAGGCGGGCCCGCAACTGCAGCTGCTCGGTGAGGTTCTTCTCCGCCTGGGCGATCGCCGCATCCGCCGCCGCACCCTGCCACGCGGCCCGCAACCGGTCCAGGGCCTGTTGCTGCTCGGTGATCGCGCCGTCGAGATCGGCGATCGTGCCGCCGAGTCGACCCGCGGCCGCCGTCAGGCCTTGCGGATCGGATGCCTCGACCGTCGATACCGTGACCGACAAACGCGAACCCCCTCAGCAAAGTCGTTCTCATTATGCCCACTGCCGCGCCCCCGTCGGCGCACCGATCGGTTCGAAATCGGCCCTCGAGCCGCAGCTGCCGCCCTAATGTGGTCACTCATGGCACCTGCACAGCGCGAACCGAAAGTCGTCGTCCTCGGTGGCGGATCCTGGGGCACCACCGTGGCGTCCATCTGCGCGCGGCGCGGGCCGACGCTGCAGTGGGTACGTTCGCAGGAGACCGCCGACGACATCAACTCCCACCACCGCAACACCAAGTACCTCGGCAACGAGGTGGAGTTGGCGCACGACCTGCGCGCCACCACCGATTTTGTCGAGGCCGCCGAGTGCGCGGACGTGATCGTGATGGGGGTGCCGTCGCACGGATTCCGCGGTGTGCTCACCGAACTCGCCGCCTCGTTGCGCCCGTGGGTTCCGGTGGTGTCGCTGGTCAAGGGTCTCGAGCAGGGCACCAACTACCGCATGAGCCAGGTCGTCGACGAGGTGTTGCCGGGTCACCCGGCCGGAATCCTCGCCGGGCCCAACATCGCCCGCGAGGTCGCCGAGGGCTACGCGGCCGCCGCGGTACTGGCCATGCCCGACCAGCATCTGGCCGCCAACCTCGCGAACCTGTTCCGCACCAAGCGTTTTCGTACCTACACCACCGACGACGTGGTGGGGGTCGAGATGGCGGGCGCGCTGAAGAACGTCTACGCGATCGCGGTCGGCATGGGCTACTCACTGGGGATCGGGGAGAACACCCGCGCGATGGTGATGGCCCGCGCGGTGCGCGAGATGTCGAAGATGGGCGAGGCCCTGGGCGGCCACCGCGACACGTTCGCCGGGCTCGCCGGGATGGGCGACCTGATCGTGACGTGCACCAGCCAGCGCAGCCGCAACCGGCACGTCGGCGAACAACTCGGTGCCGGCAAGCCGATCAACGAGATCATCGCATCGATGAACCAGGTCGCCGAGGGCGTGAAGGCCTCCAGCGTGATCATGTCGTTCGCCGAGGAACTGGGCATCTCGATGCCGATCGCCCGCGAGGTCGACGGCGTGGTCAACCACGGGTCGACGGTCGAGGACGCCTATCACGGCCTGATGCTGGAGAAGCCGGGCCACGAGGTCCACGGCGCCGGCTTCTGACCTAGTTGACGTAGGGGTTGGTGCCCTCGGGCCGGGCCACCAGCGGGTTGACCTCGTTGACGATCCACGACGCCGACGGGCTCACCACGAAACCCGACTGGTTGCGGCTGTCCACGCAGGCCGTCACGGTGCCGTCACCGCCGCAGCTGACGTCGCCGAAGCTGAGCCGGGTGTTCGGCGGCAGCGTGTTGACCGGGCCGCCGTAGATCGGGGCGGGCGCCACCGAGAAGCCGGGCACCCCGCCGGCCGAACCGCTGACCAGGTTGGCGCCCTCCGGGGCGCCGGGCAGCACCCCGTTGCAGCCGTAGCCACCGGAGCGCTGCAGCATGCAGGTCAAGCCGTTGACGCTGAACGCGTACGCAGCGCCGTCGAACACCGCGTAGTTCTTCGGGTTCGCGGGCGCCCACGCGTTCACGTTGGGAGCCGGCGGCGTCGGTGGCGGAGTGGGCGGCGCGGGCTGGGCGGCCGCCAGACCGGACGCACTGAGGACACCGGCCGCGGCGACGCCGACGGCACCGAGGAAAGCTCTGCTCGACACGGTCACAGCCTAGATGTCGCCGGTCGGGCCATCAGTGTTAGCGGTCAGTAGGAGTAGGTGCCCGTCGGGCTGATGACGAAACCGGACTGGTCGACGGTGTTCGTGCAGGAGGTGATGACGCCGTCGGTGCCACAGCTGACGGTGCGGAAGCTCATCCGGGTGTTGACCGGCAGCGGCAGCGGGTTGGCCGTCGCGCCGTACATCGGGCCGTTGGCGTGCCCGAACCCCGGCGGACCGCCCGCCCAGCCCGTGACGACGTTCGCGCCGCCCGGCGCCCCCGGCAGCGACCCGTTGCACCCGTAGCTGCCCGTCTGGCGGTCCATCACGCACGTCACTCCACCGGGCGCGGCGAACGAGTACCAGGCGCCGTCGGGCGACGCGTACGGCTGCGGATTGATCGGCGGCAGTGCGTTGACGTTGAGCGGCGACGGGTCGGCCGCGGCGACGGCGGGCGCGGCGAGCGCGGCGGTGGCCGCGACGCCGATCAGGATTCGGGTCAGCACGACGCACACCTTAAGCCGGGGGCGCCGAAACGTGCACCGCCAGAGGGGAAAGTCTGACGGGCCCGTCAGTACTGGCCCGGGCCCCGCCCGGCCATGGCCTCCAGGCGGGCGATCCGGTCGGCGATCGGCGGATGCGTGGCGAACAGCTTGCCGATCTTCTCGCCCGAGCGGAACGGGTTCGCGATCATCAGGTGCGCCTGGTCGGCCAGCTGCGGCTCCGGCGGCAACGGCGCCCGCTCCACGCCGGCGCTGATCTTGCGCAGCGCGCTCGCCAACGCCAGTGGGTCACCGGTCAGCTCCGCGCCGGACTGGTCCGCCTGGTACTCCCGCGACCGCGACACCGCCAGCCGGATGACCGTCGCCGCGATCGGTCCGAGCAGCGAAACCAGAAGAATGGCAAAGGGATTGGCACCACCCTCGCGGTTGCCGCCGAACATGCTGGCGAAGAACGCCAGGTTGGCCAGCGCCGTGATCACCGACGCCATCGCCCCGGCCACGCAGCTGATCAGGATGTCGCGGTTGTAGACGTGGGAGAGCTCGTGGCCGAGCACCGCGCGCAGTTCCCGCTCGTTGAGCATGCCCAGGATGCCGGTGGTGCAGCACACCGCGGCGTTACGCGGATTGCGGCCTGTAGCGAACGCGTTGGGGGCGGCGGTGTCGCTGATGTAGAGCCGCGGCATGGGCTGGCGCGCGGTGGTGGCCAGCTCCCGCACGATCCGGTACATCACCGGCGCCTGCATCTCGGTGACCGGCTGCGCGTGCATCGCCCGCAGCGCCAACTTGTCGCTGTTGAAGTACACGTAGGCGTTCATGCCGAGGGCGAACAGCACCGCCAGGAACATGATGTTGCGCCCGAACATCGCGCCGACGGCCACGATCAGACCCGAGAACACCACCAGCAACAGGAACGTCTTGGCCCTGTTGGCGTGCGGATGCCACGTCATCGCGGATTCCTCCTCACCCCACCTGCAGAACTCATTCGCTCGTTCAACGCTCGGGTACGCCGCGCAGGTTCCGCGGTACTCAGCCGTGCCGGTTGATCGTGTAGTCGACCAGCGCGGCCAGCGCCTGACGGCCGGGGCCGTCGGGCAGCGCGGCGAGTTCCTCCTCGGCCTGCCGGGCGTACCCGGCGACCGTCTCCTTGGCCTTGACGATGCCCTGCGAGGAGCGCAGCAGCCGCAGCGCCTCGGCCACATCGGCGTCGTCGTCGAGGGGGCGGGCCAGCAGTTCCCGCAGCCGGTCGGCGTCGGGCCCCGTCTCGCGCAGCGCGTAGAGCACCGGCAGCGTGTGCACGCCCTCCCGCAGATCGGTGCCGGGCACCTTGCCGGACTCGTCGGGGTCGCTGTCGATGTCGATGATGTCGTCGGAGATCTGGAACGCGGTTCCGACGATCCCGCCGAGCCGGGCCAGCCGCTCGATCTGGGCGTCGTCCGCGCCGGAGAACGTCGCACCGAAGCGGCCCGACGCCGCGATCAGGCAGGCCGTCTTCTCGTAGACCACCTTCAGGTAGTGCTCGACCTCGTCCACGTGCTCCGCGACGCCGCGGGTCTCCCGCATCTGGCCCGTGACCAGCAGCGCGAAGGTGTCCGCGATGATCCGCACGGCGTCCGGCCCCAGCCTGCTGACCAGCCGCGACGCCGTCGCGAACAGGTAGTCGCCTGCCAGGATCGCGATGTTGTTGCCCCATCGCGCGTTGGCGCTGACCGCCCCGCGCCGCACCTGGGCCTCGTCCATCACGTCGTCGTGGTACAGCGTCGCCAGGTGCACCAGCTCGATGACCGCACCCGCGACGGTGACCTGCCAGGCGTCCGGCTCCGGGCCGAGCTGGGCCGACAGCACCGTGAACAGCGGGCGGAACCGTTTGCCGCCGGCTTCGAACAGATGGGTGACCGCCTCGGCCATCAGCTCGTCGGCGCGGCCGAGTTCCTCCGACATGAGCGCCTCGATCCGGGCCACTCCGTCACGGACGCCTTGGGCGAACTCGGCATCGCCGAAGTCCACTCCCGCCACCACGTTCGCCGGTGTCCTCACACAGCCAACATACTGGGAGCCATGCAGACGAGCGCTGATGTGGTGGTCGTCGGGGCCGGTCCGGCCGGTTCGGCGGCCGCGGCGTGGGCGGCGCGCGCCGGGCGCGAGGTGCTGGTGCTCGACTCGGCGAGCTTCCCGCGCGACAAGGCCTGCGGCGACGGGCTGACCCCCCGGGCGGTGGCCGAGATGCGGCGGCTGGGCCTCGACCGGTGGCTGGACGGGCGGATCACCCACCACGGGTTGCGGATGTCGGGCTTCGGCGCCGACGTGGAGATCCCGTGGCCGGGCCGGTCGTTCCCGCCGATCAGCAGTGCGGTGCCGCGCCTGGAACTCGACGAACGCATCCGGCTGGTGGCCGTCGACGACGGCGCGAAGATGAAGCTCGGTGTCAAAGCCGTTGACGTGCAACGCTCTCCCGATGGGCGGGTGACGGCCGTGGTGCTCGACTCCGGCGAGGAGGTGCGCTGCGCGGACCTGATCGTCGCCGACGGGGCACGGTCGACGCTGGGGCGGGCGCTGGGCCGTGAGTGGCACAAGGACACCGTCTACGGCGTTGCTATCCGCGGCTACATCGCCACCCCACGCCACGACGAACCCTGGATCACGTCGCACCTGGAACTACGCTCGCCGGCCGGGGAGGTGCTGCCCGGCTACGGCTGGATCTTCCCGCTGGGCACCCGCGAGGTGAACATCGGCGTCGGCGCACTCGCGACCTCCAAGCGGCCCGCCGACGCGGCGCTGCGGCCATTACTGAATCATTACGTCGAGCTGCGCCGCGACGAATGGGGCTTCGACGGCTCTGTGCGGGCGGCTCGTTCGGCACTGTTGCCGATGGGCGGCGCGGTGTCCGGGGTGGCCGGACCGAACTGGATGCTGATCGGCGACGCCGCGGCGTGCGTGAACCCGCTCAACGGCGAGGGCATCGACTACGGGCTGGAGACCGGGCGGCTGGCCGCGTCGATGCTGGGCTCGGGCGACTACACGCAGGCCTGGCCCGCGGTCCTGCACGCGCACTACGCGCGCGGGTTCTCGATCGCGCGCCGGCTGGCGCTGCTGTTGACGTTCCCCCGGTTCCTGCCGGCGACGGGGCCGCTGGCGATGCGCTCCTCGGCGTTGATGACGGTCGCGGTGCGGGTGATGGGCAACTTCGTCACCGACGAGGACGACGACGTGGTGGCCCGGGTGTGGCGTGGCGCCGGCCGGCTGTCCGGCCGCGTGGACGCGCGCCGCCCGTTCACGTGAGGTCCCACTGCTCCGCGAGCGCGCGCGTCTGCACGTCGCCACGCGGCGTGTCGCGGCATTATGTGCGCGTTCGCGGAGATCGAGCGTGACGGCGGTGTACCGGGCGCCGATGCGGTCGCGCCGGGACGACATCGATTCACATCTGGCCGTCGAGCGCGCGCTGCGCGTCGGTGTGTGCGGGTTCGGCCGCTTCGACGTCCCCGAGCGGCGGGTGGAGCGTTTCGCCGACGCGGCCGAGGGGTCCTTCGTGTGGACGCGCGACGGCGACGGGCTGTTCTGGCTGGGCCGCCTCACCGGACCGTACGTCTACGACGCCGATGGCGAGGACGTCGACCTCGTGCACGTCCGGCCCTGCCGCTGGCGCGACACGCCTGTCGTCGAAACGCTCTGTCCCGCAGCCGTCCTCGCGACGTTCGCCCGAGGCGGGCGGAACTTTCAGCAGATCCACGACCCGCATGTCGGCGAGGAGTCGACGCGTCTGTGGCAGGGATAGCGCGCTCGCGGGCGACGAAGGCGCGCACGATGCACGCCGGTCGCGGCGTGTCGATGTGCAGACGCGCGCGCTCGCGGGGCGGGGTGGGTGTCAGGCCAATGAGTGGGCGAAGCCGCTGACGTCGCGGATGCTGGCAGCGAACACCTCCGGCATCGCGGCCGCGAGCAGCAGATCGCCCCCGTGGCAGGTGCCCGCGACCACGCGCCCGACCGTCGGAACCCCGGCCCGCAGCAGCCTGCGGTAGTACTGCAGGCCCTCGTCGCGTAGTAGGTCGAGTTCGTTGACCGAGATGACATGCGGTGGCAGGCCGGTCAATTCGTCGTCGGTGGCCACGTACGCCCAGCACGCGGCATCGTCGACGTGTCGTCCGTCGGGATCGTAGAGCGAACCGAGGATCGTCAATTGTTCACGGCTGATGAAGTATTCGTCGTTCTCGGTCAGCGACGGCAGCTCGTCGTGGCCGTCCTGCCACCGGTTGGAGATGAACGGGCACTGCGCGTAGAAGCCTGCGACAGCGTCGATCCAACCTTCGCGTTTCGCCTTGTGCGCCAATGTCAACGTCAGGTTCCCCCCGCCGGACTCCCCCGACACGACGAGGTGGCTGACGCCCAGCTCGCCTCGCTGCTCGTCAACCCAGCGCGCGGCCGACGCGCAGTCGTTGAGGCCCGCCGGATACGGGTGCGGGCCGAGGGCGCCGCCGGAGTTGCGGAACTCGACGCCGATGACGACGAGGCCGGTGGCGGCGAGGTGTTCACGCAGCCGGATGTAGGGTATGTCGGCGGCGCTGGCGATCGCCATGCCGCCCCCGTGCAGGTGCAGGATCGCCGGCAGCGGACCGGGCGCGTCATCGGGTCGGCTGACGAACAGCGTGATGGCGTTGCCGTCGCTGCCGGTGATCGTCGTCGTGGTGGTGGTGACGCCGGCGGGTGGTGCGACGTTCTGCGCGAGCGCGTCGAAGATGGCGCCGATGCCCTGTTCACTCATGGTCGCGTAGGCCAGGCGCTCCTCCAACGGGGAGTGAGCGCCCAGGCCGGAGGGCGGCAGCCGGCCGTCGAGGCCGAAGGCGGCCAGCGCGGCGACCATCCGCGGGTCGGAGCGGGGGTCGCTGGCGAGCGTGGCATCGGGATCGGCGTGGCGTCCGTGCAGCATGGTCGTGACGCTACTTTCGCGGACCGCGAGCGCGCGCGAAAGTACGCGGAATGCGGCGCGTCGGCGTGCAAACACGCGCGCTCGCGGAAAAAGGGATCAGGGCTTGGTGGCGGCGTGCAGCGCGACGATGCCGCCGGTCAGGTTGCGCCAGGACACGTCCGTCCAGCCGGCGGCCTCGATGCGACGGGCCAGCTCGGCCTGATCGGGCCACGCGCGGATCGACTCGGCGAGGTAGACGTAGGCGTCGGGGTTCGACGACACCGCGCGGGCCATCGCCGGCAGCGCCTTCATCAGGTACTCCTTGTACACCGTGGCGAACGGACCGTTCGTCGGTGTGGAGAACTCGCAGACCACCAGCCGGCCGCCCGGACGCGTCACCCGCGCCATCTCCCGCAGCCCCGCGACGTGGTCGACCACGTTGCGCAACCCGAAGCTGATCGTCACCGCGTCGAACACGCCGTCGGCGAACGGCAGTTCGGTGGCGTCGCCGGCGACCTTCGGCACCGGCCGCGCCGACCCCGCGGCCAGCATGCCGACCGAGAAGTCCGCCGCCACACACCACGCCCCCGACGTGGCGAGCTCGGCCGTCGACACCGCCGTCCCGGCAGCCAGGTCGAGCACCTTGTCACCGGGCCCGATCCGCAGCGCCTCGCGGGTGGCCCGCCGCCAGAAGCGGTCCTGCCCCAGCGAGAGCACCGTGTTGGTGAGGTCGTAGCGCCGCGCGACGCCGTCGAACATCGACGCCACCTCGTGCGGATCCTTCTCCAGCGACGCGCGGTTCACACTGGCGAACGTATCACCGGCCCGGCCTGACAGTTTCCTGTGCGGTTCGCCGTCAGGGAATGCTCACGGACTCGACGGCCTTGACCTAGAGCATGAGTGAAAAAGTCTGGTTCATCACCGGTGCGTCGCGCGGCTTCGGACGCGAATGGTCGATCGCCGCGCTCGAGCGCGGCGACAAGGTCGCCGCCACCGCCCGCGACCTGTCCACCCTCGACGACCTCGTCACCAAATACGGCGACGCCCTGCTGCCGATCCGCCTCGACGTCACCGACCGCGACGCCGACTTCGCGGCCGTCCAGCAGGCCCACGAGCACTTCGGCCGGCTCGACATCGTCGTCAACAACGCCGGCTACGGGCAGTTCGGCTTCATCGAGGAGCTCTCCGAGCAGGAGGCCCGCGATCAGATCGAGACCAACGTGTTCGGAGCCCTGTGGATCACCCAGGCGGCCCTGCCGCTGCTGCGCGCCCAGCGCAGCGGCCACATCATCCAGGTGTCGTCGATCGGTGGCATCACGGCATTCCCCAACGTCGGCATCTACCACGCCTCGAAGTGGGCCCTGGAGGGCTTCTCCCAGGCGCTGGCGCAGGAGGTCGCCGAATTCGGCGTGCACGTCACGCTGGTCGAGCCGGGCGGTTTCTCCACCGACTGGGCGGGCCCGTCGGCCAAGCACGCCGCCGAGCTGCCCGACTACGCGGAGATCCACGCGAAGGCGGCCGAGTTGCGGGCGTCGCGCAGCGCGAAGCCGGGCGATCCGACCGCCTCGGCGCGCGCGATCCTGAAGGTCGTCGACGCGGCCGAGCCGCCGCTGCGGGTGTTCTTCGGGGAGCTGCCGCTGCAGCTGGCCAAGGCCGACTACGAGAAGCGACTGGCGACCTGGGAGCAGTGGCAGCCGGTGGCGGTCGAGGCGCAGGGCTGAGTCAGATCGCGGCGAGCTCGGCCATTCCGCGCTCGCCGATGATCTCGACGTCCTTGAGCCGCAACGACACTCGCTGACCGAACTCCTCGACCGCGTCGAGGCCGACCGACGCCCATTCGAACCAGGGGCCGACCTCGTCGTCGGTTTCCAGTCGCAGCATGGTCGTCGACGCGCCGGTGACGGACGGGTCGAATTCGACGACGCAGTGGCCGCCCTCGCGCAGCAGCGCGCGGCAGCGGTTGAACAGCCGCAGCGGGTCGGCGCCGATGCCGACGTTCCCGTCGGCCAGCAGCACGGTCTGCCACCAGCCCTCGCGCGGCAGCATGTCGAACACGTCGCCGCGCAACGCCCGTGCCCCGCGCTGTTCGGCCAGGTGCACCGCGACGGCCGACTGGTCGATACCGACGGCCGGGACGCCCCGCCGGGCCAGCCACGCCGCGAAGCGGCCTGGTCCACATGCCAGGTCGACGGTCGGGCCCTCGGCCCGGGCGGCCAGCGCCGCGTCGAACGGATCGTCGTCGCAGTCGGCCAGCCACCGGTCGACCGGCAGCACCCGGGTCTGGTAGTCCGCGCCGCGGACCCAACATCGCTGCCCGGTGAGCGCGGCCTCGTACAGGGCACCGATCATGGGAATCCTCGCTCTCCGCTGAGCCGCCGACACATCGCTGTGCCGCCGTGAACGCAGCAGCAGAGCCGTTGAACCTGTACCCGCCCAGGAAACCGGCAAACTTCGCGTCAGCCGAAGTCGAGCAGGGTGTAGGCGCCGCGGTGGTTCCTCATCGGTCGCCACCCCCAGATCGCGGGGAACACCCGCTCGAAGAAGAAGCCGCGCCCGCGGGGCATCGGCAGGTCATGCACCGCGGTGATCCCCGGCACGGTGCCGGCCAACGCCGCCAGCTGCGCGGCCGACAGGCTGAACGGCATTGGCGGAACCCGGTAGCGCGCGGAGGACCGCATGCCTTTCGGCGCGAGCTTTTTCACCATCACCGGCGGCAGGTCGAAGATCATCTGGCCGCCCGGGAACCGCCGTGCGCACGCGGCGATCAGTGCCATCGCCTCGTCGGGCTGCAGGTACATCAGCAGGCCCTCAGCGGTGATGATCACACCCTCGCTGGTGTCGACCGCGTCCGTCCAGCTCTCGTCGAGTGCCGACTGGGCGAGCAGCGTGATGCGCGGCGACGTCGGCAACAGGCGGCGGCGCAACGCGATGACCGGTTCGAGATCGACCGACAGCCAACGGAATCGGTGATCCGACGGGGTCGCGTCGAGCCGCCAGAACGTGGACTGCAGCCCCTCGGCGAGGGCGACGACGGTCGCCGACGGATGCCGGGTGAGGTAGGCCGAGATTGCGCGGTCGAACGCCAGTGAGCGCAGCGCCATCTCCTGGCCCTTACGACGGCCGAACTTGTCGAAGTCGAAGTCGATCGCCTCGACCAGGCCGACGGCCATCGGGTCGTCGATGATCGCGTCGGGGTGCCGTGCCTGATACGCCCGACCGTTCAGCGTCAGGAGAGCCGTCTCGGAGACACCTGCCAGCGCGCCGGCGTCGACCTTCTCGGGGGGCATCCCACCAAATTACGCGGCCCGCGCCCCGCGTCGGCCGGCCACGTCGTCGTAGTGGCTCAGCAACTCGTCGCAGATCACCGGCCACGTCCGGCCCAGTACGCTGCGCCGCGCCGCCGGCGAATACCGCCGCCGCTCAGCGACGAGATGGTCGACCGAGGCCGACAACCTGTCAGTGAACTCGCCCACCGGCAACAGCAACCCGGTGCGGTAGGGCGCGACCAGGTCCCGCGGGCCGCCCGCATCCGGGGCGATGACCGGCACCCCGGAGGCCATGGCCTCCTGCACCGCCTGGCAGAACGTCTCGTGCTCGCCGGGATGGACGAACACGTCCATGCTGGCGTAGGCCGTCGCGAGCTCAGCGCCGTAGAGCGCGCCGGTGAACACCGCGCCCGGCAGCGCCGCCTCCAGCTTCGGCCGGTCGACGCCGTCCCCGACGACCACGACCTGCACGTCGTCGCGCCGCGCCAGGACCGCCAGCCGTTCCACGTGCTTCTCCGGGGCCAGCCGGCCGACGAACCCGACGACGGGCTTACCCTCGGGCGACCACGACCGGTGCAGCCGCTCATCGCGCGCCGACGGGGCGAAACCGGTCACGTCCACCCCGCGCGACCACTTCTGCACCCGCGGAATGCCATGAGCGACAAGGTCGTCGATCGCCGCGGTGGACGGTGCGAGGGTGCGGTCGGCCTTGCTGTGCAGACGCCGGGTCCAGGTCCACGCCGCCCGCGACATCACGCCGACGCCGTAGCTCTGGGCGAACCCGGCGATGTCGGTCTGGAACACCGCCACCGTCGGCACCCCGAGGTGGCGCGCGGCGTGCACGCCGCCCCAGCCCAGCAGCGCGGGCGAGGCCAGGTGCACGACGTCGGGATCGAACCCGCGCAGCACGCCCACCATCCGCGGCCGCGGCACGCCCAACGGCAGCGACGTCACCGTGGGAAACATCATCGACGGGACCCGGTGCACCCGGACTCCGTCGTGCACCTTGTCGGCCGCGGGCTGACCGCGTGGCGTGTCCGGGGCGATGACCAGGACTTCGTGCCCGGTGCGACGGAGATGCTCCATCACCCGAAGCATCGAGTTGGTGACGCCGTTGACATTCGGGAGGAACGATTCTGCGACGATGGCGACGCGCACACGACGACGGTGACATCGCCACCTGTCCCGGAGGTTGCCGACAGGGATATGTCGCACGAATTGCCGGTTCTGCGGCGCTATTCTTCACCGCATGCGCACACCGCGGACGGTGCTGGCCGTCGCGACGATCGGGCTGATGCTGGGCGCCGTCGGCTGCTCGAAGGACGTCACCGGCACCGCTCGGCCCGACCCGGCCACGGCACCGCTGGCGCTGTCCGACGACGGATTCGGCATCGTCGCCGGCTACGACGACGCTCCGGCCCAGATCGAGATCTTCACCGAACCCCAGTGCACCCACTGCCACGATCTGCAGCAGGCGTACGGCGACCAGATCGCCTACTACGTCACCGTGGGCGGGTTGCGGGTCACCTACCGCCCCCTGACGTTCCTCGACCAGGACAGCGACTATTCGGCGACGGTGGCCAACGCGATGTTCGTCGCCGCCGAACCGGCCGGGGACGCGACCACGACCGGCACCCAGTTCCAGCACTTCGTCGAAGAGCTGTGGGCGCAACAGGATCCGGGCGGTCCGGCGTTCACCGGCGAGGAACTGAGTGGCATCGCCAGGGATGCCGGTCTACCGGAACCCGTGGCCGACAACGTGTCCCGCGATCAGGAGGCCGTCGACGTCGACGCAATGGAGGAGGCCAACTACAGCCTTCTCTACGACGTCGACCCGGGCAGCACCGGAACGCCGACGGTCGTGGACCTGGAGACCGGCGAGAAGATCGATCTCTCCGACGAGACCTGGCTCGATCAGCTCGTCGCGTCCTGAGGTACCGCCTCGGCGTCGATGCGGCGCTGCACGAGCGCGGTGACGCCGAGCGCGGCGCCCGCGACCAGCCATCCGAGCACCGCGATCGACCCCGCGGGGATGATGGCCAGCGACGCGTCGCGGTCCTTCACCCGCACCAGATCCGGGTTGTTGGTGTCGTATTCGACGTAGATGCGCATGCCGTTCTCCAACTCGGAGGGGTACAGCACGCCGAGTTCGGGTCGGTAGGTCACCCGGTCGGGGGTGACGAACTCGATCGTCGAGCGGCGCGGGCCCGCGTCGAGCACGGTGGCCGCGGCCACCCCCATGTGCCGCTCGATCTGGCGGTCGTCACGCCACGCGCCGACGATCAGCAGCACCGACTGCAGCGTGACCAGGCACGCCGCGACCACGATGCCGATGCGCACGCGCCGCAGGATCCGGCCCCGTCGCGTCTCCCCCGGCTCTCCGTAGAGGTGCGGAATGGCGAACTGCCACAACGCTTTCAGCCGGGCGAGCAGCGCCCTCACAGCACCGCCTTGATCGATGCGTGCAGCGCCCGCAGCGACGAGCGGTCGGCCTTGACCTCGAGCACCCGCATCCCGTCGTGCGGCTCATCGAGGGCGGCGGCCAGATCGGCCACCTCGATCTGGCGGCTCTCCACGTGATAGGCGCGGCACAGCGCACCGACGTCGACGTCGTGCGGTGTGCCGAAGATGCGGGAGGAGACGTCGGAAAAGCGAGGGTCGCCCTGTTCGAGCAACTCGAAGATGCCGCCGCCGTTGTCGTTGGACACCACGATGGTCAGGTCCGACGGCATCGGCTCGGTCGGCCCGACCAGCAGGCCCGAGCTGTCGTGCACGAACGTCAGATCGCCGATCAGCGCGACCGTGCGGCCCCGGTGCGCGCACGCCGCCCCGATCGCCGTCGACACGGTGCCGTCGATCCCGGCGACACCGCGGTTGGAGCGCACCTTGACCTCGGCGGTGTTGAAACCGACCAGCGCGATGTCGCGCACCGGGTTCGAGGCGCCCAGCACCAGCTGGTCACCGGGGCGCACCGCGTCGGCCACGGCGGCGGCGACGTGCAGACCGGTGGTCAGCGGGTGGGCGGCCAACTGGCCGCGCACCGCCTCGCACGCGTGCCGGTGCGCGTCGGCGCACCGGTCCAGCCACTCCGTCGCCGGCGCTCCGGCCGTGACCGCCCGGGTGCCCGTCGCCTGCGAATTGCCCGACACGTCCGGCCAGCGCGGGCCCGTGGTCAGCGCGTACACCGGGATCGACGGATCGGCCAGCAACGCCGACACCGGGCGGTGCAGCGTCGGGCGGCCGAGCATGATCACCTGCTTGGGCCGAATCAGGTTGAGCGCCAGCGGGTGCAGCGGATTGCGCGCGTACGGCGCCGTCGGTTCGGCGACCGTGGGCAGATGCTCGAGGTTCGGGTGCACGCCCGCGCCGTGCCCGGCGATGACGACGGTGTCGGGGGTCAGGTCGATGTCCAGCGGCTGGTCGAAGCTGACCGGTGGGGTGATCGTCCACGGCCGCCCGTCGGGGCGGCCCTCCGGCGCATACGGCGCGCCGGGCTCGTCGACGGGTGGCACCAACGGTTCCCGCAGCGGGATGTCGAACTGCACCGGGCCTGCGTTGGCCGAGCGGGCCCCCGTTGCGGCGACGAGCACCCGGCAGGTCGCCGAGCGCCACTGCGCGTTGAGGGACGCCATCTTCTCGGGGGCGTCCTCGGCGAGCCCGAGGCTGATGTTGGCGCGCATCTGGGTGCCGAAGTAGCCGAGCTGCTCGAAGGTCTGGTTGGCCCCCGTGCCGAGCAGCTCGTAGGGCCGGTTGGCCGACAGCACGATCAGCGGCACGCGGGCGTAGTTGGCCTCCACCACGGCGGGGCCCAGGTTGGCCACCGCGGTGCCCGAGGTCATCGCCACGCACACCGGCGCGTTTTCGGCGACCGCCAGCCCGATGGCCAGGAAACCGGCGGTGCGCTCGTCGATGCGTACGTGCAGGCGCAAACGGCCGGCGCGGTCGGCGTCGTGCAGGGCGAACGCGAGCGGGGCGTTGCGCGATCCGGGGCACAGCACGACGTCGCGGACGCCGCCGCGCACCAGTTCGTCGACGACCACCCGGGCCTGCGCCGTCGAGGGGTTCACCACTACAGGGTATCGGCGAAGAAATTGAGGATCGCGGTGTTGACCACCTGCGGCTTCTCGATGAACCCGAGGTGGCCGGTGCCCGGGATCTCCAGGAACGTCGCGTTGGGCATCGCGTTGGCGACCTCGCGGCCCAGGTAGGAGGGCAGCACGACGTCGTCGGCGAACCCGATCACCAGGGCGGGGGTCTGCACGTTCTGGTAGGCGGCCAGCCGGCTGCTCTGCGGTGCGATCGACAGCTGCGTGCGCATGCCGGGCGTCGGCTTCTGCGGCCACATCGTGAACATGTCGATCCAGTCCCGGATGACGTTGTCGTCGTTCAGCGTCTTCGGCGAAAAGCTCTCCAGCAGGCGGACTTTCGCCTCGAAATCGACCGGGAGTTCGATCCCGGAGTCTGCGAGCGCCTGCTCGCCCTTCCAGAAGAAGTCGCGGGTGCGGTCGTGGCGGCCGCGGGTGGCCATCAGCACCGCCGAGCGCACCAGTTCGGGACGCGCGACCATCAGTTCCTGGGCGATGTAGGAGCCCATCGACAGCGCCACGATCCGCACCGGAGCGAGCCCGAGTCGCTCGATGATGTCGACGACGTCACCGACCATCGTCTCGGTGGTGAAGCCGTCGGCGTTCTCGGTGGCGCCGACGCCGCGGTTGTCGAACGTCACACATCGGTAGCCCGCCCGGGCGAAGACAGGCACCTGGTGCAGGTGCCAGGTGCGGCCCGCACCCCCGCGACCGGCGATGAAGAGCACCGGATCGCCGGTGCCGCGATCGTCATAGGCCAGATTCATCCGGACGACGCTACTGGAGTGCGTTCAGACTGCGCCCACGGTGGTGAATCGCCCGAAATCCGCGCCCTGGACGCAGTGTCAACGCCGACGGCGACCACGCCGGACGCGCGCCAGGGCGGCGTCCCACATCAGACCGCCGGCGGCCGCGATCGACGCCGGCTTGGCCAGGTCACGGCTCATCAGCGCGGTGGCGGCGGCCTTGGTGGACGCGGACGCCTTGGACATGTGGCCGGAGTCGAACGGCGGCTGCGGGTCGTACTCCATCGACAGCTGGATGACCTTGGCCTTCGCCTCCCCACCGATCTGACCGGCCAGCCACAGCCCCAGGTCGATGCCCGCCGAGACCCCGGCGCACGTGACGATGCGGTCGTCGGCGGGCACGATGCGCTCGTCCCCGACCGGGATCGCGCCGAACGTCCGCAGCACCGGCAGCGCCGCCCAGTGGGACGTCGCACGCTTGCCGTCGAGCAGGCCCGCGGCGGCCAGGATCACCGATCCCGAGCACACCGACGCGGTCCACGTCGACGTGGCGTGCGCCTGCCGCACCCACTCGAGCACGATCTTGTCGCGGGCGTGCTCGAGGGTGGTCATCCCGCCGGGGATCAGCACGACGTCCGGCGACGGCGTCTCGGCGAAGCTGTGGGTGGCCCCGACGAGCAGCACCTGGGAATCCGCGGCGATCGGGCCCGGCTGGTGCCAGACGAATCGGACCTCGGTGTCGGGCAACCAGCGCAGGCACTCGTACGGGCCGATGAAATCCAGCGCGGTGAACCCGGGATAGAGCACGATCGCGACCTGCATGGCCGGTCTCCTTTCAGGCGAACGTCTTTCGGTACTGGTCTGGGGAGACGCCGAGACGGCGGACGAAGTTGCGGCGCAACGTCTCCGAGGAGCCGAACCCGCAGCGCGCGGCGATGACAGTGACGGGGTCGTCGGTCTCCTCGAGCTGACGGCGTGCCGCCTCGACCCGGATCCGCTCGACGTAGGCGCCGGGCGCTTCGCCGACCTCCTCGGTGAACACCCGGGTGAAGTGCCGCGGGCTCATCGCCGCGATTCGCGCCAGGTCGGCGATGCTGTGTCCGTCCCCGGGTGCGGCCTCGATGGCTTCCTGCACGTCGCGGATCGGGGTGCGGCGGGCGCGCGGCATCCACACGGGCGCGGCGAACTGCGTCTGCCCGCCCGGCCGGCGCAGGTACATCACCAGGTAGCGCGCCACGGTCTGCGCGGCCTCGGTGCCGTGGTCGTCCTCGACGAGCGCCAGTGCCAGGTCGATTCCGGCGGTGACGCCGGCGGCCGTCCACACCCGTTCCGAGCTGCGGACGAAGATGGGGTCCGGGTCGACGGTGATCGCCGGGAACTCCGAGGCCAGCTGCGCCGCGAACGCCCAGTGTGTGGTGGCGACGCAACCGTCGAGCAGGCCGGCCTGCGCGGCCAGCACCGCGCCGGTGCACACGCTGACCACCCGGCGCGCGTGCGGGGCGACCGCGGCGATCCAGTCGATCAGCTCGGCGTCCTTGCGCGCGACCTCCGTGCCGTACCCGCCGGGCAGCACCAGTGTCGACCGGCGCCACGGGGTCGGGCAGCGGGTCGGCGACCAGCGTCAGCCCGGTGCCGGTGCTGACCGGGGCGCCGTGCGCCGAGACCACGCGGACGTCGTAGCCCTCGGCGCCGTGTGCACCCGCGTACAGCGACGCCCCGGTGAACACCTCGAACGGTCCCACCATGTCGAGGGCCTGCACACCCTCGAAGCCGAGGATCAGGACCTGCCGCGCCATGGGTCTCAGTCTGAGCGCGACCGGTCATGGCGTCCAGGACATGCATCCCACAGATCAGGACATGAGCGGAGAGCACTCCCGGATGCGCTCGATCCACCAGTCCCGGCGCGCCGGCGGCGCCGCCAGCGCGGCGACCCGCGCGGGGTCGGGGGTGATCGCGGCCGCCGGCAGGAACCCGTCGACCGGCGGCGCGGGCTCGGCGACGTCCTCGACGAAGAGGCTGCCGGTGCCCAGCCCGCAGGCATGCCGCAGCTCGGGCAGACACCCCGCGGCGACCAGCCCGGCGCCGATACCGACCGCGGAGTCCAGCGCGCTCGACACCACCACCGGGATGTCGATCTGCGCGGCGATCGCCAGCATGGCCCGCACCCCGCCCAGCGGTGCCACCTTGAGCACCGCGACGTCGGCCGCCCCGGCACGCACCACGAGCAGCGGGTCGTCGGCCTTGCGGATGCTCTCGTCGGCGGCGACCGGGACGTCGACCTGGCGGCGCACCTCCGCCAGTTCGGGCACCGTCGCGCACGGCTGCTCGAGGTACTCCAGCGGACCGTCGGCCGTGAGCGCCGCCGCCGCGGCGACGGCGTCCTCGACGCTCCAGCCGCCGTTGGCGTCGACCCGGACCGTCGGCACGGCGGCGCGGACGGCGTTCACGCGCGCGACGTCGTCGGCGAGCGACTGCCCGGGTTCGGCGACCTTCACCTTCGCGGTGCGCGCGCCGGGGAACCGGGCCAGCACCTCGGGGACCTGAGCGGCCGGGACGGCGGGGACGGTCGCGTTGATCGGAATGCGGTGCCGCCGCGGCGCGGGCAGCGGCTGGTAGGCGGCCTCGAGTCCGGCGGCGAGCCAGTGCGCCGCTTCGGCGGGTCCGTACTCGACGAACGCCCCGAACTCGCCCCAGCCCGCCGGGCCGTCGATCAGCGCGACCTCGCGGGTGGTGATGCCACGGAAACGCACCCGCATCGGCAGGGCGACGACGTGCACACGGTCGAGAAGGTCGGCGAGGTCCATCGCGTCGATCATCGGTCATCGCGGGGTTGCGCCTGCGCGAAGGCCGTCGCGATCTGGTCGAGCCCCCGCACCAGAGCGCGGCGGTCGCGGTCGTCGAGAGCGGCGCCGGCCGCGGCGACGGCCTGGCCGAGGGGCCGGTAGATCTCGGCGAGCGCGCGCCATGTCGGGTCCCGCAGGGCCACCAGCACACTGCGCCGGTCACGCTCGGCGGCGCGGCGCTCCACCAGGCGTGCCGCTTCGAGCCGATCGATGAGCGCGGTCACCGATCCGCGCGACAGCCCGAGGTACTCGGCCAGCGACGCCGCGCTGCGCGGACCGTCCTCCAACGAGTTCAGCGCACGCAGGTCACTGCGGCCGACGCCCAGCGCGCGGCACGCCGCCTCGTCGAAGTCCTCCATCGCGCGCCACAGGGCGCGGCATGCCTCGAGGACGGTGGGTTGTCCAGATATCCCAGCCATGGTTTGATGACCGTATCATTCGATCATCGAACTTTCTGGAAGGTCCGATGCAGTGGACAGAGAGTGTCACGATCGACCGGCCGCTGGCCCGGGTGCGGCAGGCGATCGCGGACGAGAACGAACTGCTGCAGTGGTCGGCGTGGCCGGAGGCCACCGGTTACACGTGCCGCATCGACGGTGACGGACGAAGCATCGGATCCGCCATCGTGTTCACCGACACCAAGGGGACGACGCAGGGCCGCCAGATCCTGCACGCGCTCGACAATCGCAGCGTCGACTACCGGATGCGCAACCGCGGTCCCGGCGGCCGGGAGATGACCCCGCACTTGAAGTTCCGCCTCGAGGACGTCGACGGCGCACGCACCCGTGTGCATCTGGACTTTCACGCCGAAGCACCCCTGCCGCTGGGCCTGCGCCACCTCGTCGAGGCCGCGATGGGCCGTCGCGTGAGGAAGCTGCACGTGAAGGACCTCGACCAGCTCAAGGCGCACGTCGAGGAACACTGACCCATCTGCGGATGGATCGGCGGCGAATACTCCAGTGAGTTCCCGGGAAGGAAGGTGCCGTGAATCCGATTCTGAAGTTCGCCAGTCAGCTCGGTGAGTCCGCTCTGTCGATCGTCGGCGTGCGGACCGTCGAGGAGCCCCACTACATCCGGCGACCGCTGACCGACACCGTCGAGATCCGGCAGTACGGTTCCCGGATCGCCGCCGAGACCACCGTCACCGGCGAGAAGCAGAAAGCCCTCAACACCGGCTTCCCCCGCCTCGCCGGCTACATCTTCGGCGGCAATCACCGCGACACCGAGATCGCGATGACCGCACCGGTCAGCCAGCAGTCCGCCAAGGAGGAGATCGCGATGACCGCGCCGGTCTCCCAGACCGGCAGCGCCGAGGACGGCTGGACGGTGCGGTTCTTCATGCCGTCGAAGTGGTCGATGGAGACGCTGCCCGAACCCGACGACGAGAACGTCCGGCTGGTGACCGTGCCTCCGCAGACCGTCGCGGTACTGACGTTCACGGGTGACCGCAGCGCGGCCGCCGTCGCCGCGCGCAGCGAGGAACTGCGCACGACGCTGCGGGACAACGGCATCGAGCCCGTGGGTGAGACGACCGCGTGGTTCTACGATCCGCCGTGGACGCTGCCGTTCCGGCGGCGCAACGAGGTCGTCGTCGGCATCTAGACCGTGGCGCGGTCCCGGCCGTCCCAATGCGGTTTGCGCAGTTCCTTTTTCAGCACCTTGCCGGTGGGGTTGCGGGGCAACTCGTCGGTGATGTCGATGGTCTTGGGGCACTTGTAGGCGGCGAGCCGCTCGCGGGCGAACGCGATCAGGTCCTTCTCCGAGACCTCGGACTCGACGACGACGACCGCCTTGACGACCTCGCCCCACTTCTCGTCGGGCACGCCGATCACCGCGACCTCGACCACCGCCTCGTGCTCGGCGAGTACCCGCTCGACCTCGATCGAGTAGATGTTCTCGCCGCCGGAGATGATCATGTCCTTGAGCCGGTCCTCGACGAAGATGAAGCCGCCGTCGTCGACCCGGCCGATGTCTCCGGTGCGGAACCAGCCGTCCTCGGTGACCGCTTCGGCGGTCGCCTCCGGCTTGTTGTGGTAGCCCTTCATCAATTGCGGTGTCTTGAACCACAATTCGCCCTGCTCCCCGGTGGGCACGTCCTCGAGGGTGTCCGGGTCGACGACCCGCACCTCGGCGTTGGGCACCAGCGTGCCCGCGCTCGACAGGCGCTCCTCGCGGCCGGGGTCGCGGTGCGCCTCGGGCAGCAGGTGGCTGATCACGCCGCACACCTCGGTGAGCCCGTAGGCCTGGATGAAATCGGTGTCGGGCCACGCCTGTAACGCCTGCCGCAGCAGGGGCAGCGGCATCGGGGACGCGCCGTAGGCGTAGGTCTTGAGCGCGCTGAACAACTTGACCGCGTCCTCGCCCGATTCCAGCACCTTGGCCAGCACGGCCGGCACCAGGAAGGTTCGGTTGGCGCCCTTGAGGATTGCGCCGGCCAGCGCGGCGCCGTCGACGTCGCGGGTCATCACGCTGGGGAAGCCGTCGTGAATACCGAACTGCACGTAGGACGATCCGCCGACATGGAACAGCGGCATCGAGACCATGTTCTTGTCGCCCTCGTCGAACTCGAAGCCTTCGTGGGCGTTCACGGTGTGGGCGATGATGTTGGCCTGCGTGAGCTCGACGCCCTTGGGCCGGCCGGTGGTGCCCGAGGAGTACATGATGATCGCGACGTCGCCGGGTTCGACGTCGTCGGAACGGTGCACCGGGGTCGAGCTCTCGAGGATCTTCTCGTACTCGTCGTCGCCTTCGGGCGTGACGGCGATGACGTGCTCGATGTGGGCGAGCTTGTCGCGGATCCGGTCGATCGAGCTCATGAACTCGGCGCCCGCGATGAGCACCTTCGCGCCGGAGTCGTTGAGCACGTAGTCGAGTTCGTCGGCGGCCAACCGGAAGTTGATGATCGCGGTGGCCGCGCCCAGCGATGCGGCCGCGATGGTGGTCTCGACGCACGCGGGATGGTTCTTGTCGAGGAACGCCACCACGTCGCCGCGCCCGACGCCGCGCTCGGTCAGCGCCCCGGCCAGCCGCCGGATCCGGTCGTCCCACTGCGCCCAGGTCCAGTTGCGGTCGAGATAGTCCATCGCCTCGGCGTCGGGGGTGGTGGCCGCCCAGTGGGCGACTCGTTCGTCGAGGAAGCGGGGTTCGGGCAGATCGGCCATGGTCAGCAGCGTGCCACGCCCGCGCCCGCCCCGAGGCGAAACTTTTCTTCCCGGCGATGTCGATTTCGGCCGCTGCCGTTCGACGAGTGGGTGAAGGGCATCCTGAACACGACCCTTCCCACCGAGAAGAAGGAGAGACCATGACCCGCTACATGCTGATCCTGCGTTCCACCCCGGAGGCCGAGAAGGCCATGGAGAACGTTGACTTCAACGACGTCATCGCCGCGATGGGCCGCTACAACGAGGAGCTCCTCGAGGCTGGGGTGCTGCTGGCCGGGGAGGGCCTGGCCGGTCCCGAGGAGGGCTTCGTCGTGAACTTCGACGCCGAGGCGCCGGTGCTCACCGACGGTCCGTACACCGAGGCCAAGGAGCTGTTCAACGGCTTCTGGATCCTCGGGGTGTCGTCGATCGAGGAGGCCAAGCAGTGGGCGCTCAAATGCCCGCTCGGCTACGGCGCGCGGCTCGAGGTTCGGCGTGTCACCGAGACCGAGGAGTTCCCGCAGGACAACGAGTGGGTGCAGAAGGAGATGCAGTGGAAGAAGGAGGGCTACCCGGGCTGAGCGCCGCAGCGCCGGCGTGGCGGGCTGTTCGGGCCGCCACGCCGGCGGGGTCGGTCACACGTCCTGTTCGACGTGACCGAATTCGACGTTCTTGCCGTTGAAGTCGCCGCGGCAGGACACGCTCACGTGGTAGGTCGACAGCGGCGGCGGCGCGAGCACCGGGAAGCTCGTGCTGCCGTTGGGCCCGATGGAGAAGGTCTTGTTGACACCCGGCAGCACCGGGTTCGTCGCGACGTAGGTGCACGTGCCGGCGATCGCCGAGGAGTTGGTGACGTTCACCGTCCACGTCAGCCCGCGGTCGAACGACACCCGGATCGCGTCGGTCGGCGCCTCCACCGGCTTCGGGGCGTCCGGGACGGCCACCGGCACGGGATCCGGGCCTTTCGCGACCGGCGGCGCCTCCGGCGCTTTGGCCGGGGAACCCAGCACGATCGTGACGACGTCGACCTCGCGGTCCTCGTGGCGGATGAACCCCACGCCGAAGTCGGTGAAGTCGCAGTTGGTGATCACGCCACCGGCGCCGCGCGAGTAGGCACTCGTCGTCGCCGCCGCCTGCGGGTCCCCGGATCCGAGGAACGCCAGCGTCCGTCCGTTGTAGCCGGCGGGCTGCCCGTCGACCGGGTTCTCCGAGCGCGCGTAGGCCTGGGCCGCGCCTTCGAGGACTCCCCTGTCGTAGTGCAGCGCCGGGCAGCGCGCCGGGCGGTCCTTGTTGACGGTGTTGATGATGGCGTCCAGCGGGTCGGCGTGTGCGACCGGCATCGCCGCCAGTGAGCCGGCGAAAGCGGTGGCCAGGGCCAGTGATACGGCAGTTCGGGTGGTCATCGGAAAGTCTCCCCTCGGTGCGGACCGGCGCTCTGCCGACCGTCGAGGGAAGTGTTTCGCCGGCCGCGTCCGCGATCGCGCGTAGTCGACTACGCGACTTGCGCGCACCCCGGCCGTCGGCGCTGCGGGTACCGGGCCTGGTGACTAAAATTGGAACACGTTCTAATCTGTAGCCCATGAGTGATCTGCTGCGGCATCCCCTGCACTCCGGCCACCTGACCGTCGGCGCCCTGAAGCGCCACCGCGACCGGCCCGTGCTGTTCCTCGGCGACACCACGCTCACCGGCGGTGAGCTGGCCGATCGCATCAGCCAGTACATCCAGGCGTTCGAGGCGCTGGGCGCTGGCACCGGCGCCGCGGTGGGTCTGCTCTCGCTGAATCGGCCCGAGGTGCTGATGATCATCGGCGCCGGCCAGACCCAGGGCTACCGGCGCACCGCACTACACCCTCTGAGCTCGCTGGACGACCACGCCTACGTGCTCGCCGACGCCGAGGTGACCTCGCTGATCATCGACCCCAACCCGATGTTCGTCGAGCGTGCGCTGGGGCTGCTGGAGAAGGTGCCGTCCCTCGAGCAGATTCTGACGATCGGTCCCGTCCCCGCCGAACTCGCCGACGTCGCCGCCGTCGACCTCAGCGCCGAAGCGGCGAAGTACGCGCCGCAGCCTCTGGTCGCGGCCGACCTGCCGCCCGACCACATCGGCGGCCTCACCTACACCGGCGGCACCACCGGCAAGCCCAAAGGCGTGATGGGCACGACGCAGTCGATCACCACGATGACGACGGTGCAGCTGGCCGAGTGGGAATGGCCGGAGAACCCGCGCTTCCTGATGTGCACGCCGCTGTCGCACGCGGGCGCGGCGTTCTTCACGCCGGTGATCGTGAAGGGCGGCGAGCTGATCGTGCTCACCAAGTTCGACCCCGCCGAGGTGCTGCGCGTGATCGAGGAGCAGAAGATCACCGCCACCATGCTGGTGCCGTCGATGATCTACGCGTTGATGGACCACCCCGACTCACACACCCGCGACCTGTCGTCGCTGGAGACCGTGTACTACGGGGCCTCGGCGATGAATCCCGTCCGGCTCAAGGAGGCGATCCGGCGGTTCGGGCCGATCTTCGCGCAGTACTACGGGCAGTCCGAGGCACCGATGGTGATCACGTACCTGTCGAAGAAGGACCACGACGAGAAACGGCTCACGTCCTGCGGGCGGCCCACGCTGTTCGCGCGGGTGGCGCTGCTCGGCGACGACGGCCAGCCGGTGCCGCAGGGTGAGGTGGGTGAGATCTGCGTGTCCGGCCCGCTGCTGTCCGGCGGGTACTGGAAGCTGCCCGACGCGACCGCCGACACCTTCCGGGACGGGTGGATGCACACCGGCGACCTGGCCCGTGAGGACTCCGACGGCTTCTACTACATCGTCGACCGCACCAAGGACATGATCGTCACCGGCGGGTTCAACGTGTTCCCGCGTGAGGTGGAAGACGTTGTGGCCGAGCATCCGTCGGTCGCGCAGGTATGCGTGATCGGAACGCCCGACGAGAAGTGGGGCGAGGCGGTGACGGCCGTGGTGGTGCTGCGACCCGACGCCGCGAATGACGAGACCGCGGTGGCGACGATGACCTCGGAGATCCAGGTGGCGGTCAAGGAGCGCAAGGGCTCGGTGCACTCGCCCAAGCAGGTGATCGTCGTCGACTCCGTGCCGGTGACCGCGCTGGGCAAGCCGGACAAGAAGGCGGTGCGGGCGCAGTTCTGGGAGGGCGCGGGGCGTTCGGTCGGCTGACGATGCGCTGAGGGACGAGCCGAGCAGACGTGAACTCGGACGCTCCGCGCGTGTTGAGTGCGAGTTTGTGTCTGCTCGCCGGGAATGGGCACGGGCAGAATGACACCGTGGCCCCCGCCGACCTGCAACGCACCGTGGACGCGGTCTGGCGGATGGAGGCCGCGAAGATCGTCGCGACCTTGACCGCCGCCGTCGGAGACATCGGCCTCGCCGAGGACCTGGCCGCCGAAGCGCTCGTCGACGCGCTGACGCAGTGGCCCGAGCGCGGCGTGCCCCGCAATCCCGGGGCGTGGCTGACCACCGTCGCCAAACGCAAGGCCGTCGACCACTGGCGCCGTCGCGACACCCTCGACGCCAAATACGCGGTGCTCGCCCGCGATCTGGAGACCGTCACCGACCAGGCCTGGGACCCCGACCGCATCGACGACGATGTGCTGCGGCTGATCTTCATGGCGGCACACCCGAGCCTGCCAAGGGAGAGCCAGATCGCATTGACCCTGCGCCTCGTCGGCGGCCTGACCACCGAGGAGATCGCCGCCGCCTTCCTCGTCCCGAAAGCCACCGTGGCGCAACGCATCACGAGGGCCAAGAAATCGCTGGCCGGGGTGCCGTTCGAGATTCCGGACCGCTCGGATCATCCGCAGCGGCTCTCCGCGGTGCTCAGCGTCATCTATCTGGTGTTCAACGAGGGGTACTCGGCGTCGTCGGGCCAGCGCTGGATCCGCGACGGGTTGTGCAGCGAGGCGCTGCGTCTGGGCCGGGTGCTGGCGGCGCTGCTGCCCGGGGAGGCGGAGGTGGCCGGCCTGCTCGCGCTGATGGAGTTCCAGTCCTCCCGGCTGCGCGCACGCACCGAGGCAGACGGCACACCGATCCTGCTCGAGGATCAGGACCGCGGCCGCTGGGATCGTGCCGCCATCGGACGCGGAGTCGAGGCACTGCGTCGGGCATCAGAGACGTTGCAGCGCAACGGCATCGGCTGGGGGTGGTACACGTTGCAGGCCGCGCTCGCGGAGTGCCACGCCGTCGCGCCGACCGCCGCGGACACCGACTGGACCCGGATCGTGTCGCTCTACGACGCGCTGCGCCGGCTCGCCCCGTCTCCCGTCGTGGACCTCAACCGCGCGGTGGCCATCGCCATGGCCGACCCCGCGACGGGTCCCGCCGAGGCGTTGCGTCTGATCGACGACATCCGTGGCCTCGACGGTTCCTACCTGGTACCCAGCGTGCGCGGCGAACTCCTCTCCCGGATGGGCCGCCCCGGCGACGCGGCCGGCGAGTTCGACCGTGCCGCCGCACTGGCCGAGAACGAGGCCGAGCGGAAGGTGCTGGCCGACAAAGCCCGCCGCGCCCGCGCCGGCTAGGACCCGGGCACCGAGGTGCGTGCGGCGACCGAACGCGCGCTCGCCGTGTCGAACACATCGATGACCACGTCGTCGTCCCGGTACCCGCCGAGACGGTGCAGCCCGGACGTCTGCCCGATCACGTCGTTGGCCGCATCGCCGGTCATCGGGTAGTCATCGACCGGGTGCCGCCAGTGCGCGGCGACCACCGTGGCCGACGGCGCGAGCCGGGGCACCTCGCGGTCGAGCACCTGACGCAGCGTCTCCGGCTGCAGGTAGTAGCACAACTCCGAGAGCACCACGAGATCGAAAGGACCGGCGGGCCAGGGCTCGTCGACCGACCCGCGGATCAACCGGACCCGCTCGGCCACCTCCGCCGCGGCCAACCGGCGATGCGTCGCGTCCAGCGCTGCACCGCTGACGTCGGTGCTCGTCACGCGGTCACAGCGCTGCGCCAGTAGTGCGGTCAGCACACCGACCGAGCAGCCCGGCTCGAACGCGTGGCGGTAGCGGCGGTAGGGCAGCACGGCCATCGTGATGGCGTACTTGCGCTGCTCGTACCACCGCGTCCCCAGCTCCCACGGGTCGCCGGCGTCGGCGTACATGCGGTCGAAATAGGAATCGGGCAGGCGCGCGCTCAACAGAACGCCACCTCACCGACGGTCAGCAGCCGGTGCAGCACGGCCGGCGGAAGTACCGGATCACCCCCGGGAACCGGTGCGGTGAACTGACTTTCGAAGCAGCGGGCCGCGCGTCGTTTCCGCTCGAGGGCCGCCGCGGTGAGGCGGGTCATGCGGGCGCGGGCCCACGGCACCGCATCGTCGCCGGGCCGAGCCCAGTGCCACATCCACACCGGGTACTCCACCAGCACCGCGCCGCACTGCTGCGCCGCCGTCGCGGCCGCCCTGCCGACCGCCTCGTGATCGGGATGGCCGTCACCCCGCCACGGCGCGGCGCACCATGTGCCTGCCGGCTTGCCGTCGAGGATCTCGAGGAGCAGATCCACCAGACGTCCCTCGTGTGCCGCCACCGCACCGTCGGGTAGTCCCAAGCTGATCGGCGCGTACACCCCCAGCGCCGCGGCCGCCTCGCGCAGCTCCGCCCGCCGGGTCTGCTCGAGCCGATAGCGTTGCAGCAGCGACAGTTCCGGATAGGCGGCACCCCCGTCGGTGGCCGATACGATCTGGGCGCGCACCCCTGAGTCCGCCAGCAGCGCCGCCGTCGCGCCGAAACCCAGTGTCTCGTCGTCGGGGTGGGCGCCGACGACCACCAGTTCCGGGCACTCCGCGAGGTCGAGGTCCGGCAGCTGCAGGCCTGCGTCCACCCACGTCTGCGTCGGGGTCCCGCCCTCGGGGACGGGCTGCGCCGACAGCCGTGCCCCGTTGCCGACCTGCGCGGCCGTCACGCGGACGCCCCGGCCAGCTCGCCCAGCCGTTGCAGGTCGCGCTCGGCGTGGCTCTGCCGCACGTAGACGGTCAGATCGGCCACCCGTTGGGCATGCTCGGCGTCCAGGCACAGCGGGGCGGGTCCGAGCGCGCGTCCCGTCCGGTCGACGGCTTCGGCCACCGCCGTCTCGACCACGGCGCGGGCCCTGCGGGCGAGCAGCTCCGCGCGGCCGGTGCGGTTGCCGGGATCCGCGTCGACCTCGGCGGCGACCGTGGCCAGCGTCGCGGCCGCGGCGGTCAGGGCGGCGTCGACAGCGCCGAGGTGCGCCAGCGCGTGCGCGTCGGCCTTCCCGGCGGCCGCCCGCGCGTAGAGCGGGGCCGCCACCGCCCGCGCGCCGCCGAGCCAGCACGCCGCCACCCCGGCCGCGCCGTGCCAGAATCCCGGCCGCGTCAGGTAGTCACCGGGAGCGCCGACGGCGACCGCCGGGGTCTCGTCGAACTGCACCGATCGCGTGTCGGACCCGGCCATGCCGGTGTTGTGCCACGCGCTGGGTAGCGGCCGCACCCCGGGCGCATCGAGAGCGACGGCGAACAGGCCGCGCTGGCCGCCCGGCAGCTGCGCGGTCACCAGGGCGTGCGAGCACAGACCAGCCCCGGAGCACCACACCTTGGTGCCGGTCACCCGGACCGCATCGTTGAGCTCGGTGGCGCACAGCGCGGTGTCGCCCGACTCGGCGGCCCACACCCCCCACCACTGACCCGGCTGCGGGCGGGGCCCGCCGAGCTCGGCGAGGATCGCGACCGCATCGGCGTGGGCCTCGGCGAGCCGCCCGGCCGTGACGTCGACCTCGGCCAGAGCGGCCAGCCGCTGCCAGCGCAGCACGGTGGCACCGTGGCCCGGCAGCGGCAGATCCAGATCACCGGAGGACAACCAGCGTTCGACAAGCGCCGGCGTCACGAGGCGGCTTTTCGCGACAGCCCCCTGAGGTGGTCGGCGAATCCGCCCGGGGCACGCCCCTCGGCGCGATCGGAGGTCGCCACCGACAGGCCGCTGTCGCGGTGGATCCACCGCCCGGCGGCGGTGAAGCGCTCGACCAGCTCGACGTCCTCGCCGCTCGCCAGCGGGCGGAATCCCCCGACCGCCCAGTACGCGCCTGCCCGGAAGCCCATGTTGGCGCCGTGCACGTGCCGGTGCCCGCCCCGCCCGGACCGGTAGCCGCGCAGATAGCGGCGGGCCACCGCCGCGGGGAAGTTCCGCCACGACGGCACCCGCACCACCCCGAGCACCATGTCGGCGCCCGGCGCCGTCATCCGGACCAACCAGTCGGCGTCGACCGCGCTGTCGGCGTCGGTGGTCGCGTACCAGGTCTGCATCCCGTCGTCGTAGAGGCCGCGCGCGTAGGCGAACCCCGCCGCCCGCGCCGCACCCACATTGCCCGCGTCGACCGACACGAAGTGCACGTCCGGTCCGAACTGCCCGGCCAGCATCTCGCTGCCGTCGTCGCAGGAATCGAGCACCACGACGGTGAGCACCGGAACGGAGACACACAGCGCCGCCGTCGCGAGCGCGCGCAGGCAGCCGGGCAGGTGATCGGCCTCGTTGTGCGCGGGGACCACGACGACGATCTGGAGTGGGAACGCCTCGCCAATGGGCATACCGGTTAGTTAGCCAATCAGCGAAGTTTTCACACCTGGCACGATGGGTGGCGTGGGCGACGCCGTGACAGATGTGGACGCTGTGCTGTTCGACTTCTCGGGCACCCTGTTCCGTCTCGAGGAGGACGAGAGCTGGTTCGAGGGCATGCAGCTCGATACTCCCGACAACCGTGAGGTCGACGAGCACGTGCGCGCCGAGCTGGTGCACCGGCTGACCGCCCCGACCGGCCGGACCGTGTCGATGACCCCGGAGGCGCTGGAGGCGTGGGTCAACCGCGACCTCGCGCCGCATCTGCACCGCGAGGCGTATCTGCACGTGCTGCGCGAGTCGGGCCTGGCCCGTCATCACGCGGAGTCGTTGTACGCCAAGGTGATCGACCCGGCGTCGTGGACGGCCTACCCGGACACCGCGACGGTGCTGGCCGGGCTCAAGGCGCGCGGCATCAAGACCGCGGTGGTGTCGAACATCGCCTTCGACATCCGGCCGGCCTTCGAGCGGATCGGCGCGGCGGGCGACGTCGACGCGTTCGTGCTGTCGTTCGAACTCGGCGCCGTCAAACCCGACCCCGCGATCTTCACCGCCGCGCTCGACCGGCTCGGGGTCGCGGCCGATCGCGCGCTGATGGTCGGCGACAGCGACGAGGCCGACGGAGGCGCCCGCGCGCTGGGTTGTGCCTTCGCGTTGGTCGATCCGCTCCCGACGCGGGAGCGCCGCGACGGTCTGGTCGCGGCACTGTGGCCCCACGGCATCCAGATCTGATATCGCCTACCGTCGAGGCCATGGCCAATCCGCAGCCCCCGTGGTGGCTCAAGCCGCTCAACAAAGTCCTGATGACCGCGTCGCGCGTTGGGCTGATCAAAGACGGGCCGATGGTGCTGACGGTGACGGGCCGTAAATCCGGGCAGCCGCGCTCCACGCCGATCACCCCGTTCGAGGTCGACGGCAAGCGCTACGTCGTCGGCGGCTTCCCCGGCGCCGACTGGGTGCGCAACGCGCAGACGAACCCGGACGCCGTGCTGACGCGCGGCAAGGTGCGGGAACCGGTGCGCATGGTCGAGCTGTCCGCCGAGGAGGCCCGCCCCCTGCTGCGGCAGTTTCCGATCCTGGTGCCGACGGGCGTGAGCTTCATGAAGAACGCCGGACTGGTCACCGGGCCGAACCCCGACGAGTTCGAGGCGCTGGCCGGGCGCTGCTCGGTGTTCCGGTTCGATAGCGTCTGACGGGTGAGCAACCCGTTCGACGCCAGTCTGTGGGAGCCGGTGGCCGGCTTCGAGGACCTGACCGACATCACCTACCACCGTCACGTCACCCAGCCGACGGTGCGTGTCGCCTTCGACCGCCCGGACGTGCGCAACGCGTTCCGTCCGCACACCGTCGACGAGCTGTACCGCGCGCTCGACCACGCCCGCATGTCCTCCGACGTGGGCGTCGTGCTGCTGACCGGCAACGGCCCGTCCCCCAAGGACGGCGGCTGGGCGTTCTGCTCGGGCGGCGACCAGCGCATCCGCGGCCGCTCCGGCTACCAGTACGCCTCCGGCGACACCGCAGAAACCGTGGACCCCGCGCGCGCCGGCCGGCTGCACATCCTCGAGGTGCAGCGGCTGATCCGCTTCATGCCCAAGCCGGTGCTCTGTCTGGTCAACGGCTGGGCCGCCGGGGGCGGGCACTCCCTGCACGTGGTCTGCGATCTGACGCTGGCCTCGCGCGAGCACGCCCGGTTCAAGCAGACCGACGCCGACGTGGGCAGCTTCGACGGCGGCTTCGGGTCGGCGTACCTGGCGCGCCAGACCGGGCAGAAGTTCGCCCGCGAGATCTTCTTCCTGGGCAGGCCCTACACCGCCGAGCAGATGCACGCGATGGGCGCGGTCAACGAGGTCGTCGACCACGCCGACCTGGAAACCGTTGCGCTGCAATGGGCTTCGGAGATCAACGGGAAGTCGCCGCAGGCCATTCGGATGCTCAAGTACGCGTTCAACCTGCTCGACGACGGGCTGGTGGGCCAGCAGCTGTTCGCCGGCGAGGCGACACGACTGGCCTACATGACCGACGAGGCCGTCGAGGGCCGCGACGCGTTCCTTGAGAAGCGCGACCCCGACTGGACCCCGTTCCCTCGTTACTTCTGACAGGACCAGACTTGTGAACCGGAGAAACCCGCTGCGCCGGCTGGCCGACCAGGTGGTGCTGACCAGCATGCGGCCGCCACTGATTCCGACGCTGCTGCAGTACCGCCCCGACCGGGAGATCGTCGACCTCAAGGGCAAGCGGATCCTGCTGACCGGCGCCTCGTCGGGCATCGGGGAGGCCGCGGCCGAGAAGCTCGCCCGCCGCGGCGCCACCGTGGTCGCGGTCGCCCGCCGCCAGGATCTGCTCGACGCGCTGGTCACCCGCATCACCGAAGCCGGCGGCGACGCCCGCGCCCACGCCTGTGACCTGTCCGACCTCGAAGCGGTCGACGCGCTGGTGTCCACGGTCGAGGGCGAGCTCGGGGGCATCGACATCCTGGTCAACAACGCCGGACGCTCGATCCGGCGGCCGCTGGCCGAATCCCTGGAGCGCTGGCACGACGTCGAACGCACGATGGCGCTGAACTACTACGGCCCGGTGCGGCTGATCCGCGGGCTGTCTCCCGGCATGCTCGAACGCGGCGACGGCCACATCATCAACGTCTCCACCTGGGGCGTGAAGACCGAGTCACCCCCGCTGTTCGGCGTCTACAACGCATCGAAGGCGGCGCTGTCGTCGATCAGCCGGATCATCGAGACCGAGTGGAGCGACCGCGGCGTGCACTGCACGACGCTGTACTACCCGTTGGTCAAAACCCCGATGATCGCGCCGACCCGCGCCTACGACGGGCTGCCCGGACTGTCGGCCGAGGAGGCCGCGGGCTGGATCATCACCGCGGCCCGGCACCGGCCGGTCAGCATCGCCCCGCGCATCGCGGTCACCGCGCACGCGATCAACAGCATCGCCCCCGCCGCCGTCGACACGCTGATGAAGCGGCAGCGCATGCAGCCACGGGAATGACCGCGATCCACGGCGTCGCCGATGTCGTGCGGGTGCACGGCCGCGAGCGCCCCGACGCCCCGGCCCTGATCGTCGCCGACCGGACCCTGACCTACGGCGACCTCGACGCGCTGTCCAGCCGCGCCGCGCAGGCGTTCGCCGCGGCCGGTGTCGGGGTCGGTGACCGGGTGGCGTTCCTCGACCACAACGGCGCCGAGTTCTTCATCGCGGTGTTCGGGTTGGCGAAGCTCGGCGCGGTCGGCGTACCGGTGAACTGGCGGCTGGCCCCGCCGGAGATCGCGCACATCCTCGGCGACTGCGGGGCCGCCGCGATCGTCGTCGGCGCCGACTTCTTCGGCCACATCGAGGCCGTCGAGACGCAGCTCGACGCCCGCGTCGTCGCGATCGGCGCCCACCCCCGCTGGCCGGACTTCCACGAATGGCTGCAGGCCCATCCCCCGGTCGATCCCGGCGTCGTCACCGGACCCGACGACCTGGTGTTCCTGATGTACACCTCCGGCACCACGGGGCTGCCCAAGGGCGTCATGCTCTCCAACACCAACTACGTGTGCAAGACCAGCGGCGTGGAACGGCCGTGGCGGTTCGACGCGGACGCGGTCAGCCTCGCGGTGATGCCGCTGTTCCACATGGCCGGGTCGGGGTGGGCGTTCGCCGGCCTGTGGCACGGGGCGGTGACGGTCGTGCTGCGTGATGTCGACCCGGCGGCGATCCTCGACGCGATCACCACCCACCGCGTCACCAACATGCTGGTGGTGCCCGCGGTGGTGCAGTTCCTGCTCGACACTGCGGGCATCGACGCGGCCGACCTGTCGAGTCTGCGGATCGTCGTCTACGGCGCCTCCCCGATCAGCGACGACGTGCTGACCCGCGGCATGGCCCGGTTCGGCGGCGTCTTCGCCCAGGTGTACGGCATGACCGAGACCACCGGCTCGATCACCCAGCTCGACGGCGACGAACACCGCCCCGAGTTGTTGCGCTCGTGCGGAAAACCCTACGCGTGGGTGGAGATTCGCGTCGTCGGACCGGACGGCCGGGACGTCCCGACCGGCCGCGTCGGCGAGGTCTGGACTCGCTCGGCGCAGAACATGCTGGGCTACTGGGCCAACCCCGACGCGACCGCGGCGACCCTGACCGCCGACGGGTGGCTGCGCACCGGCGACGCCGGCTATCTCGACGCTGACGGCTATCTGTACCTGCACGACCGCATCAAGGACATGATCGTCTCGGGCGGGGAGAACGTGTACCCGGCCGAGGTGGAGAACGTCCTGATGACCCATCCGGGTGTGGCCGACGCCGCCGTCATCGGCGTGCCCGATCAGCGGTGGGGTGAGGCCGTCAAGGCCGTCGTGGTGCCCACCACCGGCGCGGGCGTGACCGAGGCGGACCTGATCGGGTACGCGCGTACCCGACTCGGCGGCTTCAAGCTGCCCAAGAGCGTCGACTTCGTCGACGCGCTGCCCCGCACCCCGAGCGGCAAGATCCTCAAACGCGCCCTGCGCGAACCGTATTGGGCCGACGCTGACCGGCGCATCGGCTGACGTGATAGACACTGGAGCCATGGAGATCCTGGCCAGCCGGGTGCTGTTCCGCCCTACCGACTATCACCGATCGCTGGTCTTCTACCGCGACGGGCTGGGGCTCGCGATCGCCCGCGAGTACCCCGGGGGCACGGTGTTCTACGCCGGGCAGTCGCTGATCGAGCTCGCCGGCCACGGCGCCCCGCCCGCCGGCGGGCCGCCGTTCCCCGGCGGGCTGTGGCTGCAGGTGCGTGACCTGCACGCGACCCAGAATGCGTTGCGGGAGCGCGGAATCGAGATCACCCGGGAGGCCCGCCGCGAGCCGTGGGGGCTGTTCGAGATGCACGTCACCGATCCCGACGGGGTGACGCTGATCTTCGTGCAGGTGCCCGAAGACCACCCGCTGCGCCGCGACGTCCGCGACTGAAGAAGTGATATGTGCGATGGGCCCAGCGGCGGGGCGTCTTCCGGATACGATGCTCGCTTCAGGATTCTGGGGGGATCTCCATGCGAGTGTTGTCGATCGATGGCGGCGGTACGAGGGGCTACCTGCCCGCCCTGGTGTTGCAGGAACTCGAACGGCGCGCGAAGAGGCCCGCGTCGGACCTGTTCGACCTGATCGTCGGCACATCGACCGGCGGCATCATCGGTATCGGGCTCGCCGCGGGTCGATCGGCCACCGAACTCGCGCAGTTCTACCCACGCTACGGTCGAGCGATCTTCGGCGGCTCCGACACCAGACCGCGATGGAAACAACGCTTGTTCGGTACCACAGGCGACTTCGCCAGAGACTGGGAATCCAGCCTCCGGAAGATCGGGAGCCCGTTCGGAGGTGACCCCGGGGGCGGCGGTAATGCGCGGCACTCAGCCGACGGGCTCGACGCCGCGCTCGGCGAAGTGCTCGGCGAGATGACACTTGCCCAGGTGTCCACTCCGTTGATTGCCACAACGTTCGACGCGGCATCCGGCGTCCCCGTTCTACTGACGAGCCGCGATGCGGCGAAGTCCGCCGACCGAGATCTGCCACTGCGCCTCGTCGCGCGAGCCACCTCGGCAGCGCCGACGTTCTTTCCACCCCTGGAGACAACCTGGGCAGGCGCCACTCGCCGTTTCATCGACGGGGGAGTATGGGCGAACAACCCCGCGCATCTCGGCATGCTCGAAGCCATCACCAGCGCGAGCGCAGATCCTCGATCGGTCACGCTCGTGTCACTGGGCACGGGAGCCGCCCCGACCCGGCCGTCATTCCAACTCGACCTCAGCTGGATCAGCGCCGCGATGGACACCGTGGCCCTTGCCACCACGGTTCACACCGGCCATACGCTCTGTCAGCGATACCTCAGTCCCGACCGATACCACCGCCTCCAGGTGACCGATCCCGGCATCGCCGGCGCGATGGACGATCCGTCTGCCGAGCGGCTGGCCGCACTTGCCTCAGCGGCGAATCGACTGATCGCAGATCACAGCGACCATCTCGACCGGGTCCTGCAACAGCTCATCGTCAGCTGACGCATCGGGGATTCATCGTGAGAATCGCGCCCGCCAGGCACATCGCGTTGCAGAAGTCCGCGGAGTTTCGTCGACGAATCCACCGACTGCACCCTCAGGCGCTGCCGCCTCGTCAACGGGCCGTCGTCATCGCCGTGGGCGCCACAGCGCTCATCGACATGGCCGTCATCGCACTGCGCATGCTGGGCTGGGTGCACTTCGACGTCATGAGTGAGTCCGCCGCCAATGCCGTCTGCGGTGTCCTGCTCTTTTGCGGCGCGGTGCTGGCCGCGGCCGTGATGGCGGGTGCCGCGCGCTCCCCTGCAGCAGCGAACGGTCTCGCTGAGCGCCTGGTGCGCGTCGGGACTCGCGCGCTGCCGGCGACAGGGCTGTTGATGTTGACCATCTGTGTGGCATTCATCGATGACGGCCTGCGAACCCGCACCGATTCCGTCTGGCCGCTCACCCGCGCCGCGATGTGGGCGTTCCTCGGAATCGCCGCGGTCTACGTCTGTCGCATCACGCGCACCCCGCTCGACCGGGTGATCGACACCGAACGAGCGCTCTCCGTGATCCTGCCCGGCCTCCTCGTCGTCGCGGCAATCGCTCTGCCCATGACTGCCGGCCTCTCGCCTTGGTATGTCACCGTGATGCTGGTCCCCGCCTTCTCCGTGCTCGCGAATATCGGAATCCCCGCCGTTGCCGGAATCTCTGTCGCCCTCACGATCAATGC
Source organism: Mycolicibacterium rufum (assembly GCF_022374875.2). Next base: position 2,226,048 of record NZ_CP092427.2, read on the forward strand.
ACTGGAGGTCACTCGCGATCGCGGCACATGGGTGTCGGATGTCATCGGCGCGCGAAAGCCGCTCGTTCTCTGGTTGGTGGCGGCCAAATCGGTCCTGTTGATCGCCAGTTGGTTCATCTACCGCGCCTTCACGACCGATCCTGTCGCAACGCTCAGCATCCCGGACCTGTTGAGCGCGTTGATCGCCGCGGCGATCGCCGTCGTTTTGCTGGTGATCAACGGGCGCATCTCGATTGCGCTCCCCCGGCACGAGGCAGCGAGTCGCTACTCAGGGGTCATCCTCGGTGGAGCCTTGGCCGTAGGGTTCGGATCGGCGATGCTGCTGGGATCCGTTGCTGCGCAGATGGTCACGAGACCGTGGACCCTCGCGGGAGTCTGCTTCCTGCTGGCGCTCTGCTTACCAACCCGCCGCATTCGCCACCCCGGCGGTATCGCGTTCGCCTATCTCGGGATTGCCGTCGTCGGATTCCTCCTAGCGGTCGTATTCGCCGCTCGCCCGGTGCCGACCTCGACTCGTTTCGACGCCGATGCGCGCATGGACGCCATTTTGACAGCTGGAGAGACCCTCGCCGTTGTTGCTCTGGCTGCGGCGACGGTGTGGATCATCGTCGCATCCATCCGGGCACGGCGATTCGGCTGGCTCGTCTACCTCGGCACGGTGGTGGTGTGGATCGTCGTTCAGTCTGTCTCGCGGGCAACCGGATTCAGCGAAATCTGGACCTTCGACGTGATGCTCACCGGACTGTTGGGCGTAGCGACAGTGCTTCTGCTACTGGGACTTCAACGCTCGATAGACGGTTTCGAGATTGTCGTCGTGCTGGTGGGGACGACCCTGCTCATCGAAGTCCCGATGATGGCCCAATTTCTGCCCGACCGGATCGCGGTGCCGTTGGCGGTGATCGGAGTGTTGAGCCCCGGCGTCGCGTTGGTGGGAAAGGCGCTCGCCGACATGACGGAACCCGCCGCGCAACGCCGGGCGGTGCTGCAGCTGGCAACGACCGCGCTGGTGTACAGCCTGCTATCGGCCGGAGTGTGGGTGAACGATCTCGACGTGACGCAGTTCACCGATCTCATCACGGCTTTCGCAACATCCGCGCTGGCGATCCCGATTCTTCTTCTTCTGATCGCCGCCCATCAGCGGCAGACCGCGCCAAGCGACGTCCGCGACTAGCGCGCCGGCGCCGCCAGCGGCCACCCCACCGAGGCCAGGCGGGCCGCCACCTGGTGCATCTCCTCGGGATTGGGTTCCTTGTCCGTCACCAGATGGATCGCCGCGTGGATCTCCTCGGGCGTCACCGTGTCGGAGTCGGCGCGCCGCAGCACGGTCTGTGCGACCTTCACGACCTCTTCCTCGGACAGCGTCCGGGCCAGCAGCGCCAGCAGGGGGAAGTAGTCGGTCTGCGGAACACCTTGGGGGTAGCCCTCGTGGAGCCACCCGAGAACGTTGTTGAGGACGTTCTGGGCCATCTGCGTGTCAGCTCACTTCTTGGGGAGGAAGGGGAACAGGTCGATACCGGTGTGGTGGATGATCGTCGCGCGGGTGATCCACAGGACCGCGGTCAGGATCACCCAGCCGACGAACACGAAGAGCGCCACACCGAGGAACTTGAGCGCCGGATTGGGGTGCACCGCGGCGGTGCCGTCGGCGCCGTCGGTGCCGGCACCGCGGGAGAACGCCACCAGCCCGAGGGCGAAGACCGCAGGCAGACCGGCGCCGAGGACGAGACCGACGACGAGCACCTTGAGGATGCTCTCCAGGTAAGTCATGGGATTTCCTTCGCTGTCGGCGTCGCTCAGACCGCGGCGGGCTTGGACTCTGTGGGCGTCGTGTCGCGCACCTCGGCGGGCACCACCGAGTTCGTCGACGTGTCCCACTCCGCGTTGACGTTGCGGTGATCCACCTTCTGCTGCTGCGCCCGCCACCACATGTAGAAGGACAGGCCGACCAGGATCAGGAAGATCAGGCCGTCACCGGCCAGCGCCCACCCGGTCAGCGTCTCGACGCCGTGGGACAGCCAGAAGGCCAGCGCCCCGACCAGCGCGGCGGCGGGCAACGTCACCAGCCAGGCGACGGCCATCCGGCCCGCGACCGCCCAGCGCACCTCGGCCCCCGGCTTGCCCACACCGCTGCCCAGGATCGATCCCGTCGCGACGTGCGTGGTGGACAGCGCCATACCGGCGGCGCTCGAGCTCAGGATGATCGCGGCCGACGACGCCTCGGCGGCCAGGCCCTGCGGCGACTCGATCTCGACCAGGCCCTTACCCAGCGTGCGGATGACCCGCCAGCCGCCGATGTAGGTGCCCAGCCCGATCGCGACCGCACAGCTGAAGATGATCCAGAACGGCAGGCCGTTGGCCTTGACGTCGCCGGTGAGGTGGCCGGTGGTGATCAGCGCCAGCGCGATGACGCCCATGGTCTTCTGCGCGTCGTTGGTGCCGTGCGACAGCGCCACCAGCGAGGCGGTGGCGATCTGGCCCCAGCGGAAGCCCTGCTCGCGGCGGTTCTTGAGCACCTTGCGGGTGATCCGGTAGACCAGCCAGGTGCCGCACGCGGCGACCAGGCACGCGATCACCGGCGCCGCGACCGCGGGGATCAGCACCTTCTGCGTGACGCCGGTCCAGTTGACGCCGTTCAGGCCGACCGCCGCGAGGCCGGCGCCGATCAGACCGCCGAACAGCGCGTGCGAGGAACTCGACGGGATGCCGAACAGCCAGGTCAACAGGTTCCACAGGATGCCGCCGATCAGGCCGGCGAAGATGATGGTCAACCCGGTCGAGGCGTCGATCGAGGGCAGCAGCGCACCGGTCTTGCTGTCCTGGATCTTCAGCACCGACGTGGTGACGGTGACCGCGACCTCGACCGAGAGGAACGCGCCGACGAGGTTGAGGACACCGGCCAGCAGCACCGCCGTCTTCGGCTTGAGAGCACCCGTCGCGATCGACGTCGCCATCGCGTTGCCGGTGTCGTGGAACCCGTTGGTGAAGTCGAACGCCAGTGCTGTGACGATCAACAGCACCAGGATGATGAACTCTGCGCTCATGGCGCCCATTCTGCTGGTCTCCGATCGCTTTTGACTAATCGACATTGACCCGAAAACGAAAGGCCAAAAGGCACTTTTTCCAAAGCAGCCCAGGTGTTCATCTGATGTTCATCTTGCCGCCGGGACCCGTTGTCCGGGCGCAGCTGTGGTCGCGTGTCGGTCAGGTCCCGGGTCTACTATCGGACTGCCGAGGGCGCATGCCCGGTGTCGTTCGTGGGAGCTGGCGTTGACCAAATTTCTGGCCAGGATCGTGGCGTGGATCGCGGCCGGGTACCCGGAGGGAGTGCCCGGTCCCGACCGGGTGCCGCTGCTGGCGCTGCTGCGGCGCCGGCTGACCGACGACGAGGTCAGGGCCGTGGTGGCGGAGCTGACCGCCCGCGCGGAATTCGGCGATCCGGCGACCAACGGCATCGACCCCGTCGACATCGGGGTGCTGATCACCCAGATCACCGACGACCTGCCCTCTCCCGACGACGTCGAACGCGTCCGCGAGCGGCTGGCGGCCCAGGGCTGGCCGCTGGACGACCCCCGGGACAGCGAGGACACCCCATAGCCACGCTGCGTCCCCTGCCCGTCGGATCGGGCGCCGCGACGTCGGCGGCGATGACGGCGATCGGCGAAGCGCTCGACGGGCGGACGAGCCTGCTGCCGGTGCCCGCCGACGATCCGGACCAGTCCGCCGCGACCGCCCGTGCGCTGCGCGCCGGCGAACCGATCGACGACGCGGTGGCTGCGGTGCTGTCGACGTCGGGCACGACAGGAACGCCCAAGGGGGCGATGCTGACCGCGGCGGCGCTGCTGGCCAGCGCCGAGGCCACCCACGAACGGCTCGGCGGCCCGGGGCGGTGGCTGCTGGCGTTACCGGCCTACCACGTCGCCGGCTTCCAGGTGCTGGTGCGCAGCGTGGTGGCGGGCAGCACCCCGGTGGCGGTGGCCGCGGGCGCGGGAGCGGCCGAGCTGGCGGTCGCGATCGAGGCGATGGGTTCCGGGCGCCGGTACGCGTCGCTGGTCGCCATCCAGTTGGACAAGGCCCTCGGGGATGCCCGCGCGACCGCGGCGCTGGCGTCGCTGGACGCTATCCTGATCGGCGGCGGCCCGATGCCGGCCTCGGTAGCGGAAAAGGCCGCAGCCGCAGGACTTCCGGTGACCCGCACCTACGGCATGAGCGAGACGGCCGGCGGATGCGTGTACGACGGGGTGCCGTTGCGTGGAGTGCGGGTGGCGCTCGACGAGGCGGGCCGGATCTCGTTGGGTGGGCCGACCGTGGCGTCGGGCTACCGCAACCCGGTGGACCCCGACCCGTTCACCAGCCCCGGCTGGTTCCGCACCGATGACATTGGCGCCGTGAATGATTCGGGAGTTCTGCGGGTTCTCGGTCGGGTCGACGACGCGATCAGCACCGGAGGGCTAACGGTGTTGCCGGCACTGGTGGAGGCGGTGGTGGCCACGCACCCCGCGGTGGCCGACTGCGCGGTGTTCGGCGTGTCCGACGAACGACTGGGGCAGCGTGTCGTCGCCGCCGTCGTTCTCCTGGACGGGGCGACGATCACGCTGCCCGAGTTGCGTTCTCACGTGGCCGCGGCGTTGTCGCCGACGGCGGCGCCCCGGGAGGTGCACGTCGTCGGCGAACTGCCGCGGCGCGGGATCGGGAAGGTCGATCGCCGCGAGCTCATCCGCCGGTTCGGCGAAGAAGACTAGCTGGTGAACGTGTCCTTGATGTTCTCGCCGACCTTCTTCGCGCCCGAGACACCCTGATCCTTCTTGCCCTCGGCCTTGAGGTCGTCGTTGCCGGTGATGTTGCCGACCACTTCCTTGACCTGACCCACGGCGTCCTCGGCGGCGTTCTTGGCCTTGTCGATGAATCCCATGTCACTCATCCCTTCTCGTGTTCGCGGCGCCCGGTGCGGGTGCCGACACGAGTTGGTCGTCACCGGTGCCGGAATCCGAACGCGCCCAGGAGGTGATGTGCGACACGACCGTCGGGTAGACCCGCGTCACCGGCCACGTCACGAGCCCGTTGACCAGGCTGCCGAACCCCTCGAGCAGCGAAGAGGGGACGTGGTCGGGGTCCATCAGATCGTTCTCTCCCAGAGGTCCGGCGTCTCCGGAGACCATGTGCCGGGTGAACTTTCGCAGTGATCGCCCGGTGCTGCGCAGCGCGTTGACGGCGGCCAGGAACGATCCGCGCCGCTCCATCTCCTCCCGGAACTCGGTCACCGACACGCCCAGGTGCTCGGAGACCAGATCGTCTCGGGTGAGCAGGATCTCGTGCGCGATGTCGGGCCGGCCGCCGGCCTCGATCGCGACGTCGCACTCGCTGTCGAAGCCGAGGGAGCGGTTGTTGAGGTTCGACGAACCGATTCGCAACAGGACGTCGTCGATCACCATCACCTTGGAGTGCACATACACCGTCATGCCGCCGGTGGTGACGGGCCAGTAGACACCGAATCGGTTGTGCACGTCGGCATTCCACAGCTTGCGCAGCAGACGCTCCCGGGCGCTGTCCATCGATTCCTGCTCCAGCCGGCTCTCCGAACTGCGGGGCAGGACGATCACGACCTCGGGGCCGTCGGGCTCGCGGAGCCGTGCGGCCAGTGCGTCGGCCAGTCGACGCGACGCGAGGTACTGGTTCTCCAGGTAGATCACCGAGCGCGCCCGCCGGATCGCGGCGAGGTTGAGCGCCTCGACCTCGCGGACCTCGGGGCGGGTGCGCAGCGGGGGCTGCGTACGGGCGATCGCGACGTCGACGTCACGCAGCGCCGGGTTCAAGCCGCGCGGCCACACCGGCCCTTCCGGCGTCACCGGATGCAGCGTCACACCGGTCGCGTCGTGCCAGCGCTGACGCGCCTGGTCGGCCAGCGCCCTGGCCGCGTGATCGTCGACCACCGCGGCGACCTCGTGCCGGGGGCCGTAGGTGTGCCCCGCCGCCGAGCGGCCGTGATCGTGGCGCGCGTGCTCGCGCCTGTCCCAGCGGCCCAGGGTCAGGTCGATGCCGCCGCAGAACGCGACCGCGTCGTCGACGACGACGATCTTCTGGTGATGCACCGCTCCGGTGGGGCGGGCGCCGTCGACCGCGAAATGCATGCGCGGCAACGTCAGTCGGTTCACCAGCGACACCGGGGTGAGCCCGAACCAGAAGCCGTCGAGGGCGGGCAGCAGCTTGAGGTTCGACTTGAGCAGATAGACCTCGAGCTCGGGGCGCCGCCACACCAGCCAGGTCAGGAACAGCCCGAGATGGTTGGGGCCGCTCAACGACCCGCCGGTGGGCTCGAATGCGGTGCGCGCGTCCAGATCCCAGCCGATCAGCATGATCCGCCTGCGCGCCCCGAGCATCGCCTCCTTGACGTAGTACAGGTAGTCGGCGCCGTCGACGAGTCGGCTGAAGCGCCCGGCGCGTTCCGTGCGCCAGCACGTCACGCCGGGCACCAGCACCGGGCTGCCCTGTCCGGTCATCGCACGACGGTCCCTGCCTTGGTGTCGATGTGCAGGACGGTGCGCAGGGCGACGCTGTCGCCGAGCATGACCGCCGCGGTGCGGGCGGCCTCGTCGGCGGCGCCCACCGCGGCGGGCAGGCCGTGCCGGGCCGGCACCCGCGCGGTCAGCGTGATGGTCGGGCGGCCGTGCAGCAGCGTGGCCGCACCGGACGCTTTCGTCACGGCGGCGTCGGCGCCCAACGCGTCGGCGGCCGCCGCGGCGACCGCCGTGGCGTCGGCGGTCGCGGTGTCGTCACCGGGCAGGCCCACCCGGCTGGCCCGGGCCGCCCACCGGTGCGCGGCAAGCCACCGCAGCGCCACCAGGACGAGCACGACACCCGCGCCGCCGGCGGCCCACGGCCACCACGACGCCGACATCCAGTCGCCCAGCGGTGTTCGCACGGCGCCGTTCGCGCCGATCATGCCGTTGCGCCAGGCGACGGCGCCCAGGCTCAGCGCCAGCAGGCCCAGTCCGATCAGGAACGTCACCGTGCGGTCGACGCCCACGGTCATGCGGGTCATGAGGTCTCCTCGGTTCGAGTGCGGACGACGACGCGCGGCGGGCGTTCGAGTGCGCCCAGGGTTTGGGTGACCGCGTCGGCGACGGTGCGGCGCAGCGCGCCGCTGTCGTCGCGGGTCACCCGGCAGCGCAGCACGATGCGGCGCCGGGACGCGGTGGCCCGGGCGTCGACCACCCCGGCCACGTCGCGGGCGCGGGCGGTCGCCAGCTTGGCGATGCCGTCGACGGTCAGGTACACCGGCGTCTCGGCGCGCACGGCGACCACGGTGCGCCGGCGCGGCGACAGGGCGACCACCATCAGAGCCAGGCCCACCACGGCGAGCGCGACGCCCGCGGGGATCAGCCAACCACCGGGGGTGACGCCGTCGACGATGTCGGCGACGGCCGGCAGCCAGGTCGATCCGGAGGCCCACCCCAGTCCGATCACCGCGTCCCGGACGGCGACCACACCGACAGCGGCCAGCACGAGAGCCAGCACCACCGCGATTTTGCTGGCCCCGGCCGCGGCGACCGGAGCGGGGCCGGGGCGCAGCGAAACATGCTGCGGCGCAGGTGTTTCGAGCGTTGTCATGAGAGTGTCCTTCCGTTCGCGCGCCCTTCGGGCGTGACGACCGCCGCGACGTGCACGGCGATGCCGTCGACCACGAGGCCCGCGTGGTCGCGCAGCGCAGTGGTGATGCGGGACCGCGCGTCCGCCGCCAGTGCCGCCAGCGGGCGGCCCCACTCCGCGGCGATCTCCACCTCGGTGCGGACGTGATCGCCGGCGACGACGGCGTCGACGCGCGGCAGATCGTGGCCGATGAGCCCGCTCAGTGCCTTCCCGTGCCGGCGGACACCGGGGGTGGTCAGCACGGCGGCCTCGACGAGGTGCTCGATTGCGCGGCCGCGGACCTGCAGACTGCCGCGATCACCGGGATCGGTGACCGGGGCGGAGTCGAGCACGGCCGCGCCGGTCTCAGCCACGGCGCCGGCCCTGGAACCAGGTCATCACGTCGAACTCGCCGTCGCGCTGTCCGCCGATGACGTAGCCGATCGCGCCGAGCACCAGGGCGACGAGGAAGCCGGTGAAGCCGCCCGCGGCCGCCGCCACGCCGAGGAGCACGCCGGCGAGCATGCCGACTGTTGCTGTGGTCATTGTTCGTTCTCCTCTGCCGTTCGTCGTCCGGCCGACCGTCACTCGACCCGGCCGGTGCGGTCGTCGGCGTCGTCATCACCCTCGTCGGGCACGTGGACGTCGTGCACGGTGATGTTCACCTCGACGACCTCCAGACCCGTCATGCGCTCCAACGCGGCGATCACGTTACGGCGGATACCCGAGGCGACATCTGAGATGGACACCCCGTACTCGGCGACGATATCGAGATCGACGGCGGCCTGCTTCTCCCCCACCTCGACCGAGACACCCTGCGCGTAGTTGGTGGAAGCACCGGGGATCCGGTCACGCAGCGCGCCGACCGCGCGGCTGGCGTTGCCGCCGAGGTCGTGCACACCGTGCACCTCACGCGCGGCCAGGCCGGCGATCTTCGACACCACGACGTCGGCGATGGTCGTGTTGCCCTCGGTGGTCATCAGCGGTCCGGCGGGCTTGGTGGCAACGGCGGTGGTCGGGGTGGTCATGTCAGTTCCTCCTGGATGGATGTGTTCGTCTTCGTACACGTCTTCTGTCGTGCGGCCCGGCCCGATCCGAATGCCGGATCGGTGTAATCCGGCACACATCCCCACCCCTGAGCAAATAGGCAGCGGTATCCAATACCCGGTGCGGTTCGGCGGGCAAACCCACGTCACCGACGCGTCAGACCTCGACACAGGCGCGGTCCCTAGGCTGTCGGACGTGTCTTTCGGTCGCAGAGAAACGGTCGCCGCGGCGGTCGGCGCGGTCCTTGTGGTCGCGGCGTTCGTCGTCCCCCGCCTCGATCTGGGCCGCGTCACACCGCTGATCAACGCGACACCGGACCGGTTCCACGACTTCGCCGACACCGCCCCGCTCTTCGGCTGGTGGAACGCCCACGTCGGCCCCGGCACCGTGCCCGCCGTCGCGTTGGCGCTGGCCGCGGTGCTGTGGGGCCCGGCGCTGGCGCAGCGGCTGCCCTGGCGCTGGCTGCCCTGGACGGCCTGGGCGGTGTCGTGTGCATGGGCGTTCAGCCTCGCGATGGTCGACGGCTGGCAGCGCGGCTTCGCCGGCCGGCTCACCGCTCGCCACGAGTACCTGCGGCAGGTCCCGACCATCGATGACGTCGGCGAGGCGGTGCGCACCTTCGCCGGCCGCATCCTGGACTACCAGCCCGACTCCTGGATCACGCACGTCTCGGGACATCCGCCGGGGGCGCTGCTGACCTTCGTATGGCTCGACCGGATCGGTCTCGGCGGAGGCGCGTGGGCGGGCCTGCTCTGCCTGCTGGCCGGATCCAGTGCGGCCGCGGCGATCGTCGTCGCGGTGCGCGCGCTCGCCGACGAGGACACCGCCCGGCGCGCGGCGCCGTTCGTGGCCGTCGCGCCGACCGCGATCTGGATCGCCGTGTCCGCCGACGGTTACTTCGCCGGGGTCGCCGCGTGGGGCATCGCGCTGCTGGCGCTCGCGGTCACCGGGACGACGCGGCTGGCGGTGCCGGCCGCCGCCGGAGCCGGCCTGCTGCTGGGCTGGGGCATCTTCTGCAACTACGGCCTGGGGTTGATGGCGCTGCCCGCGGTCGGGGTGCTGATCAGCGCCCGCACCCGGCGGTCGGCCGTGACCGCGCTGGTGCCGGCGGTGGTGGCCGCCCTGCTGGTCGTGGGCGCCTTCGCCGCGGCCGGGTTCTGGTGGCTGGACGGCTACCACCTGGTGCAGGAGCGTTACTGGCAGGGCATCGCCAACGACCGCCCCTTCCCATACTGGGGCTGGGCGAACTTCGCGTCGGTGGTGTGCGCCATCGGGCTGGGCAGCGTGGCCGGCCTCAGCCGGGTCGTCGACCTGGCGGCACTGCGGCGCCGCAGCGGTCTGCACCTGGTGGTGCTCGGCGCGCTGCTGGCCATCGTGGCCGCCGACCTGTCGCGGCTCAGCAAGGCTGAGACCGAACGCATCTGGCTGCCGTTCATGGTGTGGCTGGTCGCGTCGGCGGCGCTGCTGCCGCCACGGTCACACCGGTGGTGGTTGGCGCTCAACGTCGTCGGCGCGCTGGCCGTCAACCACCTGATCCTGACGAACTGGTAGCCGCCGCGCCGCGAGCAGATACAGCGGCACGCACACCCACACCACCGCGAGCGCGATCCACAGCCCGCTCACGTAGTCGCGGTCGAGCACGGTCAGATTGTCGGGCCGCGCCCCCGGCTTGTCGTAGACCGGGATCGCCAGCAGCGCCAGCACCACACTGCACAGCGCGGCCACCGCGACCGGGGTGCGCCACGGCGCAGGCAGCAGCCGCCGCCCGGCGAAGCCGAGCGCGACGCACAGTGGCGCGAACACGAAGTCGTGCAAGATCACTCCGGCGGCCGCCCACACCGCGATCCGCACCAGCACCACCGGCGGGTCGTCGAGCAGCAACACCGCCCCGCAGGCGCCCACCGCGATGCCGGCCGCGATCAGGACGATCTGCAGGATCCTCACGGCACCACCTCGATCCGGGTCAGCCATTTCGTCTGCAGCACACCGGGTCTCGTCGGAGCAATGAGGCGGCACGGATAGCCGTGGTCCAGGTTCAACGTCTCACCGTTGATCTTCAGGGCGATCAGCGTCATGTCGTCGCGGGTGTGCCGCGCGGGCAGTACGGTCCGCGAGTACGGGCCCGGCCCCTCCAGCGAGATCATCCGCACATCGGAGTCCGGCGACGCGCCCACCTCGTCGAGCAGCCGCGACAACGCGACGCCGGTCCACGCCGCCTCGGCGCTCCATCCCTCCACGCACGCGATCGGCAGCCGGTGGGTGCTCTGCGGCAGCGCGGCCAGCTCGGCCACGGTGAACGACCTGCTGCGCTCGCCGTTGGCCACGGTGAGCCGGTATCCCGGCGCCCGGGCGGCGGTCACCACACCGGCGGCCACCGCGGACCGGTTCACCGGAATCCCTTGCGGGCCTGTGCCTGAACGCGGCGTGAGCACGGAGACACGTCGCAGCAGCGGAACCGTCTGGCCGGCGGTGACGACGGTGGCCACTGCGACCGACAGCCACGTCCCGATCAGCACGGTGCGGCGCGTCGGCCCGGCCTGCCGGACTGCCGGTCCGTCGTCGAGCGGCTCCCCCAGGGCGCGGCGGATCACCGGCAGCTTCACCCCGATGTGCACGACCACCGCGCCGATCGCCACGTAGGCCATCGCGTAATGCGCTGTGGTGAAGAAGAATCCGAAGACGTACCACTGCGCGGTGTTGAGCAGCCCGGTGCTCAGCTGGAAGATCATCGACGCGACCAGCACCAGGATCGAGATCCGTTCCAGCGCGCGGACCGGACCGCCGAACAGCGGACGCTCGAACAGCTTCGGCCACACCGACCACAGCTTGACGACGAGCAGCGGGATCGCGGCGATGCCGCTGATGACGTGCAGGCCCTGCGTGAGCCGGTACAGCGAGACCGGCCGGGTGGGCCACCAGAACCACGGCTGCGGGTGCTGGATCAGATGACTGATCAGGCCTGTGGCGAAACAGATTCCGATCGCGACGCCGAGCGCCACGCCGACGCGGGCGGTGACGGCCGTCCCGCGCAGAGACCTTGTGGGCATGCCGTCACGCGGCGTTCAGGCTGGCGACCACCCGGTCGCCGATGCGCCGGACACCCGCCACGGACAACCCCACCTCGGCGGCCAACGCCGCCACGCAGTCGATGCCCACCGACGCCCACCGGAACCACGGGCCGATCGTGCTCGCCGATTCCAGCCGCACCCAGCCGACGTCGATTCCCTCGGTGTCGGAATCGAATTCGGCCACACACTGGCCGCCGCTGCGCAGCAGCTCGGCGGCGCGGCGCAGGATCTTGACCGGGTCGCCCCCGAGTCCGACATTGCCGTCGGCCAGCAGCACGGTCTGCCAGCGTCCGGTGCCGGGCAACGGCTCGAACAGGTCGCGGTGCAGTGCCGGGGCGCCGCTGCTGCGGGCCAGCCGCACCGCCGTCTCCGACAGATCGACCCCGAGCGCAGGAACCCCGCGTTGCACCAGATGGGCCACCAGCCGCCCCGGCCCGCAGCCCAGGTCGATCGTCGGGCCCTCGCACATGTCGACGACGGTGTGGTCGAAGTGCTCGTCGGCGTGCCTGCCGCCCAGCCAGCTGTGCACCGGCAACCGGCTCACCCGTCCGTCGTCGCGGCGCACCCAACATCGCTCGCCGTCCAGCGCGCGGTCGTAGAGCTGTCCGAACATCAGGCCTCCACCGTCGCAGTGATCCGGCTGAATCGTGAGCCGGCCGGGCAGGCGCGACGCACCGCGTCGACGTCGTCGATCGTGTCGACGTCGGCGAGGTGCGCGACCAGTCCAACCAACAGTCCGGTGTGCTGCAGCGCCGCCAGCGTTACAGCGCCGGTGTCGGGCGCCGACATCGGCACGTCGCGCAGACACTCGGCCGTGGCGGCGTCGCGCAGCCCGAGCACCCACCACCCGCCGTCGAGCGCCATGCCCAGCACGGCGTCGTGCGCGGCCAACCCCTGCACGCATTCGGCCAGCAGGCCGGGGTTCACCTGCGGGGTGTCCATCCCGATCTGCACCACCGCCGCGCCGCCGGCCGCCGCGGTGGCGTCGAGGTGCGCGTTGGCGAGCCGGTCGGCGAAATCCTCGCCCCGCTGGGGGATCACGATGAAGTCGTCGAGGCGGGCGCGGATCTCCTCCGAACGGGCAGCGGCGTCCAGATCGCCGGTCATGGCCACCACCCGCGCCTCGGCCGGGGTCGCGGCCACCGCGTCGAGGGTGTCGAGCAGCGCCGCCGCGGCGATGTCCGCGGCGACCGCGTCACCCAGCGTCGCCGCCAGCCGCGTCTTCGCCAGCCCCGGCACCGGCGCCTTGGCCACGACGAGCAGGCAGGTGCCTGTCATGAGATCGCCTTCCAGAAGTCCAGCGCCGCGACCGCGCTGCCGCGCACCGAGCCACTCACCTTCGAGGTGCCGCCCGTGCGCGGGCCGTACGCGACGTCGCGTTCGGTCACCGTCCAGCCCGCCTGCGCGGCGCGCACCAGCAGTTCCAGCGGGTAGCCCGAGCGACGGTCGGTGACGCCGAGGGCCAGCAGGGCGTCGCGGCGCACCACCCGCATCGGGGCGATGTCGTGCACCGGCAGCCGGTATTTCGTGCGCAGGCGCCAGCACACCGCCGCGGTGCCGAGCCGGGCGTGCCACGGCCACGTCAGCCCCGGCGTCGCGCGGCGCCGCCCGATCGCCATGTCGGCACCGCGCTCGAGGTCCTCGACCAGCGCCGGCAGCTCCAGTGGGTCCAGCGACCCGTCGCCGTCGAGCACCGCCACGATCGGTGTCGAGGCCGCCACCACACCCGCGTGCACCGCCGCGCCGTAACCCGGGGTCGTCTCGATCACCACGTCGGCGCCGCACCGGCGGGCGACCAGCGCGGTCGCGTCGGTGCTGTTGTTGTCGACCACCAGCGCCCGGTACCCGGCGGGAACGGCGGCCAGGACGCCCGGCAGGGACTCGGCCTCGTTGAGGCACGGCAGAACCACCGTGACGGGACAGTCGGGCATAGACCGCAACGCTAGGCCAGCCGACCTGTGGACGCGAGCGGCAAGCCTGACAAATCTCTGACATAGGTGCAGGTAGCGGCAGTGTCACGCTAGCCTCTATGTGGTGACCCGCGTGCTGATCGCCGATGACGACGACGTCGTCCGCGACGTCGTCCGGCGCTATCTCGAGCGCGACGGACTCGATGTGTCCACCGCGCACGACGGTACCGAGGCATTGCGACTGCTCGGTTCGCAGCGCATCGACGTCGCGGTGCTGGACGTGATGATGCCCGGCCCGGACGGCCTGTCCCTGTGCCGCAACCTGCGTAAACGCGGCGGCTACGCGGTGCCGGTGATCCTGCTGACCGCCCTCGGCGAGGAGGACGACCGCATCGCGGGGCTGGAAGCCGGCGCCGACGACTACCTCACCAAGCCGTTCAGTCCGCGCGAGCTCGCGCTGCGGGTGCGATCGGTGCTGCGCCGCGCACCGTCCGCGCCGGGCGTGATGCCGATGGACCTGCGCTCGGGGGATCTGACGATCTCGACGGCGTCGCGGACGGTGACGTTGGCCGGCAAACCGGTGAGCCTCACCAACCGCGAGTTCGACCTGCTGCTGTTCTTCCTCACCCACACCGACACCGTCTTCACTCGCGAGGACCTGCTCAAACAGGTCTGGCACTGGGACTTCGGCGACCTGTCCACGGTGACCGTGCACGTCAAGCGGCTGCGATCCAAGCTCGGCGACCGCCACCGGGTACAGACGGTGTGGGGCCGCGGCTACATGTGGACCTCCGACGCGACGGCCGACCCCGGGGCCGACCCGACCTCCGGACGGTCGGATGCCGACGACTGATTTCTGGGAGACCGTCGGCTGGGCTCTGGCCTCTTCGGTACCCGTGGTGCTGGTCGGCGCGATGGTGATCCGGCTGGCGCGGACGTGGTCGCTCGCGGTCAGCATGGTGGCGCTGGTGCTGATCCCGGTGCTCGCGACGCTCGCCGGGGTGATCGGCGCCAGCGGGTTCATGATCACGCCGGCCAGCGTCGCCGTGGTGTTGGCGGTCGTCTCGGTGGTGACGATTCCGGCCGCCGTGATGCTCGGCCGCTACCAGGCGCGGCGCACCGTGTGGGAAGCCGAGATCCGCGACTCCGAACGTGCCGCCGAGCAGTCGCGACGCCGGTTGGTCGCGTTCGTCAGCCACGACCTGCGCACGCCGCTAGCGGGGATCCGCGCGGTGTCGGAGGCGATCGCCGACGGCGTGGTCCCCGACGACGAGGTGCGGGTGCACGCCAAACACATCGAGCACGAGTCGGTGCGGCTCTCGGAGATGGTCGACGACCTGTTCGAGATGTCGAAGATCAACGCGGGCGCTTTGACGCCGTCGTTCGACAAGGTGGCGCTCGACGAGGTGGTCGACGACGTGCTGGCCGCGCACCGGATCGCCGCCGAACGCGCCGGGGTGCAGCTGGAGGCCAACCTGCCCGAGGAGCCGGTGCGGGTGGTCGGCAGCGACCGCGCGCTGGTGCGGGTGCTGTCGAACCTGGTGGCCAACGCGATCGCGCACACGCCGGAGGGCGGCCGCGTCGAGCTGGCACTCGGCGCCGACGAGAACAGCGCCTGGGCCCGGGTGGACGACACCGGGGTGGGCATCGACGAGGCCGACCTGCCGCGGGTGTTCGACGTCGCCTACCGCGGGTCGAACAGCCGTGTGCCGCGGGCAGATTCGTCGCTACCGAGCGGTTCGGGGCTGGGGCTGGCGATCGCCGCCGGGCTGGTGCAGGCGCACCGCGGCACGCTGTCGGCGCACAACCTGCCGACGGGCGCCCGCTTCGAGGTGCGCCTCCCGCTGGCCAGCGACTGAGTTTTTCTGCCGCGGAATAGCATTCCTGGTTGCTCTAGATGACTTTTTACAGCCCGGAATGCTATTCCGCGCAGGCTCAGCCGGGCAATGAGGTGCTCAGGCGTTCGGCCGCGGCGACGTAGTCCTCGATGAACTCGCGGACCACCTCGCGGGCCGGCTTCACCTTGGTCATCAGCCCGACGCCCTGCCCGACGAAATAGGTGGCCAGCGCCTGAGCACCCGCGTGGCCCTGGGCCGCCAGCACGTCGATGCGCCGGATCACCGGCTCGCACAGCATCGACTGCAGCGGCAGCGGCAGCGGCTGATGACCCTCGGCGTTCGGCTGCCACGCGTCGGTCCACTCCGATTTCAGCTGCCGCGACGGCTTTCCGGTGCGGCCCGCCGAACGCACCGTGTCGCGCGAGGACGCCGCCAGCATCTTGGCCACCGTGTGCGGCGCGGTCTCGGCCTCTTCGGTGGTCAGCCACACCGATCCGGTCCACGCCCCGGCCGCGCCCATCGCGACCATGCCCGCCATCTGCCGGCCCGTCACGATGCCGCCGGCCGCCAGCACGGGCACCGCGCCGTCGACGGCCTGGATCACCTCGGGCACCACGACCAACGTGCTGACCTCGCCGCAGTGCCCACCGGCCTCGGTGCCCTGCGCGACGATCAGGTCCACGCCCGCGGCGACCTGCTTGACCGCGTGCTCCTTGGCGCCGACCAGCGCCGCGACCGGGATGCCACGCTCCTTGCCCGCCTCGATCATGTAGTCCGGCGGAACCCCCAGGGCATTGGCGATCAGCTTGACCGGGTGCGTCAGCGCGACGTCGAGCAGGTCGCGGCCGGTGTCGCCCGACAGCGACGAGCCGCCCAGCCGGCGTGCCGGCTCGGGTTCGATGTCGTGGGCCCGCAGCAGGTCGTCGACGAGATCGCGGTAGCTCTGCGGGATCCGGGCGGCCAGGTCCGACCCGGTGAGCTTCTCACCCTTGCCCTCGAATTTCGCCGGCACGATGAGGTCCACGCCGTAGGGCTTGCCGGCGACGGCGTCGTCGATCCAGGCCAGCTCTCGGTCCAGCTGCTCGGGGGTGTACGCGGTCGCCCCCAGCACGCCGAAGCCCCCGGCATTGGTCACCGCGGCCACCACGTCCCGGCAGTGGCTGAACGCGAAGAGCGGGAAATCGATACCGAACTGGTCGCACAGCGCTGAGCTCATGGGCCCAGTATGACTTTGACAGGTGTCAAGAGGGAAGGCCCCGCAGTGGCGCGGTCGCGAACTCGGTCAGCCCGTCGGCCGGATCGATCACCGCGCGGAAGCCGAGCACTCGTTCCGCCCTCGCCGGGTCGGCGACGATGTGCCGCACGTCCCCGCTGCGGTACTGGCCGGTGACCAGCGGCGAGACGTCGCCGCGCGCGTCGCACAGTTCGGTGGCCACGTCGAGGATCGACACCGGCCGGCCCGAGCACACGTTGAACGCGTCGAATCCATCGAGGCCCGCCTCCACCGCCGCCACGTTCGCCGCGGCGACGTCATCGACGTGCACGAAGTCGCGCATCTGCCCGCCGTCCTCGAAAACCCTGGGCACATCACCGGATTCGAGCGCGGAGCGGAAGATCGCGGCCACCCCGGAATACGGGGTGTCGCGGGGCATGCCGGGGCCGTACACGTTGTGGTAGCGCAACGCCACCACCGAACCGCCCGTCGACTCACTCCACGCCAGCGCGTAGTGCTCCTGGGCGACCTTGCTCGCGGCGTAGAGACTGCGGGGCCGCAGCGCCGCGTCCTCGCCGACCAGCGCCCAGTCCACCCGCTCCCCGCCCACCGGGCAGAGATGATCGAACTGTCCGGCGTCGAGATCCTCACGCCGGCGCGGCTGCGGGTCGACGTCCCCGTGTTCGGGACACACGAAGCGGCCCTGCCCGTAGACGACCATCGACGACGCCAACACCAGCCGCCGGCAGCCCGCGGCGAACATCTCGGCCAGCAGCACGGCGGTGCCGAGGTCGTTGTGCGACGCGTACGACGGCGCGTCGGCGGTGTTGACGCCGGCCCCGACCACCGCGGCCTGATGACACACCACATCGACCCCGTCGAGCACCCGCGCAACGGCCGCCGCGTCGCGCACGTCGACGTCTGCCACGCCGTCGGGACGTTCGGCGTCCTCACCGTGCGCGGCGGGCAGCATTGCGTCGACAGCGACGACGTCGTGGCCGGCGTCGGTGAGGCGAGCCCGGATCCGGGTGCCGATGAAGCCGGCCGCGCCGGTCAGCAGCACCCTCATGGCAGATCGAACGGCAGCTCGACGCCGTTGTGGGGCAGGCAGTGGGTGCAGGTGCGTTCGGACTCGACATTGTCGATCGCCTCGTGCACGAGCTGCTTGAACGGCACGAGGTTGCGCTCGAACTCCGCGAACACGTCCACCGCCGTCACACCTGATCCGGACTCGATACCGGCGTCCAGATCGGTCACCAGAGCGATTGCGGCATAACACATCTCCAGTTCGCGCGCGAGCACCGCCTCGGGGTAGCCGGTCATGTTGACCAACCGGAATCCCTGGTCGGCGAACCACCTGCTCTCCGCGCGGGTGGAGAACCGCGGCCCCTGGATTACCACCATCGCGCCACCGTCGACGACGTCGGGCAGCCCGGTCACCGCGGCACGCAGCGTCGGGCAGTAGGGGTCGGCGAACCCGACGTGGATGCCGCCCGAGTCGAAGTACGTGTCGGCGCGCGCCGAGGTCCGGTCCACGAGTTGATCGGGCACCACCATCGCGCCCGGCCCCAGCGCGGGGTCGAGGCTGCCCACCGCGCACGGACCGAAGATGCGGCGAACCCCCAGCGCACGCAGCGCCCACATGTTCGCGCGGTACGGCACCGTGTGCGGCGAGAATTCGTGGTTGACGCCGTGCCGGGGCAGGAACGCGACCTCGTGCTGGCCGACCGTGCCGACGGTGATCGGCGCGCTCGGCGCCCCGTAGGGCGTGTCCAAGTTGATGGCACGCGCGTCAGGCCCGAAGAACGAGTAGAACCCGCTGCCGCCGATGACTCCCAGCACTCATTCGCTCCTCACGTTGCCGGACACTGGGGACCATTGTGGTGCATGCCGGTAGCCGCCCGACCGTGACGAGGGCGTGACGTCGCGGCCCGACCGCGGGGCACAGCCGTCCCGAGTCGGCAGGCTGACCGCACACGTCATGCGACCACTGGAGCTTCGACACCGGACCTGGCTCGCCCTGCTGGTCGGCCTGACCGGGGTGGTGAGCGGCCTCGTGCTGCCGTTCGCGCCCGTCGTCACCCAGACCACCAGCCTCGTCTGGCCCGCCCCCGGCCAGCCGACGGTCTCCACCACCGCGCTGGTGGTGCCCTATCGGCCCCAGCAGCTGACCGTGTCGCTTCCGTGTTCGGCGCTGCGGGGGCCGGGCACGGTGCTGGACACCGGCGGACTGTCGGTCACCGGCGACAACGACGGCGCCAAGCTGGTACTCGACGGCCGCGACGTCCAACTGCCCGTCCCCGACCCGACGGCCGCCGACTGCCGGGCGCGCATCGAGGCCGCGGATGCCGGAACCTCGGTGATCCAGGCCGACGGCCGGGTGACCTACCTGGCCGGGCAGCCCGCGCCGCGGGTGTTCGGAATGCGCACCGACCTCGACCCCGCCGCGGCCGCGGGACTCTCGGTGAGCGCGGTGATCACCGGCCCCTTCGCGACGACGCCCACGACGCTCAAGACCGTGCTGGTGGCGGTGCAGGTGCTCAGCGCCGTCGCGGCCCTGGTCCTGCTGGGCACCATCCGGCTGCCCCGATTCCGGCGACCGCGGTGGCACCGGCTGTGGTTGATCGACCTCGCGGTCATCGCGACGTTCTGCGCGTGGGCGGTGATCGGTCCGCTGGCCGTCGACGACGGCTGGGCCACGATGATCGCCCGCAACGTCGCCGCGACCGGCGACCCCGGAAACTACTACCGCTGGTGGAACGCCGCGGAGGTGCCGTTCGCGTTCAGCCAGCATCTGCTCGCCCCGCTGACGGAGATCAGCATCGCGCCGCTGTGGATGCGGGTACCGAGCACCGTGCTGGCCGTCGCGACGTGGTTCGTCCTCACCAGGGGCGTGCTCGGCGCTGCGCTGCCCGCGCTGGCCACCACGGCCCGGATGCGATTGCTGGCGGCGCTCTGTCTGCTGGCCGCGTGGCTCCCGTTCGACCTGGGCACCCGGCCGGAGGCGTTCGTCGCGGTGGGCCTCACGACCGCCCTGGCGATCGCGTGGCGTGCCCGCGGCCCGGCCGCGCTCGGCGGGCTCGCGCTGGTGTGCGCGCTGACCGTGCCCGTCAGCCCGACCGGTGTTCTCGTCGTCGCACCGATCGTGGTCTTCGCCGGCCGCCTCCGCGCGGCCGCGCGCCGCGGCGCCCGGTCGTGGCGGAACAGAGTGGCGGTCGCCGCGCTGGTGTGCGGCGTCGGCGCCGTCGCGCTGACAGTGATCTTCGCCGACCAGACCTGGGATGCGCTGGTGACGGCCACCGACTGGCACCGCACGTTCGGACCGTCCCTGCCGTGGTACGACGAGCCGACGCGCTACCGGTACCTGCTGCAGCACGACCAGCAGGGCAGTTTCGCCAAACGCACACCGATCCTGGTGGTCGCGGCGCTGGTGCCGCTCGTCGTTGTGCTCACCCTGCGGGGCCGCGAGAGGGCCGATGCCGCCGCGCGACGGTTGGCCCTGGTCGTCGTACTGATGCTCGTGCTGTTCGCGACGGGCCCATCGAAGTGGTCCTACCACCTCGGTGCGGGTGCCGGCGTCGTCGCGGCGTTCTTGACGGTCACGGTCGTGGCGCTGGCGCGCCGGGCCCGCACGGCCGATCGTCGCCAGGCCGGCGTCGCCGTGGCGGGTGCGGCGCTGCTGGCCGGCGCGGTGGCGTTGGCCTTCGCCGGTCCGAACGCGTGGTGGTTGCCGGCGCTGTACGACGTGCCGTGGGCGTGGGCCCCGATCCGGCCGGCGGGCGTGCCGCTGGACAGTCCGCTGCTGTGGGCCGCGGTGCTCGCGGCGGGAACCCTGACCGCGCTGTGGTCCGTCCGACGCCGGGCGACGACGGTGGTGGCCCTGACACCGGTGGTGCTGACGCTGGTGGCGTTCGGCACGATGCTGGCCGTGCTGATCGGGTCCTTCGCCGCGGCACCGCTGCGCCGGTCGGCGGGCTCCCTCGCCGTGGCGAACCTGCACCGGATCGCGTCCACCCGCGTGTGTGGCGTGGCCGATGACATCGAGGTCCTGCCGGACGGCGACGTGCTCACCGCCACCGAACCATCCCGCGGCAGCGCGAGTTTCGCGGTTGGCGCGGGCTACGCCCCCGGCGCGCCGCCGCCCGACGGCCCTGGCTCACGTGATGTGTGGGGCAGCTGGACGACCGGCCCGCAGGCCACCGGCGCCCTCGTCACCCCGTGGTTCGCGCTACCTGCGCTGTCCTCGAACGGCGTTGTCGCGCTGTCGGTTTCGGGCCGCACCACCGACGGTAACGAGCTGGCGTTGGAGTTCGGCCGCAGCAGCGAGACGGGCGCGCGGACGTTGGGGACGCGCACGCCGGTCGACCGGCCCGCCGTCGACGAGGAGCCGAGCCATCCGCTGTGGCGCTCGATCGGCGTCGACGCCGCCGACGTCCCGCCGAGTGCCGACCTGGTGCGCATCCGCGCCGTCGACGGCCGCACCGATGAGCAGGGGTGGCTGGCGTTCACCGGGCCGCGGCTTCGCTCGACGGTGCCGCTGACCGCGTTCTTGGCGGCCAACGGTCCGGTGCTGATCAGCTGGCCGCAGTCGTTCCTGTTCCCGTGCGTACACAACATCGCCGCGGTCTCCGGGGGGCTGGCGCAGACTCCGCGCACCGTGGTCGAGTCACCCCGACCGTGGTTCCTCGACGACCGGGATCCGGCGATCGGCGGCACCTTCGCGGGGATCACCGTGTTCCCGACGCTCGCGGAGATCCCCAGCAGGGTCATCGGACATCCCGAGATCGACTGGGGCAGCATCCGGGTGACGGACGCGATAGCGCGAGACGCCTACGCCCGCACCACGACTCGATCGACGCAGGGGGGCTTTGGCCACCGCGGCCGGCCAGCCGAGCGGTGACCGGTCAGTCGTCGTCGACGGCGTGGTGCCGGGCGGCCCGGCGGGCGCCGTCGCGGATCTCGAACACGTCGGTGGCGAATCCCCCGATCGCGTTGGCGACGTCGCGGACCGCGGTGGTGATGATCGAGGTGACCTCGCCGACGGCCGATGCACCCGCGCCGACGACTTCCTGCACCATGTCCTTGCGGATCTCGCCCCTGCTGAGTCGGTCGTCCATGCGCTCAGTCTGCCACGGTCGGCACCTGCAAGACTGACCTCGTGGCGACTTTTGCGCAGTGGGTGGAGGGGGCACGTCCCCGGACGCTGCCCAACGCCGTCGCACCGGTGATCGCCGGCACCGGGGCGGCCGCCTGGCTCGACGCCGCGTCCTGGTGGAAAGCGTTGCTGGCGTTGCTGGTCGCGGTCGGGATGATCGTCGGGGTCAACTACGCGAACGACTACTCCGACGGCATCCGCGGCACCGACGATGTGCGGGCAGGCCCGCTACGGCTGGTCGGGTCGAAGCTCGCGGCGCCGCGGGCGGTGCTGACCGCCGCGGTGGTGAGCCTGGCCGTCGGGGCGGTGGCGGGCCTGGTGCTGGCGTGGTTCTCCGCGCCGTGGCTGATCGCCGTCGGGGCCGTGTGCATCGCCGGCGCGTGGCTGTACACCGGCGGCTCCAAGCCCTACGGCTATCTCGGCTTCGGCGAGATCGCGGTGTTCGTGTTCTTCGGGTTGGTCGCCGTGCTCGGCACCCAGTTCACCCAGGCGCTGCGCATCGATGCCGTCGGCGTGATGTCGGCCGTCGCGATGGGCGCTCTGTCGTCGGCGGTGCTGGTGGCCAACAACCTGCGCGACATCCCGACCGACGCCCAGACCTGCAAGATCACCCTCGCCGTCCGCCTCGGCGACGCCCGCACCCGCGTGCTGTATCAGGCGCTGCTGGTGGTGTGGCTGCTGCTCACGCTGGCACTGGCGCTCGTCGCGACCCCGGCGTGCGCGGCCGGGTTCCTCGCC
The DNA here is from genome assembly GCF_022374875.2 of Mycolicibacterium rufum. The sequence goes on from NZ_CP092427.2 coordinate 2,248,640, forward strand.
ACCCCGCTGGCCGTCCGGGCGGCCCGCCCGGTGCGCGCCGGGCTGGGCGGGCGCGAGCTGATCCCGGTGCTGCGGGACACCGGGCTGACGATGCTGGTGTGGGCGGTGGTGGTGGCCGCGGCGCTGGCCTTCGGCTAGCCGTAGGCCATGGTGGCGAGATTGCGCCACAGATTCTTGAGGCTGTCCGTCCCGCCGAAGAGGGTGGTGAAGTGCGTCGAATCGATCAGCACGATGTCCCCGGCGCGCGGACCCGAAGGTGGCATCCAGATCAGGGCATTGAACTCGGTGGTGCCGTCGGCGGTGAACGGGTGCGGCCGGTGCGGATCGATGCGCTGGCGGCCGAGAACCCGCACCTCCTGACTTTCGGGCCGGGTCAGCGCGTAGTGCGGAAGATGAGGGTGGAAATTGAACGTGGTGACGTTGTCGAGCAATCGGGCCGCGTCCAGGTCGCGGAGCCCCGTCAGCGGCGCGATCTCCCGCGTGCCCTCGGTCACCGCAGGCCGTAGACCCCAGGTGTTGTGCACGGGCACGTCCAGAGCCTTCATCAGCGATCGGGTGTACTGACCGAACCGTTGCTGGCGGGGCACCAGCGGATCGCCGTGATGGGCATACTCCACCGCACGCTGAGCGAAGTCGTCGGAGAAGCCGACGTCGTGATGAGGCGCCAGGAGCAGGCAGGTGCCCTCCCGCTGCAGCCACCGCCGGATGGCGTCGATCTCCTCGGCCGTCGCTTCCTGCTCGGAGAGAAGGTGGTCCAGACCGAAGACCATCAACGTGTCGGTGTCGGCGAGGATGCGTTCGTCGATCGGCAGACGGTAGCCGGCCTGGTCGATGCGCTGGAAAACCGCCACCGGGTGACCGGTGACGGTCCCGGCGACGTCTTGGAACGCCAGCGTGGAACGGTGGAAGAGCTCCAGGGTTCCGGCGATGCCCTGGAGGAAGTGGGCGGCGTCGTACTCGGTGGTCTCATAGCTGGGCCACAGGGCGTTGCGCACCTCCGTCATGGTGGAGAACCGGTTGTACATCTCGGCGGGATCGCGCTGCGCCTCCCAGGGGTAGCTCCACGTCCAGTAGATGCTGATCCGCCTGCGGCCGTTGCGTTCGCGCGGGAGGTGCGCCTGGTTGTACGTTCGGGCAGCAGTGCTCACGATGATCCTCCGAGGGTTGCCAGGTACCGCAGCCCGCCCATGCCCGGAAGGAAGAAGTAGGCGCCGCCGCGGAGCGTGGTGAAGGCCGGGATTCCCTTGTGCACTTTCCGAATCGGGCGCTTCGGCACGGTGAAATCGAGTGTTCCGTCCTGCGTTCCGGCGATCGGGTCGTGCTCGTTGCCCAACTCGTGGAAGGTCCGGTCGTTGATCCAGACGTTCTGCGCGAACTCGAACTGCCGCACCAGATCGGCACAGATGATGAAGGCGGCGATGCCCCGTTCGACACCGTCGTCCGGCGCGCCATCGGGCAGCGCCGGACCGTAGGTGGCCCCCCGGCGGATCATCCGGCGCCTGTTCATGTAATGGGCGGTGTCACGGGGATTGAGCCGCCGAGCATGCGAGCCGAGCGGGCAGGCATACCCGAAAGGATCCATCTGCTTGTAATTGAAGTCGTTGTTGCGCAGGGGGTCTGCGCCCAACTCGGGATCGTCGTGGTCAGGCGCGAGGACGAGGGGCGCACCGCTGCGCCAGCGGCCCATGAACTTCGCCGCGAGCAGGTCTTCCTCGTGCGCACTCTGGGCGTTCGCCCGCAGGTAGTCCCGGAACCGTCCGACGTGCTCCTCGAGCCGGCGGTAAGCCATGTAACTTCCGTTGCGCGACAGCACATCCGGCTTCGGGAGATTCACCACCGGACCGTTCTCGTCCGGGTAGCCGAGGATGAACTCCCCTGGCGCCAGAGGGTCACCCGAGCCGGGAGTCGGTTCTTCCCCCGAACCCTTCATCACCGGTTGAGACAACCGGTCCCGAAAGCCGAAGTGGTCATGGGCGTAGTTGAACGGTGGCGATGCGTTCAGGTCGAGATGGGAAAGGCTGCGCACCCCGTCGGTGCGGGCGAGCAGTTTGTCGTGTTCGGCGATGGACAGGCGGCACTGCTCGTCGTCGCGCGCGAACAGGATGGCGATCGCATGCACGTCGTCACCGCCGAGACCGCCCAGCCAGTGCTGGGGTGCGGCCGCGCCGGTGTCACCGAGGATTCCGGCGCGCGCGGCCATTCCCTCGCGGAAGGCGTCGGGGAAGGTGGCCAGCGCCTCCTCGGAGACGCCGAGCGCGCGCAGTCCCGTCCAGGTGAAGGCCAGTGTCACCCAACGCCGCGTGGCGTCCATCGTCACGGGCGCATCGGCAGCGGACTCAACCTTGTCGAGCAACGCCGACACCCACGCCCGTCCGCCTTCCGGTGTGTCGAACGTCAGGAACTCGTACCTGCCGGTGATGGCCGGCGTCCGGGTCAACAGGATGTGCTGGATGTCGCCGAGCTCGAGGTCCACTGTCGATGTCATTGCTGGACAGTGCCTTTCGTCCATGTCCAGGCAGCGATCCGCCAGTCGCCGGCGCGGCGGCGCAGTGCCACCGTGAAGATGGCTCCGGTCTGGACGACCGGCGCGCCGTTCAGCCGGGAGTCGAGTGAGGCCGGGAACACGAGGTACGCGGTGTCCTCCGACACGTCGTGATGCAGCGGTTCGTCGACCGCGACGACGTAATCGGACGCGCCAAGGTGTGCTGACTTGGTCATCACGTCGCGATACCAGTGTTCGACGGCCGATGGCCCGGACCACACGTGAGGTGCCATCCCGTCCAGAACCGCCCCCTCGTCGTCGAAGATCGCCGACATGGCGGTGACGTCACCGTCGTTGAACGCCTGGATGTATTGGTGCACCGCGGCCAGCGGGTCGGCCGCCCCCGCTGTCGTCATTGCATCTGGTCGAGCATGGTAGAAAACGCCGCCTTCAGCCGCAATGCCTTTTTGATTTCGTCGGCCGTGACGAACGGGTACTCGCCGTACTCGAGGAAGCTCGGAACCTGGTGTTCACGAACGAAGGTGATGAACGCTTCCGGGTTCTCCTTCCAGTCCTCGGGGAACCCTTCGAGGTTGGTGAAGACCGTCGTGATGCCGGTGGCGCTGAACAACTGCACCGCGTCTTCGGTGTACTTGTCGAAGTCGGTGTCGAAGATGCCCTGGTACTGGAAGTGCAGCCCGGACCCGACGTCAAAGAGGACCCAGCGCAGGTAGTGCAGGCGCAGCGGCGCCAGCGCGTCGGGACTCGCCGCGATCGTCTCCTCGATCGTCTTGCCGTAGGCGCGGACGGTCTCCTCGCGCCCTTCCTTGACCTTCGCGATGATCGAGAAGCCGTGGCAGGCCGGCGTCCGCGGGAAGACCGGACCGTAGCGGCCTTCCTCGAGGTCGAAGTAGCCCTCCCGCGGGATGGCCATCGCGGCCGGTTTCGTCCAATCCCTGTCTGCGGTCATCGGTGTCTCCCCACCCTCGAGATGAGCCGAATTTAACAGCACTTCGGCTGTCGCACCGGCTCATCGGGAGAATGCTCAGTCCCAGTACTGGAGCCAGTCGACCGTCGCGAAGACCGTCCACGAGATCAGGTAGACCGTCACCGCGATCGCCGCTCCGCGCAGGCTGACGCGCCACCCGGCGCCGTCGACCGGGTCGAGCCAGCGACGGCACCACGAGGACACCGTCGGCATCACCCACCACTGCATCACCATCACGCTGAGAACCTGACCGATCCACACCGCCAGCCACGGGTCGGCACCCAGACCGCCGATCACCGGCGCCACGAACCTCGTCTGCAGCATGACCATCGGGTAGAGGACCATCAGCAGCAGCATTGCGGTCTTCCACCCGGGTGTCATCGCCGTCTCTCCGTTCACCCGCCGCACGGTGGTGCCCCAGGGCGTGGTCTGGGCGAAGACCGAGAAGTCCTGCACGAGGCTCGACCGCACGGGTGGCAGGACGGCGGCGCGCTGCGGCGACAGCAGCCATGCCGACAGCTGCGACTCGGTGCGAAAGCGGATCAGAGATCGCCATTCACCGGATGCACCCGGCGGGAAGACCGCCGTCCCCTCGTAACCGGAGAAACCGGACGCCGCGTCTGTCAGCGCGGTGTGCGCCGCCAGGAACTCGGCCTCCTTTCCCGGAGCGACACGGGACGAAACGACACCCACTCCGCCCGGGAGCACCGCTCCGTCGACGATCACCAGGTCGGACGTGACACGCAGCACACCGCGTTCGGCGCCGCGGCGTGCGAGTTCTTTCCACCGTGCGGTGTCCAGCCACGCATGCAGCGCGTTCTCGCCGTCGAAAGTGACGGCGATCGCGCGGTCCAGCGTCTCGCCACCAGACGATGCGGCGAATCCGACGAATCCGGTCATGGATTGCGCCGCTGAGCGCACCTCGTCGCTCCACGACGCGAAGACGTTCTCGTCATCGCAACGATCGAAGATCGTCACGCCAAGAGCAGGCATCGGGCCCCCTTCTGCCGCCGGCCTTCGGCTAGCGCTGCATCACCGCGGAGAGCGCGTTGGTCAACCGCTGGATCTCGACCTGGTTGCGCAGATACGCCAGCACCGCACTGTCGCGGCGCAGCATCAGCGCCAGGACGATGCCCGCGCAGCCGATTCGGCCGCCGTGCTGACGCTCGAACGAGTTCGCGATCCGCAGCACCTCCTTGACCCGCTTCGAGAAGGCGGGCGCGTCGACCACGGGGTCCCCGGGCCTGCCCGGCAGGCAGCGTCGCCGCGCCGTATCGGCTGTCAGGCCATACGGGGTGAGCAATTGCCAGAGCTCCCGGTCAGCGTGCTGCACCAGCCCCGCGAGCAGATGCTCGGTGGTGATCTCGGCGGCGTTGTCCTCCCGCGCCACCGCGGTGGCCGTGGCGATCGCTGCCCGGCCGTCGTCACGGAAATGCGCGGAGACCCCTTCGCCCACGTCCGCCAGGATAAGTGGCCCCGCGTGGGGGCTGCCCCTGTTTGCCCGCCCCATCCCGGTGGTACATAGCGCGGGATGACTGCTGCCCCCTCCCCCCGACCGTTCGACGACGACGCCCGCGAGGCCCAGCGGGTCGTCGCGGCGCTGTCGGAGGCGTTCTCGGCAAAGGTGGTCGGGCAGGAGCACCTACGGGAATCCCTGCTGATCGGGCTGCTGACCAGCGGGCACGTCCTGCTCGAGAGTGTGCCGGGGCTGGCCAAGACCACCGCGGCCCGCGTCATCGCCGAATCGATCGACGGCCGGTTCCGCCGCATCCAGTGCACGCCCGACCTGTTGCCCAGCGACATCATCGGCACGCAGGTCTACGACGCGGCCACCACCTCGTTCGTCACCCAGCTCGGCCCGGTACACGCCAACGTCGTCCTGCTCGACGAGATCAACCGCTCCAGCGCCAAGACCCAGAGCGCGATGCTCGAGGCGATGGAGGAACGTCAGACCACGATCGCCGGCACGGTCTATCCCATCCCCGAACCGTTCCTGGTGATCGCGACGCAGAACCCCGTCGACCAGGAGGGCACCTACGCGCTCTCGGAAGCCCAGACCGACCGCTTCCTGATCAAGGAGATCGTCGCCTACCCCTCCCCGGAGGAGGAGGTCGACATGCTGATCCGCCGCGACACCGGGCTGTACGACCGCGACCACCACACCCGCCCCGTCGCCGGACTGGATGACATCCGCCGCGTCCAACGGGTGGTGCGCGACGTCTACCTCAGTCGGGAACTGATGCTGTATGCGAGCCGGCTGGTGGGCGTCACCCGCGACGCTGACAAATACCTGCCCGGTCACGTCGCCCGCCTCGTCGAGTACGGCGCCAGCCCGCGCGCCACGATCGCGTTGTGCACGGCGGCGCGCGCGCTGGCCGTGCTGTCGGGTCGGCACCACGTGCTGCCCGGGGACATCGCCGACCTCGCCCACCGCGTGCTGCAGCACCGGCTCATCCTCGGCTTCGAGGCCGCCAGCGCCGGGGTGACCCCCGGCCGGGTGATCGACGCCGCGCTGAATGCGGTGCGGGTGCCCTAGCGGGGTGCGAACGTGGGCAAGTACCTCAACAGGGTGAAGTCGCGCTTCGGCAGCGACACCCGCGGCCTGCTCGACGGGGGTCGACACGCGCTGCTGCACACGCGCACCCTCGAATTCGACGAGCTGCGACCGTACGTGCCGGGCGACGACGTCCGCGACATCGACTGGAAGGCCTCGGCCCGCTCGGGCAGCGTGCTGATCAAACGCTTCGTCTCCGAGAAGCACCACAAGGTGCTGCTGGTCGCCGACGCCGGGCGGGACATGACCGCCCGTACCCCCGGCGGTGAGCTGAAATGCGATGTGGCGGGCCAGGTTCTAGGGGCGATGGGGCTGATCACGCTGGGCCGCTCCGATGAGATCGGGATGGTCTACGGCGACGCCCGCGGATCCGTCAACATCCGGCTGCGGCGCGGCGAGACGCACATCGAGAGCATGCTGCACCGCTACGCCCACAGTGACGCCCACCGCGGGCCGAGCGACATCGTCTGTCAACTGGAGTACGTGGCGACGCACTACCGGCACGCGATGCTGATCGTGGTGGTCTCCGACGAGCCCGACGTCGACGATCGGCTCGCCGGCGTGCTGGGGCGGCTCGCGGCCCGCCACGACGCGATGTGGGCGATGATCGCCGACCGTCCCGCGACCGCGGTGGGCCGCGAGGGCGGTTACGACGTCGCGTCCGGCAGGCCGGTGCTGGGCGGCGCCGCCGCCGATCCACGGGTGATCGCCGCCTACGAACGCGCCGAGCAGCGACGCCGCGCCCGCGTCACCGAACTGCTCACCGAGCACGCCGTCCCGCACGTGACGATCGCCGGCAGTGCCGAATTGCGCCGCTGCATCGTCGAATTGACGGGGGTGTTCTCCCGTGCCGGATGATCTGCTGCGGTTCGTCGGCGGCCCGCCGTCCTACTGGACGGGTTGGCTGTGGCTCGGCATTGCGCTGATCCTCGTCGTCCTGCTCTGGTACGCAGCGGTTTTCGTCGCGACACTGCCGTCGGGCCGGCTGCGGGCACTGCCCGTTACCCGCACGCTGCACGCCCGGCTGTTGCGGTACCGCTTCGTCAGGACCGTACAGACGATTCGCCGCCGGCACCATGACGGCGAGTTGACCGACGCCCAGACCGGTGCCGCATTGAGCCGCACGCTGCGCAGTTTTCTGCACCAGGCCACCGGCCGGCGGGCCCAGTACATGCAGCTGAAGGCCATCAGGGCAGGCGATCTCGCGCCCGCGGCGCCGGTGCTCGCCGCGCTCGGCGACGCGCAGTTCGACGCCGCCTCCACCGCGGACGTCGAGCGTCTCGCCGCCGACACCGAGGACGTGATCCGCTCATGGACCTGATGTGGTGGGCGGTTCCGGTCATCGGACTGGCCGTCGCGGCGGTGACCATCGCCGCGGCGGTGCTGATGCCGTCCCGGCGGAACGCGCAGCGACGAGAACCGTTGGCGCACACGGTGCGGCTGACCCAGCTGCCCGAATACCGCACGGTCGTGCGACGGCAGACCCGGGCCACGGCGATGGTGGTGCTGCTGCTGACGCTGCTGTTCACCACAGCCCTGCTGGCCACTGCCCGGCCCACCGCCCCGGTGACGGACGCGGCGGGCCCGCGCGACGACATCATGCTGTGCGTCGGCCAGCCCGTCACCGACCAGGCCACCGGGCAGTTCCTCGGCTACTTCGCCCGCCAGGCCTCCTCCTACGGCACGGAACGCATCGGCCTCACGTCGGCCGACCGCCGACTCGTCCCGCTGACCCGTGACTACCAGTACGCCGCGGGACGTTTCGGCGAGTACGCGCAGGCCGGCCGGGTTCCGAATCCGCCGCGGCTCGAATCCTTCACCAGCGCAGTCGAATACGACGACTACGCACCGACCGTCGCCGACGTGTTGGCGCTGTGCCTCACCGGCTTCCCCGGGTTCGAGAACCCGGGCGCGGAGCGCCGGTCGGTGATCTACCTCGGTCCCGGTTCGCTGCGCGCGCCTGATGACAGCCGGCCCTCGCTGTTCACCGACGCCCAGGTCATCGACATGGCCCGCCGCGGCGCGATTCAGCTCAACGCGGTGGCGACGGCGGGGCACCAGACCGACGCCCTGGCCACGGTGACGCGCTCGACGGGCGGGACGTTCGCCCGGTTCGATCCCGCGACCCTCGACGCGCAGCTCGACGCCATCCGGGCCGACGCCCCCCGGGACGACGATCAGCGGCGAGACTCCCCGGTGGTGGTGCTCATCCTGGCCTTGGCGCTGACCGGCCTGCTCGGCGTCTCTCTGATGGCGGTGCGGCGATGACGTTCGACCCCGTGCTGCCTCCCGCCGTGCTCGCCGCCGTCGCCACGGTGCTGCTCGTCCTGCGGCTGCTGTCGTTGCGGCCGGCAGCGGCGGCCGGCGGCCGCGCCCTGCTGCGCTGGACCGGCATGACGGCGGCGCTGGTGCTGCTGGTGGCCGCGGCGGCGCGCCCGGGCGCGACGCCCACGGCGCAGGCCGCGTCCGCGTCGGCGTCGCGCGCGGGCGCCAACGTCTTCTTCGTCGTCGACCGCTCCGAGGACTCCGCCATCGACGACTTCGGCGGCAAGCCGCGGATGGCCGCCATCCGCGACGACATCGACGCGCTGATCGACGCCCATCCCGGCGCCCGGTTCGCCGTGATCTCGTTCGCGACGCGGCCCGGAATCGACTGGCCGCTGTCCGGCGACGCGTGGAGTCTGCGGCCCGTGGTCGAGGCACTCAATCCCTTCCCAGGCGCGGCGGCCGATCAGGTGAACGCCGGCGCCGCCGCCACCGTGCTGCGCTACCAGGTGATCTCGGCCGGCCAGCAGTATCCCGGCGCGGACAACCTGGTCTACTACTTCGGGTCCGGGGCGCCGCAATCCACCGTCCCGCAGGGCGAATTCGACATCGACGGCATCGAAGGCGGCGACGTGTTCGGCTACGGCGCCGACGGTGCCGGCGATCAGCGGTTGCGCGACATCGCCGACCAACTCGGGGTCCCCTTCGTCGCCCGCAGCCCCGGGCAGGCTGTGCCGACGGGCACGCAGACATCCGACAGCGCGGTGGTGGCGAGTCCCGCCGGCGAGCGCCGCGACGAGTTCTACTGGCTGCTGACGCTGGCGGCCTCCGCGCTGCTGCTCGTCGAACTCGCGCTGTCGGTCCGCGACCTGCGTCGCGCCCGCGCCACCGCACGGGAGGTGCTGACGTGACGCCGTCCCGGCTGCGGCTGCGGCGGCGGCTGATGATCCTGTCGGCGCCCATCGCCGTGGTGGCGCTCATGGCCGCCGTCAAGATGATCTCGGTGGTCGTCATCGGGCAGTCGGCGCAGCAGCACTACGAGGACAAGGCGATCGGCCAGCTCGGCAGCGACGTGTCGATCCTCGGCCTCCTCGACGTGATCGAGCCGGCCACCACCCGTTTCGCCGCCGGCACCCTCGCGGTGCTCGACGACCGGCTGGACTCCGCGGATGCGGAGTTCTCGCAGTCGCTGGCCCGCACCCGGGCCGACCGGTCGTGCCCGGTGCGGGTCAACCTCGAACTCGTCCGCGAACGGCAGGGCGACATCGCGGCATGGGAGGCGCGGCTCGACGACGCCCGGGAACGGTACGGCAGCGCACTGTCCGTCATCGACGACGCTCCCGCCCGGTGCTTCTCCGGCAACGACGATCCCGATCCGGATCGGCGTGCCGTCCGCGCCGACGCCGCCGCCCGCATCGCCGCCAAGCTGAGCGCCCTGGGCACCGTCGCACCCGCCGCACCCCCGCCTCCCCCACCTCCCGCCGAGGCGGTGCCGGCGGCACCCGTCATCGCGGCTCCGGAGTCGGAGTCGCCGCAGACGCGTCGCCTCGAGCCGGCTCAGGGCGATCCCCTCGAAGCGCTGCGGCGGCTCCTGAGGGACGCGGCCACCGGTTAACCCGGTGACGCGCCCGTCCAGTACTCCACGATCCGGCCGTCGACCATCCGCAGGATGTCGTTGCCGGTGAAGCGAGCAGGCCCGCGCTTGGTGCACCCGGTGCTGATCCAGTGGGCCGCCACCAGATCGCCGTCGACGAACGGCCCGACGTCGACCACGAACATCAACTCGCGAAGTTCCCTGCGGGTCTGGTCGACGATGGCCTGGAGATCGTCGGGACCGCGGATGTCCCGCGTCGGCCAGTGGCCCACGAAATCGCCCGACACGATCTCTCGGGCGATGGGCTCGCCCGCCCACAGCTCGTTGATCCATCGCTGGTAGAGCGCATGTGGCCCGTGCGTGTCGCGGCGCCCGGCGGCCGCGGCGCGGGAGGCTGTACGCCGGCGTTGCGTCATCACGTCGTGCTCGCTCATGTGACGCCGGTTACCCACCGGCTCGACGGATTACGCACTCGAAAGTGTTTGCTGCTGAACAGTCGGTCAGGACTCTTGCCCGTCACGGCCGGGGTTGCCGGCGCCGTCGGGTGTGCTCTCGCCGCGCAGTCGCGCCTGCAGCTGCGCGCGTTCGGTGCGACGACGCTCGTCGAACACCGCGATGCTCTCGGTCGCCCGCCTCCGCAGAGGGGCGAACACCCAGATGCCGAGCGGGAAGGCGATCACGATCGCGAACAACAGCGCGACGGCGATCGGGAACTCGCGCAGGCCGATCAGATGGCCGACGCCGAGGATGACCGCGGCGACGACGGCGACGAGCACCAGACGCGCCACGACATAGGCCGCGACGTCGAGCAACAGGCGAGATCCGGTGCGTTCGTCAGACACGATCCGAGCCTACCGAGGGCGCGTATATTGACAGGAAGGAGGTTTCGAGTGGCGTATTTGCTCCTGATTCTCGTCTTGGCCGCACTGGTCTACGTTGGCTGGCGGGTGACCCGGATGACCGCGAATCGCACGCGCACCCGGGTGATCGGACCGGACGACGATCCGGATTTCCTGCGGCGCATCAGCCCGCGGGACGACAAACCGCGGTCCTGACCGGTTACCCGGCGGCGCCGCCGCCGGCCGGACGCGCGCCCGGAAAGCCTTGTGCCACCGTCGCTGCCAACTCCAGCAGGGCCTCGGTGGTCTCCTGCCGCAACCGATCCAGGCTGATTTCCGCGCCTTCCTCCAGGTGCGGGTCGAACGGCACCTGACACACCGCCCGGCAGCGCCGCGTGAAGTGGTCGACCACCTTGTTGAGATCGACCTTGGTGACACCGCGGCGCGCGCGCGGCCGCACCCCGTTGATGACCGCGATCGAGTTGCGCACCAGATCTTCTCGCCCGTGGGCCTCGAGCCAGTCCAGCGTCGCCGACGCGCTGCGCGCCCCGTCCACCGAGCCGGAGCTGATCACCACGAGCGCGTCGGCCTTGTCGAGAACCGCCGACATCGCCGAGTGCAGCATGCCGGTGCCGCAGTCGGTGAGCACGAGGCTGTAGAACCGCTCGAGCACGTCGAGGGTGCGGGCGTAGTCCTCGGCGCTGAATGCGACCGACACCGCCGGGTCGCTCTCGGAGGCGAGCACCTCGAGCCGGCTGGCGCCCTGCGAGGTGTACTGCCGCACGTCGCTGTAGGCCGCGATGCCCTCGGCGTCGCGCAACAGATGCCGCACCGTCGCGGCCGTCTCCAGCGGCACCTTCTGGCTCAGCGTGCCGCGGTCGGGGTTGGCGTCGACGGCGACCACGCGGTCGCCGCGGGTGCTCGCGAACGTCGCGCCCAGCGTGGCGGTGATCGTGGTCTTGCCGACCCCGCCCTTCTGCGAGAGCATCGCGATTCGGTAGCAGCCGCGCAGCGGGCGCTGCACCTGTGCGACGAGCTGGTCATGGCGCACGGCCCGCGGATCCTCCCCGAGGTCGACCAGCCGAGCCGTGCCCCAGTACAGCCACTTGCGCCAGCCCGCCGACGGGCCCCGGCGGGCCCGGCCGAGCAGCGCCAGCGTCGACAGATCCAGATAGGGCGGCGGATCGGGCACACCCGGGTCCACCGGGACGAGCGCGGTGGACGCGGCCACGACCGGCGCGGCGGGCTGCGGCGGGGTCGGCGCCGTCCACTCGGCGGGCACCTCGGCCATCGGGTCCCGGAAGCGCTGCTGGCCGCGGAACCCGCCCGGTACGTCCGACAAGACTCCGGTCCCCCTAGCCGACGCCGGCGTAGGAGTGCAGGCCGACGGTCACCAGGTTGATGAAGAACAGGTTGAACACCATGGCCACGAACCCGACGACGTTGATCCACGCGGCCTTGCGGTCGCGCCACCCCGCGGTCGAACGAGCGTGCAGATAGGCGGCGTAGACGACCCAGGCGATGAACGACACCGTCTCCTTGGGGTCCCAGCCCCAGTACCGGCCCCACGCCTCCTCGGCCCAGATGGCGCCGAAGATCACCCCGAACCCGAAGATCGGGAACGCGAAGATCGTTGTCCGGTAAGCGATCCGGTCCAGGGTCTGGGCGTCGGGCAGCCGCGCCACGATGCGTCCGACCGCGTCGCTGCGGTCGGGATCGCCCAGCTTCGACATCTTGAGCAGGAACAGGATGCTGGCGACGCCGGCGACGAGGAACACCCCGGAACCGAGGCTGACCACGGACACGTGAATCGGCAGCCAGTAGGACTGCAGCGCCGGCATCACGGGCGCGGCGTGCGAGTACAGCCACTTGCCCGACACCGTCAGCAGGATCAGCACCGGAACGAGCACGAACACCCACAGCGAGCGGTACTGCGGTTTGCGCAGCACCACCGCCCCGGCCACCAGACCGCAGAAGCACGTCAGGTTGATGAACTCGTACATGTTGCCCCACGGCACCCGGGACGTGGACAACCCGCGCAGCACGATGCACGCGAACAACAGGCCGATGCCGACGTAGACGAGCGCCAGCCCGGCCGAGCCGATCCGCTCGTCGAACGGGCGGCGCGGTGTGTCGAGGACGCGACCCGGTGTGGCGCTGTCGCCCGCCACCGCGCCGGCGTTCACCAGCTCGCGGCTGTCCACCCGGCGGCCGCGGCTGTAGGCCAGCTCGACGGCGAGCAGCAGCAGCGCCACGACGAGCACCACCAGCGACGAGGTGAACGCCCAGTCGGAGTACCGGGCCAGCCCGAGATCGATGTGGGTGGTGTTCATGCGCGATCCGCTTCCTTCTCTGTCCCGTCCCGCCGGCGCGCCGGCTCCGCCTCCTCGATCGCCGAGAGCAGCTTCGTGGTCAGGCGCTCGAACTCGTCTCCCCACCCCGAGTTGTCGGTGCGGGCCAGGCCGCCCAGCTCGACGTTCACGGTACCCGCAGGCCCCGACGTCAACCGCACCCACACACGTCGGCGCCGCACGATCAACGACACCAGCAGTCCGGCCATCATCGTCATCGCGAACACCAGCACCCACACCTGGGCGGGGTCGTGGGAGACCTGCAGGTTCACGAACGGCACCGCACCGTCGAACCGCACGATCGTGCCGTCGGGCAGCCGGGTGTCCTGCCCGGCGCGCAGGTTGACGCGCGCCACCTTCGCCAGCCGGCCCTGGTCGATCATCCGTGGGTCGAGGGAGAACAGCGACTGCGGCCGGCCGGTGTCCAGCCCGGTGTCGCCCTTGTAGATGTCGACCGCGACCGCGGGATCGTTCATGGCCGGGAACTTCGACGACAACAACGTGCCGTCGAGCTGCTCGGTGGGGGCGAACAGACCCTGGATCGCGATCTGGTTCTTGCGGCGTTCGCGTTCGTCGGCGTAGGTGCCGCCGGGCGGGTCGAACCGCATCGCGCCCGACGACAGGAACGTGATCTGGTCCTCGGGGCGCCACTGCAACGTCTGGGTGCGGGTCTTGCCGTCGGGGAACGTGACGCTGAACGTCGGCGCGTAGCCGTGGCCCTGCAGGTACACCCGGTCCCCGCCGACACGCAGCGGCTCGTTGACCTTGAGCAGGTACGGCCGCCAGGTGCCGGAGTCGAGGTCGTCACCGGCCTGGTAGTCGATGTCGGCCTGGAACGACGTGGCCTGCCCGCTGGGCAGATAGGTCGCCTGGAAGTCGTTGACCCGCACGCAGATCGGGTACAGCGAGGTGCCGTCGACGGTGTTGCCGGCCCGGAACGAGTCGAACGCGGCCGGCGAGGCGGAGCAGAACCCCGGGCCGCCGTCGGCGACCACGATGACGTTGCCCTCGTAGCTGAAGAGCTTGCCCGCGGCGACCGCGACGAGCAGGCCCAGCAGCGAGAAGTGGAAGACGATGTTGCCGAACTCGCGCAGATAGCCCTTCTCCGCGGAGATCTCGGCGACCGATGTCGCCGCCGGGGCGGCTCCGGCACCCTCGGGGGTCTGCCGGGTGGAGCGCCGCCACCCCGACAGCTGGTCGTCGACGGCCGCGGCCATCGCGGCGACGTCGTCGCCGGGCACCTCGGCGGTGTGGTGTTTGGGCAACCGGGCGAGGTTGCGCGGAGCCGCGACAGGCGCGGCGCGCAGGCTGCGCATGTGCTCGGCCAGACGCGGGGTCAGGCAGCCCACCAGCGACACGAACAGCAGCACGTAGATGGCGGTGAACCAGAAGCTGGAGAACACGTCGAACGCCTGAACGCGGTCCAGCCACGGCCCGATCGTCGGGTGCTCGGCGAGGTACTCGGCCACCTTGGTCTCGTTGAGGCTGCGCTGCGGCAGCAGGGCCCCGGGGATGGCGCCGAGCGCGAGCAGGAACAGCAGCACCAGTGCGGTGCCCATCGAGGTGAGCGTGCGCCAGGTGTTGCGGGCGTAGGCGAGAAGGCGCATCAGATCGGCAACCTCACGTCGGTGACGAAGGCGTCGCGCACCCAGGACACGAACTCGTTCCACAGGCCCGTCACCAGCGCGGCGCCCACCAGGATCAGCAGCACGCCACCGAAGATCTGGATGGCCCGGGTGTGCCGGCGCAACCAGCCCAGCCCACTGACGGCGCGGGCCGAACCGAAGGCCAGCAGCACGAACGGGATACCCAGACCCATGCAGTAGGCGATCACCAGCACCACCCCGCGGGCCACGTTGCTGCCCTCGGTCGCCGACGCCACGGCGATGACGCCGGTCAGCGTCGGCCCCAGGCACGGCGTCCAGCCCAGCGCGAACACCGCACCCAGCAAGGGAGCGCCACCGAGCGTGGAGAGCTCGCGCGGCGTGAACCTGGTGTCGCGCTGCAGCATCGGCACGAGCCCGATGAACACCAGGCCCATCACGATCGTGACGACCCCGCCGATGCGTTGCAGCAGAAGCTGATTGGTGATCAGCGCGGTCGTCATCCCCAGCACCGCGACGGTGCCGAGCAGGAACACGACGGTGAACCCGGCCACGAACAGCGCGGCCGCACCGGCGACCCGCAGCCGCGCCCCCCGCACCTTCACCGAGGACGGCGAGTCCTCGACACCGACGACCGCGGCCAGATACGACAGGTAGCCCGGCACCAGCGGCACCACGCACGGCGAGGCGAACGACACCACACCGGCCAGCACGCTCACCGCCACGGCGAGCAGCAAGGGCCCGCCGGCAGCCACGTCGGCGACGTTCACTGCTCGGCCGCCAATCGCTCGACGACCGGCTGCAGATCCGAGGCCAGCAGCTCGCGCAGGAACACCGCGGCGACCCGGTGCCGGCGGTCGAGCACCACCGTGGACGGGATCACCGTCGTGGGATACCGCCCCCCGAAGGCGATCAGGGTGCGCATCGCCGGGTCGTAGATGGACGGGAAGGTCACGCCGCGGTCGATGACGAAGTCGCGGGCAGCGTCGATGTTGTTGTCGCGCACATCGATTCCGAGGAAAGCCACGCCCCGGTCCCGGGTGGCCCGGTACACCTGCTCGAGCTGGGTGATCTCGGTGCGGCACGGACCGCACCACTGCCCCCACACGTTGAGGACGACGACCTTGTCCCTGAAACTTTCCAGCGACAGCGTCTTGTCGGTGTCCATCAGGTCGGGCCCGGAGATCGGACCCGGTGTCCCGCGCTCGGCGGGCGGGTCGTAGAAGATGTCGGTCTTACCGCCGGGGGCGACGAACTCGAAGCTGCCACCCTGCGCGACGGCGTCGCGGCCGGTCGAGCATCCCGCGAGCACGACCACCGCCATCAGCAGGGCAACCAGCCGACTCACTGCCCGGCCAGCTCCGCGTACCCCCAGCCCACGCAGGCATCGTCGTGGAAGTAGAACGACGTGACCGACGCCAGGTTGCACATGCGCCGGGTTGGGAAGTGGTGCAACGGCTTCTCCGTCATGGAGCGGCGCAGCGTCTCGACGGGCAACTGATGGCTGACGCAGACGGCTTCGTGACCGGAGGCACTGACCGCCGCGCGCCGCAGGGCCCGGGTCATGCGTGCGGCGATCTCGGTGTAGGGCTCGCCCCACGACGGGGTGCGCGGGTTGCGCAGGTGCCACCAGTTGCGGGGGTCGCGCAGCGCGCCGTCGCCCGGAGAGACCTTCTGGCCCTGGAAGATGTTCGCCGACTCGATCAGTTCGTCGTCCGTGCCGACGGTCAGACCGTGCCGCGCCGCGATCGGCGCCGCGGTCTCCTGCGCCCGTTCCAGCGGGGAGGCCACCACGTGCGTGATGTCCCGCGCGGCCAGCCAGTCGGCCACCGCACGGGCCTGGGCCTGCCCACGCTCGGAGAGGTGGTAGTCGGGCAGCCTGCCGTAGAGGATCTTATCGGGGTTGTGCACCTCGCCATGCCGCATCACGTGCACGACAGTCCTCGTGGCGCCTCCGGCGCCGGTCGCCTCCGTCATGCGGTGGCCTGCGCTGCCGCGCGCGCAGCGGCGGGAAGCGCCTCGGCGATCCGGCCGAACGCGTCGTCATCGAGAGCCGTTGACACGAACCAGCATTCGTAGGCACTCGGCGGCGGGTAGATACCCGCGTCGAGCAGGCCGTGGAAGAACGCCGGGAACCGCCACGTCTCGGTGGCCTTGGCCGAGGCGAAATCGGTGACCGGGTCGGCGTCGCCGAAGAACACGCTGAACATGTTGCCCGCGCGCGGGATCTGATGCGCCACACCGGCTTCGGTGAGCGCATCGCCGATCAGACCGATGAGCCGGTCGGCGTTGGCGTCCAGCGTCGCGTAGACGGCGTCGTCGGCGGCGCGCAGCGTGGCCAGCCCGGCGGCCATGGCGACCGGATTGCCCGACAGCGTGCCAGCCTGGTACACCGGCCCGAGCGGGGCGAGGCGGCCCATCACGTCGGCGCGGCCGCCGAATGCCGCGGCGGGCAGTCCGCCGCTCATCACCTTGCCGTAGGTGAACAGGTCGGCGTCCACCGGATCGAGGCCGTACCACCCGGAGCGGCTGACGCGGAAGCCCGTCATCACCTCGTCGGAGATCAACAGCGCGCCGTGCGCAGCGGTGATACGGCGCAGTGCGGCGTTGAAGCCGGGCAGCGGCGGGACGGTGCCCATGTTGCCCGGGCTGGCCTCGGTGATCACGCACGCGATCTCGTCGCCGAAGCGGGCGAAGACGTCCTCGAGCGCGGCGACGTTGTTGTAGGGCAGGACCACGGTGTCGGCGGCGGCGGCGCCGGTCACCCCCGGGGACGACGGCAGGCCGAGCGTCGCGACGCCCGAGCCGGCGTCGGCCAACAGCGCGTCGCTGTGGCCGTGGTAGCAGCCGGAGAACTTGATGATCTTCGCGCGGCCGGTGAAGCCGCGGGCCAGCCGGATCGCGCTCATCGTGGCCTCGGTGCCGGAGTTCACCAGCCGCAACCGTTCGACGGGGGCGACACGGTCGATGATCTCGCGGGCCAGCTCGGACTCCGACGGGGTGGGCGCGCCGAACGACAATCCGTCCGCGGCCGCGCGCTGCACGGCCTCGACCACCGCGGGGTGGGCGTGCCCGAGGATCATCGGCCCCCAGGAGCACACCAGGTCGACGTAGCGGTTGCCGTCGGCGTCGGTCAGCCAGCAGCCCTGGGCGGAGGTGATGAACCGGGGGGTGCCGCCGACGGAGTTGAAGGCACGCACCGGTGAGTTCACTCCGCCGGGGATGACCGAGGCGGCGTCGGCGAAGAGCTTCGCGGAGACGTCGGTACTGCTCATGGCACCAGTGTCCCAGCCGGGTCAAAACGGTCAACTACAGGGTGTAGTGGTCGGGCCGGGCGGATGATGGGTCTATGCAGTTGCCGCAATGGCTGGCGCGGTTCAACCGCCACGTCACGAACCCGATCCAGCGGCTGTGGGCGGGCTGGGCTCCGACGATGGGGATCCTCACCCACGTCGGCCGTCGGTCCGGCACGCCGTACCGCACGCCGTTGACGGTGTTCCCGACCCATGACGGGGTGGCGGTACTGCTCACCTACGGGCCGGACCGGGACTGGCTGAAGAACCTGACCGCCGCCGGCGGCGGCACGATGCGCCGCGACGGGCGGTCGTTCCCGGTCACGGACCCGCGGGTGGTGAGCAAGGCCGAGGCGGCGCCGACGGTGACGGGGTGGATGCGGCCGCTGTTCGGGGTGCTGCCGTTCGAGCAGGCGGTGGTGTTGCGACGCGGGTGACGTTCGACCCTGTCGACGTTCTCGTCGAGAGCCCTATTGTCGGCTTCTGCACGGGTGTGGTGGTCAGCGGAAGGGAACATCATGCACGCAGCCCTTCGACCGTATGCGACCGTCGGTGTGTCGTTGGTCGCGGCCGGCGCGATCGCCGTCACGCCGATAACGGCGCGTAGAACACACGGCTGACAGGAACGCCCTACGACACGTTGGCGCGGGGCGGTCCGAGAGTTGACCTGTCGGGCCCTGGTCAGCGACTCCGGGTGACCTTCGGCCCTGTCGACGGCGTGCAGCGGACGTCTAACGTCGGCGGTCGAAGGGTGTGGCCGTTCTGCCGAGGAGATCGCCGTGCAGGCAGCACTTCGCCCGTTCGCCACCGCCGGTGTGTCGCTGGTCGCGGCCGGCGCGATCGCAGTCAGCCCGACGACGCCAGCCCCCGCTCCCGTTCCCGTCATCAGTTCGGCTATGCAACTCACCGCCGCCCCAGCGCCCCTCGAGTTCTACGCGCAGGTCACGGTCCAGGCTCTGACCAACGCGCTCTACTCGATCACTTCACTGCCTGCCGTCACACCCCTTTTCGTGGACGAGTTCCGAGCTCATCCAGGCTCGGTTCTCAAGTCGGCGATGGTGAATACCGTCAGGCTGTACTTTTTCGCGGCGGAGTCGATGATCAGTCCGTTCGTCAACGGCATCGGTGCGAGCTTCGTTGCGTTTCGCGACGTCGTCGAGGCTGCGTTGAACCTCGACGTGGTTGGTGTCTTCAACGCCGTTATCGACATTCCAGGACGGATCGCCGACGGCTTCCTCAATGGGGGGTATCAACTCCTGAGCAGTCCCGAAGCCGGATTTCTGAGCCCTCCTGGCCTCGACTTCGAGGATGTGACGATCGGTGGTCCGGTGAGCTATCCGGCGTTCGCCGCCCTGTACATCCTTCTGAACCGGCCGGTGCCGACTACGGTTCCTCGACACAGAGTCTATCGCGGCATTCCATCGGGCGGGCACCACGGCGACGCCAACAGACGCGGCTACCCCTCCGGGAGATCGCACCACCACCGCCGCCCTCTCCGGAGCGGCCCCACAGGAAACAATCGACGAAACCGATGGAGGCCTCGTGAGGGCCTCGAACCCCGCGACCGACACGAGCACGACTCCGCAGGACCAGGTCGAGCCAGAGACCCGTCGACACCCCGGCACCCTCGTCGAGCGCGTGCACCAGCGCATCGCGGCGCGGAAGGAGGCGCGCGCCGAGCGCAGGCTGGCCCACGCCGCGTCCGCGAAGCGGCAGACGGCTAGGACCGCGGAGTCAACCGCGCCCTGATCGGCCCCTTGGCCACGGTCGTGAACGGCACCTCGCACGCGAAGTCGTCGTCGAGCGACTCCACCGTCATCGCCCGGACCACGGTCGCCAGCGCGAGCGTCGTTTCCAGCCGAGCGAAATGCTCGCCGATACAGGGCCGGCTACCGCCGAGGAACGGCAGGAACTGCCAACGGTCGCGCGCCGCGACGTTCTCGGGGCTGAACCGGTCCGGGTCGAACGCCATCGGATCGGGCCACAGGTGCGGGTCGTGGTGCAGCGCGTACAGGCCCAGCGCCACCAGACTGCCCGCCTGCACCCGGTAGCCCGTCACCTCGATGTCGCGGGTCACCACCCGGGCCACGCCTGCGGCGGGCGGGCACAGCCGCACGGCCTCGTGCAGCACCTGAACGGTGTAGCCGAGCCGCGACACGTCCTCCGGTGTCAACTCGCGGTCGCCGAGCGCGGACGCCTCCGCCGCGACCCGGCTCTGGATCTCCGGATGGTGGCCGAGGATCCACAGCGCGTACGTCAACGCCGTCGCGGTGGTGTCGTGTCCCGCCAGCATGAAGATCAGCAGGTCATTGGAGATCTCGGCGTCTGTCAGCGGCCGGCCCGTCTGCGGATCCTTTGCCGCGATCAGCGCCTGCACCAGCGGCGCGTCCCGGTCGGGATCGGCGCGGCATGCCGCCACCATCTCGTCGGTGATCGTGCGCATCGCGTCGACCGCGGCCCGCGCCCGGCGCCGCGACCGGGTCGGCAACCAGCGCGGGGCCCGCACCGGCCGCAGCGCCCGGTCGGCGGTGTAGGACGACGCCACATGCATGCAGCGGGCGATGGTGTCGCCGCGTTCGTTCAGGTCGATGCCCAGCACGGAGCGACCCAGCGACTGCATCGCCACCCGCCGACCCTCCACGTCGAGGTCCACCTCACCGCCCATCGGCCAGCGATCGACGAAAGCTTGTGCGGCCCTGGCCATGTGGCCGCCGAAATTGCGCACGCTGGCTCTGGTGAATACCGGCTGCAGTGCCCGCTTGCGGGGCCGCCACTGCTCGTTGGGCAGGACGAAGAGGCTGTCGCCCGCCATTCCGCGGACCTCGTCGTGGATGATGCAGCGGTCGGTGGAGGAGTCGTTCCGCCCCAACACATCTCGCATACCCTCGGGCGACATCACCGCGACGATGGGCGGAACCACCGCAGCGGGGCCCAGCTGGATCCGGGTGACCGGGCCGCCGGCATCGCGGATCACGTCCTGCCCGGTGTCGAGCCGGCGGACAAGCTTCACCAGTTCACGCAGCGGCAGCGGATTGCGCGGCACCAGGGGCAGGGACCGCACGTCGGTGTCGCCGATCGTCATGGGGTGTGCCAGTTCTGGACCTCGCCGGTGCCCGCCGTCATCACGGTGCCGGGCATCACGCGCAGGCGGTAGGGCGCCAGCCGCAGCACCGCGAACTGCTCGGAGGTCGGCCCGTCCGCCCACATCGGGATGATGGCGGGGTCATAGCCCACGGGTGCGGGCGCCGTCGCGAAGCGTTGCCACACCGCCTGGCGGGTCTCGTCGTCGGTGTACCACTCGACCAGGCATTCGGCGCTGCACGTGTCGTGCGTGGTGGTCCAGTAGCTGACCGACACCTCGGCGTGAACGGACAGGTGTGCCCGCTTCAGGGGGGTGGGCACGGTGGCGATCCAACCGAACAGGTCAGTGCCGTCCCACTCCCAGATGGGATGGAGGATGCGCGATCGCGGTTTGCTGTCGGCGTCCACGGTGGCTACGGAGGCCCACACGATGGAGTGCGCCATCGCGACGAAGGCAGGCGCGATCCGGTCCAGTGGTGTCACGGGATCCCAGCCTATTCAGGCGGCCCGCAGGCCGCGAGCGGCGGTCAGCCCTCGAGCTTCTTCTTGAACTCCTCGGTGTTGCGGTACTCCACGTTGCCGATGTCGGCGCTGGTCTCGATCTTGCCCTTGTCCTCGTCGTCGACCCAGTTGGTGACCGAGGTCCCCGAGACGGTGCCGCTGCTGCCGGGCAGCGTCGTGGTCTGGAGATTCTCGGTCTTGTAGGCCTCGGCCATCTCCTTGGCCTTCTCCTTGTGTTCTTCGGTGACCTCGGGCTTCTCGGTGAGGTTCTCGTCCTCGTCAGGAGGCTCGGTCACGTGCTCGAGCTCGACATTGGGGGTGTCCCCCTGCTGACGCTCTTCGGTCTTCTCTTCGGCGCTCATGGCCATGGGACTGCCCGAAAGTGTGAGCAACGAAACAGCGACACGAATCAGGCGGGCACGCCACGCAGCGCCGCGGGCAGGCTCGGCAGGAAATGGCGGCGCGCGAACGCGCGCAGATCGTCGGGACTGTCCAGGGGCTGGGTGCTGGGCAGCAGCAGGACCATCGCGGCGTAGCGCAGGATGCAGTCGGCCAGGTCGTCGACCGCGGCGGCGCCGATGCGCTCGGCGAAGCCGGCCGGGAAGATGACCCGCAACGCGTCGGCCATCCGGTCGACGGCCGCCCGGTGGTAGCGCCCGGCGAGCTCGAGGACCAACCCCGGCTCGTCGATGATCATCTGGTGCAGCACCCGGTGGTTCCGGAATTTGAGGATCGACAACGTAAAAGCCTCGACGTAGTAATTCGACTGCGGGCCAGCCTCTTTGAGCTCGCAGGCGATGTCGGCGAACAGCCGGCTGTTCTCCCGCTCGATGACAGCGCCGACCAGTTCGTCCTTGTTGGCGAAGCGCCGGTAGATGGTGGTTCGGCTGACGCCGGCGCGGCGCGCGACGTCGTCGAGGGCGACGCGGCGAAACCCGTGCCGTTCGAACTCGACGACGGCGGCGTCGAGGATCTGCGTGGTGGCGTCAGCCGCGGGCATAACCCTTGACCGCATATCCGCTCATCCGCACCCGCATCGGCAGCCGGTCCCACAGCCAGTTCACCGGCCGCGACCGCCACAGCGCCGCGAAGCGCTGGTAGCGCCGCTCCTGCGCAGCGGTCCACGGCAGATTCAGCAACGCGCGGGCGCGCGGCGGCAGCCCACCGGTGGTCAGGAACGCCGCCAGAGGATCGAAGATCGGGGATACGAGGCGCCACACCAGCGGGTGCACCGCCTTGGGCTTCGGAAAGCCCTTGGTGACGTAGCCGACGCCGTACTTCGCCGAGGGGTGCGCGACGAGCACCTGCTCCATCATGGCGTCCCAGTACCGCTCGAACTCGGCGTACGTCGCCGGCATGGGCCGGTCGCTGACGCCGTAGCGGCGGTACCAGGTCTTCGACTCCAGCCAGATCTGCTCGCGCTCGTCCCGGCTGAGACGCTTCACGAACGTGTCGGCGAAGTAGTAGATCTGCTCGACGAACGTCGCGTGCGCCCAGAAGTAGGTGTCGGGATCGAGGGCGTGGTAGCGCCGGTCCGTCCCGGGCATCTCACCCTTGACGTGGTGGTGGAAGTCGCGAACCTGCATCCCCGCTCCGGAACCAGAGGGGTCGTCGTCCGAGCCGTAGACGGTGTTGAAGATCGGCGGGATCGTGCGCCGCAGCCGTTCGGCGGTGTCGGCGAAGAACGTCGAGTGGTCGTACACGCCCTGGCCGAGCTCGGCGAGCATGTTCTGCAGCACGGCGGGCCGGGGCCCGATGAGGTACATCCTGTTGTCGCCGAAGTACTTCCACACCAGGGACCCCGGGCCCAGCGGCAACGCGTCGTCGAGCGGTTCGGTCTGCTGAGCCACCTCGGTCATACGCCACAGTGTTACAGATTTTGCACTCTGTACCAAAGGTGGTGTGGCACGGGCCACATCCAGTGAGAAGCCATGGTCGTGATTCGGGCGGCAGAGCAGCCCGGATTGCTATTCCGCGGGGGAGGGAGAGGGGCGGCGGCGCAGGCGGGCGACGGCGAGGACGACGAGCACCCCGGCGACGGTCGCGAGCAGCAGCGACAGCGTCAGCATCGGAGTGTCGTACACCAGCGACATCGTCGACGGCTGCCCCTCGAGCAGCGGCGCGACGACCACCTGCCGGCTGGCCGACAGCCAGCTGGCCACGCAGCCGACCGCCGCGAGCACGGCGAGCGCCAGCTCGACCATCGCGCGCTTGCGGCTCACGGCGTGCGCTCCGGCGGGATGCGCTCCTCGACCAGGTTGGTCAACGCGGCCCGCAACTGCTGGTGCCTGCGTGCCCAGGCCTGCGCGGTGCGGTCGTTGGTCAGCTTCAGCCCGATGCCGGTACGCCCCCGCGGCACCCCTGTCAGCTCGCCCAGCGCCCGCGCATACTGCCACTTCGGGGCCTCGGCGCCGTCGGCCTCCGGGTGGACGCGGACGATCTCGCTGGTGCGGATGGTCTCGGTGCCCTGGCGTAGGTGGTCGGCGGTCAGTTCGACGGAGGTGTGGATGCGCGCGGCCTTGACCTGGATCGCCAGGAAGCCCGACACCAGCACGAAGAACGCGCCCGGCACGATCCACTGGATGCCGTAGCCGGCGGACAGCTGGATCAGCGCCATCGAGATACCGGCGGCGGGTCCGGCGAGCACCCACAACCAACTGGCGCCCTGCTCGGCGAACAGCACCTCGGGCGCCGCCGCGGCGTCGACGGGTTCGGTCACGCGACACTCCCGTCGACCTGGTCGTACCACGCCCGCGCCGCGGGCCGGGTCATCAGCGCCGCCCCGACGAGCACGGGCAGCAGTCCCAACAGGATGAGCGGCTGGGCCACCCCCACCCCGATCGCCATCAGCAGCACGACCGCGACCAGCGCGAACGCCATGCCGAGCAGCGCGAAGCGGAACCGCCCGTCACCCCGGCGGGCCCGGCCCGCGAGGAACGCCAGCGCCCCGGCGGCGAGCACGGCGCCGATCCCGGTGAGGCGGTAGACGGTCAGGTAGGTGTGGACCCGGTCGTCGCTCATCTCCGCCGGGATCGCCGCGCGCGCCGCGTCGTACGTGGCCGTGGCCGCCAGCAACCCCCCGACGATCATGATCACCGCGCCGCCGATGAAGCACCAGAACGCGGCGTCGACGAGGCGCGGGCGGGAGTGGGTCGGCATCGGGGTCAGCGTAGCCAATCAGCGGGTGAAGAACTCGTGGGCGTCCTTGCGGTGCAGCAGGAAGGTCCCGCCGCCGATCAGCACCGACCCGATGATCACCGCGGCGGCGTAGCCCAGCGCGGCCACCTCGCGCCGGTCGACGGTGAACAGGTCGCTGACCGAGTAGACGACCGCGGCGATCGCGCCGCCGGTCAGGCAGGTCCGCGCCCAGCGGTAGCCGTGCCGCATCAGGATCAGGAAGGTGACGACGACGGCCGCCAGCAGCACGACGAACACGACGCTGATCGTCAGCACCAGTCCGGTTGCGCGCTGCTCGCCGGTGAGGAGGTCCACCAGGTATCCGGCGATCATCAGCGGCAGCGCGACCACCCACAGCCAGAAGCCGGTGTCGACGTCCGGCGGGCGTACCGGTGGCGCGGACGGGTCCGTCACGACAGTCGTCGGGCCACGTCGACGGCCCAGTAGGTGAGCACGATGTCGGCGCCGGCGCGGACGATGCCGGTGAGCGTCTCGAGGACGACGGTGTCGAGGTCGATCCAGCCGTGCTGGGCCGCCGCGCAGATCATCGAGTACTCCCCCGACACCTGATAGGCGGCCACGGGCACCGGGGACAGATCGGCAGCGGCGCGGACGATGTCGAGGTAGGCCATCGCCGGCTTGACCATGATGATGTCGGCGCCCTCGTCGATGTCGAGTTCGACCTCGTGCAGCGCCTCGCGGGCGTTGCCGGGCTCCTGCTGATAGGTGCGTCGATCCCCCTGCAGGCTGGACGACACCGCCTCGCGGAACGGGCCGTAGAAGCCCGACGCGAACTTCGCGGCGTAGGCCAGGATCGCGGTGTCGATGTGTCCGGCGGCGTCGAGCCCGGCTCGGATGGCGGCGACCTGGCCGTCCATCATCCCGCTCGGGCCGACCATGTGCGCGCCCGAATCCGCCTGTGCCACCGCGAGTTCGACGTAGCGACGATTGGTCTCGTCGTTGTCCACCCGACCCCGGTCGTCGACCACGCCGCAGTGCCCGTGGTCGGTGAACTCGTCGAGGCAGGTGTCGGCCATCAGCACGGTGGCGTCGCCCAGGTCGGCGGCCAGGTCCCGCAGCGCGACATTGAGCACGCCGTCATGGTCGGTGCCCGCCGAACCCCGCGCGTCCTTGTCCTCGTCGCGCGGCACTCCGAACAGCATCAGTCCGCCGACGCCGGCCTCGACCGCCTCGGCGGCGGCACGGCGCAGCGACTCCCGGGTGTGCTGCACGACGCCGGGCATGGACGCGATCGGACGCGGTTCCTCGACGCCGTCGGCGACGAACATCGGCAGCACGAGTTGCCGTGGCGCCACGGTGGTCTGGGAGACCAGCCGGCGCATCGCGGGGGTGGACCGCAGCCGCCGTGGACGATGACTCGGGTAAGGCATGACCGTCCTGTCGATCAGCGGCGGCGGCTCTTCTTCCGCGGCGGGGGCAGGGCGCCCTCGGCACGCAGCCGGGCGGCATGCTCGGCGAGCGCCTCGACGAGCGGTCCGACCGCGGCGACCTCGGGCTGGACGTCGACGCGCAGCCCGAATTCGGCTGCGGTTTCAGCGGTTTTCGGCCCGATGCACGCCACGATCGTGCGGGCGTGCGGCTTGCCGGCGATGCCGACGAGGTTGCGCACCGTGGAGCTCGACGTGAAGCACACCGCGTCGAAGCCGCCGGTCTTGATCATCTCGCGGGTGTGCGCCGGCGGCGGGGCCGCCCGCACGGTCCGGTAGGCGGTGACGTCCTCGATCTCCCAGCCCCGCTCCCGCAGGCCCTCGGCCAGCGTCTCGGTGGCGATGTCGGCGCGCGGCAGCAGCACCCGGTTCACCGGATCGAAGATGTCGTCGTACGGCGGGAACTCGTCGAGCAGACCGAGGGAGGACTGCTCGCCGGTGGGCACCAGCTCCGGGTTGATGCCGAACGCACGCACCCGGTCAGCGGTGGCCTGCCCGACGCAGGCGATCTTCACCCCGGAGAACGCGCGGGCGTCGAGCCCGAACTCGTTGAACTTCTCCCACACCGCACGCACCGCGTTGGTGGAGGTGAAGACCACCCACTGGAAGCGCCCGTCGACCAGACCCTTGACGGCCCTTTCCATCTGGGCCGGGCTGCGCGGCGGCTCGACCGCGATGGTCGGCACCTCGATGGGCAGCGCGCCGTGGCCGACGAGCCGGTCGCTCATCTCGCCCGCCTGGTCCTTGGTGCGGGGCACCAGCACGGTCCAGCCGTACAGTGCCCGGCTCTCCCACCAGTTCAGCTTGGCGCGGTTGGCCACGGTCCGGCCGATGGTCACGACCAGCGTGCCGGTCAGCGGGCCGGACGGCTCGACACCGGCGGGCTTGTCCAGCACCGCCTTGTCCAGCAGGCCCGCAAGCGTGGCCTCCACCGAACGCTGCTGGCACGTGGTGCCGTTGGCGGTGACGACGGCGGGCGTGTTCTCGGCGAGCCCGTACTCGATCAGCGTGCGCGCGGCCTCGGGCAGATGCGAGGCGGTCGCGTGCAGGATCAGCGGTCCGGGCGCGGCGGCCAGCGCGGCCCAGTCGACGTTGGGGTCGCGGACGTCGGCGACGGTGTGCGACGACCCCAGCGGCAGGCCCGCGTAGGTCGGCACCGCCGACGTGTCCGGCAGACCCGGGACGATCTCGAAGGTCAGCTGCGTGCGTGCCAGCGCGTTGATCTCGGTGATCACCGCGTCGATCGACAGCGGGTCACCGGCGACGAGGCGGACCACGTCCACGCCGGTGCGGGCCTCGGTGGCCAACGTCTTGGCGACCTCGGCCGGGTCACCGAGCGCGGGCCGGATGTCGGGGCCGCCGGGGATGACGGGCTCGGCCGTCTCGGCGGGCGCGGCATCGGCGGCCGCGGCCTCGGGGGCACCGGCCGCCTGAACGGGTCCCGACGGCGGCGGCAGCTCCGAACCCGCCAGCGCGAGCACCGCTTCCGGTACGTCGGGGTCGGTGAAGACGAGGGCGGCGTTGGCCAATACGGCGCGGGCGCGCGTCGTCAGCAGGCCCGGATCCCCGGGCCCGGAGCCGACGAACGTGATGCGGCCGGGCTTGCCCTTGCGTCCTCGCAAGGTCATCTGGCGAGTCATGTACCTCTCCCGCGTTCGTCCAACAGGTCCCGTGCTCCCAGCTCGAACAGTTCCGCGGCCACCGAGAGCCCCAGCTCCCGTGCCCGCTCGGGTGTCCCGATACCGGACGCACGGATCACGTCGGATCCGTCCAGCGTCGCCACGCAGCCGCGCAGCGACAGCTCTTCGAAGACGCGGCCGTCCTCATCGATCGACTCGACCACCTCCGCGATCGCGCCTACCGGTGCGGAGCAACCCGCCTCCAGTTCGGCGAGCAAGGTGCGCTCTGCGGTGACCGCGGCCCGGGTGTCGGCGTCATCGAGTTCCGCCAACAGTTCGGCCAGGCCGGAGTCACCGGCACGGCACTCGACTGCCAACGCACCTTGAGCCGGCGCCGGCAACATCTGTACCGGTTCCAGCGTCTCGGTGACGGCGTCGAGGCGACCGATGCGGGCCAATCCCGCCCGGGCGACCACGACGGCGTCGAGATCACCGCTGCTTACCCTGTTCAACCTGGTATCTAGGTTGCCTCGTAGGGGGCGGATTTCCAAACCGAGACCCAGTGCTCTAAGCTGCGCGGTCCGTCGCGGGGACGACGTGCCGATCACCGAGCCGGTCGGCAACTCTCCGAGCACCATCCCGTCGCGGGCCACCAGCGCGTCGCGCGCGTCCTCGCGCACCGGGATCGCGGCGATCACGAACCGTTCGTCGGGCGCGGTCGGCAAATCTTTGTAGGAGTGCACCGCCATGTCCACGGTGCCGTCGGCGATCGCTTCGCGCAGCGCCGCGGTGAACACCCCGACGCCGATGTCGGCGATGGGCGCCTGCGAGCGATCCCCCTCGGTGGAGACGATCACGAGTTCGGCGTCGTGCCCGGCGGCGATGAGGGCGTCGCGGACCGCACCGGCCTGGGTGGTGGCCAGCAGACTGCCCCGCGTGCCGATGCGGATCACTCGGTGCTGTCGAAATCGGTTGTCGGAACCGGGATCTCCCCCACAGTAACGGCCCCCAGTTCGCTGCCGGCAACGGCGTCGACGGCGTGCTGGTCGAGTTCGAACAGTTCGCGCAGCGCTTCGGCGTAGCTGTCCCCGCCGGGGGCGCCGGCCAGTTGCTTCACGCGCACGGTGGGCGCGTGCAGGAGTTTGTCCACGACGCGGCGCACCGTCTTGGCCACCTCGTCGCGGTAGGCGGAGTCCAGGCCGGGCAACCGGTTGTCCAGCCGCAGCAGTTCGGCCTCGACGACGTCGGCGGCGCGCTGGCGCAGCGCGGTGACCGTCGGGGTGACCTCGGCCATCCGCTGGCCGGCCAGGTACTCGGCCACTTCGGCGGCGACGATCGTGCGGGCGGCCTCGGCGTCGGAGGTGGCGGTGCGCGCGGTCGGCTCCCGCAGGACCCGTTCCATGTCGATGACGTCCACACCGGGCAGGCCGGCCACGGCGGGGTCGATGTCGCGGGGCATGCCGAGATCGCACATGACCAGCTGCTTGCTGCTGCCCAGCCGCTGGGCCAGGCCCCGGTGCACGTCGGCCAGCGACACCACCGGCCGCACCGCGCCGGTGCAGCTGACGACGACGTCGGCGTCGGTGAGCAGCGGGGGCAGGTGGTCGAACGGGAAGGCCTCGGCCGCGACGCCGTGGCCGCGGATGTTCTCGGCGAGCCGCTTGGCGCGGGGCAGCGAGCGGTTCACCACGTGGATGCGCTCGATGCCGGCGCGCATCAGCTGCCGGGCGGCCAGGGCGCCCATCGACCCGGCGCCCACGACCACCGCGGACCGGCCGGCCAGCGACCCGATCCGGGTTTCGGCCATGTCCAGGGCGACGGAGACGACGCTCGCGCCGGCGGCGTCGATGCCGGTCTCGGAGTGCACGCGCTTGCCGACCGACAGCGCTCGCTGGGAGAGCTCGTGGAGGGTGCGCCCGACGGTGTGGTTGGCCTCGGCGGTCGCATACGCCCGCCGCACCTGGCCCAGCACCTGCGCCTCGCCGACGACGGCCGAATCCAGCCCGCTGGCGACGGTGAACAGGTGCTCGACGGCGGCCTCGGCGTAGCGGACGTAGGCGTATCTGGTGAGGTCCTGCAGCGACATCCCGGAGTGCTCGCTGAGCACCGAACCGATCACCGACAGGCCGCCGTGGAACGCCTCGACGACCGCGTACACCTCGACGCGGTTACAGGTCGACAGCACCATGGCTTCGGTGACCAGCGAGGACTGCAGCACCTGCTCGATGATCTTGGCCTGATCGGCCTCGTCGGTGCTCAACTGCTCGAGCACGGACACCGGCGCGCTCCGGTGCGAAACCCCGAAAAGCAGAACGCTCACGGCTTCCTCACCACCCCACCAAGGTAATCGTTCACCAGCTGGCCTTCCAAATTTGCTCAGCCGGTCAGATCGGCCCGCAACCGGGCCTCGTCGACCTCCCAGTAGCTGTGCTCCACACCGTCGAGGAGCACGACCGGCAGCCGGTCGCCGTACTCGGCCCGAAGGGCGGGGTGACCTGCTGCAGCGGCCTCGTCGACGTCGGTGACGGTCAGCCGGAAACCGAGCTCGTCACCAAGCTCCGCGAGCCGCGCCGCGGCGGCCTGGCACATCGGGCAACCCGGGCGGGTGAGGAGGTTCACAGCGCGATCCACCCCGCCAGTATCGCGATCAGGTGACTTAGTGTTGTAGCCGTGTCCGATATCGGGGGCTTGGGGGCCGGGACCGACGCCCGCGCGCAGCACATCGCCGGCGAGGTCAGCGCCGCGGTTGCCGCCGAGGGCCTCGTGGAGCCCGCCATCGAGACCGGCGGCGAGCTGCCGGGGCCTCCCCCGCCGCCGCCCGACCTGACCGCGGCCGCCTTCTTCGACGTCGACAACACGCTGGTGCACGGCTCGTCGCTGGTGCACTTCGCCCGCGGGCTGGCCGCCCGTGAGTACTTCACCTACAAAGACCTGGCGCGCTTCGCGATGGCGCAGGCGAAGTTCCAGCTGACCGGCCGGGAGAACAGCGACGACGTGGCCGCGGGCCGCCGCAAGGCGCTGGCGTTCATCGAGGGCCGCTCGACCGCCGAGCTGGTCGCGCTGGGCGAGGAGATCTACGACGAGATCATCGCCGACAAGATCTGGCCGGGCACCCGGGCGCTGGCGCAGATGCATCTGGACGCCGGCCAGCAGGTGTGGCTGGTCACCGCGACGCCGTACGAGCTGGCCGACACGATCGCCCGCAGGCTCGGGTTGACCGGCGCGCTGGGCACCGTTGCCGAGTCGGTGGACGGCGTGTTCACCGGCCGGCTCGTCGGCGACATCCTGCACGGCACCGGCAAGGCGCACGCCGTGCGGTCCCTGGCCATCCGGGAGGGCCTGAACCTGCGCCGCTGCACCGCCTACTCCGACAGCTTCAATGACGTGCCGATGCTCTCGCTGGTCGGCACCGCGGTGGCCATCAATCCGGACGCGGATCTGCGCGACCTGGCCCGCGAGCGGGGCTGGGAGATCCGCGACTTCCGCACCGCGCGCAAGGCGGCCCGGATCGGGGTGCCGTCGGCGCTGGCCCTGGGCGCGGTCGGCGGCGCGCTGGCCGCGGCGGTGTCCCGTCGGGACAGGAAGTAGCCGGCACCCCGCTGATAGGCTCGCGCCGCCACCGCCAAGCAACGGAGAGTATCGCCGGCATGAGCATCGCTGAGAACATCATCGGGACCCACTACCGGTATCCGGACTACTTCGAGGTCGACCGCGAGAAGATCCGCGAGTTCGCCCGCGCGGTCAAGGACGACCATCCCGCGCACTACAGCGAGGACGCCGCCCGGGAGTGCGGCCACGACGCGCTGATCGCGTCCCTGACCTTCCTGGCGGTGGCCGGCCGGCGCGTGCAGCTGGAGATCTTCAATCAGTTCGACGTGCCCATCAACATGGAGCGCGTGCTGCACCGCGACCAGAAGATCAAATTCCACCGGCCGATCGTGGCGGGCGACAAGCTGTTCTTCGACTCCTACCTGGACTCGGTGACCGAGTCGCACGGCGCGGTGGTGACCGAGGTCCGCGGCGAAGTGACCGACGAGCACGGCGAACCCGTCCTGACGAGCGTCGTCACGGTGATGGGTGAAGCGCAGTCCGACACCGAGGCCGACGAGATCAGCGACCGGATCGCCACGGCGCGCGACGAAGCGCTGCGCAAGATGGTTGCCAAGCAAACAGCTCAGGCCGACTGAGCGGCACGGCCGCGCTCAGCCGAAGAACGTGTTCCGGCGGTTCGCGAGCAGCTGATAGAGGGTCTGCTGAATGGTCTCGCGCACCTGGTCGGTCAGCTCGAAGGTGACCATCGGGTCCTCGGCGGCGGACTCGTCGTAGCCGGCGGTGTCGATGGGCTCGCCGAACTGGATGTACCACTTCGACGGCAGCGGCACCACGCCCAGCGGACCCGCCAGCGGGAACAGCGGGGTGACGGGGAAGTACGGCAGGCCGAGCAGCCGCGCGAGCAGCTTGACGTCGGCGACCATCGGGTAGATCTCCTCCGAGCCGACGATCGAGCACGGCACGATCGGCGCCTTGGTGCGCAGGGCCGCCGACACGAACCCGCCGCGGCCGAACCGCTGCAGCTTGTAGCGGTCCTTGAAGCGCTTGCCGAGGCCCTTGTAACCCTCCGGGAACACCGCGGTGAGCTCACCGGCGGCGAGCAGCCGGTGCGCGTCATCGGTGCAGGCCATCGTGTGGCCGGCCTTGCGGGCGGCCTGCCCGACGCCGGGCATGTCGAACACCATGTCGGCGGCCAGCAGACGCAGGTCCCGGTGGGCGGGGTGGTGGTCGCGGACTGCGACCGAGGTCATCAGGCCGTCGAACGGCAGGACGCCGGCGTGGTTGGCCACCACCAGGGCCGCACCCGTGTCCGGGAGGTTCTCGATCCCGCTGACCTCCACCCGGAACCACGAGTTGAAGAACACCCGCAGCAAAGGAAGAAAGATTGCGTTGTTGAGGTGCGGGTCGAAGCCGAACTCGTCGACCGTGTAGTCGCCCGTCATCCGTTTGCGGACGAAGTCGGCGACGGCGGCGATGCGGGTGGCGAGTTCGGTGGGCGTCTCCTCAGCGGCGGTGGTACCGCCGGCGCGGTGCGCGTCGATGTCGCGGACGACGGCCTCGAGTTCTTCGGCGGTGGCGCGGCCCTCGGCGTCACCCATCAGCGAGGGATGTCTGCGCGATCGGTCGACCCGCTGCGCAGCTGCCCGCCGCGATGCCGCACTACGCCCCGAATTGGAGTGCAGCGGAATGACTTTCGCTTTTGACTCGCCCGCCACCGTTCCCGCTTCCCTCATTTCCCGGGTGCCCCCGCCCCCTCACGCAGACCTGAGTCTAGCGTCCGAATCGCTGAGCCGCCGCTACAGCGCGGTGCTCCACAGCAGAAACCCAGCGCGGATCCACGATGGGCTTCAATCCCCGTCCCCGCACGTAGTCGTCGAAGGCCTCCGCCGTCGTCCACTTCGGGGTGTATCCGAGTTCGGTGCGCATCCGGGTGGTGTCCATGACGCGGCCGTAGCTGAGGTAGTCGAGCTGCTCGCGGTCCATCTCGCTGCTGCGGGTGGCCCGCCACAGCGAATCCACCGCCACCAACGCCGACCGCGGAACCGGCAGCGCCAGCCGGCCCGAGCGCCGAATCGCCTGGCTCATCATGATGATCCCCGACGCGCCGATGTTGAACGTGCCCGCCTTGCCCGCCATCGTCGCCCGCTCCAGCGCCCCGAGCGCGTCCTGCTCGTGCAGCAGCTGCATGCGCGCGTCGTGGCCGATGATCGTCGGCACCACCGGCCCGGCCAGGTACCGCGACAGCGCGGTGTCCATCGCGGGCCCGATCATGTTGGCCAGCCGCAGGATGGTGACCGCGATGTCGGGTCGGCGCCGGCCCAGCCCGCGGGCGTACCCCTCGATGTCGATGCTGTCGCGCGCGAAACCCTCGCCCGGGGGCCTGCGCCTACTCCGCGACTCGGTGAACAACACCGGATCCCGTGATGTGGAGCCGTAGACCTCGGAGGTCGACTTGAGGATGACCCGGCGCACCGACGGCGCCTTCTGGCAGGCCGCGAACAGCTGGATCGCGCCCATCACGTTCAGTTCCTTGAGCGTGGCGCGCCCGCCGGAGCGGGGCGCGTACGACGCCGCGGCGGCGTGCACGACGGTGTCGACGTCGCCGTTGCGGATCACCTTGGCGATGAACGGGTTGCGGATGTCGGCGCGCACGAACTCGGCGCGCCCCATCCGGCGCAGCAGATCCTTGCTCGGTGCGATGGCGTCGACCGCGATCACGTGATTGATCAGCGGGTTCTGTGCGAGCCGTGCGGTCAGGTAGCCGCCGAGAAACCGGCAGGCTCCGGTGACGAGCACGACCTTCGGGTAGGTCAGACCATCGCGCGCGTCGGATCCGCCCGAGCTCCCCCCAGCGTCCATCTCCGACAGCCTAGCGGCGGCGCGTCGTGACTACTTGCCGAGTTTTCTGCGCTGCACCCGGGTGCGGCGAAGCAGCTTGCGGTGCTTCTTCTTCGACATGCGCTTGCGACGCTTCTTGATGACAGAACCCATGAACTCCGCTACCTAAGTGTTGTCGTGACGAGCCTGAAGGAATCTCGTCAGCCTCGACCGGCCACCTTACCGAAGGGCGGAATCACGACGAAATCCACGGTCGTCCGCGAGCAGCCGGGATCACCCCGCGTCGAAGTACGAGCTCTCCAGCATGTCGTGGACCGCCTTGGCGTGGACGCGGAACGAGCGACCCACCCGGACCGCCGGCAACTCGCCGTTGTGCACCAGCCGGTACACGGTCATCTTGCTGACCCGCATGAGGCTGGCCACCTCGGCGACGGTGAGAAATTGAGCTCGAGGCGGTTGCCCTTCGGACTGGCCGGCGTCACGCGCCGCCTTCCCGCTGGCCGAATCCCGCGCCGACGGCCCGTTCATAGACGTCATCGCAACCCAATCCATCAGGCGCGGGCAGTTCCAGCGGCTTCCCCACCGCTGGCACCGACCCGTGCTTACCACTGGGAGAATAGCGTGGCAGGTGGGGTTACTGCGACGGGTGTGGGCTAATCCGTCCGAAATTGCCGAACTACTCGGGTGTAATTCCTAGCTGCTCAGAGCGCCTTTTCGCGGCGTGCACGGCGTTGGCCACCGCAGCCCGCAACCCCCCGCGCTCGAGTTCCCGCAGCCCAGCGGCGGTGGTGCCACCCGGCGAGGTGACCGTGGCCCGCAGCTGCGCCGGCGAGGTGTCCACCGTGCCGGCCATCGGGGTGTCGTCGCTGCCCGCGCCGTCGTCCAACCGGTCCAGCAACATCGCCGCCGAACCGGCCATGGTCTGCACCACCAGATCGGTCGCCACCGGCCGCGTCAGGCCCGCGTCCACGGCCGCGTCGACGAGCGCCTCGACCATCAGGAAGAAGTACGCCGGGCCCGATCCGGACACCGCGGTCACCGCGTCGATCTGCGACTCCGACACCGTCAGAACGCCGCCGACGGCGTCGAAGAGCGACGAGACGCCCTTGAGGTGCTCGGCGGTCGCGAACCGGCCCGGAGCGACCGCACTGACCCCGCCGCCGACGAGCATCGGCGCGTTGGGCATGACCCGCACGACCGGCGATCCGGCGGGCAGCTTGTTCTCGTAGTAGGCGGCGCTGACGCCGGCCGCGACCGTCACGAAGATCTGTTCGGCGGCGTCGCTCTCCGCGCGGGCGGCGGTGTCGACGATGTCGCCGATGACGTTGCCCACGTCCGAGGGCTTCACCGCAACGATGACGTACGTGGCGGCGTCGACCGCTTCGGGCACCGACGTGACCCGCACGGCGTACTTGTCGGCGAGGTAGGCCGTGCGGGCGGGATCCTTCTCCGCGACGACGAGGTCCTTGACCTGCCGCCCGGCCCGCAGCAACCCCGCCAGCAACGCCTCGCCGATACTCCCGCCACCGATGATCGCGATTCTGGCCATGCCGCACAGCATGTCACGGCCCGAACGGACCGGCTTATCGGCTCTCCGCCGCCGGCACCATCGCCAGCTGCCGGGTCTGCACGATGATGCGGCCCTCGCAGTCGACCACCACATGGTCCTCGTCGAACCAGTCCTGGCCGATCTGCGTCGTCGTGCACATCACCCGCAGCCAGCCGTCGGCCGGCAGCGCCCGCAGATACGCCGTCAGCTGCACCGTGGGCGCCCAGCCGAACCTGTTGACCCCGAACGTGACCGGCGCCGACACGTCGCCGCACAGCAGCGCGAACAGCACGTCGGGCGCCACGCCCTTCGGACGCACCCAATACTCGATCAGCGGCGGCCCGCCGTCGCCGCGCGGGCTGAACGACGTCAGCGACGGCCGGATGTCGCAGCCCCGCGCGAGGTGCACGATGTCGGCCATCGGATGGCCCGGCC
The DNA here is from genome assembly GCF_022374875.2 of Mycolicibacterium rufum. Next base: position 2,284,810 of record NZ_CP092427.2, read on the forward strand.
CGATCGGCTCCAGCCCCGGCGGCGGGTCGGGCGTCATCAGCGGCAGCACCGGGTTGACCGACAGCAGCGGCGGCACATGGTGTTCGGGGATCCCCAGCGTGATCGCCGCGCGCAGCGCGGTACGAGACCCCTGGTTGAGTTCGACGTCGATCAAGCTGACCCGGCGGCCGCGCTTGCGCACGGTCGTGACGACCTCCATCGGGCCGGGGTCCGGCGCCCACAGGAAACTGCCCGACACCGCGATAGGCTCGACGCCGGCCTCACCGAACTCGGTGCGCGCCGCGTTCGCGCACAGCGCGAGCATCGCGCCGCCGTGCACCTTCGGACCGATCGTCCAGTGCTCGTTGAGCAGGCCGTGATAGACACCGTCGCCGCCGGGGGTCAACGCCATGGCATCGGTGAACAGGGTGGAACTCTTCATCACTGTGCCAGCCGTCCTCAGGTGTGTGTCAGCGCAGCAGATGCGCGCGGGCGAACTGCAGCGACTCGGTCAGCAATGCCTCCCGCTCGGCGGCCGAGCGCGCCCCGGAGGTTGTCACCTCGAGGATGACATGGCCCGCGAAGTCGCTCGCGGCCAGTGCCTCGCAGATCTCCACGGTCGGCTGCGTCCCGCGGCCGGGCACCAGGTGCTCGTCGGCCGAGGCGCCGCTGCCGTCGCACAGGTGCAGGTGCACCAGGCCCTCCCCCATCCGGCGCGCCATGTCGACGGCGTCGGTGCCCGCGGTCGCGGTGTGCGACAGGTCCAGCGTGTAATGGGCGTGGCCACCGTCGAGCGGGTCATAGGACGGGGCGAACGCCGAGATGCCCGGCCCCGGCAGACCGCCGCGCTTGCGCATCCGCTCGATCGACGTCTGCCCGGCACCGAAGAACCGGTCCGCGCGGAACGGGAACATGTTCTCCACGGCGACCATCACGTCGCTGCCCGCCTCGAGCTCGGCGACCTGGTCGGAGAAGCCCTCCGCGTAGCGGCGCTGCCAGCGGAACGGCGGGTGGACCACGACCGTCTGCGCGCCGAGCTGTTCGGCCGCGCGCACGCTGCGCTCCAGTTTCGGAATCGGGTTCGCGCCCCACACCCGCTGCGAGATCAGCAGGCACGGCGCATGCACGGAGAGCACGGGCACGTCGTACCGCTTCGACAGCTCGGCCACTGCTTCGACGTCCTGGCTGACCGATTCCGCCCACACCATCAGCTCGACACCGTCGTAGCCCAGTTTCGCGGCGTACTCGAAAGCAGCCTCGGTCTTCAGCGGATAGACCGAGGCCGTCGACAGGCCGACCTTGATGGCAGGGCGCACCCGGTCAGCCTGATTGCAGCAGCGCCAGCGGGCCGAGGGTGACCAGCGCGCCGACCGCCACCGCGATCAGCGTGCTGCCGATGTCCTCGGTCTTGCGCACCACCCGCACACCGACCACCAGGCCCAGGATCACCAGGACCGAGAGCACCAGCGCGACGATGTTGTTCCACTTCCACAGCTGGTCGAACGCCACGAACAGGCCGGCGCCGAACACCACCGCGACGACGCTCTGCCCGACGATCCACAGGCCGTGCACCACCGGCGACATCTGCCGCGGCTCCTCGTCCTCGTCCTCCTCGTCGAGGTCGAGGTCCTCGGGCGAGGGCCGGGTGCCGCGGCGCGCGACGTCGTCGGCGACGGTCTCGCCGCCGAACAGCGGGTCCGAGGTCGAGCGCAGGTAGGACGGCAGCTCGTCGTCGCCGTCCTTGTCGTCGTCGACCTCGGCCTCGGTCTCCGTCTCGGCGTCCGTCGCGAGGTCTGCGGCGACCTCGTCCTCGGTGTCGACGACGGCCGTGTCGGCCTCGGGCTCCTGCTCGGCCACGTCGGCGTCGTCGAGGTCGACCGACTCCTCGGTCTCGGCGTCGATGGGGTCCGGGCTCATCAGCTCGGCGTCGACCGCCGCGGTGTTCCTGCGGCCGAACCGGCCGAACGGTGAGCGGCGCGGTGGTGCGACGAACTCGACCGGGTCGGACTCCGTGTCGCGCTGTTCGACGTGGGCGGCGTACTCCGCCACGGCGTCGGCGTAGTCGTCCTCGTCCTCGGCGGTGTCGGTGGTGCTGGTGTCGGTGGTGTCGGGTTCGGTGGTGTCGGGTTCGGCCTCGACCTCGACCAGTTCGTCGTCGGCCTCGGTGACCTCGGCCGCGTCGGCGAGGTCATCGGCCTCGGCCTCGGGCTCGTCCTCCGGTTCGATCTCCGGCTCGGGCTGCGCTTCCGCGTCGGCCTCGGGCTCCGGTTCGGCCTCGGGCTCCGGTTCGACCTCCGGCACCGGCTCGAGCTCCGGCTCGGCGAGCGCTACCGGCTCCTCGGCGGGCACGGGCGCCGGTTCGTCGGGGCGGACGATCGGGATCTCGCCGGTGAGTTCGGCGACCGTGACGGCGTCGGCGTTGCCGCGGCGGCGGCGGCGCCGGCCGCCGACCGGGGGTGCGCCGATCGTGCCGTTCTTGGCCAGCAACTCGGCGACCGAGATCGGCCGGGTGTTGCTGTACTCATCTGATCCAGTCATCGCCTGTTTGCCTTTGAGCCTCGCTGCTTACCGTCCAGCATTACGCACTGACATCCGCCTGGAGGCCGTTTCACCGCCCACGAGGGCCGTGCCATCGGCTTCGCTGTCGAGTTTGCGCAGAATCAATCCCTCCCGCAACGCCCAGGGACAGATGTCCACACTTTCGATACCGAGCGCCTTCATGCTGGCTTCGGCGACCAGGGCCCCGGCGACGATCTGCGGTGCTCGGTCGGCGCTCACCCCTTCCAGTTCGGCACGGTCGGACGCGGTCATCCTAGAGATGAAAGCTATGAGCTGACGAAGACCGGCTGCGGTCAGGGTGCGTTTGACCCGGGGTCCGGCACCCGAGGGCGCGGCGCCGGTGAGCCGGGCCAGCGAACGGAACGTCTTGGAGGTGGCGACCGCAAGATCGGGGCTGCCGGCCTCGGTGATGGCGGCGCCGGCCTCGGCGAGCTCGTTGGCCAGCCAGTCCCGCAGCATCGCCACGCGCCGGCGGCCCGGCGGATCGTCGGGCAGCCACTCGCGGGTCAACCGGCCGGCGCCCAGCGGCAGCGACATCGCGACGTCGGGCTCCTCGTCCACCCCGCTGGACAACTCCAGCGAGCCTCCGCCGATGTCGATGTTGATGATGCGTCCCGCGCTCCAGCCGTACCAGCGCCGCACCGCCAGGAAGGTCAGCCGCGACTCGTCGACGCCGGTGAGCACCCGCAGATCCACGCCGGTGTCGGACTTCACCCGCGACAGCACGTCTTCGGAGTTCTTCGCGTCGCGCACCGCCGACGTCGCGAACGCCATCAGCTCCGAGCAGCCCGAGCTGGTGGCGATCTTGGCGAACTCGTCGATGGTGCCGATCAGCTTGTCGGCGCCCCGGCGGGTGAGTTTGCCGGAGCTGTCGATGGCCTCGGCGAGCCGCAGCGAGGCCTTGGTCGAACTCATCGGCGTCGGGTGCCCACCGCGGCGGGCGTCGACCACCAACAGGTGGACGGTATTGCTGCCCACGTCGAGCACGCCTAATCGCACCCGTCCAACCTAATGGGTCTACCGTGGAAAACCGTGACTGGTCCGTACCCGGGTGAGGTGGAACTCGATTTCGCCCGCGAATGGGTGGAGTTCTACGACCCCGAAGATCCCAAGCACCTGATCGCCGCGGACCTGACGTGGCTGCTGTCGCGGTGGACGTGCGTGTTCGGCACACCGGCGTGCAAGGGCACGGTCGACGACCGGCCCGACGACGGATGTTGTTCGCACGGTGCGTTTCTCTCCGACGACGACGACCGCGCCAAACTCGATGACGCGGTCACACTGCTCACCGATGAGGACTGGCAGTTCCGCAGCAAGGGCCTGGGCCCCAAGGGCTACCTGGAGTGGGACTCCTACGACGATGAACCCACGTTGCGGACGCGAAAGTACAAGGGCGCGTGCATTTTTCTGAACCGTCCGGGATGGCCGGCCGGGATCGGGTGTGCGTTGCACACCAAGGCACTGAAGATCGGTGTGGAACCGCTCACCCTCAAGCCTGAGGTCTGCTGGCAGCTGCCGATCCGGCGCACCCAGGAATGGGTGACGCGGCCCGACGGCTCGGAGATCTTGAAGTCGACGATCACCGAGTACGACCGGCGCGGTTGGGGTGAGGGCGGACTCGACCTGACCTGGTACTGCACCGGCGATCCGAACGCCCATGTCGGGGAGAAGCCGGTGTGGCAGTCCTACGCGCCGGAGCTCACCGAGCTGCTGGGTGAGAAGGCGTATGCGGAGTTGGCGGCAATGTGCAAGCGGCGCAGCGGCTTGGGACTGATCGCGGTGCATCCCGCGACGCGGGCAGCGCAGTGAGGGAATCGCTCTTCCTGTTCCGGTTGATCCCGCCGCGCGCGGATTTCGCGCAGACGCTGACCGATGCCGAGCAGCACGCCATGGACGGCCACACCGAGTACTGGAAAGAACTGCTCGCCGCCGGCCGGGTCGTGGTCTACGGACCGGTCGCCGACCCCGAGGGCGTGTGGGGGCTCGGCGTGCTGCGCGGCGCCGACCGCGCGGAGGTGCTCGCGATCGGCGAGGCCGACCCGTCGGTGCGGGCCGGGGTCACCACGTTCGAGGTGCTCGAGATCCTGGGCGGCCGGACGGGATAGCGACCTGGCGCGGCGCCGCGCCGCGTCGGATCGCCGGGGCCACCGGGCGGCCCTGCAGCAACCCGGCCACGCTGCCGGCGTCGACGGCGTAGCGGTACGTCGGGAGCGCGTCGCGCACCGCGGCGACGGTGGCGTCGATGTCGTCGTCGCCGTGAGCGGCGGAGGTGACGAACGACTGGCCCAGGACGCCGCGGCGCAGCAGTTCCTGCAGGAACAGGGTGCGGTAGGCCTGCGAGGGCACGCCGTCGGCGTCGCCGGTGACGAACACCAGGCACGACGGGCGCCCGATCACCCGGATGTGGTCGGTGAGCCCCGCCTCGGCGACTGCGGCGCGCACCCCGGCGGTCAGCCGGCGGCCTGCGTGCTCCATCCGCGCGACCGGATCCTCCGTGCGGTAGGCGGCGACGACGGCGCGAAACGCCGCCAGCGACGCCGTCTCCGGGCCGTGGGTGGTGGAGAGCAGGAACACCCGGTCGGCGTCGGTGCGCAGTCCCCCGCGTTCCATGTACTCGCGCCGGCCCGCGAGTGCCGAGAGCGGGAACCCGTTGGCCATCGCCTTGCCCCAGCACGACAGGTCGGGGGTCACCCCGTAGACCGCCTGCGCACCGCCGGCTGCCCAGCGGAAGCCGGTGATCATCTCGTCGAACACCAGCAGGGTGCCGTGCCGGTCGCACAGTTCGCGGACCCCCGCCAGGAAGCCGGGCGCGGGCTCGGCGGTCGCGGTGGCCGCCTCCATCACCACGCACGCCACGTCGTCGCCGGCCAGGACGTCCGCCAGCGAGGCGAGGTCGTTGTAGCCGAACCGCACCGTCGCCGCGGCGTGCTCGGCGGGGATGCCGCCCGCCATCGCGGTGGTCCCGATGAACCAGTCGTCGGTGGAGTAGAACGGCTGGTCGCAGATCGCGACCCGGATACGCCCGGTGACCGCGCGGGCCAGCCGCACCGCCGCCGTCGTCGCATCGGAACCGTTCTTGGCGAACTTGACCATGTCGGCGCCGGGCACCAGCGACAGGAAGTCCTCGGCGGCAGCCACTTCCAGTGCGGTGGGCCGGCTGAAGCTGACCCCGCCGGCGATCGCGCGGGTCACCGCGTCGACGACCGGCGGATAGCCGTGCCCGAGGGTCACCGAGCGCAGCCCCATGCCGTATTCGATGTAGGCGTTGCCGTCGACGTCCCACACCCTGCAGCCGTGACCGTGCGTCAGCACCGGGGGCATCGACTCCGGGTACTGGTCGGGGCCGCGGGCGTAGGTGTGCGCGCCACCGGGCACCAGGTCGTGCAGCCGGTCCTGCAGTTGCCGTGATCCCGCGAAACTCTTCGGCTCAGAGGTGAATTCGCCGTCGAGGACCCAGCGGCCCGCGAGCTGGGGCCACTGCGCCGACACCTCGTCCAGCAGGTCGCCGAGGGTCAGCAGGACGCGGTCGGGTGCCGCGTCGGCCAGGGCCTGCGGCGCGACGATCGGGATGTCGGTGCCCGGCATCCGCCGCCCCTGCTTGGCCGGGGACGCGTCGGCGACCGCGGCGATCAGTGACTCGTCGACACCCGCACGGCTGAACAGCGCCACCGCGCGCGACGCAGCGCCGTAGGCGTAGACGCGGCGACCCGCGCGGCGCTCCTCCTCCAGCCAGCACCGCAGCGCCACCGTCTGCGCGTCGGCGGCGTCCTGCAGGGCCGCGACCGCCGCCGGCTCGGTGAGCCCGGCCTCGGAGTCCAGCACCGCGGCCACCGACGGTCCCGGCTCACCGGCGCCGTGCACGGCGGCCACCAGCACGGTGCCGCCGTAGAGGTCGAACGTCCACGCCTGGGCCGCCCGCATGCCGACCCGCTCCAGTTGGGTCAGCAGAGCTGCAGTCGAATAGTAGGCGAAGTGACCGTGCCGCAACGCATTCCACTGCCCGTGCCGGACGATCGCGGCCAGGCTGTGGAACTGCAGCAGCAGCACCCCGTCGGGCGCGGTGGTGGCCGCGCGCCGCGCGAAGGCCGCGTGCTGATCGGCCTCGTGCATGATGCCGAAGCAGTCGAGCACCACGTCGGCGGGGCCCTCGGAGCCCCGGTAGCCGCGCTCGGTCAGCAGCGGCAACCAGCTGCCGCCGTGCGGGCTGCCGAACTCACGGACCGTGCCGCCGGCCAGCCAACCGGCCTCCGCCACACACCGGACCGCTTCTGCCGCCTGGTCTTTCAGAGCCTGCGGTTCGATGCCGCGCGGCTCGTCGGTCTCGGTGTCGTCCTCGGCGAGCTGGGCCAGTCCGCAGCAGGCGCACACGTCCATCGCGAGGTCGTGCCTCACCTCCGTGCCGGTGGCGGGCCGGTCGGCGGGCGGGAAGTGGTCCGCGGCGGGCACCGCGCCGAGGTCGAGCACGCGGTGCAGCCGGTGATGTCCGCAACTGCGGCAGCCGGCGGTGCTCATGTCACGAATCCGCTGAAGCGGCGCATCGTCTCATCGAGTCGGCCGGCGCTCTGCAGGTGCGCCAGGCGGGCCAGCCGGGTGAACGCGGTCTCCAGATCGGCAGCCGTGAGCCCGTACCGGACATAGGCGGCCGCGAGTTCGGCGGCGCCCTCGGGCACAGAGATGTTGGCCCTGAAGCCCAGTTCGTCACGGGCACGACGGAAGTCGACCCGGTAGGAGCGCGGATCGGCGCCCGTCTCCCCGGTGATCAGCACCTCCGCACCGGGCACGACGTCGGCGACGTGCCGGGCGATCTGGGCGACCGTGACGTTGTTCACCTCGCTTCCGATGTTGAAGGCGCGGCACGCGACCACCGGCGCCGGCGCCTCCAGACAGCGCACGAAGGCCGCGGCGATGTCCCGCGCGTGCACCAGAGGACGCCACGGGGTGCCGTCGGACAGCACCCGCACGACACCGGTCAGCACCGCAGAACCCACGAGGTTGTTCAGCACGATGTCGGCACGCAGCCGCGGCGAGAATCCGAAGGCGGTGGCATTGCGCAGGAACACCGGACTGAAGCCGGAGTCGGCGAGTGCGGCGACATCGTCCTCGACGCGCACCTTGCTGACCGCGTACGGGGTCAGGGGCCGCAGCGGAGCGTCCTCGTCGACCAGACCGTCCCCCGCGGCGCCGTACACCGAGCACGTCGAGGCGTAGCAGAACCGCCGCACCCCAGCCTCTTTCGCCAGCACAGCCAGCCGGACCGAGGCGTGATGGTTGATGTCGTGGGTGACGCCCGGATTCAGCGCACCCAGCGGATCGTTGGACAGGGCGGCGAGGTGGATCACCGCGTCGAACCCGCGCAGCTGATCGACCGCGACGTCACGCAGGTCCACCGTCCACGCGGGCGGGTCGACGGGGCGGGGACCCAGCACGCAGTCGGCGAACAACCCGCTGTCCAGCCCCACCACCTCGTGGCCTGCCGCCTGCAGCACGGGCACCAGCACGGTGCCGAGGTAGCCCTGATGGCCGGTCACCAGAACCTTCATGCCACCGCCTCCCGTCCGAAACCGAGCACCGTCTTCTCGACGACGAACGCCTCGGCGTGCGCGCTGCGGCACTGCACCCCGCGCAGCCGCGACAGACCCAGGAACGCGTCCTCGTCGAACCAGTCGCGACCGGTCTGCGACGGATAGTGCTTGTGCAGCAGCCAGGACTTCTCCTCGGCGGTCGCGGTGTCGACCGGATGGAAGACGTTGGGCGACGGGGTGTCCGACTCCCACTTGAGGATCTCGTAGCCCAGCGTGAGGTGGTCGCGGAACTCTGTCGGGGTCAGTTCGGCAAGCAGCCGGTGATCCTGGTGGGCGTCGGCGCGCTGGGTGGTGAACACCAGCTGTGGTTCGCAGGTGCGGCGGAACGCGCGCAGACCCTCCTTCACCTCGTTCCAGTGTGCGGGCGTCTGCCCGTCGGGAAGGCCGAGCAGCGTCAGCCGCACCTGCGCGCCGGGGCAGAACGCCGCCAGTGCGGCGCGTTCCTCGGCCTCACGCACGGTGTCCGCGCCGGAGAGCACCAGCGCGTGCACCCGCACGCCCGGATGGGCCCGGCTCAGCGTGAGCAGCGTGGCGCCCATGCCGATGGCGATGTCGTCGCAGTGGGCGCCCAGCACCGCGATCTCGTGCAGCGATCCGGTCTGCAGGCCGATCACGACGCGGTCGCCTTCTCGTGCTCCCACAGCGCCCAGGGCCGGTCGCCGCTGCGGTAGGCCGCGTCGAGTTCGGCGCGTTCCTTGAAGGTGTCGGCCGGCTTCCAGAACCCGAGGTGCTTGTAGCCGTACAGCTTTCCGCGGGCGGCCAGGTTCCCGCACACGTCCTCGACCAGATCACAGTTCTCCGTGAGCATGTCGAGCACCGCGGCGGACAGCACGAAGTAGCCGCCGTTCTCCCAGATCGGCAACCGCGACACCGGCGTGATGCCGGTGACCGCGCCGGTGTGGGGGCCGGATTCGACGACGTCGACGCAGTGGAACGACGACTGCGGCGGCACGATCAGCATCGACGCCGCCGCGCCGGAGGCCTGCACCTCCTCGATGATGTCGTTGAGCGGCGCGTCGGTCAGCACGTCGGCGTAATTGGCGAGGAAGTACTCGTCGCCCTCGAGATGCGAGCGAACCCGCCGGAGCCGTTCTCCGATGGGCGATTCCGGGCCGGTGTCGACGAACGTGATGGTCCAGTCGCTGATGTCGGTCTGCAGCAGCTCCACCTTGCCGCCGCGGATGACGAAGTCGTTGGACGCCGACTCGCGGTAGGACAGGAAGTAGTCCTTGATGTGCTCGGCACCGTAACCCAGGCACAGCACGAACTCGGTGTGCCCGAAGTGGGCGTAGTACCGCATGACGTGCCAAATCAGCGGACGCGGACCGATCATCTGCATCGGCTTGGGGATCTCGTCATCGCTGCCGTTACGCATCCGCATGCCGTAACCGCCACAGAACAGAACGACCTTCATCGGGAGTTTCCTTCCGTCAGTTCGACGACGTGCAGGGTGGGCAGGGGGTACACCAACCGGGCGCCCCAGTCGACGGTGGCGCGCAGCTGGTCGGTGATCTCGGCCTCGAGGTTCCACGGCAGCACCACGATCACGTCGGGCCGGTCCTTGTCCAGCTGCGCCGGGTCGTGGATGGGGATACGGGCGCCCGGGGTGAATCGCCCGTGTTTGTAGGGATTCCGGTCGACGGTGTACTCGAGCAGATCGGTGCGGATGCCGCAGTAGTTGAGCAGGGTGTTGCCCTTGCCGGGCGCGCCGTAGCCGACCACCCGCTGCCCACGCGCGCGACAGTCGAGCAGGAACCGCAGCAGGTCGTGACGGATCGTCTCGGTCCGCGGCCGCAGCCCGAGATAGCCGTCGACGCGGTGCAGCCCGGCCTCCTCCTCGGCGGCCAACGCGGCGGCGACCCGCGCCGACGGGGCCATCGCGAGTTCGGCGGGCCGCGCCCACAGGCGCAGCGACCCACCGTGCGTCGGCAGCATCTCGACGTCGACAACGGTCAGGCCGCCCGCGGCGAGCGCCCTGATCGCCGACAGCACGGTGTAGTACTGGAAGTGCTCGTGATAGACGGTGTCGAACTGGCCGAGCGCGACCAGGTTGAGCGCGTGGTGGACCTCGATGCTCACCCAGCCGTCAGCGGCGAGCAGGGTGCGCAAGGACCGGGTGAACCCGTTCAGGTCGGGGACGTGGGCGTAGACGTTGTTGGCGACCACCAGATCGGCGGCGCCGTGCCGGGCCCGGACGTCGGCGGCCACCTGCTCGTCGAGGAACGCCGAGATCGTCGGCACGCCGCGGCGGCGCGCCGCCTCCCCGACGTTGACCGACGGCTCGATACCCAGGCAGCCGATGCCGGCGTCGGCCACGTGCGCCAGCAGGTATCCGTCGTTGCTCGCCACCTCGACGACGAACGAATCCTCACGCAACGCAACGCGTTCGGTCGCCTGGGCGACGAAGCGACGCGCGTGCTCGACCCAGCTGTCGGAGAACGAGGAGAAGTAGGCGTACTCGGTGAAGGTCTCCTCGGGAGTGATCAGCGCCGGAATCTGCAGCAGCAGGCAGTCCTGGCACACCCGCAGGTGCAGCGGGTACGTCGCCTCCGCAACGTCGAGTTCGTCTGCGGTGAGGAACTTCTCGCACGGCGGGGTGGCGCCGAGGTCCAGCACGCTGTGCATCCTGGCCGATCCGCACAGTCGGCACGTCATGACCGGCACCCCCCGGCCTGATAGCGGTAGACGGTGGTGGTCTCGTCCTGCAGCCGCACACACCACACCGGGCTGGTCGCGAATATGTTCTCGAAACGGTCGACGGTCTCCGGCGCCGCGTAGCCGAAGTAGTCGAACGCTGCCTTGGCGTCGTCGGTGAACACGAAATACGTCTCCCCTGCTGTGGTGGCGGCCTTTTCGGTGACCTGAGCGAACTGGCCGGCGTCGGGGAACCCGTCGAGGAACCCGGGCCACCGCTCCGTGATCGGGGTGTCGAAGGAGTCGTCGTGCGCGGCCAGGTCCACCCAGGCGGCCGTGCCCCGCGTGGGCATGCCGGCCGAGTGCAGACTCCAGATGGTGGCGGGTGGGCGCGCGCCGTCGACGACGTTGTTCAACAGCGCCAGTTCCGAGGGCCGGGCCATGTTCAGGTACCAGGTGCCGTAGTAGCCCTGCAGGCCGGCGGCCGCGATCAGCGCGAGAGCGACGGCGGCGAGGTGATGGGCGTGGCGTGCGGTGATCGCCGCGACCAGCAGCGGCGCGATCAGCACGGCGCAGCCGGGCAGCGCGTAGAGGTAGACGCGGAACACCGCCTCGCCGCCGTAGCTGCTGAGCCCCAGCAACACGAAGGAGCTGAACGCCAGAATCACCGGGACGGCCACCGGCCGCTTGCGGCGCCACCACACCACGGCCGCAACCACCGCCGCCAGCATGATCGTCGCCGAGAGCCCGCGGCACACCACCGAGGTGATCATCTTGGCCAGCGATCCCGCGTACTCGACGTTGCCTGCGCCGTTGGCGAGGGGATTGAGGCTCGACAGGCCGCCGTGCTCGAAGACGATGTAGCGCCGCGGGTACAGGTAACCGAACAGCACCGCGGCGTAGGGGATCACGATCCAGGACGGACGGATCTGCCGGGTGACCGCGAGCGCCACCACCACACCGAAGATCCAGAACGGTGTCAGCTGATGCGTCGGCACCAGCGCGGCGAACAGCAGAAAGGCCAGCCACGCGGCGCGCCGGTCGGCCCGCGACGCGAGCAGCGCGACGATGACGCCCAGACCGAGGACGAACGCGAACGCCTGCGGGGCGAAGTAGTCCTGGGCCACCCAATTGGCCAACTCGAACAGCATCACCGCGGTCAGCACCGCGCGCCGGTCCAGCCCGAGCATGGCCGCCAACGATCCGACCACCACGACCAGCACGACGTGCACCACCGGCGCGAACCAGTGCGCGACCGCGGTCGGATCGACCGAGGTGATGTCGCTGAACCAGGCGAACGCCGTGAAGAACGCCGGCCATTCGCGGTAGACGTCGACCCCCGACGGCGGCAGCACCCGGTGGGTCAGCAGGTAGTCGACGATGCCCAGGTGCTTGTAGGTCCACGCGTACATCGGCAGATCGGTGATCAGCGTCGCGGTCAGGCGCAGCACCAGGATCGCCGCGCCCACCGCCGCGGCCGCGGCCACCAGCGCGCCGGCCCGCAGCGCCGCGACGAACACCACGGCGAGGACGGCGCCGACGAGGACGAGCACCGGCCCGGTGCCGGTGACCAGCAGCCCCAGCGGCGACTCGGGGGCCGCCGCCATTCCGGGCAGCGCCACCGCCCACAGGCACAGCGCCGCGACGATCCAGGCGTACGGCGCGCTGAGCCGCCAGCGCCGAGGCGCCAGCGCCGCGGGCAGCCGCAGCGGCGGACGCGGACGGCGCAGTGCGCACAGCACCGCCGAGCCGGCCACTGCGGCGGCGAGTGTCAGCAGCAGCGGAACGGGCAGCCAGGCGCCCGCCCACGTCACCGTCACGGTGGCCCCGGCCATCACGGCCATCCCGGTCGCCTGGACGAGGGCGACGGCCGCCGCGACGGGAAGCCGCATCCACAGCACCACGGCCAGACCGGGACCGGTGAGCACGAACACCGTCAGCAGCACCGCCCGCAGCCACGGCGTGACCGGGGCCAGCGACAGCAGGCCCAGGGCGGCCGACGCCAGCGCGACCCACTCCGGCCGCAGCCCGTCGACCGGCCGCCGGGCCGGTTCGACGCGGCGGTGGCGGCCGCCGCGCACCGGTGCCGGTGCGGGCGGGGCGGGCCGTTCGAGGAGATCAGTCACCGGTCACCCGCACCCAGTCGACGGTCATCGCGGCAGGAGAGGGCGTGGTGTCGTCGGCGGGACCCGGCCAGGTGCCCCCGACCGCGACGTTGAGCAGCAGGAAGAACGGCTTCTCGAAGACCCACTGCTCGTCGGCGGGCAGGTCCTCGGCGCGGAACACGGTGGTCGTCCGGTCGTCCACACCCATCGAGATCACCCCGGGATCGCGCTGCACCCAGTAGGTGTGGAAGTCGTCGACGAACGCCGGCTCGATCGGCAGGTTGCCCGAGAGCTTGTACTCCCGGCCGTCGGTGTCGGGCCCGATGGCGCCGTTGTGCAGGAAGCGGGCGTCGGAGATCGTCTCGACCACGTCGAGCTCGCCGCTGCGGGGCCAGCCGACGGCGTCGATGTCGTCGCCGAGCAGCCAGAAGGCGGGGTGCAGCCCGGCGCCGCGCGGCAACCGAAGCCGCGCCTCGGCACGACCGTGCACGAACGACAGCCGGTCCTTGGTCGTCAACCGCGCCGAGGTCCACCGGCCACCGTCGCGGCGGGCGGTGATGACCACATGGCCGTCGCCGTCGAGCGCCACGTTGTCGGGCGCATCGGTGTAGACCTGGGATTCGTCGTTGCCCCAGCCGCCGCCGCCGAGGTCGTAGCCCCACCGCGCCGGATCAGGCCTGCTGCCGGCCGGGCCGTTGAAGTCGTCGAACATCACCACCGCGGCCGAGGCGGTGGGCCGGTCCACGGTGAACAGCAGCGTCACCGGCAGCGCGGTGGCCAGCAGCACGGACCCCACCCGCAGCCAGACGCGGCCCCCACCGGCGGCCGCGTGGCGCGGACGTCCGTCCCGGTCGGCGCGCACCCGGCGCAGCCACGCGACGGCGGGGCCGATCAGGATCGCCGCCGAGAGCGCCTCGGCGCCCAGATACGCCCAGCCGACGCCGGTGATGCCCATCGATCGGGTGGCGAACCAGGAGCCGGCGATGATCACGGCGGTCATCAGCGCCTGCACCGACAGGTAGAGCGTGAGCGTGCGTCGCACGCGGGAGAATCCCTCGTACACGGCGGCCACCCCCGACAGCGGCAGGAACGCCGCGGCCAGCCACAGCAGATCGTGCCCCTCAGCCCGGTAGTCCGGGCCCGCGAGGCTCAGCATCAGCGGACCGACCAGCAGCAGACCTGCCGACGCGGCCACCGCCACCACGGCCATCGTGCGCACCATCCGCACGGACAGGACCGCGACCTTCTCGGGGTGGGCGGCCACTTCGGCGACGTACGGGCTGACGACGAGGTGCATCATCAGATACAGCGCACTGATCATCGCCCAGGCGACGGCGAAGTAGGCGTTGGCGGCCTGGCCGACCTGGGTCACCACGATGAGCGGCACCACCAGCGGGCCGATCGACCACAGCGACGCGATGCCGAACGAGGAGCCGAAGTAGGACCACATCTGCCGGCGCGGAGGCAGGTCGGGCGCCTGCCGCCACCGCACATGGCTGCGGCTGCGGCGCTGCAGCACCGCGTAGGTGCACAGCGCGGCCACCGCCGCGGTCAGGGTCCAGCTCAGCACGATCGTCACGGCGTGATCCCAGATCGCCAGCGCTGCAACGGCGGCCAGCTTCGCGACCGCGTGCACGAGGTTCTTCACCGCGGCCCACCGCGCCACGCCCAGGCCCGCGGAGGCCTTGTCGAGCAGCGCGAACACCGCGAGCACGAGCACCATCAGAGGGAATCCGGCCATCGCCCAACCGGATTGGAACAGCGGATCGCGGGGGCCGACGGCGACCAGCACGGCGCCGGTGAGCAGACCCATCACGGCGACGAGCAGGAACCCACGGCGTAGCAGCGCCGGGGCCCGCACCCCCGCGATCGGCAGGAACCGCTCGTAGAGCACGTCGAGGCCGAGCGTCGACATCGTCGACAGCAGCACCGCCGAGGTGATCAGCGCCGAGGCCAGACCGACCTCCGCGGCCGGGAAGAGCCGGGCGGTGACGGCCCAGAACGCCAGTCCCAGGACACCGGTCGACGCCGTCGACACGATGAGCGCGACGGTGTTGAGCCGCAGGTTGCGCTCGGCGGGCAGGTCGGCCGCGTCGTCGCGGTCCAGGACGGCGGTGTGGGCGCTCATGTGGGCACCGCCAGCGGCGTCGGCACGCGGCCCTCGCGGAGCGCGGCCCGGTAGGCGCGGAAACCCGCGAGCACCGATCGCCACGCGGGGGTGGTCAGCCCCTCGGGAAGCAGCGGGGCGAGGTCATCGGCGGGGCGCGCCGTGGCGGCCGAATACGACAGGTACTTCACGAATTCGGGCGCACGCGAGAGAGCGGTCGCGAAGGCCTGCGGGCCGGTGGTGCGGTCGCAGGCGATCTTCGCGATCCAGGCGCCCAGGCCGACCCCGTAGGTGCGGCTCTGCTCGGCGAGTCCCTCACTGCTGGCCCGGTGCCGGTGCCACACCACCGACGCGGGGTCGTACACCAGCTGGCCGCCGGCGCGCAGCAGGCGGAAGAACATGTCGAGGTCCTCGCCACCGCCGGTCGGCGATCCGGCGCCGAGCGCCTCGTCGAATCCGCCGAGCCGCAGGACGGCCGCGCGGTCGACCGCGAAGTTGGCGCCGGTGCCGTAATGCCCGACCGCGAACGGGAACAGCGGGATGTCCGAGGGCGGTGCGGCCCAATCGAACACGCGGGTCCGCAGGCAGGACGACCAGCCGACCCGGGCATCGAAGTACGCCTGGGCGGGGGTGCGGAGTTCGGCGGCGGGCACCAGGCCGGACACGCAGGAGACCGCGCTCCCGCGGGCGAATCCGCGTGCGATCGCGGTCAACCAGTGCCGGTCGACCACCACGTCGTCGTCGGTGAACGCGACCACGCCGCCGGTGGCGGCCTGTAGCCCGGTGTTGCGGGCGCGCGACAGTCCGGGCCGCGGCTCGTCGATCACCCGGACCCGGGGATCGTGCAGCGATTCGACGTAGCGGTGCGTGGCGTCGGTGGCGGCGGCGTTGTCGACGACGATGACCTCGACGTCCGGATAGGTCACCGCCCGCACCGACGCGAGCGCCGTCTGCAGCATCGACACCCGGTCGCGGGTGCAGATCACCACGCTGATCGCCGGCGCTGTCGCCGGCGGGGCGGGGGTGGGAAGCGGCAGGTCGGCGGCCAGGGTGCGCAGCCGGGCCACGTCGATGGTGCCGTCGACGACGTCGAGTTCGACGAAGCCGAGGGGGCCGGCGTCGGCCCGCACCAGCAGGCGGGCTCGGGTGAAACCGTCGACGTGGGCCAGCCGGTAGCGGGCTGTCCGGTCCGCCGGTGCGAGGGCGTCGGTCCAGATCTCGCCGACCCAGGTGGCGCCGTCCCACAGCGGCGGGGCCGGGGCGGGCAGCACCGGGCCGAGGGTGGTTTCGGGGAGGGTGAGGTCGGTCATGCCCAGCTGCTCCGACGGGTCAGGGCGCCGCGCAGGTAGCCGGCGGTGGTGGCGCCGAGGCCGAGCACGATCATCGCCGCGCGGCGCCGTCCGCCGCGCTGAGGCGACACGGCTTCGCGCGCCACCGCACGCGGCAGCACCCGGGTGGCGTAGCTCTGCTCGCTGTCCAGGGAGCGCGGCGCCGCGGCGAGCCGGGTGACTACGGCTTTGGACAGACCCTCGTGGTAGCAGCGACTCAGGAAGTAGCGCGGGGTCGCCCGATTGGCGCTGACCCAGTGCCGGACCCCGGCCGCGGGATCGAGCAGGACGCGGTCGGCGGGCCGACGGCTGCGCAGGCGCAGGAACAACTCCGTCTCCTCGCCACCGACCGGCACCGCACCCACCCGGCCGACCTCCGACCGGAAGCCACCGATCTGCCCGAACACCGAGCGTCGCAGGGACATGTTGCAGCCCAGAGGATTCCGCACCGGCGACAGACGGTCGGGTTGGCCGACATAGCTGCAGCCCACCACCCAGTCGAACTCGGCGGGCATCCACCGAGGCCGGCCCTGCGGCCAGACCGGCGCGGCATGGCCGCCCACACCGACGACACGCGGATCGTCGTAGTGACGCAGCAGCGCCGCGCTCCACCCCGGCCGCACCGCGGCGTCGTCGTCGAGGAACGCCACCACCTCACCGGCCGCGGCGTCCACACCGGTGTTGCGCGCACCCGAGAGCCCCGGTGCTCCGGCGTTGCGGCGCAGCAGGATTCGGGGCTCGTCGGCGAACCGGCGGGCGGCACGGGCGAACAGGTCGTCGTTGTGGTCGATGACGACGACGACCTGGAGGTTCGGTGCGTCCTCGGCCAGCACGGAATTCACCGCCCGGCACAGGTCGTCCCAGCGCTCGGTGGTGTAGGAGCACACGACGACCGACAGGCTCTCGGCGGGCCGCCGATCCGCCGGGTCCAGGTACGGCAGTACCCGGCAGTTATGAATGCTCTGGGGCACCGGCATCGACGTCCGGCTCCTCTCCTGCTCTGCGGGCCGCCGCGCGTCGGCGGCGGTTCCGGAGATTGCTCAATGCGTACAGACCGGTGCGGCGCAGCTGCATGTCATAGGACCGGAACCGGCCGTACAGCACGTCGCCGGTGGTGACGTTCCAGCGCGCGTCGTCGGCCAGCCGGCCACTGAACCCGAGCTGCTGGCTCAGCTGGGAACGCGCCGAGGTCAACGCCGTGGTGGACCCGCTCGCGATGCGGAACGCCGCCAGAGTGGTGGGGAGACCGTAGAACTCGCCTCGGTCCAGCAGCCGCACCCAGAGGTCGAGCTCGCTCAGGAACGAGGTGACGTGTCGGAATCCGCCGCACCGATCGAAGTCGGCGCGCCGGAACATCGCCGCGACCGGGGGCCCGATGGGGTTGGTGCCGCTGCGGACGATGCGCCGCACCACGTGATCGGCCGGCCGCAGCCCGACGATGCCGGGCAGTCCGCGGTCGGGACGCATCATCTCGCCGCCGTCGTCGATGAAGTCGGTGCGCGCCGAGACCAGGCTCACCGTCGGCAACGCGTCCAGGACGGCCGCCTGGACGCGCACGCAGTCGGGTGTCAGCGTGTCGTCAGCGCACACCACCTTGACGTAGCGGCCGCGGCTGCGGCGCACCGCGATGTTGAAGTTGTCCATCATCGGGACGGTGACGGAGTTGCGCAGCACCCGGACCCGCGGGTCGTCGACATCGGCGAGGATCCGCCCGGTGCCGTCGGAGCTGTTGTTGTCGATGACCACGACCTCGAAATCGTCGCTGTCCTGGGCCAGAACGCTGTCCAGGGTGGCACGCAGGTGGCGGCGCGCCTGGTAGGCCGGGATGCAGATGGAGACGGCCGGCTGCGCGGCGCGCTCGCGCGACGCCGGCGCCGCTGCGGGTGATGAAGTGATCGTGGCCATGTCGTCAACCCCCCCGGTTGGACTCGTCTGGTTACTTGTCGGCGGCCAGTGCCTGCACCACGCGGCCCGAGACTCCCGACCGGTGATCGCGTAACACGGTGCGCAGCACCCGGATTCCGTCGCGCACGGCGCGCAGGTTGGACTTGCCGTAGCGGCGCGGCATCTCCATGCTCGGCACCTCGGCGACCCGCAGCCCCGCCTGCATCGCCCGGACCGTCATCTCGGCCTCGATCTCGAACCCGGTGGCCTGCAGCGCCATCACCTCGAGGTAGCGGCGATGGAAGGCGCAGAACCCGTAGCAGAGGTCGGTCAGGTCGGCGTCGAACGCGGAGTTGAACACCGCGAGCAGGAACTTGTTGCCCAACCGGCGGAACGGCGTGATGTCCGAAGAGCCGCCGCCGGCGATGAACCGGGACCCCTTGACGAAGTCGTAGCCGTGGGACAGGAAGTGCAGGAAGTGCCGGATCTCCTGGGGTGCCATGCTGCCGTCGGCGTCCATCATGACGATGACGTCGCCGGTGGCGGCGCGGAAACCGGTGCGCAGTGCGTCGCCCTTGCCGGTGCCCTGCTGCGAGACCACCCGGATGTCGGGCCGGTAGCTGCGTGCGGTGATCACGGTGGCGTCGGTCGAGTTGCCGTCCACCAGCACGATCTCGTCGACGTCGTCGCTGATCTGTTCCAGGACCCAGGCGATGTTGCGCGCTTCGTTGCGCACCGGGATGACGAGGCTGACCGTCATCGTGGACGGCCCTGTGGTCCGGCGTCCGACGAGCGGGGTGGGCCCGCTGCCGAGGAGGCCGGCCCTGCGCGCTGTAGTGGTGTCGTGTCCGTTCTGGGCTACCAGGTCAGTCACCGTGTGGCTCCGTTTCTGTTCGGGATCGTGACGCTCCCCGTGGTGTCGATCCGCTCGCCCACACCCCGGGGTGCCGTCATTCGCGCAAACAGTGATGCGTTCGCTGCCTCGGCGGTTCAGGCTCCCGGGGACGTCAGGAACAGACGTTAGCACCGCCCCTTCGACCACGCGAAGCAAAGATTCCGTGGTTCAGCTAACCGATACCGCGGGGTACGTCGTGAATCACCGCTACCGTCAGTAGCGTTACGCAATATGCGACGTTAAGACCTCAACCCGGGGTTCGCCGCGTAACCGGGGCCAATCGGACCGCGGTGCCAATTTCCCCGATGGTGCAGAGTTAGCAAACAAAATCACGGCCCACCCGCACCGGACAACAGTGACCAAGATCACACCCAATGATCAGTGGGCGAATGGGAAATGTGATCGCTTGTTAACAAGAGGCAAACTTCGTGACGGAACCATGACGCTCAGCGGCTCGCGCCGAGCAGACGCAAACTCGGCCAGAATCGCGGGATTCCGGCCGAGTTCGTGTCTGCTCGCCGAGGAGAAGTCAGCCCTCGAGCTTGTAACCCAGCCCGCGCACGGTGACCAGATGCACCGGGTTCGCGGGGTCGGCCTCGATCTTGCTGCGCAATCGCTTCACGTGGACGTCGAGCGTCTTGGTGTCGCCGACGTAGTCGGCACCCCACACCCGGTCGATCAGCTGACCGCGGGTCAATACCCGCCCGCTGTTGCGCATCAGGTACTCGAGCAGGTCGAACTCCTTGAGCGGAAGCGTGATGGGGCTGCCGTTCACGCTGACGACGTGACGCTCGACGTCCATCCGGACCGGTCCGGCCTCCAGCACCCCGTCGGGGACACCGGAGTCGTCGGAGTCGGCCCCGCGGCGCAGCACCGCACGGATGCGCGCGATCAGCTCGCGGGCCGAATACGGCTTGGTGACGTAATCGTCGGCGCCGAGTTCCAGGCCGACCACCTTGTCGATCTCGCTGTCGCGCGCGGTCACCATGATCACCGGCACGCTGGAGCGGGCCCGCAGCTGCTTGCAGACGTCGGTGCCGCTCATCCCGGGCAGCATCAGGTCCAGCAGCACGATGTCGGCGCCCGCCCGATCGAACTCGGCCAGGGCCGACGGGCCGTCGGCCACCACGGTGGCCTCGAATCCCTCCTTACGCAGGAGGAAGGCCAGGGGATCGGCCAAGGACTCCTCGTCCTCCACGATCAGCACACTGGTCATCGCTGTCCTAGTCCTCTCGGTCGTCGTGCTCGTCGGAGTCCGCGCTATCCAAGTCCCTCGGATAGGCGGGAATCGACAGGGTGAAGGTGGAGCCCGTGCCCGGCTGACTCCACAGCCGGATCGAGCCGTTGTGGTTGGCCGCGACGTGCTTGACGATCGCCAACCCCAGTCCGGTGCCCCCGGTGGCCCGGGACCGCGCCTTGTCGACACGGAAGAAGCGCTCGAAGACCCGCTCCTGGTCGGCGGGGGCGATACCGATACCGCGGTCGGTGACGGCGATCTCGATGGTGTCGCCGCGCCGGCGCCGGCTGATCGACACCGAGGATCCGTTCGGCGAGTAGGCGATCGCGTTGGACACCAGGTTCGCGAGCGCGGTCACCAGCAGCGTTTCGTCGCCGAGGACGCGGTAGCCCGTGGGCGCATCGGTGGTGATCTCGATGTCGGCGTTGTCGGCGGCCACCTTGTGGCGCGACACCGCCTCGGCCACCACGGTGTCCACGTCGACCGCACCGAGATCGGGCAGCCGCTCGGCGCCCTGCAGCCGGGACAGCTCGATCAACTCCCCCACCATGTCGGCCAGCCGGTGCGACTCGGTGACCATCTTCTCGGCGAAGTGCCGCACCGTGTCGGGCTCGTCCGCGGAGGCCAGCACGGCCTCGGCGAGCACGCCCATCGCGCCCACCGGAGTCTTCAGCTCGTGGCTGACGTTGGCCACGAAATCGCGGCGGGTGGCCTCCATCCGGGCGTGTTCGGACTGGTCGTCGACGTAGACCACCGCGAACCGCCGGTCGTCCTCGGTCAGCAGCCGCACGTGCCCGCGCACCGAGAGCCCGGATCGTCCCGGATGGTCGCGTTTGCGCGGGGCGAGATCGAACTCCACATCCTGCCCGCCGGCCAGGGTCCGCTGGGCGGCCTGCCAGGCGCGGTCGTCGAGAAGGCGGTCGCGCACCAGCCCGAGTTCGGTGGCGCGGCTGTTGGTGTAGACCACGTCACGGTGGGTGTCGACGACCACGATCCCGACCGGGGACTGCGCGACGACGTGGCCGAGCATCTGGGAGACGGTGATGCCGT
The DNA here is from genome assembly GCF_022374875.2 of Mycolicibacterium rufum. The sequence continues at coordinate 2,306,170 of NZ_CP092427.2, forward strand.
TCTGCTCCACCGAACGGCGCTGACGGCGTTCGCGGAGACGTGGCGCCGCCCTGACGCCGAACACCACACCGGCCGACAACGCGAGCAGTGCCACGATCGCCGCGAGCAGCAGCGCCGATACGACACTCACGCGAAAATCGTACGCACTCGGTGAACGTCATCCCAGCAGCGTGCGGCCAAAACGGGACACGTCACAGAAGCAAAGACGGAAGTTCGGTTCCGCGTTCTGCGCTGTTCACCCACTGTTCGCCGGACGGGGACGCGAGGGCTACTTCGCGCCCTGGGCGGCCACCGCGGCCGCCCCCGCCGCCGCGGCCTCGGGGTCCAGATAGGTGCCCCCGGCGACCGTCGGCTTCAGATCGCCGTCGAGGTCGTAGCGCAGCGGGATGCCGGTCGGAATGTTGAGCCCGACGACGTCGTCGTCGGACATCCCGTCGAGGTACTTGACCAGGGCCCGCAGCGAGTTGCCGTGCGCGGCGATCATCACGGTCTTGCCTGCGCGCAGGTCCGGAACGATGACGTCGGTGAAGTACGGCACGAACCGCTCCACGACGTCCTTGAGACATTCGGTCAGCGGCGCCCCGCCGGGGATGTCGGCGTAGCGGGGGTCGGCGTCCTGGCTGAACTCGCTGCCCGGCTCGATGGGCGGCGGCGGCGTGTCGTAGCTGCGCCGCCACGCCATGAACTGCTCGTCGCCGTACTTGGCCTTCGTCTCGGCCTTGTCCAGGCCCTGCAGCGCGCCGTAGTGGCGCTCGTTGAGGCGCCAGTCGCGGTGCACCGGGATCCAGTGCCGATCGGCCTTGTCCAGCGCGATGTTCGCGGTGGTGATCGCGCGCCGCAGCAGCGAGGTGTAGAGGACGTCGGGCAGACGGTCGAGTTCGGCGATCATCTCGCCGGCGCGCGCGGCCTCGGCCCGGCCCTTGTCGGTCAGATCAACGTCGACCCACCCGGTGAACAGGTTCAGCGCGTTCCATTCGCTCTCGCCGTGGCGGACGAGGATCAGCGTCGCGGTATCTGCCATACGGCAGATCCTCTCACGGTCAGTTCTTGTCGTGGTCCTCGATGAGATGCTCGAAAGCCTTGAGGTTCTTCAGCGACTCGCCCCGCGACACCCGCCACTCCCACTCCTTCTGGATGGAGGTGCGGAACCCCAACTCCAGCAGGGTGTTGAAGTCGTTGTCGACGGCTTCGAGCACCTGGCCGAGCACCCGGTCGATCTCCTCGGGGCTCACCGACGCCAGCGACATCCGGCCGACGAGGTAGATGTCCCCGACGTTGTCCAGGGTGTAGGCCACGCCGTAGAGCCGGCGGTTGCGCTTGAGCAGGAACTTGTAGACGCCCTCGAAGTTCTCGTCGGGCTTGCGGCAGACGAACGCCTCGATGCGGACCGAGTGCTCACCGACGGTGAGGATCGTGTTGGTGGTGAGCCGTCGCTCCCCGGGCAGCGCGACCACCAGGCCGGGCAGGCCGCCGGCCGCGCCCTTGTGCACGGTGTAGGGCAGGTCGTGTTCGGTCAGCGTGCTCTCGATGACGGCCTGGACGTCCTGCGTGCGATCGGTCATGCCCGTACTCCCCTGCGCATCGAGAATCGGCGCCCACCGCGGCGGGCCGTGGGCTGACGCTGGTGGCGGCCGCGGTGGTCGGCGATCGCGCGGCCGTAGCCGTCCAGCAGCATGTCGACGGTGTGCCCCCAGGAGAACGAGGCGGCGTGCTCGGTCGCGGCCCGGCCCATCGCGGCCGGTCCGGCGGCCAGCACCCCTGCCAGGGCGCGGGCCCAGTCGGCGGGGTCGTGGCCGTCGACCAGAGCGCCGCTGACGCCGTCGCGCACGGCGACGGGCAGCCCGCCGACCGCGGCCGCGACGACCGGCGTCCCACAGGCCTGCGCCTCGACGGCGACCAGGCCGAAGGACTCGGAGTAGCTGGGAACCGCGACGATGTCGGCGGCGCGATACACCGCGACCAGGCCGTCGCGGGTCTGCGGCGGCAGGAACGTCACCTGGTCGGTGATGCCCAGCTCGGCGGCCAGGTGCACCAGGCCGTCGGGCGTGGCGAGTCCCGACCCCGAGGGTCCGCCGGCGATCAGCACCTGCGCTTCGGGTAGACGGGCGACCGCGCGCAGCAGCACGTCGGGTGCCTTCAGCGGCTGGATGCGGCCGACGAACGCGATGATCGGCACCTGCGGGTCGAGGCCCAGCGCGGCGCGCGCGGCGCCCTTGTCGCCGGGGGTGAACGTGGTCAGGTCGACGCCGGGGTACACCACGTCGATGCGGGCCGGATCGGCTTGGTGCAGCGAAACCAGTTGCGCCGCTTCATGTTCGGTGTTGACGATGAGCCGGTCGGCTTCGTCGACCACCTGCTGCTCACCGATGGCACGCATCGGGGGCTCCGGGGAGTCGCCGTCGGCCAGGGCGGCGTTCTTGACCGCGGCCAGGGTGTGGGCGGTGTGCACCAGCGGTACGGCCCACCGGTCGGCGGCCAGCCAGCCGACCTGTCCGGAGAGCCAGTAGTGCGAGTGCACGATGTCGTAGTAGCCGGGCTCGTGGGTGGCCTCGGCGCGCAGCACCCCGGCGGTGAACGCGCACAGCTGGGTGGGCAGGTCGTTCTTGTCGAGGCCCTCGAACGGGCCGGCGACCACGTTGCGCACCAGCACGCCGGGGGCCACCCGCACCACCGCCGGGTCCGTCGACGAAGTGGCCCTGGTGAAGATCTCCACCTCGACGCCGCGCTGCGCCAGCTCCAGAGCCGTCTGCAGCACGTAGACGTTCATCCCGCCGGCGTCGCCGGTGCCCGGCTGGGCCAGGGGGGAGGTGTGTACGGACAGCACCGCCACCCGGCGCGGCACGGGTAGAGACTCGGTCGCTGGACGCACACCGTCATGTCTACACCGCCGCGCGCGGCGACCTGCTCAGGCACTCACCTCGGGCCGGCGGGACTGCGCCCGGCGCATCGCGCCGATCGGGTCCGCGTAGAGGCCGCCCAGCGACACGATGCCCGCGCCGGCCTCCTGCACCCGGTTGCCGAACGCCGTCACCCGGATGTCGCGGTGGGGCAGCACCGAGCGGGCGGCGAACGCCGACTCGACGGTGGCCATGCCCTCCGGATACTCGGTGAACGCCTGACCGCCGACCACCAGGTCGTCCGGGTTGAGCATGTCGCGCAGCAGGGCGACGGCCTCGCCGAGCACCCGGGCGCGTTCGGCGACCAGGGCCGCCGCTTTCTCGTCGCCCTGCCGTGCGGCGCGCAGCACGGCGGTGACGGTCGACGCCGGACCGTCGGCCGGGACGATCCGCGCCGCGCGGGCCGCGACCAGCACCGCCTCGTCACTGACCGTGGACTCCAGCTCACCGCTGCCGCCCAGCAGGTCCGAGTGGGCCGGCAGGGCCGCGATGGTGCCGGGACCGCTGGCCGGGGAGTGCACCTGGCCGCCGATGGCCAGCGCGTAGCCGACCGTCTCGCGGGCGTAGACGTACAGGCTGGTCGTGGCCCGCCCGGGCGGCCGACGAACCCCGAGCAGCAGTTCGGCGCCGGCCATCGCGTCGACGTGCGAGGCGATCGACACCGGCAGGCCCAGAGATTCGGCGAGCACCGGGCCGACCGGCGCATCCGACCAGCCCAGCCGCGGGTGGTCCAGGTAGCCGGTGGTGCTGTCGACGACGCCGCCCGCGGCCACGCCCACCCACAGCGGACGGCGGCGGTGCCAGCGGCTCAGGTATCGGCGGGCACTGGCGGCGATGGCGTCCAGCGCCCCGGCCTGGACACCGCGCGGGGTCGGCGTCTCGACGACATCGAGGGTGCGGCCCAACAGATCGGTGGCGACGATGCTCGTGGTGCGGGCGCCGATGTGCACGCCGAGGGTCAGGAACGGCTCGTGGTTGACCTCGACCGGCACCCGGGGCCGGCCGATGGCGCCCGAGACCGCGAGGTCGGCGCGCTCCCGCAGCAGTCCCGCGTCGAGCAGCGCGGTGACCTGGCGGTTCACCGTGGCGATCGACAGCCCGGTGACCTGCGCGACGACGTCACGGGCGATCGGACCGCGCTGCCGGGCCGCGGAGAACACCGACGCGGCGGCGGCCTCGGGGACACGCAGCGCGGGAGCCACGATGTGGTGCAGCAACGCCTGCGGGTAGCGGCCGGGGTTGGCGGGAGCGGTCCGCGCGGCCTGGTTGGCGTGCGAGCGGGCGGCAAGGGAGCGGGTCATGGAATCGTCCTCGAGTCGATCGGTCGGTGGGGCGGGGCCACACCTGGCGACTCAGCGGGACGGGATACGTCCGGGCGCAGTCAGGCGCGGCGAAGCGTGCAACAACAACACGCACGCCGCGCGGCAGCAGCAACTGCCTGACCGGTCCGGATCACGGAGTCAATTTAACACGGGCGCTAGGGTTGCGTGCATGACGACGCCATCTGATGCCCGCCGAGTCGCCGTGGTCACCGGGGCCAGCGCCGGTATCGGCGAAGCGACCGCGAGAACCCTTGCCGCTCAAGGCTTTCACGTGGTCTGCGTGGCTCGTCGCGAGGAGCCGATCACGGCGCTGGCCGCCGAGATCGACGGCTCCGCGATTGTGGCGGACGTCACCGACCCCGAGGCGGTGGCGGCGATGGCCGGCCGGCTGGACCGGGTGGATGTGCTGGTGAACAACGCCGGCGGGGCACGCGGACTGGAATCGGTGGCCGAGGCCGACGTGGACCACTGGCGCTGGATGTGGGAGTCCAACGTGATGGGCACGCTGCACGTCACGCGCGCGCTGCTGGGCAAGCTCATCGCGTCCGGGGACGGGCTGATCGTCACCGTCACCTCGATCGCGGCCGTCGAGATCTACGACAACGGCGCCGGCTACACGACGGCCAAGCACGCCCAGGGGGTCCTGCACCGCACGCTGCGCAGCGAGTTGCTCGGACAACCGGTGCGGCTCACCGAGGTCGCACCCGGCATGGTCAAGACGGACTTCTCGCTGAACCGCTTCGAGGGCGACGCCGACCGCGCCGACAAGGTCTATCAGGGCGTCACCCCGCTGGTGGCCGAGGACATCGCCGAGGTGATCGGCTTCGTCGCGAGCCGGCCGTCCCACGTCGATCTCGACCTGATCGTGGTGCGGCCACGGGATCAGGTGAGCGGCGCGACCGGTTCGCGCTTCAACCGGTCGTCGTGATCGTTCGAGACTGCGCTGAGGGCGGCCGTCACCGGCGTGTCGCCGCCCTGGGCGCAGTCTGGACGGTGAACTCGTCCTAGCCGCCCGGGCGGCCGCTGACCGGCTGGGGGGCGTCCGACGGCGTCACCGGCGCCGTGCTCGGGATCTGCTGCGGCGGCTTCTGCGTCGACAACGCCGACATCGATGTCCACTCGTCCCACGGCACCGCCCAGTCCCAGATGTCGCCGTCGGCGTAGGACAGGTCGATGCGGGTGCCGGTCACCTCGACCGGATCGCCGTACATCGCGGTGTTGAAGTACTCCTGCGAGTTCTCCAGGTTGAGGTTGATGCAGCCGTTGGTGACGTTGGTGTTGCCCTGCGCGCCGATGCTGTTGGGGTTGCAGTGGATGAACTCGCCGTTGTTGGAGATCCGCACCGCGAACCGCTCGTGCACGTTGGCGTATCCGGCGGCCGGGTTGGACATGTAGAAGTCCTCGTATTTCTCGGTGACCACGTGGATGCCGCTGCGGGTGACGTTGCGGTCCAGGTCGCCCTCGCCGTAGCTGCACGGGAAGTCCATGATCACCGCGCCGGACTCGTCGAGCACCTGGATGCGGTGGCTGGACGCCTCCGCCTTGACCACCTGACGCCGCCCGATCGTGAAGTCGAGCGTGGAGTCCGACGCGCCGTACGCGCCCTCACCGAACGGGACCCCGTAGAGCTTCGCGTCGACGTGCACCGCGGTACCCGACGGGTAGTACTCCTTGGTCCGCCAGTGCATGCGCGAGCCGCCGGCCTCGTCGGGCAACCAGGCCCAGCTGCCCTCGACCTCCGGGGTGGTGGTGACCTTGACGGCCTTCTCCACCGTGGCCCGGTCCTCCTCGGCGATGGCGGCGTCGAACTGCAGGATGATCGGTGCGGCGACGCCGACGGTCTGCCCGTCCGACAGCTGGAACTGCCCGTTGACCTTGGTGTCGGGGTCGACCGTGGTGAACGACGCCTTGACCGGCACGGCCTTGCCGTCCTGCCCGACCACGGTGCCCGCCCAGCGGTACTGCATGCCGTAGCCCAGCGGTTCGGTGGCGGTGAACTCGGTGCGGTCCCGGTTCAGTGCACCCGCGACGGCCTTGCCGTCGGCGTTGGTGAGGCTGATCTTCTGGAACCAGCCGTTGTCGACGGACACCGCGACCCGCGAGGTGGGGGTGACGTCGTCGGCGGCGTCCTTGGGCTCGTAGCGCAATTGCGGCGTGGCGGGCGCCTCGTCGGCGGCCTGGCCGGACGACGAGTTCTTGTCGGTCGACATGCATGCTGCGAGGGCGCCCGGTGCCACCACGCCGACCGCCAGGGCGGCGAGTGCTCGCCGTCTGTTCATCGACGGCATCGGATTGGCAGGGCTCACGTGTTGCCAGCGTACCTAGAGAGCGCACCCGATCAGAATCGGTTCGGGTGTGAGATCGATCCCGAAGGTTGCCGAGACGCCGTCGCGAATGGTCCTGGCCAGCGCGATCACGTCCGCGGCCGTCGCGTTCCCGCGGTTGGTCAGCGCCAGCGCGTGCTTGGTCGACAGCCGCGCCGGGGCGTCAGGCCCGGGATAGCCCTTGCTGAAACCGGCCCGCTCGACCAACCAGCCCGCCGCCAGCTTGACCCCGGCGGCGGCCGGGTAGTGCGGCACGGGTCCCTCCACCGCGGCTGCCAGACGGTCGAACTGCGCCTGCGGCACGACGGGGTTGGTGAAGAAGGAGCCGACGCTCCAGGTGTCGTGGTCGGCGGCGTCGAGCACCATGCCCTTGCCGGCCCGCAGGCGCAGCACGGTCTCGCGCACCCGGGCGGGTTCGGCACGCTCCCCCGCCCCGGCGTTCAGCGCCGAGGCCAGTTCGCCGTAGCGCAGCGGGGCGCTGCGCCCCTCGGGGTCGAGCCGGAACTCGACCTCGAGCACCACCTCATTCGTCGATCCCTTTAAAATGCTTGTGCGATAACCGAATTCGAGGTATTCGGGATCCACCCAGCGGTCGTCACCGGTGTGCCGGTCCAGCAGCCGGACCCGGCTGATGGTGTCGGCGACCTCGGCGCCGTAGGCGCCGACGTTCTGCACCGGCGTCGCCCCCGTCGATCCGGGGATGCCCGACAGGCACTCGAGCCCGCCGAGTCCGTGCGCCAGTGACGCCGCGACGACGTCGTCCCACACCGCACCCGCCTCGGCCCGCAGCAGTGGCCCGTCCACGGTGATCCCCGGGGTCGCGAGCCGCACCACCGTGACCGCGCCCAGCCCGTCGCCGAGCACCACGTTGGAGCCACCGGCCAGGATCAGCGCGTCGGGCCCGACGGCGCGCATGACGGCGACCACCTGCTCGGTCGTCACGCAGGTGATCAGCCGGTGCGCGACCGGGCCGACGCGCAGGGTGGTCAGCGGCGCCAACGGCACATCCTCGGCGACCGCCACGCCCGCGATAGACGAAGGGACCACGGGCGGTAACGGTAGCGTGGTTTGCCATGCCCCGTTCATTCGACATGGCCGCCGAGTACGGCGGCACGGTCGAACAGGTCCACCGGGCGTTCAGCGACGAGGAGTACTGGCTGGTCCGCCTGCAGGATTCCGGCGCCGACCACGCGACGCTCGACGAGATGACGATCGGCGCCGACGGCGGGATCCGGGTCAAGACCACGCAGACGCTGCGCGCCGACCGGCTGCCGGGCGTCGTCACCCAATTCCATCGCGGCGACCTCAGTTTCGTGCGGCAGGAATTGTGGTCGCCGGTGCGCGACGGGCAGGCCACCGCGACGGTCACCGGCGCGATCCCCGGGGCGCCGGCCGGCCTCACCGGCACCGCGGTGCTGGCTGCGGCCCAGCCCGGCTCGCGGATGGCGTTCACCGCGACGGTCGAGGTGCGGGTGCCGCTGGTGGGCGGCAAGATCGAGAACTTCATCGGCAGCCAGCTCGTCGAGCTGCTGATCGCCGAGCAACGGTTCACCACCGTGTGGATCGCCGGGAACAGCTGAGGTCCCCGGTGACCGGCGCCGGCTCCCGCCCGCTCGGAGCGGTCACCCGAGGCACCACCGGCCACAACCGGTTGCGGCGCAGCGACCGGTGGCTGGTGCACTCCCCGCGGGTGCGCACCGCCGTGCAGAGCGCCGCCGACCCGCTGATCGTCGACCTCGGTTACGGCGCGCTGCCGGTGACGACGCTGGAGTTGGCGACGCGGATGCGCCGGGTGCGATCCGACGTGCGGGTGATCGGGCTCGAGATCGATCCCGAGCGGGTGCGCGCGGGGAGGGCCGCGGTGGCCGACGGCGGTCCGCCGGGGGTCGAGTTCGCCCGCGGCGGTTTCGAACTGGCGGGTCTCCACCCGGTACTGGTGCGGGCCTTCAACGTGCTGCGCCAGTACCCGCCCGAGGCGGTGCCCGACGCGTGGGCCGCGATGCGGCGCGGGCTGGCGCCCGGCGGGTTGATCGTCGACGGCACCTGCGACGAGCTCGGCCGCCGCTGCGCCTGGGTGCTGCTCGACGCGACCTCGGCGGTGAGCCTCACGCTCGCCTGCGACCCGTTCGCCATCGAGCGGCCGTCGGATCTCGCCGAGCGGCTGCCGAAGGTGCTGATTCACCACAACGTGCCCGGGCAGCCCGTCCACACCCTGCTCACCGCCGCCGACCGCGCCTGGGCGAGCAGCGCGGCGCACGGCGTCTTCGGCCCGCGGGCGCGTTGGCGGGCGATGGTGGAAGCGCTTGTCGCGCAGGGTTTTCCGGTGGCCGTGCCGCGCCGCACGCTGCGCGACGGCATCCTCACGGTGCCGTGGGCGGTCGTCGCGCCCGTCGCGTGACGTGAGCCGTTCCGGTGGACAGGTCATCGGGGGCGTGCTGACAATTGCTCCCAGGAGTCGGTGACCCCGCTCCCCGGACGAGGTGCGTCGTACCCGGACAGCGACAAGACGACGCGATGAGGAGCACTCATGTCCGACGTACCCGAACGTCCCGACCCGTCCGTGACGAACGCCGAAGGCGCCTGGGCTCAGCAGGTGGAGGCCCAGCTGGGCGATCGCCGGCTGCGCGAGGAGATCGACCGCGGTCTGAGCTACGGCCTGGAGGCCGCGCCGACGATCAACGACCGGACGATCTCGACGTTCGTGCGCGGCGAGAAGCCGCACTTCGCCGGCGAGCGGGGCACGTTCCTCAAATGCCCGTTCATCGAGGACGTCAACGAGGTCGACGACGCCGAGGTCGCCGTGTTCGGTGTCCCGCTCGACGCGGGCGCGACATACCGTCCCGGCACCCGGTTCGGTCCGCAGGGCATCCGGCGCTCGACCAACCTGTTCGGCACCTACAACTACGAGTCCGGTGTGGACCTGCGCGAGCAGCTCAACATCGTCGACATCGGCGACGTCTTCACCATCCCCGGCAACCTGGAGAAGTCGTTCGACCAGATCAGCCAGGCCATGGCGCACGTCGCGCAGAAGGGCGTGATGCCGATCGTCCTCGGCGGGGACCACTCGATCGGTTTCCCGACCATCCGCGGGCTGGCCCCGTACATGGACGGCAACATCGGCATCATCCACTTCGACCGCCACGTCGACACCCAGGAGACCGACCTCGACGAGCGGATGCACACGACCCCGTGGTTCCACGCCACCAACATCAAGAACGCGCCGGCGACCAACCTGGTGCAGATCGGGATCGGTGGTTGGCAGAGCCCGCGCGAGGGCGTCAAGGTGGGCCGCGACCGCAAGTCGACGGTGATCACCGTCGGCGACGTGGAGCGCGTGGGCGTGGAGAAGATCGCGGAGATGGCGCTCGAGATCGCGTGGAAGGGCGCGAAGGCGGTGTACCTGTCGTTCGACATCGACGTGATCGACGCCGGCTTCGTCCCCGGGACCGGCTGGCCGGAACCCGGCGGCCTGCTGCCCCGCGAGGCCCTGAACCTGGTCAAGATGGTGTCCGAGCCCGGCCTGGCCGGCATCGAGGTCGTCGAGTGCTCCCCGCCGTACGACTGGGCCGAACAGACCGCGCTGATGAGCTCGCGGGTGATCCTGGACAGCCTGGCGGCGCAGGTCCGCTCCGGAAAGCTCGGCAACAAGGCCGCCAAGGCGAATCGTCCCGCCTGGGGTCCGTAACTACTCTGGAGGCATGCGTGTAGCCCTGGCCCAGATCCGCAGCAGCGCTGACCCGGCGGCGAACCTCGGTCTGATCGAGGAGCACACCCGGCAGGGCGCCGAGGCCGGCGCCTCGCTGGTGCTGTTCCCCGAGGCCACGATGTGCCGCTTCGGGGTGCCGCTGGGTCCCGTCGCCGAACCGTTCGACGGTCCGTGGGCCGACGGGGTACGCCGGATCGCCGAGCGCGCCGGCATCGTCGTCGTCGCCGGCATGTTCGTGCCGTCCGACCAGGAGGATCGGGCCAGGGTCACGAACACGCTGATCGCCACGGGTCCGGGCGTCGACGCCCGCTACGACAAGATCCACCTGTACGACGCGTTCGGATTCACCGAGTCCGACACCGTCGCACCGGGGCGCGAGCCGGTCACCATCGTCGTCGATGGCGTCACGGTCGGGCTGACACTCTGCTACGACATCCGGTTCCCCGAGTTGTACGTCGAGCTGGCCGAGCGCGGCGCCGAGCTCATCACCGCGCACGCGTCGTGGGGCACCGGTCCCGGCAAGCTCGAACAGTGGACCCTGCTGGCGCGGGCCAGGGCGATCGACACGTCGAGCGTGGTGGCTGCGGTCGGACAGGCCTATCCGGGCGACGAGCTGGCCGCCCTCGGACCGACCGGGGTGGGCGGCAGTCTGGTGGCCTCAGCGCTGGGCGAGGTGCTCGCCGCCGCCGGTGCAGATCCGGAGCTGGTGGTCTGCGATGTCGACCTCGAGGCCGCCCGCGCGGCCCGCAAGACCGTCGCGGTCATGCACAACCGCTCAGGCTTTGCTCATGCCGGTAGGGCAGAATCGCTGCGGTGACCGATCCCTGGGCCCGCCCGCCGCAGCAATCCGGACCGGCGTTCCCACCGCCACCGTCGCAGTACCCGCAGCACCCGTCCGCGCCCCCGCAGGAAGGCTCTTCGTTGCCGGCGAAGTTCAAGAAGTTCTTCAGCGACCCGCTGTCCGTCGTCCTGGTGGTGGTCATCGTGGTGGCACTGGTGTTCGCCGGTCTGCTCGGCGCCGAGCTCTACGCGCGCAACCGGGCCGACACGGTGGTGGCCGGCGTGGTGGAGTGCGTCGTGCAGGACGACGCGACGGCGTCCTTCGGGGTACTGCCGCCGTTCCTCATGCAGCACATGTCGGGGCACTACACGAACATCCGCATCGAGACCGCGGGGAACCAGGTGCGCGACGCCAAGGGCATGAAGGTCAACCTCGAGATCGACGACGTGCGCCTGCAGGACACGCCCACCTCCAGCGGCACGGTCGGCTCGCTGGTGGCCAACATCGACTGGTCGGCCGACGGCATCAAGCAGACCATCCAGGGCGCCATTCCGCTGATCGGTAGCTTCGTCACCGGCGTCACCACCAACGCCAGTGACGGCACCATCGAACTCGAGGGCGCACTGGGCAGCATCACCGCCAAGCCGCAGGCCGTCGACGGCGGCATCGCGCTGTCGGTGCAGAAGGTGACCGGGCTGGGCTTCACGCTCCCCCGCGAGGCCGTGCAGCCCGCGCTGGACGCGTTCACCGCCCAGCTGACGCAGAACTATCCGATGGACATCAAGGCCGATTCGGTGACGGTCACCGATACCGGTGTGCAGAGCCGCTTTTCGACGCAGAACGCGTCGATGCCCAAGCAGACCGACGATCCCTGCTTCGGCACCCTGTAGGAGCTACAGGCCGTCGAGCACCGCGCGGGTGCCGGACAACCCGAGCCGGGTGGCGCCCGCGTCGAGCATCGCGGTGGCGTCGGCGGCCGACCGGATCCCGCCGCTGGCCTTGACGCCGAGGCGCCCGCCGACCGCGGCGGACATCACCTCGACCGCGCGCACCGAGGCGCCGCCGGAGGGGTGAAAGCCGGTGGAGGTCTTGACGAAATCGGCGCCGGCGTCCTCGGCGACCCGGCACACGTCGGTCAGCAACGGCCAGCCCCCGAACTCCACCAGGGCCGACGACTCGACGATCACCTTGAGCACTGCCGCGGGCGCGGCGGCGCGGACCGCAGCGATCTCGGCGCGCACGATGTCGAGTTCCCCGCCGATCGCGGCGCCCACGTCGATCACCATGTCGATCTCTCCGGCGCCGGCGTCCACCGCGACCGAAGCCTCCCGGGCCTTGATCACCGAAAGATGTTTGCCGGACGGGAAACCGACCACGGACGCGACGGCGCGGCCGGAGGCCAGCGCCACCGCCGTCGGCACGAACGGCGGGGACACGCACACCGCGTACACCCCGAGTTCGACGGCTTCGGCCAGCAACGCGACGATGTCGGCTTCCGTCGCTTCGGGTTTGAGCAGGGTGTGGTCGACGGCGGCGGCGACCTCGGCGCGGCTGTAGCCCATCAGAACGGTTCTTCGGTGCCGCCCGGGTTGCACCCGGCGGCGATCATCTGGTCGGGGCCGACCTCGGGGCGCCACGGCTCGAGATTCCAGCTCACCTTGCCGGGCTCGGCGATCTCGGCGAACTGCCAGTGGCAGACGAACTGTTCCTTCATGCCGGCGATCGCGGCGTCGGGCGCCAGCGCGAGGATCTCACCCCACGCCTCGTCGGCCTGCGGCGCGGTGCCCGGACGGCCCGAGGTGTCTCGGCCCGCCGCGGTCGGATACACCCGCAGACTGGACAGGTCACCCCACTTGGCCCACGTCACGTGGTCGATGTAGGGCGGCGGCTGCAGCGCGGGCGAGGCGGCGGCGTGCGGCGCCCCGGCGAGCGCGACCGCGCAGGCGGCCACCCCGATCAGCGCGAGCCGCACTAGCGCGACTTCCCTTGGATCTCCAAGATTTTCGGCCGGACATCGACCAGGTACACCCCGGCGGCCACCGCCGCGATCGCCACCCCGGTGATGCCGAGCACCAGCGCCAGCAGCACGGCGACACCGAGGATCACCAGCCACACCGGCTTGGTCAGCTTCTCGGCCGCGGTGTAGGCGTCGGGTCGCTGGATCGCCGCGTGCACGAACGCGTACACCGTCGTCACCAGGACGGCCACCTGCAACGCGAAGAGGACGTAACCCGTAAGGCCATGGAGCTCCACGCTCCACAGCCTAGGCGGGTTACGTCCCCTTTTCGACTTCCCCTCCAGGGAGTCGTCGCTTACTTCTGGGTGACCTTCTTGGCCGGCGCCTTCTTGGCGGGGGCCTTCTTGGCGGTGGCCTTGGCCGGGGCGGCCTTCTTGGCCGGGGCCTTCTTGGCGGCCTTCTTCACCGGCTCGGCGGCCGACTCGGCACGCTTGGGCAGCTCGACGCCGACCAGCTTGGCGGCGCGCTCACCGACGGCGCGGGTCTGCGACGCCACGTTGCCCAGCGCCTCCTGGGTCAGCTCCACGGCCTGGTCGGTGTACCCCTCGACCCGGCTGGCGGCACCTTCGAGAGCCGGCTGGGCGCGCAGGCGCTCCAGGGCGGCCTCACCGCGCTCGATGAGCTTGTTGTAGGTCGACTGCGCGGCCTCGGCGTAACCCTCGGCGACCTTGCGCAGCTCCTCGGCGGTCAGCTTTCCGCGGATGTCGTCGAACTGGGCCGGCAGCTCTTCCTGCAGCTGGTTGATGCGGGCGCGGCGCTCCTCGATGCGGGTCTCGGCGTCGCTGCGGGCGTCGCCGGCGCGCTCGCGCAGCGTCGCGACGATCTCGTTGACGCGCTCGAGGGCCAGGTCGGCTGCGCCGACGGCGGCGAGCAGCGGGGCCTTCAGGTCTTCGACGTCGAGCTGATTCTTCTCAGCCATGGTGTTTCCTTTCACTAACTGATCGAGGTCTGGGGTGATTGCGTGATCTGCAGAGGGCTGTCGTCGTGTCGCGTCGTCGGCTCCTCGTCGCCGTCACGGACACTGTTTTCTGCACCGGCCGATTCCATCGAGGCCGCAGCCTCGAGCAGAGCGGCCTCGTTCTGCTGGCAGAACGACGTGTAGATGTCGAGCAGCACCTGCTTCTGCCGCTCGTTGATCGCCGTGTCGGTGATGATGGCGTCGCGCACCTGGTTCGTCTCACTGGGCTCGAGAATTCCGGCCCGGATGTAGAGCACCTCGGCCGACACCCTCAGCGCCTTGGCGATCTGGTTCAGCACATCTGCTGAGGGTTTGCGCAATCCCCGTTCGATCTGACTCAGGTAGGGATTGCTGACACCGGCTTTCTCGGCGAGTTGCCGCACCGAGACCTGGGCGGCCTCCCGCTGGCTGCGAATGAAGCTGCCGATGTCCTGGGCGGCGCTGGAGACGACCGCGGCGAGATTCTCGTCCTGCGCCATGGTGCTGCCCTCCTTCGCTGCCGTGGTGTTTCTCCGACAACTCCACGGTACGACTGAGTGCTAACTTTTGCAAGCACTCAGTTAGCGCAGGTCAGAACAGTAGCTGGGCGATCGTGTAGATGGCGAGGCCGGCCAGCGACCCCACCACGGTGCCGTTGATCCGGATGAATTGCAGGTCACGGCCCACATGGAGTTCGATCCGCCGGCTCGCCTCGTCGGCGTCCCAGCGCTCGATGGTGTCGGTGATGATCGTGGTGATCTCCGCCCCGTACCCGACCACCAGGTGCTGCGCGCCGCGCACGATCCAGTTGTCGACCTTGTCGCGCAGATCGGCGTCGTCGCGCAGGGACTCCCCGATGCGCACGACCGAGTCCGCGATCCGGGCACGCAACGTCGAGTCCGGGTCGTCGACCGACGCGAGGATGAGCCGCTTGGCGGTGCTCCAGGCCGTCTCGGCGGCCCGCGCGACCTCGTCGCGGGCCATGATCTGCTCCTTGACGTTCTCAGCCTTCTGGATCGTCGTCTCGTCGCTCTGCAGATCCCCGGCGAACTCGAACAGGAACTTGGTGGCAGAGCGGCGCAGCTCGTGGTCGGGATTGCGCCGGACCTTGTCGGTGAAGTCCATCAACTCCCGGTGGATGCGATCCCCGACGAGGTGGTCCACCCAGCGCGGCGACCACGTCGGCGAATCCCGTTCGATGACGCGCTCGATGACCTCGCCGGCGTTCAGCGACCACTGGAACGCGCGGTCGGCCAGCAGCTGCAGCAGCGCCTCCTGGCGGCCCTCCTCGAGCAGCGAGGCGAGCACGCGGCCGATCGGTGGGCCCCACTGCGGCTCGGCGATGCGCTTGACGATCATCCGGTCCAGCACCTGCTGGACGTCCTCGTCGCGCAGCATCTCGACCAGCACCCGCAGCGCCGTCGACGCCTCGGCGGCCACCCGCTCGGCGTTGACCGGCTCGGCCAGCCACTTGCCGGTGCGGCTGGCGACGTCGGCGTCGCGCAGCTTCGTCTCGACGTTCTCCGGGGACAGGAAGTTCTCCCGCACGAAGTCGCTCAGCCCCTCGCCGAGCTGGTCCTTCTTGCGTTTGATGATCGCCGTGTGCGGGATCGGAATCCCCAGCGGATGCTTGAACAGCGCGGTCACCGCGAACCAGTCCGCCAGCGCGCCGACCATGCCGGCTTCGGCGGCCGCCCGCACGTAGCCCACCCACGGCGCGGCCCCCGTCGACTGCGCCCACGTGCACAGCAGGAAGATCACCGACGCGCCGATCAGGAAGCTCAGCGCGACGGCCTTCATCCGCCGCAGGGCGCGTCGTCGCTCGACGTCGGCGGGCGAGTCGGCTCCGGCGAGCTTCTCGGCGAAACTCGCCCGGGCTCGCTGCCCGGCGTCGGGAACGTTCACTCGATGTGCCACGTCTCCATCATCCCTGCACGGCCAACCGGCGCCGCCGCGCCACCGTATTATCGACAAGGACTAACGAACGGATCACCGCGAACGTGGCACAACAATCCCCGCCGGTGGCGGTCAAGACCGATGGGCGCAAGCGGCGCTGGCATCGGCACAAGGTCGAGCGCCGGAACGAACTGGTGGACGGCACTCTGGAGGCCATCCGCCGGCTCGGAAGCAACGTCAGCATGGACGAGATCGCCGCCGAGATCGGCGTGTCCAAGACCGTTCTGTACCGCTACTTCGTCGACAAGAACGACCTGACCACCGCGGTGATGATGCGCTTCGCGCAGACCACGCTCATCCCCAACATGGCCGCCGCGCTGTCGTCGAACCTCGACGGCTACGCCCTCACCCGGGAGATCATCCGCGTGTACGTCGCCACGGTGGCGGCCGAGCCGGAGCCCTACCGGTTCGTGATGGCGAACAACTCGGCGAGCAAGAGCAAGGCGGTCGCCGAGTCCGAGCAGATCATCGCCCGGATGCTGGCGGTCATGCTGCGCCGGCGCATGGTGTCGGTCGGGATGGACACCGGCGGCGTGGAGCCCTGGGCGTACCACATCGTCGGCGGCGTGCAGCTGGCCACGCACTCGTGGATGTCGCATCCGCGGATGAGCGCCGACGAGTTGATCGACTATCTGACGATGCTGTCGTGGAGCGCGCTGTGCGGCATCGTCGAGGTCGGCGGTTCGCTGGAGAGGTTCAGATCCGAAGCCCATCCGTCCCCGGAACTGCCGCCTCAGCTGTTTGACTAGGCGGGTGACTGAGCTCCTTGGCCTGCCGTCTCTGTGGTCGCACGAACCGCACTCCCTGCTGAGGTTCAAGCCGGGCCAGACCGTGGCCGACATCGATCCCGACGCCACGCCGGGATTCCACGGCAGCAAGTCCGACGCGCCGACACTGCAGGAGGAGCGCAACGTGCGCTTCGCCGAGCTGCAGGAGATGCTCTACGCCCGCAGCCGGGTCGACGACACCCGTTCGGTGCTGCTGGTGCTGCAGGGCATGGACACCGCAGGCAAGGGCGGCATCGTCAAACACGTTGTCGGAGGCTGCAATCCGCAGGGTGTCGACTATCGCAACTTCGGCAAGCCGACGCCGGAGGAACTGTCGCACCACTTCCTGTGGCGGATCCGCAAGGCGCTACCGGCGGCGGGCCACATCGGGGTGTTCGACCGGTCCCACTACGAGGACGTGCTCATCGTGCGAGTGCACAACCTGGTGCCGCAGGAGGTGTGGGAGCCGCGCTACGAGGAGATCAACGCGTTCGAACGCGAACTCGTCGACAGCGGGACGTCGCTGGTGAAGGTCGCGATGTTCGTGTCGCTCGACGAACAGAAGAAGCGGCTGGCGAAGCGCCTCGAGCGGCCGGACAAGTACTGGAAGTACAACCCGGCCGACATCGACGAGCGGCTGAAGTGGCCGCTGTACCAGGAGGCCTACCAGGCGATGCTGGACCGCACCTCGACGGAATACGCGCCATGGCACGTGGTGCCGTGCAACCGGAAGTGGTACAGCCGGCTCGCGGTCACCGAGCTGATGATCGAGGCGCTCAAGCAGCTCAACATGTCTTGGCCGCCACCGGATTTCGACGTCGAGGCGGAGAAGAAGCGGCTGCGGAAGGCCTGACTGTCTCGCCCCCGCTCGCCGCTCGCCGAGTGCACGGTTTCTGACGCTTTTCGGCCGGAATCCCTCAGAATGCGTGCGTTCGGCGAGCCTCAGGACCCTGTCCAGCCTCGACGTCGGAGCGCCTGCTCTGCCCGCCGCCAGATGTCCTCGGGTGCCTCGCGCAGTTGCCGCGCGCTGACGCGGATGATGATCCAGCCCTGCTCGGCGAGGAACTCCAGACGCGCGATGTCCTCGGCGTGCGCCGCTGGATCCGTCCAGTGCTGCCCGCCGTCGTATTCGACGCCCACCCGGTACGCAGGCCACCCCAGGTCGATGCGCCGCACCACCCGACCGGAGGCGTTGCGGACCGGGATCTGCGTCTGCGGGACGGGCGCCCCCGCTCGAATGAGCACGAGACGCGTCCGAGTTTCCTGCGGCGACTCGGCGCCTCCGTCGACGAGCGCCATCACCCGTCGCAGGTGGCGAATCCCCCGCGCACCGGGATGACGGGCAGCGACGAGGGCGACGCCCGCGAGCGGCGCGCGCGTGGCGTTGAGCAGCGCATCGATGCGAATGATGGCCTCGTCACCGGGGATCCGGCGCCCGATGTCGAAAACGGTGCGGGCCACGGTCGTGCAGTCGATGCTCTGCACCGGGCATACCTCGTCGTCGAGCAGCGCCTCCCGGTGGACCCGTATCCCGGGTGCACTGGCGGAGCGAATCCGCGTCAGCTCAGCGGGATGATCCTCTGGGAGCCAACGGGATCCGTGCATCGCTGCCGCCGACAGCCCCGCCAGCGTGGCGTTGCGCCCGGACCAGAGCCACGCGGCATAGGCGCGGTCCCTTGCCGTCGGCACCATGGCCGCAGGCGCATAGACGTTGTGATGCATCTTGACGTATCGGCGCCGCAGATCCTGGCGCGTCAGCACCCCGGCGGCCAGAGCCTCCGACCCGACGATGATTTCTTCCACAGGGTCTTAGGCGCACGGCGCGCCCGATCGGTTCCCGAGTGCACGTATTCTGAGGAGAAGTGCTAGAGAACTCATCAGAAAGCGTGCACTCGGCGTGAGCCTCAGTAGGTGTAGAAGCCCTTTCCGGTCTTCTTGCCCAGCTGGCCTGCCTCGACCATCCGCTGCAGCAGGGGCGGCGGCGCGTAGTGGGCGTCCTTGTACTCGTCGTACATCGAGTCCGCGATCAGCTTCATGGTGTCCAGACCGATCAGGTCCGACAGCCGCAGCGGCCCCATCGGGTGCGAGAGCCCGGCGACGACGGCCGTGTCGATGTCCTCGACGCTGGCCACGCCGGCCTCGGCCATCCGGATCGCCGAGAGCAGGTAGGGCACCAGCAGCGCGTTGACGATGAAGCCCGAGCGGTCGCCGCAGCGGACCACCTTCTTGCCCAGCGTCTCCCCGGCGAACGCCCCGACCCGCGCGATCGCCTCTTCGGAGGTGACGAGGGTGCTGATCAGCTCCACCAGCGGCAGCACCGGCACCGGGTTGAAGAAGTGCAGACCCAGCACGCGGCTCGGATTCTTCGTCGCCGCAGCGATTTTCATGATCGGGATGCTCGAGGTGTTCGACGCCAGCACCGCGTCGGGATCGGTGACGATCTCGTCGAGCTGAGCGAACACCTTGGCCTTGACGGCCTCGTCCTCGACGATCGCCTCGATCACCAGCTGGCGGTCGGCCAGATCGGCCAGGTCGCTGGTGTAGGTCAGCCGCGCCTGGGTGATCTCGAAGTCGTCAGCCGCCAGCTTGCCCTTGGCCTTGGCTCGTTCCAGCGAGGCGGTGATCCGCGCCCGTCCGGCTTCCACCAGCTCCGCGGACGGTTCGTAGACCACCACATGCGCACCGGCCTTGGCGCAGACCTCGGCGATGCCGCCACCCATCTGCCCGGCGCCGACGACACCCACGCGTTCAATGCTCACAAGATCTCCTCCAGACGGCAGCAGGCCCCGCCCAATATAAGGACGGGGCCTGCTGTCACAACTATCGACCTAGTGGAACTGGCCCTCTTCGGTCGAACCCGCGAGCGCGGTGGTCGACGAGGTCGGGTCCACGGTGGTGGCGATCCGGTCGAAGTAGCCGGCGCCGACCTCGCGCTGGTGCTTCGTCGCGGTGTAGCCACGGCTCTCGGCGGCGAACTCGCGCTCCTGCAGCTCGACGTACGCCTTCATCTGCTCACGGGCGTAGCCGTAGGCGAGGTCGAACATCGAGTAGTTCAGGGCGTGGAAGCCGGCGAGGGTGATGAACTGGAACTTGAAGCCCATCGCGCCCAGCTCACGCTGGAACTTGGCGATCGTGTCGTCGTCGAGGTGCTGCTTCCAGTTGAACGACGGCGAGCAGTTGTAGGCCAGCATCTGGTCCGGGAACTCGCTCTTGACGCCCTCGGCGAACTTCTTCGCCAGCTCGAGATCCGGGGTGCCGGTCTCCATCCAGATCAGATCCGAGTACGGCGCGTAGGCCTTGGCGCGCGCGATGCACGGCTCGAGACCGTTCTTCACCCGGTAGAAGCCCTCGGCGGTGCGCTCACCGGTGATGAACGGCTGGTCGCGCTCGTCGACGTCGGAGGTGATGAGCGTCGCCGCCTCGGCATCGGTCCGGGCGATGACGACGGTCGGCACATCGGCGACGTCGGCCGCCAGACGGGCCGAGGTCAGGGTGCGGATGTGCTGCTGGGTCGGGATCAGCACCTTGCCACCGAGGTGGCCGCACTTCTTCTCCGAGGCCAGCTGGTCCTCCCAGTGCGAACCGGCGACACCGGCGGCGATCATGGCCTTCTGCAGCTCGTAGACGTTGAGCGCGCCACCGAAACCGGCCTCGCCGTCGGCGACGATCGGGGCCAGCCAGTTCTCCACCGAGCGGTCGCCCTCGACCTTGGCGATCTCGTCGGCACGCAGCAGCGCGTTGTTGATGCGACGCACCACCTGCGGCACCGAGTTGGCCGGGTAGAGGCTCTGGTCGGGGTAGGTGTGGCCGGACAGGTTCGCGTCACCGGCGACCTGCCAACCCGACAGGTAGATGGCCTTCAGGCCGGCGCGGACCTGCTGGACGGCCATGTTGCCGGTCAGCGCGCCCAGCGCGTTGACGAAGTCCATGTCGTGCAGCTGCTCCCAGAGGACCTCGGCGCCGCGACGGGCCAGGGTGGCCTCCTCGACGACGTGTCCCTGAAGGGCCACCACGTCCTGCGGGGTGTAGGTGCGCTCGACACCCTTCCACCGCGGGTTGTGGTCCCAGTCGTGCTGGATCTGTTCGGGGGACTTCGGCGTGCCCACGGTCGACTTCGTCATAAGAGGGACCTGCTCCTTCAAACCATTGTTAACGTTCCAGCGTCTTCACTGGCGTGCTGCTCCGAGCATGCATCACCGCATAACCGCAGGTCCACCCGTTTCGCTTGTAAACTTTCGCCAACGACCCGGCATGCTTTGCGAAGGTTGCGAAGACTAGGCCGGGCTGAACCGGTTCAGAAGTTACCGTTCAGTAAACGAAAGCCGCAGGTCAGTACGGGCGTACTGTTTGAGTGAAGCGATTCAGAGCGGGAAGATCGACGCGACCGCTTTGACCTCGTCGCCGACCGCATATGTGAGCGTTGTAACAGTCCGGTCGGTCAGGTCGGCGCCGAATTTCTCGGTCGATCCGGCCGGATAGGTGTGGCGGAGGATCTCCAGCTTGTCGCCGAGCGCGACGGGCAGATCGTGCTCGATGGTCACCCGCAGCGGCGCGGCCATCAACTCGGGGCGGGACTGCAGGTAGTCCTCCACGACCGACCAGTACACCGAGTTGTTCATGTGGTCGAAGATGTCGATGTCGCTGACGCGCACCGGGTAGTCGCGCAGATGCTCGGCATCCTCGCGAGCGCCCGCGCTCAAGTAGGCCTTCCACCGCAGCCGGCCTTCGCTGGTCGTGCGCCGCAGCCCCTCGATGAAGTCATCGGCGATGCGGGCCGGGCCCTGCGTCTCCCTGTTGATGTTGATCCAGAACGCCTCGGATTCCACGAGACCGCCCTTGCGGCCGTCGATGCGCACCCGCATCTCACACCAACGGTTCGAGGTCCCCGAACACCAACGCCGCAGCCGCAGCATGTCCTTGAACACGATGGGCTCGATCATGTCGATCATCGTGCGGCGCACGATCCACAGCGGATGGGTCTCCTCGAACCCCATCTCGCGCAGCTGGTCGGTGCCGACGTCCTGGATGTGCCGTGTCGCCGCGTCGAATTTCAGCCTGCCCTCGCGGTCCACGTCGGCCACCCGCAGCGGCCATTCGACGTCGAAGACGTCGGGGTGTCCCTCGGGCACCGGCATCATCGTCTTGGCCAGGCCCTGGGTCGCGGCAGTCGGCCGACCGGGGGTACTCACGAATCCTGATGATGCCACACGCGGGCATGTTGCCAAGGATGCGAATTGGCGGTTAGCACGGTTGTTAGGCTGGTCGGGTGGCCAAAACCTACGTCGGGGCCCGGGTTCGGCAGTTGCGCAACGAGCGCGGGTTCAGCCAGGCCGCGCTGGCCCAGATGCTCGACATCTCCCCCAGTTATCTCAACCAGATCGAGCACGACGTCCGGCCGCTCACGGTGGCGGTGCTGCTGCGCATCACCGAGGTCTTCGGCGTCGATGCGACGTTCTTCGCCTCCCAGGACGACACCCGCCTGATCGCCGAGCTGCGCGAGGTGTTGATGGACCGTGACCTCGACGTCGACGTCGGACCCGCCGAGATCGCCGACATGGTCGGGGCGCATCCCGCGCTGGCCCGCGCGATGGTCAATCTGCACCGCCGCTACCAACTGACGACGACGCAACTGGCCGCCGTCACCGAGGACCGGTTCAGCGTCGGCAGCGTCACCTCGGGGGCCAGCGGGACGGGATCGATCTCGATGCCGCACGAGGAGGTGCGCGACTACTTCTACCAGCGCCAGAACTACCTACACGAGCTCGACACCGCCGCCGAGGAATTGACGGCCGGGATGCGCATCCAGCGCGGGGATCTGGCCGGCGACCTCTCCGACCGGCTGCGATTCGTGCACGGCGTGCGGATCATCCGCCGCAGCGACCTCGGCGAAGGGGTGCTGCACCGCTTCGACCCGGCGACCAAGACGCTCGAGATCACCGCGCATCTGTCCACGGGGCAGCGGGTGTTCCGGATGGCCTCCGAGCTTGCCTACCTCGAGTACGGCGACCTGATCGACAAGCTCGCCGACGAGGGACACTTCACCAGCGACGAGTCACGCAAGCTCGCCCGCCTCGGACTGGCCAACTACTTCGCCGCGGCGACCGTGCTGCCCTACGCGCAGTTCCACGACGTCGCCGAGAAGTTCCGCTACGACGTCGAACGACTCTCGGCGTACTACTCCGCGAGCTACGAGACCATCTGCCATCGGCTCTCCACGCTGCAGCGGCCCTCGATGCGCGGGGTGCCGTTCTCGTTCGTCCGCGTCGATCGTGCGGGCAACATGTCGAAACGCCAGTCCGCCACGGGCTTTCACTTCTCCTCCAGCGGTGGCACCTGCCCGCTGTGGAACGTCTACGAGACCTTCGCCAACCCCGGCAAGATCGGCGTGCAGATCGCCGAGATGCCCGACGGGCGCGACTACATGTGGGTGGCGCGCACCGTGGAGCGGCGCGCGTCGCGCTATGGTCAGCCGGGTAAGACGTTCGCCATCGGCCTCGGCTGCGAACTGCGGCACGCGCATCGGCTGGTCTACTCGGAAGGCCTCGACCTCAGTGGAGACAACGCGACTCCGATCGGCGCCGGCTGCCGCGTCTGCGAGCGGGACAACTGCCCGCAGCGCGCGTTCCCCGCACTCGGCCGTGCGCTCGACATCGACGAACACCGCTCGACGGTGTCCCCGTACCTGGTGAGGCAGTCATGAGTACCGCACGCATTCCCCCCGGCGGCTTCAAGGAGCTCGGGCCGGTCAACTGGGCGATCGCCAAGGTCGGGGCCCGCGGCATCCGACGACCGCGGTTCAGCCTGATGAACGTGCTCGGCCGGCATCGGTTGCTGTTCCTGGCGTGGCTGCCGCTGTCGGCCTATCTGCTCGGCGCGGGCAAGCTGTCCCGGCGCGACGCGGAGTTCGTGATCCTGCGCGTCGGCCATCTGCGCGATTGCGAGTACGAGTTGCAGCAGCACCGCAGGCTTGCGCGCACCCGGGGGCTCGACGCCGCCACCCAGGCCGCGATCTTCACCGGGCCCGACGCCGACGGTCTGACCGAGAAGGAGCGCACGCTGCTCACCGCCACCGACGAGTTCGTCGTCACCCGCGGTGTCTCCCCGCAGACCTGGCAGGCGCTTTCCCGGCACTACACTCCTGCGCAACTCATCGAATTCTGCCTGCTGACAGCGCAATACGACGGCCTGGCCGCGACGATCACGACGCTGGGCGTGCCGCTGGACTTCCCGGACTGATCACCAGACGTCGGCGGCGATGACGACGCGGTTTCCGCCGCGCGACTTGGCCTCGTACATCGCCGTGTCGGCGGCGGTGATCACCTCGTCGAGGTCCGAACCGTATCGCGTGCACGTGGCCAGGCCGATGCTGACGGTCACGGCGGGGTTGGCGGGCGCGCAGACCGCCGCCCGGATCCGTTCGGCGACGGCGCCGGCCTGCCCGGCCGAGATCCGGTCCACCACCAGGAACTCCTCGCCGCCCCACCGCACCACGACCGCGTCGCTGCGCACGCTCTGCCTGATCCTGCGGGCGGTCCGGATCAGCACCTTGTCACCGATGGTGTGGCCGAGGCTGTCGTTGACCGCCTTGAACCCGTCGACGTCGATCACCAGCGCGCACAGATCGGCCTGTAGCGGTGCACTCTCGTCGAGCCGCTTGATCGCGACGGCGAGTCCGCGCCGGTTGGTCAGCTCGGTGAGCGGGTCGGTCAGCGACTGCTTGGAACTGCCCTGCAGCAGCCAGAATCCGAACTGCAGCGCGGGCAGGATGCAGACGGTGACCAGCAGCGCGATGACCGCCCGCGACACCGCGACCTGGAGCCCGTACTCCGGGGCGCTGACCGCCAGCCACACCGCGATGCCGATCACCGACACCGTGCACCACGCGATGTGCGCCAGGTGCAGCCGCGGGCCGTGGAAGAACACCACGTAGCCGCCCGCGCACAGCAGGATCGGGATGCCCGACATGGCCAGATTCGCGTCACCGAACAGCAGCGCCGAGATCGTCATGATCACGTCGACGAACGCGACCAGCACCGCCGACTCACGCGCCGACGGCCACGGCAGCAGCGCCCAGCGCGCCGCCCAGCCCAGGGAGCCGAGCGCCACGAAGGCCCAGCCCGCCCGGATCAGCGGCGCGTCGACACCTGGCGGCGCGTACACGTTGAACAGGGACAGCACTCCCATCGTCACCCCGATTCCGGCGATGAGGTGCCGCAGCACCGACAGCAGCCCGCGGCTGCGCAGAAAGTCGATCCGCCACTGGTATTCGTCGCGCTGGCGCCACCAACGCAGGATCAACTGATCGCCCACCCCGTCCCCCACCGGCCCATTGTCTGGGATCGGTCGACGATGCCGTCAGCGAATGGCAGTTATAGGTACGTCACGCCCAGCACGGCCAGCGAGAACAGCACCGGGGACACCGGCAGAGCCCAGCAGAACACCGCCCACACCTCGGCCTTGCGCGACTTCTGTTGCCACTGACGCCAACCGAGATACCCTGCCGCGATCGCGATGACGAAGGACACCGCGGCGACCACGAGCACCCACATCGGGATGTCGGTCGACGCGATGGCCGCCGAGATCCCGGCCAGCCACAGGATGTGGCCGACCACCAATCCGCCGATCCCGGCGACCCAGATCGCCCTCAATTAGAAGTTGATCATGTGGCCGACCAGACCGTGGAAGCACTCTTGCAGCGCTTCGGACAGGGTCGGGTGGGTGTGCACGTTGCGGGCGAGTTCGTTGGCGGTCAGATCCCACTTCTGCGCCAGGGTGAGCTCGGGCAGCAGCTCGGAGACGTCGGGACCGATCAGGTGCCCGCCGAGCAGCTCGCCATATTTCTTGTCCGCGATCAGCTTGACGAAGCCGGTCGGATCGGCCAGGCCGTGGGCCTTGCCGTTGGCGGTGAACGGGAACTTGGCGACGACGACATCGTGTCCCTCGTCGCGGGCCTGCTGCTCGGTCAGGCCGAAGCTCGCGACCTGGGGCTGGCAGAACGTGGCGCGCGGCATCATCCGGTAGTCACCGAGGGCCAGCGTCTCGGCGCCGGCGATGGTCTCGGCGGCCACGACGCCCATCGCCTCGGCCACGTGGGCGAGCTGCAGCTTGCCGGTGACGTCGCCGATCGCGTAGATGTGCGGCTTGTTGGTGCGCATGTAGTCGTCGATCTCGATGCCGCCGCGGTCGTTCAGCTCGACGCCGGCCTTTTTCAGGTCGTAGCCGTCGACGTTGGGCACGAAGCCGATGGCCTGCATGACCTTGTCGGTCTTGAGCTCGTCCTCCTTGCCGTCCTTGCTGATCTTGACGGTCACCGACGATCCGTCGTCGTTGATCGACTCGACCTTGGTGCCGGTGAGGATCTTGACGCCCAGCTTCTTGTACTGCTTCTCGATCTCCTTGGAGACCTCGGCGTCCTCGTTGGGCAGCGCGCGCGGCAGGAACTCGACGATGGTGACGTCGACGCCGTAGTTCTTCATGACGTACGCGAACTCCATGCCGATCGCGCCGGCACCGGCGATGACGATCGAGCCGGGCAGGTCGCGCTCCATGATCTGCTCTTCGTAGGTGATCACGTTCTTGGAGAGCTTGGTTCCGGGCACCAGCTTGGTGTGCGCACCGGTCGCGATGATCGCGTTGTCGAACGTGACCTCTTCGGTGTCGCCCTCGTTCAGGTCGACGACGATCGTGTGATCGTCGGTGAACTTGCCGTACCCGTGGATCTCGGTGATCTTGTTCTTCTTCATCAGGAAGTGCACACCGGCGACGCGGCCGTCGGCGACCTTGCGGCTACGGTCGAACGCGGCGCCGTAGTCGAAGCTGACGTCACCGCTGATGCCGAACGTCTTGGCTTCCTTGGTGAACATGTGCGCCAGTTCGGCGTTGCGCAGCAGCGCCTTCGACGGGATGCACCCGACGTTCAGGCAGACGCCGCCCCAGTACTTGGGTTCGATGATGGCTGTGTTGAGTCCGAGCTGAGCAGCGCGGATAGCCGCGACGTACCCGCCGGGGCCGGCTCCGAGAACGACGACGTCATAGTGGGTCACGCCTTCCCACCCTAGTGGTTTCCGGCCGGGAGCTACATCAATGGTCGGACTCCTCAACGCGGCTCGTACCTCGCCGCTTGATCGTCGTCCGACTACATCAATGGTCGGACTCCTCAACGCGGCTCGTACCTCGCCGCTTGATCGTCGTCCGACTACCGGGCGATCCAGCCGAACACGTAGGAGCCGTAGAGCAGCGCGGCCGCCCCGGTCGACGCCAGCGGCGCGGACATGAACGCGATCGCCAGCGCAGTGACCGACGGGCGGTTCTGCACCATCGCGGTGAGCAGGCTGCCGACGATGCACGCGACCAGGTAGACCAGCACCGCGAACACCGGCAGGGACTTGTCGAGCGCGTGGTACCACCAGTAGTACAGGCCCGCGCCGGCCGCGGCGGCGACGATCCACACCGCCGCGGTGACGAGCACGAACCGCCACCGGCCGAGGAACTGCGGTATTCCGGGGACGACGACCGGTGCCGCGGTGTGCCGGGCGGGGTCGTCGATGACGCTCTGCGCGGTGAAGCCCCCGGTGAACTCTGGGGTGAAGGGCTGCGTGTGCTCAGACACCGGTGGCCACCTGCAGCGCTGCCAGCGCGCCGAACCACCCGGGCCCGACGGCGAGGACCAGGGCGCCCAGCGCGGTGACCCAGCGCCGGCCGGACAGGAGGATGGTCAGGGTCCCGACGACACCGGGGATGCCGATGACCAACGCGATGACGACGTCGGGGCGGACGGGCGCAGTGATCTCGACCGTGGCGAGGAGCGCGCCCAGCATGCCGAGGGCGACGCCGACGATCATCACTCCGGCCAATACCGATGCGCGGGGCAGCGGGATCACGGGTCGACGATAACGCCGGTGCAGCCGATCCCCGGGGAGGCGCGCTCTACCGCAGCGGGACCGGGCAGGCGTCGACCGCCTCGGCCACGATGTGGGTTCCGTTCGACGCCGGCCGCTCGCCACGCTCGTAGGCCGCACCCGTCACGACCGCGTCCGCGGCCAGCGACCGGTTCTCCTCGTCGGTGAACGCCCGGCCCCGCGACAGGAACCGCTTGCCCTCGGGAGCCTCGAGGCTGAACCCACCGCCACGGCCCGGCACCACGTCGATGACCAGCTGGGTGTGCTTCCAGGCGTCGAACTGCGGACCCGAGATCCACACCGGCACCCCGTCGCCGACGTCGAACACGGCCAGCAGCACGTCGCGGTCGCCGACCACGAAGTCCCCGTCGGGGTAGCACATCGGAGACGAGCCGTCGCAGCATCCGCCGGACTGATGGAACATCAACGCGCCGTGGCGGTCCTGCAGGGTGCGCAGCAGGTCGGCCGCCGCAGCGGTGATCAGGGCTCGGTTCGGTGCGGGCACGTCAACCATCCTCCCCTAACCGGGCGGCACGGATCGCAGGCGCTGTCGACGGCGGCAGCAGCGTGCGCCGGTCCACGGGATAGCAGACGGTGAGCCCCACCGACGACGCGAACCGGTACGGCTGCGCGGCGAGCAGGCCGACGAACTGCTTGCGCAGTCGCGACATCTCCGCCCGCACCGTCACCACCCGGGAGCGATCGCCGTAGAGGTCCTCGGCCAGTTGGGGCGCCGAGCGCCCCTGCGGCGAACGGGCCAGGGCGCACAGGATCTCGGCGTGACGCAGCGACAGGTCGTGGCGCCAGCACCCGAACTCCCCCGCGAGCCGCAGCGACGGCTTGTCCGGGTCGGCGAAATCAAGCGTCACCTGCGACACGTGCGGGGCGCCGGCGTCGTCGTCGCTGTCGGCCAGCCGCACCAGCCAGCCACCCGGCAGCGGCTCGACGGCACACGGTCCGAGCGTCGCCAACCACACCCGGCCCGGGCCCATCTGGTCGGGCAGCAGGATGCGGTTGTGCAGCGGCATCGCGTCGACGGCCGCCACCCAACCCTCGGTGTCCACGGCCAGCGCGGGGGTGCCCATCCGGGCGAGGATCGGCGCGGCGACGGTGCGCAGCCGGTTCAGTGTGCGGTCGTGTTCGGAGCGCAGGTGAGATTCGGCCAGTCGTGCGACCGCGTCGACGAGCGCGATGGTGGTCGGGTGCACGGTGGCGGCCGGGCCGGACACGTCGACGACGCCGATGACCTGCCCGGTGCGGGGGTCGCGGATCGGCGCGCCCGCGCACGTCCAGGAGTGGTGGCTGCGCAGGAAGTGCTCGGCGGAGAACACCTGCACCGCACGCTGCGCGGCGAGCGCGGTGCCGATCGCATTGGTGCCGACGGCGCCCTCGCCCCAGTGCGCGCCCTCGACGAACCCGAGCCGGTCGGCGTTGCTCAGCACCGCCGGGGACCCGGATCGCCACAGCACCCGACCCTGCGCGTCGGCCACGACGAGGATGTTCTCCCCGTCGGCGACCAGCGACTCCAGGCCGTGGGAGATCTCGTCGAGCACCTCCATCAGTCCCGAGGCACGCCGCAGCGCCTCGAGCCCACCGGTCTCGACGACCGGGGTGTCGCTGGGTTCGATCCCACTGGCGAGCAACCGCTGCCAGGAGTCGCCGATGACCTCGCGCGGGCGCGCGGGCGCCCGGTGCCCGGCCATGGTCGCGTCGTAGACGGCCGACATCAGCCGCGCATAACTGCGCGGATCCTCCCCGACGGCCACGGCGGGTTCAGGCACGGACGACCCTGGCATCACCAGCGATTGTGCTCTCCATCTCAGCGGTAGACCAGGCCACCGTCGATCAGGCCGGCCTGGCCGGTCATGTAGTCGGCGTCGGGCCCGGCCAGATACGACACGAACCCCGCCACGTCGTCGGGGGTCTCGGCGCGGCCCAGCGCGATGCCGCCGACGAACTTCTCGTAGGTCTCGCCTTCGGCGGCGCCGGTGAGTTCGGCGAACCGCTTGTCGATCTCCACCCACATGTCGGTGCCGACCACCCCGGGGCAGTAGGCGTTGACGGTGATGCCGTCGGCCGCGTGCTCCTTGGCGGCGGCCTGGGTCAGCGCCCGCACGGCGAATTTCGTCGCGCTGTAGGGGCCGAGCATCGCGAAGCCGTCGTGCCCGGCGATCGACGAGGCATTGATGATTTTGCCCGGCTTGCCGTTGCCCTTGAACTGCGCCACGGCTGCCTGGATCCCCCACAGCACGCCGTCGACGTTGATGGCCCACAGCTTCTTCAGCTCCGCCGGTGTCACGGCGCTGATGGGGCCGACCAGGGCGATGCCGGCGTTGTTCACCATGATGTCGAAGCCGCCGAGCGCGGACGCGGCGTGTTCGACGGCGGCGAACACCTGCTCGCGGTCGCTGACGTCGGCGACGAAGGTGGTTGCCTTGCAGCCGATCTCGGCGATCTCGGCAGCCACGGCGTCGAGGCCGTCCGCGGTGACGTCGACCAGGGCGATGTCGGCGCCGTCGCGCGCCAGCCGTAGCGCGATGCCTCGTCCGATGCCGCGTGCGGCGCCCGTGACCAGAGCGACTTTTCCGTTGAGGGTCATGTCAGTTCGCTCCGTTCGGGTCGACGAGAACTTTCATCTTGGTGCCGGCGTGCAGGGCCTCGAACCCCTCGTCGACGACGTCGTCGAGCGGGATGCGAGTCACCCAGCCGGTGGTGTCGTAGCGGCCGTCGGCCATCAGCGCGATCACCGCTTCGAAGTCGGCGCCGGTGTAGCACAGCGAGCCCTGGATGCGGGATTCGTTCATCACCAGGTTGAGAAGCGGTGTCTCGAGCGGCTTTTCGTAGATCGCCACGCTGATCATCGGCCGTCGCGAGCCGACGCAGGCCAGTGCGGTGCTGACCGCGGGTGCCACCCCGGCGGCGTCGAACACCGCGTCGGCGCCGGCGCCGGCGGTGTGGTCGGCGATGAACGCGGGCACGTCGGTGGCCGTCGGGTCGAGGGTCTGCGCGCCGAGTGCCTCGATGGCGGCGCGCCGGGTGGGCGACGGCTCGACGACGAAGACGTCGTCGAGGCCCTTGCCGCGCAGCGCGAACCACAGGCCGATGCCGATGGGGCCGGCGCCGAACACCATCGCGGTGTCGCCGTCCTTGACGTCGCCGAGGGTGGCGGCGTGGTAGGCCACCGACATCGGCTCCACGAGCGCACCGAGTTCCAGCGACACGGTGTCGGGCAGCCGGTGCAGCATCGACGTCGGCACCACCGTGGACTCGGCCATGCCGCCGTCGGACATCAACCCGTGGAACCCGATCTGCTGGCAGACGTTGTAGTTGCCGGCCCGGCACGGTCCGCAGTGGTCGCACTTGTAGATCGGCTCGACGGCGACCCGGTCGCCCTCGCTCCATCCGGTCACGCCGTCGCCGACGGCGGTGATGGTGCCGGAGAACTCGTGGCCCATGGTCAGGGGCAGCTGCGCGCCGGTCAGCGGGTGCGGTGACGTCGGCACGAAGATGGGTCCGGCGTAGTACTCGTGCAGGTCGGTGCCGCAGATGCCGTTGAAGCCGACCTGCAGCTTCACAGTGCCGGGGCGGACTTCCGGTTCGGCGACGTCGTCGATCTCGAGCTTGTTCGGTCCGTAGTAGACAGCTGCTTTCATGTCGGCATGTCTATGTGACCGCGACCACACCGCGAAAGAGTTGCAGGGGGTTGCAGGTGGGGGTTGCAACGCTTCGCAACTCTTGCCGGGCACGCCGGACCGGTGTGTTGTGGCTCACATGACTTCCACTCTCGACCCGCAGACTTCACCCCCCGAGACCACCGAGCTGACCCCGCAGCAGCGCGTCGACGCCTGGCTGGCCGACTTCGAAGCGGCGCTGGCCGTCCGCGACATCGAGCGCGCCGTCGGCATGTTCGCCGTCGACAGCTTCTGGCGCGACCTGGTGTCGTTCACCTGGAACCTCAAGACCCTCGAGGGCCGCGACCAGATCGCGGACATGCTGGGTGCGCGGCTGGTCGAGACCGACCCGTCGGGCTTCCGCACCCGCGAGGCGCCGACGCAGGACGGCTCCGGAGAGGACGCGTTGACGTCGGCGTTCATCGAGTTCGAGACCGGCGCGGGCCGCGGCACCGGGCATCTCCGTCTCAAAGGGGATCAGGCCTGGACGCTGTTGACCGCGCTGCAGGAACTGAAGGGCCACGAGGAGCCCAAGGGGGCGACCCGGGTGCTGGGCGCCGTGCACGGCGACGACCCCGATCCGCGGTCGTGGGCGGAGAAGAAAGCCGCCGAGGACGCCGAGCTCGGCCGCACCGTGCAGCCCTACGCGCTGGTGATCGGCGGCGGGCAGGGCGGCATCGCCCTCGGCGCGCGGCTGCGTCAGCTGGGGGTGCCGGCGATCGTCGTCGACAAGCACGAGCGCCCCGGTGACCAGTGGCGCAAGCGGTACAAGTCGCTGTGCCTGCACGATCCGGTCTGGTACGACCACCTGCCCTATCTGCCGTTCCCGCAGAACTGGCCGGTGTTCGCGCCGAAGGACAAGATCGGCGACTGGCTGGAGTTCTACACCCGCGTGATGGAGGTGCCGTACTGGTCGAAGACGACGTGCCTGTCCGCCACGTTCGACGACGCGAGCGGGACCTGGACCGTCGAGGTCGACCGCGACGGCGAGCGCCTCACGCTGCGTCCGACCCAGCTGGTGCTCGCGACCGGCATGTCGGGCAAGCCGCATGTGCCGACGCTGCCCGGCCAGGACGTCTTCCGCGGCGAGCAGCACCACTCGTCGCAGCACCCCGGACCGGACGCATATGAAGGCCGCAAGGCTGTTGTTATCGGCTCGAACAACTCCGCCCACGACATCTGCAAGGCGCTCTACGAGAACGGCGTCGACGTCACCATGGTGCAGCGGTCCTCCACCCACATCGTCAAGTCCGACACCCTGATGGACATCGGCCTGGGCGACCTGTACTCCGAGCGGGCGCTGGCGGCCGGCATGACGACCGAGAAGGCCGACCTGACGTTCGCGTCGCTGCCGTACCGGATCATGCACGAGTTCCAGATCCCGCTGTACGACCAGATGCGGGAGCGCGACAAGGAGTTCTACGACCGCCTCGAAGCGGCCGGCTTCGAATTGGACTGGGGCGCAGACGGATCCGGCCTGTTCATGAAGTATCTGCGGCGGGGCTCGGGCTACTACATCGACGTCGGCGCGTGCGACCTGGTCGCCGACGGCCGGATCAAGCTGGCGCACGGGCAGGTCGACCGCCTCACCGAGGACTCGGTGGTGCTGGCCGACGGCACCGAACTACCCGCCGACGTGGTGGTCTACGCGACCGGCTACGGCTCGATGAACGGCTGGGCCGCCGACCTGATCGGCCAGGAGGTGGCCGACCGGGTGGGCAAGGTGTGGGGCCTGGGCAGCGACACCCCGAAGGATCCCGGGCCGTGGGAGGGCGAGCAGCGCAACATGTGGAAGCCCACGCAGCAGCCCAACCTGTGGTTCCACGGCGGTAACCTGCACCAGTCCCGGCACTACTCGCTCTACCTCGCCCTGCAGCTGAAGGCCCGCTACGAGGGCATGCCGACGCCGGTGTACGGCCTGCAGGAGGTGCACCACCTGAGCTGAGCCGCGGGCGGGTGCGCAGAATAGGGGCGTGACGAACGCGCCTGAGGCCCCGGACCCCTACCTGTGGCTCGAGGAGGTGACCGGCGACGACGCGCTGGAGTGGGTGCGCGCCCACAACGAACCGACCGTCGCCGAGCTCGGCGGCGAGCGTTTCGAGCAGATGCGCGCCGAGGCGCTGGAGGTCCTCGACACCGACACCCGGATCCCCTACGTCCGACGGCGCGGCGATTACCTCTACAACTTCTGGCGCGACGCGCACAACACCAAGGGCCTGTGGCGGCGCACGACGCTGGAGAGCTACCGCACCGAGGCGCCCGAGTGGGACGTCGTCATCGACGTCGACGAGCTGGCCCG
Source organism: Mycolicibacterium rufum (assembly GCF_022374875.2). The sequence goes on from NZ_CP092427.2 coordinate 2,339,745, forward strand.
CGCCGACGACACCAATTGGGTGTGGGCCGGTGCCGACGTCATCGAACCGGACCACACCCGCGCGCTCGTCAGCTTGTCGCGCGGCGGCTCCGACGCCGCGGTGGTGCGCGAGTTCGACATGGCGACACGCACGTTCGTCGATGACGGGTTCGAGCTCGCGGAAGCCAAATCGCAGACCACCTGGGTCGACGAGGACACCCTGCTGGTCGGAACGGACTTCGGAGAGGGGTCGCTCACCGAGTCGGGGTATCCGCGGGTGGTCAAGCGGTGGCGGCGCGGGCAGCCGCTCGCCGAGGCGCAGACGATCTTCGAGGGGGATCCGGCCGACGTCCTGGTCGCCGCGTCGGTGGACCGCACCCCCGGCTTCGAGCGCACCCTGATCAGCCGCGCACTGGACTTCTTCAACGAAGAGGTCTACGAGATGCGCGGGGACGAGCTGGTCAGGATCGACACCCCGACCGACGCCAGCATCTCGATCCACCGCACCTGGCTGCTGATCGAGCTGCGCACCGACTGGCACTACAACTACGGGCAGGCGTCGACGACGTATCCGGCCGGTTGCCTGCTCGCCGCGGACTACGCCGAGTTCCTTTCCGGGACAGCTGAACTGACCGCCGTTTTCACTCCCGACCAGCACACCAGCCTGCACCACTACGCCTGGACCCGCGACCGGCTGGTCGTGGTCACCCTCGCGGACGTGGCCAGCCACGTCGAGGTGCTGACCCCCGGAACGTGGACGTCGGAACCGGTGACGGGGCTGCCGGACAACACCAACACCGCGATCGTGGCGGCCGATCACCTCGGCGACGAGATCTTCCTCGACTCCTCGGGATTCGACACGCCGTCGCGACTGCTCCACGGCGCGGCCGGGGGCCCGCTGAGCGAGATCAAACGGGCGCCGTCGTTCTTCGACTCCGCCGACCTGTCGGTCGAGCAGTACTTCGCGACCTCCGACGACGGCACCGCGATCCCGTACTTCGTCGTCGGCCATCGCCACCTGCACACCCCGGGGCCGACGCTGCTCGGTGGGTACGGCGGTTTCGAGGTGGCCCGCACCCCCGGCTACGACGGCGTGCTGGGCCGGTTGTGGCTGTCCCGCGGCGGCACCTACGTGCTGGCCAACATCCGCGGCGGCGGCGAATACGGCCCGACCTGGCACACACAGGCGATGCGCGAGGGCCGGCATCTGGTCGCCGAGGACTTCGCCGCGGTGGCCCGCGACCTCGTCGCCCGCGGCATCACCACCGTCGATCGTCTGGGCGCACAGGGCGGCAGCAACGGCGGCCTGCTGATGGGCATCATGCTCACGCAGTACCCGGAGTTGTTCGGCGCGCTGGTCTGCAGCGTGCCGCTGCTGGACATGAAGCGCTTCCACCTGCTGCTGGCGGGTGCGTCCTGGGTCGCCGAGTACGGCGACCCGGACGATCCCGACGACTGGGAGTTCATCGCGAAATACTCTCCTTACCAGAACATCTCGACGGATCGCCGCTATCCGCCGGTGTTGATCACCACGTCGACGCGCGACGACCGTGTGCACCCCGGGCACGCCAGGAAGATGACCGCCGCACTGGAGGCCGCGGGTCATCCGGTGCGCTACTACGAGAACATCGAGGGCGGACACGCGGGCGCGGCGGACAATCCGCAGGTGGCCTTCCGCTCCGCGCTGATTTACGAATTCCTGCTGCGCACGCTGGGAGGCAACTGATGACGATGGTCCGGGCGGGGTGCGCCGCGCTGCTCACCGCCGCGCTGGTGGTCACCGGCTGCGCCCGCGACGTCACCGGCACCGCGGTGACCGCCGCCGGTGGCGCGCCGGGCGGACAGGGACAGGGGCAGGGGCAGTGCGCCACCGTGACCGCGCCGCTGACCGACGTGGAGCCGAAGAACCCGCGCGAGCCCACGCTGCGCGTCCCGGTGCCGTCGGGGTGGGAACGCAACACCGTGATGGACAATCAGATCATCCGCTTCGCGATCGTCGCGCAGGATTTGATCGCCGATCAGTTCGCCCCCAACGCGGTGGTGACCCTCGAGTCGGTGCCCGGCAGCCAGGATCCCGAGGCGGTGTTCGCCCAGAACCGCAACAACCTGACCGCCATGATGGGCGCCTACGACCTGCGCACGGAGAGCAACACCACCTGCGGATTCCCCTCGGAGACAACGCGGTACACCGCCCCGCCGATGGGTCCCGCGCCGCTGCGGCCGGTGATCATGCATGCCGTCGTCGCGCAGAGCCCGACCGCGACGTATCTGGCGACACTCACCGTGCAGACCACCGACGCCGGCAATCCGACCTACATGCGTGACTCGTCGGAGATCGTCGACGGATTCCAGCTCGTCCTGCCATGACGATCTCGGAGGTCCTGCTGGTCGCCGGCGCCGCGATGCTGGTGGCCGGCATCGTCGTTCCGGGCTGGGACACCGCGCGGCTGCCCCGCCGAGCGGTCAAGCGCCGGCTGTACTGGGCGGCGACCGGCGCCGGGGTGGTCCTGCTGGTCCTGGGCGGTCTGCCCGACCTCCGCAGCTCGATCGCGCTGGCGGCGGCGGCGCTGATCCTGATGACCGGGTGGGCCTACTTCCGGACCCCCAACATCAAGATCGGTGGCCGCATCCACTCGGCCGACCCCCCGATGCGCGAACCCGATCCTCCTGCGGGCATGTAACGGCCCCGGCTCCTGCGGGCACTACCGGTCAACGGAAAGGAGCCACCATGACCACCTTGACCCACCGGTCCCGCCTCGACGCTGCGGACAGAGCCGGGTCGCTGGCGGCCCGCTACGGCCTGGTCGTCGTGATCGCCTGGATCGGCGCTCTGAAGTTCACCGCCTACGAGGCCGAGGGCATCATGGGCCTGGTCGCCGACAGTCCGCTGATGGGCTGGGTGTACGACATCGTGTCGGTGCGGACGTTCTCCGCGGCGCTGGGCGTTCTGGAGCTGACCGTCGCGGCGCTGATCGCGGTGAAGCCCTGGTGGCCAAGGCTTTCCGCGGTGGGCAGCGCAGTCGCCGTGGGGCTGTTCGTCAGCACGTTGAGCTTCCTGTTCACCACCCCCGGGGTGCTGGAGGCATCGGCCGGATTCGCGGTGCTGTCCTCGACCGGCCAGTTCTTGATCAAAGACGTTGCCTTGCTGGGCATCTCCGCGTGGACGCTCGCCGACGCGCTGCGGGGTTCCCAGGCGTGACATGTCGGGTTACGATCTCGCAGAAATGACCGTCACCTCCGCCGAAGAGGACGACCTGATCGCGGCGCTGCGCGCCCGCGACGAGTCGGCCTTCGCCGCGCTGGTCGACCGGCACACCCCGGCCATGCTGCGGGTCGCGCAGGGCTATGTCGGCTCCCGTGAAGTCGCCGAGGACGTCGTGCAGGAGACCTGGATCGCGCTGCTGAAAGGCATCGACGGCTTCGAGGGCCGATCCTCGCTGCGGAGTTGGCTTTTCACGGTGCTGATCAACATCGCCAAGAAGCGCGGGCTGCGCGACCGGCGCGACACCGAGGTGCAGATCGCCGCCTACACCGGCGGCACCGTGAACCCGGCCCGGTTCTGCGACCGCGACGAGCGGTGGTCGGGGCACTGGCGGGACGGCGAGGAGCCCTCGCCGTTCCCCGAGTCGCCGGAGGGCTCGCTGCTGGGCGCGGAACTGATGGACGTGACGCGGCGGGAGCTCGACCGACTCCCCGAGCGACAGCGCCTCGTGGTCACGTTGCGCGACGTGTTGGACGTGGACTCGGCTGAGGTGAGCCGGCTGCTCGACATCACGATGGCCAATCAGCGGGTGCTGCTGCACCGCGGCCGGGCGGCGATCCGGCAGGCGCTCGAGGATTACGTGAGGGACGCGAGGTGACCGGACCGATGAACTGCGACGAGCTCGTGGAGCTGGTCACCGCCTACCTGGACGGAGCGTTGGATCCCGACGCGCGGGCACGCTTCGAGGCGCACCTGCACACCTGCGACGGCTGCGCGAACTACCTGCAGCAGTTCCGCACCACCATGGGCGCCCTGAGCAGGATCTGCGACGACGACATGCAGCCCGCCTTCCGGGACCGCCTGCTCGATGCGTTCCGCGATTGGCGATAGAACTGCACAGGTGAGCGCTTTCGAGACGATTCTGTACCGGGCCGAGGCGCCCGTCGCCACCATCACGCTGAACCGGCCCGAGCGGCTCAACACGATCGTCCCGCCGATGCCCGACGAGATCGAGGCGGCGATCGGGCTGGCCGAACGCGACCCTGCCGTCAAGGTCATCGTGCTGCGCGGCGCCGGCCGGGCGTTCTCCGGCGGCTACGACTTCGGCGGCGGGTTCGAGCACTGGGGCGAGGCGATGAACACCGACGGCCGGTGGGACCCCGGCAAGGACTTCGCGATGGTCAGCGCCCGCGAGACCGGGCCGACGAGCAAGTTCATGGCGATCTGGCGGGCGTCCAAACCGGTGATCGCGCAGGTGCACGGCTGGTGCGTCGGCGGCGCGAGCGATTACGCCCTGTGCGCCGACCTCGTCATCGCCAGCGACGACGCCGTGATCGGCACCCCGTATGCCCGCATGTGGGGCGCCTACCTGACCGGCATGTGGCTCTACCGGCTGAGCTTGGCCAAGGTGAAGTGGCATGCGCTCACCGGTGAACCGCTGACCGGAAAGGAAGCCGCGGCCGTCGAACTCATCAACGAGTCGGTGCCCTTCGAGCGTCTCGAGGCGCGGGTGGCGGAGATCGCGGCGAAGCTGGCGACCATTCCGCTGTCGCAGTTGCAGGCGCAGAAGCTGATCGTCAACCAGGCCTACGAAAACATGGGCCTGGCGTCGACGCAGACGCTGGGCGGGATCCTCGACGGACTGATGCGTAACACCCCCGACGCGCTGCGGTTCATCGACACCGCCGCCACCGGCGGCGTGCGCGCCGCGGTCGAGCAACGCGACGGCCCCTGGGGCGATTACAGCCAGGCGCCGCCGGAGCGGCAGCCCGACCCGTCACACGTCATCGAGCCCTAGTCCATCCGACCGACGTCCACCACCCGCAGCACCGCCACGCCCTCCTCATCGGAAGCGGGCAGATCGACCTCGACGTCGATGCCCCAGTCGTGATCACCGGCGGGGTCGTCGAGGATCTGGCGTACCCGCCAGACGTCCGGTTCACGCTCGATGATCAGCAGCGCCGGACCGCGCGCGTCGGCACCGGTTCCCACGTCGTCGTGCTCGTCGAAGTACGCGTCGCCGGCCTCCTGCCAGCGCTGCGCCGTCCAGCCCGACCCGCTGTCCAACGCGCCCAACTCGTCGTAGCGTTCCCGCGCGAACAGCTCCACGCGCCGGAACAGTGCGTTGCGCACCATCGCGGTGAAGGCGCGCTCGTTGCCGGTCAGCGGCCGCGGCCGCACCGGCACGGCGACCGGAGCGTCCAGCGGCTGGTCCGGGCTGGTCAGCTGCTCCCATTCGTCGAGCAGGCTCGAGTCCACCTGGCGGACGAGCTCGGCCAGCCACTCGGTGATGTCGGTGAGTTCCTCGGTGCGCGCGGCGGTCGGCACGCCCGAGCGCAGCGCCTTCACTGCGTCGGACAGGTACCGCAGCACCGCGCCCTCCGAGCGTGTCAGCCCGTAGACGCTGACGTACTCGCGGAACGTGAACGCGCGCTCCCACATCTCGCGCACCACCGACTTCGGTGACAGTGCACCGTCGGCCGCCCACGGGTTGGACTGCACATAGATCTCGAAGACTCCGGTGAGCAGATCCTCCAGCGGCTTGGGGTAGGTGACGTCGTCGAGCAGTGCGATGCGCTCGTCGTACTCGATGCCCTCGGCCTTCATCGCCGCGACCGCCTCTCCCCTGGCCTTCTTCAGCTGCGCCGCCAGGATCTGACGCGGATCCTCCAGCGTTGCTTCGATCACCGAAACCACTTCGCGCGCATAGCTTTCCGCACTCGGATCGAGGACGTCGATCGCGGCGAGGGCGAACGTGGACAGCGGCTGGTTCAGGGCGAAGTCCTGGGGCAGGTCGACGGTCAACCGGTAGCGCCGCCCGTCGGCCTCAGGGGCGGGCAGCCGCTCGACGACCCCGGCCTGCAGCAGGGAGCGTGCGATGCCGACCGCTTCACGGATGAGCCGCAGCTGACGCTTGCGCGGTTCGTGGTTGTCGGTGAGCAGCCGGCGCATCGCCTCGAAGGGATCGCCGGGACGGTCCACCACATCGAGGATCATCGCGGTGGACACCCGCATGTTGCTGGTGAGCGGCTCCGGCGCCGCATCGACCAGGCGCGTCATCGTCTTCTCGCTCCACGGCACCATGCCCTCGGGCGCCTTGCGCCGCACGAGTTTTCGTCGCTTCTTCGGGTCGTAGGCCACCTTCGCGAACTGCTTGAGGTTCTCCACCTCGTGTTCGGGCGCCTGCACCACCACGGTGCCCGCGGTGTCGTAGCCGGCCCGCCCGGCGCGCCCGGCGATCTGGTGGAACTCGCGCGCGGTCAGCAGCCGGGTGCGGGTGCCGTCGTACTTCGACAGCGCGGTGAACACCACGGTGCGGATCGGCACGTTGATGCCCACCCCGAGGGTGTCGGTCCCGCAGATGACCTTCAGCAGACCGGCCTGGGCGAGCTGTTCGACCAGCCGCCGGTACTTGGGCAGCATGCCGGCGTGATGCACCCCGATGCCGTGCCGGACCAGCCGGGACAGCGTCGCGCCGAACGCCGTGGAAAACCGGAAGGAACCGAGATGCTCGGCGATGGCAGCCTTTTCGTCCTTGGTGCTGACATTGACGCTCATCAGCGCCTGCGCCCGCTCCAGCGCCGAGGCCTGGGTGAAATGCACGATGTAGATCGGCGCCTGCCGGGTGTCGAGCAGATCGCCGATGGTCTCGTGCATCGGCGTGGTGGCGTAGGAGTAGAACAGCGGGACCGGACGTTCGGCATGGGCCACCAGCGCGGTCGGCCGCCCGGTGCGCCGGGTCAGGTCCTCCCGCAGGAACGTGACGTCACCGAGCGTCGCCGACATCAACAGGAACTGGGCTCGCGGCAACTCGAGCAGCGGGACCTGCCAGGCCCAGCCGCGGTCGGGATCGCCGTAGAAGTGGAACTCGTCCATCACGACGACGCCGATGTCGGACGCCTCACCCTCGCGCAGCGCCGTGTTCGCCAGCACCTCGGCGGTGCAGACGATGATCGGCGCGTGCGCGTTGACCGCGGCGTCGCCGGTGAGCATCCCGACGTTGTCGGCGCCGAAGACGCCGCACAGCGCGAAGAACTTCTCGCTGACCAGCGCCTTGATGGGCGCGGTGTAGTAGCTGCGCCGCCCGGCCGCCAGCGCGACGTACTGGGCGCCCGTCGCGACCAGGGACTTGCCCGATCCGGTCGGGGTCGCCAGCACGACGTTGGCGCCGCTGACGAACTCGATCAGCGCCTCCGCCTGCGCCGGGTACAGCGGGGTGCCTGCGGCCTCGGCCCACGCGGCGAAGGCGTCGAACAGTTCGTCGGGATCCGTGCCGCGGGCGCGCAGCCCGGCCAGGTCGGTCGAATCGTCGAGCAACGGCCGGGCGGTGTTCATGGTGACACCAGCCTGCCGCATCACGGATCGACGTCTGACGGGAGCCGTCAAGATCGGCCGTTCCGGTCTCGGCGGCAGCGCTGCGTCCTACGCTGAACAGGTGCGGTTGACATGGCCGCTCACCGGGCGGACCGAGGAATCGCGGCGGATCGAAGCCGCGCTAGTCGATCCTGAATCCGCGGGCATCGTCGTCAGCGGCGCGGCCGGGGTGGGCAAGAGCCGGATCGCTCGGGAGACGCTCACCTCCTTCACTGCACGGGGCTGGCTGGTCCGCTGGGTGGTGGGAACATCGGCGGCACGTCATCTCCCGTTCGGTGCCGTGACGCCGTGGACGGCGACGAGCGGCGTCGACAGCCTCGAGCTCGTCCACGGGGTCATCGACACGCTGACGTCCTCGCAGGGCGACGCACCAGTGGTCGTGGGAGTCGACGACGTCCCGCTGCTCGACGACCTGTCGACCGTCGTCCTGCACCAGATCATCCAGCGCAGGCTCGCAAAACTGGTGATGACCCTGCGCACCGGTGAAGCCGTCGCGGAGGCGACGCGCGAACTGTGGAAGATCGGCGAGTTCGATCGACTGGACGTCGCGCCGCTCACGCCGGACGACAGCGAGCGCCTGGTGTCCCGCGCCCTGGGTGGAACTCTGGAATCGACTGCAGCACAGCGACTGTGGACCCTGACCGAGGGTAACCCGCTCTATCTGCGGTTGATCGTCGAGCAGGAGGTCGCCGACGGACGGCTCGCCCGCCGCGAGGGCCTGTGGACATGGGTCGGCGATCCTGTGGTCCCTCCGGGGCTCGTCGAACTGGTGGAGTCGCGTATCGGTGGACTGCCGCCCGCGGTCAGCGAGGTCATCGACATCCTCGCCGTCGGCGAACCACTCCGGCTGGCGTCGCTGACCCGCATCGCCGGCGGCTCCGCCGTCGAGGACGCCGACCGCAGAGGCTTGATCTGCTGCGAACCCGGCGACGGTTGCGTCACCGTCCGCCTCGCCCACCCGCTCTACGGTGAGGTGCGCCGTCGACGCGCCGCCCACACCACGTTGCGCCGCCTCAGGGGCTTGGTGGCCGCCGAACTCGCCGTCACCGAACCTCGCGGCGACGTCCACGCCGTCGTCCGCCGCGCCGCACTCAGCCTCGACTCGGACGTCACCCCCGACGTCGAACTGCTGCTCGACGCGGCGCGCGGGGCAGCGTGGATGCTGGACCTGCCGCTGGCCAACCGGCTCGCCGAGGCCGCGATCGCGGCGGGCGGGCGGGTCGAAGCGAGCCTGATCCGCGCCTTCGTGTTGTCCTGGCTCGGCAAGGGCGCCGCCGCGGAGGCCGTCCTCGCCGATGTCGACATCGGGTCACTGACCGCCGTCGAGCAGGCCCGCGTGACCTTTCTCCGTGCCGTCAACCTGTTCTTCACGCTGGCCGACCCCAGCGCGGCCCTGGCTCTCGTCGACCGCGCGGTGTGCACCGAGCCACCGGAGCGGCACTGCCTCGACGCCTTCCGGTGTATCGCCGCGGCGGCTCTGGGTGCGCCGGACACCGCGCGGCGGCTCGCGCGGTCGTTCGACCCCCGCGCGCTGCCCGATCCACTGGAGCGTCGACTGACGGCATGGGCGGTGACGGTGGCGTGCGGCGAGGCCGGGGCGGCGGCCGAAGCGGCTGCCGTCGCCGATGCCGGGTATCCGATTCCCGTCCGCGCGTTCATCGTCATCTCCGACGCGCACATCAACGCCCTGCTGCTGGCCGGCGAGACGGCGCAAGCGTGTGAGATCGCGCAGATGATGCGCGGCCGCGCCATGGCCTCGCGCGGTGCGCCGTTCGGCCAGATCGCCATCGCCGTCACCGGACAGGCCGAGCTGGGGGCAGGGCACCTCGATCGGGCCTGCGCACATCTATCCACGGCCCTGCAGCGCGTCACGGCGTGGAACACCGCGACCGGCTTCCGCTACCGGTATCAGATCCTGCTGACCACGGCGCTGGCGATGCGTGGGCGGGCCCACGACGCCTGCGTGGCCCAGGCGGCGATGGAGGCCGACCGGCATCCCGGCTGGCGGTACCTCGACTACTCCCGCGCCATCGCCGGCGGATGGGTCGCCGGCGCCCAGGGAGCGATCAGCGAAGCGATCGCGATGGTTCGCGAGGCGGCCGAGGAGGCCGGCGGACGTGGCCAATACGCGGCCGAAGTCATGTGCCTGCAGACGGCGGCGCAATTCGGTGACAGGTGCACCGCTGACCGTCTCCATGAGCTCGAGGCCCGCGTCGAGGGGCCACGTGCGGGGATCGCCGCGCGCTTCGCGGATGCGCTCTTCTCGTCGGACAGCGACGAACTCGAAGCCACCTCGAGACGATTCGAGGAGATCGGTGACCTCGTGGCGGCGACCGACGCGGCCGCGCATGCCGCGATCTGCCTGCGCGCCAAGGGGTTACGCGGTTCGGCCCTGCGATGTTCGCGGCGCGCCGACGCGCTGGCGGCGGCCTGCGGTGGCGCCCGGACGCCCGCGCTGATGCGCTGCGCCGACACGTTGCCGTTGACTGCTCGCGAGCGCGAGATCGTCATGCTGCTGGGCGGATCGGCGTCCAACCGGGATATCGCCTCCCGGCTCAGTGTCTCCGTGCGCACGGTCGAGAGCCACATCTACAACGCGATGGCCAAGACGGGCTCGCTGAGTCGCGAGGAACTGGCGAAGCTGCTGAGCGACACCGACGGTCAGCTCAACTGAGCCACCACCGCCGCACCGTCGAGCCAGACGTTCTCCCTGCTGATCAGCCCGTCGCGGAACTCGAAGACGTGCAGCATACGGAACGTGATGCGCCGTCCCCGCCCGGGGAGCCCGAGCATCGAACCGATCACGGTGCCGGTCATGTCCTGCTCGAGGATCATGGCGTTCTCGGTGACGAAACTGCGGCGCTCCGACCACGTCTCGGACCGGAAGTTGGCGGTCAGCTGTGCGTAGAACGCTCGGGCGCCGTCCTTGGAATGGTGCAGACCGTCGGGGAACCCGACGACGTCGTGTTCCACGTCCTCGGTGTAGACCGACAGCGCCTCGTCGATGTCCCCGCGGCCCTCGGCAGCGATGTGGCGATCGATGAGCGCTCGCATTCCGCGCGCGTCCATGTCCTCAGGGATAGCACCTCAGGGCACCGCGAAAATCAGTACCGCACTACTGACGCTGCCCGGATTGACGCGCGCGACGATTTCGTTCAGGTCGAACGAAGGGGGACCATCATGACGCTCCACATGCCGCACCCGGTGTCGGCGATGACGCACTGGAGGGCGAACCATCCCAAGCACGTCAAGTCCGACTGGGACGTGCACCTGCACCCGCACCATCAGGCGTTCATCGAGAATGCGGCGATGGCGCGGATGATGGACCACCTGTAGATCGGCGCAGGCCCGCGCCCAGCGCCGCCCCGACCGCACCGAGCAGGACGAGGGCGACCCCGCCGATCAGCGAGTAGTTCAGCCACTGGTGCGCGCTGCCTTCGGCGGTGCCGACCATCACCTCGGCGACGGTGCGGATGTCGCCGGTGGTGCGGTTCAGGGCCGCGTCGACGAACCGGCGTCCCATCTCGATACCCGCCCAGCCCGCGGCGCCGACGAGCAGCGCGGACACCCCGAGCGCAGTCAACGTCCGCCCGCGGGAGCGCGCGGCGGCCAGCGTCAGCATCGCCAGCAGCGCCGTCAGCACGGCCGTCGCGATGCTGACCCACGGGCCCCAGGTGGCCAGCGGCCGCAGCTTCCCGGGCCGGAGGTCGGGCGAGTCGACGGTGATCGGCACGGTCAGGGTGTCGGGCACCGCGAGGTCCAGGTTGCCGAGCGTGGCGTGGAACGAGGGGTCCGAGAGCATCGGCGCGACGTCGATCAGCCATTGGTCGGTGGAATTGCCCGCGGGAACGGCGCCGGTGAACATCCACCGGTGCGCGATCCGGTTGGCCTGGGCGAACTGCCCGGGGAACCCGGAGTTGCGGGTGTAGGAGTCGGCGACCGTGCGGACGAGCTGCGGGTTGAGCGTGTAGCCCTTGTCCGCCCCCAGCGACAGCACCTGGGTGGTCAGCTCACCGGCCATGGCGTCCTGCAGGCGGGGATCACCCGCGGCCTCGGCCGCCAGTGCGGCATAGCCGTCTTCGTCGACGAGGTGCAGCTGCGCCCACACCGCAGGCACCGCCGCGGCCAGCGTGACGGTGGTGAGCAGCCACAGCATCAGCGCGGCGAGAAAACGCACGGACGCGTCCTCCTGTCGGGACGCGTGCGGTTCAGTCGCCCAGCGCGCGTCCCACGATCAGGGGGTCGGGCCGGCCGACCACCTCGTGGTCCTTATTGTCGTAGTCGAACTTACTCAGCACGTAGCGCATCGCGTTGATGCGGGCACGCTTCTTGTCGTTGCTCTTGACCACGGTCCACGGCGCGATCTCCGTGTCGGTCCAGGCGAACATGTCCTCCTTGGCCGCGGTGTAGTCGTCCCACTTGTCCAGCGAGGCCAGATCGGTGGGCGAGAGCTTCCACTGCCGTACCGGGTCCACCTGCCGGATCGTGAACCGGGTGCGCTGCTCGGACGGCGACACCGAGAACCACAGCTTGGTCAGGCTGACGCCCTCGTTGACCAGCATCTGCTCGAACAGCGGCGCCTGCCGGATGAACTCGGCGTGCTGCTTGGGTGTGCAGAACCCCATCACCCGCTCCACGCCGGCGCGGTTGTACCAGGACCGGTCGAACAGCACGATCTCGCCGGCCGACGGCAGGTGCTCCACGTAGCGCTGGAAGTACCACTGGGTGCGTTCCTTCTCCGTGGGCTTCTCCAGCGCGACGACGCGGGCGCCGCGCGGGTTGAGGTGCTCCATGAAGCGTTTGATCGTGCCGCCCTTGCCCGCGGCGTCACGTCCCTCGAACACGATGACGTGCCGGTGGCCGTGCGCCTGGCTCCACTTCTGCAGCTTGAGCAACTCGATCTGCAGTAGCCGCTTCTGCTCCTCGTAGTCCTCGCGCTTCATGCGCTCCCCGTACGGATAGTTCTCGCGCCAGGTGTCGACGATCTCGCCGCTGGGCCGCAGCATCAGCACGGGATCGTCATCGTCGTCGTCGATGACGTGGTAGCCGGGGTTGTCCAGAGCGGTCACCGGCAGAAGCTATCGAGCCCCGCGGACGGGAACGTGACGCGTCGGTGAACGGCCGGTGGATTACTTGGCGATGCGCTTGGGCCTGATCAGCGCCAGCTTCGTCATCATCGTGTTCATCCGCTTGAGCGCGCGCTGGGAGTTGTTGTAGTAGTTCCCGCCGGCGCCCACGTTGGTCCGCGGGCTGACCACCGTCTCGATGCGGCAGTACTTGCGCAGACCTTCCGGACCGCCGAAGCGCGCCCCGATGCCGGAGGTCTTCCAGCCGCCCATCGGCGCGGTGGTGCACATCAGGTTCGAGATGACGTCGTTGATGTTCACGCCGCCGCAGTCGAGCTGCAACGCCACCTTCTTGGCGCGCTCGATGTCGCGGGAGAACACCGCGGCCGAGAGCCCATAGGGGCTGTCGTTGGCCAGCCGCACCGCTTCCTCGACAGAGGAGACCTTCATGATCGGCAGCGTCGGACCGAACGTCTCCTCGGTCATGGCGGCCATCGAGTGGTCGACGTCGACCAGGACGGTGGGCTCGTAGAAGCTGCCCGCACCGGCACCCCGCTTGCCGCCGGTCAGCGCCCGCGCTCCCTTGGCGAGCGCATCGGCGACGTGGCGTTCGGTGACGGCGACCTGGCTGTCATCGATCATCGCCCCGAAGTGCTTGCCGTCACCGGCGCCCATCTCGAGGTTCTCGACATCGCGCACCACGGCCGCGACGAACTGGTCGTAGACCGGTTCGAGCACGTAGACCCGCTCGACGGACACGCAGGTCTGGCCGGCGTTGAACATCGCGCCCCAGACCGCGGCGTGGGCGGCCAACTCGACGTCGGCGTCCTCGAGCACGATCATCGGATCCTTGCCACCGAGTTCCAGGCTCACCGGGGTGAGCCGGCGCGCGGCGCGTTCGGCCACCTTCGCGCCGGTGGCGCTGGAGCCGGTGAACTGGATGTAGTCGCTGACGTCGATGACGGCCTCGGACACCTCGCGTGCGCCCTGGGCCAGCGCCAGCACGTCCGGGGCGCCGGAGTCCAGCCAGCCCCTCATCAGCAGTTCGGCGGTCAGCGGTGTGCGCTCGGAGGGTTTGAGCAAGACGGCGCATCCGGCGGCAAGGGCGCCGATGGCGTCCATCAGCGCGTTGGCCACCGGGTAGTTCCACGGCGCGATGATCCCGACCACCGGCCGGGGGCGGTAGTGCACCTCGATCTTCTTGATCGACAGGAACGGCAGCGCCGCGGGGCGCGTGTCCGGCGCGAGCGCCTTCTCCATGGTGCGGATGTAGTAGGAGGCGATCATCAGGATCAGCGGCACCTCCTGCGCCGCGTCCGTGGCGGATTTGCCGGTCTCCTTGATCAGCAACTCTTCGATCTCGGCGCGGTGCTTGCCGAGCCAGACCGCGTAGCGGGCCAGCACCTTGGCGCGGCCGGCCGCGCCGCGCGCCTCCCACTCGCGCTGCGCCTCCCGCAGCCCCGCGGCGATGCGGGGCACGTCGGCGGGATCGGTCCAGCGCACCTGACCCGCCGGGGCGCCGGTGGCCGGGTTCGTGATGGTGCCGGTGCCGGTGAACGGCTTGACGTCGGAAGTCGCAGTCATGACCCCACTCTAACCAGCGCTGTGACGCACGTCGCACCCGGGGTTGACACGTGTCAAGTCGTCGGGACGATGCCTCGGATGTAGGCGGCCTGACCGAGGTGCTGCGCGGCGTCGTCGACGATGCTGACCAGCCGCGAGCTCGCCGTCACCGGCGGCGTCCACCGCTCGTCGATGACCCGTGCCAGTTCGTCGGCCGACACCGACGCCACATAGGACAGCGACTCGCGGTGCACGGCGTGGTAGTAGCCGCCGAGCAGCTCGGCCGACGCGCGGACTTTCGCCACCTCCTCGGGGGTGTGGCCGTACCCGTGGGCGTCGCGCGGCAGGTCGAGGTCGAACCTGTCGACCCAGCCCTCCCGGAACCAGATCTGCTCCAGGCCGGCGATGTCGCACAGCTGCGCGTCCTGGATGCGCGCGCTGTGCCACAGCAGCCAGGCGATCGTGTTGGCCTCCGGCGTCGGCCGGTAGTACGCGACGTCGTCGGTGAGGCCGTCGGTCAGATCGTCGGCGTGCTCGATCAGACGGGTGAACGAATCGCGCAGGAGCTCGCGGGCAGCATCGATGTCGGCCATGGGGCCAAGCTACGCCGACTCACCATGAGAGGTCGGGCTCGCGGTCCACCTCCGTCATGCCGAAGGCGTCGCTGCGGTGGCGCTCGACGGCGCCGAACGCGACGGCGTCCGGCTCGGCAAGGCGCACCGGTCCCTGCGTCCACCGCCGGAACCGATTCGCCGCCCAGGACGCCTGAACCGTCACCGCCGACGATCCCGCGTGCGCCGACACCGCCGCCACGTCGGTCGCCGAGCAGCGGCGCACCAGGTCGGCGACGCCGTCGGCCGGCAGTGCGGGGCGGCCGTTCACCGACACCAGGAAGCGGGAGCTGCGCCGAATCCTTTCCGGCACAGGACCGATGTGCACCCGCTCGTCCTCGAGCCGCGTCCGCTCGTACAGCGTGCGGGACTGCTGCCCGGTCAGCCAGATGCCGACGTCGTGGGCGAGGAAACCGCGGATCGTGGCGACCAGGGAACCCGAACCGTGCGCGTCGGCGTCGATGTGCACGGCGATGTCGGGGATCTCGTAGCGCAATCCGTGACTGCGGGCGGCAGGATCGGTGACCAGACGGGCCAGCGCGAGCGCCTCGGCGTTCTTGGCGGCCGCGCGGTCGGCCACGTCGCGCCCCGCCCAGTCGGGGCCGTTGTGCCAGGCCACCGCGCGGCGCGCGTGGTGCAGAACCGCGCCACAGCACCGGGCTCGATGGGCGAACTCCCAGTCCTCGCCGCCGTAGCGGTCGAACGATTCGTCGAAACCTCCGACTGCGGTGAAAAGCTCACGGCTGCAGCACATCACCGAGCTGATCACAAAGCGGTAGGCGCTGTGGTCGGCGGCGGCGAGGTCGCCGGTGCGCGCATAGGCATCCGTCAACCACTGCGGTTCGTCCAGGACGGTCGGCGCGTGCTCACCATCCCACCATCGCCTCAGGTCGGCTGCCGACCAGCCATCGAGGTCGGCGTGACGGCGGCGGCCGACCACCAGGGCATCGGGGAGCAGGGACGGCAGTCGCGAGATCTCGCGCAGATAGCCGGGTTCGGGCACGGTGTCGGCATCGAGAAAGCAGAGGATCTCCGCGCCGGTGGCGGCGGCACCGAGGTTGCGCGCTGCGGCAGCGCGGAATCCGCGGTCCTGCTGACGAACCACGGTGCATCGCAGTGACGACGCCGAGGTGTCGGGCGGTCGCCGCGATCCGTCGTCGGCCACCGCGACCTCGATGAGGTGCGCCGGATAGTCCTGTGCGTCGAGCGCTGACAGCACCCGGTTCAGATCGTCCTGCTGCTCGAAGAACGGAATGACCACCGCCACAGCGGCGAATCGGCCCGGCCTGCCGTCGAGGAGGTCCCAGTGATTGCCCGGCACGCAGAACCGGCCGTCGGTCAACGGGAACGGCACAGGCCGGCTCATCGGTGCCACCGCTCGAAAAAATCATGGTAGGCCAGCGCGGTGTCGGAGGGCGTCGGGCGCGGCACCGAATCCTTCTGCAGCCAGGTGGATTCCGGCGTGTCGAGCGCGAAGCGGATCGCCTCCCTGAGCCCGTCGGCCGGGTACAGCGCAAGCATGCCCGGGTTGCGGTCCTCGACTTCCCGGGTGTACCTGTTCTCCCGCGCCAGCGGTCGCCGGGATGCCGAGAGCCAGGAACCGAGCGACCCGGACGCCGACACGTGAGTGTGCGCGACGACGGGAACCGCGATCCGTTGCAGAACCTCGGTCAACCGGTGATCGGGGATGTGTCCGGTCAGGTGGAACCGCCGACCGAGGCGACGGGCCTGCTCGGTGAGGTCGTCGACGAGATCGCCATGCCCTGCGGAGGCCTCCCCGAGGGCGTGGACCTCGACATCCGGCGGCAGGGCCGCCGTGGCCGCGATCACCTCATCGTGCCCCTTGCCTGGGTAGAGGAAGCCGAAGACGCCGATCGCGCGGTGCGGCACCGGACGGATCGCGGCGGGCTCTCGCGGCGCGATGGGTAGCGGAATGACTACGACCGGGGCAACGTCGATACCGCTGTCGCGCAACAGTTCCCGTTCGTGCGCGCTGCTGACGACCACACCGGCGCACGACGCGACGACCTCGGCGTACGCCGCCCTGCGGCGCGCGGTGTTCGCGCCGTCCGACGGCTGTGGCAGGTCGTGCAGCGTCGCCGTCACCGTGGTGCGTCGGGCCAGATCCGCGATCGCCCGGGCCGCGGCGTGCGGTGTGTCCCCGAAGAGTCGATCGGTGAACTGCACGTGCACCGGGCCCGGGTCGAGGGCGCCGGTCAGCTCTGCGACCGCCGCCGTCCAGACCTGACGCAGGGGCAGCCCACTCGTTCGCATTGCGTCATGCAGAGCGAGTCCGAACCGGACCACCCCATGGTGACGCGGTCCGACGAGCGCCTGGGTGACGGTCATACCCGCCCCGAACGGGTCAGCAGCCCAAGCAATTCCATGACGATTCCGTGACGTTCCACGGTCAGGTCGACGAAGTCGGGATTGTCCCGGTACCACCTCAGCTGCGCGGCGTGCACGGTCTGAGGGGAGATGACCTCGCCGTCACGGCACCAGTGTGGCCGCGCGGCCCCGGCGATCCCGAGCGCCTCGAGCACCCGCGCCTCGAGAGGCGCGGTGACGGAGGACAGCAGGACGCCGTCGACTCCAGCGACGGTCAGCGGCACACCGAGCCGGTCGAGGAGGCGCTGGGCGAGCGCTTCCAGCAAAGGATTGCCCGGATGGTTGATCGTGTGCGCGGCGTCGACGCCCAGCGACTCCAGCAGATCCGAGACGCCGACGTCGCAATCACGGTTCTCCCGCCGGGCGAGTTCACCGCGGCTGTAGGCGGCCACCGACCTGACCTGATCAGCGCTGATGTCGACGTCCCACGGGTCGCCGGGCGATCGCCCGGCCCGCGCCGCCGACACCGTCCGCAGGTCGTGGTACGGCACCACCGGTGGGTTCAGCGACCGGTCGGCGGGGCGGCGGACGATCGCCTGGAACGGGTAGAGGCCCGCGTACCGGACCACTGGCCAGCGAACGCTCACGGCGCCGGCGGGCAACCGGTCGGCGAGCTGAGCGGTGCCCACCGGCAGGTCGCGGTAGTCCGCCCGGATCGGCTGGCTCAGGAGCACCGCGGTCTGGGCGAGAAGGGCATCGAGATACGGCAGATCGTCGGCGGTGAACTCGTGCACGGGCGGGATGCGTGCCGTGCGGAACGGCCGGCCCGGGACGTTGTCGAGGACGCGTCGCAGCGCCTCGGCCTGGCAGTTGCCGACCACCAACCACAGCGGTGCGTCCTGCTCAGCGGCGGGCGCGTAGAAGTCGCGGTAGTGCCGGGTACGTCCGGCGAGGGGGTCCACTGTCGCGAGGTTACTTGTCGCCGAGGCGTGGTATACCTGTCCGGCACATTCGTCGAGACAGCGGCGATCGAAGCCTCTGTCGAAGGGATTGTGTGAATGTGATTCGTGTCGCCTCCGTTCCGGCTGCACACCCGTACGTCTCTGCGATCGTCGACCCCTCGGTGATCGCGTTGCATCCCGACCCCGTTCCCCGCGGTGCCACCGAACCGGGCCAGTGGTGGCCGCCGCGCTGGCTGGAACCCGACCATCTGCTCCGCCACATCGACGAGATCGACGTCCTGCACGTCCATTTCGGCTTCGAGGGCGTCGACCACGACGATCTGGTGACCGCGGCCGATGTGCTTGCGAGGCACCGTGTTCCGCTCGTCGTGACCGTGCACGACCTGGTGAACCCCCATCTGGACGACCAGTCCGGCCACGTCACGAAACTGGAGACGCTGGTGCGCCGCGCCGACGCGCTCACCACGCTCACCGACGGCGCCGCCCGCCAGATCGCCGATCGCTGGGGCGCCGTCGCCGCGGTGCTGCCCCACCCTCACCTGCTGCCGATCGAGCACGTGGGCGTACGGCGTACGCCGCCGCCGCGACCCCGGGTGGCGGTGCACGGGAAGTTCCTGCGCGCCAACATCGACCCGTGGCCTGTCGTCGACGCTCTGGCCGACAGTTCCCTTGTTTCGGAGACGATCTCCCTGCGGGTCGACCTCGACGCCAACGCGCTGACGTCTCCCCGGGCCGACCCGCGACTTGCCGACCGGCTGGCGGACTACCGGAGCCGCGGCGTCGACGTACGTGTCCACCCGGCCTTCACCGACCGCGAGCTGATCGACTACCTGCGCGAGATCGACGTCATGGTGCTGCCGTACCGCTTCGGAACACATTCCGGCTGGATAGAGGCGTGCTTCGACAGCGGCGTGGTGCCCGTCGTCCCCGATTGCGGGCAGTTCCGGGAACAGCAGGCGTGCACCACCTTTGGATACGGTCCCGGCCGGTTCGACGACGCCGGTCTGCTCGCGGCCGTCGAACGCGCGGCCGGTCAGGTGCGAGCGCTGCCCTCGGGAGACGACCTCGGCCGCCGCCACGAACGAGCGACCCAGCGCCGTCAGGTCCGCCACGCCACCACGAGGCTGTATCAGCAGCTGCTCGACACAGCGAAGATCGCATGAGCGCGCGCCCGCTACGCATCGCCATGCTGGCATCGTCGCGCTACCCGGTGCGCCAGCCGTTCGCCGGCGGGATGGAGGCGTTCGTCTTCGAGCTCGCCCACGGGCTCACCACCGCAGGGCACAGCGTCACGGTGTTCGCGGCACCGGGGTCGGACATCGACGCGCCATGGAAGGTCCTGCCCTTGAGGACATTGCAGATGAGCGAGCAGACCCGCCGCCTCGACCCCTCAGCACCGGAGTGGGTGGTGGAAGAGACCCACGCCTACCTCGCGGTCATGCTCGAACTGGCGCGCGCCGAGGTGGGGTCGTTCGACGTCATCCACAACCACAGCCTGCACTACCTGCCGCTGGCGATGGCCCACACCATCGACGTGCCGATGCTCACCACGTTGCACACGCCTCCGCTGAAGTGGCTCGAACAGGCCGTCGCCCTGCCCGGCGGCGTCGCCAGCAGCTTCGTCGCCGTCAGCGAATTCACTGCGCGCCAATGGGAACCGATCAACGGGCCCGTCCCGGTGATCCACAACGGCGTGAACACCGCCTACCGGCCGGTGGGGACGGGCGGCGGGCGCTACGCCGTGTGGACGGGCCGGCTCGTCCCCGAGAAGGGGGTCACCTCCGCGATCGCCGCCGCGCGGCACGCGGGCGTCCCGCTGCGGATCGCGGGCCCCGTCGGCGACCGGGAGTACTACGACAGCGTGGTGCGCCCGCTGCTCGGCGCCGACGTCGTCTACGAAGGTCATCTGCGTCGCGACGACCTCAACGCCCTGGTCGGCGACGCCGCGGCGGCTCTGGTGACCCCGCACTGGGACGAGCCGTACGGACTGGTCGTCGCCGAGGCACTCGCGGCGGGCACTCCGGTCGCCGCGTTCGCGCGGGGTGGCATCCCCGAGATCCTCGACCGTTCCTGCGGGCGACTCGCCGATCCGGGGGACATCGACGGCTTGTCCCGTGCCCTGCGGGAGGCGATGACGCTCCGTCGGGAGGACGCCCGCGCTCGCGCCGAACGCCGCTGCTCGCACGAGGTGATGGTGCAGCGCTACCTCGAGCAGTACTGGGAGCTGATCTGCCCACCGCTGGAAGGGGTTTCGGCGTGATCGGCTATTACGTGCACCATCACGGCCGTGGTCACGCGGCCCGGGCCCGATCCATCTGCGCGCGGCTGGAGGAGCCGGTGACGTTCTTCTCCTCGCTGCCCCGTCCGGCGTCGACGCGCGCCCGGGACACCTGGGTCCAACTTCCCCTCGACGTCCCCGCAGACCACGAGGAGCCGATCGATGCCCAGTGTCACGGCCGAATGCACTGGGCCCCAGTGCATGTGCCCGGCCTGGCGCAGCGCGCCGCCGACCTGCTGCGCGTCGCGGTGGACGCCGGGCTGCGCCGCCTGGTCGTCGACGTGTCGGTCGAGGTCGCGACGCTGGCCCGGGTGGCGGGCATCCCGGTGACCGTCATGGCGATGCCGGGTGAGCGCACCGATGCGCCACACCGACTGGCCTACGACCTCGCCGATCAGATCGTCGCGCCCTGGTCGGCCGAGGTGTACCGACCCGCGTGGCTTCGTGACCATCTGGACCGGACGCACTTCGTCGGGTCGATCAGCCAGTTCGAGGACCGGCCGCAGCAGCGGGGAGCGGTGACCTCCGACCGGCTCGGCGTGCTGCTCGGCGGCGCCGGCGGCGACGACCTGCCCGGGGATGCGCTGGAGCAGCTCCGCGGAGCGCTGCCGCAGTACCGGTGGATGTCGCTCAGCGCGGCCTCGTGGGTCGACGACCCGTGGCCGGTTCTCTGTTCGGCCGACGTCGTCGTCACCCACGCAGGTCAGAACGCCATCGCCGATGTCGCGCTGACCGGCGCCGCGGTGATCGTGATTCCGCACCGACGCCCGTTCGACGAGCAGTGCGCCACCGCGGACGCGTTGGCGACCGCGGGGCTCACGGTCGCGGTCGACGGCTGGCCCTCCCCCGACCGATGGCCGGGGCTGCTTGCCGACACCCTGGCACTCGACCGGTCCCAGTGGTCACGGCTGCAGGTGCGCGGAGCGGCGGCGCGCGCCGCGGCGGTGATCGCCGCGTGAGCCGCACGGCGGTGATCACCGTGGTGCAGGGGCGCCACGACCACTTCGTCCGGCAGCAGGTCGGGTTCTCGACCTGTCAGCCCCCGCCCGATCAGCGCTGCGTCGTCGCGATGGACGATCCGGTGATCCCGACGCTGGCCGCGCCGGGGGTGCACGTCGTCGAATGTCGGTCACTCGCGGCGGGCCTGCCCCTGGCACGGGCGCGCAATCAGGGTGCGGCCGAAGCGATCCGACGCGGTGCCGACCTGCTGATCTTCCTCGACGTCGACTGCATCCCCGGGCCTGCGCTGATCGATCGCTACCTCGACGCCCACCGCCGCGTCGACGGCGACGCGCTGCTGTGCGGCCCGGTCACCTATCTGCCGCCCGCCGCCGACGGCTATCCGCCGGAGGACCTCGACGCGCTGACCGATCCGCATCCCGCCCGGCCCGCGCCGCCGCCGGGCGTGCTGCAGGCCGAGTCGAACCACGACCTGTTCTGGTCGCTGTCGTTCGCCGTGTCGGTGGCGACGTGGCGGCGCCTCGGCGGGTTCTGCGAGGACTACGCCGGCTACGGCGGCGAGGACACCGACCTCGGCGCCGTCGCCGCGGCCCGGGGCATTCCCCTCTACTGGGTCGGCGGCGCGCACGCCTACCACCAGCACCACGCCGTGTCCGACCCACCGGTCGAGCACCTCGACGCGATCGTCGCGAACGCCCGCGTGTTCCGCCGGAGGTGGGGCCGCTGGCCGATGACGGGCTGGCTGGACGCGTTCGAAGACGAGGGACTGATCACCCGCGACGGCGACCGGATCACCGTCGCGGACGCAGCGACGAGGAGTGTGGATGCCTGATCCGATGGCCGGATTCGACGAGCCCGTGCGGACGTGGCGGGACATCCCGGGCTGGTTCCAGTGGCGCTCGGGGCAGGAGGAGGCGGTCGGGCATTTCCGCAGCGGCGACCGCTTCGTCGAGGTGGGCTGCTACCTGGGCAAGAGCATCTGCTCGCTCGCCGAGGTGGCCCGCGACCACGGACTCGACGTGGCCATCGTCGGCGTCGACACCGCCCGCGGCAGCGGCCCCGAGGGGCGCGGCGGCACCGATGCGCACGGCCCCGCGGTCGCCCACGGCGGCGGGACGATGGCGGGCCTTCTGCACCGCAACGTGTTGGCGTGCGGCTTCGGCGACCGGATACAGCTGCTGCTCAGTGATTCGGTGGCCGCTGCGGCGCTGTTCTCCGACGAATCCCTGGCGTGGGTGCATCTCGACGCCCGCCACGACTACGACAGCGTGCGCGCCGACATCGCGGCCTGGCTGCCGAAGGTGCGGCCCGGTGGCTGGCTGTCGGGCGATGACTACGACGCGTGGCAGTGGCCCGGCGTGGTGCAGGCCGTGGAGGACAGCCTGACCGGCGCGACCGCGTGGTCGAAGGGCCAGTGGCGGTGGATCAAGCCGGCGGACCGGTGACCGCCGGTCCGCCGCCGTGGAAGACGGCCTCGACGTTGTTGCCCTCCGGATCCCGCACGAACGCGCCGTAATAGTTCGCGTGGTACTCCGGCCACACCCGCGGCTCGTGCAGGGGTTCGACACCCAGGGCGAGCGCGGTGCGGTAGAACGCCTGCACCGACTCGGCGTCCTTCGCGGCGAACGCGATGTGCGTCTCGCGGTTGGGGCCGTTGGCCTCGCCGGCGGACGCGTCGGCGATCCAGAAAGCCGGGTGACCGTCCGTGCCGTATCCGATGGCGACCTCCATGTCCATCTGCCGCGTGTACCCGAGCACGCCGAGGACCTTGTCGTAGAACGTCTTCGATTCGTCCCAGTGAGAGCAGTTGATTCCGAAGTGGTCGATCATTCCCTGACCGTACATTCGGGGGATGACCTTTGACCTGATCATCCGTGGCGGCACCGTGGTCGACGGCCTCGGCGGTGAACCCTTCGTCGCCGACGTGGCCGTCCGCGACGGCGTGGTGGTCGCCGTCGGAGACGTCCGGGGGACCGCCACGCGGGAGATCGACGCGACCGGCCTGCTCGTCACCCCGGGGTTCGTCGACCTGCACACCCACTACGACGGCCAGGCGATCTGGTCGGACCGGCTGACCCCGTCGTCGGCGCACGGCGTGACCACCGCGGTGATGGGCAACTGCGGCGTCGGCTTCGCTCCGTGCCGGCCCGGCGACCATGACGTCCTCGTCGACGTGATGGCCGGCGTGGAGGACATCCCGGGCGTCGTGATGGTCGACGGGCTGCCCTGGCACTGGGAGACCTTCCCGGAGTTCCTCGACGCCGTCGATGCCGGGCGCCGGGACATCGACGTCGCGGCGTTCCTGCCGCACTCCCCGCTGCGGGTGTACGTGATGGGGCAGCGCGGTGTGGACCGCGAGCCCGCCACGGACGAGGACCTGGCGATGATGCGCAAGCTCGCCGCCGAGGCGGTGCAGGCCGGAGCGCTGGGCTTCGCGTCGTCGCGGCTCACGCTGCACAAGTCCGAGAGCGGCCACCCCATCCCGAGTTACGACGCCGGCTACGCCGAGATCGAGGCGATCGCGCGCGGCGTCGACGACGCGGGCGGCGGGCTGATCCAGTTCGTGCCGGACCTGATGGCCGGTGACTACGAGCCGGCGCTGCGCACGGTGTTCGACGTGGCCGCCGACGTCGGGCTGCCGGTCACGTTCACCCTGGCGATCGGCAACGCCGGCGACCCGTTCTTCCTCGACGCCCTGCGCATGGTCGAGAAGGCCAACAGCGATGGCGGCCAGATCAGCGCGCAGATCTTCCCGCGACCCATCGGGCTGGTGCTGGGCCTCGAATTGTCCGGCAATCCATTCGTGATGTACCCGTCCTACCAGGCGATCGCAGACCTGCCGCTGGCCGAGCGGGTCGCCGAGATGCGCAAACCCGAGGTGCGCGAACGCATCCTGAGCGATACGCCGGCCTCTGACGGACATCCGCTGATGTTCGCCGCCCAGGCGTGGAACTACATGTTCCCGCTCGGGGATCCGCCGAATTACGAACCGTCGCGCTCGGATTCGATCGGAGCGCGGGCGCAGGCCCGCGGCGTCAGCCCGGCCGAGGAGGCTTACGACCGTCTGCTCGACGACGACGGCCAGGCCATGCTGCTGGTCACGTTGGCGAACTTCCGCGACGGCTCGCTGGACACCGTCGCCGAACTGATCCGCCGCGACGACGTGGTGCTGGGTCTGGGCGACGGCGGCGCGCACTACGGGATGATCTGCGACGCCAGCTTTCCCACGTACATGCTGACGCACTGGGTGCGGGACCGCCCGACCGGTCGGCTGACGGTGGCCGAGGCGGTGCGCGAGCTCACGTCGGTGCCGGCCCAGGTGGCCGGGCTGGCCGACCGCGGCCGAATCGCTGTGGGCTACAAGGCCGATCTCAACGTCATCGACGCGGCGGCGATGCGGTTGCACCGGCCCGTCGTCGTCAACGACCTGCCCGCGGGCGGCCGCCGCCTCGACCAGAGCGCCGACGGCTACGTCGCCACCATCGTCTCCGGCGAGGTGATCGCCGAGCACGGTGTGCCGACCAACGCCCGGCCGGGCAAGCTGATTCGAGGCCGGCGACCGGCCCCATAACGCCCCTCGACGGGATTCTCGCGACTACAGTTCGAGCGGTGAAGGTGCTCGTCACCGGCGGCACGGGCTTCACGGGTTCGCACACTGCGGCCGAGTTGATGACCGCCGGTCACGACGTCAGGGTGATGGTCCGCGACCTCGCCAAGGTACAGCGCGTGTTCGAGCCGCTCGGGGCGGTTCCCACCGACATCGTCCTCGGCGACGTCACCGATGAAGGGGCCGTCGACGCCGCACTCACCGGGTGCGACGGAGTGGTCCACACCGCCGCGCTCGTCGATGTCAGCCGGGCGCACGGACGGCAGGTCGAGACCACCAACACCCGGGGCACGGAGCTGGTGATCGGCGGTGCGGTCGCCCGGGGGATGCCGGCGATCGTGTACGTGTCGTCGACCTCGGTGTTCCTCCGGCCCGGTGGTCCGGTGATGACGCCGTCGTCTCCCCTCGCGGACGGTCGGTCGACCTATGCCCGCTCGAAGGTGCACGCGGAACGGTTCGTGCGGCGGCTGCAGGACGACGGCGCACCCATCTGCACGACCTATCCCGCCGCCATCTCCGGCCCCGACGACCCGGGCCCGAGTGTGGTGAACGCCGGACTGGTGTCGTTCCTGTCAGGGCTGTTCGTCATCACCTCGGGTGGGCTGCAGATCGTCGACGTCCGTGACCTCGCCGCGCTGCACCGGGTCTTGCTCGACGCATCCCCGGCCCCGCGCCGCTACGCCGCCGCCTCCGACATGCTGTCGTGGCAACAGATCTACGACGTGTGCAGCGCGCTGACAGGCACGCATCCGCGGCAAGTCAGGCTGCCCGGCGCCGTACTGAGAGGGGCCGGCACCCTCGGCGACGTCGTCAAGCGCCTGCGGGACTTCGACTTTCCGATGACCCGGGAAGCCATGGAGACGTCCACCCGCTGGCCCGGCGTCGACGCCGGAGCCACCACCCGGGATCTGGGGGTGCACTTCCGAGCACCCGCGGACACACTGCGCGACACGTTGATAGGGCTGTACACCGCCGGCCATCTGACCGCGGCACAGGTAGGCAGACTCGCCGGAGAGGCGGTGCCACCATGAAGTTCCTGTTCGTCATGCCCCACGCGATGCGTTTGAAAGCCCTGACGCAGCCGTGGGAGTGCCAGGTCACCGGGCCCGACCAGGCCGAGATGGCGCGCTGCGCCGAGACACTCGGATACGACATGATCGCCGTCCCCGAGCATTTCGTCGTCCCGCACAGTCACGTGGAGGTGTCCGGACCGCACTACTTCCACTCGACGGTCGCGCAGGCGTTCCTCGCCGGGGCCACCCGGAGGATCGCGGTCAACTCCTGCGTCACGCTGCTGCCGCTGCAGCATCCGATCGTCATGGCCAAGGCACTCGCCACCGCGGACTGGATGAGCGGTGGGCGGATCATGGTCTCTTTCGGAGTCGGTTGGGATGCCGAAGAATTCGCGGCCCTGGGGGTTCCGTTCACCGAGCGCGGGCAGATGGCGGACGAGTATCTCGCGGCGATCCTCGAGTTGTGGACCAGCGAGTCACCCTCTTTCGAGGGGCGCTACGTGCGTTTCCATGACGTGGCCTTCGAGCCGAAACCCGTTCAGCAGCCGCATATCCCGATCTGGATCGGCGGCGATGCGGACGCACCGCTCCGGCGCGCCGCGCGGTGTGCGTCCGGTTGGATACCGTTTCTGACGCAACCCGGGGACATTCCGTCGCGGCTCGACTTCCTGAAGTCCCAGCCGGCATTCGACGGGCGGCCCTTCGAGGTGTGCTACGGACTGGGCACCTCTCTCATCGGCGAAGGGCATGTCGGCGCGGACGACCCCGGCCAACGGCCCGGGATGCCCGCCCAGCAGATCGTCGACACCCTGGGCTGGTTCGCTTCGCTCGGTGTCACGATGACCTCGGTGCCCATCCCCCCGGTCGACGGGATGAGCGCGTACCTGGACTACGCGCAGTGGGTGATGGAGGAGATCACGCCGAAGGTGCCCTGAGCGTCGTCAGCGTGAGCGACGCAGCGCGGGGTGCTGGACGGGGTGGGCAGCCGGCATGCCTTGACAGAACCACATCGGCGGCCGATGTTGTTCCCGGTGAGCATCACCGTCGATCTCGACATGCTGGCCGGAACCCTGGGCGACTTCTCGTTCGCCTACCTCGTCACCGTCGGGGACGACTACCGCGCCCACACCGTCGCCGTCGACCCGGTGATGACCGGCGGCGCGCTCGTCGTCGCCTCGGTGGGGAACAGCACCCGCCGCAACGCCGGTGCGCACCCTGACGTGACGCTGGTCTGGCCACCGCGCGAGCCCGGCGGCTACACGCTGATCGTCGACGGGACAGCGGCGGACGCCGGAGCAGGGTTACGGATCGAACCCGTCGGTGCGGTGCTGCACCGCAAGCCGGGACCGGACTCCTCCCCGTCGGCGACCGGATGCGGAGACGACTGCGTGCCGCTCAGCGGGTGACCACGACCTTGCCCGCCATCCGGCCGGACTCGACGTCGCGGTGCGCCTCGGCCAACCCGGCCGCCGAGAAGTCGGTGATCGTCTTGGTCAGCGTGGTGCGCAGGATCCCCTGATCGACGAGGTCTGCGGCCCGGGCCAGCAGCCGTTGCTGCTCGATCATGTCCGGGGTCTCGAACATCGAGCGGGTGAACATCAGCTCCCAGTGCCACGCGATGCTCTTGGCCTTGAGCCCGACCAGTTCGAGGCCCTCGGGTTCGTCGATCGCGGTGATGTGCCCGAACGGCTTGACGATGGCCTCGTAGGCGTCGATGTTGTCCGCTGAATGCGGCGAGAAGAGGTAGTCGACGCCGTCGGGCACCGCGGCCAAAGTCTCGTCACGCAGACGGTGGTGGTTCACGACGATGTCGGCGCCCATCCGCTGCGCCCATGCGCGGGACTCGGCGCGGCTCGCGGTCGCGATCACCCGCACGCCCGTCAACGCCTTCGCGAGCTGGATCATGATCGAGCCGACGCCGCCCGCGGCGCCGAGGACCAGCAGATCGCCCGTCGACTCCTGCGTCAGCCGGAACCGGTCGAACAGCGACTCCCACGCGGTGATCGTCGTCAGCGGCAGCGCGGCGGCTTCGGCGAACGACAGCGACGAGGGCTTGCGCGACACGATCCGCTCGTCGATCGCCTGCAGTTCTGCGTTGCTGCCGGGCCGGGTGATGTCGCCGGCGTACCAGACCTCGTCGCCGACCGACAGCGTCGTCACCTCCGGCCCGACCGCCTCGACCACCCCCGCGGCGTCGTACCCGAGGACCTTCGGCTGCTCGGAATCCTGCAGTGCGGCGCGCTGTTTGACGTCGACAGGGTTCACCGAGACCGCCAGCACACGCACCAGCACGTCGCGCGGACGCAGCTCAGGGACGTCGACGGTGATGTCGCGCAGGCTGGTGTCGGGAGACTCGGCGGCGAAGGCACCGATCGCGGTCATCGTGGTCATGCCAGAACTGAACCACCCGGGCGCGGCATTTCATCCGCGGGGTAGACCTTTGCCACGAATGCACGCTTTCTGATGGATTCGGGGCGAAATCCGTCAGAAAGCGTGCACTCGGCGCTGGGGACAACCTGGGGACACACGAAAAAGCCCCGGCTCGCACGCGAGCCGGGGCCTTCTCATTCAGGGACTCAGAAGTCCATACCGCCCATGCCACCGGTCGGGTCGCCGGCGGGTGCGGCGGCCTTCTCCGGCTTGTCGGCGACGACGGCCTCGGTGGTGAGGAACAGCGCCGCGATCGAGGCTGCGTTCTGCAGCGCAGAGCGGGTGACCTTCACCGGGTCGGCGACGCCGGCCTTGAGCAGGTCCTCGTACTCACCGGTGGCGGCGTTGAGGCCGGTGCCGGCGGGCGAGTTGGTGACCTTTTCGGCGACGACGCCGGGCTCCAGGCCGCCGTTGAAGGCGATCTGCTTCAGCGGAGCCGACAGCGCGACGCGGACGATGTTCGCGCCGGTGGCCTCGTCACCGGTGAGCTTGAGCTCCTCCAGCGCCGGGGCCGACTGCAGCAGGGCCACGCCGCCACCGGCGACGATGCCTTCCTCGACGGCAGCCTTCGCGTTGCGGACGGCGTCCTCGATGCGGTGCTTGCGCTCCTTGAGCTCCACCTCGGTGGCAGCTCCGGCCTTGATCACCGCAACACCGCCGGCCAGCTTGGCCAGGCGCTCCTGCAGCTTCTCGCGGTCGTAGTCGGAGTCGCTGTTCTCGATCTCGGCGCGGATCTGGGCCACCCGGCCGGCGATGGCGTCGGAGTCACCGGCGCCCTCGACGATGGTGGTCTCGTCCTTGGTCACGACGACCTTGCGGGCCTTGCCCAGCAGCGAGACGTCGGCGGTCTCGAGCGACAGACCGACCTCTTCGCTGATGACCTGGCCACCGGTGAGGATCGCCATGTCCTGCAGCATCGCCTTGCGGCGGTCACCGAAGCCCGGGGCCTTGACGGCGACGGACTTGAAGGTGCCGCGGATCTTGTTGACCACCAGGGTCGACAGGGCCTCGCCCTCGACGTCCTCGGCGATGATCAGCAGCGGCTTGCCGGACTGGATGACCTTCTCCAGCAGGGGCAGCAGATCCTTGACGGTCGACACCTTGGAGCTGACCAGCAGGATGTAGGGATCCTCGAGAACGGCTTCCTGGCGCTCGGCGTCGGTCACGAAGTACCCCGAGATGTAGCCCTTGTCGAAGCGCATACCCTCGGTGAGCTCGAGCTGCAGGCCGAAGGTGTTCGACTCCTCGACGGTGATGACACCCTCGTTGCCGACCTTGTCCATGGCCTCGGCGATGAGCTCGCCGATCTGGCTGTCGCCGGCGGAGATCGCGGCGGTGGCAGCGATCTGCTCCTTGGTCTCGACCTCTTTGGCCGAGGCCAGCAGGGTCTCGGTGACCTTCTGCACGGCCTTCTCGATGCCGCGCTTCAGCCCGAGCGGGTTGGCGCCGGCAGCCACGTTGCGCAGGCCCTCACGGACCAGTGCCTGGGCCAGCACGGTGGCGGTGGTGGTGCCGTCACCCGCGACGTCGTCGGTCTTCTTGGCGACTTCCTTGACCAGCTCGGCGCCGATCTTCTCGTAAGGGTCCTCGAGCTCGATCTCCTTGGCGATGGACACACCATCGTTGGTGATCGTGGGGGCACCCCACTTCTTCTCGAGGACGACGTTGCGACCCTTGGGGCCCAGCGTCACCTTTACCGCGTCGGCGAGGGCGTTCAGACCCCGCTCGAGGCCGCGACGGGCCTCTTCGTCATACGCAATTGTCTTGGCCATTGCGAAGTGTTTCCTCCGGATTGGGGATGCACGTCTTGGTCGGGCGCAGTGCCCGCGACGGACGGCTGGGGTGTGCTCGCTGTTGCGGCCCCGGCCTCACCGACCCGACCTAGCACTCGCCGGTCGCGAGTGCCAACTGCATTCTTAGCACTCGACCTGGGTGAGTGCAAGGCTGTTCACCCTACGCGTAGGCCGTCGAGCACGACGTCGATGAGACGGTTCGCGGCGGCGTCGTTGTAGCCCTGCATCGCCTGCAGGCCGACCAGCAGCGCCTTGACGTCGGCGACATCGACGTCGCGGCGGACCGTGCCGGCGTCCTGCGCGGCGCGCAACAGGGCACCGAGCATGTCCAGGAAGTCGCTTTCGGCCTCGGGAATCGCCGCGTTGACGTCGATGCCCACGCCGGCCAGCGCCTCGCTGAGTCCGCGGTCGGTCGCTCCCCACTGCAGCACCATGGACCGCAGGAAGGTGAACAACGCCTCGCCGGGCGGGGCGTCGTCGAGCAGGGCCCGGCCCATGGCGACGATGCTGCGGATACGGTCCTCCACAACGGCGCGGAACAGGTCCTCC
The DNA here is from genome assembly GCF_022374875.2 of Mycolicibacterium rufum. Next base: position 2,370,460 of record NZ_CP092427.2, read on the forward strand.
TTGGTGGGAAAGTGCCGGTACACGGTGCCAGCGCCGACGCCCGCGCGCCGGGCGATCTCGTCGACGGGCACCGACAGTCCGTCGGCGGCGAAGGTGTCGTAGGCGACCTCCAGCACGCGCGCACGGTTACGCGCCGCGTCTGCGCGTAGGGGCCGGCTCACGAAAGTCTCCAGGAATAGATAAGCGGGGCGTGCGTTCCGTATAGTGATCAACAACCGGAGCGAACGCCCCGTTTCACAACCATTCTAGGAGAACACGATGACGAACTGGACCACAGCCGACATTCCCGATCAGACCGGCCGCACCGCGGTGATCACCGGCGCCAACACCGGGCTGGGCTATGAGACCGCCGCAGCGCTGGCCGCGAAGGGCGCCCGCGTCGTCATCGCGGTACGCAACCTGGACAAGGGCAAGGACGCGGTCCGTCGCATCCAGCAGACGACACCCGAGGCGACCGTGGAACTGCAGGAGCTCGACCTCAGCTCGCTGGCCTCGGTGCGTGCCGCCGCCGACCAGCTCAAGAACGACCACGCCACCATCGACCTGCTCGTCAACAACGCCGGCGTGATGTACACCCCGCGTCAGGAGACCGCCGACGGCTTCGAGCTCCAGTTCGGCACCAACCACCTCGGCCACTTCGCGCTGACCGGCCTGCTGCTCGACCGCGTCACGGCTGCGCCGGCCGGACGGGTCGTCACCGTCAGCAGCCTCGGCCACCGCATCCGGGCAAGCATCCACTTCGACGACCTCCAGCTCGAGCGCGACTACAACCGCGTCATCGCCTACGGCCAGTCCAAGCTCGCCAACCTCCTGTTCACCTACGAGCTGCAGCGGCGACTGCAGGCCGCCGGATCGTCGACCGCCGCGCTGGCGGCGCACCCGGGCGGGTCGAACACCGAACTCGGCCGCCATCTGCCGCTGCTGAATCCCGTGTTCCAGGCGATCTCCCAGAGCGCCGCTATGGGCGCGCTGCCGACCCTGCGCGCCGCGACCGATCCGGCCGCCCGAGGTGGTCAGTACTACGGCCCGTCCGGGCTGTTCGAGCTTCGCGGCTACCCGAAGGTGGTCTCGTCGAGCCGGCAGTCGCACGACGAGTCCCTGCAGCGTCGGTTGTGGACGGTGTCCGAGGACCTGACGGGGGTCGCGTACCCGCTGTCGTGACGGTCGGGGCCCGTGGCGGGCGCTGGATCCGGCCGTCCGCCAGGTACGGGCGCCGGTCGCCGGGCTGATCGTGGCGCCGGTAGCCGGCATCGACGAGCGGACGGAGGATGCCGTCGGCCGCGTCCACGAGCCGGTCGGGGACGCCGAGATCCCGCAGCGGCCGGGTCAGCGGCAGCTGCGCCGTCGGCCTGAAATAGGTGGTGACGGTGCCGTCGACGGTGACGTTCTCGGGCGGGATGTCGGCGAGGTCGACGTCCCAACTGGGCGGGCCGTGCACGTAGACCATCCCCATCAGCGCGTTGGCGTCGGCGATGAGGTTCCACGGGCGGTCGGGCGGATCGGCCCACGGGTCGTATTCGCCCGTCACGATCGCCGTCGGATAGGGCGTCGCCGGAATGCGGTGGACCGTGTACTTGACCAGCGGCACGCGCACGCCTTCCCGGAACCACTGCGCGACGCCGGCCTCGGGAGAGGCGATGAGCACGAACCTGACGTCGCTCGGCGGTGGCGGGTCCTCGCCGGCGGCCAGCTCGACGGCGAGATGTGCGGCCACCATGCTGCCCATCGATTCGCCGATGACGACGACATGTCCGTCGATCGCCCGTACGGCCGCTTCGGCACGCCCCACCCCCTGCGCGAGCGCGCGGTCGGTGATGAACGGATTCTGCGAGTAATCGACGACCAACGGGTCGGCATCGTCGTGCAGATTGATGCCGATCTTCGGGTAGCTCCTCGCGATGATCGGGTACAGCGGGTCGATCCGCTTGAAGGGCATGGCCCCGGGAATCAGAACCGCCTCCTCGGCGGCGCTGACCGGTGCGCCGACCAGCAGCATCGCCGCCGCCACGGCGATGACCACCGCACCGATTCTGCGCACTCCGGTCATTCCACGCTCAGGGTGGCACAGCCTCCGCCGGCGAGGGCTCGATATGCTGCGAACTGTGTCGCTGTGGGACGTCAGGCAGGTGCCGCCCTACCCGCCGCCCCGGTACACCGCCGAGCAGCCCGAGGTCAGCGCGTGGCTCAAGCGCGGCGACGAGCCGCCCGACCACGACTCGTTCGGCGTCGTGCAGTACCACTACCTGGCGGGCCAGGACGCCACGAACGGCGACTACGGCCTCTACCGCATCCAGATCGCCCCGCGCGGCGGCGGCCCGGGTCCGCACTTCCACCGAGGGATGTCCGAGGCGTTCTACATCCTGTCAGGCACGGTCTCGCTGTACAACGGCACCGAGTGGGCCGACGGTGGAGTGGGTGACTTCCTCTACGTGCCGCCGGGCGGCATCCACGGCTTTCGCAACGAGGCCGACGCGCCGGCGACCATGCTGATGCTGTTCGCCCCCGGCGCGCCGCGGGAACACTACTTCGAGGGCCTGGCCCAGCTCAGCCAGCTGAACGACGCCGAACGCCGCGAGTGGTTCGCCAAGAACGACAACCACTTCGTCGAGTAGCCGTCAGACACGCCGACCGCGGACACGCCGCGAAGATGCGACCGCGGAAGCGCCTGCCCTAGACTGCGATTCGGTCGAAAGGAGTCGTGGGTGCGGGCTGACGCAGCGCCCAGCACCCCGACGCTTCGCGGTTGGCAGCGACGGGCGCTGGTCAAATACCTGTCCGCGCAGCCGCGCGATTTCCTGGCCGTCGCCACGCCCGGCTCGGGCAAGACCACCTTCGCTCTACGCATCGTCGCCGAACTGCTGGCGCAGCGCACGGTCGAGGCCGTGACGATCGTCGTGCCGACCGAGCATCTCAAGATCCAGTGGGCGCAGGCGGCCGCACGGCAGGGCATCGCCCTGGACCCGAAGTTCTCGAACTCGAACTCGCAGACGTCCTCGGAGTACCACGGCGTGGTCGTGACCTACGCCCAGGTGGCCAGCCACCCGTCGCGGCACCGGGTGCGCACCGAGAACCGCAAGACGCTGGTCGTGTTCGACGAGATCCACCACGGGGGCGACGCCAAGAGTTGGGGCGACGCGATCCGGGAGGCCTTTGATGACGCCACGCGACGCCTCGCCTTGACGGGGACGCCGTTCCGTAGCGACGACAGCGCGATCCCGTTCGTCACCTACGAACCCGACCACGAAGGCCTGATGAGATCCAAGGCCGACCACACCTACGGCTACTCCGACGCGCTCGCCGACGGCGTGGTCCGGCCCGTGATGTTCATGGCCTACTCGGGTGAGGCCCGGTGGCGCGACAGCGCGGGCGAGGAGCACGCGGCCCGCCTCGGCGAGCCGCTGACCGCCGAGCAGACCGCCCGGGCGTGGAAGACCGCGCTCAACCCGGCCGGCCAGTGGATGCCCGCGGTGATCGCCGCCGCCGACACGCGGTTGCGCGGGCTGCGCCAGCACGTGCCCGATGCCGGCGGCATGATCATCGCCTCGGATCAGACCGCCGCCCGCGCCTACGCCGATCTGCTGACGACCATCACCGGCGAGGTGCCGACCGTGGTGCTCTCCGACGACAAGGGCGCCTCGGACCGCATCTCGCAGTTCGCCGCGGGCACGTCACGGTGGCTGGTGGCGGTGCGCATGGTCTCCGAAGGAGTCGACGTGCCGCGGCTGGCGGTCGGGGTCTACGCAACCAGTGCGTCGACGCCGCTGTTCTTCGCCCAGGCGATCGGACGCTTCGTGCGGTCGCGGCGGCCCGGCGAGAGCGCGAGCATCTTCCTGCCGTCGGTGCCCAATCTGCTGATGCTCGCCTCGGAGATGGAGGCGCAGCGCAACCACGTGCTGGGCAAGCCGCACCGCGAGACGCTCGACGATCCGCTGGACGCCGAACTGGCCGAGCAGAAGCGCGACGAGCCGGACGACGGCGAAGGCAAGATCGAGTATCTGGGCGCCGACGCCGAACTGGATCAGGTGATCTTCGACGGCGCCTCGTTCGGCACGGCGACGCCCGCCGGCAGCGACGAGGAGGCCGACTACCTCGGCATCCCGGGCCTGCTCGACGCGGCCTCGATGCGAGATCTGTTGCGCCGCAGACAGGATGAACAGCTGCAGAAGCGCACCGAGTCCGGCGCCGTGGTGCCCGCCACCACGCACGGACAGTTGCGGGAACTGCGCCGCGAACTCAACACGCTGGTCTCGCTGGCGCATCACCGCACCGGCAGACCGCACGGCTGGATCCACAACGAACTGCGCAGGCGGTGCGGCGGTCCGCCGGTCGCGGCGGCCACCCGCGAACAACTGAAGGAGCGCATCGAGGCGGTGCGGGTGTTGCAGCGGGAGCTAACCGCCTGACGCCAGCTTGCCCAGGTTCGCGAGCGAGTTCTCCAGGTGGCTGGTCGGGAACGGCGGGAACGTGATGTGCTGCCGCAACTCCGCCGGAACGGCCGACCAGTCGTAGGTCAACCGCACGCGGGTCTGTCCCGGCTCGGCGCCGTCGAGGTCGTATCTCCATGTCCAGCCGCCGAATTCGAGTCCGCCGTCGGCGCCCTCCTGCCCCGGCTCCCAGGCGATGGTCCGGTCCGGCTCGTAGGCGATGACCTTGTTGGCCATCTCGTAGCGCCCGTCGGGATGGTTGTCGTGGTACATGGCGATCCGGAAGACCTGTCCGTCCGCAGTGATGCGTTCGCCGTCGAGGGATTCGCGCACCCACCCCGTGCCATCGATGGCGGCGTGGTTGGCGGGGTCGGCCAGCACCGCGAACACCGCGGCGGGTTCGACGTCGACGACAGTGGTGACGATCAGTGTTTCGGTCATGCAGGGTGGACTCCGCGGGATCGCGGAAGTCATCGCTCCAGGTCGAGCAGGCTCGGCAGGTCGGCCACGGAGTCGATGACATGGTTGGGTTGCATCGCGAATTCGTCTGCGGCCCAACGGTCCAACGTGTCCTGCCGGAACTTGCCGGTTCTGACCAGCACGCCCGTCATGCCCACCACCTGCGCCGCGAGCACGTCGTTGTTCAGGTCGTCACCGATCATGTACATCTCATCGGGATCGACACCGAGTCGGCTCGCGGCCGACAGGAAGCCTTCGGGCGCGGGCTTGCCGACCGCGGTGGCCTTGCGTCCGGAGGTCTCCTCCATCCCGATCAGGTACATACCGGTGTCGACACGCAGCCCGTCGGTGGTGGTCCACGCAGTGCTGCGGTGCATGGCGACCACGGGCACGCCCTGCGCCATCCAGTCGTACACCCAGGACAGCGTCAGATGGGTGTACTCGGGTCCCGCCCCGCCCAGCAGCACCACGTCCGGCGTCTCGGGCGCCCGCGGACCGGTGAACTCCGTCGAGTAGACGAGGTCGAGTCCGGGCATGTCCTCGCCGATCTGCCCACTGTTGACCAGGAAGCACCGCGCGTCGGGGTAGCGGTCGCGGACGTAGTCGGCGGTCAGCACCGCGGCGGTGATCACCTCGTCGGCCCGCACCGCCATGCCCGCCTCGGTCAGCAGTTCGGCGATCTGCACCCGGGTGCGGGTGGTCGTGTTGGTCAGGTACGCGCACGCCACCTGATGCTCGGCCAGCGCGCGCAGGGTGTCGGCCGCGCCGGGAATGGGCTGCCACGAGGTCACCAGGACGCCATCGATGTCGAAGAGCACTCCACCGATCGCCATGGTGCGACAGTAAACCGCCGCCGGTGGAGCGCAACCGGGGGCAACCACGGGGCCGAACGTCGCTATCTTGATGCCATGAGCGCGAAATGGACCGCTGACAACGTGCCCGACCAGTCCGGCCGCACCGCCGTGGTCACCGGAGCGAACTCCGGCATCGGTTACGAAGCCGCCCACGTCCTGGCCGGCCGCGGCGCCCGCGTGGTGCTCGCGGTGCGCGACCTCGACAAGGGCCGGCGCGCCCAGGAGACCATCCTGCGGGCGCATCCCGGTGCCGACGTGACGGTGCAGGAACTCGACCTGTCGTCGCTGGCGAGCGTGCGCAGCGCCGCCGAGGCGCTGCGCGAGGCGCTTCCCGCGATCGATCTGCTGATCGACAACGCCGGCGTGATGTACCCGCCCAAGCAGGTCACCGCGGACGGCTTCGAATTGCAGTTCGGCACCAACCACCTCGGTCACTTCGCGCTGACCGGTCTGCTCCTGGACCGGCTGCTGCCCGTGGCCGGGTCCCGGGTGGTCGTCGTCGCCAGCATCGCCCACAACATCCAGGCCGACATCCACTTCGACGACCTGCAGTGGGAACGCGGCTACAACCGGGTCGCGGCGTACGGCCAGTCCAAGCTGGCGAACCTGATGTTCACCTACGAGCTGCAGCGCAGGCTCGCCGCGGCCGGTGCGCCGACCATCGCGGTGGCCGCCCACCCCGGCATCTCGAACACCGAGCTGATGCGGCACGTGCCCGGCTCCGGGCTGCCCGGGTTCTCCAAGCTCGCCGGGCTGGTCACCAACAGCCCGGCCGTCGGCGCCCTGGCCACCCTGCGGGCCGCCACCGATCCCGACGTCCGCGGCGGGCAGTACTACGGCCCCTCGGGCTTCCGGGAGCTCGTCGGCCACCCCGTGCTGGTCCAGTCCACCCGCAAGTCGCACGACACCGCGGTGCAGCAACGCCTGTGGACGGTGTCCGAGGAGCTCACCGGCGTCAGCTACCCCGTCTGATGCGCAGCGTCGAGGAACACCGCCGAGTGGTCGCGGGCCTGGTCACCGCGCGGCCGCCGAGGGCGGTGCCGCTGGCCGACGCGCTGGGTCTGGTGCTCGCCGAAGAGGTGGTCGCGGGGGTGTCGCTGCCCGGGTTCGACAACTCGGCGATGGACGGCTACGCCGTGCTGGCCGCCGACGTGGCGACCGCCTCCGACGCAGCGCCCGTGCGACTGCCCGTCGCCGAGGACATCCCGGCCGGCCGCACCGACATCCCGACCCTCGCACCGGGCACTGCGCACCGGATCATGACCGGGGCGCCGCTCCCCCACGGCGCGACGGCCGTGGTCCCGGTCGAAGCGACCGACGGCGCCGTCGACACCGTGACGATCCGCGCCCGCGCCGGCGAGGGGCAGCACATCCGGCGCGCCGGGGAGGACGTCACCGCGGGGACGACGGTGCTGCAGGCCGGGCAGATGCTCACCCCGGCCGCCCTCGGGCTGGCCGCAGCGCTGGGTCTGCGGGAACTCACAGTGACGCCCCGCCAGCGCGTCCTCGTCGTCTCCACCGGTACCGAATTGGTGTCGCCCGGCACCGAGCTCGCGCCGGGACAGATCTACGAATCCAACGGGGTCATGCTGGCGGCCGCGGTCCGCGACGCCGGCGCGGAGGTGGTCGCGTCGCCGACCACCGGCGACGACGTCGACGTCTTCCGGGAGACGCTGCGGACCCACGCCGGTGACGCGGACCTGATCCTCACCACGGGCGGTGTCAGCGCCGGGGCCTACGAAGTGGTCAAGGACGCGCTGGGCGGACCGTCGGGAGGCGTCGAGTTCGTCAAGGTCGCCATGCAGCCGGGGATGCCGCAGGGCGCCGGTGCGCTGGAGGGCACGCCGACGGTCACGCTGCCGGGCAACCCGGTCAGCGCGCTGGTGTCCTTCGAGGTGTTCGTCCGCCCGGCGTTGCGCACGGCGATGGGCATGACGCACCCGGACCGGCCGCGGCGTACCGCGATGCTGACCGAGGATCTCACCTCCCCGCGGGGCAAGCGGCAGTTCCGCCGCGGCGTGCTCGACGCCGCCACGGACACCGTCACCAGCTACGGCCCGCCCGCCTCGCACCACCTGCGCTGGCTGGCCTCGGCGAACTGCCTCCTGGAGATCGACGAGGACACCTCCGAGGTGGCGTCGGGCTCGCGCGTGCAGGTGTGGGACCTGCGCTAGCGACCCCAACCCGTAGAATCGCCGGACGATGGCCAGACGCCCCGACCTCACAACAGGCCCCGCGCGGCTGGCGGCCCTGATCCGTACGTCCGTTCCGCCGATGCACGCCGCGGGCCTGCCGTTCGTCGGCGCCAGCCTCGCCGTCGCTCTGGCCGGCCGCCGGAATCGCTGGATTCGCCGCGCCGGGCTCACCTCCGCGGCCGCCAACGCCGCGTTCTTCCGGCACCCGCCGCGGACGCCACCGACGCGCCCCGGCGTGGTCGTCGCCCCCGCCGACGGTCTGATCTGCCTCGTTGACGAGGAAGTGCCGCCGAGCGAACTCGGGCTGCCCGCAATCCCGTTGCCGCGCATCAGCATCTTCCTGTCCCTGCTGGACGCGCACGTGCAGCGCGCGCCGATCGGCGGCGAGGTGGTCACCGTCCGGCACCGGCCCGGGTTGTTCGGCTCGGCGGACCTCGAGGCCGCGAGCGCCGACAACGAGCGCAACAGCGTGGTGATCCGCACCCCCGACGGTGCGCAGGTGATCGCGGTGCAGATCGCGGGGCTGCTGGCCCGCCGCATCGTGTGCACCGCGACGCCGGGCGACACGATCGGCATCGGCGACACCTACGGCCTGATCCGCTACGGCTCGCGCCTGGACACCTATCTGCCCGCCGGATCGAACGTCCTGGTGACCGTGGGGCAGCGCACGCTGGCCGGCGAGACCGTGCTGGCCGAGCTGCCATGATCAAACCCCGCAAGCCGCGGCTCAAGACGCCGGTGGTCAGCGCGAAGATCCTGCCGAGCGCGATGACGGTCGCCGCGATTTGCTTCGGGCTGAGCTCGGTGAAGTTCGCGCTGGACGACCGGCCCACCGAGGCGATGGCGTTCCTGGCGATCGCGGCGATCCTCGACGCGCTCGACGGCCGCATCGCCCGCGCCCTCAAAGCGACCTCCCGGATGGGCGAGGAGATCGACTCGCTGGCCGACGCCGTGAACTTCGGTGTGGCACCGGCCTTCATCGTCTACGGCACGCTGCTGTCCACCTCCCGGGTGGGGTGGATCGTGGTGCTGCTGTATGCGGTGTGCATCGTGCTGCGGCTGGCCCGCTACAACGCCATGCTGGATCTCGACCAGCCGGCTTACGAGAAGAAGTTCTTCGTGGGGATGCCCGCGCCGGCCGGCGCGATCGGGGCGATCGGTCCGCTGGCGGCCAAGATGCAGTTCGGCGACGGCTGGTGGACGTCCGAGCCGGCCGTGGTGATCTGGATGATCGGCATCTCCCTGCTGGTGGTCAGCACGCTGCCGATGCGCAAGATCCACACGTTCTCGGTGCCGCCGAACATGGTCGCCCCGCTGCTGGCCCTGCTCGCGATCGGCGTCGCGGCGTCGATCCTCTACGGCTACATCGTGCTGCTGGCGATCATCCTCGGCTACATGCTGCACATCCCGTTCGCGGTCCGGACGCGGCGGTTCCTCGCGGCGCATCCGGAGGTCTGGGACGACAAGCCGCGCCAGCAGCGCGCGGCCCGCCGGGCCATCCGCCGCGCCCAGCCTCATCGCCGGTCGATGGCGCGCCTGGGGCTGCGCAGGCCGCCCCGGGGCTGACGATGGCTCCGACCACGGCGCACCTGACGCTGACCGCGCGGCTGAACACCTCGGCCCTGGACTCGCGCCGCGGCGTCATCCGGCTGCATCCCGAAGCCATTGCCGCCCTCGGCATCCGGGAGTGGGATGCGGTCGCGTTGACGGGGTCACGCACCACCGCCGCGGTGGTCGGCATCGCGCCCGACGGGACGCCGACGGGCACCGCACTGCTCGACGACGTGACACTGTCCAACACCGGGCTGCGGGAGGACGCCGCGGTGCTCGTCGCACCGGTCACCGTGTACGGCGCCCGGTCGGTGACGCTGACCGGCTCCAACCTGGCCACCCGCTCGATCACCCCGGCCACGTTGCGCCAAGCCCTGCTGGGCAAGGTGATGACCGTCGGCGACACCGTGTCGCTGCTGCCGCGCGACCTCGGCCCGGGCACCTCCACGTCGGCGGCCAGCGCCGCGCTGGCCGCGTCGGTCGGCATCACCTGGACCTCGGAGTTGCTGACGGTCACCGAGGTCGATCCGGCGGGACCGGTGAGCGTGCAACCCAATTCGCTGGTCTGCTGGGGCAGCTCCGGATCCCGAGCCCAGACGGGCGCGGAGCCCGAAGCGCGGACGGCGACCGGGACGCACGTCGTCACCGAGGAGACCGCGCCGACGCTGAACTTCGATGACCTCAAGGGAGCGCACGCCCAGGCCGGCAGGCTCGCCGAATGGCTCAAGCTCGCCCTCGATCAGCCCGAACTGCTCGAAAAGCTGGGCGCCGCAGCCAATCTCGGAGTTCTGGTGTCCGGTCCGGCCGGCGTGGGGAAGACCAAGCTGGTGCGCACGGTGTGCAGCGGCCGACGCCTGGTCGAACTCGACGGTCCGGAGGTGGGGTCGCTGCGCCCCGAAGACCGGCTGTCCACCGTGTCCTCGGCGGTCGCCTCGGTCCGCGACCACGGCGGAGTGCTGCTGATCACCGACATCGACACCCTGCTCCCGGTCCCGGCCGACCCGGTCGCGACGCTGATCCTGGCCGAACTGCGCTCGGCCGTCGCCACACCCGGTGTCGCGTTCGTCGCGACGACCGCGGTGCCCGACGCCGTCGACCCCCGGTTGCGGGCGCCGGATCTGTGCGATCGCGAACTCGGCCTGAGCCTGCCCGACGGCGCGGTGCGCCGCCAGTTGCTCGAGGTGCTGCTGCGGGACGTCCCGTCGGCCGAGCTCGATCTCGGTGAGATCGCCGAGCGGACACCGGGTTTCGTGGTGGCCGACCTGGCCGCACTGGTGCGCGAGGCGGCGCTGCGGGCGGCGGCGCGGGCCAGCGAGAACGGCGACGCGCCCGAGTTGCGGCAGGAGGACCTCACCGGCGCGCTGAGTGTGATCCGGCCGCTGTCGCGGTCGGCCACCGAGGAGGTCTCGGTCGGCTCGGTCACCCTCGACGACGTCGGCGACATGGCCGAGACCAAGCAGGCGCTCACCGAGGCGGTGCTGTGGCCGCTGCAGCACCCCGACACGTTCGCGCGTCTCGGCGTGCAGCCGCCGCGCGGCGTGCTGCTCTACGGGCCGCCGGGGTGCGGCAAGACCTACGTCGTGCGGGCCCTGGCCAGCTCGGGCCGGCTCAGCGTGCACGCGGTGAAAGGCGCTGAGCTGATGGACAAGTGGGTCGGCTCGTCGGAGAAGGCGGTGCGCGAGCTGTTCCGCCGGGCCCGGGACTCGGCGCCGTCGCTGGTGTTCCTCGACGAGATCGACGCGATGGCGCCGCGGCGCGGGCAGAGCTTCGACTCCGGCGTCACCGACCGCGTGGTGGCCGCGCTGCTGACCGAACTGGACGGCATCGAGCCGTTGCGTGACGTCGTCGTGCTGGGGGCGACGAACCGCCCGGACCTGATCGATCCGGCGCTGCTGCGCCCGGGCCGACTGGAGAAGCTGGTGTTCGTCGAGCCCCCGGACGCGGAGGCGCGCGCGCAGATCCTGCGCACGGCGGGCAAGTCGGTGCCGCTGGCGCGGGAGGGGGCCGACGCCGTGGATCTCGACGCGCTGGCCGCCGAACTCGACGGGTACAGCGCCGCCGACTGCGTGGCGCTGCTGCGTGAAGCCGCGCTGACCGCGATGCGCCGCTCGATCGATGCCGCCGACGTCACCGCGGCCGATGTGGCCGCCGCCCGCGAGACCGTGCGGCCGTCGCTGGACCCGGCGCAGGTCGCTTCGCTGCGCGCCTTCGCCGACGCCCGGTAGAGAATCGCATCTTGACAGTGACTAGTTCAGTCGGCATGCTCGAACTAGTCATTGGCAAGATTGAGGGAGGACGCATGACAGCACCGCTGACGGCGCGGGCCGGCGATCGCGACCGCGAGGCCACCGCCGACCTGCTCGGGCAGGCACTCGCGCAGGGCTACCTCGACCTCGACGAGTTCGACGCCCGGCTGCGTCAGGTCTACGACGCCCACACGACCCCCGACCTGCGGCAGCTGACGGCCGACCTGCCGGCGGCGGAGCTGCGGCGCAACGACCCCCGTCGCGCCGCCGCCCGGCGGGCGGCGGTCCGCCGCGGGGTCGCCCTCCACGTGGCCGGCTACCTGGCGATGGTCGTCATCGTGCTGACCGTCTGGTTGGCCGTCGGCCTGGGCACCGGCTCGTGGTACTTCTGGCCGATCTGGCCGATCCTCGGCGCAGGCATCGGCCTCGCCTCCCACGTCCTCCCTGTGCGCCTGGCGCTCGCGCGGGGGGTTTCCCCTATTGGTGCCTCGCCGGTCCCGCCCTTAGCGTGGGCCCTGGGACGGCCGTCGTGCCGAGCCAGGGGCGGAGGGAAACCATGGATTTCGTCGCACGAACCAGCACCGCGTTGGCGGTCGCGATAGTCGCGGGGACGACCGTGCTGGCCCACCCTGGCGAGGCGCCCTCGGCCGCACCGGCGCGCCTCGACGCCGCGGTGGAACTGACAGCCTCGACGGCACCATGGACGCCGGCTCGCGACACGAGCGACGCGGCGGTTGCCGACGTGGCCCGGCAGCTCTCCCACGGGTACCGCATGCTCCAGAACGTCGCAGTCGCCGCGGACGAGAGCACCCCGCTCCTCGACGCGATCGACGACGCGTTCATCGACGGCACGGTCGTGCTGCGCCGGATCGTCACCCCGGTGCTCAATCAACTGGGGTTCGTCGGCAAGCAGATCTACATCGGCCTGAACCTCGTCGAGAGCCTCACCGCCAGTGCCGTGTTCAACGGCACCGACGTCCTGCGCGGAGAAGGGGTGGTCCAGAATCTGCGCGACGTCGCCACCGATGTCGGCTACTCGGCGCTCTTCGTCGCCATCGACGAGGTCTCCATCGGCATGACGGCCGAGGCGATCGCCATCAACAGGCCGCCGTTGGACCGGCCCGCGCGCTGGGACGATGCGGACCCACCCTTCAAGGGCAGGCCGCTGTCGGTGCCCGACCGCGACCGCGAGCCCACCGCGTCGACCATCGTCGACCGTCCTGCGCGCAGCGGGGTGTTCTCCGAGTGGAAGGCCAGGAAGGCGGAACGCGCCGAGAAGGCCGCCGAGGCGCGACAGGCGCGCAGGGACGCCCGAGAAGCGAAGAAAGCCGAGAAGGCGGAGAAGGCCGACAAGGCGGACCGGTCCGAGCCGGCCGGCGCGAGCGACGCCGACGCGTAAAGGGGTCAGCCCGGCTCGCCGTACTCGTCGAACCAGTACGCCAATTTCCCGCGCCGGCTCACCGCCCGCAGCCGGCGCTCGGCGGACTCCCGCGTCGCCGTCGTCGTCACGATCATCACCTCGTCGCCGATCTGCAGCCGGGTCAGCGGCTCGGGGACGAATGCCCGCCCGTCCCTGATGATCAGGGTGATCACACTCGGGTCGGGCAGCCGCAGTTCCAGCACCGTGACGTTGTGCAGCCGCGAACCGGGCGCGACCCTGGTCGTCAGCAGCTCGGCGCCGAGGACGTCGAGCGGGGCGGCGTCCACGTGGACCTCGCGGGTGGTGTCCCGCGGGATCAGGTCCAGCCACTCGGCGACCCGCCGCAGGCTCGGCCCCTGCACCAGGGTGAAGAGCACGACGAGGATGAACACGATGTTGAGCAGCCGGCCGCTGCCGGGCACCCCCGCGACGATCGGATAGGTCGCCAGCACGATCGGCACCGCTCCGCGCAGCCCGGCATACGACAGGAACGCCTGCTCCCGCCACGGCACCCGGAAGCCGCACAGCGACACCACGACCGACAGCGGCCGCGCCAGCACCAGCAGCACCAGGCCCGTGAGGATCGCCGGCACCAGTTCGTCGAGCAGTTCGTCCGGCGACACCAGCAGACCGAGGATCACGAACAGCCCGATCTGCGCCAGCCAGCCCGAGCCCTCGGCGAACGACCGCGTCGCCGAGCGGTGCGGCAGCCCCGAATTGGCGAGCACCACGCTGGCCAGGTAGGCGGCCAGGAAACCGCTCGCATGCGCCGAACCCGCGGCGGCGAACGCCAGCATGCCGAGCCCGAACGTCGCCAGCGGGTACAGGCCCGCGGCGGGGAGCGCGGTGCGGCGCAGGGCGATCGCCCCGAGGAATCCGCACGCCAGACCGATCAGTGCACCGACGGCCAACTCGTAGACGAGGGTCCCGACGATCGTCACCGGCTGCAACACCAGCGGGGTCACGCTGAACAGCAGCACCAGGATGACGGCGGGCGCGTCGTTGAAGCCGGACTCGGCCTCCAGCAGGCCGCCCAGCCGTCGGGGCAGCGGCACCACCCGCAGCACCGAGAACACGGCCGCCGCGTCGGTGCTCGACACGATCGCGCCCAGCAGCAGCGCCAGCTGCCAGTTCATCCCGAGCAGCAGGTGCGCGGCGATCGCGGTGATCAGCGTGCTGACCACCACGCCGACCGTCGCGAGCACCGCGGCCGGCGCCAGCACCTTGCGGATGTCGGAGAAGCGCGTCGTCAGACCGCCTTCGACCAGGATGACGCCCAGCGCGGCGGTGCCCAGATCCTGGGCGAGTTGCGCGTTGTCGAAGTGCAAACCGAGGCCGTCCTCGCCGACCAGGACACCGACGCCGAGGAACAGCAGCAGGCTGGGCAGGCCGGCTCCGGTGGCCAGCCTGGTGGCGGCGATGCTCGCCAGCAGCACCAGGCCCCCGATGAACAGCGCCACGTACAGCTCGTGCAGTGTCACTGTTTCCTCGCTGCAGGCACTTGTGTCGCTGTCAGTAAATCAGCACAGTCACCTCTATGCGGATCGCGATAGCCGGCGCCGGGGCCGTTGGCCGCTCGGTGGCCCAGGAGTTGGTCGACTACGGCCACAAGGTGCTGCTCATCGAGAAGGAGTTCCACCGCTACGAGCCGGCGACCGTGCCGGGCGCGGAATGGTTCCTGGCCGACGCGTGCGAGGTGTCCTCCCTCGAGGAGGCCGAGATGCACATCTGCGACGTCGCGATCGCGGCCACCGGCGACGACAAGGCGAACCTGGCGATGGCACTGCTCGCCAAGAGCGAGTTCGGTATCGGCCGGGTGGTGGCACGCATCAACGACGCCCGCAACGAGTGGCTGTTCACCGACGGGTGGGGCATCGACGTCGCGGTGTCCACGCCGGTGGCCATGGTGGCCGCCGTCGAGGGGGCGATCGACGTCGGTCACGTGGTCCGGTTGATGGCGCTCGGCCGCGGACCGCGCGAGCTGCGCGGCGAGGGCAGCGCCAACGTCGCCTCGTTCACGCTGCCGGCCGGCAGCCCTCTGGTCGGGCGCCGGGTCGGCGATCTGACGATGCCGCGCGACAGCGCTCTGGTGACGGTGCTGCGCGGCAATCGGTTGATCGTGCCGGAGGCGACCGACGTGCTGCGCGACGGCGACGAGATCCTGTTCGTCTGCGGCCCCGACGGGGAGGACCGCATCGAGGTGATGGTCACCGGCCGCTGACGACGCGGGCGGTGACCGCCCGGCCCCGTAGACTGGGGGCCGGCTCTCTGCCGCCACCGACGAAACCGCCCGCCGACGACGACGAAACGGAGCCATGCTCGCCATCCTCGCTGCGCACGCAGTGGCCACCGTGCTGGCGCCGGTTCTCGTCCACCGCTGGGGTCGGCGCGCGTTCTATCCGCTGGCGTTGGTTCCGCTCGGCTCGCTGATCTGGGTGGCCCGCCACTGGCCCGGCAGCGGTCCCGGGCAGCGGCTCACCGTGCCGTGGGTCCCCGACCTGTCGATGGATATCACGCTGCGCTTCGACGCGCTCGCCGCGATCATGAGCGTGCTGGTGCTCGGCGTCGGGGCGCTGGTGCTGTTCTACTGCGCCGACTACTTCCACCACCACGACGGGCACACCGAGAAGCGGCTGCCCAGCTTCGCCGCGGAGCTGGTCGCCTTCTCCGGCGCGATGTTCGGCTTGGTCACCAGCGACAACATGCTCGTGCTGTACGTGTTCTGGGAGATCACGACGGTGCTGTCGTTCCTGCTGGTCGGGCACTACGCCGAGCGCGCCACCAGCAGGCGCGCCGCCACCCAGGCGCTGTTGGTGACGACGCTGGGTGGGCTGGCGATGCTCGTCGGGATCGTCGTGATCGGCAACGTCGCGGGCACGTTCCTGATCTCCGAGCTGGTGGCCGATCCCCCGACCGGCGTCGCGGCCTCGGTGGCGATCGTGCTGATCCTCGTCGGTGCCCTGTCGAAGTCGGCCATCGTGCCGCTGCATTTCTGGCTGCCGGGCGCGATGGCCGCCCCCACCCCGGTGAGCGCGTACCTGCACGCGGCGGCGATGGTCAAGGCCGGCGTCTACCTGATCGCGCGGCTGACCCCTGGGTTCTCCGACTCCCCCGAATGGCGGCCGACGGTGATCTCCCTCGGGCTGCTGACCATGCTGCTCGCCGGGTGGCGGGCGATGCGCGAGTACGACCTCAAGCTGATCCTGGCGTTCGGGACGGTCAGCCAGCTCGGCCTCATCACGGTGATGGTCGGGGCGGGTGGCAGCGAGATGATGCTCGCCGGTCTGGCGATGCTGTGCGCGCACGCGATGTTCAAAGCCGCGCTGTTCATGGTGGTCGGCATCATCGACCACGCCACCGGTACCCGCGACATCCGCCGGTTGGCCTGGCTCGGCGACCGCAGTAAACCGTTGCTGGTGATCGCGTGCTGCGCCGCGGCCAGCATGGCGGCCCTGCCGCCGTTCCTCGGGTTCGTCGCGAAAGAGGCCGACTTCGAGACCGTGCTGCACAGCCCGTCGTTGGGCGCGGCCGCACCGCTGGTGCTCGCCGGCATCGCCGCCGGTTCTGTGCTCACCACCGTCTACAGCCTGCGCTTCGTGTTCGGCGCCTTCGGCCGCAAGGGCCTGCCGCAGCCGAGCACCCGCGTCCGCGAGATGCACCGCCCCGAGACCCTTTTCCTCATCCCGCCCGCGATCCTGGCCGGCGCCGGTCTGCTGTTCGGCCTGTGGCCCAAGGGCCTGGACGACGTGCTCGGCGACTACGCCGACACGGTCCCCGATCCGGCCGGCTACGAAGCGGATTACCACCTGGCGCTCTGGCACGGCGTGAATCTGCCGCTGCTGCTGTCGGTACTGGTGCTCGGCTCGGGCATCGCGATCTACCTGAGCCGCGGGCGGCTGCGCCGGGCTCGGCTCGGATTCCTGCCGTTGGCGAACGCCGACCGCATCTACGACGCGGTGCTGCGTGGCGCCGACATCATGTCGGTGCGGCTGACCGCGATGACCCAGCGCGGCTCGATCCCGGCGACCCAGTCGGTGATCCTGACCACGCTCGTGCTGGTCCCGCTGGCCGTGCTGGCGCTCGGGACACGCGACCGTCCGCACTTCGCGCTGTGGGAGTCCCCTCCCCAGGCGGTGGTCGGCGCCCTGATGCTCGCCGCCGCGTTCGCCGCCACCGTGATGCGCAACCGTCTGGCCGCGGTGCTGCTGGTCGGCGTCACCGGTTACGGGTGCGGGGTGATCTTCGCGTTCCACGGCGCACCCGATCTGGCATTGACACAGTTCCTGGTGGAGACGTTGACGCTGGTGGTGTTCGTGCTCGTGCTGCGGGTGCTGCCCGCCGAGACGGGTGGCGCCGACATCCGGCGCTTCCGGGTGCCGCGCGCGGTACTGGCCGTCGCCGTCGGCGCGACGGTCACCACACTCGCGGCGTTCGCGATGGCGGCGCGATCCGGCCGGCCGATCGCCGACCTGCTGCCCGACGCGGCGTACCTGCGCGGACACGGCGCCAACACCGTCAACGTGCTCCTCGTCGACATCCGCGCCTGGGACACCCTGGGCGAGATCTCGGTGCTGCTGGTCGCCGCCACCGGGGTCGCGTCGATGGTGTTCCGCAACAGGCGTTTCGGCGCGGCGCCCCGCGTCGCCGACGCCGGTCAGCCCGACATCGGCAAGCTCGCCGTGTACTCCACCAACAGCCCGGCCGCCGGCGAGGTTACCTGGCTGCGCGGCAGTGAACTGCGCGATCCCCGCAACCGTTCACTGGTGCTCGAGGTGGCGACGCGGCTGATCTTCCCGGTGATGATGGTGCTGTCGGCCTACTTCTTCTTCGCCGGCCACAACACCCCCGGCGGCGGGTTCGCGGGCGGGCTGATGGCCGGCCTCGCCCTGGTGCTGCGCTACCTGGCCGGCGGCCGCTACGAACTCGGAGAGGCGCTGCCGTTCGACGCCGGCAAGATCCTCGGCGCAGGCTTGATGCTCTCGGCCGGCACGGCGGCCGCGTCGCTGCTCGTGGGCGCCCCGGCGCTGTCCTCGGCACTGATCCAGTTCGACGTGCCGGTGCTCGGCTCGGTCAAGTTCGTCACGGCGCTGTTCTTCGACATGGGTGTCTACCTGATCGTCGTGGGCCTGGTTCTCGACGTGCTGCGCAGCCTCGGGGCGCGCATCGACGAGGAGTTGGGGAAGTCACGATGACCGGCATGACGGTGTACCTGGTTCCCCTGGCCATCATCGGCGGCCTCACCACCGCCGGGGTGTACCTGCTGTTGGAACGGCACCTGACCCGAATGCTGTTGGGCCTGTTGCTGATCGGCAACGCGATCAATCTGCTGATCCTCACCGTGGGGGGGCCGTCGGGCAATCCGCCGGTGCGGGGACGCACCAGCGGCGACAACACGACGACGGCGGATCCGCTGGCCCAAGGCCTGATCCTGACCGCGATCGTGATCACGATGGGTGTCGCGGCGTTCGTGTTGGCGCTGACCTACCGGTCCTACCGGCTGAACACCCGCGAAGAGGTGAGCAACGACCCCGAGGACATCAGGGTGTCCCAGCAGTCCGGGACCGAGGTCGGCGAGGAACTGGAGGGCCGGCTGAAACCCGACCGCACCCGCGACACCGACCTGCCCGACGAACTGGACGCGCTGCCCGGACACGAGGGGTCACGATGATCGGCGGTCACCTCGCCGCGGTGCTGACCCCGCTGCCCGTCCTGATCCCGATGCTGGCCGCGGCGATCACGCTGCTCGCCGGCCGCAAGCCGCGCCTGCAGCGGGGTATCGCGGTGCTGGCGTTGTCGGTGGTGCTCGTCGTCTCGGCGATGCTCGTGTACCTCGCCGACCGGGACGGCACGATCGCGCTGCAAGTCGGCGGCTGGGGTTCGACCGAGCCGGGGATGGGGCCGCTGGGCATCACGCTGGTCGTCGACCGATTGTCGGCGCTGATGCTGGTCGTGTCGTCGATCGTGCTGCTCGCCGTCGTCTTCTACGCCATCGGGCAGGGCATCCGGGACGGCGACGGCCGTCAACCGGTGTCGATCTTCTTGCCGACCTACCTGGTCCTTTCCGCGGGCGTGTTCATGGCGTTCCTCGCCGGCGACCTGTTCAACCTGTTCGTCGGTTTCGAGGTGCTGCTCAACGCGAGTTTCGTGCTGCTGACCATCGGCGCGAGCCGGGAGCGGGTGCGCGCCGGCATCTCCTACGTGATGGTGTCGATGGTGTCGTCGCTGGTGTTCCTGTTCGGCATCGCGCTGGTGTACGCGACCACCGGGACCCTGAACATGGCCGAGCTGTCGGTGCGGCTCGACGGTGTGTCCGAGGGGACGCGCACCGCGCTGTTCGCGGTGCTGCTGGTGGCGTTCGGCATCAAGGCCGCGGTGTTCCCGCTGTCGACGTGGCTGCCCGACTCCTACCCCACCGCGCCGGCGCCGGTCACCGCCGTGTTCGCCGGCCTGCTCACCAAAGTGGGTGTCTACGCGATCATCCGGGCCCACTCGCTGCTCTTCCCAGGCGGCTCGATGGACAACGTGCTGCTGGTCGCCGGGCTCGCGACGATGCTGATGGGCATCCTCGGCGCGATCGCCCAGAGCGACATCAAGCGGCTGCTGTCGTTCACCCTCGTCAGTCACATCGGCTACATGGTGTTCGGCATCGCGCTGTCCAACCAGCTGGGCATGTCGGGTGCGATCTACTACGTCGCCCACCACATCCTGGTGCAGACCACGCTGTTCCTGGTCGTCGGGCTGATCGAACGGCAAGCGGGGGCGTCGACGCTGGAGCGGCTCGGCGGGCTCGCGGCCGCGAGCCCGGTGCTGGCCTTCGTGTTCGTCGTCCCGGCCCTCAATCTCGGTGGTATTCCGCCGTTCTCGGGCTTCATCGGCAAGGTGGCTCTGCTCGAGGCCGGCTCGCAGTCCGGTTCGGTGCTGGCCTGGATGCTGGTCGCCGGCAGCGTCATCACCAGCCTGCTCACGCTCTACGTCATCGCGCGGGTGTGGACCAAGGCGTTCTGGCGGGCGCGCAAGGATGCGCCCGAAGGCCATCTGTCCGGTGGCGCGCCGACGGTGCTGCTCGACGATCCGGAGGACTCGGTGGACATCGAGTTCGTCGACCGCGACGACGTGGGCAGGATGCCGATCGGCATGCTGGTGCCGACCGGGGCGCTGATCGCGGTCGGGTTGGCGCTGACCGTCGCGGCCGGACCGATCTTCGCCTACAGCGACCGGGCCGCCGCGGAAGTGCTCGACCGCGGGCAGTACATCACCGCGGTGCTCGGGGAGGTGCCGCAGCAATGAGGACACTGGCGCTGCGGGTGTGGATGGTGTGCTGGCTGATCCTGGTGTGGGTGTTGTTGTGGGGCACCGTCTCTGCGGCCAACATCCTCTCGGGTCTGGTGGTCGCGTTGGTGGTGACGCTGCTGCTGCCGCTGCCGCCGGTCCCCGTCGAGGGCCGGCTGCACCCCATTCCGCTGCTGCGCCTCGTGCTGACCGTCATCTACTACCTGCTGGCGTCCTCGGTACAGGTGGCGGCGCTGGCCCTGAAACCGGGACCGCCGCCGCTGACCGCGGTGCTGCGCGCCCACATCGCGGTGAAGTCCGATCTGGTGCTGGTGCTGGCGGTCAACATCATCAACCTCACGCCGGGCACCATCGTGCTGGAGATCGACCAGCCCCGCCGGATGATCTACGTGCACGTGCTCGACGTCGGATCCGAACGCACGGTGCAACGGTTCTACCGGCAGGTGGCGGGTCTGCAGAAGCTGTTGGTCGCCTCCTTCGAGCGGGATGCGGACTGGCGGCCTGCCCCCGAGAAGGCGCAGGAGAAGGGGGCCACGTCGTGACCGTCGTCTGGATCGTCGCCGGGGCCATGCTGTCGGCCGCGGCGCTGGCCACCATGTTCCGGATGCTGCTCGGACCCACCACACTCGACCGGCTGGTCGCATTGGACACCCTCGTCGCGGTGGCGATGTGCGCGATCGGCACATGGGCGGCGTTCAGCCTCGACACCACGGTCACCTACAGCCTGACCGCGCTGGCGTTGATCACCTTCGTCGGGTCGGTCAGCGTCGCCCGGTTCCGCGTGCCCGACGTGGACGACCCGGCGGACAAGGGTCGGCAGCGATGACCGTCTTCGACGTCGTCGCCGCGGTACTGATCCTGGCCGGGTCGGCGCTCGCGCTGACCGCGGCCATCGGCGTCGTCCGGTTCCCCGACACGCTGTCGCGGATGCACGCGGCCACCAAGCCCCAGGTGCTCGGCCTGCTGCTGGTGCTGCTCGGCGCCGCGCTGCGGCTGCGCGGTCACGTCGACGTCGGCATGCTGATCTTGACGGGGTTGTTCACCGCGATCACCGCGCCGGTGATCGCGAACCGGGTGGGCCAGCTGGCCTACCGGGAGCAGAACATCCGCGACGATCTGATGACCACCGACGAGATGCATGATTTCGCCGACGATCGGGAATCCGGCGACCATGATTCGCCGCGACGCTGACAGCTCGGGCTACCACAGGGCGCTCGGCGTCGCGATGGTGCGGGCGTGGGAGAACGACTCCGCACACCCGTTGTTCACCGACCCGTATGCGCGGCTGCTCGTCGAGGCGGCGGGCGCGGCGGCACCGGAGGGACGTCCCTGCGCCGGCGCGGACTACGCCGCGGCGCGCACGAAGTGGTTCGACGACTTCATGCTGTCGGCCAGCGCGGGGGGCGTCTCGCAGGTGGTCGTGCTGGGCGCCGGCCTGGACACCCGGGCGTGGCGGTTGCCGTGGCTCAGCGACACCGTGATCTTCGAGGTCGACGAACCGACGATGCTCGATCTGAAGACCGCGACCATGGACGCCTCCGCCGCGCAACTCGGCGCCAAGTACATGCCGGTGCCGGTGGAGTCGGGCGACGACTGGCCGGGTGCGCTGCGCGCCGCCGGCTTCGATCACCAGGAGCCGACCGCCTGGGCGATCGAGGGCGTCTTCGGTGAACTGTCCGCCGAGGAGCAGGACGCCTTGCTCTCGGAGATCGCTCTCTACAGCGCACGGGGCAGCCGGATCGCCGTCGAGGCGGCGGCGAATCCCGATGTCGCACAATGGTTGTGCTGCAACCGCTGGGAGGCGTCATCGGTCGACGTGCGCGACGTGATGCACCGCTATCACCGGGACACCGACGGCGACGTCACGATTCCGCCGTACGTCTTCGTCGAGGCCAAGCTGCTCTGAGCCGGCTCACTCCGAGAGCTGGAACTCCACCATCGCGGTGACAGTGTCGACGGCCTCGGACAGCGCCAGCACCCGGTCGGCCGCGGTCGGCGCGGCCAGCACCGAGTACCGGTCGGCCTGTCCCATGGGGAGCCGAGCGGTCAACGCGTACAACCACATCGCCGCATCCCCGGAGTCGTCGGCGCCGTGCACGATGTCGCGCGCGTTCACCTGGGCACCGCGCGCCGACGCGATCCGCTCGAACAGCGCCACCATTCGGTCTTCGATGTCGCGGATCTGGTCGACCGTGACCGGCGCGCCCGGCTCGTCGGGCCACAGGTCGATCACCGCCCGCGGATACGGGTCGTCGGGCAGCCACTCGATGACCCGAAACCGTTCGACCATAGCGCATTTCATGGCGTAGCGACCCTCGCCCAGGTCGACGTACTCGGTGATGTGGGCCAGCGTCCCGACGTCGCTGCGGCTGTCGCCGCCACCGACCTCACGGCCCGCTTCGATCAGCACCGTCCCGAAGGCAGGATCCTCGGCGGCCAGACACGCCTGCACCAGGGCCGAGTACCGCGGCTCGAAGATCCGCAGCGGCAGTTCCTCACCGGGCAGCATCGCCACCTCGAGCGGGAACATCGGAACCGTCGGCATGCTCAGATCACCAACTCACCGACCAGCGCGTCGACGACGGCGCGCAGATCACCGTCGGCCTCCTCGGCCACCCGGCGCTGCCGCTGGTACGACGCGCCGTTGCGGCAGATCTCGGCGACCGCCGAGAGTTCGTCGACGCACGACAGGGATTCGGCCACGGGCACCAGCCGCTCGAGCTGATCGTCGAGATCCTCGGTGACCAGTCGCTCGTTGCTGTCCTCGTCGAGGATGATGATCGCGTCCAGGCCGTAGCGCGCGGCCCGCCATTTGTTCTCCTGCACGTGCCACGGGGGCATCACGGGCAGTGTCTCACCGGCGTCGAGGCGGCGATCGAGATCCACGATCAGGCAGTGCGTCAGCGCGACGAGCGCGGAGAGCTCCCGGAGGTTCGACACTCCGTCGAAGATCCGCACCTCCACCGTCCCCAGATGCGGCGAAGGCCTGATGTCCCAACGGATCTCGTTCATGTGGTCGATGATCCCTGTCTTCTTCTGATCGGCGACGAAGCCCTCGAACTCGCGCCACTCCTGAAAGTGGAACGGCAGGCCGGCCGTCGGAAGCTGTTGGAACATCATCGCCCGGTTGCTCGCGTAGCCGGTGTCCTCCCCGTCCCAGAACGGCGAGGACGCCGACAGCGCCAGCAGATGCGGGTAGTAGTTCAACATCGAGGTGATGATCGGCATCACCTTGTGCGCCGAGGACACCCCGACGTGGACGTGCACACCCCAGATCAACATCTGCCGGCCCCACCACTGGGTGCGCTTGATCAGCTCGGCGTAGCGCGGCGCGTCGGTCAGCTTCTGCGCCGACCACTTCGCGAACGGGTGTGTGCCCGCACAGAACAACTCCATGCCGCGCTCCCGCACGACGGTGCGCACAGGGCGCAGCGTGGACCGCAGATCGTCCATCGCCTGGGGCACGCTGTCGCAGACGCCGGTGACGACCTCGACGGTGTTGCGCAGCAGTTCCTTGTGCACATGCGGGTTCTCACCGATCTCGGCGATCACCGAGGCGGCCTCGTTGCTGAGGTCGCGGGTCTGGGCGTCGACGAGCGCGAACTCCCATTCGACACCGAGCGTCGGCCGGGGCGACCCGGCGAAGTCGATGCGGCTGCCGGCCCGGCGGTCAGCCCCGAGTGATGACACCGCAGGCCACCCGCGCTCCGGCGTCGCCGGTCGCCAGGGTGGTCTGATCCGGCGGCGGTGCGCCGTTGACCTGCTGATAGCGCTCCGGCGGGATGTTGGCGAAGTTGTCCGCCTTCTCGTGGATGATGATCGCCGTGCCCGCGCCGCCCAGCAGTTCCTCAGCGGTGAAGGCGTCGGTGGTCGTCATCAGCTTGGCCGAGCCGTCCTCGCGCACCTGCAGCGAGGCCAGGTCACCGCTGGCGGGGTGACCGCTGTGGCCGGGCACCTGCAGGTGGCCGCCCGCGGAGTTGAAGTTGGCCGGCGCGCCTCCGGTCGGTGCCACCGAGTTGGCCTCGCACTTGCCCACCGAGTGGATGTGCATGCCGTGGAAGCCGGGGGTCAGCTGGTTCCTGCCGGTCGTCTGCACGGTGACGGTGGCGAATCCCCCGGAGAACGCGATGTCGGCGGTCGCCACGGTGGTGCCGTCGGGCAACTTCAGATCGGCCTTGAGGGTCTCGCCGCCGGCGGCCTGCGCTTGGCCGCCCTCGGCACCGCCCTCGCCCGAGCCTCCTTCGCCGGCGGGCGCCGACGGGGACGGCGAGCCGGTCCACACCGACGGTGTGGTTCCGGGGGTGTCCGAGGGCACCTCTCCGGGAGGCGAGCAGGCGGCCAACGCGAGGGCTGGCGCTGCGAACAGGGTGGCGGCGGCGACGGTCCTGAGCATGAGCAAGAGCCTAGCCGGTGACTGCCACGATCACGCCTGGTGGCTGGTCTGTGACTTCGGGGACCCGCGGCGCCACCGGCGCCTCGAGCAACCGGCCGATCTCCTCGGCCGCCTGCTGCTCGCCAGGAGCGTCACTGAAGAACACGGTGGTGACCGTCGTCTCCGGCAGGGTCAGGTTGCCCGTTTCGGTGACATTCCAGCCGGCGTCCCGCAGCCGGTTGGCCGTCGTCTCGGCGGCGCCTTCGGTGGTGGAGATGTTGAAGACCCGCACCTCGGCCTTCGCCGGCGCGGCGGTGCTCGACGGCGTGGTCGGCGTGCTGGTGATGGAGGTGGTGATCGAGTCGCTGTCGGACGAGTCGTCGTCGCCGCCGCTGAGCGCCTGGAACCCCACGAGGAGAAAGACCACGCCCAGGAACAGCAGCACCATCACGATGGCGCGCAGGGGCAGACCGGAGGATTCTCGCTGGTTCATCGGCGCCTACTGTATCGGCTCGCCGTCGCGGTCAGGTCACGTCGAAGCCGAGGCGCCGCGCCGCGCGGGCCTTCTGCCGACTCGCCCGCAGCCTGCGCAACCGCTTGACCAGCATCGGGTCCGCGGCCAGCGCTTCCGGCCGGTCGACCAACGCGTTCAGCACCTGGTAGTACCGGGTCGCCGACATCGAGAAGAGCTCCTTGATGGCGTCTTCCTTGGATCCGGCGTACTTCCACCACTGCCGTTCGAACGCCAGGATGTCGTGCTCCCGACGGGTCAGGCCGTCGGCGGGTTCAGCGCCGTCTGCGGAGTCCCCGGACTTCTCAGCCCGCGCGATCGCGCCGTCCATATCGCCTCGTGGACCCTTCCGACGGTCGAAATGACACCAGTGTGGTTTCGGCTGGTATTCAATCACGGCTCGGTCACGGACGGGGGCACCAATGACCGCGAGTCGGGGCCGACGCCGGCCACCCTAAGCTTTCGGGCATGGCTGTCCGACCGATCTGCATCGTGGGTGACCCCGTCCTCCACACCCCCACCGAGCCGATTCCCGTCGGCGAGGACGGAACGCTGCCCGCCGATCTCGCGGATCTGATCACCGATCTGTACGACACGATGGACGCCGCCCACGGAGTCGGCCTGGCCGCCAACCAGATCGGCGTCGGCAAGCGGGTCTTCGTCTACGACTGCGCCGACGCCCGCGGCAAGACCCTCCGCCGTCGCGGCGTCATCGTCAACCCGGTGTTGGAGACCTCCGAGGTGCCCGAGACGATGCCGGATCCGGAGGACGACGACGAAGGCTGCCTGTCGGTGCCCGGCGAGTCGTTCCCGACGGGACGCGCCTCCTGGGCCCGGGTGACCGGCCTGGACGCCGACGGCACCCCGATCACGCTGGAGGGGACGGATCTGTTCGCGCGGATGCTGCAGCACGAGACGGGACACCTGGACGGTTTCCTCTATCTGGACCGGTTGGTCGGACGGAACGCGCGCAGCGCCAAGCGGGCGGTGAAGTCACACGGGTGGGGTGTGCCCGGGCTGACCTGGATGCCCGGTGAGGACCCCGATCCCTTCGGGCACTGAGCCGTGACGGACCTGCCGGAGTTGGGCGCTCGCGTCAGCCTGCGGTACCGGCTGCCGGCCGGCGAGTCGCGACCCTTCACCGACGTCGTCGGCCACGTCGAGCAGGTCGACCCTGCGGTGCTGGTGCGCACCCGTCACGGCGATCTGGTCTCCGTCCGCCGCGACGACGTCGTCGCCTTCCGGGTGGTGCCCGAACAACCGGTGCGCGCCGGACAGATCCGCAATCTCGAGCACGCGGCGGCGCTGGCGTGGCCGGGCACCGAGCACCAGTGGTTGGACGGGTGGTTCCTGCGATTCGGTGGCGGCGCCACCCGGCGCGCGAATTCAGCTGTGCCACTGCAGTTCACGTCGGTCACCGAGATCACCGCGGCGGCGCGCTGGTATGCCTCGCGCGGGGTGCCCGCGCTGATCTCGGCTCCGGACCGGCTGTTCCGCATTCCGGAGGGCGTGCCGACGGACGCCGAAAACCTGGTGATGACACGCGATATCGGTCCGGGCGAGCTGGGTGAGGTGTCCGTGGCAGCGCTTCCCGACGACGACTGGATTCGGCTCTACGAGCGCGAGGTCCCGGTGCCGGTGCTGACCGCGGTCGTGGACGGCGAGGTCGTGTTCGGGGCGCTGGCCGGTTCCGCGGTGGGCAGGGTCGCGCTCACCGAGGCGCCCGACGGCACCCGCTGGGCGGGCGTGTCCGCGGTGCACGTCGTCGCCTCGGCGCGACGCCGGGGCCTGGCCCGCCGACTGTGCGACGGGTTGTTGGCCTGGGCAGGCGACCGGGGTGCCACGCGCGCCTACGTCCAGGTCGTCACCGACAACGACGCCGCCCGCCGGCTGTACGAGCAGATGGGGTTCACGCTGCACCATCGGTCGCGCTACGTGCGTGCCGAGGACCTACTGTGATGGGCATGCGACTGGCGACCTGGAACGTCAACTCGATTCGCGCCAGGGTCGATCGCGTCACCGACTGGCTGGAGCGCGCCGACGTGGACGTGCTCGCCATGCAGGAGACCAAGTGCTCCGACGAGCAGTTCCCGACGATGCCGTTCGCCGCGCTGGGTTATGAGGTGGTGCACTGCGGGTTCAACCAGTGGAACGGCGTGGCGATCGCCTCGCGCATCGGCATCGACGACGTCGCGGTGGGTTTCGACGGTCAGCCGACGTGGAGTTCAGACGACACCGTGGAGGCCGCCGCCGAGGCCCGAGCGCTGGGCGCGACGTGCGGGGGCGTGCGGGTGTGGAGCCTCTACATTCCCAACGGCCGCTTCGTCGGTTCGCCCCACTACGCGTACAAGCTGGAATGGCTTGCTGCGCTCCGTGATACCGCACACCGATGGCTCACCGACGATCCGGCCGCGCCGATCGCTATGGTCGGCGACTGGAACATCGCGCCGACCGACGACGACGTGTGGAGCGTCGAGGCCTACCAGGGCAGCACCCACGTCACGCCGCCGGAACGCGACGCCTTCGCCGCGGTCGTCGACGCCGGTTACTCCGACGTGGTGCGTCCGTTCGCACCTGGCCCCGGCGTCTTCACCTACTGGGACTACACGCGGCTGGCGTTCCAGAAGCGCCGAGGTATGCGCATCGACTTCATCCTCGGGTCGCCGGCGTTCACCGACCGCGTCACGCACGCCGAGATCGTCCGTGAGGAGCGAAAAGGTAAGGGCGCGAGCGATCATGCCCCGGTGCTCGCGGAGCTCGCGAACTGAGTCGTCAACCGAACAGCGGGAACGCCCGCTTGCGGGCCAGCGCGTCCATCCCCCGCTGGATGCTGTCCTGCACCTCACGGTAGATGCGGTCCACGTAGTCGGGGTCCTCGGCACGGGCCGGGTCATGATCCACCTCGATCGCCGGCATCAACCGGGTACGGATCTTGGCGGGCAGCGGCAACTGCGGCAGCGCGGCCGGCGCGATTCCCCACGGCAGTGAGACGGCGAGCGGAAACACCTTGAGCCGCAACAGCTTGTCCAGACGCAGCGCACGGGAGAGCCCGTCGCCGCGGATCAGCACCGGCATCGCGTCGGCGCCGCCGACGGTCGCGATCGGCACGATGGGCACCCCCGCCTTGATCGCCATCGCGACGAAGCCCTTGCGGCCGGCCAGATTCGCCTGGTCGCGTTCGCTCCACGGGCGCAGGGAGTCGACTTCGCCCCCGGGCCAGAGCGCGACGTCGCGACCTTCGGCCAGTGCCGTGGCGATCGAGTCCGGCGCGGCGGGCAGCACGCCCATCGCGCGGAAGTAACGGCCGATCACGGGGATCGCCATCAGTGCGTCGTGGGCGGTGCCGTGCAGGGGACGCTCCTGACCGAACCGGCGCCACCAGTGCACCCCGACGGTCCACGCGTCCCAGACGAACGGGGCCCCGGAGTGGATGCCGACCAACAGGACGGGCGCGTCGGGCAGGTTCTCCCAGCCGTCGAACTCCATCCGGAACCAGTGGTCGACCAACGTGTTCCAGAAGAACTTCTGGCGCTGCATCGTCGCCTCGTCCTGTCCGGCGAGGTCCCAGTCGCCGGCGCGCTGCGCCACCCATCCGGACACCCCGCCGTCGGTGCGCTCCCGCTTGGCGGCCATGGCCGCTCTCTTCTCCTGCGCGTGTTCGTGTGCCTGCCGGCGCACCTCGTCGGGGCGGCCATCGGTGGTGGACGACATGGTGGGCGCATACCCCCGACGTGCGCCCGGTCACACCTTGGAGTTCGCTGTGGACCGCTATCGACCAGTGGCAGCGCGTTCGGGTCTTTCGTCCCTGCCGCCCGCGGCTCGGCGCTTTTAGCGTCTGCTGCATGAGATCCCCCGTCCTGCGCGCCGCGATGGTGCTGACCGCGCTGGCGGCCGCCCTCTCGCTCACCGTCGCGCCCTCCGCAGGTGCGGCGACCGTGCTGACGCTGGAGGAGACGCTGGGCATCGGCACGGGCGAGATGACCGATCTGCTCGGCGGTGCGGTGTGTCACGCGCCGGCGAACACGTGCGTGGAGGTCGAGTATCCAGCGGTGGTGGGGCCGGAATCGGTGCCGGCGGGTGTCGTGGCACTGGACGCGGCCATCGCGACGACTCCCGCGCCGGTGATCGTGATGGGCTACAGCCAGGAGGCGATCGTCGCCGGGCACTGGCTGCGGGAACACGCCGCGGAGCCCGGAGTGCCGACACCGCAGGACCTGTCGTTCGTGCTCGTCGGCAATCCCGCCCGTGCGTTCGGGGGTGCGTACGTCCCACTGGGCGACACCACCCCGCAGACGCAGTACACCGTGACCGACATCGCCCGCCAGTACGACCTGTTCGCCGACTTCCCGAACAAGCCGTTCTCCCCCTTCTTCCTGCTGGCCGTCGCGAACGCCGCGATGGGCGTCAAGACGGTGCACCTGGACTACACCGCGGTGAACCCCGACGACCCGGCCAACGCGCGGTGGACGGTCGACAACACCACGTATGTGCTGGCGCCGACGCACGACCTGCCGCTGCTGCAGCCCCTGCGCACGCTGGGGTGTGACCGACTGGCCGATGCGCTCAACGCGCCGCTCAAGGCGATGGTCGACCGGGCCTATCGGCGCCCGGTCCCGTTTCCCGACGCGCAGACGCGGAAGGCGGACCGGGCGGATCGTGTGGAGGTGCGACGCACCGCGCGGGCGCAGCGCCACGCGGTGGCGACGGCCCGGCGTGACGCCCGCAGCGACCACCGGACCGCGCGAGCCGCGCGGAGATCCGACGACTGAGTGTTGTCGGCGGCCGTTGCTAGTATCGAACACATGTTCGATGAGTGATCCGACGGTGACGTCCTCGCGGTGGTCGAGGATGCGCTACGCCAGGAGTCGATGCAGATCGCGCGCAAGCTCGCGGCGATCGCGCAGTTGTTGGGCCGGCGGATCGAGGAGGAGCTGGCCATCGACGCCGATGCGCGATCGATGATCACCGGGTTCGCCCGCACCACCGCCGAGGTCGCCGCGCTGATCAACATGTCCACCGCTGCCGCCCGCGCGACGGTGTTCGCCGCCGAAACGCTGGATCAGCGCTTGCCGGCCGTGGGAGCGCTGCTCGCTCGCGGCGAGGTGAGCTGGCCGACGGTCGAGCTGGTGATCAAGCGCACCGAGCTGGTCGCCGAGGACCTGATGCCCCAGATCGACGCCGAGCTGGCCGACCGTCTCGCCAGCTGGTCGTCATGGTCGCGGCGGCGGGTCATCGACGCCGTCGACCATGTGGTCAGCACCATCGACAGCGACGGGGTCAAGAAGCGCCGCCAGCGCGCTTATGACGAGCGCGGGGCGCAGGTCAGCTCGGACGGTGACGGAATGGCCACGGTGCGGGTCAAACTCACCGCTCCGGCGGGCAGGATGGTCGACGCCGAGCTGTCGGCGATGGCCGCCACGGTGTGTCCGGCCGACCCGCGCACCCGCCAGCAGCGCCGCGCCGATGCCTTTGAAGCCCTCGTCGAGCGCCGCAACCTCGAATGCCGTTGCGGTGCACCGGATTGCCCCCAGGCCGAACCCGCGCCTGCACCTCCGGCACCGCAGGTCTCGCCGAAGGTGGTGCTGAATGTCGTGGCGAGCGCCGACACGGTGAACGGACACAGCCAGGCGCCGGGCTATCTGGTGGGCTTCGGAGTGATCGACGCCGAACTGGTCCGCGAGCTGGCCCGCGACGCCACCCGCCGGCTGGTCGAGGAGCCCACCGTCAGCCCGGCCGAAGAACTGCGTTACCGGCCGGGCGCCGCGCTGGCCCGCTGGATCCGCCTGCGCGATCTGACCTGCCGGGCACCCGGATGCTCGGTGCCGGCCGAACAGTGCGACATCGACCACGTCATCCCGTTCGACCACCGTGACCCGGCTGCCGGCGGGCGCACCGTGTCATGGAACCTCGCCTGCTTCTGCCGAGAACACCACCGCTGCAAGACCTTCGGCGGCTGGTGCGTCGAACTCCAGGCCGACGGAACCATCGTGTGGACCTCTCCGGCAGGGCAGGTGTCGCGCACCACGCCTGGCTCCACCGCCCTGTTCGGCCTGACCACCCGACCGCGGCGCCGCGAAGACCACACCCGGGTCGAACGCGCCCGCGCTCGGCTCTGCGCCCACCGCGCCACCTCCGAGTTCAACCGCTATCGCAACCAGGCCGCCGCCCAAGAGATCAGGGACCGCCGCTGGCGCAACGACACCCGGCGATGGCGATACCTGTTCCACGGCCCGATCAGCGACAAGCCGTCCACCGCCCCCTACATGCGCTGGGTCAACGATCCGTTGGAACCCGAAGAGCTGCAACCACATTGGCAACCGCCACCACGGGCGCGATCCGACCCCGACGAACCGCCGCCGTTCTAGGCGTCCTGACGGTCCTCGGCGTAACGCCCGGGATTGAACATCGAGGCGACGGCGCCGATGAGCATCATCACCGCCGCGGCGATGAACACGACCACCAGACCGCTGTGGAACGGCTCGGTGATGAGCTCCGGGAAGAACGTCTTACCGGTCAACACGTCGACGTTCACGCCGGGCTGCTGCAGGGCATGCGAGGGCTCGAGCAACTCGGCGATCGGGTTGTAGCCCAGGAATGCCGCGAACAGGCTGCCCACCGGCGGGAGATTGGCGACGTCGTGGGCCACCGCAGGCGAGACGCCCTGAGCCTGCAGGCCGCTGCTCATCGCGCCGGGCAGCGAGTTGGCCAGGCCGACGATCATCAGCGAGAAGAAGATGCCGATCGACAACGACGAGCCCGCGTTGAAGAACGTGGCCCGCACACCCGACGCCGCACCGCGCTCGGCCGACGGAACGCTGGACATGATCGCCGCGGTGTTGGGGGCGGTGAAGATGCCGCCGCCGAGTCCGTTGAGGAACACCAGCACCGCGAACAGCCAGTAGTCGAAGTTCACCGGGATCAGTACCAGCGCCACGAACGTCACAGCCATCAGCAGCATGCCGCCCACGGTGAACGGCCGCGCGCCGAACCGGTCGGACAGGGACCCGGCCAGCGGACCGGCGATCAGGAAGCCGGCCGTCATCGGCAGCATGTAGATGCCGGCCCACAGCGGTGTGGACTCGAAACTGTAGCCGTGCAGCGGCAACCAGATGCCCTGCAGCCAGATGATCAACATGAACTGCAGGCCACCGCGACCCACCGACGACATCAGCCCGGCGAGGTTGCCCATGCCGAACGACGCGGAGCGGAACAGCCGGATGTTGACCATCGGCTGCTTGACCCGCAACTCGACGAAGCAGAACACCACCAGCAGAGCCACACCGACGCCGATCGCCCCGAGCACCCAGGGGTTCGTCCAGCCCGTTGTCGAGGACCCGTAGGGCTGGATGCCGTAGGTGATGCCGATCAGCAGCACGGTCAGCCCCACCCCGAAGGTCAGCGTGCCCGCCCAGTCCAGCCGGCCGGGCGTGCGCACACCCAGTTCCTTGAGCGAGCGCACGCTCCAGATGGTGCCCAGGATGCCGATCGGCACACCGACCCAGAAGATCGCCTTCCAGTGCCACTCGGACAGGAAGCCGCCGATGAGCAGGCCCAGGAAGGATCCGGCGACCGCGGCCACCATGTTGACCCCGAGCGCCATGCCGCGCTGATTGGCGGGGAACGCGTCGGTCAGAATCGCCGAGGACGACGACATCAGCATCGCCCCGCCGACACCCTGCACCACCCGCCACGCGATCAGCCAGATCGCGCCGCCGTCGAGTTGGAACGGGTCGAAGGACAGTGCGATCGCGGCGACAGTGAACACCGCGAAGCCGAGGTTGTAGATGCGGACCCGGCCCAGCATGTCGCCGAGCCGGCCGAACGGCACCACCAGCACGGCGGTCACCACCAGATAGCCCATCAGCATCCACAGCAGGTAGCTGACGTTGCCGGGCGCGAGCGGGTTGAGCCCGATGCCCCGGAAGATCGCCGGCAGCGAGATCAGCACGATCGAGGCGTTGATGGTGGCCAGCAGCGTGCCCAGCGTGGTGTTGGACAGCACGATCCACTTGTAGAACGGGTGGTCGTGGTCCATCCGCGCGCGCCGG
Source organism: Mycolicibacterium rufum (assembly GCF_022374875.2). The sequence goes on from NZ_CP092427.2 coordinate 2,403,830, forward strand.
ATCGAGGTCTCGCTGAGGGCCATCGGGGTGTCTGTCGTCATCGTCGTCGTCATTTCGTCGTCGCGTTTCGTATCCATGACGGGCGCAACCCTGCGCCTGCAAAACACATATATTAGCTATACAAATCATCGACCACCAAAACCTATTCCCCCGGCCGGCAGGCGGGACGGCAGCGGGACGGCTCCGTTACGTTGTGGGAGTCCGCGCGGGAGCGCGCGCCGAGCGCGCTGAGAGGACGGCTGACGCGCCGTCGACCGTATGAACCTGACCGGGTCATGCCGGCGTAGGGAGATGCCATGAACGTTCTTCCCCTGGCCCCGCCGGGCCAGGCCCCGTTACGCGTACTGACGATCGCGGGCTCCGATTCCGGCGGCGGCGCCGGGATCCAGGCCGACATGCGCACCCTCGCGCTGCTCGGCCTGCACAGCCTCGTCGCGATCACTGCGGTGACCGTGCAGAACTCGGTGGGCGTCCAGGGTTTCCACGAGATTCCACTCGACATCGTCGCCGGGCAGATCGAGGCCGTGACCACCGACATCGGCACCCAGGCCGCCAAGACCGGCATGCTCGCGTCGTCCGAGATCATCGACACCGTCGCCGACACCTGGGTGCGACTCGGCCTCGCCGGGACCGTGCCGCTGGTCGTCGACCCCGTCTGCGCCTCGATGCACGGCGATCCCCTGCTGCACCCCAGCGCGCTGCAGTCCCTCACGGCGCGGCTGTTCCCGCTGGCCACCCTGGTCACCCCCAACCTCGACGAGGTCCGGCTCATCACCGGCATCGACGTCGTCGACGCCGACACCCAGCGGGCCGCGGCGCAGGCCCTGCACGCACTCGGACCGCGCTGGGCCCTGGTCAAGGGCGGGCATCTGCGGTCCTCGTCGCACAGCACCGATCTGCTCTACGACGGAACCGAGTTCCACGAATACGACTCGGTGCGCATCGACACCCCGCACGACCACGGCGCCGGGGACACGCTGGCCGCGGCCGCCGCCGCCGCGCTGGCCCACGGATACCCGGTGCCCGAGGCGGTCGCCTTCGCCAAGGCGTGGATCACCGAATGCCTGCGCGCGGCCTACCCCTTGGGCAGGGGCCACGGTCCGGTGTCGCCGCTGTTCCGGGTGTCCGATGGATGAGATCGCCGGCATCGTCCACGAACCGGCAGGCACGCCGGCCGGGGCCGTCGCGCTGACGCACGGCGCCGGCGGCAGCCGCGACGCCCCGATGCTCGTCGCGCTGTGCGACGAATGGGCCCGGCGCGGCTGGCTCGCGGTCCGCTACAACCTGCCCTACCGCCGGCGCCGGCCCACGGGTCCGCCGTCGGGATCCTCGGCCGCCGATCTCGCCGGCATCGTCGAGGCCGTCACCGCGGTGCGGGCCCTGACCGACGGCCCCGTCGTCGCCGGCGGCCACTCCTACGGCGGGCGGCTCACGTCCATGGCGGTCGCCGACCACGGCCTGCGACCGGACGTGCTGACGCTGTTCTCCTATCCGCTGCATCCGCCCGGCAAGCCCGAGCGGGCCCGCACCGAGCACCTGCCGCGCATCACCGTGCCGACCGTGTTCACCCACGGCACCGCCGACCCGTTCGGCACGCTCGACGAGCTGCGGTCGGCGGTCGCGCTGATCGACGCTCCGACCACGATCGTCGAGATCACCGGCGCGCGGCACGACCTCCGCTCGAAACGCCTCGATGTGCCCGCGCTCGCCGTCGAAGCGGCGCTCGAATCGCTGCGCTGAGTTATCGTCAGCTCGTGACGACTCCGCCGGGGCCGCCCCCTCCGCCGCCGCCGTACGGACCTCCTCCGTACGGTCCCGGGGGGCCGGGCGGCGCGTACCCCCCGCCTCCGCCTCCTCCGCTGCCCTACCAGGGACAACCCGGCCCGTACCCGCCGCCACAAAAGAAGAAGAAGACCGTGTGGTGGGTGATCGGGGGCCTGCTGGCGGTGGTGCTCGTGGTCATCGTCGGCGGAGTGATCGTGTGGGGGGTCACCAGTTCCGGCAACGTCACCGCGACCGACGTCAAGGTCGGCGACTGCCTGGCCGAGATCCCCGACGGCGACAAGGTGCTGCGGGTGCAGACCATCGGCTGCGACCAGCCGCACGCCGGCGAGGTGTTCGCGGTGCTGACGATGCCCGACGGGGATTTCCCCGGGCAGTCGGCCGTCGAGGCCTACCACGAGAAGTGCGGTCCGGAACTGGCGAGCTACTCCCCGGCGGCGATGACCGACGACTCCGTGCAGCTCTACGTGCTCTACCCGACGGCCGAGACGTGGGCCAGCGGGGACCGCGCGGTGACCTGCATCGCCACGCTGGAGCCGCCACGCACGGGTTCCCTCAAGGGCTGATCACGCGGTTGGGGGGACCTCTAGTACCGTCTACCGCATGACTTCGGTGCAGTACGACGCGGTCATCGTAGGGGCCGGATTCGCCGGAATCGGGGCCGCCATCCAGCTCAAGCGGATGGGCTACGAGAACTTCGTGATCCTCGACCGGGAAGACGACCTGGGCGGTACCTGGTACGTCAACCACTACCCCGGCCTGGCGGTCGACGTTCCGACCACCACCTACTCCTACTTCTTCGAGCCGAACCCGAACTGGTCGCGGCTGTTCTCCACCGGGGCGGAGATCAAGCAGTACGCCGACGACGTCGCCGACAAGTACGACGTTCGCCGGCACATGCGGTTCAACGTCACCGTGGAGGGCGCGCGCTGGGACGAGGACGCCCAGATGTGGCGCGTGGCCCTCGCCGACGGGGACACGCTGACCGCCCGGTACCTGTTCACCGCGACCGGCTTCCTGTCCCAACCCCGTCTGCCCGACATTCCGGGGATCGAGACCTTCGACGGACGGGTGCTGCACACCACCGCCTGGGACGACTCCTACGACCCGACAGGCGAGCGGGTGGGCATCATCGGCACCGGCGCGACCGCGGTACAGCTCATCCCCGAGCTGGCCAAAAAGGCCGCCGACCTGACGGTCTACCAGCGCACCGCGATCTGGGTCGCCCCCAAGCTGGACTTCCGCATCTCCGAACGGGCCAAACGGCTGTTCGCCCGAATCCCGTTGACGCAGCGCATCGTCCGCGCGATTACCGACAACATCTACGAAGCGATGATCAACATCGGCGTGGTGCACTACCGCGTCCCGTTGTTCCGCCGGCTGAACATCTCGGCGATGGACCTCTGCAAGATCAACCAGTTCATCCAGGTCCGCGACAAGGAGCTGCGGCGCCGGCTGACACCGGACTACGACATCGGGTGCAAGCGGCCCACCTTCTCCAACAGCTACTTCCGCACGTTCACCAAACCGCACGTGCACCTGCAGAGCGACGGCATCGACCACGTCGCCGCCGACGGGATCGTCAACGCCGACGGCACCAAGACCGTCATCGACACCCTGGTACTGGCCACCGGGTTCGACCTGTGGGAGGCCAACTTCCCGGCCATCGAGGTGATCGGCCGCGATGGCCGCAACCTCGGAAAGTGGTGGCGGGAGAACCGGTTCCAGGCCTACCAGGGCGTGTCGATGCCACACTTCCCGAACTACCTGTCCCTGGCCAGTCCGTACGCGTTCCTCGGGTTGAACTTCTTCAACACGATGGAGTACCAGATGCGGTTGATGGAGCGGCTTTTCGGCGAGCTCAAGCGCCGCGGCGCGACCACCTTCGAGGTCACGGAGCAGGCCAACACCGCGTACCTGGACCGGATGACCGAGCTGCTGGGCGACTCGCTGTGGACGCTGGGCAACTGCGCGAGCTCGCGGTCGTACTATTTCAACCCGCACGGCGAACCGAGCCTGCTGAGGCCGATGTCGACGCGCGACGCCATCACCGAGGCGTCCGAATTCCCGTTGAGCGACTACCAGATCAGTTAGGACCTGCAGTGCCCCAACAGAATTCCCGCGCCGCCACCGTCGCCGGTCTCGTCCTCGCCGGTACCGGCCTGTCGCACTTCGTGGTGCCGCAGGTCTACGAGAGCTTCACCAAGCCGGCGTTCCCGGACAACACCCGGACCCACGTCTACATCGACGGCGGCATCGAGACGGTCGTCGGGCTGGGCCTCGCGGCGCGTAAGACCCGCAAGCTCGCGCTGGCCGGGCTGGTCGCCTACCTGCTGTACCTCGGCGGGAATGTGGTCCGCCAGAAATAGCGCTACCGTGTGCGCGTGAGCGCGCCTCGGCCCGGGAACGACGCCCTGCAGCGCCGTCTCGGCACTCTCGACACCGTCGTCCTCGGCCTCGGCTCGATGATCGGGGCCGGCATCTTCGTGGCGTTGGCGCCCGCGGCGGCCGCCGCAGGCACGGGACTGCTGATCGGGCTGGCGCTTGCCGCGGTGGTGGCGTGCTGTAACGCGATGTCCTCGGCGTGGTTGGCGGCCCGCTATCCGAGCTCGGGCGGCACCTACGTGTACGGCCGCGAACGCCTCGGCCCGTTCTGGGGCCACACCGCGGGGTGGAGCTTCGTCGTCGGGAAGACGGCGTCGTGCGCGGCGATGGCGCTGACCGTCGGGCACTACGCGTGGCCGGCCCACGCCACCGCGGTCGCGGTGGCCGCCGTGGTGACGCTGACCGCGATCAGCTATGCGGGCGTGCAGAAGTCGGCACTGCTGACCCGCGTGATCGTGGCCGTGGTGCTGGCGGTGCTGGCGATGGTCGTCGTGCTGGTGCTGAGGTCCGGGAGCGCCGAACCGGCCCGGTTGGTGGGTGACCGCCCGTCGTTCTACGGGGTGCTGCAGGCCGCCGGGCTGATGTTCTTCGCGTTCGCCGGGTACGCCCGCATCGCGACGCTCGGCGAGGAGGTGCGGGACCCGGCCAGGACCATCCCGCGCGCGGTGATGATCGCGCTGGGGATCACGCTGGTGGTGTACGCCGCGGTGGCCGTGGCGGTGCTCGCCGAGCTGGGCAGCGCCCGTCTCGCCGCCGCCGAGGCGCCGCTGTCCGAAGCGGTTCGGGCGGCAGGATTCGGCGGGCTGGTGCCGGTGGTCAGCGCCGGTGCCGCGATCGGCGCGCTGGGTGCCCTGCTCGCGCTGCTGCTCGGGGTGTCGCGCACGAGCCTGGCGATGGCCCGCGACCACCACCTGCCCCACGCGCTCGCCGCGGTGCACCCGCGCCACGGCACGCCGCACCGCGCCGAGCTGGCGGTGGGCGCCGCCGTCGCCGTGGTGACCGCGCTGGTCGACGTGCGCGCCGCGATCGGGTTCTCGTCGTTCGGGGTGCTGCTCTACTACGCGATCGCGAACGCGTCGGCGCTGACGCTGGGCCGCCGTGTGCTGCCCGCGGTGGGGCTGATCGGTTGTCTGACATTGGCATTCACACTGCCGCTGAGCTCGGTGCTGGCGGGTGCCGCGGTGGTGGCGATCGGCATGGGGACGTACGCGGTGCAGCGCGTCAGGGCCGGAAGCGGTGGCCCATCCCGGCCTCGGTGAGCAGGTGCACCGGATGCGCCGGATCGTCCTCGAGCTTGCGGCGCAGCTGAGCCAGATACACCCGCAGGTAATGACTCGACTTCGCATACGTCGGTCCCCACACCTCGGTGAGCAGCTGTTCGCGGGTGACCAGCCGGCCGCTGTTGCGCACCAGCAGTTCGAGGATCCCCCATTCGGTGGGGGTGAGATGGACCTCGGCGCCGGCCTTCGTCACCACCTTGTTGGCCAGATCCACGGTGAACGACGACGTTTCGACGATGGGCTCGGTGCTGCCGCCGCTGCTCGACGACCGGCGGACCGCGGCGCGCAGCCGCGCGAGGAACTCGTCCATGCCGAAGGGCTTGGTGACGTAGTCGTCGGCGCCGGCGTCGAGCGCCTGCACCTTGTCGGAGGCGTCGGTGCGCGCCGAGAGCACGATCACCGGCGCCGTGAGCCAGCCGCGCAGCCCGGCGAGCACGTCGATGCCGCTCATGTCGGGCAACCCGAGGTCCAGCACGACGACGTCGGGCTTGAAGTCGGCGGCCACCCGCAGGGCCTCCTTGCCGGTGGCGGCGGTCCTGACGTCGTAGTCGCGCGCCGACAGGTTGATCCGCAGCGCCCGCAGGATCTGGGGTTCGTCGTCGATGACGAGCACGCGGGTCACTGCTGCGCCTCCTGCGGTGCGGGAAGGTCGATCTCGACAGTGAGGCCACCACCGGGGGTGTCCCCGACCGAGATCGAGCCACCCATCGCCTCGACGAACCCGCGGGCCACCGACAGTCCGAGCCCGACCCCGCTGCTGGTGTCCTGGTCGCCGAGGCGCTGGAACGCGTCGAAGATCTGGTCCTCGCTACCGCGCGCGATCCCGGGCCCTTCGTCGGCGACGGCGACCAGCACCCGGGTCCCGACCCGGCCTGCCGTCACCCGGATCGGCCCGTCGGCGGCGTACCGCAGCGCGTTGTCGAGCAGGTTCGCCAGCACCCGTTCGAGCAGTCCGCCGTCGGCCATCACCACCTGGTCCCCGACGTCGACCTTCACCCGGTCGAGTTCGGCCCGGCCGTAGCCCGTGGCCCCCCTGCTGATGCCGAGCAGCGCCCGCTGCACCGTCTCCTCGAGATAGACCCGGCTCGACTCCGGCCGGACGACACCCGCGGCCAGCCGCGACGAATCGAGCAGGTTGCCCACCAGCGCGGTCAGCTGGTCGATCGACTCCTCGACGGTCGCCAGCAGTTCGGCGGTGTCCTCCGGGGAGAACGCGACGTCGGTGCCGCGCAGACTCGACACCGCCATCTTGGCGGCCGCCAGCGGGGTGCGCAGATCGTGGCTGACGGCCGACAGCAGCGAGCGCCGCAGTTCGTCGGCGCGGGCGAGCGTCTCGGCCTCTCCGGCCTCCACCGCCAGTTCCCGCTGGCGGACCAGCCCGGCCGCCTGCGTGGCGACCGCGGTCAGCACCCGGCGGTCCCTGGCCGGGAGGGTGCGGCCCGCCAGCAGCAGCCAGAACTCGTCGTCGCCGACCTCGACCGCGGTGTCGGCACGGTCGACGTCCAGGCAGGGATCCACGCCGACGCAGCCCACGATCGCGTCGGTGTCGCCGGTGCGGCGCAGCAGGCTGACGGCCCGTTGGGCGTAGGTCTCCCGGACCTTCTCCAGCAGAGTGTCGAGGTCGGCGCCGCGCAGCACCGATCCAGCGAACAGTGCCAGCAGTTCGGCCTCCTGCGCGGCGCGGCGCGCCTCCCGGGTGCGGTTGACCGACCGGTCCACCAGCGCAGCCACCGCGACCGCGACGAGCAGCAGGACGACGACGGTGACGGCGCTGTCGGGCTGGGCGATCGTGAAGGTGTAGCGCGGTTCGACGAGGAAGTAGTTCAGCAGCAGCCCGGACAGGGCGGCCGACAGCGCGGCGGGCGCGATGCCACCCAGCAGCGCGACGACCAGCACGCCGATGAAGAACAGCGCGCTCTCGCCGTTGATGTCGAGGACGGTGTCCAGCGCGCCGACGATCAGCGCACAGATCGCCGAGGGCACGAGCACCGCGGCCAGCCAGGACGTCACGCGCCGATGGCGCGGCACCAGGGCGGACCACCGGATACCGCGCGCGGCCTCGGGGTGCGTCACCATGTGGACGTCGATGGCCTCGGAATGCTGCACGACCGTCGCGCCGATGCCCTCGTCGAACATGCGCGCCCAGCGCGATCGTCGCGAGGTGCCGAGCACCAGCTGGGTGGCGTTGATCTCCCGGGCGAAGTCGAGCAGCGCGGCGGGCACGTCGTCCCCGACCACGGTGTGCAGCGTCGCGCCCAGGCTGGCGACGAGTTCGCGGACCTTGCCCATGGATGACGCCGACACGCCGGTCAACCCGTCACCGCGCACGACGTGGACGACCATCAGCTCCGCGCTGGACTTCGAGGCGATGCGAGACGCCCTGCGCACCAACGTCTCCGACTCCGGTCCCCCGGTGACGGCGACGACGACCCGTTCGCGGGCCTCCCACGTCGCGGTGATGGCGTTCTCTTCCCGGTACTTCGCCAGCGCGGCGTCGACCTGGTCGGCCAGCCACAGCAGCGCCAGCTCCCGCAGCGCGGTCAGGTTGCCGCGCCGGAAGTAGTTGGACAGCGCGGCGTCGATGCGCTCCGGCGCATACACGTTCCCGTGGGAGAGCCTGCGCCGCAACGCCTCCGGGGTGATGTCGACGAGTTCGATCTGATCGGCCGACCGCACCACCTCGTCGGGCACCTTCTCCTGCTGCTCGATGCCGGTGATCTGGGTGACGACGTCGTTGAGGCTTTCCAGATGCTGCACGTTGACCGTGCTGACGACGGTGATCCCGGCCGCGAGCAGTTCCTCGACGTCCTGCCAGCGTTTGGGGTTCTTGCTGCCGGGAGTGTTGGTGTGGGCGAGCTCGTCGACCAGAACCACCTGGGGGCGGCGGGCCAGGATCGCCGGCACGTCGAGTTCGGGGAAACGGCTGCCGCGGTAGGAGATGACGCGCGGTGGGATGACCTCGATGCCCTCGAGCAGTTCGGCGGTCTTCGTCCGCCCGTGGGTCTCGATCACCCCGGCCACCAGATCGGTGCCCCGTTCCAGGCGCCGGTGCGCCTCGCCGAGCATGGCGAAGGTCTTGCCGACGCCGGGCGCCGCGCCCAGGTAGATGCGCAGCTCCCCCCGTTTGGGCGCGGGACCGTTCGCTGACACGGCTCTATTGTCGCGCGGGGTAGCGCTGGTCGAGAGCCAGGTTGAGGTCGACGACGTCGACACGCGGTTCGCCCAGGAATCCGAGCGTGCGGCCCGAGGTGTGTTCGGCGACCACCGTCCTGATCACCTCCGGTGACACACCGCGGGTACGCGCGACCCGGTCGACCTGGAGGTCGGCGTATGCCGGTGAGATGTGCGGGTCCAGCCCGCTGCCGCTGGCCGTCACCGCGTCGGCGGGAACGGCAGGGTCGGCCGGTGCGCTGCCCCGGACCGGCACGATCCGGCCGGCGCTGTAGTCCTCACCGGGCTTCGCGCACTCCACCCGCACGCCCTCGTAGGTCGCGATGAACGGGGTGGTGACGGTGCCGCAGGTTTCGTTGACGCTGACCACCCGGGAGCGGCCGAAGACCGCCAGCACCGCGCCGACACCGCCGCCGGTGCAGTAAGGCCGCAACCCGTCGGCACCCTCCAGGTCACCGACGGCCTTGCTGCGCGAGCAGACCAGCGTGAGCAGGCTGGGCCTGTCGGGCGTGTCGACGATGCTCTCGGGTCCCAGGTTGCTCGCGCCGGTGGCCATCGGGTCATACCCGTCGCCGGCGTTCGACGGCCGACTCTGGAAGTACTGCGGCAGCGCTGCACCGTCGGCGTCGGTGAAGGACTGCCCGATCAGGCTGCTGCCCAACGGCTTTCCGTCGACGTCGATGATCGAGCCGTTCGCCCGGTGCGAGAGAACGGGCAGCTGGGCGACCAGCCAGATGACGACGGGGTAGGCCACACCGAGGATCACCGTGAGGACGAGTAGGGCGCGCAGCGCCGCGACGTGCTGACGTAGGAGGGTGGACATGTCTCACATTCCCGGAAAGAGTTGGATGACGAGGTCGATCAGTTTGATGCCGACGAAGGGCGCGACGATCCCGCCGAGGCCGTAGACGGACAGGTTGCGGCTCAACAGTTTCGACGCGCTCCCCGGCGTGTACCGCACACCACGCAGGGCCAGCGGTATCAGCGCCACGATCACCAGCGCGTTGAAGATCACCGCGGACAGGATCGCCGACTGCGGGCTGTGCAGCCGCATGACGTTGAGCAGGTCGAGGCCGGGGAACAGCCCGACGAACAGCGCGGGAATGATCGCGAAGTACTTCGCGATGTCGTTGGCGATCGAGAACGTCGTCAGCGCCCCGCGGGTGATCAGCAGCTGCTTGCCGATCTCGACGATCTCGATGAGCTTGGTGGGATCGGAGTCGAGATCGACCATGTTGCCGGCCTCTTTGGCCGCCGAGGTGCCGCTGTTCATCGCCACGCCCACGTCGGCCTGCGCCAGTGCGGGTGCGTCGTTGGTGCCGTCGCCGGTCATCGCGACCAGCTTGCCGCCGGCCTGCTCGGCCTTGATCAACGCCATCTTGTCTTCGGGGGTGGCCTCGGCGAGGAAGTCGTCGACGCCTGCCTCATCGGCGATGGCCTTGGCCGTCAACGGGTTGTCGCCGGTGATCATCACGGTGCGGATGCCCATGCGGCGCATCTCGTCGAAGCGCTCCCGCATGCCCTGCTTGACGACGTCCTTGAGGTGGATGACCCCCAGCAGCCGCGCCGCGCCGGCACACACCTCCCCGACTGCCAGCGGGGTGCCGCCGGCCGCCGAGATGCCGTCGACAGTGTCGCCGAGCTGTGTCGGCACGTCACCGCCCTGGGTGCGCACCCACTCGGCCACCGAACTGGCGGCACCCTTGCGCAGCTGATGACCGGGCAGGTCGACGCCCGACATCCGCGTGGTGGCCGAGAACTCGATCCAGGTCGCGTGGGCGAGCTCCCCCGGGGTACGGGCCCGTAACCCGTACTGCTGCTTGGCGAAGACGACGATCGAGCGGCCCTCCGGCGTCTCGTCGGCGAGGCTGGACAACTGCGCCGCGTCGGCGAGCTGCGCCTCGGTGACCCCGGCGAGCGGCACGAACGCCGCGGCCTGCCGGTTGCCGAGCGTGATGGTCCCGGTCTTGTCCAACAGCAGGGTGTTGACGTCGCCGGCGGCCTCCACCGCGCGCCCCGACATGGCCAACACGTTGCGCTGCACCAGCCGGTCCATCCCGGCGATGCCGATGGCCGACAGCAGCGCGCCGATCGTCGTCGGAATGAGGCACACCAGCAGGGAGACCATCACGATGCCGGTGACGCCGTTTCCGTTCAACGCCACGCTGTCCGGCACTCCGGGATTGTTCTGCTTGGAGTAGATGGCCAGCGGCTGCAGGGTGACGACCGCGAACACGAAGATGATCGTCAACGAGGCCAGCAGGATGTTGAGCGCGATCTCGTTGGGTGTCTTCTGCCGGTTGGCGCCTTCGACGAGCGCGATCATCCGGTCGATGAAGCTCTCGCCGGGCTTCTGGGTGATCCGCACGACGATGCGGTCGGACAGCACCGTTGTGCCGCCGGTGACCGCCGACCGGTCACCGCCGAATTCCCGGATCACCGGCGCGGACTCGCCGGTGATGGCCGACTCGTCGACCGAGGCGATGCCCTCGACGACGTCACCGTCGCCCGGGATCACCTGTCCGGCGTCGACGACGACGACGTCGCCGAGCTGCAGGAGCGGTGCCGCGACCTCCTCCTCGGGCCCGTGCGCGCCGGGCTGCCAGTCGACGAGCCTGCGCGCCATCGTCGACGTCTTGGTCTTGCGCAGCGACTCCGCCTGGGCCTTGCCGCGGCCTTCGGCGACGGCTTCGGCCAGGTTGGCGAAAACCACCGTGAGCCAGAGCCACCCGACGATCAGCCAGCCGAACCAGCTGGGGTCGACGACCGCCAGCACGGTACTCCAGACCGCGCCGACCTCGACGATGAACATCACCGGGTTGCGCCACAGGGTGCGGGGATCGAGCTTGGCCAGCGCGCTGGGCAGCGATGTCCACAGCATCGTCGGATCCAGCAGGCCGCCCTGGATGGTGGTGGGCGGCGCCGCCGCCGCGGGCTTGTCCTGCGGGGCGTCGATCGTGGTGACGGACATCAGTGGATTCCTTCGGCGAGGGGCCCGAGTGCGAGCATGGGCAGGAAGGTCAGGGCGACCAGGATCAGCGTCACGCCGGCGACCATGCCGACGAACTGGGGGCGGTGGGTCGGCAGGGTGCCGATCGACTCGGGTGTCTTACCCTGCCGCGCCAGCGAACCCGCGAGCGCGAGCGCGAGGATGATCGGCAGGAACCGGCCGAAGACCATCGCCAGGCCGAGCGCGGTGTTGTACCACTCGGTGTTGACGCTGATCCCCGCGAACGCCGATCCGTTGTTGTTGCCCGCGGAGGTGAAGGCGTAGAGCACCTCCGAGAGTCCGTGCGGGCCGGTGTTGAGCATGCCTGCTCTCTGTCCGGGCATCGCCGTCGCGACAGCGGTCCCGGTCAGCACGATGAGCGGAGTGACGAGGAAATATGTTGCGGCCAGCTTGATCTCGCGGGGGGTGATCTTCTTGCCCAGGTACTCCGGGGTTCGGCCCACCATCAGTCCGGCGACGAACACCGTGATGATCGCCAGGATCAACATCCCGTAGAGGCCCGATCCGACACCGCCGGGCGCGACCTCGCCCAGCTGCATGTTGAACATCGTCATCAGGCCGCCGAGGCTGGTGTAGGAGTCGTGGAACGAGTTCACCGCTCCGGTCGACGTCAGCGTCGTCGAGGCTGCGAACACCGCCGAGTCGGCGACGCCGAACCGCTGCTCGACGCCCTCCATCGCCGAGCCGACCGCAGTCGGCACCGTGCCGTGCGCCTGCAGCTGGAAGAGCATCGTCAGGCTCACGCTGAGCGCGGCGATCATGCCCATCACCGCGACGATCGCGTAGCCCTGCTTGCGGCTGTCGACCATCCGGCCGAACGTGCGCGGCAGCGAGAACGCGATGACCAGGATCAGGAAGATCTCCACCCAGTTCGTCCACGCAGTGGGGTTCTCGAACGGGTGCGCCGAATTCGCGTTGAAGAAGCCGCCACCGTTGGTGCCGAGCTCCTTGATCACCTCCTGGCTGGCGACGGGTCCGCCGGGGATCGTCTGCTGCGCCCCGGTGATCGTGTCGACAACCTGGGAGTGCAGCGCGAAGTTCTGGATCACCCCACCGGCGATCAGCACGATCGCGCCGACCACGGCGATCGGCAGCAGGATGCGGACGCAGCCTCGCACCAGGTCGACCCAGAAGTTTCCGAGTTCACCGGTGTTGCGGCGGGCCAGGCCCCGCACGAACGCCATCGCCACAGCCATGCCGACCGCGGCGGAGACGAAGTTCTGCACGGCCAGGCCGGCCATCTGCACCAGATGGCTCTGCGTGGATTCACCCGAGTAGGCCTGCCAGTTGGTGTTCGTCACGAAGCTGATGGCGGTGTTCCAGGCCAGGGCCGGGGTCATCGGAGTCGCGGGGTCGAGGAGATGCAGCGGCAGCCTGCCCTGGACCAGTTGCAGGGCGAACAGGAACACCACGCTGACCGCCGAGAAGGCGAGCACGCTGCGGGCGTAGGCGCCCCAGGCCTGCTCGGCCCGGGGGTCGGCGCCGATCACGCGGTAGATCCCACGCTCCGCTGCGAGGTGCCGCTCGGAGCTGTAGACGCGGTGCATGTAGTCGCCGAGTGGCACGTGCACGGCCGCCAGCGCGACGACGAGTGAAACGACGAACAGGATGCCAGCGCCGGTGCTGCCCATCAGAACCGCTCCGGGAAGAGCAGGGCGGCGAACAGGAACAGGCCGATGAGGACCGCGAGCACCAGGCCGACGATGTTGTCGTTGCTCACAGCCGCTCGACCAACTTCTGCATCAGGCCGAGCACGGCGAACACCGCCACGGTCAGCGCGAGGAATACGAGGACAGTCACCAGGACACCCTCGGCCCGGCAGGAACCCGCGCGCCAGCGTCTTTACGGTCTTTTGACGCCCGCTCGCCGAACCTTTACGCCGTCACAGCGGAGAGGTCACTAAGGTCGCAGGATGCCCGTGACCTGGAAGCGCGTCGACACCCACGCCGATCCCGATGCCGTCGTCGCCCCCGACGAGCGGCTGAGCTGGCCCCGCACCCTCGGTCTGGGCGCCCAGCACGTCGTCGCGATGTTCGGCGCCACCTTCCTGGTGCCGGTCCTGACCGGGTTCCCCCCGGCCACCACACTGCTCTTCTCCGGCGTGGGAACGCTGTTGTTCCTGCTGATCACCGGAAACCGGCTGCCCAGCTATCTGGGTTCGAGCTTTTCGGTGATCGCCCCCATCACCGCCGCGGTGGCCTCGAACGGGGCGGGCAGCGCGCTGGGCGGCATCATCGCCGTCGGCGTGCTGCTGATCCTCGTCGGTGTCGTCGTGCACGTCGCCGGCACCCGCTGGATCGATCTGACCCTGCCGCCCGTCGTCACGGGGGCGATCGTCGCGCTGATCGGGCTGAACCTGGCGCCGGTGGCCAAGACCAACTTCGAGAAGGGCCCCGTGCTGGGCCTCGTGACGCTGGTGCTGCTGGTGGCGGTGCTGGCGTTCTTCCGCGGCATGATCGGCCGGCTGGCCATCTTCCTCGCGGTCGCGGCGGGGTACGTCCTGGCGCTGATCCTCGGCGACGTCGACACCTCGGGCATCGCCGCGGCGCCGTGGATCGGACTGCCCGAGTTCCAGGCGCCGACGTTCTCGTTGTCGGTGCTGCCGCTGTTCCTGCCCGCCGTGGTGGCGCTGATCGCCGAGAACATCGGGCACGTGAAGTCGGTCGGGCAGATGACCGGCCGCGACATGGATCCGCTGATGGGCCGGGCGCTGGCCGCCGACGGTGTCGCGACGACGCTGGCCGGGTTCGGCGGCGGGTCGGCGACCACGACCTACGCCGAGAACATCGGCGTGATGGCGGCGACGCGGGTGTACTCGACCGCGCCGTACTGGGTCGCGGCCGGGGTGGCGATCCTGCTGTCGCTGTGCCCCAAGGTGGGCGCGGCGATCTCGGCGGTTCCCGCCGGCGTGCTCGGGGGCGCGACGGTTGTGCTCTACGGGCTGGTCGGCATCCTCGGCGTGCGCATCTGGCTCACCAACCACGTCGACTTCTCGCTGCCGGTCAACCAGATGACCGCGGCGATCCCCCTCGTCATCGGCATCGCCGACTTCACCTGGACCGCAGGCGATCTCCAGTTCACCGGTATCGCGCTAGGGTCGATCGCCGCGCTGGTGATCTACCACGGCATGCGGCTGCTCGGCTTCAGAGGGGGTCGAGCAGCGCGGCCGGACCCCGAGTCATCAGCGCCCGCCCCACGATGAGGCGCTGAATCTCGCTGGCGCCCTCCCAGATTCGCTCCACCCGCAGTTCGCGGAACAACCGTTCGGCCACGTTCTCCCGCATGTAGCCGCGGCCGCCGAAGATCTGCACCGCGCGATCGGCGGCCCGGCCGGCCATCTCCGAGCAGAACAGCTTGGTCATCGACGCCTGACCGTGCAGCGTCTTGCGGTCATGGCCGGCGTCGATGGCCCGCGCCACCTCGTAGAGCATGGTGCGCGCGGCGAACAACTCGGTGGCGCTGTCGGCGAGCATCCCGGCGACCAACTGGTGCTCCCCGAGCGGCCGGCCACCCACGATCCTCTCCTGCGCGAAAGCCGTGACCTCGTCGAGCAGTCGCTGCGCCGCACCGACGCAGCGCGCGGCGACCATCATCCGTTCGAACCGGAACCAGTCCTGCGTGAAGGTCATCGGTCCGCCCTCGACGCCCACGAGGTTGTCCACCGGCACCCGCACCCCCCGGAACGCGACGATCGGGTGCTCGTCGGCGATGTTGTGCGAATACTTGGGCGAGCGAACGACTTCCACGCCCGGCCAGGGCAGGTCGACCACCAGCAGCACGTGGTCGCCGGTGTGCGGCCCGTCGGACAGTACCGCTTCGACGAAGACGTAGTCGGCGAGGTTGTAGGAGGTGACGTGCCACTTGACCCCGTCGATGACGTAGTCGTCGCCGTCCCGGCGGGCCGTGGTCTGCAGCGCCGAGGTGTCCGAACCGGCGAACTCCTCGGTGATCGCGTACGCCTCGTGCTTCTCCCCGCGCACCGTCGGCAACAGCCAGCGCTGCAGCTGGTAGTCGGTCGCCACGTCCGGCCACCACTGCGGCGGCGTGGCCATCACCCAGCCCAGCCCGTTGGTCACCCGGCCGCACTGCTCCTGCACCAGGATCTGCTGGAGCGCGGTGCATCCCGCGCCACCCACCGAGGTCGGCATGTTGGTCGCGTACAGACCCATGGCCAGCGCGCGCGCCCGATGCTCGGCGGTGATCTCCTTGGGCAGCATCCCGCCCGAGAGTTCGGCCTCCACCTCGTGGGGCATCAACGATTCGACGAACTCCCGGGCCGTGTCGCGGATGCGCCGATCCTCCTCGGTCAACCCGTACATCCGGCCCGCCTCTCCTCTTGACTGAGCGTTCAGTCTATGCCAGCGTTCCGTACTATGACCAGCTTCGGAACCGCCGATGTGGTGGTGGTCGGCGGCGGCACGGTCGGGGCGTGGACGGCTGTGCTGCTCGCCGAGAACAGCGATCTGAACGTGGTGCTCCTCGAGGCGCACACGCTCGGCGACGGCGCCAGCAGCCGCGCAGCAGGCATGGTGCGCGCGCAGGGCGGCACCGAGACCGCCATCCGCCTGGGCCTGCGAACCCAGGACTTCTACACCGCCAGTGGCGACCGGTTCCCGCTGGACTGCGGTTTCGTCGCCCAGGGCTACCTGATGCCGTGTTTCAGTGACGCCGACGTCGCCGCCGCGCACGACCGGATCGCGCTGCAGCACTCCCTCGGCCTCGCTGTGGAGTGGCTCTCGAGCGACGACATCGACGCCCGCGGAACCGGACTCGCGCCCGGGGTGACGCGCGGTGCGTCGTATGCCCCCGGCGACGGCTACATCGACGCCCCGCGCAACGTGCTCGCCTACACCGCGGCGCTGACCGCATGCGGCGTCGACGTCCGCGAGCGCTGCGCGTTCACCGGTCTGCGGGTGTCCGGCGGGCGGGTGATCGGGGTGGACACCTCGGCCGGACCGGTCGACACCGCCCGGGTGGTACTGACCGGCGGCCCACAGCTCGCCGAGGTCGGCGCGCGCGCCGGCGCCCGGATCCCGGCGGGCGGCACCCGGCACCAGGTGGTCGTCACCTCGCCGTTGCCGGATGTCGACGTCGACACGTTGCCGATGGTGTTCGACGTGACCTCAGGCATCTACTGGCGGCCCGGCGAGGCGGGCGGACTGCTGTGGGGCATGAGCAATCCCGACGAACCGCCGGGTGTGGCAACGGGTTTCGACAACGCCTACTACCACACCGCGCTCGCCCGGCTGGAGGCGTTGTTCCCGGCGGCCGCGGGCGTCGGCCTGCGCCGCACGTGGGCCGCGACCATCGACTACACCCCCGATCACCTGCCGATCCTCGGGCCTCTGCTGACCGACGACGGGCCGGTGGACGGCGCCGTCGTCGCCAGCGCTGCCGGCCACGGCATGATGTGGGGTCCGGCCGTCGCGCAGGTCGCGGCCGATCTGGTCCGGTTCGGCGCGTGCGACTGGCTCGACCTGACCGACCTGGGGCTTGACCGCTTCGACGCGGACGGCAACAGTCGGGTGGCGCCCGAACCGATCTCCCTGCCCTTCCCCGACTCCCTGGAGGCCGTAGCCCGATGACGAACGCGATCCTGACCTCGTTGCTGCCCGGTGCCGCCGAGGCCGAGCTGGAGGACTGGGGTCCGCTGGCCGAGGCGACCGAGGGGCCCATGGCGGTGCACGGCGTCGAGATGTGGGTCGACGGTGCGCGATCGGCGGGCATCTGGCAGTGCAGCCCGGGCCCGTCGTACTGGCGTCAGGACGAGAACGAGGTCATCTACGTGCTGTCGGGGCGGATGACCGTCACCCCCGACGGCGGTGAGCCGCTCGAGGTCGGTGCCGGAGACATCGCGGTGTTTCCGCTGGGTTGGACGGGCACGTGGGTGATCCACGAGACCCTGCGCAAGGTCTACGTGGTGTTCTGAACCGTGAGCACGTCGACGGCGACCGCTCCGGTCGGGGACACGATCACGGGGTTCGCCTCCACGGCGGTGTAGCGGTCGGCGAGGTCGACGGCCATCTGCCCGACGGCGACGACCACGTCGAGCAGCGCGTCGACGTCGGCGGGTGGGCCGCCCCGCCAGCCGTCGAGGAGCGGACGGATCCTCAATCCGTTCAGCAGCTCTCGCGCGCGCCCGCGGGACAGCGGCGGACACGCGAGCACTCGGTCGGCGAGCAGTTCGACCAGCGTGCCACCCGCGGCGACGACCACCAGCGGGCCGAACGCCGGGTCGCGGACGAAGCCGACCGACACCTCCACTCCGGGCGGCGCCATCGCCGACACCGTCACCGCCGGTCCCAGCCGTGCGAGATCGCGGTAGGCCGCGCGCAGGCCGGTCTTGCCGGTGACGCCGAGTCGGACGCCGCCGACATCGCTCTTGTGTTGCAGGGCGGCGGTTTTCACCGCCACCGGATAGCCGATCTGCGCGGCGGCGTCGCACGCGGTCTCGGCGCTGTCCGCGGCACGGGTCGGCACCACCGGGATGCCGTAGTGGGCCAGCAGGTCGAACCCGGTCGCCCTCGTCGGGCCCGGGCCGGCGGATGCGGCCCGATCGACCGAGCGCGGCCAGGCCGCCAGGTGCGCCATCGCGGCCAAGCCGCTGCGCAGACCCTCCAGGACGGGAACGCCGTTGTCGCGCAACCGCTGCGCGGTGGGACGATCGATCGCGGAGGCGACCGAGGCGAGCACCGCCAGCGGTGCATCGGTCTGCTTGGCCACGTCGGTCACCGCGTCGGCATAGGCGGTGTCACCGTCGTACTCGGTGACCAGGTCCACCGCCAGCGCGGTGACCGCGACGGTCGGATCGTCGACCATCGCGCGCAGGCACGCGCCGAAGAGGTTGCGGGTGTCGGCCCCGGTGCCCCAGACGTCGAGCGGGTTCGTCGGCGCCAGTCCGTCGTCGAGGAGCCCGGCGATCGTCGCCGTTGTGCCGGGCGTCAGCGCCGCGAAGTCGACCCCGAGGTCGTGGGCGAGGTCGACGGTCAGGGCCCGTTCGGCACCCGAGTCGTGCACCGTCGCAATCCGACCGCCCCGTGAGCGCCGGCCGGAGGCGAAAAGCTCGATGGTGTCGGTGAACTCGGCCATGTCGGTGACGTGCACGGCGCCCGTCGCGGTGCAGAACGCCTGCCATGCGGCGCGTTTACCGGCCAGGGCCCCGGAGTGCGCGGCCACCATCGCGCGCCCGCGCGGCGAACCGCCGATGGTCAGGATGATCACGGGGACACCGGCGTCGGCGGCACGCAGCAGCGCTGCCCGCAGCCGGGGCACCGCGCGCGGCGTCTCCAGGAGCAGCGCGATGAGCCGGGTGCCGTCGTCGAGCAGCGCGTGATCGATGTAGTCCGCGGTGTCGGTGACGAGTTCCTGACCGGAGGACACCGCGAGCCGGAAGCCGAATCCCCGGTGGGCGCGCAGCAGCGTGGAGAACGCCGAGCCGGAGTGGGTGACCAGGCTTACCGGACCGGCGGGCAGCGGATCGGGTTCGAGGTAGCCGAGCGCACGCACCGCGGCGACGGTGTTGACGAACCCCATGCAGCCCGCCCCGCACACCGCCATGCCCGCCGCCAGCGCCACCTCGGCGACCTGCGCGCGCCGGCCGTGCGCGGAACCGAACACCACCGCCGACCGCGCGCCCGCGTCGGCGGCGGCCTGCAGCTGATCGACAACGACGGCGTCGGGCACGCCCAGCAGCACCAGGTCGACGGGCTCGTCGAGGTCGGCCAGCGACGGCGCGCACCGGTGCTCACCGATTCGGTTGTGCCGCGGATTGACCAGGTGCACTCGCGCGCTGCCCCGCAGCGCCTCGGCCACCATCCGGGCGCCGAAGCTGTCGGGACGGGGGCTGGCACCGACGACCGCGATCGACCGGGCGCCCAGCATGGTGGCGACCGCCTCGGCGCGAGCGCTCATCGGCGCTTTCTGCTCTTCGCGCGAGCGCTCATCGCCTCGACCGGAAGCGCTTCTTCTTGCTGTCCGCCAGCGCCGCCCTGGCCGCCTGCCAGCCCGGGATGCCGCACACGCCGCCGCCCGCGTGCGTGCCGGAACTGCCGTTGTAGAGCCCGGCGATCGGCGTGCGGTAGTCGGCGTAACCCGGCGCGGGTCGCATGTGGAACAGCTGCTCGAGGGACAGCTCGCCGTGGAAGATGTTGCCGCCGATCAGCCCGTACTCCTGCTCCATTTCGTGCGGGCCGACGATGTCGCGGTGCAGGATCGAGGCTTTGAAGCCGGGGGCGACCTGGTCGTACAGGTCGATCAGCCGGTCGGCGTAGGCGTCGAGCTCCTCGGTGTGCGGCGCGTCGGCCCACGCCGCGGGCACCCACTGGGTGAACAGCGACATGATGTGTGTGCCATCGGGATTGAGTGTGGTGTCCAGCGTCGTCGGGATCACGCCGTCGCTGAACGGCAGCAGGGCGGGGCGCCCGGCCCGCGCGTCCTGGAACGCGGCCTCGATGTACTCCATCGTCGGCGCCATCTCCACCGAGCCGGTGTGGTGCTCGGCGAGTCCGCTGCTGGGATCGGCGGTGAAGTTCGGCAACTCGCCCAGCGCCAGGTTGATCTTGACGACACCACTGCGGGTCTTGAAGCGCTCGATGTCGGCGACGAAGTCCTCGGGCAGTTCGGTGCGCGGAACATGTTCCAGGAAAGCAGTTTTCGGATGCAGCGTGGTGACCACCACGGGCGCGGTGATCTCCTCGCCGCTGTCGAGGACGGCACCGCGGACC
This sequence comes from Mycolicibacterium rufum, assembly GCF_022374875.2. The sequence continues at coordinate 2,424,181 of NZ_CP092427.2, forward strand.
GCGCCGCCGCGCACCAGCAGCCGCGCCACCCGGGCGTGGGTGCGGATCTCGGCACCGAAGCTGCGCGCCGACGCTGCGATGGCGTCCGACACCGCGCCCATCCCGCCCTCGGGGTAACCCCAGCTGCCCAGTTGGCCGTCGCCGACGTCTCCGATCGAGTGGTGGGCCATCACGTACGCGGTGCCGGGCTCGTAGGGCCCGGCCCAGGTGCCGATCACGCCGTTGACCGCCAGCGCACCTTTGATCTGCGGGGATTCGAACCAGTCGTCGAGCAGGTCGGCGATGCTCATGGTGAGCAGCCGGGTGACGTCGGCGGTGGTCCGCACCGTCAGACCACGCTGGCTCCACGCCAGCTTCGCCAGGTCGAGCAGGTCGGCGGGCCGGCGGGAGCCGATGGACGGCGGGACCTGGGTGAGCAGCGGGCCCATCACATCGGCGACGCCCTCCAGCCACGCGTTCCACTTCGGCCACGCCTCGGCGTCCTTCTTCGACCACCTCGCCAGCTGCTCGTGGGTGCGCGCGGGGTCGTCCTCGTAGATCGTCAGCGAACCACCTTCGGGAAACGCCTGATAATAGGGACCCATCGGGTGCACCTTGTATCCATGGCGTTGCAACTGCAGTTCCCGCACGATCGTGGGCGGCATCAGGCTCATGACGTAAGACAGCCGGGTGACCCGCAAATGCGGGGCATCGTCCCACGGCGCTTCCGTGGTGGCCGCGCCACCGAGCGAGCCGCGCGACTCGAGCACCAGCGTGCGAGCCCCCGACCGGGCCAGATAGGCCGCCGACACCAGACCGTTGTGACCGCCGCCGATCACGAGAGCGTCGTAATTCTGAGACATCGATGACCTCTCCCGAACATCCTGACTGACTGTTCAATCTAACGAAGTGTTAGGCTCCAGACAAGGGGCTGCGCCGCACGATGGGAGGATCGCCACCATGGCAGAACCCGCGCCCGCGACCGAGCAGAACGAGGGTCGGCGCATCGAAATGCTCCGCGCCGCAGCCGAGCTGATCTGTGAACGCGGCTTCGGCGACACACGGATCGCCGACGTCGCCAAGCGTGCCGGCGTCAGTTCGGCGCTCGTCATCTACTACTTCGGCACCCGCGACCGTCTGCTCGTCGACGCGTTGCGCTACTCCGAGGAGTCGTTCTACGAGGCCGCCGAGAAGATGCTGGCCGAGGTGCCCTCACTGCGTGAGCGGTTGTCGCTGCTGATCCGGTGGACCTGCGTGCCCGAGGCCGACGACGAGATCCCCGGCGCCTGGGGCCTGTGGTTCGACCTGTGGGCACAGGCGTTCCGGCACAACGAGATCAAGGCCGGGCGGGTGGAACTCGACGCGCGGTGGCGCACGATGATCGTCGATGCGGTGCGGTCGGGAGCCGATCAGGCCAACGTCGACCCGCGGATGTTCGCCCTCGAATTCGCCGCGCTGCTCGACGGTCTGTCCATTCAGGTCGCCCTCGACGACCCGGAGATCGATTCCGACGTCGCCTACGACATCGCGATGCGCTTCGCCGAACGTGAGCTCAACCTCGAGCCCACCACTACGCGGGACTGAGCGCCGACACCGGATCGGTGACGGGTGCGACACATTCGCGGCAAAAGGCGGTTCTAAACACCTCTACTGACCGCAACATGCAGCGCCTTCCATCGACTTGGTTCGAATCAATACATGGATTGTCGCGTGCACGACACTTCGCGCCGACCAGAGCTGCGCATGACTCTGCATTAAACCGCGCGCACAGGGCCGCTAATTAGCGGCTGACAGGGGCCAAAAATCGAACGCGAAAGAACCCGAGTCTCTAGTCAGCATAACTTGACGTGTGCGAAAGGGAAGTGGCTTGGATCTTGAGGGTTGGGGGCCGTGCTGATACGCCGCATGTCGCCGCGTCAAGTTCGCTTGTTTGGCAACGGCTCGCAGTGAGCGTGCTACCGAGATGCTTGACAAGTTGCGCTCGCTATCATGTCCCACTTCCACGGATCGCTCGACAGAAACGTTCTGACGCGAAACAGTGGAGTCAGACCAGCCACGTTTCGCGAGTTGCTGTAGAAGGCCGCACAATGCTCGCGCTTGACGCTAACAGATCGTCGTTGCCGGTATCGTTCGTCGACGTGGGGGCGACTGGCGATCATGGCGAACGGCGGGCATTCGTGGTGGGCGTCTCCGCGTTCGGAGAGGGCCTCGCAGAACTTGATGTACAGCCGGTCGCCGACCTTAAAGAGCTACTCGCGAAGTGTAACTGGACAGTCGAAAGCGAAGCTAACACCACCGCGAATGAACTTCGAGGGCACCTTGCGGAGGCTCGGATAGGCCACTATGAAGTCGTACATATACTAACTCACGGCGTATTTCACGAGCGCTCGGGGCATCTATGGCTCGCGGGCGCGCACGCACGCAGCGATTCAATAACTTCGGAAAGCTGGGTCGATGCTCGGAGTTGGCTGAGTGAGGCTGTTCACGCGCCGCCGCACACACCGGCCCTGATCATATTCCTAGATACATGCTACGCCGGCGACGCCGCCCAGCTGGACTGGCTGGATGAAGGGAGCCGAACGGTATACGTTTTCGCCGCAACAGAGCCGGGCCAGTGGGCGTTCAAATCTCGATTTACCAAAGCCGTAACGGCATTGCTATCGAGGCTCGCTGATCGCGATGATTTCGGTGCTCATCCGTCGACAGAGTACATATCGTTAGGACTCGTTCGGAACGCACTCGCATTCGAGTTAGCTAGGATCTGTCGCCAAGAGTCTCATGCGAGTCCGCAACATCTTTTAACCAGTCGACATGAGCTAAGGCACGATCACACACACTCTCTGTTTCCGAATCCGAACTACCACGGTTCTAAAAATTTGCGCTGGAGTGAACTAGCACAGCACGAACCCGCACTCGCGGACAGTGTTGACCCTGTGCTGGGGGGCCGTCATTTCCTCACTAGAGCGTTAGGCACTACCCCGGACCGGGATTCTGCGCTATGCCACTTCGAGGGCCGCGAAGAGGAGCTCGAACAATTAGTCGAGTGGATAGATGAGAATTCCAACAGCAGCTTCCGCATAGTTACCGGCAGTCCCGGTATGGGGAAGTCAGCTGTAGTGGGGATGCTAGTTTGCCTGATGCACCCGTTGCTCACCCAATTCTCTCACAGGCTAGAGAACCGCCTACGGGGTAGCTTAAAGCCTCGAAGGCAAAAGGTAGGCCAAATGGCCGCGGTGCATGCGCGAAACAGGGATGTCTACGAGTTGACGCAGTCGATTGGGCGTCAGATAGCGCCTCAGGAGGCCATCGCGGGGGTAGATCACCTCATACGATTTGTTAAGTCAATGCCGGAGTCGCCATTGATTGTGGTCGATGCCCTCGATGAGTCGATTGAGCCGACCGCTGTAATGAGCGAGCTCCTTCTTCGAATTATTGACGAACGCAATGCCTCAGGAGGACCGATCTGCCGAATGCTCGTCGGCACGCGGGATGAGGAGCGGTTTTCGCATCTCTTCGGTACTGCCTCTCCGCATGCCATTATTGATCTTGACAAGACTGACTTTGGCCGCCTAGAAACGGACATTTCTTCCTACATTCAGGATTTGATACGAGAGCAAGATCCTCACCTAGACCGTGCCATGGTAAGGGCATTCGCAGCGGCAACAGCCGAGAAGGTAACCCCTAAAGAGCGTCCAGGGAGCGGCAGTCGTATCGAGATTGGCCCGTTCTTGCTCGCTCAGATACACACTTTTCGAATGATCGATGGGCCGCTTTTACAGATTGGGGATGTCGATGTAGCTAAAAGCCTCGGATCCGCTGCACCGGTTACGGTAGAAGAAGCATTTCTAAGTGAGTTCGAAGAAGAAAGCGAACCTTGGCTCAAGCCACTGCTGACAGCTTTCGCGCTTTCTTTTGGCAACGGAATGCCTCTCCTGCACGCTCGATCGATCGCAGTAAACATTACGGCTGGCGAACTTCCATGGCGTTCAGATAGAGAGCTTCGCGAATTGGCCTTTGGCCGCGCGCGATTCTATCTTCGCACTGACATAGACATTGACGGTTCAACTCTATATGGCTTATTTCATCAAAGTTTGCAGGAATACTTACTTCGCGAATTAGACGCACGCACATCGGAAGCATACGCAAGTACCTTTGCGGCACTGCGCGACGATCTAGGATACGGTCCTGCGTCCGGGCCCGATTGGGAGAATAGAGTTACTCCATACCTTCGGCGGTATTTCGGTAGTTACGCGCGCCGCGCGGGCGAGCTAGATTCAGTCGTCAGTGATATTCATTTTCTCATCCACGCCGAACATAATCACGTTATGGATTCGCTGCGATCGTTGCAAACTATACAAGCAAGGCGAACGGCCGCCGCGTATCGCATATCTCACTCTTACCATCGAATCGCAGATTCAGATTCGCGACTCTTTCGTCTCGCTCTTGACGCTGCTCGCATTAACGAAGCAAAACTTCTAACCGACATCCGTAATTTGTCCGCCACAAGCACGGCGATACTTCCGCGATGGTCAACGGGCACAATCGCGGCATACGTTCCGACCACCGATGTGCGAGAAATCGACTTCGAAGCGACAGTCATTAGGGTTACGCGTTTCGAAGGACGCAAGGTGTGCGTAATTGGATGCTATGACGGCGAAATCCAGGTGCGGGACTTGAAATCCGGTGACCTTCTGCAGAGGTTTTACACCAATAGATGGCCGTTGCGAGACGTGACGTGTGCCGAGACCGAGGGCGATGTACTAGCCATATCGGTGAGTCAGGGAATGGCCTACGTCTGGTCTTTAACCAGTGGAAGCTTGGTCCGCGTTATAGGAACACCGGCGGACCGCCTCTCTGTCGTTGCTACGATTCGTTGGGGTTGCCGCGATTTGTTAGTGACTGGGGCGGTCGAAGGCAAGCTCAAGGTATGGGATTTAGCACGCGGGTCACAGCTGCACACCCTGACCGGAAAACGCGGCGTTTCACGCTCAATGGCGTGCTTTGTACTCAATGGCAGGCCGGTCGCAGCGGCTGCGACTGATAGCGGACGCACCCATGTTTGGGATCTGCTCACCGGTGAGCTGTTACGCTCGTTCGAAGTAGTTGCCGAGTACGTTACGTGCATTCACCTGAGCGGCAAGCCGATGTTGATAACAGCGAATGCGGCTGGTGCAGTTCGCACATTGGACCTGAATACTTCTCACTGTGAAGAGCAGTTCGCCCTCAGACGGGGGGTACCAATAAAGCTCGCGTCGTCGGTACTCGACGGGAACCCCGTCCTAGTGGTTCATGGCCCCCGGGATTCGGGCTGGGTGGGAATCTGGGATCTTGCGGATCGCAGATTTGTGAGAGAACTAAGAAGCTACCTAACTAACGCCACCGCAGTAGTGGTCGAAGAGGTCGCAGGCAGGACGCTTGCTGTCACCGCCAGTGCAGATCGCCATTTGTACTGGTGCGACTTAAGTGTGAAGCCATCGATAGACGAAGTGCTAGTACCGATGAGCCCCATCAAGGCAATTGCCGTTACAGAAATCGGACCGCACACTGTTGCGGTTTCGGGAGGCATCGATGGGTCCATTGAGGTATGGAACTTAAGCTCGCGTGAGCGCACACTACCTACCATAAATTCTTCGCAGGGAATTGGCGTTACCGATATCGCGTGCGTGAACATGAACGGCCAAGTAGTTGCGGCCGTACTTTTGGAGGATGGCTCGCTCGGAACGCTCCTGATACATCCGGACATTTCTCCGATCACCCAGCATTTACCGGCCCAAGGGCAGTACTCGCTAGACCGCGAGCAGCATCTAGCTTTAGACGGCGCGAGCACTAAACCATCGTTCGTAGTGGCGCGAAAGACCCGCCTTCACATCGTAAATTTTCAAGGAGACGATTCTTGGGTGTTTGACCTAGCCGCGCTGGATGCTCCCGCCCAACCTAGAGTCGGTAGTATTGATATTCATGAGGGAATTTACCGGATATTGTCGCTAGATGTGTACTCCACCCCGGCACAGTCGTGGGCCGTGGTTTGCTCCAGCAGCGTTCGGTCGTCGAGCATCGACTGGCTTCAGCGCGAAGTGCGAGTTTACGACCTCCGCGAAAAGTTGCTTATCAGGAAGTTTAACGCTCCGGGGCTTAAACGCCTGATCGTGGCGGATATTGACGACACGAAAGTCGTTGCGGGCGTAGGCGATGCTTGCAGGATATCAGTGTGGGATATTGCTACTGGCCGCCGGCTTCGAACCATTGGACCTGAAAAAGAGTGGACGAGTATTACGTACGGCATTATCGGCCAACAGCATGTCGCCCTAGTGGGAGCGGCCGATGGCGAACTGTCGATTTGGGATATCGTGTCTGGCCGCGAGCTATTTACTCAGATATTTCCGGCGGCGATAAATCGTGTCACCGTGGCTATTCAGGCGGTCGTGGTTTCGTTCGGAGATGATCTTGCGGTAGTGGATGTCCCCGGATTAGGCACGCGAGCGTGAGCGAGGTGCTTGGTGTCCACGGTATATGGAACTATCAAACTGTCACACCAGAAGTGGCGGCAAGCGCACTCGCCACTAAATGGGCAGCGTTTCTCGGTGTAGAGGAGGAGCGAATCGCTGTTGCGTACTACGCGGACCGACTAAGGCTGGGAAGCCACGGAGGAGACGCCGAGTTAGAGGCCCTAAATCGAGCGCTGGGCGACCAACCACGCGAATTACTTCTGGCTTGGATCGCCGAATTGGGTTGGAACGCAAGCGAACCCCAGGGCTGGGGTGCAGCTCCTCTTCGAGGTCTCCTCGACTGGTTCGTGCAGCGGTTCGATCTGAGCCGGCAGACTGTTGATCGATTTGTGGCAGCCTTTCTATCGGAGGTGAGTCAGTACCTTGACCTCCAAGATTCAGGGCCACGGCAAGCGGTAAGGTCTGTAGTCGGCGCGGCGATCAGTACTCATCAGCCGCGTGTTGTAGTGGCACATTCGTTGGGCTCGGTTGTCGCCTATGAGACGCTATGGGCTTACCCTCGCTTGAAGGTAGACGTTCTCGTAACCGTTGGTTCGCCACTGGCCATTCCGGGGCGTGTGTTCCCAGTTCTCCAACCTACGCCCGTGGATGGTCGGGGGAGAAAACCTCCAGGAGTGCGCAAATGGGTAAACTTCTCCGATGTCGGGGATGCGGTCGCAGTCCCCAAAAATCTTGCCAAGTACTTCGAGGGTGTCGATGAGGACACGAATATTGCGACTGGCATGTTCTGGACTCACGAAGTCTCGCACTATCTTCGCAATCCGCAGGTCAGAGCCGGGATCCTCGGACTTTCCTAGCTATTCAGCGAACTTTTGACATCTTCTTGTTGCGCCGCCCTGGGTGGCTTGCCGTGTATCAGGCAGTCACCGCCGGTGCTCCCGCGAGGGGCTTGAACACCGTCTTCGACGGGTCTTCGATCACCGGATCGGCGACACGCGCGGACGTACTGCGCTGCAGCACGCGCACCGCGTCGTGCGTGCAGACACAGGCGACCCGCTGCCCGGGTGTGTGGGTCACCGAGTCGGGCCCGGACCGGTTGGGCACCTCGACCACCAGATCGGCCGCGGCTCCGACGTCGACGTGGACCTGGGTGCAGTTGCCCAGATAGACAATGTGTTTGACGGTGCCGGAGATGGCGTTGCCATCGGCACCGCCGGGAGTGCCGTTGTCCTGCAGGGTGATTCGCTCGGGCCGGATCACCACGGCGGCGGCGCCGGGGGCAGGGGGATCCTCGGAGACCGACGCGATCAGCCGGGTGCCCAGGGCCGTGCACGTCGCCGCGCCGCCGACCACATCGATGATTTCGGCGTCGAAGATGTTGGCCGCGCCGAGGAAACCGGCGACGAACGTCGTCGCCGGCGCGGAGTAGATGTCCTGTGGAGCACCGACCTGCTCGATCCTGCCCTCGGCCAGCACCGCGATCTGGTCGCTCATGGTGAGCGCCTCTTCCTGGTCGTGGGTGACGTAGACGAACGTGATGCCGACGTCGCGTTGCAGGGCACGGAGTTCCAGCTGGAGTTGCTTGCGCAGCGTGGCATCCAGTGCGCCCAGCGGCTCGTCGAGCAGCAGCACGCGCGGCCGCAGCACCAGGGCGCGGGCGAGCGCGACACGCTGCTGTTGCCCGCCGGAGAGCTGCGCGGGCCTGCGGGTGGCGTAGCGGTCCATGCGCACCAGTTCCAGCGCCTCGCCGACCCGCCGCATGGTCTCCTCCCGGGAGACCTTCTGGTACCTCAGCCCGAAGGCGACGTTGTCCCGGACCGACATGAACGGGAACAGCGCATAGGTCTGGAACACCGTGTTGACCGGGCGCCTGTGCGGCGGGTCGGCGGCCACGTCACGCCCGTCGAGCTCGATGCGTCCCGAGTCCGGCTTCTCGAAGCCAGCGATCATGCGCAGCGTGGTGGTCTTCCCGCACCCCGACGGTCCGAGTAGCGAGAAGAACTGCCCGGCCGGGATGTCCAGATCGATCCCGTCGACGGCCGGCATCCCCGCGAAGGACTTGGCCAGCCGGTGCAGCCGGATCGCGCCGCCGGTCATCAGACCGGCACCGTCACCGGGACGCGGCGACCGCGGAGGCGAACGCGGCGAAGTTCCGTGCGAACCTGTCGACATCGTCGCGCGTGTGCTGAACCGACAACAGCCATTGCTCCACCTTCCCCCATGGCGGGAGGAATACGCCACCGTTGTGCTGCATGAGCCAGTGCAGATGCCCGAGCCGGGCGTCGATCTCGAGGAAGTCGCGGAACTCCCGCACCGGTTCCCGCCGAAACGTCACACAGCCTTTGGCGCCCAGGGCCACCACGTGCCAGTCGAATCCGTGCTCGGCGATCACCGCGTCCAGCGCGCCGCGGAGCCGGGCCGCCAGCGCGTCGAGGTGGGCGTAGTTGTCGGCCGTGAGCACCTCCGACAGCGTGGCCCGCGTGGCGGCCATCGCGAGCGGGTTGCCGTTGAACGTCCCCACCTGTTCGTAGCGGCCGTCGGCGATCGCGGACATCACCGCGGCGGTGCCGCCGATCGCGGCCACCGCGATGCCGCCACCGAGGGCCTTGGCCAGACACACCATGTCGGGCACCACGCCGCTGCGCGCGGTGACACCCCCCGGCCCGGTGGTGAAGCCGGTCTTCACCTCGTCGAAGATCAGCAGGGCGCCGTCGGCGTGCAGTACGTCCTTCAGCGCGGCGAGGTAGCCGTCGTCGGGCGGGATGATGCCGGCGTTCATCATCACCGGCTCGAGGATCATCGCGGCCACCTGTCCCCGGTGCCGGGCCACCGCCCGCGCGACGGCCTCGACGTCGTTGAACGGAACCACGACGACGAGATCGCGAATCGCGCAGGGAATCCCGGTGTTTCCCGGAACCGGCACGGGGGCGTCGCGGGGCCCCACCTCGTCGGCCTCGGGCAGCACCGACACCTGCACCGAATCGTGATGGCCGTGATAACAGCCCTCGACCTTGATGATGAGGTCGCGCCCGGTCACCGAGCGGGCCAGATGGACGGCATCCATCGTGGCCTCGGTGCCTGAATTCGCGTAGCGCCAGAGCGGTACGTCGAAGCGGCGCGCGAGCTCACCGGCGATCCAGATCGCGTCCTCGGTCGGCTGGGCGAAGTGGGTGCCGCGGCGCACACGGTCGCTGACGGCGGCCACGATGGCCGGATGGGCATGTCCGGCAATGGATGCGCCGTAACCGCCGTGCATGTCGACGTAGGAATTGCCGTCGACGTCGTACACCTTCGAGCCCTCGCCGTGGCTCATCCACACCGCCTGGGGTTCGGCGATCTGCCAGTTGGACGTCGCACCGCCGGCCAGATGCGCGCCGGCGATCTCGATCAGCTCGGCGCTGCGCGGCTGACGGCGCAGGAAGATCTGCTCCTGTTCGGCGATCAGGGAGTCAAGGGACGGTGCCGTCACCGTTGCAGCCACCGCGAACCTCCGGTCGTGTCGGTTGACTGAGCATTCAGTCTATGCGAGAGTCCTACCAGCGACAAGACGCGAAATCAATCGGGAGGCCCGATGCCAGAGCCCAGCACCCGACGTCAGTTCCTGACGCGCGCAGCGATTCTGGCGGCGAGCGCACCCACCCTCGGCGCGTTCCTCGCCGCGTGTGGCGGCTCCGGATCCTCGGGGTCCGACGCCACTCCGTCCTTGAAGCTCGCCGCCCCCGACAGTCCGGTCACCTGGGACATCGCCGAGGACAACAAGCCCATCGCCGACGGCCTCGCCCCCGAGAAGGGCACGCTGAAGCTCTACACCTACGCCGACTACGTCAGCCCGGACGCGGTGAAGTCCTTCGAGGACAAGTACGGCGTGAAGGTGGAGATCTCGACGTTCAACGACGGCGGGGAGGCGCTGACCAAACTGCGCAGCGGGGTCGACTTCGACATCTACAACGCCAACTACACCGAGATCAGCAGGCTGGTCAACGGTGGACTGCTGCGGCCGCTGAACCACTCCTACATCCCGAACATCACCAACGTGTGGCCGAGCTTCACCAACCCCTGGTACGACCAGGAGTGGCGCTACAGCGTGCCGTACACGATCTACACCACGGGTATCGGCTGGCGCACCGACCAGGTGCCCGCCGATATCGGGGCGCTCGGCAATCCCTACGACGCGTTCTGGGATCGCACGTACAAGGGCAAGACCGCCGTGCTCGACGACTGGCACACCACGATGGGCATGGTGCTGCTGCGCAACGGCATCACCGACGTCAACACCTCCTCGGAGGCCGATCTGAAGATGGTCGGCGAGCAGCTCACCCAGCTCGTCGCGGCCACCTCGCCGAAGGTCACCATCACCGCGTACAACGACCTGCCGGCCGGGCAGCTCGGGCTGGCGCAGATGTGGTCCGGGGACATCATCAACGCCCAGTCCTACCTTCCCGAGGGCACCGGGCCGGAGGTGCTGCGCTACTGGTTCCCCGCCGACGGGAAGGGCATGGTGGACAACGACATGCTGGTGACGCTCAAGGGCGGCAAGAACCCGGTGCTGGCGCATCTGTTCCTCGACCACATGCTCGACACCGAGGTGGCCATGCAGAACTTCTCGGCCATCGGGTATCAGCCGCCGCAGAACTCGATCAACCCGGACGCGCTGGTGTCCGACGGCTTCATCCCCCAGAACCTCGCGACGGCGATCGTCAAGCCGGAGTGGTTCGACGCCGGATACCGGATTCTCGAGCTCGATCCCGCCAACGATGCTGCCTGGCAGAACGTTTGGCGTACCTTCAAGGCCGGCGGGTCCTAAGCTGCTCTCATGCCCAGCAGGTCCGACCGGTCCCGCGGAATCTGGCCCGCGCTCGCGGCGCCCGGGCTCATCTGGCTGCTGCTGTTCTTCGTCGCGCCGATGTACGTGGTGCTCTGCATCGTATTCGGCCGGCTCGACCCGATCTTCCGCACCGCGGTGCCGATATGGAATCCCGCGCAGTGGGATCCGACCCAGTTCCTCTACGTGCTGTCCCACATCGTCGGAGCCGACGGCGTGTTCGGGCCGGCGCTGCTGCGCACCGCGGTGTACGTCCTGACCGCCAGCGCAGCCTGTCTGCTGATCGCCTTCCCGGTGGCCTACTACGTCGCCCGGCTGTCGGGACGGCGCAAGGGTCTGCTGCTGACCCTGCTGATCGCCCCGTTCTGGATCAGCTACATGATGCGGATGTTCGCCTGGGTCAACCTGTTACAGAACGACGGTCTGGTGAACTCCGTCCTCGGACTCGGCGGGCTGTTCACGCCGGACATCGACTGGCTCACCGGTCAGCCCGTCGTGGTGATCCTCGGCCTGGTGTACGGCTATGTGCCCTACATGATCCTGCCGCTCTACGCCGGCCTGGACCGGCTGCCGCAGCCGGTGCTCGAGGCGTCCCGGGATCTCGGCGCCGATCGCGCCTCGTCGTTCTGGCGGGTGACGCTGCCGCTGAGTCGACCGACGATCGTGGCCGCGGTGCTGCTGACCTGCCTGCCGATGCTGGGTGACTACTTCACCAGCGACATGCTCTCGGCGTCGCCGAAGACCGCGATGGTCGGGAATCTGATCAACGACAGCGTGCTCACCCCGGGCCAGACCGGGCAGGCCGGGGCGTTCGTGTTGCTGGTGTTCCTCGTCGCGCTGATCCCGATGCTGTACTACATCCGCGTCACCGGCCGTCGCGACGAGGTGGCGTCGTGAAGAGCCCGGTCGGGTGGTGGAACGATCCGTGGCGACCGCCGCGGATCCTGATCGCGGTCACGGTCGGCTACCTGCTCTGGTCGCTGCTGCCGGTACTGATCGCGGTGCTGTTCTCGTTCAACGCGGGCCGCTCGCGGACGGTGTGGCAGGGCTTTTCGTTCCGCTGGTACTGGGGCGATCAGACGCTGTCGGTGTGGCATGACGCGACGCTGCACAACGCGCTGCTGCAGACACTGAAACTCGGCGTGCTCACCACGCTGATCACGGTGCCGCTCGGGGTGCTGTTCGCGCTCGGGATCGACCGCTGGCGCGGCCGGCTCCCCTCGGGGGCGAACTTCCTGATGCTGCTCGCCTTCGTCCTGCCCGAGGTGCTGCTGGCGGTGTCGCTGCTGTTCGTCATCACCACCGTCGCGCTGCCGATCGAACTGGGCACCACCGCGCAGGTGATCGGCCTGGTGACGTTCCAGGTGTCCTACCCCGCCGTCCTGGTCCGCGCGCGGCTCGCGACCATCGGACCGCAGTACGAGGAGGCCGCGATGGATCTGGGCGCCTCACCGCTCGGTGCGCTGTGCCGGGTGATCATGCCGATGCTGATGCCGGCGATCTTCGCCAGCACGGTGCTGGTGTTCGCCGACGTCATCGACGACTTCGTGATGGTGCGCTACCTGTCGGGCGGGGCGTCGTCGGAACCCGTCTCGGTGAAGATCTACAACACCGCCCGCGGCGCCCCCACCCCGGCGCTCAACGCCCTGGCGACCCTGCTGCTGCTGACCGCGCTCGCCGCGGTCACCCTCGGTTACCTGGTGTTCCGGCGGATGACCCGCAACAATGACACCACCGCCGACCGCGGCATCGGCGCGTTCGCCGGGGAGATGTGATGGTCTGGACCCGACAGCACCGCCGGAAGTAGACTGACTGTATGTTCAAACAGGACGATCCTGCCCCGTTGCCGGCCGACGGCGTCGCGGCGGCGCTGGCGCCGTTCGGCCGCTCCCGGATGCTGCCGCGCGAGGCGTACGTCGATCCGGCGGTGTTCGCGTGGGAACAGCGCCACATCTTCTCCGGGTGGACGTGCGTCGGCCAGGCCGCCGACCTCGCCGCGGTCGGCGCCCAGAAGGCCGTCGGCAGCGGCGCGAACGGGACCCTCCTGGTGCGCGGGGAGGACGGCACCGTCCGCGCGTTCGCCAACACCTGTCGGCACCGCGGCCACGAACTGCTGGCCTGCGGCGCGGCCGCGCGGGGCCGCTCGATCGTCTGCCCGTACCACGCCTGGTCCTACCGACTGGACGGAACCCTGCGCAACGCACCGGGTTTCGCCGAGGTCGACGGCTTCGACGCCGCGGGGTTCGGACTGAGCGAGCTGCGGCTGGTGAACTGGCACGGCTGGCTGTTCGTCGACGCCGGCGGCGCCGACGGGGACTTCAGCGCGCACGTCTCGGGATGGGAGGACGTCGTCGCCCCCTACCGTCCCGAGGACCTCACGGTGGTCGCGCGCCACTCCTACGAGCTCGCCACCAACTGGAAGGTGATCGCCGAGAACTACCAGGAGTGCTACCACTGCCACAGCATCCATCCCGAACTGTCCCGGATCAGCCCGCCCACCAGCGGCGAGAACCTCGACACCGACGGCTCGTGGATGGGCGGCTGGATGTCGATCGTCGACGGCGCGGAGACCATGTCGTTGACCGGGGCCAGCGGCGGCGTGACGATCGCCGGACTGTCGGAGCGCGAGCGGCGCACCGTGATGTACGTGGTGGCCTACCCGAACCTGCTGATCAGCCTGCACCCCGACTACGTGATGACGCACCTGATGACCCCGCTGGCCGCCGACCGCACCCACGTCGAGTGCGCCTGGGCGTTCCCGAAAGACGTTGCCGCACAGCCCGATTTCGACCCGTCCTACGCCGTCGACTTCTGGGATCTGACCAACCGCCAGGACTGGGCGGCCTGCGAATCGGTACAGCGCGGACTGAGCTCACCGCATGCGCGGCCGGGCCCGCTCGCCCCGGACGAAGACGGCGTCTACCAGTTCGTCACCCGGGTGGCTAGGGCGTACGCCGATTCCGTCGATCGTGCGCCGGGACCCCGTTGACGCCCTCGATCGACTGCGCATAACTGCCCACCGCGAACGCCGCCGTCGACGCCATGATGCCGAGCGCGTTCCGGTCGACGTTGTCGATGGTGTCCGCGCGGGTGTGGTAGTTCGGGTCGAACGCCACCCCTGCCCTGCCACCCCAGATCCGGGCCTGCACCTCGGATTTGCGCTGCGACGTGCCGGTGGTGATACCGCCCACCGGCACCCCGGCGGCGAGGAAGGCGGCGTAGTCGGTGCCGCGCGTCAGAGGCATGTCCGCCGGCCGCACCCCCTGCGCGTACAGCCGACCCGCCAGGGTGCGTTCGATGCCCGCCGATCCCTGCGGCAGGGCGGCCACCGTCCCCGTCTGCGCGGACTGGTCGCCGTCGTCGGTGAAGTAGCCCGCGTTGACCGAGCCGAGCACGGCGAGATCCAGGTACAGCGCGATCCCGTCGAGGCCGCCCTGATCGAGCGAGCGCAGGTAATCGGTCGACCCGTCGGCCGACACCTCGCCGGCACCCCAGAAGGCGAACCGGACGGCGTTGGCGCCGGGGGGTTCCGGACCGAGTTCGAGAGCTGTCTCCAATACGGTGGCGACCCCGGTGCCGTTGTCGTTGATGCCGGGACCCGAACCGACGCTGTCGAGGTGGGCGCCGACGACCACGACGCTGTCGGGGTCGCCGGAGCGCGTCTGCGCGATCACGTTGCGCGACGTGGTCATCACAGGTTGGTTGTCGAGCACCAGCGTGACCGGTGCCTCGGTGCGGCGCAGCGCGGCGTCGGCCGTCGGATCGATCACGCCGACCGGGATTCTCATGGTGTGGTAGTAGCCCGGGGTGAACAGTCCCGCGGGGGCGCCGACCGGACGTGCCGGGGTGGCCTGGCTGACCACGAGCAGACCGACGGCGCCACGCGCCAGGGCGGCATCGTGTTTGGCGACGATCGAGCAGGAGGAGTCGTCGACCACCGCGATGGCGCCCCTGATCGGCACGGTGCCGTAATCCGCCGCCGTGCAACCCGCCGGTGTCCGGGGCCGCAGTGTGATCGCGCGCAGACCACCCTTGGCGGTGGTCAGCAGCAGCGAGGCCTGATCGACGCGGAAGGTCCGGCCGGCGACCGTCAGCGCGGGCTTGCCGCCCTTCGACCCGGACAACCGCTGAAACTCCGGGGTCTGCACGTCGAAGCCTTTGTCGCGCAGCGTCTTCGCGACGTAGTCGACGCTCGCCTGATAGCCGGGGCTGCCGTCGGCACGGTTCCCCTCGTGGGCGTCGGCGATCTTCTGCAGCTCTGTCAGGTGCCGGAAGACACCGTCGACGGTGATCTTCCCGGCCAGGTCGGCCCCCAGGTCAGCCGGCGGTGCCGGCGCACTCGACGAACACGCGGTCAGCGCGCAGACCACCAGGGCGAGCAGAGCCGTGACGGTCCTTCGCGTCATGATTCGGGCAGCTGGTGGCGAGTCCGGTCCTCCCGCACGGGGATACCGTTGCGCCCGCGCTGATCCTGCGCGTACAGACCCACCGAGTACGCCACCCCGCTGCCGTGGATCTGCAGAGCGGTGCGATCGATGTGGTCGAGCGTGTCGGTGTCCTTGTGGTAGTTCGGGTCGAACGGCTGATCCGCGGTGCCGCCCCAGATCTCGGCCTGGCGGGTGCTCTTCTTCTCCTCGGCCCCGGAGAACAGGCCGCCCGCAGGCACTCCCGCCTTGGTGAAGCCGTCGTAATCGGATCTGCCGTCGAAGGAGGTGTCCTCGGCGGGCTTGCCGGCGCGGTCGAGGTAGCCGACGAGCAGGCGCTCGATACCGGCCGAGCCTTCGGGCACCCGCGGCACGCCGTCCTGCGGACCCGGCGCGGTGGACTGGTCTCCGTCGTAGGTGAAGTACCCGGGGTTGGGCGAACCGAGCATGTCGAAGTTGAGGTAGAGCGCGATGTCCTTGAGCGCCTCGACGTCCAGCGATCCGACGTAGTCGCTCGACCCGAGCAGGCCGAGTTCCTCGGCGCCCCAGAAGCCGAACCGCACCGCGTTGGCGACCTTCGGCGAACTGCCCAGCTGCAGAGCGGTTTCCAGGGTGGCGGCGACGCCGGAGCCGTTGTCGTTGATGCCGGGGCCGTCGGGAACGCTGTCGAGGTGCGCGCCCACCATCACGACATCGGACGTCGAGCCGGTCCTGGTCTGGGCGATCACGTTGCGGGTCCGTTCGACCCGGACGCCGGCGTTCATCACGATCGTGGTCGGGGCGCCCGCCTGGCCGCGCAGCCGTTCCCCGTCGGCCTTGGCAACGCTGATCACCGGGATCTTCACGTCGGTCTTCTCGCCGAGGGTGCCTCCGCTCATCTCGCCGTCCTGGTTGTTCGCCACGATCAGCGCGACCGCGCCGCGGGCGGCGGCCGCGGTCTGCTTGTCACCGAAGGGGCACGACCCGCGATCGACAAGGACCACCGCGCCTTGGGTGGGCAGGCCGTCGTAGTCCTGGGCCGTGCATCCCGGGGTGTCCTCGGCGCGGGCGGCGACGAGCGGGCCCGACACCCCCTGCCCGGGCGCGCCGACGGTGTATTCGAGGGGCTTGGCGGTGGTGCCGGCGCCTGCCACGGTCAGCGTCGGGGCGTCGGCCCAGGGCAGCCGGACCTCGAACTCCGGCGTCTGCACATCGAAACCCTTGTCGCGCAACGCCTTGGCCACATACTCGACGCTGGCGTCGTATCCGGAGGTGCCGAGGGCGCGGTTACCGCCGTTGGCGTTGGCGATGTCCTGCAGCGCGCGCAGGTGCGCCATGGTCGCGTCGACGGTCACCTTGCGGGACAGCGCGTCGGCGAAGTCGGTGGCGGGGCCCGCGTCGACGGGGGGCGGTGTCGACGAGGGGGCGGGCCGGCTGTCGCGGCTGCAGCCGCTGATCACCAGCAGCGCGACGGCGAGCAGGGCAGCCAGCCGCGACGCCGGTCGGGTGGGGGTCACGGCCACCACGTTAGCGCGCGCCGAGATGGTCCAGCACCGCCTCGGCGGCCAGCTGGGGCTCCTCGATCTGCAGGAAGTGTCCCGCGGTCGGCAGGGTGACCACCCGGCTGCCCGCAGGCAGCACGTCGGCGACCGACTCGGCGTAGTCCGCCAGCATCGCGCCGTCCTGCAGACCCTGCACGTGCAGGATCGGTACCCGCGGCAGCTCCAGGGCCCACCGGTGCAGCTCGGCATACCGCGCGGCGGGCCGCGATGGCCGGACCATCGCGCGGTAGTAGCCGACCGCCGCGCGCCGGTGCGCCGGGCTCGGGAGGGCGGCCAGCGCGGCGTCGAGCTCCGCGTCGGTCGCGAACCCGGGCGGCCCCCAGTCCCGCCACAGCCGCGGAATCACCCGCGGCAGAACGTTTTCCGGCACGGCGGGCAGCTGGAAGAACAGGATGTACCAGCTGTTGCGCAGCTGCCGGGGCAGCATCCGCAGCTGGCGGCCGACATCGCCGCGGGTACGACTGATCGCCCCGATCGGGGCGACCGCCATCGTGATGTGCGCGGCGAACGGGGAGTCCGGTGACGCCGCGAGCCCGGCCGCGGTGAACGCGCCCCAGTCGTGACCGATCACCACCGCGTCCGACGGCGCGCCGAGGGCCCGGTGGACCGCCAGCGCGTCGTACATCAGCGCGCCGATGTGATAGTCGCCGTCGGGCGCGGGGCCGGTCGGCGCGTAGCCGCGGGAGAACGGGGCGACCACGCGCAGCCCGCGCTCGGCCAGCAGCGGCCCCATCTTCTGCCACCCCCACGCACTGTCGGGGAACCCGTGCAGGCACAGCACCATCCGGCCGTCGGCAGGCCCCCAGGACAGGGCGTGGATCCTCAGGTGGGGGAGGTCGAACACCAGCGGTTGCGCAGTGGTCATCCCCTCATCGTGTCAGCCGCGCGACGACGCCTCCGCGAGGGCGGGGTGCCGACTGAACTCCAGCGTGCCGTCGTCGATCGTGCCGTTGCGGATCACCCGCAGGTCGACCAGGTAGTTCTGCTTGAGTCGCCACGGGGATTTCGACCCCGACTTCGGCAGCCGGTCCAGCGCCCGCTTGATGTAGCCGGAGGTGAGGTCGACGAACGGGAGCGCCTCGACGTCGTCGCCCGGGTCGCGCGGCACCACGGTGTCGTAGCCCTTGCTGTCCATGAAGTGCAGCAGGCGGCTGACGTACTCGGAGGTCAGGTCGGCCTTCAGCGTCCACGACGCGTTGGTGTACCCGAAGGTGAAGGCCACGTTGGGCAGACCCGAGAGCATCAGCCCCTTGTAGGCCATCGACGTCGAGAGGTCCTGCGGTTCGCCGTTGCGCAGCACCTGGGCGCCGCCGAAGAACTGCACGTTCAATCCCGTTGCGGTGACGATGATGTCGGCCTGGAGGTGCTCCCCGGAGGACAGCTGGATGCCGTCGGCGGTGAAGCGCTCGATGGTGTCGGTGACGACGTCGGCCTTGCCCTTGCGGATGGCCTTGAAGATGTCGCCGTTGGGGGCCAGGCACACGCGCTGATCCCACGGCTTGTAGCTGGGGCTGAAGTGCTTGTCGTAGTCGTAGCCCTCGGGCAGTCGCCGTTCGGCCATGGTGCGCAACGCCTTCCGGAAGACACCGGGCAGCGTGCGGGCGAGCTGGTACTGCGCGGTCGCCTGCAGGATCGCCTTCCAGCGGACCGCGGTGTAGGCCGTCTTCTCCGGCAGCAGCCGGTAGGCCCGGGCGGCGAAGGGGTCCTTGTCGGGCAGCGACCCGATGTAGGTCGGAGTGCGCTGCAGCATGGTCACATGGCCGGCGCCGCTGTCGATCAGCGCGGGGATGAGCGTGATCGCGGTGGCGCCGCTGCCGATGACCACGATCCTCTTGCCCTGGTAATCGAGGTCTTCGGGCCAGTGCTGCGGGTGCACGACGGTGCCCCCGAAGTCCTCGGCGCCGGCGAACTCGGGCGAGAAACCTTCGTCGTAGTTGTAGTAACCGCTGCACGCCCACAGGAAGTTGGCGTGGATCTCGGTCTGCTCGCCGCCGCACTCGACGGTCACTTCCCAGCGGTGGTGCTCGTCGGACCAGTTCGCCGACACGACCTTCTGGCCGTAGCGGATGTGCTTGTCGATGCCGTTCTCGGTCGCGGCCTCGTTGAGGTAGTTCCAGATCGACGGTCCGTCGGCGATCATCTGGTCGGTCGCCCACGGCTTGAAGTGGAATCCGAGCGTGTACATGTCGGAGTCCGACCGGATGCCCGGGTACTTGAAGAGGTCCCAGGTCCCGCCGAGGGACTCGCGACGCTCGAGGATCACATAGTTCTTGTCCGGACATTGCTGCTGCAGGTGCCACGCGGCGCTGATGCCGGAAATCCCGGCCCCGACAATGACGACGTCGACAAATTCGGTCATGTTGTAAAGCTATCAACATCATGTCGACGTGGTCAACAGTGTGTTGAGTAATTCGACAGACTGTTCACCAGCGGAGTCAGGCGTCCCGGCGGTTCACCACGAACACCGCGGCGCCGAACACCACCGCGACCAGCGCGGTGAAGTACGCCAGCGACCCCAGCGGGCCCCAGTGCCACGCGTAGCCGGAGAACAGCCACTGCACGTCGAGGAAGCGGAACATGTTCGCGAACGGCAGGTACGGCCCGATCTGCGGGCCGCGACCGGGCAGGTTGCCCACCAGCGTCTCGACCAGCAGCGGCCACAGCAGCAGCACCGAGACCGCGCCCGCGCTGTGCCGCAGCAGCGCCCCCACCCCGACTCCGAGCACGGCCGCCAACGCCGCGTAGAGCGCGATCGCCGCCACCGTGCGGACGGCCAGCGGCTCGCGGGCGACCAGAAGCGAGCCGATCACCATCACCGCCGCCGCGACCGCACAGAACACCGCGGCGACAACAGCTTTCGCACCCAGCACCACCGACCGCGCCGGGGTGGCCAGGAACGTCGTCGCGATCATCCGGGTGCGGTACTCGCCGGTCACCGTCAGCGCGGCGACGACCATCAGCACCGGCACGCCGAACGCCACGACGCTGAGCGCCGCGGTCCGGGGTTGCATCGCGGCCAGCCCCACACTGAACGACGCGACCAGCGCCACCGACAGGATCGGCGAACGCAGCGTGGTCAGCTTGATGCGCTCGGCGTTCAGCACGGCCAGCGCCGACGCCCCGGTCACGGCGCCGACCGGTACGTGACCGCGTCGGCGGTCGACGACAGGTAGGCCTGTTCCAGCGACGCTTGCTCGAGCCGCAGTTCGTGCACCACGATCCCGTGCCGGGCGGCGAGCTCGCCGACCGCCTCGGTGCTCGCCTGCGCCACGCGCAGCGCATCGCCGTCACCCGACACCGCCATGCCCGCGGCGGCCAGCACCTCCCGCAGCGCGCCGGCCTGCGGGCTGCGCACCAGCACACCTCCGCCGCCGGAGCGGCCGACGAACTCGGCGACGGTGGTCGACGCGATGAGCTTCCCCCGGCCGATCACCACGAGCCGATCGGCGGTGTCGGCCATCTCGGAGAGCAGGTGGCTCGACACGAACACGGTCCGGCCCTCACCGGCCAGGGCGCGCATCAGCGACCGCACCCAGTGGATGCCCTCGGGGTCCAGCCCGTTCACCGGCTCGTCGAACAGCAGCACGGGAGGATCGCCGATGAGCGCCGCGGCGATGCCGAGGCGCTGACTCATGCCCAGGGACAGCGCGCCGGCCCGGGTGCCGGCCGCCGGCCCCAAGCCGACCATCTCGAGCACCTCATCGACGCGCCGCGCCGGGATCCGGTTGCTCGCCGCGATCCACCGCAGATGCCTGCGCGCCGTGCGGTTCGGATGCACCTGCCGCGCGTCGAGCAGCGCGCCGACGGTCCGCAGCGGGTACGTCAGATCGGTGTAGCGACGGCCGTCGATCCGTGCGGTCCCCGAGGTCGGGCGGTCCAGCCCGAGGATCATCCGCATCGTCGTGGTTTTGCCCGCCCCGTTGGGCCCCAGGAACCCGGTGACCACGCCCGGCTCGACCGTGCAGGTGAGGCCGTCGACCGCGCGGGTGGCGCCGAAGGTCTTGCAGAGCGCGTCGAGCGTGATCATCCACCGACCGCCGCGGCGACGAGGTCGGCCACCGCGCGCATCCCGGCCTCGTTCGGGTGCAGCGGCGCCGGGCGGCGCGGCACCGGCCAGCCGAAGCGGGTGGTCCAGGGATCCGCCGACCATGCGTGGTACTCGCGGCTGGCCTCTCCCGCCCGCACCAACCCGCACCCGGTCGCTTCGGCCGCCTCGGCGGTCCGCCGCTCGAGTTCGGCGGCCAGGTGTCTGCCCAGCGACGTGTCGTGCTCGCTGAGCGGCGCCGCCGCGCCGGCGGGCGGCAGCAGCGTCAGGTAGTCGACGAACAGCACGGTCGCCCCTGGGGACCGCTGCCGCACCGCACGGCCCACCTCGACGAGCGCCGCGCCGACGTCCTCGAGCGCCACGTACCGCTCGGCCGGGTTCACCAGACGGCGGATCCTGGTGCCCAGCACCGGGATCGCCCGTACCGGACGGGGCAGGCCCGCCGCGAAGAGCATCGGCACGTAGCCCACGTCGTTGCCGCCGATGGTGACGGTCACCAGCGCCTCGGAGCCGTCGAGCGCCTCGATCTGCGGCGCGGCTCCGCGCTGGGGGTCGGTCAGCACGTGCGCGGTGGTCGCCCCCGAATAGGTGACGTCGACGAGGTCGAGGCCGAGCGCGGCCGCCACCAGGTGCGGGTAGTTGCGGGCCGACCGGCCTGCCGCCCGTGGCGAGCCTGCCACCCTGGGCTGGATCCCCGGCCCGGCAGCCATCGAACTTCCCAGCGCCACATACCTTGTCATAACGCCGGGCTGGAGGCTTGCGCCCAGAACCGCTTCGGGATCCGGCCGGCGTGGCGGGCCAGGTACCCGGCCCGGACCGCGGCCGCCATCGCCGAGGCCATCGCCGCCGGGTCGGCGGCGCGGGTGACGGCGGTGGCCAGCAGCACCGCGTCGCACCCGAGTTCCATGGCCAGCGTCGCGTCGCTGGCGGTTCCGATCCCGGCGTCGAGGATCACCGGCACCCCGGCGGACTCGACGATCATCTCGATGTGGTGCGGATTGGCGATGCCCAGACCGGTGCCGATCGGCGACCCCAGCGGCATCACCGCCGCGCAGCCGGTGTCCTCGAGCCGGCGGGCCAGCACCGGATCGTCGTTGGTGTACGGCAGCACGACGAACCCGTCGTCGACGAGCTGCTCTGCGGCCCGGACCAATTCGATCGCATCGGGGAGCAGGGTCCGCTCGTCGGCGATCACCTCGAGTTTCACCCAGTCGGTCTGCAACGCCTCGCGCGCGAGTTGCGCGGTCATCACCGCCTCGGCGGCCCCCCGGCACCCGGCGGTGTTGGGCAGCGGCGTGATGCCGAGCCCGGTGAGCAGATCGAGCACGCCCGTGCCGCCGGCGGCGTCGACACGGCGCATCGCCACGGTGGTCAGTTCGGTCCCCGACGCGACGAGCGCCTCCTCGAGCACCGCGAGATTGGCCGCCCCGCCGGTGCCGAGGATCAGCCGCGAACCGAACTCGCGGCCCGCGATGCTCAACTTTCCTGTCGTGTGCTCAACCACCCTGCACCGCCGCCACCACGTCGACCTTCGCTCCGTCCGTCAGTGCGGTGTCCCACTGCGAGCGCGGGATCACCGCCCAGTCCACCGCGACCGCGATGCCCTTCTCCGGGTACCCCAGCCGATCCAGCAGCGCGGCGACGGTGATCGGCCCGTCGACCTCGACCGCCTCGTCGTTGACCGTCAGCGTCACAGCGCCACCCTCTCCGGCACGCGCAGCTCGGCGGCGATCGCCTCGGCGGTCCACGGCGCCAACAGGAATCCCGACCGTCCGTGCCCCGCGGCCACCAGCGTGCGGGCGTCGAGCCGGCCGACCAACGGCACGTTGTCCGGCGTCATCGGGCGCAACCCGGCCGCGCACTCGGCGAGCTCGTACTCCCCCAGCGCCGGCACCACGGCACAGGCGTCGTCGAGCAGTTCCCGCACACCCGTCACCGTAGGGGCGGTGTCGCGGCCGTGCTCGTACTGGGTCGCGCCGACCACCACCCCGTCGCGGCGGGGCACCAGGTACACCTGCCTGCCGTGCACCCGGGCCCGGATCACCCGCTGCGGGATCGGCAGGCAGCCGGGCCGCCAGCGCAGCCGCAGCACCTCACCCTTGACCGGCCGGACCGGGAGTCCGGGCCACAGCGTCGGTGCGTCGATACCGTTGGCGAGCACGACGGCGTCGGCGTCGGCCACCTCGCGGAGCGCGGCCACCGGCGGCGCCCACTCGACGCCCAGCCGCTCGGCGTGCGCCGCCAGCGCGTCGACCACTGCCCGGTTGTCCACGGCGAGCTCGGTCTCGGCCAGGAAGCCGTGCCGAATGCCCTGCGCGAGGAGCGGTTCGAGGTCTCGGGCGGCCGTGGTGGGGGTGACGGGGTGGCCCTGCGCCGCCAGCCACTGTCCGACCGTCCGCAGATCGTCGGCGTCGGCCCGGTCGACGGCGACCACCAGGGATTCGCGCGCCGTGACGACGTCGGCAGGTAGGCCGTCGAGGAATCCGCCGTGCCACAGCTGCAGCGACTCCAGCCCGAGCTGCAGCAACCGTTCCTCTCCGGGCCAGCCCTCGCTGTGCGGTGCGAGCATGCCGCCGGCCACCCAGGACGTACCGTGCTCCGGGGTGCGGTGCACGCGCACGCGCCAGCCGTCCTGCGCGGCGCGGCGCGCCACGGCGAGACCGATGACGCCGCCGCCGATCACGGCGAGCCGCTGGGACTCCGGCACCGGGCCAGCCTACGTGTCGTCGCGCTACCGTCGCGGTGTGCGTGACGCCCTGCTGTACCTGTGCACCGACGCCCGCCGGGAGCGCGGCGACCTGGCCGAGTTCGCCGACGCCGCCCTGGCGGGTGGAGTCGACATCATCCAGCTGCGGGACAAGGGCTCGCCCGGCGAGCGGCAGTTCGGCCCGCTCGAAGCCCGCGCCGAGCTGGCCGCGTTGGAGGTACTCGCCGACGCCGCGCGCCGCCACGACGCGCTGCTCGCGGTCAACGACCGCGCCGACATCGCCCGCGCGGCGGGTGCGGACGTGTTGCATCTCGGCCAGGACGACCTGCCGCTGACGGTCGCCCGGGAGATCTTCACCGGGATCGTGGGGCGGTCCACCCATGACCTCGACCAGGTGCAGGCGGCCATCGCCGAGGATGTCGACTACTTCTGCGTCGGTCCGTGCTGGCCGACGCCCACCAAACCCGGCCGGGCCGCCCCGGGCCTCGATCTCGTGCGCGCGGCCGCGCACCTGGCGCCGGCCAAGCCGTGGTTCGCGATCGGCGGGATCGACGCGCAGCGCCTTCCCGAGGTGATCGCGGCGGGCGCGCGCCGCGCGGTCGTGGTGCGGGCCATCACCGCGGCCGACGACCCGAAGGCCGCGGCCGCGCAGTTGAGGGCAATGCTCAGCTCTGCCCGTTGACCAGCGGCGGGATGGCCGCAGCGACCTCGCGCAGCCGCGCCCAGCTGGCGGCGAACCCGGGATGCAGCGGCAGTTCGGCGACCTCGTCCTCGGGCACCCAGCGCAGCTCCGCGCTCTCCCGGTTGGGCACCGTCTCGAGCAGGTGCTCCGCGTCGGCGATCACGGTGGTGTAGCTCCAGCCGCTCACCTCGGCGGTGACCACGGTGGTCCGCACCACCAGCCGGTGGGCCTGCAGGCCCGCCTCCTCATGGGCCTCGCGCACCGCCGCCTGCTCGGGGGTTTCGTGGCTGTCGCGGGCGCCGCCCGGGAGCCCCCATGTCCCGCCCTGGTGACTCCACGGCGCCCGGTGCTGCAGCAGCACGGCTAGTGAACCGTCCGAACGCGGCGCCCTCAGCAACAGTCCGGCGGCGCCGTGCCTACCCCAGTAGGCCGCCCCGTCGGCCGATACCACCCAGCCGTCACCGTCGCCGCGCACGCGTCCAGCTTAGGGAACGGATCTCCGGAACTGGGCGAGTCGCAGCCGCGAATCCCCCCACTGCGGACCGAGAGCTCTTAGAATTCCCTCAGAGATTGAGCGCAGTTAGAGTTGGGCCAGTCGAATGACCGCCGAAGAGAACGAGACCGGGATGAGGTCCGCGCAAACGTGACTGTGGAGTTGGCGCACCCCTCGACGGAGCCTCTTGCGTCGCGGTCGCCGACGGCCACCGCGCATCCCCGGTGGTGGTTCCTGTGGACGACTCCGGGCCGGATCCTGACGATCGGGCTGGTGCTGGCCGCCCTGGTGATCGCCAGCGCGTTCGCCACGTCGACGACGATCAACGACCGTCAGCAGGCGCTGACCACCGTGCTCAACCGCACCGAACCGCTGGCCTTCGCCGCGGGCCAGCTCTACACCACGCTCTCGGTCGCCGACGCGGCTGCGGCCACCGCCTTCATCGCCGGCGCCGAGCCCCGCGCGGTGCGGCAGCGCTACGAGCAGGCGATCACCGACGCTGCGGTGGCCGTCACGCGGGCGTCGAGCGGGCTGACCGACGAGCCGCTGGTGCAGTTGCTCGGCCGGATCAATGCCCGGCTGGCCGTCTACACCGGGCTGGTGGAGACCGCGCGCACCAACAACCGCGCCGGCAATCCGGTGGGCTCGTCGTATCTGTCCGAGGCGTCGTCGTTGATGCAGCAGCAGATCCTGCCCGACGCCCAGCGGCTCTACGAGCAGACCTCGGCGCGCGTCGACGCCGAGACCACCGCCTCGACACGGATCCCGGGGCCGGTGATCCTGATCGTGCTGAGCACGCTGCTGTTCGGCGCGTTCGCCAACCGGTGGCTGGCCAAACGCACCCGGCGACGGGTGAACATCGGTTTCGTCGCCGGCGGGATGGCGGTGCTGATCATGTTGATCTGGGTGGGCACCGCGCTGATCATCTCGACCACCGACAGCCGCAGCGCCAAGGAGACCGCGGCCGAATCGCTCAAGACGGTGACCACGCTGGCGATCACGGCGCAGCAGGCCCGCGCCGACGAGACGCTGTCGCTGATCCGGCGCGGCGACGAGAACATCCGCAAACAGTCGTACTACCAGCGCATCGACCAGATGCAGGAGCAGCTGAACCGCTACCTGACCAACGACAACTCGATCGACAAGACCGGCCTGGCCGACGCCGATGGACTGCTCAACCGGTGGCGGGCGGCCGACGACCGGATCACCGCCTACATCGCGGTGGGCAACTATCAGGCCGCGACGCAGGTCGCCCTCGGTGTCGGCGAGGACGACGCGACCCCGGCGTTCGACAAGCTGGACGAGGCGCTGACCAACGGGATCGAGCAGAGCCGCGCGCAGTTGCGCAACGAGATCGTCAACGCCCGCCGGGTGCTCTCGGGCGCCACCGTCGGTGCGGCCGCCCTGTCGGTGATGGCGGCGATCGCGGTGGCGCTGGGCATCTGGCCGCGGTTGAGCGAGTACCGGTGATCGCAATGAGGAGGCTGGCAGTGGTGCTCGGGGCGGGTGTGGTGCTGCTCGCCGGGTGCGGGCAGACCGCGCCGGTGGTGCCCACCCCGACCGTCACGCTGGCGCCGCCGTCGCCGTCGGGCATGGGCGAACTGCCACCCGGCCCGGCCCAGCCGCCGTCGTTGCCCGACGACCAGTGTGACCGCACCGCGAGCCTGCGTCCCTTCGACACGAAGGCCGAGGCCGACGCCGCGGTCGCGAACATCAAGGCCCGCGGCCGGCTGATCGTCGGGCTCGACATCGGCAGCAACCTGTTCAGCTTCCGCGACCCGATCAGCGGCGAGATCACCGGCTTCGACGTCGACATCGCCGGCGAGATCGCCCGGGACATCTTCGGCACCCCGTCGCAGGTGGAGTACCGCATCCTGTCGTCGGCCGACCGCATCGCCGCGCTGCGCAACAACGAGGTGGACGTGGTGGTCAAGACGATGACCATCACCTGCGAGCGGAAGAAGCTGGTGAACTTCTCGACGGTGTACCTGACCGCCGACCAGCGGATCCTGGCCCCGCGCGACTCCACGATCCGGCAGGCGTCGGACCTGTCGGGCAAACGGGTGTGCGTGGCCAAGGGCACCACGTCGCTGCAGCGGATCCAGGAGATCACCCCGCCGCCGCTGATCGTCGGCGTGGTGACCTGGGCGGACTGCCTGGTGGCGCTGCAGCAACGCCAGGTCGACGCGGTCAGCACCGACGACTCGATCCTGGCCGGGCTGGTGTCGCAGGACCCCTACCTGCACATCGTGGGGCCGTCGATGAACGAGGAGCCCTACGGCATCGGGATCAACCTGCAGAACACCGGCCTGGTCCGCTTCGTCAACGGCACGCTGGAGCGCATCCGCCGTGACGGCACGTGGAACACGTTGTACCGCAAGTGGTTGACCGTGCTCGGGCCGGCGCCGTCCCCTCCGGTGGCGAGGTACTCGGACTGATGACCGATCCCCACGAGCCCGACGATCCCGGCACCCAGCCGGCGACCTACTGGGATCTTGCCGACCTTGACGAGTCCTCGGTGTCGACGATGCGGCCGATGGCCACCCAGGCGGTGTTCCGGCCGAACTTCGACGATGACGACGACGACAGCGAGTCGCAGTACCACACCGGGGACACCGAACCGCACGATCAGACGACGACGATGACGCGCACCCTGTCGCCGACGCGGCGCCTCGGTGGCGGTCTGGTCGAGATCCCGCGGGTGCCTGCACGAGACCCGTTGACGGCGTTGATGACCGACCCGGTGGTCGCCGAGTCGAAGCGGTTCTGCTGGAACTGCGGGCGGCCGGTGGGTCGGTCGTCGGCGGACGGCAAGGCACTGTCGGAGGGCTGGTGCCCGCACTGCGGCAGCGCGTACTCGTTCCTGCCGCAGCTCTGCGCCGGCGACATCATCGCCGACCAGTACGAGATCAAGGGCTGCATCGCGCACGGCGGCCTGGGGTGGGTGTATCTGGCGTTCGACAAGAACGTCAACGACCGGCCGGTGGTGCTCAAGGGTCTGGTGCACTCCGGAGACGCCGAGGCGCAGGCGATCGCGATGGCCGAACGGCAGTTCCTGGCCCAGGTCACCCATCCCGGCATCGTGAAGATCTACAACTTCGTCGAGCACGAGGACAAGCACGGCAACCCCGTCGGGTACATCGTCATGGAGTACGTCGGCGGCACCTCACTCAAGCAGGCCACCCACCTCAAATCCACCGAGCGCACCCGGCTGCCGGTCGCCGAGGCGATCGGCTTCATGCTCGAGATCCTGCCCGCGCTGGGCTATTTGCATTCCATCGGGCTGGTCTACAACGACCTCAAACCCGAGAACATCATGGTGACCGAGGATCAGCTCAAGCTCATCGACCTCGGTGCGGTCTCACGCATCAACTCGTTCGGATACCTCTACGGCACACCGGGTTTCCAGGCGCCCGAGATCGTGCGGACCGGCCCGACGATCGCCACCGACATCTACACGGTGGGCCGCACGCTGGCCGCACTGACGTTGCGGATGCGCACCCGCAGGGGCCGCTACGCCGACGGGTTGCCCGACGAGGATCCGGTGCTCGCCGAGTACGACTCGTTCGGCAGGCTGCTGCGCCGCGCGATCGACCCTGACCCGCGCCGCCGCTTCCAGAGCGCCGAGGAGATGTCCAGCCAGCTGATGGGCGTGCTGCGCGAGGTCGTCGCGCAGGACACCGGGCTGCCCCGGCCCGGCCTGTCGACGACGTTCAGCCGGTCCCGGTCGACGTTCGGGGTGGACCTGCTGGTCGCCCACACCGACGTGTACCTCGACGGCCAGGTGCACTCGGAGAAGCTGACCGCCCAGGAGATCGTCAAGGCGCTGCAGGTGCCGCTGGTCGACCCGACCGACGTCGGCGCCACCATCCTGTCGGCGACGGTGCTCAGTCAGCCTGTGCAGACCCTGGATTCACTGCGCGCGGCGCGGCACGGCGCGCTGGACTCGGAAGGCATCGACCTGTCGCAGTCGATCGAGCTGCCGCTGATGGAGGTGCGCGCGCTGCTCGATCTCGGCGACGTCGCCAAGGCCACCCGCAAGCTCGACGAACTGGCCGAGCGTGTCGGCTGGCGTTGGCGGCTGGTCTGGTTCCGCGCCGTGGCCGCCCTGCTGACCGCCGACTACGATTCGGCGACAAAGTATTTCACCGAGGTGCTGGACACGCTGCCCGGTGAGCTGGCGCCGAAACTCGCGCTGGCGGCGACGGCCGAACTCGCCGGGAACGCCGACGAGCAGAAGTTCTACAAGACGGTGTGGGGCACCGACAACGGCGTCATCTCGGCGGGCTTCGGGCTGGCCCGCGCCCAGTCCGCCGGCGGTGAGCGCGACGCCGCGGTGCGCACCCTCGACGAAGTACCGGCCACCTCACGGCATTTCACCACGGCACGGTTGACGAGCGCGGTGACGCTGCTGTCGGGCCGGTCCACCGGCGAGATCACCGAGGCGCACATCCGCGACGCGGCCCGCCGGGTGGAGGCGCTGCCCGACACCGAACCCCGGGTGCTGCAGATCCGCGCGCTGGTGCTGGGGACCGCGATGGACTGGCTCGCCGACCACACCGCGAGCACCAACCACATCCTCGGCTTCCCGTTCACCGAGCACGGTCTGCAGCTCGGAGTGGAGGCGTCGCTGCGCAACCTCGCGCGGGTGGCCCCCACCCAGGCCCACCGCTACGCGCTGGTCGACCTCGCCAACAGCGTGCGGCCCATGTCGACGTTCTGACAGCGAACTACGGAATCCGTTGCGAAAGTGTCTATACCTTAAGTGGCGACCCGTACAGGGTGGCATTCACGTTTGTTATTGACGCAGATGCGCTGGTGAGAGGCCGCGATGCAGGAACGAAACTAATTATGGTCAAGCTACTGATTCCGTAGTATCGTCTACCCCACGCTTTAAGAGCTTAGGGCTCCGTTCCCCGCCGGCATCCTCGCTGAGGGAGGCCTCGATGAGCACACAACGGGTGTTCCGCCCGGATCCGACGTCGTTCGAGTTGCGCGAAGAACACCACCGCGCCACCTTCTCCGCCTGCGAGCTGCCGCCGCACACCGTGCTGGTCACCATTCACGGCGAGATCGACGCCACCAACGCGATGGCGCTGGCGCGCTACATCGAGAAGCGGCTCGGCGCCGCACGCAAGCTGATCCTCGACCTGCAGACCGTGGAGTTCTTCGCGGCGTCCGGCTTCGCCGCGCTGACCAACATCGACGTGGTCTGCAACCGGGCCGGGGTGCGGTGGTCGCTGCAGGCGGGCACCCATGTGCGCCGGCTGCTGCGGATCTGCGATCCGAAGCGGGAGCTACCGGTCGCCGCCGCTGCCGCCAAGTACACCCGCACACGCCCGAGCGATCGCAAGCTCCTCGTTGGTGGGCACCACTAGCACCGTCGTCGGCGCGCCTTCGGGGGAGATGCGCCGGGCCGCGCGCCCGGGGCTGTCGTTGAGATGCTCGTCGATCTCGATGCCGAACGTGCCCAGTCCTGACAGCGCGTCGCGGCGCACCACCGCGTCGTTCTCGCCGACGCCGGCGGTGAACGAGATGACGTCGGCCCCGCCCAGCACCGCCAGGTAGGCGCCGATGTACTTGCGCAGCCGGTGGATGTAGACGTCGTAGGCCAGCTGCGCCGCCTCCTCACCGGCCGCGATGCGCTGGTGCAGCACCCGGAAGTCGATCTCGCCGCCCAGGCCCCGCACGCCCGATCGCCGGTTGAGCATCGTCTCGATGTCCTCGATGCTCATGCCGGCCTCGCGGACCAGATAGGTGAGGATGCCCGGGTCGACGTCGCCGGAGCGGGTGCCCATCACCAGGCCCTCCATCGGGGTGAGCCCCATCGACGTCTCGACCGGCCGGCCCCCCACGATGGCCGATGCCGACGCGCCGTTGCCCAGGTGCAGCACGATCTGGCCCAGCGACGCCAGGGGCGCGCCGAGGAACGCCGCGGCCTGCTCGCTGACGTACTGGTGCGAGGTGCCGTGAAAGCCGTAGCGGCGGATGTGCCACTGCTCGGCGACGTCGCTGTCGATCGCGTAGGTCGCCGCGGCCGGGGGGAGGTCGTGGAAGAACGCGGTGTCGAACACGGCGATGTGCGGCAGGTCGGGAAGCGCCGCGCGGGCCACCTCGATCCCGAGGATCGCGGGTGGATTGTGCAGCGGCGCCAGGGGCGAGAGTTCCTTGAGCCGCGCGATCAGATCGTCGTCGACGACCGTCGGCCGGTACAGGTCCGGGCCGCCGTGCACCACCCGGTGCCCCACCGCGACCAGACCGAGCTCGGCGAGGTCGTGGCCGTCGGAGGCCAGCGCCCCGAAGACCACCTCGAGCGCCGCCCCGTGGTCGGGCACACCCGTCGCGTCCCCGATCCGCTCGACGATGCCGTCGGCCACTGTGGCACCCGAATCCGCTTCGACGACAGAGTATTTCACCGAAGACGAGCCGGAGTTGAGTACCAGTACCGACGAGGTCATCGGACCAGGCCCTGCGCCTGGATGGCGGTGATCGCCACGGTGTTGACGATGTCCTCCACCAGAGCCCCCCGGGAGAGATCGTTGACGGGCTTGTTGAGCCCCTGAAGCACCGGACCGATCGCGATGGCACCCGCGCTGCGCTGCACCGCCTTGTAGGTGTTGTTGCCGGTGTTCAGGTCCGGGAAGATGAGCACCGTCGCGTGCCCGGCCACCTGCGAATCGGGCATCTTCGTCGCCGCCACCGACGGCTCGACCGCGGCGTCGTACTGGATCGGCCCTTCCACCAACAGCTCGGGCTCGCGGGAACGCACCAGATCCGTTGCCTTTCTTACCTTGTCGACGTCGGCGCCACTGCCCGACGTGCCGGTGGAGTAGGACAGCATCGCCACGCGCGGCTCGATGCCGAACTGCGCGGCCGTGCGCGCCGAGGAGATCGCGATGTCGGCGAGTTCCTCGGCGGTCGGGTCCGGGACGATCGCGCAGTCGCCGTAGGCCAGCACCTCCTGGGCCAGGCACATGAAGAAGATGCTCGACACCGTGCTGACGTCCGGCAGCGTCCTGATGATCTCGAACGCCGGCCGCACCGTGTGCGCGGTGGTGTGCCGGGCGCCCGACACCATGCCGTCGACCATGTCGTTGTGCACCAGCATCGTCCCGAAATACGAGACGTCGTGGATGGTTTCGCGCGCCTGTTCGACCGTGACGCCCTTGTGCTTGCGCATCTCGGCGTACTGTTCGGCGAACCGGTCGCACAGCTCGCTGCGCTGCGGGTCGAGGATCACCGCGTCCGAAAGATCCACCCCGAGTTCGGCGGCGCGGGCCCGCACCTGCTGTTCCTCGCCGAGGATCGTCAGGTCGGCGACGTTGCGCTTGAGCAGCCGGCCCGCCGCCTTGAGGATGCGGTCGTCGTCCCCCTCCGGCAGCACGATGCGCTTGCGGTCGGCGCGCGCCCGGTCCAGCAGCTGGTAGGTGAACATCTGCGGGGTCACCACCGTCGGAATCGGAATGGCCAACTGCGCCAACAGATCCGCCGTGTCGACATAGGTGTCCATCAGGGCGAGGGCGGTGTCGACCTTGCGCGGGGACTCCATCGTCATCCGGCCGCGCGTCGCCGCCACCCGGCTGGCGGTCTCGAACGTGCCGAACCGGGTCTGCAGGACCGGCAGGCGCAGCCCGAGACCGGCGACGAGCGCATCGATGGCGGGGTGCAGCGGCAGCCCGCCGTTGAGGATGAC
Organism: Mycolicibacterium rufum; assembly: GCF_022374875.2. The sequence goes on from NZ_CP092427.2 coordinate 2,457,013, forward strand.
GCACGACAGCGACGGAAACCCCTCGGCGGCATGGGCACTGAGCACGGCGAGAACGACATCGGAGCGATCGCCGGGGGTGATGACCGCCACGCCCTCGGTCAGTCGTTCCAGCACGTGCTCGGCGGTCATGCCCGCGACCAGCACATCCTGCGCTTCGCGCACCAGCAGTGCCGGGTCGCCCTTGACCACCGTGCCCTCGACGGCGGCCTGCAGCTCGGCGACCGACGGCGCCACGAGCAGCGGCTCCTCCGGGAGCACGTAACTGCGCAACGGGAGATCCGACAGTGCCGCGGCGACGTCGGCCATCTGCGCCGGATCGCACCGGTTCACCACCACGGCCGCGGTATGGGCGTGCTGCGCGGCGATCTCCCCCATGCAGAGTTCGACGACCTGCTCCACCTGCGCGGGTGTGCGGTCCTTGGCCTTGACCGCGAGGACGACGGGTGCGCCGAGGTTGGCGGCGATGCGCGCGTTCATCGACAGCTCGCTGGGGGTGGCGACGTCGGTGTAGTCGCTGCCGACGATCAGGACCGCGTCACACCGGTCCGCCACGTGGTGGAACCGGTCGACGATGTCGCCGAGCGCGGCGTCGGGATCGTCGTGGAGCTGCTGATAGCTGACGCCGACGCACTCCTCGTAGGGCAGGCCGGCGGTGGTGTGGCTGAGCAGCAGCTCGAGGATGTAGTCGCGGCCCTCGCTGATGCGGGTGATCGGCCGGAACACCCCGACGCGGGCGACGGTCGCGGCGAGCCGGTGCAGGATGCCCAGCGCGATGGTCGATTTTCCGGTGTCGCCCTCGGGTGAGGCGACATAGATCGCGGAGATCGCGGGCCGGGGCGCGTCGGGCACGTGTAAAAGCCTAGCTCGCCGTCATGTCGACCGGGAGCCGCAGGGTGGCCAGCAGTCCGCGGTGGTCGGCGCCGGGCACCGACACGGTGCGCGCAGTCGCGGCGTCGGCGTTCTTGGTCAGAATGTGGTCGATCCCGATGAGCGGCAACCACATTCCGCGCGCCGGGTAGGTGCGCGCCAGACCCGCCCCGGCGACGGTGTCGGTGTATCCGCCGTCGAGCAGCGCCCGGAACGGCGCCATGTCGGCGGTCGCGTTGAAGTCGCCGGCGACGATCACCGCACCCGCGCCGGCGGCGCGACCCACCTCGTCCAGCGTGTCGGGCAGCTTCGCGATGTCGGCACGCCAGTGGTCCATCGGCTGCGGCCACGGTGCGGCCAGATGCACCGAGAGCACGGTGGTGTCGACGACCACCCCGGGAATGCGGATCCGGGTGCCGATCATCGGGAGCGCGTAGCCGTCGATCCGGCCGGAGTCGACGATGGGATGCCTGCTCCAGATCCCGATGCCGGACGCGAGCTCCGCCGGCGCGATGACCCGGTAGGGGAACGTCGCGTCCATGCCCGCCCTGGACAGTCCGGTGGCGGCCTGCTGTGTCATCTCCTGCACCGCGACGATGTCCGCCGCGTCCCGCGCCAGCGCCACGAAGGCCTGCGAATCCGCCTGCCCCATACCGAGATTGGTCGTCAGTACGCGCACTTCGACCGAACGGACCGCCGCGGCGCCGGGCGCCTGGTAGCGCGGCAGGTACACCAGCACCCCCGCGGCGGTGACCGCCACCGCGACCACGACCAGCAGCCAGCGTCGGCCGACCAGCAGCAGCAGCGTGGCGACCGGGGCGGCCAGCACCAGATAGGGCGCGGCCGCGGCGGCGATCGTGACCGGCTGCGCCGTCAGGGGGACGTGGCGGACGCCGAGGCCCACCAACGCGGCGGCGAGCCCGAACAGGCCGAGCACCGTCGCGAGAACACGGATCATCTCGCGGTGTTGCGGTCAGGCCAGGCGCCGCAACCGCGGTTCGAGGTCGCGCTGGAACAGCTCGAGGAAGCGCTTCTGGTCGTGGCCGGGGGCGTGGAACACCAGGTGGTTCAGGCCGTAGCGCACATAATCGGCGACCTTCTCGACCGCCTCGTCCGGGTCGGAGGCGACGATCCAGCGCTTGGCGACCTGCTCGATCGGCAGTTCGTCGGCGGCCTTCTCCATTTCGATCGGATCGTCGATCGAGTGCTTCTGCTCGGCGGTCAGCGACAGCGGCGCCCAGAACCGGGTGTTCTCCAGCGCGAGTTCGGGGTCGGTGTCGTAGGAGATCTTGATCTCGATCATCCGGTCGACGTCGTCGGGATTCTTACCCGCCGCCTCGGCGCCTTCCCGCATGGCCGGGATCAGCTTGTCCTTGTACAGCTCCTCGCCCTTGCCGGAGGTGCAGATGAAGCCGTCGCCGGCGCGGCCGGCGTACTTGGCGACCTGCGGGCCGCCGGCGGCGATGTAGATCGGGATGCCGCCCTCGGGCACGTCGTAGATCGAGGCGCCCTTGGTCTTGTAGTACTCGCCGTCGAAATCGACGCGGTCACCGAGCCACAGTTCGCGCATCAGCCGGACCGACTCGCGCAGCCGCGCGTAGCGCTCCTTGAACTCGGGCCACTCCCCCTCGTAACCGGTCGCGATCTCGTTGAGCGCCTCGCCGGTGCCGACGCCGAGGAAGATGCGGTCGGGATACAGGCAGCCCATGGTCGCGAAGGCCTGGGCGATGACGGCCGGGTTGTAGCGGAACGTCGGGGTGAGGACCGAGGTGCCGAGCACCAGGCGGCGGGTGCGTTCCCCGACGGCGGTCATCCACGCCAGTGAGAACGGGGCGTGCCCGCCCTCGTGACGCCACGGCTGGAAGTGGTCGCTGACCGTCGCGCTGTCCATGCCGTGTTCCTCGGCCAGCACCGCGAGTTCGACGAGTTCACGGGGCGCGAACTGCTCCGCCGACGCCTTGTAGCCCAGTTTCAGTTCAGCCATACCTATGTTTCTACACTCGCCAGATGCCACCGGTAGTCACGGCCGTCACCGATCGCGTCCACTTCGTCGAGACCGGTCTCGTGAACTGGACGCTGGTGGCCGCCGACGACGGGGTGATGCTGATCGACGCGGGCTTTCCCGGCAGCCGCGACGACGTGCTGTGGTCGCTGAGACGGTTGGGCTTCGGGCCGGCCGACGTCACGGCGATCCTGTTGACCCACGCGCACATCGACCATCTGGGCACTGCGATCTGGTTCGCCGGCGCGCACGGCACCCCGGTGTACTGCCACGGCGACGAGGTGCGTCACAGCCGCCGCGAATACCTCGAGCAGGCCTCGCCGCGCGACATCCTGTCCCGCGCGTGGCAACCGAAGTACCTGCGGTGGTCGACGGCGATCATGCGCGAGGGCGCGCTGACCCACGAGGGCATCCCGAGCGCGCAGGCCCTGACCGACGACGTCGCGGCCGGGCTGCCCGGGGCGCCGCAGGTGATCGCGACGCCGGGCCACACCGGCGGGCACTGCTCGTATCTGGTGGAGGGCGTCCTCGTCAGCGGCGACGCGCTGATCACCGACCATCCGGTCGCACCGCGGCCCGGCCCGCAGCTGCTGCCGTCGATCTTCAACCACGACGAGGACGCGTGCCGGCGCAGCCTGGACACGCTCGCCGCGATCGAGGCCGAGGTGATGCTGCCCGGGCACGGGCCGCTGTGGCGGGGCCCGGTGGGCGAGGCGGCCCGGGCTGCTCAGACGAGCGTGTCGTAGCCCAGCAGGAAGATCGCGGTCAGCGCCAGACCGCAGGCGACGACGATCGCGGGCATCAGGATCATCGTGTCGAGTTCGTCGTCGTTGAGGACGTCGTCCTCGAAGCGTCCGAACAGCACCCGGGCGATGCCGGTGCGCCGGAACGCGTGCACCATGCGGCGGACGCCTTTGGTGAAGCGGCGCCGGCCGATGAACACCCGGGACAGGACACCGAGACCGAACGTCAACACGGCAGCGACCAGCATCAACCATCCCACGGTCGCCTGCGACACATCGGCAAGCCTATAGGCCGAGCCTCAGGACAGAGTCTTGAGGAACGCGATCGGGTAGACCTCACCCTCCGCGGGAAGGGGTTCGGCGAGCCGGGTGTATCCGAGTGAGTCGTAGAGCGCCTCGGCCTCGGGTTGGCGGTCGCCCGTGGTCAGGTAGACCCGCGAGTATCCGCGCGCACCGATCTCGGTTTCCAGTCGCTGCACCAGCGCGTGGGCGTAGCCGCGGCGTCGGTGCGCGCTGTCGGTCCAGATGCGTTTGAGCTCGGCGGTGTCGGCGTCGAAGCGGCGGAAGGCGCCGCCGGTGACAGGCCGTCCGTCGAGGAGCCCGATCAGCAGGCCGCCGCCGGGCGGTTCGAACTCGACGGCGGGGTAGCCGCGCAGCCATGCGTGCACCCGGTCACGCATGCCGCCGTAGCGCTCGGCGTACTCGACGGCGAGTTCATCGATCAAGGGCACGGCGAGCGGATCGTCCTGGCCGACGGCCACGAACGACAACTCACCGAGGGCCGACACGGGCATCACCCTTCTGTCTCACGCAGACAGGCGCCGGGCGAGCACCGTCACCAATTGGTCCGCGGTGACCGCCCAGCCGTGATCGTGGTCGTCGAAACCCTCGGCGGGCAGCAGCGAGTGTTCGATGGACATCAGGGTCTCGTCGTCGCCGTGCGGCTCGAAGGCCACCTCCACGATGCTCGTCGCCGTAGGGTCGGCCCAGCCGGAGTGGCTCCAGGTGAAGCGCAGTCGGCGGGGGCGGTCGATGTCGAGGAACTGTCCGGTGATCAGCACAAGGCTGCCGGAGTCGTCGACGTCGAACCGCACCCGTCCGCCGACGTGGGCTTCGATGGTGACGGCGACGCACCGCGACGGCCGGGGACACATCCACTCGGCGAGGGCGTCGGGGTCGAGCCACTCGTCGAACACCACCTCAGGTATGGCGGGCAGGACGCGGCGCACCCGCACCACGGGGTCGGTCATCGCGTCTTCGCCTTCCGGCGCAGGCGTTCTGAGAGGGCGTCGGCGCGGGTGGACCAGAAGTCGCTCTGCTCGTCGATCCACTGACGCGCGGGCGACAGACCGTCGGGCCGCAGCGACAGCCAGTGTTCGCGGCCGCGGACCTCGCGGCGCACCAGGCCGGCGGACTCGAGAACGCCGACGTGGCGGGACACACCGGCGAAGCTCATGGGTAGGGGCGCGGCCAGGTCGGAGATGCGTGCGTCGCCGTCGCGCAGTACCTCCAGCAGTCGCCGGCGGGTCGGATCGGCGAGCGCGGCGTACGTGCGGTCGAGCGACGAATCTTCAACCATCTTGTTGACTATAGCGGGGCGGGGTGGTGTGCTGAACATTCAACAGATGTGTTGAGTATTTGACGGAAAGGAGCCGAGATGGAGCCCCGCATCGTGGCGGCGCAGGAGTGGGAGACCGCTCGGGCCGAGATGCTGGTCGAGGAGAAGGAATTCACGCGGGCACGTGACGCGCTGGCGGCGAAGCGTCGCCGGATGCCGTGGACGCCGGTGTCCAAGACCTACCGGTTCGAGGGTCCCGACGGACCGGCCACACTGCTCGACCTGTTCGCCGGACGTCGTCAGCTGATCGTTTACCGGGCGTTCATGGATCCCGGGGTCGGCGGCTGGCCGGACCACGGTTGCGTCGGGTGCTCGCTGATGGCCGACCACATCGGCAACCTCGGCCATCTCCATGCCCGGGACACCACGCTCGTCTACGTGTCCCGCGGCCCACAGGCCGACATCGCGCGGATCAAGGAGCGGATGGGCTGGAACATGCCGTGGTACAGCATGATTCCCAGCGAGGACGGCATGTTCGATGTCGACTTCGGCGTCGACGAATGGCACGGCACCAATGCGTTCATCCGCCGCCCCGGCGCAGAGTCCGACGAGATCTTCCGGACCTACTTCGTCGACAACCGCGGCGACGAGGCCTTCGTGAACACCTGGAACTTCCTTGACATCACCGCTCTGGGCCGACAGGAGACGTGGGAGGACTCGCCGCCGGGATACCCGCAGACGGCGCCGTATCAGTGGTGGAGGCATCACGATCGGTACTCCTGACTAGAAGGGTGGTGGGTCGTCGCCGTAGTCGGGTGTGCTCGGCGTCGTGTCCGGTGGTGGGGTCTGCCGGGTGGCGTCGGTGTGTGCGGTGGATTCGTGGTGGCGTTGGAGGGCGTTGAGTTCGCGTTCGCGGCGGATGTAGGCGGCACGGTTCTGGTCGCGGGTGTGTCGGCGGGTGGGCATCAGCTGGTTCCGTCGCGGGTGGCGCGGCGGTGTGGGGTGGGCGGTCTGGGGTGGCGGTGGTGTGGTGGTGTTCCAGGTGGGGAACAGCAGGGTCGAGAACGGTGTGGTGGTGTAGGTGTGGCCCGTCGGGGTGCTCAGATGCACGGTGCCGTCGGCGCTTTGGGTGTCGGTGAAGCCTTCCCAGAACGTCTTCACCAAATGGTGTTGGCGGCAATAACACTTGGTGTTCGACGGGTGGGTTAGCCCGTAGGGGTAGGGGTTGGTGTGGTCGATGTCGGCGTATTCGGCGGGCCGGTCGCAGCCGGGGAAGCGGCAGGTCAGATCGCGGGAGCGGACGAAGCGGTCCAGCGCGGCGGAGGGGCGGTAGCCGTCGACGACCGTCAGCGCGGCCGGGTCGGTGGTGAAGCGGACGGTGGCGCCGTGGGCGATCAACTCGGCCAGCAGCGGCGCGGGCACGACCGCGAGCCCGAAACCGGGAATCACCCCGACCGGGCGACCCGCGGGAATGGGCCTGGGCTTGGCCGTGTCGGCGGGACCGGGGTTTGCCGCCGGGTCTGAAGAGGGTTGCCCGACAGCCTTTTCCGGCTCCGGCTCCGGTGTCGAAGCGATGGCGGGCTCCGGCTGCGGTTCCGGTGTGGGTGTCGGCTCCGGCTTGGCCTTGGGCTTTGAAGTGGGCGCGGGTTCGCCGTGGAGTTGGGGGTCGGGGGTGGCGTCGAGGGCGTGGGGGTCGGCGATCACGGTGATGGTGACACTGGAGGCGCGTCGGTCATCGATCTGCGCGGCCGGGCAGCCCGGGTTGTCACGGGCTTGTCAAGATTTCTGTGTATGTGGCGGTGGTCTACAGGTAGGGGTTGATGCGTTCGGGGTAGTTCAGGACGAGGGATCCGAGTGCTTGTTTCCAGCCGTTGGTGCGGGCTCCTTCGACGAGGCGGGTGTGGCGGGAGCGGTCTCCGGTGGCGAGGGGGTCGTCGATGTATCTCTGGCGTTCTCGGGCGCGTTTGTCTTCGATGTTGCAGATCGCCAGCCACAGCAGTTTGACCGCGGCGGCGTCGTTAGGGAAGTGTCCGCGGTTTTTGATGATCTTGCGCAGTTGATAGTTCAGCGATTCGATCGCGTTGGTGGTGTAGATGATCCGCCGCAGCTCCGGCGGGAACGCCAGGAACGGGATGAACCGCTCCCACGCGTTACGCCACGCGATCACTGTCGTCGGGTTTGACTGTCCTAGAGTGGAATTGGCGAACTCTTCGAACGCTTCGGTCGCGGCGTCGACGGTCGGGGCGGTGTAGACGGTTTTCAATGCCGCGGCGATCGCCTTGCGCTGACCATAGGAGACGAACCGCATCGAGTTGCGGATCAGATGCACCACGCAGACTCCCGCTGTCAACCTTTCATCGTGGACGTGTTTGGTCGCCGCGACTGACTCGGTTTGCTCAGCGCGGTCGTGGGGAGGGCGGACTATGCCGCGGTGGTGCGGTGGTGGATGACCGGGTCGTAGAGGGTGTGATCGTGCCAGCAGCGCCACAGAATGCGGCACCAGCGCGCACCCAGGCCACGCAGAGCGCGGTGGTGTGGTTGGCCGGCGGCGCGGGCGTGTTCGTAGATGTCGGCCGACCATGGGTCCTCACGGACGGCGACGAACATCCACCAGTCGATGGCGTGGCGCATTCGCCGGTTGGCGGCGTAGCGGAACCTCACCTGACGGGTGCGCCCGGAGGCCTTGGTGACCGGAGCCAAGCCGGTCTCGGCCAACAACGACGGCGCCGATGGGAAACGGCTGCGCTGTTCACCCATTTCGGAGATTAATACGCCGGCGGTGACGGGACCGATACCAGGGAAGCTGGTGAAGATCGGAGTGTCCGGGTGCATGTCGAGCAACTCGCCCAGCCGCTTGTCGTGGGCTCGCAGGTGAGTGTTGAGTAGCGCGAGCTGTTCTGTGAATGCTTTGGCCGCCAACGCTTTACCGGCGACGGTTCCTTCACTGGCCGACAACAGATGAGGCTGCATCCGGGCGATGAGCGTCTCAGGTTTCTGCCGGCCACTGTAGCCGTGTCGGCCGGTGAATCCACCCATTCGTCTCGTCGTGACCCTGCTCGCCTGCGCGGGAGTGGGAAAGGTCCGGATGAACGCCAGGGTGATGTCACGGTCCAACGAGGAGAACAGGTGCAAAGGTGCGGGGTGGTAGGCCTCCAAGATCGACCGCAGCCGATTTTCGGTATCCACCTGCATATCCAGGATGCGCTGACGATCCCGGCTGACCGCGATCAGCTCGGCCAATACCGGCGACGCAACAGCCAACGGCCGCCACTGGGCATATTGGTGACGCAACGTGTCGGCCAAAACGTAGGCATCGAACTCGTCGGACTTGGCCGCCGCCATCCGATACCGTTCACGTGCACGCGCCGAGATCTTCGGTGACACGCAATAGATTTCAGCGCTACAGTGCTGTTGCAGATGCTCGACAAGCAAGCCCTCGGCGCGTTCGATGGCGATACGCACCGAGCCAGTCAGTGAGGCGATCACCTCGACCAATATCGTCAAACCGTCGACGGTGTGCGCGATCTTTCGGCTGAGAAGCTGCCCGCCGCGGTCGTCGAGGACGCAGAGGTAATGGGAGCGTCCGCCCCAATCAATGCCGCACCAGAAACGACTTGCACCGTCCGGACTATCCTGATTCATTGCAGTCAGATCCCCTTCGATCCGAAGATTCACGCTGCAATGTGCGGGGCGTGCCCGGAACCTCATCTCGGCACTCGCCGCTGATACCGGTGGTGCTGCTCTCGCTGGCCGGTCCAAGCCCCGCAGCCACCACGGGCGGACAGGTCTGCATGTGGACCTCGAAGGTGACGCGTTTGCACAGGTCCTGCCCGTGGTGGTGCAGGTGAACGCCGAGACCATCCCGGCCCACCCATTGTTAATAGATGAGGTCTGCACCGTGGTCTGCGGCCAGGTCGCCTCGACGGCTTCGGCGAAACCGGTCAGCCCGTCGGTGCATACGATCAGGATGTCCTTGACGCCACGGTTGGCCAGCTCGGCGCATACCCCGGCCCAGAACTTCGCCCCCTCATGGGCGGTCACCCAGATCCCCAGCACGTGCCGGATCCCGTCGAGATCGACACCGACGGCGATGTGGGCGGCTCGGTTCTTGACCTGGTGACCGTCGCGGATCTTGATGACCAGAGCGTCGAGGTAAACGATCGGATACAGCTCCTCAAGGGGGCGTTTCTGCCACTGGGTGACCTCCTCGAGCACCGCGTCGGTGATCCGCGAGATCGTGTCGTGGGACAGCTCGGTGCCGATCGTGGTGGCCAGATGATGCTGGATATCGCGGATCGTCATCCCGCCGGCGTAGAGCGAAATGATCATGTCGTCCAGACCGCCCAGGCGCCGCGAGCCCTTCGGGACCAGGGTCGGGGTGAAGCTGCCGTCCCGGTCGCGCGGGATCGCCAACCCCACGTCGCCGACCTCGCTGGCGACCGTCTTGGGCGTGAACCCGTTGCGAGCATTGGGCAGCTCACGCCCTACGGGATCACCCTTGTCGTATCCGAGGTGATCGGTCAGCTCAGCAGCCAACCCGCGCTCGAGCACCGCTTTGACCATCTCGGGCAGAAACCCACCCTGACCGGTCAACTGCAGCTGGCCCGCATCGATCTTGGCCAGCACGTCATCGAGAACACCTGCGGACTTCAACGCCTCTACGGCATCAGCCCCCGACATCGGCTCGTCAGTGGTCACATCCATCGATACTGCTCCATCCATCAGCAGCCACAGCTACACAAACCATCTGACACGCTCGTTGTCACAGCGGCAGGCCAGCACGAAGGATCCGGCACCCAGCGCGCCGAGCGCGTCGGCGCGGCGCTGATCGACGGTGCGGGGATCGTCGTCGCACACCCCGTGCACCATCGCCGCCAACCGGTGGGCCAGCACCGCGGCATCCGGGGTGGCGAGCTTGCCGAACACGCTGCTCAGGCCGGTGCGGTCATCGCGGTCACCGATGGTCAACGAGCGGCCCTGCATCCCGGTGCGCAGCCGGCGCACCGCATCGGGGTCGTAGCGTGCGATCCCCCCATCGATGGCGGCTTCGAGCTTCTTCTGCGACAGCACCCCCCACCGATGGACGGCCTCGACGAACACCGCGTCGAGGCGGGCCCAGGTGGCCGGGTCGACGACCAGGGCGGCGCGGAACACGATCGTGGTGACCAGGGTGATCGGGACCTGCCCGGCGGCCAGCAGGGCGCCCAGGCGGGGGTAGCGGTCGCGCAGCGCCAGCGCCAGGTCCATCTGCCCGGAGGCCCGCCCGGAACTGATGGTCAACGCGCACCCGATCTCCGCGGCCGCGGCGTCCCAGTCAGAACAGGCCCACCGGGACCGGTCCGGGCGGCGGCGGCGTTCCCAGAACTCGGCGATCGCGGCCAGCTTCACCGCCTCGGCCCGCGCGGCCGCCGCCGCGCACCCGGTCACCAGGTCGACCAGACCAGCGGCATCGACAGCACGCAACGACCCCACTTCCGGGACCGACGCTTCGCTCATACGTTCGATAGTAGTTGCGTCACCGCAGCTCACCAGGCACAGACTTCAGTCCTGTGGATAACCCCGACATCGTCGAAAGAGTTGTGGATAGATCCCCACGAAGGTCGGCAGGCGGGTATAGGACAGGGGCTTCCGCCCAAAACTTGACACGTGTAAAGTTCGGCCGCATGGACAACATCCGCGGTAAGACCATCGCCATCACCGGGGCGGCACGAGGCATCGGCTACGCCACCGCCACGGCCTTGCTCCAGCACGGCGCCCGCGTCGTCATCGGTGACCGCGACGTGGCCCTGCAGGAATCCTCGGTCGCCAAGCTGTCGAACCTCGGACCGGTGTCGGGCTACCCGCTGGACGTCACCGACCGCGAGTCGTTCGCCACCTTCCTCGACAAGGCCCGCACCGACGGTGGCGGCCACATCGACGTACTCATCAACAACGCCGGCGTCATGCCGATCGGGCCCTTCCTCGAGCAGTCCGAGCAGTCGATCCGGTCGTCGATCGAGGTCAACCTCTACGGCGTCATCGCAGGCTGCCAACTCGCCCTGCCCGACATGATCGCCCGCCGGCGCGGCCACATCATCAACATCGCGTCGCTGTCCGGCGTGATCCCGGTGCCCGGGCAGGTCGTCTACGTCGGCGCGAAGTTCGGCGTGGTCGGACTGTCCGCCGCGCTGGCCGACGAGGTCGCCCCGCACGGTGTGCACGTGTCCGTCGTGATGCCGCCGTTCACCAACACCGAGCTGATCTCCGGCACGAAGGAAACCCCGGGCACCAAACCCGTTGAGCCCGAGGACATCGCGGCCGCCATCGTCAAGACGCTGAACAAGCCGAAGACCCACGTCTCGGTACCGCCGTTCCTGCGGTTCACCGCGCAGGCCGCCCAGATGCTCGGCCCGCGGGGACGCCGCTGGATGAACCGGAAGCTGGGTCTGGACAACGTCTTCCTCGAATACGACACCACCAAGCGGCAGAGTTACGAGCAGCGCGCGCAGGCGGCACTCGGCGTCGTCGAAGGCGCCGAGAAGAACTAACCGTCCCCCTCGGGAGGCAGCAGCGGCCTCGGCGGGAGCGGCGAGGAGTAGACGACGCTGGTGGTCACGCTGCCGAGCGCGCCGATCCTGCCGCTGAGCCGTTCGAGGTGCTTCATGTCGGTCGCGACGACCTTCATGATGAAGCAGTCGTCCCCGGTGACGTGGTGAGCTTCCGTGACTTCCGGGAGGTCGGCGAGGAGCCGGTGCAGCGGCTCGTACTTGCTGCTCGGGTAGCGCAGCCGCAGGAAGGCCAGGATGGAGAATCCGAGCCGTTCGGGATCGACGTGAGCGCCGTAGCCACTGATCACTCCGGCTTCTTCGAGCCGACGCACGCGATCGGCAGCGGCGCTGTGGCTCATGGTGATCTGCCGGGCCAACTCCGCGATGCTCTGCCGGCCGTTGGCCTGCAGCGCCTGCAGAATTTCGGTGTCGACCTTGTCCAGCCGAAACGGGAGATTCGCGGCCATAGCGTCAGATTGCCACGAAAAGGCCGCCCGGACACCGACAACGGCGCGATCCTGCCCTGGTGAGCGCACGGCAGCGTGATTATCGTTTCGCCCATGGCAGAGACCATCCCGACGGAACTTCTCGTGGCTCACTTCGCCGGCAAACTCGCCGTCGAGACCGACGCGTCCGATGTGCACGCCAACCAGGAGAACGGCGTGCCTTTCGTGCTCGTCGACTCCCGCGGCAGAAGCGCCTGGAACCAGGGCCGTATCGCGGGTTCTGTGCACATGCCCACCGCAGAGATCGCCGCACGGGCGACCCGGGAGATTCCCCGGGACGTGCCCGTCGTGACGTACTGCTGGGGTCCGGGCTGCAACGGTTCGACCCGCGCCGCACTGGAATTCGCGACACTCGGCTACCAGGTCAAGGAGATGATCGGCGGCTTCGAATACTGGGCCCGCGAAGGCTATCCCGTCGAGAACGACCACGGCCGGATCGTGCGCGCCAAGGATCCGCTGACCGCACCGGTGGACGCCGTCACCTGTGACTGCTAGCGCGCGATGCCGTCGATGAGCCGGTCGCACACGGCGTACATGTCCGATTTGGCAGCGGCCTGGTCCTCGGCGCGGGAGATATACAGCGCCGCCTCGTCGAGTGCCCCGAGCAGCACGTGCGCCGTCGGCCGCAGTGGCTGCGGCGGGATCACGCCGTCGGCGACCGCCTGACCGAGCATCGCCTCGATGACACCGAGGCCGTACTTCATCCCGACCTCCCGCCACCGCTCCCAGCCCAGCACCGCCGGCGCGTCGACCAGCATGATCCGCTGCACCTCGGGCGCCGAGCACAGATCCAGGAACAGCCGCGCGCCCGCTTTCATCGCCTGCCGCTGGTCGGCCGGCGCCGCATCGGCGAGCCGCGCGACGATGTCAGCGACCAACTCGGTCTCGATCTCCTCGTAGACCGCCGCGAACAATTCCGTCTTGTCGGCGAACTGGTGATAGAGCGCACCGCGCGTCACCCCGGCCGACTCGACGATCGCCTGCGTCGACACGTCGGCAAAACCGTTCACCGCGAACAACTTCCGCGCGGCAGCCAACAGGCTGGCACGCGTGGCGGCAGTGCGCTCCGCCTGGGACCGCCGCGGCGGGGGGTTGACTTTCATACAGGCTGTACGTAACTTTCGTACTCAGTGTTTGTAAATGTCGACGAGAAGGATAACCGCTGATGCCCACCGTCACCTTGCCTGCGGCCACCCTGGAGTACCGCGAGTCGGGCCCGAAGGACTCCGCGTATCCGCCCGTGGTCTTCATCCACGGCGCCCTCGTCGACTCGCGGCTGTGGGACGCGGTGGCCGCCGACCTCGCGGGTCAGGGCTTCCGCTGCGTGCAACCCGACCTCCCCCTCGGCGCGCACCGGATCCCGGTGAACGACCGCGCCGCGCTGACGCCCACCGGCGTGGCGGATCTGGTGCGCGACTTCCTCGTCGCCCTCGACCTCGACGACGTGACGCTGGTCGGCAACGACACCGGTGGTGGCGTGTGCCAGTTCCTCGTCGACGCCCACCCCGAACGCATCGGCCGCCTGGTGCTGACCAATTGCGATGCCTTCGACAAGTTTCCGCCGTTCCCTTTCAACGCGGTCTTCGCGATGATGCGCACCCGTCCCGCCGTCACCGCGCTGATGGCGACGATGGGCCCGACAACACTGCGCCACTCGCCGCTCGGCTACGGCTTGCTCGCCCAGAACCTGGATCCGGCGCTGACGGCCTCGTGGCTGACGCCGGCGCGCACCGACCGGCGCATCGCCGGTGACTTCGCCGCGCTGGCCCGCGGCATCGGCGGCACCGACCTCACCCACGTCGCACCCCGGCTGCACCGCTTCACCAAACCGGTGACGGTGGTGTGGGGCCAGGCCGACCGGTGCTTCACCCCGGCCCTGGGCCGCCGCCTCGCGGCGCTGTTCCCCGACGCGAAAACCGTTGAGGTGCCGGGTGCCTCGACATTCGTCCCGCTCGACGCCCCCGCGGCGGTCAGCGCGGCGATCCGTCAGGCGAACACCGGCATCGGGTCGCCCAGCCGGTAGGCCTCGATCGCATCGAGGTGCTCGAACAGTTCGACCAGGTTGAACTGATAGTCGTCGGCGGTGCCGACGAGCACCACGTGCGCGACCTCCCCCTCGTCCTCGGGGGTCAGCAGCACCACCGTGACATTGACGACCTCGTCCTCGTCGGCGACCTCGGCCTCAGAGGCCGGCCAGTACCAGGCGGCACCGGTCTCGTCGTCGACGTCCTCGGAGAACTCCCAGCCGCGCTCGGTCAGGCGGGCATCGAAATCCTCTAGTTCAGCGGCGATCTCGAGCTGCTCGGCGACGCGCGCGGGGATCCAGGCATCGTCGCGGGCGGACCGCCGCTTCTTGCGGCGGGCCTTCTTCTGCTCCGATCGCCGGGACACCTAGGCCAGCGCCTGACCCAGATCGGCGATCAGGTCCTCGGTGCCCTCCAGACCGATCGAGATGCGAACGACGCCGTCGCCCAATCCGATCGCGGCGCGGCCCTCGGGCCCCATGGCGCGGTGGGTGGTGGTCGCGGGATGCGTGATCAACGACTTGGCGTCGCCGAGGTTGTTCGAGATGTCGACGATCTGCAGCTTGTCGAGCACCTCGAACGCACGCTCCTTGGTGCCGCCCGCGAGTTCGAACGTCACCACCGTGCCGCCGCCGGTCATCTGCCGCTTGGCCAGGTCGTACTGCGGATGTGATTCCAGGAACGGGTATTTCACCCAGCTGACCGCCGGACTCGACTCGAGGAACTCCGCGATGCGCAGCGCGGAGGCGTTCTGGTGCTCCACCCGCAGCGCCAACGTCTCCAGACCCTTGAGCAGTGTCCACGCGTTGAACGGGCTCAGCGCGGGCCCGGTGTGGCGCATCAGCTTCTGCACGGGTCCGTCGATGTACTCCCGGTCGCCGAGGATCGCACCGCCGAGCACCCGGCCCTGCCCGTCGATGTGCTTGGTGCCGGAGTAGACGACGATGTCGACGCCCAGCGGGAAACCCTGCTGCAGGATGGGTGTCGCGAAGACGTTGTCCAGCACCACCTTCGCGCCGGCGGCGTGCGCCATGTCGCAGACCGCGGCGATGTCGACGAGCGACTGCATCGGGTTCGACGGTGTCTCGAAGAACACCGCCTGCGTCGGGACCGACAGTGCTTCCTCCCACTGGGACAGGTCGTCACCGTCGACGAACACCGTCTCCACACCCCAGCGCGGCAGGATCTCGCTGCACACCACGAAACACGAACCGAACAGGCTGCGGGCGGCGACCAACCGGTCCCCCGCACCGAGCAACGCGCCGAGCGAGGTGAACACCGCCGACATGCCGGTGGCCGTCGCGAAACAGGCGGGTGCACCCTCGAGCAGGCGCAGCCTCTCCTCGAACATCGAGATCGTCGGGTTGCCGTACCGCGAGTAGACATAGCGGTCGATCTCGCCGGTGAAGGCCTTCTCCGCGTCGGCGGCCGTGTCGTAGACGTACCCCGACGTCAGGTACATCGCTTCGGCGGTCTCCTCGAAGTTCGACCGCAGCAGCCCGCCCCGCACACCGATGGTGGCCTGGCTGACGCCCTCGGGGAGTTCGGCCGGGGTGCGCACCGAATCGCTCATGACTGCGTCCAGGGCAGTCCGACGGCTTTCCACCCGGTGCCCCCGCGATGCTTGTCCTCGTCGAGGTTGCCCTCGAAGCCGTCGAGGATGTTGTAGGAGGGGCCGATGCCCGCCTCGGTAGCGGCCTCCGCGGCCCCGATCGAGCGGTTGCCGGACCGGCACAGGAAGGCCACCGGCCGGTCGCCCGGGGTGATCCCGGCGGCCAGCAGGTCATCGACGAAAGCCGTGTTGCGGGAGCCGTCCGTGCGATTCCACTCGATGAACACCGTGTCGCGCTGCAGCGACGACAGGTCGGGGACGCCGACGAAGCGCCACTCGGCATCGGTGCGACAGTCCACCAGCACGGCATCGGGGTTCTCGCTCAGCAGCTTCCAGGCCTCCTCAGGCGTGATGTCTCCGGCATAGCTCACGGTCGTGAGTGTCCCACAGCTAGCTGGGACCGGTCGAACAGACCTTCCAGGTCCCGGCCTCCCTGGCGAAGGTGACCTCCACGGTCTGCTTCGCATCGGGATCCTTGTCGAAGTGGTAGGTGACGGCGGCGGTGGCCCGGTCACCCTCGACGGTGACGTCGGAGACCCCGTCGACGAACCGTTCGCCCCGCTTGGCCACCGAGTCACGATGGGCGGCAGTCACTTTCGCTTCGTCGCCGGCTTCGGCCGCGCAGGTGAACGATCGGAAGTCGGCGAAGTCCCCACGTTGCAGCGCGTCGTTCTGGCCGGCCGCGGCGCGCCCGATCTGCTGGGAATCGGTGAGCTCGTCGCGGGAGAACACGTTGAACAGCCAGATTGCGATCACGATGGCCACAATGATTGCCAGCGCACCCAGGAAGGGCGCCGCGGACGAGCCGGTCGACGCGTCGTCCGGTTCCGTCACGTCACCCTGCGCAGCGCGGACGCGGCCCGGCGGGCGCGGTCGCGGGCCACGATCGGATCCGGGGCCGTCGCGGTGGCCAGCCACCGCGGGCCGCGTCCCTCACCCGCCGGGAACAGCCGCACGTCGCTCTCGGCGACCGCCAGCGCGTCGGCGAGGACCGCGCGCAGCGTGGCGTCGTCGGCGTCCGGTGCCGTCTCGGGGCCGGGGTCGACGTCGACGATCTCCATCGCCCCGGGCGAGATCATGATCGTGTCGACCGGCAGGCCGAGCACCGCCCTGGCGTGCAGCTCGACGGCCGACAGCCGCTGCGACCGCAACGTCACCAGCGCGCTGTCCTGCGGCCGGGGCCGCACATCGGTGAAGTAGACCTCCTCGCCGCGCACCAGCAGCTCCACCGCGAACACCCCGCGCCCGCCCAGCGAATTGACGATGCGCGCCGCGATCGACTTCGCGGCGTCCAGGGCCGCCGGTGAAAGCGCCTGCGGCTGCCAGGATTCGAGTGCGCCCGGGCCGGAGCGATGATGTCCGATCGGCTCGCAGAAGTGCACGGTCGGACCGGCCGGGCCGGTGGTGCGCACCGTCAGCAGCGTCACCTCGACGTCGACCTCGACCACCGTCTCGGCCAGCACGCGCTGCAGACTGAGCCGGCCGCCGGCGACAGCACGCCGCCACGCCGGTTCGACGTCGTCGGCGCGCAACACCACCGACTCCCCCTCACCCGGGGCCGCGGCGACCGGTTTGACCAACAGCGGGAAGCCGGCGTGCTGGGCGATCGCGGTGAGTTCCTCGACCGACCCGGCGAACCAGAACGGCGCCGTCGGCAGGCCGAGCTCGTCGGCGGCCAGCCGACGCAATCCCTCGCCGTCCACCGACAGCCGCAGCGCGCGCGGGGTGGGGAACACGTCGACGTCGTCGCGTTCGGCGGCGGCGAGCAGCGCGTCGGTCGCCACGCCGCTGGCGTCGGCCACCACGAACCGGGGGGCGGCCGCGTCGATGAGGCCGGTCAGGCCGTCGGCGTCGGTCATCGCCGCCATGTCGTCGGAGACCGTCACCCGCGCGCCCAGCCGCTCGAAGGCAGCCGCCAACTCGCGCGTCCGTTCGCCCCCGCTCAGCAGCAGCACCGATGTCGGCTCGGTCGCCGTCGTCTCGCCCTCAGTCGTCTCGCTCATCGACCACCCAGCCTGCCAGAACCACCGGCCGGATCGGCGGCGAGATCCTCGCGAAACGCGCCCATCGCGTCGACGACCGCGCCGAACACCCGGTGCGCGGCGCGCAGATCGTCGTCGGGGAGCTCGGCCAGCGCCTCGCGGAGATGGGAGGCCAGCGGGGTGAAGAAGTCGCGCGCCACCTCGAGGCCGTGCTCGGCGACGCGCAGCTTCACCTTGCGGCGGTCGGCGGGATCGGGTTCGCGCAGCAGGTGACCCGAGGCGATCATCCGCTCGACCAGGTAGGTGATCGCGGCGCCGGACATGCCCATCCGGGTGCGCAGTTCGCCGGCGGCCAGCGGCTCGCCGGTGGTCTCGGCCACGGTGATGTGCAGCAGCGCGCGGAAGTCGTTGGCCGTCATCGCGTGCCGCCCGGCGAAGTCGTGGCCGATCTGGTCGGACTGGGCGGTGAGCGCCCGCACGTCGGCGGCGATCAGGGCCTCCAGTGTCGGCCGGTCGGGATCCTGCACGCCCCCACCCTAGCCGAAAGTTCACTTGATTAATTGTTAATTATCTGAAATGTTGGTCGTCATGAGCCGACGACTTTCCTGCCTGATCGCTCTCGTCGTCATCGTCGCGTCCGGTGCGCTGATGGGTCTCCTCGGCGGCGGCGACTCCGGCGATCAGTCCCCCGTGCCCGTGCCCACCGACGCCGAATCGGCCCGTGCCGACGCCGTGCGCGCCGAATTCCCCGGCGGCGACCAGGCGCCCGTCCTGCTGGTGCTGACCCGCGACGACGGCGGTGCCCTGTCCCCCACCGACCGCGACGCGGCCGACCAGGCGCGCCAGCGCATGCTGGCCGCCGCCGAGGCCGGCCCCGCCGGACCGCCGGTGCAGGTCTCCGAGGACGGGCAGGCCGCCATCGCGGTCGTGCCGCTGCGGTCGGACCTGTCGGGCTTCGCGCTCACCGACGAAGTCAAGGCCCTGCGCGCCGCGGCCACCGACGGCCTGCCGGGTGACCTGAAGGCTCAGGTCACCGGGGGTCCGGCGTTCGGTGCCGACATCGCGGACTCGTTCTCCGGCGCGAACGTCACGCTGCTGGCCGTCACCGCGGCCGTGGTGGCGCTGCTGCTGATCATCACCTACCGCTCGCCGGTGCTGTGGCTGGTGCCGCTGCTGGTCATCGCGTTCGCCGACCGGGTCGGCGGCGTGGTCGGCAGCGCCGTCGCCGAGGGGCTCGGCATGTCGCCGGACGGCTCGACCACCGGCATCACCAGCGTGCTCGTGTTCGGCGCGGGCACCAACTACGCGCTGCTGCTGATCTCCCGCTATCGAGAAGAACTGGGCCGCAACGAGTCCCACCACGACGCGCTGCGCACGGCGGTCCGCCGGGCAGGGCCCGCGATCATCGCCAGCAACGCGACCGTCGTGCTGGCCCTGCTGATGCTGCTGCTCGCGACGTCCCCGAGCACCCGCAGCCTCGGTGTCCAGGCGGCGTCCGGCCTCGTGATCGCCGCGGTGTTCGTGCTGTTGGTGCTGCCACCGTTCCTCGACCTGTTCGGCCGGAAGTTGTTCTGGCCGTTCATCCCCCGCGTCGGCGCCACCGCGCTGACCGAGGGCGGGGCGTGGCACCGGGTCGCCGATGGCGTAGCCCGCCGGCCCGCGCTGGTGTCGGTCGTGGCGATCGGCGCGCTGGCGCTGCTGTGCACCGGGCTGCTGCGCACCCCGATCGGGCTGTCGCAGACCGAGCAGTTCCGGGTGCAGGCCGAGTCGGTCAGTGGCTTCGACACGCTGGCCGACCACTTCCCCAGCGGCCTGACCGATCCCACCCTGGTGATCGCCTCGACCGACCGCACCGCCGAGGTGCAGCGTGCGATCGCCTCCACCCCCGGCGTCGTCTCCGCCGCGCCGGCCGGCACGTCGCCGCAGGGTCTGACCCAGTGGTCGGTGGTGCTCGCCGCCGCGCCGGCCACCGACGAGGCGTTCGACACCATCGACGCGCTGCGCGATGCGGTGCACGGCGCCGACCCGGCCGGCCTGGTCGGCGGATCCGATGCCAAGGCCCGCGACGCGGCCGGGGCCGCCGGTCACGACCGGGCGGTCGTGGTGCCCGCGATCCTCGCGGTCGTGCTGCTGGTGCTGTTCGTGCTGCTCCGGTCGGCGCTGGCGCCGCTGGTCCTCGTCGCGGTCACGGTACTCAGCGCGCTCGCCGCGCTCGGGCTCGGCGGATGGGCGAGCGTGCACCTGTTCGGCTTCCCCGCCCTCGACAACAGCGTTCCGCTGTTCGCACTGCTGTTCCTGGTCGCCCTCGGCGTCGACTACACGATCTTCCTGGTGACCCGGGCCCGGGAGGAGACGCCCGAGCACGGCACCCGCGACGGCATCGTGCGTGCGGTGTCGGCGACCGGTGCGGTGATCACCAGCGCGGGCATTGTGCTGGCCGCGGTGTTCTGCGTGCTCGGGGTGCTGCCGCTGATCGCACTGACCCAGGTCGGCATCATCGTCGGGCTCGGCATTTTGCTGGACACGTTCGTGGTGCGGACCGTGGTGATCCCGGCGCTGTTCACCCTGATCGGGCCGAAGATCTGGTGGCCTGCGCTGCGGGACGCCGACGCAGGGTCCGACACCTCCGGCCCGGCAGGACGGCACCGGGCCGGGGTGGTCGCGCACCCGTAGCCGGCGGTGCCCGCGGGTAGCGTCGAGAGATGAGTCAGGCCGACACCCGCGCCGAACCCGAGCCCGGGCTGCCCCCGCTGCACATGCGCCGCGACGGGCTCGACCCCACACCGGAGCTGCGGCAGATCCGCGAGAGCGTCGGCGTGCAGAGCGTCACCAACGCGTTCGGCATGCGGGTCTTCCTCGTCACCCGCTACGACGACGTCAAGACCGTGCTGTCGGATCACACCCGGTTCTCCAACGGCCGGCCACCCGGCTTCGTCGTCCCCGGCGCCCCGCCGGTCGACGAACAGGAGGCGGCCCGCAACCGGGCCGGGAACCTGCTTGGCCTGGATCCGCCCGAGCACCAACGACTTCGGCGGATGCTGACCCCGGAATTCACGATCCGGCGCATCAAGCGGCTGCAGCCCCGCATCGTCGAGATCGTCGACGCCCAACTCGACGCGCTCGCCGCCGCCGGCTCCCCGGCCGACCTCGTCGAGCACGTCACGCTGCCGGTCCCGTCGCTGGTGATCTGCGAACTGCTCGGCGTGCCGTACGCCGACCGGGAGGAGTTCCAGCAGCGCAGCGCCCGCCAGCTGGACCTGTCGCTGCCGATCCCCGAACGCCTGGAGCTGCAACGGGAAGGCCGCGCCTACATGGCCTCGCTGGTGACCCGGGCCCGTGCCGAGCCCGGCGAGGACATCCTCGGGATGCTGGTACGCGACCACGGCGACGAGCTCACCGACGACGAACTGATCGGCGTCGCCGGGCTGCTGCTGCTCGCCGGACACGAGACCACCTCGAACATGCTCGCGCTCGGCACGCTCGCGCTGCTGTGCCGCCCCGAGCAGCTGGCCGCGGTGCGCGACGACCCGGCCGCGGTCGCCCCGGCGGTCGAGGAGCTGCTGCGCTACCTGTCGATCGTGCAGACGTCGATCCCGCGCATCACCACCACCGATGTCGAGATCGCCGGTGTCGAGATCCCCGCCGGCCGACTGGTGTTCGCCTCCCTGCCGGCAGGCAACCGCGACCCCCGCTTCATCGACGCGCCGGAGACGCTCGACATCGGCCGGGGAGCACCGGGGCACCTCGCGTTCGGCCACGGCGTGCACCACTGCCTCGGCGCCCCGCTCGCGCGGATGGAGATGCAGATCGCGTTCCCGGCGCTGCTCCGCCGGTTCCCGACGCTGGCGCTGGCCGGGGATTTCGCCGACGTGGCGTTCCGGTCGTTCCACTTCATCTACGGTCTGAAGTCGTTAGAGGTGACCTGGAGTTGAGGGAGGGGTGACGCAATGAGCAGCGTTTCCGCCGATCGTGAGCTGTGCATCCAGGCGGGCAACTGCGTGATGGTGGCGTCGGAAGTCTTCGATCAGGACGACGACGGCATCGTGGTCGTCCTCGCCGACGAGGTCACCGGGGAGGCCGCCGAGCACGCCCGGGAAGCCGTCAAGCTGTGTCCGGCAAGCGCGTTGACGCTGCGGGAGTGACGAGCAGCAGCACGCTGACGACCAGCACCCAGACCGGGAACGCGACCGTCGTCCAGGGGCTGACGTCACTGGCGATCAGCACCGCGACGGCGACCAGGTAGGTCGCGATCACCAGCCAGCGCGGCATCAACCGGGTGCGCAGCCAGATGGTGGCCAGCGACATCATGAACACCGCGGCCATCCGCAGCGCGTAGGTGTTGGTGAGCGCGACCAGCAGCCCCTGCCCGAAAGCGGCCACCTCCGTGCGGGTTCCGGCCTCCGCGACGAACTGCTTGCTCGCCAGCAGCCCCGCTCCGACGGCCGTCCCCGCGAAGACCATGGCCAGGAACAGCAGCCCGCTGCCGATGAACACCGTGGTGAAGAACCGGTCTTCGAGCCGGCCGAGGCCGTCGCGCAGCACCCCGATGAACCACAGGAACGCGATGCCGGAGAACGGCATCAGCACGATCGCCACCTTCAATCGCCCACTCGTGCCGTCGATCCACTGCGACCCCAGTTCAGCACCCGGGGGCAGCGACGTGCGCAGCACCACCAGCACCGTGCCGAACAGCAGCGCGAACAGCACCCCGGCCAGCGCCGCCGCCCGCGGCGTGGTCAGGCTGCGCAGTTGGCCTCCGGTCGCGTGGGTCACGGCGTCATCCTGGCACGCCGGATCCCTCCGCGGCGGAAACTCCGTCATCGGCGCTCACCGTCCGATTGCCGCCGGCACTCTTGGCCCGGTACATCGCGGCGTCGGCACGCTCCAGCAACGCCCGGACCGCCCGGGGCAGCTCGTCCCCGGCCGTCCACGCCGTGGCCACGCCGACACTGATGGTCGGCACCGTCGCGCCGTCGCAGCGGGCCACCGCCTCGTGCAGCTGGCCGGCCACCTGCAGCACGGTGCGGGGTCCCGCGTCGACGACGAGGACGAATTCCTCGCCGCCGGTGCGGGCGATCACCGACCGCACCCGCAGCGACGTCACCGCATCGCGCGCGGCGTTGGCCACCGACACCAGCACCCGGTCCCCGGTGTCGTGACCGTGCGCGTCGTTGATCGCCTTGAACTTGTCGATGTCGACGGCCAGCACGCCGATCTGCGCGCCGCCCGCGGGCACCAGACCGGTGATCTCCTCGTCCAGTCCGCGCCGGTTGAGCAGCCGGGTCAGCGGATCGTAGAGCGCGTCGACCGCTCCCATCCGCAGCGCCAGCAGGTAGGACTGCACGATCACCGGCACCCCGACCACCGTGGGCAGCAGCACCAGCACGCGCACCGTGACCACGGCCGGTTCGGCGGTGTCCTGGGCCAGCGCCAGGCCGTAGAGCCATCCGAACGCCGCGACGGTGAAGGCCAGATGCAGCGCGAGCGCGCGCGGACCGTGGGCCACCACGATGTAGATGCCGTTGGCCGCCAGCAGCGCCAGGCCGGGCATCGCGACGAAAGCGTCCTGATAACAGGCGATCACGGTGAGCACCGCGAGATCGGCGTAGACCGCGAAGGCCACCGACTGCCGTTCCGAGGGGAAGGGGCCGACGATCCAGATCACGCCCAGCACCGCCGAACTGATCGCGACGACCATCACCAGCGGCTGCCCGGTGACCGCACCTCCGTCGCGGGACGCCCACACCACGGTCAACAGCGCGGTCAGCCCATAGAGCAGCGAGAAGACGCCGATGAAGACCTGGTGGATCCGCAGCATCCCCCGTGCGCGCAGATGCCGTGCGGTCCAGGCGAAGTCGAACGGCTGCCGCCACCAGATCCGCAGGAACTCGCGGAAGCCCTTCTCCATCGCCCCCCTGACGGAACCGCTACGGCTGCCCCGGGAGCAGCCGGATCATCAATCCGTTGGCCTCGGCGAGCAGGTCGCCGTCCGGGTTGCGCAACTCGGCGTTGACGAATGCCTTGCGGCCCTGAGCCTCCCGCAACCAGCCCCGCGCGGTGAGTATCGTGTCGATCGGCGTCACCTTGCGGTAGTCCACGTGCAGGAACGCGGTCCGGCTGATCGGACGTCCGGTCGCGTGGATCACCATCCCGAACACGGAGTCGAACAACAGCGGCAGCACCCCACCGTGCACGGCGTGGTTCCCGCCCACCGAGAACCGGCTGAACTGCACCTCCAGTACGACTGCGTCGGCGGTGAACTCGGTGACCCGGTACGGCGGCATCAGCAGGCTGCCCGCGCCGGGCAGCGCCGGCACCCGGTTCGCCGGACCCACCCCCTCGCCGGCTTCGAACGGCGCCAACAGGTCGTTCAGCGACTCGGCCAGGTCGGCGGCGCGGTCCCAGGTGGCGGGGTCGGGGTCGGCGGACACCGCCAGGTCCTGGGCGCGGCGCATGGCGGTCAGGAACCGGCCGAAACCCGGACCCGGCGTGGCAGGCTCGAAATTCGGGAAACCGCCGTGGCTGTCGTAGTCCGGATCCAGCGCCCGGGGATCGTCATTCACGCGAGCACGTCGCGGCGCACGATCGTCTGATCGCGCCCCGGGCCGACACCGATGCACGAGACATGGGCTCCCGCAAGCTCTTCCAGACGCAGCACGTAGTCGCGCGCCTTGGCGGGCAGGTCGTCGAACTCGCGCGCGCCCGAGATGTCCTCCCACCAGCCGGGCAGTTCCTCGTAGACGGGCTCGGCGCGGGCGATGTCGCTCTGGGTCATCGGCATCTCGTCGGTGCGCTTGCCGTCCACGGTGTAGCCGACGCAGATCGGCACCGTCTCGAGGCTCGACAGCACGTCGAGTTTGGTCAGGAAGTAGTCGGTGATCCCGTTGACCCGGGTGGCGTAGCGCGCGATGACCGCGTCGAACCATCCGCAGCGGCGGCGCCGGCCGGTGGTGACCCCGACCTCGCCCCCGGTCTTGGCCAGGTACTCGCCGTACTCGTCGAACAGCTCGGTCGGGAACGGACCCGAGCCGACCCGCGTGGTGTAGGCCTTGAGAATGCCCAGCACCGTGGTGATGCGGGTGGGACCGATGCCCGAGCCGACGGCCGCCCCGCCCGACGTCGGATTCGACGACGTGACAAAGGGATACGTGCCGTGGTCGACGTCGAGCAGAGTGCCCTGGGAGCCCTCCAGCAGGACCGTCTCCCCGCGCTCGAGCGCGGTGTTGAGCAGCAGCCGGGCGTCGGCGATGCGGTGCCGGAAGCCCTCCGCCTGGGCGAGCAGGTTCTCCACCACCTCGCCGGCGTCGAGCGCCTTGCGGTTGTAGATCTTGACGAGCACCTGGTTCTTGAATTCCAGTGCGCCCTCGATCTTCTCGGCCAGCGCCGCCGGGTCGAGCACATCGGCGACACGGATGCCCTGCCGGGCGATCTTGTCCTGATAGCACGGGCCGATACCGCGGCCGGTGGTGCCGATCTTCTTGCTGCCCGCGTACCGCTCGACGACCTTGTCGATCGCGACGTGGTAGGGCATCAGCAGATGCGCATCGGCCGAGATCAGCAGGCGTTCGGTGTCCACGCCGCGCTCCTCGAGACCGCGCAGCTCGGTGAGCAGCACCCCGGGATCGACGACGACGCCGTTGCCGATCACGTTGGTCACGCCCGGGGTGAGGATTCCCGACGGGATGAGGTGCAACGCGAAGTTCTCCCCCGTCGGGAGCACCACCGTGTGGCCGGCGTTGTTGCCCCCCTGGTATCGGACCACCCATTGAACCCGGCCACCGAGCAGGTCGGTGGCCTTACCTTTGCCCTCGTCACCCCATTGGGCGCCGATGAGGACTATTGCCGGCATGCCGCGCCTCTCCCGCTCGAATGCTGTGCATAGTGTGTGCAGCCGGTGAGCTACCTTATCCGATCGAGGTCCGAGACCCCGCCCGTCGCGGTGATGACCTTCGCCGGGCGCCGCGCGCCGCGCGCGCTGCGCGACCTGCCCACCACCGGATTGGACGGCCTCACGGCGTGGCGCCGGGTGGTCGTGGTGGGGTCGACCGCCGATCTGGCGGCGACGCTGACCGCCCTGCTGCGCGCCGACCGGCTCGACGTCGAGGTGGCCCACGTCCGGCGGTGGCGGCCGGCGCGGTGGGCGCTGACGTCACCGGCCACCCGGGTGCCGCTGATCAGGGACGAGACCGGTTCCGTCGTCGTCGGGGCGGCGCACTGGCGACCCCCCGACGGGCAGCCGGCGCTGCGCGGCGAGGGCGTCGTCGACGACACCGTGCTCTTCGACGGCGAGGTCCCGGCGGTCCGCGTCGAGCCGACCGGGACGCCGCCCGGACTACGCGCCGCCGTGCTGGCCGGCCCGTGGCGCCCGCGGCGCTGGGTGACCGGGCGGGCGGCGCAGCTGGGGACGACGGGCGCGCTGGTCGAGCGCGACGGCGTGCCCGGCGCGCGGCCGGTGCGACGCTCGACGTTCTACCGGCACACGGAGGGCTGGTTGCGGGTCGGCCGCAGGTAGCTTGGGTGAGTGAGCATCCGTCCGCTGCACCAGTCGGTGCGGCCGAGTCCCCTCTTCCTAGCCCTGATCGCGTTGACGGCCGTGGGCGGCGTGCTCGCCTGGCTGCCGGGCGCGCAGGCCGGGCCGATGGCGTACGCCGGCGTGTTCGTGTTCGTGATCTTCGGCTGGCTGGTCTCGCTGTGCCTGCACGAGTTCGGCCACGCGTACTCGGCGTGGCGGTTCGGCGACCGTGACGTCGAAGCGCGCGGCTACCTGACGCTCAACCCGCTGAAGTACTCGCATCCGCTGCTGTCGCTCGGGCTGCCCATCCTGTTCATCGCGCTGGGCGGTATCGGTCTGCCCGGCGGCGCGGTGTACGTGCGGACCGGCTGGATGACCCCGCGGCAGCGCACGCTCGTCAGCCTCGCCGGCCCCGCGGTCAACCTGGTGTTCGCCGTCGTGCTGCTGGTGCTGACGCGGCTGCTGTACGACCCGGCGCACTCGGTGTTCTGGGCCGGGGTGGCGTTCCTGGGATTCCTGCAGGTCACCGCGTTCCTGCTGAACATGCTGCCGATCCCGGGTCTGGACGGCTACGGCGCGCTGGAGCCGCATCTGAGCCCTGAGACGCAGCGGGCGGTGGCGCCGGCCAAGCAGTGGGGCTTCCTGATCCTGCTGTTGCTGTTGTTCGCGCCCGGCGTCAACCAGTGGTTCTTCTCGGCGGTGTACTGGCTGTTCGAGCTGTCCGGCGTGCCGTCGTACCTGTCGGCGGTCGGCGGCCAGCTGACCCGGTTCTGGTCGGCCTGGGGATAGCCACCGCCGTCAGACCCTTGCGACATATGCGATTCTGCGCATATATTCGGGCGCATGGGCGCCGGACACGACCACAGTCATGCTGATGCCCGCGTGTCCCGGATGGTCATCGCCGCCGGCGTCCTGACCGTCTTCTTCGTCGTCGAGTTGGCCACCGCACTGGCGATCAACTCGATCGCGCTGCTGGCCGACGCCGGCCACATGCTCACCGACCTGGTCGCGATGTTCATGGGTTTGACCGCGGTGCTGCTGGCCAAGCGCGGCAGCGCGTCCCCCTCGCGCACCTACGGCTGGCACCGCGCCGAGGTGTTCACCGCGGTCGCCAACGCGGTGCTGCTGATCGGCGTGGCCTGCTTCATCCTCTACGAGGCCGTCGAACGCCTCGGCGGCGCGCCCGAGGTGCCCGGCGTCCCGATGATCGTCGTCGCGCTGGCGGGCCTGCTGGCCAACGCCGTGGTCGTGCTGCTGCTGCGGTCGCACTCGAAGGACAGCCTCGCGGTCAAGGGCGCCTACATGGAGGTGGTCGCCGACACCGTCGGCAGCATCGGCGTCCTGATCGCGGGCATCGTCACCGTCACCACCCGGTGGCCGTACGCCGACGTCGTCGTCGCCGTGTTCGTCGCCCTGTGGGTGCTGCCCCGGGCGATCGCGCTGGCCCGGGCCGCGCTGCGGATCCTGTCCGAGACCTCGCCGAGCCACATCGACGTCAACGAACTGCGCGCGGCGCTGTGCGCGGTCGAGGGGGTCACCGAGGTGCACGACCTGCACGTGTGGACCCTCGTGCCGGGCAAGGACATGGTCACCGCCCACCTGACCAGCCAGCGCGACGCGGCGCGGGTGCTCGACGACGCCCGCGCGGTGCTCGCGGCGCGCGGCCTCGACCACGCGACCGTCCAGGTCGAGCCGCCCGACTCGGCCGCCGACTGCGAGTGCGAAAGCCAGAACCGGTAGCCCCGCCACGCCTGCCGATCGCCCTGCGCGCGGCGGTCAGCACCGCGATCCCGGTTCTGCTCGGCTGGGCCGCCGGCGACATCGGAGCCGGGCTCGTCGCCACCCTCGGCGCGTTCACCTCGCGCTTCGGCATCGGCAGGCCCTACCTCAGCCGCGGGGTGCAGCTCGCGGTCGTCGCGGTGGCCCTGGCCGCCGCGGTCGCCGCAGGCGCGTGGGCCGCCGACATCGCCTGGCTCGGCGTGCTGACCATCTCGGCCGTCGCCGTCGCGGCGGTGTGGCTGTGCACCGCGCTGGCCGTCGGGCCGCCCGGTGCGTACGTGTTCGTCGTCGCCTGCGCCGCAGGTGTCGGCGTCTCGGCGTCGCACCTGAGCCCGGGGCGGATCGCCCTGCTCGTGCTGGCCGGCGGCGCGATCGCGTGGGTGCTCCAGATGGTCGGGGCGGCAGCGGGATTCCGTCGCCCCGAGCGAGCCGCGGTCCGGCACGCGGCCGACGCCGTCGCCGCCTACCTGGAGGACATCGGCGGACCCGGCCAGGACAGGGCCCGGCACCGGGCGGCCACCGCGCTGCACCAGGCCTGGACGATCCTGGTCAACCACCAGCCGCTGGCCGCGCCCCCGGGCAGCGAACTGGCCCGCCTGCGCGCCGCCACCCACGCGGTGCACGTGCTGTTCGCCGACGCGATGACGACCGCCGCCCGCGGCCAGACCCCCGAACCCGATGCCGCCGGCGTGGCCCGCGCGCTGGGCACCCTGCAGGCCGAGCCCGACACGATCGCCCACCGCGACCCCGACCGGTTGCCGCTCGGGCGGCCCCCCATCCTGGGCCTGCTGCGCCAGGCCCTGCAGACCGGTTCGCAGACGCGCCGGGTGATGGTGCGGGTCGCGGTCGGCGTGCCGCTGGCCGGGTACGCGGCCGTCGGCCTCGGCGTGGACCGCGCCTACTGGGCGATGGCGGCCGCCGTGCTGGTCCTGCACCAGGGCACACCGCTGTGGCGCACCCTGCGCCGCGGCGCCGAGCGGCTGCTCGGCACGTGGATCGGGCTCGGCCTGGCCGCGGCCGTCATCGTCGTGCACCCGCAGGGCTGGTTCCTCGCGCTGGTGCTGGCGCTGCTGAACTTCGCCATCGAGATGCTGGTGACCCGCAACTACCTGCTGGCCTCGGTGTTCATCACCGCGACCGCGCTGACCGTGGGGACCGCCGCGCATCCCCTCGACCCCGGGCAGGTCGGCCACCTGCTGCTGGCGCGCGGCCTGGACACGCTGATCGGCTGCGCGGTCGGCCTGGCGGTGTACGCCGCCCTGGCCGGAAGGCAGGAGACCCGCAGGCTCGGCGACGCGATCGCCCGCACCCGGGCCGCGATCGCCGCCACCGAGCCGTTCGTGGCGGCCGGTGACGCGGTCAGCCTGCCCGCCCGCGCCGCGCGGCGCGACCTGCAGCGCGCGACCCTGGACATGCTGGAAGCGCACGAGGCGGCCACCGGCGGATCACGGGACCAGCGCGCGGCGGCCGACCGGCAGTGGCCGGACGTGGTGGCCGCCGAGCACGCGTCCTACGAGACGATCGCCGCGCTGTGGGCGATCGAGCAGCGGTGAGTCAGGCCAGGCCGAGTTCGGCGCGGGCCGCCGGATCGCAGTCGTCGAGCAGGTCCAGGCAGCGCTGGTACTCCGGCTCCTCGCCGATCGCGTCGGCGGCGCGGGCCAGCGCCGCGACACAACGCAGGAAACCGCGGTTGGGCTCGTGGCGGTAGGGCACCGGGCCGAAACCCTTCCATCCGTTGCGGCGCAACTGGTCCAGCCCGCGGTGGTAGCCGGTCCGGGCGTAGGCGTACGCGGTGACGGCCTGATCGTCGGCGAGCGCGTCCTCGGCCAGCGCCGCCCACGCGACCGATGCCGACGGATGCGCCGCGGCCACGATGGCCGGGTTCTCCGAGGCGTCCAGCTCGGCCTCCGCCTGGGGGTCGCCCGGCAGCAGTACCGGTTCCGGTCCGAGGAGATCGCCCATCCGAGTCATGACCCCCATTGTGCCGTGCGGGGTTACGCGGTCGTCACCGCGGATGGATAAGCTTCGCCCCATAGCGCCGTCAGGGAGGACCGCAGCACTCCGATGTCGAACCCCACAGGCCCGGATCAGCCGGACCAGCCCACCGACCCCGACCACGAACCCGCCACCGAGGTCTTCGCGCCCGCCGATCCCGCCGAGCAGAAGCCGCCGGCGCAGCAGGAGGACGAGCGCCGCTTCACGGCGCCGTCGGGCTTCGACGCCGGCTCCACCCAGATCATCAACCGGCCGACCGAGCCGGCCACCGAGGTGTTCGGCACCGGCGGCCACGCCGAGACCGAGGCGTTCCCCGCGCAGCCCGTCGCGCCGCAGAAGATCCCGCCGCGCGGGGACGCGCCCAAGCCGCCCGGCAAGAAGCGCAGCTGGGGGTGGGTGATCGCGATCGTGCTGGTGATCGCGGCGCTGGCCGCGGTCGCGATCCTCGGCACCATCCTGCTGACCCGCAAGTCGTCCTCGTCGGCGTCGCAGGAGGACCAGGTCCGCCAGACGATCCAGGACTTCGACACCGCCGTGCAGAACGGGGACCTCGCGACGCTGCGCGGCATCACCTGCGGGACCACCCGCGACAGCTACGTCGCCTACAACGACGCGTCCTGGGAGCAGACACATGCGCGGGTCGCCGCGGCCAAGCAGTATCCGGTGGTCGCGAGCATCGACCAGGTGGTCGTCAACGGCGACCACGCCGAGGCCAACGTGACCACGTTCATGGCCAACGCCCCGCAGACCCGGTCGACGCGCAGCTTCGATCTGCAGTTCCGCGACGACCAGTGGAAGATCTGCCAGGCCGCCAGCAGTTAGCCGGCGGTCACACTGCGGCCCGCGCTGTGCAGGTCGTTACAGGCCTCGACGACGCGCTCGCTCATCCCGGCCTCGGCCTTCTTGAAGTAGCTGCGCGGGTCGTAGACCTTCTTGTTGCCGACCTCGCCGTCGACCTTGAGCACCCCGTCGTAGTTGGTGAACATGTGCCCCACGATGGGACGGGTGAACGCGTACTGGGTGTCGGTGTCGACGTTCATCTTCACCACGCCGTACTTCAGGGAGTCCTCGATCTCCGACTTCAACGAGCCCGAGCCGCCGTGGAAGACGAAGTCGAATGGCTTGGAACCCTCGGGCAGGCCGAGCTTGGCCGCCGCCACCTTCTGGCCCTCGGCCAGCACCTCGGGCCGCAGCTTGACGTTGCCCGGCTTGTAGACGCCGTGCACGTTGCCGAACGTCGCGGCGAGCAGGTACTTGCCGTGCTCGCCCGCGCCGAGCGCGGAGATGGTCTTCTCGAAGTCCTCGGGCGTGGTGTAGAGCTTGTCGTTGATCTCGGCCTCGACGCCGTCCTCCTCGCCGCCGACCACGCCGATCTCGATCTCCAGGATGATCTTCGCCGCCGCGGCCTGCTTGAGCAGTTCCTGTGCGATCGACAGGTTCTCGTCGATCGGCACCGCGGACCCGTCCCACATGTGTGACTGGAACAGCGGGTTCTGCCCCTTGGCGACGCGGTCGGCCGAGATCGCCAGCAGCGGTCGCACGTAGGTGTCGAGCTTGTCCTTGGGGCAGTGGTCGGTGTGCAGCGCGACGGTGATCGGGTAGCGCTCGGCGATCACGTGCGCGAACTCGGCGAGTGCCACCGCGCCGGTGACCATGTCCTTGACACCCAGGCCGGACGCGAATTCCGCTCCGCCGGTGGAGAATTGGATGATGCCGTCGGATCCGGCGTCGGCGAAGCCCTTGATCGCGGCGTTGACGCTCTCCGATCCGACGCAGTTGATCGCCGGGAAGGCGAAGGAGTGCTCCTTGGCCCGGCCGATCATCTCGGCGTAGACCTCCGGCGTGGCGATGGGCATGGCACTTCCTCTCGGCTGGGGTGGTTGGAGTATCTCAGGAACGGCGTGGGCTCACACGGTCAGAACCATCCGGTAGCGGGCACGGCCGGAGTCCATCGCCTCGAACGCCTCGGCCGCCTCGGCGAGCGGACGCTCCTCGACCATCGCCCGCACCCCGCTCAGCAGCGCGAAGTGCAACGTCTCCTCGACGTCGCGGGAGGTGCCCGACGGGTGCCCGCTGACCGAGAGCCCCGCATTGATCAGATCGAGCGGACTGATCGGCAGGTTCTCCGGCGTGACGCCGACCGCGACGAGCTCACCGGCCGGCCCGAGACCGCCGACCGTCGCCGCCATGGCCTCGGCGTTGTTGGCGGTGGCCAGCACCACCGCGGCGCCGCCGAGCTTCTGCAGCTCCGCGGCGATGTCCTGCGCGGTCGAGTCGATGTAGTGGTGCGCACCGAGCGTCCTGGCCTCGTCGGCCTTGCCGGTGCCCCGCGCGATCGCGACGGTCTCGAATCCCATCGCCCGGGAGAACTGGACCCCGAGGTGGCCGAGACCGCCGACGCCCAGGATCGCGACCAGGTCGCCCGCCTTGGCCCGGGTCTGCCGCAGCCCGTTGAACGTCGTCACCCCCGCACAGCCCATCGGGGCCGCCTCGACGAACGACAGACCCTCGGGGATGCGGGCCAGCGCGGTCGCGGGCGCGATGACCGACTCCGCGTACCCGCCGGGGTAGTGCCAGCTCGGCACCTCCATCCGCTGGCACTGCATGAACTGGCCCTTGCGGCAGGGGACGCAGCGGTTGCAGTTGCCGCCGAACCAGCCGATCGCCACCCGGTCCCCGGCGGCGAAGTCCTCGACCCCGTCCCCGACCTCGGCGACGGTTCCGGCGATCTCGTGGCCGAGGGTCAGCGGCCACTGCAGGCCGGGGAAGTGCCCGGCGTGGAACTCGCGGTCGGTGCCGCAGACGCCGCACGCGGCGACATCGATGCGGACGTGGCCCGGCTGCGGGGAGGGGGTGTCGACCTCGACGAGGGTCAGCGGTGCGTCGGCCTGCGCGACATGGACGGCCTGATGGGTGGGCATGCCTCACTCTAGAGCGCCGGTACCCTTGAGACCCGTGGTCGTCGACACTCTCGCGCTGATGCCCGACTTTTTGGACCCGATCAACCTGATCGGCTACTTCGGCACCTGGGCGCTGGTCGGCATCCTCGTGGTCGTCTTCGTCGAATCCGGGGTGCTGTTCCCGATCCTGCCCGGCGACACCCTGCTGTTCGTCGCGGGCATGCTGGCGGCGGGCACGGCGGCCCGGGCCGACGCCGTGGACGCCAACTTCCACCTCTGGCAGCTGCTGGTGTTCATTCCCGTCGCGGCCGTCCTCGGCGGGCAGGTGGGCTACTGGATCGGCCGCAGCCTGGGCACCGCGATGTTCAAGCCCAACGCGCGTGTCCTCAAGCAGCGCTACCTCGACGAGGCGCACCTGTTCTTCGAGCAGCGCGGACCGTTCGCGATCGTGATCGCCCGGTTCGTGCCGATCGTGCGGACGCTGGCGCCGATCACCGCCGGCGCGGCGAAGATGAACTACGGCGCGTTCACGGCGTTCAACGTGCTCGGCGCGGTGATCTGGGGTGTCGGACTGGTGCTGATGGGCTACGGCCTCGGCCAGTTCGAGGTGGTGCAGAAGCTGCTCGAGCCGATCTTCATCCTGATCGCCGTCGCGTCGATCACGCCGATGATCTGGGAGTGGTACAAGCGCCGCAAGGCCGCTAAGCAGGCAGGCCCGTCAGCACCCGAGCCGCACCATCCGTGACCGCGATCGTGTGTTCGCTGTGCGCGGTGCGTGACCCGTCGGCCGAGCGGATCGTCCACCCGTCCCGGTCGTAGACGATCTTGCGGGTGCCCTGAGCGAGCCACGGTTCGAGTGCCAGGGTCAGACCCGGCCGCAATTCCATGCCGCGCCCGGCGCGCCCGACGTTCGGCACGTGGGGGTCCTCGTGCATCGTGCGCCCCAGACCGTGCCCGCCGAAGTCGGTGTTCACCGGATAGCCGTACTCGGCGGCCACCGCGCCGATGGCCGCGGAGATGTCGCCAAGCCGGCCCCCGGGCCGCGCGGCGGCGATGCCGGCGGCGAGCGCGCGTTCGGTCGCCTCGATGAGCCGCTGGTCCTCGGCGCGCGGTGTGCCGACGATGATGCTGCGTGCCGAGTCGGCGACCCACCCGTCGATCGAGACGGCGATGTCCATGCTGAGCAGGTCGCCGTCGCGCAGCACGTAGTCGTGCGGCAGACCGTGCAGCACCGCGTCGTTGACCGACAGGCAGATGACGTTGCGGAACGGTCCGCGACCGAACGACGGCGCGTAGTCCCAGTAGCACGACTGCGCGCCGCGCTCGGCGATCAGATCACGCGCCCGGTGCTCCAGATCGAGCAGGTTCACCCCGACCGCGGCGCGCTGCGCCAGGTCGTCGAGCAGCGCGGCGATGAACGCGCCGGTGACCGCCATGGCCTCGATCTCCGCCGCCGTCTTCAACTCGACCACGCGTGCACACCCTTTCGTTGACCGGTATAGAAATACCAGTCTATCCTCGGCGCCATGGTGCGATCCCCCCTGACCCCGCAGCAGCGCGCGGCGGGCCGCCGGCTCGGCGCCTACCTGCGCGAGGCGCGCGGCGACCGCAAGGCGGCCGACGTCGCGCAGGCCGCCGCCATCTCCCCGGAGACGCTGCGCAAGATCGAGACCGGCCGGCTGGCCACGCCCGCGTTCACCACGGTCGCCGCGCTGGCGGCGGTGCTGCAGATCCGCCTCGACGACCTCGCCCGCCTCTGCCGCTAAGAGTGTTCGAGTCCGCCCTGCAGCGCATCGAAGAGCCGGCCGAGTCGTCGGCGATGGTCCTCGACGACGGGATCCGGTGACCCCTCGGCGATGACCTGCTGCGCGGTGGCGGTGAGGATCGTGGAGTATCCGGCGATGACGAGGGCCGCGAACAGCGCCGCGTCGGCACTGAAGTCCGGGTCAGCGTCGAGTGCGTCACGTAGCGCCTGCACGAGTTCGGCCGCGATCTCCCGCAGCCGTGCGATCAGCACCGGGGATCCCGCGACGGTCCGATAGAAGGGGATCGATCCCTCTTTGATGCCCGACAGCGCGTGCCGTTCGTCGACGAGCCGGAACGCCACGTCGCGCAGCGACGTCAACACGGCGACGCCCGCCCCCCGGTCGCGCACCGCGTTGCGCAGGATCGCGACGGCGTCCTCGACGCGGTCGAAGAGCAGATCCTCCTTGCGCGGGAAGTGCTTGAACACCGTGACGCTCGAGACCCCGGCCTCCTTGGCGACCTGCGCGACCGTCACCTCGTCGAAGCCGCGATCGAGAAACATCCGGGTCGCGACATCCGAGATCTTCCGACGGGTTTGGGGGCCACCTCGCTCCGACGTCCTGGGCATTCCACCTCACTCTGTTGACTCACTTAGTTTAGTCACTTAATTTAGTGACATGACGACTCCGAGCATTGTCTCTCCTCGCTCGCTCACCCAGGCCTGGCCCGCCCTTTCGGGCCTGTCGGCCGTGTTCCTTTTCGAGATGCTCGACAACTCGATCCTGACCGTCGCGCTGCCGACGATCGGCCGCGACCTGCACGCCTCCACCACCGCACTGCAGTGGGTGACGGGCGCGTACGCCGTTGTGTTCGGCGCGCTGATGCTCGTGCTCGGGGCCGTCGCCGACCGTGTCGGCCGGCGTCGTGTGATGCTGCTCGGCCTCGTGCTGCTCGCCGCCGCGAGCCTGGCAACCGCGTTCGTCACGACAGCCGAGCAGCTCGTCGCCGTACGCGTGCTGACCGGCGTCGCAGCGGCGATGACGACACCGGGCGCGATGGCGCTGGCCTTTCGACTGTTCGACGACGACACCCTCCGCATGCGGGCGATCACGCTGATCTCGACCGTGGGGTTGATCGGTCTCGCGATCGGCCCGACGCTCGGCGGGTTCGTCGTCGAGGTCGCGCCGTGGCAGGTGCTGCTGCTGGTCAACGTTCCGATCGCGCTGCTCGCGATCGTCGGCGTGCGCTTCGGCATCGCGGCCGACCGTCCCGAGGATCTGCATCGTGATCCGGTGGACGTCGCGGGAGGCGTTCTGGGCACCGCCGCGATCGCGTGCGCGCTGGTCGCGCCGACGCTGTTCGTCGAAGACGGCACCCGAACGTGGCTACCGTGGGCGACGGCAGCTGTGGCGGCGGCCGGATGCGTGGCGTTCGTCATCCGAGAGCGAACCGCACGGTTTCCGTTGATCTCGTTGAAGCTCGTGGCACACCCGCTGGTGGCGAGTGGGCTGGCGTTCAAGGCCGCATCCGGGCTCGCGATCGCGGGGCTCGGCTATCTGGTCACGCTGCAGCTCCAGCTCGATTGGGGCTGGCCCCCGGCGCTCGCCGCGATCGGGATGCTTCCGCAGGTCGCGGTGCTCATCGCGGGCAGCTTCGTCGTCAACCCGTTCGTCAGGCGTGTCGGGTCGGAACGCGCCGCCTGGCTCAGCGCATCGGCGGTCGTGCTCGGGCTCGCGGTCTACGCCGTGCTGGGCCGCTTCGGCTATCCGTGGGTCGCGGCGGCCCTCGCGCTCGTCGCGGCAGGCCTACGCGTCGTGGGGGTCGTCGCCGCGGTCAACGTCTTGCGCGGGCTTCCCGAGAACCGGACCACGATCGGCACGGCCCTGGTCGACACCTCCAGCGAGGTGACGTCCGGCGTCGGCATCGCTGTCAGCGGGACGATTCTCGCTGCGATGTTCTCCGGCACCATCACCGCCGCGTACTGGACCGCGGCCCAGACGACGCAGTTCCGCGACGCAGTCACCGCCGCGGGGCTCGTGCTGACCGCGATCGCCGCGGTACTCGTCGCCTTCGGAATCGCCCGGAACGGATGGTGCCAATCGCGTATTCGACGGTGGACATCCCGTCGCTCACAGCCGTGAGGCACGGGTGCCTTCCAACGCACGGATCAGGCTCGCCGCGTCCCACGGTCCCTTGTGCCGCTTCCCGTTGACGAACAGCGTCGGCGTCGCGTTGAGGTCCATCGCCTCGGCGTCCTCGGCGTCGTCGGTCACCCGGTGCAGCACCTTCGACGAGTGGATTCGCACGTCCGCGTCGAACCGTTCGATGTCGCAGCCGGCGGCCACCGCATACCGGTAGATGTCGGACCAGTCGAGGTCGTCCTGGTGGGCGAACAGCTGGCGGGCCATCTCCCAGAACCTGCCCTGCAGCGCCGCCGCCTCGCTGGCCCTGGCGGCGTCGAACGCCCGCGGGTGCGCCCGCTCGAGCGGGAAATGCCGCCACACATAGAGCAACTCGTCGCCGAAGTGGTCGCGTACCTCGTCGATCGAGCCGGTCGCCCGGCTGCAGAACGGACACTCGAAGTCGCCGTACTCGACCAGCGTGAGGGGTGCGTCCGGTCGCCCGCGGGCATGGTCGCGCTCGGGATCGATCGGCCGGAGCAGGTGCAGGCCGACGGGCTCGGGCGGGCTGAGCCAGTCGGTGATCCGGAAGATCGCCCAGCCGAAGACGAACGCGAGCACCGACGCCGCCAGCACGCCGATGCGGGCCTGGTCCTGTCGGCCGGGGTCGGCGATCGCGATGTCGACGATGAACAGCGAGATCGTGAAGCCGATGCCCGACAGCGCGGCCCCGCCCATGATCCGGCGCAGGGTCAGGCCCGGCGCGAGCACGCCCAGGCCGGTACGGCGCATGAACCACGTCGCGCCCGTGATGCCGACGAACTTTCCGATCACCAGGCCCGCCACGATGCCCCACGTCAGCGGCGAGCGCAGCGCCGCGCCGACGCTCGCCGCGTCGAGCTTCACCCCGGCGTTGACCAACGCGAACAGCGGCAGGATGCCGAACGAGACGACCGGCCCGACCGTGGTCTGCAGCCGTTCGTTGATCGAGATCGATTCCTGCAGTGAGCGGCTCGCCGCCCGCGCGTACTGGGAATTCGGTGACTGCCGGAACGCGCGGATCTGTTCGACGGCCCGCTCGACCGGCCGCCGCTCCGGGGTGAACACCGGGATCAGCAGCGCGACCGCGACACCGGCCAGGGTCGGATGCACGCCGCCCCGATACAGCGAGATCCACAGTGCCAGCCCGAGCACGGCGTACGCCGGACCGCGCGCTTTCGGCAGGAACCGGACCAGCGCCAGCGCACCGAGCAACACGACCGCCACGATCAGTGGCGCGACGCGGATCTCGTCGGAGTAGAACAGCGCGATCACGCAGAGCGCGCCGACGTCGTCGACGACGGCCAGCGTCAGCAGGAACAGGCGGACCCGGGCCGGGAAGACGGGTTTGATGATGGCCAGCGCGCCGACCAGAAACGCCGTGTCGGTGGAGATCACCACGCCCCAGGCCTGGGCGTTCTCCCCCGACGGGTTGAAGGCGAGGAACACCACCGCCGGCAGCACCAGACCCGCGATCGCCGCGACCACCGGCACCGCCGCGCGGGACCGGTCGGTCAGCTCGCCGATGGTGAACTCGCGCGTCACCTCGAGACCGACGATGAAGAAGAAGAACGTCATCAGCCCGTCGTTGACGAGGTGCTTGATCGACATCGCGACGTGGTGTTCGCCGACGGTGAGACCGATCTCGGTGTCCAGCACCGT
Organism: Mycolicibacterium rufum; assembly: GCF_022374875.2. The sequence goes on from NZ_CP092427.2 coordinate 2,495,587, forward strand.
CGAATAGATATGCGCCCAAGGAGAATTCGCCCACAGGATGGCGATGACGGTGAAGAGCAGCAGCAGCGCCGCGGCCGTGTTGTCGCCCGTCTTGTTCGCGGTGCTGCCGCGACTCAGCCGCGAGGGTCGCAGCGGGAAACCGCGCTGGGTGGCGGGTTCAGTCACGGTCACCGGCGACAGTGTGGGCGGCTTCCATCAGCATCCAGCCTGCCAGCTGGACGGACAGATCGCGCTCCGGGATCTCCGAGGAGTTCACCGCACCCTCGACGAACTGCGCGTCCTGGGTGCCTGCCGTCGGCACCTGGGCGTCACGCTCCCAGAAGGCGCTGAACAACGGCAGGTCCTCGACCGTCGCCCGGTTGTCCCACGCCGCCTGCGCCGACGACAGCACCAGGGCGCCCGCGGTGGCCCGCGCCGTCTCGTCGTCGGGTCCGCCGGCGGGCAGAGCGGTGGCGACCAGCGCCAGGTAGCGCGCCAGGATGCCGTGGAACAGGCCGCCGTCGCCGCCGCCCGCGCCCTTGAGCACGCCGTCGGGCGCCATGTGCTCGGCCACCGCGGCGACCAGGCGGTGCACCCGCTCGGCGTGACGAGGATCCTGCGTGCGCGCCGCGAGTTCGGTCTCGAGGCCGAGCACCACGCCCTGGCAGTAGGTGTACTGGGCCCGCACCAGCGACCCGCCCTTGATCCCGTCGAACACCAGGTGGGTCTCGGGATCGATCAGCGTCTCGTCGATCCAGTCCGCCATCTGCTGGGCGCGGCGCAGCCGTCCCTCGGTGCGCGCGAGGAAGATGCCCGCCGGGCCGTTGGCGGGGGCGTTGAAGAACTGGTCCTGCTTGCGCCACGGGATGCCCCCGCCGTCCTCGGGCACCCAGGAGGACAGGAACTGGTCGGCGAAGGTGTCGAGCGCCTTCGGCCGTTCCACGCCGGCGAGCCGGCCCGACCGCTCGAGCGCGAGCGCCAGCCACGCCATGTCGTCGTAGTAGTCGTTGGTCCAGCGGCCGATGTTGCGGAACCGGTGCCCGCGGATCTGGCGGCCGATCCTGGCGAGCCGCTCGGGCTGCGGGTCGCGCACCTGCGCGTCGACGAGGTTGTCCAGCAGATGGGCCTGCCACCAGTAGTGCCAGGTGCCGAAGCGGCGCTGTTTGCCGGCCGCCGGCCAGGCCACGACGCCGAGCTGGGTTCCGGGCAGCCCCCAGAGCTTGCGGAGGTGCCGGGTGGTGATCGCGGCTTCGGCGCTGCCCGCGCGGTTGGCCCACATCTGATCCATGGGGACGATCCTGCCTCACCCCGCCTCGTGAGGCCATGAGACAAATCTGTCTCATATGAGCTATAGTCGTCTCATGTCCACGCGTGACGACCTGCTGCGGGCGGCGGCCGACTATCTCGGCCGACGGCCGAACGCGACGCAGGACGAGATCGCGGCCGCCGTCGGCGTCAGCCGCGCGACGCTGCACCGGCACTTCTCCGGGCGGGTCGCGCTGATGGCCGCGCTCGAGGAACTGGCCATCGCCGAGATGGGCACGGTCATCGACAACGCCCGCCTGCAGGAGGGCAGCGCCGCCGAGGCGCTGCGCCGCCTCGTCACCGCGTGCGAGCCGGTGTCGCCGTACCTGGCGCTGCTCTACAGCCAGAGCCAGGAGGACCCCACCGCGTGCCTCGAGGTGTGGGACGAGATCGACGGCCAGATCACCGACCTCTTCCTGCGGGGCCAACGCGTCGGCGAGTTCCGGCCCGAGCTGCCCGCCGCGTGGCTGACCGAGGCGTTCTACAGCCTGGTCGCCGCGACCGACTGGTCGATCCGCGTGGGCCGCGTCGCACCCCGCGACGCGTCCCGCATCATCACCGACCTCCTTCTGAACGGAGTACGTCCCTCATGACCCGCCGTTGGTTCGCTCTCGGCGTCCTCACCCTCGCTGTCCTGCTCATCGGCGTCGACGGCACCGTGCTGGCGCTGGCGACACCGTTCATCACCGCCGACCTCGGCGCCACCGGCACGCAGATCCTCTGGATCGGCGACATCTACTCGTTCGTGCTGGCCGCCCTGCTGATCAGCATGGGCAGCCTCGGCGACCGCATCGGGCACAAGAAGCTGTTGCTCTGCGGCGCAACGGCTTTCGCCGCCTTCTCGGTGATCACCGCGTATTCCACGAGCCCGCAGATGCTGATCGGCACGCGCGCGCTGCTCGGCATGGCCGGGGCCACGCTCGCCCCCGCGACGCTCGCCCTGATCCGCGGCATCTTCGCCGACCAACGCCAGCGCAGCATCGCCGTCGGTATCTGGGCCTCGGCGTTCTCGGCCGGCGCCGCGCTGGGCCCCGTGGTCGGCGGCGTGCTGCTCGAGCACTTCTGGTGGGGATCGGTGTTCCTGATCAACATCCCGGTGATGGTGGTCCTCGTCGCCGGCGGCCTCGTGCTGCTGCCGGAGCACCGCGACCCGCAGCCGGGGCCGTGGGATCTGCCCAGCGTCGCGCTGTCGATGATCGGCATGATCGGCGTGGTCTACGCGATCAAGGAGGGCTTCGCGGGCCTGGCCCACGGCATCGGCGGCGACGTCGTGATCGCGGGCGTGCTCGGCGCCACGGCGCTGACGATGTTCGTGCGCCGCCAGCTGCGGCTGCCGAACCCGCTGATCGACGTGCGGCTGTTCGCCAATCCGCGGTTCTCCGGCGTCGTCGCCGCCAACCTGCTGTCGGTGCTCGGCCTGTCCGGGCTGGTGTTCTTCCTGTCCCAGTACTTCCAGCTGGTGCACGGCTACGGGCCGCTGCAGGCCGGGCTGGCCGAACTGCCTGCCGCGATGACCGCGACGGTGTTCGGCGTGATCGCCGGCCTGCTGGTGCGCCGCGTCTCGCACCGCGCCGTGCTGACCACCGGTCTGGCGCTGGTGGGTGTGGCCATGGCCGCGCTGATGATCTCGCTGCTGGTGTTCACGCCGATCACGCCGTACCTGCCGCTGGGGATCGCGCTCTTCGTGGTCGGCGTCGGGCTGGGCCTCGCGTTCACCGTCGCCAGCGACGTGATCCTGGCCAGCGTCCCGAAGGAACGGGCCGGCGCGGCCGCGGCCGTGTCGGAGACGGCCTACGAGCTGGGCATGGCGCTGGGCATCGCGCTGCTGGGATCCATCGTCACCGCGGTCTACCGCACGGTCGTGGTCGCGCCCGGCGTCCCGGCCGCGGCGGCCGCGCACGCCCGCGACTCGCTGGCCGGCGCGATCCACGCCGCCGACACCCTGCCCGCGGGTCAGGCCGACGGCCTGGTCGACGCGGCGCGCACAGCGTTCACGCATGGCCTGTCGGTCGCCTCCGGCGTGGGGGCCCTCCTGCTGCTCGCCTCGGCGGTGGCGGTGTGGATCCTGCTGAAATCACCAGGCCAGGTCGAGATCGGCGTGCTGCCGGATCCAGGTGTGCATCGCGATGCCCGCGGCGACCGCCGCGTTGATGCTCCGTGTGGATCCGAACTGCGCGATTGAGACGGTCAACGCGGCGCCGGCCCGGGCGTCGTCGGTGATGCCGGGGCCCTCCTGGCCGAAGATCAGCAGCGCCTCGCGGGGCAGCGTCACCTCCTCGATCCGCTTGGCGCCGGGCACGTTGTCGACCGCCACCACGGTCAGCCCGTCGGCGGCCGCCGCGTCGAGCAGCGCCGCGGTGCTGTCGTGGTGGCGCAACCGCTGGTAGCGGTCGGTCACCATGGCGCCGCGCCGGTTCCACCGCCGTCGCCCCACGATGTGCACGGTGTGCACCGCGAACGCGTTGGCGGTGCGCACCACGCCGCCGATGTTGGCGTCGTTGCCGAAGTTTTCGATCGCGATGTGCAGCGGATGCCGGCGCGCGTCGATGTCGGCGATGATTGCCTCACGGTTCCAGTACCGGTAGGCGTCGACGACGTTGCGGGTGTCGCCGTCGCGCAACAGGTCGGGGTCGTAGCGGGCGTCCTCGGGCAGCGATCCCGGCCACGGCCCCACCCCGGGGTTCTCCCCCCACTCGGTCGGGCCGGGCTCGTCGGTCATCGTCAGCCGTCCCTGGTCCACAGCGCCGCGTGGGTGCCCACCACCGACACCGTCGCGTACAGCAGCGCCTGGTTGATCTCCCCCTGGGTGCACAGCGACGCGCGGACCTGCACGCCCTCCCGCGACGCCTCGGGCAGCACCAGCAGCGAGGCGCCGTACACGCTGCACGCGTGGCTGAGCCCGCGGCCCGGCAGCGTCGGGGCGGCGAGCACCATCAGCGGACCGCCCCGCGCCGCGGAGTCGTCGCGGTAGCGCGCCGCCAGGCCGCTGATGTCGAGCCCGATGAGCATGTAGCCCTTGCCGGAGAAGGCCTCCGGGTCGCCCAGCGCGGTCGGGTCGAGCTGAGTGCCGTCGGCGCGGAACGCGTCCAGGCTGGTGGCCTTGATGCTCAGCCCCGTGTCGTTGGCGTTGATCTGCGGCAGGCCGATCGGGAACGCCGCCGGGTACGCGATCGTCGTGCCGGGCATCCGGTCGCGCGGCGAGTACGCATACACCCCGCGCACCTGCGACTGGTCCCGGAACGGTCCGATGCACACCGTGCCCGACATCCGGTCCGGCGTCGGTGCCGAAAGTGGTTGCAGTGCAAGGGTTGTGACGTCATCGCAGCCTCCGAGCGCGTTCGCCTCGACGGGGTGGTCGAGGGCGCCGTACAGGCCGAAGCGGATGTCGGAGGGTTTCGCGTGCGGTGCGCCCTGCTGCGACGGGGACGCGTCGACGTCGAGGAGCACGTAGTCGGCGTCGAACCGCAGGTTGGCCACCGACATGTTCCACCCCAGGGCGGCCAGGGACTCGCCGATCGTCGCGGTCGCCGCCGAGTAGACGTCGTCGTCCGCGGAGTCCCCCGAGCAGGAGGTGGCGGTCAGGACGAGCGCCAACAGGAACGCGATCAGCCGGATGTCAGGTCCGGCCACGGCCCTTGCCCACGACTCGGGTCAGCGCGCGCACGACGCTGCGCGGCACCAGGCGTCCGCCGGTGGTCAGCGCCTTGTACTGCAGCCCGGGGATGATGACCACCCGGCCCTTGGCGATGTCGGCCATCGTCTCGCGGACCACGTCGTCGACCTCGAGCCACAGGAACGACGAGGTCCCGGCCATGTCGATGCCGGCCCGCTCGTGGAACTCGGTGCGCACGAACCCCGGGCACAGCGCATGCACGCCCACACCGGTGCCGCCCAGCCCGTTGGCCAGTCCCTCGGAGAACGACACCACCCACGCCTTGGACGCCGAGTACGTCGAGCCGCGCCCGGGCAGCAGACCGGCGACGCTGGCGACGTTGAGCACCGTGCCCTGCCCCGCGGCGAGCATCGCGGGCAGCGCGGCATGCGTGAGCTGCATGACGGCGGTGACGTTGACGTCGAGCTGCGCCTGCAGCTGTTCGTAGGGCGCCGACCAGAACTCGCCCGCGGTGCCGAAGCCGGCGTTGTTGACCAGGACCCGCACCCCGGCACGCAGCCGCTCGGCGACCGCCTCCCGGTCCGCGGCGGCCGACAGATCCGCGCGGATCACCTCGACGCCGGCGCCCTGTTCGTCGCGCAGTTCGGCGGCCAGCCGCTCCAGCCGGGCGACGTCACGGGCCACCAGAACAAGGTCGTACCCGTCGACGGCGTAGCGGCGTGCGAAACCCTCGCCGATCCCGGACGTCGGTCCGGTGATCAGAGCGACGGGGCGGGACATGCCCCAGAGAATACTTATCGCTGATAGTTCGGCGATTGCCGCCCGTTGCGGGGGGCGGGCGGGACCGGCTGGGCCGGCGGCTGCGGGCGGCGCTGCGGACTGTGCCTGCCGGCGTCGGGCGGGGGCGGTGCCTCGCCGCGGTGGGCGGGCGCCGGGGTGAGCGGGCGACTCGGCGAGCCGCTGCGACGCGCGACGGGCTGGCCGGTGGCCGCCGACGGCACGGGCGGCAGCACCCGCAGCAGGTCGTTGAACTGCCGCACGGTGCGCAGACCCTCGTCCCACTGGGCGCGGGTGCTGGTCACCGGCATGCTGATCAGCGTCCAGTTCTGCTCGTTCCACATGATCTCGGCGCAGTCCGGCGCGGTGTGGGCGAACGTCACCATCCGCCGGTCGCAGGCGCGGCGGGCGGCGTCGAGGTTCGTGGAGTACACCATCCGGGGGCCGATGGCCCCGAGCAGCCAGATGTCGCTCTCGCGCGGCTCCTTGATGCCCTTGAGCCGCATGTCCACGACGACGTTGGTGCCGACCTTGCGGTGCAGCGCGATCACGGTGGCGACGTCCTCGAGGTCGAAGATGAACACCGCCTCGCCGCGGATCTGCCCGAGCACCACGTTCTTGGCGGTGACGTTGCCGACGGTGGACATCACGCCGCGCTTCCAGCGCGACAAAATATCGCCGGATTCCTGCTCGTAGTCGAATCCGTGCGACTTCGCCCACGACTTACGGCGCCGGCCCAGACCGCGGCGGCGGTCGTGGTCGACGTACAGAAGAACCGCCGCACCCACGAAGCAGAGTGCGGACAGCGTGAACCAGAGCGGAACCATTGCGTCAAGAGTATCCGCTCCCGACGGTCCGGTCCGAATCCGAATGGGTCACAACCCGGTCACCTTCTCTGGGATCTGCCGTCGGCGCTGGCCACGCATACTGACCCGATGACCGACCTGACCGGCAAGGCCTACCTCGTCATCGGGGCCAGCGGTGCGCTCGGCTCGCGGATTGCCCGGTTGCTGGCGGACCGCGGCGCGGGCCTGACCGTGACCGGCCGCGACGCCGACGCACTGGCCGCCATCGGCGACGTGCACGCCGTGACCGCCGACCTGCGCGACCCCGACGCGGCGCGGACCGTCGTGGAGGCGGCCCGCGAGCACCACGGCCGGCTCGACGGCGTGGTCATCGCGGCCGGGGTGGTCGCGTTCGGTCCGCTCACCGACATCGACGACGACACCGTCGACGACCTCGTGCTGGTCGACTTCCTGGCGCCGCTGAGGGTGGTGCGCGCCGCGCTGCCCGTGATCGAGCAGGGCGGGGTGATCCTCGGCATCAGCGCGGTCGTCGCGGAGCGGCCGATGCCGAACATGGCGGTGTACTCGGCGGTCAAGGCCGCCACGGCGGCGCTGTTCACCGCCGCACGCACCGAGGCCCGGCGCCGCAAGATCCGGGTCGTCGACGTGCGTCCTCCGCACACCGAGACCGGGCTCGCGGGCCGGGCCATCGCCGGTGACCCGCCGCGGCTGCCGACCGGGCTCGAGCCCGATGCGGTCGCCGAACGGATCGTGGCGGCGCTGCTCGGCGACGAGACGGACGTGCCGAGCACCGACTTTTCTTAGGCCGAGCAGACGCAAACTCGCGTGCTTTCCGGGGAAAACACGCGAGTTTGTGTCTGGTCGCGGGAGAAAACTCAGCCCAGAACGAGCCGGTCCCCGTCCGGGCTGACGTTGACGGGCACGATGTCGCCGTCGTGCACGTCGCCGGCCAGCAGCATCCTGGCCAGCTGGTCGCCGATGGCCTGCTGCACCAGGCGGCGCAGCGGCCGGGCCCCGTAGATCGGGTCGAAGCCGCGGTCGGCCAGCCACTTCTTCGCAGGCAGCGACACCTCGAGGGTGAGCCGGCGCTGCGCCAGCCGCTTGGCCAGCTGCTGCAGCTGGATGTCGACGATCGACACCAGCTCCTCGGGGTTGAGCCCGTCGAAGATGATCACGTCGTCGAGGCGGTTGATGAACTCCGGCTTGAACGCCGAACGCACGGCCGCCATCACCTGCTCCTCGGAGCCACCGGCCCCCAGGTTCGACGTCAGGATCAGGATCGTGTTGCGGAAGTCGACCGTGCGGCCCTGCCCGTCGGTCAGCCTGCCCTCGTCGAGGACCTGCAGCAGCACGTCGAACACGTCCGGGTGCGCCTTCTCGATCTCGTCGAACAGGATCACCGTGTAGGGACGCCGTCGCACCGCCTCGGTCAGCTGACCGCCCTGGTCATAGCCGATGTAGCCGGGAGGGGCACCGACGAGACGAGCCACGGAGTGCTTCTCGCCGTACTCGCTCATGTCGATGCGGACCATCGCCCGTTCGTCGTCGAACAGGAACTCCGCCAGCGCCTTGGCCAGCTCGGTCTTTCCGACGCCGGTGGGGCCGAGGAACATGAACGAACCGGTCGGCCGGTTGGGGTCGGCGACACCGGCCCGCGAGCGGCGCACCGCGTCGGACACGGCCTGCACGGCCTTGCGCTGGCCGACGACGCGCTTGCCCAGCTCCTCCTCCATCCGCAGCAGCTTGGCCGTCTCGCCCTCGAGCATCCGGCCGGCCGGGATCCCCGTCCACGCCGACACCACATCGGCGATGTCGTCGGGGCCGACCTCCTCCTTGAGCATCACGTCCTCGCGCGCCTCGGCCTGAGGGACCGCCGCGTCGAGTTTCTTCTCGACCTCGGGGATCCGGCCGTAGCGCAGCTCGGCGGCCTTGGCCAGGTCGCCGTCGCGTTCGGCCCGGTCGGCCGCACCGCGCAGCTCCTCGAGCTGCTCTTTCAGCTCACGGACGACGTCGATGGCGCTCTTCTCGTTCTGCCAGCGCGTGGTCAGCTCCGCCAACTTCTCCTTCTGATCGGCCAGCTCGGCGCGCAGCTTCTCCAGCCGTTCCTTCGACGCAGCGTCCTCTTCCTTGGACAGCGCCATCTCCTCGATCTCGAGGCGGCGCACCAGGCGCTCGACCTCGTCGATCTCGACGGGGCGCGAGTCGATCTCCATGCGCAGCCGCGACGCGGCCTCGTCGACCAGGTCGATGGCCTTGTCGGGCAGGAAGCGGGAGGTGATGTAACGGTCGGACAGCGACGCGGCCGCCACCAGCGCGGAGTCGGTGATCCGGACGCCGTGGTGCACCTCGTAGCGTTCCTTGAGCCCACGCAGGATGCCGACGGTGTCCTCGACCGACGGCTCGCCGACCAGGACCTGCTGGAAGCGGCGCTCCAGCGCGGCGTCCTTCTCGATGTACTTGCGGTACTCGTCGAGCGTGGTGGCGCCGACCAGCCGCAGCTCACCGCGGGCCAGCATCGGCTTGATCATGTTGCCCGCGTCCATCGCGGACTCCCCGGTCGCGCCGGCGCCGACGATGGTGTGCAGCTCGTCGATGAACGTGATGATCTGTCCGGCCGAGTTCTTGATGTCGTCGAGGACGGCCTTCAGCCGCTCCTCGAACTCACCGCGGTACTTGGCGCCGGCCACCATCGAGCCCAGGTCCAGGGAGATGACGGTCTTGTCGCGCAGGCTCTCCGGCACGTCGCCGGCCACCACGCGCTGGGCCAGGCCCTCGACGATCGCGGTCTTGCCGACGCCCGGTTCACCGATCAGCACCGGGTTGTTCTTGGTGCGACGGCTCAGCACCTGCACGACGCGGCGGATCTCGGTGTCCCGGCCGATGACCGGGTCGAGCTTGCCCTCGCGCGCGCGTGCGGTGAGGTCGGTGGAGTACTTCTCCAGCGCCTGATAGGTGCCCTCGGGGTCCGGGTTGGTCACCCGGGCGCTGCCGCGGACCTTGACGAACGCCTCACGCAGGGCCTGCGGCGACGCGCCGTGGCCGGTCAGCAGCTTGGCGGTGTCACTGTCCCCGGTGGCCAGGCCGACGAGCAGGTGCTCGGTGGAGACGTACTCGTCGTCCATCTCGGTGGCGAGGTGCTGCGCGGCGGTGATCGCCGCGACGGCCTGCGGGGCGAGCTGCGGTTGCGACGCCGAACCCGTGGCGCTGGGCAGCCGGTCGAGCAGTCGCTGCGTCTCGGCGCGCACGGTCGCTGGTTCCACACCGACGGCCTCGAGCAGCGGCGCGGCGATACCGTCGTTCTGCGTCAGCAACGCCATCAACAGGTGAGCGGGCGTGATCTGGGGGTTGCCCGCGGCGGTGGCCGCCTGCAGCGCCGACGTCAGGGCCGCCTGCGTCTTGGTCGTCGGGTTGAACGAATCCACCGGACTCCTCACTTTCATGTCCTCCGGGCCGCAGAGGGCCCGTCAAATGCTTGTCACGCTCTACAACGTCGACAATCTTGAGTCTGTTCCGCTCAACTTTAACTTTTTTGGCGGCACCGCAACAGGGGCCGAACGTCACCGGATTCCCGCCGTCCGTCGATGCAGACCCGTCGACACGAACGTCATGTCCACCGCCGTGAAAGCGACTGGCGTTACCGTCGCGGCATGTCTGACACCGGCGACTTCGAGTTCGAACGGAAATTTTTCGTTCTCGACATGCCGGCGGTCGCGGCATCCGACCCGAGTCCCCTGTTGATCGCGCAGGCGTACCTGTTCGTCTCGGACGGTTACGCGGTGAGGGTACGCATGATGGGACCCGCCCCTGCCGACCTGGATGCGACGCCGGCGGAGCTGGTGACGGCCCTGGGCGAGGAGGCCATGGGCACCATGACCGCCAAGGGCCCGGCCGCCGGTGGGACCCGGTATGAGGCCGAGCGCGAACTCGATCCGCTGGTGGCGGGCCAGATCGTGGCGCGGGCCGACCATGTCGTGGTCAAGATCCGCTCATCGGTCTGGCTCGGTGAGGACGGGTGGGTCATCGACCGCTTCCTGGGCGCCAATGCCCCCCTGCTCATGTCCGAGGTCGAACGCGACGGACCGGTGGTCGATCTCGCGATTCCCGCGTTCTGCGTCACCGAGGTTTCCGAGGACGATCGGTTCCGCAACGAGTACCTGGCCCACCATCCCTTCGGGTCGTGGTCGAACGACTACCGGCGTGAACTCGACTCCCGCGGACCGGCTTTCGTCGACAACCTCGGACAGAACCGGTTCGACGGCCCCTGACGGCGTTCACGGAACGCCCAGCCCGCCGCGCGAGGATGAGCGGCGCGCCAACGTTCAGTAGCGGACCCGGAACCCGCCGATGATGGTGACCGCGTTGCCGTCAGGGTCGGTCAGCGCCGCGAGCCGCACCCCCTTGTTGGCGTCGGTGATCTCGCCGGGCTGCAGGCCCCGGTCCCGTAGCGCGTCGAGGAAAGCCTCGAGATCGTCGACGGCGACGTTGAGCAGCCCGGAGCCGGCGCGGTCCGCGTCGTGAAAGACCTGCACCCACGCCCCGGGCAGCACCTGCCATTCGACCAGCGAGGGCATCGGGTTGTTGTCTTCGACACGGCCGAACAGCGAGGCATACCACTGCCGGCTCGTCGCGATGTCGGACACGGGCACGACGGCGAGGAGATGGTGGATCGACATACCGTTGCGACTCGCGCCGTCGGGTGAACTCATCGTCAGTCCGCGTAGTCCCAGAACTGGAGCTCGTGCACCGTGGCGAAGAGTGTCAGCGTCGCGACGTAGGCGACAAGGATTGCGGCGGCCCCAGCGACACTGACGCGGGCGCCCGCCCCGTCCACCGGATCGAGCCAGCGGCGGAACGGCCGCGATGCGGCCGGCATCAGCCACCACTGCATCGCGGTGACGCTGACGATCTGGCTGATCCACAACGCGAGCCACGGCTGCGCACCGAGATGGTCGACGACGGGACCCAGGAAGCGCGAGAGCAGCATCACCGTCGGATAGAGCACGGCGAGCACGAGCATCGCCGACTTCCAGTTGGGCGTCATCAGCGTGCGGCCGTCCTGGACCCGCACGGTGGTGCCGAACGGAGTCGTTCCCGACACCGCGCTGAAGTCCCTGCTCAGGGTGTCGCGCAGGGGTGTCAGCGCCGCGTCGCGCTCATCGGACCGGAGCCAATGCGCCAGCTGCGTCCCGGTGCGGAACCGCACCACCGAGGTCCACTCGCCGCCGCGGTCGGCGGGCAGCAGCACGGTGCCCTGGTAACCCGGCTGGGCTGCCGCCGCCCGGCCGAGGCGCACCTGGGTGGCGAGGAAGCCGTCCTCCCGGCCCGGGGCGACCTCGTGCCGGAACACCCCGACCCCGGCGGCCGCGTCGGCGAGAACGAGGTCGGTGCACGCCGACCAGAAGCCCCGGCCGTGGCCTCTGCCGATGATCTCGGCGCGCTCGCTGCCGTCGAGCCAGGCGTCCAGCGCGCTCTCGCCGTCGAAGGTCACCGCCACCGCCGGTTCGAACGCGTCCTGGCCGCGCACCGACGTGCACCCCGACAGGTAGCCGGCGGCGGAGCGCGCGGAGGCCAGCAGCTCCTCAGACCATTGCCCGAAGGCCGCGTCATCGCCGCCGGAGTGGAAGACGGTCACCGCTGTCACCGGGGTCTGACCGGTCTGCATCATCGGCCGACGATACCGGTGGTCGACGACCCCTCTGCCTGCTACGTTCTGCCGGTGTCGTGGGGATCAGTCCTGACCGAGCTCGTTCCGTTGGCACTGGTCGTCGCGCTGTCGCCGCTCTCGATCATCCCCGCGGTGCTGGTCCTGCACACTCCGCGGCCGCGGCCGACCGGGCTGGCCTTCCTGGCCGGCTGGCTCTTCGGCCTGGCCGTGCTTACCGCGGTGTTCGTCGAACTGTCCAACCTGATCGGCGGGATCGGCAACAAGCCGCCCGGGTGGGCGTCGTGGCTGCGCATCGTCGTCGGCGTGGCGCTGATCGTCTTCGGTGGTTACCGGTGGGCCACCCGGAAGAAGTCCGAGCACATGCCCGGCTGGATGACGCGGATGAGCTCGCTGACCCCGGCCAAGGCCGCAGCCACGGCCGCCGCACTCACCGTCGTCAACCCCAAGGTCCTCTTCCTCTGTGCCGCAGCGGGTCTGGCGATCGGTTCGGCGGGCATCGACTCGCCGCAGGTGTGGATCGCCGAGGCGTGGTACGTGGTGGTGGCGGGCTCGACCGTGGCGCTTCCGATCCTCGGGTACGCCGTGTCCGGCGACCGGCTCGACCCGGCCCTGAACCGGCTCAAGGAGTGGCTGGAACGCCAGCACGCGACGCTGGTCGCGGTGATCCTGGTGGTGATCGGACTTCTGGTGCTGTACAAGGGCGTTCACGGGCTCTAGCGCAGCGAGCGGGCGCGCCGCTTCGTGACCTAGGATCGTGCGGCGTGGGCCTCGAAGACCGCGACTCGATGCGCATCCTGCGGGATGCGCTCGACTCCGGCGGCGAGCAGCTCGTCTCCGAGTTCTACACCCGGTGGTTTGCCGCCGACCTGTCCGCGCGCGACCTGTTCCCGCCGGACATGGCGACCCAGCGCAAGGTCTTCGGGCATGCGCTGAGCTGGCTGTGCGACGAGCTCATCGCCCAGCGTGCCGAGGAGCCGGTGGCGTTCCTGGCCCAGCTCGGCCGCGACCACCGCAAGTACGGCGTCACCCCGGGCCACTACGAGACCCTGCAGACGGCGCTGCTCGGCACCCTGCGGATCCACCTGGACGACCGGTGGGACCGTCGGCTCGCCGAAGCCGTCACCGACGTCATCACGTTGATCGTGGGCGTGATGAGCGGCGCCGCGGACGCCGAAACGAGCCCGCCGTTCTGCGACGGCACGGTGCTCGAGCATCTGCGTCCGGCCCGCGACGTCTCGGTGATCCGGCTACGGATGGACCACGCCCTGGGCTACCACCCGGGCCAGTACCTGCCCGTCCAGGTGCCGCAGTGGCCGCGCCGGTGGCGCTACCTGAGCCCGTCGATCCCCGCCGACCCGAACGGCTATCTCGAGTTCCACGTCCGATCGGTGCCCGGCGGCATGGTCAGCACCGCGATCGTCGGCGAGGCCCGTCCCGGGGACCGCTGGCGGGTGTCCAATCCGCACGGCGCACTGCACGTCGACCGCGACGACGGGGACGTGCTGATGGTCGCGGGCAGCACGGGCCTGGCGCCGCTGCGGACGCTGATCATGGACCTGAGCCGGTTCGGGCAGAACCCCCGGGTGCATCTGTTCTTCGGTGCGAAGCATCCCTGCGAGCTCTATGACCTGCGCACGCTGTGGGAGATCGCGTCGACGAATCCGTGGCTGTCGGTGACGCCGGTGTCGGAGTTCGACTTCGATCCGCCGTGGGCGGCGCAGTACCCCGACGTCACCCCGCCGCGCGGTCTGCACGTCCGCCAGACCGGGCGGCTCCCCGACGTGGTGACCCGGTACGGGAACTGGGGGGACCGGCAGATCCTGCTGTGCGGCGGGCCGGGCATGGTGGCCGCCACCAAGGCCGCGCTGATCGCCAAAGGCGCGCCCGCCGAACGAATCCGCCACGATCCCCTGGCGAGCTGAGCGCACGTGGCAGGATCGGGGTCATGGACGCGTTCGAAACCGTCACGCTGCGTGATCCGTCGTCCCCACTGACCGCCACCTACGTCCCGGAGGCGGGAATGGTCGGCACCTCCCTGTCCGACGACGGTGTCGAGTTGCTGGGCCAGCGCCGCGGAGTCCAGGCCTACGCCTCCAACGGCAAGACGATGGGCATCCCGATCCTCTACCCGTGGGCGAACCGGCTCAGCAGCATGGGCTACGGCGTCGACGGCGCGGTGGTGACGTTGACCCCCGGAACCGGCGGGGTGCGCACCGACCAGCACGGGGTGCCGATCCACGGCACGTTGGCCGCCTATAAGGAGTGGACCGTCACGACCCTGCTGGAGTCGCAGCTGACGGCCGAACTGGATTTCGCGGCGCGTCCCGCGCTGCTGGCGACGTTCCCGTTCCCGCACCTGCTCACCCTCGACGTCACGCTGGCCGACCGGACGCTGACGGTGACGACTACGGTGACCGCGACGACGGGTTCGCGGGTGCCGCTGTGTTTCGGGTTCCATCCGTATCTGCAGCTGCCGGGTGTGCCCCGCGCGCAGTGGCGCATCGAGACGCCGGCCATGCGGTACCAGCCCGTCAACGCCTGGGGCATCCCGACCGGACGTGTCGAGCAGCGTGCCGCTGCGTCAGAGTTGTTGGGCGACAAGTTCATCGACGAGGGCTTCGACGAGGTGGCCCCGGGATCGGTGTTCGCGCTGTCCGGGGGCGACCGGCGCATCGAGGTGCATTTCGACGAAGGCTTCACCGCCGCGCAGGTGTTCGCCCCGGGCGACGACGACGTGGTGTGCTTCGAGCCGATGGCCGCGCCCACCGATGCGTTGCGTCGCGGCGGGTACCGCGAGGTGCAGCCCGGCGAATCGGCCGTCGCCCGGTTCCGGATCACGGTCGGCTGAACCTCATCTCGCGTCAGGCGAAGTGCGGGTAGTCCTGGATCCAGTGAAAACCCCTGCTGCGCAACTCGAACGAGTCCGGACCGCGGCGCTCGAGCGACATGCTGACCTGCCGACCGTCGAGCATCCCGTCGAGGCGTAGCCGGTCCGGATCCGACCGCTCGTAGCGGAGGGTCTCCTGGCGCGCGGGCAGCGTGATCGTGTGCCTGTCACGGTCCCACGTCACCTGCTCGTCGACGAGCGTGCCGTCCATCCGCTGGTAGGTGAGCACGCCGACATCGTCGAAAACCACGCGCTGCCAACGTGTCGCGTCGGTCGTCAGCGGCGGGACCTCGGCGCCGCCCGCGGTGAACCGGCCGACCTCCCAGATCCCGTACAACTCCGGCTTCTCGCGGCCCCCGCCGTAGTCTCTCCATGCGGTGACGCCTTCGGCCAGGCACCCGAGGAGAACCCACACCCCGAGCAGCGCCACCACGGCCGACGCGATCCGGTTGGACCGGGCGTCGGCGAACAGCGGCGGCTGCGTCGTCGGCTCCGTCGGTCGCTGCCGCACCAGCACGTCGGCCAGCCGGCGGGCCTGGGGGGCGAGCAGGATCAGGCTCAACAGCAGCAGGTGCAGCGACAGGATCTTGACGGGCACGTCGTAGCTCATGTTCAGCAGGAACACCTGGGCCATCGACATCGCACTCAGCAGCGCCCCCAGCGTCGCGGTCCTGCCGACGAACAGCAGCAGCCCGGCCACGACTTCCACTGCGCCGAGCGCGATTTCGTACGGCTGCGAACTGCCGACCTGCAGCCACAGCACCGAGGCCGGACTCAGATCCCCGAACGGGCGCAGCAGCGCCGCCAGTGGCGGCGGCGGCATCTGGGTGGGGATCACCTTCGCGATGCCGTAGAAGAGCATCTGCCCCGCCAGACTCAACCGGACGAACACCAGGAACCAGGCGTGCAGCCGGGTGTACTCCCGGCGACGACGGTCGAGCACCGACCAGATCAGCGTCGCGACGGCGGCGAGCACGGCATAGGTGAACACCATGATCCAGATGACGGCCTGGTCGCCGCTGTTGGAGTCGAGGTGCAGCACGGCGTCCACGCCGAAGACGTGGCGGCCCACCCAGGTCAGCACCGTTGCGATGCGGGTCATCTGCCAGATCACCGCGTCCGGTGGCAGCCATCGGGTGAGGATGCCGGCATAGACGAAGACGATCTGCGCGAATGTCAGGCAGAACAGCCCGACGTAGACGACGCAGAAGCGGAACGCGACGCGCGTCGCGGGATGCCAGGGTGCGGCCACACCGTCATCGTGGCCGCCGGCCCCGGGCGGATCAACCGTGTGCGCCCCCGCGCCGGGGGTGGGGATATCCCCCACCCCCGAGGGTCAGCGCTTGTTGCGGGGCTGCCAGACCACCAGCGCGGTGCTCTTGGGCCGGGGCTGGGCCCGCAGGTGCTCCACCTCGGCGGTGAGTTCGCGGACCCGGGCCTGCAGCGCCTCGACCTGGTTGGTCAGCTCGATGATGCGCTTGATGCCGGCGAGGTTGACGCCCTCGTCCTGGGACAGCCGCTGCACCTCACGGAGCAACTCGACGTCCCGCTGTGAATAGCGCCGTCCCCCACCGGACGTGCGTTCCGGGCTGACCAGACCGAGCCGGTCGTAGGTGCGCAGCGTCTGCGCGTGCATGCCGGCCAGTTCGGCGGCCACCGAGATGAGGAAGGTCCGCGCCTGGTTGTTGTCGTTGCGGCCGGCGCTCATCACTGCGCCCTGTTCTTCGCGCAAGCGCTCATCACTGCGCCCCCGCCCATCCCGCCCTCGGATCGAAGCCGCTGGCGCGTTCGGCTGTGGCGTAGGCCTCCAGGGCCTCGGCGGCCTCACCCTCGAGGTTCGAGGGCACCGCGACCTTGACGGTCACCAGCAGGTCGCCGTGACCGCCGGAGCGCTTCGGCACACCGCGGCCGCGCACCCGCAGGATACGGCCGTCGGAGGTGCCCTTGGGCACCCGCACCCCGACCTTGCCTTCCAGTGTCGGCACCGAAAGCGTTGTGCCCAGCGCCAACTCGTGGAAGCTGACGGGAACGGTGACGGTCAGGTCGTCGCCGTTGCGGCCGAAGACCTTGTCGGGCCTCACGTGCACGGTGACGTAGAGGTCACCCGACGGGGCGCCCCGCAGACCGGCCTCGCCCTGTCCGGCGAGCCGGATGCGTTGGCCGTCCTCGACGCCCGGGGGGATCCGCACGTTGATGGTGCGGGTGCGGGTGGTCACCCCGGTGCCCTTGCACTCGTCGCACGGGTTCTCGATGATCGACCCGCTGCCACGGCATTCCGTGCACGGCTCGGAGAATCCGAACGCGCCCTGGTTGCGGCTGACGACGCCGGCGCCGTTGCAGTTCGGGCACACCTTCGGGCTGGTGCCCGGCCGCGCACCGCTGCCATGGCAGTTGGTGCACGGTGCGGGGCTGGTGAGGCGCAACGGCATCGCCACGCCCTTGGTCGCCTCGAGGAAACTGAGTTCGGTCTCGGTCTCGAGGTCGTTGCCCCGCCGGGGGCGGCTCGGCCGCGGCTGTTGCGCGCCGCGGCCGAACAACCCGCCGAACAGGTCACCGATGTTCGCGCCACCCTGTTGGCCGGCGGCGTCGAAGAGGTCGTTGAGGTTGAACTCCTGACCGTCGCCGCCACCGAATCCCCCGAAATTACCGCCGCCACCGCTGTAGCGGCCCCGGCCGAAACCGCCGCCGGCGAAGAGCCGACGGGTCTCGTCGTACTCCTTGCGTTTGGCGGGATCGGTCAGCACTTCCTTGGCTTCCGAGGCGGCCTTGTACCGCTCCTCGGCCGCGGCGTTGCCGGGATTCCGGTCGGGGTGGTTCTCGGCGAGAATCTTGCGGGCGGCCCGCTTGATCTCGTCCTGGCCGGCGTCGGAGGCGACGCCGAGCTCTTTGTAGAAGTCCTTCTCGACCCATTCACGCTGGGCCATACCGCGTCACCTCCTCACCTGCTCGTTGCTGGTCAATTCCTATGATTCTGATTGCTGTTGCGACGCCGGGTCGGCATTACCGGCCTCGGCCGCGTCGGGCACGGTGTCCACGACGCCCACCATCGCGTGGCGGACCACGTGGTCACCGACGGTGTAGCCGCGACGCATGACGGTTCCGACCACCGGATGGGTCCCGTCGCCCTCGTGCTGCACGGCTTCGTGCAGCGACGGGTCGAACGCGTCGCCCTCCTCGCCGAACGGACGCAGGCCCAACCCTTCGAGGGTCGAAACCAGCTTGTCCGCAACGGCTTTGAGCGGTCCGGAGTCGAGGTCGCCATGCGCGCGGGCGCGCTCGAGGTCGTCGAGCACCGGCAGCAGCTGGGTCACCACATGGGCCTTGGCCCGTTCGGTGGCCACCTGCTGATCGCGCAGCGAGCGCTTCCGATAGTTCGCGAAGTCGGCCTGCACCCGCTGGAGGTCGGCGATCAGTTCGGCCGCCTTGTCCTGCGAGTCCTCCGACACCGTCGGTACCTCGTCGACGGGCCCGGAGGCCGGCTCAGGTGCGTCACGCACCTGGCCGGTCTGCGGGTCTATGCGGCGCTTGTCGGTGACGGTGATCGGCTCTTCTCGATCGTGATCGTCACTCACTTGCGCTCCTGGTCGTCCTCGACAACCTCGGCGTCGACCACGTCATCGCTGGAACCCGAATCACCCGGGGCGTCACCGCCGGACGAGGCCTGCTCGGCCTGGGTGGCCTCGTAGATCGCCTGGCCCAAAGCCTGGCTTTCGGTGCCCAGCTTCTCCATCGCGGACTTGATCGCCGAGATGTCGGTGCCGGCCAGCGCGGACTTGGCCTCGGCGATCGCGCCGTCGACCTTGGTCAGCGTGTCCTCGGAGACCTTCGACCCACCTTCGGCTTCCCGCTGCTCCTTGACGAACTTCTCCGTCTGGTAGACCAACGACTCGGCCTGGTTGCGGACGTCGGCCTCTTCGCGGCGCTGACGATCCTCGTCGGCGTGCGCCTCGGCGTCCTTGATCATCCGGTCGATCTCCTCCTTGGACAGGCCGGAGCCCTCCTGGATCTTGATCGTGTTCTCCTTGCCGGTGCCCTTGTCCTTGGCGGTGACGTGCACGATGCCGTTGGCGTCGATGTCGAAGGTGACCTCGATCTGGGGCACGCCGCGCGGGGCCGGCGGGATGCCGGTCAGCTCGAAGCTGCCGAGCAGCTTGTTGTGCGCGGCGATCTCACGCTCGCCCTGGAACACCTGGATCTGCACCGACGGCTGATTGTCGTCGGCCGTGGTGAAGGTCTCCGACCGCTTGGTCGGGATCGTGGTGTTGCGCTCGATGAGCTTGGTCATCACACCGCCCTTGGTCTCGATACCGAGGCTCAGCGGGGTGACGTCGAGCAGCAGCACGTCCTTGACCTCGCCCTTGAGCACGCCGGCCTGCAGCGCGGCGCCCACGGCGACGACCTCGTCGGGGTTGACGCCCTTGTTGGGCTCCTGGCCGCCGGTCATCTCCTTGACGAGCTCGGACACCGCGGGCATGCGGGTCGAGCCACCGACGAGCACCACATGGTCGATGTCGCCGACGGCGATGCCGGCGTCCTTGATCACCTGCTGGAACGGCTTACGGGTGCGGTCCAGCAGATCCTGGGTGATGCGCTGGAATTCCGCACGGGTCAGCTGCTCGTCGAGGAACAGCGGGTTCTTGTCCGCGTCGACGGTGATGTAGGGCAGGTTGATCGACGTGCTCTGCGAGCTCGACAACTCGATCTTGGCCTTCTCGGCCGCTTCACGCAGCCGCTGCATGGCCATCTTGTCCTTGGTCAGGTCGATGCCCGAGGTGCTCTTGAACTTGTCGACGAGCCATTCGACGATCCGGTCGTCCCAGTCGTCGCCGCCGAGGTGGTTGTCACCGGAGGTGGCGCGCACCTCGACGACGCCCTCGCCAATCTCCAGCAGCGACACGTCGAACGTGCCACCACCGAGGTCGAACACCAGGATGGTCTGTTCCTTCTCGCCCTTGTCGAGGCCGTAGGCCAGCGCGGCCGCGGTGGGCTCGTTGACGATGCGCAGCACGTTGAGGCCGGCGATCTGGCCGGCTTCCTTGGTGGCCTGGCGCTGGGCGTCGTTGAAGTACGCAGGCACCGTGATCACCGCGTCGGCGATGTCCTCGCCGAGGTAGCTCTCAGCGTCGCGCTTGAGCTTCATCAGCACGCGGGCGCTGATCTCCTGCGCGGTGTAGTTCTTGCCGTCGATCTCCACGCTCCAGTCGGAGCCCATGTGCCGCTTCACCGAACGGATCGTCCGGTCGACGTTGGTCACCGCCTGGTTCTTGGCGGGCTGACCGACCAGTACCTCGCCGTTGCGCGCGAACGCGACGACCGACGGGGTGGTGCGGGAGCCCTCGGAGTTCGCGACGACGACGGGATCGCCACCTTCGAGAACTGCGACGACGGAGTTGGTGGTCCCGAGGTCGATGCCGACCGCACGAGCCATAGTTACTGCCTCCTGAATAGACGAATCATGTGTACTGAGTGCACCGGGCTCAAGCCTGCTCCTGTCGGCCCTGCCGTGTCAAGCCAAACTTGAGTCGGATTCACTCAACTGTCGGAGGAGTCAACGGGGCGGTCGCGCGATTTGTTCCCGGCACCACCGTCGAAACTGCGTCCACGGCGGGCTTCCGCCCCAAAACGCCGCCGCCAACGCAGCCTCAACGGACACCGCATCCCCGCGAGTCACTTAGGCCACACCGGCCACATCCTGCGTACGCTGGACCAGATGAACATGCGGCTGGCGGCGGCGGGGGTGCTGGCCGTCGCCGTGCTCGCCAGCTGCCAGTCCTCCGTCGAGGGCACCGCGACCCGCAGCCCCGACACCGGTATCGAGCCCGACTTCCCGACGCCACGCCCCAGCCGGTCGACTCCGCCGCCGCCCACCACCGAACCGGCACCCTCCCCGTCCACGACGCGCGCGCCGTCGGGCGAGGTGCTCAGCCCGCAGAACGGCTACGTCTTCATCCAGACCAAATCCGGTAAGACCCGCTGCCAGCTCGACGAGCAGGAGGTCGGCTGCGAGTCGGCCTTCACCAATGCGCCCGAGGTGGAGGGTGAGCCGGCCAACGGTGTGCGCCTCACCGCGGACGGCCGCGTCAGCTGGGTGCTGGGCAACCTGGGCGCCATCCCGGCCGTCACGCTCGACTACCGCACGTACTCCGCGATGGGCTGGACCATCGACGCCGGTGAGGACGGCACCACGTTCACCAACGACAGCACCGGCCACGGCATGACGATCAGCGTCGAGGGCGTCGAGAGTTTCTAGCGCTGCCCCGCAGGGAACAGCGGGTGGGTGCACACACACGACCTCGTTGTCATCGGGGCCGGCTCGGGCAACATGGTCGTCGACGATCGGTTCGCCGATCTGGACGTCGCGATCGTCGACGATCGCAAATTCGGCGGCACCTGCGTCAACTACGGCTGCATCCCGTCGAAGATGCTCTCCTACACGGCGCAGGTCGCCGACACCGTCGCCACCGCCGACCGCTTCGGCGTCGACGCCGGCAACCCCAGGATGCGGTGGCCCGACGTGCGGGACCGGGTCTTCGGCCGCACCGACGACGTCGCCGCCCGCGGGGAACAGGGCCGCCGCGAGAGCGATTTCATCACCGTCCACCACGGCACCGCGCGCTTCACCGCGCCGTACCGGCTCGAGATCGCCACCGAGGACGGCCCCGTCGAGATCGGGGCCGAGCGGATCGTGATCGCCGCGGGCAGCCGCCCGGTGGTGCCCGAGGCCGTCACCGCGTCCGGTCTGCCCTACGAGACATCCGACACCGTGATGCGGCGCGACGATGCGCCCGACCACCTCGCGGTGCTCGGCGGCGGGTACATCGCGGCCGAGCTCGCGCACGTCTTCGCCGCCGCGGGCAGCCGCATCACGATCGTCGAGAAGTCGGGCCGTCTGCTCGGCGGCCCGCAGGACGACGCCGTGCGCCAGGTGTACACCGACCTGATGCGCGGCAGCTACGACGTGCGCTGCGGCTCCGAGGTGGTCGGGATCTCCGGCCGGCCGGGCGATCTGATCATCGACCTCGACGACGGTTCGACGATAAGGGCCGACGCGCTGCTGGTCGCGGCGGGCCGGCGGTCCAACAGCGACCGCCTCGAGGTGGGTGCGGCGGGCATCGCCACCCACGACGACGGCCGCATCAGGGTGGACCGGCACTGCCGCACCTCGGTAGACGGCGTGTTCGCCGTCGGTGACGTCAGCACCCCGATCCCGCTCAAGCACGTCGCCAACCGTGAGGCCGCCGTGGTCACCCACAATCTGCTGCATCCCGACGACCTGCGCGAGATCCGTCACGACCTGGTGCCCTCGGCGGTGTTCACGAACCCGCAGATCGCCTCGATCGGCCGGACCGAGGAGGACTGTCGGCGCGAGCAATCGGACTATCGCGTGGGCATCGCCGAATACCCCGACGTCGCCTACGGCTGGGCGATGGAGACCACCGTCGGGCTGTGCAAGGTGCTCGCCGAACCCGACGGCACGATCCTGGGCGCGCACATCATCGGCGCCCAGGCCGCCAGCCTCATCCAGATCTTCGTCGTCGCGATGAACTTCGGCATCCCGGCGCAGGAGTTGGCCCACCGGCCCTACTGGATCCACCCGGCGCTCGGCGAGATCGTCGAGAACGCCCTACTGAACCTGCAGGAGTCCGCCTCGTGACCGTCGACCCGTTCGTCCTCGTCCTGTTCGGCGCCCGCGGAGATCTGGCCCGCCGCATGCTGTTTCCCAGCATCTACCGCCTCGCGGCCGCCGGGCGGCTGCCCGAGCAGTACGCGATCATCGGCTCGGGGCGCAGCGCGCCGGACAGCGTCGAAGAGTTCCGCGACACGGTGCGCACGGGCCTGTCGGAGTCGGTCGACGACCTGGACGATGAGGTGGTCGACACGCTGCTGAGCCGGCTGACCTTCCAGACGGCCAGCGCCGACGACGGGGCCGATCTCGCCTCCGCGGTCGGCACAGCGCGCGAGGACGTCGGCGCCGACGCCCGCACCGTGATCTATCTGTCGGTGCCACCCACGGCGATGGAATCGATGATCACGATGCTGGGCCGCGAGGGCCTGGCCGACGACGCCCGGCTCATCATCGAGAAGCCGTTCGGCACCGACCTGGACAGCGCGCGTGCCCTCGAGTCCGCCGTCGCGTCGGTGGCCGAGGAGAACCGGGTCTACCGGATCGATCACTTCCTCGGCAAGGAGGCGGTGCAGAACATCCTCGCTCTGCGCTTCGCCAACGCGATCCTCGAATCCAGTTGGGACAGCGACCATGTCGAGTCGGTGCAGATCGACGTGCCGGAGGACCTGGCACTCGAGGGCCGGGGCAGCTTCTACGAGTCGACCGGATGCTTCCGCGACATGGTCACCACCCATTTGTGCCAGGTGCTGGGATTCATTGCGATGGAGCGACCCGAGACGGTGGACGCGGACGCGCTGCGCGAAGCCAAGGCGGCAGTCTTCCAGGCGATGCGTCCGCTGGACCCCGACCGTGTGGTGTTCGGCCAGTACGACGGATACCGCGATGACGACGACGTCGCCGACGACTCGCGGGTCGAGACGTTCGTCGCGCTCGAGGCGTTCGTCGACAACGATCGGTGGCGCGGCGTGCCGTTCTACCTCCGCACCGGGAAGGCATTGGCGGACAACAGGAGGACGGTCACCCTGACCTTCCGTACACCTCCCTCGCCGTTCCCCGGCGATCCGCCGCAACCCGACCAGCTGGTCCTCGAGTTGACCGAGACACCGGTTGCGACGCTGGTGCTCAACGTCAAGCGGCCGGGCCCGGACACCACGGTCGAGTCACTGGGCGCCGCATTGGAACTGGCCCGCACCGACCACGAGGACGAGGCGCTCGACGCCTACGAGCGGTTGCTCCTCGACGTCATGCGCGGCGATCAGACCCTGTTCGCCCGCGCCGACGAGGTGGACCGGCTCTGGCAGATCTGCCAGCCGGTGCTCGACCATCCGCCGTCGGTGCACGGCTACCAGAAGGGCTCGTGGGGACCGGATCCGGCACTGATGCTGCCCGGCCCCCGCGGCTGGCGGCTGCCCGATGCCTGACGGCCCGTCGATCGCACAGCACGGCCTGATCGGCGATCTGCGGACCTGTGCACTGGTCGGCACGGACGGCACCATCGACTGGTTCTGCGCCCCGAGGTTCGACTCCCCCAGCGTGTTCGGCGCGATCCTGGATCCCGACCGCGGCGGAGCGTGGCAACTGACGCCGGTGTGCGACAGCGCAGGCACCCATCAGTTCTACTTCCCCGAATCGGCCACCCTGATCACCCGCTTCCTCACCGAACACGGCGTGGTCGAGGTGCACGACTTCATGCCGGTGGTGCGCCCCGCAGACGGCGAGCATCGGCAGCACCTGGTCCGCAGGATCGTCGCGGTCCGGGGCACGACCACGATCCGCATGACGCTCGACGCCCGACCCGATTACGGCAGAACGCGTTTCGCCGTGGAATCGCGCGGCGGCGCGGTCGACTTCAGGTCCGAGACGCTGGCGATGACGCTGACGTCGAGCGCCGAGCTCACCGTCGACGACGGTGTGGTCCGCGCCGAGGTCACCTTGAGCACGGGGGAAAGCGAGCAGTTCGTGCTGGAGGTCCTCGACGGGCCCGAGCAGATCGGCACCACCGACGACGTCCACGACGTCGGCGGACTGTTCGAGGCGACGGCCGCCTTCTGGCGAACCTGGCTGTCGCAGTCGCGTTACCGCGGACGCTGGCGCGAGATGGTGGAGCGCTCGGCGATCACCCTCAAGCTGCTCACCCACGAGCCGACCGGCGCGATCATCGCCGCGCCCACCACCAGCCTTCCGGAAACCCTTGGCGGCGAGCGGAACTGGGACTATCGCTACGTGTGGATGCGGGACGCCGGCTTCAGCCTGTACGCCCTGCTGCGCCTCGGCTTCAACGAGGAGGCCAACGCCTTCATCGCCTGGCTGTCCGAGCGGCTCGGTCGCGGTAACCGGGAGCCCGACGGCCTGGGCCCGCTGCGGGTGCTCTACGACATCGACGGCAACGCCCCGGAGGAGATCGAACTCGACCATCTGCGTGGGCATCTCGACTCCACCCCGGTGCGGATCGGCAACGCCGCCGCCGAGCAGTTGCAGCTCGACATCTACGGCGACCTGATCGACTCGGTGTACCTTTTCAACAAGTACGGCGCCGGCATCAGCCATGACGCGTGGTCGGACGTCGTCTACGTCATCGGCTGGCTGATCGACAACTGGCAGCGCGACGATGCCGGCATGTGGGAGGTCCGCGACGGCGAGAGGCCGAACACCACCTCGCGGCTGATGTGCTGGGTGGCCCTGGAACGGGCCATCCGCATCGCCCGGCAGCGCGGGCTGCCCGCCGATCTGGTGACGTGGTCGCGGGTGCGCGACGAGATCTACGACCGCATCATGACCGCCTGCTGGAATGCCGACCTGGAGACGTTCACCCGGTTCGAAGACGACGACACCCTCGACGCCGGCGTGCTGCTGATGCCGATGGTGAAGTTCATCTCGCCCGTCGATCCCCGGTTCCTGTCCACCCTGGCCGCCATCGAGCGCCACCTCGTCACCGACAGCCTGGTGTTCCGATACGACCCCCAGTCCGACGGTCTCGACGGGGACGAGGGCACGTTCTCGCTGTGCACGTTCTGGTACGTCGAGGCGCTCACCCGGGCCGGCAGGCTGGGGGACGCCCAGCTGGCGCTGGAGAAGATGTTCACCTACGCCAACCACGTCGGTCTCTACGCTGAGCAGGTGAGCGCCACCGGCGATCAGGTCGGCAACTTCCCGCAGGCGTTCACACACCTGTCGTTGATCAGCGCGGCGATCAACCTCGATCGCGCGCTCGGCTGAGAGGACCGACGGAGATGACCGTTGCCCAACGCGAACGTGCCGCCCTGGTGGCGACGTTCCGCGACACCGCCCCCGACGAACGCACGCTCTGCGAGGGCTGGGACGCCCGCGATCTGGCCGCGCACCTGGTGGTGCGGGAACGTCGGCTCGACGCCGCACCCGGCATCCTGATCCCCGTCTTCGCCGACTACACCGAACGGGTGCAGAAGCAGGTGTCGGCCTCGACGGACTGGGATGCGCTGGTGGATCAGATCGCCGAGGGGCCGCCGCTGTACTCGCCGTTCAAGCTGCTCGATCCGATCGCCAACGTGGCGGAGATGTTCATCCACAACGAGGACGTGCGGCGGGCCCGACCCGGGTGGGAGCCCCGGCCGCTGGACGCGCAGACCACGGGCGCGCTGCGCCAGCCGGTGGGGATGATGGCGCGGCTGACGCTGCGCCGCGCCCCCGCGAAGGTGGTGCTGCGCACCCCGCAGGGCGAGACGGTGGCCACCGCCGGGCGCGGACCCCAGCTCACCGTCACCGGCGAACCCGGGGAGCTGCTGCTCTTCGCGGCCGGACGCGATGAGGCGCACGTCGCGTTCGACGGCCCCGCCGACCTGGTCGAGCGGGTGAAGGCGTCCCGCGGCGGGCTGTGACCCTAGGCTGAGGACGTGGACTTCCGCATCTTCGTCGAACCCCAGCAGGGCGCCCGCTACGCCGATCAGCTCGCGGTCGCGCAGACCGCCGAGAGCGCCGGCTATTCCGCGTTCTTCCGGTCGGATCACTACGTCGCGATGAGCGGGGACGGGCTCCCCGGCCCCACCGACTCCTGGGTGACGCTGGCGGGCCTGGCGCGCGAGACGTCGACGATCCGGCTCGGCACGATGGTCACCTCAGCGACCTTCCGCCATCCGGGGCCGCTGGCGATCTCGGTCGCCCAGGTCGACGAGATGAGCGGTGGCAGAGTCGAATTCGGCATCGGCGCCGGCTGGTTCGAAGCCGAGCACAAGGCGTACGCCATCCCGTTCCCGCCGCTGGGCGAGCGGTTCGACCGGTTGACCGAGCAGCTCGAGATCATCACCGGCCTGTGGACCACCGATGCGGGGCAGACGTTCGACTACAGCGGTGCGCACTACAGCGTGGCCGACTCCCCGGCGCTGCCCAAACCGGTCCAGTCCCCGCATCCGCCGATCATCATCGGCGGTGGCGGCGCCAAACGGACCCCGGCACTGGCGGCGCGATTCGCCGCGGAATTCAACATCCCCTTCGTCCCGCTGGACACCCTCACGACGCAGTACGCGCGGGTGGCCGCCGCCGTCGAGGCCGCCGGCCGGGAGCGCGACTCCCTGGTCTACTCGGCGGCGTTCGTGGTGTGCGCGGGCCGGGACGACGCGGAGATCGCCCGCCGCGCCGACGCGATCGGCCGCGAGGTCGACGAACTGCGATCCAACTCCCCCGCCGTCGGCACCCCCGACGAGATCGTCGACAAGCTCGGACCGTTCGTCGAGGCCGGTGTCGAGCGGGTCTACCTGCAGCTTCTGGACATGTCAGATCTCGACCAGGTGCAGTTCTTCGCCGAGAGCGTGGTCCCCCAGTTCGGCTGACCGGCGGATCCCTGCGCACCGCGGTTACTATCGGTGGCCGTGACCAGGCCGGATCGAGACGACAGCGCGCGTCCTGAGCCGCCCGCCGTGCCCTGGCACAACAGGACCTCCACACTGCTCGGGGCCAGCATCGCCGCGCTCGTGTTGATCGCGGTGCTCATCACCTCGGCGTCGTGGGTGTCGCGGCAGTTCAACGAGCCCGAGCAGGCGCCGCTGAACTTCGTCGACCCCTCCTTCTCCTCCACCGGGGAGACGACCGCGACACCGACGACGACCGGCACCATCACCAGCACCAGTCCCCCGATGACCACGGACATCAACCCCGAGTCGACCCCACCGACGACGTCGGGTTCGGAGACGTCCGGCAGCGAGACGCCGACGGGCCCGCCCCCATCGACGCGTCCCCCACGCACCCGTGACGACGACGCCGACACCTCCACGACACGCAAACGCCCACGGACGAACGTGACACGCACGCTCTACCCGGTGCCGTAGCCGCAAGAGCCTACTATCGGGCCGTGGCGCGATACGGATCCGGTGACGACGAGAACTACTACTCCGACGACGAGCCGACGCAGCTCAACGACTACGGGTACGACCAGCCACCGACCGACGATCCGGCCGCCGTTCCGTGGTACCGCAAACCGGTCGCGCTGGTGTCGTTCGGCGCGGTGGGCGCCGTGCTGATCGCGCTGATCATCTATGGTCTGGCCCGCGCCATCACCGGCGACTCCCCGTCGGAGCCCACCACCTCGTCGCTGACGCCGCTGACCTCCAGTTCCGCGCCGGCGGTCGCGCCGACGTCCACGGCGGCCGAGACGACGACCACGACCACCGAGCCGACCACCACCGAGCCCACGACGACGACCACCACGACCACACCGACGACGACGTCGCCGACCACGACCACCACCACGGCGCCGACGACGACCGTGACTACCAGCACGAGCACCGTCACCCAGACCGAGACGCAGACGGTGACCGAGACGCCCCCGCCGCCGCCGACTCCGTAGCGAGCGGCGCGAGGATCCGGCCCGACAGCTCGAGCAGGATCCGGTGCAGTTCACCGTCGTCGACGTCGGCCAGACCGGGATCGGCCGCGGCCTTGCACACCCCGGAGAGGAACACCGACAGGGCGACACGGTCGGCGACGGTGCAGTCGGAACCCTCGAGCAGTTCCCGGATTCGGGTGGTCACCACGTCGAATTCCGGTTCGCTGTGCACCAATTGGTCGATGGCCGGGTCGCCGTGGAAGAACACCGCCAGCTCGCGGTAGCGCACCGTCATCTCGATCAGCCCGCTCACGATCACGGCTCGCCGGGCCTCCACGTCGGGAAGAGCGTCGGCGATCCGGATGACCCGGGCCATGTCCTCGACGGACGGCCGGAGCACTTCCAGCGCGATGTCCTCCTTGGACCGGAACTGGTAGTACACCGCCGCTTTGCTCACCCCGATGCGGTCGGCGATCATCTGCAGCGACGTGCCGTGGACCCCGTGCGCGGCGAAGAGCGCCAGCGCGGCATCGAGCACCCGCTGCCGGGCCAGACCACGCGGCGCCGTGGGTTTCGCCATCCTCCCGCCCCACCCCTTTCGATCGCCCGAAGGAACCACACAGTAACCGTCCGACGGCATCGGCGTCGACGATTGCTCTACCGCATACCAAACTGGAGTTAGCCGTTCGGCTTGCTCAGGTTTGGTTGGCCCTCTAATGTTTGCGTACCTAAATACATCTCGTCCGCCGACAAAAGGGGCAGTGGTGGTCGGAATCGTCAAGCGGGCCTGGATCCCGCTGCTCATCGCGGTGGTGGTCGGCCTCGGTGGCGTCGTCGTGTACCGGATGCACGGATTCTTCGGATCGAACAACGAGACCACCCGGCCCGGCGCGGGTCTGGCCCAGGACGCCGAACCGTTCAATCCCAAAGTCGTGACCTACCAGGTCACCGGAACAGAAGGCGCCGTGGCGACCATCAACTATCTCGATCTCGACGCGACCCCGCAGCGGGTCGACGACGCGCCGCTACCGTGGTCGATCACCCTGCGGACCACGAAGCCGTCAGCCAGCGCCACCCTGATCGCCCAGGGTGACGCCGGCACCATCAGCTGCCGCGTCATCGTCAACGACGAGGTCAAGGACGAGCGAACAGCCACCGGGATCAACGCCCAGACCTCGTGCCTGGTCAAGTCGGCATGAGCGCCCCGGACACCGGCCGCGCCGGCATCCCCCGCTTCCTGCGTCTTTTCTGCGTGCCGGTCCTGGTGGGCTGGCTGGCGCTGACCGCGCTCGTCAACGTCGTCGTGCCGCAGTTGGAGGCGGTCGGCGCCGCCAACTCGACGTCGCTGACCCCCAACGATGCCCCCTCGCTGCAGGCCAGTCAGCTGGTCGGAAAACTGTTCGACGAGTACGACTCCAACAGCTCGGCCATGATCGTGCTCGAGAGCGACACACCCCTGGGCGCCGAGGCGCACCGCTACTACGACGGACTCGTCGCCGATCTGCGCAAGGACACCACCCACGTCCAGCACATCCAGGACCTCTGGGGCGATCCGCTGACGTCGTCGGGCTCGCAGTCGGCCGACAACCTGTCGGCCTACGTGCAGCTCTACATCGCCGGCAATCAGGGTGAGACGCTGGCCAACGAATCGGTGGAGGCGATCCGCGACATCGTCGCCGCACATCCGCCGCCGTCGGGACTGCGGGTGTACGTCACGGGTGCGGGACCACTGAACTCCGATCAGCAGCACGCCGGCGACAAGAGCCTGCAGCTGGTGACGGCGCTGACCTTCGTCGTGATCATCACGATGCTGCTGCTGGTCTACCGGTCCGTCGTGACCGTCCTGCTGGTGTTGGTGACGGTGGTGCTGGAGCTCGCGGTCGCACGCGGTGTCGTCGCGTTCCTCGGCTACCACCACATCATCGAGCTGTCGACGTTCGCGGTGAACCTGTTGACGCTGTTGGCGATTGCCGCCGCGACTGACTACGCGATCTTCCTCGTCGGCCGCTACCACGAGGCACGCAACGCCGGCGAGGACCGCGAAAGCGCCTTCTACACCATGTATCACGGCACGGCGCACGTCATCATGGGGTCCGGGCTGACGATCGCCGGGGCGACCCTGTGCCTGCACTTCACACGGCTGCCGTACTTCCAGACCCTCGGGATCCCGTTGGCGATCGGCATGTTCGTCGTGACGATGGCGGCGCTGACGCTGGCGCCGGCGATCATCACCATCGCGTCCCGATTCGGTCTGCTGGAGCCCAAGCGCGGTCAGCGGACCCGGGGTTGGCGCCGGATCGGAACCGCTGTCGTGCGGTGGCCGGGGCCGATCCTGGTGGCGTCGATCGCCGTCACGCTGGTCGGCCTGCTCGCACTGCCGTCCTACACCACCAGCTACGACGACAAGAAGTACCTGCCCGCCGACGTCGAGGCCAACGTCGGCTATCAGGTTGCCGCCAAACATTTTCCGCAGGCACGGCTCAACCCCGAGGTCCTGATGCTGGTTTCCGACCACGACCTGCGCAACTCGACGGACATGCTCGTCGTGGACCGGGTCGCCAAGAGCGTGTTCCACCTCCCGGGCATCGCCCGGGTGCAGACCATCACCCGGCCACTGGGCACGCCGATCGAAGGCAGTTCGATTCCCTACATCGTGGGCCAGCAGGGCGTGAACCAGAAGCTCACCCAGTCCTATGCCGAAGCCCGCACGGCCGATCTGCTCAAGCAAGCGTCCGACATCAACGATCAGATCAACGTGCTGCGTGAGCAGTTGACGCTGCAGAAGCAGAGCGCTGCGGCTCAGCAGGAGCAGACCGATGTGCTGAAGCAGACGGTGGCGGTCACCAACGATCTGCGGGACAAGATCGCCAACTTCGACGATTTCTTCCGGCCGTTGCGCAACTACTTCTACTGGGAACCGCACTGTTACGACATCCCGGTGTGCTACAGCCTGCGCTCCCTGTTCGACGCGCTCGACGGCATCGATCAGCTGTCGGGTCTGCTGGCGGAGACCACGATCAGCCTCGACAAGATCAACGCTTTGCAGCCCAAACTGCTGGCACTGATTCCCCCGCAGATCGCCAGCCAGGAACGCAACCGCGATCAGATCATGACGAACTACTCGACGCAGAAGGACCAGCAGGATCTGCAGGACCGGCAGCAGTCGGACCCGAACGCGATCGGCCGGGCCTTCAACGATTCCAAGATCGACGATTCGTTCTACCTGCCGCCCGAGGTCTTCGACAATGCCGATTTCCAGCGAGGCCTCAAGCAGTTCGTCTCGCCGGACGGAAAAGCGGTGCGTTTCATCATCTCTCACCAGGGTGACCCGGCGACGCCCGAAGGCATCTCGCACATCGATCAGATCAAGAACGCCGCGTTCGAGGCGATCAAGGGCACGCCGTTGGAGACCTCGAAGATCTATCTGGGCGGTACCGCGGCGACGTACAAGGACATGCGGGACGGGTCCAACTACGACCTCATCATCGCCGCCGTCTCGGCGATCTGCCTGATCTTCATCATCATGCTGATCATCACCAGGGCGGCGATCGCGGCGCTGGTGATCGTCGGGACGGTGGTGCTGTCGCTCGCCGCGTCGTTCGGGCTGGCGGTTCTGTTGTGGCAGCACGTGATCGGAATCGAACTGCACTGGCTGGTGTTGGCGATGTCGGTGATCATCCTGCTGGCGGTGGGGTCGGACTACAACCTGCTGCTGGTGTCACGATTCAAGGAGGAACGCGACGCCGGATTGAACACCGGCATCATCCGCGCCGTCGCCGGCAGCGGCAGCGTGGTGACCTCGGCGGGGCTGGTGTTCGCCTTCACGATGATGTCGTTCGCGATCAGCGATCTGAAGGTGATGGCTCAGGTGGGCACCACGATCGGGCTCGGCCTGCTGGTCGACACCCTGGTGATCCGGTCCTTCATGACGCCGTCGATCGCGGCGCTGATGGGCCGGTGGTTCTGGTGGCCGCAGATCGTCCGCGCCCGGCCGGCCCGCCGGCCGCGTGCGTCAGCGACGTCAGCAGGTGGTCTCGACTGAGGGGACGCACTCGGCGGTCGGCTCGGCCGGCGACGTCGGTGCGGCCGTGGCGGACGGCTCCGGTTCCGGGCTGCTCGACGGGCTCGGCTCCGGGCTAGCGGTCGGCTCGGGCGACGGGCTCGGCTCCGGACTGGGACTCGGCGCCGGCGCCGGCTCCGGCGACGGTGTCGGTGTCGGCGACGGCGCCGGCCGCGGGGTCGGCGGCGGGAACGTGAACTGCGGCAGCGGGATTCGTGGCCACACCGGGGCGGGGGCAGCCGGGGCGGGGGCCGCGGGCACCGGCGCGGCGGGCGCCGGAGCGGGAGCAGCCGGGGCAGGCGCCGGCTGCGGTGCGGCCTGCTTGGCCACCACCTGCTGCTGCGCCGGCGCGGCGACGGGTGCCGGCGCGGCGGCCGGCCGCGGCGCCGGAGCCGCAGCCGCCACCACCGTCTGCGTCACCGGGTCGGCCGGGGGGGCCGGCGCGGGCTGAGCCGCCGGTTCGAGGGCGTGCGTCGCGACCGGTGTGGCGATGTCCGACGCCCCGGTCGCGACCGTGCCGTCACCGCGGGCGATCTCGGCGGTCAGCACCACACCGGCCACCGCGATCGCGGCCAGGCACGCGGCGCCGGCGAGCCACATCGGCGAGCGGCGCCGCCGCGGCTCCTCGGCCGCCGTCTCGTGACCGAAGTGCACCTCGGGGCGGGCGGCATCGCCACGGGGCAGCGCGAATTCGGTCGCGGCCTCGTCGTCGGCATCGACGGACTCCTCGGCCGACCAGGCCAGCGGTGTCGCGGCCGGCGCGAGCATCGTCGCCGCGGCCGGAGCCAGTTCGGTGGGCGCCTCGAACGCCACGGCCCGCACGGCGATCAGTTCCGCACCGATCGCGGCGGCCGCCTGTGCCTGCGGTGCGGTGATCACCGGGCAGCGCAGCGCTTCGGAAAGACGTTGCGTGACAAGGGGGATGCGGGCACCGCCGCCCACCGTCACGACGGCCGCCAGGGCGGCCGGCGCGATGCGGTGGCGGTGCAGCACGTCGAGAACGGCGACGACCAGCCGGTCGAGCGGACCGGCGATCAGCGACTGCAGCTCGGCGCGTGTCACCCGGATCGGGGTGTGCGGACCGGCCAGCGCCGTGGCCGTCGCCGCCGACAACCGCTCCTTGGCCGCGCGGCACGCGGCGCGCAGATCGATCAGCGACGCCACCGCCGATGTCCCGGCGGGGTCGGCGTCCAGGCCGTCGACGACGTGGCGCAGCAGCGCCTGGTCGACGAGGTCGCCGGAGAACTCGTCGCAGCGCACGGTCTGTCCGATGACCGCAAGATCATCGCCGGCGTCGGCCAGCGTGATGCTGGTGCCGGAGGCGCCGACGTCGCACAGGACGACCACGCCGCGGGAGGGTAGTCCGGGACCCGCGGCCACGGCCGTCAGCGCCGCGGTCGCGTCGGAGACCACGTGCAGGTGCGGCGCCTGCGCACGCAGCGCCGCCACGGCCCCGGCGGACCAGTGTGCCGGCACCGCGACAGCGGTCACGTCGGGTCGGCGCCGGGGTGCGGCGTGCCGGGTCGCCGCCTCGAGCGCGGCGGCGGCCAGCCGGTCCGCGCGGTGCGCGGAGCCGTCGGCGGCGAGCATCGGCACCGGGTCGCCCACGCGGTCGACGAACCCGGTGATCGCCAGACCCGGCCGCACCGTGACCGCCGCGGGCCGCACCGTCGGCCGGCCGTCGACGACCGTGACCAGGTTCGCCGTGCCCAGCGACATTCCCAGAGAACTGCGCATACCTGTTAGTCGTTCGGCGGCGCCGAAACGTTAGGGGTGCCGCGCATCTCAGGCATACTCCGCCACCAGCGCTTCTGCGCTGCGCATCGCGGCGCGGCAGGCGCGGGTGGTGAACGGGTCGTTGAGCGGATGCTCGGCCCGCCGCCGCCAGCGTTGGGCGGCGGCGAACGCGGCCCGTGGTCCGTCGTCGACGGTGCCGGGTCCGAGCCCGAGGCGGCTCGCGGCGTCGGTCCCCGAGCCGCCGATCAATCGGCGCAGCGACGCCATCTCCTCGTCGGTCAGCGACGTCGGACGCGACCGCAGCGCGCTCAGCAGCCGCAGTTCCTCGAAGGCATGGGTGTCGGCGAGCAGCGGCTCGATGTCGGCGAGGATCGCCGGGGTGGCGTAGATCGGGTGGCGCTGCACGATCTCCCGCAGGGACAGCAGCGCGGTGTGCGCCTTGAGCAGGTCGGAGCGCTGCGCGAACTGCTGGTCGATCACCTCCCGCAGCGCGACCAGGCCGCTGCGGTCGAGCAGCTCGTCGGCCAGGGCCACCGAGTCGCTCACCCCCGCGCGCAGCACGGCGATCGAGATCCGGATGCCGAACATGCCGAACCGGTCCAGCAGTGCCGCGCGGGTGGCCGCATCCACCGGCAGCGTGCTGTCCGCACGCACGAACCGGTCGACCGACAGCATCGCCTTGGCGAGCTCGGCGGAATCCACAGCGGCCAGCTTCTCCAGCGCGACGAACTCGCTCTGCCGCAGTGTGCGTGCGGTCAGCGCCAGCAGCCCGGACACCGGCACGACGGCCTGGCAGATGCCCGTGCGGTCCATCTCGGCGGTGAACCGCTGGGCGACGTCCTTGGCCGAGATCATCGCGTCGATCCGGCCCGCCCCGATCTCATCGGCGCGCGAGGCGACACCGATCACCCCGAGCGCGCCGGCCGAGCCGCCGACCAGTTCACCGATCTGCTTGAGCAGCGCGATGTCGGCGGCGTTGAGCGTGCGCAGCAGGAACACCACGGCGTCGACCCGCGGCACCCCGTCGCTGGGCACCAGCAGCCGCAGCGTGCGGGCGGACACGTCGCGCGACAGCGAGGACGTGCCGGGGGTGTCGATGATGGTGGCGTCGGCCAGCTCGGCGGCCGGCCATTCGACGTCGAGGTCGACGACGTCCTCCGGGTCGAGCCGGTCCAGCTCGAAGGTCAGGCCGCGGTCGGCGGGGTCGCGGGTGATCGGCACGTTCGACCGCCGGCCGTCGCGGTGATGGGCGGTCACCCGGGGCGTCGGGCCGTGCCGGAACCACGTCACGATGCGGGTGGCCTCGGTGGCGTCGGTGGGCGCGATCGTCTCGCCGACCAATGCGTTGACCAGCGTCGACTTCCCCGCTTTGAGGGTGCCGGCCAGCGCGATGCGCATCGGCTGATTGAGCCGGTGGCCGATACCGGCCAGCTCCTGGTGCACGTCGGGGCGCTGACGGTAGGTGGGGTCGGCCCGGTAGGCGGCGATGGTGCCGCCGAGGATCGCCCGCACGCGGTCGCTGGTGCTCAGTGCCGTCCCGTCCCGATAGCCCGACTTCTAGGCCCCTGAGCTTAGTGACCCTCCCACGGCGAGCTTGTCGGCGTGGTCGACGACCTGCGTGAGGATGTTGAGCTGACGTTCCAGCTCCCTGACCCGCCCGGCCCGCTCGGTCTCGGCGACCTTGGCCGCCGCGAGCGTGGCCTGCAGCGACTCGTTGAGCGAGCGGGTGGTCTGGTTGGCGATCCCGCGGTAGTGGTCGCGCAGCTGGCGCTGAATGCCCTTGAGCCGGTCGCGGGACTCCTTGCCGACGACGAAGGCGATGTCGTCGACGAACCGGCGCACGTTGGTCTTCGCCTCGTTACGGACCCGCAGCATCCGGTTCTCCATGTCCTCCTTGTAGGCCTTGCGGCCGAGCACCAGCCCCGCGCCGAGCGAGAGCGGGTTGAACATCCCCAGCCCGGCGAAGGAGGTCAGCATTCCGAACATCAGCACGCCGCCGTAGGAGCCGCGCATGCCGGTCACGATCTTGTGGCCGGTCTTGATCGGCTTGGCCTCGAGCTGGGCCAGCGATTGGAACTCACCGAATTCCGCGCCCATCTCGCGGGCGTCGATGGCGGGCATCCGGACCGCGTCGAGGCCTGCCTCGGAGAAGGTGCGGGCCACCTCGGCGGCGAGGGCCTCGGCCCGCTGATAGGCCCACACGAAGTTGTCGCCGACCGCGGTGGCGACCGCGTCCTCGAGTTCCGCGCCGATCTCGGCCCAGTGCAGCGTGGGGTCGCCGGTGTCGATCACCCGCTCGGTGTGGAAGGTGATGGTCCGGAACCGTTGCCGCAGATCGTGATCCACGTCAGCGGTCAGGTCGGCGATGCCGTCGTTGAGCACCTGCTGCCACAGCGCCGTCTGTTCCAGCGCGTCCTGCGCCTCCCGCTTGCGGGCCTCGAGGTCGGCGGTGAGGGCTTCGCGCGCGTGCGGGTCGTTGAGCGCGGACAGCTCGGACTGCACGGCGAGCATCAGGTGCTCGGCCGCGGCGCGGACGTCGGTGAGCACCTGGTCGCGCACCCGGTCCTTCTGGCGGCCGAGCACGTCCTCGGAGAGGAACTTCACGATCGCCGGGAAGTTCGACTCCTCGTTGAGTTCCTTGTCGTTGAGCTGCACGGCGTGGCTGCGCAGGATCGACGACGCGGGGATCATCGGCACGTCGACGCCGGCGCGCCGCAGATGTGCGGCGTTGGCGTCGGTGACCTGCCGCCAGTGCGGATACAGGTCGGTCTTGGTGGCGACGACGACCGCGACCGGGCACACCTCGAGGGCCTGCCGGATGAACGTCATCTCCGGTTCGGTGAACTCCTGGCTGGTGTCGCTGATCATCAGCATCGCGTCGGCGTCGGGCAGCAGGCCCAGCGTCGCCGACAGATGGGGCTGTCCGTGACCGCCGACACCCGGGGTGTCGACGAAGGCCAGCCCACCTTTGAGCAGGGGGCTCGGTGCAGTCACCTCGACGCGCAGCACCTCCCGGCCGCGGGCCTGCGGTGCGCGGCGCAGATCGTTACGCAGGTCGGCCATCGGAATCTCGATCAGTTCGGGTTCGTCGCCGTCTGGCCGGGCCACCACCAGACGCGCCGTCGCCTGATCGCCGTAGGACACCACGGTGGCCAGCACTGTCGACTCGTCGTCGCCGACGCGGGCAACGGGCATGTTGAGCAGCGAGTTGAGCAGCTGGCTCTTGCCCTGCTTGAGCTGGCCGGCGATCACCACCCGGATCTGCGGATCCTCGACCCGGGCCCGGGCGCGGGCGAGCCGGGCCACCAGGTCGCCGCGCTGCTGGGTGTCGGCGATCGCGGTGGTGTGGTCGATCAGCTCGATCAGCACGCGATTCGGTGCGGTCATCGGTGGCCTCTTCTCCCCTGCTCTCGGGGTCAACGGTAAGCGCGCCACCGGCGAGGACCGTGCGGTCCCCGCCGGCGGCGCGGTGTCGTGCGGATCAGAACGCGTCGAGGTCCGCCACGGTGGGGTTGTGCGACGCGACATCCGTGTGCGAGGCGATGCCGGTGTCGTTGCCCGAGAACAGCGACGTGTCGGTGTGGTTGCCGGAGCCGATCGCGGTCTCGTTGCCGGAGCCGATGTTCGACTCGTAGCTCGAGGAGTGGTCCTCGATCGCGGTGTCGTGCGAGGTCTCGGTCGAGCTGTGCACCGAGGTGTTGACCGAGTTGTCCTCGACG
The DNA here is from genome assembly GCF_022374875.2 of Mycolicibacterium rufum. The sequence continues at coordinate 2,533,556 of NZ_CP092427.2, forward strand.
TTGTCGCTACCGCTGTTGCCTGCGACCTGCGTGCCGGTGTTGACGTCGTTGTCGGTGATGATGATGCCGCCGCCGTTGCCTCCGTGGCCGCCGGCCGCATTACCCGAACCGATGCCCAGCAGGCTGCCGCCGCCGTCGGCGCCGCCACCGTGGCCGCCGCTGGTGTCGACGTCGTTGAGCACCGGGGAGTGGTTGTCGGAGATCAGGTCCCCGCCGGCGGTCTTGGAGTTGTCGTCGATCGCGTTGTCCTTGCCGACGTTCACATTCGACCCGGAACCGGCCAGGATGTCGCCGTTGTTCATCGTGTTCCCGTCGCCGAGCACAGCGCCGTCGCCGCTGACGATGTCACCCTTGTTGTCCCCGTCGACCACGACGCCGCCGTTGGTGGCGGTGTTGGTGCTCTTGTCGCCGAAGGTGATGTCCCCGAAGCCGAGGTTGAACGCACCGTTCTGGGCGTTGGCACCGGCGTCCTGGACGGGGCTGGCGATCGGCACGTGGTTGCCGCTGAGCAGATCGGTGCTGGTCTCCGGGGCGAACGTCGGCGCCCAGGACGTCTGCGGGGAGAACGGCGAGGCAAAGTTCGACGCCAGCTGGTGGTGGTCGGCGACCGCGCGCTGCAGGCCGACGATCGGGTCGCCGCCGCCGAGGGCGTATCCGGCCGGTGCGGCGGTGGCGGCCACCGACGCCAGCTGCGCCGCGGTGACGTTCGGCAGACCCGCGTCGCGCAGAGCGCCGTCGGGATCGATGACGAACGACGCGGCCGAGGCGGGGCTGCGGAACAGGTCGAGGATGAAGTCGATCAGGGTCGTCATGGGAGTGCCTTTCCGATCTGTTGTTGCGGTTCCGCCGGCATGTCCGGCGATCTGCAGACGACGGTATGGAGTTCGCGAGGCACCGGAAACGGGGATGACGCCCTCGACCGTGCCGCCCCCATCGGGGGTACGAGGCTTCGACCATTAGGGGATTAGGGGATCAGTCGGGGGCGATGGGGCTGCGCGCGTCATCGCAGCTCAGGACGCCAAAAAACCCGCGCGGACGGGGTCCGCGCGGGCTGGAGGGACGCTGTCGCGTCAGTCGAAGAGGTCGAAACCGGGGCCGTGCTCGACGGGGTGCTCCAGATCGTGATCCACGCTGTGCAGATCGTCCACCACGGGCGTCCAGGGGTCGTCCGCTGCCGGCTCGGTGATCGCGGGCTGGGCGAACGCGACATCGTCGACCTGCAGGGACGGCACCGGGTCCGGCGCCGTCAGGGCGGCGGGGAGGTCGTCGAGATGGTCGACGATGGTGGGCACCGCACTGTCGGTGTCGATCACCGACGCCACCGGCACGTGGTCGTCGAATGCATCGAACGCCGCCGTGGCCGCGCCACTGGCCCACACATTGGACGCCGGCTCGGCGCCGAAGGCGTCCAGGCCGTGCGCGGGCGCGGACATCGACAGCGACTCCGCGACGACGGGGATCAGGTTCTGCACGTCGACGCTGGTCACATCGGTCAGATGCGCGTCGGCGAGGGCCTGCGCGGGATCGGCGGCGTAGTGCGCGGCCGCCTCCGGATCGCGGACCAGCGACATCACGAAGTCCAGTAGTGAGTTCGCCACGGTGACCCTTCCCCTCGGTGTGTCTCGATGCTATCGGCGCCGTGCGCCCTGCGGATCGGTGCGCAACCCAACCCGCCGTCGGGGCGGTTAGGGGATTACCCGTTAGGGGATCGACCACACTAGGGGCGCCTCCGCGGCCGGCGGCGCTGCGGCCGTTAAGGTGGTGGACGGTCCAACCGGGCCGGCCGAGGAGGAGACCCACCACCATGACCGAACCACTGGGGTTGTCGATCGGGATGACGAACCTGGTGGCCGCGCGCGTCGGCCGCCCGCCGGTGACGCGGCGGTCGATCCTCACCGTGTACCCCGATCGCGCTCCCGAGGTGGGGGTACCCACCGACGCGACGCCCCCCGGCCTGGTGCTCAGCGGGTTCGTCGACCGGGTGGGCGATCCTGTGCCGCTGGTGGCGGCCGACGGTTCGGCACACCGCGGCGAGGTCGTGCTGGCCGAGGCCCTGGCCGCGATGGCGCGGTCGGTGGACGGCGGCTCCCCGGTCGCGATCGCCGTGCCGTCGCACTGGGGGCCCGGAACCATCGGGGCGCTGCGCGGGGCGTTGCGGTCGCGGCCGATCCTGGCGCCCGACGGCGTGCCCGCCGCACTCATCCCCGATGCGTCGGCGGCCCTGGCCGCCCTGCAGGCAGCGCCCGGACTTCCCGATCAGGGCGTGGTCGTGCTCGTCGACCTGGGCGGCAGCGGCACCAGCGTCACGCTCGCCGACGCAGGCGCGAACCTCGACCTCGTGGGCCAGACGGTGCGCTATCCGGATTTCTCCGGCGACGCCGTCGACCAGGCCCTGCTCGACCATGTGCTCACCGGCATCGCGGAGGCCAACGAGCCTGATCCGGCGGGTACCGCGGCGGTCGGGTCGCTGGCGCGGCTGCGTGACGAATGCCGCCGGGCCAAGGAACGCCTCTCCGAACAGACCGCCACCGTGGTGCCCGCCGAACTGCCCGGCTTCCGCTCGGACATCCGGGTGACCCGACCCGAACTCGAGCAGTTGCTCTCCGCTCCGCTCGGCGGTTTGCTCGCCGCCATCGACGACACGCTGCAGCGGGCCAACGTCTCGGTCACCGATGTCGCGGCGGTGGCCACCGTCGGTGGCGGAGCAGCCATTCCCGTTGTGACGCAACGTCTTTCGGAGCGCCTGCGGGCTCCGGTGATCACCACGCCGGAACCGGCGCTCAACGTCGCCGCGGGCGCGGCGCTGGTGGCCAACCAGAGTCTGGACGCGCAGGCGGCAACGGGCCTCGCACCTGCCGCCGGGGAACCGACCGCGATGGCACCCGCCGCGTGGGCCGCCGGGGCGGCGGGCCTGGCCGCGAGCCAGGCCGCCGATGACGGCGCCGCGTCGGCCACCTTCCGGGCGCTGGCCTGGTCGCAGGACGACGACATGGGCGCGGACCCGGTGCCCTACACCGGCGAGGACTACGTCGCGTCGCCCGATCCGGCCCGCCCGCCGGTCGCCTTCGCGCCCGAGGACGAGCGCTTCGACGAACCACCGCCGCTGCCCTGGTACAAACGTCCGCCGGTGCTGTTCGGCATCGCCGCAGCCGCGGCGCTGCTGGCGGCCGGCGGTCTCGCCGTGACGTTGACCAGCGGCGAGGGTGATCAGACACCGGTCACCGAGACCGCGACACCGCCGTCGGCCGAGCCGCCGCCGGCCGAGCTGCCCCCGCCGGTCACCACGGTGACGATCGGGCCCGACGGGGTCGCGACGACGACCGTCAGTCAGCCGCCACCGCCGCCGCCGCCGGAGACGACCACCGGCACGTCGAAGTCGACCACCACGACCGCGCCGACGACCACCACGACCACCACGACGACGACGACGACCGCGCCGACCACTACGACGACGACACGGACCACCACCACGCGTCCGACGACGACGACAGCACCGCCGACCACGACGGTCGCGCCGCCGACCACCACGGTGGCACCGCCGCCCACCACGGTCGCTCCGCCCGTGACGACCACGGTGGTCGTCCCGGGCGACGGCGCCTGACGGCGGCGATGACCAGTCCGGCGTCGCACCGGCCGACGGATCTGCCGCCGGCTGCGCGGGACGCGGTGGCTGCGGTCGACGCTGATCCCCGCGCGCCGGTGAAGTTGCTGGTCTCCGGCGGCATCGGGACGGGCAAGTCCACGGTGCTGGCGGCCGTGCGGGCGTCGCTGCGCACGGTCGACCGCCCGGTGCTGTCCCGGCCGCCGCGCCCGGGCGATGCCGACGGAGCCGCGGTGATCGTCGACGACGCCGACCTGCTCGCCGACCCTGCGCTCGCGCAGCTCACCGACCTGGTCGCCGACCCCGCGGCGACGGTCGTCATCTCGACACCGCCGCTGGCCCACCGCGCTCCCCTGCGTGACCTGGTCGTCGCACTGCACCGGGAGAACCCGGCCGTGACCCTGGGTCCGCTGCCGCCGGTGGAGGTCGGCAGGTTCGCCGCGGCCACCCTCGGCGAGGCGCCGCCGCCGGATCTGGTGCGGTCGCTCATCGCGACGACGGCCGGACTGCCGTTCCTGCTGCGTCCGACGCTGTCGGCGGTCGGCGACGGTACTCAGGGGTTGCGTCAGGCGGCCCGTGTCGCGCTGATCGAACGGCTCCGCCGCCTCGACGAACCGCTGCTCGATACGCTGCTGATCACCTCGCTGACCTCCGGCCTTGGCCCTGACGACGTCGCTGCCGCCCTGCGGATGAGCCCGACGGACGCGCTCGCCGCGGTGGACCGGGCCCGGGCATGCGGCCTCCTCGAGCCGTCGCATCCGGCGAGCTTCCTGCGCGACGTGCACGACGCCATCGCGGACAGCGTCGGGGCGTCGCGGCACCACGATCTCGAGGTGTCGCTGCTGACCGCGCAGCTCGACTCCTCGACGTTGACCGCCGACCTGGCATTGCGGCTGGCCGAGCACGGGCTGCGCGACGAGCGGTTGGCCGAAGCGCTGACCGATCTGGCCGGGCGCACCACGGCGCATCCGGCGCGGGCCGCGCGGCTGTACCGGGCGGCTGCCGACGCCGGGAATTCCACGCCGAGCCCGCGACTGGCCGACGCGCTAGCCCTGACGGGTGACTGCGCGACGGCGGCACGGCTGGCCGACGGCATGCTCACCGCGCCCGACCAGGATCAGCGGGCCGCCGCGGTGCGCATCGCGGCGAGCATCGCGCTGCACGACGGCAGCGCCACCCAGGCCCGCGACCTGTTCGCTTGGCTCGGCCCGGCGCCCGACGCGGTGGTCGGCGCGGCCGCCACCGTCGCCTTCCTGGCCGCGGGTGACGCCGCCGCCGCGCGGGCTGAGGGCCAGACCGCCGACGCGGGCCCGCCGACGTCGACGGCGCGGGCGGCGCGAGCGATCACCGAGGGCCTGTTGATGACGCTCGACAAGCCGTATCCCGTGGCGCTAACCCGGTTGAGTCAGGCGATCGGCGCCGAACAGGACCGCTCGATCGTCGCGCCCGACACCCCGGCCGCGCTGGTCACCCTTGCGGCGCTGCACGGCGGCGACCCGGTGCGGGCGCGGTCGGTGATCGGGCGCGCGGTTCGCGACGGGTCCCCATCGGGCGCAGCCGATGCGATCTTCGTCACGCACCGGCACCGGCTGCTGCTCGGCTGGGCGCTGATGCAGGACGGTCACCTGGCCGCCGCCGGCGCGGCCGTTGCCGCCGTGAGCGGCCGGCCGCTGCACCGGCGCGACGCACTGTGGGCCGCGGCGCTGCAGACCGCCATCGCCCGGCGCGGCGGCGACACCGGCGCGATGCAGCAGCACTGGTACTCGGCGATGGAGGTGCTGGCCGAGTGCTCGACCGAGGTGTTCGCTCTGCTGCCGCTCGGCGAACTGTGGGTGGCGGCGGCGCGGATGCGTCAGGTCGACCGGCTGGCCCACACCCTCGAGGAGGCGTTCGGACTGCTGCGCGGACTCGGCGATCCGGCGCTGTGGTCGGTGCCGCTGCACTGGGCCGGCGTGCACGCGGGCATCCTGGCCAACTCCCCCGACGACGTCGCCCCGCACGGCCAAACGCTGACGGCCGCCGCCGCGCACAGCCCGTTCGCGAAAGTCCTGGCCACGGCTGGTCGCACCTGGCTGCGGGTCCTCGCCGGTCACGTCGACGTCGACGAGGTGGCCACCGCGGCGCGCGCACTCGCCCGGTTCGGCCACACCTCGGACGCCACCCGCCTGGCGGGCCAGGCGGCGCTGCAGACCACCGATGCCCGGATTTCGCAGGCCATGCTGCAGCTTGCCCGCGATCTCAAGCAGGCCGTCGCCGCGCCGGACCTGCCCGAGGAACCGGCCACCGCCGACCGTCCCTCCGCGCCGGTCTCGCGGCCCGGCCAGGCGCGGCCCGCGACCCAGCTGTCCGAGCGCGAACGGGAGGTCGCCGAACTCCTGCTGCAGGGCCTGCCGTACCGCGACATCGGGGCCCAGCTGTTCATCTCCGCCAAGACCGTCGAGCACCACGTCGCCCGCATCCGGCGCCGTCTGGGTGCCGAGTCGCGCTCGGAGATGCTGTCGATGCTCAGGGTGATGCTCGCCCCCGCCCACTGACCGCCGCAGTCAGGTTAGGACAGCCTGTGTAGCGGCGTATCCGCGCAGGGTGTCACTATGAGCTCACAGCGAGCTAAAGTTACTTGTCAGTAACATGGCCTGAGTTACCCGCTGGTAACCAGAACCGGAGGATGCGCGTGGATACCCAGATGCTCATCAGAATGATCGTCGGGGCGCTGATGATCGTGGTCGTCGGCCTTCTCGCCGCCAAGCGCGTGGCGTGGCTGACGAGGCTGATCCGGTCGGGCCAGCCCATGAGTGAGGCCAACAACCGCAAAGACCACCTGCAGAAGCGCATCACCACCCAGTTCGAAGAGGTGTTCGGCCAGACCCGACTGCTGCGGTGGTCGGTCCCCGGTATCGCGCACTTCTTCACCATGTGGGGTTTCTTCGTCCTGGCCACCGTGTATCTGGAGGCCTTCGGTCTGCTCGTCGTGCACGACTTCCACATCCCGATCGTCGGCCGCTGGGACGCGCTGGGCTTCCTGCAGGACTTCTTCGCCGTCGCCGTGCTGGCCGGCATCATCACGTTCTCGATCATCCGCATCGTGCGCGAGCCCAAGAAGCACGGCCGCGACTCCCGGTTCTACGGCTCGCACACCGGCGGCGCCTGGCTGATCCTGTTCATGATCTTCAACGTCATCTGGACCTACGCGCTGGTCCGCGGTGCCGCGGTGGTCACCGGCAACCTGCCCTACGGCAACGGCGCCTTCTTCTCTCAGCTGATGGGCGCGATCCTGCGGCCGTTGGGGGTGCCCGCCAACGAGTGGATCGAGACACTGGCGCTGCTCGGCCACATCGCGATCATGCTGGTGTTCCTGCTGATCGTGCTGCACTCCAAGCACCTGCACATCGGCCTGGCGCCCATCAACGTCACGTTCAAGCGGATGCCCAACGGGCTCGGCCCGCTGCTTCCCGTCGAGTCCAAGGGCGAGATCGTCGATTTCGAGGATCCCGCCGAGGACGCCGTGCTGGGCCGCGGAAAGATCGAGGACTTCACCTGGAAGGGCTACCTCGACATGACCACCTGCACCGAGTGCGGGCGTTGTCAGTCGCAGTGCCCGGCGTGGAACACCGGGAAGCCGCTGTCTCCGAAGCTCGTGATCATGAACCTGCGCGACCACATGTTCGCCAAGGCGCCGTACTTCCTCGATGGCAAGGAATCCCCGCTGCAGAACACGCCCGAAGGCGGTCTCGGTGAGGAGCTGCGCGGCGAGAAGGAGAGCGAGAAGCACTCCCACGAGCATGTGCCGGAGTCGGGCTTCGAACGCATTCCTGCCGACTCGCCGCTGCAGGCGACCCGACCGCTGGTCGGCACGTTGGAAGAGGGCGGCGTCATCGACCCCGACGTGCTGTGGTCCTGCACGACGTGCGGTGCCTGCGTCGAGCAGTGCCCGGTCGACATCGAGCACATCGACCACATCGTCGACATGCGCCGCTACCAGGTGATGATGGAGTCCGAGTTCCCCGGGGAGCTCGGCGTGCTCTACAAGAACCTGGAGAACAAGGGCAACCCGTGGGGCCAGAACGCCAAGGACCGCACGAACTGGATCGACGAGGTCGACTTCGACGTCCCGGTGTACGGCAAGGACGTCGAGTCGTTCGCGGGCTACGAGTACCTGTTCTGGGTCGGCTGCGCCGGCGCGTTCGAGGACCGCGCGAAGAAGACCACCAAGGCCGTGGCCGAACTGCTGGCCACCGCGGGCGTGAAGTTCCTGGTGCTCGGCGAGGGCGAGACCTGCAACGGCGACTCCGCGCGCCGGTCGGGCAACGAGTTCCTCTTCCAGCAGCTCGCCGCACAGAACGTCGAGACGCTGAACGACCTGTTCGAAGGCGTCGAGCGGGTCGACCGCAAGGTCGTGGTGACCTGCCCGCACTGCTTCAACACCCTCGGCCGGGAGTACCCGCAGGTCGGCGGCAACTACACGGTGCTCCACCACACCCAGCTGCTGAACCGGCTGGTCCGGGACAAGAAGCTGGTGCCGGTCAAGCAGGCCGATGGCGGTATGGACATCACCTACCACGACCCCTGCTACCTGGGCCGGCACAACAAGGAGTACTCGGCGCCGCGTGAGCTGATCGGTGCGTCCGGGGCGAAGCTGACCGAGATGCCGCGCCACGCCGACCGCGGCCTGTGCTGCGGTGCCGGTGGCGCCCGGATGTGGATGGAAGAGCACATCGGCAAGCGCGTCAACGTCGAGCGCTCCGAGGAGGCCGTGGACACGGGTGCCTCGGCGATCGCGACGGGCTGCCCGTTCTGCCGCGTGATGATGACCGACGGCGTGGACGACGTCACGTCCACCCGCAGCCTGGAGAAGGCGCCCGAGGTGCTCGACGTCGCGCAGCTGCTGCTGGGCTCGCTCGACAAGACCGGCGTCACGCTGCCCGAGAAGGGCACCGCGGCCAAGGAGGCCGAGGAGCGCGCCGCGCAGGTCGGGGCCGCGTCGCCCGCCGAGGTCGTCGAAGAGGTTGCCGAGGTTGCTGACGCCGGCGAGGCGCCGGCCGAGGCGAGCGCGAGCACCGCGACGGACTCCAAGCCGGTCACCGGCCTGGGCCTGGCCGGCGGGGCCAAGCGGCCGGGGGCCAAGAAGACGGCAGCACCCGCCGAGGACAAGCCCGCGGCCGTCGAGGCCAAGGGGCTCGGCATCGCAGGCGGGGCCAAGCGCCCCGGCGCGAAGAAGGCCGCGGCGGCCCCGGCCGCCGAGAGCGCACCCGCCGCCGAGGCACCCGCGAAAGCCGAACCCGAGGTCAAGGGCCTGGGCATCGCCGGTGGAGCCAAGCGGCCCGGCGCCAAGAAGGCGGCCGCGGCGGCCCCGGGCGCCGAGAGCGCACCCGCCGCCGAGGCGCCCGCGAAGGCCGAACCGGAGGTCAAGGGGCTGGGTCTCGCCGCGGGGGCACGCCGTCCCGGCGCCAAGAAGGCGCCGGCGTCGCCCAACGAGGGCGCGCCGACCGTCGTCCAGCCGGCCAATGTCGATCCCGACCAGGCGCAGGCGGGTACCGAGGCCCCGGACACCGCCGACTCGGACCGCGGACTGGATGCCAAGCCCGAACCCGAGGTGAAGGGTCTGGGCATCGCACCGGGCGCGCGTCGCCCCGGCGCCAAGAAGGCGCCGGCGTCGGCACCCGCACCCGCACCCGCAGCAGAACCGGCACCTGAGGCCGAGGCCGCCGCCGAGGAGTCGCCCTCACCTGAGCCCGAGCCTGAGCCCGCCGCCCCGGCGACCAACGGCAACGGCGAGGCGCGCGTGGTCGGCGACGAGCCGCCCGTGAAGGGCCTCGGCATCGCCAAGGGCGCCCGCCGCCCCGGCCGCCGGTAACCGATCTCCTCGAGAGTGCATCCAGGGTCGTGATCAGCACCGATCAACGACCCTGGGTGCACTCTCGATTCATATTTCGGTGGACGACGATGCGACACTTGTCGACATGACGACCCATCAGGTGCCGTGGCAGGCCGGCAGCGGGCACGCGCGTCAGCGTGAGTTCACGCAGTCGAGCAAGCTACAAGACGTTCTGTACGAGATCCGTGGCCCCGTACACGAGCACGCCTCGCGCCTGGAGGCCGAAGGCCACCGCATCCTCAAGCTCAACATCGGTAATCCTGCGCCGTTCGGTTTCGAGGCGCCCGACGTCATCATGCGCGACATCATCCAGGCGCTCCCCTACGCGCAGGGCTACTCCGACTCCAAGGGCATCGTCAGCGCCCGGCGCGCCGTGTTCACCCGCTACGAACTCGTCGACGGCTTCCCGCGTTTCGACATCGACGACGTGTTCCTCGGCAACGGTGCCTCCGAACTCATCCAGATGACGTTGCAGGCCCTACTCGACAACGGCGACCAGGTGCTGATCCCGGCGCCGGACTATCCGCTGTGGACGGCGTGCACCTCGCTGGCGGGCGGCACCCCGGTGCACTACCTGTGCGACGAGACGCAGGGCTGGAATCCTGACGTCGCCGACCTGGAGTCGAAGATCACCGACCGCACCAAGGCGATCGTGGTCATCAACCCGAACAACCCCACCGGTGCGGTGTACAGCCGCGAGACGCTCGAGCAGATCGCCGACCTGGCACGCAAACACCAACTCCTGCTGCTGTCCGACGAGATCTACGACAAGATCCTCTACGACGACGCCCAGCACATCTCCATGGCGTCGGTGGCGCCCGACGTGCTCACCCTGACCTTCAACGGGCTGTCCAAGGCCTACCGGGTGGCCGGTTACCGCTCAGGGTGGCTGGTGATCACCGGACCCAAAGAGCACGCGGGCAGCTTCATCGAGGGCATCAGCCTGCTGGCCAACATGCGTTTGTGCCCGAATGTGCCTGCACAGCATGCCATTCAGGTCGCGCTCGGCGGGCATCAGAGCATCGACGACCTGGTCCTGCCCGGCGGCCGACTGCTCGAGCAGCGCGACGTGGCGTGGGGCAAGCTCAACGAGATCCCCGGGGTCTCCTGCGTGAAGCCGCAGGGTGCGCTGTACGCCTTCCCGCGGCTGGACCCCGAGGTCTACGAGATCCACGACGACGAGCAACTGGTACTGGACCTGCTGCTGCAGGAGAAGATCCTCGTCGTGCAGGGAACCGGGTTCAATTGGCCCACACCGGATCACCTGCGGATCGTGACCCTGCCGTGGGCGCGCGACCTGGCGGCTGCCATCGAACGCCTGGGCAACTTCCTGGTCAGCTACCGGCAGTGACGGGGTCGGGTGCGCGACCGCCTACTCTGGCCGGGTGGCGCACTCCCACTCTCATTCGCACTCGCTGAGCGGGCCGTCACCGCTCGGTCCGCTGGCCGCGAAGATCGTCGTGGCGCTCCTGGCCGCCTGCGCGGTGGCGGTCGCCATCGGCGCGGTGGTGCTGTGGCCCAGCGCCCAGAAGGCCGACATCCCGCTCCCGTTCCAGAACGCCGCGGGCGGTGCGGTCACCACCGAGGCCGGCCATGTCGTGGCGAGCAGCACCGCGACGTGCGGCAGTCCGTCGGCCGGCGCGGTGCTCACCGCCGACCCCGTGCCTGCGCCCGGCGAGGGCGCGCAGTGCGTGCAGACCGTGGTGACGATCGACTCCGGCCCCAACGAAGGCGCGAGGACACTGCTCGAATTCAGTGGCGGCCCGGGCCAACCCCATCTCGCCGTCGGCGACGACATCCGGATCAGCAGGCAGGTCGACGACGTCGGTGCCACGACGTACTCGTTCTACGACTTCGAACGGACGTGGCCGCTGACAGTGCTCGCCGCGGCGTTCGCGGTAGTGGTCGTCGCGGTGGCGCGGTGGCGCGGGCTGCGCGCGCTGATCGGCATCGTGATCGCGTTCGGTGTGCTCGTCGTGTTCCTGCTGCCCGCGCTGCGCGACGGTGCACCCGCGGTCCCGGTCGCGCTCGCCGCGTCGGCGGCCATCCTGTTCGCGGTGATCTACCTCGCCCACGGCGTGAGTCTGCGCACCAGCGCCGCACTGCTGGGCACCTTGACCTCACTCCTGGTGGCAGCCTTGTTGTCCTGGGCGGCAATCGAATTCGCGCACCTGACCGGGCTGTCGGAGGACCAGAACAACGAGGTCGCCGCGTACATGGGCAACGTGTCGATCACCGGGCTGCTGTTGGCCGGCTTCATCATCGGTTCGCTCGGTGTGCTCAACGACGTGACGATCACCCAGGCATCCGCGGTGTTCGAGCTGGCCGAGTTGGGGTCGACGGGCCGGCGGGCCGTCTTCGTCGGCGCGATGCGGGTGGGCCGGGACCACATCGCCAGCACCGTGTACACGCTGGTGCTGGCCTACGCCGGCAGTGCGCTGCCGCTGCTGTTGTTGTTCAGCGTCGCGAACCGGTCCCTCGGCGACGTGCTGACCAGTGAGAGCGTGGCCATCGAGATCGCCCGCTCGGCCGTCGGCGGCATCGCGCTGGCACTGTCGGTGCCCCTGACGACCGCGATCGCCGCGGTCCTGGCCACGCCGCAGCGCGCCGAGAACGCCTAGGCCGGAATGGTTCTGACGTTCTGCCCGGTGGTCACGTACACCGTGCCGTCGGGTCCGACGACGGGGAGATAGAGCGGCGGCGTGCCCGCCAGATCGAGTACCTTCGTCGCACCCGACGAGGTGAGCGCGTACACCCCGGAGTCGTCGGTTGCGCGGCTCGCGACGTAGGCGGTGCCGTCGGGGCCGAAGACCAGCGCCTGGAGAGGGAACGACCCGTACTGGTTGACCACTGGGCGCGTCAGCGTCAGATCGACGCCCGTCAGCCCGGAGGCATCGAACCCCACGATCCGATTCCCGAGGGACGGATCGTTGCGCAGGACCAGGTAACCGCTGCCATCCGGGCCGAACTGGATGTCGGAGATGCTGTCCAACGCGGGGCCGGGAAGGACCGGCGAGAAGGTGCCGTTGGACAGGGTCAGCAGAACCTGCCCGGTGGCGGCCCCTCCGAGTTCCCTGACCTGGCTCACCAGGTAGGCCGCGCCGTCAGGGCCGAAGAAGACCTGACCGGGCACCGTGCCTGCGGGCAGTTCGATGGTGCGGTCGACGCTGCCGTCAGCGTTGAGCACCGCGAGGTAGGTGGCTCCGTTCGCGGTGTAGGTCACGTAGCCGTGGTCGTCGGCTTGCTCTCCGGCGCCGAGGATCCGGTTGAACGCGCCGAACTGGAGCGGCGTTCCGGGCAGTGTGACAGTGCTCCTGCTCGTGCCGTCGGGACTGATCACCACCACCGGGGTGTTGGGCAACGAAGGATCGTTGATCACCGCGTAGATCGTGCCTTCGGGAGTGACCTGGAAGCTGCGCAGGCGGCCGTCGATGATTCTCGGCTCGGCGATGGCCTGCGCCGTGAGGATGTACAGGTAGGTGATGCCGTCGACCCGGTTGTCGGTGTTGCCGGGGTAGGTGTACGTCTGGAGGTACACGCCGTCGCTTTTCACGACGAAATTACCGGGCAGGCCGGTCAGGGTGCGCGTCGTGCTGCTGGCTCCGGAGAAGGTGTAGAGCCGAGTCGTCTTGCCGCCGAACAGGGTACGGACCGCCACGGGGAGGTAGACATGGCCGTCGTCGCCAAGTATGGGGTCCGTGCCGTATCGCTCGTAGGGCAGCACCACCGTCTTGGTCTTACCGTCGGCGCCGAAAGCCGACAGCGTCCGGACACCGAATTGGGTGGAGAGCAGATAGGCGCTGCCGTCGGGCGCTAGCGTGACGCTGGTGTCCGGCGAGAAGGACCGTACGGTGTCCGTCGGCGAGATGCGCACCGTCCGGTAGTCGGCGGACCCGATGGGGCTGAAGATGGTCGGGATGTAGGTGTCGATGTACACGGCACCGTCGGCGCCCACCGCCGGCCTGCCGCTGGGCGCCCCGGTGAAGGTTGCGACCTTGGTGACGACACCCTCACTGTTGACCGACCACACGGTGGAGCGGTTGCCGCGTTCGTTCGACGTCACGATCAGCAGCGAACCGTCGGGCCGGGCGACGCCCTGCGCGTAGGTGCTCGGCCTGCCGGCAAAGGCGTCGGACGTGGTGACCACGTTCCCCGAACTGTCGATGATGCTGACCCGAGTGTTCCCCGAGTCGGTCGTCACCTGGTAGACGGTTCCCTCGGCGCCGACGACGACGGGGCCTTGGGGTGAGCCAGGCAGGGGCGTGCTCGCGGCCGCACTCGACTGCGCGGTCCGTGATGCTTCGGCCGTCGTCGCGGCGGCCGTCCGGCGCTCCTCGGCCTCGCGCCGCGCGGCGGCCAGCATGGTGGCCAGCAGCGGCGGCTTGGCGGCGGCTTCGGACTCGTCGTCGTGGTGCGCGCGCGCCCGCGGGGCGAGCAGCGAGGAGACGACGGACTTCAGCGTCGGCTTCGCAGCCGCATCGACACCTTCCGAATTGACTTCAGGGTCAGGAGTATTGGCTCCGGCATCACCACGTTCTTCGGGCTCGGCGTCATTCGACGGTTCGCCCGTCGCCGTCGCACGCTTGCCGCCGAAGCCGCGCTTCGTGGACGACGGCGCCTCGGTGTCCTGCTCGGCATCCGCCGTGCCTGCGCCTTCTGATGTCGCCGACCGCTTGGGCTTCTCCGCTGTCTTCGTCGTCCGATCGGCCGCCGGTGGACCGGGGTTCTCAGACGCTCCCGCCGACGCTGCCTCGTCGGGTTGCGCCCACGCCACCGCCGGAATCGCGGCCACCGCGGAGCCGATTCCCAGCGCGACCGCCAAGGCGCCGACGCGCCCGACGTACCTGTCCCACCCCATGTGCACACCCTCCCCGTCGAGTTGCCAGCAAACTTACGGGCAATACCGCTGTATGGCAATCAGGGATTTCCCCAGTGTCAGCGGCCACTCACGCGAAAGACGTCGATCTCGTCGGCCAGTCCCTTGAAGCGTTGCGGACCCAGAGCTTCGAAGCGCAGTCCCGAACCTGCCGACAGGTCGCGCACGGTACGGCTGGTCAGTACCTCACCGGGGCCTGCCATCGCGCCGATCCTGGCTCCGGTGTGCACGGCCAGTCCGCTCCATTCGGTGCCACGGCGCTCGCATTCACCGGTATGGATGCCGACGCGGATGGGGATGCCACGGGTTGCCAGCTCCGGAACCAGTGCGAGCGCGCAGCGAGCGGCCCGGGTCGGGCCGTCGAACAGCGCGAAGTATCCGTCGCCCGTGTGACTGGCGCGAACACCACCGTAGTGGGCCAGCATGTGCTCGACGAGGTCGTCGTGGGCATCGAGCCGTCGACGCCACCGGGCGTCACCATGGTCACTGAGTCGTGCGGTGGAGCCGACGATGTCGGTGAACATGACGGTCTTGATCATGCGCTCGTCAGCGGCCGAACCAGCACTTCCGCAAAAGAATTCGAGGCCCTGCTCGGCGATGTCGTCGATGATGTCGAACGAATTGTGGGGCCCGGGCGCGAACTGGTGAAACTGCGCATGCGGGATCGACGCCGCCAGCGCCGCCGAGGCTTCGAGGGGTACCAGACGATCCCCCGGCCGGGCGAGGACCAGCGTCGGCGCCTGGATCGCGCCCAGGACCGCGCGCACGTCGACGTCGACGAATGCCTGCCACCACAGTTTGGCCATTGTCGGGCTGGCGATCGACCGCTGTCTCCTACCGAATGCTTCTCGGACGCCGACGATCTCGGCGGCCTCGTTGTGGAAGAGATCTGCGAGCGCCCCGGCGCCCCAGCTCCGGTCGATCTCGTCGAGTTGTCCTTCGATCTCTTCCGGGGTGAAGCCCCATGGATATCCCGGCGGGTCCTGCGAGAAGCGCGCGGCGGTGCCATAGAGGCAGAGCCGGTGAATCCAATCCGGGTACATCGCAGCGAACATGATCGCGATGGCGCCCCCGTCGCCGGTTCCCGACAGGCTCGGGCGGTCTTCTCCCACCGCGTCGACGACCGCGCCGAGATCGGCGACGCGTTCTTCGAGCGTCAGGACGTGGTCGGCGGGATCGGACAATCCGGTTCCTCGTCTGTCCCACATGACGAACCGCAGGGATTCGGCGAACCGACGAATGAGCCGGCCGTAGGGGCTTGTCAGCTCGTCGATGGTGTCGACGTCGCTGACCACCCACCCCGGTGTCCAGATGACGACCGGACCCGAGTCCCCGAACATTCGGTACGCCAGTCGCACGTCACCGTTGCGGGCGTACCGCACCCGGTTGTCCCCCATGCCACCATGGTGGCACTCGGCGACTCAGCGTTCCAGAAGCTGCAGCAGATACGCGCCGTAACCGGACTTGAGCAGCTTGTGCGCGCGGGCGGCGAGTTCGTCGTCGTCGATGAACCCGACGCGCCAGGCCACTTCCTCGGGCACGCTGATCTTCAGGCCCTGCCGGCGTTCGATCGTGCGCACGTAATCGCTGGCGTCGAGCAGCGAATCGAACGTCCCGGTGTCCAGCCAGGCCGTTCCCCGCGCCAGCACTTCGACGCTGAGCCGGCCCTGGTCGAGATACCTCTGGTTGATCTCGGTGATCTCGTATTCACCGCGCGCCGACTTGCGCAGCGACCGGGAGATGTCGACGACGTCGTTGTCGTAGAAGTACAGCCCAGGCACCGCGTAGTGCGATTTCGGCGTCGCGGGCTTCTCATCGAGTGACAGCGCGGTGCCGTCCTCGGCGAACTCCACCACACCGTAGGCCGACGGATCGGCCACCCAGTACGCGAAAATGGCTCCGCCGCTGACGTTGTGGAACCTGCGCAGGCTCGTTCCCAGTCCGGGGCCGTAGAACACGTTGTCGCCCAGCACGAGAGCCACGGAATCGCTGCCGATGTGGTCGGCGCAGATCACGAAAGCCTGTGCCAGACCGTCGGGTTCGTCCTGCACGGCGTAGGTGAGGTTGATCCCGAAGTCCGATCCGTCGCCCAGCAGCCTGCGGAACGCCGGGGCGTCGTGACCGGTCGTGATCACCGCGATGTCCCGGATACCGGCCATCATCAGGGTGGACAGCGGGTAGTAGATCAGCGGCTTGTCGTAGACGGGCAGCAGCTGCTTGCTGGTGCCCATCGTGATCGGATACAGCCGGGTACCCGAACCTCCGGCCAGGATGATGCCGCGCATCAGCCGGTCAGGTCGGCTTCGGTCAGTTCGGTCGCCGCCAGCGCGGCGGCCAGGTCGTCGTGCCGGAACACCGATGTGACGTGATCGGCGACGACACGAAACGCCGAAGCGGCCGAACCGGCGTCCCCGGACGCCGAGACGGTGTTCTCCTCGACCACCACGACGCCGTCGTGGACGTAGATGCGGCCGGGCTCGATCGTGCGGCCCAGCCCCTGCGCCCACGCGCGCAGTGCCTCGTGACCCTGCGCGGCGCCGTGGGAATCGCCGATCTCAATGTCGTCGCTGGAGAGCGACAGCAGGGTGTCGACGTCGCCGGCGTTGAGCGCGTCGTGCCAGGCGAGGACAGTGGCCATCTCCGAAGTGGTCATGATCGAAAGCTTAGGCCGATCGCTGCCCTCAGAACGGGGTGCGGTCCAGCCACCCGTCCCAGACGGCGGAGTCGCCGAGCACCTCGATGCCCGCTTCGGCCGCAGTGGTCCGGCGGACTGTTGCGAGCAGCAGGTCCTTGGCCGGTCCGCGGAGCGCCACGCTGGCCTTGCCGTGATCGTGGGACCACCACAGGCCCTCCTCGTCGTGCACGATCATCCACTCGCCCGTCGGGCCCAGTTCGGCATCGGTGGCGTGCAGGTGGATGGACTGTCCCCGCTCGAGGGCCGGACCGTGCCGCCTGTCCACCGAGACGCGGTCGATCCACTCGCTCAGCGCATCGGCGGCCAGGTCCGGCGGCAGCTCGAACGGGACGCCCAGCGCCAGCGCGGCGTCGGCGCGGTGCACGGTCGCCTCGTGCAGCCGCCGCCGGATCCACCAGCCCGCAGGCCGGGGACCGACGAACGTCCACACCCGGGTCTCGGCGCCGACGCGGTCGATCGCGTCGCTGATCAGTTGCGCGCCCTGGTACAGCCAGTCCGCGGCGGCGTCGGGATCGTCGGGCGGTTTGCCGTCGCGGACGTCGCGCGGATCCAACGGTTGGTTGCGCCGTTCGAGGATGATCTGTGCGGCCCAACGGTTTCCGCGCCCGACATGCCGGAACAACTGTTTGAGGTTCCAGTCCCCGCACGTCGGCACGGGAGTCGCCGGGTCTCCCGTTCGGATCAGGTCACCGAAAGCTCGAGTCTGCTCGAGCAGAGCTGCTCGGAAGTCCACGCGTTCACGCTAGCGCGGCGCGCGCGGTCCCAAGCGTGATCGGCAATGTTGACCAACCGCGCAGCACCCGGGTGTCGCGCCGGTGACCTTCGCCGGCCAGCCGGGCGCCGGGATAGCGCTCGAAGAAGGTGCGCAGCCCCACCTCTCCCTCGGCGCGGGCCAGCGCGGCGCCCAGGCAGAAGTGCCGCCCGCCGGAGAACGACAGATGCTTACCGGCGTTGTCGCGTTCGATGTCGAAGCGGTGCGGGTCGGTGAACACCTGCGGATCGCGGTTGGCCCCCGCCAGGTGGATGACGACGAGCTCGCCGCGCCCGATGCGGGTGCCGGCGATGTCCACGTCGCGGCGGGCGAAGCGGGCGCTCATCTGCACCGGCGAGTCCAGCCGCAGGATCTCCTCGACGGCTCCGGGCCACAGCTCGGGCCGGGCCGCGAGAGTCTCGAGGTGTTCGGGGGTGTCGAGCAGCATCCGGATGCCGTTGCCGAGCAGGTTCACCGTGGTCTCGAAGCCGGCGGCGAGCACAAGACCGGCGGTGGCCTGCAGTTCGCGGTCGGACAGCCGGGCGCTCTCCTCGGAGTCGTGACTGGCCTGGATGAGCTGGCTCATCAGGTCGTCGCCGGGGTGGCGGCGCAGGTACTCGAGGTGCTCACCGAGCCAGGCGTTGAAACCCGCGATGCCCTGGTGCACCTGCTGGTACTGCCGCCAGGACAGACCGATGTCGAGGCTGGGCGCGGCGAGTTCCCCGAAGCGCAGGATCTGCTGCCGGTCCCGCTCGGGGACACCGAGGATGTCGCTGATCACCGCGACGGGCAGCTGCGAGCAGTACTCGGCCACCACGTCGACCACTCCGGACCGGTTCTCCAGCTGATCGAGCAGGTCGTCGGCGGTGTGCTGCACCCGGTCGCGCAGCGCGTTGACCGCGCGGGAGGTGAACACCGACGACACCAGCTTGCGGCAGCGGGTGTGGTCGGGCGGCTCGATCGACAGCAGCGACGGCGGCTCGATGGGATGCAGCAGCCCCGGATCGGTCTTCTCGTTGATCCAGCGCAGCGGCGTGGGCAGCCCGGCGCCCAGCGCCGAGACGCGGAAGTCGTCGGAGCGCAGGATCTCGTTGGCGACGGCGTGGTCGAACGTCATGTACACCGCGCGGCAGCGCACCACCGGCCCGCGACCACGCAGTTCGTCGGCGAACGCGGCCGGGTCGGCCCGCACGGCCGGGTCGGCGATCAGCCGGGCCTGCGGGTCCCCGCCGCGCCGCGTCCCGACCGCCGAGAGCCCGCGCACGATGCCGTGGAGGGCCAGCCAGCGGAGCCGGTGCCGCATGCGATCCATCACCCGAGCTTAAGCAGCGGGCGCAGATCGTCCAACCGGTCGAACAGGTGCCAGACGTAGGACGACGACCCGTTCTCGCGGTGCGCGTGCAGGTCGGCCAGCTCCGGATCGTCGCGGTAACTGTCGAAAGCGCGACTTCCTGCGGTGAGCGCTTCGAGTAGGCGCGGTACTCGTCGCGGTCGGTGACGTCGAACAGGTTCAGCGCGTATACGGTCACGTCCGGACGCTACGGCCCAGCGCGTGCACGTGCCAGCCTGCGCGCCGCCACCGCTCGAGGTCGAGGCAATTGCGGCCATCGACAACGACTTTGGTCCGCACCGTGGTGGACAGGCTGTCAGGGTCCATGTCGACGAACTCCGCCCACTCGGTCAGCACCAGTACCGCGTCGGCGCGCTCGCAGGCCTCCACGGCCGACGTCGAGTAGTTCAGCGTCGGGAACAGCCGGCGGGAGTTCTCCATCGCCTTGGGGTCGTAGACGTTGACGGTGGCACCGTTGAGCTGGAGCAGACCGGCGACGTTGAGCGCCGGCGAATCCCGGACGTCGTCGGATTCGGGTTTGAACGCGGCGCCGAGGACGGCGACGTTCGCGCCGAGCAGTGAGCCGCCGCAGGCCCGGGTGGTGAGCTCGACCATGCGGGTACGGCGGCGCATGTTGATGCTGTCGACCTCGCGCAGGAAGGTCAACGCATGGTTGGCGCCCAGCTCGCCGGCGCGCGCCATGAACGCCCGGATGTCCTTGGGCAGGCAGCCGCCACCGAAACCCAAGCCGGCGTTGAGGAAGCGCCTGCCGATGCGCGCGTCGTAGCCGAGGGCGTCGGCCAGCGTGGTCACGTCGGCGTCGACAGCTTCGCACACCTCCGAGATCGCGTTGATGAACGAGATCTTGGTGGCGAGGAAGGCGTTCGCCGAGACCTTGACCAGCTCGGCGGTCTGCAGGTCGGTCAACAGGAACGGCACGCCGTCGTGCAGCAGCGGGGCGTACAGCGCGCGCACCGCCGCTTCGGCGAACTGCGAATCCCGTTGCACACCAACGACTATTCGATCCGGATGCAGGGTGTCGTGCACCGCGAAGCCCTCGCGAAGGAACTCGGGGTTCCACGCGATCTCCACGGTGACGCCCTCGGGCGCGAGGGCGGCCGCCCGCACCGCGAGATCGGCAGCGGTGCCTACCGGCACGGTGGACTTGCCCACGATCACCGCCGGGCGGGTGAGCCGCGGAACGAGTGCGTCGATCACCGCGTGAACGTGCCGCAGGTCGGCGCCGTACTCGCCCTTCTTCTGCGGGGTGCCGACGCCGAGGAAGTGCACGTCGGCGAAGTCCGCGGCGTCGGCGTAGTCGGTGGTGAACCGCAACCGGCCGGTTTCGAGGTTGCGCCGCAACATCTCCGGTAGCCCGGGCTCGTAGAACGGAACCTCACCCCCGGCGAGTTTGGCGATCTTGCCCGGATCGATGTCGACACCGATCACCTCGTGACCCAGCTCGGCCATGCCGACAGCGTGGGTGGCTCCGAGGTATCCCGTGCCGAAGACGGTGCATCGCATACCGCCTCTCTATGCAGCCGGGGTGAGGTGAGCGCTACGCGACACTGACCGCCAGACCAACGGCAGATGACGAACACGCGTGAGCGCATTCGGCGAAATTGGGATCGGTAGCGATCGGAGAGCCCTGTACTGAGCAGGTGAAGACAACGCTCATTCTCGCTGTGCCCGCGACCGTGCTCGCGGTGCTGCTCACCGGGTGCACCTCCGACCGTGCCGACGCCCCGGCGCCGGCGTCGAGCCCGGCCCCGTCGCCCACTACGGCTGTGTCGTCCCCGGCCCCGTCGCCCACGGTCGCGCCGCCGACCACCATGGCGCCTCCGGCGACGACGGCCACACCCCCGCCGTCGGAGGCGCCGCCGGTGACGCCGGTCGCCTGCGGCGATGACGACCTGGACGTGGCGGCGGGCCCCGTGGCGGAGGACGGTGCCCTGCGGCGGGTGGACGTCACCTTCACCAACACCTCGTCGAGGGTGTGCGTGCTGGTGAGCTATCCCGGGGCGGACCTGGTGACCGCCGCCGGCGGCGTGCTCGTCCACGTCGCGCGCCGCCCCGCCAACGCCGCGCCGCACCTGGAGTTGGAGCCCGGCCAGAAGGCCACTGCGGATGTGCAGGCCTCCGCGGTCGACACCGCGACGGGCGACCCGTGCGGCCGCACCGGCACACTCGTCGTCACCGCACCGAACACCACCGAGTCACACCTGCTGCCGGTGAACCTGCCGATCTGCGACGCGACGATCAGCGCGGTGGGCTGACCGCGAGGTCGAGAGCGATGTCGATCAACATGTCCTCCTGGCCGCCGACCATGCCGCGCCGCCCCGCCTCTTCGAGGAGGGTCCTCGCGTCGACGCCATAGCGTGCGGCGGCCTCCTCGGCATGGCGCAGGAAGCTCGAGTAGACCCCGGCGTAACCGAGCGTGAGGGTCTCCCGGTCGACGCGTACCGGCCGGTCCTGCAGAGGCCGGACGAGATCGTCCGCGGCGTCCTGGAGCGCGTGCAGGTCACAGCCGTGCGCCCACCCCAGACGATCGGCGGCGGCGACGAAGACCTCGAGCGGGGCGTTACCCGCGCCCGCCCCCATGCCGGCCAGCGAGGCATCGACCCGGTTGGCCCCGTGCTGCACCGCGGTGATCGAGTTGGCCACCCCCAGCGACAGGTTGTGGTGGGCGTGGATGCCGATCTCCGTTGTGGGCGATAGCTTCTGACGCAGCGCGTCGATACGCTCGGCGACATCGGGCATGACCATCGCGCCGCCGGAGTCCACGACATAGATGCAGGCGGCGCCGTAACCCTCCATCAACGCCGCCTGCTCGGCCAGCGCTGCGGGCTCGCTCAGGTGGCTCATCATGAGGAACCCCGCGGTGTCCATACCGAGCTCCCGGGCCGCTGCGAGGTGCCGGGCCGAGACGTCGGCCTCGGAGCAATGCGTGCCCACTCTCACCACGGCCGCACCGGCGCGGTGCGCGTCCTCGAGGTCTCTGACCGTGCCGATGCCCGGCAACACCAGCGTGGCCACCCGGGCTCGTGTCGCCACGCCGGCGACGGCTTCGATCCACTCCAGATCGGTGTGGGCGCCGAAGCCGTAGGTACAGGTGCCGCCGGCGAGTCCGTCGCCGTGCGCGACCTCGATCGCGTCGACGCCCGCGGCGTCCACGGCCGCGCCGATCGCCGTCACCTGCTCGACGCTGTAGCGATGACGGACCGCGTGCATTCCGTCCCGCAGCGTCACATCGGTGATGTACATGCCGCCGATCACCCTGCACGTCCGATGCATTCACGTATTCGCGCGGCTGCGCAGTTGATGATGTCGATGTTGCCGGCGTGAGCGGGCAGGCCGCTGTCCGCGGCAGCCGCAACCTCGAGCAGCGCGGTGACCCGGGTTCCGACGAAGGCTCCGGTCTCCGGGATCCACAACGGGCGCGCCCCGGTGAACGTCGCGAACTGCACCCGTTGTGTGAGCCGGTAGCCCGGCGCGTAGTCCCTGACCCGGTCCACCATCTCGACGACGGATTCCTCGACGGCACGGTGATCGGGCTCGCCGCCGACCAGGCAGTAGACCGTGGTGCGCATCAGGACCGGCGGATCCGCGGGGTTGAGAACGAGCACCGTGCGGGCGCGTCGCGCTCCGCCGACCGTGCGCACGGCCGCGTTGGTGGTCTCGATGAACGTGTCGACGGCCGTGCGGATCTCGGGGCCGGCCGAGCGCGCGGCGACCGACGAGACCACCTCGGCGTAGGACACGGAACCGACGCGCGCGACGGCCGCCACGATGGGCACGGCCGCCTGTGCGGCACAGGTGGCGATGTTCAGGTTTGGGGCGTGCAGGTGTTTGTCGAGGTTCACCGCGGGGACGCAATGGGGGCCGGAGGCCGACGGGCACAGATCGACGACGCGTACGCCAGATGGAGGTGTCCTCACGTGAACGCCACCGAGACCGTGCCCAGTTCGGCGACGGTGGCCGAAGCGCTGTCGCCGCGATGGACGAAGGCGGCGGTGGTGAACGACCCCGACATGACGAACTGACCCGGGAGGAGCTCGGTACCGAAGGGCGCGACGGCGTTGGCCAACCACGCCACCGCCGTCGCCGGATCTCCGAGCACGGCTGACCCCACCCCGCTGTCGATCTCGGTTCCGTTGACCGACAACGATGCTCGCATCCTCGCCAGATCGATGTCCTCAGCGTAGGGCCGCCACGAACCCAGGACCACCGCGCCGGAGCTGGCGTTGTCGGCGACGGTGTCGCACAGCGTGAGCTTCCAGTCGGCGATGCGGCTGTCGACGATCTCCAGCGCCACCGCGACCGCCTCGGTCGCCCCCCGCACCTGCGCGGCGGTGACACCCGGGCCGCGCAGCGGGGAGTGCAGCAGGAACGCCACTTCGGGCTCGACGCGGGGAGCGCAGAACCGCCCGCGGGGCAGCGACGACCCGTTGTCCGCCACCATGTCATCGAGCAGGTAACCGAAGTCGGGCTCGTCGACCCCCAGCAGCGTCTGCATCGGCGCGGAGGTCAACCCGATCTTGTGGCCGACCAGGGTGCGGCCCCGGCGCAGCCGGCGGCCGAGATTGCGCTGCTGGATCGCGTAGGCGTCGGCGACGTCCATCTCCGGAAAATGTTGAGTGAGTGGGCCGATGGGGGCTCGCCGGCTGTCCGCCATGTCGAGGAGATCGGCCGCCAGCTCGACCTGGTCCGGGGTCAGCACCATCAGCTTTCGTTCTCCGCGATCATGCGCAGCGCCGTGTCGTAGAGCGCCTGCCCGTGCAGAGCGAACAACGCGACGAGATCGACCGTGTCGCCGCCGATCTCCTTGGCGATGAACAGTCCGTCGGCGCCGGCCAGCGCGTATGTCGCCAGCTGGTCGACCTGCTCGTCGGTCAGGGCCAGGCCCAGGTCGCGGATCCCGGTGCACAGTGCCTCGAAGGCCTGATGACGCACCTGGACGAACATCGCCCGCGCCTTCGGCTCGACGGGACGCCGTTCCAGCGCGAGCATCAGCCCCAGCCGCAGGAAGTCGGGGGAATCCAGGACGGCCTTGGCGGTTCCGACGGCCACCTCTTTGAGGCGGTCGCGCGCGATCACGTCCTCGGGGAGCTGCCACACCGTCAGCCAGTTGGCGAAGCTGCGCTCGATGACGGCGGCGATGAGATCGTCCTTGTCTTTGAAGTGCCAGTAGATCGAACTGGCGGGCAGTCCGCACTTGGCGCTCACCGCGCCGATGCTGGTCCCTTCGTATCCGCGTTCGGCGGCGATCTCGGTGGCCGCATCCAGGATGCGCGTCCGCGAGAGTTCCCCGTCGGCGCGGCGTTGCCTGCGCTTCGGCTGATCTGGCATGCGTTCGTCCTCACCTCTTGACTCCGTAGTGATCACTACATTACCGTATCGATCACTACGGAAACAAGCCCCCGCACGGACGCGGCGACGAGAGCGAGACAGCCATGAACGATCCGACGACGTACGACGTGGCCATCGTCGGCTACGGGCCGGTGGGCGCCAGCGCGGCGAACCTGCTGGGACAATCCGGCCTCGATGTCGTCGTGATCGAGCGGGATCCGGACATCTACTTCCGCGCCCGCGCCATCTCCGTCGACGAGGAGGTGCTGCGCATCTGGCAGCAGGTCGGGCTGGCCGACCGGCTCAACGCCGACATGCAGCCCGGCTCCGGCGCCGACTTCGTCGGCGTCGACGGTCGGACCTTCGCGACGCTGCTCCCCACCGACCGGGGCAACGGCCACCCCCCGCAGCAGTTCATCTACCAGCCCGCCGTGGACCAGGTGCTCCGCGAGGGCGTCGACCGCTTCCCGAATGTGACCGTGCTCCTGCAGCACGAATGTCTGCGCGTGATTCAGCACGCCGACGACGTCGAACTCATGCTTGCTGATCTCACCGAGGATGCATTCACCCGCGTCCGTGCCCGATACGTCATCGCCGCCGACGGCGGTTCCAGCGCGCTGCGCGGACAGTTGGGCATCGGCTTCGTCGGCCGCACCTATGCCGAGCGCTGGATCGTCATTGACACCAGGGTGCGCCAGGCGTGGCCGGGCCACGACCGGCTGCGGTTCCATTGCAACCCCACCCGCCCGACCGTCGACTGCCCCACTCCGCTCGGGCATCACCGGTGGGAGTTTCCCGTCCGCGACCAGGAAGACGACGAGCAGTTCCTCACCGACGACGCGGTGTGGAAAGTGCTGCGCCGGCAGGGGGTCACCGAGGACAACGTCGACATCATCGGCTACGCCTGCTACAGCCACCACGTCCGCTTCGCGGAGCGCTGGCGGGCCGGCCGGGTGTTCCTGGCCGGCGACGCCGCCCACGCCATGCCGCCGTGGATCGGCCAGGGCATGTGCGCGGGGATCCGCGACGTCGCCAACCTGTGCTGGAAACTCGACGCCGTGCTCCAGGGCGGTCTGCCCGCCACAGTGCTCGAGACCTATCAGGCCGAACGGCTGCCCCACGTCACCGAGGTCACCCGACGGGCGGTAAAGGTCGGCCGGCTCATCGTCGAACGGAACCGGTGGCGGGCCCGCATCCGCGACCACGCCTTCAGAACGGCCCTCAGGCTGCCCCGATTCACCGCGTGGCTGCGTGATCACCGCTGGCTCCCCGACGCGCGGTACCGCTCAGAGTTGTTGGCGCACAACGGCAATGACGCGACCGGGTGGCTGCTTCCCCAGCCGTGGGTGACCGATGGGAACGGAGAACGCGTCCGACTGGACGACGTGATCGGCCGTGGCTGGGCGATCCTGCACACCGGTCCTGACCAGCCGTGGCAGTCCTGGCGGGCCGCCGGCGTACCGGTCATCGCGATCGCCCCGCCCGGAAGCGCACCATCGCCCGGAGGGGTCGTCGACACCGACGACGCGCTGATCCGCTGGATGCAGTCGAAGAAGGCCTCGGTGGTGGCGGTCCGCCCCGACGGCTTCGTCTACGCCGCCGGCGGCCGACATCCGCTGCCCGCACCGCCTGCAGGATTCACCGCGACCCCCCGAGTGAGGCAACCAGCATGACCAGAACCGATTCCGAATATTCGGTGCGCACCCATGGCATCGAGATCTCCCTGACCGACACCGGCGGCGACGGGCACCCCGTGGTGCTGCTGCACGGCGGTGGCCCCGGCGCGTCGGGAATGTCGAACTTCTCGCGCAACGTCGACGCGCTCGCCACGTCGCACCGCGTGATCGTGCCCGACATGCCCGGTTACGGCCGCTCCACCAAACACGTCGATCACGACGACCCCTTCGGCTACCTGGCCGGTGCGATGCGCGGCATGCTCGACGAAATCGGGGTCGCTCAGGCGCATCTGGTGGGCAATTCGTACGGCGGCGCGGCGGCGCTGAGGTTGGCTCTCGACACGCCGCACCGGGTGGGCAAGCTGGTGTTGATGGGCCCCGGCGGCATCGGCACCACGCGTCGCCTCCCTACCGACGGCTTGAAGAGCCTGCTCGGCTACTACAGCGGCGACGGGCCGACCCGCGAGAAGCTGTCCGCGTTCCTGCGCACCTATCTGGTCTACGACGGCACCGCGGTGCCCGACGAACTGATCGACCTGCGCTACCAGGCGTCGCTCGACCCGCAGGTGATGGCCGACCCCCCGTTGCGGCGCCCGTCGAGCCTGCGCGCGCTGTGGCGGATGGACCTCACCCGCGACAAGCGACTCCGGCACCTGTCGAATCCCACTCTGGTGCTGTGGGGTCGCGACGACAAGGTCAACCGTCCCGACGGAGGGCCGATGCTGGTCGACCTGATGCCGAACGCCGAACTCGTCATGACCTCCCGCACCGGCCACTGGCTGCAGTGGGAACGCGCCGAGCTGTTCAACCAGCTGGTCGGCGATTTCCTCTCCTCCGAATCCCTCTGGAGCACAACATGATCGACGTGACCGACGACATCTTCGGCAGAGTGCATCTGGGTTATCTCGTCATCGAAACGGAGAAGTTCGCCGACTGGCGCCGCTTCGGACGCGACGCCATCGGCATGCACCTCGACGAGACGCTGCCGGATCTGATGCGTTTCCGCCTCGATGACAACGCCTGCCGGTTCCTCGTCCAGCACGGACCCGCCGAGGACACCACCGCCCTCGGATGGCACGTCGACGACCACGCGACGTTCGACACCATCGAAGCCCGGATCCGCGCACACGGTGTACCGCTGGCCCAAGGATCCGCCGAGGAGGCGGCGCTGCGGGGGGTGGAACGGTTCGTCCGCTTCCCCGGACCCAACGGACTCACCCAAGAGATCTACGTGACCGCCGAAAGCGGCTCCCAGCCCTTGCATCTGGCGGTTCAGGGCGGATTCGTGACGGGCGTCGACGGTCTCGGTCACGTCGCGATCGCCACCAAGAACCCGCACCAGATGCACGGCTACTTCCGCAGCGTCTTCGACGCCCGACTGTCGGACTACATCGACGAGACCATCAGCGGACTGAAGTTCAAGATCCGCTTCCTGCGTGTCAACGAGCGCCATCACAGCGTGGCGATCGCATCGGTGAACCGGTTGCCGCTCAACCCGATTCGCACCCGCATCCAACACTGCAACATCCAGGTGGCCGAACTCGACGACATGATGCTGGCCTACCAGCGGGTCAAGGAACTCGGCTTCGAGATGGCGCTGTCGATCGGCCAGCACACCAACGACAAGGAATTGTCCTTCTACGCCGTCTCGCCGTCGGGCTTCGAGTGGGAGGTGGGCTGGAACCCCCTGGTCGTCGACGAGGCGACGTGGACGCCGACGACCCATCAGGGCATCAGCCTGTGGGGGCACACCCCCGAAGGACATGCCGTCGCGACCATGCTCGAACGGTTGAAGACCGGGGCACGGTCGGTCTGGCGCGCCGAGGACTGCGTGCCGGCCCTCGCGGGAGCCGGGGTCGCGGACAGCTAGCCGCGGCCTCCGCCCGGCGCGCAGAAGATCAGGAAGCAGTTGTTCCCGCCCGACGATCCGCTGCTGCCGCGCGAGGAACCGGAATCACCGAATCCGCCTGAGCCGCGGCCGTAGTCGTCGCTGCCGCGACCACTGCCGGACCCGGAATTGGACCCGGACCCGGATCCCGGCCACTGCGGGGTCTGCGGCACTTGAGGAACCTGCGGCACCTGCGGCTGCTGGGTCACCGGCGGAGTCCACGGCGGCGTCCACGGGGTCTCCGGCTCGTCGGGTTCAGGGGCCTGCGGCTTGCTCGGCCACGTCCAGGCCGGCTTCGGCTGCCACACCGGCCACTGCCGCTTCGGCACCACGATCACCGGAGGCGGCACCACGACCGGCGGCGCGACCACCGGCGCGGGCGCGGCGGGCGCGGGAGCCGGGGCGGCGGGTGCCGGGGCCGGGGCGGGCGCGGCGGGCGCCGGCGCAGGAGCCTGCTCGACGTAGACGGTGCGCGGCGCCTGCTGCGGTGTCTGCTGAACGGCGACGGGCACCGGCGGCTTGATGGTCTCGGCCGACGGCGCCGGGGCCGGCACCTGGGCCGCCTGCTCGATCGGGGCGGGAGCGGGCGCCTGGCTGCTCGGCGCGATGACGGCCTGCGCGGGGCTGGGTCGCGTATCTGCAGTCGGCCGGATGCTGATCGCGAGCGAAATCACGAGTGCGACAACACCGATGACGAAGACAGAGGTCAAGGCGCTTCCGACGAGCAGGAACGGCTTGCGACCCTCCTCGATCTCGCGCATCTCGGTCGGTGCGAACTCGTCGACGACCTCGTCGGCCTCCGCTGCGGCCAGTTGGGTGTCCGCGCCGGCCAGGCCGGCGTAGAGCGAGCCCGCCGTGGCGCCGTCCGGGTCCTGCGAGTAGGCCAGGCCGACCGTGGTGGCCTCGAATGCCGGAGCGGTCGCCGAGGCGAGCGCCGCGCCGCGGGCCAAGGCGAGCTCGGCATCGTCGGGAGCGCTGACGGGCAGGGCGACCAGGTGCTCGAGATGAGCCTTGACCGAGCTGACGTCGACGCCGGAGCCGACCACGAACAGGCCCTGCGGGGGTGCGTCCTGAGCGGCGACGGCGCCGGCCATCTCGGTCAGCACTGCCATGGCGTCGGCGCTGTGCAGCGTGCGGCTGAGCACCTTCACGACCGACCCGTCGTCGGTGCGGACCACCGACAGCGTCGCGGTGTCACGGTCGACGAACAGCAGCGCGGTGGTGTCGTAGCCGACCGCACGCCCGACGGCCTGCGCCAGGGACGCGGCGGCGTGGCTCTCGGCGACGAGCATGACGTCGTCGATGCGGTGCGCGGTGAGTGCGTCGCGCAGTGCGGAGGCCTCGGTGTGGTCACTCCACGTGACGCCGATGGATTTCAGGTGATGCCCGCCGGTCTCCGCGCTCTCCTTGGTGCCCTGAATCGCGGCGACGACCTGCTCGGCGACGTTTGCCGAGCCATCGACGGATGCGACGTTGAAGACGTCGTGGTCGACGGTGACACCGTCCGCCTTTTCGCCTTCGACCAGCACCATGCGGACCGTCGTAGGTGTCATCGACACACCTAATACGATGTCCACTCGACCCCTCCAAATGTTTGCTGCAGCCTGGTGGTCGTCCCTGCTCGCCCGCGCACTGCGAGCCGACAACTAGTACTTCATCGGCACGAACAGGCAGTGCGTTACATCGGTCGCTGTTAGCTGAACGCCGAGAGGACACGGCCGGTCGCGCCAGTGCTTATGACATTACTAGCCGCCGCAAGATTCCCGCTGTGCCGTTTCTCCCGGGTCAGCTCGACCGGATGAAGTTCTGGTAAGACCGCGACGGGGTGGGGCCGCGCTGGCCCTGGTACTTGGAGCCCACCTTGTCGCTGCCGTAGGGGTGCTCGGCCGGGCTGGTCAGCCGCAGCAGGCACAGCTGCCCGATCTTCATGCCCGGCCACAGCGTGATCGGCAGATTCGCGACGTTCGAGAGCTCGAGGGTGATGTGGCCGGAGAACCCCGGGTCGATGAACCCGGCGGTCGAGTGGGTGAGCAGCCCGAGGCGGCCGAGCGAGGACTTGCCCTCGAGCCGGCCGGCCAGGTCGTCGGGCAGCGAGCAGCGCTCCAGCGTGGCCCCGAGCACGAACTCGCCGGGGTGCAGCACGAAGGGCTCCCCCTCCTTCGGCTCGACCAGCGTGGTGAGGTCGTCCTGGCGCTGCGCGGGATCGATGTGGGTGTACCGGGTGTTGTTGAACACCCGGAACAGGTTGTCGAGGCGGACGTCGACGCTGGACGGCTGGATCAGACCGTCGTCGAACGGGTCGACGCCGAGCCGACCGGCGTCGATCTCGGCCCGGATGTCGCGGTCGGAGAGCAGCACGGCACGAGCGTAACGGCGGCGCCGAGCTCCGGGGCAGGCGGCGGGCGCCGAGTGTGCGTCCAGGGCGTCCCGCGGCCCGGATCTCCGCCCTGAGTACACACTCGGGGCCGTCGCGGACCGTGTTAGCCTTCTCGTTCGAAACATGCCGATGTAGTTCAATGGCAGAACATCAGCTTCCCAAGCTGAATACGCGGGTTCGATTCCCGTCATCGGCTCCACGAGCCAGAGGGCTTTGACACCCTCGTCAATTGCACCCGGTCGGCGGCGCCGAACCCTAGCCTTGAACGCGATGGCCGCGACGGCATGCCCTACGTGTGGTACCGGAACCGCGCCGAATGCGCGGTTCTGTCATCAGTGCGGCTCGCCCCTGGTCGACTCGAACGCCCGCGCGGAGTACAAGCAGGTCACCGCGCTGTTCGCGGACGTCGTGCGGTCGATGGACATCGCGGCCGCGGTGGGTGCCGAGCGGCTGCGCGAGATCATGGTCGAGCTGGTCGGCCGCAGCGCGGCCGTGGTGCGGCGCTACGGCGGAACGTTGGAGAAGTTCACCGGCGATGGACTGATGGCACTGTTCGGTGCACCCACGGCTTTTGAGGATCACGCGTACCGGGCATGCCTGGCCGCGCTGGCCATCCAGGAGGAGGCGTGCCGGCTGGCGAGTGCGGTCGCCGACCGTGACGGTGTTGCGCTTGCGCTGCGGGTTGGCCTGAATTCGGGCCAGGTCGTCGCCGGCGACATCGGTTCGGGTGTCTCGGGTTACGCCGCGATCGGCGAGCAGGTGGGGTTGGCGCAGCGCATGGAATCAGTGGCCCCGCCGGGCGGTGTCATGCTCAGCGCATCCACCGCTCACCTGGTCGAGCACGCCGCAGTGCTCGGAGACGTCGAGTGGGTGTCGATCAAGGGCAGGGCCGCGCCGGTGTCGGCCCGTCGGCTCCTCGCGGTCCGGCCGCGCACCGCGCGGGTCGGACGCACCGAGGTGGCCCTGGTCGGCCGGCGCTGGGAGATGGCGGCGCTGGAAGCTCTGGTCGACCGCACGATCGGCGGGAGCGGTGTCGTCGTCAATGTGGTGGGACCGCCCGGTATCGGCAAGTCTCGCGTGGCTCGAGAGGCTGCAGCGCTGGCGGCGGCGCGCGGCGCCGACGTGTCTTGGACGCACTGTGAATCTCACGCCAGTGACGTCGCCTTCGACGTGGTGACGAGGCTGCTGCGGACGGCAAGCGGCATCGCCGACATGGACGACGACGCTGCCCGCCGTCATGCCCATGCTCAAGTCCCGGCTGCCGACCCGCAGGATCTCCTCCTGCTCGATGATCTCCTCGGCATCGCCGACCGGGAAGTGCCGCTGCCCCGCATCGATCCTGATGCGCGGCGGCGGCGCTTGACCGCGCTGTTGCATTCCGTGACGCTGGCCCGCACCGCACCGGCGCTCTACATCATCGAGGACGCGCACTGGATCGACGAAGCCAGCGAGTCGTTGGTCGCAGACCTGCTCGCGGTGATTCCCCGGACACCCTCGATGGTGCTGATCACCTATCGACCCGAGTACCACGGATCGCTGACGCAGGTGCCCGGCGGTCAGGCGATTGCGCTTGCCCCGCTGGGTGATTCAGACACCGCGGCGCTGATCGGCGAGTTGCTCGGATCGGACCCCTCGGTCACAGCGCTGGCGACGGTCATCGGCGAACGGGCCGCCGGGATCCCGTTCTTCGCCGAGGAGATGGTGCGCGAGTTGGCCCAGCGGGGCGTGTTGAAGGGCGACCGCAGCCGCTATGTCTGTGAGGAAGATGCCGCCGAGATCACGGTCCCGGCTACCGTGCAGGCCGCGATCGAAGCGCGCATCGACCGGTTGAGCATCCCGGGGAAGCAGACGGTGAACGCAGCGGCGGTGATCGGTGTCCGCTTCGGTGCCGACCTTCTGGCCGCGGTGGGTATCGAGGGGGTGGTCACCGAACTGCTGGAAGCCGAGCTGATCGATCAGGTGCAACTCGACCCGAGCCCGGAATACGCCTTCTGCCATCCGCTTATTCGCGCAGTGGCCTACGAATCACAGCTCAGAGTCGATCGCGCCGAGCTCCATGGTCGCGTCGCGGCCGCCATCGAATCCGCAGCCGCAGCTGATGAGAACGCCGCGTTGATCGCCCAACACGCGGAGGCCGCCGGCGATCTGCACGCCGCGTACAGCTGGCACATGCGCGCCGCGACGTGGGCGACGTATCGGGACATCGCCGCGGCGCGTCAGAGTTGGGAGCGCGCTCGAGCGATCGCCGACGCGGTGCCTGCCGACGACCCTCACCGGACGGCGATGCGCATTGCGCCGCGCACCATGCTGTGCGGCATCGCCTGGCGCGTCCAGGAGACCGTGGCTGGCGACCGCTTCGAGGAACTGCGGGATCTGTGTGCCGCGGCCGGGGACCAAGCGTCGCTCGCCATCGGAATGGCGGGACTGGTGTTGGATCGCGCCTTTCGGGGCCGGATCCGCGAGGCGTCGGATCTGGCCTCGGAAGCATGGGCCCTCGTCGAGTCGATCGGTGATCCGACGCTGACGGTGGGTCTGTCGTTTCCGGTCATCTACGCCAAGGGCCAGAGCGGAGAGTGGAGCGCACTGCTGCAGTGGTCGCAACGGACCATCAACCTCGCCGACGGTGACCCGTCGAAAGGGAACGTCATGCTCGGATCCCCGTTGGCACTCGCCCTCACGACACGGGCTATCGCCCATTGGTGCCTGGGTGGTTCCGGATGGCGCGACGACCTGCGCCACGCCGTGGCCATGGCCCGCGGCGCCGACCCGTTGTCGTACGCCACGGTCATCACCTACGCGTACTGGCCGGGAATAACGTTCGGTGTGCTGGCTCCTGACGATCGGGCGCTGCGCGAGATCGAGGATGCCCTCCGGATCGCCGAGCGATCCGGTGATGACATGGCATGGATCTGGGCTCGCTCGGCGCTGGGTCTTGCGCTGGTGCACCGCGGCACGGATGCGGAGCGGTCCCGCGGAGAGACATTGCTCACCGAGGTCGGCGAGCTGTTCGAAAGCCGGGGACACTCCCTGTCCGAATTACCCCTCGTCCACGTGTACCTGGCACGAGAGCGGAGTCGGCGTGGCCACCACGGTGAGGCGACAGCGCTCATGCTCGCCGCCGTCGACCATCCGGCCCGCGAAGGGCACCTGCTGGCGTGGGGCTACGCCGTTCCCGCGGCGGGTGTGCTGGTGGAAACACTGCTCGAGCGCGGGTCCCCGGCTGACGTGGCCGACGCCGAGGCCATGATCGAACGACTGGCCGCCGCGTCACCTGTCGACGACGGTCTGATCGTGCGCGATATCTGGCTGCTTCGACTGCGCGCATTGTTGGCCCGCGCCACGGGAGACGAAGGTTCCTACCGCAACCACCGAGATCGGTACCGCGCCATGGCCGAATCACTCGGCTTCGAGGGACACATCGCATGGGCCGAAGCGATGGCCTGACGGGTGGCCGTTCAGGGAGCCGGCACCACCTGATTCTTCGAGAGCACGGTGAGACCGTCCTGGACAATGAAACCGCGCTCTTCGTCGGCCGCTGGATCGACGCCGATCTCCGCGCCGGGGGGCACCACGATGTTCTTGTCGAGGATCGCGTTGCGGACGACCGCCCCCGCGCCGATCTCGACGCCGTTGAGGAGCACCGAATCGGAGACCTCCGCACCCGTACCGACCCGACACGACGGAGAGAGCACGGACTTGCTCACCGTGCCGCCGGTGATCACCACACCCGGGGACAGGATCGAGTTGTGGGTCATCGTCGGCGTGCCGACTTCGCCCTCGACCAGCTTGGCCGGCGGCAGGGCCCCGTAGCTGGTGAAGATCGGCCAGGCGGAGTTGTACAGGTTGAACTCGGGTAGCGGTGCCACGAGATCCATGTGGGCGTCGAAGTAGGACTTCATCGTCCCGACGTCGCGCCAGTAGTCGCGGTCGCGCTCGTAGGACCCCGGCACGTCATTGTTCTTGAAGTCGTAGACGGCCGACTCGGAACGGTCGACGAACCACGGCACGATGTCCCCGCCCATGTCGTGCTTGGAGGCGTTGACGGTCGCATCGCGGGTGACGGCGTCGCGCAGCGCGTCGGCACTGAAGACATAGTTGCCCATCGAGGCCAGCACTTCGTGGGGTGCATCGGGGAGCCCCACCGGATCGGTCGGCTTCTCCAGAAAGGCCCTGATGTTCTGAGGTGACTGGGGGTCGACGTCGATGACACCGAACTGGTCGGCCAGTTCGATGCGCTGCCGGATGGCGGCCACCGTGCAACCGGCTCCGCTCTCGACGTGCTGCTGCACCATCTGAGCGAAGTCCATCCGATACACGTGATCGGCGCCCACCACGACCACGATGTCCGGGTCCTCATCGTTGAGCAGGTTCAGCGACTGATAGATCGCGTCCGCACTGCCGAGATACCAACGCTTTCCGACCCGCTGCTGGGCCGGCACCGGCGTCACGTAGTTACCCAGCAACGTCGACATCCGCCACGTCGTGGTGACATGGCGGTCCAGACTGTGGCTCTTGTACTGCGTCAGCACAACCACTTTGAGGTAACCGGAGTTGACGACATTACTCAGGGCGAAGTCGATGAGGCGGTAGATGCCACCGAAAGGCACAGCCGGCTTCGCCCGGTCGGCGGTCAACGGCATGAGGCGTTTACCCTCGCCTCCCGCCAGGACGATCGCGATGACTTTCTTGCGGCCCGGGGAAGCAGTCATCGCCTCAATCTAACGAGAAGCGGGGCACAAGGCGGCGCATTGGCGACAAGCCGAACGGCCTCACGGCATCGCGCTCTGCCGGCGGCGCTCGGCCAGTACCGCGTCGACCTCCTGGCGGGCTTCGGAGATGTGGGCGGTCATCGCCGACGAGGCTGCAGCCGGCTCGCCGTCGCGCACCGCGGCGATCACCGCGGCGTGCCCGCGGATCGTCGACTCGTGGATCACCGCCAGGTCATCGCGGTCCAATCGTGAAAAAGCAGCGGCTCGAAGATCTTCCACGACCTGACCGAGGAGGGCGTTGCCGCTCATCCGCGCGATCGCGAGGTGGAACTCCGAGTCCGCCCGGCGGAAGGCGTGCACGTCGGCGCTGGCCACCAACGCCGCCTGGCAGGAGTCCAGCCACTGCAGGTCCTCGGCGGTGACACGGCGGGCCGCCAATCCGGCGCCCATCGCCTCCACGGCCAGCCGCAACTCGAAGACGTCGCCGATGCGTCGCACGTACTCCTCGTCGTCGACGGCGGCGCTCAGCGCCGCCGCCGCCGGGGACACAATCGTTCCCGCGCTTCCCCGCCTGGTGGTCAGCAGTCCTTCGCCCTGCAGGACTCTGAGCGCTTCGCGGACCGTCACCCGGGAGACGCCCAGCGCCTCGGCCAGCACGCGTTCGGCGGGCAGCCGGTCACCCGGCAGCAGGACGCCGAGAGCGACCGCCCGCCGGACGCGGTCGACGACGGCGGCGTAGGCCGGCGGCGTCCGCACCGGGCGCAGGAGAAAGTCCTCGGACATGTCGGAGGCAGGATAACGCCACACCGGCTCGCGGTCTGGTGGTATGAAAAGCAGACCAAGAACGACTCGTCAGCTGGAGCGCAGTGTCCCCTGAACTCATCGGCCCCTTCGCCAATCACCTCCCGGTCCGCATTGCCTTCGGCGACGGAGCCGCCCTGCGCCTCCCGGAGCTGCTCGACGAGATCGGCGCCGTGCACATTCTGCTGATCACCGATCAGGACATCGAGATCTACAACCCCGCGGTCACCGCCGTACTCGACACGTTGGCCACCCCGGTGCGCACCGTGTCTCGGTGGGACAAGCCGCCGGGCGAACCGACCATCGCGATGGTCGACGCGGCGGCCGCCCAGCTCGGTGCCGAAGCGGCCGACGCGATCGTGGCCCTCGGTGGTGGCTCGGTCATCGACACCGCCAAGGCCGCCCGGCTCTGTCGTCAGCGCGGGCTCACCTTCGGACAGTTCCTGGCCTCGGAGCGGGACTATCCCGCGCCGGTCCTGCCGCTGATCGCCGTGCCGACGACCGCGGGCACGGGCTCGGAGGTCTCGGGCGGCTCGGTGGTGTCCGACCCCGAGGCGGGCCGCAAGGCCGGCATCGCGCACCCGAACCTGCGCGCGCAGTACGCGGTCGTCGACCCGGTGCTCACCTGGAGCATGCCGCCGGCCATGACCGCCAACACCGGCATCGACGCCCTGGCGCAGGCGATGGCCGCGGTGATCGCCAAGGTCCGTACGCCGATCGGCGACGCCATCGCCCTCGAGGCCGTGCGCCTGATGAGTGGCTCACTGGCCCGGGCATTCCGTGACGGCGGAGACGCGCAGGCACGGTCGCACATGGCGTGCGGCGCCATGATGGCCGGGCTGGCGATGAACATCTCGGACTGCGCCGCCGAGCACTCCCTGGGCCAGGCGATCGGCGGGCTCACCGGCGCCCCGCACGGGCTGACCATCGGCGTCGTGCTGGCCGAGACCCTCGAGCGGGAACGCCACGTCGTCCCCGATCGGCTCGAGCGGATCGCCGACGCCTGGGGGCTGCCCGCGGACGGGACCGAGGACGGCAGCCGCCTCGTGACGGCCGTGCGTCGACTGCTCGACGACCTCGAGTTCCCGATACTGGCCGATCTCGGTCTCACCGAGGCCGACCTCGACACACTGACCGACGCCGCACTGGCCGACTACTTCATCACGATGTCGCCGCGGCCCTGGCGGCGCGAAGAGGTGCGTGCCGCGTTCGCTGCGGCGCTCCACACCGGGCGTCGCGCGACCACGGTGGCCATCGGGCAGGAAATCGATGCGCTCACACGCTGATTCGAACACTCCCTCCGACGTTGACGTGGTGATCGTCGGCGCGGGGTTCGCGGGGCTCTACATGCTGCACCGCATGCGCGGGCTCGGGCTTCGCGCCCGCATCCTCGAGCGCGCCGGCGACGTCGGCGGCACCTGGTACTGGAACCGCTATCCAGGAGCCCGGTGCGACATCGAGAGCATCGATTACTCGTACTCCTTCGACGAGCAGCTCACCCACGAGTGGCGGTGGACCGAGCGCTATGCTGCCCAACCCGAGATCCTCTCCTACATCGGGCACGCCGCCGATCGCTTCGACCTGCGCCGCGACATCACCTTCGGCACCACCGTCACATCGGCGCACTGGGACGACGAGACGACGGCGTGGACACTCACCTGCGACACCGGCGCGGCGCTCCGCGCGACCTACTGCGTGATGGCCACCGGATGCCTCTCGGTGGCCAAACAGCCTGACATGCCCGGCTTGTCGGACTTCACCGGCCGCTGGTTCCACACCGGCCGCTGGCCGCACGAGCCCGTCGACTTCAGCGGACAGCGGGTGGCCGTGGTGGGCACCGGATCCTCGGGTATCCAGGCCATCCCGCGCATCGCGGAAGCGGCGGATTTCGTGCACGTGCTGCAGCGCACGCCGAACTACAGCATGCCCGCCCAGAACCGCCCCCTGACTCCTGACGAATTCGACACCGCCATATCGGATTTCGCGGTCCGTCGGCGCATCTGCCAGGAGTCGGACGCCGGCGTGCCGCATCCGCCGCCCACGCAGAGCACCTTCGAGGTGACGCCCGAGGCACGCGAACACCGCTACGAAGAAGGTTGGCAGCGCGGCGGTATCAACGCGCTCTCGGCGGCCTTCACCGATTTCTTCACCGATGAGGAAGCCAATCGAGTGGCGCAGGACTTCGTGCGTCGCAAGATCCATGAGATCGTCTCCGACACGCGCACCGCCGATCTGCTGTGCCCGCATCACCACATCGGCACCAAGCGCACCTGCGTCGACACCGGCTATTTCGCCACCTACAACCGCGACAACGTCGAGCTCATCGACCTGCGCACCCAGCCGATCGAACGCGTCACTCCCCGGGGCCTTCAGCTCGCCGGCCGGCACGTCGACGTCAATGCCATCGTGTTCGCGATCGGCTTCGACGCGATCACCGGCGCGCTGGCCGACATCGACATCCGGGGCGTCGACGGTGTCGAGCTGCACGACGTGTGGGCCCACGGACCGCGCACGCTGCTCGGACTGCAGACCGCCGGGTTCCCCAACCTCTTCATGGTCACCGGACCGGGCAGCCCGTCGGTGCTCAGCAACATGCTGATATCCATCGAGCAGCATGTCGACTGGATCACCGATTGCCTCGAACACCTCAACGCGTCGGGCGTCGATCGGATCGAGGCGACCGAGGACGCGCAGGACCAGTGGATGGACCACGTCGCCGCACTGGCAGCCGACACCCTCTACCCTCAAGCCACGTCCTGGTATCTGGGCGCGAACATCCCCGGCAAGCCGCGCACCTTCATGCCGTACGTGGCCGGCTGCGGCCAGTACCGTCGAGAATGCGAGCAGGTCGTCGCCGACGGCTATGCCGGATTCCGGCTGGGGCACCCGAGCCGGGTCGGCGGGGGCAACCGGCCGTGAGCGGCGCGCTCGGCGCGCGGACCGCCGCGGAGGTCCTCGCCCATCTGCACGCCCACGACATCGGCACCGTCGTCATCGGCGGCTCGGACACCCACGGTGTCATGCGCGGCAAGCGCATGCCGATCGAGCAACTGCCCCGCATCCTTAACCACGGCATGCCGGTGTGCGACGTCTTCTGGGTCATGCATGTCGACGAATCCGATCTGGTGGCACGACCCGACGGCCACCGCGGCTACTTCCCCACCGAGACCGAGGGCTACCCCGACATCCTGGGAGTGCCCGACCTCGGCACCCTGCGCGTGGTGCCGTGGCATCACCGAACCGCACTGCTGCTGTGCGACTGGGCCCTGCACGACGGACACGGGCCGGTGCCCATCTCGCCGCGCGCGGTGCTGCGCCGGGTCGTCGAGCGCGCCACCGATCTGGGCTACCAACCGCTCAGCGCACTGGAACTCGAGTTCTATCTGCTCCGGGAGAAGGCAGGCACCGCCCACCGCAAGCGGGCCGAGGAACTGGTACCGCTGCAGGAGGTGCCGAGCACCTACGGCGTGGTGATGGGTTCGCTGCAGGAGGAGATCGGCGAGCTGATCCGCGGCCACATGCTCGGCTACGGATTGCCGGTCGAGGCCTGCAACCCCGAGACCGGTCCGGGCCAGTTCGAGATCACGCTGCGCTACGGGGAGAGCTTGCGCGCAGCCGACGACGCCTTCCTGTTCAAGTCGGCCATCAAAGAGGTTGCTGCACAACAGGATCTGCTCGCCACCTTCATGGCGAAGCCATCGAGCGACTGGGCGGGCAACAGCTGCCACATCCACATGAGCCTGCGCGACACCGACGGCGCTGCGCTGTTCTTCGATCGCGAAGCGCCGGACCAACTGTCGAACACCCTGCGCCACTTCACCGGTGGCATCCTGGCCTCCATGCGGGAGTTCACCGCGCTGATGGCGCCGACCCCGAACTCCTACCGGCGCTACGTGCCCTATTCCTGGGCGGGCACCACGACCACGTGGGGGGTGGAGAATCGCTCCGTCGGCGTCCGGATCATCCGCGACGGTGAATCCGGCACCCGGCTGGAGCACCGCCAGCCCGGCGGCGACGCGAACCCGTACCTGGCCACGGCCGCGGCATTGGCCGGGGGCCTGCACGGGCTCGCGCAGGAGATCGACCCGGGCGAGATGACCGTTGGCGATGTGTACGGCGCGCCACCCGGCCGGCACACTGGGCTGCCCACGACCCTCGGCGAGGCGCTTGATCTGCTGGAGGACAGCGCCGTGGCGCGCGAGTGGTTCGGCGACGACTTCGTCGAGCATTTCGTCGCGATGAAACGTGCTGAACTGCAAGCGCAGTCGTTGGCCGTCACGGATTGGGAAGTCGCCCGTTACCTGGAGTCGATCTAGCCGTTGGTGTCCGCGGGGTGGAGAAACTCCAC
Organism: Mycolicibacterium rufum; assembly: GCF_022374875.2. The sequence goes on from NZ_CP092427.2 coordinate 2,573,829, forward strand.
TCCGCTGCCCAGTCTTCTGGTGTCGATCCGGAGTTCGAACACGTCGGGTCGCGCGTAGTGGCCCGCGACGTCGAGATCCGTCACTTCCCGATACCGCCGATCCGTCTCCAGCGTCGCGAACAGGATCGCCGCCCGGTCGTAGACCGGGTCCAGCACGAAGCTGCCGTCGGGTGCGACGACATGCGAGCCACCGGTGAACAGCAGACCTTCGCTCGGCGCGTCCGGTCCGACACCGACGCGGTAGAGCGCGCGAAGATCGTCCGGAACGTCGTCGACGGACACGATCGACGCCGCGGACACCACATGACACCGCCCCTCGAGCGCGTAGGCACGGCTCATGATCACGTGTGATTCGGGCATGTCCGGCCAGAGCGCGAGGTGGATCTCCTCGTGTCGGGCGTGCATCGCGTGGCGCACGAGCGGATGGAAGTGTTCCCAGCAGACGAGGCCGCCGACCCGCCCGACGGGTGTGTCGACCGCACGCAGTCCTGCGCCGTCGCCGGCGGCCCAGACGATCCGCTCGGTGTGCGTCGGCGTCAGCTTCCGGTGCACATTGAGGGTGTGCCCGTCCGGACCGATGAGGACGAAGCTGTTGTACAGCGAACCGCTCGCTTCGTGCGGGCGTTCGTTCACCCCGAGTCCGACGGTGACGCCGGCGTCCCGCGCCGCTTCCCGCACCGGGCCCAGGCCGTCGCCGAAACCGCCGCAGTCATCGAGTACCACGCTGTGGCAGAGCAATTCCGCGTACCAGCGCTGCGCCACAGGGTCGCGCCAGCCGGCGAGGCCGAACACCCATGCCGGATAACACGTCAGCCACGTCTCGGGGAACACCACGAGGTCGGCTCCACCCTCGGCCGCCTCCGCGACGTACTGCGCCGCACGGGTGATACCGGTGCGCAGATCGAGAACACTCGGCGGTTGTTGCACGATGGCCACCGTCGGCGCGGACATGGTCAACGGCGGACGTCGACGGTGCCGTCGCCGTGCCCCTCGAGGGCCTGTTGGCTGGACGTGATCGCCCGCGCCTCCTCGCCGCGGTCCAGGCTGCGCGCCAGCAGGAAGTAGAGACCGCCGGAGACGACGAGGCCGACGACGAAGGACAGGTCTCCGCCATCCAGGAGTCGTGCCACCGGCCCCACGAAGAAGCTGAGCGAGAAGAACGGGATCATCGCGAGGAACCCGGCCACATAGGCGACCAGTCCACGCCACGCCCACCGGCCGTACACCCCGCCCGGGGTGAGGATGTCCGCGATGGCGTAGCGACCGTGCCGGACGAAGTAGAAGTCCACCAGATTGACCGCGGTCCAGGGGATGAGGAAGTACAGCATCAGCAGGACGAAGCTGTTGAAGCTCCCCAGATAGTGCTCGGGGATCAGCAGGGCGATGACGAGCGCCGCGAGTCCGACGACGACGAGGCCCACGATGCGAAGCCGTCGCGTGGGCCGGACCTCTCTGAAGCCGTCGACCGCACTGGCTCCGGTCAACATCGCGCCGTAGGCGTTGACGCCCATGATCGAGATGAGGGCGAGCACCGAGACCAGGACGGCGATGGTGCCGAATCCCGGGAACACGAGATTGCCGGCGTACCGGATCGCCTCGACCGGGTCGGCGTCGGCGATGTTGGCGGCCAGCAGCGACCCCAGGGACATCAACCAGATCGCCGACAGCGCGGCGCCCGCGTAGACGGAGGTGATCAGTGCCGGGGCCGACGCGGTCGCCGGCAGGTATCGGGTGTAGTCGGAGACATAGACCGCGTAGCTGATGTTGTAGCCCGCCGCCAGTGAGAACATCGCCAGGAAGCCGGGTGCGGTCCAGCCCAGCGCGGACCCACCGTCGGCGCCTACCTCGGTGGTCGACAGGCCGAAGTGCACCACCGCCGCGACGGTGAGGACGGCGAACACCACCACGAGAAGGATGGTCAGCCACCGCTGCACGAAGTGCAGGAGGTCGTGACCGACCACGGCGATGATGATGGACAGCGCGATGATGACCGGGTACCAGAAGATCTTGACATCGGCGAATACACCGATGCCCTGGGCGGCCAGGATGACGTCGAACACCAGGAACCCGATGTAGACGAACACCGTTGCGGCGAAGGGCAGGAGCGCGCCGCGGCTCCCGAATTGGGCGCGCGACTGGATCATCTGCGGCAGACCCATGCGCGGTCCCTGGTTGGCGTGGAAAGCCATGAAGAAGGTGCCGAGGCCCACACCCAGAATGGCGGCGAGGATGCAGTAGGGGACGCTGAGACCCAGGCTCGGACCGATGAACCCGGTGACGAGGGTGGGCAAGACGAAGTTGCCGGCGAACCAGAACGGGCCCTGGTGCCACACCTTGCCGTGCCGTTCGGCATGGGGGATGTAGTCGATGGAGTGGCGTTCGATCAGCGACGAGGCGCCCTGGGGATCAGCGTCGTGGGCCATCCGATGCTCCTTCTGAAGCCTCCGTCGACGTGTGGTGCGGGCCACAGTAGGCCAAGAACCGCCGGTTCACCAGCGGATCGTGAACGCGCGGCGGCGCGGGCTTGTCGATCTGCCGAAGGGTCCGTCGCAGTCAGTCGTCACCGACGCTGTTGCCAGCCTCGACGTATCGATCTGTCGACGTCATTGCGCAGAAAAATCTCCGCACCATGACGACGCTGCCTTCTCGATCAGGTCGGCGAGACCAGCCACGAACCCTTCCGCATCACACCGGCGACGGCGAGGTCGTCGTCGAGCACCACGAGGTCGGCGGCCGCCCCGACGGTCAGCTCGGCGCTCGGCAATCCCAGGGCCCGCGCAGGATTCACCGACGTCTGCGCCGCCGCGGTGAGCAACGCCTCGTCGCGGGACACGCCGCTGTGCACGACGGCGAATCGCAGCACCCGGTCCATCGTCGCGGTGCTGCCGGCGATGGTGTCGGTGCCCGCCACCCGGGCCACCCCGGCGGCGACATCAACCGCCAACGGGCCCAGATGGTAGCGGCCATCGGCCATCCCGGTGGCGGCCATCGCATCGGTGATCAGCGATATCCGTTCAGCGCCAACCATTTTCGTCACGAACCGATAGATCGCCGGATCGACATGCACGCCGTCGGTGATCAGTTCCACCGTGACGCGCGGGTCCTCCATCAGCGCGACGACCGGTCCCGGTTCGCGGCGGTCGATCGGTCGCATCGCGTTGAACAGGTGGGTGCCGACCGTCGCGCCCGCGTCGACGGCCGCCCGCGTCTGGTCGTACGTCGCCTCGGTGTGACCCACCGCGACCACCACCCCGGAGGCGGTGAGTTGCTTGATCGCCGCGAGGGCACCGGCGCGCTCCGGCGCGAGGGTGACCATCCGGATCGCGCCCTCACCCGCGCGCAGCACGGCGTCGATCTCGGCCGGGTCGGGGTCTCGCATCAAGGCAGGCTGGTGAGCGCCGCACCGCAGCGGCGACAGCCAAGGGCCCTCCAGGTGGATGCCGTCGAGCAACCCGGACCGGACGTCACGCGCCAGCGCGCCGACCTGCCGCAGCAACTCGGTGGGATCGGCGGTGACCAGCGAGGCGACCATGCTGGTGGTGCCGTGGCTGCGGTGCTGTGCCACCGCGGTCGCCGTCTCCTCCGCAACGGCCGCCGAGAAGTCGGCGCCGCCACCCCCATGCAGATGGGTGTCCACGAAGCCCGGAACCACCGTCGCAGCAACGAGATTCGTGTCGGGTGGGCCCGGGGGCGCGCCGGCGCCCGCCTGACGGATGGTCCCGCCGGCGATCTCCAGCCATCCCGGGCGCAGCAGTTCCCGCCCGGTCAGCACCGTGTCGGCGCGTAGCAGCACCTCAGATGCCCTGCCAGTCCGGCTTGCAGCGGTAGGTCTCGCGGTAGTAGTCCACGAGTTGCAGCCGCCGGGCGGCCGCGTCGTCGAGCAGCACGGTGACATGCGGATGGTGCTGCAGCACCGTCGCCGGCCACATGGCGCTCACGGCGCCCTCGACTAGATGATGCACCGCCTCGGCCTTGCCGCGTCCGGTCGCCACCAGCACGATGTGCCCGGCGTCCAGGATGGTGCCCAACCCCTGCGTCAGGCAGTGCGTGGGGACGGCGTCGACGTCGTCGTCGAAGAACCGGGCGTTGTCGAGGCGGGTCTGCCGGGTGAGCGTCTTGATGCGGGTGCGCGAGGCCAGTGACGACCCGGGCTCGTTGAACCCGATGTGTCCGTCGGTGCCGATGCCGAGGATCTGGAGGTCCACCCCGCCCGCGTCGCGGATCGCCGCCTCGTAGGCCGCGCAGGAGGCGGGGATGTCGGCGGCCAGGCCGTCGGGACCCTGCACCGCTCCGTCGGCGAAGTCGACTCGCGAGACGAACACCGCGTCGATGACGTTGCGGTAGCGCTCAGGGTGGTCGGCAGGCAGGCCGACGTACTCGTCGAGGGTGAAGCCGCGGGCCTGCTGGAACGACAGCTCTCCGGCGGCGTGGCGCGCCGCGAGTTCGTCGTAGATCGTCAGCGGCGACGAACCGGTGGCCAACCCGAGCACCGCATCGGGCTTGCGCGTCAGCACCGACGTCACGGCGTCGGCAGCGATCCTGCCGATGTCCGAACGATCTTCGAGGATGATGACTTCCATCAGGCGGTCAGGGTGAAGAGTCCGTCGCCGGGGGCGATCACCGCACCCTCGAGCACGGCCTCGGCCGGGGTGATGGCGTCGGCCTGCCGAAGGTCCATCACCACAACGGGCACAATGGGATTCAGGCCGTTGGCGGCGATGGCGGGCACGTCGTAGGTGATCATCTTCTCCCCCGCGGTGACCTCGTCGCCCTGGGCGACGTGGGTGGTGAAGCCCTCTCCGTCGAGCGCGACCGTATCGAGACCGAGATGGACGAGCACCCCTACGTTGTCGGCGGTCATGATCACGAAGGCGTGCGGCATCAGCTTGAGAACCTTACCGCTCACCGGAGCGACCGCATCCACCACCTCCCGCGGCGGATCCACCGCCGCCCCGTAACCCACCATGCCCGCGGAGAACACGGGGTCGGGGACGTCGGAAAGGGGAACCGCGCGCCCGGCGACCGGGGCGAGGACTGGCGTCGTGCTCATGGCCGCTGCTCCTTTTGTCCGATCGGGTGAAAGCCGATCGCACCCAGAATAGGCTTGGCCCACTTGCGCAAGGGCACGAAACCGGCGAGAAAGAGGGGGCTTACCTGTGACCAGCGAAGCTGCGAAACCACAAGAAGCGCAGAGTAAATCGGGCATGCGGATCCCGGGATTCGCGCAGCTGCAGCGGCTGGGCAAGAGCCTCATGCTGCCGATCGCGGTGCTGCCCGCCGCGGGCATCCTGCTGCGATTGGGCCAGCCGGACCTGCTGGGCCGGATCGAGGTACCCGTCATCGGGGCGTTCTTCAAGGCGATGAGCGCCGCCGGTGACGCCCTGTTCACGAACCTGCCGCTGCTCTTCGCCGTCGGCGTCGCCATCGGTTTCTCGAAGAAGGCAGACGGATCGACCGCGCTGTCCGCGGTGGTGGGTTATCTGGTGGTGCAGGCGGTGTTCAAGACCATGTCGCCGATCGTGCTGGCCGGTCAGGTCGACAAGGCGGGCGAACAGGCGCAGATCAACTACAGCGTGTTCGCCGGCATCGTCGTCGGTCTGCTGACGGCGTGGTTGTTCGACCGGTACCACACGATCGTGCTGCCGTCGTATCTCGGATTCTTCGGGGGCAGACGATTCGTCCCGATCATCGTCTCGCTGGCGTGTCTGTTTCTCGCGTTCGCGATGAGCTACTTCTATCCCATCTTCGACGCCGGGCTGACCGGCCTCGGGGAGTTCATCGGCGGATCCGGAGCAATCGGGGCCTTCATCTACGGCTTCGCCAACCGCATGCTGATACCGCTGGGGCTGCACCACATTCCGAACTCCTACATCTGGTTCCTCTACGGCGACTACCAGACACCCTCGGGCGAGACCGTCACCGGCGAGCTCACCCGGTTCGCCGCCGGGGACCCGACCGGCGGTCACCTCACCTCCGGCTTCTACCCGATCCTGATGTTCGGGCTACCTGCCGCTGCGCTGGCGATGATCCACGTCGCGAACAAGAAGCAGCGCAAGGTGGCGGTCGGCATCCTCTCGGCCGCGGCGCTCACGGCGTTCCTGACCGGGGTGACCGAACCGCTGGAGTTCGCGTTCATGTTCGTGGCGTTCCCGCTGTACGTCATCCACGCGGTGCTGACCGGACTGTCACTGGCCATCGCCTACCTGCTCGACATCCACCTGGGCTTCTCGTTCTCCGCCGGTCTGATCGATCTGCTGCTCTACGGCACAGCGCCGGCGGCCAAGAACATCCCCTTGCTCATCGGGATGGGCGTGGTGTTCTTCGTCGTCTACTACGTGCTGTTCCGGTTCGCGATCACGAAATTCAACATGCGCACCCCCGGGCGCGAACCGGAGGACGAGTTCGAGGCCGAAGAGCAAGCGAACCTGGAGGTCGGCGCCGACGGAGCGACGACGACGGCGGTCGCCGCGCCGGTCTCAGCGCCCGCGCGGACGAAGGCCGAACAACTCATCGAGGCATTCGGTGGCCGCGACAATCTCGTCAACGTCGACGCCTGCATCACCCGGTTGCGCATGGAGGTCGCCGACAAGACGAAGGTCGACCAGGGGCGGCTCAAAGCGCTCGGCGCCGCCGGCGTCATCGAAGTGGGCAACAGCGTCCAGGCCGTGTTCGGCACCCAGTCGGAGGCGTTGAAGAACGACATCCGCGAAGCGCTGTAGTCGCGGTCAGCCGACCTTCTGCAGCTGGAACGGGCTCTGGGTGACGATGCCGCCCGCACACCCGAAGTTCGAGTCCGAGGACACCACGCCGCTCAACGTCACCGGATCGACCGACATCGACACCACGGCCGGCTCGTAATGTCCGTCATCGCAGGTGAGTCCGCCGGGCTTCGTCACGGTGAACACCCACCGGCCATCGGTCAGCGTCGTCGGAGTCGACCAGCCCTGATTGCTGGTGACCGTCCCGGCACATCCGGTGGGACCGCAACTGGTCGCGATGGTCCACACGTTGTAGGGATCGCCGTCGGCCGAGTTGTAGGTGCCGTTGAGCAGCGGCGGATCGGCGGCCGCGCCTCCGGCGAGGGCCATCGCCGCGATCGCCGGTGCGGCCATGGCCGCGAGAACACCCAGGACCTTTGCCATAGTGATTCGCACTGTACGGCGGCGCCGACGCCGATCGGCGCAGGCGGACGCGCTGATCCCCGGTTGTGTCCGTCGTGTCGCCGAACCGAGATGTCCGACGTCGCGCGCCGGTCACTCATGCTCGACGGTCGGTAACGTCGAGACGTGACAGACACACCGGCCGACATCGTCGAATCCGAACGTCGACAACGGCGCCGACTTCGCGTCGTCGGCATCATGTTCGGGGTCGCCCTGCTGCTGTTCGCCGTGCCCTGGTGGACGCTGTTCGCGTCGGGTGCGGCCTGGCCGGGACCCGTCGTCGTGATCGGGACGGTGGTCTTCGTCGCGCTGTTCGCGGCGCTTCCGCTGTTGATGATGGCCGGCCACGGCGCCCGACATCGCGACCGTGCCGCCGTCGCGGGCGATGTACTGCTCGGTGCGGCGTGGGTGCTCTTCGTCTGGTCGGTGCTGGGCCAGGTGGTGCGGTTCGTGCTGTTCCTCGCCGGGGTCGAGGACCCTCACCGCGGCAGGGTGGTGGCCGGCGCGGTCGTCGTCGCGGTGGCGGTGCTTCTCGTATGGGGATACGTCGAAGCGATGCGTATCCCTCGGGTCAGGAGGCTCGACGTCGTCATCGACCGGCTCGGTGCGGGATTGGACGGCCTGCGCGTCGCGGTCATCACCGACACCCATTACGGACCGATCGACCGCGCTCGCTGGTCGGCCGGGGTTGTCGCGAGGGTCAATGAGCTCGACGCCGACGTCGTCTGCCACGTCGGCGACATCGCCGACGGCACGGTCAACGTACGTCACGCGCAGGCGGATCCCCTGGCGTCGGTGCGGGCGTCGTCGGCCCGCGTGTACGTCACCGGCAACCACGAGTACTTCAGTGAGGCCCAGGGCTGGCTCGACTACATGGAACGGATCGGCTGGACCTCACTGCACAACCGGCATGTCGTGGTGCGACGTGGCGGTGACCGGCTCGTCGTCGCCGGGGTGGACGACGCGACCGCGAAGGCGTCGGGTCTGCACGGTCACGGCGCGAACCTCGACGCGGCGCTCGCGGGAGCCGAGAGTGGCCTCCCCATCCTGCTTCTCGCGCATCAACCCAAACAGGTGGCCCACGCCGTGCGGGCCGGGGTCGATCTGCAGCTCTCCGGACACACCCACGGCGGACAGATCTGGCCCTTTCATGCTCTGGTCCGGTTGGAGCAGCCGGTCGTGAGCGGTCTGAGTCGTCATGGTGAGCGCACCGCGCTGTACACGAGTCGCGGAACCGGGTTCTGGGGTCCGCCGTTCCGGGTGTTCGCGCCCAGCGAGATCACCCTGCTGACCCTGCGTCGCCCGTGATTCCGGTCATCCGGCCGGTGCGAACAGCTCCAGCTGGATGTTGTCGGGGTCGCGGAACACCAGGGTGGCGAACGCGGTCGGCTCGTCGACGGTCCTGACGCCGGAGTGCGCGATGTCGAGCGTGTCGAGCCATTGCGCCCAGGCGTCCAACTCTTCGCGGGAGGTCACCGCGAAGCCGATGTGGTCCAGCCCCGTCTGCGCCTCGTCGAAGAGGTCGCCGCTGTTGCCCGTGTTCGTGTGCAGTCCGATCGCGAGCCCGGAGTTCGGTTCGATGAGCAGTACGGCGTAACCCGTGTCCTCACATCCGTAGTGCGGGAACGTCATCGGCAGCCGTTGCGCACGGAACACCCGTTCGTACCAGCTGACGCTGGCGTCGATGTCGCGCACGGTGAAAGAGATGTGGTGGATCCCCGCGATCGCGGGGGCGCTCTGCTCGGCCATGGAATCCGTCTTACGCCATCACCGCGTCTCGGGTGGCGGTCTTGGGCGATCACGCAATCCGGACGATCGACACCCTTGTCGTCGACGTGAGAGTGAGCCAATTCGCTTTCGTGGTGACGATCAACGCGTGCGCGCCGTCCGGACTCAACGCGGCCGACATTCCGTAGTCTCCGCCCGCGAAGTCGAGTGTCTTCCCGACCTGTGTCCCCGTGACGGTGTTGATCACAGATACCGTAGTGCTGAGGGGCTTGGATGGCGCTCTGAGGGTGTCCAGAATCAGCACCCGATTCCCGTCCTGACTGAACACAGGCCATATCGTCACTCCTGAATTCGGATAGACGAGAGTGCTTCCGATCTGGGTGCCCGTGGTCGTGTCGAGAACTCCCACCTCCGTCGTGTAGATGTCGCCGCTTCTGCCGGACGTGATGAACGTCAGGTGTCGGCCATCATCGCCGAAGATCGGCGACACGGGCGCGAAGCCGTTGAGGGCCAGTGTGGTGCCGACCTTTGATCCTGTGTCGGTGTCGATCGTCGAGTACAACATGGTGTTGGTCGAGGTGCGGCTGTCGTAAGTTCCCGTTGTGATGACCGCGTGCTTGCCGTCGACGCCGAAAAGCACCGGCACGGGCCAATATTCACCTGCGAGAGTGGTGACACCGCCGACCTGGGATCCGGTGACGGTGTCCGTGACGGTCACATCTGTGGACTTGGAGTCCGTATTCGGGTCGGTGACGCCGGTGATGGTCAGAGCACGGGTACCGTCCGGATTGATCACCGGCGGGTTTCCCTCGTCGGTGGTCTCCTCCGCGCTCGTGACGGAAGCCGGCTGAGAACCCCTCGTGACCACGGTGCGGCCGATCTGGCGACCGGTATCGGTGTCGTACACCGATGTCTGGACGACCTGGGTGAGGGTGAGCAGCCGCAGACTGCTCGTGGTCACCGTCGCTCGGCTGCCGTCGGCATTGAACTGCGCTGTCGTCGTTTGATGGCCGGTCCGGCTGACCGTTCCGACGACGCTCACCCGGGTGGGCTGGGCCTGGAGGGCTACATCCGCGGTGCGGAGTTGGCGGCGGGCGGCGGCGGCCACGGTCCAGGACACGGGCGATGGCACCGAACCCGCGCCGTCGCCACTCGTCGGCTGCTGCTCGGGTTGAACGAAGGTCCGTACCGATCTGATCCGCTGTGTTTCTGCGCTGGGTTCGGCGTCGCCTCCGCTCGAGGCAGACCGTCGCGTCGACCTCGCCGACGTCCTGTCGGCTCGGGGCGGCTTGACACGGACGGTTCGCCTGTCGGAGATGCGGGAGTCGGCGCCTGCTCTCGGCGAGACTGCCGCGGAGCGGCTCGGCGTTCCCGAGGTGCTTGCTGCAGCGTCGTCGGCCGACGCCGTCGGGCAGCCCAGCCATATCGCGATGCCTACTCCGAGCGCGGCCGCGAGACCCCCGACCCGGCCTACGCACTGTCCATATCTCATGGTCGCCTCCTTGACCGCACTCCCTTCGGATTGTGATGCGGAAGCTCGTGGCGACACTCAGTAGTCGACTACTGCACTGATCACAGACGAACGCGGGCGGCGTCCATCAACGCCTGCGCGGCGGCCTTCAGTGAGAGATCCGCGCGCAGCACGCCGAAGTTCTGCTCGCCGTCGGTGGGATCCGTTCCCCCGTCGACGAGTTCGTAGTACATCAGCGGTCCGGCCCAGTTCCACTGCGCGACCTGTTGCTGGGCCTGCAGCAGGATCGTCGCCTGATCTTGCTCGGAGACGGCGTTCACACTGGTCCCGGTCGGCGCACCGAATTCGGTGATCCAGATCTTCTTGGCGCCGTCGCCGTGGTTGGCCATCACCGCCTGCAGTGCCGGCAGGTCGTAGAACCCTCCGACCTGACGTTGTGCGGGATCCATCGGAAGGTTCGGATAGCTGTACGGATGAGCGGCTACCCCGTCAGCCAGTTGCGCCGTCCCGTTGGCGTAGAGCTGCTCGAGGTAGACGGCGGGCGGTATCTCCGCGGCCGACCCGTCGTACTGCGGACTGATGCCGCCGATCAAAAGTGTTGCGCGCGAATCGGCCCCGCGGATCGCGGTCGCGACGGCGCGGAACAGCTGACCGTACTCGCCGGCATCGGGACGTGTGGGCCAGAACTTGGCGGTGTTCGGTTCGTTCCACACCTCCCAGCAGTGCACCCCCAGTGGCGCGTAACGCTGGGCGGCGAGGCTGGCGAAATTCGCGAGATCGGACAGGTTCGTGGGCCGGGCGTGAGTCGGATCCGAGAGCAGACGTGTGGACGTCGAGCGCGCCCATTCCGGGGTGTAGGCGATGGTCGCGAGCACACCCATCTGATGCGCCACCGCCTCGTTGACCAGCAGGTCGGTCGACCCCCAGTACAGACTGCGCCGTTTGGGTTGCACTGCCGACCAATCGATGTCGATGCGCACCCACGTGACACCCATGGCCGACATCAGATCGAACTCCCGCTTGACCGTCGCCGCATCGGCTCCCCGCAGATGCAGTGTCATGCCGATGCCGGAGACCGCATCGTCGTTGGTGAGGATGACGTCGGTCTGGCCGGCGAGTTGACCGGCGGTCGCCACGATCAAAGCCCCGACGGCGCTGGTCAATTGGACGCGGAAGGCCTCGTCCGGCTCGTAGGCGGTGTCCCCGACGACGCTTACCGGGATCGTTGCCGACGTCTGGCCGGGGGCGAACACCACCGAACCAGTCGCGGCCGTGAAGTCCTGACCGACCGTGGCTTTGTACCCCGTTCCGGGGGAGATGGACACCGCGTACTGGACGGTCACCGTGGTCTTCGATGCGGCCGAGAGCCGGACCGTCAACAGTTCGACCCGTGCTCCGCTGTCCCCTTCGGCGAAGTAGGCGACGCTCTGCGGGAACCCCACGGTGATCGTCGAGGACGTCCCGCCGGTCGTTTTGCTCCCCAGAAGTTTCAGGCTGAACGTTTCGACGCCGCTGCGGAACGACTGCAGCCGTTCGGCGCGTTCGTCCCGGCGGGCAGCCAGGGCGGCGCCCCACACCAACGGCACCACCGCGGGAGAGACCGGACCATCACCGGCTGACAGTCGCCGGTTCGCGCCCAGCCACGTCGCGATCCAGGTGCGCACCGGGGTCGCCCGCGCGGGCGTCGCGCGACGTGCAGCAGGAGCCTCGACGACGGTGTCGATGCGGGTGGCGCGCGGCGCGGGCGGAGCGGAGGGCGGTTCCGCGACCCCGCCCGTCGACGGTGGGTCGTCCGCGACGGAGGGCGGCGACGTCTGTGATTCGTCCCGTTGGCGCCGCTCGATCCCCGTGACGGCCCGTGTTCGGGGAAGCCGGTCCCTGAGCACCGCGCGGTGCTCTCGCGAACGGTTCGACTGGCGCTTCACGTCGGGGTCCACGTCGTCGCTCGCAGGCTCGGCCCCCGGCGCGTCGTCGGCCTCGTCGGCGCCGCTGGAATTCTGCGCCGCGTCGTCGGCCGACGTCCCGGCAGTGGCGTCCGATCGGGACGGTCCATCTTCGTGGGTCTCCCCCGCGTCGGCGGTATCCGCTGACGGCGAAGGACTCGACACCGCATGGTGCGTGTCCTCCGCGCTTCCGGGATCGGCCACGGCCACCGCCGGCATGAAGGCCACGGCGCCACCGATGCCCAGCGCGACGGCGAGCGCGCCCAGACGTCCGATTGCCGACGCGCCGCGCCCGGTCCGTGCGTCGATGCTGAGCAATCGGCGCAGCGTACTTCTCTCGGCCAAGACACCATGTGGACGAGCCATTTCACGATCACCCCCCGAACGCGCAGCAACCTGTCACGGTTTCCCCGGGGAGCCTAACCCCGCCGGCATCCCGCGGGCAGGAGAACCGGTGCGATCACTGCGTCACATCCGACGGCGATGCCGGCCTATCGACGCTGTAGCGCCGCCGAGAGATGGTGCTGGAGGGGCTGCCCCACGGCGGCCATCCGCAGGCTGTAGGTCAGCGTGGCCCCCCGGACGTCGATCGACCGGCACACCGCCATGACCTCCTTCGCCGATTCGGCGCGGCCGATCTCGCTCGACACCAGATCCATCCGCAGCCCGCCTTCGTCCGCCGTGAGCCGTCCCTCCTGGATCTCGGTGATGCCGGTCGGATGCGCGAGGATCCACTCCACACGGTCGGGCGCGGGTGCCCGCAGATAGCCCGTCTCGGCATGCAGCGGCCGCCCGTCGTCGGCCGCGCGCGTGCGCTGGACGTAGGTCAGGAACGGCTTGCCGACATGACCGAAGGTCACCTCTTCGACGTAGCTGAACGGTTGAATCGTCGGATACTCCCCCGTGCCCTCGCCGGACCACGTTCCCAGCAGAGGCGCCAGCACGGCGAGACTGGGGTGCAGCTCAGGAGTGGGATCGGGCATCGGGCCAGCGTACGTCTCAACCCCGGATGTGACTACGCTCACAGGACAACGTAGGTTGTCACGGTTGGCCGGCGCGAGGACGGAGTCGTTTGCGGTGATGGACGTGGAAGGGGCGCGCGGACGCTCGAGGATCCGGTACGCCGTCGTCGCTCTGGCGCTCAGCGCCGGGATCGCCGCAGCACCCGCTGCGGGCGTGGCCTGCGCCGACCCTTCGGCTGGGGATTCCGTCTCCGGCGCGACGAGCCAGACCGGCTCCGCCGCGACGCACGACACCGGTAGCCACAACGCGACGTCCGAGCCGGCTGCCACGGAGGCCACTGACGACGCTCCCAGGAACGAGCCGGAGCCCGAGGTCAGCGATCCAGACACTCCGGACACCGAGACCGAAACCGAAACCGAAACCGAGACCGAAACCGAGGCCGCCGATCAACCACGGCCACAACGCCCTTCGCGCCACGCGGATACCGGGCAGCCTGCGCGACCGGAGCGCGACAAGCCCCTGTTCCCGCGGTGGAGGGCGGCGATCGACCAGGCGCGGGCCGAGGAGCGCACGCAGGCCACCCCGCCCGCCCGCCGGCTCACCCTCGTCCGCACCGAGCAGGCCGCACCGTCCGCCACGGAGCCTGCCGCCGTCGCCACCGTCGAGGTGTCCACAGTCGCCGTCACGCCGCCGCAACCGCAACCGTTGTCACCGCTGGGCAAGCTGCTGCAACTGCCCGGCCGCCTCGTCAACACCGTGCTGCAGGTCTTCGACATCACCCGGTCCTCCCAGGGGCCCACCGCGCCGATCAAGATCGCACCCCCAATCAACGACCTGCTGTTCGCAGCGTTCCGGGAAGTGGAGAAGTGGATCGGCCTCGACCGGACTCCCCCGCCGCAGCCGCCCTTCCCGTCGCTGACCTACACGGGTCCCACCACGGCGAAGACACCGACGGTGGCGCAGTTCCTCAACGCCTCCGCGTCAGCCTACGGTCTCGGAACCACGCCGGAAGGATTGGTTCCGTTCACGGTCAACGGTTTTCAGATGGCGTCGGCGAACATCATCTCGGGCATGGCGGCCCGGGCGTGGGTGACGCCCGACAACCAGGTGATCATCGCCTACCAGGGCACCACGGGCGGGACCAACCTGTTGTTCAACCCGTTCATCGCCGTCGCGCAGATCCTGACCGACCTCCAGGTGATCTACACCCAGACCACACCCTGGGCCTTCACCGATGCACTGCGCTTCGCCGAGAGAGTGCAAGCCGCGGCGGCCGAGCAGGGTTACGCCCCCGAGGACATCTTCGTGACAGGCCACTCCCTCGGCGGATGGGAGGCGCAGTACGTCGCGCAGCAGATCGGGCTCGCGGGCGTCGGTTTCGAGAGCCCCGGGATGAGCAGCACGGTCCCCGGCAACGGTGCCGACTCGATGTTCGTCAACGTCGAGACCTACGGCGACCCGGCGCCGTTCATGGCATCGGATCTGCCCGGCCTGCAGCCGTTCATGCCGCCGTACGTGCCCGGCGGCGGCATCAAGCCGCACTACGGCCACATCGTGATGATCGGTGATCCGGCGGCGATGACGCCGCTGTTGAACGCGGTCACGCTGTGGCGCACCGGGCCCCTGCGGAACTTCGTCTTCTTCATGGATTTCCTCGGCAACTTTTTCCAATACCACCTGCCCGGCATCCAGGCCTACCACCTCGGCGTCGTGCCGGATCCCGGTGTGGTGCCGTGGCTGGGGACAGCGCGCGGGCCGGTCAACGCCGGCTGGGGCGACCTGACGATTCCCGAGTTGCTCTTGGCTGCAACGGATTCCGGGACGTTGCATCGCACGGTCGTGGCCGCCTAGACCTCAGCGGGTGTGAGTGCTTCAGAGTCGTGACGACCACTGCGCGATCCGGCGCTCGCGGTACCGTCGTTCGGGCGCGGGTACATCGTCGGTCAGTGACAGTCGTGTCGCTGCGATCGCCTCGTCGAATTCGCCTTGTCGGGCGAGTAATTCGCC
Organism: Mycolicibacterium rufum; assembly: GCF_022374875.2. Next base: position 2,589,101 of record NZ_CP092427.2, read on the forward strand.
ACGCACCGCATGCCAGCGCTGGTCAGGGGACAGCGAGGTGAGCACTTGCAGACCCGCGTCCGGCCCGCGCCACTCTGCCAGCGCCACCGCACGCGCCAGTGCCGCCGGAGTCGTCGGACGCAGCGAGAGCAGCAAGTCGTAGAGGCGGACGATCTCCGCCCAGTCGGTCGCGTCGTAGGAACTGGCGCGGGCATGTTCGGCGGCGATGGCGGCCTGCAGCTGGTAAGGGTCGGCGATGCCCTCCGTCCGGCGCAAGGACGTGTTGAGCAGGACGTCCGCTTCCTCGATGGCCTGGCGGTCCCACCGCCGGCGATCCTGCTCGGCCAGGAGGACCGGGTCGCCGACCGCATCGAAGCGTGCGGGGCGCCGGGCTTCCGTGTAGAGCAGCAGCGCCAAAACGGCCATCGGCGTCGGCTCGTCGGGCATCAGCTCGTGGACAAGGCGGGCCAGTCGCAGCGCCTCGCGGCAACCATCGACGTCGCTGACCGTGTCACCGCCGACCGCGCTGTGGGCGATCGTGTAGGAAGCATGCACCACCGAGCACACGGCGGCGAGCCGCTCGGGCAGGTCCTCGTCCGCGGGCACCCGGTAGGGGATGGCGGCGCGCGCGATCTTGGCGCGCGTTCTGGTCAACCGTTTGGCCACCGCCGCTTCAGTCGACAGCAGCACGGCGGCAATCTGTTTGGGCGACAGCCCGCACAACGTGCGCAAGGCGAGTGTCACCTGCTGATCCAGCGCGAGCGCGGGATGACAGCAGGTGAAGAACAATCGCAGGCGATCGTCGGCGACCGCGCCGCCGGGCTCCTCTCCGCCCGCGCCGAGATCCATGCTCGCGCGCTCCTTTCCGGCTCGAGCGTGCTCGCGGCGAAGGATGTCGATGGCCACCCGGCGGGCGGTGACGGTCAGCCAGGCACGCGGTTCGTCGGGGATGCCGGTGCGTGGCCAGTCCCTCAGCGCGCGCAGCGTCGCCTCCTGCACGGCGTCCTCGGCGATCTGCAGGTCGCCGACCGTCCGGACGAGGGTGGCGAGGATCCGCACGCCCTCGATCCGGACGGTCTCGGCCAGTCGGTCAGCCGAAGTCGACAACGGGTCGCACCTCGACGGCCCCGTTCCACGCCGCCGGGATGTCCGCGGCGATACGGACCGCTTCGTCGAGATCGGCGGCCTCGAGCAGGTAGAAGCCGGTCAGCGCCTCCTTGGTCTCTGCGTAGGGCCCGTCGCTGAGGAGCACGTCGCCCCCGCGGGCGCCCTTCACCCGCACGGTGGTGGCGGTGCTGGTCGGGTGCAGCGCGGCCCCGCCGCGGAGGGCTCCGCCGTGCACCTCGCCGAACGTGCCGTATTCGGCCATTTCCTCGGCATGCTCGGGCGCGGTGTAGTCGACGTCCCTGCTGTAGATGATGGCGGCGTACTGCGGCATGGTCGATCTCCTGTCCTCGCGGGTCCGGGCCTTTCCTGAACCTCATCAAAAGGACGAACGGCGCGTTGCCGTTCAGGACAAACCGGACCTCAGAGTTTCCGCCCGAACGCACCGTCGGGGATCTGGAACGCACCCTGGACGCCGAACAGGCTTGACTCTCTCCATGGGGGAAGCCTCAGGGTCGCGGTATGACTGACACCGACATCACGTGGAATGCCCTGCCCGCCGTCGTCACCGCGTACCTGCGCGCGCACCGGTCCCGGGACGTGGCTGCCGCCCTACGCATTTACCGCGGAGGCGGCCGTCACCGACGAAGGTCGCACCGTCCGTGGACGGGAGGCCATCGGCGCGTGGTTGAACAACGCAGGAAGCGAGTACACGTTCTCCACCACCTTCACCGGCGCCACGGTGCCCGATGCGGCGCACGTCGACGTCGTCCAGCGTCTGGAAGGGGACATCCCCGGCGGGGTGGCCGATCTGCACTACCGGTTCACCCTGGACGGCGACCGGATCTGTGACCTCGTCATCGCACCCTGATCCGGCCTGGACCGGCGACAAATCTCACGTCCTCGTCACAAGCGTTTGACACCGCACGCGGACGGCAACAGCCGGATCATGATCATGAAGCGCTGGCAGTTCTCGCTGGTCACGTGCGCCGCAGGCGCATGTCTCGCGCTCGGTGTCGGCGCAGGCACCGCCGCGGCCGACGCGGGCGCCTCCGGCGACGCGTCGTCCTCGAGTCAGTCCGCCGAGCGCACTCCGCGAATCGAGCGGACGGCGGCGTACGAGGGCACACGGCGTACGCCGCTGTTCCGTCAGCGCGCCGCGGCGCGGGACACCGAGAAGTCGGTGGAGAGGTCTTCGGCCGACAACGCCGAGACATCGGCACGCGAAGCGAAGCGCGATGCGAAGCCGCTGCCACGCTGGAAGACCCGGCAGACAGAGGTCTCCGACACGGACGACGACGCCGCGGCCCCGGCCAGGGCGACGGCCACCACCCGCGACCGCTCGCCGGGCCCGGTGGCGACGGCGATGCTCAGCGCCCTGTCCTCGCTCAGCGGGGCACCGCGGACCGCGGCACCGCAACCTCCGGTGACAGTGCCCTCCGTCGATGTGGATCGCTACCTGGGCACCTGGTACGAGGTGGGTAGCGTCAAGCAGTTCTTCTCTCTGGGACTGGTGAACACCAAGGCCGAATACAGCCTCAACGCCGACGGATCCATCAAGGTGGTCAACTCCGGCAACTACTTCTTCAACCGGGGCCCGAAGTCGACGATCAACGGCGCCGCGCTACCCGTCGACGACACCAACGCCAAGCTCAACGTGGCGTTCTTCGGGCGCCGGCCCTCGGCGACGCCGCCCGGCAACTACTGGATCGTCGACCTGGGGTCGGACTACGACTACGCGATCGTCACCGACTCGACCGGACGGAGCGGATTCCTGCTCAGCCGCACGCCGCTGGTCTCCGACGAGCAGTACAAGGCCCTCGTGGCGCAGGCCAAGGCTGACGGAGTGCGCGGCTGGATCACCAAGACCCGCCAGCCCGGTGCGCGCAACGCCGCGCCGGCCTGACCGATCAGACTACGTACCCACGATGGGAAGACCGCGAAAAGCAGTAGTGCGCTACTGATTTCGTCATCTCGCGCCACGGTGAGAATTGCAGCGCGACCGCGCTCTTGAGATCGCCGTCGCCAGCGTGGACCGACGAGAAAGGTACGACCATGATCAGGAATGCGTCACTAGCTGTGCTTGCTGCCGGGCTGCTCTCCCTGCCGTTCGCGGCAGCGGCGGCGGCGGAGCCGTCATCCGATACGTCGTCCCGACACGGGGTCGGCGAGGGCGGGATGCCGCGCAAGCTGGGCGATTTCGTCACCACCGGAGTGTCACCCAGCGCGGGAAAGGGCGAGAAGATCCCGCCCGGCCAGGAGTTCAACCTCGCCAAAGACCTCTTCCCTGGCGTCCCGACGCCGACCGCGATCCGTGATTTCGAGTCCGCCCTCTGGTCGGGTCACACCCTCGCCGACGGGACCGTTGTACCCAGTGACCCCGCCCTCTGGGACGACATCACTCCGGGCCTGGCCATCAAGCCGCTGACGCCCGGCTGCGGTCACGGCCGCTCGGCGGTACCCGGCCCGACGCAGTGCATCGGCTGAACCACAACCGATCGTACTACGAATCCTGTTGACGCGCAGCGGTTTCCGCCCGGGAGATCGCGGCCTGCACACCACGATTGTGCAGGAGCACCTCATCCATCACCGACGTGGTCAGTGACCGCGCGGCCAGCAGCGGACGGACCCAGGCCGGCGCACTGACCCGCGGGGCGCGCCGCTCGATCGCGTCGAGCACCGCATCGGCTGCCGCGCCGACGGTCATCTCCTTGGTGAAGATGCCGGGCACCGCCCGCCGGACCGCCGCCGCGGCCTCGTCGGCGAAGGCGTCATTGGCCAGGTCGGTGTCGATGAAACCGAGGTAGGCGATCCCGGCCGTCACGCCGTGCGGCGCCAATTCGACCCGCAGCGCCCGCGCCAGCTGTTCCACCCCCGCCTTGCTCACCGCGTACGGCGCGGCGAGCACACCGTTGAAGAACGCGTAGATCGAGCCGACCAGCAGCACGTGACCGCGGCGCTCGAGCACGCTGGGCAGCGCGGCCCGCACCGTCCGCCACTGCCCCAGCAGGTCGACTTCGACGGTGTGCTCGAACGCGTCGGGCGCGATCGTCGCCACCGTGTGCGACGGCGGGGCGATCCCGGCGTTCGCGACGACGACGTCGATCCCGCCGAAGGTCGCCGCCGCGTCCTGCGCGGCGCGGTTCAGCTTCTCCGCCGAGGTGACGTCCGCCTCGAACGCGGCCGCCCCGGGACCCAATTCATCGGCCAGCGCCTGCAACGTCGCCAACGTCCGTCCCACCAGCGCCACCTGGGCACCGCGAGCATGGGCGCGGCGCGCCGTCTCGGCGCCGAGCCCACGCGCGGCACCGGTGATGAACAGCACGCGACCGTCGAGATCCATTCGCGCCGGCCGCGTCACCACGCGCGCTGCGGTCCGGCCGGCCAACCGCACGGCGTCGTCGAGGAGCACGGGTCCGAAGGTAGCCGGTTACGGGCGGCGCGAAACCGGGACCGATGACGTGTTGGTGACGCGATGTTCGGCGGGCCGGTGCCCGGGTAGGTCTCGGCCATGACCAGTCTTCGCAATGACCCCCACGAACGGGGTGTCGACACCGGCAGCATCTTCCCGCCCCTCACCCACGACAATCCGGTCCGCGCGCAGGGGTCGTTGCTCCTGCGGCTGACCGACCTCGACGACCGTGGGGTGCGGGAGGTGCGGACCGACCGGCACGGCGTGTTGGCGGTCGGGGTGACTCCGGACGGAACGCCGTTCGCGGTCGGCAACACCTGCAGGCATCAGTTCGCCCAGTTGGGCCGGGGTCGCGTCACCGAGCAGGGCTGCCTGGAGTGCCCGTGGCACCGAGCCCGGTACGACGTGAGCACGGGCGCGATGACGGAGGGACCCAAGGGCCGGATCTTCGGGTTTAAGCCTTACTCGGCGATGATCCGCGCGTTCGGTCGCCGGCTCGAGCTCGCCACCGTGCGGGTCCACCTCCGTGACGGGGCCATCTACCTCGCCGAATAGACCACCGCGACACGCGCATCCGGCCGGATGGCGGGAAGGGCGACCACCCCCGCTCGTCATCCTCTAGGGTCGTGCCGTGCCAGAAATGGATCGTCGTCACCTGCTGTTCACGATCGGTTTGGGCGCGGCGGCCGCTGCCCTGCCCGCGGCGACGGCCCATGCCCAGCCCGTCCCGGGCGACATTCCCCCGGCTCCCGCGCCTCCCGGAGCGCCGCCGGCACCGACCGCCGCCGCCCCGGTGTTCCTGTTCCAGGAGGAGTTCAACGGTCCTGCCGGCGCGCCTCCCGACCCGGCCTGGTGGTTCATCGTGCCCGAGCGCGAGGTCATCAGGAACCCCGTCGAATGGGACAAGCCCTACAACATGGGCCGCTACGTGACCGACCAGGAGCACGTCTTCCAGGACGGCAAGGGCAATCTCGTCATCCGGGCCACCCGCGGCCCGGGCACGACGATCCAGGAGAAGTACGCCAGCGCCAAGATCATTGGGAATTGGCGCGGCGGGGTCGGCACCACCTGGGAGGCGAGGATCAAGCTCGACTGCCTCACCGACGGCGCATGGCCCGCGTTCTGGCTGCTCAACGACAACCCGGTGCGCGGCGGCGAAGTCGACCTCGTCGAGTGGTACGGCAACAACGATTGGCCGTCCGGCACCACGGTGCACGCGCGGTTGGACGGCACGTCCTTCGCCACCGATCGTCATCCCGTCGACAACGCCTGGCACACCTGGCGGATGACGTGGCTGCCGACCGGCATGTACTTCTGGAAGGACTATCAGCCGGGCATGGAACCGTTCTTCACCGTGCCGGCGAACTCCATCGATGACTGGCCGTTCAACGACCCGGGCTACACCCTGGCGCCGGTGTTCAACATCGCGGTCGGCGGATCGGGAGGACGCGAACCCGCGGGCGGGAACTACCCGGCTCAGATGCTCATCGACTGGATCCGGGTGTTCTGACCGCCGCACCTCGACACCGGCGCGAGCAGTACACGATCTGATCCCACTGCCCCCGCGATGACCACTTCTTGCGGTTGTGGAAGGGCCTGCCGCAGACCGGGCAGACCTTCACGTCGCGCTGATCGGGCATAGCCCTTTTTACGTGACGTGACGCTGACGTTGCCGACAATTCGCTTCGCGGGCTGTCCACGCACGGTTAGATACCGCATGTGACGTCAAGACACTGGGGTTACTGGTTCTTTGCCGCGGGCGCGGGCGCATGCATCGCGCTGAGCGCCGGACACGGGGTCGCCGCCGCGGAACCGGACACCGGCGGCGACGACTCCACGAGCCGATCGGCCGACACCGACACCGACACCGACACAACGCGCCCGGCCCGGGACGCCTCCTCCGACGAGAGCGCCGGCAGGCAGTCGGACCCCGCCTCGGCCCCGGCGTCGACCCGCGACGACGAGTCCGACGCGGCCGAGGAACCCACCACCCGCGTCAAGCACCACCGACTGTTCACCCTCCGGGACGCCGCCGAGGACAGCGCCGACGAGACGGCCGAGGATCCGGCGCCGAGGAAATCCACCGATCACCGGCGGTCCCCCGGCCCGCTGGCCACCGTGGCCCTGAACGTGATGTCGGCGCTGACCAAGCCGCAGCGACCGGAGCCCATGGACTCCGCATCAGACACCGCCAAGGTGGAGACGCTGTCGGCACCGGCGCCTGAGGCCGTCACCGGCGTCAGGACCGGCCGCGCGACCCTGGACATCCCGATCGGCGACAAGGGACTCACCACCGGCGCGGACTGGTACTTCCCCACCCAGGCGGACGGTTCGGTCGCCGCGACGGGCCTGATCTACCTGCAGCACGGCTTCATGGGCCGCTCGTTCTTCTACTCCGCGCTGGCCAAGAACCTCTCGCAGCAGACCAACAGCATCGTGGTCTCCCCGAACCTGCCGTCCTTCCCGTCGCTGCGGTGTGGCGGCTGCTGGATCAACGGCGTGCCGACCCAGCAGGGCGTCGCCGCGCTGTTCCAGGGCGACGAGGACGAACTGACGGCGAGCGCGATCGCGGCCGGATTCACGGGAGTCCTGCCGACGGACTTCGTGCTCACCGGGCACTCCGCCGGCGGGGGCCTGGCTGCCGCGGCCGCCGGCTACTACGCCGACGACCCGAACAAGGGCGGCACCCTGCGGGGTGTGGTGATGTTCGACGGCTTCGCGTTCGGCGGCGTCGTCCCCGACGCCCTGACGCGGCTCGATGAGCCCTACATCCCCGTCTACCAGATCGCGGCGCCGCCCCAGCTCGGGAACCTCTTCGGGGCCACCACCAAGGAATTGGTCGCGGCGCGTCCCGACCGGTTCGTCGGGGTGACCCTGGCCAACGGTTCGCACGTCGACTCGCTGATCGGCGGCAACCCGCTGGTCGACTTCTTCTCCCAGCTGGTGACGCGCTTCTCCCCTCCCGGCAACACCGCGGCGGTCTACACGCTGGCCGACGGCTGGATCAACGATCTGTTCGCGGGCCTGGGCCCGGTCGACGGCAACGGCATCTACGGCGTACCGGACCAGTACATCGTCATGGGCGACACCGCCGCCGTGGTGCTCTCCCCGCCGCCGGTCGTCGACGTGGACTCCTACCTCGGCACCTGGTACGAGGTGGGCAGCGTCAAGCAGTTCTTCTCGATCGGACTGGTCAACACCAAAGCGGTCTACAGCCTGAACCCGGACGGCTCGATCAAGGTGCAGAACTCGGGCAACTACTTCTTCAACAACGGCCCGCAGTCCACGATCGAAGGTGCCGCGGTGCCGGTCGACCCGTCGAACAACAAGCTCAACGTGTCGTTCTTCGGCAAGCCGCGGGCCAACCCGCCGGGCAACTACTGGATCGTCGACCTCGATCCGGATTACCAGTGGGCCATCGTCAGTGACCCGACCGGGATCTCGGGCTTCCTGCTGACCCGCGACCAGACGGTCAGCGACGCCTTCTACCAGGAGCTGCTCGACCGCGCGTCCGTGTACGGCGTCCGCGGCCGGATCACCCCGACGCGGCAGCCGAGCGCGGGGACGACCACGGTCTGAAGCGTCTGAAGTAGCCCACCAACCCGGACAGCGGCACTGGTCGCGGCCAGTCGTCCGCACGGAAGTAGGCGTCGGTTCCTCCGTCGACGAAGAGGACGCTGCCGCACAGGAACTCGGCTGCGTCCGAGAGCATGAACACCGCCCAGGCGGCCAGCTGACCGGCGTCGCCGAATCCGCCGGTGGGCACGGGGAACGACCGGACGTACTTCGCCCGATCCGGCGAGGAGAGCTGCTCTTCGAGCAGCGGCGTCATGATGGCGCCCGGCGCGAGCACGTTGATCCGGATGCCCGCGCCCGCCCATTCTCCGGTGACGGCGTGCCGCCGCACCCAGCGGCTGACGGCGATCTTGGACGCGGCGTAGAGCATCACCGAGGCGTTGCGTCCGAAGACACGGACCGACCGGACCGCCCTGTCGGCGTCGGAGGCGAGCAGCGCCCGCACGGCACGGGCCGGGACCAGCGGCGTGGTGGATGCCGAATTGCTGCCGAAGACAACGACTTTCGCATGTCCGCCGGCGGCCAGTGCGGGGCGCCACACCTCGAGGAGGTCGACGACGCCGAAGACGTTGACCTGCGCGATCCTGCTCAGTTGTTCGGGTCCTGGGCCGGGGCCGATGCCGGCGGCCAGCACCGCGCCGTCCAACCGGCCGCCGGACTGCGCGAGCACCGCGTCGGCGGCCGCCCGGCGGCCCGCCGCCGTCGACAGGTCGGCCACGACGTCGGCGTCGTCGAGATCCACCCCGATCACGGTGTGGCCGGCGGTGCGCAACGCGTCTGCCGTCGCACGACCCATCCCCGAGGCCGAACCGGTGATGGCATAGACACCCATTCACGTCTCCTCTGCACTTGTGCCCAGCGCCGACTCCAGTTCGGCGAGAGCGTGTTCGGTCAGCGGGATCAGCGCCCCTACATCGGGTACCACACGACGACCCGACACGTAGCCGAGGGTCACTCGATCGGCGTACGAACACATCGTCACGTTCAGAGCCTGACCGTCGATCGCCGTCGACACCGGATAGATCTCCTCGAGAAGCGCGCCGTCCCAGTACAACCGGCTCGGCGGCCCGGGCACGTTGGAGATCGACACGTTGTATCCGCGCCGCAGCCGAGGCGCGAACGGCACGATCGGCGGCAGCACCGTGGCCGCGATGCTCGGCGCCGCCAGCAGCATCGTCGCGGCGGGACCGCGGTGGGCGACCTGATACTTGGCCCACGTCATCGCGCGGTGCACGTGGGCCAACCGTTCCAGCGGATCGGCCAGGTCGGTGCCCAGCGGGCACAGCTGCAGACCGAACAGATTGGCCTGCCGGTCCTGATCGGGTACGTGGTCGCGCGATCTGACGGTCACCGGGCAGATCGCCACCAATGTCCTGGCGGGCAGTTCGCGCTGCGCGCTCAGCCAGTCGCGGAGCACACCGGACACCACGGCCGTCAGCACGTCGTTGGCCGTCACGGCGGCCGCCTCCTGGACGGCGCGGATCCTCGACCGCGGAAAGCTGACTCCGGCGAACGTGCGCTGCCGGCCGAGCCGCCCGTTGAACCGGGTGTACGGAGCGTCGATCGGAAGTGCCGCGACGCCGCCGGCGATGCGTCCGACGGTCATGGCCAGACCGCCCAGTGCGGTCCGGCGCGCCAGGGCCACGCTCGACGTGTCACCGTGCAGTGCCGCGCGCATCGGCGACGTCCGGTGGTGGAGGGCCGACGCGTCGGCCACTGGAGGCGCAGTGGCGGACAGTGGTCCGTTCGACCGGCTCGAGGGATCGGGGGTGAGCCCGTCGGCGATGATCCTCAACCCGGCGACACCGTCGACCACGGTGTGGTGCACCTTGATGTAGACCGCGAACCTGTTCTCTGCCAGGCCGTCGATCACGTACGCCATCCACATCGGTCGGGATGGGTCCAGTGGTTCACTGTGCAGCGAGCTGACCAGCGCCCACAGTGCCTCCCGATCCGCCGGGGGTGCGAGCGTCGCGCGTCGCAGGTGTTGACGCGGGTCGACGGTCTCGTCGACCCGCCAGGTCCACAGGCCCGCCGTGTCCACGCCGATGTGCGGGTGCCGCCGAAAGCGCTGGTCCAGCTCCGCTATCGCGGTCACGGCCTCGTCGTAGAGCGCGTCGACATATCCGGGCCCTGAATCCGGTGGTGGCGACAGAATCAGCAGCGCAGCCGTGTGCAGCGGGTCGGAGAGCAACTCCGCGGTCATCATCGCCGCGTCCAACGGCGCCAACGGATTCATGGGCCGCGCCCCTCGTGATGGTCGCTTTTCGACAGCGTCGCCCGCACGTGGTACCCGCGGCCAGTGCCCAGCAGACGTTGCCGCGGGGACTTAAGTCCTCTAGAGCCGCCCCTTGAGGATGGCGTGCCAGTACGACTGCGGCAGGACGTAGCGGTCGAACGCCCACGCGGAGCGGCGCGGTCGGGTGCTGTCGATGAACGACGGGAGAGATGACGCGATCGCGCCGGTGCGGTCGAATTCCCCGGCGATCAACAGATGCCTGTCCGTCGTGATCGGCGCGACGGTGTAGCCGTCGTAGGTCGTCATCGCCGCACCGCGGCGGGCGGCGGCGAGATTGTCGACGAGGATCGCGATCTGCCGGCGCAGCGCTCCCCCGGACGGGTCGGTGTCGACGGCGGCGCCGTCGCCGGCGGCCCAGATGTTCGGATGCTCGCGGTGCGCGAAGGTGGCGGCATCGATGTCGACGAGCCCGTGCGCCTGATCACCGGTCAGTCCGCAGTCCTGCAGCCAGCGCGGGCCGCGGAAGGGCGGGACGAGGTGCAGCATGTCGTAGGTCAGCGTCTCGCCGGTCGAGACGGTGATCGACGACGACTCCGGCTGCAAGGCCGTCACGCGGGTGCTGTGCAGGACGCGGACGTCCAACTCCTGCAGGCACTCTGAGAGCCGGGCGTCGAGGGCGGGCACCCCGAGCAGGTACGGCCGGTCGATGACCAGGGTGATGCTCACCCCGGGCAGCAGACCGGTGCGCCGCCAGTGGCCGGCGGCCAGGAACAGCGGCTTGATCGTGGTGCCGGTGCAGCTGACCGGCCGACGGGGCACGGTGAAGACCGCATGTCCACCCGGCCGCATCGAACGGACCAGATCCCAGGTTTTCTCGGCGTGGTCGAGATAGTTGCTCCCCACCAAGGGTGTCTGCAGCGCCGCATCGATGCCGGGCAGCTCGTCGTCATCGGGCACCAGACCGGTGCCGATCACGAGGTCGTGGTAGCGGTAGCGGCGTCCGGAGGCGCACGCGACCGTCGCCGCCGACGCGTCCACCGCGACCACCGTGTCGCGGATCCAGGTGCAACCCGCCGGCGTCACCGACCGTTGCGTGCGCTCCGCACGGCGCAGGTCGGCCTCGCCACCGCCGACGTACGACAGCAGCGGACGGTAGGTGTGCACGGTCTGTGGCTCGATGACCGCGACGCGACCGAATCCCTTGCGCAGCAGCCGGGCCGCGGCGCTCAGCCCGGCGTTCCCACCGCCGAGGATCAGGACGTCGAACTGCTGATCTGCGTCGCGGGCCATGTCCGCGTCGTACCCCGGTTCCCCCGCCGGAAACCCGGGTATGCGTGGGCTCGTGGCGATCACCACGGACTGGTTCCTCACAGAGCGTGAACGCGGCAACGCCGCGTCGTCGATTCCCGTCTGGCGCGACGGCAACCGGGTGGAGCCGCTGATCCACGGCGCCGCCTACTTCGACCGGCTCGCCACCGAGGTGGACGCCCTGGGCCCCGGCGACCACCTGTTCTTCACCGACTGGCGGGGTGATCCCGACGAGCGGGTGCGAGAGGGCGGACCGACCATCGCCGAACTGTTCAGCCACGCCGCCGAACGCGGCGTCGTGGTCAAAGGACTGGTGTGGCGCAGCCACCTCGACGCGTTCGCCTACAGCGAGGAGGAGAACCAGCATCTCGGCGAGGCCATCGAGGCTGCCGGCGGGGAGGTGCTGCTCGATCAGCGGGTCCGGTTCGGCGGCTCCCATCACCAGAAGCTGGTGGTGCTGCGGCGCCCGGGTCGGCCTGAACGAGACGTCGCGTTCGCCGGCGGCATCGATCTGTGCCACTCCCGCCGCGACGACGCCGACCACGACGGCGATCCGCAGGCGGTGCAGATGGCCGACCAGTACGGGGATCGGCCACCGTGGCACGACGTGCAGCTACTCATCCAGGGTCCCGTCGTCGGCGCGCTGGATCACGCGTTCCGGGAACGATGGAACGATCCCGCGCCGCTGGACATGCTCTCCCCCATCGCGTGGGTGGTCGACAAGCTGCGCCGGGCCGATCTGAGTGCCGGCGAACTGCCACCGCAGCCGGCCGATCCGCCGCCGTGCGGCCCCCACGCGGTGCAGGTGCTGCGCACCTATCCCGACGCCCACTTCCAGTACGCGTTCGCCCCGAAGGGCGAGCGCAGCATCGCGCGCGGCTACACGAAGGCGCTGCGACGGGCCCGGCGGCTGATCTATCTGGAAGACCAGTACCTGTGGTCCAAGCAGGTCTCGCACCTGCTCGCCGAAGCACTGGCCGCCAATCCCGACCTGCACCTGATCGCCGTGGTTCCACGACACCCCGATGTCGACGGCCGGTTGTCCCTGCCGCCCAACCAGGTGGGCCGCGCCCAGGCCATCGAGACGTGCCGGCGCGCCGACCCCAGCAGGGTGCACATCTTCGACCTCGAAAACCGCCATGGCACACCGGTCTACGTGCACGCCAAGGTGTGTGTCATCGACGACGTCTGGGCCTGTGTGGGCAGCGACAACTTCAACCGCCGCTCGTGGACACACGACAGCGAGCTGTCCTGCGCGGTGCTCGACGACACCCGCGACGAGCGGGCCCCGCGCGACCCGGCCGGCCACGGCGACGGAGCGCGGGTGTTCGCGCGTGACCTGAGGCTGCGCCTGATGCGCGAACACCTCGACCGGGCCACCGACGGCAGCGAGGACGACGGACTGCTCGACCCGGACGCGGTGGTGGACTCGGTCACCGCCTCGGCGGCCGCGCTGCAGGCGTGGCACGACGGCGGCCGGCGGGGCGCCCGGCCCCCGGGCCGGCTGCGACCACACGAACCCGAGCGTCTCGGCGCGCTGACGCGGCTGTGGGCCGAACCGTTGTACCGCGCCGTGTACGACCCCGACGGCCGGTCCTACCGGGACAGGCTGCGCCGGCGGTGGTGAGCCCGCTTACGCGGACCGCCGCGCGGGTACGGTCCCCGCATGGCCGACATCATCGATCTCATCTACGCCGACCACGACTGGCTGCGCCGCCAGTTCTTCCGGCTCGACGACGCCAGGACCCCCGAGGAACTGGCGGCGATCTGGTCGGTGCTCGGCACCCGGCTCGACGCGCACGCCGATGCCGAGGAAACCGTGTTCTATCCGGCGCTGTTGGCCCACGGCGGCCGGGACGATCCCGGCAATCCCGAGGGTGACCCCGAGGACGAGACCGAGGATGCGATCACCGACCACAACGCGATCCGCGACGCGGTGCGGCGCTCACGGCGACACGAGCCGGGCAGCGAGGAGTGGTTCGAGGCGGTGAACACGGCGCGCAAGGAGAACGGATCGCACCTCGACGAGGAGGAGCGCGAGGCGATGCCCGACTTCATCAAGAGCGCGCCCCCCGAACTGCGCCACGAACTCGGTGCGAAATGGCTGCAGTTCTACGCGGAGCGCGAATCGGTCACCGGCGTCGACACCTCCGACAAGGACGCCGGGGACTACATCAAGGAGCACACGTAGCTACTGCTGATCCGAGCCGTAGTAGCCACGCCGCAGCAGCTCGGTGATCTCGGTGACCAGCGGCATCCGCGGGTTGGTCCGGTTGCTGAGATCCTCGAACGCCGTCATCGCCAATTGCGGCAGCGCCGAGAGGAATTCGTCCTCGTCGACGCCGGCATCCTTCAGCGAGCGCGGCATCTCCACCTGACGCAGCAGGTTCTCCACGCCGACGAGCAGCCGGGACCGGCTGTCCTCGGGTTCATGGCCGCCGAAGATCAGCCGACCGACCTGGGCGTACTTGTCCGGTGCGATGTATGCCGAATAGCCGGGGGCCGGCATGAACTTGCTCGGCAATTCGGCGTTGTAGCGCAGCACATGCGGTAGAAAGATCGCGTTGGCCCGACCGTGGGCGATGCCGAACCGGGCGCCGACGGCGTGCGCCAAGGCATGGTTGGTCCCGACGAACGCGTTCGAGAAGGCGAGGCCCGCCAGCGTCGCCGCGTTCGACATGTCGGTACGCGCCTCCAAGTCTCGTGGATCCCGGTACGCCCTCGGCAGGGCCTCGAAGATCAACCGTGCGGCCTGAGCGCACAGCGCGTCGGTGTAGGGCGACGCGAAGATCGACACGGCCGCCTCCAGCGCGTGGGTGAGCGCGTCGATGCCGGTGTCGGCGGTCAGCACCGACGGCATCGACGACGTCAGCACCGGATCCACGATCGCGAGGTCGGGCACCAGGCTGTAGTCGACCAGCGTCTGTTTCGTGCCGTGCACGGTCAGCACCGCGGCCGGCGACACCTCCGACCCCGTCCCCGACGTCGTCGGCACGGCGATCAATTGCAGCTTGTGCCGGTCGGTCGGATAATCGGCGACCCGCTTGCGGGGGTCCAGGAACGGCATCGTGAGCTCGTCGAGCGTCTTGTCGGGGTGTTCGTAGAACAGCCGCATCGCCTTGCCGGCATCGAGCACCGATCCGCCGCCCACCGCGATCAGCGCGTCGGGCTGCACGCGCGCCAGCAGCTCGACACCGCGGCGGATGGTGTCCTCGTCCGGCTCGGGCGTCACCTCGCTGAACACCTGCACGTGCCGGGCCCGCAGGGTGCCGCGCACCAGGTCGATCACGCCGCGTTCGTCGGTCAGCGCGTCGGTGATCACCACGACGGTCTCGCAGTCCAGGTCGCGCAGGTTCTCCAGCGCGCCCGCGTTGAAGTAGGTGTTCGACGGCACCCGGAACCACTGCGGCGGCGTGCGCCGCTGCGCCACGGTCTTGATGTTGAGCAGCTGGCGGTAGTTGACGTTCTCGGTGGTGCTCGACCCGCCCCACGTGCCGCAGCCGAGCGAGAACGTCGGCGTCAGGTTGTTGTAGACGCCGCCCAGCGCGCCGACGGCGGTGGGCGCGTTGACGAGGATGCGCCCGGTGCGCACCGCCGCGCTGTACGCGTCGATGACCGCCTGGTCGTGGGCGTAGACCGCCGACGTGTGGCCCAGCCCGCCGTGCTCGGTGACCAGCACGGCGACGTCGATGGCGTGTCCGACGTCGCGGGCCCGGACCACGCCGAGCACCGGCATCAGCTTCTCGGCCACCAGTGGGTGCGCGGCCAGCGCGTCGAGATCCGCCGGCAGCGGAGCCAGCAGCACCTTCACCGTGGGCGGCACCGAAAAACCGGCTCGCGCAGCCAGTTCCGGCGCTTTCTGGCCCAGCGCGTCGAGGGAGATCTTGTCGCCGCGGCCGAACGCGAACCGGGTGATCGCCGCGGCCTCGTCCTCGGTCATCAGCCGGGCGCCCATCCGCTCGAACTCGGCGATCATCGCGTCGTACACCTCGTCGTCGATCACGCAGGTCTGCTCGGCCGGGCAGATCACCGACGAGTCGAACGTCTTGGAGATCAAGATGTCGACCACCGCGCCCTTGAGGTCGGCGGTCTTGTGGATGTAGATCGGCGCGTTCCCCGGTCCCACGCACAGTCCCGGCTTGCCCGAGGCGCTCGCCAGCGCGACGATCTTCGGTCCGCCGGTCACCCAGATGAAGTCGACCGCGGGGTGCTTGAACAGATAGTGCGTCACCTCGTGGGCCTCGTCCGGGATCACCTGAAGGGCCCCGGCGGGCATGCCCGCCGCCTCGGCGGCCGCGCGCAGGATCTCGACGCTGCGCTGACAGGACCGCACCGCGTACGGCGACGGGCGGAACACGATGGCGTTGCGGGTCTTCGCCGCGACGATGGCCTTGAAGAGCACCGTCGAGGTCGGATTGGTGACCGGGGTGATGGCCAACACGACCCCGATCGGTTCGGCGACGTGGACGATGTTGTGCTCGACGTCGGTGTCGATGACGCCGACCGACTTCTTGTCGCGCAGGTAGTCGTGCAGGAACTCGGTGGCGACGTAGTTCTTGACCACCTTGTCCTCGAAGACGCCGAACCCGGTTTCCTCGATCGCCACCCCGGCGAGTTCGGCCGCCGCGCGCACCCCCGCGCGGACCATCGCCTCGACGATCCGGTCGACCTGCGCCTGGTCCAGAGCGCGGAATTCGGCGGCGGCGGCCGCCGCGGTGGCGACGACCGCGTCGATCTCGGCGGTCCGGATGTCCGGTTCGTGGACAGCGGTGCTCGTCGTCATCGGCGGGCCTCCTCGGTGCAGGGGGCGCAGTCGGTGCGCCGCTGCCATCGTCGGTCGCCGGCGCACAGGCGACTAGAGGCTTAAGTCCGTGCCGTCCGGCCCAGGGTGATTGAGGTCACGTGATGCGGGGTAGAGGTGCGTTCATGCTGCAGAAACACTGGACCCTTCCCCCCGTCGTCGCCGTGTGCACCGCGGCGGCGGCACTCGCTCTGGCTCCGCTCGCCGCCGCGGGCGGTCCGGCCGGCTGTGTCGACCCCTACGGCACCGGCTGCGCCGCTCCGCCCCCGCCGCCGCCTCCGGCGCCCGGCTACTGGGCGCCGCCGCCGCCGGCCCCGGGCTACGTGCCCCCGCCGGCACCCGGCTACGGCGTGGCCGGCCCGGGCGGCGCTGCGGGCGCGATCCCCGGCGGACCCGGCGGCGTGGCCGGACCGGGCGGTGCCGCGGGCGCCATCCCGGGTGGACCGGCGGGAGCTGCCGGTCCGGCCGGTGCGGCCGGCGTGATTCCGGGCGGACCCGGCGGCGTGGCCGGACCGGGCGGCGCCTCGGGCGCCATCCCCGGCGGGCCGAGCGGCGCGGCGGGACCGGGCGGCGCCTCAGGGTGCATCCCGGGCGTCGGCTGCGGCACCGTCCCCGCGGGTTAGCCGCTCACTGCTCACGCGCTTCGGCGGGGTGCATCGGCGGCCCGCTGATCGCGCAGTGCGGGCATTCGCCGATCCGGATCCGGTCCTCGTGGTGGACCGGATCCGGACGTCGGCGCATACCGACCGCCGCGGTCGCCGAGGCGAGCACCATCAGTCCGGCAGCGATCGTGACGGCCAGCCGGAAGCCCCGGTCGAAGGCCGCCGGATCGGCGTAGTCCGCGCCGCTGATGCCCGCGATCCCGGGGAGCACGGCCACCGCCAAGAGGCCGCCCACCCGGGCCACGGCGTTGTTCACCCCCGATGCCGATCCAGCCAGACTCTGCGGTGCGGCGTCGAGCACCGCGGTCGTCAACGGTGCGACCACCAGGACCATCCCCGAGCCGAACACCAGGGCCGCGGGCAGCACGTCGACCAGCCAGGAGGCGTCGGCACCGATGCGGCTCATGAGCATCAGCCCGGCTCCGGCGATCAGCGGGCCCAGGGTCATCGGCACGCGTGGCCCGATGCGTGCGGACCAGGCGCCTGCCCGCGCCGAGAACAGCAGCATCACGAGCGTGAACGGCAGCAGCGCGGTGCCGGCCGCCACGGGACTGAACCCGGCGACCGTCTGCAACTGCAGTACCAGCAGCAGGAACGCGGCGCCCAACGCCCCGTAGATCAACAGCGTGATGACGTTGGCGACGCGAAAAATGCTGTTGGAGAACAGGCGCGGGGGGATCAGCGGGTGCGGTGACCGTCGCTCGACGACGACGAAAGCCGCCAGCGCCAGCACACCGACGCAGATCGCCACCGCGACGACGGTGTCCGCACCGTCGTTGCCCCATCGGGTCAATCCGTAGGTCAGCGTTCCCAGACCGAGTGCGGTCAGCACCGCCCCGGCCGCGTCGAGACCCGGCGGCGCATCCTCGTCACGGCTCTCCGGGACGTGCAGCGCGGTCACCACGATCACCACGGCAGCCATCGGCACGTTGATGAGAAAGACCGCGCGCCAATTCCATTCGACGAGGAAGCCGCCGACGAACGGTCCGATCGCGCCTGCGATACCGCCCAGGCCGGACCACGCGCCGATCGCGGCGGCCCGGTCCGCTCCGCGGAAGGACGCCGAAATCAACGCAAGGCTGCCGGGGGTGAGCAGCGCCCCGCCGACACCCTGCAGGGCGCGGGACGCGATCAGCGCCTCGGTGTTCGGCGCGAGTCCGCACGCCACCGACGCGACCGCGAACCACACCACCCCGATGAGGAACACCCGGCGTCGGCCGAAGTGGTCTCCGAACGAACCCCCGAGCAGGATGAGCGACGCCAGCGACAGCGTGTAGGCGTTGATGGTCCACTGCAGACCCCCGAAGCCGGATCCGAGGTCGGCCCCGATGTGCGGAAGTGCCACGTTGACGACTGTGCCGTCGATCATCACCATGGCCGAGCCCAGCACCGTCGCCAACAGCACCCAGCGGCCGGAGACGGGACCGCTGCGGGGCACGACTCAGGACAGTACGCGCCGCAACGCTCCCCTGGCGACCTCCTCGGGCCGGTACTGCTCGCTGGCGTAGGCACCGATCAGGACCAGCGCGCCGGTGGTGGCGGGCACCACCCACTGCAGCGCCGTCAGCTGCTTCTGCGCCGAGGCGACGTCCGGCGGCGTGGCCGGCGTCGGGGTGGTGGCGTCATCGGCCGGGACGGCGTGGTGTTGCGAGACCTTCGCGCCGAGGGTCCGGCTGTAGGCGGTGACGCCGAGCGCCAGGGCGGTCAGCCCCGTCTTCACCAAAGCCATGGAGGGAACGCCCTTTTGAGCCTTCATGCGACCCGCGTCGTGCTTGACCAGACCGGCCGCGCCGATCAGGTGTGCGCCGATGGCCGCGGCGTTGACCGGAGTCCAGCGGTCCCAGCCCTCGTTGGCGACCGCGCCGACGTCGCGCGGGGACCCGGCCGACGACGACGCGGGATTCAGGGTGACGGCGTTGGCGAGGGTGCCGCCGAACCAGGCGGCCAGACCGACGTCGTGAAGCTGGTGGAACAGTGTGGCGCGAGCCATGATCTTCTCCTTCGACTGTGAGCGGTAGTCCGCCGTCGTACCCCGCGGCATTCCGGGTAAACGCGGGCCGCCGCCGGAGCGAGAGATGTCGGATCCGTAAGAATTTCGCTGCCCACGTTCGTGTTTCATTCGTCTACCACGGTGTATGCCCCGCGCATGGACCAGCGGCGACGCATCCTCATCACGGGCGCCTCGGGCAACGTGGGCGCCGGGGTGCTGCGCGAGCTCGCCCGCCAGGAACCCGACGCCGAACTGATCGGTGTGTGCCGGCGCCCGCCGACCCACGGGACGCTCTACCAGGCGGTGCAGTGGTGCCCGGTCGATCTGTCGGCGCCCGACGCCGCCGCCCGGCTGACCGCCGCCATGCGCGACGTCGACGTCGTCGTCCACCTCGCCCTGGCCGTGCAGCCCGTCGACGACGAGGACTATCTCTATCGCGCCAATGTCGTTGGGACACAGGCGGTGCTGACGGCCATGGCGGCCACCGGGGTGCATCACCTGGTGTACGCGTCGAGCCTCGGCATCTACGCACCGAGCGGATCGACGACACCGGTACCCGAGACGTGGTCGACCACCGGACAGGCCACCTCGACCTACAGCAGGCACAAGGTGATCGTCGAGGGTTTGCTCGACGAGTTCGAACGCACGCACCCGGACGCGATCGTCGCCCGCTTCCGCCCGACCGTGGTGGTTCAACGGCACGCCGCGTTCGAGATCCGTGCGCTCTACCTCGGCCCGCTCATCCCCCGCGCGGTGCTGGAAGTGCTGCGCCGCAGGAAGCTGCCGGTGCTGCCCCTGCCGGACGGCCTGGCGCTGCAGTTCGTGCACGCCGACGACGTCGGCGACGCGGTGGTTCGGCTGATCCGGCGGCGCGCCCGCGGCTCGTTCAACATCGCCGCCGACCCGCTGCACGTCGCCGCGCTGGCCGGGCTGGTCGGGGCGCGTCCCGTCCGGGTGGACCCAGGCTGGATGAGATCGGCCGTCGTCGCGCTGCACCGGCTGCGGGTGGTCGCGGTGACGCCCGGCTGGTACGACGTGGCGACGCGCTCGCCGGTGATGGACACGGCCAAGGCCCGCGACGATCTGGGCTGGCAGCCCGTGCGGACGTCGACCGATGCCGCCCGCGAACTCATCGAGGGTCTCGCCAACGGCGCGACCGGCACCAGCCCGGCACTCGGCGCGACCGACGGCGCACCGACCGACACCACCACCCCGGTCGAGCGCGTCCACGACGCGACGCTGTTGGCGTGGTGTGCGATGGCGGCCGCACGCGCGCGGCGCCGGCGACGTCCCGGTCTGCTCTACGGCAGCGTCGTGGCCGCCAACCTCCTGGCCGGAACCCCAGCGGCGCTGGACAGGGTGCGCGAGCGCCGCCGCGATCCCGTCGCGGTGCTCGCCCCTCTCGCGGTCGGCGCCGCCGTGCTCACCAGCGCGCGCGGCGGCTGGCCCTCCGCGGCGACCGCCGCAGCCCTCGGCGTCCTCGGGATCGCCGAACGCAGACGAAACGACGCTCACGGCATGGGAGAGGCACAGCGATGACCGACATCGACACCGAGCGCGACACCAGAGTCGCGGTGATCACCGGCGCCTCCAGCGGCATCGGGCGGGAGACCGCGCTTCGCTACGGCGAGCGGCACGCCCGACTGGTGCTCGCCGCCCGCTCCGACGGGGCGTTGCGCGAGGTCGCCGAGGAATGCCGCCGCGCCGGCGCCTCCGACGTGATCGTCGCACCGACCGACATCAGCGACGCCGACCAGGTCGAGGAGATGTTCGACCTGGCGGTCCAGCGATTCGGCCGCATCGACGTCGCGGCACAGTGCGCGGCGATCACGGCGTTCGGCCGGTTCGAAGACCTGCCCGCCGAGGTCTTCGACGCGATCATCCGCACGAACCTCCTCGGCGCGGCCAACGTCGCGCGCTCGGCGCTCACGCGTTTCCAGCCGCGCGGTGCGGGGCAGCTGGTGCTGGTCGGATCCCTGCTCGGGGTCACCGCCGTTCCCTACCAATCGGCCTATGTGGCAAGTAAATTCGCCATCTGCGGGTTGGTCCGCGCGTTGCGCCAGGAGAACCGGCACCTTCCCGGTGTGCGCGTACACGGCATCTATCCCGGACCCGTCGACACGCCCGTCTACGCATCCGCGGGCAACTATCTCGAGCAGCAGACACCGCGGGTGCCGCCCACGTCGGACGCGCCCGGCACCATCGCGGCGGCCATCGTGCGGGCCGCCGAGAAGTCGTCGTCGACCGAGCGTCAGGTGGGCTGGTTGAACCTGCCGGCCATCGCGACGTACCGCCTCGTCCCGGGGGTCTTCGACGCCGTGATCGGGCCGCTGATCCGGCGGGTGATGTTCACCGCACAGTCGAGTGCGGACTCGGCGGGCAACGTTTTCGAGCCGCCTGCGACCGGCCGGGCCTGAGTCAGCGAACGTCGCCCGATCGGCGGGATGGGCGGACCGCGCAGCAGCGAACGAACGCTATGCAGCCTCACTTTTGACCGGTCAAGATCAGGCGTTTTGGCAGTTCAAGCGCCTGACGAGGGCGTGGTGACGAGCGGACACTGAAGCCGTCCAGTTCAGCCCAGCGCTAGGAGGATTCTCATGAAGTACGCCATGACGTGGACATCGCGCCTCAACGGATCGGGCAAAGACAACGAAGAGGCCCTGCGCCGCGCGCTCGCCCTCTTCTCGAAGTGGCAACCGCCCGCCGGCACCACCTTCCACCAGTTCGTCGGCCGGGTCGATGCCGGCGGCGGGTACGCCATCGTGGAAACCGACAACCCCGCTGAACTGCTGGATGGCACAAGCAAGTTCATCGCGTTCAACGAGTTCCAGATCCATCCCGTCGTCGACATGGCCGAATGGGCCCACGCCGGACAGGAAGGCATCGACTTCCGGGACTCCGTCAGCTGAGCGGGTCATCCCCGACTGAGCGCGTGGCATCGCGACGCGCTCACCACTAAATTCGTGCTTGAACTGCGCTTCGGCAACGAAATTCCTAGGATGCCTCCATGCCATCCGGAACGGCCGTGTCGAAACGAGGCGCGGGCGCAGACGACGACGCCGCCGTCCCGCAGATCGAACTGATCGGCGTCCGGAAGGAAT
Organism: Mycolicibacterium rufum; assembly: GCF_022374875.2. The sequence continues at coordinate 2,611,273 of NZ_CP092427.2, forward strand.
TCGGCGATTCCCGGCATCCCGTGGTGGCCGTGGAGGGCGCCGACCTCGCGATCGCCGACGGTGAGCTGTTCGCGATCCTGGGGCCGTCGGGGTCGGGAAAGACCACGCTGCTGCGGATGATCGCGGGCTTCGAACAGCCCACCTCGGGCACGATCCGACTGGGCGGTCGCGACGTCACCGCACTGCCGCCCGCCCAGCGCGACACCAACACGGTGTTTCAGCAGTACGCGCTGTTCCCCCACATGACCGTGACGCAGAACGTCGAGTACGGGCTGCGGGTGCGCGGCGTCGGCAAGGCCGAACGGCGCCGCCGCGCCGCCGAGGTGCTGGAGATGGTCCGGCTCGGCGGGCACGCGGCGCGCAAGCCCGCCGAACTGTCGGGCGGTCAGCAGCAGCGGGTGGCGCTGGCCCGCGCCCTGGTCGGCCGGCCCCGGGTGCTGCTGCTCGACGAACCGCTGGGCGCGCTCGACCTCAAGCTGCGCGAGCAGATGCAGGTCGAACTCAAGGCCATCCAGCGCGAGGTCGGCATCACCTTCGTCATCGTCACCCACGACCAGGACGAGGCGCTGACGCTCTGCGACCGCCTCGTCGTGCTCAACAACGGCCGCATCGAGCAGATCGGCGCGGCCCGCGAGGTCTACGAGCATCCCGCCAACCGGTTCGTCGCGGACTTCGTCGGCACCTCGAATGTTCTCGACGGCGACACTGCCCAGGCGGTCCTCGGCAGGCGCGGCACCTTCGCCATCCGCCCCGAGCGCATCGCGGTGCTCGATCCCGCAGCACCGGCTCCGGCCGGTCAGCGCAGCGTCACCGCCGAGGTGGCCGAGGTCGTCTACGCCGGGCCGATCACCCGGGTCGCGGCGACCGTGACCGGGCCGGACACCGCCGCCGGTCCCGTGCGGCTGACCGCGACCCTGCTCTCGGCCGATGCGTCCACGGCCTTGACCCACGGCACCCGCGTCGTCCTGGCGTGGCCAGACACCGCCGTCCGTGATCTCACCGATTTGCCCACCGATCTCGAGGAGGACTCATGAAAGATCCGATCCGCCGCCTGGGGGCCGTGCTGGCCACCGGTGCCCTGCTTCTCGCCGGATGCTCGAGTCCGAGCGACTCCGGCGGGTCGTCGGAGGGGCCGCCCTCGATGACGCCGGCCGGCGCGGTCGGCGACGGTGAGGGTCAGCTCAACCTGATCGCGTGGCCGGGCTACGCGGAGAACGGCTCCAACGATCCCAAGGTGAACTGGGTGACGCCGTTCGAACAGCAGACCGGCTGCAAGGTCAACGTCAAGATCGGCAACACCTCCGACGAGATGGTGCAGCTGATGCGCACCGGTCAGTACGACGGGGTGTCGGCGTCCGGAGACGCCACGTTGCGGCTGATCTACGCCGGCGACGTGGCTCCGGTGAACACGGACCTGGTGCCGAACTACGCGACCGTGGTGCCGTTCCTCAAGGACAAGCCGTGGAATTCGGTGAACGGTCAGATGTACGGCATCCCGCACGGCTGGGGTGCGAACCTGCTGATGTACAACACCGACGTCGTCAAGGACGCGCCCGACAGCTGGGGCGCCGTGTTCCCGGGCGCACCGGAGCTCAAAGGCAAGGTGACCGCCTACGATTCGCCGATCTACATCGCCGACGCGGCGCTGTACCTGTCCAAGACCAAACCGGATCTGGGCATCAAGGATCCCTACTCGCTGACCAGCGAACAGCTCGACGCCGCAGTGGATCTGCTCAAGCAGCAGAAGGAGAACATCGGTGAGTACTGGTCGGACTACACCAAGGAGGTGCAGGGCTTCGAATCCGGCACCACGGTGATCGGCACCACCTGGCAGGTCATCGCGAACACGATTCAGGCCGACAACAAGGTGCCGGTGACGACGGTGCTGCCGAAGGAGGGCGCCACCGGCTGGTCGGACACGTGGATGTTGTCATCGAAGGCCGCGCACCCCAACTGCATGTACAAGTGGATGGACTACATCATCTCGCCGGAGGCGAACGCCCATGTGGCCGAGTACTTCGGCGAGGCGCCCGCCCAGACCAAGTCGTGCGACCTCACCGCCGACAAGGCGCACTGCGCGACCTACCACGCCACTGACGAGCAGTACGCCTCGCAGATCCACTACTGGACCACCCCGCAGACCAAGTGCGTCGACGGCAGCGGTGACAACTGCACCAGCTACGACCAGTGGGTGGACAAGTGGCAGGAGATCAAGGGCTGATGCCCGCCGCGCCGCGTCTGCGGCACCGGCTGACGCTGGCGGTCCTGCTCGTTCCGCCCCTGGCGTGGCTGATCATCGCCTACCTGGGATCCCTTGCCGTCCTGATGGTCTCGGCGTTCTGGAGTAGGAGCAGCTTCACCGGGGCGGTGGTGCGGACGTTCACCACCGACAACCTGCTCCGGGTGGTCACCGAGGAGGTGTTCCGCACCACCACGCTGCGCACCGTCGGCGTGGCGCTGGCGGTCACGGTGCTGTGCGCGGTGCTGGCCGTGCCGCTGGCGCTGTACATGGCCAAGGTGGCGTCGCCGGCGGTGCGCGTCGCGCTGGTGGTCGCGGTCACCACACCGCTGTGGGCGAGCTACCTGGTGAAGGCGTACGCGTGGCGGATGCTGCTCTCACCCGAGGGACCGCTGCACTGGGCGACCGGGTTCTCGCCGGGCTACGGGCTGACGGCGACGGTGATCACGCTGACCTATCTGTGGTTGCCCTACATGGTGATTCCGGTGTTCGCGGCGTTCCAGCGGGTGCCCGATGCGCTGGTGGACGCCAGCTCGGATCTGGGTGCCAAGGACCTGACCACGCTGCGACTGGTGGTGGCGCCGATGGTGTTCCCGGGGGTGGCCGCCGGGTCGATCTTCACGTTCTCGCTGTCGCTCGGCGACTACATCGCGGTGACCATCGTGGGCGGGAAGACCCAACTGCTGGGCAACGTCATCTACGGCCAGCTCGTCACGGCCAACAACCAGCCGATGGCCGCGGCACTGTCGTTGATCCCGTTGGCGGCGATCCTGCTGTATCTGTTCGCGATGCGGCGCACCGGGGCATTGGAGAACGTGTAGATGCTGTCGTCACGGATGCGGGGAACCACGCGGGCGTGGACGGTGCTGGTGCTGGTCTTCATCTACGCGCCGCTGGCGTTGGTGGTCGTCAATGCGTTCAACGCGTCGAAGACGTTCGCGTTCCCGCCGGCCGGGTTCACGCTGCAGTGGTGGCGCACTGCGCTGGCCAGCGACGGCATGTGGACGTCACTGGGCAATTCGGTGGTCGTGGGGTTGGCGGCGACCGCGGTCGCTCTCGTGCTGGGCACCATGGCCGCGTTCGCGGTGCAGCGTTACGACTTCTTCGGCCGTCAGACCGTGAATCTGCTTGTCGTGCTGCCGATCACGTTGCCGGGCATCGTCACCGGCATCGCCCTGAACGCGACGTTCACCTCGGCGCTGGGCGTCACCCTCGGGCTGGCCACGGTGATCGTCGGGCACGCGACGTTCTGCATCGTCATCGTGTTCAACAACACGCAGGCGCGGCTGCGGCGGCTGGGGACGTCGCTGGAGGACGCCTCGGCCGACCTCGGGGCGTCGTCATGGCAGACGTTCCGGTTCGTGACGCTGCCGATGATGCGCGGCGCGCTGGTGGCGGGCGCGATCCTGGCGTTCGCGCTGAGCTTCGACGAGGTCGTGGTCACGACGTTCACGGCAGGCCCCACCGTGCAGACACTGCCGATCTGGATCTTCGGCAACCTCTTCCGGCCCAATCAGGCGCCGGTGATCAACGTGGTCGCGGCCGCGCTCACGCTCGTCGCGATCGTGCCGGTGTGGCTGACCCAGCGGATCGGCGGCGACCCGGCGGGAACACGGATCTGACGACCACCACGTAGGGTCACACGGTGACCCCGAACCCGTTCGATCTCACCGGTCATGTCAGCGTCGTCACCGGCGGTGGCTCGGGCATCGGCCTGGGCATGGCCGACGGCCTGGCCCGCGCCGGCGCATCGGTGGCGATCATCGGCCGCAGCCCCGATCGCCTCGAGACCGCGGCCGCGAGACTGCGTGAGCACGGCGGTCCGGTCCTCACCCTCTCGTGCGACGTCACCGACGAGGCAGCGGTGACCGCGACCATGGCTCGAATCCGCGACGAATGGGGTTCGCTCGATTCGTGTTTCGCCAACGCGGGGGTCCGCGGCACCTTTACGCCCGCGCTCGACACCTCGCTGGCCGAGTTCCGCTCGGTCACCGCGGTCGACCTCGACGGCGTCTTCGTCACGCTGCGCGAAGCGGCCCGCCAGATGATCGCCGCGGGACGCGGCGGCAGCCTGGTCGGCGTCTCGAGTCTCGGCGCGTTCCAGGGCATGCCGCGCCAACCCGCCTACGCCGCGTCGAAGGCGGGGGTGACCGCGCTGATGGACAGCCTCGCCGTCGAACTGGCCCGGTACGGCATCCGCGCCAACACCGTCGCTCCCGGATGGTTCGACACCGAGATGACCGCCGAGGGCCTGGCCGACGAGCGGTTCCGGTCCCGGGTGCTGCCGCGGGTGCCGGCGCGCCGCTGGGGCAGCGGTGACGACGTCGCCGGGGTGGCGGTGTACTTGGCGAGCCCCGCGAGCAGCTATCACACCGCAGACGTGTTGCGCATCGACGGCGGCTATCTGAAGTTCTGACCCACTGGGCGATCCGGCTAGATGTCCCCGCGAGAGAAATCCGCCACCAGCGTCGGAACCGCCGAGTCGAAACCGGAGATGTCGAGCTGCCTCGGGTCGGCCGGGTCGGCGATCGCATTGCCGGTCGCCGTCATCGCCACGACGACAAGTCGCGCATCGATTCCCATCGTCTGGCGGTACCGGTTCAGCGCCTCGTGGGGGTGGATCTGGCCGTACCACGTCTCGTTGTCGGTGTAGATGTGGAACGTGTCCACCGCGACACGGTTCTCGCACGCCCAGACCATCGGCAGCGCGCAGTCGGTGGCTCCCATCGGGATCCCGGCGGTGTACCGGCACACGTCGTCGAGACGACGACGCGGGCCGATGTCCAGCTCCTGGATCGCGGGGTTCGCGAAGCCGCCGCGGCCGGCCGTGAATCCGACGATCCGGTGCCGCGGCTCGGTGGCCGCGGTCACCAGCGCCAGCGCAGCCGATGCCTCCCGGCAGGTCAGGGGCAGACCCGAGACGACGGAGGCCATCGAACCCGAGATGTCGAGCGCCAGCAGGGTGCGCTTGTCGGCCGGTTGCACCGCTCCGTATGCCGCGTAGAACGCCGCGTCGAGAGCATCGGCGATACGCGGCGAGGGAACCCACGTGTGTACACCCTTGACACCGCAGCCTGATGCGTAGGTACGTTGCGCCACAAGCACATTGATCGGGTGAACCCGTGCCCGCGCAAGCCGGCGGGGGTCTGCCAGCTGCTCGGCCACCGTGTCGCCGACCTCGCCCGCGAGCAGCCCGAGCCTGGTCAGCCGCGGCAGCTGACGCATCAGCGCCGTCTGCGGCATACCGAGCGTGACGAGCGCCTCCCACACCGCAGGCTCGCGCAGCGCCGCTGTCGGCAGCATCTCCCAGGACATGCCGTTCCCACGGCCGATGATCTCGACCCACCGCTGCGGGGTCGAGGCTGCCCGAGCGTCCTCGACGTCGGCGATGATCGCCAGACCGTCGGGTACCGGAGAGGTGCTCGGCAGAACCGCTGAGCCGCGGCGATCGGCGAGTCCCTTGCCGACCGCCCAGTTCAGCGCTACTCGGCGGGCCGGATCCGTCACTCCGGACGGGCTGGCCAGCCGGAGCAGGTCGCGGTGGGTCCAGCCGTCCCGCTGCCGGTACTTGACCAGTTGGTAGGCCAGCCGATCGACCGGCATGTCGGTATACCACTGCCCCACAGCGCGACGCAGTGTCCTGCCCCACCCGCGGAATTGCTCGACGTAGCCGACGAACAGGAACAGCGCAGTGGCGGTCCGCGCCACCCGCGGCAACGCGGCCAGCGCGGCACGACGGCCGTTGACATCGTCGCCGGATGCGGCGATCGCCAGCGCGAACAGGGCCGCGTTCTGCCTCGGTGCCCGGCCGGCTTCGGAGACCTCGACGATCCGGTCCACCAGGCCGATCGGATCGGTGACGGTGAGGCGGAACACCACGTCGGCGTTGTCATAGGTCACCTCGCGGTCGGATGCGTAGAAGGTGCCGCCGTCGGTGCCCAGCGTGAGGAACCGACGAAGGCGAGCCCAGTCATCGACCGCGAAGGTGTAGCCGCCGGCAGCATTGCGAATCTGCTCGGGCGTGGCGGGACGAAACTGCGGCGTCCACCGCAACCTGACCGTCTTCAAGATGTCCACGGGGCTACTCCTTTCGTCGTCGACATCAGGAATGTAGTTGTGCGCCAAGCGATGTGAGCGTGTGAAGTACCGATCGGGTTCAGCGCTCTACCCAGTTGAGCTACCGCCCTGCCAGGGGGGCGGACGGGACTCGAACCCGCAACCTTCCATTCAGTGGTAACCGACCAGTGTCCGGCTCACATCACCCGGCCCGCGGAACGCTACGCCGGCGACATCGAGAGCGCCATCGAATTCCTGCACACCGGGCCCGTGGGTGAGCCACGATGAGGGGATGACCGAGAAGACCACGTGCGCCGTCGTCGGCGGTGGGCCGGCCGGAATGGTGCTCGGCCTGCTGCTCGCCCGCGCCGGCGTGCACGTCACCGTCTTCGAGAAGCACGGCGACTTCCTACGCGACTTCCGCGGCGACACAGTGCATCCCAGTACTCTGCGGCTTCTCGACGAACTCGGCCTGTGGCCGGCGTTCGACGCGCTGCCGCAGAGCCGGCTGCGCCGGTTCACCATTGACGCCGCGCCCGGGCACCCCGTCACGATGGTCGACTTCGAACGGCTGCGCCTACCCCACCGGTACGTGGCGATGGTGCCGCAGTGGGACCTGCTCACCCTGCTCGCCGAGGCCGCGGCTGCCGAACCCACCTTCACGCTGCGGTTGGACGCCGAGGTCACCGGCCTGCGGCACGAGAGCGGCCGGATCACCGGTGTGCGCTACCAGAGCCATGAGGGCACCGGCGAATTGCGCGCCGATCTGACCGTGGGCTGCGACGGCCGCGGGTCACTGGTCCGGCAGGCCGCCGGACTGGCGGTGCGGGAGTTCCCGGTGAGTTTCGACGCGTGGTGGTTCCGGTTGCCGCGCAACGCCGATGAGGCGGACTTCAGCCTGTTTCCCCGCATCGCGCCCGGCAAGGCGATGGTCGTCATCCCGCGCGAGGGGTACCTGCAGATCGCGCTGCTGATTCCGAAGGGATCCGATGCGCGACTGCGGGCGCGGGGGCTCGCCGCGTTCCGCGCCGACGTGCTCGAACTGTTGCCCGAAGCCGGGGACACCGTCGAGTCGATCACCAGCCTCGACGACGTCAAGCATCTCGACGTGAAGCTGAACCGGTTGCGCCGCTGGCACACCGACGGTCTGCTGTGTATCGGTGACGCCGCCCACGCCATGTCTCCCGCCGGCGGAGTCGGGATCAACGTGGCCGTGCAGGACGGTGTGGCGGCGGCGCGTCTGCTCGCCGACAAGCTGCGCCACGGCGCGGTGACGAACCGCGACCTCGCGGCGGTGCGGCGGCGGCGCATCATCGCGACCGTGCTGACCCAGGCCCTGCAACGTCAACTCGACGCCCGCCTGCTCGGCCCGGTGCTGCGGGGGGAGAACGTCACGGGACCCCCGGCGGGGCTGGTCCGGTTGATCGAACGCGCGCCGTGGCTGTCCGTGGTGCCGGCGTATCTGGTGGGGGTGGGCGTAAGACCCGAGCGCGCACCGGGTTTCGCGCGGCGCTCGGCGGCTCAGCGGTAGTACACCTCACCGCCGGTGGGATAGCCCCCGCCGGTGGTGGTGATGTGCACGTGGTCGTAGTGGCCGTAGCCGCCGCCGCGCGCGCCGCCGGGGGTGTAATAGACCCCGCGCCAGATGCAGTCTTGCAGCCCGAACCGTTCGGCGTTCTTCAGCGCGAACGCGACGATCTGATTGCCCAGCGCGATGCCCTCGGCGCTACCGGGATTCGGGATCATCACGTCGATCGCCAGGCCTTCGGGATGCCAGCGCAGCGCGTCGGGACGCATACCGCCGATGCTGTGGATCTCCGGGAAGATCGCGCTGACCGCGCGGGCGACCAGGATGGTCTTCACCTGCAGGCCGCGCTCGGGCGCCACCCCGGCGGGCAGCGCCCGCAGTTCACGGACCGACGCGCGTGAGCTCGCCACCCATTCGACGCGGGTCCCGGGGGCGCCACCCGTCGACGCGAACCCGGCGGGCGCGGCCGCCACCAACTCCATGCAGCACGGCGGCGCCTCGGCCACCACGGGCTCGGCGCGGTCCGGCACTACCGGCCGCTGAGCATCGGCGCCCGCGGCCAGCAACACCGCCGCGGGAACACCCACGGCGGTCAGCACGACAGACGGCGACCGCCGCCGTCGAACCTGTGAGTGCCTGCCCACGCACAGCACCCTACGAGGACAGATCACGAAAACACACCCAGCCGGGAAACTTTCGGCAACAAATCGCACCACTGGCCCCAACGGCCACACAGGTCACAGCCCGAGGGTCGCCTGGACCTCCCGCAGTGTCGCCGCCGACCGCTGCAGACCGAGCAGTTCCGACACCGCTAGAGGCACCTCGAGCACCTGCCCGGCCCCGTGCGCGCTGACCACGGTGGGCAACGACAACGCCATCCCGTCGATGCCGTAGGCCCCGTGCTGCACCGTCGACACGGGCATCACCCGGTGCTGGTCCCCCAGCACCGCCTCGACGATGCGCGCCGTGGACAGCCCTATCGCGAGATTGGTCGCGCCCTTGCCGGCGATGATCTCGTAGGCGGCGTTGATCACCTCCGAGGAGATGCGGCCACGCGTCTGCTCGTCGAACACCGCCACGTCATCGCGACGGAATTGCTCGGCCGGCACCCCGCCGATGGATACGCTCGACCACAGCGAAATCTCGGAGTCCCCATGCTCACCGATGATGAGCCCGTGCACATTACCCACCGCCAGGTCGGCCTGCTCGGCGATCAGGTAGCGAAAACGGCTGGAGTCCAACACCGTTCCCGACCCGAAGACGTGTCCCGGGGCGGCGTCCACCGCCTTGGTCGCGGCGAACGTCACGATGTCGACCGGATTGGTGACGAACAGGATCACCGCGTCCGGCGAATGTTCGAGCAGCTGCGGCGTGAGGCTCTGTGCCATAGCCACATTCGCCGCGGCCAGGTCCAACCGGCTCTGCCCGGGCTTCTGCTTCGCCCCCGCGGTGACGATCACGACGGCCGATCCGGCGGTCACCGCGATGTCGTCGGAACCCGAGATCCGGCAGTGCGGGACGAACTGGCTGCCGTGATTGAGGTCGAGCACCTCGGCCCGCACCTTGGCGGCGTTGACGTCGAACAGGGCCAGGGCACCGGCGGATCCGCGGATCAGACACGCGTAGGCGATCGCCGTTCCGACACTACCCATCCCGACGATTGCGACTTTCGTGTTCCGTTCGACTGGCACCGCACTATTGTGACTCCAGCACCACGGTCGGCATGTTTTCTGTGAACACGAGTTGCCGAACGGAAAAATTTCTGAAAAATGCTTGGGGGCCCGGACAAAGTGCACCGTCGTGCGGGTCTCGCCGTCCGATTACAGTAGAGGGGTACATGGTGAGCACCGTGCGCACGGCTCGACACGCACTCGCGATCGTCTGCATCATCGCGCTGGCCGCCTTCGGGCTGGCCGCCTGCGGCAAGGACAGCGGCTCCGGCGGATCCGGCGGTGGCGGCGGTGGGGGCGGAGACGTCACTGTCGCGGCGACATCGTTCCCGGACTACGTCGACCCCCAGCTGTCCTACACGGTCGAGGGCTGGGAGGTGCTGTGGAACGTCTACACCCCGCTGCTGACCTACAAGCACGTCAAGGGTGAGGACGGCACCAAGGTGGTTCCCGGCCTGGCCGAGGCCATGCCCGAGATCTCCCCCGACGGGAAGACCTACAAGCTCAAGCTGCGGCAGAACATGAAGTACTCCGACGGCACCCCGATCAAGGCGTCGGACTTCACGTACGCGATCAAGCGTCTCTTCAAAGCGGATTCGGGCGGCTCCGTGTTCTACGACGTGATCGTCGGGGCCAAGGAGTACGCCGACGGCACATCCGACACGATCAGCGGCATCACGACCGACGACAACACCGGCGACATCACCATCCAGCTGACCGGCCCCAACGGGACGTTCGAGAATCTGCTCGGCCTGATGTTCGCCGCCCCCGTGCCGCCCACCACGAAGCTGGACGGCGACACCACCAATAATCCGCCGCCGGCCAGCGGACCCTTCATGATCAGCAAGGTCGACGCACCCCGCACGCTGACGATGGAGCGCAACCCGCAGTTCAAGACCGTCAAGGACGCGGGCGCCACCGAGGTGGCCGACGCGAACGTCGACACGATCACGGTGGTCCAGAACAAGAACCAGAGCGCGCAGGTCACCGACATCGTGCAGAACAAGGTGGACTTCATGATCGATCCGGTGCCCTCGGATCGCCTGCAGGAGGTCAAGACCCGTTACGCCGACCGCTTCCGGTTGGAGGACTCGATCAACACCTACTACTTCTTCATGAACACCGAGAAGGCGCCGTTCAACGATCTCAAGGTCCGGCAGGCGATCAACTACGCGATCGACCCGGAGGCGCTGAACCGAATCTTCGGCGGGCGGATGCACGCGAGCCAGCAGATCCTGCCGCCGGGGATGCCGGGCTACCAGGAGTACAAGCTCTACCCCGGACCGGACATGAACAAGGCCAAACAGCTGATCGCCGAGGCCAATCCGGCCGACCGCGACATCACGGTCTGGACCGATGACGAGCCCGACCGCAAGCGGATCGGCGAGTACTACCACGACCTGCTCACCCAGTTGGGCTTCAACGCCACGTTGAAGGTGATCGCGGGCGACGTGTACTGGACGACGATCGGCAACCAGTCCACCCCCGACGTCGACACCGGATTCGCCGACTGGTTCCAGGACTTCCCCCATCCGGACGACTTCTTCCGGCCGCTGCTCAACGGCGCGAGCATCCTGCCGACCAACGGCAACAATCTGTCGCGCGCGAACATCCCGGCGAACGACGCGAAGATGGACGAGCTGCTGACCAAGCAGATCACCGATGAAGGCGTCGAGCAGCAGTACGCCGACCTGGACAAGGCCTACATGGAGCAGGCGGTGTGGGCGCCTTACGGCAACGAGCAGTTCACCACGTTCTTGTCGGAGCGGATGGATTTCGACAAGTCGTATCAGCATCTGCTGTTCAAGCAGGACTTCACGTCGTTCGCGGTGCAGTAGCGCGGCGCCCCTGATGGTCTCATCAGTTTCCGAGGTCGAGGTCCCCGACGAGCCACCGCTGCCCGCCGGGGTACCCCGAGAACACATCCAGGGCCGTAACCCGTGGTATCTGGCGTGGCTTCGGCTGCGCCGCAACAAGGTTGCGCTGGCCTGCGGGGTGTTGTTCGTGGTGATCGTGCTGTGCTGCCTCGCGGCGCCGCTGTGGGCGGACTACGTCGCGCAGACGGGACCCAACGACAACCACATCACCGACACCGTGATGATCGGGGGTGTCGAGACCGACGTGGTCGCGCCGGACGGCACCCCGCTGGGGCCCGGTCTGCACGGACGCTACCTGCTGGGGGCCGACCAGAACGGCCGCGACGTCATGGTGCGCCTGCTCTACGGCGGGCGGACCTCGATCTACATCGGGGTGGCCGCCGCGGCGGTCACCACCGTGCTCGCGGTGATCGTCGCCCTGCTCGCGGGGTACTACCGCGGCTGGATCGACGCGGTGCTGTCCCGCATCCTCGACGTGATCTGGGCGTTCCCGGTGCTGCTGCTCGGCATCGCGCTGGGCACCGCACTGGCCGTCGGCGGTCTGAACCTGGGATTCGTTGCGATCGCCGGGGATTCGATCTGGATCCCGATCCTGATCATCGGGCTGGTGTACGTGCCCTACATGGCCAGGCCGCTCCGCGGTGAGATCCTCGCGCTGCGGGAGAAGGAGTTCGTCGAGGCCGCCGTGGCGCAGGGCATGGGGCCGCTGCGCATCATGACCGGCGAACTGCTGCCCAACATCATCTCGACGATCATCGTGTTCTTCACCCTCAACATCGCCAACAACATGCTGCTGGAGTCGGCGCTGTCGTTCCTGGGCGCCGGGGTCCGTCCGCCGAACGCGTCATGGGGCACGATGATCGCCGACGGCTACCAGTTGATCTACACCGCACCGCATCTGACGATCGTGCCGGGCCTGTTGATCGTGACCACGGTGCTGGCGCTGAACGTGTTCGGGGACGGGTTGCGCGATGCGCTCGATCCGAAGGCCCGGCTGAGGCTCGAGCACTGATGGCGCGGTTCGTGGCCCGGCGACTGCTGGGCATGTTCGCGGTGCTGTTCGCGATCTCGGTCATCGTGTTCCTGATCTTCAACGTGGTGCCGAACTCCGACCCGGCAGCCCGCATCGCCGGAAAGAACGCCGATCCGGACCTCATCGCCCGGGTCAACGCCGACCTGGGGCTGGACCGGCCCCTGCCCGTGCAGTACGTGACGATGATGAGACAGATCTTCACCGGCGAGCTCACCTCCTATGCGAGCAATCGCAATGTGGGCGAACAGATCTGGCACGGCCTGCCGGCGACGTTCTCGCTGTGCATCGGCGCGGCGGTGATCTGGATGACGCTGGCGGTGCTGTTCGGGTACTTGAGCGCGGTGCACGCCGGCCGGTTCGGCGATCGGGCGCTGAGCATCCTGTCCCTGGTCGGCATCTCGATGCCGGTGTTCTGGCTCGCGGCGATCCTGCTGTACTTCTTCACCTACAAGATCGAGTTGTTCCCGACCGGAAGCTATGTGCCGCTCACCGAGGATCCCCTGGACTGGGCGTATCACCTCGTGCTGCCCTGGTTCACGCTGGCGGTGCTGTTCATCGGCTTCTACAGCCGGGTTCTGCGGTCGAACATGCTCGACGCCATGAACGAGGATTACGTCCGCACCGCCCGGGCCAAGGGTCTCAGCGAGCGCCAGGTCCGGACCCGACATGTGCTGCGTAACTCGATGATTCCGATCGTCACGCTGTTCGGCCTCGACTTCGGCATGGTCGTGGGCGGCGGCGCCATCCTGACCGAGACGGTCTACAACCTCGACGGGGTCGGGCTCTACGCCGGTGAGGCGATCCGCAGCCTCGACCTCCCGCCCCTGATGGCGGTCACCATGTTCGGAGCCTTCTTCATCGTGCTGTTCAACACGCTCGTCGACATCGCCTATGCGGTGCTGGATCCGAGGATCCGGCTGGGAGAGGCGGCGCCAGTATGAGTTCTGAAGCGCTGCTCCGGGTCGAGGACCTGCGGGTCGGTTTCGCCACCGAGGATGGCGTCGTGCAGGCCGTCGACGGGGTGTCGTTCTCGTTGGCGGCCGGTGAGATCCTGGCCATCGTCGGGGAATCCGGGTGCGGCAAGAGCGTCACGGCGCAGACGCTGACCGGCCTCACGCAGTCGGCGAACAGCAGGATCACCGGCTCGGTCACCTACCGCGGACAGGAACTGGTGGGCCTGGACGACGACGGCCTGCGCGGAATCCGCGGCGAGGAGATCGCCATGGTGTTCCAGGATCCGATGTCCTCCCTCAACCCGGTGTACCGCGTGGGCGATCAGATCGCCGAGATGATCCGCGCGCACCGGCGGGTGTCCAAGCAGGAGGCGCTGCAGCGTGCCGTGGAACTGCTCGGCTCGGTGGGCATCCCGAACCCGCAGTCGCGGGTGCGCAGCTATCCGCACGAGTTCTCTGGCGGGATGCGGCAGCGCGTGATGATCGCGATGGCCCTGGCTCTCGAGCCTGCGGTACTGATCGCCGACGAACCGACGACCGCGCTGGACGTCACGGTGCAGGCTCAGATCCTGCGGCTGATGGCCGATCTCAACGCCGAGCGTGATCTCGCCGTCGTGCTGATCACCCACGACCTCGGCGTCGTCGCGGAGGTCGCGGATCGGGTGGTGGTGATGTACGCCGGCCAGATCGTCGAGGACGGCAGCCTCGACGACATCTTCTACACCCCGCAGCACCCCTACACCTGGGGCCTGCTCGGGTCGTTGGCGCGGCTGGACCGTCCCCGCTCCGAGCGGCTCGACCAGATTCCCGGGCAGCCGCCGTCCCTGCTCGATCCCCCGTCGGGCTGCCGGTTCGCGCCGCGCTGTGCGTTCGAGTTCGACCGGTGCGGTCAGCCACCGGATCTGGCGCCCACTGAATCGGCGGGTCACCTCGACCGCTGCTGGTTGGACCTCGAGGAGAAAGTGCGGGTGCGCTCATGACCGAACCGCTGCTCGAGGTCACCGACGTGGTGAAGCACTTCCCGATCCGCTCGGGCCTCATCGTCGAGCGCGAGGTGGGCCGGGTGCGCGCCGTCGACGGCGTGAGCCTGACGCTGAACGAGGGCGAGACGCTCGGTCTGGTCGGCGAGTCCGGGTGCGGCAAGTCCACGCTGTGCCGGGCCATTCTGCAGCTGACCCCGCCGACGTCGGGGTCGGTGCGGTTTTTGGGCCGCGAACTGGTGGGCCTGTCGCGGCGCGAGTTGCGGCCGCTGCGGCGCCAGATGCAGATGATCTTCCAGGACCCCTACGCGTCGCTGAACCCGCGCAAGCGGATCGGTCAGATCGTCGGGGACCCGATGGACCTGCACGGCCTGGCCAGCGGCGCCGAACTCAAACGCCGTGTGCAGGATCTGCTGGACCGGGTCGGCTTGCGGCCCGAGCACTACAACCGGTTCCCGCACGAGTTCTCCGGCGGTCAGCGGCAGCGCATCGGCATCGCGCGGGCGCTGGCGCTGCAGCCCAAGCTCATCGTCGCCGACGAGCCGGTGTCGGCGCTCGATGTGTCGGTTCAGGCACAGATCGTCAACCTGCTCAAGGACTTACAGGCCGAGTTCGGGCTGTCCTATCTGTTCGTCGCCCATGACCTCGGTGTGGTCCGGCATGTGTCGGACCGTGTCGCGGTGATGTATCTGGGCAAGGTGGTGGAGAGTTCTGGCACCGACGACCTGTACGACCGGCCCGTCCACCCGTATTCCAACGCCTTGCTCTCCGCGGTCCCGATCCCGGATCCGCGCCGCAACGAGGCGCGTGAGCGGGTGGTGCTCGAGGGGGACGTGCCCAGCCCCACGAACCCCCCGTCGGGATGCCGGTTCCACACCCGCTGTCCCTGGGGTACCGAGATCTGCGCGACCGACGAACCGGCGATGGTCTCCTACACGGCCGGCCATGCCGCGGCCTGCCACCATCCGCGCAACGTCGAGCACCTTCCGGCATGAGAGACGGCCCGATCGGCTGTCCCCTCCGCAGCCGATCGAGCCGGTGCTGCTCAAGATAGGGGCAGCCGACCCTCGGAGGAATCGGGGAAACCCCTGAACCTGGCCGTCGAACGCTTCGGTCAGGGAGCTGCCGGCACCTGAATCGGGATCGGCACCGGCACGAACGGCACCGTCAGATAGCTCGTCGTCGTGCGCGCGGCCGCTGACGTGGTGGGCGGCGTTGTGACGGCGGTGGTCGTCGGCGGTGTCGTGGTGGGCGGCGTGGTCGTGGTGGTGGTCGTCGGCGCGGTCGTGGTGGTCGTGGTCGTGGTGGTCGTGGTCGTGGTGGTCGTCGTCGTGGTGGTCGTGGTCGTCGTGGTCGTCGTGGTCGTCGTGGGCTGGGTCGTGGTGGTCGGGACCGTCGTGGTGACGACGGGAGCGGGTGGCGGCGCGGCGCTGGTGGTCGCGGGCGGTGGCACGTTGGGCTGCTGGGACACCGTCACCGTCTGACCTTCGACGCTCGACGGCGCGAGCTCTCGGCTCAGCGGTGCGGTGCCGGGACGAGGCTGATCGGGGTCCGGGCTGTCGACGCTGGTCAGGGCGATCGCGACACCGCCGACGGCGATCAGCGCGATCGCCGCGATCAGGCCGAGGACCGACAGGGGCAGCCGCTGCCAGGGTTTGACGTCCTCCTCGGCTCCTGCCCCGGGCGCGGTGGGGAGCCGGTAGGGGTTGACGACCTCGGTCTCGGTCTCGGTCTCGATCTCCGGACCGGAGTAGGGGACGACGTCCTCTCCGGACAGGTCGTCCTGCGACCAGGCCAGGGCGTAGGTGGAGTCGTCCCGCGGCGGGGCCGGCGGCACGGCCGGCGCGATCCATGTGGCGGTGTCCGCCGAGCGGCCGTAGGCGGCGAACAGCGCCGCGCCGACGGCGGCGTCGAGCGCCGGACGCTGCGTCACCAACACCCGCCCGACGAACTCCGAAAAACGCCGTGCGACAGCAGGTATCGCAGCGCCGCCGCCCACGACGACGATGGTGGACACGCTCGCGGCGCCGATGTTGTTACGCGCCAACGCCGTTTGGAAGACGCCCACTAACCCGTCGAGCGGACGGGCGATCAGATCCTCCAGTTCGGCCCGGGTCACCACGATGTCGCCCCGATATCCCGGCATCTCGACCTCGACGCGCGCCTCGGGGTGCGCCGAGAGCGTCTCCTTGGCGGTGCGGCACGCCTCGCGCAGCCGGGCCAGCGATCCGACGGCCGCGGTGGCCGCGGTGTCGGCGGGGTTGCCCGGGATCCGCTCGAGCACATGGGTGAGCAGGGTCTGGTCGATCTGGTCGCCGGCGAACTCGGCGAACCGCTCGGTGGGCCCGATCAGGTCGAAGGCGGAGCCGGCGTCGGCGAGGGTGACGCCGGTGCCGCTGCCGCCGACGTCGACCACGGCCACCACGCCGCCGCGCGGCAGACCGGGGTCGGCGTTGATCGCCGTGAGCGCCGCCACCGCGTCCGGGATCAGCCGGGGCGGTGACCCCGCCGGGGCCAGGGGGCCGCCGGCGGTGAACGCCTCGCGCAGGGCATTCAGCGGACCCGCACCCCAGTGCGACGGCACGGCGATCGCCACGTCGTCCGGGGACGGCGCACCGGCCAGACCGGCCATCGCCTCGAGGGCGTCGACGACGAGCTGCTCGGCCGGATATCTCGAACCGTCGGCGGCGACCAGGGGAACCGGGTCGCCGACGCGGTCGACGAATCCGGACAGCACCACACCGCCCGCGCGGCCGGCCGGCGCGCCGACCTCCGGGGCGGCATGACCGAAGATCGTCAGCAGCGACCGCCGGAGTATCGGCGGGCGTCCGACCCCTGCCGCGGCGAGGTTGGTGGTGCCGATTGACAACCCCAGCGCATCGCTCATGACTGCGCACACCTTAAACCGCGGCGTCGGTCGCGCGCATCAGACACTCTGCGCCAACGAAATGTGCTGCAATGACGGCCATGGGTGACATCGACGACATCAAAGCGGTCAAGTACCGGTATCTGCGCGCGCTCGACACCAAGCACTGGGACGAGTTCGCCGACACCCTCACCGAGGATGTCGTCGGCCGCTACGGCGAATCGGTCGGCGAGGAACACCACTTCAGCACCCGCGACGAACTGGTCGGGTTCATGCGTAACTCGCTGGGTCCGGAGATCCTGACCGAGCACCGCGTCACCCACCCGGAGATCACCGTCGACGGCGACGAGGCCACGGCCACCTGGTACCTGCAGGACCGCGTCATCGCACCCGATTTCAACTTCATGCTGATCGGCGCGGGTTTCTACCACGACCGCTACCGCCGCACCGAGAACGGTTGGAAGATCAGCGAGACCGGGTACGACCGCACCTACGACGCCTCGATGTCGTTGGAGGCGTTGAACTTCAAGGTGAAGGCGGGCCGCGCGCTCAATCTGTAGCCGAGGTCACGGCGATCATCGCGCCGGGCCGCAGCCACCGCATGATCGTGACCAGCGTCGCATCGTCGATCGCCACGCAGCCCGCGGTCGGCCCTCCGTCGGTGCTGTGCACGAAGAACGCGCCACCTTTGCCCGGGATTCGTTCCTTGTTGACCCCCATCACGATGGCGTGCGCGTACTGGGGGATGTCGAGATTCTCGGTGCCCGAGCTCGGGGAGGTGTTGAAGCGGCAGTTGTCCCGGTCGCACACCTGCATGGTGTTGTAGGTCGGGCTCTTCATGTCGCCGTCCCACCAGTGGTTGGGGCCGACGCGGATGTAGCGCAGGCCTCCGCCGGGGTCGGGCTGGGTGCCGAAGGAGAAGTCGAGCGTGTAGACGCCTTTCGGGGTCATCATCGACCCGTCGAAGTGGTTGGCCGACATGCCTTTCGCGCCGATCTTGGCCGGGATACCGATTCCTCCGGTGACGGGCTGCCAGCCGGCGCCGGTGCGCTGCCAGACATCGAGTTTGGCGTCCGATCCCCCGGTGCCGGTCACCGAGAGCACCTGGGTGGCCGGGCCGACCGACCCGGAGAACCACGGGTTGACCGCGGCGCGGGCGGTGGGCGCGCACGTCAGGGCCATGGTGATCACCGACGCGCACAGCACGGAGAGCAGTCGGCGCATGGCCCTCATCGTCGCTGCCGAAGGACACATTCCTCATCAAGATCAGGACACGATCCGGTCGCGGTCGGCGAGGTTTGCCCCTCCCCCGTCTCGGCTACGTTGGCGTGATGGACCTACTGCCCGTGCGGCCACGACGCCGAGGAATCCGTCAGATCGGCCAGGGACTGGGCACGCTGGACCGGGAGGTCTTCGAGGCGATCGCCGAGTCGCCCAGCCCGCTGATCGACGCGGTCATGCCGCGGCTGACCAGGGCCGCCGACCATTCCAAGCTGTGGTTCGCCATCGCCGCGGGGCTCGCGGCGTTCGGCAATCCGTCGGTCAAACGGGGCGCGATGCGGGGGGTGCTGACGCTGGGGGTGACCAGCCTGGTCACCAATCAGGGCGCCAAACGGGTCTGGCGCCGGGAGCGGCCCTCCCGCCTGCTCGTGCCGCTGGCCCGGCAGACGCGGCGCGCGCCCACCTCGAACTCACTGCCGTCGGGCCATTCGGCCAGCGCGGCGGCCTTCGCGGTCGGCGTCGGGCTGGAGAACGCGCCGACCGGGCTGGGTCTGGCGCTGCTGGCCGGACTGGTCGGCATGTCACGGGTGGCCGTCGGCGCGCACTACCCCGGTGACGTGCTGGCCGGGTTCGGGCTCGGTGCGGGTATCGCGGTGCTGGGCGCGAAGGTGGTGCCGCCCATCGTCGAGGAACGGCTGCCGGGCGCGGCCCCGCTGCGTTGGGACGCGCCCGAGCGGCCGCGCGGCGCGGGGGTGACGGTCGTGGTGAACCCGGCGTCGGGCAGCGGCACCGGCGCCCGGGTCCTCGACGAGGTCCGCGCGGCGCTTCCCGACGCCGAGATCGTCGAGCTGGGCGAGGACGACGATGTGCCCGCGGTGTTCCGCTCGGCCGCGCAGCGCGCCGAGGTGCTCGCCGTCGGTGGCGGCGACGGAACCGTCGCGGTGGCCGCGAGCATCGCGCTCGAGGAGGGCGTGCCGCTGGCCGTGCTGCCCGCCGGGACGTTCAACCACTTCGCCAAGGACATCGGCTGTGACACCACGGCCAAGACGGTGGCCGCGATCCAGCAGGGCACCGTGTCGTGTGTCGACGTGGTGTGCTTGAACGAGAAGCAGATGGTGGTCAACACGGCCAGCATCGGGGCCTACCCGCAGTTCGTACAGACCCGGGAGAAGCTCGAGCATCGGATCGGCAAGCCGCTGGCGGGGATCTACGCGATGTTCCACACCCTGCGCCGGGATCAGCCGGTGCGCATCAGCTACGACAACCAAGAGCTGCAGACGTCGCTGTTCTTCCTGGGCAATTCCATCTATCTGCCGTCGGGTTTCGCGCCGTCGCGGCGCACCCGGATGGACGACGGCCTGATCGACATCCGAATCCTGGAGACCGGCCGGCCGCTGGCGAAGCTGCGGATCATCGTGGCGCTGATCTTCGGCCGCCTGGTGCGCAGCCCGCTCTACCGGGAACTGCGGGTGCCCGAGTTCGCGTTCACGTCGGTCGACGGTCCGACGGTGCTGGCGCTCGACGGGGAGGTCGGCACCGAGGTGACGGAGGCCAGCTTCAGCGTGCGGTACCGGGCACTGCCGGTGTTTCGTCCGGAACCGTGATGGGCCGCACGGGACGAATCAGCAGAAGACACGCCACGAAGTAGGCGTAGCCCAGCGCCCACCCGGCGATCACGTCGGAGGGGTGGTGCACGTTGAGCACCACCCGGCCCGCGCCGATCGCCACGACCAGGGTCACGCCGAGCGCGATGAGCCACCCGCGCCTACCGGGGCCGACCAGTGGCAGCGCCACCGTCAGCAACGCGCAGACGGCTACCATCACGCCCAGCGCGTGACCGGACGGGAACGACGACGACGCGGCGTGGACCAGCGCGCCGGCCGGGCGCGGCCGGTCGACGAGGGTCTTGGCCACCTCGGTGACCAGTCCGCTGAGCTCGACGCTGATGATGAGGAACATCGCCACACGCACGTTGCGCCGGGCGAACGCGACCACGATGACGACGATGGTGATCAACCGGAAGACGGTCGGGCCGAGCACGGTGCAGAAGACGTCCCACGCGGTCACCCAGGCCGGGTGCGCCTCGCCGACGCGCAGCATCGGCGCCAGCGCCGCGTCGTCGAAACGCGTCAGCGGCGCCCAGCCGGCGGTGTAGCCGGCCAGCATCGCGACGAAGACGCCGACGGCCACCACGGCCGATCCGGCCAGCAGGCCCCTGCGTGCATCCATCCGACCACGTCTACCACGGCGCGCTGAGAGGCTGGGCTACCGTGCCTGCATGGCCGTGTTTGTGCGGAAGCTCCTGCGGATCGGCAAGCTGCCCTCCGAACTGCGCGCCGAGGTCGAGGCCGAGGGGATCCTGTTCATCGCCGAGTACGTGGCGGTCACCCGCCGGTTCCGGGGTGCGGTGCCGGGTCTGCGGTCGGCGGGCAGTATCGCCAGCTACGTGGGCTCGCTGGTGCTGACGCGGCAGCGGGTCCTGGCGACGCTGTCGACGGTGCCCAGGCTCGCCGGGCGCACCGTCGACCTGCGGTGGGACGCTCCACAGACCGGTGCGGTGACCGGCACGCTCGACGAGACCGGGCTCACCCTCGAGGTGGACGTCACGGCCGTCGACCCGCGCTGCTCGGGCGAGTTGTCCCTGCACTACAAGGAGCGCATCCCGGCCGACGTCCTGGCCCAGTTGCCCCGCACGTCACTGGCCTTCGACGTGCCCCCGGAGTTCGTGTTCCGTGCGGTCGGCGTGCCGTACCACCCGTAGCCGGACCCTCAGTCGGCCAGGTGCACGGGCGGGTCGGAGAACGCGGCGTCTCCGCCGATGCGGCCAGGCCCCATCACCCCGCACTGCTTGACCGGGACCAGGTGCGTTCCGAATCCGCTGGGGACGACGCTCGGGATCCCCACGCACCGTTCCCAGCTGCCGTCGGGTTGCACGGGTCCGTCGCACTTGCTGATGAAGGCGCCCCCGTACACGCACCCCGCGCCCGCAGGCGCCGCCGTCGACAGCCCCGCCGCGATCAACAGGCCGGCCGATGCGCCGACGATGTAGCGCTTCATGGTCGCTCCCCTTCCTGCGCCACCGACGCTACCGGGTGTGCCCATGCTTCTCGGCGATTTGCCGATAACCCCGATAACGTTGCGCCGGGCGATCGGAAACCTGGCGGCGCAGAGAGGATGACCTGTGAATCAAGGGCAGCGGGACAACGTTCTGCTCGTGCACTGGCACGACCTCGGCCGCTATCTCGGCGTCTACGGTCACCCCGACGTGTCCAGTCCCCGACTCGACGCGCTGGCCGCCGAAGGCATCCTGTTCACCGGCGCGCACGCGACAGCCCCGCTGTGCAGCCCGTCGCGAGGCTCCCTGTTCACCGGCCGCTACCCGCAGAGCAACGGGCTGATCGGGCTGGCCCACCACGGCTGGGAGTACCGCGCCGGAGTGCGCACCCTCCCCCGCATCCTCTCCGAAAGCGGCTACCACACAGCGCTTTTCGGCATGCAGCACGAGACGTCCTTCCCTTCGCGGCTCGGCTTCGACGAGTTCGACGTGTCGAATTCCTACTGCGAGTACGTCGTCGAGCGCGCGACCGGCTGGCTCGCCGATCCGCCGCAGCGCCCGTTCCTGCTGACCGCCGGCTTCTTCGAGACCCACCGGCCCTACCCGCACGACCGCTACGAGCCGGCCGATCCCGCCGCCGTGGCACTGCCCGAGTTCCTGCCCGACACCCCACCGGTGCGGCAGGACCTGGCGGACTTCTACGGATCGATCGCGGTCGCCGACGCCGCCGTCGGCGAGCTGCTCGACACGCTGGCCGAGACCGGACTCGACCGCACCACCTGGGTGGTGTTCGTCACCGACCACGGCCCGGCGCTGCCCCGCGCGAAGTCGACGCTCTACGGCGCGGGCACGGGCATCGCGATGATCATCCGCCCGCCCCGCGACGCCGGGATGGCGCCGAAGGTCTACGACGAGCTGTTCAGCGGAGTCGACCTGATGCCCACGCTGCTCGACCTGCTCGGGGTCGAGGTCCCCGCCGAGATCGAAGGACTCTCGCACGCAAGGCATCTCATCGCAGGCGGTACCCACGCCGACCCGGTCCGCACCGCCGTGTACACCACGAAGACCTACCACGACTCCTTCGATCCGATCCGCGCGATCCGCACCAAGGAGTACAGCTACATCGAGAACTACGCCGCCCGGCCGGTGCTGGACCTGCCGTGGGACATCGCCGACAGCGCGCCGGGCCGCGCGGTCGAACCCCTGGTGCAGAGCCCGCGACCGGAACGCGAGCTCTACGACCTGACCGCCGATCCGACCGAGTCGCTCAACCTGCTCGCCCCGCAGCCCGCCGACACCGAGGTGTCTCTGGAAAAAGCTGTGTCTCTTGAGAAAGCGGAGGCCATCGGAAGCGACCTCGCGCTGATGCTCAACGACTGGCGGCAGAAGACCGGCGACGTCATCCCGTCGGACTTCGCCGGCACCCGCATCGCCGCCCGTTACACCGAAACCTATCTGCTGGTCCGAGATCTCGAGATCCCAAGTCGCAGAGCCAATGCCGCCGAACGCGGCATCGTCGACCAACCGCGATCCGGACAAGACTTTCCCTCACCGTGATTGCAAAACCCGAGGGTGTCAGGGCTCCGGAACGCCGCTAAGCTCACGCGCATGCCCGCCCCGACGGCCTATCTGGTGCTCGCCTCCCAGCGCAGTGGCAGCACCCTGCTCGTCGAGTCACTGCGCGCCACCGGTGTGGCCGGCGAGCCGGGCGAGTTCTTCCAGTACCTGCCGACCACCAGTCAGTCGCCGCAACCGCGGCAGTGGTTCGAGGGCGTGGACGACGCATCGATCCTTCGACTGCTCGATCCCCTCGACGAGGGCAAGCCCGACCTCGCGCCGCCGGAGATCTGGCGGGACTACATCCGCACCGTCGGGCGCACGCCGAACGGCATCTGGGGCGGCAAGCTGATGTGGAACCAGACCCCGCTGCTGCTGCAGCGCGCCCAGGGGCTGCCCGACCGCTCCGGCACCGGGCTG
Source organism: Mycolicibacterium rufum (assembly GCF_022374875.2). The sequence goes on from NZ_CP092427.2 coordinate 2,634,728, forward strand.
CTCTCGGCCATCCGCGACGTCATCGGCAGCGATCCCGTTCTGATCCACGTTTACCGTCCCGACGTTGTCTCGCAAGCGGTTTCGTTCTGGCGCGCGGTGCAGACCCGGGTGTGGCGCGGTCGGCCCGATCCGGTGCGCGACGCCCGCGCCGAGTACCACGCCGGCGCCATCGCCCACGTGGTGACGATGCTGCGCGCGCAGGAAGAGGGCTGGCGGAACTGGTTCGCCGAAGAGAATGTCGAACCGATGGACGTGCCCTACCCGGTGCTGTGGCGCAACCTCACCCAGGTGGTGGCCTCGGTGCTCGAAGCGGTCGGTCAGGACCCGCGCCTGGCGCCGGCGCCGGTGCTGGAACGTCAGGCCGACCAGCGCTCCGACGAATGGGTGGACCGGTACCGCGCCGACGCGGAGAAGGAGGGCCTGCCCACATGACTACCGACACCTACGACACCGTTCACGTCGACGAGCTGCGGCTGCTCGAGGCCGAGGCGGTGCACATCATCCGCGAGGTGGTCGCCGAGCTGGAACGCCCCGTGCTGCTGTTCTCCGCGGGCAAGGACTCGATCGTGTTGTTGAGGCTGGCGGAGAAGGCCTTTCGTCCCAGCGCCCTGCCGTTCCCGGTGATGCACGTCGACACCGGGCACAACTTCGACGAGGTCATCGAGTTCCGGGACCGTCGCGTCACCGGCGAGGGACACAAGCTGATCGTGGCGTCGGTGCAGGAGTCCATCGACGCGGGACGGGTGCCCGATCCGGGCCCGGGCGCCTCCCGCAACCGGCAGCAGACGCGCACGCTGCTCGACGCCCTGGAGGCCGGCGGGTTCGACGCCGCGTTCGGCGGGGCGCGGCGCGACGAGGAACGGGCGCGCGCGAAGGAACGCATCCTGAGCTTCCGTGACGAGTTCGGCCAGTGGGACCCCCGGGCGCAGCGGCCGGAGCCGTGGTCGCTGTACAACGGGCGGATCCGCAGAGGCGAGCAGGTCCGGGTCTTTCCGCTGAGCAACTGGACCGAACTGGACATCTGGCGCTACATCGCGCTGGAGAACCTGGAGTTGCCGTCGATCTACTTCGCCCACGAGCGCGAGGTGTTCGAACGCGACGGCATCCTGCTGGCCGTGTCCGAGTACGCAGGCCCCGCCGAGGGCGAGACCGCGGCGGTCGAGTGGGTGCGCTACCGCACCGTCGGCGATCTGACGATCACCGGTGCGGTCCGGTCGCGGGCCACCACGATCGACGGCGTGATCTCCGAGATCTCCGCGGCCACGGTGTCCGAGCGTGGCGAGACCCGCGCCGACGACCGGACGTCGGCCGCGGCGATGGAGGACCGCAAGCGCGAGGGGTACTTCTGATGCCAGGGCGAGCGGAGCGCAGCGGAGCGACGGGGGAAACAGCATGAGCACGCGCCAGCTGCTGCGGATCACCACGGCCGGATCGGTGGACGACGGCAAGAGCACGCTGATCGGCCGGATCCTGCACGACACCGACAGCCTGCCGCTGGATCACCTGGAGGCGGTCACCGACGAGGAGGGGATCGCCGACCTCGCGGCGCTGTCCGACGGGTTGCGCGCCGAACGCGAGCAGGGCATCACCATCGACGTCGCCTACCGGTTCTTCTCGACCGACACCCGCAGCTACATCCTCGCCGACACCCCGGGCCACGAGCGCTACACCCGCAACATGTTCACCGGCGCGTCGAATGCGCACGTGGCGGTCCTGCTCGTCGACGCCCGGGCCGGGGTGCTGCGGCAGACCAACCGGCACGCCCGCATCGCGAACCTGTTGGGTATCAAGCACTTCGTCGCCGCGGTCAACAAAATCGACCTGGTGGACTTCGACCGCGATCGCTTCCGCGAGGTCGAGGCCGAGCTGCAGAAGGTGGCGGCGCGGCTGGGCGGCGCCGACCTCACCGTGATCCCGATCGCCGCCAAGCACGGCGACAACGTGGTGCACCGCTCCGAGCGCACCTCCTGGTACGAGGGCCCCACGCTGCTCGATTACCTGGAGTCCGTGGAGCTTTCGGCGCCGCACGCCGAGCCGCGCAGCCTGCGGTTACCGGTGCAGTGGGTGTCCCGACCCACTCCCGAGCAGCGTCGCCGCTACACCGGGCGGCTCGCAGGCGGCACCCTGCAGGTCGGTGATCCGGTGCTGAGCCTGCCCGCCGGCACCCGGTCGACGGTCACCGTCGTCGACACCCTCGACGACGACCGGAGCACCGCCGTCGCGCCGCTGTCGGTGTCGATCGAGCTGGCCGACGACATCGACGTCGGGCGCGGCGACGTGTTCGTCAGCGGCGCCGACGACGCGGCACTGCCGGTGCTGGCGCGCGAACTCGATGCGACGGTGTGCTGGTTCCGGGACAGCCCGCTGCGGGCCGGGGACCGGCTCGCGCTCAAGCAGGGCACCCGCACGGTGCGCGCCACCGTGCAGGCCCTGCATTCCCGTCTGGACCCCGAGACGCTCGACGAGCTCGACAATCCGGTCGAGTTGGTGCTCAACGACATCGGGGCGATCACCCTGCGCACCAGTTCGGTCGTGGTGGCCGACCCGTACTCCGAGAGCCGCGACAACGGCGCGTTCATCCTGATCGACGAGACGACCAACGACACCGTGGGCGCGGGCACCGTCACCGAGCCGCGCGAGGTGAAGCCCGGCGAGCAGACCCGCAACGACATCCGTTGGCATCCCTCCTCGTTGGAGCGGGAGTACCGGAGGGCGGCGACCGGGCAGCGGGGTGCCACGATCTGGTTCACCGGTCTGCCCGCCTCGGGGAAGTCCACGATCGCGGTCGCGGTGGAGCGGGCGCTGGTGGACTCGGGGCAGGTGGCCTATCTGCTCGACGGCGACAACATCCGCCACGGCCTGTCCGACGATCTCGGCTTCTCGGCGGGCGACCGTGCCGAGAACATCCGCCGGGTGGGCCATCTGACCCGCCTGTTCGCCGACGCGGGCGTTGTCGCGCTCGCCTCCCTGGTGTCCCCGTTGAAGTCGGACCGGGAGATCGCCCGCGCGCTCAACGACGCCGCGAAGCTGCCGTTCATCGAGGTCTACGTGGCCACCCCGCGGGAGGAGTGCGAGAAGCGCGACCCCAAGGGTCTGTACGCGCGGGCACGCGCCGGTGAGCTCACCGGCCTGACGGGTGTGGACGCTCCGTACGAGCCGCCCGAGAATGCCGACCTGATCCTCGACACCACGGGCGCGGACATCGACGCCCTGGTGAAGCAGGTACTCGACCTGCTCGATCAGCGCCGCTGAGTCAGCGGACGCGCGCCACGACGAAGATCCGCCGGAACGGGAAGAAGGTCGTGCCGTCGGCGCGGCGTGGATACGCCGCGGCCAGCACCGGGGCCAGTTCGTCGCGGAAGCGCTGCCACTGCTCGTCGGACAGCCGGGACCGCACCGGGCGCAGCGCGGTGCCGTGGATCCACTCGAGCACCGGGTCCTCGCCGGTCAGGTCGTGCACATAGGTGGTCTCCCAGGCGTCCACCGCGCACCCCGCGTCGCTGAGCAGGCCGGCGTAGCCGACCGGTGTGCGCACCACCTCAGGTGCGTCGAAAGGCAAGTCCCGCAACAGCTCTGCCCACTGGGGACGGTGCGCGAGCTCCTGCACCGCCGTATGGGAGGGGGCATCGAAGTTCCCCGGCACCTGCACGGCGATCCAGGCTCCGGCGCCCAGTCGCGCCGCCCACCGCACGAGCAGATCGGGATGCTCGGGCACCCAGTGCAGCGTCGCGTTGCTGATGACCACGTCGGTGTCGGACGCGGGGGCCCAGTCGCGGACGTCGCCCACCCGCGCGTCCACGCCCCGCTCGCGGGCCGCCGCCACCATCTCCGCCGAGGAATCCCACGCCTCGATCACCGCCTCGGGCCAGCGCGTCGCCAGATCGGCGGTGAGATTGCCGGGACCACATCCCAGGTCGGCGATCCGTCGGGGGGCGGGCGCTCCGACGCGGGCCAGCAAATCGTAGAACGGTCGGGCCCGGTGGTCGGCGTAGGCCAGGTACACGGCGGGATTCCACATCAGGACAGTGTGGCAGCGCCGGTGTGCGCGGTTAGCATGCAGGACGTGGACTCCACCGTCGCGTCCCCGCAGGAGCCCGAGGAACTGCCGCTTCCGGTTCCCGATGTCCCCGGTGCCGACGCGACCCGGCGCGGACTGCCCCGCAGGATCGACCTGACGCTGCGGCAACGGCTGATCGTCGACTCCTCCGCGCTGGCCGACGTGGCGTTGCGCACCTCGATCGCCTCGCTGCTCAGCGTCACGATGGCACCGTCGGTGGCCGGGGCGCTGCGCCGCTCGCAGTCGGCCGCCGAGCGCGACCACCTCGCCTTCTACGCCGACCTGGCCGCGGCGAAGGATCCCGAGCTCGCGTTTCCGGCGCCCACGTCGTTGCCGCGGGTGTCGTCCCGACCGGCCAACCCGGTGGCGGAGTGGGTGGCCCGCGGCAACGTGCGCAACCTCCGCTTCGACAGCAGCTTCACCGCGGTGAACCCGGCGCTGCGCGAGCAGTGCGCCGGATTCGTCCGCAACAACGTCGTGCACGCCCAGCACTGGCGCCACGACGACGGCCCCCGGCCGACCCTGTGCCTGATCCACGGGTTCATGGGGTCGGCGTATCTGTTCAACGGGCTGTTCTTCTCGCTGCCGTGGTTCTACCGCTCGGGTTACGACGTGGTGCTGTACACGCTGCCGTTCCACGGCCGCCGCGCCGAGCAGTATTCCCCGTTCAGCGGTCACGGGTATTCCGCGCACGGATTCGCCGGCTTCTGCGAGGCGATGGCGCAGGCCGTGCACGACTTCCGTTCCGTGCTGGACTATCTCGAACACACCGGGGTGGACCGCATCGCGCTGACCGGGATGTCGCTGGGCGGCTACACCGCGGCGCTGCTCGCCAGCGTCGACGACCGCATCCAGGCGGTGATCCCGAACGTGCCGGTGGTGACGCCCGATCGCACCGTCGACGAGTGGTTCCCCGCGAACAAGGTGGTGGCCTTGCGGAACTGGTTGGCGGGCACCGACTCCTCGCTCACCGAAGCGGCGACGATGTACTCCTCTCCGCTGAACTACCGGCCGCTGCCCGCCACGGATCGTCGGCTCATCATCGCCGGCCTTGGCGACCGGTTGGCGCCACCCGTGCAGGCGGAGATGCTGTGGAAGCACTGGGACCGCTGCGCCTTCCACTGGTTCCCCGGCAATCACGTGCTCCATGTCAGCCAGCCCGACTACCTACGTCGGATGACTCGCTTCCTCGGCCCGTTGATGTTCGACTGACCGTCGATCCCGGTCTCAGCGCGGCTTGATCGCCCGGACCAGGTTGATGGTGCTGGTCATCGAGCCCGCCTCGGAATCCGCTGCGGGCACCGGTCGTCCGAGCTCGGCAAGCAGCGCGGGCAGCGGGGTGGCGACGGCGTGCCAGCCGTGGTCGCCGAACCACTGCGCGGCGGGCCGGTGCTGCTCGTTGTAGACGAGCGTGAAGAACGTGCCGTCCTCGCCGCGTGCACGTTCCTGCTCGCGGGCCGCGCGGAACGCCTCGCCGTCCATCGGGGTCGACTCCTCGACCGCGGCCTCACTGCCCGGCGCGGACAGCGCAGCGATGCCCGCGAACAGCTCGTCCTGCGCGGCGGCGGGCAGGTAGATCAGCAGCCCCTCGGCGATCCAGGCCGACGGCTGGGTCGGGTCGAAGCCGGCGTCGCGCAACGCGGCAGGCCAGTCGTCGCGCAAATCGACGGGCACCTCGACGCGGGTGGCCTGCGGTGCGGCGCCGTAGTCGGCGAGCACCCGCCGTTTGAACTCCAGCACGCGCGGCTGGTCGAGCTCGAAGACCACGGTGCGGGCCGGCCAGCTCAGCCGGTAGGCCCGTGAGTCCAGTCCCGCGGCCAGCAGCACGATCTGGCGGACGCCGGCGGTCGCGGCGGCGGTGACGTAGTCGTCCAAGAACCGGGTGCGCGCGGCCTGGAAGTCGACGAACCGCTCACCCCACGGCGTCGCGAGCTTGTGGTCGGGTGCGGACCCGTCGAGCAGCGCCGCCCATTCGCCGCCGACGGCGCGGCAGAACACCGCCGCGAAGGCGTCCACCGCAACAGGTTTGGACGTCGCCGCCTCCAGCGCGCGGGCGGCGGCGACGAACAGGGCCGTCGAGCCGACGCTGGTGGTGATGTCCCAGGTGTCGTTGTCGCTTCGCACCGATCCGGTTATACGCCCCGAACCTGAGGGGATTCAGACCAGCGGGCGGCCGGTGCGGATCCGCCGGTCGACGTCTTTGAGCAGCAGGTTGAACGGGAACTCCCGCACGACGCGCGGCGAGACGGCGGTCGCTGCGCGCAGCACCGCGACCAGTTGGTCGAACCGCTTCTGGCGCTTGGCATCCCAGGGCAGCCGCATCTCGTCGCGGAAGCGTTGCGGCAGGAAGCCGGTGGTGATGAGCAGCGCCGCGTCCTCCGACCACCGCTGCAGCGGCCCGGGCAGCCGCACTCCCCGCACGCGCGACGCCGCGATGGGGTAGAGGTACTCGCGCACCGTGTCGTCGATGTGCACCTTGTCCAGCGACTCCTGCCAGTAGCGGTCGAACGCATTCTGGTCGGCCGGCCACATGTCCTCCGGCACCTGCAGCATCGTGCCCAGCTTGCGGCCCTGCACGAACAGCCGGTCGGCGGTCTCCTCGTCCGGTTCACCGATGAAGAGCCGGTGCACGTCGACCACCCCCTGGTACAGGCAGGCGCCGACCCACATCTGCAGGTCCTTGTCGAAGGCGTGGTATTCGACGGGGCTGGTGTCGAGTGAATACACCTGGGCGTGCGCCCGATTCACGGCGCGGCGGAACGCCGCCTTCTGGGCGTCGGTGCCGTGGGTCGAGACCGCCAGGTAGGTGAAGGTGGTCCGGGCCCGTTTGAGCGGGTGCAGGTCGACCCGGCCGCTCTCGACGCGGCTCTCGAGCACGCCGTACCCGACGCCGGGTCGCGCGAGCTGCATGATCACGTTCGCGGGGCCGGCGAGCAGTCCGAGTCCGAGCATTCCGTCCTCGGTGGTTGCCGCCGTCGCCTCCTCGTTGACCGTCACGGGCAGCTCCTCTCGTCCACCACGTCAAACTGCTAACGCCTGTTTCCTGATTCTGGTCGCGACGTCGGCCGGGTGTCAAGATGGGGTATGGCCCAACTCCGTCCGTACCGCGGCGTCGACGCTGCGCAACGGATGGCCGAGCGCCGGCGCCGGCTGCTCGACGCCGGACTGGACCTGCTCGGCGCCGGGCCCGCCCCGGCGGAACTCACGGTGCGGGCGATCTGCGCGCAATCCGGTCTGGCGGCCCGCTACTTCTACGAGAGCTTCGCCGACAAGGACGCCTTCGTCGCCGCGGTGTTCGACCGCGTGGTGGCCGACATCGCCAGCACGACGCAGGCCGCGATGGCCGCCGCGCCCGCCGCCGAGCAGAACCACGCGGCCATGGCCAACATCGTGCGAACCATCGCCGACGACCCCCGCGTCGGCCGCCTGCTGTTCAACGCCCATCTGGCCAACCCTGTGGTGGTGCGCAAGCGGGCCGAGTCCGGGACGCTGTTCGCGCTGCTGTCCGGTCAGCACGCCAGTGCCGGTCTCGACATCGAGACCAACGAGCTGATCGCGGCCGCCGCCCACTTCGTCGTCGGCGGCGTCGCGCAGACGCTGAGCGCGTGGCTCGCCGACGATCTGCGGGTCACGCCCGCGCAGTTGGCCGTTCAACTGGGCACGCTGATCGATCAACTCGCCGATCCGCGCCTGTACCGCGACGACGGTTGACGCCGAGCGGCCTCAGCCGGCGGGCTGCACCACGTGGTTGCGGAGGTGCTCGAACACGACCTCGGTGCGGACGCCGGCGACTTCGCGGCGCTTGGTCAGCGAATCCAGCACGAAGTCGCGCAGCGCCTCGGTCGAGGCCACCGCGACGTGCACCAGCAGATCCTCGGTGCCCGTGGTGACGAACAGCTGCAGCGTCTCGGGCAGCTGCCGGACGAAATCGCGGAACCCGTGGATCACCTGGCGGGACTGCGGCCGCAGACGCACGGTGATCATCGCCTGCACCGGCCGGCCCAGTGCGGCCGGATCCACCGAGTAGTGCACGCCGCCGAGCACGCCGCGTTCCCGCAGGGCGCGAACGCGTTCCAGCGTCGTCGACGGCGACACCCCGAGGGCGGCGGCCAGGTCCCGGTTGCTGCGCCGACCATCTGCCTGCAAAGCGGCCACGATCGCCGAATCCCATTCGTCCATGGCCCGAGTGTCGCACGCGTTGCCGAACGTCGTTCGGCATCAACCCATCGAATACCGTGGATGAACTACGTTCGGCTTCCATGACCGAACTAATGATCGATACGCCGGCTATGCGCCCACCATCCCACCACACGAAGATCGCCGTCGTGCTGCTCGACGCCCTGCCGACGTGGCAGAAGCTCAACGTGACGGCATTCCTGGCCAGCGGGATCGCCGCCACCGCCGGGGAGAGCATCGGAGCGCCGTACCGGGATGCCGACGGCACCCCGTACGCCCCGATGTTCGGCCAGCCGGTGCTGGTGTTCGAGGCCGACGCGACACGGCTCACGCGCACCTTCGACCGCGCCCAGCGTCGCGGGGTCGTTCCGGCCATCTTCACCGCAGCGCTGTTCGGCACCGGCAACGACGACGACAACCGGGCCGAGGTGGCGGCCCGCCGGCGTGCGGACCTCGACCTCGTCGGGCTGGCGGTGCGGGCCGACCGCAAGACCGTGGACAAGATCGTCGACGGGTTGCCGCTGCACCACTGACGGGACCGTTGCTTCGCCGTCGAAGCAATAGGATGGCGGGGTGGCGGACGCGCTGAACCCGGTGCAGATGAGCACCTACTTCGCCCTGACCGAGGCGGTCAGCCTGCTGCAGTACGCCGTCCGCCGGCAGTTGCAGGCCGAGGGCGGGCTCAGCTACGTGCAGTTCGAGATCCTGGCCACCCTCGCGACGGCCGACGGCCGGGTGCTCACCATGACCGACCTGGCCGACAGCGTCGTCTACAGCCGCTCCGGCCTCACCCACCAGGCCGGGCTGCTCGAGCGCGACGGCCTGATCACCCGGCGGCCCAGTCCGGACGACCAGCGGGCCACGATCGTCGACATCACCGATGCCGGCCGGGATCGCGTCGCCGCCGTCCTGCCCGGCCACATCGACGTGGTCCGCGAGTTGCTGTTCGAGCCGCTCTCCGAGCGCGACGTGCGCACCCTGGGAGACCTGATGACCCGCGCCCGCGATCACATGCGCTCACGACCCCCGCGCTCGGCGACACCGCGCCGCTCCCGGCGCGCCGACTGACGTCAGGGTTGCGCGGCGGCGGGCACCCGGCGGTCCGCCGCGGTCCTCGGCTCCGTCGTTGCGTCGTGGTCGGTGAATTCCTTCGTCCAGCAGGCGAACTCGAGCGTGATGCCGTCGGGGTCGAGGAAATAGAACGAGCGCACGTACACACCCGGGTGCAGCGTCGCCGACACCTGCGCCGGGCTCTCGTCGTGGTTCAGCACCGGACCGACCCGCACGCCCTTGTCCTTCAGCTTCTGCCGGTAGGCGTCGAAGTGCTCGGCCGGGACGTGGAACGCGAGATGGTTCATCGTGCTCACCGCGCTGACGATGTCGCCGATGCCCGGGATCGCCTCGGGCGAGGAGATGCCCGGTACCCGGTCGGGGGCGTCGGCGAACCAGAAGAACGCCACGCAGTCACCGTTGCCGGCGTCGAAGAAGAAATGCTGACCCATGCCGCCGGGCAGGTCCAGCGATTTGATCAGCGGCATCCCCAGCACATTGCTGTAGAAGTCCACGGTCCGGGCCATGTCCGAACACACCAGGGCGACGTGATTGATGCCGCCGAGGGCGAACTCGGTGTTGGTGTTCTGCGGCTTGATCACGATCGCGCCTCCCTAGATGACATCTGAATCTAACATCGGCGAGAACAGCATTCCGAGGAAAAAGGGTCCGGACACCGATGAGCGACATCACCCGCGAGTTCGTCGGACTGGACTCCACCACCGCGCACCGGGCCGGCTCCGGCGGCCATCCGTGCCAGGGCCTCTACCACCGGGGCGCGGGAACGCGACCCACGGTGGCGGTGATCGCGACGCACTATCAGATCGACTTCTCGGAGCACTATCTCGCCGAGCACCTGGCGGCCCGTGGCATCGGTTTCCTGGGCTGGAACACCCGCTTCCGCGGTTTCGAGAGCAGCTTCCTGCTGGACCACGCGCTGGTGGACATCGGCGTCGGCGTGCGGTGGCTGCGCGAGGTACAGGGCATCGAAACCGTGATCCTGCTGGGTAATTCGGGAGGTGGGTCGTTGATGGCCGCCTACCAGGCCAACGCCGTGCACCGGCACGTGACGCCGCTGGCGGGTATGAGACCCGCCGCCGGTCTCGACGACCTGCCCGCCGCCGACGGCTACGTGGCCAGCGCCGCGCACCCCGGTCGTCCCGACGTGCTGACCGCCTGGATGGACGCCTCCGTCGTCGACGAGAACGACGCCGTCACAAGCGATCCCGATCTCGACCTGTTCGACGACCGCAACGGGCCGCCGTACTCGGCGGAGTTCGTGGCGCGCTACCGGGCCGCCCAGATCGCCCGCAACCACGCGATCACCGACTGGGCGGAGGCCGAACTCACCCGGGTGCGGGCAGCCGGGTTCTCCGACCGCCCGTTCACCGTGATGCGGACCTGGGCCGATCCGCGCATGGTCGACCCCAGCCTCGAGCCCACCCGGCGGGAACCCAACTCCTGCTATGCGGGTCTGCCCGTGAAAGCCAACCGATCCACCCACGGGATCGCCGCGGCCACCACGCTGCGCAACTGGATCGGCATGTGGAGCCTGCGGCACGCCCAGACGCGCGCCGAGCCGCACCTCAACCGCATCGACTGCCCGGCGCTGGTCATCAACGCCGACCGGGACACCGGCGTGTACCCGTCCGACGCAGCACGGATCGCCGACGCGCTCGCGTCGCCGGACACCACGCGGTGCTCCATCGACACCGACCACTACTTCACGACGCCGGGGGCGCGTGAGGAGAAGGCCGATACCATCGCCACGTGGATCGCGCGCCGCTGGTGAGAGTCCTGGCCCACTTCGTCCCCGGGGACAGGGTGTCGGCTTTCCTTGCGCCCCATACGGACTGGCTCGACATCCGGTACTGCGCCGAGGACGACGACGCGACGTTCTACCGCGAACTGCCCGAGGCCGACGTGCTGTGGCACGTGCTGCGGCCGTTGTCGGCGCAGGACATCGCCCAGGGCACCCGGCTGCGCCTGGTGCACAAGCTCGGCGCGGGAGTCAACACGATCGCCGTCGAGGCCGCCACCGAGCGCGGCATCGCCGTCGCCAACATGCCGGGCGCCAACGCGCCGTCGGTCGCCGAGGGCACCGTACTGCTGATGCTCGCCGCGCTGCGTCGCCTGCCCGCGCTCGACGCGGCCACCCGCGCGGGCGCCGGCTGGCCGTCGGACGCCTCGCTCGGGGAGACGGTCCGCGACATCGGTGGCTGCACCGTCGGGCTGGTCGGCTACGGCAACGTCGCGACGCGCGTCGAACGGATCGTCACCGCCATGGACGCCCGGGTGGTGCACACCAGCACCCGCGACGACGGCACCCCCGGCTGGCGCAGCCTCGCCGACCTGCTGGCCGAGAGCGACATCGTCTCGCTGCACCTGCCGCTCACCGACGCGACCCGGGGGCTGCTCGGGCGCGAGGCGCTGGCCTCGATGAAGCCGGACGCCGTGCTGGTCAACACGTCTCGCGGACCGATCGTCGACGAGGAGGCGCTGGCCGACGCGCTGCGCTCGGGCGGTCTGGCCGCGGCCGGCCTCGATGTGTTCGCCGTCGAGCCGGTGCCCGCCGACAACCCGCTGCTCACCCTCGACAACGTCGTGCTCACCCCGCACGTGACCTGGTACACCGCCGACACGATGCGGCGCTATCTCGAGGTCGCCGTCGACAACTGCGAACGACTCCGTGACGGACGGGACCTCGCCAACCTGGTGAACCAGGTGGCGAGGTAACCTCGGACCAACCAACCGGTTAGCCAGCAGCCCAACGGAGGGTCCGCCATGCCCATCGCCATCCTCGAAGAGCACAACGACCTCGCCGACTCCGTGCGGTCGTTCGTCGCGCGCGTCGCGCCATCGGAGGTTCTGCACGAAGCACTCGAGACCCCGATCCCGAATCCCCCGCCGTACTGGAAGCCCGCCGCCGAACAGGGTCTGCAGGGCGTCCATCTGTCCGAGGACGTCGGCGGTCAGGGATTCGGCATCCTCGAAGCGGCGATCGTCGCCGCAGAATTCGGCTACGGCGCCGTCCCCGGACCCTTCGTGCCGTCGGCCATCGCCAGCGCGTTGATCGCCGCGCACGACCCGAAGGCCCAGGTGCTCACCGGACTGGCGTCAGGCGAGGTGATCGCCGCCTACGCGATCGACTCCGGCCTGACCGCCACCCGGCACGGCAACGGGCTGGTGATCCGCGGGGAGGTCCGCGCGGTCCCGGCCGCCGCACAGGCATCGGTGCTGGTGCTGCCGGTGGCCATCGAATCCGGCGAGGAGTGGGTCGTCCTCGACGCCGAGTCGCTCGAGATCGAGCCCGTCGCCAGCGTCGACCCGCTGCGTCCGGTCGCGCACGTGCGCGCCAACGCCGTCGAGGTCGGCGACGACCGGGTCCTCAGCAGCGTCAGCCGCGACCTGGCGCGCGCGATCATCACCACGCTGCTGTCGGCGGAGTGCGTCGGCGTGGCCCGCTGGGCCACCGACACCGCCTCGGAGTACGCCAAGATCCGCGAGCAGTTCGGCCGCCCGATCGGCCAGTTCCAGGCCATCAAGCACAAGTGCGCCGGGATGATCGCCGAGACCGAGCGCGCCACCAGCGCCGTCTGGGACGCCGCGCGGGCGATCGACGAAGAGCTGCAGGGCAACGGACAAGACGCAGACAAGCCGAGTGCGTTCGCGTTCGCCGCGGCCGTCGCCGCGACGCTGGCGCCCGTCGCGGCACAGCACTGCGCCCAGGACTGCATTCAGGTGCACGGCGGCATCGGCTTCACCTGGGAGCACGACACCAACGTCTACTACCGGCGCGCGATCGTGCTGGCGGCCGCGTTCGGCAGGCACGCCGACTACCCGCAGCAGGTGGTCGACACCGCGACGACGACGGGCATGCGCTCGATCGACATCGACCTGGATCCCGACACCCTCAAGCTTCGCGAGGAGATCCGCGCCGAAGTGGCTGCGCTGAAAGCGATTCCGAAGGAGGAGCGCAACGCGGCGATCGCCGAGGGTGGCTGGGTGCAGCCGCACCTGCCCACGCCGTGGGGACGGGCGTCGGGTCCGATCGAGCAGATCATCATCGCCCAGGAGTTCTCCACCGGCCGGGTGAAGCGGCCGCAGATGGGCATCGCCGCGTGGATCATCCCGTCGATCGTCGCCTACGGCACCGAGGCCCAGCAGCAGCGGTTCCTGCCGCCGACGTTCCGCGGCGAGATGATCTGGTGCCAGCTGTTCAGCGAGCCCGGCGCCGGATCCGACCTCGCGAGCCTGACCACCAAGGCCACCAAGGTCGACGGCGGCTGGCGGATCACGGGCCAGAAGATCTGGACCACCGGCGCGCAGTTCTCCGCATGGGGCGCGCTGCTGGCGCGCACCGACCCGAGCGCACCGAAGCATCAGGGCATCACGTACTTCCTGCTCGACATGAAGGCCGAGGGCGTCGAGGTCAAACCGCTGCGCGAGCTGACCGGCAACGCGATGTTCAACACGGTCTTCATCGACGACGTGTTCGTGCCCGACGAGATGGTGCTCGGCGAGGTGAACCGCGGCTGGGAGGTCAGCCGCAACACCCTGACCAACGAGCGGGTCTCGATCGGCAGCAGCGAACCGCCGTTCCTGGCCAGCCTCGACCAGTTCGTCGAGTTCGTCCGCGACGGGCACTTCGACCAGATCGAGCAGAACGAGGCGGGCCGGCTGATCGCCGAGGGGCACGCCGCCAAGCTGCTCAACATGCGTTCGACGCTGCTGACGCTCGCGGGCGGCGATCCGATGCCCGCCGCCGCGATCTCCAAGCTGCTGTCGATGAAGACCGGCCAGGGCTACGCCGAGTTCGGGGTGTCCTCGTTCGGCACCGACGCGGCCGTCGGCGATCACGGCCAGCCGTCGGGCAAGTGGGCTGAGTACCTGCTCGCGGGTCGTGCGACGACGATCTACGGCGGCACCTCCGAGGTGCAGCTCAACATCATCGCCGAGCGCCTGCTCGGTCTGCCGCGCGATCCGTAGCCGACGCGTTTCCGGGCCTGCCCGCCGGGAACCCCGCCGTCATGACCAACGACCGTGACTTCACCGAGAAACGGTTCGACAAGCCCGGCACGACGCGCGCGGCGGTCGGTTACACCGCCGCGGTCGTCGCCCTGGCCGCCGTGGCGTTCGCGTTCTTCGCGTTCGGCGCCCGCGACTCCGTGTACGCCGCATCGCTGGTGCCGGCGTTCCTGTTCCTCGGCGGGCTCGGCGCGTTCCTGCGTACCTACCGCGAGTGGAAGGCCGAACGCGGCTGGGCGGCGTGGCAGGGCGCCGGCTGGTTCCTGATGCTGCTGATGCTCGTCACCCTGGCGGTGCCGGGCTCGGCGATCATGGCCGGCGCCGTCCAGTAGCTCAGGGCAGGATCGCGTCGACGTACCCGCCGTCGACGCGCAGCGCGCCGCCCGTCGTCGCCGACGCGAGCGGCGAGGCGAGGTAGACGACCATGTTGGCGATCTCCTCGGGCTCGATGAGCCGCTCCAGCAGCGACTGCGGGCGATGCAGGCGCATGAACTCCCGCTGCGCCTCCTCCCACGGCAGGGACGAATCGACCAGCTGGTACACGAAGTCCTCGACGCCGGCGGTATGGGTCGGCCCGGCGATCACCGAGTTCACCGTCACCCCGCTGCCCGAGGCGTCCTTGGCGAACCCGCGCGACAGCGCCAGCAGCGCGGTCTTCGAGACGCCGTAGTGGATCATCTCCGCGGGCGTGACGACGGCCGAGTCGCTGGCGATCTGCAGCACGCGGCCCCAGCCGCGATCGATCATCCCCGGCAGGTACAGCCGGATCAGCCGCGCCGCCGACAGCACGTTGACGTCGAAGTAGGTGCGCCACTGCTCGTCGGTGATCTCGCGCGCCGGCACCGCACCGAAGATGCCGAGGTTGTTGACCAGGATGTCGACATCCGGCACCTCGTCGCGCAGCGCCTGCGCACCGTCGGCGTCGGCGACATCGGCCGCGACGCCGACGACGTCGCCGTCGAGCCGGGCGACGGCCTCGTCGACCCGATCGCGGCTGCGTCCGTTGACCACCACCCGTGCGCCGCTGCCGGCCAATCCCTGTGCGATGGCGAATCCGATGCCCTGCGTGGACCCGGTGACCAGTGCGGTCCTGCCTGTCAGATCGATGTTCACGAAGGGGTACTACCACCGGGCGCGGCCGGCTATTCCACGACGGTCAGTCGACGTCCATCTCCCGCAGCTCGCGTTTGAGGATCTTGCCGGTCGGGTTGCGGGGCAGCTCGTCGAGGAAGATCACCTCCCGCGGCACCTTGTAGCGGGCCAGGTTCTCCTTCACGTAGGCCTTGATCCCGTCCTCGTCGATCGAGGCGCCCTCGGCCCTGACCACGAAGCAGCGCAACCGGTGGCCCCACTCCTTGTCCTCGACGCCCAGCGCGGTGGCCTCGACGACCTCGGGGTGCCCGCTGACGAGGTCCTCCACCTCGGCCGGGAACACGTTCTCGCCGCCGGACACGATCATCTCGTCGTCGCGGCCGCTGACGTAGAGCAGATCGTTCTCGTCGAAGTAGCCGACGTCACCCGAGGACAGCAGGCCGTCGATGATCTGCTTGCCGCCGCCGCCGGTGTAGCCTTCGAACGGGAAGAAGCTTCCGACGAAGATCCGGCCCACCTCGCCCCGGGGCAGCTCGTTGCCGTTGTCGTCGAAGATCTTGACCTTCATCCCCGTGACCACCGGGCCGACCGTCGCCGGGTTGATTGAAAGATGTTGCGGCCCAGCGATCGTCGCGAACGACACCTCGGTCGACCCGTAGAGGTTGTAGATGACCGGGCCGAGTTCGCGCAAGGCCCGGGTGGCGAGCTCGGCGCCGAGCTGGGAGCCGGAGACGAACACGATGCGCAGCGAGGACAGATCGGGTTTCGGTGAGGTCTTGTCGAGTTCGTCGAGCATCCGCGAGAGCATCACCGGCACCACCACGCACGCGGTCGCCCGGTGCTTCTCGATGTCGGCGAGCACGGTGGCGGGCTTGAATCGCCTGCGCAGCACCAACGTCGAGCCGAGCATCGACGCGATCGTGGCGTGCAAAAAGCCGAGCGCATGGAACATCGGGGCGGGCAACGAGGTCACCTCACCGCGCTTGAACGGCACCGAGGACAACACCCCGCCGATCGGCGCGAGCGACGGCGGAGCGCTGCGGTTGGCGCCCTTCGGCGTCCCGGTGGTGCCGCTGGTCAGGATGATGATCGACGACTTGCGCGTCACCTTGGGCGGCGGGTTGGCCGTGGTGCGGGCGATCAGCTCCTCGAGGGTCTCGCAGGTGCTGGCCGACGGTTCGTCGGGCTTGTCCGGATTGGTCGGCAGCGCGCGCAGCTTGCCCAGCTCGGGCTCGGCCTGCGCGACAGCGGCGGTGTACTCGTCGTCGTAGATGATGAGCTTGGCGCCCTCGCGTTCCGACACCTCTTTGATCTGGGGGCCGGAGAACTCGCTGTTGAGCAGGATGATGCGCGCACCGGTCTTGGCCACACCGAACCACGACACCAGGAACCACCGGTGGTTGCGGGCCAGGATCGCCACACCGTCACCGCCCTTGACGCCCTTGGCGAGCAACGCGTTGGCCACCGCGTTGGCGGCGTCGTCGAGCTCCTTGAAGGTCATCTCGCCGAAGTCGTCGATGACCGCGGGCCGGTGCGGGGTGCGGCGGGCATTGAGCGCGGGGATCATGCCGATCTCACCCCAGCGGCGGATGTCGGCCACGAACGCGGCGATGTCCTGCGGTGGCTCCACTTTCAGCGCACCGGCCTCGAACATCTTGCGCGCGTAGTGCAGTTCGGCCGTGCCCCGGTCCCAGTACTTGCCGACCGACTGGTGGATCTTGTCGAACGCCTGCGACGGCAGGTCCGTGAGCTTGGACATGGGCTCAACTTTATGTGACGACCGTCGCAGCGCGGTCTGGAACCTACGATGAAGGAATGGCTGCTCGGGAGTCTTACGAGATCGGCGGGCAGCAGGTGCCGATCACCCATCCGGACAAGATCGTCTTCGGCGAGCTCGGGGTGACCAAGGGCGACCTCATGGAGTACTACAGCGCGGTGGCCGACGGTGCGCTGCGCGGCGTGGCCGACCGCCCGATGATCCTCAAGAGGTTCGTCAAGGGCATCGCCGAGGAGGCGGTGTTCCAGAAGAGGGCCCCCGAGAAGCGGCCCGACTTCGTCGACGTCGCGGAACTGAAGTACGCATCGGGCACCTCGGCCAAGGAAGCGGTGCTGCACAGCCCGGCCGGACTGATCTGGGCGGTCAACCTCGGCTGCGTCGACCTCAACCCCCACCCCGTGCGCGCCGACGACCTGGACCACCCCGACGAACTCCGCGTCGACCTGGACCCGATGCCGGGGGTGGGATGGCGCCAGATCCTCGATGTCGCCTTCGTCGCGCGGGAGGTGCTCGAAGACCACGGGCTGGTGGCCTGGCCCAAGACATCGGGCTCGCGGGGGTTCCACATCTACGCGCGCATCCACCGCCACTGGCCGTTCAAGCTGGTCCGGCTCGCGGCGGAGACGATCGCCCGGGAGGTCGAGCGGCGCGCGCCCGAATCGGCCACCGCGCGGTGGTGGAAAGAGGAACGCCACGGCGTCTTCGTCGACTTCAACCAGAACGCCAAGGACCGGACCGTGGCGTCGGCCTACTCGGTGCGCGCCACCTCGGACGCGCGGGTGTCGACGCCGCTGTTCTGGGACGAGGTGGCCGGCTGCCGTCCCGAGGCGTTCACGATCGCGACCGTGCCGCAACGCTTCGCCGAGCACGGCGACCCGTGGGAGGGCATGGACGACACGGCCGGCGGGCTGGAGTCGCTGCTCGACCTCGCCGAGCGGCTGGGCCCGGCCGAGAAGGCCCCCCGGGGAGCGCACCGGTCGACCGACGGCAGGCGGCACTCGACCAAGCCACTGATCGAGGTGGCGCGCACGAAGACCAAGGACGAGGCGATGGCCGCCTTGGCGCAGTGGCGCGAGAAGCATCCCCGCGCGGCCGAAAAGCTCGAGCCCACAGACATTCTCGTCGACGGGATGCGCGGGCCGAGTTCCATCTGGTACCGCATCCGGATCAATCTCGAGCACGTCGCCGAGGCCGAGCGGCCACCCCAGGAGGATCTGCTGGCCGACTACAACCCCTGGGTCGGCTACACCGGCTCCCAGCAGCAACGCCGCGGGTGAAAGTTACCGGCGAGTTTGCTAGCGGGGCGGAAAGCAGTTCTTAGCGAAGTATTAGTCGTTACTCCCCACGGCCTTAAATTGGCTCACTACCTTGAGTCATGTCAGGCCCGACGACGGGCTTGGATCAGCACTTGATCGAGGGAGGCGGCGATGTACGGCAATCCGACGTTCGATTGCGGTGGCGCCGACATTCGTGCGCACTGCCGCCAATTGGCCACCGTGGTCACGATCAGGGGCGCGCTCAGCGATGCCAACATCGCCCGCGCCACCGAGTACACGCGCCGCTTCGTGCTTGCGGAGAAGCCGTTCGTGCTCGATCTCAGTGAGGTCACTTCGTTTGACACCGACGCGATCTCACTCCTGTTCACCGTGGACGACGCCTGCGGCGCCGCCGGGGTCGAGTGGTCGATGGTGGCCAGTCGCCAGGTCGAGCAGACACTGCGTGCGCACGGCATCGACTTCGATGCCGCCGGCTCGGTCCCCGAGGCCCTCAATCACTTCGCCGACGCGATGGTCGCCCGGCGTCAACTGCTTCCCCTTCTCACCAAGACCGCGTAAAGGATCACTGTGTTACTTGATGTTCGGTGGCTCCGGTACCTCCTGCAGCGTCGCCACAGGTTCGAGGCGGAGCGCTTCGCGCTGACTGCCGGCTAGACGTTCCGCCCGGGATGGCTAAGGTGCTCTCATGGGCACTGCCGTCGATGCTGACCGGGTAGCCGAAGCCGCGCACCGGGTGGTCGCGGAGCACGATCCGCGCACGGTGCCGATTCCTGAATTCCTCGGCGCGTGCTTCGATGCCGGGCTGTCGTGGGTGAACTTCCCCGAGGGCTTCGGCGGACTCGGGGTCTCGCGCGGTTTGCAGGCGGTGGCCGATCGCATCCTGCAGGGCGCCGGCGGGCCGGTGCCGCTGGGGCTGAACCCCATGGGTTACGGCATGGCGGCGCCGACCGTGCGGGAGCACGCCCAGACCGACGACGTCCGCCGGGCGCTGCTGCGGCCGCTCGCCACCACCGAGGACATCTGGTGCCAGTTGTTCTCCGAGCCGGGCGCCGGCTCGGACCTCGCGGGCCTGGCCACCTCGGCGGTGCCGGACGGGGACAGCTGGATCGTCAACGGCCAGAAGGTGTGGACCAGTCTGGCGCACCGGGCACGGTGGGGCCTGCTGCTCGCCCGCACCGATCCCGACGCCCCCAAACACAAGGGGCTCACCTACTTCGTCCTCGACATGCACGCCCCCGGCGTCGAGACCCGTCCACTGCGGCAGATGACCGGGCACGCGGAGTTCAACGAGGTGTACATCAGCGACGCCCGCATCCCGGACACCCATCGGCTCGGCGGTGTCGGCGACGGCTGGCGCGTCGCGATGACCACGCTGATGAACGAGCGCAGCGCCCTTGGCGCCAGCGGGAGCAGGCGCGGCGCCGGCACGATCTCCGACGCGGTCACGCTGTGGGCGTCACGGCCCGACCTGCACACCCCGGTGCTGCGGGACCGGCTGACCGGCCTGTGGCTGCGCGCCGAGGCCCAGCGGCTCACCTCCGAGCGGTCCCGCGCGGCGGCGACCGTCGGCGGTCCCGGCCCGGAGGGCTCGATCGGCAAGCTCGTCGGCGCCGAACTCAACCAGCACATCTACGAGTTCTGCATGGACCTGCTCGGTCCGGAGGGCATCCTCTATGACGGCTACGGCAGCGGTGACGGCGACCCCGACGACTACCGCGGGCCCGTGCAACAGCGGTTCCTGCGCAGCAGGGCCAACACCATCGAGGGCGGGACCTCGGAAGTGATGCGCAACATCCTCGGCGAGCGGGTGCTCGGATTGCCGGGCGACCTGCGGGCGGACGCGGGGATGGCGTGGAAGGAGATCCCGCGTGGCTGAGAAGCTTGCGGATCAGCCCAAGGGCACAGCTGAGGTCGTAGAGCAGTCGAGGACCACAGAGAAGCTTGCGGGCGACGAGTTCGTGTTCACCGACGAGCAGAAGCAGTTGCGCGCCGCGGTGCGTGGCTTCTGCGCGGAGCACCTCGGTGAGCGGGCGGTCCGCGCGGCGATGGAGTCCGACCCGCCCTACGACGCACGGGTGTGGCAGCGGCTCGGGTCGGAGCTCGGCGTGCTGGGCCTGGCGGTGCCCGAGTCGGCCGGCGGCGTCGGCGGCACCCTGGTCGATCAGGCCGTGGCCGTCGAGGAGCTGGGCGCCGCGCTGGCCCCGGGACCGCTGTTCGGCACGGTCTACCTGGCCATTCCGGCGCTCGTCGCCGCTTCGCAGCCCTTCGATCTGCTGGGCCCGCTGGCCGACGGCACCCGGACAGCCGCGTTCGCGGTCGGAGAGGTGACCGCTGCGCGCGACGGGGACGGGTGGACGCTGACCGGCACCGTCGAGCGGGTCGTCGACGCAGGCGCCGCCGACGTCATCCTGGTCGCCGCCGACGCCCCGGACGGCACCGCGCTGTTCGCCGTCGACACCGATCACCATGCGGTGCAACGGATTCCGTTGACGACGTTGGATCCAACCCGTCCGCAGGCGACGGTCGGCCTGGTCGACGCGCCCGCGCAGCTGATCGCCGGACCCGAGGAGGCCGACCGGGTGATCGCGCACGCGTTGCACGTC
Source organism: Mycolicibacterium rufum (assembly GCF_022374875.2). The sequence goes on from NZ_CP092427.2 coordinate 2,655,788, forward strand.
GGCTCGGCGCTGCTGGCCGTCGAGCAGGTGGGCGCCGCCCAGCACCTGCTCGACCTGAGCGTCGACTACGCGAAGAACCGGCTGCAGTTCGGCCGCCCGATCGGGTCGTTCCAGGCCGTCAAGCACCGCCTCGCCGACGCGCTCGTCGCCGTCGAACACGCGCGATCGGTGGCCTACCACGCGATCTGGGCGCTGACCGACGGCTCCGACGACCCTGCGCTGGCCGTCAGCATCGCCCAGGCGATGTGCTCGGCCGCGTTCACCCGGGTGGCCAACGACACGGTGCAGGTGCACGGTGGGATCGGGTTCACCTGGGAGCACCAGGCCCACCTGTACTACAAGCGGGCCTACACCGATGCGGCGCTGCTCGGCAGCGCCGAGGAACACCGGGCCCGCGTCGCCGAGCTGGTGCTCGACGTCGCGCCCGACAAGGCCGCGCCGCGCGTCGCCACCGGCATGCCACGTTGAGAGGGGACGGGAAGTGACTGCGACACAACGACTTCTGGGAGTAGCGGCCATCGCCGCGGCGGCTGTGGCCGGTCCGCTGGCGATGGCCGCCGGGCCCGCGCCGCAGAGCGTCACCGCGCAGCCGCCGGGATCGTGCCCGCCCGGGCAGACCGGCGTGATCTACGGCTGCACGCCGTTCTGCCTTCCGGGCAAGGCGCTGGATCTGCAGACCGGCCTGTGCCTGCCGGTGCCGCCGCCTCCGCCGCCCGCTCCCCGGTACTGAGAACCGCCCATGAACCGAGTGGACCGCTTCTTCGAGATCACGGCCCGCCAGTCGACCGTGGGCACCGAGATCCGCGGCGGGCTGGTCACGTTCATCGCGATGGCCTACATCATCGTGCTGAACCCGATCATCCTGTCCAGCCCGAAGGACGTCACGGGCCAGTCGCTGGACTTCGCTCAGGTGTCGGCCACCACCGCGCTCGCGGCCGGCACGATGACGATCCTGTTCGGACTGATCGCGCGACTGCCGTTCGCGTTCGCCGCGGGCCTGGGCATCAACTCGTTCCTGGCCACCACGGTCGTCGGCGAACTGACCTGGGCCGAGGCGATGGGCCTGGTGGTGATCAACGGCATCATCATCGTGCTGCTGGCCGTCACCGGGTTGCGCCGGCTCATCTTCGACGCCGTGCCGATGCCGCTCAAACTCGCGATCACCGCCGGTATCGGCCTGTTCATCCTGTTCATCGGACTCGTCGACTCGGGGTTCATCTCCTCGACCAAGCTGGCGTCCCCGCCGGTCGGGCTGGGCGCGGGCGGGCTCGGCTCGCTCACCACGGTGCCGACCCTGGTGTTCGTGGTCACGCTGCTGCTCACCGGCATCCTGGTGTCCCGGCGGGTCCGCGGCGGCATCCTGATCGGCCTGGTGGCCGGCACCGTCCTCGCCGTCGTCATCGAGGCGATCTGGCACCTCGGCTCGGCGACCGAGAAGCCCGGCGGCTGGTCGCTGTCGGTGCCGACGCTGTCCGGATCGCCGTTCGCGGTGCCAGATCTGGGGCTCGTGGGTGAGTTCAGCCTGAACAGCTTCAGCCGGATCGGCGTCATCGCCGCGGTGATTCTGATCTTCACGCTGGTGTTCGCGAACTTCTTCGACGCGATGGGCACGATGACGGGCCTGTCCCGCGAGGCCGGGCTGTCGGATGCGCAGGGCACGTTCCCCCGGCTGAAGTCGGCGCTGATCGTCGAGGGCGCCGGCGCGGTCGTCGGCGGTGCGACCTCGTCGTCGTCCAACACGGTGTTCATCGAATCCGGGGCCGGCATCGAGGAGGGCGCCCGCACCGGGCTGGCCAACCTGGTCACCGGCGTGCTGTTCCTGGCGGCGATGTTCGTCTCTCCACTGGCCTCGATCGTGCCCACCGAGGTGGCCGCGGCGGCGCTGGTGATCGTCGGCGCGATGATGGTGTCGCACCTGCGGCACATCGATTTGTCGGAGTTCTCGGTCGCACTGCCGGTGGTGCTGACCGTGGCGGTGATGCCGTTCAGCTACTCGATCGCCAACGGCATCGGTGTCGGTTTCATCTCCTGGGTGGTGATGCGCACCGCGGCGGGCAAGGTGCGCGAGATCAGCCCGCTGCTGTGGGTGGTGGCCGCCGGCTTCGCGATCTACTTTGCGCGGACCCCGTTGGAGTCGCTGCTCGGCGTCTGACCGGCGCCCCGCTCGGCCGCGACACCCGTGATCACCGCCCGGATCTGGCGGGCGATGTCGTCCCGGCTCAGGGGATCCGGTCCGTCGGTGGCCAGTGCGAAGACCAACCCGCCGAGGTAGGCCAGCAGCACCGAGGTCTGCTCATCGCACAGCGACCGGTCGACGGTGGCGCCGTTGTCGGTCTGGATCGCGACCACCAGCCGCTCGGCCAGCGCCCGGTAGCTCTCGGCCATCTGCTGGAACTCCGAGGCGATCCCGGTGTCACGGCGCGCCGACATCGTCAGCTCGAGCCGCGCGCGGGTCCGCGACAGCTGCGGTTCCTCGCGGATCGCGACGATCTGGCCGGCCAGCACCCGGGCGATGACGTCGCCGCTGCTGTTGGGCGCGTCCTTGAACGCCTCGGTGAACGTCTGGGCGTCATAGCGCACCAACTGATCGGCGACGCCGTGCAACAACGCCGCGCGGGTCCGGTAGTAGAACGACGTGGTGCCGTCGGGCAGCCCGGCGTGCCGGTCCACCTTGAGGTGACTCAGCCCGCGCGGACCCTCGTCGGCGAGCAGCTCGATCGCGGCGTCGCACAGCTGGCGACGCCGCTCGGCGGCGTTGTGCTTCCGTTTGCCCTCAACACTGGGGATCCTACGTCCGGTGGCTCACACCAGCGCTGCGTCGGCCATCTTCAGCGTCTGCGCCGCGACCTGCAGTCCCTCCAGGGGACCGAACGCGACGTCCTCGTATTCGATGTTGACCCACATGCCGGGGTCCACGCGTGAGAGCGCCGCGAGGAAGCGGGCCCAGAAGTCGACGTCGTGGCCGCGGCCGACGGCGACGAAATTCCACGCCGAGTCCTCCGGCCACCGGTTGACCACGTGCCGTCCGCCCAACCCGGTCGGGTTCTCACTCAACGGGATCCGGGTGAATCGCTCGTCGAGCACGCCGTAGATCGCGCAGTTGTCGTTGATGCGGGTGTCCTTGGCGGCGGCGTGGAACACCAGGGGGCCCAGCCATTCGATCGCCGCGACGGGGTCGATGCCCTGCCAGAACAGGTGCGAGGGATCCATCTCGGCGCCGACGTTGGTGGCGCCGGTGCGCTCGATCAGCCGTCTGAGCGTGGGCGGGTTGAACACCAGGTTCTGCGGGTGCATCTCGATGGCGACCTTGACACCGTGCTCGCGGGCCAGCGCGTCGATCTCGGTCCAGAACGGCACCGCCACCTCGTCCCACTGATACTCGAGCGAGTCGAGATAGCCGGAATCCCAGGTGTTGACGTGCCAGGCCGGCCACCGGCCGCCCGGGTGCGCCTGCGGCAGACCCGACATCGTCACGACGCGGTCGACGCCGAGCAGGCCGGCGACCCGGATCGCGTTGCGCAGGTCGTCAGCGTCCTCGGGTCCGACCTCGGGGTCGGGGTGCAGCGGATTGCCGTTGCAGTTCAGCCCGGCGATCGCCACACCGGTGCCGTCGAACGTCGACAGATACTGCTGCGGCGACACCTCACCGGAGAGCAGGGCGGCGACCGGCAGGTGCGGTGTCGGCAGGAACCCGCCGGCGTTGATCTCGGCGCCGGTCAGGCCCAGCGAGGCGATGACCTCGAGCGCCTCCCGCAACGGCTTGTCGTGCAGGATCGCGGTGTACACCCCGAGCTTCATCGGTACTTGGCGATGTAGTCGGTCATGGTCTCGAGCTGATAGCGCGAGACATCCTGCGCCGCTTCGTCTTCGGCGAACACGCTGGATACCATCACGGTGTCGTCGCGGTCGTAGAAGCCGAGCTTCGCCAGCCCGCCGAAGAATTCGTCCCAGTTCACGTCGCCGTCCCCGATCTTGAGGTGCTGGTGCACCCGCACCGGATTGCCCGGCGGGTTGGTGATGTAGCGCAGGCCGTGGCTGCGGTGGTGATCCATCGTGTCGGCGACGTGCACCAGGCGCAGCTTGTCGCCGGCGGCCGCCATGATCTCGGCCATGTTGCCGCCCATGTGGAAGCTGTGGCAGGCGACGTACACCATGCCGATGTTGGGCGAGTTCACGCCGCGGATGATCCGGATCGCCTCGAGTCCGTCCTCGACGAAGTCGTCGGGGTGCGGATCGATGCGGACGTCGATGCCCTCCCGCTCGAAGATCGGCACCAATTCCTCCATGGACCGGAAGAACGCCCGCTCGGACTCCTCGGCCTTTTCCGGGCGCCCGGAGAACTCGGTGTTGATCACGTTGACGCCAAGATCGACGGTGATCTGCACGACGCGCTTCCAGTTGCGCACCGCCGCCTCACGGGCGTCCTCGTCGGGGCCCGACCAGCGCAGCACCGGCAGCACCGACGCGATGCCCACCCCCGCGTCGGCGCACGCCCTGCGGAACTTTGCGACCAAAGCATCGTCGGCGCGCGGGTGGTTGAAGAACGGGATGAAGTCCCGGTGTGGGGTCAACTGCAGGTACTCGTAGCCCAATTCGGCGACCAGGGCGGGGAATTCGAGCAGCGAGTAGTCGTGGTGGAACGGGGTGGGATCGAGGGCGATCTTCACTGTTGTCAGGCTCCTGGGATCGAGGCGCGGTCGACCATGTGCACCGCGACGGGTTGTCCGGACGTCAAGGCCTGCACGCCCGCTTCGCAGACCGCGGTGGCGGCGTAGCCGTCCCAGGCGGACGGCCCGTCCACATGGTTCCCGGTGCCGGCACCGCGGCGCACCGCGTCGACCCACCGCTGGATCTCGGTGTCGTAGGCCCGGCCGAAGCGTTCCTTGAAGCTCGGCGTGATGGTGCCGCCCCAGGTTCCGGGGGCGCTCTTGCGGACCAGGCCGACGTCCAGACCGATCATCGCGCTGCCCTTCTCGGCGACGAGTTCGGTGCGGACCTCGTAGGCGACGCCGGTGGTGACGAACAGTTCGACGTCGACGTGCTTGCCACTCGCGGTGCGCATGATCGCGATCTGCGGATCGAAGAGTCCCTCGCGCGCAGCCGGGTTCGGCGTCGGGGTGACGATCTGGATCGAGGTGATCTCCTCGTCGAACAGGAAACGGGTCACGTCGACCTCGTGCACGAGCGAATCCCGCACTGTCATGACCGAATCGAAGTGATCCGGCACGGCCGGGTTGCGGTGCACGCAGTGCAGCACCAGCGGACTGCCGAGCTCGCCGCCGTCCACGAGCGCCTTGAGGCCGGCGTACTCGTCGTCGAAGCGGCGCATGAACCCGACCTGGATCAGCCGCGTACCGAGCTCGGCCTCGCGGCGCACCACCTCCAGCGAGGTGTCGACGTCGGTGGTCAGTGGCTTCTCGCACAGCACCGGCTTGCGGTGCTCGAGGCAGGTCAGCAGTTGCTTCTCGTGCGTCGGCCCGGGGGTGGCGAGCAACACGGCGTCGACGTCCGGGTCGGCGATCGCGTCGAGGGGGTCGGAGATGGCCTGGCATCCCGGGATGCCGGCGGCCACCTGCTCGGCCTTCTCGGCGAGGTAGTCGTTGACGACCGCGACGCGGGCGCCGGAGATGCGGGAGGTGATCCGGGCGACGTGGTCGGCGCCCATCAGGCCGACGCCGAGAACGGCGATACGTAAGTCGGACATGGTCTTCGGCTCCTATCGGAAGGTGACGGACGGGACGCCGCAGGACCCGAGGTAGTTCCGGGTGCGCTGGGCGATGGGCAGCGGGGTGTCGACGTCGCAGGGGTACATGTCCTGCTCGACGATCGCGAACACGTCGATGCCGAGGCTCTCGACCTCCGCCAGCAGCGAGGGCATGTCCGGGATCCCGCGCGGCGGTTCGGTCATCGCGCCGAGCTTGACGGCCTCACCGAACGGCAGGTCCTCGGCCTCGACCTTGGCGCGCACCTCGGGGTCGACCTGCTTGAGGTGCAGATAGCCGATGCGCTCGGGCGCCCGACGGATGATCGCGATGTTGTCCCCGCCGCAGTAGGAGATGTGGCCGGTGTCCAGGCACAGGTTGACGAACGCGCCGTCGGTGCCGTCGAGGAACCGGTACACGTTCTCCTCGGTGTCGACGTGCGAGTCGGCGTGCGGATGGTATTGCGCTCGCACCCCGTAGGTTTCGAACATCGCCTTGCCCAGCGCGTTCATCCCCTCGGTCTTCTTGCGCCACTGCTCGGGGGTGAGCACGCGATCCTCGAGGACCGCGCCGGTGGACGGGTCCCGCCACATCTCGGGGATCACCACCACGTGCGTCCCGCCCACCGCGGCGGTCAACCGGGCGACGTCTTCCACCTGGGTCCACACCGCATCCCAGGAATTGTCGTGATGCAGATGCTCGAAGACCGTGCCGGCCGAGAGCTTCAACCCGCGGGAGCCGAGCTCCTCGAGCAGCCTCTCCGGATCGGTGGGCAGGTAACCGTACGGACCCAGCTCGATCCACTTGTAGCCGGACGCGGCGACCTCGTCGAGGAAGCGGTCATACGGCGTCTGTTGAGGGTCATCGGGGAACCAGACGCCCCACGAATCGGGAGCCGAGCCGACGCGGATGGTGCTCATGCGGGAGTCCTTTCGATGATCGACGAAGAGATACCTTCTGCTTCGAGACGCTCCTCGAGTTCTTCGAGCGTGGTGCCCTTGGTCTCGGGCACCAACCGGTGCACGAAGATCCAGGACCCGATGTTGACGAGAACGAACAGGGCGAATGTCCCGGTGGATCCGAGCGCGTTGTTGAGCAGGGGGAACAGGAAGGAGATGATCGCGTTGGTGCACCACAGCACGAACACCGCGATGCCCATCGCGAAGCCGCGCACCGACAGCGGGAAGATCTCCGAGAGCAGCAGCCACACACAGGTTCCGATGAACATCTGCACGAACGCGACGAACAAGACCATGCAGCCGAGGATCACATAGCTGCGGAAGTCCGACGGCGACATCAGGAACACCGCGGCCAGAGCGGCCTGCGAGGCGGCCACACCGGCGAACCCGATCAGCAGCATGGTGCGGCGCCCGACGAAGCCGAGCAGGATGATGCCGATGATCGTGGTGACCACCGAGGTCACGCCGACGGCGATGGTGGCGACCAGTGCCGCGCTGACGCCGAGGCCGCTCTGTTCGAGGATCGTCGGCGCGTAGTAGTTCACGGTGTTGATGCCGGTGGCCTGCTGAACGATGGCCAGTCCGCAGCCGATCAGCACCACGCGCCGGATCCACGGCACGTCGCGGATCACCGAGAACGGTGTGCTGGTGGTCTTGAGCATGTGGCTGGTGTGGTCGACGACGATCGCGTACTCCGAATCGGCTTCAGCGGGAGTCCGGCTCAGCGACAACACCTCTCGCGCCTCGGTCAGCCGGCCCTTCAGGGCGTACCAGCGCGGCGAGTCGGGCAGGATCAGCATGCCGAGCAGCAGCGCGATCGCCGGGACGGCCGCGACGGCGAGCATCGTGCGCCAGACGTGCGGATCGTGCACGACGTGGTCGAGGAGCGCGTTGGTGGCGAAGGCGAGCATCTGGCCGGTCACGATCATCAGCTCGTTGATGGTGACCATGCGGCCGCGGCGGTCGGCGGGCGCCATCTCGGCCAGGTAGAGCGGGCAGGTGACGGCGGCGGCGCCGACGCCGAGCCCGAGGACGATGCGGGCGGCGACCATGATCTGGACGTTCGGGGCCAGCGCGCAGCCGATCGCGCCGACGAGGAACAGGCCGGCGCACACCAGCAGGGTGCGCTTGCGGCCGATCCGGTCGGCGACCCGTCCGCCGAACAGCGCACCGAACGCGGCGCCGGGGAACAGCAGGGAGCTGACCACTGTGGCCTCCCCGAACGCCGACAGGTTCAGGTCGTCCTTCATGTAGAGCAGCGCCCCGGAGATGACCCCCGTGTCGTAGCCGAACAGCAGGCCGCCGAGCGTGGCGATGACGGTGAGCTTGGTCAGGAAGCGACCCGTGTTCACGGGTTCCGTTCGAGTGGACATCGGGTACCTCGTCTCGGTGACTAACGCGCGTTAGTAACGCGCGTAAGGACTACTATGAGCGTCGTCCGTGAATGTGTCAACCGTCACTGTCGTGGAGGATCCCGCCCGTGAGCACACCCCGCCGACGTCGCCCGACGATGGCCGACGTCGCCGAACGCGCGGGGGTGTCCCGCACGCTGGTGTCGTTCATCCTCGACGGCAAACCCGGCGCCAGCGAGGAGACGCGGCAGCGGGTGCTCGCGATCGCCGGCGAGATCGGCTACCAGCCGGACTCCGCGGCCCGCCTGCTCGCGCAAGGACGTAGTCGCACCCTCGGCGTGATGATCGATGTGCGCCAACTGTTCCAGGCCGAGCTGGTGACCCACATCTACCCCGCGGCAGAGCATCTGGGTTACGACGTGTTGCTGTCGGCGAACCTGCCGGACCGTACCGAGGAGACGGTGGCGGACTCCCTGATCAGTCACCGGTGCGGAGCACTGGTGCTGCTCGGCCCACGGGCCGAGCAAGACTCGTTGAGGAAGCTGGCCGAGCGAGTACCCGTGGTGGTGGCCGGCCGACGACTGCCGGGGCTGTCGGCCGACACCCCGTTGGCCACGGTGCGCACCAACGACGCCAAGGGCATGCGGCAGGCCGTCGACTATCTGGTGGGGCTGGGCCACCGCCGCATCCATCACGTCGACGGCGGCACCGACCCGGGGTCGGCCGACCGGTCCCGCGCCTACCGGTCGGCGATGCGCGCCCACGGTCTCGCCGACGAGATCGCCGTGATCCCCGGCGCGCACAACGAGGAGGCGGGCGCCGCCGCGGCGCGGATGATGCTGGCGGAACCGTCGCTCCCGACGGCGGTGCTGGCGGGCAACGACCGCTGCGCGCTCGGCATCCTCGACGTCTTCACCCGCGCGGGCGTCGCTGTGCCCGAACAGGTTTCACTGGTCGGGTACGACGACAGCCGGCTGTCGGAGAATCCCCGCATCGACCTGACCACGATCCACCAGGACGCACCCGGGATCGCCCGGCACGCCGTGGAACTCGCAGTGCAGATGCTCGTCGACGACACCCCGTCCACGACGGACATCGTGCTGGAGCCCACGCTGGTCGTGCGCGGGACGACGGCCCCGCCGCGCGACTAGGGTCCGGCTGCCGACGCGATCATCCGGTCGATCACCGCCAGCAATCCCTCATCGGCGGCCGAGGGGGCCGGCTGCCCGCCCAGCGCCCGGTGCAGCGCGTTGTAGTACAGGCCGTCACCGATCAGCTTGACGGCACGCGCGGTGTCCAGGTCGCCGATCGCGTCGTGCAGGATCGTCAGCCACTCCCCGGCCGCGGCCTCGATCGCCGCCCGGGCCCGCGCGTCCCCGGCCTGCCGCAGGCGGGACACCGCGACCAACACCCGGTCCAGCGGCGTGCCCTCGTAGTGCGAGGAGCGCACGTAGTAGCGCGCCGGCCCCTCGGCCGCGGTGCGCATCACCTCGGCGTCCTCGGCGGCGAGCACGGCCAACCGGTCGCACACAGCCGCCGCGAGCTGGTCTTTCGACGGGAAGTGATAGAGCACCCCGCCCTTGGAGACGCCCGCGCGCGCCGCCACCGCGTCGACCGTGGCGAACCTCTCCCCCTCTTCGGCCAGCAGATCCGCATAGGCGTCGAGGATGCGGTCGCGGGAGGACATGGGGCCAGCCTAAAACCTGGTGGATTACTAAACCGTCTGGACGGTACAGTCCGACCATGCGGACCTACCGTGCTCTGTTCCGGGTGCCGCGCGTCCTGAACATCACGGCTGCCCAGTTGTTCGCGCGCCTGCCGCTCGGGATCCTGTCGCTGGCCGTGCTGGTGCACGTCGAGCACCGCACCGGTTCCTACGCACAGGCCGGCGCCGTCGTGGCGTGCCTGACCATCGGCGAGGCGGTGGCGATGCCGGCCACGTCGAAGCTGGCCGGCCGGGCCAGCAGAACCGCGCCCACGCTCGTGATCTGCGCCGTGGTCAACGGGCTGAGCATGCTGGCGCTCGCCTTCACCACGGCGTCCGGTCTCGCCCTGATGGCGCTGGGGTCGCTGGTGGGCGCCTCGGTGCCGCCGTTGATGCCGGTCGTTCGCGCGCTCTACCCGCAGATGCTGCCCCGCGACGGGGTACGGGCGCTGTTCGCGCTCGACACCACCGCGCAGGAGGTGATCTGGGTCGTCGGCCCCGTCGCGGCCATGTCGCTGTCGTCGCTGGTGTCGACGACGATGCCGCTGATCGTGTCGGCGGCGATCACGCTGGCGGGCAGCGCGTGGTTCCTGGTGAGCGCGCGGGGGCTGCGTCCGCGCGGCGGTGCGCGCGCCGGCCGAGGCGGCCGGGTGCTCGCCCGCCGCAGCGTGCTGCTCGCGATGGTCGCCGGCTGCGCACTCGTCGGGTCGTTCACCGCGTTGGAGGTCGGGGTGGTGGCCGAACTCGGCGGGAACGGCATGACCGCCGGGGCGGCGATCGCGCTGGCGAGTGTCGGCTCGGTGGTCGGCGGCCTCACCTGGGGCCACCGCCGCCTCGGCCTGCGGGGCATCGTCGCCGCGCTGACCGTCGTCGCGCTGGGAACCGCACTGTTCGGCGTCACCCACGTGCTCGCGCTGCAGTTCTGCGCGCTGTTCGTGTCGGGTCTGGGCTTCGCGCCGGCGATGTCGGCGCTGTACTTCACGGTGTCCCAGGACGTCGACGAGGGCGCGGCGACCGAGGCGTTCGGCTGGCTGCACAGCGCGGCGATGGTCGGAGGTGCGCTGGGCACCGCGATCGCCGGCATGGCCACCGACGCGTGGGGCGCCTCCGGGGCGGTCGCGGTGGGAGCGTCGTTCGCCGCGCTCGCCGCGATCAGCCCGCTGGCCACACGAGCGACCGGCCGGATCGGCGGGCTGGCCGAGCCTGTGGAGGCGAGCCGTGACGACGCGTTGGCACCGTCGCGGGGCTGATCAGAGGATTCCGGCCCCGCGACGGGTCACCTCAGATTGAGGAGTTCGCCGTCGTCGAGAACCATGGCCACGGGGATGCCGAATGTTCGCCACAGCGCGACGATCTCAGGATCGTCGTCGATCGCGGCGCGGATGTCGTACTCGGCCGTCAAGCGGCGCAGGATGTCGCGTTTGACATCGACGTTGGACCGGAAGTCCCCGTCGTCACGCATGTGGACGCCGCCGGGCTCCACGGGGAGATGCTCGGCCAACCATCGCGCGGTCAGTTCGTGCGCCCAGGCGTCGCGGCCGGTGACGATCAGGATCGCATGGCCCTGCGTGTGCTGATCGACGCACCACTTCACGACCGCCTCGTATGGCGGGCATTCGGCACAGCCTCGATGGAACGCGGCGAAGCCATCGGGCTCTGCCTGGAGATGGATCACCGTGCTGACGTCACACAGCGTGCCGTCCATGTCCACGATGACGGCGGGCCTGCGTTCTGCAGCGGGCTGCGCTGTGTCGTTCACTTCTCGCCGAAAACGCTGCTCATCTGAGGACTTCGAATAATTCACCCTTGATCGCCCAACTGCCGTCGGCTGATGCGTCTTCAGCCGCAAGCAACTCCCCCGCTACGCAGAGATGGTCGGAGGGATCCCACTTGACCCCTGACTTGAATCGAGAAACCAGGCGCGGTCTCAGGCCGAGAACACTTCGGCTTCGGTCGAGCAGGTACTTCTCGATTTCCCCTGGGTCCGTGCGAAGAGAGTCGGCGAGTCGCCCCAGTACCTCTGGGTCCACCGGCGATCCGTGCGCCTGGAACGCGCAGATGACCCCGTCGATGATGCCCTTCATCAACCCGCTCCACACCGGCTTGCGGTGCTCCGGCGGGCGAACCTCGACGCGAATACCGAACGGCGCGTTGGGATCGCTTTGCATCATGCACTGTGACGTCTGCGCCCGCCACAACGCCAGCCACACCTGAGCCAGCTGCTTCTCGGACCGGAAGTGGCCGAGGTCGGTCCAGTCGAACGAGGCGATCGAGCGTCCCTTGTGCCAGTGGGAGAAGCCATCCGAACGCGGTCCCAAGGCGTACCGGTAGGAGAATGCCCATTCGATTTCGTTTGATGACCGCGGTTCTGCGTGGCCGTATTCGAAGCGTATTCCATTGCTGCCAGCGGGATTGAAGGTGCCGATGTTGTAGAGCACGAGATTCTCGACGTCGGCGTTCGGGAACTTCGGTCCGAAGAAGGTGGCGTGTAACACCTGCCCCGGTACCGGGTCGAGTTGCCGGCACCGGTCGCCAATCTCCTGGCGGAGTTCGCGTTGCCACGGCGGCAGCCGTTCGAAGCGGACGTAGTCGGTGGCCCAGGCCTGAACGGACGCCTCGTCGGTCGTCGGGCCGTGAACGAAGTAGTGCCCCTCCGTCGAAGGGGGAAGAAACCTCTTCGCGCTCGGCTGGACTGCTATGGGTCGCGAGGTGGCGTGATTCGGACGACACGTTCCGCATTCCGCGACGGATTGCATGCGCCGGTCGGCCACCCAGTCGTCCAGAGTCACCAACTCGGCCGCGCACACCTTCCTGTACGGGTCGGTCCAGTGCTCGCCCCGGGAAGGCCGGCCGTTGATGGTGTGGCACCGAGCATGGTGCAGCCGCGCGTCCTTGGTGTTGAACGCCGCCGAGATGTTGATCACGTAACCGTCGGGATGGGCTGCAAGCCATTCGAGATAGCCCTCGTCGTCCCGGAAGAACTCGCGAACAGTGTCGTCGTCGACCACTCAGATCCCCCTCTTGCCGGGCTCCCCCAACCCGAAATCGAACAGGGCCGAAGTATAGGGGCGAACTCCGACAAGTTGCCTGACCGACGAGGCCGCGAAGCATCGACCATGTTCAGGCGCAGTTCTTAGCCTAGGCACGCCGGCCGTCGCGGGCGGGTCCTAGACTGCTTCACCGATGGACGACGACCGGGCAGTGCAGTTCGTCGGCGCCGGCCCGGGCGCCGCGGATCTGCTGACCGTGCGGGCCACCCGGATGCTCGCCGACGCCGACGTCGTCCTCTATCCGGGCAGCTACCTCGATCCCGAGGTGCTCACCCACTGCTCCCCCGCCGCCGACCTCGTCGACACCGCCGACCTGGACCTGGACGCCATCGTCGACCGCCTCGTCACCGACCACCGCGCCGGGCGCCGGATCGTGCGGCTCGTCTCCGGTGATCCATCGGTGTACTCCGCGATCTCCGAGCAGACCCGCAGGCTCGACGCAGCATCCGTGCCGTGGACGGTGACACCCGGCGTGCCCGCCTACGCGGCCGCGGCCGCCCGCGTGGGCCGGGAACTCACCGTTCCCCTCGTCGCGCAGTCGGTGGTGCTGACCCGCACCCAGCAGCGCTCGACAGCGATGCCCGCCACCGAGTCGCTGGCCGCGTTCGCCGCGACCCGCGCCACACTGGTGCTGCACCTGGCCACCACCCGGATCCGCGAGCTGATGGCAGAACTGGTAGCCGAATACGGTTCCGACTGCCCCGTCGTCGTGGTGTACCGCGCCTCCCAGCCGCAGGAGACGGTGCTGCGCGGCACGGTGTCCGACATCGCCGACGCGGTCGAGGCCGCCGGATTCCGGCAGGCCGCGGTGATCCTGGTCGGTCGCGCGCTGGCCGACCGGCCCGACCCGTGCGCCGGGGAGAGCCACCTCTACGACCCGGCGCGGGACCGGTCGGCGCGGCCGTGAGCTCGCTCTACGACGTCATCAACCGGCGCCGCGACACCCGCCGCGAGTTCACCGGTGCGCCAGTGCCCGACGAGGTGCTCGAGCGCATCCTGCTGGCCGCCCACGCCGCGCCGTCGGTCGGCATGAGCCAGCCCTGGGACTTCGTCCTGGTGCGCTCCCCGCACACGCTGCGCGCCTTCCGTGAGCACGTCGCCGCCGAACGTGACGTCTTCGCCTCGACGCTGACCGGCGAACGCGCGCAGACGTTTTCGCGGATCACCATCGAGGGGATCTGCGAATCGGGACTGGGCGTGGTGGTCGGCTACGACCCGACGCGCGGCGGGCCGCAGGTGCTGGGCCGGCACGCGATCCCCGACGCCGGCCTGTACTCGGTGATCTGCGCGATCCAGAACCTCTGGCTCGCCGCCACCGCCGAGGGTCTGGGCGTCGGCTGGGTGTCGTTCTACCGCGAGGATTTCCTGCGCGATCTGGTCGGCATGCCCTCCCACGTTCGCCCGGTCGCGTGGCTCTGCGTCGGGCCGGTCGCCGACCTTCCCGAGGTCCCCGACCTCGAGCGGTTCGGTTGGCGCGCACGGACTTCTCTGGACTCCGTGCTGCATCAGGAGACGTACCGCGCCCGCTGAAGCGCCTACAGCCGCAGCACGCGGCCCGCGATCACGAGGTGCACCTCGTCGCACACCTCGGCGACCCGCTGGTTGACGGTGCCCAGCGCATCCCGGAACAGCACGCCCGAGCGGTGCGCGGGCACCACGCCGAGACCCACCTCGTTGGTGACGACGACCGCCTGCGGCACCTGGGCCAGCACGTCGCACAGCGCGTCGACGTGCGCCCCGACCAGGTCCGCGACGTCAGCAGAGGGCGCCTCCCACAGGCCCGCGTCGTCGACGAGCGCCACCACCCAGGTGCTCAGGCAGTCGACGAGCACCGGGCCGTCGGCGGCGGCGAGTGCGGCGGTCAGATTTGTCGTCTCGACGGTCTGCCAGTCCGGAGCGCGTCGGGCGCGGTGCGCGGCGACGCGGGCGTCCCAGTCCGGATCGCTGCCGTCGGCCGGACGGCCGGGCGCCACATAGGTGACCCGGCCGGAGTCGGCGAGCAGCCCTTCGGCATGCCGCGACTTCCCGGAACGGACGCCGCCGGTGACGAGGATCCTCACCGGGTCATCGTAGAGAGCGCGCGCACCCAGTCGACCGCCTCGCCGACATCGCCGACCGAGGCGACCCCCTCGGGGCGGGCGGGCCGCCGCACGACGACGACGGCGACGCCGAGCTGCTCGGCGGCGTCCATCTTGGGCCAGGTGTACTCCCCGCCGGAATCCTTGGTGACGAGAACATCGCTGCGGTGCTCGCGCATCAGGGCGAGCTCACCGGGCAGCGCGTAGGGGCCGCGGCTGGTGACGAGCCGCCAGCCCGGCGGCAGGTCGACCTCGGGGGCCTGCACGACCCGTGCCAGCACCGCGTGCTCGCGCAGCGCGGGCAGGAAACGCGCGAGTTCCTGGCGCCCGACGGTCAGGAACGGCCTCTCGCCCAGCCGGGCCGCCGCTGTGGCGGCCTCCTCGTGCGAATCGACCCAGTGCCACGTGTCGCGCGAGCGCCCTCCCCAGCCGGGCCGCTCCAGCCGCAGCAGCGGCACGCCGGCGGCTGCGCACGCCGCGACCGCGTGGGCCGAGATCGTCTTCGCGAACGGATGGGTGGCATCGACGACGGCATCGAATTCAGCCAGTGCAGACCGTAATCCGTCCACACCGCCGAAACCCCCGATACGGACGTCACCGACCGGAAGCCGGGGGTCGGCGACCCGCCCGGCCAGCGACGTCGTCACCTCGCCCAACGGGGAGAGCTTCACGGCCAGATCCCGGGCCTCGGCCGTGCCGCCGAGCAGCAGGATCCTCACGGCGCGCCCGGCGGCAGGAACGGTAGCTCCGCGGGCGCACCCCGGTGGGCGAGGTCCAGCAGCGCGTCGACGTCGAGGTGCTGCTCGACCAGGTCTCCGAGCAGGTCGATGCGCGTCTCGCGCGCCTCGGGGAAGGACACGCCGGACGCGGCGATGCCGAGTGTCTCGCTGAGGAACCGCGCCCGCAACGCGTCCCCCTCCAAGGCTCCGTGCCACATTGTGCCGAACACGGCGCCCGCGCGGACCCCGCCGAGGAACCCCTCGGCGGCACTGTGCGCCGTGACCCGGCCGTGGTGGATCTCGTATCCGGACGCCGGCGTTCCCGACCACTCGCCCTGCGGCAACCGAAGCGCCTTGTCCGCAACGAAATTCGTGTCCACGTCGAGCAGGCCCAGCCCGTCGACCTCGGTGACCGGTCCCTCCACACCCTCGGGGTCGCGGACGCTGCGACCGAGCATCTGGAACCCCCCGCAGATGCCGAGCACCGGCCGGCCCGCCGCGGCGTGCGCCAGCACGGCGGCGTCCAGTCCGCGCGAGCGCATCCACGCCAGGTCGGCGATGGTCGACCGGGTCCCCGGCAGCACGATGAGGTCGGCGTCGGCCAGCGCGCTGGGATGCGAGGCGAACACGACGTCGAGGTCGGGCTCGAGGCGCAGCGCGTCGACATCGGTGAAGTTGCTGATCCGCGGCAGACGCAGGACGGCCACCCGGCGGGCGCCGGCGCGCGGCGGCCGACGGTCCGCCAGCTCCAGCGCGTCCTCGGAATCCAGCCAGACGTCGGGTTGCCACGGTAGGGTGCCGAACACCGTTCTCCCCGTGACTTTCTCGAGGCTGTCCAGGCCCGGCTGCAGCAGCGAGAGATCGCCACGGAACTTGTTGACGACGAAGCCGGCGATCAGCGCCTGGTCCTCCGGGCACAGCAGCGCCACGGTGCCCAGGAACGCCGCGAACACCCCGCCGCGGTCGATGTCGCCGACCACGACGGTCGCCGTCCCGGCGTGCCGCGCCAACCCCATGTTGACGTAATCCCCGGCGCGCAGGTTGATCTCGGTCGGGCTGCCCGCGCCTTCGGCCACGACGACGTCGAACCGTGACGCCAGATCGTCGTAGGCCGCGTGAGCGGCGCCGGCCAGCGCACGCCGGCCGTCGAGCCAGTCCGACGACGACACCTCGCCCCAGGGTTTGCCCATCAGCACGACGTGACTGCTCCGGTCGCTGCCCGGCTTGAGCAGCACCGGGTTCATCGCCGCCTCCGGCGTGACCCGGGCCGCGATGGCCTGAACCCATTGGGCGCGACCGATTTCCACTCCGTCGCCGCCCGGTCCGGCGCACACCATCGAGTTGTTCGACATGTTCTGCGCCTTGTACGGCGCGACACGCACCCCGCGGCGTGCCAGCGCCCGGCACAGCCCGGTGGTGACCAGGGTCTTGCCGGCGTCGCTGGTGGTGCCCGCGATCAGCAGTCCGGCCATCACGGCTTCCTGAGCAGGAACAGGTCCATCACCCAGCCGTCGCGGGCCTCGGCGGCCGCCCGGGCGTCGGGCAGTGCGGGCAGCACGTCGCCGAGCCGGCCGGTCAGCAGCTGTTCCCCGGGCGCACCGAGGTTGGCCCCCCACCAGATCGTCCAGTCGTGCAGGCCGCTGACGTCGAGGCGCTGCGGCGGCGGGTTGAGCATCGCGACGATGTTGTCGATGCCGGCCGCCACCGCCTCCTGGAGCCGCCGGCCGGTGGTGATGTGCACCGACCGGCCCACCTCGTGCAGCACGATGCGGTGCCGCGCGGCCAGCAGGCCGGGCGCACTGATCCCGGGCAGCACGTCGTAGTCGACGTCGAGCCCCTGGCCGCGCACCTTCTCGACGATCCGGATCGTCGAGTCGTACAGCGACGGGTCACCCCAGACCAGGAACGCGGCGGTGCCGCCGCGGCACCGCAGCACCTCGGCGTAGCGCTCGGCCCGGGCGTCGTGCCAGTCGGTGACGGCGGACTCGTAGCGCTCGGTGCTCAGGCCGGCCGAGCGATCACGCGGCGGGTCGGGCACGGCGACCACGTCGGCGGGCCCGCGCGGACCGGGGTGGGCGTCGACGATCGCGCGCCGCAGCGCGAGCAGCGCGTCGTCGTCGGACTTCTCGGCGGCCAGGACGTAGTCGACCGACCGCAGGGCCTCGGCGACCTCGCGCGTCACGTGCTGGGGACCCATCCCGACGCCGAGGACACGAATCCTGACCGGCGCGTTCATGCCCACGATTGTCCCTGGCCGCGGTCAGGGGGACCGCGGCAGGTCGGCCGCGGCGGCGCAGACGGCGTCGGTCACCAGGTCGACGGTTGGGCTGTCGAGCTTCCAGCACTGCCAGTACAACGGCACGTCGAGGTGCTCGTCGCAGATGCGCACAAACGACCTGTCGATCAACTGCTCGGGATACATGCCCCAGCCCAGACCGGCGTGCACGGCCGCGCCGAAGCCCGTGGCGGTCGGCACGTAGTGCACGGGACGGCGCACCGCACGGCCGAACACCTTGCGCACCAACTGGTCCTGCAGCGCGTCGTCCCGGTTCCACGCCAGCGACGGGGCTCGTCCGGCGGCGTCGGCGGTGAACCCGTCGGGCAGGTGCCGCGCGACGAAGTCGGGCGTGGCCACCGGCCGGTAGCGCATGACGCCCAGCGGCCGCACCCGGCAGCCGGTGACCGCGGACCGCTCGGTGGTGACCGCCCCCATCACCACGCCCTCGCGGAGCAGGCGGGCGGAGTGGTCCTGGTCCTCGATGCGCAGGTCGAGCAGCGCATCGGTGAGCCGGTCGAACACGCCGGTAAACCAGGTCGCCATCGAGTCCGCGTTGACGGCCAGCGCGATCCTCGGCCGCTCGGCCGAGCCGCCTCGCATCTCGGCGAGCGCCTCGGCCTCCAGCAGCGCGGTCTGGGCGGCGAGCCGCAGCAGTGGAGCACCGGCTGCCGTTGCGACACAGGGCTTCTCGCGCAGCACCAACACCTGGCCGACACGCTGTTCGAGCGCCTTGATGCGCTGGCTGATCGCCGAGGGCGTGACGTGCAGGTGGGTGGCCGCCGCGTCGAAGCTGCCGAACTCGACGACCGCCGCCAGGGCCGCGAGCTGACCGCTGTCCACCTGGCCCGTCACGTCAACGATGCTAATCACCCCGGCGGCGGTATCAGTGCGACTGAAGCAACTCCCAGCACTCCCGCTCGCGGTCCGTGAAGCCCGTCGACGTGATGGCGCCGAAGGCCGCCGCGTCGCGGGCGAACGCCTCGGCGGCGCCGGGCAGGGCGTCGGGCCCTTCGAGCCGGAAGCTGCTCGGTGCCAGCGGCCCGAACAGCAGGGCGCGCTGCAGGTCCGGCCAGGCGCCGAGGTCCGGCTCGCAGCCGGCCGCCCGCGCGAAGGTCAGCGCCGCCAGGTTCATCCGCGTCTTCTGCGGCAGGCCGCGCCGGGCCCGGTACGCGTCGACCGCCGCGCGCTGGGCGTCGGGATCGGGCGGCGGGATCACCCCTCCCCAGGTGTAGGCGATCCAGCGGGCCTGCAGTTCCAGCGGGACGAAGTAGCCGCCCGACTGATCCCACATCCCGACGAACGCGAGACCGGGAAGATCCGGGTGAAACGTGTGGCGGTCCGCATCGAGGTGGACGGCGTCGAGCCCGACCGTGGCCCTGATGTCGTCGTCGAGGAACGGCAGATCGAGGGCGAACCCGGTGCCGAAGATCAGGCCGTCGAACGCCGCGGTGCTGCCGTCACCGAACGTGACGTCGCGCCCCGACACCGACGTCAGCCACGGCCGGATCCCGATCCGGCCCTCGGCGACCAGCGGCAGGTAGTGCTGGCTGAGCGTCACCCCGGCCGCGAACAGCGACGGGTCCGGCCGCGGCGCGCCGTACTGTTCCGGGCTGCCCCCGGCCTCGGTCACGATGTCGCGCAGCTGGCGGTCGACCACCGATCTCGGCAACCGCTCGTCGGCCAACGCGCCGTAGCGGGTGAAGATCCGATGATCGGACGGGACGCCGGCCGCGAACTTCGGCAGCACGTACCGCTGCCGCCGCTGGGTCACCACCACCGCCTCGGCGCCGCCCTGCGCGAGCTCGGCGGCGACCTCGAGTGCACTCACCGCACAACCGCCGACCAGGACGCGTTTACCGCGATACCGGTCGGCCCCGCGGTAGTGGAACGTCGACGTCGCCCCTTCCGAGCCGACGAAGGAGTCCAGCCCCGGCACCGCCGGCACCGTGGGCTTCTGGAAACGCCCGCTGGCCACCACGACCCGGTCGAACGTCTCGGCACCGCCGTCGGTGTCGACGGTCCAGCCCCGGGCGGCCCTGCTGAGACCAGACACCCTGGTGGACAACCGGATTCGGTCGACCAGTCCGAAAGCCTCGGCGTAGCGCTGCAGGTATCGACGGATGTCGCCGGCGGCGAGGAACGTCTGGTCGCCGCCATGGGGCAGATCGCTGAACGCCGTCAGGACGCGGCTGGTGTTGGTGTAGAGGCCGGGCCAGACACCGCTGGTGCCGTCCAGGCCGCTCCACTGCCCGCCGAGGACGGGCGCCTGTTCGAACAGGTGCGGCTCGAAGCCCTGCGCGGCGAGCCAGCGCGCGGCGACGAGCCCGCCGGGGCCCGCCCCGATGACCGCCACCGTCGTCGTCACCGTCGCACTGTTGCACGGACGGTGGCCGCCGGGGGCCGGAATGTCAGCCCGCGGTGCCCGCTGCGTTCACCAGCACGTCGGCGGGGGCACCGCCTGCGAGCCTGCCGGCGACGAAATCGGCTGCCTGGCTGACCATTCCGGATTCCACGTAGTTGCTGTGCGCCGGCCGGTCGTCGCCGTCGGAGCAGACCGGGTCGGCACCGTTGCACAGGTCGATGGTCTTGGCGCCGTAGAGCGGGCTCGACGTGGTCAGGGTGCGGCCGATCCGCCCGGCGGGGTTGCCGAACACCGCGACAGCGGCGACGTGGTCGGCGACCGCGGCCGGCATCGGACGCCCGAAGCCGAACGTGGCGGCGGGATCGCCGGTGATCAGGTCCACCACCGCCGCACCCTGGGAGTAGCCGCCCACCACGATGCGGGTGTCGGGGCAGCGGGCGGCGGTGGCCTGGATCTGGGCGCTGGCGTCGTCGGCACCGGCGGGCGCCGACTGCAGGAAGTCGTAGGACGCAGGGTAATTCACCGCGGCTGCGCTGACGCTGCGACCGCCGAGCTGGTCGCGCAGATCGTCGACGAAGGCTGCGCCGACGCGGCCGAGGCCCGCGGGTTCGGCGGTGCCCCGCGCGAAGACGACCGCCACGTCGGAACAGGCGTCGGCGGCTTGGGCATTCGCCGCGCCGGGACCGATCAGGCCGGCCGCGGCGACCGCGCCGATACCGCTCGTCAACAGGGCCCGCCGCACGGTGTGCTGGTCGGTCATCTCGGTCTCCTCCGTCGTGGCCGCCCCTGCGGCATCACCAAGAGGAATGCCTGCCGTCCCGCAGAAATTCCACCGAGAACCCGAGCGGGCGGCTAACGCACCGTCTGGCGCAGCTCCGCGGCGGCGTCGGTCTCGGTGTCGTAGACCCGCACGATCGCCTCGTCACCCGTCTTGAGGTAGGTGCTCTCCCCGAGCTCGGTGTAGCGCGTCGCGCCGATACCGATCAGCACATTCTCGGGGTGGCCACTGGCCACCATCAACGCACCGACGTCCTCGAGCGGGGTCTCGGGCGAGCCCTTCTGGTTGGCGAGTCGCTCGACGATCCAGTCGAGCAGCACCTCGCCGTAGTAGGAGTAGCCGATCAGGGGGCTGTCGACGCCGTAGGCGTGCTCGGCGCCGTCGGAGTGCAGGAAACAGACCAGCCGCAGCGATGCGGTCGGCCCGTCCGGGGTGAGGTCACTGATCTCGAAGAACGACTCCGAGACACCCTTGGAGGCCGGACCCCAGTTCTTCTTGTGGCTGATCTTCTTGGCGCCCGGTCGGCGGATCGAGCAGTCGTTGAAGGCGCCGAGCGCGAACGGTTGCAGCGTGACGACCGTGTCGCCCTGCCACACCACGCGGCACGCCAGCCCGACCTCGGGTTCGATCTGCAGGTTCAGCGGCCCGTCCGTCTCGGCAGGCAGTTCGATCGCGTCGTTGGACAGCGGGAACTCGCCGAGGAAACTCTCCGCGCCGGGCGCGTACCACGGGAAGATGCCCTTGGGGGCGGTTCCTTCGCTGGCCACGTTGACGAAATCGACGGCCTCGCCCGCCTGTTCGAGGTGTCCGGCGAAGTTGCCCGCCACGCCGAAACCGAACCAGTTGCGCATCTCGCTCAGGGCGATGTCGATCACGGTGGGTCAGCGTACGCCGGACCGATAGCGTGGGCGGTGGCGAGTCGACGCGGCTCGGCGGGAGGGATCGACATGACCAAGGAACCGTCAGACCACGACGGCGCGGACGGCACCGACGATAAGGACCGCCCCGGTCCAGCCGATCATGGCCGCGAGGGCGGGATGGCGACCCGGGAGAACGCGCCGGAGCTGACCGAGAACGACGACTGACTCAACGCCGGCGGCGCAGCCAGATCAGCAGGCCCACCGCGGCCACCGCGGCGACCACAGCGCCCACCGGAACGGCCGGCTTCGCCTTGGCGGTGTCGAGCGCGTCGTGACTACGTTGCGCGACAGCCTGTTTCGTGTCGGCGACCTTCTGCTGGGCGCGACCCTTGACGTCGAGCTTGCCGGACAGCGCGCCGACGGTCTCGCCGAGTTCGGCGCGGGTGCGTTCGATGTCGGCCTGCAGCTCGTCGATGCCGGCGTCCGGACCCGGCTCCGGCCGCGGATCAGGCTGTGCTGCCATGGCGGGCTCCCTTCAATTCGGCGATGTCGGTCTTGACGCTGTCCACCGACACCGCGGCCGGCGGCGGCACTTTCTCCACCTGCTTCTTGCCGATCAGCGCGGCGATGCCCGCCGCCGCGAACAGCACGACGGCGACGATCACCGCGGCCGCCCACACCGGCAGCACGAGGGACAGCGCCGCGACCGCCGCCGCGATCAGGGTGGCCAACCCGAGGACTGCGAGCAGTCCGGCCGCGCCGGCCAGGCCGGCACCCACGCCGGCATGCTTGGCCGACTCCTGCATTTCCTTCTGCGCCAACCGCAGCTCGTCACGAATCAGGCGTGACGTCTGCGAGGACAACTGACCCAACAGCTCCCCAGTGGAGGACTCGGTCTTCGGTTCCGTCATTTTCGGGGAGTGCCCACTGCCGCGCAGCACAAACCCGGAACCGGCAGGGCCGCGCGGTCGTTGAACCTCGGTGACCCGCCGGACCCCCACCGATCTCGCCAGCCGGCTGCTCGAGGTCAAACGGATCTACCACGAGCCGGACATCGACCGCTTCGCCCGGGCGCGCGCGGTGCTCGACCGTTACCCCGACGCCGAACGCATCGAGGTGGCGTCGCATCAGGCAATCCCCGGCCTGTACGGCAACGAGGGCAACGTCGAGGACTGGGTGCGCAACAAGCGCGAGGTGCTGGTGCTCGGCGAGAAGAAGAGCCTCAGCGCGCGCCGCAACGAACGGTCCAGCGACTGGATCGCGCCGTCGACCTCCAACGGCTGTGCGATGGCGTGCTCGTACTGCTACGTGCCGCGGCGCAAGGGGTACGCGAACCCGATCACCGTGTTCGCCAACATCGAGAAGATCCTCGGCTACCTCGAACGGCACGCGGCCCGCCAAGGCGTCAAACCCGAACCCAATCAATGCGATCCGGTCGACTGGGTCTACGACATCGGGGAGAACAGCGACTGCTCGGTCGACGCGATGGTGTCCGACAACGTGCACGACCTCGTCGACCTGTTCGCCCGGCTGCCGAACGCCAAGGCGAGCTTCGCCACCAAGCTCGTCAACCCCGACCTGCTGACCTATGACCCCCGCGGCGGCACCCGGATCCGGTTCAGCCTGATGCCCGCCGAGACGTCGCGCCTCGTCGACGTCCGCACCTCGAAGATCGCCGAACGCATCGCGGCCCTCGACGACTTCGTGGAGGCGGGCTACGAGGTGCACCTCAACTTCAGCCCCGTGATCGTGCACGAGAACTGGCTGGCCGACTGGACCGAACTGCTCGAGCAGGTCGCCGACGGGACGACCGCACGCACCCGCCGCCAGCTCGCCGCGGAGATCATCTTCCTCACCCACAACGAGGGCCTGCACGAGGTCAACCTCGGCTGGCATCCGCGCGGGGAGGACCTGTTGTGGCGACCCGACCTCCAGCAGGTCAAGCGCAGCGAGAGCGGGCAGTGGAACGTCCGGTACAAGTCGCCGTGGAAGGGCCGCTGGGTGGCGCAGCTGACCGACCTGATCGGCACCACCCTGCCCGAGTGCCGGATCCGCTACGCGTTCTGACGCGACGTTTCGGTCCCCGGAAGCGGGGAAAACGCTGGCATGCAGCAGCAGCTCACGCCATCGCGTCCGCGCCGCAGCCCCGCCGCACTGGCCGGCGCCTTCCTCGCCGGCATGGCCACCGGCGCCCTGACGACACGCAAGGCCACCGACGAGCGCCCCGCGCCGCGCCCCGCGGGACCGGTGGACACGGGGGTCGACGACGTCGACGATCCGCCGGCGCCCGCCGAGACGCTCGAGGACCGCCCGAGCCCCGACGATCCCGGCAAGCCGGAATCCCCCACCCAGCTGACCCGGCCGTCGAAGCTCTATGTCCTGCGCCAGACCGTCGGCGAGTTCACCCGCGACCAGTGCATGGACCTGGCCGCGGCGCTGACCTACTACGCCGTGCTGTCGCTGTTCCCCGCGCTGCTCGTGGTGATGTCCCTGCTGGGCGTGTTCGGTCAGGGTGAGCGCACCGCCGACGCGATCCTCGGCATCGTCGACGACGTCAGCCCCGGCGCGGCCGTCGACGTGCTGCGCCAGCCCATCGAGCAACTCGTCAACGCGCCGTCGGCGGGCTTCACGCTGGTCGCCGGCATCCTCGGCGCGCTGTGGTCGGCGTCGGGCTACGTGGGCGCCTTCGGTCGGGCGATGAACCGCATCTACGAGGTCGACGAGGGCCGTCCGGCGTGGAAGCTGCGTCTCCAGCAACTCGCGCTGACATTCGGCGGCCTCCTCGTCGCCGCGATCGCCGCCTTCCTGCTGGCGGTCAGCGGCCCGGTGGCCGAGGCGCTCGGAGGCCACCTCGGCATCGGCGAGACCGGCCTGGCGGTGTGGAACATCGCGCGCTGGCCGGTGCTGCTGCTGCTCGTCATCGTCGGCGTGGCGACGCTGTACTTCACCGGGCCGAACGTCAAGCAGCCCAAGTTCCGCTGGATCAGCGTGGGCGCGGCCATCGCGATTCTCACCTGGATCGTCGCGTCGCTGCTGTTCGGCTTCTACGTCGCCAACTTCGGCAGCTACAACAAGACCTTCGGCACGCTCGCCGGGGTCATCGTTTTCCTGCTCTGGCTGTGGCTGACCAACCTGGCGCTGCTGTTCGGCGCCGAGGTGGACGCCGAGCTCGAGCGCGGCCGCCAATTGCAGGCCGGGATCGCCGCCGAGGACGACCTGCAGCTGCCGCTGCGCGACACGAAAATGATCGACAAGAACGCCGAGAAGGAGCACGCGCTGCGCCGCCGCGGTCGCACGCTGCGGCACTCTCGCGGAAAGCGGGCATGATCGCGCAGGTGAGCGGGTATCCCCGCAGCGGCGCAGGGCCGGTCAGGCGTGGGAGGTCACGATGGTCAAGTGGCTGGATCGCGTGCAGCAGCGCAGCCGGGCGGCGGGCTTCGCCATCGCCGTGGTCTACAAGTACGTCGATGATCAGGCCGGTTATCTGGCCGCGCTGATCACCTACTACGCGTTCGTCTCGCTGTTCCCGCTGCTCCTGCTGCTGACGACGGTGCTGGGCGTGGTGCTCTCGGGCCGACCGGAGTGGCGCGAGCAGATCGTCAGCGCCGCCATCGACCAGTTCCCGGTGATCAGCGACCAGCTGAGCCGACCCGAGGCGCTCAGCGGCGGCACGACCGCGGTGATCATCGGCATCGCAGGCGCGCTGTACGGCGGACTCGGCGTCGGCAACGCCCTGCAGAACGCGATGAACACCGTCTGGGCTGTCCCGCGCTACACCCGTCCCGACCCCATCAAGGCACGGCTGTACAGCCTGATGCTGTTGATCGTGCTGGGGTCGGCCGTCATCGGGACGACCGTCCTGACGGCGGTCGGCAGGGCCTGGGCCGGTCTGGGGTTCCTGGGCACCGCCGGTGTCGTCGTCGCGTCGCTCGCGCTGAACACGGCGGTCTGCGTCGCGGCGTTCCGGGTGACCACGGTGCGACCGCTGAGCTACCGCGACGTCCTCCCCGGGGCGATCACGGCCGCCGTGCTCTGGCAGATGCTCCAGTGGTTCGGAGCGGCCTACGTGGCCCACGTGCTGGGCACGGCCAGCGCCACCAACAGTGTGTTCGCGATCGTGCTGGGCCTGCTCGCGTTCCTGTACCTCGTGTCGACGTCGCTGCTGGTGTGCGCGGAGATCAACGCCGTGCGCGTGGATCGGCTGCACCCCCGCGCCCTGCTGACGCCGTTCACCGACAACGTCGAGCTCACCGACGCGGACCGCAAGATGTACGCCGGCCAAGCCGAAGCCCAGCAGGCCAAAGGCTTCCAGCGCGTCGACGTGACCTTCCACCGACCCGAGGCCGACGACGACACCGGCGTTTGCACCCCCGAGGGCCAGGGTATGGCCGAGGCACATCCACGAAGCGGAGGCCAATCCCATGAGCGTCACCAGCCGAACGCGGTCGGCGGCCCGTCTGGGCCTGAAGGTCCAACGTAGGGTCGCGCTGGCCCAGCTGCTGTTCTGGCCGACGGTGATCACCACCGGCGCTGTGCTGGGCGCGCTGGTGGTCGCCGGGCGACGGCGCAGCCGGGCCACCGGATCCGAGTACGTCCCCGTCTCGGGCGCAGGTGCCGCCGAGACCGTGCCGGTTCCCGACAGTCCCGCGGCGACCGCCTGATGCGCATCGTCGTCACCGGCGCGTCGGGCAACGTCGGCACCGCCCTGCTGCGCCGGCTGGCCCAGGACGCGCCGGGCCACGACGTCGTCGGCGTGGTGCGCCGACCCCCCGAACCCGGCGGCGTCTACGGCGACGTGGCATGGCACAGCATCGATCTCGCCGAGCCCGACGCCGCGACCCGCCTGCGTCCCGTCCTCGACGGCGCCGACACGGTCGTCCACCTCGCGTGGGGCTTCCAGCCGACGCGCAACACCGACTACCTGCACCGCGTCGGAGTCGGCGGCACCTCCGCCGTTCTGGAAGCGGCGCACAGTGTTTCGGTCGGCCAGTTGGTGCACATGTCGTCGGTCGGCACCTACGCCGCGGGCCGGTACGCGCGACGGGTCGACGAATCCTGGTGCACCTCGGGCATCCCGTCGTCGGCGTACAGCCGCGACAAGTCGGCCGCCGAGGGACTGCTCGACGACTACGAACGCGATCACGGGAACATCGGGATCGCCCGCATGCGACCGGGATTCATCGTGCAGCGCGCGGCGGCCAGCGGGCTGATGCGGTATGCGCTGCCCGGCTGGGTTCCGATGCTGGCGATACCACTGCTGCCGGTGCTCCCGCTCGACCGGCGGCTGTGCATCCCGCTCGTGCACGCCGACGACGTCGCCGCGGCCATCGTGCAGGCGATCGAACGCCGCGCCACCGGTGCGTTCAATCTGGCCGCCGAACCGCCCATCACCCGCAACGAGGTGGCAAAGGTGTTGGGCTCCTTCCCCGTTCACGTGCCGTCCGGCGTGTTGGGCGCCCTGGTCGATCTGAGCTGGCGGGCGCGCCTGCAGCCGATCGACCGCGGCTGGCTGGACCTCGCGTTCAGCGTTCCGCTGCTGGACTGCACGCGCGCCCGCACCGAACTGGGATGGCAGCCTCAGTGGTCCTCGGTTGCCGCGCTCACCGACGTCATCACCGGCGTCGCACAGCAGGCCCACACCGAAAGTCCGCCGCTGCGTGCCCGGTCCATGATCGAGCAGGCGCGCCGCGACCTCACCGAGGGTCTGATGACCACCCGGCACCTGCCCTAATCTTTGGACGCATCGGCGTCGTCCAGCAGGGCGTCGATCAGCGCCGGGTCGACGTCTGCGCCTCCGGCGGCGGCGAACATCCCCGCCCGTCCGATGGGGATCGCGCCGAGCATGCGCGCGATGTCCACCCCCTCGGGCATGATCCCGCCGGCGCCGCTGAGATCCGGCATCGCCGCGGCCATCGCCTGGGCCAGCGCGGGGCCGGCCACCGGGTGGGCCATCACCTCGCCGATCGACGACATCCGCGTCAATGGCACCCTGACGTCGTCGCCGTCCACGTCCACCGTCACAGAAGTGCGGATGTCGCGGCTCGACGCGGCGACGTCCACGGTGTACACCCCGGCCTCGACGACCCACCGGTCGACACGAATGTCCCAGTACGCCAGATCTTCTCGCCGAACGGTCAGCACCACCTCGCGCGTCTCGCCCGGATCGAGCGGCACCGACGCGAATGCCTTGCACTCCCGCGGCGGGCGCGCCACGGCGCTGATGGGCAGGCCGGTGTACACCTGCACGACTTCCCGTCCGGCGGCGGTGCCGGTGTTGGTCACCGACACCCGCACGGTGACGTCGCCGGCGTCGTCGACCGCGGCCGACGCGTCCCGGTAGTCGAAGGTGGTGTAGCTCAGCCCGTGTCCGAACGGGAACGCGACGTCGAGGTCCCGCGCGTCGTACCACCGGTAGCCGACGAACAGCCCCTCGCCGTACCGGACGTGGCCGTGTTCTCCGGGGAAGCCGAGATGCGCAGGCGTGTCCTGCAATCGCCGCGGGATGGTCTCGGTCAGTTTGGCCGACGGGTTGACCACACCGAACAGCACATCGGCCACCGCGCCGCCGCCGGCCTGACCCAGCAGCCATCCCTCGAGCACCGCGGGCACCGTGTCGGCGAACGGAAGCGACACCACCCCGCCGTTGGACAGCACCACCACGGTGCGCGGGTTGGCGGTGACCACAGCATCGAGCAGCGCGAGTTGGTCCGCGGGCAGGTCGATGTCGTCCCGGTCATAGCCTTCGGACTCCGCGGCGTCCGGCAGGCCCAGGAACACGACGGCGACGTCGGCGGCCGACGCGACGGCAGCGGCGTCGTCGACTCGGTCACCGGGATCGAAGGTGACGGGTCCGGTTGCCAGAGAACGAATCTCGTCCAGCGCGGTGTCGAGCCGCGTCGGGTTGATCTTCGATGAGCCGCCGCCCTGGTAGCGGGGTTCGACGGCGAAGGTGCCGATGACCGCGATAGCGGTCTCGCGGCGCAGCGGCAGCAATCCGCCGTCGTTGCGCAGCAGGACGATCGACCGCCCGGCCGCCTCGCGGGCCAGCGCGTGGTGGGCGTCTGCGTCGACGGGATCGGCCGCGGCATGCTGGGCCCGGTCGATCATCCGCAGCAGCCGGCCGGCTGCCTCGTCCACGCGCCGTTCGTCGACGGTTCCGGCCTCGAGCGCGGCAAGGACCGCCGCGTCTCCCGCGTGGGTCGGGCCGGGCATCGCGAGGTCGAGTCCGGCGGCCAGCGACGCCGCCCGGTCGTCGACGGCGCCCCAATCCGACACGACGACACCGTCGTAGCCCCACTCCTCCCGGAGCACCGTGGTCAGCAGCCACGGGTCCTGCGCGGCGTACACCCCGTTGATCCGGTTGTAGGAGCACATCACCGTCCACGGCTGCGCCTCGCGCACGATGTGAGCGAAGGCGCGCAGGTACATCTCCCGCAGCGGCCGGGGGTCGATGTCGGCGCTGACCCGCATCCGGTCGGTCTCCTGGTTGTTGGCCGCGAAGTGCTTCACCGAGGCGCCCACCCCGCGGCTCTGGATGCCGCTGACCATCGCCGCGCCCAGCACCCCGGACACGACCGGATCCTCGGAGAAGTACTCGAAGGTGCGCCCGCACAGCGGCGTGCGCTTGATGTTGACGCCGGGCCCGAGCAGCACCGCCACGTCCCGGTCGGCGGCCTCGGCGCCGAGTGCCGCGCCGATGCGTTCCACGAGGTCGCGATCCCAGGAGCAGCCGAGGGCGACCGCCGGCGGGAAGCACGTCGCCGGCTCGCTGTCACCGATGCCCAGGTGATCGGCGCCGGCGCGCTGCTTGCGCACCCCGTGCGGCCCGTCGGTCAGCATGATCGCCGGAACGCCAAGGCGCTCAACGGCTTCGGTGTACCAGAAACTCGCGCCGCTGGTGAGCGACACCTTCTCCTCGAGCGTCAGGTCGGTCGGGTCCGGGAAGGAGGTCATGCCTCCAGAGTGCCCGACCCGTCTCAGTCCGCGCCGAAGTCGATGCGGACGAAGTCGGTGACCGCCTCGAAGCCGATGCGCCGGTAGATGGCGTTGGACACCGGATTGGCCAGGTCCGCGAACAGCACCACCTCAGGGGTGCCGCTGCGGTGGGCGAGCGCGCACGCCGCGGCGGTGACCGCCGACCCGAACCCCCGCTCCCGCGACGCCGGCGGCGTGTACACCGGTCCGATCCGGGAGACGCCCGCCGCGGGCGCGCGCAGCATCGCCATGCTCACCGGCTCGTCGTCGAGCGTCCACAGCACGAACCGGTCCCCGACCTCGGCGGCGCGGCCGACGAACCGCGCGCCCGCGGCGTCGTCGCGGGGCTCGTTGAACGTCTCGACGAAGAAGCCCTCCACCCAGTCGATCAGGACGGCGTGATCCTGCGCCGTGGCGAGGCGAGCGGTGCCCGGCACCTCGGCCGGTGGGATCAGCGTGCCCAGCCGGTAGAGCCGCTCGCCGAGGTCGACGTGCCCGGCCCGGCCCGTGACCGCATGCCAGTTCGCCGAGAACCGGCCGGCGACCTCGCGGACACCGCGCACCCCGGGCACATCCGGATGCGAGCCCGCGAGCGCTTCGGCCGCCGCCCGCGAGCCGCCGCCGGCCAGACCGGTGACCAGCAGCGGGTAGGGCGGCGTCTGCAGCGCGGCACCGACCACGTCCGTTCCCTCGTGCGCGGTGACCATCACCGCGTTGGCGGGCACCCCCGCGCCGAGCGCGGTCAGCTCGATCGTGTGCAGGACCGGATCGCGCCGGTACAGCGGCGCGGCGAGAGCGAGGAACGCTTCCGGGTCGTCGTGGAGTCGGACGTCCATCTCCTCAGCATGCGGACCGGACCGGTGCTGGTCGAATAATTAATCGTGATGGAGCCGCCGATCAGCCTTTGAGTTCCACTTCGACGAAGACCACAGACGTGTCCGAGGAACTCACGACCTCGTGGTCGGTGCCTGCCGTGCCGCGGTAGGGCGATGCTGCGTGTTGCGTCATCTCCCGGGTGTTGCCGTCGGCGTCGGTGACGGTGAAGGTTCCGCCGGTGACGGGGATGACGACGTAGTCGTAGTCGTGTCGGTGCGGACCGGTGGAGTCACCGGCCTGCTCGAACGTCCATGTCGTCACACGGATGCGGGCATCGTCGATCGCGACGGTGGCTCGCGCTGTGCTCATCATTGATCCTCGATGGTCGGTTTTCCGGGTCTGGTCTCCGCGGTGCGGCGCGAGATCTCGCGCACCATGGCGTCGATGTGACGCTCGTCGGTACCGCAGCAGCCGCCCAGGATGGACAGGTGCGGGAGCCGGTCGAACAGATCGGCCTGCGCGGCGGCGAAGTCGGACGGCGTGCCGTCGCCGCGCGCGATCGCAGCGTCCAGATCCGCGTGGCCGGCGGTCGACGCGTTCGCGCGTATCCCGGCGATCCGGCGGTTCCAGTCGGCCGGCTCGGAGCCGAGTGCCCTGGCGATGTGGTGCGGATGCGCGCAGTTGACCAGGAAGTAGTCGGGAGGTGCGGCCTCGTCGACCGCTGTGATCGCCTCCGCCAGGTCGATGCCGCTGAGCAGACGTCCGTCCGCGTCGACCGTGAACGATACCGCGATCGGCAGTCCCTCGGCCCGGGCGGCGCGCACGATGCCGATGGCCTCGCCGATGTGCGTGATGGTGTAAGCGGTGGCCACATCGGCACCGCCAGCGGCGAATACGGCCAGTTGCGGCCTGTGATAGTCGAATGCGGCGTCCGGGTGCGGCTCCGACGAGGCGCAGTACCCGTCGTGGCGCGGCCCGATGCTTCCGCTGACGAGGATGTGGCCGACGGCGTCGGCGTGGTCGCGGCGCAGTTCAGCCATGAACGCGATCGCTGCGGAGTTCACCCGCGCGAGATCGCGGGCGTCGTAACCGAGGAGCCGACCCCAGTCCGGGTTGGCGCGCCAGGTGGGGCTCTCCAGAAGAAGCGGACGTCCACTCGCCGACGCGATAGAGACGTATTCCCTGTAGTAGTCACGCAGCGCCGATCGGCCTTCGGCCGTGTCCACCAGCACGAAGGCCGCGAAGTGCGGCAAGTCCACACCGCGGCGGAACATCAGGTCGGTCTCCACGCCGCCGTCGGTGACGAACACCCTGGTGCCCTCGGCCGGACAAATACTGCGTTGGCCCACCGTGCGCTCCTTCTGCGATATCTCGAGGCCCGACCACGGCGCGACGGGGTGGACCTCAGGCTATCGGCCGAGACCAGCCGCCTGGCCGCCCCTTTGTGGCATAAGAACGGCTAATCTTGATGAAGAAACATGAGCTGTACTGTCGTCACTCACCCTCCTAGCGTGAACCACGTGACCACCGGACTGATCGTGCTCAGCGGCTTCGCCACCACGATGGCGCTGATCGCGGCCATCGGCGCGCAGAACGCGTTCGTGCTCCGTCAGGGCATCCGAGGGGAACACGTACTGCCGGTGGTCGCCGTCTGCACGGTGTCCGACCTGCTCCTCGTCACTGCGGGCATCGCGGGCTTCGGCGCCCTGGTCAGCGCACACCCCGACATCGTCACCGTCGCGACCTACAGCGGCGCGGCGTTCCTGCTCGGGTACGGGCTGCTCGCGGCGCGGCGCGCACTCCGGCCGGGGACGCTGACCCCGTCCGACGCGCAACCGGCCCGCCTGGCCGGGGTCCTGGCGACCTGCCTGGCCCTGACGTTCCTCAACCCGCACGTCTACCTCGACACCGTGGTGCTGCTCGGCGCCCTGGCCAATGAGCACCACGACGGGCGCTGGCTGTTCGGCATCGGAGCGGTCACCGCCAGCGCCGTCTGGTTCACCAGCCTCGGGTTCGGCGCCCGGCGGTTGCGCCGGTACTTCGAGTCGCCGCGGACGTGGCGGCTGCTCGACGGCGGCATCGCGGCGATGATGATCGCGCTGAGTGTGACACTGGTCCTCAACTGACCCAAACGGCCGATGTCTTAAGACGAATCCCGCCACAATCGACGGATGTCCCCCGCAAACACAGAGGGGCTCCGGGAACGCAAGAAACGGCAGACCCGCGAAGCCGTCCGCCACGCGGCGTTCCGGCTGTTCGAACGCAACGGCTACCCGAACACGACGATCGAGCAGATCGCCGAGGCCGCGGATGTCTCCCCGCGCACGTTCTTCCGCTACTTCCCGAACAAGGCCGCGCTACTGATCCCCGATCAGCTGATGGAACCGATCATCGCGCTGTTCCTCGCCGCCCCCGCCGACCTGTCCCCGATCGCCGCCTACCGCCACGCGCTCGAGCAGGTCTTCAGCGGTTTCGCGGGAGCCGAGTGGGGCGAGGAGATGGCACGCCAGCAACTGCTCTACACGCTGCCCGAGGCAGGTGGCGCGCTCTATCACGAGTACATCCACACCATCGAACTCATCACCGAAGCGCTCGCCACCCGGCTGAACCGGCCCGTGGACGATCCGGAGCTGAGGATCACCGCCGGCGCGATGACCGGCGTGATGATGGCGGCGCTGCACGGCACACCGATGGACCCGGCAGCGCTCATGTCAGGACTGGATTTCCTCGACGCCGGGCTGCCCCTCACCCCGTAGCGCGCGGCAATGTCCGGCGACTTCAAGGTCAGCTAGCTATCCTCGCCGGGTGCCCGAAATGTGGTCCCGGCGGAACGTCCTGACGATGGCCGCCGCGGCCGCGCTGCTGACCGCCTGCCGATCCGAGAAGCCGGGCGCCGTCGCCTCGGACGGCTCCGTCACCGTCACCCATGCCTTCGGCGAGACCACCATCCCCAAGCCGCCGACCCGGGTGGTCAGCGCCGGACTCAACGACGCCGACTTCCTGCTCTCGGTGGGTGTCGTCCCGGTCGCGGTAACCGACTGGTTCGGCGGGGAACCGTTCGGCGTGTGGCCGTGGGCGCAACCGCGGCTCGGCGGCGCGACCCCGGCGGTGCTCTCCCTCGCCGACGGGATGCCGATCAAGGAGATCGCCGCGGCGCGGCCGGATCTGATCGTCGCGACCAACGCCGGACTCGACGCCGACACCTACACGGCGCTCAAGGCGATCGCCCCGACCATCCCCCAGTCCGGCCGGTCCGCGTTCTTCGAACCGTGGCGCGACCAGGCCGACCTGATCGGGCAGGCCGTCTACCACCACGCCGACATGAACTCACTGATCGACGGTGTCGGCGCGGCCTTCACCAAGGTCAGGGACGACCATCCGCAGTTCGCCGACCGGACCGTGCTGCTGCTCGACGGGCGCCTCGAGCCCGGCGGCGCACGGGTCAGCGGTCCGGCCTGGCGGCGGGAGTTCCTGACCGCGATGGGCCTCACCGTCGCCGACGCCGACGGGCTGATCCCCCGCGACCGCCTCACCCCGGTGCTCGACGGCGCGGACGTGGTGATCTGGACGACCGAGAGCGACGAGGAACAGGCCGCGCTGCTCGCCGACCCCGCCGTCGCGCAGTCACGCGCCACCCCGCAGAACCGGAACGTGTTCACCGGCAAGGAGCTGGCCGGCGCGATCGCCTACGCCTCGACGCTGTCCTACCCGGTGGTGGCCGACAAGCTGCCGCCGATGATCGCGGCCGCTCTGGGCTGATCTAATGGGCCGGTGACCGAGCAGCCCACCGACCTGGATCGACACGCCACCTTCGCGCGCGTGGGCTCGGCCTACTATCCGATCCTCGTCGCGGTCTTCACCGCCCTGGTGATCATCTCGAACGTCACCGCCACCAAGGGCGTCGCCTTCGGGCCGATCATCACCGACGGCGGCTTCATCGTGTTCCCCCTGACCTACGTGATCGGCGACGTGCTCAGCGAGGTGTACGGCTTCAAGGCCGCCAGGCGCGCGATCTTCACCGGTTTCGCGATGAACATCCTTGCCGCGCTTGCCTTCTGGGTGACGATCTACCTGCCGGCGGCCGATTTCTACACCAACCAGGAGCACTTCGAGAACGTCGTGCACGCCTACACCCAGCTGATCATCGCGGGGCTGGCGGGCTTCATCGTCGGGCAGACCCTCAACGCGTGGGTGGTGGTGGCGATCAAGGAGCGGACCAAGGAGAAGCACCTGTGGGCGCGGCTGGTCGGCTCGACGTTCGTCGGCCAGCTCGGCGACACGCTGGTGTTCTGCACCATCGCGGCCAGCGCGATCGGGATCTCGACGTTCAAGGACTTCGCCGTCTACACCGCGCTGGGCTGGTTCTACAAGACCGCCGTCGAAGTGGTCATGCTGCCCATCACCTACCGGGTGATCGCGCTGATCAAGCGCAAGGAGCCGACGTACCAGCTGGTCGGTTAACTGTGATGTCCAGGGAGGTTGTCCCTCCCGTTATCGGTGAGCCTGTGTGACAGGGAAGGCCCCCGGTTGTGAAGTGGAGCTGTCTAGGAACCGCTTCACCAACCAGGAGGCCTTCGTGTCCCACGCTAACGCTGCTCTGACCCCGCGCGCTCGATTGAGGCTCGCCCGGCTCGTCGTCGAGTCCAACTGGACCTACGCCGCTGCCGCCAAGATGTTCATGGTCGCCCCACGCACGGCCAAGAAGTGGGCCGACCGGTTCCGCGCCGAGGGTGTCGCCGGGATGGACGACCGCAGTTCGCGACCACACCTCACCCCTACCAAGACCAGCCAGCAGGTCATGCGGCGGATCGTCGACGTGCGGTGGCGCAAGCGGTTGGGGCCGGTGCAGATAGCCGGTCAACTCGGAGTGCCGGCCTCCACGGTGCATGCGGTGTTGACCCGGTGTCGGATCAACCGCTTGTCCTATATCGACCGCGTCACCGGTGAACCCATTCGACGCTATGAGCATGGCCATCCGGGCTCGTTGATCCACGTCGACGTCACCAAGTTCGCCAACATCCCCGACGGCGGCGGCCATAAGTTCCTGACTCATCAACAGAGCAAGCGCAACGCGCGCCAAACGGCCCGACGCACTGGCGACCGCGGTGATCGCGCCCACCAATACCGGCCGAGAATAGGAATTGCGTTCCTGCACACCGTGATCGATGATCACTCCCGCGTGGCCTATGCCGAAATCTGTACCGACGAAACAGCGGTCACGGCGATCGGTGTGCTGCGGCGGGCCGTGACCTGGTTCGCCGAGCGGGGCGTCATCGTCGAACGCGTCCTGTCCGACAACGGATCGGCCTACCGGTCCTACGCCTGGCGCGACGCCTGCGCCGAACTGGACATAATCCCGAAGCGGACCCGTCCGTATCGGCCCCAGACCAACGGCAAGATCGAGCGATTCCACCGCACCCTGGGCGACGGTTGGGCCTACGCCCGGCTCTACCAATCGACCGAAGAACGCAACACCGCCCTACCGGGTTGGCTGCACTTCTACAATCACCACCGAGCCCACTCCGCCATCGGAGGACAGCCACCGGTCACCCGACTGACCAACCTCCCTGGACATCACAGTTAACCGACCTCGATGTGCATGTCGGCCTGCCTGCCCCCGCTGCGGGCCGCCCCGACGCCGGCGATCACCACGACGACGATCCCCGCGACGGCCCATCCGTCCAGGCTCTGGTGCAGCAACGTGAAACCGACCACGAAGGCCAACGCCGGCTCGAGGCACATCAGCGTGCCGAACGCCGCGGTGGTCAGCCGGCGCAGGGCGAGCAACTCCAGCACGAACGGCACCACCGGAAGCAGAATCGCCATGCCGAGCCCGACGAGGAGCACGTGCAGCGTCATCCGCTCGAACACCGCCGGGCTGACCGTGAACGTGGCGACCACGCCGGCCACCGGCATCGACACCGCCAGCCCGGTCACCCCGGCCACCTGATCGCCGACGTTCTGGGTCAGCAGGATGTACACCGCCCACGCCGCTCCGGCCGCCAGCGCCAGCAGCACCCCCTTCAGGTCGACGCCGCCGCCGAACGGCTGACTCAACAGCACCACCCCGATTGCCGCCAGCCCCGGCCACAGCACGCGCGCGCGGCCCGTGCCGTGCGCCGCGGCCACCGCCAGCGGACCGAGGAACTCGAGCGCGGTGGCGGTGCCCAGCGGCAGACGATCCAGCGACGCCATGAAGAACAACGACACCGCGGCGCTCACGACGCCCAGGACGACGCACATGCCGAACGTCTTGCGAGTGAACGACGACGGGCGCGGCCGCACCACCACGAGCAGCAGCAGACCGGCCCACGCCAGCCGCAGCCACGCCGTGCCGTCGGAACCGATGTCCTCGATCAGATTGACCGCCACCGCCATGCCGAGCTGAACCGACACCATCGCCGACACCGCCATCACCGCACCGGCGCGCGCCGGCCCCCCACCCATCCGTGCATTGAACCCCGGTGAGCCGCGGGGCCGGCCGCGACAGGCCGCTCCTCTGAGCAGTTGATAAGGCAGCTCTGGCAAGACTCGCAGAGCTTGCGGCGAGCAGCGGACGACGAAGCTACCCGCCGGTAGCGTTGTTCCATGAGCGTGACGGCAGATGCGATGCAGGCAATGCGGACCGGGGGCGCACGCACGATCCACGACTACGGCGATCGGGCGCTCCTCCTCGAATTCGGCAGTACCGCCGAAGTGTTGGCGTGGACCGATGCACTGCGGGCGGCCGAGCTGCCCGGTGTGGTGGATCTGGTGCCCGCCGCCCAGACCGTGCTGGTCAAACTGGCCGGTGTCGAATACCAGGCCCCGACGCGACAGCGCCTCGGACG
Organism: Mycolicibacterium rufum; assembly: GCF_022374875.2. The sequence goes on from NZ_CP092427.2 coordinate 2,693,251, forward strand.
GGTGCAGCCGAGCGCGGAGGCGATCGCCGAATCCGCCGCCCCACCCGACGGGCACGCCGACGTCGTCCTCGACGTCGTCTACGACGGAGCGGATCTCGACGAGGTGGCGCGGCTGACCGAACTGAGTGTCGACGACGTCGTCGCCGCGCACACCGCGCGGCCGTGGCGGGTCGGATTCAGCGGCTTCGCCCCGGGATTCGCGTACCTGGTGGGCGGCGACGAGCGGCTCGCAGTGCCGCGGCGCGCCGAGCCGCGCACCAAGGTGCCCGTCGGATCCGTCGGGCTGGCCGGCGCGTTCAGCGGCGTCTACCCGCGGGAGTCGCCCGGTGGATGGCAGCTGATCGGGCGCACCGAGGCCGTGCTGTGGGACGTCGACCGGGAGAACCCCGCGCTGCTGACCCCCGGCCAGTGGGTGCAGTTCCGGGCGGTGTCCCGATGAGCGGGGTGACGCTGGAGATCATGCAACCCGGCCCCCTGGCCCTGGTCGAGGACCTGGGCCGGCCCGGCCTGTCTCACCTGGGCGTGACGCGCTCGGGTGCCGCCGACCGACGGTCGCACACGCTGGCCAACCGACTGGTCGCCAACCCCGGCGACCGGGCCACCGTCGAGGTGACGCTGGGCGGGTTCGCCGCGCGGGTCTGCGGCGGGGACGTCGCGATCGCGGTCACCGGCGCCGACACCGACCCGGCAGTCAGCGGAATCCCGTTCGGCACGAACAGCATTCATCACGTCCGCGCCGGCGAGGTGATCTCGCTGGGGCCTGCACGCGCGGGGCTGCGCTCCTATCTGGCCGTGCGCGGCGGGTTCGACGTCGCTCCGGTGCTGGGCTCACGCAGCTACGACGTGATGTCCTCGATCGGCCCGCTCCCACTGCGCTCGGGTGACGTGCTGCCCGTCGGGGAGCACACCGACGAGTTCCCCGAACTCGACCAGGCGCCGGTCGCCGCCCTGGACGACGAGGCGCTCGAACTGCGGGTGGTGCCGGGGCCGCGTGACGACTGGTTCGTCGACCCCGATGTCCTGGTGCGGACCAACTGGCAGGTGACCAACCGCAGCGACCGGGTGGGTATGAGACTGGTGGGCATGCCGCTGGAATACCGCTGGCCGGACCGCCAGCTACCCAGCGAGGGCGCCACCCGCGGCGCGATCCAGGTGCCGCCCAACGGTTTTCCGGTGATTCTCGGCCCGGACCATCCCGTCACCGGTGGCTACCCCGTCATCGGTGTCGTCGTCGACGACGACATCGACGCGATGGCCCAGGCCCGGCCCGGCCAGACGGTCCGGCTGCACTGGTCGCGCCCGCGGGCGCCGTTCGCCGCACCGGGTGAGCGCTCGGCCTGGTAGACCTGCAGGTGTGCGCGCACGCCTCGTTCACACCTCGGACCTCGACGACGAGACCCGTGAGGACGCCCGCCGGATGGTCATCGAGGCCTTCGGCGGCGAGTTCTCCGATGCCGACTGGGAGCACGCACTCGGCGGCATGCACGCGGTGATCTGCCAGCGCGGGGCGATGATCGGCCACGCCGCAGTGGTGCAGCGCCGACTGCTGCACCGGGACGTCGCGCTGCGCTGCGGCTACGTGGAGGCCGTCGCCGTCCGCGAAGACCACCGCGGCCAGGGCCTGGCGCATGCGCTGATGGACGCCGTCGAGCAGGTGATCCGCGGCGGCTACGTCGTCGGCGCCCTGGGCACCAGCGATCTGGGTCGGCCGCTCTACTCCGGCCGCGGGTGGGTGCCGTGGCAGGGGCCGACCTCGGTGCTGGCGCCCAGCGGACTGATCCGCACCCCCGACGACGACGGCGGCGTGTTCGTGCTGCCGGTGGCGGCGGACCTCGACCCGTCCGCCGGCATCGCCTGCGACTGGCGCGACGGCGACGTCTGGTGAGCCTCACAGCGCTGCGGTGGCGGTGGTGAGCGGAATTTCACGCCCTGTCCGGCGGCGACACCACCCGGCAACGGCTGGGTAACCGGCCCGAAACACGGCCTGCATAGACAGTGGGCATGAGTGAGCCGGACTTCTCGCCGCTCACCGGCTTCCGGGTGGCGGTGACCTCGGCGCGGCGCGCCGACGAGCTCGCCGCGCTGCTCGCCCGCCGCGGCGCGACGGTCACCAGCGCGGCCGCCATCGAGATGGTCCCGCTGCCCGACGACGACGAACTGCGTCAGCGCACCCGCGCCCTGATCGACCACCCGCCCGACATCGTCATCGCCACCACCGGCATCGGCTTGCGCGGCTGGATCGCCGCAGCCGACGGATGGGGCCTGGCCACCGAGCTCACCGCGGCGCTGGGCACGGCGCGCGTCGTGTCCCGCGGCCCGAAGGCCACCGGCGCCCTGCGCGCGGCCGGCCTGCCTGAGGAGTGGTCGCCGGAGTCGGAGTCCTCCCGAGAGGTGCTGCACTACCTCCTCGAAGGCGGCATCGCCGGCACCCGGATCGCGGTGCAGCTGCACGGCGCCACCGCCGACTGGGACCCGTTCCCCGAGTTCCTGGACGAATTGCGTTCCGCCGGAGCCGATGTGGTGCCGATCCGGGTGTACCGCTGGCATCCGGCGCCCCGCAACGGCGATTTCGACGCGTTGGTCGCCGGTATCGCCGAGGAGCGGTTCGATGCGGTCAGCTTCACCTCGGCCCCCGCGGTCGCGTCGGTGCTGATGCGTGCGCGGGAGATGGGCCTGGAAGCCGAGGTGCTCGCGGCGCTGCGGGGCGGGGTGCACGCGATGTGCGTCGGCCCCGTCACGGCGCGCCCGCTGGTCCGGCTCGGGGTGCCGACCTCGGCGCCGGAGCGGATGCGGTTGGGCGCACTGGCCCGGCACATCACCGACGAACTGCCGCTGCTGCAGGCGCGCACCGTCCGGGTGGCCGGGCACCTGCTCGAGATCCGCGGGAACTGCGTGCTGGTCGACGGCGCGGTCAGGGCGATGTCCCCGGCGGCGATGGCCACGATGCGGGCGCTGGCGCAGCACCCTGGGGCGGTGGTGTCGCGCGCCGACCTGCTGCGCGCGCTCCCCGGCAGCGGCACCGACACCCACGCCGTCGAGACCGCGGTGCTGCGACTGCGGACCGCGCTGGGCGACAAGAAGATGGTGGCCACCGTGGTCAAACGCGGCTACCGGCTGCCCGTCGACGAGGCCTACGCGTCATGAGTTACGTGCTGGTGGCGCACGGCACCCGCAAGCGCCGGGGGGTGTCGCTGATCGGCGACCTCGCGTCACGGGTGGCGGCGACGCTGGACCGGCCGGTGCACGTCGCGTTCGTCGACGTCCTCGGGCCCACCCCCGCCGAGGTGCTCGGCGCTCGCACCGGCGAGCCCGCGGTGCTGGTGCCGGCGTTCCTGGCCCGCGGCTACCACGTCGGCAGCGACATCCCGGCGCACGTGCGCGACAGCGGCCACGACGACGTCACCGTCACCCCTGCGCTCGGGCCCGATCCGCAACTGGTGCGGGTGCTCGTCGACCGACTCGTCGAAACCGGTTTGCGGCCCGATGATTCGGTGATCCTGGCCGCCGCGGGGACGTCGGATCCGGCGGCGCTGCGCGATCTGCACACCACCGCGGCGTGGCTGTCGGCGACGCTGGGCGCACGGGTGGAATTGGCGTTCGCAGCGACCGGTGAGCCACGGGTGGCCGACGCGGTCGCCACCGTGCGGGCTCCGGGTCGGCGCGTTGTCGTCGCGTCGTACCTGCTCTCCGAGGGCCTGTTCCAGGATCGGTTGCGCGCCAGCGGCGCCGACCTGGTGACCGACCCACTCGGCACCCACCCCGGCGTGACCCGGCTGGTCGTCAGCCGGTTCCGGCGGGCCCGGGCGTTGTCAGGGGTGCGGGGTCGTTGACGGCGGCTGCGCGGCCACCAGCGGGGTGTCCACGCCGACACGGCCCATCCTGGCCGCGCCGCCGGGATCTCCGAGCGGGGCGTCGCGGCCAGGAAGGACCATGCTGAAGAAGGCCGCGTTGTCCTCGAGCGAGGCGGCTTCTTCGTCGGGCAGGTCGGTCTCGTAGTAGATGGCGTCCACCCGGCACGCGATGCGGCACGCGCCGCAGTCCACGCACTCGTTGGGGTTGATGTACATCGCGCGGGCGCCCTCGTAGATGCAGTCGGCAGGGCACTCCTGCACACAGGACTTGTCGACGATGTCCACACACGCGCTACCGATAACGTACGTCATGGCTACGACGGTAGGTAGTTCTCGCGCCGCCGTCGCGGGCCGAAAGTCCCTAGTTCGGTCACAACGGAATATCGTTCCTGGCTACTCACAGGCGCTCACAGCGACCAGGAACGCTATTCCGCGGGGTAGGAGCCGACCTCGACGTCGCCGGCGGGGGTGACGCGCGTGGCGTAGACCGGCAGCGCGACGGCGGGGTCGTCGAGGCACACGCCGTCCTCGAGCGCGAACGCCTGCTTCTTGAGCGGGGACGCCACGATGGCCCGCCCGCCGCGGTCGCCGACGATGCCGCGCGAGATCACCGCGGCCCCGGTGAACGGGTCGATGTTGCCCACCGCGTGCAGGGTGCCGTCGTCGAGGCGGAACAGAGCGGCCTGCGCCCCGTCGGGCAGCAGCACCCCGACCCCGCGGTTGGGCAGCAGGAAGTCCAGCCGGCAGGCCGTGCACCACGTGACATCGCTCAGGACGGTCATCGCTGCACCACCGTCGGCATTCCCAGCGGCGTCGGCACCAGGCGCCCGGCACTGCGGGTGAAGGTCACCGTGGGATCCTCCTCGTCGGGCGCGTTGACGAACGACACGAACCGCGCCAGCTTGTCCGGATCCTCGAGCACGCCTTTCCATTCGCATGCGTAGCCCTCGACGTGCCGGGCGACCGCGGCCTCGAATTCAGCTGCCAGACCGAGGGAATCGTCACACACCACCTCGCGCACATGGTCGAGACCCTTCTCCTGCACCCACGGCGCGGTGCGCTGCAGCCGGTCCGCGGTGCGGATGTAGAACATCAGGAACCGGTCGATGTAGCGCACCAGCGTGTCGTCATCCAGGTCGCTCGCCAACAGATCGGCATGCCGCGGCGTCATGCCGCCGTTGCCGCCGACGTAGAGGTTCCAGCCGGTCTCGGTGGCGATCACCCCGACGTCCTTACCCCGGGCCTCCGCGCACTCCCGCGCGCACCCGGACACGCCCATCTTGATCTTGTGCGGGGCGCGCAGCCCGCGATAGCGCAGCTCGAGGTTCACCGCCATCTGCACCGAATCCTGTTGGCCGTAGCGGCACCAGTCGCTGCCCACACAGCTCTTCACCGTGCGCAGCGCCTTCCCGTAGGCGTGCCCCGACTCCATCCCGCCGTCGACGAGGCGACGCCAGATCTCGGGCAACTGGTCGACCGTGGCGCCGAACATGTCGATGCGCTGGCCGCCGGTGATCTTGGTGTACAGGCCGAAATCCCGGGCGATCTCCCCGATCAGGATGAGGTGCTCGGGCGTGATGTCCCCGCCCGGCACCCGCGGCACCACCGAGTAGCTCCCGTTGCGCTGAATGTTGGCCAGGAAATGGTCGTTGGAGTCCTGCAGCGAGGCCTGCTCGCCGTCGAGGATGTGTCCCGTGCTGGTCGAGGCCAGGATCGACGCCACCACGGGTTTGCAGATGTCGCAACCCCTTCCGGAACCGAACCGCTCGATCAGCCCGGAGAAGGTGCGGATCTCGGTGGCGCTGACGATCTCGAACAGCTCGGCGCGCGACTGGCCGAAGTGCTCGCACAACGCCGTGGACTGTTCGACCCCCTGCGCGTCGAGCAGCTGTTTGAGCAGCGGTACGCACGAGCCGCACGACGTGCCGGCCCTGGTGCACGCCTTGAGTGCCGGCACGTCGCAGCAGCCCGCGGCGATGGCGTCGGTGACATCGCCTTTCGACACCGCGTTGCACGAGCAGATCTGGGCGTTCGCGGGCAGCGCCCCGACCCCGACGGCAGCGGCGCCGCCGTCGGATCCGGCGGGGGCCAGGAACGCCAGCGGATCGCCGGGCAGCTGCTCACCGACCATCGGGCGCAGCACCCCGTAGGCCGACGCGTCGCCGACCAGGATGCCACCCAGCAGAGTCGACGCGTCATCGGAGAGCACCAGCTTCGCGTAGGTCTGCCGGACCGCGTCGTTGACGGCGACCTCCAGACAGTCCGGGGTGGCGCCCATCGCGTCGCCGAAACTCGCGACGTCGACACCGAGGAGTTTGAGCTTGGTCGACATGTCGGCGGTGCCGAATTCGGCTGCGCCGCCCAGCAATCGGTCGGCAACCACCTCGGCGCTGGTGTACCCGGGCCCGACCAGGCCGTAGCAGCGGCCGTCGATGGCCGCCACCTCACCGATCGCATAGATCCGCGGATCCCTGGTGGCGCAGGACGAGTCGGTGAGCACACCGCCGCGCTCGGCGACCGCGAGCCCCGCGGCGCGGGCCAACTCGTCACGCGGCCGCACACCCGCTGCGAACACCACCACGCCCGCGTCCACCGCTTGACCGTCGCCCAGGGTGACCCGCACCCCCGCACCGACGGGCTCGACGCGTTCGGTGCCGACTCCGACGTGCACGTCGATGCCCAGCGCGCCGACCATCCTGCCGAGCAATGCGCCGCCGGCCTCGTCGAGTTGCTGCGCCATCAGGCGCGGCGCCCTCTCCACGACGTGCGGCCGCAGCCCGAAACTGCGCAGCGCGTTGGCCGCCTCGAGGCCGAGCAGCCCGCCTCCGATGACGACACCGGCGGCGTCACCGGAGGCGGCGGCCACGGCGCAGGCGGCGTCGGCCCGGATCGCGTCGAGGTCGTCGAGCGTGCGGTAGACGTGACACTGCGGCAGGTCATGGCCCGGTACCGGCGGCACGAACGCCGACGAGCCGGTGGCCAGTACCAACGCGTCGTAACCGAATTCGGCACCGTCGGCGGTGGTCACCGTGGTCGCGGCCGGGTCCAGCGCGACGACGCGCCGACCCAGCAGCACCTCGACCAGGTCGTCACCGCGATACCGGTTGCCCGGGAGCGCGAGCCGCGCCCGTTCCCAGTGCTCGGTGTAGCCGGTCAGCCCCACCCGGTCGTAGGCAGCGTCGCGTTCCTCGGCGAGCACCGTCACCTGCCAGCGGCCGTCGGAGTCGCGGGACCGCAGTGCCTCGATGAAGCGGTGCGCGACCATGCCGTGGCCGACCACCACGACGCGTGAAGTGGGCATGGCGTCAGGTTAGGAACCCGATATTGCCGCTGTGTCGCGCCGTGTGAAGCGCCCATCACGGTGTGCTCACCGCGTCACCGATCCCGCTGTGAGCCTCGATGCTCAGTCGTGAGCGACGACATCCTCGACGGTGACGTTCACCGCCACCCCCGGCCAGTCCCGGGCCACGGCCGCACGCACGGCCGCAGCGGTCTCCCTGACGGGCGCATCCTCGCGGACCGTGATGTGCACGGCGATGGCATCGTCGCCGAACCGGATCCCTGGCACCCGGCGGCCCGGCAGGTAGGTGCCGACCTCGCCGAACATCCCGGGGTGCAGATCGGCCACCCCGGGCACCGCGCGGACGACAGCGGCGACCGCGTCGGCCCGTTCCTGCGCCGTCATTCGACGCGCGCCGGTCGGTCGCCGGCCGACTGCTCGGTGTCCTCGTCGGCGACGAAGACGTCATGGACGGTGATGTTCACCTCGACCACCTCGAGGCCGGTCATCCGCTCGATGGCGGCGATCACGTTGCGCCGGATGCCGGCCGCGAGATCGGCGATGGCCACTCCGTAGTCGGCGACGATGTCGATGTCGACAGCGGCCTGCTTCTCGCCCACCTCCACCGACACGCCCTGGGCGTGGTTGACCGCAGCGCCGGGAATCCGCTCCCGCAGCGCGCCCACCGCCCGGCTGGCATTGCCGCCCAACGCGTGCACGCCGCTCACCTCGCGCGCGGCCAGTCCGGCGATCTTCGACACGACGGTATCGGCGATCGTGGTGGTCCCTCGATCCGTACTCATGTCCGCTCCTTTCTCGACATTCTCCCCTTGGTCGTCGGCGGACGGCCGAACCGAATGTCTGACGAATGTGTCACCGACCACACCACGGTCGTGGGCGCTGGCTAGGCTCTGCGCGTGCTTGCCGGCGACCCCGTGGTCGACCCCGACGTCGACGACCGCGAACTCGCGGCGGCGGCCGCCGCCGGTGATCGCGCGGCGTTCGAGACCCTGATCCGCCGCCACGGCCCGGCCCTGCACCGCTACGCCCGCCGGATGACCCGCGACGATGCCGCCGTGCAGGACATCGTGCAGGAGACGTTCGTCGCGGCCTGGCGCCAGATCGACCGCTTCCGGGGCGAATCCAGCCCGCGGACATGGCTTTTCGCGATCTGCGCGCGCAAGGTCGTCGACTCGCACCGGGTCAAGCGTGCGGTGCCGCTCGACGACCGGTTGCTCGACCCCGCGGACTCCTCAGCGTCGGCGGACCCGTTCGCCAACGTCTCGAACACCGAATTCCTGGAGGCGCTGGAGGAGGCACTCGCCGAACTGCCACCCCGCCAGCGCGCGGTGTGGCTGCTGCGGGAGGTCGAGGAATTGACCTTCCCCCAGATCGGGACGATCCTGAGTCTGAGCCCCGACGGGGCGCGGGGGCATCATCACCGCGCCCGCACGACACTGCAACAGAGGCTGCAACGATGGCGATAGGCGACTACGACGTGCTGGCCCGGGCGTCCCGGGATCTGCGCGCGATGCCCGAGCGCGGCTGGGTGGCCATCGAACAGCGCGTGATCGACGCGGTGCGCGCCACCCCGCGCGGGGGCTGGCCCCTCGACGTCGTCGACCCCCGCCCCGGCGACGCCCCGGGCCGGATCGAGGTCAGCGATCTGGTGCTGCGCGCCGGACTGGCCCGTGCGCTGCGCTCGCTGCCGGACCTCACGCTCGTCGACGTCGCCGTCGCCCTCGACGAGAAGACGCTGCGCGCGGTGCGCATCGAGGTCAGCGGCCGCTACGGGGCGGATCTCTCGGCGACCGCGGCGCAGGCGCGCACGCTGGCCGCCGGGGTGATCGCGGAGGTCCTGGGCACCGAGGACGTCGACATCGACATCGTCGTGAGCGACGTGCACCGCTGAACCTTCCCGAACCGGGCACGGCGAATAAGTGAACAGTTGTACACTCATGCGTCACGACAGCGGGAGGGGACATCCATGACGAAGTACTCGACCATCGTGGTCGGCACCGACGGCTCGGAGACGTCGCTGCGGGCGGTCGACAAGGCCGCCGCGCTGGCCGCCGAATCCGACGCCCGCCTGATCGTCGCGTCGGCGTTCACTCCGGCGCACCACGACGGCGGAGCCCCCGAACCCGACCAGCCGCACAACATCAACTACCGGACCCAGGGCGACGCACCGGTGTACGGCCTGCTCGGCGACGCCGCCGACCGGGCCAGAAAGGCCGGGGCGAAACACGTCGAGCAGCGCGCCGTGCACGGTGCGCCCGCCGACGCGCTGGTCGCGCTGGCCGATGAGGTGAAGGCCGACCTGCTGGTCGTGGGCAGTGTCGGCCTGCGGTCGATGGTGGGCCGGCTCGTCGGTTCGGTGCCCAAGATCGTGCAGCGCAAGGCGCACACCGAGGTGCTCGTCGTCGATACCGACTGACCGGACCGGTTCAGCGCCAGCGGGCCAGGATCTCCTTCGACCGCTCCGCGAGCGCCGCCTGCCAGAACGGACCGAAGCTGATGCGGGCCACGCCGAGCGGACCGTAGGACGCCGGATCCGCCTTGTCGGGCGCCGCGATCGCGTTCACCGGCAGCGGAAGCTCAGAGGTCAAGCGCTGCATCGTCTCCGGGCCGTGCAGCCCGACGGGGTAGAGCACGTCGGCGCCCGCGTCGGCCGCCTGCCGCAACCGGGCGATCGCCCGGTCGACCCGGTCGGACTCGTCGCCGTCCTGCCGCAGGAACAGGTCGGTGCGCGCGTTGACCACCACGTGCACGCCGGACGCGTCGGCGGCCGCCCGCAGCGCCCCCACCAGGTCGGCGTGCTCGTCGGCCGACCGCAGCCGGCCCCCTTCGCCGTGCGCGGTGTCCTCGATGTTCAGGCCAACGGCACCCACCGACAGCAGCCCCTCGATGAGCCGCGACGGCGCTTCGCCGTAGCCGGACTCGATGTCGACCGACACCGGCAGGTCGGTGGCGGCGGTGATTTGCGCGACCCGGGTGATGAGATCGTCGAACGTCATGCCCTCGTTGTCGGGTTTGCCGACCGAGTCGGCCACCGGATGGCTGCCGACGGTCAGCGCCTCGAAGCCCGCGCCTGCGGCCAGCCGGGCCGACCACGCGTCCCACACCGTGGGCAGGATGACCGGATCCCCGGGCCGGTGCAGTGCCAGCAACGCCTCGGCCCGGCCCTTCAGAACGTCGTGCGCCATTCTTACCTCCGTGTCATCAAAGTGATCTGTCTCACCCATCAGGTGGGTGATGTGGCTAGCATCGAATGCGTACTGTGATCCATGACACCCTTCAGCCCAAGGAGGTCACTTGTCCAGCAGCACCACCGAGCTCGCCGAGCTTCACGATCTGATCGGAAGCCTTCGGCGATGCGTGACATCACTGGCGTCGCGCTACGGGGACAGCCCCGCGACGCGGCGCATCGTCAACGATGCCGAACGCATTCTCAACGATATCGATCGACTCGACATCGACGCCGAGGAACTGGAACTCGCGCGCGGCCTGTCCCGGCATCACCATGTCGGCGAGCGCATCCCGATTCCGGATACCCAGTACGACACCGATTTCTGGCGCGGTGTCGACGACGAGGGCCTGGGCGGAACCCACTAACCGGGGAGTGCCCGTCCGGGCCCGTCGGGCTCATGCGAGAGTCGAGGTCGCGAGTCGAGTTCGCAGGAAACATTCATCGAGAGGGAAACGTGAGCGCACCCACCGCCGACCGCAAGGCGACCGGCGTCTTCTCCCCCGGCCGAGCCCAGATCGCACAGCGCACGCTGCGCACCGACAACTGGCTCAAGGCACCCATCGTCACGGACCTGGGTTTCGCCGCGTTCATCATCTACGCGACGGTGCGGGCGTTCATGCGCGACGACTTCTTCGTCGAGAAGTACCACTACCTCACGCCGTTCTATTCACCCTGCCTGAGCAAGGCCTGCGGCGAGGCCAGCGAGTTCTGGCCGCAGATCCTGCCCACGTCGGGGCCGTTGTCGCTGCTGCCGTACGCGCTTCTGTCGCTGCCGTTCCTGCTGCTGTTCCGGATCACCTGCTACTACTACCGAGGCGCCTACTACCGCTCGGTGTGGCAGTCGCCGACCGCCTGCGCGGTGGCCGAACCGCACGCCAAGTACACAGGGGAGACGCGTTTTCCGCTGATCCTGCAGAACCTGCACCGCTACTTCTTCTACATCGCGGCGCTCATCTCGCTCATCAACACCTGGGACGCGATCAAGGCCTTCCACTCCGAGGACGGTCCGGGCGGCTTCGGCTTCGGGCTGGGCAACGTCATCCTCGTCGTCAATGTGATCCTGCTGTGGACGTACACGATCAGCTGCCACTCCTGCCGCCACGTCGCCGGCGGTCGGCTCAAGCACTTCTCCAAACATCCCGTCCGCTACTGGATGTGGACGCAGATCAGCAAGCTCAACACCCGGCACAAGCTCTACGCGTGGATCACGCTGGGCACGCTGATGTTGACCGACTTCTACGTCATGCTGGTGGCCAGCGGCACGATCTCCGACCTGCGATTCATCGGCTGAATCGGGTTCGCGCACAGAGTTTTTCGATGATCAAGGACGAGTGAGGGTTGATGGCTTCGGACGAAGCAGAGATTGAACGGCACACCTACGACGTCGTCGTGATCGGCGCCGGCGGGGCGGGACTGCGCGCGGTGATCGAGGCCCGGGAGCGGGGCCTGCGCGTCGCGGTGGTGACGAAATCGCTGTTCGGCAAGGCTCATACGGTGATGGCCGAGGGCGGCTGCGCCGCGGCCATGCGCAACGTCAACACCAAGGACTCCTGGCAGGTGCACTTCGGTGACACCATGCGCGGCGGGAAGTTCCTGAACAACTGGCGGATGGCCGAACTGCACGCGCAGGAGGCCCCGGACCGGGTGTGGGAACTCGAGACCTACGGCGCGCTGTTCGACCGCACCAAGGACGGCAAGATCAGCCAGCGCAACTTCGGCGGGCACACCTACCCGCGGCTGGCCCACGTCGGCGACCGCACCGGCCTGGAGATCATCCGCACCCTGCAGCAGAAGATCGTGTCGCTGCAGCAGGAGGACAAGCGCGAACTCGGCGACTACGAGGCCCGGATCCGGGTCTTCCACGAAACCGCGATCACCGAACTGATCCTCGACAACGGCAAGATCGCGGGCGCCTTCGGCTACTACCGCGAGACCGGTGACTTCGTGCTGTTCGAGGCGCCCGCGGTGGTGCTGGCGACCGGCGGCATCGGCAAGTCGTACAAGGTGTCGTCGAATTCCTGGGAGTACACCGGAGACGGGCACGCTCTGGCGCTGCGCGCGGGGTCCTCGCTGATCAACATGGAGTTCATCCAGTTCCACCCGACCGGCATGGTGTGGCCGCTGTCGGTGAAGGGGATCCTGGTCACCGAGGGTGTGCGCGGCGACGGCGGAGTGCTGAAGAACTCCGAGGGCAAGCGCTTCATGTTCGACTACATCCCCGACGTCTTCAAGGGTCAGTACGCGGAGTCCGAGGAAGAGGCCGACCAGTGGCTCAAGGACAACGACTCCGCGCGCCGCACCCCTGACCTGCTGCCCCGCGATGAGGTGGCCCGCGCGATCAACACCGAGGTCAAGGAAGGCCGGGGCACCCCGCACGGCGGCGTGTACCTCGACATCGCCTCCCGCATGACCCCGGAGGAGATCAAGCGCCGGCTGCCCTCGATGTACCACCAGTTCATCGAGCTGGCCGAGGTCGACATCACCACCGACGAGATGGAGGTCGGCCCGACCTGTCACTACGTGATGGGCGGGATCGAGGTGGAACCCGACACCGGCGCGGCCGCGACGCCGGGGCTGTTCGCCGCGGGCGAGTGCGCCGGCGGCATGCACGGCTCCAACCGGCTCGGCGGCAACTCGCTGTCCGACCTGCTGGTGTTCGGCCGGCGTGCCGGGCTCGGCGCCTCGGACTACGTGCGCGCGATGTCCAACCGGCCTGCGGTCACCCAGGACGCGGTGGACAAGGCCAGGGAGATGGCGCTGGCGGTGTTCGACGGCCCGAGCGACGGCTCGGCCCCGGAGAACCCGTACTCGCTGCAGCTGGACATGCAGGACACCATGAACAACCTGGTGGGCATCATCCGCAAGGCCGACGAGATGCAGGAGGCCCTGGACAAGCTCACCGAACTGCGCGACCGCTACAAGCGCGTCAAGGTCGAGGGCGAGCGCAAGTTCAACCCCGGCTGGCACCTCGCGATGGACCTGCGGAACATGCTGCTGGTCAGCGAGTCGGTGGCGAAGTCGGCGATGACCCGCACCGAGAGCCGCGGCGGACACACCCGCGACGACTACCCGACGATGGACGCCGGCTGGCGCAACCACCTGCTGGTGTGCCGGTCCGAGGGCGACGACCCGGTGGTCCCCGACGTCACCGTGACCAAGGAACGCCAGCCCACGATGCGGCCGGACCTGCTGGAAACCTTCGAGCTCTCCGAGCTGGAGAAGTACTACACCGACGACGAACTCCTCGAACACCCGCAACGGAAGGGCTGACACCATGGGTGCGTACAACGCGAAGATGCGCGTCTGGCGCGGTGACGCCTCCGGCGGGGAACTGAAGGACTACACCGTCGAGGTCAACGAGGGCGAGGTCGTCCTCGACATCATCCACCGGTTGCAGCAGACCCAGACCGGCGACCTCGCGGTCCGCTGGAACTGCAAGGCCGGCAAGTGCGGGTCCTGTTCGGTGGAGATCAACGGCCGTCCGCGCCTGGCATGCATGACGCGGATGTCGACGTTCGGGGAGGACGAGACCGTCACGGTCACCCCGCTGCGGACGTTCCCGGTGATGCGGGACCTGGTCACCGACGTGTCCTTCAACTACGAGAAGGCCAGGGAGATCCCGTCGTTCACGCCGCCCAAGGACCTGCAGCCCGGTGAGTACCGGATGCAGCAGGAGGACGTGAACCGCAGCCAGGAGTTCCGCAAGTGCATCGAGTGCTTCCTGTGCCAGAACGTCTGCCACGTCAACCGTGACCACGAGGAGAACAAGAAGGCGTTCTCCGGTCCGCGGTACCTGATGCGGCAGGCCGAGCTCGACATGCATCCGCTCGACGTGCACGGCCACCGCGCCGAGCAAGCCCAGGAGGAGAACGGCCTGGGCTACTGCAACATCACCAAGTGCTGCACCGAGGTGTGCCCCGAGCACATCAAGATCACCGACAATGCGCTGATCCCGATGAAGGAACGCGCCGCCGACCGCAAGTACGACCCGGTGGTGTGGCTGGGCAACAAGCTGTTCCGGCGGAAGTAAGCGCGTGACCGGCGCGCCGGTGGCCGCCGACAACGTCGCCGTCGCGGGCTCGATCTCGACGTCGGGCAGTGCCGCGGTCGCCGGCTCGATCGGCACCGTCAACAGTGCGGCCGTCGCCGGATCGATCGCCACCGCGGGCAGCGCCGGCGTGGCCGGATCCGTCGCGACGGCGGGCAGCGCCGCGGTGGTGCGGGCCATCGGCACGGCAGGCAGCGCGGGCGTCGCCGGATCGATTGCGACCGCCGGCAGCGCCGCGATCGCCGGGTGCGTGCTGGCCGTGCTGTGTATCGCCTGTCGCGGCTGCCTGGCCTGTCTGGCCTGCATCGACTGCGCCCGGTGCCGGGCCTGCGTCGGCTGCGTCAGCTGTGAGGACTGCATCGGCTGCGTGGGGTGCGTGAACTGCACCGGGCTGCGCAACGCGGTGGGTCTGCGCGACGTTCACGCGTGAGGGCACAGCCCGGGGCGCTACATTGCCACCCATGACTGCACGCCCCCTGCTGCTCAACCCGAACGCGTTCGACCCGCAGCGGCTCGACCCCGAGTCCCGCCGTCAGCTGCGCGCCCTCATCGAGTGGTTCGAGCAGCGCGGCAAGACCCGACTGCTGCGCGACGACCTGGACGCGGCGTGGGTGTCGGACTTCCTCGCGTTCGTGAAGTCCGAGCGGCTGTTCGCGACGTTCCTGACGCCGTCGGAGTTCTCCGGCGGCGACCCGAACAAGCGGTGGGACACCTCCCGCAACGCGGTGCTCAGCGAGATCCTTGGGTTCTACGGGCTGTCCTACTGGTATGCCGAGCAGGTCACCATCCTCGGGCTCGGACCGATCTGGCAGAGCGACAACGTCAAGGCCAAGGAGAAGGCGGCCGCACAACTCGAGGCCGGCGGGGTGATGGCGTTCGCGCTGTCCGAACGCGCGCACGGTGCCGACATCTACAACACCGACATGGTGCTGACCCCGGCCGCGCAGGACGACGACGAAGGCGTGGTGTTCCGGGCTTCGGGCGAGAAGTACTACATCGGCAACGGCAACGTCGCGGGCATGGTGTCGGTGTTCTCGCGGCGCAGCGACGTCGACGGCGCCGACGGGTACGTCTGGTTCGTCGCCGACAGCACCCATGAGAACTACGAGCTGATCGGCAACGTCGTGCACGGCCAGATGTTCGTCAGCAATTTCGCGCTGCACGACTACCCGGTGTACGAGGAGGACATCCTGTGCACCGGCCCCGACGCGTTCTCGGCGGCGCTGAACACCGTCAACGTCGGCAAGTTCAACCTGT
Organism: Mycolicibacterium rufum; assembly: GCF_022374875.2. The sequence continues at coordinate 2,708,937 of NZ_CP092427.2, forward strand.
GCAGCGGCTCGATCGGCATGTGCGAGCACGCCTTCTACGAGGCGATCACCCACGCCAACAACCGGATCCTCTACGGCAATCCGGTCACGGACTTCCCGCACGTGCGGGCCAGTTTCGTCGACGCCTACGCCCGCCTGGTCGCGATGAAGCTGTTCAGTGACCGCGCCATCGACTACTTCCGCAGCGCCGGCCCCGAGGACCGCCGCTACCTGCTGTTCAACCCGGTAACCAAGTCGAAGGTCACCTCCGAGGGCGAGAAGGTCGTCACCCTGCTGTGGGATGTGCTGGCCGCCAAGGGGTTCGAGAAGGACACCTACTTCAGCCAGGTGACCCGGCTGATCGGGGCGCTGCCGCGGCTGGAGGGCACCGTGCACGTCAACGTCGCGCAGATCTTGAAGTTCATGCCGAACTACATGTTCAACCCGGCCGAGTACCCCGAGATCGGCACCCGTGACGATCCGGCCGACGACGTGTTCTTCTGGTCGCAGGGCCCCGCCCGCGGTGCGTCGAAGGTGCGCTTCGCCGACTGGGCGCCGGTCTACGAGCGGCACACCGGCATCCCGAACGTCGGGCGCTTCTTCGAACAGGTCGCCGCGTTCAAGGAGCTGTTGAGCTCCGCCGCCCCCGACGCCGATCAGCAGGCGGATCTGGATTTCGTGCTGGTGATCGGCCACCTCTTCTCGCTGGTGGTCTACGGCCAGCTGATCCTCGAGCAGACGGAGCTGACCGGCCTGGACGCCGACCTGGTGGATCAGATCTTCGACGTGATGGTCCGGGACTTCTCCGCCTACGCGGTCGCGCTGCACGGCAAGCCGAGCTCGACGGCCGACCAGCAGGCGTGGGCGCTGTCGGCCATCCGCAAGCCGGTGACCGACTCGGCCCGCTTCGACCGGATCTGGGGCGAGGTGGCCGCCTACGACGGCGTCTACCAGATGCAGCCCTGAGATCGCGTCCTGGTTCACCCCCGGCCGCGCGGAGTACGCTCGCACCCAGCAGCCAGTCAGCGTGGAAAGGCAGCGCCGTGTCGCTTCACCACCCCTTGAGCATCAACGACATTCGGACCGCGATCCGGGAGATCAGCAGCCGGGCCGAGCTCGCCCGGCGGGAGGGCCGCTCGGCCGACGCCGCCGAACTCGACGCCCGCGTCCGGCACTACCGCGACGAACTCGGCTATCGGCCGTAGCTGCGCCGCCGTCAGGCTCCGAGCCTGCGGAAGGTGCTGCGATGGAACACGATCGGCGCCACCTCGGGGTGCACGGTGATGCCGGTGACCCGCAGCACCACGATGGTGTGATCGCCCGCAGGCACCTGCTGATCGATCGCGCTCTCCAGCCACACGCTGGTGCCGTGGATGAACACCGCGCCGCGCTCGGTTGACGCCGTCTCCAGACCGGCGAAGCGGTCCCCGGTCTTGGCCGCCAGCGTCCGCGCCGCCGCGTCGTGGGACTCGCCGAGCACGCTGATGCCCAGGTAGGGCGCGTCCACCAGCCGCGGCCAGGTGGTCGAGGAGTTCTGCACACAGAACGACACCAGCGGCGGATCCAGCGACACCGGGACGAAAGTGCTTGCCGCCAAGCCCACCCGGGTGCCGTCGACCTCCGCGGCGATCGCGATCACGCCCGTCGGGAAATGCCCGAACGCCTCCCGCAGGGACGACGGGCTCAGATCGATCTCCGACGGTGTACCGCTCATCGCCCTCCATCTTCACACGCCGCGCGGCGCGGCCACCATGATGGAATCCCCGTGAGTGCAACCGGGCGGTAAGTTGACGCCCATCATGTGGTTCCCGCTGCTGCTGATGGCTCTCGCGGTGAGCCTGGAGCCGTTCCGGATCGGCATGACGGTGTTGATGATCAACCGGCCGCGGCCCGCCCTGCACCTGCTGGTGTTCCTGGCCGGCGGGTTCGCGATGGGCACCGCGGTCGGGGTGGTGGTGCTGTTCGTGTTGCGCCCGGCGCTGGGCTCGGTGCACGTCACGCTGCCGCGGGTGCAGATCGTCGTCGGCGCGGTCGTGTTGCTCAACGCCGCGCTGGTGGCGGCCGGCGTGCTGGGGCGGGTGAACCGGGACGGGACGGCGGGCCGCCTGGTCGGTCCGCTGACGGCGCGGGCCCGGCAACTGCTCGACGGCCGGTCGCTGTGGGCCGCGGGCGTGGCGGGGCTCGGCATCGCGCTGCCGTCGGTGGACTACGTCGCCGCGTTGGCGCTGATCGTCGCCTCCGGCGCCGCGGCGGCCGTGCAGTTCGGTGCGCTGGTCACGTTCAACGTGGTGGCGTTCGCGCTGGTCGAGGTGCCGCTGGTGGCGTACCTGGTGGCGCCGCGGCGCACGCGCGCGGCGCTGACGTCGTTCTACGACCGGGTGCGTGCGCACGGCCGGCGCGGGATCGCCGCGCTGCTGGCCGCGATCGGCTGCGTGCTGCTGGCCGTCGGGGTCGCCGGGCTGTAGCCGCTGCTACGGCGGATGATTCAGCACGTACTGCAGACCCGACAGCAGCTGCGACACAGGGTCGGCGCCGCCGCCGAAGGCGGCCTGGGTGGCCGGCGCCGTCACCGCGGCGGGGTCGTACCCGTTCACCGGATCCACCGTGATCGGGGCGGTCGCCGGATCGTCGTTGCGGGAGTACCCGGCGTCGACGTAGGGCTGCAGCACCTTGTCCAGCTCCATCAGCGTGTTCTTGTCCACCCCGAGGTACTTGAACGGCAGCACCAGCGGCAGGTGCTCCTCGGGGATCATGAACGTCGTGGTCTTCGCGCCCCGCGAGTTCACGGTGGTCCGGATGTTGCGCGGCGGCACCATGTCGGGCTTGGTGAACGCGACCGCGGTGTGGCCGGTGGCGAGGCCGACGATCGCGTTGGCCACCGACAGCCAGTTGTCCGGCCGGTCCGGCCAGTCGGCGATGCTGTCGTAGGCGGAGACGAACTGGTAGGTGTCGTACTGGCTCTCCACCGGCGCGGGGATGCGGTAGTCCAGCGACGGGACGACGCTGCCGACCGGGAAGTTCTGCGTCAGGAAGCTCTCGCCGAACGCGTGCCGGGCCACCGGGTCGCCGTAGGTGGCGAAGCTCAACTGATCGGGCGGCGGCGCCGCGGGATCGTAGGCGAGCTTCGCCTGAACGTCGTTGAGCACCATCGCGCCCTCGGACAGCCCGATCGCGGTGCCCCGGCCGCCGTCGCGGACCGCGGCGATCACGTTCGGGGTGCCGACGTCGACCGATTCCCCGACGCTGGGCCCGTCGATGCCCAGCCCGGGCATCGACTCTCCGAGCCGGCCGATGCCCGGGAACAGCCGCTCGAGCGTGTGGCCCTGCACCTGTCCCGCGGGATAGTCGACGATCTGACGGTCCAGCCCGGGGAACCAGTCGGCGCCGGTGCGCATGATGTATTCGTCGTACGGGATGCCCAGCACGTGCGCGCCGCCCAGCGCGTAGGCCCGGCCCGGCGTGCCCAGCGGCGGCGGTGCCCCCGCGGGATTCGGCGGCGGCACCGGCGGCGGCTCGTCGGCGGTCGCGACGCCGGGGCCGACGCCGCCGGCCACACCGAGGGTCATCAGTGCCGTCACCGATGCGAGGAGTCTCCGTGTGCGCACTCAGGCATCCAATCGCACGAACTGGTCGGTGCGGTAGTGCTCCACGCACGCGGCGCGCCGCACCTTGCCGCTGGTGGTCGTCGGGATCGACCCGGGCGGCACCAGCACCAGGTCTTCGACGTTGAGGCCGTGCACCGTGGAGATCGCGGAGGTGACGTCGCTCTTGACCTCGTGCAGCCAGCCCATCGGGTCGGCGTTGATGTCGGTGCGCTTCTTGAGTTCGATGACGGTGACCAGCTTTTCGGTGCTGTTGACCGGCACCGCGATGGCCGCGACCCGGCCGCGGGTGATCTCCTGGACCGTCGCCTCGATGTCCTCGGGGTAGTGGTTGCGGCCGCGGATGATCAGCAGGTCCTTGATCCGGCCGACGATGAACAGCGCGCCGTCGTGGACGAAGCCGAGGTCACCGGTGCGCAGCCACGGGCCCGCCGGGGTGCCCGGGGACGGGTCGGGGATCGTCGCGCCGAAGCACTGCTGCTCCTCGGCGGTCCTGCTCCAGTAGCCGGCCGCGACGTTGTCGCCGCACACCCAGATCTCACCGACCGCGTCGGGCGGGCACTCCGAGGACGTGTCGACGTCGACGATGCGCACCACGGGCGCGGTGGGCAGCGCGTAGCGCACCAGCGCCGAACCGCCTGAGCGGCAACGGCTCACGCGGCCCGCCGACAGGTCGTCGGTGTCGAAGCGCAGCACCGGCTCCGACTCGTCCCACGTGCCGGACGCGACGAACACCGTCGCCTCGGCCAGACCGTAGGAGGGGCGCAGCATATGATCGCGAAAATTGAAGTGCGCGAAGCGATCCGCGAACCGTTCGAGGGTGGCGGGGTCGACGCGTTCGGCGCCGTTGATGATGCCTAGCACCCCGCCGAGGTCCAGCCCGGCCAGCTCGGCGTCGGTGGTCTTGCGGGCCGCCAGCTCGAACGCGAAGTTGGGTGCGGCCGAGAACGCGCGCTCGTTGCGGGCCAGCGCCCGGATCCACCGGGCCGGCTCCTCCAAGAACGCCACCGGGCTCGTCAGGTCGGCGCGGAAACCGCCGAGGATGGGGGCGCAGACCCCGAGCACCAGCCCCATGTCGTGGTAGAAGGGCAGCCACGACACGATCGTCAGACCCGTCGTCTGCTGACCGGCGAACAGGCTGCGCATCAGCTGCTCGAAGTTCACCGCGAGGTTGCGGTGCGAGATCATCACACCGGTGGGCAGCCGGGTGGACCCGGAACTGTACTGCAGGTAGGCGGTGTCCGGCAGCTCGGTCGCGACGGTGTCTGCCCCGCCCGCCGCGTCGAGGTCGAGCGTGTCGATCGCCACGACGGCCGGCGCCCGGTCCAGCCGGGAACCGGCGACGTAGTCGCCGACGTCGGCGGCGGCCTCGGAGGTCGTGAGCACCACCGCCGGGGTGGTGTCGGCGAACACCGCGCTGACCCGGTCGTGGCTCGACCCGCGGTGGGGCAGCGGTAATGGCACCGCGATCAGCCCGGCCTGCATGGCGCCCAGGAAGGCCAGGATGTACTCCAGTCCCTGCGGCGCGAGGATCACCGCCCGGTCGCCGGTCGCGCCGTGGGTGCGGATCTCCCGCGCCACGGCCATCGTCCGCTGCGACAGCTGCGCCCAGGTCAGCGTGTGGGCGCTGCCCGCCGGGTCGCCGGTGTAGTCGGTGAACGTGAACGCGAGGTCGTCGGGGCGCAGGGCCGCGCGGCCGTGCAGCATCGACAGCACCGACGACGGCCCGGTGGACGTCATGACGGGATCACCGTCACGTCAGCGAGGAACCCGCTCATCACCACCCCCGACCGCTTGGCTTCCGTAGTCTCACACACCTTCACCGTCACCGCGAACCCCCGCTCGCGGCCGGTGCGCGCGTCGCCGGCGCGGTCGTCGTCATCCGGGACGGCCACCAGTTCGCGCGCCCGACCAACGCGGCGATCGCCGGCACCGTGATGGTGCGCACCACGAAGGTGTCCAGCAGGATGCCCACCCCGATCACGAAGCCGCCCTGCACCACGATGCCGATCGACGAGAACAGCAGGCCCGCCATCGAGGCGGCGAAGATCAGCCCGGCCGCGGTGATCACCCCGCCGGTCGAGCCCAGCGTTCGGATCACGCCGTACCGCACGCTGTGCGGGGACTCGTCGCGCAGCCGCGACACGAACAACATGTTGTAGTCGGCGCCGACGGCCACCAGCACCACGAACGCCAGCGGCGGGACCGTCCAGTGCAGTGGCTGCCCGAGCATCATCTGGAACACCACCACCCCGATGCCGATGGCCGCGAAGAACGACAGCACGACCGAGGCGACCAGATAGAGCGGCGCGACGATCGAGCGCAGCAGCACCGACAGCGTCAGCAGCACGATCGCCAGCGTCACCGCGATGATGAACCGGATGTCGCGCTCGTAGTAGTCCCGGGTGTCGCGCAGGGCCGCGGGGTAGCCGCCCATCGAGATGGTCGCGTCGGCCAGCGTGGTGTTCGGCTGCGCGCCGCGGGCGATGTCGTTGATCGCGTCGACCTGATCCATCGCCTCCGGGCTGAACGGGTTGAGCTTGGTCTGCACCAGATAGCGCACCGAGTGCCCGTCCGGGGAGATGAACGCCGCCGCGGCCTTCTGGAACTCGACGGCATTGAGCACCTCGGCGGGGATGTTGAAGCCCGCCATCGAGGAGCCGGCCGCGTCGTGGCGCATCGTCAGCAGGAACGTCGACGCCTGGTCCAGGCCGTCGGCCATCACCTTGATCTGCTGCACCAGCTCGTCCACGCCACCGGCCACCTGCCGGCTGCCGCTGGCCAGCCGGTCGGTGTTGCGCTGCAGATCGGTCAGGCCCCGGCGGGCACCCGCGGGGGTGTCGAGCCCCATCGCCGAGATCGTCTTGGTCAGCTTCGCGAACGCGGTGTTGAGCTGGTTGACCGTCGCGGTGAGGCTCTGCCGGTCGTCCACGCCCTGCAGCTGGCCCGCCAGCTTGTTGATCTCGTCCATGCGGCCGTCGTTGCGCGCGGCGACCAGCTTCTCAAACTGCGCCCGGGTGTCGACACAGGACGGATTGGCGTCGCACACGTTGTTGTTCTGCAGCGCGGCCAGCACCGGGCCGATCCAGGCGAACATGTCGCGCACGGCGCGGAAGTTCACGCCCATGGACAGACCGAGCTTGTTGACGCTGTCGACCAGTTTCGCCGCGGTCGCGACGTCGCGCACCAGCTTGTCGCCGCCGTACTGTGCGCGCGCCGAGGAGAACGTGTCGATCAGGCCCTGCAGGCTGGGCGCGATCTCGTCGACCTGGGCGCGCACGTCGCCGAGGCTGTCGGCCAGTGTGTCGGCGCCGGCCGCCAACGTGTTCAGGTCGCCGCTGCGTTCGCCGATCTGCGCCGACCCGGCGGCGAGGCGGTCCCCGACGATGCCGGCCTGGAAGGTGGCCCGGAACTCGGCGGGCACCTCACCGAGTGGCCGGGTGATGCCGCTGACCAGCGCGACGTCCGGCAGCTGGGCGATCCGCGACGCCATCTGCTCCAGATCCGCCAGCGCCGCCGGTGAGCGCAGATCGTGCGGCGACTGCACGAGGATGTACTGCGGGATCGACTGGCTGATCGGGAAGTGGCGTTCCAGCGCGGCGTAGCCGACGGAACTGGGCGCCGACGGCGACACCGTCTTGCGGTCGTCGTAGTTGAACGTCGCGAAGCTCGCGGCGCCGGCCAGCAGCACCAGCACCAGCACGCTGGCCACCAGGTGCGGCACCGGCCTGCGCACGATCCGGATGCCCGAGCGCCGCCAGAACCGGGCCGTCAGCTCGCGGCGCGGCGCGATCCAGCCCCGCGGCCCGGCCAGCACCATGATCGCCGGCAGCAGCGTCACCCCGGCCAGGAACGCGACCGCGACGCCGATCGCCGCCGAGACCCCGATGGTCTTGAACACGCCCATCGTCGCGAAGCTCATCGCCAGGAACGTGATGCCGACCGTGGTGGCCGACGCGGTGATGACCTTCCCGATCGAGATCATCGCGCGGGTGACCGCGTCGTCGACGTCGGCGCCGGCCCGCACGTAGTCGTGGTACCGGCTGATCAGGAACACCGCGTAATCGGTGCCGGCGCCGGCCAGGATCGCGCTGAGGAACACGATCGACTGGTTCGACACCCCCGAGCCGGTCAGCTGCGAGTAGCCGGCCACCACCCCCTGCGCGATCAGCACCGACGCGCCGATCGTCACCAGCGGCAGCAGCATCGTCACCGGGTTGCGGTAGACGATCAACAGCACGGCCAGCACCAGCACCGCGATCGCGATCTCGATGGGCAGCCGGTCGTGCTGGCCGGCGACGGTCAGGTCGGCGACCGTGGCGGCGGGGCCGGTGACGTGCACGGCGAGCGGACTTCCGCGCGGCGGGGCGTGATGGGCGATCACGTCGGCGACGCGGTTGAAGGAGTCGTAGGCGCGTGGCGTGCCGAGCTCCCCGACCAGCGTCACCGGCAGCACCCACGTCGTCTTGTCGTCGCTGGTGAGGAACTTCCGCAGCTGCGGGGTGCTGACGAAGTCCTGCACCGACACGACGTCGGTGACGTCGTCGCGCAGCGCGTCGACGACGTCGCGGTAGACGGCCTCGTCGGCCGGGGTGAGGCCGCCGTCGTCGATGAACGCGACGACGAGCAGGTTGTCCGATCCGGGTTCCCGGAACGCCTCGGCCATCTTGGTCGCGGTGACGCTCGACGGTGCGTCGCCGGGCAGGATGACCAGCGGATGCTTCTGCGCCATCTCGCCCAACGACGGGAAGGTCAGGGGCAGGGCGACGGCCATCGCGATCCACACGGCGATCACCGCCCACGGGAACCGCACCACGAGACCGGCTAGCCGCCGCATGTCGCCTTCACCCCCGACCCCTTGCCGTGCCGCCCGCTAGGCGACGCGTCCCCATTGGCCGGTGTCGGCGACCAGCGCCGACACCGACGTCATCGCCTGCATGTAACGGTCGACCGACTTCTTCGCGACCGGATTGTCGGGATGCATGATCGCCATCACCGTGCCCTCGCCGTAGCGGAAGATGTAGATGGTGAGCTGATAGGAGTACCGGCCGTCAGGATAGATCCCGATGTTGTCGGCCAGGCCCATTTCGCCGGCGGCCAGGATCGCGTTGAGCGGGGCGGCGCCGCCGTGCAGGAAGTTCGACACCGGGAAGTTCGGCTGCGGCCAGGCCAGCCACGGCGCCAGCTCCAACACCCGGTAGTAGGGCACCTTCGCCATCGCCAGCCCCGAGTCGAACGAGGACTGTGCCGACCAGGCGGCGTCGCTGAACGACGCCGCGCCGATCGGCACGACGATGGGGATCAACCCGGTGAACCAGCCCTGGGTCATGAAGTTGTCCGACGCGGTGCGCGAATCCCGCGGCGTCAATCCGTAGTAGGTCAGCGCGCCGGTCAGCTCGTGCTCCACCTGGGCCAGGCAGGCGAACAGGCCGCCGACGAACCGTGCGCCCGCCGCCGAGCACGCCGCCTCGAAGCGGTCCGTCTGCGCGCTGTCCAGCAGCAGGTGCGAGGTCATCGTGCTGCGGGTGGACTGCTGCGGATCCCCGAGCGGCAGCGGGAACTCCGGGAAGCCGCCGGAGTTGTTCTCGGCGAAGTCGATCCAGGTCTGCACACCGGGCGAATCCACGGTGAGGGCGTCGGTGTACGCGCGCTCCCGCACACAGAAGTCGTCGAAGCTGCCCGCATCGGGCAGGACCAGGGCCTGGCCGCCGCCGGACAGCGCCGAGTACATGCCGTTGGCTTCCATCATCGTGGTGCCGATCAGCGTGGCGTCGCCGTGCACGTGATCCATCGACGCGAAGAAACTGAAGTGGTTCTCGCACTGGATGACCCCGAACGTGAAGCAGCCCCATTCCAGCGGGCTCGGGATGTCGACGACGTGGGCGTGGATCTCGTCGACCGTCATGTGCCCGTGGGTGACCGGGACGAACTCGATGTCGTCCGGATCGGTGAGGGCGTGCCGGCGGAACTCGCCCTCGCCGGTCTGGGTGAACCAGCTGCGGAACGTGTCGTGCCGGCGCAGGTAGGCGTTGACCGCGTGGTCCATCGCGGCGATGTCGCACTGACCGGCGACGTCGCAGCTGGCGATGATCTGGCGGGAGAAGTTCAGCCCGTCGGACGTGCGCTCGCAGAAGTTGCGCAGGTGCTGGCCCTGCATGTAGCTGACAGGCACCGTGCTGGCGGGGGCCCGGCGTGCCTTCTCGACCGACGCCTCCGTCGGATGCCACGAGGTGACCGACCCGGCCGTCATGGACCATTCCTCCAGTGCGCCGACCGTGATCTTCCCGATGCGCACTCCGCGGTCCTCCCCCGTCCTGCCCGTCGCCCTCCAGCGGGGCCGTTCGTCGCTGGATCAACTTACCGAACGACTGTCCACGCCACGCCGCAGCGCGCGCCGAGAGGACCTTCGCCCCTGTCGCGGGCCGGCGCTGCCGGATAGCAAGGAAGCAGGGCGCCCACGCCGTCGGCGCACTGCACAGAGAGGCTGTGATGCACGCAGTACGACGTCCCTTCGTGACCACCGGGGTGGCGCTGGCGGGAGCCGGCGCCATCGCGCTGTCGTCGGTGACGGCCCCACCGACGGTCACGCCCCCGCCCGTGGTGCACGAGGCGGTCCACCTGCTCGCGGCGCCCAGCCCTGTCGCCCTCTACTCCGAGGTCACCCGACACGCGCTCGAGAACGCCGCCGAGGTCGTGTCGGCGTACCTGTCGTACCCGGTCCGCTCCGCCGTCGGCGCCGTCGTGGCAGGCACCGTCGCGCTCCCGATCACGGCCGTGATCGCGGCGAGCGCCGTGGTCAACGGCATCGGGGCGGCCGTGGTCGCGGCCGGTGACGTCCTCGCCGCGCTGGTGTCGCTGGACCTGGCCGACCTCGTGCACGCGGTGCTCGACATCCCGGCCCGCCTCGCCGACGGCGTGCTCAACGGCGGCTACTCCGCCGGCGTCCTGGACGCCGGCCTCCTCACCGCAGACGCGCCTCTGGGAGAGCGGCTTCCGGGGCTGTTCATCTGGCCGGCCTACCTCGGCCTGCTCCTGCCCGTCCGGTCCGCCGCCGCACCGGCCGGCGCCACCGAGAGCGTTGCAGACACCACGGCACCCGAGCCTGCGGCGAAGCCGGCTGCCGAGGCGCCGCAGGCGTCCGCGCCGGAACCCGAGGTGCCTCAGGAATCCTCCCCCGAACCGACCGACGACGCGCCGGCGGACAGCACGGACGCTTCGGCCGCTGACCTGGACACCACCGATGCGACCGAGGACTCCACGACCTCGCCGACCTCATCGACCTCGTCGCCGCGGGATGCCGAACAGGAACCCGCGACTGACGACGCGAAGCCGCCGTCGGACACCGCCGAGGCGTCCGGCACCGGCCCCGACCAGGAGCCCGCGCACGAATCGCGCGGCGCCACAGCGGCCGACGGCGACGATGCGGCGGCCTGAGCGCCGGCAGCAACGGTCACCCCGTCGCGCGACGCCGCCCGGCGGGCTGGGCGGCGTGCGATAGTAGCCGTCGACGTGATCCTGGTCGGGGGAAGGACAACCACGTGGTGTCTGCGGTAGGTCGAAACGACGACGTCGCGCGCTTTGCCGTCGTCGGCTACGCGGCCCGGCTCCCCGGCGCCCGGGATGCCGGGGAGTTCTGGGACCTGCTGCGCGAGGGTCGCGACGCGATCTCCGAGGTGCCGCCGGACCGCTGGGACGCCGACGCCTTCTTCGACGCCGATCCCGGTGCCCCGGGCAAGGTGGTGACCCGCCGGGCCGGCTTCGTCGACGACGTCACCGGGTTCGACGCGCCGTTCTTCGGGATGTCCACCCGCGAGGTCCGGCAGCTCGATCCGCAGCACCGGCTGCTGCTCGAAACCGCTTGGCACGCCGTGGAACACGCGGGCATCGCGCCGTCGACGCTCGCAGGCAGCGACACGGGCGTGTTCGTCGGCCTGGCCACCCACGACTACCTCGGTATGGCCTCCGACGAGCTGACGTATGCGGAGATCGAGGCCTACATGGCCATCGGCACGTCGAACGCCGCGGCGGCAGGCCGGATCAGCTACCGGCTCGGCCTGCAGGGTCCCGCCGTCGCCGTCGACACGGCGTGCAGTTCGTCCCTGGTGGCGATCCACCAGGCCTGCCAGGCGCTGCGCCTGGGCGAATGCGACCTGGCGCTGGCCGGCGGCGCGAACGTGCTGCTGACCCCGGCGACGATGATCACCTTCTCCCACGCGCACATGCTGGCGCCCGACGGCCGGTGCAAGACCTTCGACGCCGCCGCCGACGGCTACGTGCGCGGCGAGGGCTGCGGGATCATCGTCATCAAGCGCCTCGAGGACGCCGTGCGCGACGGCGACCACATCCGGGCGGTGATCCGCGGCAGCGCGATCAACCAGGACGGCGCCTCCGGTGGGTTGACCGTGCCCAACGGCGTGGCCCAGCAGCGGGTCATCGCCGCCGCCCTCGACCGTGCAGGCCTGGCTCCCCGCGACGTCGACTACCTCGAGGCACACGGCACCGGCACCTCGCTGGGCGATCCGATCGAGGCGCAGGCCGCGGGCGCGGCACTCGGCGACGGCCGCGAACCGGACCGGCCGCTCCTGATCGGCTCGGCGAAGACGAACATCGGGCACCTCGAAGCGGCCGCAGGCATCGCGGGCGTCATCAAGGTGATCCTGTCCCTCGAACACGAGACGCTGCCCAAACACCTGAACTTCGAGAACCCGTCGCCGCACATCCCCTGGGACCGGCTGCCCGTCGAGGTGGTCAAGGAGACGATGCCGTGGACGCGTGACAGGGGTCCCCGCATCGCCGGGGTCAGCTCGTTCGGCTTCGCCGGCACCAATGCCCACGTCGTCCTCGAGGAGGCACCGACCGCTCCGGCACCTGATGTCGCTACCGAGGCTCCTCCGGCGCTGCGCGTGCTGCCGCTGTCGGCCCGCACCCCCACCGCGCTGCGCACCCTCGCCGGGCGGTACCGCGACTGGCTCGTCGCGCACCCCGAGGCGACCCCGGCCGACGTGTGCTTCACCGCGGGCGTGGCCCGCGCGCACGCCGAGCACCGCGCCGCGCTGGTGGTCGACTCCCGCGAATCGGCCGTCGACCTGCTCGGCGCGCTCGCCGACGACCGGCCCGCCCCCGGCCTGGTCCGCGGCGAGTCCTACGAGGCCCCGAAGACGGCGTGGCTGTTCACCGGGCAGGGCAGCCAGTACCCGGGGATGGCCCGCGAGCTGTACGACACCGAGCCGGTGTTCGCCGCCACGGTGGACGCGTGCGCAGCCGCCGTCGCCGACCTCCTCGAAAAACCTTTGCTGAGTGTCGTTTTCGACGACATCGACGGCGACCAGCTGCGGTTGACGTCCTACGCCCAGCCCGCCCTGTTCGCCGTCGAGATGGGCCTGGCCCGCCTCTGGCAGTCCTGGGGCCTGGAACCCGACGTGGTGCTCGGCCACAGCGTCGGCCAGTACACCGCCGCGTGCGTGGCCGGTGTGTTCGATCTCGCCGACGGCGCCCGGCTGATGGCCGAGCGGGGCCGGCTGTTCGCCGCGCTGCCTGCCGGGGGCCGCATGGTCGCGGTGTTCGCGCCCGCCGAGCGGGTCGAAGCGGTCACCGACGACGTGCCGACCGTGTCGGTCGCCGCCTACAACGGCGCCAACACCGTATTGTCCGGTCCCGCAGACGATCTCGAGCGCGCAGTGGCCCGGCTGGTGACCGACGGCGTGCGCTGCGACTGGCTGGAGACCAGCCACGCGTTCCACTCCGCGCTGCTCGATCCGATCCTCGACGACTTCGAAGCGGCCGCCAACCGATTCGACTACGGTGCGCCACAACGCCTTCTGATCGACAACCGAACCGGGGCCGCGCTCGGCCGCAGCGTCACCCTCGACGGGGCGTACTGGCGGCGCCACGCCCGCCAACCGGTTCAGTTCGCCGCCAGCGTGCGCACCCTCGCCGAGCTGAACTGCAAGCTGCTCGTGGAGATCGGCCCCCGCCCGGTGCTCACCGCCGCCGCGCTCGCCGCGTGGCCCGACCCGGCCACCACCCCGCGGGTGATCGCGAGCCTGCGCCCCACCGTGACCGACCAGCGGCAGATCACCGAGGCGCTCGCCGACGCCTACGTGCTGGGCCACCTGCCCGACTTCCGCGCCGTGCGGCCCGCCACAGCGCGCACGCTCGACCTGCCCCCGTATCCGTTCGAGCACCGCCAGTACTGGTTCCGCGACGCGCAGGAGCCCGCCGACCGGCACCAGCGGCCCGGACCGCGCACCGCCGCCGTCGGACTCCTCGAGGATGGCCGAATCGACGAACTGGCCGCGCTGCTCGGCGCCGGCGACGACGCCCGGGCCCGCGAGATCCTCGACAAGCTCGCCGCGCACCACAACCAGCAACGCGATGCCCAGTCGATCGCCGACGACCGCTACGAGATCCGTTGGGACGTCGCCGCCGCCGCACCGCGGGACACCGCCGACGCCCCGTCGTGGCTGCTGGTCGGCGACGACACCGCGGCCAGCCGCCCGCTGATCGACCTGCTGGCTGCGCGGGGACACCGCTACCGGATCCTCGGGCTGCCGCTCTCCGACGCCGAGGAGGAGGAACTCGCGCACGCCGTCCGGGAGGCCGCCGCGGCGGATCCGGCCCTGCGCATCGTGCACATCGCCGGCCTGGACAGCGAGGCGTCGACGTCGGCGCGCTCGCTCCTGCGGATGCAGCACCGGGTGCTGCCGGGCACCCGGCGACTGTTCCGCGCGGCGGCCGCCGCCGAGGTGCGCAGCCCGATCTGGCTCGTCACCCGCGGTGCGCAGCGCGTGGTCGACGGCGACGCGGCGACCCCGGATCAGAGCTGCCTGTGGGGATTCGGGCGCGCCGCCGCGCTCGAGGCGCCGCACCTGTGGGGTGGGCTGGCCGACCTCGCCGACGGCACCGCCGAGGAATGGTCGGCGCTCGTTGCCCGGATCACCGCACCGGCAGGCCCGGGCGTGTGGGAGGATCAGATCGCGCTGCGCGGACACGACGTGCACGTGCCGCGACTGACCCGCCGGACCGCACCACCCGCCGCTCAGATCACGCCGATGCGTTCTGAGGCAACGTATCTGGTCACCGGCGGGCTCGGCGCCATCGGCCTGGAGATCGCCGGGCACCTCGCCGCGCACGGTGCCCGGCACCTGGTGCTCACCAGCCGCCGCGAGCCGGGCGAGGCCGCGCGGGCGCGCATCACCGCGCTCGCCGAACAGCACGACTGCGAGGTGCGGGTGGTGGCCGCCGACATGGCGGACGCCCACGACGTCGCCCGCCTGCTGGCCATGGTGCACGCCGAGCTGCCCCCGCTGGCGGGGATCGTGCACGCCGCCGGCGAGGTCGGCACCACCCCGATGGACGCGCTCACCGACGCCGAGATCGATCGTGTGTTCGCCGGAAAGGTCTGGGGTGCTTGGCATCTCGCCGAAGCAGCTGCCGACCTGAACCTCGACTTCCTGGTCAGCACCTCGTCGATCGCCTCGGTGTGGGGCGGCTTCGGCCAGACCGCCTACGGCGCGGCGAACGCCTTCCTGGACGGGCTGTCGTGGCGGCTGCGCGACCGCGGAGTCGCCGGCGGGGCCGTGAATTTCGGCCCCTGGGCGGTCGGCATGGCCGACCCGCAGTCGCGGGCGCGCCTGGCGGAACGCGGCGTCGCGACGCTGTCCCCCGCCGACGCCCTGGCCGGGCTGGCCGACGCGATGGCGTCCTCCGTACCGCAGGCCGTCGTCGCGCGCATCGACTGGGCCCGCTTCCTGCCGCTCTACGAGCAGACCGGCCGCCGCGGACTGCTCGCCGACGTCCATGACGAAGTGCCGCAGGCTGTTTCGCCGATGCCGACCGGGCGCACCGCGCTGCTCGAACGGCTCACCGAGGCGCCGGTGCAGCAGCGCCGGACCCTGCTGATCGACTACCTGCGCGACGCGGTGGCCGAGGTGACCCGGGTGGACGCCGCCGAGATCCGCGAAGACGCCGGGTTCTTCGACATCGGCATGGACTCGCTGATGGCGGTCGAACTGCGCCGCCGCATCGAGACCGGCGTGGGGCGCGAGATCCCGGCCACCCTGGCGATGGACCACCCCCGGCTCTCCGACGTCGCCGACTACCTGCTCGGTGAGGTGCTCGGCCTCACCGAGACCGCGGTGTCGCGGCCGGCCGCGGTTGTCACCGCCCGCACCGACGACCCGATCGCCATCGTCGCGGTGTCCTGCCGGTTCCCCGGCGCGCCCGACCCCGAGGCGTTCTGGGACGTGCTCGCCGGCGGCGTCGACGCGATCCGAGAGGTCCCGGAGGACCGCTTCGACATCGACGAGTTCTACGATCCCGATCCCGACGCCGCGGGCAAGACCTACACCCGCTTCGGCGGTTTCCTGGACGGCATCGACGGGTTCGACCCGGAGTTCTTCGGCATCTCACCGCGCGAGGCCGTCTGGATCGAGCCGCAGCAGCGCCTGGTGCTGGAGACGGTGTGGGAAGGCCTGGAACGCGCCGGCTACTCCCCGGCCTCGCTGCGCGGCAGCCGCACCGGCGTGTTCACCGGCGTCGCGGCCAACGAGTACGCCCACCTGCTCTCGGCCGAGTCGATCGACAAGATCGAGCCGCACTTCATCACCGGCAACGCGCTCAACGCGATCTCCGGGCGGGTCGCCTTCGCACTCGGCCTCGAGGGCCCGGCTGTGGCGGTCGACACCGCGTGCAGCTCGGCGCTGGTCGCCGTGCACCAGGCGTGCCAGGCGCTGCACTCCGGAGACTGCGACCTCGCGGTGGCGGGCGGGGTGAACGTGCTGCTCAGCCCGGTGACCACCGTCGCGGCGTCCCGGGCGCGGATGCTGTCCCCGGTCGGTCGGTGCAAGACCTTCGACGCGTCGGCCGACGGGTACGTCCGCAGCGAAGGTTGTGGCGTGCTGGTGCTCAAGCGCCTCAGCGACGCGGTCCGCGACGGCGACCCGGTGTGCGCCGTCATCGCCGGCAGCGGAGTCAACCAGGACGGCGCGTCGAGCGGGCTCACGGTGCCCAACGGTGGCGCGCAGCAACGGTTGATCGGGGCGGTCCTGGCCCGCGCCGGCCTGGCCGGCGGCGAGGTCGACTACCTCGAGGCGCACGGTACGGGCACCCCGCTGGGTGATCCGATCGAGGTGCAGGCCGCCGCGGCCGCCTACGGCGAGCAGCGCAGCCCGGACCGGCCGCTGCTGATGGGATCGGTGAAGACCAACATCGGCCACCTCGAATCCGCCTCCGGCGCAGCCGGTCTGATCAAGGTGGTGCTGTCGCTGCAGCACGAGATGCTGCCGAAGAGCCTGCACTTCGACACGCCGTCCCCGCACATCCCGTGGGACACGCTGCCCGTGCGGGTGCTCGGCGATGCCACGCCGTGGCACGCCGGCGGCCGGATCCGCCGCGCCGGGGTGAGCTCGTTCGGCTTCACCGGCACCAACGCACACGTGCTGATCGAGGAGGCCCCCGCCTCGGCGGCGCCGCAGCCCGCGACGACACCAGAGGCCGCCGTGCTCCCGCTGTCCGCGCGCTCACCCGAGGCCCTGACGGCGCTGGCCCGCCGCTACGAGACGTGGCTGACCGCCCACCCCGACGCCGACATCGCCGACGTGTGCCTGACCGCGGGCACGGGCCGGTCGCACTTCGAGCACCGCGCCGCGCTGGTCGTCGACTCCGTCGATGCCGCCCGCGCCGCGCTGGCCGATCTCGCCGAGAACCGGTTGCGGCCCGGGGTGATCCGCGGCGAGCACACGCACCGACCCATGACGGCGTGGCTGTTCACCGGACAGGGCAGCCAGTACCCCGGCATGGCTCGCGAATTGTTCGACACCGAACCGGTGTTCGCCGACACGGTGCGGCAGTGCGCCGACGCGGTCGCGGATCTGCTGTCCGAGCCGCTGCTCGAGGTGCTGTTCGCGACCGACCGCGAGACCGGCGGTCAGGCCGGAAAGCGGCTGCGCCACACGTCGTATGCCCAACCGGCGCTGTTCGCCCTGGAGATGGGACTGGCCCGGCTGTGGCAGTCCTGGGGCGTCGAGCCCGACGTGGTGCTCGGCCACAGCGTGGGCCAGTACGCGGCGGCCTGCGTCGCCGGGGTGTTCAGCCTCACCGACGGCGCCCGGCTGATGGCCAGGCGGGGCCGGCTGTTCGGCGACCTGCCCGAGGGTGGACGGATGGTGGCGGTGTTCGCCGACGCAGCCCGCGTCGAGGACGTCGCCGGCGGCCACCCCCGGGTGTCGGTCGCGGCCTACAACGGTCCCAACACCGTGCTGTCGGGACCCGGCGAGGATCTCGAGCAGATCGTCGCCGCGTTCGGCGAGGACGGGGTCCGCTGCACCTGGCTGGAGACCAGCCACGCATTCCACTCCGAACTGCTCGATCCCGTGCTCGACGAATTCGAGTCCTACGCGGCGCAACTGGAGTTCGCCGCGCCGACGCTGCCGCTGGTGTGCAACCGCACGGGCGCGGTGCTCACCGGCCACGCGACGCTGGACGCCGAGTACTGGCGCAAGCATTCACGTCAGCCGGTGCAGTTCGCCGAAAGCGTGCGCACCGTGGCCGCGCTGGGCTGCTCGGTGCTGATGGAGATCGGCCCGCAACCGGTGCTCACCGGCTCGGCGGTGCAGGTGTGGCCCGAGCACCTGCCTGCGCCGCGGGCGATCGCCTCGCTGCGCAAAGGCGTCGGTGACCGGCGTCAGATCGCCGACGCGCTGGCCGCGGCCTACGTCGGCGGTCACCGTCCCGACTTCGCCGCCGTCGCGCACCGTCCCCGCCACGTGCTGGCACTGCCCACCTACCCCTTCCAGCGCCGGCGCTTCTGGCCCAGGACGGCGGGCATCACGGTCGACGGCGGTGCGAGTCCCGCGGTGTCCGGAATCCTCGGCAGCGCCAAGGAATTGGCGTCCGGTGACTCCGTCTACACCAGCAGGCTGTCGGTCAAGGCCCAGCCCTGGCTGTCCGACCACGTCATCTACGGCACCGTCGTCGTGCCCGGGGCGACGTACGCGGCGATGGCGCTGGCCGCCGTCGGCGCCCCCGCCCGGGCCAGAGACGTGTTCTTCTACGAGCCGATCATCCTGCCGGAGAAGGCATCCCGGGAGGTGCAGCTGACGCTGCACCCGGATGACGGCGACTGGACCTTCCAGGTGCACAGCCGGCCGCACGGGGAATCCGGCGCCGAGTGGTCGCTCAACGCCGAAGGCCGGGTGCTGGCCGGCCTGGAGGACTCCCCGGATCCCGAGACCGTGTCGATCGAGGCGCCCGGCCCGATCGACGAGGCCGTCGAGCGGCTCACCCGGATGCGGCCGCAGGAGCTCTTCGAGACCTTCGCCGACCTCGAACTCGCCTGGGGCCCCACCTGGTCGGGGTCGCTGAAATCACTGTGGCTCGGCGACGGCGAGGCGATCGGCGACATCCTCGTCGGTGAGGAACTCGCCGAACACCTCGGCACCGAACCGATGCACCCGGTGCTGATGGATCTGTGCACCGGGGTCGCGTTCCCGGCGTTCCCGGCGCTGCTGGCCGCCGAACAGGGCGTCACCGACCTGTTCCTGCCGCTGCGGTACGGGCAGGTCTCCGTCGCCCAGAGCATGCCGCGCCGGTTCTACTGCCGCGCGACCTGGCACCGCGCCGCCCTGGACAGCGAGACCCAGGTCTTCGATCTCGATTTCGTCGACCGGGACGGCAATCGGCTGGGCGGGATCCGCGAGTTCACCGTCAAGCGCGCCCCCCGCGAGGCACTGCTGCGCGGCCTCGGCGGCGACGCGACCCGGCTGCTCTACACCGTCGGCTGGCACGAGGTCCCGCACCCGGCCGTGGAGGCTCCTGCGCCCAGCGGCACCTGGCTGATCGCCGGGTTCGACGGCCTGGCCGCGCTCGTTCCCGGCTGTGTTCCGTTGCCGCGCAACGTCGATCCCACACCGTTGGGGCAGGTTCTCTCGGAGGCGCATCAGCGCGGCGTCGGGTTCTCGGGCGTGGTGTGGCGGGCCGCCCCGGCCCCGGAGTCCGAGTCGGGCGCCGACCGGTCCGCCCGGCTGGAGTCCGAGATCGACCACCTGCTCAGCGCGGTGCACGCCGTGCAGAGCGGTGCGGTGAAGCTGCCCGGCGGACTGTGGATCGTCACCGAACACGCGGTGGCCTGCGAATCCGGTGAGCCCGTCGACCCGGTCGCGGCGGCGCTGTGGGGCCTGGGCCGCACCGCCGCCAACGAGGAACCGGCGCTGCGGTCCCGGCTCGTCGACGGCGACGGATCCCCCGAGGCGGCCCGCGCCCTGGCCGCCCTGCTGACCCAGCCCGTCGACGAACCCGAGATCGCGGTGCGCCAGGGCAAGCTGCTGGCCTCCCGGCTGGTGCCGTGGGCGCGCAGCGGACACCTCACGGTGCCGCGGGCGAACGACTACGTGCTCGCGCCCACCGAACGCGGCGCCATCGACAACCTGCGCCTGACCGAGACGGAGGTGACGCCCCCCGCCGAGGGCTACGTGCAGGTGCGCGTCGAGGCGGCAGGCCTCAACTTCCGCGACGTGCTCAACGTGCTGGGCCTCTATCCGGGCGACCCCGGACCGATCGGCGGCGACTTCGCCGGCACCGTCACCCAGATCGGGGAGGGCGTCACCGGACTCGAAATCGGCCAGCGCGTCTACGGATTCATGCAGGGCGCGTTCGCCAGCCGGTTCACCGTGCCCGCCCAGCTGCTCGCGCCGATCCCCGACGGGATCAGCGCGGTCGAGGCGGCCACCGTCCCGGCCGCCGCGCTCACGGTCCGGCTCGCGTTCGACTGGGCACGACTGCAGCCCGGGGACCGGGTGCTCATCCACGCCGCCAGCGGCGGCGTCGGGCTGGCGGCCATCCAGATGGCGCAGCAGTGCGGCGCCATCGTCTTCGCCACCGCCAGCACCTTCAAGCGGGAGACGTTGCGCCGCATGGGCGTGCAGTACGTCTACGACTCGCGCAGCACCGATTTCGCCGACCAGATCCTCGCGGACACCGACGGCGCCGGGGTGGACGTGGTGCTCAACAGCCTGACCAACGAGGGCTTCCTGGATGCCACGGTGCGGGCCACCGCCCACGGCGGCCGGTTCGCCGAGATCGCCAAGCGTGACATCTGGACCCCCGAGCAGATGGCGGCGGTCCGCCCCGATATCGCCTACGAGATCGTCGCGCTGGACACCGTGACCCTCTGCGAACCCGAACGCATCCGGGAGTTGTTGACCGAAGTGTCCGACGGGCTCGGCAAGGGCGAGTGGACGCCGCTGCCCGCGGAGATCTATCCCGTGACCGAGGCGCGGTCGGCGTTCCGGCGCATGCAGCAGGCCCGCCACATCGGCAAGATCGTCCTGCTGATGCCCGAACCGCTTCACCCGCAGCCTGATCGGACCTACCTGATCACCGGCGGCCTCGGCGCGATCGGCCTGCACACCGCGGCGCATCTGGCGCACCTCGGCGCCGGCGACATCGTGCTCACCAGCCGCCGCGCACCGTCGCCCGACGCGACCCAGCTCATCGACGACCTCGCCGAGCGTCACCGGTGCCGGATCCACGTCGTCACCGCGGACGTCGGCGACGAGCACGAGGTGGCGGCGCTGCTCGAGCGTCTCCGCGCCGAGCTGCCGCCGCTGGGCGGCGTCGTGCACCTGGCGGGCGTGCTCGACGACGCGCTGCTGTCGGCGCAGGACGGCGAACGGTTCCGGAACACCCTGGCGCCCAAGGCGTACGGAGCCGACCATCTGGACCGGCTGACGCGGGACGACGACCTGGACTTCTTCATCGTGTCGTCGTCGGTGTCGAGCGTGTTCGGCTCCCCGGGTCAGGCCAACTACGCGACGGCGAACGCGTTCCTCGACGGTCTGGTGGCAGCGCGGCGGGCCCACGGTCTGCCGGCGACCGGCGTCAACTTCGGCCCGTGGGCCCGCGGCGGCATGGCATCCTCGGAGGCGGCGGCGGCCAACATCAGCGCCCAGGGCCTGATCCCCCTGGAACCGTCGGCGGCGCTGAGCGCGCTGTCGGAGATCGTCGCCAACGGAACCGGACAGGCGACCGTGCTCAAGGCCAACTGGCAGCGGGCGGCCAAGGTGCTGGGCGCGACCCGTCCGCCGATGCTCGACCTGGTGCTGCCCAGCGCCGCCGGCGAGGCGACGGGCGACAGCGAACTGCTCCGCCAGCTGCAGGAGATCCCGGTGCCCCAGCGGGCCGGCTTCGTCACCGAGTTCCTGCAGCGCGAGGTGCAGAACTTCCTTCGGCTGGCGCAGCCACCGGCGGCGTCGAGCAGATTCCTCGACCTGGGTACCGATTCGCTGATGGCGATCGAACTGCGCAACCGACTGCACAGCCAGTTCGGCGGAGCCTTCACGATCAACGCGACCGCGGTGTTCGACTACCCGACCATCGGCGGGCTCGCCGAGTACCTGGTGGGTCAGCTGCCCGACGCCGAGCCGCCGGCCGACGCGGCGCCCGCGGACACGGCGACCGACACGGATTGATCGCGGGTGCGGCAATTCGAACGGATTCGGGACGTCTCGGGCGCGGTGACCGGCGGCCACCGGTGCACCGGTAGGGTTGTCGGGCATGGTTGACAGTTATCAGCCCACGCGCTCGAAAAACGTTATCGCTCTCGCGATCTCGCTCGGCGCAGTGGTCATCGCCTCCGCGCTGGGCGGGTTGGCGTCGGCCACCTCGGCCGAGGACTACCAGCGGCTCCAGCAACCGTCCTGGGCCCCGCCGTCCTGGGTGTTCGGACCGGTCTGGACGGTGCTGTACACGATGATGGCGGTCGCGGCGTGGCTGGTGTGGCGCAGCGGCCCGTGGTCGCAGACGCGGCCCGCACTGACCGCCTACGGCGTCCAGCTGGTGCTC
Organism: Mycolicibacterium rufum; assembly: GCF_022374875.2. The sequence continues at coordinate 2,731,357 of NZ_CP092427.2, forward strand.
AACGCCGCCTGGACACCGCTGTTCTTCGGCCTGGGCTGGCGCGGTATCGCGTTTGCGGAGCTGAGCGTGCTGTGGCTGGTCCTCGTCGGCACCGTCGTGCTGTTCTTCCGCCGCAGCGCGGTGGCCGGCTGGCTGCTGATCCCCTACCTGGCGTGGTCGACGTTCGCGCTCTGCCTCAATTTCGCTGTCTGGCAACTGAATTCCTAGGAGGACCAGCCCATGACCAAGTCGGTGTTCATCACCGGAGGTGCGACGGGCATCGGCCGGGCGACGGGCCTGCTGCTGGCGCAGCGGGGATACTTCGTCGGCGCCTACGACATCGACGAGGCCCGGCTGGCCGTGCTGGAACGCGACCTCGCCGCGGTAGGCGGCCGCGGGGTCGTCGGCCACCTCGACGTCACCGACGCCGACGAGATGGCGCGCCGCCTCGCCGAATTCCATGAGACCGCAGGCGGGCGGCTCGACGTGCTGATCAACAACGCCGGCCTGCTCAACGCCGGGCGGTTCGAGGAGATCCCGCTCGAGGTGCACCACCGCGAGATCGAGGTCAACGTCAAGGGTGTGGTCAACGGTCTGCATGCTGCGTTCCCGTACCTGAAGACCACGCCCGGCGCCGTCGTGGTGAACCTCGCGTCGGCGTCGGCGATCTACGGCCAGGCCGAGCTCGCCAACTACAGCGCCACCAAGTTCTTCGTCCGGGCGATCACCGAGGCGCTGAACCTCGAGTGGGGCGGCCACGACATCCGCGTCATCGACATGTGGCCGCTGTACGTGAACACCGCGATGACGACCGGCATCTCGACCGGCACCACCACCTCGCTGGGCATTCGCCTCACCGCGCAGGACATCGCCGAGGGCATCGTCGCCGCCGTCGATCCCACGCTGCCGCGGAAGGTGCTCAAGCAGGTGCACTTCCCGGTCGGCACGCAGGCCAAGGCGCTCGCCGCCGGGGCCCGGTTCTCTCCGGCCTGGCTGACCCGGCTGGTCAACAAGCGCCTCGCCGGGCACTGATCGGGGCTCACGCCCAGCGCGTCGCCTCCACCTCCGGCGGCAGCGGCGGATGCAGCGGCACGTCGAGTCCGTCGTAGATCCCCGGCTTCTGCTCGGCCAGCCACCCGATCGCCCCGAGCAACCGGTTGGCGGCGGTGGTGTTGCCGCCGTCGGCGCGGGTGCCGCCGGGCACGTCGGCGCGGGTGACGATCGTCAGCTGCGGGTCGCCGTCGACGATCACGCGGTGATCACCCACCCCCTGGTCGGGCTGCGGCCAGTGCGGCGCGCAGGACGGGTCGATGCGGGTGATGTGTTCGACGATGACCCGCTGCACTCCGCCGGCCCAGCCGATGACCCGCAGGAAGAAGGCGCCCTGGGTGCCCTGGTCGAACCGTCCCATCACGGTGTCGACGGTCTCCTCGAGCGGCAGGCGCTCCACCTCCTCGGTGATCTCGTCGATCTCGAGGCCGAGCCCGCGGCCGATCAGCCGGATGTTGCCGCCCCACACCATGGTCGGGATCGACGGCAGCAGCATCATCGGCGTCTCGTCCATCGACGTCCCGAACCCGCAGGAGACCCGCACCGCGTAGGGCTGGTCGTAGGTGGAGTAGTCGAAGATCTCCTGGCAGGTGATGGTCCGGATGCGGGTGCACAGCCCGGCGGCGGTGACCGCCAGCGCATCGTTGGCCCAGCCCGGGTCGACACCGCTGACCAGCAGGGCGGACCTGCCCTCCTCGGCCGCCGCGGTGAGCCGCTGCACCCACTCCTGCGGCGCCGACCGCGGGTCGTACAGCGAGTACAGCGACGGGGTGACGACGTGCGCGCCGGCGCGCAGGCACCGTTCGATGTCGGCGATCGCCTCCTCGGGACGAATGTCGCCGGAGGCCATGTAGGCGACCGCGTCGGCGTCGGCGAGGACTGCGTCGACGTCGGTGGTGGCCGCGATTCCGGTCGGAGCGTCCCGGCCGGCGAAGCTCGCCGCGTCCCGCCCGGCCTTGTCCTCCGACGAGGTGATCACCCCGGTGAGCCGCAGCCCCGGAAACGCCGTCACGGAGCGGATCGACGTCGCCCCCATGTTGCCCGTTCCCCATACCGCGACACCGATGCTGGCAGCCATGTTCATACCCTAGAGAATCAAACGTGACCATGATCACAGAGCCCTGTTTGTCCAGCTCAGGCGTGTGAATTGGGCCGAAAATGTGTCCCGGCCAACTGCTCGGTTGGTCCGCGCGCGGAAATTGCTCACAGTGGTCTTGCGTTGAAGTTACCGGGCGGTATAGTCAGCGACAGTTACTGGTGGGTAACTTGCCGAAAAGTACCCAACCGTGTGTGGCGTTCTCGACGAGGAGGAAACGTGTCCCACTACAAGAGCAATGTTCGCGACCAGGTGTTCAACCTGTTCGAGGTACTCGGGGTCGACAAGGCCCTGGGCCAGGGCGCGTACGCCGACCTCGACGTCGACACCGCGGTCGACATGCTGGGCGAGATCGCCCGGCTCGCCGAGGGCCCCGTGGCCGCCTCGTTCGAAGAGGGCGACCGCAACCCGCCGGTGTTCGACCCCAAGACCCACACCGTCACGCTGCCCGAGGGCTTCAAGAAGTCCGTGCGCGCCGTCGTCGAGGGCGGCTGGGACAAGCTGTCGGTCAGCGAGGAGCTCGGCGGCATGCCGATGCCCAGCGCGCTGTCCTGGGCGCTGCAGGAGCACATCCTGGGCGCCAACCCCGCCGTCTACATGTACGCGATGGGCGCCGGATTCGCCGACATCTTCTTCCACCTCGGCACCGAGGAGCAGAAGAAGTGGGCCAAGCTCGCCGCCGACCGCGGATGGGGCTCGACCATGGTGCTGACCGAGCCCGATGCGGGCTCCGACGTGGGCGCCGGCCGCACCAAGGCCGTCCAGCAGCCCGACGGCACCTGGCACATCGACGGCGTGAAGCGCTTCATCACCTCCGCCGACTCCGACGACCTGTTCGAGAACATCATGCACCTGGTGCTGGCCCGCCCCGAGGGCGCAGGCCCGGGCACCAAGGGGCTGTCGCTGTTCTTCGTGCCGAAGTTCCACTTCGACCCCGAGACCGGTGAGCCCGGCGAGCGCAACGGCGTCTACGTCACCAACGTCGAGCACAAGATGGGCCTGAAGGTCTCCGCGACCTGCGAGCTCTCGCTCGGCCAGCACGACAAGCCCGCTGTGGGCTGGCTCGTCGGTGAGGTGCACGACGGCATCGCCCAGATGTTCGACGTCATCGAGCAGGCCCGAATGATGGTGGGCACCAAGGCGATCGCCACGCTGTCGACCGGCTACCTGAACGCGCTGGAGTACGCCAAGTCGCGGGTGCAGGGCGCCGACCTGACCCAGATGACCGACAAGACCGCGCCGCGCGTCACCATCACCCACCACCCGGACGTGCGTCGTTCGCTGATGACCCAGAAGGCCTACGCCGAGGGTCTGCGCGCGCTGTACCTGTTCACCGCGACGCACCAGAACGCCGACGTCGCCAAGACGATCCACGGCATCGAGCCGGAGCTGGCGGTCAAGGTCAACGACCTGCTGCTGCCGATCGTCAAGGGTGTCGGCTCGGAGCAGGCCTACGCCAAGCTCACCGAGTCGCTGCAGACCTTCGGTGGCTCCGGCTTCCTGCAGGACTACCCGATCGAGCAGTACATCCGCGACGCCAAGATCGACTCGCTGTACGAGGGCACCACCGCCATCCAGGCGCAGGACTTCTTCTTCCGCAAGATCGTCCGCGACAAGGGTGTGGCGCTCGCGCACGTCGCCGGCCAGATCGAGTCGTTCGTCAAGTCCGAGACCGGCAACGGCCGCCTCAAGGCCGAGCGCGCTCTGCTGGCCACCGCGCTGGAGGACGTGCAGGGCATGGCCGCCACGCTGACCGGCTACCTGATGGCCTCGCAGGAGGATCCGTCGAGCATCTACAAGGTGGGCCTGGGTTCGGTCCGCTTCCTGATGAGCGTCGGCGACCTGGTGATCGGCTGGCTGCTGCAGCGCCAGGCGGCGGTGGCGATCGAGAAGCTCGACGCCGGCGCCGAGGGTGACGAGCGTGCCTTCTACGAGGGCAAGCTGGCGGTGGCGTCGTTCTTCGCGAAGAACTTCCTGCCGATGCTGACCAGCACCCGTTCGATCATCGACAACCTCGACAACGAGGTCATGGAGTTGGACGAGGCGGCCTTCTAGACCTCTTCGCCCGCGAGACGCCCCCGGACTCTTCCCGGGGGCGTCTTGCGTTGGCGGGTCTGTGGCGCGAGCAGACGCAAAGTCGGCCGATTGCGCCGGAAACAGGCCGAGTTTCTGTCTGCTCGCCGGACGGACTCGCCAGACAAAGAGGGCGGGTTCGGGAGGACCTGTGGGCGCGTCACGTTAGTCTCGCGCGGCCGGCTTTCATCCCTTGCCGACTCTTCAGATCAGTCACTCCCGAACCCGTCGTGCAGGCGATGCTACGCCTGTGACGCGTCTCACACCAGGGGCAATTTCTCCGGCGCGAGCAGACGCGAAATCGGGTGGGATCACCCGAGATTGGCCGAGTTTGCGTCTGCTCGCGGAAGAAATCTCAGCCGTCGGTGTCGACGGCCCGCAGCAGCGCGCGGGTGCGGGCCCGCACCTCGGGATCGGCCGCGAAGGCCGCGCCGACGAACTCGTCGACCCCCGCCGACCGCAATCCGGCGAGACGGTCCCGCACGGTGGCCTCGTCGCCGATGATCGCCGCGTCCTGCGGGCCGGCGTAGCCCTCGCGGTCGAGCATCGCCCGGTACGACGGCAGCGTGCCATAGATCGCGAACTGCTCGGCGGCCTCCGCCCTCGCCGCGTCGACGTCGTCGGTCACGGCCACCGGCAGCGCCGCGACCACCCGCACCGCGTCCTCCGGGCGGCCCGCGTCGGCGGCCGCCTGCCGCAGCGACGGACCGACGTGCCCGCCCAGCGTCGCAGGCCCCGTCATCCACGTGCACGTGCCCGAGGTCCGGCGGCCCGCCAGCCGCAGCATCTGCGGCCCCAGGGCGGCGATGTACACCTCGGGCCGCGGCGCGCCGGGGATCATCAGCGCGCCCCGCGTCGTGACGGTCTGCCCGGGCGCGTCGGCGGGCTCCCCGTTCAGCAGCGGCAGCAGGCCGTCGAGGTACTCGTTGAGGCGCCGCACCGGCTTGTCCCAGGGGATGCCCCACATGCCCTCGGTGACCGCCGCGTGGGTCATGCCCAGCCCGAGCACGAACCGGCCGCCGGAAGCCAAGCTGACGGTCAGCGCGGCCTGCGCCATGTGCATGGGGTGCTGATTTTGGATCGGGATGACGCCGCTGGCCGCCTCGATCGTGTCGACCTCGCGCAGCGCGATGGCCAGGATCGTCAGGAGGTCGGGCTCGTAGGGCAGCTGACTCATCCAGACGCGGCCGAAGCCCTCGTCGCGCAGTTGCGCCAGGTAGGCGATGGTGGCGTCGACGGGCGAGCCGTCGCCGAGGCCATCGAGTAGACCGCTGAGCTGTCCGAACATGCTGATCTGCATGCACAGAATGTAAGAGCCCCGTGTTGCCGTCGGGTCGGGGGGTCAGACGGCAACACGGAGCTATCACGTCTATCGACGCGTCTCGCGTGGGCGTTACAGGCGCACGAAAAACTTTTCCCGGCGCGCTCGGCTACGCCTCGAGGATCGCGGTCACGCCCTGGCCGCCGGCGGCGCAGACGCTGATCAGGCCCCGCACCGGTTGCCCGGTCTGCGCCTTCTTCTCCGCGAGCTGCTTGGCCAGCTGGGCCACGATGCGCCCGCCGGTGGCCGCGAACGGGTGCCCGGCCGCCAGCGACGAGCCGTTGACGTTGAGCTTGGACCGGTCGATCGAGCCCAGGGCGGCATCGAGGCCGAGCCGCTCCTTGCAGTACTCCTCGGACTCCCAGGCCGCCAGCGTGGCGAGCACCACGGACGCGAACGCCTCGTGGATCTCGTAGAAGTCGAAATCCTGCAGCGTGAGCCCGTTGCGGGCCAGCATCCGGGGCACGGCGTACGTCGGGGCCATCAGCAGGCCGTCGCGGCCGTTGACGTAGTCCACCGCGGCGGTCTGGCCGTCGACGAAGTAGGCCAGCACCGGGATGGACCGGGCGGCCGCCCACTCCTCCGACGCCAGCAGCGCCGCCGAGGCACCGTCGGTCAGCGGGGTGGAGTTACCCGCCGTCATGGTGGCGTCGCCGTTGCGCACCCCGAACACCGGCTTGAGCTTGGCCAGCTTCTCGGGCGACGAGTCGGCGCGCAGGTTGTTGTCCCGGTACAGCCCGAGGAACGGGCTGACCAGGTCGTCGAAGAAGCCGCGGTCGTAGGCGGCGGCCATGTTGCGGTGGCTGGCGGCGGCCAGTTCGTCCTGGTCGACGCGCTTGACGCCCATCTCCTTGGCCGTCACCGCGGCGTGCTCGCCCATCGACATGCCGGTGCGCGGCTCACTGTTGACGGGGATCTCGACGCCGAGCGCCGCGGGCAGCTTGCCGACCAGCTTGAGGCGGTCGACGTTGGACTTCGCGCGGCGCAGCCCGAGCAGCACCGAGCGCAGGTCGTCGCCGAGGGCGATCGGGGCGTCGGACGCGGTGTCCACACCGCCCGCGGCGGCCACCTCGTAGCGGCCGCGCGCGATCCCGTCGGCCGCGGCGATCGCGGCCTGCAGGCCGGTGCCGCAGGCCTGCTGCAGGTCGAAGGCCGGGGTGTAGGACGACAGCGAGCTGCCGAGGACGCACTCCCGCATCAGGTTGAAGTCACGGCTGTGCTTGAGCACGGCCCCGCCGATGACGGCGTCGAGGGTCTCGCCCTTCAGGTCGAAGCGCTCGGCCAGCCCGTCCAGCACCGCGGTGAACATGTCCTGGTTCGACGCGTTGGCATACGCGCCGTCGGAGCGGGCGAACGGAATCCGGTTGCCTCCGAGGACGGCTACCCGGCGGGTGGTGTTGCTGTCGGCCACGTCTGCCTCCCGGCGTCGCGAGGGATGTTGGGTGTCGAGGGTCATACTACCCACCGTTCTTACTCTGGAGTAAGTTCGTGATGGATACGACAGTGCTGGGTAACCCCACCACCGTCGAACAGATATGTACCCCGGATTTCCCGAAAGGCAGCGCTGTGGCTTCCGATCTCCTGTCCCAAGTCGTCAACTCCGGCCCGGGGTCCTTCCTGGCCAAGCAGCTCGGCGTTCCGCAGCCCGAGCCGCTGCGCCGCTACAAGGCCGGTGAGCCGCCGCTGGCCGGCTCGCTGCTGATCGGCGGCGAGGGCCGCGTGGTCGAGCCCCTGCGCGCCGCACTGGCCGAGGACTACGACGTGGTGTCCAACAACCTCGGCGGCCGCTGGGCCGACCGGTTCGGCGGGCTGGTGTTCGACGCCACCGGTATCACCGAGCCCGAGGGCCTCAAGGCCCTCTACGAGTTCTTCACGCCGTTGCTGCGCAATTTGGGCCCGTCGGGCCGCGTCGTGGTCGTCGGCACCACCCCCGACGAGATCTCCGGGGTGCACGAGCACACCGCGCAGCGCGCGCTGGAGGGCTTCACCCGCTCACTGGGCAAGGAACTGCGCCAGGGCTCCACCGTCGCCCTGGTGTACCTGCACCCCGACGCCAAGCCGGCGGCCACCGGCCTGGAGTCGACTCTGCGGTTCCTGCTGTCGGCGAAGTCGGCCTACGTCGACGGGCAGGTGTTCCGGGTCGGCGCCGCCGACGCGACCCCGCCCGCGGACTGGGGCAGGCCACTCGACGGCAAGGTCGCGGTCGTGACCGGCGCCGCGCGGGGCATCGGCGCGACGATCGCCGAGGTGTTCGCCCGCGACGGCGCGAAGGTCATCGCGGTGGACGTCGAGGGGGCTGGGGACGCGCTCGCCGAAACCGCCACCAAGATCGGCGGGACCGCGCTGACGCTCGACGTCACCGCCGCCGACGCGGTCGACCGCATCACCGAACACGTGAAGGAGCACTACGGCGGCACGCTCGACATCCTGGTCAACAACGCCGGCATCACCCGCGACAAGCTGCTCGCCAACATGGACGAGGGCCGCTGGGACTCGGTGCTCGCGGTGAACCTGCTGGCGCCGCTGCGGCTGGCCGAGGGTCTGGTGGGCAACGGCACGATCGGCGAGAACGGCCGCGTCGTCGGGCTGTCGTCGATGGCCGGCATCGCCGGCAACCGCGGACAGACCAACTACGCCGCCACCAAGGCCGGCATGATCGGGCTGACCGACGCGCTGGCCCCGCAGTTCGGCGACAAGGGCATCACGATCAACGCCATTGCGCCCGGGTTCATCGAGACCAAGATGACCGACGCGATCCCGCTGGCCACCCGCGAGGTCGGGCGGCGGCTGAACTCGCTGTTCCAGGGTGGCCAGCCCGTCGACGTGGCCGAGGCCATCGCCTACTTCGCCAGCCCGGCGTCGAATGCGGTCACCGGCAACACCATTCGGGTGTGCGGCCAGGCGTGGCTGGGGGCCTGACATGAGCGAGGGCGGGCAGCCGTCGGGGCTGCGCAACCTGATGCTGGCCGCGGCGGGCGCGCTGCCGTTCGTCCCGCGCGGCGACACCCTGCCGGACCGGACGCTGACGGTCGAGGACCTCACCATCGACCCGGCCCATGTCGCGGCGTACGCCAATGTCACCGGGCTGCGCTTCGACAACACGGTGCCGCTGACATACCCGTTCGCGCTGACGTTCCCCACGGTGATGTCGTTGATCACCGGCTTCGACTTCCCGTTCGCCGCCATGGGTTCGGTGCACGTGGAGAACCACATCACCCAGCACCGGCCGATCGCGGTGACCGACACCGTGTCGGCGGCCGTGCACGCCGAGAACATGCGGGAGCACCGGCGCGGGCTGCTGGTCGACGTCGTCACCGACGTGAAAGTCGGCACCGAGACCGCCTGGCATCAGGTCACCACGTTCCTGCACCAGCAGCGCACCAGCCTGTCCGACGAGCCCAAGCCGCCACCGGCGAAACAGCCCAAACTGGGCCCGCCGAATGCGGTGCTGTCGGTGACGCCCGGCCAGATCCGCCACTACGCGTCGGTCAGCGGTGACCACAACCCGATCCACACCAACGCGATCGCGGCCAAGCTGTTCGGCTTCCCGACCGTGATCGCCCACGGAATGTGGAGCGCAGCAGCGGTTCTGGCGAACATCGAGGGTCAGCTGCCCGACGCGGTGACGTACTCGGTCAAGTTCGCCAAGCCCGTCGTGCTGCCCGCCAAGGCGGGGCTGTACGTCGACCGGCGCGGCGACGGCTGGGAACTGACGCTGCGGCACCTGACCAAGGGGCATCCGCACCTGACGGGCACGGTCTCGCCGGCCTGAGCCGACCCCGTGCTCAGGTCTGCGCCACCGCCTCGGCGTCGGACGGCGCCGGCGCGCCCTTGAGGCCGAGCCAGAACAGGTTGATCATCAGCTCGGCCGCCTCGTCGACGTCCGCGTCGCCCGTACTGACCCGGGCGGCGACGGCCTCACCGGCGCCCACCAGCGCGACGGCCATCATGTCGAAGTCGGTGTCCGGGCCGGGAAACCGGGTGCCCGAGCGCAGCAGCCGTCCGACGAGCTCGATGATGCGCTCGCGGCCCTCCCGCACGGTGTGCGCGAACCGCTGCGAGCTGGTGGCCTGCGTGTAGAGCACCATCCACGACGAGCGGTTCTCGTCGATGTACTTCAGGAACGCCAGCACGGCGCTGCGCAGCAGCTCCTTCGGCGGATCGTCGAAGTCGATCTTGTCGCGCACCTCGTCGACGAACCTCTTCAGTTCCCGGTCCAGGCACGCGCCGAACAGCTCCTCCTTGGAGCCGTAGTACAGGTACAGCATCGGCTTGCTGATCTGCGCCTCGGCGGCGATCGCGTCCATCGACGTCTCGTGATAGCCGTTCACCGAGAAGATCTGCACGGCGGCGTCGAGCATCTGCTGTTCGCGGACGGCGCGCGGCAAGCGCTTGGTACCACCTGCCATGGAGCGCCTTTCTCGACATCTGATCGACGTGCTTACCCACACAGGGTAAGCACTGGATGACCGATCAGCCGCCGCAGCGCGGAGACGGGCCCTTCATGGCGGCGAGCTTGGTGACCGAGGCGTCGACGGCCGGCTGCGACAGTTCCCCGACCGCGACGGCCTTCTCCAGCCGGTCCAGCACGGCGGGCACCTCGTCGGTGGTGACCCACAGCGCGACGTCGGCGCCGGCCTGCAGCGCGCGCAGCGCCGCGTCGGGCACCCCGAACCGGTCGGAGATGGCCTTCATGCTCGACAGGTCGTCGGTGAACACCACGCCGCCGAACGGCGGGCCGCCGTAGTCGCCCGAGCGCAGCAGCCCGTAGGCCTGCGGGCTGAGGCTGGCAGGTTCGCTGCCGGTCAGCCCCGGCACCTCCATGTGACCGACCATCACGGCGACCGGGCCCTGGGTGGTCAGCGTGCGGTAGGGCACCAGGTCGTCGGTCTGAAGGTCGGCCAGCGGCGGCGTGACGACGCTCCCGGCGTGCGAATCCCCTGAGCCGTGGCCGTGGCCGGGGAAATGCTTGAGCACGGGCAGCAGCCCGGCGTCGCGCAGCCCGCGCGCATAGGCGCCGGCGTAGTCGGTGACGGTGGTGGGGTCCGCCCCGAACGACCGGTCGCCGATCACCGTGTCGTCGGGGGCGTCGCTGACGTCGGCCACCGGCGCGAAGTCGATGGTGAAACCCAGGCCGCGCATCTGGCGGCCCCGGTCCAGGGCGATCTGGTAGACCTCCTCCGGCGTGCGGGTGGCCGCCAGCGCGCGCGGGGCGGGCTGGGCGCCGATGATGCTCGACAGCCGGGACACCCGGCCGCCCTCCTCGTCCACACTGACGGCCAGCGGGAGCGGGCCGGCGTTCGCCGCGATGTCGGCCAGGGAACCGTCGGAGAGCATCGACAGATCCGTCCAGCTGCCGACCATGATCCCGCCGACGTGCTGGTTGTCGACGACGGCGCGGGCGTCGGCGGCGCCGGTGACGCCGACCATCAGCAGCTGGGCCAGTTTGTCGCGGGTCGACATGGCGGCGACGGCGGCGACCGGGTCGCCGCAGGCGGGCGCCGGGGCCTGCGGAGGTGCGGAGCCGGGGACCGGTCCGGCCGCCATGGACACGGTGCTCGTCGACGATGCGGCCTCCGGGTCCTCGGCCTGTGTGCTGCATCCGACCAGCAGCGCCGACGTCGCGAGCATTCCGGTGACAACGGTGAACACGCTCCGCGGGGCAACCATGGGTCTCGACCCTAACGGCAACGCGGGGTGCACCCATAGTCTGAGGGCACCAGAAGGGGGAATCGATGTCCGCCCAGGAGACCGTCGTGCTCATCGCGTTCGACGGTTCGCCGACGGCCCGGCGCGCCGTGCACTACGCGAGCCGCTTCCTGACCGTGGACCGCGCCGTGGTGCTGACGGTGTGGTCGCCGCTGCACCGGGGGACGGAGCCCACGGCCTTCGACCTCGACGGACCGCCCGACCCCCCGGAGGCCGACGAGGCGGACATCGCGCTCGGCGAAGCGCAGCGCATCAACACCGACGGCGTCGCGTTGGCGAAGGCGGCGGGTCTGCCCGCCGAGCCGATGTGCGTGGCCCAGACGTACACGGTGTGGGGGTCGATCCTCGCCGTCGCCGACGACGTCGAGGCCGATCTGATCGTCACCGGGACCCGGGCCACCACCGGTCTGCGGTCGCTGGTGCAGTCCAGCGTGGCCGATCATCTGCGCCGCCGGGGCCACCGTCCGGTGCTCATCGTGCCCCCGGCGCCGTGAGACGCCCGTGCTAGTTTGTGGCCCATGGATCGGTTCCTCGTACCCGCGGCGGCCAGCATCGTCGTCGGCCTGCTGTTGGGCGCGGCAGCCGTGTTCGGGGTGACGCTGATGGTGCAGCAGGACACCCGGCCCCCGCTGCAGGCGGGCGATCCGGCGTCGTCGGTGCTCAACAGGGTCGAGTACGGCGACCGTAGCTGAGCCGACCCGGCCGCTGTCGCGGCGCTGGTTGTGGGTGGCCGCCGCGGCGGCGCTGGTCCTGACGTTCGCCCAGTCCCCGGGCCAGATCTCCCCCGACACCAAGCTCGATCTCACCGCCAATCCGCTGCGCTTCCTGACGCGCGCGTTCACGCTGTGGAACAGCGAACTGCCGTTCGGCCAGGCCCAGAACCAGGCGTACGGCTACCTCTTCCCGCACGGCACGTTCTTCCTGGCCGGTGACCTGCTGGGCGTGCCCGGCTGGGTGACCCAGCGGCTGTGGTGGGCGCTGCTGCTGGTGGCGGGGTTCTGGGGGGTGCTGCGCGTCGCCGAGGCCCTCGACATCGGCACCACCACGTCGCGGGTGATCGGCGCGGTCGCGTTCACGCTCTCCCCGCGGGTGCTGACGACCCTCGGCGCGATCTCGTCGGAGACGTTGCCGATGATGCTGGCGCCCTGGGTGCTGCTGCCGGTGATCCTGGCGCTCCGGGGAGACCCGCGGGTACGCACGCTGGCGGCGCGCTCGGCGCTGGCGGTCGCGTTGATGGGGGCGGTCAACGCGGTCGCGACGCTGACGGCCTGCCTGTGCGCGGTGATGTGGCTCGTCTGCCACCGGCCCGGCCCGGCGTGGCGGCGCTTCGTGGCGTGGTGGCTGCCGTGCGTGGCGCTGGCGGTGGCGTGGTGGGTGGTGGCGCTGCTGCAGCTGGGCCGCATCAGCCCGCCGTTCCTGGACTTCATCGAGTCGAGCGGCGTGACCACGCAGTGGATGTCGCTGACCGAGATGCTGCGTGGCACCGGGGCGTGGACGCCGTATGTGGCGCCGACCGCGACGGCAGGGGCGTCACTGGTCACCGGATCGGCCGCGGTGCTGGCGACCACGCTGGTCGCGGCCGGCGGGCTGGCGGGGCTGGCGTTGCGCTCCATGCCGGCGCGGGGGCGGCTGGTGACGATGCTGCTGGTCGGCGTGGTGCTGCTGGCCGCGGGGTACTCCGGCGGGCTGGGCTCCCCGATCGCCCATCAGGTGCAGGCGTTCCTGGACGCCGACGGCACGCCGCTGCGCAACCTGCACAAGCTCGAGCCGCTGCTGCGGTTGCCGCTCGCGCTGGGGCTGGCCCATCTGCTGGGCCGGGTGCCGCTGCCCGGCAGCGTGCCGCGGCCGGTGTGGCGCCGCGCGTTCGCCCACCCCGAGTCGGACAAGCGGGTCGCCGTGGGCATCGTGGTGCTGGCCGCGCTGGTCGCCGCGACGTCGCTGGCATGGACGGGCCGGCTGACCGCGCCAGGCGCGTTCGACGCGATCCCGCAGTACTGGCACGACACCGCGGCGTGGCTGGACGCCAACGACGCGGGTGGACGGGTGCTCGTCGCACCCGGTGCGCCGTTCGCGACGCAGGTCTGGGGCAACAGCCACGACGAGCCGCTGCAGGTGCTCGGCGACAGCCCGTGGGGCGTGCGCGACTCGATCCCGCTGACCCCGCCGGAGACCATCCGCGCCCTCGACGCGGTGCAGCGACTCTTCGCCGCCGGTCGGCCGTCCGCGGGACTCGCCGACACCCTTGTGCGCCAGGGCATTTCGTATGTGGTGGTGCGCAACGACCTGGATCCCGAGGCCAGCCGGTCGGCCCGGCCGATCCTGGTACACCGGGCGATCGACGGCTCACCGGGGCTGACCAAGGTGGCCGAGTTCGGCGCCCCCGTGGGCCCCGGCACGCTGGAGGGCTTCATCACCGACAGCGGGCTGCGGCCGCGGTATCCGGCCGTCGAGATCTACCGCGTCGACGGGGCCCGGAACGCGATGGCGCCGTACGTCGTCGACGCCGACGCGATGCCGCGCGTCGACGGCGCGCCCGAGTCGCTGCTGCGGCTCGACGAGCGACGGCGGCTGACGGGACGGCCGCCGCTGGGCCCCGCCCTGCTGACCCAGGACGCGCTGCGCGCCGGGCTGCCCGCACCCGTCGTCACCGTCACCGACACCCCGATGGCGCGGGAGACCGACTACGGCCGGGTCGATGACCACAGCTCGGCGGTGCGCGCACCCGGCGACGCCCGCAACACGTTCAACCGGGTCCCCGACTACCCCTCTGCCGGAACAGATCCCGTCGCGGGCGCCTGGGGTGGCGGACGGCTCACGGTGTCGAGCGCGGCGTCGGACTCCACCGCGCTGCCCAACGTGTCGCCGGCGTCGGGGCCGCCGGCGGCGATCGACGGCGACTCGTCGACCAGCTGGGTGTCGAACTCCCTGCAGAGCGCTGTCGGGCAGTGGCTGCAGGTGGACTTCGACCACCCGGTCACCAACGCGACGCTCACCGTCACGCCCAGCGCGACCGCCGTCGGCGCGCAGGTGCGCCGGCTGGAGGTCTCGACGGTCACCGGCACCAGCACGGTCCGGTTCGACGAACCGGGCAAGCCGGTGACGGTGGCACTGCCCTACGGGGAGTCGCCGTGGGTGCGCATCACCGCGGTGGCCACCGACGACGGCTCGCCGGGGGTGCAGTTCGGCATCACCGACCTGTCGGTCACCCAGTACGACGCGAACGGATTCGCCCATCCCGTCAATCTGCGGCACACCGTCGAGGTGCCCGGCCCGCCGCCGGGTTCGGCGGTGGCGCAATGGGATCTGGGTGCCGAACTGCTCGGCCGACCGGGATGCGCGGCCAGCCCGACCGGTATCCGCTGCGCGGCCGCGATGGCGCTGGCCTCCGAGGAGCCGGTCAACCTGAGCCGCACGCTGACCGTGCCCGCCCCGACCGAGGTGACGCCGACGGTGTGGGTGCGCGCCCGGCAGGGACCGAATCTGGCGGACCTGATCGCCGAGCCGGACACCACCCGCGCCGGCGGGGACGCCGACCTGATCGACGTGCTCGGCTCGGCCTACGCCGCCACCGACGGCGACCCGGCCACCGCATGGACCGCCCCCCAACGTGTCGTTCAGCCCCGCACCCCGGCTACGTTGGTGTTGAAACTGCCTTCGCCGCAACAGGTTTCGGCGCTGCGCGTGACACCGAGTGAGTCGGCGCTTCCGGCCCATCCGACGATGATCGCCATCGACCTCGGCGACGGGCCCCAGGTGCGCCGCCTCACCGACGGTACGGAGACGCTGCGGCTCAAGCCCCGCCTGACCGACACCATCACGGTGTCGCTGCTCGACTGGCACGACGTGATCGACCGCACCGCACTGGGTTTCGACCAACTCAAGCCGCCCGGACTCGCGGAGGTGGTGGCCCTGGACCCGCGCGGCGTCCCCCTCGACGCCGCCGACGCCGCCGCCAACCGGAAGCGGGTGGTCACCCTCGAGTGCGGCCGCGGCCCGATCATCGGCGTCGCCGGCCAGTTCATCCCGACCTCGGTGCGCACCACGGTCGGCGACCTGCTGGACAACAAGCCGATCCCGGCCCGGCCGTGCCGCACCGAGCCGATCACGTTGCCCGCCGGTCAGCAGGAACTTGTCGTCAGCCCCGGCGCCGCACTGATCGTCGACGGCGTCGCGTTGAGCACCCCCGACGAGAGCCGGGTCCGCACCGCCACACCGCAATCCGTCACGACGCCGCTGTGGCGCAACGACCGGCGCCAGGTCGACATCGCGGCCTCAGCCGCCGAACGCCTCCTCGTCGTCCCCGAGAGCATCAACCCCGGGTGGTCGGCCCACACCGAGGACGGCACGGCGCTTCGGGCCATCACCGTCAACGGCTGGCAGCAGGGCTGGGTGCTGCCCGCCGGAACCGGCGGCACCGTGACGCTCGCGTTCACCGCCGACACCGCCTACCGCGCCGGGCTCATCGGCGGGCTCGCGCTGCTGCCGCTGCTGTTCGTGCTGACCGTCGCCCCGACGCGGCGCCGCGACGGCGTCCCGCCCGCGCGGCCGTGGGCACCGCACCCGCTCGCCGTCGCGGTCGCGGCGACGTTCGCCGCGACCGTCATCGCCGGCCCGGTCGGCGCCGCGGTGTCGACGTCCGCGTTCGGGGCGCGGTTGCTGTTCCGACGACGCGACGTGCTGTGCGAGAGAGTCACCGTCGGTGTCGCGGCGGGCGGGTTGATCCTGGCCGGGGCGGTGCTCAGCCAGAACCCGTGGCGCTCGGTCGACGGCTACGTCGGGCATTCCCCGTGGGTGCAGTTCCTCGCCCTGCTGTCGGTGGTGGCCGTGGCCGTCTCGGCGGTTCCCTGGCCCGCCGCCGCACCCAGCCAGCAGGATGACTGACATGACGTCCCCCGTCCCCCCGATCAGCACCCAGGTCTCGGCGCTGGCCGCGCAGCAGCCGCACGCGCCGGCCGCCACGTGCGACGGCGTCACGGTGACCCGCGCGCAACTCGATGCCATCACCAACCGGCTGGCGCGCGGCTTCGCCACCCGGGGCGTCGGGGTCGGCGACTACGTGACGATCCTGCTGCCCAACTCGCTGGACTGGATCTACGCGGTGCTGGCCTGCTGGAAGCTGGGCGCGGTGCCCCAACCGCTGTCCGCGCGGCTGCCCGACGCCGAGTTGGCGGCGCTGCTCGAGCTGCGGCGCCCGGCCCTGCTGGTCGGCCGCGCCGACCCCACCGGCGTCACCCCCACCACGACCACCGCACTGGCGCAGGAGTTTTCGGACGCACCGCTGCCCGAGGCGGTCTCGCCGGTGTGGAAGTCGATGGCCTCGGGCGGCAGCACTGGACGGCCCAAGCTGATCGAGGCCGGCAACGACAGCCGGATGCCCGCCGCGATCGGCACCCCGCTGGGGGCACAGGAGGGCGACGTCTCGCTGATCTCGGTGCCGCTGAGCCACAACACCGGCTTCACCACGTTCGCCGTGGGCCTGCTGCAGGGCCATCACCTGGTGGTGATGCCACGCTTCGAGCCGCACGCGTTCCTGCGGCTGGTCGCCGAGCACCGGGTGACGTTCCTGACCACGGTGCCGACCATCATGCAGCGGCTGCTGCCGGTGTATCGCGCCGATCCGGACGCCTACGACCTGTCGTCGATCCGCAGGTTCTGGCATCTCGCGGCGCCGTGCCCACCCGCGGTGAAGCGGGCCTGGATCGAGCTGCTCGGCCCGGAGAAGGTGTGGGAACTGTACGGCGGCACCGAGTTACAGGCGCTGACGTTCATCTCCGGTGATCAGTGGCTCAGCCACCCCGGTTCGGTGGGTGTCGTCGTCGCGGGGGAGATGAAGGTGCTCGACGACGACGGCAACGAGTGCCCGCCCGGTGTGCCGGGCGAGATCTACATGCGCCGGGCCCCGGGCGCACGGCCCACCTACCGCTACGTCGGCAGCACCGCCAAGAGCCGGGACGGCTGGGACTCGCTAGGCGATCTGGGGTTCTTCGACGCCGACGGCTTCCTGTATCTGACCGACCGCCGCGTCGACATGTTCACCGTCGGCGGGCGCAACGTGTACCCGGCCGAGATCGAGTCGGCGCTCGCCGAGCATCCCGGGGTGTTGTCCAGCCTGGCGGTCGGGGTGCCCGACGACGACCTCGGCCAGGTGCCGCACGTCATCGTCCAGGCGCCGGGCCTCGACGCGGCCGAGGTGACGGCGTTCCTGGCCGACCGGCTGGCGGGCCACAAGCTGCCGCGCACCGTCGAGTTCACCGACCGGCCGCTGCGCGACGACGCCGGGAAGGCGCGCCGGTCGGCGGTGCGCGACGAGGTCATCTCGCGACGGCGGGCTCGGTGACGTCGTCGACCGCACTGTCCAGCGGGGTCGGGTCGTTGCGCCGCTCCCAGCGGCGCAACGCGTTGCGGCACGGCGACTCCACCAGCGCGTAGCTGACCGCGGCGATCGCGAAGCCGAACACCACCGTCAGCACCAGCACCGGGACGAAGTGCCCGTTGAACGCGAACTCCCCCAGCATCGGGAACACCATCGCCAGCGCGGCCAGATGCCACACGAACAGCCCGTAGGACCAGCGGCCCAGCGTCACCATCGTCGGATGCCCGAGCAGTCGGTGCGCGGTGTCGGGGGTGTCGAGCACCAGCGGCGCCAGCAGCGCGGCGGCCACCACCGCACCCATCGCGGTCTTGACGGTGACCTGGCCGATGGTGCCGAACTGCAGCCCCTCCCTGCCGGCCAGCGGCGACGCGGCGATCAGGAAGGCCGTGACCGCGATCCCGGCCATCAGCAGTCGCGAGCGGGCCAGCCGGTGCGCCCACCCCACCGGCGACACCGTCAGCTCGGCGAGCACCATGCCCGCGGCGAACCAGGAGAAGAACGCCGGCGGCCAGTTCCACAGGTTGTGTCCCGAGGCCGGGTCGAACGGGATGCGCACCCAGAACAGGCTCGCCGCCGCGGCGGCCAGGATCACCGGGATGCGGGCGCGCACCGGCACGCGACGCACCAGCAGCGCCAGGAACGGCAGCGCGATGTAGAACGCGACCTCGACCGACAGGCTCCACATCTGGGTCAGGCCGGCGGTCAGCGTCAGCGGCACGTAGATCTGGGTCAACGTCAGGTTCGACAGCCATACCGTGGCGTCGGCCTTGGCGTCCGGCAGCAGGGTGAGGATCACCACGACCGCGACCAGGTAGCCGGGCATGATGCGCACGAACCGCGACCGCAGGTAGTGCCCGGTCGCCGGGCGCTTGCGCAGGCCCCGGGCGGCGGCCGCGTGACCGCGCCACAGCAGGAATCCCGACAGCGCGAAGAACACCGCGACCGCGAGGTCGAAGCGGCCCAGCAGCCGGCCCGTCACCCCGGTGGTGTGTCCGGTCTGGAAGGCGACGTGGGTGACGACGACGCCGATGGCGGCGCAGGCCCGCAGGCCCTCCACCGCGGGCAGGAACCCCCGGGTGCCCCCGACGGCGCTGGTCTCGGATCGGGTCACGCGGACCAGTGTGCGCCTCCCGCGCAACCCGGCCGAAAACGGGTAGTCAGGCCCGGCGGCCGTCCGATCGTGCTCGTCAGGAACGGCCTTAACTTGTGCTGTTAGGGTCGAACGGGTTTTGCCGCGCGCGAAGGGAGACACGGTATTGAACCGCGCAGTTGCGCTGAGGTTTGCCGCGTGCGGAATCATGGGACTGGGCGCTGCCCTGCTCATCGCCGCGCTGCTGCTGACGACGTACACCAAGGGCAAGATCTCCAAGATCCCGCTCGACATCGACTCCACGCTGGTCAGCGACGGCACCGGTGACGCCTTCGACCCCGCGTCGCTGAACACGCAGCGGTTCGTCGTCAACAAGGACGTCCCGGTGGTGATGCAGCAGCAGATCAGCGTCGAGTCACCGGCCAACGCCGACGTCGTCACGCTGCAGGTCGGCGACACGCTGCGGCGGTCCGACCAGCAGCAGGACAAGGGTCTGCTGCTGGCGATGGTCGACACCGTCACCCTCGACCGCAAGACCGCCGAGGCGGTGTCCAGCGAGAGCAACCCCGGCGGAGCCGTGCAGAAGCCGCGCGCCATCGAGGACGAGAACCCGCCGACCAACATCGCGCTGCCGCACGAGGGGCTGGCCTACCGCTTCCCGTTCGACACGCAGAAGAAGACCTACCCGTTCTTCGACGCGATCGCGCAGAAGCCCTACGACGCGAACTACGCCGGTGAAGAGGACGTCAACGGCCTGACCACGTACAAGTTCACCCAGAACGTCGGCTTCGACGACGACGGCAAGCTCGTCGAACCCGTCAAGTACGCCTCGCTGTACGACGACGACGCCGACAGCCAGGTCACCGCGCGTGCCGCGCTGTGGGGCCTCGAGGGCGATCCCGAGGAACCGATCACGATGACGCGGTACTACGCCGCGCAGCGCACCTTCTGGGTCGACCCGGTGTCCGGCACCATCGTCAAGGAGACCGACCGCGGGTACCACTACTACGCCCGCGAGGCGCTCAAGCCCGAGGTGACGTTCGTCGACTACACGGTGACCACCAACGACGAGTCCGTCGAGGCGCAGGTGGCCGCGGCCTCCGACGAGCGCGACCGGGTGGCGCTGTGGGGCCGCATCCTGCCGATCACGTTCACCGCGCTGGGCCTGGTGCTGCTCATCGGCGGCGTGCTGCTGGGCTCGTTCAGCCTGCGCGCCGAGTCGATGCTGATCGATCCCGGGCTGGACGACACCGGCAACCGGTTCTTCGGCGGGCGCGGCGACGAGGGTGAACCGGTGCCCGGCGCCGAGGCCAAGACCGAGAAACTGCCCGCGCAGCGGCCGACGGATCTGCCGCCGGACCGACCGGTCTGATCGCCCGCCTCCGTCCGCTGATCGCGCCGGCGTACGCGCTGGTGCTCGCGGTGGCGGTGACCGCGCCGCTGCTGGCGCCGGGCTATCTGCTGCTGCGCGACGCGGTGTCGACGCCGCGGTCGTTCCTCACCGATGCCGCGCTGGGGCTGACGCAGGCCGCGCCGCGCGCGCTGCCCCAGGACGTCGCGGTCGCGCTGGCGTCCTCTGTGCTCGACGGCGGCGTGGTGGTCAAGGCACTGCTGATCCTCGGGATCTGGCTGGCCGGCTGGGGAGCGGCCCGGCTCGCCGCAGCGATGCTGCCCGACGCGGGTCTGGCCGGCCAGTGCGTCGCGGCCACCGTGGCGATCTGGAATCCGTATGTGGCCGAACGTCTGCTGCAGGGGCACTGGAGTCTGCTGATCGGCTACGGCGCGCTGCCGTGGGTGGCGGCGTCGGTGCTGGCGCTGCGCTCGTCGCCGGGGGGCGTCGGCGGCGTGGGGGCGGTGCTGTTCTGGACGGCGCTGGCCGGACTGACGCCGACGGGTCTGATGCTGGCCGCGACGGTGGCGCTGACCTGCGCGGTGGCGCCCGGCTCGGGGTGGTCGCGCCGCGTCTGCGCGGCGGTCGGTCTCGCCGCGGCGATCACGGCCGCGCTGCCGTGGCTGGTGGCCTCGGCGGTGGCGCAGGGGTGGAGCCCGGGTGCGGATCAGGGGGCGGCGATACGGGCGTTCGCTGCCCGTGCCGAGCCCGGCCTCGGCACGCTCGGCAGCCTCGCCGGACTCGGCGGCATCTGGAACGCCGACGCGGTACCGCCCTCGCGCACAGGGCTTTTCGCGGTAGTGGCGACGCTGGTGCTGCTGGCGGTGGTGGCCGCGGGCATGCCGGTGCTGATCCGGCGGCGGGTCGGGGTGCCGCTGCTGGCGCTCGCGGTCACCGCGGTGGCGGTGCCCGCGCTGATGGCGACGGGGCCGGGGTTGGCGACGATCGAGGCGGTGATCGAGGCGGTTCCCGGCCTGGGGGTGGTGCGCGACGGCCAGAAGTGGGTCGCGCTGGCGATGCCCGGCTACGCGCTGGCGGGGGCGGCGGCCGTCGTCGCGCTGCGGCCCCGGGTGCCGGCGGTCGCCACCGCGGCGGTGTGCTGTGCCGCGGTGATCGCGACGCTGCCCGATCTGGCCTGGGGTGTCGGGGGCCGGGTGCGGCCGGTGGAGTACCCGGCCGCGTGGCGGGAGGCCGCGGCGGTCATCGACGCCGATCCGGCGCCGGTCGCGGTGCTGCCCGTCGACAGCATGCGCCGCTTCGCATGGGCCGGGTCGGCGCCCGTCCTCGATCCGTTGCCGCGCTGGCTGCGCGCGGAGGTGCTCAGCACCGGCGACCTGTCCATCGGCGGACACACCGTGCCGGGCGAAGGGGTGCGGGCGCGCGAGATCCAGGCCCTGCTGCTGGCCGGCGCCGACCGGGACCGGTTGGCCGCCGCGGGCGTGCGCTGGGTCGTCGTCGAGGGATCCGGCGTCGATCTCGCGCTGCCCGTAGCGTTCCGGGACGGCGAGCTGACGGTCTACCGGGTGGGTGGGGACAGCCCGTCGTCTCCGCACCGGGGGATCGTGCTCGCCGCGCACGGGGTGTGGCTGGCGCAGCTCGTCGTCGGGTTGGGCGCGATGATGGTGTGGCGCAGGCGGTTACGCGGCACAGACCGCCGGGATGAGCATGTCGAGGGGCCAGAGCGCCGCGACCAGTAGATAGGACAGGATGTCCGCGCCCGCCGGCACCCGGGTCGTCAGCACATCCTCGACGGCGGCGACCTGCTGGGTCTGGAAGAACGCCCACGTCAGGCCGATCCCCACATACGGGATCGCCAGCCACAGCGCGAGTTCGACGACGTCGTACACCGATAGCCGCCTGCTCAGCAGGCGGCGGGTGGCGGTGCGGATCCCCATCGGCCCTCCTAGACGAGTCGGCGCTGGCGGCGCACCCGGGAACGGACGTCGGCCAGGAGCAGGAACGTGCCGCCCTGACGGACGAATTCAGGCAGGAACCGGTTGACGAACGCGACCACCAGAAAGAGCCGTTCGAACCACCACTGCCGCCCGGCGCCCCACCGCAGCCCCAGCGCGTCCCGGAACACCGGGGCCAGGAAGCCTGCCGTGAGGAATCTCAGCAGCGGCCGGAACGGTACGCCCAGAACAGGATTGATCATCCGTAGGTCGATCAGGTCCGTCAGATAGTCGCGCACGGCGGGGTCGAGCGCCACCTGGGTGCACGCCGCGTCCCAGTAGGTGTCGAAGTCGGCCCGGCTCGGCGGCCACTGATCGTCGGTGACCTGCAGTGTGGTGCCCAGCGGCCACGCCGAGCGGTAGAACTGCTCGCGCTGCTGCGGTGTCATCTCGCCGCGCAGCAGTTCATAGGTGTCCTCGAGCCCGACGAACAGGCAGGCCGCCACCCACATCTGCAGATCACGGTCGAAGGCGCTGTACCGCACGGGACTCGACGGGGTCGACCGCACGTGGCGGTGCACGTCGTCGACCGCCGCGCGGAACGCCGCCCGGTCCTCGTCGGTGCCGCGGACCGCGACCGCGAGATAGGTGAACGTGGTGCGCGCCCGCTTCCACGGATGCTTCATCAGGTTGCCCGACTCGACGGGGCTCTCGACGACGCCGTGCCCGACACCGGGCCGGGACAGCTGCATGATCACGTTGGCCGCCCCGGCCGCGAACGACCAGAAGTCCATCGCATCGGCGACCGTCACCGATCCGTCGTCCCACCGGGCGGTGCGGCGCGCGACGCGAATCCGGTGCGCGGTCACGGTGTGCAGGATCCGACGAGCAGCAGCACCGGCCAGTAGACGATGCCGCCCACGAACGCGGCCACCGCGCGAAGACCGTCGGTGCGCGCTGCGTAGTCGTTGCCGAGGACGGTGTAGATCACCCCGATCACCAGGTACGGCGTGCCGAGCAGCACTGCGGTGCCGATCCATTCGGCGATCGTCATCCGGTGGTCGAGGAACCGCTGCACGGGGCTGCCCACGCCGGTCATGCTAACGCCGGGACGGGCCGCGCAGGCGTTCTCGGTTGTCAGACCAGGCCGCTGGTGCGGCGCCCGGCGCGCACCGCGTCGAGCACCGCGCGCATCGCGTCGGCGCTCTGATCCCAGGAGAACTCGTCGCTGCGGACCTGGGCCTTGGCACCGAGCTGATCGCGCAGCACGTGATCGGTGAGCAGCCGGTGCAGGCCGTCGACCAGATCGTCGCGGTCGTCGACCAGGATCCCGGTGACCCCGTCGACGACGGAATCGGACAGTCCGCCCGAGGATCGGTACCCGATCGTCGGCACGCCGTGCTGGGCGGCCTCGACGACCGCCAGCCCCCAGCCCTCCTTGCGTGACGGCAGCACGTTGACCCAACTCTGCTGCAGCACAGCATGTTTGACGACATCGTCGACGTGCCCGTGGAAGGTCACGGCGTCGGCGATGCCGAGACCGTGCGCGTGGTCGATCAGGCGCTGCGCCCACCAGCCGCCGCCGACGACGTCGAGATGCAGATCCGGAATCCGCGGGCGCAACCGGGCCACGGCGTCGAGCGCGTCCTCGATCTGCTTGTGCGGCACCAGCCGCGAGAGCACGACGATGCGCGGCGTCGGCGACCGCGGCGCGGTCACGCTGGCCCGCGGCGCCGCGTCGACGCCGTTGCGCACCACCGCGACGTGGTCGGCCCGCACCCCGAGGTCGGTCAGATCGCGCGCCGAGGGCAGCGACACCGTCACGTACTGGTTGCGGCGGTGCAGCCGCGGCGAGAGCCGGGACTCGACGAACCAGCCGATGCGGCTCTTCACCGGACCGGCCACCGGCCACTGCTCGCGGTGGCAGTGGTGCACCAGCACGACGGCGCGCCGGCCGTAGGCGAGCCGGGCCAGGAACGGCAGCCCGTTCTGGGTGTCGACGACGACGTCGGGCCGCACGTGCCGCAGCGGGCCCAACCCCACGCGGGCCGCGACCATCGCCAGCCCGGCCCGCACGTACACCGAATAGGGCCCGCCCCGGCGCTGGATCTCCACCCCGTCGACGACCTCGCGGGGCGCCGACCCGTCGTAGCGGGCGGTACGCAGCGTGACGTGCACCCCCGAACGAGCCAGATGGGCGCCGATGCGCTGCAGATAGGTCTCGCTGCCGCCGCCCTGCGGGTGCCCGGTGTCGCGCCAGCACAGCAGCAACACGGAGTTCAGGGGGGCGGACATCGCTGTTCAGACTAGCGGTGTGCCTAGGGTGGCCGGGTGGTCGCTACGGATCTGTTCGCCCGGCGGGCGACGCTGGCGCGCTCGCTGCGCCTGCTGTCGGCGTTCCGCTTCGAGCAGAGCGATCCCGACCGGTTCTACGGGGCGCTGGCCGCCGACACCGTCGCGCTCGTCGCCGACCTGTGGGCCGGGGCGACCGGCAGCGCTCCGGGCGGCCTGACCGTGCTCGACGTCGGCGGCGGCCCCGGCTATTTCGCGTCCGCGTTCACCGACGCCGGGATGCGCTACCTCGGAGTGGAACCCGACCCCCGGGAGATGCACGCCGCCGCGCCGCGCACCCACCGGCGCGCGGGGACGTTCGTCCGCGCCTCGGGCACCGCGCTGCCGTTCGCCGACGGCAGCGTCGACGTCTGCCTGTCCTCCAACGTCGCCGAGCACGTCGCGCAGCCGTGGCGGCTCGGCGCGGAGATGCTGCGCGTCACCCGCCCCGGCGGGCTGGCGATCCTGTCGTACACGGTCTGGCTGGGGCCGTTCGGCGGCCACGAGATGGGCCTGACCCACTACCTCGGTGGCCGGCGGGCCGCCGACCGGTATGCGCGCCGGCACGGCCACCGGCCCAAAAACGACTACGGCTCGTCGTTGTTCGCCGTTTCCGCGCACCAGGGGCTGCGCTGGGCCGCGGGCACCGGCGCGCTGGTCGCCGCATTTCCCCGCTACCACCCGCGATGGGCGTGGAACCTGACGAAGGTGCCCGGGCTGCGGGAATTCACGGTGAGCAATCTGGTGCTGGTGTTGTCGCCGTCCTGAATCGGCGAACTGCAACAGGTTCTACTTCCACCGGATCGTAGGTAATGTGACGTCCATGACACAGAGCACGGCGTTCAAGACCGAATGGGACAAGCTGTTCATCGGCGGCAAGTGGGTCGAGCCGGCCACCTCGGACGTGATCGAGGTGCACTCCCCCGCCACCGGCGAGCTGGTCGGCAAGGTTCCGCTGGCGAGCGCCGCCGACGTCGACGCCGCCTGCGCGGCCGCCCGCAAGGCCTTCGACGAGGGGCCCTGGCCGCAGATGTCGCCGGCCGAGCGCCAGGACGTGCTGGCCCGTGCGGTCAAGATCCTCGAGGAGCGGGCCGACGAGCTGAAGTTCCTGCTCGCCGCCGAGACCGGCCAGCCCCCGACGATCGTCGACATGATGCAGTACGGCGCCGCGATGTCGGCGTTCCAGTACTTCGCGGCCGCGGCCGACAAGTTCACCTGGCAGGAGATCCGCGACGGCATCTACGGCCAGACGCTGGTGGTGCGCGAGCCGATCGGTGTCGTCGGCGCGGTCACCGCCTGGAACGTCCCGTTCTTCCTGGCCGCCAACAAGCTGGGCCCGGCGCTGCTGGCCGGCTGCACCATCGTGCTCAAGCCCGCCGCGGAGACCCCGCTGTCGGTGTTCGCGATGGCCGAGGCGTTCGCCGAGGCCGGGCTGCCCGAGGGCGTGCTGTCGATCGTTCCCGGTGGACCGGAGACCGGGCGCGCGCTGACCGCCAACCCGGAGCTGGACAAGTTCACGTTCACCGGCTCGTCGGCGGTCGGGAAGGAGATCGCCAAGATCGCCGCCGAGAAGCTCAAGCCGTGCACGCTGGAGCTGGGCGGCAAGTCGGCGGCGATCATCCTCGAGGACGCCGACCTGGACTCCACGCTGCCGATGCTGGTGTTCTCCGGGCTGATGAACTCCGGGCAGGCCTGCGTCGGGCAGACCCGCATCCTGGCGCCGCGGTCGCGCTACGACGAGGTCGTCGAGAAGCTCTCGGCCGCGGTGTCGGGCATGCTGCCCGGGCTGCCCACCGATCCCGCCGCGATGATCGGCCCGCTGATCAGCGAGAAGCAGCGCGAGCGCGTGGAGGGCTACATCAAGAAAGGTGTCGAGGAGGGTGCCCGCGTCGTCGTCGGCGGTGAGCGCCCCGAGGGCCTGGACAGCGGCTGGTACGTGCAGCCGACGGTGTTCGCCGACGTCGACAACTCGATGACGATCGCCCAGGAGGAGATCTTCGGGCCGGTGCTCGCGGTGATCCCCTACACCGACGAGGACGACGCGGTGCGCATCGCCAACGACTCGGTGTACGGGCTGGCCGGGTCGGTGTACACCACCGACCACGACAAGGCGCTCAAGATCGCCCGGCGGATCCGCACCGGCACGTACGCGGTCAACATGTACGCGTTCGATCCCGGCGCCCCGTTCGGCGGCTACAAGAACTCGGGCATCGGCCGCGAGAACGGCACCGAGGGCATCGAGGCGTACTGCGAGCCCAAGTCGATCCTGCTGCCGTTCGGCTACACCCCGGCTTAGGCGGGGCGCGCGCCGAGTGCACGCTTTGTGACGGCTTTCGGGGGATTTCCGTCAGAAACCGTGCATTCGGCGTCGCGTCAGGCGGTGTGCGGCATCGAGTGGTGCTCGTGGGCGATGACCCAGGCGCCGTCGATCTTGCGCAGGCCGAACGTGCTGCGCAGACGCTTCTCGGGATGGGCGGCGATGTCCTCGGGCATGCCGGTGCGGAACAGGGCGTGGGCGTAGGCGACGGTGTCGCCGGCGGTGACGTCGAGACGCACCAGCTCGAGCACGGCGCCGCCGGCGATCCACTCGAAGAAATCCGGCCAGGTGGCGCGGTAGCCGTCGATGCCGTACACGCCGTCGTAGGGCACCGGCACGTCGAACAGCACGATGTCGTCGGTGTGCGCGGCGGTGACGCCCTCGAGGTCACGGGCGCGGATGGCGTCGAGCCAGCGGTCGAGAACGTCGCGGACTGCGGTGTCGTCGGTCATGCGGATGCAGACCGGGTCGTCGCCCGAAAGTCATCGCTCGAGCAGACGCAAACTCGGGTGAATTCGCGCTAAGAAACCCGAGTTTGCGTCTGCTCGCCGGAAGATGTGACCCCTAGAAGGAGGACTCGGGGACGTCCATCGCGGTCAGGTCGACGGCCTCGAGGATCGCCCGCCGCGACGTCAGGCCCGGCAGCATGTTCCTGGCGAAGAACATCGCGGTGGCCACCTTGCCGGTGTAGAACGCACGGTCGCGCTCGCTGACCTCGCCGTCGAGCGCCGTCAGCGCGATCTCGGCCTGGTGCAGCAGCAGCCAGCCGAGCAGCAGGTCCCCGACAGCGAGCAGGAACGGGACCGACTCCAGGCCCACCCGGTAGAGCTCGCGGGGATTCTGCTGAGAATCGATCAGGTACTTCGTCATCGCCGCGACCATCGCCTGCACGTCGGCGACCGCGGTGGTCAGCAGAGCGCGGCCGTCGGCGAGTTCGGGCCGCGCCACGGCGTCGTCGAGGAACGCCCGGATCTGGGTGACGACGTGCAGCAGCGCCCCGCCCTGGTCACGCGCGATCTTGCGGAAGAAGAAGTCCTGCGCCTGGATGGCGGTGGTGCCCTCGTACAGCGAGTCGATCTTGGCGTCGCGGATGTACTGCTCGATCGGGTAGTCCTGCAGGAAGCCGGAGCCGCCGAGGGTCTGCAGCGACTCGGTCAGACACTGGTAGGCGCGCTCGGATCCCACGCCCTTGACCACCGGCAGCAGCAGGTCGTTGACGCGGTCGGCCATCTCGGCGTCGGCGCCGGACACCACCGCGGCCACCGCCGGATCCTGGTGCGCGGCGGTGTACAGGTACAGCGCGCGCAGCCCCTCGGCGTAGGCCTTCTGGGTGAGCAGCGCCCGGCGCACGTCGGGGTGGTGGATGATCGTCACCCGCGGGGCGGACTTGTCGGCCATCTGCGTCATGTCCGCGCCCTGCACCCGGCTCTTGGCGTACTCGAGGGCGTTCAGGTAGCCGGTCGACAGTGTCGCGATCGCCTTGGTGCCCACCATCATCCGCGCGTACTCGATGACCTTGAACATCTGCGCGATGCCGTTGTGGGTGTCGTTGACCAGCCAGCCGACCGCCGGGGTGCCGTGCTGGCCGAACGTCAGCTCGCACGTCGCCGACGCCTTGAGGCCCATCTTGTGTTCGAGCCCGGTGACGTACACGCCGTTGCGCTCGCCGAGCTCGCCGGTCTCGGGATCGAAGTGGAACTTGGGCACGATGAACAGGCTCAGCCCCTTGGTGCCGGGTCCGGCGCCCTCGGGCCGCGCCAGCACGACGTGGATGATGTTGTCGAACAGGTCGTCGCCGTCGCCGTTGGTGATGAACCGCTTCACACCGTCGATGTGCCAGGTGCCGTCGGGCTGCGCGACGGCCTTGGTGCGGCCCGATCCGACGTCCGAGCCGGCGTCGGGTTCGGTGAGCACCATCGTGGCGCCCCAGTCCTTCTCGATCATCAACGACGCCCAATGCCGTTGCTGCTCATTGCCGATCGCGTACAGGATGTCGGCCATCTTCGGGCCTGCCGAGTACAGGAACACCGCGGGCTGGGCGCCGAGGGCGAACTCGTTGACCGCCCACTCGACCATCGCAGGCACCGGCACCCCGCCGATGTCGGAGGCCATGCCCACCCGCGACCACTCGCCGTCGCGCCAGGCCCGGAACGTCTTCTTGAACGGTTCGGGGATGCTGACGACGTGCGTGGCGGGGTCGAAGCTCGGCGGGTGCCGGTCGGTCTCGGCGAAGGACTCCGACAGCGGACCCTCGGCGAGCTTGGCGGCCTCGCGCAGCATCTGGCGCACCGACTCACCGTCGAGATCACCGTATTCGCCCGTGGCGAGCACCTTCTCGAGTGCCAGCGTCTCGAAGAGGGTGAACTCGATGTCGCGGACGTTGCTCCTGTAGTGGCCCATGCTGCGCAGAATAGGCCGCAAAGCAGCGCCCGTCAGGCTTTACGCCAGTGCGCGCAGACGAAGTCGGCGTTGCGGGCCGTGTCGACCAGCTGCCATTCCGAGCGGATGGGCAGCACCGGTGAGCCCGCCCCGAGCGTGCACGGGGCGTAGGAGACGATCATCTCGTCGACCAGTCCGGCGCGGACGAACTGTCCGGCCACGTTGCCGCCGCCGACCACCCAGACGTGGCGGTCCCCGGCGGCGTCGCGCAGCGTCGGGAACAGCTCGGCCGCGTCGCCGGCGAACGTCTGCACGGGGTGGCCGGCGGCGATGATCTGCGGGCGGTGCGTCATCACCCACGACGGCTGGGAGTACATCCAATCGCCCGGCTGATGCGCCAGGATCCACTCGTAGGTGTCGGCCCCCATCACCAGCGCGCCGACTGACGCCAGGAACGGGTCGATGGCGAACGGCCCCGTGGCGTCGATGTCGCGGGTCACCAGCCACTGCAGGCTCGCGTGCTCGTCGGCGACGTAGCCGTCGAGGCTGGCGGCGGTGTAGTAGACGCAGGCCATGTCAGGGTCTCCTCATCCAGTCCAGTGGGTCTCCGCGGCCGGTGTCGACGCCGTGGTCGGCGAGCATCGCGCGGACGAGTTCGCGCCGGTGTGCCGAATAGGTCAGCACGTGCGCGACGATGCCGTACAGCGGGAACGACTCCGGCGGTTCGCACAGCGCGTCGATGACGGTGTCCCCGAGCCGGCCGGCCGCGGTGTGGTCGGCGATCGTTGTGCGCCAACGCTTTCCGATCTCATCGTGGAACGCCGCCAGCGTCCCGGCGTCGACCGACTCGGGCTGGGTCGCGGTGCGCGCCGGGAAGTCCTCCCCGTCGATGGTGGCCAGCCACACCTGCTTGGTCCAGACGATCGCGCCGAGCACCGCGCCGACGCTGGGTTCCGGCCCGTCCCAGTCCAGCACCGTCTGCCCCGGCCGGATCGGCGCCGTCCACTGCTGCGAGGTCAGCTCGGCCGCCCGGGCGAGCAGGTGGGCGGTGTCGTCGAGATCGTGGTCGATCATCAGCGCCGTCACGTCGGGCACCGGCGCCGGGGACGGGTCGTCGAGCCACAGCGACTGCGGCGGATGGAAGTGCAGCCCGTTGGGCGCGGGCAACCGGAAGTGCACGGCGGCCGCCTCCGAGGGCGGACACCCGTAGCTGCGGCGGAAGGCGCGGGAGAACACCTCGGCCGACGACCAGCCCTCCGCGGCGGCGACGGCCGACACCGGTTCGCCGCGCTGCAGCCGCCAGGCCGCCCGCTCGAGCATGATGCGGCGCCGCAGCGCCGCAGGGGATTCGCCGGTGAGCCGGCGCACCTCACGGGAGAAGTGGAACTCCGACGCGTGGCTGCTGCGCGCCATCGCCCCGACGTCTCTCTTCCCCGAGCCGTCGCCGATGTCGGTCACCGCGTCGAGGAGTTCGCGCAGCCGGTCGCGTCCGGAGGGATCCGTCACGCGTCCGAGTATCGCCGCCCCGGCACCGTCGGGCCATGACGATTCCTGCTGTGCGGCCTAACGGTCGAGCACCTCGTCGACCCGCGCCCGGAGGGCGGCCCGGTCACCGAGATCGGACAGATCGATGCCGAAGCGTTGACTCAGCACCTCCAGCACCTCGTCGGCCGTGTCGAAATGTGTTCTCGTGGTGCCGCCGGGGCGGTGCACCGCCAAATTCCTGCCGCGCAGGTTCCAGCGCTCACCATCGGTCACGAGTGCGGCGGACAGACCGACGACGAAACCGGACGCCGGATGTGTCGACACGTACCAGCTACCGACCTCGAGATCGATCCGGGGCCGCGGCTCGAGGCTCAGCGTGTACAGCGGCTGCCATTCACCGCGGATCAGGGCCTGCAGCAGGTAACCCTCGGAGTGGTCGAGCAGCCGGTACGGCTCGTGCCGGGTCTGCTGCTCGGCGCCGCTCTGCAGTCGGATCGGGGAGGTCAGGGTCTGCCCGCCGAAGCCGACGTCGACGAGGTAGGGGCCGGTCCCGTCGGGCAGGGTGACCGCGAGCACCTGATGGGTCTGGGGCGGCGGCTCGTCGGAGTGCCCCTCGCGCATCCACACCACCCGTCCGGCCAGCCGCTGCACCGAGAACCCCATGTCTTCGAGCACGTAGCCGAGCAGTCCGTTGTGCTCGTAGCAGTACCCGCCCCGACGCCGGTGCACGAGCTTGTCGGTGAGCGACTCGACCGACAGGTCGGCCACGGGCACGCCGGTCAGGGGGTCGAGGTTCTCGAACGGAATCGACCGGTTGTGCGCGGCGACGATGGCGCGCAGGGTCGCCACCGAGTCACCCGCCGTCGCGGTGTCACCGACGTGGGCGAGATAGGCGGTACGGAAGGAGACCATTCCTGAATGGTGTGACCTCAACGGTGCTTCAGGTCAAGCGCGCCGCCGGAAAGCACTAGGGCGGAACCCCCGACCAGGTTCCGCCTTAGTGAGGACGAACCTACCGTCGCCCGGGCCGCGGCGCTGGCTTTCGGCCGGCGGGACTTTCCGCCCGCGGTTCTGCGTTCATCGTGCTGTACCCAGCTCGGCAGCCCAGGAGGACCCCATGACCACCGAACCCATCACCGCACTGGTGACCGGCGCCAACCGCGGCCTCGGCCGCCGGTTCGCCGAGCAGCTGCTCGAACGCGGCGCCACCGTGTACGCCGCGGCCCGCGATCCCCAGACCGTCGACCTGCCCGGGGCCATCCCGCTGCAGCTCGACATCACCGACCCGGAGTCGGTGCGCCGCGCCGCCGAGACCGCGGGCGACGTGACCGTGCTGATCAACAACGCGGGCGTGTCCACCCGGGCGGGGCTGCTCGACGGCCCGATCGACGACATCCGGCTGGAGATGGAGACGCACTACTTCGGCACGCTGGCCGTCACCCGCGCGTTCGTACCGGTCATCGAGCGCAACATCGCCGGACGGGGTGGGGGCGCCATCCTCAACGTGCTCTCGGTGCTGTCCTGGGCACACCTGCCCACCAGCGGCGCCTACGCCGCCGCGAAGGCCGCCGGCTGGGCGCTGACCGACGCCGTGCGCACCGAACTGGCCCCGCGCGGCATCCACGTCGCCGCCCTGCACGTCGGCTACATGGACACCGACATGGTGAGCTACATCCCGGCCGAGCAGAAGACCGACCCGGGGGTGGTGGCGGCGCTGGCACTCGACGGCCTGTTCGCCGGGCAGCCGGAGATCCTCGGCGACGACCTCACCCGCACCGTCAAGGCGCACCTGTCCGACAGCCCGCAATGACAAGATGGTCGGCACAGCGCCGGCCGTACCGTGGGTAGACTGGCCGAAACTAGAACACGTTCCAGTCCGACGTCCGTCTCTCCCAGGGGGCCTTCCGTGAGCTCGACCGACATCACGCCGTCCGAGATCACCAAGTGGGATCCCGTGCTCACCGAACGGGTGATGGGGCTGCTGCGGCCGTTCCTCAAGGGCTACCACCGCGCCGAGGTCCGCGGCCTGGAGACCTTCCCGGCCGGCGGCGCACTGGTGGTGGCCAACCACTCCGGCGGTCTGTTCCCGATGGACGTGCCGGTGTTCGCCAGCGGGTTCTACGAGGAGTTCGGCTACGACCGGCCGGTGTACACGCTCAGCCACGACCTGCTGATGGTCGGGCCGTCGGGCGCCTTCCTGAAGAAGACCGGCTTCATCCCGGCCAACCACCGCAACGCCGACGAGGCGTTGCGCTCCGGCGGGGTGGTGGTGGTGTTCCCCGGCGGTGACTACGACGTGTACCGGCCCACGCTGGCCGCCAACAAGATCGACTTCGGCGGCCGCACCGGCTACGTCAAGGCGGCCCTGAACGCCGGGGTGCCCATCGTGCCCACGGTCGGGATCGGCGGCCAGGAAAGCCAGCTGTTCCTCAGCCGCGGCACCGACGTGGCCAAGGCGCTCGGCCCGATCGCGCGCGCGTTCCGCACCAAGATCCTGCCCGTCTCGTTCGGCTTCCCGTTCGGGCTCTCGGTCGTGCTGCCGGTCAACGTGCCGCTGCCCGCGAAGATCACCATGCAGGCGCTGCCACCCATCGACATCGTCGCCGAGTTCGGCGAGGACCCCGACATCGACGAGGTCGACGCGCACGTCCGGCACGTGATGCAGCGGGCACTCGACGAGTTGGCCAGCAAGCGCCGGCTGCCGGTGCTCGGCTGATGGGCATCACCGATCCGGTCACCGGCGCCGTCGGCCTGCTCTCGACGCTGGCGCGCGCGGGGGTCATCGCGCCGATGCGCCCCGACAAGTACCTGCGCATCGCCGCTGCGATGCAGCGCGAGAACATGGCCGTCACGTCCGGGTTCGCGGCCGCCGCCCAGCGGTGCGGTGACCGCGCCGGCCTGGTCGACGAGATCGGCATCCTGACCTGGCGCCAGATCGACCGCCGCGCCGACGCGCTGGCCGCCGCGCTGCAGGCCCTGCCGGGCGGCCAGCCCGACGTGGTGGCACTGATGGCGCGCAACCACCGCGGGTTCGTCGACACGCTGATCGCCGCCAACCGGATCGGCGCCGACGTGCTGCTGCTCAACACGTCGTTCGCCGGACCGGCGCTGGCCGAGGTGGTGGCACGCGAAGGCGAGGACCGCTCGCTGGTGCTGATCTACGACGAGGAGTTCGGCGAGACGGTCGACCGCGCACTGGCCGGGCGGCCCGACACGCCGCGGATCGTCGCCTGGACCGACTCCGACGGCCACGAGCTCACCGTCGAGGCACTGATCGACGCGCACGCCGGCCAGGAGCCGCGCCGGGCCACCGCGCGCGGCCGCACGATCCTGCTGACCTCGGGCACCACCGGAACACCTAAGGGCGCGACGCATTCCGGCGGCGACCCCGGCGTGCTCAAGTCGATCCTGGACCGCACGCCGTGGCGGGCCGAGCAACCGGTCGTCGTCGTCGCGCCGATGTTCCACGCCTGGGGGTTCTCCCAGTTGGTGTTCGCGGCCTCGATGGCGTGCACCGTGATCACCCGGCGCAAGTTCGACCCCGAGGCGACGCTGGAGCTGGTGGACCGGCACCGCGCCACCGGGCTGTGCGTGGTGCCGGTGATGTTCGACCGGATCATGGAACTGCCCGAGGAGGTGCTGGACCGCTACAGCGGACGCTCGCTGCGGTTCGCGTCGGCGTCCGGGTCGCGGATGCGCCCCGACGTCGTCATCCGGTTCATGGACCGGTTCGGCGACGTCATCTACAACAACTACAACGCCACCGAGGCGGGCATGATCGCCACCGCGACGCCGCGCGACCTGCGGGCCGCGCCCGACACGGCGGGCCGGCCCGCCGAGGGCACCGAGATCCGGATCTACGACGGCGAATTCAACGAGGTGCCCACCGGCCGGACCGGCGCGATCTACGTGCGCAACAAGACCCAGTTCGACGGCTACACCTCCGGCGCCACCAAGGACTTCCACGACGGCTTCATGTCCTCGGGCGACGTGGGATACCTCGACGAGGAGGGCCGGCTGTTCGTGGTCGGCCGCGACGACGAGATGATCGTCTCGGGCGGGGAGAACGTCTACCCGATCGAGGTGGAGAAGACGCTGACCGCCCATCCCGACGTCGCGGAGGCCGCTGTGCTCGGCGCCGACGACGAGAAGTTCGGGCAACGACTGGTGGCCTTCGTGGTTTTGACCCCCGGTGCGGCGGCTACCCCCGACTCACTGAAGCAGCACGTCCGGGACAATCTGGCCAATTACAAGGTGCCCCGCCAGATCACGATCCTCGACGAACTGCCCCGCAGCATCACCGGCAAGATCTCCCGTCAGGAATTGCAGGACCGCATAGACCATGATTGAGGCGGTAGACCATGGTTAAACGCCGACCCGTGCTCCGCGCCGTCGCCGAACTGCTCAATGCCGCCAACGGTGTTCGGCCGCTGGCCCGCGAGGGGTATCCCACCATTCCCGTCTTCGCGTTCGGTTGGCCGACCTCGGAGATGTCGGCGTTGTACGCGGCCGGCTCGATGGCCGATGCGGTGCGCCGTGGCATCCGCGGCGACTTCCGGGGTACCCGTGGACGAATCGCGTTGCTGCTGACCGCTGTGGCCTGGGCGCTGCTGTGGCTGATCCACCGCCGCAACGTCGCCTCGCAGCCGCACTTCGAGGATCCGCTGCGCGCGGCGCTGGGCGCGGACTACCAGGCCATCGCCGAGGCGGCGAAGTCGGAGCGGCGCCGGCTGATCGGCGTGTGGCCCAACGAGGTGATCCGGCGCCGCTACGTCGAGAAGGCCGGCACCGTGCAGTACGGCCCGCACGGCGGCGCCAACCGGGCCGACATCTGGCGGCGGTCCGACCTGCCGCGCGACGGGAAAGCACCGGTGCTGCTGCAGGTTCCGGGCGGCGCCTGGTCGATCGGCATGCGCCGGCCCCAGGCCTATCCGCTGCTCAGCCACCTGGCCGACCACGGCTGGGTGTGCGTGTCCATCGACTACCGGGTGAGCCCCCGCAACACGTGGCCCGACCACATCATCGACGTCAAGCGGGCACTGGCCTGGATCAAGGAGAACATCGCCGACTACGGCGGCGACCCGGACTTCGTCGCGATCTCCGGCGGCTCGGCCGGCGGGCACCTGTCGGCGCTGGCCGCGCTGACCCACGACGACCCGTTGTTCCAGCCCGGCTTCGAGGACGTCGACACGTCGGTGGTGGCGGCGGTGCCGATCTACGGCCGCTACGACTGGGTGACCGCACACGGCAACGGCCGCAAGGAATTCATCGCGTTCCTGCAGAAGTTCGTCGTCAAGCAGCCGTACCGGTCCAACCGTGCGCTGTACCTCGACGCCTCGCCGATCCACCGGTTGCGCGCCGATGCGCCGCCGTTCTTCGTTCTTCATGGCCGCGACGACTCGATCATCCCGGTGCCCGAGGGCCGAGAGTTCGCCGAGGCGCTGCGCGAGGTGTCGACGTCGCCGGTGGTGTACGCCGAGATCCCGCACGCCCAACACGCGTTCGACTTCTACTACGGCTCGCCGCGGGCGCACTACACCGCGCAGGCGGTCGAGGAATTCCTGTCCTGGGTGCAGGCCACCCGCGCGGCGGCGCCGCAGGAGCAGGCCGGCTAGGGGGCCATTGCGGTCTCGACGACCGTGAGCTCCTCGGAAAGCCCTGCGGCGCGGCGGATCTCGACGAACGCCTCGACCATCGCATCGGTCAGCTCGTGCGGGTCGCCGAGGGTCTTGCCGTCGGCCAGCACCGAGATGTTGAGCTGTTCGACGTAGCTCCACACGGTGATGTTCAGACCACTGCCCGCGGTCAGCGGCCCCACCGAGTAGATCTCGGTGACCAGCGCGCCGCCAACCCGGGCCCGCTCGCGCGGACCGGGCACGTTCGAGATCGGCAGGTTCATCACCTTGTTCTGCCCGTCCTTGGTGGACAGCCACCGAAACATCGCCTCGGCCGGCGCCGGCGGGAAATAGGCCGACCACTGGCTGACCAGTTCGGGGCCGAGCAGCGTGTTGCTCTCCTTGCCGGCGGCCGCCGATTCGTGCGCGGCGCGTACCCGCTCCAGCGGGTCCTCGATCTCGACGGGCAGGCTCACCAGCACCCCGGTGAAGTAGTTACCCGAGATCCGGTCCGGGGAGAAGTCGAAGCTGACCGGTACCGACGCGAGCAGCGGATGGTCGGCGTGACCGTCGTAGGCCAGCAACAGCTTTCGCAGCGCACCCGCCGAGATCGACAGCACCATGTCGTTGATCGTGACGCCGAGATGCTTGGCGGTCTGCTTGACGTCGTCGAGCGCCAGTGTCGCGGTGGCGAACCGGCGGGTGGCGTCGAGCATGTGGTTCATGAACGTCGGCGGCGGGGTGAACGGACGGGTCAGCTCCGGCGAGAGCTTGTGCGGGCTCTGCCGGACCCGGCGCACCCCCTGCGCGGTGTAGCGCACCACCGACGGGAACCGCGCGATCTGACGCAGGTGATCGCCCAAGGCCGTGCGCACGAGTTCACCGCGCGTCGGCGCCGGGTCGGTGGCGTAGGAGTCGCGGTCGACCTGTGGACCCTCCTGCAGATCCATGCCTCGGGCCAGAAGATTCGCCGAGGCGACGCCATCGGCCAGCGCGTGGTGGATCTTGCCCAGCACCGCGATCCGTCCGCCCGCCAGCCCCTCGATCAGATACATCTCCCACAGCGGGCGGCTGCGGTCCAGCGGGGTGCTGGCCAGCCGGCCGACCGCCTCGTCGAGCTGGCGGCGGCCGCCGGGTGCGTCGACGCGGTAGGGGCGCACGTGGTACTCGAGGTCGACCTCGGCGTTCTCCCGCCACATCGGGTGGTGGAACTTGAACGGGATGTCGATCAACTCATAGCGGAACGGCTCGAGCTTGTAGAGCCTGCTGTGCAGGACCTTGCGCAGTTCCTCGACACCGAACGTCGCGCCACCCAGACCGTCGAGTTCGATCACCGCCAGTTTCAGCGTGTGCATGTGCACGTTGGGCGTCTCGCTGTAGAGAAGGACGGCATCCCACCCGCGAAGCCTTTTCACTGCCCGCACCTCTCGTCGGAGGTGTCTATATAACCTCTTTGGCCCCGATGAGGCTTCGGTTTCGATGAATGTGGTTGAGGAACAACCCGATTGCCGTCGACGCCGCTCCGGTGCGGGCGCCGTCGGTCATGTCGAATCCGTGCCCGGCGCCGGGGAGCTCGATGTAGCTGACCACCGAGCGCGACACCTCCTTCAAGCGGTCCACGAAGCTGCGGGCCTGCGCCACCGGGATGACGCTGTCGCCGGTGCCGTGCAGCACCAGGAACGGCGGCGCCTCGGCATGCACCCGCGCGATCGGCGAAGCCTTGCGGAACACGTCCGGGTGCTTGGCGATCGAGCGCCGCACCACCACACGTTCGAGAAAGTCGACGAACCGGACCCGCTCGACCGACGAGCGATCCTCCCAGTCGTAGCGTCCGTAGATCCCGATGACGGCGTCGACCGACGTGTCGGACCCCTCGGGCAGTTCTCCCTGCATCTCGGGGTCGTTGGCGGTCAGGCCGGCCAGCGCCGCGAGGTGCCCGCCCGCCGAGGTGCCTGCGACCGCCACGAAGTCCCGGTCCCCGCCGAATTTGTCGACATTGGCGCGCGCCCACGCGATCGCGGTCTTGACGTCGGTGATGTGGGCGGGCCACGGGTGGTGCGGGGCCACCCGGTAGTCGATGGACAGACACACCCAGCCCTGCTCGGCCAGGTGCGACATCAGCGCGTAGCCCTGCAGCATGCGGCTGCCGTGCACCCACGCACCGCCCGGCACGAACAGCAGCACCGGCGCGGGCTGGTTCGGCAGGTCGTCGCGGCGCCAGACGTCGAGCAGCTGGCTGGGGCGCGGACCGTAGCGGACCGACGTGCGGTGCACGTGGCGGCGATGCTCGCGCATCTTCCACACCGGCGGCACCCGCTCGGCGGCGGGCCAGTCGACCTCCAGGTCCTTGGCCGACACCACGCCGCGCAGAGCGGCCTGGGTGACCTCGTTGGTGCAGTCCCGCTCGCGCTGCTTGAGCTCGGCGTCGTTCGGCGTCATCAACGACTTCACCGTGGAGTTGAGGAAATCCGGTGCGTGCCGGGCCCCCCAGATTCCGGCGGCGGTCAGGGCGCCGAGCGGTTCGAGGTGCTTGCCGATCACCGGCAGCGACGCGCTGGCCACGCTGGCAGCCAGCATGTAATCGCTGGGACCGGCCTTGAGCAGCCACTGCAAACGCGTGGTCAGAGTGGGCCCGGGATACCGGATATCCGGCCGTTCCGTCATGGCGCTCACCGTACCCCGCAGGCCAGATTCGAAACGGACATTCTCGGCAAAGGTGTCTACTGTTTCCCGGCTGTGCCGCTTTTGTGACGTGGGCCACACCCTGCGGCAGCGGAGAACCCGCCGGTTAGGTTGTTTTCGACAAGTGTCAACTGTCCGGAGAGGCCGACACCGTCAGCACAACCGTCAGCGCGTCCGCACTCGCCATCACCGAGGACCATCAGGCCCTCGCCGACGCCGCCGCCGGTCAGCTGAATCGACTGCACGCTCTGTCGCAGGCCCGGGCGGCGCTCGACGGGGGATCCCGCCACCCGGCCGACATCTGGTCGGCGGCAACCGATCTCGGCTGGCTGGGGCTCGCCGTCGCCGAGGAGCACGGCGGGTCCGGCTTCGGGCTGGCCGAACTGGTCGTGGTGGTGGAATGCCTGGGCCGACAGTTGTGCCCCGGCCCCTTCCTGCCGACCGTGGCCGCGGCCGTGACGATCGACCGGTGCGCGCCGGATTCGGTTCGCGCAGAACTGCTTCCGGGGCTGAGCTCGGGGACGACGGTGGCCGGCCTGGGTCTGACAGGCACCGTGGCGGTCGGCGCCGACGGCGTGGTCACCGGGCTGAGCCCGACGGTGCTGGGCGCCCCGGACGCCGACGTC
The DNA here is from genome assembly GCF_022374875.2 of Mycolicibacterium rufum. The sequence goes on from NZ_CP092427.2 coordinate 2,770,765, forward strand.
GTGGTGCTGGTGGCCGGCGACGACGTGGTGGTGCTCGATGCCGCCTCGGTCACGGTCACCGCGCTGGAGTCACTGGACCCCACCCGCAGCATCGGGTCGGTGCTGGTCAGCGACGTCACGGTGCCCGCGCAGCGGGTACTGCGCGGCGCGGCCCGCGACGCCCGCACGGTGTTCCGGATCCTGGCCGCCGCCGAGGGTGTGGGCGTGAGCTGGGCCGCACTGGAGATGGCGGTGGCCTACGCCAAGGTGCGCGAACAGTTCGGCCGCACGATCGGCACGTTCCAGGCCGTCAAACACCACGCCGCGAACATGCTGGTGGCCGCCGAGGTGGCGACCGCGGCCACCTGGGACGCCGCCCGCGCCGACGATCTGGCCAGCGCCGACTTCCCCGCCGCGGTGGCCGCGGCGCTGGCGACCCGTGCGCAGATCCTCAACGCCCAGAACAACATTCAACTGCACGGCGGTATCGGCTACACCTGGGAGCACGACGCCCACCTGTACCTGCGCCGCGCCCGCACGCTGGCCGCGCTGACGGCCGACGGCACCGACCCGCTGCTCGACGTCGTGGCGGGCCAGCGCGGGGGCCGCGCCCGCGGCGCCACGTTCACGCTGCCCCCCGAGGCCGAGGAGCACCGCACGCGGGCCCGCGAGGCGGCCGCCGCGGTGCGGGCGCTTCCCGCCGAGCAGCAGCGCGACGCCCTCGTGGACTCCGGTTACCTGGTGCCGCACTGGCCGCCACCGTGGGGGCGCGGCGCCGATGTGCTCGAGCAGTTGGTGATCGAGGAGGAATTCGCCGACGTGCACCGGCCCGACATGGGTATCACCGGCTGGGTGGCGCTGACGATCGCCCAGGCGGGCACCGAGGAGCAGCGGGAGCGCTGGGTCGAGCCGGTGCTGCGCGGCCAGGTGATGTGGTGCCAGCTGTTCTCCGAACCCGGTGCGGGCTCGGACGCCGCGGCGGTGCGCACCTCGGCGACCAAGGTGGACGGTGGCTGGGTGGTCAGCGGGCAGAAGGTGTGGACCAGCCTGGCCCATCTGTGCCAGTGGGGCCTGGCGACGGTGCGCACGGATCCCGCCGCGCCCAAGCACGCCGGCGTCACGATGATGGCGATCGACATGAAAGCCGCTGGCGTGACGGTGAATCCGCTGCGCGGCATCACCGGGGACGCGCACTTCAACGAGGTGTTCTTCGACGACGTCTTCGTGCCGGACTCCGACGTCGTCGGCGACGTCAACAGGGGCTGGCTGGTGGCCCGGGCGACGCTGGGCAACGAGCGGATCTCCATCGGCGGCGGCTCCGGCGCGCTGACCGGGGTCACCGCCGACGATCTGATCGCGCTGCTGGACAGTGCACCGCAGGCCGGGGCCACCCACGTGCTGCGCGCCGGTGAGGTGATCGCCGAGACGCACACGCTGCGGCTGCTCAACCTGCGACGCGCCACCCGGGCCATCGCCGGGGCGGAACCGGGTCCGGAGGGCAACGTCACCAAGTTGCTGGTCGCCGAGTCCGGTCAGCGGCTCACGGAACTGGCCTTCGACCTGGCCGGCACCGCCGCCGTCGTCGAGCAGAATCCGCAACTGACCCGCAGCTATCTGGGTAACCGGGCGATGACGATCGCCGGGGGCACGTCGGAGATCACCCGCAACACCATCGCCGAACGCATCCTGGGGCTGCCCCGGGATCCGCTGTTGAAGTGACTGCGCATACTGAACCTGTGCCCAGCGCCCGACCGTCCACGAAGACGACCGCCCCGCAGTTCCATCCCGAGCTGCGCCGCAGCGCCCGTCTGCTGCCCAAGCAGATGATCACGCCGGTGACGCTGCCGTTCGTCCGGGCGGCGTCACGACTGATGTGGCGCAACAACGAGGTCGACGGCGTCGAGGTGCTCACGCTGGCGTCCGGGGTCGGCGTCCGGCTGCACCGTCCGCCCGGCGTCACCACCCCGGGACCGGCGCTGCTGTGGGTCCACGGCGGCGGTTACGTGATCGGCGATGCCGCCCAGGACGACGTGCTGTGCCGGCGCTTCGCCCGCGAGCTCGGCGTGACGGTGGCCGCGGTGAATTACCGCCTGGCGCCAGAACATCCGTATCCGGTGCCGGTCGAGGACTGCTACGCCGCGCTGTCCTGGCTCGCGGGGCTGCCGTCGGTGGACCCGGAGCGGGTGGCGATCGGCGGTGCCAGCGCCGGGGGCGGTCTGGCCGCCGCGCTCGCGTTCCTGACCCGGGATCGCGGTCGGATCCCGCTGGCCGCACAGCTTCTGGTGTACCCGATGCTCGACGACCGCACGGTCGAGCGCACCGGTCTGGACAACCCCGGCCACCGGCTGTGGAACCAGTCGAGCAACCGCTTCGGCTGGCGGGCCTACCTGGGCGACGCCGACCGGGACGTCGCGGTGCCGGGCCGGCGCACCGATCTGACCGGCCTGCCGCCCGCCTGGGTGGGCGTGGGGACACTCGACCTGTTCCACGACGAGGACCTGGCGTATGCGCAGCGGCTGCGCGACGCCGGGGTGCCGTGCGAGGTCATGGTGGTCGAGGGCGCGTTCCACGGCTTCGACGGCATCGCACCCAAAGCGTCGGTGTCACAACGCTTCTTCGACAGTCAGTGCGCCATGCTGCGCAGCGCGTTCGCCGCGTCGACGGTGTGAATCACCGGCGGGCGTAGACCACCTCGCCGGCCACCACCGTCGCGGCCACGTGCTCGGCGTCCAGGTCGTGCAGCACCTGGTGTGGCGGCACCGACAGCACGCAGAGATCGCCACGCCCACCGGGCTCGATCCGTCGCGGTGTCGCAGGCGCTGACGCCTCACCGAGGAACATCGTCAGCGCCTCGGCCGCGCCGATCGCTTCGGCGGCGGCCAGCACCGCGCCCGATGCGGTACGCCGCGTCACCGCGGCCCGCATCGCCGCCCACGGATCCGGACGCCCGAACGGCGCGTCGGTGGACAGGGCCATCGGCACACCGGCGGCGCGCAGCGACGCCACCCGCCACAACTCGTGGTGTTCGGCGGCGGGCACGTCGCGCAGGTAGGCCTCGCCCCGCTCGGCGACGAAGTTCGGCTGGGTCACCACCGTGGCGCCGCACGCCGCGACCGCGGCCAGGCTGCCGTCCGGGACGACGGCGGCGTGCTCGAGCCGGTCGCCGGGGTGGCGGCCCGCCGCCGCCAGCGCCGCCAGGGCGACGACGAGTTGCGCGGCGGTGACACAGTGCAGCGCAACGGGATCGCCTCCGGCGTGCCGGTCGGCGATGAAGTCGGTGAGGGCGTCGAGGTCGAGGTCGTCGTCGTGCAGGATGCGCTTGCCCGCAGCCAGGCAGTGCACCGACTGTGCCAGCTCCCCGCGCTGGTGCGCCTGCTGCAGCGCCGCCACGTCCGCGGCGCTCAGGCCGGGGGTCGCGTCGGTGACTCCGGTGACGCCGTAGCGGCTCAGCAGCGCGCTGAGGTGCCCCAAGGGGGGCTCGGCGTGCGGTAGCGCCGATGCCCAGCCCGTGTCGGCGCTGCGCAGCCGGCCGTCCGGGTGATCGGCGAGCCCGACCCGGGCCAGGCCCGCCGAGTTGAGCATCCACAGCACACCGCTGCGGTGCTGGATGCGCAGCGGGACGGCCGGGCAGACGCGGTCCAGCACAGCGCGGTCCAGCGGGCCTGCGACGGACTCGTGGTAGCCGACCGCACGGATCCAGCCGTCGGCGTCGGAGGCGGCCTGCCGCAGCGTGCGGGCGAGGTGTTCCGGTCCGGTCACCGCGTCGGGCCCCACGTGCAGCGAGTGCAGGGCCGCCGCGGCAGCGCGCAGGTGCAGATGGTGATCGTGCAGCCCGGGCAGCACGGTGCCGCCGGTGGCGTCGTACACCGTCTCCCCCGGGCGCGTGGCCAACCCGTCGCCGACCTCGGTGATGCGGTCCTGCACGCGCACGTCGGCGCGGGTGCCGTCGAGCAGCACGCCGCCGCGGATCAGCACGCCGGAGCCAGCCGGCGGGCCACCATGTCGTCGACCCGCGCCGTGTGCTCACCGAGCCGTGCCGCCGGGGTGGTCACGGAAAGTGTTGTGGTGCAGAGGACGTCGCCGTCACGAGGCAGCGCGGCGTAGCGGGCCGCCACCGCGGCCATCGCGACGCCGATCACCTCGCCGCCGCCGCGGGCGTGCGACTGCAGCACCGCAAGCGCAGCCTCCAGTCCGGTCAGCGGGTCGGCGATCGCGTCGCCACAGAACGTCGGTGCCGCCGACGTGCCGCCGACCAGACCGCCGGAGACCGCTGCGTCGTCACCGAAGGCCACCCAGTGGGCCCGCTCCCCGACGACGCCGTGGCCGGTGATCTGCACCCAGATCCGGCCGTCGCGCGCCGGCACGTCGGCGGGGCCCAGCCCGCGGTCGCGCAGCGCGGCCGGCCGGGACGACTCCAGCACCACGTCGGCGGCGGCGAGCAGTCGGGCCAGACCGCCCGCCTGCGCGAAATCCACCGCATACGAGAGCTTTCCGGCGTTCACCCAGTCGTAGAACAGCGCCGGGCCTGCGCGGGTGCCGTCGGGGCGGTGCGGGCTTTCCACCTTCACGACCGTCGCCCCCGCGCGGGCCAGCAGCCGGCCGCACAGCGGACCGGCCCACATCGAGGACAGGTCCGCCACCAGCAGCTCGTGCAGCGGGCGGGGCGCGGTGCGGGGCCGGTCGCGACGCACGGCGGGCGGGGCCGGGTCGGTCTCGCCGAGCACGCCGACCGGCAGGCCGAGCAGCCGCGCCCGCGCCGCGACCGCATGCACGCCGGTGGCCCGGACGCGCGCGCCCACCGCCGCCCACGGGTCCGGCGTGTCGTCGGCCTCGACGAGCGCGGGCACCGCCTCCAGGTCGTCGGGCCGGGCCAGGGTCAGCGCGCACCAGTCGTCGTCCGCACCCATCAACCGGGTGGCCCCGCCGGCCGACACGGTGCCCCCGCGCGGAAGGTCGAGCGCCACGGCCCGGCCCCCGAGCACCTCGTCGGCGTCCACCTCGGCACCGGTCATCGCGGTCAGCGCCCGCGCCGTCGCCCACGCCTCGGCGAGCACGGTCGCGGGGAGGGCCACCGGCGTCATCAGACCATTGTGGGGTTCAGAACAGCAGACCGGTGAAGACCCAGTCGAGCACGGCGCGGTCGGGCCCGTCGTCGGCGGCGGCATAGACGATGGAGCGCAGCCGCACGGTGCCGCCGCGGCCGTCGGGCAGCGGGTCGGCGGCCTCGACCGTCAGGTCGCTGTACAGGGTGTCCCCCTCGTACACCGGCGCGGTGTGGTCGCACGACTCCCAGCCCAGCACCGTCACCAGGTCGGGCAGCAGCCGGCAGGCCTGCGCGAACGCCAGCCCGATGGTGTGGCCGCCGTACACCAGCCGCCGGCCCGAGCTGCGCGCATCGTGATGTGCGGCAGCGATGTTCAGCGTCAGCCGGGCCAGCTCGGGAGCGCTGCTGACCGCGTCGGCGGTGCTGCGCAACACCGTGCCCGCCATTCCCGGATCGAAGCCGGGCCCGGGCACCCGGGCACGGAACGCGTCGGCGTCCCAGTCGGCAGTGGGGTCGGGGGCGGGTGAGGCGCCGGCGCCGATCGCGGCCATGTCGTCGCGGTGCCCCGTCTCGACACCGTCGGCGCTCAGCGGCAGCATCGCGCAGCGGTGGAAGTCGAGCACGAGGCGCCCGACGCCGTCGATCGTGGTCATCCGCAGCGCGGCCAACCCCGTCGGCGGACGGCCGGGCCGGGCGGCGTTCTGCTTCAACGCGACCACCTCGGTGCGGGTGAACAGGGTGTCGCCGATGACCGGGAACCGGTGGAACCGCAGCCCGCGGTAGAACAGGTTGGCCCGGACCCGCTGGGTGACCACCGTGGACTGTCCGATCGCCACGTCGCACACCAGTCCGGGATGCGCGAACGGGGCCGTCGCGCCGGTGACGAGCGTCGACAGTTCGCCGTCCAGGGGCAGGCGCAGCCGGTCGCCGAGGATCGCCTGGTGCGCCGCGGCCACCCCGGCGGTCAGCGTCATCGTCGGCGCCGCGTCGAACACCTGACCGACGTGCAGGTCGTCGAAGAACGGTCCACCCCGGAATTGGCCGTACAAAGTCACAAGGGCTCATGCTGGCACCGGCGTTCCGAGTGTGTCAACATCGGCAGAATGGCCGTACATTTTCTCGACGACGACGAAACCATGCTGGTCGACACCGTGGCGAGGTTCGTCGACCGGGAGGTCAGGCCGACCGTGCGCGACGTCGAGCACGCCAACACCTATCCCGAGGCGTGGATCGAACAGATGAAGCGCATCGGGATCTACGGGCTGGCCGTCCCCGAGGCCTACGGCGGCACGCCGGTCTCGACGCGCTGCTACGTGCTGGTCACCCAGGAGTTGGCCCGCGGATGGATGAGCCTGGCCGGGGCGATGGGCGGGCACACCGTGGTGGCCAAGCTGATGGCGTTGTTCGGCACCGAGGAGCAGAAGCAGCGCTACCTGCCGGCCATGGCGACCGGGCAGATGCGCGCGACGATGGCGCTCACCGAGCCCGGCGGCGGATCCGATCTGCAGAACATGCACACCGTCGCCCGGCCCGACGGCAACGGGTGGGTGATCAGCGGCGCCAAGACGTGGATCTCCAACGCCCGCCGCTCGGGCCTGATCGCGCTGCTGTGCAAGACCGACCCCGACGCAACGCCCCGGCACGCGGGCATCTCGGTGGTACTGGTGGAGAACCCGACCCCGGGCCTGACGGTGTCGCGGGATCTGCCCAAGCTCGGCTACAAGGGGGTCGAGGCGTGCGAATTGGCGTTCGACGGCTGCCGGGTGCCCGCCGACGCGGTGCTCGGCGGTGTGCCCGGAAAAGGCTTCGCCCACATGATGAAAGGGCTGGAGACCGGCCGTATCCAGGTGGCGGCGCGGGCCCTGGGCGTCGCGACCGCCGCGCTGGACGACGCGCTGGCCTACGCGCGGGAGCGGGAGAGCTTCGGGGTGCCGATCTGGAAGCACCAGGCCATCGGGCACTATCTGGCCGACATGGCGACCAAGCTGACCGCCGCGCGCCAGCTGACGCTGCACGCCGCCGACCGCTACGACAGCGGCGAGCGCGCCGACATGGAGGCCGGAATGGCGAAACTGTTCGCCTCCGAGACCGCGATGGAGATCGCGCTGAACGCGGTGCGCATCCACGGCGGCTATGGGTATTCGACCGAGTACGACGTCGAACGCTACTTCCGCGACGCACCGCTGATGATCGTCGGGGAGGGCACCAACGAGATCCAGCGCAACGTGATCGCCGCGCAGCTGGTGGCCCGGGGCGGCCTGGGATGAAGACCCCGCCGGCCTACCAGGTGCTGCGCGAACGGCTCCGCGGGGAGATCGTCGCCGGCCGGTACGCCGACGGGCTGCGGCTCCCGACCGAGTCGGAACTGGCTGCGCGCCATGGACTCTCGCGACAGACGGTGCGCCGGGCGTTCCAGGACCTGGTCGCCGAGGGCGTCGTCTACCGGGTGCCCGGGCGCGGCAGCTACGCCGCCGAGGGCGGACGCTATCTGCGCAGGCTGGGGTCGATCGACGATCTGATGAGCCTGTCCGACGACACCATGATGGACGTGCTCGACGGGCTGCGCCGCCGGGTCGACATCGACGCCGCCAGCCGGTTGCGCCTCGACGGGGACGTCGTGCACACCGTGGTGTTCCGCCGGCTGCACGACGGGGTGCCGTTCGGGCACACCGTCGTTCACCTCCCCCCGCCGATCGCGGCGGCGGTGTCGGCGTCACCGCATCTGCAGACCGGCGCGGTGAGCACCCACACCGTGATCGGGCTGCTCGAACCGCACCTGGGAGCTCCGATCGCCGAGGCCGCGCAGTCGATCACCGTCGGTACAGCCGACACCGGGGCGGCGGCCGCGGTGGACTGCGCCCCCGGGCATCCGATGCTGCGGGTGGACCGGCTCTACCGCGACGACAGCGGTCGGCCGGTGGAACTGGCGGTCAGCCACTTCCTGCCCGAGCAGTACACCTACCGCGTCACCCTGCGTCGGTCGGGTCAGCCACCTCAGACCGGTCCCGTCGCGGCGATGCTGCCGAGCAGTCGCAGCGCGTCGGCACTCGGCGAGCCCGGGTCGGCGTCGTAGACGATCAGCTCCTGCCCGGGGGACGACCGCACGTCGAAGGTCTGCATGTTCAATGTCACCAGGCCCACCTCGGGATGGTAAAAACGCTTGCGGGCCAGACATTTCCGGCGGGCGTCCCGACGGTCCCACAGCGTGCGGAACGCCTCGTGCGTGAGCAGCTCGGCCAGCACCGCCCGCGCCCGGGGATCGTCGGGCGCCGATCCGTAGGCCATCCGGAATCCGGCGACCGAGTCGGCGGCGACCTCCGGCCAGTCGGCGTAGAACTCCCGGGCCCGCGGATCGGTGAACACCAGCAGCATCAGGTTGCCGACCGCGCCGAGCTCCCCGAACAGCGCGGTGGCCAACGGGTTGGCGGCCAGGATGTCGTAGGCGCGGTTGTACACCAGCGCCGGATTGTCCGGCCACGCCGCCATCAGCCGCAACAGTCCGGGGTCGACCTGTTCGGACACCCAGGCGCGCGGTGTGCGGGGCGTGAGCCGGGCGAGAGTGAACAGATGCGCGCGGCCGTCGTCGTCGAGGCGCAGCGCCGCCGCGAGCGCCTCGGCCACCTGGACCGACGGGGACCGTTCGCGGCCCTGTTCGAGCCGGCCGTAGTAGTCGGTGCTGACCCCGGCCAGCAGGGCCACCTCCTCGCGGCGCAGCCCGGGGACGCGGCGGGTGCCGGCACTGGTCAGTCCGACGTCGTCGGGGCGCAGCGCGGCGCGCCTGCTGCGCAGGTACTCCCCCAGCTCGCTCACCCCTCCAGGGTAGGAAAGTCGCGCCGCGGCAGACAGGGTGTGACGCACCCTGGACGTCTCTGCCGCGTGCGGCCACGCTGAGACCATGACCGACAGCAAGATCATCATCGTCACCGGGGCCAGCAGCGGGATCGGCGAGGCGGTGGCCGAACGCCTCGCCGCCGACGGACACCACGTGATCGCCGGCGCACGGCGCACCGACCGGTTGCGCGACCTCGCCGACCGGGTGGCCGGGCAGGGCGGCGCGATCGAGGCGCACGGGCTCGACGTCACCGACCGCGCCGCCGTCGCCGCGCTCGTCGATTCCGTCGTCGCCGCCCACGGCCGGGTGGACGTGATCGTCAACAACGCCGGCGTGATGCCGCTGTCGCGGCTCGATGCCCTGCTGGTCGATCAGTGGGACCAGATGATCGACGTCAACGTGCGCGGGCTGCTGCACGGCATCGCCGCCACGCTGCCGCACTTCCAGCGCCAGGGTTCCGGACACTTCGTGACGGTGGCCTCCATCGGTGCGCACGAGGTGGTGCCCACCGGCGCGGTGTACTGCGCGACGAAGTACGCGGCGTGGGCGATCACCGAGGGTCTGCGCCTGGAGGTCGACCCCTCGATCCGGGTCACGACGATCTCCCCGGGTGTCGTGGAATCCGAACTCGCGCAGACGATCACCGACCCGACGGCGGCCGAGGCGATGCGCGATTACCGGGCCGACGCGATTCCGCCGACGGCGATCGCCCGTGCGATCTCCTACGCCGTCGGGGAGCCTGCCGACGTGGACGTCAACGAGATGATCATCCGGCCGGCCCGGCAGCGCTGATCTCGTCGACCAGCCCCCACCGCAGTGCGGTGGCGGCGTCGATGGACCGGCCGGACAACACCAGATAGGCGGTGCGCCACCGGCCGATCCGGCGGGAGATGCTCACCGTGCCGCCGGCGCCGGGGATCAGGCCCAGCGCCAACTCGGGCAGGCCCAGCACCGCGTCGGGATGGCAGTGCACCCGACCGCAGAACGCCGCCATCTCCAGCCCGCTGCCCTGCACCTGCCCGTGCACCTCGGCGCGGCAGGCCGGTCCGAGCCGGTCGGTGATCTCGGCGAGCACCAGCGCGGGGCTGTGCCGGGTGCGGGCCAGGTGCGCGCTGGCCGGGTCGGCGAAGGTGCCGAACTCGGCGAGGTCGCCGCCGCTGCAGAACGACGGGCCGTTGCCGGTGAGCAGGACCTCGCGGACCGACGGGTCGAGCCGGGCCACCTCCAGCGCCTCGAGCAGCCCCGCCCGCGCGTCGGTGGAGAACGCGTTGTGCCGTCCGCTGCGGTTGAACCGGATCTCCAATCGGTCGTCGAACCGTTCGGCCAGCACGGGTTCGGCGAGGACGGGCACCTTGGCCGGGCCGCGGTCGGCCAGCCACCGGGCGAACTCGCCACCGGCCTGCAGCGTCGAGTAGGCCAGGGACTCGGTGATGACGCCGGCGAGGGTCGGCCCGGCGGGGTCCAGCGCCCGCAGCACGTCGTCGCACACGGCCGAGGCCTGCGGCCACCGCGCCACCCGCCCGGCGATCTCGGCCACCGCCGTGTCGACGGAGTCGACCGTGACGGCACGGACGTCGTCGCACCGCTCCTCGGTCAGCGAGAACGTGGCGTCGTCGGCCGAGGGGGCCGCCACCAGCGCCCCGTCGGCGACCCGGACGTGCTTCACGAGTACTTCTTTATCAGCTCCTGCTTGTAGAGCTTGCCGGTATCGGTGCGCGGCAGCTGCGCCTCGAACGACAGCGACCGCGGGCACTTATAGTGCGCCAGCCGGTCGCGCAGCCACGCGATCAGCTCCTCGCCGAATTCTTCTGTGGCGTCGGCGGGGTCGACGGTTTGCACGACGGCCTTGACGCGTTGGCCCATCTCCTCGTCGGGGATGCCGAACACCGCGGCGTCCATCACCTTCGGGTGGGTGACGAGCAGGTTCTCGGCCTCCTGGGGATAGATGTTCACCCCGCCGGAGATGATCATGTGGTGCCTGCGGTCGGTGAGGTAGAGGAATCCCTCCTCGTCGAGATAGCCGATGTCGCCCACGGTCTTCCAGCCGCGCGGGTCACGGGAGCTCTGCGTCTTCTCGGGGTCGTTGAGGTACTCGAAATCGTTGCCGCCCTCGAAGTAGATCTCGCCGGGATGCCCGGGGGGCAGTTCGTTGCCGTCCTCGTCGAGGATGTGCACCGCGCCGCCCATCGGCTTGCCGACCGATCCGGGATGGGTGAGCCAGTCCTCGGCGAAGATCAACGTCGACCCGTGCGCCTCCGAGGAGGCGTAGTACTCGTCGACGATCGGCCCCCACCAGTCGATCATCTGCTTCTTGATGTCGACCGGGCACGGCGCCGCGGCGTGCATCACCCGCTGCAGGCTCGACACGTCGTAGCGCGCGCGCACCTCTTCGGGCAGCTTGAGCATCCGGGTGAACATCACCGGCACGAACTGGCCATGGGTGACACCGTGTTTCGCGATCGCATCGAGCGCACCCTCGGCGTCGAACTTCTCCATCACCACGGTGGTGATGCCGCCGGCCTGGGTCTGCATCGACCACACCGACGGTGCCGTGTGGTACAGCGGCGCGGGGCTGAGGTAGACGGCGTCGGGGTGCATCCAGAACGACACCAGGGCAGCCATCAATCCGGGCGACTCCGACGGCGGCACGTGCGGCAGGGCGCGCTTGATGCCCTTCGGCCGGCCCGTCGTCCCCGACGAGTACTGCAGCAGGTCACCCTCGATCTCGTCGTCGATCGGTGTATCAGGCTGTCCGGCAACACAATCCGGGTAGCTCTGCCAACCGTCCAACGACCCGTCGGCGATGATGCGCACCGGCGGCAGACCGTTCGGCAACTCGGCGGCCAAGCCCGCCAGCGTGTCCTCGAGCGCGCCGGACCCGACGATCGCCTTGGCGCTGCTGTTGTCGATGATGTAGGCCGCCTCCGCCGCGGTCAGATGCGTGTTGATCGGCACGTAGTACAGGCCCGACCGGCGCGCGGCCCACATCACCGCGTGCATGTGCTCGGTGTTCTCCATCAGGATCGCGACGGCGTCGCCCTCGACGAGGCCGGCGTCGCGGAACAGATGCGCGAGCCGATTGGCCCTGGCCTCGAGCTCACCGAAGGTCACCACGGTGCCCGAGGGATACATGATGATCGCGGGCTTGTCGGGAGAGGCAACGGCGGTGTCGCGGATCTGCATGGGGTGAGGATACGTCGCCGCACTTGACACGTGTCAAGTGCGTCTGGTGTGCGGTGAGAGCGCATTCCGGTGCCGAAAGGCGCGCTGAACGCACACCAGGGAGCCCGGAACAGCTCCGGGCACCCCGGGGGCTGGCTACTCCGCTTCGGCGAGGCGCGTCTTCAGCGCGTCGAACTCGTCCTTGATGCCGGTGGGCAGTTTCTCGCCGACGAACTCGAACCACTCCTCGATCAGCGGCAGCTCCTTGCGCCACTCCTCGGGATTGACGGCCAATGCCTCGTCGACGTCATCGGCCGACACGTCCAGACCGGACAGGTCGAGATCCTGTGCGGTGGGCACGATGCCGATCGGGGTGCTCTTGCCGTCGGCGGTGTGCTCGATGCGCTCGATCGCCCACTTGAGCACGCGGCTGTTCTCGCCGAACCCGGGCCACAGGAACCGGCCGTCGGCGCCGCGGCGGAACCAGTTGACGAAGAACACCTTCGGCAGCTTGGAGTCGTCGGCGTTCTTGCCGACGTCGATCCAGTGCTGGAAGTAGTCGCCGACGTTGTAGCCCAGGAACGGCAGCATGGCCATCGGATCGCGGCGCACGGTGCCGACCTTGCCCTCGGCGGCCGCGGTCTGCTCGGAGCCCAGCGTGGCGCCGATGAAGACGCCGTGCTGCCAGTCGCGGGCCTCGGTGATCAGCGGGACCGTGGTCTTGCGACGGCCGCCGAACAGGATCGCCGAGATCGGCACGCCCTGCGGGTCGTCCCACTCGGGCGCCAGCGTGGGGCACTGCGCGATGGGTGTGCAGTACCGCGAATTCGGGTGAGCCGCTTTGGTTTCGGTCTCCCGCAGGATCCAGTCGTTGCCCTTCCAGTCGATCAGGTGGTCGGGCTCGCCCTCCAGGCCCTCCCACCACACGTCCCCGTCGTCGGTCTTGGCGACGTTGGTGAACACGGTGTTGCCCCCGGCGATCGTCTTCATCGCGTTCGGGTTGGAGTCCCAGTTGGTGCCCGGCGCGACGCCGAAGAAACCGAACTCGGGGTTGGTGGCGTAGAGCCGGCCGTCCTTGCCGAACCGCATCCACGCGATGTCGTCGCCGACGGTCTCGGCGCGCCAGCCCGGGATGGTGGGCTGCAGCATCGCGAGGTTGGTCTTGCCGCACGCCGACGGGAAGGCCGCGGCGATGTAGTAGGCCTTGTTCTCCGGCGAGATCAGCTTGAGGATCAGCATGTGCTCGGCGAGCCAGCCCTCGTCGTGGGCCATCGCCGAGGCGATGCGCAGCGAGTAGCACTTCTTGCCCAGCAGCGCGTTGCCGCCGTATCCCGAGCCGAAGCTCCAGATCTCACGGGTCTCCGGGAAGTGGGTGATGTACTTCGTGTCGTTGCACGGCCACGGCACGTCCTTCTGGCCCGCTTCCAGGGGCGCCCCGATCGAGTGCAGCGCCTTGACGAAGAAGCCGTCGTGGCCGATCTTCTCCAGCGCGGCCGACCCCATCCGGGTCATGGTGCGCATCGACACCACCACGTACTCGGAGTCGGTGATCTCCACGCCGAGCTTGGGGTCCTCGGCGTCGAGCGGGCCCATGCAGAACGGGACGACCCACAGCGTGCGGCCACGCATGCAGCCGCGGTACAGGTCTGTCATCAGCGCCCGCATCTCGGCGGGATCCATCCAGTTGTTGGTGGGGCCGGCGTCGATCTCACGCTCGCTGCAGATGAAGGTGCGCGACTCGACGCGCGCGACGTCGGAGGGATCCGACAACGCCAGGTACGAATTCGGCTGCTTCTGCGGATTCAGCTTCTGGAAGGTGCCGGCCTCGACCAGCTGGGCGCACAGCCGCTCGTACTCCTCCTCGGACCCGTCGGCCCACGCCACGCGATCAGGCTGTGTCAGCTCGGCGACCTCCCGCACCCAGGCCAGCAGCCCCTCGTGCTCGGTCGGTGCGGAATCCAATCCGGGAATGGTCGCTGCGGTCATGGGCGTGTTGTCTCCTGCACTGTTCCTGCGCGTGGTCGGGGGAGACGCTCCACAGGCAGCCGCCGCCCCTCCTGAACATTGAGGTTAACGCGGGTGACATACCCGCGGAAATCCAGGACTATGTCCGTTCACTCACAGGAACGATTCAGAACAGGCCAGGCCCGCGGGCTACCGTTCGGTAACCGCGACATCCGTCGCCGCGGCGTCGAAACGGCGTCGCCGTGCCGCGATCCGCCGCAGCTCGGTCTCGAGTTCCGCGAGCCGTCGATCGACGCTCGCGACGCGGTCCGCCTCGGCGGCCAGCATCCGCGCCGACACCCTGTCGTCGGCCTCCGCCCGCACCACGGCCACGGCGTCGACGACCCAGCGTTCCAGCAGCGCCCGGTCGTGCAGCAGCGCCCGGGCCCGCACCACCCAGACCGTGACCATGAGCCCGGCGATCCCGCCGGCGACCGTCCCGCCGAGCGACGCACCCCCGGCCAGCGCCGCGAGCCGGGCCACCACCACCGCCACGCCAACGCCGAACCCCGCGCCGAGCACCACCATCAGCCGGGTCTCCAGCGGACGCGCGCGGCGCGGCGCCGCGGGCACGGCGACGGGGCGATCGGGTGGCCGCTGCCCGAGACGGGCCTCGATCTCGTCGTCGACCGCGGCCAGGACGTCGTCGCAACGCTGCCGCACCCGGGCCTCCGATCGAGGCCGGGTCCGCCGGGTGGTCGCGGCCACCTCGGCGAGCAGCTCGGACCGCAGCTGCGCGCACCGCTGCCGCGCCGCGTGCGTCAGCTCCAGCCGGGCCTGCTGCATCCCGTGGCGCCACCGGGCGAGCCCGGTGCGCGTCGACCGGTGCGCCGCCACCACGTCGGCACGCCGGGCCTCCAGCGCGGTGACGCTCGCCGCGGCGTCGGCCTGACGGGCCCGCTCGGCCGTGCGCCGCGCCAGGCCTGGGTCCGCCAGCACCCGCTCGAGCACCGCCACCGCCTCGTCGACGTCCGGCTCCCCCAGCCGAGGATCGGCCGCGACCCCGACCCACGGGATGCCGGCCAGCCACGGCGCCGCCGCGGCCAACCGTTCCCGGTCGGCGGCGAGCACGTCGCGCCACGCGCGGTGATCGTCGACCTTGTTCACCACCCCGATCACCGCACCGGCCCGCGCTGTCACCGCGGCGGCGCGCAGACCGTCGGACCGGACCACGGGCGCGGTGGCCGAGACCACGAGCACCACCGCCAGCGGCGCCTCCCCGGGGGCCGCCTCGGAATCCCCGACGACGCGGTGGCCGGGCAGTCCGTCCCGCAGCCGCGCGAGCACGCTCGTCACCCCGGCCCCGGCAGCACCGGTGACCAGCACCGCACCCGGCGGGTCAGTCACCACAGGCCTCCAGCAGCCGCAGGCTGCCGCGGACGATGTCGGCGGCACAGCGCCGGTGCAGCGCGTCGAGCGGCGCCCGCGCATAGGCGCGCCACCGCAGCGCCCGGCGGAGGTGTGCCCCGGCATCGTCGGCGCGGTCCACCGACGCACCGGTGGCCTCGACGACGTCCACCGCGGCCGTCATCACCGCGAGCACGACGTCGTCGCCGTCGAGGAACGCGGCCAGCCGCTCGTCGGACGTCGCGGCCGCCAGTACCCGCAGGGCCCGCAGCGCCGCGCTGATCCGCGCGTACCGCACGGGTGCGGTCACCGCCGACAGTGCCGCCAGCACCGCGTCGGTCCCGCTCAGCGCCCGCAACCGGGCGGTCACCGCGGCCGCGTCGAGCCCGTCGGCGGCGGCGAGGACGGCGTGCGCCAGGCCGAACCGGTCCAGCCGGTCGAGCAGATCGCGCCGCACCCCCTCCGGGACGGGATGCGGGCCGGTGACGACCGCGTCCACCGACGTCATGTCCACCGGCGCCGCGATCACCGCGTGCAGCGTCGCGAGGTCGTCGTCGCGCAGGTCGACCGCGGCGAGCAGCGCGACCATCGGCACCACCGGAAGCCCCAGCAGCGCCGAGAGCGCGGCGGCGGCCCGGTCGGCCGCGGCGAGCGGGCCACCGGCGCCCGCCCCACCGAGGTCGGCCTTGTTGAGGACCACCAGCGTCGGGATCGACCGGCGCTCGAGCACCGACCGTTCCTCGTCGGTGAGCCGTTCGGCGAGCACGACGATGTCGACCTCGGCGTCGGACTCGTCGGCGACCGCGACGCCCGCGGCGGCCAGCGCCGCCGCCACCGCATCGCGGCCCACCCCGGCGCGGCCGCGCACGGCTACGCTGACGGGAGCCCGCAGGCGCCGCTCCACGGCGGCGACCCGGGGATCCGCGGTGAGGGCGGCGCAGCCGGCCAGCACGTCCGTCACGTCCGCCCCCTGCCCCCGGCCTGCCCCCGACAGACATCGTGGCATCCGCGCCGACCTGCTCGGCGCACGAATTCCGGGGCGGCCGATCGGCCTACCAGCCGAAGGCAACTGTTGGGTATCAATCTGTAACACGATGCGGGAGGTGACTCCGCGATGAGCGACGATGGACGGATGCACGTGCCGGGCCCCAGCGACGTCGAGGTCGGCGGCGACGCGACGGACGGGCCCGACGATGCGCGCCCCGCGCACTTCCCCCGCCGGGTCACCAGCTTCCGCGCCCGGCGATCCACGATCTCCGACCGCCAGCAGGCGATCTGGGAGGCCCGCTGGCCCGAACTGGGCCTGCAGGCCCGCACCGACTCAGACAGCGGCGAACCCCCCGCACTGCTCGACACCGACGCCTGGTTCGGCAGGCATGCGCCGCTGGTGCTGGAGATCGGCTGTGGCACCGGGACATCGACGCTCGCGATGGCGCAGGCCGAACCCGGCGTCGACGTGATCGCGGTCGAGGTCTACCGCCGCGGCCTGGCCCAACTGCTGGCCGCCATCGACCGGGCGGACGAGCCGGTGACCAACATCCGGCTGATCCGCGGTGACGGCGTCGACGTGCTGACCCACATGCTCACCCCCGGCGCGCTGACCGGGGTGCGGGTCTACTTCCCCGATCCGTGGCCCAAGGCCCGCCATCACAAACGCCGGCTGCTGCAGGCCGACACCGTGGCGCTGATCGCCGACCGGCTGCGCCCCGGCGGCATCTTCCACGCCGCGACCGACCACTCCGCCTACGCCGAACAGATCGCCGAGGTCGGCGACGCCGAACCCCGGCTGCGGCGGATCAGCCCGGACGCTCCCGGCCTGCCGATCTCGGTGGCCCGGCCCGTCACCAAGTACGAGCGCAAGGCGCTGGCCGGGCCGGACGTCAGCGAGCTGCTGTGGGAGCGGTCATGAGCCTGACCGAAGACCTCGCTGTCGACGCCGCCCCCGAGGCGTCCGCGCCTGCGCCGGCCCGTGTGCTGCTGGTGTGGGACGCACCGAACCTCGACATGGGGCTGGGCTCGATCCTCGGCGGGCGGCCGACCGCGGCGCACCGGCCGCGGTTCGACGCGCTGGGCCGCTGGCTGCTGGCCCGCACCGCGGATCTGTCGACGCAGGCCGGCGCCGACGGCCACGCGGTGTCACTGGAGCCCGAGGCCACGGTGTTCACCAACATCGCGCCGGGCAGTGCCGAGGTGGTCCGGCCCTGGGTGGAGGCGCTGCGCAACGTGGGGTTCGCGGTGTTCGCGAAGCCGAAGATCGACGACGACAGCGACGTCGACGCCGACATGCTGGCCCACATCGCGCTGCGCCGCAGCGAGGGGCTGGCCGGGCTGATCGTGGCCTCGGCGGACGGCCAGGCCTTCCGGCTGCCGCTGGAGGAGATCGCGCACGAGGGCGTCGCGGTCCAGGTCCTCGGATTTCGCGAACATGCCAGTTGGGCGTTAGCGTCGGATACCTTGGAGTTCGTCGACCTGGAGGACATCCCTGGTGTCTTCCGGGAGCCGCTACCGCGAATCGGGCTTGATTCGCTACCGGAGCAGGGCGCGTGGCTGCAGCCATTCCGGCCGCTGTCCTCGCTGCTGGCGTCGCGTGTCTAGAACAATGGAAAGCCTGGTCGTGATGTGCGCATGCCGATGATCACAGACTATTGCAGACAGACTGATCAACGATGAGGAGCTGAACGTGTTCGCCTGGTGGGGTCGAACGGTGTACCAGTACCGATACATCGTGATCGGTGTCATGGTCGCACTGTGCCTGGGCGGCGGCGTCTACGGCATCAGCCTGGGACAGCACGTCACCCAGAGTGGTTTCTATGACGAGGGCAGTCAGTCCGTCCACGCGTCGGTGATCTCCGACGAGGTGTACGGCCGCGACCGCACCAGCCACGTGGTGGCGATCCTCACGCCGCCCGACGGCAAGAAGGTGACCGACCCGGCCTGGCAGAAGAAGGTCGTCGGCGAACTCAACGACGTCGTCGACAGTCACAAGGACCAGGTCGTCAGCTGGGTCGGATGGCTGCGCGCGCCGGACACCACCGCCGCGACGGTCCAGCAGATGAAGACCGAGGACGGCTCGAAGACGTTCATCAGCATCCCGCTCAAGGGCGACGATGACGACACGATCCTGAAGAACTACCAGACCATCGAACCCGACCTGGAGCAGGTCAACGACGGCAACATCCAGCTGGCCGGGCTCAATCCGCTGGCCAGCGAGCTGACCGGCACCATCGGCGAGGACCAGCGCCGCGCCGAGGTCGCGGCCATCCCGCTGGTCTGCGTCGTGCTGTTCTTCGTGTTCGGCGGCGTGGTCGCCGCCGCGCTGCCGGGCATCATCGGCGGCCTGACGATCGCCGGTGCCCTGGGCATCATGCGGTTGACGGCCGAGTTCATGCCGGTGCACTTCTTCGCCCAGCCGGTGGTGACGCTGATGGGGCTGGGCATCGCGGTCGACTACGGCCTGTTCATGGTGAGCCGCTTCCGAGAAGAGATCGCCGAGGGCTACGACACCGAGACCGCGGTCAGACGGGCGGTGATGACGTCCGGCCGGACGATCATGTTCTCCGCCGTCATCCTCGTCGCGTCGTCGGTGCCGCTGCTGCTGTTCCCGCAAGGCTTCCTGAAGTCGATCACCTACGCGATCATCGCGTCGGTCATGCTCGCGGCGATCCTCTCGGTCACCGTGCTGCCCGCCGCCCTGGGCATCCTCGGACACAACGTCGACGCGCTCGGTGTGCGCACCCTGCTGCGGGTGCCGTTCTTCCGTAACTGGAAGCCGATGCGCGTCTACCTCGAGTGGCTGGCGGCCAAGACGCAGAAGACCAAGACCCGCGCCGAGGTCGAGAAGGGCTTCTGGGGCCGGCTGGTCAACGTCGTGATGAAACGGCCCATCGCGTTCGCCGCGCCGATCCTGATCGTGATGATCCTGCTGGTGATCCCGCTCGGCCAGCTGGCCCTCGGCGGCATCAGCGAGAAGTACCTGCCACCGGACAACAAGGTGCGCATCGCCCAGGAGGACTTCGACAAGACCTTCCCCGGGTTCCGCACCGAACCCCTGACGATCGTCGTCGAACGGCAGGACGGGCAGCCCGTCACCGATCAGCAACTCGCCGACGTGCGCGCCAAGGCGATGACGATCAGCGGGTTCACCGATCCGGACAACGACCCGAGCAAGATGTGGCAGGAGCGTTCCGTGCAGGAGGGCGGGTCGAAGGACCCGTCGGTCCGGACGATCCAGAACGGTCTGGTGAGCCGCAACGACGCGCCGCAGAAGATCGAGGAGCTGCGGTCCATCACACCGCCACGCGGCCTGGACATCTCGGTCGGCGGCACCCCGGCACTCGAGCAGGACAGCATCCACAGCCTGTTCGACAGGCTGCCGCTGATGGTCGTGGTGCTGATCCTGACCACCACGGTGCTGATGTTCCTGGCCTTCGGGTCGATCGTGCTGCCGATCAAGGCCGCGCTGATGAGTGCGCTGACACTCGGGTCGACGATGGGCATCCTGACGTGGATGTTCGTCGAGGGCCACGGGTCGGGGCTGATGAACTACACGCCACAGCCGCTGATGGCGCCGATGATCGGCCTGATCATCGCGGTGATCTGGGGTCTGTCCACCGACTACGAGGTGTTCCTGGTGTCCCGCATGGTCGAGGCGCGGGCGAGGGGCATGTCGACCGCGGAGGCCATCCGGATCGGCACCGCCACCACCGGCCGCCTCATCACCGGCGCCGCGCTGGTGCTGGCCGTCGTCGCGGGCGCCTTCGTGTTCTCCGACCTGGTGATGATGAAGTACCTGGCGTTCGGTCTGCTGATCGCGCTGCTGCTGGACGCGACGATCATCCGGATGTTCCTGGTGCCGGCGATCATGAAGCTGCTCGGCGACGACTGCTGGTGGGCGCCGCGCTGGATGAAGCGCATCCAGGAGAAGCTGGGCCTGGGCGAGACCGAACTGCCCGACGAGCGCGTGCGGCCGCTGGTGCGTGAGACCGCACCCGCCGAGGCGCTGGTCGGCGCCGGCGGTCCCCCGGTGGCCGCCCCGCCGCGGGCGCTGCCGCCGCACGATCCCGGCCATCCCGCCCCCGACCGTGGCGCCGCACCCGGCGTCACCACCCGCATCGCGACCGGTGCGCACGCCGGCGGACCGTCCGCCGCGGGCACCACCCGGCTGCCGGGCGCCCCGGCACGGCCGCCGGCCCCGGAGCCCGAACCGCAGACCACCCGGCTGTCGGTCGCCAAGAACAGTGCGCTCAACACCGTTCGCAACGCCGTGAGCAGCGCCGCCGACGCGGTGACGCAGCGCGGTCAGCGGCCGTCGGCACCGTCGCCGTCGGCGCCCAAGCGCGACGAACGCGAGATCGAGTCCTGGCTCGGGGACCTGCGCGGCAGCGGTGCCGGCACCCCGGCACCGGCACCGGCGCGGCCGTCGGCGGAGCCGACGCGGGCTCTGGCCGATCCCCGGCCCGATCAGGGCGGCAACGAGCCGACCACCGCGTTCTCCGCGCAGCGGCCCGACGCGTCGCAGGACGACGACTCCGCCGAGGCGACCCGCGCGATCCCGACCGCGCGGCAGTCCGACGCGGACACGGCGACCGAGAAGCTCAACACCCGGCCCGAGGACGACGCGCCCCGGCGCGGCGGCAACGGGCTGAGCGCGCAGGAACTGCTGCGCCGCGAAGGCCGGCTGTAGTCACTTCGCGATGTCGTCGGGCTCGGCGTCGAGCACCGGCCCGTCGTCGGCTTCCTGCGCGGCCTGCACGGCGGCCGGGTCCTCGGCGATGAGCACGCGGATCGCGCTGTTGAGGAACGCCAGTACCGGCACGGCGAGCAGCGCGCCGACGATGCCTGCCAGCACGCCGCCGCCCGCGATCGCGAGCACGACGGCCAGCGGGTGGATCGACACGGCGCGGCCCATCACCAGCGGCTGCAGCACGTGGCCCTCCAACTGCTGGACGGCGAGGATCAGCCCGAGCGTGATGAGCGCATAGATCAGGCCTTTGGTCAGCAGCGCGACGATGACCGCGAGGAACCCGGTGACCACGGCGCCGACCAGCGGGATGAACGCGCCCAGGAACACCAGCGAGGCCAGCGGCAGCGCGAGCGGCACCCCCATGATCGCCAGCCCGACGCCGATGCCGAGCGCGTCGACGAGCGCGACCAGGAAGGTCGCCCGCACGTAACCGATCAGCGAGTGGAACCCGGCGCGACCGGCGTCGCGGACCCGCTGGCGGGTGCCGGTCGGGAAGATCCGGGTGACGAACTCGAAGATGTTGCGCCCGCCGTGCAGCAGGAAGATCAGCGTGAACAGCACCAGCAGTGCGCCGGTGACGATCTCGGTGATGGTGCCTGCGGTGGACAGCGCGCCGCTGGTCACCTTCTCCTGGTTGTTACGCAGCGCCTCGATCGCCGAGTTGCCCGCGTTGTCGATCTGTTCGCGGCTCAGCCCCAAGGGGCCGTCGACCAGCCAGCGGCGCACCCCGTCGATGCTGCGGGTGACCTGCTCGACCAGTGCGGGCGTGCCCTCGATGAACTGGCTGATGACGAACGTCAGCAGGCCGCCGACCAGGGCCAGCCCGCCGAGCAGGATCAGCGCGACCGCACCGCCGCGCGGCGCACCCCGGCGGTCCAGGAAGTCGACGGCCGGCATCAGCAGCGCCGCGGCCAGCGTGGCCAGCGCGACCGGCACGACGATGACCTCGACCTGCAGCACCACCCAGAGCAGCGCGAACACCGCGCCGAAGATCACCAGCAGCCGCCAGGCCCACGCCGCACCCCGGCGCACCAGCGGGCTCACCGACGCGTCGGCGGCGGGGTCGGAGAACGGTCCGGCAGACATTCCGGTAGCGTAACGGCCTCGCTGATCATGAATTCGGTTCGCCGGATTCCGGGGATCGACGCCTTACCCTGTAGGGCGTGTCACACGACGCTCCTCCGAGCGGCACCCAGGCGGGCAGCGCCGGCCGGGAGCGGCCCGCACGGGGCAAGTACTGGTGGCTGCGATGGGTGCTCATCGCGGTCGCGGTCCTCGTGCTGACCATCGAGTTGGCGCTGGTGCGCGATCAACTCGCCAAGGCGTGGAAGAGCCTGTACTCCGCGGACTGGTGGTGGGTGCTGGCGGCCGCGGTCGCGGCGATGGCCTCGATGCACAGCTTCGCCCAGATCCAGCGCACGCTGCTGGCCTCGGCCGGCGTGCACGTGCGGCAGTGGCGTAGTGAGGCCGCGTTCTACGCCGGTAACGCGTTGTCGACGACGATGCCCGGCGGGCCGGTGCTCTCGGCGACGTTCATCTACCGCCAACAGCGGCTGTGGGGCGCCTCGCCGCTGGTCGCCTCGTGGCAGCTGGTGATGTCGGGCGTGCTGCAGATCGTCGGGCTGGCGCTGCTCGGCTTGGCCGGCGCGTTCATGCTCGGCGCCAGCAAGAACCCGCTGTCGCTGATCTTCTCCCTCGGCGGGTTCCTGGCGCTGATCCTGCTGGCGCAGGCGGTGGCGACACGGCCGGAGCTCATCGAGGGCATCGGCGTGCGGGTGCTGTCGTGGGTCAACTCCGCGCGCGGCCGCCCCACCGACACCGGGCTGGGCAAGTGGCGGGAGATCCTGGCGCAGCTGGAATCGGTGCAGCTGGGCCGGCGCGACCTGTCGGTGGCGTTCAGCTGGTCGCTGTTCAACTGGATCGCCGACGTCGGCTGCCTGCTGGCGGCCTGCTACGCGACCGGCGGCCACCCGTCGCTGGCCGGGGTGACGGTCGCCTACGCCGCGGCCCGCGCAGTCGGCTCGATCCCGCTGATGCCGGGTGGGCTGCTGGTCGTGGAGGCGGTACTGGTGCCCGGCCTCGTCTCCAGCGGGATGTCGCTGGCCTCGGCGATCTCCGCGATGCTGATCTACCGGCTGATCAGCTGGATCTTCATCGCCGCGATCGGCTGGGTGGTGTTCTTCTTCATGTTCCGCACCGAGAAGGATGTCGACCCGGACTCGAACGCCCTCGCGCGTGCCGACGACGGGCCGTGCCCGCAGTTCAGTCCCGACCCCGAGGCGCCGCACCCGCCGGACCGCATCGCCGACCCCCCGGACCAAACCCGAGAAGCCTCATGACGTTTCGCCGTCCCACCGCGCTGCTGGCGGTGGGGGTGATGGTGGCGGCCTGCTCGTCGGCGCCGGCTCCGGAGACCGCCACGACGACGGGCACCTCGCCCGCGCCCGCCACCCCGGCGGCGACGGCCGAACCGTCGGTGCTCACCCCGGTGATCGCGCACGCGGTGGCCGAACCGATCCCGGTGCCGGCCACCGACGGCAAGACCCATCTGGTCTACGAGCTGGCGCTGACCAACACGCTGTCCCAGGACGTCACGCTGACCTCCCTGGCGGTGCGCGACGGCGACCGGACGCTGCTGGACCTGCCCGCCGACGCCATCGGGGCGTGGACACGTCTCTTCGGAACACCTTCTCCCACAACGGTTCTCGGGCCCGCGCAGAGTGCCTACGTCTGGCTGGACGTCGCGCTGACCGACGGGGCGCCCGTCCCCGAGCGGCTCACCCACGCACTCGGGATCTCGCTTCGCCAACCCCAACCGCCGCTGATCCCGGCCACGCTGACCGAGAACGTCGCGCCGGTGGCGGTGCAGAAGCGCCGGCCGATCGTCATCAGGCCGCCACTGACCGGCCCGAACTGGCTGGACGCCGACGGCTGCTGTGGCATCTCCGGTCATCGCGGCGCGCTCAACCCCATCAACGGACAGGCCTGGGCCGCAGAACGGTTCGCGATCGACTACCTGCAGCTGACGCCGGACGGCCGGCTGTTCACCGGGGCGAGCACCGACCTGGCCGGCTTCCCGTACTACGGCGCCGACATCCACGCCGTCGCCGACGGTCCGGTGGTCTCCGTCGCCGACGGCATGCCCGAGGCGGTGCCGTTCGCCGCCCCGACCGGTCTCGCGCTCGACCAGTACCCCGGCAACCACGTCGTGCAGGATCTCGGCGACGGCAACTACGCCCTCTACGCCCACCTGCAGACCGGCAGCATCGCGGTCAAGCCGGGCGATCGCCTCTCCGCCGGCCAGGTGCTCGCGCGGCTGGGCAACACCGGCAACACCGACGCCCCGCACCTACACTTCCATGTGATGAGCACCCCGGACCCGCTGCGCGCCGACGGTCTGCCGTTCGTGTTCTCGTCCTTCGATCTGCAGGCCACGCTGCCCGACTCGCAGGACGCGCTGAGCGCAGGCCGGCCCGCGACGATGCCCCCGCCGTCGCCGCCCCGACCGCAGCGCGACGTGATGCCGCTGCAGGACGATTTGATGACCTATGCCGCGAACCCGTAGCCGCACGCCGGCGGCACTGGCCGCCGACGTGGTGTGCGTGGTGGTGTTCTGCGCGATCGGGCGGCGCAGTCACGCCGAGGGGCTGACCGTCGCCGGCGTGGCCGAGACGGCCTGGCCGTTCCTGACCGGAACGGCGGTGGGCTGGCTGCTCGCCCGGGCCTGGCGGCGCCCGGTGGCGTTGCTGCCGACGGGCGTGGTGGTGTGGGTCTCGACCGTCGTGATCGGGATGCTGCTGCGCAAGCTCACCGGGCAGGGCACCGCGACGAGCTTCATCGTGGTGGCGTCGCTGACCACTGCGGCGCTGCTGCTGGGATGGCGGGCGATCGCCCGATCATTCGTCTGAATCCTCTTGCGGCGCAGGCGCTGTCGAGACGGTCAGGGTGGCACGTAGACCCCCGAGCGGACCGTCGGACAACTCGATCGTGCCGCCGTGCAGGGCCGCCTGCTGCGCGACCAGCGCGAGCCCCAGCCCCGACCCGCCCGGGGCGGCGTTGCTGCCGCGCGAGAACCGGCCCAGCACGGTCAGGTGCTCGTCGACGGGCAGGCCGCGGCCGTTGTCGTCGACGACGATCGTCATCAGGTTCTCCCGGCGGTGGGCGGCGAGCACGATGCGGGTGGCCCGGCCGTGGGTGATCGCGTTGCGCACCAGGTTGTCCACCGCCAGCCGCAACCCACCCGGCCAGCCGAGCAGGAAGCCGAGGTCGTCGGCGGCGTGCACCTCGATCGTCACGTCCCGGCTCACCCGCATGTTCTCCCGGGCCACCCGGTCCAGCATGTCGGTGACGTCGATGACCTCGCGGTCCTCGGCCTGCGCGAGCTGTCCCGACGCGAGCTGGCCCAGCGCGGTGATGATGCCCTCGACGCGGCGCTGGGCCCGCGACAGGTCGGCCACCACCTCGGCGCGTTCCTCGGCGGGCAGATCGTGGATGCGCAGCGTGTCCAGGTCGGCACGCATCGCGGTCAACGGGGTGCGCAACTCGTGGGCGGCGTTGGCGGCGAAGTCCTGGGCGGCCTGCAGCGAGTTGGTGGTGGCGCGCTGGGCGGCGGCGAGCCGGTCGAGCATCGCGCTCATCGCCTCGGACAGGTCCTCGGCCTCCCGCACGCCGCGCACCGTCGGGATCTGCTCGGAGCCCTTGCCGAGTGTCTTGGTGTGTTCGGTCAGCTTGCGCAGCGGGCGGATCGCCGGACCGGCCAGCAGCCAGCCCAGGCCGGCGGCGATCAGCACCGTCACCACGCCGACGGCGATGTAGAGCGGCACCCGGGCGCGGTTGAGCAGGATGCTGTCGGCGCGGATGCCGATCGACATCAGCACGCCGCCGTTCTGTTCGACCGGCAGGGTCCGCACCCGGTACTCGACCCCGTTGACCGTCACCGTCTCGGTGCCGGGCGGCAGCGCGGGCAGCTGGAAGCCGCGCTGGTACACCACCTGCCCGGAGGAGCGCGACCGCCCGGTCTGCAGCACGCCGCGGCGTGGGTCGGAGAGCTGCTCGGGGTAGACGCTGGCGTCGACGATCGCGTCGAGGCGCCGATCCAGTTGCGCCGCATCGTTGTTGGCCAACACCAGGGACGTGAGGATGGTGAACGCCGCGACCACCGCGGCCGCCGCGGCCGCCGACGCGATCGCGACCCGCGTCCGCAGCGAGGCGGACCGCAGCGCCCGCGGCAGTCTCACAGGCGAACCGGGCGCAGGGTTCTCACGCCTCTTCCCGCAGCACGTATCCGATGCCGCGCACGGTGTGGATGACGCGTGGCAGGCCGTCGCGCTCGAGCTTGCGCCGCAGATAGGAGACGAACACGTCGGCCACGTTGGTGTCGACGTCGAAGTCGTAGCCCCACACCAGTTCCAGCAGGCGCTGCCGGCTGAGCACGACCCCGGCGTTCTCGGCCAGCGCGGCGAGCAGATCGAACTCCCGCTTGGTGAGCTCGACACGCTCGCCGGCGACGAACACCAACCGGCGCGATGTGTCGATGGTCAGCGATCCCACCGTCATCGTGTCCGAGGTGGGGTCGGAGTGATGGGCCCGGCGCAGCAGCGCATGCAGCCGGGCCACCAGCTCACCGAGGTCGAACGGTTTGGTCAGGTAGTCGTCGGCACCGGCCTCGAGCCCGGCGATCCGGTCGTTGACCGTGTCGCGCGCCGACAGCACACAGATCGGGATCTCGTTGCCCAGCGCGCGCAGCGCCGTCACCACCGCGACGCCGTCCAGTTCGGGCATCTGCACGTCGAGCACCAGCGCGTCGTGCGATTCGCTGGACAGCAGCCGCAGCGCTTCCTTGCCCGTCGCCGCGACGCGCACATCGAAGCCCGAATGCCGCAGACCCCGGGCCACCGAGGTGCGAACATCCGGGTCGTCGTCCACCATCAGCACCGTCCGACCCGCGCCGTCCTGGGCGGACAGCTCCCCCCCACGAGTGGGCGAAGCGTCCACCCTGTCTCGCATCGCGGCTACGGGAACAGCGGTCCGTTGGGGTCGCCCTCCGAGAAGCCGCACCGGTTCTTGATGTCCACCAGCGGCTGCCGGATGGACGTCAGCTCCGCCTTGACCTGCGGATTGGCGTTCATGTAGTCGACGACCTTGGCGCGCAGCTGGTCCGGCGGCAGGCCCTGCAGGCCGGAGAAGAAGTCGTTGACCGCGGGATGGGTGAACAGGTACGCCGACGTCGACGCCGAGACGCCGGAAGCCACCCCGGAGAAGTCGGCCGCGGTGCAGTTCGGCGGAAGGGCCGGCTGAGCCGACGCCATCGGCGCCGCGGCGAGCACGCCGAACAACGAGGCGCCGGTGACCGCGCCCGCGCCCAGTGCGCCGGCGACGGCGCGGCGGATGGGGCCCGAGATCAACATGAAGTCTCCTTCAAACAAGAGGTGGACAGCCGCCACCGTGTCGGTGGCCGACCTGAGACCATCCTAGGAAGCTAAGCAGACCGGCAGCCGAGTTTCCCGCCGAGCAATTAACCAATCGTGAGAAAACCGCCGCATCACCGCAGCGGTGGCGCGGTCGCGGCCTCCGCGGTGCCGACGCCCACGCTCTGCGCGGCCGGCGGGCTCGCAGGTTGAGCCGGGATCTGGGCCGGGGTCTGGGCGGCTTGCACCAGCCCGAGGATCTGCGGCAGCGACACCGGCAGTTGGCACCGGCCGGCCAGTGCCGTCAGCGGCTGCTGCAGCCTGCGCAGATCGGCCGCGACGAGCGGATTGGCGTCGAAGTAGGACTTCAGGGCGCCGAGCGACTGCGGGCCGCTCTGCTGCTGGGTGATCAGCGTCAGCGCCTGGTTGGTCTGCGGATGCGTCTCCAGGTACGCGCCGGTGCTGGTGGCCACCGACCCGGCGGTCTTGGCGACCTCGCTGGCCGCGCAGGGGTCCGGCGCGGCCTGCCCCGTCGGCGCCGCGGGACCGGTCACCAGCACTGCACCGGCACCGACGGCGAACGCCGCGGCCAGCGCCGCGCCGGCCCTGCGCGCGGGGAAACCCGAGGTTGCTTTCATCACGAACTCCTCACCGGATGCGGGCGCCCACACGCGCCGCAAACGTCGTACGGTCAACAGCAAAGATCCCCGACCGACGAACCTCGTCCGGGCCATCGTGCCATCGCCGGCGCCCCGGCGCCCAATCGGGACGCCGCGCACGGCGGACATGAGAGCTGCATGAGGCATCTCTGGCAGGACCGTTGGGCGCGGTCCGCGACCAGGCTGCTGCTGTACCCTTTCGCTACGAAAGGCCGGGGAGAAAGTGGGGAGTTCCCATCCAGCAGTTCATGATGCGCGTCAGCAGCAACCTGCGCAGATTCCGCTGGGCGGTGTTCGCCGTATGGCTGCTGCTGTTGGTGCCGTCGATCTACCTGGCGCTGAACCAGTCCGGCAATCTGACCGGCGGCGGCTTCGAGGTCGAGGGCTCCCAGTCGCTCTATGTCCAGCGCCAGCTCGAGGCGCAATTCCCCGACCAGGGCGCCTCCCCGCTCGCGCTGGTCGCCGCACCCCGCCCGGACGCCTCGTTCGACGACATGAACGCCGCGGTCGCCCGCCTGGAGGCCATTGCGCGCGAGGTTCCCAGCGTCACGATCATGCCCAACCCGGCGCAGCCGCCACCCCAGCCTGACCGCCCCTACGTCATCACCCTGCAACTGGACTTCCAGAACACCGGCGCCGTCGACGTCGCCAAGCAGTTGCGGGAGAAGGTCGGCATCGACGGCGACGAACCCGGCGAGACGGAGAACGGCAAGGTCCGGCTCTACGTGATCGGCCAGGGCGCGCTCGGAGCGGCCGCCACCCTGGCCACCAAGCACGACATCGCGCAGGCCGAGAAGTGGAACTTCCCGATCGTCCTGGTGATCCTGCTGGCCGTGTTCGGCTCGCTGGCCGCCGCGGCGATGCCGCTGCTGCTCGGCATCTGCACCGTCGTGGTGACGATGGGGCTGGTCTTCCTGCTGTCGATGTACACGACGATGTCGGTGTTCGTCACCTCGACCGTGTCGATGTTCGGCATCGCGGTGGCCATCGACTACTCGCTGTTCATCCTGATGCGGTTCCGGGAGGAGCTGCGGGCCGGCCGGGAACCCGAGGACGCCGCGGACGCCGCGATGGCGACGTCCGGTCTGGCGGTGGTGCTCTCCGGCCTGACGGTGATCGCGTCGGTCACCGGCATCTACCTGATCAACACCCCGGTGCTGCGCTCCATGGCCACCGGCGCGATCCTCGCCGTCGCGGTGGCGGTGCTGACGTCGACGACGCTGACCCCGGCCGTGCTGGCCACGTTCGGGAGGCGGGCCGCGCGCCGCTCGTCGTATCTGCACTGGGGCCGCGGCGTGGAGGCCACGCAGTCGAAGTTCTGGACCCGCTGGACCGGCTGGGTGATGCGGCGGCCGTGGCTGTCGGCGCTGGGCGCGGCCGCGGTGCTGCTGGCGCTGGCCGCGCCGGCGTTCTCGATGATGCTCGGCAACAGCATGCAGCGGCAGTTCGACCCCACCCACGAGATCCGCGGCGGCGTCAACGCCGCGGCCGAGGCGCTGGGCCCGGGGGCGCTCGGCCCGGTGCGCGTGCTGGTGACGTTCCCGGAGGGCAACGCGGCGTCCGCGCCGGCCAAGGAACCGTTGCTGACCGCGATCCGGCAGAAGATGGCCCAGGCGCCCAACACCGTGTCGGTGACCCCGCCGGTGTTCGGTCAGGACTACCGCAGCGCGCTGCTGTCGGCGGTGCTGTCGGTGGATCCCGAGGACATGGGCTCCCGCGACACCGTGGACTGGATGCGCGAACAACTGCCGCCGGTGGCCGGTGACACCGCACGGATCTCCGTCGGCGGGCCGACCGCGCTGATCAAGGACTTCGACGACCGGGTGGCCGAGATCCAGCCGCTGGTGTTCGCGTTCGTGGCACTGATCGCGTTCGTCATGCTGCTGATCTCGATCCGCTCGGTCTTCCTGGCGCTCAAGGGCGTGGTGATGACCGTGCTGTCGGTGGCCGCGGCCTACGGCAGCCTGGTGGTGGTGTTCCAGTGGGGCTGGCTGTCCGACCTCGGGTTCAAGCAGATCTCGTCGCTGGACAGCACGATCCCGCCGCTGGTGCTCGCGCTGACATTCGGCCTGTCGATGGACTACGAGATCTTTCTGCTCACCCGGATCCGGGAACGGTTCCTGCAGACCGGCAACACCCGCGACGCGGTGGCCTACGGCGTGTCCACCAGTGCGCGAACCATCACCAGCGCCGCGCTGATCATGATCGCGGTGTTCATCGGGTTCGCGTTCGCCGGGATGCCGCTGGTCGCGCAGCTCGGGGTGGCGTGCGCGGTCGCGATCGCCGTCGACGCCACCGTGGTGCGGCTGGTGCTGGTGCCGGCGCTGATGGCGATGTTCGACGAATGGAACTGGTGGCTGCCGCGCTGGCTCGACCGCGTGCTGCCGTCGGTGGACTTCGAGAAGCCGCTGCCCAAGGCCGACATCGGCGACCTCATCATCATTCCCGACGACATCTCGGCGCTGGCCCCGTCGGGCGCCGACCTGCGCACCGTGGTCAAGTCCGCCGCCAAGCTAAAAACGCTTGCACCGCAGGCGATCACGGTTGCTGATCCGTTGGCGTTCAGCGGCTGCCAGCCGTGCGGCAAGCTGGTGGCCGGGCGCCTGAGGAGCGAGGGCCGGGTGCCCGCGACCATCGGCAACCGGGCCCACGGCAAGACGGTCGCGGTGAAGCTGCCCAAGCATCCGGTGACGATGTGGCGGGGCCGGCTCGACGTGGCCCTCGACGCGCTGGCCGTCGAAAGGGCTCAGGAGGTCGCTGCCGCCGAGCAT
This sequence comes from Mycolicibacterium rufum, assembly GCF_022374875.2. Next base: position 2,801,713 of record NZ_CP092427.2, read on the forward strand.
TCTGCCCACACGCCGCTGGAGCGGATCAGCCCGATGGAGACCACCAACGTGCTGCTGCCCACCGGTGACCGGCTGCAGATCCCGACCGGCGCCGAGACCCTTCGGCTGAAGAGCTTCCTGATCATGGAGCGCAACGGCGCCCGCGACTACTCGGAGTTCGCCGACCTGGTGGGTTCGATGGACACGCAGACCGCGGCGGAAGTGCTCACGGGCATGGACCGGTACTACTGTGGTCAACCGGCGCGCGAGCACTGGGTGGCCACCCAGCTGGTGCGCCGCCTGGCCGATCCCCGGCCCTCGGACGGGCCCGACATCGCATCCTCGGGCGCCGACGCGGAGGCCGACTGGGCGAGGGTCAGGCAGCGGTGCCTGTCGGTCGCGGTGGCCATGCTGGAGGAGGCGAGGTGACGGTGTCGTCCGAACCTCGCGTGTCCCCGACCGGCGGCCAGTCCCGGGGCCCGCACTCCGACGACCGGCCGGTCGAGTTCTGGCCGACGGCGGCGATCCGCGCCGCTCTCGAGCACGACGATCTGAGCGTGTGGCAGCGCATCGTGGTGGCGATCAAGCGGGACCCCTACGGCCGCACCGCCCGTCAGGTGGAAGAGGTGCTCGAGACCGCCGAGCCCTACGGGGTGTCCCGCGCGATGTCGGAGGTGCTGGTGCGCACCCGCGAACACCTCGAGGCCAACGAGTGCGCCGAGGTCGCCCGCCACGTCCGGCTGCTGCTGGACCGCTCGGGGCTCGGCGAGCAGGAGTTCGCCTCGCGCATCGGGGTGCCCGCCGCGGACTTCGCCACCTATCTCAGCGGCGCGGTCAGCCCGCCGGCGTCGCTGATGATCCGGATGGGCCGGCTCTCCGAGCGGTTCGCCAAGATGCGCACCCATCGCCCGGGACACAAGCCGGCACACTAGGCACGGGCGCTACCGCGAGTGGATCGGCGAGACGTCGTCGACCAGCCAGCGGCCGTCGGTCTTCGACAACGTCACCCGCAGCGCCAGCACCGCCGTGTCGGCGGGCTTGCCCGGTGAGGTCTGGGTGCCGCGCAGGATCACCGCGACGCTGGCGGCCTGCGGCCCGATCGCCTCGACGCCCGCCGACACCGTGCTCGCCTGGGCCGCGACGTTGCGGCTGCCCAGGTCCTTGGCCACGCCCGCGAAGTCGTTCCTGAAACGCTCGGCGCTCTCGGAGGTCATCATCTGCGCGGCGCGGTCGATCGACGCCGTCGGGTTCTGCGGGGTAAACGTCGCCGACGCCTCGGCCACGCTGCTGGCGATGCCCGTCACCTCGGCGCTGTCGGCGCCCAGCGTCCGGTCGGGCACCGTCCACTGCGTGTAGCCGATCACGGCCGCGGCCACCAGAGCCGCCGTCGCGGTGCCCACCACCGCCAGCCGCAGCCCGGGCCCGTCGTCGTCGGTGCCCACGGTGACGCCGTCGCGCCGCGCCAGCACGAAGTTCACGATCACGGCCTGGACGACCAGCAGACACAGCACCGAGCACACCGACACCCACCACAGCGGCCACGCCAGCGCGACACCGATGTACACCAGCCCCGCGACGGCGGCCACCGGGGCCAGCACGTCGAACAGCAGGACACGCAGCCGGTTCCTCATCGGATCGGCTCCAGCCGGGAGATCAGCAGCGTGCCGTCGACGTCGGAGACGTCCATGCGCAACGTCCAGCGCACGGTCTGCGGTGCGTCGGTGCCGGCGTTCTCGCTGACCGACGTCGCGATGACCATGACGGTGTCGGTGCGGGAGGCCAGCCCGGACAGGTCCGAGCGTGGCGGCGGCGGGGTGCCGGGCTGATCGTGGTGGATGGTCTCGATCGCGACGGCGTTGATCTGGCCCGTGGTGCGCGCCTTGAGCGTGCGCACCAGCTTGCGGTACGGCTCCACGGTCGCCTCGAAGTCGGTGTTGAGCTGGCCGACGGTGCCCTCGTGCAACGTGTTCAGATCCGCGTCGACGGAGTCGGTGTTCATGTTGATCAACACGCCCGTCCAGTCCGCGGCGGCCTGCAGCACCCGGGTGCGGTACGCCCGCTCCTCGGTGTCGTTGTGGTGGGCGTTCCAGATCAGCGTGCCGAGGACGACGGCGGCCACCGCGACGAGGACCAGCACCGCCGAGGCGATGCCGTAGACGCTGACGACACGGGGCGCCTCCTCGCCGCGCTGCGGTTCGGGCTGGTCATCAGGCATGCGGGTGAGGGTACCCGGGCGTTTCTGGAAGGATGTCGGGGTGACGGTAGAAGCGACCTCCCTCAAGTCCGGTATCGATCTGCGCTACGTCGACGACTCCGCCCGGCCCCAGGACGACCTGTTCGGTCACGTCAACGGCCGCTGGCTCGCGGAGTACCAGATCCCCGCGGACCGGGCCACCGACGGCGCGTTCCGCACGCTCTACGACCGCGCCGAGGAACAGATCCGGGACCTGATCACCGAGGCTTCCCAGGCGCACGCGCCTGACGGCACCGATCAGCAACGCATCGGCGACCTGTACGCGAGCTTCATGGACGAGGACACGATCCGGGCGCGGGGGTTGGCGCCGCTGCTCGAGGAGCTGACGACGATCGACGCCGCCGACAGCCCGGAGGCGCTGGCCGCGGTGCTCGGGGCGCTGCAGCGCACCGGCGTCGGCGGCGGCACCGGGATCTACGTCGACACCGACTCGAAGAACTCCAGCCGCTACCTGCTGCACCTGACGCAGTCGGGCATCGGGCTGCCCGACGAGTCGTACTTCCGCGAGGAGCAGCACGCCGAGATCCTCGCGGCCTACCCGAAGCACATCGCCGCGATGTTCGGGCTCGTCTACGGCGGTGACCACCTGCAGACCGCGCAGGACATCGTCGCGCTCGAGACCCGGATCGCGTCGGCGCACTGGGATGTGGTGAAGCGCCGCGACGCCGACCTGACCTACAACCTGCGCACCTTCGCCGAGGTGACCTCGGAGGCGCCCGGGTTCGACTGGCGCGGTTGGCTGACCGCGCTGGGCGCGTCCGACGAGGCGGCCGCCGAGCTGGTGGTCCGCCAGCCGGACGTGCTGACCGCGTTCGCGGCGCTGTGGTCGGAGGCGGACCTGGCGACGTGGAAGAACTGGCTGCGGTGGCGGCTGATCCACGCGCGCGCGTCGCTGCTGACCGACGAGCTGGTGGCCGAGGACTTCGCGTTCTACGGCCGGCTGCTCTCGGGCACCGAGGAGATCCGGGCGCGCTGGAAGCGCGGGGTGTCAGTGGTCGAGTCGCTGATGGGCGACGCACTGGGCCGGCTCTACGTCGAGCGCTACTTCCCGCCGCAGGCCAAGGCGCGGATGGACGAGCTGGTGGCCAACCTGCGCGAGGCCTACCGGGTCAGCATCGAGTCCCTGGAGTGGATGACACCGCAGACCCGCCAGAAAGCGTTGGCCAAGCTGGACACGTTCACCCCGAAGATCGGCTACCCGGCGAAGTGGCGCGACTATTCGTCGCTCGTCATCGCCCGCGACGATCTCTACGGCAACTACCGCCGGGGCTATGCGCTGGAGTACGACCGCGATCTGGCCAAGCTCGGAGGCCCGGTGGACCGCGACGAGTGGTTCATGACGCCGCAGACCGTCAACGCGTACTACAACCCGGGGATGAACGAGATCGTGTTCCCGGCCGCGATCCTGCAGCCGCCGTTCTTCGACGCCGAGGCCGACGACGCCGCCAACTACGGCGGGATCGGCGCGGTGATCGGCCACGAGATCGGGCACGGCTTCGACGATCAGGGCGCCAAGTACGACGGTGACGGCAACCTGGTGGACTGGTGGACCGACGAGGACCGGACCGAGTTCGGGGCGCGCACCACGGCGCTGATCGAGCAGTACGAGCAGTTCACCCCGCGCGGGCTGGATCCGTCGCACCACGTGAACGGCGCGTTCACCGTCGGGGAGAACATCGGCGATCTCGGCGGTCTGTCGATCGCGTTGCTGGCCTACCGGTTGTCGCTCAAGGGGCAGCCGGCCCCCGTCATCGACGGGTTGACCGGCGAACAGCGGGTGTTCTTCGGCTGGGCGCAGGTATGGCGCACGAAGTCCCGTGAGGCGGAGGCGGTTCGGCGTCTGGCCATCGATCCGCACTCGCCGCCGGAGTTCCGGTGCAACGGCGTGGTGCGCAACATGGACGCGTTCTATGAGGCGTTCGAGGTGGGCGAGGCCGACGAGCTGTATCTGGAACCCGAACGGCGCGTGCGGATCTGGAACTGAGCGCTCAGCGCAGGTAAGGCCGCACCGCGAGCAGGTAGCCGGCGAGCAGCATCAGCGGAGCCGCCAGCGGCAGCCAGGGCATCTCGACCGGCACCGCGCCGACGAGCGCGGTGACGGTGGCGAACCCGACGGCGGCCGTCATCGTCGGTACCGTGGCGGCGTCGTGGCGCGTCACCAGGTAGGTGGTCGCGGCCAACCCAGCCAGGGTGGTGTCCAGCGGGGCGGGGGCGGCGAGCACGACGGTCAGCACGGTCAGGGCCACCGCGACACCGGCCGCAGGCCGCCACCAGATGCCGCCCGCGACGGCCGCCAGCGCGGCCGCAGCCGCCGCCAATGCCCAGCCGTCGCCGGTGCGCGCGGCCGCGCCCACCATGACGACGCCGAAGATCAACGGCAGCAGGGCTTTCCGGAGCGCCGTCATCGTCGCGCCCGGTGTTCGGGGACCAGCGCCATCGCCTGGTCCAGCGTCGCGGATCCCGGCCACGCGACGATGTCCACGCCGACGGTCGCCATGTCGCGGTACATGAAGGACCGCTGCATCGACCACATCCGGTCGACGAGGGGGTCGAGGTCGCCGTCGACGGGGCAGCCCTCCAGCACGTCGACCGCCACCACCGGGTGACCGCGCCGGCGCAGGTCGATCAGCGCGAGCGCGAACTCGGTGTCGAGCATGGTGGAGAACGCGACGACGATCGCGCCGGCGGGCAGTGCCGGGCGCGGCGCGAGAGTGCCGGTGGCCGACTCGAAGTCACCCGTCGCGCCGAGCATCGTGTCGAGGATCCGGTAGAACTGCCGCTGCCCGATGTCGGCGCCGAGCCACCGGGTGGCGCGGCCGCCGAGCGCGACCAGACCGGCTCGGTCGCCGTACCGCAACGCGCTCTGCACCACTTGCGCTGCGCCCCGGGCGGTGCGTTCGGTGGCCGCGGTGGCCGGCCCGGGCGGCTGCGGGTAGGTGTCGAAGAGCACCACCACGTCGGCGGCGCGGTCGGTGAGGCGCTCGGTGACGTGCAGCGCGCCGCGGCGCGCGCTGACCGGCCAGTTGACGGTGCGCAACTGGTCGCCGGGCACATAGGGCCGGATGTCGGCGTACTCCACCCCGGGTCCGGTGTGGCGGGTCAGATGGGTGCCCAGCCGATCGAGCAGGTCGGTGCGCGGGATCGCGGTGGATTGTGGTGGGGCGAACGGGAATACGCAGACCTGGGCGGCGGCCACGGACCCGACGCCCTCGAGCAGGCCGCCGCGGCCGAGGACGCGCACCTCCGCCTCGATCGGGTAGCGACCCCAGCGCGCGGCCCGCACCGCCACCGTCGGCGCGGCGTCGACGACCTCGAGGTCCATGCCCGGCGGCGCCACGGCGGTCAGCCGGACCGCGCCGCCGTCGTCAGCCCGGGCCGAGAGCGTCACCGTCACCTGTTCGTCTTCGAAGCAGCGGTGCAGCGCCGGTTCACCGATCACCGACACCGTCGGCACGGCTCGCTGCCAGCCCAGCGAGCACAGCACGGCGAGCAGCGGCGCGGCGAACGCGATCAGTTCCCACCGGCCGGTCAGCGCCGCCGCGGTGATCGCGAGGGCGGCACACGTCGCGAGGGATCGGGTCAGCGGCGAGGCGCGCCAACGCAATTCAGCGTCCGTCACGACGACCCCCTGGCTCGCGGCACGGGGGTCCGGCGCAGCAGATCCTCGACCACGTCGCCACCGGCCACCTTGCGCACCCACATCTCCGGCCGCAGGCTGATGCGGTGCGCCATCACGGGCACGGCCAGCGCTTTGACGTCCTCGGGCACGACGTAGTCACGGCCCAGCAGCAGCGCCCGGGCGCGGGCCAGCTGCACGAGGTCCAGTTCGGCACGCGGGCTCGCTCCAACCGCGACCTGCGGATGGTGCCGGCTGGCGGCGGCCAGCGCGACGACGTACTCGAGCACGTCGTCGTGCACCGTGACCAACTCCACGGATTCCTGCATGGCCAGCAGGTCGTGCCCGTCGACCACCTGGGCCACCTCGGGCGCCGCCGATCCGCGCTCCAGGCGACGGCGCAGCATCGTCGTCTCCTCCTGCTCGGACAGGTATTTCAGCTCCAGCCGCAGCGCGAACCGATCCAGTTGCGCCTCGGGCAGCGGATAGGTGCCCTCGTATTCGATCGGGTTGTCGGTGGCCAGCACCAGGAACGGCTCGGGCAACCGGTGGGTGACGCCGTCGATGCTGACCTGCCGTTCGGCCATCGCCTCCAGCAGCGCCGCCTGGGTTTTCGGTGGGGTGCGGTTGATCTCGTCGCCCAGCAGCAGATTGGTGAAGATCGGGCCGCCGCGGAACTCGAAGCGGCCGGACTGCATGTCGTAGATCGTGGAGCCGAGCAGGTCGGCGGGCAGCAGGTCGGGAGTGAACTGGACGCGGGTGAACCGCAGACCCAGCGCGGCGGCGAACGACTTGGCGATCAACGTCTTTCCGAGTCCCGGCAAATCCTCGACGAGCACGTGACCGCGGGCGAGCACCGTGGTCAGGATCAGCGTCAGCGCGGCACGCTTGCCGACGACGACGCGGCTGATCTCCTCGAGCACGGCCTCGCACTGCGCGGTGGTGGCGGCGGGTTGCAGGGAAGGGCTCACAGTCGCTCCAAACGGCGCAGGATCTCGTCGAGGGTGCCGCGTCCGGGCCCGGGTTCGGTGGTACCGGTGCGGGAGACGTTGTCCGGATCCACCCACGGCCACAGCCGTTCCCCGAACAGCATCCGTCCGGTGGTGGCGAAGGCGTTGGGGTCCTTCGCCTTTCGCTGACCGGCCGCGAGCTCGAACTGGCGCGCCAGCATCGGCCGCAGCCTCCGGTCCCAGTCCGATCGCGACGATTCCGACCAGGAGATCAGGGTCTCGGTGCGGGACAGCCAGCGCTGCAACGACATTGCGGGTCCGTCGGTGACGTCGTCGCCGTCGGGCGCGGCGCGCTGCGTGAGGCGCCTGCGCACCTCGAGGAGCACCACCACCAGCGCAACGCCGGTGGCCGCGATGACCAGGTCGCGGTCCAGCAGGACGAACGCGCACACCTCGGCCGCGACAACGACGGCGACGGCGGCGACCACGAGTTTCGTCATGAGACGTCCTGCAGGGCGCGCTGGACGACCTGCAGCGCGTGCACGGCCTCGGCGCGGTGTTCCTCGGTCATCACGTGCGGACTGAAGCGGGCCTCCTCGAACAGGTCGACCAGTTGGGTGGCGCTGCCGGCGTGCACCGCTCGGCGGGCGACGGCACGGGCCAGCACCTCCGAGGGGGTGTCGGACGCCTGCGGAACGGTCCCGGGCGACTTCTCCAGCTCCTGTTCCATCGCGAGATAGCAGGCGATGATCGCCTCGCGGGGGTCCCGGCTGCGGTCGCCGACCTCGGCCAGCCCGAGCTCCGCCGCCCGGGCCAGATCGGGTCCCCTGGGCGACGGAGGGTTCGCAGGAGCGTCGTCGACGGGCAGCGGCGCGGGGGCCGGGGACCGCCGGCGACGGGTGACGGTCGCCAGGACCGAGAGCAGGAGCAGCACGACGGCCGTGCCCATCAGCAGGCCGAACACGTCGGAACCGCCGCTTGAATCCGGTTCGGGCGGAGTCGGATTCGCGGTGGCGGGGTCGGGCCGGGTGGTCGGTTCCGCCGGGGCGGTGCCGACGTCGACCGGCGAGAGCCATCGCATCAGCAGGGTGATCACGAGCAGCCACGCCAGCAGCGCGGCCGCGGCGATCAGCAGCAGCCGCCACGGGATGGTTCGGGGCTCGCCACCCCGGCGGCGGGGCAGTTCACCGGCGGCGCGGGGCGGCCGGGGCGAGCGCTGGTGGGTCACCAGCGACACCGCGAGGGCGGTCAGGGACACCGCGAGCATCACGACGACGGCGACGAGCGAGCCGGTGCCGTCGCTGTCGGTCGCCGCGGGCTCTGCGGGTGGCGGCGCGCCGGGGAGGTAGCCGCGCAGGGCGATCGCGGCGAGCAACGTCAGCACCAGAACGCCGACGGTACGGATCACCGCCTTGTCGCCACCGGGCATCCGCGCCCACCCTTCGCCTGCCTCCATCGTGGCACGGCGGGCGGGCGCAGCGGCGTGTCTACGGGACTACGTCAGAAGATCTGCCAGTCCGACGCACCGTCGGGCTGGTTGTAGAGGCCGCCCTTGGAGTTCTTCACCACGACGGGATCACCGCTGCCGAAGTTGTCGTAGAACCATTGCGCGTTGGCGGGGCTGAGGTTGATGCAGCCGTGGCTGACGTTGCGCTTGCCCTGATCGCCGACCGACCACGGCGCGCTGTGCACGAAGATGCCGCTGTTGTCGATGCGTACCGCGTCCTGCACCTTGAGCTTGTAGCCCTCGGCGGAGTCGACCGGCACGCCGTAGGTGGACGAGTCCATCACGATGTCGGCGAACTTCTCCAGCACGTAGTACGTGCCGTTCTTGGTCTCGTGCTTGCCGTCGGTCTTGCCCATCGACACCGGGAACGTCTTCTCGACCTTGCCGTTGCGCACGATCGTCATCGTGTGCGTCGAGTCGTCGACGGTGGCGACCAGCTGCTCGGGCACCGTGAAGCTCGACTTGGTGCCGGCGGCATCGATGTTCACGACGGTGCCTGCGGGCCAGAAGTCCTGCGGCCGCCAGCGCAGCTGGGTGTCGCTGGTCCAGTAGAAGCGGCCGGGAACCGGCGGCACCGAGGAGATGTGCACCGCGTCCTGGGCCATCTGCCGGTTGGCGATGGGCCGCTGGAAGTTGATGTAGATCGGCTTGGCCGCGCCCGCGATCGACCCGTTGGTGGGGTTGAACGACGGCGGCACGAACGGCGGCTGACCGACGAACGGCGTCGGGTTCTGGCCGGCGGGCGTGCCCTCCGGGATCGGCAGCGGATCGCCGGGGATGACGGCGAACGGGTCGGCCGGGGTCGGCGCCGCGGCCGGGACGGCCGGAGCAGGCGCCGGGGGCGCGAACGGGTTCGGGAAGGCCAGCGGGTCGGGCGCGGGCGCCGGGGCGACCGGAGCCACCGGGTCCACCGGTGCCGGCGGCGCCGCCACATCGGGTTGCGCCGACGCCGACGGGGCGCTCAGCACCATCCCTGCGACCACCGTCATCACCGACACGACGGTGATGAACCGGCTCCTGTTTGCCTGCCGCATGCGTGTACCTCCAGTCCCGCGACTGCACCCAGTGTGGCACAGTGCCAATTTCGACGCCGATGCCGATCGTGCTGGCCAGCAGGGGTTCCACGCCCCGACGGCCCCGCAGTCGAGAGCCTTGACCTGCACAGATGATCGTCACACCGGCGTCAGGCGTTACCCCGGCCGGCACCGTACGCTCGGCGGAATGATCGTTGCGTTCAGCATCAGCCCGTCAGGCGGGGACGAGACCGGTGGCGTGAGTGAGGCGGTCGCGGCCGCGGTGCGGGTGGTGCGGGCCTCCGGGTTGCCCAACGAGACGAACGCGATGTTCACCAACATCGAGGGTGACTGGGACGAGGTGATGGCCGTCGTCAAGCAGGCCGTCGAGGCCGTCGCGGCCGTCGCACCGCGGGTCAGCCTGGTGCTGAAGGCGGACATCCGGCCCGGCTACACGGGTCAGCTCACGGCGAAGGTGCAGCGCATCGAGGACGCACTCGGGTAGGGCGTTGCCCCGAGGCGCGCGAAACCTTACTCTTCAGTAAGAACAGTTGTTCACTGAAGGGTGTCGGCATGCGGACGACGGACATCGAGTCCCTTGGGGAGGTCGCCGCCGAGGGTCTGACCGTGCTGAACACGCTGGTGCGCGGCGTGCACACCGGGATCGCGGGGCGGGTGTTCCGGTCGCTCGGGCCGGCGGCCCGGCCGGTCGAGATCGTGCACGACGCGATCGCCGGGGCCGTCTACGACGCCCTCGACGCGACGGGCCACCGGCTCCCTCCTGCGGTGGCGGGCCTGGCGGTCGCGGGCCTGGCGTTCGACGACGACCCGCCGCTGGACGAGCGACCCGGCATCGCGGAGGCCATCGCCGCACTCAACGGCATCTACGGCGACGAACTGGCCGACCGCGACAACGTCCTGGCCGCGCCGATGTCGGTGCGGGTGCACGGGCGGCCGGTGGCGCTGACGCCCGACGCGGTGACGGCCGCGTTCCCCGCGCCCACCGACACGCTGGTGGTGTTCGTGCACGGGCTGTGCCAGACGGAGTCGTCGTGGCACCGCCCGCCGCGACCGTCGGTGGCGGCCGACGCGCGGTGGTACGGCGAACGGCTGCGAGAGGACCACGGCGTCACGCCGATCCAGATCCGGTACAACACGGGGCTGCACATCTCGACCAACGGCCGGGCGTTCGACGAGCTGCTGACCCGGCTGGTCGAGGTCTGGCCGGTGCCGGTGCGCCGCATCGCGCTGGTGGGTCACTCGATGGGCGGCCTGGTGGCGCGGTCGGCCTGCCACTACGGCCACGAGCAGAACCGTCGCTGGACCCGGGCCACGCGGCAGGTGGTGTGCCTGGGCTCGCCGCACCTGGGCGCCGACCTGGAGAAGGGGGTGAACGCCGCGACGTGGCTGCTGATCCGGCTGCGGGAGACCCGCGCGATCGCGGAGCTGCTGAACCTGCGCAGCGACGGCATCAAGGATCTGCGTTTCGGCTCGGTGCTCGACGACGACTGGGCCGACGCCCACCCTGACGAGTTCCTCCGGGATCGCTGCGGCGAGGCGCCGTTCCTCCCCCACGCCCGCTATCACTTCGTCGCCACCTCCGCGGCTCCGGCCGCGCTGGGTCTGCTGGTCGGCGACCACCTGGTGCGTCCGTCGAGCGCTTCGGGCCGGGGGCGGAAGCGACAGGTCCCGTTCGGCGACGGGGACGGCCTGGTGATGACCGGTCTGCATCACTTCGACCTGCTCAATCACCCGCAGATCTACGACCGGCTGCATCACTGGCTCGGCGGCGGGTGAGCGAAACCACACGCCGGCGGCGTTCGGATCTGCGGTCCTGAATCCGTCTCACCGACATGGACACACACAGAGAACACGCACTGCCCGAGGAGGGCGCGCCGGTGGGTCCCGTCGCCGGAGAGACGCTCAAGGATCCGGCGGGTTGGCCCGGCCACACCATGATCGCGGTGGGGCTGCTCGCGTTCGCCCTCTCGCTCACCGGCTTCGCCGTCGGCCGCAGCGGACTGGCCACGGCCGGGGTCGCGGTCGCCGTGCTGGCGCTGTCGGCCGGCGTGGGCTGGCTGGTGGCCGAGCACCGTCGACTGCGAGCGCGAGCGAGCACCCTCACGCCCGAGCGTCCGGAGGATGTCGCGCCGCCGCAGTGACCGGTTCATCCCCAGAGCCGTTTTCATCCCCAGATTCTGTTGTGGCCGAGGGCTTTCGGTCGACGTGGTCGTAGCGCGCTGCGACCATGGGGTCATGTCCCCGAGCGCGTCTGCTGAGCCGGCGGCGAAGAGTTTCGATGAACGACTCGGCGAGTTGTTCGACGAGCTGGCGGAGTTGACCGGCCAGCGCAACGCGATCGACGGGCGGATCGTGGACATCGTCGCGGAGATCGAGCGCGACGGTCTCTGGGGCGCGACGGGAGCGCGTTCGGTTCCGGCGTTGGTCGCGTGGAAGACCGGGGTGACCCCGTCGCGGGCGGAAACCATTGCTGCCGTGGCACATCGGCTCGAGGAGTTCCCTCAGTGCGCCGCCGGTCTGCGGAACGGAACGCTGTCACTGGACCAGGTCGGCGTGATCGCCCAGCAGGCCGCCCCCGGTTCGGACGCCCACTTCTCGGAATTGGCGCGGTCCGCGACCGTCACTCAGTTGCGCACCGCGCTCAAACTACAACCCAAGCCGGAGCCGGAACCCCGGCCGGATGCCGACCTCGAGCATGATCCCGAACCGGGCCCGCAAGCGTCCATCACCACGAACTCCGACGAGCAATACAGGTACTGGCAGATCCGCCTTCCGCATGTCGAGGCTGCGGCGTTCGAAGCGGCCCTTCGATCCCATCGGGACGCGTTGATCACCGAGTGGAAGCAATGCGCCGAGACCGATCAGCGACCACCGATGCCCACGACCGCCGACGCGTTCATGCGCCTGGTGGAGGCCGGTTGGGATGCCGAAGCAGCGGTCCGCCCGCACGGGCAACGCACCACGGTCGTCGTCCATGTCGACGCGAAGGACGCTGTCGCGTCACTGCATCTCGGGCCCATGCTCGACGACGCAGACCGCCGATACCTGACCTGTGATGCCACCTGCGAGGCGTGGTTCCACCGTGACGGCCGGCTCATCGGCGCGGGCCGAACCACGCGGACGGTGAACCGTCGGCTTCGCCGCGCGCTGGAGTATCGAGACCGCACCTGCGTGGTACCCGGGTGCGGAGCGACCCTGGGCCTGCACGCTCATCACCTCGTGCACTGGGAGGAAGGCGGACCGACCGAGCTGTGGAATCTCGCGTTGGTCTGTCCCTACCACCACCGAGCGCACCACCGCGGAATCATCACCATCACCGGCCCCGCCGACGCGCTGACTGTCACCGACAGCGCAGGGCGTGCGCTGAGCTCCGCCTCGTTGGCCCGGCCCCCGACGACTCCGCCACCCGCGGTCGAGCCCTGCCGCGGGCCCACCGGTGAACGTGCCGACTGGTGGTGGTACCAACCGTTCGAGCCCCCGCCTACCGACGCGAACTAGGTCGACCCGTCAGGACCGCACGAGGCGGGCGATGGCCGCGGACGCTTCGGCGAGCTTCGCGTCGGCCTCAGCGCCGCCGGCTTCGACGGCGTGGGTGACGCAGTGGCCGAGGTGCTCGTCGAGGAGCCCGAGGGCCACCGACTGCAGGGCGCTGTTGACGGCGCTGATCTGCGTGAGGATGTCGATGCAGTACTTGTCCTCGTCGATCATCTTGGCGATGCCGCGCACCTGCCCCTCGATCCGGCGCAACCGCTTGGCGTAGTTCTCCTTCTGCGCGGAGTACCCGTGGGCGCCGGTGTCGTCTGTTTCGGTCACGGAGTCCCCTCCAGCATCGTGTTCATCTGCCCGATCTCGGCCTGCTGCGTGGACACCATCGTCCTGGCCATCGCCAGCGCGTCGACGTTCTCGCCGTCGGCGATCTCGGCCTTGGCCATCTCGATCGCCCCCTGGTGGTGGGTGATCATCGACTGCAGCCACAGTCTGTCGAAGTCGGCGCCGCGCAGCGACTCCAAGCGTGTCACCGTCGCCGGGTCGACCATGCCGGGCAGGTTCTGGTCGGGACCGCCGGCATCGGCCTGGCCCAGCTTCGGCTGCTCGTTCCACTGCACCAGGAAGACGTTGAGCGTGTTGATCTCGGACTGCTGCTCACCGGTGATGCGGGTGGCCAACGCGGCCAGGTCCTTGTTGGTCGAGCGTTGCGGCACCAGCTCGGCGAGCTGGACGGCCTGTCGGTGGTGGTCGATCACCTGCTGGGCGAACGTCACGTCGGCCGCGTTGAAGCCGGCCGGCTCGCCGGTGATCACCGGGGTGTCGGTGGACGTCGGCCCCGCCTGCCCCGACGAGGGCGCCGAGCTGTCGCACGCGACCAGCCCGACGACGGCCACCACGGCGGTCAGTACGGCGGCCACCACCCGGACGATCAGCGTCATGCCGTCAGCGTACTAGTACCCCACGGGGGTATCGATAACGGTTTGGCCGGGTGAAACGCCAGGCGCATAATCGTGCGCATGCCCTCACAGTCCCCAGACGCGACGCCAGACATCAAGCCCCGTAGCCGCGACGTCACCGACGGACTCGAACGGGCGGCCGCCCGCGGCATGCTCCGCGCGGTCGGCATGGGCGACGAGGACTTCGCCAAGTCGCAGATCGGCGTCGCGTCTTCGTGGAACGAGATCACGCCCTGCAACCTGTCGCTGGACCGGCTCGCCAAGGCCGTGAAGGAGGGCGTCTTCGAAGCAGGCGGCTTCCCGATGGAATTCGGCACCATCTCGGTGTCCGACGGCATTTCGATGGGCCACGAGGGCATGCACTTCTCGCTGGTGAGCCGCGAGATCATCGCCGACAGTGTGGAAACCGTCATGCAGGCCGAGCGCCTGGACGGCTCGGTGCTGCTCGCCGGCTGCGACAAGTCCCTGCCCGGCATGCTGATGGCCGCCGCCCGCCTCGACCTCGCCAGCGTGTTCCTCTACGCCGGCTCGATCCTGCCCGGCAAGGCCAAGCTCTCCGACGGCACCGAGAAGGACGTCACGATCATCGACGCGTTCGAGGCCGTGGGCGCCTGCGCGCGCGGACTGATGTCCCGCGAGGACGTCGACGCGATCGAGCGCGCGATCTGTCCCGGCGAGGGTGCCTGCGGCGGCATGTACACCGCGAACACCATGGCCTCGGCCGCGGAGGCGCTCGGGATGTCGCTGCCCGGTTCGGCCGCACCCCCGGCCACCGACCGCCGCCGCGACGGCTTCGCCCGCAAGAGCGGCATCGCGGTCGTCGAGCTGCTGCGCCGCGGCATCACCGCCCGCGACATCCTCACCAAGGAGGCGTTCGAGAACGCGATCGCCGTGGTGATGGCGTTCGGCGGCTCCACCAACGCCGTGCTGCACCTGCTCGCCATCGCCGCCGAGGCCGGCGTGAAGCTGTCGCTGGAGGACTTCACCCGGGTCGGCGCCAAGGTGCCGCACCTCGCCGACGTCAAGCCGTTCGGGTCCTACGTGATGAACGACGTCGACCGCATCGGCGGCGTGCCCGTCGTGATGAAGGCCCTGCTCGATGCCGGTCTGCTGCACGGTGATTGCCTCACCGTGACGGGCAGGACGATGGCCGAGAACCTCGCGCACATCGCGCCGCCGGACCCCGACGGCAAGGTGCTGCGCGCGCTGTCCGAGCCGATCCACCCGACCGGCGGCATCACGATCCTGCACGGGACGCTGGCCCCGGAGGGCGCCGTCGTCAAGTCCGCCGGCTTCGACTCCGACGTCTTCGAAGGCACCGCACGGGTTTTCGAGCGTGAGCGGGCAGCGCTGGACGCGCTCGAGGACGGCACCATCACGCACGGGGACGTCGTCGTCATCCGGTACGAGGGCCCCAAGGGCGGTCCGGGCATGCGCGAGATGCTCGCGATCACCGGCGCGATCAAGGGCGCGGGGCTCGGCAAGGACGTGCTGCTGATGACCGACGGCCGGTTCTCGGGCGGCACCACCGGGCTGTGCGTCGGTCACATCGCGCCCGAGGCCGTCGACGGCGGCCCGATCGCGTTCCTGCGCGACGGTGACCGCATCCGCCTCGACGTCGGCAAGGGCACCCTCGACGTGCTGGTCGACGAGGCCGAATTCGAGTCGCGCAAGGCAGGTTTCGAGCCGCTGCCGCCGCGCTACACCACCGGCGTGCTGGCCAAGTACACCAAGCTGGTCGGATCGGCGGCCGGCGGCGCGGTCTGCGGCTAGATGTCGCTGGCCTTCCTGCTGACCACGCTCGTCGTGGTCGCCACCCCGGGCACCGGTGCGCTGTACACCGTCGCCACAGGGCTGGCGCACGGCACCCGCGCGGCGATCGTGGCGGCCGTGGGCTGCACGTTGGGCATCGTGCCGCACATGGTGGCCGCGGTCAGCGGGCTGGCGGCGATCCTGCACAGCAGCGCTGTCGCGTTCCAGACGCTGAAGTACCTCGGCGTGGCGTACCTGCTGTATCTGGCGTGGCTCACCTGGCGTGACGATTCGGAACTGGTCACCGACGCCGGCCCCACGGCCGCGCCGGGGCCGTGGCGCATCGTCGGCACCGCGATCGGGGTCAACGTGCTGAACCCGAAACTGACGCTGTTCTTCTTCGCGTTCCTGCCGCAGTTCGTCGATCCGGCGGGCGGCGCGGCCGTCGTGCGGATGGTCGGGCTCTCGGGCGTCTTCATGGCCGTCACCCTGGTCGTGTTCGCGGCCTACGGCGTCTTCGCCGCCGGGGTACGCACGCAGGTGATCCGGCGGCCCCGTGTGGTGACGTGGATGCGCCGCACCTTCGCCGCGACGTATGTGGCCCTGGCGGCCCGGATGGCCGTCACCTCGCGCTGACCGGTAGCGCCGATACGAGTGCTAGCGGCGCTATTGACGTTCGTCGCCCCCGGGGTTAGCGTCGCTAGCATGACTGTCACCATCGCCTACGTGCTGTCCGGCCTGCTGGCCGCCGCCATCATCGCCATCGGCGCGCGCTTTCTCGTCGCACCGCGCGTCGCCGCCGCCGGGTACGGCGTGCAGCCGGACCTCGACGCGCGCCACGCCGGCGCCTATCTGAGCGTCAAGGGCGTCCGCGACATCGCGACCGGGCTGATCGTCGCGATCCTGATGATCGCCGGCGCCACCCACCTCATCGGGTGGGTGGTGCTGGCCGCCACCGTGATCCCGATCGCCGACGCCATCATCGTGCTCCGCAACGACGGCTCGCCCGCCATCGCCTGGGGCGTGCACGGCGCGACCGCGGCGGTCATGCTCGTCACCTCGGCCCTGCTGCTGCTGTCCTGAACGGGAAGCCGTCGATCCGGATCAGCGCGACGCGTCGTCGAGCGCCTTCTTCACGTCGGCCTGCGTCTCCTCGAGGAACGCGCCCAGTTCGGCACCGGCCAGGTAGGCGGTGGTGAACTGCCGCTGCTGGGCGATTCGCGTCCAGGTGGGCGTCCGCACCATCTCGCCGAGCACCTTCTGCCAGTAGGCAACGGCCTGCTCGGGCATGCCGGGCGGCCCGTAGAGCCCCCGCCAGTTCGACAGCGTCACGTCGAATCCCTGCTCGCGGGCGGTCGGGACGTCGACACCGGGCACCCGCTCCTCGGCCAACACCGCCAGTGCCCGCACCGTTCCGGCCGTGATCTCGTCGACGAACTCGCTGAGCCCGCCGACCGCCACAGGGATGTGGCCGGCGCGCAGCGCGGCGATCTGATCGCCGCCGCCCTCGAGCGGCGCGTAGCGCACCGCCGACGGGTCGCCGCCCGCGGCGGACACCAGCAGGTCGAACGGCGCCTCGTCGTCCTTGGCGGCACCGACGGCGAGGTCGCCGGGACGGGTCTTCGCGGCGGCCATCACGTCGCCGAGTGTCGCGAAAGGCGCGGCCGGATCGGCGATGACGACGAAGTACTCCGTCATCAGCCGGGCGATCATCGTGACGTCGCGGTAGCCGTAGGGGGACACACCCCGGATCTGATTCATCATCATCGACAGCGACGTCACCGAGATCTGATCGTCGGCGCCGGCGTGCTGCTCGACCATCGCCGCAAGGGCATCGGCCCCGCTCCTGCCGGGCCGGTTCACCACGGTGAGCGGCACGTCGACCAGCTTCTCGCTGCGCAGCGCCTCGACGACCGACCGCAGCGTCAGATCGAAGCCACTCCCGGGACCGGCGCCGGCGATCATCGTGATCGGCGCCGACGGATACCGCGCCGGCTCTGAGACCGGTTGCGCGCGTTGGCATCCCGCGACGAGCAGAACGGCCGTCATCAGAGCGCCGATCGCGGACCGG
The DNA here is from genome assembly GCF_022374875.2 of Mycolicibacterium rufum. Next base: position 2,819,321 of record NZ_CP092427.2, read on the forward strand.
CGGAACAGACACATGAGACGCCATTCTCGCCGACGAGGGCGCCGATCACCGGGAGGCGAGCGCACCTGCGCGTTGGCTACCGCTCCGCGGTCGCGGCGGCCTCGTCGACCGTCAGCGCCCGGGCCACGGCCGAGCGCCACCCGGCGCTCTCCCGCCGGCGCAGCCGCGCGTCCATGTCCGGGTACCACGCCGCGGCGACATGGCGGTGGCTGCGCAGGGCGGCCCGATCGGGCCAGAACCCCATCGCGAGCCCGGCGGCGTAGGCCGCGCCCAACGACACCGTCTCGGACACGAAGGGGCGCATCACCGGCACGTCGAGCACGTCGGCGACGAACTGCATGAGCAGATGGTTCGACGTCATCCCGCCGTCGACGGCCAGCCGCGCCAGAGGCACCCCGGAGTCGGTCGTCATCGCGTTCACCACCTCCCACGTCTGCCACGCCACAGCCTCGAGCACCGCGCGGGCCAGGTGCCCCCGGGTGATGTACGACGTGAGCCCGACGACGATGCCGCGCGCCTCGGAATCCCAGTGCGGGGCGAAGATTCCGGAGAACGCGGGCACGATGTAGCAGCCGCCGTTGTCCTCGACGGTCCGGGCCAGCGTCTCGATCTGCGGCGCCGTGCCGATGACGCCCAGCGAATCGCGGAACCACTGGACCAGCGACCCGGCCACCGCGATGGGCCCCTCCAGCGCGTACATGGTCTCCATGCCCGGCGCCGCGTAGGCGACCGTGGACAGCAGGCCGTGCTCCGAGCGCACGATCGAGGTGCCGACGTTCATCAGCAGGAAGGCGCCGGTGCCGTACGTGCACTTGGCGTCGCTGGGTTCGAAGCACAGCTGACCGAACAGGGCGGCCTGCTGATCGCCCAGCGCCGCGGCGATCGGCACTCCGGGGACGACGGTGGCGCAGCGGCCGTACACCTCCCCGTTCGACACGATCCGGGGCATCATCGCCTCCGGAATGTCGAAGTGCCCCAGTAACTTCGAACTCCACTGCAACGTGTGCAGATCCATCAGCAGGGTCCTGCTGGCGTTGGTGACGTCGGTGACGTGGACGCCGCCCTTCGGTCCGCCGGTCAGATTCCAGATCAGCCAGGTCTCCAGCGTGCCGAACAGTACGTCACCTCGCCGGGCCCGGGATTCGAGACCGCGAACGTTGTCCAGAAGCCACCGCAGCCGCGGCGCGGCGAAGTAGGTGGCCGGATCGAGCTCCGCGATGCGCCGGAAATCCTCGGCGTGCGAAGCGATCTGGTCGACCACCGGCCCGGACCGGGTGTCCTGCCAGGTGATCGCCGGCGCCACCGGCCGGCCCGTGCGGCGGTCCCACACCACCGTGGTCTCGCGCTGGTTGGCGATCCCGAGCGCGACGACGTGGGACCGGTCCAGCCCCGCCGCCTTCAGCGCCTCAGGCACGACGCGGCGCACGTTGCGCCACAACTCGAGGGCATCCTGTTCGGCCCACCCAGGCTGCGGGAAGCTCTGGCGTTGCTCGCGCTGGGCGATGGCGAGCATTCGGGCGCGCCGATCGAACACCATGCAGCGCGCCGACGTGGTGCCGAGGTCGACCGTCGCGATCACGCGTTGGTCGCTCACCGCGCCGACTCGAGGGTCAGCATCACCGCGGTGGCTGCCTGCCGAAGACCCTCCAGCAGATCGTCTCGCGGTGCCCCGTCGCCGTGGAGCAACTCCTCCGGGGCGCCGTGCAGCGCGATCGCCGCCACCGTCGAGCGACGACCGTGCACGGGGACTGCGATGTCGGCGGAGTCCGGGTCGCATTCGCCGTCGGCCGTCGCGACCCCCTCCGCCCTGATCCGTGTCACCGTCGCGGCCAGCCGCGACCGGTTCACCGACGTCCTGCGGGTGAACCGATCCAGCGTGAGATTGCGCAGAAGCCGTTCGCGCAGAGGCGAATACGCGAGCACGAGCTTGCCGCACCCGGTCGCGTGCAGAGGCAGGCGCTCACCGACCCGCAGGGTCTGGCGCCGGTCGTCGGGCCGGAACACGTGGTGCACGATCTCGGCCTCCTGGCCGTCGAGCATCGTGAGCAGCACCTCCATGCCGGTGCCCAGCGCCAGCGCGTCCGCCCACGGCATCGCCGCCGAGCGCAGGTCGTTGCCGTCCAGTTCCACGATCTCGTGCGAGACGAGCCGCGGGCCCGGCGAATAGTCGCCGGTGTCGTCGTCCTGATCGAGGTACTCGAGATCGACCAGGGTGCGCAGGATGCCGTGCGTGGTGGTCTTGGACAGCCCCACCTCCTGCGCGATCTCCCGCAACTGCAGCGCACGGCCGCTGCGTTCGACGAGGTCGGTGATCGCGGTCGCGCGGACGATGGCCTGGATGGGACCGGGCATGCGCATGCTCCTGACTGGCGCTGAGACGAGGGCCACGGCGCTCCGTTCGACATTGTCGAACAACGACGGTTGATGCAAGTCACACCGCGTCCTTACGTTCGCAACACGTCACCAATCGAGTGCCCTTTCCGGGACGACACGCATACGGAGGAAGCGATGACTGCATCGGTAAAAGCGAAGAACCCCTTACTCGGGGAACTGTCCGGCGAGTTGCTGGGCACCGCGATCCTGGTCCTGTTCGGCTGCGGGGTCGTGGCCCAGGTGATCACCGGAGGGTTCCCCGACTTGGTCACCTCGGGCGACCACAACTCGATCGCCTTCGGATGGGGCCTGGGCGTCACGATGGCCGTCTTCGTCGCGGGCCGCATCAGCGGCGCCCACCTGAATCCGGCGGTCACCGTGGCGCTGACGGTCTTTCGCGGTTTCGAGCGCCGGAAGGTGTTGCCGTACATCGCGGCTCAGATGGCCGGCGCGCTGATCGGGGCGCTCGTCGTGCGTTTCGTCTACGCCGACCAGATCGCCGCGGTGGACGCCGGACACACCAAGGCCACCCAGGGCATCTTCTCCACGTCGCCGGGCGAGGGCGTCTCGATCCTGACGGCGTTCTCCGACCAGATCGTCGGCACCGCGCTGCTGGTCATGGTGATCTTCGCGCTGACCAGCGCGGTGAACAATCCTCCGCTGGCCAACACCGCACCACTGATCATCGGCCTGCTGGTGGTCGCCATCGGCATGGCGTGGGGCACCAACGCCGGCTACGCGATCAACCCGGCGCGCGACTTCGGTCCCCGGCTGGCGTCCTGGATCACCGGCTATCAGGACGCGATGTTCTCGGCCAACGGCCCCGAACTGTACTTCTGGGTGCCGATCGTCGCGCCGATCATCGGCGGCCTGCTCGGCGGGGCGTTGTTCGTGTACTGCATCGAGAGGTTCCTCCCCGCCACCGCAGACCAACCCCAGGAGATCGGTGTGGAGCAACCCGCCGCGCTTCCCGACCGCTGACCCCGACCACTGACCCCGATCACTCCTTCCGACATTTCCTTCTCCAGAAAGGCCGTTCCCATGCCCGAATTCATCGGATCCGTCGACCAAGGCACCACCAGCACCCGCTTCATGGTGTTCGACCACGGCGGCAACGTGATCGCCGCACACCAGCTCGAACACGAGCAGATCCTGCCCCAGGCCGGCTGGGTGGAACACAACCCGGTGGAGATCTGGGAGCGCACCTCCTCGGTCATCCAGACGGCGCTGGGCAAGGCAGGGCTGTGCAGCAGCGACCTCGCCGCGATGGGCATCACCAACCAGCGTGAGACGACGGTGGTGTGGAACAAGCGAACAGGCCGGCCCTACTACAACGCGATCGTGTGGCAGGACACCCGCACCGACCGGATCGCCAGCGCGCTGGAGGCCCAGGGGCACGGCGAGACGATCCGGCACAAGGCCGGCCTGCCGCCGGCGACCTACTTCTCCGGCGGCAAGATCAAGTGGATCCTCGAGAACGTCGACGGCGTGCGCGAAGCGGCCGAACGCGGCGAGGCGCTGTTCGGCAACACCGACAGCTGGTTGCTGTGGAAGTTGACCGGCGGCAGCCACGGTGGCGTGCACGTCACCGACGTGACCAACGCGAGCCGCACGATGCTGATGAACCTGGAGACCCTCGACTGGGACGACGAACTGCTGAAGCTGTTCGGGATTCCGCGGCAGATGCTCCCCGACATCGTCCCGTCGTCCTCCCCGGAGCCCTACGGCATGACGCTCGAGGACGGGCCGCTGGGCGGCCAGGTGCCGCTGACCGGCGCGCTCGGTGACCAGCAGGCCGCCACGGTCGGACAGGTGTGCTTCGCCCCCGGCGAAGCCAAGAACACCTACGGCACCGGCAATTTCATGCTGATCAACACCGGCACCGACATCGTGCGCTCGAAGTCCGGACTGCTCACCACGGTCGCCTACAAGCTCGGCGACGAGGACGCCGTCTACGCACTGGAGGGCTCGATCGCCGTCACCGGCTCAGCCGTGCAGTGGCTCCGCGACCAACTCGGGATCATCAGCGGCGCAGCACAATCCGAGGTACTGGCCCGCCAGGTGGAGGACAACGGCGGCGTCTACTTCGTGCCCGCGTTCTCCGGGCTGTTCGCCCCGCACTGGCGCTCCGACGCCCGGGGTGCGATCGTCGGGCTGTCCCGGTTCAACACCAACGCCCACGTGGCCCGCGCGACGTTGGAGGCGATCTGCTATCAGAGCCGCGACGTCGTCGAGGCGATGGAGGCCGACTCCGGGGTGCACCTGGAGGTGCTCAAGGTCGACGGCGGCATCACCGCGAACAACCTGTGCATGCAGATCCAGGCCGACGTCCTGGGTGTCGACGTGGTCAAGCCCGTCGTCGCCGAGACCACCGCGCTCGGCGCGGCCTACGCGGCCGGGCTGGCGGTCGGCTTCTGGAAGGACACCGACGAGCTGCGCAAGAACTGGCTCGAGGACAAGCGGTGGCAGCCGCAGTGGTCCGACGAGCAGCGCCAGACCGGCCACGCCCAGTGGAGCAAGGCCGTGTCGCGCACGCTCGACTGGGTGGACGTCAGCTGATCGCCACCCGACATCTTCGATCCGAAAGGTCCACTCATGCAATCGTTTCCCCTCTCACCACACCACCGTGACGTCGCGCTGGCCGACATGGCGGACACACCGCTGGACATCCTGATCATCGGCGGCGGCGTGGTCGGCGCGGGCGCCGCGCTCGACGCCGCCACCCGCGGGCTGCGCACCGGGCTGGTCGAGGCCCGTGACCTCGCCTCCGGCACGTCGAGCCGCTCCAGCAAGCTGATCCACGGCGGCCTGCGCTACCTGGAGATGCTCGACTTCAGGCTGGTCGCCGAGGCGCTGTCCGAACGCGGGCTGATGCTCGAGAAGCTGGCGCCGCATCTGGTCCGGCCCGTGAAGTTCCTCTACCCGCTCAAGCACCGCGGCTGGGAGCGGCTGTACCTCGGCGCCGGGCTCGCGCTCTACGACGCGATGTCCAAGGCGTCCGGGCACGGCGCCGGGGTGCCGCTGCACCGGCACCTGACCCGCCGCGGCGCGCTGCGCGCAGCGCCGTCGTTGAGCAAGGACGCCCTCGTCGGGGCCCTGCAGTACTACGACGCCCAGGTCGACGACGCCCGGCACACCATGACCATCGCCCGGACCGCGGCCGCCTACGGCGCGCGGGTCGCCACCCGCACCCGCGTGGTCGACCTGATCCGCGAGGGTGAGCGGGTCACCGGCGCCCGTGTGGTGGACCTGGAGTCCGGTCGCGAGCACACCATCCGGGCGCGGCAGGTCATCAACGCCACCGGTGTGTGGACCGACGACACCCAGACGCTGGCCAACGAGCGCGGTCAGTTCCACGTGCGCTCGAGCAAGGGCATCCACCTGGTGGTGCCGCGGGACCGCATCCGGTCCTCGACCGGGATCATCCTGCGCACCGAGACGTCGGTGCTGTTCGTCATCCCCTGGGGCCGGCACTGGATCATCGGTACCACCGACACCGACTGGTCGCTGGACAAGGCCCACCCGGCCGCGAGCCAGAGGGACATCCGCTACCTGCTCGACCAGGTGAACGCGGTGCTGCGGACGCCGCTCACCGAGGCCGACGTCGAGGGGGTGTTCGCGGGGTTGCGGCCGTTGCTCGCGGGCGAGAGCGCCGACACCTCCGCGCTGTCACGTGAACACGCTGTCGCGCACAGTGTTCCGGGTCTGGTGGTGATCGCCGGCGGCAAGTACACCACCTACCGGGTGATGGCCAAGGACGCCGTCGACGAGGCCGTGCACGGCCTGGGCGAGACCTTCGACCGGCGGATCCCCGGCTGCATCACCGACGACGTCCCGCTGCTGGGCGCCGAGGGATACCGGGCGATGTGGAACGCCCGGGCGCAGCTGGCTGCTGATTCCGGCCTCAGCGACGCGCGCATCGCGGCGCTGTTGAACCGGTACGGCTCGATGACCACCGAGATCCTCGCCCTCATCCGAGAGGACCCCTCGTTGGGTGAGCCGCTGGCGGCCGCCGACGACTACCTGCGCGCCGAGGTGGTGTACGGCACCACCCACGAGGCCGCCCTGCATCTGGACGACGTGCTGTGCCGGCGTACGCGCATCTCGATCGAGACGTTCGACCGCGGCACCGAATCCTGCTCGGAGGTGGCCGATCTGATGGCTCCGGTGCTGGGCTGGTCCGCCGAGCAGAAGGAGCGGGAGATCGCGCACTACCTGGCCCGCGTCGCCGCCGAGCGGGAGAGCCAGGCGATGCCCGACGACGAGACCGCCGACGGTGCGCGTCTGGGCGCCGCGGACATCGTGCCGGTCAGCTGACCGGCATCCGGCCGGGCGGCGCTACCGGGCGTCGACCCGGTCGGCGTGCTCCCGGCCGGCCAGCCGGGCGTCCCACTCGGCGAGCACCTCGGGGGAGGTGCGCGGCGTCGCCAGGCTCGCGACCACGTACACCACCAGGCTGGCGGCCAGCCCGTAGTAGATGGGTTCGTTGGCCAGCACGTCGCCGACGATCACCATCGTGCCGAGCGTGACGACGGTACCCACCGCCATCGACCAGAGCGCCCCCGCGCCGGTGGCCCGCTTCCACAGGAACCCGCCCAGGATGGCGACCAACAGTCCGCCGACGAGGATGTCGTAGGCGATCGTCAGCGCGGCCACCACGTCGTTGAGCAGCGCGGCGATCACGATCACCACGATGCCGAGGACCACCACGTACATCCGGTCGGAATGCACGTCCCGCTCGGCGTCCCGGTCGGTGTCCGGGGTGCGGCCGATCATCCTCTGCAGCAACGGTTTCACGTCCGTACGGGTCACGGTCGCGGTGGCGATCAGGGCGCCCGACGCGGTGGACATCATCGCCGCGACCGCCGCGGCGAGCACCAGCCCGCTGATCCCCACCGGCAGGATGCTCTCGGCGATCTGGGCGTAGACGTCGTCCTTGGCCTCGATGTCGGGCAGGAACGTCGACGCCGCCATGCCGATCACCGCTCCGGCGACGCCGTAGAGCACGCAGTACAGCGCCGCGGTGGTGCCGCCCCACTTGGCGACCTGCGGCGAGCGCGCGGTGAACACCCGCTGCCAGATGTCCTGGCCGATCAGCATGCCGAAGCTGTACACCACGAAAAACGTGATGATGGTGGGCATTCCGATGGCCCCCAGGTCGAACACCGCGTCGCCGGCGCGTTCCCGGATGCCGGCGAAGCCGCCCGCCTTGCTCAGCGTGAACGGCAGCAGCAGCGCGAAGATGCCGATGGTCTTGAGGATGAACTGCACCATGTCGGTCAGCGTGATCGACCACATGCCGCCGATCGAGGAGTACAGCATCACCACCGCGCCGCCGATGATCACCGACACCGTGCGGTCGGTGCCGAACAGGACGTTGAACACCGTCGCGTAGGCGATCGTGGACGTCACCGACAGCATCAGCGTGTAGGCGGCCATCACCAGGCCGGACGACGACGTCGCGTCCATGCCGTAGCGCAGCCGCAGCATCTGCGCGACGGTGTAGACCTTCAGCCGCTGGATGCGGCCGGCGAAGAACAGGCTGAGCGCGAGCAGGCCGACCGCGATGGAGACGACCAGCCACATCCCCGACAGCCCCCACTTGTAGCCGAGGCCAACACCGCCGACGGTCGACGCGCCGCCGAGCACCACGGCGGCCATCGTGCCGGTGTACAGGGTCGGGCCCAGCCGCCGCCCGGCGACCAGGAAGTCGGCCGAATCCTTGGTTCTGGTCTTGCCCCAGAACCCGAACGCCAGCATGGCGAGGAGGTAGACGACGATGATCGCGATGTCGAGCGGCTTGCCCATGGTGAACTCCTAGGTGGCTGAGAACATCCGCAGCGTTGCGGACAGGACGACAACCGCGGGTCCGCGTGCCGTGAAGGTGCCGGCGACGACGTCGCCGACGGTGTCGAGGGTGGCGGCGTGCGCAGGCACCCCGAAACTGGTGGCGAGCGCGACGAAGTCGGGCCGCGCGAGTTCGGTCGCGGTGGCCTGGCCGAACGCGCCGGTCATGTATTCGCGCAGGATGCCGTAGCCGCCGTCGTCGACGATCAGCCACGTGACGTCCGCGTCGTGCTGGCGGGCGGTGGCGAGTTCGGCGATCGAGTACATCGCGCCGCCGTCCCCGGACACTGCCAGCGTCCGGTGCCCGGTGCCGATCGCGGCCGCCAGCGCGGCGGGAAACGCGAAGCCCAGCCCGCCCGCGCCCTGCGCCGAATGGAACTCGCCGTCGCGCGGATCCCACGCCGACCACGCCCAGTAGCCCGCGATCGTCATATCCCAGAACGTGTGCGCCGCAACAGGAGTCGCGGCCCGCAGATCGCGGATCAGGGCGCGCTCGGCGGCAACGTCCTGGGTGGCGAGCCGGTCCTCGACGGCGGCGCGCAGCGCCGCGGCGCGGTCGGCGCCGTCGCCCCTCGTGCGCGGGGTCACCTGCGCAGCGATCGCGGTCAGCGCCTGTGCGGCGTCGGCATGGACGGCGAGCGCGGGATGGTTCGCGCCGAGCACCCGGGCCTCGGCGTCGACGTGGATCACCGTGCCCGTGGGTGACAGCGTGAAGTAGTTGCTCGTCACCTCCCCCATCGCGGTGCCGACGGCGAGCAGCACGTCGGCGTCCTCGAGCAGGGACGTGGTGTGCCGGTCCTCGATCCACGACGCCGCCGAGAGCGGGTGGTCGAAGGAAAGGGCGCCCTTGCCGCCGACGGTCGACACGACCGGGGCGTCGATCTTCTCGGCGAGCGCGACCAGCGCCTGAGCCCCACCACGCGAGCGGCGCACACCGCCGCCGGCGAGGATCACCGGCCGCTGCGCGCCATCGAGGGCGGCGGCGGCCGCGCAGACCACGTCGGCGCGGGGCGGACGTGCCGTGACGGCGGTGGCGACGGACGTCACCGGCGGTACATCCGTCGGTTCGAGCAGGACGTCCTGCGGGATCTCCACCCACGTCGGGCCGGCGGGCGCGGACTGGGCCAGCGACCACGCGTCGGCCAGGAGGCTGGGCAGCTGACCCGAATCCCGAGCCACCGCCGTGCTTTTCGTGACGTTGAGCGCGCTGCGCTGCTGGTCGTCGAGCTGGTGCAGCGCCCCGCGGCGCAGGCCCATCGCCGCGCGTGGCACCTGACTGGCGATCACCAGCACCGGCACCCCGGTGGCGTAGGCCTCCTGCAGTGCGCCCAGTGCGGTCAGCGCACCCGGCCCGGTCGACAGGAACAGCACGCCGACCTCACCGGTCGCCCGGGCGTAGCCGTCGGCACCGAACGCCGAGTTGTTCTCCACCCGCGAGCTGACGAACGTCAGATCGCTGCGCCGGATCGCGTCGAACAGCCCGAGCGCGTTCTGCCCGGGGATGCCGAAGACGTGCGTCGCGCCGAGCGCCGTCAGCGTCTCGACGACGACGTCGCCGCCGTTGCGCTCCATCGGTGATCCTTGTCGGTGGGGGATGTGGTGTGGCTCACGGTAGAACCGCACCCCCGCTGTCGCAAGCAGTTCCGTCGCCACACCCACCGAGTTCGTCCTGATCTGCCGACCCTCGGCGGCTGATCCGTGCAGATCCGGCGCGCGCCGACGATGCGACGACCGATTCGCCGACAGGGTCCGGCCGAAAAATCTTCGGCCTCGATCACCGCCCCTTGAGGTGCAGCACCCGCGTGCGCAGCCCGTCGGTGGCCGTCTCCATCAGCCCCTTGGCCCCCCGTTTCACCACGAAGCCGGGCAGTGGGACCGTCGGGTCCACGGTCAGGTCGAATCTCACCCGGGTGGCGTCCCCGTCGGGGACCAGGGTGTAGCGGCCCTCCTGGGCGCGCTGCTGTTTCGAACTGACCAGGGTCCAGCTGACCCCGTCGTCGTGGACCGCGTAGTCGAGCACCTGCTCGTCGCTGACCCCGACGATCTTGACCACCTGCCGGGACCGGGTGGGCCGGCCCTGATCGTCGCGGTCGAGGATTTCGACCTCCTGGTGCGCCGAGGACCATTCGGTCAGCGACTCGAGGTCGAACAGCACGTCCATGATCTCCGCGGGCGACGCCTCGATGACGGTCTCGCGGGATTCGGTGATGGCCATCTAGACGCGGGGCCGGCTGCCGCGCTTGCCGGTGATGCCCAGGTAGGCGGCGATCAGCACGATCGCGAAGATGATGCCGACCAGGAACGGGATGATCTTGAATCCACCGTTCTGGTTGGAGTAGCCGAGCTTGTACGACACCCAGGCGCCCAGGAAGGACCCGAGCGCGCCCAGCACGATGGTCATCAGCACGCCGATGTTCTGCTTGCCCGGCATGACGAGCCGGGCCAGTGCGCCGACGATGAGACCGACGACGATGGCGCCGATGATGGTTCCGATCACGATGTGCTCCTTGCTCAGCCGTTGTCCCGACGGCCGGAGGATTACCCGTCGGCGCCGGAATCAACCGCCATCATCTCGATGCGCCGCAGCGCGACGGCGAGCACCGGGAGGTAGGCGGGCGCCCACACGGGGGCGCTCATCCACGCGCGGCAGCCTCCTGCGGTGGGTTCGACCCCGTGGTGGGTGGCGGGCACGCCTGCGACCCGCCACGCCCAGGACCGACCCTGGTCGAGTTCGGTGATGGTGAACGGCAGCGGCACGCCGACCGGGGTCCAGACCCGGCCCGTCGCGCCGAGTTCGAACCCGGCGCCGTCGAGTTCGGCGCCCGCGACGGTCGGGCCCCACTGCGGCCAGGCGTCGAGGTCGACGAGGAGGCGCCACACCGCGTCGGCGGGCGCGGGGATCTGTCTGCTCACGGTCCACACGGCGATCGGGATACCCGTCCGGCGTCAGCCGAACCGCGCGTGCAGCGCGGGCAGGAACGCCGCGAGGTGGTTCATCTCCTGGGCGCAGTGCACCATCAGGTCGCGCGGGTCGGGCAGCTGGCGCGCCGCGACCGGCCGGATCATGCTGTTGGCCAACAGATTCCCGTGCCGGACGCCGATGTGCGCGCCGCCCATCCAGAACCGCGACCGCATCTCGGCGCCGCCCGCCGTGGGCCGGACCTGGTGCACCAGCCAGCCGATGTCCACCGGAAGCTCCGAGGATCCCAGCCGCGCGCACACCGCCACGGCGTCACCCCGCCGATGCGGCGCGAGTCCCAGCTGCTCGGGCGGCACGAAGCGGATGGCGGCTTTCGTGTACGCCGATCCGAGGTACTCCTCGACCAGCGAGGTGCGTCCGACGTAGTGCCCGTCACCGCCGCCGTCGGCCCAGCGCGCCGAGACGTGCGCGCGCGGATGCCACAGCTTGTACCGGCGGGCGTCGCTGCCGTGCCAGCCGAACCACCAGTCCCACATCTGCGGCGTCACCCCGGGCATCTCGGTCAGCACCGCCACCGTGAAGCCGCCGCGGCCCAGCCGTCCGTAGCCGGTCTCGGTGGCGTGGTGGCCGTCGTCGAGAAGATCTGCAGCACTGGCGAGGTCGAGCAGCGTCTGGTCGGCCTGCGGGCCGTGGTGCAGCGCGTCGAGGACGTGGCCGGGCAGTGGGGCCATGCGCGGGTCGAAGAAGCCGCCCCACGCGGTGTCGGCGTCGCCGGCGCGGTATCCCAGGTAGGTCGTCACACCCGCCCCATCCAGCTGTGGAAGCGGCCCGCCGGATCGTAGACCGCGCGAACCCGGTCCAGCTCGGTCATCGCGGCGTCGGTGGCGAACGGGGCGGGGCGGCGGCCGAGGTTCTCGTCGGCCAGCTGGATCCCGGTCTGCAGGTGGTCCATCGCCGCGAGGTTCGACCGCGCCCAGTCGCCGTGGGTGTCGTCGTCGGCGGCGTCCTCCCAGACCCCGTAGAGCGCGAGGTAGATCTCGTCCTCGAGGCTGTAGGCCATGTCCTGGCGCGGCGGGGACGGCCCCCAGTTCAGCCACAGGAAGTGCGCCGGGTGCGGCGGCATCGTCTCGAGGATCCGGCGGATTCCCGGCATCAGCTCCTCCGCGCTCGCCGAGGTCCACATGTTGTCGGTGCCGTACCGGTATCCGGTCGGGTAGTTGCTCATCACGCCCCCGTACCAGGTCTCCAGATCCGACGGGGCGTAGGGCACCGCGATGGTGGCGCGCTCCCGCGCCGGGCAGGTGTCGAGCAGGGCCAGCGCAGCGGTGGCCTCGGCCTCGGAGTCGGCGAACACCGGCGAGGCCAACACGATCGAGGGAGTGTCGAGGCCGGCGCCGGGCACCGCCCGCGACGCGACGATCTGCAGTTCGACCCGGCGGTCCACCTCGGCGCTGATCGCGCGCGCCCACGGATAGATCTCCTCGGCGCAGGCCATCGGGTAGACGTAAAGGCTGCTGCCGCACACCGCAGGCCGCGGATACAGCCGCAGGTGGAAGGCGACCACGACGGCGAAGAAGCCGGGCCCCGATCCGCGTGCGGCCCAGTACAGATCGGGGTGGTGTTCGGCGTCGACGAACAGGCGCTCGCCGTCGGCGGTCACCACGTCGAGGCCGAGCACGCTCTCGCACGCCGGGCCGAGCACCCGGCTGTTCCACCCGTAGCCGCCTTGCAGCAGGTAGCCGCCGATCCGCACGCCCCGGCAATGGCCCGCGGGAAAGAACAATCCCAGCTGATCCAGCCGGGCGGCCAGCACGCTGCCGCCCATCCCGGGGCCGACGACGGCGGTGCGGTGGTCGGTGTCGACGGCGCAGTCGTCGAGGCGGCTGACGTCGAGCAGCATGCCGCCGTCGCGTACGTGGTTGCCGGCCCAGCTGTGGCCGCCCGAACGGACGCCGATCCGCAGGTCGTGGCGCGCGGCGTAGCGCACCGCGGCCACCACCTCGTCGGCGTCGGCGGCCTGCACGACGAGGTCGGGGTAGCGCTCGGGAGTGCGGGCGTTCCACACGGTCTGGGCGCGGGCCTGCTCGTAGCCGTCGTCGCCGCGGAAGAAATGCCGTCCGTCGGGAAGGTCCGCCACCGCTCTGCCCTCCGCTCCAGATCCGGATAACGGATCATGGTGGTTCGTATAGCGGATCACTATAGTGCTCGCCATGGCGGCGACGGACGAGAATCATCGATCCCGCGATGACGGCCTGCAGGCGCTGCGGCGGGCCGCCGCGGCGCTCGACGAGATCGCCACCGCACCGGGTCGGCTGCGTCCGGCCGACATCGCGACGAACCTCGGGCTGGCCAAGTCGACGGCGCGCCGCCTGCTCGTCGCGCTCGCCGACGTCGGGTTCGCGGCCGTCGACGACGACGGGCGCTACCGCCTCGGCGACCGCCTGCTGGGTCTGGGCAGCGCCGACGGTGCGCACCTGGCGGCGGCGCTGCGCCCGGTCCTCGACGCGGTCGCGTCGGCGACCGGCGAGACGGTCGATCTGTCGGTGCTGCGCGGCAGGCAGATGTGGTTCATCGACCAGATCGAGTCCCCGCACCGGCTGCGCGCGGTGTCGGCGATCGGCGGCCGATTTCCGTTGTTCGACACCGCGAACGGCAAGGCCGCGCTGGCGCTGCTCGACGACGACGAGGTGCCCGCCGCGCTGACCGACGAGATCCGGGAGGTGCGCCGCACCGGCATCGCCTACGACCGCGACGAACACACCGCCGGCATCTCCGCCGCGGGCATCGCCCGGCGAGTGCCGGGCGGCCACGTGCTGGCCATCTCCGTGCCCGCGCCCACCGAGCGGTTCCTGGCCCACGAGGCGGTGATCGTCGAGGCACTGCGGGCCGCGGCGCGCTCTCCGCTGTGGGACACCGCCGGCTGAGCCGTCAGCGGCCGCCGGAGAGCACGATGTCGACCGCCGCCGCGATCACCGCGTCGTCGGGCAGGGCGCCGAACAACAGCGACGGGCACGTGACCACCCCGGTCAGCATCGACAGCGCGGCCTCCAGTCGCGCGCCGGAGAACCGCTGCGCCAACAACATCCGCAGCGGCCGCTGACCCTCGAGGTTGACCCGGTCGCGCAGGCGCGCGGCAGCGGCACTGGTGGCCGATTGCGCCAGGCCGAAGACCACGCGGTCGAGCCGCAGGTCGAGCACCGACCGCCGGAACACCGTGAGCTCACCGATGAGATCGGCGCGCAGGTCCCCGCTCGGAGGATGATGCGGCCACCCCCCCAGCGCGTCGAGGGCCAGCCGCACCAGGTCCAGCCGTGACGGCCAGTGGGCGTAGAGCGTGGTCTTCGAGTAGCCGGCGACGTCGGCCAGGTGGGCGTGGGTCAGGTCGTCGAAGCCGCCGGACCGCAGCACCTCCAGCGCCGCGCGGGCGACGTCGGCGCGCGTGCGGGCGACGCGCGCGTCCTCGCCGTCCCTGTCCATGGCCACGCCGGCACCTTTCGGTCGAGGTCGCAGGGCGCGTCACCGTTGCGTCAGAAACTGGATTGGTGGACGCCCTTTTCATTAATGGTTCTGCTGTGTACTAATGAACTGTAGATCCAATAGCTGTGGATCGAGAGCTTTTGCCCCGATGCGCGTCGAGCACCCGGCGCCCGGAGTTCCGCGGTCTTCACCATTCACCGCCAGAAGGGAAAACCCATGCCCGCCATACTTTTCGGATCGATCAGCACCCTCGCCGACACGTCGGAGCTGCAGCGTCAGGCGTTCAACCAGGCGTTCACCGAGCACGGCCTGGACTGGAACTGGTCGCAGGAGCAGTACCGCTCCATGCTCGGCAGCAACGGCGGCGCGCAGCGCATCACCGACTTCGCCGCCGACCAGGGCGTGGAGGTGGATGCCGCCGCCGTGCACGCCACCAAGTCGCGGCTGTTCCAGGAACTGCTGAGCGAGGTCGCACTGCTGCCGCGGCCCGGGGTGCGCGAGACGATCGCGCACGCCAAGGCGGCCGGGCACCGGATCGGGTTCGTCACCACGACGTCGAAGGCCAACGTCGACGCCCTGCTGACGGCTCTGGAGCCCGAGATCGACGCGTCCACGTTCGACGTCATCGTCTACGACGACCACGTCGACGAACCCAAACCCGCACCCGCGGCGTACCTGCTCGCGCTGGACTGGCTCGGCCTCGAGCCCGCCGACGCCGTCGCGATCGAGGACAACATCGGGGGCGTGCGTGCCGCGCTCGCCGCCGGGCTGCGCTGCATCGCCTTCCCGAACGCCAACACCGCCGGTGCCGACTTTGCCGAGGCCACCGACACCGCCGACCACCTCGACGCCGACCGCGTGGTGGCGTTGGCCGCTGCTTGACCAAACGACGCTGCCTGATCGAACGAAACGGAGACTGCCCGCATGAGCGACCTCACCGCACGAGTCACCGCCTCGGAGCGCAACTTCCACGTCGAAGGCTACGAGCGCATCGCCTACGACCTGACCTACGTCGACGGCGTGTTCGACGTCGACAACACCGCACTCGCCGACGCCTACCGACGCTACGGCCGCACGCTGATGGTCGTCGACGAGGTGGTCTACGACCTCTACCGCGACAGCATCGACGCCTACTTCGACCACCACGGGATCGCGCTGACCGTCGTCGGCGTGCACATCCACGAGACCGCCAAGTCGCTGGAGACCTTCGAGCGCATCGTCACCGAGTTCGACCATTTCGGCCTGGTGCGCACCGAGCCGGTGCTGGTGGTCGGCGGTGGATTGACCACCGACGTCGCGGGATTCGCGTGCGCGAGCTACCGGCGCAACACGCCCTACATCCGCATCCCCACCACCCTGATCGGGCTGATCGACGCCAGCGTGTCGATCAAGGTCGCGGTCAACCACGGCCACCACAAGAACCGGCTCGGCGCGTACCACGCCTCCCAGCAGGTGTTCCTGGACTTCTCGTTCCTCAAGACGCTGCCCGAGGACCAGATCCGCAACGGGATGGCCGAGCTGATCAAGATCTCCGTGGTCGGCAACGCCGAGATCTTCGATCTGCTCGAACGTTTCGGGCCCGAGCTGCTCGCCACCCGGTTCGGCCACCACGGCGGCACGCCGCTGCTGCGGGCCACCGCCCACCGGCTCACCTACCAGGCGATCGCCACCATGCTCGAGCTGGAGGCACCCAACCTGCACGAGATCGACCTGGACCGGGTCATCGCGTTCGGGCACACCTGGAGCCCGACGCTGGAGCTGACGCCGCCCACGCCGTTCTTCCACGGCCACGCGATCAGCATCGACATGGCGCTGTCGGTCACGCTCGCCGAACGCCGCGGCCTGCTGACCGCCGGCGGCCGCGACCGCGTGCTGGCGACGATGAGCGCGCTGGGGTTGTCGCTGGACTCCGAGTACCTGACCCCCGAGCTGCTCGAGACGGCGACGGCGGCGATCCTGCGCACCCGCGACGGCATCCTGCGCGCCGCGGTGCCCGACCCGATCGGCACCTGCCGCTTCCTCAACGACGTCACCGTCGACGAGCTCGTCGACACGCTGACGCTGCACAAGAAGCTGTGCGCCGAATACGACCGCGGCGGCGACGGCGTCGACGCGTTCACCGCCATCGATGGCTGAGGTCCTCACCGCGGCGCCGCGGCCGGTCACCCCGACGACCATCCTCGCCCAGCAGCTCACCGAGCTCTACGACCACGTCCGAGTCCAGCCGGACGCCGACCCGGAGACGCTCGAGAAGCTGCGTCAGGCACGGGATCTCGCGACCGGCCTGGATCCGTACCTGGAGGCCAACACCACCGGGGAGTCCCCGGCTCTGGCCGAGCTGGCGCGCCGTACGCGGGCGCACCTGTGGCGCGACGGGCTCGAGCAGGAGATGCTCTCCGGGCACGTCGAAGGGCAGCTGCTCAAGTTCCTGGTGCGGATGACCGGGGCGGCCCGAGTGCTCGAGATCGGCATGTTCACCGGCTATTCCGCGCTGGCGATGGCCGAGGCGCTACCGGACCACGGTGTGGTCGTCGCGTGCGAGATCGACCCGGGCGCCGCGGATCTCGCCCGCGCGGCGTTCGACGCCTCCGGCATCGGGGACCGCATCCGGATCGAACTCGGGCCCGCGCTGGAGACGCTGCGCCGGATGGCCGACGGCGGGGAGCCCCCGTTCGACATCGTGTTCGTCGACGCCGACAAAGCCGGCTACCTGGGTTACCTGGACCTGCTGCTGGACTCGGCGCTGCTGTCTCCGGGCGCGGTGATCGCGGTGGACAACACGCTGATGCAGGGCCAGCCGTGGACCGACGGCGCGGTCACCGACAACGGCACCGCGATCGCCACGTTCAACCGCGCGCTGGCCGACGACCCCCGGACCGAACAGGTGCTGATCCCCGTCCGCGACGGGCTGACCCTGATCCGTCCGCTCCCGCGATGACGCTCACCGCGGAGACCACCGAACGGGCCGCCCCGGAGGGTGCGGTGCGGCGTCGTCCGGACGCCGCCCGCACCCTCGCCACCCTCGCGGCACTGACCGCCACACTGCCGGTCGATCTGGCGATCACCGGGGCGGCGCTGCTGCGCCGCGCCCCCCGTCCGGCCGTCCGCCCCGCGGCGCGTCCGCGCACGGTGCTCGTCAGCGGCGGCAAGATGACCAAGGCGCTGCACCTGGCGCGCGCGTTCCATCTGGCCGGGCACCGCGTGGTGCTCGCCGAGTCGGCCAAGTACCGCTGGACCGGGCACCGCTTCTCGCGGGCGGTGTCGGCTTTCCACTGCCTGCCCGACGCGTCCGATCCGCGCTACCCGCAGGCCCTGGCCGACATCATCGTCGCCGAGGGGGTCGACGTGTTCGTCCCGGTGTCCAGTCCCGCGGCCAGCGTGCCCGAGGCGATGGTGGCGGATTTGGTCCGTGATCGGGTGGCCGGACGCTGCGAGGTGCTGCACGGCTCGGCCGCGCTCATCGCGACACTCGACGACAAGCGCGACTTCAGCCGGCTGGCCACGTCGATCGGGCTGAGCGTGCCCGAGTCGGTGCTGATCACCGATCCCCGCGACGTCGAGCGCTTCGACTTCGCGCCCGGCCGCTCCTACATCCTCAAGAGACTCTCCTACAACCCGGTCGGCCGCACCGATCTGACGCGTCTGCACCGCGACACCCCCGAGCACAACGCCGCGTTCGCACACTCCCTGGACATCTCGCCCGCCGACCCGTGGCTGCTGCAGGAGTACGTCGACGGGCAGGAGTACTGCACCCACGCCACGGTGCGCGACGGTGCCGTCGCCGTGTACGGCTGCTGCGAATCCTCAGCGGTGCAACTGAATTACCGCTTCGTCGACCGGCCGGCGATGCGGGCCTGGGTCACCCGCTTCGCCGCGGCGCTGGGTCTGACCGGGCAGGTGTCGTTCGACTTCATCGAGGCCGCCGACGGGCGCGTGTACGCGATCGAGTGCAACCCCCGCACCCACAGCGCCATCACGATGTTCCACGATCACCCCGAGCTCGCGCACGCCTACCTCGAGGACCGGCCCACCGCCATCACCCCGCTGCCCGGATCCACGCCGACCTACTGGATCTACCACGAAGTGTGGCGCCTGGTACGCGGACCCGACCGGCTGCGCCGGCTGCGGGTAATCGCGGGAGGCCGCGACGCGATCTTCGCGGCGTGGGATCCGCTGCCCTATCTCGCGGTGTACCACCTGCAGATCCCCGCGCTGCTGATCGACAACCTGCGGCGCCGGCGAGGGTGGCGGCGCATCGACTTCAACATCGGCAAGCTCGTCGAAGCGGGCGGTGATTGAGGTGGGGCGCACCATCATCCAGCTCGTCGGATCGCCGGTGGACGAGTTCCACGCCGAGCTGTCACGGCTGTATGCGGGCGCCAGCGCGGCGGCGCTGGCCGAGCGCCACAGCGTCGCCTTCGCCTACGTCGCCCCCGGCGGCACCTGGCAGTTCCCCGACGCCCTCGACGCGCACAGCCTGGCCGCGGCCGAACCGCTGTCGGCGGCGGCGGGCATCGCGGCGCTGGCCGGGATGCGTGCGGATGTCGTTCTGCCGCAGATGTTCTGCCACCCGGGGATGACGTCGTACCGGGCGCTGCTGGACCTGCTGGGGCTGCGCTACCTCGGCAACACCCCCGAGGTGATGGCCAACACCGAGGACAAGGCGGTGGCGCGCGCACTGGTAGCGGCCCACGGCGTCGCGGTGCCGGCGGGCCGGGTCGTGACGCACCCCGTAACCCACCCCGACGAGGTGGACCTGCCGCTGCCGGTGGTCGTCAAGCCCGCCCGGTCGGACAACTCGATGGGGGTGTCGCTGGTCACCGACCGGGCGGAGTTGGGGGAGGCGGTGGGCCGGGCGAGGTCGCATTCGGCCGACGTACTCGTCGAGACGTTCGTGCCACTCGGGCGCGAGGTGCGCTGCGGCGTGCTGGAGGTCGACGGCCGGCTGGTGTGCCTGCCGCTGGAGGAGTACGCGCTCGACGCCCCGATCCGGTTGCCGGCCGACAAGCTGGGCCGCACCGGGGGCGGGGACCTGCGCCTGGTGGCCGGCGACGCGGGCCGCGCGTGGATCGTGCAGCGCGACGACCCGGCAGTCGCCGCGGTGTGGCGGGCGGCGCAGGCGTGCTTCCGGGCGCTGGGCTGCCGGCACTACGGGCTCTTCGACTTCCGTATCGATCCCGACGGCGTGCCGTGGTTCCTGGAGGCCGGGCCCTACTGCTCGTTCGCGCCGTCCAGCGTGATCGTCAAAATGGCTGCCGCGCAAGGTCTTCCACTGACCGATCTGTTCGACACCCTGTGCCGCGAGGCACGCATCGAGGCGGCATGACGATCGAGGTGACCACCCGCCATCCGATCGGCGCCCGGATCCGGGGTGTGCGGGTCGGCCCGCTGGACCCGACGGTCGTCGCGCACCTGCGGGCGCTGCTCGCGGTGCACGGGGTGCTCGTGCTGCCGGATCAGCGCGTCGACGACGCCGACTTCGCGCGGTTCCTGCAGAGCTTCGGCGAGCTGGTGTTCACCACCGGGGAGACCCCGGTGCCGCACGCCCCGCTGCTCAACGTGATCACCAACGTGGGGCGCACGCGGGCGCCGCGGTCGTCGTTCCACGTCGACACCAGTTATCTGCGCTGCCCGCCGGCCTACACCGCACTGCGCGCGGTGACGGTGCCCGAGCGTGGCGGGCAGACGTTGTTCACCAACCAGTACCACGCCTACGACACGCTGCCGCGGGAGATGCAGGCCCGCATCCGGAACCGGGTCGTCACCCACGTGGTCACCGGTCTGGACCTCGACGAGGGCGCGGAGACCTCAGCGCGGCACCCGCTGGTGCTGCGGCACCCGCTGTCCGGCCGGACGGCGCTGTACCTGTCGACCCGGCAGCGGTGCCGCGAGGTCAGCGGGATGGCGCCGGAGGCCGCGGAGCAGTTGATCGATGAGCTACTCGAGCATTCGACCCGGCAGGACAACGTGTTTCGGCATCAGTGGCAGCCCGACGACGTGGTGATCTGGGACAACCGGTGCGTCATGCACAGGGCCGACCACGACGGCGTGGTCGGCGACCGGGTGATGCACCGCGGCACGGTCGTGGACCGCACGGCCTGGGGTTGACCGCCTGGGGTTAGCGCAGGACCGCGACCGCGAAGCCGTCCCAGCCCTTGGTGCCGACGGTCTGGATCGCGGCGGTGTCCAGACGCGGGTGCTCGCCCATCATCGCGAGCATGTCGCGCACCGCCTGAGCCTGCCGGTCGTCCGGCCGGGGCGCCAGCACGCGACCGAAGCGGGCGATGTTGTCGACGATGATCACGGTTCCCGGCGCGCCGAGGGTGATGGCCCATTCGACATAGGCGACGTTGTTCTCCTTGTCCGCGTCGATGAACACGAGGTCGAACGGCGCGCGGTCGGCCAGCGTGGGCAGGGTGTCGAGGGCGGCGCCGACGATGATCTCGACCCGGTCGGCCACCCCCGCGCGGTCCAGGTTGGCGCGGGCCACCTCGGCGTGCGCGGGCTCGAACTCCAGGCTGACCACCGCGCCGTCCGGTCCGACGGCGCGGGCCAGTGCGATGGTGCTGTAGCCGGCGAGCGTGCCGATCTCGAGGACCCGGCGCGCCTTGGCCACCCGCACCCACAGCGACAGCAGCTTGGCGTGCTGCGCCGACACCTCGATGGCCGGCATCCCGGCCGCGGACGCTGCGTCGCGCGCAGCGCGCAGCGCGTCGTCCTCGGTGTGCAGCAGGTCGGTGAACATCGCGTCGAGGGACACCCAGTCGGGCTCGGTCACATCAGCGACGCTACCGCGCGCGGCTCAGCCGATCACGCCCTCGTTCGCGCACACCACCCGCAGCACGTGGGCCACCTCCGGGCCCATCACCGCGGCGGCGAGCTCACGCAGCGTCGCGACGAACTCCGGTCCGTGCGCGGGCTCGGTGTCGCAGAGGTGGTGCGCGACCTCGTGCAGCACCACCAGCTCGCGCAGCGCCCACGCCTCGCGGCCCTGCGGCACCGCGATCGTCGCGGCGTCACCCGCGCGTTCGTAGTGCGCGGCGGTCGCGCCCCGGCGCGGCCGCACCCGCAGCGGCCCACGCACCGGCCAGGTCGCCGCGACCGACGGTAGGGCGAGGACCTCGTCGACATAGGCCTGGACCGAGTCCACCGACGCGAAGCGCGCTTCGGGCGGCAGCGTCAGCTGGGTGCCGAAGAACTCGACGATCCGGTTGTTGCGCTCTGCGGCCCGGTCGAACATCGTCCGCACGAACCCTTCGGCCGCATAGACTTTCGCGCGCTGGGCGTCCCGGGTCATCTCCCCAGTGCCCGGCGGGCCCCCGCCAGTTCGGTGTCGCCGCCCAGCCGCGCCCGCCGGCCGGCACGGTCACCGGCCCGCCGCGCCGCCGAGGAGTAGCCCGCCGTCGCGCTCGTCGCCCGCCACGTGCCCCGCGCCCGCGACGTCTGCCGGTAGTAGTCCCTGAGCTCGAGGTCCTTGTCGCGCAACGCGATCGCGGTCCCGGTCTTCGCCGACGGACCCGAGGTGGCCTCCTTCTGGGCCTGTTCGCGCGCCTCGGCGAGCCGTTGCCCGACCCGTGCGCCGAACGCGAGCTGGAAGTTGATGCGCGCGGTGATGGTCGGTGTCGGCCGGTGCGCGCCGGAGGCGGTGTAGTCCTTCGACGCACGGACCATCTGCAGCACCAGGCTGGTGTACAGCGCATGGGTGGCGTCGATGTCCTCGGCGAAGCCGTAGGCGTAGACGAACGTCGAGTTCGACGCGATGTCGCATTTGACGTCGTTGGCCGCGGCGATGACCACGAACAGCTGCACGTAGGTGCGCAGACCCCGGGCGCCGGGCTCGCCGATGGTGACGGTGCGCTGCACCGGCGTCTGCGCGGCGGTGCGGGTGGCGCTGTGCGACCGGGCGACCGCCAGGTCGATCGAGGTGGCGGTGGCCAGCCGCTGCGCGGCCGCCATGAATGCCTCGGCCTCGTGTTCGTTGTCGGTGCCCTCGGCCTGGCGCAGCAGCGCGGCAATCCGGGCCAGCATCTTCTCGTCGGAGCTCATGCCCGAAAACCTAGGCCGGGCCGCAGACATGTCATCGACGACCAGTATCGCTCATCCCCACAACCGGATTCATCCACAGCCGCGCGGTTACTTCGTGACGAACGTGTCCAGCGCGGACACCAGCTGCGGGGACAGCGGATCCTTGTTCGCGTAGTTCGCGATGCTGTCGGTCGGGTCGTCACGCAGCACGTGGTTGACGCCCTTGAGCTCGACCACGGTCAGCGCGGTGCGGCTCAACGCGTCGATCAGCGGCCGCACGTTCGCGCACCGGGCCTGGTTGTCGGCGTCGGAGCAGGTGAGCAGCACCGGCGTGCCCGCGGGCACCCTCGCGGCCAGCGCCAGCGGATCGATCCGGTCGGCGTCGACGACCGCCTTGAGGTTGCCGGCGTTGACGATCGCGTTGAGCCCATCGGGAAGCTTGTCGGGCACCGTGCCCTGGGTGCGGATCTGCTGCACGGCCGCGGTCCAGGCGGCGACCGTCTCGGGCTTGCCGTCGGCCTTGACCCGATCGGTGATGATGTCGAGGTACCGGCCCGGAAGGGGCTGGAACAGACCCAGCGAGTGCACCTTCGGCGCGTCGGGCCCGGTGTCCCCGGCCAGCGTCAGCGCGTGGATGGTGCCCTCCCCCAGCGCATACACGGACAACCGGTCGGGGTCGGTGCCGGGCCGGCCCGCCAGGAACCGCAGTGCGGCCCTGGCGCCGGAGGTGTAGACGCCGCTGACCACGTCGTCGGGATGGGAGGCGTAGGGGCCGATGCCCGTCTTGCCCGTGCCGACCTTGTCGTAGCGCAGCGTCGCCACCCCGCGGTCGGAGAGCAGCTCGGCGAGCTGGCGCATGTTGCCGATGGGACCGGCGACCTGGTTGTCGCCGTTGCGGTCGGTGTTGCCGCTCTCGGAGATCAGCAGCGCCGCCGGGGCGCGGTCGTCGGTGGAGCGGTGCCGGTAGGTGCCGTAGAGCGTCAGCCCGTCGGCGGTGAACGACACCTCCTCGTCGACCCAGGCGGGAGCGGACGGTGGCGGGGACGACGAGCAGCCGGCCGCGGTCAGCACGACGAGGCCGAGCAGCAGCGCGAGAAGGCTTCTCACAGCGTCGATTCGATCCAGGACGTGACGTCATCGAGCACCAGCGCCTGCTCGGGCTCGTTGAACACCTCGTGGTACAGGCCGGGATACACCTTGAGGTGGGCGTCGGTCGAGCCGACGCACTCCATCAAATGCCTGCTGCCGCGGACCGGGATCAGCCGGTCGGCGTCCCCGTGCACCACCAGCAGCGGGGTGGTGATCGCCGCGGCCTTCTTCGGCATGGTCTCGCCGACGCCGATCAGCGCGCGGCCGATGCCTGCGGGCATCTTTCCGTGGTGCACCAGCGGGTCGGCCTCGTAGGCGGCCACCACGCGCGGATCGCGGGAGACCGCGTCGGCCGGCAGGTTCTCCACCGGCAGCCCGGGCGAGATCCGGCCCAGCACCTTGGCGGCCGCCCGCTTCACCGGCGGCACCGAGTCGTGGGCGGCGATGGCGGGCCCGGACAGCACCATCGCGGTGTAGGCGCCGGCGTTCTCGGCGCCGTAGGTGAACACGATGCCGCCGCCCATGCTGTGGCCGAGCACGATGCGGGGCAGGTCCGGGTGCTCCTCGGCGGCGATGCCGACCAGCCGGCCGAAGTCGGCGGTGTATTCGGAGATCTCGCGCAGGAAGACGCGCTTGCCGCCGGACCGGCCGTGGCCGCGGTGGTCGAGGGCGTAGGTGAGCAGTCCGGCGTCGGCGAACCGGGCGACGACGTGGTCGTAGCGGCGGGCGTGTTCGGCGTAGCCGTGGGCCAGGACCACGACCCCGCGCGGCGGCTGATCCGGTGTCCAGGTGTCGTAGACGATGCGGACGCCACCCACCCCGTCGAAGCTGCGTTCGCTGCGCGTCACGGACATGACCGGCAGACTAGCGGGAGGTCCAGCCGGTGCCTATTTTTCGGGGGCTGACCCTGTCGGTGGTGCTGCGTAAGCTGCCAGACGTGACCGTGTTGGCTGTCGAGGGCAGCAGCGCCGAGGATGCCTTTCTCGCCGATGCCCAGCGGTATCGGCGGGAATTGCTCGCGCACTGCTACCGGATGACCGGGTCCCTGCACGATGCGGAGGACCTGGTGCAGGAGACGTTCCTGCGGGCGTGGAAGTCGTATCACGGGTTCGAGGGCAAGTCCTCGATCCGCACCTGGCTGTACCGGATCGCGACGAACACCTGCCTGACCGCACTGGAGGGCCGGAACCGGCGGCCGCTGCCCAGCGGGCTCGGCCAGCCGTCGTCGGACCCCCTCGCCGAACTGCACGAACGGCATGAGATCACGTGGCTGGAACCGCTGCCCGACGCGCCGCGGGAGGACCCGTCGGACCCGTCGGTGATCGCCGAGTCCCGCGAGTCGGTGCGGTTGGCGTTCATCGCGGCGCTACAGCATCTGCCGCCGCGGCAGCGCGCGGTGCTGGTGCTGCGCGAGGTGCTGCAGTGGAAGGCCGCCGAGGTGGGCGCGGCGATCGGCGCGTCGACCGCGGCGGTCAACAGCCTGCTGCAGCGGGCCCGCGCCCAGCTCGACGAGGTGGCGCCCAGCCGCGACGACGAGGCGGCCGACCTCGACTCGCCGGAGGCGGCCGAGATGCTGGACCGCTTCATCGCCGCGTTCGAGACCTACGACATTGACCGGCTGGTCGAGCTGTTCACCGCCGATGCGATCTGGGAGATGCCGCCCTTCGACGGGTGGTACGACGGCCCGGCCGACATCGTGTCGCTGTCGAAGAACCACTGCCCCGCCGAGGGGCCCGACGACATGCTCTACCTGCGCACCACCGCCAACGGCCAGCCGGCCGCGGCGATGTACATGCGCAACCCGAAGACCGGGGTGCACGAGGCGTTCCAACTGCAGGTGCTCGACATCCGTGACACGGGCATCGCACACGTCGTGGCGTTCATGGAGCAGTCGCTGTTCGAGAAGTTCGGCCTGCCCCTGACGCTGAACCCGTCGGCGCGATAGGCAATCAAAGGGTTGCGCTTTCCGCGGCGCCCCGTTAGCGTGATAGGCAACCAGGAGGTTGCATGACATGACAGATCGTATCGAGAAGAGCGCAGTGCTGCGAGCCCCGCTCGACCGGGTGTGGCGGGCGATCAGCGATTCCGCGGAGTTCGGCATCTGGTTCGGGATGACCGTCGACGCACCGTTCGTCGCGGGCACCACGGTCACCGGGGTGATGGCGCCGACCGCGGTGGACGACGAGGTGGCCGCCCAGCAGGAGGCGTTCGCCGGGGTGTCGTTTCCCCTGCACGTCGTCGCGCTGGAGCCGCAGCGCTACTTCGCGTTCCGGTGGAATCCGTTGCCGGAGCCCGAATTCGCGGACCTGACCACGCTGGTGGAGTTCACCCTGACCGAGGCCGACGGCGGCGTCCTCCTCGAGATCGTGGAGTCCGGCTTCGACGCGCTCCCCGAGACCCGGCGCGCCGCGGCGTTCGCCGACAACAGCGGTGGGTGGGCCACCCAGCTCCGCCTCGTCGGGCGGTATGTGGCGGCACCGCAGTGGGCGTGACGGCGGAGGCGAGCACGACGGCGGCGCCGGTCTTCGACGCGCTCGGCGATCCGCACCGGCTGCGCATGGTCGTCTGGCTGTGCGACACCGGACCGTGCTCGACGTCGGCGGTGACGCAGTCGGTTCCGGTGACGCGGCAGGCGGCGACCAAGCACCTCACCCTGCTGGAGTCGGCGGGGGTGGTCCGCAGCGAGAAGCGCGGACGTGAGCGGATCTGGTCGGTGCAGACCGCGTCGTTGACCGCCGCCCAGGACTACCTGGCCACGCTGTCGCAACGCTGGGACCGGCGCATCGACCGGTTGCGGGCGTTCGTCGAGGACTGACTCAGCGCGGAAGCCGCTCGAGCACCCGCCCGATCGCGGCGCCGAACGCGCGCTGCTGAGCCGCCGAGAGCCCGTCGAACACCACCGAGCGGACCAGATCGACATGCCCGGGCGCCGCGGTTTCCAGCGCCGAGCGGCCCGCGTCGGTGATCGTCACGGTCGCGGCGCGCCGGTCGTCGTCGTCGCCCTCGCGCGCCACCAGGTCCCGCCCGCGCATCCGGCGCAGTTGGTGGGAGAGCCGGCTCTGTTCCCATCCGATCAGCTCGCCGAGGTCGGTGATGCGCAGCGGGCCGCGCTCGGACAGGGCGACCAGAACATCGTAGTCGGACAGCGACAGCTCGCAGTCCGCTTGGAGCTGTCGGTGCATCGCCGTGTGCAATCTGCTGGTCATCGCCAGATAGTCCCGCCAGATGCGCTGCTGCTCGGCCGTGAGCCATTCCATCACCCCACTGTACGGAATACATGATGCGTCATGCATGTTGTCGGACGCAGAGCAGCCACCTAGGCTGGCCTGGACTCCCGAGGAGTGATCGCATGACCACCACCCGCAGCGTCGTCCACATCCGGCGCGCCGACGACCGCGCCGCCACGAAGATCGCCTGGCTGGACTCCAAGCACTCGTTCTCCTTCGGCGGTCACTACGAACCCGACAACACCCACCACGGGCTGCTGCTGGTCAACAACGACGACATCGTCAAGCCCGGTACCGGTTTTGACACCCATCCGCACCGCGACATGGAGATCGTCACGTGGGTGCTGCGCGGCTCACTGGTGCACCAGGACTCCACCGGCCACTCCGGCGTCATCTACCCGGGACTGGCGCAGCGGATGTCGGCGGGCCGCGGCATCCTGCACTCCGAGAAGAACGACTCATGGACGCTGACCGGCGACGAAACCCACAGCGAGCCGGTGCATTTCGTCCAGATGTGGGTGGTGCCCGACGAATCCGGCATCACCCCGGGCTACCAGCAGCTCGAGATCGACGACGAGCTGCTGCGCGGCGGCCTGGTCACGATCGCCTCCGGCATGCCCGAGCACAGCGACGCCGCGGCCATCACGATCCGCAACCGCTACGCGGCGCTGCACGGCGCCCGGCTGCAGCCGGGGCAGAGCGTGGAACTCCCCGACGCGCCGTACCTGCACCTGTTCGTGCCCCGCGGCGAGGTCGTCCTCGAGGGTGCGGGCCCGCTGCACGAAGGTGACGCCGTGCGGTTCACCGCGTCGGGCGGCCAGCGCGTCACCGCCACCGACGCCGCCGAGATCCTCGTGTGGGAGATGCATGCCGGACTTGCTGCGGCATAACCGAATCGGCGCGCTGCTCGTCGGCGCCACCCTGCTGGCGGGCTGCACCGACGCGCCGGCGCCGCCCCCTGCGGCGTCGTCTTCGGGTGCCACCGCGTCCTCCGCGCCGCCGGCCACCGGGGCGGCCACGGTCACCGTCGAGGTGCCGCCGGGTCTGGCCGAGGCGCCGTTCGACCAGCCGCGCCAGGTGCGCGTCCCGGCCGGCTGGACCATGTCGGTGTGGGCGCGCACCCCGCGGCCGCGGCTGGCCGCCTGGGCGCCGGACGGCACGCTGCTGGTGTCGGTCCCGAGTGCGGGCACGGTGCTGCGGTTCACCCCGCGCGAGGGCGGGGCCGAGGAATCGGTGCTGCTGGACGGGCTGAACCAACCCCACGGCCTGGCCGTCGCGGGCTCGACGCTCTACGTCGCACAGAGCGACCGGGTCGACGCGTACGACTACCGCGACGGCACGGCCACCGCCCCCCGCGTCGTCGCGGACGGCCTGCCCGACGCGAAGAGCCCCGACCTGCGCGGCGCCTACTCCCACGCGCTCAAGAGTGTGGCGGTCGGGCCGGACGGCGCGGTGTACTTCTCGATCGGGTCGACGGGCAACATCTCGGCCGAGGACCGCACCGCCACCCCGCCGCGGGCGACGATCATGCGGGTGCCGCCCGGCGGCGGCCCCGCCGAGCCGTTCGCCACCGGTGTCCGCAACGGCACCGGGCTGGCCGTCGCCCCTGACGGCGCGATCTGGACCGCCAACAACGGCCGCGACAACGTCGCCGACCCGGCTACCGGGAGGGTCGACCCCGCCTACGTCGGCGAGAACCCCCGCGAACAGATCGCCCGGCTGGCGCCGGGACGCGAACTGGGTTGGCCCTACTGCAATCCCGTCCCGGGCACGTCCGGTCCCGCGAACCTGCCGTTCGTGCGCGACGTGCAGACCAACCCGGACGGCGATCGCCTCGACTGCGCCGCGCTGCCCCCGGTGGAACAGAGCATGGGGGCGCACAGCGCGCCGCTGGGCCTGAGCTTCGTCGACGGCGCCCTGCCCGCGCCGTACGCGCGGGGTGCGCTGATCGGGGTGCACGGATCGTGGAACCGGCAGCCGCCCCGCGAACCCGAGGTGTCGTTCTACCCGTGGCGCGACGGCGGTCTCGGTGACCAGCAGACGCTCGTCGGCGGTTTCCAGGGCGACGGCGGATCCCGCTGGGGCAGGCCGGTGGCGGCGGTCGCCGGCCCGGACGGCGCCGTCTACATCACCGACGACGCCGCCGACGCGATCTACCGGCTGGCGCCGCCCGCCTGATCCGGCGCCAGGTCGTTGAGCACGGCGGTCAGCTGCCGCTCGGTGTCGCCGGCGAGCCGTTCGAAAGCCCGCTTCATCACCGGGTTGAGCAGCCGCGCCGTGCCGTGCATCTGTCGTTCGGCCTCGAAGGTGATCACCGACCCGGCACCGTCGGGCTCGATCGTGATGATGTCGACCGAGGTGGCCGAGCTGCTCTCGCCGACGAAGACCACCCTGCGCTCGGTCAGCTCGTCGAGCGTGTAGGTCTGTTCCGCCGTGCGGCCGAGGATCTTCGAGACGTTGTGCCAGTAGGCGCCCTCGGTCACCGGGCCGCTGTCGACGCGTTCGCAGCGCTGCGTGCCGGGGTCCCACTGCTCGGCGTGGGCGAAGTCCTTGAGGTAGTCCAGGACGACCGTGGGAGGCGGACTGACGGTGAACGTGCGGGACACGGTAGCCATGCCCCAGGATTACCCCTTTGTCAGCAAACTTTCGCGCGACCCGCCCGGAATCGTCCTGTGATATTCCTGTGACGAAAGTTGACAGCGTGTCTACTGGGATTACTGTTGTCCTTCCGACCAGGTCCGTCGACCCACCTTCGAGAGGAGCCGCTGGTGCCGACTCCTGCCGCAAACATTCGACGGGCGCTGAGAGGGATGGCCGCTGCGATGGCGTGCGCGGTGGTGGCCGCCGGGATCACCGCGCCGGCCGCCGCCGCGGCGAGCGCCCGTGAGCTGCTCGCCGGCGCGATCGCCAACACCAAGGGCTCGTATCTGGTCTACAACTTCGGCGGCGGATTCCCCGCGCCCATGCTCGACGCCGCGGGCACCTGGTACGAGATGACCAACGGCGGCCGGCTGATGATCATCAAGGGCGCGTCCTCCCGGCTGGCCCCCCGGCTGCTGGCCGACTCCCACACCGGCTTCCAGGCCCGCTGCGAACGCGATCCGCGGGCCCGCACGGCCGAAGGCCTGCTGCAGGCCTCGGAGACCTACTCGCCGCTGCAGGCGTGGCAGGTGCTCGGGCAGCCGACCATCGCGATCAACGCGAACTTCTTCGACGTGCGCGGCCAGCAGGGCGGCTCGTGGAAGTCCACCGGGTGCAGCTCACCGCTGGGGGCCTATGTCGACAACACCCGCAATCTGGGCCGCACCAACGCCGCGGTCACCGGCACCCTCGCCTACGCGGGCAAGCAGGGACTCTCCGGCGGCAACGAGAACTGGATGGCGCTCTCGACCATGATCCTGCCGGTGCAGGGGGCTCCGTTCGTGGTGCCGCCGACGAGCGACACCGACTTCGACGCCGCGTCTCCGGTGATCGCCGGCTTGCTCGACAAGGGCACCCGATTCGTCGCGGTGGCCGGCTTGCACCTGCTCGCTCCCGGCGACACCGGTCAGATGAACGATCCCGGCCCGAGCGCGGCCCGCACCGCTATCGCCTACGTCCGCGACCGTGACGAGATGTACGTGTTCTCCGGCGGCAGCTACACCCCCGACCAGATCCAGGACCTGTTCCGCGGGTTGGGCAGCGACACCGCGATCCTGCTCGACGGCGGCGGCTCGACCGCGATCGTGTTGCGCCGCGACACCGGCGGGATGTGGGCGGGCGCCGGCTCCCCGCAGGGCTCCTGCGACACGATGGCGGTGCTGTGCGACTCGCACGAGCGGGCGCAACCCGCCTGGCTGGCGTTCAACTAGAGGGCGCTGCGCGCCGCCGCCCCGGTCTGACCGGCATAGCCCGCGCCGAACAGCACGACGTGGGCCAGCAGCGGATACAGCTGGTGGAGCCCGACGCGGTCGCGCCAGCCGTCGGCCAGCGGCCGCACGCTCTGGTAGCCCTCGAGCACGGCATCACGGTGCGGGCAGTCGAACAGCGCGAGCATCGCCAGATCGGTCTCCCGGTGTCCGCCATGGGCGGCCGGATCGATCAGCACCACCCCGCGGGGCGTCCACATCACGTCGCCGCTCCACAGGTAGCCGTGCAGCCGGCTCGGCGGGACGGCGGAGATCGCCCGCAGACGCCAAAATCGTCACCGCCTGATTCGACGCAGGACCGCGTTGTGGGAGCGGCGGCATCGAACCTCACCGTTGAATACGGGGTGAAGAGTCCGACGCAGGCACAGATGGCGACCGCACAGAAAGCCGCCACGCAACACGGAGTCGCTGTAGCGGGCGGAGTGGCACGCCGACACCCGTGGTTTGAGGCTCGAGCAGGCTCGACGCGAGGCCCAAAGCGCCGTGAGCGCGCCGTGACAACGGCCGCGACACGCGCCGACCGCAGCGGAACTGTGGTGGATCGTCGCGGCGGGTCAGAAGCGACATTGTGGGCGAGATGCGCTGAAGGTAGCCGTACTGGTCTGCGCTGGCTGCGGGGCGCGATTGTTACTGCGATGCCCATGGCGAGGGCCAGCGCAGCGATGTGGTCAGTGGTGCGCTCCCACGGGGGTCGACGGGGCGGAAGCTTGGCGTCGTGAGGGGCGTTGTGGCCACCAGCTGGCTTCGCGTAGGAGGGTGGCGATGGCGGGCACGGTGAGGGTGCGCACGATGAAGGTGTCGAGCAGTAGTCCAAATCCGATGATGAGGCCGGCTTGGATCATGATGGCTACCGAGCCGACCATGAGGCCGAACATGCTGGCGGCGAAGATGAGGCCGGCGGAGGTGATGACGGCGCCGGTGTTGGCGACCGTGCGCAGGACGCCGACGCGGATGTTGCTTCCGGATTCTTCGCGTAGTCGCGAGACGAGCAGCATGTTGTAGTCGGCTCCGACAGCGACGAGGATGATGAATGCCAACAGTGGTACGGGCCAAGCGATTTCGTGTCCGAGGATCCATTGGAATACCAGGACGCCGAATCCGATTGAGGCGAGGTAGTTGACCAGGACGGTGCCGAGCAGGTAGATCGGTGCCAGCAGTGCGCGTAGCAGCAGCACCAGGATGAGGCCGACAATGACGGTGGTGGCGATGGCCAGTTGGGCGAAGTCTGCCCACAGGAGCCGTTGGATGTCGGAATTGACGGCTGGGAAGCCAGCGACGGAGACGGTGGCGTCGGCCAGTGAGGTGTTGGGTCGTGCGGTGTTGGCGGTGTTGGTGATGCGGTTGGCGAGGTCCATGGCTTCGACGCTGTAGGGGTCGTGGCTGGTTTCGATCATGAACCGTGCTGTTTTGCCGTCGGGTGAGAGGAATTGTTTGGCGACGTCGGTGAATTGGCGATTCTCGAAGGCGTTGGCGGGCAGATAGAAACCGCTGGATGAGTCGGAGTCCTGGGCAGCGCGTGCAGAGTTTTGTAGCTGGGTGGCGATCTGGCTCATCCCGGAGAGCATGTCGATGTTGCTGTCGGCCAGGGCGCGCACACCGGTGGCCAACGCTTGGGCGCCGGAGGCGAGTTGGCCGATCCCGTCTTGCAGGCGGCGAAGGTTGGCGGCCAGGTCAGCGGGGTTTCCGAGGGCGCCAAAGGCGTTGTCCAGTGAGGTGACCGCGTTCTGGACGTTGGTGAGTGTTCCGGCGACGGTGGCATTGCTGGCGGGGTTATATCGGTCGCCGAGGTCGGCGATCTGGTTGAAGAATCCGCTGTTGCGCAATGTGATCAGGATCTGTACTTGGTCGCGGATCTGGGCGCATTGGGGTGTGGTGGCACACCACGGCGAGGTGTTCAGGGCGCCCACGAGCGGCTCCAATGTGGTGATCGCGTGTTGTGCCTGGTCGGCCAGGGGGCGTAGTCCTGGGCCGGATTGGATGGCCTGATCGACCGCGGGGGCGGTCGCTGACAGTTGTTGCAGCAGTGGTCGGAATTGGTTGACCTGAGTGCCGGCGGATTGGGCTTGAGTGAGGATTCCCGCCAGGGGGGCTAGGGCGGTGCGCATTGTGGTGTCGAGTTGGGCCAGTCCGGCGGCGAGTTGATCGGCGCCATCGGTGAGTTTCGTGAGGTCGTCTCGGCGGGCGTTGCCGCCGGCGACTGCGCCGGCCATCTTGTCTCCAATTCGACCGTTCTGCCAGGCGAGTTGCGCTTGATCGAGGCGTTCCCCGGTGGGGCGGGTGACACCGGAGACTTTGGTGACTCCGGGAACCTGGGAGACGCGGGATGCCATTTCGTCGAGGTCGGCCAGTCCCTTGCCGGTGCGCATGTCGGTGGGGTTTTCCACGACCAGGAACTCGCTGATGACAACGTCTTTGCGGAAGTGGCGGTCGAGTAGCTGGTAGCCCTGGTTGCTGGCGGTGGTGGCAGGTTGGCCTTTGCGGTCGTCGTAGCTGATTTTTATGGTCACGGCTACCGCGGACAGTGCGAGCAGGATCACGAGGCTGGTAATCAGCAGCGGCACCGGGCGGCGCACCACCGCCACGGCGACACTGTTCCAATAGCGGCGGGTGCGATCGGATTTGGGTTCACCGATGCCGCGTTTCGCTGCCAGCGCCAGCACCGGCGGCAGCAGGGTGACTGTAGCCAGGAAACCGAAGAGAACGGCGATGGCGCACGCCGGGCCCAGGGCGGCGAACACACTCAAGCGGGCGAAGACCATCGCCAGGAAGGCCAGTGCGACAGTCGCTGCTGAGGCCAGGATCACACGGCCGATGCTGGCGGTAGCGTGGATGATGGCCTGATCCGCCCGCACCTGGGCACGGCGCTGCTCGTGGTAGCGGCTGATCAGGAACACGGTGTAATCGGTGCCGGCGCCGAGCAGGATCGCGGTCATGAACGCGACGGTGAACTGCGAGACTGGCATACCCATGTCGCCGAGCGCAGACAATACGCCGCGCCCGACGGCCAGGCTCAGTCCGATGACCAGCAGCGGCAACAGCGCGGTGAACACCGACCGGTAGACGATCAGCAGGATCAGGGCGATGATGCCGGCGGTGGCGATCGAGATCAACAGCAGGTCGTGCTCGGCAGAGGCGATCATGTCGCTGAACGTCGCCGGCGGTCCGGTCACCTGCACAGTCGTCGACGATCCGGCGAACACCTCGGCGGCAATGCTGCGAACAGTCTTGACCGACTCGGCGGCGGTGGGATCTCCCAGCGTGCCGGCCACCCCCACCGGCAAGTACCAGGCGTTTTCATCGGCGCTGAGGGCTTGGGCTTTGGTGACCGGATCTGCCAGCAGGTCTTGAACCTGCAGAACATGGTCCTTCTCGTCCTGCAACCGGGCCACGAGCTGGTCGTAGCGTTCCTGCGTCGCCGGGGTCAGACCGTTGGGGTCCTCCATCGCGACGAACAACAGGGTCTTCGAGCCTTGCTCGCCGAACGCGGCACTCATCCGCTCCACGGTTTGTAGCGATGGAGCATCGCGCGGGATCAGGTCCACCGATTGCTGCCGCACCACGGTTTCCAACTGGGGAAACAGCAGCGCCAAGACGATTGCTGCGCCCAGCCAGGCCCCCATCACCAGGGCTTTGTGCCGCAGCGTGAACCGACCCAGCGCCGCCAGGCGTGCACTGTACTCGCGGTTGTGCTGAGGCTCGCAGGAGTCGTACGTGGTCTGGCGGGGGGAATCGGTGTCCCTGCCGTCGGTCACCAAACCTCCATAAGTAGCGATACTGCCGGTATCGCTACGCTACTACAGGTAGCGGACGTGCGGGCGGGGGTGGGTGGGTCGCCGCCAAATCACCGCCGGGCGCCTAACGGTGATGGGTGGCGCTGTTGACGATGTTGGCGTCGTCGTCTTCCGGCACATCGTGGCGGACTACTCGCACGCGGCCTCGGGGCAGGCATGCCATATAGCCGTGACGTTTGCCGTACAGCTCCCATGACGTCTCGCGCTCATCGGGATCGACGTCGATGCGGTGCCCGCGGGAGAAGCCCAGGTGCAGAGTGCCGTCGTCGTCGCACCACGCGCGGGTGCACACCGCCCCGGCCAGATCGAGTAGCGGCCGCTCCCGCGCCGTCACGTTGTCGGGGTCGATCAGCACCTGCTCCTCGGGGTACGGGCCGACGGGCGGCAGGGTGAGCCGCATCGGACGTGTGATGACGAGTTCGTTGTAGTCATCGAGGTCGAGCACCAGCCCCTCGCGCAGCGATACGCGTTGGACGGTGCAGTGTTCGATCCACTGGGTGTGCATGGGCGGACTCCTTCGGCACGTCGATGTGCCAATTTATGCTACAAAATGTAGCGTAGCGATACTACTAGTCTCACTAAGGGATCGACGGGCACGCGTCGCGGCGATCACCGGTGGTGAGGAGGCAATGAGATGTCGGTCGACTTCGAGAGATTCAATCCACACCTGGCCGACCAACTGCTCGACGCCGCGGTGACGGCGGGCGGTCTGGCCGGTTATCTGGGATTCCGGCACACCGAATTCATTGCCGGCCGTCTGGTCGCGGAGATGGACGCGCGCGATGACCTGAAGACGCCGTTCGGGAATCTGCACGGAGGCTGCCTGTCCGCAATGGTCGACCACTGCCTCGGAGTGGTGTTCTACCCGGTCATACCCGAGGGATCATGGGTCGCGACAACGGAGTTCAAGCTGAACCTCCTGCGACCGGTGTCCACCGGTACGTGCGTAGCCGTCGCCGACATCGTCTCGCTCGGCAGCACCAGCGGGGTGGCCCGGATCGACGTCATCAACGACGGCCGCGCGGTGTGCGCCGCCCAAGGCACGGTGACCGTCGTGTCCGGCAGGGCAGCCTCGTGAGCGGCGGCGGTCAGCGGTGACCGGCGTGCTGGAACGGGTGCCCACCGCCGACGGGCTGACCCTGGCCGTGGACTGCCACCGCTGTGACGATCCGCGGGCGGTCGTGGTGCTGCTGCACGGCGGCGGCCAGAGCCGCCACGCATGGGATCGCACCGCGCGCCGGTTGCACGCTCGCGGGTTCACCGCCGTTGCCTATGACGCCCGCGGACACGGTGACAGCGACTGGGATCCGATCGGCCGCTACGATCTGGATCGACTTGGTTCCGATCTGCTCGCAGTGCGCGCGCACGTCCGGTCTACACGGCCCGTGGTGGCCATCGGCGCATCGTTGGGCGGGCTGACCATACTGGGCACCCACCTGTTGGCTCCGCCGGATCTGTGGGATGCGGTGGTGCTCGTCGACGTTACCCCTCGCATGGAGATGCACGGTGCACGGCGGGTGGTCGCGTTCATGGCCGCACATCCCGACGGATTCGACGACCTGCAATCCGCCGCAGAGGTCATCGCCGCCTACAACCCGCACCGCCCACGGCCGAGCAGCCTCGAGGGCCTGAGCAAAGTGCTGCGCCGACGCGAGGACAGCCGATGGGTGTGGCGGTGGGACCCGGCATTCGTGTCCTCGAATTTCCAGTTTCTTCAGGGGGATCCGCAGGACGGCGCGGCCGAGTTCGAGCAACTGAGCACCATGCTCGTCGACGGCGCACGGCGACTGTCGGCACCGACCCTCCTCGTGCGGGGACTGCTGTCGGATGTGGTGTCCGAACAGACGGTCAACGACTTCGTCGACCTCGTCCCCCACGCGCGCACGGTCGACGTCACCGGCGCGGGCCACATGATCGCCGGCGATGACAACGACGCATTCACCCAGGCGGTGAGCGACTTCCTCGACGACGTCGTCTGATCCCTTCGAGCACCGGCGACGTACCCTTACTCGTCTCGTTCGGTCGTGGTCGCGCTACCCGAGGGTGGTGGCCGCCCTGTCGGCTGGACCCGTCGAAACGAAGCGCCGCGTGGCACCGTCGATGCGCGCCCGTGCTTCGTTGCGATTGATCCGCCCAATGATCACGGCGAGGAGGTTGGCCAACCAGACGTCGCCGATGGCCGCTGCAACGCTGCGATCGTGCTCGCTCGGTGTGGAGCCGCCGATGGCCCGGGCGAGCATGTCGTCGATGACGTCGACAGCCTGCTGGACCGCCTCGACGGCCCCCTCGTCGGCTGTGACGAACGCACGCACCATCGCCTCGGTCAGCAGTGGCTTGTTCTGCCATTCGTCGTGCAGGTGATCCATCAGGCGTTCGAGTCGCAGCTGCGGAGCGTGTTCGGTTTCAGTCCAGTCGAACTCTGCATCGAGGCGCCGGAACTCGCGAATCAGGACCGTGACCAGGAGGTGCGTCTTGGAGGTGAAGTGCCGGTAGAGCGAGCTGGTGGCCATACCGGCGTGTGCGGCGACGTCGCGAACGTGCATGCCGCTGAACCCTCGTTTTGAGGCGACGGTCAGCGCCGCGTCGAGAATAGTGTCGCGTCGGGCCGAACCCGGTGCGGCGGTGCAGTCACGACCTGGACGGGAAGCCTGAAGGACATCAGCCGTCACGGCGCTTTCCTAGGATCGGCACCACCGGCCTGCCTGGCGAGTTCGGCGAATAGTTCACCGAATCCGGTGATGTCACCATGTGCGGCGAAGTGGGCGGCGTCCACCGCGACGAACACCGCGATGGCGGTGAACCGCGTGACGCCGTCAGTACCGACTCCGTCACCGGCGACGTGGATGGCGCGACCGGTGCGGTGGGCAATGCGCGCGGTGAGGCGGTGCGGGTGGTGCAACGGCACAGGTTGCAGGTACTCGACGGTCAAACTGCGGGTGACCGCCGGTGTTCCGGCGATCCAGAGTGTGAAGCCGAGCAGGTCGTCGCAGGCGGCGGCGATCGCTCCGCCGTGCGCCAGACCGGGTGCGCCGATGTGCCGCTCGTCAAAGGCGATATCGGCGTACACATAGTCGCCGCTGCGGTAGACCTCCAGGTGCAGTCCGTGCGGGTTGTCGGGCCCGCAGCCCATGCAGGCCGGCGTGTGCGACGGCAACCGCTGCGCCTCTGGGGGGTTGACGATGCCCACGCCTTATCCCGTCTCGCTGCGGGCTGATGTCGTGATCGTCGCCGGTGGCCCTGCCCGGCCCGGCTTCCGCGCGATCTGCGACCGTCCTGGTGCCCAGACCGCGACGACCACGGCGGAGACCGCGCTGATCACGGCAAGCGCGCTAGCGCCGGTGGCGCAGCCGTGCACGAACGCGGCCTTCGCGGCGTCCAGGGCGGGTGTGGCCATCGGGCCGGCGAAGGCTGCGGCCGGGCCGGCGGTGGCCAGAGAGTCTTCAAAGGCGGCGCGCAGCGGCGGTGGCAGTGCAGTGGTCGCCAAGTCGATCCGGGCGCTGTAGCCGGCGGCGAGAACACTTCCCGCGATCGCGATACCGATCGCGGCGCCCACTTCACGGGCGGCGTCGTTGACCGCCGCGGCAACACCGTGTTTCTCCACCGGGGTCGCGTCGACGACGGCCGCGGTCGACGGCGCGGTGCACAACCCCAGGCCACTGCCCAACGCCAGCAGCGACCACATGACCTCGACGTATCCCGAGCTCGCATCGAGTCGACTGGCCAGGAACAACCCCAGCGACAGCGCCGCAAGACCCGCGGCCAGCATCGTGCGCAGGCCCCAGCGGGCGGCACACTGCGGCGCGACCACAGAGAACGCCACGATCGGCACGATCAACGGGGTCAGCGCCAGCGCCGAGGTCATCGGCTCGTACCCGCAGATGAGTTGCAGGTACTGCCCAGAAGGAAGAACACCCCGAAGATCACCAGGAAGTGCAGGATTAGCGACACGGTCCCCGACGCGAACGCGCGGTCGGCGAACAACCGCACGTCCAGCAGGGGATGCGCGTGGCGTAGTTCGATCACGACGAACCCCGCCGCTGCTATCGCGGCACCGGCAAACAACGCCAGGACAAGGGAGGTTGTCCAGCCGCGATGTGGTGCCTCCACCAGGGCGACGACGAGCATGCCGATCGCCGCCGCCACCGTCGCCGACCCCAGCACGTCGACCCGCGGGTGCGCGTGCTCACGCGACTCGGGCACCCGCAGCGCCGCGAGGGCCAGAGCCGCCGCAGCGACGGTCAAGGCGACGAAAATCGAACGCCACGACCAGAACTGCAGCAGCGCACCGGACAGCAGCACACCGATCACCGCCCCGGATGCGGCGACGCCGGCCCAGATGCCGACCGCGCGAGCGCGCTGCTCGGCGGGGAACTCGCCGGTCAGAATCGACAACGTCGAAGGCATCACCAACGCCGCCCCGACACCGGCGACGGCACGCGCGCCGATCAACCACCAGGGGTCGTCGACGAACAACGGGATCGCCGACGCGGCGGCGAACACCCCCAACCCGCCCAGGAGGACACCGCGGCGACCGTACCGGTCCCCCACCGCACCGGCGGGCAACACCAGGCACGCGATCGCCAGCGTGTAACCGTCGACCACCCAGGTGAGCTGACTCTGCGTGGCCCCGGTCTCGACGGCGATGTCCGACAGCGCGGTGTAGAGCGCCGCCATCGACCCGATGACCAGCGCCACCGCCACGCACGACACCACGAGCGTCCACCGTTGCCCGCCCGACAGCCGCGGCTCGGACCTCGCCACCCATCACCCCTATACGGCCGGTTTCGCTGCGCTACTCTGAGTACCATAACCGAGGCGCACGTCGTCGACGGCGTCGGTGCGCACAGCAAAAAGAGGACCCGAGTGAGCACGTATCCCCCCGCGACCGACGCGGACGACGACGTCGACCCGCGCCGCACCCGGTCGCGCAACCGGCTGCTCGACGCCGCCGCCACACTGCTGCGGACCGGTGGCGTCGAGGCGGTCACCATCGAGGCGGTCACCAAGGCGTCCAAGGTCGCGCGCACCACCCTCTACCGGCATTTCAACAGCTCCTCGCAACTCCTGGCGGCGACCTTCGAACGTCTTCTGCCTCAAGTCATTCCACCGGCACCGACCAGCGGCACCCTGAAGGACCGCCTCGTCGAACTGCTCTCCCGTCAGGCCGACCTTTTCGCCGAAGCGCCCCTACAGGTGACCACCCTGGCCTGGGCGGCACTCGGCCCCACCGAAACTCACGCCGCCGGCGACGACCACGCCCACCACCCGCCACACAGCACCCTGCGCGCCCGCCTCGTCGAGCAGTACCGCCGCCCGTTCGACGAGATTCTGCAAAGCCCCGACGGACGCACCGAGCTCCGCGACCTCGACATCGAGCTGGCCCTCTGTCAACTCGTCGGTCCGCTGGCCTTCGCCCGGATGACGGGCTTACGCGCCATCACCCACGCCGACTGCGCACGCATCGTCGACGACTTCATGGCCGCCCACCACAACGCGACCCGCAGCCAACGGACCGCCGGCACACGATGAGCACCTAAGGGCTGTCGCTGGTAGCACCCACACTCCCTGCGACCGCATGGCTGGCCGCCCACGCCGAAAGCCGGAGTCGACGCAGTTTGGGCGACGGAGTTCTACGGCGGCTCGGCCACGGTGTCCATTGCCGCGGTCGCCCACGCCACCCGCAACTGACGGATCGGGTCGTCGATCATGTCCGGCGTCGGACGCAGTCCCCTCGTGTTGGCCGAAACACGCGACTTCGACGAACTCCGACGGCCGCATGGTCCTCGGTATCGGCGACGGCACCAAGCGGATGATAAGCGACTGGCAGAGCGTCGCCGACACCGACGCACGCGCCCTGCGCATCGAGGAACTCGTCCCGCTCATCCGCCGAATCTGGAACCTGCACGACGGACCAGCGCGACACCAAGGCCGCTTCTACACCGTGAACCTCATCCCCTCCGGACCCGTCGACCCCCCGACCCGAGCAATCCCGATCATCACCGCCGCAGCCGACAGGGAATCACAGCGTCGAGGAGATCGCGGATGTCCGCGTCCAGAAGCGCCGCGGCACGCTCGGTCTTCGGCGCGAGCCGGTGGGTCGCGTGGAACCCGCCCCCGGACACCTCCCGGCTGTCGCCCGGCGGCAGCGGCCGGCCGAGCGGGCCGAAGAATCCCTCCGGCGCCGCCCGACCCCGCGGCGGGGCGCCGAAGCCGTCTGCGCCCGCGGAGTGAGTAAGGGCCGGCCGCGCGCCGGGTTGGCGCGGGGGTCGTCACCTGCTCCAGGGTCAGCGAATGCTGCTCCACCGCAACCATTTTCACGCACGGCACTGCCCCTTGAGTGAAAGCGAGCACAGCCCGGCGGCTTCGCATGCGAAGAAGCCGGCCGGCGCCCGCGGGTCGCGTTTCACGTGGAACACGTCAGGCCTGCTCACCGAACCAGAAGATCGCCGCACTGGCCGTCACGATCAGCGCCGCGAGCCCGATGATTGGCGCGACGGTGAACCGCGTCAGCGTCGCCCCGACCCCGGCGCCCACGCACATCGTGGCCACTACGCCGTAGCGCAGCTTCTCCCGCTCCCCGGTGCCGCCGGCCAGTCGGCTGTCGAAGCCGATCCCGACGATCGTCGACGTCAGCACCGTGGTGGACAACTCCTGGATGCCGAACTGGCGGGCGGTCGCGTTCTGCGCGCCGAACGCCACTGCCAGCCCCGCGATCAGGATGAGCTTGCGGTTGTCGTGGTAGTCCAGCAACCCGGCACCGGCGAGCACCGCGAGCACGGCCAACAGCAGCGCCTCGGCGCCCAGCGCGGTGACGAGCCAGCGCCGCACATGGCTGTCCAGGTGCCGTGACAGCCGGCCGCCCACGACGGTGCCCGCGACGAAGCCGACGAACGCGACGATCGCGGCGGTCAGGTCCACCCCGGAGTGCGGGACGAACCAGAACCCCAGGAAGATCACGTTGCCCGTCATGTTGGCGACGAACACGTGGCCGAGCACCAGCACGCTGACCGCGTCGATCAGACCTGTCGTGAAGGTGAGCAGCAGCAGCGCGGTCAGCGTCAGCCGGTGCGACACCGGCGAGGGGAACGGCACGGCCCCGCGGATCTACAACTTGGGGGTGAGGTCGAACGAGGTGATGGTCGACATCCGGGTGATCAGCCACTGGCCGCCGTGCCGCGTCATCGTCAACCGGTAGGACAGGTACCGCAGCGACGGGATGTTCTTGGTGACCGGACTCGTGGCCACCGAGTTGGTGTAGACCAGCGCGGTCGCCTCGGTCGGCGTGCTCGCCGGCGACACGCTCTCCACCGCGGCGCCGACCACCTCGGTGGTATTGGTGACCTGGGCCTGCTTGTTCGGTTCGACGATCGCGTCGATGTACTTGCGGTAGTCGTTGGCGAAGTCGCCGGAGAGGAACTTCGACGCCCGGTCGGCCAGGGTCGGCATGTCGTCGGGGGTGTAGGTCCACAGCGCGGTGATCGCGGCCGTCGCCGTGCGCGCGATCTCGATCTTCGTGGTGTTCAGCGCCCGCTGCGCCAGGTACGGCTGCACCATCGCGCCGGCGAAGGCACTCCCGCCGACGAACAGCACCGACGCGGCCACCGCCACACCGATCGCCCGGGCGCCCGCGGGCCGGTGCGGAACGAGCACGACCTCGGCCGGAGCCTCGGCCTCGGTTTCGATGTCGGTCCCGGCCTCGGTTTCGATGTCGGTCTCGGCCCCGGTTTCGCCGTCGGCGGTCTTGGTCGGCTCGGCACTCCGTGCGGCGCGGGCCTTCTTCCCGACCGGCGTCTTCGGCTGGTCGTCGGCAGCCGGCGTCTCCTCGGCGGGCGCGGCCACCGTCCGGCGCCGGAAGAACCGGCGGCGGCGCTGCTGCGGGGCCTCCTCGAGGGTGTCGCCGGACGAGGCGACGGC
This sequence comes from Mycolicibacterium rufum, assembly GCF_022374875.2. The sequence goes on from NZ_CP092427.2 coordinate 2,861,892, forward strand.
CTCGTCGTCGGTGGTCAGATCACCTGAATCAGGTTGCTGATCTTCCACTGCTGTCCTTCCTTGATCGTCGTGGCGATCCAGCGACTCCCGCTCTCGATCGTGGTCTTGCCATCGGGGGTCTTGGAGGTCACCGTCGTCGCGATCAGCACGTCGGCGCTGCCGTCGTCGTTCCACCGCTGCAGGCCCGCATCCAGCACCTCACCGGTAGTCGGCTCTGCGCGAGCTACCTGGATGAGTATGTCGTTCTCCTTCTGTTGGAAATTCTTTGCGAACTCACCGGTGGCCTGGGCAGCGATCCGGTCTGCATAGGCGTTGGCATTGAACGGGTCCAGCGTCATGTACATGGTCATGAACTCGCGGGCGTACCCTAAAGCCGCAGCTTCCTTCACCGCGTCCCGGCGATCAGACTCGTGTTCGACGAACATGAATACGCTGGCAGCGATCGCAGCTGCGGTCACCAGTGTCGCGGTAACCGTCACCAACGTCAGCCCCCAACGCCGCACTGGCATCGGAGTCACCGTGAAGTAGTCGGTGGCGACGAAGTCGCCGTCGACCCTCCGCCTCGGACTCACTGCCCCGCCGCCTGATTCATGTGTGGCTTCTTCAGTACCGTGAGGTTGCCGACACGCCACTGACCGTCCGCCTTGCGGAAATCTACGCGTACCGTCGCCGTGATGAACTTGAGGTCCTTCGGATCGGTGCCACGCTGGCCTTGTAACGCCACTAACATCGTGGCCTCATCCGGCGTCACGGGTGGGACCGGAAGCACGGCGCTCGAGACAGCCCAGTATTCGTTGCTGGCTGCCCCAGCGTCCTGCGCCGCACGCTGCTGCGCGATCAGCTGCGGCCGGTACCCGTCGGTGGTGAGCGCCTGCGCGCGGGCAAAATCCTGCTGTATCGACTCTGCGCTGTAGCTCAACATCTGTTCCACGATCCGCGGGCCTTGTTCGGCGATTTGCGCTTTGGCTTGACTCACTGCACGTTCATGGGCGTACGTCGTGACGTATCCGAGGCTGGCCGTCCCTGCGCACAAGACGGTCGCCCCCATCAGGACACCGCCGACGAGGCGGTGGATATCGCGCGAGGGTCTCTCCACACGGCGCACCTCGGTGCGAACGAGAAGGTCGGCGAAGGTTCGTCGGCGCCGATCCCACAGCGGCCACAACCACCCGACGAAGAACGACAGCGTATCCAGCAAGTGCGCGAGCTCCCGCGCCGTCAGCCGCAGAATCCCGACCGGCTCTCCGGTGCGGCCCTGAACTGCCATCCCGATCAACGCGCGCCCCAGCGTCCAGCCGGTGAGGCTGGGCAGAACCAGTCGGTGGACCATCAGCACGCACAGTGTCAGGCCGAAGAGCGTCGTGAACAGCCAGCGCGTCCACCCGTCGGTGGGCGCGGTGAGGGCCAGGAACGCTGTCGTCGTGGCCACGCCGGCACCCGGCAAGATGTCAACGCCGAGCGACAACGCCCGCGCAGGCCAGGACGGATTCGGAGGCTGCTGCAGGATGGGCTCAGCCCTGTCGCTGACCTGAGTAAGCGGATCGGCCGTCAAGATGTGACCTGATCCAATCGCGAGATCTTGTACTTCCCGTCATCTGGAGACATCCGCACGCGAAGCCGGTAACCCTGCTCGCGGTCCTCTACCTCGGCATTCGCTACCTTGACCCGGACCGCTACGAGGAGGTCCATGGACCCGTCGCCGTTGTGACGCTCGACCGCCGCGCGGATATCGGCCACCTGGACCGTCACGTTCGCCGCCTGGTATGCGTCCACGAGCACACTCGCGTAGAGCCCGGCTTGTACGCCGAAGTCGCCGGTTGAGCATTCGAGGATCTTCGACTGGCTAGCCGTCATGGCGGCCGTGTCCGGCGCCTGCGTGGCGGCCACGCAATCTTTCGCCGCTGCCAGCGCGGCTTCGTCGTTCGAGCTGAGAACGGCTGCGAAGTCGTTAGCGCGGTTCGCAAGGTAGCCGACCACGCCCAGTCCGGCGGTCACGGCCAGCAGCAGGCCGACAAGTGCCGCGGCGGTGCCGCGACCTAGCCTGGACGGTCTGCGTCCCGCATCCTGGGCGTCGGTCCCGGTGTCGCGATCGATCGATGCTGCCGCTGCACGCGATTCGGCGTCTGAGGAGTTCAGCCGGCTGGTGCCAGCATCTCCTTCCATCCGTCGTCTCCTGGGTTGGTCGAGTTCGTGACGTTGTATTTGATGCCGTCGGGTCCGACGACCTCGCCTTGAGTTGGACTGTATACGGCTTGGGAGCCCGGCAGGCTCGGTGCTGGAGTGTAGACGCACGGGTTGGGTTGCTGTCCACTGCACGACACCGAGCCCTGGCGGGGAGGCGTGATCGGGTCGCTCGTCACCATGTTGGAATTCTGTTCGGGAGGCGGCAGCTGGTCCGCCGGCAACGGGTTCATGCCGTTGTTGATCGTCGGCGCCGGCACGACCCGACCAGGATCAACGCCCTGATCGCACCGCGCTCCGGGCGCTGGGCACGACAAGATCTGATTGGGATCCCCGTACCACGGGTTGGTGCCCTGTGGGACGTAGGGTTCGTTGCTGCGGCATTCCTTGGGCGAGGCGGCCCGCTTCCCGGGAACGTCGACGCATGGGTAGTTGCGGGCGCCGCGCACGACGTTGCCCTGGTAGTCCTTGGGGATCTTGCAGTAGAGCCCCGAGGGCAGGGGGGCGGTCGATGTGTCAGCCGGGGACCGCCATTCCGACGCGGGGAGAAATCCCGTCAGGCAGGGCGGGGGTTGGTTCAATGTCAGCGACAGGTCGAGACGTCCGCCGCTCGGATCGATACCGGAAGCCGTCTGCGCGGCCGCTGCAGCCTGAGGGAGGATGACCAAGGTCTGCTCGAGGCCCTTGTTGTAACGTTTGAGCATATCGGCGACGACTTCGACGTTGGCCAGAGTTTGCGGAAGTGTCTCGCGCACGTCGCCGAAGACCGCCGACACCTGGTCCAACGTGGGCGGCGCCTGCTGCAGACCGCTTCGAAGGGCGGCATCCTGCTGGGCGGACTGCGAGGCCAGCACATTCAAGTTGCGCGCCCACTGTTCGATGTTGTCGCCCGAGCGCACCTGGCTGTCCAGGATGGGAGCCGAATGGGCGATGATGTCGTTCACTTGAGGCAGGTTGTCCTTAAAGCCCTGTGCGATGTTGGTGGTCGAGTCGACCAGACGCTGCAGAGCGGGACCGAGACCTCCGACCGCTTGCGACGTCTCGGTGAGCAGAGAATCGATTTTCTCCTTCGGTAGCACGGCCAGTCCCTGGTTCGCCGCGTCAAGAGCGGGTCCGACTTCGCTCGGCACGGAGCTGACCGTGATGGTCTGGCCTGGGGAGAAGTACTGGCCCGTGTCCTCGGGAGAGACCAGGTCGAGATACTGTTCGCCGATCGCCGACACCGAATGCACATCGGCGGAGGCATTGACCGGGATCTTGACCGAGCTGTCGATGCGCATCGTCGCCTCCGCGCCGGATTCGGTCGGTTCCACGCTCGTTACTTTGCCGATCTGCGTGCCGCGGTAGGTGACGTTCGCCGTCGGGTACAACCCGCCTGATCGCGGCAGCTGCGCTTTCAATTCGTACTGACCCACGCCCACCAGACTGGGAAGGCGAAGGTAGTAGAGGCCGAGAACGGCCAACGCGACCAGAGTCAGGACGGTGAAGATCACGAGCTGGATGCGGACGAAGCGCGTCAACATTCTTCACTCCCCCCTTTCGACGAGTGGACCGCCCGGCACGTCATGCGGGTTGGGTGTGAACCGGACGTCGGGAATCGTCATCGTGTTCGGGTCGCGACCCCAGGCTTGTTCCAGTGCGCGCAGCGCGCCTGAGAATCCGGTTCCCGTCAACAACTCGTTGTCCAGCGTGCTGAGCGTCAGGTCGAAGGTCGCGGACAGGTTGATGTAGTCGCCCCGGATGACCTTCGGCACGTTGTCGATGTTGAACGGCGCGGTCAGCAACAGACTCAACGCACCGATGGCGTACGGCGAGGCTCTGCCGAGTTGCTTGAGCGGGCGTTGCAGATTCTTGAGGTTGGTGTTGAGATCCCCGCTCGCAGGAGCGAGCGCGTCGTCTGCGGCGCCGCTGATCCGTCCGAGTGCTTCGACAGCGTCGGCGAACAGGTCTCGGGTGTCGGCGAAATGTTTGATCAGCGGTGGGAATTCGGTCAGGACTCGGTCGAGAGTGTCGTTGCGTTGGGCGACGATCGACAGCAGCCGGTCGGTGGCGTCGATCGCCCGCGTGATGTCGTCCCGCTGCTGGTTCAGTTCGTCGGTGAAAACGTCGAGCCGGTTCAAGAATTCGCGAATCTGGTCGGCTCGGCCGTTCAGGATGTTGTTCACCTCGGTCTGGATGGTCTCCAAATTCTGGACACCGCCGCCGGTCAAGATCGTGGCGATGCTTGCGAGCACACGCTCGGTCGTCGGGAAGGCCTCGGCGTTCGCCAACGGTATCGTGCTGCCATTTCGAAGAGGTTCCGAAGAGGGGTTGGCGGGCGGATCGAGTTGCACGTGCTGCGAGCCGAGCAAGCTGGTCTGGCCGATTCGCGCGATGGCGTTGGCAGGCAGCTTCACGCTGGAGTCGAGATCCAACGTCAAGGTGGGCACCCAGTTCTTCAGTTCGATGGATCGCACCCGGCCGACGTAGACGTCGGCTACCCGGACCCTGCTGTTCACGTTGAGCGCGAGGGTGTCCGGCATTTGCACGTAGACGGTCATCGCTTTCGAACCGGTGCCCGGCCCCCCTGGAAGGGGGACGTTTGCGATGCCCTTCCACGATCCGCACGCGGTCATCATCAAAGCAAGCACAACGAGTGCGATCGCTCGACGGGCCACAGTCATAGCGCTGCGCCTCCTTCCGGCTCTTGATGCACGTCGTCCGCGGTCCACGACTCACCCCCCCGCTTCGGCGGGAAGGAGCGGCCCTGCGGGCGCCGGTGCTGGGGGCGCACTAGCAGCCGGGCCCGTGAATGCCGTCAACGGAGACCCACCGGCGTCCCCCGGAACGACTCCAGGAGCGGGTCCGGGTGGGGGTGCGGGCTGCGGGTACCACGGCGGCGGCAGAGGGTTGCGCTCGTCGTAGGCGTTCGGCGGGCCGGGGAGGTTTCCTCCCGGCGGTGCGCCGAAGGCCGGTGGCGCACCGGGAATCGGCGCGTCGGGTCCGCCCATGAGCTCCGCCAGCGACTCGGGGGTCAGCATGTTCGCGGTGAACGGCTGAACGTCGATGCCCTGCATGCCGGGTGCAGTCACCCATCCGGGCTCGTGATTACCGTGAGAAAACAGGGTGTCGCGCGCGAAGATGCCCGGAACGGTCGTGTCCTTGTATCCACCCGGCGGACGTAACCGGTCTTCGGAATACGCGATCTGCTTAGGCAGCGTCGCCGCCGTCGAGAACTGATTCAGCCCGAATGGCGGGAAGTTGAACTTGATCGCGTCGAGTATCGGCCCCAGGTACTGCGCGCACAGTTCGGCCGACTCCTGGTACCCAAGCCGGCTACCGGCCTGTATGGCGCTGCACAGAAACTGCATGGGGTTGGCGAAGCTCGCGAAAGCTGCGACTTGATTGAGTGAGCCGTGCGCGGGTTGATAGATGTTCAGGAAGTTCGATCCGAGGTTGGGAAACACATGCAACGCCGTTTCCAAACCGTCGCGCGGCTCCGGCTGCAAGATGGCGTTGGTGGCGTCAGCGAGGTTGTCGATATCCTTGACCAGCACCGAGCCGTTTTTGTCGATGAACTGTCGCGTTGTGGCCAAGAGCGTATCGAGGTCTTTGACCGCCGTGGCCAGTTCTTGGTCGGTGTTGGTGAACGCGTTGGTGAATTTCGCGAGATCCGTGTTCAATGCCACGAACTGTTGGTCGCTCTTGTAGAGCGCGTTGACGAACAACGCCAGGCTTTTGACCACGCTGAAGAGGTCGCCGCGTCCCTCGTTCAGCGCGAAGAGAGCCTCGGATAGTCCGGTGAGGGTGTCGTTGAGCTGCTTTCCCTTGCCCGCGAACCCATCCGCGGCCGATTCGATGATGTCACCGAAGGGCCCTTTCGGTTGCTCTGGAGTCGGACCGAGGTCGGTCAGAATGCGGTTGATGGAGTCACGCAGCTCGTCGTACTCGACGGGTACCTGTGTCCGATCTACCGGGATCACAGCGTCGTTGCCGAGTACCGGGCCGCCGGTGTACGGCGGCGAGAGCTGGATGGTGCGAGACGCCACCAAGCTGGGGTTCAGGATCGATGCTGTCGCGTTGGCTGGCACGCTGTACTTGTTCTCGTAGTGGAAGGTCACCCTCATTTGGTTTCCGGCAGGTTCGATCTTGTCGATCGACCCCACCCGGACGCCCATGATCTGCACTTTGTCGCCTGGATACAAGGCCAGTGTCTGGGAGAAGTACGCCACGACGGTGTTCGTCGTGAGCCGCTTGTAGAGGTTCCATCCGAGGAATGCCCCGACGATCGCGATGACCAGTACAGCGATCCCAACGACGAGCGCCGTCCGCGAAACCCCGGGCACCCGGAGGTTTCGCACATTGAAAATGGTCGACATAGCCTAGCCTCCTCAGCCTTGCGAACCCGGCGGAAGGAACGGCGGGTTGCCGGGTAGTACCGGTTGGCCCGCCGGCGCAGGTTGCGGTCCGGGCCCGGGAGGCGGCGGTGGCCCGTTCAGTGCGGGAGGCAGCGGAGCTATCCCCGGCGTGAAGTCCGGCGGCGACGGTTGCGGCGCCACCGGCACCGTCCGCGCGCCGGGCGGGCCGGGTGCCAGAGGTGCCGCGACACCCGGCACCGTGGGCGACAGTTGGCCAGGGATCGCCGCCGCGGGCACCCCGGGAGACAGTTGCGGGCCATGGGGGTTAGGCGCCGAGGTCGCAACATCGGGTGCGCCGTAGTTCGGACCGAACGGGTTGTCGCCGAACGGTCCGACAGTCAGATCCGCGCAGGGCAGCGGATTACCCGGACTGGGCAGGCCATCCGCCGGCGGAGTGTACGAGCATGGCGAACCCGGGGGCACCGCCGGGCCGGGATGTTCCGGTGTCCCCTCCAGCGGCGTGGGCGCCGGCGGCGGCGCACCATTCGGGAACCCGACGCCGTTGGGGTCCGGGAAGCGGAAGGCAGGCAGTCCCGCGTTGCGCCAGAATTCCTCAGAGTCGATGCCCCGCTTCTTGAACGCCGCATCAACGAACGGCTGCAGAATCTGGTAGGGGACCAGGTTGACGAGCAATACTTTGAAGTAGGGCCCTGACGCTACGGCTTCCCCCAGCGCTGCGGTGAACTTGCCCAACACGGACAGCGTATCGGCTAAGTCGAACTTACGTTCAACAAGTGTGTCGCTGATCGTGCGGAGTTGTTCGAGCACGCGGTTCAAATTCGGGTTGTCGTCGATGAAGCCCTTCACTTGCTCGGAGAACGCCGAGACGCGCTCGAGCAGAGCGTTGACCGCAGCGCTCCTCTCGTTGATCGCTGCCAGCAGAGTTTGCGCGTTGACGAGGAGACGGTTGATCTGCTCGCTTCGATTGCCCAGAACGCCGGCGACCTTGTTGGCGTTCGCGAGGAGCTTCCTGACCTGGTCGTCGCGTTTGCCGATGGTGTCAGAGAATCGGGCGACGCCATCGAGGGCTGCGCTCAAGTGTGGAGATGTCTGGTCGATCGTCTCCGATAGGACATTCAGCGAGCGCTTCACCGTCTGGGTGTCCCATCCCGATGATGCTTTCGTGACGTCGAAGAACGCATCATAAATCTGGTAGGGCGTGGACGTCTGACCGAGAGGTAGCACGTCGTTGGCACGTAAAGGCGTGGTCCCGCGAGGCTCGATCTCCAGATTACGGCGACCGAGGATGGTGTCGGTGCGAATCGCGGCACGGCTCTGGGCACCGATTTCGGTTCCGCCGAGCGAGTACCCGATGACCACCTTGTCGCCCTCGATCCGCGTCGACCTCACCTGCCCGACATCGACTCCGGCGATCCGCACCTTGTCACCGGGGTTCAGCCCTCCGGTATCCGAGAACTGCGCATAGTAGGTCGGCGTCGCGAACAACATCGGCACGCTGGCGAAGCTTTGTCCCACTCCGATGACGACGACCAGGAGGATGATGCCCATCAACCCGCTGCGGACTCGATTAGATCCTTCGAGGACTCTCATTTCGGCGTGCACCTACCCGACGGCTGCGACGTCACCTTGACGGTGCGCACCGGACCCCCCGGCTGAAGACCGTTGAGCCGCAGCGTGATGTCGCAGAGATAGAAGTTGAAGAAGTCGCCGTAGATGCCGCCCGTTCGCCCGATGATCTTCAGCGCGGAGGGCAGCTTGACGAGCAGGTCGTTCAACCGATCCCGCTGTTCCACCAACGGCTGTTGAATGGTCTCCAGATGCCCCACTGTGCTCTGCAGCAGGGGGCGATTGTCCGCCAGCAGCTCCGAAATGGTCCCCGCGGCATCGCTGATGTCGGCCACCGACTTCGCAATCGGATCGGCGCGATTCTTCAACCCCGTGATCAGCGCCTCGAAGTTCTTCACCGTGTCGTCGAACTGCTGCTGATGCTTGACCGTCGTGGCCAATACGGTATTCAAATTGGTGATGACCTGCCCGATCGCCCGGTCGCGGTCAGCGAGAGCCGATGTCAGAGAAGCAGTTTGATCGAGGATGTCGTTGATGGTTCCGCCCTGCCCCTGAAACACCGTGATGATGGACTGCGCGATGTTGTTGACTTTCTGTGGATCCAGGGATTGAAACACCGGCCGGAATCCACCGATCAGCGCATCGAGGTCGAGCGCCGGTTCCGTCCGTTCGATCGGGATCGTCCCGCCGGCCCCCAGTCGCTTGTTGCTCTGCCCTCGTCTGAGTTCCATGTAACGATCGCCGATGAGGTTGAGGTACCGGATCGAGGCGCTTGTCTCGTCAAACAGTTCCAGCGATCGGTCGACGTTGAAGTCAACGCGTACTTTCGAGCCGCCCTGTATCAATTCGACTTTCGAGACCTTGCCGACCTCGACACCCGAGGCACGGACGAACTGACCGGGTCGCAGACCGCTCGCATTGGAGAAGATCGCGCTGTAGCTGTTGGTGCGGTCGAAACGCACTTGCCCGAACACCACGATGATGACGGCAGTGAACAGAAGGAGCACCAGAGAGAAGGCGCCGAGTTTGATCGAAGTACCGAGAATCCTCATGGGTTGATCGTGTTCTCCCCTACCTGGCGTCCCCAAATGTATTCGATCGCAAGTGGTTGCCCCAGTTCAAAGTGGTTGTAGGGGGCTCCACTCGCGCCGGTGTCCATCACCAACATCGGAGCCGGCCACAGGTCCCGGGTGATCGACTGCCAGCAACCGGGACGGCCTTCCGGTCCGCCGCGGGCATTCACCCGCGGCAGGTTGTCGGGATACACGTACGGATTCTGGGCACCGGAGAGCGACGTACTCGATTTCAGGGAATACCCGTTGCCTCCCAAGGAGGCCGCGACTTTGGGCGCGATGTCGTGGAAATTGCGAATTGTGCAGAAGAGTGCCGGGCTGTTCCGGTCCAGCACTTCGGTGGTCGGAACGAGATCCTGCGCGCCACGGACCAGATAAGGACCGCCCCTTTCGAAGATGTCACCACCGGTGTTGCCGAAACCCACCGCGGCCATCAGCGCCTGATCGACGTTCGCGCGCTGCTCGTTGAAGGTCCGCGCGGTGATCACGGCGTTGTTCAATCCGTCGAAGAGGTCCGGCGCCGCATCTGCGTACAGCTCGCCGAGGTCGGCGAGCAGGCGGTTGTCGCGGCGGATCTGCGGCATCTGCGGGTTGATCTCACCGAGTATCTGGTTTCCGTTGACGAGCGACTGACCGAAGCGATCGCCGAGGCCATCAAGGGCCTGTGCTGTGGCAGTGAGTGTCTGGTTCAGCTTGATGGGATCGACCTGCCGCGCCACGGACACAACAGTTTCGAACAACGTATTGAACTCTGTCGTCACCCCGGTGACGTCGATGACATCGGACGGGGAGATCCGCTGCGGCGCCGGCCTCTTCGGACTGCTGAAAGACACGTATTTGTTGCCGAACACCGTGGTGGCGCTAATCGACGCATCAACGTTCTTGGGGATGAGATCGATGTACTTCGGCTCCACTTCGAGGATGATCTTGGCGCGCGGTTCGTCACCGACGGTGACCTGCTCGACCTCGCCGACCCGGCCGATCTCCACGCCGTTGTAGGTGACCTTGGAGCCCGGGTCCATGGACAGACCGGAACGCGCCGCCATCATGGTCAGTTGGGTCCGCGGCAGGAAATCACCGCGGAACTGCAGGAACACCAGCACCAGCACGACGATCGTGATGAGCGCCAGGACGAGGCCCGCCAGCTTGTAGGGCGGCGTGCGCGGGTTGTTCACGGGTGCGGTCATGGCTACACCGTCAAGTTGAAGTTCGGGTCGACGCCGTAGAGCGCCAACGAGGCGAACAGGACCACACAGACGATCGCGATCAGCGAGGCGCGCATCGAGCGGCCGACGGCCTCGCCGACGCCGACGGGGCCGCCGCTGGCGTAGAAGCCGTAGTAGCAGTGGTTGAGCATGACGATGACGGAAATGATCACGGCCTGCACGAATGACCAGAACACGTCATCGGGCCGCAGGAACGTGCGGAAGTAGTGCTCGTAGGTTCCGGTCGACTGCCCGTAGATCAGGGTCGTCGTGACCTGCGCCGAGAGGAAGCTCATGATGATCGCCATCGCGTACAGCGGGATGATGACCACGAAGCCGGCCACGATGCGCGTGGACACCAGGTACGAGACGGACTTGATGCCCATGACCTCGAGGGCGTCGATCTCCTCGCTGATGCGCATGGCGCCCAGCTCGGCGGTGGCGCCGGCGCCGACGGTGGCCGCCAGCGCCTGGCCGGCGACGACCGGAGCGGCGATGCGCACGTTGATCAGCGCGGCGAAGAAGCCGGTGAACGCCTCGACGCCGATGTTGCCCAACGAGGCGAAGCCCTGGATGGCGACCAGCGAGGACCCCGACAGCGTGACGAACCCGACGATGGCCACGGTGCCGCCGATGACGGCCATGGCGCCGGTGCCCATGCCGATCTCGGCGACCAGGCGCAGCATCTCCTTGCGGTAGTAGCGCATGGCGTGCCCGATGGAACCGACCGCGGTGACCACGAACCAGGCGATATGGCCCATCGAGTCCAGCCCGCGGGCGGGCGCGCCGGCCACCTTCTGGGCGGTAGCGACCCCGCGGGGGAACCGGGACCGCAGAACGGCAGCAGTCGACATGTCAGCTCCCCGTTCCGAATTTGACGCCGATGGTGGTCAGCACGACGTTGACCGCGAAGAGCGCGATCACGCACAGCACCAGGGTCTCGTTCACCGCGGTGCCCACGCCCTTGGCGCCGCCGGCGCACGTCAGCCCGCGGTAGCAGCCGACCAGTCCGGCGATCAGGCCGAACGTCAGGGCCTTGACCAGGGAGATGAGCACCTCCGGCAGCCCGGTGACCAGGGTCAGGGTGGAGACGTAGGCGCCCGCGGACACGTTCTGCAGGTACACCCCGAAGATGAAGCCGCCGACGAGGCCGATGGTGATGACAGCGCCGTTGAGCAGAATCGCGACAAAGGTCGAGGCGATGACGCGGGGCACCACCAGCCGGTGGATCGGGTCGATGCCGAGCACCTCGAGCGCGTCGATCTCCTCGCGGATGGTGCGGGCGCCGAGGTCGGCGCAGATGGCCGTGGAGCCGGCGCCGGCGACGACGAGTACCGTCACCAGCGGGCCGAGCTGGGTGACCGCGCCCAGCGCCGCGCCGGCGCCGGAGATGTCGGCCGCACCGAACTCGGTCAGCAGGATGTTGAGGGTGAAGATCAGCAGCACGGTCAGCGGGATGGACACCGCGACCGTGGGCAGGAACGCGACCCGCAGCAGGAACCAGCTCTGCAGGATGAACTCGCGCCACTGGAACGGAGGCCGGAAGGTGGCCTTGCCGACCAGCACACACATGCGCACGAAGCCGCCGACCGCCACCAGCGCGGGTGTGACCTGATCGCGCACGTAGCCCGTCAGGTTGGAATTGGTCGTCACCGCAGCCCTCTCGCGACGATCTCGTCACTGGTGTAGCGCACCGGCAGCACCTGTCGCACGCCCCTTTCCAACCCCAACCGCGATTGTGTGAGCCTCGCCTCCCTACCGGTTGGTAGTAAGACGGACCACAGGACTGTACCTGACGCTGCGGATGCTCCGTACCGCATCCGCGTGATTACACCCTCAACCGTTAGCAAATGATTCCCTTCCGGCTAACCTGGCTGCGGCCCAGCCGAAACCGTTGTCCGCGTGGAACTTTCGCGAGCGTCAATCTCGTTGCCGGCGGCGAAGCGTGCGCGCAGTTCGGTCTTGAGCACCTTGCCGGCCGGATTCCTGGGCAGCGCCTCGACGATTTCGAGGGCCTTGGGGTGCTTGTACCGCGCCAGCCGCGCGGTCAGGAACTCGTCGAGGTCGGCCAGGCTCAACGCGGCCTCACCGGAACTTCTCAGCGAACTCCGAACCACCACGACAGCAACCGGGATCTCGCCCCACTTCTCGTGCCCGCGGCCGATCACGGCCACCTCGACGATGTCGGGATGGCCCGCGAGCACGTTCTCCACCTCCGCGCAGTAGATGTTCTCGCCGCCCGAGATGATCATGTCCTTCTTACGGTCGACCACCCAGATGTAACCCTCCTCGTCCTGCCGGACGAGGTCGCCGGAGTGGAACCAGCCACCGGCGAAGGCCTCCGCCGTCGCTGCGGGATCGTTCCAGTACCCGGTCATCAGCGTCGGCGCGCGGTAGACGATCTCGCCGACCTGGCCCACCGGGACGTCGTTCATCTCGTCGTCGACGATGCGGGCTGACACCGTGGGGATGACCTTGCCGACCGAGCCGAGTTTGCGCAGCGCGTCTTCGCCCAGCAGCATGCAGGTCACCGGCGACATCTCGGTCTGCCCGAACGCGGCCAGGATCTGGGCGCCGGGGAACGTGTCGGCCATCTCGCGCAGCAGCGTGTCCGACGCAGGCGCCGCACCCCAGGACAGCACCCGCAGCTTGAGGTCCCGGGGCGCGGCGCGCTGCGCCGCGCACACCGCCTGCCACTGCGCGGGCACCAGGAAGATTCCCGTCACCTGCTCGGCCGCCAGCACGTCGAGCAGTTCGCCGGGATCGAAGGCGCCGAGCGGGTAGACGACGGTGGGCCGGCCGAGCAGCAGGCCGGGGATCATGTTGCCGATACCGGCGATGTGGAACAGCGGCACCCCGATGAACCCGATGTCGTGGTTGATGTCGGCGCCGCTGGTGAACAGGTGCGTCAGCGCCTGACCGGCCAGGTTGTTGTGGGTCAGCACCGCACCTTTCGGACGGCCGGTGGTGCCCGAGGTGTACATGATCAGCGCGGGCGAATCGTCGGGGATGTCCACCGCGGGGCACGGCGCGTTCTCGGCCAGCAGGTCCTCGTATCCCAGCACCCTGTCTTCGGTGGCGCCGCCGGCGACGATCACCGTGTCGAGGGTGGCGTCGAGGTCGCGCACCGCGGTGGCGACCCCGGCCAGCACGGGTTCGGTGACGACGACCGCGGCCTGGCAGTCCGACACCAGGAACGCGATCTCCGGGGGCGTCATCCGGAAGTTCACCGGCACGGCGATCGCGCCGAGCTTGCTGACCGCCACCGACGTCTCGATGAACTCGGGGCGGTTCAGCATCAGGATGAGCACGCGGTCGCCGAAGCCCACGCCCCGCCGGTGCAGCGCCCCGGCCAGGGCGGTGATCCGTCGGTCCAACTCCGCCCAGGTGGTGGTGGCGCCGCGGTGACGCAGCGCCGTCGCCGACGGCTGCATCAGCGCGTGCCGGGCCACCTGATTGGCCCAGTTCTGCCTGCGCGCCAGATCGGGCTGCTCCACCGGGGTCGTCCCTGTCACCGTCATCCGCTCCGTCACTGTGAGTTGCGCGAGGATGATATTTGATCAAACATGATGTTGCCTGGGTCACACTATGGGCCGGGCGGCGTCGGGACAACCCGCCGTCACAAATGAAGGGCGGCACCGGAGATGATCGCTCCCGCGGGGACCCGGCCCGCCGGTGCGGTGCGCCGGGAGCAGTTGTCCGACGAGGTCGCCGCGCGGCTGCGCACCGAGATCATGACCGGGGCGCTGCGTCCGGACACCTTCATCCGCCTCGACGAGACCGCCGCCCGGCTGGGGGTGAGCATCACCCCGATCCGCGAGGCGCTGCGCACCCTGCGCGGGGAGGGCATGGTCGAGCTCGAGCCGCATCGTGGCCATCGCATTGTTCCGTTGTCCCGCAACGATATTCAGGACATCTTCTGGTTGCAGTCCACCATCGCCCAGGAGTTGGCCGCGACGACGACGCGCCGGATCACCGACGAGCAGATCGACGAACTCGAGGTGCTCAACGCGGCCATGGCGGCCGCCGTCGAGCGGGAGGACCCCGACGCCATCGCCGCGGCCGAGTTCGCCTTCCACCGCACCTTCAACCGCGCCTCGGGCCGGATCAAGCTGGCCTGGTTCCTGCTGCACGCGACCCGGTACCTGCCGCCGCAGCTGTTCGCGTCCGACCGGACCTGGGGCGCCGAGGCGGTCGAGAGCCACCGCCGGCTGATCGCGGCGCTGCGTCGCCGCGACACCGCGACCGTGGTCGACCTGACCGAGGGCCAGTTCGCCGACGGGCTGACGCGGCTGCTCGGGTACCTGGACCAGGTCGGGTTGTGGGCTAGCCGGCCGCGAGGTGTTCGGCGCGGCTCTTGAGGTTGTCGGCGAGGTAGTCGAGCGTGTCGCCGATGGCCTTCTTCACCATCGGTTTGGGCAGCGACAGCTTGGTCTCGACGTCGAGGTCGACGGTCAGCAGCGAGGTTGCCCCGAGGCCGACCACCGAGAACTTCTGTTCCTGCTTGTCGAAATGGTCGCCCTGCTGCAGCACCGTGTAGATCTGGTTCTCCCCGGGGTAGTAGACCGCGGTGATGAACGTGCCGGCCTGCCCCTGCACCACGACGTCGAGCCGAAGCTGGCTGGGGCGCCCGTCGTCGTACCGGGCGAGGATCCAGCAGCCCTTGATCTCCTCGTTCCACAGCGGGTAGCTCTCGAAGTCGGCGACGATCGCCATGATCGACTCGGCGGGCGCGGCGACCTCGACTGTCTTGCTCACCAACGGCATCGGCTGAGCATAGCGACTCTCCCCAGGCCCTCACGCCGTCGTGGCGATGCCCTCCCGGCGCAGCGCGGGCACCACCAGCGCCCGCAGTTCGCGACCCACCTCGAACTGTTTGCCCGGCAGCGTCCTCGCCACCATTCGCACGTTGATGGTGTCGACCTGGATGCTCTCGACGCCCATCAGCTGCGGCTCGTCGAGCAGCAGCGCGGCCAGGGTGTCGCGCCGCATCGCCTGCGCCGACACCTCGCGCAGCACATCGTTGACCGCGGCGATGTCCGCGGCCGCGGGCAGCGGGATGTCGACCACCGCGCGTGCCCAATCCTTGGACAGGTTCAGCGATTTGACGATCGTGCCGTTCGGGATCGTGTACACCTCGCCTTCGGCCGTGCGCAGCGTGGTGACCCGCAGAGTGACGGATTCGACGGTGCCGGTGGCCGTTCCGCCCGCCGAGATGGTCAGCTCGACGAGGTCACCGAAGCCGTACTGCTTCTCGGTGATGACGAAGAACCCGCTGAGCAGGTCCGCCACGATGCGCTGCGCCCCGAACCCCAGTGCGCCGCCGATCACCGCGGCGGGCGCGACCAGCGATCCCACCGGCAGCCCGAGCTGCGCGACGATGTCGAGGGCGGCCGCGACGGAGAGCACCGTGATCGCCACCGAGGAGATCACCGAGGCCAGGGCCTGGCGGTGCTTGACGTTCTCCGAACGCACCGCGGCGTCCTCGTGGGCGGTCAGCCGGCGGCTGATCCGGCGCGCGACGCTGCGGATCGCGCGGGTGGCGATGACGGCGAACAGCACCACCAGCGCGATGTGCACACCGGTGGTCAGCAGCCACCGGACGACGGTGTCGATCATCGGCGCGGCGCCGACGACCTCAGCGCGCGGCGGTCGACGACGGAGGCAACAGGGCCAGCGCGGCGACGTACCCCTGGCGCGGCGCGGCTGCGGGGTAGCCCGCGCGCAGGAACGCGTGTACGGCGGAGACGATGCGTGGGGCCTTCATGGCGGCGTTACCTACCCGCGTCGCCGCGCCGCCAAACCTCAGCCGGTCAGCGCGGCGCGCAGGTCCCTGGCATTGCGCACCGCGTTGCCGCCGAGGTCGTTGTTGAAGTACACCACCACGTCCCGGCCCTGCCCCTCCCACTCCCGGATCCGGTCGGCCCACCAGCGCAGGTCGTCGGGGCTGTACGAACCGCCGTACAGCGCGCCGGGGTCGGGCCCGTGCAGCCGCACGTAGACGAAGCGCGCCGTCGCCCGCAGCACGCAGGGCAACCCGGATCCGCTCATCACCACGTAGGCCGCGCCGTGCCGTTCGAGCACGTCGAACGCACCGGGCGCGTCGGTCCAGGAGGGGTGCCGGAACTCGACGGCCACCGGGATCGCCGCGGGCATCACGGCCAGGAAACGGTCGAGCCGGGCCCGGGTGTCGTCGTCGCACTCCATCGTCGGCGGCAGCTGCACCAGCAGCGGCCCGGCCCGGTCGCCGAGTTCGCCCCAGCCGCGGTGCAGGCGTTCGGTCCACACCTCCGGATCGCGCAGCCGGCGGGCATGGGTCAGCCCGCGCGCCGCCTTCACCGTCATCAGGAACCCGGGCGGCACCTGGTCGCGCCAGCGGGCGAACCACGCATCCGGCGGCCACCGGTAGAAACTGCCGTTGAGCTCGACGGTGTCGAACTCGGCGGCGTAGCGCTCCAGCCGTCGCGCCGCGGGGAGCCCCCGTTCGTAGAGCACGCCCACCCAGTGGTTGTAGGACCACCCGGAGGTGCCGATGCGGATCGTCACGCCCGGTCGGGTACCCCGCCGCTGGACGATCACCGGAGTTTGACGATCACCGCAGTGGCAATCGCTAGGACGTGACCGCCTACCGACCGCTGCTGCAGGAACTGCTGTTCGCCTACGGCCCGTGCGGTCAGGAGGACGCGGTCCGCGACATCTGCCTACGCGAGCTCGAGCCCGTGGTCGACGAGGCGTGGACCGACCCGGCGGGCAACGTGATCGGCGTGCTGCGCGGCGGCGCCGAAGGAAGCGGGGCGCCCGCCGTGCGGGTGATGGCGCACATGGACGAGCTGTCGATGCTCGTCAAGCGCATCGACGACGACGGCACCCTGCACCTGACGCCGCTGGGCACGATGTACCCGGGCAACTTCGGGCTCGGGCCGGTGGCCGTGCTTGGGCAGCACAGCACGGTGTGTGGCGTGCTGGCGCTGGGCTCCGAGCACACCACCCAGGAGAGCCCCCGCATCTGGCAGACCAAGCCCGATCAGGGCGGCAAGGCGCTGGACTGGCCGGACGTCTATGTCTTCACCGGGCTGTCCACCACCGAACTCGGCCACGCCGGCGTCGCGCCGGGCACCCGGGTCTGCGTCGACCGCAGCAGGCGCACGCTCGTCGACGTCGGCAACGACTACCTCGGCTGCTACTTTCTCGACGACCGGGCCGCGCTCACCGCGTTGCTGTGCTGCGCCCGCGACCTGCGCGCCGGCGCGGCGCCGTCGGGGGACGTGTACTTCGTCTGCACCACCAACGAAGAGATCGGCGGGATCGGCGGCGGATATGCCAGCCGCACGCTGCCCGGCGATCTCACGCTCGCGCTCGAGGTCGGGCCCACCGAACCCGAGTACGGCACGCAGGTCGGGGGCGGCCCGATCGTCGCCTACAGCGACGCGCTGTGCGTCTACGACAAGTCGGTGGCCGACCGGCTGATGGACATGGCCGACGAACTGGGCCTCGCCCCGCAGCCCGCGGTGCTCGGCGCCTTCGAGTCCGATGCCTCGCACGCCAAGGCCAGCGCGCTGGCGCCGCAGGCGGCGCTGCTGTGCCTGCCGACGCTGAGCACCCACGGTTACGAGGTGATCGCCGACGGCGCCATCCCGGCGATGGCCGATGTGCTGACCGGGTTCCTGCGCGACCCGTGGCGCCGGACGGACTAGCCGCGGGCGTCGGCCGGATTCGCGCCCAGCGGGGAGTCGTGCCGCACCGTCTCGTCGCGGATTAGGCCACGCAGCAGCGCGGTGCTGAACTCGACCGCGATCTCGCCGGCCGTGCGCCGGCCGTGCGGCCGCAACCAGCGGTAGGAGCCCAGCGTCATCCCGATGTAGCCGAGCGCCAGCACATGGGAGTCGCACTCGTAGAACTCGCCGCTGGCGATGCCGCGGTCGATCACGTCGCGGACGTGCTCGTAGACCTGGGTCTCCTTCTCCCGGATGTAGGCCACCTGCTCCTCGGTGAACCACTCGGTGATGTAGGGCCCCTCCTGGAAGTAGACCGCCGCGCGTTCGATGTCGCTGGCGATGCCGACCAGCAGACGGCGGGTGAAGTGGTAGATCGTCTCGCGGGCCGACGCCGACGGGTCGTCGTGCAGCGCGTCGACGGTGAAATCGGCGGCGCCCTTGTAGATGTCGTAGAGGATCAGCGACTTGCTCGCGTAGTAGTGGTAGACCGTCGCCTTGTTGAGACCGACCGCGTCGGCGACGTCGTCCATCCGGGTGCCGTGGTAGCCGCGCGCGGCGAAGAGCTTGGTGGCGACGGCCAGCAGCTCCTCGCGGCGCGACATCCCGTTGCTCGGCCCGGTCGGCACAGCGGTCTCAGACATGGTGACTCACTCTAGAACGGACCTGCGGGTGCGCGATCCACTAACTGGTTGGTTCAGTCTAGGTCGTTGCCCTGTGACCGCAGCGCGAGCCGGTCTAGACTTCCCTGCAGAGCCAGCGTGCACGGCCGACGGAGAGGTATCGCGGTGGACCCCAATCCCGATTACGACGCAAGCGACGAAGTCGAGTACGGCATCAACTGGTTCGCGTGGATCCTGCGCGGGGTGTACCCGCCACCCTCCTACCCGCCGGTCTGATCGGCCGTCACCCCACGCCCGAACCACCGTTTGGGCGCAGCAGTGCGCGCGCGTCGCACCATGTCGTCGAGTTCGACGCGGCCCCGCCGCACCACCACTGAGCTTCGCTGCACCGCCACCGAGCCGCGCTGCGCCACCACGGACACATGGCCGCGGATCTCCGCACGCCAATCGCGGGGCGGCACCGGCTCGTGGTCGGGCGGCCACAGGATCGGCGGCTCGACGAGCGCGACCGCGGTGCCCGGCTCCACCGGCCGCAGGTCCTCCTCGTAGCGTTCCCCGCACTTGCGGCAGCGGACCTCGTAGCGCATCCCGTCGGGTTCGCCCTCGATGAAGACGTAGTCCGCCATCGACACGCACCGCGGGCACCGGGCCAGTCCGCGCTCCACCACCATGCTCACGTCGCTATGGTGCGGCGCGCAGCCCCGTCAACGCACCGGCCCGGTCGATGTCGATGCGGGATCGGTGCCGTTTCGAGATATGAACGCCGGCGTCAAGCGGCGGCGGCCTTCACCGCCCGGCCGACCTCGGCCCGCAACTGTCCGTACTCGGGTGAGCGGCGCAGTTCGTCGGGGTCGACGCCGGTGCGCGGCAGATCCACCGAGATGTCGAGCGCGACCTGCCCGGGGCGGCGGGTCAGCACGACGATGCGCGAGCCGAGGAACGCGGCCTCGTCGGCACTGTGCGTGACGAACACCGTGGTGCGCCCCGATTCCGCGCTGACCTGGCGGACGTCCTCCTGCAGACGCTCCCGGGTCAGCGCGTCGAGCGCGGCGAACGGCTCGTCGAGCAGGAACAGCGGGGTCTCGGCGGCCAGCGCCCGCGCGATCGCGACGCGCTGCTGCTGGCCACCGCTGATCTCCCAGATGCGCCGGTGCGCCGTGCCCGTCAACCCGACCCGGTCCAGCAGCTCGTCGCGGCGTTGGGCCCGTCGCTCCCGCGGCACCTTCGCGTACTTCAGCGCCAGCTCGACGTTCCCGCCGACGGTCCGCCACGGGAACAGCCGCGGCTGCTGGAACACCACCCCCGCCGTCACGCCGGGAGTCGGTGCGGCGCCGGCGATTTCCACCGATCCCTGACTGGGGGCCTCGAAGCCGGCGAGCAGCCGCAGCAGCGTGCTCTTGCCGCACCCCGACGCGCCGACGAGCACCAGGAAGGATCCCGGCTCGACGGTCAGGTCGACGGGCCCCAGCGCGGTGACCTCGTCGCGCCCGGTGCCGTAGCGGTGCGAGACCGAGGCGATCCGGATGGCGGCGTCACTGCGCGAGGACACCCGGCAGGCCCTTGGTGTAGATCGCGTCCTGGAACGTCTGCAGCGGCGCCGCGGCCGGAATCTGCTTCTGCTCGGCGAGGAACTGCGACGCGCTCTGCAGGTTGACCGCGATGTTGCCCGGTTTGCCCTCGGAGCCAAGCCATTCCGGCGACGCCACCTGCTCGGGGGTCAGGTAGACGCCCTGCCTGAGCTGGCCGGCCACCTCGTCGGGGGTCAGCCCGATCTCGGCGGCGATCGCGGTGGCGGCGGCCTTCGGATCGCTCTGGATGAGCTGCAGCGCGCGGGCCTCCTGCTGGCGCCAGATGTCGACCACGTCGGGGTGCTGGGCGGCGAAGTCGTCGGCGACCGCACCGAGGTCGAGCGTGGGCTTGCCGTCCTTGGCCAGCTGCCGGCTGGTGATCAGGTCCTTGCCGCCGGTGCGCAGCTGGTCCAGCGTCGGCAGCCACGTGTAGGCGGCATCGATGTCACCGCGCTCCCACGCCGCGAGGATCGCCTGCGGCTGCAGGTCGACCAATTGAACATCGTTGGGCGACAACCCGTTCTGGTTCAGCGCGGCGAGCAGGCTGTAGTGCGCGGTCGACGCGAACGGGGTGCCGATGCGCTTGCCCCGCAGCTGCGCGATGGTGTCGATGCCGCTGCCGTTGCGCGCCACCAGTGCCTCGTTGTCGCCCGCGACGTCGAGCACGAAGGCCACCTTGTAGGGGATGTTCAACGGCGCCGACAGTCCCCGCGCCACCGGGCTGGACCCGAGCGCGCCGAAGTCGAGTTCCTTGGCGATGAACGCGGTGTTGACGTCGGCGCCGGAGTCGAACTTCGTCCACTTGATGTTCCAGTCCGGCAGCGCCTCTTCGAGCCACTTGTTGTTCTTGACGATCAGGTCCCCGCTGGGGAAGCTCTGGTACCCGATGCGGATCGTCGGCTTGTCGGGCTGCTGACCACTGTTGTCGACCGAGCACCCGGCCAGCGCCAGCACGGCCGCCAGCAGCGCGACGATGAGGTTCTTGCGCTTCATATCTTTCCTCTCCAGGGGACGGCCCGGCGTTCGACCGACCGCAACAGGCCGTCGATCACCAGACCCGAGACGCCGATGGCGAAGATGCCGACCAGCACGACGGGGGTGTTGTTGTAGTTGCTCGCGTCCTTGACCAGACCGCCGATGCCGGGGATGCCGTTGAACAGTTCGGCGGCCACCACCGACGAATAGGCCATGCCGACGGCCAGCCGGATCCCGGTGAACGTCTCCGGCAGCGCCGACGGCACGACGACATCGCGGATGACCTGACGCCGCGTCGCCCCGAGGGCGCGCGCCGCCTCCTGCAGGCCGACGGGCGCGGCGACCACCGCGGCGGTGGTCGCGACCGCGGCGGGCGGCAGCGCGGCCAGCGCCAGCAGTGTGACCTTGGGGGCCTCGTCGATACCCAGCCAGATCACCAGCAGGAAGAAGTAGGCCAGCGGCGGCAGCGCCCGCAGGAACGTCAGCCACGGCTCCAGCACGCTGCGCAGCCAGCCGACCGAACCCATCAGCAGCCCGAGTGTCACCCCGACGGCCACGCCGATCACGACCCCGGCCAGCACCCGGCGCAGCGTCATGTACAGGTGCTCCCACAGCAGGTAGCCGGCGTAGCCGCGGACCCCGTCATGGGTGGTGGAGACGTCGAGGAAGGCCCGCCACACCGTGGCCGGGTACGGGACGAACGTCTGATTCCAGATCCCGCTGGCCGCGGCCGCCTGCCACACGGCGCCGAACACGAGGACCGACAGCAGCGGCAGGGCGGCGCCGGTCAGCCGGCGCCGCCACCGCCCGCCGGCCGAGCGTGCATCAGGGCCGGGCGCCGCGGTGGCGGCGTCCTCGGGCGCGATGTCGACGAAAACGGACACCGGCGAACATTGACGGATCCGTCATGTCTGGAGAAGTACTGCGCTCACCCTGAGTTGAACTGCGTCGGGCGGCCTCCCCCATCCGGGGGAGATCGCAGATCGGATTGTGAGTCGCACGCGTGGCGTCTCTACACTGCTTCCTCAAACGTCCAACGACGAGCAGCGTCGAAGTGCCCGGCACGCCGCCGGGGCCCTTCCGCGGATTCGTGCGCGAAGCCTAGATCGGATCGACATCGATGATCATCGGGATACCGAGTGAGTCCCTGCCCGGAGAGACCCGCGTCGCGGCGACGCCGCAGACGGTCACCCAGCTGATCAAGCTGGGCTACCAGGTCGTCGTCGAGTCCGGGGCGGGCGCGGCGGCCAGCTTCGCCGACCCCGCGTACACCGAGGCCGGCGCGGAGATCGGGGACCCCTGGACCGGCGACGTGGTGCTCAAGGTCAACGCGCCGAACGACTATGAGATCGCCCTGCTGCGCGACGGCGCAACCCTGATCAGCCTGATCTCCCCGGCGCTCAAGCCCGAACTGCTCGAGAAGCTGTCCGGCCGGAAGGTCTCCGTGCTCGCGATGGACGCGGTACCCCGGATCTCGCGGGCGCAGTCGCTCGACGTGCTGTCGTCGATGGCCAACATCGCGGGATACCGCGCCGTGGTCGAGGCCGCGCACTCCTTCGGCCGGTTCTTCACCGGCCAGGTGACCGCCGCGGGCAAGGTGCCACCGGCCAAGGTGCTGGTCGTCGGCGCCGGCGTGGCCGGTCTGGCCGCGATCGGCGCGGCGGGCAGCCTGGGCGCCATCGTGCGGGCCACCGATCCCCGCCCCGAGGTGGCCGACCAGGTGAAGTCCCTCGGCGGTGAGTACCTGGCGGTCGACCCGGCCGCCGCCGAGGTGTCGGCCACGGGCTACGCCCAGGAGATGGGCGAGGACTACAAGGCCCGCGAGGCCCAGCTCTACGCCGAGCAGGCCAAGGACGTCGACATCATCATCACCACCGCGCTGATCCCCGGGAAGCCGGCGCCGCGCATCATCACCGCCGACATGGTGGCCTCGATGAAGCCGGGCAGCGTCATCGTCGACATGGCCGCCGCCAACGGCGGCAACGTGGAGGGCACCGTCAAGGACCGGGCCGTCGTCACCGACAACGGCGTCACGATCATCGGCTACACCGACCTGGCCGGCCGGCTCCCGTCGACCGCCTCGCAGCTCTACGGCACCAACCTGGTGAACCTGCTCAAGCTGGTGACCCCGGAGAAGGACGGTCAGCTCACCCTGGACTGGGACGACGTCGTCCAGCGGTCGGTGACCGTGGTCCGCGACGGCGAGATCACCTGGCCGCCACCGCCCGTGCAGGTCTCCGCCGCACCCGCGGCGGCGGCCGCCGCGGCACCGGTCGCGCAGAAGCCCGTCAAGCAACCGATGTCGACGGGGCGACGGCTCGGCACGGCGTTCGCCGCCGCCGCCGTGCTGTTCGCGCTCATCGCGCTGTCCCCCGCCGCGCTGCAGGTGCACCTGACGGTGTTCGCGCTGGCGATCGTGATCGGCTACTACGTGATCGGCAACGTGCACCACGCGCTGCACACCCCGCTGATGTCGGTGACGAACGCGATCTCGGGGATCATCGTCGTCGGCGCCCTGCTGCAGATCGGGCACGGCAATCCTGTCATCACCGCGGTGGCCGGCCTGGCGATCCTGCTGGCCAGCATCAACGTCTTCGGCGGCTTCGCGGTGACCCGCCGCATGCTGGCCATGTTCTCGAGGAGCTAGAAGCATGTTCACGCTGGAGACCGCCGCCACCGCGGCCTACGTCGTCGCCGCCCTGCTGTTCATCCTGGCGCTGGCCGGGCTG
This sequence comes from Mycolicibacterium rufum, assembly GCF_022374875.2. Next base: position 2,885,882 of record NZ_CP092427.2, read on the forward strand.
TCGAAACACGAGACGTCGCGCGCCGGCAATTCGTTCGGCATCGCCGGCATGGCCGTCGCCCTGGTCGCGACGATCGCGCTCGCGCTGGCCCGTCACATCGAGCCGCTGGGCCTGGTGCTGCTCGTCGTCGCGATGGCGATCGGCGCCGCGATCGGACTGTGGCGCGCCAAGGTCGTCGAGATGACGGGCATGCCGGAGCTCATCGCCCTGCTGCACAGCTTCGTCGGCCTGGCCGCGGTGCTCGTCGGCTGGAACGGCTACCTGCACGTCGAGCGCGACGCCGGTGGCGCGGAGGCGCTGCAGCTGGGCCGCGAGGGCATGCTCGGCATCCACTCCGCCGAGGTCGTCATCGGCGTGTTCATCGGCGCGGTGACGTTCACCGGCTCGATCGTCGCGAACCTGAAGCTCTCGGCGCGCATCAAGTCCGCGCCGATGATGCTGCCCGGCAAGAACGTCTTGAACGTCGGCGCGCTGGTGGTGTTCTTCGCCCTGACCGTGTGGTTCGTCATCGACCCGCAGCTGTGGCTGCTCATCGTCGTCACGGTCCTCGCGCTGCTGCTGGGCTGGCACCTGGTGGCTTCGATCGGCGGCGGCGACATGCCCGTCGTGGTGTCGATGCTCAACAGCTACTCCGGCTGGGCCGCGGCCGCGTCGGGCTTCCTGCTGGGCAACGACCTGCTGATCATCACCGGCGCGCTGGTGGGCTCCTCGGGTGCGTACCTGTCCTACATCATGTGCAAGGCGATGAACCGCTCGTTCATCTCGGTCATAGCGGGCGGGTTCGGGATCGAGGCCGGCCCGGCCGACGACAAGGACTACGGCGAGCACCGGGAGATCACTGCCGACGGCGCCGCGGAACTGCTGGCAGGCGCCACATCGGTGATCATCACGCCGGGCTACGGCATGGCGGTGGCGCAGGCGCAGTACGGCGTGGCCGAATTGACCCGCAAGCTGCGCGACCGCGGCGTCGAGGTCCGCTTCGGCATCCATCCGGTCGCCGGCCGGCTGCCCGGGCACATGAACGTGCTGCTGGCCGAGGCCAAGGTGCCCTACGACATCGTGCTGGAGATGGACGAGATCAACGACGACTTCGACGGCACATCGGTGGTCCTGGTGATCGGCGCCAACGACACCGTCAACCCGGCCGCGTCGGAGGATCCGTCCAGCCCGATCGCCGGCATGCCGGTGCTGACGGTGTGGAACGCCGACAACGTCATCGTGTTCAAGCGGTCGATGGCCTCGGGCTACGCCGGGGTGCAGAACCCGCTGTTCTTCCGCGAGAACACGCAGATGCTGTTCGGCGACGCCAAGGACCGGGTGGACGCGATCAACGCGGCGCTGTCGGAGACCGCGCGCGTCTGACGACGGGCAGCGTCGGACAACGATCAGACGAGATCCACGTTCTGCAGCGCCTCACTCGCACGTTGTCTGCAGAAAGCGGATTTCGTCGCCGGACCCGGCACCCTCACCGCTCCCGCGGTGACGTCGCGACGACGCGGGTGCCGCGGTCCGTCTGCGCGTCGATGCGCATGGATCCGCCCATCGCGTCGAACCGGGCCAGCAGTGACCCCAGCCCGATGTGGCCCGCGGCCAGCGAGGTCCCGACGATGTCCGGATCGAAACCGCGACCGTCGTCGGCGACGGCGAGGATCACCCGGTCGCCACGGCGCACCAGGTCCACGCACACCGTCGTGGCGCCGGCGTGCTTGCCGACGTTGGTGAGCAGTTCGCGGGCCGCCCGGTACAGCAGCGACTGCGACGCCGGCTTGTCCACCTCCTCCAGCTCGGCGATCACCTCGACGTCGTAGCGAGTCTGGAACTGGCGCAACAACTCTCGGATGCCGGCGGTCAGGCCGAGCTGCGCCAGCACCTGCGGGTGCAATTCGGTGACGGTGGACCGCAGCCCGCTCGCCGTCTCCTGCAGCGCCGTGTAGACGAGGTCGAGCGCCGGGTCGGGGTGCCGCTCGCGGGCCTCCTCGAGCTCCATCCGCGCCGCCAGCAGCGTCTGCAGCGGACCGTCGTGCAGATGCTCGGCGACCTCCCGGTTGTGCCGCTCGTCGGACTGCATCGCCTCCGAGACCAGCTGGCGACGCACCTCCTGCAGGGCCCGCAGCCGAGCGGCGCGGCGCGCGAGCACGAAGCTCAGCGCGGTCGTCGCGACCGCCATCCACACCATGAAGCCGAAGTGGGTGTACACCATGTTCGGCAGCCCGACCTTGTCGTCGCGCTTGGAGTAGAAGATCCACACGGTGAGATAGCCGCCTGCGGTCACGGCGCCGATGATCGCTGTCAGCGCGGGCCGGTCCTGGAACGCGACCGAGATCGGCAGCAGGAAGAACACCGGCAGCAACGCCGCGGTCGCCCCGCCCGAGACCACGCACAGCGCGATGATCACGGCCAGGTCGACGATCGTCGACGCCCAGTCCGCCCACCGCGGCATCGGTCCGCGCAGCACCGCGAGCAGCCATACCACCGCGGCCACGGCATAGCACCCGAGGATGGCGGCGTACAGCTGGGGCAGCCAGTGATCGACCTCCCAGATCCAGACCAGCACCCCGATCAGCGCGATCAGGGGTAACCGCAGCACCGCCGAGACGCGCACGGGTTCGGCGGCCAGGAAGTCCCGCCAGGTTCGCAGCAGGTCCATGTCGGTCCGGGTCAGTCCAGGAGTTTGCGGCGCATCGCCTCGGCGACCGCCGCTCCCCGGTCGCTCACCCCGAGCTTCTCGTAGAGCCGCTGCACATGGGTCTTGACCGTCGACGGGGCCAGGAACAGCTCCTTGGCCATCGCCGGGATGCTGGTGCCCTTCGCGATCAGCCCCAGCACCTCGCGCTCCCGCGGGCTGAGCACCGGACCGTCGGGCTCGGCGCGGCGGCGGATCTCCCCGGCCAGCCCGGCCGCCAGGCTCGGCGCCACCACGTCGCGGCCCTTCGCGCAGTCGAGAACGGCATTGACCAGCTCGCCGCGCGTCGACTCCTTGGGCAGGAAGCCGGCCGCGCCGTCCTGCAGCGCGCGGTACACGATCGCGGATTCGTCGTGCGCGGAGATCAGCAGCACCCGCGTCGGCAGCTCGTCGCGGATCACCGCGGCGGCGACGGCGGCGCCGTCCATACCCGGCATGCGGTAGTCCAGCAGCGCCACCTGGGGCCGGTGTTCGCGGATCGCCGCCAGTGCGGCCGGCCCGTCGTCGGCTTCGGCGACCACGTCGATGGTTCCGCTGGAGTGCAGGGCCCGCACCACCCCGTCGCGGAACATCGGATGGTCGTCGCCGACCACCACGCTGACCTTGCCCGTCGTCACCGCCCCACCATGGCGCTCAGCATTTCACAGCAAACCCACGGCGGACCGCGTTTGCACGCGGCAACCCGCCCGCCACTAGAATGGCTCCCCGTAGGGGGCGAAGCCATGGCCCCGCGGCACCGCTGTGATTGAGCGGGAGGCTGTCCATGACTACCAGCACTCCTCCTCACGAGGACCTGAATTTCGACAGTAGCGATCTCGAGGCGACGGAGGACTTCCTCGTCCGGGCGTACACCAAGATGTCGATCGGCGCCGACGACGGTGAGCAGGCCAAGGCACACATCGAGCGTCGCTGGCTCGGCTCGCTCAGCTTCGACGAACTCGACCTGGACTTCACGATGTCCTACGACGCGGCGCCGCTGGGCCGGTTCTGTCTGTGCCGGGTGCACGAGGGACACATCGAGGAGAACTTCATCGGTGAGGGCGCCGACGTGTTCGCTCCCGGCGACGTCACGCTGCTCTCGCCCCCGGAACTGCCGTACTCGGGGCGCGTCTGCAAGGCCCGCTACGACCTGACGATGTTCGACACCGCGTTGCTGGATCGCGTCGCGTCGACGGCGCGCGGCAGCGGAAAAGTCCGGCTGACGGGCCACCGGCCGGTGTCGGAGGAGGCGCGGCAACGACTGGACCGCGCGATCGACTACGTCCGCACGGTGGTGACGGCCGACGACGTCCCGGCGACGCCGCTGGTCGCGTCGACGACGGCGTCGATGCTGGCCGCCGTGGTGCTGACGACGTTCCCCACCAACGCGGTCACCGAGCCGACGGCCACCGACCGGGCCGACGCCAAACCCGAACTGCTGCGCCGCGCGATCGCGTTCCTCGAGAGCAGTGCGCAGGACGACATCACGCTGGTCGACGTCGCCGACAGCGTGCACGTCACCCCGCGCGCCCTGCAGTACATGTTCCGCAAACACCTGGACATGACGCCGATGGAGTACCTGCGCCGGATCCGGATGGACCACGCGCACCGGGAGTTGCTGCGGTCGGATCCCGCGAGCACCTCGGTCGCGGTCGTCGCCGCCCGGTGGGGCTTCGCCCACACCGGCCGCTTCGCCGGGATGTACCGGCTGGCCTACGGGGTGAACCCGTCGGACAGCCTGCGCGGCTGAGCTACCGGGACGGGGTCAGCCCGCGGGTGGCCGGGCCCTCGATCAGCGCGCCGTCCGGCGCGAAGCGGGAACCGTGCAGCGGGCACTCCCACGCCTGGTCGGAGTCGTTCCAGGAGACGACGCCGCCCAGGTGCGGGCACACCGGGGACACGGTGCGGGTCACCCCGTCGACGACGCTGGTGGCCGTCATCTTCCACGGGGCGCCGCGGACGACGCCCTGGCCCTCCTCGGGTTCGTCCGACGCGGTGAGCGGGGCCACCCAGCCCTTGGCCAGGTGCAGGCCCACCTCCATGTTGAGCTGCAGCGCGGTGGGGATGCCGCTGAGTTCGTGCGGGCTCCAGCTCGCGAACGCCGCGGCCCAGTCCATCCGGCCGCCGAGGATCCGCGACGACAGCGCGAGCGCCGCGGCCACCCCGTTGGTCATCCCCCACTTGTCGAATCCCGTTGCCACGAGCAGGTTCTCGAGCTTCGGCAGCAGAGGGCCGACGTAGGGCAGTTCGTCGACGGGATGGTAGTCCTGCGCCGACCAGTAGTGGGTCTGCACGGCGCCGGGGTAGTGCAGCGCCGCCCAGTTCGCCAATTCGGTGACGGCGCCGCGCGGATGGTCCGCGCGGCCGACGGTGTGGCCGGCGCCGCCGACGATGAGCTTGTCGCCCGTCGGGCTCGGCGCGTAGCGCACCGAGCGGGTCGGCGAGTCCACGGAGAGGTACATCGACCGGGTGATGTCGCCGGGCACGTCGAAGGCCAGGCAGTACGAGCGTTTGGGTTCCAGCCGCGCGAAGAAGAAGCCGCGGTCGAGCACCGGCATCCCGGTGGCCAGGACGACCTTCTGCGCGGTGACGGTGTGCTGGGCGTCGCGGGTGTCCTGGGCCTCGGCGGTCCGGCGCAGCGCGACCCGCAGCGGGCCGGTGCCCGACACCGTGGTGGCCCGTACGCCCTGCAATAGTGTGCCGCCGTGCTTCTCGAGTTCGGCGACCAGGCTGGACAGGTAGGGCAGGGGGTCGATCTGGGCCTGGTCGCGCAGCCGCACGCCGCCGGCGAACGGAAACGGCACGTCGGCCTCGTCGACCCATTGCGCGTCGAGGCCGGCCTCTTTGCACGCCGAGAACACGCTGCGCACCGTGCTCAGCCCCTTCTCGTTCTGGGCGTAGGCGTGGTCGTCCTCGCGCTGGTAGCTCAGGCCGTGCTCGTCGCCGTGCCGCAGCAGCCACTCCCGGCCCTCGGTGTTGCCGGTGACGTAGGCGCGCAGCAGGTCTGAGCCGTGCTTGCGGGCGATGTTGGCCAGCTTGCTCCCCTGCAGCGCGCTGACCTTGCCGGTGGTGTTGCCCGTGGTCGCCGCCCCGACGTGGCGGGCCTCCACCACGACGACTTTCTTGCCGGCGCGGGAGAGCAACACCGCGGTGGTGAGCCCGGTGATGCCGGCCCCGACAACCACCACGTCGGCGCTGGTGACGGTACCGATCTCGGTTGCGGTGCTGGGGGTCTCCTGGCGGCCGTCGGTCCACAGTGAAGGCATGGCGCGCGGTGTACCCCTGGCGTCTGCGGTCAAACGGTTTGAGCGAGGCGCCAGTGGGCAGACCTGAACACTGTGAGCCTCTCCGACCTGACCACTCTGCCGCTCAAGGCCGGCGCCGCGCTGCGTGACCGTCGGGTGTTCCACCCGAGCGGTGTCCTGTGCGCCGGCACCATCACCCGCGTCGCGCCGGACGGTCAGGGATTACCGGTGGTGTCGGGTGACGTGGTCGGGCGCATCTCGAAGGGGGCGGGGACGCCCGGTTCGCTGCCGGACTTCGCCGGCCTGGCGTGGCGGATGCAGCGCGACGCCGACGCGCAGGTGCCGTGGGACGTGCTGATGGTGTCGTCCACCGCGCGGGTGGTGCTGCGCCCCACCCGTTCCTGGCCGGCCGCCCAGTATTCGACGCTGATGCCGCTGGGGTACCGCGGCGGCGTGTTCTGGCTGAGGGCCCGGATGGTGACGCCGCTGTCGGCTGACGGGCTGTCGGTCGACGCGGTGCGCGACGGTCTGGCCGCGGGCACCGTCGACTTCGCCGTCGAGCAGGCCCGCGGCAGCGGCCCGTTCACCGCGCTGGCCACGCTGAGTTTCGAGCGCGCGCTATGCGGCGACGAGCCCGAGTGCGATCAGCCCTTCGACCCGACGGTGCGCAGCGGCGCCGAGGTGACGCTGCTGCCGGACTGGCTGACCTCGCTGCGCCGCGCGGCCTACCGCAACAGCCGCGAGGGCCGCGGCGCCGAGTGAACCGGTCCTGACCGCCTCCACGCCGCAGTCGTTCACAGGTGTCATATCGTGGCGGGCATGGACTTCGCGATGTCTGCCAAGGCGGCCGACTACCACCAGCGGCTCACCGATTTCATGGTCGAGCACGTCATTCCGGCCGAAGAGTCGTACGACCGCTACCGGCTGCAGGCGGGGCACGACGACCACACGGTGCCGCCGGTCATCGAGGAGCTCAAGAAGCTGGCCAAGGAACGCGGGTTGTGGAACCTGTTCCTGCCCGCGGAGTCCGGGCTGACGAACCTGGAGTACGCGCCGCTGGCCGAGCTGACCGGCTGGAGCATGGAGATCGGGCCCGAGGTCACCAACTGCGCGGCGCCCGACACCGGCAACATGGAGACCCTGCACCTGTTCGCCACCCCGGAGCAGCGTGAGCAGTGGCTCGAGCCGCTGCTGGCCGGTGAGATCCGCAGCGCGTTCGCGATGACCGAGCCCGCGGTGGCCTCCAGCGATGCCCGCAACATCGAGACGACGATGCTGCGCGACGGGGACGACTACGTCATCAACGGCCGTAAGTGGTGGATCTCGGGCGCGGCCGATCCACGCTGCGCGATCCTCATCGTGATGGGCCGGACCAATCCCGATGCGGCCAGTCATCAGCAGCAGTCGATGATCCTGGTGCCCACCGACACCCCCGGAGTGTCGATCGAGCGGTCACTGCCGGTGTTCGGCTGGCAGGACCAGCACGGCCACTGCGAGGTCACCTTCGACAACGTGCGGGTGCCGGCGTCGAATCTGCTGGACCAGGAGGGCAGCGGTTTCGCGATCGCGCAGGCGCGGCTGGGACCGGGCCGGATCCATCACTGCATGCGGGCGATCGGCGTGGCCGAGCGGGCGCTGGCGTTGATGATCGACCGCGTGCAGAAGCGGGTCGCGTTCGGCAAGCCGTTGGCCGAGCAGGGCGTGGTGCGCGAGTCGATTGCGTTGTCCCGCAATCAGATCGATCAGACACGGCTGCTGTGCCACAAGGCGGCGTGGACCATCGACGAGCACGGCAACAAGAGCAAGGACGCCCAGGTGCTGGTCGCGCAGATCAAGGCGGTGGCCCCGAAGATGGCGTGCGACGTGCTCGACCGGGCGATCCAGGTGCACGGCGGCGCCGGGGTGTCCGACGATTTCCCGCTGGCTCGCATGTACGGCTGGCACCGCGCGATGCGGCTGTTCGACGGCCCGGACGAGGTGCACATGCGCACCATCGCGCGGGCCGAACTGGGCCGCGAGAAGTCGGCGCTCGCAGCAGCGGTGACGCGCTAGTGGCGTCGGTCGGCGACGAACTCTCCGGCGCGTGGAACTTCCGTGACGTCTCCGAGCAGACCGGCATCGTGCCGGGCCGGTTCTTCCGCGCCAGCGAGCTCTCCAAGCTGGACGACGCGGGCCGCAGCGCGCTGAGTGGGTACGGCGTCACCGACATCGCGGATCTGCGGACGCTGCGCGAGCTCGAGCGGCATGGGCCGGGACTCGTGCCCGCAGGCGTCGACATCCACCACCTGCCGTTCGTGGAGACAGCGGCCTCCGACGACGAGGCGCCGCACGAGCACGCGTTCCAGCGGATGATGACCGACAAGCCCGACGGGATGTCGGTCGCCGACGCCGCGGCGCGCTACATGACCGAGGAGTACGGGCGCATCGCGGCGGCCCCGCTGGCGCAGCGCGCGGTGCACCGGGTGGTGACGCTGCTGGGGTCCGGCCGGCGGGTGCTGGCGCACTGTTTCGCCGGCAAGGACCGCACGGGCTTCGCGATCGCGATGGTGCTCGAGGCGGCCGGGGTCGACCGGGACGCCATCATGGCGGACTACCTGCGCAGCAACGCCGCGGTGCCACGGCTGCGCGAGAGCATCCTGGAGACGGTGCGCCAGCGCGCCGCCGAGTCGCCGGAGGTGCTCGAGCTCGCCGAGGCGCGGCTCACCGATTCGGTGCTGGGCGTACGGGAGAGCTACCTGGAGACGGCCCGCCGTACCGTCGACGACGAATTCGGCTCGCTGCGTGGCTATCTCGAGGCGACCGGGTTGACCGACGCCGACATCGACCGGCTGCGCACCGCGCTGCACGGCTGAGGTGCCGACCGGGCGGAGCCGGGGCGCCGAGTGGACGCTTTGTGACGGATTTCCGCCGTTTTCTGTCAGAAAGCGTGCACTCGAAGCCGTCGGCGACGGCTCTCACGCGGTCAGGTACACCCCGACGGCCCACGTGACGGTCGCCAGCAGCGCCCCGGTCAGTTCCACCCCCACCGACAGGGCGACGCCCTTGATCGCGTGCATCGTCGACGCCCAGGCCCGGGCGAGGTTGCGGCGGGTCGCCATCTCGGCGGCGAAAACCCCGCCGACGAAGCCGATCAGCAGACCGACGACCGGGATCACGAAGAACCCGACGACGCCGACGACCGCCCCGGCCACCAGCACCGACGTGCGCACCTGCGCGTCCCGCATGCGCCGGGCCGGCCAGGTGTACTTGATCACCGCGGCCGCCGCGAAGAACGCCGCCGCGATCCCGAACACCCCCCACGCCGCTGCGCCGCCTTCGACCCACGCCCACACCCCGATGGCGGCGATGACGAGGATGCCGCCCGGCAGGATCGGCACGATGATCCCCACCAGGCCCACGGCGATCACGAGCGCGACGAGGACGATCCCGCCGGCGCTCACGCTCAGCCCCGCATCGGCGTGTTGACCTTGTCGGCCTCGATCGTCACGATCAGCCGCGTCTCGTCGGGGTTCCCGCTGAAGTACGGGTACGGGATCCCGAGGTACTTCTGCGAGAGCTCGTCGATGTGCTCCTTGCCGCCCTCGCTGGTCATCGACACCACCCGGCCGCGCACCTCGAAGAAGCGGGCCACCTGGTCGGGATCGGCGACGTTGACCGCGATCCGCGGGTCTCGCCGCAGATTGCGTTCCTTCTGCATCCCGCCGACGATGTTGAGCACGACGTGCTCGCCGTCGGTGGTCACCCACGTCTCGGTGAGCTGGGGCGATCCGTCGGCCATCAGCGTCGCGACGAAGCACGGGCTGGGCTTGCGCAGCAGCTCGAGCAGGTCGTCAGGCAGGGCAACGGTCACGGCGCGAAGTCCTCTCGAGCAGCCAGTCGGTCGGCCAGGTCGCTGAAATCCTCGGCCAGCACGTCGAATTCGTCGGCGGCAGGCCGGCGCAGCGTGCGGTCGGGGCCGTGCTCGGCGGGGCGGAACACGAAACCGGTCCGCAGCCCCGCGTCCCGCGCGGCACGCAGGTCGGACGGATGCGCGGCGACCATCATCAGTTCCGAGGGTGCCACGTCGAGGATCTCCGCGCATCCGAGGTAGGTCTCGGGGTCGGGCTTGTAGTGCCGGAAGATCTCCGCCGACAGCACGCAATCCCACGGCAGGCCGGCCCGCTTGGCCATGTTGGTCAGCAGCGAGACGTTGCCGTTGGACAGCGTGGTGATGACGAACCGCTCCTTGAGCCGGGTCAGTCCGGCCACCGCGTCCGGCCACGGGTCGAGCCGGTGCCACGCGCGGTTGAGGTCGTCGATCTCCGCGTCGTCGACGGTGATCCCGGCGTCGGCGAGCAACTCGACCAGCCGCCCGCGATGCAGATCGTCGATGCGGGTCCACGGCAATTCGCCGCGGCGCACCCGGTCCATCGCCGGCGAGTACCCGGCGCGCCACGCGTCGGCGAACGCCGGCCAGTCCCGCTCGACGCCGTGCCGGGCGCCGAACCGCTTGAGTTCGGCGGTGACGCTCGAGCGCCAGTCCACCACCGTGCCGAACACGTCGAAGGCGAGGGCGCGGATGCTCACGGCTCGAGGACCAGTTTCCCCGCGATGCCGCCGTCCGCCAGACTCTGCAGCGCCTCGGCCCCGGCCGACAGCGGAAACCGCACCGGCGCAGGGGGTCTCAGCCCTTCGGCGACGAGCGCGGCCAGTCCGGCGCCCACCTCGGCCTGCGCCCCGGGGGTGCGGTTGACGAACTCGCCCCACCCCACGCCGACGACGCTGACGTTGCGCAGCAGCAGCCGGTTCACCTTCACCGTCGGGATGCCGCCGGCCGCGAAGCCGATCACCAGCAGCCGTCCCTCGGTGGCCATCGCGCGGACGGCGTCGTCGAACGCCGATCCGCCGATCGGGTCCACCACCACGTCCACGCCGCGGCCCACGGTGTGTTCTCTGACCGCGTCCAGCCATCCGTCGCCGAGTGGCAGCACCGCGTCAGCGCCCAGCGATGTCACGAAGTCGATAGCGGACGGCCGGTGCACCATCGCGATCACCGTGGCGCCCATCGCCTTGGCGATCTGCACCGCGGCGGTACCGACGCCGCCGCCCGACCCGAGCACCAGCACGGTCTCGCCGGCGCGCAGCGCGGCCCGCCGCTGCAGGGCGAAGTACATCGTGTAGTAGTTGCCCAGCAGTGCCGCGGCCGACGCGTCGTCGACGTCGTCGGGTGTGGCCACCACGCTCGCGGGCGCAACGGCCACCTGCTCGGCATACCCGCCGAGCATCGTGAACGCCGAAACCCGCTGTCCGACCGTGAATTCAGAGCCTTCAGGCGCGGAACGCACCACCCCGGCGACCTCCATCCCGGGGGTGAACGGCGGATCGAGCCGCAGCTGGTACTCACCGCGCAGGAGCAGCAGGTCGGGGAAGCACACGCCGGCGGCGCGCACGTCGATCACGACGTGGCCGTCACCCGCGGGGTCGGGCACGTCGGTGTAGACCAACCCCGCAGGGCCTGACAGCTCCTGCGCGACAAGCGCTTTCATCGCGTCAGCCGAGGCTGAACGTGGCGCGCTCGGCTGCCGACAGGTCGGTGATCTCGCCCCACTTGCCGGCGACGTCGTCGACCGAAGGCACCTCGGTGAACGTCACGCCGCTGTTCTGGAACAGTGCCACCCGCTGCACCTTGCCGCCGCCGACGATGAACACCGACGCGGTCTCGGGCACCTCTTCGGTGCACAGGTACGCCACCACGGGTGCCACGTACTCCGGGGTCAGCTTCTCGAACACCTCGGGCGGCAGGATGTCCTGCGTCATCCGGGTGGCCGCGATCGGGGCGATCGCGTTGGCCTTGATGTTGTACTTCGCGCCCTCCTGGGCCAGCGTGTTGATCAGGCCGACCAGGCCGAGCTTGGCGGCGCCGTAGTTGGCCTGACCGAAGTTGCCGAACAGTCCGCTGGTGGAGGTGGCGACGACGACGCGGCCGAAACCGTTCTCCCGGAAGTGCGGCCACGCCGCGCGGATCACGTTGTACCCGCCGTAGAGGTGCACCTTGAGCACGGCGTCCCAGTTGCCGAACTCCATCTTGTGGAACGTGCCGTCGCGCAGGATGCCCGCGTTGCTCACCACACCGTCGACCTTGCCGAACTCGTCGACGGCGGTCTTGGTGATGTTCGCGGCGCCCTCGGGCTCGGCGACGGAGTCGTAGTTCGCGACGGCGCGACCGCCGGCGTCCTTGATCTCCTTGACCACCTCGTCGGCCATGTTGTGGCCGGCGCCGGTGCCGTCGCGTGCCCCGCCGAGGTCGTTGACGACCACGCTGGCGCCTTCGCGGGCGAGCGTCATCGCGTATTCGCGTCCGAGGCCGCCTCCGGCGCCGGTGACGACGATGACCCGATCCTGCACTCCTGGCATGAGGTTCCCTTTCAGCTGTGTCTTCCCTCGGGCGCTTCGCGCTGCTCCCTAGAAAAGCCGTCTGGCGAGCTTCCAAGCCTTCTCTGTATACGGGGGATAGATGAAGGCGCCGACGTCGGGTCGGGTTGGCTTGGTCATCACGGTCTTGCGGTGGCTGAACTCCTCGAAGCCGTACTTGCCGTGATAGGCGCCCATGCCCGAGGGGCCGACGCCACCGAAGGGCAGCTTGTGGGTGGCGAAGTGGAACAGCAGATGGTTGATCACCATGCCGCCGGCGGCGACCTCCTTGATCACCCGCTCCCGCACCGCCTTGGTCTTGGTGAACAGGTAGGCCGCCAGCGGTTTGGGCCGCGAGTTCACGAAAGTGATTGCCTCGTCCAGGGATCCGACGGTGACGACGGGCAGGATCGGTCCGAAGATCTCGTCGGTCATCAACGGCTCGGCCGGGTCCGGGTCGACGACGACGGTCGGCTGGATCCTGATGTCGCCGGCGTCCGAACCGCCGCCGACCGCGACGGTGCCCTTGGTGGCGGCCAGCGCGTTGGACAGCCGGTTGAAGTGCCGCTCGTTGACGATGCGCTTGCCGCCGGGGTTACCCGCCTCGAACTCGGCGACCGCCTCGCGCAGCTTGTCCACCAGCTGGTCGCGGATCGGGGCTTCGGCGAGCACGTAGTCGGGCGCGATGCAGATCTGCCCGGAGTTGATCAGCTTGGTCCACGCGATGCGCTTGGCGGCGACCTCGATGTCGGCGTCGGCCGCGACGATCACCGGGCTCTTGCCGCCCAGTTCGAGTGTCACCGGCGTCAGGTGGGCGGCGGCGCTCTCGTACACCTTGCGGCCGATCTCGGTGCCGCCGGTGAACAGCAGATAGTCGAAGCCCTGCTCGATGAGCTCCTGGCTGACCGCTCCGTCGCCCTCGACGACAACGATCGCGTCGTTGTCGAGGTAGCGCGGAACCAGTTCGGCCATCAGCGCCGAGGAGGCCGGCGCGATCTCCGAGGGCTTGAGCACCATCGTGTTGCCCGCCGCGATCGCGCCGACGGCTGGGCCGAGCGTCAGCGCGAACGGGAAGTTCCACGCACCGATGATCAGCACGGTGCCGTACGGCTCGTACTCCACCCAGCCGCGACCGGGCAGCTGGGAGAACTCCAGCATGCGGTGGCGGCGCTTCATCCACTTGCCGACGCTCTTGGCCGCCGTCGCGGCCTCGCCCGCGGTGCTGGCGATGTCGGCCAGCCACGCTTCGAACGGTTTGCGGTCGAGGTCTTTGGCCAGCGCGTCGGCGATCGCGCCTTCGTTCTCGGTCATCAGCCGCTCGAGGGCCTGCAGCTGCTGCTTGCGCCACTCGACGCTGCGGGTACGGCCCGAGGCGAACGTCTCACGAAGACGACGGACGGTCGCGGCGATGTCGGGGGTGGCGGCACCCACGTCGACGGGCACGGCGGAATCGGTGGTCATGACGGGTCTCCTTCATCTGACCTGCGGAGTACCCGAATCGTAGCCAACCATCCGGTTGGTGAACAGGCGGCTGGACCAGCCGCGCAGGCTCAGCGCCGCGTCGCGGTGGTGAACGTGGAGAACGATTCGCCGTCGTCGTCGGCGACCTCGATGTAGCGATCGAGCCGCTTCATCTCCTCCTGCGAGGCGATCGCCTGGGCCTGCCAGCCGTGCGCGTTCAGCCAGTCGGCCACCTCGGCACGGTCGGCGTCGTCGTAGGTCAGCTCGGTGATGTCCATCGGCTCGACGTCGAACTGCGCGGTGATCCGGGCGAACCGTTCCCGCATCCGCTCTCGGCGGTCGGGGGCGTGCAGCCCCATCGACTCCGCGGCGATGCGGCTTCCGGGCGCGCTCAGCTCGGTGATCTGGCCGAACAGCCGATCCTGCGCGTCGGCGGGCAGGTACATCAACAGCCCCTCGGCCAGCCACGCCGTCGGCTGCGTGGGGTCGAACCCGGCCTCGGTCAGCGCGGCCGGCCAGTCCTGCCGCAGGTCGATCGCCACGGCGCGGCGGTCGGCCGTCGGGTTGGCGTCGTGCGCGGCGAGCGTCTCGGCCTTGTACTCGAGCACCTTGGGCTGGTCGATCTCGAAGACCGTGGTGCCCGCTGGCCACGGCAGCCGGAACGCGCGGGAGTCGAGGCCGGACGCCAGGATCACGACCTGGCGGATGCCGGCGTCGACCGCGGCGGAGAAGTACGCGTCGAAGAAGTGGGTGCGCACCGCCTGGTAGTTCTTCATGTTCTCGAACATCGCGGCGACCTCGGGGTCGGACGCGGAGACGGTGGTGACGAAGTCGTCGTCGAGCATCAGGCCCCACACCCCGGTGCCGGCGTCGGCGATGAGGATCTTGGCGTAGGGGTCACGGATGAGGGCGTCGGGACGTTCGGTCTCGGCGGCTCGGGCGGCGGCGACCATGACGGCGGTGGCGCCGACGCTGGAGGTGATGTCCCAGGTGTCGTTGTCGGTGCGCAGAGAGCTCATACTTCGAAAGTCTATCTATCAACCTGCCCGCGTCTGCCCAGGTGTGGGCCACGCCACAGCGCGCTGACTAGCCCAGATGCCAGAGCTTGTTGGCCAGCAGCAGTTCGAGTTTGTGCACCACCGCGCCCAGCGCCGCCCCGTCGCCGACGAAACCGGCGTAGAAGCCCATCCCCCACAGCACGGCCACCAGCATCTCCACCAGGTGGCTGACGTCGGTGTCGGAGCTCAGCTCGCCGCGTTCGATCGCGTCGTTGACGGCCCAGGTGACGAAGGCCCGCGAGTTCTTCAACGGGTCGTGCTCATCGCTGACCAGTTCGGGGTGGCGCTGCGTCTCCAGCACCGAGGTGACGAGAAACGCCGCCGCGGAGCGGTCCTCGGTGTCGGCCTGCGTGGTGGCCGACAGGAAAGCCGCCAGCCGGTCGACCAGTCCGGTGCGCTCGTGCGCCCGGGCCACACCCGCGCTAACAATGGACGTGTTGGTCTGCTCGACCACCTCGGCCCACAGCACGCGTTTGCTGGCGAAGTAATGGTTGATCGCCGGACGGGTCAGATCGGCGCGGATCGCGATGGCCTGGAACGTCGCGGCGTCGTAGCCCAGTTCGCTGAACACCTCGCGAGCAGCACCCAGAATGCGCTCCCGCGTCTCGGCGGCCTTGGCTGCGGGGGGACGACCCGGTCCTCTACTCGCCGTATACGGCATTGTGAAATTGTGCCACACGTCACCAGCCCCGACGGCACGCGGTCGACTGCACGCACCGCACCCGCCGACTCAGCAACGTCAGCGCGCCCTGTACGAACCTTTGTCGCGGCCACATACCGCCGGTTCCGGGCCGCGTCGAACTAAGGTTTGGCCATGGGGGCGGTCGGGTCGCGGGAATCGTTTTTCAACGCTGGTTTCGACGTGCTCGCCGAGCTCGGCTACGGCGGGCTGAAGCTGGCCGAGGTGTGCCAGCGCCTGGGGGTCACCAGCGGGTCGTTCTATCACTACTTCTCCAGCTGGTCGGACTACACGCGTCAGCTCGTCGCGCACTGGCACGAGGGCATGACGGTGCGCGTCGTCGAGGCGGTCCGCGACGAACCCGACCCCCGGCGACGCGTCGACAAGCTGATCAAGGGTGCGCTGGAACTGCCGCACGGCGCCGAGGCCGCGATCCGGGTGTGGGGTTCCATCGACCCGCACGTGCGGGCGGTGCAGGCCGCGGTGGACCATCAGCGTTTCGACGCCGTCGTCGAGTCGGCGTTGCAGGTGCTGGGCAGCAGGCGGCAGGCTGAGATGTTCGCGTCGTGGTCGGTCTACCTGCTCGTGGGATACGAGCAGGCACTGCTGCCCCGCAACCCGGACGGATTGGAGTGGCTCGTGACGCAGTTGCTCGACAGCCTCGACGCCGGTCGGTTCCGGTCGGTGCCCGACGGTGACTGAGACCGCAGGCGGCGACGTCGAGGCGCCCGTCGGGCACGTCGTGACGATGCTGCGGGAGCGGCTCTACGGCGCGATCTCGTGCCTGGCGACGCTGGTGGTGCTCACCCGCTACACCGAGGACGACACCAGCGGCTGGGCCCGCGTGCTCGACGTGGCGGTCACGATGGGCGGCCTGTGGGCGGCCAGTCTGCTGGCCGACTGGGTCGCACACCTCGCCGTGCACGAGGAGGCGCCGCACGGGGCCGAGCGCTGGCGGATGCTGCAGGCCTCGGGCCAGATCCTGCAGGCCAGTGTGCTGCCGCTGGTGGCGCTGGCGACCGCGGGCCTCGGGCTGCTGGACACCGACACCGCGATGTGGGTGGCCAAGTGGATCCTCGTCGGCGAGTTGGGGCTGATCGCGCTGCTGGCGGTCCGGCGGACCCGGCTGCCCTGGTGGCAGCAAATTCTCACCGTGGCGATCTTGGTCGGCGTGGGACTGCTCGTCATCGGCATCAAGGTGCTCGCGCATTGACGACGGCGCCCACGCTGACCGTCCGCGGACGCATCGTGCGGCGGATGCACCAGCGCGACCCCGACAACGACGCGCTGCGCCGCGCGGTCCGCGCCGCCGCGACGGTCCCGGTCGCCGCGGCGGTCAGTTTCGCGATCGCCGGCGGTAACTCCCAGACCCCGTTGTTCACCCTGTTCGGGTCGGTGGCGTTGCTGGTGTTCTCCGACTTCCCCGGTAACAGGCAGAACCGGGCTGTCGCGTACGCGGGGCTCGGCCTGAACGGCATGGTGAACATCGCGCTCGGCACGCTCATCGCGCCGTATCCGTGGCCGGCGGTGACGCTGATGTTCGTCCTCGGGGTCGCGGTGACGTTCTCGGGTGTGTTGAGCGAGACCGTCGCCGCGGGGCAGCGGGCGACCCTGCTGACGTTCGTGCTGCCCGCCTGCACGCCGCCGGGCCCGATCGGGGAACGGCTGCTGGGCTGGACGATCGCGCTCGCCGTGTGCGTGCCTGCCGCGCTGTTCGTGCTGCCGCCGCGCCATCACGGTGAACTGCGTCGCCGGGCGGCGCGCGCCTGCCGCATCCTGGCCGACCGGATCGACGGGACGGCGACGGCCGACGACGTGCGGCGTGCGATGGATGCGCTGCGAGAGACGTTCCTGGGTGCGGACTTTCGGCCGGTCGGGCTGACCGCGGGCAGCAGGGCGCTGGTGCGTGTGGTCGACGACCTGGAGTGGGTGTCCGAGCGGGTCGGGCAGGACACCGGTGTCACGCTGCGCGACCGCAATGCGGTGGTGCATGTGCTGCGCTGCGCGGCTGCGGTGCTGCGCATCTCGCGGCGGACCGACCGGCAGGTGGCCCGCATGGATCTGGATGCAGCGCTCGAGGCATTGCGCACCACCGCGCGGGGCCGATGGCGGGAGGATCTCGACGAGATCCTGAGCGCGCCCGACGACGAGCGTGCCGTCGCGTTGGGTCGCGAGCTGCTGCGGCGCCGGACCATCGCCGCGATGATCGGCGCGACTGGCCGCATCATCGCCGCCGCGGCGGCCGCGGATGCCCGGCCGGTGTGGGCCCGCGCCCTGGGCAGGCGGCTGCCGCCGACCGGCGCGTCGGACCGCCTGCTCCCGGAAACCGTTGCCGCAGCGCAGATCACGTCGGGCTTCGTGGCGAATCGCTCGGTCGCGGTGCGCAACAGTCTGCGCACCGGGCTGGGGCTCGCCATCGCGGTGGCGATCACCCACCTCTTCCCCGTCGAACACGGGTTCTGGGTGGTGCTGGGCGCGCTGTCGGTGTTGCGCAGCAGCGCGCTGAGCACCGGCACCCGGGTGTGGCGCGCGGTGATCGGGACCGGCATCGGCTTCCTGCTGGGCGCGCTGCTCATCGGTCTGGTCGGGGTAGATCCGGCGGTGCTGTGGGTGCTGATGCCGTTCGCCGTCTTCGGCTCGGCGTACGTCCCGGAGATCGCGTCGTTCACCGCCGCCCAGGCGGCGTTCACGATGATGGTGCTGATCTTCTTCAACCTGATCGTGCCCACCGGGTGGCAGGTCGGGTTGATCCGGGTGGAGGACGTCGTGGTCGGCGCGCTGGTCGGTGTGGTGGTGTCGGTACTGCTGTGGCCGCGGGGGGCGACGGCGTCGGTCACCCGCGCGATCCACTCGGCGCGGGCGATCTTCGCCCGGTACCTGTGGGCCGCGGTGCTGCGCATCACGCGCGGCGCCTACGAGGAACGCACCGACGAGGTGGCGACGCTGAGCCACAACGCGCTCGCCGCGTCTCGCGTCATCGATGATGCTGTGCGGCAATATCTCTCGGAGAGCGGGGCCGAGACGGACTTCCGCGCGCCGGTGGTCCGGTCGTTCAACCGGGCGCTCCGGTTACGGGCGGCCGCCGACCTGATCGCCGACATCCCGACCCCGCCGCCGCTGGCCGCCTACCCCACTGTCCGGAAGGTGGTCGAGTCCCACGCGGAGGCGATCTGCGAGCGGGTCGCGGGCCGCCCCGACCCCGAGCGCCCGCGGGCACCGATCAGCGACGACTTCGTGCGCGCGTTGCGCGCGGAGATGCGCGCCAGCACGCCCCGAGACGACCTCGGTGTGTCAGCGGCACTGCCGCTGCTCACGGTCGCGGCGCTGCTGGGCGAACTGGAGTTGATCTACCCGCTCTCAACGTGACGGGCGGTGCGGCATCAGCGCATTCGGCGGGATCGACCCGAACCGTCCGGCGTTGAAGTCCTCGACGGCGGCGATGAGCTCAGATTTGGAGTTCATCACGAACGGGCCGTACTGGAACACGGGCTCACGGATCGGCTTGCCGCCGAGCAGCAGGACCTCGAGGGCGGGCCGGTGTGACTCCTGGGTGGGCGCGGCAGCGACCGTGATGCGGTCGCCGGGGCCGAGCACGGCGAGCTGGCCCTGCTCGATCGGATGGTCGACGGGACCGACCGAGCCGCGTCCGGAGAGCACGTAGACGAGCGCGTTGAAGTCGCGGTTCCACGGCAGGTCGAGCCGGGCGCCGGGCTGGACGGTGGCGTGTGCCAGCGTGATCGGCGTGTACGTCATGCCGGGTCCGGACGCGCCGTCGATGTCGCCGGCGATCACGCGCACCAGCGCTCCGCCGTCGGCGGAGGACCGCAGACCGACCTGCGGGCCCTCGATCGACTGGTAGCGGGGCGCGGCGAACTTATCGGTGCGCGGCAGGTTCACCCACAGCTGGATGCCGTGGAACACCCCACCGCTCTCGACCAGTTCCGCCGGCGGCGTCTCGATGTGCAGGATTCCGGAGCCTGCGGTCATCCACTGGGTGGCGCCGTCGGTGATGAGCCCGCCGCCGCCGTGCGAATCCTGGTGGGCGAAGCGGCCGTCGATCATGTAGGTGACGGTCTCGAAGCCGCGGTGCGGGTGCCAGTCGGTGCCGCGCGGTTCGCCGGGCTGGTACTCCACCTCGCCCATCTGGTCCATGTGGACGAACGGATCGAGGTCGCGGGCGCTGACCCCGGCGAAGGCGCGCACCACGGGGAAGCCCTCGCCTTCGTAGCCACGGGGTCCGGTCGTCACCGAGCGCACGGGGCGCTGGGTGTCGTCGGGGGCGGGCGCGGCGATGCGGGGCAGGGTCAGGGTGTCGGCGGTGATCGCGGGCATGCCTCATCTAACCGGACCGCGGTCCGATTCATTCCCTGCTGCCGGGTGGGTACCCCGCCGGAATGGCCAACAACTGGGACGTCATCGCCGCCACCCTCTACGACCGCGGTAACCCCGACGGCGGCGCGGAGGAGTCGTCGCTCGTTGAGGGCACCGAGGAGGAGGAGGCCCGGCGGGTCTATGCGGACACCGTCGCCGTCGCGGCGGACCGAGGGTACGCCTCGGTCAGACTGCGGCGCGACGGCGTGGACGTCGAGTCCTGGCCGCAGGCCACGGGCTGGACCAGTTAGCCGAGCACGGCCAGCGCGGCGGCCCGGGCGTCGGCGGCGCTCGCCGTGCCGAGCACGGCCTCGGCGGCCTCGCGGCACTGCTGCAGCGTCACCTGCGCCAGCTTCGCCCCGACGCCCTGCACGGCGGCGGCCGCGGCGGACAGCGACGTGACCCCCAGGCCGGTGAGCACGCACGCCAGCAGCGGATCGGCCGCGGCCTCGCCGCAGACGCCGACGGGCTTGCCGACGGCGGCGCCGGCGCGCACGGTCATCGCGACGAGCGCGACCACCGCGGGCTGCCACGGATCGGTGAGGGTGGCCAGGTCGGCCGACATCCGGTCGGCGGCCATCGTGTACTGCGCGAGGTCGTTGGTGCCGATCGACAGGAAGTCGACGTGCTCGAGGATCCGGTCGGCCAGCAGGGCGGCCGCGGGCACCTCGATCATCACGCCGGGTGTCAGGCCCCGCGAACGGGCCTGGGCGGCAAAGGACTCCGCTTCCGCAGCGGTGGCGATCATGGGCGCCATCACCCACGGCTGCTCCCCGGACTTCTCCGCCGCCGCCGCGATCGCGTCGAGTTGGTGGTGCAGCAGGCCGGGATTGTTCTCGGCGATCCGGATGCCGCGCACGCCGAGCGCCGGGTTGGCCTCGTCGGGGTGGCCGGCGAACTTCAACGGCTTGTCCGAGCCGGCGTCGAGCGTGCGGATCACGACCTTGCGGCCGGCGAACGCCTCGAGTACCTCGCCGTAGATCTGGGCCTGCTCGTCGACGGTCGGCTCGGTGTCGGTGTTCAGGAAGCACAGCTCGGTGCGGAAGAGGCCGACCCCTTCGGCCGGCGTCTCTCGCGCGGCGCGGGCCGCGGCGCCGTCCTGCACGTTGGCCAGCACGGAGACCTGATGACCGTCGGCGGTCGCGCCGGGCCCGGACCAGCCGGCGGCCGCCGCGGCGACGCGTTCGGCCTCGGCGACGGCGTCCTTGGCCGCCGCTTCCTCGGGCGTCACGGTGACGGTGCCGAGGGTTCCGTCGACCAGCACCGTCGCGCCGGCGGGCACGTCGTCCAGTCCGTGCACGGCGACGACGCACGGGATGCCGAGTTGGCGGGCGATGATCGCGGTGTGGCTGGTGGGCCCGCCCAGCGTGGTGGCCAGCGCGACGATCAGCGTGGGGTCCAGGCCCGCGGTGTCGGCTGGCGCGAGATCCTCGGCGCACAGCACCGACGGCGCGTCGGGCAGCGGCACACCGGGCTCGGGCAGGCCGTTGAGTTCGGCGATCACGCGATCGCGGATGTCGCGCAGGTCGGTCACCCGCTCGGCCATCAGTCCGCCGAGCTTGGTGAACATCTCGACGAACTGGTCGATCGCGCCGTTGACCGCGCTGACCGCGGGCGCACCGTCTTTGATCCGCTTCTCCGCCGCGCCGAGCCAGCCGCGGTCCTGGGCGAGGGTGGCCGTCGCGGCCAGCACCTCGGACGCGGCCCCGGTGGCGTGGGCGGCACGGTCGCGCAGGCGTCCGGCCACGGTGGCCGCCGCGGCGGTGAAGCGTTCGCCCTCGGCCGGCCGGTCGGCCTCGGCGACGTCGGCGAGGCCGCTGACGTCGACCTCGGGGAGTCGGCCGGGACGGATCACGGGTGCGTACGCCACTCCGGCGACGACGGGGACGCCGTGCAGAACGGTGCCGGGAGCAGGAGAAGTCGAGCTCTGTGAGCTGAGCGAAGACGTCGCGGTCATGTGAACCAGGTTACAAGAAAACGTTGACAAGTCAACACGTTCAGGAGTAAAACCAAACATATCAACAACAAACCGGACGTATCCCCACACAAACGGAGCTCCATGTACCCCGAAGAGCGGCAGCAAGCCATCGCCTCCCTGGTGATGTCGAAGGGCCGCGCCTCGGTGACCGAGCTGGCGCAGGCCTACGACGTCACCACCGAGACGGTGCGGCGCGACCTGGCAGTGCTGGACAAGGCCGGCATCGTGCGCCGGGTGCACGGCGGCGCGGTTCCGGTGCGCGCGCTGCACCTCGTCGAACCCGGAGTCGGCGAGCGCGACGTCACCCGCGCCGAGCACAAGGACGCCATCGCCGCCGCGGCGGCCGAGTTCTTCCCCCTCAGTGGCGCGAGCGTGCTGCTCGACGCCGGCACCACGACGATGCGGATCGCCGCGCACCTGCCGACCGACCGCGACCTGGTGGTCGTCACCAACTCGGTGCCGATCGCGGCGCGGCTGGCCACCATGCCGACCGTGTCGCTGCAGTTGCTCGGCGGACGGGTCCGCGGCGTCACCCAGGCGGCCGTCGGTGAACAGACGCTGCGGGTGCTGGACACCCTGCGGGTCGACATCGCGTTCATCGGCACCAACGCGATCAGCATCCGGCACGGCCTGTCCACCCCCGACAGCGAGGAGGCGGCGGTCAAGCGGGCCATGGTGCGCGCGGCCAACTACGTCGTCGTCGCCGCCGACTCGTCGAAGGTCGGCCGCGAGGACTTCGTCAGCTTCGCGCCGATCACCAGTGTCGACACCCTCATCACCGACCCCGAGATCAGCGCCACCGACCGCGCCGAACTGACCGACCAGGGACTCGAAATCATCTGCGCAGGAGATCACCAGTGATCGTCACCGTCACGCCCAACCCGAGCATCGACCGCACGGTCACGCTGCCGTCCACGCTGACGCGCGGCGCCGTGCACCGCGTCACCTCGGTCACCAGCCAGGCCGGCGGCAAGGGCGTCAATGTCGCCCGCGCGCTCACCCTCGCCGGCATCGAGGCGCTCGCCGTCCTGCCGGCGGCCGGGAACGACCCGCTGATCACCGCGCTCGAGACAGCGGCGGTGTCGTTCCAGGTGGTGCCCACCGCCGAACCCGCCCGCACCAACCTGACCATCACCGAGCCCGACGGCACCACCACCAAGATCAACGAGCCGGGCGCGACGCTCGACGAGGCGACCGTCGGAGCGCTGACCGACGCCGTCCTCGCCGCCGCCGACGGCGCCGACTGGGTGGTGATGTCGGGTTCGCTGCCGCCGGGGATGCCGGCCTCCTGGTACGGCCACGTGGTCGCGTTGCTGTCCTCGCGCCCCTGCCGCGTCGCCGTCGACACCTCCGACGCGCCGCTGGCCGCCCTGGTCGGCTCGCTGGAGCGCGGCGCCCCGGATCTGATCAAGCCGAACGCAGAGGAACTCGCCAGTGTGCTGGGGCTCTCCCCCGATTCACTGGAAAACGCTGTCGCGCAGGGTGATCCGGAGCCGGTGGTGCGCGCGGCCCGGCAGCTCATCGACCGCGGCATCGGCGCGGTGCTGGCCACTCTCGGTGCCGAGGGTGCGGTGCTGGTCGACGCCAACGGCGCCTGGATGGCCACCCCGCCGCCGATCGTTCCGCGCAGCACCGTCGGCGCGGGCGACTCGTCACTGGCCGGCTATGTCCGCGCCGAGGTGGGTGGCGCCGTGCCGCCGCAGCGGCTGCAGATGGCCGTCGCCTACGGCAGCGCCGCCGCGGCGCTTCCGGGCACCACGCTGCCCACCCCCGCCCAGATCGACCTCGCCGCCGTGCAGGTCTCGCCCATCTCACCGATTCCCGCCACCCAGTAACACGCCGACGACGAAAGTAGTGCCATGACAAGCTCCACCACCTCTCCACCGATCATCACCAGCGATCTGGTCCTGCTCGACACCGCCGTCGACGGTGACAAGCAAGCGGTCATCGCCCGCATGGTGGGCAGCCTCGCCGCGGCGGGACGCACCAACGACGCCGACGGACTCGTGGGCGCGGCGATGGCGCGCGAACAGCAGTCGGCCACCGGACTGCCCGGCGGCATCGCGATTCCGCACTGCCGGTCGCCCTACGTCGACACCCCGACCATCGGCTTCGCCCGGCTGAGCCCCGCCGTCGACTTCGGCGCCCCGGACGGTCCCGCCGACCTCGCGTTCCTGATCGCCGCGCCCGACTCCGGCGGCCAGGAGCACATGAAGCTGCTGTCCAGCCTGGCACGGGCGTTGGTGCGCAAGGACTTCGTGGAGTCGCTGCGCAACGCGTCGTCGGCCGACGAGGTCGTCAGCCTGGTCGACGGCGTGGTCAACCCCGCACCCGCCGCCGCAGCCCCGGCCACCCCCGCGCCCGCGGCGGCGCCCGCCGAGAAGCCGGCCGCCAAGACGCTGATCGCGATCACCGCCTGCCCCACCGGTATCGCCCACACCTACATGGCCGCCGACGCCCTGGCCGCCGCGGCCAAGGAAGCCGGAGTGACGATGGTCGTGGAGACGCAGGGCTCCTCGGGCAGCACCCCGGTGCCCGCCGAGACCATCGCCAAGGCCGACGCGGTCATCTTCGCCACGGACGTGGGCGTCAAGGACCGTGGCCGGTTCGCCGGCAAGCCCGTCATCGCCTCGGGCGTGAAGCGGGCGATCAACGAGCCGGCCAAGATGGTCGCCGAAGCCGTTGCCGCAGCCGATGATCCGAACGCGCCGCGGGTCGAGGGCTCGGCGGCCGGCGCTGCGGCCAGCTCCGCGCCGGCAGGCGGCGTCGGCTGGGGCACCCGCACCCGGCAGATCCTGCTGACCGGCGTCAGCTACATGATCCCGTTCGTCGCCGCGGGTGGTCTGCTGATCGCGCTGGGCTTCCTGTTCGCGGGCTACGAGATCGCGAACAAGCCCGACGGTGCGACGCAGTCACTGGGCAACATCATCGCGCTCAACAACTCGCTCACCAACCTGCCCAGCGGCGGGTTCACCCAGTACCTGGGTGCGATTCTGTTCAGTCTCGGCGGTCTGGCGTTCAGCTTCCTGGTGCCCGCACTGGCCGGCTACATCTCGTTCGCGATCGCCGACCGACCCGGCATCGCGCCCGGGTTCACCGCGGGGGCGCTGGCCGTGTTCGTCGGCGGCGGCTTCATCGGCGGCATCGTCGGCGGCGTCATCGCCGGCTTCGCGGCGCTGTGGATCAGCGGTCTCAAAGTGCCGCAATGGTTCCGCGGGCTGATGCCGGTGGTCATCACACCGCTGGGCGCGTCCCTGGTCGTGGGTCTCATCATGTTCTTCCTGGTGGGTCGTCCGCTCGCACTGATCAACACCGGCCTCACCAACTGGCTCAGCGGACTGTCCGGGACCTCGGCGATCCTGCTCGGTGTCATCCTCGGCCTGATGATGTGCTTCGACCTCGGCGGCCCGGTGAACAAGGCGGCCTACGCCTTCGCCACCGCCGGCCTGGCCGCGTCGACCACCGCGTCGTTCCAGGTGATGGCCGCGGTGATGGCCGCGGGCATGGTGCCGCCGCTGGCGATGGCGCTGGCCACCACGGTGCGGCCCGGGCTGTTCAGTGAGCCCGAACGGGAGAACGGCCGTGCCGCATGGCTTCTCGGGGCGTCGTTCATCTCCGAGGGCGCCATCCCGTTCGCCGCGGCCGACCCGCTGCGCGTCATCCCGTCGATGATGTTCGGCGGCGCCGTCACCGGCGCGCTGTCCATGGCCTTCGGCGCGACGTCGCGGGCGCCGCACGGCGGCATCTTCGTGCTGTTCGCCATCGACAACAAGCTCGGCTTCGTCATCGCGCTGCTGGCCGGCACGGTGGCGGCCGCGGTGGCCGTCGTCGCGGCCAAGCAGTTCATCCAACCCGGCGCCAAGAAGGCCGAGCGCGAGCTCGCGGCCGCCGCGGCCTGAGACCATCGATTCCAGACAACCGAAAGAGGAGATTCATGCCCACCAAGACCGTCATCGTCGGATCGTCGATCGGACTGCACGCCCGACCCGCGGCAATCATCGCCGAGGCCGCCGTCAACGCCGGTGTGCCCGTCACGCTCTCGGTCGACGGCGGTGAGCCGGTGGACGCCGGCTCGGCGCTGATGATCATGACCCTCGGCGCCGGCAACGGTGCCCAGGTCACCGTCGCCTCCGACGACGAGGCCGCGCTGAACACCATCGCCGAGCTGGTGCAGCAGGACCTCGACGCCTGACCCACCCTTCCCCGACGCTGCGTCCCACGCGTGAATTCGCCCCTCGGGGCCGCGTGGGACGCAGTGTCTGTGCGCAAGAAAGCGGAAAGACCCTCCTTCGGGGGCCCTTAGGCTGGCGCATGTGCCCGCACCGAGTACGTTCGACGTGACATTTTGCGCCGCCCGACGGGCGGCGCTATGTTTGCTGACGACGTTCCGGACCGCGGGGATCCGGGAGGCCTGGGCGGGGGGTGGACGGTAGTGCGGCGACTCGGTGCGTTGTTTGCCGCGTTGACGTTGGTCTTCTTGGTCGCGCCGCCGTCCGCGGGCGCCATCGACCCTCCGGTCATCGATCCCGCCGCTGTTCCCCCTGACGAGACGGGTCCGGACCAGCCGATGGAGCAGCGGCGGGTCTGCGCCGCCCCGACGGTGTTCCCGAACTCAAACTTCGCTGACCGGCCGTGGGCGAGCGACTACCTCCGGCTGGCCGACGCGCAGCGGTTCGCGACGGGAGCCGGCGTAACTGTGGCCGTCATCGACACCGGGGTGAACGGGTCGCCGCGGGTGCCTGCGGAACCGGGCGGCGACTTCGTCGACCAGGCCGGAAACGGGATGTCCGACTGCGACGCCCACGGCACCCTGACCGCCGCCGTCATCGCCGGCCGCCCGGCCCCGACCGACGCGTTCATCGGCGTCGCTCCCGATGCGCGGATCCTCTCGCTGCGCCAGACCTCCGACAGCTTCCAGCCGGTCGGCACCCGCACCGATCCCAACGACCCGAACGCCACGCAGACCGCCGGGTCGCTGCGCAGCCTCGCCCGCGCGATCGTGCACGCCGCCAACATCGGGGCCCAGGTCATCAACATCAGCGAGGCGGCTTACGACACACCACGAAGCGCACCATTTTGCCACCGACGTCGCGGCGCCACCACCGGCAGTCCAGCGTGCGGTCCGGCCTGCTCAGCGCGTCCACCATCGCGGCGACCTCGGGATGGGGATCGCCGAACGCGGTCAGGATGCCCTGGGCGGTCAGATCGCGGGTCACCTGCTCCCACACGATCCGGCGTTGATCCTCGTACGGGATGTTCGGGCGGATGCCCAGGGCCAGCGGGAAGTCGACGAGATGCAGCAGGTCCGCGATGACCAGCATGCCGTCGATGGTGACCTCGACGCCGACGACGTCGTCGTAGTGGGTGGGTTCAGCGTCCCCGAACAGCGGGCTGGCCATCACCGCGCCAGCCGCTCGCCGGACGCCTCGTCGGTGGCGTCGTACCGGTGCGCCGCCGAGGTCAGGTTGTCCTCGAGCGCGCGGGATACGCCCGCGACGCAGGCCGCGGCCTCGGACCGGTGCTGCTGGATCGCCTCCACCGCGGCCGCCGTGGACCAGGCGATCACACCGTGCGACGTCCGGATGCGGGTGTCCACCCCGGCGACGGCGCCGGCGGCGGTCGTCATCTCGGCGGCGGCCTGACCGTGTCGGGCCGCGAGTTCGCGCAGGTGTGCGGTGGTCACCTCGAGGGCGTCATACGACATGGCGGTGTCTTTCTCGGTCACTGCGGCGGGCGGGTGGCTGCGGGCGCGGGTGCGCGCGGCGGCGCGGCGGCCGGAGGCGCGGAGGCCGCGGCCGGCTCGCCGGGCGTCGCGACAGCCTCCGGAACAGTCGGCTCGGCGACATCGCCGTCGTCGCCGCCCGGCTCGGCCGTTTCGTCCTCGGGCTCGTCCCCGGTGCTGGACTCTCCCGCATTCGGTGTGCGGTCGGTCGGTTCGGTGGGCTGCGCCGATGTCGCCGTCGACAGCGCCTGTCCTGCCGCGGTGACCACTGCGGTCATCGCAGCGGCCAGCGGCGCCACCGCGGAGCCGATCGCACCGCCCACCGCGCCGAACACCGACGACATCGCGGCCATCGGATCCGCGGACGCCGCAGCGGCCGGTGCTGTCTGTGCCGTGGGCGGCGCGTCCGCGGCGGGCGCACAGTGCATCGGCGCGGGCGCAGCATCCGGAACCGGCGCGGGCGGGCCGACGGCCGTGGGGTCTGCGATGCTCGGGACCGGCCTAGGCGCGCGGCCGGGCTCGTCGTCACGGTCCGTCTCGGCGCCGGGACGGCGCTCCTCGTCATCGGTGGTCGGCATCGGCTCCTCGTCGAGCGCCGGCGGCGCGGCCTTGCGGGTGAGCGCGGAGTAGCCGTCGGCGAGCCGGCGCAGCTCGGCGGCGTTCTCGCCGGTCTCGGATGCCAGGTTGGCGAGCTCGGTGCTGCACACCACCATCGCGGTGTTGACCGCCGTCATCTCCACCGCGGCCTTGAGCGCCTTGCCCACCCCGGGAATCAGCGCGAGCGACCAGGTGGCGTAGCCCAGCGTGGACAGGTGGTCGGACTGGTCGTCGAGCTTGCCGCGGTGATAGTCGACCTGAAACGCCTCCCGGGCGACGACGGTCTGCACGTCGCGGTCCAGCACGGCCAGCGCCGCGGCCGACGCGGACTGCCGGCGGTTCGCCGACGCGTACGCCTGCGACCCGGTGCCCGCCCAGCCCTCGCGCGGAGAGGCGGAGTCGACGGTCTGACCGGCGCCGGTGAAGCCGGCCGCGCCCTGTCCGAACGCCTCGCCCGGATCGGGCCGGCCCCACCCGGTGGTCAGCCGCATCCCGGCGATCAGCAGCTGACCCGCGTCGAGGATCTCCGAGCCGGACGACGCCTTCGCGACACGCGCGCCGACGTTGCCCAATCCGCCGTCGATGACTTTGCCGAACCCGCCGGCAACATCGGACATCTCCACGCTGGCTCACCCCTTCCCGCTGGGAGCCTACCAGCGGGTCACCCCCCGCCATCTCACCAATTTTCCGTGCCGACTGCGTCACCGGACCCTGAAAACGTACCCCAGCAGCGATCGACCTCAGTTCGTAGAACAGTGCATAACTGTAGACAGCAAATGTCGACGGCCCGTCGGCTTCTCCGGCGGTCGTCTGCCCGCTTCGCGCGGCGCAGCGCCCTGACGGCTGCCGTCGGAGGCCGCCGCCCGGCCTCAGCCTCGGGTCGGCGATGTCTTTGCTCAGGACGTGGCCCCGTACGCTGAGACCCTGCTACGGATGGCATCGGCGAGGAGACGCGTTGTGACGGACCGCGAGGAGACACAGCGGGGCGATTCGGGGTGGACCGACTCCGGAACACCCCCGACCGGGAAGTCCCCCATCGTCCCGTCCCGCCCGCCGATCGACGCGGGTCCGACGCAGGTTCTGCGGCCGGGTCCGCCGACCCGCCCGCCCGCCTGGCCGCCCGCGGCGCATCCCGCACCTCCCCCCGGCCCGTGGCCGCCGCGACCCCACGAGCCCGACACTGCGGGCCTGCCCGCCCAGCCGGGGTCCTACGCCGAGCGCATCCGCCCGGCCGACCTGGTGCCGGTCCGCAAGCCCACCCCGGGGCGGGGCTGGCGACGCGTTCTGTACTCGGCCACCTTCGGGTTGATCAATCTCGGCCCCTCGCCGGCCGAACGCCGGATCGCCGGGCTCGAGGCGGCGATCCGCGCTCCGCTGCGCGGCCATTTCAAGATCGGCGTGATGGGCAAGGGCGGCGTCGGCAAGACCACCGTCTCGGCGTGCATCGGTTCGGTCTTCGCCGAACTCCGCCAGGACGACCGGGTGGTGGCCGTGGACGCCGACACCGCGTTCGGCAAGCTCGGCAGCCGGGTGGATCCCCGCGCCCAGGGGTCGTTCTGGGAGCTGGCCGGCGATCAGCATCTCGAGACGTTCGCCGACGTGCGCAACCGCGTCGGCAGCAACGCGGCGGGCCTGTTCGTGCTCGCCGGCGAGGCGACACCCGCGCGGCGTCGGGTCCTCGACCCGGCGATCTACCGCGAGGCGACGGCCCGGCTCGACCGGCACTTCACCATCTCCGTCGTCGACTGCAGTTCGACGATGGACTCCCCGGTCACCCAGGAAGCGCTGCGCGACCTCGACGCGCTGGTCGTGGTGTCCTCGCCGTGGGTGGACGGCGCGGCGGCCGCCGGACAGACCTTGGACTGGCTCGCCGCGCGCGGCTTCAACGGCCTGCTGCACCGCACGCTGGTGGTACTCAACGATTCCGACGGCCACGCCGACAAGCGCACGAAATCGGTTCTCGCACAGCAGTTCTCGGGTCACGGCCAACTGATCGTCGAGGTTCCGTTCGACGGCGGTCTGCGTCCGGGCGGCGTCATCGAGGGGACGCGGGATCTGTCACCGGCCGCGCGGGTGAAGTTCCTCGAGATCTGCGCCGCTCTGGCCGCGCACTTCCCGAACCACGGAGGTCGGCCGGAGGGTCCCCGGCACTAGGCCAGCCGCAGGCTCAGCACCTCTCCGACGATCCGTCCGTCACCGAGCAGTTCGCCCATCTGCCCGGACTGACGTTCGGACACCTGCCACGCCGGGTCGTCGCCGTACCGGCGCTCCAGTTCCTCGTCGACCCGGTCGACGCGGTGCTGCCAGTCCTCGGGAATCGCCGGCAGATCGGACGTGCGCACGCGCGCCTCGACCCGCAGACCGGCGGCGGCCACCGCCTGGTCCAGCGACTCGGGCGTCGGGAAGTTGTTGCCCTCCGGGGTCTCCTCGTCGGTCAGCGGCGTCGGCGTGAGGAACGCCAGGAGACCGATCCGTCCCGGGGGCCGCACCACCCGGCGCAACTCGTGCAGCACGGCGTCGTGGTCGTCGGTCGTGCACAGCACCCCGAGGCACCACGCCGCGTCGAACGCCGCATCGTTGAACGGCAGCGCGTCGGCACTGGCCTGCACCGTCGGATAGTCGAACAGCGACCGCGCGGCCCGGCAGGCGCCCGCCTCCGGCTCGACCAGCACCGGCGTGACCGGGTGCCGGCCAACGGCGTAGGCCGCGGGCCCACCGACGCCCGCGCCGCAGTCGAGCAGGGTCTGCCCGTCACGCATCTCGAGCGCGTCGATCAACCAGTCGAGCGCTGCCGGGCTCCCGCTGCCCCGGCAGCCGGCGGGCACGTGATACCGCGGCCCCAGGTCGCGGGCCACCGCCGCCGTCCACGCGGCCACGGTGTCGAATTCGGCGGACATCGCATCGTCGCTCACAGCGTCTGCCTCTCCTGCCGGATCCGCCGGCCGACCTCAGCCTTGATCTCCGCGCCCGCCCGGGTTCCCGCCGCCGACGCCAGCCCGGAGACGTTGACGCCGTCGACGCCCTCGACCGCCAGCAGTGCCCGAGCCTCGGCGACCGCCGCTTCGATACCGGCCTCGACCGGATCGGGCGCGCCGAGGATGCCGTCGACGACGGCAGGGTCCACCGCGAGACCCGGCAGGCCCTGCAGGACGGCGGCCGAGAGCTCGTCGGTGATCACCGCGACGGCGGCCAGCACCGGGATCACCAGGCCGGCCGCGCGTGCGGCGGCCATGAAGTCGGCCACCACCGACGGGGCCGACACATGGTTCAGCACGGCGACGCCCGCACCGGCCAACTGCTTCTGCACCAGACGCAGAGGGCGTCCCGAAACCGGTGGCGCCGAGGGTGTTTCGGGGACCGCGGCGGTGACGCCCAGGTCCGCGGCCAACGCGACCAGGCGCGGGCCGTCCAGGTCGAACGTCTGCGTGACATCGGGGCGGACGTCGTAGGCGCGCCCGTCGCCGGTCACGCACAGCACCGTCTGCACGCCGGTCAGCGTCAGCCCGCGCAGCTCCTGTTCGAGCACCACGCGATTGCGGTCCCGGCAGGACAGCGTGATCCAGGGCTGCACGCCGGCGTCCAGCAGCAGGCTCGCCATCAGGGTGGGCGGGAAGTCCGGCCGGTTCTGGTGTTCGCCCACCAGCACCGCGTCGCAGGAGTCCGCCAGTGCGCCCGCTGTCGCGGCGAGGTCCACCGCGTCGAACGGAAGGCAGCTGAAGTCGGTGAGGATCAGCGGCGCCGCCACCCGCGGCGTCACCGCGAGGGCCCCCTCCCACAGCACCGTCTCCGGGAATGCACAGGGGCCCGGTCGCATCTCACACTGGCCGTCGGGTCGGACCCCGCCGCAGGGGCCGAACCGCATGTGCTTCGGGCAGCCCGCCGCCTCGCGCTCCTGCGTCAACTCCGCCGTCATCGAACCTCCGTGTCGTCGCAGCATCGTGCCCCGCTGCAGGCACACCCAAACGCCTCGCTCGAGGGTCTTCCGGCGATCCGAGAGAGACTTTCGGCCCCATCGGCGGCATCCGACACGTCCTTAGGGTCGAGGAAGCGCAGAACAAGACGGTTGCCTCGGGTTCGGCGTCAGGCGAAAACCGGAGGCAACTCCGCCGTTAAGAAGCAGCGCCGGCCCTGTTCTCGCCGCCCGTCTCCGTTCCGTCCGGACCGGACGGGATCCGCTGGTGGGCCGTCATCAGCACCTGGTCGTACACCTCCCGCGTCGGCAGCGCGCCGTCGCTCTGCAGCGTGCGGAAGTCGGTGAGGATCTGCTCGGCGAGCAGACGCAGCTTGACGTTGGTCTGCTGGGAGCGCCACCGCAGGAGGTCGAATGCGGCGGCGGCGTCGATGCCGTAGACCACCATCAGCATGCCCTTGGCCTGCTCGATGGCCGCCCGATGCTCGGCGAAATCGGCGACCTGCGCCGACATCTCGTCACGCCGGTGGTCCTCGTAGGCGGTCAGGTCCACATAGAAGCCGTCGCTGCCGACGACGCGGCCGGTTTCGTCACGCAACTCGTTGCCGACGACCACCACGTGGTGGATGCGGCCCTGCACATCGCGGATGCGGTGCCGCGAGCTGAAGGCCACCCGGGTCTCGCGGATGCGGTCCATCAGCTCGGCCATCTGCGGGCGGTCGGCGGGATGTTTGTGACTCAGCACGAGGTCGGTGGTGGGAACGACGGTGCCGGGCTCGTAACCGTGGATCCGCGCCACCTCGTCCGACCACTCCCACCGGTCGTCGTCGAAGTGGTAGCGCACCCAGCCGATCCTCGGCGCGCCAGACCCGGCGTCGTCGCCGACGGCTGTGGCGTCGTCAGGTGTCGGCACCGATACGTTCCCCCACGCTCTGCGAAGTTGCTGACGTCGATCCCAACGTACCGAGGTGCTCGCGGAGACGGGATCCGATCCGCGCGAACTCACATGATCTGCAGGATCAGCGCCTCGATCGCGTCGGCATCGGCGGGCGCGACCTGTTCACCGGCCTCGGCCCGCGACACCACCTGATCCGCGACGCCGGCTGCCTGCGCGGTCTCCGGGATGGTCAGGTTCGCGCCGCGGCGGGCTGCGTAGAGCCGCTGCCCGAGGGTGGCCGTGGGTGCCTGGGCGGCCCGCAGCATCAGGTCGTCGTAGAGGCTGCGCACGGCCCCCAGTGCCTTGATCAGCGCGGGTGTCACCCGGCCGATCCGCGCCGCCCGGGCAGCGACCGCTTCGAGTTGTCGCAGATCGGACAGCGTCGCGGTGATGCGCGGGGTGAACGCCGGATCGTCGGCCGCAGGCAGCGACGCCACCGTCGTCGACAGGGTGCTGACCGCGGTGACGACGGCCTGGGCGATGAGGGAGGCCTCGTCGGCCCCTGCCGGCGGTGGTGACGGCGGGCGGGGCCGCTCGGCCTGCCCGCTGCGCAGACCTTCGATGGTGCCCGGCGGCCACTGCAGCACCTCTTCGAGCTTTGCCCGGGTGCGCTGCCGTGGCCAGCTCCTGCCCTTCTCGAAGGCGATCAGCGCGCCGGCGTTGATGATCCCCTCGGCGGCCAGGCGGCGCTGGCTGATGTCGAGTTCGCGGCGCCGTGCCGCCGCCGCTGCTCCGGCCCTGACCATCCCCGGATCGGGTGCGTCGGTCGACTCCTCGGTCGACTCCGCGGGGGTCATGTACCGGATGTCCTCGTGTGGTGGGCCGACGGGCGGATGGATCGTAGCGGCTGCGCAGGGGCGGCTGCTACGGCTCGGGCGTTCGAACGCAACGGTTCACCGTCGAAACTACACCGCCGGAGCCGCCGCAACCGCATCAACGCTACAACTTCTCGGTGACATCTATGGGCTGCCCCTCTTCCGACAACGCGCTGCTCGACGTGCCTTTTCCGCCGCATCCGCGCCATCCGTGCATGGCAGGCGGCGCCTCTTCGCAACAGTTCCTGCCGTTAAACTGTTGCATCGCTACGGTTTGTCGGTTAGCTTTCCTTCCATCGCGGCCGATGAGCCGCCCAGGCACAGAGGAGCTACCCGATGAACGCAACCCCGTGGGACGAGACGCCGGTCGGCGAGTGCACCCGGGATCCGGACCGGTGGACCACCACCGCGGACGACGAGGCCAAGGCCATCTGCCGGTCCTGCCCCCGCCGCTGGCTGTGCGCGAAGGAGGCGTGCGAGTCGCCCCGCGCGGAGGGACTGTGGGCGGGCATCTACGTGCCGGAGGCCGGTCGCGGCCGCACCTTTGCTCTGCGCCAGCTCAAGTCGCTGGCCGAGCAGAACGGCCAGCGGGTCGGCGAGCGCCGGGTGTACTACGCCGAGATCGCGTGAGCACCGGCCCGGTCCGGAATATCGGCGCCACCCGCGGGGTTGAAGCTGCTGGCGGTGCCGGGCATGCCCCGGGCTCCAACGATCTCCGTCGCTTCGAGCGACCACTCGCCGAGAGGCGCCATGGCGGCACCGCCCCCCACACTCACGACGCGCGGCGTGGCGACGCGTCCAGCCCGCTCATCACCAGCTGCAGCGAGGACTCGAACGAGGATCGCAGCATCAGAGCACGCAGATGCGGCGCCGCCGCGGCGGCGTGGGGGGCCTCGGTATGAGGCACCCGCTCTGCCAGTTCCTGCCAGGCGGCGTTGTCGCTGCTGCGGACCTCCGGCGACAGCGAGAGGAACGCCGCTTCGAGCATCGCCTGCCCGAGCAGGAAGTCGGCCAGCGAGCGGAACCGGTGGGCGGCCGTCTCGTCGTCGAACCCCCCGTCGCGCAGCAGCCCGATCGTCAGCTCCACCACCCGGATTTCGTTGTCCAGACCGGTCGTTCGCGTCGCCACCGCGAAGCCGGTCTGCGGGAACTCGTTGACGTACACGCCGTAGATCGCCCGCGCCAGGTCGGCCAGCGAATCCATCCAGTGCTCGCTGCGCGACCAGTTGTCCAGCGCGATGCCGATCATCCGGTCCGCGACGGCGCGCAGCACGTCGTCGACACTGCCGAAGTAGCGGTACAGCGCCGACGGATCCGCGCCGACAGCAGAGGCCAGCGTCCGCGCGCTCAACACTGCGGCGCCGCGGTTCTCGATCAGGTTGACCGCCGCGTCGATGTAGATCTCGCGCGACAGATCGGTGCCCGCACGGGTGCGGCGCCGCCGCCGCCCGCCCGCGGGTTCGCGCCGCGGTCCGGTCATCCCCCACCCCCTTACGTCAACACCGTTGACTGTACGTAGGTATTGCCAGAGGCTTGAACGCTGGATCAGACGGAAAGAGGGTCATGGGGGACAGCAGTCATGCAGGCCGCAGAAGTGTCACCGTTCTACGCATCCGACGCATCGCCCACGACGGCGGCTACCTGTCCTACGAGGTGGACGCGCAGACCGGAGGCGGCCCGGTGCGCCGCTACTCCCTGACCGCGAACCTGTTCGTGGGACCCGTGGTGCTCTTCAGCGTGGACGACGACGGTGCGCTCGCCAACGTGGTGATCCATCATCCGCGCCGCTTCGGCGAGTTCGCGAGCGAGCAGTGGGTGCACCGCTTCTTCGCCGAATGGCAGGAACACGACGCGCACACCGAGGACGTCGCCGCCGTCACCTCCGACTGGTTGACCACCGGCTACCAGGCGCGCTGCGGCTGACCGTCCCCGTTCACCAGGTGTCGACGAACCGCCCGCCGCCGCACGCAGG
This sequence comes from Mycolicibacterium rufum, assembly GCF_022374875.2. The sequence continues at coordinate 2,921,679 of NZ_CP092427.2, forward strand.
CGGGCCCGCGGCGTTCAGCGTCGCAGCGATCACCGCCCGGGTGTCCGCGGGGTCGATGACGTCGTCGATCTCGAAGAGCATCGCTGCGTTCAGCGCGCGCGCATTGTCCTGCGCGGCCGCGGTGGCCTGCCGGACCCTGTCTTCACGCTCCGCCTCGTCGGCGATCGCCTCCAACTCCTTGCGCAGGCCCAGCCGGACCGCGCCTTCCAGGCCCATCGGCCCCAGATGGGCGCCTGGCCAGGCGACCGTCAGCACCGGCTCGTGCAGGCTGCCGCCCGACATCGCCTGCGCGCCAAGGCCGTAACCTCGCCGCAGCACGACGGCGACCATCGGCACCCGCAGCGCGGCACCGGCCACCAGCATCCGCGAGGCCCGGCGCACCAGCGACTCCGCCTCGGCGGCCGGGCCGACCATGTACCCCGGGCAGTCGATCAGGGACACCACGGGCAGCCCGAACGCGTCGCACAGCTGCAGGAACCGCGCCGCCTTGTCCGCGGCCGCCGCCGTGATGGCGCCGGCCATGAACCGGGTGTCGTTGGCGATCACCCCCACCGCGCGGCCCTCGACACGGGCCAGCGCGGTCACCATCTCCCGCGCGAACCGGGGACGCAGGAACGTCACCGAATCCTCGTCGGCGAGGGTCTCGATCACGGGCGCGACGTCGTAGGCCCGCCGGTCCCGTTCCGGCACGGCCGTGCGCAACGCGGTCTGATCCCGGGCGGTCCAGCCGCTGACGTCGCCGGTGAAGTAGCCGAGCAACCGCTTCGTCACGGCGACGGCCTCGGTTTCGTCGGCGACGACGACGTCGACGTTGCCGTTGGGCTCCTGGACGCTCATCGGGCCGACCTCATCCGGCGGCACGTCACCCAGACCGCCGCCGGCGATCATGGCGGGGCCGCCCATCCCCAGCGAGGCGTCCCCGGTGGCGACGATCAGGTCCGCCGTACCGGCGATCACCGCGTTGCCCGCGAAGCAGCGGCCCTTCACCACGGCGATGCGCGGGACGACCCCGGAGAGCTTGGCCCACAACGCGAATGCGCGGGTGTCCAGCGCCGAGACGACGGGGTAGTCGGTGTCCCCCGGCCGGCCGCCACCGCCTTCGGCGAAGAACACCGTCGGCAGCCGCATCCGATCGATGAGCTCGAAGAGGCGGTCCTTCTTGCGATGCCCGAGCGCTCCCTGGGTGCCGGCGAGCACGGTGTAGTCGTACGAGAGCACCGCGCACGCGGTGCCGTCGACCCGGGCGGTGCCGGCGACGAGTCCATCGGCCGGCGTGCGCGCGATCAGGTCCTCGAGGTCGCGGCGCATCCGCTGCGGGGCGATCGCGAACCGGCCGTATTCGACGAACGAACCCGGGTCGACCAGGTCCGCGACGTTCTCCCGGGCGGTGCGGCCGCCCGCGGCGTGCCGGCGGTCGACGGCCTCGGGGCGGGCGGCGTCTTCGGTGAGCGCGCGGCGGCGACGCAGCTCGACCAGATCGTCGCGCAGCTCGTCCGGCTCAGGCATCGAGATCGGCGATGGCCGCGGCGATGTCGTCGAGAAGCGCATCGACCTGCTGCTCGTCGAAGCCCCGTTTGCCGAACTTCGGTTTGTTGAACCGCACCGCGCGCACGTCGTCGGCGGACAGGTGGCCACGGCCGTCGAGACGGCGGGCCGCGAGGGCGACGAAGTCCTGCACCGACTTCTCGTCGTATCCCCGCTTACCCCAGGGCGGTTTCTCGAACGTGACGTTGCGCAGATCCTCCGCCGTCAGCACGCCGTCGCCCATGCGCAGAACTCTAGCCAGTTATCCACAGGCCCTGTGCACGGATGGCTCCCGGCGTCGGTGCACGGGCATACCGTGCGGACATGACGAACTGGATCAACACGGTCAGCCGTGATCATGTGGAACGCGGGGTGCGCGGCCGCTTCACGCAGGCCAACCACGGCAAGCCGCACATGCTGCGCAAGATGGCCAGGGGCGACTGGATCATCTTCTACTCGCCGAAGGCCGTTTACCCCGACGGTGCGCCGTTGCAGGCGTTCACCGCGATCGGGCGCGTCGCCGATGACGAGCCGTATCAAGCGGACGTGTCGCCGGACGTCCAGCCGTGGCGGCGCAACGTCGACTTCCTCGACTGCGTCGACACGCCCATCCGGCCGCTCATCGACCACCTCCACTTCATCGAGGACACGTCGCGCTGGGGATACAAATTCCGCTTCGGGGTGTTCCGCATCGACGATCACGATCGGGAGATCATCCGGTCGGCGATGGTCGAGGCGACCGCCGCCGCCCGCGCCGGTGAGGAGACTACGGTGAATCCATGAGCAACACCGACGCGGCGCCGTCGGAAGTCGGCTGCGGCGCTTCGACATTCGACGGGGTGCTGCATCCGCGGGAGGTGCCGCTGGGCGGTCCGCGTGCCATCCGGGTGCGGCGCACCCTGCCGCAGCGCGACCGGTCGCTGATCGGGGCGTGGTGTTTCGCCGACCACTACGGCCCGCACGACCTGCGCAGTGGGCCGCCCATGGACGTGCCTCCGCATCCGCACACCGGGCTGCAAACCGTCAGCTGGCTGTTCAGCGGGCAGATCGAGCACCGCGACAGCGCCGGCGTGCACGCGATCGTGCGTCCCGGGGAGCTGAACCTGATGACCGCCGGGGCAGGTATCTGCCACTCGGAGGTGTCGATGGTCGACGCTCCGGTGCTGCACGGCGCCCAGCTGTGGGTCGCGCTGCCCGACGCCGACCGCGACACCGACCGCGACTTCGCCCACCACGTGCCGAGGGCCCGGACCGTCGGCGGGCTGACGGCGCGGGTCTTTCTCGGCGAGCTCGACGGCGAACGCTCACCGGTGCACACCTTCACTCCCCTGCTCGGGGCGCAGCTCGACCTCGACCCGGGCGTGGAGGTGACGCTCGACGTCGACGACGCCTTCGAGCACGGTGTGCTCGTCGATCAGGGCAGCGTCGAGGCGTGCGGCGCCGAGCTCGCGGTCGCCGACCTCGGCTACCAGGGCACCGGCCATCCCACGCTGCACCTGGCCAACCGCGGCGACGGCCCGGCGCGGGTGCTGCTGCTCGGCGGCACGCCCTTCGGCGAAGAGCTGCTCATGTGGTGGAACTTCGTCGGCCGCAGCCACGAGGAGATCGTCGCGTTCCGCGAGCAGTGGCAGGCCGGGGACGCCCGCTTCGGCAGCGTCGACGGCTACCGCGGCGACCTCGCGCGACTGCCCGCCCCACCGCTGCCGCACGCCACCTTGCGATCGCGGCCGCCGCCGCGGGTATAGAGAAGGGATGGCCAACGACAGAACCGGGGCGCCGACCGAGGTCGTCACCGATGAGGACCGCTTCAGCATCTCCGTGGACGGCCGAGTAGTGGGGTTCGCCGACTTCTATGACCGCGACGGTCGCCGGGTCTTCCCCCACACGGAGGTCGATCCGCGATACCAGGGCCGCGGTCTGGCGACGATCCTCGTGCGGGAGGCGTTGGAGGCGACGCGGAGCGCGGGCCTGCGCGTCGTCCCGCAGTGCTGGATGGTCGCCGAGTTCATCGACAAGAACCCCGAGTTCGCCGACCTGACGGGAGACCCCTCATGACCACCGACAAGACCGGCGCACCGACCGAGGTCGCGGCCGGGTCCGACCGGTTCACGATCTCCGTGGACGGGCAGCAGGCCGGATTCACCGAGTTCGTCGACCACGAGGGCCAGCGCATCTTCCCGCACACCGTGGTGGACGAGGAGTTCTCGGGGCGCGGGCTGGCCACGATCCTGGTGCGGGAGGCCCTGGAGGCCACCCGCGACGCCGGCATGCGGATCGTCCCGGTGTGCTCGATGGTCGCCGGCTTCCTGGAGAAGAACCACGAGTTCGACGACATCGTGGATCCGGTCACGATCGACGTGAAACGGGTGCTGGCGCACCGCTGATCGTGACGGGGCCGCTACAGGTACTGGGCGGTGCTCCCGGAGATCGGCATCCCGCCCAGGCCCAGCTTGCGGTGGTCCCAGCTGCGCATCCGCGACGGCACCACGCGCACACAGATGCGGTTGTTCATCATCTGGTCGACGAACGGGCGCATCTCCTCGGTGTAGGGCCCCGTGTAGCGCTCCCACACGCTGATGCCGACGCGCAGGTTGGTCTCGGGATCGTCGATGATCTCGGCGGTGCCGTCGATCGACACGCCGCGCAGCGTGTCATAGGAGAGGCCGTCCTCGATCATCACGGTGATGGTCGGATCGCGGCGCAGGTTGACGGCCTTCTGCGACTTGGCTTTGGTCTCGAACCAGATCTCGCCGTCGAGCACCGCGTACCACATCGCTACCAGGTGCGGCCGTCCGTTCGGCAGGACCGTCGCCATGGTGGCAGTGCGGCTACGCTCGATGAACTCGGTGATCTCCTCGTCGGTCATGACGATCTTCGCGCGTTCGTTCTTGCCCACGATTCGCGATCCTGCCAGGCCGCTTCCCGGGAATTCCCGCGGGTGGAGTCGTTTGATCATGAGGCGAACGGGAAAGGCACATAGCGGGGTAGCTACGGGGCGGCCGTAGTCCCAAGGCCTCGTCAGGGTTAAGACTCAGCTCGGCGGGGCCGCCTCATGTCGGGGGTTTCGAACACACGTGCGATGGGCATCCTCGGTCCGGAGGTGAACGACGATGACAGACAACAACAATCACGAGGACAGCAACGCCCCGCAGGAGAATGCCGAGAAAGACCCGTCTCAGTGGGTCACCGGCGAGGAACCGATGACCGGGGCCCAGCGAAGCTATCTGCACACCCTCGCGCAGGAGGCCGGCGCGGAGGTCCCCGACGACGCCACCAAGGCGCAGGCGTCCGAACTGATCGATCAACTGCAACAGCAGACCGGTCGGGGGAACTGACGCGCGGTCAGTAGAACAGCACCGGCGGCAGCGGTCGCAGACCGCCGCCGCTGGTGCTTCCGGCGAAGCGGACCGGTCCGTCATGCACGGCCGTCAGGCGCAGCGTCCCGACACGCCGGAACTGGCCCACCGGCGGACTGATCATGAAACTCAACTCACTACCCGCGGCGAACCGCAGGGTCCGTCCGGTGGTGTTGGGCCGCGCCCCGAACAGAATCGGTTGCAGCCCAGCCAGATACAGCCACAGCGAGGAATACAGCGGGGCCACCGGATCGCTCGGCAGCACCGCGTGGTGCAGCGGCGCACCGTCTCCCGAGGACGCCAACAGGAAGTCCTGGTGCCGGCCGTCGCCGTAGACGTCGCACAGCTTGATGCACAGCTTGCGCGCGGTCTGGCCGCGATCGTCGGGGCCGGCCTGCACCAGCGCCCGGTGGGTGACGCCGGGACGCAACGCGACCACCGAAGGCACCGTCGCGGTGGGATCGACGGTCAGGCTCGCCTCGAACGTCTCGCCGGGTGCGCTGAACACGTCGCCGGTGTAGCCGACCACCGCGGCAGCGGTGTCGCGGAGCGCGCGGGCACCGGCGAGGAGGTCGGCCGGATCGGCGATGCGCATACCCTTCTTCATACCTCGTGCCCCGGATCGCCCCGGAGCGTCCCCTCGCGGTGAGGGGCGGTCCCCGCACATCTGTGCCACGATCGACAGGTGGGGTGTGCTGATCGATCGATGCGTTCGTACCGTCTCGCCGCGGCCGCCGCCGCCGGCCTTCTGCTGACGTCACTGGCCATGCCATCGGCCCTGGCGCAGCCGCCGAACCCCGAACCTCAGCTGCCCGGCCCGCCCCCGGCGGTTCCCGCGGCGCCGGCCGTTCCCGCGCCGGGGCCGCTGCCGGGCCCGCCGCCGCTGGCCGCGCCGCTCGCCGCCCCTCCCCCACCCGGCTGCCCGGATGTCCAGGTCCTCTTCGCCCGCGGCACCACCGAGCCGCCCGGCCTCGGCGCGATGGGCGAGGCGTTCGTCGATGACCTGAAGGCCCGTGTCGGTCCGCGCTCGGTGGCGGTCTACCCCGTCGACTACCCGGCGAGCCCCGACTTCCCCACCGCACTGCAAGGCGTCGTCGACGCCAGCACCCAGGTGCAGAAGATCGCCGCGGCGTGCCCCGACACGCACATGGTGCTCGGCGGCTACTCCCAGGGCGCGGCCGTGATGGGCTTCGTGACAACCGAATTGATCCCCGACGGAGTGTCGGCCTCCGAGGTGCCCCAGCCGATGCCCCCCGACATCGCCAACCACATCGCCGCGGTGGCGCTGCTGGGCACACCGTCGGACCGGTTCATGAACGTCATCAAGCAGCCCGAGGTCAAGATCGGTTCGCTCTATCAGCCGAAGACCATCGAGCTGTGCGTGCCGAACGACTTCGTGTGCTCGCCCGGCAACGACATCGGCGCCCACGCCCGCTACATCTCCGACGGTCTGGTGGGTCAGGCGGCCGACTTCGCCGCGAGCAAGATCGTGACGAGTCCGAAGCCCACGTCCGCGCCCGGCTGAACGTCAGGCGTCGGTGAACTCCCTGTCGGCGAACGCTTTTCGGTAACTCGTCGGTGACATGCCGAGCCCGCGGCGCAGATGGTGCCGCAGGTTTGCGCCGGAGCCCAGGCCCGACCGACGCGCGACCTCGTCGATGCTGAGGGTGCGCGCCTCGAGCAGTTCGCGGGCGCGGTCGAGGCGACGGCTGCGCATCCACACCCCGGGCGGTTGACCCGTCTCCTCCCGGAACCTGCGGATGAACGTGCGGGTGCTCATGCCGGCGTGGGCGGCGAGCTGCTCGATGGTCAACGGCTCCTGCAGGTGTGCGCACGCCCATTCGCGCGTGGCTGCGGTCGAGGCCGAATCATCGTGCGGCAGCGGCGCTTCGATGAACTGCGCCTGACTGCCCTCCCGCCACGGCGGCACGACGCAGAAGCGGGCCACGGCGTTGGCCACCTGGCCGCCGTGGTCACGCCGGATGATGTGCAGGCACAGGTCGATGCCGGCTGCCAGGCCCGCGGAGGTCAGGATGTCGCCACCGTCGACGAACAGCACGTTCTCGTCCACGTCGACCGCCGGGTGCAGCGCGCGCAGCGCGTCGGCGTGCCGCCAGTGGGTGGTCGCGCGTCGCCCGTCGAGCAGACCCGCGGCGGCCAACACGAACGCGCCGGTGCAGATCGACACCGTCCGCGCCGTGGCGGGGATCCGCGCGACGGCGGCGCCCACCGCATCGTCGAGCCTGCCGTCCCGGCGCACGGCCGCGTTGCGGGTGCCCGGGACGATGACGGTGTCGGCGTCGTCGAGTGCCTCCGGACCGGCCTGCGGCACGAGGGCGAACCCGTTGGTCGAGGCCACCTGGCCGCCGGTGGCACTGCAGGTCACCACCTCGTAGAGCGGTTCGCCGTCCGCCTCGGCCGCGCCGAACAGCGTCGGCGCGATCGCCGCGTCGAAGCCCACCACCGGATCGACGAGCAGCACGGCCACTCGATGGGGGCGCCTCATGCCACCAGCATGGCATGTTCTTGACGAACATCGGCAGTCTTGCCACTGGTCATCGGGCACCGACTTCGCGATAGTCGACCGGTGACCGTCACCGCACGCCCGCGCCGAGGAACCTCCGCCCGGGTGCACTGGGCGTGGGTGGTCGCCGCCGTCAGTTTCGTCGCCATCCTCGGCGCCGCGGGGTTCCGCTCCGTCCCCGGCGTCATGATGAACCCGCTGCATCACGAGTTCGGGTGGTCGCACGGCGTGGTCGGGCTGGCGATGTCGGTCAACATGACGCTGTTCGGGCTGACGGCGCCCTTCGCGGCGGCCCTGATGGACCGGTTCGGGATCCGGCCCGTGCTGACCGTGGCGCTCAGCATGATCGCCGCGGGCAGCGCGCTGAGCGTCCTGATGGTCGCCAGCTGGCAGCTGGTCCTGCTGTGGGGGGTGCTCGTCGGCACCGGGACGGGCGCCATCTCGATGGGCTTCGTCGCGACGATCGCGATCCGATGGTTCGTCACCCACCGGGGCCTCGTCACCGGCGTGCTCACAGCGGCCAGTGCGACCGGACAGCTGATCTTCCTACCCGTCGTCGCCGCGGTCACCACCCGGCACGGCTGGCGATGGGCCTCCCTGCTGGTGGCCGCGGCCGCCCTCGCGGTGATCCCCCTGGTGCTCGCGCTGATGCGGAACTGGCCGCAGGACAGGGGTCTCGGACCCTACGGGCAGGACCCTGCGACGATCACCGGCCCGGCGCCCACACCGCCGGGCAGCAGCTTCGCGGCGGCGTTCTCCGGGTTGCGGATCGGGATGCGGGTGCCGGCGTTCTGGCTGCTGGCCGGCAGCTTCGCGATCTGCGGCATGACGACCAACGGCCTGATCGGCACGCACTTCATCCCCGCGGCCAACGACCACGGCATGCCCACCACCGTCGCCGCGAGCCTGCTCGCGGTCATCGGCGTGCTCGACGTCGCGGGCACCATCTTCTCCGGCTGGCTCACCGATCGCGTCGATCCCCGGGTGCTCCTGGTCATCTACTACACCGGCCGGGGCGTGTCCCTGCTGCTGTTGCCCACGCTCCTCTCGCCGCGCGCCGAACCCAGCATGTGGGTGTTCGTCATCTTCTACGGCCTGGACTGGGTGGCCACCGTGCCACCGACGATCGCGTTGTGCCGCAACTACTTCGGGGATCGGACACCGGTCGTGTTCGGATGGGTCTTCGCCTCGCATCAGCTCGGCGCCGCCGTCGCCGCCGCCGGGGCGGGATGGCTGCGCGACATGGAGGGCGACTATGCTCTCGCGTTCCGCCTCGCCGCGGGCCTGTGCCTGCTGGCCGCCGTGATGTGTACCGCCCTGCGAAGGAGACCTCTGTGACCGCCACCGACACCCCCCTCGACGCCGATCTGATCGTCATCGGCTACGGCAAGGGCGGCAAGACGCTGGCCGCCACGCTGGCCCGGCAAGGCTGGTCGGTGGTGATGGTCGAGCGGTCGCCGATGATGTACGGCGGCACCTGCATCAACACCGGATGCGTACCGACCAAGGCGATGATCGCGCGCTCGGAACACCTGGCGCCCGGCGCGCATCCGCAGCACTACCGGGAGGCCGTTGCCGCCACCGCCGACCTCACCGCGACGTTGCGCGCCGCCAACCTCGCCCTGCTCGACACCGTCGAGACGGCCACGGTGCTGACCGGCGAGGCCGTGTTCTGCGACGCGCACACCGTCGAGGTGCACACCACCGACCGCGGCACCGTCACCGTGACCGGCCGCCACATCGTGATCGGCACCGGCTCGCACGCCGTCATCCCCGACATCCCCGGTCTGCGGCAGGCCACCAACGTCGCGACGAGCACCGAGATGTTGGTCCACACGCCGCTGCCCGGCCGTCTCGTGGTGCTCGGCGGCGGCTACATCGGGCTGGAGTTCGCCGCCATGTACGCCGCCTACGGCTCCCAGGTGACCATCCTGGAACGCCACACCGCCATCCTCGGCCAGGAGGATCCCGACGTGGCCGACTGCGCCCGTGAGGTTCTGGCGGCCGCCGGCGTGCGGATCGTCACCTCGGCCGTCATCGACCGCGTCGACGATCAGGGCGACGGCACCAGCGTCGTGGCGTTCCACACCGACGCCGGGCCGGAGACAGTACCGGCCGACACGGTGCTGGTCGCACTGGGCCGGACGCCGGCGACCGAGACACTGGCCCTCGACCGCGCCGGCGTGAATGTCACTGCGGGCGGCGCCATCTCGGTCGACGAGCACCTGCGGACCAGCCAACCGCACATCTTCGCCGTCGGCGACGTCAACGGCGGCCCGCAGTTCACCTACGTCTCCCTCGACGATCACCGCATCGTCCTCGACCAGCTCACCGGCAGCGGCACGCGCAGCACCGCCGACCGCAGGGCCGTGCCCTACACGCTGTTCCTCACGCCGCCGCTGTCACGGGTCGGCCTCACCGAACGCGCGGCGCTCGAGGCCGGCCGCACGATCAAGACTGCCGCGATGCGCGTCGCCGACATGGCGACCGTGCCGCGGGCACGGATCGTGCAGGAGTCCGCGGGCATGATGAAGGTGATCGTCGACGCCGACACCGACGAGATCCTCGGTGCAGCACTGCTGTCCTACGACTCGCACGAGGTGATCAACACCGTCGCGCTCGCGATGCGCCACGGCATCACCGCGTCCCAGTTGCGTGACGAGATCTACACCCACCCGTCGATGACCGAGGCCTTCAACCAGCTCCTCGGCGCGCTGCACTGACCGGTCGGGAAAAGCTCAGGGCCGCAATGCGACCCGGATGCAGCCGTCGGTCTTGTTCTTGAACATGTCGTAGGCGCGCACCCCGTCGGCGAGCGGCAGGTCATGGGTGATCAGCACCGACGGATCGAGATCACCCTGCTGCGCGTAGTCGAAGAACTGCGGGATGTAGCGCTGGCCGTGCTGCTGGGCCGCGCGCAGCGTCAGGCCCTTGTTCATCAGCGCACCCATCGGGAACTTGTCGGTCACCCCGTAGACGCCGAGCACCGAGACCACACCGCCCTTGCGGCACGCCAGGATCGCCTCGCGCAGGCTGGCGGCGCGGTCGGTCTCCAGCCGCAGCGCCTGCTTGGTGCGGTCGTACACCTGCTGGATACCGGTGCTGTGGCCCTCCATGCCGACCGCCTCGATCACCGCGTCCGGACCGCGTCCGCCGGTCTTCTCCCGCAGCACCTCGGCGACGCTGTCGACCTCGGCGTAGTCGATGGTCTCCGACCCCAGGCGTTCGGCCAGCGCCAACCTCTCGGGGATCCGGTCGATGGTGATGACCCGGCCCGCGCCGTTGAGCAGCGCGCTGCGGCCCGCCATCAGCCCGACGGCGCCGGCTCCCCACACCGCGACGACGTCACCGCCGGAGATGTCGCAGAAATCGGCACCCATGTAGCCGGTCGGCACCGCGTCGGACATGAACAGCGCCTGTTCGTCGGTCACGTAGTCGGGCACCGCGAAGCAGTTCACGTCACCGAACGGCACCCGCACGAACTGCGCGTGACTGCCGGCATAACCGCCGAACTCATGGGTGTAGCCGTAGATGCCCGCCGTCGGCGCGCCCAGCAGCGGCGACTGCAGTTCGGCGTTCGGGTTCGTGGTGTCGCACAACGAATACAGGTCGTGATCGCAGTACCAGCAGCTGTTGCACGCGATGAACGACGGCACGACCACCCGGGTGCCCACGGAGACCGTGCGGACCTCGCGGCCCACCTCGACGACCTCGCCCATGAACTCGTGGCCGAAGACGTCGCCTTCCCGCATCCCGGGGATGTAGCCGTCGATGAAGTGCAGATCCGATCCGCACGTCGTCGTCAACGTCACCGCGACGATCACGTCGTGCGGGTTGAGGATCTCGGGATCGTCGACGGTCTCGACCGCGAGGTCGTTCACGCCGTTCCAGACCAGTGCTCTCATGGACGTTCCTCTCAGCGGGCCGACGCGCGGGCGCTCGGGTTGCGGGCGATGGTGGGTACCTCGCCGGTCATCAGCAGTGCTCGCGCGCGATAGAGGACCTTGAAGGCCAGCGCCCCGGTGAGCGCACCCGGGCCGGGCGTGCTCAGCCGGGCGATCACCTCGGTGCCGAGCCCGGCCGGGGCGTCCCGGAACGTCAGCGCGATCTCGGCCTCGCCGTCGGGGTGGACGTCGACGAAGCGCAGGTGGCTGCCGTCGTCGACGGTGACCACGCAGTCCCACGCCGCACCGGGGTCGGACCCGAACGTGAAGCGCAACCGGTCGGAGCCGATGCTCTCGACGTCGGCGACGTCGCCGAACACCACGGAGAGTCGGGCCGGGTCGGTGAACAGATCCACCACCTCCTGCCGGGGCCGGCCGATGGTGATCGCCTGCACCGGCGAATCGGTGCCGGCGGTGTCCATCACCTTCTCGGTCGCCCTCGCGACGAGGTTCCTGGCGTGCTGTTTGGCGCTGTCGACGACGCTCATGAGCTGGCGGCTACCCGGGGCGCACCCGCCGAAACGTCACGTCCGCCGATCGTCACGATGTCGGCGTCCCGGATCGCGTCCATGGCCAGCGTGCGGTAACCGTACTCGTCGAAAAGCACAGTGATGCGGTCGCTTTCGCCACTGATGACCACCCCGTGGCCCCACTCGCGGTGCTCGACGGCCGTGTTCGGCGCGACGGCGGACTGCTCGTCCGGCAGGGGGCGGCCCCGCGCGGCGCCGTCCCGGCAGCTGTCGCAGTTGCCGCACGGGTGCTCGCGTTGCTCACCGAAGTAGCCGAGCAGGTTGCGCCGCCGGCAATCGGTGGTCTCGGCGTAGGCGCGCATCATCTCGACCCGCGTGCGGTCGACCCGTTCGGTCGCCTCGGTGATGCGCACGGCGCGGGCGAGCACCTGCTGCAGGTCCTCCTCGACCGCGGTGAATCCGCGCCGCCCCGACCGGACGGCCGCGGCCTGTTCGAGCAGGTTCACCGCCTGGGTCAGCGCGCGGTTCTCGACGCCGGTCTCGTCGCGCAGCTGCCGCAGACGCTTGGGCGTGGTCGACGACAGCGCGGTGAACACCGCGGCCAGGCGCTCCTCGTCGGCGTGGGCGGTCATGAAGAACCTCGCCAGCGACAGATCTTCGGCGCGGTAGAACAGTCGCGCGACGGCGTCGTCTCCGTCCCGTCCGGCACGACCCACCTGTTGGTAGTAACTGTCCACCGAGTCCGGGATGGACGCGTGCACGACGAAGCGGACGTCGGCCTTGTCGATGCCCATGCCGAACGCCGACGTCGCCACCACGACATCGAGGTCGTCGTCTCCGAAGGCGCGGTGCACGTGGTCGCGGTCGGCCGCCCGCAGCCCCGCGTGATAGGCCGCCGCGGCGACACCCCGCTCCTGCAGTGCCGCGGCGCAGCGCTCGGCGTCCTTGCGGGTGGCGACGTACACCAGTCCCGGCCCCGCCATCTCCGTCACCGCGTCGAGGACGGCGGCGCGCTTGTCCTTGTCGTCGACGTGCTGCTCGACTTCGAGCCGGATGTTGGGCCGGTCGAATCCGGTGGCGATGACGACGGGGTCGCGCAGTCCGAGGTGATTGACGATGTCGGCACGCACCACCGGCGACGCCGTCGCGGTCAGGGCGACCACCGGCACCGGACCGAGGCGCCGCACGATGTCGGCGAGCCGGAGATAGCTCGGTCGGAAGTCGTGCCCCCACGCGGACACACAGTGCGCCTCGTCGACCACGACCATCGCCAAGTCGAGCGCGCACAGACGGTCGACCACGTCGTCGTTGAGCAACTGCTCCGGTGCGAGGAAGACGTACCCGGCCTCCCCGGACCGCACCGCCTCCCAGCTGCGTTCGTTGCTGCCCGGGCTCTGCCGAGTTCACGGCGACCGCACCGGGCGCACCGCTGGCGCCCAGGTGCTGGATCTGGTCCTGCTGCAGGGCGATCAATGGTGAGACCACCACCGTCGCACCGGCCATCAGGATCGCGGGCACCTGATAGATCGCCGACTTGCCCGAGCCCGTGGGCATCACAGCCAGCACGTCACGGCCGTGCGTCACCGCCTCCATCGCGTCGAGTTGCTCGCCGCGCAGCGACTCCCAGCCGAACACGCGGCCGGCCGTCTGCTGCAGGTCCCTGCGTCGGATCATCGCCCGCCTGTACCCCGGCGCGGTGCGCCGAATCGGAGGATTTCCCGACGTGTCGATCGTCGATGCGGGGGTATCCGTGGCCGGGTGCAGACCTTGGAGATGACCGTCCTGGATCCCCGCACCGGCGACACCGTCGCCCGTGTCCCGATCGCCGGCGAGGCCGACTGTGCCGCCGCCGTGGGCCGCGCCCGGGTGGCGTCGACGACCTGGGCACGCACACCGGCGGCTGACCGGGCGGCCGCGGTCACCGCGTCCGCCGATGCCGTCGCCGCGGCGGCGGACGAACTCGCCGAACTCAACCAGCGCGAGACCGGCAAGCCGCGCGACGACGCACGCGGCGGGGTGGAGGCCGCGATCGGAACCCTGCGCCAGTACGCACAATTGGGCCCGGTGCACCGAGGCCGCAGCCTCCTCGGCGGGCCTGCCGCCACCGACATGATGGTGCCCGAACCGCGCGGTGTCGTCGCGGTGCTGACGCCGTGGAACGATCCGGTCGCCGTGGCCGCCGGCCTCCTGGGCGCGGCACTGGTGACCGGCAACGCGGTGGTGCACAAGCCGAGCGAGCGCTGCCCCCGCACCGGGCGGCGGTTCGCCGAACTCGTCGCCGCCGCCGTACCCGACGGCGTGCTCGAGATCGTGGACGGCGACGGCCGCGTCGGTGCGCAGTTGGCGGCCGACGACCGGGTCGACGTCGTCGCGCATGTCGGCAGCAGTGCGACCGGGCGGGCCATCGCGCAGGCGTGCGCGACGCACGGGGCGAAGGTGCTGCTGGAGAACGGCGGCAACGACGCGCTGATCGTCGATGCCGGCGTCTCGCCGCGGTGGGCCGCCGAACAGGCGGCGCAGGGCGCCTTCGCCAACGCCGGGCAGATCTGCGTGGCCGTCGAACGCATCTACGTCGTGGCGTCCCAGGCCGACGCCTTCGTCGACGCGCTGGTGGCCGAGGCGCGCCGCTGGGACGAGCGCATCGGACCCCTGGTCGACGAGCGCCACCGCGTCCTCGTGCACGGCCACGTCGCCGACGCGGTGCGGCGGGGCGCCCGCGTGCTGGTGGGCGGCGAGCCGCGGCCGGGACCCGGCACCTTCTATCCGCCGACGGTGCTCACCGGATGCACACCGGACATGCTGCTCTTCGCCGAGGAGACGTTCGGGCCGATCGCGCCCGTGCGCGTGGTGCCCGACTTCGCGACGGCACTGACCGAGGCCGCCGACGACCGCTACGGCCTGGCCGCGACCGTGCTCACCGCCGACATGGCACACGCCCAGGAGGCGTGGCACACATTGCCGGTCGGGACCGTGAAGATCAACGCGGTGTTCGGCGGCGCCCCCGGCGGATCGGCCGAGCCGCGGCGCGCCAGCGGGTCCGGAATCGGGTACGGGCCCGAACTGCTCGACGAGATGACCGCGATGAAAGTCGTGCACTGGTCGGCGCCCGGCGAGTAGGGCTGTCGCACAACCGTTTCGAGAGAGGACCATCATGCCGAAGACCACGAAGTCGGGCAAAGCGAAGGAGAGCGAACTGCCGAGCACGCTGCGCAAGTCCGAGGACAAGGCGCAGCGGACCTTCGCCAAGGCGCACGACGCCGCCGCCGAGGAGTACGGCGAGGGCGAGCGCGCGTACCGGACCGCCTACAGCGCGCTCAAGCACAGTTACGAGAAGGTCGGCGACCACTGGGAGGCCAAGGACCAGCGCGGCCCGTCCGATGACCGGGCGGAGAGCGGGGGCCCGCAGGCCTCAGGTGAGACGGCCGAGGGCGTCAACGCGAACGCCACCAAGAAGCATCTCGTGGATGTGGCCAAGCGGCTGAACATCACCGGACGCTCGCGGATGTCCAAGGACGAACTGGTCGAGGAGATCAAGAAGGCGAACCGGCGGGAGAGCCGCCGCGGTCGCTAGGCCTTGCCGGTGCGCTCGCGGTGCTTGCAGCCGGGCCAACAGCACGGACGACGCTTGCCCTCCTCGAGCTCCTCCTGGGTGCGCCGGATGCGGCGCTCCCGCGTCGTTGCCTGCTTCGCGTCGGTGACCCAGCAGATGAATTCGTTGCGGGCCAGGGGCGTGATGTCGTTCCATGCGGTGAGCGCGGCAGGGTTCCCGTTCAGCGCTGACCGCAGATCCTCCGGCAGTTCATGCACGACTCCGCCGAGGACCGTCGCGCTGCTCACGGCATCAGACTAACCCCGCACATCTTCGGAATTCGTGTCCGGGACGGTGCGCACCGCGCCATATGCTGATGGCGTCGTGTGCCGTGTACCGACCGACTTGGGGGAAACGCAGTGTCGAGCATTCAACTGGCCATGGATCTGGCGGCGCCAGAGCACCCCGGGCGGTTGGTGGGGGCCATGCTCGCTCAGCTCGCCATCGCCGGCGGGCTCGTCTGGCTCATCGTGTGGGCGGTCCGCAATGCCCGTGGGCGACGACCGCCGCAGAACCCGTATCCCCCTGGCTACTACCTGCAGTACCCGCCCCCGCAGGCGCCGTGGCCGCATCAGTCTCCCCCGCCGGCCGGTGGTCCGTGGCCGCCCCGGGGGGGTCCCCCGACGGGCACCCGTTAGCGGCCCGCCCCACGGGCGGAGCGCAGTGGTGACAACCCCGCAGAGGGGCGATGCAGCCGGCCGACTTCAGCGGTCGGTCGAGCACTACGCGTGGGTCAGCGATTTCCTCGAGACCCGCGGACTCTCTCGTCGCACACGGTTCTTCCTCGCCGCGACGGTCGCGGCGATGGCGGCCGGCGTGCTGACGCTGCTCTTCGGTGCCGGCGGTCCGCAGGATCCGGCCGGCCGGGCACTGATGTGGTTCGCCTGCGCGGGCGGCGTATTCGGCACCGTGCTGTGGTTGTGGCGCTGGCCCTCGCACACGCTGTCGCTGGCCTTCACCGTGGTGACGACGATGTCGGTGGCCGCGGCGTGTCTGGCCTATCCCGATTCCCTGGCGGGGCTGTTCGGCTGCATCGCGTTCACCACCATCGTCGGCTACGCGGCGTTCTTCCACTCCCCCGAGGCCACGGTGGGTGTACTGCTCGTCGTCGTGGCGGTGGCGGTGTATCGAACGGTTCAGCTGGGCGCGGAGGACCGGCTCGCGCTCGCGGGGGTCGACCTGTTCCTGATCCTGCAGACCAGCCTCGGCGTTGCGCTGGCCCTGTACAGCCTGGGGCGGACCCTGCGCGGTGACCTCGCCACCGCTGATCTCGATCCGCTGACGGGTCTGTTGAACCGGCGCGCCTTCCGCAGGACCGTCGCCAGCAGGCTGACGAATCAGCATGGCAAGGGTGGCTATCTGCTCACCGCGCTGCTGGACCTCGACGACTTCAAGGCGATCAACGACACCTACGGACACGCGGCGGGCGACCAGGCGCTCGTCGCCGTCGCCGACGCCCTGCGCGCCACCGCGACCCCGACGGCGGTCATCGCGCGCAGCGGCGGGGAGGAGTTCCTGTTCGCCGACTTCGCGTCGGCCCACGACGTCGTCGCCCGCTACGACGAGCTGTGTGCCGTGATCGCCGCGCTGCCCGTGTCGGTCACGGCCAGCATCGGCACGTCCTTCGTCGACATCACCGCGGTGCATCCGCGATCGCACCACGAGATGCTCGACCGGCTCATCGTGGCCGCCGACAAGGCGATGTACAACGCTAAACGTATGGGCGGCAACCGCTGTCATCATCACGGCAGCGTGGTGTGACACGAAGAGCGGGCCGCGCCGGGGTGGGCGCGGCCCGCTGAAGGGCCTTCGACGTTCGTGCGGACTACGTAGACGGCCACGGCATGTGGCGGTGCGCCCGAGTAGGGTAGGGGTGCGGGCGCCTGTTCCGACGTAGCAATGTTCGTGGACGGCACGTACGTGTGGGCCCGATCGGGTTCTTCAGGCAACGCTCGTGTCTCACCACCTCCTGTCACTCACATGTGTTGCCAGAGAATCGCTTTCGGGTGGACCGGAGGTGAGCGCTGCCGAGGCCACACCCAGGGGGATGGGTCCTCGGGCCGGGAGTCTTCACCGGCGCCGACGGACGGGGCACTGCGTTTCGGCAAGGTGAGCGTGGTGCTGTGCACACGCGGGGCGATGCGTCGCACCGCGGGACGTTCGCACTGCGACAGGTGCAGCCAGGCGGACTGCACGATCGCTTCTGCGTCGACCACCGCCGAGCACTCGGTGTCGCCCCGTGTCGTCATCAACATCACATCCACCTCGTCTCGAGATGACCTATGTCGCCGATGGCAAATTTTTTACCACTGCGCCATCGCTGATTCAAGACCTTGTTCGCCGGAATTTTTCCAGAGCTGTTCCTGGGCAACATCTTCGGACGATTCCTCGATGCTGCGGCCGGAGCGGGAAGATTTGTCGGTGGTCGAATGTATGTTCGAATCATGTCGACGGGGGATCTGCGGGCCGCGGTGGCCACCGTGGTGGCCGCGGTCGATGACCTGATCGCCTGCGATGCGGATCTGTCGACGGCTGCCGAACTGGTCGAGGTGCTCGATGAGCTCGAGACCCTGGGGTGTCGGTTGCCCGCGGTGCGGCACCGGTTGTTGGCCCGGCTGCAGGTCGAGACGACCCGCAGCAGATGGGTGCCAAGAACTGGAAAGACGTCCTGGCGATCCGTTGGCGCATCTCGCATTCGGAAGCCCACCGCCGGCTGACCGACGCCGCGGTGTTGGCGCCGCGCCAGCCCGTGGTCGGACCGGCGCTGCCGCCGGTGCTGCCCGCCGTGGCGGTCGCCCAGGAGAAGGGCCTGATCAATGCCGAGCACGTCAGCGTGACCCGCAAAGCGGTGGAGAAACTGCCCGGCTTCGTCGATGCCGCCACCCGGGAGCAGTTTCGAGGGGGCTTGTCAAGATTTCTGTGTATGTGGCGGTGGTCTACAGGTAGGGGTTGATGCGTTCGGGGTAGTTCAGGACGAGGGATCCGAGTGCTTGTTTCCAGCCGTTGGTGCGGGCTCCTTCGACGAGGCGGGTGTGGCGGGAGCGGTCTCCGGTGGCGAGGGGGTCGTCGATGTATCTCTGGCGTTCTCGGGCGCGTTTGTCTTCGATGTTGCAGATCGCCAGCCACAGCAGTTTGACCGCGGCGGCGTCGTTAGGGAAGTGTCCGCGGTTTTTGATGATCTTGCGCAGTTGATAGTTCAGCGATTCGATCGCGTTGGTGGTGTAGATGATCCGCCGCAGCTCCGGCGGGAACGCCAGGAACGGGATGAACCGCTCCCACGCGTTACGCCACGCGATCACTGTCGTCGGGTTTGACTGTCCTAGAGTGGAATTGGCGAACTCTTCGAACGCCTCGGTCGCGGCGTCGACGGTCGGGGCGGTGTAGACGGTTTTCAATGCCGCGGCGATCGCCTTGCGCTGACCATAGGAGACGAACCGCATCGAGTTGCGGATCAGATGCACCACGCAGACTCCCGCTGTCAACCTTTCATCGTGGACGTGTTTGGTCGCCGCGACTGACTCGGTTTGCTCAGCGCGGTCGTGGGGAGGGCGGACTATGCCGCGGTGGTGCGGTGGTGGATGACCGGGTCGTAGAGGGTGTGATCGTGCCAGCAGCGCCACAGAATGCGGCACCAGCGCGCACCCAGGCCACGCAGAGCGCGGTGGTGTGGTTGGCCGGCGGCGCGGGCGTGTTCGTAGATGTCGGCCGACCATGGGTCCTCACGGACGGCGACGAACATCCACCAGTCGATGGCGTGGCGCATTCGCCGGTTGGCGGCGTAGCGGAACCTCACCTGACGGGTGCGCCCGGAGGCCTTGGTGACCGGAGCCAAGCCGGTCTCGGCCAACAACGACGGCGCCGATGGGAAACGGCTGCGCTGTTCACCCATTTCGGAGATTAATACGCCGGCGGTGACGGGACCGATACCAGGGAAGCTGGTGAAGATCGGAGTGTCCGGGTGCATGTCGAGCAACTCGCCCAGCCGCTTGTCGTGGGCTCGCAGGTGAGTGTTGAGTAGCGCGAGCTGTTCTGTGAATGCTTTGGCCGCCAACGCTTTACCGGCGACGGTTCCTTCACTGGCCGACAACAGATGAGGCTGCATCCGGGCGATGAGCGTCTCAGGTTTCTGCCGGCCACTGTAGCCGTGTCGGCCGGTGAATCCACCCATTCGTCTCGTCGTGACCCTGCTCGCCTGCGCGGGAGTGGGAAAGGTCCGGATGAACGCCAGGGTGATGTCACGGTCCAACGAGGAGAACAGGTGCAAAGGTGCGGGGTGGTAGGCCTCCAAGATCGACCGCAGCCGATTTTCGGTATCCACCTGCATATCCAGGATGCGCTGACGATCCCGGCTGACCGCGATCAGCTCGGCCAATACCGGCGACGCAACAGCCAACGGCCGCCACTGGGCATATTGGTGACGCAACGTGTCGGCCAAAACGTAGGCATCGAACTCGTCGGACTTGGCCGCCGCCATCCGATACCGTTCACGTGCACGCGCCGAGATCTTCGGTGACACGCAATAGATTTCAGCGCTACAGTGCTGTTGCAGATGCTCGACAAGCAAGCCCTCGGCGCGTTCGATGGCGATACGCACCGAGCCAGTCAGTGAGGCGATCACCTCGACCAATATCGTCAAACCGTCGACGGTGTGCGCGATCTTTCGGCTGAGAAGCTGCCCGCCGCGGTCGTCGAGGACGCAGAGGTAATGGGAGCGTCCGCCCCAATCAATGCCGCACCAGAAACGACTTGCACCGTCCGGACTATCCTGATTCATTGCAGTCAGATCCCCTTCGATCCGAAGATTCACGCTGCAATGTGCGGGGCGTGCCCGGAACCTCATCTCGGCACTCGCCGCTGATACCGGTGGTGCTGCTCTCGCTGGCCGGTCCAAGCCCCGCAGCCACCACGGGCGGACAGGTCTGCATGTGGACCTCGAAGGTGACGCGTTTGCACAGGTCCTGCCCGTGGTGGTGCAGGTGAACGCCGAGACCATCCCGGCCCACCCATTGTTAATAGATGAGGTCTGCACCGTGGTCTGCGGCCAGGTCGCCTCGACGGCTTCGGCGAAACCGGTCAGCCCGTCGGTGCACACGATCAGGATGTCCTTGACGCCACGGTTGGCCAGCTCGGCGCATACCCCGGCCCAGAACTTCGCCCCCTCATGGGCGGTCACCCAGATCCCCAGCACGTGCCGGATCCCGTCGAGATCGACACCGACGGCGATGTGGGCGGCTCGGTTCTTGACCTGGTGACCGTCGCGGATCTTGATGACCAGAGCGTCGAGGTAAACGATCGGATACAGCTCCTCAAGGGGGCGTTTCTGCCACTGGGTGACCTCCTCGAGCACCGCGTCGGTGATCCGCGAGATCGTGTCGTGGGACAGCTCGGTGCCGATCGTGGTGGCCAGATGATGCTGGATATCGCGGATCGTCATCCCGCCGGCGTAGAGCGAAATGATCATGTCGTCCAGACCGCCCAGGCGCCGCGAGCCCTTCGGGACCAGGGTCGGGGTGAAGCTGCCGTCCCGGTCGCGCGGGATCGCCAACCCCACGTCGCCGACCTCGCTGGCGACCGTCTTGGGCGTGAACCCGTTGCGAGCATTGGGCAGCTCACGCCCTACGGGATCACCCTTGTCGTATCCGAGGTGATCGGTCAGCTCAGCAGCCAACCCGCGCTCGAGCACCGCTTTGACCATCTCGGGCAGAAACCCACCCTGACCGGTCAACTGCAGCTGGCCCGCATCGATCTTGGCCAGCACGTCATCGAGAACACCTGCGGACTTCAACGCCTCTACGGCATCAGCCCCGACATCGGCTCGTCAGTGGTCACATCCATCGATACTGCTCCATCCATCAGCAGCCACAGCTACACAAACCATCTGACACGCTCAGGACAACGCGCAACGGCTGCGCCGCGCCCTCGATGACTACGGCTACAGCCTGCGCGAAATGGCGATCGAGGTCGAAAACGTTCGCAAGCTGCGCGGTGATGATGACCTGCCCAAACGCGAATCCCTCAAACGCACCATCTCCGACATCCTGCGGACCGGACATATCGGCGAAATGTGGCGCGAAGACCTCGCAGCCGTGTTCGGCGCCGACCCCGACGATTTCTTCGCCGTGCCCACCGAGACCCGGTTGCCGCACCCGTTGCTGTTGCAGCTGCCCGTGGACCGCGACGTGCTCTCAGTGGTCGAAGCCCAGCGACACGCCCATATTCAGGCCGAACACACCTTCGGCCCCCAACACGCCCGGCCCCTGGTCGAACTCGATCTCATCACCGTCGAAGCCCTCATTACCAACGCGTCCGGCCCGCTCAAACCCCAGGTACGTCACGCTGCCGGGACCATCGCCGAATTGGCCGGATGGATCGCCCAAGACCTCGGCGACCACGCCGCCGCCGAACGCTTGACCAGTAAAGCCGCCCTGCACCTGCGATCAGCCGGCCCGGAACTGACCGCCATGCTGTTGATGCGCCAATCCAACATTCTGGCCCGCACCAGCCCGGACCTGGCAGTGGACCTGGCCGCCGAGGCCGCCCAACTCATCGACGGGCGCCAGGTAGGCCGTCTGAGGGCCAGCATCGCCCGCCAGCAAGCGCTAGCCGCTCTGGCCAACCGCGACCCACGCGCGTTCCATCGGCACGCCGACCACGCACTCGAACTCGGCGACATCACACCCGCCACCGGCGATCACGCGATTTACGCCCACGCCGCCTACGTCGCCAGCGACATCGCCTCGGGGTATCTGCGCATCGGCGAGCCCGACAAAGCCCTACACCTGCTCAGCGCCCACCACGCCGCGTGGACTTCCCAACAGCACCGCGACCAAGCCGTCGCCGACATGAGGTTGCTGCACGCCTACATCGCCGCCCACGAGTACCCGCTGGCCGTGGTCCTCGCTGAAACCGCAATACCGGCCTACCTCGCCGCGCCGTCGCAGCGCGCCCGTAAACACCTCGGCGCAGCCAGCAAACTTGTCCGCGACCGCAGGAGAGAACGCACCAGCCCGTTGTTGCAACGGCTGTCTGGACTGATCAAAAATGCCACCCAAGGAGTCACCACGTGAAGCCCGCCATCATCCCCGACCTCACTACCACCGACGCGGCCACACACAGCGCGGTCGCGGTGCTGCCGGTCGGGGCGTTCGAGCAGCACGGCCCCTACCTGCCCCTGGGCACCGACACCGGGTCTGCTGCACGAATAGGTGACATTTGAGTTGGCTTGCCCGGGACGGGTGGGCTGGAAGGATGTTCCTTGTGCCTAGGCCTTACCCCCGTGAGTTCCGCGACGATGTCGTGCGCGTGGCCCGCAACCGTGATGACGGTGTGACGATCGAGCAGATCGCGAGTGATTTCGGGGTGCACCCGATGACGCTGCAGAAATGGCTCCGTCAGGCCAACATCGAGGAGGGCACCAAGCCCGGCAAGAGCGCCAGCGAGTCCGGTGAGCTGCGCGAAGCGCGGCGGCGGATCAAGCTGCTCGAACAGGAGAACGAGGTGCTGCGCCGGGCTGCGGCGTATCTGTCGCAGGCCAATCTGCCGGGAAAAGGGTCTACCCGCTCGTGAAAGAGCTCGCCGCCGACGGGATCCCTGTCGCGGTGACGTGCCGGGTACTCAAGCTCTCCCGCCAGCCGTATTACCGCTGGCTGGCCGACCCCATCACCGATGCCGAACTCGTTGAGGCCTACCGCGCCAATGCGCTGTTCGACGCGCACGCAGACGATCCGGAGTTCGGCTACCGCTACCTCGTGGAGGAGGCGCGCGATGCCGGGGAGCCGATGGCCGAGCGCACCGCCTGGCGGATCTGTTCGCAGAACCGACTGTGGAGCGTGTTTGGTAAGAAGCGCGGCAAAAACGGCAAAGTCGGGCCGCCGGTGCACGACGATCTTGTCGAGCGTGACTTCACCGCTGACAGGCCAAATCAGTTGTGGCTCAGTGACATCACTGAGCACCGCACCGGTGAGGGCAAGCTCTACCTCTGTGCGATTAAGGACGTGTTCTCCAACCGGATCGTCGGCTACAGCATCGACTCCCGCATGAAGTCACAACTGGCCATCCGGGCACTACACAGCGCGGTAGCCCGACGCGGAGATGTCGCGGGGTGCATTCTGCACTCGGATCGCGGATCTCAGTTCCGGTCAAGGAAATTCGTACACGCCTTGAATCACCACGAGATGGTCGGCTCTATGGGCCGTGTCGGGGCCGCCGGTGACAACGCCGCCATGGAGAGCTTCTTTAGCCTGCTGCAGAAGAACGTGCTCGACCGCCGCCGCTGGGACACCCGAGAACAACTCCGCATCGCGATCGTCACCTGGATCGAGCGCACCTACCACCGGCGCCGCCGCCAGTCCGGCCTCGGGCGGTTGACCCCGATCGAATTCGAAGCAATCATGACCACACCGGCCAGTCAGGCCGCGTGACCGAAACTGTCACCTGATCGTGCAGCAGACCCACCCTCATCGCCTGCGCTATCGCATCCTCAATTAGCAGCCACCACAATGTGTTTCAGCTTCCACCTTTCACGTTCGGCTGCTCGCACGAACACGCCGCCTACCCCGGAACCGTCAGTGTCAGCGCCGCAACCTTGGCCGCGATCCTCACCGACATCACCGCATCGCTCACGGGGCACGGGATTGCCGGGTTGATCGTCGTCAACGCCCACGGTGGCAACGCGGTGCTCACCAACGTCGTCCAACAAGCCAACCAACCCACCGCACCCGTCAGAGTCGGGCTCTACCCCAGCCGCGAGGACTGGACCGAAGCCCGCACCGCCGCCAACATCACCACTAGCAGCCACGACGACATGCACGCGGGCGAGCTCGAAACCTCGATCCTGCTCGCCGCCTGCCCCGACTACCTCCGCGACGGATGGGCCAATAGCGACCACACCGCCACCGACCGCCGCTACCTCACCACCCTGGGCATCGGCGCCTACACCCCCAGCGGCGTCATCGGATACCCGTCGCGTGCCACCGAAACGAAAGGACGCGCCGCACTTGACCACCTCGGCCGCAACGCAAACGCACTCATCGACCTGCTGACCCCGCCGTCACGCAGACCGCCCAAACCCTGACCACGCCCCAACCACGCAGCGGGCGGCTACCTACGGGCTGCACTGCGCTCCCTATGCTTCCGTCCGCTGGCGCTCCCGTCCGCGCCGGTCGCTACGCTGCGCCCTCCGTCCGCCGCCATCACCAACCAGCAAGACTGGGGCAACACCCGGAAACCATGACTGACCGGCGGTGAGGATTTTCTTTACTGGTATCGAGGCGGATCTGCTCATCGTCAGCGGACACGACCCCTGGCTTTACTCGCAGGGACTATCTCGCTAACGGTGTTTCCGGCGGTTTTCATCAGTAGGTTTCGGCTGCCGGGAATCGATCGGCGAAGGTGATCGCGAACGCATTCAGGGCAGGTTTCCACCGCATCGTCCATCGTGCCTTACCGCGGCCGGTGGGGTCCAGGGATCGGGTGACCAGGTAGAGGCACTTGAGGGCGGCCTGCTCGGAGGGGAAGTGGCCGCGGGCCTTGATCGCGCGGCGGTAGCGGGCGTTGAGCGACTCGATGGCATTGGTGCTACAGATGACACGGCGGATCTCCACGTCGTAGTCCAGGAACGGGATGAACTCCGCCCAGGCGTTGTCCCACAGGCGGATCACCGCCGGGTAGCGTTGCCCCCATTTCTCGGCCAGATCGTCGAACGCTGCGCGGGCCGCGGTCGCGTTGACTGCGGTGTAGATCGGTTTCACATCACGCTTGATCTCATCCCAGTACTTGCGGGACGTGAGCCGAAAGGTGTTGCGCAGCAAGTGAATGATGCACGTCTGCACGATCGCCTGCGGCCACACGTTGCCCACCACCTCGGGCAGTCCCTTCAGCCCATCGCAGACGACGAAGAAGCTGTCCTTGACGCCGCGGTTGCGCAGATCGGTGAGCACGCTCATCCAGAACTTCGCGCCCTCCCCGCCGGTGCCGGCCCACAATCCGAGGATGTCGCGTTCCCCGGCCAGGGTCACTCCGATCGCGGCGTAGAACGGGCGGTTGGCGACCTGGCCGTCGCGGACCTTCACCACGATCGCGTCGATGAAGATCGCGGCGTAGGTTTCATCGAGTGGCCGCACCGACCAATCGTTCATCTCCTCGATGACCTTGTCGGTGATGCGGCTGATCGTCTCCTTCGAGACCGACGCGCCGTAGATCTCAGCGAAATGCGCTGAAATCTCCCCAGTGGTAAGCCCTTTGGCGTACAACGACAAGACCACCTCATCGACCCCGGACAATCGGCGTTGACGTTTCTTGACGATCTGGGGCTCGAACGTGGATGCCCGATCGCGCGGCACGTCGAGTTCGACCGGGCCGGTGGTGTCGGTCAGCACCGTCTTGGTGCGGGTCCCGTTGCGGATGTTGCCCGACCCCGCCTCCGGCGGGTCGTGTTTCTCGTAACCGAGGTGCTCGGTCATCTCCTCATTGAGTGCGATCTCCAGGACCGTCTTGGTCAGCTGTTTGAGCAGCCCGTCGGGCCCAGTCAGCGACAGGCCCTGTTCCTGTGCCAGTCGGACCAGCTCGACGGCAGCCTTCTGCTCTGCGGACTGCTCAGCCGCCTTCTTCTTCGCCACATCTTCCAGTGTCGTCATCACGGCACCTTTCTCGCCGAGCATCGCTCAGCGTGTCAGTACCGGAAACACCGTTATTTCCACAGTCCCTACTCGCACGCGCGCGACACCGCCTGAGGACGCAGGTGAACCTCATTCGACCGGGGGGGACGCGGTGATGACCCCGCGCGTCACCAGCGTCTCGAAGAACTCCAGCATCTTCGTGAGGTGATCGGTGGTGACGGGGTGGCCGGTGGCGCGCCATCCGAGGGACAGGATGCCGCTGCTCATAGCCCACAGGGCCGTGGCCGCGATGTCGGGGTCGAGGTCGGGGGCGACCGTGCCGGCCGTGATGGCCTCGCGCAGTGCAGCGGCCAAGTTGGTCATGTGAGCCGCGATGAGATCGTCGACCTGGGCGACCACATCCGGGTCATCGGGCGGGTTGGTGACGATGCGGAACTGGTGGGGCTTCTCGGTCGCGAACTGCACGTAGGCCCGAAGTGCCGCGCGCATGCGTTCCTCGGGTGTGCCGGGTAGCGCGTAGGCGGCGTCGACATAGGCGCGGTTCTCCTCCAGTGCCCTTTGCGTCACTGCGAGCAGCAGGGCGGAGCGGCCGCCGACACGGTTGTAGATGGTCTGCACGGCAACGTCAGCGCGTTCAGCAACAGCCTCAAGTGTGACGCTGTGGGAGCCACGTTCGGTCAGAAGTTGCTCCGCAGCATCGATGATCCCGAGCCTTGCGGCCTCGGTACGACGTTCTCGCCTACCCGCCCTCACCGCTTCGGTCATGCGAAAAGTTTACATACTTTACAAAATTGGAAGCAATATCTAACGTTGGGATCACCTACAAACATTGGATGGTTGATATGACCAAGCTCGACCGAACGGACACGGAGATCCAGTTCGACTCCGGTGACTCGTTCTGTGCCGCCACCGTCTACCGCCCGGCCGGCCCCGGACCTCACCCGATGATCGTCATGGGCCACGGTCTGGGATCCGTGCGGCAGATGCGCATGCCCGCGTATGCCGAGCGCTTTGTTGCCGCGGGCTATTCCTGCCTGTTGTTCGACTACCGTCACTTCGGGGGCAGCGGGGGAGTGCCCCGCCAGCTGCTCGACATCGATCGTCAGTTGCAGGACTGGACCTCGGCCGTCGAGTTCGCCCGAACTCTGCCCGGCGTCGACTCTGACCGGATCGTGTTGTGGGGCACGTCGTTTGGCGGCGGTCACGTGCTCGTCACCGCGGCTCGCGATCCGCGCATCGCCGCGGTGATCGCGCAGTGCCCGTTCGTCGACGGTCCGTCGTCGGCGCGGGCGAGCAACCGGGTGTCCGCGGCGAAAGTGACCGTCCGGGCCGTCCGTGACCTGATCGCAGCTCGCCGCGGCCGTCCGCCGGTCATGGTCGCCTCAGCCGGCAGGCCCGGAGATGCCGCCCTGATGGCGGCCCCGGACTGCTACGACGGATACCTGCACCTGGTTCCCGAAGGTGTTCCGTTCGAGAACCAGGTCGCTGCCCGGTTCGGTTGGCACATCACCATGCACCGCCCCATCAAGGACGCGCCAAAGATTGTCGCGCCGACCTTCTTCGCCATCTGCGCGAACGACACGGTCGCACCCGCCGTAGCCGCGCAGCGGGCTGCGGCGGCCACACCGCGCGGTGAGGCCAGGCTGTACAACGTCGGGCACTTCGACATCTATGTCGGCGACGCGTTCGAGAGAGCGATTATGGATCAGATCGCCTTCCTGCAGCTCCACGTCCCGACGGGAACTTTGGCATGAGTCGCTGGGAGTTGGCAGGGCGAACCGTCGCGATCACTGGTGCCGGAGGTGGCCTGGGATCCAACCTCGCCGATGCGCTTCGATCCAAGGGCTGCAACCTGGCCTTGCTCGACCTTGACCAGAATCGGGTCGACGAACTCGCCGAGACGCTCGGCGGGCCAACGCATGCGCGCGGGTGGCGCGCCGACGTCGGTGACCTCAGCAGCCTTGAGGCCGCGTTCGCTGCCGTCGCTGCGCACTACGGGCGAATTGACGTTGTCGTCGCGAATGCCGGCGTCACGGTGATCGAGCCTGTCGCCACCGGAGATCCGGCCGCGTTCGAGCGACTCATAGACATCAATCTCACCGGCGTATGGCGCACCTTCCGTGCGGCGATTCCTTATGTGCGGGAGCAACGCGGCTACCTGCTCGCAGTCTCCTCCATGGCCGCGTTCGTGCACTCCCCATTGCAGTCCGGCTACTGCGCCAGCAAGGCCGGGGTCTGGGCGATGTGCGATTCGGCCCGCCTGGAGTTGCGCCCTGATGGGGTTAGGGTCGGCAGCCTGCACCCGACGTTCTTCAGCACCCCGATGCTCGAGGAGATGATGAGAAACCCCGCCGAGGAGGCCCTCTGGGGTGGACACCGCCGCCAACCCTTCAAGATGGTTTCTCGCGGCGATGTCATCAGCGCCGGCGTCCGGGCCATCGAACGTCGTTCGAAGACCGTCACCGTGCCCAGCAGCAACACCCTCGCCGCCATGGCCCCGGGCGTATTCCGCAGCATCATCGACCGGATCGGATTCACCGACAACACTATTCGACGGGCCACCGAACTGAGTGAACCGTCGAAGACTGGATAACCGGTGCCGGCTACCGGTTGGCGGCCCTGCCGGTGAACTGACCGGCTACGTCCCACAGTTCCTGCAGGTGCATCGCGTGGATGCCGCGGGGCGTGGTGGAGTACTTGTTGCAGAGGAATGCCGCTGCCGCGGTGGCGATGCCATGCTGTCCGCCGTTGCCCATGAACTTGGTGTTCGATCCGGCGACGTGGGTGACGCTGATGTGCTTGCCCGCCATCATCAGGTTCGTGATATTGACCGAGTACAGGCATCGGAAGGGTATGTCATAGGGCTGGTCGTCTCGGGTATCCCAGATCCAGTTCTTGAGGCGGAAGTCGTACTTCTCGTCGCCGGGGTAGTGCAGACAGAACGCCCCCGAGTTCTGCACGACGGCATCGGGGAAATCCTGGTGACTGCGGATGTCGGTCTCGGTGAGGGTGTAGTCGCCGACGTAGCGTCGGTACTCGCCCTGGGCGGGAACATGAGCGACCCATTCCAATTCCAGGTTGGCGTACTCAGTCGGTTCGAGTTGCTTGACGTTGGAGAAGGTTCCGTATATCGCGCACAGGAGATGGTCGCGAATCCGTTCACCCTCGGTGTAGGGGTCGAGCCACTGCCCGTACTCCCAGAAGTGGGTGAGCGGATGGGTCATCCTGCGACGGACGGTCGGGTCAGGCACCTTCTGGGCGCCGGCGACCGGACCGGGTCCGTTCTCGGTTCCGGGTTTGATCAACTGTCCCCTGAGATCGGCGAAGTCCTTGGCGACAGGCAGGGCCCACGGCACATCCGGGAACCCCACCGGAGCGCCCGCCATGCGGGTGCGAAAGAAGACGGTGTTGCCGTGGTGCATGTCGTCGCCGCGCTCAGGGGCCAGGCTCTCGTCGAACTCGCCGCGCGACTCCTGCCCGAAACGCGTTTGGGCGCCGGAGAGCAACCCAAGCAGCGCGGTCCCGGTGCAATCGATGAAGACCGGCGCACAATAACGGTATTCCCGACCGCTGCGGGCATCACGGGCGTCGACCGAGGTGATGGTCTGCTGGTCCATCTCCACGCCGTAGACGGTCTGCTCCAGCACGAGGGTGGCGTTGGGCTCAGCCTCCAGTAGCCGTCGTGCATACAGGTCGCCGTCGGGGCTGCGCTCGGATAGTTCGTCGATCAGTGGGCCGGTTTCTCCGCGGGGACTGAGACCGATCTCTATGCTGGCGTTGCCGCCCAGGTAGGGGCGATCCTGGATCAAAGCCACCTGGCAGCCCAGGCGGGCCGCGGTCAGCGCTGCGGCCGCCCCGGTCACGCCCCCGCCGACGACAACGACATCGAATTCGCCTGCGGCAATGGGATCGTCGGGAAGACCGCGGAGTCTGCGTCGCCACGAACGGGCTTCCTCGCCGGCCCCCTCCGGTGGTGGTGTGTCATCGCGACCGAAGAAGATCGCATCACACCGACCCTCGAAGCCGGTCAGATCGTGCAGCACCAGGGACACTTCGCCCTGGGGTAGTTCCACGACCCCTGCCTGTTCCCATGACCAGTCCCGCCCACTGGCCCCGAACTCAGGCTCCAGGGTTATGTCGTCGACGGTGACGGTGAACCGCCCGGGGTGATGCGAGGGCACCCAATCCTTGGTCCGCACCCACACGTGGAATCGGCCCGCCTCGTGGACGGCCATCGTGGTTGTGGCGTCGGCGACAGGGCTGCCGAGGCCATGGGCAAGCAGATAAGGCGAACCCATTTCACAATCGAACTGGGAGTCCAGCACCCAGCCGCCGTAGTTGTCGAAGGCCTCCGCCTCCACCAGGATGCCGATGTCAGATTGAGGCGCTGTTGTGGTCATACGTCTTCTCCCGGCTAGAAGCTTGATCCGAAGTCAGCTTTCGATTGTGGTGGGTGTTGAGTGAGCGGTTCGTGCGCCCCTTGCTTGAACACTTCCAGATGGGCTTGGCTACGACTCGTTGATCACTACACGTGACCACACGCCGATCCGAAGTCCACAACCCCAAGGGGCTCTATCCTCGCCTCGGGCATGACGATTGAAGATGTCCTGGCCGACTTGCCATAACCGAGTTGCATCCGGCTGAGGCGGCCAGCGAACAGGGTAGATCCATGACTTGCAACCAAAGTGGGGTGTCTGTGCCGCAAAAGACGTAACCCCGGCGATGTGGCTAGGCCAGTGATCGTTCCGGGGTCTTCGTTTTCTAAGTCTATGGAACGATCTGAGCATGTCAAGCGGACCGGCCGACCCACCGCCGGAATGGAGCAACGCTGCGATCGTTGAGCTCTTGACCGCCGAACGGCTGCGGTCGTATTTTGCGGCGACCAACGGTGAAATCACCGAAGTCATGCGGCTCTACGAGTGGAACACCGACGCCGCGGCCGCCGTGATCTCCCTGATCTCGATGACCGAGGTCATCGTGCGGAATGCCTTGGACTCGGCCCTGACCAACTGGTCTCGGCGGCGCCATCCGAGCGTCTCATGGTTGGACGCCGTTCCACTGGACGCGCGCGGCCGAGCCGACATCGCACAGGCTCGCGAGCGAGCGACCCGGCGCCGACCCCACGGCGTGCATGGCAAGGTGATCGCCGAGCTGCCGTTCGGCTTCTGGCGGTTCCTGACCGCATCCCGATACTTGACGACACTGTGGATTCCGGCACTCGCCGCCGCATTCCCACACGGACACCACGATCTTGGTCAACGGCGCAAACTTGTCGAACAACGCATGCAGCGCCTGTCGTTCGTTCGCAACCGAGCCGCTCACCACGAACCGAGTCACCAGCGCGACCTCGCGCGGGACGTCAACGATGCGGCAACCCTCATGGGCTGGGTTTCACCCGACGCCGCCGGATGGGTGCGCGCCCACGAGCACGTCACCGCCATCTATCTGCGCAAACCGCAGGTAAGGCATTGAAACCCGAACGTGCAGACCGGCCGATCCGCCACCGTCAATGGGGGTAGATTCCGGACTTGTCGCCGAACTCGGGTTGGCCTGCCCCCCGGACAACCGCTCGGTCACCCCGGGCGGCTGGCGCACCGTCATGAACAACCGCCACGACGTCGAATGGACCCCTCCCCCAGGCCTGGACACCGGCCAAACCCGCATCAACACCCACCACCGTCCCGAAGTCCTGCTCCGCCCACCCGACGACGAACAACCCGCCGAACAGACCACGGTCGAGCCGGCCGAGCCGACCGACCCGGAGCCTGCGACGTCGACCAGCGACCCCGCCGAACCCGGCGGACCCGCACCACCCGGAGACCAAGCGGCATAACCGCCGACGCAGCATGTCGCCGCAGAGGGCGGTCCACGGCCTCGTCTCCACAGATGTTCGGCGGCAACATCTTCGGGCAGTCGATTGACGGATGCGGCGTTGCGCGCCGGTATGCCATAGTCGCGCCATGTCCCCCACCTACCGGGCCTACCAGGTCACCGGCCAACGCCACTTCGAACTCGTCGACCGCGAGCTGACAGCACCCGCCTACGGACGCGTCCGGGTGCGGGTGCAGAGCTGCGGGGTGTGCCACAGCGACGTGCTCGCCGTCGAGGGTCAGCGTGCTGATCCGGGATCCCCGGTGGTGCCCGGCCACGAGATCGTCGGCATCGTCGACGCGGTGGGCGAGGGTGTCACGGCGTGGTCGGTCGGCGACCGGGTGGGCATGGGTTTCCTCGGGGGTCAGTGCAACGCATGCGAGTTCTGCCGTCGCGGCGATTTCGTCAACTGCACCGACCAGCCGCAGCCGGGCACCACCGAGGACGGTGGCTACGCCGAGGTGTTCTACGGCCGCGCGACCGGGCTGGTCCGTGTGCCCGACTCCGTGTCGGCCACCGATGCCGCCCCGCTGCTGTGCGCGGGCGTCACCACGTTCAACGCGCTGCGAAGCACCGACGCCACACCGGGCGCGCTCGTCGCCGTCCAGGGCCTCGGCGGCCTGGGCCATCTCGGGGTGCAGTACGCCAAGAAGCTCGGCTTCCGGGTCGCGGCGATCGCGCGGGGGCCCGAGAAGGCGGAACTGGCCACCACGCTGGGCGCGGATCACTACATCGACAGCGCCGCCGAGGATCCCGGCGCCGCATTGGGCGCCCTGGGTGGAGCCGCGGCCATCGTCGCGACGGCCGCCAGCGGGAGTTCGATGAGCCCGCTGGTCGCCGGACTGCGGCCGCGGGGGCAGCTGATGGTGGTGGGCGCGGCCCCGGACCCGCTGACGGTCGACACGGCCACGCTGATCTTCGGCGGCCGCCGCATCGAGGGCAGTCTCACGGGATCGGCCATCGAGAACGAGGACTGCCTGGCGTTCAGCGTCGCCTCCGGCGTCGCGCCGATGACCGAGGTGATGGCGTTCGACGATGCCCCCGCCGCTTACGAACGGATGATGTCGGGCAAGGCGCGCTTCCGCGTCGTCCTCGAGATGCCTGCCACGTCCTGAGGGCCCGTTCACGACAGAGGCCACGTGTTCCGAAGAACCCGTGGCCTCTGTCGCGTGGTGGGCGAAGGGGGACTTGAACCCCCACGTCCCGAAGGACACTGGCACCTGAAGCCAGCGCGTCTGCCATTCCGCCACTCGCCCGTGACAACCGGGGCAGCCTATCACGCAGGCCGACCCGCGCTCCAACCGTACTTGGGCACCCCGCAGATCACCAAAACAGCCTCGGGCGCATGCTTGACCTGCGGTGACGTGATTCTCAGAGTTCTGTTGGTCACGTCTGGGTATAGGTCGCCGATACCATGCTTGCAAGCATCGCTGCCAGCCGACACGCTGGCGGCATTTCACTGTCGAGGGAGGCGATCGGGGACATGGGTCTGGTCGATCGTTTCGAGCGCAAGCTCGAGGACTCGGTCGGCAACGCGTTCGCCCGGGTGTTCGGCGGATCCATCATGCCGGCCGAGGTCGAGTCGCTGCTGCGGCGCGAAGCCGACTCGGGCGCCCGCGAGATGCACGGCGGCCGCGTTTTGGCACCGAACGACTACGTCATTACCCTCAGTGTGCCTGACCATCAGAAGGTGAGTGCCGACCCGGACATCACCCCGACCACGTTCGCCAAGCACCTGGAGGGCTATATCCATGAGCGCGGATGGCAAACGTATGGTGAGGTGGTTGTCCGATTCGAGCAATCGCCCGACCTGCACACCGGACAGTTTCGCGCGCGCGGTGTGGTCAATCCCGACTCGACCACGGGCGTACCCGCCCCACCACCTCGAGACCTCTCGTCCCACGCAGAACCAGGAGTACCAGCGATGAGCGACAATCCGACCTACCGCGGCGGCCAGGGGCCGGGCCGGCCCGGGGACGACTACTACAACCGTCCCGAGGACGACCGGTACAACCGTCCTGACGACCAGCGTGGCGGCTACCCGCCCGCGGACCAGGGCGGCTACCCGCCCGCGGACCAGGGTGGTTACCCGCCGGCCGATCAGGGCGGCTACCCGCCGCACGGCGACCAGGGTTATCCGCAGCGGGGCGGCTACCCCGATCAGGGTGGCTACCCGGACCAGGGCGGCTACGGCGACCAGGGCTACCCGCCGCCGTCCTACGAGCAGCGCCCCCCGGCCGGCTACGTCCCGCCGCAGGGCGGCTACCAGGACCAGGGCTACCGGCCCGCGCCCGGTGGGTACGGTCCGCCTCCCGGCGGCGGCCAGCACGGCTACGGCGCTCCCGCCGGTGACTACGACTACGGACGTCCCCCGGCCCGCCCGTCCTACCCGGACCAGGGCGGCTACCCCGATCAGGGCGGTTACCCGGACCAGGGCGGCTACGGCGGCGGCCAGGGCTACGGGCGCCAGGAGTACGGCCAGCCCGACTACGGCCGCTACGGCGGCGAGGCCCCGGCCGGCTACGGCGACCAGGGCTACGGCGATCAGGGCTACGGGGCCGGCGGCGGGTACGGCGCCGGGTACGGAGCCGGCCAGGGTGAGTACCCCACGGCGGGTTCGACGGTCACCCTGCAGCTCGACGACGGCAGCGGACGCACCTACCAGTTGCGCGAAGGCGCCAACGTGATCGGCCGCGGACAGGACGCACAGTTCCGCCTGCCCGACACGGGGGTGTCCCGTCGGCATCTGGAGATCCGCTGGGACGGCCAGGTGGCGCTATTGTCAGACCTCAACTCCACCAACGGCACCACGGTGAACAACGCGCCGGTCCAGGAGTGGCAGCTGGCCGACGGCGACGTCATCCGGCTGGGCCACTCCGAGATCATCGTCCGCGTTCACTGAGGCTCCGCCCGCACGGGGGCAGCGACGGCGTGAGCCTCACGTCGACCGCCGCCCACGTAGGGTGGCGGTGCCGAACTGCGCCGACGAGCGCTTGCGCGAGGAGTACGACCCGGACGGAGAGGACGTCGGATGCAGGGGCTGATACTGCAGCTGACGCGCGTCGGCTTCCTGTTGCTGCTGTGGCTGTTCATCTGGTCGGTGCTGCGCATCCTGCGTACCGACATCTACGCGCCGACCGGCGCGGTGATGGTGCGCCGCGGGCTGGCGCTGCGCGGTTCGCTGCTGCCCAACCGGGCCCGCAACGTCCCGCGCCAGCTGGTGGTCACCGAGGGCGCACTGACCGGGACCCGCATCCCTTTGGGCACCCAACCCGTGCTGATCGGGCGGGCCGATGACTCCACGCTGGTGCTGACCGACGATTACGCCTCGACGCGCCATGCCCGGCTCTCGCCACGCGGTCCGGAATGGTACGTAGAGGACCTAGGATCGACCAACGGTACATACCTCGACAGGGCGAAGGTGACGACGGCGGTACGAGTTCCGATGGGCACACCGGTGCGGATCGGCAAGACGGTGATCGAGTTGCGCCCGTGACCCTCGTGCTCCGATATGCGGCCCGCAGCGACCGGGGGCTGGTGCGTGCCAACAACGAGGACTCCGTGTACGCCGGGGCGCGGCTGCTGGCGCTCGCCGACGGCATGGGCGGCCACGCCGCCGGCGAAGTGGCCTCGCAGTTGGTGATCGCGGCGCTGGCCCATCTCGACGACGACGAGCCGGGCGGTGACCTGCTCAGCAAGCTCGACGCCGCGGTGCGCGAAGGCAACTCGGCGATCGCCGCGCATGTCGAGGCCGACCCCGAACTCGACGGCATGGGCACGACGCTGACCGCAATCCTGTTCGCGGGCAACCGGCTTGGCCTGGTGCACATCGGCGACTCGCGCGGGTACCTGATGCGCGACGGCGAACTCGCGCAGATCACCAAGGACGACACCTTCGTCCAGACCCTGGTCGACGAGGGCCGCATCACCGCCGAGGAGGCCCACAGCCACCCGCAGCGGTCGCTGATCATGCGTGCGCTCACCGGGCATGAGGTGGAGCCGACGCTGATCATGCGGGAAGCCCGCGCCGGCGACCGCTACCTGCTGTGCTCCGACGGCCTGTCCGACCCGGTCAGCCACGACACCATCGCCGAGGCGCTGCAGATCTCCGACGTCGCCGAAAGTGCGGACCGGCTCATCGAATTGGCCTTGCGCGGCGGCGGACCCGACAACGTGACCGTGGTCGTCGCCGACGTCGTGGACGTCACCTCCCACGACTACGGGCAGACCCAGCCGATCCTGGCCGGCGCCGTCTCCGGCGACGACGACCAGAGCGCGCCGCCGAACACGGCAGCGGGCCGGGCGTCGGCCTTCAACCCGAAGCGCAACGCCGCCAAACGCGTTGTCCCGCAACCCGAAGAGCCTCCCCCGCGTCCGCGCTCGCGTCGCCGCATCTACCTCGCGGCCGCAGTGCTGGTGCTGGCGGTCCTCGCCGGCTTGGCGGTCGCCCGCGAAATCGTCCGCAACAACTACTACGTCAGCGAACACGACGGCATCGTCTCGATCATGCGTGGTGTTCAGGGCTCCTTCCTCGGAATCTCCCTTCAGGAGCCGTATCTGCTGGGCTGCCTGAACGCCCGCAACGAGCTGTCCCTCATCAGCGCCGACCAGTCGCGCGACAACCTGGGTTGCCGGCTCCTCGCCGTGAGCGACATGCGTCCCTCCGAACGTGCGCAGGTGATCGCCGGTCTGCCGTCCGGCACTCTCGACGACGCCATCGGCCAGATCACCGAGCTGTCCCACAGCTCGGTGCTGCCGGTCTGCGCGCCGCGCTCCCCCGCCACGTCCAGCCGCCCGCCGTCGCCGCGGCCGTCGACCACTCGCGCCCCGGGAACGCCTGCACCGAGCGGCAATTCGCCCACCTCGGCTCCCCCGCCCGCTCCGGAGACGCCGCGCACCGTGACGTCCTCGCCGGCGCCGCCCGGTCCCCCGCCGGCGCCTACCCCGTCGCCGACGCCGTCGCCCACCGTGACGGCGCTGCCGCCCCCGCCACCTGAACCCGGAACGAACTGCCGGGAAGTGTCATGACGACACAACCGCAGTCGCCGGTGGCGGTGACCCCGTCACTGCCGAACCGCCGCAATGCCGAACTGTTCCTGCTCGGCTTCGCCGCGCTGATCACCACGGTCGCCCTGCTGCTGGTCGAGGCGAACCAGGAGCAGGGGCTGCGCTGGGATCTGGCTCAGTACACGGTCGCCTACCTCGCGCTGTTCGCCGGTGCCCACCTGGCCGTGCGGCGCTTCGCCCCCTACGCCGATCCGCTGCTGCTGCCGGTGGTGGCGCTGCTCAACGGCCTGGGGTTGGTCATGATCCACCGCCTCGACCTCGCCACCGGCGAACCGACGGCGCGCGGTCTGGGGGGCACCGCCAACCAGCAGATGCTGTGGACCCTGGTCGGTGTCATCGGGTTCTCCCTCGTGGTGATCTTCCTGCGCGACCACCGGCTGCTGTCGCGTTACGGCTATGTGTGTGGGCTGGTCGGCCTGATCCTTCTCGTCATCCCCGCCATCCTGCCCCGCTCGATGTCGGAGCAGAACGGCGCGAAGATCTGGATTCGCTTGCCCGGCTTCTCGATTCAGCCCGCCGAGTTCTCCAAGATCCTGCTGCTGATCTTCTTCGCCGCGGTCCTGGTGTCCAAGCGCAGTCTGTTCACCAGTGCGGGCAAGCACGTGCTGGGCATGGACCTGCCGCGGCCGCGTGATCTGGGGCCGCTGTTGGCCGCCTGGATCGCGTCGATCGGCGTGATGATCTTCGAGAAGGATCTCGGCACCTCGCTGCTGCTCTACGCGTCGTTCCTGGTGCTGGTGTACATCGCGACCGAGCGGTTCAGCTGGGTGGTGCTCGGGTTGACGCTGTTCGCCGCGGGCAGCGTGGTGGCCTACTTCGTCTTCGACCACGTCCGGGTGCGGGTGGAGACGTGGCGCGACCCGTTCGCCGACCCCGAGGGCGCCGGCTACCAGATGGTGCAGTCGCTGTTCAGCTTCGCCACGGGCGGCATCTTCGGCACCGGGCTGGGCAACGGTCAGCCCGGCACCGTGCCCGCGGCCTCCACCGACTTCATCATCGCCGCGGTCGGTGAGGAACTCGGCCTCGTCGGCCTGGCGGCGGTGCTGCTGCTCTACACGATCGTGGTGATCCGCGGCATGCGCACCGCCATCGCGGTGCGCGACAGCTTCGGCAAGCTGCTGGCCGCCGGTCTGGCGGCCACGCTGGCGATCCAGCTGTTCATCGTCGTCGGCGGCGTCACCAAGCTGATCCCGCTGACCGGCCTGACCACCCCGTGGATGTCCTACGGCGGCTCGTCGCTGGTGGCCAACTACCTGCTGCTCGCGATCCTGGTGCGGATCTCGCACAACGCGCGCCGACCCCTGGAGACCCGCTCGCTTCCGCCGGGACCGATCGCCGCGGCCAGCACCGAGGTGATCGAGAAGGTATGAACACCTCGCTGCGCCGCATCTCCGTCATGATCATGGGCCTGATCGTGCTGCTGCTCGCCAACGCCACCCTGACGCAGGTCTTCACCGCCGACGGGTTGCGCTCGGACCCACGCAATCAGCGGGTGCTTCTCGACGAGTACTCCCGGCAGCGCGGGCAGATCTCCGCGGGCGGCCAGCTGCTCGCCTACTCGGTGTCCACCGAGGGCCGCTTCCGGTTCCTGCGCGTCTACCCCAACCCGCTGGCCTACGCGCCGGTGACGGGGTTCTACTCGCTGAGCTACTCGAGCACCGGGCTGGAACGCGCCGAGGACACCATCCTCAACGGGTCGGACCAGCGCCTCTTCGGCCGCAGGCTCGCCGACTTCTTCACCGGCCGTGACCCTCGCGGCGGCAACGTGGCCACGACCATCCGGCCCGAAGTGCAGCAGGCCGCCTGGGACGCGATGGAGAAGGGCTGCAACGGCCCCTGCAAGGGTGCCGTCGTCGCGCTGGAGCCGTCGACGGGCAAGATCCTGGCGATGGTGTCCGCGCCGTCCTACGACCCCAACCTGCTGGCCACCCACGACGTCGCGGAGCAGTCGCAGGCCTGGCAGCGGCTGCGCGACGACCCCGACTCGCCGCTGCTGAATCGTGCGATCTCCGAGACCTATCCGCCCGGGTCGACGTTCAAGGTGCTCACCACCGCCGCGGCGCTGCAGTCCGGCGCGACGCCCGACACGCAGCTGACCGCGGCTCCGCAGATCGCCCTGCCCGACAGCACCGCCACGCTGGAGAACTTCGGGGGGTCCGCGTGTGGCGGCGGACCGACGGCAACCCTGCAGTACGCGTTCGCGCATTCCTGCAACACGGCGTTCGTGCAACTCGGCATCAACACCGGCGCCGACCGGTTGCGTACCGTCGCGCAGGGTTTCGGGGTGGACGATCCGCCGCCGGCGATCCCGCTCCAAGTCGCCGATTCGACGCTGGGTCCGATCCCGGACGCCGCGGCGATGGGGATGACGAGCATCGGCCAGAAGGACGTCGCCCTGACGCCGCTGCAGAACGCGATGGTCGCGGCGACCGTGGCGAACAAGGGGATCACGATGCAGCCGTACCTGGTCGACAGCCTCAAGGGACCCGACCTCGCGAACATCGCCACCACGGTGCCGACCCAAGAGCGGCGGGCGATCCCCGAGCAGGTCGCAGATACACTTACGGACTTGATGGTCGCCGCCGAGCAGGTGACTCAGCAGAAGGGAGCCATCGCCGGCGTGCAGATCGCATCCAAGACCGGCACTGCGGAGCACGGCACTGACCCGCGCAACACGCCGCCGCATGCCTGGTACATCGCCTTCGCGCCCGCTCAGGCACCCAAGGTCGCGGTGGCGGTGCTGGTCGAGAACGGCGGGAACCGCCTGGACGCCACGGGCGGGGCCGTGGCAGCGCCGATCGGGCGGGCGACGATCGCGGCGGCGTTGAGGGAGGCCTCATGAGCCCCCGCGTCGGTGTCACGCTGTCGGGCCGGTACCGGCTGCAGCGCCTGATCGCCACCGGCGGCATGGGTCAGGTGTGGGAAGGCGTGGACTCCCGGCTGGGCCGCCGCGTCGCGATCAAGGTGCTCAAGGCCGAGTACTCCACCGACGCCGAGTTCGTGGAGCGGTTCCGCGCCGAGGCCCGCACCGTCGCGATGCTCAACCATCCCGGCATCGCCGGCGTGTACGACTACGGCGAGACCGACATCGACGGCGAGGGCCGCACCGCCTATCTGGTCATGGAGCTCGTCAACGGCGAGCCGCTGAACTCCGTGCTCAAGCGCACCGGCCGGCTGTCGCTGCGGCACGCCCTCGACATGCTCGAGCAGACGG
Source organism: Mycolicibacterium rufum (assembly GCF_022374875.2). Next base: position 2,961,854 of record NZ_CP092427.2, read on the forward strand.
GCCGCGCGCTGCAGGTCGCGCACACCGCGGGTCTGGTGCACCGCGACGTCAAGCCGGGCAACATCCTGATCACCCCGACCGGGCAGGTCAAGCTCACCGACTTCGGCATCGCCAAGGCCGTCGACGCCGCCCCGGTGACCCAGACCGGCATGGTGATGGGCACAGCGCAGTACATCGCGCCGGAGCAGGCTCTCGGCCACGACGCGACCGCGGCCAGCGACGTGTATTCCTTGGGAGTCGTTGGCTACGAGGCGGTTTCGGGTAAGCGACCGTTCACGGGGGACGGCGCGCTGACGGTGGCGATGAAGCACATCAAGGAGAACCCTCCCCCGCTGCCTGCCGATCTGCCGCCGAACGTGCGCGAGCTGATCGAGATCACGCTGGTGAAGAACCCCGGTATGCGCTACAAGTCGGGCGGCCCGTTCGCCGACGCCGTGTCCGCCGTGCGCGCGGGCCGGCGGCCGCCGCGGCCCAACGCCGCACCGTCGATCGGGCGTGCGGCGCCGGCCGCGGTGAAGCCGACCATCGCCCCCGCGGCCGCCCAGCCGACCGGACGCGCGCCCGCCGCCACGTCACGCACCCGGACCACCGGCAGTCATCACCGCTCGGCGCCGCCGGCCCGCCGCACGTTCTCGTCGGGTCAGCGGGCGCTGCTGTGGGCCGCGGGGGTGCTCGGAGCGCTGGCGATCGTGATCGCGATCCTCATCGTGCTCAACGCCCAGGACCGCAAGGACCGCGCGCCGTCGCCGGCGACGGTGACCGAGACCCCGTCGCAGTCCGGGACGGCGGAGACGCCGGCCGCCGCACCGGCGGCCATCATCGATCATGAGAACGCCCGATTGTGGGTAATACGACCCCCTGTCCACGCGCCGCCGACCGCGGTGCGACCCAGCCAGAACTGATAGTGCGATGACGACCCCACAGCACCTGTCCGACCGGTACGAGGTCGGCGAGATCCTGGGCTTCGGTGGCATGTCCGAGGTCCACCTGGCACGCGACCTGCGCTTGCACCGCGACGTCGCGATCAAGGTGCTGCGCGCCGACCTGGCCCGGGACCCCAGCTTCTACCTGCGGTTCCGCCGGGAGGCGCAGAATGCTGCCGCGCTGAACCATCCGGCGATCGTCGCGGTGTACGACACCGGTGAGGCGGAGACGCCGACGGGTCCGCTGCCGTACATCGTGATGGAGTACGTCGACGGCGTGACGTTGCGCGACATCGTGCACACCGAGGGCCCGATGCCGACCAGGCGCGCCATCGAGGTCATCGCCGACGCCTGCCAGGCGCTGAACTTCAGCCACCAGCACGGCATCATCCACCGCGACGTCAAGCCCGCCAACATCATGATCAGCAAGACCGGCGCGGTGAAGGTGATGGACTTCGGCATCGCCCGCGCGATCGCCGACGCCGGCAACCCGGTCACCCAGACCGCCGCGGTGATCGGCACCGCGCAGTACCTGTCCCCCGAGCAGGCCCGCGGGGTCAAGGTCGACGCCCGCTCCGACGTCTACTCGCTGGGTTGCGTGCTGTACGAGATCCTGACCGGCGAGCCACCTTTCGTCGGGGATTCGCCCGTCGCCGTGGCGTATCAGCATGTCCGGGAGGATCCGGTGCCGCCCTCGGCGCGGCACGCCGACATCTCCCCCGACCTCGACGCCGTCGTGCTCAAGGCGCTCGCCAAGAATCCCGACAACCGGTATCAGACGGCCGCCGAGATGCGCGCCGACCTGGTGAAGGTGCACAGCGGCGAGAGGCCGGACGCCCCCAAGATCCTCACCGACGCCGAGCGCACGTCGCTGTTGTCGTCGACGCCTGCGCATCAGCGCTCCGATCCGGCGGGCCACCAGCCGCGCTACCAGCCGCGCGAGCGCACCGGTTCGATCGGCCGGTGGCTGGTCGCGGTGGCGGTGCTGGCCGTGCTGACGGTGGTGGTCACCATCGCGATCAACATGTTCGGCGGCGAGACCCGGGACGTGCAGGTGCCCGACGTCCGAGGCCAGGTCTCCGCCGACGCGATCGCGACGCTGCAGAACCGCGGTTTCCGGATCAGCACCCAGCAGAAGCCCGACTCCACGGTGCCGCCCGACCACGTGATCAGCACCGAGCCCGACGCCAACGCCTCGGTCAGCGCCGGCGACGAGATCACGGTCAATGTGTCGACCGGTCCCGAGCAGCGCGAAGTGCCCGACGTGTCGGGCCTGAGCTACGGCGACGCGGTCAAGAGACTCACCGACGCCGGGTTCGACCGGTTCCGGCAGACCACCTCGGCATCGCTGCCGGAGCAGAAGGACCGGGTGCTGTCGACGGTGCCGCCGGCCAACCAGACCTCGGCGATCACCAATGAGATCACCGTCGTCGTGGGCAAGGGTCCGTCCACGGCCGTGGTGCCCGACTGCGTCGGGCAGACCATCGAGGTGTGCCAACAGATCATGTCGGCATCCGGATTCACCAAGACCGTGCCCGTCGAGGTGGACAGCACCACCGCCGCCGGGCAGATCATCGGCAGCGATCCGGCCGCCGGTCAGACCGTCCCGCAGGACACCGTCATCCAGATCCAGGTGTCACGCGGCAACCAGTTCGTGATGCCGGACCTGACCGGCCAGTTCTGGACCGACGCCGAACCTCGGTTGCGCGCGCTGGGCTGGACGGGCGTGCTGGACAAGGGCGCCGACGTGCAGAACAGCGGCCAGCGGACCAATGCCGTCGTCACCCAGAGCCCTGCCCCAGGTTCGGCGGTGACCTACGGCTCGCGGATCACGCTGAACTTCGCGTCGTAGCGGCGGCCACAGCGGTCGCCACCTCGTTCTCGAGGCGGGCGACCAACGCTTCGGCGGGGGCGGTGCCGCACTCGGCGAGCCAATTGGCCAGCATCCGGTGCCCGCCCTCGGTGAGGATGGACTCGGGATGGAACTGCACACCGTGGATCGGCAACTCGACGTGCCGCACGCCCATGATCACGCCGCCTTCGGTGCGGGCGATGACCTCCAGTTCGTCGGGCACGGTGTCCGGCAGGATCGTCAGCGAGTGGTAGCGCGTCGCGGTGAACGGATCCGGCAGGCCTTTGAGCACTCCCCGATCGGTGTGGAAGACGGTGCTGGTCTTGCCGTGCAGCAGTTCCGGTGCGCGGTCGACGGTGCCGCCGAACGCGACGCCGATGGCCTGATGGCCCAGGCAGACGCCGAGCAGCGGCGTCGCCGCGGCCGCGCAGGCGTTGACCAGCGGGATGGACGCACCGGCCCGCTCCGGGGTACCGGGGCCGGGGCTGAGCAGCACCCCGTCGAATTCGTCGGCGACGGAGGCGATGTCGGAGTCGGTGGCCAAGCGGTCGTCGTCGTTGCGCCAGACCTGCGCGTCCACCCCGAGCTGACCCAGATACTGCACGAGGTTGAACACGAAGCTGTCGTAGTTGTCGACAACCAGAACCTGCATGTGACCAGGCTACCGCCCGGCCTTCAGTAGCCCAGCGGACCGATCGGCTGGGCGTACTTCATCCGCACCGGCGCGGTGTACCCGGCGACTTCGACGTCGCGGGTCTCCTCGGTGTAGCCGAGGCCGAAGCGCACCGCGTACTGCTTGTAGAGCGTCACCAGCGGAGCGTCGGCGAGGGCGCGCTGCATCGCGGCGGCGTCGCCGATCGCGGTGATGACGTACGGCGGGCTGTAGGTGCGGCCGTTGAGCAGAAGGGTGTTGCCGACACAGCGGGGTGCCGATGTGGCGATGAGGCGTTGGTCCTGCATCTGGATGCCCTCGGCGCCGGCACTCCACAGCGCGTTGAGCACCGCCGTGATGTCCTGCTGATGCACCACGAGGTCGTCGGGCGACGCATCGCGCGGAAACCGGCCCTGAGCGTCGCGCTGGGCGTCGTTGAGGGTCACCACCAGGCCTGGACCGCGCAGCGGGGTCAGCGCCGCCTCCGGGGCTAGCGCGTCGGCGCGGCGGGTGATCGCGGTCAGGGCGGCGGCCGCGCTCGGTGAGCCGCCGTGGTGATTCTCGATCTCCGGCGCCAGGGCGTCCCGTTCGGCGGTCAGCCGGTCCACCGACCGCTGTGTCTCGCGCACCAGATCGACCAGCCGCGGGGCGTCGCTGCGCCGGATCTCGCCGCCACCGGACACGCCATGGGTGGCTCCGAGCAGCAGGCCCGCGGCCGCGCACACCACCGGCACCCCGATCCGCCACACCGATCGCCGGCGCACGGTGGCGTCACGGGCTTTCATCGGTTCGGTCTCCTCTGGGGTGGGCGCCGCTGATCACTGCGTTAGGCTTTGACCTACACATCATCGACGTTCACCCCGTCGATCGAAACCATGCCGCACCGATTCGTCCGAAGGTACCCATGCCCAAGTCCAAGGTCCGCAAGAAGAACGACTTCACCATCAATCCGGTGAGCCGTACTCCGGTCAAGGTCAAGGCCGGCCCGTCGAGCATCTGGTTCGTCGTCCTGTTCTGCGGCCTGATGCTGATCGGCCTGGCGTGGCTGATCGTCTTCCAGCTCGCGGGCAGCGGTCCGGACGTTCCCAGCTTCCTGCAGTGGATGAGCAACCTGAACGTGTGGAACTACGCCATCGCGTTTGCCTTCATGATCACCGGGCTGTTGCTCACGATGCGGTGGCGCTGACCGGCCGCGTGCCCGGATGTGACCAACATCTCCCGCCTGGCGTTTCCCTGCTCGCAACCCCGCCGTCACCAGATCACATCGATGTGATTCATCCCCATTGGGGATAGCACTTGTGGATAACCCCGTTCGTCGCGGTAGGAGTAGGTGAGTTGACCGCTCAGCAAACATCATGGGGTCCTCCGGCGGCAGGCATCGCCGGAGCCGCCGCAGCAGGCATTCTGCTCGGAATCGCCGTTGTGATGCTGGTCACAGACGTGCCCGGGCGGATCCTCATCGGCATTGCGGCGGTGGGGTTGCTCGCGTTTGCGGCCATGTCGTGGCGCGCCCGACCGAAGCTGGCAATCGACGGTGAGGCGCTGACCTACCGCGGGTGGTTCACCACGAGGCGATTGACCCGCGCCGACATCAGCCTGATCCGCATCACGGAGTTCCGCCGGATCGGCCGAACGATGCGTCTGCTGGAGATCGACACCACCGACGACCGGCTGCTGGTGCTGAGCCGCTGGGATCTGGGCAGCGACCCGTTGCGCGTCCTGGACGCGCTGACCGACGCCGGCTTCGCGCGCGGCGCCGGATGATCAGGAGATCGTCACCGACTCGATGACCACGGGATCGGTCGGGCGATCGCTGCGATCGGTCGCCGTGGTGGCGATCGCGTCGACGACCTTCTGCGACTCGGGGTCGGTGACCTCACCGAAGATGGTGTGGCGACGGTTCAGATGCGGCGTCTTGCCGACGGTGATGAAGAACTGCGAGCCGTTGGTGCCCGGCCCGGCGTTGGCCATCGCCAGCAGGTAGGGCTTGTCGAACTGCAGCTCAGGATGGAACTCGTCGGCGAACTGGTAGCCCGGGCCGCCGCGACCGGTACCGGTCGGGTCGCCGCCCTGGATCATGAAGCCGTCGATGACGCGGTGGAACACCGCGCCGTCGTAGAACGGGCCCGACGAGCCGCCCGAGGCGTTCTCGGTGCTGTAGTCCTTCGTGCCCTGAGCCAGGCCGACGAAGTTGGCCACGGTCTTGGGGGCGTGATTACCGAACAGGGCGATCTTGATGTCGCCGCGGTTGGTGTGCAGGGTCGCGGTCGCGGTCTGAAGAGGACTCGTCACGGGAAGTCAGTGTGCCACGCCGCCTGAGACCCCAACCGGGCACCGTGGGGTTGGCGGAGATGGCAGGCTGAAGGTCCCAGTGACGCGCTGCCGAGAAAGGTGGGCCATGAGCTCCAAGACCCGAGTCCGATTGACGCCGAGCCAGCGGCTGAGCCGCGGTCTGAAGTATTCGACGGTGGGGCCGGTGGACGTCACCCGGGGAGCGGTGGGTCTGGGGGTCGACTCGGTGCGGTCGTCGGCGTCCTGGGTCGGTGAGCGGTACCGCAGTAGCCAGGTCGCCCGCCAGCTGAAGGAAGAGATCGCCGCCGCGCAGGATGCCATCGCGAACCTGCCCGAGACGCTGGACAAGGCGCGCACCTCGCGCCGCCGCCGCCGGCCGCGGCTGCTCGCCGCGGGTATCGCGGTGGCGGTGCTGGCCGGGGGAGCGGCGGCCTTCACGATCGTTCGTCGTTCGACGCAGCCCGAGCCCTCGCCGCTGCCGCCGACCGTCGAGGTCACGCCGAAACCGTAGTGGGGGTGGGGTGATGGCCGTCTCGGTGTTCGACCTGTTCTCGATCGGGATCGGGCCGTCGAGTTCGCACACCGTGGGGCCGATGCGCGCGGCGCGTCGCTTCGCCGAGCGGCCGAGCCCGTCGCGCGACGAGGTCGCCCGGGTACGGGTGGAGCTGTTCGGTTCCCTCGGTGCGACGGGTGCCGGGCACGGCACGCCGGGTGCGGTACTGCTCGGGTTGGAGGGTGCGCAGCCCGAGTCGGTGGATCCGGACGCGGCCCGGGAGCGGGTCGCCGAGATCGAGCGGGCGGGCCGGCTGCGGTTGGCGGGGGAGCACCCGATCGCGTTTGAGATCGTGATGTCGTTGCAGGCCATGGCTTTTCACAGCAACGGCATGGTCTTCACGGCGTTCCGCGCCGACGGTACCGAGATGGACCGGCACGTGTACTACTCGGTCGGCGGCGGTTTCGTCGTCGACGAAGACGAGGCGACCACAGCATCGGTCGACGAAGTCGCCGTGCCCTACCCGTTCCGGACCGCGGCCGAGCTCGTCGCGCTGGCCGACGAAAGGGGTTGTCGCATCGCCGATCTCGTCGTCGCCAACGAGGAGGCGCTCGGCAACGGCCCCCGGCTGCGCGAGGGCCTGCTGCAGATCTGGGCGGCGATGCGCGAGTGCGTGGCGCGCGGGCTCACCGCTGAGGGCACGCTGCCCGGTGTGCTGCGGGTGCGCCGGCGGGCCGCCGCGCTGGCCCGCGCGCTGGAGGCCGATCCCAGCGATCCGCTGTTCGCGATGGACTGGGTGACGGTGTACGCGCTGGCCGTCAACGAGGAGAACGCGGGCGGCGGCCGGGTGGTGACGGCGCCGACGAACGGCGCGGCCGGCATCATCCCGGCGGTGCTGCATTACTACTGGCGGTTCGTGCCGGGCGCCGACGAGGACGGCGTCGTGGAGTTCCTGCTGACCGCGGCGGCGATCGGGCAGTTGTTCAAGGCGAACGCGTCGATCTCGGGGGCCGAGGTGGGCTGTCAGGGCGAGGTCGGGTCGGCGTGCTCGATGGCGGCCGCCGGGCTGGCCGCGGTGCAGGGCGGCTCACCGGCGCAGGTGGAGAACGCCGCCGAGATCGGCATCGAACACAACCTCGGGCTGACCTGCGATCCGGTCGGCGGACTGGTGCAGATCCCGTGTATCGAACGCAACGCGGTCGCCTCGGTCAAGGCGATCACCGCGGCGCGGATGGCGCTGTTCGGGGACGGCACGCATCACGTCAGCCTGGACACCGCGATCAAGACGATGCGCGACACCGGGGCCGACATGGCCGACAAGTACAAGGAGACCTCACGCGGGGGACTGGCCCTCAACGTGGTCGAGTGCTGATCAGGCGATACCCAGCTGTCGATAAATGTCCGGGAGGATGACCCGCGTCTCGGGCAGGATCGTGAAGATCGCCCAGTCGTGGGGTTCGCCCTTGCGCAGCACGAAGGTGAAGTCCGCCCCGGGCGTCGCCGCGGCCTTCTCGCGAAGCAGCAGGAGGTCGGGGGCGACGATGTCGCGGCTCCCGACGTACACGGTGGTGGGGGGCAGGCCCGCCAGTGATCCGAACAGCGGGCTGAGCAACGGGTCGGTCAGATCGAGGCCGTCGGCCCACAGGTCGACGTACGTGCGGAGGTCCGCGAGGACCTCGGGCGTGAACAGCGGATCGTCGACCAGGCTGATTGCCGGGTTGCTCAGCGTGCTGTCCACCCCGGGCGCACTGAGCACCATGCGCGACGGCATCGTCCGACCGCTGCGCACCAGTTCCTGCGTGGCGGCCAGCGCGATGTTGGCGCCGGAGGAGTCGCCGAACACACTGACGTTCTCGACGCCTCTCTGGTCGATCTGCGCGCTGATGAGGTCGGCCACCGCGGGCACCACCTCACGGGCCGTTCCCACGGGGACGAGCGGGTAGAGCGGCACGATGACGGTCGCGCCGGTCGTGCGGGCCATCGCGCTGTAGAACAGCCAGTTGAACACCGTCGGCTGCAGGACCAGCGCACCGCCGTGCACGGCCACGACGGCCTCCTCCGAGGTCGACCGGACGGACTGCATCGTCCAGACCGGCATGCCCTCGAACTCGGTCTGGTCGACGGTGAGTCCGCGCCTCGTCCGCCGCGGCGGGTGGTCGCTCTGCAGCAGCCCGGTGAGCGGCAGTGTGAGATCCACCTTCACCGCGCTGCCGATCTTCCCGACGGCCCCGAACACCGCGCTCACCGTCTTCGACAGCAGCGACGGTCTGCCGGTGAAGACCGGTGCGTCCAGCACGGGGGCTGCTGCGGTGACATCATCGGCGACCCGCGGTCGGTGACGCACGACGGGGTCGGCCGATGCGGATTGCTCGGTGTCGCGGCGAGCGAGCGCCAGGAGTGTCAGCGCGGTCGGGCTGTCCACGGGAGCCGCGGGCGCATCGCTGTTCGGTCTGCCGGTGGTGGCGGGTCGGGTCAACCTGCGCGGGGAAAGGTCAACCTGTGCAACGTCATTGGACACGGTCTCACGGTTTCGGAATGAGTGGCGCCGCGGTTGGGCAGCGTCGGCGGTGTCCTCGCGATCGCGGTGTCGCCGTGCGGTCGGCGAGCCGGCGGTGGTGCGTTCGTGACGCCGGGTGGTGCGGGCAGCGGAAGGAGGTGCTGTCTCCGACGTCGACGAGGCGCCGGGATCCGCAGGCGAGGCGGACGCCGTCCACGGCTCGGCGACGGCCACCCCGATGCCGACAGTGACCGCGAGCGCTCCGGCCAGGCTGATGTGCTTGCCGCATGTGACGGCCGAACGCGGTGCTGCGGTCATGGCAGGTCTCCCTCGACCACAGCAGCGTGCGCGCAGGATCAGCCGACGGCCTCAGTAGGGGAGTACTGCACTTCGCGCGAGAGCGGCATCAGACCGATGCCGGAGAATTGTGGAGCCTAGGAGATTCGAACTCCTGACATCTGCCTTGCAAAGGCAGCGCTCTACCAACTGAGCTAAGGCCCCTCGTCAGGAAGGCGCATCGGCGAGTGTGTGCCACACCTCGGGGCTGTGCTGGGTCCGCCAGACGACGATCCCGGCGGCTGCGGCGATGCCCGCTGCGAGCAGTAGCACCAGCCGTATCGAACACATACCGATGTGTACCTTTCCGTGGGGCTAGGAGGACTCGAACCTCCGACCTCTTCGTTATCAGCGAAGCGCTCTAACCGCCTGAGCTATAGCCCCGTGCAACCTCACTCAATCGCATGGCCGAGCAGCGAGATTACCGCACGGACAACCCGACTCCCAAACCAGCTCAGTCGCGGTCGGCCAGAGTGACCTCGACACCGCCCACGAGGTCCGTGGTGAGGTTGTAGATGAACGCCCCGATCGTGGCCGCCGCGGTCAGCAGCACGATGTTGACCAGGCCGATCAGCGCCGCGCCGCCGAAGATCGTGCCGCTGGACACCAGCTCGCCGCCGGAGCTGCCGCTGGCGCTGGTCAGCAGATCGCCGACATTGCTGTTCAGCTTGCTCCACACACCCATACCGCCGAGCACGAGGTACAGGAACGCCACCGCGATCATCCACACGAAGAACAGCGCCACCGACAGCACCAGCGACACCTTCAGCGCGCTCCAGGGGTCGACCCGGCGGATCTGCATGCTGGCGCGCACCGGTCCGGAGTGCTGCCGCGGACCCACCTGCACGGCGCGGCCCGACGACGCCTTCTGCGCCGGCCGGGCCGACGGCTCGGCCGTCGGTCGTTCCACCGGCTTGCGCTGCTGCCCGGCCCGGGGCGGCCCCGAGAGGTCGGGCAGCTCACTGGCGTAGGCCGCGCCGCCCGCGTTCTCGACGCGGGTGGGCGGCTCGGGGCGGTGCACGTCGGTGCGCGTCGCCGACTCGGGGCGGTTGCCCTCCTGACGGCTCGGTTCGGGCCGGTTCGGTTCAGGCCTGTTCGGTTCCGGACGGTTCGGCTCGGGCCGCACGACCTCGGTGCGCTCACCGCGCGGAGCCGACTCGGTGTCCTGCCCGCCGGAGATGAAGCGGTTCAGCCGCGCATCCAGACCGCCCGGGGCGTCGGGAGCCTGCTGCTGACGCGCCCGCGCCGCCGGGCCACGCTGCCACGGCGGCACGTCACCGTGCTCGGCCCCGTGAGCGGGTCCCTGCGGCGGTGCCCCGCTGGGCGCCGGCGTCCCCGGTGACCCGTTGCCGGTGCCACCGGACGCCTCACCCGCACGCGGGTATCCGGGCTCGTTCGGTGAGCTCACTGACCGCTCCTCACTGCTCCGTCGTCGGTTCTTCACCGATGTCGGTGTTGACCTCGTCGGTACCGTCGCCCTCTTCGGCGTTGCGTGCGATCGCGATCAGGGTGTCTCCCTCACCGAGGTTCATCAACCGGACACCCTTGGTCTGGCGGCCGGCCTTGCGAACCTGTCGCGCGGCGGTCCGGATGACGCCCCCACCTGAGGTGATGGCGTACAGCTCGGTCTCGTCGTCGACGATCAACGCACCGACAAGAGTGCCACGACGCTTGTCGAACATGATGGTCAGCACCCCCTTGCCGCCGCGGCCCTGCACCGGGTACTCGTCGATGGCCGTGCGCTTGGCATAACCACCCGATGTCGCGACCAGCAGGTACGTATCGGGCCGGACCACGTTGAGCGAGAGCAGCGCATCGTCGCCGTTGAACCGCATGCCCTGCACGCCGGAGGTGGCGCGCCCCATCGGACGCAGCGCCTCGTCGGTGGCCGAGAACCGGATCGACTGACCGTTCGCCGACACCAGCAGCAGATCGTCGTCGCTGGAGCACAGCACCGCACCCACGAGTTCGTCGCCGTCGCGCAGGTTCACCGCGACGATGCCGCCCGAGCGGTTGGAGTCGAAGTCCACCAGTCGCGACTTCTTCACCAGACCGTTGCGGGTGGCGAGGACGAGGTAGGGCGCATCCTCGTAACCCTTGATCTGGATCACCTGGGCGATGCGTTCCTCGGGTTGGAACGCCAGCAGGTTCGCCACGTGCTGACCGCGCGCGGTGCGTGACGCCTCGGGCAGGTCGTAGGCCTTCGCCCGGTACACCCGGCCCTGCGTGGTGAAGAACAGGATCCAGTCGTGCGTGGAGCAGACGAAGAAGTGGTTGACGATGTCGTCCTGCTTGAGCCCGGCGCCCTGGACGCCCTTGCCGCCCCGCTTCTGGCTGCGGTACAGGTCGGTCTTGGTGCGCTTCGCGTAGCCCGTCTCGGTGATCGTCACCACGACGTCCTCGCGGGCGATCAGGTCCTCGTCGGCCACCTCGCCGTCGGCGGCGATGATCCGGGTGCGCCGGTCGTCGCCGTACTTGTCAACGATCTCCTTGAGCTCGTCGTGCACGATGGCGCGCTGCCGCTCCGGCTTGGCCAGGATGTCCTCGAGGTCGGCGATCTCGGCCTCGATCTTGGCGAGGTCGTCGATGATGCGCTGACGTTCCAGGGCGGCCAGGCGCCGCAGCTGCATGTCCAGGATCGCCTGCGCCTGGATCTCGTCGACGTCGAGCAACTCGATCAGGCCCTGACGCGCGACGTCGACGTTGGCCGAGGCGCGGATCAACGCGATCACCTCGTCGAGCGCGTCGAGCGCCTTCACCAGGCCGCGCAGGATGTGGGCCCGCTCGTTGGCCTTGCGCAGCCGGTACCGCGTGCGGCGCACGATCACATCGAGTTGGTGGTTGACGTAGTGGCGGATCAGCTGGTCGAGGCGCAGCGTGCGCGGCACCCCGTCGACGATCGACAGCATGTTGGCGCCGAAGCTGGTCTGCAGCTGGGTGTGCTTGTAGAGGTTGTTCAGCACCACCTTGGCAACAGCGTCGCGCTTGATCTCGACGACGATGCGCAGGCCGACGCGGTCGCTGGACTGGTCCTCGATGTTCGAGATGCCGGTGAGCTTCCCGTCGCGGACCTGCTCGGCGATCGAGGTGATGAAGTTGTCGTGGTTGACCTGATACGGCAACTCGGTGATCACCAGCGACGTGCGACCGCGGGAGTCCTCCTCGATCTCCACCACGCCGCGCATCCGGATCGAGCCGCGGCCGGTGTGATAGGTGTCCGAAATCCCTTGGGAGCCAACGATCAACCCGTGCGTCGGGAAGTCGGGCCCCTTGACCCGCTCGCAGACCGCGGTGAGCGTGGCTTCCTCATCGGCCTCGTGGTTGTCCAGGCACCAGTACACCGCCTCGGCGAGCTCGCGCAGGTTGTGCGGCGGCATGTTGGTGGCCATGCCGACCGCGATGCCGCCCGATCCGTTGGCCAGCAGGTTCGGGAACCGGCTGGGCAGGACGGTCGGCTCCTGCACGCGTCCGTCGTAGTTCGGGATGAAATCGACGGTCTCTTCGTCGATTTCGCGCAGCATCTCCATCGCGAGCGGGGTCAGCCGCGCCTCGGTGTAGCGCATCGCGGCCGGGGGATCGTTGCCCGGCGATCCGAAGTTGCCCTGGCCGTCGACCAGCGGGTAGCGCAGTGACCACGGCTGGGCCATCCGGACCAGGGTGTCGTAGATCGACGAGTCACCGTGCGGGTGGTAGTTGCCCATCGTCTCGGCCACCGAGCGTGCGGATTTCGCGTGTCCGCGATCGGGCCGGAAGCCGGAGTCGAACATCGCGTAGAGCACACGGCGGTGCACCGGCTTGAGGCCGTCGCGCACCTCGGGCAGCGCGCGACCCACGATCACGCTCATCGCGTAGTCGATGTAGCTGCGCTGCATCTCCTGCTGGATGTCGACCGGTTCGATGCGATCGCCGGTCTCGTCGCCCGGCGGCAACGTGGTGTCAGTCATGAGGTTTCCTCTGTCCCGTCAGGAAGGTCGAACGTCTCAGGAGTCTTAAACGTCAAGGAAGCGAACGTCTTTGGCGTTGCGGGTGATGAAGCTGCGGCGCGCTTCGACGTCTTCACCCATCAGGATCGAGAACAGTTCGTCGGCCGCGGCGGCATCGTCGAGCGTGACCTGACGCAGGACGCGCACCGACGGATCCATCGTGGTCTCCCACAGCTCCTTCGCATCCATCTCGCCCAGACCCTTGTAACGCTGGATACCGTCTTCGACGTTGATCCGCTTGCCTGCGGCGCGCCCGGCTTCGAGCAGCCCGTCGCGCTCGCGGTCGGAGTAGGCGAACTCCGGCTCGCTGCGCTGCCACTTGAGCTTGTACAGCGGCGGCTGCGCCAGGAAGATGTGACCGTTCTCCACAAGCGGTTTCATGAACCGGAACAGCAGCGTCAGCAGCAGTGTCGAGATGTGCTGGCCGTCGACGTCGGCGTCGGCCATCAGCACGATCTTGTGGTAGCGCAGCTTGGCGATGTCGAACTCGTCGTGGATACCGGTGCCCAGCGCGGTGATGATGGCCTGCACTTCGGTGTTCTTCAGCACGCGGTCGATGCGGGCCTTCTCGACGTTGATGATCTTGCCGCGCAGCGGCAGGATGGCCTGGAACATCGAGTCGCGACCGCTCTTGGCCGAGCCGCCGGCCGAGTCACCCTCCACCACATACAGTTCGGACTTGCTCGGGTCGGTCGACCGGCAGTCGGCCAGCTTGCCGGGCAGCCCGCCGATGTCGGTGGCACTCTTGCGCCGCACCAGCTCACGGGCCTTGCGGGCCGCCATCCGGGCCTGGGCCGACGAAACCGCTTTGTTGACAACGGTTTTTGCCTCAGCCGGGTTGGCCTCGAACCAGTGGGTCAGCTGCTCGTTGCAGATCTTCTGGACGAACGACTTGACCTCGGTGTTGCCCAGCTTGGTCTTCGTCTGACCCTCGAACTGCGGCTGGGACACCTTGACCGAGATGACGGCGGCCAGGCCCTCGCGGATGTCGTCGCCGGTGAGGTTCGGATCCTTCTCCTTGAGCAGCTTCTTGTCTTTGGCGTACTTGTTCACCACCGAGGTGAGCGCAGCACGGAACCCCTCCTCGTGCGTGCCGCCCTCGTGGGTGTTGATCGTGTTGGCGAACGTGTGCACCGACTCCGAGTAACCGGCGTTCCACTGCATCGCGATCTCGACCTCGTGGCCGGGTCCCTTGCCGTCGAAGTCGATGACGCTGGGCTGGATCGGGGTCTTGGTGCGGTTGATGTGCTTGACGAAATCGACCAGGCCACCGGGGTAGTGGAACACCCGGTGCTTCACCTTCTGCGGCGCCGCCTGTTCGGCCGCCTTCTCCTCGGCCGTCTTCGGCGCCTCGGCGTGGTCGCTGACGACGTCGTCGACCACCTCTTCGGGGGCGACCCGCTCGTCGGTGAGTTCGATGGTGAGTCCCTTGTTCAGGAACGCCATCTCCTGCAGTCGCCGCGCGATGGTCTCGAAGTCGTAGTTGGTGGTCTCGAAGATGTCCGGATCGGCCCAGAACCGGATGGTCGTCCCGGTCTTGGTGGTTGTCCCGCCCTGGCGCAGCGTTCCGGGCACCGACCGGTCGTAGGTCTGGAACCACTCGTGGCCGTCCTTGCGGATGTCGGCCTCGAGGCGGGTCGACAGCGCGTTCACCACGGACACCCCGACGCCGTGCAGACCGCCCGACACCTGGTAGGCACCCTCTTCGAACTTGCCGCCGGCGTGCAGCACCGTCATCACGACGTCGACGGTGGGAATTCCCGTGGCGTGCATCGCGACGGGGATCCCTCGGCCGTCGTCCGTGACCTGGACGCCGCCGTCCTCGAGGATCCGCACGTCGACCTTGGTGGCGAAGCCGGCCATCGCCTCATCGACGGCGTTGTCCACGACCTCCCAGATCAGGTGGTGCAGGCCGCGTTCGCCGGTGGACCCGATGTACATGCCCGGACGCTTACGGACCGCTTCCAGACCTTCGAGGACCTTGATCGAATCGGCGCCGTACTCACTCGGAGCATTCTTCTTCTGGGCAGCCACGTTGGACGCGTCTCCTTGGGTCTTGGGCAGGCGAAGGCCTGCACGGGGGATCCGACGACCCCCTCGCGGATCACCGTCACAGTCTACCGAAACATGCCGTCAGGACCGATTCTGGAGCCGCGTTTTCTCATACCTAATCGCGCCGTGCGCCGATTTTTGCGGCAGAAGATAGGTCTTGACGCTTAGGAAACGCGATGATCGCGTTCTGGCGGCTCTCAGGCAACGCTTCCGTGATGATGTCCGACCGTCATCCGTAGGTGTCGCGCGGGCCCCGTCCCGGC
The DNA here is from genome assembly GCF_022374875.2 of Mycolicibacterium rufum. Next base: position 2,977,197 of record NZ_CP092427.2, read on the forward strand.
ACCCGGTACGGGCCCTTGCGCCACGACGGTCCGACGGGTCCGACGATCTTCACCGAGGTCACGACGCCGTCGCCGACGGCGGCGGCGATCTTGGCCACCAATTGGGCCTGCACCATCCGCAACTGGGTGGCCCACGCCGTCGATTCCGCCGACACCGTGAGCACCCCCTCGTTGAGCGACGTGGGCGCGGCGTGGTCGGCGATCTGATCGCCGACCACCTCCCGCCAACGCCCGAACACCGCACCCTCGGCGACCCGGCCGGACCACCCGCGGCTGCGCGCGACCTCACTGCTGGCGGCGCCGAAGGTCTGGGGATCCCTGCTGTCGGGGCCCGGGCCGGACCAGCGTCGCCGGCTGGCCGCAGCGCCGGTGCGCCGCGGCGCCGGCGAGGTCCGGCCGCGACCCACGTTCTTCCCTTGCTCTCGCGCCGCCCCGCGGGCCTCTTCCAGCGCCCGCCGAACCAGGTCCATGCCCTTGAGCTCGGCCAGATGCGCGGGTGGCTCGACCGGGTCGTCGGCGTCGGTCATCGCACCACCTCGGAGATCCGGCCCGCATCGTCGTCGCGCATCGTGATCTCGACGCGCCGGGCGTCCCATTCGGCGGGGATGTCCTCGTGCACGGCCGCAGTCACCAGGACCTGTTCGGCCGTCGCCGCCACCTGGGCGAGCGCCTCACGGCGGGCGGTGTCGAGTTCGGCGAACACGTCATCGAGCAGCAGCACCGGATCGCTTCCCTCTCTGCGCAACAGTTCGTAGGCGGCCAACCGCAGCGCGAGCGCCATCGACCACGATTCGCCATGACTGGCAAAGCCTTTCGTGGGCTGATCACCGAGCCGCAGGTCGAGATCATCCCGGTGGGGTCCGACGAGGCAGACGCCGCGTTCGAGTTCGGCGTCCCGGCGGCGGCTCAACGCGTCGAGCAGCGCCGCCTCGAAGATCTCCGGATCGGCGTTGCCGGCGGCGGCCTCGGTCTCCACCACCTCGATCCCGCTGCGGTAGCGGATCGACGCGGGCCGCGACGACGGCGCCAGCAGTTGGTAGGCCTTCTCCACTTCGGGGGCCAGCTCGTTGACGAGCTCGACACGCGCCGAGATCAGTTGCGCCCCATGCGAAGCCAGGTGACCATCCCAGACGTCGAGGGTCTCGAGTGCGCCCCGGTCACCCCGGAACCGTGCGCCGGAGGCGGTCTTGAGCAGCGCCGTGCGCTGGCGCACCACCTTGTCGTAGTCGGCCCTGACCCCGGCGATCCGCGGGCGGCGGATCGTGGCCAATTCGTCGAGATAGCGCCGCCGGTCACCCGGATCACCACGAACCAGCGCCAGATCCTCCGGGGCGAACAGCACCGCGCGCAGCACACCGAGGATCTCCCGCGCCGACCGCACGGGGGAGCGGTTCAACCGGGCCTTGTTGGCCCGGCCCGACGTGATGTCCAGATCCACGGCGAGCTCGCGTCCCTCGCTCACGACGATCGTGGAGATCACCGCGCGCTCGGCGCCGGACCGGATCAGCGGGGCGTCGGTGGCCACTCGGTGCGAGCCGAGCGTCGACGAATACCACAGTGCCTCGAGGATATTCGTCTTGCCGAAGCCGTTGGGTCCGACGAAGACGGTGCGACCCGGCTCGAGATCGAGCTCGGCCCGCGGCCAGGACCGGAAGTCTGTCAGCGCGAGGCGACGTACGTGCACGGGTCCGTCCCGGTCACCCGGATTCGCTCACGCGTTTGACGGCGTGGCCGCCGAACTGGTTCCGCAGTGCCGCGACCGCCTTCATGGTGGGGGAGTCCTCCTGGCGGGACAGGAACCTCGCGAACAACGAGGCCGCGATGCTCGGCACCGGAACCCGCAGCCGGATCGCCTCTTCGACCGTCCACCGGCCTTCGCCGGAATCCTCGGTGTAGCCGCTGATGTCGTTGAGCCCCGGGTCCTCCTTCAAGGCCTTGGCCAGCAGCTGCTGCAGCCACGACCGCACCACGGTCCCGTTCGTCCACGCCTGGTACACCGCCTGGGGGTCACGCACCAGATCCTCGGCCGCGAGCATCTCGTAACCCTCGGCGTACGCCGTCATCAGGGCGTACTCCACACCGTTGTGCACCATCTTCGCGAAATGGCCGGCACCCACCGGACCGACATGGACGAATCCGTCCTCGACCGGACCCGGCGGCCGCAGCGCCTCGAAGATCGGCATCGCCCGCGCGACGTCGTCGTCGGCGCCACCGACCATCAACCCGTAGCCTTCGGTCAGACCCCAGATGCCGCCGGACACGCCGGCATCGATGAACGCAATTCCCTTGTCGGCCAACAGCTTCGCGTGCGGGCCGTCCTCGGTGTAGCGGGAATTGCCGCCGTCGATCACCAGATCACCCTCGCCGAGCACGTCGGCGAGCTGGGTGATGGTCTGATCGGTGATCGTCCCGGAGGGGACCATGACCCACACCACCCGCGGCGCGCTGAGCGCAGCGGCCAGGTCGGCGAGCGTGGCGACGTCGGACACCTCCGGCCGCGGGTCGTACCCGATGACCTCGTGCCCACCCTCGCGCAGACGGGCCCGCATGTTGAACCCCATTTTGCCCAGGCCGATCAGACCCAGCTGCATGTCAGCGCCCCTCCTGTAGTCAATGCGACCGGTCAGCCGGGAAGGCGCACCGGCATCAGCAGATAGACGTAATCGGTCTGCGCGGCCGGGAACGGACCCGACCCGGCGGTACCCGCGTCGTCGTCTCCGGCCGGGCGCAGCACGGCGGGCCGGCTGGGCGTGGTGAACCCGAAGGTCACCCGCTCGGCGTGCAGGGAACCCAGACCGTCGGTGAGGTAGGTCGGGTTGAACGCGATGGTCAACGGATCACCGGAGAATTCGACCGGCAGGTCCTCCTCGGCCCGGCCCACGTCGTCGGCGCCGGCGGACAACCGCAGCACGTCGTCGGCGAACTCCATGCGGACCTGCGCCCCGCGGTCGGCGACGAGCGCCACACGCTTGATCGCCTCGGTCAGTTCGGCCACGCCGATGGTCGCCACCGCCGTGTGCTCGGTGGGCAGCAGCTGGCGGAACTTCGGGAACTCCGCGTCGAGCAGGCGGGTGGTGCTGCGCTTGCCCTTGCTGCGGATACCGAGCAGACCCTCCTTGCCGACCGACGGACCGGACCCGAGCGACAGGTGCACCTCGTTGCCGTCGGTACCGGCCTTCGCGGCTTCGGCCAGCGTCTTGGCCGGAACCAGGACCGCAGCCTCGACACCGGGGGTGGACGTCGACCAGGTCAGCTCGCGCACCGCCAGCCGGAACCGGTCGGTGGCCGCCAAAACCACCTTCTCGCCGGAGATCTCGACGCGGATACCGGTCAGCATCGGCAGCGTGTCGTCACGGCCGGCGGCGACGGCGACCTGGCCGATGGCCTCGGCGAACAGATCGGCCGCCACGACGCCCGTCTCGTCGGGCAGGGTGGGCAGTGTCGGGTAGTCCTCGACCGCCATGGTCGGCAGCGAGAACCGGGCGCTGCCGCAGGTCAGCGCGACGCGAGTGCCTTCGACGCTGACGTCGACCGGCTTGGCCGGCAGGGCGCGCACGATATCGGACAGCAGCCGGCCGGACACCAGAACGCTTCCCGGAGAGGCGATTTCGGCGGCGATCTGCACTTCGGCCGAGACCTCGTAGTCGAAGCCGGAGATGGTCAGACCCTCGTCGGAACCGGTCAGCAGCACCCCGGCGAGCACGGGCACCGTGGGCCGCGAGGGGAGGTTACGTGCGACCCAGGCCACCGCGTCGGCGAACTCCTCGCGGCTCAGCCGGAACTTCAAGTCCGTGAGACCTGCCGTTGTCGTCGCCACGTTCATAGCGTCCCTTCGATGTGCACCCCGATGAAGCGATGAGCAGCGGTTTCCTGGACTGACACACCGCGCCGCTGTGACACGCTGCGACGACCGGAAGGGCTGTCGATGAACCACCGTAGAGCTTTCGGCCCCAACTTGAAAGCTAAACGATCGGGCCGACATCGCCGGTGACGAGCGGCTTGTCGGGGCCGTGTGGTTCGGCTTTCCCCAAGAGGCTTCTTCGAGAAGAAATTGATAGAGAGAAATGAGCAGTAGTACTAGGTCCTGTGCATTCTGGGGACAGCCCGGCGTCCGCGCAGGCCAGCGCCGTGAGCCGGTGTGGACACGCTGTGCATCGCGGCGGCCGCGACGGTGAGACGTTGGGGATGAATCACCGATTGTGGAAGAAGTGTCCGCAACCGCCCAGGGTTGACCGCAGCTTGTCCACAGATCGTCCACAGCCGTGGGCTGTGACGGGTGAGACCAACGGGATGAAAGTTTTTCGCTCACCGGACGGAGAAAAAACCCCCACCGCGCGGCGGTGGGGGGAGGGGGAGGGGTGACGGGTCAGCGCTTGGCGCGCTGCCGGATCCGGGTGGTGAGTTCCTTGACGTGATCGAACACCTCACGCCGCTCGGCCATCTCACCGCGAATCTTCTTCTCCGCGTACATGACCGTGGTGTGATCCCGGCCGAACGCCTGCCCGATCTTCGGCAGGGACAGATCGGTCAGCTCGCGGCACAGGTACATCGCGATCTGGCGGGACTGGGCCAGCGCCCTGGTCTTTCCGGGCCCGCGCAACTCGTCGACGCTGGTCTCGAAGTACTCCGCGGTCGCGGCCATGATCGCCGCGGTGCTGATCTGCATCGTCGAGGAATCCGAGATCAGGTCGCGCAGCACGATCTCGGCGAGCGACTTGTCGATCGAGGTCTTGTTCAGCGAGGCGAACGCCGTCACGCGGATCAGCGCACCCTCGAGTTCGCGGATGTTGCGTTCGATGCGGCTGGCGATCAGCTCGAGCACGTCGTCGGGCACATCGAGGCGGTCCATCTGCGCCTTCTTGCGCAGGATCGCGATGCGTGTCTCCAACTCCGGGGGCTGCACGTCGGTGATCAATCCCCACTCGAAGCGGGTCCGTAGCCGGTCCTCCAGCGTGGCCAGCTGCTTGGGCGGGCGGTCGGAGGAGATCACGATCTGCTTGTTCGCGTTGTGCAGCGTGTTGAACGTGTGGAAGAACTCTTCCTGGATGCCGTCTTTACCCTCGATGAACTGGATGTCGTCGACGAGCAACACATCGATGTCCCGGTAGGTGCGCTTGAACGACGCGCGGCGGTCATCCCGCAGCGAGTTGATGAAGTCGTTGGTGAATTCCTCGGTGCTGACGTACTTGACCCGCATACCCGGGAACAGCCGTTGGGCGTAGTTGCCCGCCGCGTGCAGCAGATGCGTCTTGCCCAGGCCGGACTCGCCCCAGATGAACAGCGGGTTGTAGGCGCGCGCCGGCGCCTCGGCGATCGCCAGCGAGGCGGCGTGGGCGAACCGGTTGGAGGCGCCGATCACGAACGTGTCGAACGTGTAGCGCCGGTTGAGGTTGATCGCGGTCGGATCGTCGTTGCTGGTGCTCTGCGCGCGGTTGGCGAAGAACGACGGCCAGTTCTCCTCGGCGCTGGCGCGGGCGGCCAGGTCGTCATCGACCAGATCGTTCGGGTCGTCGTCGAGAGACTGCGCGGCGGTGGAGACAGACTGCCCGGCGGCGGGCGCCGGGGTGAATCCGTTGTGGCTCTCGGCGCCGTCGGCGGGTTCGGGGTCGGCGATGCGAACCCCGAGCTCGACGCGCTGCCCGAGTTGGCGGCTCAGGGCCGCAACGATCGGCTCCCGCAGATGACGTTCGATCTCGTTCTGCACGAAGGGGGTCGGCACCGACAGCAGCGCGAAGCCCTCGGTGATGACCAGTGGCTGGACCATCTTCAGCCAGGCGCGTTGCTGCGGGGTCAGGGATCCGTTGACCGTGGTGCCGTCGCCGTTGAGCTCGGTGACGACGTTGTTCCAGATCGAGACGAACGGGGGATCGGGGTCAGCTGTCAAGGACTCGCACCCCCTACCAGCCGGCGCACGGTCGGCCAAAAAAACGAGGACGAACTGTCCACAAAGTTATCCACAGGTTGTGGAGAAGGGAAGTTCGTCGTCGTTAGGTTGTCTACCGGCGGGGACGCCGTGGGTCGGAGCTCTGCACCAGGTGGGTACACGCAGTGGGCTCGCGGCCGAGTGGGTCGTCCTCGCTTCGTTGTCTCGCGCCGTCCCATCGTGGAAGCGGCATTGCCAGAAGCTAACAGTTTTCTCTCCGAGTGCCAACAGTTCTGCAACATTGCGAGGAACCGTAATGCGGTCTGGCTCAATCGTTCCAGAAGAACGTGACGGCTGTGGTGGATGTGATGCCGTTGACGTGGCTCGACGTGGTGTGATGGCGTGCGGGGCGACGACGTCGGGGCGGGTGGGCGCAGGTTTGACCCGGCGAATTCTCGTCAGTACCCTCGAACAGTCGCCCGCACGTGGCGATACGGCTGCGATCCGGCACCCGCCGGGGACCGCGCTGGCAAGTACAGCGAGACCGACGAGCTTACCAACGGCCGACGGCGTCCTGTCTGACATGAGCGATCATGCGGGCACAGGCGTGGGGGCCAGACCGACGAGGAGTGACTGCCGTGGCCAAGGGCAAGCGGACCTTCCAGCCCAACAACCGCCGCCGCGCCAGGGTGCACGGTTTCCGGTTGCGGATGCGCACGCGCGCGGGTCGCGCCATCGTGTCCGATCGGCGCCGCAAGGGCCGTCGTTCTCTGACTGCGTGACGCGGCGCAAGGTCTGACGCGGTGCTTCCGGCGCAGAACCGGATGACGCGGTCGACCGAGTTCGGTGCCACCGTGAGTCGAGGAACGCGGGCGGCGCAGCCTGACCTCGTCGTGTACTGCGTGCGTTCCGATCAGACCGAGGACATCGGACCCCGCGTCGGCCTGGTGGTCTCCAAGGCGGTCGGCAATGCCGTTCAACGGCATCAGGTCTCCCGTCGCTTGCGGCATGTGGCCCGCACCGTGCTTCCCGAACTGCACCCCGCGGACCGCGTCGTGATCCGCGCGCTGCCCGGTAGCCGGCAGGCGGTCTCGCCCCGGCTCGAGAAGGAACTGCGCACCGCGCTGCAGCGGATACGGACCCGCAGCGGAGCGTCCTCGTGACCTCTCGTCCGGTCCGCGCCGCGGTGTTCGTCATTCAGCTCTACCGCACCACCATCTCGCCGTTGCGCCTGCCGACGTGCCGCTTCACGCCGACCTGCAGTCAGTACGCCGTCGAGGCACTGACCGAGTTCGGTCTGCTGCGCGGCAGTTGGCTGGCCCTGGTCCGTCTGCTCAAGTGCGGTCCATGGCATAACGGAGGATGGGATCCGATACCGGACCGCGGTATCGGGCGCGAACGTCACAGTGACGCCACAGGGTCGGGTGGCGCAGCCGAAGACCGGGGTGTGCCGGTTCAGCAAGGGAAGAGTCTGCCGCGTGTTTAACTTCTTCAGCCTCGACATCATCTATTACCCGGTGTCGGGGATCATGTGGGTTTGGTACAAGGCGTTCGCCTTCCTGCTGGGCCCGTCCAACTTCTTCGCGTGGGCACTGTCGGTGATGTTCCTGGTGTTCACCCTGCGCGCGATCCTGTACAAGCCGTTCGTCCGGCAGATCCGCACCACGCGGCAGATGCAGGAGCTGCAACCGCAGATCAAGGCGCTGCAGAAGAAGTACGGCAAGGACCGCCAGAAGATGGCGCTCGAGATGCAGAAGCTGCAGCGCGAGCACGGGTTCAACCCGATCCTCGGCTGCCTCCCGATGCTCGCGCAGATCCCGGTGTTCCTCGGTCTCTACCACGTGCTGATGTCCTTCAACCGGACCCAGACCGGCATCGGCCGCCTCGGCCTGTCGGTGGAGGAGAACCGCAGCCTCGGCAACTACTTCTTCAGCGCCACCGACGTCGGACACTTCCTGGACGCCAACCTCTTCGGGGCACCGCTGGGCGCGACGATGATCCAGAAGCACGGCCTGGAGGCGTTCACCGAGTTCCACCGGCCGGCCGTCATCGCCGTCGGTGTGCCGATCATGATCGCCGCCGGTATCGCGACCTACTTCAACAGCCGTGCGTCGGTCGCCCGGCAGAGTCCCGAGGCGGCCGCCAACCCGCAGACCGCGATGATGAACAAGCTGGCGCTGTACGTGTTCCCGCTGGGCGTCGTCGTCGGTGGTCCGTTCCTGCCGCTGGCGATCATCCTGTACTGGTTCTCGAACAACATCTGGACCTTCGGTCAGCAGCACTACGTGTTCGGCAAGATCGAGAAGGAAGAAGAGCAGAAGAAGCAGGAGGCCCTCGAGCGACGCGCGGCGAATGCGCCGGCGCCGGGAGCCAGGCCGAGCCGCAAGAAGAAGGCCGGCGCCGAGGCCGAAGCGGTCGACGGGGTGGAGATCACCGAGAGTGCGGCGTCCGAGGCGCCCTCGTCGACAGCAGCGACGGACACAGACAGCGTGACCAAGTCCGCGGCACGGAACGGGTCGGTGAACCGCACCCCCAGACCGGGCGCCCGGCCGAAAAAGCGGAAACGTTGACGCGCGGGTGACCGCGAACGAGGGAGAGGTGTATCCATGACGAATTCAGAAGCCGCGACGACGGACGAAGTGACCGAGGAGACGGTCGGGGAGTCCCCGCAGCGCGACGCTGCCGTCGAGTCGGCGGAGTCCGCGGAGCACGCCGCCGAGGGCGGTGCGCCGACGTCGAATCTCGAGGACAAGCTCGTCGCCGAGGGAGAGATCGCCGGTGATTACCTCGAGGAGCTGTTGGATCTGCTCGACTTCGACGGCGACATCGACCTGGACGTCGAGGGCGACCGGGCGGTCGTGAGCATCGACGGCGGCGGAGATCTGACAAAGCTGGTCGGGCGCAAGGGCGAGGTCCTGGACGCGCTGCAGGAGCTGACTCGGCTGGCCGTGCATCAGAAGACCGGTGAGCGGAGCCGGTTGATGCTGGACATCTCGCAGTGGCGCAAGCGCCGGCGCGACGAGCTGGCCGCGCTCGGCAGCAAGGTCGCGCACCGGGTGCTGGAGACGGGCGAGCGGGAAGAGCTGTCGCCGATGACGCCGTTCGAGCGCAAGATCGTGCACGACGCCGTGGCCGGTGTCGCGGGGGTGCACAGCGAGAGCGAAGGTGTCGAGCCGTCGCGACGCGTGGTCGTGCTCGTCGACTGACCCGCTGCGAGTTACAGCGATGTAGTTCTCTGAGGCGGGCGATCGCCGGGCGCACATGCGGAGGATGTTTCACGTGAAACATGCGGAAGTGCCACCACCGCCACCGGCGGTTGCGGCCGTCTTCGGCGACGCCGCCGACGCGGCCGTGCGCTACGCCGAGATCCTGGCCGGGGCCGGCGTCGAGCGCGGCCTGCTGGGTCCGCGTGAGGTCGACCGGGTCTGGGACCGCCATGTGCTGAACTCCGCGGTGATCGGTGAAGCGTTCGACTCCGGCGAGACGGTCGCCGACATCGGTAGTGGTGCGGGGCTGCCGGGGATACCGTTGGCGTTGGCGCGCCCGGATCTCCGGGTGACGCTCGTCGAGCCGCTGTTGCGGCGCAGCGACTTCCTCCGGGAGGCGATCGACGAGCTCGGTCTCACCTGTGCGGTCGTTCGCGGCCGAGCCGAGGACCGAGCGGTGCGCGAGGCGACGGGGGAGAGGGACGCGGTGGTGTCGAGGGCGGTGGCATCACTGGACAAGCTCGCAAAGTGGAGTGTGCCGCTGCTGCGGCCTGGCGGACGGATGCTGGCGATCAAGGGCGAGCGTGCTGCCGACGAGGTGCAGCAGCACCGCCGATCGTTGGCCGCGCTCGGTCTGACCGAGGTAGAGGTGAGGACATGTGGCGCCCAATACGTGGATCCGCCCGCGACCGTGGTCGTAGGGTTGCTGCAAGCGGAGCGGCGCCGCCGGACTCCGGCGGGAAGGAGACAGCGGTGACGTCTACGGCGGGGGAACCCGGCCCGGCACCGGTCGATGTTTCACGTGAAACGTGGAACGCGCAGGAGATCGACACGCCGATCGGGGCGGAGGCCGAACGGGCGGTGCGGCTCATGCACGCCGCCACGGAAGGCCTGCTGCCCAAGCCGGCGCGCCAGCGCATCTTCACCGTGGCCAACCAGAAGGGCGGCGTCGGCAAGACGACGACAGCGGTCAACATCGCCGCCGCGCTCGCTCTGCAGGGTGCCCGCACCCTCGTGATCGACCTCGATCCGCAGGGCAACGCGAGCACCGCACTGGGCATCGAACACCGGCCCGGCACGCCGTCGTCCTACGAGGTCCTGATCGGGGAGATTCCGGTCGAGACCGCGCTGCAGCAGAGCCCGCACAGTGAGCGGCTGTTCTGCGTGCCGGCCACCATCGACCTCGCCGGCGCCGAGATCGAGTTGGTCAGCATGGTCGCCCGCGAGGGCCGGCTGCGCACCGCACTGGCCGAACTCAAGCACCATGACTTCGACTACGTCTTCATCGACTGCCCGCCGTCGCTCGGGCTGCTGACCATCAACGCCCTCGTCGCCGCGCCCGAGGTGCTCATCCCGATCCAGTGCGAGTACTACGCGCTCGAGGGCGTCGGTCAGCTGCTGCGCAACATCGAGATGGTCAAGGCGCACCTGAACCCGGAACTCGACGTCACCACCGTCGTCCTCACGATGTACGACGGCCGCACCAAGCTCGCCGACCAGGTGGCCGTGGACGTCCGCGCCCATTTCGGGGACAAGGTGTTGCGCACCGTCATTCCGCGCAGCGTCAAGGTGTCCGAGGCGCCGGGCTACGGCATGACGATCATCGACTACGACCCGGGCTCGCGCGGCGCGATGAGCTACCTCGACGCGAGCCGTGAACTGGCCCAGCGCGGTGCGCCGGGGCAGCAGCGGTGAGGCCCCCCGAACCCACCCGCGACGGCGCGACGATCACAGAAGGACACGCATGAACAACCCGGCACGCAAGCGCAGCGGACTCGGCCGGGGGCTGGCCTCGCTGATCCCGACCGGCCCCGCCGAGGGGGACGAGCCGGCGACCACGGGCCCACGGATGGGAGCGGCAGCGGCCGACGCGGTGTTCGGCGCCTCGCCGACGAGCACCGAAGCGCCCGCACCGGTCGCCGAGGTCGGCGCGGTGTACCGAGAGATCGCGCCGTCGCAAATCGATCCGAACCCGCGTCAGCCGCGCCAAGTCTTCGATGAGGAGGCGCTCGGCGAGCTCGTCCACTCGATCCGCGAGTTCGGTCTGATGCAGCCGATCGTCGTGCGCGCGGTTCCCGGAGATACTGGCCGCGCGCCGCGCTACCAGCTGGTGATGGGGGAGCGGCGGTGGCGGGCCGCCCAGCAGGCCGGTGTCGCGACCATCCCGGCGATCGTGCGCGAGACCGCCGACGACAGCATGCTGCGCGACGCCCTGCTGGAGAACATCCACCGCGTGCAGCTCAACCCGTTGGAAGAGGCGGCCGCCTATCAGCAGCTGCTCGAGGAGTTCGCGGTCACCCACGATGAACTCGCCGCGCGCATCGGCCGGTCCCGGCCGGTCATCACCAACATGATCCGGCTGCTGCGTCTCCCGATCGCCGTGCAGCGGCGCGTGGCCGCGGGCGTGCTGTCCGCTGGGCACGCGCGCGCCCTGCTCGCGCTCGAGGCGGGCCCGGAACAGCAGGAGGAACTGGCCGCGCGCATCGTCGCCGAGGGATTGTCGGTCCGCGCCACCGAGGAAGCCGTCACGCTGGCCAACCGGGAAGGGGCAGGGACGCCGCCGGCGCCGCGGCGCAAGCCGATCCAGATGCCCGGGCTCCAGGATGTCGCCGAACAGTTGTCCTCGGCCTTCGACACGCGCGTCACGGTCAGTCTCGGCAAACGCAAGGGCAAGATCGTGGTCGAATTCGGGTCGGTCGACGATCTGCAGCGCATTGTGGAGTTGATGAACTCGACGAGTCGATGACCGGTCACACGGGGGAGTTACGTCACTGTGACACTGGTGGGTCAGCAGGACTCGACATCGGCCGGGGGGAGGGGAAAGGTGCTGTGCGGCAGATGAATTTGAAGCCGAGCAGTCGGCGGGCGCCGGCGGACGGCCGCATCGGGCCCACAGCGCCGCAGCCTTCTATCCTGGAAGGGCAGCCGCGCATTCCCTCGCGGCGGAGACACCCGGGAGCGTAGTGACCGCACGGATCAGGCCTCTGCGGCTCGAAGCGTTCGAGCAACTACCCAAGCACGCACGCCGCTGCGTGTACTGGGAAGTCGATCCGTCGACGCTCGGCATCGATGATCACCTCTCGGATCCCGAGTTCGAGAAGGAAGCGTGGCTGTCGATGGTCATGCTCGAGTGGGGATCGTGCGGGCAGCTGGCGCTCGAGTGCCGCGATGAGCCCGGCGAAACCGGCGACGAGCCGTGCCTGGGTTACGCGTTCTACGCCCCGCCGCGCCGGGTGCCGCGGGCGGGCCGATTCCCGACCGGGCCGGTCAGCGCGGACGCGGTGCTGTTGACGTCGCTGGGGGTGGAGGCCGGTGCGGGGCACGAGGACCTGTCGCACGCATTGATCACCGCTGTCGTCGGCGACCTCGTGCAGCGCGGCGTCCGCGCCCTGGAGGCGTTCGGCCGCTCCGCCGCGGCGGACGAACTCGGCGACCTGGAGGAGGTCCCCGCGGACGTGCGGCCGGTGATGGAAGCGCTCGGCGACTGCGCCACGTCGACATGCGTGGTGCCGAGCGATCTGCTGATCGACGCCGGGTTCGAGGTGGTCTCCCACCACACCTACTTCCCGCGGCTGCGGTTGGAACTCGAGCAGGGACTCGGCTGGAAGGCCGGTGTCGAGGCCGCCCTCGAGCGCCTGCTGGAGAGTGCGCAGTTGCAGCAGCCCGTCGGTGCGGGCGCGTCGCCCTGCAGTTAGCCGCGGCGGGCCTGATCGACCGCCAGCTCGTGGGCCAGCAGCTCGGCGAACGTGAAAGTGCCTGTGGGACGGTCGTTCTTGCCGAGAAGATAAAGCCGCTTGACCGCGGCCAGCATGCCTTCGGCGATCGAGTCCCGCGCCGCGGGGTCGACCAGCGTGGCGCGGTCGCCGGGATTGCTGATGTAGCCGATGTCGACCTGCACGGTCGGCATGCGGGTCAGCCGCAGCAGGTCCCAGGTCCGGCCGTGGACACGGCAGTCCCGTAAGCCGGTGCGCGCCACGACTTCCCGCTGGATGAAGTCGGCCAGGTTGCGTCCGATGGTGGACACCGACCCGTGCGAGTTGCCGAAGTGGAACGACGCCACGCCGTTGGCCGACGGACTCGTCTGGGTTTCGCAGCGCAGGCTGATCATCAGGTCGGCGCCGACGGTGTTGGCGGTGGCCGCCCGCTCCGCGTCGGTCGGGGAGGCGGTGGCCGACCGCGACAGGAACGTCTCCATGCCGATCGCGGTCATCCGGCCTTCGAGGCGACTGGCCAAGTCCCACAGGATGTCTGCTTCGCTGATGGGCCCGGCCGGCCCGTGGGTGATCAGGCCGTGGTCGCCCCCGCCGCGGCCCGGATCGATGATGATCCGCTTCCCCGACAGCCGCGGGCCGGAGCTGCGCACCAGCTCCTCCTCGCGGATCGCGTGCGGGGATCCGCCGGTGACCCGGGATCCCAGAAAGTACAACGAGCGCAACGTCTCCGGACCGCAGATACCGTCCGGGTACAAGCCGTACTCGCGCTGGTAGGACATCAGCGCATTGTGGGTCTGCAGTCCGAAGTGTCCGTCGACCAGACCGGTGTAGAAACCGATGTCCTGCAGGCGGGCCTGCAGGGTCGCGACGTCGTCGCCGTACATCGGAGCGCCGAACTGGTGGTTGAGCGTGCGGGCCCCGAGCCGGTAGGACGCCTCTTTGAGGGCGCGGTACGTGGCCTCACCGACGATGCCGTCGACCAACAGACCGCGGTGCTGCTGGAAAGCGCGCACCGCGTGGTCGAGTTCACCGTCGAAGACGTCGGCGGCGACGTGGCGCCCGGTGCTCAGGTCTTCGTCGGGGTCCGAGATCATCCCGAGCGCAGCCAGCGCGCCCCGGATCTCGGTGACCGCCGCTGAACGGTCACCGCGACGCAGACTCGACATAGGCAGCATTCTCTCAGAAGGGGAGAGGATTCCGGAAAACCCCAGGGAAGTGTCCGGGCCGCGAATGCGCCGTCAGAGCACGTCGCCGAGCTCGCGCAGCAGCGCTGCCTTGCCCTTCGCACCGACGATCCGCTTCACCGGCTGACCGTCCTTGAACAGGATCATCGTGGGAATCGACACCACGGAGAAGTCGCGCGCCGTGGCGGGATTCTCGTCGACGTCGAGCTTGGCGACGGTCAGCGAGCCGGCCTTCTCGGCGGCGATCTCCTCCAGCACGGGGGCGACCATCTTGCACGGCCCGCACCACGTCGCCCAGAAGTCCACCAGCACCGGGGTGCCGCTGGACAGCACGTCCTGGGAGAACGAGTCGTCGGTGACGGCGACCGTCGAGGTCCCCGCGGTGGAATCGCTCATTGCTGTGCTCCAATCAGATCGCTGTCATCCGTTGTGGTGGAGGTTCTCTCGCCGGGTTCCGCGTGATCGGCCAGCCACCGCTCGGCGTCGATCGCTGCGGCACAACCACTTCCAGCCGCGGTGATCGCCTGACGGTAGGTGTGGTCGACCAGATCGCCTGCGGCGAAGACGCCGTCGATCGAGGTGTAGGTGGTCCGTCCGACGGTGCTCACATAGCCCTCGTCGTCCAGGTCCACCTGACCGCGCACCAACTCCGAGCGCGGGTCATGGCCGATCGCCACGAACACGCCCGTCACGGCGAGTTCCGATTCCTCGCCGGTGACGGTGTTGCGCAACCTGATTCCGGTCACCTTCGGGTCGCCCTCGACCGCCGTGACCGCGGTGTTGGTGAGAATGGTGATCTTCTCGTTCTGCTCGGCGCGCTCCAGCATGATCTTGGAAGCCCGGAACTCGTCGCGGCGATGGATCAGCGTGACGCTGCGCGCGAAGCGGGTCAGGAAGGTGGCCTCCTCCATGGCAGAGTCACCACCGCCGACGACGGCGATGTCCTGGTCGCGGAAGAAGAACCCGTCACAGGTGGCACAGGTGCTGACACCCATGCCCAGCAGTGCGTCCTCACCGGGGACGCCGAGATGGCGGGCGGCGGCGCCCATCGCGAGGATCACCGCGCGGGCCTGGTAGGTCTCGTCGCCGACGGTGACCTTCTTGATGGGGCCGGTGAGGTCGACGGCGTCGACGTCTTCCATGCGCAGGTCGGCGCCGAAGCGCAGCGCCTGCTCGCGCATCTGGTCCATCAGTTCGGGTCCGGTGATGCCGTCGCGGAAGCCCGGGTAGTTCTCGACCTCGGTCGTGGTCATCAGCGCACCGCCGAACTGGGTGCCCTCGAACACGAGGGGCTTCAGCTGAGCGCGGGCGCTGTACACGGCCGCGGTGTATCCGGCGGGGCCGGAGCCGACGATGATGACGTCGTGGACGGGGGACGAGGAGGTCATGAGTGCCTTTCTGCCTGTTCCTTGAACACCAGGGTAGGCCGGGGTGTTCCCGGTGGGCTCACCGGCGGCTCAGCGGCGTGCCACGGTGCGGTCAGCGAGTACCCCGGGCGCGGCCGCTGTGCACGTTCCCTCCACGATCACCGCTCTGACCTGCGCCGACTCTGACGGGAACAGCAGCAGGACGTCCGTGTGTCCGGCACGACGCAGCGGCCGGGCGCCGAGCACCTCCTGAGTGGGCTCATAACCCAGGCCGGTCAGGCAGGCGGCGAGCCGCTGCGGGGAGGCGAGCGGGCCGAGATCGGCCGGAACGTCCAGGATGGCGCGCAGTTGCGTGTCGGGCAGCGGGAACGGCGCGTCCGGGGTGCTCGCCGACGGGCCGCGGGCCAGGGGCAGGATGCCGCCGACGCCGAGAATCACCGCGGCGCCGACGCAGACACCCCCGGCGAGTATCGCCCGCCGCCGGGCGGCCCGGGGCGGTGGCGCGTTGCGCAGCGCCGCGCCCACCCGGGCGGTGACGTGGGCCGGAACATCGGGTGCGGAGGTGTCGTCGGCGGCGAAGCGACGCAGTGCGCGCCGGACGGCGTCGTGTTCGGCCTGCGCGCGGGCCGGGTCGGGACCGTCGTCCATGCCCACCCCCGCCGGTCGTCTGTGACCGTCCGAGGTTAACCGACGGCGCTCACTCGATGCGGTGGGCGGCGAAGACCTTCAGCGATTCGGCGAGCTTGCCGCGGGCACGGGCGCACCGGCTCTTCACGGTGCCCTCGGGCACCCCGAGCATCCTCGCCGTCTCGGCCACCGAGAAGCCCTGCATGTCGACGGCGACGACCGCTGCCCGCTGCTCCAGCGGCAGGCCCAAAAGCGCGCGTTCGACGACGATCGCGGTGTCGATGTGCCCGGTCGGGTCGGGGATTCGGCCGAACTGGTCGTCCAGCTCCGAATAGTCACGGAACTTGTTGCGGCGCAGGCGGTCCAGGCAGGCGTTGACGACGATGCGGTGCAGCCAGCTGCGCACCTCGGAGTCGTGGCGGAAGGAGCCCGCGGTGCGGTGTGCCGCCAGCAGTGCATCTTGCAGTGCCTCGGCGGCGTCGTCGCGGTTGACGCTGGTCAGCATCGCCAGCCGGTAGAGCTGGCGGTGATGCCGGTAGAACAGTTCCTCGAAGGCGTACCGGTCGCCGGCGACGTGCGCGGCCAACAGCTCGGCGTCGGTCCGCGGCCGGTCGGGCGGTCCGCGGAACACCCCCGTAGAAATCCCCACAGCCGAACACTAAACGGCGCCGACGGTGCTCTGATGCACCAGTTTTCACCGCGCAGCGTCAGCCGGCGGCCTTGAGCGCGATCTCCGAGACGTCGCTGCGGCTCTGCCCGTTCACCTGGCCGAGCGTCGAGATCCACACCAGCACGTTGGACGTCGGGGCGGCACCCTCGACGGGGATCGTGTTGGCGCCCGGCTTGAGCGGGGTGGGCTGGGTCAGTGCGGTGGTGTCGTCCAGGGACGACGGCGTCGACGAGGTCGCGGACCGGATCTGCACCGCGGTGCCCGTGCTGTTGACGTTGATGGTGACCGAGCCGAGCGTCGTCGGCTGGGGGAGCTCCAGCATCAGCCCGACACCGTTCTTGAACCCGGGGAACGGGGCGGGGTCGCTGTAGGTGTCGGTGGGCCACACCGTCGACGGGTCGCCGTCGATCGCCAGGCCTGCCAGGTCGGGCGCGTCGGCCTCGCCCTCGGGTGAGAACACCGTGGCACGAATAGGTTTGACGACGGCACCGGCATCGGCCGACGGGCTCTGCTCCGACGACGACGAGGGCGCGTTGAGGCCGAGTTCGTCACCGCCGAGGCCGTTGCCGACGTCGCCGAAGATGCGGCTGAGCACCGTGGCCAGCAGCACGACCGCGATGATGACGATGCCGGCCGCGACGGTGAGCCCGATGATCAGTCCCTTGCGGCGGCGCTTCTCGGCGTCGGGATCCGCCGGTGCCTGCCAGCCGGTGGCGCGCTGCTCGGCGGCCGGTTCCTCGACGGGTGCCAGGTGATCGGTCCGGTCGGCGACGGCGGTCGCCTGCTGCAGCAGGTTGAGCATCGTCGAGGCGCTGCGGATGCCGCCGTTCTCCTGCACCGCCCGCGCCGCGGCCGCCGAGATCTGGAACGGGATGTCGCGGTCGACGGTGCGCGGCTCCACCGCGTGGCCCGCGGTGTCGAGGTCGGCGGCGGCCAAGCCGCTGGGCTCGCCTCTCTCGGGCAGCGGCCACCGGTTGATCAACAGCGCGTACAGCGCTGCACCGACGCCGCGGATGTCGTCATCGGGGGTGGCGGCGGCCGGCGTGGCGGGGAACGCCAGCGCCACGTCGCCCTCGATGCTGACCCGGATGCGGGCGGGGTGGTCGATCGCGAGCGCCACGCCGCCGCGGTGCGCGGCCTCGGCGGCAGCGGCCAGCGACTGGACCGCGCGGGCCCCGCCGATCGGCGACGGTGAGGTCTCGGCCACCTCGGCCAACGACCCGCCGCGGATCCATTCGGACACCACCAGACCACCCTTGCCGACACGCACGACGTCGAGCACCCGCGCCACACCGGGCATGTCGATACGGCCCAGCTTCTGGGTGCGGTCGAGGATGTCCTGCACCTCGCGGTCGGGCAGGGCGCCGTCCGGGTCGACGAACGTCAACGCCACCTGCCGGTCCAGCGCGGTGTCGAGGGCCTGCCAGAACTGCAGGCCGGGGGGGCCGCCGTGGAACACGAGCAGGCGGTAGCGGCCGGCGGCGACGGTGGCGCCGGGGATCAGAGTGGCGGCGTCCTCGGCGGCCGTGGCGGCCTCCAGCGGCGGTTCGCGGGGCGGGTCGAACGCCAGCGACTCGCGGGTGGGGTCGTTGCTGTAGTCCGAGCGGGGCCGGGGCGGCCCGGCCGCGGCCATCGCCTCCGTCGGACGCTCGGTCTGCGCGGGGGGGTCCGGCTCGGCGGGGACGTCGGGCTGGAAGTCGTCAGCCGACGGCCGGGCCGGCGAATCGGATTCGGGCGGCCGCGTCGCATCGGAGACGGACGGGCGGTTCATCCGGGTGGTGGCCGAGGAGTCCGAGGGCACGGGGGACCCACCGGCGGGGGTGTCGCTCACACCAACTCCTTTCCCTCTCCAGTCCTCGCCAACCATGCCCCGGGGTCCCCGGCGCGCCGGTCCGGCAAACTGACGCGCGCGTCGCTGGGACGGTGTGAGATCAGGGTACGTGAGCGGACCGCCCGCCGAGGCGGGGACGGATCCACCTGCCGGCGCCCGGCCGCGACGGAGCCGGGCGCGGACGGCGGCCAGCGCCGCGACCGCCTCGGGGACCTTCGCCGCCAGCAGGATCCCGACGATGACCGGGCCCATCACCAGGCTGAGCACGGCCAGCCGCAGCAGCGATCCGGCGCCGCCCCAGTGTTCGGTCAGGGTCGCCAGCCCGAGCAACCGGTCCAGCACGTGGGCGATCAGGCCGGCGGTCAACGATGCGGTGATGGTGACCAGGATCGTGCGGATGACGTCGAGGCCCAGCAGCCGTCCCCCCGGAGGATCGAGCCGCGCCCGCAGCAGCAGGTATCCGACCGTCGCGCCGGCGAGGAAGCCCAGGCCGTTGGCCAGGCCCAGGTAGCCGGCGACCAGTTCGGGGTCGTCGGTCAGGTGCGGTGCGGCCAGCGAGGCGGCGATCTTGACCGCGGTGATGACGACGATCAGCACGATCGGTGTCCACGGCTCCTCGCGCGCGTAGAACACCCGCAGTTGCAGCAGCACCATCGCATACGGGATCAGCGTGAACGCCGACAGCGTGATCGCCATGCCGAGATAGCCGGCGTCCACGGAACCGAAGTTGCCGTATGCGAACAGCGCGCTGCCGATCGCCGGGCCGCCGACGGTGAACAGCGCGACGATCGGGATCAACGTCACCATGGTCAGCCGCGTCGCCAGTGACAGGTCGGCGAGCACCGCGGGTCCGTCGTCGGCGGCGGCGTTGCGTGACAGCCGGGGCATCACGACGGTGAGCACCGTGACGCCGATGATGCCGAACGGCAGCTGCAGCACCAGCCAGGTGTAGTTGTAGATCGCCGGGCCCGAAGCGGCTGCGCCGCTGGCGATCTGGTTGCCGACCACCATGCCGACCTGGCTGATCAGCACATACAGCACCATCGCCAGCGCCATCATGCCGAACTTCTTGAGCCGGTCGTCGATGCCCCACAGCGGGCGCAGGCTGACCCGCTGGGCGCGGATGGCCACGAACAGCACCGCGGTCTGCGCCACCACGCCGAGCGTGGTGCCGATGCCCAGCACCAGCAGCTTGGCGTTGCCCATCTCCACGGGGTCGATCGAGAGTTCGCCGGGGACAAGGACATACAGCCCGAGGGTGAGGATCGCGACGACGTTGTTGACCACCGGCGCCCAGGCGGGCGGCCCGAACACGTTGCGCGTGTTGAGGATCGCCATGAACACCGACGACAGCCCGTAGAAGATGATCTGCGGCAGCAGCAGGAACGCGAACGCGGTGGTCAGCGGCCGGTTCACCTGGGGGTCGGAGCCGAGCATCAGGTCGACGAGCAGGGGAGCGGCCAGCGTGGAGACGATCGTGACGACCACCAGCAGCGTGGTCGACAGCGTGAGCAGGCGGCGCACGAACGCGGTGCCGCCGTCGGCGTCGTCGCGTTCCGCGCGCGCCAGCACCGGAACGAAGATCGCGGTGAACGTCGCCTCGAGCACCAGCGCGGCGATCAGGTTCGGTAGCTGGTTGGCGACCGTGAAGGCGCTCGACAGGGCGGCACCGAGGATCGCGGCGAGGAGCACGATGCGGGCGAACCCGGTGAGCCGGCTGACCAGGGTCGCCAGCGCCATGCCCCAGGACCGGGACACCACGGCGGCGTCGGACAGTTCGGGCCGGGCGGACGACCGGCGCGGACCGGTGGTGCTCACCGGCGCCCTCCGTCGTCGTCCTGGTACGCCAGCGCCACTTCGATCGGGTCGGGGCGATCGAGGTCCGCGGGGTCGGGCTGACCGCGGAACCGGTGCCACAACCGCCGCCCGACCAGCAGCACCAGCACGGCCCCGCCGGTCAGCGTGATGAAGAACAGCACCTTGCCGTAGGCGTTGGAGTGCACCGAGAGCCGCACCGGCTCGCCGAGCGTCAGGCCGTCGGCGGTGCGCAGTGCGACGTCGACGGCGACGCGCTGAGTGAAGTGCACCTCGATCGGCACCTTCAGCGGCAGGAACCCGGGCGGCAGCACGATCTCGCCGGGGTCGGTCACCGTCATCCCCGGGGGAGCGTCGATGACCAGCCGCACCCGGATCGGCACCGGCAGGTCGTTGCGCAGCGCCAGCGGCAGCGGGCTGCGTTCGGTGGCCAGGGTGTAGGAGCCGCCCGGGTTGACGATGGTGACCGCCCTGAACAGGTCCTCGACCGTGGTGCCGACGGTGGTCAGCCGCTGCTGGGCCAGCCCGTTGCGGGCATCGGGCGGCACCGACAGGCTCAGCGCCCGCAGCAGGTCCTCGCGCAGCGGGGCGGTGTACTGCGTGCCGGTCAACCCGGTCCGCTCGTCGGTGGTCAGCGCGCCGGTCAGCCCCCACAGCCGCCCGGTCGTCGCGGCGATGCCGGACACCACCCCGTCGTCGAACCGGCCCCGCGGGTTGCCCGCGTTCTCCGGCGGTGTCGCCGCGCCGCCGTGCACCGCGTTCGCCGCGCCGAGCACCGCGGTCAGTGGCCGCGGCACGGCGAGTCCGGAGCGGATGGTGGTGGCCACCGCGGTGAGGACGGCCTCGGCGTCGTCGGCGGTGGCGTTCCAGGTCAGTGGCGGCATCAGGATCTGGTCGCGCGGTGCGGTGTCGGGTGCCAGGCCGCGCCACAGCAGGGCGCCCAGCGCGTCCTGGCGGCGCGCGACCCCCGAGTCCTGTTTGACCGCGATGTCGAGCGACGGGCTCAGATACGACGGCGACTCGGGGCTGGTGCCCATGCCGGCGAGCGCCGCGCCGACGGCCGGGTCGAACGGGGCGGCCACCACGCTGGGGGTGTAGCGGACCGGGGCGGTGTCGGCGGTTTCGGGTTGTCCGCCGTCGGCGTCGCTGGGTCCGGTCAGGTCCGCCGCGGCGATGGCGACGGTCGGGCCCTGCGCCGAGAGCAGATCGACCGCGGGCGCCGTCAGCGGTCCGTCGCCGACGATGGTGGCCCCGCGCGTCGAGGTGATCCCGAGGATCTGGTCGACGATGTCGCCGGCGCCGTTGGTGGCGATCGCCGAGAGGCCGGGGTCGGCCACCCGGTGCAGCGCGTCGAGGTCGGCCTGGGCGTAGACGGTCGGGGTCACGCACATGCGCTGGGCGAGCGCCTTGAGACGGTTGAGCCAGCCGATCGCGGCCTGCTGGCCGGTGCCCGGGTGGGTCGGGGTGGTCCGGGGTCCGGCGTCGGCGGCGTCATTGACGACGTACCCGCTGGTCATCGCGTTGACGGTGACGAGCAGGTCCGGGTCGACGGCCAGGCACAGCGCGCTGGTGACCTCTCCGCCGGGATCGACCTGCGGGCTGGTCGCGAAGTCGGCCGCGGCCAGCAGGGCGTCGAGCCGGCCGCCCGCGGCCAGGGAGGTGGCGAGGTCGTCGTCGATCAGCCGCACCGGGGTGGTGCCGCCCGGTGCGCCGGCGGCCAGTCGGGGCCGGTCGGCCAACGGCCAGAACATCGTCATCCCGACGGGGCGGGTGGTGTCCGGGGGGACCGCCGAGGTCACCGCATCGGTGGTGGCGTCGGCCGGCTGGGCGGGCGGCACGCCGAGCACCGGGAGCAGGAAGCGCGAGTCGTCCAGCCGCGCGGGCGCCCCGTAGTCCGGTGTGCCGTTGACGTTCACCATCACGGGGTAGACGCCGGGTTCGGTGATGTCGAGCGACGAGTGGTCGGGGGAGCGCAGCGGGTAGCCCAGTCGGAACGGAACGCTTTGTCCGCGAGCCATTTCCGGGGCGATGGTGATGAAGTCGGCGACCGGCTGGTACTGGTCGACGTTGCCGGCGAGGTCGGTGCGCAACGCGGTCGACGACCGCACCGCGTCGGCCCGTTCCAGCCGCACCACCACGTCGCGCACCGCGCGGTCGCCGACGTTGCGGATCGTGCCGGTGACGGTGACCATCGGGTCGCTGGTCGTCGTGACGACCTCGGGGGTGATGCCGTCGATCTGCACGGTGAGGAACGGCAACGTGGGGGGTTGGGCGTCCGCGATGGCCGGCGCGACGATCGGCACGACAGCCAGCAGCAGCGCGACGACCGCGGCGAGCAGGCGCGCGGGCGGACGGGTCACGGACTCTGACCGCAGCCGTTCGTCCGCCCGCCGGGCTGTGGTCGCGCGGTGGAGTCGGCCCGAGCGTTGCGGGTGTGCGAATGCGTCTGTCCCCGCCGTCGCGGCGCGCTGCGCGGCAGCGGCGGCAGCGCCGCGGGCCCGTGGTTGTGCAGGGCGTCGATCAGCTCCGAGGCGGCGTTCGTCGGCATAGGCCAGCCGCTTCGGCAGTTCGTGCAGCGGCACCCACGCGACCTCGGTCACCTCGACGTCCTCGTCGGAGAGTTCCCCGCCGGCGAATCGCATGAGGTAATGGTGCACGGTCTTGTGGACGCGGCGGCCCTCCGTCACGAACCAGTAGTCGATGCTGCCGAGGGCGGCGAGCACGCTGCCCTGGATGCCGGTCTCCTCGGCCACCTCGCGGATCGCGGTCTGCTCGGCCGTCTCCCCGCGCTCGATGTGACCCTTGGGCAGCGACCACAGCATTCGGCCCCGCCGATCGATGCGGCCGATCAGTGCCGCGACCTGACTTTCCTTGGGGCCGTCGAGACCGTCGATGACCAGGCCGCCCGCCGACGTCTCGTGCACGGTGCGCAGGCGTTCGGTGGGCCGGCGCGGCCGGGAGCGCTGGGGTTTGGGGGTCGCGGTCTGGGGCGTGTCGGCGGCGGCCGGGGGCGTCCGCTGCCGGTGCCCGTTGGTGTTCTCGGTGCCGGCTTCCGGCGGACCTGCCGCGCGTCGGCCCCGGCGACGCCCGCGGCGCCGTCGTGGTTTTGGCTGCTCGCCGTCCGACACCCAAGCGATAGTAGCTGCCGTGAACTGCGGTCCACGCCGCACTCGCCGGTCGGTGACATGCCTGTGACCAGTAGGCTCATCGGACGTGCCTGAGCCCACGTCCGGACAAGATGTCGCCGAACTGCTGGCCGCTGCGCAGGTGTCGCTGAACCGGCACCGCGAGGTGCTCGAAGGGCTCGGCCGGTTGTTCGCCGAGCGTGGTCATGCGCTGTACCTGGTCGGCGGCAGTGTGCGCGACGCGCTGCTGGGCCGGTTGGGCACCGACCTGGACTTCACCACCGACGCCCGCCCGGAGCAGATGAAGGCGCTGCTGGCCGGCTGGGCCGACGCGCTGTGGGACACCGGGATCGAGTTCGGCACGCTCGGCGTCGGGAAGAACGGCGACCGGCTCGAGCTGACCACGTTCCGCGCCGAGATCTACGACCAGGTGACGCGGCACCCGGAGGTGGCCTTCGGGGACACCCTCGACGACGATCTGGTGCGCCGCGATTTCACGGTGAACGCGATGGCCGTCCGCATCGACCCGGACCGGCCGGGCGGCATCGGTGACTTCCTCGACCCGCTGGACGGCCTGAGCGCGCTGCAGGCCCGCACGCTGGACACGCCTGCCGCGCCGGAGGTGTCCTTCGGCGACGATCCGCTGCGCATGCTGCGGGCGGCGCGGTTCGTCTCGCAGCTGGGCTTCACGGTCGCGCCCCGGGTGCGCCGCGCGCTGGAGGAGATGGCGCCGCAGCTGGCCCGGATCAGCGTCGAACGGGTCGCCACCGAACTGGACAAGATGCTGCTGGGCGCCGATCCGGTGGCCGGAATCGACCTGATGGTGCAGACCGGGCTGGGCGAGGTGGTGCTGCCCGAGATCGGCGCGATGCGGATGGCCATCGACGAGCACCACCAGCACAAGGACGTCTACCAGCACTCGCTGACGGTGCTGCGGCAGGCGATCGAGCTCGAGGACCCGGATGAGGGTCCGGACCTGGTGCTGCGCTGGGCGGCGCTGCTGCACGACATCGGCAAGCCCGCCACCCGCAAGCACGAACCCGACGGCGGCGTGAGCTTCCACCACCACGAGGTGGTGGGCGCGAAGATGGCCCGCAAGCGGATGCGCGCGCTGAAGTACTCCAAGCAGATGATCGACGACGTCTCCCAGCTGGTGTATCTGCACCTGCGGTTCCACGGGTACGGCGAGGGCCGGTGGACGGACTCGGCGGTGCGGCGCTACGTCACCGACGCCGGTCCGCTGCTGAACCGGCTGCACAAGCTGGTGCGCGCCGACTGCACCACCCGCAACAAGCGCCGGGCGGCGCGGCTGCAGGCCAACTACGACGACCTCGAGCACCGCATCGCCGAGCTGGCGGCCAAGGAGGATCTGGCGCGGGTCCGGCCGGACATCGACGGCAACGAGATCATGCAGATCCTCGGCATCCCGCCCGGCCCGCAGGTCGGCCAGGCGTGGAATCACCTCAAGGAGCTGCGCCTGGATCGCGGCCCGCTCAGCCGCGAGGAGGCGGTCGAGGAACTGCTGCGGTGGTGGAACGAGAACAGGTCGCCGCGCGTCTGAGAAGTATGGAGTACTGCCTGGGCGATCCGGATGGCTCGGCCACGATGTGGACCGCCGACCCGACCACCGACGTGAACTCCGACGGCGTACTGGACGCCGTGGCGCTCGATCTGGACGACGACGGTCTGCTCGACGACGCACTCGCCGACCTGGACGTCGACGGGTTGGCCGACCACGGGGTGCTGGACTTCGGCGGCGACGGGCCGGTCTATGTCACCGACGACGGCACGGGCACGTGGGCGGTCAGCGCCGACCGCGCGGCCGCGCTGCGCTGGCTCGGGCTCGACGGTGTCGCGCACCCGGCCGGCGACGCGACGGTGGACCTCGACGGGGACGGTCAGGCGCGGGAGCGTCTGGTCGACAGCGACGGTGACGGCCTGGCGGACCGGGCGTTCGGGGTGGGAGCGGCCTGGGCCGACACCGACGGCGACGGCCACTGGGACGTGCACCTGGTCGACACCGACGGCGACGGTGCCGCGGACAGCGCCGACACCCTCTGATCCGTCACCGCGAGCTGGGGGCACCCGCCGCTCGCTACCGTGACGGGGATGATCCTTCCGGCCACCCGCGATCCCCGAATGATCTCCATTCGGCGCGGCGGCTCGCTGACCGACGAGGACCACCGGCTGCTGGCGCTGTGGGCCGCGGACTGCGCCGCGCATGTGCTCGGCTACTTCGAGCGCGCGGTTCCCGGTGATCTCCGGCCGAGCGCCGCCATCGCTGCTGCCCAGGCCTGGGCCGCGGGGGACATGGCGATGATGCGCGCCCGGGCCGCCGGCGGCCACGCGATGGGCGCCGCCCGACGGCTTTCCGGCGCCGCCCGATTCGCGGCCTATGCCGCCGATCAGGCCGCCTGTGTGGGTCATGTCGCCGAACACGACCTGGGCGCGGCCGCCTACGCGATCAAGGCGGTGGTGGCCGCCCATCCCGGGGATGCCGATGCGGGTCGGCGCGAGCGTGACTGGCAGCGCGGCCGCCTCCCGGAGCCGGTCCGCGCCCTCGTGCTGGACGACCAGGCGCGGCGCAACGACATCTGCTGGTCGGTGTTCAGCACCTGATCAACCGCGGCCTTGCCCCGGCGGCCCGGCGAAGGCCTGGGCGATCGACAGCCACTTCTCGGCGTCGGGTCCGACCGCGACGACGTCGAGCTCCGAGCGGGCGCGGCGCTGCGTGACGAGCATGCAGAAGTGCTCTGCGGAACCGCTCACCTGTTGGGCCGCGTCCTGCGGGCCCCACGTCCACTCCGACCCGTCCGGCGCGCGAAGTTTCACGTGGAACGGTTCGGCCGGCGGTGTCAGCCCGTGCACCGTGTAGGCGAAGTCGCGGGTGCGCACGCCGATGTGGGCGATCGAGCGCAGCCGCGCGGTCGGCGCCCGAGTCACCCCGAGCGCGTCCGCCACGTCCAGACCGTGCGCCCACGTCTCCATCAGACGGGCGGTCGCCATCGACGGTGCGCTCATCGGCGGGCCGAACCAGGGCAGTTTCCGGCCGTCCTCGACGGTCAGCAGGGCGTCGTGCAGGGCGGTGCGGGTGTGCCGCCAGTCGGCGAGAAGCTGCGCCGGATCCGTGGCCGCAAGCTCCTCCGCGGCGGCGTCGACGAAGCCGGTGGGGTTCCGGGCGGCCGCCGGCACGATCTCGGCGGCGAACGCCGCACCGTCGGTGACGGACACCAACGCCACGCGATCGGTCCACAGCAGGTGGGCGATCTGATGGGCGATGGTCCAGCCCGCGGCGGGGGTGTCGGTGGACCACCGCTCCGCCGACAGGTCGGCGACGAGCGCGTCCAGGTCGTCGCTCTCGGCGCGCAGATCCTCAACCATCGGGGCAGCTCCGGCCATGCCGGTCACCTTAGCCCGCGGGTCGGCGCCGGCGACCGACCGTCGCGTGCACCGCCAGGCCCACCAGGTAGATGGCCGTGCCCGCGACGGCGAGCCCCGGTGCGTGCCCGTTCGCCGGGATCACGAACGCCGCACCGGAGATCGCCAGGATGAACGCCATCCAGAACAGCGAGTCCTGCACGGTGAACATGTGGCCGCGCAACGCATCGTCGACGTCGATCTGCATCGCGCTGTCGGCGCACAGCTTGACCAGCTGACCGGCCGCACCCAGGAGGAAGCCGCATCCGATCATCAGCGGCACGAGCAGGCTGGCGCCGCACAGCTGCACCACCGCCGCGAAGGCCAGCGCCCCGTTCGCGGCCCGGTACCGGCCCCAACGGCGGATCACCGTCGGCGTCGCCACGGTGGCGAGGAACTGCCCGGCGCCGCCGGCGGCGGCGAACAGCACGGACGTGCCGAGGCCGGCGACGGCCTGAGTGTCGCTGTAGCGCACGATCACCAGGACGAGCAGCGAGTTGATGCCGAAGACCATCCGGTGTGCCGCGAGGCCGGACAGCGTCGCGCCGACGCTCGGTATCGCCGCGACCGTGCGGATGCCGTGCAGCCACCCGGTGGCCACTGCGTACAGCACCGAACCGTGAATCGAGCGTTTGCTCTCGTGCGGCCCGAGCACGTGCGGCGGGAACCGCACCGACAGCACGAGCGCGAGGGCCACCGGGACACCCACCAGGAAGATGATCGTCGCGGCGCCGGTGTCGTCGGCGCCGAACCACCACCGCGGCAACAGCATGAACATGGCCCCGGCGAATGCCGCGACGGCCGCGACGGCGGTCGCCACCGAGTTCATCGCGACGACGTGCTCACGCGGGACGACATCGGGCAGTGCGGCCGACAGACCCGAGGACACGAACCGGGTCAGACCGTTGACGATCAACGCGCCCAACAGGATCGGCAGGTCCCCGACACCCGCGGCCAGCAGCACCCCGACGGTGACGACGAGCGCCAACCGACCGCTGTTGGCGCCGATGAGGACCACGCGCCGGTCCCAGCGGTCGAGCAGGGCGCCGGCGAACGGGCCGAGCACCGAGTACGGCAGGAACAGCACCGCGAAGGATGCGGCGATCGCCCACGGATCGGCGGCCCGTTCGGGGTTGAACAGGATGGCGCCGGCCAGACCCGCCTGGAACAGACCATCACCGAACTGGCTGACCGCACGCAGCTCGAGGAGCCGGCGGAACTCGGGCAGGGACCTGGTCGAGGCCCACACCGAACGCCACGCTGCGCGAGGTGCGCGATCGTCGGGCACGGGTTTCACGTCCTAGGAGAGTGGTGGCTGCGTCGAGTGATGTCGCTACCGCGACCACAGTACAAATATCCGGGCGGGCCCCGCTTGTTCGCCTCCGTCAGCCGACGGTGGTGACAGAATGGTCGGGTGGCGCAGCCAGAAGATCCGGAGGATTTCGTCGCCCCCACGGCCCATCGGGTCCGTGCGGGCACGATGCTGCTGGCCAACACCGATCTGCTCGAACCCACATTCCGGCGCAGTGTCATCTACGTCGTCGAGCACAACGACGGCGGCACCCTGGGCGTGGTGCTCAACCGTCCCAGCGAGACGGCGGTCTACAACGTGTTGCCGCAGTGGGTCAAGCTCGCCACCAAGCCGAAGACCATGTTCATCGGCGGCCCGGTCAAGCGCGATGCGGCGCTGTGTCTGGCGACGCTGCGGGTCGGGGTCGATCCGGCGGGGGTGAACGGCCTGCGGCACGTGCAGGGCCGCATCGCGATGGTCGACCTGGACGCCGACCCCGACGCGATCGCGCCCATGGTCGAGGGGGTGCGCATCTTCGCCGGCTACTCCGGGTGGACGATCGGTCAACTCGAGGGGGAGATCGAGCGCGACGACTGGATCGTGTTGTCCGCGTTGCCCTCTGACGTGCTGGTGGAGCCGCGGGTGGATTTGTGGGGGCGGGTGCTGCGCCGTCAGCCGATGCCGCTGTCGCTGCTGGCGACGCACCCCATCGATCTCAGCCGGAACTAGGCGTCGGACGACGATCAGGGCTTGTCAAGATTTCTGTGTATGTGGCGGTGGTCTACAGGTAGGGGTTGATGCGTTCGGGGTAGTTCAGGACGAGGGATCCGAGTGCTTGTTTCCAGCCGTTGGTGCGGGCTCCTTCGACGAGGCGGGTGTGGCGGGAGCGGTCTCCGGTGGCGAGGGGGTCGTCGATGTATCTCTGGCGTTCTCGGGCGCGTTTGTCTTCGATGTTGCAGATCGCCAGCCACAGCAGTTTGACCGCGGCGGCGTCGTTAGGGAAGTGTCCGCGGTTTTTGATGATCTTGCGCAGTTGATAGTTCAGCGATTCGATCGCGTTGGTGGTGTAGATGATCCGCCGCAGCTCCGGCGGGAACGCCAGGAACGGGATGAACCGCTCCCACGCGTTACGCCAGGCGATCACTGTCGTCGGGTTTGACTGTCCTAGAGTGGAATTGGCGAACTCTTCGAACGCTTCGGTCGCGGCGTCGACGGTCGGGGCGGTGTAGACGGTTTTCAATGCCGCGGCGATCGCCTTGCGCTGACCATAGGAGACGAACCGCATCGAGTTGCGGATCAGATGCACCACGCAGACTCCCGCTGTCAACCTTTCATCGTGGACGTGTTTGGTCGCCGCGACTGACTCGGTTTGCTCAGCGCGGTCGTGGGGAGGGCGGACTATGCCGCGGTGGTGCGGTGGTGGATGACCGGGTCGTAGAGGGTGTGATCGTGCCAGCAGCGCCACAGAATGCGGCACCAGCGCGCACCCAGGCCACGCAGAGCGCGGTGGTGTGGTTGGCCGGCGGCGCGGGCGTGTTCGTAGATGTCGGCCGACCATGGGTCCTCACGGACGGCGACGAACATCCACCAGTCGATGGCGTGGCGCATTCGCCGGTTGGCGGCGTAGCGGAACCTCACCTGACGGGTGCGCCCGGAGGCCTTGGTGACCGGAGCCAAGCCGGTCTCGGCCAACAACGACGGCGCCGATGGGAAACGGCTGCGCTGTTCACCCATTTCGGAGATTAATACGCCGGCGGTGACGGGACCGATACCAGGGAAGCTGGTGAAGATCGGAGTGTCCGGGTGCATGTCGAGCAACTCGCCCAGCCGCTTGTCGTGGGCTCGCAGGTGAGTGTTGAGTAGCGCGAGCTGTTCTGTGAATGCTTTGGCCGCCAACGCTTTACCGGCGACGGTTCCTTCACTGGCCGACAACAGATGAGGCTGCATCCGGGCGATGAGCGTCTCAGGTTTCTGCCGGCCACTGTAGCCGTGTCGGCCGGTGAATCCACCCATTCGTCTCGTCGTGACCCTGCTCGCCTGCGCGGGAGTGGGAAAGGTCCGGATGAACGCCAGGGTGATGTCACGGTCCAACGAGGAGAACAGGTGCAAAGGTGCGGGGTGGTAGGCCTCCAAGATCGACCGCAGCCGATTTTCGGTATCCACCTGCATATCCAGGATGCGCTGACGATCCCGGCTGACCGCGATCAGCTCGGCCAATACCGGCGACGCAACAGCCAACGGCCGCCACTGGGCATATTGGTGACGCAACGTGTCGGCCAAAACGTAGGCATCGAACTCGTCGGACTTGGCCGCCGCCATCCGATACCGTTCACGTGCACGCGCCGAGATCTTCGGTGACACGCAATAGATTTCAGCGCTACAGTGCTGTTGCAGATGCTCGACAAGCAAGCCCTCGGCGCGTTCGATGGCGATACGCACCGAGCCAGTCAGTGAGGCGATCACCTCGACCAATATCGTCAAACCGTCGACGGTGTGCGCGATCTTTCGGCTGAGAAGCTGCCCGCCGCGGTCGTCGAGGACGCAGAGGTAATGGGAGCGTCCGCCCCAATCAATGCCGCACCAGAAACGACTTGCACCGTCCGGACTATCCTGATTCATTGCAGTCAGATCCCCTTCGATCCGAAGATTCACGCTGCAATGTGCGGGGCGTGCCCGGAACCTCATCTCGGCACTCGCCGCTGATACCGGTGGTGCTGCTCTCGCTGGCCGGTCCAAGCCCCGCAGCCACCACGGGCGGACAGGTCTGCATGTGGACCTCGAAGGTGACGCGTTTGCACAGGTCCTGCCCGTGGTGGTGCAGGTGAACGCCGAGACCATCCCGGCCCACCCATTGTTAATAGATGAGGTCTGCACCGTGGTCTGCGGCCAGGTCGCCTCGACGGCTTCGGCGAAACCGGTCAGCCCGTCGGTGCATACGATCAGGATGGCCTTGACGCCACGGTTGGCCAGCTCGGCGCATACCCCGGCCCAGAACTTCGCCCCCTCATGGGCGGTCACCCAGATCCCCAGCACGTGCCGGATCCCGTCGAGATCGACACCGACGGCGATGTGGGCGGCTCGGTTCTTGACCTGGTGACCGTCGCGGATCTTGATGACCAGAGCGTCGAGGTAAACGATCGGATACAGCTCCTCAAGGGGGCGTTTCTGCCACTGGGTGACCTCCTCGAGCACCGCGTCGGTGATCCGCGAGATCGTGTCGTGGGACAGCTCGGTGCCGATCGTGGTGGCCAGATGATGCTGGATATCGCGGATCGTCATCCCGCCGGCGTAGAGCGAAATGATCATGTCGTCCAGACCGCCCAGGCGCCGCGAGCCCTTCGGGACCAGGGTCGGGGTGAAGCTGCCGTCCCGGTCGCGCGGGATCGCCAACCCCACGTCGCCGACCTCGCTGGCGACCGTCTTGGGCGTGAACCCGTTGCGAGCATTGGGCAGCTCACGCCCTACGGGATCACCCTTGTCGTATCCGAGGTGATCGGTCAGCTCAGCAGCCAACCCGCGCTCGAGCACCGCTTTGACCATCTCGGGCAGAAACCCACCCTGACCGGTCAACTGCAGCTGGCCCGCATCGATCTTGGCCAGCACGTCATCGAGAACACCTGCGGACTTCAACGCCTCTACGGCATCAGCCCCCGACATCGGCTCGTCAGTGGTCACATCCATCGATACTGCTCCATCCATCAGCAGCCACAGCTACACAAACCATCTGACACGCTCGACGATCAAGCGGCGAGGCACGAGCCGCGTTGAGAAGTCCGATCAATGGACTCAGCGCCCGCACGACAGCGTGCACGCGCCGCACGACCCCGCGCAGCTGTCCGCGCCCGCCGCGGCACTGGCGTTGGCGCGGGCCACGACCTTGGCGCTCTGCCAGCATCCCGCGGCGACCGTCGCGAGCGCCCCGCCGACGCAGACCAGCAGCACCACCGCCGAGGTCGGTGTCGGGGCGGACAGCCCGACCACCGCTCCGGCCGCCAGCATGACCGCGGCGGCCAACTGCGTCGGCGCGACTCCCCGCAGGACCTGGCGCACGAAGTCACCGGACACTGGCCGGGTCAGGGACCAGACACCGAGCGCCGCGGTCACGGCGGCGACGCCGAGACACACCACTGCGGCGACCATCATGGGTCCGAGGATACGGCCTCGGCAGCGGGCCGCCGTCCCCCGGGCGCCAGGCTTCGCCCGGGGGACGACGTCGCTTATCCCTGCAGTCCCAACAGCTGCGGCGGCGGGGCCACCGCAGCGGGGACAGCGGGAGCTGGGGGCGCCGGCACGAGCGGCGCGGGCGCGACGCCCGGGGGCGCTGCCGGGGCGGGTGCGGCGGACGGCACGCTCACCTTGAAGCCCTTGACGATCGCGTCGGTGGCGTCGGCGGCGGCCACCACCTGGTCGACGCTGGTGGTGACGGCCAGCGACACCAGGTAGCGGTCCGGGCCGACCGTAGCCAGCACGTGCCGCCGCGAGGTGTTCAACGTCATGGCGTTCTCGCGGTAGGTGCCCTCGATGAGCGAGGACGGCATCCCGCCGAAGTCCGAGAGCGACGCGTTGGTCGAGCGCCAGGCGGGCAGTTGCTGAGCGTCGATGAAGCCGTGGCTGATGGCCTCCTTCGGATCGAAGTCCCCGCCGACCAGCTTGTAGATCACCACCTGCGCGTTGGACGAGTACAGGCCGTTACCGCCGACCCGGTCGGCGATCACCGCGAAGGCGTCGGGGACGTTCGGGTCGGGGATGTGCTGCCAGCCCCGCGGCATGGGCAGCACGATGTTCAGCGCGCGGAAGTCCTGGCTCGACTGTGGCTCCAGGGTGATGCCCTTGCCGGCGAAGAAGTCGGTGAGCGTGCCCGAGGTCGCCGGCACGATCGCGGGTGCGGCGGGGACGGCCGGCGGGGTTGCGGCGGTGACGCCGGCGGGTACCGCGGCCACTCCGGCGGTGGCGGGCGTCACACCCGGCTGCAGCGGCACGGCGTTGGGTGCGGCCGGCACCGGCTGGGCGACGGTGGCCGGCGACGGCACGGTCGGCTGCACGGGGAGGGGCTGCGCGGACGCCGTGCCCGTGACCCCCAGCACACCGGCGACACCGGCGCATGCGCCGATACCTCCCGCCAGAACCCGCCAGCCGCGGCCGTTTTCGCTCATCGAGTGCAGTCCTCCCAATCCATTCCCGACGGTCCGGGCGACATGCACCCGGGTCAGGCGAGCAATGTATCCACGGCGTCGACGCGCTCACCAGGGCTGGAATCGACCTGGGACCAACCCCTGACGCATCCGCAACGGAACCGAGATCAACCCGTGGCCCGTGGGACCGCCACGGCGCGGCTTATACGCTGATGGCGTGACCGACACGCCGACTGCGCACCCTGCTGCCGACGACACGCCCCCGCACCGCTACACCGCGGAGCTGGCCGGGCGTATCGAGCAGTCCTGGCAGCAGCGGTGGAGCGAGGCCGGCACCTTCGACGTCGCCAACCCGGTCGGTTCGCTGGCCGCAGCCGACGGCACGCCGGTGCCCGCCGACAAGATGTTCGTCCAGGACATGTTCCCCTACCCGTCGGGCGAGGGTCTGCACGTCGGGCATCCGCTCGGCTACATCGCCACCGACGTGTATGCCCGCTACTACCGGATGACCGGGCGCAATGTGTTGCACGCGTTGGGTTTCGACGCTTTCGGTCTGCCCGCCGAGCAGTACGCGATCCAGACCGGAACGCATCCGCGCACCCGCACCGAAGCCAACATCGTCAACTTCCGCCGCCAGCTCGGCCGGCTCGGTCTCGGCCACGACGCGCGGCGCAGCTTCTCCACCACCGACGTCGACTACTACAAGTGGACGCAGTGGATCTTCCTGCAGATCTTCAACGCGTGGTTCGACCGCGAGCAGAACCGGGCCCGCCCGATCGCCGAATTGATCGCCGAATACGAGGCCGGCACCCGCGCGACCGAGGACGGCCGCCGCTGGTCGGAGCTGAGCAGCGACGAGCAGGCGGACCTGATCGACGCGCACCGACTCGTCTATCTGGCCGACTCGGTGGTCAACTGGTGTCCCGGGCTGGGCACGGTGCTGGCCAACGAGGAGGTCACCGCCGACGGCCGCAGCGAGCGCGGCAACTTCCCGGTGTTCCGGAAACGGTTGCGGCAGTGGATGATGCGCATCACCGCCTACTCCGACCGGTTGCTCGAGGATCTCGAGGTGCTGGACTGGCCCGAGAAGGTCAAGACGATGCAGCGCAACTGGATCGGCCGGTCCACCGGCGCCAGCGTGTTGTTCGGCACCGACGCGGGCGATGTCGAGGTCTTCACCACCCGCCCCGACACGCTGTTCGGGGCGACCTACCTGGTGCTGGCCCCCGAACACGATCTGGTGGACGGCCTGGTCGCCGCCGAGTGGCCGGCCGGGGTGGACCCGCGGTGGACCTACGGCGCGCCGACCCCGCGCGAGGCGGTGAGCGCCTACCGCGCCGCGATCGCGGCGAAGTCCGATCTGGAACGCCAGGAGAACAAGACCAAGACCGGCGTGTTCCTCGGCGCCTATGCCACCAATCCGGCTGACGGACAACAGGTTCCGGTGTTCATCGCCGATTACGTGCTGGCCGGCTACGGCACCGGCGCGATCATGGCGGTGCCCGGCGGCGATCAGCGGGACTGGGATTTCGCGACCGAGTTCGGGCTGCCGATCGCGGAAGTGGTGTCAGGTGGCGATATCTCGGAGGCGGCGTACACGGGGGAGGGCCTGATGGTCAACTCCGGATTCCTCGACGGCATGGACGTGGCGGCGGCCAAGGCCGCCATGACCGAGCGCCTCACTGCCGACGGCCGCGGCCGCGCGCGCATCGAGTACAAGCTGCGGGACTGGCTGTTCGCCCGTCAGCGGTACTGGGGCGAGCCGTTCCCGATCGTCTACGACGCGCAGGGCCGCGCCCACGGCCTCCCCGAGGATCTGCTGCCCGTCGAGTTGCCCGACGTCCCGGACTACTCGCCGGTGCTGTTCGACCCCGACGACGCGGACAGCGAGCCGTCGCCGCCGCTGGCGAAGGCCACCGACTGGGTGAACGTCGAACTCGACCTCGGCGACGGGCTCAAGCCCTACACCCGGGACACCAACGTGATGCCGCAGTGGGCCGGCAGTTCCTGGTACGAGCTGCGCTACACCGACCCGTACAACGCGGAAGCCCTGTGCGCCAAGGAGAATGAGGCGTACTGGATGGGGCCGCGGCCCGCCGAACACGGACCCGACGACCCGGGTGGCGTCGACCTCTACGTCGGCGGCGTCGAGCACGCGGTGCTGCATCTGCTCTACTCCCGCTTCTGGCACAAGGTGCTGCACGACCTCGGTCATGTCAGCTCGCGCGAGCCGTACCGGCGGCTGGTCAACCAGGGGTACATCCAGGCGTTCGCCTACACCGACGCGCGCGGTGCGTACGTGCCCGCGGCCGAGGTCACCGAACGCGACGGAAAGTTCTACTGGACGGGCCAGGACGGCGACGTTCGCCGAGAAATAGAGGTCAACCAGGAGTTCGGCAAGATCGGCAAGAGCCTGAAGAACTCGGTGTCGCCGGACGAGATCTGCGACAACTACGGCGCCGACACCCTGCGGGTGTACGAGATGTCGATGGGGCCACTGGAGGCGTCGCGGCCGTGGGCCACCAAGGACGTCGTCGGTGCGCACCGCTTCCTGCAGCGCGTCTGGCGCCTGGTGGTCGACGAGGAGTCCGGCGCGGTGCGCGCCACCGATGACGCGCTCGACGAGGCCACGCTGCGGCTGCTGCACCGCACGATCGCCGGGGCCGCCGACGACTACGCCGGGCTGCGCAACAACACCGCCGCGGCCAAGTTGATCGAGTACACCAACCACCTGACCAAGCAGTCGGTCACCGCGCGCGCCGCGCTGGAACCGCTGGTGCTGATGGTCGCACCGCTGGCGCCGCACTTGGCCGAGGAGCTGTGGTCGCGGCTCGGGCACGACGGCTCGCTGGCCCACGGCCCGTTCCCGACCGCCGACGAGCAGTATCTGGTCGAGGACACCGTCGAGTACCCGGTGCAGGTCAACGGCAAGGTCCGCAGCCGGGTCACCGTCGCCGCGGATGCGGGCGCCGACTCCGTGGAGGCGGCGGCGCTCGCCGACGAGAAGGTGGTCGGTTTCCTCGACGGGCGCACGCCGAAGAAGGTCATCGTGGTGGCGGGCCGGCTGGTCAACATCGTCGTGTGATCGGTGTTTGACGCCGCGCCGCTCGGGTAACTGGCCGCGATCTGTCTCGCCGGATGCCCGAGGAGCCCGCATGGCCGTCGATGCCGTCGTACTGCCCACCCTCGAACCGCGGCGGCCCTTCCCGTCCCGACTGGGGCCCAAGGGCAATCTGATCTACAAGCTGGTCACGACCACCGATCAAAGTTGATCGGCATCATGTACGTCGTCACCTGCTTCGTGTTCTTCTTCATCGGCGGCTTGATGGCGCTGTTCATCCGCACCGAGCTGGCGTGGCCGGGTCTGCAGTTCCTGTCCAACGAGCAGTACAACCAGCTGTTCACGATGCACGGCACGGTGATGCTGCTGTTCTATGCGACGCCGATCGTGTTCGGCTTCGCGAATCTGGTGTTGCCGTTGCAGATCGGCGCTCCCGACGTCGCGTTTCCCCGGCTCAACGCGTTCTCG
The DNA here is from genome assembly GCF_022374875.2 of Mycolicibacterium rufum. The sequence continues at coordinate 3,013,967 of NZ_CP092427.2, forward strand.
TTCTGGCTGTTCCTGTTCGGCGCGTTGATCGCGCTGGGCGGGTTCCTGGTGCCGGGCGGCGCTGCCGATTTCGGCTGGACGGCGTACTCACCGCTGTCCGACGCGGTGCACTCGCCGGGTCCCGGCGGAGATCTGTGGATCATGGGGCTGGCCGTCGGCGGGCTGGGCACCATTCTGGGCGCGGTCAACATGATCACCACGGTCGTGTGCATGCGCGCGCCGGGCATGACGATGTTCCGGATGCCGATCTTCACCTGGAACATCCTGGTGACCTCGATCCTGGTGCTGCTGGCCTTCCCGATCCTGACCGCGGCGCTGTTCGGCCTGGCGGCCGACCGCCATCTCGGCGCGCACGTCTACGACGCCGCCAACGGCGGAGCCATCCTGTGGCAGCACCTGTTCTGGTTCTTCGGCCACCCGGAGGTGTACATCGTCGCGCTGCCGTTCTTCGGCATCGTCACCGAGATCATTCCCGTCTTCAGCCGCAAGCCGATCTTCGGCTACACCACGCTGGTGTACGCGACCCTGGGCATCGGCGCGCTGTCGGTGGTGGTCTGGGCGCACCACATGTACGCCACGGGGGCGGTGCTGCTGCCGTTCTTCTCGTTCACCACCTACCTCATCGCCGTGCCCACGGGCATCAAGTTCTTCAACTGGATCGGCACGATGTGGAAGGGGCGGTTGAGTTTCGAGACGCCCATGCTGTGGTCGATGGGCTTCATCGTGACGTTCCTGCTCGGCGGTCTGTCCGGGGTGCTGCTGGCCAGCCCGCCCCTGGACTTCCACGTCACCGACTCGTATTTCGTGGTGGCGCACTTCCACTACGTGCTGTTCGGCACCATCGTGTTCGCAACCTACGCCGGTGTCTACTTCTGGTTCCCGAAGATGACGGGCCGGATGCTCGACGAGCGGCTGGGCAAGCTCAACTTCTGGCTCACCTTCATCGGCTTCCACCTCACCTTCGGTGTGCAGCACTGGCTGGGTGACGCCGGCATGCCCCGTCGCTACGCCGACTACCTGCCCAGCGACGGCTTCACCGGGATGCATCTGGCCTCCACCATCGGCGCCTTCATCCTGGGGTTGTCCATGCTGCCGTTCGTGTGGAACATCTTCACGAGCTGGCGCTACGGCGAGCCGGTCACCGTGGACGACCCCTGGGGCCACGGCAATTCACTGGAGTGGGCCACCAGCTGCCCGCCGCCACGGCACAACTTCACCGAGCTGCCCCGGATCCGTTCGGAGAGGCCGGCTTTCGAGTTGCACTACCCGCACATGATCGAACGCATGCGCGCCGAGTCGCACATCGGCAAGCACGCCACCGCCGGGGAGAGCATCGAGGGCTTCGGACCGCGCACCGAACCGGACCGCAGCTGACGATCAGCGGGGGCGGACGATCACCTCGTGGATGTGCGCGTCCGGCGGCGCGGTGACCGTGTCGACGGTGACCTGAGCGACGGTCTGCACACTGAGGTACTGCCCGGGGTCGTACTCGCGGCCCTCGTAGGCGACCAGGTCCTCCTGCATCGCGGTCGCGATGCGGCCGGGGTGCACGGAGGTCACCCGCAGCGACGATTCGTCGGCGCGCAGCGAGTCGGCGAACCCGCGCAGCGCGAACTTGCTCGCCGAGTACGACGCCAGCCCCGGTGAGGCGTTGATCCCGGCGCCGGAGTTGATGAACACGACGTGCCCGCCCGCGGCGCGCAACGCCGGCAGGAGCTCCAGCGTCAGCGCGACGGCGCCGATCACGTTGACGGCCATCGTGGAGCGCCACTGGTCGACCGTGGTCTCGGCGACCCGGCCGGGGTAGGCGACGCCGGCGTTGTGGATCAGCACGTCGAGTTCGACGATCGGTTCGACGACGGCCGGAATCGCGTCCGGGTCGGCGAGGTCGAGGGGCCAGGTGGTCGCCCCGAGCCGCTCGGCGACCGCGTCGAGACGCTCCGACGGGCGCCCGGCCAGGAACAGAGTGTGCGTCGGGGCGAGCGCGTCGGCCAGCGCCGCTCCGAGTCCACCGGAGGCTCCTGTGATCATCGCAGTCGGCACACAGTGACCCTACCGGGACCGTACCGACCTGCGCCGCGGGCCGAGACGTCGCATCATGGGAGGCGATGCCTCACGATCCGAGCTTTGCCCCGACCCAATTGGCCGCCCGCGCGGCCTACCTGTTGCGCGGCAACGACCTCGGCACCATGACCACCGCGGCGCCGTTGCTGTACCCGCACATGTGGAGTTGGGACGCGGCGTTCGTGGCCATCGGCCTGGCCCCGCTGTCGGTCGAGCGCGCCGTCGTCGAACTCGACACGCTGCTGTCGGCCCAGTGGCGCAACGGCATGATCCCGCACATCGTGTTCGCCAACGGTGTCGACGGATACTTTCCGGGGCCTGCGCGCTGGGCGTGTTCGGCGCTGTCACCGGACGCGCCGCGCGGGCGGCACACCTCGGGCATCACCCAGCCGCCCGTGCACGCGATCGCCGTGCAGCGCATCCTCGATCACGCCCGCCGGCGCGGCCGGTCCACCCGCGCGGTCGCCGACGCGTTCCTCGACCGCCGCTGGCCCGATCTGGTGCGCTGGCACCGCTGGCTCGCCGAGTGCCGGGATCAGCGTGGCCGCGGCCGCGTCACGGTGTACCACGGCTGGGAGTCCGGCATGGACAACTCGCCGCGCTGGGACAGCCCGTACGCCAACGTGATTCCCGGTGAGGTGCCCGAGTACCAGCGCGAGGACAACAAGATCAACACCGACGCCAGCCAGCGGCCCAGCGACACGGAGTACGACCGCTACCTGTGGCTGGTCGAGGAGATGAAGGCCGTCCGCTACGACGACGAATTGCTGGCCAAAGCCATGAGTTTCGCGGTGGAGGACGTATTCGTCTCGGCGATCTTCTCGGTCGCGTGCCAGGTGCTGGCCGAGATCGGCGAGGACCACAAGCGTCCGCACGCCGACGTCAAGGACCTGTACGCGTGGGCGGAGCGCTTCCGCTCCGGCGTGGTCGCCACCACCGACGAACGAACCGGCGCGGCAAGGGATTACGACGTGCGCGGCCAGCGGTGGATCGCGACCGAAACCGTGGCCCAGTTCGCGCCGCTGCTGTGCGGTGGCCTGCCGCACGACCGGGAGCGGGCGCTGATCCGGCTGCTCGAGGGGCCGCGGTTCAGCGGACATCCCGATCTGGCGTACGCGTTGATCCCGTCGACGTCGCCGGTGTCGCGGGACTTCCGGCCGCGTGAGTACTGGCGCGGTCCGGTGTGGCCGGTGATGACGTGGTTGTTCTCCTGGTGCTTCGCCCGGCGCGGCTGGGCCGAGCGCTCGTCGACGCTGCGGCGGGAGGGGTTGCGGCAGGCCAGCGACGGCACGTTCGCCGAGTACTACGAGCCGTTCACCGGGGAACCGCTGGGCAGCATGCAGCAGTCGTGGACCGCCGCGGCGGTGCTGGACTGGCTGGGCTGAGCGCTACTCGGCGATGCGCTCCAGCGGCGCGAGGGCCTTGGTGAGTGCCCCGAGTTCGTCCTCGCTGAGCTTGGCCAGCAGTTCGGCCAGGTGAGCCTGCCGGGAGGCCAGCGAGTCGCGGTGCTGGGCCAGACCCTCCGGGGTGATCTCGACCAGGACCGCCCGCAGATCCGACGGGTCCCGGGACCGTTTGACCAGTCCGAGCTTCTCGAGTCGGCGAATCGCGACCGTGGTGGTCGGGGTGCGGACGCGTTCGTGGGCCGCCAGTTCGGTCATCCGCATCGGACCCTGGTCCAGCAGCGTCAGCAGAATCGACAGCTGAGCGAGCGTCAGGTCGCCGGCGGTCGCCGTCTTCCCGGTGTGGCGGAGGACGGACATCACCTTGGCCAGCACGCGCTGCAATTCGCCCGCGACCTCGCTGACCTGCGTCTCCGTGCCCGTCATAATTTCGCCAGTCTAACCTGTCGGGGGCTTGCGGACCCTCCGGTCAGCGGCTTTGGGGAAAAAAACTTGACAGGGGCGTCAAAGCACCTGCGACAGGAAGCGCTGGAGGCGCTCGGTCTCCGCCTTCTCGAACACCTGCTCCGGCGGCCCGGTCTCGACGACCTGCCCGCGGTCCATGAACACGACGGTGTCGGCGAACGACCGCGCGAAATCCATCTCGTGGGTGACGATCACCATCGTCATGCCGTCGGCGCCCAGTTCGGCGATCAAGGCCAGCACCCCTTTGACGAGTTCGGGGTCGAGCGCCGAGGTCGCCTCGTCGAAGAACATCACCTGCGGCGACATCGCCAGCGCCCGCGCGATGGCGACGCGTTGCTGCTGGCCGCCGGACAGCGTGGTCGGCCGCACCTCGGCCTTGTGCCGCAGGCCGACCCGGTCCAGCTGCGCGAGACCGAGTTCGCGGGCGGCGTCGGCGTCCAGGCCTTTGAGCCGCCGTGGCGCCAGCGTCACGTTGTCGAGCACACTGCGGTGGGGGAACAACTGAAACTGCTGGAACACCATGCCGATTCGTTGCCGCAGCTGGTCGGGGTCGTCCCGCAGCACCGAACGCCCGTCGAGCAGGATGTCGCCGCGGTCGGGTTCGTAGAGCCGGTTGAGGGTGCGCAGCAGGGTGGACTTCCCGGACCCGGACGGTCCGATCACCGCCGTCGAGGTTCCCGCGGCGACGTCCAGGTCGACGCCGCGCAGCACGGCGTTGGGGCCGAAGGACAGGTGCAGGTCGGTGGCGGCCAGCGATACCGCGGTCGGCGTCGTCATCAGTTCATCTCCTGGGAGGTCGAGGTCAGCAGCGGGTCCTCCTCGTCGGGCCGACGGCCGCGCCGCAGCCGGGTGTCGATGAAGTTCACCAGGTGGGTCAGCGGGATCGTCAGCGCCAGGTAGAACAGGCCGGCGGCCACCAGCGGCGACAGGTTGCCGGTCTGCGCGTTGAGGTCGCGACCGACCTGGAAGAGCTCGCGCTGATTGGCGATCAGCCCCAGGAAGTACACCAGCGACGACGCCTTGAGCAGCGAGATGAACTGGTTCATCAGCGCGGGCAGCACGCGGCGCACGCCCTGCGGGATGACGACCAGCCGCATCGAGGTCGCGTAGCTGAATCCGAGCGCGCGCGACGCCTCCAGCTGTCCGGGATCCACGCTCTGGATGCCGGATCGGAAGATCTCGCCCACGTAGGCCGCAGCCATCAAGCCGAGCGCAGCGATGCCCAGTGGATACGGGTTGTTCCCGGTCAGCTGTCCGACCACCGGGCCGATGCCCAGCCCGATCAGCAGGATGATCACCACTTCGGGCAGGCCGCGGAAGATGTCGGTGTAGATGCGGGCGGGCCAGCGCAGGAACCGAGAGGTCGAGATCCCGGCGACGGCGAGCGCCATGCCGAGCACGAGGCCGATCACGCTGGCGGCGAAGGTCAGGATCAGCGTGTTGGGCAGACCGGTCTTGAACAGGTCCGGGATGGCCTGCTTGTAGAGGTCCCAGTCCAGGAACGACGCGGCCAGTTGGGACAGCGTCGACGGCGGCGCCGACGCCTGCGCGGGGGCGCCCTTGGACTGGTTCTCCGCGGCGATGGCGGTGAAGTCGGGCAGCTTCGGTTCGGGCGCGGCCTTGGATCCGGGCTTCCAGCCCGGCGGCAGGGCGCGTGGCACCCAGTCGGTGTACAGCCGCGACCAGGTGCCGTCGGCGATGACCGCGTCGAGGCCGGAGTTCAGGGCGTCGATCAGCGGCTGGTTGTCCTTGGCGACCGCCCACGCCACGAAATTGTCCAAGCTGAACGTGTTTTCGACGATCTCGGCCGGGTCGCCCGGCTGTACCGTGCCCTGCGCCTGCTGCGACGGCGCGACCCACGCGTCGAGCTGGCGGGTCTTGAGGCTCGCGTAGAGCGTGCTGTAGTCGGGGAACTTGACGGGCTGCAGCTTGAGGGTGTCGATGACATAGGCCTCCTGCACCGTGCCCTGCACGACGCCGATGCGCTGACCCGCGGCCAGTTGGTCGAACCCGGTGATCGGCGAGCCCTGCGGAACCACCAGCGAGAAGTAGCCGAAGTCGTAGCCGTTGGTGAAGCCGACGGTCTGCCGCCGGGCGTCGGTGGTGGTGATGGACGAGGAGCCGACATCGAAGCGGCGCGACGCGACCTGGGCCAGCAGGCCGGAGAACTCGGTGCCGACGAAGTTGATCTTCAGGCCCAGCTTGTCGGCGACCGCGCGCAGCAGTTCGTTGTCGAACCCGGTGAACTGGCCTGAGGAGTCGATACAGATGCTGGGCGGCGCGTCCGAGAGCGTGCCGACGGTCAGGGTGCCCGGGCTGGAGAGCCCCAGCGCGTTGACGTCGATGTCCTGCAGCGGACGGACCCCGGGGGTCGTGTACTTGTCCTCGGCCGGTCCTTTCGCCGCGGCCGCCAGGTTCGTCGGCAGGGCACTGGCGCTCTGGATGCCCGGCGGCGCGCACTGGTCCACCTGCGCGCCGGCCGGAGCGGCCAGCCCCATCGCCGCGATCATCGTCGCGACCAGGACCAGAGCAAAAGTTCTCACGGTCAGGCGCGGTACCCGCATGCTGCTCATCTCAAGCAACGTAGTGGCCCTCGCTCAGCGGCCGGAAGGTTCGGCTCAATCGGAATGCAATGCCGGCCGGGTCAGCCGGCGCGGCGATCCCGCCAGCGGCACAGCGCCTCGGCCTTGGACAGGTCGTAGTCGGGACCGTTGACACCGATCGTCAACAGCGTGACTCCGAGGTCGACCAGAGCGTCGGCTCCGGCGAGCATGGCGTCCTCGCTTCCCTCGGGAACACCGGAGGAGCGCTCGATCGCCGAGGGGTCGCGGCCGACGTCCGCGCAGTGCCGGTCGAGCACCTCGGCCTTGCCAGGGTAGGTGGAGCGGTCGGTGAAGCCGTGCCAGATGTCGGCGTGTTCGGCCACCAGCCGCAGGGTCTTCTTCTCGCCCTGCCCCCCGATGAGGATCGGAATGTCGCGCAGCGGAGCGGGATTGAGCTTGCCCAGCCGGGACTCGATGCGCGGCAACGCCCCTGCGAGGTCGTCCAGGCGGCTGCCCGCGGTGCCGAACTCATAGCCGTACTCGTCGTAATCCTTCTGCTTCCATCCCGATCCGATGCCGAGGATGAGCCGGCCGTCGGAGATGTGGTCGACGGTGCGGGCCATGTCGGCCAGCAGTTCGGGGTTGCGGTAGGAGTTGCAGGTGACCAGGGCGCCGATCTCGATGCGCGAGGTCTGCTCGGCCCACGCGGCGAGCATCGTCCAGCATTCGTAGTGGGCGCCCTCGGGGTCGCCGTACAGCGGGAAGAAGTGATCCCAGTTGAACGCGACGTCGACGCCGATGTCCTCGCAACGGCGCACCGCATCCCGGATGTGGCGGTACTCGGTCGAGTGTTGGGGTTGCAGTTGCACGCCGATGCGCACAGGCCGGGTGGGGGAGGTCATGCCTCAAGATAGCCCCTGGCGAGCAGACACAAACTCGGGTGATTTCGCCCTGAAGAGCACGAGTTCGCGTCTGCTCGCGGGGAAGACTATGTGCCGATCTGGCCGTTGTCCTTCCACACCGCCACCACCGATGGCCGCGCTGTGCCGTTGCCGCCCTCGGGCCAGCGCGACAGCGGATCGTCGATGCTGTTGTCGTCGTTCTCGCCGGGGTGCTGCACACACACCGTCACCAACGAGTCGGTGACGACGGGCCCGCAGGTCTCCGCCCCCAGCGGCACGGTCAGGAACTGTTTCACCTCACCGCGGTTCGGCCCGTCGAGGGCGACGGCGAACAGCCCGTCGTTGGAGTCGAGCGCGTTGCCGTCGGTGGAGATCCACAGGTTGCCGTGGCCGTCGAAGGCCAGATTGTCCGGACACGAGATCGGGCTGACCTTGCTCTTGTCGAAGCCGGCGAAGTAGGTGTCGGCCGCCTTCGGGTCACCGCACACCAGCAGCAGCTCCCAGGTGAAGTCGGTGCCCGCATGGTTGTCGGTGATCTCGAGGACCTGACCGCTCTTGTTGTCGTTGCGCGGGTTCGCGGCGTCGGGGGCGGCCTCGCCGGGCGCGCCGCGCTCGTCGTTGTTGGTCAGCGCGACATAGACCTTGCCGGTTTTCGGGTTCGCCTCGAAGTCCTCGGGCCGGTCCATCTTGGTGGCGCCGGCCTTGTCGGCGGCCATCCGGGTGAACACCGCGGCTTCCTGCGCGGTGACGCCGTCGACCAGCGACTGCGCCTGTGCGCCGGGTCCGCTGCGCAGCAACGGCAACCAGGTACCGGTGCCGCTGAACGATCCCTTGGCCGGCAGCGTGCCCGAGCCGTCGATCTGTGCGGGCGGGATGTCGCTGGAGAGCTTGGCGACGTACAGCGTGCCCTCGTCGAGGATCGTCATGTTGTGTGCCATGGCGGCGGGATCGGTGCCGGGTTGCACCTTCTTGGCGGACACGAACTTGTACATGTAGTCGAAGCGTTGGTCGTCGCCGGTGTAGGCGACCACGGTGCCGTCGTCGGTGACGTAGATGGTGGCGCCCTCGTGCTTGAGTCGTCCCATCGCCGAGTGCTTGACCGGGGTCGAGGCGGGGTCCCACGGGTTCAGCTCGACGACGTAGCCGAACCGGTTGACCTCGTTGGGCGTCGTCGTCAGGTCGAAGCGGGGGTCGAACGTCTCCCACTTGAGCGCGGTCGGTTCGGCTTCCACGCCATAGCGGTCTCTGCGGTCGGCGTCCACCGGGCCGGGAGCGGGCGCGCCCTCGGCGGCACCGAAGTACTCATGGAAGTTCTCCTCGCCGGACAGCACCGTGCCCCACGGCGTCACGCCGCCTGAGCAGTTAGCGAAGGTGCCTGCCACCGTGCGGCCTGCCGGGTCGGCGGCGGTCTTGACGAAGTCGCTGCCCGCGGCGGGACCGGTCAGCGTGAAGGGGGTGTCGGCGGTGACGCGCCGGTTGTAGCTGCCCATGACCGGTTTCAGGCCCTCGGGCGTGCGCTCCACCTCGACCACCCCCATGCCGACGGCGGCGATCTCGACGTCGAACTGCTCGCGGGTTGGGGCATCGGCGTCGTAGCCGGGGAACATGAACTGCGGTGTGACGTATTCGAAGTTGGTCACCAGCAGGAAGCGGTCCTGCCGCCCCGGGATCGGCAGTAGCCCGGCGAAGTCGTTGTTGAAGCCGAACTGGCCGCGCTGCGCGGCGCCGGTCTGCTTGGCGACGTCGAACGCGGGCGCGCCGGGCAGGATCGGATCGCCCCAGCTGATGACGACGGCCTGCCGGTAGCCGTCGGCGACGACGACCGCGTCCTCGCTGTTGGGTGCCACCGACGCGAAGTTCATCCCGGGCGGCGGGGAGGCCGGCGACGACGCCGACGACGACGTGGGCGCGGGCTGGGTCGGGGAGGAGCAGGCCGCGAGCGCGGATCCGGCGCCGACGGCGAGCACGGCGACGCTGCCGGCCTGCAGGATCGACCGGCGGGAGACGGCCTTGGCGATGTCGCCGAAGTACTCGTTGTCGCTGCGGTTGGGCACCGGCTTGGAGCACGCGTCGCCGCACTTGTAGACGCAGGTGATGTGTTGCCGACGGGACTTCCCGTCGTGGCTGACGAACAGGTTCAGCGGCACGAGCGCCATGAGATCTTCGGTTCCTTCCGACGCAGACTTGGGCCGCGGGCTGGGCGGCGGTCGGCGTGAACTTACGGCAGCAGGGCCATCAGCAGACGTCCAGCGGGTGAACAGCCGGTAGCCAGGTTCCTGGCGGGTTTCCCGCCAGACAGCAAATTTGCTGCGTCCTCCGTTGCGGGCGGTATAGCGTCTCCCTCAATGCTTACGAAGGAGTCAATAATGCCGAGGGCGAACATGCGATGGCTCACACTGGCCGCGGCGTCGGCGGGGGCGGGAGTCGCGGTGGTGGGTGCCGCGCTGCTCGGCCCGCAGGTGGGCGTCGCCTCGGCCGACCCGACGGACGAGACGTCGGCATCCTCGAGCACCGGCGAAGCCTCTGCCGCGGCCACCCCACCGCGGCGTGCCCGGCTGGCCGAGGTCAGGCGCGCACGCGCCGCGGAGGCCGAGTCCCGTCGGGCCGAGCGTCGGCTCCGCGCGGGCGCCTCCGCATCCGACGAGACCGCCTCGGCCACTGCGCAGGAGGAGACCGCGACCGCGGCGGAGTCGGCGCAGCCGCAGCGACGCGCGCTGGGGAACAAGCCCCCCACGGTCGTCCCAGAGCAGCTCACCGGCGTGATCGACGGGCCGATCACCGGCACGGTGGGTGCGACCGACCCCGAGGGCGATCCGCTGACCTACCGGATCCGGCGGGCGCCGCGGGAGGGCTCGGTGCAACTCGCCGACGACGGGACCTACACCTACACCCCCAACGACCAGTTCGACGGCGTCGACACCTTCCGCGTCGCCGTCCTCGACGGCAACCCGTGGCGGCCGTGGGGGACCAGCGCCACGTCGCTGATCAACCAGGGCGCGGTGACGTTCGTGTTCACCTACACCCAGGGTGCGCAGTACTGGACGCCGGAGCGGCGCCAAGCACTCGCCGATGCGGCGAACGATCTGCTGGTCACCTTCCGGGTGAACAAGCCGGTCACCCTGACGTACACAGTGACCGGCGAAGAAGATCCGGAGGGGGATTCGCTGGCCTCTGCGGGCAGTGACTTGACCAGCCAGCGGCGCGGTTTCTGGCCGCTCGTCGTGCAGGAGAAGCTGCAGACCGGACGGGACCTCAACGGGCAGGCCGCAGACGGCGAGATCCATTGGAACTTCGGCTACCCGTGGGGTCTCGGGGACGCGGTCGGCGCCGACGAGTACGACTTCACCACGACGGCTGTGCACGAACTGCTCCACTCCTTCGGATTCCTGTCCGTGATCCAGGCGCCCGGAGAGAACGCGGAGCCCGTCTGGTCGACCTTCGACCGGTACGTCAGGACGGCCGACGGCAGGTCGCCCTTCACCATCGGCCACCGGTGGATATCCCGGTACGACCCGCAGCTGACCGGCGCCGACGGCGGACTGTTCTTCGGCGGCTCCAATGCGGTCGCTGCCTACGGCGGTCTGGTCCCGCTGTACACACCCGACCCGTTCGAAGAGGGCAGCTCGACGAGCCACCTCGACGACACCGTCTTCACCGGGGTGAACGAAAAGATCATGAATGCCGCCACCGGCACCGGGCCCGGCGTGCGGGTGTTGAGCGCGGTGGAGCTGGGAATTCTGAAGGACCTCGGTTATCGGGTGGTGATGCCGCAGAATTCGGCGCTCGCCGCGATTGGTCTGCTGGTGCTGGTCTGGCGACGCCGCAAGACCGCAGGCTCAGTCCGCGAGGACACCGCGTAGCAACTCGACGAGCACGCGCGGCTGATCACTCTGCACCGAGTGCCCGGAGTCCTCGACGATGTGCACGCGTCGGAAACCCGGTGCGGTGCGGGCGAATTCGGCGGCGTCGTCGTCATTGACGAAGAAGGACCTGGCGCCGCGGATCAATGTCGTCGGCGTCGTCAGCCGCGGCACGTCATCCCACAGCCCCTCGAATCCCTCGCCGGTGCGGATGGAGTCGTAGCGCCACGTCCAGGTGCCGTCGTCCAGACGCTTCGCGTTGTGGAACACGCCTCGCCGCAACGACTCCCGGTCCCGGTGTGGGGCCGCGGCCACCGTCACCTCGAGCATCGCGTCGAAGGACGGGAACGTGCGGTCGCCCTGTGTCAGGGCGACCGTGCCCTTCTGGGCGTCGGTCATCTCGGTGTGCCGTGCGGGCGCCGACGGTGTCACGTCGACCAGGACGAGCTTGCGCACCAGGTCCGGTGCGGTCACCGCCAATCGCAATGCGGTGAGGCCACCGAGCGACATGCCGACGACGAGCTCGGCGTCACCGGCCAGGTCGCGGATCACCGGTTCGATCGCATTCGCGTTGTTCTTCGGTCCGTAATCCCCGTCCTCGCGCCACGCCGAACGTCCGTGCCCGGGCAGGTCGACGGCCAGCGCGGGCAGCCCCAGTCCGAGGATCACGGTGTCCCAGGTGTGGGCGTTCTGGCCGCCGCCGTGCAGGAACACCACGCGCGGTGCGTCGTCGCCGAACCGCAGCGCGCTGACCGGTCCGTGGTCGACGCGGGTCGCGGACGGCAGCGGTTCGGTCACGCCCGCCTGCGCGGCGTTCTCCTTGAGGAAGATGAATTCCGACAGGCTGGCCAGCTCGTTGTCGCTGTCGTCCATGGTGGCAAACAGTACGCACCGGCCGATATTGGGATGCGCCCGGCGTGCCGGGTGTGCCACCGTCGAAATCGTGCCCACCGATCCGAAGAGTCTGACGTTCCGCAGCGCCGAGGAGGCCGACTGGCCGGCGATGAACCTCATCACGGCGACGGGATTCGGGGTCCGGCGCTCCGAGGAGACGGTCGCGGCGTGGCGGTCGTTGATGCCGGCGGACAGCGTCGTGGTGGCGTGCGACGGCGACGAGGTGGTCGGCACCGCGTTGTTCCTGGATCTGCAGCTGACGGTGCCCGGGGGAGCGGTGCTGCCGATGGCGGGGGTGTCCCTGGTGGCCGTCGCCCCGACGCACCGCCGGCGGGGGGCGTTGAGCGGCATGTTCAGCGAATTGCACCGGCGGATGGCGGCCTATCCGATCGCCGGGCTGGAGGCCAGTGAAGCCGAGATCTACGGCCGCTTCGGCTACGGCCCGGCGACGGTGTGGGAACGCCTCGAGGTGCACCGCCGTGGCGCGCGGTTCCATCCCGATGTGCCCGATCCCGGGGGCGTCCGCGTCGTGCGGCCCGCCGAGCATCGCGCGCAGCTGGAGGACATCGACGAGCGGTGGCGACGGCAGACGCCCGGCGGCCTGCGCACCCCGGCGCGGCTGTGGGACGAGATCCTTGCCGACCGCGAGGAGTCCCGAGAGGGCGGGACGCCCTACTACTGCCTGCTGCATCCGGACGGCTTTGCGTTCTACCGGCTCTACGGCAGCGATGAGAAGAACAAAGCGGAGGTGACGAAGCTGGCCGCCGCCACTGCCGAGGCGGAGATCGCGCTGTGGCGGGTGCTGGTGGGTCTGGACCTCAAGGAGATCGTCGGCATCCACACCCATCCCGGGCACGTGCTGCGCTACCTGCTGACCGACCCGCGGCTGGTACGCACCACGAGCGTCGAGGACGGGCTGTGGCTGCGGATGCTCGACATCCCGGCCGTGCTGCAGGCCCGCACGTATTCCGCGGATCTCGATGTGGTGCTGGAGATCTCCGACGACTTCCTCGGCCGCGGCGGCCGGTTCGCCCTGCAGGTGCGCGACGGTCACGCGCAGTGCGCGCCCACCACCGCCGACGCGGACGTGCACGCGGAGGTGTCCGTGCTGGGCAGCATGTACCTCGGCGCGCATCGCGCCTCGTCATTCGCAAGTGCACAACGCTTGCGCGCCAACGACTCTGCAGTAGTGGCGGCCCTGGACGCGGCCTTCGTCAGCGACGTCCCCGCAGAGCTGGGTTACGGCTTCTGACCCGAGAACGAGACTGCGCCCAGGGCGCGAACGTGCGAGTGCACGCCGCCCTGGGCGCAGTCTGAACGATAAGTAATTCAGCCCTCGATGAACTTCTCCAGCTTCTCGCGCGCGATGTCGTCGGCGAGCTGCTTGGGCGGGCTCTTCATCAGGTAAGCCGAGGCGGCCTCGATGGGGCCGCCGATGCCGCGGTCCTTGGCGATCTTCGCCGCGCGCACCGCGTCGATGATCACGCCGGCCGAGTTGGGGGAGTCCCACACCTCGAGCTTGTACTCCAGGTTCAGCGGCACGTCGCCGAAGGCGCGGCCCTCGAGGCGGACGTAGGCCCACTTGCGGTCGTCGAGCCACGCGACGTGGTCGGACGGGCCGATGTGGACGTTCTTGTCCTCGACCTTGCCGGCCAGCGAGCCGGACAGGTTGGAGGTGACGGCCTGGGTCTTGGAGACCTTCTTCGACTCCAGCCGCGAACGCTCGAGCATGTTGAGGAAGTCCATGTTGCCGCCGACGTTGAGCTGGTAGGTGCGGTCCAGCGTGACGCCACGGTCCTCGAACAGCTTGGCCATCACGCGGTGGGTGATGGTGGCGCCGACCTGGCTCTTGATGTCGTCACCGACGATCGGCACGCGGGCGTCCTCGAACTTCTTGGCCCACACCGGGTCCGAGGCGATGAACACCGGCAGCGCGTTGACGAACGCCACGCCGGCGTCGATCGCGCACTGAGCGTAGAACTTGTCGGCCTCCTCGGAGCCCACCGGCAGGTAGGACACCAGCACGTCGACCTTGGCGTCCTTGAGGACCTTCACCACGTCGACGGGCTCGGCGTCGGACACCTCGATGGTGTCGGCGTAGTACTTGCCGATGCCATCCAGAGTGGGGCCGCGCTGCACGACGATGTCGGTCGGCGGCACGTCGGCGATCTTGATGGTGTTGTTCTCGGAGGCGAAGATCGCCTCGGAGAGGTCGAAGCCGACCTTCTTGGCGTCCACGTCGAACGCGGCGACGAACTTCACGTCGCGCACGTGGTACTGGCCGAGCTTGACGTGCATCAGGCCGGGAACGCTGGCGTTCTCGTCGGCGTCCTTGTAGTACTGCACGCCCTGCACGAGCGAGGACGCGCAGTTGCCCACGCCGACGATCGCGACCCGGACGTCATTGCTTGCGGTCATGACGACTTCTCCTCTTGTCCTACTTTGCTGCTGTATGGGTGGTACTCGAGCTCAAATTTGTTCGGCACGTCCCTGCGCCGACTTCTCCGCAGCGATCAACTCGTTGAGCCAGGTGACTTCGCGCTCACTGGATTCCAGCCCCAGCTGGTGCAGTTGCCGGGTGTACCGGTCGAACGAGTTGCTCGCCCGCGCGATGGCTTCACGCAGACCTTCCCGGCGCTCCTCCACCTGACGGCGGCGGCCTTCCAGGATCCGCATCCGGGCCTCGGCCGGGGTGCGGTTGAAGAAGGCCAGGTGCACCCCGAAGCCATCGTCGGAGAAGTTCTGGGGTCCGGTGTCGGCGACCAGCTCGGTGAACCGCTGCTTGCCCGCGTCGGTGAGCTGGTACACCCGGCGCGCGCGGCGCACCTTGACCGTGCCCTCCGGCGCGGCGTCCTCGACGATCAGGCCGTCGGACTGCATGCGTCGCAGCGCCGGGTACAGCGAACCGTAGGAGAAGGCACGGAACGCACCGAGCAGGCCGGTGAGCCGCTTGCGCAACTCGTAGCCGTGCATCGGTGACTCCTGGAGCAACCCGAGGATCGCGAGTTCGAGCATCCGGGCACCCCCTTCTCATGATTCGCCACTAGGACGATTCAACACGTCGGGCAATAGTATCGCGCCGATATATTGAGCGCTACACGGGTGCCCGGACGAGGCACTGCGTGACGGCCGGCCGACGCCGGTCAGGAGCTGGGATAGCTGACGCGCTTGACCGTCAGATCGCCGTTGAGCTCGATGTATCCGCTGTTCCCGAACTGGGGCGAGACGTAGATCGACAGTTCGATGCTCTCGGGCGGGGCGGTCATGTCGCTGTTGGGGTCGATGCTGAGGTAGGTGGTCTTGACCTCGGCGGGGTCGATGCCGAGCGTCTCCGGGGCGCCCCGCAGGATGCCGACGAGCTTGGGGATGTCGAACGCGCCCAGATCCACCAGCCGGGCGTCGGAGCCCGCGCTCGTCTCGGACGGGTCGTCCCAGCCGCCGCGGTAGGAGTAGTTCAGCACCCGCCGCGGCTCGGTGGGGTCGGGTCGTTCCAGCGAGGCGTAGTCGGAATAGACCGTCAGGCTGTAGCCCTTGGTGTCGCCGAACTTCTCCTTCATCTGGGTGAACAGGCCGGTGAGCCCGCCCAGGGAGTGCAGTTGCCGGGGCGGGGTGAGCACGGTGGCGGGGATGCCGTCGGCCTTCGCGCCCGGGTCGGAGGTGAAGTTCAGCGGTGACGGGGTGTTGCCGTAGAGACCCCATCCGATCGCCACGCCGAGCAGGACCAGCACCGTGGCCATGGCGGTCTTGATGCCCCACCCGCCGGGGAGCTTCGGCAGCTGCCGGGGCGGTTTACGCAGCTGGGTGGGTGCGTTGGCGGTCTGCAGGTCGGACACCAGGTCCTGCAGCTCGCCCAGCGTGGCGGCGTTGGTCGCGGCCTTGACCCGGTCGCCGTGCTCGGTCATCGACAACTGACCCTCGGC
The DNA here is from genome assembly GCF_022374875.2 of Mycolicibacterium rufum. The sequence goes on from NZ_CP092427.2 coordinate 3,030,018, forward strand.
CAGCGCGGTGTCGAGGATCTGGCACGTGTCGGTGCGGTCACTGTCCTTTGCCCGCGTCCACGATGTCCCGCGAGCCGAGCTGCCGGAGGCCACGAGCAATGATCGTAGGAGTTGAGTCGACGATCCCGCAGGCCAGGGCGGATTGCGGCGGGTCCGCGGCGAACCGGGGAGCCATGTCACGCGTCCGCGGCCCGGGTGCCGACGTACTCTGGTCTGCGTGCGATTGCAGCGACAGGTGGTGGACTACGCCCTGCGGCGGCGTTCCCTGCTCGCCGAGGTCTACTCGGGACGCACCGGCGTCTCGGAGGTCTGCGACGCCAACCCCTACCTGTTGCGCGCGGCGAAGTTCCACGGCAAGCAGAGCTCGGTGATGTGCCCGATCTGCCGTAAGGAACAACTGACCCTGGTGTCGTGGGTGTTCGGTGATCATCTCGGCGCGGTGTCAGGATCCGCCCGCACGGCAGAGGAGCTTGTCCTGCTGGCAACCCGTTACGACGAGTTCTCGGTGCACGTGGTGGAGGTATGTCGGACCTGCAGCTGGAACCATCTGGTCAAGTCCTACGTGCTCGGCGCGGTGCCACCCCCGAAGGGCTCGCGCCGCACCCAGACCGCGCGCAGCAACGCGCGGACGGCCAGTGAATAGCGAAGGGCGTCACGACCGGTCAGCCGACAGTGCCCGTGACGGGCGCCGCGCGGCGGACGGCGTGAACGCACGACCCCAGCATCGTGCCGAGGGTCCTCGGCACCGGCCACCCGGCCCGGGCGCGCCGCGTCCGCCCCGGCCCGCCCCCGACGACCGGTTGACCACGGTGCTGCCCCCGGTGCGCGACGAACGTCCCCGGCATCTGCAGGACCCGATCGACGCCGTCAAGCGCGCGCTCGACGGCGGCCCGCCCAAGCAACCGCCGCCCCCGGGCCGCCCGCCCGGCGGTGGGGGTCCTCCGGGCGGTGGGGGTCCGCCGGGACGCAAGCCCACGCTGCGCCAGCAGATCAACGGCAGGTGGGTCCGCCGCAGCCTGATCGCGATGGCCGCGGTGTTGATCGTGCTGCCGCTGCTGACGTTCGGGATGGCGTATCTGATCGTCGACGTGCCCAAGCCGGGTGACATCCGCACCGCGCAGGTGTCGACGATCCTGGCCAGCGACGGCTCGGAGATCGCGAAGATCGTTCCGCCGGAGGGCAACCGGGTCGACGTCAACATCGACCAGATCCCGGTGCACGTCCGTGACGCGGTGATGGCCGCCGAGGACCGGGACTTCTACTCCAACCCGGGCTTCTCGTTCACCGGCTTCCTGCGTGCGTTCAAGAACAACATCTTCGGCGGCGACCTGCAGGGCGGGTCGACGATCACCCAGCAGTACGTCAAGAACGCGCTGGTCGGCGACGCCCGCTCCGGCGTGGGCGGGTTGATCCGAAAAGCCAAGGAGCTGGTCATCTCCACGAAGATGTCCAGCGAGTGGTCCAAAGACCAGGTGATGCAGTCGTATCTGAACATCATCTACTTCGGCCGGGGCGCCTACGGGGTGGCCGCCGCGTCGAAGGCGTACTTCAACAAGCCCGTCGAGCAGCTCACCGTCGCCGAGGGCGCGCTGCTCGCGGCGCTGATCCAGCGGCCGTCCGCGCTCGACCCGGCCGTCGACCCCGAGGCCGCGAGCGAGCGGTGGAACTGGGTGCTCGACGGCATGGTGCAGATCGGGGCGCTGTCCGCGCAGGACCGCGCGGCGCAGGTGTTCCCGCCGACGATTCCGCCGGACGCGGCCAGCACCCAGAACCAGACCACCGGGCCGAACGGGCTGATCGAGCGCCAGGTGACCAATGAGCTGATGGACATCTTCAACATCAGCGAGCAGCAGCTCAACACCGAGGGCCTGCAGGTCACCACCACGATCGACCCGAAGGCGCAGTCCGCCGCGGTGGACGCCGCGAACGAGTACATGGAGGGTCAGGACCCTGACATGCGCACGGCCGTGGTGTCGATCGACCCGAAGACCGGGGGCGTGAAGGCCTACTACGGCGGCTCCGATGCCAACGGGTTCGACTTCGCCCAGGCCGGGTTGCCCACTGGATCGTCGTTCAAGGTGTTCGCGCTCGTCGCGGCGCTGCAGCAGGGCATGGGCCTGGGCTACCAGGTGGACAGCTCACCGGTGACCGTCGACGGCATCAAGATCACCAACGTCGAGGGCAGCAGCTGCGGCACCTGCAACATCGCCGAGGCGCTGAAGCGCTCCCTGAACACCAGTTACTACCGGTTGATGCTGAAGCTCAAGAACGGTCCGCAGGACGTCGCCGACGCTGCGCACGCCGCCGGCATCGCCGAGAGCTTCCCCGGTGTCGAGCACACGCTCTCCGAGGACGGCAAGGGCGGGCCGCCCAACAACGGCATCGTGCTGGGCCAGTACCAGTCCCGGGTCATCGACATGGCCTCGGCGTACGCGACGATCGCCGCGTCGGGCGTGTACCACAAGCCGCACTTCGTGCAGAAGGTCGTCAACGCCGAGGGCACGGTCCTCTTCGACGCCAGCCAGGAGGACAACGCCGGCGAGCAGCGCATCGACAAGGCCGTGGCCGACAACGTCATCGCGGCCATGCAGCCGATCGCCGGCTACTCGGGTAGGGCCCTGGCGGGCGGTCGCCCGTCGGGGGCCAAGACCGGTACCAATCAGCTCGGGGACACCGGAGCCAACCGCGACGCGTGGATGGTCGGCTACACGCCGTCCCTGTCCACCGCGGTATGGGTGGGCACCGTCGACGGCACCAAGCCGTTGGTGAACGAGTCCGGTGGGGCGGTGTACGGGTCGGGTCTGCCGGGGCAGATCTGGAAGGCCACGATGGACGGCGCCCTCGACGGCACCGACGACGAGTCGTTCCCCAAGCCCGAGGAGATCGGCGGTTACGCCGGTGTGCCGGCCGCACCTCCGCCGCCGCCGTCGACGACGGTCGCACCGCCGCCGTCGGAGACGGTGATCCAGCCGACGCTGGAGATCGCGCCCGGCATCACGATCCCGTGGGGCCCGCCGACCACCGTGCCGGCCACGCCGGCGCCGGCCCCCGTCGGGGCCCCGCCCGGTCCGGAGGTCGTGCCGGGGGCGCCGCCGCCTCCCGGTGCCCCCGTCCCGGTCGCGCCCGGCGTTCCCCCGCCGCCTCCGTGACCTCGCCGGGTCCCCTCCACGGACTCGAATCGCCGGCTCCGCCGGCAGACGATCTGCGGAGCCTGGACGATCGCGATTTCCCCAGCCGCACAGACACTCTCGGTGCCGCGCTGTCGGGAACCATCGGCGGTCCCGTCGGTCGGCACGCACTGATCGGCCGCACCCGGTTCATGACTCCGCTGCGGGTGATGCTGGTCATCGCGCTGGTGTTCCTGGCGTTGGGTTACTCGACCAAGGCCGCCTGCCTGCAGACCACCGGGACCGGGACCGCCGACCAGCGGGTCGGTAACTGGGCGAACAACCGCGCCTACTACGAACTCTGCTACTCCGACACGGTGCCGCTCTACACCGCGGAGCTGTTGAATCTCGGCAAGTTCCCGTACAAGTCGAGCTGGCTGGAGACCGACGACAAGGGCAAGCCGCGGCTGCAGTACGACGGCGCCCCCGCGGTGCGGTACATGGAGTATCCGGTGCTGACCGGCATCTACCAGTACCTGTCGATGTCGCTGGCGAAGACGTACACGACGCTGACCAAGCTGACGTCGGTGCCGATCATCGCCGAGGTGGTGATGTTCTTCAACATCTCCGCGTTCGGGCTGGCGCTGGCATGGCTGACGACGGTGTGGGCCACCGCCCTGCTGGCCGGCGCCCGGCGCATCTGGGACGCCGCGCTGGTCGCGGCGTCGCCGATCCTCGTCTTCCAGATCTTCACGAACTTCGACGCCTTGGCGACGGGGCTGGCGGCCGGCGCGATGCTGGCCTGGGCCCGGCGAAGGCCGGTGTTAGCCGGGGTGCTGATCGGGCTCGGTGTGGCAGCCAAGCTCTATCCGCTGCTGTTGCTGATCCCGTTGACGCTGTTGGCGATTCGGACCGGCCGCCTCCGGGAGGTCGGCAAGACCGCGCTGGCAGCCGGGGCGACCTGGTTGCTGGTGAACCTGCCGATCATGGTGCTGTTCCCGCGGGGGTGGTCAGAGTTCTTCCGGCTCAACACCCGTCGCGGCGACGACATGGACTCGATCTACAACGTGGTGAAGTCGTTCACCGGGTGGCGGGGCTTCGATCCGGATCTCGGGTTCTGGGAGCCGCCGGTGGTGCTCAACACGATCACCGCCGCGCTGTTCGCGGCGTGTTGCATCGCGATCGGTTACATCGCGCTGACGGCGGCGCGCCGACCGCGAGTCGCGCAGTTGGCGTTTCTGGTGGTGGCCGCGTTCCTGCTCACCAACAAGGTGTGGAGTCCGCAGTTCTCGCTGTGGCTGGTGCCGTTGGCGGTGCTGGCGCTCCCGCACCGGCGGGTGCTGTTGGCGTGGATGACGATCGACATGCTGGTGTGGGTGCCGCGGATGCTGTACTTGTTCGGCGAGCAGAACAAGGGCCTGCCCGAGCAGTGGTTCACCGCCACCGTGCTGCTGCGTGACATCGCGGTGGTGGTGTTGTGCGCGTTGGTGATTCGGCAGATCTACCGGCCGGAGCTGGACCTGGTGCGACGGGGTGGCGTCGACGATCCGGCGGGCGGGGTGTTCGATGACGCGCCCGACGCGTGTCCCGCGTGGCTACCGGACTGGTTGCGTCCCCGCGGTCACATCCTCGCCCAGCGCGCCAGCGCGAAACTGTAGAGCCCGTAGGCCGCGAACCCGAGTGCGGCGAACATCAGCAGCGCGTCCCCGGAGTCCGCCGCGCCGAGGGTCTGCACGGCCGCGTCCAGTCCCGCGGCCTTGGCGGGATCGGCACGGACGGCGGCGACGACCACCAGGATCCCGGCCAGCGAGTACACGATGCCCTCCGCGACGTACCCGTACACCCCGAGGACCACGACCAGGCGTCCGCCGGAGATGGTGAGGTCGTCGACGAATCGCCGCGAGGCGCCCTTGTAGGCGTAGTAGCCGCCGATCGCGGCGATCACCGCACCGACGACGACGAGCAGGACTCGACCGGAAAAGGATTGCATCAGTTGGGCACTGAGGCCCGTGTTCTGCTCGCGGCTGGGTTCGCGGCTGCCGACGGCGAAGCGCACGCAGGTGAAGCCGACGCTGCAGTAGACCGCCAGCAGGCCCAACGCCTTGAGCCGGTTACCGATGCTCGCGTCGCGGGGGTCGCGTCCTTTCTCGGCGGGATGCAGGCCGAGCAACGCCTCTGTCAGACGCCAGGCGGCCAGCGGGATGAGCGCTGCGGCGATGGCCCACAGGATGAGCACGCCGTCGGTGGCCTCGGCCAGCGTCGCCATCGCCCCCGACGGGTCGGCGTGGCCGCCGCGGCCGATCGCGATCCTCGCGATGACGTAGGCGATCAGGAAGTGCAGCGAGCCGCTGGCGACGAAGCCGGCGCGCGCCGCCCGGCGCACTCCGTCGTGGGCCACGATCCGGTCGACGAGCGGCGGCCGAACCATGGCTGCGCTCTACCCTGAGGCGGTCGGGTCGAAACCGGGGCGGCCTCGACTGTTTGCCGCTCCCCGCGGGTGGTTATATTTGCTAAACAACTGGTTGCCTCATGGCTGGAGTCGTCTCATGACCTTTCTCGACAGGGCTCTGCCGACCGCGGTGATCCTCGGCGGTCTCGTCGCGGGCGCCCTCGGCTTCGGCGCCGCTTCCGCAGTCGCACAGCCCGCTCCGCCGCCACCCCCGCCGGGACCGGCGGAGTTCCCGCCGAATCCGCCGGGGGAGCCGGTGCCGAACTGGGCGCCGCGCAAGCCGGCGGAGGTGTGGAACGGCGAGCCGGTGGTCTGGACGTCGATGTGGGGCGGCCGCTGGGGCGTGTGGAAGCACGGCAGCTTCATCACGCTGTCCTCGAATCCGGTCACCAACGGCGGCTGACTTTCCAGGATGTCCATCTGCCTAGATGCGCTATATAGTTGACAGACGACTGGCCGCTGCGTGCGTGCCGTGAGGTGGGAGTGACGATGAGCGGACTGATCAGGCGGACGACGCAGATGGCGCTGGCGGCCGCGGCCGCGGCGACGGCGTTCCTGGGGGCGGCGGGCCCCGCCCAGGCCGATTCGACCGACGACTACCCGATCCCGCACCGCATCATCGTCACCACCTGCGACGTCGAGCAGTACATGGCCGCCGCCCGGGACACCAGCCCGGTCTACTTCGAGCGCTACATGATCGACCGGAGCAACCGACCGGCCGATGTGCAGCAGATGGCGTTCGACCGCATCCACTGGTTCTTCTCCCTGGACCCGGTCGCGCGCCGCCAGTACTCCGAGGACACCGCGACCAACGTCTTCTACGAGCAGACCGCTACCCGCTGGGGCAACTGGGCCAAGCTGTTCTTCAACAACAAGGGTGTGGTCGCCCACGCGACCGACGTCTGCATGAACTACCCCAAGGGCGACATGTCCGTGTGGAACTGGCCGGTTCCCGGGCATCCCTGATCGCGATTTCGCAGTTCAACGCCCGTTCCTGTAGCCTTGCACGGTTGCCGACGCAGGCGACCCTCCTGCCACGGACACGCCGTGGCCGATCAGACCAGAGGAGGTGATGGGTTCCTATGCGTCCATACGAAATCATGGTCATTCTCGACCCCACACTCGACGAGCGCACCGTTGCTCCGTCGTTGGAGACGTTCCTGAACGTCATCCGCAAGGACGGCGGCAGTGTCGACAAGGTCGACATCTGGGGCCGGCGCCGGTTGGCCTACGAGATCGCCAAGCATGCCGAGGGCATCTACGCGATCGTCGACGTCAAGGCCGAGCCCGCGACGGTGTCCGAGCTCGACCGTCAGCTCAACCTGAACGAGTCCGTGCTGCGGACCAAGGTGATGCGGACCGACAAGCACTAAAGAGTGCCGATCGTCGGAGTCGCTGCGTAGGCTCGCGCCCAACGTCCGCTCACCTAGGAGGAACTCGTGGCTGGTGACACCACCATCACCGTCGTCGGAAACCTGACCGCCGATCCGGAACTGCGTTTCACGCCGTCCGGTGCCGCGGTGGCCAACTTCACCGTTGCGTCTACCCCGCGCATCTACGACCGGCAGAGCGGGGAGTGGAAGGACGGCGAAGCGCTGTTCCTGCGGTGCAACATCTGGCGTGAGGCCGCCGAGAACGTGGCCGAGAGCCTGACCCGTGGGTCCCGCGTGATCGTGACGGGCCGGCTCAAGCAGCGCTCCTTCGAGACCCGTGAGGGTGAGAAGCGCACGGTGGTCGAGGTCGAGGTCGACGAGATCGGGCCGTCGCTGCGCTACGCGACCGCGAAGGTCAACAAGGCCAGCCGCAGTGGCGGCGGCGGTGGCGGATTCGGCGGCGGTGGCGGCGGTAATTCGTCGCGCGGCTCCGAGCAGCCCAAGGACGATCCGTGGGGCAGCGCGCCCGCGTCGGGCTCCTTCGGCGGCGCCGACGACGAACCGCCGTTCTGAGACAACACAATTCGGAGTAATCCGAGACATTTCAAGAAAGAGTTAGACACATGGCCAAGTCCTCCACGAAGAGGCGTCCGGCTCCGGAAAAGCCGGTCAAGACACGCAAGTGCGTGTTCTGCTCGAAGAAGGGGCAGAACATCGATTACAAGGACACCGCGCTGCTGCGCACCTACATCAGCGAGCGCGGCAAGATCCGTGCCCGTCGGGTGACCGGCAATTGCGTTCAGCACCAGCGTGATATCGCGATCGCGGTGAAGAACGCCCGCGAGGTCGCGTTGCTGCCGTTCAGCTCGTCGACGCGATAAGGACGATTGAGATGAAACTGATTCTGACTGCCGAGGTCGAGCACCTCGGAACGGCCGGCGACGCGGTCGAGGTGAAGGACGGCTACGGCCGTAACTATCTGCTGCCGCGCGGCCTGGCCATCGTGGCCACCCGCGGTGCGCAGCGCCAGGCCGAGGACATCCGGCGCGCCCAGGAGCTCAAGGGCGTCAAGAGCCTCGAGCATGCCAACGAGTTGAAGACCGCGCTCGAGGGTCTCGACAGCGTCGAGCTGGCGGTCAAGACCGCTGGTGACTCGGGCAAGCTGTTCGGCTCGGTGACCGCGGCCGACGTCGTCGCGGCGATCAAGAAGGCGGGCGGGCCCAACCTCGACAAGAGGACGGTGCAGCTGCCCAAGGCGCACATCAAGTCGGTCGGCACCCACCCCGTCACGGTGCGCCTGCACCACGACGTGGCGGCCACGGTGTCGCTGAACGTCGTCGCCGGCTAGCCACCCACGGCATCACGGCCGGGTGAGGACCGAGAGGTCTTCGCCCGGCCGTTGCTATACGTTCGGCGAACTCTTCCGGGCGAATCGTCCCCAGCGAACATAACCCGGTGTTAACCTGCGCGGCCCCGAAGCGAAACACAACACGCCCGAGAAGGAAACCGGCCGCGACACGCCGACGAATTTCCCATCCACAGATCGCGCACCGATCTATGGTGCGTCCATCTGCGGAAACAGTGCAGATCACAGTGTTGATCCACAGGTTCTCCCCAAGGCCTCAACATGGCTCACCAGACCTATCCACACGCCATCCACAGCTCTGTCAACAAGCGGTGGTTGCGTCTCTCCCAGCAACGTCTAACGTTGGCCGTCGCCGACGCAGTTGCGGGTGCCGACGGGGTGTTGTCGGAGCCCGGACTTACAGTCGCAACAGGATGCGCGTCGAACGTGCGTTCGAGGTCGATTGAGGAGGGGTGAGGCACCGCGTGGCTGTCGTCGATGACCTGGGCCGGTCCGGAGACCACACGTCCATGGAGCCTCCTCCCAATGAGGACTTCGGCCGGCAGCCTCCCCAGGATCTCGCGGCCGAGCAGGCGGTGCTGGGCGGCATGCTGCTCAGCAAGGACGCGATCGCCGACGTGCTGGAGCGGCTGCGCCCCGGTGACTTCTACAAGCCGGCCAACCAACTCGTCTACGACGCGGTGCTGGATCTGTACGGCCGCGGAGAGCCCGCTGACGCGGTCACGGTGGCCGCGGAACTCGACCGCAAGGGGTTGTTGCGCCGCGTCGGCGGAGCGCCGTATCTGCACACGCTGATCTCGACGGTGCCGACGGCCGCCAATGCCGGGTTCTACGCCGAGATCGTCTCGGAGAAGGCCCTGCTGCGCCGTCTGGTGGAGGCGGGCACCCGGGTGGTGCAGTACGGCTACGCCGGGGCCGAAGGTGCCGACGTGAACGAGATCGTGGACCGGGCGCAGGCCGAGATCTACGACGTCACCGAGCGGCGCGCCACCGAGGACTTCGTGCCGCTCGAAGAGCTACTGCAGCCGACGATGGACGAGATCGACGCGATCGCGTCACAGGGCGGCATCTCCAAGGGCGTGCCGACGGGTTTCACCGAACTCGACGAGCTCACCAACGGTCTGCATCCGGGTCAGATGATCGTGGTGGCGGCGCGTCCCGGTATGGGGAAGGCGCTGGCGCTGGACACGCCGCTGCCGACGCCGACCGGGTGGACGACGATGGCCGAGGTCGCGGTTGGTGACGAGCTGATCGGGCCGGACGGGTTGCCGACGCGGGTGGTCGCGGCGACCGCCGTGATGGAGGGCCGGCCCTGCTTCGAGGTCGAATTCTCCGACGGCACCGTGATCGTCGCCGACGCCGAGCATCAATGGCTGACCAAGACCCGGGCCTCGCGCCGGCGCGCCGGCGGCGCCGGCGCGATCTGCACCACCCGGGAGATCGCCGCGACGCTGCGGTGTCCCACGACGGATCGCCGGTTGGATCATTCGGTGACGAACGCTGCCCCTCTGCAAGGGTCGGACGTAGACCTTCTGGTACCGCCGTACACCTTTGGGGCGTGGCTCGGCGACGGTACGTCACGTGCTGCGCAGATCACCACCGACGACGCCGAGATTCTCCTGCGGATCGAGGGGGAGGGGTTGGTCGCCGTTCCCTCACCCGCAGCTCGGATGCGCTACGGGCTGCAGTTGCCTGCGCCGGAACCGCTCGCGCCGCGGGAGTGTGCGGTCTGCGGTGATCTCTTCGTTCCGCAGACGAGTCAGGTGCGTACGTGCGGACGGTCGTGCGGTGGTCGCGCACGCTTCGTATCGGAAGCAGTTTCCGCGCCGACGTGTTCGTGGTGCGGGGAACCGTCGTGCGGGCTTGCGCTGTGCCAGACCTGCCGTCACGCCGTGGGCACCGTCCAGGCGCGCTTGCGCACACTGGGTGTGCTCGGAGACAAGCACATCCCCGTCGCCTACCTTCGCGCGTCCGAAGCGCAACGCCGTGCGTTGCTCGCCGGTCTCTTGGATACGGACGGAACCGTCACGAACGGCGGGTCGGTGCAGTTCTGTGTGACGAACAGGCGCCTCGCTGATGATGTCGCGGAGCTCGTGGTGTCCCTGGGGTATCGCTGCCAGGTGGCGACCAAGCGGGTGAAGGGTCGTACCGAGGCCTCTTCGACCGCCTACCTGATCAACTTCTCGGCCGCAGACAGCGTCTTCGGGCTGCATCGAAAAGATCTGCTGCACAAAGAGCGTCGCGCCGCGAGCGCGGTGCGGTCGAACTCACGGTTCATCGTCGATGTCCGCCCGGTGCCGAGTGTTCCGGTCCGCTGCGTCGAGGTCGACAACTCGAGCCACATGTATCTGGCCAGCCGGTCGATGATCCCGACGCACAACTCGACGCTCGGGCTCGACTTCATGCGGTCGTGCTCGATCAAGCACCATCTGCCGAGCATCGTGTTCTCGCTGGAGATGAGTAAGTCCGAGATCGTCATGCGCCTGCTGTCGGCCGAGGCGAGGATCAAGCTGGCCGACATGCGATCGGGCCGGATGAGCGATGACGACTGGACGCGGCTGGCGCGGCGGATGAGTGAGATCAGCGAGGCGCCGCTCTACATCGACGACTCGCCGAACCTGACGATGATGGAAATCCGGGCCAAGGCGCGGCGGCTGAAGCAGAAGGCGGATCTGCGGCTCGTTGTCATCGACTACCTGCAGCTGATGACGTCGGGCAAGAAGGTCGAGTCCCGCCAGCAGGAAGTGTCCGAATTCTCGCGTCAGATCAAGCTTTTGGCCAAAGAGCTCGAGGTTCCGGTGGTGGCGATGAGCCAGCTGAACCGTGGGCCGGAGCAGCGCACCGACAAGAAGCCGCAGCTGTCGGACCTTCGTGAGTCGGGATCGATCGAGCAGGATGCGGACATGGTGGTGCTGCTCCACCGCCCGGACGCCTTCGAAAGCGACGACCCTCGCGGCGGCGAAGCAGACCTGATCGTCGCCAAGCACCGCGCCGGCCCGACGCGAACGGTCACCGTGGCCCACCAGCTGCATCTGTCGCGGTTCGCCAACATGGCGAAGCAGTAGGACGGGCGATCGGGGCGGGCGCGTCTACGCCTCCCCCAAACTCGGCCGGTAATCAGCCGCCTCGTTCTCGGCAGCAAGTAATGCGCTCAGCTCGCCCTCCTGCTGGGCGACGAACACACCGATCACGTGCCGACATACCTCCGGCACGCTCACCCCACGCATACTCGCAATACGTGTCAGCCCGGTGAGCATCGATGTCGACACGTGAAACTGCACGGCGAACTGACCGCACGAGCCATCCTCAGGCGGCAATCCCGGACCCACCACGACAGGTTCATCAACCCCGTATTCGCCCATCTCGGCACCCCGAGCTCGCTCGACAATGCCACCACCAGCGCCGGCACCAACGCTGTCGGCCGGGTCGGGAAACTCCTCATGACTGAACAACCCCATTCCGCCCACGCTAGACCGCGCGAAGACTGCTTCACGCGTCGGTTCCGCGCCGACGATTCTCGGTTCCAATTCCAGAAGGCGGAGGTCGAAGTCGCGCTCAACTGTCGCCGTGCTCACCGGGCTGCGCGTCGCCGTCTTTTGCAAGAACCGATACATCCGGACTCCTCTGCGTCGCACCGGCGAAAGCGTCTACCGTGCAGGAGAAGTTCAACGATCCGCCAACCGCCACGGCATGACAGACCCGCCGACTCGCCCCATCGCTCGGTCATCGGTCGGATCACGCGTGCGTCGAAACTGGCGGGAGGTCGGTCATGCTCACAGATGGACCGCTCTCGACGAGGTCGCTCGAGTCAGACGCCGGCGATCACATCAACGCCTCGGGCGTGAAGGTGACGTCGACTCCGCCCACGGTCATCGTCACCTGACCTTCCATCACCATGACCTGCGCCGCGACCCGTCGATCGACACTCTGGGCGAGCTGCTGTACCGGTTCATGCGGGATCTGCACCACTGACAGGTTCCGCAGTCCCGCCACTTTGGGACCGACGGTGCGCCACCAGGTGGCCACTCCGGCGGCGAAAGGAAACAGCAGCACCTGTTCGGCTTGGCCGGCCGCTTTGCCCAAGGCGCGTTCGTCGGGCTGGCCGACCATGATCCACTCCAGGATCCGACTCGTGTAGTCGGCGAGCCGCAAGTCCGGCACGCCGGGGGTGGACAGGCCGGCCCCAAACGCCAACTCACCGCCGACGTCGTTGAGCCGGTGGGCGCGCAGTCCAAAAGCCAACAATCGCACCACCATCCGCTCATCAGTTTCACTGGGATGACGGGCCACGGTCAGCGTGTGATCGGCGTAGTAGCCATGATCGACATCGGAGACGCCGAGTTCGACTTTGAACACAGTTGAGGAAAGAGCCACGCTATAGTGTCCGCCCTGGCCGTGTTGTCCGAGCAATCGGGCCGCTCGAGCCGGACAGGCCGCCGCGAGCGTCGCCGGATCGAATCACCGTGCGCAGCGAAAAGGAACGGCGTGCGGCACGGGTCAGCGCCAACAGCAACAACATTCGGGGGCAGTCGGATGGACGCGCATCGATGTACTGCAAAGGCCCCGAGGGAAGACAACCGGAGTTCGTGCAGGCGCTCGACCCGATCATCGGACCTTCGCTCGGGCGAACGCCGCGCACTCCGCTGAGACGGGCAGTTGCGGTTCCAGCTGACCACCGCACCCGCGACCCGCGTATGAGGGGTGCGAAGCCGGATCGGGTGTGGTCAGGTCATAGGGCGGTGTTCAGCGTCACGGTGTGCGCCGCATGAGTTCGCCAGTACCACCGCTCTTGCTAGCCTGTTGCATGCCGCGAAAACTCAGTGACGAAGAGATCGAGGAGTTTCTCGATAGCCGACCGGGCTGGGCGGCGTTGAGCACCATCGACAAGGACGGTCTCCCGCATACCGTGCCACTGGGCTACTTCCGCCTCGGCCGCGACATCATCATGGGCGTGCGCGATGGGACCCGCAAAGTCGCCAACGTCGAGAACAACCCGAACGTCAGCGTCATGCTCGAAGACGGATCCAGCATGGCGGACATTCGGGGGGTGATGATCCAGGGTCACGCCCGCATCGTCCGCGAACCCGACGAGGCACTCGACGTCGCGAGGGCGGGGGCTCGCGCGCGGGGTGTGCCGGAGTCCGAATGGCCGACCGCACCCCGACCGGGCTCGGCCTACATCCGCGTGACACCCGTGAGGACCCGGTCGTGGGATTACTCGGATTCGACGTCCGGCCACTCCTAGCCACTGGACCGATAGCAGCGTTGAGGCCGAAACGGTCTGCCTACGTGGCGATTACCCTCAGGTCGCCGCGTCGATCCCGGTGACGGTCAGCGTGAAAGGGCCCTGCTGCTTGTCGAGGATGTAGAGCGACACCTCGTTGATGCTCGACGGGTCCAGGGTCCGCGGCGCCTGGGGCGCCGGATCGAAGCGCATGCCCACCGGCTGGAAACCCGCGACGGGCAGATCATAGGTGCGCGCGACGCCGGGCTCGGTGGTGAAGCGCTGGATGTAGGCCCACGGCTGCTCCGTGTCGCCGACCTTCAACACGTAGGTCTTGCCGTCGCCCACGGCCCGCACCCGCAATGACGTGGCGCCCGTCGCCCGCTGCCCGATAGTCCGATCCTCCGGGCCGCGGGCCGAGGCGAAGCCTCCGTTGTTCTCCAGCGACAGCACGCCGGAGAACACGAGGCCGCCGTTGCCGAACGTGACCGCCGAGGTGGACCGGCCGCCCATGACGGGGTCGTTCACCGTCGTCCAGGTCGCCACCTCGCCGGCGTTTCCGAGGTCGACGAGGACGACGTCGGATCCCTCGGGCGGGGCGGCCCGGGCGGACGGTTCGACGCTTCCCCACGACATGACGGCGAACGAGCATGCCATCACGACGCCGATCAGTGCGCGCATCCTCATCCGATCAACACCCCTCTGTGTCCGTACGCATCTCGCGCTGGCGCATCGGCATACCGTCGATCACCGTGTAGATCGCCTGCAGGTCCGGCAGGTCGGTGAAGCGCAGCTTCTCGCCGCCGTCTTTCCCGATCAACAGCACGGCGAAATCGTCCGCGCCGACACCGAACCGGGCCACCAGGCGCTGCCGCTCGCCGGCGTCGATGGCCTGGCCATCGAGTGTGCTGGTGCCGGTCGTCAGAATGCGCCCGAGCACCATGTCCCGGCCCTCGAACGCGCAGCGAGTCGCCTCGATGCGATTCAGGGTTTCCGTGAGCCGCGGGTCGGCGTCGGTCGGGGCGAACACCAGAAGGGGCCGGCGTTCCCAGCGGTAGTCATCGAGTCCGGCGGCCGCGGCGGTCCCCGATCCGAGGGCAGCGCTCGCCACGACCAGGACGAGCAACAGCACGCATCGCCGAACGCCGAGGTGAGCCGCCATAGTGCTTCCCGACTGTACCGATTCGAGCGCACGGTGGCCGTGACACAAAGATGACCAGATCCGCGAAACTGTTTGTTCCCTGTGAAACCTGTTCTAACTTTGTTGACGGCTGTCGAGTGACGTAGCCGTCAATAACAAGGTTGGGGAGTGGAATGGCACAACTGTCAGCGTGGATGGGTGCGGGTGTGGTGGCCGCGGGTGTGTCTGCTGCGTTGATCGCAGGAGCCGATGCGGCCGCGGCCGACACCGGTTCCTCCGATACGGCGGGTGCGACCGCCGGTACGTCCGAGACCACAGAGCGTGGCCCTCGCGCGTCTGAGGACACCGCGGGTGAGAGCGATAGTGAGGACGCGTCGAGTGACACCAAGGACGCCGACGCCGACGCCGCCGAGGATGCCGACACCAACACGGATGCCGACGAGGACGACATCGACGAGGCGCCGGACGTGTCCGAGGAGGACGCCGACGCTGACGCCGACACCGAGACCGACTCCGGCTCCGACTCGACGCCCGTCCGCGACGATGAGGAAGCGGCCGACTCGAGCTCCGATGACGCGCCTGCCGTCGAGGACGACGCCCCCGAGCTAACAGACGGCGACGAACCCACTCCGTCGGCACCGCCGGCCGCGGAACCCGCGAGCTCCACCGACGAGCAGAGCGCCCCCTCGAGTACCCCGACGTACGCCCCCGCCTCCAATGTCGTTGCCGCGAAGCGGGTGTCGGCGGCGATCGCGACGCCGACGGCTCTCGCCGCACCCGAGCCGCGGACGCTACAGGAGGTCCTCCAGTCGCTGGTGACGGAGTTCATCGGGGCAGCGATCCGGCTCGTCGCCGGGCCGCCGACGGTCCCGCCGGGCGTCAACGTCACGGTGCGCACGTCCCGGCTCGAGATCACCGAAGGACGCTTCGTCCGCGCCGATTGGTACTACCCCGAGGGTGACGAACTGCCCGAGCGGTTCATCTACCTGCAGCACGGCTATCGAGGCGTCGGCCCGATGTACAGCTACACCGCATCCTGGCTGGCCGAGCGCACCAACAGCATCGTGGTCGTCCCCACCCTGTCGTCGAACCCCTATGTGCGCGACGGTTTCTGGCTCGGCGACGATCAGGTGTACCGCGCCACCGCGGCGCTGCTCCTCGGTGACCGCGATGCGCTGACCGCCAGCGCCGTGGCCGCCGGCTTCGCCAAGAGGTACGGCGCCGATGCCGCGCTGCCGGATCGGTTCACCCTGGTCGGCCATTCGCTGGGCGCCGGGGTCGTCGCGGGCACGGCCGGCTACTACGCCGAAGCGATCATCGAAAGTGGGGCTGTCAATCAGCTGGCCGGCGTCATCACGCTCGACGGCGCCCCTCCCGGAACGGTCCTCGCCGATGCTCTCGACAAGCTCGACGGCCTCGGCACCTACATCCCGGTGATCGAGCTCGGTGCTCCCCGGGAGGACGGCTCGCCCCGCCGCGTCGACGCCGCTCTCAACGAACACCGCCCCGGCCACTTCAACGGGGTGATCCTCGACAACGGGCAGCATCTCGACTCCATGCAGGGCGGAAGCAAGGCCATCCAGCTCATCTCCTACCTCAATCAGGGATTCCCGACCGAGCAGAACAAGTCGGCCGCACAGACTCTGATCGCCGGCTGGATCAACGACATCTTCGCGGGCCGGATCGATTCGTCGACGGGCGCCTGCGAGGGCGCGGGCTGCGCCGGGATCTACGGTCAGCCCGGTGCGGCGGTGTCCATCGAGACTCCGGTGGGTCCCGCCACGGGCGTGGTCATCGGCACATCGGCGGCGCCGGTCACCATGGTGTTCCGGCCGCTGTCGGTGGTCTCCCTGCTGTCGTCGCGGTCCACGTCGCTGCGCCTGGCGGTCGCGGGGTGAGCGGAGGCGGCTAGCCGCCGCTCGAAGTGGCGCGGAGGACGTGGCCGCAGATCCGGTCGTAGGTCGCGCGGGTGATGTCGGTCGCTGCGCTCATGATGTTGTAGCCGTGATCGACCCCCTGCGCCTCGTAGTACTCGGCCAACGCCCCTGCAGCGCACAAGATTTCGGCGTAGCGTCGGCCCTCGTCGCGCAACCGGTCGTGTTCGGCGGTGATCACCAGCGCCGGCGCGACACCGACCAGCCGCGCGGGGTCGTCGCGGGCCGGTGATGCCAGCCGATCGTGCCGTGACGCGGCGTCGGGGATGTAAGCGGTGTCGAACACCTCGCCCATCCACGGCTTCATCACCGCCCGCGCGCCGAGGGTCGACGGCTTGTCGCGCGTGGGCGTCACCAGATCCAACGGCGCGTAGAACAACACCTGCAGCGCGACGTCCGGGCCGCCGCTCTCCATCGCCTGGCGGGCGGCTGCGGCCGCCAGATTGCCGCCCGCGCTCTGCCCTCCCACGCAGAGCCGGGTGCCGTCCCATCCCCGGTCGGCGTCGGCCGCCCAACAGACGATGTCATAGACCTGTTGTGGCGCAGCGGGAAAACGATGCCGGGGTGCGAGCACGTAATCCGGGTTGAGCACAGTGACGCCCGCGTGGGCGGCGAGGTACCGGCACCACGGGTCATCCTGTTCGGGATGGCCGACCACGAATCCACCGCCGTGGATGTTGACGTAAACCGGCGGGCGCGGCACGTCTGTCGGTGGGTGGTAGACCGTGGCGGCGACGGGGCCGTGCCGCGTCGGAATCGACGTCGTCGACGTCCGGCCCGGAATCTCGCTGAAGCGCACCGCCGACTTCGGGGCCGGATTCACCGTCGCGGCGAACAACCGGGCCAGTGAATCGGCGACGAGCGGTCGGGACAGGATCGACATCACCGAGCCTGCAGGGGGCCGGCGAACGACTTCCGCAGCGTTCGGGGGGCGACCAACGGCAGCAGCGCCGCCAGGAGCTTGCGGCCGAAACCGCTGGGCTTGCGGGTGAGTTCGATGTCGACGCGGGTTCCCTCGGGTTGCGTCGTCAGCTGGAAGACCCAGCCGCCGCCGGGACCGAACACCTTCGATTCGTGCGTGGTGACGGTGACGCGTCCACGCCGGGGATCCCACTCGTAGCGGGACCGCTCGCATGCCGCCGCGGTGCCCTCGGTGACGTCGGCCCAGGTGTCGCCGAGGGCGTGGACGTGGAAGTGGTCGGCGTCGATGGTCGGCCACGCAGCGGGTCGGGCAGCGGAGAAGTCGGTGAGCACCGACAGCACGTCCGGAGCGGTCAGGCGCGAGGTCATGTGCAGACGGACAATGGGCATGTCAGACCGCCGTCGTTCCGCCGTCGATGCTCCAGATGGCGCCGTGCACGTTGCCGGCACCAGGACCCGCCAGAAAGGTGACGACACTCGCGACTTCGTCGACCGTGCTCATCCGGTGCGACGGAATCCGCTGCAGGATGGGCGCGATGCCATGCGCGAACTCCTCGTTGCGTTCGGTGGCGATGGGACCCGGTGCCACGGCGTTGACCCGCACCCCCGACGGCCCGTACTCGGCGGCCCAGGCCTTGGTCAGCAGGTGCACGCTCGCCTTGGTGGCGCCGTAGAGCGCTGACCCCGCGGCGCCGTTGATGCCGGCGATGGAGCCGATGTTGACGATCGCGCCGTCGCCGCGCTGCGCCATCGCCGGCGCAAGAAGTCCGGTCAGCAGGAACGGCGTGATCACGCTGACGCCGAAGGCGTCGGTGATCTGGTCGTCGGTGACGTCAGCGGTCGGTGCCGGCTGGATGAGGGTGGCGACGTTGTTGACGAGGATGTCCAGCCGGCCGCCCGCGGCACGGGTGGCGGCAGAGGCCAGTTCGCGCACGGCCGCGGCTCCCGCCGAGAAGTCCACGGCCACGAATGCCGCACTGCCGCCCGATGATTGGATGCGATCGACCACCTGCTGGCCGCGGGTCCGGGTGCGTCCGGTGACGACGACGTGCCCGCCGGCACGCGCCAGCGCGACGGCGATGCCGGCGCCCAAGCCGGAGGTGGAACCGGTGACCAGAGCGGTGCGACCGGACAAGGGTGAAGGGTTCATGAGCGTCAGCCTTTCGAGTGCTTGGCGACGTCGGCGATCGCCGACGCGAACTGTTGGGGTGCCTCCTGCGGCACGTTGTGGCCGATGCCGTCGAGCACGCGGTGCTCGTAGGGCCCGGTGTACAGCGATCGGTACGCGCTGCCGTCCTTGGCGGCGCCGTCGAAGTCGCTGCCGATCGTGATCGTCGGAACCGTGATCGCGGGTCGGGCGGCCAGGATCTTCTCGTCGGCGTCGTAACGCGTCTCGCCGGCCGCGAGGCTGAGCCGCCAACGGTAGTTGTGGATGACGATGTCGACGTGGTCGGGGTTGTCGAACGCCGCGGCACTCAGGTCGTAGGTGGCGTCGTCGAAACGCCACAGCGGGGAGGCGTTGGTCCAGATGAGTCGGTTGAAGTCCTTGGTGTGCCTGCGGTAGCCGGCCTCGCCACGCGGCGTGGCGAAGTAATACTGGTACCACCAACCGTGTTCGGCCTGCGGCGTGAGCGGCTCGAGGTTCGCCGCCAGATCGACCGTGATGTATCCACTCACCGCCACCAGACCCGAAACCCGCTGCGGCCACAGGGCGGCCACGTTGTTGGCGGTACGGCCGCCCCAGTCGTATCCCCCGATCACGGCTCGGGGAATGTCGAGCGCGTCCATCAGCGCGACGGTGTCGTGGGCGAGTGCGGCTTGCTGGCCGTTGCGCATGGTGCCGGGGGACCGGAAGGTCGTCGACCCGAAGCCGCGCAGATACGGCACGATCACGCGGAAGCCCTGGGCGGCGAGGATCGCCGACGCATCGGCGTAACTGTGGATGTCGTAGGGCCAGCCGTGCAGCAGGATGACGGGCCGTCCGTCCGGCGGCCCCGCTTCGGTGTACCCGACGCTGAGGTCGCCCGCGTCGATCTGTTTCACCGTGCCGAGCGAGTGCGTCGGAGCGGCCGGCGGGCCGGCCTGCGCCTGCGGTGCGCAGCCCGCCAGGGTGATCGCGCCGGCCATCGTCGCGAACAGGCCGAAGTCTCGTCTGGTGAGAGGCATGCCTCCATGACAACCCACGGCACGCATCGAGTCCAACGATTGTTATCGATGAGTCACATCTATGGAAGAGATAGGGTGAGCTCTGTGGAGCTCCGTCAGGTCGAGCACTTCGTCGCCGTCGCCGACGAACTCAGCTTCACCCGCGCCGCGCAACGGGTCCATGTGGTGCAGTCGGCGTTGTCGACGTCCGTCGCTAAGCTCGAACGGGAACTGGGCGTCGAGCTGTTCGACCGGAGCCGCCAGCAGATCCGCCTCACCTCGGCGGGTGAGCGCTTCCGTCGTCATGCCTACGACCTGCTGCGCGTCAGCCGCGCCGCCGCCGAGTCGGTGACCGAGTTCCGCGGAACACTCTCGGGCACTGTCGAGTTCGGCTCGTTGATCTCGTTCGGACCGATGGACGTTGCAGGTGCGCTCGGCGACTTTCACCGGGCGCACCCGTTCGTCCGTCTGAGGTTGCGACTGAGCCAGTCGGGGGCGTCGTCCTATCTGGCCGCCTTGGTGGACGGGTCGCTCGACGTCGCGCTGGTGTCGGTGCCCGAGCGCTTCCCCGCTCAGGTGCAGATGAGTCTGCTGTTCGAGGACCCGATGGTGTTCGTCTGCCGCAGGGATCATCCGCTGGCGACCAACGGCGAGGTGAGCCTCTCCGACGTCGCGGCCGACGATCTGGTCGGATTCCCTCCGGGGTTCGGCCTGCGCCGTCTGATGGACAACGCCTGTCACGCCGCGGGCGTGTCGTCGCGCACCCGGTACGAGATCCCCGCCGGGTTCTCCGAAATCGCCGCTCTGGTCCGCGTCGGGCTCGGGACCACCTTCATGCCGGTGTCGGAGGCAGCGCGGTTCGATGATCTGCGGACCGTGGAACTCATGGAGCCAGTCCTCTGGCAGGTCTACCTCGCCCACCCTACGGCCGAGAGGCTGACCACCGCGGCGGCCCGGTTGGCGGACGCCCTGCTGGAGGCGGCCCCGGCCGGTCCTCCCCTTTCAGGATAAGCCACGGTAGGGGGCTTGCGGCAAGGCCCCGGTGATGCTGCATGCTGGCTCGTCTCAGCTACTCGCTCAAAGGAATTCAGGTGTCAAGACCGTCCGACCAAGGTCCGTTCTTTCACGGCACGATCGCCGATCTGAGGGTCGGTGACCACCTCACCCCGGGTCGTCCCTCCAATTACCGCCCGGCGATCGTGATGAACCACATCTATTTCACGTCGCGTGTCGACGGGGCCGGCCTGGCGGCCGAGATCGCTGCGGAACTCGCCGACGGTGCGCCGCGGCCCCGGGTGTACGAGGTGGAACCCACCGGAGAGTTCGAGGACGACCCGAACGTGACCGACAAGAAGTTCCCGGGTAATCCGACACGGTCGTATCGCAGCACGGCCCCCCTGCGCGTCGTCGGTGAGATCACCGAGTGGACGCGGCTGACGCCTGAGGAGCTGCAGGTCTGGCGGGAGCGGCTCACCGTGCTCGTCTCGGACGAGGGCGGGGAGATCATCAACTGAGGGCCGCTGCCGGGTAGACATCGCCGGTCACACTTCGTAGCCTTGCCCGGGACATCGACAGCCGTGACACGAAGGACCGTGACCATCCGCATGACCGGGGATCGCCACTGCCTTCGGAGAACGGCGTGCGGGTTCGCCACCGCGGCCCTTGTGGTGGTCGCGGCCGTGGGCGGTGCCCAGGCGGACCCGGCGGACGACGCGCTGACCAGGCTCAACGAGTTGTCCCAGCAGGCCGTCCAGACCCGTGAGGCCGTCACGGCGGCCCAGCGCGATGCGGACGCCACGCAGGCCGAGCAGGTCGCTGCCGAGGACCGCCATCGCGCCGACGCCACCGCCCTGGACCTGGCCAACGCCCAGTTGCAGCCCTTTCAGCAGGCGGTCGACCGGCTCGCGGTGATGAGCTACACGAGCGGCGGCGACAGTCAGATGACGGCGGTGCTGACCGCGCCGTCGCCGCAGCACCTCATCGACAGGCTGTCGCTGCAGAGGGTCATCGATGCCACCACCGCCGACCAGATGAAGGGATACCGGGCGACGCGCGAGCGGGCGGCCACGGCCGCGCAAGCCTCCGAGAAATCCGCGGCGGACGCCCGCGCCGCGGCTGAGCGCGCTGCCGCGATCCGCGCGGACCTGCAGGCCAAGTGGAAGGATCTACTGCGCCAGATCAGTGCGGCCGAGGCCCAGTACGCGGCGCTGACACCGCAGCAGCAAGCCGTGATCGAGGCCGCCGTCCCGCCGCCTCCGCCGGCCGCCGCGCCCGCGCCGCAGGACCCGGCGATCGTCGCGATGCCCGGCCTGCCGCCGGGCGACCTGGCGCCGCCGCCCGTCGCGCTCCCCGACACCCCGGAAGCATTGCCGGTCGGCGTGGCGAACGAAGCGGGGCTGCAGCCCAACACGGTCCTGGTCGCCCGGGCCGTCAGCGCCCAGTTTCCCCAGATCTCGACCATCGACGGGGTGCGACCGGATTCGAAGCCGTGGCACCCCCGCGGCCTGGCGATCGACATCATGATTCCCAATCCCGAGAGCCCCGAGGGCATCGCACTGGGGGATCAGATCCGGGCCTTCGCGATGGCCAACGCGAGCCGATTCGGGCTGCAGGACGTGATCTGGCGCGGGACGTACTCCACGCCGGCCGGTCCGCAGGCGAGCGGTTACGGACACTACGACCATGTGCACATCACCACGACGCCGAGCGGCTGAGAGCTCGCGAAAGCGCTTCTACAACAAAAGTTCCGCCAGCGGATGAACGAAGTAGCGTAACGAGAACGCCTCGTAGACCGCGCCGGTGACGAAGAGGACCAGGGCCGGCAGTGCCAGCCAACCGAGGTCGCGCAACCCGCGGCGGTATGCCTGCCGACGGTTCACCGCTCCGACAGCACGGGGATTGACCCAGTACGCCCCGAGCAGGAACACGCCCAACAGCAGCAGCAGGTAGGCCTGGAACTCGACGATCAGTGTCAACGAGTGCGGGATCAGCGCCACCCAGCCGATCTCGTTCTGGGGCACCAGCGTCATGCCCGTGGTCAAGGCCCAGTAGGCGAACAGCGCGATACCGCCGAACGGCACGATCAGCGACGGCGCGATGATGGTCAGCGCGCCCATCCGCAGCGTGTTCACCGCGAGAATCGTGAGCGCGAACAGCCAGGGGTCGGCAAAGAGTGAGCGAACCAGATCCGCTGTGCCGTCGTCCTCCAACCGCACGGACTGTGCGTCGCTGAGGTGGGGGAAGGCCAGCCCGAGCGCGAAGCCGATCAGGAAGATGCCGTACGCGGCGACGTTCGCCACCACGTAGACGCGGGCGTTGTCGCCGATGATGCGAAACGGAGGCCACTCTCGGACCGTCATGCGAACCTTTCTGTCGACGCCGTGGCAGCACTAATACAGCGTGTTGGCCACCACGCTAACACAGCGTGCTAGTACGCTCGGTGAGCGGCGGATGGACGCCCGAGGAGGTAGTGACCGATGCACACCAGGGAGCGGATTCTGCAGGCCGCGGCGGAAATGCTCGCCGAGGACGTGACGACGACGTTGAGTGTCCGTGCCGTTGCGGCGCGGGCCGGGGTGAGCACCGGCTCCTTGCGCTTCCACTTCCCGACCCAGCGCGCCCTCCAGGACGAGGTGCTGACGCGCATCTACCGACACTTCATCCCCGACGAGCCGATTCACGATGTGTCACGCCCGGCGCGGGACCGGCTGGTGGACTGCTTGCGCCAGGTTCTGGCAGCCGCCGGGGTGGGGGACGAAGCCCGTGCGGCCTGGGCTGCTGCCTACGAGAACTTCATCGCCCCGGAGCCGAGCGCGAAGATCCGCACCGCGTATCTGGCGCAGGAGCGCGTGGCCGCACAACGTGTCGAGTACTGGCTCGGCGTGCTGGCCAACGAAGGAGCCCTTCCTCGAGAGGATTTCGGGCGCAAGGTGCATTTCCTACTGACCGTTCTCAACGGCCTGTCGGTGCAACGCGCGCTGCCGTCCGACGAATCGGTGCTGCAGGCCGAAACCGAGACCCTCTACCTGGCCGTCGACGCCGTGCTCGGAACCGGGACGCCGTGATTCAGATCTTCTCGGCCTCGATGAGGTCATGCGGAACCACCGAGAACGTCCGACCGGTGGGCCGCAGCCCTGCCCCGATTAGCAGGTCCGACAATTCTTCCGCCGACCGCAGTCGGCCGCCGTCGCGCTGGGTCAACGTGTGGAGATCGATTAACGGGGAGAACGGATTCGGGCAATTGCGCGGCTGAAGGTACTCGATCACCACCAGTCGACTGCCGCGAGGCATGCTCGCCGCCACCGCGTTGAGGATCTTCGCGCAGCGTTCGTCGTCCCAGTCGTGCAGCACGTCCTTGAGCAGGTAGACGTCGGCGGTGGCGTCGACGGCGCGGAAGATGTCGCCCTCGACGCGGTCGATCCGGTCGGCCACGCCCCGTTCGGCGAGGAAACGTTCCGCCTCGGCGATCATTCCCGCACTGTCGACCAGCACGCCGCGCACCCGCGCCTCGGCCACGATGACCGACAGCAGTGTGCCGATGCCGCCGGCCACGTCGCACACCACGGCCCCGTCCGGCCACGGGTACACCCGGGCGATGGCACGGGCACTGATCTCGGTGGCCTGCCGCATCGTCGCCGCGAACACGCGTTGCTCGTCCGGATGCGCGGCGTACCAGTCCCATACCGACATGCCGTGCACGATCTCGAACGCACTCCGGCCGCTGCGCACGCTGGCGGCCAAACCGCCCCACGCGTCGACGGTCGAGCGCATCCCCTTGTACCGCATCCATGCTCGCAGCGACGTGGGATGATCGCTGCGCAGCACCGCGCCCATGCGAGTCAGTGTCACCGCGCCGGTGCGGCCGTCCATCGTGCACAGGTTGCACGCGACCGCGCCGCGCAGCAGACGGTGGGTGGTCTCCTCGTCGCCGTCGATCAGGGCGGCGATCTGCGCCGCTGTCATCGGTCCCTCGGCCAGCACATCGGCGATCCCGAGCTCGGCGATGGCGGCGGCGACCTGCACCCCGCCCACGCCCTCACCCAGGTCCAGCATCGCGATCTGCGGCGGCACGAGCTTGTCGGCGAGCTGCTTGAGCCTGCGCCGCAGGGCGAGGGTGGCCAGCACCACGGGCAGAGGCGTCGATGGCATCCGGGAAGGCTACCCCGCGGGCGTCACGTCGGCCCCGGATCCCTTGATGGACGCCTTGGAGCGTTTCTCGGCCCGCACGACCTTCGTGCCGCGTACGTAACCGGTCGGCGAGACTGCGGCCGCCAGCAGCGCGTCCTCTCCGCCGACGAACGGGTGGAATCCGACACCGGCCCCGCCGCGCCCCTTGACCGGGATGTCGGCGACTTCGGTGACCTTCCAGGCCTTTCCGGAGATCGACAGGAGGGCTTCGCCGTTCCCACACGTGAGCGGCAGCGCGGCGATCACTTCGTCGTCGTCGCCGGCCAGCTTGATACCGGCCACGCCGTTTCCGGCCGCGCCCTGCGGATTCACGGCGGCAGGATCGATGCGCAGCACCTTGCCGCGGCGGGTGACCAAAGCCAGATGCGATCCGGGTGCCAGGACGCCGGACCGGACGAGGCCGGTGATGTCGGGCGCCACCGGGATGTCGCGAATCTTGAACGGCAGACCGTTGCCGTTGGTGAACTTCACCCGGCCGTCGCTCCAGACCGCCCACCCCAGCCCGGAGGTGAGCAGGTCGCCGTGGCTGTCGGAGAACACCCCGCGGTCATCGAGGCGCCAGGCGGGATTGACCTTGCGCTCGCGCGGGCCGTCCTCGTCCGAGTTGGAGACCGTCGGCGTGGCCTCGACGTCCAGCACGGTGCGGCGGTCGTACTCCGCGCCTTTGAACAGCTTGGCGGTCTCCACCAGTTCCTGGTCGATCACCTTCCGTCGCGCATCGGGATTCGACACGAGTTCGGTGAGAGCCGTGAACTCGGCATCCAGCTTCTCGGCTTCGGCCTGCAGTTCGATGACGTCGAGCTTGGTCAGCCGCCGAAGCTGCAACGCCAGAACGTAATCGGCCTGCTCGGTGTCGATGCCGAACCGTTCCTGCAGGCCCTGACGGGCGTCGTCGACGGTGTCGGATCCGCGGATGACGGCGACGGCGGCGTCGATGTCCAGGTGGATGGTCATCAGGCCGGCGACCAGGTGGCGCCGCGCGGTGACCTTCTCCAGTCGATGCTCGCTGCGGCGCAACACCACCGAGTCGCGCAGGTGCAGGAACGCGGCGATCAGTTCGCGCACCGACCACCACCGTGGCACCCGGTCCTCGTCCAGCGCGACCAGGCTGGCCGCGAACGTCCCCTCCAGCGGGGTCAGGGCCAGCAGCTGCCCGCGGATGGTCTCGGCGTCGTGTCCTCGCTTGGCGGTCACCACGATCCGCAGCCCGTTGCGTCGGTCGGTGAGGTCGGACATGTCCGCCACACCGGACATCTCCCCCGACTCCACCAGAGCCCGGATGCGTTCCTGCACAGTGTTGCTCGCGACGCCGGGCGGCAGCTCGGTGATGATGCAGTTCTTGCCCTCGACCGAGATCGTGCCGCGCACGGTGAAGGCGCCGCGGCCGGTGGTGATGTACTCCCGCAGCCCGGCGGTGCCGACCACGGTCGCTCCGCATCCCCAGTCGGGACCGGGGATGAGTTTGAGCAGGCGGTCGTCGGTCATGTTCGGGGTCTTCAGCAGCGCCCGGCAGGCCGCCATGATCTCGCGCGGATTGTGCGCCGGGACCTTGGTCGCCCATCCCTCGGCGATGCCGACCGCGCCGTTGCAGAGCAGCACCGGCCACTGCGCGGGCAGCACGGTCGGCTCGATCCACTCACCGTCGAATGTCGGCACCATCGGGACGGCGTGGTCGTTGAGCTCGGCGGTCAGTGCGGCCCCGGGCGCCGACAACCGCATCTCGGTGTAGCGGTCCGCTGCCGGGATGTCTCCCTGGATGCGCGGGAAAGCACCTTGTCCATCAATGACTTTCACCCGCTGGAACTCTGCGGCCATCAACGCAGCGGCCCCGTACATGGACGCACCGCCGTGCGGGTGCAGATTCCCGGTGACCGCCGAGCAGACCTTCGAGGACTTCTGCGGTTTGTTGCCGGGCAGCAGTCTCGAGTCGTGCATCTGGTACAGCAGCCGCCGCTGGCCGGGCTTGAGACCGTCGAATGCCGACGGGATGGCGCGGTCGCTGACGCTGTACAGCGCGAAGGTCAGCTGGTAGTGGTTCCAGTAGTCGTCGGCGCTCTGGTCGAGCACCAGGTCGGGGTTCTGCTCGGGTACGTCCAGGGTGGCGGTCACGTGGTCTCCTACGTCAAGTCCAGAGCGGCGGTGTCGACACGGGCGGCGATCTCAGCCATCCACGTGCGTCTGCCCTCCGGTGGTCCGCCGAACAGGGTGTGGTGCAGTTTCGGATCCCCGTCGTCGAGATGCACCCGGATGACGGTGCGGCGCTGCGGATCCAGCACGGTGTTCCAGAAGTCGTCGGCATCCATCTCACCGAGGCCCTTGTTGCGCTGCACTTCGATCTTGCGCCGGGACGTGGCTTTCAGTTGTGCCACCGCGGCATCGCGTTCGGACTCGTCCTGGCAGTAGATCCGCTGCTCACCGTCCTTGACCACGAACAGCGGCGGCAACGTCACATAGACCATGCCGGCCTTGACGAGCGGACGGTAGAAGTCGAGGAACATCGAGATGAGGCTGGAGTTGATGTTGCCACCGTCGGGGTCGGCGTCGGAGGCGAACAGGATCCTGTCGTAGCGGCACGACTCCGGGTCACAGTTGTCGCGCACCCCGCAGCCCAGGATGCGCTCGATCGCGTCGAACTCGTCCTTGACGCGGGCCTTGTTGACGGTGAATCCGTAGACGTTGGGCGGCTTGCCTTTCAGCGGGAACGCCGCCTGGAATGTCGCGTCGCGCGCCGCCTTGATCGTGCCCAACGCCGAATCACCCTCGCAGAGGAACAATTCGGCGCCGGACCCGCGTCCGGTCTCACGGCTGGGGAGCAGCTTCGGCGGCAGTGACAGGTTGGTTCCCAGGCCCTTCGCCTTGGAGGCCGCGCGGGAGCGGGCCTTGGCGCCCTCGGCGCTGCGTCGAGCCCGCGCCGACTCCAGAGCCAGCTTGGTCCACATCGACACGGCGTCGGCGTTGCCGGGGTTCGCCGCCCAGATGGTGACGCTGCGCGCCACATCCGGGGCCATCGCTACATTGAGCGAGCGCGAGGACACCGCGGTCTTGGCCTGCGAGTCCCACGACACATCGGGTGCCCGGGTGTCCACGGCCAGCGCGGTCACCGCAGCGAAATCCTGTGCCTCCGGACCGTCTTCGCCCTTGGCCAGCCCCAGGTCACGGATGCGGGACGCGCGGTCGGCCAGCGCTTCGGACAACCCCTTCACCGCGGCGGTCAGATGCGATCCGCCCCCGGGGGTGCGGACGGTGTTGCAGAACGCGGCCACCGTTGCCGGCTCGGCCGGTCCGGCGGTCAGGGACCACCGGAACGGCGTCGGACCACGGCCGGTGGTGTACTCGCCGCGGCCCTCGACGACGGCGCGGACCCCGGGGACGGGCGTGCCGGCGGCGGTGCACATGAGGTCGAGCAGGGTGTCCGAGCCCCACGGGCCGCGGAACGGCACGAGCAGCTCGGGCCGGACCTCCTCACCGGGCCAGCCCTCGTCGATGACAGTGAGGTGGACCCCGGGGGACATCCGGGCCGCCGCGTGGGCGCGCAGCAGCACCTCGTTGATGTCCACGGTGCTGTCCGGCACGACGGCCGGGTCGAACAGGATGCGCACCGTGGTGCCGTGGGCGTCCGGCTTGCGGTTGCCCGCGCCCCGCAGCTTCTGCGTGTCGGCGCGGGTGAACGGGGCGTCCGGGTCGAAGTCCTTGCCGTCGAACGTGCCGGGGTAGCCGCCACCGAAGCTCTGCAGGTAGGTCTTCCCAGCCCGGCGCACGGTGACGTCGGTCCGTTTGGAGATGAACACCGCGGCCGCTGCGCCGATGCCGTTCAGGCCGGCGCCGGTGCTGGCCGCGTCGGAGTGCGCCGAGAATTTGCCGCCGGCCCGTGCGGTGCCGAGGGTCTTGACGATGCCGTTCTTGCCGTTCACCGGGTCGGTGTCGACGGGGAGGCCGCGGCCGTCGTCGGCGACGCTGACCGACCCGTCGGAGTGCAGCGTGATGGTGACGGTCGTTCCCCCGTGGCTCGGGTCGGCGACCTCCTCGATCGCGTTGTCGACGATCTCCCGCAACGCGGTGTTGAGCACGTCGAGTCCGAGGTTGACCGCCGGCCGCAGGCGTGTGTGCTGGACATCGTCGAGTTCGGTGATGTCGGCGGCGGTGTAACTCACTGCGCGCCCCTTTCGATCATGGGTGTGCCGCCAGAATCGTAAACGGCAGGACGGACATCATGGCTCAGCCGAGGCGGCGCGCGACCGGGCTCGTCGGCGGTGGTGCGGGTGGTCAAGCCTACGAGGGCAGCTGGCGCAGGCCCCCGTCGGTGCCAATCGCGCTGTGTTCCGGCTGCTTCGAGCGCTCCACGGATGCCGATGCCGCCTCGGTGACCGGCTCCACGCGGGTCGCTGTGACCCATCTCTCGGCCGCGGCAGACCGGGGCCTGTCGGTCTCGACGGTCTCGACGGTCTCCTGTGACGTCACCGCGACCCGGTGGCTGCGCCGCAGGCTGAGATGGATCTCCTCGGTCTCCTCGAAGACCTCCCGCGCGGCGCGCAGCGGCCTGGTCGTGGTCTCGATCGCGGTCGCGATGATCGGCGGCACGAACGGGCGCACCCAGCGCATCGCCGCTCCCGCGACGTCGGGCACCATCGGGAGGGTCGCACGTTTCGAAGGTGGGGTCGATTCCAGCGCGGCGGGCGCCGCCAGCGTCACCTCGGTCGTCACGTCCGCCGCGGCCTCGGGGATCCGTTCGGCGGACACCGCGGTCGGCGCCTGCCGCGCGGCGTCCACACGCCGGCGATGTTCCTCGCGCTCGATCTCGGTCTGAGCCGCGGCGGCCAGCTGGGCACTCGCGAGTTCCCGTTCTGCCCAGAGGGTTTCGACCTGCTCGCGCACCTGCGCCCGTGTGACGGCGATCGCGGTCTCGGCCTCGAGGTCGGCCCGCTCCTGCTCGACGGACGCCGATGCGCGGTGATCCGACAGGGTCGTCGGCCGCAGCAGGCACGGCAGCAGGAACAGCAGCACGAACACGCTGACCGTCACAGCGCGCAACACCGTCGCTCCCGGGCTGGCGAGCGTGTGGGCGTTCATCGCGAGCCACCGTGCGCCGAACCCGCGGTCCGCACCGGCGATCGCGGCGTCGCGGGCTCCGGTCAGCGCCTGCTCGGCGTCGGCGACCCGGGAATCCAGCACCGGCGCGAGCCGATCACGCTCGGCCTGCGCACCCTCCAGACCCCGCTGCGCATCGGCGAGGAACGCATCCGCCGTGCGGAGCCCGGGCCCCGCGCCGGGAACCCCGGTGATGCGTGTCCGGGGGCACTGCGGCGCGGCGCTGAACTCGCAGCGAGCGACGACCAGCGCCTGATCGCGGTGGCGGCCGGCGTCGTCGACGGCCGTGTCGAGGGCCGAGCGCGCCTGCCGGGCCCGGTCGAGGTCACTCGTCGCGGCGATCACCGCGGGCGCCGACCCGACGTTGCGGACCGCCTCCTCGTCGAGTCGGCGGTCGGTGGACCCGGCGAAGATCAGCATGGCCGCGAGCTCGCCGACGACCAGTCCGGCCAGCACCGCCGCCAACGCGTAGACGAGTCGGCGCGGCCATCGCGCACGGGAACGAAATCGTCGGTCAGACATCGACACTCCATGAGGTGTGGTTCGTGGTGAGACGCGGCGGAGCATCACGCCGGCGTGAGTGGGGGCCATCGTCTCACATCGCGGTGACGCCCGCACTCGTGGCTGTCGTGCATCACCGACCCGGTGTCCACTCCCGTCCGTCCGGTGTCTCCGTCACGATCCAATCGGCCTGCGCCCGAGGCTGATACGTCGCGAGATAGTCGACCTCCTGGGCGGCCCACCTCTCCCAGTGCGGTCGGTAGGTCTCGCCGTCCCGCTCCAGGGCACGTCGTTTGCGCTCGTCGTCGGGGGTGTCCACCCAGATACCGAGGTCGGCGGACGCCCGGTTGGCGGGCGTCAGCGCGCCGACGCCCTCGACGATGAGCCGCTGGGTTGGGGCGACGACGTGCCAGCCGGCGGGGGCGTTCGTGGTCCAGTCCCACCGCCGCCACCTGCCGGGCCTGCCCGTCGAGCGTGGCTGCAGCAGTGCGGTGTGGACGTGCGCTACCGCCCACGCCAGGCCGTCCCAGCCGGGATAGATGTCGTCGAGCCGGACCACCGTGCTGGACGCCCACAGTTGGTGCACTTCATCTGCCAGCGTGGATTTCCCGGACCCGGACCGGCCGTCGATCAGGATCGTGCGAGCACCACCGTCGGTCAGGCGGCGCGCGATGTCATCGACTTCCAATGAAGTTCCACTGACCGGTGGCGACCGACATCGTGATCGCGGCCGCGACAATGGCGAAGGCCGTTGCGATCAGGGCGATCTCGCGTACTCCGAACGGCGATGGTCGCGCCCAGGTCCGGGTCGAGTGGGCGCCGAACCCACGCGCCTCCATCGCGGTCGCGAGCAGGGATCCGCGCCGCACCGCGAAGACCAGCAGCGCGAAGGCCTGGCCCGCGGCCCGCCGCAGGCGAGCATGGTCGGCGACACCCCGTGCGCGACGGGCGTATCCGAGGTAGCGCCAGTCCTGGCCGAGCAGACCGATCATGCGCACCCCGGCCAGCGCGCCCAGCACGAACCTCGCCGGCAACCGCAGCACCTGTCCCAGTCCGTCGGCGAGTTCGGTCGGGTCGGTGTCGAGGAACAGGAACACCGCGGGTAAGGCGATGGCCAGGACCCGCAGGAAGGTGGCGAGTGCCAGGGTGAGAGACCCGTCGCTGACGGTGATGAGCAGGAAATGCCAGTGCACCGTACCGCTGGGCTCACCGTAGAGAGTGATCGTCAGTGCCGTCGTCGCCGCGGCGACGAGGAGGATCGCGCCGCGATGGAGCAACGCGCGCAACCGGACTCGCAACACCGCCAGGAGGATGAGCTCGAGGATCAACGCGGTCGACGCGGACACCCAGTCCACGCTGAGCACCAGGCCGACGGCGAGGGTGAGCGCGGCCAGCAGCTTCGCGACGGGATTGATCTCCGTGGCGCCGACATCGAGGGTGGCGGTCACCGGGGAGCCGCCACGGCGTCGGCGGCCGCCGGACGCAACTCGATGTGCTGATCGGCCAGCAGCGCAGCGAAGTCGACGTCGTGGGTGACGGCCACGACGGCGGTGCCCCGATCGGCGATGTCGGCCAGCAGCCGCAGCAGCTCCTCCCAGGTGGTGCGGTCCTGACCGAACGTCGGCTCGTCGAGGATGATCATCTCCGGTCGGGTGGCGAGCACCGTTGCCACCGACAGCCGCCGCTGTTCGCCGCCGGACAGCGTGTACGGATTGGCATCGGCGAGATGCGCGAGGTGCAGCCGATCCAGCATCTCGTCGCACACGGCGGTGACGGTCGCACGGTCCCGTTTCAGCGCGCGGGGCCCGAGGGCGAGTTCGTCGTGCACGCTGCCGGTGAGGAACTGGTGCTCCGGATTCTGGAACACGCTGCCGATGCGGGTGAGCAGTTCGCGGGACCGCCACCGCACCGGCTCGGGGCGGTCGGTCGACGGCGCGAAACCGGATTCCGCGGCCAGCCGTCCCTGGCGCGGCGGCAGCAGCCCCCCGACGGTGAGCGCCAGCGCGGACTTGCCCGCCCCGTTCGGCCCGGTGACGACGGTGGTGGTGCCCCGGGCGATCTCGAAAGTCGAAGCGGAGCACGGCGGACCCGCCGGGTAGCCCGCGGACAGCCCCTCGGCGCGCACCAGGGTTGCGCCGGGCGCGCGATGGCGGGGGAGGTCCGGCAGGTCCAGACCCGGCACCCACACCCCGGCGCGACGCAGACCTTCGCGTTGCCGCTCCATGACGTCGCCGGGCGCCCCGTCGGCCACCACGTGGCCGTCGTCGCCCAGCACGATCACCCGGTCGACGACGGGAAGCCATACGGCCGTGCGGTGTTCGACGACGATCAGCGTCGCGCCGCTCTGCTCGACCGCTGAGGTGACGGCATCGCGCACCTCCTCGACACCGGCCGGGTCGAGGTTGGCGGTCGGCTCGTCGAGCAACAGCAGCCCCGGTGCCATCGCCAGCACACCGGCCAGGGCCAGTCGCTGCTTCTGACCGCCGGACAGGTGCGACGTGTCATGGGCGAGAGGCAGATTCAGTCCGACCGCGGCCAACGCCCGACGGGCTCGCGGCCAGATCTCGGCGCGCGGGACCAGGAAGTTCTCCATGCCGAACGCCACGTCGTCGCCCACCCGGGACAGGATCACCTGCGAGTCGGGGTTCTGCAGGACCATGCCGATGCGGCTACGGCGCTGCGCGGGCGGTACGCCGTCGACGAGCAGGGCGCCGGACTCGTCGCCGTCCTCGTCGCTGTCGAGCAGACCGGCCAGGCCCTGCATCAGCGTCGACTTGCCGGAGCCGCTCGCTCCGAGCAGCAGCACCCGTTCACCGGGATCGATGGTGAGGTCGAGTCCGCTCACGGCCCACCGGCCCCTGCCGGCGTGGCGCCAGTGCCAGTCCCTGGCGGCGACGGCGACGCCGCCGGGTGGTCGCTGTGGTCCGGTCACCGGGCGTCGGCGGGTGATCTCACCCGGCCCGACGCGAACCGGGACAGGGCACCGGTCTTGGCGAGACCACGCACGACGTACCACGACAGCGCGCCGGCGATGAGCGCGCCCGAGACGACACCGGAGACGACGTAGATGGCCGCGAACGTCGACGTGGACCCGGGATACCAGAGGATCAGGTCGTTGATGCCCATCGCCAGTCCGGCGGCGGCCCCCGCCAGCACGGCCACGGGCAGGCCCCATCGGCGGTAGACGAAGGCGGCGAAGACCAACTCGGCCGCGAGCCCCTGCACCAGTCCCGATTCGATGGTGAGCACGCCCCACTGGTTGCCGACCAGCGCGGAGACGATGGCCGCGACCAGTTCGCCGTACAGCGCCGCCCCCGGCTTGCGGATCACCAGCGCGGTGAGCACCCCGGCGAAGAGCCACCCGCCGCCGACCAGCGCCTGGAGTCCGGGCAGGGCGGCGCTCAGGGGCGCGCCGAGAGGGTTGGAGGCGATGTTCCACAGCACGAACACCAGCCCGGCGGCGACGGCGAGCACGCTCGCGACGACGATGTCGACGACGCGCCACCGGTAGATCGGGCGAACGGACGGCGATCCCATACTTCACTCCCTACGCCGGCATTACCCGGTCAGGTTCTACGGTCGACGGCCCGTTGCCGTCCTCTCAGCGCACGTTCGGGTGCGCTCCCGTGTGGTCAGAATTCGACGGTAGCCCAGCAGGGCCGTTCCTGCCAACCAGCGGTTTCCGGCTGCACGAACGGGCGCGACAACCCCTGTCGGCTAGAGCTGCGGGAGCACGGTCACTTTCCCTGTCGCCGTGCCGTTCTCGACGACCGTGTGGGCGGAGTTCGCGTCCTCGAGGGCGAACGATCGGGAATCCAACCGGGGGACGAGTGCGCCGTCGCCGGCGAGTGCCGCCGCGTGCGCCAGGATGTGACCGTGGTGCTCGCGATGGGCGCCGGTCAGCAGCGGCATCAACGTGAACACGCCCGAATAGCTGGCGCCGCGGAACGACAGGGGCGCCAGGCTGTGGGTGCCCCAGCCCAATGCGCTGAGGACACGGCCGGTGTAGCGCTTGACCGCTGCGAACGAGGCGTCGAGGGTGGCGCCGCCGACGTTGTCCACGACGATGTCGAAGCCTTCTCCGCCGGTGTACCGGTCGACGTACTGGTCGACGTCGGTGCTGGTGTAGTCGATGGCGGTGGCCCCGGTCTGACGGATCACCTCCTGGCTGGACGGCGAGCCGGTCGCGAACACCTGGGCACCGCGGGCGAGGGCGAGTTGGACGGCGAGATACCCGACGCCACCGGCTCCGCCGTGGATCAGCACCCGGTGTCCCTCCGCGACGCCGGCGCGGTCGACGAGACCTTCCCAGGACGTGATGAAGCCCAGCGGAAGCGCGGCGGCCTGCGGCATGGACAGCGTGCGGGGCTTGCGGGCGATCAATCGTGCGTCGACGGCGGCCAGTTCGGCGAGTGAGCCGGCCACGCCGCCGACCCCGCCCGTCATGCCGAAGACCTCGTCACCGACCTGGAACTCGTCGACCTGCGGCCCCACCGCCTCGACCACCCCGGCCATGTCGATGCCGAGAATCGCCGGCGGTGCCATCTTCGCGTGGGCGGCCTCGCCCCGGTGGATCTTGATGTCGAGCGGATTGACACCGCTGGCCATGACGCGCACCAGGACGTCGCCAGGGCCCGGTCGGGGATCGGGGACCTCCCGGATCTGCAGCGGGGCGTTGTACTCAGTCAGGACTGCAGCGCGCATGACGTCTCCTCGGAGTCGGTGTTCATGTTGGCCCCGGCGGACGATGCCCCGCCGGCGATCCGGTCGATGAGCCGGTGCAATCGCACCGCGTCCCGGAACGACGGGGCGACGGCGGTGCCTTCGGCGAGGTCGCGGGCGAAGGCCGCGTACAGCCCGGCCAGGTTTCGTGCGGGGCCACGAAGTTCGGCCGGCGCGGAACCGTCGGCGACGATGATCGGCGAGACCTCGGTGTCGGATCCGCGGCCGGTGGCGAGCATCAACTCCGTCGCCTGGACATTGCCGTTGGCGGCGGGGCTGGTGATCAGCGCGTCGCCGTCGGTTCCGTTGATCTCCCAGCGCAAGTCTCCGGCGCGCGAGACGCCGCCGCGGTAGAAGATCGATGCCACCGCACCGCTGGCCAGTGCTCCGGTGATGGCCACCTGGTCCGGTGTGGTGGACCGGAGGGATCCGCCGTCCCGCACGTCGATGTCCCGGTGGCCGACACCCAGCGTGGCGGTGACCGCGTCGATGTCGCCGAGGACGGCAGTCAGCGCGTCGAGGGCATGACCGACGGATACCGACAGCGGCGTGACCCCGTTGCGGACGTCATACACATAACGGTGCCCGGCATCGGTGGTGGCACCCCAGAACTGGCCGGAACCAACGATATTGGTCGCCAGCACCCGGCCGAGATGGCCTTGCCGGACCAGATCCCGCAGGTGGGTGATCACGGGATTGAACCGCGCCTGCAGGCCGGTCACGGTGCGCACGCCGGCCGCGGCGGCCATTGCGGTCACCTCCTCGGCCTGCGCGAGATCGACGGCGAGCGGCCACTCGCTGAACACCATCTTCCCGGCGGCGATCGCCTGCAGGACGAGATCGTGGTGATCGGGCACCTTCACGGCCACGACCACGAGATCGACGTCGGGGTGGGTGATCAACCGCGCCGGGTCGTCGAACGCGTCGACCTCCCATGCGGCTGCAGCGCGTCGTGCCGATTCTGCGCGGCTGGTCGCCACGGCTCGAATCGCGAACTGCGGCAACGCCTGCAACGCCGGGATGTGGGTGGCGGCGGCCCAGCCGGCGCCCGGACTGGCGCCGATGACGCCGACTCCGAGGGGTTTCATGAGGGACTCCTAGTTCTCGTCGAAGGTGAGGACGAGGCGGCCGCGGACTCCGCCACGCTCGATGGCCCGGTGTGCCGCGGCGGCGTGCGCCGCGGGGAACGTCTGCGCCACGCGCAGCGTGATGCCGCCCTTCTCGGCCAGCACCCGGAGGGCGCGGAGCTTGTCGGTGGCGTGGGTGTAGTCGGGCACCCAGACGTCGCGGACGGTGATGGCGCGTTCCGGGTGCATGGTGGGCGTCCCGAACTCGCCGGGGCGACGGACCGTGGCGATCTGACCGCCGTCGCGCAGGGCGGACATCACCTGGTCGCCTTGGAGTGCGGCGTCGACGACCGCCGCGACACCTCCGGGGTGCAGCCGCCGTATCCGTTCTCCGACATCGCTTCCCCGCGGGACGATCTCGTCGGCGCCGAGGGCCGCGACCAGAGACTCGTCGGCGGGTGCGGCGTCGGCGATCACCCGCAGCCCGTCGGCCTTGGCCAATTGGACGACGTAGCCGCCGACCGCACCCGCGGCTCCGGTGACGGCAAGCGTCTCGCCCGGGGAGAGATCCAGGACGTCGAGCGCGCGGCGTGCGGTGAGTCCGTTCATCGGCAACGTGGCGGCCTCGGCGTGACTGCTTCCGGTCGGCGCTCCGGTCACCTGGTCGGCCTCGACGACGACGTATTCGGCGTACGCACCGCCCGAGTCGTCGATCGGCATGAGGATCGCCATGACGCGGTCACCGATGGCCACGTCGGTGCGCGTGTCCGGTCCGATCTCGTCGACGACGCCGGCGACCTCCATACCCGGCCGGTAGGGCGGAGTCAGGGTGCTCGCGCGCAACGCGTCGTCGATGTCGCCGACGCGCAGGAGGACGTCGGCGGGGTTGACGGTCGCCGCGTGCACCCGGACACGGACCCGGCCGGGACCGGCGTGCGGCTCGTCGACGTCCACCAGCTGCAGGACCTCCGGTCCGCCGTATTCGGTCACCACCACTGCTCTCATGACTCGCCCTCTTTCCGGGGAGGCATCCCCGTTTAGTTGGAACGGTAGAGTAAGCGGGGAACCATCCCCGGATATTCCCGCGACGGAAAAGAGGTGCACCGGTGCGTGCCGATGCCCGACGCAATCGGACGGCGGTGGTGGCCGCTGCCGAGGCGGCGTACGCCGAGCGGGGAGTGGACGTGTCGCTGAACGAGATCGCCCGGCGTGCCGGCGTCGGCAACGCAACCCTGTACCGGCACTTCCCGGATCGCGAGGCGTTGCTCGCCGAGGTCTACACCGGCCACCTCGAGCGCTACTGCGCACTGGCCGAGGATGCCGCGAAGGCCGACGATCCGGTGACGGCGTTGCGGGACTGCGTCGTCGCCACCTGCGCGCTGCAGGCCACCAACAGGGGGCTGGCGGATCTGCTGGCCTCGCTGCGGTCGTTGTCTCCTCGCGTCGAGGAACTCCGCGCTCGCCACTACCGCGCCATCGCCGCCCTGTTCCGGCGCGCGGCCGGCAGCGGCCGGATCCGCTCCGACGCGTCCCCCGCCGACCTGGCGGTGCTCCTGATCGCCAATGCGGGTCTCATCCACCGCAGCGTCGATGATGCGCCGAGGTCCAGCGGGCGATTGGTCGGTCTCTGGCTGACGGGTCTCGTCTCCCCGGACGTCCCGGTGGAGGTGCCGCCGAGCCCCACCGATCGCCAGATCCGTCGCGTGCTGCGCGGCTGACGGCGGCAGCCTCGCGAACTGACAGCCGTCAATTCACGGAAGCGCATGCGCAAGCGCTTGCGCGAGTTCTAGGCTCCTGCACAGCCGCGGCGCGGACGGCGTCGCACCGGGACAAGGGAGTCCACATGGTCGGGAAGCGCAGTAGGTCCACGCTGACGGTCGGGGCGGTGTTGATGGCCGGTTCGATGGTGCTCGGCCTGACGGGATGCAGCGGATCCGGGTCGGACGAGGTCAAGGTCGGTCTGATCACCAAGACCGACTCCAACCCCTACTTCGTGAAGTTGCGGGAGGCCGCCCAGGCGCAGGCCGACAAGGACGGCGCCAAATTGATCGCGCTGGCGGGCGCCTTCGATGGCGACAACGAAGGCCAGGTGACCGCCATCGAGAACATGGTCGGCCAGGGCGTCAAGGGCATCCTGATCACCCCGAACTCCTCGACCGGCGTGCTCGACGCCATCAAGAAGGCGCGCGACGCCGGCGTCATCGTCATCGCGCTGGACACCGCGACCGATCCCGAGGACGCGGTCGACGCCACCTACGCCACCGACAACAAGGCCGCCGGTGTCAGCCAGGGCAAGTGGGTCCGCGCTGCCATCGGCTCCGCCCCACCCCAGGTCGTGATGCTCGACGGCACCCCCGGCGGCACCGTCGACACCTTCCGGCACGACGGATTCCTCGAAGGATTCGGCATCACCAACGGCTCACCCGAGATCGTCGGTCAGGAGAACACCAACGGCGACCAGACCAAGGCGCAGACCGCGATGGAGAACATCCTGCAGCGCGCCCCGCGGATCAACGCGCTCTACACGATCAACGAGCCGGCGGCCGCCGGCGCCTACCAGGCCATCCAGTCCGCCAACCGCGCCGGCCAGATCACCATCGGCTCGATCGACGGCAGCTGCACGGGCGTCGCGGACGTCAAGGCCGGGAAGATCGGCGCCACGGTCATGCAGTTCCCCGCGAAAATGGCCGAGATGGGTGTGCAGGCCGTGGTGAAGTTCGCCAAGGACGGCACCAAGCCCAGCGGCTTCAATGACACCGGCTCCGAACTGATCACCGACAAGCCGGTGCCCGGTCTCCCGTCCAAGGACACCGCCTGGGGCGAGCAGAACTGCTGGGGCAAAACCGGGTCATGACCACCGGCGCCCCGACGCAGGCGAAGCCGTCGGTCGCGAGCCGGTTCACCGCGGAGAGCCTTCTGCGTGAACCGTTGCTCGGCCCCCTGGTGGCGCTCGTCATCGCGATCATCATCTTCAGCGCGGTCTCGGATTCGTTCCTCGAGCCGCAGAACGTCTCGCTGATCCTGCAGCAGTCGGTGGTCGTCGGCATCCTCGCGGTGGGTCAGACGTTGATCATCCTCACCGCAGGCATCGACCTGTCGATCGGCGCCGTGGCGGTCTTCGGGACCATCGTGATGGCCCAAACCGCGGGCGCCAACGGGCCTTTCGTGGCGCTCGGTGCGACGCTGCTGGTATGCGTGGTGTTCGGTGCGATCAACGGCGGGCTGGTCACCATGCTGCGACTGCCGCCGTTCATCGTCACGCTGGGGACGTTCACCGCGATCCAGGCGGCGACGCGTCTGCTCGCGGGATCCGAGACCTACCGCGTGGAGTCGGGACCGTTGACGTTC
Source organism: Mycolicibacterium rufum (assembly GCF_022374875.2). Next base: position 3,069,588 of record NZ_CP092427.2, read on the forward strand.
CTCGGCACCTCCTTCCGCGTCGGGTCGTTCTCGACCACATTCGGCGTGGTCGCCATGCTCCTGGTCTACCTGGTGACGTGGTACGCGCTGTCCCAAACCGCCTGGGGCAGACACGTCTACGCGGTCGGCGGCAATCCGCAGGCGTCGGATCTGTCGGGGATCAAGTCCGGTCGGGTGCTGCTGTCGGTCTACGTCACCACCGGTGTCATCGCCGCGATCGCCGCCTGGGCGGCCCTGGGTCGTATCCCCAATGCCGACCCGAACGCCTACCAGAACGCGAATCTGGAGACCATCACCGCGGTGGTCATCGGCGGGACGAGCCTGTTCGGTGGGCGCGGCGGAGTGGGCGGCACCCTGGTCGGAACACTGATCGTCGGTGTGCTGCGCAACGGCCTCACCCAGGCCGGGGTCGACAACCTCTACCAGAACATCGCCACCGGAATCCTGGTCATCGTCGCGGTGGCCGTGGATCAGTTCACCCGCAGGAGATCTCGATGAGCGACGCCCCCGTTCTCGAGGCGCGCGGCCTCGTCAAGAGGTACGGCAACGTGACGGCCATCAACGGCGCCGACTTCGAACTGCGCGCCGGTGAGGTCCTCGCGGTCATCGGCGACAACGGCGCCGGCAAGAGCAGCCTGATCAAAGCGCTGGCGGGCGCCGTCATTCCCGATGCCGGCCAGATCCTGATGAACGGCTCTCCGGTGTCGTTCAAGAACACCCGCGACGCCCGCGCCGCCGGCATCGAAACGGTGTATCAGGACCTCGCGGTGGTACCGGCGCTCGACATCGCGTCAAACCTCTACCTCGGTCGCGAAGTCCGGCGAAACGGCATCGCCGGCAGGCTGTTCCGCCGACTGGACATGCCCCGGATGCGTCAGGACGCGGCGCAGCATCTGTCCGATCTGAAGATCGGCATCAAGTCGGTCAATCAGGCCGTGGAGACGCTGTCGGGCGGCCAGCGCCAAGGCGTCGCGGTGGCGCGGGCTGCGGCGTTCGGCCGCGGGGTGATCATCATGGACGAACCCACCGCGGCGCTCGGCGTCCGGGAATCGGGTCAGGTCATCGACCTGATCAGATCCATTCGCGCACGGGGCATCCCGGTGGTGCTGATCAGCCACGACATGCCGCACGTGTTCGAGGTGGCCGACCGCATCCACATCCACCGGCTCGGACAGCGTGCCGGCGTCGTCGATCCCACGAAGCGCTCGATGTCCGAGGTGGTAGCGCTCATGACCGGTGCGGAGGAGCCGACCGATGAGGAACGCGCCGGGCTCTGAGCGCCGACCGGTCGGGCTCTTCGTCGGACTGGCGACCCTCGACGTGATCCACCGGATCGCCGAACCGCCCGCAGTGAACGAGAAGATCACCGCAAGCGGACAATTCGTCTCCGCCGGTGGGCCGGCCGCGAATGCGGCTGTCACGTTCGCCGCTCTCGGCGGGACGGCGACCCTGGTGACGGCGCTCGGCGACGAACCGGTCGCCGATCTGATCCGCGCGGACCTCAGGGCCTACGGCGTCGACGTGGTCGATGCGGCGCAGGGCACCACGAAACCGGTACCCGTGTCCGCAGTGTCCGTGGTCGAGGCCACCGGTGACCGCTCGGTGGTGTCGCTGGATGCCGTGACCTCCGACGCCGCGCCGCCCGCGCGGCTCGATGAGCTGGTCGCGGGGGCCGACGTGTTGCTGGTCGACGGGCACCATCCGCTGATCGCCCGAACTGCCGTGCGGTACGCCACTGCGCGCGCCGTGCCCGTGGTCGTCGATGCCGGGCGATGGAAGCCGGTGATGGACGACCTCCTCGAGGCGGCCACGGACATGGTGTGCTCCAACGACTTCCGAGTGCCCGGCACCGACGGCTCGCGATCGACGGCGTCCGCACTCCTGGACCGCGGGGTGCCCACCGTCGTCATCACCCACGGCGCCGATGCGGTCGAATGGTGGTCCGGCGGCCGGTCCGGTTCCGTCCCCGTGGAGCCGGTGCCCGTGGTCGACACGCTCGGCGCCGGCGACGTCTTCCACGGTGCGTACTGCTTCTACGGCGACGACACCGACGTCGCGGACCGCATCGCGCGCTCCGCGCGGGTGGCGGCACTGCGGTGCTCCGTCGTCGGGCCGCGGGCGTGGCTGCGCGAGCTTCCCATCCTGCGGCCTCCGGAGAGTGCCCGATGAGCATCGACGACGTACAGGAGGCCACCCTCGACGAGCTGATCGCGTGGGCGCGCGCACTCGTCGTCCCCGGACAGCGGCGCCTGCTCGGTCTCACCGGCGCTCCGGGGGCCGGAAAGTCCACGGTGGCAGAACAACTGGTGAACGCTCTGGGACCGGACGTCGCGGTGCTGGTCCCGATGGACGGCTTCCACCTGGCCAACGAGGTCCTGATCGCCCTGGGACGCCGGGACCGCAAGGGCGCGCACGACACGTTCGACGACGGCGGGTACGCGAGACTGCTCGCCTCGCTGCGGGCCCAGCGCGCCGACGACCCGGTGGTGTACGCGCCCCGGTTCCGCCGCGAGATCGAAGAGCCGATCGGATCGTCCATCCCGGTTCGGCCGACGACGCCGCTGGTGGTCACCGAGGGCAACTACCTGCTCCTGGAGTCCGGCGCGTGGCCTGCCGCGCGCGCCTGCCTCGACGAGGTGTGGTTCCTGGCCCCCGACACCGGCATTCGGCACGACCGGCTGGTGCGCCGCCACGAGGCGTACGGCAAGTCGCCGGAGGACGCGAAGCGGTGGGCGCTCGGATCCGACGAGCGCAACGCGCAACTGATCGAGTCGACCTCCGGTCGCGCCGACCGGATCCTGCGCCTGCCATGACGACCATGGGCGACGTCGCCCGCCTCGCCGGCGTCTCCGCCTCCACCGTCTCGCATGTGCTCAACGGCACGCGTAAAGTCGACGCCGCCACCCGGCAACGCGTGGAGGCGGCCATCGCGGAGACGGGCTACCGGCGCAACGTCGCCGCACGATCTCTGGCGGGCGGGCGAAGCCACACGGTGGGTCTGTCGATCTCCGCACTGACGAACCCGTATTTCGGCAGCCTGGTGCACGCCGTCGAGCAGGCGCTGTCCGACGCCGGGTACGTGCTGATCGTCGGGGATTCCCATGACGCCGCGGAGCCGGAGAGGCGGGTCACCGATTCGCTGCTGGACCGGCAGGTCGACGGGATGATCGTGGCGCCCGCTGCCGGATCGGAGCACTCCACGCTTCCCGGGATCGCCCGTACCGGAACACCCCTCGTGCTCATCGACCGGATGCTCGACGTCGACTGCGATCAGGTCGGCCCGGAGAACGCGGCCTCGGCGCAGATGCTGACCGAGCACCTGCTCGATCGCGGTCATCGCCGGATCGCGGTCGTCCGCGGCATCCCCGGGATCTCCTCCACGACCGAGCGATTCGACGGCTACGTCGCGGCGTTGGCGAGCCGGGGAATCGCCGTCGATCCGACGCTGGTGCTCGAGGGCCGTTCCAGCACCGACGACGCCGAGCGCGAGGTACGCGCGCTGATGGCGAGCGCGAACCGGCCGACCGCACTGGTGTCGATGAACAATGCGATGACGATCGGGACGCTCAAAGCCGTTCAGCACCTGGGCTTGTCGATTCCCGACGACGTCGCGTTCGTGTGTTACGACGATTTCGAATGGTCAGACCTGTTCTCCCCGAGACTCACCGCGGCGGGGCAGGACGTCCAGACCATCGGGGCCACCGCTGCGGAACTGCTGCTGCGTCGTATCCGTCGCGAGGACGGGCCACCGCAGCGGATCCGGGTGCCGACGACATTCCACCACCGCAGATCCTGCGGCTGCGCCTGACCGTCAGCCCACCTTGGCGGCCTGCAGGGTGAAGCTCAGGGGCAGTAGGTCGCCGTTCTCGAGCAGGCGCCACTCGCCGTCCGCGCGGTGCATGCGTCCGGGCAGGGCCTCCCAGGGCACCGAGCGATGTTCGACGAGCATGGTGAGCTCCAGGCCGGCGTCCAGAAGGGCGGTGACGAGTTCTCCCAGACCGTGGTTCCACTCCCGCGATTCGGTGTTGTCGAACACGGTGTCCGTCTCGACGTAGGTACCCGGGGAGTCGAAGCGGACCGGTTCGGCATGCTCGAAGTACGGATAGGCGAGCACGAGCGCATCGGTCCGCGTTTCGTCGATCGACCACAGCACCGGGTGTCCCTCGCGCAGGAACAACCGGCCCCGCGGCCGCAGCAGCGAGGCGACGACCTGGGCCCACCGCCGGATGTCGGGCACCCAGATGAGCGCCCCGATGCCGGTGTAGACGAGGTCGAAGCGGCCTGCACCGAGAACCGTTGCCGCGTCGTAGACGTCGGACTCGACGAAGTCGATCTCGACGCCGGCGTCGGCCGCGATCCGGCGGGCGTTCTCGATCGACACAGCGGAGAAGTCGAGGCCGGTCATGCGTGCCCCGAGCCGCGCCAGGGACAGCGTGTCGGTCCCGATGTGGCACTGCAGATGAACGCCGTGCAGTCCGCTGATGTCGCCGAGCCGGGGGAGGTCGAACCGTACGACGTCGGAGAGCAGGTCGCGGTCGGCGAGGAGTCGGTCCACTGCGTAGTCGGGCGAGGCGGCGTGGGCGGGGGCGCGTTCGTCCCACATGGCCCTGTTCACGGCTCGGTGTTCGTCGCTCACACGCAGGATTATCCCAGCCGTTGCGTGGACGCGACGGCGGCGCGTCGGCATGCCAGAATTCCGCAGGTCGGCTTCATAGCCGCCCGAGGTCACCAGGAGATGAGATGTCCGAAACGAAGATCACCGTCATCTACGACAATCCGCTCAGCGCAGAGGATTTCGAGTCGAGTTACCCGGAAGAACAGTTGGCCGTCGCCCGGTCCTTCCCCGGCCATATCAGGGTGGAGGCGTCCAAGGTGTGGCCGAAGGAAGACGGCAGTCCCACCCCCGCCTACCGCATGATCGATCTGTACTACCCCGACTACGCCTCCGCGAGCGAGGCCGTGACGTCGCCGGAGGCGGCGCGGTTCTTCGACGCCTTGGGCCGGATCGCGACCGGCGGGGTGCGCGTGCTGTTCTCCGACATCGAGGTTCCGCAGCGATAGGGCGTCAGGCCGTGCGGGCGCTCCACTCGGCGGTGCGCTCGGGACTCGCCTCGGCGAGTGCGGCGCGGGTCTTCTCGACGTCGAAGTCCTTGCCGTAGACCGGCGTGCCGGGCTGCTGTCGCCACGACTCGGAGATCGGCCCCGCGTCGACGGGATCGAAACCGAGTTGGTCGACGATGTCGTGGACGAGGGCCCGGCCGGGCCCGTTCTCGCCGGCGATCGGGAGAGCGATGCGGTGTGATGCGCCCTGCGGCGTGCCCCGTTCGAGGAGGTGCTTCCAGAAGATGCCGTTGAACACCTTGTAGACCGGGGCGCCGATGAGCTCAGCGACCCAGGCGCTTTCGACCTGCCCGTCCTCGATCGCGGCGATCTCGCCGTCACGTTGCTGCGGGTAGTAGTTGTTGGTCTCGATCACCGGGGCACCCGGCTTGCGCGCGTTGACGATGCCTGCGGCGAGGTCGGGGACGTTCTTCTGCGGGATGCTCACGATGACGAGGTCGGCGTCGGCGGCGGCGTCCTTCGCCCAGACCTCGGTCGCACCGGTCTCGGCGGCCAGCTCGGCCAGGGTTTCCGGCGCCCGCGAGTTCGACACGTTCACGTCGTGGCCGAGTTCGCGCAGCCGCCGCGTCAACGTGCCACCGATGTGCCCCGCTCCGATGATTCCGATCTTCATGCGTTCGGCAACGGCTCGCCCGGAGCTCGTATTCCGTCCAGGACGGGAATGCTTCGATCACGAAGCATGTTGTGCCCTTCGTAGCTGCTTCGATATCGAAGCAAACGACGAAGGAGGACATCATGAAAGCAGTGCGTTACCACGAGTACGGGGACAGCGGCGTCCTGCGGTACGAGGACGCTCCGCGACCCGTGCCGGGACACGGACAGGTGGTGGTGAAGGTCGCCGCCACGACCTTCAATCCGGTGGATGCCGGCATCCGCGGCGGGTACCTGGCGCAGGTGTACGCCGTCAGCTTCCCGCACATTCCGGGCGTCGACGTGTCCGGTACGACCGCCGAACTCGGTGCCGACGTGCAGGATTGGGCAGTGGGGGACACCGTGGTGGCCTTCCTGCCCCTCGACGCCGACGGAGCGGCCGCCGAATACGCCGTGGTGCCGGCCGAGTCCCTGGCGGCCGCCCCGACGACGGTGCCCCTCGCCGACGCCGCAGCGCTGCCGGAGCCGGCGTTGACGGCCTGGCAGGCCCTGTTCGAGGTCGCCGGCCTGACCGGCGGGCAGTCGATTCTGATCAACGGAGCCTCCGGCGCCGTCGGCGGCTACGCCGTCCAACTGGCCAAGCAGGCCGGTGCCGTCGTCACCGCCACCGCCAGGGACCGCGACGCCGGGCGGCTGCGCGCTCTGGGCGCCGATCGCATCGTCGACTACCTCGAGTTCGGGCAGTCACCGATCGAGGTCGACGGCGGCCCCTTCGACGTCGTGCTCAATCTGATCAGCACCACCGACGAGCAGACCGAAGCGCTGCTCGGCGCCGTTGCCGACGGCGGCTTCCACGTGGGAACCATGGTCTCGGGGCCGGAGAACCCCCCGCGAGGCATCCGGACCCAGCGGGTGTTCGTCCGCAGCGACGCCGCCCAACTCGCCGAGTTGGTCCGCCGCGTCGACGCCGGGGCGCTGCGCATCGAGATCGCCGATCGGCGCCCACTGGAGGACACCGCCGATGTTCACGACGCCTCCGACAACGGTCGCCTGCACGGCAAGACGCTGCTCGTCCCCGCTCAGCAGTAGACCGGGGGGCACAATGCTGGGATGACGCGCCAGGACAACCGCCCGGACACCGCCGGGGCGCTGACGACCATCCTGCGCGCTGCGCAGCTCCTGCATGACAGCGGGCAGTCGACGAGCATGACCGTGCAAGCGGTACAACGACTCTCGCGGGGTCTGGGACAGCCGGCGGTGGTGATCCCGGGATGGACATCGATCACCGTCTACGACCCGCGCGGCGGAGGCGCGCAGGCGTTGATCGGGCAGACGCGTCCGGTCGGGGTCACCATGCGCCGGGTGGCCACGCTGATGCGCGCGGTGGACGAGGTCGGACGCCGGCCCGTCCAGCGCGACGACATCGAACGGGTCATCGACGCGGCCGGGCGTCTCGCGCCGTCGTCGACCCCGGCGTTCGTCGCCGCGTGCGGTGTCGGCGCGGCCGCGCTGGCCGTCGTCTTCGGCGCCACCGACATGCGCGTCGTCGCGCTGGTCGCCGTGGCCGCCGCGCTGGGAGGCGCGCTGCGCCGGGCACTGGCGCGGTTCGGCGCCGACCCGCTACTACAGACGTTCGTCGCCGCCGTGGTCGCCGGCGCGGCGGGGACCACCGCCGGTCAGGTCGGTCTGCAGTCCGCCGCCGGCCTGGTCGCCGTCTGCCCGGCGATGGTGTTGGTCCCGGGCCCGCAGATCCTCATCGGCGCCATGGATCTGCTCGCCGCGCGGATGACCCTCGCGATCTCCCGGTTGGGCTACGCCCTGCTGGTGCTGGCGACCATCGCGGTGGGCCTGATGCTCGGCCTGTGGCCGGGCGGCCAACCGCTGCCGTTGACGTCGCCACCGGCCGCTGTTCCGTTCGTGGTGGACGTCCTCGCCGCGGGTGTCGCGGCGGCCTGCTACCCGGTGTTCTTCTCGATGCCTTACCGCCTGATCGGCTGGCCGATCGCGGTCGGGATGGCCGCGCACGCGCTGCACTGGTGGGCGATCACCACGTGGCATGCCAGCCTGCCGGTGGCGGCACTGCTGGCATGTCTGCTCACCGGCGCCGTCCTCACCCCGATGGCCTATCTACGGCACATGCCCTTCGCTGCAGTCGGTTTCGCGTCGGTGGTGGCCCTGGTGCCGGGCATGTACGTGTTCCGGACCGTCGTCGGCGTGGCCGAACTGTCCGCGGGGGCGGGCGAACGGACGCTGCTCGACGTGGCGAACAACGGCTCGACCGCCCTGCTGACCGTCATCGCGATGGCCGTCGGATTGGCCGTGCCCACGCGGGTGCGCGACCGGGTCCTGGAACGGCGCAGCGGCGACTGACGGTCAGCAGGGAGTCCCGTCTGAGCGTCAGCCGGCGATGCGGATCAGCTTCTTGTTGACGAACTCGTCCATGCCGAAGCGGCCGAGCTCGCGGCCGAAACCTGACCGCTTCACCCCACCGAACGGCAGCTCGGCGCCCTCGGCTCCGACCGCGTTGACGAAGACCATGCCCGCCTCGATCTTGTCGGCGACACGCTTGGCCTGCTCGGCGTCGGTGGTGAAGACGTAGGAGCCCAGCCCGAACGGGGTGTCGTTCGCGACGGCGACCGCCTCGTCCTCGTCGGCCACCTTGTACACCGACGCCACCGGACCGAACAGTTCCTCGCGGTAGTCGGCGGGCACGTCGGTCAGCACGGCGGGCGGGTAGTGCGCGCCGTTGCGCTGCCCCTCGCTGATCAGGTGGGCGCCGGAGGACACGGCGCGCTGCACCTGCTCCTCGAGCCGCTCGGCGGCGGCGACCGACGACAGCGGCGCCAGCCCGTCGGCCCGCTCCAGCACCTTCTTGGTGAACTTGTCGAGGAATTCGTCGTACACGTCCTGGGCGACGATGATGCGCTTGGCGGCGTTGCACGCCTGCCCGGTGTTCTCGAACCGGCCGTCGACGGCGGCCTCGACGGTGGCGTCCAGATCGTCGGTCGAGAGCACGATGAACGGATCCGAGCCGCCCAGCTCGAGCACCACCTTCTTGAGGTTCCGGCCGGCGATCTCGGCGACCGCCGCTCCGGCCCTCTCGGATCCGGTCAGCGACACCCCCTGGATGCGCGGGTCGGCGATCGCGGTCGCGATCTGTTCGTTGGTCGCGTACACGTTGACGTAGGCGCCCTCGGGGAAGCCGGCGTCGGTGAAGATCTTCTGCAGCGCCTCGGCGGATTCCGGGCACTGCGGAGCGTGCTTGAGCACGATGGTGTTACCGATGACCAGGTTCGGTCCGGCGAAACGGGCGACCTGGTAGTACGGGTAGTTCCACGGCATGATGCCCAGCAGCACACCGACCGAGCTGCGGCGCACCACTGCGGAGCCCTCGCCGTCGAGCAGGTCGATCGGCTCGTCGGCGAGGAACTTCTCGGCGTTGTCGGCGTAGAAGGTGTAGATCGCCGAGCAGAACTCGACCTCGCCGACCGACTGGTCCAGAGGCTTGCCCATCTCGCGCTGGATGATGCGGGCGAGCTCCTCCTTGCGCTCCTCGTGCAACTCGGCGACGCGACGGATCAGCGCTGCCCGGTCGGCGACCGAGGTGGTTCGGGACCACTCGCGGTGCGCCGTGTCGGCCGCCGCGATCGCCTGCTCGATCTGGTCGTCGGTGGCGGTGGGGTACTCCTTGACCAACTCTCCGGTGGATGGGTCGACCACGGCGTACATCGACGTGCTCATCAGAACTCGCTCCTCATCTTCGGTTGACGGCGCACCACTGCGCCGGGCCCGTTCCGCGCAGCGCCGGGGCGCCGGGATCGGTTCGCCGCCAGTCTAGGTGGCCGGATTCCGCGGTGTGTCGAGTTCGTCGGCGTCCGGTACCGCCTCGCCCATGTTGATAGTCAGCGGGCGGCGGAAGAACCGTGTAAGCCACAGCAGCACAACGATTCCGATGGCAAACCAGATGATGCCGTAGCGGGTGGACTCGGCCGACAGGTAGAGCCACAGCAGGATGGTCGCCAGCACGCCCAGACCCGGCAGCACGATGTTGCGCAGGATCTGTCGCGGGCCCTGGACTTCTCGTCGCCGGTAGGCGAAGTACACGATCACCGTCGCGTTCACCATGGTGAAGGCGATCAAGGCGCCGAAGTTGATCAGCGAAGCCACGAAGTCCAGGTTGAACGCGATCGCCAGCAACGACACCAGGCCCACGAAGACGATCGCGTAGGACGGCGTCTGGAAGCTCGGATGCAGGTAGCCGAAGAACCGGCCGACCGGACCGCGGCCGTTGCGCCCCATGACGTAGAGCAGCCGCGACACCGACGCGTGGGAGGCGAGACTGGACGCCACCGTGGCCGCGAAGGCGGCCGAGGTCAGCAGGATCTTGAACAGATGTCCGCCGACGTTGAACGCGATCTCGGGCAGCGCGCTGTTCTCCAGCGACTCCTCGCTGAAATTCGAGACGTCGGGGAACAGCGACTGGGTGAAGAAGGCGGAGACGAAGAAGATCGCGCCGCCGATGAACAACGCCAGCAGGATCGCCTTCGGCACGATCGAGGAGTCCTTGGCCTCCTCGGTGTACATGGTGATCGCGTCGAAGCCGATGAACGAGAACGCCACGATCGTCGCACCGGTGATGACGAGGTCGAGGTGTACGCCCTCGTGCCACAGCGGTGCGGTCGAGAACAGCGTTCCGTTGCCCATCCCGTCCATCAGTGACTTCCCGGCCAGGATGAGGAACACCCCGATCAGCACCACCTCGAAAACGACGAGCAGCATGTTCACCCGGGAGGTGTTGGTCATGCTGAACAGGCACATCCCGGTGATCGCCGCGACGTAGACGACGACGAAGATCCACTGCGGCGCGCCCGGGAAGAACGAGTACATGTAACTGCGGATGATGAGCGCGTTGACCAGCGGCAACAGCAGGTAGTCCAGCAGCGCCGCCCAGCCGATCAGGAAACCGAAGTTGGGGCTGATCGTCGCCGAGGTGTACGTGTAGGCCGAGCCGGCCGACGGGAAGATCTGCGTCATCCGGCCGTAGCTGACGGCCGTGAACGCCATCACCACCAACGCGAAGACGTACGCCGTGGGGACCACACCGCCCGTCTCGTCCGAGACGATGCCGAAGGTGTCGAAGACGACGGTCGGCGTCATGTAGCCCAGACCGAGGCCGACGATCGCCCACAGCCCGAGTGTGCGGGCCAGGGTCGTCGTGCCGGTCGATCCGGAGGCAGCCTGCGTCATGGTGGTACCGCCCTCTCGAGGGTGGGTGAAACGTACCCTCGGGGCTTACCACAAGAACGGGGGCGTGGACGCGATTTGCGCGACCGAGAAGGTCTGAAGCAGTTGCCCTTTTTCCAGGCTGTCACGGGTGTAGCGTCTCGGCCCATGCGGTATGTCGTCGGATACGGCCCGCGCCAGCGCGGTGTCGACGGGATCAATCTGGCCGCGACCCTGGCCCGATCGTCGGGGGCGACGCTCGACCTCGTCGCGGTGCTGCCCAGTGACGCGCCGACCTTCCACCGGTATTCCCCCGACCAGGCGTTCAACGCCGAGGTCGAGGAGCAGGGCCGCGGCTGGCTGGAGGACGGGCTGTCCCGGGTGCCCGAGGGCGTGCATGCCGACGGTCATCTGCAGCGGGCCGACTCCATCACGCAGGGTCTGCTCGACGCCGCGGTCGATCCCGAACGCGGTCGGGCCGCGCTGATCGTCGTCGGCACCTACCACCGGGTGCGCAGCGGCCGCTTCGGCCTCGGCAGTCTCGCCGACGCGCTGCTGCACGCGTCCGAGGTGCCGGTCGCCCTCGCCCCGGCGGAGTACCAGCCGCGGGCCGGCGTCACCCGGATCACCTGCGCCATCGGGCTGCGGCCGGGCAACGAGGTGCTGTTCGACAACGCGGTCCGGCTGGCGGGTGAGTGGAAGGTTCCGCTGCGGTTGATGTCTCTGGTGGCCGTCGGTGAGGACCGGCGTCACGAGTGGACCCGCGCGGCCGAAGAACACGCGGCGAAGCTGGTGGAGCGGGCGGCTCCGGCGCTCCCGGCCGAATGTTCGGTGACGAGCGTTGTCGGACACGGTGATTCGCTGGAGCACGCGGTCGAGGGCCTGACGTTCGACGACAGCGAGGTCGTCATGATCGGCTCCAGCCGGCTGGCGCAGCCCCGACGGTTGTTCCTCGGCCACACCGCCAGCAAGATCATGCGGGCGCTGCCGGTGCCGATGATCGTGTGGCCGCGGGACTAGTTCGCGTAGTAGTCGTTTCCGCGCGAGAACTCGATGAACACGCACGGTTCGTCGCCGACGGTCCACGCGTCGTGGCCGGGTGGCAGCAGCATGACGTGACCCGCCGGGAAGGTGTCCTCCGTCCCGTCGGACATCCGCACGGCCAGTTCGCCCGACACCACGTAGGCGACGTGCGGGAGTTCGCACAGATCCGTTCCCGCATAGGACTTGAGGTCGTTCGACCACCGGGCGCCGACGCCGAAGGTGACCTGCGTGACGGCCACTCCGTCGAGTTCGACCGTGCGTTTGGAGATCAGGCCGTGGACGTCGCTGTCCACGCCGGCCAGGTACGCCTTCTGCATCGCGGTGTTGTAGGTGCTCACAGGGGATCTCCTCGGTCGGCGCAGTGTGCGAGCGGATTGTGCACGAGCGGCCTGGCGAGCGCCAGACATTCGCTCACCGTGTCTTTCACTCTCGACCGCCGAGATGCCGGGCCAGGAATGCCGAGACCGCCGTGTACATCTCGATGACGTTCTCCGGGTTGACGGCGCCGTGCCCCTCATCGGTCTGGATCAAATACTCGACCTCGACGCCCCGGGCCTGCAGTGCGGCGACGAGGTTGTCGGACTCCGCCTGGACGACGCGCACGTCGTTGGCGCCCTGAATCACCATGAGCGGTGTGCGGATTCGGTCCACCCGGGTGATGGGTGAGCGGGCCGTCATGTCCGCCAACTGGTCGGGATCGTCGGGATCGCCCACGTACAGGTGCCAGTTGTTGGCCAGGTGCGGCCGGGCGATCGGCGGGAGGGTCCGCATGAAGTTCGCGAGATCGGAGATGCCCACGTAATCGACCGCCGCGGCGAACACGTCCGGGGTGAAGGTCACGCCGACCAGGGTTGCGTACCCGCCGTAGGATCCGCCGAAGATGGCCACCCGGTCCCGGTCGGCGTAGCCCTGCTCGACCGCCCAGTCGACCGCGTCGATCAGGTCGTCGTGCATCGCGCCCGCGAACTCGCCGATCGCCGCCTTGGTGAAGGCCTTGCCGTAGCCCGTCGAGCCGCGGAAGTTCACCTGCAGCACCGCATATCCGCGATTGGCGAGCATCTGGACCCCGGCATCGAAACCCCAGCTGTCGCGGTACCAGGGTCCGCCGTGCACCAGGAGCACCAGCGGCAGATTCTTCGGCTCCACCCCGCACGGCAGCGTCAGGTACGCGGGCAGGGCCATCCCGTCGCGCGCGGTGATGGTGACCGGGCGCATGGGCGCCAGCTGCCGGGGATCCAGGTGCGGCATCGGCCGGAACAACAGCCGGCTCTGCCCGGTGTGGTGGTCGTAGAGGTAGGTGGCGCCGGGGTCGCGATCGTGGTTGAAGCTGACGATCCAGCGCCTGCCGTCGTGGTCGGACGACAGACGCCCGATGTCGCCGTCGGACAGTGTGCGCAGTGTGCCGAGCACCGCGGCGAAGTCGGGCTCGAGCGCGTGGATGACCTGGCGTTCGCCCAGATACCGCACGCCGAGCAACTCGCCGGTGCGACGGTCCTGTATCAGAGGCGCCGGCATCATCGCGCTGACGATGGCGCGCGGGTCGAGATCCAGGTCCGGGTGGCGATCGACCTCGGTCTCCTCGCCGGTGGCGAGGTCGACGCGCACCAGTCGCGTGTGACCGGAGTCCCCGAACGTGCCCATCCACAGGCCGGTGCCGTCGGGCGTGAGGACCATCGGGTGGATGCCGACGGGGTAGTCGCTGCCGTCATAGGCGACGACGGGACGAAGGTCGGCGGTCCCGCGATCCCATCGCGACAGCTCGAGGTCGCCGTCCGGTGTCAGCGAGGTGGCGTAGAGGTCCCCGCTGTCGCTGCTGAGCCAGCTGATCACGGAACCGGGGTTCTCCGCGATGAGGGTGAGCGTGCCGGTGGCGACGTCGAGGTCGTGCACGTCGAGCAGCGTGGGCGTTCGGTCGTTCAGCATGATCGTCGTCGTCCCGTTCTTCACCTCCCGCAGGGGCAGGGCCATCACGCCGGGAAACGGGGTGAGGTCGACCGCGGGGGCGTCGGGGTCCTCCAGGTCGACGCGGTGGATGTGCCAGTTCTCGTCGCCGTCGGCGTCCTGGAGATAGATGAGCCACCGCGGGTCGTCGGTCCACTCGTAGTGGAAGACGCTGCGGTGGTCGTCGGCGGTCACGCAGCGCGGGTCGGCGGCGTCGTCGTCGAGGCTCTGCACCCAGACGTTGAGGCGGTTCTTCCACGGAGCGAGGAACGCGACCCTCGTGCCGTCGGGCGAGATGGTCGCCGCCGCGCGTGTCGGTGGGCGGAAGAGGTCTTCGACCGGAATGAGGTCGGGCAGGGCCATGAAGGGTCCGTTCTCTCGAGGTGTTGCGGACAGGGGGGATCCGGCCACCGACCCGGTGCTCGTCGGTGGTTCGTTGGTATGCGGTTGTGGCAGTGCGGTTTTCAGGAGGACACGGGGCCTCCGAGCCGGCCGTTGGTGGCGTCCCGGATCGCGCGGTCGACCAACGCCAACGCCTCCTGCTGACTGACCTTCTCCTTCTCGACGATGGTCCTGCGGCCGACGTCCTCGTCGACCACCCGGAACGCGGCGGTGACGGCGGCGGCGCTGAGTCGGACGGTGAGGTCGTCTTCCGCAAGGCCGAGTCGCGCGGCCACGACGGGGATGAACCCGTGCTCCATCTCGTCGTGCACCATCAGGTAGGCCGTTCGTAACGCCGGCTCCGACAGTGAGAGCGTGGCGATGCGCAGGGCGCTGCGGACATCGGTCACCTCCTCGTCGGTCAGTGGGTGGGCTGCGGTGTAGGCCGCCATGTGCTCGGCCAACGAGAGGTGGGCCGGCCACTCGCGGGCCAAGGCGAGGAAGCGCCGCAGCGACGCGGCCAGCACCGGTTCCACGCAGCTCTCCTTCGTGCGGAAGTAGCGCCACACCGTTCGCGTGGAAAGTCCTGCCGCGGCGGCGATGTCGTCGCCGCTGGTGCCTGAGACGCCGTGTTCCCAGAACAGCGCGCAGGCATGCCGTGACACGTTCAGTCGTGCCTGTTCCTGACGGTCGATGCGAGGGCCTCCCTGTCACTGAGTGACAACCCCACAGTGTCACTAAGTGACAACGACGTCAAGGGCGGCACCTCCCCGTCGGTACGCTGGGCGGCGTCCTTGCCGACCGGAGCCACGCCGATGAACACCACTGTCGTCCCGGAGACCGCACGCGTGCGGGCGCTGCGGCGCGCCCTCGAGTACACCGCGGATCGCGTGGGACCTCTGGTCGACGCGACCCGCCCGTACGTCGACGGCCTGGAGCACCTCCCGCGAGACGGCCGTTTCCTCCTTGTCGGCAACCACACGCAGGCCGGCGTCGAATCGTTCCTGGTCCCCTACGTCGTCCGTCGAGCGGTGGGGGTCCTGGTACGGCCGTTGGTGGACCGCCAGATGGGCCGGATGCGCGGCCTGTCAGGAGATCTCCTGGCGGCCGCCGGTGGCGTGGTGGGGAGCCCGGAGGCGGCTCGGGAACTCATGAGCCGCGACGAGCCGGTGCTGGTGTTCCCCGGGGGAGCGCGGGAGATCTCGAAGTTCAAGGGCGAGCAGAACACCTTGCTCTGGGAGGGCCGGGCCGGGTTCGCCCGCGTGGCGATCGAGCACAGCTACCCGATCGTGCCCGCGGCACTGCTCGGAGGTGACGAGATCTATCGCAGCCTGGTCGCCCGCGACAGCGTGTGGGGGCGGCTGACCGGTGCGGTGTCGCGGCGGCTGACCGGCCGCACGGACACCGCGATGCCGTTGCTGCAGGGCATCGGACCGACGATGATCCCGCGGCCGCAGCGGATGTACCTGCGTCTCTGTGCGCCCATCGAGACGGCCGCGCCCGAGGGCGTCGCAGCGCAGGAGTGGGTGGCGACCGTCAAGCGGCGGACGCAGCAGGCGCTCGAGCATGCCCTCGCCGACCTCGGCGAACTCCGCGCGACCGATCCCTACCGCCGGCTCGATCCCCGGGCGCGATCGGTGGCGCTCGAACCCGCGCGCTGAACCACGCGACGATGACATGGCGCAATGGCGCGATCCGTCCTTTTGCGAGCGGAAGCGGTCATAGACGGGCATCCTGATATTGACGCTCGAGCAAAGGGTGGCGATATGGGACCGACTCTGCGGTCGGCAACGTACTTCGTTGCCTTCCCGGTGGCGTATGCGCTGGCCATCATCGTGGGCCGGGCCACGCGGTTGGGCGGTGGCGAGATCGCGCTGGTCTGGCCTGCGGCGGCTGTGTCGACCATCTGGGTTCTGGCTGCCCACCAACGGTGCGGGCCGCGCGAACGCGCGGCACACCTGGCGCTGTTGACGGTGCTGACGTACGTCGTGAACCTCTTCACCGGCGCCGCGCCGCTGCTCTCCGCCTGGTTCGTGCTGGTCAACGTGGCGCTCTCCGTGGTCACCGTGGCGGTCCTGACGCACGGGCGCCGCGAGGTGACGCTGCGAGACCCCGCCGACCTCGGGCGGCTGGTCGCCGCGATCGTCGTCGGCAACTGCTGCGGAGCCGTGCTCGCGGCGGGGTGGTTCGTGGTGGTCGACGGCGATCCCGCCCTGCAGACCTTCGCCCACTTCGCCGTCCGCAACAGCGCCTCCGCGCTGCTCGGAGTGTGTATCTGGCTGCGGGTCACCGACATCACGTGGACGCGTCCCCGCGTGACGGTCCTCGGTGTCGTCGAGGCGGTACTGGTCGGGATCAGCGTCGTCGTCGTGTTCGTCTCCGCCTTCTGGCTGACCACCGGGGTGCCGATGGCCTTCATCACGCTGGTGCCGGCGATGTGGGTGGCGCTGCGGTACAGCACCACCGTCAGCACGGTCTTTCTCACTGCGGCGGGCATCTGGATCATCACGGCGACACTGCTCGACCACGGCGCCTTGATCGTCCCCGCGCACCTGGAGCGCGCACTGCTCGCGCAGTCCCTGGTCGGCAGCCTGACGATCGTGGTGCTCGCGTTGGCGCTCTACCGGGATTCCCGCGCGCGTCTGATCTCCGAACTCGAGCTCGCGCGAGACTCTGCGGATCGGGACTCCGCACTGCTCGGCGCTGTCCTCGACAGCATCCACGACAGCGTGATCCTCACCGACTCCGACGGTGAGGTGGTGCTGCAGAACGCCCGCGCCGAGGAGTCCGGCCACGTCGACGACGTCATCTCCGCGTCCCGCCACCCGCGTGTGGACATTCGGCAGTCCGAGCGGCGGGATGTGGTCATCGAGGCCGACGACTCCCGCGTCATCGAGATGACGACCGCCCCCCTTGCCCGGCAGTCGCCGATGACCGTCGTCGCGTTCCGCGATGTCACCGAGGAGCGCCGGCACGCCCGGGAACTGCAGGAGGCTCGTGACCTGTTCGCCGGTGTGCTGCAGGCGGCCTCGGAGCAGGCCATCGTCGGCACCGATCCGACCGGTCGCATCACGGTGTTCAACATCGGCGCCGAGCGACTGACCGGATGGACAGCGGCCGAGCTGGTCGGCCGCAGATCCACGGACTTCTCCAGTTTCCCGGAGATGTCCGCCCGTGCGGCGGAGCTCGGCGTCGCCCCCGGCCTCGGCGTGTTCACCCACAACGTCACGCCCCAGACGGCCGAGGTGCGGGAGTGGACCTTTCTTCGCCGGGACGGCTCGCCGGTCGCCATCAATCTGGCCGTGTCGGAGATGACCGATCACGACGGCGGCTGCATGGGGTACATCGGCGTCGCCACCGACATCACCGAACGCAAGCAAGCCGAGCAGGCACTGGCCGAGAGTGAGGAGCGGTTCCGGCTGGCCTTCGACACGGCGCCCATGGGCATGTTCATGTTCGACGTCTCTGCCGAGCACTTCGGCCGGATCACCCGCTGCAACCAGGCCATGGCCGACGTCCTCGGTCGGCGGCCCGGTGACCTGTTGCAGATGACGGTGACCGACCTCGACGGACACGAATCAGGTTCGGATGCAGCCACGTTGGATCGGCTGTTGACGCTGCGCGTCGGGCAGACCTTCGACGCGGAGACGTCGTTCCGGCGCGCCGACGGGCACACGGTCTGGGGCCTGGTGTCCGCATCCGTCGTCGCGCCGCGCGGATCCGAGCCGTACGGGATCTGCCTGGTGGAGGACATCACGGCGCGCAAACGCGTGGAGGACGAACTGCACTACCTGGCCTCCCACGATCCGCTGACCGGGCTGGCCAACCGGGTGCTGTTCATGGGCCGCGTCGACAAGGCGCTGGCGGACGCCGAGCGCACGGGATCGGACGGCGTCGGGCTCATCTTCCTCGATCTCGACGGCTTCAAGGCGGTGAACGACACCTGGGGCCACGCCCTGGGCGACGAGGTGCTCAAGGTGGTCGGCGATCGGTTGAAGTCGTCGATCGGGCCGCACGACACCGCGGCGCGTTTGGGCGGCGACGAGTTCGTGGTGCTCTGCCCGCGCGACGCCGACGCCGCGTCTCTGCGCAGCGCCGCCGAACGGATCCGCGCGGAGATGCGGCGACCCGTGCGCCTGGGCCCCGGTCGGATCTACGACCAGCTCTCGGTCAGCGCCGGCGTGGTGATCTCGCAACCGGGCTGCCGGAGCGAGACGCTGCTGCAGCGGGCCGACAAGTTGATGTACTTCGCCAAACGCAGCGGCAAGGACTGCGTCACGATGGGCAGTGAACCCCTCGAAGAGGCTGCGCTGCTGCGCGAGATGCAGCTGACCCCGGAACTCGGGCGGGCGCTGGACCTGCGTGAGTTCGCCGTCCACTTTCAGCCGATCGTGGACTTGCGGACCGGCGAATGCGTCGCCGCGGAGGCCCTGTTGCGCTGGCAGCACCCCGAACGTGGCCTGCTGGCCCCCGACGCGTTCCTCAGCATCGCCGAGGCGTCGCGGTTCATGCCGGCCATCGGGAGAGCGGTGCTCAACGAGGCGTGCCGGCAGGCGCAGATGTGGACCGGTTCCGCGGAGCGGTCCGCGGTGCACGTCAACGTCTCCGGGCGGCAACTCGAAGCGGGCGATCTGCGGGCCGACGTCCTCAACGCGCTCGACGTGAGCGGGCTGGACCCGCACCGCCTCGTGCTCGAACTCACCGAGACGCACGCTGGGCACATCGCCGCGTCGATCGGTGACGATCTGGCCGCGCTGCGCGATCTGGGCATCCGTATCGCCATCGACGACGTCGGCACCGGTTTCAGCGGGCTGGTGAAGATCGCTGACCTCCCGATCGACATCATCAAGATCAGTCGTCAGTTCATCGCGGGCCTGCCGGCCGACGTGCGGTGCGGCGCGATCTCGAAGGCGATCGTCGGGCTGGGCCGCAGCCTCGACATGACGGTCATCGCCGAAGGGATCGAACGCCAGGAGCAGCGCGACCTGCTCCTCGAATGGGGGTGCGCTCTGGGGCAGGGCTACCTGTTCGGGAAGGCGCGGCCCGGAGTCAGTGGAATCAAACTGCCCTCCTCCCTGTTCCACCCTGCAGAGGCGGTATCACCGCCGCAGCAGAGGGAAGAGGCGAGTTCGATGAAGAAAATCGGCTTGATGAGCCTGGTGGCCGGTGCACTGTCCGCAGCGGTGATCGGCTTCGCCGGTCCGGCGCAGGCCGACCAGACCGGCTTCGGGTTCGGGGGCTACGGCTACGGTCATCACGGCTATGGATACGGGTACGGCAACGACGACTACCCCTGGATACATCAGCTGTTCCCGCACGTGTACGTGCCCCACGTGGACACCACCGTCCACCCCTGATCAACCCCCGACGAGGGCGCCCGCGGACCGCGGGCGCCCTCGTCGTCTGTTCGGGGGGGACTACGTAGTCGAAACACCCACCGCAGCAGTCCGATTCGAGGACAGCCGGGTTCAGAGCTGCCGTGCGCGCCACTTGTCGAGGAGTCGGCGGTCCCTCTTCGTCGGCCTGCCTGCCCCGCGGTCGCGCACCGCCACGGGCACCGCCGCGGGCGGCGGCGGGGGAGTCCGGTCGAGGTAACAGGTGGCCGCGTCGGCAGCACCCACCCGCTTCTGGATCACCCGGACGACCTCGACGATCCGCGTCCGGTCGCCGACGAGCGCGCGCACCGTGTCGCCAGGGCCCACCATGGTCGACGGCTTGGCCGGCCGGTCGTTCACGCGAACGTGTCCACCGCGGCACGCCTCGGCCGCGTCGGGCCGCGTCTTGGTCAGCCGGACCGCCCACAACCAGCGGTCCACCCGCGTCGCCTCCATGGGGACCATCATGGACCGCGAGGGGCGACCCCTGGAGGAGATGACCGTGCTTCTGGTGACCGGGCCGAGTGGAAACGTCGGGGAGGAACTCGTCGACCTCCTCGACACGCGGTATCCACACACGTGGCGCGTCGGCAGCCGGCATCCCGAACGGTGGTCGGCCGCCCTTTCGGCCGAGGCCGTGCGTCTCGACTTCTTCGACCGATCCACCTGGACCCCGGCGCTCGATGGTGTCGACGCGCTGTTCCTGCTGTTTCCCCTGCCGGGCAACCGCGCCGCACGGGAGGCAATCGTCCCGTTCCTGCATGCCGCCGAGCGCGCGGGCTGCCGCCACGTCGTCTACGTGTCGGTGTTCGGCGCCGACCGGGCGCGCTTCATCCCGCACCACACGGTGGAGGCCGCGCTGCGTGATGCGGGGATGTCGGCCACGGTGCTGCGGTGCAGCTTCTTCATGCAGAATCTGCATCGCGCCATCTCGACTCATGGCGTCGACATCGCCGATGCCGGCGAACTCTTCATCCCCGCGGGGCGGGGCAAGACCACGTTCATCGACGCACGCGACGCCGCCGAGGTGGCCGCCACCGTGCTCACCGACCCCGACCCGCATCGCGATGTGGTGTACCACCTGACCGGCCCGACGCCGTTGACCATGGACGACGTCGCCGCCGAACTGACTGCCACCCTGGGGCGCCCGATCCGCTACGTCAACCCAGGTTTGGTGCGGTTCGCCGTGCGGCTGCGGGGCCGCGGAGTCGGCTGGGACACCATCGGATTCATGTCCGCGGTCTACACGTTGACCCGGCTCGGGCAGAATCAGCCGGTCACCGACGACGTGCGGCGACTTCTGGGCCGACCGCCGCGGACGCTGCACGAGTTCCTGGTCGATGCCGCCTGGCGCTGGCGGGACCGTGCATGGACCTAGGTGATGAGGCCCAGCGCCGTCTCGCGGCCGCGGTTCAGGAACGCGATGATCTCCGTTGCGGTGGAACGCAATTGAGCTTCATCGGCCTGCTCCGGGCCCAGCAGCGCGGTCACCGCGGCGCTGAGCACCGTCAGCGGAGAGCCCGCGGGACCGGGAGCAGGCGCGGGACCGACGAGCGACATCGCGATGCCCGTGACGAGTCCGTGCAACGCGAACGCCTGATCGGCAGTGTCCCAGTCCGTTCGGGCCAACCCGTGGGTCCGCCACACCGGAAGCACCGCCCCGATCACCGCACTCGGACCGAGCGCGTCGTGCAGAGCGACCGAGCGCGGATGGTCGGCCAGGATGCCGAGCAGGTTCTCGTCGTGACGTTGTAGCGCCGCGAGCAGGGGCTGGCTCGTCGCGGCGTCGAGCATCGTCGGGCAGAACCGTGACGGCCGTGCCAGGTCGGGATCCTCGCCGAGTCGACGAATCAGATCCTCGAGCAGTCCGAGGAAGCCGCGGCCGACCAGGCCGATGAGGAGATCCTCCTTGGTGGGCCAGTACAGGTAGACCGTGCCCTTGCCGACGTGCGCGCGGTGGGCGACGTCGGCGACGGTGAAGCCGCGTGCGCCGCGTCCGAGAAGCAGATCGCTCGCCGCGGCCAGCAGACGCGCCGCTTTCGTCGAGTGCTGCTCGGGCAGGTCGACGGACGGGGTGCTCACCGAGCCGACTATATCGAGCAGAGCGTCTCCACTGAACTAACTGACCAAATCGGTCGTTTGGTCAGTTCTTCGGGTACGCTCGGTGCCGACCCCCAGATCGGTACCCGACCGAGGAGACGCCCATGACGAACCCCATCGTCGATCGAGCGAACCGTGTTGCCACCCTGCAGAAGGCGATCTTCACCGTCGCCGATCTGCTCGGTCCCGCCGTCGACCTGTCCCGGTTCTACGTCGACGGATTGGAGAACCTGCCCCGCGACGGCCGGTTCCTTCTCGTCGGCAACCACACCACGGCAGGGTGGGCCGAGGTGGTGCTGATCCCGTACTTCGTGCACCGCGAGTTGGGGGTCCGCGTGCGCGGGCTGGCCACCCGCCAGCTGGCCGACATGCGGGGCATCGGTCGCGACGTGCTGGAGGCGGCGGGCGCGGTCGTCGGCGATCCCGACGTCGGCGCCGAGCTCATGCGTCAGAACGAGACGGTGCTGGTGTTCCCCGGCGGCGGGCGGGACATGCTCAAGTTCAAGGGGGAGGAGTATCAGCTGCTCTGGGAGGGCCGCAGCGGATTCGCCCGGCTGGCCATCGCCCACGACTACCCCATCGTTCCTGTCGGCCTGGTCGGCGGCGACGACGTCTATCACATGCTCGTCGAGCGCGGCGGCACCTGGGAGCGGATGACCCGCGGCATCGGCCAACGCCTGCACGGCGTGAACGGTGTGGGGATTCCCCTCGTGCGCGGCGTCGGTCCGACGATGGTGCCGCGCCCGCAACGGATGTACCTGAGGTTCGGGTCGCCGATCGACACCACCCGACCCGCGAAGACTCCGGTCGCGGACTGGCAGAACACCGTCAAGGAACGGACGCAGACGGCGCTGCAGGGAATCCTCGACGACCTGCGGACGCGCCGCGAGTCGGACCCCTACCGCAATCTGAACCCGCTTGCCTGGGGACGTGCCCTCCGTCCCCTGGCGGCCGGTTGATGCCGGAGGGGTGGATTCGGCCCGGGAACGGGTATCGCCGAGGTATGGCTACTTCTCGTCCCCGGATCGTCATCATCGGTGGAGGATTCGGCGGGCTGTTCTGTGCCCGTCGATTCAAGAACGTCGACGCCGACGTCACGCTGCTCGACCGTGCGGCCTGCCATGTGTTTCAGCCGCTGCTCTACCAATGTGCCACCGGCACTTTGAGTATCGGCCAGATCAGTCGGTCGCTGCGCCAGGAGCTCGAACACCACCACAACGTGACCACGTTGCTCGGTGAGGCCATCCGGCTCGATCCGGCCTCCCGTCGGGTCACCGCGCGCCGTCCCGACGAGACGACCTTCGATCTCGACTACGACTACCTGGTGATTGCCGCGGGCATGCGGCAGTCCTACTTCGGCAAGGAGGAGTTCGCGGCCTGGGCGCCGGGGATGAAGACGCTCGACGACGCGCTGAGCATCCGCCGTCGGGTCTTCGCCGCGTTCGAGATCGCCGAGACGCTGCCCGCCGGTCCGGAGCGGGACCAATGGTTGACGTTCGCGGTCACCGGAGGAGGCCCGACGGGTGTCGAATTGGCCGGGCAGATCAGAGAACTCGCGACCCGAGCACTGGCGAACCAGTTTCACAGCATCGACCCCGAAGAGGCGCGGGTGCTGTTGTTCGACGGCGGTGACCGCGTGCTGAAGAGTTTCGCGCCTGCTCTGGCTGATCGCGCGCAGCAGACCCTCGAAGAGCTCGGTGTGGAACTGCACTTCGGTGTGCACGTCTCCGACGTCAGGCGCGACGGGGTGACGGTCAGCGCGAAGTCCGGCGGCGCGAGTGAGGAGTACGCCACCCGCACCGTGCTGTGGACGGCAGGCGTCGAAGCGGTGCCGTTCGCACGGCATGCCGCCGAGTTGCTCGGCGCGCAGAGCGACCGGTCGGGCCGCATCACCGTCGATGCGGATCTGTCGGTGCCCGGGCACTCCGAGGTGTTCGTGATCGGCGACCTGGCGGGCCGCGACGGACTGCCCGGGGTGGCAGAGAATGCGATGCAGGGTGGTCTGCACGCCGCCGCCTGCATTCGCCGTGATCTCACCGGCCGCGCACGCAAGAACTACCGCTACCGCGACCTCGGATCCGCGGCCTACATCAGCCGGGGTAACGCGCTGCTGCAGGCGGGACCGGTCAAACTCGCGGGGCTGTTCGGTTGGCTGGGATGGGGTTTCATCCACATCGCCTTCCTCACCGGCGTCCGCAACCGGTTCAGTACCGTCGGCACCTGGCTGGCTACCATCACGCGGGCCAACCGCAGCGACCGAGCCTTCATTCTCGGCGGGTCCGGCCATCCCGAGGAGCCGTACACTTGGGAATCGCCTGTGCACCAGAGCTATAACGCCCGGCAGGAGAAGTCGGCGTATCGCTGAATCCGCGTGACACGCGGGATCGCCGAGCTGCGGCCATGGTGCTGACCGCGATGACGAGGACGCCGGTGCCCAGCAGAGTGAGCGTCCACTGCCGACGGTCCACGATCTCCATACGGCACAGCCTCGAATAGTCCGGGAGGACCACGTCTCCCGACGACGTCGGTGGCCGGGGGGACACCGCGGTGCCGCAGTGCACGATCGCGCGGGCCGGTGACACCGAGACGGGGACGAGGGCGCCGACGCCGCCGACGAGCACCGCGACCACGCCGACGGCGAGAGCCAGTCGATGCCACGCGCTCACGGGGTGCTCGCTTGCGTCGGGCAGGCCTCGACGGGCACCGGCATGGTGATGTCACCCTGGTCGCTGAAGTGGAACGTCATCATCGCGGACATTCCCGGCTGTAGTTGCGGGTCGAGCGCATCGACGTGAACGGCCGGTCTGCTGCCGCCTGCGTCGACGGCCGCGGCGCTGGGTTGCCCGAAACCGACCGTCGACTTCGCCGGAATGTCGGCGGTGACAGCGAGGTCCCGCATGGCCGCAGCATCGGTGGAGATGCCCTCGAGGCGCTCGACCCCGGCCGGACGGCCGTTGGTCACCGTGAAGCGAACGCTCGCCGCGGAGCCGGCCTGCAGTGCGCAATGGCCGGGAACGAACGTCGGGACGATGAAGGCGTTCTCGACCGTCGTGCCTTCGGTCTGTGAGCCCGAGCCACGGTTCGAGGATGCTGTTGCGGCGTCGTGACCGCACGCGGACAGCGCCGCTGCGCTTGCTGCCGCCGACACGCACACCAGGACGCGGGATGATCTGCTGGATCGCATGAGACTCCTTTCGTGATCTTCCATCTCACGGATTTGGCATTGCCGGCCGGTAGGAATTCCATGCGGGCGCAGCGCATTGCTTGGTGAATTCTCAGAAAGCAATAGTTGCGCTGTCGCAATGGAAGGCTCATTGCGCGTGATGCGTCGGCGGTCAGGCCGCTTGGTCTCCGGGTGGTGCGGGTCCGCCGGGTTCGGCGGGGTCGCTGGTTGACGTCGCAGGCTCCGGGTCGGTCGGCGCGGGCGACTCAACTTTGGTCTCTTCGGCGGGTTGTTCGTCGTTGGGTGGGCGGAGCAGGACTTCGGGGCGGTGGTGGGTGTTGATCCGGGTTTGGCCGGTGTCCAGGCCTGGGGGTGGGGTCCATTCGACGTCGTGGCGGTTGTTCATGGTGGTGCTCCAGCCGCCGGCTTTGACGGAGCGGTTGTCCGGGGGGCAGGCCAACCCGAGTTCATCGATGTTGGTGAGCCCACCGGCGGCCCAGTCGGTCAGGTGGTGGGCCTGGGCGCCGTAGGCGCCGACGGTGCAGCCCGGTTTGGTGCAGCCGCCCTCGCGGGCGATGAGCATGATCCGCTGCGCCGGCGAGGCGACCCGTTTCGCCCGGAACAGGTTCAGGGCGGAGCCGGTGGCGCGGTCGAACACCGCCAGGTAGTAGTGGGCGTGGGCGGCCATCCGGATCACGTCTTTGATGGGAAGGCGGGTGCCGCCGCCGGTGACCCCGATCCCGGCGCGGGATTCGAGGTCTTGCAGGGTGGTGCGGATGATCACCGACACCGGTAGGCCGTTGAGCTGACCGAGGTCGCCGCTCATCAGGGCGATGCGGCCGATGGCGAGTAGGGCGTCGTGTTGGCGTTGGGCCAGGCTGCGGTGGTCGTTGTCGATCTGGGCTTGGGTGGGGGTGCCGGAGGTGCAGGGTTCGGGGTCGTCGGGGTTGCACATCCCGGGTGCGGCGTAGCGGGCGAACAGCACCTCCCACACCGCCCACGCCTCCGGAGTGAGCACCATTTTCAGGTCGGTCATGGCATCGCGGCGCTGGGGGTGTTTCGTCACGGCTCGTTGGCGGGCGCGGTCGGTGTCGTCGGGTTCGGGGCCGTCCTGATCGAGCAGGAACAACCGCAATTCCGCGGTGTCGTGCAGGGCTTTGGGTCCGGCGCCGACCGCGGCGCGGACCAGGTCGACTTCGAACTGCTCCCGGGTCGCGGTGTCGACGAAACCGGGCAGCTTCTCCACCGACTTACGGATCACCGTCACGTGCTCGGGATTGATCAACCCTTTCTCTTGGGCGACCGCGACGGCGGGGAGCACCGGCGGCAGCGGTGGTCCGGTCACCGGTGGGCGCGGCGCCAACACCGCAGCATCGGTCAGCCGGCGGTGGGCTTCGGAGTGCGAGATGCGCCACCGGATCGCCAGGACGTCTTTCCAGTTCTTGGCGCCCATCTGCGCAGGGGTGGTCTCGACCTGCAGCCGGGCCAACAACCGGTGCCGCACCGCCGGCAACCGACAGCCCAGGGTCTCGAGCTCATCGAGCACCTCGACCAGTTCGGCGGCCGTGGCGAGATCCGAGTCGCAGGCGATCAGGTCGTCGACGGCGGCCACCACGGTGGCCACCGCCGCCCGAAGATCGCCCCTCGACATGATTCGAACATACATTCGACCACCGACAAATCTCCTGACTCAACTTTCTGTCAGGGTCTCGCCACGCCAAGTCACGCCGTGCGGCCGAGGATCCGGCGGCACAAGAGGGCCGTGAGTAACGAAGGCGCCGCCTCGATACCTGCGCCGCCTCTACTCATACGGATCGATCGTCGCGTCGTCGTGGCCGCGAAGGCGCTCGCGGAGATCGAGCAGAAGTCCGGACGCGCAATCGAAGTCGGCCCGCGGCCCGTCTCGCGTCCAGGAGTCGACGAGGAACTGCGCGAGGGCCCGCAGCTTCACATTGCAGTTCTGCGACATCACCCTGAGGATGTCGAACGCCGCCTCGGCGTCCATCCCGAAGGTCTGCATCAGCATGCCCTTGGCCTGCTCGATCACGGGCTGGCTGGCCAGCTTGTCGTGCAGCTGGGCGACCTCCCGGCGAAGGTCCGCGACGTCGGCATGGTCGATGCTCGACGGGGTGAGCGCGCGAGTCATGATTGCCTACCTCGCTTCCGTCGTGGACAGGACGCGTGCTCCCTTTCTACGCCGGTGCATGCGCTGCAGCAATGATTGCTGGGTGATCTTCATTCGTCGAGGGCGATGACCACCTTCACGTCGCCGGGCTGCGCGTCGAACGCGTCTGGGGCGCGGTGGATCGGCACGCGACGGGTGATCAGGCCGGCCAACCAATCGCGGTCGGCCTTGGCCAGCGCGTCAGCAGCCTGACGATAGTGCCGCAGGTTGGCGTTGACCGACCCCACGACGGCGTCGTTCTCCAGCACCACCTCGCGATTGACCGCCCCTGCATCGACCGACAACCTCCGCCCGGCCGGGGAAACACCAGTGAGGCAGACGATTCCGTAGGTCGACGTGTTCGCGATGGCGCCGAAGACCACGGGGCCCGCGCCAGTCGCCTCGATGACCACGTCGGGCTGCAGCCGAGCGGCGACGGTGTCGATGTCGTCGTGGTGGTAGGTCGCGCCGAGCGCCGCGACGATGCCCGGCTTGGGTCCCTCGGTGACCCGGTCGAGGACGTGGGTGTCCAGCCCCCTCTGCACCGAGAGCATCGCCGCCAGCAGGCCGACGGGTCCGGCTCCGGTGATCAACGCGCGCTCGGGTTCGAAGTAGGCCCGCTGCCCGATCCGCCACACTTGTTCCCAGGCCTTGGCGACCACGGTGGTGGGTTCCATCAGCACGCCGACCTCTTCGAGGTGCGCGTCGATCGTGACCGCATAGTCAGCCTCCACGCGCCAGCGCTGGGCGCCGTAGCCGTCGAGCTCCTTGATCCCCCGCTCGGTGTAGCGGCCGTTACGGCACATGTCGAACTCGCCGTGGGCGCAGGCCCGGCACGGCACTGGGTCGGGCCTGCGCACCACGCCCACCACCAGATCGTTAACGTGGAAGGCGCTCCCCGGTGGCGCTTCGGCGACCCGGCCCAGCGATTCGTGGCCGAGCACCAGCGTGTCCCGCCCCGGTGGCGCCCAGCCGTAGTGACCGGAGGCGATCTCCCTGTCCGTGCCGCACACACCGACGGCGAGACCGTCGACCAGGAGATCGCCAGGTCCGGCCTGTGGTTCGTCCACATCGTCCACGCGGAGTGTCCCGGCGCTTCCCGGCCGCACGGTCAAGGCCTGCATGTACGATGATTTGCCAGTACGCATTCGTTGCAAACCCGCAATATTTGCGTACTGATAATCGAATGTATGACGAGCGAGTGGGGTCCTGATGTCTGAGCGCACCACAACGGCGGTGACGAACGACCAGGTCGAATCGGTGATGCGCGCCTCCCGCGCGCTGGTCGGGATCACCGCCGCGTCGATCATGACCGTCGATGACGTCGTGACGGTTCCCCAGTTGCGGGTGATGATGATGATCGCCACCCGTGGTGCGATGAACCTCGCCGCCGTCGCCGACGCACTCCAGGTCAATCCGTCCAACGCCAGCCGGCTCGTCGACCGTCTGCTGAAGGGCGGTCTCGTCGACCGTCGCGAGGCGCCCACCGACCGGCGCAACATCGCGCTCACGCTGACCGCCGACGGGCAGGCGCTGATCGACGGGGTGATCCGGCACCGCCGCACCGCGATCCGGCGGGTACTGCGGCAGATGACGCCCGAACGGCGCGATCTGCTGGCCACCGTTCTGGAGGACTTCGCGACCGCCGCGGGAGAGCCGGCTCAGGAGTTCCGGCAGGTTGTGGTCTGACTCCGCCCGTCGGTCAGGATGCGAGCACCTGAGGCGACAACTCTTTCAGCATGGCGTTCGCCCAGCGCATCTGACGCAACGTCTGCGGGTGGCACCGTTTCGTCACCGCGAGCAACCGGGTGTCTTTGGTGGCCTGGGCGCCCTGCGCGAGCAGTTCCCAGTCCATTGACGTGCCCGCCGCGGCCCGGTGCACCCGGCGCAGGTCCGCCAGCAGGAGCAGCGCGGGTTCGGGCCGGCGGCGCAGGACGTCGCTGAGACGCTCCTGCATCCCGCGCGTCAGTCGCCGACGCCGGTCCGTCGACGACAGCCGTAGACCGTAGTGGCGGGCGTGATCGGCGAGCGTGGCCGCGTGGTCGTCGGACCAGGCCGCCAGGTCACGCGCGAGATGGCAGATGTCCTGGTCGGCGTGGTGGCGGGCGGCGATGGCGCGCAGGTCGTGGGCGAGATGTGCTTCGCTGCGGTGCAATTCGGCGATGGCCAGGGTCAGCTTGCTCATGGCTGGGCCTCCTCTGCGACGTGTTCGTCGACGATTGCCGACTCACCGCCCACGGTGGGCGGCACCTCTTCCGTCACCGGGGCCGATGCCGTCGTGGTCGGGGCAGGCGCGGCACCTCGACCGGCGCCCACCCGCCGCAGCGACGCCGCCGCGGTCTTGAAGATCGGCTGCTTGGACACCGGGTCCCAGTCGGTCAACGTCAGTTCGTTCGCCGCGCGATGACGCCCCTCGGAATCGGTATCCCAGTAGCCGTAGTGGAACGGCAGGAACACCACCCCGGGACGAATCCCGGTGATGCGTGCCGCCGCGACGACACAGCCACGCGGGGTGCGGATCTCGACGGCGTCGCCTTCCTCGATGCCGGCGCGTCCGGCGTCGGACTCGGCGATCTCGACCCACACCTGCGGCGCGGCGGCATCGAGTTGCGGCACCCGACCGGTCTTGGTGCGGGTGTGGAAGTGATACAGCGTGCGGCCGGTGATCAGTGCGTAAGGAAAGTCCGACGTGGGCTGCTCATGCGGTGGCACGTACTCGGCGGCTTTGATGATCGCCCTGCCACCGGGGTTCATCGCGCGGTACTCGGTCGGATCGAGAGGCGCGCCCGTGATGAGGTCCTTGCCGTAGGCCTCGCAGTAGTCCGGATCGGCGAAGAACGCTCCGCCCGCATACAGCCGTTCGGTGCCGTCGGGATGCTCTGCGGTGCAGGGCCATTGGATGCCGCTGCCTCCGCGCAGCTTGTCGTAGCTGAGTCCGGTGTAATCACAGGGCCGCCCGGCACTGCACTGCTTCCACGCCTCGAAGGCCTCCTCCGCCGTGGACCAGGGCGGAAGCGGTCGGCCGTCCTTGTCGCGGAAATCCATCCGCCGGGCGTAGTCGAGGAAGATCTCCAGATCGGGACGGGCCTGACCCGGTGGATCGATCGCCTTCTCCGAAAGATGCACGGTGCGATCGACATTGGTGAAAGTGCCGGTCTTCTCGGCCCAGGCCGCCGCCGGAAGAACCACGTCGGCGAGCTGGGCGGTCTCGGTCAGGAAGATGTCCTGGACGACCAGGAACAGCCGGTCCTGGGCCAGGATGTCCCGGATCCGCGCGAGGTCGGGAAGTGACACCGCGGGGTTCGTCGCGCTCACCCACAGCATCCGCAGGCTGCCCTCCTCGGCGTAGCGGAACATCTGCATGGCGTGCGTCGGCGGGGCGTAGTGCGGAATCTGCATCGGCTCGACATTCCACAGCTGGGCCAGCTCCTCGATGTGGGAGTCGTTCGCCCAGTTGCGGAATCCGGCGAGATCACCGTCGGCGCCGCACTCCCGGGTGTTCTCCGCGGTGGGCTGGCCGTTCATCTGCAACACCCCGCATCCGGGCTTGCCGAGCATGCCGCGCACCAGATGGATGTTGTTCACCTGCACCGAGGCGGCCGTCGCCTGGTGGGACTGATAGAAACCCTGCAGCACCGTCGACAGCAGGCGCTCGGCGGTGCCGAGGATCTCCGCCGCCCGCCGCACATCGGATGCCTCGATCCGGCAGATCTCGGCGACGCGGTCCGGCGGGAACTCCGCCACCCGCTTGCTCAGCTCGTCGAAACCGACCGTGTGGGCATCGATGTACTCATGATCGACCCAGTCGTGAGTCAGGATCTCGTGCAGCAGACCGTTCATCAGGGCGACGTTGGTGCCGGGCAGCGGCGCGAGGTGCACGGTCGCGTGCCGGGCCACGGGTGTGGGGCGGGGGTCGACGCACAGCAGGGCCGGCGGGTTGGGGCCGGCGAGCCGGTCCAGCATCCGCATCCACAACACCGTCTGGGTCTCGGCGACGTTGTGGCCGAACAGCGCGATGACATCGGCGTGGTCGACATCGGTGTAGGACCCGGGTTGACCGTCGCAGCCGAAGGACTCTTTGAGGGCTTCGGCGGCCGTCGCGGTGCAGAGCCGGGTGTTGCCGTCGACGTGATTGGTGCCGATCGCGCCGTGGGCGATCACGCCCTGGGTGTAGTACTCCTCGATGAACAACTGGCCCGACGTGTAGAACCCGATCGCGCTGGGGCCCTGATCGGTGAGCAGGTGCTTGCTGCGGGCGACGATCGCGTTCATCGCGGTGTCCCAGTCGGTGTCGACGAGTTTTCCGTCGCGCCGGATCAGCGGGGTGGTCAGGCGGTCGGCTGAGGCGTTGGCCTGCCATCCGAACAGGTCCTTGGGGTCGAGGCGGCCGTGGTTCACCCGGTCGACAGCGCGCCCGCGCACCCCGACGATGCGGCCGTCCTTGACCGCGATGTCGAGCCCGTCGCCGTTGGAGTGCAACACCGCTGCCGACTGCACCCATGTGTCGACGTCGTCGGGCGAGACGCCGTCGTCGAGGAACATGTCGACTCGGGGCGGCCACTGCTCACCGGGCCCGTACGGCGTGCGGCGTCCCCACGGTTCGGCGATGCGGTCCCGACGTGCCACGGCTTCACTCCTCGGATCGCCGGTCCGCTACAGACCGGTCTGTATCGTCAGCAGTGATACCCGTCGCACCCGGAGTGAAACTGGACCCGCATGACCGTCGACACGTCTTCGTCAGCCCGGCAGCGCATCCTCGCGACGGCCTACGAGTTGTTCACCCGCCGGGGCATCCGCGACGTCGGGGTGGACGAGGTGGTGCAGAAGGCCGCGGTGGCGAAGACGACGCTGTACCGACACTTCCCGTCCAAGGACGACCTGGTGGTCGCGTTCCTCGCCGAGCGGGAACAGGCGTGGACCGTCGAGATCGTCGAGAAGCAGTCGCAGTTGCGTGCCGACGATCCGGCGGGGCGGCTGCTGGCGATCTTCGACGTGTTCGACGACTGGTTCGCCGAGCACACCGACTTCGAGTCGTGCTCGTTCGTCAAGGTTCTTCTCGAGATGGGCGCCGACGGCCGGATCGGCGAGGCGTGCATTGCGCATCTGGCGGCGATCCGCGGAATCGTCGCCGAGCGGGCCCGGCTCGCCGGCTTGCGTGACGTCGAGGAGTTCACGCTCGCGTTCAACGTGCTCATGAAGGGCAGCATCATCGCCGCCGCCGAAGGTGATCGTGCCGCGGCGCGGCGCGCCAGACCGATCGCCGCGTGGTTGATCGAGCGTCACCGCACGGGCAGGTGAGCCGACACCCTCGCCTGACCGACGACCAGTGGACGCACGATGGCCGGCATCCCGCGCCAGGAGGCCGGGTCGACCTCCGCGGTCAGGCCGCACGCCTGCATCGTCTCCAGTGTCGTTCTGTTGCAGACACATCCGCCGGCGAAGGCGCGCCACGGTCGGAGCAGTGCGTCCTGGCAGGTGGCCAGCAAGCGCGACTGTGCCCGCACGTGCTCGATGAACAGCAACCGCCCGCCGGGGCGCAGCACCCGCGCGATCTCGCCCAGCGCCCGCTCGGGGTCGGCGACGGTGCACAGCACGAGTGTCGCGACGACGGTGTCGACCGACGCGTCGGGCAGGGGCAGGTGCTCGGCGGGCGCGTCGACGATCGAGGCGGTGCGGCCGTGTCTCCGGAGCCGCCTCGCGAGGCGACGCCGCATGCCCGGTTCGGGTTCGCTCAGAATCAGCGCGTCGATCTCGGCGGGGTAGTGGGGGATGTTCAGGCCGGTGCCGGCGCCGATCTCGAGGACCCGTCCGCGGGCGGCGGCCACCAGGGCGCGGCGTCGACGGCGCATCCCCGCGATCTCGCCCCACCACAGGAACGGGTCGTAGAGCAGTGCCATCACGCGCAGCCATGCCTGGTTCATGGACCGAACCCTAGAAGGGGCGACGGAGGCGGCGCATCGCCTGAACCGGCCATCGTCGGGGCGTGGCCGATTCCGGTGACGTCACAGCAATCCGAGCCGGGTCGCGTCGGCGACCGCCGCGGTCCGAGACGGGCTGCTGAGCTTGCGGCGGATGTTGGCGACGTGTCGGTGCACGGTGTGCGGGCTGACGGTCAGCTGCTCGGCGATCTCGCGGTCGCTCAGCCCCCGCGCCACGCAGCGCAGGATCTCCTTCTCGCGCGCCGAGAGGAGTGCGGCACCGGGCGACGTCTGCTCTGGCGGGAGTGACACCATCCCGCTGCGGCAGGCGCGGACGACGGAGTCGACGTCGCCGTGCCAGGGGAAGTGCGAACTGCCCTGTAGCGGAACGAGAGTCGCGCCGGGGATGGCGGCGGCGACCTCGCGTCCGAGTCGATAGGGGACGGCCCGGTCGTCGCGGCGGTGCACGACGGTGGTCGGAGCGCGGACGGCGGCCAGGTGGTCGCGCACGTCGAGCCGGTACACCATGCCCAGCAGCGCCGCGGCGGTCTGCGCGGTGGCTGATGCGCGCTGCAGTCCGGCGAAGCGGTCGTGGTCGGCGGCGTCGGCGCGGCCGAGGAAGATGTCACCGAGCACTCGTGACCCGAGGCCCCAGTGCGCGTCGACCGCCGACACGATCGCCTCGGCCACCCCGGGCGGCGTCAGCACGTCGCCGCGGGCGTAGGCGCCGTAGAGGATCAGCCGGTCCACCCGCTCGGGATACTCTGCGGCGAAGGCGACCGCGGTGCAGCTGCCCGACGAGCCGCCCACCAGCGACACCCGGTGCAACCCGAGCTCATCGCAGACTGCGCGCAGCGTGGCCACTTCGGCATCGAGCGTCAGCTCGGATTCGCCGACGACCCGGTCGGACATGCCGACGCCGAGACGGTCGTAGCGGATCAGCGTGCGGTCAGCGGCGATGCCCTCCCAGAACCGCCGAACCCCGGGGTGCTGCCAGTCGAGTTCGAGGTGGCTCACCCACCAGGCCGGGGCGACGAGCGGCGGCTCCCCGCTGTCCGCCGGACCGCGCACCTCGTACGCCAGTCGGCGGTCACCGAGGGACAGGAACCGAATCCCGGGCGGACCCACCCGCTGAGCGTACGACGTCGTGACCGGCCGCCATGCTGCTGCCGCGCACGATCAGCTCCGGCTCGAGGATCACCGACTCGGGCTGCCGGCCGGCGAGCACCTCCAGCAGCAATCCGACCGCGCGGCGGCCCATGTCGTGCATCGGGGAGCGAATGGTGGTCAACGGCACCGCGCCGCCCTCGGCCAGCGGTGTGTCGTTGTATCCGACGAGGGCGACGTCGTCCGGAACGTGGATGCCCCGGTCGCGCAGGACGCCGAACGCTCCGATGGCCGCGAAGTCGTTGGTCGCGAAGATGGCGTCAGGCACCGAACCGCCGGCCAGAATCTGCTCGATCGCGGCACGTCCCCCCGCTGGATCGAAACCCGTGTACACGATGCGCTCGGGTGGGACGTCGATCCCGTTGTCGCGCAACGCCTCCACGCAGCCGGCCGACCGCAGGCGGGCGGTCGAGGTGAACTCCAGGCCGGCCAGGATCGCCACGTCCCGCCGGCCCGTCTCGGCGAGGTGCTGACCGACCAGCCGGCCGCCCTTGTGGTCGTCCACCGTCGCCGACGGATAGTTCCCCGCGCTGCGCGACACCAGGGCGAACTTGATGCCCTGGTCGTGCACCTCGTCGAGGAACCGGTGGTCGAGATGCGCGTCGCCGTAGATCAATCCGTCGACGCGGCGGTCGATCATCATCCGGGTGCGGGCGCGCTGGTTCTCGGCGACGTCGCGGGAGTTCGTCACAAAGGTCGACAGGCCGGCCTCGGACGCGGCCTCCTCGATGCCCTCGTAGATGGTCGCGAGCACGTAGTCCTGCAGTCGCGGCACCATCACGCCGATCAGACCGGAGCGCCGGGTGCGCAGGCTCGACGCCTGCGGGTTGGGGGAGTAGCCGTGCTGCTCGGCGAACGCTCGGATGCGGGCGACCGTCTCGGCCGATCCCCACCGCAGCGCGTCGGTGCCCGGAGTGGCCAGAACGCGGGACACCGTGGAGGGGCTCACGCCGAGCTCGTCGGCGATCTTCCGTAGCGTCATCGGGCCCTGTCGTGCCGCCACCGCCAACCACCCTCCGTGATGTGGCACCCACCCTAACAAGCCGTCCGATTGTTACGTGAGCGTTTACACAAACGTTTGGCGAGAGTTACACAAACGATTGCGGACAACGATTGTGTTGTGATTCACTCGGAACATGCCGATGCGGGACATCCCATGACGCGGATCGCGGTGATCGCCACCGGAGGCACCATCGCCTCGACGGCGACAGAGGGAGGCGTGGTCGCCACCCGTACCGCCGCCGCCGTGCTGGAAGGCGCGGTGTTCGACGGCATCGACATCGAGACCCACGACCTCATGACGGTGGGTTCCTACCGCATGACCCTGGCCCATCTGCGAGCGATCAGCGACGCCGTGGCGTCGTTGCTGCGGCGCACCCAGGACCCCGTCGACGGCATCGTGATCACCCACGGCACCGACACGATGGAGGAGACCGCACTCCTCCTCGACCTCGTCCACGACGATGAGCGCCCGGTTGTCCTCACCGGTGCGCAGCGGGCCGGTGACGCCGTCGACGGCGACGGCCCGCGCAACCTCGCCGACGCCGTGCTGACCGCTGCGGCGCCCCAGTGCCGCGGTCTGGGGGCGCTCATCGTGTTCGCGGGGCGGATCCTGCCGGCGCGAGGCACGCGGAAGGTGCACACCACCGCACTGGACGCGTTCCGGTCGTCCGCCGGCGGTGATCTCGGAACCGTCGCCGACGGCACCGTGACGGTCGGCGCGGTGCCGCGGCGCCCCGCTCCGCTGCCGCGGCCGAGCGCCGCATTCGAGGACATCCGGGTCGACCTGATCGAGATGTATCCGGGCGCCGACGATGTGCTGATCGGCGCCGCCGTCTCCGCGGGTGCCCGCGGCATCGTGCTGGCCGGCACCGGCATCGGCAACGCCAACCCCGTGGTGGTCGCGGCGGTGCGCGACCTCGTGAGCGCCGACGTGGCGGTCGTGTTGTCCACCCGGGTTCCCGAGGGGCCGGTGCAGGGCGTCTACGGCGACGGCGGCGGAGCCGATCTGGTGGCGGCCGGCGTTCCGACCGCGTCCGGACTGCCGGCCACGCAGCTGCGAATCCTGTTGGCGCTCTGGCTATCCGAGAACAAAGCCGACGCGGCGCGAGTCAGATCGATGATCGCGACATACGCAGACATGAAAACGCACAACAGAGAGGAATGACCCATGGCCAAAGAGATCTTCGTGGCTTTCGGCATCGACGTCGACGCGGTCGGCGGCTGGCTCGGCTCCTACGGCGGGGAGAACTCACCCGGCGACATCTCCCGCGGTGTCTTCGCCGGCGAGGTGGGCGTACCGCGCCTCAACACGCTGCTCCAGCGCTATGACCTGCCCGCCACCTGGTTCTGGCCCGGCCACTCGATCGAGACGTTCCCCGAGCAGTTCGACGCGGTGGTCGCATCGGGCCACGAGATCGGCGTGCACGGCTACAGCCATGAGAACCCGATCGCTATGACGCGCGAGCAGGAGTCCGAGATCCTGGATTACTGCCTGGATCTCATCACCACTCGTACCGGGAACCGGCCCACCGGCTACGTCGCACCCTGGTGGGAATTCAGCAGGGTCACCAACGAACTGCTCGTCGAACGCGGCATCACCTACGACCACTCGCTGATGCACCGCGACTTCGAACCGTATTACGTGCGCGTCGGTGACTCCTGGACGCCCATCGACTACGACAAGCCTGCCGCCGAGTGGATGAAGCCGCTGGTGCGTGGCGAGGAGACCGACCTGGTCGAGATCCCCGCCAGCTGGTACCTCGACGACCTGCCCCCGATGATGTTCATCAAGGGCAGCCCCAACAGCCACGGCTTCGTCAATCCGCGCCATATCGAGGAGATGTGGCGAGACCAGTTCGACTGGGTCTACCGGGAATACGACTACGCGGTGTTCACCTTCACCATCCACCCCGACGTGTCCGGCCGCCCCCAGGTCCTGCTGATGCTCGAGCGCCTGATCGAGCACATCAACTCCCACGACGGGGTCACCTGGGCCAACTTCAACACCATCGCCGAGGACTTCAAGAAGCGGCGCCCTCGCCACTGATCCATCCACTAGGAAGGGTTTCGCTCTCATGTCAACTCCCAACACCCCGAAGGTCCCCGGGTTGCGGCGGGTCACCGGGAAAGAGACGCGGCGGGCGTCGGGCATCGCCTTCATCGCCTGGACCATCGCGGTGTACGACTTCATCCTGTTCGGCACGCTGCTGCCGCGCATCTCGGAGTCCTTCGGCTGGTCGACCAGTCGCGCGCTGCTGGTGTCCACCCTGGTCAGCGTCGGCACGGCGATCGTCGTCCTGCTCGTCGGTCCCATGGTCGACAAGCTGGGGCGGCGCAAGGGGATGATCATCTCGGTCGGCGGCACCGCCGCATCCTCGGCGGCCACGGCCGCCACCGTCGGCGCTGCATCGCTCATCGGGATCCGATCGATCAGCGGGCTCGGCCTGGCCGAGCAGTCGGTCAACGCCACCTACCTCAACGAGCTGTACGAGGTGACCGAGGACGAGGCGATCAAGAAGCGCCGCGGATTCGTCTACTCGATGGTGCAGACCGGCTGGCCGACCGGCGCGCTGCTGGCCGCCGGCTTCGTCGCGGTGATCACCGCGATCTTCGGGGCCGACGCCTGGCGAATCGCGTTCCTGCTGGCCACCATTCCGGCCGTTCTCGTCGCCCTGCTGTGCCGCACCCTCAAGGAGAGCCCGCAGTTCGAGGCGCAGCAACGCATCCGTGCGCTGCGGCGCGACGGCAAGAACGACGAGGCAGTCGCGCTGGCCGCCGCGACCGCGACCGTCGAGCAGACCGCGGCCCCGTTCAAGCGGATCTTCACCGGGAAGCACCTGCGCAACACCCTCGTGCTGTCGCTGGCGTGGCTGCTGAACTGGTTCGGCATCCAGACGTTCTCCGTGCTCGGCACGACCGTGCTCGAAACGGGGAAGGGCATCGACGCCTCCAGCACTCTGATCCTGGTGGTGCTGTCGAACATCGTCGGCATCGCGGGCTATCTCGCCCACGGCTGGGCCGGCGACCGATTCGGCCGCCGCAACACCATCGCCGTCGGCTGGCTGGCCGCCGGCGTGTTCTTCGCGGCGATGCTGCTCGGACCGTCGAGCCCCGGCTACGTCCTCGTCACCTACATGATGGGGCTGTTCTTCCTGCTCGGGCCGTACGCCGCAATCATGTTCTTCCAGGCCGAGTGCTTCGACACCGACTGCCGCGCAACAGGAAGCGCGTTCATCGGCGCCATGTCCCAGCCCGGCGCCATCATCTCCGGATTCATCCTCACCGCGCTCACCGCGGCCAGCATCGGATACTCCACAGCGGCACTGTGGGTGGGCGCCTTGGGCACGGTGATCTCCGGGATCGTGGTGCTGGGAGCCCACAAGGTGGCCCCGCCGAGCGCGTCGGAGGCGATGCAGCAGGCGAAGACCATCACCGAGGTGCAGTGATGTCCGATCAGCCGGTCGCGATGATCACCGGCGCCGCGTCCGGGATCGGTGCCGCCACGGCGGTGTGCCTGGCAGAGAGAGGGATTCGTGTCGGCATCGGCACGTTTCCCGGTGATCCGCACGATCCCGAGACCACCTTGCGGGACGTGCGGGACGGCGGCGGGGAGGGACTGATCGTCGAGGTCGATGTCCGGTCCTCCGAATCCGTCGACGCCTTCGCCGAACGACTGGTCTCGACGTGGCAGCGTCTCGACATCGCTGTCGCCAACGCGGGCATCCTGCGCGCCGCCGCCTTCGACACGCTCACCGACGAGCAGTGGCACGACCTCCTCGACGTCGACCTGCACGGAGTGATGCGCACCGCCCGCGCCGGTCTGCGACATATGGGCGAAGGTGGCTCCGTCACCGCAATCTCGTCGATCTCCGGTGGGGTGTACGGCTGGCAGGAGCACGCGCACTACGCCACCGCCAAGGCCGGCGTGCTCGGACTGGTCCGCAGCATCGCCGTCGAGTACGGGCCGCGCGGCATCCGCGCGAACGCGATCATCCCCGGACTCATCCGGACGCCGCAGTCCACCGATGCGGTCAACTCACTCGGTCCCGAGGGGCTCGACCGCGCCGGCGGTTTCATCCCGTGGGGCCGGGTCGGCGAGCCGCGCGAGGTCGCCGAGGTGATCGCCTTCCTGTCCAGCCCCCAGGCCTCCTACGTCAGCGGTCAGGCGATCGTCGTCGACGGGGCGCTCACGGTGGCAATGCGCGACTGACACACGAGGATTGGTGGACCAGAGATGACGAGTACGGTGCTGCAGGGAAAGAGCGCGCTGGTCACGGGCGGGGCGTCGGGGATCGGCCGGGCGATCGCCGCGGCCTACGCCGCGGCGGGCGCGGACGTGATCCTCGCCGACCGCGACCCGCGGGTGGTCGAGGTGGCAAGCGACGTGGGCGCCCGGCGGGGCGAGGTGCTCGACGCCACGTCGGAACAGGCGGTCGACGCGCTCGTCGACGGCATCGTGGACAGCCAGGGCCGGCTCGACGTCCTCGTCTGCTCGCACGGCATCCTGACGCAGTCACCCGCGGCCGAGATGTCCACCGCCACGTGGCAGGAGACCATGGACGTCGACCTCACCGCGGTGTTCCTGCTGAACCGTGCCGCACTGCGGCCCATGCTCGGTCAGGGCAGCGGCCGCATCATCAACGTCGCCTCCCAGCTGGCGATCAAAGGCGGTGTGTCGCTGGCGCATTACGCCGCCGCCAAGGCCGGTGTCATCGCGATGACGAAGTCGATCGCGCTGGAGAACGCCGCGCACGGGGTGCTGGTCAACGCGATCGCCCCGGGCCCCATCGACACGCCGATGGTCGAGGGCATCGACGATCAGTGGAAGCGCGACAAGCGCGCGGAACTTCCGCTGGGCCGGTTCGGGACACCCGCCGAGATCGCGCCGACCGCCGTCCTGCTCGCCTCGGACCCCGGCGGGAACCTCTACGTCGGTCAGGTGCTCGGTCCCAACTCCGGCGATGTGATGCCCTGATGTGCGGCGGGTGCGCCGGGGCACCGCCCGACTGGGCGGCCGCGTGGGTCAGCGGTCCGCGGCGACGCAGAGCGGTCGCCCGAAGGATGACCGCTCTGATGAAGCGTGACCGCGTCGACGCGCTTCCGTCGGGCTGGACCGTCACCTCCGCCACGGGGGCGGCGGTGGTGTGCCGGACCTACGACGATCTCGTCGCGGCGGTGAGTCGGCGCGCCGGGATCGACCCCGACACCGTGAGTGCGGCAGGCTTGGACGGCATCGTCAGTGCGGACGTCACCGCGAACGGAGCCCCCGCATGACCGGCACCCACCGGATCGCCGTGGTCCCCGGAGACGGCATCGGCACCGAAGTCGTGCCCGAAGGACTCAAGGTGCTCGACGCGGCGGCGGCCGCCTTCGACGTCGCGCTCGACTACGAGCACTTCGACTACGCCAGCGCCGACTACTACACCCGCACCGGAGCGATGCTGCCCGACGGATGGTTCGACGAACTCCGGGGATTCGACGCGATCTTCTTCGGTGCCGTCGGATGGCCCGACGTCGTTCCCGACCACATCTCGCTGTGGGGCAGCCTGCTGCAGTTCCGTCGGCACTTCGACCAGTACGTCAACATGCGGCCGGTGAAGCTGATGCCCGGCGTGCCCAGTCCGCTGGCCGGGCGCCGGCCCGGCGACGTCGACTTCATCGTGGTGCGCGAGAACACCGAGGGTGAATACTCCAGCGTCGGCGGCACGATGTTCGAGGGCACCGACCGCGAGACCGTCATCCAGGAGACCGTGATGACGCGCGTCGGCGTGGACCGCATCCTGCGCTACGCCTTCGACCTCGCCCAGCGCCGCCCGAAGCGGCACCTCACCTCGGCGACCAAGAGCAACGGCATCGCCATCACCATGCCCTACTGGGACGAGCGCGTTGCGCGGATGGCCGAAAACTATCCCGAGGTCGAGGTGGACAAGTACCACATCGACATCCTGACGGCGAACTTCGTGCTGCACCCCGACTGGTTCGACGTGGTGGTGGCCAGCAACCTGTTCGGCGACATCCTGTCCGACCTCGGGCCTGCGTGCGCCGGCACGATCGCCATCGCCCCCAGCGCGAACATCAACCCGGAGAAGCGCTATCCCAGCCTGTTCGAGCCGGTGCACGGATCGGCCCCCGACATCGCCGGACGCGGCGTCGCCAACCCCATCGGCCAGATCTGGTGCGCCGCGATGATGCTCGACCACCTCGGCGAGCCGGACGCCGCGGACGCGATCGTCGCCGCCATCGAGGACACCCTTGCGCGCGGCGACATGCTGACCCCCGACATGGGGGGCCAGGCGAGCACGGGCACGCTCGGCAGCGCGATCGCCGACCGGGTTCGCGCCGCCGGCGCGGCCTGACGGAAACGACGCGGCTCCCAGCACACTCCCAGCAACTGCTCAGGGACGGCAGCCGGTGTTGTGGACTCCCGTACGGTGTCGTACCGTCAACGAAGTTGATTAGTCACCCTATAGATCGCCGGACCGTACGCGCCCGTCGCCGCTCCTGAAAGGGTCACGCATGCAACGGGTCTCGATAGCCCGGCGGCTCGGCCGACGCTGGACGCTCGTGGTCGCCGTCGTGGTGATCGTGGTCGCCGGGTTCGCCGTGTACCGGCTGCGCGGCATCTTCGCCTCGGAGGACGTCACGGCCACCGCCAGTGGGTCCGACAGCCAGATCGTCCCGTTCAACCCCAAGCACGTCGTCCTCGAGGTCTTCGGCTCGCCCGGCACCACTGCGACCATCACGTACCTCGACGTCCACGCCCAGCCGCAGAAGGCGGTCGACGTCCCGCTGCCCTGGTCCTATGACGCCGTCACCACCGACCCCGCCGTGTTCGTCAACGTCGCCGCCCAGGCGAACGGCGACACCATCGGCTGCCGCATCACGATCGACGACGCGGTCAAAGACGAGAAGCAGGTGAACACGCTGAACGCCTACACCTTCTGCCTGGACAAGTCCGGATGAGCTCGATCCCCGCCCTGATCCGCCGCTTCTCGGTGCTGATCGCGCTGTTCTGGTTGGCGACCGCCGTCGTCACCAACGTCTTCGTGCCGCAGCTGGAGACCGTCGCCGAGTCGCACAACGTGTCGCTGAGCCCCAAGGACGCGCCCTCCCTGCAGGCCAGCAAGCGCATCGGCAAGGACTTCGGCGAGTACGACTCCGACAGCTCGGCGATGATCGTCCTCGAGGGCGATCAACCGCTCGGCGCGGACGCGCACCGCTACTACGACGGCCTGGTGCAGAAGCTCGAGCAGGACACCACCCACGTCCAGCACATCCAGAACTTCTGGGGAGACCCGCTCACCGCCGCCGGCTCACAGAGTTCCGACGGCAAGGCCGCACTGGTGCAGGTCTTCCTCGCGGGCAACCAGGGCGAGTCGCTGGCCAACGAATCCGTCGACTCGGTGCGACGGATCGTCGACGAGACACCCGCCCCGCCGGGCGTGAAGGCCTACGTCACCGGACCCGCTCCACTGATCACCGACCAGTTCGAGGTGGGTCGGCAGGGCACCCTGAAGACGACGCTGATCACCATCGGCGTCATCGCGGTGATGCTGCTGTTCTACTTCCGCCGCCTCACCACCGTGTTCTTCGTGATCTTCACCGTGATGATCGAGCTGACCGCGTCCCGCGGGGTGGTGGCCGTGCTGGCCAACGCCGGCATCATCGAGCTGTCGACGTATTCGACGAACCTGCTGACCCTGCTGGTGATCGCGGCGGGCACCGACTACGCGATCTTCATCCTCGGCAGATTCCACGAGGCGCGCTACGCCGGACAGGACCGCGTCGAGGCCTTCACCACGATGTATCACGGCACCGCCCACATCATCCTCGGCTCGGGCCTGACCATCGCCGGCGCGGTGCTGTGTTTGACGTTCACCCGGCTGCCGTACTTCCAGAGCCTCGGTGTGCCCGCGGGTATCGGCGTGCTCGTCGCGGTGATCGCCGCCCTGACGCTGGCCCCGGCGCTGCTGTCCATCGGCCGCCATTTCGGGCTGTTCGAACCCGCCCGGCCGATGAGCACCCGCGGCTGGCGGCGCATCGGCACCGCGATCGTGCGGTGGCCCGGCCCGATCCTCGTGGCCACGATCGCGATCGCGCTGATCGGGCTGCTGGCGCTGCCCAACTACAAGACCAACTTCGACAACCGCACCTACATGCCGGCCGACGCGCCTGCCAACATCGGCTACGCGGCCGCCGAGCGGCACTTCTCCCAGGCGCGGCTGGAACCCGAAC
Source organism: Mycolicibacterium rufum (assembly GCF_022374875.2). The sequence goes on from NZ_CP092427.2 coordinate 3,113,013, forward strand.
TGCTGATGGTCGAAGCCGACCATGACCTGCGCAACCCGACCGACATGATCCTGCTCGAACGCGTGGCCAAGGCGGTGTTCCACACCGATGGCATCGCGCAGGTGCAGTCGATCACCCGCCCGCTCGGCACGCCGCTGGACCACACGTCGATCCCGTTCCAGCTCAGCGCCAGCAGCGCCGCGCAGATCAACGCGCTGCCCTTCCAGCAGGCCCGCACCGCGGATCTGCTCAAACAGGTCGGTGTCATCAACGACTCCATCAACACGCTGCGCCAGCAGTACGCGCTGCAGCAGCAGTCGGCCGCCGTCACCGACGAGCAGACCCAGGCCTTCGCGCAGACCGTGGCCACCGCCCAGGACCTGCGCGACAAGATCGCCAACTTCGACGACTTCTTCCGGCCGATCCGCAACTACTTCTACTTCGAGCCGCACTGCTACGACATCCCGATCTGCTGGGCGCTGCGCTCGCTGTTCGACGCGCTCGACGGCATCAACGACCTGACCGACCAGCTCGCCAACGTGGCCGGCAGCATCGCGAAACTCGATGCGCTGCAACCGAAGCTGCTGGCCCTCATCCCGCCGCAGATCGCGAATCAGCAGACCAACCGCGACCTGACGATGACGAACTACGCCACCCAGTCGGGCATCAACGACCAGAACTCGCGCGCCTTGGAGAACTCGACCGCGCTGGGCGCCGCCTATGACGCGTCGAAGACCGACGATTCCTTCTATCTGCCGCCGGAGGCGTTCACCAACCCCGAGTTCCAGCGGGGGCTCAAGCTGTTCCTGTCGCCCGACGGCAAGGCGGCGCGGATGATCATCACCCACGAGGGCGATCCCGCGACCACCGAGGGCATCAGCCACATCGACCCGATCCGGCACGCCGCCAGCGAGGCGGTCAAGGGCACCCCGCTGGCCGGCTCGCGGATCTTCATCGCCGGAACGGCAGCCACCTACAAGGACATTCAGGACGGGGCGAAGTACGACCTGATGATCGCGGGCATCGCGGCGCTCTGTCTGATCCTGCTCGTGATGGTGTTCATCACCCGCAGCATCGTCGCGGCGTTCGTCATCGTCGGCACCGTCGCTCTCTCGCTGGGCGCCTCGTTCGGGCTGTCGGTGCTGATCTGGCAGGACCTGCTGGGCATCCAGCTGTACTGGATCGTGCTGGCTCTGGCCATCATCCTGCTGCTGGCCGTCGGATCGGACTACAACCTGCTGCTGATCTCCCGGTTCAAAGAGGAGATCGGGGCCGGGCTGAACACCGGCATCATCCGCGCGATGGCCGGTTCCGGCTCGGTGGTGACCGCGGCGGGGCTGGTGTTCGCCGCCACCATGGCGTCGTTCATCTTTGCCGACCTGCGCATCCTCGGTCAGATCGGGACGACGATCGCGCTCGGTCTGCTGTTCGACACGCTCATCGTCCGGTCGTTCATGACGCCGGCCGTCGCGGCCCTTCTCGGCCGGTGGTTCTGGTGGCCGCTGCGGGTGCGCCCGCGTCCGGCCAGCCAGATGCTGCAGCCCTACGGATCACGGGCGGCGGTGCGTCAGCTGTTGCTCTGGGAGGACGACGACCCGGCGGTCAGGCCCACGCGGCACTGAGTCGGGCCCGGACGGTATCCGCGGAAGCGCATTCCGGGTTGTGCCCGGCCGGGGCCCTGATCGCAGCCAGGAACGCTATTCCGCGGGCTCAGACGGTGGCGGGTACGCGCTGCTCCGCGGGTTCGGGGTCGATCACCTCGATGTCGCGCAGCTTGCCCCGCAGGCGCGCGACCTTGCGCAGTTGCACGGCCATGTTCATCGACGTCAGCATCGGGATGCCGCCGATGAACGTGCGGAACGACGGGTGGCCGCCATCGAGATGCAGCACGAACAGGCATCCGACGACGTAGAAGAAGCCGAGCGTGAACAGCGCCGCGGGGATCGCGTAGGCGAGGGGGGACCGGGCGTCGGCCACCAGTTCGGCCGCGTAATCGGCTTCGTCCCGCGTCAACGGCTCACGCTTGCGCACCTTCGCGAGCACCCGCTTGTGCGCTCCCACCTCGTCGCCCAGGGGATGCGGCGTCCGCCGCTCCAGACGGGTGATGTAGACGAACACGCAGGTGGCGAACACGATCTCCGCCGCCGTGGCCAACACCACCAGGTCGCCCCACACTCCGAGATTCACGCCGCGACTCCTCACACTCGCCCAAAAGGTTACCCGGTCTAACTGTTCGCGACGCAGGCTCACAGTAAGGACACAGGAAGGGCGGCAAGCATTCCCGTGCGTTTGGTGTCGAGGCAGCCCGGGAATTGTTAGCGGGTCTCTCTTTCCCCTCCAGGAGGCGGCCGTGGCCCACCGCGTCGAACCCGCAGTCGAGGGCGACCGCCTCGACGCCCGTCTGCTCCGCATCGCCGGGGTCTGCGTGCTGGCCGCGATCATGACGATCCTCGACACCACCGTCGTCAACGTCGCTCAGCGCACCTTCATCGCGGAGTTCGGCTCCAGCCAGGCGGTGGTGGCGTGGACGGCGACGGGATACACCCTGGCACTGGCCGCGGTGATCCCGATGACGGGATGGGCGGCCGACCGGTTCGGCACCAAGCGGCTGTTCCTCGGATCGGTGGTGCTGTTCACCGCCGGCTCCCTGCTGTGCGCCACCGCGAGCGACATCACCGAGCTCATCGTCTACCGCGTGATCCAGGGCCTCGGTGGCGGCATGCTGATGCCGCTGGTCTTCACGATCCTGACTCGCGAAGCCGGGCCGCGCCGGCTCGGCAGGCTGATGTCGGTGCTCGGCATCCCGATGCTGCTCGGGCCGGTCGCCGGACCGGTGCTCGGCGGCTGGCTCATCGATGACTACGGCTGGCGGTGGATCTTCCTGATCAACGTGCCGATCGGCGTACTCGCCCTGGTGCTCGCCGCGCTGATCTTCGCCAGGGACGAGCCGTCCGATGCCGAGCCGTTCGACGTGATCGGCATGCTGCTGCTGTCGCCGGGCCTGGCGAGCCTGCTCTACGGGGTGTCCTCGCTGCCCGAGCACACCAGCGTCACCGACGCCCATGTCTGGATCCCGACGGGTGGCGGCGTACTGCTGGTCGCCGCGTTCGTCGTGCACGCCCTGCACAAGACGGCCCACCCGCTGATCGATCTGCGGCTGTTCAGGAACCGTCTGATGGCTGTCGCCAACGCCGCAATGCTGGTCTTCGCGGCCGCCTTCTTCGGTGCGATCCTGTTGCTGCCAAGCTACTTTCAACAGGTCTTGCATCTGACGCCGTTCCAGTCCGGACTGCACGTCATCCCGCAGGGCCTCGGCGCCATGGTCACGATGCCGCTCGCCGGACGCCTGGTCGACCGGCAGGGCCCGGGCAAGATCGTGCTCACCGGCATCACCCTGATGGTGGCCGGGATGGGGGTGTTCGCCTACGGCGCATGGCATCAGGACGCCTACGTCCCGGTCCTCGTGACGGGTCTGGTGGTGTTCGGATTCGGCATGGGCGCCACGATGATGCCGTTGTCCAGCGCCGCCGTGCAGACGCTGCGGCCGGAGCAGATCGCGCGCGGCTCCACGCTGATCAATGTCAACCAGCGGGTCGCCGGATCGATCGGCACCGCGGTGATGTCGGTGATCCTGACCCATCAGGTCAACCGCAGCGACGCGGTCAGCACCGCCAATCAGGTTGCGGCACTGCAGGAGCAGGCTCACGCGGCGGGCAGGCCGCTTGATCCGGCGACGCTTCCGCCCGCCGCGGCGCAGCCCGGCTTCGCCGACCAGGTGATGCACGATCTGTCCCACGCCTACACGATGGTCTTCCTGGTCGCCGCGCTCCTGATCGCCGCCGCCTACCTGCCCGCGGCGTTGCTGCCGCGCACGCGCGTCGAGGTCGAGCGTCCTTGACACCAGCGACGAACGTCGGCACTCTGGCGGACGAGGGGAGTACCTCACCAAGCCCGGCGTCGTCAACACGTTCCGCCCCAGCGGATCCGGCGCCGGACACCCGCGGTCGCGGGTCGAGCGAGACCTCATCTTGCGACGAGATGAGGAAGTCATGTCCCCTGTCACCACCCCTCCCGCCGAACGCGACACCGTCCTGACCGCCTACGAGGTCACCGAACTCCAGTCGCAGCGGGCGTATCCGAGCATCTCGATCCTGGCGACCACCCGCCCCGGTCCCACCCTGCACGGCGAGGACGTCAGCGCGCTGCGGGGTCTGGCCGCCGACGCGGCACGCCGGCTGGCGGCCGAGCACACCGACCACCTCGACGCCGACCCCGAACAGCTGCTGGCCGCCGTCCACGAGCTGATCGGCGAGGCGGCAGGCAGGCCGACCGACCGCGCCGTCGCACTGTTCGTCAGCGCCACCCAGCGCCGCCGGGTGAATCTGCCAGTGCCCGTGGTCAATCGGTGCGTCATCGACCCCACCTTCGCGACCCGCGACCTGGTGCGGGCCCTTCAGCACACCCCGCACCACGCGGTGCTGCTGCTGTCGGCCGACGAGGCGCGCCTGCTGCACGACCGCGGCGGGATTCTCACCCGGGTCACGTCCGGCGGATTCCCGGTCCGCCGGCGCACCCTCGGTGCCCGGCGCAGCAGCGCCGACGAGCGTCCCACCGACTTCCTGCGCCGCGTCGACCGCGCACTCGGCGTGGCCCTGCGCCTGGATCCCATGCCGCTGGTGCTCGCCGCGCCCGAACCGACCGCGTCGCGGTTCCAGCGGCTGTCCCGCAACACCGGGCGGCTGGCCGGCGTCGTGCGCGGCAGCCACCTGCACACCGGCGCCGAGGAGCTGACCACGCTGACCCGGCCCGTGCTGCAGGATTATCTGCGCTCCCGCGCGCAGGAGGCGCTGGACCTCGTCGAGCAGCGCGCGGGAACCGGCCGGGTGCTGACCGACATCACCAGCGCCTGGCGTGCCGCACGGTGGGAGCGCCCCGAACTGCTGGCCGTCGAGGAGGACTACTTCTACCCCGCGCGCCTGGGTCAGGACGGGGACAGTCTGATCCCGACCGACGAGGTGGACCACCCCGACGTCATCGACGACGCCGTCGACGAACTCATCGAGATCGTGCTGGGTCGCGGCGGGTGGATCGCGCTGCTCGCCGCCGGTCAACTGCCCGGCGACGCCCGGTTGGCGCTGACCCTGCGGCGCTGACGTCGGTACCCTCGCCGGGGACGACCCCGACGAAAGGCAGCCTGGTGGCGACACACCCCGCGATCGAACTCGACGGTGTCGCCGGCTGGACGGTCGAGCTCATGGAGCGGTGGGGCGGCCTCGGAGCAGGCCTGGCGATCGCCGCCGAGAACCTGTTCCCGCCGGTGCCCAGCGAGGTCATCCTGCCGATGGCCGGTTTCGCAGCGAGGCTCGGCGACCTGTCGCTGGCCGAGGCGATCATCGGCGCCACGGTGGGCTCCCTGGTCGGCGCCTGGGTGCTCTACGGGCTCGGCGCGTGGCTCGGCCACGACCGGGTGCGCGGGATCGCCCTGCGCCTGCCGCTGGTCGCGGCCGAGGACATCGACAAGACGACCGCGTGGTTCGCCCGGCACGGGACCAAGGCGGTCTTCTTCGGCAGGATGGTGCCGCTGTTCCGGAGCTTCATCTCGCTGCCCGCGGGCACGGAGCGGATGAACGCCGTGGTCTTCACCGTGCTGACGCTGTTGGGCAGCCTGGTGTGGAACACCGCGCTGATCTCGGCCGGCTACGCGCTGGGCGCCAACTGGCACGCGATCGACCCCTACACAGCGACCCTGCAGTACGTCGTGCTGGCCGCCGTCGTCGTCTGGATGGCGCGGTTCGTGGTCACCCGGCGCCGTCGGCTGCGGTCGATGTCGGCCGACCCGGCAGAGGAGTACTAGGGCGCTGCCGGTCGCGGCGCAGATCGCGCCAGCCCAGGGCAGCCCACCCGGCCGCGATGGCGGCGTCGGTGCATCCGGCACGCGCCCTGCGCCGATCGACGGCCGCGAGCAGGAGCGCCGTCACAGCGTGCACGGCGTCGACCCCCACTCCCCACGCGAGCACGCCGCTGCCCGGCCGGAGTCCGGACAGCGCCGCCTGCACGAGGTGGCGCGCCCCCAGGATCCGCGTCACAGCCCGGCCCGGTGTATCGACCGGTCCGCTGGCCGTGACGTGCAGCACCCGATCGGGTCCGATCAGCAGCGCCGCGCCCCACGACGCGCGGACGACCTCGATGGCCCGGTAGCGCGCGCTCACGAGGTCCGATACCTCTGCGCGCGCTCGGCCAGGGCCATGCCGTGCCCGGGCCGCGTCGTGGTCACCGGCAGCCGGCCGCCGCGGGGAACGGGGATCCCGTCGAACAACTCGGCTTCCAGGCGCATGTGGTCGATGAAATATTCGAGGTGCCGAAGGCGCGGCACCGCGGCGGTGACCGGGACGTGCAGCGCGGGCGCACAGTGCGCCGAGACCTCGAGATTGTGCGCCGCGGCGATGCTCGCCGCAGCCAGCCAGCCGGTGTACCCGCCGCAGCGGGTGACGTCGAGTTGCAGGCAGTCCACCACCGGGGCGAGCCGACGCGCGTCGTAGCGGTCGGCGATGTACTCGCCGGCGGCGACGTCGCAGCGCACCGCGGCGCGCACCGACGCCAGTCCCGCGGTGTCGTCGCTGCTGACGGGCTCCTCGAACCAGGTGACGCCCACCTGGTCGAGCGCCGCGCCGACCCGGCGCGCCTGCCCGGCGGAGTAGCCCCCGTTCGCGTCGACCATGAGGTCGACCGTGTCGCCCGCCATCCGTCGGAAGGCGTTGACGCGGGCGAGATCTCGCTCGGAATCACGGCCCCAGCACTGCCCGATCTTGATCTTCATCGCCGTGCATCCGGCCTTGCGCCAGGTCTCGACCTGCGCGGCGAGTTCGTCGTCGTCGAGGTTGGTGAAGCCGCCGGACCCGTAGATGGGGACGTCGTCGTGACAGCGGCCGAACAGCGTGGCGAGCGGCAGGTCGCGCAGGCAGGCGCGCAGGTCCCACAGCGCGATGTCGACCGCGCTGACTGCCTGCGCGACCAGGCCGCCGGTGCCGATATTGCGGCATGCGCGGTTCATGGCGTCGAAGGCGCCGGGCAGGTCGGTGGCGTCGCGGCCGACGACCACGTCGCGCAGGTGATGGGTGATGACGGCCGCCGCGGCGGGGGAACTGTACGTCCAGCCGAGTCCGACGGCGCCGTCGGTGTGCACGTGCACGACGACGGCGGTGGTGGCGTCCCAGCGGAGTGTTCCGTCGGCCTCGGGTCCCTGGGTGGGCACCGTGTAGACGGCGACCTCGAGACGGTCGATGCGCGGTGACGGCATTGCTGCGCAACCTTTCTCGTGGGGATCACGACTGGACGGCGTGGCTCTTCATCAGGTCGGCGGCCCGCGCGGCGAGCGCCATGATGGTCAATGCCGGATTGGCGGCGCCCTGGGTGGGCATCACGCTGCCGTCGACGACGTAGAGGCGGTCCACGCCGAAGACGCGGTGCTCGGCGTCGATGACCCCGTCCTGTGGTCGCGCCGCCATGCGCGCGCCGCCGACCAGATGGGCGTAGCGGTTCACGGTCATCACCTCCTCGGCGCCGGCGGCCCGCAGCAGGTCGGCCATGATGGTGCCGGCGGCGCGGATGAGGTGCTTGTCGTTCTCGCACTGGGTGTAGGAGAAGTGGGCGACGGGCAGCCCGTGCCGGTCCGTCTCGTCGGCGAGCGTGACACGGTTGCCGGGCAGCGGCAGCAGCTCACACAGGGCGCCCAGGGTGGCCCAGTGGACGTAGTCGCGCATGTACTCCCGCAGGGTCTGTCCCCAGTGACCCTGGGCGGACACGTGTTCCGACCAGGTGATCGGCAGCGGACTGACGGTCTGGATGGAGAAGCCGCGCCGGTAGGGCTTGCCGACGTCGGTCTCGTAGAACTGCTCGGTGCTGACTTCCGGCGGCGGCGCCTTGTACATTCGGATCTCCTCGGAGAAGCGGCCCGCGACCTGGGGGGCGCCCTGCACCATCAGGTGCCGTCCGACATGGTCGTGGTCGTTGCCCAGTCCGTCGGGATACCGGGCCGATGCCGAGAGCAGCAGCAGCCGGGGCGTCTCGATCGAGTAGCCGGCGATCACCACCGACTGTGCGCGTTGGCGGTGCAGCACACCGTCGTGCGCGTACACCACGCCGGTGGCGCACCCGGTGTCGTCGTCGACCAGGATGTGGCTGACGTGGCAGTCGGGGCGGACCTCGGCGCCGTGGGCGAGGGCGTCGGGGATGTGGGTGATCAGCGGGCTGGCTTTGGCGTTGACCTTGCAGCCCTGGATGCAGAACCCCCGGTAGATGCAATGCCGGCGATTGCCGAAGCGGCCGTTGGGGATTGCGACCGGACCCACCCGCATCTCGATGCCCAGCGCCTGCGCACCGCGCAGCGCGATCAGCCCGTTGCCGCTGACCGGGTGCGGGCTGTGCGGGTACCCGTGCGGGTCGCCCCACGGCCAGTCCTGGCCCGCCACCGGCAGTTCGGCTTCGATCTGTTCGTAGTAGGGCCGCAGATCGGTGTAGTCGATCGGCCAGTCGGCGCCCACGCCGTCGTGGGTGCGTGTGTGGAAATCCGAGGGATGGAACCGCGGCGTGTACCCGGCGTAGTGGACCATCGATCCACCGACGCCGCGACCGGAGTTGTTGGAACCCAGGGGGACAGGATCCTCGCCGCCGATCTGGCGGGGCTCGGTCCAGTACAGGCCGTGGGACCCGCGTTCGTCGCTGACCCAGTCCGCGTCGGGGTCCCAGAACGGGCCGGCGTCGAGCAGCACCACGCTCCATCCGGCGCGCGCCAGCCGCTGCCCGAGGGTGGCGCCGCCCGCGCCGGCACCCACGATCACGACGTCGACCTCGTCGTCGGGCTGATAGCGGCGCATGTCGGCGCGCAACCGGTGGTTGGTGCGGACACCGTCGGCGGGCAACAGCCACGCCGACGCATTGCGGTCGCGTACCGCCGTGCCGTCACCCATGGCTACGCCCGTCGGTCAGCTCCGCGTCGGCGCGGCGGGCGGCCTCCACCCGCGCGGCGAACGGCACCGGGTCGAGGTCGTGATGGTCGGACACCTCATAGGATTCGCGGGCGTCGATACCCGGATTGAGGTAGCCGCGCGGATACGCGGGACCGGGGAAGCCGATCTCGTTCCACGCCCACGGATGCGAGTAGAACGCCGTGCAGGCGTACCGCGTCCACAGGCTCCAGACGTGACCGGCGGGCCAGTCGTGCCAGAGCTCTCCCGCGTCAGCGAGGTTCTGCACGTTCTGCACCAGCCGGGCCTGCCGCGCGGCGTCCAATTCTGTGTAGCCGAGCCGGTGGTGTTCGCGCGCATCACGTTCCAGCGCGGCCAGGGACCCGCGCCACGCCTGGCTGTCGGCGGGCAGGTCGTCGTAGTGCCAGCCGTCGGTCTCGCCCGCGGCCAGTCGGGCGTCGATGAGGGCCAGCACCGGGATCTTCGGCTCGGTGTCCTGGGCGAGCAGCAGGTCGAGCAGCGGACCCGCGACCGCCGCCTCCTCGGCGGTGAAGAACGTCGGCCCCTCCGGTGGGGAGAGCCGGTCCAACACGACATCGGCGGTGACCTCGTCCCATACGTGGGCCTGCGTCAGCACGTCGAAGCCGGGAAAACGGCCGCGGCCCTGCGGGGTGACGCCGCGTCGGTCGGTGGAGCGCAGCGGCATCAGCGCCTCCCGTCCCCGGGCAGGTCCTCCCGACGCAGCAGTGACGCCAGCAGGCCCATGCCGCCCACCAGGGAGGCCAGCAGCGGTGCGAAGGCCGGCGGCCCGGATTCCATGTTGTACCGGGTCAACCCGCCCGGTCGCTGGGAGATGCCGCGCCAGTGCAGGTAGGTCCCCTGCACGCCGTTCGCGACGATCAGCGCACTGGCGGCGGGCAGCACCGTGTGCGCCGCGCGGCGCGAGAAGAACGCGGCCACGCCGGCGGGCACCGCGGTGGGGACGATGACGACCGGCCAGTACATCATCCGGTTGCCGAAGCTGGCGCCGTCGTGGGAGAGGTAGATCTCGGCGGTCGTGACCGCGGCTCCCGCCGCCGTCAGCGCCGACAGGGTGCGTTCGAAACGTCCGGTGCGGATCGCGTGCACCGCGGCGCGTACCGGTTTCATCGGCTGCTCTTCTTCTCGCTCGGGAAGTATTGCTGCACTTTCTGTTTGATGCCCTGCTTGATGAACCCGGCGCTGTCCTCGTCGCCGCCGACGACGGCATCGACGAGCGACTTGGCCTGGTCGAAGGTGGCGTGCGGCGGAATCGGTGGCACATCGGGATCGCAGCGGACGTCGAGTACGGTCGGCCGGTCGGCGGCGAGCGCACGGTCCCACGCGTCGCCGAGGACACCGGCGTCGTCGATGTTGTCGCCGTGCAGCCCGAGGCTGCGCGCGAAGCCGGCGAAGTCGACGTCGGGAAGGCTCTGGGACGCTTCGAATTTCGGCGAGTTCTCCATTGCCCGCATCTCCCAGGTGACCTGGTTGAGGTCGTTGTTGTGCAGGATCGCGATGATCAGCCGCGGATCGGTCCACTGCCTCCAGTACTTGCTGATCGTGATCAGCTCGGCCAGCCCGTTCATCTGCATCGCACCGTCGCCGACGAACGCGATGGTGGGTCGGTCCGGATGTGCCCATTTGGCACCGATGACGTAGGGGACGCCGGGCCCCATCGTGGCGAGCGTCCCGGACAGGGAGCCGCGGACGTCGCCGCGGAATCTCAGGTGCCGGGCATACCAGTTGGCCGCCGAACCGGAGTCGGCGGCGATGATGGCGTTGCCGGGCATCCGTTCCGACAGTTCCCAGAAGATCCGCATCGGATTGACCGGGTCGGCGTCGGTCATGGCCCTGCGCTGCACGGTGGTCCACCAACTGTCCACCCACTTCTCGATCTTGTCGCGCCAGGAGCGGTCGGTCTTGCGTTCCAGCATCGGAATCAACGCTCGTAGAGTGCTTCTGGCGTCGCCGACAAGGTTGATCTCATACGGGTAGCGCATGCCGATCCACTTGCCCGAGCGATCGATCTGCACCGCGCGGGCCTGGTCGAGATCGGGCAGGAACTGGGTGTAGGGGAAGTTCGAACCGACGGTGAGCAGCGTGTCGCACCCCTGCATCAGGTGCCAGCTCGCGGTGGTGCCCAGCAGTCCGATCGAGCCCGTCACCCACGGCAGGTCGTCGGACAGAACGTCCTTACCGAGCAGTGCTTTCGCCGCGCCCGCGCCGAGCAGGTCGGCGACCTCGGCAAGTTCGTCGGCACATCCACGCGCGCCCTGCCCGACGAGCATCGCGACCCGGTGACCGGCGTTGAGCAGGTCGGCGGTCCGGCGCAGTGCGTCGTCGTCGGGCACGATGCGCGACGCGGACATCCCGAGGCTGGAGGGCACCTGCTTGAACGCGTGTCCCGGCGGTTCGTAGGTCAGCTCGAAGACGTCGGACGGCACGATGATCGCGGTCGGCGCGCCCTCGTTGAGCGCGACGCGGATGGCGCGGTCGATGAGGTTGGGGAACTGCTTGGGCACCGTGCACATCTGCACGAACTCACTGCAGACGTCTTTGAAGAGGCTGAGCAGGTCGATCTCCTGCTGGTAGGAGCCGCCCATCGCCGAGCGCTCGGTCTGGCCGACGATCGCGACCACCGGGACATGGTCGAGCTTGGCGTCGTACAGACCGTTGAGCAGGTGCACCGCACCGGGCCCGCTGGTGGCCACGCACACTCCGACCTGGCCGGAGAACTTGGCGAAGCCCACCGCTTCGAAGGCGGCCATCTCCTCGTGCCGGGCCTGGACGAACTGCGGATCGTCGTCCGCGCGTTGCCACGCGGCGAGCAGTCCGTTGATGCCGTCTCCGGGAAATCCGAAGACCTGCTTGACGCCCCATTCCCGCAAGCGGGCGAGCAGGACGTCGGCGACGGTGTCTGACATGTCGTCTCCTTCGTGTTGTGAGGTCAGTGCCGGTGGTGGGTCAGCGCGGCCCCGCCGGCGGTCAGCGCCATTCCGGCGGCGGCGACCGACAGCGACCGGGCGTGCCGAGACAGCCACACCTGCGGCGACCGACTCGTCGACCGGTCGTCGAACGATCCGTGGGCGCCGTGGTCACTGCCGGGCTCGTCGTCGACGGGCCGCCACAGGTTGTTCGGCCGGTCAGGTTCCGCGGGTTGGCCGGTCTGCTGCGACGAGTACCCGGTACGCGCGAGATAAAAGTCGAGAACGGCGGGCATCAGGCGCTGACCGAGCACGGTGGCGGCGGTGCTCGCACCGACCCAGTACTGCTTGCGACGGGGATGGTCGGCGGCCCGCACGATCGCGCGCGCCGCCACTTCGGGTTGGTAGATCGGCGGCACGGGTTGCGGGTGTCGCGGCAGCCGGGACAGCACCCAGTCGAACTGAGGGGTGTTGAGCGCCGGCATCTGCACGACGGTGATGTGAATGTTGCTGCGGTCGTGCAGTAGTTCGGTGCGAACCGATTCGGTGAACCCGTTGATCGCGTGTTTGGCGCCGCAGTAGGCCGACTGCAGCGGGATGGCGCGGGCGCCCAGAGCCGACCCCACCTGCACGACGGTGCCCGCGTCGCGCGGCGTCATGCGGGCCAGCGCCGCCATGGTGCCGTGGACGAAGCCCAGGTAGCTGACGTCGGTGACGCGGCGGAACTCCTCGGGCGCGATCTGGGTGAACGGAGCGAAGACCGAGGTGAACGCGACGTTGACCCAGACGTCGATGGGGCCGAACGTGTTCTCGACCGTCGTGGCGGCAGCGTCGACCTGGTCGTAGTCCGCGACATCGGTGGGCACACACAGCGCGCGGCCGCCCGCCGCCTCGACGTCCTCGGCGGCGCCGCGCAGGCCGGCATGCCCGCGGGCCAGCAGCGCGACGCGATCGCCGCGCCGTCCGAATGCCTGCGCGGCGGCGCGTCCGACACCGGCGCTGGCTCCGGTGATGACCACGGTGCGGGACGGGGGTGCACTCATGAGGGCTCCTTTGCGCCGACACGAAGGGACGTTTCGATCAACAGGGCGTGCACGAACGCCTGGGGGAGATTGCCGCGCAGCTGCCGCTGCTCGACGTCGTACTCCTCGCCGAACAGGCCGGGCGGTCCGCAGCCGGCGCGGTTGCGCTCGAAATACCTGGTGGCTCTCACCATGTCGCCCTGCTGCAGACAGGCCAGTGCCGCCCAGAAGCCGCACAGGAGAAACGCCCCCTCCGCTTCGGCCAGAGGCCGCTCGTCATGGCGGAAGCGGTAGACGTATCCGTCGTCCTCCAGCTCGCCGAGCACCGCGCGCAGGGTGGCGGTGCTGCGGGGGTCGTCGGGCGGTACGGCTCCGCGCAGGGCGGGCACCAGCAACGCGGCGTCGACGCGCGGATCGTCGGGCGCCCGCTGCCATCGCCCGCTGGGATGGACGCAGTCACCGCTGGCGGCCAGGATGGTGTCGGCCAGCGACTCGTACTGTGCCGCATCCCGCGCCGCGGCGTGGGTGGCGATGGCCCGTAGACCCGCGACGCAGGTCAGTCGGGAGTGCGCCCAGTGTCGATCCTCGAGTTCCCAGACGCCGGCATCGGGCTGACGCCAGCGGTGCGCGATCGCCGCGGCCGCCGCCGTGGCGGCGCGGTAGCCGTCGGCGTCGAGGTGGTCGTGCCGAGCGGCCGCGGCGAACAACAGCAGCGCCTCCCCGAACACGTCCAGTTGGAACTGACTGTGGGCGTGGTTGCCGAGGATGTCCGTACCGCCGGGGTAACCGGGCAGCTGCAGAGAGCTCTCGTCCGGTACGGCGGTGCCGTCGACCCGGTAGGCGGGCTTCAGATCCGGCCCGTCGTCGAGAAGGCGCTGCGTCACGAACCGGACGGCGTCATCGAGGACGGGATGCGGTCCGTCCAGCGCCACGGCCTCACCGGCGTAGCACTGGTCGCGGATCCATACGTAGCGGTAGTCGTAATTGCGACGCTGTTCGGCGCGTTCGGGCAGACTCATCGTGGCAGCCGCCACCATCCCCCCACCCGGAGCCGTCAGGCCGCGCAGCACCGCATAGGAGTGTCGGGAGTCGCGCGGGGTGATACTGCCGTGGAACGGGGGAAGTGTCGCGCTCCACGCTTTCTCGGTATCAGCCCACAGCGCGTCGGGATGGGGCAGCGGTGACCGCTCGGATCCCTCGGCGAACTCGACGACGACGTCGTGGTGGTCGCCCTGCGCCAATTCGAGATCGCAGCGCAGGGCGGGGACGCCGGCGACGTCGGTCACCTCGGCGTGGCCGATGCCGTGCACGGTGACGTGCAGCCCGCCGCACCGGGCGTGCCACCGGCCCCGGTCATCGCGGGTCAGCTGCTCCATGGCCTGACTGCCGAAACCGCCCGCGGGCGCGAAAGTGACGGTGGCACAGGCGACTCCGCGTGCCGCGACGAGTCGGCGCATCAGCACTGCCCGGTGCGGATCACCCGGGTAGGCGAACGCCTCGCGGCACTCGGTGATGCCGTCCGTGGTGACCCAGCGCGACCGCCAGATCAGGCTGCCGTCTTCGTAGTGTCCGCCCCAGACGAACCGGCCGCGCGGCGTGATCGCGAACGCGCCGTCACCACCGATCAGCGCCGAGAACAGCGCGTCGCTGTCCCATCGGGGTGCGCACAACCAGCTGATCTCACCGCGCGGACCGATCAACGCGCCGCGATACCCGTCGGCGAGAAGTGCGTACTCCCGCAGCACGTGTGGGTCGCCGATGCGATCGCTCATCGGTCCGACCGCCGGCGCGAAACCCAGTCGGGTCCCTGGATCTGGTCGGGCATCACCCACATCGCCGAGGCGATGCTCCAGCAGAACAGCGCGGTCCACAGCAGGATCGCCGGTGCGGTGAATCCCAGCGGTCCCGGATCGTGATGCACGGCGGCCACGCCGCAGATGATCATCACGGCGACGGTCGCGGCGCTCATCGTGAGGGTGAAGATCTTGGCCGCCTGTCGGCGCGTGCAGGCCAGGGCCGCTGCGCATCCGATGAGCAGCAGAACGACGCTGAGCGACACGGTGAGTGGCACCCCGAGCACCCGCCATCCCTCATGCCGATCGTCGACCATCACCCCGATCAGGCCGGCCACACCGAGCAGGCTTGTCAGGACGGCCCCCGCTGCCAGAAGCCGGCGCGCCTGCCGCCAGTGCGGCGGGTTGAGACTGACCCGGCGCAGGTCGTCGGTCTCCGGCGGGAGCGGGCCCCGGGTGTCGCGTGCCATGGCGCCTCCTCAACAGTTGCTGCAAAGCAAAGTATCCATAATGGAGGATTTCCAAACTGGGAAAGTGTAACCAGTGGAGGACGTGCGATCCGGAGGTATGCTCCGGGCTTGATGGCGCCCCGACGGACAGAGACGAGCGACTACGCGGCGCAGCTCGAGCGTGCGACGCGGGGTCTTCTCGCGTTGAACGTCGTCGTGCTCGAGGAGATCGAGAAGCGCGTCGGGTTACCCA
Source organism: Mycolicibacterium rufum (assembly GCF_022374875.2). The sequence goes on from NZ_CP092427.2 coordinate 3,128,417, forward strand.
CGCTGCGTGCGCTGCAGTCCCTGGAACGCCTGGGCCCCAGTCTGGTGACCGAGCTGGGGGAGGATCTCGACCTGGCACCGTCGAGCGCGAGCCGCCTCAGCGACCGGCTCGCTGAGGCCGGGCTCATCACCCGCAGCGTCCCGCAACACAATCGGCGCGCGACGCTGCTCGAATTGACCGCCGCTGGGCGGTCGGTGCTCGACGAGGTCGTCGCTCGACGGGTCGAGCATCTCGGCGGGGTCGCGGCACAGATGACCGGCCGCGAGCGCGAACAACTCCTCGCGGGCGCGAGTGCCTTCACCGAGGCCTACAGCCGACTGGCGGCCCGGCACACCCCGTGATCCGGCGCCGTCGGCTGCGGTCAGCGGAAGCGGACCTCGAGGGTGGCCAGGCCGAAGATCTTCTTGCCCGCGGACTTCGCCCCGACGATGACGACGCCGGACCGCGTCGCCTCGTCCAGTGACTTCACCTTGCCGCTGAACTCGACGTCGGCGCCCTCCTTGGCCGGCACGATCGCCGGCGAGGAGAGCCGCACCGCGAAGCGGGTGGCCGCGCCGGGGTCGCCCGACCAGGAGGAGAAGAAGCCGGCGCCCAGCCCCATCGTCAGCATGCCGTGGGCGATCACGTCGGGCAGCCCGGCCAGCTTGGCGATGTCCTCGTCCCAGTGGATCGGGTTCGCGTCGCCGGCGACGCCGGCGTAGTTCACCAGGTCTCCGCGCGAGAGCCGGGTGTGGTGCACCGGCAGCGGGTCGCCGACCGACAGCTCGTCGAACGAGCGGCTCCCCGGGGTGCGGGTGGTCCCGCCGTCGGACACCCGGATGGCGCCCTCGGGCCGAAAGGTCTTGTGGTACTCGGCATCCGAACCCCCGATGTCGAGGATGTTCATGTCGTGCATCATCGCGTTCTGCACCGCGGTCTTGACGTCGGCGCCGATGTCCTCGGCCGTCACGCCGACCACGGTGGTGTGCAGCGTGTGCACCCGTTCCCCGTCCGCATCGGTGAACGTGTTGGTGACCGTGATGAGGTCCCGGCCGGCGATCCGGCGCACCGACGTCAACTCGACGTCGATCTTCAGCTCGTCGCCGGCGACGATCGGGCGGTGCTGCTCGAAGACCTCCTCGGTCTGCATGTAGGTGTCGTAGCCGACGACCACCTCCTCGAACATCCGCCGGTTGCACTGCATGCCCGGGGCCGAGGTGAAGGTCAGCGGCGCGATCAGATCGGAGTAGCCCAGCTCGGCCGCGGCCGCCACGTCCCAGTGCGCCGGGTGGTAGTCCTGCACGGCGCGGGCGTACTCCCGCAGCTTCTCGCGGCCGACCAGATACGTGCCGTCCATCTGGTAGTAGTGGCCGACACGTGCTTCCAGCGGCGAGGTTTCTGCGGAGGCAGTCATGGACTGCACACTAATCGGCATGGCAGCACGGTCGACGAGGGCGGCGGGCGAGGGGCTCACCCCGTCGCAACAGCGCGCGTGGGTCAGCTACATGCGGGTCTACCACCGTCTCGAGTACGAGATGAACCGCCACCTGCAGCGCGACTGCGGCCTGTCGCTCGGCGACTACACCGTGCTCAACGCGCTCGACAACGCCCCGCAGCGGACGGCGCAGTTGTCGAGCCTCGCGACGGTGATCGGGTGGGAGCGCAGCCGGCTCTCCCATCACCTGCAGCGGATGGCCCGCCGCGGCCTGGTCGAGCGGCTGCCGTCGGCGGGGGACGGCCGTGCCACCGACGTCGTGCTGACCGCCGAGGGTTCGCGGCAGTTCCGCGCGGCCGTTCCGGTGCACGCCGCGTGGGTGCGCGACACGGTCTTCTCCGGCACCGACCGCGGCCAGGAGGCGGCGCTCGCCGATGCCCTGGCCGCGGTCGGCGACTCGCTCCTGCGACGCGGGACGCTGCCCCCACCGGAGTTCGGGCCGCCGGCGGACTGATCAGACCTGTTCGGCCCCGCCGTCGACGAACACCTCCGCACCCGTCATGAAGCTGCTCTGATCCGACGCCAGGAACAGCACGGCCGCCGCGATCTCCTCGGGCCGGCCGACCCGCCCCAGGGGCACCTTCGCCGCCTCCCCGTCGAGCAGATCCTGCTCGTTGCCGGGCGCCAGCCCGACGAGCCCGGGGGTCTCCACCGGCCCCGGCACCACGGTGTTCACCCGGATTCCGCGGCCGGCCAGTTCGGCCGCCCACGTCCGTCCGAAGGACCGGATGGCCGCCTTCGTCGCGGCGTACACGCTGAAGGCCGGCGTGCCGTTGGACGCCGACGTCGACCCCGCGAGGATCACCGACGCGCCCGCGTTGAGCAGCGGCAGCACCTTCTGCACCGTGAACAGGGTGCCGCCGACATTGGTGGTGAACGTGGAGGTGAAGTGCTCCACCGTGATGTCGCCCAGCGCCGCGAACTCGCCGCCGCCGGCGTTGGCGAACACCACGTCCAGGCCCTTGCCGCGGGCCGCGATCGCGTCGACCACCGCGTCGAGTTCCTCGGGTCGCGACACGTCGCTGCGCACGCCCGTCGCCGCGTCGCCGATCGAGGCGACCGCCGCGTCCAGCGCGTCCTGCCGCCGACCGGTGATGACGACGTGCGCGCCCTCGGCGGCCAGTCGGGTGGCCGTCGCCAGGCCGATGCCCGACGTCCCGCCGGTCACCAGTGCCGTCTTGCCTTCCAGCTGTCCCATGATGTTTCCCTTCGTCGTGGACGTCCCGTGCAACATGCGTGACATGTCACCTATTCCGCTGCGGTCGATACGGTGGTGACGTGTTGTTCTTCCTGTTCGGCATCGGGACCAAGCGCAAGCCCCTCGGCGCGGGAGGTGTGCGGACCTGCCCGCGGTGCCACAACACCACGCAGTGGGCGCGGGTGCGGCAGTTCCGCCAGTTCAGCGTCTTCTTCGTCCCGCTCGTGCGGTGGAAGCGCCGGGAGTTCGAGGTCTGCGGGATCTGCGGCACCGCCGTCGCCGCGTGAGCGCCGCACGGATTGGCGCGAGGTCGGCGACCGGCACTATGTTTCTCGGGGTGATCTCCCGCGCTGCGCGCGTCATCGCGCGCTGGACCGTCCCGATCCTGGCGGTGCTGACCGTCACCGGCCTGGTGTCCTCCCCGTCCTCGCCGCAGCCGGCGATCCGACTGGCCGCCGACGGCAACCCGCTGGCCGGAATGCCGTTCTACGTCAACCCGGACTCCAAGGGCATCAGGGCGGCTCGCGGTGCCGGCAACCCGACGCTCGACCGGGTCGTCAACACGCCGACCGCGTACTGGATGGACCAACTCTCCACGCCTGCGGTCGACGCGAAGTACATCGCCGCCGCGCAGGCCGCGGGCACGATGCCGATCCTGGCGCTCTACGGCATCCCGCACCGCGACTGCGGCAGCTTCGCCGCGGGCGGCTTCGGCTCCGCCGGCGCCTACCGCAATTGGATCGACGGCGTCGCGGGGGCGATCGGCGGTGGCCCCGCGGCCGTCATCCTCGAACCCGATGCGCTCGCCATGGCCGACTGCCTGTCGGGCGACCAGCGCCAGGAACGTTTCGACCTGATCGCCTACGCGGTGGACACGCTCACCCGCAATCCGGGCACCGCGGTCTACGTCGACGCCGGGCACTCTCGCTGGGTCAGCGCGGAGGAGATGGCCAACCGGCTCAACCAGGTCGGTGTCGCCAAGGCGCGTGGCTTCAGCCTCAACACCGCGAACTTCTTCACCACCGACGAGGAGGTCGGCTACGGCCAGGCGATCTCGGGGATGACCGGCGGCAAGCCGTTCGTCATCGACACGTCCCGCAACGGCGCCGGCCCCGTCGAGGGGGACCCGCTGTACTGGTGCAATCCCGAGGGCCGTGCGCTGGGCGTCGCGCCCACCGCGAACACCGGCAACCCTCAGGTGGACGCTTTCCTGTGGGTCAAGCGACCCGGTGAGTCCGACGGATCCTGCGGTAAGGGAGAGCCCGGCGCCGGCACCTTCGTCAACCAGTACGCGATCGACCTGGCCCGCAACGCGGGCTGGTGATCTCGCCGGGCACCGGTCCATGCGCACGCTGATCGACATCTCGGTGCCGCTCAGGACCGGCATCGCGTCCGATCCGCCCGGGCTGCGGCCCCAGATCGAGTACCTGACCCACCGCGACACGGTCGCCGATGTGCTGTCGTTCTTCCCCGGCGCGCGGGCCGAGGATCTCCCCGACGGGGAGGGCTGGGCGATCGAGCGGGTGTCGATGACCACCCACAGCGGCACCCACCTCGACGCGCCGTACCACTTCGCGTCGACGATGAACCACGGCGAGCGGGCCATCACCATCGACGAGGTCCCGCTGGACTGGTGCTTCCAGCCGGCCGTGAAGCTGGACTTCCGGCACCTCGGCGACGGGTACGTGGTGACCCCCTACGACGTGGACGCCGAGCTGCGCCGCATCGGCCACACGCTCTCGCCGCTGGAGATCGTGGTGATCAACACCGCCGCCGGCACCCGCTACGGCCACGACGACTACGTCGACCGGGGCTGCGGAATGGGCCGGGCGGCGACGCTACACCTGCTCGAACAGGGTGTCCGGCTCACCGGCACCGACGCCTGGAGCTGGGACGCGCCGTTCTCCCACACCGCGCGGCGGTACGCCGACTCCCACGACGCCTCGATCATCTGGGAGGGCCACAAGGCCGGACGCGACATCGGCTACTGCCATCTGGAGAAGCTGCACAACCTCGAGGCGCTGCCGTCGACCGGGTTCACCGTGTGCTGCTTCCCGGTGAAGGTCGAGGCCGCCTCGGCGGGCTGGACGAGGGCGGTCGCGATCATCGACGCGTAGAGTTTTTCCGACGATCTGTTCGATACGGAGAGGTGAGCGCGTGGCGAGCGGACCCGACACCGCGACGCTGCGGAGGGTGCTGGATGCGGCGGCGTGGGCGCCGTCGGTGCAGAACTCGCAGCCGTGGCGGTGGCACGTGGACGCCGAGGGTCTGCACCTCGACGCCGACTGGAACCGCAGCCTGGGCGACTCCCCGTTCGACCGGTCCGACGTGCTGCTGGCGTGCGGTGCGGTGCTCGATCACTGCGCGCTCGCGTTGTCCGCGGCCGGCTGGGGTGCCCGCATCCATCGCTTCCCCGACCGCGCGGGACGCTTGGCCTCCTTCGAGGTGATCGAGTCGGAGCCCCGGCCCGCGGCGCGCGAACTGGCCGAGGTGATCCCGCGGCGGCGCTCCGACCGCCGCGACTACGGCGGGTCCTCGCTGCCGTCGACGACTGTCGAACTGCTGCTGATCCGCGCCGCGCGACTCGGGGTGCAGATGGGCGTGGTGCCGAAGGACCGCTGGAGCCGGCTCGACGACGGCCAGGTGCAGCTGCACTACGGCCGGGCCGCCGACCACCCGCACCGCGACGGCGACGGGATGCTGCTGGTGCTCGCCACCGACGACGAGGACGACCTGGCGCGGCTGCGTGCGGGGGAGGCGGCCAGCCACCTGCTGCTCTCGGCCACGGCGCTGGAGCTGGCGTCGTGTCCCTTCACCGACCCGCTGCGCGCCGCGCGCGACCGGCTGGCGCTGGCGTGCGAGCTCTTCGACGGCGGCGCCCACCCGCAGATCCTGCTGCGGCTCGGCCCCCAGATCAGCGGCGCAGCCGCACTGCCGTCAGCGCGGCGCCGTCCGCTCGCCGAGACGACGACGTGGGGTTCGTCCGCCCGATGACGGGCGGTGCCACCCGGCCTGCGCCGTCCAGATGACGTGCTGCACCCCGTAGGCCAGGCGGTCCAGACGGGCCAGTGCGGTGGACAGATCGTCGGCCAGCGGGAGTTCACCGTCCGGATCGCAGACCGACAACAACCGCCGTACCGGCCGGCGGCCGACGATCGCCCAATCCACGTCACTGCGGGCGCAATACACGCTGACGTAGTACAGCGCCGTGAATCCGGCCGTGCCGAAGTAATCGACCGCGCGCAGATCGAGCACCAATTGCTTGGACACCCGGGTGTGCCGCTCCACGTAACGGCCGAACTCACGGCCGTTGAGCGCGTCGATCTCGCCGACGACGCCCACGGCCACCCGGGTCTGCGAGCAGTAGCGTGCCGCGAATGTGGCTCTACCACAACGCAATTCGTCGTCACGCGGAGTGACAGGAAAAGAAAAGCTACGGTGCTTCTCGACGGCGGTCATGTGTCAACCTCGGGGGCTCAGCTGAACTCGTGAACACCGGACGTGGATGCCGGTCGACCACCCGTACTCGCAGATGCTGATCACAGCACGTCCCGTGGGCTGGAAGCTCAACCAAAGTCAAGATAGTACGGATTTCGTTTGAGCGGAAGATCTGCGGGCATTCCCGTCCTTTTCTCCGCGACCCGAGCATCGCCGGAGCCGTTGGTGAACGGCACTATTGACGTCGCGGCCAATTCGTTTCGATGGGCTACGGAATTCGTTGTCCGACGCGCTCAGGCACAATGGCTCGTGGCCTTCCATGCCGTCATCTCCGGCGCCGGCATCGCCGGCCCAGCCCTCGCTCATCAACTCGACGCCCGCGGATGGCGCGCGACCGTCCTCGAGCGTCACCCGCAGCGGCGCGACGAGGGACAGAACGTCGACATCCGCGGAGCGGCCCGCGAGGTCATCCGCCGCATGGGGATCGACGCCGACGTCCGCGCCGCCACCACCGGGGAGCTCGGTACCCGCTTCGTCACCGCCGACGGAACACCCGCGGCATCGTTTCCGGTGGCGCGCCCGGGCCGGCCCGACGGACCCACGGCCGAGCTGGAGATCCTGCGCGGCGAGCTGTCCCGGATCCTCGTCGAGCGCACCGCCGACCGCACCGACTACCTCTTCGGCACCCAGCTGGCCGATGTCACCGACCACGGCGACCACGTCAGCGCCACGCTGGACGACGGCACCGCGATCGACGCCGACGTACTCGTGATCGCCGAGGGACTGCACTCCCGCTCCCGCCGGTTCGTCAGTTCTGTCGAGGTGCGGGACCTCGGCATGTACCTCGCGTACGTCACGCTGCCGCGCCGGGACACCGACGACAGCTGGTGGAACTGGCAGCACGCGACGAAGTCGCGCTCGGTGCATCTGCGTCCCGACAACGTCGGCACCACCCGGGCGATTCTGACGTTCTTCTCCGATGTGCGCGGCCTCGAGGATCTCGGCCGGCGCGACCAGATCAGCCTGCTGCGCCGCACGTTCGCCGACGTCGGCGGCGCGGCCCCGCGCATCCTCGACGAGCTCGACGACGCGCCGATGTACTTCTCGACCGTCGGTCAGGTGCACCCGCCGTCGTGGAGCAGGGGCCGCATCGGGCTGCTCGGCGACAGCGCCTTCTGCAACGCCACGTTCGGGGGCGCGGGCACCAGCCTTGCGCTGATCGGCGCCTACCTGCTGGCCGGCGAACTGGCCGCCGGACCCGACCCGGCCGCGGCGTTGACGCGGTATCAGCAGGCGATGCAACCGTTCGTCAGGAGCGCGCCCGTCGTGCGCGGCGAGATGCTCCGGCTCGCGAACCCGCGCTCGCCGTGGGGAATTCGCGCTGTGCACGCCGGTGCGCGGCTCGCGGCAGGACCGCTGGGTCGAGCGGTCGGTGCGGTGACGGGTGTGGCCGGCATCGGCGGGGACGAGCTGGCGCTACCCGACTGACGCCGCGTGCCGTCAGTCCGGCAGGACTGTCTCGATCAGCGCCCACTCCGCGCGGCTCACCCAGGACGGGTTCGCCTGCTGTGGCGCACGGAAGACCTCCATCGATCGCAGGCCGGGCAGTCGGCTCAGCTCGGCGGCGGTCACCGGCCGGCTCAGCAGCGGGATGTCGACGGGCACATGCCAGCGACCGTCCTCGTCGACCGGGTCACCGAGCAGTCGGCCGCAGCCCCAGATCCCGCGGTCGCGGTGTGTCGTCACCCACAGCAGCACTCGCTGGTCGGCGTGCATCAGCCGCGACCGGTAGTTGGCGGCCACACACCACTGCGGCCGGGCGCGGCCGGCCGCGCGCATGGCGTCGACCGGGGTGCGGCGCGGGTTGCACTTGATGACCCACGCGCCCAACGTCTCCGGAGTGACCACGCCTCAGACGTCGGAACTCTCGCGCCACAGGTCGATACCGGACTCCACGGCGTAGCGGTCGATCTCGGCGAGCTCCTCGGCACTGAACTCCAGGTTCTTCAGCGCGCCGAGGTTCTCGTCGAGCTGGGCCACGCTGGAGGCGCCGATCAACGTCGAGGTGACCGCCGGGTCCCGCAGCACCCAGGCCAGCGCCAGCTGGGCCAGCGACTGTCCCCGGCGTTCGGCGATGCCGGCCAGACCGCGCAGCCGCTCGACGACGTCGTCGGTCACCTGCTCGTCGTCGAACGTCGGCCGGGCGGTCGCGCGCTCCACACCGCCCGCCGGCTGCTTCAGGTAGCGGTCGGTGAGCAACCCCTGCGCCAGCGCGGTGAACGCGATCGCCCCCATGCCGGCCTCGGCGAGCGTGCCGGTCAGTTCCTCTTCGATCCAGCGGTTGAGCAACGAGTACGACGGCTGGTGGATGACCAGCGGCGTGCCGAGCCGGCGGGCGATCGTCGCCGCTTCGGCGGTCTTGGCGGGGGAGTACGACGAGATGCCGACGTAGCGGGCCTTGCCCGAGCGGACCGCGGTGTCCAGCGCGCCGATCGTCTCCTCGAGCGGGGTGTTGGGATCGATGCGGTGGGAGTAGAAGATGTCGACGTAGTCGAGCCCGAGCCGGTCGAGGGATTCGTCGAGGCTGTTCAACACGTAGGTGCGACCGCCGAGCTGGCCGTAGGGGCCCGGCCACATGTCCCAGCCGGCCTTGGTCGAGATGATCAACTCGTTGCGGTACGGCTTGAAGTCGCGGCGCAGCATCCGACCGAAGTTCTCCTCGGCGGAGCCGTACGGCGGGCCGTAGTTGTTCGCCAGGTCGAAGTGGGTGATGCCGCGGTCGAAGGCGTGCCGCAGCACCTCGCGCTGGGTGTCGAACGGGCGGTTGTCGCCGAAGTTGTACCAGAGACCCAGCGACACGGTCGGCAGCAGCAACCCCGACGTCCCCACTCTGCGGTACGGCATCTCCGCGTAGCGCTGAGGCGAGGCGACCCAGGGGTCGTGGGTGAAAGGGACGTCGGCGACTGCGAATTGCTCGGCCATCACCTCATCGTAGGCGCGCCGGCGATGGCGGGTCGTGGGGCGTCATGCGGGCTCGGTGGGGGCGAGCACCTCGATCACTCCGTTGTTCTCCCGCACCTGGATCTGCGGCAGCGGCGGCGGAGCGACGGGCAGTTGATGTGTCAGCGTCTGACCCGTCAGCGAGAACGACGTCGAGTGGCAGGGGCAGCGCAGCCGCGCGTCCGGGGCGTCCAGCCAGAGCTTGCAGCCCTGGTGCGTGCAGACTCCCGAGACCGCCTGCAGCCCGCCGTCGCGGCGGTGCACGAACCCCGTCACCGAGCCCAGGTCGAAGGCCAGGGCGCCGCCGGCCGGCAGATCGGCGGCGGCGCCGACCGCCCGCCAGGTACCGCCATTGGGTTCCAACGTGCCTTGAGTGTCCGAATCCGCCTGCGGCGGAGGGGTTGTCGGAGCCAGCAGGTTGCGGCCGACGACCAGGCCGGCGACGGCCGATGCGGCGGCCACACCGGTGCCGACCACCACCCGGCGCCGTGTTCCCGACACGGGACCGGCGGAGGGGCGGCGGTCGTCGTGCATCTCGGCGGCCAGGCGGCGGTGCAGGTCGGCGACGAACTCCTCGCTCGGGGCGTCACTGCCGGTGCGGGCGGCGCGCAACTCGATCGCCGTGGCCATCTGCGCGGCCTCGAACTCGTCGGGCCGCGCGGGTCGCGTCCGACGGCCCCGCAGCAGGTCCTCGACGAAGTCGCGCACTGTCCGGTCACTCATCGGTGCCCTCCGCATCGTTCTGCGCAGCCAAGCGTAATGCCCGGTGCTGCAACACCTTCGCGTTCGCCACGCTGACCCCCATCTGGCCCGCGGCGTCCCGGATGCTCATCGCGTGCAGGAACCGCAGCTCCAGGATGCGCCGGTAGTTGTCCGGCAGCGCGTCGAGCAGGCCGCGCACCCGGCCGGGCGCGGCCGGGTCGGCGACCTCGTGCCCGGTCACGTCGGCCACGTCCGGGTCGATGGCGGTGACCTCCCGGCCCATCCGGTGTCGCCAGTAGGACGCGAGCACGGTGCGTGCCGTCCTGCGCAGGTAGGTGCGCACCTCGGGCACACTCGCGGAGACCCGCATCGGGCGCAGCGCCGTCGTGAAGACCTCGGCGGTCAGATCCTCCGCGTCGGGCCGGTTGCCGACCTTCGCGTACATCAGCCGGTACACCCAGGTGACATTGTCGCGGTACACCGCGTCCCAGTCGGGGTACGACGTCTCGGTCACCGGCCGCAGCCTCCCGCGCCGGGGTGACGTCGGCGCGTCGCGGGACCCGGGCATCTCATTGTGTCCCGGGGTCATGGCGGGCACTGCCGAATCACGCTGCCGATTCGCTGTGGGCGCGTCCCAGGCGGTGGTCCAGCGAGAGGCCGCCGGCGCCGACGATCAGCAGGAAGAGGCTGCCGCACAGCATCGCGACCTCGAGCCGCCCCTCGTGGAAGAAGTCCCACAGGCCGCCCTCGGACGGGTAGAGCGGCGCGTCGTGCCACAGCAGCGGCACCTTGGTGATGGTCAGGGCGCCGATCATGTCCACGATCATCGGCAGCACCGCCACGCGCACCAGGATTCCGGTGAGAATCATTGCACCGCAAATGATCTCGAAGGTGCCGTCGGCGTAGGCCAGGAACGACGCCGACGGGATCCCGGATTTCGCGAACCGGCCGGGGCCCAGGGTCTCGGGGCGCAGGAACTTCAGCACCCCCTCCCCGGCGAAGATCAGGCCGACGTACAGCCGAATCAGCACGACCGCCCCCGATGCCCGGGTGGCGGTCAGCTGGTCGATCGGGAGGGCGCGTGGTGAGAGGACGGACATGGGTGGGCCTTTCTCGACGGGTGGTCTCGTCAAGAGGTAGGCAGGCGGGTTACATCAGCGGCGCTGTCACCGCCGCAGGGGCGCTGCCGCCTCGAACTCGGCGGCCTTGCCCGCCGACTGCCAGCGCAGCCAGCGCTCCCACCGGTCCAGGTTCGACCGCTGCCAGGACCGGTCGAGCCGCGGCGACACCCGCCGGGCGATCTCCAGGGCGGCGACCATGGGGAACCGCAACGCCAGCAGAACGATTCCCGGCAGCGCCGACGGCAGCCGGTAGCGGCGCCGGTTCCACGGCAGCATGTACAACCCGAGATAACCGGCCTGCAGCCGGTAGTGGTACTCGGCCCGCAACCGGCCGAGCCCCCGGTGCGTCGCGGTGGGCGCGAAGGCCGGCACGAATGACTCGACGAGTTCGGCGCCGTCGGATCCGCTGTCGTGGCTGCGCGCAGAGTCGGCCATCAGCAGGATGCGCCACGCGTCGGCGACCGTCTCGGGGAAGTAGCCGGTGCAGCGCACCCCGACGAGGTGACCGCAGTAGCGGTTGAAGTGCAGGACCGCCCGCATCTCCGCGGGCGAGGTCAGATGGCCGAGCAGGAACAGCCCCAAGGCGGGGGCCACGCTGCCGCCGAGCAGGGTCAGCAGCATCGCGGACTGGCTGATCGGCAGACCCCAACGCCGCGCGTCCCATTCCGGGTGCTGCCTGACCCGTTCGCGGACGCTGACGTGCATGATCCGCACGTGCAGCGAGATGCTGCGGCCGGCGGAACCGGGAGTGAGGATCGCCCCCGGCCGGCACACCTCGATCCACCAGCGCGACGTCTCCAGGTAGCGGTGCAGGGCGCGTCGGCCGGCGTACCCCCCGGACAGCGACAGCGGGACGGCGAGCCAGCCCTCGGTGTTAGGTGTCGGTGGTGCCGGCGTTGCCGAGCGCCCCGAGCGCGTAGGCCCAGCGGCGCCACACCGCTGCGCCCCGCTCCACGAGGTCGGGGTCCACCCAGTCCGGCAGGTGCTCGAACTCCTCGAACAACTCCCGCATCGACGGCGGCGCCTCGGGGACGCTGTCGATGCCGTCGCGCTGGGCCCGCTCGACCAGGTCCCGGGCGCGGCGGGCGCCCAGCTCGCCGTGGTAGGTCTCGGCGACGAATCGCTCGGCCACCGGATCGCCCTCGGTGAGGCCGTCGATGAACGCGCGGGCGACCGCATCGCAGGGGTACGGGTCGACCCCGGTCAGCCGCCGGACCGCGATTCGCAGCCGGGCCCGTCGCGGACCCACGTCCGGGTAACGGAACGCGGTCGGCGCCCCGGGCGGGCGGACGCTGTCGGCCATCGCTCTGTCATAGCGCAGCGCACCCCGCCCCGGGTGACGAACGCGCCGCGCTCAGGTGGCGGGCGTGTCGCCGTCGTCAATGGGCAGCGCTTCCGCGCCCGGCGTGGCCGGGGTGGTCAGTACCTCGTCGGCCTGGTCGTCAGGTTCGGGAGAGGTCATCGCGGGTCCTTTCGGGTGGTCGAGTCGCTCGTTCGAGCGGGGAGGATGCGTGACACTTTCGAGCTCGTGCGTAACGCGTGCCATTCCCTGCGGTACCCGCGTGTGCGCCGCGGTAATCGCTTTCCGCTGCGCGGCGGCGAGCGCGGCGGGAGGATGGCGCGGTGGCCACCCTGGTGTCTGTCAACGTCGGTCTGCCCGAGGACATCGCGTGGAACGGCCGCACCGTCCACACCGGGGCGTGGAAACACCCGGTGACCGGACCGCGCCGGGTACGCCGCCTGAACATCGACGGCGACGGCCAGGGAGACCTCGGCGGGCACGGCGGAGAGAACCGCGCGGTGTTGGTCTACCAGCTCGACTCCTACCGGCACTGGGCGCGGGAATTCGGCCGTGACGATCTGGAACCGGGCTTGCTGGGCGAGAACCTCACCGTCGAGGGCCTGCCCGACGACGAGGTCTGCATCGGCGACCGCTACCGGGTGGGCGAGGTGGTTCTCGAGGTCACGCAGCCGCGGGTCACCTGCTATCGCGCCGGCATGCGGATCGGCGAGCCCCGGATGGCCGCGTTGCTGGTCGCGCACCGCCGCCCAGGCTTCTACTGCCGGGTCATCACCGAGGGGGACCTCGAAGCCGGCCTGGACATCGTCAAAATCGCCGACGGCCCGGAGGGCGTGACCGTCGCCGAGATCGACGCGCTGCTCTACCTGCCCGGCCATCCGCGGGACACCCTCGAGCGCGCGCTGCGCATCCCCGCGCTCAGCCCGGGCTGGCAGATGTCGCTGCAGGCGCTCGCCGACGAGGACGGCACGACGACGGGCAACGCGGGGCTCGCCGTCACGGGTCCCCCGCCGGCGTGGACCGGCTTCCGCGCGCTGTCGGTCCGCGAGGTGCACGACGAGAGCCGCTCGGTCCGGTCGGTGCTGCTCGCCGACCCTTCCGGTGTGCCGCTGCCCGATTGGATTGCCGGACAGGCGATCACGCTGCGCATCCCGGGTGCCGACGGATCGGCGGCGCTGGTGCGCAGCTACTCCCTGTCCAATGCGCCCGGCGGCGGGCGGTACCGGATCAGCGTCAAGCGGGAGCCGCACGGGGCGGCCAGCGGCTACCTGCACTCCCGGCTGCGTCCGGGCGACGTGCTCGACGTCGCCGCGCCGCGGGGCACGTTCCGGCTCGGTGACGACGCGTCGCCCGTCGTGCTGGTCTCCGCCGGCGTCGGGGTGACGCCGGTGCTGTCGATGCTGTACGCGCTCGTCGCGGCGGGCACCGACAGGCCGGTGTGGTGGCTGCACGGTGCCCGCGACGGCGCCGAACACCCCTTCGCCGCCGAGGCGAGGGAGCTGCTGAAACGGTTGCCGCACAGCAGATTCCACGTCATGTACAGCCAACCGGCGGAGAGTGACCGGCCCGGGGTGGACTACGACGAGCGCGGCCGGCTCGCGGGCGTGGCGCTCGACGCCCTCGACGTGCCGCGTGACGCCAGCGCCTACGTGTGCGGGCCTGCGGTCTTCATGACCGAGATGGAGGCGGCGCTGATCGCCCACGGTCTGGACGCCTCCCGGGTGCACACCGAACTGTTCGGCGCCGGGCCCGCGCTGACGCCCGGTATCGCCGCGCACGCGGTGCCGCCGCACCAGCCCGCCGGCGCGCCCGGACCTGGACCCGACGTGCAGTTCGCTCGCAGCGGTCTCTCGGCGCCCTGGGGGCCGCCCGCGACGACCCTGCTCGAGTTCGCCGAGGCCTGCGACGTCCCCACCCGCTGGTCCTGCCGGACCGGGGTGTGCCACAACTGCGAGACCGCGCTGCTGGCCGGGGCCGTCCGCTACGCGCCCGAGCCGCTCGAGCCGCCCGCCGAGGGCAACGTCCTGATCTGCTGTGCGCAGCCGACGGAAGCCGTCGTGCTCGATCTCTGAATGACTATGCCGCGCTGAGGAATTCGCGCGGACTGCGGTCAGTGAGCGCCCGCACCGGTTGCCACCGGAACACGCCCGCGCCCTGGGCGTAGGACAGGTGCCCGCCCAGCGCGCCGCCGACGCCCATCGCGATCAGCCCGAGCAGGCAGTAGCGGCGCGCGGCCGCCGGCCGCTCCCGGCGGTAGGCGCGGTAGGACAGCGCGAACAGCGCCACCGCGGTGCCGTTCGACGCGGCGTGCACCACGCCGACCCGCTGTTGCGGCCGGTTGAGCAGCGCGTAGTCGGCCCACCCGGCCAGCACCGTCGGGGGAGTCGCCGCCAGTCCGATGCCGACCAGCCGGCGGGCGGTCGCCGGATCCTTGAACACCACGTCGAAGACGATCGACGAGGACCACGCCCCGATCGGCACCGTCACCAACAGAGGGTGCACCGGGTGGCCCAGCCACGAGCCGCGCAGCACCGTGCCGAGGTGGGCACGATCGACCACGGTGCCGGCGACCCGGGAGGCCGATTCTGCGGTGCGGTCCAGGAACCGGAAACGCTCGACGGCGGCGAGCACGCGATGCAGGTTCATACCCGGGGCTCTACCCGGTTCCGGCGTCGTCAACCGCCCTGTGCGGTGGGTAGGCATGAATGCGCCCGCGCGGGGTAAGCGCCCGGGCATGGCGAAGATCGGATACTTCCTGTCCAGCGAGCAGTGGACCCCCCAGAGCCTGGTCGAGCAGGCGAAGAAGGCCGAAGACGCGGGCTTCGAGGCCCTGTGGATCTCCGACCACTTCCACCCGTGGAACGACGCGCAGGGCCAGAGCGCGTTCGTCTGGGGCGTGATCGGGGCGCTGTCACAAGTCACGTCGCTGCCGGTGAGCACCGCGGTGACGTGCCCGACGATGCGGATCCACCCGGCGATCATCGCGCAAGCCGCCGCCACCGCCGCCGTCCAGCTCGACGGCCGGTTCGTGCTCGGCGTCGGTAGCGGCGAGCTGCTCAACGAGCACATCTTCGGTGACCCGTGGCCGTCGGTCGGCGTGCGCCTGGAGATGCTCGAGGAGGCGATCGACGTGATCCGCCTGCTGCACAAGGGCGAGGAGATCAGCCACCACGGCGAACACTATGAGGTGCAGGAGGCGCGCATCTACACCCGCCCGACCGAACCGGTACCGATCTACGTGTCCGGATTCGGCACGCAGGCAGCGGAATTCGCCGGCCGCGTGGGCGACGGGTTCTGCACCACGATGCCCGACGCGGATCTGGTGAAGGCCTTCCGCGAGGGCGGTGGCGGCGACAAGCCGGTGCAGGCGGGCACCAAGGTGAGCTGGGGCCGCGACGCCGACGCCGCCCTCGACGCCGCGCACCGGCTGTGGGCCAACGAGTCGCTGCCCGGCCAGCTGGCGCAGACGCTGCCGCGGCCGCGGGACTTCGAGGCCGCCGCCACGCTGGTGCCGCGGGACATGGTGGGCGAATCGGTGACCTGCGGGCCCGACGTCGACGCCCACCTCGCCCAGCTCGGGCAGTTCGTCGACGCCGACGTCGACGAGATCTACGTCCAGCAGATCGGTCCGGACCTGGACGGCTTCTTCTCCACCTTCCAGCGCGACGTGCTCCCGCAGTTGCGCTGACTACGCGTCCCGGCGGAACGCGGCGGTGATCGCCGCGACGCGGGGATCGGTGCGCAACTCCTCGACCGTCTCGGGCAGCGGCAGCCGCCAGTTCGGATATTCGTCCACCGTGCCGGGGAGGTTCGGCTGTCGGGTCTCCCCGATCACGTCGTAGGGCGAGATGAGCTTGAGCCGGCTCGGCGTCTCGGCCAGCAGGCGGTGCATCGCCAGGATCACTGCGGACTCGTCAGACTGCCCGCCGGGGTCCAGCAGACCCTCGGACGTCAACAGCGCCAGCCACTCCGCGCGTTCCTCGTCGGCGTTGGCCTGCTCGGCCGGGACGTCGTCGAGCAGGCCGAGGTCCGCCCGCGCCCGCACGTGCTCGCCGTCGAGGAACCCCGCGGCGGTCGGCAGGTCGTGGGTGGAGATGCTGGCCGCCGCGCGCGAGGGCCAGCGGGCGGGCGGCAGCAGCGGCTCGTCGGCGGCGTCCAGATCGCGGGTGAACCACGCCACCGCACACCCCAGCATCCCGTTGTCGGCCAGCGCCGCGGTGACCTCCGGCTCGACCGTGCCCAGGTCCTCCCCGACCACGGTGGCCCGGGCGCGGTGCGCCTCGAGGGCCAACACCGCCAGCATCGCCTCGGCGTCGTAGTGCACATAGGTGCCGCGGTCGGGACCGTCGCCCGGCGGGATCCACCACAGCCGCCAGAGCCCGGCGACGTGGTCGATGCGCAGCCCGTCGGCGTGGGACAGCACCGCGCGCAACATGTCCCGCAGCGGTGCATAGCCGGTGGCGGCCAACCGGTCCGGCCGCCACGGCGGCAATCCCCAGTCCTGCCCGCGCGGGGTGAAGTTGTCCGGTGGGGCGCCGATGCTGACACCGGTGGCCAGCACATCGGCCAGCGCCCAGGCGTCGGCGCCGTCGGCGTCGACACCGACCGCGAGGTCGTGCAGCACGCCCAGCGCCATCCCGGACTGCCTCCCGGCATCCCGGATGGCGGCGAGCTGTTCGGCGCACCGCTGCTGCACCCACGCGTGAAAGGCCAACCGCGGAGCCAACTCCCGGCGGGCCGACGCCACGGCCGCGCCGGACACGTCGCGCAGCGGCTCGGGCCAGCGGCTCCACCGGCCGCCGTGACGTTCGGCGAGCGCGCAGTAGGTGGCCCAGTCGCGCAGACCGTCGGAGGTCGCCGAGTCGCCGAGCGGGTCGGGCCGGCCCGCTGAGCGCCACAGCAGCTCCATTGCCGAGCGCTTGGCCGCCCACACCAGATCGTGGTCGATGCGCGGGGTGCTCGGTGACACCCGCAGCGCGTCCACCTCCGCGCGGGTGGCCGCGTCGGCCTGCCGGTAGGCGTCCAGGTCCTCGATGCGCAGCGCCAGTGGGTTGGCGAACCGCCGGCTCGACGGGGTGTAGGGCGACGGCTGCACCGGATGCGTCGGCCCCGGCGCGTGCAACGGGTTGAGAAGGACTGCACCGCAACCATGTTCGGCGACGGTCCAGTCCATGAACTCGCGCAGGTCGCCCAGATCGCCGATGCCCCAGGACCGCGCGGAACGCAGCGCGTAGAGCTGCAGCATCCAGCCCCACGTGTCGGGCGCCGTGGGCACCTGCGGGGGAGCGGCCACCACCGTGACCTCCTGGCCGTCGCGGGTGTGCAGCCGGTACCAACCCGGTGCCAGGTCGGCGGGGATCTCCTCGCGCACCGGGGTCTCGGTGCCGTCCTCGGCGACCAGCATCACCGCCCCCGGCACCGGCCGGGCCTGCCCGGTCAACCGGACCGCCAGCGTGGGGGGCAGCACGCCGGACCGGCTGCGCTCCGCGAGCCGGGTCAGTTCGGCGCGCCGCTGATCCTCGGTGCCGGCCTCGACCTCGAGCAGTCCGAGCACGGTGATCACGACGTCGGCGTCGACGTTCACCGGCTCCCGGCGCTCGTTGCGGTAGGACGTCGCGACCCCGTGGGCCGCGGCCAGGCGCCGGAGATCCTCGGGGACGGGCGCGGGGGAGGAGGTCATCGCGCTTCTATACCCCCCGCGGAATTCCTTACACCGGTCAGAGCTCCGTCACCTGCCCGCGGTCCACCTGCCAGGTCCTGTCCATCCGGACGTTCTGCAGCATGCGACGGTCGTGGGTGACCAGCAGCAGGGCGCCGTCGTAGGTAGCGAGGGCTTCCTCCAGCTGCACGATGGCGGGCAGGTCGAGGTGGTTCGTCGGCTCGTCGAGCACGAGCACATTCGTTCCCCGCGCCTGCAGGAGGGCGAGTCCCGCGCGCGTGCGTTCCCCGGGAGACAGCCGTTCGGCGGGGCGCTCGACGTGGTCGGCGCCCAGCCCGAACTTCGCGAGCAGGGTCCGCACCTCGGCGGTACTCCAGGCCGGCATGAACCGTTCGAACCGGTCGACCAGCCGGGCTTCACCCACGAAAGCCCCTCTCGCCTGGTCGATCTCGCCGATCGCCACATTCGCACCCAGGGCGGCGCGGCCCTCGTCGGGTGCTCGGTGCCCCAGCAGCAGCCGCAGGAGCGTCGACTTGCCCGCCCCGTTGGGTCCGGTGATCCCGATCCGCTCACCGGCATCGACCTGGACCGACACGGGACCGAGAACGAAATCACCCTGCCGCGCCACCGCCCGGTCGAGAACGGCCACCACCGAACTCGACCGTGGCGCGGCGCCGATGGTGAACTGCAGGGTCCACTCCTTGCGGGGCTCGGCCACCTCGTCGAGGCGGGCGATGCGACTCTCCATCTGCCGCACCTTCTGCGCCTGCTTCTCGCTGGATTCGGCGGCGGCGCGCCGGCGGATCTTGTCGTTGTCCGGCGCCTTGCGGATCGCGTTGCGCACGCCGTGGGTCGACCATTCCCGCTGCGTCCGTGCCCGGGCGACCAGGTCGGCCTTCCTCTCCGCGAATTCCTCGTACTCCTCGCGCCGGTGGCGGCGGTCGACCTCCCGCTCCTGCAGATAGCTGTCGTACCCGCCGCCGTAGACCGTCGTCCTGTTCTGGGCGAGGTCGAGCTCGAGGACCCGGGTCACGGTGCGGCTGAGGAACTCCCGATCATGGCTGACCAGCACCACACCCCCGCGCAGCTCGCGGACGAAGCGCTCCAGCCGCTCGAGTCCGTCGAGGTCCAGGTCATTGGTCGGCTCGTCGAGCAGGACGATGTCGAAGCGCGAGAGCATCAGCGCTGCCAGGCCCACCCGCGCAGCCTGGCCACCGGAGAGGGTCGCCATCTGGGTCGACTCGGGCTGCACGACGTCGACGCCGACCCCCAGATCGGCCAGCACCTGGGGACGCCGGTCGTCCAGATCGGCGGCGCCCGTCGCGAGCCAATGATCCAGTGCCGCCGAGTAAGCGGCGGCCGCGTCCACGCCCGGCGACGGGTCGGCCAGTGCTGCGGCAGCCGCGTCCATCGCCTCGGTCGCGGCGGTGCATCCGGTGCGGCGCCCGAGATAGGCGGCGACGGTCTCACCCGGTCGGCGTTCGTGTTCCTGGGGCAGCCAGCCGACGAAGGCGTCGGGGGGCGCCAGGCTGACGCTGCCGGCGAGCGGTGCCAGGTCGCCTGCCAGGATGCGCAGCAGCGTGCTCTTGCCCGCTCCGTTGGCGCCGACGACCCCGAGGACGTCACCCGGCGCGACGGTCACACTGACGCCGTCGAACAGCGTCCGGTGCGCGAAGCCGCCGGCCACGTCCTTGGCGACGAGCGTTGCGGTCATGGGTCCATCGTCGCATCACCGCGGCCGTGACCGACGGCCTAGGCGATCGCAGCGCCCACGAGGTGACCGATGCCATAGGTGATCGCCAGCGCGAGCCCGCCGCCGATCATGTTGCGCAGCACCGCGCGTTGCTTGGGCGCCCCACCCAGACCGGCGGAGACCGCTCCGGTGAGGACCAGGGCCGCCAGCACGGCGACGACGGTGACCGGGATGCGCCACGTGGTGGGCGGCAGCAGGATCGCAACGAGGGGCAGCAGCGCGCCGATGGTGAACGCCAGCGCCGAGGACAGCGCCGCGTGCCACGGATTGGTCAGTTCGCCTGGGGTGATGCCCAATTCGATCTCGGCATGCGCGGCGAACGCGTCGTGGTCGGTCAGCTCCTCGGCGACCGTGCGGGCGGTGGCCGGCGTCAGCCCCTTGTCCTCGTAGAGCGCGGCGAGTTCGTCGAGTTCGGCGGCGGGGTCGTCCCGCAGCTCCCGGCGCTCCTTGGTGAGCAGGGCCTGCTCGGTGTCGCGCTGCGTGCTGACCGAGACGTACTCGCCCAGGGCCATCGACACCGCCCCGGCGGCCAGGCCGGCGATCCCGGCGGTGAGGATGGGGCCGCGTTCGGCGGTGGCCGCCGCGACACCGACGACGATGCCCGCGGTGGAGACGATGCCGTCGTTGGCCCCCAGGACCCCGGCGCGCAACCAATTCAGCTTGGCGGCAACGGAACCGACGTGGGGCTCGGCGGGATGAGAGGGAATGGCCACCGCGTCACCGTATCGAGGTTCGCAGGCCGGTGCCAGCAAACATAGCCTTGCCATAGCGTCGGCCAACGGAGGTCTTTGGGCTCTGTCGACCTCGGCCACACCGGTCCGACACTGAGACGATGGTGGCACTGAGCCGGCGGCGCTTCCTGTCCGCGGCGCTGGCGGGAGCGGCGCTCACCGCGTGCGCGCGGCACGACGCCGCGCCGGCTCCCGCGCGGCCCGACGCGGGCTTGGCCGAGGCGATCGCCCGGACCGAGGCGGCCCGGCCCCACACCGGCAGGACCGTCACCGCGCGCCTGCGGGCCGCGCCGGGCGACCTCGACCTCGGTGGTCCGGTGGTGCGCAGTCTCGCCTACGACGACCGGGTGGCCGGCCCCCTGCTGCGGGCGAACGTCGGCGACGAGCTGGCCGTCACGGTCACCAACGGCCTCGACCATCCGACGTCGGTGCACTGGCACGGTATCGCCCTGCGCAACGACATGGACGGCGCCGCCCCGGCCACCCCCGAGATCGCCGCGGGCGCCGCGTTCACCTACCGGTTCACCTCACCGGTGCCCGGCACCTACTGGGCCCACCCCCACTCCGGGCTGGACACCGACTACGGCTTGTACCTCCCGGTGCTCATCGACGATCCCGCCGAGCCGGGCGACCACGACGCGGAGTGGATCGTCGTGCTCGACGACTGGACCGCCGGTGTGGGTCCCGACCCGCACCAGATCTTCGACGGGCTGCGGTCGCGGCGGATGTCGATGCACGGGATGCCGGGCATGGGGGGCGCGCGCAGCGCGCTGCTCGGGGGCGACGGCGGTGACGTCAGCTATCCCTACTATCTCGTCAACGGCCGGATACCCTCCGCGCCAACCGCATTCAATGCCAAGCCCGGGCAGCGGCTGCGACTGCGGGTCATCAACGCCGCCGCGGACACCGCGTTCCGGGTCGCGCTGGCCGGGCACGTCATGACCGTGACCCACACCGACGGGTTCCCGATCGAGCCCGTCGACGCCGATGCGGTGCTGCTGGGGATGGGGGAGCGTTACGACGTGCTCGTCACCGCGGCCGACGGCGTCTTCCCGCTGGCGGCGCTGGCCGAAGGCAAGGACGGCGCCGCGCGGGCGCTGCTGCGCACCGGGGCGGGGAGCGACCCCGGCACGGACTTCCGTCCCGCGGAACTCGCGGGCCGGGTGGCCACCGCGGGCGCGTTGACCGCCGCCGCGTCCGTCCGGCTCGCGCCGAAGGCGCCCGACGCCGACGTGCAGGCCGTGCTGTCGGGCGGCATGATGGGTTACGACTGGCGGATCAACGGCAGACCGTTCACCGACGCCGTCCCGCTGACGGTTCACGAGAACGAGCGCGCCGTCCTGACATTCGTCAACCAGTCGATGATGTGGCATCCGATGCATCTGCACGGGCACACTTTCGAGGTGCTGCGATCCGACGGCGCCACGGGGCCCCGGAAGGACACCGTGATCGTCGCGCCGATGCAGTCGGTGGCGGTCGCCTTCGACGCGGACAACCCGGGGGTGTGGATGCTGCACTGCCACAACGGGTATCACATGGACGCCGGGATGATGACCACCCTGGAGTACGTCTGAGGTTCGCGACGGCTCCGCGTTGGCATAGCCTCAATGGATGAAGTTCGGCATCTCCACCTTCGTCAACGACGACACCATCGACACCGTGTCCCTGGCACGCGCGATCGAAGAGCGCGGCTTCACGTCGCTGGCCGTCGCCGAGCACACTCACATCCCGGCCAGCCGGCAGTCGCCCTACCCGCTGGGCGGCGACCTGCCCTCGATCTACTACCGCACGCTCGACCCGTTCGTCACGTTGGCGGCCGCCGCCGCGGTCACCTCCACGATCGAGCTGATCACCGGCATCGCGCTGCTGATCCAGCGCGACCCGATCATCACCGCCAAGGAGGCCGCCAGCATCGACCTGATCTCCGGCGGGCGGTTCGTCCTCGGTGTCGGTGCCGGCTGGAACATCGAGGAACTGCGCGACCACGGCACCGATCCGAAGACCCGCGGCGCACTGCTCGACGAGCGGATCGAGGCCATCACGGCGCTGTGGACCACCGAACCCGCCGAGTACCACGGCCGGTTCGTCGACTTCGACGCGTCCTACTGTCGGCCCAAACCGGTGCGCACCCCGCACCCGCCGGTGTTCATCGGCGGCGATTCCGACGCCACGGTGAGACGGGTGATCCGGCACCAGGCGGGCTGGATCTCCAATCCGCTACCGGTCGAGCGGCTGCGTCAGCGCGTCGACCAGCTCACCGAGGGCGCCGGACACGACGTCCCGCTGCGCATCTTCGCCGCCCCGAACAAGCCCGACTACTGGAGCGCCGCAGCCGAACTCGGTTTCGAGGAGCTGGGGCTGCTGTTGCCGACCAAGCCGCTCGACGAGTCGCTGCGCATCCTCGACGAGCTGGCCGCGGCGGTGGCGCAGTTCAGCTGAGCCGGCCGGGTTCACATCGCGTAGCGCCGGACCGTCTGCGGATGGATGACGAGCCGGACCCAGTCCTCGGACAGCATCGCGGCCAGGGCGGCCGCCCGTGATGGGTCGGTGAGGTCCCAATACCGCGCTGCGAGACGCTCGCACAGGGCGTGCGCGCCCTCCGGCTCGATCGCGACGGTCCCGGTGACCGAGACCCAACGTTCCGGCTCACCCACCGGGGCGGTCACGACGAGCGACGCTCGCGGATCCCGGTGCAAGTGACGAACTTTCACTGTGTCCGGGCCGGTGAACAACTGAAGCGCGCCCGCGTCGGTGGTTTCGAACCACACTGGGCGCGGTTGCGGGGGGACCGGGCCCGCGGCCGCGGACAGGAAGCCGTACAGCGGACGGCCGAGGAACTCGAGGTCGTCGGCGGTCAGCGT
Organism: Mycolicibacterium rufum; assembly: GCF_022374875.2. The sequence continues at coordinate 3,151,654 of NZ_CP092427.2, forward strand.
GTCGGGAGTGCTCACCGTGACCACACTCCGGTGGCCGCGGTCCGCAGCACGTAGTCCTCGAAGGTACGCGGCTCCCGCCCCAGCACGGTGGCCACGCCGTCGGTCGGCTCGGCGAGCAGCCCCCGCTCCATCAGCACGAACATCTCGGCGATGTGGTGCGCGTCGTCCTCGCCCAGGCCGTCCGCGACCAGCATCGCGGAGTACTCCGCCGCAGAGACCTGTCGGTAGGCGATGGACCGACCGCTGGCTCGGGCGATCATCTCGGCCGCCTCACCGAAGGTGATCGACTGCGGACCGGTCAGCTCGTAGATCCGGTCGGCGTGCCTGCCGGGTTCGGTCAGCACCGTGGCGGCGATGTCGGCGACATCCTCCAGATCGATCAGCGGTTCCCCGACGTCGCCGGCGGGGAGCGCCAGTTCACCGTCGAGAAGGGGCTGCAGCCACAGCTCTTCGCTGAAATTCTGGGCGAAGTTGTTGGGCCGCAGGATCGTCCACTCCAGCGCGGAGCCGCGCACGGCGTCCTCGGCCGACCGCATGTCCACGCCGAACGCCGAATCGCCCCAGGTGTCCGCGCCGCGTCCGGACAGCAGCACCAGCCGCTGGACGCCGGCGGTCTGCGCGCGGGCCACGAACTCGTGCACGGGTCCCGGTATCGGCGGCGCCACCACATAGACCGCGGCGATCCCGGTCAGCGCCGCATCCCAGCCGTCGGGGTCGGACCAGTCGAAGGGGGTGGCGCTCGATCGGGAGGCTGCCCGCACGGGTGCGCCGTGCAACCGCAGTCGGGCGGCGACGCGGCGGCCGGACTTGCCGGTCGCGCCGAGAACGAGGACGGGATCGCGTGTCATGACTCCATCCCATCGGGTGATACCGGACGATTCCATGGGTCAAGAGCCGAAACTCCTGTGTCATCGTCTAACCTCGGCGGGGTGGACGCGTTCGGTGACCTGTTCCGGGGCGTGCGGGCCCATGGCTCGCTGTTCGGCAGCTCCACGCTGACGGCGCCGTGGAACCTGCACTTCGTCGACGGCGCGCCGCTGACCCTGTGCACGGTGCTCTCCGGAACGGGCTGGATCGTGGCCGACGGATGCGAGGCCGAGCCGCTGCACGCCTACGAGACCATCGTGGTGCGCGGCCCGGCGACCTTCGCCTTCGTCGACGAGCCCGGCACCACCGCGGAGCCGCTCGCGTGCGGCGAATTCTGCGCGACCCCCGAGCAGGGCGGCACCCGATACCGGCGCGGCTGGCACGATGCCGCCGACAGCGGCAGCGACGCCACGACCCTGATCGTCGGCGCCTATCCGCTGCGCGGGGAGATCAGCCGTCGCCTGCTCGATGCACTGCCGGTCGTGCTGCGCGTCGAGGCCGGCGGGACGGGTGACGCCGTGCTCGACCATCTCGCCGCCGAACTGGCCGTCGACGTCCCCGGCCAGCAGGTGGTGCTGGACCGACTGCTCGACTGGATGCTGGTGTGCACGCTGCGGGAGTGGTTCGATCGGCCCGGGGCCGAGCCTCCGGCCTGGTGGGCCGCTCAGCGCGATCCCGTGGTCGGGAACGCTCTGCGCCTTCTGCACGAGCAGCCGGCGGCGCCGTGGACGGTCGCGTCACTCGCCGACCGCACCCGGGTCTCGCGCGCGACGCTGGCCAAGCGGTTCTCCGATCGGCTGGGGGAGCCGCCGCTGACCTATCTGACCCGGTGGCGGATGACGCTGGCCGCCGATCTGCTGATCGACCGGCCGGAGGCGACCATCGCCGAGGTGGCGCACGCCGTGGGCTACGCGGAGCCGTTCGGTTTCAGCGCGGCCTTCAAACGGGTCCGAGGCGTCAACCCGACCGATTTCCGGCGCGCCGCGCGGTCGTCTGCGGACTAGCGCGTGGCCGCGGCGCGGGTCCTGGCGGCGACCGGGGCGGGTGCCGGTGCCGGCGTGGCGCGGCGTGCGCGCTGCAGTTCCCGGGTGATCCGCCGGGTCAGGATCCGCTCGTCCCGGGCGCTCACGGAGCGGTTGCGGGCCGCCAGCAGGTCGAGCTGCTGCCAGCTCAGCCCGTCGAGGTCACCGTCGGCGTCGTGGGTGGCGACCACCACGGCGCCGCGCAGCAGCGGGACCGTCTTCGCGGTGAACGTCGTTGTGGCGAGCAGTAATTCGGTGGCGCGGCGGTTCACGCGGCGCTGGCAGCCCGGCGTGGACGAGCTGAACCAGAAATCGAACTGTCGGTCGGCACTGCTCAGCGACTGCAGTCCGCGGTCGTGAATCAGTCGGTCGACATCGGCCTTGGTGTAGGCGCGTGTCTCATAAGCGGGGCCCTGGGCGCTGAAGTACAGGATGGTGTTCATGGTGATGATCCATTCGTCACTTTCTTCGGGTGGGTGGCGCGTCGGACCGCGTCGTCCGCGTCGTTACTGGAGTTACCCATGTGACAAATGAGACAAACCTTGGTAACGATTGAAAACCTTTCCCCACCGACCGCGCGCAACATACGGTCGGGCCATGGACTTCGAGGAATACCGGACCTATGACGCCACCGGGCTCGCCGAACTGGTGGCCACCGACAAGGTGTCAGCGGCCGAACTGCTGACGCTGGCCCGGGACCGCTCAGCGGCGGTGAACCCGCGGATCAACGCCATCGTGCGGGACGTGCCGGCGCCCGAGCCCGCCGACGGTCCGTTCACCGGCGTGCCGTTCCTGATCAAGGACCTCGGCCAGGATTACGCCGGTGCGCCCACCGGAGCCGGCTCCCGGGCGCTGGCGTCGCGGCCCGCCCCCGAACACGCCACCGTCGTCCGCCGCTGGCTCGACGCCGGCCTGGTGATCTTCGGCAAGACCAACACCCCCGAATTCGGCGCCAAGGGCGTCACGGAACCGGCCGCCCACGGGCCGGCCCGCAACCCGTGGAATCTCGGCCACAGCCCGGGCGGCTCGTCCGGCGGAGCGGCTGCCGCCGTCGCCGCGGGCATCGTCCCGTGCGCGGGAGCCAGCGACGGCGGCGGATCGATCCGCATCCCGGCCGGATGCTGTGGGCTCGTCGGCCTCAAACCGGGCCGCGGGCTGATTCCGTCGGGGCCCGGCGCCGGGGAACCCATGCACGGCGCCGCCGTGCAGGGCGTCGTCTCCCGCACGGTGCGCGACACCGCCGCCATGCTCGACGTCCTACGCGGCGGCGAGCCCGGCGGACCGTACGTACCCGGGATCCCCGACGCGTCCTTCGCGTCGTCTCTGCACTCCGAACCCGGCCCGCTGCTCATCGGGGTGCGGGTGCCGTCGGCGATCACACCGCATCCCCACCCGGAGGCGTACGCCGCCGTCGAGAACACCGTGCGGGTACTGACCGATCTGGGCCACCACGTCGACGAACTCCCGCAGGCTCCGTTCGACGACGCAGCGCTGGCCCGGGACTTCCTGCTCACCTGGTTCGTCTCGATCGCCCACGAGGTCGACGAGGCCAAGAGGCTGACCGGGGCGGGCGACGCCTCCTTCGAGCGGGACACGCTGATCATGGCGGCGTTGGGTCGCGCCACCAGCGGCGTGGACTACGTGAACGCCGTGGCGCGCCGCCACGAGCACACCCGCCGGCTGACCGAATTCTTCGAGACGCACGACCTTCTGCTCACCCCGACGATGGCGACGCCACCGCCGAAGGTCGGGGCGTTCGACCTGCCCGCCACGCTGGCGCGCTCCGCCGACGTCCTGCTCAAGACCCGCACCGCGGGATTGCTGCGCTACACGAAGATCGTCGACGACATGGTCGACGACAACCTCGGCTGGGTGCCCTACACCCAGTTGGCGAATCTGACCGGGCGCCCGGCGATCTCGCTGCCGCTGCACTGGACCGCCGACGGCCTGCCCCTCGGCGTCCAGTTCGTCGCGCCGCTGGCCGGGGAGGCGCGACTGATCAGCCTCGCCGCGCAACTGGAGCGCGCGGTGCCGTGGTTCGACCGGGTGGCGCCGCTCTAGCGGGAATCCCCCGTCGGTGAATCCGCTTCGCGCCGTTCCTCTTTGAGCCGGTCCTTGCTGCGGATCAGACGCAGGAGCGTGACCAGCGCCAGACCGCCGACGATGTTGCCCACCACCGTGTAGCCGAACCACGACAGCCAGTCGACGTAACCGAACGAGGTGTTGCCGGCGATCAGGGCGCCGAAGATCAGCAGCGAGTCCAGGATCGAGTGGAACAGCTGCAGACCCGCCAGCAGGAAGGCTCCGGCGACCGCCGCCGCGATCTTGGCCGGCATCGAGTCGGTGCCGTGCTGCATGCGGGTCATCAGCGTGATCGCCATCCCACCCAGCAGCGCGAGCGTCACCGACTCCGCGTTGAGCGGCGCGTCGACGTAGTGCTGCGCCGACTCCACGGTCTGGGCGTGCAACTTCGGGAACGCCGTCATCACCAGCCACATGATCAGCCAGCCGCCGACGAGGTTCGCCGCCAGGGTGCCGCCCCACAGCTTGAACAGCTGCGCGACGCTGGCGCGCTTGGCGGCCACGGTGGTGACCGGCACCAGGAACCCCTCGGTGAACAACTCGCTGCGCCCCAGCAGCAGGGCCAGGAAGCCGATCGAGAACGCCAGCCCGGCCAGCAGCGGGTTCCCCGTCGCCAGCAGCACCGACAGGTAAGCCAGCACGCCCATCGCCACCTCGGTGCCGCCGAAGAACCCGGTGACCAGCACCTCCCGCCAGCTCCGGTGCAGACGCTGCGTGCCCTCGTCGACCATGCGGTTGAACGCCTGCTCGAGGGCGTCCTCGATCGGGCTGTCGGAATCGCCGAGATCGCGCTGGTCGGTCCTGGTCATCGCGCCCGGGTACCCGTTCGTGCTTCCATGTCACGAATGTCCCTCGCGCAGTTCCGCGGCTACCGGCGGTCCTGGCTCCGCGGCGACGTCGTCGCCGGTCTGACGGTGGCGGCGTACCTGGTCCCGCAGGTGATGGCCTACGCGACCGTGGCGGGCCTGCCCGCCGTCGCCGGACTGTGGGCCGCGCTGGTCCCGATGGCCGTCTACGCGGTGCTCGGGTCTTCGCGGCAGCTCTCCGTCGGACCGGAGTCCACCACCGCGCTCATCACCGGCGCGGCGCTCGCCCCGCTGGCCCACGGCGACCCGGTACGGTACGCGGCGCTCGCGGCCCTGCTGGCGGTGCTCGTCGGCGCGGTGTGTCTGGTGGCCAGCCTGATCCGGCTCGGCTTCCTCGCCGACCTGCTGAGCCAGCCCGTGCTCGTCGGCTACCTCACCGGGGTGGCGCTCATCATGATCGCGGGCCAGCTCGGCCGACTCAGCGGGGTCGACGTCGACGGCTCCGAATTTCCCGACCAGGTGACCTCGTTCGTCACCGGACTGACGGCCGTGCACTGGCCGACGGTGGCGCTGTCGGTGTCGGCGCTGATCCTGCTGCTCGTGCTGACCCGCCTGCTGCCGCGCTGGCCCGGGCCGCTGATCGCGATCCTCATCACCACCGCGGTGGTCGCCGTGTTCGGGCTGCAGCGTGACGGCATCTCCCGCGTCGGCGCCATCCCCAGCGGCCTGCCGCCGCTCGGCTTCCCCGGCATCGGGCTCGCCGACGTGCGCCTGCTGGTGATCCCCGCCGTCGGCATCGCGCTGGTGGCGTTCTCGGACAACGTGCTGACCGCCCGGTCCTTCGCCGTACGCCGGAACGATCGCATCGACGCCAACGCCGAACTGCGCGCCCTGGGCGCCTGCAACATCGGCGCCGGTCTCAGCCACGGCTTCCCGGTCAGCTCGAGCGCGAGCCGCACCGCGCTGGCCGAATCGGTGGGCGGCCGCACCCAGGTGTACTCGCTGGTGGCCCTCGTGGTCGTGCTCGTCGTCATGCTCGCCGGCCGCGGGCTGCTCGCCCTGTTCCCGACCGCGGTGCTCGGGGCGCTCGTGGTGTACGCGGCGCTGCGGCTGATCGACGTCGCCGCGTTCCGCCGGCTGCGCAGCTTCCGGCTCAGCGAATGGGTGCTGGCCGTGACGACCACGCTGGCCGTGCTGGTGCTGGGCGCGCTCTACGGGGTGCTGGCCGCGATCGCGGTGTCGGTGCTCGAACTCCTGCGCCGCGTCGCCCGCCCGCACGACGCGGTCCTCGGGTTCGTCCCGGGACTGGCGGGCATGCACGACGTCGACGACTACCCCAGCGCCAGTCCAGTTCCCGGGCTGCTGGTCTACCGCTACGACGCGCCGCTGTTCTTCGCCAACGCCGAGAACTTCCGCCAGCGCGCACTGGCCGCCGTCGACGCCAGCACCGACCCGGTGCAGTGGTTCGTCCTCAACGCCGAGGCCAACGTCGAGGTCGACCTCACCGCGCTCGACGCGCTGGATCAGTTGCGCGCCGAATTGCACGATCGCGGAATCGAATTCGCGATGGCGCGGGTCAAGCAGGATCTGCGCGTCGACCTCGAGGCCGCGGGGCTGGTCGACAGGATCGGCGAGCAGCGGATCTTCCCGACGCTGCCGACCGCGGTGGACGCGTTCCGCCGCACCCACCCCGGCTGACCGCGTCAGGCGCGTGGTGGTGGGAAGTACATCTCCTGGCGCACGGTGCAGACCAGCCGGCCGTCGCGGTTGAACATCGTGCCGCTCGCCAGCGCGAGGGTGTCGGTGCTGCTGGGAGAGGACTGGTCGTAGAGCAGCCAATCGGACAGATCGGCTGGGCCGTGAAACCACACCGAGTGGTCCCGCTGCGCCGACGCGCCGACCTTCCCGCGCGCCGCGTACGCCGGTTCGGTCAATGTCACCGCCGAGAGATAGGCGATCAGCGCCGCCGTCATTGCGGAGTCCCCGGCCACGTCGTCGGGCAGCGGGCCGTCCGGCCGCCACCAGATCCGCGAGCGCGCCGGCGGCGTCCGCTCGGCGTCGACGATGCGCCGCTCGAACCACCGCAGGCTCGACCACTGCCCGGGCGTGACGTCGTCGGATTCGGCGGCGTGCGGTGCGACGACGGGCAGCGACTCCGGCGCAGGCACCTCCGGGGCGCACGGCTGATAGCCGCCCGTGGGCGGGCCGGGAGTGGGCAGCGCGAACGACGACATCGCCTCGAGCAGGATCTGGTCGTCCTGGCGCGCGGTCACCCGACGCGCTGAGAACGTGCGGCCCTCCTGCAGATCGACCACGTCGAAGCGCACCGGGCGGCGGGCGTCGCCCGGTCGCAGGAAGTAGGTGTGCACGCTGTGCGCCGCGCGTCCCGGTGCGGTCAGACCGGCCGCCAGCAGCGCCTGGGCCGAGATGTGCCCACCAAGGATGTGGTGAGCCGGCGCCGGCAGTTGCTCGCCGAGGAAGGACCGCGCGTCGAGGCGGGTCAGGGCCATCGAGGCGAGCACGTCGCCGAGCGAGGAGGGCACGGCAGGCATCCTGCCCGACGTTCGCGGGGCCTCGCGTCGGAGGACAGGTTTACCGTCCGCCCCGCGTGGTGAATATCACTGCCATGGTGGGCCTGGGTGATGCGCTCGAGTGGGTCAAGCACGAGGTTTCGTCGCGGGTGCCGAAGGCCGACCTGGACCAGCGCGACGCCGACTACATCCTCGAGCAGCTGCCGGGGCTCTGGTTGCTGGCGTCGCTGTACTTCCGCGCCGACGTGCGCGGGCTGGACCGCATCCCCGCCAAGGGCCCGGTGCTGTTGGTCGGCAACCACAGCGGCGGCAACCTGCCGCCCGACACGTTCGTCTTCACGCTGGCGTTCTGCTCGTACTTCGGCGTCGAGCGGCCCTTCTACCAACTGGCCCACAACCTGGTGGTGTCGATGCCCGGGCTGGGCTCGCTCCGCAAGTTCGGCACCGTCGCGGCCAACCACGACAACGCCACGCTCGCGCTGAACTCCGGTGGCGCGCTGCTGGTGTACCCGGGCGGCGACTACGAGGTGTTCCGGCCGTCCTGGAAGCGTCACGAGGTCGACTTCGGCGGCCGCAAGGGCTACGTGAAGCTGGCCCGCGAGGCCGGGGTGCCGATCGTCCCGATCGCCAGCGTCGGCGGTCAGGAAGCCGCGCTGTTCCTCGACCGCGGGCAGTGGCTGGCCCGGCTGCTGATGGTCGACAAGATCGCCCGGCTCAAGAGCGTGCCCATTCTGCTGGCGCCCCCGTGGGGCCTGGCCGTCAGCGACATGGTGCCGCGGCTGCCGCTGCCGACGAAGATCGTCATCGAGGTGCAGGACCCGATCGACGCCGAGGACATCGCCGGCGCCGACGACGACGTCGTCAACGACAAGGTGCTGGCCAGCCTCCAGGGTGCCGTCGACCGACTGGCCGCCGAACGACGTTTCCCGCTGATCGGCTAGGAGAACCCCGATGCGTCTGTCCCGCAGCATCGTCGTCGACGTGGAACCGCACCTGGTGTGGAAGCACATCAGCGACCCCGGATGCTACCCGGAGTTCATGGCGAGCCTGGAGCGCTGGGAGATCGTCACCGACGTCCCCGTCGGCGTCGGCGCGCGCTACACGGTGCACTGGAAGATCGGATCCGTGCCCATCGGCGGCGTCATCGAGGTGTCGGAGTTCGATGAGCCGCGCGACCTCGCGTGGATCGGGATCACCGGCATCACCCTGCGAGGCCGCTTCCGGATGCGCGACGCCGGCGACGGCCGCACGAAGGTGACGTTCCGGCTCGCCTACGAGTCGCCCGGCGGGCTGCTCGGGCTCGTCGCCGACCGTGTCGCCGCCCGACAGGTCAGCCGCACCATGGACGAAACCTTGCGCAACCTCAAGGGGCTCGTCGAATCCTGAATCCGCCTTCCGGGGCGGGTGAGGTGTCTATACGGTCTAACGATGACTCGGGTATCGGTGATCACCGGCGGTGCGGGCGGCATGGGCGCGGCGGCGGCCGCGATCGTCGGCCGGGACCACACGGTGGTGCTCTTCGACGTCCGAAAGGACCGGCTCGCCGCCGCGCGCGACGCGCTCGACACCCAGGGCCTCACCGTGACCGCCGTCCCCGGCGACGTCACCGACGCCGCCGCCGTCGCCGCGCTGCTGCGCACCGCTACCGACCTCGGCACGGTCGCGTCGGTGATCCACACCGCGGGCGTCAGCCCCAGCATGGGCGACGCCGACTACATCCTGCGCACGAACGCGATCGGCACCCTCACCGTCGGGGAGGAGTTCTTCCGCGTCGCGCCCGAGGGCGCCGCGCTGGTCAACGTCGCGTCGATGGCCGCGCACATGCTGCCCGAGGCGGTCGTGCCCACCGCCGCGTTCCCGCTGGCGCTGGAAGAGCCGGGCTCCTTCCTCGAGCAGATGCATGCGGCGTGCGAGCTCGCGCCCATCGACGCCCGGTCCGGTCTGGCGTACGCGCTGAGCAAGAGCTTCGTCCGGTGGTACTCCACCGCGCAGGCCGAGCGGTTCACCGGTCGCGGGCTGCGCATCCTGTCCGTCTCCCCTGGCTCGACCGACACCGAGATGGGCCGGCTCGAGGAGCAGGCCGGGGCGGGCGCGATGGTGGCCGACGCCGCGGTGCCGCGGTGGGGCACCGCCGAGGAGATGGCCGAGCTGCTCGCCTTCTGCGCCGGCCCGCGCGCCGGCTACCTGACCGGCACCGACATCCTCAACGACGGCGGTGTCATCGCGTCGATGACCGAACGTGCCCGCCGGGCCGCCGCCGGTTAGCCGACCCCGGGCGGCGGTCCGGATCCCCGGCTGGTCGGTACCGCTGTTCTTCGTCGTCGGCGCGGTGTCGCAGTACGTGGGCGCCGCGATCGGGGTGACGCTCTTCGAGACGACCGCGCCGTCGACCGTCGCGTGGCTGCGCGCGGCGGGTGCCGCAGCGGTGCTGATCGCGTGGCGGCGGCCGTGGCGGCGACGCTGGACCCGGCCCGCTCTGCTCGCGGCGGCGATGTTCGGGGTCGTCACCCTAGCGATGAACGTGGCGTTCTACGAGGCGATCGCCCGCATCCCGCTCGGCACGGCCGTGGCCATCGAGTTCACCGGCCCGGTGGCCGTCGCGGTGCTCGGCTCCCGCCGGATACGGGACTACGCCGCCGCCGTGCTGGTCGGCGCCGGGGTCTACCTGCTGGCCGGCGCGCAGACCGGGGTCGACGGCGCCGGCGTGGCGTTCGCGCTGCTGGCCGCCGCGCTGTGGGCCGGCTACATCCTGCTCGGTAAGCGGGTGGCCGACGCCGGGGCGGGCGTGGACTCGCTGGCCGTCGGCATGGCCGTCGCCGCGCTGCTGTCGGCGCCTGCGTTGCTCGGCGCACAGGGCGTCATCGACGCGTCGGTGCTCGTCGAGCCGCGCACCTGGCTCGTGGGCGCCGGCGTCGGGGTGCTCTCCAGTGCGATCCCGTACGCGCTCGACCAACCGGTGCTGGCCCGCGTCGGCCGCGCCCGCTTCGCGCTGCTGCTCGCCCTGCTGCCGGCCACTGCCGCCGTGGTCGGCGCGGTGGCACTGGCCCAGCGGCCCGACGCGGCCGAGGTCGCCGGCATCGCGCTGGTGATGGCCGCGCTCGTGCTCAGCGCCCGGGCGGCGCGCCACACCGCCGGTCCCGACGGCAGAATCGACCCATGAGCTGCTGCCACTCCGACTTCGACACCGCGTTCACCGTCGACGCGTCACGTATCACCTTCGGCCGCGGCTGCCTCCGCGAAGCCGGCGACCGCGCCCGGGCGCTGCGCATGCGCCGGGTCGCGTTGTTCTCCGACCCGTCGGTGGCCCGGCTCGCGTTCTTCGCCACCGCGCACGACGCGCTGCGCGACGCCGGCCTGGACGTCGTCACCTACACCGAGGCCAGGGTCGAGCCGACCGATGAATCCTTCCGCGCCGCAGCGGCTTTCGCCTCCGAGGTGAAACCCGACGGGTACGTCTCGGTGGGTGGGGGATCGGTGATCGACACCGCGAAGGCCGCGAACCTGTACGCCACCCACCCTGCGGACTTCCTGGATTACGTCAACGCGCCGATCGGCGCAGGCCGCCCGGTGCCGGGACCGCTGGCGCCGCACATCGCCTGCCCGACGACCTCGGGCACCGGCAGCGAGGTCACCGGCATCGCGATCTTCGACCTGCTGTCGCTGCACGCGAAGACCGGGATCGCGAGCCCGGCGCTGCGGCCCACCGAGGCGCTGGTCGACCCCGACAGCACCGACACGCTGCCCGGTGAGGTCGTCGCCTGCAGTGGACTCGACGTGCTGTCCCACGCGCTGGAGTCCTACACCGCGCGGCCGTTCACCGGGCGTGCCGCGCCCGCGCAGGGCAGCCCGCGGCCGATGAGCCAGGGCGCCAACCCGTGGAGCGATCTGGGCAGCCGCGAGGCGCTCGGCCTGCTCGGCCGCTACCTCGAACGCGCCGTCGCCGACGCCGCCGACCGGGAGGCCCGCGAACAGACCATGTGGGCGGCCACGCTGGCCGGGATCGCGTTCGGCAATGCGGGCGTACACATTCCGCACGCGATGGCCTACGCGGTGGCCGGGCAGGTGCGGGAGTTCCATCCGTCGGGGTACCCCGGCGACGAACCGATCGTGCCGCACGGCATGTCGGTGATCCTCAACGCCCCGGCCGCGTTCCGGCTCACCGCCGACGCGGACCCGGCCCGGCACCTGGCCGCGGCCGGCCACCTCGGCGCCGACGTGGCGGGCGCCGACGACTCCGACGCGGGCCCGGTGCTGGCCGAGCACCTCGTGCGCATCATGCGCGCGGTCGGCATGCCCGACGGACTCGCCGGCGTCGGCTACACCGAGTCCGACGCCGCCGCGCTGGCGGCCGGGGCCTGGCCGCAGCAGCGGCTGCTCGGCAACGCGCCGATCGACGTCGATGAAGCGTTGTTGGAGAACACCTTTCGGCACGCACTGCGGTACTGGTGACCATGAGCACCGAGCACGCCGGCGACTACCGGTACTTCCTGCCCATCACCACCCGCTGGATGGACAACGACGTCTACGGCCACGTCAACAACGTCACCTACTACAGCTACTTCGACACCGTCGCGAACCACTACCTGATCACCGAGGGCGGCCTCGACATCCACGCCTCACCGGTCATCGCGCTGGTGGTGGAGTCCAGCTGTTCCTACCGCGCCCCGGCCGCCTACCCCGACGCGCTACGGGCCGGGTTGCGGGTGGACGCGCTGTCGCGCCGCTCGGTGAGCTGGGGCGTGGCGATCTTCCCGGCCGAGGGCGACGAGCCGATGGCGCACGGACGCTTCGTGCATGTCTTCGTCGACCGCGAACACCGCAGGGCGGTGCCGATCCCCGACACCATCCGCACCGCGCTGGAAGCTATTGCCGCGCAGCCGCAATGAGGTCGGCCACCTCCTCGGCGACGCGCACCGCGGCCGGCTCCTCCGACGGGGCGTAGCGGTCCGCGGCCGCGTCGTACCGCGCCCCGGCGACCGCGCCGTGGTCGGTGTCGAGTTCGACGACGCGCACCGGCCAGCCGATCGCCTCCAACTCGTCGGCGAACGACCGGCTGACCGTGGCGGGGACGACGTCGTCAGCGCGGCCGTGCAGCAGGGTGAACGGGGCCCCGGGGCGCGCCCCGGGCAGCAGCTCGGCCAGCGGCTCACCGCTGACCGGATCACGCACCATGAAAGCGCCCGCCAGACAGACGGTCTGGCCGAGGGTGACGCCGAACCGCGGCGCGGTCAGTGTCATCCCCGCGGCGGCCGCCCCGCCCAGCGACCAGCCGACGAGCGTCATCCGGTCCGGCTCGGTGCACCAGCCGCGCACGTACTCGACCGAGGCGAGTAGATCCGCGCGGCCGCCGTCGGGCGCATGGGAGTCCCAGTCGGGCGCCACCACGCCGAAACCCCGCCGCTCGAGCGCCTCGGCGAGGCGGGCCACGGTGGCCCGGGCATCGGTCTGCGTGCCGTGCCACAGCAGCAGCGACGGGTCCGACGGAGAGCCGTAGACGTCGGCGTGCCGGTGCGGGGCGTACTCCACGGTGTCCATCGGTGCGGTGTTCCCGCCACCGCCGGGTTCCACTCCGCGGTGCCTCATCGCTGACAGGTCGGACACCACCAGGTGCGCCGTCGCTCCGGATCGTTGGCCACCTCCGCGACCACCCGGACCGTCGTGCCGCAGCGCAGGCAGGGCCGGCCCGCCCGGCCCGCCACCCAGTGCTGCTCACCCTTGCGCCGCACCCCGGTGGTCACCTGCATCGCCCCCGGGACCGTGGCCGAGTGCCGCAGCGCCCGCGCCCCGAGCTCGAGCAGCGCCGTGGCGTCCACCCGGCTTACCGGCGTCCACGGGTCGTGGCCCCGCAGGAAGCACAGCTCGTTGGCCCACAGGTTGCCGAAGCCGGCCACGCGCCGCTGGTCGAGCAGGGCCGCGACGAGGGGACGCTGCGGGTCGGCGGTGAGACGCCGCGCGGCCTCGGCGAGGTCCCAGTCGTCGCGCAGCGGGTCGGGGCCGAGGTGGCCGATGCACTGCGCTTCGTCGGCGGTCCGGACCAGCTGCACCACAGGCAGTTTCACGCCGTAGGCGGCCGGACCGTCGGTGCGCAGGAGCACGCGGACGTCGGGCATCACCGAGCGCGGCAGCCAGCGGCCGGTCGGTGACACGGTCCAGGACCCGGACATCCGCAGGTGGGTGTGCAGGGTCAGCTCCCCGGACAGCCGCGTCAGCAGGTGCTTGCCATGCGTGAGGTGGGCCAGCACGGTGCGGCCCGCGAGGTCGTCGGTCGCGTGCGCGGGCACCCGCAACTCGCCGCGGGTCAGGGTGCGGCCGCGCAGCACACCGTCGAGGCGGCGGGCCAGGGCATAGACCGTGTCACCCTCGGGCACGTCGGCTCAGACGATGCCGGATTCGCTCGGCTGTTCGCGGGCGGGCCGGGTGGTGAGGTGGTCGAGGACACCGGTGATGTCGAGGATCCGCTGCAGCTGGGCAGGCCGGTGGTCCAGATGCAAATGCACGCCGGCGGTCGAGGTCTTGCGGTGGATCAGCAGCAGACCCGACAGCCCCGCCGAATCGCAGAACGTCAGCTCGGTGAAGTCGAGGTGCAGATCGGTGACCGACGGGCCGGCGAGCGCCGCCGACACGGCGGCGATCAGTTCGCCGGTGCTCTGGTAGTCGAGGTCGCCGCCGACGCGCAGCGTCAGCGCCGTGCCGTCGATGTCGGTGCTCAGCATCAGGTTCATGCGGTCGCCGCCTGGTCGATCGGGGCCGGCTCGAGGGCGCGGCGGGCTTCGGCCAGCAGGCGCTGGGCCCGGGGGAACTCGGACAGCTGCGTCGCCAGCGAGTGCAGTGCCGGGTGCAGCGACGCCGACGGGACGCCGCGGGCGGACAGGATCTCGGCCGTCCAGGTGACGAAGTCGGCGAACAGCGCGTCGTCGTCGGTGTAGAGGGCGGTGGCGAGGAAGTCCACGATGTGCGCGATGTCCTCGGTCGTGTGCTGGCGCTGTTCCTCGGTGTAGTCACGCATCGCGGGGAACTGTTGCTCCAACTCGGCGATCGTCGTCGAGACCAGCTGGCCCGCCGTGGCGCTGACCATCGTGTACTCCTGGTCGGCGAGGTGCGGGAGGTCGTCGATGGGTTGATGCGGCCGGCCCGCCGCCTGGCGCGGCAACCCCTGCTGCAGTTGCGCGGCCGCGGTGCGGGCGTCGGGTGCCCAGCCGTCGGCGCCGAGCAGACGCGCGAAGCGGCCGTCGGTGCCGAACGCCGCGCCGCCCGCCAGCACCGGCACCCCGGCGGCCTGGCACGCGGTGATCGCAGCGTGCGCGGTGGGCAGCCGGGTGGGGATCATGCAGGACAGCGCGACCGCGTCCGGGCCGGTCTGGTGCAGGCGGGCGATCAGGTGCGGCGTCGGCACCTGCGCGCCGAGGAAATCGACCTGCCAGCCGCGCAGCCGCAGCACCTCGGCCAGCAACCGGGCCGGCAGGGCGTGCCATTCGCCGTCCACGCACGCGACCGTGACCCGGCCCTGCGGCGCCGCAGGCGCGAACGCGGGGTGATGGGCCAGCGCCGCGATCACCCGGTCGTTGATCGCGGTCGCCACGTGCTCCTGCGCGACGGTGATCCGGTTGGCGGCCCACTCGGCGCCGACCCGCTGCTGCACGGGCGCGATGATGTCGAGCAGGATCTCCTCGCACGGGGTCCCGGCGTCCGCGGCGGCGAACACGGCGTCCACCGCGGCGTACTCGTCGCCGTCGATGATCGCGGCCCACAGCTGTTCGGTCGTGCTCATGCTGATGCGGTGTACCTCCCGGCGGTGTGCCCGTCGACCGCGCTGAGGTGGGTGCGGCGCGGTGCGGTGATGGCCACCACCGCGATGTCGTCGTGTGCCCGACCGTGTACCCACTGCGAGGCGAGCATCATGATCCGTTCCACGACGGCTTCGGCGGGCATGCCCACGCACTGGCGCAGTGCCGTCCTGAGACGTTCCTCGCCGAACATGTCGGCGCCCATCGGCCCGCCGTGCGCCTCGGTCACCCCGTCGGTGTAGAGCAGGCACGTCTCGCCCGGGGCGAGCGCGGTGTCGAAGGTGCGCGACCTGATCTCCGGCAGCGCCCCGACGAGGGTGCCGCGGGTGTCGGCCTCCTCGACGCGTCCGTCCGCCCGCACGATCAGCGGCGGCAGGTGGCCCGCGCTGGTCAGACGCAGGTGCACCTGACCTTCGCGCCGCGACACCGAAGCCAGCACCAGTGTGGCGAACCGGGCGTGGTCGCCGGACAGCAGCGCGCTGTTGAGGAGGCGCAGCACGCCGGCGTGGTCCTCGGCCAGCGGCGCGAGCGCCTGCAGGGTGTTGCGGATCTTGCCGGTCACCACGGCGGCTTCCAGGCCCTTGTCGCAGACGTCGCCGAGCACGACCAGGGTCTCGTCCTCCGGGGCCGCGGCGGGATGGACGTCGTAGAAGTCACCGCTGACGAGGTGGTGGTCGTCGGAGGCGCGGTAGCCGCCGGCCAGTTCGATGCCGTGGAAGCGGTGCAGCCGCGGCGGCAGCAGGTCGCGCATCAGCGTGTTGGTGATGGCCGCCTGCTCGCCGTAGAGCCGGGCCGCGGACAGCGCGGCCCCGGCGCGCGCGGCGAACAGCCGGGCGAACACCTCCTCGCCGTCGTCGAACGCCATCTGCGAGGTCTGTCGCAGCAGGACCAGGGCCCCGGCCGGCACCCCGTGGCCGGGCAGCGGGGTGATGACGATCGATCCCACGGGACCGCGGAACGCGGACGGGATCAGCCAGTCGGGCACCGAGGCGGGATCGATCCACCGCGACGGGACGGGCGGGAAACCGCGCAGCGCCTCGGTGAGCCCGGCGACGAGATCGGGTGCGCCGTCGACGAGGCGCTGCTCGATGCGGCCGTCGGGTCCGCAGAACACCAACGGGATGCGCCCGCTGGAGGCAGGCGCCACGACCACCGCGGCGTCCGCGAGGTGCCGGGCCGCCAGCCGGGCGGTGGCCTCCATGCAGCGGTCGACGTTGAGCGACGCCATCAACTCCGTCGACGCCTCGTCGAGGAACGTCGCCCGGTCACGCTCCCGGCTCACCGCTTCCTGGGCCTGCAGCAATGCGTGCGCGGTGTCGCTGAACAGCCACCACGCCACCTCGCCGCCGGGCAACACTGTCGGGCGGGCCTCCACGTCGCGGCCCTCGACGGTCCCGGTGACACCGCGCGACGCGGCGGCGAGCCCGAGGTCAGCAGGGTCACCGAGGTCCTGGTGCGCCGCCGCCAGCCAGCCCGGCAGCGCGGCGGACAGCGTGGCGCCCTGCACGGCGTGAGGTAACAGGGCCCGGGCGGCGGCGCTCGATGCGTGGACGGTGCCGGCCGGGCTGATCACGACGACCGGGTGGGGCACCGCGTCCCAGGAGGTATCGACGCCGACGGCGACGCCGGACGGAGCCTCCTCGCGCATGTCAGCCTTCCGATCGTTGTCTTTGCCACTGTACGCAGGGCCGGTGCGGCGGTGAACAATTGATTTGCCCCGACGGCGGCTGCCGGACCACCCTGGGGACAGTGAGCCGCGCCCCGAGCACCGCCCCTGCACCGACGGTAACCCATGGTCGGCCCCGACCGGCCATCGTCACGGTGTTCACGGCGGTCGCGATCATGCTGGTGGCGGCCAATCTGCGTCCCGCGGTGGTGGCGGTGGCCCCGCTGGTCGGCGACATCAAGGCGGCGACGGGCTGGAGCAGCGCGGTGACCGGGCTGCTCACCACGCTGCCGGTGCTGGTGTTCGGTCTGGTCGCCCCGCTGGCGCCGCGCTGCGCGGCCCGCTTCGGCATCGAACGGACCGTGTTCGCGGCTATGGCCGTGCTGATCGTGGCGACCGCGGTGCGCCTGATGCCCGCACCGAGCGCGCTGTTCGCGGGTTCGGCGCTGGCCGGTGCCGGCATCGGGATCTGCAATGTCGTGCTGCCCTCGCTGATCAAGCGGGATTTCCCGCACCGCTCCGGGCTGATGACCGGTCTGTACTCGATGACGCTGTCCGGCGGCGCCGCCGCGGCGGCCGCGCTGACGATCCCGATCAACGACGCGCTGGGCGGCGACTGGCGGTTGGCGCTGGCGAGCTGGGGGCTGTTCGCGGTGCTCGCGCTCGTCATCTGGATCCCGCAGCTGCGGCGGGTGCACCGCGTCCAGGTCGGCCGCACGCCACCGTCGCTGTGGCGCAATCCGGTCGCGTGGGCCATCACGGTGTTCATGGCCGCGCAGTCGCTGATCTTCTACACCTTCACCGCGTGGCTGCCCGAGGTCCTGATCGACCGCGGCATGTCGCCGGGCGCCGCCGGAGCGGTGCTGGCGCTGGGCCAGGTGGCCGGGCTGTCGATGTCGCTGGTCGCGCCGATCGTCGCCGGCCGCTCCGCCGACCAACGGGTGATCACGATGCTGGCGCTGGCCACCACCGCGGTCGGCTTCGTCGGCCTGCTGACCACCCACTCCGCGCCCACCCTGTGGGCCATGCTCGTGATGGCCGGGCCCGGCGCGTCGATCAGCCTGGCGCTGCTGTTCATGGTGCTGCGGAGCACGTCGACGGTGCAGACCAGCCAGGTGTCGGGGATGGCGCAGAGCGTCGGCTACGGGCTTGCCGCCGTCGGTCCGGTGGCGATCGGCCTGCTGCACGACGTGACCGGGTCGTGGACCGTCGCGATGGCGGTGCTGGCGCTCGCGCTGCTGCCGCAGGCGCTCTCGACGCTGCTCGCCGCGAAGGACGTCACGATGGACGCCCATCAAAAAAGCCGGTGACCGTTCGGGGTCACCGGCTTCGACGGGATGCTCGCGTCAGCCCTGGGCGGTCTCGTAGCGTTCGGCGACCGCCAGCAGCTCATCGCGGATGGACGAGTCGGGCAGCGACCGGATCCGCGCGTAGAGGCGCCGCCGGTCACGGGCGAGCTTGATGTTGGCGCGGAACTGCGCGACAGACATGGTGCGTGTACTCCTCGATCGTGTCCCCGGGTCCCGGGAACGGGTGGTGGCGGGCCTGCTGGGCGGGGATCGCCCTCCAGCAGGCACAACGGGTCATGCTCCCTTGTTAATTCCGTGTAAATCAACTTCGCTGGGTGTGAGTTCACCGACTGTGAGCGCCATCACGTCGTTTGCTGTGCGGCGGCACGAGTGCGTTTCACAGGACTAGTGCGGCGCGTAGTGGGTACCGGGAGCACATGGCACCCGACGACGCTGATCTCGACGACGTGATGGTTCCCACCGAGCAAGCTCACCCCGATCACCGTGAGCACGCCAAGGCGTCCGATCACCCCGACGACGACGACCTGGCGCGGCGCACCGAGCACGAGCGCCACGTGGTCGAGGCGGACCGGGAGACGGGCCGGTGACCGGCCCCGAGGAGTCACCCGACCAGACGTCCCCGGACACCACCGACGTCCCGCCGGCCAACCCCGGCTACGCGACCCCGCCGCCCGAGGGCATCCCCGACGCCGACGGCTGACGCCTCACCTCTTACGGGCGGTCACAGCACCGTCTCGACGAGCGCCGACTCGGCCTCCTCGAGCAGCACCGCTTCGGCACGGTGATAGAAGTGCCGGGCCTCCTCAGGGCTGTCGCCCACGGCGGTCATCCCCAACCGGCCACGCTCGGTCAGGCAGCTGATCATGTGGAACACCACCCCTGTTCGGCGAGCCTGATCGAAGTGCAGGCCATGGGTGACGACGGTGTCGAACAGGTCGGCACCGGTCAGCGCCTTCAACCGGACGTCTTCGAGATGATCGGTGGCCACGAGGTACTTCGGGGTGCCGTGCGGGGTGAGGAACACCCCATGTTCGCCGTCGTAGGTCCCGTCGGTGAGGAACTGCAAGGTGAGGAACGGATGAGTGGTGCCCCCCTTGCGGAGGTTGAGCTCGATCGCATAGGGCGTCCAGGTGCCGTTGTCGTCCTGGACGACGACGAAGTCGACCGCGAACCGGCCGAGGACACCGAGGCGTGCCAGATGTCGTCCGATCACCATCGCGGGCTCGGCGATGCTCACGGCATACCGGTGATCCGCCGGGAAGATGCAGCCGAGGTAACGCTGGCCGCTTGCGCCGCCGAGCATCTGGTCATGAGTGGACAGCAATTCGACCGAGCCGTCGGGGAGCGCGCGCATCTGGACGCTGGGGCTCGTCAGGATGATGCCGCTGATCCGTTCCTCGACGATTCCACCGTGCGTCGCGAAGTCCGTCAGGTAGGCGTCGACGGACAGGCCCTCCGCCTCGGGCGCCAGCTTGCCGATGCGGTCGGCGATCGCCGACCCCTCGTCCGGAGCGCCCGGCGCCGGGAGGTCACGGAGGTCGACCATCGCGTTGCCCGCTCCTGAGACCCCCTCGTTGAGTTTGACGATCGCCTGCGTCAGCGACGGGCGCCGGGTGCGCATGCTCTGCACGCCCGCGACGATGTCGTCGACGGTGTGAAGATTCTCCGCTCCGACAGGGCATCGGACCCCGAGCTCCTCGAACAGCCTCCGGCATCCGGTTTTGCTGCCGAGGTCGGCGAGCCGCGGATCCGCGCCGTACATCGGAATCCCCAGCGACAGGGCCACGTCGCGCTCGAGACCCGTGGTGTTGTACGGAATGAGATGGCTGCGTGCGGGATTGGGAATCAGGGAGCGGATGTGGCGCAGGAGGTTCGGCCGGGCGAGCAGCTTCGCGCTCAAGGGCATCGGAGTCGCGTCGTTCACCGAGAGCAGGGTCAACCGCCGGCGGGCATGGCTGGGGATCACGCCGGGCAGCAACCCGAGGTAGTACTCGACGATCGGTTCGGCGATGGGCTGGGACGTCACGTAGATCATCCGCAGCCGAGACTGGCGCAACAGCAGGAGCAGGAACAGCGCGCGCTCCTCCATCGCCTGCATCACGGTGCCGTTGCCTGCCGTCGACGCGAGGCTGATCGACGGCACGACGACGACCGACTCGTCGGGCATGTCGAGCCGCATGGACTCCCACACCGACGGCATCGCGCGCTGCAATTCGTCGAAGCGCCGGTAGCGTTCATCCTCGTCGAGCTCAGACAGTGTGCGCCCGACGATCTCCGTTGTGGTCATGATTCCTCCCCGTGGGACGGTTCTTCAATGTGAATGATGTTGTGCACTCGAACGATTCGGCTGAATCCCTTGAGCTTCAGATCGCCGACGGGTTCGGATCCACACGAGAGGTGCTCGACCCCCGCGAGTACCCGATCGGTGGCCAGCACCTGCCACGGGCCGGCCTCGCCGCACAGCCGTGCGGACAGATTCGTCACGCTGCCGATCGCCGCGTAGTCGAACCGACCCTCGAAACCGATGCGGCCGAGTGTCGCGTACCCCTGCGCGATGCCCAGTCCCACGGCGAGGTCGTGGCCGATCCGCTGCCAGCGCGCCGCCAGGTCGCGGACGGCATCCCGGATGGCGAGCGACATGCGCACTGCGCGTTCGGCGGCGTCGTCGCACGGCACGGGATCGTTGAAGAACACCATGATGCCGTCGCCGGTGAACCGCTCCAGAGTCCCCTCATAGCGATGCACCAGCGCGCCCATCGTCCGGTGGTATTCGCCGAGCACCTCCATGACCTCTTCCGGAGCGCTGGTCTCGGCGAACGGGGTGAAATTGCGCAGGTCGGCGAAGACCACGACGATCTCGCGGCGGTGGCTTTCGAGGAGACTCTCCTCGCCGAGCACGAGACGAGCCAACTGCGGAGACAGGAAGTAGCTCAACCGATTCGCCCGCTCCAGTTCGGCGACCTGCTCACCGACTCTGGCTTCGAGTTCGGCGTTCCAGGCCGCCAGTTCGAGAGCCTGCCGACGGATGGTGTCCTGATAGCGCTTGATGCGTGCCAGTGAGGCCACCCGGGCGAGCAACTCACTCTGGTCGAACGGCTTGGTGACGAAATCGTCGGCGCCCGACTCCAGGGCGGCCAGCCGTTGCTCCCTGCCACTGGCGGTGATCATCACCACCGGCAGAAACTCGGTGGCCTCGGTGGCGCGGATGTGTCGGCAGACGGCGTGCCCGTCCATGTCGGGCATCACGATGTCGAGCAGAACGATGTCGATGTCGTTGCGCTCCAACAGTGTCAATGCCTCCTGACCGGACCCCGCAGTGAGGACCCGGTGCCCTCGCGGGGACAGCACGGCATCGAGGAGTCGTAGATTCACGGGTTCGTCGTCGACCGCCAGCACGGTCACCGGGTCATCCGTCACCGCTGCTTCCCTTCTCCGATGATCCGGTGCATCGCACCGCGGAATTCGTCCCTGCCGACCGGTTTTCGCAGATAGGCGTCGGCCCCCAGGGCAATCGCCCGTGGCCGATCGTCAACCGCCGAGGCGACGATGACGGATATCCCGGCGGTCGACGGGTCCGATTTCAGTTCTGCGAGAACGTGCCAGCCGTCGAGTCGCGGCAGGGCGATGTCGAGAACCACTCCCGCGGGCCGTACCCGCCGGATCAGCTCCAGTGCCTGGATGCCGTCCTGCGCCTTGAGCACCCGGGCCCGGGTGCCCTGCAGGTATGCCTCGAGCAGATCGATCGAGGCGCGGTCGTCGTCGACGAGCACCAGCACGGGTCCTCGAGAGGGGGCGGCGACGGTCAGCTCGTCGCCGAACTCCACCGGAGAGGGGAGTACCGGGATCGAGAATCCGAAGGTGCTGCCCACGCCGACGGCGCTGGTGAGCCACATGCGACCACCGAACAGCTCGACGATCCGCCGGGACAGGGTCAGGCCCAGCCCGGTGCCTTCGCCTTTGGCCGGTCCCCGCTTGCCTTGCTGAAACGATTCGAAGATCCGTTGCCGGTCCTCGGGGGCGACCCCGATCCCGGTGTCGGTGACCGTGACGATGAGGTCCTCATCGTCACCGCGCACGCAGACCGCCACGCTCCCGCCGTCGGGAGTGAACTTGACGGCGTTGGTCACCAGATTCAGCACGATCTGCTTGAACCGCAGTTCGTCGGCTTCGATGACGTCGATGCCGTCGGCGGACTCGACCGAGATGCCGATCTCGTGAGCGGCTGCCCTGTCCCGGACCATCGCGAGGACGTCCCTGACCGCATCGGCGACGGAGAACGTGCTGGGATCGAGCACCATTTTTCCGGCCTCGACCTTGGACAGGTCCAGGATCTCGTTGAGCAGCTCCAAGAGGTGGCGGCCGGAATTCCAGATGTCACGCAGGTATTCCCTCTGACGGTCGTTGATGTCGCCGAACGTGCCGTCCAACAACACCTCCGAGAAGCCGATCACCGCGTTGAGCGGGGTGCGCAGCTCGTGCGACATGCTGGCCAGGAACTCCGATTTGTGGTTGCTCGCGATCTCGAGTTCCCTGCTCTTGGTCTCCACCTCCCGGTACAGCCGAGCGTTGACGATGGCCAGTGCCGATTGACCGGCGAACGTCGAGAGCAGCTCGATCACGTCCGGCGGGAACTCGTCGGTGCCGCGGCGGCGGATCAACAGCACGCCAACCAGGGTGTCGCCCCGCAGCATCGGCACTGCCAGCAGCGAGCGCCAACCGTCCGCGAACACCGTGTCCAGGAGCGGATCTCGCTGCGCCTGCTCGAGATCCGGGATCGCGCACGGCCGACGCGTCGTCGCGGCCCGACCGACCAGAGCGCACCCACGGTCGATGGTGATAGCGCGCAGTTGTTTCAGCAACCGCCGGCTCGTCCCGGTCGTGTCACGAACGGAGAAGGTGTCTGTGGCGGCGTCGTATTCGAGAATGGTGCCACCGTCGGTGCGCAGCGTGATGTCACCGAAGCCGAGGTTGGTCAGCCGCACCGCGTTGCCGACGATACGCTCGAGCACTTCGTCGAGGTCGAGACTGGACCCGACCGCCTCATCGACCTGTTGGAGTGCCTCCAGCTGAGCGACCTTGTCGGCGAGTTCGGCGCGGCGCGTCGTCAGCGCCTGGACGAGGTGGACCTGCCGCAGCGCGATCGCGCCCTGGACGGCGAACTCCTCGAGGCGTTGCCGGTCGCGGTCGTCGAACGGTGCGACGTCAGTACGCCACATGGACAGAACCCCGACGACCTCGTCCTCGGACAGCAACGGTGTGGACAGCAGCGTGCGGAAGCCGGTCAACCGCTGCAGATCCAAGCGCCCGTAGTCGGCGTCGCTGAGCACGTCGGCGACCTGGTGGGTGCAGCGGTCCTCGGCTGCGCGCCCCACCGTGGAGGATCTGTTCCGGGCGATCGGATTGCCCAGCAGGTATTCGCGGTACTCCTCGGGGGTGTCGGCGGACGCCCGCGACAGGCGGAAGCCGTCACCGTCGACGACGAACAGCTGCGCGGCGGCGGCGCCACACAGCCGCGCGGCGTAACCCACGATGGTGTCCAGCACAGCGCCGGGATCGGCGACGTCACGACCGAGCGCGGCCAGAATCTCGCGGGTGGCCGCCGACTGTTCGTGCGCGTCGCGGAGTTCGTCGTCGCGACCGTCGTTCGTGCTCATGATGTCTCGGATCGTCGGACGGTGGTGGTGGTCCCGCCCGATCGGCCGATCGCCGTTCGTCGGCAGCCGGGCGTGCCGCCGTTCACAGCCGCGTCCTGGGTCGGATGGCGTTGGCCTGTTCCACCAGATCGATTCGCTCCCAGAGACTGTCGGCATCACGAGCCAGCGAGCGGTAGCACTGTTCGATCCCGCAGCGCAGGCCGTGGTCGGTGAAGTCGGTTCCGAGCAGTCGCGCGGTCGGGGCGGTGTTGCCGTCCTGTAGCCAGTTCAGCGCCGAATCCAGCACACGCAGGCGCAGCGCCGCCCCAGCCGACCCCGAGGCGATCGGCAGGGCGGACGCGCGCACGCCCACGTCGACCAGAGTCTGTTCGCCGACGCCGCCGAGATCGCCGTCGAGCAGAATCTCGACCGCCGCTGTGCCTGCCTGCACGTGGTAGGCCGAGGCGGAGGGAATCCGGTCCAGCGCCGCGATGGCGCCCGCGCGATCTCCGGCCCGCGCGCACTGACGGGCGAGGCCGAACGCCGCACTGATGTAGGTGTCGTCGGTGTGCCAGATCGTCGCGTAGAGGTCGGCCGCACGGGTGACGTCGCCGCGAAGCTCGGCGGTGGCGGCCAGCGCCATCTTGGGCGCGAGCTCGCCCGGTAGCGCGGAGAAGACCTCATCGAACTCGGAGTACGCCGCTGCGTGATCGTCTTCGGCCAATGAGCACTGACCTCGGTACCACGGAACACGCCAGTCGCCGGGAAGTTTCGGGGCGAGCGCCTCCAGGTGCGCGCGAGCGTCCGCCGGACGTCCCATCTCCAGTGCCGCGCGGACGAGGCGCAGCGCCACCTCGACGGAGAAGCGGCTTGCCTGTTGCGCCCCGCCGCGCGCCAACTTCAGCGCGTACTCCAGTTGCGCCGGTGGGGTGCCGCTGGTCGTGGCGAGCACGGCCGCGCCGGGATCGCGCGGGTCGACGACGGGGACGGGCAGCGCCGCGATCACGTCGGCCGGCACCACGGGCGCGCGGTGTCCGCCGCCGTACACGCCGCGCTGCGGACTGAAATGCAATGACCGCCGAGGCGGCACCGGGACGCCGCCGGCGGCCACCACCTCGTGCAGCACGCCGGTCAACTGATCGGCCATCTCCGCCATCGAGGTGAATCTGCGCCCGGGTTCGGGGTCGGTGGCACGCAACAGCGCGCGGTACAGGGATTCGTGGGCGGCGAGTACGGGCATGACATCAGGAGCGGGGATGCGATCGACGAACCGGCCCCTGTGTTGTGGCAGATCCATGACGAGAACGGCCAGGGTGCGTCCGACGGTGTAGATGTCGGTCGCCACGCTGGGCCCGGTGAACGCGATCTCCGGCGCCTGGTAGCCGGGTGTCCCGTAGATCGGGCAGTCGCTGTCGTCCATCGCGACCACGGCACCGAGGTCGATGAGCTTGAGCTGTTCGTCGGACTGCATGACGTTGTCCGGCTTGAAGTCGCAGTAGGCCATTCCGATCGAGTGCAGATACTCCAACGCCGGAGCGATCTCGACGATGTAGGCGATCGCCTGGTCCGGCGGCAGAGGTCCGTTGCGCGTTTTCCTGAGCTGCTTGAGGGACGTCCCGCCGACGTACTCCATGACGATGTAGCCCACCGGTGCGCCGGTGTCGTCGCGATGCTCGACGAAGTTGTGGATCCGGACGATGTTCGGATGCTCGACCTCGGCCAGAGCGAACGCTTCGGCGGCGGCCGCGGCCATCGCGTCGGGGCTGCCGGAGTTGACAAGACCTTTCAGCACCACCCACCGGTCGTGCACGTTGCGATCGATGGCGAGGTAGATCCAACCCAGTCCGCCGTGGGCGATGCAGCCCTGCACCTCGTACTGACCGCTCACCAGGTCGCCGCGAACGAGCTTGGGTTTGAACGAGTATCGGGTGCCGCACTGGCCGCAGAAGCCCTCGGCGCGACCGGGCTCGCCATTCCGGCTCCGGCCCACGGGGGCGCAGCAGTCCGCGTTGCCGCAGAAGCGTTGCCGTTCGGGCACCTGAGGGTCCGGGAGAATCGCCGCGGCCGGGTCGCCCCGAGGTATCCGCGGCATGTCGACGATGCCGGCACCCAGTCGGCCGCGCGACGGGGCCGACCGGGTGGCGCCGTTGCCCGACGCCCTGGCTGTTCCGACCGTGGCTTCCCCGGCGACCGTCGGATCGGGATCACTGTCCGGCTCGACCGCAGTGGGCGCGAATCCGCAGACGGTGCAGTAACCGTCGGTGATGGGTGCGGTGCATCCCGGATCCGGGCAGTTCATGTCGCCCTCTGTTTGTCGACAAGCAGACGCCGGTAGCTCGCGGCCATCACGGGCCTCCGTACGTGGCGGCCGGTGGCCCCGGAGATGGTCCCAGTCCTCTCAGCCACCGGTCGTAGAGGCGATTCCAGGTGCCGTCGAGCCGTATGCGGTCGAGCACCGCGTTGACGAAGCGGACCAGATCCTCGTGGTCTTTGCCCACTCCCACCCCGTAGGGCTCGACCGCCAGACTGGAGCCGCTGATCTCGACGGTCGGGTCCTGCTCGACCAGACCGGCGAGCACCGCGTCGTCGGTGCTGATCGCATCGACCTGGTTCTGCTGCAGCATGACGAGGCAGTCGGTCCACGTGGTGACGCCGACGAGGACCGGTCGGGGATCCATCGCGAACAGATTCGACAGCGACGTGGTACCGGTGACGGCGCAGACCCGCCTGCCGGACAGGTCGTCGGCGGTGTCGATTCGCGAACCCCGGTGCGCCAGGATGCGCTGGTTGGCGACGAAGTACACCGTCGAGAAGTCCACGCTGCGTTTGCGTTCGCAGGTGATCGAGTAGGTCCTGACGATCAGGTCGACCTGGCCGGACATGAGTGCGGTCTCGCGGTCGCGGGCATCGACGACCTGCAGATCGATGCGGTCGGGGTCGCCGAAGATGGCCCGCGCGATCTCGCGCGCGATGTCGATGTCGAACCCCTCGATGCGCCCGGTCGCTGGGTCGCGGTAGCCGAATCCGTAGGTGTTCTGGTCGACGCCGACGACGAGGCGGCCCCGCGCGGCGATGGCAGCCATCGTCGATCCGGGTGGCATCATGCCGGGCGCGGGCAGCGGGTCCGGCGGAAGGCTCGCTTCCCGGTCACACTGCTCCGCGGCGGCCGGCGGTGCCGATGTCACGTCCTGCGCCTCCTGTGGCCGGACGGCGACCGGGTCCACCGACACTCCCGGTGGCGGCGGGGGAACGGAACCGCACCCCGCCGCCAGCAGGGCGATCACCAGAAGGCCGGCGGCGATGCGGGTCGTCACAGGAACTCCTTGAGTCGCGGCCACATGCCCGCGGTCGCAGCAGCCGCCGCCAGCGTCGCCGACACGATCACCGCCACCGGGGTCCACGTGAGCGCCGCGCCCGCGGACGACACCGCCTCGCGCATGACGGTCCTGGTCTGGTCGATCTCGGTGGCCAGTCCTGTTTCCACGACCCGGAACTGGGCCGGCGAGGCGTCCGGATCGGAGCCGATCGCCTGGGCCATCGCGGTGGCGAAGTCGCCGCCCCGGTAGGCCCGGACCTGCGTGTCGTGGCTGGCCACCCACCGGCCGACGGCATCCACGGTGGATTGCGGACCCGACCCCAGTGCAGCCAACAGTCTGCCGATATGGTCCGCGTAATCCCTTTCGAAGTCGGTGACGTCGCTGCGCGCGATGAGCTCCAGGGTCTCGTCGGTGCGGGCCTGCTGGGCGTTGATGCGTGCCGTCGCGAGGCGCTCGAACCGGTGGATCCCGGCGGCGTGGCCGCGATCGATGTCGTCGGCCGCCAGTCGGGTCGCGACGAGCATGGAGAGGATCGCCAGCACAGCGAAACCCGCCGCAGCGATGAGACCGACGTTGAATTGGCGGTTCGTGCGCAGCAGCAGGAGCGCCGATGCAGCCGCGACTTCGACGACGACGAGGCCGAGCAGCACGAGTCCGCTCAGGGGGAGGACGCCGATCGAAGCCTGCTGGAGGTTCAGCGCGGCGAGGCCGTCGTCCAGAATCCCCTTGGCGCCCGGCAACAGACGGGTTTGCATCAGCGAAGACGCCTCCCGGAGGTATGCCGAACCGACGGGGTAGTTGCGCAGGTTGTTGACCCGAGCGGCCTCGACCAGGCCGGTGTAGGTCGACAACTGAACCGTGATCTCCGCGACCGCGGTCCGTACACCGAGGTCGCCGGCCCCCGTGGTCACGTCCGCCAGCGCGGAGGCGGCCGCGGCGAGGGACTGGTCGTACCGTTCGCGCATCGCCGGTGTCTGGATGCCGCCGGAGAGGAAGGCGGTTGCCGCGGTGGCATCGGCTTCCGACAGTGCCGCGTAGAGGTTCTGCGCCGCGAAGACGAACGGCTCGGAGTGCCGGAGCACGTTGTGGTGCGCGGCGATTCGGTGCTGGAGTCCGGTGACGCTGACCGCCGCGGCGACCGTGCACGACGCCACGATCATCAGCGTGATGACGATGAGGATCCCCGGGGTGGTTCGGGCGAAGCGCCGCACCGGCGGGACCCCGGTGGACAGGAAGCCCCGTCTCGGCGGCGATGCGACGCTCATGTCGCCGCCTCGATCTCGATGGTGCTGCCCGACAGCATGTTTGACGAATCAAAGAATGCCTGCGGCGAGATCGAGCGACGACGTCCCCGGTCGGTCATCGCACCCCTCCTTCGCCTCCTGCCGTCACCGCGACTGACAGCTCAATCGTCGCTCCATGTGGCAGGGGTCACACAAGTAGTGCACTACTCATTCTGTGTCCGGCGTGGCGTTTTCGAGTACTTGCATCGGCACGGACAGGCGGGATTTCGGCATGTGCCGGCCCAGCGGGCTGACCTAATCTGAGCTCATGCGGTTGACGTGGCCGTTGACGGGCCGCGCGGCGGAGACGAGGCTCATCGAGTCGGCGCTGTCGGAGCCGGCCGTGGCCGGGATCGTGGTCAGCGCGGCCGCCGGCGTGGGCAAGAGCCGCCTGATGCACGAGGCGCTCGACGCCGCGCGCACCCGCGGCTGCACGGTGCGCACGGTGATCGGGACGTCCTCGGCGCGGCGCATTCCTCTGGGCGCGCTGGCGGCGTGGGCCACCGCCCACGACGGCGGGGGCGTGCAGCTGGTCTGCGGAGTGATCGAGTCACTGATCGCGGCCCCCGACGGGTGCGCTGTGGTGGTGGGAGTCGACGACGTGCATCTACTCGACGAGGTGTCGGTGTTCGTTCTGCACCAGATCGTGCAGAGGCGGGCCGCTCGCGTGGTACTCACGGTCCGGACGGGTGAGCCGATTCCCGACGGTGTGCGTGATCTCTGGAAGGTCGGCGACTTCGACTGGCTCGATCTGCAGCCCCTCGCACTGGACGGCACCAGGTCGCTCCTCGAGGCGGCCCTGGGTGCGATGCCCGACACCGACGCCGTCGTCCGTCTTCACCGACTCACCCTGGGCAATCCGTTGTACCTCCGCCACATCGTGGAGCAGGAGGTCAGCCAGGGGCGGCTCGCCGAACACGAGGGGTGGTGGCGGTGGAGCGGCGAACCCGTCGTGCCGCGCAGCCTCGCCGAACTGATCGACGCCCGGATCGGCGACCTGCCCGCCGAGATCGGCACGGTGGTCGACGCACTGGCCGTCGGCGAACCCCTCAGCCTGTCGGCGTTGCAGCGGATCACCGATCCGGCCGCGGTCGAGGAGGCGGACGACCGCGGGCTGATCTCCCTCGAACGACGCGGCACGGCCGTCGAGGTGCGGGTGGCACATCCGCTCTACGGCGAGGTTCGGCGCAGCCGTGCCGCCCCCACCCGGCTGAGGCGGCTGCGTGGACTGGTCGCCGGCGAATTGGCCGCCGGTGCCGACCACGACGATGTACAGGTGCTGGTGCGTCGTGCGGCATTGAGCCTCGACTCCGACCTGCAGCCGGACGGCGACCTGTTGACGGCAGCCGCGCACGCCGCGGTCTGCCTGGCCGATCTGCCGCTGGCGGACCGGTTGGCCGCCGCGGCGGTCGATGCGGGTGCGGTACCGGAAGCGCAGTTCATCCGGGCCCACGCGCTGTCGTGGCTCGGAGACGGCCGCGGCGCCGAAGAGGTGCTCGCCGGCGTGGACGTCACGACCCTGAGCGACGACGTCTTCGCCCGCTTCACCTACCACCGTGCCAGCAACATGCTCTGGGCCCTGGCCGACCCGCACCGGGCCGAGGCCCTCGTCGATCTCGCGGCGCAGTTGCCGACCGAGTCGGCCCGCCGCTGCGTCGCCGCCATCAGAACCGTGTGCCGCTTCGCCACCGACCGTCCCGCGGCGGCGCTCGCCGCCGCGGAGGACGTCGTCCTCGAGGAGTTGCCTGCTGTGATCGGCGCCGAAACGGCGTGGGTGCTGGCGAACATCTATGGCGACGCCGGGCGCATCTCCGATGCGCTGGCGGTGGCCGAGAGAGGTCTGGCGATCGTCCGGAGCTCCGATGCTCCACACCTGGGCCTCAACATCGTCGACGCGCAAGTCGGTGCACTCCTGCTGGCCGGCAGGGTCGACGACGCCGCCGAACTGGCCGAGCGCGGTCGAGTCCAGGCCGATGATCTGCCCGGGGCGGCTCACCTCCTGGGTTCTGCGATCGCAGGCCGCGCCGCTCTGGGCGCCGGACGCGTGGACGTCGCCCGTGAGCTGTTGCGGCGCTCGTCGACGGCGCTGTCAGCCACCGGATACGCGCTCGGATGGGGTTATCGCTACTGCCTGCCGCATGCAGCCGCGCTGGCGATGAGCGGAGAGCACGCCGAGGCGGCCGACGTGCTGGCCTCCCTGGATTCGCGCAAGCGCCCCTTCCGCTCGCTGGACGACGAGGCCAGCTCGGTTCGGGCGTGGATGGCGGCCGGTCAGGGTGCTGTCGGCGAAGCCGTCGCCATCCTGCTTGATGCAGCGCGCAGTGCCGCGGCCAGTGGCCGTCACGCCGTCGAGGTGGCCTGCCTGCAAACGGCCGTGCAGTTCGGGGATCACACGTGCGCCGCCCGCCTCGGTGAACTGCGCCGCCTGGTGGAAGGTCCCCGGGCCGCGGTGGCGGCCCGGTTCGCGGTGGCGCTGCGGGATGAGGACGGAGACGAACTCGGCGCCGTGTCCGAGGCGTTCGCAGAGCTCGGCGACCAGCTCGCCGCCCTGGACGCGGCCGCACACGCGGCAGCGGTGTTCCGGCGTGCCGATCGTCGTGGCTCGTCGATGACGTGGACGGCTCGCGCGCAGGACCTCGCCGCTCGATGCGGCCACATCTGGACTCCCGCGCTGGCGCGTGTCTGTTCCCCGTTGCCGCTGACCGACCGGGAACGCGAGATCGTCGCGCTGCTCGGCCTGGGGTTGTCGAACCGGGACATCGCGCACCGGCTCGTGCTGTCGGTGCGGACCGTCGAGGGCCATATCTACCGGGCGATGATGAAGACCGGCACCGCCAGTCGGGACGAGCTCGGGGATCTGCTGCGGCCCCGGAATCTGCCTGATTCCGACGCCGACGGCTGACGCCTCACCGCGGAAGCGCATTCCCGGTCGTGATCCGACCGCCGATCACGACCCTCTCTTCTCACCCGCGGACGCACGATCGCCGGCGAGCGGGCGCACCGCGACCAGCACCGTGCCGGCCAGGAACAGCGCGGCCGCCGATACCGGCAACCGCCCGCCCGGCGCGAAACCGTTGGCGGACAGCAGGGCCAGCGCCAGCGCGCATGCCGCGGTGCCCGCGTAGAGCAGAGCTTCGGCGAGCGCACCGGGGATCGGGACGGCGACCGTCGGCGCCGGCGCCGCGACGAATCGGCGCTGCCAGTAGAGCAGCGCCAACAGCCCCGCCGCGACGACCGCCAGCACCAGTTCCCACTCGAGACGCGCGAGCCACCACGCGCCGGAACCCAGGGGGGGCTGCGGCAGCAGCCCGGTGGGGTAGCCGATGAGCGTCACGACGATCACCGGCAGCATGTGCCACAGGTACAGCGCCATCACGTTCTCGTTGGCGAGCGCGATCACCCGCGGCCAGACGCCGCGCGCCAGGATCCGGTTGAGCACCGGCACCAGCGCGAACAACACACCGATCTGGACCAGCGCCAGCGCGAGCAGCGCCGCCGACGGCGGGGCGCTATTCTCCACGCGGTCTCCGGGCACCCCGATCATCGCGATCGGATACGGCCCCCAGGTGACCAGCGCGGGCAGCGTCAGCGCGGCCACCACCGCCGTCGACACCAGCGTGCGCCTGCTCAGAAGTCCGTCGTGGAAAGCGATTCCGAGCTGATAGATCGCCGCCCAGCAGAAGAAGTAGTTGGCCATCCGGATCTCGGGATGGTGCGTCGAGATCCCCACCGCGTCCACCAGGACCAGGCACGCGCCGAGCGCGACGGGCACCGCGAGACCCCAGCGCCGATGCGCGGCCACGGCGAGCGGCGTCAACGCCACGACCATCAGATAGACGGCCAGGAACCACAGATGCATGGCCACCGCCCAGCCGCCCAGCTCCAGTACCGTGCCGCTGATGCCGAGCGTCGACAGCACCCCGATCACGATCAGCACGAACAGCGCGTAGACGCCGGTCGGGCCCAGCACGCGGGCGACCCGGCGACGGATCCACTCCTGCCGTTCCGCGGTGCCCGCGTCGGCCGGCAACCGTTCCCAGGACACCGCGCTGACGTAGCCGGCGACGGCGAAGAACACCGGAACCACCTGGAAGAACCAGGTGATCCACTGCGTCCACGGCATCAGCACCAGCGGGTTGTCGCGGCCGAAGGCGCCGTCCCGGTACGTCATCACCGACAGCAGCCAGTGCCCGATCACGACCAGCAGCACCGCCGCCGACCGGTACAGGTCGAGGGCGTGTTCGCGCGGGGGCGAGGGCGCGGTGGGCTCGGGCATCGGTCCCCTCCGGATGTGTTGTGCTCCGCCTCCGCACGGTAGCCGAAGTACGGCCCGTCACAGTTCCGGAAAAAGCCGAGACGAACGCTGACGGCAACGTCAGAATCTCACGTGTGAAACGAGTGCTGAGCCATCCGGTGTCGCGGCGCGTCGGCGTGCTCGCCGGCCTGTGCGCGACGCTGCTGAGCAGCGTGGTTCTCCCGCCCGCCGCCTCGGCGGACGTGTGTGGGAGCGTGGGCGGCCGGTTCGTGTCGGTCAGCGGGTGCGGCAACGTCGCCGACGCCATCGCGCCCTGGGTGCCGCCTCCGGCGGCGTATGCGCCGCTTCCCGAGGACTACGCGGCGCCGCCACCGCCGCCGCCTCCTCCGCCACCGCCCCTGCCGAACGTCGACGTCTGCGCCAGCGTCGGCCGCCGGATCAGCGTGAGCGGCTGTGTCTAGGCGGCGGGCCGTCGAGGCGCTGTGCGCGTCGGCCCTCGTCGCCGGCGCGCTGACCGTCGCGCCACCGGCCAGCGCGGAGTGCGTCAGCTCCAACGGCACCACGGTCTGCTCGCAGGGCACCGTGCGCGGCACCGACAACGGCCAGGGCCCCGGATCGCTGGACACCGGACCTGCCTGGCCCTATCCCTGCGAGTACGACTGGTACTGCAACGACGGCGGACTCTCGATCATCTTCACTCCCGGCCGCAACTGATCCGACAGGAGCACCATGAGCACATTCCTCGCCCGCGCCGCACTCGCGGCGATCGCACCGGCGGCGGCGCTGCTGGCCGTCGCGGTCCCGGCGGCCGCCCAGCCCGCCCCGCCGCCCCCGCCGAACTGCACGGCCGCCGACCTGGCCGGCGTGATGGCCGGTGTCACCGCGTCCACCTCGGCGTACCTGTTCACCCACCCGGACGTAAATGACTTCTTCACCAGCCTCAAGGGCAAGAGCCGCGACGAGATGAAGACCGCGGTCGAGGGCTACATCGCCGGCCGCCCGGACGTCGGCGACGCGCTGCGGGCGATCCGCCAGCCCTCGGT
Organism: Mycolicibacterium rufum; assembly: GCF_022374875.2. Next base: position 3,185,253 of record NZ_CP092427.2, read on the forward strand.
CGACTTCCGCAACCGCTGCGGCTAGGGGTCAGCCCCGAACCGGCTGTCGCGAGGGCCGGCACAGCACCACGACGATGCCGCACAGCACCGCGGCCACGCCGAAGGCGGCATACACGCCGACCGCGTCGGCGGTGCCGCCGAGCACGGCAGCCGCCAAGGGTCGGGACCCGAGGAAGCCGACCAGCCACAACGCCATGATCCGGCCGCGCAATTCCTCGGGCGCCTGCTCCTGCACCACCGTGCCGAGCCCGGTCATCGCCCAGCCGAAACCCAACCCGGCCAGCGCGAACCCGCTGACGGCGACAGCGGTGGCGACGTCTGTGACCAGGCCCCCCGCCAGCACCGTGCACCCCGCCGCCAGGCCCCACAGCCCCAGCCACGACACCAGATCGGCGCCGATGCGGCCGCGCAGCAGTGCCAGCACCGCCATGCCGATCCCGGCGCCGACCCCGAACACCGCCGAGAGCGTGCCGACCAGTCCCGCGCCGCCCCCGAGCGCGTCGGCCATCGACGGCGCCAGCGTGATCGACGAGTCCGACGCGATGCCCACCACGGTGACCGCGATCAGCGCCAGCAGCAGCCGGCGGTCGCCGAGCGCGTACCGGACCGCCACCCGCACCCGGTAGTCGGCGCCGGGGCGGCGCGGCGGCGGCGCCGGGAAACGCACCACGATCAGCAGCAGCGCGAACACCAGGTGAAGCGCGGCGCTGACGGTGAATGCGGCGGCGGGACCGAGATGGGCGGCCAGGTAGGCGCCCGCCGCGGGGCCGAGGATCCGGCCGATCGTCATCGGGATGCTGTTCAGCGCCATCGCCGTGGACAGTTCGCCGTCCCGGATCAGGCTGGGCACGATGGACTGCATCGCCGGACCACCGACGGCGAACCCGAAGCCCACCAGCAGCGAGCCCAGCAGCACCGCGACCGCGGCCGCCGTGCCGTGCGCCGACGGCGCGGTGAACAGCCATCCCGCCACCAGCCCGGAACCGGCCGCGCAGAACACCCGGCCGAGCAGGATCTGCCGGACCGGGTTCCCGGTGTCCGCCCACTTCCCGCTGGTCGGGGTCAGCAGCAGTTGCGGCCCGAACTGCGCGACGCCCACCATGCCGACCATCAGCGCGGAGCGGGTGGCGTCGTAGATCACGATCGCTGCGACGATGCCGTGCGTCCACACCGCGACGACGGAGAACATCTTGCCCCAGAACAGCGCGCCGAAGACCCGGTCGAACATCAACCCGACCGCACCGCGGGCGCGGTTCTCGAGTGCGCCGTCGCGCGCGGACCTCACCCGATCTGCATAGCACAGGGCAGGACCAGCGCCTGAGCGCCGGGTTGTCCACTGAGCGAAATCGCCAGTGGGCCTTCATGTTCGGCGTAACGCCGGGGCGACGACCGTCGATACACTGGGCGGCTCATCCGTGATGGTCCCGTCACCGCCCAGTCGAAGGACGCTCCCCGTTGATTCGCCCGACCCTCACCCGTCGCGCCGCGCTGAAGGTGCCCCTGCTGGCCGCCGCGGCCGTGTCGCTGTCCCCGGCGCCGCGGGCGGCCGCCGACGCGGCGCGCTGGTCACCCGAGCGCGCGAACCGGTGGTACGGAGCGCAGGACTGGTTGGTCGGGGCGAACTACATCCCGTCCAACGCGGTGAACCAGCTGGAGATGTTCCAGCCGGGCACCTTCGACCCGCGGCGCATCGACGTGGAACTGCGGCTGGCGCGGCTGGCCGGTCTCAACACGGTTCGGGTGTTCCTGCACGACCAGTTGTGGATCCAGGACCCGGTCGGCTTCGGCCGCCGGCTCGGCCACTTCGTCGACATCGCGGCGCGCAACGGCATCAAGCCGCTGTTCGTGCTGTTCGATTCGTGCTGGGATCCGCACCCCCGGCTCGGCCGCCAACCCGCGCCGCGCCCCGGTGTGCACAACTCCCGCTGGGTGCAGAGCCCCGGCGCCGAGAACCTCGACGACCGACGCTACCGGCGGGTGCTGCACGACTACGTCGTCGCCGTGCTCACCCAGTTCCGGCACGACCGGCGGGTGCTGGGCTGGGACCTGTGGAACGAGCCGGACAATCCCGCCCGGCAGTACCGCGACACCGAGCGGGCCGACAAGGTCGACCTCGTCGCCGATCTGCTGCCGCAGGTGTTCCGGTGGGCCCGCTCGGTCGACCCCGACCAGCCGCTGACCAGTGGTGTGTGGGACGGACCGTGGGGGGATCCGCGCACGCGCAGCGTCATCGCCGGGATCCAGCTCGACAACTCCGATGTGGTGTCGTTCCACAGCTACGACAACCCGGCCGGCTTCGACGCCCGGATCAACGAACTCGTGCCGACGGGTCGGCCGCTGCTGTGCACCGAGTACATGGCCCGGTCACTGGACTGCACGGTCGAGGGAATCCTGCCGATCACCAAGCGTCGCAACGTCGGCGCCTACGCGTGGGGACTGGTGGCAGGCAAGACGCAGACCTTCTATCCGTGGGACTCCTGGGACCGGCCCTATGAGGCGAAGCCGCAGCCGTGGTTCCACGACCTGCTGGACTCCGACGGTCGCGCCTACCGGGCCGGGGAGATCGCGACGATCAGGAACCTCACCGGGCGGCCGCGCCCGAGCTGAGGTGTCAGCGCGCCTTCCAACGCGGCGGACGCTTCTCTCGCCACGCCGTGATGCCCTCGGCCACGTCCTCGGTCGCGCCGGCGACCTTGCGCATCACCTCGCCGAAGCGGACCGACTCGATCCAGCCCATGTCGGCGGTGCGCCAGGCGACCTCCTTGGTGGCCCGCTGGGCCAGCGGCGCAGCACGGGTCAGCGTGTGCGCCCACTCCCGGGCCGTGGCCGCCAGGTCGCCGGGCTCCACGAGCTTCCACACCAGGCCGACCTCCTTGGCCCGTTCGGCGGTCATCGGCCGGCCGGTCAGCAGCACTTCCATCGCGTCGGCCCACCGGATGCGCTGCGGCAACCGGATCGCCCCGACGATCGTGGGCACGCCGAGGGACACCTCGGGGAACGCGAACGACGCCTCGGTGCTCGCGATCACGAAGTCGCAGAACAGGATTCCCGTCAGGCCGTAGCCGATGCACGGCCCCTGGACGACGGCGATCGTCGGCTTGAACAACTCCATCCCGGACTCGAAGGAGTTGATGGTCGGTTTCTCCCAGAACGTTCCACCGAAGGTGCCGACCGCGCCGTCGCCGTCCTTGAGGTCCGCGCCGGCGCAGAACACGCGGCCGTTGGCGGCGAGGACGCCGACCCAGGCGTCCTCGTCGTCACGGAACCGGTTCCAGGCCGCGTTGAGCTCGTGACGCACCGCCCCGTTGATGGCGTTGCCGGCCTCAGGGCGGTTGAGGGTGATGGTGGCGACATGATCGTCTCGCTCGTAGGTGACCAGGCTCATGGCGCCACCTTAGGGTCACCCGCCGCGCTTCTCGGCCGACAGGAACGCCGCGGTGTCGTAGTAGGTGCGGAACGCGGTGATGGCCTCGTCATCACCCTGCAGGACGCTCACCCCGTCGTAACGGAACGCGGTGCCGTCGCGCAGCGTGCCCTCGGAGTTCCACTCCAGGAACGCGATCCCGTCGTCGGTGACGGTGTGGGAGAACGACGATTGAAGGTTGTCGAACACGTCGCGGTACTGCATCCAGAAGGTGCGTGCGCCGTCCTTGCCGTGCTGGCCGTGCGGGATGCCGGCCTTGTCGAGCGTCGCGTCGTCGGCGAACAACTCGACGAGCGGCTCGACATCACGGCTGTCGTGGAGTTCACCCAGGGCGGACACGAATCGTTTCGTCAGTTCATGCATGCCCACTCGCCTACCCGCGCACGGCCTGCCTACGCGCGACGTCAGCGCTCGGTCACACTTCGCGCCGGGGTACCGCCACCCGCAGCAGGTCCTCGGCGATGACGAGATCACCGGAGTACACCTCCGCCGCCTGCGCGCGGTGGCGTTCGGTGTCGGGATAGCGCTGCGAGAAGTGGGTCAGCACCAGCCGGCGCACCCCGCACTCCGCGGCGACGGTCGCGGCCTGCCGCGCCGTCAGATGCCCGTAGTCGGTGGCCAACTGCGCGTCCTCGTCGACGAACGTCGCCTCGATCACCAGCAGGTCGGCGCCATCGGCGAGCGCGTAGACGGCGTCGCAGAGCCGCGTGTCCATCACGAACGCGAACTTCTGGCCGCGTCGCGGCACCGTGACGTCGTCGAGCCGGACGGTCCTGCCGTCCATCGTGAGGACACCGTCGCGCTCCAGGTCCCCCACGGCGGTGCCGCTGACGCCGAAGCGCTCCAGCGCCGCCGTGTCGAACCGGCGACCGTCGGGCTCGACCAGCCGGTAGCCGAACGCCTCGACCGAGTGGTCGAGGCGGTGGGCGTGCAATTCCCCGAAAGTCCCCGAGGCGATCCGGCCGTCATCGCTCACCGGATGCGCGCGCACGTCGGTGATGTCGCGGAACACGCTGGCATAACGCAATCGGTCGAAGTACTCCCGACCCGAGGCGGGGAAGTACGCCTCGACGGGCTTGTGCACGCCATCGAGAGACAACCGCGCGATGACCCCGGGCACGCCGAGGCAGTGGTCACCGTGAAAGTGGCTGAGGCACAGGCGGGTCAGGCCGCTGGCCGACACCCCCGCGTAAAGCATCTGGCGTTGGGTGCCCTCCCCAGGATCGAACAGGATGCCCTCGCCGTCCCACCGCAGCAGGTATCCGTTGTGGTTGCGCTGCCGCGTCGGCACCTGACTGGAGGTGCCCAGGACGACGAGCTCGCGAACCACGACTGCAGATTACGCAGCGGGGGCTCCGCGCGACGTTCAGGTGTGAGCGGGCGTCGCGGCGAACTGGTCGGTGATCGCCTGGCAGAACGCGGGCAGATCGTCGGGGGAGCGGCTGGTGATCAGATTGCCGTCGATGCACACCTCCTGATCGACGACCGTCGCGCCCGCATTGCGCAGATCGGTCCGCAGGCTCGGGTACGACGTCAGCGTCCGGTCCTTGACGACACCGGCCTCGACCAGCGCCCACGGCCCGTGGCAGATCGCGGCGACCGGTTTGCCGGAGCGGACGAACTCGGCGACGAACGCCACCGCGGACTCGTCGAGGCGCAGCTTGTCGCCGTTGACCGTGCCGCCCGGGATCACCAGCGCGTCGTACTCGTCGACGTGGGCGTCGCCGACCACCCTGTCGACGGCGATCTTCCCCGCCGGTTCGAGGTCGTGGTTGCGGGCGTCGATCTCCCCGTCGGAGATCGAGAGCAGTTCGACCCGCCGCCGGCCTCAGTGACCGCGGCACGGGGCTGTTCGAGTTCGACCTTCTCGACTCCGTCGGCAGCCAGGAAGGCGACTCTGCGGCCCTCGAGTTCGTTCGGCATGGCGCATCCTTTCGTCGGCTGCGGGGCGGTTACCCGTTGGCCGACGATCGAACCGCGTGCCCGCTCAGGCCGAGGCGGTGCCGTCCGAGTGCGGCGTGGGGCTCTGGGTGGACTCCCACTTGGACTCCAACGACCGGGTGACGCGCGTTCCGGCCGCGAGGTCGAGCTGGAATGTCTCGGCGTCGTCGTCTTCGAACGTCACCAGGTATCCGGTGTCGCTGGACGCCTTGTGCACCACCTTGTACGGCCGGTCACCGTCGCCGCGATCCACCACGATGACGTCGCCGGGCGCGACGTCGTCGATGGGGTCGGAGGTAGGGGGATTCGTCATCAGGCGACCGTATCCGACGCTGCGCGGGCCGATAATGGGCGTCATGGCGAAGTACACCCGTAACGACGCCGCCGTGGCGAGAGCGCGGGAACTCATCGAGGCGCGCCAGTACGTCCTCGACAGCGACTGGGGGCAGGTGCAGCCGCGCGCCGAGGCGCAGAACGACTACCTCGAGCGGCACGGCTGGGACGAGTACGCGCGGTGGCATCTCGGACTGACCGAGGGAGCGGCCGAGCAGACCAAGGCGCGATACGCCTTCGTCTACGGCGACTTCCGGCGAGTGCATCGCAGCGGACTGATCGCCTGCGTGTACCGCGCGTCCGAGTGGCGGCACAAGGCGGTCGAACTCGCGGCACACGACCTTCTGCAGGCACTCGACCGCAGCGCCGGCATCGCCTGACACGGCCCACCGTTTGGCCAGCAAAGGGTGGGGTACTTGCTCGACAGGTGTCGCGGACCGCGCGCTCCGTCGAGGAAGGAAGTCACGATGACACGTCGGCACTGGGCGCGCGCCGCCGCAACGCTGATCGCAGGAGTGGGAACCACCATCGTCGGTGGGGCCGTCGCGCCGGCGGCGAACGCGCAGGAATGTCCGGACGTCGAGGTGGTGTTCGCCCGCGGCACCAGCGAACAGCCGGGTGTCGGCGGTGTCGGTCAGGCGTTCGTCGACGCGGTGCGCGCACAGGCCGCCCCCCGCTCGGTCGGCGTGTACGCGGTGAACTACGCGGCCGCCAACAACTTCGACCAACGGGAAGACATCGCCCGCACGGTGATCGACGGCGTCCGCGACGAGGCCGACCACGTCCAGGCCATGGCGGCCAACTGCCCGAACACCCGCATGGTGCTCGGCGGCTACTCCCAGGGCGCCGTGGTCACCGGCTTCACCACCTCGGACGTGGTGCCCAGCCAGGTGCCCGCCGCCGTCGCGCCGCGGCCGATGCCGCCGCAGATCGCCGATCACGTTGCCGCGGTCGTGCTGTTCGGGACACCCTCGGGCGAGTTTCTCGGCAGGTACGGTGCGCCGACGATCACCATCGGACCCGCCTACGCGGACAAGACCCTGCAGCTGTGCGCGCAGGGCGACACGATCTGCTCGGGTGCCGCTGACGGCGGCCCGACCGTGGCGCACGCCCTCTACCCGGTGAACGGAATGGTCACCGAGGGAGCGACGTACGCCGTCGGCCGGCTGTAGCCGTCACGCCCCGGCGGGCACCGGGTAGCGGTCGTTGACGTCGGCGTTGGTGTCCTTGCGGGCGCAGTGCGCACAGCAGAACATGCCCTCGTCGGTTTCGATGCCGTGGCCGAGAATTCGGCACCCGCAGTGCCCGCACTCCGGGGCGAGTTGCACGGTGGCGCACTCGATGCTGTCGAACGTCGCCGACCGGCCGTCCGGCCAGGTCACCGTGAACGCCTTGTCGTAGTCGTTTCCACAGGTGGCGCAGATGGTCATCGCGGTCCTCTCGAGGTGTGTGTCGTGCGGTCCGGAACCGGGTTCCCGCAGCGTGTGGTCACAAACCCGGGGGTTTGGCCGGCCCGGGAGAGGGCATCAGAGAGAAGCAGCGCCGCTCCGGCGCTGTGATGAATGCCGAGGAGCACATGTGACCACCGCATACACCGATCTCGACACCACCACCGCCGCAGCGGAGGTCTATCCGCCGCAAGAGGATTCGCACCTCCTGATCGACGTGCTGGTGGATGCCGGCCTGGCCCCCGGGGCGCGGGTCGCCGATCTGTGTACCGGCAGCGGAGTGGTCGCGGTGGCCGCGGCCAAGGCGGGCGCGGCGCAGGTCGACGCCTTCGAGATCTGCCCCACAGCCGTGGCGCATGCGCGCAGCAATGCGTCGGCCGCCGGCGTCGACGTCACGGTGCATCGCGGATCATGGGCGCGGGCAGTCGAATTCGCGCCCTTCGACGTGGTGGTGGCGAATCCGCCGTACGTGCCACAGGCGCCGGTGGACGACACCGCCGTGATCCCGGGGGAGGCGGGCCCGGCCCAGGCGTGGAATGCCGGCGTCGACGGCCGGCTGATCCTGGACCCGATGTGCGCTGCCGCGCCGCTGTTGCTGGCCGACGGCGGTTCGATGTTGATCGTGCACTCGGAATGCTCGGACGTCACCCGCACGCTGACGGCGCTGCGCGGCCACGGAATGAACGCCGAAGTCGTTGCCCAGCAGATGATTCCGTTCGGACCGGTGATGACGGCCAGGGCCGCGTGGCTGATGCGCGAAGGCCTGCTGGCGCCGGGCTGCGAACTGGAGCGCCTCGTCGTGGTCCGCGCGGACGCGCCGTGACCGACCAGCCCGCGCGGGTGGTCCGGGTGGTTCCCGGCGGACCGGTGATGGTGGAAGGGCCGGTGCGCGTGGAACTTCCGGACGGCAGCGTGGTGGAATCCGACCGGTTCATGGTCGCGATCTGCGCGTGCCGTCGCTCGAAGACCTACCCGCTGTGCGACACCAGCCACCGACGCCGGGAACGCCCGGCGTCCGGATCGGACCAGGGATCAGTCCAGAGCGCGTCGCAGTGAGCCGCGGCCGTCGCGCCAGCTCGCCATGAGGTGATCGGCCAACCGCTCCTCGACCACGTCGAACGCGCGGATGCCGAACACCACATCGGCGTCCAGTTCCGGTTCGCGGGCCACCAGATCACCCACCACGTCGGTGCGCACGACCTGCTCGTGCACGGCGTCGGCCTCCACGTGTTCGCGATAGAACGCCGCGCACTCCTCGGGTGCGCCCATGCGCTCGAGCGCCTGCACCATCCGCTTGGATCCCGGCGGGGACGTCACCTCCGTCGCGGCGAAGTGGCCGACCGCCGCGCCGCGCAGGCGCCGGTGCAGGCCGAACATCGACATCAGGTTGACCACGGCGAGTGACTCGGCCGGCACGTCGGACAGGTAACCCAGGTAGGTGGTGTCCAGGCCCGCCGCGGCCATCAGGTCGGCGAACAACCGCTGATGCAGCCGGGCGCCCTTGCCCGCGCCGAATTCGTCGTACTCGACCGCGACGAACGAGGCCTTGGCCTGCCCGGTCAACCGGGGAATGGCCCATGCGTGGGGATCACCCTCTTTCAGGTGATAGAGCGACCGGTGCGCGAAGTACTCGCGCATCTGCTGCCAGGTTCCCTCGTCCCGCAAGTGGTAGGACGGGCCGTTGCCGCTGACCGGTTCGACGCACAGCGCATCGAGTTCGGCCAGCGCTGAAGTCTGCGGGTCGATGTCCCCGACCGCGCGACGCACATCCTCGAGGAAGAGATCCTCGAGGCGACTCCGCAGGTACAGCAGGCCGGGATTCCACTCCCAGCCGGCGTCCACCCCGGCGAAGCCGCGGTAGTGCAGCTCATAGCACAGATAGAGCGCCAGCTGCAGGTCCAGACCGGCCGGATCGGCATCGGCCAGCGACGTCTCCACCCGTGTCAGGTAGCGCAGTGGAGCGCGTTCTGCGAGCAACTCCACCACCGACCGCGAGATCGGTCCTCGGGGTTCGGGCAGCACGGGCTGGACCATCGTGGGCATCACGGAGCCGACATACCCGCCGGGTCCGGCGCCAAACCCGCGCGCCGACGGGGGCCCCTACCCACGCCGGGGGCTTGATCACACCTGATTGCAGTCTTTTTCACATTTCCCGTCAGAGGCCATCGGCGGCCGGATCGGCGGGTAGCCCACCACCAGGCGCACTCAACGTGCCGTACCGGAAGACCTGCAATCGACTCCCGAAGGAGTGAGGAAAACACATGGCCACCACGGTTACCACCGAGACCACCACCGCCACGCTGATCGCTCAACTGCGCGCGGTGCTCGACCTGACCAACACCGAGATCCAGGTCGCCGAGACCCGGATCACCCAGGCGCGCACCGACGCGGTCCGCCGCGAGCTCACCCAGAACGCCGAGAACGGCCGCGACCGCGCGGAGGCCATCGAGAAGGCGATCCGCGACCTCGGCGGGTTCCCCGACGTCATCGGCCCGTTCCTGGGTCGCGCCGCCGCAGCGGTCAAGGCCCTCACCGAGCAGGCCGAGCCGTTCGACGAGGCGCTGCTCGGGGACCTCGCGCTCGAGGATCAGCTGCTGGACCGGTCGCGCTACATCAAGGCGCTGGCCGTCGCGGCCAAGCGCAAGGACGTCGAGGACCTCGCCGAGCGTCTCATCACCGCGCACTCCGCGACGGTCAACTGGTTGACCACCGTGTTGGCCGAGGACGCCCTGGGCGGCCCGGCGGCGCTGCGCCGGACGCCGGTGCAGGCTGCTGCCGGTCTGACGGTCAAGCTGCTGAACCTCCCGTTCACCTGGTCGGTGCGGCGCGCCGAGCGGGCCGCCGAGGCGGTGCGGTCGGTCCGTCCCGCGTTCGGTGACCTCGTCGACCGCGGCGCGCGCAGCAGCGAGATCGCGGCCAAGGCGCTGGCCGGGGCCCGCAACTCGGCCCTGGAGGCCGCTGAGCGCATCACCCGCGAGCAGGGCGCCGAGGACGCTGCCGACGCCATCCACGCCGCGCGTGGTGCCGCGGGCGTCCTCGACAGCGGTGAACTGCCGATCGCGGACTACGACGAGCTGAATCAGACCGATGCCGTCGCCGCGGTCAAGGACCTGACCGAGGCGTCCGACATCCGCGTGATCGTCGCCTACGAGGAGGCGCACAAGAACCGTCAGCGCGTCGTGTCGGCCGCGCAGACCCGCCTGGCCGCCATCGCCCAGGAGGTCGTCGGCATCAGCTGACCCAACCCCGATACCGCCGGCGCGGACCGCTTCCCAGCGGCTCCGCGCCGGTGGTGTTTCAGGGTCCCCCGACGGGGTCACCTTGACGGCACGTCATCGTCTCGTTAGAGAATTTCTCATGACGTGTCGACGGGTGAGGGGGATCGGACGCTATGACCAGGGCTGAGCGGCCAGCCGTCGTGGTGACCGCGGTATCCGCGACGACGGCACTTGCTGCCGACGCCGAGGAAACGTGGGAAGCGCTGCGCAACGGCAAGAGCGGGATCACATCGATCAAGGACGAGCTCACCACCCCGTTCTTGGAGGGCCTCGAGCTGCCGGTGACGATCGGCGGCCGACTCCTCGAGGACTTCGACTCCCAACTCAACCGCGTGGAGATCCGCCGACTGTCCTACATGCAGAAGATGGCGCTGCTGCTCAACCGGCGGCTGTGGGCGGCCGCGGGCTCGCCCGAGGTGGACACCCGCCGGCTGCTGGTGTCGGTGAGCCACGCCTACGGCAGCACGCTGGATCTGTGGACCGGGTACGAGGAGTTCAAAGCGCGCGGGCTGCGCGCGATCTCGCCGCTGGCGGTGCAGATGCACATGCCCAACGCGCCTGCAGCCGCCGTCGGACTGGACCGGCAGGCCAAGGCCGGCGTCATCGCGCCCACCAGCGGCGACGCGTCCGGCGCGTCGGCGATCGCCGAGGCCTGGCGGCTGATCGCCCTCGGTGAGGCCGACGTCGCGATCTGCGGTGGCGTGGAGTCGCGCATCGAACCGCTGCCCATCGTGGCGTTCGACAACATGGGTCTGATGTCGCACCGCAACACCGACCCGGCCGCCGCCTGCCGCCCGTTCGACCGGGACCGCGACGGCATGGTGTTCGGCGAGGCGGGGGCGCTGCTGCTGCTCGAGACCGAGGAGCACGCCGCGGCGCGCGGCGCGACGATTCTGGGCCGGCTGCTGGGGGTGGGCACCACCTCCGACACCGTCGACATGATCGAGCCCGACCCCAGCGGCGAACTCGCCGCCGCGGCGTTCTCGCGGGCCCTGCAGTTGGCGGGACTGGCGGCGGCCGACGTGGACGTGGTGACCGCTCACGCCGCCGGGACCCGGGCCGGGGACCTGGCCGAAGCGCGGGCGATCCACACCGCCCTGGGCGGACACCGCCCCGCCGTGACGGCGCCGAAGGGTGCGTTGGGGCATTCGATGGGCGCCTCGGGTGCGGTCGGCGCCGTGATCACCGTGCAGTCGCTGCGTGACGGTGTGGTGGCGCCGACCCTGAACCACGAGAACGCCGACCCCGACGTCGATCTCGACGTCGTCGCGGGTGCGGAGCGCTCCGGCGACTATCGCTACGCCGTGTCGAACACGCTCGGCTTCGGTGGCCACAACGTCTCGCTGGTGTTCGCGAAGTCCTGACGCGTCACCGGTGTGCGCACCGCGCGGCGATAGTGTCCCCCTCGTGACGATTCCTTACGACGAGGCGCTGCGTGACCGGATCCGGACGCACCTGGCCGGCCATGTCCGCCGCACCGTCGAGGATCCGCAGAAGCGCCGCGCGTCGGTCGCGGTGGTGCTGGTGGACTCGGTGGTCGGCGAGGACCGCGTCGATCCTGCGCCCGTCGAGGACTGGATCGCCGGGCGCCCGATGCCCGAGGATCTCGACGGACGCATGATCGACGTGTCCGGCGGTGCCGCATTCCTGTTGTGTCGCAGGGCTTCTCGTCTGTCCTCGCATGCCGCCCAGTGGGCGTTGCCCGGCGGTCGGCTCGACCCCGGTGAGACCGCCGTCGAGGCGGCGCTGCGTGAGCTCGACGAGGAGGTCGGGGTGGCCCTGCCCGACTCGGCGGTGCTCGGCCTGCTCGACGACTACCCGACGCGCTCGGGGTACGTGATCACCCCGGTGGTGGTGTGGGGCGGGGGTCGTCTCGATCTCCGGCCGGCGCCTGACGAGGTGGTCGCGGTCTACCGGGTGGGGCTGCACCAGCTCCAGCGGGCCGACTCCCCGCGGTTCATCTCGATCGCCGAGAGCCCTCGCCCGGTCGTGCAGATCCCGTTGGGCAACGACCTCATCCACGCCCCGACCGGGGCGGTGCTGCTCCAGTTGCGGTGGTTGGGGCTGGAGGGGCGGCCGGACCCGGTCGATGGTCTGGAGCAGCCGGTTTTCGCCTGGAAATGACGCTTCGGAGTTTCCTGCCGCGCCCGGCCGGGTAGCCGGTGCTTCGTGACGATGACGCAGATCGCCGGCCGACACCGGCTCCCGGACAGGTCGGCCCACGCCGGCCCCCGGTGGGGTGCGGCGTCGATGGTCGCCGCGGCCGGTGTCACCGGCTGGTTGCTGGCCGTGATGGACGACGACGGGCCGCGCACCGTGACGGTCCAGACGCCGCCGGCGGCCGTATCCGCCCCCGCTGAGGCCATTCAGCGCGCGGGCCTGGTGACCGCCGTCTCGGCGACGTCGCTGACCACCACCGCCTCCGACGGCCAAGTCACCACCTTCCGGATCACCCCGGACACCGCCGCCATCACCCGGCCCGGCGCGTCGACCCCGTACGCGGCGACGTCCTTCGCGCCGTCCCAGCACGTTTTGGTCGTGGGCGTCGTCCACGACGGCGTTCCGGTGGCCACCGCGATCGCCGACCCGGCCGCCACCGGCCCCGCCGGCGCACCGATGGACTACGACCTTCCGGCCTGACCGGCTCTCGGCTCGTTGCCGACATCACACTGAAGCTGTTACGTTTGTGATGTTCTGTGTGATGTTCTGCCGTCGCAGTGAGGAGGCCGGTTGTGTCCACACCCCACCGGGCCGCCGGGAACGCGTCGCGGCGCGCCGAGATCGCCGAGTTCGTGAAGACCAAGGGCGCCGTCCGCATCGACGAGCTCGCCGACCAGTTCGGGGTCAGCACGATGACCATCCATCGCGACCTGGACCACCTGCACGCCAAAGGCATGCTGCGCAAGGTGCGATCGGGTGCCGAGGCCCCGCCCAGTGAGGCGTTTGAACGCAACATCGACCTCCGCAGGGCGCTCAACCTCGCCGAGAAGCGCGCGGTGGCGTCGGCCGGTTTCGCGTGGGCGGCCGACCGCGTCGACATGGCCGCGGTCGCGCTCGACGACAGCACCACCGCACTGCACGTGGTGCCGCTGCTGCTGTCCCGTCTGCCGTTGACCGTCATCACCAACTTCCTGCCCGCCATCAACGACCTGTCGGCGGATCCACGGGTGCGGCTCAACGCCATCGGCGGGGACTTTGTGCCCGAGTACTCCTCGTTCCTCGGACCGCAGGCCACCCGAGCCCTGCACGACATGCACTACGACGTGCTGTTCATGTCGGTCCCCGCGGTATCGCGCGGCATGTGCTTCCACCCGTCCAGTGCCGCAGCAGAACTCAAGCGTGCGTTCCTGGACAGCGCCGAACTGCGGGTTTTGCTGATCGACCACACCAAGGTCGCCCGGCGCGCCATCCACCGGATCTGCGACCTCGAGGCCTTCGACGCCGTGGTCGTCGACGCCGGCATCGTCGACGAGGAGCGGCAGCGCCTCGCCGACGGCGGTGCGAACCTCGTGGTGGCCGAGATCGCTTCGCCGACAAATGAATCGGTGGGAGCGCCATGACGGCCCCGCTGGTGATCGCGGTCGACTGCTCGACCACCGCGGCCAAGGCGATCGTCGTCGACACCGACGGCCGCGTCGTCGGCACCGGCTCCCAACCGCTGACCACCCGCAGCCCCGCCCCGCACTGGTTCGAGCAAGACGCCGCCCAGTGGTGGACGGCCACCAGCGGTGCGGTCACGCAGGCGCTCAGCGGGATTCCCGATCGTGGCGCCGTCGCCGCCGTGTGCGTCACCCACCAGCGGGAGAGCTTCGTCTGCCTCGACGAGACCGGCGCACCCCTGCGGCCCGCGATCCTCTGGATGGACGGCCGCGCTGCCGCCGAGGTCCGCTCCTACGGCACCGAGCGCGTGGAACTGCTGTCGGGCAAGCCCGCCGACATCACCCCGGGGCTCTACAAACTGTTGTGGCTGCGCGACCGCGAACCCGACACCATGGCCCGGTGCCACCGCGTCGCCGACGTGCACTCCTACCTCGTGCACGCGATGACGGGTCGCTGGGTCTCGAGCACCGCGTCGGTCGACCCCCTCGCCGTGGTCGACCAGGCCACCGGCGATTACAGCGACGAACTGCTGGCCCTCGCCGGGCTGCGCCGCGATCAGCTGCCCGACCTCGTGGCGAGCGGAAGCTCGCTCGGCCCGCTGGACTCCGGCGTCGCCGACGCGTGGGGCCTGCGCCGCAACGCCGTTGTGATCGCAGGCACCGGCGACGGCCAGGCCGGCGGCATCGGGTTGGCCGTCACCGACCCGGGCGCCGCCTACCTGGTGCTCGGCACCGCGGTGGTGATCGGCAGCGAGACCATGTCCTACGTTCCGGCACGCGCGTACCGGTCGATGATCTCGGCGATGCCCGGACAGTCGACGGTGGAGACGTTCAGCTCCTCGGGCACCTACCTGTCGACGTGGTTCCGCCAGGAGTTCGGCGACCCCGCTCTGGCGGGGGCGCCCGACCCGGCGCTCGAGCGCGAGGCCGCCGCCCTGCCGGTCGGCAGCGAGCGGCTGCTGACGCTGCCCTACTGGAACGGCGCCCAGACCCCGCACTGGGACGGGCAGGCCTCGGGAGTCACGCTGGGCTGGCAGGGATGTCACACCCGCGCGCACTTCTACCGGTCGCTGCTCGAGGGCATCGCACTGGAGCTGCGACTGCAGCTCGACGGTCTCGAAGCCGCGCGCGGGGAACGCGTCGAGGTGCTGCGCGCCACGGGGGGCGGCGCCCGCAGCGCGCTGTGGACGCAGATCCTCGCCGACGTCTTCGACCGGCCGCTGCAGGTGTGCGCGTCGGCCGAAGTGAGTGCGCTCGGTGCGGCCGCGCTCGCGCTCACCGCCATCGGCGCCCACCCCACGCTGCCCGACGCGGCCGCGGCGGTGAGCACCACCGACGCCGTCGTGTCACCGCGACCCGATGCGGCCGCCGCCTACCGGCAGCTGCGCGCCGTGTACGAGCGGGTGTACGCGCAGACCCGCGAGCTGATGCACACCCTGCACGAACTTCCCCCGCTGTGACGAGAAACGAGGAGACACGATGAGAGCCGCGATGTTCTACGGCCCCGGTGAACTACGGCTGGAGGACGTCGGTTCCACCGAACCCGCACCGGGTGAGCTGCTGGTCGAGGTCCGGGCCGCCGCGACGTGCGGCACGGACCTGAAGTCCTACCGCCGCGGCCACCCCAAGCTGTTCCCGACGCTGCCGTCGCGCTTCGGTCACGAGTTCGCCGGTGTGGTCACCGCCGTCGGTGACGGCGTGGAGCAGTTCACCGTCGGGGACCGCGTCACGGCCGCCAACACGGTGCCGTGCGGCCACTGCTGGGCCTGCATCCGTCACCGCGAAAGTCTCTGCGAGAACCTGGAATTCCTCAACGGCGCGTTCGCCGAAGAGGTGGTGATCCCCGCGGCGATCGTGGCGCGCAACACCTACACGCTGCCCGACGACCTCGACTTCGCCGACGCCGCCCCGCTGGAACCGCTGGCCACGGTGGTGCACGGGATGGCCGAGACGGGCATCGAACTCGGCGACACCGTGGTGGTGCACGGCGCCGGACCGATCGGTCTGATGTTCGTGCGGTTGGCGACGCTGCGCGGCGCGAACGTCATGTCCGTCGACCAGTCGCCGTGGCGCCTGCAGCAGGCCGTCCGGGCCGGCGCCGTCGACACCGTCGACCTGTCGGAGGTCACGGACTTCGAGGATCGGGTCGCCCTGATCAAGCAACACACCCCGCACGGCCGCGGCGCCGACGTCGGCATCGAGGCGGTGGGGCTGCCGCAGGTGTGGGAGCAGACCGTGCGCACGCTGCGCCCGGGCGCCACCGCGGTGTTGTTCGGCGGAACACCCAAGGGCGCAGCCTTTTCCGTTGACTCCAGCGCCATGCACTACGAGGAGTACACGCTCAAGGGCGTGTTCCACCACACCCCGAACTACGTCCGCACCGCGGTCGAGTTGCTGTCCAGCAGGAAGGTCGACGGGTCGATGCTGGTCACCGAACGCCGGCCGCTCGAGCAACTGGTGCCGAGCCTCGAGGACATGGCCGCAGGCCGCGGATCGAAGTACATCCTCGAGCCATGAGACTCGAACAGCAACGCCGCGAGGTCGTCGAGGCCTGCCGATCACTCAGCCGCTCAGGGCTGGTCGTCGGCACGGCCGGCAACGTGTCGATCCGGGTGGACGACCTGGTGGCCATCTCACCCAGCGGCGTCGACTACGAGGCCATGTCGCCGCGCGACGTCGGGATCCACGACCTGGACGGCAACGTCGTCGACGCCGTGCTGGCGCCGTCGAGCGAGCTGGCCCTGCACCTCGCGGTGTACGGGTCCTCGGACCACACCGCGGTCGTGCACACGCATGCCCCGGCGTCCACCGCGCTGTCCACGATCGTCGACGAAGTGCCTGCGTCGCACTACTATTCGGCGTTGTTCGGCGGTGTCATCCGGGTCGCGCCGTACGCCACGTTCGGCACCCGGCAGCTGGCCGACAACGTGGCCACCGCGCTGCGTGACCGGTCCGCGGCGCTGATGGGCAACCACGGGGCGGTGCTGGCCGGCGCGGCGCTGCCGAAGGTCATGAACCTGGTCCCCTACCTCGAGTACGTGTGCGACGTGGCGCTGCGGGCCATGGCCACCGGCGCGCGGGTTCGGGTGCTCGACGACGCCGAGATCGCCGAGGTTGGGCGCCTTCTGGCCGGGTACGGCCAGCAGCCGACCGGGCAGGACTAGTTCACAGACGGTGGCCGGTGGGGGTCGAACGGCTCGTACCACCACCACTGGGCGCGTTCCCCCGTCGGGCCGGAGCACGGCGCGACGTCGGGTGGGGGTTGGGTGGGCGGTCGAGCGAGAGACGCCGAGGTCATGGGGCGGCCGGCGTGGTCGGTGACCATCAGCTGGTCGGCGGGCCCACGGATCGTGATGAGACCGCGGTGGTGCGCGCGGTGATGGTAGGGGCAGACCAGCGCGAGGTTGACCAGCTCGGTCAGCCCGCCGTCCTCCCAGTGCTTCAGGTGGTGGGCGTGCAGCCCGCGGGTGGCGCCGCAGCCGGGCACCAGGCACGTGCGGTCGCGATGCTCGAGCGCGCGGCGCAGCCGCCGGTTCACCGTCCGCGTCGATCGGCCGGCACCCAGGGTGCGCCCGTCGCGGTCGAACCACACCTCGCAGGTGGCGTCGCACGTCAGGTACTGCCGGTCGGCGTCGGACAGCAACGGACCCAGGTGCAGTGACCCCACCCGGTCGGTGACGTCGACGTGCACGACCACGGTGGTGCGGTGCCCGTGCGGACGCTCTGCCGCTTCGGCGTCCCAGCCGGCGTGCACCAGGCGCAGAAACGCATCCGCGACCGTGGGCATCGGCGGCCGCTGATCGCCTGCACCGCCGAGCTTTTCGGCGTCGCACCTCCAGTCGGCGATCAACGCGTCGCGGTGGGATTGCAGCGCGGCGTCGAACGCCGCCGCCTCCACCTGCGGCAGCCGGATGTGCCAGGAGGTGTACTGCTCGTCGGTGGTCGTCGTGACCGACGGCTGCGGCCCGGGATCAGGCTCAGGGTCGGAGTCCGCGTCGGTGGACGGCTCGGGTCGCGGTTTCGGGGCGAGCTTGAGCGCGGTGCGCAATTGGGTCACCGTGGCCGAGGCGGCCAGCGTCGCGTAGTGCTCGTCGGAGCCCTCGGCCGCACGCTGGGCGATCACACCGACCTGGTCCAGCGACAGCCGGCCGTCCTGCAAGCCGGTGACACACCGCGGGAGCTCCTCGAGCCGATGAGCCACAGCAGCAATGGTTTCCGCTGGGGACGGTGACACCCCGGCCTTCCACGCCACCAACCCGGCGACCGACCTCGCGCCCGCCGCCGCCCACAACTCGTCACGATCCATCTCGGCGACGATCTCGACGATGCGCCCGTCGATGGCGTTGCGCTGACCGGTCAACTCGCTCAACTCGTCGAACAACTCCGAGAGCCGATCATCGATAGCCAGCGAAGCCGTCGGAGACATGACCCCACACAACCAGGGGGGGTCCGACAACACGACGAAGGCCGGCCGCGGGATGCGACCGGCCTTCGCCGAAAGGTGGTGCGTCAGGGCTGCTTCTGGCCCGGGATCCCCTCGTAGGCGATGTCGCCGGTCTTGAGGTTTTGGGTGGTCAGCTCGGAGAGTCCGTCGAGGAACTTCTGCCGATCGGTCACCACGTGCTGGATCGCGACGTCGACGTTGTCCTTGGTGATGGCAGGCATCACGTACACCGGCTTGGTATTCACCGGCTCCTTCTTGGCCAACGCGTTGGCGACGGCCAGGCCGGACGACAGCTCCACGGTGCCGTTCTGCAGCGAGGTACCGATGAACTCACCGCTCTTGACCGCGTTGAGGCCGTCTTCGATGCCGTCGATGCCCACGATCGGCACGTCGTTGCGGCCCGACTCCTTGAGCGCCTGCAGCGCCCCGAGGCCCATGTCGTCGTTCTCGGAGACGACGGCGTTGATCTGCGGGCCGAAGCCGGAGATCCAGTTCTTCATCTTGTTGACGGCCTCGTCGCGCTTCCAGTTGGCCGTGTCCTTGGCGAGTACCTTGATGCCCGGGTACTTCGCCAGCACGTTGTTGATGCCCTTGGTGCGGTCCAGCTCGCCGGACTGACCCAGCGGGCCCTGCAGGATCACGATGTTGCCCTTGCCACCGAGGTGGTCGGCCATCATCTGCATCTCCTGCTCACCGGCTTTGACGTCGTCGGGCTGTACGCTGCCGGCGACATCCGGGTTGTTCAGCGCCGCATTGACGGCGACCAGCGGGATGCCCTTGGCCTTGGCGCTGGCGACCTGCGGACCGAGCGAATCGGCCTGGATCGGGACCACGATGATGGCGTCGACGCCCTGGTTGACCATCGAGTCGATCTGGCTGGCCTGGGTGGACACGTCGAGATTGGCCGAGTTCCACACCAATTCGATGTTGTTGTCCTTGGCGTAGGCCTCCATGCCCTCCTTGCCGGCGGTGATGAACGAGCTCATGTCGTACACCGTCACGCCGATGCGCTTGGTGTCC
Source organism: Mycolicibacterium rufum (assembly GCF_022374875.2). The sequence goes on from NZ_CP092427.2 coordinate 3,204,740, forward strand.
GCGTTGGACGACGTGTCGCCCGCACCGCAGGCGGTCAGCGAAGCGCCGAGTACGCCCACCGAGGCCAGCGCCGCGATCTTGGTGATCAATCTCATGGGTTCTCTCTTCTCTCGTTGTTCAACACTGGTGCGACGGTTGACGGCTGCGCTTTCAGGTGCGCCTCCTGGAGGACCACACATCGACCGCGACCGCGGCGACGATCAGCACGCCCTTGATGACGTCCTGCCAGTACGCGGGCACGACGAGGATGTCGAGACCGTTGTTCAGCGTCATGATCATGAACAGGCCCAGTGCCGTGCCCCAGATGCTGCCGCGGCCGCCCATCAGGCTGGCGCCGCCGATCACGACCGCGGCGATGGCGTCCAGCTCGTAGCCCTGGCCGAGGTTCGGCGGGCCGGAGATGACGCGGGAGGCCAGCATGACGCCCGAGAGCCCGGCCAGCAGACCGGAGATCGCGTACACGCTGAACAACACGTTCTTGGCGTTGATGCCGGCGATCTCGGCGGCGTTGCGGTTGCCGCCGACGGCGTAGACGCGCATGCCGTAGGTGGTGCGCTTCATGATGATCGCCAGCGCGATGATGCCGACGATCATCAGCAGCACCGGGATCTGCAGGCCGAGGATCTTGGTGTTGGCGATGGAGCCGAACTCGGCGGGCAGGCCGTTGATGGGGGCGCCGCCGCCGATCACGTAGGCAAGACCCGACCCTGCTGTCAGGGTGCCGAGTGTCGCGATGAACGGCGGAACATTGATGCGCGACACCAGGAAACCGTTGACGCAGCCCACCGCGAGCCCCACCAGGAGGGCGACCAGGACGGTGAGCCAGACCTGACCCGGGTTCGCCTTGGCGGTCGCGGCCGCCGACATCGCCGACACCGCGATCACGCTGCCCACCGACAGGTCGATGCCGCCGGTGAGGATCACCAGCGTCTGGCCGAGGGCGATGAGCGCGAACGGCGCCGCGGCCACCAGGATGGTGACCAGGTTGTCGGGGGTGGAGAAGCGCGCGCTGCGGTAGCTGAAGTACGCGATCACCAGCAGCACCACAATGACCATCGAGTAGCGCAGCAGCACCCCCGAGAACCATTGCCGGGAAAACAGTTTCACGGGCTCACCGGTGATCGGCGACGCCACGGTGGGGGCCGCCGACGGGCCCGGGGGCTGCGCGCTGCTGTCGACGTCGGTGCTCATGATGCCTCCTGCTGCGTGGTGGTCGTGGACTTGTTGTCGAGTGCGGTGGCGAGGCGGAACACCGATTCCTGCACCTCGGGGTGGTCGAGCGCGTCGCGGTCGAGCTCGCCGACGAACGCGCCGCCGCGCATCACGAACGCGCGGTGCGAGAGCCCGACGATCTCGGGCATGTCCGACGACGCCATCAGCACGGCCATGCCGTTCGCCGCGAATTCGGTGACGATGCGGTAGATCTCGCTGCGCGCGCCGACGTCGACACCGCGGGTCGGTTCGTCGAGCAGCAGCACGTTGACGTCGCCGGTGAGCCAGCGCGCCAGTACCACCTTCTGCTGGTTGCCGCCGGACAGCGTGCCGACCTCCTGGCTCAGTCCGCGGGTCTTGAGGCGCACCGACGACATCACGTCGGACACGGCCTTGTTGCGGGCCTTGGCGCGCAGCCAGCCGGCCAGCGAGAACGACGACAACCGCGGCAGGGTGCCGTTGTCGAGCACGCTCATCGACAGCACCACCCCGGACAGCTTGCGGTCCTCGGGCACCATCGCCATGCCCGCGGTGATCGCCGCGGCGGGGTGGTTGCGCTTGACGGCCTTGCCGCGCACCGTGATCTGGCCGGCGGTGCTGGTGCGGGCGCCGAAGATGGCCTCGAGCAGTTCGGTTCGCCCGGCGCCGACGAGGCCGGCCAGCCCGACGATCTCGCCGGCGTTCACGGTGAACGACACCGGGCCCGAGGCGCCGTCGACCTGGAGGTCCCGTACCTCGAGCACCGGCTCGGTGCCCGGGCTGGGGCGGTCCGGGAACAGCGCGTCGAGTTCCCGGCCGATCATCGCGGTGACGATGTCGTCGTCGGTGACGTCGGCGATCGGTTCGTCGAGGATCAGTCCGCCGTCGCGCAGCACGACCACTCGGTCGGCGATGGCGCGGATCTCGGCCATCTTGTGGGTGGTGTACACCATGGCGACGCCGTGTTCGCGCAGCCGGCGCACCACCTTGTAGAGCCCCTCGACCTCGCGCTCGGAGATCGCGGAGGTGGGCTCGTCGAGCATCACGACCTGCGCGCCGGTGCTGGCGGCCTTGACGATCTCGACGATCTGTCGCAGCCCCACCGGCAGGCTTCCCATCCGCGCGGACGGATCGATCTGCACACCGAACACCCCGAGCGCGTCGCGGGCCTGGTCGATCATCGCGCGCCGGTTGAGGAACGGCCCGACGGTGACTTCCCTTCCGACGAAGAGGTTCTCGTAGACCGTCATGTTCTCGATCGAGGCGAGTTCCTGCGGCACGATCGCCACACCGTGGCGCACCGCGTCGCGGGTGTTGCCCGGCGCCAGCGTGGCCTCGCCGACGGTGACGGTGCCGTGATCGGCGCTGTACTGGCCGCTGATGATCTTCATCAGCGTGGACTTGCCTGCGCCGTTCTCGCCGGCCAGCGCCGTCACGGTACCGGGCTGCAGGTCCAGCGTGATGCCTTCGAGTACCGGCACGCCGCCGAAGCTCTTGTGAATGTCGTTGCAGCGCAGCAGTGCTGCCGTTGTGTTCGTCATCGGGGCTCCACGATCGATTTCAGGCTGGCCGGATCCGAATCGCTGTCGAGCGCCTCACCGACGTGCTCGAGGTCGTAGCGGCCCGTCACCATGGCGTCGAGATCGACGGCGCCGCTGGACACCAGGTGGATCGCTGCGGGCCAGGTGTCGGTGTAGCGGAACACGCCGGTGACGGTGATCTCCTGGTTGGCGATGTGGCTGACCGGCAGCGCGTACTCGTCGGCGCCCATGCCGACCAGCACCACGTGCCCGGCGGGACCGACGGCCTTGATGCCGCTGACCACCGCGGCGGGCACGCCGGTGGCATCGACGAACGCGTCCACCGGGTCGATCGCGGCGACGTCGACCGCGGTCGGGTCGAGCACCTCGGTGGCGCCGAACTGCAGCGCCTTCTCCCGGCGCGAGGCGACGAGGTCGGTGACGACGATGCGGGCGGCGCCGAACGCGCGGGCGGTCTGCGCGCAGATCACGCCGATCGGCCCGGCGCCCGCGATGAGGATCGACGTCCCGGGCGCCACGTGGGCCTTGCGCATCGTGGCGATCGCCACCGACAGCGGCTCGAGCAGCGCGGCCGCGTCGTCGGACATCGAGTCGGGCACCGGATGCGCCATGTCGTCGTCGGTGAGGACGTACCGGCAGAAGGCGCCGTCGATCGGCGGGGTGGCATAGAACTCGATCTGCGGGCACAGGTTGTAGCGGCCCGCGCGGCACTGCGCGCACCGTCGGCACGGGTGCTGCGGCTCGACCGCGACCCGCTGTCCCACCCGTCCGGGATCGACGCCGGCGCCGACGGCGGCGATGCGTCCGGACAGCTCGTGGCCCAGGATCATCGGCTGCTCGACCACGAAGTCGCCGATGCGCCCGTGCCGGTAGTAGTGCACGTCCGAGCCGCACACACCGACGGCGGCGACCTCGACGAGGACCTGGTGCGCGCCGGGGGCGGGCACGGGTCTGTCCTCGATCCGCAGGGCGCCGACGCCGGTCATGACGCTGGCCCGCATGGTGGCCGGGGTGGGTTCGACGGTGGCGGTCACAGCGCACTCCTGGGGACGGGGGCGAGCAGCGCGCGCCCGAGGGGAGGGGAGAACTCGACGGGTGCGGCAGACGTCCGCGGGAGTGTCTCGATGAGCAGCTCGCGGGGCCCGGCCTGGTGGGTGCCGAGCAGGGATGCGGTGGTCTGGCCGACCGGCGCGGCGCTGAGCGTGCTGACCGGAGGGAAGTACCCATCCGTCACACGGTCAACCCCACTGCCAACCCTGCTGCCGAGCCCGTCGTCCACGCCTTCCGCTTCCGGTCCACACCCGCTCATCTGTTACACGGATTGCTCATTTGATTGCCTGTGATGAGGATCATTCTCTGAGCTATGCTCACATGTCAAGCGGTCATGCTCATATGAGCACAGCCCGGGTGAGCGGGAGCGGAGGGAGGGTGTGATGGGACCGGACGAGATGTTCCAGCGCGCCGTCATCGCCCGCCGCTATTACCTGGAAGGACGCACCCGCGTCGAGATCGCCGAGGAGTTCGGGCTGTCCCGGTTCAAGGTGGCGCGGATGCTCGAGGAAGCCCTCGAGTCCGGCATGGTCGAGATCACGATCCACGATCCGGGGTCGATCGACGTGGACCTGTCGGCCGCGCTGCAGAAGCGCTACGGCCTGCAGCACGCCTACGCCGTCGTCGCGCAGTCGAAGAACACCGCCGACCGGGTGGAAGCGGTCGCCAAGGCGATGGCCGACCTGCTGCAGTCCATCCTGCGCGAGGGCGACGTGATCGGGATCGACTGCGGCCGCACCATGACCCGCATCGCGCCGTACCTGCAGTCGCTACCGACGTGTGACGTCGTGCAACTGACCGGCCTGGCGGGCGGGCTGACGTCCAACGGCGCCGACCTGACGCGGCGGATCTCCGAGGTCACCGGCGGCCGGTCCTGGCCGCTGTACGCGCCCTACGTGGTCGCCGATGCCCGCACCGCCGAGAGCCTGGCCAGCACGCCTCCGATCAAGGACGCCTTCGCCAATCAGTCGCGCGTCACCTGCGCGCTGGTCTCGGTCGGGGGGTGGACGCCCGAGGCGTCCCAGGTCTACACCTCGATCTCCGAGGAGGAGGCCGCGGCGCTGTACGAGACCGGAGTGCGCGCCGAGACCTGTGGGCTGCTGCTCGACGCGAACGGCACCCGGGTGGCCGGGCTCGATGAGCGCCGCATGGGCATCACCGAGGAGGGGCTGCGCGCCATCCCCACGGTCATCGCCATCTGCGCCGGGGCCGAGAAGATCACCGCGACCCGGGCCGTGCTGCGCTCGGGGCTGGTGTCCGCACTGGTCACCGACACCGAGATCGCGGCCGCGGTCCTCGACTGACAGCGAAAGGATTTCACCCATGACGGAGCCCGTCGTCGACCTCGACTTCCCCCTGACCGGGAAGACCGCCGTCGTGACCGGAGGGGGATCGGGCATCGGCGCCGCGATCGCGTCGGCGTTCGCGACCAAGGGCGCGCGCATCGCCGTCGTCGACCTCAACGCCGACGCCGCACAGCGCCACGCCGACACGGTCGGTAACGACAGTCGCGGATTCCGTTGCGACGTTTCGGATCCCGCGTCGGTGACCGCGACCGTCGACGAGGTGCTCGCGGCGTTCGGCCGGATCGACATCCTGGTCAACAGCGCGGGCGTCGCCATGCTCGCCCCGGCCGAGGACCTGCCGTTGAACGCCTGGGACACCACCATCGACGTCAACCTCAAGGGCACGTTCCTGGTCTGCCAGGCGGTCGGCCGCCACATGCTCGACTCCGGTGGCGGCGCGATCGTGAACATGGCCTCCCAGGCGGCCACCGTGGCACTGGACCAGCACGTCGCCTACTGCGCGTCGAAGTTCGGCGTGGTCGGGGTGACCAAGGTGCTGGCCTCGGAGTGGGGCGGCCGCGGCGTGCGGGTCAACTGCATCTCACCGACCGTCGTGCTGACCGAGCTGGGTCACAAGGCCTGGGACGGGCCGCGCGGCGACGAGCTCAAGAAGCACATCCCCGTCGGCCGGTTCGCCTATCCGAACGAGATCGCCGCTGCTGCAGTGTTTCTCGCCTCGGAGGCGGCCGCGATGATCACCGGGGCGGACCTGCTGATCGACGGCGGCTACACGATCCGCTGAGAAGCCATGGCTGTGATCCAGGGGGCGATCGCAGCCGGGAACGCTATTCCGCGGCGGACTGACCGACGCGCCGGGCCACCTGTCGCTGGATCTTGGCGGGCAGCGCGTCGGCGACGGTGAGGCCGGGCAGCAGCTCCGGCTCGCTCATCAGGGCGCGGAACACGACGCCGACCGTGACGGTGTGATCGGGCCGGGAGATCACCTCGATGGCGTCGCCGGCGCGCACCTGTCCGGGCTCGATGACACGGAAGTAGGCGCCCGGCAGCGCCGCCGCGGTGAACGTCTTCATCCACCCGCGGATCCCCAGCCAGGTGGTGAACGTGCGGCACGGGGTCCGCGGGCTCGTCACCTCGAGCACCAGACCGTCGGATCCGACCGCCCACCGCTCGCCGACCAGGCTGGCGGTCACGTCGACGCCCGCGGTGGTCAGGTTCTCCCCGAACATCCCGTTGGTCAGCTCCCGGCCCAGCTCACGCTCCCAGCGGTCCAGGTCCTCGCGGGCGTACGCGTACACGGCCTGGTCGTCACCCCCGTGATAGCGCCGGTTGCAGATCGAATCCCCGGCGACGCCACTGCCCGGCCCGGTCTTGGCCGGCCCGGGCGCACTGACCGCGAGCGGCTCGCCGCTGGGCCGCTTGTCGATCCCGGTGCGCAGCTCACCCAGATCGATGGGCGCGCTCGCCGTGTTCACCGTCAGCACCGAAGCCATGACCGACGCTAACCCGCCGGAGCGCTCACAGCCCTGCCGGGTCGTCGGGAACATCGACGGCGTAGCCCGCCAGCACCTCCACCGGGACGAGGTCGAGGGTGCGTTCGTGCGTGCACGCCAGCACCACCGGGCACGCCTGCCCGTCCTGGTGCGCGCGCAGCCAGTTCCGTGCCGTCACACACCAGCGGTCGCCGGGGACCAGGCCGGGGAACCGGTAGGCGGGCATCGGGGTGCTCAGGTCGTTGCCGATCGAACGCTGGTGGGCGAGGAACTCCGCGGTCACCACGGCGCAGATGGTGTGCACGCCGAGGTCCTGGTCGCCGGTGCTGCAGCAGCCGTCGCGGTAGAAGCCGGTCATCGGGTCGGTGCCGCAGGGGTCCAGCGGGGCGCCGAGCACATTGCGTTCTGCCACCGGCTCAGGATAGGGCTCAGATGCTGAGGCGGCGATAGCGCTGCAGCCGCCGAATGCCCTGTGCCGCTGCGGCGTCGGCGATCGGGGCGAGCGCGGCGCCGACTGCGGCCCGGACCGCTCCGACGTCGAGGTGCATGCCGATGGCCACCAGCGAATTCGTTGCGAAACTCGCCGGCGCGGTCGCGACGTGCACCGACGCGCCGACGACGTTGACGACGTAGCGGCGCATTGAGCCGCGGTAGCGTACCGCCACCGTGCCCTTCATCCGGTACACCCCCGGCGGCGGCTCCTCGAGCAGATCGAGGAGCGCGCCCGGGTCGACACACCCCTCGGTGCGCACGGTGACGGCGTCGGCGTGCACGTGGTGGTGCTCCCCATCCCTGTCCCCGTCGTCGGCCTCGTTGAGGAGTTCGCGGAACGTCAGCTGACCCACCTGCTCGTCGGCCGCGACGTCGTAGAGCAGCGCGGGATCGATCCGTCCTGCGGTGGCCCCGACGACCTGGGCGTGCGGGTTGCGCTCCCGCACCCGCTCGGTGACGCGGCGCAGCGTCGCCTCCTGGGCGTCGGGCCGCACCTGGTCGAGTTTGTTGACCACCACCAGCGTCGCGGCGCCGTAGCGCGCCGGCGGGCTGGCGTCCCGGTCGACGGTCTCGAAGTGCCGTGCCGCGTCGAGCACGTCGACCACCCCGCCCGGCCGGATCCCGTCCACGCCGCTGAACCGGATGATGCGGGAGATCGCGACCGGGTCGGCCAGCCCGCTGGCCTCCACGATGATCGCGTCGAGCCGCAGCCTCGGGTCGGCCAGGCGGGCGAGCGCCACGTCCAGACCGCCGTCGTCGGGCAGGCAGCAGATGCAGCCGCCGGCGATCGACGCGGGTTCGTCCACCTGCCCGGTGACCAGTCCGGCGTCGACGTTGAGTTCCCCGAAGTCGTTGATCACCACGCCGATTCGCGCATCCGGGGCGCGCAGCACGTGGTTGAGCAGCGTCGTCTTGCCCGCCCCCAGGTATCCGGTCAAGGCGATGACGGGGATCGGGTGCACAGTCGGGCAGGGTACCCGTTCTTGTCGCGATACCGGGCCCCGCGTGGGTGTCGTGCCGGTACCATGAGCGTCCGCGCCGTCGGCGCGGAGGGGGCATGACCGGATGGACGGCGACACGGACGACGGGGCGGCCGCGGAACGGCTGCTGCTCTCCGATGCCGCGGCCGAGCTTCCGATCCTCAAGGCTCTGCTGCGGATCTCCGAGGCCGTCGTCCGTGCGGACTCGTTCGACGAGGTGCTCGAGGTGGTCGCCGAGCAGGCGTTGATCGCGCTGCGGGCATCGTCACTGTCGATCAGCCGCTGGGAGCAGGATCGGGACGCGTTGCGCACCCTGATCAACGTCGGCGACCTCGCACCGCACGAAGTGCGGTGGCCGACCGACGAGTACTACCCCGTCTCGGCGTTCCCGTTGGTCGACGATTTGCTGCGCCGCGGCCGGTCCTACATGAACGCCATCGACGATCCCGACTGTCCGCCGGACAGCCTGGCGCTGCTCAAGGAGGTCGGAAAGGAATGTGAGATCTCGGTCCCGGTGATGTGCGGCGACACCATGTGGGGCGAGATCTGGGTGACCGGCGTGGGCGGGCGCCGCTTCGACCGCGGCGACGTGCAGCTCCTGCAGGCCATCGCCGCCCACATCGCGGTGGCGATCGGCCGGTCGGAGCTGCTCAGCACGGTGTGGGGCTACGCCCTGCAGGACCCGCTGACCGGTATCGCCAACCGGCGCGCCATCGAACAGCGATTCGACGAAACCGATTGGGAGACATCGACTTCGGTGGTTCTGCTGTGTGACCTCGATGAGTTCAAGAAGATCAACGACCGGGACGGACACCCGGCGGGCGATCAGCTGCTGCGCGACGTGGCCGCGGTGCTCGGCCGCCTGGCCGGCGAGATCGACGGCGCGATCGCCGCCCGCCTCGGCGGCGACGAGTTCTGTGTGCTGCTGCCCGACGCCACGCTCGCGGCCGCCCAGGTCTTCGCCACCGACGCGACCCGCATGCTGCACGAGGGGGTCGACCCCTCGGTCAGCGTCTGCTGGGGCGCCGCTGCCGCCACCCCCGAGGTGCGGACCGGAAACGATCTGCTCGCCGCGGCCGACGCCGCGCTGCTGCACGCCAAGCGGCAGGGGCCGGCGCGCTACAGCGCCGGCGGACCGGTCCCGGTGGCGCCGGCCGGGCTCGAAGACCTCGACCGCCGCTCCGGTGATCGGCGCTCCGCCGACCGGCTCGCCGGCGCCGTCGTGCACGCGCTCGAGGAACGACCGGACATGACGCTGCCTGCGGCGCTGGAGTTCCTGGCCGGCGCCGTGGCCCAAGCCGTCGATGCGGCGGCCTGGGCGATCTCGGAGTGCGCCGAGGGCGGCGACGCGCTGCGGCTGGTCAGCAACGTCGCCAGCGTGCGCAAGCGGGACGCCGGGCTCACGGTGCTGGTCGAGTTCGGTCCGCCGCTCTACGACATGGAGGACTTCCCGGCCTCGGCTCGCGCCGTCACGGAGGGCTCGACGTTCCTCGCGGCCGTCGACCTCGAGGGCTCCGATCCCGACGAGGTGGCCCTGTTGGTCCAGCTCGGTTATCGGGCGGTGCTCGGCGTCGGTGTGCCCGACGGCGCGCGCGGCTACCTGCTGGAGTTCTACTCCCACGACGACCATCAGGCGCTCGCCGGCATCGGGCCGCTGGCGCAGGTGCTCGCGACGTACTGCGTGTCCCGGCTCAGCGGAAGCCGGCCGTCCCGCCGTCGGCCATGATCGTCTGCCCGGTGACGAACGCGGCGTCGTCGCCGAGCAGGAAGCACACGACCGGCGCGATGTCGGTCACGACGTCGCCGAGCCGGCCCAGCGGCACCGCCCGCACGGTCCGCTCGTAGGTACGGGGGTCCATCTCTCGCCAGGCGCGGATGCTCTCGGTCTCCGCATACGGGCACACCACGTTCACCCGGATGTTCTGCCGGCCCCATTCCAGCGCAGCGACTTTCGACATGCCGCGGATCGCCTCCTTGGCGGCGCCGTAGGCGCCGAACATCGGCAGACCCTGCGTGCCCGAGCCCGAGCCGAGGTTGACGATGCTGCCGCCGCCGTTGCCGACGAACACCGGGTACACCGCCTGCATCAGCTCGAACGTAGCGCGCGGGCCCACGTCGAACACCAGGTCGTAGTCCTCGCGGGTGATCTCCTGGAAGGGCTTGGGTTCGTTGGTCGCGATCGCGTTGTTCACCAGGCCGTGCACGGAGCCGAACGCGTCGGTGGCGGCGGAGACGATGCGGCCGGCGGCCCCGCGATCGCGCAGATCGGCGACCAGGGGGACCATCGCGCCGTCGGCGAACCCGTCGAGCACCCCCGCCTCCCGGTCGACCGCGAGCACCGATGCGCCGCGCTCGAGCAGCGCCGCCACGATGCCCTTGCCGACGCCGCGGGCGGCGCCGGTGACGATCACGGCCCGGCCGCGCAGGGAGGTCACGCCCGCTGATCCTTGACGATCACGCCGTCCTTGACGATGACCGACAGGTTCGTCGCCGGGTCGCCGAGCAGCGCCAGATCCGTCGTCGGATCCCCGTCGACCAGCAGCAGGTCGGCCCACGCGCCGACGGTGATCTCGCCGAGGCGGGCCGCCCGGTACGGATCGCGCTCGCCGGCCAGCCGGAACAGCGCGGCATTGCCCGAGGTGACCAGCTTCAGCGCGTCGACGGTGCTCATGTACTCACCGAGCCGGACCAGCATCGCGCTCTGCAGATCGTCGCGGTCGGGTTCGAAGAGCAGGTCGGTGCCCCAGGCCAGGTTCACGCCGTGCTTGGTGGCCCACCCGAACAGCTGGTCGGTGCCTGCGCAGATCTCACGGTTCTTCTCGGCGCTGTCCGGGTTGAGGAAGGAGTGGTCGTGCTCGGCGAAGGGTTGCGTCGAGAGCCACACGCCGCGCTCGGCGAGCATCGCGATGGTGGGTTCGTCGGCCAGGTGGCCGTGCTCGATCGAGCGCACGCCGGCCTCGACCGCGCGGCGGATGCCGGTGACGTTGTAGACGTGGGTGGCGACGTAGGTGCCGTAATCCCCGGCCGCCTGCACCGCGGCGCGCAGTTCGGGTTCGGTGAACTGCACGGTGTAGAGCGGGTCGTACAGCGACGCCGCGCCGCCGCCGACCATCAGCTTGATCTGGCTGGCCCCGAGTTTGAGTTGCTCGCGGACCGCGGCCAGCATCCGTTCGGGCCCGTCGGCGATCCGCATGAACCCGATCTGCTCGGCGCGGGACTCGTCGCCGCCGAGTGCGGTGGGGCGTTCGTAGACGAAGCCGAAATCGCCGTGGCCGCCGGTCTGCGAGATCGCGGCCTGGCTGGGGTAGATGCGGGGCCCCAGCGCAGGTGAGGCGTCGATCACCTTCTTGATGCCCGCGGTGTCGCCTGCCATGTCGCGCACGGTGGTGAACCCGCGCAGCACCGTGTCCTTCGCCTTGGCGAGCGTGGCGGCGGCCAGCAACGACTGCGATCCCATCGCCAGATCCAGCAGCGTGTTCGCCATGCCGACGAGATGGACGTGGGCATCGCTCATCCCGGGCATCAGGGTGCGGCCGGCGCCGTCGATCACGGTGGTGGCGTCCGTCTCGGCGATCGGTGACCTCTCGACGGCCGCGATCGTCGCGCCCTCGACCAGGACGTGCCCGTCGGACACCCGATCGGACAGGCCGTCGAAAATCCGCACGTTCTTGATCAGCAGGCGCTGACTGTTCCCGGCCATCGGGACCACCTCCCTCGTCGGGACCTCACGGTAGCCGCACGGGAACGCGGAAAGCCGGACCCGACGGCGGTCGGGTCCGGCTTTCCGGTGAGTGATGAGTGGTTGGGGTCAGGACACGGGGATGGAGGCGCAGCCGACGCCCGGGATGCAGCCCGAGACGCCGCCGGGTCCGGCCGAGCCGCCGACGCCGCCGGGGTTGGTGCTGCCGCTCGCGCCGCCCGGTCCGGCCACACCGGAGGGGCCGCCGGGGATCGCGCCGCTGGCACCGTCGGGACCGGCCGCACCGGCCACGCCACCGGGGTTGGTGCTGCCGCTGACACCCCCGGGGCCGGCGACGCCGCCGGGCCCGCCGGGGATGGCGCCGCTGGCGCCGCCGGGGCCGGCCGTGCCCGCGGTCACGCAGGGCGTGCCGTCGGGATTGAAGCACGGCGGCGGCGCGGGCTGCGCGAAAGTCAGAGGCGCGGTTGCGATTGCAGTCGCAGCGGCGCCCGCGAAGATCAAGGAACCGAGATTCAGAGTCTTGTGTCGCATGGCTAAGTAATTGCCCCTCGCCGCGGCGAATAAACCACCTTCGTGGTGGCATCCTGGCGGGATGGGTCTGATCTTCCGGCTGCTGGAGCTCCTGGTGGTGCTCGTGCCGCTGATCGGCGTGGGCTACGCGACGTACCGCGGCATCGTCGCCGCGCGCGGGCAGCGCGACGCCGAACTTCCGCCCGCGCCGAACCCGCGGCCCGCCACCACCGCGCAGCGGCGCGCGATCACCCGCACCCTCGAGCAGCACGACCGTACGGACACCCGCTGGCTGGAGTACGAACTGGATGCGGCCAAGGTGCTGGACTTCCCGCTGATGACCGACATGCGCGACCCGCTGACCGAACGCTTCCACCGCGCCAAGCTGCGGGCGGACTTCCTGCGCCCCGCCGACGTCGGGGACCTGCTGGAGGACCGCGACGCGATGCGCGCCTACGTGGAGGCGGTGGGGGAGTACGTGACCGCGTTCGACATCGCCGAGGCCGAGGCGCACCGGCGCCGGCGCGCGGCGTTCTCCGCCGAGGAGCAGGAGCGCCTGGCGCGCGCGCAGCGGTTGCTGCGGGTCGCGGCCGACACCGGGGCCACGCCGCAGGAACGTGACCGCGCCTACCGGCTCGCGCAGCGCGAACTCGACGGCCTGCTCGTGCTGCCCGAGCGCGCCCGGGTGGCGCTGGAGCGCGGGATCAGCGGCGAGCTGGGGGATTGAGCCCCACCTGCTGGTCGTAGAACCGGCCGAGGCGATCGATGCGCCACAGCTGCCCGTAGATCAGCAGCGCCGCGCCGGTCACGGTCGGCCACACCTGCAGCGCCACCAGTCCCCAGCCCAGCAGGGCCGCGGCGATCATCGCGCCGAAGATCCAGATCCGTTGCACCACAGCGAAATCGGCGGACATCCGGTCGCGGTGCTGCAGCCAGAGCCGCTCGCCGTAGATGCCCTTCGACGACCACGCGGTGGGGGTCTCGATCGGCCCGAACGCGCGGGGGTTCCACCACAGCCACCCCAGCACGGCCGCCACCGGGAGCAACGCCCACCAACCGATCCACGCGCGGCTCCACATCGCAAGGATCATCAGCGGGACAGCGGCGAAGCGGGCCCACACACTCCACGGATTGGCGTGGCGCCGCCACGCCTCGTCGGACATGCCGGCCAGGCGGGCGTAGCGGTCCAACGCCCCCACCGGCTACCCCAGGGCGGCGTCGGCCACGTCGAGGGCACGGTCGAGGATCGCCACGCCCTCGCGCACCTCCTCCTCGGTGACGATGCACGGCGGCACCACATGGATGCGGTTGTAGTTCGCGAAGGGCAGCAGTCCCAGCTTCTTGCACTCGCCGATCACCGCGTTCATCGCCGTACTCGAACTCCCGTACGGCGCCAGCGGCTCCCGGGTGTCCGGATCGGCGACCAGTTCGACGGCCCAGAACACCCCGGCGCCACGGACTTCGCCGACACTGCGGTGCCGCGCCGCGACCTCACGCAGGGCGGGCCCGAGCACCTCGGCGCCGATGCGGGCCGCGTTCTCGACGATGCCCTCCTCGGCCATCGCGGTGATCGTCGCGACGGCGGCGGCCGTGGCGAGCGGATGGCCGGAGTACGTCAGACCGCCGGGGTAGGCGCGGTGGGCGAACGTCTCGGCGATGTGCGGGCTGATCGCCACACCACCGAGGGGCACGTAGCCGGAGTTGACGCCCTTGGCGAAGGTCAGCAGGTCGGGCGTGACGTCGAAATGGTCGATGGCGAACCACTTTCCGCTGCGGCCGAAGCCCGACATCACCTCGTCGGCGATGTAGACGATGCCGTACTCGTCGCACAGCTCCCGCACCCCGGCCAGATAGCCGGGCGGCGGCACCATGATGCCCGCGGTGCCGGGGATCGACTCGAGGATGATCGCCGCGATCGTCGACGGGCCCTCCATCCGGATGAGGTCGCGCAGGTGCGCCAACGCCCGCTCGCTCTCCTCCTCCTCGGTGGTGGCGTGGAACTGCGAGCGGTACAGGAACGGCCCGAAGAAGTGCACGACGCCGGCGTTGCCGTGGTCGTTGGGCCAGCGCCGAGGGTCGCCGGTGAGGTTGATCGCGGTCTCGGTGCCGCCGTGATAGGAGCGGTAGCGGGCCAACACCTTGTAACGCCCGGTGTGCAGACGCGCCATCCGCACGGCGTGCTCGACCGCGTCCGCCCCGCCGTTGGTGAAGAAGATCTTGTTCAGCTCGCCGGGAGTGCGCTCGGCCACCAGCCGGGCCGCCTCCGACCGGGCGGCGTTGGCGTGCTGGGGCGCCACCGTGCACAGCTTGGCGGCCTGCTCCGCGATCGCGGCGACGACCTTGGGGTGCTGATGGCCGATGTTGGTGTTCACCAGCATCGAGGAGAAGTCGAGCAGCCGGTTGCCCTCGCCGTCCCAGACGTGGCAGCCCTGCGACGCGGTGAGCGTCATCGGCGCGATCTCGGCCTGCGCCGACCACGAGTGGAACACGTGGGCGCGATCCAGCTCGTAGGCGCGGGCCGCCTCGGCCCTGGCCTCGTCGCGGGTCAGTCCGTTGGGCAGCGTGGCGGTGTCGTGTGTCAGGGTCATCGCGGTTCTTTCGTCGGTCTGGACTGGCGCCGAGCGTACGGTTTCTGCGCGGTCCTCTCGACATTCCGCGCACACACCGTACATTCGACGAAGATCAACTCTCGGAGGCCTTTTCGAGCGCGGCGAGCGCCTCGCCGCTGTAGACGGCCAGGCGCTGCAGGTGGGGGAGTCGGTCGCGGCAGCCGACGAACCCGAAGTTCATCGTGTCGGCGTAGCTCTGCAGCGTGATGTTGAGCGCCATGCCGTGGATCGGGATCGACACCGGGTAGGTGGCCTCGAGCCGGGATCCGTTGAAGTACAAGGGTTCGCGCGGCCCGGGCACATTCGACACGCACAGGTTGAAGGTGTAGGGCCACGGCGTCTGCACCCCGGTCAGGGCGCCGGCGATCTGACCACCTGCCGGCGCCAGCAGCGCAGCGCTGTAGGCGATGATGGCCGCCGGCGACATCGTCTGCAGCTGCGCCTTCGCCGCCCGGGTCGCGGCGGTGATTACCTCGAGCCGCTCCACCGGGTCGGCGATGTCGGTGCCCATCGGCGCCAGGATCGCACCGACGGCGTTGCCGCCGCCCTCGTCGCCCTTGGCCCGGACGTTGACGGGCAGGAACGCGATCAGTGACCGGTCGGGCAGCTCGTCGATCTCGGAGAGGAACGCGCGCAGACCGCCGCCGAGGACCGCCAGCGCGACGTCGTTGATCGTCGACCCGTGCTGGGAGCTCAACGTCTTGAGCCGGTCGAATTCGTACTGCTGGGTGGCGAAGCGTCGGTTGCGGCTGATGCGCGCGTTGAGGATGCTGTGCGGCGCCGACGCCGAGCCCGCGATCTGGGCATAGTCGCCGTCGCGGCGGATCTGGGTGTTCACCACCGCCGTCGCGAGGTCGACCGCCGAGCTCACGCCGCCGGTGACCGTCGAGCCGATCCCGCCGAGCGCGCGCAGCGTCGAGGCGATCGGGTTCACCGTCTCGGTGCTGGGCAGCGGCCGTTTGCGTTCGGGCAGTGGCACATTGAAGAACAGCCGGGTGTCGCGCGACTCGGGATCGGTGGACAGGCTGCGGCTGAGCATGCGCATCGCGCTGTAGCCGTCGACCAGCGCGTGGTGGATCTTGAGGTACAGCGCGAAGCGGCCGCCCTCGAGGCCCTCGATCACGTGCAGCTCCCACGGCGGCCGGGTCAGGTCGAGGTGGTTGCTGTGCAGCCGCGACACCAGGATGCCCAGTTCGCGTTCGTCGCCCGGGCTGGCCAGGGCCGAGCGGCGCACGTGGTAGTCGAAGTCGAAGTCCCTGTCCACCACCCAGCTGTGCAGCGGGCTGAACTGCAGCCGCGGGTGGGCCAGCTTCAGATTCCACGGCCGGGTCACCTCGCGCTTGCGCGCGTCGGCGATCATCTCGCGCAGGTATTCCACGGTCGCGTCGGGCGGCGGGGTGAACGGCAGCAGGCCGGCGACATGCATCTTCGAACTCGACGTCTCGCCGTAGATGAAGAGGAGATCCTGCAGGCCGAGCCTGACACTGTTGGCGCTCACGTCGCCACGGTACGCGGTGCGCTCAGGTCCCACAGAAGGTTCGGAACCCGGCGGAGAACTCCGCCCGGCCGGGCTCGGCGTAGCGCTCGAGGCCGGCCCGTTCCTGGAACGGAGACCGCAGCGCGTCGAGAAGCGCGCCCAGCGGGGCGAGCTCGCCGGCGGTCGCCGCGGCCAGCGCCTCCTCGACGAGGTGGTTGCGCGGAATGTAGATCGGATTCACCGCGTCCATGGCCGCCGGATCGGGTCCGAGCTCGCGCCACCGGGCCAGCCATGCGTCGAACGCGGCGAGGTCGATGAACTCGCCGCGCGCGGGCTCGGCGTCCCCGCGGGCCGCCGAGGCCAGCCGACGGTAGAACGAGGTGTGGTCGACCCGGCTCTGCTGCATCTGTCCCAGCAGATCCGTCACCAGAATGTCGGCCTGCTCGGCCGCCGCGGCGGGGACGCCCAGCTTGGCGCGCATGCCCTCGGCCCAGCGCTGTTCGTACCGGGTACGGAACAGGCCCAGGGACTCCTCGGCCATCCCGACCGCGGTGTCCGGATCGTCGTGCAGCAGCGGCAGCAGCGCCTCGGCGAATCGTGCGAGATTCCACAGCGCGATCGCGGGCTGATTGCCGTAGGCGTAGCGGCCCATGCTGTCGATCGAGCTGAACACCGTCTGCGGATCGAAGGCCTCCATGAACGCGCACGGCCCGTAGTCGATGGTCTCGCCCGAGATCGTCATGTTGTCGGTGTTCATCACGCCGTGCACGAAGCCGACCAGCATCCACCGCGCGATCAGGTCGGCCTGCACGGTGGTGACGGCCTCCAGCAGCGCGCGGTAGGGCTGTTCGCGCTCGGCGGCGGCCGGGTGGTGCCGGGCGATCGCGTAGTCGGCCAGCCGGCGCAGCACCCCGACGTCGCCGGTGTGGCCGGCGACCAGCGACGCGTACTGGAAGCTGCCGACCCGCAGGTGGCTCGAGGCGACGCGGGCCAGCACCGCCCCCGGCAGTTCCGTCTCGCGGTACACCGGCCGCCCGGTGGCGACCACGGCCAGCGAGCGGGTGGTCGGGATCCCCAGCGCGTGCATCGCCTCACTGATGACGTACTCGCGCAGCATCGGGCCGACCGCGGCCAGACCGTCGCCGCCCCGGGCGAACGGGGTGCGGCCGGATCCCTTCAGATGCAGGTCGCGCACCCGTCCCTCGGGGTCGGTGAGCTCGCCGAGCAGCAGCGCCCGCCCGTCACCCAGCCGCGGGACGAACCCGCCGAACTGGTGCCCGGCGTAGGCCTGCGCGACGGGCGTCGCGCCGTCGGGAACCTCGGTGCCGGCCAGCAGCCGCAGCCCGGCCGGGCTGCGCAGCCACTGCGCGTCCAGCCCGAGGTCGGCGGCCAGCGGTTCGTTGAGCACGAGCAGTCGCGGGTCCGGCGCCTCGTCGGCCTGCCAGCGCACCGCGAGTTCCGGGAGGTCACGCACGAACGTGTCCTGCAGCGCGATGCTCATCTGTCCAGCCTACGGAGACGGCTCCAGCACGGCGATCGCGTCGACGTCGTCCTTGATCGGGATCCGGCGGGACGACTCCTCGAACACCAGCGCACCCGCCGGCTCGGCGTAGCCGCCGCTGTGCGGCAGGATCAGCGCCCGCTGCCCCGGCGCGACCTCGGCGGTCTGCAGCGCCGACGTCGGCGGCGACACCTGCGCGATCTGGTCGCCGGTGAGCTGCCACACCACCGGCGGATCGGTCTGCGGCTGGCCGCACCGCCACGTGGTCAGGCTCAGTTTCGGCGGGCCCTCGTTCGGCCACCACAGCTTGGTGATGCGCGATCCGGCGGCGGGGTCGGCGCCGGCTACGTCGAAGGTCTGCTGGGTGCCGTCGGCGTCGGACTGCGCCACGGCCGCGGTACCGCACGCGTCACCGGTGGCCCGGTACAGCGCGTAGACCAGGGCGGCACCGTCGGGGCTGAGCCGCGCCACCGACACCGGGCTGTTCGCGTCGGCCTGCCCCAGCGACGTCGGCGCGCCGGGACCCCGGACCGCGTACAGCGTGTCCGGCCCGCCGAACGGTGACGGTGCCGTCTCGACCCGCGCGAGGACCACGGTGCCGCCGCGGGCCACGATCAACCGCGGATCGCCGGCCTGCGGTACGGGCGGCAGGTCGACGGTCTGCATCACCTGCGGCGTCGCCGCGGTGTCGGCCAGATCGAGCCGCATCAGCCGGTTCGGCTGTTCCCACCACACGATGGCGCTGCCGCCCGCGGTGCCGAGCGTGGGCCCCACCGGAATCGGCCGGGTCGCGCCGCGTCGGTTGCGCACGTCGATGGTCGCCAGCTGGTTGTCGACGGTGCGGGCGAAGACGAAGTGTCCGTCCTCGGTGCTGAGCAGATCGTTGGACGGGGTGAACGCACCCTTCGCGGTCGCGATGACGTTCGTGCCCTCCACGACGCCGATCTCGTCGGCGGCACGGTAGGCCAGCAACGGGCCGTCCAGCCCGGGCGGCGGCGCGGTGGTGGTGGGGTCGAACGGCGACGACGGCTTGACCCCGGAGGATCCCGACGTCGACGTCGACCCGGGTGGCGACTGCACGCCGGTGCAGGCGGCGACGAGGAAGGCGACGAGCCCGAACAGGACGGCGGTGACGGCGTGACGTAAGAGATTTTTCATGAGAGGTCTGGGTTCCATGTAAGCGGAAAACGCGTCGGCCGTGGGCCGCGGGGTGGGTGCGCGCCGCGCCCGGGCAGGGGTGGCTCGGTATGGTGATTGCTCGCCGGTGGTGGGGGAATCGCGGGCTGACGAGGTGCGTCGGCCGTCCGCCGGGACCTGTGATCTGTAGATGTGGAGCAACGCTGTGAGCCTGAACACCATCGCTCTGGAGTTGGTGGCGCCCAATGTCGACGGCGGCCGCGAGCGGGCCCTCGAGGACGCCGAGAAGGTGCTGCGGTGCTCCGCGGAGGCCGGGGTGGGCGGTCGCGTTCGGCACGTGATGATCCCCGGCATGATCGAGGAGGACGAGGGCCGGCCGATCGAGATGAAGCCCAAGCTCGACGTGCTCGATTTCTGGAAGATGATCCAGCCGGAGCTGCCCGGCATCAAGGGGCTGTGCACCCAGGTCACTGCGTTCATGGACGAGTCGACGCTGGGCGCGCGGCTGACCGAACTGGTCGGCAGCGGCTTCGAGGGCATTGCGTTCGTCGGTGTGCCGCGCACGCTCAACGACGGGGAAGGGTCCGGTGTCGCCCCGACCGATGCGTTGTCGATGTTCGACGACGTCGTCGACAACCGCGGCGCGATCCTCATCCCCACCCGCGAGGGCGAGCAGGGCCGGTTCACCTTCAAGTGCGACCGCGGCGCCACCTACGGCATGACCCAACTGCTTTACTCCGACGCGATCGTCGACTTCCTGACCGAGTTCGCCAAGACCAGCGAGCACCGGCCCGAGATCCTGCTGTCGTTCGGTTTCGTGCCCGCTGTGGAGAACAAGGTCGGGCTGATCAACTGGCTGATCCAGGATCCGGGCAACGCGGCCGTCGCCGCCGAGCAGGACTTCGTCAAGCAGCTCGCCGGCGCGGAGCCGGTGGAGCGCCGCAAGCTGATGGTCGATCTGTACAAGCGGGTCGTCGACGGCGTCGGTGAGCTCGGCTTCCCGCTCAGCGTGCACTTCGAGGCGACCTACGGCATCAACACCCCGGCGTTCCAGACGTTCTCGGAGATGCTGGCGCACTGGGCGCCCGATCAGCCGTCCGGTTCGCGCTGAGTTTTCCTCCCCGGTGCGGTCTACTGGGGTATGAGCACGCCGATCGTCGCGCGGGCCGCCGCGCTGCTGGCCGTGGCGTCGGCGGTGCTGCACGGCGGTGCGCTTCCCGGCACGACGAATCCGTGGCTCGCGGGGCTGACCGTGGCGATGATCGCGGGGTGTCTGTTCTGCGCCGGGGAGCTGCTGATCCGCGACACCGTGCGGGCCTGGGTGCTGGTCGCGATCATGAACCTGGCGATGATCGGCGCGCACCTGCCGATGCCCGCCGGACACCACCACGGGGGGCTCGTTGCGGCGGGTGCCGCGGCGCTGCCGCCGGCCGCGGCGGTCGCCGTCGTCGAGGTGCTGCTCGCCGCCGCGGTGCTGTTCGTGCGCACCCGAGCGCTCGCGCCGACCGTCACCGCGGCGTGCCAGAGTGGAGTACATGACCTCGGAGCCTCTCCCGGTCGGCCGGCTGGGCGCGACCTCGATCGACTGCCCGGATCCGGCTGAGCTGGCGGACTTCTACGGCGCGCTGCTCGGCATGCGGCGTCTGGTCGAGACGCCCGACGGCGGCGTGGTGGCGATCACCGACGGCGCCGCGATCCTGGCGATGATGCGCGTCGACCCCTACGTCGCGCCGACCTGGCCCGCGGGCGCCCGCCCGCAGCAGATGCACCTCGACGTGTCGGTCGACGACCTGGACCGCGCTGTCGATGCGGCCGAGCATCTCGGCGCGCGTCAGGCCGCGGAGCAGGCGCAGCCGTCGCTGTGGCGGGTGATGCTCGACCCCGCCGGGCATCCCTTCTGCCTGACGACGGTCGGCGCCGGCTGACATGCCCGACACCGCCGCCGCCGAAGTGCGCGCGTTGCGCGCGCGGCTGGACGGCCTGACGCTGCGCGACGCGGCCCGGCTGGGCCGCAACCTGCGCACCGCGCGGACCCCCGACGCCGCCACGCTCGAGCGGCTCACCCGGCAGTTCGCGGCCGCCGAGGCGCTGGTCGCCACCCGCGAAGCCGCCGTGCCCACCATCAGCTACCCGGATCTTCCGGTCAGCGAGCGGCGCGACGACATCAAGGCCGCGATCGCCGCCCATCAGGTGGTCATCGTCGCGGGCGAGACCGGCTCGGGCAAGACCACGCAGCTGCCCAAGATCTGCCTGGAACTCGGCCGCGGCATCCGCGGCACCATCGGGCACACCCAACCGCGCCGACTGGCCGCGCGCACGGTCGCCCAGCGCATCGCCGACGAACTCGGCACCCCGCTGGGCGATGCGGTCGGTTACACCGTGCGGTTCACCGACCAGGCGAGCGACCGCACCCTGGTGAAGCTGATGACCGACGGCATCCTGCTCGCCGACATCCAGCGCGACCGGCGGCTGCTGCGCTACGACACGCTGATCATCGACGAGGCCCACGAGCGCAGCCTCAACATCGACTTCCTGCTCGGCTATCTGCGCCAGCTGCTGCCGCGCCGGCCGGACCTCAAGGTGATCGTCACCTCGGCGACCATCGAGCCCGAGCGCTTCGCCCGCCACTTCGGCACCGCCGACGGCCCGGCGCCGGTCCTCGAGGTGAGCGGCCGCACCTATCCCGTCGAGATCCGTTACCGCCCTTTGGAAGTACCGGTGGTCGGCGAGGGTGACGATCCGGACGACCCGGACCACGAAGTGGTCCGCACCGAGCTGCGCGACCCGACTGAGGCGATCGTCGACGCGGTGCGCGAACTCGCCGCCGAACCGCCCGGCGACGTGCTGGTGTTCCTGTCCGGAGAGCGCGAGATCCGCGACACCGCAGAGGCCTTGCGGGCCGACCTGGGCGAGCACGCCGAGATCCTGCCGCTGTACGCCCGGCTGCCGACCGCCGAGCAGCAGAAGGTGTTCAGCCCGAGCCGGGCGCGCCGGCGCGTGGTGCTGGCGACCAACGTCGCCGAGACATCGCTGACCGTGCCCGGCATCCGCTACGTCGTCGACCCCGGCACGGCCCGGATCTCCCGCTACAGCCGCCGCACCAAAGTGCAGCGGCTGCCGATCGAACCGATCTCGCAGGCGTCGGCCGCGCAGCGCGCCGGCCGGTCCGGACGGACCGCGCCCGGTGTGTGCATCCGGCTGTACTCCGAGGAGGATTTCGCCTCCCGGCCGCGCTACACCGATCCGGAGATCCTGCGCACCAACCTCGCCGCGGTGATCCTGCAGATGGCCGCGCTCGGCTTCGGCGACATCGAGGGGTTCGGCTTCCTCGACCCACCCGACGCCCGCAGCATCCGCGACGGCATCGCGCTGCTGACCGAACTCGGCGCGTTGACCGACGGTGAGCTGACCCCGCTGGGCCGCCGGCTGGCGCAGATCCCGGTCGACCCGCGGCTGGGCCGGATGATCCTGCAGGCCGAGACCGAGGGCTGCGTGCGCGAGATGCTGGTGCTCGCCGCGGCGCTGTCGATACCCGACCCGCGCGAGCGGCCCACCGACCGGGAGGAGGCGGCGCGCGCCAAGCACGCCCGGTTCGCCGACGAGAACTCCGACTTCGTGTCCTTCCTGAACCTGTGGCGATACCTGGGGGAGCAGCGAAAGGAGCGCTCCGGCAGTTCGTTCCGGCGGATGTGCCGCGAAGAGTTCCTGCATTACCTGCGGATCCGCGAATGGCAGGATCTGGTGGGCCAGCTGCGGTCCATCTGCCGCGACCTGGGTATCACCGAGTCCGACGAACCGGCCGATCCCGCCCGGGTGCACGCCGCCCTCACCGCGGGGCTGCTGTCCCACGTCGGCATGCGCGAGGAGTCCAAAGGCCGTGACTCCCGGGAGTTCCTGGGTGCGCGCAACGCCCGCTTCGTGCTGGCGCCCGGTTCGGTGCTGACCCGCAGGCCACCGCGCTGGGTGGTGGTCGCCGACCTCGTCGAGACCAGCCGGCTCTACGGCAGGATCGCCGCGCGCATCGACCCGGAGACTGTCGAACGGGTGGCCGGGCACCTCGTGCAGCGCAGTCACAGTGAGCCGCACTGGGATTCCGAACGCGGCGCGGTGATGGCCTACGAGCGGGTGACGCTGTACGGGCTGCCCCTGGTGGCGCGGCGCCGGGTGGGCTACGCGCAGATCGATCCGCCGGTGGCGCGGGAGCTGTTCCTCCGGCACGCCCTGGTGGAGCAGGACTGGCGCACCCGACACCACTTCTTCACCGACAATGCGCGGCTGCGCAGCGAACTGGCCGAACTGGAGGAGCGGGCCCGCCGCCGCGACCTGCTGGTCGGCGACGACGAGATCTTCGCGTTCTACGACACCCGCATCCCGGCCGACGTGGTGTCGGCCCGTCACTTCGACGGGTGGTGGCGCAAGCAGCGGCACAAGACGCCGGATCTGCTGACGATGACCCGGGATGACCTGCTGCGCAACGACTCCGGTGGCGAGCAGCCCGACGCCTGGGAGGCCGGAGACCTCGCGCTGCCGCTGACATATCGCTACGACCCGGGCGCCGCCGACGACGGGGTGACCGTGCACGTCCCGGTCGACGTGCTCGCCCGCCTCGGCGGCGACGACTTCGCCTGGCAGGTGCCCGCGCTGCGGGAGGAACTGCTCACCGCGCTGATCCGGTCGCTGCCCAAGGACCTGCGGCGCAACTTCGTGCCCGCCCCCGACACGGCGCGGGCGCTGCTGGCCTCGATCACACCTGACAGCGGACCCCTGCTCGACGCGGTGCAACGCGAATTACGCAGGCGCACCGGCATCCTCGTGCCCATCGACGCCTTCGACCTGGAGAAGATCCCGCCGCACCTGCGGGTCACCTTCGCGGTCGAGGGTGGCGACGGATCGGTCGTCGCGCGGGGTAAGGATCTCGGCGCGCTGCAGCGCACGCTCGCCGCACCGGCGCGCGACGCCGTTGCCGCGGCCGCCGGTGACCTCGAGCGCACCGGGTTGCGCGGCTGGCCCGACATCGACGAACTGCCGCGGGTGGTCGAGCGGCAGGGCGCCTCCGGGCACACGGTGCGCGGATACCCGGCCCTGGTCGACAACGGCTCGTCGGTGGCCGTGCGGGTCTTCCCCACCGAGGCCGAGCAGGCGCTCGCCGCGCCGGCGGGCACCCGGCGGCTGGTGCGCCTGGCAGGCCCGTCGGTGACCAAAGCGGTCGAGAAGGCATTGGACACCCGGACACGGCTGACGCTGGGCACCAACCCCGACGGCTCGCTGACGGCGTTGGTCGAGGACTGCGCCGACGCCGCGATGCAGGTGCTGGTGCCCCAACCCGTCTGGCGCCGAACGGATTTCGAGCTGGCCCGCGCGCGGGCCGCCGAGGCGCTGGTGCCGACCACGCTCGACGTGCTCCGCCGCGCCGGGTCGGTGATCGCCGCGCTGCACGACGTGCACCTGGCCCTGCCCGAACGTCCCAGCGCCGCGCAGGCCGACGCCGTCGCCGACATCCGCGCGCAGCTCTCCCGGCTGATGCCGCCCGGTTTCGTCGCCGCGGCCGGCGCACCGCGGCTGGCCGACCTGACCCGGTACCTGACCGCGGTGAACCGGCGGCTGGATCGGTTGCCGCACGGGCTGGGCGCCGACCGGGAGCGGATGGACCGGGTCGCCGCGGTCCGCGCCGCCTACGACGACGTCGTCTCCGCGCTGTCTCCGGCGCGTGCCGCAGCCGACGACGTGCGCGACATCGCGTGGATGATCGAGGAACTACGGGTGAGCCTGTGGGCTCAGCAGCTCGGCACCCCGCGGCCGGTCAGCGAGCAGCGGATCTACCGCGCCCTCGACGCCCTGTCCCTCTGACCCCGTCAGCCCAGCGCGGCGATCCGGGCCACCGTCAACGCGGAGGCGAGCTGCAGCAGGTCGGCCGGTCGGGACAGCTGCAGGCCGGTCAACTCCTCGAGCCGGCGCATCCGCTGGGCCACGGTGTTCGGGTGAAGGTGCAGTCGGGCCGCGGCGGCGCGCCGGTCCAGCCCGGTGTCGAGCACCACTCGCGCGGTGTCGAGCAGTTCGGTGGAGCGGGTGCGGTCGTACTCCGCGGCGCGACCGAGCACCGACATGGCGAATTGCCGGAGCCGCTGCGGGTCGCCGAGTTCGAGCAGCAGATGGTCGATCGTGATGTCGGTCAGGTCGATCACCGTCGACGCCCCGCCCGCGAGATCCAGTGCCCCGCGCAATGTTCGGTACGTCGCGGGCAGCTCCTGCGCGCTCACCTCGGCCGACACCGCGGCGCGGGCGTGGTCGACGACGCCTGTGCCGGTGAGGAAGTCGACCAGGCGGCGGGCCGTGTCGACGGCCAGGCCTGCGCCTGCGGGCAGGATCAGGATCAGGTCGCCGCGGTGCGCGGCGGACAGTGGCCGCGGCGCGGCGCGGGCGAAGAACCGGTCCGCGGCGCTCAGCACCCGTTCACCGTCGGCGGCGCGCAAAGCGATCAGCGTCTGCCCGCCCGCCAGATCCCACCCGAGCCGGCGGGCCCGCTCGAGCAACGCGGGCATGCCGGCCGCGTCGGAGCCCAGCAGGTCGGCCACCAGCGAACCCCGCAGGCGCTGTTCGACTTCGGCGGCCGTGCGGGCGCGCAGCAGTTCCAGCGCAGTGACCACCGCCGCGTGCTCCATCGCCCGCACGTCGAGCCCCGACAGCGCGTGGTCTCCGGCGAGCACATGGATGTGGGCGACCGGGGCGCCGTCGAGGATCACGTCGGTCGCCGTGGTCGCCGTGGTCACCGTGGCTGGGGCCTCGGCGCCGACTGCCGCGTCGGCCGGCCATCGCGCCGCGGCCAGCTGCTCGGCGTAGGAGTCCTGGATGCGAACCGGCCGGTCGAGCAGTTCGGCCAGTGCCGCCGCGACACCGGCCACGCCCTCCCCGCGCAGCGCGGTCGCGGTGAGCAGCGTGTGCACCTCCTCGGCGCGCTGCAGTTCCCGGATGGTGGCCTGCTCGGCGGCGCGCAACTGTGCCGTGCCCAGCGCGATGGCGACCTGGGTGGCCAGCGTGCTCACCAGCCCGATCTCGGCCCGGTCGAAGCGGTGCGGCTGGGCGCGGTACCCGTTGAGCGCTCCGACCACGTCGCCGGCCCGGCGCAGCGGCACCGAGATCAGCGCCCGGTAGCCCTGCTCGTGCGCGACGCCGCTCCACGTGAAATGCGGCATGCGGTCGATGTCCTCGACGGTCACCACCTCGCCGGTGCGGAACGCGATGCTCGTCGGCGCCTCCTGCTCCCCGCGCGTGTCGAGCAGGATGGGCCGGTCGGCGTTGACCTGGGCGACGTACTCGCCGGACAGGCCGTGCGAGCCGACGATCGTCAGCGCGGTGCGCGAGGGGTCGGGCAGGAAGACCGCGCAGAAGTCGTAGTCGAGCAGCGTGCACGCGGTGCGGGCCACCCGGTCCAGCACCGCCGCCACCGGCTCGTCCCCGCCGACCGCTTCTCCGATATCGGCCAGTGCGCCGAGCCAGAACTCCAGCGGCCGCGCCGCGTCCTGTGTCGCCGGTGACATAGGAAACAGACTAAGTGTGTGTGTCAAGACATTGCGGCACGTCGGCGCGGACCCGCACAGTGAGTGTCGTGACCGCGGTCACAGACGAAGGAGGTGGCCGGTGAGGCCCGACAATCGACCCTGGCGGCGGGTGACGCTCGCCGTGGTGGTGCTGGTGACGCTCGTGCTGAGCACCGGCTGCTCGGCCGGGCTGGGCGGCCCGGCGTCGTCGCGCACGGCGCGTGACGGCGTCATCCGCTTCACGTTCGCGCCCGACCCGATCTGGGACTACATGAACGAGACGGGCGTCGTGGACGCCTGGCAGCGCGAGACCGGCTACCGCATCGAGACCAGCGCCACGTGGGACGAGTTCGGATTGTTCGCCGGCGGTCACGCCGACATCATCTCCACCGCCTCGTTCGAGGTGCCCGGCCTGGAGGAGCAGACGCGGCGCGACACCGTGATCATCGGCAAGTACAACGCCGAACGCAGCCGCATCCTGGTCCGTGCCGACGACCCCGCCCAGACGCTGGCCGACCTGCGAGGCAAGCGGCTCGGGGTGTTCACGACGGTGTCGGGCACGCTGGTGTGGAGCGCGCTGGTCAAACAGATGCACGACATGAATCTCGTCGACGGCGACTTCGACGTGATCGTCGCCGACATCCAGAACCTGTCGAACCTGTTGGCGCGCGGCGAGATCGACGCCTGCATCTGCTATCCGGACCTGTCCGCCCGCGAACTGCGGGACGGCTCGGTACGCCCGCTCTACGACGGCAAGTCCTCGGCTGACCTGTTCGCCGAGCTCGTCGCACCGGGCCACGACGGCCCGATGGGCAACGTGTTCGTCGCCCGCAAGGACTGGGTGGACGCGCACCCGGCCGAGGTGTCGGCCTTCCTCGACCTCTGGGACCGCGGTCTCGCCGAATGGCAGGCGCACCGCGACGAGATGATCGAGAGGTACCCGCAGCACTTCGCGGTCGCCACCCCCGAGGACATCACGTTCATGAAAGCCTATGTCAGCGAACATGACTGGGTGGTCGACGAGGTCCGCTTCGACCCGCGGTGGGCCGAGGACGAGAGCTCGATCTTCGACCTGATGCGCGCCACCGGCGTCATCGGCGACGACGTCACCGATCCGAAGTTCCTGCCGACCCGAGGAGTCCAGCCGTGACCCAGACCGTCGCCCCGCCGGATTCGCCGACCGCACCGGCGCCTGCCGGCCGCCGGCCCCGCAGGGGCTCCGTCGCCGGCGTGCGGTGGCTCGCCTCCGGTGCCGCACTGCTGCTGGCACTGGCGATCTGGGCGGCCGTCGCGGCCTGGATCGACGATCCGATCGTGCCGCGGCCCGCCGGCGTGGCCGAGCAGGTCGTCGCGATCGTCGTCTCCGGTGAGGCGCTGACCAACTTCACGGCCAGCATCGCCAAGATCGCCGCCGGCTTCGCGATCGCGATGGCAGGAGGTCTGGTGATCGGATTCGCCATGGGCCGTTCGGCGTTCATGACGTCGTACTTCTCGCTACCGCTGTTCGTGCTCGGCAACATGCCGGGGCTGACGTATGCGGTGTTCGGGCTGCTGATCTTCGGCGTCGGCGCCGGCGGGCCCATCGTGGTCTCGGCACTGGTGGCGCTGCCGTTCATCGCGATCAATGTCGCCGAGGGCGTGCGCTCGGTGGACGGCAAGCTGCTGTCGATGTGCCACGCCTTCGGTCGCAGCCGCACCGACGTGCTGCGCCACCTGTACCTGCCGGCCGTGACGACGTTCGTCTTCGCCGGGGTCCGGTACGGCTTCGCGATGGCCTGGAAGGTCGAGGCGCTGACCGAGGTGTTCGGCGCCGGCAGCGGGGTCGGCTTCATGATCCGCAAGGCCTATCAGGAGTTCCGCGTCGACGACATGCTCGCGTGGACCACGCTCTTCATCATCGCGATGGTGCTGATCGAACGCGGCCTGGCCGCGTTGGAGAACCGCTTCTTCGCCTGGCGGAAGGAACTCGCATGACCACCGTGACCGCTGCGCAGACGTGGCGCCACCAGCTCAAGGGTCAGACCCGTTCGGCCACCGCGGTTCTGGCCGCCGTGGCGACGATCCTGGCCGCCTGGCAACTGGCGGTGCTCCTCGGCAACCGGGTGCCGTCGGTGGCGGAGTCGGTGGCCCGCCTGGGCTCCGAGGCCGCCCTCGGGGAGCTCTGGGGCAACCTGGCGGTCAGCATGAACCGGTTCGTGCTCGGACTGGCCGCCGCGCTGGTGGTCGGCGCGGCGCTGGGCGTGCTGATGGGTCTGTCCCGGCTGGCCGATCTGGCGTTCTCCGACCTGACGGCCGCGGGACTGGCGATCCCCGCGGTGATCTGGGCGCTGCTGACCACCATGTGGTTCGGCTTCGGCTGGCTCACCCCGGTGGTCACGGTGTTCTTGTCGGGCCTGCCGTTCGTGGTCGTCAACATCGCCAAGGCCACCCGCGCGGTGCCCGCCGACCTCGTGCTGATGGCGCGGTCGTTCGGGGTGTCCCGGCCGCGGGTGCTGCGCGAGATCGTCGCCCCTGCCGTCGCCGGCTCCACGGTGGCCGCCGTGCGGTTCGCGATCATGAGCGCCTGGAACGGGCTGCTGCTCGCCGAGTGGTTCGGCGCCACCTCGGGGGTGGGCTGGCGGGCCCGCTACTGGTACGACGCCAATCAGCTCGACGGCTTCCTGGCCTGGGTGCTGGTGTTCATCCTGCTGCTGGTCGTCGCCGACCTGCTGATCCTCGGCCCCATCGAGCGCTACGCCACCCGCTGGCGCACCGTCTAGAAAGCGAGATAGCCATGGCTTCCATCGAAATCCAGAGTCTGGTCAAGGAATTCACCGACCGGCGCGGCGCGGTCACCCGAGTGATCGACGGGGTCGACCTGACGATCTCGGGAGAGACGTTCGTCTCGGTGGTCGGACCGTCGGGCAGCGGCAAGACCACCCTGCTCAACATCGTGTCCGGCATCGAGACGCACACCTCCGGCACGGTGGCGCTGCGCGCCGGCGCGCGCGACGCTCGCGTCGGCTACGTGTTCCAGGACCCGCGGCTGCTGCCGTGGCGCACCGTCATGGCCAACCTCGGCTTCGTTCAGCACGAACGCGACGGCTGGCAGGACCGGGCCCGGCACTACCTCGACCTGGTCGGGCTCAGCCACTGCGCCGACCGGTTCCCCGCGCAGCTCTCGGGCGGCCAGCAGCAGCGCATCGGCATCGCCCGCGCGTTCGCCGTCGAGCCCGACGTGCTGCTGATGGACGAACCCTTCAGCCACCTCGACGCGATGACCTCCCGCACGCTGCGCGAGCACCTCGAGCGGATCTGGCTCGAGTCGCGCCGCACGGTCATGTTCGTCACCCACGACGTCACCGAGGCGGTACAGCTGTCCGACCGCATCGTCGTGCTCGCCCCGGGAGGCCGGGTGCACGAGGTCATCGACGTCGACCTGCCCCGCCCCCGCCGCGCCTCCGATCCCGCGGTGGCGCTGCTGCAGGCCGAGGTGCTGGCGCGGTTCGAGGCGCTCGAGGCGATGGGGTCGGCGGCATGAGGCTGCGCGGCGGACCGATCGACGTCCACGCACACTGGTTGCCGCAGCACCTGTTCGGGCTCGCGCCCGGATCCCCGCTGCCCCCGCTGCGCGACCACCGAGGCGAACTGCACCTCGGCGATCTGCCGCTGTCGATCGAGACCGACGCGATGAGCGACGTGACCCGGGTGCTCGCCGACACTGATGCCGCCGGGCTGGGCGCCCGCGTCCTGTCGGCCCCGCCGTTCGCGTTCCCGGTCGCCGAGGCCGACGGGATCGACGAATTCGTCGGCACCTTCAACGACGACCTCGACAAGGTCAGCCGCGACAGCGGCGGCCGGTTGATCGGACTCGGCCTGGTGTCCCTGCACGACCCGGCGGCCGCGCGCAAGCAGATGGAGGCGCTGGCCGGCGCCGAGACGATCCGCGGCATCGCGGTGCCACCCTTGCTGGGCGCCACATCCTTCGACGTCGCACCGATGCGCGAGATCCTCGGCGCGGCGGCCGAACTCGGCCTCGCGGTGCTCGTGCACCCGATGCAGCTGCCGCGGCCCGAATGGTCGTCGCACTATCTGGCCAACCTGATCGGCAACCCCGTCGAATCCGCCACCGCCGCAGCGGCGCTCACCCTCGGCGGCGTCCTCGACGAATTCCCGTCCCTGCGGATCTGCCTGGTGCACGGGGGCGGCTGCGCGCCGGCCCTGGTCGGCCGGTGGGAGCACGGCTGGCGCCGGCGCGCCGACGTGCGCGGCACCGGGACGCGCCCCCCGCGGGAGATGTTCGGGCAGCTGTGGTTCGACACGCTCACCCACGACGTGCCGACGCTGGAACTGCTGCGCGCACAGGCGGATCCGGGTCGGTTGATGTGTGGCAGCGACTACCCGTTCGACATGGGCACCCCCGACCCGCTGCAGCTCCCGCACGCGGCGGGTATCGACGACGCCGCACTGGAGGCCAACGCCCGGACGTTCCTCGGGCTCGACACAGGAGAAGACCATGAGTGAGAGCAACCGGCAGACGTGGAGCGGCCATCGCGCCCTGGTCATCGGTGGATCGATCGGCGGGCTGACGGCCGCGCTGCTGCTGCGCAGGCTCGGCTTCGACGTCGACGTCTACGAACGCACCCCGACCGATCTCGACGGGCGCGGCGGCGGCATCGTGCTGCAGCCCGACACGCTGCGGTGGTTCACCGAGTGCAGCGACCAGCATCCCGAGACGGTGAGCACGTCAACGCATTTCGTGCAGTACCTGGGTGCGGACAACGCCGTGCTGCACCGGGAGAACGCACCGTGGAGTTACACGTCATGGGGCACGTTCTACCGTGCGCTGCTCGCCGACTTCGGTCGTCTGGCCGGCGCCGAGCACTACCACCTGGGCGAGTACGCGGCGGGCTTCGATCAGGACGCCGACGCGGTGGCTGTGCGGTTCGCGTCGGGCCGGGTCGAGACGGCCGAACTGGTGGTGTTCGCCGACGGTATCGGCTCGCCGAGCCGCCGGCGCATCGCACCGGGGTCCGTGCTCGAGTACTCGGGGTACGTCGGCTGGCGCGGCACCGTTCCCGAACGGGAGGTGTCCCCGGAGACGTTCGACCTGCTGCACGACTCGATCACCTACAGCGTCGCCCCGCACACCCACATCAATGTCTATCCGATCCCGGCCCCCGGCGGGGGGCTGCAGGTGGGGGAGCGGCTGCTCAACTACGTCTGGTACCGCAACGTGCCCGAGGGACACCGGCTTGACGAGTTGATGACCGACACGCGCGGCTTCGTCGCCGGGGTGTCGCTGCATCCCGGCCACGTGCAGGACCGCTTCGTCGACGAGATGCGTTCGGCGGCAACCGAGGTGCTCGCCCCGGCGGCCGCCGAGGTGGTGCTGCGCACCGAACAGCCGTACCTTCAGGCGGTCTACGACGTCGGCGCCTCTCAGATGGCGCTGGGTCGGGTGGCGCTCGTCGGGGACGCGGCCAGCGCGGCCCGGCCGCACGCGGCGGCGGGCACGGCCAAAGCCGCGGCGAACGCGTGGGCGCTGTACGACGCGCTGTCCGACAGCGCCGACATCGCCGAGGCGCTCGCCAAGTGGGAACCCGGGCAGCTCGAGCTGGCCCAGCGGCTGCTGCGCCGCGTCAAGGAGATGGGCACCCGCTCGCAGGTCGACTGCACGTGGGTGCCCGGCGATCCCGACAACCGGTTCGGCCTCTACGGCCCGGGCCGCTAACGACACAAGGAGACACGATGACCAGTACCCGAGACTTCCTGACCGACGCCCCGCTGGCCGGCACCCTGGTGGGGACCGACTTCGACGGCTGGACCGACGCGCTGCGGGCCGAGTTCGCGACACACGCGCACGACGGGCACGTCGGGTCCCGGCTGCTCAGCGAGAACGACCGCGTCCGCGTGTGGGAGATCCGGCTGGAACCGGGACAGCGGTGGCACGCCCACCGCCACGTGCTGGACTACTTCTGGACCGCGATCACGCCCGGGCGCAGCAAGCAGCACACCGCCGACGGCACCACCCGCGAGGTGTCCTACGGCGCCGGCGAGACCCGACACTTCCACTTCGCCGCCGGCGAGTACCTGCTCCACGACATCGAGAACGTCGGCGACACCGAGCTGGTGTTCACCACCGTCGAGCACCTGGACTCGGCCAACGCGGCCCTGCCGCTCTACGGGGTGACGGCGGAGATGGCCGGGTCGATGAGGATCTTGGCGTGCGTCTCCGGGTCGCCGAGTGCGGTGAACGCCGCGGCCACACCGTCGAGCCCGACCGTGCCGGTCACCAGCGCCGACGCGTCGAGCTTCCCGTCGGCCAGCATGTGCAGGGTGTCGCGGAACTCCAGCGGCGTGTAACCGAACACGAACCGGATGTCGACCTCCTTGCCGATCGCCATCGCGGGCCGGATCCTGTCGTCGCCCATGCACACCCCGACGACGACGATCCGCGACGCCAGCGGAGCCGCGCCGATGATCCCGTCGATCATCCCCGGGACGCCGACGCACTCGAAGATCACCGGCCGTTTGGGCGCGGTGCCGCCGAGGCGGTCGGCCACCCGGTAGACGTGCGACCAGCCGGGGACCTTGCGCAGCTTCTCCATCGACCCCATGCCGAGTTCGTACAGCGCGGGCAGCTGGGTCAGGCCGCGCTGTTTGGCGGGCACCGCCTCGTACGGGGAGTCCACCGACGGGTCGACGACGACGTCGGCACCGCATCGGCTCGCCAGCGCGCGCCGGCCCGGGGAGAAGTCGCTGGCGACGATCGTGCGCACGCCGCGGGCCTTGAGATGGCAGATCACGGCGAGCCCGACCGGTCCGCAGCCCAGCACGATCGCGACGTCCCTACCGGAGATCTCGCTGCGCCGCACCGCGTGGTAGGCCACCGCCATCGGCTCGGTCAGCGCGGCCGTCGCGGGATCCAGGCCGTTGGGCACGGCGAACGTCATCGCCGCCTCGACCAGCACCTGCTGCGCGTACGCGCCGGGCGCCAGCGGCGACAGCCCGGTCAGGTGCACGCCGCCGTGCGCGCGCAGCAGCGGGAACGACACCACCGTCGTGCCGGGGGCGAACTCCTTGCCCACCTTCGGTCCGCGCTCGGCGACCACGCCGCAGAACTCGTGGCCCATCACCACCGGGGTGTCGCCGCGCATGAAGTCGGTGTAGCCGCCTTCGGCCATCACTTCGGTCAGTTCGTCGGCGTGATCCTTGGCGTGCAGGTCCGACCCGCAGATGCCGCAGCGCAGCACGTCGAGCACCAGCTGGCCCTGGGCGGGCGCCGGATCAGGCAGGTCGATGACGTCGAGGGAACCGTGCACACAGCTGACCGCTTTCACCGAGCCATCGTCGCACGGTAGAACGTCGGTATGACCAGACGGCAGAAATGGGCCGGGATCGCGCTGGCCGTCCTGGCGGTCGCGACCGTCGTGCCCTTCGCGCGGGCCCAGCCCGACCCGGAACCCGGGACGTCCGCGACCGCCGTGCCGGTCATCGAACCGGTGGTGCTCGGCGAGATGCCGCACGATCCGATGGCGTTCACCGAGGGCTTCGAGATCGACGGCGGCGTGCTCTACGAGGGCACCGGCGAGGTCGGCACCTCGCAGCTGCGCGCCCTCGACCCGGACACCGGCGCCGTGCGAAGAGCGGTCGACATGCCCGGCCCGTTCTTCGGCGAGGGCGTCACCGTGGTCGGCGACCGGATCTGGCAGCTGACCTACACCGACGGCGTTGCCGTCGAATGGGACCGCGCGACGCTCACCCCGATCCGGCAGGTGCCGCTCGACCCGCAGGGCTGGGGCCTGTGCCGGGACGGCGACCGGCTGATCCGCAGCGACGGGACCGCCCGGCTGCGGTTCCAGAATCCCGCCGACCTGACCGAGACCGGCGGGGTCGATGTCACCCGCGACGGCCGTCCGGTGACGGGCCTCAACGAACTCGAGTGCGTCGGCGACCGGGTGTGGGCCAATGTGTGGCCGACCGACACGATTGTGCGTATCGATCCCGCCAGCGGCGCGGTCGATCTCGTCGTCGACGCGAAGGGGCTGCGGGCCCGCGGAATCCCGCCGACCGCGCAGGTGCTCAACGGCATCGCGCACGTGTCCGGTGACGAGTTCCTGTTGACCGGCAAGTACTGGCCGACGACGTTCCGGGTGCGGCTAGGGTGACCCCGGTGAGCAAGACGCGCTCGTTGACGATCGTCGTCGTGGCCTACGTGCTGGCCGTCGCGGTCGGCACGGCCTGGCTGGTGTGGGGCCCCGACACGGGCCGGCTGTGGCTGGACACGCTGATCGCCGACGTGCTGGCCACCCTCGTGATCTTCGCGTTCAGCCGGGCCTATCGCAATTCCAGCTTCTACGACGCGTATTGGAGTGTCATCCCGCCGCTGCTTCTCGTCTACTGGTGGAGCCAGGGCGACGGCGATCCGCTGCGGTGCTGGCTGGTCGCGGTGCTGGTGATGGTGTGGGCCATCCGACTGACCGGAAACTGGGTGTACGCGTTTCCCGGCCTGCACCATGAGGATTGGCGTTACCCGATGTTCCGCGAGCGGGCCGGCCGCTGGGAGTTCCTCGTCGATCTAGGGGCCATCCACCTGATCCCGACGCTGCAGGTGTTCCTCGGCATGGTGCCGGTCTACATCGCGGTGACGACACCGGGCGCAGGTCTGGCGTGGCTCAGTGTCGTCGCATTCATCCTCGGAATGGGCGCGGTGGCACTGGAGTTCGTCGCCGATGTGCAGATGCACCGATTCGTCCGCGACCGCAGACCGGGCGAGGTGATGGACCGCGGGCTGTGGGCGTGGTCGCGGCATCCGAACTACTTCGGGGAGTTCGGCTTCTGGTTCGCGTTGGCGCTCTTCGGTCTGGCGGCCGCGCCGACGGCGTGGTGGCTGTTCGCGGGGGCGGCGGCGATGCTGGCGATGTTCCTCGGCGCGAGCATCCCGATGATGGAGGCCCGCAGCCTGGAACGCCGGCCGGGCTATCAGGCCGTCGTCGACCGGGTGTCGCGCTTCGTGCCGCGGCCGCCGGCGAAGGTGCGTGCGTGAAGCGGGTGGTGGTCGCCGGGCTGGGCGACACCGGTGTGCTGACCGCGATCAAGCTGGCCCGCCACGCGCAGGTGACCGGGATCTCGAGCAAGCCGGGTCTGGTCAGCGGCCAGGAGTTGGGGTGGCGGCTGGCCCGGCCGCAGGAGTGGGCGCGGCACAACTGGGTTCCTTTCGGTCGGTTCCGCGGCCTGGACGGGGTCACCACCGTGCACGGCACGCTGACCGGCCTGGACCTCGAATCACGCTGTGTGCAGGTCGAACTCGCCGACGGCTCGGCCCGGCAGGTGCCCTACGACGCGCTGGTGATCGCCACCGGGGTGCGCAACGGATTCTGGCGCACCCCCGGACTGCAGGGGGCCGATGAGATCGACGCCGACCTGCGCGACCCGCACGAGCGGCTCGCCGCGGCCCGGTCGGTGATCGTCGTCGGGGGTGGCGCCGCGGCGGTCAGCAGCGCCGCGCAGATCGCCACCACCTGGCCCGGGACGCGGGTGGACCTGTACTACCCGGGGGAGCGCGCTCTGGTGGGGCATCACCCGCGGACGTGGAAGGCGGTGCAGCGCAGGCTGACCGAAGCCGGCGTCGGCCTGCACCCCGGGCACCGCGCCGAGGTGGGGCCGGATGCGGTGCCCGCCGCGCTGACCTCCGAGCCGGTGCGGTGGAGCACCGGCCAGCCGCCGGCCACCGCGGACGTGGTGCTGTGGGCGATCGGCCGGGTCACGCCCAACACCGGGTGGCTGCCCACCGAACTGCTCGACGAGCACGGCTTCGTGCGGATGACGCCGACGCTGCAGGTGCCCGGACACCCCGAGGTGTTCGCGATCGGCGACGTCGCCGCCACGGATCCGCTGCGCAGCTCGGCGCGCAACCGCGCGGACGGCCTGTTGGCCCGTAACATTCGCGCGTTCTTCGACGGCCGCGCCCTCAAGGCGTACCGGGCGCCGACGCGGCGATGGGGATCGGTGCTGGGCATCCAGCCCGACGGCCTGGAGGTGTTCGCCCCCAACGGCCGGGCGTTCCGCTTCCCGGCGTGGTCGTTCGAACGGGTGCTGATGCCGTGGATCGTCGCGCGTGGGATCTACCGGGGGATCAGACCCGCTACACCCGCGGCATCTCGGCGTTGATTCGGTCCAGCAGCTGGGGATAACGCTTCGCCTCGCGGTGGCCGCCGGGCTTGCCGCTGCTGACCACCGCCACCGACAGCGCGCGCTGCGGGTCGGCCCACATCGCGATATGGGTGAGTCCGGTGTGCCCGAACGCGCCGGCCGCGTCACGGCCGAACGGTCCGAACCGCGTGGAGCCCAACATGTAGCCGGTGCCCCAGCGCATCGGCGCCATCCCCGTTGCCAGGTCGGGGCGTAGTCGGCGGGCCTCGGCGGTGGCGGCGCGCAACGTCTCGGGCGACATCACCCGTACGCCGTCGAGTTCGCCTCCGCGACAGAGAATCTCGGCGAACCGGGACAGCTCGTGGGCAGTGGACACCGTGTTCGACGACGGGATGACACCGGTCAGGAACGCCGGCGTGTTGGAGAACGGGATGATCTGCTGCGGGGTGCCGCCGACGGCTGTCTTGAACGCCTTGGCGATCGGGGCGGGCAGCGGTTTGCCGGTGACGTGGCTGCGAGCCACCAGTGGAACATCCTGCGGCGCAACACCGTAATTGGTCCACCGGAATCCGAGCGGACCCAGGATCTCGTCGTGCAGGATGTCGCGGATGTTGCGGCCGGTGGCGGCGTTGATGATCTCGCGCATCAGCGGCCCCCACGTCACGCCGTGGTAGACGTGCACCAGCCCGGGCGGGTACACCGGCTTCATCCGGCCGAGCATCTCGCGGGTGTACTCGCTGTCGTCCATCCGCTTGAGGTCGGGGCGCGGCCCGGTCGCGAACGGCACCCCGGCGCTGTGCGTCATCACGTGCCGGATCGTGGTGCGGTCTTTGCCGTG
Source organism: Mycolicibacterium rufum (assembly GCF_022374875.2). Next base: position 3,242,232 of record NZ_CP092427.2, read on the forward strand.
GCTGGTGTAGGTGGGCAGGTAGTCGCACACCCGGTCGTCGAGGGAGAACACGCCGCGTTCGATGAGCATGTGCGCGACGGTCGTGGTGATGGCCTTGGCCGTGGAGTACACGCAGAACGGGGTGTCGGTGCCGACCGGCACCTTCTCCGCACCCGGCGGATCGTCGGGCCCGTTGCCCCGGGCGTGCCCGATCGCCCGGTCCAGCACCACGCGGCCCTCGCGGCGCACACACACCTGGATCGCCGGGTGCATCCCGGCCGCATACCAGTGCCGGGTCGCCTGCCAGATCCGCTCCACCGCCGACGGGTCGACACCGGTGCTGTCCTCGGCGCCGACCGCGGTGATGGCGTCCAGGTCGGCCGCCACGGCGATCCGGCCGGCTGCGGCCGAACTCAGCGAGGCCCTCCGTTGAACATGCCGCTGCCGATCGCCTGGGTCAGGGCACCGAGCAGGTCGCCGGGCCCCGGCTGGGGCGGCATCGGTGCGTTGGTGAGCTGCCAGGCCTGGCAGTCACTGGTGGTGAAGGAGGTGTCGGTGGCCTGGATCTCGACGAACGCGGGCTTCTTGGTCAGTGCGTTGTCGACGAGCTTGTCGCCCGCCGCGCGCTTCCAGTAGCAGGCGCCGCCGTCGACCGGCCCCGCGGACTGGTACACCCCGGGGGCGATGTCCTTGCCGACGGCGTAGGAGCCGTCGGCGTCGATCGTGGTCTTGGGTGCCGCCTCGGCGGGCCCCGGTGGGGGCGTCGGCGGTGCCGGCTGAGCCTGCGCCGTGGGCGGCACGACGCAGGAGCACGCGAGCGCCACGGCGACGGTGGCGGTGCGGATCAACCTCATAGGAAGTCAGTCTAAGTGCAGCGGCGGCGGGAGTGAACCCGCCGCCGCGTCACGGTCGACAAGGACGTCCTCAGCCGGCCATGAAGGTGTCGTAGGCCGACTGCAGGTCACCGGGCAGCACGGTGACGTTGCAGGCACGCTGGGTGTCGCCGATGGGCGCCAGGATGCCGCGCAGGTCGTGGTACTCGCCCGGGTTGGCGGTGAAGTAGCCGCGCAGGTTGGCCTCGGCCTCGGGACGCGGCTGGTTCATCGCCGCGGTGACCGCCTGGTTGGCGCCCGGATGGCTGTCGAGGTACTGACGCGCGGCGGTGGCCACCGAACCGGCGGTGCCGGCCACCTGGCTGGCGCTGCACTGCTCGGCGGGAGCCGCCGACGCGACGGGCGCTGCCACGGTCGCCACGGCCAGGCCGCCGAACACACATGCCGCCCCGACGCGGGCCAGGTTCTTGCGCACGCTGATAGCACTGGAATTCATGTTGGTTTGGTTCCTCACGGATCTCGAAAACGGTTACTGCTTCCCCCACCCGGAATCCACGGTAACCGCGCTCGGAAGTGGTCTTACCCGGCGCGCTGCTGGCGCACGAACGACGCTGCGGGCGTTACGCTTTGCGGGCGTGACATCGGCCTCAAAAGGCGCCGGAAACGGCGTCTCGCGGCCCTCGGAATTGGGGATCCACTGAGGTTTCTCAGAGTCGACCGCCATCCCTTAGATGATCGTGATCTGCGTTGTGTCCGAATCGTTATCCCGATCGTCGTCCACGGCCACCGATAAGTTCACGCTGTGCACGCCGACACGACCGATGTCTGGACCGTGATGTCCACCGCCCGCACCCTGCGGCGCTTCACCGACGAACCCGTCGACGACGCCACACTGCGGCGCTGCCTGCAAGCGGCGACCTGGGCGCCCTCGGGCGCCAACGCCCAGGCGTGGCGGTTCGTCGTCCTGCGCGGCCCGCAGCAGCGCGCGGTCGTCGCCCGAGCCGCAGCGCACGCGCTGTCGGTCATCGAGCCCGTCTACGGCATGACCCGGCCCGCCCCGGACGACCACAGCCCGCGGGCCCGCACCAACCGGGCCACCTACGAGCTGCACGACCGCGCCGGGGAGTTCACCTCGGTGCTGTTCACGCAGAAACGCTTCCCGACCGCCTCCGAGCTGTTGCTCGGCGGCTCGATCTTCCCGGCCCTGCAGAACTTCCTGCTCGCGGCGCGCGCCCAGGGTCTCGGCGCCTGCCCGACCAGCTGGGCGTCCTACGACGGCGAAGTGCTGCTGCGGCAGGCGGTGGGGGTACCCGCGGACTGGATGCTGGCCGGTCACGTCGTGGTCGGCTGGCCGAAGGGCCGGCACGGTCCGCTGCGACGACGCCCGCTGCGGGAGGCCGTCGACCTCGACCGCTGGGACCAGAGCTGGGACGGCGCTGCCGGCGACGGCTAATTTGGTGGCGTGAAGCTGGATCTGCTCATGCCCGGCATCGAGGTGGGGCTGGTGACCACGAACCTCGAGGCGATGACGGCGTTCTACCAAGGTTTCCTCGAACTCGAGCCGCAGGGCGAGATCGCGTTCGAGGGCGGTTCGCAGCGCCGCTACTCGTTGGGGAACAGCGTCCTCAAGCTGGTCACCTACACCACCGAACCTGCGCCCCCGGTGCCCGGCGGGGGGCGCGCCCAGGCAGGGCTGCGCTACTTCACCATCGGGGTGAACGGGCTGCGCGCCGTCGGTGAGGCGTTCGAGGCGTCGCCCTACCAGGTCGTCGAACCGGTGACGGAATTCGCGCCGGTGCCGGGGATGGGTTTCATGTTCGTCGCCGATCCCGACGGCAACCACATCGAGCTGTTCGGGACCCTGTGAGGCCGACGTGAGCTACCCGCCCGGTTATCCGACTCCGCAGCAGCAGGCCCCGGCCTGCTACCGGCACCCCGACCGTCCGACCTACGTCCGCTGCACCCGGTGCAACCGCTACATCTGCGGCGAGTGCATGCACAACGCCGCCGTCGGGCATCAGTGCGCCGACTGCGTCAACGCGGGCGCACGTTCGGTGCGCCAGACCACCACCCCGTTCGGGGCGGTGCAGCGCCGCTCCGGCGCTCCCGTCGTCAGCTACACGCTGATCGGCCTGAACGTGGCGATGTTCGCGCTGCAGATGGCGATCCCGGACCTGCAGCGGGCGCTGGGGCTGTGGCCGCCCGCGGTTGCCGTCAACGGCGAGTGGTACCGGCTGGTGACCTCGGCGTTCCTGCACTTCGGCGTCACGCACATCGCGTTCAACATGCTCGCGCTGTACTTCGTGGGGCCGCCGCTGGAGGCGGCGCTGGGCCGGCTGCGCTTCGCCGCGCTGTATCTGCTCAGCGCGCTGGGCGGCTCCGCGCTGGCGTACCTGCTGACGCTCAACGCGCTCACCGCGGGGGCGTCCGGGGCGGTGTTCGGCCTCTTCGGCGCGACGTTCGTGGTGGGCAAACGCCTCAACATGGACGTCCGCGGCGTCGTCGCCGTGATCGTGCTGAACCTCGCGTTCACGTTCGTCTTCCCGCTGATCAGCTCCCAGAACATCAGTTGGCAGGGCCACATCGGCGGGCTGGTGACGGGCGCCGCGGTCGCCGCCGCGTACGCGTACGCCCCGCGCACCCGCCGGGTGGCGGTGCAGGCAGGCGCCAGCGCCGTGATCCTGGTGCTGCTGCTCGCGATGATCGTGTACCGGACGGCCGATCTGCGGGCGATGTTCGGGCTCAGCTAGGGCGCAGACCGGCGGCGCCGGCGACCGCCTCGAGCACCGCGAGATGCTGGTCGACGGTGCTCAGACCGGCGCCCATCAGATCCACCGACAGGTGCGTCGCGCCGGTGCGCGCCCACGCGTCGATCTCGGCGGCGACGGCGTCGGGGTCGTGCCCCCAGCGCACGCGGCCCTCCATCCCGATCGCCGCGGGGTCGCGGCCTGCCTCGCGCGCCGCCGCCTCCACCAGGGACCGGGCTTCCTCGAGAGCGGGGCCGGGCGGCACGATCGGGAACCACCCGTCGGCGAACCGGCCGGCCCGGGCGTAGGCACGCGGAGACGCCGCCCCGATCCACAGCGGGATCGGCTGCTGCATCGGCCGGGGCGCCAGTCCGGCCCCGACCACCCGGTGGTGCCGGCCCTCGAAGGTGACCGACCGCTGCGACCACAGCAGCCGCAACAGCTCCAGCTGCTCCTCGGAGCGTTTGCCGCGATTGCCGAACTCCTCGCCGAGCGCCTCGTATTCGACGGCGTTCCAGCCCAGGCCCACCCCGAGCCGCAGCCGGCCGCCGCTGAGCAGGTCGACCTCGGCGGCCTGCTTGGCCACCAGCGCGGTCTGCCGCTGCGGCAGCACGATCACCCCGGTGACCAGCTCCAGCGTCGACGTCAGCGCGGCCAGGTAGCCGAACATCACCAGCGGCTCGTGGAACGTGGTGTCGATGTCGTACGGCCCGGACCACCCCTGGTGAACGGCAGGGTCGGCGCCGAGCACGTGGTCGTAGGCCAGCAGGTGGGCGAACCCGAGGTCCTCGGTGCGCTCGCCGAAGGCCCGCACCGCCCCCGGGTCGCCGCCGAGCTCGGTTTGCGGGAACACGACTCCGATGCGCATACCGGCAGCCAACCATCACCGCGTGGAAACTCTTCCGTCCGGGTAAGAAGAGGAGGTGTTCGGCTTACCCGATCGGATCCGCGCCTGCCTGTTCGATCTGGACGGGGTGCTCACCGACACCGCGAGTGTGCACCGCCGGGCCTGGAAGGCGATGTTCGACGAGTACCTCCGACAGCGCGACGGAGACGGCTTCACGCCGTTCGACGAGCACGCCGACTACGAGGACTACGTCGACGGCAAGCCCCGCGACGACGGGGTGCGGTCCTTCCTGCAGAGCAGGCACATCGACGCGGACGACGCGACGGTGCGCACGCTCGGCGACCGGAAGAACACCGCGTTCCAGCACACGCTCGAACGGGACGGGGTGGAGGTCTTCGACGGGTCGCGGCGCTTCCTGGAGGCCATCGCCGACGCCGGGCTGCGCCGCGCGGTGGTGTCCTCGAGCGCCAACACCCAGCAGGTTCTGGAGATCACCGGGCTCGCCCGGTACATCGAGGTCCGCGTCGACGGGGTCACGCTGCGCGAGGAACACCTCGAGGGCAAGCCGGCCCCCGACACGTTCCTGCGTGCTGCGCAACTGCTCGACGTGGACCCGGCCGACGCCGCGGTGTTCGAGGACGCGCAATCCGGCGTCGCTGCCGGACACGCCGGGCACTTCGGCGCCGTGGTCGGCGTCGACCGCGTCGGGCAGGCCGACGCGCTGCGCGAGCACGGGGCCGACATCGTCGTCACCGACCTCGGGGAGCTGTTGCCGTCGTGATGATCGCCGACGACGCCTTTCCCGTCGAACCCTGGCACGTCCGCGAAACGGAGTTGCGCGTCGATCTGCTGCCCCAGGCCGAGTCGTTGTTCGCACTGTCCAACGGGCACATCGGGCTTCGGGGCAACCTGGACGAAGGTGAGCCCTACGGTCTTCCGGGCACCTACCTGAACGGGTTCTATGAGATCCGGCCGCTGCCGTACGCCGAATCCGGATACGGCTACCCCGAGGACGGCCAGTCCATCGTCAACGTCACCAACGGGAAGATCATCCGGCTGATCGTCGAGGACGAACCCTTCGACGTCCGCTACGGCGAGTTACTCTCCCACGAGAGAGTTCTCGATATGCGGGCTGGCACTCTGACGCGTCAAGCGGAATGGAGGTCCCCCGCCGGTAAGCAGGTCCGTATCGAATCGACACGGCTGGTGTCGCTGGCGCAGCGCGGTCTCGCCGCCATCGAGTACGTGGTTCAGGCGGTCGGCGACGGCATGCGGATCACCGTGCAGTCCGAGTTGGTCGCCAATGAGGACCAGCCCGCACAATCAGACGATCCACGCGTCGCGGCGGTGCTGAAGAATCCGCTCGAGCCCGTGCTGCACGAGATGAGCGAGAACGGGGCGATGCTCATCCACCGGACGCGGTCGTCCGCACTGACCATGTCGGCGGCGATGGACCACGAGGTGGAAGCGCCGGGACGTGTGGAGATCAGCGGCAATGCCGAAAAAGATTGGGCCAGAACGACAGTGGTGTGCGCGCTCAAAGCCGGTGAGCGACTGCGCATCGTCAAGTACCTCGGGTACGCCTGGTCCAGTCTGCGTTCCCGTCCGGCGCTGCGCGACCAGGCGGCTGCGGCCCTCGCGGGGGCGCGCTACACCGGCTGGGACGGTCTGCTGCAGGTACAGCGGGAGTGCCTCGATGCCTTCTGGGACGGCGCGGATGTGGAGGTCGACGGTGACGCCGATTGCCAACAGGCCGTCCGGTTCGGGCTCTTCCACGTCTTCCAGGCCAGCGCCCGGGCCGAGCAGCGGGCGATCGCCGGTAAAGGACTGACCGGCACGGGTTATGACGGGCACGCCTTCTGGGACACCGAGGGTTTCGTGCTGCCGGTGCTCACCTACACCGCGCCGCACGCCGCGGCCGACGCGCTGCGCTGGCGGGCGTCGACGCTGGACCTCGCGCGCCAGCGCGCACGGGAACTGGATCTCGCAGGTGCGAGTTTCCCGTGGCGAACCATCGCCGGGGAGGAGTGCTCGGGCTACTGGCCCGCCGGCACGGCGGCCTTTCACGTCAACGCCGACATCGCGCTGGCGTTCGAGCGCTATCGGGTGGTGACCGGAGACGATTCCCTCGAACAGGGCTGCGGTCTGCCGGTTCTCGTGGAGACCGCACGGATGTGGCGGTCGCTGGGTCACCACGACCGCTATGGCGCCTGGCGCATCGACGGGGTGACCGGACCCGACGAGTACACCGCGGTGGTGCGCGACAACGTCTTCACCAATCTGATGGCGGCGGCGAACCTGCGGGTGGCCGCCGACGCGTGCAAGCGCCACCCCGACGCCGCCGCCGAACTCGGCGTGGACACCGAGGAGATCGCGGCGTGGCGCGACGCCGCGGACGCCGTGCACATCCCCTACGACGAGGAACTGGGCGTGCACCCGCAGTGCGAGGGCTTCACGACGTTGCGGGAGTGGGATTTCCGTGACAACACCGAGTATCCGTTGCTGCTGCACGAACCGTACGTGCGGTTGTACCCGGCGCAGGTGGTCAAGCAGGCCGACCTGGTGCTGGCGATGCAGTGGCAGAGCCACGCGTTCACCGCCGAGCAGAAGGCTCGCAACGTCGACTACTACGAACGGCGCACCACCCGCGACTCGTCACTGTCGGCGTGCACCCAGGCGGTGATGTGCGCCGAGGTGGGTCATCTGGAGCTCGCGCACGACTACACCTACGAGGCCGCGCTGATCGATCTGCGCAACCTGCACCACAACACCGGCGATGGCCTGCACCTCGCGTCGTTGGCCGGGACGTGGACGGCGTTGGTCGCCGGGTTCGGCGGGCTGCGCGACGACGAGCAGGTGCTCGCGCTCGACCCTCAGCTCCCCTGCGGGATCAACCGACTGCGATTCCGGTTGTGCTGGCGCAACTTCCGCGTGACCGTGGATGCCGACCACGACCGTGTGACTTATACGCTGCGCGACGGTCCGCACTCGACGTTGACCATCCGGCACGCCGGCGAGCCGCTGGAAATCAGCACTGACGCGCCGACGTCGGTCGAGGTGTGTGAGCGCGAGCCGCTGCTGCCGACGCCGAAGCAGCCGCCGGGCCGCGAACCGTTCCGCCGCTCGCGGGTGCGGTCAGACCTGCAGGCGTGAACCGATGATCACCGTGCGGTCCAGGGGCAGGCCGAAGGAGGCAGCCGCGTCGGAGGTCAGGTGCGAGGTCGCGATGAACAGCCGCTTGCGCCACGGGGCCATCGTCGGCGCATCGCCCTGACACAGCTCGAGTTTCGACAGGAAATAGGTGGCGCCGTCCAGATCGAGCGGCCCCTCGGTGTCCGCGGGGTCGAGCAGGCGCAGCGCCCGGGGAACGTCGACACGTTCCATGTAGCCGAACCGGGCGATCACCCCGATGATGCCGTCGTCGGCGGCGCCGAGCTCGTCGACACTCATCCGCGCGGCATCGTCGACACGGGGCACCGTCTCGGTCGTCATCGACAGGATCACCACGTGCCGGGCCAGCACGTGGTTGTGCCGGACATTCGCCCGCATCGCCAGCGGCGCGGTCTCGTTGCCGCGGTTGAGGAACACCGCGGTGCCGGGCAGCCGCACCACCGGGGGATCGGCCGTCGACAGCGAGTCGACGAACTCGCGCATCGGGCCCTCGGCCCGCTCCCGCTCGCGGGTCACGATGGCGCGTCCCCGCTGCCACGTCGTCATCACGGTGAAGGCGGTGACCGCGATCAGCAGCGGCAGCCACGCGCCGTGCACGAGCTTGGTCAGGTTGGCCGCGAAGAACATCACGTCGATGGTCAGCAGCACGCCGCCACCCACGAGCACCAGCGGCAGCGGCGCCCCGGCGCGGGTGCGGGCCAGGTACAGGAACAGCAGTGTGGTGATGGTGATCGTGCCGGTCACCGCCATCCCGAACGCGTAGGCCAGCGCCGAGGAACTGCGGAAGGCGAACACCAGGATGAGCACCGCGACCATCAGCATGCCGTTGATCCACGGCACGTAGACCTGACCGATCGCCCGGGCCGAGGTGTGCTCGATGCGCAGCCGCGGCAGGTAGCCCAGCTGCGCGGCCTGCGAGGCCACCGAGAACGCGCCGGTGATGACGGCCTGGGAGGCGATCACCGTCGCCGCGGTGGCCAGCAGCACCATCGGGATCCGCGCCCACTCCGGGGTCAGCAGGAAAAACGGTGCGCGCACCAGGGATTCGTCGCGCAGCACCAGCGCGCCCTGCCCGAAGTAGCTCAGCGTGCACGCGGGCAGCACCAGCCCGAGCCAGCCGACGGTGATCGCCTTGCGGCCGAAATGGCCCATGTCGGCGTAGAGGGCCTCGGCGCCGGTGACGGCCAGCACGATGGCGGCGAGCGCGAAGAACGCGATGTGAAAGTGCCCGGCGAGGAACTCCACGGCGTACACGGGCGACAGCGCCCGCAGGATGGCCGGGTCGCCGACGATGCCACGGACACCGCACGCACCGATGGCGAGGAACCAGGCGATCATCACCGGCCCGAAGAACCGGCCCACGGTCGCCGTGCCGCGGCGCTGCACGGCGAACAGCGCCACGATGATGACCGCGGTGATCGGCACCACGAAGTCGGCGAAGTGCGGGTCGACGGTCTCGATTCCCTCGACCGCCGACAGCACCGAGATCGCCGGGGTGATCATGCTGTCGCCGAAGAACAGTGCGGCGCCGAACACGCCGAGCGCGGCGAGCGTCGCCGCGGTGCGGCGACTCGCCGGCGCGGCCCACCGACGCACCAGCGTGATTAGCGCCATGATGCCGCCCTCACCGTGGTTGTCCGCGCGCATCACCAGCGTGACGTAGGTCAGCGTCACGATCGTCATCACCGACCAGAAGATCAGCGACACCACGCCGTACACGTGCGTCGGCGACACCGGCACGGGATGCGGATCGTGCGGGTCGAAGACGGTGGCCAGCGTGTAGATCGGGCTGGTGCCGATGTCGCCGAACACCACGCCGAGGGCGCCGACCACGATGGCCGGCCGGAGCGGATGGGTGTGGCGCGCGGCGTTCTCGGAGATAGTGGACATCATGACTGACGGCGTGGCTGACGACGCGCGGTTCTCGGTCGACGACGCGCTGGACCGGTTGTACGCGGCGCGCCCGCAGGATTTCACCGCCGAGCGCACCCGGCTGGCCGGCGAGGCCAAGCGCAGCGGCGACGCGGCCGCCGCCAAGCAGATCGGCGGCAGCCGCAAACCGACGGCGGCGGCCTGGGTGGTGAACCTGCTCGTCCTGCGCGGCACCGCGCGCGCGTCGCTGGCCGATCTCGGCGCCCGGCTGCGCAAGGCACACGCCGCGATGGACGGTGAGGCGATCCGAACCCTGACCGGTGAGCAGCGCCGCCTCGTCGAGGAGCTCAGCCGCGCCGGTTTCCTCGCCGCGGGCATCGACGCACCGTCGGCCGCGCTGCGCGACGACGTCACCGCGACCTTGCAGGCCGCGGTGGCGGATCCGGAAATCGCGGCGCGGCTGGGCCGGCTCACCACAGCAGAGCAGTGGTCCGGCTTCGGCGAATTCGGAACGGCCACAGCGGTTTCGGCGAAGCGACCGGTACGGCCACCGGCGCCGACCAAGGAAGCGGCCCCGGCCGGGGCGGCGCGGGACGCGGACCGGGAGAAGGCCAGGAAGATCCGCGCGGCCCTGGCGGCGGCCGAACGCCGCAAATCCGAGGCCGACGCCGCACTGACCGAGCTGCAGTCCAACCTGGCCGCGGCGCGGCTGCGGGTCACCGACGCGCGCCGTCGCCTCGCCGACGCCGAGCAGGCGCTCTCGGCGGCCGAGGACGCCTACGCCGCAGGCAAGCGGGAGAGCGCCGATGCGACGGCCGCGGTGAAGGCCGCCAAGACCGCGCGATAGCGTTCCCCCAGCGGCATTCGAGCGTGGGCGGATAAGCGAAATGCTCAGCGCCGCGCTTACTTTCGGGAGGGCGCGATGCAGTCCGAGATGCGCAGGGTGGTGACGGGCGCGTCGATCGGCAACGCGGTCGAGTGGTTCGACTTCGCGATCTACGGCTTCCTGGCGACGTTCATCGCCGCGCACTTCTTCCCAGCGGGCGACGAGACGGCGGCGCTGCTGAGCACCTTCGCGATCTTCGCCGCCGCGTTCTTCGTGCGGCCACTGGGCGGGTTCGTCTTCGGGCCGCTCGGCGACCGGATCGGCCGGCAGAAGGTACTGGCGCTGGTGATCCTGCTGATGTCGGCGGCGACGCTGGGCATCGGCGTGCTACCCACCTACGACACCGTCGGGGTGCTCGCTCCGGTGCTGCTTCTGGTGCTGCGGTGTCTTCAGGGCTTCTCCGCGGGCGGGGAGTACGGCGGCGGAGCGGTGTACCTCGCCGAGTTCGCTGACGACGCCCGCCGCGGGGTCACGGTCACGTTCATGGCGTGGTCGGGAGTGCTGGGATTCCTGCTCGGCTCGATCACGGTGACGGTGCTGCAGGCCGTGCTGCCGGCCGCGGCGATGGACGCCTACGGCTGGCGCATCCCGTTCCTGATCGCCGGCCCGCTGGGCCTGGTGGGTCTGTACATCCGGCTCCGGCTGGGCGACACCCCGCAGTTCGAGCAGCTCGAGGCCGCGGCGGACACCGCGCGGTCGCCGCTGCGCGAAGCGCTCTCCACGTCGTGGCGGCAGATCCTGCAGGTGATCGGGCTGTTCGTGGTGTTCAACATCGGCTACTACGTGGTGTTCACGTTCCTGCCGACCTACTTCATCAAGACGCTCGGGTTCTCCGCGACCGACGCGTTCGTGTCGATCACGCTGGCCGCCGGGGTGGCCCTGCTGCTGATCCTCCCGCTGGCCGTGCTGTCCGACCGGATCGGGCGCCGGCCGCTGCTCCTCGCCGGCGCCGCGCTGTTCGCGGTGTCGGCCTACCCGCTCTTCCTGCTGCTGAACTCCGGATCCCGCAGCGCGGCCATCGCGGCGCACTGCGTGCTGGCGGCGATCGAATCGGTGTACGTCAGCGCCGCGGTGTCGGCCGGGGTGGAGCTGTTCGCCACCCGGATTCGCTTCAGCGGGTTCTCCGTCGGTTACAACGTCTGCGTCGCGCTGTTCGGCGGCACCACGCCCTACGTCGTCACCTGGCTGACCGCCCGTACCGGTGACGCCGTGGCGCCGTCCTACTATCTGGTCGCTGCGGCGGTGGTGTCCCTCGGCGTCGCGCTGACGCTGCGTGAGACGGCCGGACGCGCACCGGCGCAGGTACAGCAACCTCGGGCTACTCTGGGCACAGGCATCGGAGAAGGGGAGACGCGCACATGAAGCTTCAGGTGTTGCCCTACGTCACCGTCGAGGTCGACGAGCGCCTCCGGCGCAGACTGCGCATCGCGGGGGAGCGGCTGCGGGTGACCATGCGGGCGTATCTGCTCAGCGCCGCCGACGACGTCGACACCGCGGTCGACACGGCCGGCGACCGGGTGCGCGGACTGTGCGACCGCGCGGTCAACCGGTTCGACTCCGTCGCGGCCACCGTCACCGACAAGATCGGTCCCGAACCGCAGGCCCGGCCGCGGCCCACACTGCGGGTCGTGCGCGACCGCGAAGCCAGCTAGGCCCGCACCCGGCCCGTGCGGCCGCCGACGAGATCCACGTTCTGCGGTGCGTTACTCGCACTTTCTCTGCATTGCGTGGATCTCGACCCCGAAGCCGGCTAGGCCCGCACCCGGCCCGCGCGGCCACCGACGAAGAACGAGCCGGCGAGCACCACCAGGCCGACGATGGCGACCGGGATCGACCAGGACCGCCGCGACGACAGCGCAGCATTGCACTCGGCGACGAAATCCTTGTGCGGGATGATCTCGTTCAACACGGGCAGGTTGGCCAGATTCTGGCTGTCGACGTCGCGGGCCTGGGACAGATCCGCGGCGACGGCGTTGCCGCAGCCGATGTCGCCCTGCGGTCCGGGCACCGACACCGGCATCAACAGTCCGATGACCCCGACCAGCAACACCACCGCACCGGCGATCATGAGCAACCTACGCAGATTCATGGCCCGTTCTATGCCCAGTTCTGCGCTGCCGAAACAAGATCGATCATTTGCCGGCGCAGTGCCGGGTGGGCAGCGGCCCCGCCGATGTGCTGTCCTTGTCGGGTGATCGGCCATGGTGTCACCGTCCTGCTGTCGTTGTTGGCGGCGGTGTTCCTGGCCATCGGCATCGTGGTGCGCCAGCGCGCGACGCTGGACGTGCCGGCCGAGCACGGCGTCAGCAGCGTGATGTTCCTGACCCTGCTCCGCAGGCCGCTGTGGTGGGGCGGCACCGCCGCGGCCATCGCGGGCTACGTGTTCCAGGCGCTCGCCCTGGCCAACGGCTCCCTGCTGCTCGTGCAGCCGATCCTGGTTTCTGCCCTGCTGTTCGCACTGCCGCTGTCGGCCCGGCTGGCGCACCGCCGGGTCACCCGGGCCGAATGGGCGTGGGCGCTGCTGCTCACGGCCGCGCTCGCCGTGTTCGTGGTGCTGGCCAAACCCAGCCCCGGCGACTACGAGGCGACGCTGAGCACGTCAGCCGTCGTCGCGGTGGTGTGCACCGTGGCGGTGCTGGCCTGCGTGGCGGTCGCGATGCGCAGTGTCGGCTGGCGCCGGGCGGTGCTGCTGGCCGTCGCGGTCGGCGTGCTGTTCGGCGTCGTCGCGGTGCTCACCAAACTGGTCATGCACGTGCTCACCCACGAGGGGCCGATGGCGGTGCTGCTCACCCCGGTGCCGTACCTGCTGGCGCTGCTCGGCGTCGTCGCGGTGCTGTTGCAGCAGTCGGCGTTCCACGCCGGCTCCCTGCAGACCTCGGTGCCGACGATGCTGACCCTCGAACCGGTGATTGCGGTGCTCCTCGGCGCGATCGTGCTCGGTGAGCACCTCGACGTCGGCCGCTGGGATGCCGTCGCGCTGGCCGTGTCGACGCTCGCGATGGCCGCGGGCACCATCGCACTGGGCCGCGACGAGGGCGCCTACGAGGAACAGCTCAGCGCCCCGCCGCCGGCCGGCCCGTCGGGGCCGGTCGATCACGCCGCGTCGGGCAGCGAGTAGCCGACCGCGCGGGCGGTGTCGCGCAGCGCCCGGCGCAGCTGGGTGCGGCCCCGGTGCAGCCGCGACATCACGGTGCCCAGCGGGACATCCAGGCGCGCGGCGATCTCCTTGAACGTCAGGCCCTCGACATCGGCGTAGTACACCGCGGTGCGGTACACCTCGGGCAGCGCGCGCATCGCCGCCGCGATCACCGGGTCGCCGAGGCGGACGAGCACGTCGTCCTCGGGCGACCGCGCCGACGTCGCGCGCTGGTGATGAGACAGCATCTGCGTGTCCGAGATCGCGTCGGTGAACTGCAGAGCCGGCCGGCGTTGGCCTTTGCGGTACTCGCCGATGTGGGTGTTGAGCATGATCCGGTACAGCCAGCCGGCCAGGTTGGTGCCCTCGGTGAAGTTCGCGAACGCGGCGAACGCCTTGGCCGCGGTCTCCTGCAGCAGATCGTCGGCGAGGTCGGGGTCGCGGGTCAGCCGCACCGCGTGCCCGCGCAGCCCGGTCAGCAGCGGAACGGCATCGCGGGTGAAGCGGACGGCGAGCTGGTCGGTGGTGGTCATCGGGACTCCTCAGCGCGGTGCGGATGATGCGTTCGACCTTTCCGCGCGGCGCCCCGGCCGTCTGCCCGGCTGACCCCCATTCGTCTTCCGGACAACCGCCCTGCCGACTACCGGTTAGCCCCCACCCCAGGACGCCCAGCGGGTGATCCGGACGCTGACGACCGGCCCGTTCAGCGCAACCCGTTCGTACTGCGGGTACTTCGCCCGCAACTGTGCGTAGCCGAAGGCGACCTCGTCGCCGGAGCGGTGGATGGCCGCGGCGCCGTCGGCCCGCACCCACCACAGCCGCTCCCAGTCGTCGTCGTAGTGGTCGACCAGCAGGCTGACCGCCGGGTTGTGCTCGATGTTGGTCAACCGGCGCAGGTGCTGGGTGGATTTGGGCTTCGCGTCGACGGCGGTGTACACCAGATCGTCGCGGCCGGCGGCCATCGCGAACACGACCGGCACCACGTGCGGTTCCCCCTCGGGGCGCACCGTGGCCAGAGCCGCCACCGGCGCACCCGCGAAGGCCGTGACCGTCTCCTCAGGTGTCACCCGCTCAAGCCTAGGCGCGGGCACCGCTGCCGGGATATGGTTCACCGCGATGACACGGCCAGGCAACCGCTGCGCCACCGCGCCGACTCCTGCTCACCGGAAGGTCTCATCCATGTCCACTTCCGCTTCACTGTTCACCCGGGTCCTCGCGTGTGCCGCGTCCGCGCTCGTCGTCGCCGGCGTCGCGGCGTGCGCGCCGCCGGAGAACAAGGACTCCGGCGGGCAGACGCAATCCGGCGGCAAGGCCTCTGAGGCCACCTCGGCGCAGGATTTCGGCGGCATGGACGCTCTAATCGAGGCGGCCAAGGGTGAGGGCACGCTCAATGTCATTGCGCTGCCGCCGGATTGGGCGAACTACGGCGCGATCATCAAGGCCTTCTCCGACAAGTACGGCATCAAGGTCACCTCGGCCCAGCCCGACGCGTCCAGCCAGGACGAAATCAACGCCGCCAACCAGCAGAAGGGCCGCAGCAGCGCGCCTGACGTGTTCGACCTCGGACAGTCGGTGGCGCTCGCCAACACCGCGATGTTCGCGCCGTACAAGGTCGCGACGTTCGACGACATCCCGGCGGCCTTCAAGGATCCCAATGGCACGTGGGTCAACGACTACGGCGGCTACATGTCGATCGGCTTCGACTCGGCCAAGGTGCCGCCGGTGACGAACGTCAACGACCTGCTCAAGCCCGAGTACCGGGGCAAGGTCGCTCTCAACGGCGACCCCACGCAGGCCGGCGCCGCGTTCTCCGGGGTGCTGATGGTGGCGCTGTCCCAGGGTGGTTCGGCCGACGACATCGCCCCCGGCGTGGAGTTCTTCCGGAAACTCAAGCAGGCGGGCAACTTCCTGCCCGTCGATCCGACCCCGGCGACGATCGAGTCCGGGCAGACGCCCGTGGTGATCGACTGGAACTACACCAATTCGTCTGAGACGAAGAAGCTTCCGTCCTGGACGGTGTTCGTCCCGCCGAACAACGCGGTGGCCGGCTACTACTACCAGGCCATCAACAAGGACGCCCCGCATCCCGCGGCAGCCCGCCTCTGGCAGGAATTCCTGTACAGCGACGAGGGCCAGAACCTGTTCGCCCAGGGCGGGGTCCGACCGGTGCGCGCAGATTCCATGGCCGCCAAGGGCACCCTCGACAAGGCGGTGGCTGCGGCGCTGCCGGTGGTCGACGGGCCGGTGACGGTGCCGACCCCGCAGCAGACCGAGGCGGCCTCGAAGTACCTGTCGGAGAACTGGGCCGCCGCGGTTGGCTGACATGCGCCGCGTGCGTGACGGCCTCCCGCTGGTGCCGTTCCTGACCGTCGTCGTCATCTTCCTGATCATCCCGACGGTCACCGTCGTGGTGAGCGCGGTATGGGTCGACGGGGCGTTCTCGCTGGACCGCGTCGCCGCGCTGTTCACCGGCACGGCGCTGTCGGCGCTGTGGAACAGCGTGCTGCTCTCCGGGGCCACCGCGATCCTCGGGGCGCTGCTCGGCGCGGTGATGGCGTGGCTGATCGTCAGCAGCCCGCCGACGTCGATGGTGCGCCGCGCGGTGCTCTCGCTGTGCAGCGTGCTGGCCCAGTTCGGCGGTGTGGCACTGGCGTTCGCGTTCCTCGCGACGGTCGGGCTGAACGGGGTGCTGACGCTGTGGGTGCAGCAGGCGACCGGCTGGAACCTCGCGGGCTCGGGCTGGCTGTACGGCCTGGGTGGGCTGATCCTGGTGTACACGTACTTCCAGATCCCGCTGATGGTGATCGTCTTCGTTCCCGCGCTGGAGGGTCTGCGCGAGCAGTGGCGCGAGGCGGCCGTCAGCCTGGGCGCCTCGACGTGGGACTACTGGCGCGAGGTGGCGATCCCGCTGCTGACGCCGGCGTTCCTCGGCTCGGCGTTGCTGTTGTTCGCCAACGCTTTTGCCGCGTACGCGACCGCGGCCGCACTGGTCAGCCAGGGCAGCCCGATCCTGCCGCTGCTGATCCGGGCCTCACTGGTCAGCGAGGTGGTGCTGGGTCAGGCCGGATTCGCCTACGCGCTGGCGCTGGAGATGATCGTCGTCGTGGCCGTCGTCATGGCGGCCTACAACCTGCTGGTGCGACGCAGCTCCCGGTGGCTGTCATGAGGACGGCGGTGCGCGGGGCGCTGTGGGTGCTGTTCGGGTTGTTCTTCCTGTTCCCGCTCTACGCGATGGCCGACTTCTCCACGCGCAACCTCCTCTCCGGTGGACGCACGGGACAGGCCTGGGCCAACCTGATCACCGACGAGGCGCTGTACCGGGCGATCATCGTGTCGCTGTCGCTGGCCGTGCTGACCGTGATCGCGATGCTGATCCTGTTGGTGCCGACCATGATCTGGGTGCGACTGCGGGCGCCGTGGGCCAAGGGGCTGGTGGAATTTCTCTGCCTGTTGCCCCTGACGATCCCGGCGCTGGTCATCGTCGTCGGGCTGCGCAACGTCTACCTGTGGGTCACCTACCTGCTGGGCGAGTCGCCGTTGACGCTCACGTTCGTCTACGTGGTCGTGGTGCTGCCGTTCTCCTACCGCGCCATCGACGCCGCGCTCTCGGCGATCGACCTGCAGACGCTCTCGGAGGCGGCGCGGTCGCTGGGCGCGGGTTGGCTGACCACCATCGCCCGCGTGGTGGTGCCCAACATCTGGTCGGGCATCCTGTCGGCGGCGTTCATCTCGATCGCGGTGGTGCTGGGCGAGTACACGATCGCGTCGCTGTCGGGGTACGAGACGCTGCAGGTGCAGATCGTGGCGATCGGCAAGAGCAACGGCCCGACCTCGGTGGCGGCCTCGCTGGCCACGCTGCTGTTCGGTTTCGCGCTGCTGCTCATCCTGTCGCTGGTCACCCGGGGACGCCGCCATCAGACGGGAGTGACGCTGTGAACGACAACGGAGTGGCGGTCGAGCTGAACGACCTGACCCGCCTGTACGGCACCACCCGCGCGCTCGACGGGCTCACGCTGCACATCCAACCCGGTGAGCTGGTGGCGCTGCTCGGCCCGTCGGGCTGCGGCAAGACCACGGCGCTGCGCATCCTCGCGGGGCTCGACGAGGCGACCTCGGGCACGGTGTCGGTCGGCGGCGTCGACGTCAGCAGAGTGCCCGCCAACAAGCGGGACATGGGCATGGTGTTCCAGGCCTACAGCCTGTTCCCTCATCTGACGGTGCTCGACAACGTCGCCTTCGGTCTGAAGATGCGCGGAAAAGCCAAGGGCGACAGACTGTCCCGCGCCGCCGACATGCTCGATCTGGTGGGGCTCGGCGCGTTGGGGGGCCGGTACGCCAAGGAGCTGTCCGGCGGCCAGCAGCAGCGCGTCGCGCTGGCCCGCGCGTTGGCGATCCAACCGCGGGTGCTGCTGCTCGACGAGCCGCTCTCGGCGCTGGACGCGAAGGTGCGCACCCAGTTGCGCGACGAGATCCGGCGCGTGCAGCTCGACGTCGGGACGACGACGCTGTTCGTCACCCACGACCAGGAGGAGGCGCTGGCCGTCGCCGACCGGGTCGGGGTGATGAGCCAGGGCCGGCTCGAGCAGCTGGCCGCGCCGGCCGAGCTGTACGCCAACCCGGCCACCCCGTTTGTCGCCGACTTCGTCGGGCTGAACAACAAGGTGCCCGCCCAGGTGTCCGGTGGCCGGGCCACGCTGCTGGGGGTGTCAGTGGCCGCGTCGTCGGGGTCGGTGGACGGGCCGGGTCTGGCGATGGTGCGCCCGGAGTCGGTGACGGTGACCCCCGACGCCGACGGATCGGCCACGGTCAGCGCGGTGTCGTTCCTGGGGGCGATCTCGCGGGTCAGCGTGGCGGTGCCCGACGGTCCGGTGGTGATGGCGCAGATGGCCAGCTCGGCCGCGCGGACGCTGCACCCCGGCGACCGGGTGCGGCTGGGCGTCGACAGCGACGGGGTGCTCGTCACCCCCGCGTGAGGGTCACACGTCCTTGACGGGTTCGATGCCCAGGTCGCGGTAGGTCACCAACGCGTGAAA
Source organism: Mycolicibacterium rufum (assembly GCF_022374875.2). The sequence continues at coordinate 3,260,736 of NZ_CP092427.2, forward strand.
GGGGATGCCCCGCTTGGCGAATCGCGCGGTCGCGACGTCGCCGCGGTCGACCATCGGGATCACGCCGGTCACCACCACCCCGAGGGGCAGGATGCGCTCGAGCGCCAGCTCGGTCGACCCGCCGGTGCTGATCACGTCGTCGACGAGCAGCACCCGGTCGCCGGCCTGCAGGCGGGTGCCCTCGACCCACTGCTCGCGGCCGCGCTGCTTCTGCTCCTTGCGCACGGAGAACCACGCCTTGCCCGTCACCATCGCCACGCCGTGCGCCAGCGGGTCGGCACCCATCGTCAGCCCGCCGACGGCGTCGAACTCGATGCCCTGCGCGGCGGCCAGGTCCGCGACCGCCCGGCTGACCACAGCCAGGCGCTCCCCGGTGTCGACGGCGAACTTCCCGTCGATGTAGTCGTGGCTGAGCTGGCCGCTGGCCAGCTTGAACGGCTCCTCGCGGCGTTCGTGGCCGCGGGTGCGGATCAGGTCGAACGCGGCCTGCCAGGTCTCGGGACGCTGCGCGGTGGTCATAGCGCGATCGTAATGCCCGGGACTCAGTGCCCGCGCGCGCGACGCGTCAACTCGACCGCAGCCGAACGCAATTCATCGATCGCATCGATCGGCGTGGCGAAACCGACTCGGGTGTAGGCCATTCCGCGTTCGGTCTGCAGCCGCAGGTCCAGGCCGTAGCGGTCGACGCCGGTGCACGACGCCGCGGTGGTGTCGGGGTAGCCGCCCAGCGCGCGCGCCATCGCCGCCAGCGCGTCGGCGTGGTCGGCGTTGAGGTGCTCCACCGCCCCGGCGGCGTGCGGGCCGACCGGGTCGGGCTGCGCCGCGGCGTAGTCGGCGCCGCTGGTCGACTCCATCCGGCCGTAACCGCCCACCCAGCGGACCCGCTGCACCCGCAGCACCCACAGCGAGAAGTCGCTGTAGTCGATGTAGTACTTCGCTGCGGCCACCGCGGACAGGTGCGCGTCCCGGGCGGCGGCGTGTTCCTCGCCCTCGGGCCGTTCCACCCGGCCCGCCAGCGTGATGCGGGCGTTGGCCAGCGGATCGGACTCGGTGGCCGGCGCGACGATCGCCAGGCTCGCCCGCGGATCGCCGGCGAGGTTGCGGCCGTGCTCGGCCAGGTTGGACACGCACAGCACCGGGGCGCCGTCGAGCAGACCGTAGGTGACGAACGACGCCCACGGATCGCCGTCGGCGGTCAGGCTCGCCAGGGTCGCGAAGTTGGTCGACGCCGCGATGGTGCGCGCCTCCTCGGCGGCCGACGGTCGGGCCGGGTTGGCCGGCGCGGTCAACGGCGGGGGGATGGTCGGCGCATCGCCGGGGTCGCCGTGATCGCGGGGCTTGCTTCCGGACGTCACGTCGGCACGATAACCCAACTGACGCCGACGTCGATTTGTTGCGTTCCGCAGCAAATGCCGATTCGGGCTCGTACTTGTGCTGGTGTGCGAGAATTGCGGAAGTAGTCAATTGGTCGGCACGGTCTGGATGGGGGCATCATGGCGGAGCCCGCGCTGCGCGCCTTCGCGGCCGCCGGCGTGGTCTCCCTGGGCCTGTTGATCGGCGGGTTCACCGCGGCCCCGGTGCTCGCCCAGCCGTCGGACTCCGACGGGTCGACCCAGAGCGGCTCGACCGATACGGGCACCTCGTCGGGAACGACGGATTCCGGCTCCGATTCCACGGCGTCCAGCAAACCCGACAGCCCGACAGAGGGCACGGATCTCGACACCTCGGCCTCCTCCTCCGACACCCCCGACTCCAGCCCGTCGGTGTCCGTCGACACGAGCACCGACGAGGAGACGCGCAGCGGCGGGTCGGGCGGCTACACCGAGCCCGACGTCGCCCCGTCGCCGAGGGATTCGCAGAAAACCAGCAACTCCATCACGATTCCGATGCTGAGGTTGCCGGCGCCCGGCGAGATCCCGTTCGGCCGGCTGCCGGCGCCGTCGACGTTCTACACCACGGTGCAGATCCCGGTGCCGACGCTGTCGGAGTTCCTCTCCGCCCTGCAGATCCTGCCGCCCCCTCCGCCGCCGGGGCCGTCGTTCCGCACGCAGGAGGAGGCGCCCGTCGTCGACGCCACCACCGGCACTGCCCGCGGTGGCGGCGGGGGCTACGCGGGCGCCGATCCGACCGTCTTCCGCGCTCCGCTGGTCGTCACCGTCCCGCGCGCCATCACCGTGGCCGGTGCCGGACCCAAGCTGGCCGCCCGCGCGCCGGGCGGGGTCCCCGCCGAGCCCGGATTCACCGCGCCCGGCGTCGCCGGAGCCAAGACCCCGGTGATCCGCGGTTCGGTCGAACCGACGCCCGGCACCACGGCCCGCCCGATGACGCGTGAGGGCGCGCCCCGCGTCGAGGGTCTGCCGCGCGCGATGATGCGGCCGACCCTCGCGCAGGTCGCGGCCGTCGCGCTGCCCGGGGTGGCGGGGTTGATCGTGCTCACGTTCAGCGGCGGGGTGATCGGATACCGGCAGGCCAACAGCGTGCGATTCGTGCGGACGGCCGGCGCCGAGCGTTTCCTGCCCTGACCGCGCGGTGATTGCGCGGCCGCCGGGCCGGGTAGGTGAGGACGTAACCCATCCCGACGCAGGAGAACCGTCATGACGCTGCCCTACGGGGACTGGATCGTCCATCAGCGCTGGTATGCCGGGCGCACCCGGCAGTTGGCCGGCGCGGCCCCGGCGGTGGTCACGCCGCTGCGCCCCGACCTCGACCATGTGCTGCTCGACGTGTCCTACGCCGACGGCGGCACCGAGCGCTACCAGGTGCTCGTCCGGTGGGCCGACGCCCCGCTCACCGAGTTCGTCGACGCCGCGAGAATCGGCGCCGACGGGGACCGGCTCGCCTACGACGCGATGCATGACCCGCAGGCCGCCCGGCACCTGCTGGCACTGATCGATCAGTCCGCGACCGTCGGCCCGCTGACGTTCGTGAAGGAGCCCGGCGCCGCACTGCCGACCGACGCCGCGCCGCGGGTCTCGGGCGCCGAGCAGAGCAACACCAGCGTGATCTTCGGCCGCGAGGCGATCCTCAAGGTGTTCCGCCGCGTCACCCCCGGCGTCAATCCCGACATCGAGCTCAACCGGGTGCTGGCCCGCGCGCAGAACCCGCATGTGGCGACGCTCTACGGCTCCTTCGACACCACCTGGGCCGGCGCCGGATCGCAGCCGTGCGCGCTCGGGATGGTGACCGCGTTCGCGGCCGACAGCACCGAGGGCTGGGACATGGCCACCGCCAGCGCCCGCGACGACTTCACCGACTTCACCGACGAATCCCGCCGGCTCGGTGAGGCGGTGGCCTCGGTGCACGCCGCGCTGGCCGCAACCCTGGGCACGTCGACGGTCACCTTCCCGGTCGACACCGTGCTCGAGCGGCTGCAGACCGCGGTCGCCGCGGCACCGGCCCTCGCCGCGCACGCCCCGCTGATCGAGGAGCGCTACCGGAAGCTGGCCGAGGAGACCCTGACCGTGCAGCGCGTGCACGGCGACCTGCACCTCGGCCAGGTGCTGCGCACCCCGGCGGGCTGGCTGCTGATCGACTTCGAAGGGGAACCCGGCCAGCCGCTCGACGAGCGGCGGCGCCCGGATTCGCCGTGGCGCGACGTCGCCGGCGTGCTGCGTTCCTTCGAGTACGCGGCCTATCAGCGGCTGGTCGGCGATCAGCATGGCGACGACGACGCGCTCGCCGAGCGGGCCCGCCGCTGGGTGGACGGCAACAGCGAGGCGTTCTGCGACGGGTACGCCGGCGTCGCCGGGGAGGATCCGCGGGCGTCGAGCCACGTGCTCGCGGCCTACGAGCTGGACAAGGCGGTGTACGAGGCGGCCTACGAGGCCCGCTTCCGCCCGTCCTGGCTGCCGATCCCGATGCGCTCGATCGAGCGGATCCTCAGCGCCTGACGGCGCGGAAAACGCCACGAAAGCTGGCAACCGTGGCCACCCGGTAGGTCACCGCCGCTCTACGGCTCCTACTCCGGCCCGCCCGACCGGTGGCACCTCGTCACGACGAGGGCCAACGTGGCGGCCACGGCTGCAACAGCTTTTCCAAGCTAACACAACGAACGGTGAAAAGCGCTGAACCACGCCACTAAGCGTGGTGGCGCGCAACGCCTTTCACCATCGTCGCCAGCGGGGTCGATCAGGTGGCGGCGCGCAGCACGATCGTGGCCCGCGCGGGCACCGTCAGCGTCGCCCCGGCGGGCTGCGCCTCGGCCTCCTGACCGTCGGGGGTGAGCTCGGCGGTGTTGATCACCGGCACCCACGACGCCGCGAACTCGGTCGGCGGCAAGGTGAACTCGATCGGCTCGTAGTGGGCGTTGAAGCACAGCAGGAACGAGTCGTCGATCACCCGCTGGCCGCGGGCATCCATGTCGGGGATGCCGTGGCCGTTGAGGAACACGGTCAGCGACTTCGCGAAGCCCGCTCCCCAGTCCTCGCCGGTCATCTCGGTGCCGTCGGGGCCGAACCACGCGATGTCGGGCAGACCGGCCACGCCGCGCCGGCCCACGGGCTTGCCCGAGAAGAACCGCCGCCGCCGGAACACCGGGTGGTTGGCCCGCAGCTCGGAGACCGCGCGGGTGAAGTCCAGCAGGCCGTCGTCGACCTTCGACCAGTCGATCCAGGTGATCTCGTTGTCCTGGCAGTAACCGTTGTTGTTGCCACCCTGGGTCCGGCCCAGCTCATCGCCGTGGCAGATCATCGGCACGCCCTGCGACAGCAGCAGCGTCGCCAGGAAGTTGCGTTCCTGCTGGGCGCGCAGCGCGTTGATCTCCGGATCGTCGGTGGGTCCCTCGACCCCGCAGTTCCAGGACCGGTTGTGGCTCTCGCCGTCGTTGTTGTCCTCGCCGTTGGCCTCGTTGTGCTTCTCGTTGTAGGACACCAGGTCACGCAGCGTGAATCCGTCGTGAGCGATCACGAAGTTGATCGACGCGACGGGCCGGCGCGCGGTGTGCTCGTAGAGATCCGAGGACCCGGTGAGCCGGTAGGCGAACTCGTCGAGGCTGGCGTCCTCGCCCCGCCAGAAGTCGCGCACGGTGTCGCGGTACTTGCCGTTCCACTCCGTCCACTGCGGCGGGAAGTTGCCGACCTGGTAGCCGCCGGGACCGACGTCCCACGGCTCGGCGATCAGCTTGACCTGGCTGACCGTCGGATCCTGCTGCACGAGTTCGAAGAACGTGGCGAGCCGGTCGACCTCGTAGAACTCGCGGGCCAGCGTCGAGGCCAGGTCGAACCGGAATCCGTCGACGTGCATCTCGGTCACCCAGTACCGCAGCGAGTCCATCAGCAGCTGCAACGTGTGCGGATGGCTGACGTTGAGGCTGTTGCCGGTGCCGGTGTAGTCCATGTAGAACCGCTTGTCGTCATCGACGAGGTGGTAGTACGCGGGGTTGTCGATGCCGCGCATCGACAGCGTCGGGCCCATGTGATTGCCCTCGGCGGTGTGGTTGTAGACCACGTCGAGGATCACCTCGATGTTGGCCTCGTGCAGTGCCCGCACCATCGCCTTGAACTCCTGGACCTGCCCACCCGGGTTCGGGTTCGAGCTGTACTTGAAGTCCGGCGCGAAGAACCCGATCGTGTTGTAGCCCCAGTAGTTCGACAGCCCCTTCTCGACCAGCGTCGAGTCGTTGGCGAAGTGATGCACCGGCATCAGCTCGATCGCGGTGATGCCGAGCGAGGTGAGGTGCTCGATGATCACCGGATGCGCGACGGCGGCGTAGGTGCCGCGGATCTGGTCGGGGATGTCCGGATGGGTCATCGTGAGGCCCTTGACGTGGGCCTCGTAGATCACCGAGTCGGCGTACTCGTGGTTCGGGGGGCGGTCGACGCCCCAGTCGAAGTACGGGTTGATGACGACGCACTTGGGCATGTTCGCCGCGGAGTCGTCGTCGTTGCGGCTGTCCGGGTCGCCGAAGTTGTAGCTGAACAGCGACTGGTCCCAGTCGAAACTGCCGTCGATGGCCTTCGCGTACGGGTCGAGCAGCAGCTTGTTCGGGTTGCAGCGCATCCCGTTGGCGGGGTCGTACGGTCCGTGCACCCGGTAGCCGTAGCGCTGGCCCGGCTCGATGTTGGGGATGAACCCGTGCCAGACGAAGCCGTCGACCTCGGGCAGCGTGATGCAGGCCGTCTGCTGACCGTCGGCGTCGAAGAGGCACAGCTCGACCTTCTCGGCCGCCTCGCTGAACACCGCGAAGTTCGTCCCGGAGCCGTCGTAGGTGGCCCCGAGGGGGTAGGCCTTACCGGGCCACAGCTCGAGTGCGATCGAGCTGTCCGTCGTGGTGGCGATCTGAGTCAAGTAACTCTCCTGGTTAGCGATCGGCTCTTGGCGATAGGGGATGCCCAGATGCAGGGCACTGCAACCGTCCGATGTGTCACAGCGTTCAGGCAGAGAGCCGCTCGCGCAACGCGGCGACGTCGACCCCCACCTCGGCCAGCAGCCGGGCGGTCAGGTCGACCTCGGCGCAGGTCACCGCCAGCATGATGTGTTCGGCGCCGATGTGCCGGTCGCCCCGCCCGTCGGCGATGGCCATCGCGTCGGCCAGCGCGGCCCGGCCGGGGTCGCTGAACGGGACGTGCCCCTCCGGCGGCGGCACCTCCGCGCCGCGGAAGTGGCGCAGCGTCTCGACCGCGCGGTGGTGCGACAGCCCCGACTCCGCCAGCACCGCGGCCACCGGGCCGTCGCAGCGCAGCGCCCCGAGCAGCAGGTGTTCGGGCCCGAGCATGTTGTGGCCGAGGTGACGCGCCTCCAGCTGTGCGTGACCGATCAGCTCCCTGGCTTCTTCGGTGTAGCGCTCGAACACGACAGCTCCCGGATTCAGCCGACCGTCACGCCGGCGGCGCGCAGGGCGTCGATCGCCTCGTCGGTCGTCGCGGGGGCGACGCCGGCGGTGAGGTCCCGCAGGACGCGCGTGGTCAGGCCTGCGGCCGCGGCGTCGGCCGCCGTCGCCTTGACGCAGTAGTCGGTGGCGATGCCCACCACGTCCACGGCGTCCACGCCGCGCTGCCGCAGCCAGTCGGCGAGCGTCGTGCCGTCGTCGTCGGTGCCCTCGAAGCCGCTGTAGGCCGCCGAGTAGCGGCCCTTGTGGAAGACCGCCTCGACGGGGGCGACGTCCAGATCGGGGTGGAACTGCACGCCGTCGGTGCCCACCACGCAGTGCGGCGGCCAGGAGTCGACGAAGTCGGGCCGGTCGGAGAAGTGGTCGCCGGGGTCGATGTGGAAGTCCTTCGTGGCCACCACGTGGTCGTATCCGTGGGCGCCGGCGAGCAGGTCGTTGATGCCGCGGGCCACGGCGGCGCCGCCGGTGACCGCCAGCGAGCCGCCCTCGCAGAAGTCGTTCTGCACGTCGACGATGATGAGCGCCTTCATCTGCTCACGGTATCGCCGCTGCGCTCGACACGCTGGTGGGCGGTGAGAAGGAGATGGTCGAACGTCTCGCGCGACGGCAGCGACTCCTCGTAGACCAGCGCCGCGTAGTCGGCGAGCAGACGCTCGGCCAGCGTGCGCAGCTTGACGTTGGACTCCTGGGACCGCCAGCGCAGCAACTCGAACGCGGCTTCGGCGTCGAGTCGGTAGATCAGCATCAACATGCCCTTGGCCTGCTCGATGACCGCCCGGTGCTCGGTGATCTCGGTCAGCGCGGCGGTGACCATCGCCTTGGTCATCGCCGCGGTGGGGGTGACGTCGACGTAGAAGCCGTGGGTGCCGATCAGCCGGCCCGCGTCGTCGGTCAGCCGGTCACTGATCACCACGACCTCGTGGACGGTGCCGCGGGTGTCGATGATGCGGTGGCGGGTGGAGAACGTGCGGTGGGTGCGCCGCATCTCGTCGAGCGTGGCGGCGACCTGCTGACGGTCGGCCGGATGTTTGTGCGACAGCACCAGTTCGGTGGTCGGGGTCACCGTGCCGGGCTGGTAGCCGTGCAGGATCTGCACCTGCTCGGACCATTCCCAGCGTTCGTCGGCGAAGAAGAACTTGAACCAGCCGACACGTTGCGGCGCGCCTCCGGCCAGCGCCTGCTCGAGTGTCTCCTCGTCGGGCACATCGAGCACGATAGCGCCCGCGCCGCCCCGCTCACCCCCCGAACAGCAAATACAGTCCCGTGAACGTGTAGCCGACCATCACCAGCATCATCGCCAGCTGTCCGGTCACCTGGTTGGCCTTCGGCAGCAGGGCCAGCGCGCGGTCGTGCGCGGCGATCACCCCGGCGATGTGGCCGGCGACGACGAAGCCGACCTTGAGCGTGGCCACCACCGCCGGGTGTGTCGAGAGCAGGTAGCTGACGTCGTTGTCGGCCAGGCCCAGCACGTTCCAGCCGCGCCCCAGCGGGTCGGCCAGCCGCACGACGGTCTGCTGCCCGCGTTCGACCAGATAGGTGAGGTAGTGGGCGAACACGTAACCGATGACGATCGGGATCAGCGAGTGCGCCAGCAGCCCCGGCAGTTCCCGGCGGCGCGCGGCGTCGACACCGCCGGTGCAGCGCGCGGCCAGCGTGAACGACACCGCGACGACCACAGCGAACAGCAGCAGACCCGCGGTGCGCAGCAGGGACGCGGCGGCCACCGAATCGGTGACGCGGTCGGTGAACGAGCGCCACTGCGGGGTCGCCGAGAAGCTGTCGAACGCTGTCGAGCCGAGCAGCACCGACAGCACGGCGACGATGCCGGGGCGCACCGGCAGCGTCACGAGGTGGTCGAACGGGTTGCCGACCGCGATCCGGCCGTCGGCGTTCCGGCGCAGCGGGGCCAGCCGGGAGGCGACGGTGCTGTACACCTCGAACGGGTCGGCGCGCGCGCACCACCGGGTTCCGCAGCACAGCGTGCCGCCCAGGGTGACCGCGAGGTAGATCAGCAGCCAGATCCGGATGGCCGGCACCGAACCCGGGTCGGGGCTGGCCAACTCCAACCACACGAACGCGAACAGTCCGGCGGCGGCGGGCCAGTAGCCCAGCGCCTCGGGGTAGGGAACGTGCGCGGACGGCCGCCCGACGATTCGGTGCAGGGCGCGCACCGGGGAGATGACCCGCCAGACGGGGCCGAACAGCAGCGACAGCGCCACCAGACCGACCCACAGCAGGACATAGAACACCCCGGGAAGCGGGTTGTCGGCCGTGTGCGGTCCGAGGAACGCCGCCATCGCCACCCACGCGGTGAACAGCAGTGACGCCACGGCCAACGCCCATCGGGTCGGAGTCGCGTCGACCACGGCGGTGACCCATGCCGGCAGTGCCCGGCCGGGCCTGCCCGCGTCGAACCGCGGCGAGCGCCAGGCCAGCGCGACGACGGCGAACGTGAAGGTCAAGGCCCACGCCGCGCCGATCAGCGCGTAGGTGAACGGGATCGGCAGATCCGTCGAGCCGCCCAGACCGTGCGCGAGCAGCTGTCCCGTCACTGCACCGCGATGGTGGCGACGGTCTTGTCGAGCGCATGCAGCTCGACGTCGACCCGGCCCGGCATGTCGACGCTGAACTGGAACGACTGCTCGGGACCCACCGCGATCGGGAACGAATGCTCCGGTGTCGAGTGCACGTGCAACTCGTCGGCCGTGTCGCTGTCGACGCGGATCACGATCGGTTGCCGCACCGTCGCGGTCAGCTGCTCGTTGGTGGGGGTGACGCGGCCGCCCTTGATCGTCACGTCGACCACGAGGCGCTGCGGCGGCGCCTGGTCATCGGTCATCGCGGGTGCCGCGGTGGGGTTCGAGGTGGTCGTCCCGTCGGCGTTCTTGTCGCCGCCGCAGCCGGCGAGAAGGATCGCCGCCGCAGCGGCCACGGCGAGAAGCCTGCTCACTGGTCCCCTGTCTCGTCGGACTTCTGCCGGTTCCTCCGGGCGATGTAGAACACCACGCCGGCCACCACGAACGCCGGGCCGAACGCCGGCAGCGCCAGCCAGATCGAGTGATCGGCGAGGATCACCACGTCGGCGGTCCGGGTCATGACTGGCCGGACGGCTCGAACTCCGCCTCGCTGCCGCTGGGCTCGCTGTGGCTGATGCGGCCACCGCCCCAGCTGATCCCCGCGATCATCGCCAGCGTGCAGACCAAAACGATCAGGCAGCCGATCAGCCACAGCGAGGCCGGGATGTCGGGGCTGCGCTCACGCTGCAGGATGGTGATCTCGGAGACGAACGGCCGGGTGAACTGCGCGTCGGCAGGCACCTCCTTGGCGCCGATGCCGGGGTCGCCGGCCAGGTAGATCGGCACCGCGGTCAGCGTCGTGCCGTCATGCACCCGCAGCAGCGTCTTCCACTGGCCGGACACCGGCATCGGCTTCGTCGACACGTAGTGCCCGGGTCCGACCCGGTCGAGGTGGTCGACGAACTGGCCGCGCTCGTTGGCCAGACCGCCCTGCCATCCGAGCACCGACACCCAGTTCGGGTCGTCGCTGATCACGTTCGGCGGGTTGAATCGCACGTCGGCGGTGACGAATCGGCCCGGCACGGGTCCGGGCACGTCGGTCAGCGCGAACGTCGCGGTCTCGTCGGCCGGCACCGAGTAGCGCAGCCCGTTCGCCGTGGCGCCGCCGACCGCGAGCACCGTCAGCACCACCAGGCCGACGGAGATCGCCCGGCGCGGCAGCCGCTGGCCGGTCAGCACCATGCCGATCATCGCCCCGCAGCCGCCGGCCAGGATCGCCACCGGCACCGCCATCGACAGGGCCTCCGGCCAGATGCTCGTCGGCCAGGGGTAGAAGTACACGGCGTCGATCCAGAACGACTCCAGCCACAGACCGACGGTCGCGATGCCGAGGCCGCTGACCATCCCGAACAGCACCGGGCGTTTGAGCAGCGGGGTCAACGCCAGCAGTTCGACCACCAGCGCCGGGCCGAGGTACAGCGCGAACCAGTTGATCGGCGCGTCCAGCAGCGGGGCCACCAGGAACGCGATGATGCCGCGCAGGCCGATCGCGACGACCGCGGCGATGATCGCGGCACCGCGACCGAGATAGATCCGGGCGGCGACCAACGCCACCGACGCCGCGGCCGCGATCAGCATCGGCTGGAACACCTGCCGGAACTGCGGGACGCCGAAGTCGAACTCGATCTGGTACACCGACAGCCCGATCAGCACCCCGGCGAACGCCAGGTACTGGATGAACTTCAGGCCGATGCCGTCCTTCGGAGCATCGGCGCCGACGGCGCGTTTGCCCTCGACTTCCAGGTAGGCCGCGGCGATCGTGGAGAACCCGGCGCCGCCGATCATCATCAGGTGCGTCGGGCCCCACAGCGTGACGTCCTGACCGAAGATGCGGTGCCAGACGTCATCCAGCGGGAAGCCGATCAGTGCGTACATGCCGCACCCGGCCATCACGATGCCGCCGACCGGGGCGTACCACTTGTCGGTGATGCGCACCGCGGCCGGACCCGGCTTGTCGAAGGGCAGCACGATCGCCGTGCAGCCGGCGATGAACACGAAGAACAGGCCGACGATGATGAAGTAGTGCGCCGGGTTGGCCAGCGGCCCGGGATCGCGGCCCTTGCCGATGTGCAGGCTGACGTCCCAGATGAACCCGAACAGTGCGCAGATGATCGCGCTGACGAAGATCGCGATCGGCAACGCCACCCACGGCGGACGCTTGAACCTGCGGCCCAACCACTCCGCGAGATTCTCCAACCAGGAGATCTTGCGCTGGCGGTGCAGATAGCCGATCCACAGCAGCACTGCCGTCACGGCCATCGCGACCGCTGACAGGCCGATCACCTGGCTGATCTCCGCGCCGCCGCCTTCGCTGCCCTGCGCGAGCACCGCGACGTCCTGCCCAGAATGCGTCATCGTCGTTCCTGTCCACCCCGTGCCGATGTCTGTACCTGACTCGCCGGTAATGTTGCCAGAAGCGATCGAGGTGAAACCAGGGGTACCGGGTTTTTTCACCGATGCCCGCAATTCGATCTCCGGGGCGTCACCATAGGGGGATGACCGGGGGCAAGACCGTCGTCGAGCTGCGGGTGCACGGGGTGTCCGGCACCCCGCCCGAGGTCATGCTGAACTGTCCGGTCGAGTTCCTCGACCAGGTCGGCGGTGACCGCGACGCCGGCTTCTTCCGGCGTGCGACCTGGATCGATGACGCGGTCAGCCCGCCGTCGCCCGACGGCTGGCGCCGCCGGATGGAGGCCTATTCCTGGGGCGGGCTGACGTCGCGGCGCGCGAGCCGCGCGGTGTGGCTGCTCTTCCTGCCGTTCAGCCTCGTCAATCTCGCGCACTGGATGCTGCCGCCCGCGCGGCACCGCCGGCCGGCCGCGGTGGTGGTCGCGCTGCTGCGGCTTCTCGCGCTGTCGTTCACCCTGACGTTGTTGCTGGCAATGGCGGTTGCCGTGCTCGACATCGCGCTGTGGCAGTGCGCGAGCGTCGACTTCTGCCGATCGGGCTGGCTGCCGCTCGAGTGGCTCGGGTACCTCACCCCGGGGGCCCGGCTGGCGATAGGGGCGCTGCCGCTGGCCGCGGTGATCGTCGCGTTGTGGCTGCTGGGCCGGCAGGAAGCCGGACAGGCGGCGCCCTACGAGGGTCCGGCCTGTGACGACGTGTTCACCGCGGCGTGCCCGCCGCCGGGCGCGGTGGTGCACGCGGGGGAGCGCTCGCCGCTGGCCGACACCACGTTCTGGAATCACGACGACTCGGTGGCGCGGATGCGGGCCTGCCATGTGACCGCGTGGACGGCGGCTCTGGCGGCGCTGGTGTTGGCGGCTCCGGTCGCGCATGGCGATCCGGGCCGCAGCCGCGACGTCAGCGCGGTGCTGCTGGGCGTGAACCTCGGGGTGCTGGCGATGGCCGTCGGCGCGACCGCGTGGAACCGGGCGACCGGCCGCGGCGGGGACGGCATCGGCGGCGCGCTGCATGCGGTGTCGATGCGGCTGCGCTGGGTGGCACTGATCCTGCTCGGGCTGTCGCTCGCCTGGCTCGGTCTCGGTACGAGAATCCCGACGCCGAATCTGCCGACCTTCCTGCCCGGTCTGCGGGGGTCGATCTACGCGCTGCTGGCTGTGCAGGTGGTTCTGCTGGTGGGGTTGTTCGTCGGCACCGCGCTGTCGATGCGCGGGAGCGGCCGATCCGACGCGGCACCGGGGTCCGGGACGACACCCGGTTACGGGATGACACTGCGCGGGTTCACCGCCGCGTTCGTTTCGCTGCTCGGCTGGTTGATCGGCGGTGGGGTCAGCGTGGGCGTCGGATTGTCGACCGCGCTGATCCTCGGCAGGGTCGAGGTCACGACCATCGCCCCGGCGGAGGCGATGGCGAAGCGCGCCGCGACGCTGGCCAACGCGACGGCCGACTTCGTGGAGAAGATGCACGCGATGAGCATGCGAGCGCCGCTGATCGTGCCGCCGCCCTACGTGTGGGCGTCGGTGGCGACCCTGCTGGTGCTGTTCGTCGCGGTGGCCGCCGTGATCCGGGTCTGGCGATCTGCGGCGGGAACACCGCCGCAGACACCGGTCGAGGCCGCGGCGCCGCGGCCGGTGCTCGAGGTGATCAGGCGGGCCCGGGCGGCGGCGACGCTGACCGACGCGGGTCCCGCGCTGATCGCCGGGCTGGCGGCCCTGGCCTTCGGGATCCTCGTGGTGATGGCCGTGCTGTTCTTCCCGGATCTGCACCGGTTGACCCGGAGCGCACTGCTGTCGGGCGGGATCTCGGTGATCGCGATGTTCGTGCCGATCGCGTTGGTGGCGGGGCTGGTGGTGCTGGTGCTGCGGGCCTCCCGCAACCGGCAGTTGCGTCGGGCGGTGTCGATCCTCTGGGACGTCATCACGTTCTGGCCGCGGGCGACGCATCCGCTGACGCCGCCGTCCTACGGCGGCCGAACGGTATGGGATCTGCGTACCCGGATGGACGCGCTGGTGCACGACCCGCAGCCCACCCGGGTGGTGCTGATCGCGCACAGTCAGGGCACCGTGATCGCCGCGGCGACGCTGATGCAGTGCACCCGTGCCGACGAGCACTACCCTCTGCTGACGTTCGGCGCACCGCTGCGCCGCCTCTATGCCCGCAACTTCCCGGCGTACTTCGGCGCCTCCGCGATGGATGAGCTCCGCGCCCGGCTCGCCCGCCCGGAGCCGCGGTGGATCAACCTGTGGGCGCTCACCGATCCCATCGGCAGCTGGGTGTTCGATCCCGGGCCCGTGTTCGTACAGGAACCGTCCGGGCCCGATCTCCGTATGGCGTTGGCGACGGTGGACTGCCGGATCCTCGATGTGGGTCAGCGCGACCCTCAGCACGGCGACTACGCGGTGGACCCCGAGGGTGCGGTGTGCGGGCACTCGGGATTCTGGGACCGCGCCGAGTACACGATGGCCGTCGAGGTGCTGCAGACGATCGTCGTCGACGAGGACGTGGACAGCAACGCGATCGCCGCTCCGGTCGACCAGACGATGTGAGCGCTACTTGCGGGGCGGTCGAAGCACTTTCATCGCCATCTGCATCACCGGCGCGGGCACGCGGTCCTTCATGGTCAGCGCGGTGTTGGCGACCTGGGTGCGCGCCGGGGTGCCGCGGCCGAACATCCGGTTCAGCGGCCCGCCCGTCGGTTCGAGGTCCACGTGCAGCGGCGGCTTGCCGTCGGCGGCGCCCAGCGCGTTGGAGATGACGATGCGCTGGATCTCGCTCGTGCCCTCGAAGATGGTGTAGAGCTTGGCATCGCGATACCACTTCTCCACCGGATGGTCCTTCACGTAGCCCCAGCCGCCCATGGTCTGGATCGCGCGCTCGGTTGTGCGGACGGCGAGTTCGCTCGCGGCGAGCTTGGACATGGACCCCTCGCCGCGTTCGAACGGCACACCGGTCGCGGCCATCCACGACGCCCGCCACGTCAGCAGTCGGGCGGCGTCCAGCCCGGTGGCCAGGTCGGCCAGCGGGAACGCGATGCCCTGGTTGTCGATGATCGGCGCTCCGAACGCCTCCCGTCGATTGGCGTACTCGGTGACGTATTCCAATGCGGCCCTGGCGATTCCGAGGGCCTGGGCGGCGACCATCGGCCGGGTCTGCTCGAAGGTGCCCAGGGTGGCCGAGCCCGAGTGCCGCGCCCCTTCGACGGCTTCGCGGGCCCGGGCGAGCTTGTGCTCCAGCTTCTCCTGGCCGCCCAGCAGGTTCTCCGCGGGCACCCGGACGCCGGTCAACTTCAGCTCGGCGGTGTGGGAGGCGCGGCACCCCAACTTGTCGAGCTTGCGCACCATGTCCAGTCCGGGGGTACCGCCCGGCACGATGAACAGCGCCTGGCCCTTGTGACCGAGTTCCTGGTCGACGACGGCGTTGACGACGTGCACGTTGGCGATGCCGCCGTTACCGATCCACATCTTGTGGCCGTCGAGGATCCAGTCGGCGTCCGGCCCCGTGCCGTCCCGCCGCGCGGTGGTGCGCAGGTTGCGGACGTCGCTGCCGCCTTCGGGCTCGGAGATCGCGAGGGCCGCGAGCTTGAGGTCACCGGGCGTACCGAAGCATTCCGGCGCCCACTGCAACATCTGTTCGGGCGAGGCCGCCTGTCCGATCGCCGACAGCGCGAGCGCCGGCATCACCACCGCCAGCCCGATGCCCGCACAGCCCCAGAACAGCTCTTCCATGAACATCGGCAGCGACAGGCCCGTCGGGTCCCCGATCAGATCGCGGTAGAACAGGGGGCTGTAGAAGCCGCGCTGAGCCGCCTCCTCCAACACCTCCCAGGGGAATTCCTGGCGCTGGTCGTAGTCGGCGGCCACCGGCCGGACCACCTGCTCGGCGAACTCGTGTGTGCGCCTTGCCAGGTCGTGTTGCGCGACGGTCGGCGTGATGTCGAAGCTCATGCCGGGCCCCCCGTCGGCGTCGGCATCCCGGACATGCGCACCACCACCCCTTCGTCGGCCTAGAGTGCCGAGTACCCACCACCGGACCGAAATCCACCGAGGAGGTGCCGGCGCCGATGAGGATCGCGGCGCTCGCGCTGACCCAGCGCGACGGCCGGACCTGCGGGCCGTCCGTCGCGGTCGTGGCGGGCGCGCTGCTGGACCGCGCGTACGGAGCGCAGCTGTCCCACCCGCACGCCAGGGCGTGGTTCGCGGCCGAGCAGGCCCGAGTACATGCGGCGATCAACCGCGTCTGGCCGCGCGCGCTCGGGCTCACCCCGGCCGGTATGGCCGCGGCGATCAGCGTGCACTCCGTCTCCCGGGGCCGCCGCTACCGGTGGCGGCCGTGGCGGGGCCGGCGCGACCGCTTCGCCGACGTGGCGTCCGCGGTGCCGGCGGGATGGCCGGTGGCCATGCTGATCGGCCGCGTCGTCCCGCGACACTGGGTGCTGATCGTCGAGGTGCGCGGCGACGCGTGGGACTGCTACGAACCGTCCTCGGGTGAGGTGCGCACCGTCGCCGTCGACGCCGCGCGGCGGGCACGGCTCACCGGCCTGGGCTACCCGCGGCCGTTCGCGTTCGTGGTGCCGGGCGCCCTGGTGTGAGGCCGCGGCCGTCCGTCAGATCGTCATGCCGACCTCGCCTCCCCGCTGCCGCTCGCTTCGGCGATGCGGCGCTGGGCCTCACCCACCGAGATGCGCAGCCGCCGGGCCAGCACCTGCGCCCACGGCGCTCCGGCGAACTCGACCGGTGGCGGTCCGGCCACGACACTGCCCAGTAGACGGCGCTGCAACGCACCCAACTGCTTGTCCATCGTGTCGAGCCGAACCAGCAGCGCGCGCTGGTCGACCGGCCGGAGGCGGTGGATCGGAAATTCGGCGAGCGCGCGGAAGGCCTCGTCGGCGGCGTCGAGCGCCGCGTACACATCATTCGAACTCATGTTCGAAAGCGTACGCAGCGGCACCGACACGTCGATACGCTGGCGGGATGGCCCCCAGATACGCGACCGCGGAGGTCGTCGCCGCACCGGAGCTGCTCGACTTCATCCGGCCGCGGCACCGCATGGTGCTGACGACCTTCCGCTCCGACGGATCCCTGCAGAGTTCGCCGGTCACCGGCGGCGTGGACGGTGAGGGCCGCATCGTCGTGGCCGGCTATCCGCAGCGCGCCAAGGCCGCCAACATCCGGCGCCGTCCGCAGGCCAGCGTCATGGTGCTCAGCGATGACTTCAACGGTCCCTACGTGCAGGTCGATGGCGCCGCCGAGGTCATCGAGCTCCCCGACGCCGTGGAACCGCTGGTCGACTATTTCCGCGCAGTGGCCGGCGAACACCCGAACTGGGACGAGTATCGGCAGGCCATGGTCGACCAGGGGAAGTGCCTGATCAGGGTGACACCGCAGCGCTGGGGCCCGGTCGCCACCGGAGGTTTTCCGCCCCGCTGATCACCAGGCCGGACAGGACGGCTCACACCGTTTGTGGTAGTCAGAGCTAGCGGGCGCAGCCAGACCGGATTGCGTCAGCTAGCACGTCAAACTATAGTCTGGACACATGTCCAGGAGGGGTTCGGATTCCGTGCGTCACTCGATTCGACCAGCTCAGGACAGGTGAGTTGACCATGCGTATCGCCTTGCTGTCCTACCGGAGCAAGACCCACTGCGGCGGACAGGGCGTCTACGTCCGGCACCTGAGCCGCGGCCTCGTCGAACTGGGCCACGATGTCGAGGTGTTCTCCGGTCAGCCCTATCCCGGCGGCCTGGACCCTCTCGTCCGCCTGACGAAAGTGCCCAGTCTCGACCTGTACCGCGAGCCGGATCCCTTCCGCATCCCCCGGCCCAGCGAGATCAAGACCAGCATCGATCTGCAGGAACTGCTGACCACCTGGACCGCCGGCTTCCCGGAGCCCAAGACGTTCAGCCTGCGCGTGGCGCGGCTGCTGGCCGAGCGGCGCGACGACTTCGACGTCGTGCACGACAACCAGTGCCTGGGCACCGGCCTGCTGAGCATCGCGGCGTCCGGACTGCCGGTGGTCGCCACCGTGCACCACCCCATCACCCGGGACCGGGTGCTCGACGTCGCCGCCGCCCCCTGGTGGCGTAAGCCGCTGGTGCGTCGGTGGTACGCCTTCGCGGAGATGCAGAAGGACGTCGCCCGGCGGATCCCCGAGTTGGTGACCGTCTCCTCCACCTCCGCCGCCGACATCGCCGAGGACTTCGCCGTCGACCCGCGTCAGCTCCACGTCGTGCCCCTCGGTGTCGACACCCAGCTGTTCGGACCGTCCGAGCACCGCGTGCGCAACCGCATCATCGCGATCGCCAGCGCCGACGTGCCGCTCAAGGGCGTCAGCCACCTGCTCCACGCGGTGGCGCGGCTGCGCGTCGAGCGGGACCTCGAGCTGCAACTCGTCGCCAAGCTGGAGCCCAACGGTCCCACCGAGAAGCTCATCGCCGAGCTGGGCATCTCCGACATCGTGCACAGCTCCAGCGGGCTCTCGGACACCGAGCTCGCCGAACTTCTCGCATCCGCCGATGTCGCGTGCATTCCTTCGCTCTACGAAGGCTTTTCGTTGCCTGCGGTCGAGGCCATGGCCAGCGGCACGCCGATCGTGGCCAGCCGCGCGGGTGCGCTGCCCGAGGTCGTCGGCGCCGACGGGGAATGCGCCCGGCTGGTGACCCCGGCAGACGTCGACGAACTCACCGCGGTGCTGGGGGAGTTGCTCGACTCGCCGCGGGAGCTGCGCAGGCTGGGCGAGGCGGGCCGGCGACGCGCGCTCGAGGTGTTCAGCTGGGAATCTGTTGCCGCACAGACGGTTGCGGTGTACGAACGAGCTCGGGAGAGGGTCGCCGCATGCTGACCGTGGACTTCGACCGCCTCGGCGTGGGAGCCGGAACCAAGGTCATCGACGTCGGCTGCGGGGCCGGTCGGCACACGTTCGAAGCCTTCCGCCGTGGTGCCGACGTCGTCGGATTCGACCAGAACGCCGCCGATCTGAACGACGTCGACGAGATCCTGCAGGCCATGGCCGAGCAGGGTGAGGCGCCGGCCTCGGCGAAGGGCGAAGCCGTCAAGGGCGATGCGCTCGACCTGCCGTACCCCGACGCCACGTTCGACTGCGTGATCGCCTCGGAGATCCTCGAGCACGTGCCCGAGGACGATCGCGCCATCGCCGAGCTGATCCGGGTGCTCAAACCCGGTGGCGCGCTTGCGATCACGGTGCCGCGCTGGTTGCCCGAACGCATCTGCTGGGCGCTGTCGGACTCCTACCACGCCAACGAAGGCGGCCACATCCGCATCTACCGGGCCGACGAACTCCGGGACAAGGTGCTCGCCCACGGCCTCACGCTGACCCACACCCATCACGCGCATGCGTTGCACTCGCCCTACTGGTGGCTCAAATGCGCGGTCGGGACCGAGAAGGACGGGCACCCCGCCGTCACTGCGTACCACAAGCTGCTGGTGTGGGACATGATGAGCCGTCCCTGGCTGACCCGGACCGCGGAGTCGGCGCTCAACCCGCTGATCGGCAAGAGCGTGGCACTCTACTTCAGGAAGCCCACCACGACCGATGCCTGAGGTTCCCCACGTACCCGGTGCCTTCACGCGGGAACAGTGCCTGCAGACCGCGGAATCCATTGCCGCGACGCAGGAATCCTCGGGCGCGATCCCGTGGTCGGTCGGTGGCCACACCGATCCGTGGGACCACGTCGAGAACGCGATGGCGCTGACCGCGGCCGGCCTGCTCGAGCCCGCGCGGGCCGCGTTCGAGTGGTCGCGCACCACGCAGCGCCCCGACGGCAGCTGGCCGATCCAGCTGCGTGACGGCGTCGTCGAGGACGCGAACAGCGACAGCAATTTCTGCGCCTACATCGCCACTGGTGTCTGGCACCACATGCTGGTCACCGAGGACCGGGCGTTCGCGGCCCAGATGTGGCCCGTGGTGTCCCGCGCCATCGACTTCGTCCTCGGTCTGCAGTCGAGCACCGGCGAGATCGCCTGGGGCGCAAGCCCGCACGGGAGCACCGAGGAAGCCCTTCTGACGGGATGCGCGAGCATCTACCACAGCATCCGGTGCGCGCTCGCGCTGGCCGATCACGTCGGCGAACCGCAGCCCGAGTGGGAGGTCGCCGTCGGTCGGCTCGGCCACGCGATCGCCGACCACCCGGAGGCCTTCGTGGCCAAGGACCGCTGGTCGATGGAGTGGTACTACCCGGTGCTGGGCGGTGCGCTGCGCGGGTCGCGGGCACACACGCGGATCAACGAGCGCTGGGACGATTTCGTGGTTCCCGGCCTGGGGATCCGGTGTGTGGACGACCGTCCGTGGGTCACCGGGGCCGAAACCTGTGAGCTGGTCCTGGCTTTGGATGCGATCGGGGACCGCGCCCGCGCCCGCGAGCAGTTCGCCGCGATGCATCATCTGCGCGAGGAGGACGGTTCCTACTGGACCGGTCTGGTCTACGCCGACGACAAGCGTTGGCCGGTGGAACGCACCACCTGGACCGGGGCGGCGGTGATCCTGGCCGCCGATGCGCTGTCGTCGACCACCGCGGCCAGTGGGATCTTCCGCGGCGCAGACCTGCCGCGGGGCCTGGAAGCCGAGTACGACTGCGAGTGCGCGACCAGCGAACGCTAGGGCGTGCCCAGCGTTCCGGGATGCCCGCTCACCCGCTCGAGCACCCGCATCGACCCGGTCGAGAGCACCTCGCGGAAGTCGCCACTGTCCAACGCACGTCGGTAGATGTGGAACGGCGCCTGGCCGCCGTCGGCCGGGTCGGGGAACACATCGTGGATCACCAGCGCGCCGCCGGTCTCGACCCACGGCGCCCAGCCGGCGAAGTCCCGCTGTGCGGCCTCCTCGGTGTGGCCGCCGTCGATGAACAACAGCCGCAACGGTGTTCGCCACCCGCGCGCCACGACGGGGGACCGGCCCACGATCGCGACGACGTGCTCGTCCAGTCCCGCCGCATCGAGGGTGTGGCGCAACGTGGGCAGGGTGTCGAAGAGCCCGGTGACCGGGTCGACCAGTGAGGTGTCGTGGTACTCCCAGCCGGCCTGGTGTTCCTCCGAGCCGTGGTGGTGATCGACGGTGAAGAGGAGCCCGCCGGTCTGCTGGGCGGCCGCACCCAGCATCACCGTCGATTTGCCGCAGTAGGTACCGATTTCGACGGCCACTCCGTCCCCGAGGTAGCGCAGCGCGGTGTCGTAGAGGGTGCGGCCCTCGTCGGCGGGCATGAAGCCGGTGACGCGTTCCGCGAGTTCGAACAGGGCGGCGGCGTCCGACGGGAGGTTCATGGTCCCCAACTTACCGTTGCTGGTGGCACCGGGTTGTAGTAGCGTCCGGACATGTGTCCGATCCGGCCTTGGAGTCGACGCGGCGGAGGCTGACGGCCAAGCAGGCCGACACGGTGGACCGCCTCGGACGTGCCGCCGTGGACGTGCTCAGCCGTGAGGGATTCGCGGGGCTGACGGTCCGCAGGGTGGCCGCGGAGGCCGGTGTCGGCGCCGCGACGGCGTATACGTACTTCTCGTCGAAGGAGCATCTGGTCGCCGAGGTGTTCTGGCGCCGCCTCGCCGGATCGCCCTGTGCGGAGCACCGATCCGAGGATCCGGCGGTCCGCGTGATCGAAGTGCTGGGCCACATCTCATTGCTGCTCGCCGACGAACCCGAATTCGCCGGTGCGGTGACCACCGCGCTGCTCGGCAAGGATCCCGACGTCGAGGTGCTCCGGCTGCGCATCGGCCGCGACATCCGCGACCGCCTGTCGGCGGCGGTCGGGCCCGACGCGGATCCGGACGTCGTCGACTCGCTGGAGATGCTGTACTCGGGAGCGCTGGTGCGCGCCGGCATGGGATATGCGTCCTACGAGGAGATCGCCCGGAAACTGGAGACGGCGGCGCGCCTGATGCTCGGCTAGCGCTGGTCGAGTCGCTGCACCAGAGCGGCGCACATCTCGCGCAATCTGGTCACCTCGTTCTGCTTGACCTTGATCACCCGACGGATGTTGCGACCGCGCTCCGACTTTCGTGATTCCGGTGCGATCCTGCGCAGTTCGTTGCAGCGTTCCACGATCTCCGTCTCGAGGGCCTGCCAGCGGGCAGCCAGCACCGTGACGTAGTACTCGGCCTGGGCGTGGTCCGCGCCGTCCTGAGTCGTCAGCACTACTCGGAGGACGGGACGTGCGACGCGATGCGGTCGGCGATCACACTGGCCTGCCTCACGTCGGTGGTTCGGGGCGCACAGGCCAGGACGTCGATGACCACGTTGGCGCGCAGCGTGATCACGTGCTCGCACGTCGAGGCAGCCGTCGCGGTCGCGCGACCGATCGGAATCCTCAGCCGGTCGGGCGCGACGTCGAGACCGCCGCTGTGCCAACGGGGCAAGCGCTGATCGTTGAGCGTGATGTTCACCGTGTGGTTGGTGCACTTGGCCCAGCGGTCCGCGGACTGGATGAGGAAGTCGTGTGCAGCATCCGGTGTCGGATACGAGGTCACCGACTGGACGACCGACGATCGCCACTGCTCGTTTCCCGGAGCGCGCAGCAGTTGCCGGCGCACCGAGCTCCAGGCCCCGGGCGTGTCCGGGGTGCCGTAGATGGCCGTCTCTGCGGGGTGCCAGACGCCCAGACAGTTCAAATTGGGCAACAGGTTGCGGTTGTCGTCCATCGCGGAATTCACGGGTTCGGCGATCAGGGGAGTTCCGTTCATCACCGCCTGAATCTCGCCGGCGCCCACCAGAAGCCCGTTCAGTGCAGAGTCCGGGACGAGCTGTTGCGCAACCGGATGTGCGGCGGGGGAATCACCACAGCCGACGGCCAGAAGTGCCAGAGCCACGGACCCGGTGCACCACCCGGCCACGCGCCGGCGTCGGGCCGAGGTCACGCGTGGGTACCTGCGTCCGCGCAGGCCTGCTGGGCGGCGAGCGCGTCGTTGTTCATCTCGTCCGCGGTGGTGTTGAGTGACTCCTGCCCGCCGCGCAGCCCCATCTTGATCAGCAGCTTGGTGGCATCGACCGACCACTGACGCATCGGCTCGGCCACCGCCGGCGGCAGACCGGGGGTGCCGGCGGCGGCCATCGCGACCCCGGCACCCTGTCGTAACGCGGTGCGACCGAGGACATTGCTGCTCGCGACAGCCGGATCCGAGTAGTCGACCGCGGCAAAGGCTTCGAGCGAGTCGGCGAAGTCGCCGTAGTACGCCGCCGTGGAGTCCAGCACGTCGGCGAACTGACTGCACGCCGCCACCGATGCCGGGTCCGCGTTCTCGTTGCCCGGGGTCGCGACCTGCACGGGCGGCGCCGACGGGTCCGCGACCGCATCGACCGGCTGCGCGGCAACGGCGGGTGCCAGCAATAAGCTCATGATGATCGTCACACACCCTGCGGGGAATGCCTTGTCAATGCGAAATCCGGTTGCCACGCTCGTTCTCCGATCGTTTGTACATCGTGATGGCGCTCAGTGAAAACTGTTCCCCGCAAAGTCTTTCACGTTCGCCGCGCGTGTACTCAATGCGCCGAAGATGAACGGGCGGCGACCTCCGGGTGGCTACGGGCGGTCTATTCAGAGGTTCTCGACCACCTCACAGTGACCCTCACAGCGTACTGCCAGCAAAGGTGCGCACTCGATAGAAGACTGGTCCGATCGGGCCACCGTGGGTTCACCGAAAAGACACCCGGCCCATGGACGCTTCGCGGGTCAAAGGCGATACAACCGTCCACACCCCACGAGAGGCGTCGTCAGACCAATGTTGAACCGCTATGTCACGCTCGCCGCTGCATGCCTGGCGGCGCCGGTATGGGCCGCGCCGATCGTCGCCGCCGAACCGGCACCCGCCAACCCCGGTGTGCAGCCCGTCGCGGATGCGGCGCCGGCCCCGCCACCGCCCGATGGCGCGGTTCCCTCCGGTCCTCCCGGAATCCTCGACACCCCGGACGGCTGGCACCTGGAAGTGCTGGGCAGCAACGAGACTCAGCTGCCAGTCGCGCCTCTGACCACCGCGATCTCGTCGCGCGAGTACCTGGTGAGCGGCACCTTCACCGGCAAGATCACCGGTCAGGGCAAGACCACACTGGCCGGCGGTTCGATGGAGGCCGGTGAGCAGATCGGCTGCGGCATCATCTCCGACGAGACCGAGATCAACCCCGGTGCGAGCATCACGCCGAGCATCGGTATCCCGTTCACGGGCAACCCCGCGTTCGGCGCCTCGCTCAGCCTGCAGGGCAAGGTCTACCTCAAACCCGGCACCGTGACCACGGTGGCTCTCGACAAGAAGTCCTTCAAGGGCACGTCGACGCGCATCACGCTGACCGGCGTGCGGGTCAAGACGGACCAGTGCGCGGGCCAGTCCTTCATCCGGTCCTACGCGACGCTGACCAGCTCCACGGACAACACCGACGACGTCGTCACCTACCTCGGCGTGACGAAGGCGGTGTAGGCCCCGGTCCGGACCCGACGTTCGCCATCACCGACTTCGCTCACCGAAAGACCTCGAAAGGCCCTGCAATCATGAAGAAGAAGCTCCTCGCGCTGGCCGCCGCCGGCCTCGTTCTCCCGGCCTTCGCGGTGCCCACCGCGCTCGCCCAGCCGGCTCCGCCGGCCCCGCTGCCGCCGCCGGATGCCGGACCGCCGCCAGACAACGGCATCGTCGCATCTGCGCCGCCCGGAACCGTCATGTCTCCCGACGGATGGCAGCTCACTGTCGCCGCCACCAATGAGACGCAGCTGCCCATCGCCCCGTTGACCACCGCGGTGTCCTCGCGGGAGTATCTCGTGGGTGGCACCTTCGTGGGAACCGTGACGGGATCGGGCAAGACGAAGCTCAACGGCGGTGTGCTCGAGGCCGGTTACCAGATCGGTTGTGGCATCGAGCTCGGCCAGGTCCGCCTGATCGGTTCCGTCGGTGTCGGCACCTCGGGTTCGACGATCACCGGCGGTCTGATCCCGACGGGCGTGAACTTCCCGATCTCCGGCACGCTCGAGATCCACCTCAAGCCGGGCACGGTGAATCAGGTTTCGGTGGACAAGAAGTCGTTCAAGGCGGCTCCGGCCCGCGTGACGCTCAAGGACGTCCACATCAAGGTCGACGGCTGCGCGGGGCAGTCGTTCCTGCGGTCCTATGCGACCCTGACGAGCTCGACCACCGACACCGACGACGTCGTGGCGTACTACGGCGTCACGAAGTCCGTATGACACGTGTGATCCGGCAGGCACCGGCGGCGTTCCTCGCCGCCGGTGCCGCTGTCGTCTTCGCGGCTGTCGCGCACGCGCAGCCGCCGACGCCGCCGGAGCCGCTCCCGCCCGCTCCTGCACCGGCGCGTCCGCAGGGCCCCGTCATCCCGGTGATCGGTGCGCCCCTCGGCCCGGACGGCTGGAACATGCTGGCCCAGGCGGGGCAACCTGCCGTCCCGGGAATGCTCGGTGCCCCGGACATTTCCGGTATCGACCGCACGACGGCCCTGGGGCAGAACGCGGTTCCGTCCGCCCCGGGCGGCGGTCCGGGGGTGGCGCCGAATCTGCGCGCCTTCAACAACGCCTATGGCCTTCCGCAGAATGTGGTGCCGGCAGCTCCGGGGCAGGGCCAGCAGTTCGACGTCGCGCCGGGCGAGGAGAACCTCGACGTGAACGGCCGCACGTGGCTGGGCCGCTTCTACGACCTGGCCGCCGACGGACGCCTGCACGGGGCACTGCTCAACCAGGTGCCGCAGGAGCAGCTGGGTCAGCCACTCCCGGGAACCGCGCCCCCGCCGGGGACCAACATCCCCCCGGGGCTCGTGCAGTTCCTGCCGCCACCGCCGGATCCCGCGGCAACCGTGGTTCCGCCGCCGGCCTGACTCCCGCTCCACCGCAACGACATCGGCCCCTACCGGATGGGTAGGGGCCGATCTCGCGGGGAGGGTCAGGCGGCGTCGGCGCCGCTGTCGGCCTCCGGCTTGCGATGCTTGCCGCCGGTGCTCTCGGCCGCAGCGGCCTTGTCGCCGGCAGGCGTGAGGAGTCGGTGCTTCGACTGCTTCGGTGCGTCGGCGGTGTCGGTCCCGGTGTCGGACGTCGGAGTGGACGGCGATTCCTGCACCGGTGTGGTGTCGGAGTGCGTGGTATCGGAGTCCGTGCTCGCCGACTCGTCCTTCTGGTCCTGCTCGTCCCTCGCCGCCTTCTTCGCGGCGATCCGCTCCTTCCACGTCTCCCGGTGGGGCGTGGTGTCGTTCGCCGTGTCCCCCTCGTCCTGGGCTGCGGTCAACACGTGGGGTGTGCCGCCGAGGATGTTCGCCGAAGATGTCTGAGCCGCCAGGAGATTGGGGGTCTCCTGCGCGTTGGTGGACAGGGCCGTCGCGCCGCCGCCGAAGACCTGCTGGATCAAATCCCTGTCGTAGGCGATCTCGGACGTGATGGCGGCGCTGATCCCCGGCAGGGCGTTCTTGAGGTTCGTCTGGACCTGCGTGATGTAGGCCGGGATGTCGTCGGGCTTGTTGGCGATGACGTAGGTGAGAACCGAGAGCGGCAGTGAGACCAGCTGGATTCCGGCGTTGACGGCCTTGCCCACGGCGATCGAGATGCTCGCGAAGTTGTGGTACGGAGCCGTCAGCAGCTTCAGGACCGCCAGACCCGAGTCGGTGGCGTCCGCCGTCACCGTGGACGGCGCCGAGACACTGTCCACCGTCGTCGTCGCCGTGTTCCCGCCGAAGATCTGCTGGATCAGGTCCCTGTCGTAGGCGATCTCGGACGTGATGGCGGCGCTGATCCCCGGCAGGGCGCCCTTGAGGTTGTTCTGCACCTGCGTGATGTAGGCCGGGATGTCGTCGGGCTTGTTCGCGATGACGTAGGTCAAGATCGAGAAAGGCAGTGACACGAACTGGATTCCGGCGTTGACGGCCTTGCCCACCGCGATCGAGATGCTCGCGATGTTGTGATACGGGGCCGACAGCAGCTTCAGGAACAGCAACCCGGGATCCTCGCCCGACAACGACGCCATCGTGTCGATCGCGCCGGCCAGCGCGGCAGGATCGGTGGTGTCCACGGCGGGCGCGAGCGCCCGTGCCGACCTCGAAAGGGGATCGAACGATGTCACCGCCGCCGAGAGTTCGACCGGGATCGTCGCTGTGGCGATTGCGGAGTCGTGGATGTTCGGAGTCGTGGCCGGGGCCGCCAGGCAGGCGGCCGAGACGAGCGCCACGAGAGGTTTACCAATGGACGAGTGCATACCGTCGCCTTCGTAAAGGGGTGTGAGGACGGACGGAAATGTACGGGTCGCGCACGTGGGCGGCCGGAACGCCCTGGGGAGCAGGAGTTCTCAGCTCGTGAACGGACGGTGACTTTCCTGAGAGCCGGCCTGCGGTGTGACCAGCGCCGTGGCCGCGGCGACCGCCGGTTCGGTGATGTCCTCGACGTCGCGACCCTCCTCGACGATGAACGCGGTGAGCTCCCGCAATCCGCCGAGCAGGATCAGCGCCAGCGGAGGTGAGACAGGGGTGAGCCCCGCCCGCCGGAAACCGGGGTTCTGCGTCACCGTGACGAGCAGGTCGGTGAGATCGCCCATCACCTGCCGATTGAGTGGCCGTGCCACCACGCCGAGGGCGGGCGCCTCGCGGATCCAGCACAGCGTGATCGCGGGCCGGGCCCGGATGTGCGCGACGTAGGCGCCCACGGCCGAACGGATCTGGACCTGCCACTCGTCGTCCGGATCGACCGCCGCGCGGATGCCGTCGATGAGGTCGCTGTTGTTGCGGCGCAGCAGCTCGATCAGACATTGCTCCTTGCCGGCGAAGTGCTCGTAGAACGTGCGCTTCGAGGTGCGCGCATGCCGGACGATGTCGGCCACCGTCGTGTCGCGGTAGCCGCGTTCGACGATCGAGGCGGTCAACCCGTCGACCAGGCGGTCCACCATCGGCGCCATCACCGGCGTCTCGGTCATGTTCTCACCCTTGCACTTCTGTGGTACCAAGCGGTACCGTACCGGACATGACTGTGGTACACCGCAGTACCACGCCGCTGAGCGCGGCGCGGCTGCCACCGAGTCCTGCCCTCCCGGGCTTCCTGCAAGGTCTGGGGTTCTCCCTGTCCCGGAAATGGACGGTGCGCCAGATCGCGCGTCGCACCGGAGACGTCTTCACGATGACCATCCCGGTGTTCGGCCGCACCGTGATCGTCGCCGATCCGGTTCTGGCCAAACAGGTCTTCATGGCCAACCCCGACGAGGTCGGCAACATCCTGCCCAATCTGTCGCGGGTGCTGGGACCGGGGTCGGTGTTCGCCCTCGACGGGACCGATCACCGGCTGCGCCGCAAACTGCTGACGCCGCCGCTGCACGGCAAGAGCATCAAGAACTACGAGCGCATCTTCGAAGAGGAGACGCTGCGCGAAACCGAGAGTTGGCCCGAGGGCGTGCCTTTCGAGACGCTCGAGCCGATGATGCGGATCACGCTGAACGTGATCCTGCGCGCCGTGTTCGGCGCCGACGGAGCGCATCTGGATGAACTGCGCCGCAACATCCCACCGTGGGTGACGCTGGGTTCGCGCCTGGCGGTGCTGCCGATGCCGTCGCGCACCTACGGCCGCTTCACCCCGTGGGGCCGACTCGCGCGGTACCGCAAGCAGTACGACGACGTCATCGGCAGGCTCATCGAGGACGTGCAGGCCGACCCGAATCTCGACACTCGCGACGACGTGCTCTCGCTGCTGCTGCGCAGCACGTACGAGGACGGTTCGACGATGTCGCGCCAGGACGTCGGCGACGAACTGCTGACACTGCTGGCCGCCGGCCACGAGACCACCGCCGCCACCCTCGGATGGGCCTTCGAGCGCATCACCCGGCATCCCGAGGTGCTGTCCCGGCTGGCCGCCGAGGCGGACACCGACGACAACGAGTACCGGCAGGCCACCCTGCTCGAAATCCAGCGCACCCGCACGATCATCGATTTCGCCGGCCGGCACGTGCACGCGCCGTCGTTCGAGCTCGGTGACTGGGTGATCCCGCGGGGTTACTCGATCCTCGTGGCCATCGCGCAGATGCACCGGCGCGCCGACGACTTCCCCGATCCGCAGCGGTTCGACCCGCAGCGCTTCGTCGGGCAGCGGCCGCCGACGTTCGCCCACATCCCGTTCGGCGGCGGCACCCGCCGGTGCGTCGGCGCCACCTTCGCCAATGTGGAGATGGACGTCGTCCTGCGAACGGTGTTGCGGGAGTTCGAGATCGAGCCGACCGACGCTCCTGCGGAGAGGTCCCACTTCCGCGGTGTGGCGCACACGCCGAGGGACGGCGGACGCATCGTCGTCCGCCGCCGTCGCTAAACCACCGCCACCAGGCGAATCAGACCTGCGTACGCTTCGGCAGCTTCCAGCCCGCCCGCGGGAAGTGGCAGGTGTAGCCGTTCGGGTAGTGCAGCAGGTAGTCCTGATGCTCGGGCTCGGCCTCCCAGAAATCGGGGGCGGGGCTCACCTCGGTGACCACCTTGCCGGGCCAGAGCCCTGAGGCGTCGACGTCGGCGATCGTGTCGAGCGCGACCTCGCGCTGCTCGTCGTCGACGTAGAAGATTTCCGACCGGTAGCTCGTGCCGACGTCATTGCCCTGACGGTTCTTCGTCGTCGGATCGTGGATCTGGAAGAAGAACTCCAGAAGCGCGCGGTAGTCGGTCTGGGCCGGGTCGTAGACGATCTCGACGGCCTCGGCGTGGCCGGGGTGGTTGCGGTAGGTGGGGTGGTCGTTCTGCCCGCCGGTGTAGCCGACGCGGGTGGACACCACGCCCGGCTGCTTGCGGATCAGATCCTGCATGCCCCAGAAGCAGCCACCGGCCAGCACGGCCCGCTTGTACTCGCTCATGCTTGCTCCTCAGCGGTGTTGTTGTCGGTGTCGGTGAACAATCCACGGTACTGCCCGTATCCCTGCTCATCGAGTTCGTCGAGGTGGATGAAGCGCAGCGCCGCGGAGTTGATGCAGTAGCGCAGTCCGCCCTCGGCGCGGGGGCCGTCTTTGAACAGATGCCCGAGATGGCTGTCGCCGTGCGCGGAGCGCACCTCGGTCCGGATCATCAGGTGCGAGAAGTCGCGCTTCTCGGTGACGTTGGCGCTCTCGATGGGACGGGTGAAACTCGGCCAACCGGTGCCGCTGTCGAACTTGTCGACCGAGGCGAACAGCGGTTCGCCGGAGACCACGTCGACGTAGATGCCGGGTTCGTGGTTGTCCCAGTACTCGCCGGTGAACGGCCGCTCGGTGCCGTTGCGCTGGGTGACGTGATACTGCTCGGGTGACAAGGCGTCGACCGCTTTCGGGTTCTTGTTGTAGACCTGCGTCATGATCCTCCTCGAACGGGTGCCTCTATAACCCCCTGGGCTGCGTCTTTGTTCCGCGAATCCCTCGACAAGCCGGGTAGAACGTGTTCTAGTTCTTCACGTGACGGGCAGTGCTTTCTCGCGGGAGGAACTCGCCGAGGCGTTCGCCGAGTTCGAGCGGACGGTCGACCGGGCGGCGACGACGCGCGACTGGGACCCCTGGGTCGAGCAGTACACCGACGACGTCCTCTACATCGAGCACGCGGCGGGCACCATGCGCGGGCGCGAGCAGGTCCGACCGTGGATCTGGAACACCATGGAGACCTTCCCGGGCAGCCACATGACGGCGTTCCCGTCGCTGTGGAAGGTGTTCGACCCCGACACCGGTCGCGTCATCTGCGAACTCGACAACCCGATGCGCGACCCGGGCGACGGCACCATCATCAGCGCGACGAACATCTCGATCGTCACCTACGCCGGGGACGGCAAGTGGTGCCGCCAGGAGGACGTCTACAACCCGCTGCGGTTCGTCAAGGCGACGCTGAAGTGGTGCCGGAAGGCCCAGGAACTCGGGAGCCTGCCCGAGGAGGCGGCCAAGTGGATGGCGACGGTGAGCCGATGACGTCCTCCTCTCCCGTCGCTCCGCACGGCCCGGCCCTGGTGATCGGCGCCAACGGCTACCTCGGCAGCCACGTGACGCGCCA
Organism: Mycolicibacterium rufum; assembly: GCF_022374875.2. The sequence goes on from NZ_CP092427.2 coordinate 3,291,478, forward strand.
CCTCGTCGAGGCGGGACAGGACGTGCGGGTGATGGTGCGCGAGGGCGCGACGACGGTCGGAATCGACGACCTCATCGATGACGGCGCCGTCACCCGGTTCACCGGCGACATCTGGAACGCCGAGGTGCTGCGTGAGGCGATGACCGGCTGCGACGTCGTCTACTACTGCGTCGTCGACACCCGCGGCTGGCTGCGCGACCCGGCGCCGCTGTTCCGCACCAACGTCGACGGCACCCGCCACGTCCTCGACATCGCCACCGAACCGGCCGTTGCCGCCGGGCTGAAGAAGTTCGTGTTCACCAGCAGCTACGCAACGGTGGGTCGGCGACGCGGTCACACCGCCACCGAGGACGACGTGATCGTCGACAAGGGTCTGACGCCCTACGTGCGCTCGCGGGTGCAGGCCGAGAACCTGGTGATGGACTACGTGCGCACGCGCGGGCTGCCCGCCGTCGCGATGTGTGTGTCCACCACCTACGGCGCGGGGGATTGGGGCCGGACCCCGCACGGCGCGATCATCGCCGGCGCCGCGTTCGGCAAGCTGCCGTTCGTGATGGGGGGCATCGAGCTCGAGGCGGTGGGCATTGACGACGCCGCGCAGGCCCTGCTGCTGGCCGCCGAGAAGGGCCGTGTCGGTGAGCGGTACCTGATCTCGGAGAAGATGATCTCCAACGCCGAGGTGGTGCGGATCGCCGCCGAGGCCGCCGGCGTCCCGGCACCCACGAAGACCATGCCCCTGCCGCTGGCGTACGCGATGGCCGCACTGGGCAGTCTCAAGGCCCGGTTCACGGGCACCGATCAACGCCTCTCGCTGGACTCCATGAGGCTGATGCGCGCCGAGGCGCCCGTCGACTGCACCAAGGCGAAGCGGGAGCTGGGCTGGCAGCCGAGACCGGTCGAGGAGTCGATCCGCGAGGCGGCGAGATTCTGGATCGACCTCCGCGCCGCCCGGCGCTGAGTGCTGCCACAATCTGACGGTGCTCAACGGTGACATCTCCCACTGGTTCGACGGACTGCCGACGCCCAGGGCGTTCCTGCCGGGCAGTCGCGACGCCGACGTGTGCATCGTCGGCGCCGGTTACACCGGGCTGTGGACGGCGTACTACCTGAAGAAGGCCGATCCGAGCCTGCGCATCGTGGTGCTCGAGGCGCGTTTCGCCGGGTTCGGCGCGTCGGGACGCAACGGTGGCTGGCTGTCGGGGCTGGTGCCCGGTGACCGCGAGCGCATGGCGCGGCAGTACGGCCGCGACGGGGTGGTGGCCTGGCAGCGGGCCCTCAATGACGCCGTCGACGAGGTCATCGGTGTGGCCGCGCGGGAGGGCATCGAGGCGGGCATCCTCAAGGGCGGCACGCTGGAGGTGGCCCGCAACCGCGCCCAGGCCGACCGGCTGGCCGCGGCCGCCGCGGCCGAGCGTCGCTGGCAGGTCGACGGCATCGAAGAGCTGTCGAAAGACGAAGCGCAGCAACGCATCCGGCTCAGCGACGTGGTGGCGGCCTATCACAACCCGCACTGCGCCCGGATCCAGCCCGCCCAGCTGGTGCGCGGCCTGGCCGACACGGTGGCCGCACTGGGCGTCGACATCTACGAACGCTCGCCGGTCCTGTCGATCGCGGCCGGGCGTGCCGTCACACCGCGCGGCACCGTCAGCGCGCCGGTGGTGCTGCGCGCCACCGAGGGGTTCACCGCGGGACTGCCCGGGCTGAAACGCCGCTGGCTGCCGATGAACAGCTCGATGATCGCGACCGACCCGATTCCCGCCGAGGTGTGGGACGAGATCGGCTGGCAGGGCCGCGAGACGCTCGGCGACACCGCGCACGGCTTCTTCTACGCGCAGCGCACCGTCGATGACCGCATCGCGATCGGCGGGCGCAGTGTTCCGTACCGCTTCGGCTCCCGCACCGACCGCGACGGACGGGTGCCGGAACGCACCATCACCGCGCTGACGGCGACGCTGCGCACGATCCTGCCGCAGGTGGCCGACATCGGGATCGCACACGGGTGGTGCGGCGTGCTCGCCGTGCCGCGCGACTGGGAGGCGACCGTCGACTTCGACCGGGCCAGCGGACTCGGCTGGGCGGGCGGCTACGTCGGCCACGGCGTCACCGCCACCAACCTGGCCGGCCGTACCCTCGTCGATCTGGTGCTCGGCCGGTCGACGCCGCTGACCGACCTGCCCTGGGTGGGGCACCGGTCGAAGAGCTGGGAACCGGAGCCGCTGCGCTGGCTCGGCGTGCGCGGCATGTACCTGGCCTACAAGGCCGCCGACTGGCACGAGGGCCGGGGCCGCGCGCGCACGTCGCCGATCGCCGTGGTCGCCGACAAGATCGCCGGCCGCCCGCACTGAGCGTTCAATGGTGGGTATGACCGACCGACCCGTCCTCGAGCCGTCCAGCACCCACCCCATCACCGTGGCGCCCACGGGCCGCCACGTCGTCGTCTCGATCGACGGTGACGTGGTCGCCGAGACCGATGCCGCGCTGACCCTGCAGGAGGCGAGCTACCCGGCGGTGCAGTACATCCCGATCGACGACGTGGCGCCCGGCCTGCTGGTCCGCAGCGACACCGCGACCTACTGCCCGTTCAAGGGCGATGCCGCCTACTACCATCTGCGCACCACCGGCGGCGCCACCGTCACCGACGCGGTCTGGACCTACGAGCAGCCCTACCCCGCCGTGGCCGCCATCGCCGGGCACGTGGCGTTCTATCCGGACAAGGCCGATGTCCGGGTACAGCCCTAGGCTGAGCCCGTGCACAGGACGGCCAGCGTGGTGTTCGCCGGCCCGGCGAGCCCCGGACTGACGCTCGCATCGCTGCGCCGGGGCCGGGCCGATCCCTGCCACCACGACGCTCCCGACGGGGCGATCTGGCGCACCAGCCTGCTCGCGAGCGGGCCCGTCACCGCCCGACTCCGCCGGGACGCGGTCGACACCGTGAGTTGTGAGGCCTGGGGGCCCGGCGCGGCGGAGTTCACCGAGACGCTGCCCGCCCTGCTCGGTGCCGACGACGACACGACCGGGTTCGACCCCAAGGAGCCGACGATCGCGCGGGCGCACCAGCGGGTGCCGCACCTGCGATTGGGCCGCACCGGCCGGGTGCTCGAGGCGCTGGTGCCTGCCATCCTCGAACAGCGGGTGTACGGCAAGGACGCGCGGCGGGCCTGGCGCAGGCTGGTCGGCAAGTACGGCGCACCCGCACCGGGTCCGGCGCCGGCGCACATGCGGGTGCCACCGACGGCCGAGGCGTGGCGGCGGGTGCCGTCGTGGGAGTTCCACCTCGCCAACGTCGACCCGGGCCGGGCGCGCACCATCGTCGGGTGCGCGCAGCGCGCCGACGCGCTCGAGCGGTTGGTGCACCGGACTTCCGAGGCGGCGCGCGCGGCACTGATGTCCCTGCCGGGTGTGGGCGTGTGGACCGCGGCGGAGACCGCGCAGCGCGCCTTCGGCGATGCCGACGCGCTGTCGGTGGGGGACTACCACCTGTCGACCATGGTGGGCTGGAGCCTGCTCGGCCATCCCATCGACGACGACGCGATGGTGGCGTTGCTGGCGCCGCTGGCCCCGCACCGCCACCGTGCGGTCCGGCTGCTGGAAGCCAGTGGCCTCGCGGTCAATCCCCGCTTCGGGCCGCGCGCCGCGATCCCGAATCTTGCGCAAATGTGACGTCTGTCCACGGGGATTATCGCGCAGACGGCCCGGGTACACGTCGCGGGAACACACGCGAAGGAGCTGACATGAGTGCATTCACCGTGCCCGGACTGACCGACAAGCAGGGTGCCGAAGTGGCCGAACTCCTGCAGAAGGCGCTGAGCCGCTACAACGACCTGCACCTCACCCTCAAGCATGTGCATTGGAATGTGGTGGGACCCAACTTCATCGGCGTTCACGAGATGATCGATCCGCAGGTCGAGCTGGTGCGCGGCTACGCCGACGAGGTCGCCGAGCGCATCGCCGCCCTCGGCGCGTCGCCGCAGGGCACCCCCGGCGCCATTCAGAACGACCGCACCTGGGACGACTACTCCGTCGGACGTGACACCGTGCAGGCGCATTTGGCCGCGCTGGACCTCGTCTACACCGGGGTCATCGAGGACACCCGCAAGAGCATCGAGAGGTCCGGGGAGCTCGACCCGGTCACCGAGGACATGCTCATCGGGCACGCGGGCGAGCTGGAGAAGTTCCAGTGGTTCGTGCGTGCGCACCTGGAGAACTCAGGCGGCCAGCTCGCCAATGAGGGCACCAGCACCGAGAAGAGCGCGGCCAGCCAGGCCAACAAGAACTCCTGACGGATCAGCGGTAGGCGGTGAGCCGGGCCAGCAGCGCGGTCCGGCCATCGGCGCCCACGGCGACCGCCTCGGCCACGCCGCTGCCGCGTCCGGCGTGGACGGCCCGGGCGGTGTAGCGCGCCTCGCCGCCACCGTGGAAGGGGCGCAGGAAGTTCACGCGCAGCGACGCGGTGCGGAACGGCGCGCCTGCGGCGCGCTGCACTGCGGCCGATCCGGCGAGCTCCAAGCCCATCGCCGACACCCCTCCGTGCACCGTGCCGACGAGGTTGTTGAGCACAGGATCGTCGGCCTGCGCCAAAGCGCTTCCGTCACCGCCTGATTCGGCGACCTCGACCGCCATCAGATCGGACAGCCGGGGCCCCGGCCGCGGCGCTGAGCTGGCCTCGGGCCACGCGAACAGCTCAGCGGGGGCGGCGATGTAGAACGACCGGACCGTCGCGGTCGCCACTACGTCCCGCACGCCCAGTTCACACAGCGCCAGCGCGGTGTCGGGCTTGTCGCCGAAGGGCCGCGCGACCCCGACGACGGGGACGTCGGGGGCCGTCGCGATGGTGTCGGCGGCGCCGGGGGCGAATTCGACGGCCAGCTCACTGGACACCGTCCACTCACCGTCGCCGCGCCGCAGGTGGTTGACCACCCCGCCGATGTGGTCGACCAGCAGCGCCAGCGGGGCGACGGTGGCCTCTCCGGTGCTCGGGTTGGTCAGGCCGGCCACCGGGATCGACGCCACGCAGCGGTCAGCGCCCTCGTGGGTGGTGTCGACGCCGAAGCGGCCCAGCGGCGTGTTCAACGGATGGGGCACCCCTGCAGCGTGACTGCTGCGCGTCGGCGGCGATACCGCGGGGGGGTATGACGGCACCCTGGGTCATAGGGTCCCGCAGGGTGTCGACCCGTGGAAACGGTTGTGCAGCAACAGCATCGGGCATGCGGCCGGGCAATCGCACGGCTTGCCGACCTCACGTTGGTGTTTGCTCGGCGCCGTGGAACACCTTCTCAGCGGGTCGCCGCGCAATCCTAAGAATCCCACGAGGCTTTCTGCAAATTCTCAGGAAACCTTAACCGCACTACACAGAGCTTTCGAATGGCTGCAGCAAACTTCATGCGTGCGCGTCGGAAAGCTGTGATCTGTCTCTCATCCGGCACCCGTGGCCCTTGTCGGGGTGAAACACCCGGTACGGCAACGTTATTCGACCGTGATCTGGTGGCGTGGGCCGGCGGGCGTCCGCGCAGCGGGCGAACTGAGTTAGGTTCCACTAAGTTGGCATGTCAGGGGCCCTTTGTCATATCGTTTTCAGCACTTGTGGCGCGTGGAAAAAGGGCCGTCGTTCAGTGCTGCACGAAGGTCCCTCCGCCGCCGCCCCGGCTAACGCTCTCGGCAACGGTTGCCCGTTCGTGAACGCTCAGCCGAGGTCTGTGAAGAAATAAGGTAGGTGGGAATGGCGCCCAGTCCACAGGGCCTGTACAACCCCGCGTTCGAGCACGACGCGTGCGGCGTGGCGATGGTGGCCGACATGCACGGACGCCGCAGCCGCGACATCGTCGAGAAGGCCATCACCGCTCTGCTCAACCTGGAACACCGCGGCGCCCAGGGCGCCGAGCCGAACACCGGCGACGGTGCCGGCATCCTGCTGCAGGTGCCGGACGAGTACTTCCGTGCGGTCGTGGACTTCGAGCTCCCCGAGCCGGGCAGCTACGCCACCGGCATCGCCTTCCTGCCGCAGTCGTCCAAGGACGCCGCGACGGCGTGCGAGTCGGTCGGCAAGATCGCCGAAGCCGAGGGTCTGCGCGTGCTCGGCTGGCGCGAGGTGCCCACCGACGAGTCCTCGCTGGGCGCGCTCGCGCGCGACGCGATGCCGACGTTCCGCCAGGTCTTCCTCGCCGGCGCCTCCGGCATGGATCTCGAGCGGCGCGCCTACGTCGTGCGCAAGCGCGCCGAGCACGAACTCGGCACCAAGGGCCCCGGCCAGGACGGCCCCGGCCGCGAGACGGTGTATTTCCCAAGCCTTTCCGGGCAGACGTTCGTCTACAAGGGCATGCTGACCACGCCGCAGCTCAAGGCGTTCTACCTCGACCTGCAGGACCAGCGGCTCACCAGTGCGCTGGGCATCGTTCACTCCCGCTTCTCGACCAACACCTTCCCGTCCTGGCCGCTGGCCCACCCGTTCCGCCGGGTGGCCCACAACGGCGAGATCAACACCGTCACCGGCAACGAGAACTGGATGCGCGCCCGCGAGGCGCTGATCAACACCGACGTCTTCGGGTCGGGTCAGGATCTCGACAAGATCGTGCCGGTCTGTACTCCCGGAGCCTCGGACACCGCCCGCTTCGACGAGGTGCTCGAGCTGCTCCACCTCGGCGGGCGCAGCCTGCCGCACGCGGTGCTGATGATGATCCCGGAGGCCTGGGAGCGGCACGAATCGATGGACCCGGCCCGCCGGGCGTTCTACCAGTACCACGCCTCCCTGATGGAGCCCTGGGACGGGCCGGCCTCGGTCTGCTTCACCGACGGCACCGTCATCGGCGCGGTCCTCGACCGCAACGGACTGCGCCCGTCGCGCATCTGGGTCACCAGCGACGGACTGGTCGTCATGGCCTCGGAGGCCGGCGTCCTCGACGTCGACCCGGCCAAGGTCGTGCAGAAGATGCGGCTGCAGCCCGGTCGCATGTTCCTGGTCGACACCGCGCAGGGCCGCATCGTCTCCGACGAGGAGATCAAGGCCGAACTGGCCGCCGAGCATCCCTACCAGGAATGGCTCGACGCCGGCCTGTTCAAGCTCGAGGAACTGCCGCCCGGCGACTACGTGCGCATGCCGCACCACCGCGTCGTGCTGCGCCAGCAGATCTTCGGCTACACCTACGAGGAACTGAACCTGCTGGTCGCGCCGATGGCGCGCACCGGCGCCGAGGCGCTGGGCTCGATGGGCACCGACACCCCGATCGCGGTGCTCTCCTCGCGGCCGCGAGTGCTGTTCGACTACTTCCAGCAGCTGTTCGCGCAGGTCACCAACCCGCCGCTGGACGCCATCCGCGAAGAGGTGGTGACCAGCCTGGCCGGCACCGTCGGCCCGGAGGGCGACCTGCTGAATCCGGACGCCGAGTCCTGTCGCCAGATCGCGCTCTCCCAGCCGATCCTGCGTAATGCCGAGCTGTCGAAGCTGATCTGCGTCGATCCCGACCACGAGATCCGCGGCCACAAGCACGGCATGCGGGCCGCGGTGATCCGCTGCCTGTATCCGGTCAACCGCGGCGGTCAGGGCCTCAAGGAGGCTCTCGACAACGTCCGCGCGAAGGTCTCCTCCGCGATCCGCGACGGCGCCCGCATCATCGTGCTCTCCGACCGCGAGTCCAACGAGCAGATGGCGCCCATCCCGTCGCTGCTGTCCGTCGCCGCGGTGCACCACCACCTGGTCCGCGATCGGACCCGCACCAAGGTCGGCCTCGTCGTCGAGACCGGCGACGCTCGCGAGGTGCACCACATGGCGTGCCTCGTCGGCTTCGGCGCCGCCGCGATCAACCCCTACATGGCGTTCGAGTCGATCGAGGACATGGTCGACCGCGGCGTCATCGCCGGCATCAGCAGTGACCAGGCCAAGGCCAACTACGTCAAGGCCGCCGGCAAGGGTGTGCTGAAGGTGATGTCGAAGATGGGCATCTCCACGCTGGCGTCCTACACCGGTGCGCAGCTGTTCCAGGCCATCGGCATCAGCCAGAAGCTTCTCGACGAGTACTTCACCGGGCTGTCCTGCCCGGTCGGCGGCATCGACCTCGACGACATCGCCGGCGACGTCTCGGCCCGCCACACGCTGGCCTACCTCGACCGCCCGGACGAGTGGGCGCACCGCGAACTCGAGGTCGGTGGCGAGTACCAGTGGCGCCGCGAGGGCGAATACCACCTGTTCAACCCCGACACCGTCTTCAAACTCCAGCATTCAACGCGGACCGGGCAGTACGAGGTGTTCAAGGAGTACACCAAGCTCGTCGACGACCAGAGCGAGCGGATGGCCTCGCTGCGCGGGCTGCTGAAGTTCCGCGACGGTGAGCGGCCGCCGGTGCCGATCGAGGAGGTCGAACCGGCCACCGAGATCGTCAAGCGGTTCTCCACCGGCGCGATGAGCTACGGCTCGATCTCGGCCGAGGCGCACGAGACGCTGGCGATCGCGATGAACCGCCTCGGCGGGCGGTCGAACTCCGGTGAGGGCGGCGAGGCGGTCTCCCGCTTCGACCGCGACGACAACGGCGACTGGCGGCGCAGCGCGATCAAGCAGGTCGCTTCGGGTCGGTTCGGCGTCACCAGCCACTACCTGACCAACTGCACCGACATCCAGATCAAGATGGCCCAGGGCGCGAAACCCGGTGAGGGCGGCCAGCTCCCGGGGCACAAGGTGTACCCGTGGGTGGCCGAGGTGCGGCACTCGACGCCGGGTGTCGGGCTGATCTCGCCCCCGCCGCACCACGACATCTACTCCATCGAGGATCTCGCTCAGCTGATCCACGATCTGAAGAACGCCAACCCGTCGGCTCGGGTGCACGTGAAGCTTGTGTCCGAGAACGGCGTCGGCACGGTGGCCGCAGGGGTGTCGAAGGCGCACGCCGACGTCGTCCTGATCTCAGGGCACGACGGCGGCACCGGCGCCACCCCGCTGACGTCGATGAAGCACGCTGGCGCACCGTGGGAGCTCGGTCTGGCCGAGACGCAGCAGACCCTGCTGCTCAACGGTCTTCGGGATCGCATCGTGGTGCAGGTGGACGGACAGCTCAAGACGGGCCGCGACGTCGTGGTCGCCGCTTTGCTCGGCGCCGAGGAGTTCGGTTTCGCCACCGCTCCGCTGGTGGTGTCGGGCTGCATCATGATGCGCGTCTGCCACCTCGACACCTGCCCCGTGGGCGTGGCCACGCAGAACCCGGTGCTGCGGCAGCGGTTCAACGGCAAGCCCGAGTTCGTGGAGAACTTCTTCCTGTTCATCGCCGAGGAAGTCCGCGAACTGATGGCGCAGCTGGGATTCCGCACCGTCAACGAGATGGTGGGCCAGGTGGGTGCGCTCGACACCGCCCGGGCCGCCGAGCACTGGAAGGCCCACAAGCTCGATCTGACGCCCGTCCTGCACGAACCCGAATCGGCGTTCATGAATCAGGATCTGTACTGCAGTTCCCGCCAGGACCACGGGCTGGACAAGGCGCTCGACCAGCAGCTGATCGTGCAGTGCCGCGAGGCGCTGGATTCCGGCGCCCCCGTGCGATTCTCGACGACGATCGCCAACGTCAACCGCACCGTCGGCACCATGCTCGGCCACGAGGTCACCAAGGCCTATGGCGGACAGGGGCTTCCGGACGGGACGATCGACATCACCTTCGAGGGTTCGGCCGGGAACAGCTTCGGCGCCTTCGTGCCCAAGGGCATCACGTTGCGGGTCTACGGCGACGCCAACGACTATGTCGGCAAGGGCCTGTCGGGTGGTCGCATCGTGGTGCGCCCGCCGGAGGGTGCGCCCGCCGAATACGTCGCCGAGGACAACATCATCGCCGGCAACGTGGTGCTCTTCGGCGCCACCAGCGGTGAGATGTTCCTGCACGGTCAGGTCGGCGAACGGTTCGCGGTCCGTAACTCGGGCGCGCACGCCGTCGTCGAAGGCGTCGGCGATCACGGCTGCGAGTACATGACCGGCGGCCGGGTCGTCATCCTCGGGCCCACCGGGCGCAACTTCGCCGCGGGCATGTCCGGCGGAATCGGGTACGTCTACGATCCCGACGGTGCGCTCGCCGACAACCTCAACGCCGAGATGGTCGCGCTCGAGAGCCTCGACGACGACGACGTCGACTTCCTGCGCACGATGATCACCGCGCACGTCGACGCCACCGATTCCGCGGTGGGACAACGGATCCTGGCCGACTGGGACAACCAGCTCGGTCACTTCACCAAGGTGATGCCCCGCGACTACAAGCGTGTGTTGCAGGCCATCGCCGATGCGCAACGCAACGGAGACGATGTGAACGAGGCGATCATGGCGGCCGCAAGTGGCTGATCCGCGCGGTTTCATGAAGTACACCCACCGCGAGACCCCGCAGCGTCGACCCGTCGACCTGCGCTTGCGGGACTGGAAAGAGGTCTACGAGGAGTTCCCGGAGGATCACCTCCAGGTCCAGGCGGCCCGCTGCATGGATTGCGGAATTCCGTTCTGCCACAACGGCTGCCCATTGGGCAATCTGATTCCCGAGTGGAACGACCTGGTCCGCACGGACCGCTGGCGCGACGCCATCGAACGCCTGCACGCCACCAACAACTTCCCGGAGTTCACCGGCCGGCTGTGCCCGGCGCCGTGCGAGGGGTCGTGTGTGCTGGGCATCAACCAGGACCCGGTGACGATCAAACAGGTCGAGGTCGAGATCATCGACCGGGCCTTCGACGAGGGCTGGGTCGTGCCGCTGCCCCCGGATCGGCTGACCGGCAAGAAGGTCGCCGTCGTCGGCTCCGGCCCCGCGGGATTGGCTGCGGCACAGCAACTCACGCGCGCCGGTCACGAGGTGACGGTGTTCGAGCGCGACGACCGCATCGGCGGGCTGCTGCGCTACGGCATCCCCGAGTTCAAGATGGAGAAGCGCCACATCGACCGGCGCCTGGAGCAGATGCGCGCCGAGGGCACGCAGTTCCGCACCGGCGTCAACGTCGGGGTGGACATCACCGCCGCGCAGCTGCGCTCGGAGTTCGACGCCGTCGTGCTGGCCGGGGGCGCCACCGCCCGCCGTGACCTGCCGATCCCGGGTCGCGAGCTGCAGGGCATTCACCAGGCCATGGAGTACCTGCCGTGGGCCAACCGCGTGCAGCTCGGCGATCCCGTGGTCGACGACGACGGGCAGCCGCCCATCACGGCCAAGGGCAAGAAGGTCATCATCATCGGCGGCGGCGACACGGGCGCCGACTGCCTGGGCACCGCGCACCGCCAGGGCGCCGAGCACGTGCACCAGTTCGAGATCATGCCGCGGCCGCCGGAGACCCGCGCGGACTCCACGCCGTGGCCGACCTATCCGCTGATGTACCGCGTCACCTCCGCGCACGAAGAGGGTGGCGACCGCGTCTACTCCGTCAACACCGAGGAGTTCTACGGCGAGGACGGCCGGGTGACCGGGCTGCGCGGCTACGAGGTCGAGATGAAGGCCGGCAAGTTCGAGAAGGTCGAGGGCACCGACTTCGACATGGACGCCGACCTGGTGCTGCTCGCGATGGGCTTCACCGGTCCGGAGCGGGAGGGTCTGCTGACCGATCTCAAGGTCGAGATCAACGAGCGCGGCAATGTCGGGCGCGACTCGGCGTTCGCCACCTCGGTGCCCGGCGTGTACGTCGCCGGCGACATGGGCCGGGGACAGTCGCTGATCGTCTGGGCGATCGCCGAGGGCCGCGCGGCGGCGTCGGCGGTGGACAAATATCTGATGGGGCACACGGCGCTGCCCGCTCCGATCAAGCCGACGGCCGTCCCCCAGCGGTAGCCGTTTCCTCGCTCGGCCACCGAGCGTGCACCCGCGGTTGCGATCGCATCGATTTCGCAACCGGGGCAGCACGCTCGGTGCACGAGACGGTCGCAGCGCGGTTTCGGTGCGTTAACACGCGTCACTCCAGTCACATCAGAAACAGCATATTTTTATTCGGCGTGCCTCCAACTGTTTGCCAGCAGTGAGGTATCTAATGACTCGGTGAGGGCGCTGCGGTAAGGTGGCTCCCCGGTTCAGCTATTGGCATACCGCAGGAGTTTCACCGTGTACATCAACCCGATTACCCGGACGCGGATGGGTCGAATTGCCTGGTCATTGTTCCGCCACCCCGTCAAGAGCCGCACTTTCCCCGCCAAGGCCGAACGGTTGATCACGGCCGACGAACTGCTGCGCTACGGCTACTAGCGAATTTTGTCGCCCTCGTCGACGCGATGGCGGCCCCGCTGGGGCGATCTTTTGCCGGCCGTTACCGTTCCGTGACCATCAGCGATCTTTGCTGAGCAACCCCGAGTCCCGAATGGTCTCGGCGAGCGGCTCGAGCACCGCGGGGTCGTACGGCGGCGGCAGATAGATGATCGCCAGGTCCAGTCCCTCGGCCCCCAGGGCGATGGAATCCTCGACGACGCGGCGGTAGTTGCGGTCCTCGCCGAGCCGGACGTGCGCCGAGAGCAGGATCTCCTTCGGGTCGCGGCCGACGTCGGCGCAGTGCGCAGCGAGCACGTCGCGCTTGCGGGCGAACTCCTCGGGAGTGCCGCCGACGAAGTTCCAGTGGTCGGCGTACTGGGCGGTGATCCGCAGCGTGCGCTTCTCACCGTTCCCGCCGATACAGATCGGGGGATGGGGCTGCTGCGGCCCCTTCGGTTCGTTGCGCGCGTCCTTGAGTTGGTAGTAGGTGCCGTCGAACGTCGTGGTCTCCTGCGACAGCAGGCCGCGCAGCACCTGGCAGGCCTCCTCGAAGCGGTCGAAGCGCTCCTTGATGCTGCCGAGCTCGATGCCGTAGGCGCCCGACTCCTCCTCGTTCCAGCCGGCGCCGATGCCCAGCTCCAGCCGACCGTCGGAGACGATGTCCAGGGCGGAGGCCATGTTGGCCAGGACAGCGGGGTGCCGGTAGTGGATGCCGGTGACGAGCACGCCGACGCGCAGCCGGGTGGTGGCCTGCGCCAGCGCGGTGAGCGTCACCCAGCCCTCGAGGCAGGGGCCCGTCGGGTCGGAGAAGATCGGATAGAAGTGGTCGAAGGTCCAGCCGGACTCGAAGACCTCGATGTCGTCGGCGGCCTTCCAGACCGCCAGCATGTCGGACCAGGTGGTGTTCTGCGGCGACGTCTTGAATGCGAATCTCACTTCTTCGACTCTAGAACGTCCGGCGCCGCGATGACTTCTGGACGACCGCCGGGTCGGTACGGACATGATCGACATGACCTCGGCGTGTGCGGGCACCGCCACCCTTCTGGACAACCTCGACGACGAGCAGCTGAGCGAGCCGACTCCCTGCGCGGCCATGAGCGTGGCGGCGTTGACCTCGCACCTCGGCGGGTTGGCGTCGGCATTCACGGCCGCCGCGGCCAAGCAGTTCGGGCAGTCCACCGATTCTCCGCCGGAGATCAGTGAGGATCTCGACGCCGACTGGCGCACGTCCTACCCGGAGCGGCTCCGGGCGATGGCGGCGGCGTGGGGTGATCCGTCGGCGTGGGAGGGGACGTCGCGAGCGGGAGGGGTGGACTTCCCCGCGGAGGTCGGCGGGTTGATCGCCCTGACCGAGGTGGTGGTCCACGGCTGGGACCTGGCACGGGCCACGGGGCAGCCGTATGCCGTCGACGAGGACGTGTTGAAGGCCGTGCTGCCGCACGTCACCACGTTTGCCGAGGGGCCGCCGGTCGAGGGACTGTTCGACGCGGCGGTGCCGGTCTCCGAGGATGCGCCGCTGCTGGATCGGGTGGTCGCCCTCACCGGCCGCGACCCGAGGTGGAGCCGGTAGACAGATGCGTGCGGGCGTGCTCGATCGCCTCGTCGAGGGTGTCGACCAGGTGATGCTCGTGTCGCAGTGAGTCGAAGACGCCGACGTTGGCCAGGAGGCTGGCGTGCTCGGCGCGGACTCCTTTGACGATGACGGTGATGCCGCGGCTCTCCAGTTCGGTGCAGATCTCGGCGAGGGTGTTCGCACCGGTGGCATCGAGCATGCCGAGCTGCGACATACGGATGATCACCACCGAGGTGTGCGGGTGCTCGGCGTCGGTGATCGCGGACGAGATCCGTTCTGCCGCACCGAAGAACATGGCACCGTCGAGGCGAAGCAGCGCGATTTCCTCGTCGCCCGGTCGCCGTGGTCCCGGCAGTTCCTCCCGGACCACGCTGCTGCGGCGCGCGACGCTGCGCAACGCGAAGAACGCCGCGACGAGGATTCCGATCTCGACGGCCTCGACCAGGTCGAAGCACACGGTCACCACCGCGGTGAGCACGAAGGTCAGTGCGTCGGAGCGGGTGGAGCGCAGGATCTTTCGGATCGTCGGCGCGGACACCATCCGGAACGAGGTCACCATCAGGACGCCCGCGAGCGCGGCCAGGGGGATCGCGGACACCGGCCCGGTGGCGAGGTAGACGACGCCGAGCAACACCACCGAGTGCACGATCGCCGCGAGCCGGGTCCGGGCTCCGGAACGGACGTTGACAGCGGTACGCGCGATCGCGCCGGTGGCCGGCATGCCACCGAAGACACCGGAGGCGATGGACGCCAGGCCCTGTCCGACGAGCTCGCGGTTGGGATCGTAGGGGCCCGACGCCGCCATCGTGGCGGCCACCCGCGCCGAGAGCAGCGACTCGATGGCGGCCAGCGCCGCGATCGCCAGCGCCGCGCCGAGCAGACTTCGCAGGGCGCCCGCGTCCACGCTCGGCAGCACCGGCACCGGCAGGTGAGAGGGCAACGTGCCGATCGTCGCCACCGGCATGGGGATGACCATCGCCAGCAGGGTCGCGCCGATCACCCCGGCGAGCGACCCGGGGATCGCCCGGTGCACCCGGGGCAGGATCAGCATGAGGGCCGCGACGAACGCGACGAGGCCCAGCGTTGTCACCGCCTGTGACCAGTCGGCGTGGGCGACGACCTGCCAGGCGGCGGGCAGGGTCCGTTGGCCGGCCGGGCTGACGGCGCTGACGGCCGCGGGCACCTGCTGCAGGAAGATGATGGTCGCGATACCGAGCGTGAAACCCTCGATGACCGGCCACGGGATGAACGTCACGGCCCGGCCCAATCCGGTGAGGCCGCCGACCACCACGAACAGCCCGGCCAGGATCGTCACCAGCGCGACACTGCCCAGCCCGTGCGTCGCGACGATCGGGGCGAGGACCACGGCCATCGCCCCGGTGGGGCCTGACACCTGCACCGACGATCCGCCGAACACGGCTGCCACCACGCCCGCGATCACCGCGGTCACCAAGCCGGCCGCGGCGCCCACGCCGGAGCTGACGCCGAACGCCAGGGCCAGCGGGAGTGCCACCACGCCCACGGTCACACCCGCCACGACGTCGCGGCGCCACGACCGGCGCAGACCTGCGTAGTCGCGACCACCCGGCAGCAGGCGGGCGGTCATCGCCGTCTCCGCAGCGGGGGGAGGTCGTCGAGGGAGTCCAGCTGATCACGCTGCTCGGCAAGCGCATCGGCGAGGAACGTCCGCGCGATGACCAGCAGTTCGGAGATCATCGGGTGCGCGAGTTCGTAGTGCACAGCGTTGCCGACGCGCCGGGCTGTCACCACGCGATGACGTTTGAGGACAGCGAGGTGCTGGGACAGCAGAGTGGCCTCGATTCCCGTCTCGGCGAGGATCTCGCTGACCGGGGTCGGCCCTTCGGCCGCGGAGAGGATCTCCAACACGCGGATGCGGGCCGGATGCGCCAGTGCCTTGAACAGGTTGGCCTTGATCTCGTAGAGCGGCCGCTGCGGGTCGGGCGGGAAATGATCGGGCACGGTGCACCTAGTGGATTGATGGATTGAACGAAATCTCAATTACTGTAGCAGGTCGCTTCGTGGGCACACTGGAGGCATGGATCCGGTTACCGCACTGCGCCAGATCGCCTACTACAAGGACCGCGCGCGAGAGGATCCGCGGCGAGTGATGGCCTACCGCAACGCCGCTGACGTCGTCGAGGCGCTCACCGAGGCGCAGCGCGAGAAGCACGGCGCGGCCAACAGCTGGCAGTCCCTGCCCAGGATCGGACCCAAGACCGCGAAGGTGATCGCCCAGGCGTGGGCCGGCCAGGAACCCGACGTCCTCGTCGAGCTGCGGGAGTCCGCGCAGGATCTCGGCGGTGGCGAGATCCGCGCAGCCCTGCGCGGCGACCTGCACGTGCACTCGAACTGGTCCGACGGCTCGGCCCCGATCGAGGAGATGATGCTGGCGGCCCGCGACCTCGGCCACGAATACTGCGCGCTCACCGATCACTCGCCGCGGCTCAAGATCGCCAACGGACTGTCACCCGACCGTCTGCGCGAGCAACTCGACGTCATCGACGAGATCCGCGACACGGTCGCGCCCCTGCGGATTCTGACCGGTATCGAGGTGGACATCCTCGAGGATGGTTCGCTCGACCAGGAGCCCGAACTTCTCGAGCGCCTCGACGTCGTGGTGGCCAGCGTGCACTCCAAGCTCGCGATGGACGCACCGGCGATGACGCGGCGGATGATCAAGGCCGTGACCAATCCGCACACCGACGTGCTGGGCCACTGCACCGGTCGCCTGGTCACCGGGGGACGCGGCATGCGTCCGGAGTCGACGTTCGACGCCGACGCCGTGTTCACCGCATGCCGCGACGCCGGCACCGCCGTCGAGATCAACTCCCGCCCGGAGCGGCGGGACCCACCGACGCGCCTGCTGACGCTCGCGATGGACATCGGCTGCGTGTTCACGATCGACACCGACTCGCACGCACCCGGCCAGCTCGACTTCCTCGGCTACGGAGCGCAGCGAGCCCTCGACGCCGGGCTCGCCGCCGAGCGCATCGTCAACACCTGGGACGCCGACACACTGCTCGCGTGGACGCGGTCCTGACTCAGTCCGGCAGCATGGGCATCTCCCATCCCGGGTCGCGGCCGACCAGCACGCCACGCGTGACCGCGGCGTTGCCGTAACGCCCGCGCACCCGGTCGACCGCCGAGTCGATGCTCGTGGTGTCGGTGGCCAGCCCCGCATGCGAGAACGGCAACTCCATCTGCTGGGCGCCGTCGCGGTCGATGTTGCTGACCGCGAACCCCACCAGCGTGAGCCCGCGCTCGGCGATCAGCGGTCCCGCGGCGCTCACCAGCGTTCGCGCCGCCCCGAGGATCACATCCGTTGATGCCGTCGCCCGCGGCAACGTGTGCGACCGGGTCACCCGGGTGAAGTCGTCGAAGCGCAACCGCAGCACCACCGTGCGCCCGGTCCGGTCGGCGGCACGCATCCGCCGGGTGATGCGGTCGATCAGATTGACCACGACCGCGTCCACCTCCGCTGCCGACATCGTGTTACCCGCCCTGCCCAGTGCCCGCTGCGCGCCGACCGAGCGGCGCCGCTGCCCGGTGACGACGCGACGCCGGTCGATGTTGTGCGCCAACGCGAACAGCTGCCGACCCATCGCGCCTCCCACCATCGCGCTCAGCGTCGCCTCGTTGAGTTCGGCGACGTCGGCGACCGTCTCGATGCCGTGCTCGCGCAGCTTGCCCGCGGTCTTGGCGCCCACCCCCCACAGCCGCCGCACCGGCAGCGGGTGCAGGAACGCCAGCTCGCGATCCGGCGGCACCAGCAGCAGCCCGTCCGGCTTGGCTTCCTGACTGGCGACCTTGGCGAGGAATTTGGTGCGGGCGATACCGACCGTGATTGGTAACCCGACCTCGTCGCGCACCCGCTCCCGCAGCCGCGCCCCGATCTGCACGGGGGTGCCCGAGACCCGGCGCAGGCCCGACACATCGAGGAACGCCTCGTCGACCGACAGCGGCTCCACGACCGGCGTGGTGTCCCGGAACACCTCGAACACGGCCTCGCTGGCCTTCGAGTACGCCGACATCCGGGGCGGAACGACCACGGCCTGCGGACACAGTGCGCGAGCCTGACGACCGCCCATCGCGGTGCGCACGCCGAAGGCCTTGGCTTCGTAGCTGGCCGCCAACACCACCCCGGCGCCGACGATCACGGGCAGGCCGCGCAGCGCCGGGTTGTCCCGCTGTTCCACCGATGCGTAGAACGAATCGAGGTCAGCGTGGAGGATGCTCGCTTCCCCCGAGACACGCACCGACACGAACACATGTTCGCATCAGGGGCCGACATCTCCCGCGGGATCGCCGTAGATGCTCGTGGTCCAGATGTGCACGAGGTTGTCCAACACCCGATGGTCGGGGATCGACGGCTGGTGGCCGACGAAGGCGGCCGCCATCACCGACTCGTTCATCAGGTTCAGCGCGGTGGACAGCTCGATGGCCGGCACCGTCACGGGGGCGGCACCGTCGGCGCGCTCGGCCTCGATCACCGCAGCGATGTGTTCGATCCACCGCTGCATCGACTGCGCCCACAGCTCGCGGGCCTCCGAATGGGTGTCCCTGACGCCGACGGTCGCCGCGCACACCGCCCGGTGGGCACCGAAGGTGCTGACGAAGACGTCGATGCCGCGGCGCCAGATCGCCCGCCGGTCCGCGGGACGATGGGCGATCAGATCCTCGAGCGCGGCGTCCGCCTCGGCGATGACGCGCTCCAGCAGCGTCAGCAGCACGGCGTCCTTGGACGGGAAGTAGAAATAGAACGTGGGGCGGGAGATCCCGGCGCCCTTGGCCAGATCGTCGACGGAGATCTCGGCGAGCGGACGGTCCTCCAGCAGGCGCTCGGCGGTCTCGAGGATCGCCACTTCCCGGTCGTCACCCGAGGGGCGCGTCGCGCGCCTGCTCCGGGTGGATCGGGGGTGGCCGGTGGTCGTCACGTCCCCGACTTTACACCCTGTTGAGATTGTCGACGCAGTGTTGACTACGTCGACGCGCCGTTGATAGCGTGACACGATGACCGAGTTCGTCGACGTCGTCATCGTGGGGGCCGGCATCTCCGGCATCAGCGCCGCCTGGCACCTGCAGGACCGCTGCCCGAGCAAGAGCTACGTCATCCTGGAGCGCCGCGCCCATCTCGGCGGCACCTGGGACCTGTTCCAGTATCCCGGGATCCGCTCCGACTCCGACATGTTCACCCTCGGTTTTCGCTTCAAGCCGTGGACGTCGGACAAGGCCATCGCCGACGGGCCCGCGATCATGGCGTACCTCGAGGAGACCGTCGCCGAGTACGGCATCGACAAGCACATCCGGTACGGGCAGAACGTCACCCACGCCGACTGGTCGGATGCGGAAAGCCGGTGGACGGTCACCGTCGAACGCGACGGCGAGCAGGTGGAGATCTCGGCGCGCTACCTGATGGCGTGCAGCGGCTACTACAACTACGACCAGGGCTACTCTCCCGAGTTCCCCGGAGCGCAGGACTTCACCGGCCCCATCGTCCACCCCCAGCACTGGCCCGCCGACCTCGACTACGCCGGCAAGCGGATCGTGGTCATCGGCAGCGGCGCCACCGCCGTCACTCTCATTCCGGCACTGGCCAACTCGGGTGCCGGACACCTGACCATGCTGCAGCGCTCACCGACGTTCATCGCCGCACTGCCCGACGTCGACCCGTTCACCGTCGCGACCAACAAACGGCTGCCCGCCAAGGCCGCCTACGTGCTGAACCGGTGGAAGAGCATCCTCGCCCAATCCGCGCAGTACCAGATCGCGCGCCGATTCCCCGACTTCTTCCGCAAGCAGTTGCTGACCATGGCCAAGCACCGGCTGCCCGAGGGATACGACGTCGAGAAGCACTTCAACCCGCGCTACAACCCGTGGGACGAGCGAGTCTGCCTGGCCCCCAACGGAGATCTGTTCAAGACGATCCGCGCGGGCAAGGCCGACGTCGTCACCGACACGATCGAACGGTTCACCGCGACCGGTATCCAGCTCGCGTCCGGACAGCATCTCGACGCCGATATCATCGTCACCGCAACGGGATTGAACCTGCAATTGTTCGGTGGCGCATCGATCTCCCGCAACGGCGAGCCGCTGGTGCTCAACGACTCGATGGCCTACAAGGGCATGATGCTGACCAACATGCCGAACATGGCCTTCACCATCGGCTACACGAACGCCAGCTGGACGCTCAAGGCCGACCTGGTGTCCGAATTCTTCTGCCGCGTCATCAATCACATGGATGCCGGCGGCTTCGACGCCGTCGAACCCCAGCACCCCGGTGCCAGCGTCGACGAGCGGCCGATGATGGACTTCACCCCCGGCTACGTCCTGCGCGCACTGGACTACCTGCCCAAGGCGGGGTCGCGTACACCGTGGCGGCTCAAGCAGAACTACCTGCTCGACCTCCAGTTGATCCGCCGGGGCAAGGTCGACGACGCGGCCCTGCAGTTCACCCGACACCGCGCTCCGGCAACGGTGGCCTAATCTCCGACGACCCCCTGTCTAACTGTCGTCTCCGACGACCCCTGTCTAACTGTCGTCTCCGACGACGACGATCCCGTCGTCGTCGCTGTACGCGATGTCCCCGGGGGTGAACACCACACCGCCGAACTCGACGGCGGTGTCGCGCACGCCGTCCCCGGTCTTGGTGCTCTTGCGCGGGTTCGTGCCCAGGGCCTTGATGCCGATGTCGAGGGTCCGCAGCGTCGAGGCGTCGCGGACCGCACCGTTGATGATCAGTCCCGCCCAGCCGTTGGACCGGCCGAGTTCGGCGATGACGTCGCCCACCAGGGCGGTGTGCACCGACCCGTCGCCGTCGATCACCAGCACGCCGCCGTTCCCCGGCTCGGACAGCACCGACTTGAGCAGGGCGTTGTCCTCGAAGCAGCGCACCGTGGTGATCGGGCCGGCGAACTCGGCGCGGCCGCCGAACTGACGCATCTGCAGATCGCAGCTGCGGACGTCGGGGCCGATCTCGTCGACCAGGTCAGCGGTGGGGCGGGGGGTGTGGGTCACCGCGCCATTATGCCGTGATGATGTCGTGCACGAACTGCGCCAGCCCCGGCTCGACATCGTCGTAGTACCTGGTGAACCGGACATCGTCGAGGTACATCTGCGCCAGGCACGCGTGCATCTCGTCGCTGCAGTCGTAAAAGCGGTCGATCGACTCCCGGTGCCGGGCGCGCAGCCCCCGCGCCCGCGGTGAGTCCGGGGCGACGCCGTCGCGTTTCGCCGCCGCCAGATCCGCCAGCAGTGCGTCGCCGGCGGCCTTGATCGCCAGCCAATCCTGCTTGCCGAACGACGAAACCCGTTGCTGCGACTGGGTCCACTCGTCGGTATGACCCCAGCGCTGCTGCGCCTCTGCGGCGTACTCGTCGCTGAATGCCGTGCTGCCGAAGATCTCGGCCTGCTCGGCGGCGGTCAGTTGAATTCCGTTGCGGTGAGCGTTCATCAGGTCCTCCACGGCCTTGATGGTGTCGTCGAGTCGGCTCGCCTGGGCGAGCAGCACGGCATGCTGATGGGCGAGGATGGCCGCGACATCGGCGTCGGGATCGTCGAGCACCGCCCTGATCTCGTCGAGAGGGAGTCCGGCGGAGCGGTAGACCAGGGCGATGTGCAGTCGTTCGATGTCGGCGTCGGTGTACCCCCGGTAGCCGGCCGCGGTGCGGACACTGGGCACCACCAGGCCGATGTGGTCGTAGTGGTGCAGAGTCCGCACGGACACCCCGGTGAGTGCGGCGACCGCGCCGACGGCGTGGGTGATGGTCATGGAGGCCACTATCGACCCTGACGCCGCGTCAGAGTCAAGCGCGACGCTCAGCCGTCGTGGTTGCGCCGCGCGGCCAGCAGCACCACGATGACCGCCAACACCCCGGTGATCACCGCGGCCGCGACGGGCAGACGTGACGACGCGGGCGCCTCGCGCGGCGCCGGAGGTGGGCTGATGACCGCGGCGCTCGCCGTCGCGACGGTCGACTTCGCCTGTGCCGCAGCCTCTTTGGCTGCGGTCGCCAGGGCATCGGCATCCGCCGGCGGTGCCACTGCCGCGACCGGGCCCTTCTTCGGCGGCGCCTTTTTGGCCGGCGCCTTCTTGGCCGGAGCGGTCACCTTCTTCGCGGGCGCCTTCTTGGCCGGGACCTTCTTGGCAGGCACCTTCTTCGCCGGGGCGGTGGCTTTCTTCACCGGGACCTTCTTGGCGGGCGCCTTCTTCGCGGGCGCCTTCTTCGCCGGATCGGGCTCCGGGCGTGCGGAATCCTGCCCGTCCTCGGGCCGATCCGACTGCTCCGCCATGTCGCTGCTCCTTCGACGTGTCTGCACCGGCAGGTGTCCCAATCATGCCAGTTCACCCGTGACGACCGTCTCGGTGTCAGCCGGTCACCGCGAGCGTCGCGGCGGCGGCCAGTGCCGCGGCCATCAGCGCCAGTTCGGTGTAGGCCCGCGCCCGGGACACCTCGGCCGTGGATCGGTGCGTCCGGGCCGCGGGTAGCCAGTGCGCACGATTGCGCCAGGCCAGCACCGTCAACGCGACCGTGAGGGCGATCTTGGCGCACAGCACCCGGCCCCAACCCGTGCCGATCAGCTGCCCCGGCGTGTCCAGCAGCGACAGCCCGGCCACGGCGCCGCCTCCGAGCAGCACCGCGACACACCCCAGCGACAGCTGGGAGAACCGTGGCAGCACCCGCGCCCACTGGCCTCGGTGATCCACGGTCAGGACCAGGGCGGCCAGCACACCGCACCACACCGCGGCCGCCAGGGCGTGCAGGGCGATCGCGATCCCGCCCAGCGGCTGATCGGCGAGGTGTCCGGTGAGCGGATGACCCGCGACGCCGAGGGCGGCCGCGCCCGCCGTCGCTGCCGCCACGGCCGGCGTCCGCGGCGCGACAGAGGCCGCCGCACACACCGCGGCCGCGGCCGCGATGGCGAGCAGCCCGGCCTGCCGGGCAGGGTGTGCAGCGCGAATGCCACCACCGTCCGCATTCCGACCCGCGCGGCGGTGCTGCCCGCGGCCTCGGCCGCGGCCAGCACCAGACGCACCACCTCGGCCCCCAGCCACACCGCCGACGCCACCGCCAACGGCGCCGTCGCCCGGCGCAGCAACTCCCCGCGATAGCGGGGTCCGTCGAGCGCCGGTACGAGGGCCAGACCGAGGGCGATCACCGCGGCGCCGTCGGCCGATGCCCGCACCAACGCCACCGGCAGCGACGCCCCGGGAAAGGCCAACGCCCAGGCCAGCACACCGGCCGCCGCGGTGACGAGCACACCGCCCACCACCGCCCGGCGGTGTGTCACGACCTGCGCCGGACCGCCCACACCGCGCCCGCCGCCACCACGGCGACCGCCGCCACCGCGAACGGCCACGCCGGCAGCCCGTCGGACGCCGGTGACGCGGCGGGCGCCGGTTCCGGCGGCGCGACCGTCGACGACGCCGGTGCCGCGGTGGCGGCCGTCATCACCCGGTAGGACCAGGAGCCCGTGACGACGTGGCCGTCGGCCGAGGTGGCGCGGTAGTTCACGGTGTAGTTGCCGGCGGGCGCGCCGCTGCGCACCCCGACGCTGATGACCGCGCCCTCGACGGCGGGCGCGCCGTCGCCCCACTGCCCCCCGTCGGGTCCGACGACCGTCATCGCGGCGAACTCCGACTGCATGGTCTCGTTGAACGTCGCGCTGACCCGGCGCGGGGACTGGGCGAGTTCGGCGTTGTCGGCGGGATCGCCGGCGATGCGCGCGGCGTGGGCCCAGGCGGGCCCGGCGGAGGTCACCGCCCCCAGGAACAGGCCGCTCGCCAGGGCGGCGGCCGCGAACACGTGGGTGAGCAGGGCTGACCCACGATGAAGTGCCTTCATCGGTGTTGTCTTTCTGTGTGGTGTCGGTCGGTGGTCGCGGAGTCAGCCCGTGACGGGCGGACCCCGGTGCGACACCGACGACACCAGCGCCAGCGACGAGAACAGCGGTTGGTCAGCCTGGGCGGCCCCGACCGCCGGGGTGGCCGACACCCGGGACGGGAGATACACCAGGGCCTGCCGGACGACACGGCTGAGCATGCGGCACAGCCGGTCGCCGACGCTGATCAAAACCGCGCCGACGAGCACCGCGGCTAGATGGGCGGCGGCCATCAGCCACGGCGGCGCAGCGTCGGCGTGCACGTGATGGGCGGCCGCCCCGAGAGCGCCGTGACCGACGACCTGACCTGCGGCCAGCAGCAGCGCCATCAGCCGGACGTCACCTGTGCGCGTCAGCATCGCCGCGGTCACGGCGACCGTCACGGCGATCAGCAGCATCTGCACCGCTGCGGGGCCCGACGGGAGTCCGCCGCCGGCGACGGCGTGCGCGGCCAGGGTGAGCGCCGGGGTCAGCAGGCCCGCGGCGCCGCCGCGCAGCCACGCTTCCTGCCGGACCGCCCGGTTGGACAACGGATCAGGCCACGCCCAGCCGCGCCAGCAGGTCGGCGTCGATGCCGTCGAGCTGCTGGGCGATGGCCGCGTGTGCGGGCCGGCGGCGGGCCGGTGGCATGTTCTCCGCGGCGGTGACCGCCGCGGCCAGGTCGGTGAGGCGCTCGCTGATCGCGGCGGCGAACTGTTTGGTCTCGGCGTCCTTGGGCTTCTTCTCGGTCAGCTGCCGCAGGGACTGTTCGGCGCCGGCGATGCGCGCCGACAGCTCACCGCCGTGGCCGGAGAACTGGCCCAACTGACTGACGGGGACGCCCAGCCGGTCGGCGCGGCGCTCGTCGATCAGCCCCCGCGCGGAGATCGACGCCCGGTACACCAGCGGCACCACGACCGGCGCCAGCAAACGCGACACGGTCAGCGCCCTGCGAACCCGTGTGGGGGAGAACAACTTGCCTTCGCGCGCTGCCTTGAGCTGAGTCTCAGCAACCTTGAGAGCGGCCCGGTCGCTGTCGCGCTGGGCCCGCAGCTGGGCGCGCAGGGCACGCTGGGCCGACTTCTGTTCGGCTTTGAACCGGCGCACCTCGTTCTTGGCCGAGAGCTTGGCTTCCAGCTTGGCTTTGGCTTTGATCGCACGCGCCTCGGCCCGACGGGTCGCGCGGGACTTACGTCGTTTGAACAGACTCATCCCTGCGACCTCTCCACTTTCTCACCGGCATGTCCCGCCGAAGATGCGACGGTGACGCTGACCCACACTATCGTTCGAGGTACGGAGCGGCCCGGGTGTGCCCCGGGATCGGCCGACCGACCCCGGTCAGCAAACCGCTCCGGGTGAGACCTCCAGTGTTCTCGACGGCGAGCGGAGAGGTGGTGGCGACGTGGGTTCGCGAGCCCGTACCGCTGCGGCGGCCTGCCTCGTCGCCGGCGGGATGTGGGCCGGATCGACCGGGGCGCCGACCGCGCTCGCCGATCCGGCGGACTCCGCCGACGTCACCGCCGGCGGCGTCGCCGACGGGCGGACCGATCACCGCACCAACAAGCCCTCCCGCGCCAAGGGCAAGCAGGCTCGGACCGAGACCAAGACCGAGACCAAGACCGAAACCGACAGCGAGACCCCGGACGAGGCGGCCCCCGACGCCGGCGACGCGGAGAGCGCGGACGAGAACACCACCGGTCAGAACGCCACGGCCGCCGCCCGCGAGGATCCGCCGCCCTCGTGTGAAGGCGGCGGCAAGGACTGCGGCCCCGGCTGGCCGTGGCCCTGGCCGTGGCCGTGGTCGGACGACCCCGATCCGCCGGGCGCGCCGAATCCGGCCGGCGGCGGCAGCAGTAGCGACCGCCCGGTCGGTGTGCCCCGCCCCGGCGGACCGCCGAGCCCCGGGACGGGGGCACCCGTCGGCCGCCCGCCCGAGGATCTGCCGTTCGACCCCGATGTCATCGACACGATTCCCGGGGTGGGGTTGCCGGCGGCGGGCGAGGCGGCGCCGATCAGCGTTCCGGTGCTGACGATGCCCGTCGCCGCCGGTACCGGGGGTGCGGCGACCGCGGCGTCGGCCGGGCCGGGTGCCGGGATACCCGTCGCGCCACGTCAGGCCCTCGGTGAACCTCCACCGGCGCGCCGGCCACCCCCGGCGCCCGAGACCGCCCCCGGCCCGCGGGTCGCACCGCCGGGCCGGATCGGATACCGCGAGACCCTGCGCAGCGCGGGCACGTCGCAACTCGCGGCGCTGGCGATTCCGGGGGTCGTCGGAATCCTGGTACTCACCGCCCTGGGCGGCTTACTAGGGTATCGCCAGGCAAGAGCGGGCCAGGCGATGCGAGCCCACGGCACAGCACGATTCATGAACTGAGGTGTTTCATTCACTCCGACGGGGTGATCAGCGCATAGTGGAGACAACGGTCGGAAAGGGATGAAAGGGGGGGGCCATGCCTGCGAGCCGTCGCGTCACGCGCGCGGTCAGCGAGGTGCTCGATCTGGCGCCGCGCCGGGGCGAGGTGTCCTTGCCCCGGCTCGTCGAGGCGGTCAGCGCCCACCGCGGCCGACCCATCGAGCTCACCTCCGGGGATCTTCCGCCGGGGGTGTGCGGACAGTGGCGCCAGTACTCCGATCGCGACGTGTTCCTGATCCAGCAGGGTCTGCCTGCGTGGGATCGCACGTTGGCTCACGAGCTGGGCCATCTGGTTCTCGGCCACGAAGGTATCCCTGTCACGCAGGCCGCCCGGGACAGCACCGAGGTCGCCAGCTCGGAGCTGATCGGCTACATGCTCAACCAGCGCACCGGGTGCATGGGGCCCAGCGGTGAGGACGCCGAGCAGGAGGCCGAGGACTTCGCCGCGCTGCTCATCTACCGGCTGGGCCGGCTGCCGTCGGACCGGTCCTCCATCGTGCAGGTGCGCCTCGGAGAGGCGTTTGGTTGAGCGTCTGGGTGATCGCCGGCCTCCTCGGCCTGGCGACCGGACTTCGCATCGGATGGGCGCTGGTCAACAAGCAGTCCCTGGTCAGCACTGCGATGATCCTGGCCCTGGGCAGCCTCGGTGTGGTCGCGGCGCTGAACTGGCAGCCACTGACCCTGCTGATCGACACCCTGCTGCACTGGCCGAACATCGCGATGGGGCTCAGTCAGGTGGCGTTGATCGCGTGCGCGGCGGGCAGCTGCGTGATGATCACGACGGTGTCCTCGCTGCGCTCCCCGGCGGCGGCCCGGAAACTGGCGATGGTGCAGTACGGCGTCGCGGCCGTGATCGCCGCGGCGAGTCTGGCGGTGTTCTTCTCGGCGGGCCGGGAGCCCGAGATGGCGCCCGAGGAGTATCTGCGGCGCAGCCTGGGCTCCGACGGCACCTCGGTTCCGTGGTTGTTGCCTCTGTTGTACGTGATGCTCGCGCTCAGCCTGGTCGCGTGGGCCGGCCTGCGGCACAGTAACCGCACCCGACGGGGTCGCGCGCTGTTCGTGTTCACCGTCGGCATCGTGCTGATCGTCGCCGCGCTGGCCTTCTTCCTGCTGCGCGCGGTGGGTACCAGCGGCCTGGTGGGCGTGGGCGCCGCGGCGACGCTCCTGGGCTGCGCGATGCTGATCGTGGCCGCCGGATCGCTGCTGCCCAGTCTCGAGGACTGGTTCGGCGCGCGCCGTGAGTTGCGCACGATCCAGCCGCTGCTGACCGAGTTGGGCCGGCGGCACCCCGATGTCGGCATCGGCGTGCGCCCGCGCGGGCCGCTGGTGTTCCGGGTGGCCGAGCGCATGTCGCTGATCTCCGACGCGCTGTTCCTCGAGGCGACGGCGGCGGCAGGAGCGCTGCAGCGGGTCGACGCGGGCGGCGCCGACGTGGCCGAGCCCGGGAACGAGGACGAGGACGACCTCAGCGACGTGACGACGCCCGATGCGACGCCGGTCGAGCAGGCGACGGCCATCGCGGCGTGGATCGCCCACGGGGAGGAATTCCCCGGCCTGGCCTGGTTACGGCAGCCGGCCACCTACTCCGACCGGGAGTGGATTCTGGAAATCGCCCGCCAGTATCGCGCTGCCGAGTCCGGCGGGTCGGACGGCGGTATTCGCCCTTCCGGCCCCCCGCTGTGACGGAGGCTAATCCTCCAGGTTCTCCTTGCGGCGCAGCTCATCGACCTTCTGCACGATGTCCTGCTTCGCCTCGGCAGACAGGCCCACCGTGCGCGCCGCGATGCGGCGAACGCCCTCGTCGCGCATGCCTGCGAGCAGCGTGAGCTCCTTGTCGAGCTTCTCGTAGTACTCGTCGTCGGTGAAGTAGGCGGGCTTGATCCGGAAGAAGTTGGCAAGCGCGGCCATGGTCGCCACGGAGGGATTGGTGCGGTTGCCGGAACGCAGCTGCGAGAGATACGGCGCCGACATGGTCACCCCCTCGGCCTTGAGTGCCGCGATCACCTCAGCGGAGGTGTGCGGGCCGCGTCCGGGCGGGTAGACGGTGTCGAACAAGCGGTTCAGTCGAGCGGCAAACGTATTGCTCATGGGATTGACCTCCACATACAGACGAGCGGGATTCTGGGGCGGCGTATTTGCTGATCATCGTAGCGACAGATGTGTCCACAACCAAGTGCAAACCACGGAAAAGTGGTCCCGGGCTTGCGTCGCGTTCCGTCGCTGCTCGTGTGAACGACGTCGACGTGGACACCTCCCACCCCCGTGGCAAGGTGCAGCTAGGCAAATAATAACGCCTCCGTGGATAGCATACGCGCGGCTTTTCTGCCGGTGGCGACTTTGGGAAAGCGCGATCCGTTGCCGGCAACGGCCCGCGAAGCCGGTGACCACTGGGGCAACGTTTGCTGGACGTGAGGTGGGTCACCGGGGACCCGACCGGGTGCCGGGGGCTCCGCTCCTCGTCGCGCGCAAACCCCCGGCGCGGCGGGCGGCGGCTCAGGCGTGAAACGTGTCAGTAGCCAATGGCATACGACGGAATCTGCGGCTCAGGCGGCCAGAAGCATCGCGAGAATGGCCGTGTCGGGATGACTGATGGGGTCGACGCCGACGCGACTGACCATCGACGTCACCGTGCCGTCCGATTCCGCCTCGACCCACGCCGCGCGGTGCTCGAGTCCGAGGTGCGGCAGACCTGGCAGCAGCACGCACCCCGATGCGGCGCCGCTGCACTCGGGCAGTGACGGGGTGGTCTCCGAGGGGGGATGGAGCATCAGCAGCGCGGGCGGCTGGCGGTCGGCGAAGTGCCCCGGTGCGACCGCGGAATCACCCACCACCGTTCCCTCGGCGAGGACGAGGCCGACCGTGCCCGGTTCGGGTTCGTCGGGCAGCTCTTCGCGGGCGCCGAAGATCGTGGTGGTGGAGAGCAGACCGGGCAGCGAGGCCACGCGCACCGCGACCATCAGCAGCTGCGCCCACTCCTTGGTCGAGTCGGGCCACCGGCCGGACACCACGAAGCCCTTCAGCGACCCGCGCGAATGAAACGGTGCGATCTCGATCGCCCGACCGGACCCGAAATCCATCTCGCCTCCCGGCATCGGTGAGCAAAAGCAGACACGTCTGTGGGTCGATTTGCTCAGGATGCGGCAGGTTCCCGGTGACGCGCAAGTGGACACGAGGGGTCGGGTCGGGAACGGCGAACGAAACCGGCCCGGTCGCGAACGACCGGGCCGGTGTACGTACAGGGGGAGTGAGCGTCAGGCAGGCGGGTAGACACCCATCTGCTTGCCCTTGTCGGTCTGCCAGAAGATGTCGGAGATCTCGTCGATGGTCTTGAGCAGCTTCTCGGCGACGGCGGCATCGAGCGACTTCTTCACGTCGCCGGCGCCGTGCACGCCGTCCCAGAACAGCTGGTGCAGGTTGGGGAACTGCTCGAAGTGGTCCTTGGTGAAGAAGTCGGCCCACAGCACCATCAGGTGGTGCTTGACCTCTTCGGCCTGCCGCTCCTTGATGATGATGGCGCGGGTCTTGAAGTGCTCATCGTCCGAATCGTGGTATTTCTGAATGGTTTTGAGGCAGGACAGCGCCTCGATCTTGGCCTGTGCGGGGTCGTAGACGCCGCAGTAGAGGTCGCAGTGAGCATGGGCGGGGGTTGCGTTGGCGAACAGTCGATGCAGCATGGTCCTAACTTACCCTCAAGGTCATGTGGCGTAACCACGGGCGGCGGCTCTTTCCGGACGGCCCGCCGCTGCGGCGCTTCGTGGTCGTGGAGGACTCGATGCGCCCGACGCTGCAGCCCGGTGACGGACTGCTCGCGGTGCGGTGTGGCGCGCCCAAGCCGGGCCAGGTGCGGGTGTTCGCCGACCCGCGGCGCTCGACGCGCTATCTGGTCAAGCGGGTGGGCGCCGTGCGGCATTCAGAGCACGGCACGTTCTTCGAAGCGGTGTCCGACAACGCGGACGCACCGGGGGTGACGGATTCGCGGGTGTTCGGCTGGATACCGGCGGCACGGTCCTACCGGGTGCTGTGGAGCGTGCGGGCCGGCCGTTGAATCGGAGGCGTCAGAACAGGACGATCAGCGCGAGCACGGCGAGCAGGACCAGGGCGATGATCCCGGCGCGCAGGAACGCCATCAACTGGCTGCGGTTGTAGACACGCGAGGACGACTGCCACTCCGACGGCGGATAGGCCGACCCAGACGACGATGACGCCATCAGACGCTCCTCACCTGCACGCTTGATACCTCCCCCTGATCTCCACCCCCGTGAGATCGGTCACACTCGGAACCCTGTGACCGCGATCATAACCTCATCCGTTCGCCGAGGGAAAATCGGCATGGGCACTTCCCCGTCGGCACCCGGAATCGTTAGCCGTGCGAGCGATTTCGCTCGCTTCGTTTCCTGTCCTGCCAGAGGGCTGTGAATCGCCGGGGCGTTTTACGGCGCGCTATCCACAGCCCGGGGCGGTGGCCGTCCCGATCCAGCGGCTCATCGCGGAATCACCGTGGCAGCAGCCTGTGGATGAACCTGTGGAATCTGTGGATAGCGTGCCCCCGACGGCGATATTGCTGCATCGCCGGCGCCGCTGGTGTCGGCCGTCGTCTCATGTCAGCATGGCCACATGGACGCCACCGGTGTGCCGCAGGCGGCAATCGATCAGGTGCCCTCGACGTTCGATGACGTCGACGACACCCAGGTGCTCCTCGATGTGCGCGAGGACGACGAATGGCGTGCCGGACATGCGCCGGGTGCGCGTCACATCCCGATGGGCGACGTCCCCGCGCGACTCGCGGAGATCCCGTCCGACGCGGAACTGTTCGTGGTGTGTCACGCCGGGGGCCGTTCGCAGCGGGTCGCCCAGTATCTGGCGCGCAACGGTTACCGCCCGGTCAACGTCAGCGGCGGGATGCTCGCCTGGGCCGGCGCCGGCCGGCCGGTGGTGACCGACGACGGCCGGGCAGGCGCGGTCTGAGCCGGCACCCAGTCGGCGACATTAAGCTGGCCGGATGATCCAGGTGTGCTCCCAGTGCGGGACGCGGTGGAACGTGCGCGACCGGCAGCGGGTGTGGTGCCCGCGGTGCCGCGGCACACTGCTCGCGCCCGGGGGTCCCGCCTCGTCGCCGGAGTGGAGCCGCGCGCAGGCCGCACCGGACCGGCGTCGGCCCGGGCCGGCGTTGCCGTCGGGGTTCCGCTGGGTCGCGGTCCGGCCCGGCACGCCGCCCCCGCCGCGCCGTCCCCGTCGCCCGCTTGACCCGACACCCCGCTACACCGCCATCCCGCGCTGGGGTCTGGTCGAGCACTTCGAGACCCCCGTCGAGGAGCGGCCGGTCCGCACCGGCCCGTCGCTGAACGCGGTCCGGATGACGCTGGTGACGACGGCCGCGGTGCTCGCGGCGGCCGCGTTCGTCCACCTGATCCGGTACGCGCTGCTGATCGTCAACCGCACCGTGCTGCTCAACCCCTGGGTCGCCGCCATCGCCACGTGGGGTGGCGTCGCGGTCAGCGTGGTGGCGATCTTCATGGTCGTGGCCAGCGCGCTGGTGCTGACGAACTGGCTGATCGCCCGACGTGCCGCGGCCTACGCGCACCACCGGCACGAGGATCCCCGGTCGGCGTGGTCGCTGCGTGCCGGCTGCCTGGTGCCGGTGGTCAACCTGGCGTGGGCGCCTGTGTTCGTGCTCGAACTCGCGCACGTCGAGGACCGGCAGCGGTGGATGGGACGGCCGATCGTGGTGTGGTGGGTGGTGTGGATCGCCAGCACCGCGGTGTCGCTGTTCTCCATCGCCACCAGCTTCACGACCGATCCCCAGGGCATCGCCGACAACACCGTGGTCACGATCGTGGCCTACCTGTTCGCCGCCGGTGCGGTGCTGCTGGTCCTGCAGGTGTTCCTGGGCTTCGAGCGCCAGCCCGTCGAGCGGCCGTCCAAGCGCTGGGTCATGGTCGCCGCCCCGGACTCCGAGGAGACGAAAGCCGACGAACCCGCGCGTGCGGTTGAGCCCGAAGGGCAGAACCCGGCAGCATAACGGTATGAACTCCGGCGGGACGTCCGACGGCCACCCGTTCGTGGTGGCCCATCGCGGCGCCTCCGCCGACCGGCCCGAGCACACCCGGACCGCGTACGAGCGGGCGCTCGAGGAGGGTGCCGACGCCGTCGAATGCGATGTCCGGCTGACCCGCGACGGCCACCTGGTCTGTGTGCACGACCGTCGGCTGGACCGGACGTCGACCGGGTCGGGCCTGGTCAGTGAGATGACGCTCGCCCAGCTGCGCGAGCTCGACTACGGCGCCTGGCATCCGAGCTGGCGCCCGGACGGCAGCCACGGTGACACCGGCCTGCTGACGCTCGACGATCTCGTCTCGCTGGTGCTGGACTGGAACCGGCCGGTCAAGATGTTCATCGAGACCAAGCACCCGGTGCGCTACGGCGCCCTGGTGGAGAGCAAGGTGCTGGCCCTGCTGCACCGGTACGGCATCGCGTCGCCGGCGTCGGCGGACCTGTCCCGTGCCGTGGTGATGTCGTTCTCGGCGGCCGCGGTGTGGCGGGTCCGCCGGGCGGCGCCCCTGCTGCCGACGGTGCTGCTCGGAGAGACTTCTCGATACCTGGGCGGCGGCGCGGCGACCACGGTCGGCGCGACCGCGGTCGGGCCGTCGATCGCGACGCTGCGCCAGCACCCGGAGCTGGTGGACCGGGCGGCGGCGCAGGGCCGGGCGCTGTACTGCTGGACCGTCGATCACTACGAGGACGTGCAGTACTGCCGCGACCTCGGCGTGGCGTGGATCGCGACGAATCACCCCGGCCGCACCAAGGACTGGCTGCAGAACGGGCTGACGGGCGCGGGCCGCGACTGAACGGTGCCTACGGGTTGGCGGCGTCGAGCACGTCCTGCGGGATCGGGGTGTCGGAGGCCAGCGCCGAGAACAGCTGCTGCGCAGCGTCGCTGTCCCACACCACGATCGACCCCGACCCGTTCTCGGTGAACTCCCCGATCGGCACGGTGATGTTCTGCATGTCGCCGCGCAGCGCCCAGCCCAACCGCGCGAGGTCCCAGACGTGGTCGCCGTCGTCGACGGTGACGGTGTCGGCCGCGGCGGTCGCCATCGGGTACCACCGCAACGGGTTGAGCAGCACCGACGGGCTGACGGCCCGGTGCACGAGAGTGGACATGAACGCGCGCTGGTTGGCCATCCGGTCGAGGTCCGCGCGCGGGGTGGCGCGGCTGCGGACGAAGCCCAGCGCCTGCCGGCCGTCGATGTGCTGGCAGCCCGCGGGCAGGTCGATGCCGGCCAACGGGTCGCTGATCGGCTCGGTGGGGCAGACGGTGACGCCGCCGACGGCGTCGACCAGCCCGGCGAAACCGCCGAAACCGATCTCGGCGTAGTGGTCGATCCGCAGCCCCGTGGCCTCCTCGACGGTCTGGGTCAGCAGGGCGGGGCCGCCCAGCGAGAACGCGGCGTTGATCTTGTCGCTGTCGTAGCCGGGGATGGGGACGTAGGAGTCGCGGGGGATCGAGACCATGGTGGCCGGGGTGCTCGACCCCAGGCCCGGCAGGTGTACCAGCAGGATCGTGTCGGTGCGGCTGTTCCCCAGGTCGCCGCCGGTGGTGAGGTCCGCCTGCTGTTCGGGGGTGAGGTCGGAACGGCTGTCGGAGCCGACCAGCAGCCACGTGGTCCCGGCGCCCTGGGCCGGGCGCTCGGCGTAGTCG
Organism: Mycolicibacterium rufum; assembly: GCF_022374875.2. Next base: position 3,325,209 of record NZ_CP092427.2, read on the forward strand.
GTGAGAGCGGGGACGCGCCGCAGCGACGTGTCGACCCAGACGCCGATGCCCACCACGGCGAGGCACACCACCAGCAGGATCACCGGGATCAGGCGAAGCCACCGGCGGGCCCGGCGGCGTGTGCGGCGCGGTGCCGGTGCGGGAGGGGGCGGCGCCGGCCGACGGCTGCGGGGCGGCGGGGGCGGTGGTGGTGCCGGGGAGGGCGGCGGGGGTGCGACCGGCCTGGCCCGCGGAGGCGGGGGTGGCGGCACGCGGCGCGGCGTCGGCGGGTTCGGCGGCCAGGGCGAGCCGGCGGGACGGTAGCGCGGATCGCGTCGCAGCGACTGCGGCGGCTCCCGGCGAGGCGGGTGGCCTCGCGGCGGCGGCGGTGGAACCGGCCCCGGAACAGGCGGCCGCTTGTCGGTCACAGCAAGAACCTACTGCAACCAGCCCAGTCTGCCCGCGAGCAACGAGTATCCGACGAAGGCGACCGCGTCGATGAGCGTGTGCGCGATGATCAGCGGCCACAGCCGGCCCGTGCGCTGCCACGCGTAGCCGAACACCAGCCCCATGGCGACGTTGCCCAGCCCCGCGCCGAAACCCTGGTACAGGTGGTAAGTCCCACGCAGCAGGCTCGAGATCACCAGCGCGAGCCAGGGATTGACCTGCAGCTGACGAAGGCGGGTGAGCAGGAAGCCCACCACGACCACCTCTTCGGCCCACCCGTTACCGAACGACAGCAGCAGCAGGACCGGGATGCGCCACCAGGTGTCGTTGAGCTCCGCGGGTTCGACAGAGGCGTTGACCCCGAGCATGCGGGCGATCTGATAGAGGGCAAGGCCCGGGACCCCGATCAGCAGGGCCAGCCCGACCCCACCGAGAACGTCAGCGCGCCAACGGATTCGGCCGAGCCCGATCCGCGCGGGCCCGTCGCCACCGCGCCACAGCAGGTACAGCGCGAGCGCGCCCCACGCCAGCAGCTGGAACAGCCCGGCCAGGTTCAGGCCGAGGTCGATGAGGCTGAACGGCGAGCGGCGGGGGTTGAGCGCCACGGTCTGCCCGGACAGGCCGAGCAGCACGGCCTCGATCAGCCGCAGCAGCGCGGTGTACGCGCTCAGGGCGAACGTCACCGCCAGCACGACGGCGATCTCCAGGCGCAGGGCGCGGCGCTGCGCCTGGGTCAGCCGGTCGGCGGGCGAGCTCACCGCAGCTACGGTAGCGGTGCGCCCGGCTACACGCGGCGGGCGCGCAGACCGTTGAGGAACGGGCACCCCATCAGCACCCGGATCGCCCGGCTGAGCCCGGTCACGTCGTTCACCGGCGCGGCGAACGGCAGGCGCACATCGTGGTCACCGGCATCGGATTCCACCCGCAGCGCCACCCCGTACCGGTCGAGCCCCAGCGGCCGCACCCGCCCGCGCCGCAGCGTGCCCGGCAGCCGGCTGGCCAGCCGGTCGACGACGTCGCGGTGCTCGGCCTCCAGATGCTGCAGCCAGCCCGACTCCATGGCGCAGAACGGGTCGGGCCGCGCGGCCAGTAGCGCGCCGACGGCGACGGACTCGGCGCCGGTGGAGTCCGCGGCGACCACCGACTCGATCTCCAGGCGCATCAGCACATCCCTGTCCTCCGAATGCACCTGCAGCAGAGCGGGATTCGGGTCGGAGGCGGCGATGAGGTCGAGCAGCGCGGCGACGTCGCGGTCGGGGACGTCGCGCAGCCGCCCGCGGATCCACACCAGCGAGCGCACGGGTTCACGCAGCGCGATCGGCGCGTAGTCGGTCATCTCCAGCACCGCCTGCACACCGGCCGCGCCCGCGGACGTGACCGTCGCGGCGAGCCTGCCCGCGGACGGCACCGTGATGGCCATCGACCCGTCGCACAGCAGGTGGTGCATGGGCGTCTCCGCGGGGTCGATGCCGTCGACGGCGATCATCGCGCCGCCGGCCCGCGCGCATGCGCTGCGGATCCGCTCGGCGGTGGTCGGTGCAGTCATCGGGTCACCCTTCTCCTGGTAAGGTGACCCTAACTTAAAAGCGATCGCGCCGGAGCGCAAGGCTTTCCCGCAGCGGAACGGGATTACCACGCCGACCCGATAGGCTGTCGCCGTGTCCGGCATCGCCTATCTCGGTCCCGAAGGGACGTTCACCGAGGCGGCCCTGCGCGCGATCGATTCGAACGGTCTGATTCCCGGACTCGCGGGCGCCGTCAGCCCCATCGCCACCGACAGCACGGCCGCCGCGCTGGCCGCGGTCCGGTCCGGTGACGCCGCGTTCGCCTGCGTGCCGATCGAGAACTCCATCGAGGGCTCGGTGCTGCCGACACTGGACAGCCTCGCCGCCGGTTCGCCGCTGCAGATCTTCGCCGAACTCACCCTCGACGTGGCGTTCACCATCGCGGTCCGCCCGGGCACCGTCGCCGACGACATCCGGACGGTGGCCGCGTTCCCAGTGGCCGCCGCCCAGGTGCGCCGCTGGCTGGCCGACCATCTGCCCGAAGCCGTTCTGGTTCCGGCACATTCGAACGCCGCGGCCGCCACCGAGGTGGCCGACGGCAGGGCCGACGCCGGAGTCAGCACCGCGCTGGCCACCCAGCGCTACGGACTCGAGGCCCTGGCCGCCGACGTCGTCGACGAGGCCAACGCCCGGACCCGGTTCGTCCTCGTCGGATCGCCCGCCGCGCCACCGAAGCGGACCGGCGCCGACCGCACGTCGGTGGTACTGCGTCTGGAGAACGTGCCGGGCGCCCTGGTCGCGGCGATGACGGAGTTCTCGATCCGCGACATCGACCTGACCCGCATCGAGTCGCGGCCCACCCGTATCGAGCTGGGTACCTACATGTTCTTCCTCGACGTCGTCGGCCACATCGACGACGAACCGGTCGCCGAGGCGTTGCGGGCGCTGCACCGTCGCTGCGCCGATGTGCGATACCTGGGGTCGTGGCCCACCGGCGACGCAGCCGGCACGCCGCCGCCCGCGCTGGACGAGGCGTCGGCGTGGCTGGAGCGGCTGCGGGACGGCAGGCCGTGAGCGGCCGGTTGGTGCTCGTCCGGCACGGACAGACCCACAGCAATGTCGCGCGCCGGCTGGACACCCGGCCGCCCGGCGCCGAGCTGACCGATCTCGGCCGGGAACAGGCCCGCGGCTTCGCCGGCACGCTCGCCGAACCGCCCGGGATGATCGCGCACTCGATCGCGACGCGGGCGGTGCAGACCGCCCAGCAGATCAGCACCGAAATCCAGCGGGTGATCAGCACCGACATCCACGTCGCGCCACGGGGCCCGCACGCGTTCGACGGTCTGCACGAGGTGCAGGTCGGCGAGTTGGAGGACCGCGCCGACGAGGCGGCCCACGACGAGTTCAACGCGATCTACCGACGCTGGCACGAGGGCGAGCTGAGCGTGGCGCTGCCCGGCGGGGAGAGCGGCCACCAGGTGCTGGAGCGCTACGTGCCGGTGCTCGACCGGCTGCGGGCGCGCTACCTCGACGACGACGGCTGGCGCGGCGACATCGTGGTGGTCAGCCACGGCGCGGCGATCAGGCTGGTCTCGGCCGTGCTGACCGACGTCGACCCCGGGTTCGCGATCGACCACCACCTCGCCAACACCGAGTCGGTGGTGCTGGCGCCGGTCACCGACGGCCGATGGAGCTGCCTGCAGTGGGGCAGGCTGACCCCACCCTTCGGCTCGGAGGCGTCGGTGACGACGGCGGGCGAGGGGTCGTCAGCCGACCCGATGGGCTGACACCGCGCCGACCTCGTCGCACACACAGCCGACGGCACTGCAGTCCAGATGCATGTCGTGGGCGGCCGGCGGGGTGAGGCAATCGTCCTCGGTGCACTCGTCGCGGAGGTGGGCGTGGTGGATCAGGGCACCGTGGCAGTGCTCGAGACCCGCCGTGCAGGCACGGCACTGATGACTCATGACCCGTTCTTAGCACCGATCGCCGACGGGATCGTGGTGCCGCGCGAAGGATGCGCCGCTCAGCCCCAGCCGAGTTCGTGCAGCCGGTCGTCGTCGATGCCGAAGTGGTGGGCGATCTCGTGGATCACCGTGATCGCCACCTCGTCGACGACCTCGGCGTCGCTGTGGCAGATGTCGAGCAGCGCATCGCGATAGATCGTGATGGTGTCGGGGAGGGCCCCGGCGTACCAGGAGTCGCGCTCGGTCAGCGCGACGCCCTCGTAGAGGCCGAGGAGCTCGGGTTCGTCGGCGTTGCGGTCGGCGACCAGGATCACCACGTTGTCGATGGCCGCGGCCAGCCCGGCGGGGATGAGGTCCAGGGCGTCACCGACGAGCTCGTCGAACCGCTGCGGACTCATCCGCACGACCACCGGGTCAGGTCCCCGGCGGCGGTGGCAGCAGCGGCGCGGGCGGCGGGGGAACGTCGGCGGGCGGCGGCGGCACGTCCGCCGGCGGAGGCGGGGGCGGCAGCTCCTGAGGTGCGCCGGGCGGGGGCGGCGGCGGCCCGTTGAGGAACGTGTTGCCCTGGGCAGGCGCGCCGTCGGTGGCCGGCGCCTGTTCGGTGGGCGTCGGCGCGGCCGTCGTCGCCAGCTGCGGCATGTGCTGGGTCTGCTGCCCGCTGCCCTGATCCGAGCTGGACTGCGACGAACCGCTGCTCGAGCTGCTGGAGCTGCTGCTCGACTGCGACGACGTGTCCGGAACCTGGGGCACGTCGATGGGCGGCAGGTTGAGGCGCTCCTCCGGGATGTCCGGCGGCGGCACCGGCGGCTGCCCGTTGATCATCAGCGGGCCCTTGGCGCTGTTGAGCAGCGTCGACCATCCGCCGTTGCCGAGCGTGGCGCCGATGCTGCACGACACCTGGCGGCTGCCCGCCGACCAGCTCGGCAGCGAGATCGTGCTGTAGATCAGCGTCAGCGTGGTGTTGCGCAGCTGAATCGGCGCCAGATAGGCGTCGGTCATCTTGGTGCAGGTGTCCTTGATGAACGCGTCCTGGTCGGGCTCGGCCGGGAGCCCGCCGGGGAACTTCTCGGCGAGGTTCACCGCGCCGGTGACCTCCATCGCGTGCGGCGCCGCGCAGTCGACGGGGATGTCGGTCGGCTGATTGGTCGAGGGGTCGATGCCCAGGCAGGTGCCCGGGGTCCACACCTTCGACTGGTCGATGTCGGCGACCTTGCCGGAGAACGCGAGCTGCTGGTTGTTCGGGCCGGGCAGCTGCAGACCGCACAGCATCCGGCGCTCGCCGGACTGCTTCCAGGCCTTGTCGCCCGACCACAGCATGCTGATGGTGAAGCGGCTGTTCGGGTCGAACTTCGCGCCCAGGTAGCGGCGCACCGCCGCGGAGCACTGCTCCTGGCTGATCTGCTGGATGCGCGCGGTCGACGGCGGCGCCGCGTCGGGCCCGTACTCGCTGCCGGGGAACGTGCGCATGTCCACCGATTCGGCGACCTCGAACCGGTGCTCGGCGCTGCAGTCGACGATCTCGGCGGCGTCGGGGGTGCGCTCCGGCCAGTTCAGGCAGTCGCCGCTCTTGGCGTGGTCGAAGGTGTCGTTGCCGCGGGGGCCCAGCGAGATCGAGTTCGCCGTCAGCCCACCGGCCGGATCGGCCTGCGGCAGCGCGGTGATGATGCCGGCGATCAGCAGGCCACCGAGCGCCGTCAGCAGCAGCGCCCGGCGGGTCGACTCGGCCTGCAGGCTGCGCCACCAACTCGTGGGGCGGGTGTGCGGCTTCTCGGGGGCCGTCTCAGATCCGGAGGACATCGGGATCCATTGTGACAGGCGTGTCAGGCGCTGTGACAAGTGATGCAGCTGTAACGTTATGCGGCTGACGCCGCGGCCCGTAGGGTGGCGCGATGTGATCGACCTGAAGGTGCTGCGAGAAGACCCTGATGCGGTGCGTGCGTCCCAGCGCGCCCGGGGAGAGGATCCCGGACTCGTCGACGCGCTGGCCGACGCCGACACCGCGCGCCGGGCCGCCATCTCCCGCGCCGACACCCTGCGCGCCGAGCAGAAAACGGCCAGCAAGGCCGTCGGCAAGGCCTCGCCCGACGACCGCCCCGCCCTGCTGGCCGCAGCCAAGGACCTCGCCGAGCAGGTCCGGGCCGCCGAGGTCGCGCAGGCCGAGGCCGAGCAGGCGTTCGCCGCGGCACACATGGCGATCTCCAACGTCATCATCGACGGGGTCCCGGCCGGCGGCGAGGACGCGTTCGTGGTGCTCGACACCGTCGGCGAACCGCCCGTCATCGAGAACCCCAGAGACCACCTCGAGCTCGGCGAATCGCTCGGACTGATCGACATGAACCGCGGCGCCAAGGTCTCCGGGTCGCGCTTCTACTTCCTCACCGGCTACGGCGCCCTGCTGCAGCTGGCCCTGTTCCAGCTCGCGGTGCGCACCGCGACCGAGAACGGGTTCACCCTGGTGATTCCCCCGGTGCTGGTGCGCCCAGAGATCATGGCGGGCACCGGCTTCCTCGGCGCGCACGCCGACGAGGTGTACCACCTCGCCGAGGACGACCTGTACCTGGTCGGCACGTCGGAGGTGCCGCTGGCCGGCTTCCACGCCGACGAGATCCTCGACCTGTCGGGCGGCCCGCGCCGCTACGCCGGCTGGTCGTCGTGTTTCCGGCGCGAGGCGGGCAGTTACGGCAAGGACACCCGCGGCATCATCCGGGTGCACCAGTTCGACAAGGTCGAGGGCTTCGTCTACTGCAGGCCCGAAGAGGCCGAGGCCGAGCATCAGCGGCTGCTCGGCTGGCAGCGCCAGATGCTCGCCCACATCGAGGTGCCCTACCGGGTGATCGACATCGCCGCGGGCGACCTGGGCTCCTCGGCGGCGCGCAAGTACGACTGCGAGGCGTGGGTGCCGACCCAGCAGACCTACCGGGAGCTGACGTCGACGTCGAACTGCACGACGTTCCAGGCGCGCCGGCTCGCGGTGCGCTACCGCGACGACAACGGCAAGCCCCAGACCGCCGCCACGCTGAACGGCACGCTGGCGACCACGCGCTGGCTCGTCGCGATCCTGGAGAACCACCAGCAGCCCGACGGCAGCGTGCGCGTCCCGCAGGCGTTGGTGCCCTACGTCGGGGCCGAGGTGCTGACGCCGAACTAGCGGCGGCCCAGCAGCTGGTCGAGCACGTCGATGAACTCGCGAGGGTGCACCGGCGTGCAGGCCGGCTGCGGGTAGGTGCCGCGGACGTCGAGGGTGATCAGCGTCGACTTCAGCGGCCGGTTCACGTCCAGGGGTAGCCAGCGCCGGAAGTCGGTGCCCCACAGGCGGAACCGGGACATCAGCAGGCCCAGTGGGGCGACCTGGTAGTCGCGGATGTCGCGCAGCGGGATGATCTTCGACGTACCCGACGGGAAGTGGTAGCGGCGCAGCGTCAGCGCTTCCCGGTCGAGCTGGATCAGCCCGTCGTCGTAGTACAGGTTCGCGATGCCCACGGTGGGTTCCGGTTCGGCCATCACAGCTTCGCCGACCGCAGTTCGTGGCCCTTGGTGGTCAGGCACCGGCCGTTGGTGAGGTTCCACTGCCAGCCGTGCAGGTTGCACGTCAGCGTCGAGCCCTCGATCACCCCGAACTTCGACAGGTCGGCCTTGAGGTGCGGGCACCGGCGCTGGATCTCCCAGCCGTCCAGTGTGATCGAGGCGGTGTCGTCGTGCGCCTCGGCGAACCAGCCGTCGGCGTAGGCGATGCGCTCGTCGGTCAGGCACTTGAAGAACGTGTAGAGGTATTCGTTGTAGCCGCCCACCCGCCAGGCCCGGAACCGGGTGGACAGGAAGATGGTGTTGACCCAGTCCGGTTCCCGGTCGCGGATCACCGTGCGGACCAGCTCAGGTGCGATCGCGAAGCCGTAGCGGAACTTCTCCTCCGAGATCGGTTCACGCACAGCACGTTTCGGGAAGTCCAGCACTACAGTTTCAGGGCCCAACCGCAGCTCCACCGGATAGCCGATGCCGTCGCAGATCTGGTCGGAGGCCAGCATCATCGGTTCGAACAGCTCCCGCAGCGGCTCCAGGAGCGGCTCTCCGGCGGCCGGCGCCCACGACGCCTTCTCGGCGGCCAGCACCGGCGCCATCCGCTGGGCGTAGTCGGCGATGTAGTCCGCCTTGCCGGTGGTGAAGATCGCCCGCACCTCGTCCTCGGGCAACGGGTGGGTCAGCGAATCCAGTTGTGCGCCGGTGAAATCCGCGGTCGACCCGGGGATCATCAGCAGCCCGCCGTCGTGCCCGTGGGCGGCCATCTGGTCGAGGAACACCACCTGGTCGGGGAAGATGTTCGCCGGATCGCCGTGGTCGTCGTTGAGGTCGCGCAGCTCCGGGTCCAGGAAGCAGGGCGGCCCCGCGGACGGGATCACCCAGCTCGCGCCGACCTGCGCGATGTACTGCCGGCAGCGGTCCATCTGGCGCTGACGTTTCTGGACGCCGAAGGCCTCCTTGGCGCGGGCCGGCATGTCGTAGACCATCGGATACCAGATGGCGCCCGAGTACTGCAGCATGTGCACGTCGATCTGACCGAAGTCAGCGGCGAGCACGTCGAGGTCGACCGGTCGGGCGTCGTTCATGTTGAACACGACCGTCTCGCCGTCGTCGACCACCAGGCCCGAGTCGCCGATCGGGCCGTCGGCGGGCGCGCGCAGCGCGATGATCATCACGTCGAGATCGCCCTTGGGGCCACTGACCCGATGCTTGACGGAGTCGGTGGTTTCGAAGAAGCGGTGGAAGCCCAGCTTCTCCAGTTCGCGGCGCAGGTCCGGCACCGGGAAGTCCGGCAGCAGCACGACGGCGTCCTTGTTGACGTGGGCGCGCAGGTTCTCCGGATCGAAATGGTCCTTGTGCAGATGTGAGACGTAGAGGTAGTCGACGTCGCCCAGCGCCGCCCAGTCCAGCCTGCTGTTGTCCGGGAACGGGAACCACGACGCGAAGTACGCCGGGTTGACCCACGGGTCGCACAGGATGCTCCCGGCGGCGGTGTCGATGCGGAAGCCGGCGTGCCCGACACTGGTGACCTGCACGAATACCCCTCTACTGACTGCTTGCTCGCCTGTCAGCTTAGCCCGGCGACGTGGGCTCGTCGTTCCACCGGCGCCGGTAGAAGGCGATGCGTTCCGGGTCGGGGCGTACCCCGTAGGCGGCGAGCAAGACGGCCTGCCAGTCGGCGCCCGGATAGTTCCAGTCCAGCGACATCGTGGCGATCGCCAGGTCGGCCCACCTATCGGCGACGCCCAGGTCGCCGAGGTCGACGTGCCCCGCGCAGGAACCGTCGTCGGCCAGCAGGGTGTTCGGCGCGCACGCGTCGCCGTGGCACACCACCAGCCGGTCCGCGGGCGGGGCGGACTCGCCCACCCACGACGGCGGGCCGAAGGGGCAGTCGGCGACGGGCAGCCCGTCGTGCAACCGCCGCAGGCCGGCGCCGATGGCCCGCGCCGCCGTTTCCGGCCGGCCGGACCACTGCGAATCGACCGCCGAGCGGCCCGGCAGGGCGGCGGTGCGCAGCCAGCCCGGCCCGTGACCGAGCACCTCCGGCACCGTGGCGTACCCGCGTGCCCACCGCAGCCGGGGCACCTCGTCATCGAGCAGGTACGCCACCGCCTCCGGAAAGGTCTTGACGTACTCGGCTGCGGAGGCCGGAGAGGCCCCGCCGATCCGGAACGTGACCCCGCCCAGCTCGTTGACCCAGACCGCGGTGACCGGCCGGTCGCCGGCGATCTCGGTGACCACGGGCGGCACCGGAGGCGGCGTGCTCGGTGCACTCACGGCGGCGGCCACCCCCTCACGCACTACGCTAGCGGCTGTGGAACCGGTATACGGCACAGTCATCCAGCTCGCCCGGCTGGTCTGGCGGGCGCAGGGGCTGACGTTCACGGTCACCGGCATCGAGAACCTGCCGCGCACCGGCGGCGCGGTCATCGCGATCAACCACACCAGCTACTTCGACTTCACGTTCGCCGGCCTTCCCGCGTACCGCCAGCACTTAGGACGCAAGGTCCGGTTCATGGCCAAGAAAGAGGTCTTCGACCACAAGGTCACCGGCCCGATCATGCGCAGCCTGCGCCACATCGAGGTGGACCGGGACAGCGGCGCGGCCTCCTTCGCCGAGGCGGTCCGGATGCTGAAGGAGGGCGAGTTCGTCGGCGTCTATCCCGAGGCCACGATCAGCCGCAGCTTCGAGATCAAGGACTTCAAGTCGGGCGCGGCGCGGATGGCGATCGCCGCCGACGTGCCGATCGTTCCCCACATCGTGTGGGGCGCCCAGCGCATCTGGACCAAGGGCCACCCGAAGAAGATGTGGCGGCCCAAGGTGCCCATCACCGTCGCGGTCGGGGCGCCGATCCAGCCCACGCTGCCCGCCGCCGAGCTGACCGCGCTGCTGCATTCGCGGATGCAGCACCTGCTCGCCGAGGTCCAGGACGCCTACGGGCCATACCCGCCCGGGGAGTTCTGGGTGCCGCACCGCCTCGGCGGCGGCGCGCCGACGCTGGCCGAGGCCAACCGGATGGATGCCGAGGAGGCCGCCGCCAAGGCCGCCCGCCGTGCCGGACCGTCCGCCGAGGCGCCGGGGTAACCGTGGAACCGGTCTTCCGCTCGCTCGAGATCGTGGCGACGCTGGCGGTGCGGGCCACCGGAACGACGATCACCTTCCACGGCCTCGAGCACCTGCCCACCTCCGGAGGCGCTGTCATCGCGATCAACCACACCGGCTACGTCGACTGGTTGCCCGCCGCCCTGGCCGCGATGCACCGGAAGCGGCGGATGCGGTTCATGATCAAGGCCGAGATGAACGAGGTGAGGACCGTCGCGTTCCTGATCAAGCACACCAAGACGATCCCGGTCGACCGCAGGGCGGGCGCCGGCGCCTACGTCCGCGCCGTCGAGGCGCTGCGCGCCGGGGAGATCGTGGGTGTCTACCCGGAGGCCACCATCAGCCGTAGCTTCGAGCTCAAGGAGTTCAAGACCGGTGCGGCGCGGATGGCGCTGGATGCCGACGTGCCGATCGTGCCGCTGATCGTCTGGGGCGCCCAGCGGATATGGACCAAGGATCAGCCGAAGGCGTTGGGCCGCAAGAAGATTCCGGTGACTGTCTCGGTCGGGGCGCCGATCCCGCCGCGGGGCACCGTCGACGAGCTGAGCGTGGCGATGCGGGAGGCGATGACCGCCGAGCTGCACCGGGCCCAGCAGGATTACCCACAACCGCCGGGGGCGCCGTGGCTGCCGCGCCGGCTGGGCGGCGGCGCACCCACGCCGGCGGAGGCGCGGGTGCTCGACGAGGCCGAGCTCGCCGAACGGGCGCGCAGACGGGGCGAGGCATGACACCGGAGCTCGTCGCGACCGACGTCGACGGAACACTGCTCGACGACGACGAGACCGTCAGCCCGCGCACCCGCGCGGCAGTGCGGGCGGTCGTCGACTCCGGCGCCCGGTTCGTACTCGCCACCGGCCGCCCGCCCCGCTGGGTGACCCCGATCGTGGACCAGCTCGGCTTCGCGCCGATGGCGGTGTGCGCCAACGGCGCGGTGATCTACGACCCGGCGGTCGACCGCATCGTCAGCGCCCGCACGTTGTCCACCGAGGCGCTCGGCGAACTCGCCGAGATCGCCGCGCGGGTGATCCCGGGTGCGGGTCTGGCGGTGGAGCGGGTGGGGGCCAGCGCCCACGACGTCGCGACCCCGCAGTTCGTCAGCTCACCGGGCTACGAGCACGCCTGGCTGAACCCGGACAACACCGAGGTGTCGGTCGAGGACCTGCTCAGTGCGCCCGCGGTCAAACTGCTGATCCGCAAGGCCGGTGCGCGCAGCGCCGACATGGCCGCGGTATTGGCTGCGCATGTCGGCCTGGCGGGCGACATCACCTACTCGACCAACAACGGACTGATCGAGATCGTGCCACTGGGCGTCAGCAAGGCGACGGGCATCGAGGAGCTGAGCCGGCCGCTGGAGATCGACGCCTCGGCGGTGGTGACGTTCGGTGACATGCCCAACGACGTGCCGATGCTGTCGTGGGCGGGGCTGGGCGTGGCGATGGGCAACGCACACCCCGACGCGGTAGCCGCCGCGAACGAGGTGACGGCGACCAACGACGAGGACGGGGTGGCCCGCGTCCTGGAGCGCTGGTGGGGCTAGCCGGCGATTGGGCTAGCAGCTCAGGCGGGGTTGATCGGCGGGGTGAACCGTTCGAGCTGAACCGGGGTCGGACCGTCGGTCTGGCGGGGCAGATCCACCGGGACACCGTCGACCACCCGGGTGACCGTGCCCTTCTCGCGGTCGAAGTTCAGCGTGCCGTGCTGGAAGTTCTGCACGATCCACAGCGGTTCGGCGATCTCGGCGCTGGTCGGCAGGCCCAGCGCTCCGCGCTCGAATCCCAGGGCGCCCCACGCGTTGTACAGCTCACCGGTGACGGGTTCGGCGCCGCTGGCCGGAGACCAGTACACCGCGCCGTGTTCGAAGGTGACGTACCGCGTGGCGCCCTCGCCCGACGCTTCGGGCGAGGTGGGCTTGCCGAGGAAGCTGTTCATCCCGCCCAGCGAGTCCCACTTGGCGAAGATCGCGCCGCCGCGCAGTTGTTCGGCGAGTTGCTCGGGACCCGGTGGATCGTTGAATCGTGCGGCGATGTCGCGGATCTGGTCCATCACCGCGTAGGCGGCGTTGCCGGGGCACTCGGTGTTGCCGACGTCGCGGTGGGTGAAGATCGTCGGCAGCGTCGGTGACGACCCGAACGGGAACTTCGTGAACGAGCCGCCTTCGGACGGCAGCACCACGGTGCCGCGGGGGTCGACCCCGGCCTGGCCCAGCACCCAGCCGAGAAGCCGTGCGGTGGTGCGCAATTGGATCGGCGTGGGCGGGACGTCGGTGAAGTTGCCGAGCATCGCCACACCCCACGTGTTGTGGTTGAACCCACCGGTGTGCGAGCCCTCCACCGGCCGGAGGATGCCGCCGGCGCGGCCCTCGAACACCTGGCCGTACTTGTCGACCAGCGCGTTGTAGGCGATGTCGCACCAGCCCAGCGTGCGGGTGTGGTACTCGTAGATCGACCGGACGATGCCGGCGGAGTCCTGCGGGGTGTAGTCGTTGCTGCCCGCGGAGTGGTGCACGACGCCGGCCTGGATCCTGGTGTCGTAGCGCGGTTCTCCGCAGCGCATTCCCTCATCGGCGCCCCATTCGGCGCGGTTGATGATGTGCGGTGGCTGGCCGGGCGGGGTGGCCGCGTTGGGCAGGGGGACGAGGTCGGCCGGCGTCTCGGGCGGGCTGATCAGCACGGCGGTGACGTTCTCGCCGAACGGCTGCTCGACGGTGGCGGGCATGTACCCCAACCCGGGGCGCGGTGCGGGTTCCGGGGTGGCGGGCCCGGTCGTCGGGGCGTCCGGCGGCCGGGTGACCGCGATCTGCACGGTGGTGGTGCGTCCGACGAACACCGGTTCGGTACCGCGCGGGCCGCCGTGACCGGTGGGGCCGACGCCCTCGAGTGTCTCGGCGTCGTACCAGGGCCCCCAGGAGCCGTCGGCCTTCTTCGCCCGCACCCGTGCCGTGGTCCCCGTCAGATCACCGGAGGTCAGCGCGACCATCGAGAACGGGGTGTCCTGGTGGATCTCCCGGATGGTTTCGCCCCCGCCGAGCGCGGCGAGCGGCCGCTGGGCGACCTGGGGCGCCGCGATCGCGGGCGCCGGCGCCGGCGACGGAGTGGCGGTGATGCCCCGCACGAGCAGCGCCATCAGCAACACCGTCCCCGCGAGCGCGGCGATCAGCGTCGACCTTCGGCGACGACACAGCACGGGCTGATGTTACGTATGCGTCAGGTGTTACTGGTGTTCCGACACGCGCGGAACGCGCCGACGGCACCGCACAGCGCGAGGCGTGTGCGGTGCCATCGTCGTGGGTGGAACCAGATCAGGCGCCGGCTCCCACCGCCGCCTCCGCGGCGCCCAGGCCGGCCTGGACGGGGGCCGCGGCAGCGCCGGCAGCGTCGGCCGCAGCGGCGGGTGCGGCGGCGGCCGCGGCGGCGGGCGGCTTGACCGCCGACATGATCGCGGGCATCAGCACGCCCTTGAGCAGGTCGATCGCCTCGCCGGCGCCGAGCGAGTTGGCTGCGCTGGTCAAATCGCCGAGCAGTCCGCCGCTGCTGGACGCCACCGGTTGGGTGGCGGCGAGCGACGGGTCGCCGAGGATCGGGTAGGCGCCCAGGGCGGGATCCAGCCCGACCGGCGTGGAGATCGGCACCTCACCGGCGGCCGGCAGCCCGGCGGTGGAGATCGGCGCGGCGCCCAGCACCGGGTCGGTCAGCGCGGGCGGCGTGCTCAGGCCGGGCGTGGTGAGGCTCGGCGTGGTCAGACCGGGCGCGGTCAGGCCGGGCGTGGTGAGGCTCGGCGTGGTCAGACCGGGCGTGGTGAGGCTGGGCGTGGTCAGACCGGGCGTGGTGAGGCTCGGCGTGGTGAGGCCCGGGGCCGCCAGCGCCGGATCGGTCAGCGACGGGGTGGCGCCCACCGGGCTGGTCAGCGCGGGGTTGGCCAGGCCGGGATCGGTCAGCGACGGCGTGCCCAGGCCGGGCGTGCCCAGACCGGTGGCGCCGAGGCCGGGGGACAGCGTCGTCGGCGACGACGCCCCGGTGCCGCCGAGCAGGCCGGTGGGCATCGGCGGCAGATTGATCCCGAACTGTGAAAGCCCTTGGGACAGAGCATTGATCAGCTCGCCCGGAAGATCGGTGATGGTCGCGGCCTGCCGGAACTCGCGGTGCTGCGGCTCCTCGGACGGGCCGATCAGCTGGGAGGTGGCGACCACTGCAACGGGACCCGCGACGGCCAGAGCGGCGACTGTGCTCAGGGCTGTCGAGAGCCGGCGGCGACGTCGGTTCGGCACGGAAGTCTCCTCAATACATGGACTACAGGCGGTAGAGCGCGGAAATACGTCGTACGCGATTGATGGTACTGATGTGACTGGTGAGACCAGAGTGACGATATGGAATCGTGAGCTAATCGCGACCTGCGCCGCTGCGCCAACTCGGGGTCGGCACCTGCCGTCGGATACCCTTGCTGCCGATGTTCTCCTCTGATTCCGGCCCGGCCACCGACTCTTTCGACCTCATCGTCGTCGGCTCCGGGTTCTTCGGTCTGACGATCGCCGAACGGGCGGCCACCCAGCTGAACAAGCGGGTGTTGGTCCTCGAGCGGCGCTCACACCTGGGCGGCAACGCCTACTCCGAAGCCGAACCGCAGACCGGCATCGAGGTGCACCGCTACGGCGCCCACCTGTTCCACACCAGCAACCAGCGGGTGTGGGACTACGTGCGGCAGTTCACCGAGTTCACCGGCTACCAGCACCGCGTCTTCGCGCTGCACAACGGGCAGGCCTACCAGTTTCCGATGGGGCTGGGTCTGGTCAGCCAGTTCTTCGGGCGGTACTTCACCCCGGACGAAGCGCGGGCACTGATCGCCGATCAATCGGCCGAGATCGACACCGCCGACGCGCAGAACCTCGAGGAGAAGGCCATCTCGCTGATCGGCCGCCCCCTCTACGAGGCGTTCGTCAAGGACTACACGGCCAAGCAGTGGCAGACCGACCCCAAGGAACTGCCCGCCTCGACGATCAGCCGGTTGCCCGTCCGCTACACCTTCGACAACCGCTACTTCAACGACACCTACGAGGGCCTGCCCGTCGACGGCTACACCGCGTGGCTGCAGAACATGGCCGCCGACGACCGCATCGAGGTCCGCCTGGACACCGACTGGTTCGACGTCCGCGACCAGCTGCGGGCCGCCAACCCGGACGCCCCGGTCGTGTATACCGGCCCGCTGGACCGCTACTTCGACTACGCGGAGGGCCGGTTGGGCTGGCGCACGCTCGACTTCGAGCTCGAGGTCCTGCCGACCGGGGACTTCCAGGGCACCCCGGTGATGAACTACAACGACGCCGATGTGCCGTTCACCCGTATCCACGAGTTCCGGCACTTCCACCCCGAACGGTCCTACCCGGACGACAAGACCGTGATCATGCGCGAGTACTCGCGCTTCGCCGAGGACGACGACGAGCCGTACTACCCGATCAACACCGAGTCCGACCGCGCGCTGCTGGCCTCCTACCGGTCGCGGGCCAAGGCGGAGACGGCCGCGGCGAAGGTGCTGTTCGGCGGCCGGCTGGGCACCTACCAGTACCTCGACATGCACATGGCGATCGCCAGCGCGCTGAACATGTTCGACAACACGCTGGCGCCGCACCTGCGCGACGGTGCGCCGCTGGTCGACCCCGACACAGAAAGCAACTGACTATGAGTGACATCCCGTCCGGCGCGCTCGAGGCCGGGCAGTCACAGGCCGTGAGCCCTCTGGCCCGCGTCATCCTGCCGCGTCCGGGCGAGCCGCTCGACGTCCGCCAGCTCTACATCTGCGAGAACGAGACCAACGCCCGGCGCGCCCACGCCCCCACCCGCACCACGCTGGAGATCGGCGCGGAGTCGGAGGTGTCGTTCGCGACCTACTTCAACGCGTTCCCGGCGAGCTACTGGCGACGCTGGTCGATCCTGGAATCCGTGGTGCTGCGGGTCGAGCTGACCGGCAGCGCCCGCGTCGACGTCTACCGCTCGAAGGCCACCGGCGCGCGGATCACCGTCGGCGGCGCCCCCGTCGTCAGCACCGGAGACCAGCCGGCCACCGTCGAGTTCGAGATCGACCTGACGCCGTTCGAGGACGGCGGGTGGATCTGGTTCGACATCACCACCGACGCCGCGTCCACGCTGCACCACGCGGGCTGGTACGCGCCGATCCCCGCGCCCGGCCGCGCGAACGTCGCCATCGGCATCCCGACCTTCAACCGGCCGTCGGACTGCGTCAACGCGCTGGCCGCGCTGACCTCCGACCCGCTGGTCGACGAGGTGATCAGCGCGGTGATCGTCTCCGATCAGGGCACCAAGAAGGCCAAGGACCATCCGGGTTTCGACGCCGCGGCCGCCGCGCTCGGCAGCCGGCTCTCGATCCACGACCAACCGAACCTCGGCGGCTCTGGCGGCTACAGCCGGGTGATGTACGAGGCGCTGAAGAACACCGACTGCGAACAGATCCTGTTCATGGACGACGACATCCGCATCGAGCCCGACTCGATCCTGCGGGCGCTGGCGATGAACCGGTTCGCGAAGGTGCCCACGCTCGTCGGCGGCCAGATGCTCAACCTGCAGGAGCCCAGCCACCTGCACGTGATGGGCGAGATGGTCGACTCCGAGAACTTCATGTGGACCGGCGCGGTCAACACCGAGTACGACCACAACTTCGCCAAGTACCCGCTCAACGACGAGGACGAGTACCGCAGCCGGCTGCTGCACCGGCGCATCGACGTCGACTACAACGGCTGGTGGATGTGCATGATCCCGCGGCAGGTCGCCGAGGAGCTCGGCCAACCGCTGCCGCTGTTCATCAAGTGGGACGACGCCGACTACGGCCTGCGGGCCGGTGAGCACGGCTACCCCACGGTGACGCTGCCGGGTGCGGCGATCTGGCACATGGCGTGGAGCGACAAAGACGACGCGATCGACTGGCAGGCCTACTTCCACCTGCGCAACCGGCTGATCGTGGCGGCGCTGCACTGGGACGGCAACGTCCGCGGCCTGCTCCGCAGCCACCTCAAGGCGACCCTGAAACACCTTCTCTGCCTTGAGTATTCGACGGTGGCGATCCAGAACAAGGCGATGGACGATTTCCTCGCCGGGCCGGAGAACCTGTTCTCGATCCTGGAGTCGGCACTGCCCGACGTGCGGGCGATGCGGGCGACGTACCCCGACGCCGTCGTGTTGCCCAGCGCGACCGCACTGCCGACGCCGTCGGACAAGCGCTGGCGCAAGAAGGTGGAGATCCCCACCAACCCGCTGTCGATCTCGCTGCGGCTGAGCCGCGGGGTCGTGCACCAGCTCAAGGCGCACGATCCCGAGCACCATCGCCGCCCGCAGGTCAACGTCGCCACCCAGGACGCGCGCTGGTTCTCGCTGTGCAACGTCGACGGCGTCACCGTGACCACCGCCGACGGCCGCGGCGTGGTCTACCGCCAGCGCGACCGCGAGCAGATGTTCGCGCTGCTGCGCGAATCGCTGAAGCGGCAGGCGCTGCTGGCTCGCAAGTTCAACCGGATGCGCAAGGTGTACCGGGCCGCGCTGCCGATGCTGACGAGCACGCAGAAGTGGGAGTCCGTCCTGCTCGACGGTTCCCATGCCTGACACACCGCACGGCGAGGACGCCGTGCTGGTGGCCGTGCAGTCGGCCGTGGCCGACCGGCCCGGCGTGCTGCCGCTGGCCCGGGCGCTGTCGCACTTCGGCGAACACAGCCTGGGCTGGCTCGCCGTCGCCGCGCTCGGCGCGCTGCTGGCGCCCGCTCGGCGCCGCCAGTACCTGACCGCCGGCGTGGGCGCCTTCGCGGCCCACGCCGCCGCGGTGATCATCAAACGGGTGGTGCGCCGCGAGCGCCCGCATCATCCGGCCATCGCGGTCAACGTCGGCACCCCGAGCCGGCTGAGCTTCCCCTCGGCGCACGCGACGTCCACCACCGCCGCGGCCGTGCTGCTGGCCCGGCCCACCGGACTGCCGCTGCCCGCGCTGCTGGTACCCCCGATGGCGTTGTCGCGCATGGTGCTCGGCGTGCACTATCCGAGCGACGTGCTCACCGGCGTGGCCGTCGGGGCGATCGTTGCCAACGTGGTCGGCAGGATGGCCGACGGGGTCGAAGGAGCGACACGATGAGCGCATCCCAGGTGGGGCAGCAGGCGGGTTCGTCGTCGGCCGGGCCGCCGAAGAACCTCCCCGCCGGCATCGTCAAGGCGCTGCGCCCGCGGCAGTGGGTGAAGAACGTCCTGGTGTTCGCCGCGCCGGTGGCCGCGCTCGGCGACGATCGCTACGTCTACGACTACCGCGAGGTCCTGGTCCGCGTTCTGATCGCGTTCGTGGTCTTCAGCCTGGGCGCCTCGGCGGTGTACCTCGTCAACGACGCCCGCGACGTCGAAGCCGACCGTGCGCACCCCACCAAGCGGTATCGCCCCATCGCCGCGGGCGTGGTCCCCGAATGGCTGGCCTACACCCTTGCCGTGGTGCTCGGCGTTGCGTCGCTGGCGATCTCGTGGTTCGTCACCCCGAACCTGGCGCTGGTGATGGCGGTCTACATCGCGATCCAGCTGGCCTACTGCTTCGGTCTCAAGCATCAGGCCGTCATCGACATCTGCATCGTGTCCTCGGGATTCCTGATCCGGGCGATCGCCGGTGGCGTCGCCGCGGATGTGCCGCTGTCGCAATGGTTCCTGTTGATGATGGCGTTCGGCTCGCTGTTCATGGCGGCGGGCAAGCGCTATGCCGAACTGCAGCTGGCCGAACGGACCGGTGCCAAGATCCGCAAGTCCCTGGAGAGCTACACGAGTTCGTATCTGCGCTTCGTGTGGACGCTGTCGGCCACTGCGCTGGTGCTCTGCTACGGGCTGTGGGCCTTCGAGCGCGACGCGATGGGCAACACCTCCTGGTTCGTGGTGTCGATGGTGCCGTTCGTGATCGCGATCCTGCGCTACGCCGTCGACGTCGACGGCGGGCTGGCCGGCGAGCCCGAGGAGATCGCGTTGAAGGACCGGGTGCTGCAGCTGCTCGCGGTGGCGTGGATCGGAACCATCGGTGCCGCAATCTTCCTCAGCTGACCGGCTGAGCCGCCCGCTCACGGAGGCGGCGGCCACCCGGCTCAACCGGTGGCCCGCCTTCCCGTATCACGCCTGGGTACGGATCAGCCTGTGGGTGAGTGTGGTGTCGGTGGCCGCGCTGTTCGGCTGGGGTGCGTGGCAGCGGCGCTGGATCGCCGACGACGGTCTGATCGTGCTCCGCACGGTGCGGAACCTGTTGGCCGGCAACGGTCCCGTGTTCAACGCCGGCGAGCGGGTGGAGGCGAACACCTCGACGGTGTGGTCCTATCTGGTCACTCTCGGCGGATTCGTGGCCGGCTCGGCCCGGCTCGAGTACGTCGCCCTGGTGCTGGCCCTCGTGCTCAGCGTGCTCGGTGTGGTGCTGGTGATGTTCGGCACCGCCCGGCTGTACGCGCCCGGCCTCACCGGGCGCAGCGCGATCTTCCTGCCCGCGGGCGCACTGGTCTACATCGCGATCCCGCCGGCGCGCGACTTCGCCACCTCCGGGCTCGAAAACGGTTTGGTGCTGGCCTATTTGGGCCTGCTGTGGTGGATGATGGTGTGCTGGTCGCAGGGTCTGCGCCGACCCGACGGAGAACGCACGTCGCGCGAATTCGACGCCACGCTGGCGGTGGTCGCCGGCATGTCGGTGCTGGTGCGTCCCGAGCTCGCGCTGATCGGCGGGCTGGCGCTGGTGATGATGCTCATCGCGGCGACCTCGTGGCGCCGGCGGCTGGCCCTCGTCGTCGCGGGCGGGCTGATCCCGGTGGCGTACCAGATCTTCCGAATGGGCTACTACGGCCTGCTGGTGCCCGGCACCGCGCTCGCCAAGGACGCCTCGGGCGCCAAGTGGGATCAGGGCTTCGTCTACCTCGCCAACTTCAACCGGCCCTACCTGCTGTGGGCGCCTGCGGTCCTGCTGATCGGGCTGGGCCTGATGGTGCTGCTGCTGCGCGGGCGGCCGTCCTGGGGAGATGCCCGCGCGCGCAAGGACTCCGGCTGGGTGCGTCGCCTCGTCCAGAGCCCGAAGGCGGTGGTGGCCTTCATGCTGATCTCGGGGTTGCTGCAGGCGGTGTACTGGATCCGTCAGGGTGGGGACTTCATGCACGGCAGGGTGCTGCTGACCCCGCTGTTCTGTCTGCTGGCACCGGTCGCGGTGATCCCGCTGATGCTGCCCGACCGGTCCCGGATGGCGCGTGGCGCCGGGTACCTCTACGCCGGCGCCACCGCGGTGCTGTGGCTGGCCGTCGCGGGATGGGCGCTGTGGGCGGCCAATTCGCCCGGGATGGGCGCCGACGCCACCCGCGTCACCTACAGCGGCATCGTCGACGAGCGCCGGTTCTACTCGCAGGCGACCGGTCACGCGCACCCGTTGACCGCGGCCGACTACCTCGACTACCCGCGGATGCGTGCGGTGCTGACCGCGATCGAGAACACCCCCGACGGGGCGTTGCTGCTGCCGTCGGGCGACTACGACCGCTGGGACGTCGTGCCGGCGCTCCCGCCGCCGCCGGACGTGCGCGCCGCGGCCGTCGGCGGATACGTCGGCCCGCACACCGTGTTCTTCACCAATCTGGGCATGCTGGGCATGAACGTCGGTCTGGACGTGCGGGTCATCGACCAGATCGGATTGGCGAATCCGCTGGCCGCGCACACCGCGCGGCTCACCGACGGCCGGATCGGCCACGATAAGAACCTGTTTCCCGACTGGGCGGTGGCCGAGGGCCCGTTCCTCAAGGAACGCCCGTGGATTCCGCCCTATCTGGACGAGGACTGGATCCGGCAGGCCGAGGCCGCGCTGAAGTGCCCGGAGACCGAGAAGGTGCTCGACGCGATTCGCGAGCCGATGGGCATCCGGCGATTCCTGTCCAATGTCGTGCACGCAGCGGAGTACACCCGCTATCGCATCGACCGGGTGCCGCTCTACGAGCTCGAGCGGTGCGGTCTTCCGGTCCCCGCACCGATCGATCCGCCCTACACCGGGCTGCCGCCGACCGGGCCGTGACAGGCCGCGGATTTGTTCAGCCGGAGGGTTTTCTGCTTTCGTAACGTGGCGGACACGTCCGTCGGATAAGGCATGTGGGACCGAAGCGGGCGAGGCTCGCGCGAGAAGAGCTGACCACAAAGGTGTGGTTGACTACACGGGCACGATGCCGGGTCGGGGATCGGCGGCTCGTTGCTGCTGTACGAACAGAGATGGGACAGAAATAAGCATGAAGCTCGTTGCAAGGCTGCGCGCCAATGCGCGCCGGCTCACGATCGCGGCCCTGGTGGCCGCCGTGCTGCCGGCCGTGATCGGGGCCGTCGGCGGCTCCGCGACCGCGGGAGCTTTCTCCCGCCCGGGTCTGCCGGTGGAGTACCTGATGGTGCCGTCGGCCGGGATGGGCCGCGACATCAAGGTGCAGTTCCAGAGCGGCGGACCGAACGCCCCCGGCGTCTACCTGCTCGACGGCCTGCGCGCCCAAGATGACTTCAACGGCTGGGACATCAACACCCAGGCGTTCGAGTGGTACCTCGACTCCGGCCTGGCGACGATCATGCCCGTCGGTGGTCAGTCGAGCTTCTACAGCGACTGGTACAAGCCGGCGTGCGGTAAGGCCGGGTGCTCCACCTACAAGTGGGAGACCTTCCTCACTCAGGAGCTGCCTGCCTACCTGGCCGCCAACAAGGGCGTGAACCCGAACCGCAACGCGGCCATCGGCCTGTCCATGGCCGGCTCGGCGGCGCTCACGCTGGCGATCTACCACCCGAACCAGTTCCAGTACGCGGGCTCGCTGTCGGGCTTCCTGAACCTCTCCGAGGGTTGGTGGCCGGCGCTGGTGAACATCTCGATGGGTGACGCCGGCGGCTACAAGGCCAACGACATGTGGGGCCCCACCGAGGACCCGAACAGCGCGTGGAAGCGCAATGACCCGATGGTCAACATCGGCAAGCTGGTCGCCAACAACACGCGCATCTGGATCTACTGCGGCAACGGCAAGCCGTCGGAGCTGGGCGGCAACAACCTGCCCGCCAAGTTCCTCGAGGGCCTCACCATCCGTACCAACCGGACCTTCCAGGAGGAGTACCTCAAGGCCGGTGGCACCAACGGGGTCTTCAACTTCCCGTCCTCCGGTGCGCACGACTGGGGTTACTGGGGCCAGCAGCTGCAGCAGATGAAGCCCGACGTCCAGCGGGTGCTGGGCGCGGTGCCGCAGCCGTCGGCTCCGGCGGCGCCGGTCGACGCCGCTGCGCCGGCCGCGGGTAACTGATCCGGCGTTCGTAGAACGCCACACGCATCGCTGGCGGCGGTGATCCCTTCCGGGGTCACCGCCGTCAGTCGCTTGCGCCCCGCCGCGTCGGGGTGATGTGGTTCACTACGTTGCGGTCGGGCGAAATGAGAGGTGGGGGTCGATGCGTGCGCTGATCCGGACATTCATGGCTGCGGTGGTGGCCGCTGCGGCAGTCGTCGCCCCAGTGGCGGGCACCGCCCACGCACAGGGCGTCGAGACGCTCATGGTGCCGTCGGCCGCGATGGGCCGCGCGATCCCGGTGGCGTTCCAGGGCGGCGGCCCGCACGCCGTGGTGCTCCTCGACGCGTTCAACGGCGCGCCCGACGTGAGCAACTGGGTGACCGCAGGCAACGCGATGAGCACCCTCGCCGGCAAGGGCATCTCGGTGGTCGCCCCGGCCGGTGGCGCGTGGAGCATGTATACCAACTGGGAGCAGGACGGCTCCAAGCAGTGGGAGACCTTCCTGGCCGATGAGCTGCCGAACTGGCTGGCCGCCAACAAGGGGCTGGCCCCGGGCGGGCACGGCATCGTCGGCGCCTCGATGGGCGGCACCGGCGCGCTGACGATGGCGACCTTCCATCCCGACCGGTACCGCTTCGCCGGCTCGCTGTCGGGCTTCCTGACCCCGTCCAACACCTACATGAACGGCGCCATCACCGCCGGGCTCGCGCAGTTCGGCGGTGTCGACACCCGCAACATGTGGGGTCTGCCACAGCTGGGCCGCTGGAAGTGGCACGATCCGGACGTCCACGCACAGTTGTTGGTGGACAACAACACCCGGCTGTGGGTGTTCAGCCCGTCGACGACGACCTGCACCGACGTGCCGGCGATGATCGGGTACTGCGACCAGGCCCAGGGCAGCAACCGCACGTTCTACCAGCACTACCGTTCGATCGGCGGCGGCAACGGGCACTTCGACTTCCCGACCTCGGGCAACCACGACTGGGGCACCTGGAGCGGGCAGTTGGCCGCCATGTCCGGGGAGCTGGTCACGACCATCCGGTAGCTCCCGGGAACCCGCGCACGCCCCCGGTACCTTGGAGGACGTGCAACACGGGTCACGGTCCGCGCGGGCGGGAGTAGCTGGGCTATCCCTCCTGGTCGCCTCGTCGGCGTGGCTCACCGGATGCTCGGCCGGCGACGACGTGATCTCGGGCATGAGCTCCGAGATCGAGCCCGCACCGACGCACGGCCAGGACGCTGCG
This sequence comes from Mycolicibacterium rufum, assembly GCF_022374875.2. The sequence continues at coordinate 3,349,238 of NZ_CP092427.2, forward strand.
CAACCGCCGGGGCCGCCCCAGCCGGGCGGGCAGTCCAACGCGTTGATGGTGACGCCGCGCCAGCGTGCCTACCTCGACGCGCTGCGCTCCGAGGGCGTGCACCCCACCAGCGATCTGTCGGCGCTGAGCATCGGGTCCTACGTCTGCCAGGCGCGCGCGGCCAAGCAGCCCGACCAGGCCGTGTGGGATTTCGTCGCGCCGCTGGTGCGCAACGACGCGAGCGATCCGCGCTCCGACGGCGGCGCAGGCAAGCCCTCGGCGACCGAACTCCGTGACGAGACCGCCGACTACATTCGCATCGCGACAGACCGACTCTGCTAGGAGCCTTCACATCCATGGCCAAGACCAATCGGCGGAAACGCCACCGCCTGCTGGCGCTGTTCGCTGCCGGGGCGGTGGGCCTCGTCGTGGTGCTGATCGTGGCGGTCGTCATCGTCGTGCTGCGCCGGCCCGAGAGCCCGCCGACGGCGGTTCCTCCCACCGCGGTACCGCCGACGGGCGTGCCGACCCCGCCGTCGAAGCCGCGCCCCGAGTTCCAGGACGCCAGCTGCCCGGACGTCCAGCTGATCTCGATCCCCGGCACCTGGGAGTCCTCGCGGGCGCTGGATCCGTTCAACCCCGTGCAGTTCCCGGCGGCGCTGCTGCTCAACGTCACCAACCCGATCCGGGCCCAGTTCGGCACCGACCGGGTGGAGGTGTTCACGGTTCCCTACACCGCGCAGTTCCACAATCCGTTGTCGGCGGACACGCAGATGGCCTACAACGACAGCCGGGCCGAGGGCACCCGGGCCGCGGTGCAGGCGATGACCGATATGAACAACCGCTGCCCGCTGACCAGTTACGTGCTGATCGGTTTCTCGCAGGGCGCGGTGATCGCGGGGGACATCGCCAGCGACATCGGCAACGGGCGCGGCCCCGTCGACCAGGACCTGGTGCTCGGGGTGACGCTGGTGGCCGACGGCCGCCGTCAGGACGGCGTCGGCCAGGACATCGGTCCGAACCCCGACGGTCAGGGCGCGGAGATCACGCTGCACGAGGTGCCGACCCTGTCGGCGCTGGGCCTGACGATGACCGGGCCGCGGCCGGGCGGGTTCGGCGCGCTCAACGACCGCACGAACGAGATCTGCGCGCGCGGCGACCTGATCTGCGCGGCGCCGACGTCGGCGTTCAACATCACCCAGCTGCCCAAGACCATCGAGGTGCTCAGCGGCGGTGCCGGCCAGCCCGTGCACGCGCTGTACGCCACTCCGCAGTTCTGGAACATCGACGGCCAACCGGCCACCGCGTGGACCCTGAACTGGGCGCAGGGTCTGATCGATAACGCACCGCGGCCGAAACATGGCTGACACGTGACCCGGGGGATTTGGCCTGCGTGTGGCCGTCGCCTAACATTAAGGGAAATCTAAGAGGGTTGGACGCGGCTCAAGGGCGGGGAGCCGTTGCCCCGGTACGATCTTCGGGGTTTGGGATCTATCCCATGTGATTGGAGTTGAGATGGCCTTCCATAACCCGTTCATCAAGGACGGACTGATCAAGTTCCCCGACAACGGGAACCTGGTCAAGCACGTCGAACGATGGGCGAAGGTTCGTGGAGACAAGCTCGCCTACCGGTTCGTCGACTTCTCGACCGAGCGCGACGGGGTGGAGCGCGACCTGCACTGGGCCGACTTCGGCGCCCGCAACAAGGCCGTCGGCGCCCGCCTGCAGCAGGTGACCCAGCCCGGTGACCGGGTCGCGATCCTGTGCCCGCAGAACCTCGACTATCTCGTCGCCTTCTTCGGGACCCTGTACGCCGGCCGCATCGCGGTGCCGCTGTTCGACCCGAACGAGCCCGGCCATGTGGGCCGCCTGCACGCCGTGCTCGACGACTGCCACCCGACGGCGATCCTGACCACGACGGCGGCCGCCGAGGGCGTCCGGAAGTTCTTCCGCACCCGCCCGGCCAATCAGCGCCCCCGCGTGATCGCCGTCGACGCCGTGCCCAACGAGGTCGGCGCGACGTGGGAACCGGTCGAGGTCACGCCCGACACGATCGCCTACCTGCAGTACACGTCGGGTTCCACCCGCATCCCGACCGGTGTGCAGATCACCCACCTCAACCTCGCCACCAACGTCGTGCAGGTGATCGAGGCGCTCGACGGCCAGGAGGGCGACCGCGGCGTCTCGTGGCTGCCGTTCTTCCACGACATGGGTCTGATCACGGTGCTGCTGTCCCCGATGCTCGGGCACTACATCACGTTCATGACGCCCGCCGCGTTCGTCCGCCGACCCGGCCGGTGGATCCGCGAGATGGCCCGCAAGGAGGGCGACACCGGCGGCACCATCTCGGTGGCCCCGAACTTCGCGTTCGACCACGCCGCGGCGCGCGGTGTGCCCAAGGAGGGCGAAGAGCCGCTGGACATGTCCAACATCAAGTGCATCCTCAACGGCAGCGAGCCGATCTCGGCGGCCACCGTGAACCGGTTCAACGAGGCGTTCGGCCCGTTCGGGTTCAAGCCGCAGGCGATCAAGCCGTCCTACGGTCTCGCCGAGGCCACGCTGTTCGTGTCGACCACTCCGATGAACGCCGAGCCGCGGATCATCCACGTGGACCGCGAGGAGCTCAACAACCACCGCTTCGTCGAGGTGTCCGCGGATTCCCCCAAGGCGGTCGCACAGGCCGGCGCCGGCAAGATCGGTGTCGCGGAGTGGGCGGTCATCGTCGACGCCGACAGTGCCACCGAGCTGCCGGACGGGCAGATCGGCGAGGTGTGGATCAGCGGCCAGAACATGGGCACCGGCTACTGGGGCAAGCCCGACGAGACCGCGGCGACGTTTCATAACATCCTCAAGTCGCGCACCGAGCCGTCGCACGCCGACGGCGCCGCCGACGACGCGACCTGGGTCCGGACCGGTGATCTCGGCGCCTACCACGACGGCGAGCTGTTCATCACCGGCCGCACCAAGGACCTGGTGATCATCGACGGCCGCAACCACTACCCGCAGGACCTGGAGTACTCCGCGCAGGAGGCCACCAAGGCGCTGCGCACCGGGTTCGTCGCCGCGTTCTCCGTCCCGGCCAACCAGCTGCCCGACGAGGTGTTCGCCGATGCCCACTCCGGGCTCAAGCGGGACCCCGCCGACACGTCCGAGCAGCTGGTGATCGTGGGTGAGCGGGCGCCCGGCGCCCACAAGCTCGAGATGGGCCCGATCGCCGACGACATCCGCGCCGCGATCGCGGTGCGCCACGGGGTGACCGTACGCGACGTGCTGCTCACCCCCGCCGGCGCCATCCCGCGCACGTCGAGCGGCAAGATCGGCCGGCGGGCCTGCCGCTCGGCGTATCTCGACGGCAGCCTGCGCAGCGGCAAGGTGGCCAACGCCTTCCCGGACGAGACGGACTGACGCCCAACTACAGCAACGGCAACGGCGGCCCGTGCGGGCCGCCTGTCGATCGTGAGGTTATGGAACATGGCTGAGTCGCAAGACAATCCGCGCGGTCAGGACATGACCGTCAACGAGATGCGTGAGTGGCTGCGCAACTGGATCGGCAACGCGACCGGCCAGTCGCCCGACGCGATCAGCGAGTCCACGCCGATGGTGGAGCTCGGGCTGTCCTCCCGTGACGCGGTCGCGATGGCCAGCGACATCGAGGATCTGACCGGTGTGACGCTGACCGCGACGGTCGCGTTCCGGCATCCGACGATCGAGTCGCTGGCGACCGTGATCGTCGAGGGCGAGCCCGAAGACGACCTGGCGGACCTCGACGCCGAGGACTGGACACGCGACGGCGACGAGGGTCGGCTGAACATCGCGATCGTCGGTGTGGGCACCCGTTTCCCGGGCGACATGAACACCCCCGACGAGATGTGGACGGCGCTGCTCGAGGGCCGCGACGCGATCACCGATCTGCCCGAGGGCCGCTGGTCGGAGTTCCTGTCCGAGCCGCGGATCGCCGAGCGGGTCGCCAAGGCCCGCACCCGCGGCGGATACCTCAGCGACATCAAGGGTTTCGACGCCGAGTTCTTCGCGCTGTCGAAGATGGAAGCCGACAACATCGACCCCCAGCAGCGCATGGCGCTGGAGCTGACGTGGGAAGCGTTGGAGCACGCCCGGATTCCGGCCTCGAGCCTGCGTGGCGAGAACGTCGGCGTGTTCATCGGCAGCTCGGTCAACGACTACATGTTCATGTCGGTCGCCGACCCGACCGTCGCGCACCCGTATGCGATCACCGGCAACTCCAGCGCGGTCATCGCCAACCGGGTGTCCTACTTCTACGACTTCCGCGGCCCGTCGATGGCCATCGACACCGCGTGCTCCTCGGCCCTGGTGGCGGTGCACGAGGGCCTCAAGGCGCTGCGCGCCGGGGATGCCGACGTGGTGATCGCCGGTGGCGTCAACGCCTTGATCACCCCGCTGGTCACGCTGGGCTTCGATGAGGTCGGCGGCGTGCTGGCGCCGGACGGCCGGATCAAGTCCTTCTCCCAGGACGCCGACGGCTACGCCCGCTCCGAGGGCGGCGGCATGATCGTGCTCAAGCGGCTGGAGGACGCCCGCCGCGACGGCGACGACATCCTGGCGGTGATCGCCGGTGGCGCGGTCAACCACGACGGCCGCTCCAACGGCATGCTGGCGCCCAACCCCGACGCTCAGGAAGCGGTGCTGCGCAAGGCGTACAAGGACGCCGGCATCGATCCGCGCTCCGTCGACTACGTCGAGGCGCACGGCACCGGCACCATCCTGGGCGACCCGATCGAGGCCGACGCGCTGGGCCGGGTGATCGGCCGCGGCCGCGCCGCCGACAAGCCGGCCCTGCTGGGTGCGGTGAAATCCAATGTCGGACACCTGGAGTCGGCCGCCGGTGCCGCGAGCCTGGCGAAGGTCGCACTGGCGCTGCGCAACAACAAGATCCCGCCGTCGATCAACTACACCGGCCCCAACCCCTACATCGACTTCGACAAGGAACACCTCAAGGTCGCCGACACGGTCACCGACTGGCCGCGCTACAGCGGCCGCGCCATCGCCGGGGTGTCCGGGTTCGGTTTCGGCGGCGCCAACGCGCACCTGGTGGTGCGCGAGGTGCTAGCCAGCGACCTGGTCGAACCGGCCCCCGAACCCGATGTCGCGGTGGTCACGCCCGCCAACGACGACGCCAAGGCCGTGTACGTGGGCGGCGTGCGGATGGACGAGTACGGCGAGTTCCTCGACGACGATGATGACGCTGATGACGACGCGCTCGACGTGCCTGCCGCGGGTACCGGTGACGACTATGAACTGCCGGGGCTGACCGACGAGGCGCTGCGCCTGCTCGAGGTCGCCCGCGAGCAGCTGGCCGCCGCCGAAGCCGAGAACCCGACGGTTCCCGTTGTGCCGCTGGCGGTGTCGGGCTTCCTCACGTCGCGCAAGCGGGCGGCCGCCGCCGAGCTCGCCGACTGGATCGACAGCCCCGAGGGGCGCGCGTCGTCGCTGGAGTCGATCGGCCGCTCGCTGTCGCGGCGCAACCACGGCCGCTCCCGCGCGGTGGTGCTGGCCCACGACCACGACGAGGCGATCACCGGCCTGCGCGCGCTGGCGGAGGGCAAGCCGCACCCGATCGTGCTCAGCGCCGACGGACCCGTCACCAACGGGCCGGTGTGGGTGCTCGCCGGATTCGGCGCCCAGCACCGCAAGATGGCCAAGAGCCTGTATCTGCGCGACGAGATCTTCGCCGAGTGGATCAACAAGGTGGACAGCCTCATTCAGGACGAGCGGGGACACTCGATCCTCGAGCTGATCCTCGACGACGCGATCGACTACACCGACGAGACCACCGAGCTCCCGATCGAGAAGGTGCAGCTGGTCATCTTCGCGATCCAGATCGCGCTCGGCGAGCTGCTCAAGGCGCACGGCGCCACACCCGGCGCGGTGATCGGGCAGTCGCTCGGCGAGGCGGCCGCGGCCTACTTCGCCGGGGGGCTGACGCTGGAGGACGCCACCCGCACCATCTGCTCACGCAGCCACCTGATGGGTGAGGGCGAGGCGATGCTGTTCGGCGAGTACATCCGGTTGATGGCGCTCGTCGAATACTCCGCCGAGGAGATCGAGACGGTGTTCTCCGATTTCAAGGACCTCGAGGTGTGCGTCTACGCCGCCCCGACGCAGTCCGTCATCGGCGGCCCGCCGGACCAGGTGGACGCGATCATCGCCCGCGCGGAGTCGGAGGGCCGGTTCGCCCGCAAGTTCCAGACCAAGGGCGCCAGCCACACCTCGCAGATGGATCCGCTGCTCGGTGAGCTCGCCGCGGAACTGCAGGGCATCGAGGCGCATCCGCTGCAGATCGCCTACTACTCGACCGTGCACGAGGGCAGCCTGGTCCGGGCCGGCTCGGACCCCATCCACGATGTGGACTACTGGAAGAAGGGCTTGCGGCACAGCGTGTACTTCACGCACGGCATCCGCAACGCCGTCGACAACGGCCACACCACGTTCCTGGAATTGGCGCCCAACCCGGTGGCCCTGATGCAGGTGGGGCTGACCACCGCGGCCGCGGGTCTGCATGACGCGCAACTGATCCCGACGCTGGCCCGCAAGCAGGACGAGGTCGACTCGATGACCACGGCCATGGCGCACCTCTTCGTGCACGGCCACGACCTCGACTTCCGCACGCTGTTCCCGCGCACGTCCCGCGGTCTGGGCGGCGCGCTGGACTTCGCGGACATCCCGCCGACCCGGTTCAAGCGCAAGCCGCACTGGCTCGACGCCCACTTCACCGGCGACAGCTCGGCGGTCATGCCCGGCAGCCACGTGGCCACCCCGGACGGCCGCCACGTGTGGGAGTTCAGCCCGCGCGGCGAGGCCGATCTGGCCGCGCTGGTGAAATCCGCTGCGGCCGCGGTGCTTCCGGACGCCAAGCTGGTCGCCTCGGAGCAGCGCGCGGTGCCAGCCGAGGGTTCGCGGCTGGTCACCACGCTCACCCGCCATCCCGGCGGGGCGGCGGTGCAGGTGCATGCGCGCATCGACGAATCGTTCACGCTCGTCTACGACGCCATCGTGTCCCGCGGCGGCGCGCAGACCGCGCTGCCCACGGCCGTCGGCGCCGGCACCGTCGCCGAGATCGCTTCGGTGGCAACACCGGAACCCGAGCCCGAGGACGATGCGGCCATCCTGCAGGACAACCTGACCGCCGGTGCCGGTCTCGCGGCCGGCTTCGCCAAGTGGTCGCCGGAGTCCGGGGAGACCATCGGCGAGCGGCTGGGCACGATCGTCGGCGCGGCCATGGGCTATGCGCCCGAGGATCTGCCGTGGGAGGTGCCGCTGATCGAGCTCGGTCTGGACTCCCTGATGGCGGTCCGCATCAAGAACCGCGTCGAGTACGACTTCGACCTGCCGCCGATCCAGCTGACCGCGGTGCGTGACGCGAACCTCTACGCCGTCGAGAAGCTGATCGCCTACGCGATCGAGCACCGCGACGAGGTGGACCAGCTCGCCGAGGCGCAGAAGGGCAAGACGGCCGAGGAGATCGCCGCCGAGCAGGCCGACCTGATGGGCGGCGCCAGCACGGTCGCCGAGCTCGAGGCCAAGCTGGCCGAGGCCGGCCACCCGATCGCGACGGACGCCGTCGAGCAGATCGCGACCGACAGCGTCGAGGCCCAGAAGGACCTGACGATCCCGCCGCCTCCCACCGATCCGTCGGGACCGGCGCCGGCAGGCACGCCGTCGCAGTCCACGGTGGCCGCGGCCGCCAAGGCGCTCAGCCAGGAGGCCGTCACGGAGGCGCTCGGTGCCGACGTGCCGCCGCGCGACGCCGCCGAACGTGTCACGTTCGCCACCTGGGCGATCGTCACCGGGAAGTCGCCGGGTGGCATCTTCAACGAGCTGCCGGCGCTCGACGACGGCACCGCGACGAAGATCGCCGAACGGCTCACCGAGCGCGTCGACGAGGGCACGATCACCGTCGAGGACGTGCGGGCGGCGAAGACGATCGAGGAGCTGTCCACCACGGTCCGCGAGTACCTCGAGGGCGGCAAGATCGACGGCTTCGTCCGGACCATCCGCGCGCCGCAGGAGGGCAGCTCCCGGATCCCGGTGTTCGTGTTCCACGCCGCCGGCGGTTCCACGGTCGTCTACGAGCCGCTGCTCAAGCGGTTGCCCGCCGACACCCCGATGTACGGCATCGAACGCGTGGAGGGCTCGATCGAGGAGCGCGCCGCCGAGTACGTGCCGAAGCTGCTGGAGATCAACGGCGATCGGCCGTTCATCCTGGCCGGCTGGTCGCTGGGCGGGGTGCTGGCCTACGCCTGCGCGATCGGGTTGAAGAAGGCGGGCGCCGACGTGCGGTTCGTCGGCCTGATCGACGCGGTGCGCCCGGGTGAGGAGATTCCGCAGACGCAGGAGGAGACCCGCGCCCGGTGGGACCGGTACGCCCGCTTCGCCGAGCGCACCTTCAACGTCGAGGTGCCCGAGATCCCCTACGAGGAACTCGAGAAGCTCGACGACGAGGGTCAGGTGCGGTTCGTGCTCGACGTCGTCAGCCAGAGCGGCGTGCAGATCCCGGGCGGCATCATCGAGCACCAGCGCACGTCCTACCTGGACCAGCGGGCCATCGACACCGCCGAGATCAAGCCGTACGACGGCCACGTCACCCTGTACATGGCCGATCGCTACCACGACGACGCGATCTATTTCGAGCCGCGCTACGCCACCCGTCAGCCCGACGGCGGCTGGGGCGAGTTCGTCGCCGACCTCGAGGTGGTGCCCATCGGGGGCGAGCACATCCAGGCCATCGACGAGCCGTACATTGCGAAGGTCGGCGCCCACATGAGCGAGGCGATCACCGCGATCGAGGCGCAGAGCGAGAGCGAGAGCAAGTGACGACGAAAACCACCGCTGAACTGCTCGCCGAACTCCGCGAGAAGCTGGAGCTGGCCAAGGAGCCCGGCGGCGAGAAGGCCGTCGCCAAGCGCGAGAAGAAGGGCATCCCGTCCGCGCGGGCCCGGATCCACGCGCTGCTCGACCCGGGCAGCTTCCTGGAGATCGGTGCGCTGGCGAAGACGCCGGGCGACCCCGACGCGCTCTACGGCGACGGCGTGGTCACCGGGCACGGCACCATCAACGGCCGGCCGGTCGGGGTGTTCAGCCACGACCAGACGGTGTTCCAGGGCTCGGTCGGCGAGATGTTCGGCCGCAAGGTCGCCCGGCTGATGGAGTGGGTGGCGATGGTCGGCTGCCCGATCATCGGCATCAACGACTCCGCGGGCGCCCGCATCCAGGACACCGCGACGTCGCTGGCGTGGTACGCCGAACTGGGCCGCAGGCACGAGCTGCTGCGCGGCCTGGTCCCCGAGATCTCGCTGATCTTCGGCAAGTGCGCCGGCGGTGCGGTGTACTCGCCGATCCAGACCGACCTCGTCGTCGCGGTGCGCGACCAGGGCTACATGTTCGTCACCGGCCCCGACGTCATCAAGGACGTCACCGGCGAGGACGTCACGCTCGACGAACTCGGCGGCGCCGACGCCCAGGCCCGCTACGGCAACATCCACCAGGTGGTGGAGTCCGAGGCCGCCGCGTTCCAGTACGTGCGCGACTATCTCAGCTTCCTGCCCGGCAACACGTTCGACGACCCGCCGATCGTCAACCCGGGTCTGGAGCCGGAGGTCACCCCGCACGACCTGGAGCTCGACGCGATCGTGCCGGACGCCGACAACCAGGCCTACGACATGATGGAGATCCTGCTGAGGATCTTCGACGACGGCGACGTGTTCCAGGTCGGCGAGCAGTCCGGCCCGGCGATCATCACCGCGTTCGCCCGCGTCGACGGCCGTCCCGTCGGTGTCATCGCCAACCAGCCGATGTACATGTCCGGCGCGATCGACAACGAGGCCTCCGACAAGGCGGCCCGGTTCGTCCGGTTCTGCGACTCGTTCAACACCCCGCTGGTGTTCGTCGTCGACACCCCGGGCTTCATGCCGGGCGTGGAGCAGGAGAAGGGCGGCATCATCAAGCGCGGTGGGCGCTTCCTGAACGCCGTCGTCGAGGCCGACATCCCGAAGGTCACGATCACGATCCGCAAGTCCTACGGCGGGGCCTATGCGGTGATGGGCAGCAAGCAGTTGACGTCGGACTTCAACTTCGCCTGGCCGACCGCCCGCATCGCCGTGATCGGCGCCGAGGGCGCGGCTCAGCTGCTGGTCAAGCGGTTCCCTGACCCGACCGCCCCCGAGGTCCAGAAGATCCGGGCCGACTTCATCGAGGGCTACAACACCAGCCTCGCCACGCCGTGGATCGCGGCCGAGCGCGGGTTCATCGACGGTGTCATCGAGCCGCACCAGACCCGCCTGTTGCTGCGCAACTGCATGCGGCTGCTGAGGGACAAGCAGATCAACCGGGTGCAGCGCAAACACGGCCTGACGCCCATCTAGATCACCGGTGCGGTTGGATGGACCTTGTGTCGACTGACTTCACCGGGCTGCGACGGGGTGCGCCGCTGGGCGATCCGCGCCTGGACCTGTGCGATCTGTACGTGTTCCCGTCCCCGAAGGATCCCGGGCGCACCGCGCTGATCCTCACCGCCAACCCGAACGCGGACGCGATGCATCCCGACGCGGTGTACCGCATCGCGATCGACAACGACGGCGACCTGCGCAACGACATCGCGTTCAACTTCGTCTTCACGGAGCCGTACAACGGTCGGCAAAAAGTCGACGTCCGGCTCGGTCTGCAGGCCGAGGCCCGCGTCGACGCGGCGGCCGGGTCGGAGATCTTCGGCGGGCTCGACGTGTCGTTCGACGACGAACCGCACCTGTGGCGGTCGCGGTCGGGGTCGTTCTCGTTCTTCGCCGGGGCGCGCGCCGACGCGACCTTCGCCGATGCCAACGTGATCGCGATGGCGATCGAGCTGCCCACCAGCTACCTCGGCGCCACCCCCGACGTGCGGATCTGGGGACGCGCCAGCCTCGTGCGCGACGGCAAGTGGGTGCACGCCGACCGCGCCGGGCATCCCTGGGTCAGCGGGTTCTTCCCCGACGACGAGCAGCTCGCCGCGTTCAACGCCGGTGAGCCCAATCGTGATCAGGGGGACTGGATGGGGCACCTGATCGAGTTGATGGTCCAGACCGGCGGCTACACCCGCACCGAGGCGATCGACGCGATCACCGCCGAGGGCACCCTGCCGGACGTGCTGACCTACAACCCGCGCAAACCGGCCGCGTACCCGAACGGGCGCACCCTGACCGACGACGTCGCCGACTACCGGTCGAGGTTCCTCACCAACGGCCGCACCGCGCTCACCGACGTCGCTCCGCGCCAGGACTTCCTGCCCGACTTCCCCTACCTCTGCGCGCCGCACTAGAGCACGATGTGACGCCGTCCGACCCGGCACCGTCGCCGGTTCCCGCGCACTCCGTCCTGGTGGACGCCTACCGGATGTGCGAGACGCTGCCGGTGGTCGGGGGCCTGTTCACCCGCGGCAGACGCGAGGCGCAGGCGGTGCTCTCGCTGGTGGTGCAGGCGGTGGTCGACGAGCTCGACCTGACCGCGATCATGCGCGACCGGCTGTCCGTCGAGGCGATCGACGCGGTGATCGCCCGCATCGACCTGGTGGGGCTGGCCGAGCAGGTGATCGACGGCGTGAACCTGCCTGCCATCATCCGGGAGTCGACCAGCACGGTGACCGCGGACGTCATGACCGACGTCCGCACCCAGGGCGAACGTGCCGACGACGCGGTGTCCGGTTTCGTGGACCGGATGCTGGGGCGCAGGCAGGGGTTCCGTGACCGGCCCCGATGAGCGCACCGCCGGGGTGGTCAGCCGCGCGGTGGCGGCCGTGGTGGATCTGGTGGTCGTCGGCGCCCTGCTGGCGCTGCTGTACGTCGGTCTGATCCTGACCCGGCTGGCGCTGCATCCCGGTGCGTTCCGCTTCCCGGCGCTGAACCTGGTGTTCTCCGGGACTGTGGCGTTCGGCGCCGCGGTGCTGTATCTGACCGGCTGCTGGGCGGTCTCGGGCTGCACGGCCGGGGCGGTGGTGATGGGGCTGAAGGTGGTGAGCCGCGCGGGACGACGGCTGGCGCCGCTGGTGGCGCTGCTGCGGGCGGCGGCCTGCGTGGTGTTCCCGCTGGGGCTGGCCTGGGTGGCGGTGGACGCGCGCCGAAGGTCGCTGCAGGACATCGCGTTCGGCAGCCGCGTCGTCTACGTGCGCCCGTGAGGCCGGGCACCGATAGGATCCGCGCATGCCGCTGAGCGAGGGGGACGTGATCGCGGGCTACACGATCGCGAGGTTGCTGGGCTCGGGCGGCATGGGCGAGGTGTATCTGGCGCAGCATCCCCGGTTGCCGCGGTACGACGCGCTGAAGGTGCTCTCGCCCACGGTGTGCGCCGACAGCGAGTACCGGGAACGCTTCAGCCGCGAAGCCGACATCGCGGCCGGGCTGTGGCATCCGCACATCGTCGCGGTGCACGACCGCGGGGAGTTCGACGGCCGGCTGTGGATCTCGATGGACAACGTCGAGGGCACCGACGCCGGGAAGCTGCTCGCCGAGCGGTACCCCGACGGCATGCCGCCCGATCTGGTGGTGCGCATCGTCACCGCGGTCGGGGAGGCACTCGACTACGCCCACGCCCGCGGACTGCTGCACCGCGACGTCAAACCCGCCAACATCCTCATCTCCGATCCGGAGACCGCCGACGAGCGGATCATGCTCGCCGACTTCGGGATCGCGCGCCGCGTCGGTGAGGTCAGCAGTCTCACCGGCACCGACATGACCGTCGGCACGGTCGCGTACTCGGCGCCCGAGCAACTCACCGCCGACAAGAGCATCGACGGCCGGGCCGACCAGTACGCGCTCGCGGCGACCGCCTACCAGCTGCTGACCGGCTCTCCGCCCTTCCAGCACACCAACCCGGCGATCGTGATCAGCTCGCACCTGTCGGCGCGACCGCCGTCGATCGCCGAGGCCCGGCCCGACCTGTCCGGCCTCGGTGGCGCGCTGGAGAAGGCGCTGGCCAAGTCGCCGGGCGACCGGTTCGAGCACTGCGTGGATTTCGCCCGCGCGCTGGCGAATCGCACCGGGGCAGCGGCACTTCCGCGCACACCGGACCCGGAGGCGACGATGCCGGCGCAGGCGGCGGCCGGTCCCCGCCATGCCCGCCCGGGCGGTCGGGCACCGCGGTCCCGCGGTCGGATGCTGGCCGTGCTCGCGCTGCTGCTCTCGCTGCTGGCGGTCGCGGCCGCGCTGTTCGTGGTGCTGCACGACGATCCGGCGCACGCCCCGGAGACGGTGGCGGTGCCGGTCGTCGTCGTCGGCGCCGACTGCGCGACGCTGGGCGCGGCGGGGGTGACCGAGTCGGGCTCGCAGGCGTACTGCGCCCGGGTGAGCGGGTCGAATCAGTCGCTGTGGTCGCTGTATTCGGCGGACATCGCCAAACCCACGGGCACCGGCGAGGTCCCGGTCCAGGTGTGCGTGCAGCAGACCAACCGGTCGCAGGAGGACTGCCGCGGCGACATCGCCCGGGAGAACGCCGATCCCGGCGCCAACGACGGTTAGATCGCGGGCAGGTCGAGCCAGTCGTCGACGGTGAACGCCGCGCCTGGCCCGCTACCGCGGGCGACGATCCGTGCGCCGCCGTGTCCCGGGTAGTGCGCGGGGATGACGGCGGCGCGGGCGCGCGCGGCCTCGGTCAGCACGCGGTGACGGGTGCGCGCCGCGGCGGCCGGATCCTCGTCGAACGCGCACGGATCATCGGGGCGGGGCAGCTGGATCGGGCAGTGCGTCAGGTCGCCGACGAACACGGCGGGCACACCGGCGTCCAGCCACACCACCGAGGAACCCGGCGTGTGGCCCGGCGCCGGGCGCAGCCACAGCGACTCGCTGAGTTGGTGCTCCCCGGCGTACAACTCGGTCTGCTCGGCCACCGGTGACACGCTGTCGGAGAACACGATGCGCATGCCCTCGTTGGTGCTGTCGCCGTCGGGGGAGAAGTGGCGGTAGTCGTGTTCGGGCATCAGGTAGCGGGCATTGGGGAACGTCGGCACCCACGCCCCGCGGACCAGCCGAGTGTTCCACCCGACGTGGTCGGTGTGCAGATGGGTGTTGATCACCACGTCGACCGCCTCGGGGGTCACGCCTGCGTCGGCCAGCGCGTCGAGGTAGCCGGTCTGCAGCTGGTGCAGCGGGGGGAAATGCGGCCGGTGCCGGTCGTTGCCGACGCCGGTGTCCACCAGCACGATCAGCCCGTCGACCCGCAACACCCAGGTCTGCATGGCGATCTTCCACTGCTCGGCGGCGCGGTCCCAGAACAGCGGCTCGAGCAGGTCCGCGTTGTCCGGCCAGGCCTGCGCCGGGGTCTGGCCGAACAGCGACGTCGTCATCTGCACCCGCAGCTCGACCACTCGCGTCAGCGAGGCCCGGCCCAGCGCGGTGGTGCCGGTCACGGCTCGATGCGCATCCGTCCGGGCGACCACAGCCCCGAGTGGGTCTGCTCACCGAGGTCGATCTGCGCGGGTTGCGCCTCCACGATGGTGTCGAAGCGGCGTAACGAGCCCCAGTCCTGACCCCAGTCGTGCGACAGGTAGGTCGACATCACCGAGGCGCGCAGCAGCAGATCGGTGATGCCCAGCAGGCCGCCGTTCTTGCCGTCCTGCCAGGTGTCGGTGCTCTGCAGCTTGGCGTAGTAGTCCGGCGAGATCCGGAACTTCGGGATGTCGGTGACGCCGTTGGCGTGCAGCATCGGCTGCTGGCACGGGAACGCCAGCCCCACCGCCCAGTCCATCAGCACCGGCTGACTCGAGCCGATGTACTCCTGCACCGAGCGCACTTCGGGCACCCGCGGTGGCGTGACCGCCACCCAGTCGCCCTGGCCCAGTGAGAGGTCCTCGGCGATCACCCGGACCGCGACCGCGTCGGCGGGGATCTGCTCCCGCGGGTAGCGCAGGTTGCGCCACGACGGCGTGGGTCCGATGTCGTAGGGCTGCACCCGCCCGGCCGGAACGGGAGCACCGTCGGGACCGCGGGTGGCGTACTCGAGATCCACGGTCTGACCGGACGAGAGGCCTTCGGCGACACTGGTGCCGGCGATGGTGCCGGCGGCGGTGATGACCACCAGCGGGTGCGCGTCGTCGGCGGCGGGCAGCGCGTACCACGCCGAGGCGAGCTTGCTCTCCTGTTGTGCCGCCGTGGAATACGAGCCGGCCACCGGTACGCGGGCCGGGTCCAGGCCGTAGGGCAGCGGCACCGTGGATCCGTTGGCCCCGGGCCGGGACAGCTTGACGGGCCGGTTCCAGTCGTAATCGGTGCCCGGCTGCGGATTGTTGAGCCGGATCGCCTCGGCGATGATCTTCTCCGGAACCCCGTTGGGGGAGAACCCGGTCGGAGTGGCGCCGCCCAGCGGACCCAGCGGGCCGTACCGGCCGGGCATCGGTTGCAGGAAGCCGGCGTTCGAATCCGGTTCCACCAGAACGTCGTCGGCCAGGCCGCAGCCACCGGCCAGCGCCCGCACGTTGGCCCACCCGTTGGAGTAGGTCGGGTACTGGCGCACCACACCGATCGCCATCGAGGCGATGAACACCAGCACCATGAAGCCGGCGGCGATCGGGATCGGCGCCGTCGTCAGCAGTCGCACCACCCGCGGTTCGGGGCGCGGCGAGACGTGCAGCCAGAACGCCCACAGCGCGGTCAGCACGAAGAGCGCGAAGAACACCGTACTGACGCTCACCCCGCCCAGCTGCGGAACCGAATTGTTGAACGGCGCACCGAAATTGGACACATACCACCAGCCGTTGGTGGACGCGAAGCACAGAGCCAGCACGAAGAACACCAGCGCCAGGAACGTCATCCGGTTGCGCGCCGAACGCAGCACCACCGGCGACACCATGACCGTCGCCAGCGCCGCCATCGCGCCGCCCACGGCGGCGAACAACCCGAAGTGGTGGATCCACTTGGTGGGGGTGAACATCAGGAAGAAGATCGTGGCGAAGATGACGCCCATCAGCCGCCAGGCCGGTCCGCGGGCCACGCCCGGAACCCGCTTGCGCCGCAACATCAAAAACAGCGACGGGAACAGGCACATCGCGGTGAACAGGAACGCCACCCGTCGCGAGATCGCGGCGTCGGTGGTCGGCAGGATCAGGTAGTAGTACCGCAGGTTCTCGGTGTACCACTCCTGGCTGGGCCCGATCGCGGTGCGAATCCTGGTGGCTTCCAGCACTGTTGCCAGGGTCTGGTCGGCGAACACCACGGTCAGCACCACGGTGCCTGCGGCCAGCAGCGGCGCCACCAGCGGCCAGGTGCCCACCAGCGCGCGACGCCGCATCAGGATGCGCAGGATGGGCCGGCCACCGGCGACCAGCGCGGCCACGGCGATCAGCCCGGTCGGCTGGATGCCGAGCGTGAATGCGGCGGTCGTGATGGCCAGCGCCGCGGGGGTGAGCCGGCCGGAGGTGATGGCCCGCTCGATCAGCACGTAGGTCACCAGCGCGCCGGTGGCGATCTGGCCCTCGGGACGCAGGCCGTTGTTGAACGGCATCCACGCCGCCAGCAGGACGAAGCCCGCCGCCCACATCGCTGCCCGGCTGCCGGACACGGCGGGGCCGAGGCGGGGCAGCACCTCGCGGGACAGCAGCAGCCAGCACAGCAGCGCGCACAGCAGGTCGGGCAGCCGGATCCAGATGCTGGCGTCGCTGACGTGGGTCATCAGCGCCAGCACGTTGTAGTACCAGCCGAACGGATCCTCGGGGCTGCCGAACCAGCGGAAGTAGTTCGACATGTAGCCGGCATGGTCGGCCACCCGGGCCATCGCGAGGATGTAGCCGTCGTCGCTGCTGTTGGCGCCGATCACGTACCAGAGCGCGAAGCCGCCGACGACGACGCCGTCGACGGCGCTGACGGTGCGCCACCGCTCGGGGATGAGCCGGTGCATGCGGTGCCCGTCGAGGCGGTCCAGCCGCCACAGCGCCAGCAGGGCGATCACCGTCGACACGATCGCCAGCAGCATCGCGGCGAGCTTGAGCGCGCTGGGGTGGCTGGTGAAGCGGGTGTCGATGGCCGCCGAGAAGCTCAGCCCCGGCGGCGCGGGGCCGACCAGGTCGGTGAACACCCCGACGATCGCGGGCCGCAGGTTGGGGTCGGCGTAGCCGCTGCGCTGCGGCGAGCCGTCCGCTTTGGTGAGCCCGACGAACTCGGCGTAGGTGCCGTCGTGCGAGGAGGTGATGTCCAGGCGCTGGCAGCCGGGCCCGGCGACGCGGTCGCGGTTCACCGAGGCGACCACGACGTTGCGCACGATGACGTCGACCCGCGACGAGGTGACGTTGACCAGCATCGCGTTCAGCGCGGCGTCGCGGCCCTGCGCCGGTGCGGTGCCGAGCAGCAGGCCGCCCTTGGCGGGCATCCCGCGGACGACCGCGCACGGAATCGATGCGGTCAGGGTCACCGGTGCCTGCGAGATCAGCGGCGCGGTGACGTTCTCGAACCGGTCCTGCTGAGGCCAGTTCAGCGTCGCGGTGGTCTGCGTGACGGGCAGCAGTGGGGTGGCCACCGCCAGCACGAAGCCCAGCAGTCCGGCGATCGTCGCGACCCAGCGCGCCACCTTCACGTCGCTCATCACGGGAGGGCCCTGATCGGGCCGCCGCGGTTCCACCCGAACACGCGTGTCGATCCTTCCTCGACGACGGCGTCGGGGGCCTCGTCGCGCGGCACCACGCGCAGGTAGCGCTCCAGCGATCCCCAGTCGCGGTACCAGTCGCCGTTCAGGTACGTCGGAATGGTGGCGGTGCGCAGCAGCGCCTGGATGAACAGGAACGGCCCGCCGTCCTGGGCGGACTGCCACTGGTTGGACGACGCCACCATCTGCTTGAAGTTCGGGATGATCCGGTACTGCGGCAGCTCGGCGATGCCGAGATGCTCGGCGAACGGGCGCTGGCACGGGAAGTTCGCGGCGGTGGCGATGTCCATCAGCACCGGGGTGTCCGAGCCGAGGAACTGCTCGGCGGTCTGCAGCACCGGGACCCGCGGCGGGGTGAACCCGAACCACTGGTCCTCCGACAGGTTCGGGTCGTCGGCGACGATGCGCGCGACGTTGGCCTCCGGCGGCGCCGTCGCCAGCGGGAAGCGCAGGTTGCGCCATGCCTTCTGCTGGAAGATGTCGATCGGGTAGACCTCGCCCAGGGCCTGGTAGGAGCCGTCGGGCCGGTGCACACCCCACTGCAGCTTGAGCGACTGGCCGTAGTTGAACGAGCCGTCCTCGTTGTAGTACCAGATGGCGCCCGCGGCGGCGACGCTCACCAGCGGCCGGTCCGGCGTGCGGGGTGGCAGCTGATACCAGGCCGAGGTCGCCTTGGCGGCCTGCTGGTTCTCGTCGTAACTGCCCATCACCGGGGTGCGTTTCGGGTCGAGCCCGAACGGCAGGAACACCCTGGACCCGTTGACGCCCTCGGGACCGTAGCCACCGCCGGTGCCCGCCGCGAAACCGACGCCGATGTTGGGCTTGTCGACGGGCCCGTCGGAGTTCACGGTGCCGGGGTTCGCGGCGACCGGCTCGGCCGGTTCGAGGGTGTCGCTGACGCCGTTCGGGGTGAAGCCGACCGGGTTCTCGCCGCCGAGTGGGCCGTAGCGGCCCCAGCGCTGACCCGGGACGGGCTCGAGCATGCCGGCGTTGGTGTCGGCTTCGACGAGGACGTCGTCGGCCATCGCGCAGCTGTCTTTCGACAACCCGGAGCGCAGCGCGGAGATGTTGGCCGCGCCGGTGGTGTAGACGGGATAGCGACCCGCGGTCGCCTTGAGCATGGAGCCCAGTTCCAGTACCACCATGATCGTCGCGACGACGAGCAGCGGGGTCGAGGCGATCGCCCGGTTGCGGCCGGTGTCGGCGACCTGGGTGTGGCCGGCGTAGTCCATCCGGAAGTGCAACCAGCCGGCGAGCAGGCCGCAGGCGATGGCCAGCACCAGGAAGATCGTCGTGACCGGGAAGTGCGCGATCACCGGCTGCTTGTCGAACCACGGCACCCCGTAGTTGCCGACGTAGAACCAGCCGTTGATGCCCGAGGTCGCCCACGCCAGCACGAACAGCAGCGCGGTCACGTACAGCGCCAGGTTGCGGCGGCTGTGCAGGCCGACCCGGGCGAACGCGAACGCGGTGACGCCGCCGAGCGCGCCCGCGAGCCCGGCGAACGCGCCGAACTGCACCGCCCACTTCGTCGGGGTCAACGTCAGCAGCAGCAGGCCGATCGCGGTGGTGCCCGCGAGCCGCCACACCGGGCCGGAGACCGCGCCGGGCACGCGGCCGCGTCGCAGCAGCACCATGATCAGGCCGAACAGGCACAGCAGCAGCACCAGCACCGCGAAGCGGCGGGTCAGCGAACCGTCGACGCTGTCCTCGACGGTCAGGAAGTAGTAGCGCAGGAACTCCTGATACCAGGGGATGGTCGGCCCGACGACGTACTTGATGCGCACCGACTCGGCGACGGTGGCCAGCGTCTGGTCCCGGAAGACGATGACCGACACCAGCGACAGCGCGGCGACCAGCGGCAGCAGCGTCGCCGCCCGCCCGTCGATGCGGCGGCGGGCCGAGATCAGCCGGGTGATCCCGCGCGCACCGACCAGCAGCGGGGCCAACGCGACGAGGCCCTGCGGGGCGAGGGTCACCGAGAACATCGCGATGACGATCGCGACCGCGGTGGGCCACAGCCGTCGCGTGCCGAGCGTCGACTCCACCAGCATCCACACCGCGACCACCGCGAACGCGATCAGCGGTTCGGGCCGCAGGCCGTTGTTGAACGGCAGCCACGCGGCCAGGAACACCACCCCGGCGGTCCACACGGCGACCTTGTTGGCGGCCACCCGCCGGCCCAGCCGCGGCAGGATGCACCGGCTCAGGATCAGCCAGGTCGCGATGCCCGCCGCGGTCGCGGGCAGCCGCATCCACACCCCGGCGGTGCTGATCGACGCCAGGTGGGCGAGCACGCTCTGGTACCAGTCGAACGGCGCCTCGGAGGCGCCGAAGTAGCGGAAGTAGTTGACGCTGTAGCCGGCCTCACCGGACACCCGCGCGATGGTCAGGTTGTAGCCGTCGTCGGAGGACTGTGCGCCGACGATGTGCCACACCAGCAGGCCGCCGACGACGCCGGCATCGGCGACCCAGGTCGCCCACCCGGCTCGCGCGCGCCGCCGGGGCGGGCGGCGTCCCGACACGCGGTCCAGCAGGGCCAGCGCGACGATCGACCCGGTCACGCACAGCACGCCGAGCACCATCACCAGCGTCTTGAGTGCGGTCGGCGTCGTGATGAACCGGGTGTCGACGTCGATGCGGGCGTTCAGTCCCGCATCCATCGGCACCCGCAGATCGGTGAACACGCCCGCGACCTGGGGCCGCTTGTCCAGGCTGAGGGTGCCCGCGGCGCCCGGGATCCCGACGAAGTCGGCGCCGACCGCGCCGACGTTGGCCCACATCCGCAATGCGCTGCAGGCTCCGGAGTTCACAGCCTGACGGGGCGCGACAGCGGCGACGGTGTCACGGAACGCGACGTAGACGACGTCGGCGTTGGCGCGCACGAACAGTCCGTTGCGGCCGGCATCGATGCCGTCGGGCGGGATCGTCGAGAACACCAGCCCGCCCTCGGCGGGCAGGCTCGCCACCGCGGTGCAGGGGATCGTGACGTCGAGGGCCTTCGGGGCGCCGGACACCAGCGGCGCGGTGATGCTGCTGACGTCGCCGTCGGCGTTGGCCGACTGCGGCCACAGGATGGTGGCGGTGGTCTGCCGGACCGGCAGCAGCGGCGCGAGCGCGCACAGCAGGATTCCCAGGATCCCGAGAGTGCCCGCGGCGATCGCGACGAGACGGGAACTGCGGGCAGGCACGAGGCTCGATGGTAGACGGGTCTAGCTCAGCCGCAGCGGCGCCGGGCTCCACAGACCGCTGCGCGTTGCCGAACCGAGATCGAGCCGGGCGGGTTGTGCGCCCGGGTAGTACGGCGTGAGCTGCTGCAGTGCACCCCAGTCGCGGAACCAGTCGTACTTCAGGTAGGTCGGCACGGTGGAGGCGCGCACCAGCAGCTCGGTGATGCCGAGCGGTCCGCCGCCGAGGTAGTCCATCACCGGCGAGTTGGCCTCGGCGCCGAAGCGGTCCGGCATGATCCGCCACTTGGGCACCTCGATGACGCCGTTGCGGTGCCCGAACGGCCGCTGGCACGGGAAGGCCAGCCCGACCAGCCAGTCCAGCAGCACCGGGTCCGACGAGCCCACGACGTCCTGCAGCGTGCGCAGCTGGGGGATGCGGGGCGGGGTCAAGGCGATCCAGTGCGTCGGGCTCAGGTCGTCGTCGGTGGCGACGAGGCGGACGCGGGTGGCGTCGGTGGGGATCGCCGACAGCGGTGCCCGCAGGTTGCGCCAGGCCGGGGCGGCGCCGACGTCGGCGAAGCCGACGCTGCCGGCCGGCTCGTCACCGGTGGTGGCCCACTGCACGACGACGTCGCCCGGGTCGAACCGGCCCGCCGCGGAGACCACGAGCAGCGCGTCGGAGCGGTCTCCTTCGCTCCAGCCGGGGGGAAGCTGGTACCAGGCCGAGCGCAGGAACGACGGCTGCTGGATGCCGCTGCGCCAGCTGCCGAGCACCGGGACGCGGGCAGGGTCCAGCCCGTAGGGCAGCCGGGCGCGGGAGCCGTTGACGCCGGCCGCGGCGGTCGTGCCGCCCTCGGTGCCGGCCTCGCTGCCGGTGACGGCGCTGCCGTCGCTGTCGGCGAAGTTGTCCGAGCCAGGTTGTTCCATTACCGGGTCGGCGGAGACGTCCGACGGAATCGCGTTGGCGCTGAAGCCTTCTGATCTGGCTGCGCCCAGCGCGTCACCGACGGGTGCGCCGACGGGCGTGAGGATGCCCGCGGTGGGGTCCTGTTCGACCATGACGTCTTCGGCCATGCCGCAGGTCTTTCCGGTCAGGGCCTCGAGGTTCGACCGGCCGACCGTCCACGCCGGGTACTGCCCGGTCATCGCCAGCGTCAGCGAGCCGACCTCGAAGATCACCAGCGCCCAGGTAGCGATCGCCAGCGGCGCCCGCAGCAGTCCGCGCCACCGCCGCGGCGGTCCCTCCGGGGCGCCGTCGCGTCCGGAGAAGTGCAGCCAGGCGGCGACCAGCAGGGCGAGTACCGAGAAGCCGAGCAGGATCGTGGTGAAGCCGAAGTGCCATTCGGGGAACGAATTCGACCACGGCACACCGAAATTCGAGACGTACCACCAGCCGTTGACGGTCGCGAAGGACAGCGCGGCGATGAACAGCACCGCCGCGGCGAACACGGTGCGGTTGCGCCGCGAGCGCATCGCGGCGGCGGACACCGCGACCGCGGCCAGCGCGCCGAGCGATCCGGCCAGCCCGGCGAACACCCCGAAGTGGTGCGTCCACTTGGTGGGGGTGAACATCATCGCCAGGAACGAGATGATCGTGATGCCGACGATGCGCCTGCTCGGACCGAGTGCGGTGCCGGGGATGCGGCCCTTGCGCAACGACATCGCCACCGACACCGCGAGCGCGAGCAGCAGCGTCAGCACCGCGAACCGGCGCGCCACCGAGCCGTCGGGGCTGGTGGTGAACAGCCGCGAGTAGCGGATGTGCTCGTCGAACCACGCCAGGCTCGGTCCGACGGCCGATTTGAAGCTGCTCGCCTGCAGTTCGGCGGCCAGCGTCTGGTCGCGGAAGATCAGGAAGATCGTGACGGTGCCGGCCGCCGCGATCGGGGCCAGGAGCGCCCAGTAGCCGAATCGCGAGACATGCGCGGCGACAATTGTTTTCAGGGGGCCGATGGCGACCAGGAGCGCGCCGATCGCGGCGATGCCGGTCGGGCCGGAGAACAGCGTCAGCGCGCCGATGATGACGGCGATCGCGACGGGCAGCAGCCTGCTGGTGGCCACGCCGCGTTCCACCGAACACCAGGTCAGCAGGATGCCCAGCGCGATGATCGGTTCGGGGCGCAGGCCGTTGTTGAGCGGCAGCCAGAAGGCCAGGAACAGCCCGGCGGCCGTCCACGCGGCGGCGCGGCTGTGCTTGACCGAGGTGCCCAGCCGGGGCAGCACCTCACGGCTGATCACCCACCAGCAGGCCAGCCCCATCAGCAGCGTGGGCAGTCGCATCCACACGCTGGTGGTGCTGACGTGCGCCCACAGCGCGAGCAGGTCGTAGTACCAGCCGAACGGCGCCTCGGGGGTGCCGAACCAGCGGTAGTAGTTGGCCATGTAGCCGGCGTTCTCCGACACCCGGGCCATGGTCAGGATGTAGCCGTCGTCGGCGGTGTTGGCGCCGACGAAGTGCCACCACACCATCACCACGGTGACGAGCCCGTCGAGGGGGGACAGCGACCACCAGCGCGGCGGCAGGAACCGCTTGTGTCTGCGGCCGTCGGCGCTGTCGAGCACGTGCAGGGCCACCAGCGAGACGATCGTCATCGCGACGCCGACGATCATGGCGAGGAGTTTGAGCAGCGTCGGCGAGGTGCTGTAGCGCGAGTCGACGGTCGCGGAGAACTGCAGGCCGGGCGGGGCGGGGCCGGACAGGTCGGTGAACACGCCGACGATCTGCGGGCGGAAGTCGTAGCCGCCGCGCTCGCCGCGCAGCGGTTCGCCGGCGTCGGAGGAGTCGGGGGGCTGGGTGAGGCCGACAAACTCTCCGGTGACCTTGTCGGCGTGGGCGGTGAACGTCAGTTCCCGGCAGGCGGGGCTGAGTACCTGGTCCAGGGGCGCGCTGACCACCGGGGTGTTGCGGACGATGACGAGCAGGTCGTTGTTGACGCGTTCGATGAGCAGTCCGCGGTCGACGGCCTTGGGCGCCTGCTTGGGCACCGTCGACAGCAGCACGGTGCGCCCGGGCCGGTCCAGGCCGGCGGCGGCGCGGCAGGGGATGGTGATCTGCAGGTCGGTGGCGACGTAGCCGATCAGCGGGGCGTCGACGCTGGCGAGCACGCCGTTCTGCGGCCAGTTCAGCTGTGCGGTGGTCTGGGTGACGGGCAGCAGCGGGGTGGCGATCGCCAGCAGGGTGCCCAGCAGGCCCGCCACGATCGCCGTCAGGCGCGCGGTGCGGTGGTTGGCCCCTGCCGTCGGCGGCGTCGGCTTCGCCGACCGAACTGGCTCCTGCACCACGGGGCTAGATGGTAGATGGCTTGCGGATGGCCAGCACGAACGGCCCGATGGTGGACACGTCGAAGCGCGGATCGTCGAACAGCGCGTCGTCGAGGGCGACGTGGTAGCGCCGCACGTTGGGCTGGTTCGGGTAGACGTCCTCGGCGAGCCGCAGGGTGTAGGTGTCGTTGGCGCCTCGGCGCATCAGGAACACCGTGGGCGGGGGCCAGGGCAGGGCGTCGAGCGCGGCGATGAACTGGTCGGCGTTGGTCAGCATGGACCAGCCCTCGATGGCGCCGGCGCGCTCGGTGAACTGGGCCAGCGGATTGGCGTAGTGCGACGTCAGACCCTGGAAGCCGTAGTAGGGGTAGAAGGACAGGAAGCTGTAGTCGGCGGTCAGCACCACGGTTTCGTCGCGCGGCCGTCCGGTGACCTCCTGGATCTTCGCGTCGACCTCCCGGTAGTACTGCTCGGCGCCCGGGGGTCGGCGGTCGGCGCGCTGCCCGGAGCCGTCGGTGTCGGTGTAGGCGACGACGATGTCGGAGCGCAGCACGTCGGGGATGTCCTGGCTGAAGGTGACGGCGCCCAGCGCGCCGACCGCGGTGGCGACGGCGATGACGCGGTGGGCGTTCTGGGCGGCCACGCGGGCGGCGAGCGCGCGGGCCGCCTCGAGGAACCCGAACGCGCCTGCGGCGGTCAGCAGCACGGTCAGCGTCGGCTGCAGCCGGAAGGACAGCAGCGTGGTGCCCACCAACGTGGTCAGCATCGACAGCAGCGACCAGGCGTACACGGCGAGGACGGCGACGGCCAGCGCGCCCGCCCGGGTGGAGCTGCGGGCCCGGATCACCAGCCACAGCGTGCCCAGCAGGCAGAGCGCGCCGAGCAGGGTGACCTGCAGCATCGGGAAGGACAGCTGGGCGCCGTCGACGGGCAGGTAGTGCTGCGCGGTGCCGCGGTCGGCGGGGGTGCCCTTGGCCGCGGCGATGAGGTAGGGCCCCCACCCGATCAGCGCGATCGCCCCGGAGATCACGGCGATGACGAGCAACCGCAGCAGCGGGTCCAGGGCGCGCCGGGCGATGGCCAGCAGCACGGCCATGATGGTCAGCGTGAACGCGGCGTAGCCGAGCAGCAGCGTGTAGAACAGTGCGGCGCCGCCGAGGAAGACGCCGACCGCGATGACGGCCGCCCACCCCCCGCCGCGCGTCCTTCCGCGCAGTCCCGACCACGCCAGCACGAAGACCGGCGGCAGCAGCACGGTGATGATCGCGGCGTAGGGCTCGGCCGGGGTGTAGGCGAGCGCGGCGGCGGCGGTGGCGGCCGAGACGACGAGGGCGTACTCGAAGCGGATCATCGCGTTCCACAGCACGAGCGCGAGCACGATCGCGACGGTGATCGAGACGATCGACCACGGCTTGAACATCTCCCAGGCCGGCGTGCCGGTCAGTGCGGCCGCCCGCCCGCCGAGCCAGAACCAGCCGGGCGGGTAGTACGGCGGCAGACCGATGTAGGTCATGTCGTGCAGGCTCGCCGAATCGGTGAGCCGGGTCAGGTATTCGGTGCGGAACTGCTGGTCGACGGAGATGCCGAACAGGTAGAGCTTGGTGGCGCCCAGCGGCATGGCCAGCGTCACCACCGAGAACGCGGCGAGGAACAGCACCGCACCGAGCCTCGCCAGGGTGCGACGGCCACGGCGCCACAACAGTCCGGCTCCGAGAAGCCCTGTCAGACAGACGACTTGGCCGACGGTGGTGAGCGCATGCAGCTGGTTGGAGGAGTTGTAGGCGGGCCACTCGACGCGTGCGATCGCGGCCAGGCTGATCCCCGCGACCACGACGGCGAGGACGGTCGCAACGACCATCTGGCCGAACACGGCCAGGGCGCTGCGCATCAGATGGGCAGCTTGCGGAAGATCGGACGGGGGATGTGGCGCAGCACCATCATCACGTAGCGGAAGGCGCCGGGCGCCCAGACCAGATCCTTGCCTTTGGCCGACGCGGTGACGGCGAGTTCGGCCACGTACTCCTTGTCCACGGTCAGGGGGGCCTCCTTGACGTGGGCGCTCATCCGGGTGCGGACCTGGCCGGGCCGGATCACCAGAACACGAACCCCGTACTCGCGCAACGCTTCCCCGAGTCCGAGATAGAAGCCGTCGAGGCCGGCCTTGGTGGAGCCGTAGACGAAGTTGGAGCGCCGCACGCGTTCGCCGGCCGCGGAGCTCATCGCGATGATCTGGCCGGAGCCCTGAGCGCGCATCTTCTCGCCCAGCAGCACGCCGACCGATACCGCGGCGGTGTAGTTGATGTCGGCGATCTGCACGGCCTTGCGCTGGTTCTGCCAGAGTTCCTCGGCGTCGCCGAGCAGGCCGAACGCGACGATCGCCACGTCGACGTCACCGTGGGCCCAGGCCTTCTCGAAGACGGCGGGGTGGCTGTCGGTGTCGACGGCGTCGAAGTCGATAACCTCTACCGCCTTGGCGCCGGCCTCCTGCATCTGGGTCTGCGCGGCGTCACGCAGCGGATCGCCGGGCATGCAGGCCAGGATCACCCGGGCCTTGGCGTTGCGCAGGTAGCGCGCACAGATCGCCAGCCCGATCTCGGAGGTGCCGCCGAGGAGCAGGATGGTCTGGGGATTGCCGGTCGCGTCGAACACCATTTAGAGGAGCTCCAGTCGTCGAGCCATGTCGGAGGCGAAGACCCCGTCGGGATCGACCTTGCGGCGCAGCGCGATCCATTCGTCGATGCGGGGATACATCGCGTGGAAGGTCTCAGCGGTGGTGCGGGAATCCTTGGCGGTGTAGAGCCGGCCGCCGAACTCGAGCACCCGCTGATCGAGGCCGTTGAGGAACTCGTTCAGTCCCGGCTTGATCGGGAAGTCGACGCAGACGTTCCAGCCGGGGATCGGGAAGCTCAGCGGCGCTTGATTTCCGGGACCGAACAGCTTGAACACGTTGAGGAACGAGTAGAAGCCGGAGCGCTGGATGTCGACGAGGATCGCCTTGAACTCCTCGACCGCGTCGGTGGGGACGACGAACTGGTACTGGCTGAACCCGTCAGATCCGTACGCGCGGTTCCACTCTCCGAACATGTCGAGGGGGTGGTAGAACTGCGTCAGATTCTGGACCTTGCCGCGGTAGGTGCCCGACTTGCGGTACCAGAGCTCGCCGATCGGCATGAACGTGTACTTGTTGGCCAGCCCGTTGGGAAAGATGTCGGGCAGCGTGAGCAGTTGCGGCGCATCGAATTTCAGCGGGTTCTTCTGCAGCTTGGCCGGCAGCTGGTCGAGGGTGGCCAGTGAGCCGCGGGAGATCGCGGCGCGGCCCAGTTTCGGTGGCGCGCTGATCGCGTCGAACCAGGCGCTGGAGTAGGTGTAGTTGTCCTCGGTGCCGTCGCTGTGGAAGGCGATGGTCTCGTCGAGGCTGTGGGTGACGTCGCCGTCGGCGATGAAGTAGGCGGTCTCGGTGGGCGTCATCGCGATGGTGGCGCGCAGGATGATGCCGGTCAGGCCGTTGCCGCCGACGGTGGCCCAGAACAGATCGCTGCCGGGGCCGGTCGGGGTGATGGTGCGGACCTGTCCGTCGGCGGTCAGCAGGTCCATCGAGCGGACGTGGTTGCCGAAGCTGCCGGCGCTGTGGTGGTTCTTGCCGTGGATGTCGCAGGCGATGGCGCCACCGATGGTGACCTGGCGGGTGCCGGGCAGCACGGGGACCCACAGTCCCAGGGGCAGGGCGGCGCGCATCAGCTGATCGAGGTTGACGCCGGCGTCGACGTCCACGAGAGCGTCGTCGGTGTTGATCGAATGGATGCGGTGCAGCGCGTTCATGTCGATGACGAGCCCGCCGCCGTTCTGGGCGTTGTCGCCGTAGGAACGGCCGAGGCCGCGGGCGAGCACACCGCGGTCGGGCTGCTCGGCGGCGCGGGCGACGGCCTTGACGATCACCTCCGGATCCGGCGTCGACAGCACCTGCGCGACGGTCGGGGCCGTGCGGCCCCAGCCGGTCAGGCGCTTGGCGGTGGTCGGGAAATCGGTGCGAAACATCGTCACAGAGGGTACCGCCTGCGGCGGGCTGCCTAGTGCAGCCGGAAGATGACCGCGCGCTGGACGATGAAGTTGATCACCGTCGCGGTGCCCTGCGCGATGACGAAGGCGACCGGGACGCGCCAGGGCTGATCCTCGAACTGCATGTAGAAGACGTAGTTGATGCCGACCTGGACGGCGTAGGTGACGGCGTAGAGCGCGACCACCGCGATGAAGCGGGCACGGCTCGGCGGTGCCTGGAACGTCCATCGCCGGTTGATCAGGTACGCGGTGGTCGTGCCGGCGATGAAGCTCAGTGTCTTGGCGAGATTGACGTGCAGCCCGGCGGCCAGCAGCGCGACGTACAGCCCGAAGTCCACGATCGCCGACAGCCCGCCGGTCACGACGAAACGCCAGATCTGCGTCGTCAGGCTCAGCTGCGGTGACAGCGGGGGCTCGGCCACCCGGGCAGCTTACGGGCTCGCGCTCATCGCGACGGTGCGGCTCCGCGGCGGGCTGCCGATCGGCGCTCGGTGGTGGGCACCACTCGGGCCACCCCTCGCAGGAGCCAGGGCGTGCGTTTGGCGACGGTCGCCGCCGCGCGATCGGAGCGGCGCATCGTGTCCCGCGGACCTGGCGTGGCGGCGGATACCAAGCGCGCCTCGGAGGACCCGGCGCCGGGTCCACGGCGATCGACGGCCAGGAGCTGCCAGGTGCCGGGCACGCCCTTCAGTTCGACGCTGCCCCGGTCCTGGAACCCGGTGCCCGACCCGACGACCAGGTCGCGCACGGTGCGCGAGACGAAGATCTCGTTGGGGCCCGCCCGGTCGACGATTCGGGCCGCGATGTGCACGGCTATTCCGCCGAGGGTCTCCTCGCCCAGTTCGCATTCGCGGTGTGGATGCCGGCGCGGATCTGCAGACCCACGCTCGCGGCGCCGTCCCGCAGCGCCTCGGCACAGCGGATGGCTTGGGTGGGGCCGTCGAAGGTGATGAGGTGTCCGTCCCCGGTTGTCTCGACGATCGTGCCGCCGAAGCGTTGGGTGAGGTCGTCGGTGATCTCGTTGAAGCGGTGCA
Source organism: Mycolicibacterium rufum (assembly GCF_022374875.2). Next base: position 3,378,366 of record NZ_CP092427.2, read on the forward strand.
GCAGGGCGCGCCATCGCTCGTCGCCGATCGCGGCGGCCTGATTGGTGGAGGCGACGATGTCGGTGAACATCACGGTGCGCAGGGCGCGGCGGGTCAGGGCCGGCGCGGCATGGCTGCCGGTCAGGAATTCCTCGACTTCTGTCAGGATCGTGTCGGGATCACTGAGCCACGGGACGTGGTCCTTGCCGTCCACCTCGAGGATCCGGGCGCCGGGGATGTGGTCGGCGAGGTAACGGCCTTCCTGCACCGGGATGATCTCGTCGCGGGCGTGGATGACCAGGGTGGGCACCGTGATCGTGGGCAGAATGGTCCGGACGTCCAGGCGGAACGCCGCTTCGAGCGCTACGCGCGCCATGCCGGGGCTGGCGCTCATGCGTTCGACCATGCCGAGCTGGCGGGTGAGCCGCACGGACGGCAGCAGAGCTTTGGTCGCCTCGCCGCTACCCCAGGCCGAGCCGGCGGCGCGTGCCCAGGACTGCCAGCGGGCGAGTTGAGCGACCGACGGCGTGTAGTCGGCGCCCATTTCCGGCACCAGGTGCTCCCGCAGTTTGGAGGGGTCGCAGTCGAGGTCACCCCATCCCGTGAAGCCGAAGTATGCGAAGGTTCCGGTGAGGATCAGGGCCCGCGTGCGTTCGGGACGGGTCGCGGCGAAGAAGATCGAGGACGGTCCGCTCTCGCTTCCCCCGAAGAGCACCGCTCTGCCGAAGCCGGCAGCGTCCATGACCGCTTCGATCTCCGCTGCCCGGTCGTCGAGCGTGCGCACCCGGGGGACGGGATCGGACACGCCGACACCGGCTTTGTCGAACAGCAGAACGCGGCAGAACGTCCCGAGGCGCTCCATGAAAGCGACGCACTCCGGCACTGTCCACACCAGTTCGACGTGGCTGACGAACGACCCGATGAACACGAGGTCGATCGGCCCGTCCCGAAGACCTGGTAGGCGAGATTCAAGCCACCGCACGAGGCGTACGCCGTTTCCGGCACAGTGATGACCATACGTTCTTCTCGGCGCCGCGCACCGGCTATGGCGCAAGGCGTGGTGGTCAACAACCTTCCGGTGTCAGGAGGAGCGGTGACGCGGGCGAGGAGCAGGTCGTAGCACCGGCCGGGGTGTCTTGCCTGTCGCACTGCTCCGGATCTCGCTCCCGAGGTGCGCAGCACCACGAGCGAATCTACGCGGGGAATACCCTTCACCATGTCGAGCGCCATGGCTGGTCCTAGCCCGGTGTCATTGGTGCACAACGGCTTTGGCGTTAGAACGGGGGTGGCCCATGCGGTTGGGCGCCGTGTTGTTCGTTGAGTCGTCGTTGTGCGGCGATGTGTCGGGCGCGGTTCTGGGCGCGGGTGTGTCGGCGGCGGGGCATCATCGCGTCGCGACCCTCGCACCGCTCGGGAGTGGGTGGTTCGCCGTGCCAGAGGGTGGCGGTCGGGCGGCACAGCTGGGGAAACAGGTCACGGCTGCCCGGGTAGGTCACGTAGGTGTGCCCGGTGGGGCTGGTCCAGATCACGGTGCCGTCGGGCAGTTGGCGATCCCGCCAGCCGTCGGGTCCGCCCCAGAACGTTTTGATCAGATGATGAAAACGGCACAGCGCCTTCAGGTTCGAGGCGTGGGTGGGCCCCACGGGGTAGGGCACGGTGTGGTCGAGGTCGGCGTCGGTGGCCGGGCAATCGCAGCCGGGGAACCGGCAGGTCACGTCGCGGCAGCGGACGAACTCGGCCAGCGCGCGCGACGGGAGGTAGCGGTCCTCGGGTCCGGCGTCGCCGGGGTGGGTGACCCGGCGTAGGTGCGCGCGGGTGAGCATCGGGTCGAGCAGCGCGGCGGGCAGGATGCCGCCGCGGAACAGCAGCGCCGGCTTGCGTGACCGCGCGGGCGCAGCGGGCTCGGGCTCGGCCTCGGGGGTCTCCGGGGAGGGCTGCTCGGGGGTGGTGCTGTCGGTGATGACGTAGACGACGGTGTTGCGGGCCGGGGCGGGTCGCTGCGCGGCGTCGCAATCGTCGAGTTCGCACTGGCAGGTCAGGGCGTCGCGGCCCGCGCCCAGGGCGGCCAGCGCGTCGGCGCGGCGCACATCGAGAGTGCGTGGATCGGACGGGCAGACACTGCGGGCGATCGTTTCGAGCCGGTCACGCAGCGCGGCGGCGTCGGCGGCGGGCAGCAGCGCCCACACGCTGGTGAAACCGGTCGCGTCGGTGGGGGAGCCGAACTCCACCCGCCGATCGGCCAGGGAATCGAGGACGCGGCGCACCGCGACCGGGTCGTGGGCGAGCACGGTGGCGTCGATGGCCTGCTCGAGCTTCTTTTCCGACAGTTGGCCCCACCGGGTGGCCGCGGCGGCGATGGCGGTGTCCACCGCGGCCATCACCGCCGGGTCGGTCACCAGGCCGGTGCGGTGGATGATTTTCCGCACGGTCAGATCGCTGAGCTCGCCGGCGGCGAACAGTGCCGCCACTGCGGGCAGGCGGTCGCGCAGAACTACTCCACGGTGGGTCTGGGCCAGCGCCAATCCGCGGGTCACCCCGAGGGCGGCGGCCAGTTCGGCGGCGACCGCGGCGTCGGGATCGACCCACCAGTCCTCCCGGTCGGTGGCATCGCCGCCGGTGCGGCGGGTGAAAATCTCGGCCATCACCGCCAACTTCGCCGCCGCGGCGGCGTTCTCCGCCCGCGACCAGTGCTGTGCCGCGTCGATCAACTCGGCAGCACTGAGCTCGCCCAGCTCTCCGATTGACTCGCACATACGTTCGACTCTAGAGGCGCGGTGACGTCACCGGCATCACCAAAGTGCCACCTGTGGACAACCGCCGCGCTCGCCAGAAAGCTGTGGATAACCCCAGTTCAGGCGCGCGACCTGTGCTAGGTGAGGTCGGCAACATCCCGGGCCGCGGAATGACCCAGCCCACCCGCAGAATCGACTGACAGGCATGTGTTTCTGCCAGACGTCGTTCAATTTCTGCCAGCTGAAATGGATCGCGCTCATCTGCGGGTTTGAGACATCAGATCACCAAGATCGAAAAGCAGAAGAGGGCAAGACCATGAAGAAATTCACCATCACCACCGCCGCCGCAGCCGCCCTGACCGCCGGAGTTCTCGGCCTGGCCGCCCCCGCGCTGGCCGCCCCGACCGGTGGCAACGCCGCCGACACGATCAGCGCGCTGGAGGCCCAGGGCAACCGCGTCGTCGTGAATCGCCAGGGCAGCGCCCCGCTCGACGAGGCCTCGGTCGTCTCCGTGACCCGCGGCCCCATCCAGCGCACGGCCGTACCGTTCGGCACCTCCAACGGCGACTCCACCCGCTCGGCGACCAGCCAGACCGTGTACGTCACCGTCCGGTAGTCACCACCGACCAGAAGGGCGCTCCCACAAGGGGCGCCCTTCTTCATGCGCGGTGCAACCGCACCAGGGGAATCGTCCGGTTGCCCGCCCGCACTTCGTAATCGCCGTACCCGGCGTAGACGTCGAGCGCCTTCTCCCAGGCGTCGGCGCGCTCGGCCGGATCGGTGATCTCGCGAGCCTCGTAGCGCCCGCTGAACCGGCCGGCGAGCACCTCGACCCGCGGGTCGGCGATCAGATTGCGGTACCAGGCCGGGTTGCCCGGCCTGCCGTAGTTCGACGCGATCAGGATCAGGGAGTCCCCGTCGACGACATAGAGCAACGGCAGCGTCCGGCGCAGCCCGGTCTTGGCGCCGATCGTCGTCAGCAGCATCACCGGCACGGGATACACGCTGCTGACGCGCCCACCACTGAGCCGCAGCAGCGGCGGATCGATGCGCGGCGCCAGGCGCGTGACATACCAGTAGCCCAGCGGAGTTCGGGCGAACCGCTCCAGCGTGCGTTCGTATCCGCTCATCGCACGCCGTCCGGTCATGGCGCGACGCTACAACCCGCAGGCCTCCAGTACCCCGCACAATGCCGAGATCGCCGCGTCGAAGGCGTGCTCGGGCGGTGCGGCGAAGCCGACGACGATCCCGTCCCGTTCGGCGACGTCCGGCGCTGCGCGCGGATGCCGCATGATCGACAGTCCGGTCAGCGCGATGCCTGCCTCGCCGGCGCGGCGCATCACCTCGGGTTCGGCCCCGTCGGGCAGGCGCACCAGCAGGTTGAGGCCCGCCGCGAGGCCCGTCACCTCGACGCGGAACGCCGCCAGCGCGTCGACGACGGTGTCCCGCCGGCGCCGGTACCGGGTTCTCATCCGACGGATGTGCCGGTCGTAGTAACCACCCGTGATGAACTCGGCGAGTGTGAGCGCGCCGATGACGTCGACGGAGAACTGTTGTCCGCCGGCGGCTTCCACCACTGGATCGACCAGGCTGTCGGGCAACACCATCCAGCCCAGCCGCAGCGCCGGCGACAGGCTCTTGCTGGTCGACCCCAGGTACGCCACGCGGTCGGGATCCAGCGCCTGCAGCGCCCCGACGGGCTGGCGGTCGAAGCGGAACTCGCCGTCGTAGTCGTCATCGAGAACGAATCCGCCTGTGCGCCGGGACCATTCGATGACAGCCATCCGCCGAGACGGGTGCATCGGCATTCCCAGCGGATTGTGATGGGCCGGCGTCAGCAGCACCGCCGACGCATCGAGGCCGCCGAGGTCCGCCACCACCGCACCCTTGTCGTCCACGCCGATCGGCACCGTCGTCACCCCCGCCGCGGCGAGCGCATCGCGAAACAGGAACAGTCCGTACGCCTCGACGGCGATCGGTCCACCCAGCGCGTGCGCGAGCAACAAGACCGCCTGGCGCACCCCGGCGCAGATCACGATCGACTCTTCCGACGTGCGGACCCCGCGGGTGCGGGCGAGATATGCGGCCAGCGCGGAACGCAGTTCGATGCTGCCGCGCGGATCGCGCATTCGCAGTGCGTCGTTCGGCGCGGTGGACAGCGCACGCCGTGTACACGTCAGCCACTGCCCCCGCGGGAACTCCGACACGTCGGGTGTGCCGGGCATGAGGTCGTGCCCCGGGGTGACCCGCGCCCCGCGCGGACGGGCGCTCACCGCGGGCCGGGCGGTGTTGAGCACCCAGGTGCCTGCACCCTGCCGGGAGCCCAGCCAGCCCTCGGCGACGAGTTCGGCGTAGGCGTCGGCGACCGTGTTGCGGGCCAGGCCGAGGTCGGCCGCGAGCGTGCGCGAGGGTGGCAGCGTCGTCCCCGCCGGCAGCCGGCCGGAGCGCGCCGCGTCGCGGAGCGCGGTCATCAGCAGCTCCTTGGCGCCGCGGGCGCCGGGGATGATCGACTCACGCAACTCGAGGTGCAGATCGCGGGTACCCGAATTGGCCCAGGAAACCATGATCAGATTGAACCACCGTGCTGGGTCTTTCGCGCCTAGCGTCGAGGACATGACCCAGACACTCACCACCCCGGCCCGGTTGAAGATCTACAAGAGCTCCCCGGAGCTCTACGACGCGATGATGGCGCTGTCCACGGCTGCCGCCCGGGACGTCGAACCGGAGCTGGGCGAATTGATCAAGATCCGCGCCTCGCAGATCAATCACTGTGCCTTCTGCCTCGACATGCACACCCGCGACGCTCGCAAGCTGGGCGTCGGCGAGCAGAAGCTCGACGTGCTCGCCGCCTGGACGGAGGCGGGCGACATTTTCACCCCGCGGGAACGCGCGGCACTGAAGCTGACCGAGGCGATCACGGTGCTCGGCGACCACGGGGTTCCTGACGACGTGTATGCCGCCGCCGCAGACGCGTTCACCGATCGCGAGCTGGGCCAGGTGATCGCGATGGCGGTGACCATCAACGCGTGGAACCGCATCAACGCCGCCGTGCACACGCCGCCGCCGCGGCGCTGACCGAAGGGCCCAAGGTAGTGCCGTTGGACCCTACGACCAGCAGCGCAGGCCCGCGACCATGAGTTCATGGACGCCACAACCACACCGGTGACCGAGCTCACCGACGCGCAGAGCTGGGACCTGCTGTCCGGGGTGACGCTGGGCAGGCTCGTCACCACGGTCGGCGGATGGACCGAGATCTTCCCCGTGAACTACGTCGTCCAGCACAAGACGGTGCTGTTCCGGACCGCCGAGGGCACCAAATTGCTCACCTCGGTGCTCAACGAGCACGTGGTGTTCGAGGCCGACGACCACAATGTCGTCGAGGGCTGGAGCGTGGTGCTGCGCGGCACCGCCAAGCTGCTGTCCACCTCCGAGGACATCGCCGAGGCCGAGCGCGCCGGCCTGTACCCGTGGGTGGCGACGCGCAAGCTCCGCTTCGTGCGCATCATGCCGGAGACGCTGACGGGCCGGCGGTTCGTCTTCGGTCCCGAACCCGACCACACCGCCCTCGTCAGCTGACGGTCACACCCAGTACGGCACCCGCGCCCGGTACTGGCGCATCGCCAGCGCGGCGAACAACCAGCCCACCACGGTCAGCACCAGCACGACGATCCAGTGCCGCAGTTCCTGATCCGCGCCCAGCAACGGGGCACGCACGATGTCGAGGTAGTGCAGCAGCGGGTTGAGTTCGACGATCTTGGCCCACTGGCCGGCGCCCTGGGACTGCAGCGTCGCCTCGTTCCAGATGATCGGCGTCATGAAGAACAGCAGCTGCACCAGGCTGTTCAGCAGCGGGCTGATATCGCGGTAGCGGGTCGCGAGAATCCCGAAACACAAGGCCACCCAGACGCAGTTCAGCGAGATCAGCGCCAGCGCCGGGATGACCGAGAGATCGGTCCAGGTCCACGGTTTCGGGAAGATGATCGCGATGATCACGAAGATGATGATGTTGTGCGCGAACAGGATCATCTGCCGCCAGACCAGCCGGTAGACGTGCACCGACAGCGGTGTCGGCAGCTGCTTGATCAGGCCCTCGTTGGCGATGAACACCTCGGCGCCCTCGAGGATCGACGCGTTGATCAGGTTCCAGATGATCAGCCCGAGGGTGACGTACGGAAGATGCTCGGAGAGCTCGAGTTTGAACAGCTTCGAGTACAGCCCGCCCATCGCCACCGCCGTGGTGCCGGTGGCGATGGTGATCCAGAACGGACCCAGCACCGAACGCCGGTAGCGCTGCTTGATGTCCTGCCACCCCAGGTGCAGCCACAGCTCGCGCTTGCCGAACCCGCCGACCAGGTCGGCCCAGGCGCGCGTGAACGTCTTCGACTGCGCCGCAGCATCGGTGAACGTCATCGTCGCGTGAACCTCTCCCGTCGACCCAACCGCCGCAACCGGATCCACTCGGCGAAGCCCCGGGGATCACGGGTCGACACCAGGAAGTACCAGCCGAAGCGCAGCCATTCCTGCGCGACGAGCCGACGCATGCCCGGCTGCGCCTGCAGATAGCCGCGGTTGCGGTAGGTGTAGAACCTCTTGGCCTCGTTGTCCGGATACTGGGTGTGCATCCGGCCGCCGAGGATGGGCTTGAATTCCTCGGTGCCGCAGGGGTGCAGGTACACCGCGTCGAGGCAGGTGCCGAACGGCAGCCCGGTGCGGACCAGGCGGCGGTGCAGTTCGGTCTCGTCGCCGCGGATGAACAGCCGCAGATCGGGCACGCCCACCGCCTCGATCGTCGATGCGCGGAACAGGGCGCCGTTGAACAGTGACGCGATCCCCGGCAGCAGGTCTCCCTCTCCGTCCGTACGCAGTTCGCTGACCAACCGCCGCCACTTCAGACCGCGACGCAGCGGGAAGGCCAGGCGTTCGGGCTCGTCGAGATTGCACACCATCGGCGACACTTCGGCCAGGTCGTGCCGGCGGGCACACGCCAGCAGCGTCGCGAGCACCTCGGCGTCCCGCGGGCGGCCGTCGTCGTCGGCGAGCCACACCCAGTCCGCGCCGAGGGCCAGCGCGTGCAGCATGCCCAGCGCGAAACCTCCGGCGCCCCCGAGGTTCCGGCGGGAACCGAGGTAGGTCGTCGGAACGGGCTGGCCGGCGACGATGTCGCGAACCCGGTCGTCGGCGCCATGTCCGAAGTCGTTGTCGACGACGATCAGGTGGTCGGGCAGCCGGCTCTGAGAGGTCAACGTGCCCAACGACTTCGCGAGGTCGTCGGGACGACGGTGGGTGACGACAACAGCGCAGATGGTTTGCTCTTCGCGCGAGCGCTCATCGCCGATGGTCTCACCCACGCGCGGTCTCCTCGAGGACCTCGCGCACGTGCCGGGCCGCGTCCTCGCCCTCGTAGGCGCGCACCACGTCCTCGATGCCGCCCTCCATTTTGATCGTGCCGTGGTCGATCCACATCGCGGTGTTGCACAGCCGGGCCAGGAATTCGTTGGAATGGCTGGCGAACACCAGGATTCCCGAGCGCGACACCAGGTCGGCCAACCGGGTCTGCGCCTTCTTCAGGAAGTCGGCGTCGACGGCGCCGATGCCCTCGTCGAGCAACAGGATCTCGGGGTCGATGCTCGTCACCACACCCATCGCGAGCCGCACCCGCATGCCCGTCGAGTAGGTGCGCAGCGGCATCGACAGGTAGTCGCCGAGCTCGGTGAACTCCGCGATCTCGTCGACCTTGGCCAGCATCTGCTTGCGCGTCTGCCCGAGGAACAGCCCCCGGATGATGATGTTCTCGAACCCGGAGATCTCCGGATCCATGCCGACGCCGAGGTCGAACACGGGGGCCACCCGGCCTGACACCGTGGCCACCCCTCGGGTGGGTTCGTAGATGCCCGAGAGCAGCCGCAGCAGGGTCGATTTGCCCGCGCCGTTGTGCCCGACCAGGCCGACGCGGTCACCCATCTTCAGCGACATCGTGATGTCGCGCAGCGCCTCGATGACCACGACGTTGGACTCGTTGCGCCCGATCGCGCCGCCGGCCTTGCCGAGGAACGCCTTCTTCAGCGAGCGCGTCTTGGCGTCGAAGATCGGGAACTCCACCCACGCGTTGCGCGTGTGGATGGAAGGCTCGGACGAGCCGTCAGGACTGACCACGAACCCTCACAGGTACTGGCCGGTGCTGTGCCCGCCGCGCTGGCCGGGCACCACCACACCGGGCGGCAGCGCGCCCTGGCGCATCTGCTCGAGTTGCTGACGGGCCGCCATCTGCTGGGCGAACAACGCGGTCTGGATGCCGTGGAACAGGCCTTCCAGCCAGCCCACCAGCTGGGCCTGGGCGATGCGCAGTTCGGAGTCCGACGGCACCGCCTCCTCGGTGAAGGGCAGTGTGAGCCGCTCGAGTTCGGCGCGCAGCTCCGGGGCCAGCCCGTCCTCGAGCTCGCGGATGCTGGTGCGGTGGATGTCGCGCAGCCGGCCGCGGCTGGCCTCGTCGAGCGGTGCGGCGCGCACCTCCTCCAGCAGCTGCTTGATCATCGTGCCGATGCGCATCACCTTGGCGGGCTGTTCGACGAGGTCGGTCAGCGACTTGCCGTCGGAGTCCTGCTCCCCGCCGAGGGGGGCGTCGCCGATGATCTCGACGTTGTCGTCGTCGGTGCTGTCAGAAGTCTCAGAAGTCATGGTCCTAGAGTGCCCCAGCGTCGCGTCGTCATTCCGGTCGGGCTCCGCGCCATTGATAGATGCGCGCCTCGCCGTTGTCGTAGATCTTCTCCCAGGAGCGGGATTTGTCCAGTGACGCCAGACCGTCGGGCATCACGAAGCCCCGAACCACCGGCGTGCTCACGAGAAGGTAGCGGATGTCGAGCGCCGCGACGGCCTCGGCCACCCGCGGATCGGTGTCGGCGTCGTCGGCGTAGGCCCAGATGATGAACCGGTGGTACCCCGGACCCTGCTGGACCGGATAGTCGTAGTGGGTCCACAGCGGGTGCAGGCCCGCGACGGCGTACATCCACGCCGTGCCGTCGGTGTTGGCGTTGGCGATCAGCGTGTCCCGCGCCCCGGGCAGCGCGGCCAGGTGGGCGAACGCCTCCAGGTCCTTGCTGTCGATGATCACCGAGTCGTACTTCTCGCCGAACAGGAACTCGTGCCGCGGCATGAAGGACACGGCCGAGACGACACAGGCCACCGCCAGCACGGCCCCGGTGGCGGCGTATCGCCGATGCGGATCGAGCCGGCGCAACCGAGCCACGGCGGCGGCGACCACGGTGAAGGCGGCGATCCCGGCCAGCGCGCTCAACAGCATGGTCACCACCGCCGACAGCCGGCGGGGGTCGCTGTAGAAGAGGTCGCTGAACTTGCCGATGACCGCCCCGACCGGCCCCCCGAACGGCGCCGAGGAGTGCACGATCGCCACCACCAGCAGCAGCCACACCGGCACCGGCCACCACACCCGCCGCGCGATCAGCATCAGCCCCCCGACGGCGGCCAGCGCGACGAGGACCCACTGGATCGGAAAGTCGTTGAGGTGGCGGGTGTGCTGGACGACGGCGTCGAACAGCGCCCGCTTCCTGCCCTGGTGGGTGACGAACGAGTGGCCCTCGATGATCTCGGCCTGCTGCAGGACGCCGAGGAACTGGGGCAGCAGCAGGGCGACCGCCGGCGCGCCGACGAGCAGCAGCGTGCCGGTGTCGGCCAGTCGGCCGCGGACGGGCTGGCGCAACGCCTCGACCAGCCACCAGGCCGCCACCAGCAGCACGGTGACCACACCGCCGGTGATGTGGACGGAGAACACCCCGACGACGGCGAGCACCGCCATCGGGATGCGGTCGCGGTGGGCAAGCGTCGTGGTGGTGAGCACGAAGACGGGCACGGCGATGCCGTACGCGGCGAGGTTCGGCATGGAGGCGGTGTCGAATTCCACGTAGGGCACCGCCGTGAACGACGCCGACAGCGCGGCGGCCGTGGCCGCCGCCCCAGCGGTGGGCCAGGGGCCGGTCCGAGAGCGCAGCAGCTGCCAGGTCAGCACGGCGGCGCTGACCGGGAACAGCCAGCTGGACACCGCCACCGAGCTGACGGTGTACGCGGTGGCGGGTGCGGCACCGGAGAGCTGGGCGAAGACGGCCGCGACCGCGTGGAAAGTGGACGGGTAGTAGAGCGCCTCGTGGGTCTCGATGTTGCGCAGTTCGCCCATGTGGGTGGGGGAGGCCTGACCGGTGTCGAGGATGAAGCGGATGGTGTTGGCGTGCCACACGGCGTCCCAGGTGCTGGGAATCGACTGCCAATTCGCGAGTCCGCGGGCCGCGGCCAGGAAGATCAGCGCCGCGCCGAGCAGGACGCCGCCCGCCACCAGCAGTCCCGCCCCGCGCGGCGGGACGGGAACGTCCCCGGGTTCGGGCGCCCCGAATCGACGCAGCAGCATCCGCAAACACGTCACCGCGACCGCCACCACGACGACGGCCAGCAGCGCCGAGGCCGCGTTCCACGGCACACCCAGCGCACCGAAGGGGACGATGGCCATGGCCACGGCCCCGTACGTCAGGGCGGGCCCGACCGCGACGGCCGCGGTCCAGTGCAGGCCGCCGCACCGTGCGATGATTGCCCCGGGTCCGACCAGCAACAACAGCGCAAGCAGCACGCCGAACCCGAAGCTCACTCGACTAGTATGGCTGTCCAGATGACCCGTACCGGCCACGGCATGGGCAGCAAGAGCGAGGTCGGGCAACCGCTCAACCGTCCGAATCGGGCGGTGCGGCGAGGTTCCCTTGACGCACTAAGGTGGGCTGGCATGGCATACGACGTCGCCCGGGTGCGTGGACTGCACCCGTCGCTGGGCGATGGCTGGGTGCATCTGGACGCACAACGCGGCATGCTCCTGCCGGACACCGTGAGCCGCGCCGTCTCCACCGCGTTCCGCGGTTCGATGCCCACGGTCTCGAGCCCGCACCCGTCGTCGCGGCGCAGCGCGGCCGTGCTGGCCGCCGCCCGCCAGGCGGTCGCCGATCTGGTCAACGCCGACCCGGGCGGGGTGGTGCTGGGCGCCGACCGCGCGGTGCTGCTGACCTCCCTCGCCGACGCCGCGTCGGCCCGAGTCGGGCTCGGCTACGAGGTGGTGGTGTCCCGGCTCGACGACGAGGCGAACATCGCCCCTTGGCTGCGCGCGGCGAACCGCTACGGCGCGAAGGTCAAGTGGGCCGAGGTCGACATCGAGACCGGTGAGCTCCCCACCTGGCAGTGGGAGGGTCTGGTCACCCGGCCCACCCGGATGGTCGCGTTGGCTTCTGCCTCAGCCACTTTGGGCACCGTGACCGAGCTCCGCGAGGTGACGAAGCTGGTCCACGAGGTCGGTGGCCTGGTGGTGGTGGACCACAGCGCGGCGGCGCCCTACCGGCTCATCGACATCGACGAGGTCGAAGCCGACGTGGTGGCCGTCAACGCGCTCGCCTGGGGTGGCCCGCCGATCGGGGCGCTGGTCTTCCGTGATCCCTCGCTGATCGACGCGTTCGGGTCGGTGTCGCTGAACCCCTACGCCACCGGGCCGGACCGCCTCGAGCTCGGCACCCATCAGTTCGGGTTGCTCGCCGGTGTGGTCGCGAGCATCGAATACCTTGCCGGGCTGGATGATTCAGCCCAGGGCAGCCGCCGGGAACGGCTCGAGGTGTCGATGCGGTCCGCGTCGGGATACCTGAACGGACTGTTCGACTACCTGCTGTCCTCGCTGCGCCTGCTGCCCGCGGTGATGGTGATCGGCAGCCCCGAGGTGCACATTCCGGTGCTCAGTTTCGCGGTGGAGAACGTGCCCGCCGAGCGGGTCGTGCAGCGGCTGGCCGACAACGGCATCCTCGCGATCGCCAACGCGGACTCCCGCGTGCTGGACGTCATCGGGGTCAACGACATCGGTGGCGCGGTGACGATCGGATTGGCCCACTACAGCACCGCCGCCGAGGTGGACCAACTGCTGCGGGCCCTCGCCTCGCTGGGCTGACCCTCAATCCCGCACGCGCAGAATTACTTTGCCGGAGACATCGCCGGACTCGAGGAGTTCATGGGCGGCCTGGGCCTCGGCGATGGGGAACTCCGCGCCGATCACCGGCCGGACCTGACCGTCGGCCAGCAGCGGCCACACCTCGTCACGCACCCGGGCCACGATCTCGCTCTTGCCTGCCGGACCGTCGACCGGGCGGGCGCGCAGCGCGGTGGCGAAGACGCCGCCACGCTTGGCCAGCAGTTTGCCGATGTTCAGTTCGGCCTTCACGCCGCCCTGCATGCCGATGATGACGAGCCGGCCGTCGGCGGCGAGCGCGTCGACGTTGCGGTCCAGGTAGGCCGCTCCCATGATGTCGAGGATGACGTCCGCCCCGCCCGCGGCGCGAACTGCCTCGACGAAATCTTCGCTGTGGTAGTCGATGGTGATCTCGGCGCCGAGTTCGGCGCACAGCTCGAGTTTGTTGCGCGAACCGGCGGTCACCGCGACGCGGCAGCCGAGGGCGCGGGCCACCTGGATGGCGTGGGTGCCGATACCGCTGGCGCCGCCGTGGACGAGCAGCAGTTGGGACGGGCGCAGGCCGGCGGTCATCACGACGTTGGACCAGACGGTGCACGCGACCTCGGGCAGTCCGGCGGCGTGTTCGAGGGGCACATTGGCGGGTGCGGGCAGGACCTGACCGGCCGGGACGGCGACGTATTCGGCGTATCCGCCCCCTGCCAGCAAAGCGCAGACCTGTTGCCCCGGAGACCAATTGGTGACGCCGTCGCCGACTGCCTCTAGGATTCCGGACACCTCGAGCCCTATGATGTCGCTGGCACCAGGGGGTGGCGGATAGTTCCCGGCCGCTTGAAGGAGATCGGCCCGGTTCACGCCCGCAGCGGTGACCCGGATCAGGACCTCGCCGGGCGCAGGCGCGACGTCGGGGATGGTTCGCCAGGTGAGCCGGCCTGAATCGGCCACGATCGCGCGCATCCACGCAAGGGTACTACGCTGGCAAAAGTCCCTTTCTTTTTACCTGTCAGCAATACGGTCGCCCATCTAGTATGTGCGCATGGAGGGGATCATCGGGGGGCGTACCGCCAGCGATACGCCGGGTCTTGACATTGCAGAACAACGGGCGTGGCAGAACTTCCTGGACGCCGCACTTCGCTTGTACGCCACCATGAATCGTTCGCTGGTGGATAGTCACAAGCTCACACTCAACGACGTTCGGCTGCTCGACCTTCTGGCCAGGTCCCCGTCGGGCTCGGCGCGGATGGGTGATCTGGCGGAGTCGTTGATGTCGCTGCCGAGCCGGGTGACGCGTCAGATCCACCGGTTGGAGAAGCAGGGCCTCGTCGGCCGCGGCGCCAGTCCGGACGACGGACGGGGTGTGCTGGCACGCATCACCCCGGAAGGGCGCGAAGCACTGTCGTCGGCGCTGCACACCTACGGCGCCGCGGTGCGCACCCACTTCCTCGACCGGTTGACCCGTCCGCAGGTTGCGGCCATGGGGGAGAACTGCCGCCGGATCAGCGTCGGACTGAAGTCGGGCACGCAGTCGGTCAAGGTGGGCCGCGTCTAGACTGTCCCGCGGTGGCGTGGCAGAGCGGCCTAATGCACTCGCCTTGAAAGCGAGAGACGGCTAACACCGTCCGGGGGTTCAAATCCCTCCGCCACCGCTCGCGTTCACTCACACCCGAGCGGCGACGAACGCGCCCGCCTGGTCGACCATGCCGTTCTGCACGTAGGCGTAGTGCGCCATCGAGTCGGTGCCGCCGTCGCAGTACTTGTCGCCCGTAGCGCACTGGTCGATCGTCCGGCCGCCGTACACGGGACTCTTGTCGACCAGCGATCCGCCGTTGTTCATGGTCCGTAAGGGGTTGCCGAACACCGCGATTGCGGCGATGCGGGGCTCGTCCTCGGGCGGCGGGGGCATCGGCGTGAACACGCCGACGGGCTGCGCGATCGCGAGCTGGTCGATGACCCCGGCGCCCTGTGAATACCCACCCAACACGATGCGCGTGTTCGGGCAGGCGGCCGCAGTGGCGTGAATCCGGGCCAGGGCGTCGGCCCCACCGGCCCGCACCGACGTGTAGAGGTTCCAGTCGGCGGGATAGTCGACCGCATAGGTGGAGACGGATTTCGCTCCCACCTTGCCGCGGACGTTGTTGATGAACGCCGTTCCGAGCCAGCCGACTCCGGCCGGCTCACCGGTCCCCCGCGCGAAGATCACCTCGACGTCGCCGCAACTCTGCGCGTGCGCCGCCGGCGCACCGGTCCGAGGAAAGCCGAAGCGCAGGCGAGAGCAGAAGCGGACATCACACCGACGATCGTTTGCCTTTTCATGCACGTGTTCGTTCCACGACGCGACACGTGCTAAACGAGGCTAGCAAACCCATTTACCATTTAACGTAGATTGCTGTCATCGGACGGTCCTGTCCTCCGATCGGCGGACATCGACGTCCACCGCCGGTTTAAGCCCAATAGCGGACGTGAAAATCAGGCAAAGCCGTCAATATCAGACCCATGACGACAGAGACGGCCGGCCCCACCCAACCGCTGTGGCGGATCGCCCTGTCCAGTTATGTCGGCTCGGCGATCGAGTTCTACGACTTCTTCATCTACGGCACCGCGGCGGCGCTGGTGTTCCCGACGGTGTTCTTCCCCGAGTTGAGCCCGATGATGGCGACGACCGCGTCGCTCGGGGCCTTCGCGGCGGCGTTCCTGGCCCGGCCGGTCGGCGCAGCGGTCTTCGGTCACTTCGGTGACCGGATCAGCCGCAAGCAGACGCTGGTCGTCACGCTGCTGCTGATGGGGCTTGCCACGGTGGGCGTGGGCCTGATTCCCAGCACAGCAACCATCGGCATCGCGGCGCCGCTGTTGCTGCTCTTCCTCCGCCTGGTGCAGGGTTTCGCGGTCGGCGGCGAGTGGGCGGGTGCGGTGCTGCTCAGCGCGGAGAACGCGCCGCAACATCGGCGCGGCTTCTACGGCATGTTCACGCAGGTGGGGCTCGGCACAGCACTGGTGCTCGCGAATCTGGTGTTCTACGTCGTGCAGGCGGTGTTCGGGGAGGACCCCGGGTCGGCGTTCTTCGCCTGGGCCTGGCGAATCCCGTTCCTGCTCAGCGGTGTTCTGATCCTCGTCGCGCTCTACATCCGGGTGCACGTCAAGGACTCCCCGCTGCGCGAGCAGGCCGGCCACGTCGGCACCCCGCTGGCCGCCCTGTTCCGTCGGCAGGGACGTCAGGTGCTGCTGGCCGCCGGTGTGGCGATCTGCGCGCCGATGCTCGTGTTCCAGGCCGGCACGTTCTTCACCCACTACGCGGCCGATCGGCTGGACTTCTCGTTCGATCTCGTGCTGATGGTCGGTGTCATCGGCGGGCTGTGCGCGGTCGGCTTCGCCGCCATGTCGGCCGTTCTCAGCGACACCTACGGCCGACGCCGCATCGTGTCACTCGGGTTCGCGTTGACCGCGCCGTGGTCGTTCGCGGTGTTCCCGCTGATCGAGACCGGCCACAAGCTCGTCTTCGGGGTGACGATCGTGGTGACCTACTGCCTGATCGGCTGGTGCATGGGCCCGCTGGCCGCGCTGCTGCCGGAGATCTTCGCCCCCGAGTACCGCTACACCGGCGCCGCGCTGTCACACACGTTGGGCGCGATCGTCGGCGGTGCGCTGCCGCCCGTCGTCTCACCGATCCTGCTGGCGTCCTACGGCGGGTGGGCCGTGGCCGTGATGATGGGCGCCCTGGGCCTCGTCAGCCTGGCGTGTGTGCTCCCACTGCCCGAGACGGCGGGCCGGAGACTGCTCTGACGCTCACTCGCCGCGGAAGTCGGGAGCCCGCTTCTCGAACATCGCGGTGATGCCCTCGGTGAGATCCTTCGACGGCAGGAACGCCGAGTTCCACGCCGCGACGTAGCGCAGGCTGGCCGACACCGCGGCGGTGCGTTGCTCGTCGAGGACGTCCTTGATGCCGGCGACCACCAGCGGCGGGTTCGCGGCGATCTCGGCGGCGGTGGCCCGGGCGGCGGCCAGGGTGGCCTCGGCATCGGGGTAGACGTCGTTGACCAGTCCGATCTTCTCGGCGCGGGCGGCGTCGATGTCCTTGCCCGTCAACGCCAGTTCGCGCAGATGCCCGTCGGAGAGGATCAGCGGCAGCCGCGCCAACGACCCGACGTCGGCCACGATCGCGAGCTTGACCTCGCGGACGGAGAACTTCGCGTCAGCGCTGGCGTAGCGGATGTCGACGGCCGAGATCAGGTCGACTCCGCCGCCGATGCACCAGCCCTGCACCGCGGCGATGGTCGGGGTACGGCAGTCGGCGACCGCGGTGATCGACTGTTGCATGGTCTTGAGCCGGGCATGGAAGTCCGCGCGGGGTTTGGCCAGGGCGCCCTCGGCCATCATCGGCGACAGCGTGCCGCCCATCGCGGCCAGATCGAGGCCGTAGCTGAAGTTGCGGCCCGACCCGGTCAGCACGATCGCGCGGACGTCGGGGTCGGCGTCCAGTTCGGTGAAGACCTCGGGGAGTTCGGCCCAGAACGCCGGGCCCATTGCGTTGCCCTTGCCCGGCCCGATGAGCGTGACCTGCGCGATGTGGTCGGCGATGTCGACGGTCAAAGACTCATAGCTGCTGCCCATGGGTCAAGAGGCTAGCCGCCGCGCGACAGTGCGGGCTACGACCCCATCAGGACGTCGCTCACCTTGGCACTGGGCAGGAACTGGCACGCCGCGTCGGCGAGCAGTTGACCGACCGTCTCACCGTTGGGACCCAGCGGGTTGCTGCCCTGTTCGAGGATCGCCCGGACCACCGCGACGCGGGTGGGCTCGTCGAGGCCGTTGTACTCCTCGCAGGTCATGCTCGTCGCGTTCGGCGGTGGCGGCACCACGGGGACGTCGGTGCCGCGGGTGGGCAGCGGCAGGTTCGGGATCGTGATGTCGGGCAGGCCGGGGATCGACGGGAGCCCGGTCGGCGCGCTGGGCTCGGTGGTCAGCGGCGGTCCGGGTTGCGTGGTCTGCGCGACGGCGCCCTCGGTGGTGCGCTGGCACGCCGTGGTCACGCCGAGCGCGATCGCCAGACCGGCCAGCGTCGCCGTCGTCACCCGCACGCGCGTCTTCATCTCCGCCACGATAGGCGGCTACCCCCGTTCCAGATAGAAGTACAGGTGGCGCGGCGTGCCGGAGCTGGTGTCCAGCGCGCCTTTGCCGTTCATGATGCCGATGACGGCGTTGTCGTCGACGACCTTGAAGTGGTCGTGCACCGGCTTGCCGTCATAGACCATCGAGGCCACTGTCTCGCCGCGGAACTCCTCCATCCAGAGGCTGGCTTCACCGTTCATCGCCTCGATGTTGGAGAACCTGTTGCCGTCGGCGTCCAGGCAGACCAGGGGCTTGGCGTCGGCCGCGGAGACGAACGTCTTGCCGAACCAGTTGAGCCGCTTCATGAATCCGTTGGCCTTGTGGCCGGTGTCGAATTCGCCGCCCTTCCACTCGCCGATCATGAACTCGACGGTCGCGGGCGCGAGCGTGGCCCAGAACGCGTCGAGTTCCGCGTCGTCGATCCGGTCGGTGCGCCGGGTCAGCTCGGTGAAGGTGGTGCGTGCGTCGGTCATGCGCGTCCTGTCCAGGTGCGGGCGAAGGTGAGGAAGGCGTCGTTCTCGTGCGGGGCGGCGACGGTGACCCGGACGCCGTCCTCGCCGTAGGGCCGCACGATGATGCGGCTGTTGGCGGCGTCGGCGGCGAACGCGGACGCACGGCCGGGCAGCGGCAGCCAGACGAAGTTTGCCTGCGACGGCGGCACCTCGTACCCGGCCTCGCGCAGCGCGGCCGTGACACGGACGCGCTCGGCGACGACGGCGTCGGTGCGCTCGAGCAGTTCGTCGGCGGCGTCCAGCGACGCGATCGCGGCGGCCTGCGAGACGCTGGTCGCGGTGAACGGCACGTACACCTTCGACAGCGCGGTGACGATCTCCGGATCGGCCACGGCGTACCCGACGCGCAGGCCCGCCAATCCGTAGGCCTTCGAGAAGGTGCGCAGCACAACGACATTGCTGTGGGCGCGGACCAGGCCGAAACTGTCCGGCACCAGGTCGCCGCGGATGTATTCGATGTAGGCCTCGTCGAGCACCACCATGATGTGGGGCGGGACGGCCTCGACGAAGCCGGCGAGTGCCTGCGGGTCGACGACGGTGCTGGTCGGGTTGTTCGGGTTGCAGACGAAGATCAGCCGGGTCCGGTCGGTGATCGCGGCGAGCATGGCGTCGAGGTCGAAGGTGTGGTCGGTCAGCGGCACCTGCACCGGGGTGGCGCCTGCGGTGCGGACCTGCAGCGGGTAGATCTCGAAGCTGCGCCAGCCGAAGAGCACCTCGTCGCCGACGGTGGAGGTGATCTGGATCAGCTGCTGGCACAGGCTCACCGACCCGCAGCCGACCGAGATGTGCTCGGGCGCGAAGTCGACGTGTTTGGCGAGGCGCTCTTTGAGCTCGACGTAGCCGTTGTCGGGGTAGCGGTTGATGCCGTCCATCGCGGCGGCGACCGCGGCGCGCACGGAGGGCAGCGGTCCGTCCACGGTTTCGTTGCTGGCGATCTTGATGGCGCCCGGCACCGTCTTGCCCGGTGTGTAGGCGGGAAGATCGGCGAGTTCGGGGCGCAGGCGGGCGGACACCTGGAACAGTTTAGGGCTGCCTCCCATCTGCTTTGCTTCCCGCGGTGCGGGCTGTGTACTCTCTTCCTTCGGCGGTCAACGTCAGGAGGCGTGCCAGAGCGGCCGAATGGGACTCACTGCTAATGAGTTGCCCGCCTTAAAGCGGGCCGGAGGTTCAAATCCTCTCGCCTCCGCCAACAACTGAACATGCACCACCCAAGCGCCCGTAGCTCAACGGATAGAGCATCTGACTACGGATCAGAAGGTTAGGGGTTCGAATCCCTTCGGGCGCGCTTTCTACCAGTGAATACGGCTCCCGCGGCACATGCAACACGCCCGGGAGCCGCTACTTTCCCGCCACATTCATTCCCGAACGCCGGTGTACTCATCCAGCACGGCACGGACATCAGGCCCCGCGGTGTGACGCTGCAGATAGTGCTTCTCCGTCGTCGCCAGTTTCGCGTGCGACAACTGCTGCTGCGCCTTCTCGGAGCCGAGCTTGTCTCGGACCACCGTGGCGACTGCCCGCCGGAACGTGTGCGGTGTGATCACGGCCCGGAGATCTTCCGGGAGCGCGGCCCGCAGCGATCGGCGCATGTTGGCCAGCGACATCCAACCTCCTTCTCGGTTCGCGAAAACGGGGCCATCTCCCGATGCGTAGGTTTTCAGCTGCTCGAGCGCCTCTACGCCGATGCGGGGGAGCAGCACGGTGTGCTCGGGAGCGTCACCCTTCCTGCGGTCCTGGCGATGCAACGGCTTCCCCTCGATGCGGCCGTGGTCGATCAGTGTGCCGCGGATGGTCACCGTCGGCGGGTCGGCATTGAGGTCGCAGTCCGACCACCGAAGCGCCAGCACCTCGTTGGGCCTGGCGCCTGTCGCGACCAACAGGTCCACGAATGCCGGCAGCAGGCGCCCCGGTCGGGGGCCCGGCCCCTCTCGGTCGGCGTACTCCCGGACGGAAGCGCGGACCCGACTGAGATCCTCGGCGGGAATCTTGCGCACGACCTTCTTCGGCACGGCCTTCGCCGGCTTAGTCTCTCGGATCGGGTTCACCGTGATCACGCCGAATCGGACGGCCGTCGCCATCATCCCCAGCAGAATCATCCGAAGCCGCTTCGCCTGCGTAGTGGCGCCCATCGCCTGGACGTGTCGGTGCGCTCGCGTCGTATCGACTTCGCGGATGCGCAGCGCCCCGAGCTGATTTGCGCCGTGCCTTGCCCACACCTGCCGGTATTGGTCGACCGTCTGCTCTGACACTCCGTCCTGGTCGGCCTTCGCCACAATCCACAGCTCAAACAGCTCCGACAACGTCGATCGGTCGGTGACCTCCTGCTCAGTGATCGGTGGCCGCCGGTCCTTCAAGTGCCGCTGCAGCATGCGCCGCGCATCCTCCGCAGACTTATCGCTCGACCGCTCGACCCGTCTCCGCTTACCGTCGGAATCACGGAAATATGTTGTGGCGTAGTACTTTCCGCCGTGTGAACGTTCGGTTATACGGCCATGCTCGCCGGGGAGCATCCGCTGTCTAGGCATCGGTTTCCTCGATTTCCAAGAGACGTTCATAGAGGCCAAGCAGCCGATCACGCTCGGCCTCGAGAATCGAGATCCGCTCTCGCGCGTGCTCGGCATTCTTCGCCGAGTACTCCTTCATCTGCTCGGACATGTCGAGCAGGGCCGGCCCACGCTCGTGCTGCAGCAGGTTGTGGCGCTGCACCTCGAGCGTCCGCTCAACCGTTACCAATTGGAGTGCCACGCCGATCTTGGAAGCGTCGCCAGGGGTGTCTTCGCCGGTGCCAGTGAACCACCCGAGAGCCTCGATTCCCCGTAGGGTCTTGCCGGGAAGGACTTCGACGTCCTCCAGCACATTTGGAAACAGCAGCGCAAGCGGTGGCAATTCCAAAGCAGTTGCAAGAGTTAATAATTCGCTGATCTCAAGGGTGCGCTTGCGGCCAGTCTCCAGATCCGAGATGACGGCTCTGGTCATTGGCTTACCCACAGACGTCCTCGCCGCGAGGTCGGCCGCCGTTAGCCCCAGGTGCTTGCGCCGATGCTTCACGGCGTCGGCGATGCCGTCGACCGTTGAGGCCGCCCATTCCTTCCAACTCGTCATAACTACGCACCATAGCGCGTCCGTTGCGTGTTTCCTACGTACGTGGTAATACTACGAATATGCATCACTTTGATGCGTAGCTACAACGCAGGAGGGACATGAACAAGAACAACGATCACTCAGAGACGGGTGCTCGGCTCGGCGTCAGCCGCTCAGTTGTTTTCGCGCTCTGGGCATCCGGTGAACTGGGAAGCGTGAAGATCGGCCGGAGGCGCTTCTCTACCGACCGCCAGATCGACGCCTACCTGTCCCGGCTGGAGCAGGCGAGCGCGTGATGCGCGACTGGCCTACCTACGAAGACCTCGGCCTCGATCCCGAGGCTGACCGGACCGAGGATTTGCGGCCCGGAAACAGCGACGCCGCCAGGGCTGCCACCCCGACGGCGTCGGAACTCACCCCTCACCAGAAAGGAAAGTCATGACCGACGATACAGCTCCCGAGGTCACCCGACCAGAAGGCGCCGACCCCGAGGCGCTCGACGACTGGTCTACCCACGAGGGCGTGACGAGCCGGTTGATCTGGTCGACGCCCGAGCAGCTTCCCGCCAGTCTCGCGGATTCGTTCGACGTCCGCGTCGTCGCTTCCCAGCGGCTGGACGGCTCGATCATCGCGGGTGACCCCGGCGAAGGGCCTTTCGTCTACGTCGCGAACTCGAACCTCTGGCCTGACGACGCCCGCGCCTTCGCGGCCGCGCTCACTCGCGCGGCTGATCTGGCGGATCGGTGGGCCGCCAGCGAGGCCGCCCGGTGACGAAAGACACCGGGGACGCCCGCCTCAGCACTGGGGCGGGCGCTCCCGCGTCGCGTGAAGTCTCATGGTGGGCCGCGCACGAGTTCCTCGAAGCTGCGCTGGCGCAGGCGAATTGTGGCCCGCTGCCTACAGCCGGCACTCCCGCTTGGTCGGCCCTGGCCGACGGCGATCCGAGAAAGTTGCTGGCGCTCGCGGTCGCCGGTGAGCATCACGTGTTGCGCGTCGAGATCGGGCAGCAATGTCGCGCCGAGGCGGCCGAGGACGTCTGGGGTGGCGCGGATTGGTCGGAAGTTGCGCGTCAGGTGAAGCGGCGCAGGGAAATCGATGAGATGAGGCGGGGTGCTGCATGACGCGGGAAAATGACATCGCCAGAGCGTTCTTCCTCGAGTCCGGGAGCGAGCAGCTCCACCGGATCTACCTCTGGGCGCGTGCACGGTACGCGGCGCCGTGGGCGGTCTTCGGTGCGGTCCTGCTGCGCGTGGCGGCGAGCGTCGGTCCGCATGTGCAGCTTCCGGGCCTCATCGGTGGCCGCGCCAGCCTGAACCTCCTGTGCGCCTTCGTATCTGCATCCGGAGGCGGAAAGGGTGTCAGCGACAAGGTTGCTCGCCTCGCGTGGCCGACCTCGGTGCTCGAGCTGCCGATCGGATCAGGTGAGGGGATTGCGGCGACGTTCGCGCGGCCGTCGCAACCCGACGCCGACCATGAGCCGGTCACTGCGGCGATCTTCTCGGTGCCCGAGATCGACACACTTGCCGGCATCGCGGCGCGCCAGGGCTCGATTCTGCTGGCGCAACTCAAGTCGATGGCGATGGGGGAGCAGCTCGGCCAGTCGAACGCCTCCAAGGCCACGACCCGGATTGTGGCGGCCCACTCCTACCGCTGCTGTCTTTCGGTCGGCGCGCAGCCGGGACACACCGGGGTGCTGTTCGACGACACCACGGGCGGCACTCCTCAGCGGTTCCTTTGGTTTCCCACGACCGACCCCTCGATGCCGTCGGAACGACTGCCCGACCCCGCGCCGCTCGACACCACGCTGCCCTCCTGGAGTCGCTTCGACGACGTCGTCGAGATCCTCTACGGGCCGGACGAGATCGGCGCGGCGGTCGTGTCGGCCCACATTGCCCGGCAGCGAGGGCAGGCCGATGCGCTCGACGGTCACGCGATGCTTACGCGCTGCAAGGTGGCCGCGGTGTTGGCGATCATGCACGGCCGCTCGGTCGTGTCTGAATGGGACTGGCAGCGCTCCGCGGACGTCATGACGGTGTCGGATCAGACCCGCGAGTGGATCGTCGGCGAGGCGCAGAAGGCGGCACGCGCGAAGGTGCGTCAGCGTGCGATCGCTCGCGCCGACGGAGAAGAGTTCGTCTCCGATCGCAAGCTGCAGCGGGCTAAGTCGGCCGTCATTCGGTGGCTCGGTCGGGACCAAGAGCTTGCGGCCAATCAACTCCGGTCGAAGCTCAAAGCGGATTTGCGGGATCACTTCGGCGCCGCGGTGGCCGAGCTTGTCGCCGAGGCGGTAGTCGTCGAGATCCAAGTCGACCGTGGGGCACGTTATCGGCTCGCTCCAGAGGTACAGGGTGTACCGCCGGTACAGGGTCCATCGCCGCAGCTCAACGACGGTGCACCCGAGGTACAGGGTGTACCCTGCGATAGGCCTCAAGCAACCATCACCGACATCGAATCGCGCAGATCGCACGAGTCGGCGCGGCCGGCGCTGCCATGCCAGAAATGGCTCGACCAACACATCGCAGCCCTCCGCGCGCAGGGACACAGAACCGCTGAATCGTTTGCTGTGTACGAAGCCGGAGAAGCTGCCGGGTACAAGCGCGGCAGCATCGCGCAGGCAGCCAGCGCACATCCGCACGTGATCGTCATCAACCAGTCCAGCACTGGCAACACGTGGTCTCTCACCGGCGAGCACCGGCAGTACGTCACCGCCCGCGAGTGGTTCGACCAGTACCTCGACCGGCTGCCCGAGGACGCCGACGACATCGACCAGACCGCGTTCCGCCACGCCGCCACCGCCGCGGGCTACAGCTGGGACGCCGCTCGTCACGCCGCGCTACGCAGCGGGCGGATCGAGTCGATACCAGCCCACGGAAACGCGAAGGTGCAACGGATCTGGCGGATCGTCACCGACACCGACGGGGTCGGGGCGTGAGCACGCTTGAGAACCTCCTCGATGCCATTGGCCGAGCACCCGCGCTGCCGGGCGCGCGGTGCCGAGGACGCCACCATCTTTTCGACGGCCCGCGGTCCGGCGAGGACACCGATGTCGTCGCGCAGCGCCACGCGCAAGCCGCCGGGCTATGCCACCGCTGCCCGGCGCTGAATCGCTGCCGCGAATGGTCAGCCACCCTGCCGCGCAGCCGCAGACCACCCGGCGTTGTCGCCGGCGAAATCCCGAAACCCGTTGGCCGGCCGGCCAACACCGAAGAGAGGCATACGCAGTGACCAATAAGCCATTTGAGCCGAAGGACGGCACCATCGAGCTTGTACCGAACAAGCTCAACCTGGGTTACGTCGTGACGGCAGACGATCGAGAAGCCTTAGCCATCTATCTGGAGACGCCCGACCTCGGCGCCTTCCAGATCTTGGTGGCCCCCGAATCCGCTCCCGTCATCGCGGAGCAGCTCTCCACGATGCACCGCGAGATCGACGACTATCGACGAGACTGGCGCGAAATCCATGGCGGTGCAAAGTGATCCCCGGCGTCGGCCCACAGCTCGAACGCGCCGCCGAGGGCACCGACCCGCGCGGCTGGCTGGTGTTTGAGTACCTGCCCGCCGACCTGCAGCGGCTCGAGGACCAGCGCGCGCAGCTTGACCGCGAGCTCTACTCGCATATGTCAACCCCGTGGAAGCGCGACGGAGTCAGCCTGTGGACGCTGCGCTCCACACGATCGGCCACCGACACCGAGCGCGCGCTGCTCGAGCACCTCGGCTACGAGCCCCCCGACGACCTCGACACCGTCGTCGACTTCACCCCGGGCGTGCGCAACCGGCGCTGGCCCGCACTCGAGAAAGGCACGCCCTCATGACCGTCGACACCGACACCACCGACGCCGATACCGCTTCCGACGCCGCGACCGACGAGCACGCCGAGGCCGACGAGCTCGACACCGACGCCGACCGCGACGACGACCAGGACCAGGACGACGACGACGGCCAAGACGACGAGGGCCGCGGTGGTAACTCCGAGGCCGCGAAGTGGCGGCACAAGACCCGCGAGGTCGAGTCCGAGCGAGACGCTCTGCGCGACCAACTCGCCGCACAGCGCCGAGCCGTGCTGGCGGCAGCGGCGGCGGCCAAGCGTGTCTCACCAGAATTGGTGGCCAAGACCGTCGAGCTCGACGAACTGCTCGACGAGAACGGCCTGCTGGATCCGGCCCGCGCGGTGGCCGCGATCGACGAGGTCATCACGACTTATGGGCTGCCGGACAGGCGGCCCGACGGTTCCGGCGGCAAGAGTCGTGAAGGCGGCACCAAGGCGGAGCGCGTCGGCTGGGGCAGTGTCCTGCGCGGCAACGCGCGCACTCAGCGATAAACTGGACGCCGACGGGCTGGACTCCGGCCAGGTGCCACCCAGCCCCGTCAGTCGCCCAGGAGGCAACGGACACCCGCGAGACGCGGACCCGATAAGCACAATCCGACTCGCGCGCTGTAACGCGCGCACCTCCTGAAAGGCAACTCCAACATGGCTGTTCGAGCCGACTACGCCGCCATCCTTGCACCCGAGGATGTCGCGGCCCTACTCGTCGACCCGGTCCTGCAGACCGCGGTCGCCGGCCAACTGCTCACCCCGACCCGCACCTCGGGCCGGCAGTACCGCATCCCGATCGTCAAGACCGACCCGTCGGCAGCGTGGGTCAACGAAGGCGAAGAGATCCCGATCGTCGAGGGCGAGGTCGACGAGGTGGAGGTGCTGCCGCGAAAGCTGGCCGGCCTCAACGTCATCAGCCGCGAGCTCGCCAACGATTCGAGCCCCGATGCCGGCAAGGTCATCGGCGACGGCCTGGCGCGCGACATCAGCCGCAAGCTCGACGCCGCTCTGTTCGCCGCCACCACCGCCAAGGGACCGAGCGGCCTGCCGTCACTGACGGGCGTCGTCGCGGCCACCGCCGCCACCATGAGCGCGGTCGTCGACACGCTCATCGGGGTGACCTACACGCTCGAGGCCAACCACGCCAGCCCGACGAACTGGGTGGCTCACCCCGACACCGCGGCTCGGATCAGCTCGCTGAAGAAGGCCACCGACAGCAACGAGCCGCTGCTCGGCAACGACATCAGCGTGCCGGGCAAGCGGACCCTGCTCGGTACACCGCTGCTCACCAGCCCCTACGTTGCGGCCAACATCGTGTGGGGCGTCGACAAGAAGTATTCCCGCCTCGTCGTCTGGGAGGACGCCGAGGTCGAGTCGGACCGCAGCGTGTTCTTCACTTCCGACCGGATCGCGGTGCGCGCCACCATGCGCGGCGGCTTCGCCTTCACCCACCCGGGCAGCGTCGCCAAGGTCACCCTGCCCGCAGCGTCGTAACAGCACGGTGGCCCGCCAGGCGCAGTCTCGGCGGGCCACCCCTGGGAGATACCCCCGCTGATGGGGTAGCCCCCGCCCCTCGTACGGCATAGGCGTCTCTGTCCCCGGAAATAAAAAAATCCGGCGGGGAGAGACGCCTATGGCCAACGAGAGGCGCTGACACCGAGCGAACGGGGCATCCCCCAGAGCTCCGCACCGCCCCAAAGACCCCGTGATTGGCCTCGGCGTCAACCCGCCGCCGAACGTTGGGAAGGATCGCCATGACGGAACCATTCGGCCCGAGCGATACCTGCGCCAGGCCAGTCACGGACTCGCAAGAGGAGCGCAGCTCAGGAGTCTGCTAGATGATCGCCGATCGCAAGGACAGCAGCGCCCAGCGCGAGAATGTAGTCGACCCGCTTCTTGCCGTATGGGCTGACCTCGCGTGGCTTCTCTTCCTCCGCCTTGAAGGCGTCGTACGCCTCGCGCAGGTTGCTGATCGCATTGGTCAGATCCGGGTTGCTCATCGCCCGAGGCTATCCCCAGGACAGCTCCGAGCTGCTAGCCGATCCCTTCGCCGACAGCGTTCTGCACCGCGATTAATCACGGCGTGACTTGCCTGCCGCGTTGAGGTACTCGCCGCGGTGGGCACGGCCACACCCGCGAGGCTCATCAGACGAGCAGCGTTTGCAGTCGTAAATCACCTCGAACCCCGCCACGACACTCGGCGCACCCGGCGCCGAGCTCGACACGATCCGCTGCTCACTTCTGCGCTGACTGACCATCTTCTCGCGGCACTCGATGCACCGCCATGTGGCGTTGTAAACCTGCTGGTGTTCGCATGTTGCTGTCATGGCCGCAGTTCTACTCGGCGAGGGTGCAGCCCCGCGGTAGTTGGCGGCCGCTTAGCTCTTCGCGGGAGCGCGGGCAAGCCGCGTAAGCCCTGTTCAGGGTCTATGTACAGTGGAGTTGTCTGTTCGATGCGCTGTCGTGATGACCTTTCGCTAGGGTTCTGGGGCAGTGGGGAGACACGACAAGGACGTCAGAGAGCTGATCGAGACTGTTCGTCAACACGGGTGGACCGAGGTGACCGGAAAGCGCTACCACAAATTCCGGTGCCCCTGCGGCCACCACATGAAGACGATTCACATATCGCCCAGCGATCCGAACTACGTCAAGAACACTGCCATGTGGTTCCGCAGACAGCCGTGCTGGAGAGAAGGTGAGGAGCGATGACCAACAGCTACTACATCGAGTTTCGATTCGGCATGGGCCCACAAGAAGACCGCGTCGGCTTCGAGTCGCACCTCGACGACGTCGCTGATGCTTTCGCGGACATTCCTGACGTCGACGGAGACGTCGGCGCCGACCTGGAGTCCGGCCGGGTAGACGTCTGCGTCACGGTAAACGCTGACAGCCGGGCCGACGCGATCGCGAAGGCTCTTGCAGCGGCCCGTACCGCGATTCACACCGCGGGCGGCCACACACCGGGCTGGGACGGCATGCTGGGCAAGCTGCTCGACAATGACGAGTTTGCGCTCACTTCGGCCCCGAGCGACTGGGCGGGGCGCGCCGTCAGCTGTTGATCGCCGGTCACGACTAGAGGCGTTTGACGGCTCCGTCCGTGTCGACCTGCCAACGTCGTCCTGAGCGGTCGGTGTAGTCGACCGCAACGTAGTCCGCGACGGTGTTGGGCAGGTCGCTCGGCTGGTAGATGACGAGTAGCTCGTCGGAATGGATCGTGATTCCGCGCAACTCGTGTGACTGGGGGAACCGTGTCTCGTGCTTCTCTCGAACCGGCGAGGTGGCCCAGCCGTTCATGAACTCGACGTCAGACTTGAGGTCGAATGGCACCGCGGTGCCGCCGTGAATGAGCTTGGCAATCTTGATGTCGAAGACGTGATCGCTCCGACGGTTGTTGATGCCGATTCCGGCCGCGTCCAGCATTGGCCCGGCGCCCTGTCTACGGCCGAAAATTTCCGATGTGACCTGCACGAGTCCCGCTTCACGCGCGAGGTCGGATTCGTGTCGAGCCTGCTCTCGGGCCCGGGTGTCGTCGTTGCGGCGCCGGTCGGTAGTGGCGATCCAGACGGCGGCACCGGCGGCGGCGAAGCTGGCTAGCGCGCCGAGCCATTGCCCGAAGCCGGTGTACCAGTCGACGTCTTGGCCGACAGCACGCGCGATCTGACTGCCGATGAAAAGCACTGCCACTGACGACACGGTGAGTGCGACCGCCCAACACTGCACACCGCACCTCTTGGGCCGCCCCTGAGGTGGCGGACTTGACGCATCCTCCTCCATGCCTTGAACCTATCGTCGCCAACCGGCTGGG
Source organism: Mycolicibacterium rufum (assembly GCF_022374875.2). The sequence goes on from NZ_CP092427.2 coordinate 3,407,385, forward strand.
TTTAGCCGGTCGACAGTCTTGCCATGTACAGCGGAGGTCAACGACAAAGGCCGCATCGAGCGTTCTCGCTGGGGCAAGCGCGGGGCATGACGTCACGAGCCTTTGACCAGCGCGCCGGCAAGAAGTCCGACGGACGTCCGGCCGAGGCGTTCCTGTTCACACCAGAGATCTCCACTTTCCTGATACAAACGCCCCCAGATTTCGGAAGATTCTTCCGAACTGCGACGGACGCGAATTCAGTATAAGCCGAGCTAGAAGCACATTCTTACGGACTCTAGCGGATGTTCTCTGACGCCAGACTCACGCCAGAAGGTTAGGGGTTCGAATCCCTTCGGGCGCGCTTCGTTTTCCCGGCGGTCTGCCCGCTGTCCAGCACGATGTCCACCGCGGCCGCGATGACCTCGTCGTCCGGCACGGTCCCGAACATCAGCGACGGGCACGCCACCACTCCGGCCAGCATCGAGATCGCCGCCTCCAGGCGGGCGCCGTCGAAGGCCGTCTCGAGCATCGCGCGGATCGGGCGCTGCGCCTCGGTGTTGAGGGCGTCGCGGATCCCGGCCATCTCGTCCACCGACGCCCACTGCGCCATCGCCGAGAGCACGCGGTCGATGTGCAGATCGACCACGGCCTGGCGGAACGAGGTCAGCTCACCGATGAGATCGGCGCGCAGGTCGCCGGTGGGCTCCTGGTGGGGGAGTTCCCCGATCGCGTCCAGCGCGATCTTGAGCAGGTCGAAGCGGGTGGGCCAGTGACTGTAGAGGGTGGTCTTCGAGTAGCCGGCCAACTCCGCCACCCGGGCGTGGGTCAGCGCGTCGGAGCCTTCGGTGACCAGCACGTCGAGAGCGGTCCGGCCGACGTCGGCGCGGGTCCGGATGACGCGGGAGTCCTCACCTGCCGCGGATTTCCTGCCGGTGCCGGCTGCCATGCGAGCAGTTCACCTCCAGCTGTGGCTCGATCTCGCGCTGTGCTGTCAACAAAGTTAACTTACGGACGAAGTGTCCAAAATCGTCACAAATAACCACTAGTGGACGATTCGTCCAATAACGTACCTTAGGTGTCGCCCTATCCGTTTCATCGACTCAAAGGTGAGAGATGATTCCTGAAGAACTGACCCAGGCCCAATTCGACACCGTCTACAACCTGCTGTCGCTGGTGATCGCGGCGCAACTGTTCGGCGCGATCTTCCTGTTCGCCGTCCAACCCCGCGTGCTGCCGCGCTACCGGCAGGCCCTGGTGATGTCCGCGATCGTCTGCGGCATTGCGGCCTACCACTACTTCCGCATCTTCGAATCGTTCAAGGGCGCCTTCGTGACCGACGCCGCGGGCGGTCGGGGCACTTACGTCCAGGCGCCCGGCCAGTCGTTCAACGAGGGGTACCGCTACGTCGACTGGCTGCTGACGGTGCCGCTGCTGCTCGCCGAGCTGATCGTGGTGCTGGCGTTGGCCCGCAAGCTGCGCAACTCGCTGCTCTACCGGTTGATCCCGGCGTCGGCCCTGATGATCGCCCTCGGCTATCCGGGTGAGATCAGCGCGGATGCCTTGACCCGCAACGTGTTCGGGCTGCTGTCCACGGTGCCGTTCCTCTACATCCTCTACGTGCTGTTCGTCGAGCTGACCCGCTCGCTGGACCGTCAGCCGGCGGCGGTGCGGACGACGGTCAGCCGGATGCGCATCCTGCTGTTCGCGACCTGGGGGGTGTACCCGATCGCCTACCTCGCCCCGCTGCTCGGCATCGACGGCGCGGCGGCCTGGGTGGTCAAGCAGGGCGGCTACTCCGTGGCCGACATCCTGGCCAAGGTGCTCTACGGCCTGCTGATCTACAAGATCGCGCGACTGAAGTCCTTCGCCGACGACGCGGCGTTCGCCGAGCAGGAGAACGAGGGCCACGAGAACGTCGTGGTGGTCGCGGGCAACGGTGCGTCGCCCGGGACGGCCGGCCGGAGGGAAGCGACGACCGCGTAACGGCCGATGTCCACCAGCGCGCTGTCGACTGCCGCGGTCTGGTCCCGCCGGCTCGCGGTCGGCACCGTGCTGGTGACGGGCGGGCACCTGATCGGGGTGCCCGCCCTGCCGTCGTCGGTCACGCTCGCGATCGTCGGTCTCGGCCTGATCGCCGGCATCCCGCACGGCGCGGTCGACCACCTGACCGCCACCCGACTCGCGCGTGGACGATCCCTCACGGTCATCGCCGCCTGCTACGCGGCGGTGGCGGCCGTGGTGTGGGTGCTGCTGCGCTGGGCCGGGCCCGCGGCGCTGGTGGCGGTCGTGGTGCTCAGCGCGGTGCACTTCGGGCTCGGCGAACTCGAGGTGAGCCGGCGGCTGACGGGGTGGCGGCCCGGGCGGCTGACCGCGGCGGCGACGGTCGTGGCCGGCTGCGGTGCCCTGGCCCTGCCGCTGGCCCGATCCGGTGAGCAGTTCTCGGCGGTCGCGGCCGCCGTCTCGCCGGGCCTCGCCCGCCTCCTCGGCGCGGCGCCGCTGCAGATCGGGGTGATCGTGGTGTGGCTGGGCTGCGCCGTGGTGGCGTCGGTCGCCGCGGTGCGCGAGGGCCACACCGTGGTCGCCCTGGACATCGTCCTGATCGGTGCGCTGGGCCTGGTCGCCCCGCCGTTGGTCGCGTTCGCCGTGTGGTTCGGCGGCTGGCACGCGGTGCGGCACTCCGCGCGGCTGCTGTCGGTCGAACCGGGGTGCGCGGCGCTGCTCGCCCGCGGACGCCGCCGGGCGGCGGTCCACCGGCTGGCCGGGCTGGCGGCGTTGCCGTCGCTCGCCGTGCTCATGGCGGTCGGCGCGCTGGCCGGGGTGACCCTCGCCGCGCCGGACCCGACCGCGGCCGTGGCCGAGGCGCTGCGGGTACTGCTTGCGCTCACGGTGCCGCACATGGTCGTCGTGTTCTGGCTCGACCACGACTGTGATGCAGAACCCGGGGTCGGTCAGGCGGCCGCAGCGGCTCGTTCGACATCGAGCAACTGCTCACCGCGCCGTTCGTCCTCGTAGGCCTTCCGGCCGCCGCGCAGACCGAACAGCCGTTTCGAGACCAGGAGATAGACGACAGCGGCCACGTTGATCAGGAACGCGCCGACACGCGTGACGGTGATGCCCTTGGTGACCAGGTCGTAGACCTCCAGTGGTAGAAAGACCGACGTCGCCACCACGGCGAAGTACTCGCCCCAGCGGACCATCAACCACAACCCCAGCCCCTCGACGAACTCGAGCAGGGCGTACGCCACGAGCAGGCAGAAGATCAGGGCGAGTGTGGAGGGTCTGGCGGTCAGCGCCTTCTCCAACTCGTGCACCGCGGTCATCTGGTCGACCTTGATTCCCGAGGCCCGCACCAGAGGCAGGTCCCGCTCGACGGCGGCCTGGATCGAGCCCTGGGCGCCGCGGAACGTCCACACCGCCCATGCGGCCAGACCGATCAGCAGTGCGCGAAACCATCGCTCCACTGCGAGCACGCGCACGATGATCGCCTGCCGCAGCGCCTTCCCGCGCAGCACCAGCGGCGCCTGATCGGCCGGGCCCCGGTCGTGCGGCGGTCCGACGACGAACGATCCGCAGCGCAGGCAGCGCCAGACCTCGCCCACGCCGGTCGTTCCGCTGAGCCGGCCGGCGAGCGCTGCGTCGTCGGGTGCGTACGTGGCGTGACCCTGCACCGCGCAGGCGACGAGTTCCCACTTCGATGCCGACATTCCCCGATCCTCGCGCCCGGCGCCGTTCTCACGCGGTGAAACACTGGGGGACTCACTGAAGAGTCGCTGAGCGGGGCGGTCCAACTGCTGACTTTCGGCCCTACCTGCCGGTTCGGCGGCGTTGTTGACTGCCGACGTGGCGATCGTCGAGAAGCCGGAGGCGCTGGTTCCGAGCAGGCCGTTCCCTGCCCGGCTGGGGCCCAAGGGCAACCTGATCTACAAGCTGATCACGACCACCGATCACAAGTTGATCGGGATCATGTACTGCGTCGCATGTTTCGTCTTCTTCATGGTCGGCGGGCTGATGGCGCTGTTCATCCGCACCGAGCTGGCCCTGCCGGGACTGCAGTTCCTGTCCAACGAGCAGTACAACCAGCTGTTCACCATGCACGGCACGGCGATGCTGCTGTTCTACGCGACGCCGATCGTGTTCGGGTTCGCGAACCTGGTGCTGCCGTTGCAGATCGGCGCCCCGGACGTGGCGTTCCCGCGGCTGAACGCGCTGTCGTTCTGGCTGTTCCTGTTCGGTGCGTTGATCGCGTTGGCCGGGTTCATCACCCCGGGCGGCGCGGCCGACTTCGGGTGGACGGCGTACTCGCCGCTGACCGATGCCGTGCACTCACCCGGCGTCGGCGGCGATCTGTGGATCTTCGGGCTCGGGGTGGGTGGTCTGGGCACCATCCTCGGTGCGGTCAACATGGTCACGACCGTGGTGTGCATGCGCGCGCCGGGCATGACGATGTTCCGGATGCCGATCTTCACCTGGAACATCCTGGTGACGTCGATCCTGGTGCTCATCATCTTCCCGATCCTCACGGCCGCGCTGTTCGGTCTGGCGGGCGACCGTCATCTCGGCGCGCACGTGTACGACCCGGCCAACGGCGGGGCCATGCTGTGGCAGCACCTGTTCTGGTACTTCGGGCATCCCGAGGTGTACGTCATCGCGCTGCCGTTCTTCGGCATCGTCAGCGAGATCTTCCCGGTGTTCTCGCGGAAGCCGCTGTTCGGTTACACGACGCTGATCTACGCGACGCTCGGCATCGCCGCGTTGTCGGTGGCGGTGTGGGCGCACCACATGTACGCCACCGGTGCGGTGCTGCTGCCGTTCTTCTCGTTCATGACGTTCCTGATCGCGGTCCCGACGGGCATCAAGTTCTTCAACTGGATCGGGACGATGTGGAAGGGGCAGTTGACCTTCGAGACCCCGATGCTGTTCTCGGTCGGGTTCATCGTGACGTTCCTGCTGGGCGGTCTGTCCGGGGTGCTGCTGGCCAGCCCGCCGTTGGACATGCACGTGACGGACTCGTATTTCGTGGTGGCGCATTTCCACTACGTGCTGTTCGGCACGATCGTGTTCGCGACCTACGCGGGCATCTACTTCTGGTTCCCGAAGATGACGGGCCGGCTGCTCGACGAGCGGCTGGGCAAGGTGCATTTCTGGTTGACGTTCATCGGGTTCCACACCACGTTCCTGGTGCAGCACTGGCTCGGTGACGAGGGCATGCCCCGTCGGTACGCCGACTATCTGCCGACCGACGGGTTCACCGCGCTGAACATCGTCTCGACGATCGGCTCGTTCATCCTCGGCGCCTCGATGATCCCGTTCGTCTGGAACATCTTCAAGAGCTGGCGCTACGGCGAGCCGGTGACCGTCGACGACCCGTGGGGTTACGGCAATTCGCTGGAGTGGGCGACGTCCTGCCCGCCGCCGCGGCACAACTTCACCGAGCTGCCCCGGATCCGTTCGGAGCGGCCCGCGTTCGAGCTGCACTACCCGCACATGGTGTCCCGGATGCGTGCCGAGGCGCACGTGGGACGTGCCCACGGTCCGGACGACGGAGACGTGACCCGGCTCGACGCGGCGGACGTCCGCACCTGAAACTGGTGCGCCGGGGCCCGCCCGGGCGCGGCTAACATGGCCGGTGATGTCGGACACCGGGGGAGCGAGCGACGGGGCGGCGCTGGCCGCTGATCCACTGACGATGGCGTGGCGGACGGTCAGCGAGCACCCGCGGTCGCCGTTGGCGCACTACACCTACGCGAGCCTGCTGCGCGAGTGCGGCCACAACGATCAGGCGCTCGCGGTGGTCAACGAATCGCTGCGGCTGGATCCGGGGAACCCCGACGCCCTGGTGCTGCGCGGCGACCTCTACCGGTCGACCTGGGGCGCGGCGGCCGCCGAGGCGCAGTACCTCGAGGCGCTGCGGATCTCGCCGAATCATGCTCTGGCAACGCACAATCTGGCGGTCAGCAGGTTGCGATGGGGGACGCTGACGCACGCGGTGCGCGGGCTGCTGACGGCGTCGCGTCTCGAACCCGCGTTGCGTCCGGTGGCGATCGACAACATCGGCCTGGCGCTGACCCGGGTGTTGCGGATGGCGACGGCGTCGCGTCTCGAACCCGCGTTGCGTCCGGTGGCGATCGACAACATCGGCCTGGCGCTGACCCGGGTGTTGCGGATGGCGACGGCGTCGGTGGTGTTCGTGGCGGTCGCGCTGATCGTGGTGATGGCGGCGCACGACGACGCGCTGCCGACGGTGCTCCCGCGGATCGCGGCCGGGGTGTTGGGGGTGGCGCTGGCGGTGCCGCTGGTGTGGGTGGTCCGCACGGTGCCCGGCGCGGTGCTGTCTTCGGTTGTGCGCCAGCGACTTCTACTCGCTGTGCGGCTCGCATTCGTGGCCCTGACGGTGGTGCTCGGGGTGGTGACGGCGGCGGTGGGAGCGAACCCGGTGTTTGATGTGGCGGGCACGCTGTTGCTGTTCGCGGTGTTCGGGCTGACGGTGCTCGGGTGGGTGACGGGTTCGTAGCCGTCACCTCACACGGTGTACAGAGGGCGACCCCGTGGATCCTCGAAGGCGGCGAGGACCTCAGCCAGCGGAGGCGACACCAGGTGAGAGAGTTTCACCAGCTTCGTCACCGCGCTCATGTTGCCGAGGGCGGTAGCCACGACAACTCCCTCGTCGTCGGACAGCGTCCGGAAGCCCTCTGCGTCGGCATCTCCGACCCGGTATCCGGGGGCGATGGAGTCCACCGTCGTCGGGATCTTCAGTCGTGGAAGCCCTCGCCGTGAGCGGACTCTGGTCGCGAACTTCGACACGAGGTATCGCTCTATCGTCTCCATCGACGGAGCGAACAGGTCGAATTGCTCGTCGGACGCTCGTTCTGCGGTCGTGATCGTGTAGCCGTCGGAGCTCGAACGAATGTAGGAGCGGATCTCCCCTCCTGGATCCGTCCAGAACACGGCGGCTCCTGAAGGGTCCTGGGGTGTCAGTGCGTAGCCGGCGCTCGCTGCCCACTGAACCAGCGCCGAGGAGAACTCCGGCGCTGTCACTGCAGGACTCCGTTGTCGATCAATTCATCCACAGACATCGTGATTCCCCTGTCGTCGTAGACCAACACCTGCAGCGCTCCGCCGTCTCTGCCGAATGCCGGTGCGATCTGCGATACCTCGACCTTCCACCCTTCCGGCAGTTCAGCGAACGTGAACGCGTTGTACTCGAGTTCGAGCGAAGACACGGGGAGTCCGCGAGCTTCGAATGAAGGTGCAACACCGTCCGGCACAACGCCGAGGTATCTTCCGTCCGTACCACCGATCCGGTCAAGGTCTGCTCCGTAGTCCCGAAGGAAGGCCTCGCCAGAGTCGTACACCACTCGACTACCGGGCACTGCGCCGTCGTTCGGCGGATAGTTCTGCCACTGTTCGCCTTCCGGGCCGATCAGGTTGTACCGCTCGTCATACTGTTCCCTGGTGAGCGGATGCCCGAATTCGTCGTGCCCGTAGGGCTCGAGCGGGTTCTCCACGAGCGCCAGCGTCTCCCGATTGACGTCATTGGGTGTGGGGTAGTCACCCGACTCCCAAGAGTGGTCAAGGGGTTGACCGTGATTCGGGTCACCGGGCTTGTCGTCGATGCGGTGCCATCCCTCGCCGGACGACTCCTGGGAATGCACTGGCGAGTGTCCGTTGTGGTCGGCGGGAGTCGCTTCGCTCGGCAGCGTCACCCCGTGCGGTGAGGCTGCCGGTGACGGCGCACCCCCGCTGCGTGCCGACTCCACCGGGGCCCTGGGGCCGGAGCCGCCCTCGGCGCCGGGACCCGGCGGGCGGCTGCTCGAAACCGACGGTTCGCCGGTCCGGGGGGACCCGCCACCGGGAGGGCCCGTGTTCGAAGCGGCACCACCCGGTGACGTCGAGCCGCCCGGAATCCCTCCGGGTGGCCGATACTCCGGAACATGCGGCGTGGCAATCGGACTCGGTGCATCCCGTGTCCAACTGCCGAGCTCGCGAACACCGGGGAGTCGACCCTCCTCGAGCACTCGTCGGCTCAGATTCAGGCCCTTCGCGACGCTGCCCGTCTTCGACAGCGCGCCGCCGGGGACGAACAGCGATCCGATGTTGAATGCTGCCTCCCCGGCGGCGCGGCCGGGGTGGTCACCGGACCACGTGTCCCACGCCACGAACTCCTTGCCCATGTTCTCCAGCACTCCGGGCAGGGTCGACGGGTCCTTGGCGACCGCCAGGGCCATCTCGGCCATGCCCTTCCACGTGTCCGGGTCGGCCATCGCGACCACTCCGGACACGGTGCCGATCAGACCGGTGACCGCGCCCACCTGCACGTCGGTGGACAACGTGACCGCGTTGGCCAGCGCGTTGCCCGCCCGGTCGCCGAAGTGCTCCACCAGGATGGGGCGGATCCACTTCTGGAACGCCGTCGCCGCGTCACCGATCAACACGGTCAGTTCGTCGAGCAGCCCGACGATGCCTTTGACCTGCTGCTGGAAGTTGTGCAGCACCGTGCCGACGTCACGGGCGACCTCACGCAGGATGTCGTCGCCCTCGCCGGTGAGGAAGCCGGTCACCGTGTCCCACAGCCCGTCCAGCGACAGCCGGTCCAGGAGTCGCCGGATCGCATCCTGGGCCTCTTGGACGCCGGACGCGAAGTCCGAGATCGATTGCGCCACCGACGAACTCACGTCGGCCAGCGCGGAGATCGCCGTGCCGAGGCTCTCCAGGGCGGTCGTCATCGCCGCCCGCTCCGGGATCTGCTGGGCGTTGACCGCGGCCTTGATTCCGGTCAGCTGCGGCTCGATCAACGCGAATCCGGTGGCGAAGTTGCGCCATTGCGTCGCGGTCACGCCCATCATCGCCGCGTTGCCCGACGGCCACGTCAGCGCGATCCCCGCGACCGGACCGAGCCCCGGTAGCGCCTGCAGCAGCGGTTGGATCAGGTACCACGTCGAGGGCGGGGGCACGGTGACGCCGTTGGGTCCGGGGGGCACGTGTGCGGGCAAGGCCTTACCCGGGTCACCGCTGAGGCCGCCCGACGGGCCGGGACCGCCGATCGTGGAGGCGGCGTCGGCGTTGCGGTAGTTGACACCGCTCGCCTCCAACAGCATTCCCACCGACGTGAAGGCGTTGGCGGCATCGGCGACCGCGGAGGTGAACTCGCCGGCCTGATGCCCGTAGTTCATGCCGAAGTTCAGCCCGGCCGGATCCATCCCCGACGAGATGCCGCCGCCCAGCGCGGCGCCCAACGCATCCGACAGCCGCGCCAGCTGGCCGCCCAGCGCCCCGGTCTGACGACCCGCGGCGATCAGCGCCTCCGGATCAACCTCGATGCGCACAGGTCGCACCCCCAGCGGTCACGTCTGCCACATCTGTCCGTTCCTGGTGACCGCGTCGGTGTAGTTCCCGTGCGCCGCGTCGGCGACCTTCTGCAGCGCCGACAGTGCCTGCTTCATCTGCTCGGCGCCGTCGTCCCATTGCTGCTGGGCCTGCGCCTGCGCGTCGGACCCCTCGCCCTGCCACGACCCCCGCAGTGCCGCCATCGTGTGCTCGACGTCGGCGAGGATCTCGGTGACGTCGCGACCGAAGTCCTCCATATGGGTGATCGCCGCACGCAACTGGGCGAGATCCACCACGAGTTCGCTCATCGAGCTCGGTCTTCCGACGCGCGGTCCGGAGGCTCCGGCGGTTCCTGGCCGCTCTGGGCCGCGCCCTCGACCATCGACGTCACCTGCCCCGCCACCTCCCCGGCCATCTGGGTGGCCTGCGCAAGGACACCGCTGAGCTGTCCGGGCACCGAGCCCGCCGCCTGGCCCGCCGACGACAGCCGGTCGAGGTCCATCTGCTGCGCGAGGTCGGCCACGGGAGCCGGCGGGGCGGAATTGGTGCCCCCGCCCGCGCCCGGAACGCTGCTGCCGCCGCCCCCGCCGCGCGGTGCACCGCCGCCGCCCCGCATCGTCGCGTTCAGTGCCTCGCCGGACTGCTCGTCGGTCTTGGCGTACTCCTTGCCGGCGAGGTTCAGCAGGTCGGCCATGGTCTGCAGACCGCGGATCACCTGGCCCGCGCCGGTGTGCCACTGATCCCACGCCGGTCCGTACGCCGACGCCGCATCGCCCTTCCAGCCGGAGCCCAGCAGCTGCCGGGTCTCGAGGTCGACCCCGGACAGTCCGTCCTGCATCCGCTGACCGGCATCGCGCAGGCGCTCCGCCGCCGCCTGCAATTCCGACACCACCACCTCGACCGAACGCCCCACGCGAAGCAGCCTATGGGCCGCAGCAGGGGGGTCCGTGCGCCAATTTCGTCCGGCGCGGACGCCCTAGTCTGGTGACGTGCGCCTTCTGCTGATCGCCGACACGCACGTCCCGAAGCGGGCCCGCGACCTCCCGCCGCAGGTGTGGGACGCGGTCGATGCCGCGGACGTGGTGATCCACGCCGGGGACTGGGTGGAGCCCGGACTACTCGATGCGCTCGAAGCGCGATCCCGGCGTCTCGTGGCCTGCTGGGGCAACAACGACGGTGACGAACTGCGCCGCCGGCTGCCCGAACGGGCCGACGTCGAACTCGGCGGCCTGCGCTTCACGGTGACCCACGAGACCGGGGGCGCCACCGGCCGTGACGCCAGGATGGCGGCGGCCTACCCGGACACCGACGTCCTGGTGTTCGGGCACAGCCACATCCCGTGGGACACCACCACGCACACCGGTCTGCGGCTGCTCAATCCGGGCTCGCCGACCGACCGGCGCCGGCAGCCGTACTGCACCTACATGACCGCGACGGCCGCCGGCGGTGCGCTGACCGACGTGCACCTGCACCGGGTGCCCCGCCGTGAGTGACCGGCCCGCCACCGTCGACGACGTGCACGCGATCGCGGCGGGGATGCCGCACGTGACCACCATCGTCGGCCCGCGGGCGGGCAACCCCATCTACCAGGTGGGTGGCAAGTCGTTCGTGTTCTTCCGGACCCCGCGGCCGGATGCCGTCGATCCCGACACGGGGAAGAAGTATCCCGACGTCATCGTGATCTGGGTGGAGTCCGAGGCCGACAAGCTCGCGCTGACGCAGGACCCCGAGTCGCCGTTCTTCACCACGTCGCACTTCGACGGGCACCCGTCGGTGCTCGTGCGCGCGAGCCGGCTCGGTGAGATCGGGGTGGCCGAGCTGCGCGAGCTGATCCAGGACGCTTGGCTGTCCCGGGCGTCGAAACGGCGTGCCGCGCAGTGGCTCAGCCGGGACGGGTGACGTTGTCGTGCTCGGCTCCGCACACGAACAGCGCGAGCCGAGCCGGGACGTCACCGGGGTTGCGCCACCGGTGCCGCGTGCCGTTCTGCACCACCGTGTCCCCGGGATGCAGCGTCACCTCGGCGCCGTCGTCGAGTTCGAGGATGACGCTGCCCTCGAGCACCACCTCGAAGTCGACGGTGTCGGTGGTGTGCATGCCGGGATCGTCGAGTTCCATGTAGCCCAGCAGCCCGGGCAGCTTCGCCTCCCCGTCGGCGATCGCCTCCTCGGTGGTGAGGTCGTCCGTCCTGGCCGTCGCGGTGCCGGGCGGCAGCGTGAACATCGAGAACCGGAACCCGCCGATCGGCGGAAAGTAGGTGTGCCAGTTCGGCATCGACCCGTCGTCGGGGAAGTGCGGCGTCTCGTCGCCGCCCCACAGCATGGTGAATTCGGCTCCGGGCAGCAGCACCGGTGTCCGCGGCGCGACCGTCTCGTCGCTGACGAACACCGACTTGCCGGACGCGTCGTGGCCTGTGACGACTCGGCGGACATCCATTGGCCCAGTCAACCACCAGAGGTGGTGTCGCCGTGGCAGTCTCTGCGGAATGGAGCACAAGCCACCCACCGCGACGATCGAGGCGGCGCACCGCGCACATCTGAGCAGCCTGCCGTTCGACGACACCCGGGATTTCGAGGACGCCGACCGCGGCTTCATCGCCGCGCAGAAACCCTGCGTCATCACCGCCGCCGACGGCCGGGTGGTGTGGGACAACGACGTCTATGACTTCCTCCGTGGCGACGCCCCGAGCAGCGTGCATCCCAGCCTGTGGCGCCAGTCCCAGCTGGTCGCCAAGCAGGGGCTCTACGAGGTGGTCAAGGGCATCTACCAGGTGCGCGGGTTCGATCTGTCCAACATCACGTTCGTCGAGGGCGACACCGGCATCATCGTGATCGACCCGCTGGTGTCCACCGAGGTGGCCGCCGCGGCGTTGGCGCTGTACCGGCAGCACCGGGGCGACCGCGCCGTCACCGCCGTCATCTACACCCACAGTCACGTCGACCATTTCGGCGGTGTGCTCGGGGTGACCTCTCAGGCCGACGTCGATGCCGGCACGGTCGCGGTGCTGGCGCCGGAGGGCTTCACCCAGCACGCCGTGCAGGAGAACGTCTACGCCGGGACGGCCATGACCCGGCGCGCCGCCTACATGTACGGCGCGGTCCTCGACCGGGGTCCGCAGGGCCAGGTGGGCTGCGGTCTCGGCCAGACCCCGTCGCTCGGTGAGGTCGCGATCATCGTGCCGACGATCGACATCCGCGAGACCGGGGAGACCCACACCATCGACGGCGTGGAGATCGAATTCCAGATGGCGCCGGGCACCGAGGCGCCGGCCGAGATGCACTTCTACTTCCCGCGGTTCCGGGCGCTGTGCATGGCCGAGAACGCGACGCACAACCTGCACAACCTGCTGACGCTGCGGGGCGCGCTGGTGCGCGATCCGCACGGCTGGGCCGGCTACCTCACCGAGGCCATCGACACCTTCGCCGACCGCGCCGACGTCGTGTTCGCCTCGCACCACTGGCCGACGTGGGGCAGGGAGCGCATCGTCGAATTCCTGTCGCTGCAACGCGACCTCTACGCCTACCTGCACGACCAGACCCTGCGGCAGCTCAACCAGGGGTACACGGGCATCGAGATCGCCGAGACGTTCGCGATGCCGCCCGCGCTGGAGAAGGCCTGGCACGCCCACGGCTACTACGGCTCGGTGAGCCACAACGTCAAGGCGGTCTATCAGCGCTACATGGGTTGGTTCGACGGGAATCCCGGCCGGCTGTGGCCGCACCCGCCCGAAGCGATCGGACCCCGGTACGTCGCGGCGATGGGCGGCCTCGACCGCGTCGTCGAGATCGCCCAGCAGGCCTTCGACGACGGTGACTTCCGATGGGCAGCAACGCTTCTCGATCACGCGATCTTCACCGACGAGAACCATGCCGCGGCGCGGGCACTGTACGCCGACACCCTCGAGCAGCTGGCCTACGGCGCGGAGACCGCGACCTGGCGCAATTTCTTCCTGGCCGGCGCCACCGAACTGCGCGAGGCCAACTTCGGCACCCCCACGCAGACCACGTCGCCGTCGATGCTGTCCCAGCTCACGCCCGAGCAGATGTTCGACGTGCTGGCGATCAGCGTCAACGGGCCCCGGGCCTGGGACCTCGACCTGTCGATCGACGTCACGTTCCTCGACACCGCCACCAACTACCGGTTGACGCTGCGCAACGGCGTGCTGGTCTACCGCAGGACCGACGCCGACGAGAACACGGCCCAGGCGACGATCCGGCTGGCCACCAAGGTCCGGCTGCTCAGCCTGGCGGCCGGCGACGCGACGTCGCCGGGTGTCGAGATCACCGGGGACGCCGCCGTTCTCGAGAAGCTCGTCGGTGTCCTGGACAAGCCCGACCCCGGGTTCGACATCGTGACGCCGTGATGCGCCGCGAGAGAGAAGCCATGGTCGTGAAAAGGCGGAATTTACGACCAGGAATAATATTTCGCGTGGAAATGCCCGACCCTCAGGGCATCCCGCCGTCGGCGCGCACGATCGATCCGGTGGTGAAGCTCGACGCATCCGACATCAGGAACAGGGCGGCGCCGACGATCTCGGGGGGCTGGCCCGCCCGCTGCAGCGCGAAGTGCCGGAAGGGGTTGTCCCCGGGGAAGTTCCACGCGGCACTGATGTCGGTGAGGAACGGGCCCGGCATCAGTGTGTTCACCCGCACCGTGGGACCGAAGGCCTTCGCGAGTCCCTCGGTCATCGCGTTCAGCCCGGCCTTGGACGCCGCGTAGGGCAGGAACGACGGGTCGGGCCGCAGCGAGCCGTTCGTGCTGACGTTGATGATCGAGCCGCGGCCCGCGGCGACCATGCGCTCCCCGATCAGGGCCGACAACCGGAAGGGTCCCTTGAGGTTCAGGTTCATCACCGCGTCGAACAACTTCTCGCTGACATCGGTGAGCAAGTCGTAGAGCGGGGACATGCCGGCGTTGTTGACCAGCACGTCGACCCGGCCGAACCGGTCGTAGACGGCGTCGACCAGACCGTCGAGTTCGTCCCACCGGCCGATGTGCACCGCGTAGGGGAACGCGGACCGACCCGTCTCGGCGGCGATCTCGTCGGCGGCCGCCACGCACGCGTCGTACTTGCGGCTGGCGATGACGACGTCGGCGCCGCACCGCGCCGCCGCGAACGCCATCTCCCGCCCGAGACCGCGGCTGCCACCGGTGACGAGCACCACCCGGTCGGTCAGATCGAACAGCGAATCGGCGTAACCGGACACGCGCCCTATGGTGACACGGTGCAACTGCTTCTGGTCCGACATGCGTTACCCCTGCGCAGCGAGCCCGGGCAGGGTTCGGATCCACGCCTGTCCGACGAGGGCGTCGCGCAGGCGGCGCGGCTCCCCGACGCACTGGCGCGGTTCCCGATCACCCGCCTGGTCAGCAGTCCGCAGGTGCGGGCGATCGAGACCGGTCAGCCGCTGGCCGACAAGCTGGGGCTGCCGCTGGAGGTCGACGACCGGCTCGCCGAGTACGACCGCGACCTGCCGCACTACATCCCGGTCGAGCAGATCGCCAAGGAGAATCCGCAGGAACTGCAGCGCCTGCTCGAGGGCCGCCTGCCCAGCGGGGTGGACGAAGCGGCCTTCCGCGCCCGGATCACAGCGGGCATCGACGACCTCGTCGACGGCGCCGACCACGACGACACGGTCGCGGTGTTCAGCCACGGCGGCGTGATCAACGTGCTGCTGCACAGCATCCTCGGCACCGAACGGCTGCTGTCCTTCCACGTCGACTATGCGTCGGTGACCCGGCTGCTGTCCTCGCGCAGCGGCCGGCTCTCGGTCGCGAGCGTCAACGGCACCGAACACGTATGGGATTTATTGCCCCGGAACCAGCGATGAGCGCTTGCGCGAAGAGCAGGTGGCCGCAGGTGGTAGACAAGTTCCCGTGACTGACCTCGAGGGCCTGGACCTGGCCGCACTGGACCGGCATCTGCGCGAGGCCGGCGTTCCGCGCGACGGCGAACTGCGCGCCGAACTGGTGTCCGGCGGCCGGTCGAACCTGACGTTCCTGGTCTCCGACGACGCGTCGGCGTGGGTGCTGCGCCGGCCTCCGCTGCACGGGCTGACCCCGTCCGCGCACGACATGGCACGCGAGTACCGGGTGGTGGCGGCGCTCGCCGACACCGCGGTGCCGGTGGCGCGTGCGGTGACGATGCGCAACGACGACTCGGTGCTGGGCGCGCCGTTCCAGATGGTGGAGTTCGTGCCCGGCCGGGTGGTGCGCCACACCGGCCAGCTCGAGGCCCTCGGCGGCCGGGACACCATCGAGGCGTGCGTCGACGCGCTGATCGCGGTGCTCGCCGACCTGCACGCCGTCGACCCCGACGCCGTCGGCCTCGGTGACTTCGGCAAGCCCACCGGGTACCTGGAGCGCCAGGTGCGGCGCTGGGGCTCACAGTGGGAGCTGGTCAAACGTCCCGACGACGCCTGCGACGCCGACGTCAAGCGGCTGCACGCCAAGCTCGCCGAGGCCGTCCCCGCGCAGAGCCGGGCCGCCATCGTGCACGGGGACTACCGGATCGACAACACCATCCTCGACGCCGACGACCCGACGAAGGTCGTGGCCGTGCTCGACTGGGAGATGTCCACACTCGGCGATCCGCTCAGCGACGCCGCGCTGATGTGCGTGTACCGGCACCCGACGTTCCACTACGTGCACGCCGACGCCGCCTGGGCGTCGGAGTTGATCCCCGATCCGGATGCGCTGGCCGAGAAGTACGCCCGCGCCTCGGGCCGGGATCTGCACGACTGGGACTTCTACATGGCGCTGGCCTACTTCAAGCTCGCGATCATCGGGGCCGGCATCGCCTATCGCTCCCGCGAGGCGGGTCTGACCGACGACACGGACAAGGTGGGCGAGGCCGTCGCTCCGTTGATCGCTGCAGGGTTGGCCGAGCTGTCTTAGGCTGGGGTTTCGTCGCAGCTCGCTTCGGGTAGAGAAGCGCGTGCCTCCAACGATCGCCCCGCCCGCTCCCCGTCCCGAATCGACAAGAAGGCCCACCGCGATGAAACGTGATGTCGGCGCGGAACTGGACGTGGAGATCTCGGCGCCCACGACGCTCGAGTTCCAGATCGCCGTGGCCCCGCAGTCGGGCGTCGAGGTCACCGAGTCGCTGTCATTCGTGTTGGACGGCAAGGAGATTCCGGCGGCCGACATCACGGAGATCTCGGGTGAGCACGGCAACCGGATCCACACGCTCGAGGTCGCGCAGGGCAATCTGAAGGTCAGTTACTCCGCCAGCGTGCTCGGCCAGGCCGATCCGCCGCCGGTCCGCGACATCGACATGTCGACCTATCTGCGGCCCAGCCGCTACGCCGAGGCCGACAAGTTCTTCGGCTTCGCGGCCACCGAATTCGGTGATCTCGCCGACACCGCGACGATTCTGGAGAAGGTGTCGTCCTGGGTCGGCTCCCGGCTGAGCTACGTTCCCGGCTCCAGCGATCCGATCGACGGGGCGGCCGACACGCTGCTCGCCGGCGAGGGCGTCTGCCGCGATTACGCGCATCTGGTGATCGCCCTGCTGCGTGCGGTCAACGTGCCTGCGCGGCTGGTGTCGGTGTACGCGCCGGGCTGCCAGCCGATGGACTTCCACGCCGTCGCCGAGGCGTTCGTCGACGGTCAGTGGCGCGTGGTCGACGCGACGCTGCTGGCGCCGCGCCAGTCCCTGGTCCGCATCGCCACCGGACGCGACGCCGCCGACACCGCATGGCTCGACAATCACAAGGGTGCGATCACGGTGAACACCATGACGGTCACCGCGACGGTCGACGGCGAACTGCCCCGCGACACGATCGACCAGCTGGTGTCGATCCAGTGAGCCGGCTAGACACCGCCCTTGAGGTTCTTCTTCGCCGCGCGGCGTAGCTGGAAGATGCGTACCGCGCCGACGGCCACCGTCAGCAGCCCGCCGGCCACGGCCGCGAACAGGATGGCCACGCCCAGGGGCAGGCTCCACTGCCAACCGAGGAACTGGAACTCCGTGGATTCGGTGTTCTGCGCGATGAAGATCAGCAGGACGATCAGAACGAGGAAGCCCAGCGTGAGCGCCGTCCACAACGCCGCGGCGCGGGTGCGGTGGACGGCCGACTGCGCGGGTGTGGCGGTGCCCGTCGTCGAGGTGGCGGGCGCGTCGAGCGGCGGCGGCGGTGGGGGTGGCGGCTCGGCCGACGCGTACGGATCGCTGGACATGGGTCCATCTTTGCCCTTTCGCGCTTCGAATGAAACATGCACGGTGATCGCGTTAGGGTCACGAAAGCTTCCGCGACCTGGAAAGGACGTTCGGCGTGACTAGCTCCCGCAAGCCAGCCCGAGAGTTCCGGTGGTTCCCGCTGCGCGTCCTGGCGGCGCTCGTCCTGGCAGTGACCGTCGCGGCCTGTGGCAGCTCCAATCCGCTCGGCGGCGGCGAGATCTCCGGAGACCTGAAGTCCATCAAGGTGGGCTCGGCGGACTTCACCGAGTCGAAGATCATCGCCGAGATCTACGCCCAGGCGCTGGAGGCGAACGGTTTCACGGTGTCGCGCCAATTCGGCATCGGCAGCCGCGAGACCTACATCCCCGCGGTGCAGGACCACTCGATCGACCTGATCCCCGAGTACACCGGCAACCTGCTGCAGTACTTCGACGCCAAGAGCACGGCGACGACCCCGGACGCCGTGCTGCTGGCGCTGTTCAAGGCGCTGCCCGGCGAGCTGTCCATCCTGTACCCGTCACCCGCAGAGGACAAGGACACCCTCGCGGTGTCCGAGCCGACCGCGCAGCGCTGGAACCTGAAGTCGATCGCCGACCTCGCGCAGCACTCCGCGGAGGTGAAAGTCGGTGCACCGTCGGAGTTCCAGACCCGGCAGACGGGTTTGGTGGGACTGAAGGAGAAGTACGGACTGGACATCGCCCCGGCCAACTTCGTCGCGATCAGCGACGGCGGCGGACCCGCGACGGTGAAGGCGCTGACCGACGGCACCGTCACCGCGGCGAACATCTTCTCCACCTCACCGGCGATCGAGCAGAGCAAGCTGGTGGTGCTCGAGGACCCGAAGAACGTGTTCCTGGCCGCCAACGTCGTTCCGCTGGTCGCGTCGCAGAAGATGTCGAACGAACTCAAGACAGTGCTCGACGCGGTCAGCGCGAAACTCACCACCGAGGCCCTCATCCAGATGAACACCGCGGTGGAAGGCAACCAGGGCATCGACCCCGACGAGGCGGCGGGAAAGTGGATCGCCGACAACGGCTTCGACAAGCCCGTACAGAAATAGGCAACCGTGATCACCTTCACCAACGTCACGAAGACGTACCCGGACGGCACCGTCGCGGTCGATGACCTGACGCTGGAGGTGCCCGACGGCACGCTCACCGTGTTCGTCGGTCCCTCGGGCTGCGGCAAGACCACGTCGATGCGGATGATCAACCGGATGATCGAGCCCACCTCGGGCACGCTGACGGTCGACGGCGCCGACGTCACCAAGGTCGACCCGGTCAAGCTGCGGCTGGGCATCGGCTACGTCATCCAGAGCGCGGGTCTGATGCCGCATCTGCGGGTGATCGACAACGTGGCCACCGTCCCGGTGCTGCGCGGCGAATCCCGGCGCAGCGCACGCAAATCCGCGCTCGCGGTGCTCGAGCGGGTGGGTCTGGACCCTGCGCTGGCCAACCGGTACCCGGCGCAGCTGTCGGGCGGTCAGCAGCAGCGCGTCGGCGTGGCACGGGCCCTGGCGGCCGACCCGCCGATCCTGCTCATGGACGAGCCCTTCAGCGCCGTCGACCCGGTGGTCCGCGACGATCTGCAGGCTGAGATCCTGCGCCTGCAAAGCGAATTGCGGAAGACGATCGTGTTCGTCACCCACGACATCGACGAGGCGATCAAGCTCGGTGACCGGGTCGCGGTGTTCGGCCGCGGAGGTGTTCTGCAGCAGTACGACGCTCCTGCCCGGCTGCTGTCCAACCCCGCCAACGACGACGTCGCCGGCTTCGTCGGCGCCGACCGCGGGTACCGGGGTCTGCAGTTCTTCCACGCCACCGGCCTGCCGCTGCACGACATCCGCCACGTCGGCGAACCCGAGATCGACGCACTGACACTGGCACCCGGGGACTGGGTGCTGGTCACCCGGCCCGACGGCACCCCGTACGCATGGATCAACGCCGACGGCGTGGACCTGCACCGGGCGGGCCGCTCGCTCTACGACAGCACAATCGCCGGCGGCTCGCTGTTCCGCCCCGACGGCACGCTGCGGCTCGCGCTCGACGCGGCACTGTCCTCTCCGGCCGGTCTCGGCGTCGCCGTCGACGACGGCGGCCAGGTGATTGGCGGTGTGCGCGCCGACGACGTCCTCGACGCCCTGGAGACCCAGCGCACCGCCCAGCAGGCGCACGAGTAATGCGGTATCTGTTCACCCACCTCGACGATCTGTGGGCGCTGACGGTCATCCACCTGCGGCTCTCGCTCATCCCGATCGTGCTGGGTCTGGTGATCGCGGTGCCGCTGGGCGCCCTGGTGCAGCGCACCACCGCGCTGCGTCGGCTCACCACCGTGACCGCGAGCATCATCTTCACGATCCCGTCGCTGGCGCTGTTCGTGGTGCTGCCGCTGATCATCCCCACCCGCATCCTCGACGAGGCCAACGTCATCGTCGCGCTGACGCTCTACACCGTGGCGCTGCTCGTGCGCGCCGTGCCCGAGGCGCTCGACGCGGTGTCGCCCGCGGTGCTCGACGCCGCCACCGCCGTCGGCTACAAGCCGCTCACCCGGATGCTCAAAGTCGAACTGCCGCTGGCGGTTCCGGTGTTGATCGCGAGCCTGCGGGTGGTCGCCGTCACCAACATCTCGATGGTGTCGGTGGGCTCGGTGATCGGCATCGGCGGTCTGGGCACCTGGTTCACCGAGGGCTACCAGTCCAACAAGAGCGACCAGATCGTGGCCGGCATCATCGCGATCTTCGTGCTCGCGATCGTCATCGACACGCTGATCATGCTGGCGGGCAAGGCCCTGACGCCGTGGACCCGCGCCCAGCGAGGGGCCCGCGCGACGAAGGGGGCGCCGGCGTGAACTTCCTGCAGCAGGCACTGTCTTTCATCTTCACCGCGGCCAACTGGGCGGGCCCGGCCGGGCTGGCCACCCGCATCCTCGAACATCTGCAGTACACCGCCGTCGCGACGCTGTTCTCGGCGCTCATCGCGATCCCCATCGGCATGCTGATCGGGCACACCGGCCGCGGCACCTTCCTGGTCGTCACCGGCGTCAACGCGCTACGGGCGCTGCCCACGCTGGGGGTGCTGCTGCTCGGCGTGCTGCTGTGGGGACTCGGGCTGGTGCCGCCGACGGTGGCGCTGATGCTGCTCGGCATCCCGCCGCTGCTGGCAGGCACCTATGCCGGTATCGCCAACGTGGACCGGTCGGTGGTGGACGCGGCCCGGTCGATGGGGATGACGGAGTCGAGGATCCTGCTGCGCGTCGAGACGCCCATCGCGATGCCGCTGATCCTGGGCGGGCTGCGCACCGCGACACTGCAGATCGTGGCGACGGCGACCGTCGCGGCGTACGCCAGCCTCGGCGGGCTGGGCCGCTATCTGATCGACGGCATCAAGGTGCGCGAGTTCCACATCGCCCTGGTCGGCGCGCTGATGGTGACCGCCTTGGCGCTGATCCTCGACGCCGTGCTGGCCTTCGCGGTCTGGGCGTCGGTACCCGGCAGCGGGCGGCTGCGGGGCCGCCGGACGATGCCGCAGCCGTTCCTGTCCGACGAGGTGGCGCTCGAATCGCGGCCCACTTCCGGAGCCCGCCACGAGCGGGGAGACCCGTCGCTTACGGTAGAGCCATGAGTGAAGCCGATCGCTCTGACGCGACTCCCTTTCCCGCCGTCCTGACGTGGCGGGCGCCCGACGAACCGCGGATGGAGTCGGTGCGCGTGCAGCTGTCGGGCAAACGCATCAAGGCCTACGGCCGGGTGGTTGCGGCTGCCACCGCCGCGCACCCCGCGTTCAGCGCCTCCTACGACCTGGTCACCGACGAGGTCGGCGCCACCAAGCGTCTGTCGATGACCGTCACGCTGGCCGAGCGTGAGCGGCAGCTCTCGATCGCCCGCGACGAGGAGAACATGTGGCTGGTGCAGGAGCACTCCGGGCAGACCAGCCGCTCGGCCTACGAGGGCGCGCTCGACGTCGACGTCATCTTCAGCCCGTTCTTCAACGCGCTGCCCATCCGGCGCACCGGGGTGATGCCCGGCAGCGGTGATTCCGTCACCGTGCCGGTGGTCTATCTGCGGGTTCCCGACCTGTCGGTCGACGTCGCGCACATCAGCTACACCGCCGCCGACGACGGCATCAAGCTGCATTCCCCCGTCGCGCAGACCACCGTCACGGTCGATGCGAACGGCTTCATCCGCGACTATCCCGGCTTGGCAGAGCGGATCTGATCACCCCGCCGGCCCGTCCGGCGGCGGCCAACTCGTCGCGCCAGCCCGGTGCGCCGACCACGACGCCCACGATGTCGGGCCGGTTGAAGCTGTCGTAGCGCACCCGGGCGGCGTGCCCGGCCTCCACGAGTTCGGCCACCGACCGGTGCTCGGCCAGCTGATCGCGGGCGTCGGACAGTAGCCGCAGGCTCTCGTCCAGGACGGGCAGCAGCTCGTCGGCGTTGGCCTCGCACATCGCGCGCACCAGATCCGGGGCCGTGCCCGCGACCCGGGTGCCGTCCCGAAAGGAGCCCGCCGCCAACGCGAACGCCAGCGGGATCTGCCCCGCGGTCACCGCGAGCGCCTCGGCGAGCAGGTGGGGGAGATGGGAGATCGTCGCCGCGGCGCGGTCGTGTTCGTCGGAGCGCGCCGGAACGACGACGGCGTGGCAGTCCAGCGCCAGCGCGGTCACCTCGGTCCAGACGTCCG
This sequence comes from Mycolicibacterium rufum, assembly GCF_022374875.2. The sequence continues at coordinate 3,429,549 of NZ_CP092427.2, forward strand.
GTTCGACGTGGTCGTCGACGCTGACGACCCACGGGGCGCCGGCGAACAGCCCGGCGTCCCCGGCGGTCCAGCCGGAATGGGCGGTGCCCGTCATCGGATGCCCGCCGACGAACCGGTCGAGCAGCCCGGCTTCGGTGACCGCGTCGAGCACGGCGCCCTTGACACTGGTGACGTCGGTCAGCGGGCAGTGCGGGGCGGTGGCGCGCACGTGCGTCAGCATCATCGGCAGGGCGGGCATGGGCACCGCCAGCACGATCAGCGCACCGGTTTCGGCGGCCCGCGTCAGCGCCTCGTCGAGACGGGTGGTGGCGTCGTAGCCGTCGAAGCGGGCGGCCTCGACACCCTCGACCGAACGGTTGTAGCCGAACACGTCGCGGCCGGCGGACTGCGCCGCGCGCATCAGCGAGCCGCCGATCAAGCCGAGACCGACGACGCAGACCGGTGTCTTTCTCACCCGTCCAGGTTGGCATATGACATGGTCAAGGCCTTGGCAGGGGACTACGGTTACCTGTCATGGCGGCGCAGCGTGCACAGGCTCAGGAGCGGTCGGCCGATGTTCCGGACGGCTTCGGGGTGGCGGTGGTGCGCGAGGACGGCACCTGGCGCTGCACCGCACTGCGGCCCGACGCCCTCACGAGCCTCTCCGCCGCGGAGACCGAACTGCGCGAATTACGAAGCGCCGGAGCGGTATTCGGGCTGCTCGACATCGATGACGAGTTCTTCGTGATCGTCCGGCCTGCCCCGTCGGGTACGCGGCTGCTGCTGTCGGACGCGACCGCCGCGCTGGACTACGACATCGCGGCCGAGGTGCTCGAGAAACTCGACGCCGACTTCGACGACGACGAGCTGGAGAGCGCCGATCCGTTCGAGGAGGGTGATCTGGGGGTGCTGTCGGACATCGGGCTGTCCGAGGCGGTGCTCGGGGTGATCCTCGACGAAAGCGACGATCTGTACGCCGACGAGCAGGTGGGACGCATCGCGCGAGAGATGGGCTTCGCCGACGAATTGGCCGCGGTGCTCGATCGATTGGGCCGGTGACCGACGAGGACCTGATCCGCGCCGCACTGGCGGCCGCCGCCACCGCGGGGCCGCGCGACGTGCCGATCGGCGCGGTGGTCGTCGGCGCCGACGGCAGGGTGCTGGCGCGGGCGGCCAACGCGCGCGAGGAACTGGGCGACCCGACCGCACACGCGGAGATGCTGGCGTTGCGCGCGGCGGCCGGTGTGCTGGGCGACGGCTGGCGGCTGGAAGGCGCAACGCTGGCCGTGACCGTGGAACCGTGCACGATGTGCGCGGGCGCGCTGGTGATGGCCCGGGTGGCCCGCGTGGTGTTCGGGGCGTGGGAACCCAAGACCGGCGCGGTGGGATCGCTGTGGGATGTGGTGCGCGATCGGCGGCTGACGCACCGGCCGCAGGTGCGCGGCGGGGTGCTGGCCGAGCAGTGTGCCGCGCCGCTGGAGGAGTTCTTCGCCCGCCAGCGGTGAGCGTGGCGCCCAGCGCGCACTTCTTGTACGGATTCCGCGTCGGAGCGTGCTGAAGGTGCACGCTCGACGGCCGGTTTGGGTTCGCGTGGCCCCGCTCGGTAAGCTGCCACACGGTGGCGTGTCCGAGCGGCCTAAGGAGCACGCCTCGAAAGCGTGTGACGGGTAACCCCCGTCCGAGGGTTCAAATCCCTCCGCCACCGCCAAAGCCCGTCAGGCGTTGACACTGGTCAGCGCCCTGGCGGGCGTTTTACTTCCTGGCTCTGGGCACCGTCTGGGCACACTTTGGGCACACCTCAAATCCAATGCCTCGGCGACGGCATCGAGATCGGAGTCGAATAGGTCGGCGTAGACCCGGAGCGTCACTGACGGGTCGGAGTGTCCGAGCATGCGCGCGAGCGCCAGAACGTTGACTCCGGAGCTGATCGCCAGCGAGGCGCACGTGTGCCGTAGGTCGTGCGGGGTGACCCTCTGTACCTTGGCCCGCTTCACCGCCCCGGCGAACCATCCGCCGGTCGATTTGGGCCGTGGCAAGTAGCGATGTCCGTCGCCGAACACAAGCGCTTCGGAGTCTCGGCCTCGGCACTGCACCAACAGTTCGTTCAATACGCTGCTCTATCCGACGCCAGCCTCCACGGGGTCGCTGACAATTTTCTTTCCGCAAGGGTTTCGCGCCTTCGCCTCCCCATTGGCCAGCGCTGTGGTCACCGACCCCAAGGACGGGTCGATGACGTTCGGGCAGTGGCAGTTCTACGGGATGGGCAACGCGCTTGTCGGGGCCGCGATCACCATCGTCACCGGCGGGTCATAGGCGTCCCCAGATCGAGCGCCATGCGTTTTTCTTTTGTTGTATCGCGGCGCGAGGCCTAGTCGGGGATGAGGATACATACAGCAATTTGCCGTTGTGTTCTAAGGGCCGAGATCTGGGACGCGCACTTCGAAAAGCGCTGAGAATCCATTGCGGTCGTACTCCCACCGTTTATGATTCCGCCGACAAGTGGACCGAACATCGATGGACCGAACATCGCCCCGGGGGGAGCCGACTCTTATGGTTGCCAAGAAGAGGCCCGCGAAGAAGGCGGCGCCCGCAAAGAAGGCAGCGCCCGCGAAGAAGGCAGCGCCCGCGAAGAAGGCAGCGCCCGCGAAGAAGGCAGCGCCCGCGAAGAAGGCAGCGCCCGCGAAGAAGGCAGCGCCCGCGAAGAAGGCAGCGCCCGCGAAGAAGGCAGCGCCCGCGAAGAAGGCAGCGCCCGCGAAGAAGGCGGCACCAGCAAAGAAGGCAGCGCCCGCGAAGAAGGCAGCGCCCGCGAAGAAAGCGCCCGCGAAGAAAGCGCCCGCGAAGAAAGCAGCGGTTGCCGGGAAGAAGGCGGCGGCTGACGCGCAGAAGAGCGTGATTAAATATCGTAGAGTTAGGCGGCGGGGAAGTGCCTTCTCTAGGGAGAAAAGCGTTAACCCAAAGAGCGGCTACAAAATCGAGATTGGCAAAGGCAAGAAAAAAGCCCCCTAGCCAGAATGGTGTCCAAATCGGCAGTTTTAACACCGCGCAGGTTCGGGGGAGACTGTTTTGCATAGATGGTTCAGGATGGCTAGATCACTTAGCACGCGCAGGTCTGTAGACGTAGACGTGAGTGATCAGGGCAAAGAGTTTTCAAGTTATATTGAGAAGCAACTCCAATCGGAAGAAACGCGTCGTTCGTCAGTAGTGAACCGAGGCGGAGCAGCAGTCGCGAGCGCGGCTGGATTGGTGACACTCGTGCTTGCCGTGTTCGCCGTCTTCTTGGGCAAAGATTTCCTAGTACAAGGGCCAATAGCAATCTTCCTCGGAGTAGCGGTTTTGGCCCTTCTAGTGTCTGCGATCTGCGGAGTAGTAATTGTCTCTCCGTGGAGGTACGGCTACGCGGAGGACGCAAGCCTTCGTCCTCTAACGGACGCTGAGTGGGGTACTTCGGAAGTTGAAGCTCGCCAGATAACGGCGAATGCAAACCTCGACGCCCTCAAGGAATTGAGGGAGGGGACCGACACACAGGTCAAGTGGCTTACCGCAGCTGGTGTGTCACAGGGTACTGCGGTGGCTGCGCTCGCGATTGCTACCGTGTTGGCTCTTGCAAACCCCATCTCTGAAATTGAGCAGGCGCGAAAGGCTTTCGAAAACCAAGAAGGCATGTCAAAGTTTCTCGACGCCCTTGAGGGCGAAGGGCTTACAACTAGCAGAGACGACGTCGTTAAACTTGCTTCGTTCTTCCGCTTGAGCTGTGATTCGTTCGATCCCACGCTGACGGTATCGCCCGATGCTATGAGAGACCATCTGGTGAAGGAACTGAACATCGAGGTTTCCGTCGATCAACTGAAGGCTCTGGAGCCCGCGCGTGTAGCGCTTTGCAAAAACCCTTAGCCAAGGTGACCCGGCGACGTGGCCGTGAGGGCGCTAGCGGCAGGTCCTTTCAACTCCCTTCAGACAACTCTGACGCGCGCGGGGCCCACGTGGGCACAGATTGGGCACACTCGGGCACGAATCATCCGTATTCAGCGCTGTGCCAGACTATGCGAAAAGCCTGATCAGAGCCGTTCCGGGATTTCGACCTGCACCGCGAATAGGGTTCAAATCCCTCCGCCACCGCCACACCTCTCCTGCCTTCTGTGCAGTGGAGGCTGTCACCGTATCGGCACGATTCGGGAACAGGTGCCCGAACCGCGGGGCTCGGATGTCACGCTCGGAGGCAACAGCCGATCCGACGGAGGACGATGGTGATAGCTCCCACGATGCCGCAGCGACTCGCGGCGGAGATGTTCGGCACGTTCTGGCTCGTGTTCGGCGGCTGCGGCAGCGCCGTGTTCGCCGCCACCGTCCAGACCAGTGACGGCTCCTTGGTGGGCATCGGATTCCTCGGCGTCGCACTGGCTTTCGGGCTGACGGTGCTGACCGGCGTCTATGCCGTCGGCACGGTCTCCGGCGGCCACTTCAATCCTGCCGTCACCCTGGGTGCCGCCATCGCACGCCGGGTGGAATGGAAGGCGTTACCGCTCTATTGGTTGGTGCAGGTGATCGGCGGGTTGATCGCCGGCCTGCTGATCTTCGTGGTCGCCCGCGGCCGACCGGGATTCGAAGCGGCCGGCCACATGGCTGCTAACGGCTACGGCGAGCACTCGCCGACCGGTTACTCGTTGTGGGCGGTTCTCATCACGGAGGTCGTGCTGACCGCGGTGTTCCTCTTCGTCATCCTGGGCGCCACCGAGGAGCGCGCGCCGAAGGGCTTCGCCGGTCTGGCCATCGGGCTCACGTTGACGCTGATTCACCTGATCTCGATCCCGATCTCGAACACGTCGGTGAACCCGGCGCGGTCCACCGCAGTGGCGTTCTTCAACGGCAGCGGGGCGCCCGCCCAGTTGTGGCTGTTCTGGGTGGCGCCGCTGGCGGGCGCGGCGATCGCGGGAGTCGCCTACCCGTTACTGTTCGGCATCCGGGAACAGTTGGCCGACCGTCCCGTCCGCGAGGAAGTGCTCGATGCCGAGGAGCGGCGCCGGCGCAGCTGAGCCCGGGTCAGCTCCGAACGGTCGGCAGCCGGAAGTCGCGCTGCATGAAGGTGGCGTCGGGCGCGGTGAAGCCGAACGTGGCGTAGAGCGGGTGGGCGTCGTTGGTGTGGAGCATCCACCGGAAGTCGCGGCCGGGGCCCTCCTCGATCATCACGCGGAGGATCCCACTGGCGATGCCCCGGCCGCGTTCGCCACGGTGCACGTACACGTCGGCCAGGTAGGCCATCGTGACGCCGTCGGAGAACGCGCGAGCGAACCCCAGCATCCGGCCCTGCGAGGCGTCGTACGCGCCGACCAGTCGCCAGGCGGTGTCGAGTTGCCGGTCGAACATCTCCCGAGTCCGGTACTTGGCCCAGTACGCATGGTCGACCAGCTCCTGCCAGATCCACTCGCGATCCACCCGGTCGACGCTCGTGTCGAACTCGACGGGGGCGGGAGTCACCGGGATCGCTCCGATCCGCCCATCGCGCCGGCGCGGTCCTCGGACGAGAAGGCGGCATCCTCACCGCCGCGTGTCCTTCGCACCATTTCCCGCGCCGACGCCATCACCGCGACCGTGGATTCGTATTGCGAGTCGTCGTAGGTGATCGAGTCGCCCGCGGCGAACCCCATCTGGGCGCCGACCTGGACCGCGTCGATGTTGGCGCCGATGAACAGGAACTTCCAATTCCATTGGCTCCGTTGCGTGGTGATCAGCTCTTTGACCGCATCCCAGCTCCACTCGCGGCTGGCGTTCTCCATGCCGTCGGTCATGATGACGCAGATGACCTGGCCGGGCCGCTGTTCCTCGGGCAGCGCGGCGAGGTGGCGGCCGACCTCGGTGACGAATCGGCCGACCGCGTCGAGCAGCGCGGTCATGCCCCGCGGCCGCACCACCAGATCGGGGACGTCGGCGATCGGCGTCGGCGGGTAGAGCACCTCGTAGTCGGTGTCGAACTGCGCGAGCGTCATCTCGCACTGTCCGGGCAGCTGGCGCTGCTCGTTGATGAGTTCTCGCCAGCCGTCCTCGGTGGCCTCCTTGGAGGTCTGCATGGAGCCGGAGCGGTCGAGCAGCGCAGCAATCAGGGTCTTGTCGGGGTCGGTCATGGAACGCCTCTCATCCGGGAGTGAGTGTCCGGCGTTCGTGTGCGCATCGACGGGCCAGGGCCGCGTGTCGCCACCGGCATCGAGGGTCGATCGACCTCTCGATGTGGGTCGGCCGGGGCAGCTGTCATGCGCCCGAACCAGTCTCGATTATAGCCCGTGATCAGCGGTTATGGCGCGCAGAACAGCCCGCCACCCAGGGAGGGCGACGGGCTGTCTGCGGGGGTCTCTACTTCTTGAAAGCGTCTTTGACGTTCTCGACCGCGTCCTTGAGGCTGGACTTGGCCTGGTCGGCCTTGCCCTCGTTCTCGGTGCTCTTGTCGCCGGTCACCTTGCCGAGGCCCTCTTTGGCCTTGCCGCCGAGGTCTTCGATCTTGTTGCTGGCCTTGTCGTCGGCGCCCATGTGCGTGGTCCCTTCGCTCTCTCGCATCCGGCCCGGGGGGTCGAGCCGTTGGGAGGGGAGTACCTGAACGCCCGACATCTGAAACACGCCGTCATTCCTCGACCCATTCGAGCAGGTCGCCCGGCTGGCAGTCCAGAACACGGCACATCGCCTCCAGGGTGCTGAACCGCACCGCCTTGGCGCGGCCGTTCTTCAACACGGCGACGTTCGCCGGCGTGAGGCCGACCCGCTCGGCGAAGTCGCCGACGCTCATCTTTCGCCTGGCGAGTTCCACGTCGATCCGCACGACGATCGGCATCAGATCACCGCGTCCATCTCACTGCGCAGAGTGACGGCCTGACGCAGCAACTCTCGCAACACCACGATCAACAGACCCAGCACTGCGCCGCAGACCAGGAGGAGAAACATCAACAGCGGCAGGCCCGGATCGGTCGCATGGACGCCGACGTACACGAAGAGTCCGAGGAACACCGACCAACCCGCGAACATGGCCCCGGCGATGACGTCGACCCAGACCAGCGAGGCGATGGTGAAGATGCGGTCCTCGCGCACCAGGGTCAACAGTCTCCAGGTGCACACCACGACGATCTGCACGCACAGCACCAGAGAAGCGGCCACCGCGGTCATCGGCCAGCGAAGGTGGGCCTGCTCTGGGGTCTCCTGAGCCATGTGGGCGAATTGACCCGGCAGCGAGAACCACTGGAGGAGCACCAGCACGGCGAAGAGCGCCACCAAGAACGCCTTCGCGACGGGCACCACTCGTCTCAGCGCAGTCATAGCAGGAGTGTCGACAGATATCTATCGAAAGTCAATAGAATGGCAGACCCCGCCGATGTGCAGTAGTGGACTACTGCAGCCGTCCCCAGGCCCGGCCGGAAAGCTTGACACCGCGCGGACCTGGTGCGCAGCCGCGGAGGGGACGGCTGCGCACCGGGTTCGGCAGATGCCCTAGACCCCGGCGGGCACGTCGGCGGGTGCCGGCTCCACCGTCACCTTGATGGCCTCGCCTTTCTTGACGATCTGGAAGGCGTCGAGCACGTCGTCGAGCGGGATGTGCCGGGTGATCAGATCCTTGACCGGCACCTGGCCCGTGGAGATGTACTCCAGTGCCCGCTTGTTGTGCTCGGGGGCCGAGCCGTTGGCGCCGTGGATGTGCAACTGGCGGTAGTGCACCAGGTTCGAGTCGCAGGTGATCGTCGGGTCGGTCTTCGGCAGGCCGCCGAAGAACGAGATCCGCCCGTTCCGTGCGGCCATCGAAATCGCCTGCTCCTGAGCAACATTCGCGGCCGTTGCGGTGATCACGACATCGGCGCCGCGGCCACCGGTCAGCTCCATCACGCGCTGCACGACGTCCACCTCGGCGCCGTTGATGATCTCGTCGGGGGCCACAGCGTCGGCCGACATCTGCAGCCGTGCGGCGTTCACGTCGACCAGGTACACCGGACCGCACTTGTGCACGCCGCGCGCGATCCGGATGTGCATGCACCCGATCGGCCCGGCGCCGAACACCACGACGGTGTCGCCCTCTTCGATGCCCAGCAGTTCCTGGGCGTTGATCGCACACGCGAACGGCTCCGCGGCCGACGCCTCGTCGAACCCGACGTTCTCCGGAATACGGTTCAGTCCATCGACTTTGAGCACCTGGCGGGGAACGATCATGTACTCGGCGAAGCCGCCGTCGTACTGGTATCCCATCGAGGTCTGGTTCTGGCACACCGCCATCCAGCCCTTGCGGCACTCGTAACACTCGCCGCACGGCACCGCGGCGATGACCTGCACCCGGTCGCCCACCGCCCAGTTGCTTCCGTAGGTCGCATTGACGTCGGCGCCGACCTCGACGATTTCGCCGGCGATCTCGTGCCCGATCGTGCGCGGGGGCGTCAGGTTCTGGTGACCGTTGTAGAAGATCTTCACGTCGGTGCCGCAGGTCGAACAGTTACGCACCCGCAGCTTCACCTCGTCGGGCGCGCAGGTCGGCTCGGGAACGTCCTCGAGCCGAACGTCCTCGGGTGCGTAGAAGCGCAGTGCCTTCATGGTTGATCGTCCTCTCGAGTCGACGGCGCCGAGTGTGCTCTCCAGCACTCTAGTCGCGATACGGGCATAAAACCACCGGTTCTGCTGACCATTTTTGCCCGAATGCTTGCGCTCATGCCCGTTTATGCGGTGTACTGGTCTTATGTGACCGGTGTCACCCGCCAGGGCCGGCCGCCACCACCGAGGGAGGACTTGAATGTCGCAAGCAGTAGTCGCCGACGCCCCGCCGCGGGCCGGCATGCGGGTGCGTGTGCAGAAGTTCGGCACCGCGCTGTCGAACATGGTGATGCCCAACATCGGCGCCTTCATCGCCTGGGGTCTGATCACCGCGCTGTTCATCAAGGCCGGCTGGCTGCAGGCCATCTTCCCCGCGCTGCAGAACCCCGACGGCTGGGTCGCGAAGATCGGCGGCTGGGGGAGCTACGACGGCGCCGGCATCGTCGGCCCGATGATCACCTATCTGCTGCCGCTGCTCATCGGCTACACCGGTGGCCGGATGGTGCACGGTAACCGCGGCGCCGTGGTGGGCGCGATCGCGACCATGGGCGTGGTCACCGGCGCCGATGTCCCGATGTTCATGGGCGCGATGATCATGGGTCCGCTGGGCGGATATCTGATGAAGAAGCTCGACGCGCTGTGGGAGGGCAAGATCCGGCCCGGCTTCGAGATGCTGGTCGACAACTTCTCCGCGGGCATCCTGGGCATGCTGCTGGCGATCTTCGGCTTCTTCGGGATCGGACCGATCGTCTCGGCGTTCACCCGCGGGGCGGGCAACGCGGTGAACTTCCTGGTGGACAACGACCTGTTGCCGCTGACCTCGATCCTGATCGAGCCGGCCAAAGTGCTGTTCCTCAACAACGCGATCAACCACGGGGTGCTGACCCCGCTTGGCACCACCCAGGCCCTGGAGACGGGCAAGTCGATCCTGTTCCTGCTGGAAGCCAACCCCGGCCCCGGTCTGGGACTCCTGCTGGCCTACATGGCGTTCGGCAAGGGCGTCGCCCGCGCCTCGGCGCCCGGCGCGGCGATCATCCAGTTCTTCGGCGGCATCCACGAGATCTACTTCCCCTACGTGCTGATGAAGCCGAAGCTGATCATCGCCACCATCCTGGGCGGTATGACCGGCGTCTTCATGAACGTGCTGTTCGGCTCCGGGCTGCGGGCGCCCGCCGCACCGGGATCGATCATCGCGGTCTACGCGCAGACCGCCAGCGGCAGCTTCCTCGGGGTCACCGTGTCGGTGGTCGCCGCGGCCGCGGTGTCCTTCGCCGTCGCCTCGCTGCTGCTCAAGACCGACCGCGGTGACGACGAGCAGGACCTGGCCGCCGCGACCGCCGAGATGGAGTCGATGAAGGGCAAGAAGTCCAGCGTGGCCTCGATGCTGACCGGGGGCACGGCCACCAAGACCATCCACTCCATCGTGTTCGCCTGCGACGCCGGCATGGGGTCCTCGGCGATGGGCGCCTCGGTGCTGCGCAGGAAGATCCAGAAGGCGGGCTTCGGCGACGTCAAGGTCACCAACTCGGCGATCTCGAACCTCACCGACACCTACGATCTGGTGGTCTCGCACCGCGACCTCACCGATCGGGCCCGGCAGAAGACGCCGTCGGCCGCGCACGTCTCGGTCGAGGACTTCATGAGCAGCCCCCGTTACGACGAGATCGTCGAGCAGCTGGAGCGCACGAACGGGGGCGGCAGTGGCGCCGAAACCGTTGCGGACGAGCAGGTCTCGGCAGGTTCCCCGGGTGACGACGTGCTGGCGCTGGATTCGATCGTGCTGCACGGGTCGGCCACCAGCGCCGCGGACGCGATCGACGAGGCGGGGCAGCTTCTCGTCGCGGCGGGCGCGGTGGACCCGGCGTACGTGCGGGCCATGCACGACCGGGAGAGCTCGGTCTCGACGTACATGGGCAACGGGCTCGCCATCCCGCACGGCACCAATGAGGCCAAGGACGCGATCCGGCGCACCGGGCTGTCCTTCGTGCGCTATCCCGAGCCGATCGACTGGAACGGCAAGCCGGCCGAGTTCGTCGTCGGGATCGCGGGCGCCGGCAAGGACCACATGGCGCTGCTCACCAAGATCGCGCAGGTCTTCCTGAAGTCCGAGGACGTCGCCCGGCTGCGTCAGGCCACGACCTCGGAGGAGGTCAAGGCCATCCTCACCGCAGCCGACTAGCGTGACGTCGGTGGATTCGGACACCCGCCAGAGCAGGATCGTCGAGTTCGCCCGGACTCGCGGGCGGGTGGAGGTCGCCTCGCTCGCGACCGAACTGGATGTCGCGAGCGAGACGATCCGCCGTGATCTCAAGGTGCTGGCCGGTCGCCGGCTGCTCAAGCGCGTGCACGGCGGTGCTGTGCCGCTGGAGACGGCGGCGTTCGAATCCGGGGTCGAGTACCGCAGCCAGGTCGACCTCGCCCAGAAGCACCGCATCGCGGCGGCGGCCACCGACCTTCTGCACGGGGCCGAAACCGTCTATCTGGACGAGGGATTCACGCCGCGGCTGATCGCCGAACGGCTGGCCGAGGAAGAGTTGACGGTCGTGACGTCCTCTCTGCTGGCGGCCGAGGCGCTGGCGCACAGCCGCACGGTGACGGTGCTGCTTCTCGGTGGCCGGATGCGCGGCAGGACACTGGCCACCGTCGACCACTGGGCCGTCGACATGCTCGCCGGCCTGGTGATCGACGTGGCCTACCTCGGCACCAACGGCATCTCGCTCGAGCACGGCCTGACCACCCCGGATCCCGCGGTGGCCGCGGTGAAGAACACCGCGGTGCGGGTGGCCCGCCGGCCCATCCTGGTCGCCGCGCACTCGAAGTTCGGCGAGAGCAGCTTCTGCCGCTTCGCGAAGGTGTCCGATTTCGAGTCGATCGTCACCGGGTCCGAACTCGACGCCGCGCAGGCGCGCCGCTACGAGGCGCTCGGCCCGGTGGTGATCCGCGCCTAGAGCAGCCCGCGGACCTGCTCGGCGAGCGCGACGCCGAGATCGCGATTGTTCTGCTCGGTGAAGTGCACCCCGTCGACGCCCTCGGTGGCGATCGCCGACCCGGCGTCGAAGAACGGCACCTTCACGAAACTGGCCATCGCGCGGTACACCTGCGCCAGCTGCGCCGTCTTCTCCTGGCTGCCCCCGAAGATCAGCTGGAACCACGGATGCGGGGTCGGCGCCAGCGGCGGTGGCGCCATCACCAGCACCTGCGGCGCGGGGTAGGTCGTGCCGACCCCGCCCCCGCTGGTGAGCACCTGCGTCACCAGCAGCGACATCCCCAGCGCGATGTCGAGCGGCGAGCGGTCGAAGTAGGCCTTGGTGTCGTTGGTGCCCAGCATCAGGATCACCAGGTCCAGCGGCAGATGGCTCGCCAGACAGGACGGCAGGTACGCCGCCCCGTTCAGCCGGGGATCGAGCGGGTCGTCGAGGTTGGTGGTGCGGGCCGACAACCCCTCCTCGATCACCACATGGCCGGCGCCCAGCTGATCGGCGAGCACACCCGTCCAGCGCACCTCACGCGGGAAGCGCTCGGTGGGCATCCCGTCGGCGACGGGCACCCAACCCCAGGTCAACGAGTCGCCGAAGCACAGAATCCTCTTGTCCAGCATGGCAACTCACTCGTCGTCGTCGAGCACGGTGTAGAACGACTCGCCGTCCTCGGGTGTCCCGTCGATCTGGCCGCGGGTGCGGCGGTCGGGCCGCGCCTCGTCGGGGGCGGCGGGCGGCAGCACGTCGGGGACCTCGGCGGCCAGCTTTTCGTCGAGGGTCTCGTCCTCCTCGGCGTCGATCCACTCGTCGGGCGGGTCGACGACGGAGTCGCCGTCGTCGTTGCGCACCTCGTCGGAGTCGAGCGACTCGCTCGGTCCGAGTGTGTCGTCGGGGCCTGCGTCGTCGTAGTCGCCGTTACGGTCCATGGCCGAAAGTCTGCCCTATGCGGGGGAACTGCGGTGGTCGGATCTCAGGTGTGTGACCACCCCGCGACCGGCCTGTTTGGCCCGGTACATCGCGCGGTCGGCGGAGGTCATCAGATGGCGGCGGTCGTCGCCGCTGCCGGTGGTCACCCCGACGCTGGCGGAGATGGTGAGGGTCACGGTCCCGACCGCGAACGGGGTGGACAGCGCTTCGACGATGCGTTCGGCGATGCCGACGGCCGTCTCGTGATCCGGCAGCCGCAGGCAGAGCACCACGAACTCGTCGCCGCCCATCCGCGCCGCGAAGTCCTGCGGGCGGATCGAACCGCGGATGCGGTCGGCGACCAGCGTCAGCACTTCGTCGCCGACCTCGTGGCCGTGGTTGTCGTTGACGGCCTTGAAGTCGTCGAGATCGATGAACAGCAGACCGCTGCACTCCTCGGCGGCACCACTGTCGCGGGTGTCCGTCAGGTGCGCGTCGAACGCGACCCGGTTGGCCAGCCCGGTCAGGGCGTCGTGGGTCGCGGCGTGGCGCAGTTCGTCGTAGGCCTGGCGACGGGCGGTGACGTCCTGCAGGTGGATCAGCAGACGCGCACCGGCGTCGTTCTCACCGCCGCGCAGCACCATCGTGGTGCGGTGCCCCCAGATCGACGAGCCGTCCTCGCGCAGATACCGGCATTCCGACTCGTCCGCCATCAGCACACCGGCCAGCAGCGGCGCATCGTCGTGGGGACACGTGTCGTCGGGATGGACGAACTCGTCGACACGGTGACCGAGCAGCTGGTCGGCTCCGCGGCCGAGCATCGTGCACAGCGCCTCGTTGACCTGTTCGAGCACCCCGGTGCCGTCCGACACCGCGATGCCGATCGGCGAGTGCGCCACCACCGACTGCACCAGCTGCAGCGCGGCGTCCCGGTCCCGCTCGGCGTCCACCCGGGCCGTCACGTCGCGCCACGAGGTCCGCAGCTGCGCCGGTGCCCCGTCGGCGTCGCGGACCAGTTGTCCCGCGACCTCCATCCACCGGTACCGGCCGTCGCGATGCCGCATCCGCACCAGCATCGGTGTGGGCGCCGTCGCGGCGGCGGGGTCGAACCAGCCGGTGGTCCGTGCGCTCACCTCGTCGTCGGGGTGCATGAACGCATAGGCGGTCCGCCCCACGACGTCCTCGGGCAGATGACCCAGGACCGTCTGCACGGCCGGTGACACCCACAGGAAGGTGGTGTCGACGAGCTGCCAGGCGACCACGTCGGGTGCGTTGTCGATCAGGAACCGGTACAGCCGTTCGGATTCGGCCAGCCGCAGCTCGGCGGCGTGCTGGCCGGTCACCACCGCGAAGCGCACCACGACGTCGCGGGCGACGCCGTCGACGACGTTGAACGGCACGCTGTCCACGCGGAGCCACACGTGCTCGCCGGCACGGTCGCGGCCCGGACGGTGCACGCCGAGCACCGCGTCCCGCACCGGTCGGCCGGTCGCCAGCGCCTGGAGGGCGGGATGGTCCCGGGGCCGCAGCGCCACCCCGTGGACGTCGACCGCGGCCCACCGCGGATCCCCCGAGGCGCGCCCGAGCATCTGCTGCAGCGACAGGCCGAGGATGTCCTCGGCGGCAGGGGTGGCCGCCTCGATGACGCCCTCGGCCGACTGCACGACCAGGCCGGCGACCTCGCCGGGACCGACCGTCAGTCCCGCCGCTGCTGCCGCCGCCAGTGCGCGCGCCGCCTCGTCCGTCACCACCGTTCCTGCGTACACCCCGCCGTCGTGGCCGACGTCCGTGACGACGCGAACACCCAGCATCGGCGGCGAATCGTCATCGGCGCGTAAGAATCACCTCGGGGGAGACCCGCGGTGCTGCTAGCGTCCGCTGGGTGTATCGGGTGATCCAGTGGGGCACAGGCGCTGTCGGGACCGAGATGCTGACCGCGATCCTCGATCACCACCGTGACGATCTGCGCCTCGTCGGAGCGCGCGTGTATTCCGAGGACAAGTGCGGGGTCGACGTCGGCACGTTGGCCGGCCGGGATCCGATCGGTGTCGCGGCCACCACCGACGTCGACGAGATCCTGGCCCTGGAGGCCGACTGCGTGCTCTACACTCCGCGCACCGCACGCGTCGACGACGTGTGCGCGGTGCTCGCCAGCGGCAAGAACGTCGCGACGACGGCGTTCCTGTTCCATCCCCGCCGCATGGCGGCGGCCGACCGGGACCGGGTGCTGGCGGCGTGCGAGCGGGGCGGCACCTCGGTGCACGGCAGCGGGTTGAACCCGGGGAACCTGTCCGGGGTGCTCCCGCTGGCGTTGTCGGGCATGAGCCGGCGCATCGAGAAGGTCACGCTGTGCGAGCGGGCCGACTGGTCGGTCTACGAGAGCACCGGGATCACGTTCGACAACATGGCATTCGGGCAGCCCGTCGCCTCGATCAGCCCGACGGCCACGCAATTCCTGGCGTTCAACAGCTCGATCTTCGTCGAGCAGGTCTGGATGATCGGCGACGCGCTGGGCGCCGACCTCGACGAGGTCACGGCCAATGTCGAAGCCGTTGCCGCACAGGAGGATCACCAGATCTTCGACCATCTTCTCGAGGCCGGCACCACCGCCGGGCAGCGCTGGAACTGGGTCGGGCGCCGCGCCGGTGTGCCGCGCGTGGAGATCGAGACGCTGTGGACCGTCCGCGGTGAATACCCGAAACACTGGCCCAGCCCCCGGCACGGGTGGACCCTGACGGTCGAGGGCGATCCGTCGATGCAGGCGCACTTCGTGTCCCTGGCGAGCTTCGAGCGCTCGGCGAGTATGGCCGAGCACGTGCAATCGGCGAACGTGGCCACCGCGATGCAGGTGCTCAACGCCGTGCCCGAGATCTGCCGGGCGCCGGTCGGTTTCGCGACGACGGCGACGCTGCCGCTGATTCGCAACGCTCGGGCCTTCGATCCTCAGCCGTAGAACATCACCCAGTAGTCGGCAGTCCACGCGCCGCCGGCGCACTTGAGCGGAACGCCGTCGGGCGACTGCGCCACGCCCGTCGCGTCGCCGCAGGGGGAGCGCAGCAGACGCACCCCGGCCAGCGGCGGCGAGGACACCCATGCCCCCTTGGAGCTGCACGCCAGGGTGTTGCCGCCGGCGTCCAACCCGAAGTTGTACCGGGTGCCCTGCGCGCACTCACCGCCCGCGTGCACGCCCCTGTCCACATAGGGAACGCAGCCCGCGTCGTCGCAAGCGCCGGGCGACGCCGCGGCGGCACCCGCGCCGAGTCCCAGCAACGGAGCGACGAGCAGACCACCGGCGAACGCGACCACACCACT
This sequence comes from Mycolicibacterium rufum, assembly GCF_022374875.2. The sequence goes on from NZ_CP092427.2 coordinate 3,445,271, forward strand.
GCGCTTCATGGCACGAGCCTAGATCGTCGCGCCGCGATCGTGAACGGCGTTTGCCGGCATTGCCCCGACAACGCAGCAGAGCGCGTAGGGTGTCCGAGCATGAAGGCGCTGGTGAGTGCGGTGGCGAGTGTGCTGCTGGCGGGGGGTGCGGTGATCGGTGCGGCCCCGGCCGGCGCCGACGTGGTGGCCTATCTGGTCAACGTCACGGTGCGGCCGGGTTACAACTTCCCCAACGCCGACGCCGCACTCGGCTACGGGCACAGCATCTGCGATCGGGTCGCGGCCAAGATGAGCTACGCCGACCTGGTCAACCAGGTGAAGGCCGACTTCCGCACCGCCGATTACTACCAGGGCGCCTACCTGATCAATCAGGCCGTCAACGAACTGTGCCCCGCGCAGATCTGGCAACTGCGGCAGTCGGCCGCCGGCTACATTCCCACCTGAGTCCTCACCTGATCAGCCGTCAGGGGCAGCTCACCTCGATCTCGAACGGCTTGTTGACCGGCTGCATCGGGTTGGCCATGTCGACGCCCGTGGCGGTGCCGGAGATCTTGTAGGTCTTGTCGTCCTTCTCGACCTTGGCTTCGCCCTGGCCGGCGCCGCTCTGGTAGCCCAGCGTGATGCCGTTGACGTTGCCCAGGCCTACCGAGACCACCGAGGGGTTGTCACCGCTGCTGACGACGGCGCCGATCCCGGTGCTGGCGTTGCCGATCGCGATGTTGGTGTTGCCGCCCATGTCCGAGCAGACGACGTTGCCTTGGATCTCCTGATCTTTGCCGTCGATGGTGACGGTGGTCTTGCCTTCGGCCGCGGCGGCCGACGAGGTCTCCCCGGAGGTCTCGGACTTCTTCTCCGAGGAACAGCCCGACAGCCCGGCGATGAGGATCGCTGCGCCGCCGACGGCGACCAGGATTTCACGCTTCACCACGGTTCTCCTTCTCAGTCGTGTGATCCGTCAACACCGGCGGATCATCTCCAGCAGTATGGGTGGCGCCCTCGCCCGGGTTGTCCGAATTACGAAAATGTGACGAGCGTGGAAGGTTGCCGAGATGAAGACGTTGCGTACACCGGAGGAGCAGTTCGCGGATCTGGCCGGGTTCGGCTACCCGCCGGAGTACGCCGACATCCCCGACGGCGACGGGGGCACGTTGCGCATCGCCTGGGTGGAGGACGGCCCGTCCGGAGGTGACCCCGTGCTGATGCTGCACGGCGAGCCGACGTGGTCCTACCTGTACCGGCGGATGATCCCGATCGTCGCGGCGGCCGGCTACCGGGTGATCTGTCCGGACCTCGTGGGCTTCGGCCGGTCCGACAAACCCACCCGCGTCGAGGACCACAGCTATGCCCGCCACGTCGCCTGGATCCGTGCGCTCGTCGTCGACGTGCTCGGGTTGCGTTCCGCGACGCTCGTCGGCCAGGACTGGGGTGGGCTGATCGGGCTGCGGGTGGCCGCCGAGAACCCGGACGTGTTCGCCCGCCTGGTCGTCGCCAACACGGGGCTGCCGACCGGCGACCACCCGATGCCCGAGGTCTGGTGGGACTTCCGCCGCTCGGTGGAGGCGAACCCGCAGCTGCGCGTGAGCGACTATCTGCGGGCAGGCTGCGTGCGCCCGGTCGACGACGCCGTCTGCGCCGCCTACGACGCGCCGTTCCCCGATCCGAGCTACCTGGCCGGTCCGCGGGCGATGCCGCTGCTCGTCCCGACCACCCCCGACGACCCGGCATCGGAGGCCAACCGGGCGGCGTGGGCTGTGCTGACCGCCGCGACCACCCCGGTGCTCGTGGCGTTCAGCGATGGCGACCCGATCACGGGCGCGATGGCGCCGATCTTCTCCGCGGCGCTTCCCGGCGCGGCCGGTGTCGAGCACCCGGTGATCGGCGACGCCGGTCACTTCCTCCAGGAGGACGCCGGCGAGGAGCTGGCAGCGGCGATCGTCGCCTTCCTCAGCAGGACACCTTGATCGCGAACGTGCCCGAGGTGCGGAAGCTCGGCTTGTCCGTCGCGAAGCCCATGGCAGTTCCCCGAATGTCATAGGTGCGCCCGGACATCGTCACCGACGCCTCGCCGCCGAGGCCGTCGTTGTAGCTGCCGGTGAACCCGCCCAGGTCGCGGATGCCGACGTCACGCACGGTCAGTGCGTCGGTGCTGGTCACCACGGCGGAGACGCCGCTGGCGGCGTCCCCCGTGCTGATGGTCGTCATCGTGCCTGCCGGTGTGCACTGGACCGCCTCGGTGGTGCCGAGGTCCTGACCGTTGACGGTCACCTGCGCGGTGCCCGCCACCAGCTCTCCGGCAGGCGGCCGGTAGTCCGGCGGCGACGACGAACAGCCGGCCACCACCGCGGCGGCGGCGGCGGTCACGGCGGCCAGAGCCCGTCGGGTGATCACAATGGGAGAATCTACGACGTGGCGGCCCCCGATATCAGCGATCCGTTCTTTCGTGTGGAGGCAGAACTGGCCGGGGGGCTCGGCCGCGCGGGCGTGATCCACACTCCGCACGGCGACATCGCCACCCCGGCGTTCATCGCGGTCGGCACCCAGGCCACCGTCAAGGCGGTCCTGCCCGAGGCCATGAAAGAGCTTGGTGCGCAAGCCATCCTGGCCAATGCCTATCACCTCTACCTGCAGCCGGGTCCCGACATCGTGGACGAGGCCGGGGGGCTCGGCGCGTTCATGAACTGGCCGGGGCCGACGTTCACCGACAGCGGCGGGTTCCAGGTGATGTCGCTCGGTGTCGGGTTCAAGAAGGTGCTGGCGATGGACACGGCCCGGGTGCAGGCCGACGACGTCATCGCCGACGGCAAGGAACGGCTGGCCCACGTCGACGACGACGGCGTGACGTTCCGGTCGCACCTCAACGGCTCGACGCACCGTTTCACCCCGGAGGTCTCGATCGGCATCCAGCACCAGCTGGGCGCCGACATCATCTTCGCGTTCGACGAGCTCACCACGCTGGTCAACACGCGCGGCTACCAGGAGCGTTCGGTGCAGCGCACGCACGACTGGGCGGTCCGGTGCCTGACCGAGCACCGCCGGCTGAGCGCGCTGCGGCCCGACAAGCCGGCGCAGGCGCTGTTCGGGGTGGTGCAGGGCGCCCAGTACGAGGATCTGCGGCGGCAGGCGGCCCGCGGACTGGCCACGCTGGGCTTCGACGGCTACGGCATCGGCGGCGCGCTGGAGAAGCAGAACCTGGCCACCATCGTCGGCTGGGTCAGCAGCGAACTGCCCGCCGACAAGCCGCGCCACCTGCTCGGCATCAGCGAGCCCGACGATCTGTTCGCGGCGGTCGCCGCCGGCGCGGACACGTTCGACTGTGTGTCGCCCTCGCGGGTGGCGCGCAACGCCTCGATCTACTCCGCCACCGGTCGCTACAACATCACCGGCGCCCGCTACACGCGGGACTTCACTCCGTTGGACGCCGAATGCGACTGTTACACCTGCGCTCACTACACCCGGGCGTACATCCGGCACCTGTTCAAGGCCAAGGAGATGCTGGCGTCGACGCTCTGCACGATCCACAACGAGCGCTTCGTCGTGCGCCTCGTCGACGACATCCGCGCGGCGATCCACGCCGGCCGGTTCGAGGAGCTGCGCGACCACGTGTTGGGCCGGTACTACGGAGCCGCGGAGGCGACCTCCGCACAATAGGGAGATGACCACCCCCACGGCGCGGGCGCTGCTGATGCAGCTGCTCGACCCGGCTCACCGCGCCGATCCCTACCCCCTCTACCGGGCGATCCGCGAGCGAGGTCCGCTGCAATTGCCCGACAACAACCTGACGGTGTTCTCCTCCTACGCCGACTGCGACGACGTGTTGCGCCATCCGGCGGCGTGCAGCGACCGGCTGAAGTCGACGGTCGCGCAGCGCGCGATCGCCGAGGGCGCCGCGCCGCGGCCCTTCGGACCGCCCGGCTTCCTGTTCCTCGACCCGCCCGACCACACCCGGCTGCGGCGCCTGGTCAGCAAGGCGTTCGTGCCGAAGGTGGTCAAGGCGCTCGAACCCGACATCGCCGCCCTCGTCGACGGCCTGCTCGACGGGGCGCAGAGTCCGTTCGATGCGATCGCCGGGCTGGCCTATCCGCTGCCGGTCGCGGTGATCTGCCGCCTGCTGGGGGTGCCGGTCGAGGACGAACCACGCTTCCGCGCCGCGTCGGGCCTGCTCGCCCAGTCGCTCGACCCGTTCCTGACGATCACCGGGGCGCCCGGCGACGGCGTCGAAGAGCGGTTGCAGGCGGGCCTGTGGCTGCGGGACTACCTGCGGGAGTTGATCGCCGAGCGGCGCCGCGCCCCGGGGGAGGATCTGATGTCGGCGCTGGTCGGCGTCGAGGAATCCGGTGACGTCCTCACCGAGGACGAGATCGTCGCGACGTGCAACCTGCTTCTGGTCGCGGGCCACGAGACGACGGTGAACCTGATCGCCAACGCGATCCTGGCACTGCTGCGCCACCCGGCGCAGTGGGCGGCGCTGGGCGCCGACCCGGGCCGCGCCGCCGTGGTGATCGAGGAGACGCTGCGCTACGACCCACCCGTGCAGCTGATCGGCCGGGTGGCGGGGAAGGACATGACGATCGGTGCGGTGACCATCCCCCAGGGCGACAACATGTTGCTGCTGCTGGCCGCGGCGCACCGCGACCCCGCGGCGGTCGAGCGGCCGGACGACTTCGATCCCGACCGGGACGTCATCCGCCACCTCGGCTTCGGCAAGGGCCCGCACTTCTGCCTCGGCGCGCCGCTGGCCCGGTTGGAGGCCACCGTGGCGCTGACCGCGCTGACCGCGCGCTTCCCGGACGCCACCCTGGCGGCCGAGCCCGGGTACAAACCCAACGTCACATTGCGCGGGATGAGCGAACTGCCGATCACGCTGTGAGACAGGCTATCCCAGCGCCTCGATGACCTCGCGGGCAGCGCGCTCGCCGGACTCCACGGCACCTTCCATGTACGCGCTCCACTGCGTCGCGGTGTCGGTCGACGCCCAGTGGATGACGCCGATCGGCTCGGCGAGCGCGGGGCCGTAGGTCGTCCACACCAGCGGGCCGCAGTTGGCGTTGTAGCAGCCCCTGGTCCACTGGCGACTACCCCACTCGCCGTCGACGTAGGCCACCGGATGGGCGGCCTTGTCGCCGTAGTGGCGCACCAGTTCCGCGGTCAGGGCCGCCTGCCGTTCCTCCTGTGACCAGTGACCGTGGGTGCGCGCCTGCTCACCCTCGAGGAACATCAGGATCACCCCGTGATCGTCGCCGGGGATGCAGGTGTCGTTGGACATCCGCGCCGGACCGACGTCGGAGATCAGCTGACCGTTGAATCCGTCTGCGCGCCAGAAGGGTTCGTCGTAGACGAAGAACGCCTTCATCGCCGCCGAGTTCGGCATCCGCTGGGTGAGCTGGTCACGATAGCCCGACAGCGGCGGGTCGTACATCAGGCGGCCGGCCAGCATCGGGGAGATCGCGACGATGACGCGCCGCCCGCGCGCGCTCCGTCCGCCGCGGCAGTGCACGGTGACGCTGTCGGTGGCGTGCTCGATCAGCAGCGCGGGCGCGTCGAGCACCAGGTGGCTCTCGACCAGCGTCGCCAACCGGTTCGGGATCTCGGCGGTGCCGCCGACGAAGCGGGTGGTCTGCGCGCCGCCTTCGGACTCGGCGAACAGTTCGGCCGTCACGCCACAGGTCTGGATCGTGAACAGCAGGTGCAGGAACGACACCTCCACGGTCGGCACCGCGAGGATCCCGACCGTGCAGATCTCGAGCAGCGTCCGGGCAACCGGGGACAGACCCTGACCGTCGTACCAGGCGCCCGCGGTGATCGCGTCCCACTCCTGGGCGCGCGGCGCGCGCCACGGCGCCTCGGGCGGGACCTCGGCGGCCAGTTCGTCGAGCAGCCGCAGCACTGTCGTCAGTTCGGCCAGTTCGCCGCCGAACCGGCGGTGGAACTCGTCGCCCCGCAGCACCGGCGACCCGGCCAGCTCGTAGGTGGTCTCGCCCTCGTCGTACTGCGGGAAGGTCTCGACCCCGAGTTCGTCGGCCAGCGCGAACATCCGGTGATGGGTGTCGCCGATCCACTGGGCGCCGATCTCGACGGGCAGCCCGGGCAGCACCTCCTCGGTGAGGATGCGCCCGCCCACCCGCTCGTCGGCCTCGAGGATCAGCGGGGTCAGCCCTGCCGCGAGCACCGTGCGCGCCGCGAACAGCCCGGAGAGTCCTGCGCCGACGATGATGACGTCGGCCTCGTGTCCTGCCATGCCGCACACTGTCTCACGGTGCCCACTAGAGCGGGTTGAGAATCCTCTGCAGGAACTGCCGGGTGCGCTCGTGCTGCGGATCTCCGATCACCGCGGCGGGCGGGCCCTGCTCGAGGATCACGCCGGCGTCGGTGAACAGCACCTGGTCGGAAACGCCTCGGGCGAACTGGATCTCGTGGGTGACGATGACCAGGGTCCAGCCCTCGACGGCCAGGTCGCGGATGACCGCGAGGACCTCGCCGACGAGTTCGGGGTCGAGCGCGGAGGTCGGCTCGTCGAACAGCACCACCTTGGGTTTCATCGCCAGTGCCCGGGCGATGCCGACGCGCTGCTGCTGGCCGCCGGACAGCTGGAACGGGTACTGGTCGCGCTTGTCGGCCAACCCGACCTGCTCGAGCAGTTGCGTGGCCTCGGCCTCGGCCTCCTCGCGGGGCCGCTTCTGTGCGACGACCGGGCCCTCGGTGACGTTCTGCAGGACCGTCTTGTGGGGGAACAGGTTGTGCGACTGGAACACGAAGCCGCTCTGGGCCCGGTAGCGCCGGAGTTGGTCTTTGGTGACGGGGCCGGAGAAGTCGATCTCGACGTCACCGACCGTGATCACTCCCGCGTCCGGGGTGTCGAGAGCGTTCAGGGCCCGCAGCAGCGTCGTCTTGCCCGAACCCGAGGGCCCGATGATCGTCGTCGCGGACCCGCGTGGCACGGTGAACGAGACGCCCTTGAGCACCTCGAGCGGGCCGAACGACTTCGTCACGCCCTCGGCGACGATCCGGTTCTCCGTGCGGTTCTGGTCGGGCTGCTCGGTCATTTCGCGACGTACCTCTCCAGTCGGCGTTCGATCCGGGCCTGACCGAACGACAGCACCAGGCAGATCACCCAGTAGTACACGGCGGCGGTGCCGTAGAGGGCGAAGAACTCGAAGGTGGGCGCCGCGATGATCTGCGCTTGCCGCAGTAGTTCGGTCACCAAGATGGTGGAGGCCAGCGACGTGTCCTTGACCAGCGAGATCAGCGTGTTCGACAGCGGCGGCACGGCCACCCGGGTGGCCTGGGGCAGGATGATGCGGCGCAGCGTGCCCGTGTAGTCCAACCCGATGGTCTGTGCGGCCTCCCACTGCCCCTTCGGGATGCTCTGGATCGCCGAGCGGATGATCTCGGCGGCGTAGCCACCGACGTTGAGGGAGAATGCGATCACCGCAGCCGGGAACGGGTCGATCTTGACGCCGAACTGCGGCAGCGCGAAGAACACGATGAACAGCTGCACCAGCAACGGCGTTCCGCGGATCACCGAGATGTAGAACCGGGCGACGTTGCTGGCCACGACGTTCGACGACAGTCGGGCCAGCGCCACGGCCAGCGCGATGACGAGGCCCAGGGCGAAGCTGATGATCGTCAGCGGGATCGTCATGGTCAGCGCGGCCCGCGCCAGCGGCCAGAGGTTCTCGGCGATCAGCTGCCACGTCGACCGCGTGGGCGTGGCGTCGGCCGCCTCCGGGGCGCCGGAAGCGTTGGCGTTGAGGTACTTCTGCGAGATGGCCGCGAGCGTGCCGTCGGCGCGCAGTTCGTCGAGTGCGCTGTTCAGTTCGGGCAGCAGTCCACTGTCCTTGCGGGCGGCGAAGCCCTGCTCACTCTTCTCCCCGACGGTGCCGGCGATCTTGACCGAGGTGTCCTTGGTCTCGGCGAGATAGGCGTACACCGCGATGCTGTCGTTGATCACGACGTCGACGCGGCCCTGGCTGAGCAGGGTGATCGCCTGGGTGAAGCCCTCGACCGACTCCACCCGGGCGCCGGCCTTGCGGGCGACCTCCGACCAGTTGCTGGTGGCGTTCTCGGCGGCGACCTTGCCTTTGAGGTCATCCAGCGAGGTGATGGAGTTGTCGTCCGCGCGGGTGACGATGACGCCCTCGCCGATCGAATACGGCTGTGACAGATCGTATTTGGCTTTGCGCTCGTCGTTGATGGTGACCTCGTTGGCGACCACGTCGAACCGGTTGGCCTCCAGCGCGGCGAACATCGAATCCCACGGCGTCTCGACGAACTCCACCGTGACGCCGAGCTTGTCGGCGACCGCGCGGGCGACGTCGACGTCGTAGCCGACCAGCTGTCCGGTCGCGGCGTCGTGGTAGGAGAACGGGGAGTACACCCCCTCGGTGCCCACCCGCAGCACTCCGGCGGACCGGATGGGGGTGTCTCCGCCGCCGGTGGAACCGGCGCAACCCGCGAGGATCAGCGCCGCGATGAGGAGGATCGCCGGCAGGGCGCGCAGTGATCGGTGCACCGGGCGCACGCTAGCAACACCGGCCGTCGTTCAGAAGGGTTCTGCTCACCCGGGCAGGTATACCCACGGGGTGCGGGGCAGACGCGCCGGATCGAATTCCGTCAGCATCCCGTCCACCGTGTGCGCGGTGAACCCCAGCGAGTCCGCGATCTGGGCCAGCGCCCGGTCCACCCCGATCTCGGCCAGCGTCACCGCCCCGTCCCGCTTGGCCAGCCGCGCGCCGTCGGCGTTGAGCACCAGCGGCACGTGCGCGTATACCGGCTCCGGGTGCCCGAGCAGCCGGGCGAGGTAGGCCTGGCGCGGCGACGAGGACAGCAGGTCGTCGCCGCGCACCACCTGGTCGATGCCCGAGGCGGCGTCGTCGACGACCACCGCGAGGTTGTAGGCGGGCACGCCGTCGCCGCGGCGCACCACGAAGTCGTCGACCAGACCGGTGTAGTCCCCGTGCAGCACGTCGTGCACCGTGTGGGTCGTGGCGTCGGTGCGCAACCGCAGGGCCGGCGGTCGCCCCGTGTCGGCGCGTCGGCGCGCACGCTCGGCGTCGGTCAGGTCGCGGCACGTGCCCGGATAGGCGCCCTCCGGGGCATGTGGCGCGCGCGGCGCCTGCGCGATGTCCCTTCTGGTGCAATAGCATTCGTAGAGAAGCCCGCGGCTGCTCAACGTGTCGACGACGGCGTCGTAGCGCTGCGGGTGCGCGGTCTGGCGGGTGGCCGGTCCGTCCCAGGTGATGCCCAGCGCGGCCAGATCGGCGAGTTGGCGATCGGCGATGTCGGTGTGGGTCCGGTCGTCGAGGTCCTCCACACGCATCAGGAAACGCCGCCCCGTCGAGCGGGCGAACAGCCACGCCAGCACCGCGGTGCGCAGATTACCGATGTGCAGATCCGCCGACGGGCTCGGGGCGAACCTGCCTGCGCCGCCTGCGATCGTCACCGTCCCACTGTGTCAGACCGCTCGGCGACCCTGACTCTGCAGCGCGACCGAGGCCTCCGCCACCGACGCGACGCCGATGCCGCGGCCCTGGGCGGTGACGGCCAGCCGGGTGCGATCGCCGCGGAACAGGTCGCGGGAGAACTCGCACGGGGTGTCGTGCTGGTCGTAGGTGATCCGGGTGATCAGCAGCAGCGCGGACTTGGGCTTGATGCCCAGCAGGTTCGCTTCCTCGGACGTCGCGTTGACCGCCTCGATGCGTTCGTCGGCGCGGGCCGCGACCAGGCCGTACTGCGTTTCCAGGATTTCGTAGAGCGACCCGCCGAGTTGCTGCTCGAGCAGACCGGGGAAGGCGTCGGCGGGGAACTGCGCCAGCTCCAGCGAGATCGGCGATCCGTCGGCGAGCCGGACGCGCTGGATCTCGATGACGAAGTCGTCGGCCGCGATGCCGAGCGCCTTACAGGTGGTGGCGTCGGGTGCGCCGATCCTGGTCGACAGCACCCGGGTTCCGGCCACGTAGCCCTGGCTGGCCAGGAACGCCGGCACCCCGACCACGTCGGTGAGGCTGCGCTGCACCTGCGCATGGCTGATGAAGATCCCGCCCGAGCGGCCGATCACCCGGTCGACGAGGCCGGCCTCCTCCAGGGCGGCCAGAACCTGGCGCAGGCTCGACCGGCTGGTCCGGTACCGCTCGGCCAGTTCCCGCTCGCTGCCCAGCTTGGCGCCGGGAACGCCCGCGTTGATGTCGGCCACGATGCGGCGCCGAAGGTCCTCGGTCTGGGTGGCCACCGCACCTCCTCAGCTCATCAATTGGTACGACCAAAACCAGGGTACGTGGCCGTCACAGGTCGGCCAGCGCCTCCGCCGATTCGGGCAGGATCTGGCCACCGTCGACGATCAGCGATTGGCCGGTGATGTAGGCGGCCTCGTCGGTGGCGAAGAACAGCGCCGCGTTGCCGATGTCGGCGACCGTGCCGAGGGTGCCGGTGGGGATCGCCGCCTTCATCTGATCCATGTACTGCTCGCCCATCTCGACGAGCCCCTCGGTGAGGATGTTGCCCGGCAGGACCGCGTTGACGGTGATCTTCTTGCGGGCCAGTTCGATCGCCGCGGTCCGCAGGAAGCCCAGTTGGGCGGCCTTGCTGGCGCCGTAGTGCGACCAGCCGGGAAAGCCGGTGACGGGCCCGGTGATCGAGGACGTGATGATGACGCGGCCGTGACCGCTGGCCGTCAGCGGCTCCACGGCGGCCTGCACGATGTAGAAGGTTCCCTTGACGTTCGTGCCCAGGACCTGGTCGAGATCCTCGGGAGTCATCTCGGCCAGCGACGCCGACGGGAAGATGCCCGCGTTGGCGCACACGATGTCGAGTCCGCCGTGGCGCTCGACCGCGGTGGCCACCGCGCGGCGGCAGTCCTCGGGGCTGGCCACGTCGGCGGTCACGCCGGTGACGGTGCCGGGCAGCCCCGCGAGGTCCGCGACCGTGCGGTCGATGTCCGCCCCGGTGCGCCCGGTGATGACGACGTTGACGCCGGCCCGCGCGAAGGTCTCGGCGATCCCGCGCCCGATGCCCTTGCTGCCGCCGGTGACGATGGCCGAACGGCCCTGCAACGAAGTGAACATAGTGAGGATGGCCCTTTCAGTGCGGAGATCAGGCGGTCAGCGAGTGACCGTCGGAGGACAGGTACCGCTCGGCAAGTGTGCAGCTGCCCGCGGCGTAGGTGACGGAGATGGCCTGCGATTCCCGGGAATGGCTGTGCGTGCCCATCCAGGCCAGCAGCAGCAGCCGGCGCAGCAGCACGAACGAGGCCAGCATGTCCTCGTCGGCGGCGGCCAGCTCCCGGCGGGTGCGGTATCCGCTGACCCAGGCGTCCTGCCATTCCGGCACCGACGGATGATCCTCGAAGAACGACACCGCTGTTCCGAAATCGTAGAAATACCAACCGAATCCGCAGTCGTCGAAGTCGATCACCGTGATGGTGTCGCCGTCGACCAGCAGGTTGGCCAGCCGCAGGTCGGCGTGCACCAGGCCGAACGTGTCACTGCCCGTGCCGTATTCGCCGAGGCGGCGGGCCAGCAGCTGCTCGGCGCGGCCCAGCACGTGGGCTTCGTGCTCACCGACGCCGATCGCGTCGCGCCAGCGTCCCCACCGCGGTGACGCCCCCAGGCTGTGCTCCCAGTCCCAGGCGAACCGGCTGAACTCCGGCGGGCGCTGCCAGCTGCGGGCGTGGTCGTGCAGCGCGGCGGTGATGCACCCGAGGGTGTGGAAATCCGTGCTCGTGAGCGAGTTCTCGTCCGGTTCGGCGCCGGGCACCATCTCGAAGTGCACGACATACCGCTCGGTCCCGCCGTGGTCGACGGTGACCACCCGGCGGCCGTCGTGCGCCGGGATCACGGTCGGCACGGTGATGTCGCTGTCGCGCCGGAGCGCGTCGAGCCACATCAACTCCGATTCGATCTGGTCCACCCGGTGATAGTCCTTGCGGTGCACCCGCAGGATGGACCGGTGCCCGCAGCCGGGCTCCTCGACGGCGTAGGTGGCGTTCTCGGACAGGTTGAGCAGCCGCAGCGCCGAACCCTGCGGCAGGTCGAACGCCTCGAGTGCCTTCTCGGCGACCAGTTGGTCGTCACCGAAGTCGCCGTCGCTCAATGGTCCCGCCCCTCGATCGCCTCCAGCACGCCGGTGATCGCGTCGCGGGCGGTCGTCACGTCGGCGGTGCTGCCGCTGATGTAGAGACGGCCCGCGGCACCGATCATCTGCACGTCGACCAGCGTCAGCCCCGGTGCGGCGCGTTCGGCCTCGTTGGCCGCCACTGCCGCGAACAGCGCCGGTGTCATCTCGTACACCAGCAGCGACTGGCCCGGCAGCACCATCGACGCCTGCCGGTTGCGGTTGAGGATCACCGCGTGCTGGTCGGTGATGTCGGTGATGACGTCGTGGTAGAGCACCCGCGGCCGCAGCTGGTCGGCCGCCGCGTTCTTCGTACCGCTCAGAATCGCCTCACCGGCCCGGCGCACGTCGTCGAGATCCCCGGAATGGATCTCGAGCACGCCGAACTGGCGCTCCACGTACAGGATTCCGGGCTGGATGCCCGGCACCTCCCGCAGCGCCAGGTCGATGACCCGCTCGATCGCCAGCGCCGGGGACACCTCGACGATGAGCGCGTGCTCCCCGGCGTACGGCGGGTAACCCCGTGCCCGGGTGGGCGTGCCGAGGTAGGCGGCGAACTGCTGCTGCAGGTCCTCGACGAGCAGGTAGACGCGGATGTCGGTCCGTGTCGGTGCGTCCGTGACGGCCATCTCGCGAGACTACTGGGCGGAGACGGAGAAGTGCGCGCCGAGCTCGCTGTGCGGGCGGGGGATCACGTGCACGCTGATGAGTTCCCCGACCTGCGAAGCGGATTCGGCACCCGCCTCGGTCGCGGCCTTGACGGCGCCGACCTCGCCGGTGACGATGACGGCCACCAGACCGTCACCGACCTGCTGGCGGTCGGTGATCGTCACGTTGGCGGCCTTCACCATCGCGTCGGCAGCGGCGAGCGCCGCGACGTATCCTTTGGTCTCGATCATTCCGATCGCGTTGCTGGCCATGGTTTCTCCTTGTGTATCGGTGGTGTGTCGGTTCGAACTTCTCGGGCCGGATGCCGGGCGGCTAACCGGTGGGGTCGATGGAGCCGATGATCAGCGCGTCGACCGGTGGCGGGGTGCCGGTGAACCAGCTCGCCGCCACCGAGCCCTGCGTGACCAGGACGTGTTCGCCGACGCCGCTGCCCAGCACGTCGAACGCGACGAGCCGGGATCCGGAGCCGTCGACCTCTACCTCGAGGAAGGCCCCCGCCGGGAGGCCGTCGATGCGGCGGGTCGACCAGACCTGGCCGACGACGGTGCCACGGATCATGTTCGCTCCTTGTGGATCGTCACGCCCAGGGCGCGGGCGCGCTCGCGGGCCAGGGGGGTCAGCACGGCCCGGGGGCCGAGGACCAGGGCAGCGCCGGACGCGGCGATGTCGGCGATCTGACGTTCGGTGACCGCGCCGCGCTCGATGCGGCGGCTCGCGCCGGGGCCAGGCCGGTCGGTGCCGGCGAGCCGGAACGACAGCCTTCCCTGCCGCAGGTCGGCGCGGGTCTTGGGATTCTCGAACAGCCGCAAGAGATTCCGCACGAACACATCGAGATCCCGGTCGGAGGTGATCCGGACCGTGTCGACCCGTGTCCTCTCGTCGGCGGCCAGCGGCCCGGTCGCCACGGGACCCGCCTGCGCCGGCGGAGGGGGAGCGGGCGCAGGGGGGACCGGTGCGACCGGGCCGGGCCTCGCGAGGTCACCCACGGCCTCGCGGATCACCTCGCGGACCATCTGCCGCAGCGCGTCGCGGTCGATGCTCACGGCACGCTCCGGGCCAGTGCTTCCTCGGCCGCGGAGGCGGCCTGGCGGATGTCGGATTCGCTGCCAGACAGGTAGACCCGGCCGGTCGCTCCGATCATCCGGAAGTCGACGACCTTGATGTCGGCGGCCTTCTCGGCCTCGTTGGTCGCCAGGATCGCATAGGACGCCGGGGACACCTCGAGCACGTAGAGGGTCTCGCCGGCCAGCACCATCGACCCGATCTTGTTGCGGTTGATCAGGAACGCGTGCTGGGCGTCGATGCTGGAGATGATGCGCGAGGCCAGGATCTGCGGCGTGGTGGCGGCGCCGGAGTCCCGGTGGAGTTCGGCCAGCGCGGCGTCGGCGGCGGCCTGCACCGCGTCGGTGTCGCCGTGGAACTCCAGGTAGCCGAACTGGCGCTCGACCACGAGGACACCGGCCTGCACCTGCGCATGCTTGAGCGCGACGTCGGTGATGCCCTCGATGTCCAGACCGGGGGCCACCTCGATGATCTGGGCGGCGACGCCCGCGCGCGGCAGCGCACCCTTGATCCAGGTGCCCAGATACGACATCGTCTGCGGCTGGAGCCGATCGATGAAGATGAACGAACGCAGTTCAGCCACGAGTCACCGCCTGATCAGTTGTGCGAGTTCTTCGGCCACCAGCGCGCGCAGTTCGGCGCGCAGCGCCTCGATGCCCGGATCGGCGGCGCGGTGGGCGGTGCGCCTGCCGACGGGTGCCGGCGGCGCGGTCGCGGAGTCGTTGGACGCCCGCGGGTAGGCGGGTACCGGACCGTCGGGTGAGCGCCACGGTGACAGGCCGGCGAAGTTCGGCATCGTCACCCCGGCGTCGGCGTTGTAGGCGATCCTGGTCCAGTTCATCAGGTTCTCGGGCTGCAGGTTCTCGCCGATCGAGCTCCGTCCCACGAAGCCGGTGCCGACCGTCATCGACGGCGCCAGGTTGGTCTCCAGACCCGAACTGCCGGTGCTGTTGCCGACGTTGACCGACACCCGCAGCACCGGGACGGTGGCCGCGAATTCGGTGATCACTGCGGCGTCCTCGCTGTGGATGGCCGCCGAGTGCCCGGCGCCCGCGATGCGCACCACCGCGCGGGCGGCGCGGATGCCGCGCCGCGCGTCGGCGACGGTGGTCATCCCCAGCACCGGGCTGAGCTTCTCGTGCGTCAGGGGCTCCTCACCGACGACGTCGGTGAACGGGGCGACGAGCACCTTGGTCTTGGGCGTGACGCGCACACCGATGCGCTCGGCGATCCACGCCGCGTCGCGGCCCACGACATCGGTGTTGAGCTGCCCGTCGGGGAACATGAACTCCCGCAGGCGCTGTGTCGCGTCGGCGTCCAGCAGGTGCGCGCCGTGCCGGGTCAGGGCGGTGGTCAGTTTCGCGGCGATGGCGTCCTCGGCGATCAGCACCGATTCGTTGGTGCACAGCACCGAGTTGTCGAACGCCTTGCTGCCGACGATGCGCCGGGCGGCGGCGTCGACGTCGGCGGTCGCGTCGACGAGCACCGGCACGTTGCCGGGTCCGACGCCCAGGGCCGGGTTTCCCGAGGAGTAGGCGGCGCGCACCACCGCGGTGCCGCCGGTGGCGACGATGACGTCGGTGCGCTCGTCGGACATCATCGCCTCGATCAGCGGCAGCGTCGGGTCCTCGATCACCGACACCACACCCTCGGGCGCGCCGGCGGCGACGGCGGCGTCGGCCAGCACCCGAACCGCGTCGGCCGAGCACTGCCGCGCCCGCGGGTGCGGGGCGACGACGACCGCGTTGCGGGTCATCAGCGCGAGGATCACCTTGAAGTACACGGTGGCAACGGGATTGGTGGTCGGGCACAGTGCGAGGACGACACCGGCCGGGCGGGGGATCTCGACGATCTTGCGGGCGGTGTCGATCCGCGGCGTCACGAAGTCCTGACCGCGGTAGAACTCGACGATGCCGCGCGAGCAGGCGCGGTTCTTGACCACCTTGTCCTCGACCACGCCCATCTGCGTCTCGGCGACGGCGGCCGCGGCGAAGCGTTCGGCATGGCGGTAGCCGGCCTCGGCCACCGCGTCGACGATGCGGGCGACGGACGCCTGGTCGTACTCGCCGTAGGCCGCGGCGGCGAAGTGCGCGCGTTCGAGCATCTGTCCGGCGTGGGGTATCGCGCTACTGCTGGTCACTGCTATCTCCGTCCGGTCGCGGCCAGCTTCGCCCGCCCCACCGCGACCTCGACGCGGTCCAGCACGTCCTCGCAGAGGTCACGGTTGAGCAGCAGGCCCGGTTTGAATTGCAGGACACGAGGATCCAGCGTCGAGAAGATCGCCCACACCCCGTTCTGGTAGAGCTCGCGCATCACGAACTTCGCGCCCTCGGGGTGGTCGAACTCCAAACCGATCACCACCCCGTTCTGGCGGATGCCGACGAACCACTCGGGGTGGTCGGCCTGGATGCGGGACAGGCCGCGGGCGAAGATGTCGGCGATGTAGTGCACCGACGAGCGGACCTCGGGCCTGCTGGTGATCTCGAGCGTCTTGATGGCGGCGACGCAACCGAGCTCGGCGCCGCCGAAGGTGGAGATGTGGCCGAAACCGTCCTGGTCGAGCCACTGCGCGGCGCGATCGCTGAGCAGCGCCGCCGTGATCGGGTACATCCCGCCCGAGAGTCCCTTGCCGGTGACCATGATGTCGGGTTCGATGCCGTGCTTGGTGATCGCCCACATCTCGCCGGTGCGCATCAGGCCGGTCTGTACTTCGTCGGCGATGTAGAGCGCGTCGTAGCGCACGCACAGATCCTTGACCGCCTCGAGGTAACCGATGGGGGGAAGCGGGAATCCGTAGGTGGCCGGGATCGTCTCCATGATCACCGCCGCGACATCGCGGCCACGCAGCGCCTGCTCCATCGCGTCGGTGTCGCCGAAGGGAACCTGCACGAACTCGTCGGGCCGGTCGGCCAGGAACAGTTTGGCGAACCGGTCGTCGCCGGTGGCCACGGCCAGGCCGGTGTGCCCGTGGTAGGCCTTGACGATCGAGACGATCTTGCGCCGCTGCATGGCGTGGCGGGCGCTCTTGAGCGCGATGTCGATGGCCTCGCCGCCGCCGGACCCGAACGCGACCTTCGTCAGCGACGCGGGGGCGGACTCGATGAGCTTCTGCGCCAGCGCGGTGCGCGCGACCGAGGGGAAGTGGTGGTTGCCGACGTCGAAGTACTGCATGCCCTCCGAAATCGCCGCCACGAGTTCGGGATTGCGATGCCCGAGGTTGTAGGTGCCACCGTTGAGATGCATGTCGATCAGCCGGCGACCGCTCATGTCCCACAGGAAGTAGTCCTGCCTGCGGTCGATCACCAGGTCGACGCCGCTATCGGTCCAGAACTGCGTCTTGTCCGGGTTCCAGTACTCTTTGGCACGTTCGAGCACCTGCGCCTTGGAATCGAACGAGAACGTGCCGTAGTCGTACACGGGACTCCCTAGTCGTGAGCTCGGCCGGGTGTGACCAAAAGCTAAACGGTACGACCATTTATGTCAACAGTGGCCGGTTGGGTCTTGCGTCATCGAATTGGTAGTGCCAATATGACTGAGGTTTGGCCAGTGTGGTCTAGACCACAGCGACCGGCCCCCTCGGCTCCGCCCTTCGCCAGGAAGGTATTCGTCCATGACAGAAGATGTCGTGCCCCGCTCGACCTCCAACAATTCCGTTCAATTGCTCAAGCGAAACGCCGTCGGCACGTTCGGCGTGATCTTCATGGCCGTCGCGACGGCCGCACCGATCACCGCGATGGTCGGCAACGTGCCGATCGCGGTCGGCTTCGGCAACGGCGCCCACGCGCCCGCGGGCTACCTCGTCGCCACCATCGTGCTGGGGCTGTTCGCGATCGGCTACGCGACGATGGCCAAGCACATCACCTCGACGGGTGCCTTCTACGGCTACATCTCCCACGGCCTGGGCCGCGTCATCGGCATGGCCAGCGGGCTGATCATCACGATGGCCTACGTGGTGTTCGAGGGCTCGCTGATCGGCATCTTCGCGTTCTTCTTCCAGAACCTCTTCGACAGCCAGTTCGGCATCCAGATCCACTGGCTGATCCCGGCCCTGCTGATGCTCGCGCTGAACTGCATCCTCACCTACTTCGACGTCAACCTGACCGCCAAGGTGCTGGGCGTCTTCCTGATCACCGAGATCGTCATGCTGTCTCTCGGTGCGCTCGCCGTCGCCGTGAAGGGCGGCGGCCCCGACGGTTTCGCCGTCGGCCAGATCCTCAACCCGGTCGGCGCGTTCCAGCCCGCCGCGATCGCCGGCGCCAGCGCGGGCCTCGGTCTGTTCTTCGCGTTCTGGTCCTGGGTCGGCTTCGAGTCCACCGCGATGTACGGCGAGGAGTCCAAGGACCCGAAGAAGATCATCCCGCGCGCCACGATGATCGCGGTGCTCGGCGTCGGCATCTTCTACATCTTCGTGTCCTGGATGGCGATCGCGGGCACCGGCCCGCAGAAGTCGATCGAGCTCGCGCAGAGCGCCGACACCAGCTCGGAGATCTTCTTCGGCCCGGTGCGCAGCACCTACGGCGAGTGGGCCATCACGCTGTTCAACATCCTGCTGGTGACCGGATCGTTCGCCTGCGGCATGGCGTTCCACAATTGCGCGTCGCGCTACCTGTACGCGATGGGCCGTGAAGGGCTGCACGAAGGCCTGCAGAAGACGCTGGGCGCCACGCACAAGCACCACGGATCGCCGCACATCGCGTCGTTCGTGCAGACCGGCATCACGCTGGTGCTGATCCTGGCGTTCTTCTTCGCCGGCATGGACCCGTACGTGCACATGTACACGCTGCTGGCGATCCTCGGCACGATGGCGATCCTGATCGTGCAGTCGCTGTGCGCCTTCTCCGTGGTCGCGTACTTCCACTTCCACAAGAACCACCCGTCGAGCGCGCACTGGTTCAAGACGTTCCTGGCCCCGCTGCTCGGCGGCATCGGGATGCTCTACGTGGTGTACCTGCTGTGGGAGCACAAGGATGCGGCGGCCGGCGCTGCGTCGGGCACTCTGCTGTTCAAGCTGACACCATGGATCGTGGTCGGACTGTTCGCGTTCGGGGCGGCGATGGCGCTGTACTTCAAGTTCAGGGACCCGGGCCGCTACGAGCTGATCGGCCGGATCGTGTACGAGGACAACGAAGTCCGGGATCAGCAACCCACCAAGTAGGAGGCCGTCGTGGCAGACGAGTTGGGCCGGTTCCGGGTACTGAATTCCAAACCCGTCAACCTCGACGGGTTCAGCGTCCCGGACGCCCGGCTCGGTCTGGTCGCGATGAGCAGCCCCCAGGACCCCTCCCCGTCACTGGTCATCCGGGACGGGGAGGTCGTCGAGCTCGATGGCAAAGGCGCCAGCGAGTTCGACGTGATCGACGAGTTCATCGCCCGCTACGGCATCGACCTCGCGGTCGCCGAGGAGGCGATGGCCCTCGACGACGTGACGTTGGCGCGGATGGCCGTGGACATCAACGTCCCGCGGGCCGAGGTGGTGCGGCTGATCGGCGGCACCACCCCAGCCAAACTCGCCCGCGTGATCGCGCTGATGTCCCCGGTCGAGATGCAGATGGCGATGGCCAAGATGCGCGCCCGCCGGACCCCCAGCAACCAGGCGCACGTCACCAACCAGCTCGACGACCCGCTGCTGATCGCCGCGGACGCGGCCAGCGCCGTCGCGTACGGGTTCCGTGAGGTCGAGACCACGGTGCCGGTGCTCGGCGACGCACCCTCCAACGCGGTCGCCCTGCTGATCGGCTCGCAGGTCGGCACCCCGGGCGCGATGGCCCAGTGCTCGATCGAGGAGGCCCTCGAGCTGCGGCTGGGCCTGCGTGGGCTGACCAGTTACGCCGAGACCATCTCGATCTACGGCACCGAGCAGGTGTTCGTCGACGGCGACGACACCCCGTTCAGCAAGGCGATCCTGACGTCGGCCTACGCCTCGCGCGGGCTGAAGATGCGCGTCACCAGCGGCGGCGGTGCCGAGGTGCTGATGGGCGCCGCGGAGGAGTGCTCGATCCTCTACCTCGAGTCGCGCTGCGTGTCGCTGGCCCGGGCACTCGGGTCCCAGGGGGTGCAGAACGGCGGCATCGACGGGGTCGGCGTGGTGGCCTCGGTGCCGGAGGGCATGAAGGAACTGCTCGCCGAGAACCTGATGGTCATGATGCGCGATCTCGAGTCGTGCGCGGGCAACGACAACCTGATCTCCGAATCCGACATTCGCCGCAGCGCCCACACCCTGCCGGTGCTGCTGGCCGGCGCCGACTTCATCTTCTCGGGGTTCGGGTCGATACCGCGCTACGACAACGCGTTCGCGCTGTCGAACTTCAACTCCGACGACATGGACGACTTCCTGGTGCTGCAGCGCGACTGGGGCGCCGACGGCGGCCTGCGCACCGTCTCGCCGGAGCATCTCGAGGCGGTGCGCCGGCGCGCGGCCACCGCCGTGCAGGCCGTCTACCGTGACCTCGGCCTCGCCGACTACGACGACGCGCGGGTCGACGAGGTGGTGGCGGCCAACGGTTCCCGCGACCTGCCTGCCGGTCACCCCAAGATGGTGGCCGAGGCCGCGGCGTCGATCGAGGCCAAACAGCTCACGGTGTTCGACGTCATCGCGTCGCTGCACCGCACGGGCTTCACCGATGAGGCCGAGGCCATCACCACGCTGACGCGGGAACGGCTCAAGGGCGATCAGCTGCAGACGTCGGCGATCTTCGACGAGCAGTTCCGGGTACTCTCCAAGCTCACCGATCCCAACGACTACACCGGTCCGGCAACGGGATACGCGCTGAGCGACGCGCGCCGCACCGAGATCGACGCGATCCGGCAGGCGCGCAGCAGCGCCGAGTTGACCGCCGACCAGGAGGAGCACCGCGGTCATCTCGTCGTCACCGACGTCGAACCGGCACGGCAGGGCAGCGACCCGCGCGAGGTGTGCATCGGGCTGTCGCCGGCCTGGGGTCGCAGCGTCTGGTTGAGCCTGTGCGGTCTGACCATCGGCGAGGTGCTGCGGCAGATCTCGGCGGGTCTGGAGGAGGAGGGGTGCGTCGCGCGCACGGTGCGGGTGCGCTCCACCATCGACGTCGGCCTCATCGGCCTGACCGCGGCGCGGCTGTCCGGGTCTGGTATCGGAATCGGATTGCAGGGCAAGGGCACCGCGCTCATCCACCGGCGTGACCTGGCCCCGCTGGCGAACCTCGAGTTGTTCAGCGTGGCGCCGCTGCTGACCGCCGCGCAGTACCGCGAACTGGGCAAGAACGCGGCCCGGCACGCGAAGGGAATGGCGCCGGTGCCGATCTTCACCGGCGGCACCGACGAGTCGATCTCCGCCCGGTATCACGCGCGCGCCGTCGCCCTGGTGGCACTGGAACGGCAGGCGTGCCAACCCGGCGAAGCCCCGATGACGGTGAAGGTGGGACGGCCGTGAACGAGATCACCGTGGGCAACGCCGTCGACGGCAAGCTCGGACTGGCCGATCTACGGATGGACCCGGCCGCGCTGGATCAGCAGGCGGCCGTCGCCGAGCGGGGCGGCAACCCGCAGCTCGCCGAGAACTTCCGGCGTGCAGCAGAACTCGCGGTGATCGACGACGAAGAGGTGATGGCCCTCTACGAGGCGCTGCGCCCCTACCGGTCGACGGCCGCGGAGCTGGAGCAGCTGCGCGCCTCGCTGCTCGACCGCGGCGCGCCGCGCTGCGCGGCGCTGGTGGAGCAGGCCGCCGCCGCCTACGCCCGCCGCGGCCTGCTGCGTTGAGCCGCACGGTCGCCGGTATCGACGTCGGCAACCACACCACCGAGATCCTGCTGGCACGGGTGGACGACGGCGTCGTCGAGGCCGTCGCCCATGGGCAGGCGCCCACCCGCGGACGCAAGGGCAGCACGGAGTCGCTGCACGGAGCGGCCGTGCTGTTGCACCGGATCGAGGTCGACGCCGGGGTGCGCGCCGACGATTTGCTGCTGTCGGCGCTACGGCCCGTGGACACCGCAACAGCGCCCATTCCGCCGGCGTACTCGCCGTCGTCCCCGGTGCGCAGCCTGCGTCGGCCGGATGCCAGCACCCCGGCGGGCGCGGGGCACGGTGTCGGACGGCACGTGCGTCTCGCGGACCTGGATGATGCGCCGGCCGAGGGTCCCGTCGTCGTGTCCGTCGACGCGGTCACCGACTTCGAAGTGGCGGCGCGGGAGATCAGCGGGGCGGTCGAACGCGGATGGCGGATCGTCGGGGTGATCGCAGCCCAGGACGATGCGGTGTTGATCCGCAACCGGATTCCGATCGACGTGCCCGTGGTCGACGAGGCCGAGGTGGACGGGCTCGCCCCGGGCGCGCTGATCGCGGTGGAAGTGGTCGAGGAGGGCCGGGCCTACCGCGCGCTGGCCGATCCGATCGCGCTGTCGGCGGCGCTGCGGCTGCCCGTCGAGAGTCTGCGCGAGGTCGCCGACTTCTGTCGTGAGCTGGCCGATTCGGCGGCGATCGCGGTGACGCCCCGCACCGGGGCGGTCGCATCGCCCGACCCCGACGGCGACCACGTCGACGTCCGCTCCGGCAGCGGCACCGTGCGGTACACGCCTGCGCAGGCGCACGCGGTGCTGCGCCGCTCGGCGCCGGGAGTCGTCGAACACGTTCGGCTGCAAGCGGTTCCGACCGCGGCGCAGGGGCTGGCGGTGCACGACGCGTTCTTCACGAACCTGGCGTCGATCGACAGCGGGGCGTGGCTGCGGCGCGGTGTCGCCGACGCGCAGGGCACGGTCGTCGCGCTGCTGGCCGCCGAGGAGGCCGCCGACGCGGCGGACACGTTGAGTGCGCTGACCGGCCGTCCCGCGCGCACGCTGAGCTCCGAACCCCGGGCCGCGGCGTGGGGTGCCCGCACCACGCCGGGCTTTCCGCCGGGCGCGATGGTGTGCGACATCGGCGGCGGCACTGTCGATCTGATCGGCGAGGAGCAGACCGTGGTGGCCGCGGGGGCGGGGGAGTCCATCACCGTCGCGATCGCCCGTGTGCTCGGCATCCCGCACGCCCTGGCCGAGGCGGTGAAACGCACCCCGGCGGTGCGGGTGGAGGGGCCGCACGTCGCGCACGAGGAGGACGGACGCCGGGTGTTCCTCAACGCGCCCGCGCCGTCGGAGGCGATCGGCCGGTTGTGTACGCGCGGCAGCGCGGGGCTGGTGCCGTTCTCCCACCGGCTGGCCGCCGAGGAGTGGCGCAGCCTGCGGCTGGCGATCAAGCAGGAGACCGTCGCCGCGAACATCGCGCGGTGCCTGACCGCGTTCGACGAACCACCGACGGCTCTGGTGCTGGCCGGCGGTGGCGCGCTGGACGACGAGTTGATGCGTACGGTGTCCGAGGCGCTGCGTCCGCTGCGGGTGGTGGTGGGACGCGCCGACATCGACGGGGTGCACGGTCCGCGGTTCGCGGTGGCCCGCGGCCTGGTCGCTATGTTCGCGCAGCAGTAGGCAGGCCCGCGATGGCGTGCGCGATGTGGCCGCGCCAGTGGCCGGGCTCGACGCGGTGCACCGCCTCGCCGTGGAAGGCGCTGGAGATCACCACATCCGGGGACAGCTCGGCGAGGGTGCGCAGACTCTCGGCGATCGTCGCGGCGTCCGCAGGAGTGTGGAAGCTCTCGATGTAGCCGGCGCGCCAGTGCCCCTCGATGCGAAACAGTGTGTCGCCGGTGAACAGGTACCGGCCCTCGGCGCCGGGCACCAGGTAGCACACGCTTCCCGGGGAATGGCCCGGCGTCGGGATGATCTCGATGCCGTTGGCGTCGGTGTAGCGCCCCGTCACCGGGACGTCGACGTGGTGGTGCCTGCTGACGTCGGCGACGTCCCCGGCCGGCGCGTGCAGCGTCGACCCGAACCGCGCGGCGATGCGCGCGAGCATCGGGCCCGCCTCGTCGCGATGGCTGAGGTACTGGTGGGAGACCCCGCCGAGCGTGTCGAGCGTGTCGAAGTCGGCGTCGGTGGCCGGCGAGTAGAACAGGACGCCGGCCGGCGTCCAGAGATAGGCGTGGGTGGTCAGGCCCGGAAAGGGTGAGTCGGTGCGGGTTTCGTGGAGATCGCTCAGTACCTGTTTCATGTGCCCAGGCTGCAACCTCAACGATGCTTGAGGTCAAGACCCCCCGCGAGCAGACGCAAACTCCTGCGATTCTCGGCCAAATCGCCCGAGTTTGCGTCTGCTCGCCGGGTTTGGTCAGCTCAGAGTTCGGCGAGTTGGCGCACCGCGGGTGCCATGGCGTCGATCCACGCCGCGGGTGACCCGTCGGTCGGCGTCACGATCACCGTGTCGACGCCCAGGGCGGCGTAATCGGCCATCGCGCGGACGAATTCGTCGCGGGTGTCCGGGGTGGGCCGCGGGTTGTTGGCCATGATGGTCTTGCGGATCGACCCGTAGTCGCGGCCGGCGTCCTCGCAGTGCCGGCGCAACACGTCGAGCTTGTGCGCGATGTCCTCCGGCGAGCTCGCGAACAGGTTGCACGCATCGCCGTACTGGGCGACCAGCCGCAGCGTCTTGCGCTCCCCGCCGCCACCGATCATCACCTTCGGCTTGCTGATCGGCTGCGGCGAACACAGCGTCTCCGCGAGCTGGTAGTGCTTGCCGCGGTACGCCCCGTTGTCGTCGGGATCCCACATCTGGTCGCAGATCTGCAGGGCCTCCTCGAGGCGCTCGAAGCGCTCGGCGATCGGCGGGAACGGGACCCCGAGGCCCTGGTGTTCGCGCTCGAACCAGGCCGCCCCGATCCCGAGCACCGCCCGGCCGCCGGACAGCACGTCGAGGGTCGTGACGGTCTTGGCGAGCAGACCGGGATGGCGGTAGGTCACCCCGGTGACGAGCAGCCCGAGGCTGACGGTCGAGGTGTGCGCAGCGAGATAGCCCAGCGTCGTGTAACCCTCCAGCATGTGCGCCTCGGCGGGCAGGCCGGTCGGCTCGATCTGGAAGAAGTGATCCATGAACGACAGCCAGGTGGCGCCGGACTCCTCCGCCGCGGCGCCCACCCGGGCCAGCTCAGGGGCGATCGCGGTGGTGCCGCCGTCGATGTCGAAGATCGGTACGTGAATTCCGAGGTCCATACCCGGCTACAAGGGTGTGCCGGGGGTCACCATTCCCGGTTGGCGGCAACTCGGCGGTGACGCCGAGAACTGCCACCCCTACTGCCGCGCCATCGCCACCCGCACCGCCTCCTCGGCGGACACCCGGTGATCCTGGGCGACAGCGGCCTCGGCGATCGCCAGTTGCACCCCTTTGACCCGCCCGGTGAACGCCGTCTGCCCGGCGCGGTAGTCGGGGGAGACGGCCGACCCTGAGTCGAGCCCGACGTCGCAGCCGTCGTCGGCGGAGAAGATCATCGGCAGCGTCGCCTCCACCTCGCCGGTGCCGACCTCTGAGCCGTCGACGTAGAGCCGCACCGTCCCGCCGCCACCCAGACCCTCGCCGCGGTAGTCGAACTCCATCCGCACCTGGTGGTCACCGGCGGGCAGCGGGTCCGCGGCGGTGGCGAAGAAGTGCCGGACACCCCCGAGGTTGTAGCAGTACTTGAGCCGGCCCTCGTGGACGTACAGACTCCAGCCCCCGATGCTCGCGCCCTGGGTGATGATCACCCCCGCCGCCCCGTCGTCGGGCACCTCGATCTCCGCGGTCACCGAATGGGACTTGTTCTTCACGTTCAGCACACAGTTCTCCGACAGATGCCCCATGCCGCCAAACAGCACCTGGGTGTTGCCCCGGATCAGCACGGGACGGCCGGCCACGTCGGGATTCATCCGCCGCGCCACGTCGTCGTCGAGCGGCAACACGTTGTAGCGCGTCGCCTCGATCAACCAGAGGCGTTGCAGCTCATGGAGTTTGTCCGGCATCTCGGCGGCCAGGTTGCGGGCCTGACTCCAGTCGACGGTGGTGTCGTAGAGCTCCCAGACATCGTCGTCGAACGCCGGCACATCGTCCTGGACCAGCAACCACGGGGTCTTGTGTTTGGTGACCGCCGTCCAGCCCTTGTGATAGATGCCGCGATTTCCGAACATCTCGAAGTACTGGGTCTCGTGGCGGTCCGCCGCGTCGGCGTCGTCGAACGAGTACAGCATGCTCACACCCTCGATGGGATGCTGCTGCACACCGTTGACGAACAACGGCTGCGGCAGACCGGCCGCCTCCAGGATCGTCGGCGCCACATCGATGACATGGTGGAATTGCCAACGCATTTCGCCTCGGGCGGCGATCGCGTTCGGCCACGACACGATCGTGCCGTTTCGGGTGCCGCCCCAGTGCGAGGCCACCTGTTTGGTCCACTGATACGGCGTGTCCATCGCGTGCGCCCAGCCGACGGCGTAGTGGTTGTAGGAGTCGGGTCCACCGAACTGGTCGAGGCGCTCGGTCATGAACTGCGGCGTCTCGATCGCGGCCATGCCGTTGAAGTTCAGCATCTCGTTGTAGGTGCCGTTGAGCGTGCCCTCGGCCGATGCCCCGTTGTCGCCGATGATGTAGTAGATCAGCGTGTCGTCGAGGACGCCGAGGCGCTGCAGGCTGTCGACGAGCCGACCGACGTGGTGGTCGGTGTACTCGAGGAATCCGGCGTAGACCTCCATCTGCCGGCGCAGCACCGGCTTGAGATCGTCGGGCATGTCGTCCCACGCCGGGATCTCGGCGTGTCGCGGGGTCAGCTCGCACTC
This sequence comes from Mycolicibacterium rufum, assembly GCF_022374875.2. Next base: position 3,471,742 of record NZ_CP092427.2, read on the forward strand.
CGGCGGGATCACGCCGAGCTCCTTCTGGCGCGCGAAGGTGCGCTCCCGCAGCGCATCCCAGCCGTCGTCGAAGCGGCCGCGGTACTTGTCGGCCCACTCCTTGGGGACGTGGTGCGGCGCGTGGGTGGCGCCCGGGGCGAAGTAGACGAAGAACGGCTTGTCCGCGGCGAGCGCCTTCTGCTGACCGATCCACGCGATCGCCTTGTCGGTCATGTCGGCCATGAAGTGGTAACCGTCCTCGGGGGTGCCGGTCACCTCGATCGGGTTCGTGCCCTCGAACAGGGTCGGATACCACTGGTTGGCCTCGCCACCGATGAACCCGTAGAAGTACTCGAACCCGCCGCCGCCGGTGGGCCACGCGTCGAACGGGCCGACCGGGCTGGTCTCCCACACCGGCACCTCGTGGCACTTGCCGAACTGGGCGGTGTTGTAGCCGTTGAGCTTCAGCGTGCGCGCGATCGGCGACATCGTGTTGGGCAGCACCGAGCTGTAGCCGGGGGCGCCGGTGGCGAGTTCGGTGATGCCGCCCATTCCCACCGAGTGGTGGTTACGGCCGGTCAGCAGGGCCTGCCGCGTCGGCGAGCACAGTGCGGTGGTGTGGAACCGGTTGTACCGCAACCCGTTCGAGGCCAACCGTTCCGCAACAGGAGTCGAGCACGGGCCGCCGAAGGCGCTCGACGCGCCGAACCCGACGTCGTCGAGCAGGATCAGCAGGACGTTCGGGGCGCCGTCGGGCGGCCGCACCGGCTGGATCGGCGGATAGGTGGTGTCGGGGTCTTTGGCGTCGTAGGTGATCAGGCCCGTGCGGGAGGGGGTGGGGATGGGCAGGTGGGTCCGCTGGGTCACGTTGGCCTCGCTTGTCCTCGCCGGCGACGTCTTCACCGGTCTCGATTCACGCAGACCCTAAACCGGGAACGATGTCGGTGAGACGGAAAGTGATGGGCCGGTCGAGCTGGTCATAGGTGCATGAGCGCGGATCCCGGTCTGGCCGCCACCGATTGAACTGCGCGGTGTGGCGGAAGCGTGTTCCCTCCATGTTGTCGTAGCGCACCTCGACGACGCGCTCGGGCCGCAGCGGCACGAACGACAGGTCTTTGCCGGCGTTCCACCGCGACCCGCCGCCGTAGCGGCGCACCACGTCCGGGTCGACGTAAGCCGCCCAGTTCCACGGGTGCTCCTCGAAGGTCGTCACCAGCGGCTGCAACTCGGTGAACAGGGCGCGCCGGCGCGCCATCGGGAAGGCGCCGATCACGCCGACCGAGGCCAGCGATCCGTCGTCGGCGTAGAGGCCGAGCAGCAGCGACCCGATCGCGTCCGGGCCGGACTTGTGCAGCCGGTAGCCGGCGACGACGCAGTCCGCGGTGCGTTGATGCTTGATCTTGAACATCACGCGTTTGTCGGGCTGGTAGGTCAGCGCCGGCGGTTTGGCGATGACGCCGTCCAGCCCCGCTCCCTCGAACTCGTCGAACCAGCGGCGGGCGGTGGGCAGGTCGGTGGTCGCCGGGGTGACATGGAACGTCGGCCCACATCCGGCAAGAGCCGCGACGAGCGCGGCCCGCCGCTCGGCGAACGGACGCGCCGTCAGGTCCTCGTCGTCCAGCGCCAACAGGTCGAACGCGATGAACGCCGCCGGCGTCTGCTCGGCGAGCATCTTCACCCGCGACGCGGCCGGGTGCAGCCGCAGTTGCAGCGCCTCGAAGTCCAACCCCGCGCCGCCGGCGATGACGATCTCGCCGTCGAGCACGCAGCGCGGCGGCAGCTCGGTCCGTGCGGCGTCGGCGATCTCCGGGAAGTACCGCGTCATCGGCCGCTCGTTGCGGCTGCCGAGTTCCACCTCGTCGCCGTCGCGGAACAGGATCGACCGGAACCCGTCCCACTTCGGCTCGTACCAGGCGTCCGCAGGGATCTCGGTCACCGACTTCGCCAACATCGGCGACACCGGCGGCATCACGGGAAGTCTCATCGACTCCCATTCTGACCGGGACGGGTGTCAGCCCTTTCTGCCGACCAGCGCGTCGACGGGCTCCGGCGCGCCGTCACGGTCTCGGACCACGCGGTAGGCCACATAGCCGACGACGAGCGTCAGCACCACGAAGATGACCGCGAAGTACTGCAGGAACAGCGAGTCCCCTGCCGGGTTGTAGACCTCCTGCCGCGGCCAGCCGATGTTGACCACCAGCAGCCCGCCCATCACGACGGCGATCAGGTTGACCGGGATGCCCCACCGGCCCAGGTCCATGATCGGTCTGCCGTAGGACAGGCTGGTTCCCCGCAGCCGGTGCACCAGCGCCGGTACGGTCACCATCAGGTAGGCCAGGTACACGATGACCACCGACACCGACGCGATCGCGGCGAACACACTCGACTGCCCGAGGTTGACCAGCAGCACCGCGATGGCCAGCGTGCTGACCGCGATGCCGGTGATGACGGGCGTGCCGGTGCGCTTGTTGACCCGCGCCAGGAACGTCCCGAAGGGCAGACGGTTGTCGCGGGCCATCGAGAACATCACCCGAGAGGCAGACGCCTGGATGGCCAGCGTGGCCGAGAAGATCGCCACCGCGACGAGCCCGAGCAGCGTCTTGCCCAGCCAGGTGTCGAGTTGGCTCTCGATCACCCACGCCATGCCGCCGTGGGCCAGGTCGTCGCCGAGTTCGGGCGCCGACATCAGCGCCGCCAGGATCATCAGTCCGCCGCCCAAGAAGGACACCAGCAGCGCGTTGACGATCGCCTTCGGCGCGGTCTTGCGCGGGTTGCGAGTCTCCTCGCTGAGCTCGGCGGCGCTGTCGAATCCGTACATCACGTAGGCGGCCATCAGCATCGAGGCCAGGAAGGCGGGCAGATAGCTCACCCCGGTCCCGTGACCGCCGGTGTCGAGCACCGCCTGGGCCGGGTTGCGTTCGGCGGTCAGGAACATCGCGCCGATGATCAGCACGACGCCGATGATCTCCAGCGTCACCCCGGTGACGGTGATCCGCGCCATGAACCGCACCCCTGCGGCGCTGATGATCGTGCACAGCACGATCGTGACGGCGCCGAGGATGATGCCGTTGGTGGCGCCGTCGACCGACAGCGGGTCCATGTCCTCGCCGACGAGCTGGAAGCCCGACCAGATCGGGGGCAGCACCGTCTGCATCGCGATCGCCAGCGCGGCGATCGACACGATGTAGCCGACCAGCATGAACCACCCGGCGAACCAGCCGACCGCGTTGCCCGCCAGCCGCCGCGACCACTGGTAGATGGCACCGGCCACCGGGAACTTGCCCGACAGCTCGGCGAACACCAGGCAGACGCAGAACTGGCAGACGAACACGATCGGCCAGGTGAAGAAGAACGCGGGTCCGCCGAGCGCGAAGCCCAGCGGAAAGAACGCGAACACCGTGGTCAGGATCGACACGAACGAGAAGCCCGACGCGAACGCCGCATAGCCGCCGATGCCGCGGTGCAACTCCTGGGTGTAGCCGAGTTCCTCCAGCGTGGAGGCGTCCTCCTCAGAGGAGATGGCGGGGTCGATGGCGGTCATCAGCGCTCCTGGTGTCGGACATTCCTGTCGTGCGACAGAAAAGTACAAAGCGTTCGTGTGCTGGCCGTTTCCTCGATGTCACGACTGTGTGACCACGGCCCGTTCGGGTGACAATCTCCGTCATGTCGTTGGTGCTGCCGTCCGGGCGCGATCTCGCGGAGTCCGTCGCGGTGCTCGACGCCGCCACCGACGAGGACGAGCTGCGCGCCGGGATCGAGCAGGCGGCCGCGATCGTCACCCGGGAGGCCCGCACGCACGCGCCGGCGCTGGCCGCGGCGTGGTCGACGGTGCTCCGGCACGGAGTGACGGCCGGGCTGCGGCTGGCGGGGCCCGCGGACTGGACGTGGTTCGTCTCGGGCAGCTCGGCCCGGGGCGAGGCGGTGCCCGGATCCGACGTCGAGACGATGGTCGTGCTCGGCGACGGTGTCGACGACGACGGGAAGGCCGCGCTGCTCACCCGGGCCGCGCAGGTGCACGCCGCGCTCGAGCGGTGCGGCATCCCCGGCGACGCCAACGGTGTGCTGGCCGGCCGCGCCCGGTTCTGCCGCCGACTGCGCAGCTGGACCGAAGGCATCGACCGGTGGGCCGCCGAGCCTGCGCAGGATCGCGGTGTCGTGATGACCGGACTGATGACCGACGCCCGTGGCCTGCCGGGGCCCTGCGCCGCCGACTTCCTGCGCGCGCACGCGGTGTCGGCGGCGGCGCGGCACTACCCGGTGCGGCAGGCGATGGTGCAGGACGCCACCGCGGTGCGGGCCACGGTGCCGTCGCGGCTGCGACTGTTCGTCAGCGGCAGCGACGCCGTCGACGTCAAACGCGCCGTCCTCGACCCGGTGGTGAAGATCGCCCGGTGGGCGGCCCTGTCGGCCGGCTCGGACGCACTGTCCACGCCCGAGCGGCTGGCGGCCGGCGAGGCCGCCGGGGTGCTGGACGCCGACGATGCCGCGACGCTGCGGGACTGCCACCTGTGGATGATGCGGTTCCGTTGGCGTACACATGTTTCCGCGTTCGTCGCCGGGCGGGCGGCCGGGGACGTGGTCGCCTTGGGTGAGTTGTCCCCGCAGGACCGCGCCGCGCTGCGCAGCGTCGCGCGTGAGGTGTCCGGCGTGATGCGCAAATTGGCCTACCTGTCCTCGATCTCGGCGTTCGCGCAGCAGTAGACGTGTCCGGCGATCCCGCATCCCACGCGGTGGCGACGACGGTCGCGGTGCACCGCATCGAGGGGTGGCGCCCCACCGACGACCACGTCGACGCCCTGGGGGCCGTCGCCCGCGGCGACCTGCCGTTCGCCGACTTCCTCGCCACCCATCGCGCTCGTCACCCGCCGCCCGCGGTGCACCGCCGCAGGATCCGGTGGCGCCGTCCCGCGCCGTATCTGATCCCCGGAACGACATTGCTGCGCAACGAGTTCGGCGTGACGACGGCCGAGGCGCTGGCCGACCTCGAGTTCGTGGCGTCGGCGGGCCGGATGGTCGGCTGGCTCGGCACGCCGGCGACCGGGGAACTCGACGTCCGCGCCATGCACCGGCACCTGTTCGCCGATGTGTACGGGTGGGCGGGCCGGTACCGCGTCGTCGAACTGCGCCGCGGCCGGCAGGCTTTCGGCTCGGTGTCGTCGCTGGAGGACAGGATGGCCGCGGTGCACCGCGCCGCACACGAGCTGGCCGACGGTGGCCACCTCGACGCCCCGCGGCTGGCCTACGAACTGGCCCGCTGGTATGCCGAGTACAACCAGATCCACCCGTTCCGCGAGGGGAACGGACGCACCGGTGCGCTGATGCTGCTGTCCCTGGCAGCCCGCTGCGGCCGACGACTCGACCTGACCGCGATCACCCGGGAGCAGTGGTACGCCGCCGCGATCGACAGCATGCCGCTGCGCCGCGACGGCCGTGTGAGCCATCGGCCGTTCCTGTACCTGTTGAACCGCGCCGTGAGGTGACCGGGCAGGCGCATCATGGCCTCATGATCGCAGCGGCCGCATCGGGGTCGGGTGGGCTCCTCGAGGACATATGGATCATGGACAGCGGTACACACCGATCGACGACGACCGGAAGGACGACAGATGGCCGACGTACTCACCGACCTCCGACGACGGGTCAGCCTCGCCGCCGAGAAAGCTCGGGCGCTCAAGAGGCTGCACGACACCGGGATCCTCGAGTTCAGCGGTGACACGCTGCAGACGGCGAAGAACGCCGCGGTCTACGGGCCGCAGGCCACGATGGCCATCCAGGGCGGCCGGAAGTACCCGTCGCTACCCGCCGTCGTCGACGAGCGCGGGACGCTGACCTACCAGCAGATCGACGACCAGTCCACGGCGCTGGGCCGAGGACTCCGAGGGCTCGGGGTCGGCGAGGGCAAGGTGGTCGGTCTGCTGTGCCGGGACCACCGCGGCCTCATCATCGCGATGGCGGCCTGCGGCAAGATCGGGGCCCGCCTGGTGCTGATGAACACCGGCTTTGCGAAACCCCAGTTCGCGCAGGTCTGCGAGCGCGAAAAGGTGACCGTGGTGCTGCACGACAGCGAGTTCCTCGGACTGCTCGACGCCCTGCCTCCCGACCTGCCTCGGGTGCTCACCTGGCTCGACGAGGGCACCGACCAGCCCGCCGGCGTGCCGACGATCGACGACATCGTCGCCGCGAACTCCACCGACCCACTGCCCGCGCCCGGCAAGCCGGGCGGCTTCGTGATCCTCACCAGCGGCACCACCGGACTGCCCAAGGGCGCTCCGCGTGCCAAGGTGTCGCCGTTCGCGACGGCCCAGGTGATCGATCGGATCCCGTTCCCGCGCAAGGGAACGATGGTGATCGTCTCGCCGATCTTCCACAGCACCGGGCTGGCCACCTATCTGGTGGGCGCGGCACTGGGCAACAAGATCGTCACCGCCCGGCGCTTCAATCCCGAACGCACGCTGGCGCTGATCGCCGAACACCGAGCCGACATGCTGGTCGCCGTCCCGACGATGCTGCACCGCATCGTCGAGCTTCCGCCCGAGACCATCGCCCGCTACGACACGTCGTCGCTGAAGGCGATCGTCATCGCCGGGTCGGCGCTCACCCCCGAGCTGTCCACCCGCGCGCAGGACACCTTCGGCGACGTTCTCTACAACCTCTACGGCTCCACCGAATGCGCGGTCGCCACGGTCGCGACCCCGCAGGAGCTGCGCCGCGCGCCGGGGACCGCGGGACGCTCTCCGGTGACGTGCGAGGTGGTGCTGTTCGACGAGAACGGCCAGCGGGTGCACGGCGCGAACAAGCAGGGCCGGATCTTCATCCGCAGCGGGTCGCCGTTCGAGGGGTACACCGACGGCGGCACAAGCAGATCATCGACGGCTACATGTCCAGCGGCGACACCGGTCACTTCGACGAGGACGGCCTGCTGTTCGTCGACGGGCGCGACGACGACATGATCGTCTCGGGCGGCGAGAACGTCTTCCCGCAGGAGATCGAGAACCTGCTCGCCGAACACGACCACGTCTCCGACGTCGCGGTCATCGGCGTCGACGACGTCGAGTTCGGAAAACGGTTGCGCGCCTTCATCGTCGCCCACCCCGGCACCTCGCCGAATGCCGACGACCTCAAGCAGTACGTGAAGAACAACCTGGCCCGCTACAAGGTGCCGCGCGACGTGGTGTTCGTCGCGGAGTTGCCGCGCAACGCCACCGGCAAGGTGCTGCGGCGGGTGCTCAGCGAGATGGACGTGACGACGCAGTAGGAACCGGTGCCGACGCGGCTCGATCGACTGGTCCGTGCGACGCCCGCCGCGCGGGAGCGGGTGGTCGATGCCGCCCGTGCCCTGTGCATCGTGGTGGTGTCGCTGTGGCACTGGGCGCTGTCGGTGACGCACCGTGCGGCCGACGGCGCCCTGGTGATGCCGAACCCGGTGGACACGGTCCCGGGCAGCTGGCTGGCCACGTGGGTGCTGCAGGTCATGCCGTTGTTCTTCGTGGTCGGCGGCTACGCCCACCTGGCGGCGTGGGAACGCGCGCAGGCCGTTGGGATCTCGGCCGGGCGATTCGTCGGGGAGCGGTTGCGCCGTCTGCTGTGGCCCACCGCGGCCTGGGCGGCGGTGTGGATCGCCGGTGAGCTGGTCGCGGCGGCGATGCCGGGCCCGCACCGGTGGATGTGGCAGTGGTTCCCCGGCTATCTCGTGCCGCTGTGGTTCGTCGGGGTGTACGGCGTGCTGATCTGCCTGGTGCCGCTCACCGCGACCCTGCATGCGCGCGCCGGTGCGACGACGCTGGCCGTCCTCGTCCTTCTCCTCGGCGGCGGCAGCGTGCTGGCGCGCGGCCTGGGGATCACCGCGGCCGCCTGGCTCACCGCCGCGGTGGTGTGGGTGTTCTGTCACCAACTCGGATACTGGTGGCGCAGCAGCGATCTCGGTGGCCGACCGCTGGCCGTCCGGTCGGCGGTGGCGCTGACGGGGCTGGCGACGCTGGTCATCCTGACGGGGTGGGCCGGCTTCCCGCGTTCGATGGTGGCCACCGCGGCCGCTGCCGAGTCGAACCTCTTCCCGACCAACGCGGCGATCGCGGCGCTGGCGGTGTTCCAGCTCGGACTGCTCGCTGTCGTCACGCCGGCCGCCCGACGACTGCTGCGGCGGCCCGCCGTGTGGAAGCCGGTGGTGGCGCTCAACGCGGTCGCGATGACCGTGTTCGTCTGGCACATGACCGCCTACCTGGTGGTGCTGTGGGCCTACGAGCGGTCGGGCCACACGCTGATCGCGGAACCCTCCGCGGCCTGGTGGGCGCAGCGCTGGCTGTGGGTGGCGGCCCCGTTCGCCGTGCTGGTGGGCCTGGTCGCGGTGTTCGCGCGGGTGGAGTCCGCCGCCCGTCGAGGCCGGGGAGGGTGAGAGCGATGAGATTGTCTGGGTATCCGGGTCTGCGTGAGGATGAACACCATGGACCTTCCCGTACTGCCGCCGTTGGAGCCGATGCTGGCCAAGGCGCAGGCTGCGGTGCCCGGCGATGCCGGGGTGTGGTCGTATGAGCCGAAGTGGGACGGGTTCCGGGCGTTGGTGTTCCGCGACGGCGACGACGTGGTGCTGCTGTCGCGCAGCGGCAAGGACCTGGCGCGCTACTTCCCCGAGGTCCTCGATGCCGTACGCGACGAACTGGCGCCGCGGTGCGTGCTCGACGGCGAGATCGTGGTGCCCCGCGAGATCGGCGGGCGGGTCCGGCTGGACTGGGAGTCGCTGAGTCAGCGCATCCATCCCGCCGAGTCGCGGATCCGGATGCTGTCGGAGCAGACGCCCGCGCACTTCATCGGGTTCGACGCGCTGGCGCTGGGAGACAGCTCGCTGCTGAGGGAGCCGTTCCGCACCCGCCGGGTCGCCCTGTCCGAGGCCGTCACCGAGAAGCAGTGGTGCCACGTCACCCGCACCACCGAGGACGCCGACCTGGCCACCCGGTGGCTGCAGGAGTTCGAGGGCGCCGGGCTCGACGGCGTGATCGCCAAGCGGCTCGACGGCGCCTACCTGCCGGGCAAGCGGGACATGGTGAAGGTCAAGCACGCGCGCGACGCCGACTGCGTGGCGATCGGCTATCGGATCCACAAGAGCGGGGAGGGAATCGGTTCGATCCTGCTCGGCCTGCACCGCGACGACGGTGAGCTGCAGATGGTGGGCGGGGCGGCGTCCTTCACCGCGAAGGCGCGGCTGAGCCTGCTCGCCGACCTGGAACCGCTGCGTCTCGGCGACGATGTGCGCGACGGCGAACCGAGCCGGTGGAACTCGGCGGCCGACAAGCGCTGGATCCCGGTGCGTCCCGAGCGGGTGTGCGAGGTCGCCTACGACCAGATGGAGGGCGACCGGTTCCGCCACGCGGTGAAGTTCCTGCGGTGGCGTCCCGACCGCGACCCGGCCAGCTGCACCTTCGACCAACTCGACGTGCCGATTACCTACGACCTCTACGACGTCCTGGAGAGTTCCTGACATGGCAACGCCCGCAACAGAAATCGACGTCGACGGGGTGAAGGTCCGGTTGACCAACCCGGACAAGCCGTACTTTCCGAAGCTCGGCAAGGACGGGACCAAGGGCAAGCTGGTCGAGTACTACCTGTCGGTGGCCGACGCGATGGTCACGCTGCTGCGGGACCGGCCCGTGCACCTGCAGCGCTTCCCCGACGGCATCACCGGCGAGGAGATCTACCAGAAGCGGGTACCGCAGAAGCATCCCGACTACCTCGAGACGTGCACGGTGACGTTCCCGTCCGGACGCACCGCCGACGCGCTGAAGATCACCCATCCCTCGGCGATCGCGTGGGCCGCGCAGATGGGCACCGTCACGCTGCATCCGTGGCAGGTGCGCTGCCCCGACACCGAGCACCCCGACGAACTGCGCATCGACCTCGACCCGCAGCCGGGCACCGGCTTCGCCGAGGCGCGCACGGTCGCGGTCGACGTGCTCAAGCCGCTGCTCGACGAACTCGGCCTGGCGGGCTACCCGAAGACCTCCGGCGGGCGCGGGGTGCACGTGTTCCTGCGGATCGCCACCGACTGGGACTTCATCGCGGTGCGGCGGGCCGGGATCGCGTTGGCCCGCGAGGTGGAGCGGCGCGCGCCGGAGGCGGTGACGACGTCGTGGTGGAAGGAGGAGCGCGGCGAGCGGTTGTTCATCGACTACAACCAGAACGCGCGGGACCGCACGTTCGCCTCGCCCTACTCGGCCCGCCGGACCGACATCGCCACGGTGTCGACACCGCTGACATGGGACGAACTGCGCACCGCCGACCCCGACGACTACACGATCCGCACGGTCCCCGACTTCGTCGCCGGCCGGCCCGATCCGTGGGCCGGCATCGACGACACGGCCCAGTCGATCGACGGCCTGCTGGCGATGGTCGCCGCCGACGAGGAACGCGGTCTCGGCGACCTGCCGTATCCGCCGAGCTACCCGAAGATGCCGGGCGAACCGCCACGCGTGCAGCCCAGCAAGAAGGTCGCCGCGCACTGGGACGACGAGGGCAATCGCGTCTGACGGTCACTCACCCGTCGGCGAGGAAGTCCTTCCAACGCCCCGATGCGGCCTTCGGCTTTCGTGGAGCGTCGGACTCGCTCTGACGCGCGGGCTGCCGCAGTCCCATGATCCGGCGGCCGATGTCGGACAGCTGCGCGATCAGCGTGGTTTCATCCATCTCCAGCGGTGCGCCGGAGGCGGCGCCGGCCAAGCCGGTCATCAGAGCCGTTGCCGTGACGATCCCGGTGTCACCGTCGTCGAGTTGGATGAGCAACCCGAGTTGACGGCCGATCAGGTCACCCCAGTCGGGTTGCGACTGCAGCACACGATGCACGCCGGGATCGAACACCATGACCGCCGCCAGGGACCGGTTCTTCGCGACCACGGCCGCGAAACCCTCGACCATCGCGTTCATCTGGGTGCGGGGCGTGCGCTGGGCTTCCGCGATCTCGACGACCCGCCGAACCTGGTCCAATATCGGGTCCATCACCGCGACCAGGAGTTGGTCCCGGGTGCGGAAGTGGTAGTAGATCGCCGCTTTGGTGAACCCCAACTCGTCGGCGATCATCTGCAGCGATGTCCCCGCGAAGCCGTGTCGACTGATCAGCGTCTCCGCGACGTCGAGCAGCCGGCGACGGGTGTCCACGGAAGAACCGGCAGGGGTTTCGACGGAAGCCACCCTTCACCTCCTGGGTGTGTAGCGATCCAGTGCCCGGGCCGCCGGCAAGCCAGAACTATACCCACGCGGCGCTGTGATGCTTGACACATCGCGGCTTGTCGCTTTACGTTCAGCAAGTTCCAACTTTACGACCGACAAGCCAGCGAGGCCACGCGCGGCCCATCACACCTTCTGCGGAGAACTCATGAGCACACAGGAATCGCAGCTCAACGCCTATGGCCGCTATGTCGGCCGGGTCGGTGCGCTGGCGGCGGCCCTCGGGATCGGCGTGTTCGCCGTGACAACGCCCGGCGTCGCGGCAGCCGATTCGACGACGTCCACGTCGTCGTCGACGTCGGAATCGCGAGATGCCTCCACGACGGGCGATGCGACCTCGAAGAGCAGCGAGTCCGATCAGAGCGAAGCCGACGACACCGGGTCGGAGGCGGACGGCGCCGACGCGGCATCGACGGAGGACGCGGCGTCCCCGGACACGGCACAGGACGACACCGACGATGCCGCCGAGCCGGGGTCCGACGTCACCGAACCTGACGTCAACGAACCCGATATCACCGAACCCGTTGTGCCCGAATCGGACTCGCCCGAGGTCGACGCGTCCCCGTCAACACCGCCCCGAACCCCCGAGCGCGCGGGCACCGGATGGCGCCTCTTCCGGGCCGTCGAGCGCGACACCCCGTCGGCGCCGAGCATCCCGTCGACACCCTCGTCCCCGACGCCGGCCGCCGACGATCACGTGGCCACGGCCGCCGAGCAGTCGGCGCCCGCCGCCGCGCCGAGCGCCGCACGGACCACCGCCACCGCCACCGCGGACAACGACACCGCCGAAGCTCCGTCGGTCACCGCGACCGTCGTGAGCGCCACCGCCGTTGCCCCGACGTTGGGTGTCATCGGCTTCCTGAACAACGTCGTCACCAAGCTGCTCGACCCGTTCCTCGCGGCGCCTCCGAACACGCCGGGCCCGGTGACCCCGATCGTGTGGACCGTGCTGGGCTGGGTGCGCCGCAACCTCTTCAACCAGGCACCGGTCATCACCTACAACCCGGCCACCACGTCACAGACCGGGCAGACGGTGTCCGGGTCACTGGGTGCCACCGACGCCGAGGGCGACCCGCTCACCTACACCGTCACCCGTGGTCCGGAGCACGGCACCCTGACCATCGACCAGGCCACCGGGCACTTCACCTACACCCCGGACGACATCGATTACGCTGCCGCGCAGACCGATTCGTTCACCATCTCGGTGGCCGACGGCAAGATCAACCTGCTGACGCTGTTCCGGCCGCACCGCGCAAGCAAGACCATCGACCTCACGGTGCAGAATCCCGAAGTCACTCGAACCATCCTGAATCTGCCCGCCGACGTCACGAGCCCACAGAATCCTCGATTCGCCGCCGACGGAGACTCGATTCTGTTCCATGCCGCGCCCGCGGCAGGTGGTCGCAGGGAGCTCTACCAGGTCGACATCGACGGCACGCATCTTCGGTGCCTCACGTGCGGCATCTCACCCGAGGTGACCGCTGACCTCGGCAAGATGGTGCCCTTCGAGGATGGCACGGGGCGAATTCTGGTAGAAGCCGGAAGCAACAAATGGAGGGTCTGCTGCACGAATAGGTGACATTTGAGTTGGCTTGCCCGGGACGGGTGGGCTGGAAGGATGTTCCTTGTGCCTAGGCCTTACCCCCGTGAGTTCCGCGACGATGTCGTGCGCGTGGCCCGCAACCGTGATGACGGTGTGACGATCGAGCAGATCGCGAGTGATTTCGGGGTGCACCCGATGACGCTGCAGAAATGGCTCCGTCAGGCCAACATCGAGGAGGGCACCAAGCCCGGCAAGAGCGCCAGCGAGTCCGGTGAGCTGCGCGAAGCGCGGCGGCGGATCAAGCTGCTCGAACAGGAGAACGAGGTGCTGCGCCGGGCTGCGGCGTATCTGTCGCAGGCCAATCTGCCGGGAAAAGGGTCTACCCGCTCGTGAAAGAGCTCGCCGCCGACGGGATCCCTGTCGCGGTGACGTGCCGGGTACTCAAGCTCTCCCGCCAGCCGTATTACCGCTGGCTGGCCGACCCCATCACCGATGCCGAACTCGTTGAGGCCTACCGCGCCAATGCGCTGTTCGACGCGCACGCAGACGATCCGGAGTTCGGCTACCGCTACCTCGTGGAGGAGGCGCGCGATGCCGGGGAGCCGATGGCCGAGCGCACCGCCTGGCGGATCTGTTCGCAGAACCGACTGTGGAGCGTGTTTGGTAAGAAGCGCGGCAAAAACGGCAAAGTCGGGCCGCCGGTGCACGACGATCTTGTCGAGCGTGACTTCACCGCTGACAGGCCAAATCAGTTGTGGCTCAGTGACATCACTGAGCACCGCACCGGTGAGGGCAAGCTCTACCTCTGTGCGATTAAGGACGTGTTCTCCAACCGGATCGTCGGCTACAGCATCGACTCCCGCATGAAGTCACAACTGGCCATCCGGGCACTACACAGCGCGGTAGCCCGACGCGGAGATGTCGCGGGGTGCATTCTGCACTCGGATCGCGGATCTCAGTTCCGGTCAAGGAAATTCGTACACGCCTTGAATCACCACGAGATGGTCGGCTCTATGGGCCGTGTCGGGGCCGCCGGTGACAACGCCGCCATGGAGAGCTTCTTTAGCCTGCTGCAGAAGAACGTGCTCGACCGCCGCCGCTGGGACACCCGAGAACAACTCCGCATCGCGATCGTCACCTGGATCGAGCGCACCTACCACCGGCGCCGCCGCCAGTCCGGCCTCGGGCGGTTGACCCCGATCGAATTCGAAGCAATCATGACCACACCGGCCAGTCAGGCCGCGTGACCGAAACTGTCACCTGATCGTGCAGCAGACCCGGATGGTCTACGAGGAAGATGCGCAAGGCCGGCGCCTGGTACCCATCGTCATCCCGCCCGGACCACCCGCTCCCGCACGCGTCATCGAATCATCGCGCGAGATGCGTGTGTCACCAGACGGTAGTCACGTGCTGTTCAGCCAGATTCAGTTGGGCTTGGGCGGCGTTCTGACGGCCGTGCCCGTCGTGGGTACCTTCACTCGTGCCGCAGACGCGACGGAGTACCGCATCACGGACGCCCGGGTCGTCTACGGTGTCGGCGAGGGCAAGCAGTTCACCCATGATGGCAAGGGTGTGATCATCATCGGCGGCCAGTACGAAGCGGGCAATGTCGATGACATCGTGGTCGACCTGGCGACCGGCAAGGTGACACGGCTGACCGGCAACCTCGATTACGACGAGGACACCGATCTCTCACCCAATGGAAAGTGGATCGCGATCGGGAGTACCCGCACTCTCGACGCTCTGACGCCGATGTCGAGAATCGTGCGACCGGCGTTCCTGCCCGCGCAGATCCAGGGCGCCGTGTACGAGGCCTATGCGAAAACGATCAACGTCACCAATCAGGAGTGGTTGATCGCCGTCGAAGATGACCTCGCACGTGAAAACGGCACCCCGCTGTTCGTGAGCGACGATCCATCGACACCGCAGGACGAAGGCGATGGGTACACCGCCCGAAGCATGCCCAGCTGGAACCAGGACGGCACCGCGGTCACGTTCTACGAGAGGCTGGCAACCGCCGATCCGACGCTGCCGCAGACGCGGATCGTCGTCGCGAAGCTCAACTACACGACGAGCGTCGGCACGGCCCAGGGCGATCAAGTGACGCCCGACCCGACCTGGGCACCCAAGTTGTCCGAGTACGTACCCGGCCCGGCCGTCCTTCCTAGCACCGGAACCTATCCCGGAACAGGAGGCGGCACAGCGCTGATCACCGAGGACACGACGACCACTCCGGGCCACACCATCCGGACTGTCACGTACACCGATTATGTGAACGAGGACGGGCTCATTCTCAACGGCACCGAGTGGACCGACGCCACCGCCAGCCAGAACTCGATCCGCTACGTCGCTGACATCGCCGTGACGGGAGCTCATACCGGTTACCTGAAGGGCGACGTGACCATCAACAAGTTGACCCGCTCGATCACTCCGACCATCGCACCGGTGGATCCTGCATCGAAGACGGGTACCGCAGCCGACCCGGGCTCGCAGATCAGATCGAGCCTCGACGGGGATCTGCTGGTGCTCCTGGATCCGAACAGAATCGCCGCGGCACAAGCCGGCGTGTGATTTCGACGGCCTTCGTTCGCGGGGTGCACCACACTGCACCCCGCGTTCGGCTGCGCGCCGTGTCGGTGCCGAGGGTCGACGGCACCGTGCACTCACCGAGCAGGGGCCACCTCGGAGCACGACTGCCGCCCGATACCCTGCCCAGGTGACCTTCCGCAAGCTGCTCGCCGCGCTGGCGATCGTCGGGGTGCTGGCCAGCGGCGTGGGCATCGCGTCCCTGGTGCTGGTCACCCAGTCCGACCAGCAGCAGGCCGGCGCGCCGCGGCGGGAGCCGCCGAAGCCGCCGCCACCGTCGGTGCCGACGGTCAAAGAGTTCCTCATCGGGGTGACCGTCACCGCCCAGACCTGCGACCCGGCCGGGCAGTGTCTGTACACCTACACGATCGAGCCCAAATACGTTGGGCTGCACCCGTTCCCGGAGACACCGTTCACCGTGGAGTACGAGGTCACCGGCGGCAACGAGCCGCAGCCGGGCAAGTTCACGGTGCAGGGGGAGAAGGCGGAGATCTACAAGGACGTCCAGATCCCCGGGCCGCCGGGCGCACGGCTGTCGGCGAACGTGCTGCGCGTCGTCGAGGAACCGCCGCCCCCGCCGCCGCCCCCGGGCGGGCCCGTGCCCCCGCCTCCTCCTCCCGGGGCGCCGCAACCATGACCGAGCCGCAACGCAGCCCCTGGATTCGCAATTTCCTTCCCGCACCGGGCGCCCGCATCCGTCTGGTGTGCTTCCCGCACGCCGGCGGCTCGGCGAGCTACTACTTCCCGCTGTCGCGGGCGCTCTCACCGGAGTTCGACGTCTACGCGCTGCAGTACCCGGGCAGGCAGGACCGCTACAAGGAACCGTTCGTCGAGACCATCGACGCCCTCGCCGACCAAATTCACGCCGAACTGGCCGCCGTCCCGGCCGGGCCGGTCGCGTTCTTCGGCCACAGCATGGGTGCGGTGCTGGCCTTCGAGGTCGCCCGCCGGATGGAGACGCAGACGGGCCTTACACCGGTGACCATCTTCGCCTCCGGGTCGCGGGCCCCCAGCCGCTACGGCGACGAGCGCGACCACAAGGACGACCGCGAACTCGTCGACGTGATGCGCCAACTCGGCGGCACCGATCCGCGGGTGCTGGAGAACCGGGAGATGCTCGAGACGTTCCTGCCCGCGTTCCGCAACGACTACCGGGCGCTACAGGCCTACCACCGGGACACCGACGTCGGCATCAGCGCGCCGATCGTCGTGATGGCCGCGACCGACGACCCGAAGACCAGCGTCGCCGACGCGTCCGCGTGGCACGAGCACACCTCCGGCGGGGGCGCCGTGCACACCTTCACCGGCGGCCACTTCTACCTGGAGAAGCAGCCGCAGGGCGTCATCGAGGTGATCGCGCGGACGCTGCGGGGGCTACCGGACTGACCGCCGGGCTGCGCCGCGTCGCGAGCACCGATCCGGTCAGGATCAACACCAGGCCGGCGACGTTCCACGCCGTCAACGGCTCGTGGAGTACCAGCACGCCGGCCGCGAGCGCCACCGCCGGGTTGACGTAGGTGAACACCAGCGCCCGGGCGGCGCCCACCTCGCGGATCAACGCGAAGAAGACCAGAAACGCGATCGCCGTGCAGACCACCGCGAGCGCCGCGATCGCGATCAGCACGCGCGTCTGCGGAACGGCCTGCGGCCACGTGGCTGCGGCGGGCGCGGCATAGACGAGCGCCGCCAGCGTCAGGCACGCCGCCGTCATCGGCAGGGCGGGGACCTCGGCGAGGTAGCGGGCGGCCACCAGCGGCGCGATCGCGTAGCAGACCGACACCATCAGCACTTCGATCACCGAGAACGCGCTACCGCCGGTGAGCTCCGGACCCGCGAGTGCGGCCACCCCCGCCAGCCCGACACCGAGCCCGGCCATCCGCACCGGGGTGAGCCGGTGCTCGCCGCCGGTGAGCCGGTCCAGCAGCGCCGCCACGATCGGCGACGCCGCGATCAGCAGGCCCGTCAGTGAACTCGACAGATGCCGCTCGGCGCGGGAGAGCAGCAGCCACGCCGCGATGATCTCGAAGAACGCGAACACCGCGACCGGCTTCCAGTGCGCCAGCACCGGCGCCCATGCCCCGCGACGCAGCGTCAGCGGCAGGAGCACCAGCGCGCCGACCGCTGTGCGCGCCAGCACCAGTACCGGAACCGAAACCCCTTCCACCGCAACCTTGATGAGAAGGTAGGGGATGCCCCAGATGAGACTCATCGCGGCGAACAGCACCCAGCCGCGCACGCTCATGCCCACCATGGCACCGCATGGGCGGCCGCGGGCGCAACCGAATTGCGCCGGCGCTCAGCCGGTACGCATCACGCCGCGTGGCGTCGGCAGCGGCAGGTCGGTGTAGGTCGCGATGCCCGGCGCCGCCGCGACCACGGCCGGGATGGCGTGGATCGGCGGCATCGCGGTCATGATGTGGCCGAGCACGAAGAAGTCCTCGAGCGACGTCGCGTTCTCGATCATGTCCTGCGGCGGCAGGAAGCCGACGGTCATGGTCACCGTCGGCCTGCCGTCGATCGTGATCTTCCATCCGTCGCCGTCGAGCTGCCAATCCGGATCGAGGGTCTGCCCCTTCTTCCACCGGACGTTGATGTCGATGACCGTGTGGCCGTTCACCCTGCCCTGCCAGCTGGCGGCCACCCCCGCGACGTGCCCGGCCGGGATGGTCCACGACGCCATCGGCAGGTCCTCGGTGGTCTGGGCGTACTCGGAGACGCAGGTGATGTCGTCGAGCTCGATGCCCAGCGCGTCGGCGACGAGCGCGACCGCCTCGGCGAACACCGCCGTGCCGTCGGCGGCCATCGGCGCCAGGTCGGGATCGTCGATCGCCGTGCCGAACCCGACAGGACGTTCGGTGGCCGGTGAGTCGTAGAGCGTGGTGTCCGCGGACTCGGCGATGGTGATCTTGTCGATGCGGTCGCACGCCGTGCCCGCGACGATCGCGAGCAGTTCGGCGAACCCGGGGCTTACGCCGGAGCCGAACAGCGTCGCGTTGCCGCGCTCGCAGGCCTCGGCGAGCCGGGCCCGTCCGTCGCCGAGGTTGTGCCCGGTGATGAACGACGCGGACGCCACGACGTTGACGCCGGCTTCGAGGATCCGGACGAGGTCGTCGACGTCGATCCACATCGGGTTGTAGACGACGACGTCCGGCTTCAGGGCGAGCAGCGCGTCGACGTCGTCGGTCGCGGCCACCCCGAGCGGCGCGATCCCGGCGAGGTCACCGACGTCGCGGCCCACCTTGTCGGCCGACCACGCGTAGCAGCCGACGAGTTCGAGATGCGGATGCGCGGCGATCGCGGCGACGGCACTCTTGCCGACGTTGCCGGTGGTCCACTGAACGACCCGGTGCGGAGCGGTGTTGTGCACTCGCTCAGCATAGGGCTAGGAACCGGGCGTGAGCGTCGCTTTGCCGGTCCGGGTGGCGCCGCTGCGGTCGATCCAGGTCAGGTCGACCACGTCGCCGGCGTAGTGCCGGTCCAGCAGCGCAGGCAACGACTTCGAGGAGTCCAGCCGCACCCCGTCGACCGCGACGAGCAGATCACCGTCGCGCAGACCGGCCTGTTCGGCGGGGCCACCGCGCAGCACCTCCTGGATGACGACGCCTGGTTCGCCGCGGTCCGCCGCACGGATCCCGACGCCCAGCAGGACCGGCGGTCCGATGTGCACGCTGTCCGACGCCGCCCCGGCGCGGATCTGGTTGGCGATCGCCATCGCGTCGTTGATCGGGATCGCGAAGCCCTTGCCCCCGGGACCCATCTTGAAGTTCACCGACGCCGCCGTGGTGATGCCGACGATCTGGCCGGCGCCGTTGACGACGGGTCCGCCGGAGTCGCCGGCCCGCACGGGGGCGGCGAACTCGATCAGCCCGGTGATCTCGTCGCTGGCGCCGGTGAGGCTGTCCTCGGCGTTGACGGTCTGGTTGAACGCGGTGAACGTGCCCACCTCGCGGGTCAGCGGGCTGGCGGTGCCCGAGGCGTTGCCCAGCGCGATGACGGGCTCACCGGGCACCAGGGTGTTCGAGTCGCCGATCGCGGCCGGGGGTAGCCCGCCGGCGCCCTGCAGTTGGATCACCGCGACGTCGCGCTTGCGGTCGTAGCCGACCAGGGTGGCCGGGAACGGACGCCCGTTGACGGTGCCGGTGATCCGGTCGGCGCCCTGGACGACGTGGAAGTTGGTCAACACCTGTCCGCCCGGGTCGATGACGAAGCCCGTTCCGGCGCCGATGACACCCTGGTAGTCCACCTGGGTGTCGATGCGGACGACGGAGGGCTCGACCTGTACCGAAACGGCCTCCAGATCAGCGGGAGCCGCGTGTGCGGGTGCCGTCGGCGCGACGAAGCCGAGCGTCGCGACCAGCGCGACCAGGAGAAGCCGAAGCTTGGGAAACGTGCCCATAACCCTCAATAGTGGCCGTGCGACAGGCTGCTGTCGAACGAGATGGCGGTTGCTCAGTCCTCGACGGCCACGCCGCCGCGGGTGCGTCGACGGCGGCTGATCAGTGTTCCCTTGCCGGTCGGACGCCTGTTCTGCAGCTTGCCGGCGGTCTCCGTGCCCGGCTCGGTCGCGGTGTCGGAATCCGTGTCGGAATCGGCCCCGGATTCCGTCTCGGCGGTGGGCGTCAGCTCGGTGCCCGTCGTCTCGGTGACCTCGGTGGCCTCATCAGGCTCGGTGGCCTCGTCAGTCTCGTCGGCCTCGTCGGCCTCGGTTTCGTCGGCAGCCTCGTCGTCAGCGGCCTTCTTGCGGCCCCGGCGCGACGTCTTCTGCTTGACCTTGACCGGTTTCGGCGGCGGGGGCGGCAGTTCGGCCACGAACGCCAGGTAGAACGCGAGCATCGCCAGCAGCGCGACCGCCGCGGCGGCACCGTAGACGCCGAACAGCCACTGCCCGACGGTGTCCAGCGACAGCCAGATCTCAGCGATCGCCGCGCCGAGGATCAGGGCGCCGGCCAGGACGTGCAGCGCGACCGACGTGGTGCGCAGGCGCAGGGCCACTCGCGGCACTCCGAACTCGGGACGACGGGTGCGCAACAGCGTGAAGAACACCGGCAGCGCGGCCAGGCCGATCAGCGCACCGGTGACGATGCGCAGCACCGTGCCCAGGGTGTGCGAGGTGTCGCCCAGCAACTCCGGGGTGCGGGGCAGGACGAAGAAGAAGTAGAGAACACCGGCGGCGACGGAGAACGACGCGTGCCAAACCACCGCGACGGTGCGGCCCATACTCCTCCTCGATCGTGGTGCCCGGGGTGCGACAGTGCGAAGAAACGTGCCGGTCGCACCCCGGGCCAGTGCGGAGGATGCGGGATTTGAACCCGCGAGGGCGTTAACCCAACCCGCGTTCCAGGCGAGCGCCATAGGCCACTAGGCGAATCCTCCGCGGGCAATGGTAGCCGACCAGCGGAGTGCCACCCCACCTCTCCCACCGGTTAGACTCGCCTCGGACCCCGCGCGGCGTCCATCCTGTGAACTCCCCCAGGGCCGGAAGGCAGCAAGGGTCAACGGGCTCTGGCGGGTGCGCGGGGTCCCCTGTGTTTCCGGGGCATTCCCCACGACCGCGAAAGGCGAACGGTGTCGTTTCAGTCGCTGGGCCGCGACGAACTCGTCGGCCAGCACGAGCTGCAGCAGCGCAATTACGCGGAACTGCAAGCCAAGAACCTGCACCTGGACCTGACCCGCGGCAAGCCCTCGCCGGCGCAGCTCGACCTCTCCAACGGCCTGCTCGACCTGCCGGGAAGCGGGCCCGACGCGTACCGGGACGGCGAGGGCACCGACACCCGCAACTACGGCGGCCTGCACGGACTGCCGGAGCTGCGCGCGATCTTCGGTGAGCTGCTCGGCATCGCGGTGCCCAACCTGATCGCCGGCAACAACGCCAGCCTGGAGTTCATGCACGACGTGGTCGTGTACTCGCTGCTGCACGGCGGCGTCGACTCACCGCGGCCGTGGATCGACGACCTGCGCAACGGCGTAGGTGTGAAGTTCCTGTGTCCTTCCCCCGGATACGACCGTCACTTCGCGATCACCGAGACGCTCGGCATCGAGATGGTCACCGTGCCGATGCGCGAGGACGGCCCCGACGTCGACATGATCGAGGAGCTCGTCGCCGTGGACCCGGCGATCAAGGGCATGTGGTGCGTGCCGGTGTACTCGAACCCGACCGGCACCACCTACTCGTGGGAGACCGTCCGTCGACTGGTCCAGATGCCCACGGCGGCAAGCGACTTCCGGCTGATGTGGGACAACGCCTACGCGGTGCACACCCTGACCCACGACTTCGTCAAACAGGTCGACGTGCTCGGCCTGGCGGCGGCGGCCAACCACCCCAACCGGCCGCTGGTATTCGCCTCCACGTCGAAGATCACCTTCGCCGGGGGAGGGGTCAGCTTCTTCGGCGGCTCGCTGGGCAACATCGCGTGGTATTTGCAGCATGCCGGCAAGAAGTCCATCGGGCCGGACAAGATCAACCAGCTCCGGCACCTGCGTTTCTTCGGCGACGCCGACGGGGTGCGGGTGCACATGCGCCGCCACCAGGAACTGCTGGCGCCGAAGTTCGCGTTGGTGCTCGACATCCTCGACGAGCGGCTGGGGGAGTCCAAGATCGCGTCGTGGACCGAGCCCAAGGGCGGCTACTTCATCAGCCTCGACGTGCTGCCCGGCACCGCGAAGCGCACCGTGGCACTGGCCAAGGACGCCGGCATCGCGGTCACCGAGGCCGGCGCATCCTTCCCGTACCGAAAAGACCCGGAGGACAAGAACATCCGGATCGCCCCGACCTTCCCCGGGATGTCGGATCTGCGGGAGGCCATCGACGGGCTCGCCACCTGCGCGCTGCTCTCGGCCACCGAGTCGTTGCTGGCCGACAAGGAGGCCGCGAGTTAGTCGGACGGGGTCGGTAGCCTCTTCGGCGTGGCTCTCTACCGCAAGTACCGACCGGCGACGTTCGCAGAGGTCGTCGGCCAGGAACACGTCACCGAGCCGCTGTCCACGGCGCTGAACTCCGGGCGAATCAACCATGCGTACCTGTTCTCCGGCCCGCGCGGATGCGGCAAGACGTCGTCGGCGCGCATCCTGGCCCGCTCGCTGAACTGTGCCGAGGGCCCCACTGCGACGCCGTGCGGTGTCTGCGATTCCTGCGTCGCGCTGGCCCCGAACGGGCCCGGCAACGTCGATGTCGTCGAACTCGACGCGGCCAGCCACGGCGGCGTCGACGACACCCGCGAACTGCGCGACCGCGCGTTCTACGCCCCGGCCCAGTCGCGGTACCGCATCTTCATCGTCGACGAAGCGCACATGGTGACCACCGCGGGATTCAACGCGCTGCTCAAGATCGTCGAGGAGCCGCCCGACCACCTCATCTTCGTGTTCGCCACCACCGAGCCGGAGAAGGTGCTGCCGACCATCCGGTCGCGCACCCACCACTACCCGTTCCGGCTGCTGGCGCCCCGCACCATGCGCACGTTGATCGAGAAGATCGTCGCGTCGGAGACCGTCGACGTCGACGACGCGGTCTACCCGCTCGTCATCAGGGCCGGCGGCGGTTCACCGCGCGACACGCTGTCGGTGCTCGATCAGCTGCTCGCCGGCGCCGAAGGGAATCACGTCGCCTACCAGCGGGCGCTGGCGCTCCTGGGCGCCACCGACGTCGCGCTGATCGACGACGCGATCGACGCGCTGGCCGCCGGGGACGCCGCGGCGCTGTTCGGTGCCGTCGAGGGTGTGGTGGACGCCGGGCACGATCCACGCCGCTTCGCGACCGACCTGCTGGAACGGTTCCGGGACCTCATCGTGCTGCAGGCCGTGCCCGACGCGGTCGCCCGCGGCGTCGTCGACGGCGCGCAGGACGAACTGGAGCGGATGCGCGAGCAGGCCGCCCGGATCGGCACCGCGACGCTGACCCGCTACGCCGAGGTGGTGCACGCCGGGCTGGGGGAGATGCGCGGCGCGACGGCCCCGCGGCTGCTGCTCGAGGTGGTGTGCGCTCGGCTGCTGCTGCCCTCGGCCAGTGACACCGAGGCCGCGCTGCTGCAACGGGTCGAGCGCATCGAGACGCGGCTGGACATGTCGATCCCCGCCGACGAGAGCGGCGCCGCGCATCCCGCCGCCCCGGCCAAGCAGTACGTCCGCAGGACGAAGGCCGCCGAGCCGGCAGCCGAGTCGACACCGGCACCCACACCCGCGCCGGCACCGACACCCCCGCCGGCGCCCACACCTGCGCCCGAGCCGAGACCGGTGCCCACGCGCCCGCCGACAGCCGCGCCCGCGCCGGAACCCGATTCCGCGCCGGTACCCGCGCCGAAACCGGTTGCTGCAGAACCGGTGTCGTCACCGCCACCCGTGCGGCCGCCTGCCGCACCGGCGGTCGAGGCGCCGCCGGTGACACCCGCCGCGGCCGTCGCCGCCGGCGAGCCGAACGCCGCGGCCGTGCGCAGCATGTGGACGACCGTGCGGGAGAAGGTCCGGGAGCGCAGCCGCACCACCGAGGTGATGCTCGCCGGGGCGATCGTGCGGGCCGTCGAGGGCAACACGCTGGTCCTCAGCCACGAATCCGCCCCGCTGGCCAAGCGGCTCACCGAGCAGCGCAACGCCGACGTGATCCGCGAGGCGCTCAAGGACGCGCTCGGGGTGAACTGGAATGTCCGCTGCGAGACCGGAACAGCGCCCGCGGCAGCGCCCCCCGCCGCTCCCGAAGCGCGGCGTCTGCCCGACGAGCCACCCCCGCCCCCCGACGGCGACGACGAGGAGAGCATGCTCGCCGAGGCAGGCACCATCGACCCGGCGGCCCCCCGGCGCGACCCCGAGGAGGCCGCGCTGGAGCTGCTGCAGAGCGAACTCGGGGCCCGCCGCATCGACGGCTGAGCCTCGGCCGTCACGCGACTCAGGCGGCGGTCTTCTTCTCCCGCAACACCAGGAGCGGCAACACGACGGTGGCGAGCGCGGTGACGAGCCACACCACCACGGTCGCGCCGATCCAGGACCCGAGGCCACGGATGCTCAACCCGTTCGATAGCAGTGACGCCAGCAGCAGCGCCACGAACGTCGACACCAGGCCGATGCCGCCGAGGAAGGCCGACGCGTATCTGCTCGCCATCTTCAGGAAGAACGGCGCCAGGATCGCCTGCGCGACGGTGAAGATCACCACGGCGGTGACGAAACCCCACGCCGACAGCGACACCCCGGGCACCAGCCACCCGGCCGCGAGCAGGCCGATGGCCGACGATCCCAGGAAGATCGCCACGCGCAGCAGGAAGCGGACCATGCCGGGATCGTAGCCCCCGGAACTGCGGGAAAGAGCGAACTCGGGGCCCGCCGCACCGACGGCTGGGCTCACGCGGCGACGAGATCCACTTTCTGCAGGGAAAGTGCGAGAACAACGTTGCAGAACGTGGATTTCGACGGCTGGGCCCTAGGGGCTGGCTGGAGTCAGGCAGTCCACCAGGGACGCAGCGGCAGACCGGAGTCGCGGCCGCGCTCGTCCAGCTTGACCGCCAGCACCTGGTGCAGCTGAATCGCGTTCTGCTCGAAGCCCACCCGCGATCCGGCCATGTACAGGCCCCACACCTTGGCGGTCGCGAGCCCCACCTCGGCCACCGCCTCGTCCCAGTGCTCCACGAGGTTGCGGTTCCAGTCGCGCAGCGTCATCGCGTAGTGGTTGCGCAGGTTCTCCTCGTGCACCACCTCCAGGCCCACGTCCTGGATCTCGGTGATGATCCGCCCCGATCCGGTCAGCTCGCCGTCGGGGAACACGTACCGGTCGATGAAGCCGCCGGCCGCCGCGCCGTGGCGGTTGTCGTGCCGGGTGATGCAGTGGTTGAGCAGCAGCCCGCCGGTGCGCAACTTCGTCTTGAGGAACCGGAAGTAGGCCGGATAGTTGGCCACCCCGATGTGTTCGGTCAGACCGATCGACGACACGGCGTCGAACTGGGATTCCCGAACGTCGCGGTAGTCGCTGTGGCGCACCTCGGCGAGGTCGCCCAGGCCCTGCTCGGCGATCGCCTTCTGCGCCCACTCGGCCTGTTGCCTGGACAGCGTGACGCCGATCGCCTTCACCCCGTGCCGGGCGGCGTAACGCACCATGCCGCCCCAGCCGCAGCCGACGTCGAGCAACCGGTCGCCGGGCTCGAGGCGGAGCTTCTCGAAGACCAGCCGGTACTTGTTCTCCTGGGCTTGCTCGAGCGTCGCCCCGAGATCGGGATAGCACGCGCAGGTGTACGTCATCGACGGGCCGAGCACCCACTCGTAGAAGGTGTTCGAGACGTCGTAGTGGTGGTGGATCGCCTCGGCATCACGGGTCTTGCTGTGGCGCAAGCCTTCTGCGAACCGGCGCCAGCGCGGCAAGGCTTCCTGCGGCGGCGGGGAGATCGGCTTGAGATGTTCGATGCCGATCGAGCGGACGATCTGGGCCAGCACCCGCGCCGGTGGACGCTTGAAGTCGAGCTTCTCGGTCAGCGCGTTGAGCAACTCGTACGGGTCACCCGGGTGCACGCCGTGCACCTCGAGGTTGCCCGAGATGTAGGCGCGCGCGAGCCCCAGGTCGCCGGGCGCAGTGGCCAGATACGTGGTGCCACGCGGGGTCAGCAGGTCGAGCCCCAGCTCGGCGTCGTCGGGCCCGGCGCTGCTGCCGTCGTAGGCGGTGAACTTCAGCGGCTGGGTGCCGGAGGCGAAGATCTCCAAGATCTCCGCCAGCGTGAGCCTGCCGTCCGCGGGATCGGTCGCATCCGCGGGTCGCTCTCGGAATGTCGTCATTGTCGCCGTACCGCCTTCGCATACAGATCGAGGAACCGGGAGTCCGGGTCGTAGGTCTTCTTCACCGTTGTGTACACCTCGCCGCCGTAGAGCTCGTCGAACTCGTCCGGCGTGTAGAAGGCATCGGAGTACAGCGACTTGTGTCCGTCGAGGTCGCTGACCTTCCGTTCGATCATCCGGTTCGTGTACCCCTCTTCGGGTCCGACAGGCACCGAGGACCAGAATCCGACGTTGACGTAGCTGTGGTGCGGCCGCAGAGGGTACAGCGGCCAGCCGCCGGCTGAATTCGCCGAGTCGCGAAGGCGCAACGGGCACAGCCAGATCGGCTCGATCGGAACGGTGTCCAGGAACCACTCGACGAACTCTGCGGTCCGCTCGATCGGCACCTCGACGTCCTGGACCACGCGTTCGCGGGGCGGACGGCCGTTCCGCTTTTCGATGCGGTCGGCGATGTCGAAGCGCTGGTCGTAGCCGATCAGCTTCCAGTAGAAGCTGCTGCGCCGCAGCCGGCGGGGCCAGAACCGGCGGATCCGCGGGTCCTGCGCCCCGAAAGCCCGCGAGCACCAGAACCAGTCGGTGTCCCAGCGCCACAGATAGTCGTGAATGGTCAACCGGTCGCGCTTCTCCCCGTCCGCGTGCTGCAGGGACCGGTAGTAGATCTGCTGACCGGTGTAGTCGCTGACCGGACCCGGTGTCGCCCACTGCGCGCCCAGGCACAGGTAGCTCTCGTCGGCGCTGAACACCACGCCGTCGAGGTAGTCGACGCGTTCGCCGGTGAATTCGCCGGTCTCGATGATCCGGTCCATCGCCTCGACCAGCTCGTCGATGGCGTGGAAGCGGACGTGCCGCAGAGCGACGAAGGGCTTGACCGGTTCCAGTTCGATGCGCAGCCGCACAGAATAGCCAAGCGTTCCATAGGAATTCGGGAACGCGTGGAAGAGGTCGGGGTTCTCGGTGGGTGATGCGCGCACGACATCGCCGGTGCCCGTGAGGATGTCCATCTCCAGCACCGACTCGTGGGGCAGTCCGTTACGAAACGACGCCGACTCGATGCCCAGCCCGGTGACCGCGCCACCGAGGGTGATGGTCTTGAGTTGCGGCACCACCAACGGCGAGAGGCCGTGCGGCAGTGTGGCGGCCACCAGCTTCTCGTAGGTGCACATGCCGGCGACGTCGGCGGTGCGTGCCAGCGGATCGACGGAGATGACGTCGGTCAGACCGGAGACGTCGAGGCCCGGGGCGGTGCTCTTGGCTCGGGTGCGGAAGAGATTGGACGTGGGTTTGGCCAAGCGCACGGTGGCACCCGGCGGAATCGCCCGGTAGCTGGCCAGAAGCCGCTCCACACCGTCGGCGTGAGCTGCACGTGCGTCGGTCGGGGCAACAGACACACATATACGCTAGTCCGCGGTGGCACTCGATGCCCACCGCACCCGAGCCAACGAGGAGTTCGCAGCAATGGGACAGGTCAGCGCGTCCAGCACGGTATTGATCGACGCCGACCCCGCGACGGTGCTCGGCGCCGTCGCCGACTACGAGGCGATGCGGCCCAGGATCCTCTCGGAGCACTACAGCGGCTACCGCGTGCTCGAGGGAGGCCAGGGGGCGGGCACCGTCGCCACGTGGAAGCTGCAGGCCACCAAGTCACGTTCCCGGGACGTCAAGGCCACCGTCGATGTCGCCGGTCACACCGTCATCGAGAAGGACGCCAACTCGTCGATGGTGACCAACTGGACCGTGGCGCCCGCCGGTCCGGCGGGTTCGTCGGTGACCCTCAAGACGTCGTGGCAGGGCGCCGGCGGCGTCGGCGGCTTCTTCGAGAAGACGTTCGCGCCGATCGGGCTGCGCAAGATCCAGGCCGAGGTGCTCGGCAACCTCAAGCGCGAGGTCGAGGGCACCGAGGCCGTCGAGGGCGTCTAGCGGCGATCAGGTCTAGCCGCGCTGAGCGCTCAGGAACGCCACGATCCCGCGGACGACGGCGTCGGCGTACTTCTGTCTGCCCTCGGCGGTCGTCATGAGCCCCGAGTCGATGGGGTTCTTCATGTTGCCGCACTCGACGAGGATCGACGGGTACTGCGCCAGGTTGAGCCCGGCGATGTCGGCTCGTGGATTGAGCCCGGAGGAGCCGATGTAGGTCGACGGCGGGATGCCCGAGCCGGCCATCTGATCGCGCATCACCTTGGCGAACTGGACCGCCGGACCGGCCTGCGCGGCGTTGAGCGGCGGCGAGGAGTACAGCACGTGGAACCCGCGACCGGTGGGCGGGCCGCCGTCGGCGTGGATGGACACGACCGCGTTGGGCCGGACCGCGTTGGCCATCGCGGCGCGCTCGTCGACGCACGGGCCGGGGCCGCTGTCGTCGCCGCGCGACATCGCCGTGCGCACGCCCAGCCCCATCAGGGCCTGGCGGACCCGCAGCGTGGTGTCCCAGGTGAACGTGTGCTCGGGGAAGCCGTCCGCCGTGGAGGTGCCGCTGGCCTGGCAGTCCTTGGTGCCGCCGCGGCCCGTCGGCACCTGGCGGCCCATGTCGGGCATCGACGCCTGATGACCGGGGTCGAGGAACACGATCATGCCCGCGATGTTGGACGGGGCGGCGTGGGCCGGGGAAGCCGGCGTGGAGGCGGCGACGACCACCCCGGCGGCGACGATGGCGCCGACACGCATGGCAGGTCGGAATGGCACGGCGCCACGGTAGCCCGCCCGCCGACTACGCTGAAACCCTGAAGCGTCGCTTTCCACGTGAGCGCAACCAACTCGAGACCGATACGCAACAGAGGACCCTCATGCAGCCCGGTGGTCAACCCGATATGTCCGCTCTCCTCGCGCAGGCCCAGCAGGTGCAGCAGCAGCTGATGGAAGCGCAGGAGGCGCTGGCGAACTCCGAGGTGCACGGCCAGGCCGGCGGCGGACTGGTGCAGGTCACGATGCGCGGCAGCGGCGAGGTGGTCGGGCTGTCGATCGACCCGAAGGTCGTCGACCCGTCCGACGTGGAGACGCTGCAGGACCTCGTCGTCGGCGCGATCGCCGACGCCGCCAAGCAGGTCACCATCCTCGCCCACGACCGGCTCGGCCCGCTGGCCGGCGGCATGGGCGGCCTGGGCCTGCCGGGGATGTGACTCTTTGTTCGAAGGACCCGTCCAGGATCTGATCGACGAGCTCGGCAAGCTGCCGGGCATCGGGCCCAAGAGCGCCCAGCGCATCGCGTTCCACCTGCTGTCGGTCGAGCCGCCGGACATCGACCGGCTGACCGCCGTGCTCAACAAGGTCCGCGACGGGGTGACGTTCTGCGCGGTGTGCGGCAACGTCAGCGACGAGGAACGCTGCCGCATCTGCTCCGACCCGCGCCGCGACGCGTCGCTGGTGTGCGTGGTCGAGGAGCCCAAGGACGTGCAGGCCGTCGAACGCACCCGCGAGTTCCGGGGTCGCTACCACGTGCTGGGCGGTGCGCTGGACCCGCTGTCGGGCATCGGGCCCGACCAGCTGCGCATCCGCGAACTGCTCAACCGGATCGGCGAACGCGTCGACGGGGTCGAGGTGGCCGAGGTGATCATCGCCACGGACCCGAACACCGAGGGTGAGGCGACCGCCACGTACCTGGTGCGGATGCTGCGCGACATCCCGGGGCTCTCGGTGACCCGGATCGCGTCGGGCCTGCCGATGGGCGGTGACCTCGAGTTCGCCGACGAGCTGACGCTGGGGCGGGCCCTGGCGGGTCGCCGCGCGATGGCCTGACGGGGCTGCGGGCTTTCGCTTGGCCGCTCGGCGAGATCCACTTTTTGCAGGCCGTTACTCGCACTTCCGTTGCAAAAAGTGGATCTCGTCGGTTGTCGGTGGCGGTTGACAGCATGGCGGCATGAACAGGGTTGTCCTCGGTGGCGAGGCGGTGCGGGCGGGCGTGGCGACCAGACACGAACTGGCACGTGATTACACGAAGCTCTACCGCGGAGTGTTCGTTCGCAAGGGCGGTGAGATCACGCTGCGCGAGCGGGCGATCGGCGCGTGGCTGGCGACCGGCCGACAAGGTGTGATCGCGGGTGTGACGGCATCGGCGTTGCACGGGGCGCCCTGGGTGGATCCGACGTGTCCCGTGGAGGTGACCGGAGTAAAGGGCAGGCCGCAGGAGGGGTTGGTGTTGCGGACGGAGCGCCTGAGCCCCGAGGAGATCACCCGCGCCGGCGGCCTTCCGGTCACGACACGGATCCGGACGGCGTTCGACCTGGGACGCCACCTGGACAGATTCGAGGCGCTGGCCCGGCTGGACGCGCTGATGTGGAACCAGCGCTTCGACGTCTCCCAGGTCGCCCTCCTTGCCGACGAGCGCCCTCGAGCCCGCGGCGTGGTCCAGCTTCGCGAACTCCTCCCGCTCGTCGACGGCGGCGCAGCCTCGCCCCGGGAGAGTGCGATACGACTCCTGCTGCACGACAACGGGTTTCCACGACCAGAGACCCAGATCCCGGCGGTCGACGGAGCGCGGCCGGTCGCCTTCCTGGACCTGGGCTGGCCGGAGTACGGCGTCGCCGTCGAGTACGACGGTGACCACCACCGCAAAGACCGCAGGCAGTACGTCAAGGACATCGCGCGGCTTCGGATGCTCGAGGCGATGGGCTGGATCGTCATCCGGGTCATCGCCGAGGACCGGCCGGAGGCCTGGCTCGCACGGGTCGCAGCTGCGCTGCGGCAGAGAGGGTATCGGGGCACGACCCCGTTCGTCACGACGCTTTCCGCGTGACCTCGCCCCGCTGCAGCCGGACCCCCAGCTTGCGGTAGCCGTTGAGATTGACCAGACCGCGATGTACGGGCTCACCGCTCAGATGCAGATCTGGATAGCGGTCGAACAGCTCCCGCAATGCGGTCACCGCCTCGTTGCGGGCCAGCGCGGCGCCGAGGCAGACGTGGATGCCGCTGCCGAAGGCCACGTGGTCTCGTGCGTTCGGCCTCGTGATGTCGAAGCGGTCGGGCTGGTCGAACACCTTGGGATCCCGATTGGCGCCTCCGAGCAGCAGCACCACCGCGGTTCCCTCCGCGATGGGCACGCCGGCGATCTCGGTGTCGCAGTTCGCCCGTCGCGCCGTCATCTGTACGGGGCTGTCGAAGCGCAGCATCTCCTCCACCGCCGACGGCCACAGACCGGGGTCCTGTCGCAGCAGCGCGAGTTGGTCGGGATGGTTCACCAGTGCGATGACGCCGTTGCCGATCAGGTTGACCGTCGTCTCCACCCCCGCCCCGATGAGCAGCGCTGCGTTCGCCCGCAGGACTCGGTCGGTCAACCCGCCCTCCAACGCCATTGCGCTGAAAGGTGTCTCGTCGACGTTCCGGGTGGGCAGCCGACGGAAATGGTCGACGAGGTAGGTTTCGACATCCTCGAGTTCGTGGGTCGCGTCGCGGAACGCCTGCCAGGTGATGCCGATGTCGAGCAGTGGTGCGACCCGGTTGCCCCAGGAGAGGATCCGGCGTCGGTCGGCGACGGGGACGCCGAGGATGTCGCTGATGACTGCCGCCGGTACCTGGGAGGCGTAGTCGCTGATGAGGTCGACCTCGCCGCGCCCGTCGAGGCCGTCGAGCAGGTCGAGAGTGAGTTCGTCGATCCGCGCGTCGAGCGCAGCGATCGCGCGCGGAGTGAAGCTGCGCGACACCATCTTCCGGTAGGCCGTGTGCTCCGGCGGGTCCGTCATCAGCATCGACGGCGACTCGACGGGATTGGGCAATCCCGGGTCGATCCGACGGACAGCGGCAGCCAGGGCGTCGGGCAGGCTGGTCTGTGCGGGATCGGCCACGCCGAAGTCCCGGTGGCGCAGCACGATCCGACAGATCTCGTGATCGGCGCTGACCCACACGATCGGTGTGCGCGCCAACCGACCGGCCGCGCGGATCTGCTCGATCCGCTGCAGCCTGCCCGTCGGATCGTCTCGCCCGAGCGTGAACGCCGCCAAGGGTTCTCCGCGCATGGCCCGCAACGACAGGAAGGCGCGCGGCACCCCGTGCAGCGCCGCCCACCGCAGCCAGGTCCGCACGCCCTGGTCTGCCATCAGGCGACCGTCTGACCGTCGGTGCGATGCCCGCCGTGCAGGCGGATCAGCCTCTGCTCGTCGCGGTCGAGCGCGCGTACCCGGACCGACCTCCGGGACGCCGCGTCGAGCAACGCGCGCAGTCCGCGATGCGTCGCGGCCAGGTCGGCCCTCGCCCGGTCGGCGGGAACGTCGTCGTAGTCCGCCTGGTCGAGTTTGGCGGCGAGCATCGTGACCCATCGGTGGCGCAGCGAGAGCAGCAGACCATCCTCGTCGCCGAACAACCGGGGGAGGGCTTCGGAGGCACGTGCTGCGGCGAGCGCCGCTTCGGGGTCGGTCGCGGCGCGGTCGACGATGTCGGCCATGAACGCCATCCGTTCGTGGAACTGTGACCATGTCATGCCTCGACGCTAGGCAGCGCGGCGCGTGTGCGCGTCATCCTGGGAGTCGATTGTGTTCTCCTACCGTGGTCGGAGTCGCAGTGCCTACCACGGACTGATTCCGGGCATGCGGACCTGCTCATAGACTGGGCGGATGCTCGATGCGCTGCGACGCCGGGTACGTCTCTACGTCGCTCGGAAGGCCGAGGACATGCCGGGTGGGTACACCTGGCCGTTCGTCATCAGCATCGACGCGACGATGGTGGTGGTCTCCGTCGTCGCGGCCGCGCAACGGCCGTGGTCGCAGTGGTGGATCGCCGGCATCGCGCTGATCGTCGGCTTCCTGCCCTACCTGGTGTTCTTCTCCCTGGACCGCACCGTGTCACCGGCGATGGAATCGGCGGCGCTGTGGGTGTCGTGGACGGCCGGTACCGCCATCCTGTTGTTCAGCGTCCCCGCGCCGATCGCCGGCGATTTCGCGCCCCTGCTGCTCGGCCTGCTGACCGGGATGGTCGGCTCGTTCGCCTCGCCGCGCGCCGGCGTTCTGGTGGCCGGCTCGGGGGCCCTGCTGCTCGCCGCAGCGGCGGTTGCGGGTCGTGTCGACATTCCCTGGCTGTACTTCAGTTTCATCGGCATCGGGTGGCTCGTCGGCCACCTGATGCGGATTCAGCAGGAGCTCCTGCTCGAGCAGCGGCAGGCGCAGGCCAAGCTCGCCGAGCATGCTGCCGCCGACGAGCGGCGGCGCATCGCGCGCGAGGTGCACGACGTGATCGCGCACTCGCTGAGCGTGACCCTGCTGCATGTCACCGGCGCCCGCCGCGACCTGCAGGTCGACCGCGATGTCGACGAGGCCGTCGACGCTCTCGCGGAGGCCGAGCGGCTCGGTCGGCAGGCCATGGCCGATATCCGCCAGACCGTCGGTCTGCTCGACGACACCTCCGGCAAGGTCGCGCCCGAACCCGATCTCGGCGACGTCCCCGCCCTCGTCGACGATTTCGTGAGGGCGGGGCTGTCGGTCTCCTTGGCGATCACCGGGGACACCCGCCGGGTCTCCGCGGCAGAGGGTCTCGCGTTGTATCGCATCGTTCAGGAGTCGCTGGCCAACATCGCCAAGCACGCGCCCGATGCCGCGACCACGGTGACACTCGACATCGCCGGCGCGGCGGCCGTACTGGCGATCGTCAACCGCGCTCCGGTTCGTGTCGCCGGCGGTGCGCCGCCCGAGGGCCGCGGCATGCGCGGGATGCGACAGCGCGTCGACCTGTTGGGTGGAACCCTCGACGTCGGCCCCGACGGCGAGGACTGGTCGGTCCGCGTGGTCATTCCCGTCGACGGCCGGCACAGCTGTCCGCTGAGGGCACCGATCCGGTGATGGTCGACCCGGTCACCGCCCTCCTGGTGGACGATCAGGAGTTGGTGCGATCCGGTCTGCGCCGGATCCTGCGCCGCCGCGACGGCATCGTGGTGGTCGGTGAGTGTTCCGATGGCGACGAGGTGCCCGGGGCCGTGGCCCAGCACCGGCCCGACGTCGTCGTGATGGATCTGAGGATGAAGCGCGTCAACGGCATCCAGGCGACGCGGCAGGTCACCGAGACCGGTGGGCCGCCGGTGCTGGCTTTGACCACGTTCAACGACGAGGAACTGCTGTCGGGTGTGTTGCGCGCGGGCGCAGCCGGTTTCGTCCTGAAGGACTCACCGGCCGAGGAACTGATCCGCGCGGTGCACGCCGTCGCGCGCGGCGACGGGTACCTCGACCCGGCCGTGACGGGCCGGGTGCTGAGCACGTACCGCACCGCCGCCGGCGACCCGGCGCCCGAGGCGGTGGCAGAGCTGACACCCCGTGAACTGGACGTGCTGACCCTCATGGCCAAGGGTCGCTCCAACGGAGAGATCGCCGACGAGTTGGTGATCTCCGGTGTCACCGTCAAGAGCCACATCGGCCGCATCTTCGTCAAACTCGGCCTGCGCGACCGTGCGGCGGCGATCGTCTACGCCTATCGGCACGGCATTGTCGCCGCCGGTTGATCAGACCCGTCGCGGCGCCGCCAGCCGCTCCCGCCGCAGCTGCTCGACCTCCGGAAGGTCCAGTGGCGCAAGGGGTCCCACCACCTGGGTGAGCAGATGGTCGGCGAGTTCGGGGTTGCGGGCCAAGCAGCAGCCGTGCAGGTAGGTGGCGACGACGCTGCCCTGCACCGCGCCGTCGACGCCGGCGCCCGCCCGGTTGCCCGCCCCCTTGGTCACCGCGGCCAGCGGCCGGGCATCGGCACCCAGATCTGTTCCGCCCCGGTGGTTCTCGAATCCGGTCAGCGGCTGGGTGAGGCCGTCGATCAACGGTGTCGACGCCACCTCACCGATGGTCCGCTGCGCCTGGGGTGACGTCGTCACGTCGAGCAGCCCGACGCCGTCCACCCGCTCACCCGCGGACGTCTCGTACCAGTGGCCCAGCACCTGGATGGCCGCGCAGATCGCCAGCACCGGCGCCCCCCGTGACACCGCCTGCTGCAGCCCGGGATAGCGGATCAGGTGCTTGGTCGCGAGCCGCTGCGCGTAGTCCTCGGCGCCGCCGAGCGTGTACAGGTCGAGCTCACCGGGCACCGGATCGTCCAGCGTGATCTCGACGATCTCCGCGTCGATTCCCCTCAGCCGCAACCGCTGTCGCAGCACCACGGAATTGCCACCGTCGCCGTAGGTGCCCATCACGTCGGGCAGCACCAGCCCGATCCGCACCGCCGATTCGGTCGTCATCCCAGCGCCCGATTCAACTGCAGGAACGCCGTGTAGTTCGCCAGCACCTCGACATGCCCCGGCGGGCAGGACCGGATCGCGGCCATCGTGTCGTGCACCAGCGTATGGCCGACACCGGCGTACCCGAGACGGACGGCGAGATCGGTGCCGCGTTCCCCGGCGGCCACCACCGGAACCGACTCGAAGTGTTCGAATTTCACGTCCCACAGCCACGACAGGTCCTCGCCGTCGGGCACCTGGCCGTTCACCGAGATCACCACGCCCGCGGCGTCCCGGTCGACCATCGACAGCGCTTCCTGCCACCCGGCCGGGTTCTTCGCCAGCAGGATCCGCGCGGTGTGCGCGGATCCGACCGGGACGGTGCGGTAGCGGCCGGCGACCTCGTCGACGGCCGACACCGCGGCCACCGCGGCGGCCGGGTCGGCGCCGAGTGTCACCGCGGCGGCCACCGCCTGCGTCGCGTTGCCCCGGTTGACGGTGCCGGGCAGCGTCAGCGTCATCGGCAGCGACAGGCCGTCGGGACCGTGGATGTGCGTGTCGTCGAACCACCAGTCCGGATCGGGCCGGGCGAAGTCAGTTCCGGTCGAATGCCAGTGGGCGCCGTCGCGGACGATGACCTCCCCCGAGCGGGGGCAGCTGACCGAGTCGCTCGCCCAGCCGCCTCCGGCGGCCACCCACACGACGTGCGGGCTGTCGTACGCCGCCGACGTCATCAGCACGTCGTCACAGTTGGCCACCACGACCGCCGAGGGATGGCGGGCCAGGCCGGCCCGCAGCGTCCGCTCGATGTGGTTGATCTCACCCACCCGGTCGAGCTGATCGCGCGACAGGTTCAGCAGCACGATCACCGACGGGCACACCGCATCGCTGACGTGCGGGACGTGCATCTCGTCGACCTCGAGGGCGGCCAGCGGCGCCTCGGGGGCGGCCGCGAGCGCGGCCACCAGTCCGGCGTCCATGTTGGCGCCCTCGGCGTTGGTGGCGACGGGGCCCAGGGTGGCCAGCGCGGCCGCCGTCATGCGGGTGGTCGTGGACTTGCCGTTGGTGCCGGTGACGACGACCGTGCGACGTCCCTGACCGAGCTGGCCGAGGATCGAGCGGTCCAGCGTCATCGCGACCAGCCCGCCGATCATCGCGCCGGCGCCCCGACCGGTGACCCGCGACGCCCACCGCGCACCGGCGCCTGCCGCAAGCGCGACTCGTCCGCGTGGGGTGACCATTCCCGGCAGTTTAGAGAAGCGCCCGACACGCGGCGTGGGGAGCAGGGCTTGTCGGGGCTGCGTGCCATCCTCGGTGTGTGAGTTCCACCGACGCCAGAACCTGGGGCAGACCCGCCGATCAGGGGGGCTCCGGTTGGGCGGTCGTCGACGTGGAGACCTCGGGTTTCCGGCCCGGGCAGGCCCGTATCGTGAGCGTGGCCGCGCTCGCCCTCAGCGACGACGGCAACGTGGAGAAGAGCCTGTACAGCCTGCTCAACCCCGGGGTCGATCCCGGTCCCACCCACGTGCACGGGCTGACCGCCGAGATGTTGGAGGGGCAGCCCACCTTCGGTGATGTGGTCGGCGATCTGGTCGAGGTGCTGCGCGGCCGCACGCTGGTGGCTCACAACGTGGGGTTCGACTATGCGTTCCTGACCGCCGAGGCGGAGCTGGTGCAGGCCGAATTGCCGGTGGAGACGGTGATGTGCACGGTCGAACTCGCGCGCCGGCTGGATCTCGGCCTGGAGAACCTGCGGCTCGAGACGCTGGCGGCGCACTGGGGCGTCACGCAGATGCGTCCGCACGACGCACTCGACGACGCGATGGTCCTCGCCCAGATCCTCAAACCCGTTCTCGTCCGGGCGCAGGAGCACCGCAAGTGGCTCCCGGTGCATCCGGTGTCTCGGCGCACGTGGCCGAACGGCCGGGTCACCCACGAGGAGTTGCGCCCGCTCAAGGCGGTGGCGGCGAGGTTGGCCAGCCGCTACGCCAACCCGGGCCGGTTCGTCGCGGGCCGGCCGCTGGTGCAGGGGATGCGCGTGGCGCTGGCCGAGGTCGGCCACACCTACGAGGAACTCATCGAGCGCATCCTGCACGCGGGGCTCGCCTACACCGAAGCGGTGGACGCGCACACCTCACTGGTCGTCAGCGACGTCGCTGCTCCCGAGCAGGGCAAGGCGTACCAGGCACGGGAACTCGGAGTGCCCACGGTGGGCTCCGACGCGTTCCTGCGCGCACTGCAATCCGTCGTGGGAGGCACCGCCGTCGAGGACTTCGCAGACCTCGACGACGACGATCAGCTGGCGCTGTTCTGAGTCACTCGCAGATTCGGCCGGGATAGCAACCGGCGACGTCCGGTATGCCGTCCTGACCGGGGGGAACCTCGCCGACGATGGGGGGTGGACCCTCAGCCCCGTCGGGTTCGCAGGCTGTGCCCTCCGCTGCGCTGCCGGGAGGGTCGGTGCAGGGAACCGGTTGGGCGGTGGCGACCGGAGACAGCGAGATCAGTGTCGCTGCGCCTCCGGTCAGCACCGCCGATCCGAGAGTGATGAGTTTCATAGTGCTGGCATTGCCAGCATGAGCGGCGTCGAAACGACTTAATCGTCGCCGTTGTTGCAGACGCGCCCGGGAACGCAGCCCGCGCCGCCGATATAGGGGCTTCCGTCGCCCTGGCCGGTACCGGTCGTTCCCCCGCCGGGGGTGTAGTTCATGCAGGGGGTGCCGTCAGCGGCACCGTGTGGTGTGGCGCACTCCGGCTGCGCCCCGGCTGCCGGCGCGAACGAGATCAGCGCCGCCGCAGCCATGGTGAGCATCGAACCGAAAGTGAAAGTCTTGTTCATACATGCGGGGCTTCCCGCCATCGGACGGGCGAAACCCCAATCAGCACAAGACTTTTCTCGATCACTTCCTACAGCAGGGCCTTCGCCTTCAGCGCGTCGAACTCGGCCTGGCTGATGGTCCCGCCGTCCAGAAGTGCTTTGGCGTCGGCGATTTCCTGCGCCGGGCTGCGTCCGGCCGCGGTCCTGATGTAGTCGTCGGTTTCCTTTTTGGCCTGCAGCGCCTGCTCGCGTGCCCGTTCCGCCATCCCGGTCCCGCGCGCGATGAGGTACACCAGTGCGGTGAGGTAGGGCAGCAGGATGAGGAAGATCACCCAGATCGCTTTGACCACACCGGAGGTCTTGTGGTCGCGCCAGAACAGGTCGACCAGGATGTTGAACAGGATCATCAGATACGCGATGAACGCGAAGATGACGATCGTGGACCACAGGAAATGCCAGAACGTATCCCACATGAGGCCAGTGCAGCACGCACACCGTCGCCCGGTGAGGGCCGAAAGGCCCCATGCGGGAGGCCGGGTGTCAGTTGCGGGCGGCGCGATTGACCGCGGAGACCACGGCACGCAGCGACGCCGTCGTGATCGACGTCGCGATCCCGACGCCCCACACGGTCTTCCCGCCGACCGACGCCTCCACGTACGCGGCCGCCTGAGCTTCTTCGCCCGACGACATCGCGTGCTCGGAGTAGTCGAGCACGTTGACGTCGAAGCCGATCGCGCCCAGCGCATCGACGAACGCCGCCAGCGGTCCGTTTCCGGCACCGACGATCTCGCGCTCGTGACCGTCCACCTTGACCACCGCGGTGATGGTGTCGGTACCGCCGTCGACCTCGGCCGCGTCCACCCGCTGCCGGATCCGCTCCAGCGGACGGATCGGGGCCAGGTACTCCTCGTGGAACGCGTCCCACATCTCCTTGGGCGACACTTCGCCGCCCTCACCGTCGGTGATCTTCTGGATTGCCTGGGAGAACTCGATCTGCAGCCGTCGCGGCAGCGCCAGTCCGTGGTCGGCCTTCATGATGTAGGCGACGCCGCCCTTGCCCGACTGCGAGTTGACGCGGATCACGGCTTCGTAGGTGCGGCCGACGTCCTTCGGGTCGATCGGCAGGTAGGGCACCTGCCACAGTATGTCATCAACATCCGAATCCGCTTCGTCGGCAGCCACTTTCATGGTATCCAGGCCCTTGTTGATGGCGTCCTGGTGGCTGCCGGAGAACGCGGTGTACACCAGATCGCCGCCGTAGGGATGCCGTTCGGGCACCGGCAGCTGGTTGCAGTACTCGACGGTGCGCCGGATCTCGTCGATGTTGGAGAAGTCGATCTGTGGATCCACGCCACGGCTGAACAGGTTGAGCCCCAGCGTCACCAGGCAGACGTTGCCGGTGCGCTCGCCGTTGCCGAACAGGCAGCCCTCGATGCGGTCGGCGCCGGCGGCGTAACCCAATTCGGCTGCGGCCACCGCGGTTCCGCGGTCGTTGTGCGGGTGCAGGCTCAGGATGACGCTGTCGCGCGGCGTCAGGTGCCGGTTCATCCACTCGATAGAGTCGGCGTACACATTGGGCGTGGCCATTTCCACCGTCGCCGGCAGATTGACGATCAGCGGGACCTCGGGCGTCGGGCGGACGATCTCGGCGACCGCGTTGCAGACCTCGACGGCGTACTCCAGTTCGGTGCCGGTGTAGGACTCCGGCGAGTACTCGAAACGCCACTGCGTGCCGGGGTACTTGCGGGCTTCCTCGACGCACATGCGCGCACCGTCGGTGGCGATCTTCTTGACGGCGTCGCGGTCGGCGCGGAAGACCACGCGGCGCTGCAGGATCGAGGTCGAGTTGTAGAAGTGCACGATCGCCCGAGGGGCGCCCTCGCAGGCCAGGAACGTGCGCTCGATCAGTTCGGGGCGACATTGCGTCAGGACCTGGATGGTGACGTCGTCGGGGATGGCGCCCTGCTCGATGATCTCGCGGACGAAATCGAAGTCGGTCTGGCTGGCCGACGGGAAACCGACCTCGATCTCCTTGTAGCCCATCCGCACCAGCAGGTCGAACATCCGGCGCTTGCGGGCGGGGCTCATCGGATCGATCAGGGCCTGGTTACCGTCGCGCAGGTCCACCGCGCACCACATCGGTGCGGTGGTGATGGCCTTGTCGGGCCAGGTGCGGTCCGGCAGCCGGATCGGTTCCACTTCGTCGGCGAAACTGCGGTAGCGGCTGACCGGCATCGACGAACCGCGCTGGGTGTTCCAGGCGGGCTGGCCGGGATGGGGTGCGCCGGCAGGCGTGGTGATGGTGCGTACCGAGCTGTAGGCGTCGGCGCTGGGGGTGAAATTCTCGGTCATGTGGTGCTCCGGATAGGTCTAGGGGGATTCAGACCGGCGCATCGCGAACACCCGCGACGGGAGGCCGGTCTGGATCAGACCCCGTCGCGGCGTCCGAGAAGGAGCACCCGCTGCACGTGTGTGACTGTACTCCGGCAGCCCCGCCGCGCAAAACCCCCGCTCAGACCTGGGAGTCGGGGAACGCGATCACCGACAGGAACCGGATGGGCACCTCGACCAGGTCGACGGGCCCGTGGGCGCCCTCACCGTCGAACTGCAGCGAGTCGCCGGGGTGCAGGCGGTACACCGACCGGCTGTGGCTGTAGTCCATCACCCCGTCGAGCATGTAGATGAACTCGGTGCCCGGGTGCTGGAACAGCGGGTAGGTCTGGCTCTTCTCCGACAGCGTGACCTGCAGGCATTCCAGCCGTTTGTGCTCGCCGCGCAGTGAGCCGAGCAGTTCGTATTCGTGTCCTTCGCGGGTGCCCTCCCGGACGATCCGCGCCCCGGTACCCGACCGCACGAAGGCCGCCGGCCGCTCGACGTCCGCCCCGCGGAACAGGCTGGTGACCGGCACGTCGAAGCCCTTGGCCAGCAGTGCCAGCGTGGACAGGCTGCACGAGGTCTGCGCGTTCTCGATCTTGCTCATCATGGCCTTCGAGATGCCGACGCGCGCGGCGGTCTCGGCGACCGTGAGGCCCTGCTGCAGCCGCAGCAGCCGCACATTGCGCCCGATCGCGGACTCGATCTCGAGTTCGTCGACCGGTTCGGCCGGGTCGCGGTCCCGCGCCGTGCCCGACTTGTTGCGCAGCAGCGGGACGTGATCGTCAGCAGAAGCCACAGCTCACCTGTCTAGCGCATCTCGCCGGCGCCGACATACGGGTGGGGCGTCGTCAACGGCTCGCCCTCGGCGAAGCGGGACAGTCGGAAGTCCGACGCCGGGATGCGCGGGTCGCGACTGCGGCCGTCCACGACGAGGTCGGCGACCAGCCTGCCCACCGCTGGTGCGATCTTGAAACCGTGGCCGCTGAAGCCGGCCGCCACCACCAGGCCGTCGAGGTCGGTCCGGGAGATCACCGGGTTCCAGTCCGGCGTCACGTCGTAGCACCCCGCGTAGCTGCTGGTGATGGACGCGTACGGGAAGCCCGGGAACCGGGTGCCGACCTTGTCGACGGTGATGTCGACGAACTCCTCGGTGGCGCGGTTGAGGTAGTCGTCGGGGTCGGCGGTCCGCGCGTCGGCGAGGTCGCTGTTGCCGAACAGGATGTCGCCGCCCACCTCCGGCCGGACGTACTGCAGCGACACCAGATCGGAGAAGACGGGCACCGGACCGGTGGGGACGCCGGGATCGATCATCACGATCTGTTCGCGCACCACCCGGATCGGGACGTCGACGCCGTGGGGGGCGAGCAGCGGTCGGGTCCAGACACCGGTGGCGACGACGACGGTGCCCGCCGAGATCGCGGTGCCGTCGGCCAGCGCCACGCCGGTCACCCGGTCGCCGGCGACGGTCAGTCCCGTTGCCGCACAGCCCTGTCGGATCGAGACGCCGGCGGCCCGCGCGGCGATCGCCAACGCCTGCGCGGTCTGGTAGGCGTCCCCGTAGCCGCCGCGCGCCTCGTAACCGAAGGCCGCGAACGGCTCCAGATCGGCGAACGGCCACATCGCGGCGACCTCGGCGTGGCCGATCTCCTCGGTGTCCACGCCGACGGCGCGCTGGGCGGCCAGACTCTTGCGCAGGGCATCGACGTTGGGCTCCCCGACACCGACGACGTAGCCGGTCTGCCGGAATCCGATGTCGGTGCCGAAGAGGTCATCCGCGTGCTCGAACACCTCCAGCCCGACGGTGGCCATCGCGGCCAGCGAGCTCACCCCGTAGTGGCAGCGCACGATGCCGCTGCTCTTGCCGGTCATGCCGGAGCCGACGGTGTGACGTTCGACCACGACGACGTCGGTCACCCCTCGTTCGGCCAGCGCCCACGCCGCGGCACAGCCCTCGATGCCGCCGCCGACGATGACGACGTCTGCGGTGCTCACGAGCCGGGAATCCAATTCGTTCCCGCCAGTGGCACTCTCGCCATCGCGGCCGCCTCGATACTGACGGCTACCAGGTCGTCGGACTCGAGGTGACACACATGAGACTTGCCGCAGGCGCGGGCGATGGTCTGCGCCTCCATCGTCAGCACCCGCAGATAGTTGGCCAGCCGGCGGCCCGCCGCCACCGGGTCGAGCCGGGCGGCGAGCTCGGGATTCTGGGTGCTGATGCCCGCCGGGTCGTTGCCGTCCTGGTAGTCGTCGTAGAAACCTGCTGCGCTGCCCAGCTTTTCGTAATCCGCGGCGTACCGGGGGTGGTTGTCGCCCAGTGCGATCAGCGCCGCGGTGCCGATCGCGACCGCGTCGGCGCCCAGAGCCAGCGCCTTGGCGACGTCGGCCCCGTTGCGGATGCCGCCGGACACGATCAACTGGACTCCCGATCTTCCCGTCGCTCCGCTCGCCCCGGTGCGATGCACCCCCAACTCCTGCAGCGCCCGCACCGCCTCGGGGATCGCCGCGAGCGTCGGGATGCCGACGTGTTCGATGAAGACCTCCTGCGTGGCGGCGGTGCCACCCTGCATGCCGTCCACGACGACGACATCCGCGCCGGCGTGCACCGCGAGCTTGACGTCGTAGTAGGTGCGCGTGGCGCCGACCTTGACGTAGATCGGCTTCTCCCAGTCGGTGATCTCCCGCAGTTCGTTGATCTTGATGGTCAGATCGTCGGGCCCCGTCCAGTCGGGATGACGGCAGGCCGAGCGCTGATCGATGCCCTGCGGCAGCGTGCGCATCGCGGCGACCCGCTCGGAGATCTTCTGGCCCAGCAGCATTCCGCCCCCACCGGGTTTGGCGCCCTGGCCGAGCACAACCTCGATCGCGTCGGCCTTGCGCAGATCGTCGGGATTCATGCCGTACCGCGACGGCAGGTACTGGTACACCAGGTGCTTGCTCTGGCCCCTCTCCTCCGGTGTCATGCCGCCGTCGCCGGTGGTGGTCGACGTGCCGACCTCGCTGGCGCCGCGGCCCAGCGCCTCCTTGGCCGGTCCGGACAGGGCGCCGAAACTCATGCCCGCGATCGTGATCGGGATGGCCAGGTGCAGTGGGTGTTTGGCGTGCCGATCGCCGAGCACCACATCCGTGGCGCAGCGCTCGCGGTATCCCTCCAGTGGGTACCGCGACATCGACGCGCCCAGGAACAGCAGATCGTCGAAGTGGGGGAGCGCCCGCTTGGCGCCCCAGCCGCGGATGTCGTAGACGCCGGTGTCGGCGGCGCGCTGGATCGCGGCGATCGTGGCGCGGTCGAAGGTGGCGGACTCGCGCAGGCCGAGGCGGGCGCGGTCGTCGGTGGAGTAGCCCATCAGTAGCTCGCAGCGTTGTCGACGTGGAAGTGGTACAGGGAACGGGCCGAGCCGTAGCGGGTGTAGGCGGCGAGATCGTCACCCTCGAATCCCGCAGCTTTGAGCAGCTCTTCGAGCTCGCGGAGGTGTTCGGCCCGCATCGGTTTGGCGATGCAGTCCGCGCCCAGCGACGCCACGTCGCCGCGCACGTACAGTCGGGCCTCG
Source organism: Mycolicibacterium rufum (assembly GCF_022374875.2). The sequence continues at coordinate 3,515,649 of NZ_CP092427.2, forward strand.
TAGAGCGAATCCCCGAGCGCCTCGCCGGCGTCGCCGCGCACCACCAGCCGTCCGGCCTGGGCCATGAACGCGCTCATGTGCCCGACGTCGCCGCCCACGACGATGTCGACGCCCTTCATCGAGATGCCGCACCGCGCCGCGGCATTGCCCTCGATCACCAGCAGACCACCGTGGGCGGTCGCGCCGGCGGACTGGGAGGCATTGCCCTTCACCCACACCGAGCCGCTCATCATGTTCTCGGCCACCCCGGTGCCGGCGTTGCCGTTGATCACGACGTCGGCGTGCTGGTTCATGCCTGCGGCGTAGTAGCCGACGTGACCGTCGATGGTCACCGTGAGCGGGGCATTCAGACCGACGGCGACGTTGTGCGCACCGGCGGGGTGCTCGATGACGAACTCGCCGTGCACCTCTGGGTCGTGCAGTGCGGTGTTGACGTCGCGCAGCGCGGTGGTACGCAGGTCGTACCGGGTCACTATCTGCTCCATGCGTAGACGACCTCCGGTTCGGGTTCCCAGATGCGGGCGTTCTCGACGCCGGGCAGACCCGCCAGGGCGCGGTATTCGCTGCCCATTGCCACCCAGTCGTCGGTCTCGGCGATGACGGCGGGTTTGCACGCGATCGCGTCGCGCACGACGGCGAACGAGTCGCGGTCGGACACCAACAGCGTGTAGAAGCCGTCGAACGTCCGGCACAGTTCCTTGAGCGCACTCTCCACGTCGCGGCCCTCGGCCAGCAGCGCGGCGATGAAGCGGGCGCCGACCTCGGTGTCGTTCTCGCTGTCGAAGACCACGCCGCGGGCGCGGAGTTCGCGCCGGATGGTGGCGTGGTTGGAGAACGAACCGTTGTGCACCATGCACTGACCGGGGCCGACGGCGTAGGGGTGGCAGCCCGACGGAGTGACCGCGGATTCGGTTGCCATCCGCGTGTGGCCGACGCCCTGCCAGCCCTGCGCCCCGGCCAGCCCCCAGCTCTCGGTGAGCGCACGGGGATGACCGACGCCCTTGAGAACCGCCATGTCGGAACCGAATCCGGCGATGATGGCCTCGGGGTAGCACGTCCGGACCGCAGAGAGCAGTGCTTCGGACGACCCGTCGGACGACAGCAGGTGGCTGTCGGCGACCGCCACGACCTCGACCTCGTCGTCGAGCGCGGTGCCGACGGTGCGCCTCACCAGCCCGATGTCCTCGCGCTTGCCGGTGCCGAGGTCGGACACGGACACGCAGCCCTGGCCGGGTGGCGCCCACGTCGGGTCACCGTAGACGGCGACTCCGGCCGAATCGCTGCCCCGGTCGCCCATTTCGCAGAGCATGCCCGACAGCAGGGTGCCGAGCCGCGGATAGAGCTCGGGGGTGCGCAGGTGCAACCCGACGATGCCACACATGAATTCCTCCGTGCCGGAAAGGCGTTGTCAGAAGGCGGTCAGGTACTGGTCGATCTCCCACGGGCTGACCGCACTGTGGTAGCTGAAGAACTCTTCGCGTTTGACCCCGGCGAAGTAGGCGGCGACGCCGTCGCCGGCGGCGTCGAGCACCCCGGTGACGACCGGATCGCTCTCGAACTCCTCGACCGCGTGCAGCAGGGTGGGGGGCAGCGGCCGGGTGCTCACCCCCGAGCCGACGGCGCCGGGATCGGTGCTGCGCTTGATGCCGTCGATGCCGGCGCCCAGCGCGGCCGCGATGGCCAGATACGGGTTGGCCGAGCCGTCCCCGCCACGCAACTCGATGCGGTCGGCGTCGGGCACCCGGATGTAGTGGGTACGGTCGTTGCCACCGTAGGTGGGCAGCCGCGGCGCCCAGGACGCGCCGGAGGCCGTGGCGACCGCGCCGGTGCGTTTGTAGGAGTTGACCGTCGGGGCGATGACGGCCTGCAGCGCGCAGGCGTGTTCGAGGAGGCCACCGATGAACCCGTAGGCGGTGTCGGACAGGCCGAGGCCGCGGGCGTCGTCGGTCTGGGCCGGGAACACCGGATTGCCGGCGCTGGTCAGCGACAGGTGCAGGTGCAGTCCGCTGCCGGTCTTGTCGGCGAACGGCTTGGGCATGAAGGTGGCGATCATGCCGCGCTCGGCGGCGATCATCGACAGCAGATAGCGCAGCGTGACCACGCGGTCGGCGGTGGTCAGGGCATCGGCGAAGGTGAAGTTCTGCTCGAACTGGCCGTTGCCGTCCTCATGGTCGTTGGCGTAGTTCGACCAGCCGAGTCCGTTCATCGCCGCGGAGACCGCGGTCAGGTGGTCGTACATCCGGGTGACCCCGCGCGCGTCGTAACAGGGCTGGGCGGCGGTGTCGGCGGCGTCGGCCACCGCGACGCCGCCGTCGCCGGTGCGTCGCAGCAGGAAGTACTCCACCTCCGCGCCCACCCATGGCTCGAATCCCGCGTCGCCGCACCGCTGGATGAGGTTCTTGAGGATCACCCGTGGCGCATACGGCCACGGCGCGCCTTCGACGTGCGGGTCGCAGTGCACGATCGCCAGCCCCTCTTTGAGGAACGGCACCGGGGTGAACGAGGCCGGGTCCGGGAGCGCCATCATGTCCGGGTCCTTGGGCTCCTGGCCCATGGCGCCCACGGCGTAGCCCGCGAAGCCGACCCCCTCGGTGGCGAGCATGTCCACCGCCTCGACGGGAAGCAGCTTGGCGCAGGGCTTTCCGCGCAGATCGACGAACAGCGCGAGGATGAACCGGGTTCCGGTCTTCTGTGCCGCTGCGGCGAGGTCCTGTGTCATGTCGGCCACCTTGGGTCTCTTGTTAGGAATCAAAGTATCATTTGGTGAAACACCCCGCACGTCGAACGGCCGGTGCGGAATCGTGCTCCCCGCACCGGCCGGTCGAGTACCGCGCTAGGCGGAGGCGAGCTCGTAGGACGCCTCGCGGTGGAACGCCGCGTCGATGCCTTTCTCCTCGTCATCGGGCGAAATGCGAATGCCGACCGTCTTCTTCAGCGCGAAGGCGATGAGGCCGGCGATGACGAACGAGTAGGCCATGACTGCACCGGCCGCGGCGGCCTGCCGCCACAGCTGATCGAAACCGCCGCCGTAGAACAGGCCGTTGGTGGCGTTGGGCATCGTGTCGCTGGCCAGCAGGCCGATCAGCAGGGTGCCGATCACGCCGCCCACGAGGTGCACGCCCACGACGTCGAGCGAATCGTCATAGCCGAAGCGCTCTTTGAGCCCCACCGCGTACACGCACACCGCACCGGCGATGGCGCCGAGGATGATCGCCCCCACCGGCGTGACCGCGCCACAGGCCGGGGTGATCGCGACCAGGCCGGTGATCGCGCCCGAGGCCGCACCGACACCGGTCACGTGACCGTCTTTGATCTTCTCCACCGCGATCCAGGCCAGCGTGGCCGCGCAGGTGGCGACGAACGTGGTGACCATGACGATCGCGGCCGAATTGCCCGCGGCCAGAGCCGAACCGCCGTTGAACGCATACCAGCCGGCCCACAGCAGGCCCGCCCCGAGCAGCGTCAGCGGAACGTTGTGCGGCTTGCGCAACGTGCCCCAGCTCGCCGACTTGCCGAGCACGATCGCCACCGCCAGCGCCGCCGCGCCGGCGTTGATGTGCACCGCGGTGCCGCCGGCGAAGTCGATGGCCTTGAGCTTGTTGGCGATCCAGCCGCCGGTCGAGTTCTCGGTGACCACGCCGTCGAAGGCGAACACCCAGTGGGCGACCGGGAAGTACACCAGCACGGCCCACAGCGTTGCAAAGCCCATCCATGCGCCGAACTTCATCCGGTCGGCGACCGCGCCGGAGATCAGCGCCACCGTGATGGCCGCGAACAGCGCCTGGAACAACGAGAACAGACTGATCGGCAGCCCGTCGATGGTCGTCATCGGCTCGGTCAGGTTCTTCATGCCGGCGAACTCGGTGAAGCTGCCGACGAACCCGCCGTAGGAGGTGCCGAAGGTCATCGAGAACCCGAACAACACCCACAGCACGCCGACGATCGCCACGGCGCCGAACGTCATCATCATCATGTTGGTCGAGCTCTTGACGGACACCATGCCGCCGTAGAACAACGCGAGGCCGGGGATCATCAGCGTGAGGCCGATGATGCAACACAGCATGAACGCGGTCGTCCCTGTATCCATAGATTCTCCTGCGGTGGGCGGCTCCGCTGCGGAGCCGTTCACCGACAGTTACCGACGTCTCTGTTACGAAGACTGTTTCGGCAGGTTTCGTGTGCGTAACGAGATCAGTCGCCCAACCGGGCGGCGAGAACCGCCTTTCCCGGTCCGGCGAGCTCGCCGAGCGCGACGCCGCGGCCGGCCATCGCCATCATCAAAGCTTCGCCGGGTCCGGTGATCTCGGCGCCGCGCCCGATCGCCCAGTCGATGTCGACGGCACGCAGGCGGAGTCCCCTGATCCGTTGCGGCACCCCGAGTCGAGGGTTGCCGCGCAGCAGCTGCAACACCTTGCCCAGCCGCTCGGCGGGAATTCGGCGCGGTTGCCCGAGCGCGCGCCGAATGTCCTGATGATGAATGGTGCCGTCGACGAGCGCGATCATCCCGCCGAATGCGGCGGTCAGCCCGCTCGGCTGCAGGTGGCCGCGCAGGAAGCTCACGAGCTGATCGGAGGTGAGGTCCGCCAGGTCGTCGACGCCGACCTGGTTCGCGTGGATCACGCGTCCTTTCGCGAATCGCCGGAGTAACGCCTTCGTTCCGAGGTCCTCGTAACTGATGACATGGGCGACAACGTCTTTGACGGTCCATTCGGCGCACAGGCTGGGAGTGTCCCACTGCTGCGGACTCAGCGTGGCGAGGAAGTCGGCGAGGTCCGCGCGCTCAGCGCGGGCCAGTTCCATCACGGTGCTCATCGGTCCACCAGCTCCCGATAGCGCGCCAGGTACAACGGCCACCCGGCATCACCGCCCACTCCGTCGGCCACAGACCGCCAGCCGTCGCCGTGGCGGTCCAGGTGCCGGTGTTCGAGCTCGACCCGGGTCCGGTCGGCGGCCTCGGCGATGAAGCGCACCTCGACCTCGCTGGTCTTCGACTCGTCCGCCTCGACCTGCCAGGTGGGCCCGATGTCCCAGCTGAACACCACGCGGGTCGGCGGCTCGAACGCCAGCACCCGCGCCCATGCGCAGCGGCTGCCATCGGACCCGATGTCGTAGATGCGGCCACCGACTCGCGGCTCGAACACCGTGGCGGTGATCGGGACGGAAAGCAGATTGTGGTCGCGGGGCTTGAAATCTCCGAACTTTTCCGTGAAGACCCTGAAGGCGTGTTCGACGGGCGCGTTGACCACGATTCGACGACGGATGGGCTCGGTCATGCGTCCTCCTCGGCGGATTGTTCGACGACGCGCTTGAAGCCGGCCAGGGCCCCGGTCCAGAACCGATCGAGGTCGTCGCGCAACGCCTGGATGCCGGCGGGTTCCAGCTGATAGACCCGCCGGGTGCCATCGGGCCGGTCGGAGACGAGCCCCGCCGCCTTGAGCACCTTGAGATGCTGCGACACCGCAGGCCGGCTGACGGGTAGTTCCCGCGCCAGCTCACCCACCGCAGAGGGCGCGACGGCCAGGCGTTCGACGATCGCCCGCCGGGTTCGGTCGGCGATGGCGTGCCAGGGATCGGCCTCTAAGTAAGTGGTCACTAACCGTTAGCGTACGCTTACGGATGCCTCGCGTTCAAGACGATCTCGCTCAACGGCAATCGCTCGCGCGGCAGCCGGTCGCGCTCGGCGATCTCCGGATCGACCTCGGCGTAATCGCCGAGCCGGCCGACCGCGATCACCACCAGCGGGCGCAGCGTCGTGGGCAGATCGAACGCCTCGGCGGCCCGCTCGGGGGAGAAGCCCGCCATCGGATGGGTGACCAGACCGCGCGAGACCGCTTCGATGCCGAGCAGGGCCATCGCCGCCCCCGCGTCGACGCCGGAGTAGAGCGCGGTCTTCTCGTCGTCGCCCTCGTCCGCGCAGAGCAGGATCAGCGCGCCCGCGGCCCGGGCGTAGCTGTTTCCGCGGCGCAGCACGTCGGCCAACGCGGCGAAGGTGTCGTCGCCCCGGCGGCCCACCACGAACCGGACCGGCTGACGTCGTCCCCAGGTGGGCGCCCAGCGTGCCGCCTCGAGCAGCGCGGTCAGGTCGTCGTCGGCCACCTCGGCCACGGGGTCGAACGCGCGCGGACTCCAGCGTGCGGCGAGGGGTGGATGGATCGGGACCGACGTCTCGGCCAACCGATCGGTCGGGACGCGATCCTGGGGCTGGGCCACCCCGCCGACGCTACCGGCGGGAAAAACCAGGTGCGCGCAGCCCTTATCCTTATTCGGGATCTCCCCCGTTCGAAAGGTTCCTGCAGTGGCGCTCGTCGTACAGAAGTACGGCGGATCCTCGGTGTCCGACGCCGAGCGGATCCGCCGTGTGGCCGAGCGCATCGTCGAGACCAAGAAGGCCGGCAACGACGTCGTCGTGGTCGTCTCGGCGATGGGCGACACCACCGACGAGCTGCTCGACCTGGCCAAACAGGTATCTCCGGCCCCGCCGCCGCGTGAACTGGACATGCTGCTGACCGCCGGCGAGCGGATCTCCAACGCGCTGGTCGCGATGGCGATCGAGTCCCTCGGCGCGCAGGCGCGCTCGTTCACCGGGTCGCAGGCCGGCGTCGTCACCACCGGCACGCACGGCAACGCCAAGATCATCGACGTCACCCCCACCCGGTTGCGCTCCGCGCTCGACGACGGCCAGATCGTGCTGGTCGCCGGGTTCCAGGGCGTCAGTCAGGACACCAAAGACGTCACCACGCTGGGCCGCGGCGGGTCCGACACCACCGCCGTGGCCGTGGCCGCCGCGCTCAAGGCCGACGTGTGCGAGATCTACACCGACGTCGACGGCATCTTCACCGCCGATCCGCGCATCGTGCCCAACGCGCGCCGTCTGGACGCCGTCTCCTTCGAGGAGATGCTCGAGATGGCCGCCGCGGGGGCCAAGGTGCTGATGCTGCGCTGCGTGGAGTACGCCCGCCGCTTCGACCTGCCCATCCACGTCCGCTCGTCGTACTCCGACCGGCCGGGCACCATCGTCAGAGGATCGATCGAGGACATCCCCATGGAAGACGCCATCCTGACCGGAGTAGCCCACGACCGCGGCGAGGCGAAGGTGACCGTCGTCGGGGTGCCCGACGTCCCCGGCTACGCCGCCCAGGTGTTCCGCGCCGTCGCCGACGCCGATGTCAACATCGACATGGTGCTGCAGAACATCTCCAAGGTGGAAGACGGCAAGACCGACATCACGTTCACCTGCTCGCGGGACAGCGGCCCCGGCGCGGTCGAGAAGCTGACCTCGCTGCAGGACGAGATCGGATTCACCCGGGTGCTCTACGACGACCACATCGGGAAGGTGTCGCTGATCGGCGCCGGCATGCGGTCGCACCCCGGGGTGACGGCGACGTTCTGTGAGGCGCTGGCGAACGCGGGCATCAACATCGACCTGATCTCGACCTCCGAGATCCGGATCTCGGTGCTGATCAAGGACACCGAACTCGACCGTGCGGTCGAGGCGCTGCACGAGGCCTTCGGGCTCGGCGGCGACGAGGAAGCCGTGGTCTACGCGGGAACGGGGCGATAGCGATGGTCCGTATCGGATTACGGATAGGGATTGTGGGCGCGACCGGCCAGGTCGGTCAGGTGATGCGGAAACTGTTGGCGGACAGGGACTTCCCGGCCACCGAGGTGAGGTTGTTCGCCTCGGCACGCTCGGCGGGCAAGAAGCTGGAGTTCCGCGGGCAGGAGATCGAGGTCGAGGACAGCGAGACGGCCGACCCGTCCGGGCTCGACATCGCTCTGTTCTCCGCCGGGGCGACGATGTCGCGGGTGCAGGCGCCGCGGTTCGCCGCCGCCGGCGCGGTGGTGATCGACAACTCCTCGGCGTGGCGCAAGGACCCCGAGGTGCCGCTGGTGGTCTCCGAGGTGAACTTCGAGCGCGACGCGGGCAACCGGCCCAAGGGGATCATCGCCAACCCCAACTGCACGACCATGGCCGCGATGCCGGTGCTCAAGCCGCTGCACGACGAGGCCGGTCTGGTGCGGATGATCGCCTCGACCTACCAGGCGGTGTCGGGCAGCGGCCTCGCCGGTGTCGAGGAGCTCTTCGGTCAGGCCAGCGCCGTGGTCGCCGACAGCCGTGAGCTGGTGCACGACGGTGGCGCGGTGGACTTCCCGGCGCCGGCCAAGTACGTCGCGCCGATCGCGTTCAACGTCGTGCCGCTGGCCGGCTCGCTGGTCGACGACGACTCCGGGGAGACCGACGAGGACCAGAAGTTGCGCAACGAGAGCCGCAAGATCCTGGGCATACCCGACCTCGCGGTGTCCGGCACCTGCGTGCGCGTGCCGGTGTACACCGGGCACTCGCTGTCGCTGAACGTCGAGTTCGCCGAACCGCTGTCGGTGGCGCGCGCCACCGAGATCCTGGCCTCCGCGCCGGGCGTGACGCTGGTCGACGTGCCCACTCCGCTGGCCGCCGCGGGCGTCGACGACTCGCTGGTGGGCCGGATCCGCCAGGATCCCGGCGTGCCGGACGGTCGCGGGCTGGCGCTGTTCGTCTCCGGAGACAATCTCCGAAAAGGTGCCGCGCTCAACACCATTCAGATTGCCGAGCTGCTGGCCGCACAGCTCTAGTCCGCTCTTGCGTCGACACCGCATTCCGGCAGGTCTGTTCTCGGCCCTTCTGTGCTGTAATGCCATCTCGACCGCGCACGCGACTCCGATCGAGTTGCCGCCACTGCAACCCGGACAGGTGATCCGCGTCGGGCCGGTGGCCGGAACGGGTACGCCCACTGTCGATTACGGCATCGGCGCGACGGACCTGTGCGAGTTCATGGAGTTCCCGAGCGGCATCCTGCAGGTGTGTGGTGACAGTTTTGCGGGCCAGGGCGTGGGATTCGGCGGTTGGTACTCGCCGATCGCGCTGCACGTGGTCGACGGATCACTCGACGACCCGGAAGGGGTGCGCTACGACGGGGTGACCGGGGTGGACACCCCACTGCTCGCCGACCCGGCGCCACCGGGCACCTCGCAGCTGCCGGCCGGCATCGTCGAGATCAACCGGGAGAACTATCTGCTGGTCACCACGACCAAGGATCTGCGACCGCAGACTTCACGCCTGGTGAAAGCCGAAGCCGGAAAAGGGAATTGGGCGACCGTGCCCGGGTCGCGGCGCGACGCCGCCTACGCCGGCGGCGGTCAGTCGCAGATCAGCGGCTACTACGACCCGATCCCGACGCCCGAGTCGCCGCGAGGCTGGGTGTACATCGTCGCCAACAACTTCGACCGCACCGGGCCGGTCCACCTCTACCGCGCGACGCCGCAGACCTTTGTCGACCGGTCCACCTGGCAGGGCTGGACGCCGAGCGGGTGGGGCGGCGTGCCCGCACCGCTGTGGAACGACCGGGTGGGCGAGATGAGCGTGCGCCAGATCGACGGCCGCACGGTGCTGTCCTACTTCAACGCCACCACCGGCAACATGGAGATCCGCGTCGCCGACAACCCGACCGGACTGGGCACCGCACCCGTGACGACGGTCGTCGTCGCGGCGCCCTGGCCCGACCGCGCCGAGGATCTGCCACCGCCGCAGGACAACCGGCTCGCGCAGCCCTACGGGGGCTACCTCGCGCCAGGTTCCACTGCAGACGCGGTGCGCGTGTTCGTGAGCCAATGGAACACCACACCCCGCGGCGGCAACCCGTACCGGGTGATCCAGTTCGCGGTGAACCCGTTGAAGCCGTGAACGTCACAAGCCGGGCTAGCAACCTCTCGGCGGGTCGTTCTGCTAGGGCACGCCGAGAGCAGGAATGGCCTCATCGGGCCGTGCGTCGCGGTAGCTCGGGCACGTCGTTTCCACGCTGAAGATGTGCCCCGTCGTCTCTCCCTCATCGGGCGGCATGCGCCCGCGCGCGGTGAAGGTGTCGTCGACCTTGGTGCCGACCACCTCCGCAGGATCGGCGACGAACCCACGAAGATCCTCGTACCGCAGGCCGACTCTGAGAACCGAGATGCGGCCATGCTGGCCGACGTGCATCCGAACCATGCGTCGCCGTCCGTCGGCGACCAGGATCACGACGCTCCCGTCCGGCTGTCTGGCACAGGAGACGTTGCTCGTGGTGATGCTGTGGCGCTCGCCGTCGAATTCGATCGACGTCACGACCTCAGGTCCGCTCCCGCAGGCGGTGACGACACCGAGGATCAGCATGGCCGGCGCGTACCGGCGTTGCTTCTCGGGGCGTCCCGCCATCACCGCTCAACCCTCCCGGGCCAGTGCAGCAGAGGTGTCCTCTTGTGTCCGGCGAATGCCGGAGGTCGGTGCGCTCGTGGTGAACGGCAAGCCTCACGCGGACTTGCCGGTCGATGTGTGTTTCCGTGGGGTCGGCGCCGTCGGTTCGACAATCTGCGTTCCGACGGGCATGTGCCCGAACTCCTGGCAGTGCTCCACGACGTCCAGAACTGCCCGGCCGCGCAAGAGACGTCGTCGTCCCGTCCACCCACACTGGCACCGAGCCTGATTTGTGCACCAGGACGTCAGGACGTACGCGTTGCGATCACCCATAGGCCATCCCCTTTTGTGGACCATAAACCCAATTTCAAGATCGCTCACGCATTTGCTGAAATCGGTCAGGTGGTACCAGCGTCGGCGCGGACGCGGCGGGATGGCGTCTGCGATCTGGCCGCACGCTCATAGCCAATTCACAGCCGACGCCTAACCCGCATAGAGATGTGCGGGGGGAGGATCATGGCCATGAGCGAACCGACCCCGCCGCCGCGCGACCAGACCGAACCCGCGACCGGTCCGGTGATCACCCCTCCGACCTACCAGGAGACGCCGCCGCCGGTGCCGCCGCAGCCCGTGTACGTCGAACACCGGGAGTCCAGTCGGCTCAACAAGGCTGCCGCATGGGTCGGCATCGTCGCCGGATCGCTGTTCATCGTCGTCGTCATCTTCGGCGCCGGATTCTTCACGGGGAAGGCCGTCAGCAACAACCACCGCGGCGACTACGACCGCGGACACGAAATGATGATGCGCCCCGGCCCGGCGATGTTCCCGATGGGTCCGCCCGGGGGTATGCAGCGCGGCCCGACCTTCTCCGGGCCGTTCGGTCCCGGTCAGATCATCGAGATTCCGCGTCCGCCCGGTACTGCGCCGACCGGCCCTGGCACTCCCGCGCCGTCGCGGCCGTAGCAGCGGATGGTTTGAGCGCGTTTCGGGTATGCGCCCCGTGTTCGGCGGCGCAGCCCGACAGCCGCCCAGCCACGAGGAGAAGAGATGTCTGACAAGTACGCGACGACCGACGCCGGGGCGCCCGCCCCCAGCCTCGAGCACTCGCTGACCGTCGGCCCGGACGGCCCCATCCTGCTGCAGGACCACTACCTGCTCGAGCAGATGGCCAACTTCAACCGGGAGCGCATCCCCGAGCGGCAGCCGCACGCCAAGGGCGGCGGCGCGTTCGGTCACTTCGAGGTCACCCACGACGTCAGCGCCTTCACCAAGGCGGCTTTCCTGCAGCCCGGCGCGCAGACCGAGATGGTCGCCCGGTTCTCCACGGTCGCCGGTGAGCGGGGCAGCCCAGACACCTGGCGGGACCCCCGCGGCTTCGCGCTGAAGTTCTACACGTCGGAGGGCAACTTCGACATGGTCGGCAACAACACCCCGGTGTTCTTCCTGCGTGACCCGATGAAATTCCAGAACTTCATCCGCAGCCAGAAGCGGATGCAGGCCAACAATCTGCGCGACCACCACATGCAGTGGGACTTCTGGACGCTGTCACCGGAATCGGCGCATCAGGTCACGTGGCTGATGGGGGACCGCGGCATCCCCAAGACGTGGCGGCACATGAACGGCTACTCCAGCCACACCTACAGCTGGATCAACGCCGACGACGAACTGTTCTGGGTGAAGTACCACTTCAAGACCGACCAGGGCATCGAGTTCCTGACCCAGGAGGACGGCGACCGGCTGGCCGGCGAGGACGGCGACTACCACCAGCGCGACCTGTTCACCGCGATCGAGGACGGCAACTTCCCGTCCTGGACGCTGCACGTGCAGATCATGCCGTTCGAGGACGCCAAGACCTACCGCTTCAATCCGTTCGACCTGACCAAGGTGTGGCCGCACAGCGACTACCCGCTGCACCAGGTCGGCACGATGACGTTGAACCGCAACGTCGTCGACTACCACGCGCAGATGGAGCAGGCCGCCTTCGAGCCGAACAACCTGGTGCCGGGCACCGGGCTGTCTCCGGACAAGATGTTGCTCGCGCGCGGCTTCTCCTACGCCGACGCGCACCGGCACCGGCTCGGCGTGAACTACAAGCAGATTCCGGTCAACGAGCCGAAGGTCGAGGTCCGCGCCTACTCCAAGGACGGGCCGATGCGCATCCGCAACGTCACCGACCCGGTCTACGCGCCCAACTCGATGGGCGGCCCCGAGGCCGATCCCCGGCGGGCGTCGGAGGTGCACTGGGCGTCCGACGGCGACATGGTGCGGGCGGCGTCCGCGCTGCGCGCCGAGGACGACGACTGGGGTCAGGCCGGCACGCTGGTGCGCGAGGTGCTCGACGACGAAGCGCGCGACCGCCTGGTGAGCAACATCGTCGGGCACGTCTCCGACGGCGTGCGCGAACCGGTGCTGTCGCGGGTGTTCGAGTACTGGCGCAACGTCGATCCCGACCTCGGCAAGAAGGTCGAGGAGGGCGTGCGCAGCGCCGGATCCTGAGTCACGCGAAGGCACGGTTTCTGACGGAACGGCCGAGACGACCCGTCAGAAACCGTGCATTCGGCGTGCTGGGTCAGCGTTCTTCGCGGAATGTGCCGGCTGGCATGATCGGTGAGGTGAAAGCCGTCGCCCTCGGGTGTGTCGCCGCCGCAGGCCTGGCCCTGGCCGCTCCCGCGGCCGCCCGGCCCTCGGACCCCGGGGTGGTGAACTACGCCGTGCTGAACAAGGGCTCCGTCGGCAACATCGTCGGGGCACGGCTGGGATTCGAGTCGACGTTCGCCGACCCGTTCCAGGCGTTCTCCGTCGACGTTCCGGTCTGCAACAACTGGGCCGATATCGGATTGCCCGAGGTGTACCTCGACCCCGACCTCGCCGCGTTCAGCGGTGCCACCGCCCAGGAATCACCGACCGACGCGACGCACCTGGTCAAACAAGCCGTCGGGGTGTTCGCCACGCCCGAGGCGGCCGACCGCGCCTACCACCGCGTCGTCGACCGGACCGTCGGTTGCAGCGGGCAGACCACCGCGATGCACCTGAACGACTTCACCACGCAGGTGTGGACGTTCACCGGCGGTCCCGCCGGCGCCGCGGACGCCGACTGGGTCAAGCAGGAGGCCGGCACCGACCGGCGCTGTTTCGTCACCACCCGCCTGCGGGAGAACGTGCTGCTGCAGGCCAAGGTCTGCCAGTCCGGCAACGGCGGGCCCGCGGTCAACGTGCTGGCGGGGGCGATGCAGAACACGCTCGGGCAGTAACGCCGCGACGCGGAGCGGACACGTCATCCATGTGTCACCCGCCGACGCGCAGAAATTGTCGGTGCGCTCTGGAAGATAAAAGGGAAGACTCGTGAGGCAGCGAGCGTCGACGACCGGAAGAGGACGGCTGATATGGGCCGCACCATGCCGTGTGACGGGATCACCGGCTGCGCCGAGAACGCACTGACCAGCGCCGAAGCCGCCGGTGAACGCCTGGTCGAGAGTTGTCTGACCGACGGACCGGTCGGCGGGGTCGGGCTGGAGATCGAGGCGCACTGCGTCGCGCCGGCTGACCCGTCACGCCGTCCCGGCTGGGACGAGCTGACGACGGCCATCGCCGGGCTGCCGCCGCTGCCCGGGGGCAGCCTGGTCACCGTCGAACCGGGCGGGGCGGTGGAACTGTCGGGCCCGCCTGCGGCCGGGCCGGCCGCCGCGATCGCCGCGATGGCGTCTGACCGGGCAGCGCTGCGCGCCTCGTTCCGGCAGGCCGGGTTCGGCCTCGTGTTGCTCGGCGCCGACCCGCTGCGCCCCGCCCGACGGGTGAACCCGGGTGGTCGCTACCTCGCGATGGAACGCTTCTTCCAGACCAGCGGCACCGGTGACGCCGGCGCGGCGATGATGACCTCCACCGCATCCATCCAGGTCAACCTCGAAGCCGGGCCGCGCGCCCAGTGGGCCGACCGGGTGCGGCTGGCCCACGCGCTGGGCCCGACGATGATCGCCGTCGCTGCGAACTCCCCGATGCTGGGCGGGGCCTTCACCGGATGGCAGTCCACCCGCCAGCGGGTGTGGGGCCAGCTGGACTCCGCCCGCTGCGGGCCTGTGCTCGGCGCCAGCGGAGACGACCCGGCCAGCGACTGGGCGCGCTACGCCTTGAAGGCGCCGGTCATGCTGGTGCACAGTCCCGACCCCGAGCCGGTCACCGAGTGGGTGCCCTTCGCCGACTGGGCCGACGGCCGGGTGCTGCTCGGTGGCCGACGGCCGACGGTCGCCGACCTCGAGTACCACTTGACCACGCTGTTCCCGCCGGTGCGGCCCCGCGGGTTCCTCGAGATCCGTTACCTCGACAGCGTGTCCGACGCGCTGTGGCCCGCCGTGGCGTGGATGTTGACGACGCTGCTCGACGATCCGGCCGCGGCGGACATCGCCGCCGAGGCCACCGAGCAGGTCGCCACCGCGTGGGACAGCGCCGCACGGGTGGGCCTGGCCGACAGGCACCTGCACGACGCCGCGATGACGTGTGTCACCGCCGTGGCCGAGCGAGCCCCGGCGGCGCTGACGGAATCGATGGAACTGCTGGCGCGTTCGGTCGAACAGGGACGCTGCCCGGCCGACGACTTCGCCGACCGCGTGGTGTCCTACGGGATCGCGGACGCGGTCACGCAACTGGCAGAAGGGGAACTGTGACGGCGCGCGAGGTGCTGGCCGAGGAACTGACCAAAGCCAGGGACCGCACGCTGCGCCTGGTCGACTTCGACGACGCCGAGGTGCGGCGGCAGTACGACCCGCTGATGAGCCCGCTGGTGTGGGACCTCGCGCACATCGGTCAGCAGGAGGAGTTGTGGCTGCTGCGGGGCGGCAACCCGGACCGTCCCGGCCTGCTGTCCCGGCAGGTCGATCAGCTCTACGACGCCTTCGTCCATTCCCGCGCCAGTCGGGTCGACCTCCCCCTGCTGCCGCCGGCCGACGCCCGCGCCTACTGCGCGACCGTGCGCGGGAAGGTGCTCGACGCGCTCGACGCACTGCCCGACGGGCATCCCGACGCGTTCACGTTCGGCATGGTCGTCAGCCACGAGAACCAGCACGACGAGACCATGCTGCAGGCGCTCAATCTGCGCTCGGGTGCGCCGCTGCTCGACCGCGGCGCCGCGTTGCCCGCGGCCCGCGCCGGCCTGGCCGGGACCTCGGTCGAGGTGCCTGCCGGCCCGTTCGTGCTCGGCGTCGACGCCGTCACGGAACCCTTCTCGCTGGACAACGAACGGCCCTCCCACACCGTCGACGTCCCCGCCTTCCGCATCGGCAGGGTCCCCGTGACCAACGGCGAGTGGCGCCAGTTCATCGACGACGGCGGCTATGACCAGCCGCGCTGGTGGTCCGACGCCGGCTGGGCGCACCGGCAGCAGGCGGGCCTGACCGCGCCGCTGTTCTGGAACGTCGGGGCGCTGACCGGCACCCGCCGCACTCGGTTCGGGCACGTCGAGGACATCCCGGCCGACGAACCCGTCCAGCACGTCGGCTACTTCGAAGCCGAGGCGTACGCGGCGTGGGCCGGCGCCCGGCTGCCCACCGAGATCGAGTGGGAGAAGGCGTGCGCGTGGGATCCGGTCGCCGGCACCCGCCGCCGCTACCCCTGGGGCGCGGCCGAGCCGACCTCCGAAAGGGCGAACCTGGGAGGCGCCGCGCTGCGCCCGGCGCCGGTCGGGGCCTACCCGGGCGGCGCGTCGGCCTACGGCGCCGAGCAGATGCTCGGCGATGTGTGGGAGTGGACGACCTCCACGCTGCGGCCGTGGCCGGGTTTCACCCCGATGGTCTACGAGCAGTACTCGGCACCGTTCTTCGACGGGGTGACCTCCGGGGACTACCGGGTGCTGCGCGGCGGCTCGTGGGCGGTGGCGACAGGCATCCTGCGGCCGAGTTTCCGCAACTGGGACCATCCGATCCGCCGGCAGATCTTTTCGGGCGTGCGGCTGGCCTGGGATGTGTAGGCATCTGGCGTGGCTGGGAGCCCCGGTTTCGCTCGCCTCACTGATGCTCGAACCGCCGTCGGGCCTGCTGGTGCAGTCCTACGCCCCGCGCAGGCAGAAGCACGGTCTGATGAACGCCGACGGTTGGGGCGCAGGCTTTTTCGACGGGACGCTGCCGCGCCGCTGGCGCAGCGCCGCCCCGCTGTGGGGTGACGCGTCGTTCGCCTCGGTGGCGCCGGCCCTGGTGAGTGGGTGCGTGGTCGCGGCGGTGCGCTCGGCCACCGTGGGCATGCCGATCGAGCCCTCGGCGTCGGCGCCGTTCACCGACGGGACGTGGCTGCTGTCGCACAACGGGGTCGTCGACCGCGCCGTGCTGCCCCTGTCGGCGCACGCGGAGTCGACCAACGACAGCGCGCTGCTGGCCGCGCTGATCTTCGACCGCGGCATGGACGCGCTCGGTGACACGATCACCGGCGTAGCCGCGGACGCCCCCAACGCCCGGCTGAACATCCTGGCCGCCAACGGTTCTCGGCTGGTGGCCACCACCTGGGGAGACACCCTGTCGGTGCTGCGCCGCGCCGACGGCGTCGTGCTGGCCAGCGAACCCTACGACGACGACCCGTCCTGGCAGGAGATCCCCGACCGCCACCTGGTCACCGTCGACGGCGCCGCCGGCGACGCTCGGGTGGAGCTCACACCGCTGAAAGGATCGTGATGACGTTCTCGCTGGAGAACTACCTGGCCGCCGACGCCGCGGAGGCGGCGCTGCGCCGCGATGTCCGCGACGGGCTGAGCGGCACGCCGAAGTCGTTGCCGCCCAAGTGGTTCTACGACTCGGTCGGCAGTGACCTGTTCGACCAGATCACCCGGTTGCCGGAGTACTACCCGACGCGAGCCGAGGCGCAGATCCTCGCGGCCCACGCCGGGGAGATCGCCGAGGTCTCCGGCGCCGACACGCTGGTCGAGTTGGGCAGCGGCACGTCGGAGAAGACCCGCAGGCTGCTCGACGCGATGGCCGGACGCGGCGCGCTGCGCCGGTTCATCCCGTTCGACGTCGACGCGGGAGTGCTCGAGGCCGCGGGCGCAGCGATCGAGAGCGAATACCCCGGCACCGACGTCGCGGCGGTCTGCGGCGACTTCGAGGAGCATCTGGGCAAGATCCCGGCCACCGGGCGACGGCTGGTCGCGTTCCTCGGCTCCACCATCGGCAACCTGACGCCGGGCCCCCGCGCGGAGTTCCTGTCCTCGGTCGCGGCAATGATGGAGCCCGGTGACGCTCTGCTGCTGGGCACCGATCTGGTCAAGGACACCGACCGGCTGGTGCGCGCCTACGACGACAGCGCCGGGGTCACCGCGCGCTTCAACCTCAACGTGCTCGCCGTGGTGAACCGGGAACTGGGCGCGGATTTCGACCTGGACGCGTTCGCCCACGTCGCCCGCTGGAACGCCGAGAAGGAACGCATCGAAATGTGGCTGCGGTCCGTGCGCGCACAGACGGTGCGCATCGCCGCCCTGGATCTGGACGTCGATTTCGGCGACGGCGAGGAGATGCTGACCGAGGTGTCGTGCAAGTTCCGCCAGTCCCGGGTGGACAGCGAACTCGGGGCGGCCGGCCTGCGCCGCACCCACTGGTGGACCGACGACGCGGGCGACTTCGGCCTGTCACTGGCGGTCAAGTGAGTCTCGCCGAGGCGTGGCGCGCCGCGCGGCCCCCCGCCGCGGGAGTGCACCTCGACAGCGCGGCGTGCTCGCGGCAGAGCTTCGCGGCCATCGAGGCCGCGGCCCAGCACGCCCGCCACGAGGCGGAGGTCGGCGGCTACGTCGCCGCCGAGGCCGCGGCGCCGGCCCTGGACGCCGGCCGGGCGGCCGTGCGAGCGCTCACCGGCATGTCCGACGCCGACGTGGTGTTCACCACCGGCTCCAACAACGCGCTCGACATCCTGCTGTCGGACTGGCCGGGCGAGCGGGTGATCGCCTGTCTGACAAGCGAATACGGCCCGAACCTGGCGATCATGGCGCGGCACGGTTTCGAGATCCGCGAGCTGCCGGTCGACGGGTTCGGCCGGCTCGACCTCGACGCCGTCGGCGCGGCGCTGGCCAGCGATCCGCCCGCGCTGGTGCACTTCACGATGCTGGGCAGCCACAGCGGGGTGGTGCAACCGGTCCGCGACATCGCCGGGGCGTGCCACACACAGGGCCTGCCGCTGATCGTCGACGCCGCCCAGGGTTTCGCGCACCTGGACTGCGCAGGCATCGGTGCTGACGCGCTGTACTCCTCGTCGCGCAAGTGGGCGGCGGGCCCTCGCGGCGTGGGCGTGCTGGCCACCCGGCCCGGTTTCCTGACCGAGGACACCCGCGGACGGCTCGATCACGCCGAGAAGAACGTCGCGTCACACGTGGGTCTGTCGGTGGCGCTCGGCGAACACGTGGCGGCCGGTCCGGAGGTCATCCAGGCCCGGCTGCGCGAGGTCGGCGCCGCCACCCGCCGCGCGCTCGCCGCACTCACCGACTGGCAGGTCCGCGAGGCCGCGGACGAGCCGAGTGCCATCACCACGGTGCTGCCGCCCGACGGCGTGGACCCGCTGCACGTGCGCGCCCGGTTGATCGCCGAGCACGCGATCGTCACCACCTACGTCGGGGTCGAACGGGCGCCCGGCGAGATGGTCCGCCCCGCCCTGCGGGTCTCCCCGCACGTCGATGTCACCGACGACGACCTCGAGGCGCTCACCGCCGCGCTCGCCGCTGTCTCGGGGGTGTGATCGGGCGCACTTCTGGTTACCCTGCTGCACCACCAGGGGAGGGACGCGCTCATGACAGCCACCGAGTCCGACCAGTCGAGGCCGGAGAAGAAGAAGCGCGACCGGACGCACTGGCTCTACATCATGGTGATCGTCGCGGTCGTCGCCGGCATCGTGGTGGGCCTCGTCGCGCCCGACGCTGCCGCCTCACTCGGCGTGCTGGGCGAGCTGTTCGTCAAGCTGATCAAGATGATGATCGTCCCGGTCATCTTCTGCACCGTCGTGCTCGGCATCGGCAAGGTCAGGGCCGCCACCGCCGTCGGGAAGGTCGGCGGGCTCGCGCTCGGCTACTTCCTGGTGATGTCGACGGTGGCGCTGGCCATCGGCCTGGTCGTCGGCAACCTGATCAGCCCCGGGACCGGGCTCGACGTCACCGCCGACCCGGGCAAGGGCGCCGAGCTGGCCGGTGAGGCCGAATCCGCCGGCGGCGCCATGGATTTCATCTCCGACATCATCCCGTCCACGCTGTTCTCCTCGCTCACCGAGGGCAACGTGCTGCAGGCACTGTTCGTCGCGCTGCTCGTCGGGTTCGGCATCCAGTCGCTGGGCCGGACCGGTGAGCCGCTGCTGCGCGGCATCGAGGCGGTGCAGAAGCTGGTCTTCAAGATCCTGATCGGCGTGCTGTGGCTGGCCCCGATCGGTGCCTTCGGCGCGATCGCCGAGGTGGTGGGCGACACCGGGTTCGAGGCGGTGATCCAGCTCGGGGTGCTGATGCTGGCGTTCTACCTGACGTGCGTGATCTTCGTGTTCGGGGTGCTCGGGGCGCTGCTGTGGATGGTGGCCCGGGTATCGGTGTTCAAGCTGGCCCGCTACCTGGCCCGGGAGTACCTGCTGATCGTCGCCACGTCGTCGTCGGAGTCCGCGCTGCCGCGGCTGATCGCGAAGATGGAACACGCCGGCGTGGAGCCCGCGACCGTCGGCATCGTGGTCCCGACCGGCTACTCGTTCAACCTCGACGGGACCGCGATCTACCTGACCATGGCATCGCTGTTCATCGCCGACGCGCTCGGCGATCCGCTGTCGATCCCCGAACAGCTGGGCCTGCTCGCCTTCATGATCATCGCGTCGAAGGGCGCGGCGGGCGTGAGCGGCGCCGGCCTGGCCACCCTCGCCGCCGGCCTGCAGAGCCACCGGCCCGAGTTGCTCGACGGGGTCGGGATCATCGTCGGCATCGACCGGTTCATGTCCGAGGCCCGCGCGCTGACCAACTTCTCCGGCAACGCCGTCGCCACCCTGCTCGTCGGCTGCTGGACCCATACCGTGGACAGCGGCCGGCTCAACGATGTGCTCGACGGCAACCGGCCCTTCGACGAGTCGACGATGGTCGACGACCACGACGCGACGCACGACGTGCGTGACACACACGAGGCGCGCGACACCTCCGAATCGAGGAAGACCTCTCCGACCGGGTAGGTCGTGTCCCCTCCGGTCGTCCGCACTTGCGCTGCCCGACGATTCGGTTGTGGGTCCGAGGTGTTCTCCAGGTCACATCTGCCGTGCCATGTTGGTGCTCGACACCGCCACGCACTGCAGATCGGCTCTGGAAAGGAACCCGTCGCCATGAAGGTCGAAGATCTCCTCAAACCGTTCCCCATCAAGGAGTTTCACCCGTTCCCCCGCGCCATGATGGGCCCCGGCGCCCACGAGATGGTCGGCCCCGAAGCGCTGAAGATGGGCTTCAAGCGAACGCTGCTGATGAGCTCGGGCCTGCGCGGCACCGACATCGTGCACAACATGGCCGAGTCGCTGAAATGGCACGGCCTCGAGGTCGTGGTCTACGACCAGGTGGAATCCAATCCCAAGGACTACAACGTCATGGATGCGGTCAAGCTGTACCAGGAGAACGAGTGTGACAGCTTCGTCTCCATCGGCGGCGGCTCCACCCACGACGCCTGCAAGGGCGCCCGCATCTCGATCGCGCATGACGGCCGCAACGTCAACGATTTCGAGGGCTTCAACAAGAGCGAGAATCCCAAGAACCCGCCCCACATCGCGATCTCGACCACCGCAGGCACCGGCTCGGAGACCTCGTGGGCCTACGTCATCACCGACACCACCACCGATCCGGACAACCCGCACAAGTACGTCGCGTTCGACGACGCGTCGGTGGCGACCCTGGCCGTCGACGACCCGGTGCTGTACTTCGAGTGCCCCGTCGACTACACCGCGCAGTGCGGCTTCGACGTGCTCGCCCACGCCTCCGAGCCCTACGTCTCCCGGCTGAACTTCGAGCCGTCACTGGGCAACGCGATCCGCGCGATCAAGCTGACCGCCGAGAACCTGCGCGAAGCCACCTGGAACGGAACCGATCTCAAGGGCCGCGAGGGCATGATGTACGCCCAGTACATCGCGGCGCAGGCGTTCAACTCCGGCGGGCTGGGCATCATCCACTCGATCTCGCATGCGGTGTCGGCGTTCTACGACACCCACCACGGGCTGAACAACGCGATCGCGCTGCCCCGGGTGTGGGCGTTCAACATGCCGGTGGCCTACAAGCGCTTCGCCGACATCGCACAGGCGATGGGGGTGGACACCTACGGCATGACCGATGTGCAGGCCGCCGACGCCGCGCTGGCCGCCGCGATCCGGCTGCTGCGTGACGTCAACATCATCGAGCGCTTCGTCGACGTCAAGCAGGACAGCTACTCGAAGAACCGGCTGGGGCAGGGCCCGACGAAGTTCTACGAGAATGCCAAGGTGATCACGGGCGACAAGGCCGACGTCGACCGCATCACCAACCATGTTCTCGGCGATGCCTGCACCCCGGGCAACGCGAAGGAGTGCACGTTCGACACCGTGCGCCCCGTGGTCGAGCACTGCATGAACGGCAGCCTCGACGAGCTGCTGCCGTAACGATGTTCGCAACCGTCGAGGACGTGCGCGAGGCGCTCGCCGGCGAGGGCTACATCGCCGACGAGCGCCTGGCCACCACGGTGTTCCTGCAGACCCGGCTGGACAAGCCACTGCTGATCGAGGGACCCGCCGGTGTCGGCAAGACCGAACTGGCCAAGGTGCTGGCCGCGGCGACCGGCCGCCGCCTGCTGCGGCTGCAGTGCTACGAGGGTCAGGACGAGACCAAGGCGCTCTACGAGTGGGACTACGGCAAGCAACTGCTCTACACCCAGATCCTGCGGGAGAAGATCGGTCAGATCGTCTCCGACGCCACGGATCTGACGGAGGCCGTCGAACGGATCGGCGCGCAGGAGAGCGTGTTCTTCTCCGACCGCTTCCTCGCTCCGCGACCTCTGCTGGAAGCGGTCCGGTCCGAGGAACCGGTGGTGCTGCTCGTCGACGAGATCGACCGCGCCGACGAGGCGTTGGAGGCGGTGCTGCTCGAATTGCTCGGCGAATACCAGGTGTCGGTGCCCGAGATCGGCACCTTCACCGCGAGGCATGCGCCGTATGTGATCCTCACGTCGAACAACACCCGCGATCTGGCGGCGGCACTGAAACGACGCTGCCTGCACCTGTTCCTGGACTATCCGGCGGCCGAGCGCGAACTGGAGATCGTGCGGTCCAAGAACACCGGGTTGACCGACGCGCTGGCCGCGCAGCTCGTCGACATCGTCCGCGGCCTGCGGGAGCTGGAACTGCGCAAGGCGCCGAGCATCTCGGAGACCATCGACTGGGCCCGCACGCTGGCGGTGCTCGGCGTCGACGAGTTGTCGGCCCAGATGCTGTCGGACACCGTGTCGGTGGTGGTGAAGTACGACAAGGACGTCCGCAAAGCGCTCGACGCGCTGCCGCGGCTGGTCGACCCGAATGCGACGGTGCCCGAACAGCACCCGCACCGCCACGGCCATGACCACGGTCACGACCATGATCACGACCACGGTCACGGTCACGATCACGGCGACGACGGGAAAGCGGCCCGGCTGGCCAAGGACCGGCCCGGTCGGTTCACCGACGGTTACTACGGCACACCCAAAAAGACCGCGGCGGCGACGCTGGGCCGGCGCCGGGCACTGTAGGCCATGGAGGCCACCCTGCACCGGTTCGTCCGGCTCCTGCGTCTGGCCGGGGTCCGCGTCTCGATCCCCGAGGCGCTGGACGCGATGCGGTGCGCCGGGCAGCCCGGTGTGTTGTCGTCCCGGGCTGTCCTGCGGACCGCATTGCGCGTCGCGCTCGTCAAAGACGAGCGCGACGCCCCGGTGTTCGACGAGATCTTCGACGCGTTCTTCTCGCTCGTGCGGGTCGGCGGCGCGGAAGACGGCCACGGGCACTCGCATGCGCACGACGATCTCGTCGACACCGGAGAACTCGAATCCTTCACGCTCTCCGAGGAACCCAGCGACACCCCCGAACAGGGACACGAGCACGGCAAGCCGTCCAGCATCCGGGACTACTTCAAACAGGAGGACCTGGCGCAGCGCTACAACCTGCACCAGGAGGCCAACAAGATCGACCTCGCCGCGCTGACCGACGAGATCGCGTTCTCCAAGGACAGCCGCAGCGGCGCCGACGACGCGGTGCGGATCCAGTTGTCCACCGACCGGCTGAGCGGCGCCACGTCCGCGGGTGATCTGGCCACCTCCGCAGGCACCGCCGTCGACGCCGAGTTGACCATCGCCGAGCAGGACGCCCTGCTCGGGTGGCTCGACAGCGAAATGGATTGCGCAGGAGACGAATCCGACGCCGCAGCGCTGCGCAAACGGTTGGCCGGGGTGCTGGAGAACCTGCCGGCGGCGCTCAAGCGGCACCTGGAGGCGCTGCTGGCGTTGGAGACCGCGATCGTCGAGACCCGGGAGCGGCGCGAGGCGCGGGTGGACCGCATCGCCGAGACCGAGCGCGCCGACCTGGAGGACTCACTGCGGCGGCTGGCCCGCACCCTGCACGGGGCGCTGACCCACCGCCGCCGCGTCGCCGCTGCCGGCCGCGTCGACTCGGGCCAGACCATGCGACGCAACATGCGCTTCGACGGCGTGCCGTTCATGCCCGTCACCGTGCGCCGCGCCGAGGACCGGCCGCGGCTGGTGGTGCTGGCCGATGTGAGCCTCTCGGTGCGGGCCACGTCGCGGTTCACCCTGCACCTGGTGCACGGCCTGCAGGACCTCTTCACCCAGGTGCGGTCGTTCGTGTTCGTCGCCGACGTCGCCGAGACCACCGAAATGTTCCGCGACCACCCGAGCGAACGGGCGCTCGGCCTGATCTTCGGCGGGGACGTCATCGACATCTCGGCGAACTCCGACTACGGCAGCGTGTTCGGCGAGTTCCTCGCCGAACACTCCTCGGCGATCACCCGCCGGACCACCGTGCTGGTGCTCGGCGACGGCCGCACCAATGCGCGCGACCCCAACCTCGCGGCGTTCGAGGAGATCACCCGCCGTGCACGGGAGACCGTGTGGCTCACGCCCGAGCCGCGCTACTCCTGGGGCCTGGGCAGCTGTGACCTGCCGGCGTACGCCGAATACTGCGACCGGGTGCGCGTGGTGGCCGACCTGTCGGGGCTGGAAACCGCCGCGCACGAGTTCGCCGCGGACGCCGTGGGGAGATGACGTGAGTCGTACGCTGGAGCTGTCCGGGTCACACTCCGTGCGCCCGGCCCGGGGCGTGCGAGGCGAGGCAGTGACGAGATCGGACAGCGGCGCGGCAGCGGTCGGGACGTGCGACGACCGGCGCCGCGCGGAGTCCGGGGCACGGCTGCTGAAATTCCACGCCCCCGAGATCGTGTTCGGCATCGACTCCATGGCCGAGGCCGCCCACGCCGCGCTGCGGCTCGGCGCGCTGCGGCCGATGCTGGTCACCGACCCCGGGCTCATCGAGGCCGGCTGGGCCGATGAGATGGTCGACCACCTGGCCGAGCAGGGCATCGCGGCCCGGATGTGGCACCACCTCACACCCAACCCGAAAGACCACGAGATCGCCGCCGGGTTCGACACCTACGCCGAGCACGGCTGCGACGTCCTGCTGGCCGTCGGCGGCGGCTCGGTGATCGACGCGGCCAAGGGCGTGGCGATCCTCGCCGCCAACGGCGGGGACATCCTCGACTACGAGGGCGTCGACAAGGCGGAGATGCCGATCCCGCCGCTGGTCGTCGTGCCGTCCACGTCGGGAACCGGCGCCGACGTGTCGCAGTTCTGCATCGTCACCGACACCACCCGCAACACCAAGATCACCATCCTGGGGCGCGCGCTCGTCCCCGACATCACGGTCATCGACCCGCGGCTACTCACCACGATGCCCGAGTGGCTCAACGCCGCCACCGGTCTGGACGCGCTCACCCACGGCATCGAGGCGTTCGTCTCGCTGGGCCACAACCAACTCACCGACCACCACGCGCTGCGTGCCGTGCAGATGGTCACGGACAACCTGGCCGCCACCCTGGAGCGGCCGCAGGACATGCCCGCCCGGGTGCTGATGGCCCAGGCCGCGCTGGAGGCGGGGTTGGCGTTCACCAACGCGATCCTCGGCGCCGCCCACGCGATGAGCCATCAGGTGGGCGGCCTGCTCGATCTGCCGCACGGCGTGGTCAACGGCGTGCTGCTGCCGCACGTCATCCGCTTCAACGCCGAGGCGGACCCCGAGCCCTACAAGACCATCGCGACGTTCCTCGGGGTCGCCGAGGCGGGGGCGCCCGCCGCTGAGGCGGCCCTGGCGCTGGCCGATCGCATCGACCGGCTGGCCCGCGACGTCGGGGTGCCGCGCGGCCTGGCGCAACTCGGCGTGTCCGAGGACGACCTGCCCCGGCTGGCGAAGACGGCGCTGGCCGACGCCTGCATGAGCACCAATCCGCGCCCCGCCGACGAGAGGCAGATGCAGGCGCTGTTCCGGGCGGCGATGTGAGGCGGCTCTCGTGACCGCCGCGGACGCCGGCCCTCCCGACCTCGCCCGGTTGACCGGCCTGCGCTCGGGCAAGGGTCGCTTCTATCCCGAATTACGGCTCACCGCACAGCGTTTGGACCGGGTGATCGCGGCGCTCGACACCATCTCCCGGGCGCTGGTGCAGACCATCGAGGGCCCGGAGAACCTGGTGCGCGCGGTCGCCGAGGCCGCGCGGGCCACCCTCGACGCGGACTGGGTGCTGCTGGCACTGGCCGACGGCGCGCTGCCCGAGGCCAGTGTGCGGCACCTCATCCTGGACTCGGCCGGTGTCGCCTACGCCTTCGAAGGACTCCACAGCGCGGCCGATCCCGGCGCGTCACTGCCCGACGCGGTGCTCAACCGCCTCAACGACATCCTGCGGGGCCAACTCGCGCAGTTCCGGCTGCCGGTGATCGAGACGCAGCACGCGCACGTGCCGATCGAACTGAACGGCACGGTGATCGGGGCGTTCGCGGCGTGGACGCCGCCGCACCGGACCCTCGACGGCACCGACGCCATGGTGATGCGCATCCTGGCCGGGCAGACGGCGGTCGCGTTGCAGAACTCGGCGCTGTTCACCAAATCGGTGACGCTGCTGGCCCAGTCCGAGGCCCGCAACGCCGAGCTGCTGGCCACCCAGCGCGAACTCGGTGCGGCACAACGCCATCAGGTGCTCAACTCCGAGCGGCACCGCATCGCCAGGGAACTGCACGACAGCGTCGCCCAGACCGTGCTGTCGGCCGGCATGCAGATCGAGGTGTGCCGCAGCGAGATCGGTCCGGGCGCAGGGGAGCTGGCCGACAGGCTGGACCTCGCGAAGGACCTCACCCGCTCGGCGACCGAACAGCTGCGCTCGGCGATCTACGCGCTCAACCAGTCCGACGCCGAACGTTCCGGGCTGGCCGCCATGCTCGGGCAGCTGGCCACCGTGCACATGCCCGAGGATCTGCGGGTGACGCTGCGGGTGGCGGGCCCGTCCGTGGAGCTGCCCAGCGATGTCGAGCACGCCTTGCTGCGGATCGCCGGGGAGGCGCTGTTCAACACCGCGATGCACGGCCACGCCACCCGAGCCCTGGTGCGGCTGACCTACGGTGACGACGCGGTGGCGTTGTCGATCGCCGACGACGGCACCGGGGACCCCGACAAGCTGCGGCTGATGCTGCGGATGGCCGAGGCCGCCGACGTCGACGGCCGGCACCGCGGGCTGGCCAACATGCGGGCCCGGGCCGCCGAACACGGTGGCACCTTCGACGTCTACCGCTCCCGCATCGGCGGGGTGCGGGTCGTGGCGCGCATCCCGTACGTCGCGGAACGCCGTGCGGAAAGCCTCGCAGAAAGCCTTGGAGAAAGCCGGAGTTCATGACACCCATCAGGCTCGTTCTCGTCGACGACCATGCCATCCTGCGCCAGGGCCTGCGTTCGGTGCTCGAACGCGCCGACGACCTCGTCGTCGTCGGGGAGGCGGCGTCGGAGGCCGAGGCCGAGGCCGTGGTGCGGGCCACCCAGCCTGACGTGGTGCTCCTGGACCTCAAGCTGTCGGCCGGCTCGGAGTTCGAGGGACTCACGTTGTGCGCCAAGCTGTCCGCGGAGTATCCGGCGCTCGGCCTGCTGGTGCTCACCACGTTCCTCGACGAGGACCTGGTGGTGCGTGCCGTGCACGCCGGCGCGCGGGGGTACGTGGTCAAGGACGTCGACACCACCGAACTGGTCCGGGCGATCCGAGCGATCTCGGCGGGAGAGAGCGCGTTCGACTCGCGCAGCGCCGCCGCGGTGGTGCGGTCCCTGTCGGGCCGCGCGGAGCCGCGCGCACAGCTCACCGACCGCGAGGTCGAGGTATTGCGATTGCTCGCGGCCGGGTTGTCCAACAACAAGATCGGCGAGAAGCTCTACATCTCCGCGACGACCGCGAAGTTCCACGTCAGCAACATCATGCGCAAACTCGAGGTCAGCAGGCGGGCCGAGGCGGTGTACGCGGCGAGCAAGCGGGGCCTGATCTAGCGATCCAGCACCAGCCAGCCGCCGTGAAAGGCGTAGGTGTGGGCGGTGATTCCCGCATGCCGGCCTGTCAGCTCGTCGGCCAGCCGCTGTAGCCGCAGTAGGTCGAACCGCTGGACGTGGCCGTAGCAGTCCCGCGGTTGCTCCTCGAACGGCACCGCGACGACGACGCGGCGGCGGGCCAGCCGCAGCGCCTCGTCGAGCACCGCGTGCAGCGCGTCGGTCGGCAGATGCTCGATCAGGTGCAGCGCGGTCACGGTGTCGGCGCTGCCGTCGGGCAACACGACGTCGGTGGCATCGCACGCCAGCGTCGCCACCGGGCGGCACAGCCGGGTACTCACCCGGTCCAGCAGCCCCATCGCCGAGGGGCTCAGATCGGTGGCCAGGACGTCGTGTCCGAGCGCGGCCATCCGCAGCGGGAAGAACCCGAAGCACGAGCCGAGATCGATCAGACGCGGCCCGCGGACCTGCGCGGCCGCCTCGGCGTGGATCGGGGCGAAGGCCGCGTCACCGTGCTCGAGAGCGGCCAGCGAGTTGCGGTAGAACCGCAGCCAGGAGGACAACCCGCCGTCGACGGTGGAGCGGACCACACCGGTGAACACGAGCTCGAACTCGGACTGCCCGCGCAGTACGCCGGTGTCGACCAGGTGTTCGGTCAGCAGCAGCGTGAGCGCGTCGGACAGCTCACCGGGCGTCAGGTCGTGCTCCACGGTGAGCCACGCGCCGCGCCGGTGCACACAGAACCGGGGGGTGCACACGGTCGCGACGGCCGGGTGCGGCCGGTGCGGGCCGTGCCGGCGGGTGACCTGGACGCCGTGGCCGCTCCAGCGTCCGCGCGGGCACGGGGCGAGCGGATCGAGCAGGGCTGCTTGCATATTCGTCGACGTTAGGGCCCGGGCGGGGGCCTCCGCGTGCCCCGAACGGGTGCGATACCGGGCCCGCCCGGATGGGTGCCGACTGCCCGATCGGCGAGTTCTGCAGCGCGGTGGCCGGTTTTACCGTGGAGACACCGTGGAAGAGGGAGACACCAATGGCCACCTGGTTCGAGACCGTCGCCGAAGCTCAGCTGCGTGCCCGAAAGCGGCTGCCGCCCAGCGTCTACAGCGCGCTGGTCGCCGGATCGGAGAAGGGCCTCACCGTCGCCGACAACATCTCGGCGTTCGCCGAGCTCGGCTTCGCACCCCACGTCGCCGGACTGTCCGGTAAGCGGGACATGGCGACGACGGTGATGGGGCAGGCGATCTCGCTGCCGGTGCTGATCTCCCCGACCGGTGTGCAGGCCGTGCACCCCGACGGCGAAGTGGCGGTGGCGCGCGCCGCCGCGGCCCGTGGCACCGCGATCGGCCTGTCGTCGTTCGCCAGCAAGCCCGTCGAGGAGGTGGCGCAGGCCAACCCGGCGACGTTCTTCCAGATGTACTGGACCGGTGGCCGGGACACGCTGGCGGCCCGGATGGAGCGGGCCCGGCGCGCCGGCGCCGTCGGGCTGATCATCACCACCGACTGGTCGTTCTCCAACGGCCGCGACTGGGGCAGCCCCGCCATCCCCGAGCGGATGGACCTCAAAGCCATGCTGCGCTTCGCGCCGGAGGGGATCCGCAGACCGCGTTGGCTTCTCGAGTTCGCCAAGACGGGTCGGGTGCCGGACCTGACCGCGCCCAACCTCGCCGACGGCGGCGCGGCCCCGACGTTCTTCGGCGCCTACGGCGAGTGGATGCAGACCCCGCTGCCGACGTGGGAGGACATCGCGTGGCTGCGGGAACAGTGGGGCGGGCCGTTCATGCTCAAGGGCGTGATGCGCGTCGACGACGCGCGCCGGGCCGTCGACGCCGGGGTCACCGCGATCTCGGTGTCCAACCACGGCGGCAACAACCTCGACGGTACGCCCGCACCGATCCGTGCGCTGCCCGCGATCGCCGAGGCCGTCGGCGATCAGGTCGAGATCGTGCTCGACGGCGGCATCCGGCGCGGCTCCGACGTCGTCAAGGCCGTCGCCCTCGGCGCCCGCGCCGTGATGATCGGCCGCGCCTACCTGTGGGGCCTGGCCGCGGGCGGTCAGGCCGGCGTCGAGAACGTGCTCGACATCCTGCGCGGCGGTATCGATTCCGCGCTGCTGGGGCTCGGGTTGTCCTCGATCCAGGAACTCGACGCGACGAATCTGGTTGTTCCCGAGGGGTTCCGACGCGACCTGGGGGTCTAGGCGCGCACCACCACCAGCGTCGCCCGGTAGTCCCCGAACGGGATCGGCTGCTGCGGGGACTGCGGATACGGGTCCAACGCCTGCAGCGTGATCTCGTAGTCGCCTGCCCGCGCCGAGGTCACTGTCATCCGGGGCGCAGGGTTGGTGTTGAACTCCACCCTGCTCGGTGCGAGGCCAACAGGCTGGGCAACGATCGTGATCCGGGCCTGGCCCGTCCAGAAGCACTCGACATGTGCCGGGCACCTGGAGTCCTCGAGCACCTCGGCGAAGCGCACCGTCAGGCCGCCGCCGAGGAGATCCGCCTGCTCTCCGCCGCCGAGGACGAACGGCTGCTGCAGCACGAACGGCGGCGAATCAGCCTGCGCCGCGGGGCAGCTCGCGAGCGACAGGACAGCGACGACCGCAACGGACCAGACTCTCATCACGGATCCGGCCAGGTGTGCACCGGCTCGTTGGTGTGCATGTGATCGCAGTACAGCCGCAGCATCTCGGCCAGCGCCGCGGGCCGGCTCATGCCCCGTTCCTGCAGTGCCGCCACCGCCGACGCCTGCCACACCGCGCCGTTGCGGCCCGACTTCGCGCGGCCCTCGATCACCCCGAGGTACCGGTCGCGCACCTCGGCGGAGACCTCCCATCGGCGCAGCCCCTCGTCGGCCATCGGGAGCAGTTGGCGCAGCACGAGTTCGTCGGGCGTCACCTCGCCCACCCCCGGCCAGTACAGCCGGGCGTCCATGCCCTGTTGGGCGGCCGACTCGAAATTCGACCGCGCCGCAGCGAAACTCAGCTTCGTCCACAGCGGTCTGTCCTCCTCGGACAGGGTCCGCAGCGTGCCGTAGTAGAACGCCGCGTTGGCCATCATGTCGACCACGGTCGGACCGGCGGGCAGCACCCGGTTCTCCACCCGCAGGTGCGGCCGGCCGCCGACGACGTCGTACACCGGCCGGTTCCAGCGGTAGATGGTGCCGTTGTGCAGCCGCAGTTCCGACAGCGTCGGGGTGCGACCGGCGGCGAGTTCGGCGACCGGGTCCTCGTCGGACAGCTCGGGCAGCAGCGACGGGAAGTAGCGGACGTTCTCCTCGAACAGGTCGAAGATCGACGTGATCCACCGCTCCCCGAACCACACCCGTGGCCGAACCCCCTGCGTCTTCAGTTCGTCCGGCCGGGTGTCGGTGGCCTGGGCGAACAGCTCGATGCGGGTCTCGGCCCACAGGTGGTGGCCGAAGAAGAACGGCGAGTTGGCGCCGAGCGCCAACTGCGGCCCGGCCAGCACCTGGGCGGCGTTCCAGTTGTTCGCGAAGTCGCCCGGGGAGACCTGCAGGTGCAATTGCATGCTGGTACAGGCGGATTCGGGCGCGATGGAGGCGGTCTGCAGGCTCAGCCGTTCCGGGCCTGCGATGTCGATGTCGATGTCCTCGCCGCGTGCGGTGAAGATCGAGTCGTTGAGTGCCTGGTAGCGCACCGACTCGCTCATCCAATGCCCCGACAGGTGCTGAGGCATCAGTGTCGGCAGGATCCCGATCATCACGATGTGCGAGCCGTCGGTGTTGGCCTTGTCCTCCGCGGCGTTCAGGCTGGTGCGGACCTCGGCTTCGAGGTCGAGCGCCGCACGGCCCGGCAGCCGGCGCGGCGGCACGTTGAACTCGATGTTGTAGGCGCCCAACTCGGTCTGGTACGCCGGGTCGGCGATCGCGGCGAGCACCTCGGAGTTGTTCATCGCCGGCTGATAGTCGGCGTCGACGAGGTTGCACTCGATCTCCATGCCCGTCAGCGGCTTCTCGAAGTCGAAGCTCGACTGCGCCAGCATCGTCTCGAACACGTCGAGACACAGCTGCACCTTGCGCCGGTACTCGCGCCGCTGCGCCCGAGTGAACTCGGTCTGCTTCAGTTCCTCGCCCACGACAGCCATTAGACGCCATCGCGGGGCCCGGGCGGGCCAGTTGCGCGGTGCGGCCTTCTCCACCGCCGGTACAGTCACGGTCATCACCGTGGGGGGAGGGTGCAGCGGCCGATGGCGTCGAGTCCCACGTTCCTGCTGCTCGGACCCTTCCGGATGACGGTCGGGGACGCCCCCGTCACGTTGGGCACCCCCAAACAGCGGGCGGTGCTCGCGGCGCTGGTGCTGCACCGCAACCGGCCGGTCGCCACCGACGCGCTGATCGACGCCGTCTGGGGTGAGGGTGCCCCGCCCGAGGCGCGAGCCAGCCTGCACGCCTACGTGTCGAACCTGCGCCGGCTCATCCGCACCGCAGGCGCCGACGACCGCCGGCTGCTGGAGAAGGCGTCGCCCGGCTACCGGCTCACCATCGCCGACGACGCCGTCGACCTGGGTCGGTTCGTCACCGCCAGAACCGCCGGGCTCGAGGCCGCGGCGGCGGGCCGCTTCGCCGAGGCGAGCCGGCACCTGTCGGCCGCGCTGTCGCAGTGGCAGGGTGCGTTCCTCGAGGACCTGTCCGGCTTCGCGTTCGTCGAGAACCACGCCGTCGCGCTCGACGAGGACCGCATCTCCGCGCACACGGTGTGGGCCCAGGCCGAGATCGCGTGCGGGCGCGCCGCGTCGGTGATCGGCGAGCTGGAGGACCTCGTCGCCCGGTATCCGTACCGGGAACCGTTGTGGGAGCAGCTGATGAGCGCCTACTACCTCGAGCGCCGGCAGTCCGACGCGCTCGAGGCCTACCGCCGCGTCCAGACGGTGCTCGCCGACGACCTCGGCATCGACCCCGCCCCGGCGCTGCGGGACCTGCACGAACGGATCCTGCGTCAGGAGCCGCTGAACATCGAGGGCGCGGCCCGTAAGACCGCCGCCGACACGATGATCGCGACCGTCAATCGGATGGCGCTGCCCGCGACCAGCCGACCGGCGCGCCTGCGCTCGGCCACCGGGACGGCGTATCCCGTCGCCGACACCGTCACCCGCATCGGTCGCCAGTCCGACAACGACATCGTGCTCGCCGATCCCCGGGTGAGCAGGTATCACGCCGTCATCGTCGGCTCGGGACCCGGTCACGTGATCATCGACGCCGACTCGGCCAACGGTGTCTTCCTGTCGGGCAGGCGGATCGACGGCAGCGCGGCGCTGTCCGACGGCGACGCGATCACGATCGGTGACGGCGTGTTCGTCTTCGAGATCGACGACGCCGCCGGGTAGTGCCGCGCGCCGATCGGCCGGTCCAAGAAACTTCCAAGGTCAACGAGTCAGGGTGGGTTTCACTCACCGCGGACGACGGGACCCGGCCGACCGGGGGACGGACCGGCCCGGAAGCCCGGCGAGTGAGGTCGGTGATGCGAGGGGGCTCACCCGACCGAAGGTCAAGCCCAGGATCGTGGTGATCACGCTCCTGGGCTTGACCACCCCAGGAGGGAGCGGGCGTGCACCACGTCGGGCAGCGCGCAGTCCGGAGGCAGCCGCGACAGCGCGTCGGCGAGGGCGCCGCGGGCGTCGTCGCCGCGCAGCACGACGTCGTCGCAGGCGGCGCGCACCTCGAACAGCGGCGCCCCCTGGTGGCGGGCCAGCGCCACGGCGACGCCGAGATCGGCGGCCCGGGTGTCCGGATCGTGGTGCGTGCGGGCCCGGGCCCGCAGCAACTCGGCGTCGAAGAAGTGCATGTCGGTGTCGTCGGCGATGCGCAGAGCGGTGTCGATCCGCGCCCGCGCCTCGCCCAGACGGCCCGCCGCGATGAGCAACTGGCTCAGCACGCAGTCGTACTGGGTCTGATAGGCGAACAAGCCCAGGGACCGCCAGAAGTCGGTGAACTGGGTGAGCAGGTCGATCTGGGCGCCGAGTCGATCCGGATCGGCCTGCTCGGCGCGCATCGCGATGTCCGCGTCGACGGTGGCCTGCCCCAGCGTGGAGCCCAGCGCGTGCCAGAAGTCGATGCCGTACCGCTCGGCCCGCTCGACCATGTCGGCCACCACGCCGCGGGCCCGGTCGAGCTGGCCGCACTCGCGGCGCAACCACACCTCGATGTGGCTCGCGTACGCCTGGTTGTACGGACCCCAGGGGAACGCGAGCTCGTCGCCGCGATCCATCGCCCTGGCCATCGCCGCGTCGGCGGCCGCCTGGTCGCCGTGCAGGATGTGCCACATCGACAGGTGCTCGTAGGCGAGCGCGACGACATCCCACGGGATGAACCACAGCTCCTGCATGCTGTTCTGGCCCTCGTCGTCGAAGCCGGCGCTGGCCTCCTCGAAATACCCTCGCGCCCGGC
Organism: Mycolicibacterium rufum; assembly: GCF_022374875.2. The sequence goes on from NZ_CP092427.2 coordinate 3,549,781, forward strand.
TGAACTCGCCGCGCAGGAACGTCACCATGCCCTGCACGCACGCGATCGCCGGGCTCCACACCCGCCGCTGCTCGTCGGGCTTGGCCTGCATGGCCTCGGCCAGCTGGTTGGCCCGGCGCAGATCCGACTTGTTGATGTAGTAGCTGCTGACGGCCAGCAGCGTGCCGAACACCTGATCGTCGTGCAGATCGGAGCCCACGATCTGCAGACATCGCTCCAGATCCGCTGCCACCGAGGGACTCTGATATCCCTCGGAGGTCGAGGTGAGGAAGCCCCGCTCGAGCCGGGGCTCGATCTCGAGGCGGTCGCGGTCGCGCCCGGGCGGGCAGAGCTCGAGTTGCGTCAGCGACCGGGTGAGGTACGTGCGCGCCTCCTCCAGCGCGCCGCGGCGTCGCGCGTCGGCCGAAGCCTGCCGGTAGGCCGCCGCGGCGTCGGCGTGCCGCTCGGCATGCTCGTAATGTGCTGCCACCAGCCGCCAATCGGGCTCCCCGGCGGCGCCACCGACCAGCACGTCGGCGGTCTTGCCGTGCAGGGTGCGGCGCACACTGGGCGGTGCAAGCTCCGCGGCCACCTCGCGCAGCAGCTCGTGCCGGAACTTCCAGGCATCACGCCCGTGCGGCTCGAAGACCTTGGCGTCCTCGAGCTCGTCGATGACGTCGTCGACCGCGTCCTCGCTCAGCGAGGACACGGCGATCAGCAGCGCGCGGTCCACGTGCCGGCCGATCACGGCCGCCGCGGACACCACCGGCACCACGTCGGGGACGGCCAGCAGGCGCGCGAACAGCGGTTCGTAGAGGGAGTCGGGCACCGTCGAGTGGTGCACGTCGGTGCCCGGATCGAGTCCGTTGACCACCTGCTCGATGTAGAACGGCACGCCGCCGCAGCGCTGCCGGACCGCGGCGCACTGCTCGGGCGCCACCCGCGGATCCAGGGCGAGCACCAACTCGTCGGTCTGTTCGTCGGTCAGCGGGCTCAGGTCGAAGACCTTGGCGGGCCACCGGTCGGAGAGCCAGTTGCCGTCGCGGCCGGTGATCACCGCCAGGAGCCGGCCCTCGGTCGCGCCCAGCAGCGCGCCCACCAGTTCCAGCGTCGAGCCGTCGAACCAGTGCGCGTCCTCGGCCAACAGCAGCCCGGGCGCATCGCCGAACGCGGTCAGCAGGTACGTCTTCACCGCGGCGGCGATCAGCTCCTGCAGCTTACGGCCCTCGGCCCGCGGGGTCTCATACCCCAGCGATGCGTCGAGGCCGAGAATCGGTGCCAGCAAGGGGATCTCGGTCTGTGGGTCGAGGCCCAGCCCGGCGACCTCGGCTTCGAGCAGCTGTAGCCGGCGCACCGGTTCGGTGAGCCGGGTGATGCCGGCGCGGCGCTCCAGCAGGAGCCGGACCGGGTGCAGGCCGACGTCGGCGTGCACCGGTGAGCCGACGAGTTCGAGCACGGTGCCGCCGTCGCGCTGCACGAGTTCGGTGGCCGCCGCCGCCAGCCGGCTCTTGCCGATGCCCGCCTCACCGCGCAGCACCACGGCAGGCACCGTCAGGGTGCCTGCCTTGGCCCGTCGCCAGCTCTTGTCGAGCCGCGCGAATTCGCGGTCGCGGCCGACGAGCGGACCCATCGGTGTCAGCCCGGCGTAAGCCCGCTCGCCGAGCACACGGAACGGGTTGACCACCTCGTGCGAGCCCGGCATGGCCACCGACGGCATCTTCTCCAGCTCGAAGGCGTTGCGGATCAACGGTTCCACCGAATGCGACACCGCCACCCCGCCCGTCGGGGCCAGCGCCGAGACCTCCGCGGCCTGCGTGACCGCCAGGCCGTACACGTCGTCCTGGTCGGTGTCGAGATAGACCGGGCCGCGGTGCACGCCGATCCGAACCGCGACCGTCGCCCCGAACCGGCGCTGAGCCTGCTCGCTGAGCCGTTCGATGTCGTGCGCGATGTCGAGCCCGGCCTGCACCGCGCGGTGCACGTCGTCTTCGTGGGCGTTGGGATAGCCGAACACCACCAGCAGACCGTCGGCCTTCGACGACGCGACGTGGCCCTCGTAGTGCGCGGCGATCTGGCGGACCACGTCCCGGAACCGGCCGATCAGCAGCCGGTAGGTCTCGGGGTCCACCCGCAGCGCGAGGTCGGTGGCGTCGACGACGTCGGCGGACACGATGGTCAGCCGGCGAATCTCGCCCCGGTCGGTGGGGACCCGCAACAGGTCCTCGGCCTCGGGGTTGCGGTGGTCGACGGCGAGCACCTGATCGGCGAGCGCGGAGGCGACCGCCCGGTCTCCGCGGTTGATCGCGGCGACGGCCCGGTCGAGCAGGTCGTCGATGGAGTCGCCGGTCCGCGACAGCGGGGCATCGTCGACGGGCGGGCCCAGCAGCGTGGCGGCCGCCTCACCGGGCCCGGAGCCGTTGGCCGTCGGCGGTGCGGCGCCGACGTGCTCGCGGCCCGCCGCGTCACCGAGCGCGGCGCGGGCGGCCAGCGCGAGTTCCCACGCGCTCTGGTAGCGCTCGCCGGGGTTCTTGGCCATCCCCTTGGCGATGACGGCGTCGAAGGCCGCCGGGATGTACGGGTCGACCTGCGACGGCAGCGGCGGTGGGGCGGTCAGATGGCCCATCATCTGTTCCTCGACACTGTGGCCGATGAACGGCGTTGTCGCGGTGAGACATTGGGCCAGCACGCAGGCCAGGGAGTAGACGTCGGAGCGGGCGTCGCTGACACCGTTGCGGAACCGCTCGGGTGCCATGTAGGGCAGCGTCCCGACCAGATGGGCGGAGTTGGTCAGGCCCGTGTCCTGCGACGCGCGGGCCACCCCGAAGTCGATCAGATACGCGAAGTCGTACCGGGCGATCAGGATGTTCGACGGCTTGACGTCGCGGTGCACCAGCCCGGCCTGGTGGGCGGCGTCGAGGGCCATCGCGATCTGTTCGACGATCGCGACCGCGCGCGCCGGCACCAGCGGCCCGCCGTGCAGCAGCGTCTGCAGATCGCTGCCGTCGATGAGGCGCATGTCGACGTAGAGCCGCCCGTCGATCTCGCCGTAGTGGTGGATGGGGACGACGTGGGGTTCGTTGAGGCGGGCGGCCGCATGCGCCTCGCGGCGGAACCGCTGCAGATAGGTCTCGTCGGAAGCCCACTGCTCGGGCAGCACCTTCAGGGCCACCACCCGGTCGGTCTCGGTGTCGTGGGCGCGCCAGACCTCGCCCATACCTCCGCGTCCGAGCACCTCGATCAATCGATAGCGCCCGAAGGGAGTCCCCTCCATCCAGCCTCCCCCCTGCACTTTCGGCAACCCCCTCCTTGTCTACAGGTTATTCGAAGTGTCTGCGCCACGATCGGTTTGGGTGTCGGGGCCCCCGCGCCGGCACACTGGTTAGTTGCTCAAGCAAGGACTTGGGCGTCGCGCCGGGCGAGCAGCACCTGGGGCCCGGTCAGCCCGCCGCGCAACTCGACGCGGATCGTCGGGTCGGCGTGCGCGGCCAGGGCCCGCAGCGCCGACGGGCTGTACGCCCGCAGCGAGCTGATGACGCCGTCGTGCACGAACGGCAGGAACGGCGCCAGCGGCACCATGGCCGCCAGCCGCATCAGGTGCAGCGGCGCCGGCGGCCGGGGCAGGTCGATGATCAACAGGGTGGCCGCGGCGCGGGTGCCCTCGGCGAGCACCCGTGCGGCCGCCGCCGGCGGCAGGTGGTGGAACGACAGCGCGAACACCGCGAGGTCGAACTCGCCGTCGGCGGCGTCGAGTGCCGTGGCGTCCATGTGCCGGACCGTCGCCCGGGGATGGGAGCCCAGGTCGCCGGCCGCGATCGCCGCCACCGAGGACGGCTCGACGTCGGTGACCGTGACGCGCGCCGACGGGTGCCACTCCAGCAGCCGGCGGGACAGGCCGCCGTGCCCGGCGCCTAGTTCGAGGATCCGCGGGTCGGCGACGTCGGCCACCGCGTCGAGCGCCAGCGCGGCGAACCGGTCGTGGTTGCCGAACACGCGCCCGGCCCAGTCGAGCGCCCGGATCACGCTGCGCTTGCGGGCGACGTCGGCGGGGGCATCGGACTCGCGGTCGAGGTACTCCTGCCGGTCGGTCTGCAGCAGACGGTCCAGGCATGATGCATTCGGTCCGCCGCGGGGCATCCGGTCGATGTCGTCATCGGTGATCGCTGGCACACCCATGTGGTCCATCATGGACCTCTACCGAGAAGGAGCGCGCGTGGCCGATTTCGTGGCAGCCATCGACCAGGGCACCACCAGCACCCGGTGCATGATCTTCGACCACGACGGAGCCGAGGTGGGACGCCATCAGCTCGAGCACGAGCAGATCCTGCCGAAGGCGGGCTGGGTGGAGCACAATCCCGTCGAGATCTGGGAGCGCACCGGGTCGGTGCTGGCCACGGCGCTGAACTCGACCAAGCTCTCCACCACCGACCTGGCGGCGCTCGGCATCACCAACCAGCGCGAGACGTCGCTGGTGTGGAACCGGCGAACGGGACGGCCGTACCACAACGCGATCGTCTGGCAGGACACCCGCACCGACCGGATCGCCTCGGCGCTCGACCGCGACGGCCGCGGGGACGTCATCCGGCGCAAGGCCGGTCTGCCGCCGGCCACCTACTTCGCCGGCGGCAAGGTGCAGTGGATCCTCGACAACGTCGACGGGGTGCGCGCCGACGCCGAGAAGGGCGACGCGATCTTCGGCACCACCGACACCTGGGTGCTGTGGAACCTGACCGGCGGGCACCGCGGCGGCGTGCACGTCACCGACGTCACGAACGCCAGCCGCACCATGCTGATGAACCTGGAGACCCTCGACTGGGACGACGAACTGCTGTCGTTCTTCGGGATCCCGCGCCAGATGCTGCCCGAGATCCGCCCGTCGTCGGTCACCGATCCCTTCGGCACGACACTCGACACCGGACCCGCCGACGGCGAGATCCCGATCACCGGCATCCTCGGCGACCAGCAGGCCGCGATGGTCGGCCAGGTGTGCCTGGACGTCGGCGAGGCCAAGAACACCTACGGCACCGGCAACTTCCTGCTGCTCAACACCGGCGAGAAGATCGTCCGCTCCGACAACGGCCTGCTGACCACGGTCTGCTACCAGTTCGCGGACGCGAAGCCGGTGTACGCGCTGGAGGGCTCGATCGCGGTGACCGGCTCGGCGGTGCAATGGTTGCGCGACCAGCTCGGCATCATCAGCGGCGCCTCGCAGAGCGAGGCGCTGGCCCGTCAGGTCGAGGACAACGGCGGCGTCTACTTCGTTCCCGCGTTCTCCGGGCTGTTCGCGCCGTACTGGCGCTCCGACGCCCGCGGCGCGATCGTCGGGCTGTCCCGCTACAACACCAACGCCCACGTCGCCCGCGCCACCCTCGAGGCGATCTGCTACCAGAGCCGCGACGTCGTCGACGCGATGGAGGCCGACTCCGGCGTGCACCTCGAGGTGCTCAAGGTCGACGGCGGCATCACCGCCAACGACCTGTGCATGCAGATCCAGGCCGACGTGCTCGGCGTCGACGTGGTGCGCCCGCAGGTCGCCGAGACCACCGCGCTCGGCGCCGCCTACGCGGCGGGGCTGGGCGTCGGGTTCTGGGACGGACCGGAGGACCTGCGCGCCAACTGGCAGGAAGGCAAGCGCTGGAGCCCGGACTGGTCCGACGAGCAGCGCTCCGACGGCTACGCGGGCTGGCAGAAGGCCGTGCAGCGCACCCTCGACTGGGTCGACGTCGATTAGTCCTCGGCGGCGACCAGCGAGCGCAGGCTCACCGTCGGGTTCTCCCGCGCCACGTTCTCCAGGCGCCACTTCGTGGAGAACACCGCCAGCAGCACGCCGTCGGTGCGGGTGAACACCTCCACCGAGGCCAGCTTCTGCAGCGTCTCGGCGCCGTCCGGATCGCAGACCCGGGCCACGGTGTAGGGCAGCCCCTCGAGCGCGACCGGGGCGCCGAACTCGGTCGCCATCCGGTGGCTGGCCACCTCGAACTGCATCGGGCCCACCGCTGCCAGCACTGGGGCCTGATCGCCGCGGCGGTCCGAACGCAGCACCTGCACCACGCCCTCTTGGTCCAACTGCTCGATGCCCTTGCGGAACTGCTTGTGCTTGCTGGGATCCGTGCCGCGGGCGACCGCGAAGTGTTCCGGCGAGAAGCTCGGGATCGGCGGGTACTCGACGGCGACGTCGGCGTAGAGCGTGTCGCCCGGGCGCAGCGCCGCGGCGTTGGCGAGCCCGATCACGTCCCCCGGCCAGGCGGTGTCCAGCGTGGAACGCTGCTGGCCGAACACCGACTGCGCGTACTTGGTGACGAACGGCTTGCCGGTGGTGGCGTGGGTCAGCACGTCACCGCGTTCGAAGGTGCCCGAACACACCCGGGCGTACGCGATCCGGTCCCGGTGGGCGGAGTCCATACCGGCCTGCACCTTGAACACGAACGCGCTGAACGGCGCCGTCGCCTCGCGGCGGTTGCCGTCGACGTCGAGCGCGCCGCTGGGCGGGGGCGCCAGTTCGGCGAGCACGTCGAGCAACTGGTTGACGCCGAAGTTCAGCGCGGCCGAGGTGAACAGCACCGGCGTGGAGCTGCAGTCGCGGAACGTCTCCGGGTCGAAGTCCGCGTCGTCGGCCGACAGCAGTTCGGACTCCTCGACCGCGGTGTCCCAGTCGACACCCGCGGCTTTGTGCGCGGCGTCCGGCGCGAGGTGTTCCTCGGGTGCCGCGGTGGCGCCGCCCGCGGTGCGGGTGTAGCGGATGAACATGCCGGTGCGGCGGTCCAGCACGCCCTGGAAGTCACCGGCGATGCCGACCGGCCACGTCAGCGGCGTGGGCTTGAGCCCGATGCGCTCGTTGATCTCGTCCATCAGCTCCAGCGCGTGCCGGCCCGGCCGGTCCCACTTGTTGATCACCGTGATGATCGGGATCCGGCGGTGCCGGCACACCTGAAAGAGCTTGAGCGTCTGCGGTTCCAGGCCCTTGGCCGCGTCGATCAGCATCACCGCGGAATCGACCGCGGTGAGCACCCGGTAGGTGTCCTCGGAGAAGTCGGCGTGGCCCGGGGTGTCGAGCAGGTTGATCACGCAGGTGTTGCCTGCCTGCGTCGTGTACGGGAACTGCAGCGCCGTCGAGGTGATCGAGATACCGCGCGCCTTCTCCATCTCCATCCAGTCCGACACCGTGGCGCGCCGGCCCGCCTTGCCGTGGATGGCGCCGGCCTCGGTGATCGCCTTGGCATGGAGCACCAGCGCCTCGGTGAGCGTGGACTTGCCGGCGTCGGGGTGGCTGATGACGGCGAACGTGCGCCGACGGCCCGCCTCGGCCGACAGCAGGTCGGGTTTGGCGCTGGCGGTTGAGGTCGTCATGATGACGCCGATTTTATTGCCGGGGGCCGCGAAACGAAGAATCGCTCCCGCGCAGGCTGCGGCTCACGCCGCGGCGTCGAGGGCCTGTTTGGTCTCCGCATCGAGTTCGATCTGCGCGACGGCCGTGTTCTCCTCGAGGTGCGCCACCGACGACGTACCCGGGATCAGCAGCACATTGGGCGCCACGCTCAGCGTCCATGCCAGCGCGATCTGGGCCGGGGTGCGCCCGAGTTTCTCGGCCTCAGCGCGCACGGCCGGGTGCCCGAGCACCGGGTTGTCGGCGTGGAAGGCCGAGCCCAGCGGGAAGAACGGGACGAACGCGATGCCGCGCTCGGTGCACAGGTCCAGCACCGGCTGCGAGGTCCGGTCGACCAGGTTGTAGGCGTTCTGCACGGTCGCGATCTCGGTGCGCTCGAGCGCGATCTGCAGGTGCTCCACGGAGACGCTGCTCAGCCCGATCCCGTCGATGAGCCCTTCGTCGCGGGCGGCGATCATCGCGTCGAGCTGACGGTCGAACAGCGCACGGTCGACGGGGCCGACCGCGTTCGGATCGCCGGAATGGATGCGGAGATTGACCGCGGCCAGCCGGTCGGTGCCCAGGGTGGCGAGGTTCTGCTCGATGTCGGCACGCAGCTCGTCGGGCTGCTGGGCGGGCGTCCAGTTCCCCTCGGCGTCACGGCGGGCGCCGACCTTGCTCACCAGCGCCAGATCGGCGGGGTAGGGGTGCAGGGCCTCGCGGATCAGGTCGTTCGCGACGTCGGGGCCGTAGAACTGGGCGGTGTCGATGTGGTTGATGCCGAGTTGCGGGACCCGCTGCAGCACCGCGATGGCCTGGTCGTGATCGCGGGGCGGGCCGAACACCCCGGGCCCGGGAAGCTGCATGGCGCCGAACCCGACGCGGCCGACGGTGTGCGAGCCGAGCGCAAAACTGTCCATGCCTTCTGTGTACACGGATCCGGCGCGATTTCTTCCCCGGGTCGGGGAGGAAATCGCGCCGGACGGGTCAGTCCTCGCCGAGGACCTGGTAGATCTCGCGGCGGGCGGTGTTGACGATCTCGACGATGCGCTGCTGCTGTTCGGTGCTCGCGGCGTGCGCGGACTGCGCGACCGCGCCCATCAGCTGGCCCACGGCGCTGCGCAGGCCCATCGCGGTGGGGTCGGCGCCCTCGGTGATCTCGTCCCACGGCGGGGTCTCGATCTTCCCGGCGGCGGCACGCCCGTCGTCGGTCAGCTCGAAGAGCTTCTTGCTGCCCTCGGATTCGGTGGCCACCAGCAGGCCCTCGTCGACCAGCAGTTGCAGGGTGGGATACACCGAGCCGGGGCTGGGCTTCCACAGTTGCTGGCTGCGCTCGTCGATCTCCTGGATCATCTCGTAGCCGTGCATCGGCCGTTCGGTCAGCAGGGTGAGGATCGCCGCGCGCACGTCGCCGCGTCGACCGCGGCCACCGCCGCGTCGTCCGCCGCCGCGTCCGCCGGGCCCGAAGCCGAAGCCGGGGCCGAAACCGCCGCCCGGGCCGAACCCGGGACCGGGGCCGAAACCGCCGAAGCCCGGGCCGAATCCGGCCTGACCGCGGTGCTCGCGCAGGTGGTCACGGAACTCGCGCCGGGCGGCCCGGCGGTGCTCGTGCAGGGCGCGACGCTGCTGGGGGCCGAAGCCGAAGCCGAAGCCGCGCCCCTCGAAAGGGTGTTCCGGGGGTGTGAAAGGGGTGTTCATCGTTGTCTCCTGATGTCGGGGAGGAAGCACGGATCGCGCTTCCGATACGTTGACGATATATCGAAAACTATCGGGATGCAACGTTCATTTCCGGCGGCGGTCCATCCGGGTGAGGACATCGCGCGCCCACTCGGCCTGCATGGCGTTGAGGCGCAGGCCGTAATCGAGCGCCGCCAGGGCGAAGAACGCGTCGTCGTCGACGGGAGACGAATCGGTCAGTCCGACGGTGTCGCGCAGGTCGGCGAGCCGGGCGATCTCCGCCCGGGACTGCTCGACGGTCTCCTCGAGGTGCTGTCGCGCCTGGCGCTCCGGAATCTGGCCGAGGAGGAACACCCGGAGCAGCGAGGCGCTGCGGAACGGCGGATCCTCGCCCGGGTCGGCCATCCAGCGGCGCAGTTCAGCACGCCCCGGCGCGGTGATGCGGTACACCTTGCGACCGCGCGGACCGATGTCGCAGACCTCGATGAGGCCGGCGTCGGCGAGTTTGTTCAGTTCGGAGTACAGCTGGCTCTGGGTGGCGGGCCACACGTTGGCCATCGAGTTCTCGAACAGCTTGAGCAGGTCGTAGCCGCTACCGGGCCGCTGAGCCAGCAGGCCGAGTGCCGCCATCCGAAGACTCATGGCGGCATCGTAAGCGCTGACCTTCCACTAGTGGAGGATCACGCGACAATCCACCATTGACATGTCACTTATGGAATGTCACGCTGAGACGCATGACCGAGATCGAGACCGAGCAGCGCAACCTGCCCGGCGAAGGCGACTTCTACCGCACCGGAAATTACGCACCCGTTCCTGCCGAACTCACCGAGTTCGATCTGACCGTCGACGGCGCGATCCCGCCCGAGCTGGACGGGTGGTACCTGCGCAACGGGCCGAACCCGCGCGCCGGAACCGGCCACTGGTTCACCGGGGACGGCATGATCCACGGCGTGCGCATCGAGGGCGGCCGAGCGGCCTGGTACCGCAACCGCTGGGTGCGCACCGACAGCTTCGACGACCCGTTCCCGCTCTACCGCGAGGACGGCACGCGCAACCTGCGCTCGAGCGTGGCCAACACCCACGTCGTCAACCACGCAGGCAGGACCCTCGCGCTCGTCGAATCCTCACTGCCGTACGAGATCAGCAACGACCTCGAGACGATCGGCGCCTACGATTTCGACGGCAGGCTCTTTGACGCGATGACCGCGCACCCCAAGATCTGCCCCACCACAGGGGAATTGCACTTCTTCGGCTACGGCAACCTGTTCGAGCCGCACGTCACCTACCACCGGGCCGACGCGTCCGGGGCGCTGGTGGTCGACCGGCCGCTGCAGGTGCCGGCGCTGACGATGATGCACGACTTCGCGCTGACCGCGAATCACGTGGTGTTCATGGATCTTCCGATCGTGTTCGACGCCGAGGCGGCCATGAGCGGCGGCATGCCCTACCGCTGGGACGACGACTACGGGGCACGTTTCGGGGTGATGCGCCGCGACGACCCGTTCGCCGAGGTGCGGTGGTTCGACATCGACCCGTGCTACATCTTCCACGTGGTCAACGCCCACGAGGCGGGGGACGTGCTCACCGTGCAGGCGGTCCGCTACCCCGAATTGTGGCGTCACGACGGTGGTTTCGACGCCCAGGCCGTGATGTGGACGTATGCGATCGATCTGCGGCGCGGCACCGTCACCGAGTCGCAACTCGACGACCGCGCCGTGGAGTTCCCGCGGATCGACGACCGTCTCGCGACGCTGCCGGCCCGGTACTCGGTGTCGGTCGGTAAGGCCAGCCTGGTCCGGCACGACCTCGTGACCGGCGAGGCGGCCGTGCACCGCTTCGGGACGGCGACCTCGCCCGGCGGGCCGGGGGAGGCGGTGTTCGTGCCGTCGACCTCGGGTCCGGCCGGCGAGACCAGCGGCTGGTATCTGGCCTACGTCTACGACCCCGCGCGCGACGGCAGCGACCTGGTGATCCTCGACGCGTCCGACTTCACCGGTCCGCCGGTCGCCAGAATCGCTCTGCCGCAGCGGGTTCCGTACGGCTTCCACGGGAACTGGATTCCCGCCTGATCGCGCGCCGGTGCGCGTGCGGGCTGACGCCGTGGACCCGTTTGAACGCGGTGCTCAGCGCGAACGGGCTGCCGTAGCCGACCTGCCGGGCCACCGCGGCCACCGTCGCGCCGGAGCGCAGCAGGTCGGCGGCCAGCGCCAGCCGCCAGCCCGTGAGGAAGGCGATCGGGGGTTCGCCGACCTGATCGGCGAACCGGCGCGCGAACGCCGCCCGTGAGCAGCCCACCGCGGCGGCCAGACTCGCCACCGTCCAGGGGTGAGTCGGGTTGTGGTACATCAGTTTCAGGGCCGGTCCGACGAGGGCGTCCTGTTCGGCCGCCCACCATGTCGGCGCGGTGTCCCCGCGGTCGAACCAGGCCCGCACCGCCGCGATGAGCAACAGGTCCAGCAGCCGATCCAGGTAGGCCTCCTGGCCCGGCCCGTCCCGCCCGGCCTCGTCGGACAGCATGCCGACCAACGGGGTGTCCCAGTCGTCGGCGCGCAGCACCGCCACCGCGGGCAGCGCGTCGAGCAGGCGGGCGCCGACGGCGCTGTGCCCTTGGTAGGCGCCGATCACCGACCGGCAGGAGCCCGCGGGGCTGTTGCCCCACGTGCGCACGCCCAGTGCCATCTCGAAGCGCAGGTCGTCACCGGCCACCGTGGTGCACCGCTGGCCGGGATGGATGACGATCATCGGCGGGGTACGAGGATCGTCGGCGTAGACGTAGTGCTCGGTGCCGCGCGTCAGCGCGAGGTCGCCGGCCTGCAGCCACACCGTGTTTCCGTCGTCGGGGACGATGGCCGCCCGGCCGTGGGTCTGGCAGATGACGGTCAGCGGCGCCTCGTCGCGGATGCGCATCGACCACGGCGGATCCAGCCGCATCCGCAGCACGAACGCCCCGCGCGCACGGACGCCGTCGAGCAGTCCGGCCACCGCGTCCATGGTGGGCAGCGTAGACGCTCGATGATGCTCTCGGCACGCTCGACGATGGATCGTCTCGATCCGGTGGTCTTGACTCGGGGGATGAGCCCTCTCACCGTCCTCGCCTCCGCGTCGGCCGTCGCCAGCGCCGCGGCCGGCGGCATGATGTTCGTCTTCTCCAGCTTCGTGATGAAAGGCCTCGACCGTGCCGGCCCGTTCGTGGCGATCGACGCGATGCGCGGGATCAACGCCGAAGCGAAGACCAGTGCGGTGTTCCTCGTCGCGTACTTCGGTGCCGCGCTGTTGGCGCTGGTGGTCGGTGTGCTGGCCGCACTGCACTGGCGGGCGACCGGAAGTGCCTGGCTGGTCGCCGGCGCGGTGCTCGGCGTCGCCGGGGCCATCGTCACCGTGGTCGCCAACGTGCCGCTCAACGAGGGACTCGACACCGCCGATGTCTCCCCGGCGGTGTGGCAGACCTATCTCGGGGGCTGGGTGGCGTGGAACCACATCCGCTCGGCGACGAGCCTGGCGGCAGCGGTCCTCACGATGATCGGGGTGACGCAGCGCTGAGTCAGGGGCGCGGTTGCAGCCGCAGCACCGCCCGGCGGTGGCGCTCGGCCAGCACGGCGGCCAGCACCGCGGGCGCGGGTGCGCCCGGCGGGGGCGGCGGGGAGATCTGCGCGACCACCTCACCGGTGATGCGGCCGGCCATCTGGTCGCGGATCCGCGGATCGAGCTGGTGTGCGCGGGTGAGGAATTGCCGTGCCAACTCGGCACTCTCGGGCCGCAGCGCGGACAACTCGAGGGCACCCGCCCAGGCCGCGAGCTGCGGCGGCATCGGCGGTGGGGGCGCCATCCGGGGGCCACGCTCGCTGATCACCAGCGTTCCGGCGAAGATGTCGCCGATGCGCTTGCCCTTCGGGGAGAGCAGACTGCAGATCACCGCGGGACCGCCGGTCAGCATCCAGATCTCGATCACCCCGGACAGCGCGCGGAACAGGGCCTGGCGGAAGCGCTCCGGGCTTCCGTCGTCGGACACCACCCGCAGGCCCATCGCCATCTTCCCGAGCGTCCTGCCGCGGGTGGCCGTCTCGAAGATCAGCGGGTAGCCGACCAGCGCCAGCACGGTGAACACGACGAGCACCGCGTCGGAGAACGCCGAATCCCACTGAGAGAGCGTCATCGCCCACAGCACCACGCCCAGCACGTAGGCGATGAACACCACGACGACGTCGATGAGCGCCGACAGCGCCCGGACCGGCAACTGGGCGATCTGGATGTCGAGGACGACCGCGTCACCGGTCACCACCGGTTGCTGCGGACTGACCATGCCCGCCACGCTACTAAAATCGCCGGGATGGATGTCGACGCGTTCGTGCTGGCGCACCGGCCGGCCTGGGATCGCCTCGATCATCTGGTGCGCAAACGCAGGCGGCTGTCCGGCGCCGAGGCCGACGAGTTGGTCGACCTCTACCAGCGGGTGTCCACCCATCTGTCGATGGTGCGGTCGTCGTCGACGGACGCCGTGCTCGTCGGCAAGCTGTCGAGTCTGGTGGCGCGGGCCCGTGCGGTGGTCACCGGCGCGCATGCGCCGCTGTGGCGAGAGTTCGTCCGGTTCTGGACGGTGTCGTTCCCCGTCGTGGCGTACCGGTCGTGGCGGTGGTGGCTCGGCACGGCGGCGGCGTTCCTGCTCGTGTCGGTGGTGCTCGCGGTGTGGGTGGCCGCCAACCCGGAGGTGCAGGCGACCATCGGCACGCCGAGCGAGCTGGAACAGTTGGTCAGCAGCGAATTCGCCTCGTACTACAGCGAACATCCGGCGGCGTCGTTCGCGCTCAGCGTGTGGACGAACAACGCATGGATCGCCGCGCAGTGCGTGGTGGCGGCCGTCCTGCTGGGCCTGCCGATCCCATACATCCTGTTCCAGAACGCATTGAACGTCGGGGTGCTGGCCGGGGTGATGTTCGGGGCGGGCCGGGGCGACGTGTTCCTCGGACTGATCACCCCGCACGGGTTGATCGAGCTGACGGCGGTGTTCCTCGCCGCGGCTGTGGGGATGCGGCTGGGCTGGTCGGTGATCGCGCCGGGGGACCGGCCCCGCGGGCAGGTGCTCGCCGAGCAGGGCCGGGCGGTGATCTCGGTGGCGATCGGTCTGGTCGCGGTGCTCGCGGTCGCGGGCCTGATCGAGGCGTTCGTCACGCCGTCGCCGCTGCCGACGTTCGTCCGCATCGCCATCGGTGTCGCGGCTGAGCTCGCGTTCCTGGGGTACGTGGTGTACTTCGGCCGCCGGGCGGCCCGGCGCGGCGAGACCGGCGACATCGACAACGCCCCGGACTACGCGCCGACGAGCTGAGTTTCTCCGGCGCGCTACAGGCGGCCGGTGGCCTTCATCGCCAGGTAGTGGTCGGCCAGCGCGGGGGCCAGGTCCTCCGGGGGCGCGTCGACGACGTCCACGCCGTGGCCGCGCAGCCGCGACGCGACCGCACGGCGGTCCCCGCGGGCGCGTTCGGCCGCCGCGGCGTCGTACACCTCGACGGCGTCCGCGCGGCCGGCGGCGAGCGTGTCGACCCGCGGATCGGACACCGCCGCCAGCAGCACCTGGTGCTTGGCCGTCAGCTGCGGCAGCACCGCCATCAGCCCCTCGTCGATCGCGGTGCCGTTCAGATCCGTCAGCAACACCACCAGCGCCCGGCGCCGGACCCGCCGCTGCACCGCCGCGACCATCGCGCGGGCGTCCGACTCGACCAGCGCGGGCTCCAGGGGCGCCATCGCGTCGACGAGCGGCGCGAGCAGTTCGGTGCGCGAGGCGTTGAACACCCCGGCGCGGGTGACCCGGTCGTGGGCGAGGAAGTCGACGTGGTCACCCGCGCGGGCGGCCAGCGCGGCGAGCAGCAGCGCCGCATCCATAGACCAGTCCAGCCGCGGCCAGCCGGCCGGGCCCGGGGCCGTGGGATCCACACCCACCCGTCCCGCCGATGTGCGGCCGGTGTCCAGCACGATGACCACCCGGCGGTCGCGTTCCGGGCGCCACGTCCGCACGACGACGTCGGCGCGCCGGGCGGTGGCCCGCCAGTCGATCGAGCGGATGTCGTCGCCGATGACGTACTCGCGCAACGAATCGAATTCAGTGCCCTGCCCGCGGATCAGCGCGGGTGTCGCCCCCTCGAGTTCCCGCAAGCGCGCCAGCCGCGACGGGAGGTGCTTGCGCGACAGGAACGGGGGCAGGATCCGCAGCGACCCGGCGACCTCGTGCGAACCCTGCCGGCCCGCCAGGCCCAGCGGGCCGACCGAGCGGGCGGTCACCCGACCGGGCACCTGATCGCCGCGCCGGACCGGGGTCAGCCGGGTGCGCACCGTGGTTCGGTGCCCCACAGCAAGATTCACCGGGTGCAGGCGCGGGGTGGCGTTCGCGCTCGGGGCCCAGGCGTCGCGGACCACGCCGCGGAAGCGAGATCGACCCCGGTTGGTGACGGCCAGCTCCGCATCGACGGGCTGACCCAGCCGGGCCGACGTCGGGCCGCCGCGCGCCACCTCCAGGGCGCGCGGATTGCCCGCGAGCGCAGCGTCGACGATCACCGCGGCGGCCAGCAGTCCCAGCAGTGCGACGAAAGTGACTGCGGGACTGGGGGAGAGCGCGACCGGTAGCGCGCAGATCAGCGCGATGACGCCGGCGCGCCCGGTCAGGATCACCAGCGGGGCACCGGTACGGCCGCAAGGATCCCCTCGAGAACGCCGTCGGCGGTCGCACCCTCGAGTTCGGCCTCGGGACGCAGCGCCACCCGGTGGCGCAGCGTCGGCCGGGCCATCGCCTTGACGTCGTCGGGGGTGACGTAGGTGCGTCCCGACAGCCACGCCCAGGTGCGCGCGGTCGACAGGAGGGCGGTGGCGCCGCGGGGCGACACCCCGAGCTGCAGCGACGGGGAATGCCGTGTGGCGCCGACGATGTCGACGATGTAGCCGAGGATCTCCTCGCCGGCGAGCACCTGCCCCACGGCTTCACGGCCCGCGGCCAGCTCCGCCGGCCCGGCCACCGGTTGCACCGCCGACAGGTTGCGCGGGTCGAACCCGCGCGCATGCCGGTCGAGGATCGCGATCTCCTGATCGCGCGGGGGCAGCGGCACGTTGAGCTTCAACAGGAACCGGTCCAGCTGCGCCTCCGGCAGCTGATAGGTGCCCTCGTATTCGATGGGGTTCTGGGTGGCCGCCACGATGAACGGGTCCGGCAGCGCACGCGGTTCGCCTTCGACGCTGACCTGACGCTCCTCCATCGCCTCCAGCAGCGCCGCCTGCGTCTTGGGCGGCGTGCGGTTGATCTCGTCGGCGAGCAGCAGATTGGTGAACACCGGTCCCGCACGGAAGGTGAACTCTGCGGTGCGCGCGTCGTACACCAGCGACCCGGTGACGTCGCCCGGCATCAGGTCGGGAGTGAACTGCACCCGCTTGAACTCCAACTGCAACGCGGCGGCCAGCGTGCGTACCAGCAGTGTCTTCGCGACACCGGGCACGCCCTCGAGAAGCACGTGCCCGCGGCACAGCAGCGCGACCACCAGCCCGCTCACCACCGCGTCCTGGCCGACCACGACCTTCGCGATCTCGGCGCGCAGGGCCATCAGCGCGGTGCGGGCGCCTTCGTGGGTGCTGGGCTGTGTCACGACTGTGCGACCTGCCTTTCGATGTCGTCGAGCGCGCGGGCGAGCTCCACCAGCTCGGTGTCACTCACCGGTGGCGCTCCGTCGAGGATAGGGGCGACGGCCTGCGGATCGAGTCCGCACCGCTGGGCGACGGCCGCGACGACGGCCGGCGGGGCCGCGTCCGTCCGCAACCCCAGACGCGGAGCCAGGCGCTGCCGTGCCGACGACCGCAGCGCGTCGGCGGCACGGTCCCGTGCGCGGCGCGACCGGTACAGCCGGCCGCGGCCCTCCACGGTCTCCGACGCGCGGACCACCACCGGCAGCGGCTCCACCAGCAGCGGCCCGACCCGGCGACCCCTCCAGAACGCCAGCAGGGCGACCGCCACGACGAGCTGGACGACCAGCCACGTCACCTGGTCGGGGATGAGGTCGGTGAGGGAGGCGTCCCCGACCGAACCGGCGCCTTCGCCGTGCTGCGGGGCGTACCAGATCACGGTGGGGCGGCTGCCCGCGAGGTTCATCGCCAGCGCGGCGTTGCCCTCCTCCAGCAGGCCCGCGTTGGTCATGAATCCCGAGCCCCCGACCACGGTGACGGTGCGGCCGTCATCGTCGTAGCGGGCCAGCACGCCGCGGTAGCAGCGTGTCACCGCCGTGGCGCCGTCGCTCTCGTAGGTGTCGGCCGCGTCGAACTGCACGGGTCCGGCCCGCTGGGCGGCACGGAGGTCGCAATCGGGTGTCAGGCCGCCGAATTCGGTCGACTCGCCGCTGCGCAGCGCGGGGGCGAGCGCTTCGCGGGTCTTGCCGACCGGCTCGACGAGCAGGCGGTCTCCGGGCAGCGCCGCGAGCCGGGCCAGCTGGTCGTCGTCGTACAGCCAGAACGTCTGCGCGGCGACGACGAGGGTGTCCGGACGCGCGGCCCGCTCCACATCGCCCACGGTGTCGGCGACGATGACGTCGATCCCGTTGTCGCGCAACAGTGTGACGAGTGCCCGGGCTCCGTCGGGCGAGGTCGCCGTCGCATCCAGGTGACCGCCGGGGCGTGGCGCCGTCAGCCAGGTGCTGACCGCGGCGACCGCGACGACGGCGGCCAGACCCAGCAGCACCCAGCGCCAGGTGCGCCACCGCTGACCCAGGGTGGGACCGACGGCGGTGGTCATCCGAGTGCCGCCCAATCCTGCTGTGGTGCAGCGCCCGTGGAGCCGTCCGACGAGGCGGGCGGGCGGGCGACGAGCTCGTCGTCGAGCGCGACGATCATCCGGTACTGCTCCGGGTGCCCGGCCAGCTCGCCGTAGGTGACGTCGTTGAAAACGTCGGCGGCCGAGGCGAATCGGCCGTCGAGGTCGGGGAGGACGCGGCCGGCGTCGCGCGCGAGTTCGGTGGCGGTGCGCCCCGGCGCGGCGGGCAGCGTGCCGTTCTCCTCGAGGTGGCGGGCGACCGCCCGCAGCCGGTGGCGGATCGCGGGCGCCCACTCGGCGGCTGCGGCGTGCCGCTGCGCGGCCGCGCGGTGGTCGGCGGCGCTCATGTCGTGCTCGTCGAACAGCAGGTCGCCGCCGGATCGGCTGCTGCGCATGGCCCGTCGCGCAATGCGCACGGCGACCAGCACCGCGACGGCGAGCAGCACCAGCAGGACCGCGACGGTGAACCAGCCGCCGGGCAGCGACGCGGCGCCGGCGGTGATCCGGTACAGGAGCCGCTCGATCCAGGTGAGGATCTGGTCGGTCAGCGACTCCCGTGGATAGATCGCCTTGGACAGTTCGCGGCGGGCGGCGTCCCGGGCGGCGTCGCGGTCGATGTCGATCGGCACCACGTCAGCGCTGGCCGGTCAGCCACAGGTCGTCGGTGGTGTGCGGTGCCACCGGCGTCTGGGCCGCGCCGGTCTGCAGCACCAGGTCGAATGCCTCGGCCCGGATCCGCCGATCGGTGTACTGCAGCACCACGATCCCGGCGTTGAACGGTCCGGTGATGATCTGGCCGATCGCACCGCCGATCGCGATGATGACCAGGGCGATCATCGCGGCGGTCACCGTGGTCCCGGTGGTGAGCAGGAGTTGGCCGCCGAAGCTGAAGGGGATCGCGACGGCGCTGGCGACGAGCTGGGCCACCAGCACGGCGAGCAGCCGGATGCCGAGCACCCTCCAGAAGTCGTTGCGCACCAAGGCGAATGAGCGCTTGATGGAAGAGACGATGTCGCGGCGTTCCAACACGATCGCCACCGGCGTGAACGACAGCATCGTGCCGAGATAGACGAGTGCGGCGATCAGGGCGAGCACCAGCGGGGCGCCCACCGCGAACGCCGCCCAGCCGTTGGCGACCACGGCCACCACCGCGATGACGGCCGCCACGACGATCATCAACAGGATCGCGCCCAGGGCTTCGAGGACGGTGAACCCGAGCAGCGCCCAGAACCGCGGCCGCAACCGGTGCCACGCCTCGCCGATCGAGATGCCGGCACCGAAGATCGAGCGCCCGATGACGACGGTCAGCAGGCCGCTGAGCAGGATCGTGGACAACGCGGTGGCCACGCCGGCGGCCAGACTGGACACCAGCGACGCGATACCGGCCCCGGTCTCGAACATCGTGGCGCCGGGGGCCGCGCTGTCCACCGCCTGGTCGACGTCTCCGCTGAACGCCAACGGCCACACCGACAGGATCAACGCGAGCAGCTGTGCGGCGACCACGACGATGGTCGTGAGCCCGAGTGTGGCCTTGGGATTGCTGCGCATGTAGGCGAACGCGCCATTGAACATGTCGGAGAGCGTGAGGGGCCGCAGCGGGACGATCCCGGGCCGCAGCACCGGGGGCGGCTGGTGTCCCGGCGGCGGACCGTACCCGGGCGGGGGACCGTAGGCGTATCCCGGCGGTGGGCCGTACGCGGGCGGGGGACCATACCCGGGCGGCGGGCCCCACCCCGGTGGGGGACCGTAGCCGGGCGGAGGGCCGTAGCCGTAGCCCGGCGGCGGGTAGGTCATGATCACCATCTTGTCGATCACGGTCCCGATCGGCAACGTCACCTGCGCGCCCTGACCGTTTCGGAGCCGCCGTCAGGGGTACTCCGGCCGCATGACGCGTTTCGGCTACACCCTGATGACCGAGCAGAGCGGACCGAAAGACCTTGTCCGCTACGCCGTTTCGGCCGAGCAGGTGGGCTTCGACTTCGAAGTCTCCAGTGACCACTACTTCCCATGGCTGGCGTCGCAGGGCCACGCTCCGTACGCCTGGTCGGTGCTCGGCGCCGTCGCGCACGCCACCGAACGTGTCGAGTTGATGACCTATGTGACCTGCCCGACGATTCGCTACCATCCGGCCGTCGTCGCGCAGAAGGCGGCGACACTGCAGATCCTGGCCGACGGCCGGTTCACCCTGGGGCTGGGCTCCGGCGAGAACCTCAACGAGCACGTCGTGGGCCAGCGCTGGCCGACGATCGCGCGGCGGCAGGAGATGCTGCGGGAAGCGATCCAGATCATCCGCGAACTGCACACCGGGGAGCTCGTCGACTGGAAGGGCGAGCACTTCGAGGTCGACTCCGCGCGGATCTGGGATGTGCCCGACGTCCCGGTACCGATCGCCGCGGCCGTCTCGGGGGACCGCTCGGTGCAGACGTTCGCGCCGCTGGCCGACCACCTGATCGCCGTCGAGCCGAAGAAGGACCTGGTGGACGCCTGGCATGATGCGCGGCGCGCCACCGGCCTGCCCGGCGACGTCCGGGTGATCGGCCAGATCCCGATCTGCTGGGATCCCGACCGCGATGCGGCCGTGGAAAGGGCCCACGATCAGTTCCGCTGGTTCGCCGGCGGTTGGGCGGTCAACGCCGACCTGCCCACCACGATGGGCTTCGACGGTGCGACGCAGTTCGTCCGTCCGGAGGACACCGCGGAGTCGATTCCGTGCGGACCCGACCTCGACGCGATCGTCGAGGCGGTGAGCGAGTACTGGAAGGCCGGGTTCACCGACATCGCGCTGGTGCAGGTGGGTGGCGACACGCAGGACGCGTTCTTCAAGGAGGCGGCCGCACCGCTGCTCGACAAGCTCCGCGCCGCCGCACAGTGAGGAGTCAGCAATGACGCGAGGCAGTGGCCTCTACGACGACGAGGACGGTTCCACCGCCGACAAGGCGAAGGACACCGAGAAGGATCCCGACCGCGACACCCCCGACGTCGACAAGGACGGCGGCGAACCGACGGCGTAGCTCAGAGGCTGTCGATGCCGCGCAGGATCGCGCGCAGGCCGAACTCGTAGTGGGCGTCCGCGTCGTGCGCCGCGGAATGGGTTTGCCCCGTAGCCGTTCCGATCCGTGACGCCAGCGGGAAGCGTTCGGTCACGCCGAGGGCCGCGAGTTTGGCGCCCTCGCGATGCCACCACCGGTCCGGTGATTCCTGCGCGCGCTCCCGACGCGCGTGGGCACGCGCTCGCGCGCAGGATCGCACGAAGTCCAGCACCAGCGTCAGCGCCGCGTCCTTGTCGGCGTCGCGCAGGGGCAATTTCTCGACTGCCGCCAGCTCGCGGTCGTACTTCGCCAAGGTGCCCGGACCGAGAACCGCGCGTTCGGACTCGAGGTCGGCGAGCCAGGGATGGTCGTCGAACAGCCGGGCGTTGTCGGCGGCCACGGTGCGCATCCGGGTCTGCCAATCGCCGGACAGGCGGCGGTGCTTCATGTCCGCCCGGCACTGGTCGGTCATGAGCTCCACGAGCTGCTCGCGGCCGTCGATGTAGGAGTACACCGACATCACCGGTGCATCCAGGGCGCGCGCGACGTCCCGCAGCGTGAAGGACAGGCCGGCCTCGTCGGCCACCGCGATTCCGGCGGCGACGACGGCGTCGACGGTGTAGCGGGGCGGCCTGCCGCGCCGCGGCGGGGTGGGCCGTTCGCGGCGCCACAGCAGATCGAGCGTGTCCATGGGCCTCCAGCCGGGCCGGTTGCATTTCCGTGCAGTGTACGGATACTAGTTCTCGTACACGATACGAGAAAGAGGTGCACATGCTGGTGACCGGAACGGCGATCTCCCTGAACGTCGCCGACCCCCTCGCGTCCGCGGAGTTCCTGACCCGGCACGTCGGCCACACGGTGGCGATGCAGGCCGACGGCTTCGTGTCGCTGCAGCATCCGGACGGCGGACCGAACGTGATCTTCCTGCGCACGGGGCTGCCGACGTTCCGGCCCGCCCACCGCGCCGGTAGCGCCGGCGACGGCCTGCTTCTGGTGTTCGTCGTCGACGATGTCGACGCCGTCTACGACACGGTCCGCGCCGCCGGCGCCCCCGCCGTCACGCCCCCCGAGACCGAACCGTGGGGCGAGCGGTACTGCCAGTTCGAGGACCCGAACGGCATCATCGTCCAGTTCGTCACCTGGGTGTGAACGCGAAAAAGCCCTGACCGGCTGAGCCGGATCAGGGCCTTCCCTTGCTGTTCACACGAGTCGGGGTGGCGGGATTCGAACCCACGACCTCTTCGTCCCGAACGAAGCACGCTACCAAGCTGCGCCACACCCCGGGTGAAGCCACGACAGCGTATCGCACCGGCCACGGTTGAAGCCAAACGCGTCCCCGCCCGGCGACACGCCGCGGGATGGAACCGAACTGTCGGTGGCGTTATGCACACTGACGGCAACGAACGAACGAAACGAGGCGGGACATGACCGGTCTGGGCGCATCGATTTACCTGGGCTTCTTCGCGCTGGCGGCGCTGTGGCTGTTCCTGACCTCCGACGGCCCGCTGACGCGGCGCTCCGAGGATCAGGGCCAGCGGCCGGACCGCTCGAACTCGGCCAGCACCTCGGCCGGTTCCGACGGGTCCAGCCCGTGGCTGGTGAGCCACTCCGCGCGGAAATAGGTCTCCGCGTAGCGCTCGCCGCCGTCGGCGAGCAGCGTCACCACCGATCCGCTGCGCCCCTGCGATCTCATCTCGGCCAGCAGGCCGAACGCCCCCCACAGATTCGTCCCGGTGGACGGCCCCACCCGCCGGCCGAGGACCCGGCTGACGTGATGGGCGGCAGCCACCGACGCCGCGTCGGGCACCACGACCATCCGATCCACCACTCCCGGCAGGAACGACGGCTCGACCCGCGGCCGGCCGATGCCCTCGATCCGTGACGACATGCCGGTGACCACACCGGGGTCGTCGTGCAGATACGACGGATAGAACGCCGAATTCTCCGGATCCACGACACACAGCCGGGTGGGATGTCGGCGGTAACGCAGGTAGCGCCCGATCGTCGCGCTGGTGCCGCCGGTGCCCGCGCCGACCACCACCCACTCGGGTACCGGGTGGGACTCCTTGGCCATCTGGTCGAAGATCGACTCCGCGATGTTGTTGTTGCCGCGCCAGTCGGTGGCGCGCTCGGCGTTGGTGAACTGATCGAGGTAGTGCCCACCGGTCTGCTCGGCCAGCCGCTGCGCCTCAGCGTAGACCTGGGCCGATTCGGTGACGAAATGGCAACGGCCACCTTGGGATTCGATCAGCGCGACCTTGGGTGCGCTCGTCGAGGCCGGCATCACCGCGATGAACGGCAGCCCGAGCATCGACGCGAAGTACGCCTCCGACACCGCCGTCGACCCCGACGACGCCTCGATGACCGTCGTGCCCTCACGGATCCAGCCGTTGCACAGCGCGTACAGGAACAGCGAGCGCGCCAGCCGGTGCTTGAGGCTGCCGGTGATGTGAGTGCTCTCGTCCTTGAGGTACAGCGCCAGATCGCAGTCCTGCGACCAGCTCGACGGCAGCGGATAGCGCAGCAGATGGGTGTCGGCGCTGCGGCGGGCGTCCGCCTCGATCAGCCGCACCGCGTTGTCGACCCACGGCCGGGAACAGTCACGCGCGGCCGAGGAGGCCGAGTGGTTCACCGCGCCGATACGGTGGGGTGCGACTGCCCGGCCCGCGTCCCCGCGTCCGAGCCGCCCGTGGGCGCCGCCACCAGCGTCAGCAGCGTCGCCTCCGGCCGGCAGCAGAACCGCAGCGGCGCGAACGGCGACGTGCCGATGCCTGCCGAGACATGCAGCTGGGTGCGCGCGCCCCACTGGGAGGGCCCCTTGGCCCGGGACCGGTCCAGGTCGCAGTTCGTGACGATCGCGCCGTAGAACGGCAGGCACAACTGGCCGCCGTGGGTGTGCCCCGCCATCACCAGCTGATAGCCGTCGGCGGCGAAGCGGTCCAGCACGCGCGGCTCCGGCGAGTGCGTCAACCCCAGCGTCAGGTTCGCGGTCGGGTCAGCCGCGCCGGCGATGGTGGCGTAGCGATCCCGCGACAGGTGCGGATCGTCCACGCCCGCCACGGCGATGCGTTGCCCCGCCACGTCGAACTCGCGCCGGGTGTGGGTCATGTCCAGCCAGCCCCGCTCGGTGAACGCGGCCCGCAGGTCCTGCCAGGGCAGCGGCTCACCGTGGACGCGATGCCCGGGGTTGGTCAGGTAGTTGGCCGGGTTCTTCAGCCGCGGCGCGAAATAGTCGTTGCTGCCGTAGACGAACACCCCGGGCACCGACAGCAGGTCACCGAGGGCCTGGACCACCGCAGGCACCGCCTTGGGGTGCGCGAGATTGTCGCCGGTGTTGACCACCAGGTCGGGCTTCAAGCTCGCCAGCTCGCGCAACCACGCCTGCTTGCGGCGCTGGGCCGGCCGCATGTGGATGTCACTGATGTGCAGCACCTTCAGCGGGGACGACCCGGGGGTGAGCACCGGCATCGTCGCCTCGCGCACCACGAACGCGTTGCGCTCGATCAGCGAGGCGTAGCCGACACCGGCGACGAGCGCGCCCGCGGAGGCCAGCGCTGAGTTCCTCGCGGTGCTTTTCCAGACGGCGGACTTCACCAACGAACCAGCAGAACCAGGCATCGTCCCAGCCTACTGCCACGCGCTGTGCCGTGAGTGGGCTGCGCGATCACGGAGGTGGCGGCGGCGCCGGCGGGGGCCCGAGCACCGGGACCGTGATCGGCGGCAGACCCGGGATCTGGATCACGGTCTCGCCGACCGGCGCCGGTGGGCCGCCCGGGGGCGGGGCACCCGGCGGCGGGGGCGGCGGGGCCGGAGCGATGCCGTTGGAGATCTGGATCGTGATGATCGACCCCGGCACCGTCTGGCCGCTCGGCGTCGTTCCCACGACCGTGCCGTACGACGACGCACTGTTCACCGGTGTGGCCTGGTCGGCGACCTGAAACCCGGCCTCGCGCAACCGCTGCCGCGCCGTATCCTGACTCATGCCCGCCACACTCGGCACCCGCGAACCCGGCGCGCCGTCGACGTAACGCGGGTCGGTCGGCGGCAGCGCCACGTCCCCGAACTGGGTCGCGATGGGCTGCATGGCCGTGAACCATGTCCGCGCCGGCTCGTTGCCGCCGAACAGGTTGCCGTCACCGCACTGGCGCAGCGGGAACGAGCAGAGCTCGCCGGGGGCGTTGGAGTCGTCGTAGATGTAGTTGGCGGCCGCGAGCTGGTTGGTGAAGCCCAGGAAGCCCGAGGACCGGTGCGCCTCGGTGGTCCCGGTCTTACCCGACATCGGCAGGGTCCAGCCCACCGAACCGGCCGCGCCTGCGGCGGTGCCCGAGCCCTGGTCGTCCTTGCTCATCGCGTTGGCCAGCGTGTTGGCCAAACCCTCGGGCACTGCCTGCTCGCAGGTCTCGGTGGTCACCGACACCTCCTCGCCGTTGCGGTCCAGCACCTGGGCGATCGGGTTCGGCGGGCACCAGGTGCCGCCCGAGGCCAGCGTCGCGGCCACGTTCGACAGCTCGAGCGCGTTCACCTCGATCGGGCCGAGCGTGAACGACCCCAGGTTCTGCCGCTTGACGAAGTCGGCCAGGCTCTCGTTGCTCTCCGGGTCGTAGTCGCGCGCCGTGCCCGGCAGCGCGTAGGACCGCAACCCCAACCGGACGGCCATGTCCACCGCGCGCTGCACGCCGACCTGGGCGATCAGCTTCGCGAACGCGGTGTTCGGCGAGGTCGCCAGCGCGTCGGTGACACTCATCTGTCCCCGGTAGTTGCCGGCGTTCTGCACACACCAGGTCGCGGGCGGGCAGCCCCTCGCGCCGCCGGTGCCCAGGCCCTTGGCCTCGAACCGAGACGGCGCGTCGAGCGTCGCGTTGATACCCATCCCCATCTCCAGCGCCGCGGCGGTGGTGAAGACCTTGAAGATCGAGCCCGCACCGTCACCGACCAGGGAGAACGGCTGCGGCTGCATGGTCTCACCGGCGTCCAGGTTCAGCCCGTAGGTGCGGTTGCTGGCCATCGCGAGCACCGGATGGGATTCCTTGCCCGGCCGGATCACGCTCATCACGCTGGCCACGCCCTGCAGGTCGGGGCTGGCGATGCCGTCGATCGACGACTTCACGGTGTTCTGGATGTCGGGGTCGAGCGTCGTCTTGATCAGGTAGCCGCCCTTGGCGACCTGATCCTTGCTGATGCCGGCGCGGGCCAGGTAGTCCAGCGCGTAGTCGCAGAAGAAGGCGCGGTCACCGGCGGCGATGCAGCCCCGCGGCAGCTCCTTGGGCGTTGGCAGGATGCCCAGCGGCTCCTGCTTGGCCGCGCGCAGCTCGTCGGCGTGTTCGGGCAGGTTCTCGATCATCGTGTCGAGCACCAGGTTGCGCCGCGCCAGCGCACCATCGGGATTGGTGTACGGGTTCAGCGTGCTCGTCGACTGGACCATGCCGGCCAGCAGCGCGGCCTGCTGCCAGTTCAGCTCCGTGGCGTTGATCCCGAAATAGGTCTGCGCGGCGTCCTGCACCCCGAAGGCGCCGTTGCCGAAGGAGACGAGATTGAGGTAACGGGTCAGGATCTCCGGTTTGGTGAACGTCTTGTCCAGCGTCAGCGCCATGCGGATCTCCCGCAGCTTGCGCGCCGGGGTGGTCTCGATCGCCGCACGCTTCTCCGCGTCGGTCTGCGCGATGACCAACAACTGATAGTTCTTGACGTACTGCTGCTCGAGCGTCGAGCCGCCGCGGGTGTCGAGGTTGCCGGAGAGATAGCCCGACAAGCCGGTCAGCGTGCCCTGCCAGTCGACGCCGTTGTGCTCGGCAAACCTCTTGTCCTCGATCGACACGATCGCGAGCTTCATCGTGTTGGCGATCTGGTCGCTGGGCACCTCGAAGCGGCGCTGGCTGTAGAGCCAGGCGATGACATTGCCCTTCGCGTCGACCATCGTCGACACCTGCGGTACCTCACCCTCGACCAGCTGGGCCGAGCCGTTGGCCACCACGTCGGAGGCGCGGTTGGACATCAACCCCACTCCGCCGACGACGGGGAACATCAGGCCCGCGGCCACCACGCTCGCGAGAAGCACGCACCAGGCGAGCTTGATGACCGTCACCGCCTTCGGCGGCCGGGTCGTCTCGTCCTCTGGCATGCGTACAGAGTAGCGACGGGTGCCGGGCACACTGACGCCGAGCGGACCCGACTGACTCCTGGCAGGGCCTGACAAATGCAGAGGTCGGGCACTGTACCGGCCTGACGGCACGGTCGTCCCAAAAAAGTGGTCACGAATGTATTGCGCAGAATGCCTGTGACCACCTAAATTGAGCGCACAGTGCGATACAGGTCACACTAGACCCTCGCAATGTGGCGTAGATCGCATGCGGTGGTCGACGTCGGTGTATCAGCCGTCTGCGTTGTCGGGGCGCGGCCAGAACGAAGGGGATCGCTGGTGTCAGTTACCAAGCCCGCCGCTCGCAAGACCACTGTGAGTCCGTCTGGTGAGTCCATTCTGCACGGCGCCGAGGCCGAAGCCCGTATTGCGTGGGTTTCGCAGGCCCGGTGTCGCCAGACCGATCCCGACGAACTGTTCGTCAGAGGCGCAGCGCAGCGCAAGGCGGCGGTCATCTGCCGGCACTGCCCGGTGATCGCCGAGTGCGGGGCCGACGCCCTGGACAACCGGGTCGAGTTCGGCGTCTGGGGTGGCATGACCGAGCGCCAGCGTCGCGCGCTGCTCAAGCAGCACCCGGAAGTGGTCTCCTGGTCGGAATTCTTCGCCGCGCAGCGCAAACACCGCAGCGCCGGATAGACACGACGGCTTTCGCCACCGTCAAAATTTGCTTCGAATGCCGCGGCCTGACTGAGTTCAGGCCGCGGCTGCTTCTCCGGTGATCTGATCGGCGATGGCGCGCAGCGCCTCGAGATCGGACACGTCGAAGGGCAGTGACGGCACTCCGACGATCGCGACGTGCGGGTTCGCGCCGGTGAAGCGCGACAGCAGCCGGACCTCCCGCTTGGCGGTCGAGGCGCGGTCGGCGTGCACCCGCAGCACCGCGGCGGCCAGCGAGTCGGGATCCGCCTTCTCCAGTTCGTCGGCCGCCTCCGCCGCCTTGTCGGCGTGCAGATCACACAACGTCGGGTGCGTCCGGTTCAGGATCAGACCGGCCAGCGGCATCCGCTCGCTGGAGAGCCGATCGACGAAGAACGACGCCTCACGCAGCGCGTCCGGTTCGGCCGCCGACACGACGACGAACTGCGTGCCGCGACGCTTGAGCAACTCGTAGGTGCGGTCCGCCTTCTCCCGGAACCCGCCGAACGTCGCATCGAGGGACTGCACGAAACCCGCTGCGTCCGAGAGCATCTGCGACCCCAGGATCGTCGACATGCCCTTCATCGCCAGACCGACCGCACCGGTCACCAGCCGGCCGATGCCGCGGCCCGGTGCCAGCAGGATCCGCCACAACCGACTGTCCATGAAGCTGCCCAGCCGTTTCGGGGCGTCGAGGAAGTCCAGCGCGTTGCGTGACGGCGGGGTGTCCACCACGATCAGATCCCATTTGTCCTCTGCCAGAAGCTGTCCCAGCTTCTCCATGGCCATGTACTCCTGCGTGCCCGCCAGAGACGTAGCCACCGTCTGATAGAACTGGTTGTCCAGGATGGCGTCCGCGCGGTCGGCTCCGGAGTACTGGACCACCATCTCGTCGAACGTCCGGCGCATGTCGAGCATCATCGCGTGCAGTTCACCCGACACCTCGGGGGCCAGCGGCACCCGCTGCGGGGTGTTGCCCAGATCCTTGATGCCCAGCGCCTGGGCCAGCCGCTTGGCCGGGTCGATGGTCAACACCACGACGGTGCGGCCGTACTCCGCGGCGCGCAGCGCCATCGCCGCGGCCGTGGTGGTCTTGCCGACACCGCCGGCGCCGCAGCACACCACCACCCGATTGCCGGGGTCGCGCAGGATCGAGGCCATGTCCAGGGCCGTAGGGGTGGTGCTCATCGGTTCCCTCCCGTCACCGCACGCCCTGCTGGGCGAGCGCTTCGGCCAGTTCGTACAGGCTGCCCAGGTCTACTCCGTCGGGCAGCGCGGGCAGGTCCAGACGCGGGATGTCCAGTTCCACGAGCTGCTCGGCGCTCTCGGCGCGGGCCGCGATGCGCGTCGCGTGCTCAATGGTCTCGGTCAGCAGTCCGGCGAAGTCGTTGTCGGACAACGTGATTCCCACACTCTCCAGGCTCGAGCGGATCGCGTCGGCGTCGATGCCGCCCTCGGCGGCCTTGGCGAGGTCGTCGGGCGGCAGGTAGGCCGGGATGTTGCGGTTGATGATCACGCTGCCGATCGGCAGCTCCATCTCCCGTAGCTCGGCGATCGCCTCCAGCGTCTCCTGCACCGGCAGCGCCTCGAGCAGCGTGACCAGATGAATGGCGGTCAGGTCGGAATGCAGCAGCCGCACCACCCCGTCGGCCTGCGAGTGCACCGGGCCGCCCTTGGCTAGATCCGACACCGCCTTGGTGACGTCGAGGAACCGCGCGATGCGCCCGGTCGGCGGCGAGTCGACCACGACCGCGTCGTAGTAGCCGTACTTGCCCTTGGCCTCTTTCCGGGTGCGGGTCACGACCTCTTTGATCTTGCCGGTGAGCAGCACGTCGCGCAGACCGGGAGCGATGGTAGTGGCGAACTCGACGGCGCCGATGCGGCGCATCGCGCGCCCGGCGAGCCCGAGGTTGTAGAACATGTCGAGGTACTCCAGGAACGCCGCCTCGGTGTCGATGGCCAGCGCGTTGACCTGACCGCCGCCCTCGGCGGTCGCGATCTTCACCTCTTCATAGGGCAGCGGTGGCACGTCGAACAGCTGCGCAATGCCCTGGCGCCCTTCGACTTCCACCAGCAGCACCTTGCGCCCGCCCGCCGCCAGCGCCAGGGCCAGCGCGGCGGCGATGGTCGATTTGCCGGTGCCGCCCTTGCCGGAGACGAAATGCAGCCGCGCCTCGGTCAGGCGCGACGGCCAGCCGACCGGCTTCGAAGCATGCGGTGTCGCCTCTGGTGTGGTTGCCACCACTGCATGCTAGCCATACCGGATCGGGCGCCGGATAAGCTCAGCCGCATGAGCGAACCGACCCGCTGGGAGTACGCCACCGTTCCGCTGCTGACGCACGCGACCAAACAGATCCTCGACCAATGGGGCGAGGACGGCTGGGAGCTGGTCTCGGTGCTGCCCGGCCCGACCGGTGAGCAGCACGTCGCGTATCTGAAGCGGCCCAAGTGACGTCCTGGTCCGCCCGGCTCGAAGAGCTGGGAATCGCGCTGCCCGAGGTCGTCGCCCCGCTGGCGGCGTACGTGCCCGCGGTGCGGACCGGCAACCTCGTCTACACCGCCGGCCAGCTGCCCATCGTCGGCGGCGAACTGACCGACACCGGCAAGGTCGGCGCCGAGGTGTCGGTCGAGGACGCCGC
The DNA here is from genome assembly GCF_022374875.2 of Mycolicibacterium rufum. The sequence continues at coordinate 3,580,010 of NZ_CP092427.2, forward strand.
GCAGCTGGCCCGCCGGTGCGCGCTGAACGCGCTGGCCGCCATCGACGCGCTGGTCGGTATCGACGCGGTGGTCCGCGTGGTCAAGGTCGTCGGCTTCGTCGCCTCGGCGCCCGGCTTCGGTGGACAACCCGTGGTGATCAACGGAGCGTCCGAACTGTTCGGCGAGGTCTTCGGCGACGCCGGGGCGCACGCCCGCTCGGCGGTCGGGGTGTCGGAGTTGCCGCGCAACGCGCCGGTGGAAGTGGAAGTGATCGTCGAGGTCCGGTAGGCAGGTCAGGGTGGAGCACCCCGCGTACGGACTGCTGCGGCCGGTGACCGACACCGCGTCGGTGCTGCTGTGCGACAACCCGGGGCGGATGACCCTCGACGGCACCAACACCTGGGTGCTGCGCGGACCCGGCAGCACCGAGATGGTGGTCGTCGACCCCGGACCCGACGACCGTGACGAGCACATCGAGCGGCTCGCGGCGCTCGGCCCCATCCCGCTGGTGCTGATCAGCCACCGGCACGGCGACCACACCGGCGGCATCGACCGCATCGTCGAGCTGACCGGCGCCGTGGTCCGCTCGGTCGGCAGCGGGTTCCTGCGCGGACTCGGGGGACCGCTGACCGACGGTGAGGTGATCGACGCGGCCGGACTGCGGATCACCGTGATGGCCACGCCCGGGCACACCGCCGATTCGCTGTCGTTCCTCGTCGACGACGCCGTGCTGACCGCCGACACCGTGCTGGGGCGGGGGACCACCGTGATCGACTCCGAGGACGGCGATCTCGGCGACTACCTGGAGTCGCTGCGGCGTCTGCACGGCCTCGGGCATCGCCGGGTGCTGCCGGGACACGGGCCCGACCTCGAGGACATGGCCGCCGTCACCGACACCTACCTGGCGCATCGGGAGGAGCGGCTGGACCAGATCCGTGCCGCGCTGCGCGCCCTCGGCGACGACGCCGACGCCCGCGCGGTGGTCGAGCACGTCTACACCGACGTCGACGAGAGCCTCTGGGACGTCGCGGAGTGGAGCGTGCAGGCGCAGTTGAACTACCTGCGCCGCTGACCTACCTCGCTCGTTACCTCGCTCGGCGGGCCAGCCGCTCGGAGTCGCTGATCAGCACGCTCTTGCCCTCGAGCCTGATCCAGCCGCGGTGGGCGAAGTCGGCCAGCGCCTTGTTCACCGTCTCGCGGGAGGCGCCGACGAGCTGGGCGATCTCTTCCTGCGTGAGGTCGTGGGTGACGCGCAGCGCGCCGCCCTCCTGCGTGCCGAAGCGCTGGGCGAGCTGCAGCAGCTGCTTGGCCACCCGGCCGGGCACGTCGGTGAAGATCAGGTCGGCGAGGTTGTTGTTGGTGCGGCGCAGCCGGCGGGCGAGCACGCGCAGCAGCTGCTCGGCGATCTCGGGGCGGTCGGCGATCCACGCCCGCAGCGCCTCCCGATCCATCGAGACGGCCCGCACCTCGGTGATGGTGGTGGCACTCGACGTGCGGGGACCCGGATCGAAGATCGACAGCTCGCCGAACATGTCGGACGGGCCCATGATCGTCAGCAGGTTCTCCCGACCGTCCGGCGAACGCCGTCCGATCTTCACCTTGCCCGAGATGATGATGTAGAGCCGGTCCCCGGGCTCACCCTCGGCGAACACGGTGTGCCCGCGGGGGAAGTCGACAGGTTGCAGCTGCTTGGTCAGCGCGGAAACGGCGCTGGGTTCGACCCCCTGGAAGATTCCGGCCCTGGCCAGGATCTCGTCCACGTTGCCCCTCTTTGGAGATGTTGGTGGTCAGACATGCTCACGCTGACCCGCGATGAATCGTGGGATCAGTCTAGAGGCACGGCTTCCCGTGACCAGCCCACGCTACACAGGATTGGCATGCCGGGTCTGCTGAAACCCCGTATTCACGCGTGGCGGGAACGACCGGACGGTCGGCAAACTCGGCGGTGCCGCGCTGCGCACGGCCGCCGCGGTCGCGGCCTCCCGCTCGCCGCGGCGCCGGTGCTGATCGTGGATCGCCGTGTCGAGGCCGTCGCGCACCAGGGCGTCGACGTCGCTGGCCTCGGCCTGATCGAGGAACTCGGCGACGTCGGCCGCAGAGATCGTCTGACGACTGAGGCCGGCCTCCACCCGCTCCAAACCGAACGTCGCCAGCATCAACATCCCGGGTATCAGCGCGACGAGCAACCACGACACAAGTCGGAAGTAAACACGGCCAAGGTCTCGGCGGGATCACGAAAAGCCCTCGTTAAGGACCGATCCGCGGCCCGGCGCGTCGCCGACGTGTCCGAGGTGCTCAGTACGCTGGCCTGGTGACCGTGACGCAGCGGACCGGCAAATGGGACAAAGAGACCCACCTGGGTCTCGTCCGGCGCGCCCGCAGGATGAATCGCACTCTGGCTCAGGCGTTTCCGCATGTGTACTGCGAACTGGACTTCACCAACCCGCTCGAGCTGACGGTGGCCACCATCCTGTCCGCCCAGAGCACGGACAAACGGGTCAACCTGACCACTCCCGCGCTGTTCGTGCGGTACCGCACGGCCGCGGACTATGCCGGCGCCGATCGGGCCGAACTCGAGGAGCTGATCCGGCCCACCGGGTTCTTCCGGAACAAGGCCAACTCGCTGATCCGGCTGGGCCAGGAACTCGTCGAGCGGTTCGACGGGCAGGTGCCGGCCACCCTCGACGAGTTGGTGACGTTGCCCGGGGTGGGCCGTAAGACGGCCAACGTCATCCTCGGCAACGCCTTCGACATCCCCGGCATCACGGTGGACACCCATTTCGGCAGGCTGGTCCGCCGGTGGCGGTGGACCGCCGAGGAAGACCCGGTCAAAGTCGAACACGCGATCGGCGCGCTCATCGAGCGCAGCGAGTGGACGCTGCTCAGCCACCGGGTGATCTTCCACGGCCGCCGGGTGTGCCACGCCCGCAAGCCGGCCTGCGGCGTCTGCGTGCTCGCCAAGGACTGCCCGTCCTACGGCACCGGGCCCACGGATCCGCTGGTGGCGGCGCCGCTGGTCAAGGGTCCGGAGACCGAGCACCTGCTGGCGCTCGCCGGGCTGTAGGGCGCCGATGAGCGTCTCGGCACGCTGGAGCGTCGTCGCGCTGGTCGTCCTCATCGCGGTCGGGGTGGCGCTGTTCGCCGAATTGGGGGATGACAGCGCGGGTCCTGCCGGTTCCGCCGTGCCCGGCGCGGTGTCCGCCCGCGACAAGCGCGACGCCGACACCGCCGCCGCGCTGGGTCCCCCGCGGGCGAAAGCCGACCTCGCGCCCTGCCCCGGGCCGGGCACCGGGCCCGGCCCGGAGGCCCTGCGCGGCATCGTGGTCGAGTGCGCCGGGGACGGAACGCCCGTCGACGTGGCACAGGCCGTCGCGGGACGGCCCACGGTGCTGAACCTCTGGGCCTACTGGTGCGGTCCCTGCGCCGACGAACTGCCCGCCATGGCCGAATACCAGCGCCGTGTGGGCCCCGGCGTCACGGTCCTGACGGTGCACCAGGACGAGAACGAGACCGCGGCGTTGCTCCGGCTCGCCGAACTCGGGGTGCATTTGCCGACGCTGCAGGACGGGCGCCGCCGCATCGCCGCTGCGCTGCAGGTCCCCAACGTGATGCCGGCGACGGTGGTGCTGCGCGCGGACGGTAGCGTGGCCGAGATCCTGCCCCGGTCCTTTGCGACCGCCGACGAGATCGCCGCCGCGGTCGACCCGAAGATTGGAGTGAGGTGAACTGGGACAGCAGGGACGGTGAGTTGACCCCCGGCGCGGCGCCGCCCTGGCTCACCCCGCTCGTCACCCAGCCCGACGCGGTCAAGAACGCCTACCGCCGCCGGGTGCCCGCCGAGGTGCTCGCCGCACTCACCGCCGCCAACGCGACCGCCGCCGTCACCGGTACGCGCCGCGACGCGGCCGTGCTGGTGCTGTTCTCCGGGCCCGAGGACGGAACGCCGGGCGTGCTGCCCGACGACGCCGATCTGCTCGTCACGGTGCGCGCGTCGACGCTGCGCCACCACGCCGGCCAGGCCGCGTTCCCCGGTGGGGCCGCCGATCCCGGTGACCAGAGCCCGGTGCACACCGCGCTGCGGGAGGCCACCGAGGAGACCGGGCTGGAAGCCGGCAGGCTGCGTCCGCTCGCCACGCTGGAGAAGATGTTCATCCCGCCGTCGGGGTTCCACGTGGTGCCCGTCCTGGCGCACTCCAGCGACCCCGGTCCCGTCGCGGTCGTCGACGAGTCCGAGACCGCGCTGGTCGCCCGCGTCCCGGTGCGCGCGTTCGTGAACCCGGCCAACCGGATCATGGTGTATCGCAAGGAGAACACCCGCCGCACGGCCGGACCGGCCTTCCTGCTCAACCAGATGGTGGTGTGGGGTTTCACCGGTCAGGTGATCGCGGCGATGCTCGACGTCGCCGGTTGGGCGGTGCCGTGGGACACCGACGCCGTGTACGAACTCGGCGATGCAATGGCGCGACTCGACGCCGAGGACAGCTACGGTGAGGTCCAACGATGACATCGTCACAGTGGCTGGACATAGCCGTACTCGCCGTAGCGCTCATCGCCGCCATCTCGGGCTGGCGATCCGGGGCGCCGGGTTCCGTGCTGGCCCTGGTCGGGGTGGTGCTGGGCGCGGTCGCCGGGGTGCTGCTGGCCCCGCACGTGGTCAACCACATCGACGGGCCGCGCACCAAGCTGTTCGTCACCTTGTTCCTGATCCTCGCGCTGGTGGTGATCGGCGAGATCGCCGGTGTGGTGCTCGGCCGCGCCGTACGCGGCGCGATCCGCAACCCGACGCTGCGCGTCGTGGACTCGGTGATCGGCGTCGCCGTGCAGTTGGTGCTCGTCCTGACCGCGGCGTGGCTGCTCGGCACCGCGCTGGTGTCCTCGCCGCAGCCGAATCTGGCCGCGGCCGTGCAGGGTTCCAAGGTGATCGCCGAGGTCGACTCGGTGGCGCCGAACTGGCTGCGCACCGTGCCGGGCCGGCTGTCCGGGCTGTGGGACACCTCCGGACTGCACGACGTGCTGAAGGACTTCGGCCCGACGCCGGTCGCCGCGGTCGACGCGCCCGACGCGTCACTGGCCACCTCCGCGGTGGTGGGCACGACCCGCTCGAGTGTGGTGAAGGTGCGCGGCGTCGCGCAGAGCTGCCAGAAGGTGCTCGAGGGCAGCGGTTTCGTCGTGGCCCCCAACCGGGTGATGTCCAACGCGCACGTCGTCGCCGGGTCGGAGAGCGTCACCGTCGAGGTCGACGGCAAGACCTACGACGCCGGGGTGGTGTCCTACGACCCCAACGCCGACATCTCGATCCTCGACGTGCCGAACCTGCCGTCGGCACCGCTGCAGTTCGCCGACGCGCCTGCCCCAAGCGGCACCGACGGCATCGTGATGGGCTACCCGGGCGGCGGCGACTTCACCGCGACGCCCGCGCGGGTGCGTGAGGTCATCGAGCTCAACGGACCCGACATCTACCGCAGCACCACGGTGACCCGCGAGGTGTACACGATCCGGGGCACCGTGAAGCAGGGCAACTCCGGCGGCCCGATGATCAACCGTTCCGGCAAGGTGCTCGGGGTGGTGTTCGGGGCGGCCGTCGACGATGTCGACACCGGGTTCGTGCTCACCGCCGAGGAGGTGTCGCGCCAGATGGCCAAGGTCGGCAACATCGAGCGGGTGCCGACGGGGACCTGCATCAGCGGATAGCCGGGCGACGATCAAGCGGCGAGGGACGAGCCGCGTTGAGGAGCTCGGCAGTCAGGGATAGCCGGGCGACGATCAAGCGGCGAGGGACGAGCCGCGTTGAGGAGCTCGGCAGTCAGGGATCGCCGGGCTCAGCCGTAGACCTGGCCCAGGAAGCGGGTCAGCTGCTCGTTCACCGGGCCCGGGGCCTCTTCGTGGCCGAAATGCCCTGCGCCGGTGACGGAGACGTAGCGACCGTGCGGCGCGTAGTGCTGGGTCCGGACCACCGGGTCGGCCAGCACATAGGGGTCGGCGTCGCCGCGCAGGTGCAGCACCGGCACCGAGATCGGCCGCTTCATCGACCGCATGAAACGGCGCCCCTCACCGCGCAGCTGGCTGCGCACCGCCCACCGCTGGTACTCCAGCGCCGAGTGCGCCGCCGACGGGATCTGGATGGCGCGCCGCATGTGCCCCATTGTTTCCGAAAAGTCCTCTGTTGCTTGCCATGTCGCGCTGGAACGGCTGCGCACGATGCGCTCCAGCTCGGCGGCGTCGTGTCGGGTGAGGCTGTGTTCGGGCCACGTCGGCATCTGGTAGCGCAGCATCCACGGCAGCAGCGCGCGGCCCTGGTCGCGCCGCCTCAGCGTCGATGCCCGCAGTGCGGCCGGATGCGGCGAGCTGACCGCGGCGATCGCGGTGACCACTCGGGGGTGCAGCACCGCGGTGGCCCAGCAGACCAGTCCGCCGTCGGCGTGACCGACCAGCGTCGCGGAGTTGTGGCCCAACGCGCGCACCAGGCCCGCGGTGTCCCCGGCCAGCGTCCAGCCGTCGTAGCCGCGCGGCGGTTTGTCGCTGCCACCGTAGCCACGCAGATCCACCGCGACGACGCGCGCACCGGACAGGCCGCGCAACTGATGACGCCACGACCACCAGAACGAACCGAAGCCGTGCAACAGGATGACCAGCGGCCGGTCCGTCAGCGGCCGCGACTGATCGTCGGCACGCGCTTCCCGTTCGGCCTCGACGACGTGGAAGCGAATGCCGTTGGCGTGCACATCGAGATGCCGCCACGGTCCGTCGATGCGCACCACCGACGGATCGGGTTTGCCCACTACCAGCCGGAGGGATCGGCGGGCGCCGCCTGCTTACCGTCCGTCGTGGCGACAGCCTTCTTGTCCGCGCCCGACGTGAACGCCTCGGGGATCTCCTTGACCGACTCGATGGTCTTCTGCGGTCCGCGGATCCGGCGCACCTTGAGGTAACCCAGCAGCCCCAGCGCCGCCGTCACCACCACCATGATCCCGAAGACGATCAGGAAGGCCGCCCAGCGCCACAACCAGTTGTCGAGCAGCTCGGCGAGGAAGAAGAAGAAGAAGAACGTCGAGTAGAACAGCACCACCAGCGCCAGGATGAAGAAGACGCTTCCGGTGAGGCCCTTCTTGACGTCGCGGGTGATCTCCGCCTTGGCCAGTTCCACCTCGGCGCGCACCAGTGTCGACACCTGAGCGGTCGCATCCTTGACCAGATCACCGATGGACGGGTCGGGCTTCGGCGCGTGCGGATCCACCAGCGGTATCGATGTCACCGTGGCCGGCACGCCGTTTCTGCGATCGCTCACCAGAGCTTCCCTTCCCGCATGTGTCTTTGACGCGGCTTATGTTGCCACGTGGCGGAGAACGAAACGATTCCGCAGTGACGTTAGACTGCCTTGATTGTCTGCAGGGCGGGTCGGGGCCACGTCGATTGGGGTGAGCAGTTGAGGACCAGCGACCAGCCTGGTATCCGCAGCAGGGGTTTCCGCGTGATCATCGCGGCCGTGTCGGCGCTTGTGCTGCTCGGCGGTGGGGTGGCCCACGCGGCCGCGCCGGTCCCGCTCGGCGGAGGTTCCGGCCTGGTGGTCAACGGGGACACGCTGTGCACCCTCACCACGATCGGCACCGACAACCGGGGCAATCTGATCGGCTTCACCTCGGCACACTGCGGCGGTCCAGGGGCTGTCGTGGCGGCCGAGGCCGACCAAGAGGCCGGCATCGTCGGGACGATGGTGGCCGGCAACGACGTGCTGGACTACGCGGTGATCAAGTTCGATCCGCAGAAGGTCCGGCCGGTCGACGAGGTCAACGGGTTCCGCATCGACGGTCTGGGCGCCGACCCGGTGTTCGGTCAGGTGGCCTGCAAGCTCGGCCGCACCACCGGCTATTCGTGCGGGGTGACCTGGGGTCCCGGCGAGCAGCCCGGCACGATCGTCAACCAGGTCTGCGGGCAGCCGGGCGATTCCGGCGCTCCGGTGACCGTCGACAACAAGCTCGTCGGCATGATCCACGGGGCGTTCTCCGAGGAGCTTCCGACGTGCGTCATCAAGTACATCCCGCTGCACACGCCGGCGGTGACGATGTCGATCAACACCCAGCTCGCCGACATCGCCGCCAAGGACCGGCCCGGGACGGGTTTCGTCCCGGTCGCCTGACCGTCTTCTCGTCGGCTACTTGCTGGCGCGGATCGCCTCGAACACGCTCGGATCGACCAGGGTCGAGGTGTCGCCGAGCTCGCGGCCCTCGGCGACGTCGCGCAGCAGCCGGCGCATGATCTTGCCGCTGCGTGTCTTCGGCAGCTCGGGTACCACATGGATCTCGCGCGGCTTGGCGATCGGGGAGATCTCGCGGGAGACCTCGGCACGCAACTCGTCGACCATCTGATCGCGCGACATCTCCTTGGCGTGCGCCTTGAGGATGACGAACGCGCAGATGCCCTGGCCGGTGTGCTCGTCGGTCGCTCCGACGACGGCGGCCTCGGCCACGCCGGAATGGCCGACCAGCGCGGACTCCACCTCCGCGGTCGAGATCCGGTGACCGGAGACGTTCATGACGTCGTCGATGCGGCCGAGCACCCAGATCTCGCCGTCCTTGCCGTACCGGGCGCCGTCCCCGGCGAAGTACCAGCCCTGTTGGGCGAAGCGCGACCAGTACGTCTCCTTGAACCGTTCCGGATCGCCCCAGATGCCGCGCAACATCGACGGCCACGGCTGGTCGAGCACCAGGTAACCGCTGGCCTGCTCGCCGTGATCGGTGCCCGGGGCGAGCTCGTTGCCGTCGTCGTCGACGATCTTGGCCGAGATGCCCGGCAGCGCGCGCATCGCCGAGCCGGGCTTGCAGTGCGTGACGCCCGGCAGCGGCGAGATCATGATCGCGCCGGTCTCGGTCTGCCACCAGGTGTCGACGACCGGCGTCTTGTCGCCGCCGAACACCAGGCGGTACCAGCGCCACGCCTCGGGGTTGATGGGCTCGCCGACCGAGCCGAGCAGCCGCAGGCTGGACAGGTCGTGTTCGAAGGCGAGCTCGCGGCCCCACTTCATGAAGGTGCGCACCACCGTGGGCGCGGTGTAGTAGATGGTGACGCCGTACTTCTCGATGACCTGGAAGTGCCGGTGCTCGTCGGGGGAGGCAGGGGTGCCCTCGTAGACGACCTGCGTGACGCCGTTGGACAGCGGCCCGTAGACGATGTAGGTGTGCCCGGTGACCCAGCCGATGTCGGCCGTGCACCAGTAGACGTCGGCCTCGGGCTTGATGTCGAAGACGTAGTGATGGGTGTAGGACGCCTGGGTGAGGTAGCCGCCCGAGGTGTGCATGATGCCCTTGGGCTTGCCCGTGGTGCCTGAGGTGTAGAGCAGGAACAGCGGATGCTCGGAGTCGAACGCCTCGGGCGTGTGCTCGGTCGACGCGTTCGGCACGGCCTCGTGCCACCACACGTCGCGGCCCTCGGTCCATGGCACCTCGATGCCGGTGCGCTGCACGACCAGCACGTGCTCGACCGGGCTGTCGTCGCCGAGCCCCTCGATGGCCTCGTCGACACCCGCCTTGAGCGGCGCGGCCTTGCCGCGTCGGAACTGCCCGTCGGTGGTGATCACGAGCTTGGCCTGAGCATCGTCGATGCGGGCCTTGAGGGCCGAGGCCGAGAACCCGGCGAACACCACCGAGTGCATGGCGCCCAGGCGCGCGCAGGCCAGCATCGCGATGATCGCCTCGGGCACCATCGGCATGTAGATCGCGACCCGGTCGCCGGCGGTCAGGCCGAGCTCGGTGAGCGTGTTCGCGGCCTGGCACACCTCGTCCTTGAGCTGGGCGTAGGTGATGTCGCGCGCGTCGCCGACCGGCTCGCCCTCCCAGTGGATGGCCACCCGGTCGCCGTTGCCCGCCTCGACGTGACGGTCCACGCAGTTGTAGGCGACGTTGAGCTTGCCGCCGACGAACCACTTCGCGAACGGGGCGTCCGACCAGTCCAGCACCTCGGTGAACGGGGTGTCCCAGGCCAGCCGCTCGGCCTGCGTGGCCCAGAAGGCCAATCGGTCGGCGGCGGCCTCCTCGTAGAGCGCCTCGGTGGCGTTGGCCTGGGCACTGAACTCGGGGGCCGGCGGGTAGGAAGCCTGAACGTCAACGTGCGTCTCGGTCATGACTGTGAGGGTAGTCACCCAACGTTGCATCGACGTTGGCAACTCACATGCGCCGCTGCGGGCGGCAGTTGGCGCGCGCCGAACGTCACGGCCTGCGCGCCCATCGGTACCCCGCACATCTACTACCGTGTGCGGGCGTGACCGATCCGCTCGCCCCGCTGACCGCTCTGCCCGGCGTCGCCGAGGCGGGTGACGAGGCTCGCGAGGCGCTCGGCCGGGCGCATCGGCACCGCACCAATCTGCGCGGCTGGCCGGCGACGGCCGCCGAGGCCGCGCTGCGCGCCGCGCGCGCGTCGTCGGTGCTCGACGGCGGCCCGCTGCAGTTCGCGCCGGATGGTTCCCTCGGTTCGAAGGGCACGGACAACGACCCGGTGCTCGCCGGTGCGCTGCGGGTGGCCGAGGCGCTGGAAGGCGGACAGGGCGCGCTGATCGGGGTCTGGCGCCGCGCGCCGCTGCAGGCCATCGCGCGACTGCACTCCCTGGCCGCCGCGGACCTGGTCGCCGACGACGCCCTGGGCCGGCCTCGCGGCGACGCCGACATCGGGCGCCGGCTGGAGCTGCTGGCAGATCTGGTCACCGGCGGCACGCGGGTGCCCGCGACAGTGCTGGCCGCCGTCGCACACGGCGAACTCCTGACCCTGGCGCCGTTCGGCAGCGCCGACGGTGTCGTGGCGCGCGGGGTGTCGCGGCTGATCACCATCGCCAGCGGGCTGGATCCGCACGGACTCGGCGTCCCCGAGATGCACTGGATGCGCCGTTCGGGTGACTACACCGCCGCGGCACGGGGATTCGCGTCGGGAACGCCGAGCGGGCTGGCCGCGTGGCTGGTGCTCAGCAGCGAGGCCCTGCATGCCGGCGCCCGCGAAGCGCTGGCGATCGCGGCGGCCCAGACGTCCTGACCGGCCGGTCGCGGTCCCTCTGCAGCAAAGAAAAACGGGCGGCGTCCGAAGTAATTCGAAAAGTACTTCGGCGCGCCGCCCGCGAGCACGAGCCTCCGGTTACCATGCGTGCGTATGGGGTTGCGTGGGTGGCCTCGGCGCCTGTGCGATCCGCTTCGACTGCGGCCCCACCCAAAGGACCGTCGACGTCATCCGATCTTCGCACTTACGCAGGCCCGCAACACTTTTGCCGTTCCGCGGCATGTGCGCCGCGTGGGTTCCGGGACCCGTGCTGGGGAGCCGAGATCGGGAGATCGAGCCTTCTCTTCCGGCTCGGCCTTGGCCTCACCCGGCTTCCGTGCTTCCTTTGTACTCCGTGACCACGGTCACATCAAGGGCCAATTCCGGATTGTGACCCGAGCCCCGTCAGCAACAGCTCCGGCCCGTGCTCAGAACGCGAACCGGCGCAGCAGCGTGTAGGTCAGCGCGCCGGCGGCCAGCGCGCTCACCCCGACCGCAAAGCTCGTCGCGACCGCGGCGCCGGACGGCGCCGCGGGGAGCCGGTCGCGCAGGGACACCGGCTTGGAGAACGAGCGCGTCTGCCACCCGCGCGCGGCGGCTTCCTTGCGCAATGTCCGGTCTGGGTTGACCACGGTCGGGTGGCCGACGGTCTCGAGCATCGGCACATCGGTGATCGAATCGGAGTAGGCGTAGCAGTGCTCGAGGGCATACCCCTCGCGGGCGGCCAGCGCGCGGATGGCCTCGGCCTTGGCGTCGCCGTAGCAGTAGAACGCGATGTCGCCGGTGTACTTGCCGTCTTCGACGACCATCCGGGTGGCCATCGCGTGGGTCGCGCCGAGGGCGCGCGCGATCGGCCCGACGATCTCCTCGCCGGAGGCCGAGACGATCACCACGTCGCGCCCGCACAGCTTGTGGTCGGCGATCAACTCCGCGGCTTCGGCAAACACGAGCGGGTCCACGATGTCGTGCAGCGTCTCGCCGACCACCGACTTGACCTGCTCGACGTCCCAGCCGGCGCACATCGTCGTGATGTAGTTCCGCATGCGGTCCATCTGGTCGTGGTCGGCGCCCGACATCAGGAACAGGAATTGCGCGTATGCGGACTTGAGAACCGTGCGCCGATTCATTAGCCCTTGGCTGAAGAAGGGTTTGCTGAAAGCGAAAGTGCTGGATTTTGCGATGACGGTTTTGTCGAGATCGAAGAACGCCGCCGTGAGCACCGGGCGCTCGGCCGAGGGCAGACCGTCAGCTGCTCGGAGGCTCGTCACCGGGTCGGATGAGGTCACAGCGCCAGCATAGAGCGCCGTCGAGTGACAAATCGCGACAGATCGTACAAATTGGCAGTTCACGACAGGTGGCTAGAACTGCAATCTTTTCTGGATTCGACCGACTTCTCTGCGTTGCGGTCTTGCGCCAGTCCGCTCTGCCGTGTGTATAGTGGGCATCACTCGGCTTATGCCGGGTGTGCATCAGCCCGACCCCCCGGGGCTGATACACGACGACCTCCGCCTCCTCCCCCCCTGGCGGGGGTCGTCCCTTTTTCAGGGTCATTCGTAAAGCGGATAGGTCCGCTTCTCTCAGATGGTTGCGGAACGCCGTTTTCGGCGAAGTCGACCCGATTCCTTGTGGATAACTCCGCGACGATCCACAGATCGTTCGGCAGCCCTTTTCCACGGGTCGCACCGCGCTGAGGCTGAGAGGCATGACGAGCCCCGCCGCCATCCTGATCGTCGTCGAGGACGCCACGCTGACGATGACGGTCGATCGAGTGCTGGCCGCCGCGGGACTTCAGGTGGTCCGCGCCGCCGAACCGCCCAACCGGAGTGCGTGGACGGGTGCCGCCGCGGTGCTGCTCGACGCGGCCGCGGCCCGTCGCTGCGCGGCGCAGGGCCTGCCGCGCCGCGCCCGTGTGCTGCTGGTCAGCGGTTCTGCGCCGGACCCGGCTGCGTGGGAGGCCGCGGTGACGGTCGGCGCGCAGCGCGTGCTGACGATCCCTGCCCAGGAGGCGGACCTGATGGCCGTGCTGGCCGAGGCCGCCGAGGACTCCCGTGACGGCGGCGCCCGCGGCGCGGTGGTGGCCGTGATGTCCGGGCGCGGCGGTGGCGGCGCATCGGTGTTCGCGGTCGCGCTCGCGCGGTCGGCAGCGGAGTGTCTGCTCGTCGACGGCGACCCCTGGGGCGGCGGGCTCGACCTGGTGCTGGGCAGCGAGACCGAGCAGGGTTTGCGCTGGCCCGATCTCACGGTGGCGGGAGGGCGGCTGACCTATCCGGCGCTGCGCGACGCGCTGCCGCGGCGGCACGGTGTCAGCGTGCTGTCCGGAAGCCGGGTGCTGTCCGGGGAGCGCCCGTGCGACGACGTCGACCCTCTGCCCCTCGGCGCGGTCATCGACGCCGGCAGCCGGGGCGGTGTCACCGTGGTCTGCGATGTCGCCCGGCGACCTTCGCCGGCCTCCGACACGGCGCTCGCCGCGGCGGATCTGGTGGTGTTGATCACACCCGCCGACGTCCGGTCATGCGCCGCCGCGGCGGCGACCGGTCAATGGGCGGCCAGGAGCAACCCCAACACCGGCGTCGTGGTCCGCGGGCCGGCCCCCGGCGGGCTGCGTCCCATCGATGTCGTGCGGATCGTCGGGCTGCCGCTGCTGGCGGCGATGCGGCCGCAGCCGCGCGTCGACGCGCAGCTCGAGCGGGGTGGACTGCGCCTGCCCCCACGCTCACCGCTCGCGGCGGCGGCGCGAGAGGTGCTGGCCGTGCTGCAGAACAAACCCGCAGGCATCGGCGCCGAGGCGGCGGCGTGAACGCCCCACTGCTGGACCGGGTCCGGGAGCGGCTGGCCGCCGACGGCGCGCCGCTGCGGCCGGCCGCCGTCGCCGCGGCGATCCGCGCCGAATCGGGCGGGGTGCTCGGCGACACCGAGGTGCTGACCACCTTGCGCGAGCTGCAGACCGAGCTGGTGGGCGCAGGCATCCTCGAACCGTTGCTGTGCGCGCCGGGCACCACCGATGTGCTCGTCACCGCGCCCGACGCCGTATGGGTAGACGACGGAACCGGTTTGCGACGCACCCCGATCTCGTTCGCTGACGAGGCGGCGGTGCGGCGCCTGGCGCAGCGCCTGGCGCTGGCCGCGGGGCGCCGCCTCGACGATGCGCAGCCCTGGGTGGACGGTCACCTCAGCGGCCTGGGCCTCGCGGCGCCCGGCGCGCCACTGAGTGTGCGCCTGCACGCCGTGCTGCCCCCGGTCGCCGCGGCCGGCACCTGCCTGTCGCTGCGCGTGCTGCGGCCCGCGACGCAGGACCTGGACTCGCTGGTGGCGTCGGGGGCGATCGCGGCCGACGCGGGGGAGCTGCTGCGCGGTGTCATCGCGGCCCGGCTGGCGTTTCTCGTCTCGGGGGGCACGGGGGCAGGGAAGACGACTCTGCTCGCTGCGCTGCTCGGCGCCGTCGCGCCCGCGGAGCGGATCGTGTGTGTCGAGGACGCCGCCGAACTGGCGCCGCGACACCCGCACGTGGTCAAGCTGGTCGCCCGCTGCGCGAACGTCGAGGGGGTCGGTGAGGTCACGGTTCGCGACCTGGTTCGGCAGGCACTGCGCATGAGGCCCGACCGGATGGTCGTCGGGGAGGTGCGGGGAGCCGAGGTCGTCGACCTGCTCACGGCGCTCAACACGGGCCACGACGGCGGTGCCGGCACCGTGCACGCGAACAATCCGGCCGAGGTGCCCGCACGCTTCGAGGCGCTCGCCGCCCTCGGCGGTCTGGAACGCACCGCCCTGCACAGCCAACTCGGCGCCGCGATCCAGGTCGTGCTGCACGTGTGCCGTGACCGCTCCGGCAGGCGGCGGCTCAGCGAGATCGGGCTGCTCCGGCGCGGCGACGACGGCCGCGTGGAGGTGCTGCCGTGCTGGCACATCGATGGCGGCGCCGGTCGGTGGGCCGAGGATCTGCGCCGGCTCATCGAGGTCCGGAGCGCGTCGTGACGGCGGCGCTCGCGTTGGCACTGGCGGTACTCATGGCGCCGTCCACGTCGCGCGGGCGGGCACCGGTCCTGAAGACGCCCGACCGCCGGCGTCGGCCGCCCGCCGCAGCCTGGGCCGTCCTCGCGTGTCTGGCGCTGGCGCTGGCGCTTCCGCCGAGTGCGGTCGTCGCGGCCGCCGTGATGCTCGGCGTGCTGGCGCTGCGGCGCCGGGCCCGTCGGCGCCTCCGCGCCGCCGTCGACGAAGCCGCGGCGCTGCAGGGCGCGCTCGACGTTCTGGTTTCGGAGTTGCGGGTCGGGGCCCATCCGGTCGCCGCCATCCGGGTCGCCGGCCGGGAGGGCCACGGCCGCGTCGCCCACTCGTTCGGCGCGGTGGCAGCGCGCGCGCTGCTCGGCGCCGACGTGGCGGCCGGACTGCGGGCCGAGGCGGGGCGCTCGCTCGCGCCCGCGCACTGGGAGCGGCTGGCCGTGTGCTGGCAGCTCGCACAGGATCAAGGGTTGGCGATCGCGACATTGATGCAGGCCGCGCAGCGGGACCTCTCCGAGCGCGAACGGTTCCGGTCACGCGTCGACGCCGGGATGGCCGGCGCGCGGGCCACCGGCACCGTGCTGGCCGGGCTGCCCCTGCTCGGGGTGCTCCTGGGCTGCGCCATCGGCGCCGACCCGCTGGGGTTCCTGTTCTCGGGCGGGCCCGGCGGCTGGCTGCTGTGCCTGGGGACGCTGCTCATCGGGGCCGGGCTGCTGTGGTCGGACCGCATCACCGCGCGGGTGCTGACGTGATGTGGGCAGCGGCGCTGCTCGCCGCCGCGGTGCTGGTGCTACCGCGCGCCGCGGGCGCGCGGATTCCGGGCGGCCCGCGGTCGCCCATCGACGCCGGCACACCGGCCGACTCCGATGACCCACTGGCCGTCGCGGCCACGCTCGACGTGTTCGCCGCGTGCCTGCGTGCCGGTATGGCGGTCTCGACGGCGGCCGCAGGGGTCGCCGGGTCCGCGCCCGCACCGCTCGCGGCGGTGCTGCGTCGGGCCGCCGACCTGCTGGCGCTGGGCGCCGACGCCGGCCAGGCCTGGGCGGATCCGCACGACGGTAGCGATTCGCACGTGCGGGCCGTGGTGCGGATGGCGCGCCGGTCGGCGGCCTCGGGCGCCGCGTTGGCGCAGGGCGTCGAAGACCTCGCGGCGACGCTGCGCGCCGACGCCGCCGATGCGGCCGGGGCGCGGGCCGAGCGGGCGTCCGTACTCATCGCCGGTCCGCTGGGGCTGTGCTACCTGCCGGCCTTCCTGTGCCTGGGGATCGTGCCCGTCGTGGCGGGGCTGGCCGGAGACGTCCTGTGGTCAGGGGTGTTGTGACAACCATCGAGGAGGAAACACATGGTCAGACAACGGATGGCAGTTCTGCGGGCCCGCGTGCTCGGGCTCGCGGTCGACGAGGACGGCATGTCGACCGTCGAGTACGCGATCGGCACGATCGCCGCCGCGGCGTTCGGCGCCATCCTCTACACCGTGGTCACCGGCGACTCGATCGTCGGCGCGCTGACGAACATCATCAGCCGGGCGCTCACCACCAACATCTAGATGGCTCGGCCGGTTTCGCCACCGTCGAGGCGGCGTTGGCGATCGGGTCGCTGGTGGCGATGGTGGTCCTCTGCCTGGCCGGGCTCACGGCGGTCACTCTGCAGGTGCGCTGCGTCGACGCGGCCAGGGAGGCCGCGCGGCTGGCCGCCCGCGGAGACGATGCGGTGGCCGCCGACACCGCGCGGCGGGTCGCACCGGCCGGCGCGGGGGTGCAGCTGCGCCGCGACGGCGGCTACGTGGTCGCGACCGTCACGGCGCGTTCGGCGCTGCTGCCGGGCATCGAGATCGCCGCGCACGGGGTGTCGGCCGTCGAACCCACGGGCTGACGAACGCGGCGCGGCGACGGTGCTCGCCGCGCTGATGCTGCTCGCGCTGGGCGTGGTGACGGCGGGGGGCGCGCTGGTCGGATCGGCCGTGGTGGCCCGGCACCGGGCAGCGGCGGCCGCCGACCTGGCCGCGCTGGCCGCTGCGGCGCAGCTGCCCGCGGGGCCGCAGGCCGCGTGCTCGGCCGCCGAGTCGGTCGCCCGGTCGATGGCCTCTAGGGTGGCACGGTGCGATGTCGACGGACTGGACGTCGTTGTGATCGCCGAGGCGACGCCCGGCGTCGGGGCGCGATGGGTGGGACCGGCGACGGCGTCCGCGCGGGCAGGGCCGGTGGACTCCGGATGACAGCCGCCTCCGAGCGGGTTTACGGCGTCGTAAGGCGGGATACGCACACCTCATGACCGGCGGCGAACTCCTCGCTGGCCGCTACGAGATGCGCGGCCTGCTCGGCCGTGGCGGCATGGCCGAGGTCCATGACGGCTGGGACAGCAGGCTGTGCCGGCCGGTGGCCATCAAGGTGCTGCACCCTGCGTTCACCACCGACCCCGACCTCCGTCGACGCTTCGAGGTGGAGGCGCGCGCCGCCGCTGCGCTGGCGCACCCGAACGTCGTCGCGGTGCACGACTTCGGTGAGCACGAGGGATCGCCGTTCATCATCATGGAGCGCCTGCCCGGCCGCACGCTGCACGATGTGATGGGCGCAGGGCCGATGTCCCCGCACCAGGTGCGCGCCGCCCTCGACGACGTGCTCGCCGGGCTGAGCGCCGCCCACGCCGCCGGCGTGCTGCACCGCGACATCAAGCCCGGCAACATCCTGCTCTCCGCCAGTGGCGACCGGATGAAGGTCGCCGACTTCGGCATCGCCAAGACGGGCGGAGCCGCCGAGACCAAGACCGGCCAGATCATCGGCACCATGTGCTACATGAGCCCCGAACGGGTGATGGGCGCGCCCGCGTCGGTCGCCGACGACCTCTACGCGGTGGCCGTCATCGGCTACGAGGCGCTTCTCGGCCAGCGTGCGTTCCCGCACGATCATCCGGTCGCCCTCGCGCGCGCCATCATCGACACCCCGCCGCCCCCGCTGAGCGTGCGTCGCACCGACGTCGACCCCGCGCTCGCCGGCGTCATCGACCGCGGGATGGCGCGCGACCCCGCGCATCGCTTCGGGAGCGCCGAACAGATGCGGGCCGCCCTGGCCGGCGACCCCGCCGCTCTGATGGGCGGACCGGTTCCAGCGCCCGCCGTCCCCGGGCGTCCCTCGACCAGGGTGATGGCCGCGCCTCTTCCCCCGACGGCCGGGTACTCGGCGCCGCCGCCGCGGCCGATCCGGCGCAAGAATCCGCGGCGCTACCTCCTCGCCGCGGCCGCCATCGTCGCCGCGTTCGTCGTGTCGGCCCTCGCCCTGGCGCTCGATCCCTTCGCCACCTCGCCGTCGCCGGCATCGGTGAGCACGAGCACGAGCGTGCCGCCGCCGACCACCAGCATCGCGCCGCCTCCACCGCCCGCCCCGTCACCGGTGGTGCAACAGCCCGAGCCGGCGCCGCCCCAGTACGCGCCGGGTCCCGGCAACGGGCACGGCAACGGCAAGGGCAACGGCGACAAGAAGAAGAAGGGCTGAGCCCGACTCAGCGCTTGCCGTTTCTCCTGCTGCGCGAACGTGTCTCCTCCGGCAGGGGCTCGCGCTCGTCCAGCCGCGCTTCTTCGATCTCCGTCGGCGTCGGCAGCCGCAGTTCCGCCAGCCCGGCGTTCACGCCCTCGCGGAGTTCGATGCGGTGCACGGTCACGTGCACGGGCGTCCAGCCGCCGTCACGGGCCACCACGCGCAGCACTGCCGAGACGGCGCCGGTGCCGAAACCGGCGGCCATCTCCAGCGCGGCCGCCCTGTCGTTCGGATGGATGGCGTCCTCGCTGGACATCCCGGCGCGCCAGTCGAAGAACGGCACCGGGTCGTCGAGCCACTTCACCAGCATCCAGTGCTCGGGATCGACGAGCGCGCGGTGCACGCCCGGCTGGGCCAGGCCCGCCAGGATGCGCTGCGCAAGCACGTCGTCCTGCACGGTGCGCCCCTCCCGCACGCTGCGCCAGTTCATCGCGCGGCACACCAGCCGCTCGGTGTCGTCGTCGTCGCTCTCGGCCATCGACCGCGCGACGAACCCGATGGTGATCTGCTCGCCGCGGTAGTCGGTGACGTCCCAGGTGCTGCAAATGGTCACGCCCGCTTCGGGTTTGATCAGCATGCTGATGACCTCGGCCTCGTGCGGGTTGAGGTCGCGGCGCGGCAGGTCATCGGCGAAGGTGCGGTCGTGGGTGGGTTCCTTGGCCGGGTCCCAGCCGCCGATCTCCAGCGATTCCACGGTGTCGGTGGCGGTGCCCGCGCTCAGATCCCAGACCAGGGAGCCCACCATCGGCCGCGGGGGCGGTTCCTCGTCCGCCGCGCCGATCCACATCTGCACGCCGTGGATCCGACCGTCGGACATCGCGACCACCTCGGTGCGGATCACGCAGTCGTTCTTGGGGGTGATGCTGCTCAGGCCGGAACCGCCGCGCACCGTCTCGCTGATCGCCGTCTGGATCGCCATCAGGTGGGGATTGCGGCGCAGCAACGACGAGATCGGGATCAGGTTCACTGTGCGCGCACCCTGTGCCACCACGGTGGGCTCATGGCCCAGTGTCTCCACGAGCAACCAGTCGTGGCTCATGGCCTCGATCCTACCGAGGGTGGGCCACGGCAACCGGCCCGCTCAGCGCTGCGGAACCCGTACCGTCCCGCAGACGGACACCTCGGCAAACGCGGCGGGGGTAGCCCGCGGTCTTGCCCCGCCCGCATGTGAGGGGGTAGGTTGCGATCCATCGAGGCGGGTGCGGATCCCGTTGTCGGCAACCATGGCGACTGTCGAGGGGTCGGTCGCCAGCACGGGTCAGCCCCTCGCGAGCGCGTCCAGAACCAGGCGCAGCACCCGGACGGCACCGTCCTTGTCGAGTGGGTCGTTGCCGTTGCCGCACTTGGGCGACTGCACGCACGAGGGGCAGCCCGCCGGGCATTCGCACGCCTCGATCGCCGAGGCGGTGGCCTCCCACCAGCGGGTGATCGCGCCATGACCGCGCGCCGCGAAGCCGGCGCCGCCCGGATGGCCGTCGTAGACGAAAATCGTCGGCAGCCCGTCGACGGGCCCGACCGCTGTGGACACCCCGCCGATGTCGCCGCGGTCGCAGCTGGCGATCAGCGGCAGCAGACCGATGGCCGCGTGTTCGGCCGCATGCAGCGACCCGGGGATGCGCAGCGGGTCGATCCCTCTGTCCGCCAATGCTTCCGGGGTGATGGTGCACATCACCGCCATGGTGTCCAGCGTGCGGGTCGGCATGTCGAGTTCGCAGAAGTCGATGATCTCCCCGTCGAGGCGGCGCCGCAGATATCCGGTCACGGTGTTGCTCACACACACCGGCACCAGGCCGACCGTCACCGGCCCGTGTACCGCGCGTTCGCCGGGACCGGTGGCGGTGATGTCGGTCAGTTCCCGCGCGAACGTCGTGTAGCCGGGATCTTCGGCGTGCACGAACGCGATCCCGTCCTCGAAGTCCAGTGAATCCACCACGTAGCTCTCGCCCTGGTGCAGATAGACCGCCCCGGGATGCACCGAGGAGGCGGCCTGCCCCGCGCCCGCACTGCCCAGCATCCGGCCGGTGTCGGCCTCCAGGATCGCGATCTGCCCGCCGGTGGACCCCCGGATGTCGACGGCGGGATGCGGGTCCAGGCCGGGGGTGGGGAAGAAGCCGCTCGGACGGCGGCGCAGCAGTCCGTCGTCGACGAGGGTGCCGGCCACCGCCTCGGCGTCCCACATCCGCACCTCGGCGTCGGTCAACGGCAGTTCGGTTGCCGCGCAGAGCAGTTGAGG
The DNA here is from genome assembly GCF_022374875.2 of Mycolicibacterium rufum. Next base: position 3,600,762 of record NZ_CP092427.2, read on the forward strand.
GCCGAGGACATAGGGGTTGCCCGGATCGATCACCACGCGCTCGATCGGCTTGTCCAGCAGCGCCGCCGGATGATGCACCAGGTAGGTGTCCAACGGGTCGTCGCGGGCGATCAGCACCACCAGCGCGCCCTGCCCGCGCCGGCCGGCGCGTCCCGCCTGCTGCCAGAACGACGCGACGGTGCCCGGAAACCCGGCCAGCACAACGGCATCCAGGCCCGCGATGTCGACACCGAGCTCCAGCGCATTCGTCGTCGCCATGCCCCGCAACCGCCCGTCGGCCAGCGCCCGCTCCAGCGAGCGGCGGTCCTCGGCGAGGTAACCCGCCCGGTAGGACGCCACCTGCTCGGCCAGCTCCGGTGCCGTGTCGACCAGCCGCGCCCGCGCGCCCAGGGCCGCCAGTTCCGCGCCGCGCCGCGAGCGCACGAACGTCAGCGTGCGCGCGCCCTCGGTGATCAGATCGGCCATCACCCGGGAGGCCTCCGCCCCGGCCGACCGGCGCACCGGCGCCCCGTTCTCACCCACCAGGTCGTCGATCAGGGCCGGCTCCCACAGCGCCACGGTGCGGGCGCCCTGCGGCGACCCGTCCTCGGTGACCTCGGCGACGGTCTGCCCGATCAGCTCCGAGGCGGTGGTCGCCGGATCGGCCGTGGTCGCGCTGGCGAAGATGACGGTCGGCATCTCCCCGCCGGGGGAGTAGCGCGCGCACAGCCGCAGCAACCTGCGCAGCACCATCGCCACGTTGGAACCGAAAATACCGCGGTAGTAGTGACATTCGTCGACGACGAGGTAGCGCAGGTGACGCAGGAACACCGCCCAGCGGGCGTGGTTGCGCAGCATCGACAGATGGATCATGTCCGGATTGGAGAAGATCCACCGCGACCGTTCCCGCGCGAACCGGCGGACGTCGGCGGAGGTGTCGCCGTCGTAGGACGTCGGCGCGACGTCGTCGAGCCCGGCGGCCGCGGTCAGCGAGGCCACCGCACGCAACTGGTCGTGCCCCAGCGCCTTGGTCGGGGACAGGTACAGCGCCCGGGCGCGCGGATTCTCTGTCAGTGCCGTCAATATCGGCAGCTGGTAGGCCAGCGACTTGCCCGAGGCGGTACCGGTGCTGAGCACGACGTGGCGGCCGTCGCGGGCCAGTTCGGCCGCGGCGAGCTGGTGTGACCACGGGGCCTCGATGCCGCGATCATGGAAGGCCCGCACCACATCTGGGGGTGTCCAGGTCGGCCAGGCCAGCGTCCGCGCCCGGCGCGGCGGCAGGTCGGCGACGTGGCGCAGCGGGTGCTCGTCGGACGGGGTGCCGTCGACGGCGCAGGCCAGCAGCTCGCGGCCGAAACCCGGCCCCGGATCAGCCACCTCGGACCCCTCCACACATCCCCTACATCGCGTCGTACGTCGATTGTCGCCTACATGTTGATTCTGAAGCGCTTGTCGGACTGTCGCAGCAGCGCTGAACGTGGTTGACTTACCGCGGTCGCAGCTTCTGTGTTCGTGTATACGCACTCGCAGGAACGACGTTGCGATCGCGGTTCCTGCGAGGGTTGTAGGTCGGGTCGAGTTCCGAGCACTCCACGAAGGTATGGCGGTCGGAACGGGCCCGGTACACCGGAAGTCGGTGAACCGCTCCCGGTAAGAAGAGAAGGAAATTACGAAAGATGCCACAGGGAACTGTGAAGTGGTTCAACGCGGAGAAGGGCTTCGGCTTCATCGCCCCCGAGGACGGCTCCGCTGACGTTTTTGTCCACTACACGGAGATCCAGGGTTCCGGCTTCCGCACCCTGGAAGAGAACCAGAAGGTCGAGTTCGAGGTCGGCCAGAGCCCCAAGGGGCCGCAGGCCACCGGCGTTCGCGCCGTCTGAGCAACCGAAGACCTCTTCGAACACCCCCGCGCCATCCTCACGAGGACGACGCGGGGGTGTTTCGTTTCGTCGTGAGGCTCGTCGTGAGGCGACGCGCAGCGGCAACGCAGGGTTCACGTCGGGGCGCTCGGGCTGGCCTACTGTCGTCAGTGTGAGCCAGCTGTCCTTCTTCTCGGCTGAGTCGGTGCCGCCGGCGATCGCCGATCTGACGGGAATTCTGGCCGCGCCGGGCCAAGCCGTGCTGGTAGGCGGAGCGCAGGGGCAGACGGCGCGCCTGTCGGTGGTCGTCGAGGATCTGTGGCGGGCCACCGCGCTGGCCGAGATGATCGCCGAGGCCGGGCTGGAGCCCGAGATCTCCCGCACCGACGAGAACACCCCGCTGGTGCGCACCGCGCTCGACGTCCGGTTGGTCGCCATCGCCGTCGAGTGGACGCGGGGAGCGGTCAAGACCGTGCCCGCGCAGTGGCTGCCCGGCCCGCGGGAGCTGCGGTCCTGGACGTTGGCCGCAGGCAGCCCGGAGGCCGACGACCGGTATCTGCTCGGCTTGGACCCACACGCGCCGGACACGCATTCCGCACTCGCGTCGGCGATGATGCGGGTGGGAATCGCGCCGACGCTGATCGGGACCAGGGGGGCCCGCCCGGCGTTGCGGATCAGCGGTCGGCGACGGCTGTCGCGCCTGGTAGAGAACGTGGGGGAACCTCCGCCGGGCCCTGAGGCGTTGGCTCAATGGCCGCGGATCTAGCGGTTCGGGGGTGATCGCGGCGCAGGGGGCCGGTTTGCGTCGGCACGCCCGGGGTGCGAAATTGTTCGTTGCCGGAGCGGGGCAGCATGAGAACGTGCGAGCCTGCAGGCAGCAGAGAGAGAAGTAGTACGAGTGAGAACAGTGAACGGGATAGGTGGCTGACGCAGACCGCGACCGCGGTGGCAACGGCAGGGTGCGGCGGCTCGTCATAGTCGAGTCGCCTACCAAGGCGCGCAAAATCGCCGGTTATCTCGGTTCCAACTACATCGTCGAGTCGTCCCGCGGCCACATCCGCGACCTGCCGCGCAACGCGGCCGACGTGCCCGCCAAGTACAAATCCGAGCCCTGGGCCCGCCTCGGGGTCAACGTCGAGCACAACTTCGAGCCGCTCTACATCATCAGCCCGGAGAAGAAGAGCACCGTCGCCGAGCTGAAGGACCTGCTCAAGAACGTCGACGAGCTCTATCTGGCCACCGACGGTGACCGCGAGGGCGAGGCCATCGCGTGGCATCTGCTCGAGACGCTCAAGCCGCGCATCCCCGTCAAGCGGATGGTGTTCCACGAGATCACCGAGCCGGCGATCCGCGCCGCCGCCGAAGACCCCCGCGACCTGGACAACGCCCTGGTCGACGCGCAGGAGACCCGCCGCATCCTCGACCGCCTCTACGGCTACGAGGTCAGTCCCGTGCTGTGGAAGAAGGTCGCGCCCAAGCTGTCGGCGGGCCGCGTGCAGTCCGTCGCGACGCGCATCATCGTGCAGCGCGAACGCGAGCGGATGGCGTTCCGCAGCGCCGGCTACTGGGACGTCACCGCCGAACTGGACGCCAGCGTCTCCGACGCGCAGGCCACACCGCCGACCTTCACCGCCAAGCTGAACACCGTCGACGGCCGCCGCGTGGCCAGTGGCCGCGACTTCGACTCCCTGGGCGGGCTCCGCAAGCCCGACGAGGTCCGCGTCCTCGACGAGGCGTCGGCGAATGCTCTGGCCGCCGGCCTGCGCGGTGCGCAGCTGCAGGTGGCCTCGGTCGAGCAGAAGCCCTACACCCGCAGGCCGTATCCGCCGTTCATGACCTCGACGCTGCAGCAGGAGGCGGGCCGCAAGCTGCGGTTCTCCTCCGAGCGGACGATGAGCATCGCCCAGCGGCTCTACGAGAACGGCTACATCACCTACATGCGAACCGACTCGACCACGCTGTCGCAGTCGGCCATCAACGCGGCCCGCACCCAGGCCCAGCAGCTCTACGGCGAGGAGTACGTCCATCCCTCGCCGCGCCAGTACACCCGCAAGGTGAAGAACGCCCAGGAGGCGCACGAGGCCATCCGGCCCGCCGGCGACGTCTTCCAGACGCCGGGGCAGCTGCACGCTGCCCTGGACACCGACGAGTTCCGCCTCTACGAGCTGATCTGGCAGCGCACCGTGGCCTCGCAGATGGCCGACGCGCGCGGCACCACGCTGAGCCTGCGCATCGCGGGGCAGGCCACCAGCGGCGAGCAGGTGGTGTTCAACGCCAGCGGCCGCACGATCACGTTCGCCGGCTTCCTGAAGGCCTACGTCGAGAGCCTCGACGAGCAGGCCGGCGGCGAGGCCGACGACGCGGAGAGCCGGCTGCCGAACCTGACCCAGGGTCAGCGCGTCGACGCCAGGGACCTGACCGCCGACGGGCACACGACGAGCCCGCCCGCCCGCTACACCGAGGCCTCGCTGATCAAGGCGCTCGAGGACCTGGGCATCGGCCGGCCGTCGACGTACAGCTCGATCATCAAGACGATCCAGGACCGCGGCTACGTCCACAAGAAGGGCAGTGCGCTGGTCCCGTCGTGGGTGGCGTTCGCCGTCATCGGCCTGCTCGAGCAGCACTTCGCCCGGCTGGTGGACTACGACTTCACCGCGGCGATGGAAGACGAGCTCGACGAGATCGCGGCAGGCAACGAGCGAAGGACCAACTGGCTCAACAACTTCTACTTCGGTGGCGAGCACGGCGTCGACGGCTCGATCGCGCGGGCCGGTGGGCTCAAGAAGCTGGTGGGCGGCAATCTCGAGGAGATCGACGCCCGAGAGGTCAACTCCATCAAGCTGTTCGACGACGCCGAAGGTCGCGCGATCAACGTCCGCGTCGGCCGCAACGGGCCGTACCTCGAACGCATGGTGGCCGATCCGGACAATCCCGGTGAACTCAAGCCGCAGCGCGCCAACCTCAACGACGACCTGACTCCTGACGAGCTGACGCTCGAGCTGGCCGAAAAGCTCTTCGCCACACCGCAAGAGGGCCGCTCCCTGGGGATCGACCCGCAGAGCGGACACGAGATCGTCGCCAAGGACGGCCGGTACGGCCCGTATGTCACCGAGGTCTTGCCCGAGCCGCCCGACGACGGGGACGCCGGCACGACGGCGAAGAAGGGCAAGAAGCCGACGGGTCCGAAGCCGCGCACCGGGTCGCTGCTGCGCTCCATGGATTTGGAGACGGTGACGCTCGAGGACGCGCTGAAGCTGCTGTCGCTGCCCCGCGTGGTCGGGGTGGATCCCGCCAACGGCGAGGAGGTCACCGCGCAGAACGGCCGCTACGGTCCGTACCTCAAGCGCGGCACCGACTCCCGGTCGCTGGCCACCGAGGAGCAGATGTTCGATATCACCCTCGACGAGGCGTTGAAGATCTACGCCGAGCCGAAGCGGCGCGGCCGGCAGGGTGGGGCCACACCGCCGCTGCGGGAGCTGGGTGTCGACCCGGTCAGTGAGAAGCCGATGGTGATCAAGGACGGCCGGTTCGGCCCCTACGTCACCGACGGTGAGACCAACGCGAGCCTGCGCAAGGGCGACGACGTCGCATCGATCACCGACGCGCGGGCCTCGGAGCTGCTGGCCGACAGGCGGGCGCGCGGGCCGGTCAAGAAGAAGGCTCCGGCCAAGAAGGCAGCCAAAAAAACTGCAGCCAAGAAGGCGCCGGCCAAGAAGGCCTCCAAGAAGGCCTGACGACGAGGGCCGTCAGCGCGCCGACTTCGACACGTCGCCGCTGACCTCGCGCTCGACGCTGTCGGGCGTCACCAGGTGCACCGGACGGGCCAGCTGCGTCGGCGCGGTGCGGCCGCGCAGATTCACCGTCTCCCCGACGTCCCAGCACAGCGCCTCGGCGTCGAGCGCCTCGCTGACCGCGATCGCCGACGCCAGCACGTGGCCCTTCTCCAGCTTGGCCAGCTCGGTGAGCCGGGCGGCCTCGTTGACCGGATCGCCGATCACGGTGTACTCGAAGCGGGCCTGCGCGCCGATGTGGCCGGCGATGGCGCGGCCGGCGGACACGCCGATGCCGAACTCGGTCTCGCCGAGCACCTCGATGAGCTCGTCGTGCAGTTCCCGCGAGGCGGCCAGCGCCGCCCCGGACGCGTCGGGGTGTTCGATCGGGGCGCCGAAGATCGCCAGCGCCGCGTCGCCCTGGAACTTGTTGACGAATCCGCCGTGCCGGTTGACGGTGTCGACGACCACCCGGAAGAAGTCGTTGAGCAGGTTGACGACCTCGGCGGCCGGGATGGTCGCGGCCAGGTGCGTCGACCCGACCAGGTCGACGAACAGCACCGCCACGTCGCGCTCCTGGCCGCCGAGCTCGGTGCCGCGCTCCAGCGCCCGGCGAGCGACGTCCTCGCCGACGTAGCGGCCGAACAGGTCGCGCAGCCGCTGCCGTTCGGCCAGGTCGCGCACCATGTCGTTGAAGCCGGCCTGCAGCAGGCCCAGCTCGCTGGCGTCGTAGATCTGCATGTGAGCGTTGTAGTTGCCGCGCTGCACCTCGCCGAGCGCCCAGCGAAGCTGGCGCAGCGGGTCGGCGATCGACATCGCGACCAGCACCGTGCTGGACAGCCCGATGACCAGGGCGACGATCGCCAGCAGCAGGATCGTCGTGATCACCCGGTCGGCGGGCGCGGTGAGGATCTCGAACTTGCTGGCCACCAGCGCGAGCAGGATCGCAACCAGCGGGACCCCGGTGGACAGCACCCACGTCAGCACTTGGCGCAGGATCACGCCCGGGGCGTGGAACTTCTCCGGCACGCCGCCGCGTAGCGCGGCCACCGCGACGGGCCGCAGCACCCGCTCGGACTGCAGGTAGCCGATGATCGCCGTCGCGGTGGCGCCCAGGCCCGTCGCGACCGCCACCACCGGCGCGGACTTGCTGGCCACCGGCCAGCTCGCGACGATGAACACCACCGATCCGAGCAGCCAGTTGGTCGCGCTGATCACCGAGCGGTAGAACGGCATCCGCAGCGCCCGCATCCGGGCGACCTCGGTGTCGGCGGGGTCCCGGTCCCCGAGCAGCATGTCCCGGCGCTGCCAGCGCATCACCGGGATCAGCATCCGCAGCGTCAGGTACGACGCCACCGTGAACGACACGAACAGGTAGCCCAGGAAGATCGACAGGTTGTAGGTCGGCAGGTCCTGCAGCTGGATGCGGTCCTCGGGCGGTAGCCCGAACCGCAAAAATCCGAGCACCAGCAGGGCGCCGATGATGTCGGCCTGCAGCATGCCGAGCGTGAACACCGGCCAGGGTGTGCGCGCGACCCAGCGGACGAATGCACTGATTCGCCCCATCTGGATCGCTTCGGCTGCCACGGGTTCACCGTATCGGGCCGAGCTGACGGCCACGGGGCGTCTGAGACGGACGTGTCGGTTCGCAGCACTACTGTTATCGGCGATGGCCGGTGTTTTCTCGCGTCTTGTGGGCCAAGACGCCGTCGAGGCGGAGCTCACCGCCGCTGCGCGGGCTGCCCGCGGTGATTCCTCTCACACCTCCTCTCCTGCGGGGGGCGCCGACGTGGTGGGCACCATGACGCACGCTTGGCTGATCACCGGTCCGCCCGGGTCCGGTCGATCGGTGGCGGCGCTGTGCTTCGCCGCGGCGCTGCAGTGCACCTCCGAGGGCGCCCCCGGCTGCGGGGAGTGCCGGGCGTGCACGACGACGATGGCGGGCACCCACGCCGACGTGCGCCGAATCATCCCGGAGGGGCTCTCGATCGGGGTCGACGCGATGCGCACGATCGTGCAGATCGCGTCGCGCCGGCCCGGGACGGGCCGCTGGCAGATCGTCGTCATCGAGGACGCCGACCGGCTCACCGAGGGCGCCGCGAACGCGCTGCTGAAGGTCGTGGAGGAGCCGCCGCCGTCGACGGTGTTCCTGCTGTGCGCGCCGTCGGTGGATCCCGAGGACATCGCGATCACCCTGCGGTCGCGGTGTCGGCACGTCGCGCTGGTGACGCCCGGGGTGGACGCGATCGCGCGGGTGCTGGTCGAGACCGACGGCCTGCCGGAGGCCGAGGCGGCCTGGGCGGCGTCGGTCAGCGGCGGGCACGTCGGCCGGGCACGCCGGCTGGCCACCGACGAGCAGGCCCGGGAGCGGCGCCGGCGGGCGCTGGGGTTGGCCAGGGACGCGGCGACGCCCTCGCGGGCCTACGCCGCCGCGGAGGAGCTGGTGGCCACCGCGGAGGCGGAGGCCAGGGCGCTGACCGAGGACCGCAACGAGGTCGAGACCGAGGAGTTGCGCACCGCGCTGGGCGCCGGCGGCACCGGCAAGGGCACCGCGGGCACGATGCGCGGGGCGGCCGGAGCGCTCAAGGACCTGGAGAGGCGACAGAAGTCGCGCCAGACCCGGGCGTCGCGCGACGCGCTGGACCGGGCGCTCATCGACCTGGCCACCTACTTCCGCGACGCGCTGCTGGTCTCCTCCGGGGCGGCCGACGTGGCCGCCAACCACCCCGACATGCGGGACAAGGTGTCGGCGATGGCCGCGCACGCGTCGCCGGCGGCGCTGCTGCGCTGCATCGAGGCGGTGCTGCAGTGCCGGGAGGCGCTGGCGACCAACGTCAAGCCGAAGTTCGCCGTCGACGCCATGGTCGGCACCATCGGGCAGGCACTTCGCAGCTGAGTTGGGTCGGCGGCGGGGCCTGCCGTAGACTCGTGCCGCCCGACGCGCCGCCTTAGCTCAGTCGGTAGAGCGATTCACTCGTAATGAATAGGTCGGGGGTTCGATTCCCCCAGGCGGCTCCACCTTTTCCTCGGTCACCGCGGCGCCAGGAACCCCACGGGGCCTGATGCCACGCACACCGACAGTGCCGCGGTGTTCGCCCGCACCGTGATCGCGTCCCCGGCGCCGGGCAGCCGGACGAACACCCGGTTGAGTCCCGGCCGCACCGGCACCTTCACCTCCGGCCCCTCCGACAGCGCCAGCATCAGCGAGCCGTCGCTGTTGGCCAGATAGTTGATCTCGGCGGTCCAGTCCGCCGGCAGGAGCGGCCCGTCCAGCGGCATCCGCACCGGGAAGTCCGGCTGCACCAGATAGCCGCAGCGCGGGTCGGGACCCTGCCGGATGCTGCGCACCCAGGTCACCTTCGCGTCGACGAGCCGGCCCGACGCGTCCAGCATCCGCAGGTCTGTTGTCGCCGAATCGAATTCGGGACGATCCCGCAGCAGCGCGAACATGTGCGAGGTCAGGTTCTCCGGCCACGCCACCCGCTGCAGCACCAGCGGGTCGACCTCCTGGTCGAGCATCGGCGCCGGAGACGCGGCGTGCGCGGCGGCCAGGCTCGCCTGCGCGGTACGCAGGTAGTCCTTCGTCGGGTTGTCGCGCCAGCTGGTCAGGAACGTCGCGGTGGAGTAGAGGCTGCTGATCACGAAAAGCCCTGTGAAGCCGATGATTCCGACGGTTCGCAGGCGCGACCGGTCGAGCCGGCGGGCGCTGTCCCGGTTCGGTGCGCACAAGCCGACCGCGGCCAGCAGCGCCAGCACCACCACCAGATCGGGCAGATAGCGCACCGTCTGCGCCAATTCCAGTGCGGTGAAACGGGAAGACCGCATCAGATAGATCGGCACCTGACAGGCCACGGCGTAGCCCAGCGCCGCCAGCCACACGGGACCCAACCGTCGCTTGCGCAGGAGCGTCACCGCCACCACGACCGCCAACGCGACCCAGCCCAGCACCATCACGGCCACCGGCGGCGTCGCCCACGGCGACGCGGGCGCCCAGCGCTGCCAGTCCCACGGTCCGCCGACCAGCCCGGGCACGATGCCGTGAGTCACGGAGCGCCACAGCAGATCCGCCGTCATCGCCAGGTCGAAGCTCCAGCGCTGCTGATCCACCACCGTCACGTAGACGCCCACCCAGCCGGCGATCAGCGCCAGGCACGCCACCCACAACGGTCGCCCGCGCCGCCACACCTCGCGTACCGAGGCGCCGCCCGTCACATGGCCGTATAGCGCGGCCACCGCGAAGGCGGCGAACGGCACGATGGCCGCCTTCTCGAAGAACAGCAGCGCGCCGAGGAACACCACCGTCCCGGTGACGGCGTAGCGCCGTGCGCCGGTGCGCACCAGCAGCAGGGCGTCCGCACACACCCACGCCAGCGCCGCCAGCATCGGCAACGAGTTCAGCCCGGCCGCCCACCACGCGTACCCCGGCAGCGCCAACGGGGTGAACAGAGCGAACGTCAACGGGATCAGCAGCACCGGGCGCCGGCCCAAGATCACGTGCAGCGCCCGCAGCAGCGCCAGGGACGCCAGCAGCGCGAGCACCACCAGGCTGATCGCCGGCCCCACCCAGTTCAGCGGCGCGAGCCGGGTGATCGCCCCGGCGACCAGGAACGCCCCCGGCATCACGTGGCCGTCGTGATCGTCGAACAGGTAGCCCGGCGACAGCAGCGGCTGGGTGCCGGCCCGGCCGACCAGGATCAGGTCGTCCCAGTAGAAGTAGCCCCCGAAGGCCAGCACCGCCCGGATCACCAGGTGCAGCGCGATCAGCGCGACGGCGGTGCGGGCGACCCACGTCGTCTGCTCCTCGCGCACGCGCTCGTCGGGCCTCATGTCGCCTCGACTGTACGGATGCTCGGCGTCTCCGCCCGCCGCCGGTAGGGTGGGCACCGTGCGAACACTGGTCACGGGGGCAGCCGGGTTCATCGGGTCGACGCTGGTGGACAGGCTGCTCGCCGACGGGCACGCGGTGGTGGGTCTCGACGACCTCAGTTCCGGGCGCAGCGAGAACCTCGGTGCCGCCGAACGGTCCGACGACTTCGAGTTCGTCAAGGCCGACATCGTCGAGGCCGGCCTCGTCGGGCTGCTCGAGGACGTGAAGCCGGAGGTGGTGTTCCACCTCGCCGCGCAGATCTCGGTCAGCCGCTCGGTCACCGAGCCGGTGTTCGACTCCAGCGTCAACGTGGTGGGCACCGTGCGGTTGGCCGAGGCGGCCCGCCGTGCCGGGGTCCGCAAGGTCGTGCACACGTCGTCGGGCGGGTCGGTCTACGGTGCGACACCCCGTTACCCGACCGACGAGGACAACGCGCTCGATCCGGCGTCGCCCTACGCCGCGAGCAAGGTGTGCGGCGAGGTCTACTTCGGCATGTTCCGCAACCTCTACGGCCTGGACTGCAGCCACATCGCGCCCGCCAACGTCTACGGCCCGCGTCAGGATCCGCACGGTGAGGCGGGCGTGGTCGCGATCTTCTCCCGCGCGCTGCTCGCCGGCCGGCCGACGAAGATCTTCGGCGACGGCAGCGACACCCGCGACTACGTGTTCGTCGACGACGTCGTCGACGCGTTCGTGCGTGCGTCCGGCGAGGCCGGCTCGGGGCAACGGTTCAACATCGGCACCGGGGTGGAAACCTCGACGCGTCAACTGCATTCGGAGATCGCGGCGGCCGCCGGCGCGCCCGACGAGCCGGAGTTCCACCCGCCGCGGCTCGGTGATGTGCGGCGGTCCTGCCTGGACAACAGCCGCGCCGGGTCGGTGCTGGGATGGCAGCCGAAGGTCGCGTTGCGCGACGGTGTGGCCCGGACCGTGGAGTACTTCCGCGAGAACGGCTAGTTCTGCTCGGGCACCCGGGCGTTCTGCAGCGCCACCGCGCGGGCCAGCCGGGTGTACTTGAGCTCGATGTCCTTGAACCGCATGTAGGTCGACAGCGTGGTGAACGCGAACGCGATGATCAGCACGTACTCCAGGAGATCCGTGCCGCGGTCCACGCCGAGCCAGTTCGCCACCACCGTGGTGTCGTCGGGCCGCAGGATCGCGTAGATCCCGGCGATCACGAACAGCACGTAGCCGACCTTGACCCACGCCTTCGACCGCGCGCTACCGCGGGACCGCAGCAGATACACCAGCAGCACCAGCACCGAGGCGATCAGCAGCACCTGGATCCAGTTCATCGTGTCGTCCTTCTGCGCAGCAGACCGTCGAAGACGATGTTGACGCCGTTGAGCAGCGGCTGGCCCTTCGCCTTCGAGTAGTCGGTGTAGAGGATGTCGACGGGCACTTCGGCCACCCGCCAATGCTTTTCGTGCGCGAGCGCGATGAATTCGCTGGCGTGCCCCATGGCGCTGATCGTGAGGTCGAGCTCCTCGGCGACGCGCCGATCGAACACCCGCAGCCCGTTGTGCGCGTCGGTCAGGCCGAGTTCGCGGTTGCGGCGACTCACCCGCGCCACGGTCTTGAGTACCCACCGCTTCATCAGCGGCGTCTGGGTGGTGGCGCCGGCGAACCGGGTACCCACCACCAGATCCACATCGCCCGCGCGCAGCCGTTCGATCATCGTCACGACGTCGGCGACGCGGTGCTGCCCGTCGGCGTCGAACGTGACGAACACCTCGGCGCCGCGCCGGGCGCGGGCGTACTCGACGCCGGTCTGGATCGCCGCGCCCTGCCCGAGGTTCACCGGATGGGTGACGACGTGGGCGCCGGCGCGCAGGGCGGCGTCGCCGGTGCCGTCCTCGCTACCGTCGTCGACGCACACGACGTGCTCGAACACCGAGCGCACGTCGGTGATGACGTCGCCGATGACGGTCGCTTCGTGGTAGGCCGGGATGACGATCCACACGTCGCGGTAGTGCGTATCCGAGGTGTTGATGCGCAACAAATTACACGCTCAGACGGCCGGAATTCTGGCAAGGGCGGTCAGGTGCACGGCGATCCCCAGCAGCGGTCCGCACAGCAGCGCGACGACGGTGCGCACCTCCAGGTCCAGTGGCAGCGCCAGCAGCAACGCCGAGGCGACTGTGGCCGACATCCACCCGACCGCGTAGGCGCGGTGCAGGGCCGCGGCCACGGCGGCCGCCCCGGTCAGCGTCAGCAGCGCGATCGCCACCGCCGCGGCCGTCAGCCAGCCCAGCAGGGCGCCGCCCGCGACGTAGTCGTCCCCGAAGCCCTCGCGCAGCAGCCACGGGCCGAACGCGGCCGCCGCGGCCACCCCCGCCACCCCCAGTGCGACGACGACCCCCGCGGGGGTGATCAGCGCCTGCAGCCGGTGCTCCCGCTGGTCGACGAAATGCGCGATCAGGTTTCCCTGCATCGCGGTGAGCGGCACCAGGAGCGGGGCGCGGGTCAGTGTGACCGCCAGGATCACCACGCCGCCCGCGGCGCCGAGATCGCCGGAGGTGGCCTTGAGCAGCACCGGAAATCCCATCACCAGCACCGCGCTGGCGCCGGCCGCGGCGATCGAGTGGCCGGCGCCGCGCAGGAACACCGCCGTGCCGCCGGGAGTGGACAGCCGCGCCGCGGCCCGGGTGACCGGCGACGCGGCCAGCATCACCACCCATCCGATCGCGCCGGCCACCGTGGCCCACAGGTAGCCGCCCAGCCCCCAGCCCAGCAGGAAGCTCGCCGCCGCGACGGCGACCCGCAGCAGCGCGTCGGCGACCATCAGCGCGCCGTACTCCGACCACCGGTCCAGCCCGGCGAGCAGCCCCAGCAGCGTGGTGTGCAGGCAGAAACCCGCCAACCCGGCGGCCAGCAGCACCACGCTGAGCAGGCGGGCGTCGGCGAACACGTGGCCGGCCCACAGCGGCGACGTCGCGGCGATCACCGCCGCCGCGCCCACCCCCACGCCGATCCCGACCCGCACGGGCCGGGTGCGCGGGCCCGCGTCGTCGCCCGTTGCGGCTTGCCGGACCTCCCGGGTCGTCTCCTGCAGCAACCCGAATGCGGCGCCGCTGGCCAGCCCGAACGCGCCCCAGAACACGCCGAACACCGAGAAGCCGGCGGGTTCCAGATCGCGGGCGGCCAGGTAGAGCACCGCGTACCCGCACAGCGCGGACACCGCCGTCGCCGCCCCGACCCGCACGACGCTGCTGCGGGTGACAGCGCCCGGGCCCGCCGTGGCGTCGGTCACGACGGGTGGTCCAGCGGCGGAACGTCGGTCGAGTACAGCCACGCCGTCCACAGCGGACGCAGCGACTCGTCGGCGTAGCGGGCCGCCAGCCCGAGGAAGTCGTCGGTCACCACGCTGGCGTGCCGGTAGCGGGTGGTCCACTCCTTGAGCAGCGCGAAGAAGTCCTTGTCGCCGAGCCGCTTTCGCAACGCGTGCAGCGTCAGTGCGCCCCGCTTGTACACGCGGTCATCGAACATGTCGCGCGGCCCGGGGTCGGCGAGCACCAGATCCTGCGGCGACTGCCGCAACCGCTGGTGGTAGTGCCGGGCGAGCTCGTCGGCGCTGCGCTCCCCGCAGTGCTCCGACCACAGCCATTCGGCGTAGCAGGCGAAGCCCTCGTGCAGCCAGATGTGGCGCCACCGCTGCACGGTGACCGAGTTGCCGAACCACTGGTGGGCCAGCTCGTGGGCGATCAACCGCTCCGCGCCGCGCTCGCCGTCGCAGTGGTTCGCGCCGAAGATCGACACCCCCTGCGCCTCGAGCGGGATCTCGAGATCGTCGTCGGTGATCACGACGGTGTAGCCCGACTCGAGCGGATACGGCCCGAACAGCTTGACGAACAGCTTCATCATCTGGCCCTGCCGGCCGAAGTCGTGCTCGATCTCCCGGCGCAGCCGTTCGGGGGCGACGGCGTGGATCTCGACCCCGTTCTTGGCCAGCCGGTGCCGCTCGTACATTCCGATCTGCAGCGTGATCAGGTACGTGGAGGTGGGTTCGGGCTGCTCGTAGACCCACGTCGTCATCCCGGCGCGGGCGCGGCGGTTCAGCAGCTTGCCGTTGGCCAGCGCGAAATACGGGCTCTCCGTGCTGATCTGGATGCGGACACTGGCCTTGGCGCTGGGATGGTCGTCGCACGGGAACCACGACGACGCCCCGTTGGGCTGCCCGGCGACCAGGACGCCCTCGGTGAGTTCCTCGAAACCGACTTCGCCCCACAGGGATCGGACCGGGCGCGGGGTACCGCCGTAGCGCAGCGCGATCGTCATCGCCGCGCCGGCGGGCAGCCGGTCGGCGAGGCTGATGTGCAGTTTGTTCCCGGAGGTCCGGAAGTGCGCCGGCCGTTTGCCGTTCACGGTCACCTTCGACACCGACAGCGCGTCGGACAGGTCGAGGGTGAAGGTCTGCAGTTCGGCGAGGGTGGCCGCAGTGATGGTGGCGGCCCCGGCCAGCCGGTTGATGGCGACCTTGTACTCGAGGTCGAGTTCGTAACGGGAGACCCGGTATCCGAAGTTGCCGGCGGCGGGCAGGTACGGATCGATGACCGGTGGCGACCCCTTCTTGGCCGCCCGTTTGCGCGCTCTCACGCGGCCGCGGGCTTCTTCGTCTTCGGGGCGTCGCCGCGCTTCTTGCGCGGCGGCAGCCACGGCGCGATCGGGTTGCCCTGCCAGCGGGTCGACGCCGGCACCTCGTCACCACGCACCACCAGCGAGGCCGGGCCGACGGTGGCGCCGGCGCCGAGGCGGGCGGCCGGCAGCGCCACGCAGTGCGGGCCGAGGGTGGCGCCACGCTCGAGCACCACCGTGTCCATCCGCATGATCCGGTCGTGGAACAGGTGGGTCTGCACGACGCACCCGCGGTTGACCGTCGCCCCGTCGCCCAGCGTCACCAGGTCGGCCTCGGGTAGCCAGTAGGTCTCACACCACACCCCGCGTCCGATCGTCGCGCCCAGCGCGCGTAGCCACACGTTCATCACCGGGGTACCCGCGGCGGCCCGGGCGAACCACGGCGCCGCGACGGTCTCGACGAACGTGTCGGACACCTCGTTGCGCCACACGAACGACGACCACAGCGGGTGTTCGATCGCGGTGATCCGGCCCACCAGAAGCCATTTCGCGAGTACCGCGATGCCGCCGGCCACCGCGCCGGCGGCCAGCAGCACCAGCCCGGTCAGGCACGCCGCACCCAGCCAGCCGAACGCCAGCACCAGCGCCTGCACGGCCAGCAGCACACCGACGCCGATCGCGAACGTGACGACGACGGGCACGAATCGGAACGTCTCGACGGTCGCGCGCAACGCCCGCAGCCGCATCGAGGGGTGGAACGTGCGCAGTGCGTCGGCCGCGGTGGGTTGGCGCCGCAGCCGCATCGGCGGGCTGCCGAGCCACGACGAGCCCGCCTTGGCCTTGTGTGGCGTCGCCGACAGCACCGCCACCAGGCCGTCGTCGGGCACCCGGCGGCCGGGCTGGGTGATGCCCGAGTTGCCGAGGAACGCTCGCTTGCCGACCGTCGCCCGGGCGACGTGGATCCAGCCGCCGCCCAGTTCGTAGGAGGCCACCATGGTGTCGTCGGCCAGGAACGCGCTGTCCTCGACGACGGTGAACTTCGGGATCAGCAGGGCGGTGGAGATCTCGGTGCCCTTGCCCACGCGGGCGCCCAGCAGGCGCAGCCACCACGGCGTCAGCAGACCCGCGTAGATCGGGAACAGGTAGTTGCGGGCGCCGTCCATCAGGCGTTCGGTGGCCCACAGCTGCCAGCCCGCCCGGCTGCGCACCGGGTGGTAGCCCTCGCGCAGGCCCAGCGACAGCACCCGCACGCCCAGCACGGTCAGCGCCGCGTACACCACGAGGGCCGCGGCGGTGGCCGGCACGCTCCACGCCAGCGCGGGCAGTACCGCGTCGCCCAGCGTCGCGGTGCCGCGGATACCCCAGCCGACGACGGCCAGGCCCACCGCCAGCGCGGCCAACGGCAGTGCACCGAGCAGCACCGACGTCAGCCCGTAGACCGCCACCCACAGTGGGGACCGCGGCGGGCGGTGGTCGGGCCACGGATGCTTGGCCTTGCCGGACTTCACCGCCGGGGAGCCCTTCCAGTACTGCCGGTTCTTCACCTTCCCGACGACGCCGGAGCCGGGCGCCACGTCGGCGTTCTTGCCGACGACCGCGCCGGGCAGCAGCGTCGTGCGCGCGCCGATGGTGGCGTCGTTGCCGACGGTGATGGGGCCGAGGTGGAACAGATCGCCGTCGATCCAGTGTCCGGTCAGGTCGACCTCGGGTTCGATGGAGCACCGGTGCCCGAGCGTCAGCATCCCCGTCACCGGCGGGGCGGAATGCAGGTCGACCCCGGTGCCGACCGAATTGCCCAGTGCGCGTGCGTAATACATCAGCCACGGCGCGCCTGCCATGTTCTCCGCGCCGCTGGCCTCGGCGAGGCGTTCGGCAAGCCAGACCCGCAGGTGCACCGAGCCGCCGCGCCGGTAGGTGCCCGGCGCCAGCGTGCCGGCCAGGATCCGGGCGCCCAGCACCGCGATGCCCATCCGGCCGGGGGGCGTGACGAACAGCAGGAACCCGGCGAGGATCCACCACCAGCTGAGCGGCCACGCCCACGGCACCAGCGCCAACGCCGCGGCGACGTTGTTGGCGATCGCCAGCCACACCACCCACTGCATGCCGGTCAGCGACGCCAGCGGCACCGTCAGCGCCACCTGCACCGCCTGGGTGAGCCGCGAGACGGGCGTGACCTCCCGGGTCTCCGTGGCAGGCGGCGGTTCCAGCTCCTCGAGGTAACCCGCGAGCGAGCCGAGCCGCGGATGGTCGTACAGGTCGGCGACGGTCACCTGCGGATAGCGTTGCCGCAGCGCGGCGATCAGCTGCGCCGCCGACAGCGAGCCGCCGCCCAGGGCGAAGAAGTCGGCCTCCGGCCCGTCGATCGGGGCGGCCAGCACCTCCCGCCACAGCCCGGCCAGCCAGCCCAGCGTGCCCCCGAGGTCGGCGGCGTCGTCCTCAGCGGGCCCTACCGGCCACGGCAGCGCGTCGCGGTCCACCTTGCCCGAGGTGCGGGTGGGCAGCTCGTCGACGACGACCAGGCGCGGCACCAGCGCCGCGGGCAGCGACTCGGCCAGCCGGGACCGGGCCGCGTGCAGATCGAAGGCGGCCCCCGGCGCGACGACGACGTACCCGACCAGCAGCGGCGTCCCGCCGGCCGTCCGGCGCACCGCGGCAGCGCCCCCGCTGACCCCGGGCAGATGCACCAGCGCGGTGTCGACCTCGCCCAGCTCGATGCGCCGCCCGCCGACCTTCACCTGATCGTCGGCCCGCCCCATGAAGTACAGCCCGTCGGCCTCCAGCCGCACCAGGTCGCCGCTGCGGTAGGCGCGGCTCCACGCCAGCGTCGGCAGAGCCGCGTACTTCTCGGCGTCCTTCTCCGGATCGAGGTAGCGCGCCAGCCCCACCCCGCCGATCACCAGCTCGCCGACCTCGCCGACCGGCACCGGATTGCCCGCGGCGTCGACGACGGCCAGATCCCACCCGGCCAGCGGCAGCCCGATGCTCACCGGACCCTTCCCGGTGAGCCGGGCCGCGCACGCCACCACGGTCGCCTCGGTGGGGCCGTAGGTGTTCCACACCTCGCGGCCGTCGACCGCGAGCCGCTCGGCCAGCTCCGGCGGGCACGCCTCGCCGCCGAAGATCAGCAGCCGCACGGCCTCGAGGGCCTCGGCCGGCCACAGCGACGCCAGCGTCGGCACCGTCGAGACCACCGTGATGTCGCGGGACACCAGCCACGGACCCAGGTCCATGCCGCTGCGCACCAGCGACCGCGGGGCGGGCACCAGGCAGGCGCCGTGCCGCCAGGCCAGCCACATCTCCTCGCAGGACGCGTCGAACGCCACCGACAGACCGGCCAGCACCCGGTCGCCCGGACCGAGCGGGCTGCCCTGCAGGAACATCTCGGCTTCGGCGTCGACGAACGCCGCGGCGTTGCGGTGGGTGACCGCAACACCCTTGGGGGTGCCGGTCGAGCCGGAGGTGAAGATGATCCAAGCGTCGTCGCGGCTCAACGGCGCGGTCGCGCGCCAGCCGCGCGACGAGCCGGGCCCGCGGACCAGGCCGCGCTCGGTGATCACGGCGACGACGTCGGCCTCGGTGAACACGAGTTCGGCGCGCTCGGGCGGGTCGTCGGCGTCGACGGGCACGTAGGCCGCGCCGGTGGCCAGCGTCGCGAGGATCGCGACGTAGAGCGCATAGCTGCCCGACGGCATCCGGATCCCGATGCGGTCGCCGCGGCCGATCCCGCGGGCCGCCAGCCAGGCCACGCTGTCCTCGACGTCGGCGATCAGCTCGGCGTAGGTGAGCTGGACGGCGCCGTCGTCGATCGCGGTCGCGTCGGGGTAGCGCCGCGAGGTCTCGTAGAGGATGTCGATCAGCGTGCGTGGCTGCGGGGCCAGGGCCGACAGCAGGTACTGGCCGGGGATCTCGGAGGTTGGATCCGCTGCTGTCACGGGTACAAGGTACTCACTGCGCGAAGCCGCTTCTCGCCGTCGGGCGGCTCTCGATTTCGCGTGTCGACGGCCCGACTGGCAGAATGACCGGCTTGGAGGGGAGTATTCCTTCGCCACAGCGTCGTCATCACGTCGTCCGTGACCGGACGACCGGTGCTGTGGGCCGACCGCCGGTGACGGAGTCGGTGGAAGAGACCTCCGGCGTTGAACGACGACCGGAGGTTTGATGAACGTCAGTGCACTCGAGTGGGGCATCACGCTCAGCGTGACCATCGCGATCCTGCTCTTCGATGTGATCGTGATCGGGCGCCGCCCCCACGAGCCGTCCCGCCGCGAGACGGGGATCGCGCTGACCGTCTACGTCGGCCTCGCCATCGCATTCGGGGTGTGGACCTGGTTCTTCCACGGCAGCCAGTACGGGGTGGAGTTCTTCGCCGGCTGGCTCACCGAGTACAGCCTGTCGGTCGACAACCTCTTCATCTTCTTGATCATCATGGCGAGCTTCAAGGTGCCGCGGATCTACCAGCAGCAGGCGCTGCTCGTCGGCATCATCCTGGCGCTGATCTTCCGTGGCATCTTCATCGCGCTCGGCGCGGTGGCCATCGAGCAGTTCAGCTGGGTGTTCTACCTGTTCGGGGCGTTCCTGGTGTACACCGCGCTGAAGCTGGTCCGCGACACCGACCACGACGACGACGCCGAGAACGGCGTGGTGCGGTTCGCGCAGAAGCACCTGAAGTTCACCGACACCTGGGACGGCCTGAAGCTGTGGGTGAAGGAGAACGGGTCGCGGCTGATGACGCCGATGTTCCTGGTCATCGTGGCGCTGGGCACCACCGACCTGCTGTTCGCGCTGGACTCGATCCCGGCGATCTACGGCCTGACCCGCGAGCCCTACCTGGTGTTCGCCGCCAACGTGTTCGCGCTGATGGGTCTGCGCCAGCTGTACTTCCTGCTGGGTGACCTGCTCAAGCGCCTGGTCTACCTGTCGCAGGGGCTGGCGTTCATCCTGGGCTTCATCGGCGTGAAGCTGCTGCTGCACGCGCTGCACGAGAACGAGCTGCCGTTCATCAACGGCGGCGAGCCGGTGCCGGTGCCGGAGATCCCGACGCTGGCCTCGCTGGGCGTCATCGTCGTCACGCTGCTGATCACCACGGCCGCGAGCCTCTACAAGACCCGGGTGCACGACGTGCGCAAGGGCGACGGCGAGGACGAGAACGCGGATGAGGCGCAGCAGGAGAACGTCGACCCCGCGGCCGACACCACGCGCTGAACATTCCGTTGCGCTCGCGCTGATCGTAACGGGTGCCCGGGTGTCCGGGTGCCGCTAGCGTGGCCGGGTGCGGCTTTTCCTCTCCGACGATGCGGGTGTCCGCGAGCTCACCGACGGCGATCAGCCGATCATCCGGGTGGCGGCCCCCGACCTGCAGCGGGCGCGACGGGTCCGGGCGCGCATCCGGTCGGGGACGGAGGATCTCGCGGTGATCCTCGACGTCACCGTGGCCGTCGCCGGCGACTTCCGCTCAGCGCGCCGCGCCTTCGACGCCACCGACAGCGACGAGACCATCCGCTACGCCGGGACCGTGGCCGGGCTGGTGGGTCTGCTCGGCGACATCGAGACGGCCGGCGTGGCCGACGGGGTGACGCTGATTCCCGCGTCGGACGGTCAGGACCTCAGCCGCATCGGGCACGACGTGCTGCGCGGGCTCGCGTCGCGCGATCAGGCCCGCGCGTCCTGAAGCGCGGCGTCGATCAGCCGCGCGTAGCGCTGTGAGCGGGCGGTGCCCGTCGTGCCCTGCCCCATCTTGTTCATGACGTAGGCGAACGTCGCGCGCCGGTCGAGGTCCATCACGACCAGCGAGCCGCCCCAGCCGCCCCACCAGCACACCCGGCCGTCCGGCACCGCGCGCACGCTGTCGGGGCTGGACAGCCCGAAGCCGATGCCGAAGCGCAGCGGCACGCCGAGCACCAGGTCGGTGCCGTGGGACTGCTCGGTGAAGATCAGGTCGACGGTCGCCGGGGACAGCAGGCGCACGCCCTCAGCGGCGCCACCCAGCGCGATCGGCCGCAGGGCCCGCACCAGACCGCGGGCGTTGCCGTGCCCGTTGGCGCCGCCGATGTCGGCCTGCCGCCACTGGGCGGTCTCGGCGATCGCGACACCGTAGGCGCCGGGCGGGAACGCCGCGAACGTCTTGACCGCGGGATGGTCGGGGTCCAGCCGGTCCAGGCCGCGGTCGCGCGGCGGGGGAGCGACCATCTGCGCGATCCGCGGCTCGTCGGCCTCACAAGCGCCGATCTGCACGTCGGCGCCCAGCGGGCCGGCGATCTCGTCGCGCACGAAGTCCTTGAGCGGGACACCGGCGACGCGCCGCACCAGCTCGCCGATCAGGTGGCCGTAGTTCATCGCGTGGTATCCCGACGCGGTGCCGGGCTCCCACCACGGCGCCTGGCCCGCCAGGTGGGCCGTCGCGCCCTCCCAGTCGTAGATCTGCTCGGAGTCGAACGGCATCTGCCAGCCCGACACCCCGGAGGTGTGGGAGAGCAGATGCCGCACCTCGATGCGGTCCTTGCCGTGCGCGGCGAACTCCGGCCAGTACGACGCCACCGGGGCGAACGGGTCGAGCGCGCCGCGGTCGACGAGCATCAGCGCCGCCAGCGCGGTCAGCGTCTTCGTGCACGACCAGAAGTTGACGATCGTGTTCTCGTGCCAGGCAATCGTTTTCGCGCGATCGGCGCAGCCGCCCCACAGGTCGGCGACGAGCTCGCCGTCGATGTCGACCGCGATCGACGCGCCCAGCTCCTCACCGGTGCCGAGCTCGTCGGCCAGCGCCTCGGCGAGGCGGTCGAACCGCCGGTCCCAGTGACCCTGCACGGCGCCCGTCATGGGCCGAGCCTAGGCGGTCCCGGTGGTCACCAGTTGTTGTAGCCGCCCTCGGGGCCGAGCATGCGTTCCAGCCGCGTGCGGTTGATGCGGGCGAGTTCGTTGCGCACGATCTTGCGTTCGGTCTCGTGGTCGTTGAGCATCCGGTCGCGCATCGTGGCGAGCACGTCGTCGGCGCCGTATCCGTTGACGAACATCACGAAGCCGAACCCGAAGTGGTCGAGATAGGCCGTGGAGGCGGCCGCCAGCTCGGCCATCACCGCGGGGCGCTCGTCGCTGATCGCGCACTGCTCGGCCTTGCACTTCTCGCTGCCAGGGCGGCGGCCGACGTCCGGGTAGGCCTGCAGGATCGAGTCGATCGAGTCCTCGCCGAGCGCGAACAGCAGCGCGTCGGCGCAGCGGAACAGCTGATCGTGGTCGGCGAAGGGGCGTTGCCGGGCCAGGTCGGCGGCCAGCGGGACGCTGAAGCAGCACTCGTAGACGGCGTGCACGGCACGGCGCATCGGCAGGGCGTTGAACGCCTCCAGGCCGATTCCCTGATGCAGCAGCACACCGCCATGATCGAGTTCTCAGAGAACGGCAGCGTTACGCCGTGTTACGGCCACGCTAAATCCTGGCGTGGCCTGCGCAGCGTCGGTCGGAGAGTCACACGTCTGCACGTTCTGCACACGAGTACTCGCATTTCGCCTACAGAAGGTGCGACTGGTGAGGCTGGTGAGGCTCGTGTCGCTGCCCGCCATGAGATCCACTTTTTGTGCGGATCCACTCGCACTTCTGCTGCAAAACGTGGATTTCGCCGCTGGCTGCTCGTGCCTCACCGCCTGCTCGCGCGGAAGAGGTCAGTGGCCCTCGGCGGAGAACCGCTCGATCGACCGGTTCACCTCGGCCTCGGCCTCCTCGCGACCCACCCAGTCGGCGGCGTGCACGAACTTGCCCGGCTCGAGGTCCTTGTAGTGCACGAAGAAGTGCTTGATCGCGTCGAGCTCGAAGTCCGACACGTCGCCGATGTCCTGGATGTGGTCCCACCGCGGATCGGCGAGCACGCACAGCACCTTGTCGTCGCCGCCCTTCTCGTCGGTCATCCGGAACATGCCGACCGGGCGCGCCTCGACGATGCAGCCGGGGAACACCGGCTCGGGCAGCAGCACCAGCGCGTCCAGCGGGTCGCCGTCCTCGCCGAGGGTGTCCTCGATGTAGCCGTAGTCCGTCGGGTAGCCGAACGCGGTGAACAGGTAGCGGTCCAGCTTGACCTTGCCGCTGTCGTGGTCCACCTCGTACTTGTTGCGTGAACCCTTCGGGATCTCGATGAGAACGTCGAACTGCACCGGGAGGCTCCTTCGCGTGACGGGCGATCTACAGGCCGGAATCACCTTAATCGGGAGCGATACCCTGCTGTAGCGGGGTGGCTTTCGACCGATCGAGGGACAGGGGAAGTATGCGGCCCACTCGATGGCGGCGGTCCACCTATGTGGTGGTGGGGGCAGTGGTGGCGGTGCTGGTGGTGGTCGTCGTCGCCGCGGCCGCGCTGCTGGTCGGCCGGCAGACGTCCACGGCCGTCGCCGTGAAGCCCGCGCCCGCGCCGGCCACCGCCGATCCGGGGGTGGTCCCGGTGCCCGAGGACGCCGCCGCGCCGACACCGGCCGGGCTGGCCGCGGTGCTGCGGCCCGTCCTGGCCGACCCGAACCTCGGGCTGTTCACCGGGCGCATCACCGACGCGATCACCGGCGACGAGCTGTGGGCCCAGGGCGCGCACGTGCCGATGCAGCCCGCCTCGACGAACAAGCTGCTGACCACCGCCGCGGCGCTGCTGACGCTGGACCGCGACGCCCGGCTGACGACGCGCGTGGTGACGCCCTCGCCCGGCGTCGTGGTGCTCGTCGGCGGCGGTGATCCGACGCTGTCGGCGGCGCCGCGGGGGACGGACACGTGGTACCGCGACGCCGCCCGCATCGTCGACCTGGCCGATCAGGTGCGGCGCAGCGGAATCACGGTCAGGACGGTGCAGGTCGACGTCAGCGCCTACAGCGGCCCGACGATGGCACCCGGGTGGGATCCGCTCGACATCGACGGCGGCGACATCGCCCCGATGGAGGCGGTGATGCTCGACGGTGGCCGCACCCAACCCGTCACCGTGGAGTCGCGTCGCTCCCGCACCCCGGCGCTGGACGCCGGCCGCGCGCTGGCCGTCGCGCTCGGCGCCGACCCGGCGCGGGTGACGGTGCTGCCGTCGGCGGCGCGCGGCCGGGAGATCGCCTCCGTGCAGTCCCCGCCGCTGATCCAGCGGCTGCGCGACATGATGAACGCCTCGGACAACGTGATGGCCGAGTCCACCGGCCGCGAGGTCGCCGCCGCGACGGGCCGCCCGCAGAGTTTCGCCGGCGCGGCGAGCGCCGTGCTCGCTGCGCTGGACGACGCCGACATCGACACCGGCGAGGCGCGGCTGCTCGATTCCAGCGGGCTGTCGGTCGACGACCGGCTGACCGCCGAGACGCTCGACGAGGTGGTGGGCGCCGCGACCGGTGACGACCACCCCCGCTTGCGGCCGCTGGTCGACCTGCTGCCGATCGCCGGCGGCAGCGGCACGTTGTCCAACCGCTACCTCGACACCCCGGCCGGTCGGGATTCGGCGGGGTACCTGCGCGCCAAGACCGGATCGCTGACGGCGACCAACTCGCTGGCCGGTTTCGTCACCGACTCCAGCGGCCGCGTGCTGACGTTCGCGCTGCTGTCCAACCAGGCCGGGCCGAGCGGGCGCACCGCGCTCGACGCCTTCGCCGCGACACTGCGATCGTGTGGGTGCAGAACGTGAATCAGCGTGGTGGACATGGCTTTTCGGTGGGCAATGCGGTGGATTGGAATCTGGCCGCCTCGTTCGGAGGCAAGCTGGCCCGCCCCGAGCCGCCGGCCACCGACTACACCCGCCATCAGGCGATCGCGCAGTTGACCGAGTCGGCGCGCGCGGCGGAGATCCCGGTCCGCGAGGTGACCGGCCTCGCCGAGGGAGAGGGCATCCCGGAGGCGCGGATCGTGAACCGGCCGGACTGGATCCGGGCCGCGGCGCACTCGATGCGGGTGATGACGGGCGGGCGCGACGGGGCGGGCAAGCCGCGCGCCGTCAGCGGGCGCATCGCCGGGGTACAGACCGGTGCCGTGCTGGCGTTCGTGTCGTCGGGGATCCTGGGGCAGTACGACCCCTTCGGAGGTGGAGACGGGGGAGAGCTGCTGCTGGTGTATCCCAACGTGATCGCCGTGGAGCGTCAGCTGCGGGTGAATCCCGCCGACTTCCGGATGTGGGTGTGCCTGCACGAGGTCACCCATCGCGTCCAGTTCCGCGCCAACCCGTGGCTGGCCGGGCACATGTCCGGTGCGCTCGCGGTGCTCACCGAGGAGAGCGCCGAGGACATGACGAAGGTCGTCGGCCGGCTCGCCGAGTACGTCCGCGACCGGCGATCGAATCCCGAAGAGAGGGACCCGAACTCGGCGGGCGTCCTGGGTCTGGTGCGAGCCGTGCAGTCGGAGACGCAGCGCGAGGCGCTCGACCGGCTGCTGGTGCTGGGCACGCTGCTCGAAGGCCACGCCGACCACGTGATGGATGCGGTGGGTCCGGCGGTGGTGCCGTCGGTGGCGACGATCCGGCGCCGGTTCGACCAGCGCAGGCAACGCCGGCAGCCGCCCCTGCAGCGGCTGCTGCGCGCGCTGCTGGGCGTCGACGCGAAGATGGATCAGTACACCCGGGGCAAGGCGTTCGTCGACCGCGTGGTGTCGACGGTGGGCATGGAGCGGTTCAACGTGATCTGGACCGGTCCGGACACACTGCCGCTGCCCGCGGAGATCGACGAGCCGCAGCGATGGATCGACCGGGTGCTGTAGCGCAGCTGCGCGCGGCGCTGCTCCGGTTCGCCGGGGAGCACCTCGTCGACGGCGAGCGCTGGTGCGTGGCGCTGTCCGGCGGACCGGACTCGCTGGCGCTGACCGCGGTCGCCGCCACGCTGCGACCGACGACGGCGCTGATCGTCGACCACGGCCTGCAGGCCGGCTCGCCCGCCGTCGCCGCCACCGCGCGCGACCAGGCGCTGACGCTGAGATGTGTTGCGGCGCAGGTGCTGTGCGTCGACGTCGGCACCGAGGGCGGGCCGGAGGCGGCGGCCCGCGCAGCACGCTACGCCGCCCTCGAGCAGGCCCGGGCGGGTGCGCCGGTACTGCTCGCGCACACGCTCGACGATCAGGCCGAGACGGTGCTGCTCGGCCTGGGCCGCGGCTCGGGCGCGCGCTCGATCGCCGGGATGCGGCCGCACGACCCGCCGTGGTGTCGGCCGCTGCTGGGAGTGCGGCGCGGCATCACCCACGCCGCGTGCGCGGAGCTGGCGCTGACACCGTGGCAGGACCCGCACAACACCGACCCCCGCTACACCCGGGTGCGGCTGCGTACCGAGGTGCTGCCGCTGCTCGACGACGTCCTCGGCGGCGGGGTCGCCGAGGCGCTGGCCCGCACCGCCACCGCGCTGCGCGAGGACAACGATGCGCTCGACGGCCTCGCCGCGGACGCCGCGGCCGGCGGGGAGCCCGGCGCCGACCTGCCGGTCGCGTCGCTGACGCCGCTGCCCGCTGCGCTGCGCCGTCGGGTGATCCGGGGCTGGCTGCTGGCCGGCGGTGCGGCAGGCCTGACCGACGGGCAGATCCGGGCGGTCGACGCGCTCGTCACCGCTTGGCGCGGGCAGGGCGGGGTGGCCGTGCCGAGCCCCGTACCGCTTCAGCGGTTGTTCGCGGCGCGGCGCGCCGGTGCGCTGACGCTCTACCGCGAGCCGGTGGCCGACTGAGCACCGCTACGCTCTAGGGCGTGCCTGCGCATGCTGCGGAAATGTATCCCGGGGACATCAAGTCGGTGTTGCTGTCGGAGGAGCAGATCCGCTCCAAGACCGCCGAACTCGCAGAGCTGATCGCCGCCGACTACCCGACGCCCGGCCCGGGCGGCCAGGACCTGCTGCTGATCACCGTGCTCAAGGGCGCGGTCATGTTCGTCACCGACCTGGCCCGCGCCATCCCACTGCCCACCCAGCTGGAATTCATGGCGGTCAGCTCCTACGGCTCGTCGACGTCGTCGTCGGGCGTGGTGCGCATCCTGAAGGACCTCGACCGCGACATCAACGACCGCGACGTGCTGATCGTCGAGGACATCGTCGACTCGGGGCTGACGCTGTCGTGGCTGTTGCGCAACCTCGCGACGCGCCACCCCCGCTCGCTGCGGGTGTGCACGCTGCTGCGCAAGCCCGACGCGGTACGCGCCGACGTCGAGATCGAGTACGTCGGCTTCGACATCCCCAACGAGTTCGTCGTCGGATACGGCCTCGACTACGCCGAGCGCTACCGCGATCTGCCCTACATCGGCACGCTCGACCCCAAGGTCTACGAAGACTGACCTGCGCAAGCGCGAGAAGTCCTCGCCATTTCGGCGATCGCGACGCAGGATCAGACCCATGCCCGAGACCGCGCTCCGGATCTGTCCCTTCTGCGAGGCCACCTGCGGCCTCACCCTGACCATCGACGACGGCCGGGTCGTCGGCGCCCGGGGTGACCGCGACGACGTGTTCAGTGCCGGCTTCATCTGCCCGAAGGGCGCCAGCTTCCCCGAACTGGACAACGACCCCGACCGGCTGCGCGCGCCGCTGGTCCGGCGCGACGGCGTGCTGACCGAGGCGACGTGGGAGGAGGCGTTCGCCGCGATGGCCGACGGGCTCGGCGCCGTGCTGCGCGACCACGGCGGCGCGTCGGTGGGCGCCTACCTCGGCAACCCGAACGCCCACACCGTCGCCGGGGCGCTCTACCCGCCGCTGATCATCCGTGGGCTCGGCACCCGCCAGGTGTTCTCCGCCAGCACGCTCGACCAGATGCCCAAGCACGTGTCGCTGGGGTTGATGTTCGGCAGTCCGGTCGCATTCACCGTGCCCGACCTGGACCGCACCGACTACCTGGTGATCATCGGCGCCAATCCGCTGGTGTCCAACGGCAGCCTGGCCACCGCCGCCGACTTCGGCGGCAAGCTGCGCCGCATCAAGCAGCGCGGCGGGCGGCTGGTGGTCATCGACCCGGCCCGCACCCGCACCGCCGAGCTCGCCGACCGGCACCTGGCGCCGCGGCCCGGCACCGACGCCGCGCTGCTGTTCGCCGTCGTGCATGTTCTCTTCGACGAGGACCTCGTCGCGCTCGGCGGGCTCGCCGAGCACGTCGCCGGCCTCGACGAGGTTCGTGCGCTCGCCCGCGACTTCGCTCCCGACACCGTCGCCGGGTACTGCGGTGTGGACGCCGAGGAGATCCGGACGCTGGCCCGCGAGCTCGCCGCCGCCCCCAGCGCCGCGGTGTACGGCCGGATGGGCACGTCGACCGTCGAGTTCGGCACGCTGGGCAGCTGGCTCGTCGACGTCGTGAATGTCCTGACCGGCAACCTGGACCGCCCCGGCGGCGCGATGTTCCCCTGCTCGCCGGTCGCGCCGGCGCCGCGCGGGCACCGGCCCGGCCGCGGATTCGTCACCGGCCGCTGGCACAGCCGCGTCTCCGGCCGTCCCGAGGCGCTGTCCGAGCTGCCCGTCGCCGTGCTCGCCGAGGAGATCGAGATGCCCGGGGAGGGCCAGATCATGGCGATGATCACCGTCGCGGGCAACCCGGTGCTGTCGGCGCCGGACGGGGCGCGCCTCGACCGTGCGCTGGACACCGTCGAGTTCATGGTGAGCGTCGACCCCTACCTCAACGAGACCACCCGGCACGCCGACGTCATCCTGCCGCCTCCGCCGCCGTCCCGCGCCCCGCACTTCGACGTCGCGCTCAACGGCCTCGCGGTCCGCAACAACGCCCGCTACTCGCCGCCCGCGCTGCCGCTGCAGGGCCGGCCCGACGAGGCGGAGATCCTGTCGCGGATCGCGCTGGTGATCTACGGCCTCGGCGTCGATGCGGACCCGGCGCTGGTGGACGAGCAGGTCATCGCCACGACGCTGGCCAAGGAGACGGCCGACGCGGGATCGCCGGTGGCCGGGCGATCGGTCGACGAGCTGACCGCGATGCTGCCCGACGGGCCCGGCTACGAACGCCGGCTGGACATGATGCTGCGCCTCGGCGCCTACGGGGACGCGTTCGGCGCGCGGCCCGACGGGCTGACCCTGCAGCGGCTCAAGGACGCCCCGCACGGCATCGACCTCGGCCCGCTGCAACCGCGCCTGCTCGACGTGCTGCGCACCCCGTCCGGGCGCATCGAGCTGGCTCCGCCCGCCCTGGTCGACGACACCGCCCGGTTGCGGGCCGCCCTGGACGCGCCCGAGGAGGGCTTCGTGCTGATCGGCCGCCGCCATCTGCGCTCCAACAACAGCTGGATGCACAACCTGCCCGCCCTGGCGGGCGGCACCAACCGGTGCACGCTACGGATGCACCCCGACGACGCGGCCGAACTCGGCGTCACCGACACCGCCATCGTCAAGGGCGCGGGCGGAGAGCTGGTGGTGCCCGTCGAGATCACCGAGGACATCCGCCGCGGCGTGCTGTCCCTGCCGCACGGCTGGGGCCATGACCGGCCCGGTACCGGTCAGCAGCTGGCGGCCGGCCAACCCGGCGTCAACGTCAACCAGCTCAACGACGGCTCGGTGCTCGATCCGCTGTCGGGAACCGCGGTGCTCAACGGCGTGCCGGTGACCGTCGGGCCGACCAGCTGACCTCCGGCTAGCTGAGTTCCCACACCACCGTCACGGAGAACCCGACGGTCTGCTGACCCGGCTCGAGCGGGACCGCGGCCTCCATCGCCCGCGGGGCCGCGGGCAGGGGCACCGGCGGTGTCGGGCCGGCGGACTCGGAGATCGAGATGACCTTGCCCAGCTGCAGCCCGGAGAGCTGGGCGTACTGGGCGGCGCGGTCCTTGGCGTCGGAGAAGGCCCGCGCCCGGGCGTCGCGGACCAGCTGGGAGTCGTCCTCGATCGAGTAGCTGATCGAGTTGATCCGGGTGGCGTTGCCGCCGGTGCTGACGATCAGCCCGATCGCGTTGGACGCCTTGGCGAGGTCGCGGATGGTGACGGTGATCGCGTTGGTGGCGCGGTAGGCGGAGATCGTGGTGCTGTCGCTGCCGTACTGCGGCTGCAGATCCGCCGCGGTGGTGGCGATGTCCTTGCGGTCGATGCCGGCGCCGACCAGCGCATCGATGACGGCCTGCTGACGGTCGTTGGTCTGGTTCATCGCGCCGGTCGCGTCGGGGGCGAGGAACTCCATCGACGCGTTCACCGTCAACGTGTCGGGGGTGCCCTGCACCTGGCCCTCTCCGACGACGGTGACCTGCCTGCTGTCCGAGCCGGGCGTCAGCGAGGGACCGCTCTGGGAGTCGCAGCCGGCCAGGGTCGCGGCGACGACGCCTGCCGCGGCGACGGCGAGGGGGAACCGGGAGAACGGGGCGCGGACGGGGATCGGCATGGCTGGCACACTAACCCGCCGATCGGCGCTCGCGGTGTCACTCCTGGCGGTGCCGCGCCCAGCGGTGGGGAGTGGACGCCTTCGGCGTGCTGGACGCGGTGGTGTCGCGTGCCGGCGTCGGGGCCGCCTCGGGCGTGTCGGCGGTCGATTTCGGCTCATCGGCGGGTTCCGACGACGGCTCGTCTGCGTCTGCAGGCTGCGCCGACGCCGTGGGGGTCGACGAATCCTGTTCGATGGCAGCCTTTCTCGAGAACAGCTTTCGGCGGGGCGGTGTCGCGGCGGTCTCGTCGTCGGGGGCGGCGGCTTCGGCGGTGGCGGCCTCGGACTCGTTGAGGGACGCAGTGGTCTTGTCCGTGACGGTGGTCTTCTCCGTGACGGTGGTCTTCTCCGTGACGGCGACGGTCCTGGTGGTCTCGATCGGCGCCGGCTGCTCGGGCGGTGCGGCCGGCTCGACGGCCGGGGTCAGGTACGGCCGGTCGTAGGCCTGTTCGATGATCGCTTTGAGCGGCTCGTTGAGCTTGTCGGCCAGTGCCGTCATCCCCATCGCGCGCAGCGGTTGCAGCAACGGCAGATCGTGCGTCGGCACGAAGACATAGGTGGTGTTGCCCTCCGTCCACACGACGTTGGCCGGATCGTCGAGATCGACGCTGCGGTAGTCCAGGTGCACCGGGGAGAGCATCCCGGCGGCGACGTTGGCCAGGGCGAGCAGGTTCAGCGGATTGTCGGGGAAGTCGGCCATCGGGTCGTACTGCCGCACGATGTCGATCACGTGGTACTCGGTCGGCGTGATGGGCGGCCGGGTTCCGCCGTAAGCCCGTCGCGGATTGCCGATCAACACGAACGACACGTCCTCGGGTGACGGCGCGCCGACCTGGCCGGCGTGATCGGCCATCCACTGCTCGGCCACCCCGGCCCCGTTGCTGAACCCGAAAACGATCGTCGGGCCGCCGTCGGCGGTCCGCAGCGTGGACATCTGGGCCAGCCGGGCGTCGAGGGCCCGCACGCCATCGGGTGTGACGAACGGGACGTAGGGCACCATCGAGCAGGTGTTCGTCCGGCACATCGACCCCTCGAGCGCGGTGTCGAGCGACCAGACCGGCCACAGCGGGCTGATCGTCAGCACCGTCGCCGGCGCGGGTTCCTCCGCGGCCGCCGAGGGCGGCGCGGTGCCCAGCGAGAGCACCGCGGCGGCGGCGGCGATCGGCGGCACCACCTGCCGGGCGGACAATCGCGGCAGGGAGACGGCCTGTCGGCGGGCGGGCTCGGGGAATTCCTCGCGCAACGAGTCCCCGAGATCGTCGAGGACCGCGACGAGCAGTGCATCGCGATCCGCGAAGTGGACCGACAACTCGTGCTCGGTGACCCCGGCCGCCGCGGCGACCTCCGCCATGCTCGCTGCCGGCCCCAGGTCGGTGAACGCGCGGCGCGCCGCCGTGACGAGTTCGTCGCGGTCAGAGCCCCTTTTTTGACGTTCGCGCCGCTTTGCTGTGAAGTTCATGTCGATTACCCCCCGGTGGAATCCTCCCCGTCCCGCAGCAAACATACCCACCCGTGACTGAGATCACACCTCAGACGCGGAGGAACTCGATCAACAGCTGACTGACCGCCTCCGGGCGCTCCTCGGTCAGCCAATGCCCGGCGCCGTCGAGCAGCACCTCCCGATAGGGGCCGGTGACCACTTCGCTGGCCCGGTGTCGCGGCGTGTAGGCCAGCGTCGCGTCGGCGCTGCCCCCGATGAACAACGCGGGGACCTCGATCGTCGCGGCCGGAGTGTCGGCGGTCAGCTCCCAGTTGCGGTCGAAACAGCGGTACCAGTTCAGCGGCGCGGTGAAGCCGCCGCGGGTGAATTCGTCGACGTAGACGGCGAAATCGGCCGGGCTGAGCCACGCCGGCAGGGCCCCCGGGTCGGGGATGCGGTCCAGGAAGCCGGCCTGTCCGGCCTCGCCGACCATCTCCTGGCCCGTCGTCGTCAGCGCGAAGAGCCGCCGGAACGTCGTCGCCGGATCGCGGTCCAGCTCGGCGTCGGCCGGGCCCTGCTCCTGGAAGTAGAGGATGTACATGAACCGGTCGGCGAAGACCTTGCGGAACGCCTGCGTGGTGGGGACCTGAGGACGCGGCACCGGCGGCAGGCTGAGTCCGGCGACGGCCGAGAACCGCTCCGGCACCAGCAGCGGGGCGCCCCACGCCACGACGGCGCCGAAGTCGTGACCGACCAGCGCGGCCTGCTCCGCTCCGACGTCGTCGAGCAGGCCGACGACATCGGCGGTGAGCTCCCCGAGGTGGTAGGCGTCGACGGCGCCGGGCTTGTCCGAGCCGCCGTAGCCGCGCTGGTCGGGGGCCAGCACGTGGAAACCGGCCTCGGCGAGGGCGTGCACCTGATGCCGCCAGGTGAAGGCCAGCTCGGGAAATCCGTGCAGCAGGACCACGACCGGCGCGCCCGGATCGCCCTCCTCGAACACTCGAAGCGTCAATCCGTTCGTCGGCACCATCCGTGATCGCATGGCACCACCCTTGCCGAACGTGCGGCCACCGTCGCGTCAACGGCCGGATCGCGACGGGGAACGCACGTTCGGCGCCAGAACACCGTCGGGAACTGCCGAGCGTTGGTCTAGCGGTAGCCTTGAGGTTTCCAGCTGTGCGTTAGTGGAAGGATTTCGGCCGGGGTTTCGACCTGCGGCCACACACATCGATGAACCG
Organism: Mycolicibacterium rufum; assembly: GCF_022374875.2. The sequence goes on from NZ_CP092427.2 coordinate 3,633,758, forward strand.
GACTCACACTATGGACCGCACCCCGCATGAATCGTAAAAATGTGATCCGCACGCTCACGGTGATCGCCGTGGTGCTGCTGCTCGGGTGGTCGTTCTTCTACTTCAGCGACGACACCCGCGGCTACAAGCCCGTCGACACCTCGGTGGCCACGGCCCAGATCAACAGCGGCAACGTCACCAGCGCGCAGATCGACGACCGCGAGCAGCAACTGCGGCTGGAGCTCAAGGACGGCAACAGCGACACCGAGGACAGCACCAAGATCATCACCAAGTACCCGACCGGGTACGGCGTGCCGCTCTTCGATGCCCTGCAGAGCAAGAACGTCAAGACCAACACCGTGGTCAACCAGTCCAGCATGCTGGGCTCCCTGCTGATCTATCTGCTGCCGCTGCTGCTTCTCGTGGGTCTGTTCGTGATGTTCTCCCGGATGCAGACCGGCGGCCGGATGGGGTTCGGGTTCGGCAAGTCGCGGGCCAAGCAGCTGTCCAAGGACATGCCGAAGACCACGTTCGCCGACGTGGCCGGTGTCGACGAGGCGGTCGAGGAGCTCTACGAGATCAAGGACTTCCTGCAGAACCCGAGCCGTTACCAGGCGCTCGGCGCGAAGATCCCCAAGGGCGTGCTGCTCTACGGCCCGCCCGGCACCGGTAAGACGCTGCTGGCCCGCGCGGTGGCCGGTGAGGCCGGGGTGCCGTTCTTCACGATCTCCGGCTCCGACTTCGTCGAGATGTTCGTCGGCGTCGGCGCCTCGCGAGTGCGCGACCTGTTCGAGCAGGCCAAGCAGAACAGCCCCTGCATCATCTTCGTCGACGAGATCGACGCGGTCGGCCGCCAGCGCGGCGCGGGCCTGGGCGGCGGCCACGACGAGCGTGAGCAGACGCTCAACCAGCTGCTCGTCGAGATGGACGGCTTCGGCGACCGGCAGGGCGTCATCCTGATCGCGGCCACCAACCGGCCCGACATCCTCGACCCGGCGCTGCTGCGGCCCGGCCGCTTCGACCGCCAGATCCCGGTGTCGGCGCCCGACCTGGCCGGCCGGCGCGCGGTGCTCAAGGTGCACTCGCAGGGCAAGCCGATCGCGCCCGACGCCGATCTGGAGGGCCTGGCCAAGCGGACCGTCGGCATGTCCGGCGCCGATCTGGCCAACGTCATCAACGAGGCGGCGCTGCTGACCGCCCGCGAGAACGGCACCGTCATCACCGGGCCCGCGCTCGAGGAGGCCGTCGACCGTGTCGTCGGTGGTCCGCGCCGCAAGAGCCGCATCATCAGCGAGCACGAGAAGAAGATCACCGCCTACCACGAGGGCGGGCACACGCTCGCGGCGTGGGCGATGCCCGACATCGAGCCGATCTACAAGGTGACGATCCTGGCCCGCGGCCGCACCGGCGGGCACGCCATGTCGGTGCCCGAGGACGACAAGGGCCTGATGACCCGGTCGGAGATGATCGCGCGGTTGGTGTTCGCGATGGGCGGCCGCGCCGCCGAAGAACTGGTGTTCCGCGAGCCGACCACCGGCGCGTCCTCCGACATCGACCAGGCCACCAAGATCGCCCGCGCGATGGTCACCGAGTACGGCATGAGCAGCAAGCTCGGCGCGGTCCGTTACGGCACCGAGCACGGGGACCCGTTCCTCGGCCGCACGATGGGCACCCAGGCCGACTACAGCCACGAGGTCGCCCAGATCATCGACGACGAGGTGCGCAAGCTGATCGAGGCGGCGCACACCGAGGCGTGGGAGATCCTCACCGAGTACCGCGACGTGCTCGACACCCTCGCCGGTGAGCTGCTCGAGAAGGAGACGTTGCACCGTGTCGAGCTGCAGGCCATCTTCGGCGACGTGAAGAAGCGCCCGCGCCTGACCATGTTCGACGACTTCGGTGGCCGCGTCCCGTCGGACAAGCCGCCGATCAAGACACCCGGCGAGCTCGCCATCGAGCGCGGCGAGCCGTGGCCCAAGCCGGTTCCCGAGCCGGCGTTCAAGGCCGCGATCGCGCAGGCGTCCAAGGCGGCCGCCGAGGCCGCGCACCGCAACGGCGGCAACGGGAGCAACGGCACCAACGGCGCGCCCGCCGGCCCGACCCAGCCGGATTACGGTGCGCCCGCCGGCTGGCACGCGCCGGGCTGGCCGCCCCCTCCGCAGCAGGGCGGACCGCCGCAGAACCAGCCGTCGGGCTACTGGTATCCCCCGTCGGGATACCAGGGCGCACCGGCGAGCCCGCCGCCGCCGTACTATCCGCCTTACCAGCAGCCGTACCCGCAGCAGGGCCCACCCGATGCGGGGCAGGACGGCCGCGGGGAGAACGGCCGCGGCAATCCGCCGGGCAACGGGTAACGGAGGAGAACCTCGATGACGCGGTCGCAGGACGGATCGGCCACGCTCACCACCCCGGTCTTCGACCAGGCCCGCGCGGAGGCCGCGGTGCGCGAACTGCTCCTCGCGGTCGGGGAGGACCCGGACCGGCATGGTCTGATCGACACCCCGGCCCGGGTGGCGCGCGCCTACAAGGAGATCTTCGCCGGGCTGCACACCGATCCGGACGAGGTGCTGAACACCACGTTCGACGAGCAGCACGACGAACTCGTCCTGGTCAAGGACATCCCGATGTACTCGACCTGTGAGCACCACCTGGTGTCGTTCCACGGCGTCGCCCATGTCGGGTACATCCCGGGCCGCGACGGCCGGGTCACCGGCCTGTCGAAGCTGGCCCGTGTCGTCGACCTGTACGCGAAGCGGCCGCAGGTGCAGGAGCGGCTGACCACCCAGATCGCCGACGCACTGATGCGCAAGCTGGATCCGCGCGGCGCGATCGTGGTGGTCGAGGCCGAGCACCTGTGCATGGCGATGCGCGGCATCCGCAAGCCGGGCGCACGGACCACGACGTCGGCGGTGCGTGGACAGTTCAAGACCGACAAGGCATCTCGCGCCGAGGCCCTGGATCTGATCCTGCGGAAGTGACCACCGCCATCCTCCCGCCCTCCGCACCGACGAGCGTGGCGGTGATGGGGGTTGTCAACGTCACCGACGATTCGTTCTCCGACGGCGGGTTGTTCCTGGACCGGGACCGCGCCGTCGCCCACGGTGTCGAGCTGGTCGGCCAGGGTGCGGCCATCGTCGACGTCGGCGGGGAGTCGACCCGGCCAGGCGCCCACCGGGTCGATCCGGCGGTGGAGACGGGGCGGATCCTGCCGGTGATCTCCGAACTCGCCGCCCACGGCGTCACCGTGAGCGTCGACACCATGCACGCAGGGGTCGCTCGCGCGGCCCTGGAGAGCGGCGCGCGCATCGTCAACGACGTGTCGGGCGGCAGGGCCGATCCGGACATGGTGCGGGTGGTGGCCGACGCCGGCGTGCCGTGGGTGCTGATGCACTGGCGGTCGGTCGGCAGCACCCGGCCGCACGATGCGCCCGCCTACCGCGACGTGGTGGCCGAGGTGCGGGACGAGCTGCTGGCCGGGGCCGACGCGGCGGTGCGGGCCGGTGTCGCCGCGGACAAGCTGATCCTCGACCCGGGCCTCGGGTTCGCCAAGACGGCGCAGCACAATTGGGCGCTGCTGGCGGCGCTGCCCGAGTTCGTCGCCACCGGCATGCCGATCCTGGTGGGTGCGTCGCGCAAGCGCTTCCTCGGCGCACTGCTGGCCGACGCCGACGGGCAACCCCGTCCGCCGGGCGGCCGGGAGACCGCGACGGCGGTGATCTCGGCGCTGGCCGGCTGGCACGGGGCGTGGGGAGTGCGGGTGCACGACGTCCGCGCGTCGGTCGATGCGCTGGCGGTCGTACAGGCGTGGCAGCAGGCGGGACGGCAGGACGAACCGGGGACGGGACGAGATGGCTGATCGAATCGAATTGCGCGGCTTGACGGTTCGCGGCAACCACGGGGTGTTCGACCACGAACGCCGGGACGGACAGGACTTCGTCGTCGACATCACGGTGTGGATCGACCTGCAGGCCGCGGCCGCCAGCGACGACCTCGCCGACACGCTCGACTACGGCGCGCTCGCGCAGCGTGCGGCGGGCATCGTCGGCGGCCCGGCGCGGCAGCTGATCGAGACCGTGGCCGCGGAGATCGCCGAGGACGTGATGGGCGACGAGCGCGTGCATGCGGTCGAGGTGGTGCTGCACAAGCCGTCCGCACCCATCCCGCTGGACTTCGCCGACGTCGCCGTCGTCGCGCGACGGTCCCGGCGCGGCGGGCGCGGGGCGGCGCCGCAATGACGTCGGTGGTGTTGTCGATCGGCTCCAACCTGGGCGACCGGCTGGCCCACCTGCAGTCGGTGGTCGACAGCCTCGGTGAGGCCGTCACCGCGGTTTCACCGGTGTACGAGACCGACGCGTGGGGCGGGATCGAGCAGGGCCCGTTCCTCAATGCCGTTGTGCTGGCTGATGATTCGGCGCGCGACCCGCACGGGTGGCTGCGCCGCGCCCACGAACTCGAGGATGCCGCCCAGCGGGTCCGCGAGCAGCGGTGGGGACCCAGGACGCTGGATGTGGATCTGGTGGTGGTGCGGGACGGCGCCGGCGACTCGACGGTCGAGGTGAGCGTCCACGACGACGTGCTGACGCTGCCGCACCCGTACGCGCACGTGCGCGCGTTCGTGCTCGTGCCGTGGCTCGCGGTCGATCCGCACGCGACGCTGACCGTCGCCGGCCGCCCGGTCGGCGTGGATGCGCTGCTGGCCGCCGTCGACCCCGCCGAACGCGCCGGGGTGCGGGGCACCGAGCACACGCTGCGGTTCGGGGCCACGCGCTGATGGGGCCGACACGCAAACGCGACCTGGCCGCCGCCGTCGTGATCGCCGCGGTGCTCGGCTACCTGCTGGTGCGGGCGGCCTACCGGTACTTCCCGCCGATCACGGTGTGGACCGGGATGTCGCTGCTGGGCGTCGCGATCGCGCTGGCCGGGTGGGGCTTCTATGTGCGGGCGCGCATCCGGGACGCCGAGATCGGGGAGGGCCGCGGCCGGCTGCACCCCCTTGCGGTCGCCCGCTCGGTGCTGATCGCCAAGGCCGCGGCGTGGATGGGCGCCGTGGTGCTCGGCTGGTGGCTGGCCGTGTGCGTCTACGTGCTGCCTCGGCGGGACGAGTTGCGGGTGGCCGCGGCCGACTCCCCGGGCGCGGTGATCGCCGGGTTGTGCGCGCTGTCCCTGGTGGTGGCGGCGCTGTGGTTGCAGCATTGCTGCCGGTCTCCCGACGACGCGCCGCCGGACGCCGATCCCGCACCGGGCTGAGCGTTTCGCGTCGTCAACCCGCCGAATCGCCGAAGAGGTCGACACGCGCAGCGACCTGTGACGGGTACAGTCGCCCCATGACCGATCCGACCCGCGGCGCCAGGATCCGGCGCGGTGCCCGTCGGCCCGGTTGGATCCTTACGACGGCTTTGCTGGTGCTCGCGATCGCCGCCAGTTCTGCCTTGGTTTTCACCAACCGGGTGGAGCTTCTCAAGCTTGCTGTGATCTTGGCGCTGTGGGCGGCGGTGGTCGCCGCGTTCGTGTCGGTGATCTATCGCAGGCAGAGCGACACCGACCAGGCGAAGGTGCGCGACCTCAAGCTGGTCTACGACTTGCAGCTGGAACGCGAGATCTCGGCGCGCCGCGAATACGAACTGTCCGTCGAATCGCACCTGCGCCGTGAGCTCGCCGCGGAGTTGCGCGCGCAGAGCGCCGACGAGGTGGCCGCATTGCGCGCCGAGCTGGCGGCATTACGCGCGAATCTGGAGTACCTGTTCGACGCCGACCTGTCGCACCGGCCCGCGATCGAGACCGACCGCGCCGCGGCGCCGTCGCTGCCCGAGTGGAGCCCGCGCCCCGAGGGCGCCGGCCGCGTGCGCAGCAGCCGCATCGACGCCGAGGAGACCGCGATCCTCGACGAGATCGACGACGACCACTCCCCGGACACCGAGGAGAGCCCGATCATCGACGTCCCCGCCGAGCCGCACCCGCCGGAGGACACGTGGCCGCCGGTCGCGGAGCCCGCCGGCGGCGCGCACCGGCGCGGCGGGGAGCGGGAACCGGCCGCGGGGCCCTGGACACCCCCGACGCCGCCGCCGTCACCGCCGACAGCTCCGCCGCCGCCGCAATTCCCGTGGCTGCCGCCCCAGACGCCGCAGGCTTCGCCGCCACCGCCACCGCCACCGTCACCGCCGACAGCCCCGCCGTCGCCCGAGCCCGAACCGGCCGCCTCGGCGTGGCAGCCGGCACCCGCGGAAGGGCGCTTCATCCCGGCCGGTGAGCCGGGGAGCAACTGGGTGGCGCCGCCGGTCAACGGCGCCGCGCCCGAGTACGTCGGCCGCAGACGCGCCCCCGACGACGCCGCGCCCGAGGCGGAACCCGACGCCGAGCCGCCGCGGGGCAGGCACTCGTCGGCGGCCGAGTCGGCGGAGCCCGAACCGGCGCCCGACGACACCCCGGACACCGAGGACGACCGCGACGGGGGCGCCCACACCGGCGGCCAGTCGGTCGCCGAACTGCTGGCCCGGCTGCAGGCCACGCCGTCGGGCGGCGGCCGCCGACGACGCCGAGAGGACTGATTCCGGCTCTTGTTAGGCTGAGCCCGGCCGTCCGGTACCTGCGATGCGGGACCGGAACGAATCCTTCGTAAGCGAGGTCGTCTGCAATGGTGCAGCCCCCGGTCGGTGGGAACGCTCCCCACGACGGGCTCCGCCCGGCCCGGCTCACCGTCGGCATCGTCTCGGCCGGACGGGTCGGATCGGCGCTCGGGGCGGCCCTCGAGAGGGCCGAGCACATCGTCGCCGGGTGCGCCGCGGTGTCGAGCGCCTCCCGCTCCCGGGCCGCCCGCTGGCTGCCCGACACGCCTGTGCTGCCGGTCGACGAAGTCGCCGCGCGCGCCGAACTGCTGCTGCTGGCCGTGCCCGATGCGGAGCTGGCCGGGCTGGTCGCCGGGTTGGCGGCCACCGGGGCGGTGCGACCCAACACGATCGTCGCCCACACCTCGGGCGCGAACGGCATCGCGGTGCTGGCGCCGCTGGCCGAACGCGGCTGCATCACGCTGGCCATCCATCCCGCGATGACGTTCGCCGGCACCGACGAGGACGTCGACCGGTTGCGGGGCACCTGTTTCGGGATCACCGCGGCCGACGAGATCGGTTACGCCATCGCGCAGTCGCTGGTGCTCGAGATCGGCGGCGAGCCATTCCGCGTGCGCGAGGATGCCCGCACGCTCTATCACGCCGCGCTCGCGCACGGCAGCAATCACGTGGTGACCGTGGTGCTCGACGCGCTGGAGGCGTTGCGGGCGGCGCTGTCGGGCCAGGAACTGCTGGGGCAGGACATGGTCGCCGACGCGCCGGGCGGGCTGCCCGAGCGGATCGTCGGTCCGCTGGCGCGGGCCGCGCTCGACAACGCGTTGCGGCGCGGGCAGCGCGCGCTGACCGGTCCGGTGGCCCGCGGTGACGCGCCCGCGGTGGCCGGCCACCTCGAGTCGCTCGACGAGGTGGATCACGAACTGGCAGAGGCATATCGGACGAATTCGTGGCGGACGGCGCAACGGGCCCGGGCCCCGCGCGCGGTCTTCGACGTGCTGGCGGAGGCGAAACAGCGATGATCACCGGTAAGGCGCCGAAATTCTCGGCCGGTCGATTGAACGTCTACGCGCGTCCGCGCGAGGTCGCCGACGTGACCCGGGCGCTGCGCGCGACCGGACGCCGGATCGTGCTCGTGCCGACGATGGGCGCGCTGCACGAGGGGCACCTCACGCTGATCCGCGCCGCCAAGCGCGTGCAGGGCGCGGTGGTGGTGGTCTCGATCTTCGTCAATCCCTTGCAGTTCGGCGCCGGGGAGGACCTCGACGCCTACCCGCGCACCCTCGACGACGACCTCGACGCGCTGCGGGCCGAGGGGGTCGAGATCGCGTTCACCCCGACCGAGCAGGACATGTACCCGCAGGGCCGGCGCACCACGGTCGTGCCCGGCCCCCTCGGGGGCGAGCTCGAAGGTGCCTCGCGGCCAACGCATTTCGCCGGTATGCTGACCGTGGTGTTGAAGCTGTTCAACACCGTGCGGCCCGACCGCGCCTACTTCGGCGAGAAGGACTATCAGCAGCTGACGCTGATCCGGCAGATGGTCTCCGACCTGGATCTCGGCCTCGAGGTGACCGGCGTGCCGATCGTGCGGGAAGCCGACGGGCTGGCGATGTCGTCGCGCAACCGCTACCTCGACCCGGTGCAGCGCGAACAGGCCGGGGCCCTGTCCGCGGCGCTACTGGCCGGGATGTACGCCGCGGCCACCGGCGTGCCCGCCGCGCTGGACGCCGCCCGCGCGGTGCTCGACGAGGTGCCCGCGCTCGCACTGGACTACCTGGAGGTACGCGACCCGATGCTGGGTCCCGCACCGGCCGAGGGGCCGGCGCGCATGCTGATCGCCGCGAAGCTCGGCGCCACCCGGCTGCTCGACAACATCGCGATCGACGTCGGCGCCAGCGCCGGCATCGACGGCCATCCCCGCACCCCCAGCGGTGAGAGCCATGAATTGCCCTGGAGGAATTGATGTTCCGCACGATGCTCAAGAGCAAGATCCACCGCGCCACCGTCACGCAGGCCGACCTGCACTACGTGGGATCGGTGACGGTCGACGCGGATCTGATGGACGCCGCGGACCTGATCGAAGGGGAGCAGGTCACCATCGTCGACGTCGACAACGGTGCCCGGCTGGTCACCTACGTCATCACCGGTGAACGGGGCAGCGGTGTGATCGGCATCAACGGCGCCGCAGCGCATCTGGTGCACCCCGGAGATCTGGTCATCCTGATCGCCTACGCGGTGGTCGATGACGCCGAGGCCAGGGCGCTGCAGCCGCGCGTCGTGTTCGTCGATGAGAGCAACCGGGTCGTCGAGCTCGGAAGCGATCCTGCCCGGGTGCCCGCGCACGCGCCGGATCTGTTGTCGGCGCGGTGATCTGAGGTGCTCCTCGCGATCGACGTTCGTAACACCCACACCGTCGTCGGACTGATCTCCGGCAGCGGCGACCACGCCAAGGTGGTGTCGCACTGGCGGATCCGCACCGAATCCGAGGTCACCGCCGATGAACTCGCCCTGACCATCGACGGATTGATCGGCGACGACGCCGAGCGGCTCACCGGCGCGGCCGGCCTGTCCACCGTGCCGTCGGTGCTGCACGAGGTCCGGGTGATGCTCGAGCAGTACTGGCCGTCGGTGCCGCACCTGCTCATCGAGCCCGGCGTACGCACGGGTGTTCCGCTGCTGGTCGACAATCCCAAGGAGGTCGGAGCGGACCGCATCGTCAATTGCCTTGCGGCCTACCAGAAGTACGGGACCGCCGCGATCGTGGTGGACTTCGGGTCGTCGATCTGCGTCGACGTCGTGTCGGCCCGGGGCGAGTTCCTCGGCGGTGCCATCGCCCCCGGCGTGCAGGTGTCCTCCGACGCCGCGGCGGCCCGCTCGGCGGCGCTGCGGCGCGTCGAGCTGACCCGCCCGCGCTCGGTGGTCGGCAAGAACACCGTCGAGTGCATGCAGGCCGGGGCGGTGTTCGGATTCGCCGGGCTGGTCGACGGTCTGGTCAGCCGGGTGCGTCAGGACGTCGAGGGCTTCGACGGCGACGACGTCGCGGTCGTGGCCACCGGGCACGGCGCCCCGTTGGTGCTGGCGGACCTGCGCACCGTCGAGCACTACGACCGGCACCTGACGCTGGACGGATTGCGGCTGGTGTTCGAACGCAACCGCGACGGTCAGCGCGGCAAACTCAAGCAGGCCCGCTGAAAGCTAGAAGTACGTCCGGATCAGGTCGACGACGCGGTCCTGCGCGTCGAGCATCGGGATGAGCTGCCACCTGTCGAAGGTGGTGCAGGGGTGCGAGATCCCGAATCGCAGCCACTGACCGATCTCGACGGCGTCGCCGCCGCCGAGGCGGAGGGTGGCGTGCTGGTCATAGAGCGTGGTGACGGTGCTGCCGGGCAGATCGAGCGGCACCGGCAGACCCTGGTCGAACCCCACGTCGCGCCGGCCCATCCCCACCACCGCCATGTCGCGCTCCGGGTGCGACACCACCGGTGCGTGCACCTCGAGGGCGGGTCGCAGCGCGTCACCGCCGTCACGGGTCAGCGGCGACGTCCGTGCGTACAGCCCGTGGTCGTGGGTCAGGGAGCAGCCGCTGCGCAGTACCGTCCGCACCGGCAGACCGTCGGGCCACCCGGTCAGCGCATCGGCGACCACGTCGAAGTAGGTGCTGCCGCCGGCGCTGACCATCATCGACGCGGTCTGCACCCGTGGCGCCAGCCGGATCGCCGTCTCGCGCAGCAGCGCCAGGTGGTCGGCCACCACGCCGTGCGCCTGGGGGGTCAGGGTCTGGCCGACGGCGGCCTCGTATCCGGCTACGCCCGCCAGCCGCAGCCGGGGCGAGTCCGCGACGGCGCGGGCGACGGCGTCGATCTCCGCACGGGTGCGGCAGCCGCTGCGACCGCCCGGGATGCCGACCTCGACACAGACGTCGACCGAGCGGCGCGTGCCGGCCAGCCCGGCGGTCATCAGCTCGACGCCGCGCACCGAATCCGCCCAGCAGGTGAACGTCAATTCCGGGTGGACGTCGAGCTCGGCGCCCACCCAGGCCAGCCCTGCGGGGTCGATGAGTTCGCCCGCCAGCACCAGCGCCGGCACGGCGAATGCGCGGTAGACGGCCCCCTGCGCGACGGTGGCCACCGTGATCGCGCAGGCGCCCGCGGCGAGCTGGCGGGCGGCCAGCGCCGGCGCCATGTGCGTCTTGCCGTGCGGTGCGAGCTCCACGCCATGCCGCCGGCACCACGCCGCCACCGTGTCGAGGTTGTGCGTCAGCGCCTCGGCGCGCAGCACGCAGAGCGGTCCGGTGAGGTCACTCGGGCGCAGCGCCGGCCGCTCGGCGACGATCTCGGCGGGTGTGCGACCCCACCACGACACGGGAACGCTCTTGAACCGCCAGTCCAGCGGCTCCTCGGCAGCTGGGGGCACGGTCATCCGTTCATTTAAGCTGGCACGTCGTGACCGACGAATCCGGCAACGCAGATCTCACCAAAGGCATCCCCGGGGACATCTCCGAGGACATCCCCGAACAGTTCCGGATCCGGCAGGCCAAGCGCCAGAAGTTGCTCGACGAGGGCCGCGAGGCCTACCCGGTCGAGGTGGCCCGCACCCACACCCTCGCCGAGTTGCGGCAGGCGTTCCCCGATCTCGCGGCCGACGAGACCACCGGAACCGACGTCGGGGTGTCCGGCCGGGTGATCTTCGCCCGTAACTCCGGCAAGCTGTGCTTCGCGACGCTGCAGGAGGGCGACGGCACCCAGCTGCAGGCGATGATCAGCCTCGACCGGGTCGGCCGGGAGTCGCTCGACGCCTGGAAAGCCGACGTCGACCTCGGCGACATCGTGTTCGTGCACGGCGAGGTCATCAGTTCTCGCCGCGGCGAATTGTCTGTGCTGGCCGACTCGTGGCAAATCGCGTCGAAGTCGTTGCGGCCGCTGCCGGTGGCGCACAAGGAGATGAGCGAAGAGACGCGGGTGCGGCAGCGCTACGTGGATCTCATCGTCCGACCCGAGGCCCGCACCATCGCCCGCCAGCGCATCGCCGTGGTGCGCGCCGTCCGCTCGGCCCTGGAGCGGCGGGGCTTCCTGGAGGTCGAGACGCCGATTCTGCAGACGCTGGCCGGCGGTGCGGCGGCCCGGCCGTTCGTCACCCACTCGAATGCGCTCGACGCCGATCTTTATCTGCGCATCGCGCCCGAGCTGTTTCTCAAGAGATGCGTGGTCGGCGGATTCGACCGGGTCTTCGAGTTGAACCGGGTGTTCCGCAACGAAGGCGCCGATTCCACGCATTCCCCGGAATTCGCGATGCTGGAGACGTATCAGGCCTACGGCACCTATGACGATTCCGCGGTGACCACCCGGGAAATCATCCAGGAGGTCGCCGACGAGGCGATCGGGACACGGCAGGTGACATTGCCCGACGGAAGTGTCTACGACCTCGACGGCGAATGGGCCAGCATCGGAATGTATCCGTCTTTGTCCGAGGCGCTCGGTGAGGAGATCACACCGCAGACTTCCGCCGAACGGCTCTGGCAGATCGCCGACCGACTCGATGTGGAGATTCCGCGTGATCGCGGATATGGGCACGGTAAATTGGTCGAGGAACTGTGGGAGCACGCCGTCGGCGACACTTTGTGGGCGCCGACATTCGTGCGCGACTTCCCGGTGGAGACCACGCCTCTGACCCGCGCGCATCGCAGTATCGACGGCGTCACGGAGAAATGGGATCTCTACATTCGTCACATCGAACTCGCGACCGGCTATTCCGAACTCATCGACCCCGTGATCCAACGGGAAAGGTTCGAGGCGCAGGCCCGCGCCGCGGCCGCGGGTGATGACGAGGCAATGGCTCTCGACGAGGACTTTCTCTCCGCCCTCGAGTACGGAATGCCCCCGACCACAGGGACCGGAATGGGTATCGATCGCCTGCTCATGGCACTGACCGGGCTGTCGATTAGGGAGACGGTTTTGTTCCCGATTGTTCGTCGTCACGGCAACTGAACCGCCACGATTGTCGCGTTCTTGAAGGAAAAGCCCATTTATGGCAGATTGATGCCGGGGATTGGGAGCCTAGCGAGCATTAATGGTCGCGCAGCGCGTACAGAAGGGCACTGGCCATGGCCAAGAAAGTCACCGTCACCCTCGTCGACGATTTCGACGGTGAAGGCGCCGCCGATGAAACCGTCGAATTCGGTCTCGACGGAGTGAGTTACGAGATCGACCTGTCCGCCAAGAATGCCACGAAACTCCGCAACGACTTGAAGCAGTGGGTGGAGGCGGGCCGCCGGGTCGGCGGCCGTCGCCGCGGCCGCGCGGTCGGCACCGGTCGGGGTCGCGCCGCCATCGACCGCGAGCAGAGCGCGGCCATCAGGGAATGGGCCCGCCGCAACGGCCACAACGTCTCCACCCGCGGCCGGATCCCCGCCGACGTCATCGACGCCTTCCACGAGGCGACGTAGAAGCAACGTAACGGCGCGTTGCCCACACGCCTCTCCGGCGGATCCGTTCGCTAGCGGCGAACCCGTCGGCGCCCCCGCGGTGAAACGAAATCCGTCGCCGCCGCGTTGGTCAGGACAGCGCTCGGTGGTGACCGCCTCCGTGCCCGTTGCCACCGGCCGGTTCAGCCGGCGGAGAACCGGGCCGACAGGCGGGGCAGCCCGGGCCGCCGCCCATTACAGTGGACGGCAGGTGCAGAGCACTTTCTCGTGCGTGTGCCTACCTATGCGATGGAGAGCAGGTAACCACGGATGTTCGAAAGATTCACCGACCGTGCACGTCGGGTTGTCGTCCTGGCTCAGGAAGAAGCCCGGATGCTCAATCACAACTACATCGGCACCGAGCACATCCTGCTGGGACTCATCCACGAGGGTGAGGGAGTGGCCGCCAAGTCACTCGAGTCGCTGGGCATTTCCCTGGAGGGAGTGCGCAGCCAGGTCGAGGAGATCATCGGTCAGGGCCAGCAGGCGCCGTCCGGGCACATCCCCTTCACGCCGCGGGCGAAGAAGGTGCTGGAGCTCAGCCTGCGTGAGGCGCTGCAGCTCGGCCACAACTACATCGGCACCGAGCACATCCTGCTGGGCCTGATCCGCGAGGGCGAGGGCGTCGCCGCGCAGGTGCTGGTCAAGCTCGGCGCGGAACTGACCCGGGTGCGCCAGCAGGTCATCCAGCTGCTGAGCGGCTACCAGGGCAAAGAGACCGCCGAAGCCGGCACCGGTGGGCGTGGCGGCGAGGCGGGCAACCCGTCGACGTCGCTGGTGCTCGACCAGTTCGGCCGCAACCTGACCGCCGCCGCGATGGAGGGCAAGCTCGACCCCGTCATCGGCCGCGAGAAGGAGATCGAGCGGGTCATGCAGGTGCTGAGCCGCCGCACCAAGAACAACCCGGTGCTGATCGGCGAGCCCGGCGTCGGCAAGACCGCCGTCGTCGAGGGGCTCGCGCAGGCGATCGTGCACGGCGACGTTCCCGAGACGCTCAAGGACAAGCAGCTCTACACCCTCGACCTCGGTTCGCTGGTCGCGGGCAGCCGCTACCGCGGTGACTTCGAGGAGCGCCTGAAGAAGGTGCTCAAGGAGATCAACACCCGCGGCGACATCATCCTGTTCATCGACGAGCTGCACACGCTGGTCGGGGCCGGTGCCGCCGAGGGCGCGATCGACGCCGCGAGCATCCTCAAGCCGAAGCTGGCCCGTGGTGAGCTGCAGACCATCGGCGCCACCACGCTCGATGAGTACCGCAAGTACATCGAGAAGGACGCCGCGCTCGAGCGCCGGTTCCAGCCGGTGCAGGTCGGCGAGCCGACGGTGGCGCACACCATCGAGATCCTCAAGGGGTTGCGGGACCGCTACGAGGCGCACCACCGCGTCTCGATCACCGACGGTGCGATCGCGGCGGCCGCGACGCTGGCCGACCGCTACATCAACGACCGCTTCCTGCCGGACAAGGCGATCGACCTGATCGACGAGGCCGGTGCCCGGATGCGGATCCGCCGGATGACCGCGCCGCCGGACCTGCGCGAGTTCGACGAGAAGATCGCCGACGCGCGCCGGGAGAAGGAGTCCGCGATCGACGCGCAGGACTTCGAGAAGGCCGCGAACCTGCGCGACAAGGAGAAGCAACTCGTCGCGCAGCGGGCCGAGCGTGAGAAGCAGTGGCGCTCAGGCGATCTCGACGTGGTCGCCGAGGTCGACGACGAGCAGATCGCCGAGGTGCTGGGCAACTGGACCGGGATCCCGGTGTTCAAGCTCACCGAGGAGGAGACCACCCGTCTGCTCCGCATGGAGGACGAGCTGCACAAGCGGATCATCGGGCAAGAGGACGCCGTGAAGGCTGTTTCGAAGGCCATCCGCCGCACGCGCGCCGGTCTGAAGGACCCCAAGCGTCCGTCGGGCTCGTTCATCTTCGCCGGCCCGTCCGGTGTCGGGAAGACCGAGCTGTCCAAGGCGCTGGCGAACTTCCTGTTCGGCGACGACGACGCGCTCATTCAGATCGACATGGGCGAGTTCCACGACCGCTTCACCGCCTCGCGGCTGTTCGGTGCCCCTCCGGGCTACGTCGGCTACGAGGAGGGCGGCCAGCTCACCGAGAAGGTGCGGCGCAAGCCGTTCAGCGTCGTGCTGTTCGACGAGATCGAGAAGGCCCACCAGGAGATCTACAACAGCCTCCTGCAGGTCCTCGAGGACGGTCGCCTCACCGATGGTCAGGGCCGCACGGTCGACTTCAAGAACACCGTGCTGATCTTCACCTCGAACCTCGGAACGTCCGACATCTCCAAGGCGGTGGGCCTCGGCTTCACCCAGGGCGGTGGCGAGAACAACTACGAGCGGATGAAGCAGAAGGTCAACGACGAGCTGAAGAAGCACTTCCGGCCGGAGTTCCTCAACCGTATCGACGACATCATCGTGTTCCACCAGCTGACACAGGACGAGATCATCAAGATGGTCGACCTGATGATCGGCCGGGTCGGCAACCAGCTGCGGGCCAAGGACATGACGATGGAGCTGACGGATCGCGCCAAGGCCCTGCTGGCCAAGCGTGGCTTCGACCCGGTGCTCGGTGCCCGACCGCTGCGGCGCACCATCCAGCGCGAGATCGAGGACCAGCTGTCGGAGAAGATCCTCTTCGAAGAGGTCGGACCCGGCCAGAACGTCACGGTCGACGTCGAGAACTGGGACGGCGAAGGCGCCGGCGAGGACGCGGTGTTCACCTTCCACGGTGGACCGAAGCGCTCCGAGGCGGTCGAGCCGGACCTGGCTCAGGCCGGCGCGGCGGGCGCCGCGGGCGCAGCCGAGTAGCGCACACGCCGAACGGGCGGTCACCTTCACCGGTGGCCGCCCGTTTGTCGTCCGCGCGCGCGGCGACTGTGCGGTTTCGTCCGGGACTCACCGCCCCGGACGTATGCAGATTCACATTCGCGGGCCGGTCCGGTGCCCAGAGTCGCGCCGGGCCGCTTATGATCCTCATGTCAATCGACGGTTGTCGGAATCTGGTGAGACTCCAGAACGGTCGCGCCACTGTGAACAGTCAGACCCGATGCCGTCGGCTTCTGCCGACTGGGACGCGACATCCCGGAAAGGACTCACCATGACCACTCCCCATACGTCCGGCACACGCGCCAAAGCCATCGACTTCTCGGCCACCAAAGCGGTGCTGTGGCTGTCGCTGACGGCCTTCTTCGCGCTGCTGACGCTCTACTTCGTCGGCCTGGACCAGGGCGCCACCTCGGTGTTCGGCTCCAACACCGCGATCCACGAGTTCCTGCACGACGGACGTCACCTGCTCGGCTTCCCCTGCCACTGACCCGGCCACCAGGGGACAACCGAACATGGAGAAACAGATCATCGGGCGCGGCCTGCTGGCCGGCGCCGCTGCCGGCGTGCTCGCGTTCGGCTTCGCGCGACTGTTCGTCGAACCGCAGATCGACAGGGCCATCGCCTACGAGGACGGCGTCGGCGCCGCCCACGAGGCCATGGGCCACGGCGGCCACACCCACGGCGAGGCCGGCGGCGGCTTCAGCCGGGCCATCCAGGCGAACATCGGGATGGGCCTGGGCGTGCTGCTGTTCAGCATCGCGATCGGCGCGCTGTTCGCCGTCGTGTTCGCGGTGGCCTACGGCCGGGTGGGCGACATCTCCGCCCGCCTGCTGTCGGTCGTCATCGCCGGCGGCATGCTGCTGAGCCTGTACGTGGTGCCGTTCCTGAAGTACCCGGCCAGCCCGCCTGCGCTCAGCCTCGACGAGACGATTCGGCAGCGCACGCTGCTCTACCTGCTGATGGTGGTGCTCTCGGCGGCTCTGCTGATCGGTGCGGTGGTTCTCGGCCGGCGACTGGCCGGGCGGCTCGGCGGCTGGAACGCCGCGCTGGCGGCCGCCGGCGCCTACGTCGTGGCCGTCGCCGTGGTGATGCTGGCGTTGCCGACGGTCGACGAGACACCGGGTCCGCTGGTGGCCGACGACGGAACGATCCTCTACGGCGGATTCCCGGCGGACGTGCTCTACGACTTCCGGCTCGCCTCGCTCGGCACGCAGGCCGTCCTCTACGCGGCCCTCGGTCTGGTGTTCGCCGCGCTGGTCTCGCGTGTGCTCGGTGAGCGAAAGCAGGACGTCTGGTCGTCGTGAGCGAGGTCGTCCGGCTGACCTTCGTGTCGCACGCCATGACCGACGCGATGGCGGCCGGACGATTTCCCACCGACGAACCCCTCAACGCGCTCGGCCGCAGACAGGCCGGCGCCGCGGTGGACGTGCGCGGCGCCGAAAGCGCCTACTGCGGTCCGGAGGCGCGGGCGATCCAGACCGCCGACCTTCTGGGTGCGCACCCGCAGGTCGAGCCCCGGCTCGCCGACCTCGATTGCGGACGGTGGCGCGGCGAGGTGCTGGGCCGGGTGCCGCCCGCCGAGCTGGCGATCTGGCTGACCGACCCCGCGCGGGCGCCGCACGGCGGTGAGACCGTCGTCGACCTGATCGCCCGGGTCCGCGACTGGATGGAGTCGCTGACCTCTCAGCGGGTCCGCCTGCTGGCCGTCACCCATCCGGCGGTGATCCGCGCCGCGATGCTCGTGGTGCTCGATGCGCCGCCCAGGTCGTTCTGGCGCATCGACATCGCGCCGGTCAGCACGACCGTGATGCATTTCCGTGGGCACGCCTGGACGCTGCACTCCCAGCCGTGAGCTAGCGCGGCGCCACCATCCCGAACATCTGCCGGGCGATCGAGAGCAGCCAGGACGCGGCGGTGGGGCTGCGGTACTGCGACCAGTTCGTCTGCATGCTGACCACCCAGCCCTGACCGGTGCGGTCCTCGGCGTACCAGCTGAAGGTCAGATCCCCGGGTAGATTGCCGGCTTTCGCCCCGATGTAGGGCCACTGCGCGCGGTCCAGGTCGATCCCCGGGACGACGGACAGGATGTCGCGCACGGGGGCGGCCGCGCCGGTGGCATTGCGCTGCAGTGCCGCGTGCAACCGGCAGATGTCGGCGGCGCTGGCGTACCACTCGGCGCCGATGTCGGAGGCCGGCATGTGGGTGCGCTGCGGGTCCGGCTCGTAGGGGCGGGCGTTGGTCTGCTGCAGCAGCTGTGCGCGTCCGGCGGGCGTGGCCTGCTTCCACTGTTCGCGCAGGTTCGGTTCGCCCCACCCCACCGAGAACAGTTCGTGCATGGTCGGGAACGGCGTCATGCTGGCGGGGTCGTGATGCCCCGCGGCCACCAGGGCGCGTTCGATGGCGCCCGGCCCCATCCGGCCGATCAGCAGGTCGGTGGCCATGTTGTCGCTCGCGGAGATCATCTGCTGCGCGGCGTCGCGCACCGACACCGTCGAGCCCGGCGGCAGCTTGTCGAATCCCGAGGAGCCCACGGCCTTGGCCTCGGCGGTGATGGTGAGCGGATCGGTCCACGCGACCGCGCCCGCCTTGACCGCGTCGGACAGGGCGTAGAGCACGTACAGCTTGAAGATCGAGGCCAGCGGCAGCGACATCTCGGTGTTGGTGCCCGCCACCTTGGTGCAGCGGCCGTCGGTCACCTTGGCCACCTGGTAGGAGTACCGCGCGCCGGACTTCTTCAGCTCGGTGTCGACGTCGGGCCATGACGTGATTCGCGGCGGCACCAGGTCGGCGGAGAACCGGTCGACCATGCCGGCGTCGTCGGTGCGCAATCGGATGGTCTGGGCCACCCCGTACGAGGTGAGCACGTGCAGGGTGGCGCTGCCGGCACCGACATCGATGCCGGTGACGGTGAACGGCCTGTCCCACCACATCCGGTCCAGCGTCACGCCGACGGCCTCGACCACCTGCGGGGCGGCCAGGGTGCGCACGCCGTTCTCCCCGATGGGCCAGTCGCTGTTGAGCATGTCCATCGTCTGCTTGGCGCGCAGACCCTGCGGGGTGTTGATCTGGATGGGGACGCCGTAGGCGGCTTCGGCCGGGGCAGGCCGGGTGCCGGTGCAGCCGCACGCCAGGGCTACGACGGACAGCAGCGCGACCGCGCAGGCGGCCACTCGGCGTCGAGCCCCGGCGCCCCTACGCGTCGGTACGGGTTCCCGCAACGTCGAGCACAACCTCGAACTCGAGCAGCGACGCGCCCTTGGACACCGGGTTGGCGCGCTCACCGGCGTGCGCCTCGATGGCCGGTCCGCTCGCCCACGCCTGGAACGCCTCCTCGGACTCCCACTGGGTGACGACGAAGTACCGGTCCTCGCCTTTGATGGGGCGCAGCAGCTGGAAGCCGAGGAAGCCGGCCTGATTGTCGACGGCGTGGGCGCGGTGGGCGAACCGCTTCTCCAGTTCCGGGCCGGCGCCGGGCGGGACCTCGATCGCGTTGATCTTCACCACCGGTGTCGGCTGGGCGTTCTGCTCGGACATGGCGTTCAGGCTACCGCGTGGCCCCGGCATGATGACCCCATGGACCTGCTCACCGCCGCGGGCGGCAGCGGCCGCCCGCTGGTGCTGGTGCACGGGCTGATGGGCCGGGGCGCCACCTGGTCCCGGCAGCTGCCGTGGCTGACCCGGTGGGGTCGGGTCTACACCTACGACGCGCCGTGGCACCGCGGCCGCGACGTCGCCGACGAGCATCCGGTGTCGACCGAACGCTTCGTCGCCGACCTCGGCGAGGCCGTCGCGTCGCTGGGCGAGCCGGCCGTCATGATCGGGCATTCGATGGGCGGGCTGCACTCATGGTGCCTGGCCGCCGCCCGGCCAGAGTTGGTCGAGGCGGTGGTGGTCGAAGACATGGCGCCGGATTTCCGTGGCCGCACCACGGGGCCGTGGGAGCCGTGGGTGCATGCGCTGCCGGTCGAGTTCGGCTCGGAGGCGCAGGTGTACGACGCGTTCGGGCCGGTCGCGGGACGGTACTTCCTCGAGGCGTTCGACCGCACCGCGACGGGGTGGCGGCTGCACGGGCATCCCGGCCGGTGGATCGAGATCGCCGCGGAGTGGGGCACCCGTGACTACTGGGCGCAGTGGCGGGCGGTCGAGGTGCCCACGCTGCTGATCGAGGCGGGCGACTCGGTGACGCCGCCGGGGCAGATGGCGGAGATGACCCGGACCGGCAGGCGCACGACGTATGTGCAGGTGCCGGGCGCCGGTCATCTCGTCCACGACGACGCCCCGGGGAAATATCGGGACGCCGTCGAGACGTTTCTATCGACGTTCACCCGTGGCGCCTGAGGCCGGCCAGGACGGCTGACGCTCGAAGCGGGTCCGAATGGCGTCCAGATCGTGCGCGACGCGATGCAGGTCCCGGTCGTCCTCGAAGAGGCGGCCGGCCAGCGGCGCGGCGAAGCGGAACTGGTCGCGGTGCAGTCGCAGCACGCCCGAGCGGTGGGCCGCCCAGGTCAACACCGCTGCCAGGGCGAACGGGAGGGACAGGATCAGGAAGGTCAGTGCAATGCTCATGGCAGTAATCCTGCGCCGGAGAAAGATCGTGCCAACAGTGGCAGAAGCGACATCCGTGGATAAGATGCTGCCATGACCATTCGGACGGTGTCGGCGCTGGTCCTCGACGGCCTGGCGGTGTTCGAGTTCGGCGTGATCTGCGAGGTGTTCGGCATCGACCGCTCGGCCGACGGCGTGCCGAACTTCGACTTCAAGGTGTGCGGCCCCGAGCCCGGCAAGCCGCTGCGCACCTCGGTGGGCGCGACGATCATCCCCGACCACGGCCTCGACGACCTCGTGGGCGCCGACCTGGTCGCCATTCCCGCGATCGGCGGTGCCGAGTACCTGCCCGAAGCGCTCGAAGCGATCCGACGGGCGGCCGACTCGGGCTCGATCATCCTCACGGTGTGCTCGGGGGCCTTCGTCGCCGGCGCGGCAGGCCTGCTCGACGGACGGCCGTGCACCACGCACTGGATGCACGCCGACGAGCTGGCGCGCATGTATCCGACCGCCAAGGTGGACCGCAATGTGCTGTTCGTCGACGACGGCAACCTGATCACCAGTGCGGGAACCGCCGCGGGCATCGACGCGTGCCTGCACCTGGTGCGCCGGGAGATGGGCAGCGAGATCACCAACAAGATCGCCCGCCGGATGGTGGTTCCGCCGCAGCGCGACGGCGGCCAGCGGCAGTACATCGACCAGCCGATCCCGGTCCGCTGTTCGGAGCGTTTCGCCCCGCATTTGGACTGGATCCTGGCGAATCTCGACAAGCCGCACACCGTGACGTCGCTGGCCCGTCGCGCGCACATGTCCGGCCGTACGTTCGCGCGCCGCTTCGTCGAGGAGACGGGCCGCACCCCGATGCAGTGGGTGACCGATCAGCGCGTGCTGTTCGCCCGCAGGCTGCTCGAGGAGACCACGATGGACATCGACGCCATCGCCGACCAGTCGGGCTTCGGCAACGCGACGCTGCTGCGCCACCACTTCCGCCGGATCATCGGCGTCACCCCGTCGGATTACCGGCGCCGGTTCGCTTCCGCCGCAGCCGAATCGGAGTGTGCCGCGACGGCGTAGGGGGCGTGGTCGGTGCCGCCGGTCGATATTGGCGGCAGTGCTAATTTTGCTGAACGCTGCGACCCCGGCGGGCGCCCGAGACGTAACTGAAGTTATGAAGGCGAGCGCGTCATCGGTTCGCCGACGTGCTGAACAGCCTGTCAGCCACCGGAAATGGGCGTCGACGTATCCATCGAACGAATCACAGTTATCCCTAGAACGATTGCCGGCAAATGGCAAAAGCGACACATGTCTGAAGCTTTTCTTTGCAACAGCAACAGTTGGCAAATGTTCGGCTATCGGGCTGCGCAGCGTGTGAGAGAGTTCAGCCCAGATAATTTCATGGTGCATCCGGTTGTTGCTACTCGGCATTTCGCAGTGAGCTAACGCTGCAGTGCGTCGGCGCGCGTGATTCGCCTCAACCCTGGTGGAGTTCGACGATGAACGCAGCAAACCCATTGCCCGTGATGGGCACTTCTCATTCGAGAAATGGTGCCGGCGACGTCCGTGCAGCGGCGGGTCCACGCCGCGAGTCCGGCGCCTACATCGGCCGTGTCGGCGCGCTCGCAGTGGCTCTGGGAATCGGTGCCGCATTGCTCGGAGCCCCGGATGTCGCCTTTGCGGACACCACCTCTCGTTCCACCGAGCAGTCGTCGACGGACGGTGATGCCGCCGCGGGGGCGGGCACAGCGGGCCCCCGGTCCCGCGCCGTGCGGCGTTCCGCAGTGGCGGCCGACGACGCCGACTCACCGACCGCCGGTCGCACGCGCTCGCCCGCTGCCCGCGACGCGAGTCGCCGCGGCCGCGTGGACCGGACCCTGCGCATCGGGCACACGTCGCGCCGAGCCGACGATGCCGCGCCCGCGAGCGATTCCGGCTCGGAGGCAGGCCCCGAGACCGTGCGCACGATGCGCTTACCGCGCCGGCCCGCCCGCCGGCCTGACGCGGACGCGTCCGCGACAGCCCCGACCACTGCCACGACGGCGTCGTCGGCCGAGCCGGTGAACCGGACCGCGCCGGCGGCCCCGGTGACCGACACATCCGCGGCGACGCCCGGCGCCGCACCCGTCCGCGGTACACGGGTGATCAGAGTGCTCGAGACGCTCACCCGCGACCTGTCGACGCGTCCGCGGCCGGCGACGCCCGCGCAGACGGCACTGCTGTCCGTACTGCTGGCGTGGACGCGCCGGCTGTCCGGGGAGACGGTGCAGATCGCCGCGCCGAGAGCGGCGACCGCCGCCGTGTCGACAGCATTGGCGACGGTCGCGGTGACGCCGACCTTCGTGCAGGTCTCCGCGGCGACGCCGCAGACATCGCAAACCTCGGTGGGTGTGAAGTACTCGGGTGCACAGACCGCCGGTGACACCAATGTCGTTGCCATCGGCTGGAACAACGCGACGTCGACGATCACGTCGGTGACCGATTCGGCCGGCAACACCTACCGTGCCGCGGTGCCGACGGTGCGCGGTTCGGGAATCAGTCAGGCCATCTACTACGCCTCGGGCATCAAGGGCGCCGCCGCAGGCGCGAACACGGTGACCGTCGTGTTCAACACCGCCACGCCGTATGTGGACCTGCGTGCTCTGGAATACCGCGGCCTCGATCCGGTCGATCCGTTCGACGTCGGTGCCTCGGGGAAGGGCTGGGGGAGATCGGCCCGCAGCGCAGCGGTGTCGACGACGGCGTCCAACGAACTGGTGTTCGCCGCGGGCATGACCACCGGGGGCTTCACCTCCGCGGGCAGCGGGTTCACCTCCCGGATCATCACCGCACCGGACGGCGACATCGCCCAGGACAAGACGGTGAGCACGGTCGGCAGGTACAGCGCGACGGCCTCGTTGGGCAGCTACAGCAGATGGCTGATGCAGGTGGCCACGTTCAGAGCCGCCACAGCGCCGGCTGTCATCGCCGACACCACGTCGCCGACGGTCTCGGTGGGCTCACCGACGGGGACCGTGTCAGGCACGGTGACGTTGACCGCGACGGCGTCGGACAACGTCGGGGTCGCCGGGGTGCAGTTCCTCGTGGACAACATCGCGATCGGCGCTGCGGATACCACCTCGCCCTACAGCGTGTCGTGGAACAGCGCCGGGGTCGCCAACGGCACCCACACGGTGGTCGCGCGGGCGACCGACACCAGCGGCAACAGCGCCCTGTCGGCGCCGGTCACCATCACGGTCGGCAACGCCGTGGTCGACTCCATCGCCCCGACGGTGTCCCTGACGGTGCCCGGTGGGACGGTGACGGGGACGGTGACGTTCACCGCGACGGCGTCGGACAACGTCGGGGTGTCCGGTGTGCAATTCCTGCTGGACAACAAAATCATTGGTGCGCAGGACAACTCGTCGCCCTACAGTGTGTCCTGGAACAGCACCGGGGTCGCCAACGGCAGTCACACGCTGACCGCGCGAGCGACCGACACCAGCGGTAACACCGCGGTGTCGGCGCCGGTCACCATCACGGTCGCCAACACGGTGGTCGCACCTCCGATCTTCGTCGGCGACTACAGCACCGGCAATTTCAGCCAGTGGGCTGTGGTGCAGAACAAGTACTTCAACTCCTACGGCAAGGACTACGTACCGCAGTATCCCGCCACGATCGTCGCCGATGCGGTGAAGGGTCTCGTGGCACGGTTCGAGGTACGCTCGGGCGACTATCCGGGATTCGTGTCGGGGGATCGCTCAGAGGTGCAGAGCACGACCGCGCTGAGCGGTGGGGCCACCGAGGGGCAGACGTCGTGGTACTCGCTCTCCACCAAGTTCGAACCGGGCTTCCCGCAGAACCATGCCAGCCTCGGATGGGGGTTGGTGAATCAGTGGCATGCCAGTGATGCCGGTGGCAGCCCTCCGCTCGCCTTCATCGTCAACGGCCAGAACGGCTACCTCTCCCTGATGGCGGAGAGGCAGTCCGCGCCGGGGGTGTACCTCGGAAAGGTCATCCTGTGGCAGACACCTCTGGACGTCGGCACGTGGCACGACCTGAAGATGGAGGTCACCTGGTCGGCGTCGGACACCATCGGTTCAGTACGGCTGTGGCAGAACGGCGTCGCGCAGACCCTCACCAATGGGTCGACGACCTACCACGTGCGGACCCTGGTTCCCGGCGGCGGCGGCGTCTACTACAAAGAGGGTTACTACCGGCAGCGGGACCTCGCCCCCACGGGTGTCGTCTACCACGCCGGATTCCGCGTCGCGTCGACGGAGGCGGGACTGGGACTCTGAGCGACCGGTCGTCACCGCCGACCTCCATCCGCTGCAGGCTCTCTCAGCCCACCGGGACCGTCGCAGGACCCCCGACAACTGGCGTACCTTGAGGCTGACGGCTCCCCACAGCGCCTGGGTCGCTGATGGGCCGGCGCCGTCGTCCTTCCAACTGGGGGTATGCGGTGGGTCGATCGAGACGTACGTTCGCTCGGATCGCGGCTGTTGCGGTCGTCTTCTCCGGTACGGGGTGTGCGCCGACCGACGTCTCGGCCGGCACGGCCAGCTCGATGGTGCTGGAAGCGGCCTCGATGTCACTGTCACCGGCCGGGGCCGGCGAACCGGTGCGCGATCCGACTGCGTCCCGCGGCTCGATCATCGAGATCCACTCGGCGGCAGTGGCTTCGAAGACAGTGGTCACCCCGGCGTCGCAGCGCCTCATCATCCGCGCGAAGGGTGAACCGTGTGATGGCGCACCGGTGATCGACGTCGCCGTCGACGGGCACTCGGTGGGCACCCGGTCGGTGTCGACCAGCTGGACCGATTACCCGCTCGCCGCCGAGATTCCGACCGGGTCACACACCATCGCCGTCACGTTCGCCGATCCGTTGAGCTCCGGTTCGTGCACCAGGAGCCTGTCTCTGGACAGCGTGCGCATCGTGCCCAGCGGCAACATCAAGGCCGCACCCCCCGTCCTCGGTGGCGCCGCGCTCTTCGTAGGCGACTACAGCACGGGCGATTTCAGCCAGTGGGATGTCGTGCAGAACAGGTTCTACAACTCGTCGGGTGCGGGTTACACGCCGACATACGCCGCTGCTGTCGTCGATGACCCGGTGAAGGGCAAGGCCGCGAGGTTCGAGGTCCGCGACGGTGACTATCCCGGGTTCCCGTCCGGAGACCGCTCGGAGGTACAGGGCACGACGGCTCTCAGTGGCGGCACCGAGGGCCAGACGCGATGGTATTCCTTCGCCGTCAAATTCGATCCGGACTTCCCTCAGAACCACGCATCGCTCGGCTGGGGTGTGACCAATCAATGGCACTGCAACTGCGGTGGCAGCCCACCGGTCGGGTGGGATGTGAACGAGAAGAACGGGCAGTGGTCGCTGATCGTCCACAAGCAGTCCGCGCCGAACGTCGTCATCGACAGGGTCGACATCTATGACACACCCCTGCAGGTGGGAAGCTGGCACGACGTGACCATGGAGATCAGATACTCCGCGTCAGACAGCGACGGCTACATCAGGCTCTGGATGAACGGTGTGCGACAGACGTTCCTCGACGGATCGGACACGTACACCACGAGGACCATGGTTCCTGGCACATCCGGCATCTATTACAAGGAAGGCTACTACCGGCAGCGCGGCATCGCGCCGACCGGTGTCGTGTACCACGCCGGGTTCCGCGCCGCCGCGTCCGAGGGCGGACTCGTCGGGTGACCCGATGCGGGTTCGTGGTCGCTGTGTCCTCCGGATGACGGACACGCCTGTGGCTCAGAGGTAGTCAAGTTCGACGGAAGTCGCGACCGCCGGCCCGCCGCGAACGACAGTGACACGGTGGGCAGATGCCGTCGCGCATGCGTGTCGCCTGATGGGCCCCACCGCGTGGACCTGTGCGCGCATGAACGTCGAGGTGGACGGGGGAGCAGTGACCAGCTGGTTGCATGACACGATCGCTGATTTCGATTCGGCGCAGTCTCTGGCAGGACGGGCCAGAACCCGACGTTGGCAGACCTTCGCGCAACGATTCCCGGCGATCTCGGACATGAGGGTGATCGACCTCGGCGGCACACCGCAGTCGTGGGCGCTCGCTCCCGTGCGGCCCCTGGCGGTGACGATCGTCAATCTCCTGCCCTTGGACTCAGACGATCCGTCCGTCGACGTCGTGCAAGCCGACGCCTGCGACCTGCCCGCTGCTGTCCGCCACGAGCGATTCGATCTCGTGTTCTCGAACTCGCTCATCGAGCACGTGGGTGGTCATCCGCAGCGGCAACGTCTCGCCGACACCATAGACGCTCTTGCGCAACGGCATTGGGTACAGACGCCCTATCGCTACTTTCCGGTCGAGCCGCACTGGGTGTTCCCCGGCATGCAATGGCTTCCCTACGCGGCCCGCGTACAGATATCTCTGCGTTGGAATCGCGGAAACGTGCACACCTACACCCGGCAGGACGCCGAGAACGCGGTCGATCAGGTCGACCTGCTCTCGATCTCTCAGATGAGGCGCTACTTCCCGGCATCGTCGATCTGGCACGAGCGCTTCGCAGGGCTGGTCAAGTCGATCGTGGCAGTACGCGGCTGACGACCTCGTCGGGCCGATGGCGCATCACAGCGCGGCGATGACAGGTCTCGCAACCAGAACTGCCGTCACCAGCGCCTGCAGAACCGCCAATCCGACAAGTGGCCAGCGGCGTACGATCGCGCCGTCAGCTGCCAGCGCGCACAGGGTGATCAACGCCAGCGCAGCGATCGGCAGCTCGAAGTACTTTTGATAAAGCTGTTGTCCCACAGTCATCGTCGCGGCGAGACCAATGAGTCCCGCCGCGACGAAGAGCGCTGTGGTCCTGTCCAGGTTCACCAGCACGTGGCAGATCGAGCAACCGCCGGCGAACGCGAGCACCGTCAGCAGCGGTGAACGTCCATCGATCAGGGGAGTGTGTGCTATCGACTCCCATATCAGGCCGCCCCGCCGCGAATTGTCGGATCCCGCCGTAGCGTGGCTCGCCCACACCAGGGCGGGCAACGCGAGACCCACTCCCATGCTCAGCGTGGTCGACACCCTCGGACGGATCCGACCGAACACGGCGAGCGAGATCGGCACGAAGAACACCGCGGTCACGGCAGCGCAGTACGTCGGGGACAGCCAGCTGCGATCCGCAGCGTTCATCGCCTGGAATCGCGGCGGCAGGAACCCGTGCCACAGACTCACCAGTCCGACGACCACGACCAGAGCCGGCACTGCCACCGCCTGCACCCGTAGAGCTCTTGTCGCGAACACCGATTCACGGTGTTGATACCAGATGAGGGCCACTGCCGGCGCCAACGACCACACGTACGTCTGTCGCGTGGCCACTGCGGCCGCCAACAGCAGTCCGGCGCTCAGACTGCCCAGGGCATCCATCGGGCCGCGGCGCAGGAGCATGGCAAACGCAGCGAACGCGAACAGCAGTGCCGCCGCATCGGTCAGCATCCACAACGCCGATTCCCAGAAGTAAGGTGAGAGCAGCAGCGGCGCCAGCGCCAACACGCGCAGCGCCGGCTCGGTGACCGACCCGGCGTACCATACGGCCAGCGCCGCGAGAGCGGCTGCGAAGAAGCTCGCCGAGAACTGAGTTCCAGACTCGCTCAAGCGGAGTGGACCCGAGACGGCGGCGACGATGAGGTGGTAGAGGGGCCCCGTCGCGGTGTCGACATCGACGATGTCGATACGGGGAAAGATCTCGCGAAAATGTCGAATGGTCACCCAGTGGTACTGGCGCTGATCGACACCTGCCGATGTCGCGACGATCCCCGATGCCGAGACGACGACGGCCGCCGCGCAGACCGCGAAGGCCGCCAGAGCCGGCGCCGCGGCGGTTGCATTCAGGTTCAGTCGATCGCGTGCGATCACGCTCATTCGGCGGATGTTACAGGTAATCGATTATGTAGCTGACACTTTCGGCGGTCGACGGTGTGAAGGTTGCTTTCGGAGCGACCCGGCCGGACCGAGAACGGATTGCTGGCATCACCGATGGTGCGGCCGGGACCACTGAGGCGAATCCACCGACCCTCGGCACGGTGGCCGTCGCTGACAAATGCCGGTCGACGAGGCGAGATCCGGGTCACCGGGGAGCAGGCGGAGGTATTCCTGCCCGGTCGTACTGTCCCCCGAATGAGCGACATGACCTGTCGCACGTTGTGTTTCACACTGGGCCGTTGTCTACCGGACGCACGGTAGCTGGGCCACACTCAGTCCTGAAATCGACGTATCGGGCGGGGGGAAGGTATGGCCAGTGTCATCTCATGCGGGACCTGTGTCACCTCAGATTGCTGCCGGCTGATGGAAGGATCCCGATGACCGCATCGAAGTGGGCAGAGTCCGAGCGCTACACCGATACCGCTGGTGGTCAACGAGATACAAGACCGGGTCGGAGGGTACGCCAGATCTGGAACTACCGGTGGCTCGTCCTCGCTTTCACGGTTCTGGGTGCCGGCGCCGCGACGGTGTCGGGCCTGCAGGCCCATACGACGTACGTCGGCAAGTCGACGCTGGTGGTGGCCTCGCCGAACCGGCTCACCGACCAGGACGCGGTGATCGTCCAGGGCTACGTGCAACTGTTCAACGATGAGGCGGTGAACGCACGACTGGCGGCCAAGAGTCAGCTGCCCCTCGGAGTCGAGGTCCAGGCTGCGACGGCCGCCAGCAGCCCGATCCTGTCCGTCGATGCCACCGCGAGCGATCCACGGGTCGCGCAGGACGCCGCGGAGAAGATGGCCGGCGCCTTCCGCAACGACATCAACTCCATGCAGCAGGCCCGCCTGAACGACTCCATCAAGGCCGCGGAGCGGCGGCTCGCTCAGGTGACGGCGAACGGCACACCCGAGGATCCGGCAGAAGCGGCTGCGCTGCAGAACCAGATCATGGAGATGAGTGTCGACAGGACCAACGAGCTGCAGGTACTGCAGCCCAGGGCGGGCGTCACCGAGGTCTCACCGCAGACCGGACTCCAGATCGCGCTCGGTGCGATCGGTGGACTGGCGTTGGGGATCCTGGCCGCGTTGGCCTTGGCGACCGTCTCGACACGACTCAAGAACCTCGACGACATCCGCGAAAAGACGCCGGTCGAGCCGCTTGTGGAGATACCGGCGGGCGGACACGTTCACGGGAGAGAGCGTCGCCAGGAACGAGTCCGGACGCTCGCCAACCTGGTCAGCTTGGAGGATTTACCGAAGAACACCGCGGTCGTCGTGGTCAACTGCTCGGGGACACGTGCGCCGTCGCCACTGGCGGGGGAGCTCGCCGGGTTCTGGGCCAGGCAGGGCTATCGCACCGTGCTCGTCGGCGCAGACCCGAGAGGATGGTGCGACGCCGAGTCCCCGGGCTTCCTCGAGGCACTCGACGACAGCACGCTGGTGCATTCGCTGCTGCGGGACAGCGACATCGAGTCCTTGAAGATCCTGCCGGGTGGTCGCACCGACGGATCGGACTGGCGTCGGATCACCCGGGAACGCGTCGCGGCCGTGCTCGACGAGATCCGGACGGTCGCGGACGTGATCGTCATGATGGCGCCCCCGGTCACCGCTTCAGCGGATGCGCAGCTCATCTGTGCCGCAGCTGATCTCACCATCCTGGCGGTGGTGAAGAACGTGACACGCGCGGGTGATGTGACTGCAGCTGCCGGCTCTTTGAGCAAAGCGCACGCAGACGTGTTCGGGGCGGTTCTCATCGACGTCGCAGATGCCGAGCCCGCGCCGCGACCGGTGCCGTCGGCGTTCTGACCGCGGGGGCCGAGGTGACCGGTTTGCTCTCGGGCGCCGATCTCGGCGATCTTCTCGTCCTCGGCGTCGCCGCCGTGGTACTGGGGTTGCTGAGCGTGCGGAGACCCGTGGTCGCGGTGATCGCGATGCTGCTCGCGCTGTTCCTTCACGTGGCCTTGGCGCCGTACTCCCGCACTCCGCCGTTCTGGTTCGCTCTCGCCCTGCTCCTGGGCGCCGTCTTCTGGTGGTGGCTGGATCATCATCGGGATCGTCCGCGCAGCATCGGCGCGATCGGCTGGGCGATGGGGCTGTACCTGGGGTGGATCGTCTACTCGATGGTGAGTCCGCACGAACTCTCCGCCGCGGTCGGCAACCCGTCCTACACCAGGATGGCTGTGCCGGGATTCGTGGTCTCCAGCACCGTGATCCCGTTCGTCCTGTTCCTGGTCGGCCGCCTCGTGGTGAACCGCGCGAGTGCGCTCCGCGCCGTGCTGTGGGCGCTGTTGCTGATGGCCGGGTACTCGGCGTTGTTGGCCGTGATGCAATTCCACGGTCTCGAGCGGTGGATGTGGCCGCGTCTCAACACTGATCCGTCAGCGACGTGGATCGGCAGAGCCAACGGAGTGACGGGTCAGCCTGTCGAGAACGGTATCGTCCTGGCGCTGGGGATCGCGATCGCGATGCAGGTGATCAGCCGCGGTGACGAACCCGGGTGGCGGCGCTGCTCGGCAGCCGTCATCGCCGTCGGCTGCGGTTACGGCATCTACCTCACGCACACCCGGGCGGCGTGGCTCAGCGGCGCGATCGTTCTCGTCATCGGGGCATCGCTGGCCGTCGGTTACCGCCGGTGGTTCGTGGTGACACTGGGCGCCGTCACCGCGATCATCGCCACGCACTGGTCGACCTTCACCAGCGCCAACCGGACAGCCGGCGGTATCGGATCCGAATCCGAGGTCGACGACCGCCTCAACATGATCCGAACCGCGTTGTGGGCGGCCGAGCGAAAGCCGCTGGCCGGCTGGGGGATCAGCCGATTTCAGGCGGTCAACACCTACCATCACCAACAGTGGTCGTCCGAGGTGCCGTGGTTCCGCGGTTACGGCATCGTCTCCCACGAGAACGAGTTGGGCATCCTCGCTGAACTGGGGTTGATCGGCCTCGGGCTGTGGGTGCTCGTCGTCGCTCTGATCGCGCATCGACTCTGGACGGCCTACCGCAGACTTCCGGATTCCAGGGTGACAGGCAGCCCGCTCGCACTCACTGCGCTCATCGCACTCGCGGTCTTCATCGTCAGCGGGTTCACCGTCGACCTCAGATTCCTGTCCTTCGGCACCTCGGCCGTGTTCCTCCTCGCCGGACTGGCGATCGGGTGGAGCGACCGGTACCGCGGCAGGGCAACTCCGGAGCTCGATCAGAAGGTGTTGGTGCGCAGTGAATGAGCAGCGGGCGCTGTGGGTCTCCACGAGTGTGCGGACGCCCGGCGGGATGACCACCTATCTGCAAGCCATGCAGAAGACCCCACTGTGGAGCGAGTGGAACGTCCGCCATGTTGCGACGCACCGCGAGGGTTCGAAGTTCACAAAGCTCGCCGCTTTCGTGGGCGGTAGCGTCCTCTTCCTCGTCGAGATGATCAGGTTCCGGCCGACCGTGGTCCACCTGCACACCAGCGCGCGCGCGAGCTTCGGGCGCAAGGCGATCCTGCTCTGGTGCAGTTCGCTGTCCGGCTTGCCGACGGTCCTGCACATCCACGGATCGGATTTCATGGAGTACTTCGCAGAATCGTCGGCGCTGACGCAGGTTCTCATCCGGGCGACGTTGTGCCGGGCCAGCGCTGTGGTGGCACTGGGTTCCATCTGGGCGCGCCGCCTGGAGAGGATCGCGCCCGGCGCACGAATCGTGGAGATCCCCAACGCTGTTCCGCTTGCCGCTTCTCCTGCGCGGCTCTCGTCGACCGACCGCCCGATACGGTTCGTCTTCCTCGGCCGCATCGGCGAGCGCAAGGGCGCATTCGAGCTGCTGCGTGCGTGGGCATGCCTGGACGCGCCGACCGCGACGCTGACCATGGCCGGCGACGGAGACGTGCAGCAGGCCCGGAGTCTGGTGCGGGAGTTGCACCTCGAGAGCTCCGTCGACCTCCCCGGGTGGCTGTCCCCCGCAGCGGTCGGCGACCTTCTCGACAACGCCGACGTTCTGGTGCTGCCGTCGCGGAGGGAAGGACAGCCGATGGCGGTGCTGGAGGCGATGGCGCGTGGTCTGTGCGTCATCGCCGGAGAGGGAGGAGGGCTCCCCGAGATGATCGGCGGTGGGTGCGGGCTGTTGGTCACCTCCGACGACGTCGACGGCATCACCACGGCGCTCCAAAGGGTCGTCGACGACGCCGCCCTCCGGATCAGCTGCGGGAAGGCCGCTTACGAACGCGCCCGGCAGCGCTACGACATCGACGTCGTCTGGCGGCGGCTCGACGGTCTGTACCGCGAGGTCACCGGGAACCCGCGGTCGAGGAATCCCCTGACGTGGCAGATGCAGTGGCCTCCTGCGGCCGCCGAGGAACGCGTCGCGCAGGGGTGACGGTCCGGGCGCAGCTCCCGCGGTGGCGGGGCGACCAGGCCTGGGCCGCCACAGTTTCGAGAGCTCGCTGTGCGTCGTCGACACTGCGCACGAGGCTGAAGTTCGTCTCCGCGCGGCGGCGGGCCGCGATCCCCATCCGTTGCGCGGTGTCGGCATTGCCGACCAACTCGACGATCGCGTCGGCCAGTCGCGGGGGATCTCCGGCCGGCACCAGCGAGCCGGTCACCCCGTCGATCACCATCTCGGGGATACCCCCCACTGCCGTACACACCGTCGGACGCCCGGATGCCATCGCCTCCAGAATCGCGATCGGGAAGCAGTCGTCACGCGAGCTCAACGTGAAGACGTCGACGGCCCGCAGGATCCGGTTGATGTCGTGGCGGGCGCCGATGAAGTGCACCTGCTCGCGCAGCCCGAGATCCTCGCGGAGCCTCTCGAGCTCCGGCCGCGTCGGGCCGTCGCCGATGACGAGAAAGTTCACCTGCGGCATCGCGTCGGCGACGCGGCGGGCAGCCTTCAGGAACGTGGCGTGGTCCTTCTCGGGCCGCAATGCGGCCACGATTCCGACCACCGGCTCCTCAGGGTCGATCCCGAACTCGGTGAGCGGTCGGCGATCGGTGTGGGGATCGAACTGTGAGGTGTCGACGCCGTTGTAGACGATGCGGATCTTGTCCTGCTTGTACCCGAGCGTGCCCACCAGGTAGTCCCGCTGCGCCTCGGCGACACCGAAATACGCAGTCGTCCAGCGATCCAGTATACGGTCGGCGGCATCGCGCAGAGCGCCACGGGGCTCCGGATCGGCGATGTTGTGCACCCACACGACAGTGCACCGGACACCCGCGAGCAGGGCTGCGACGCGGCCCAGTGCTTCGGCGTTGTAACCGCGGACAACGACCACGTCCGGCCGTGTCCGTCGCATGGTGGTGACCAGCTTCCACAACGTCTGCGCCGCTTGGCGTTTGCGTAGTCGCCAGGCCGTCACCTCGATGCCCTCGGCGGCCAGTTCGGCGAAGAGGCCACCTTGTTCGCCGATGCAGATCACCGACGGGGTGAAACGGCGGGGGTCCATCCGCGGCAGCAGCGTCGTCACGTGGCGCTCGGCCCCGCCGATGCGGAGATCGGGGACGAGGAACAGCACGCGCAGTGGGCGTTCGGTCATTCCCATGATGCACCGGTCGTCTCCCGGAACCACTCCACCACCGTGGCGAGGCCTTCCTCGAAATCGAACCGGGGTTGGTAACCGAGAGACTTCAGCCTGGTGATGTCGACGACGAGCTTCTCTGGGTCGCCGGGCCGATTCACCCCGGTGTACCGGATCTCCGGAGACACACCCAGCTGTTCGCACAGTGATTTGGCGAGGATGTCGATCGTGTACTCCCGGCCGGCGCCCACGTTGTACGCCTCACCGGACATCGGCGCCCGGGCGGCGACGGTCATCGCGGACAGCGCCGCATCCTTGACGTACAGGAAGTCCCGGACCTGGGTCCCGTCGCCGTGGATCACGAGGCTCCTACGGTTGTCACGAAGCTTGCTGAGCAGATCGAACACCACCTGCTTGCGTTGGCGTGGCCCGTATGCGGAGAAGAATCTCACCGACGCCACCTCGAGTCCGTACAGCGCCCCGTAGATCGCGAGATAACGTTCAGCGGCCAGCTTTCCGGCGCCGTAGGGCGAGATCGGCACCGTGGGATCGTCCTCTCGGATCGGCGCCCGCACGGCGTTGCCGTAGACCGCCGCGGATGACGCGAACACGAGCCGTCCCGGCCACTGCATCGTGCGCAGCGCCTCCAGCAATCGGAAGGTGGCCACGCAATTGGTCTCGAAGTCGAACGACGGGAAGGCCACCGAGGGCGGCACGTACGCGTTCGCGGCGAGGTGAAAGATCACGTCGGCAGGATGCGTCGAAAGGTGTTGGGTCCAGGCCACTCTGCGGATGTCCTGTTGCGTGAGGGTGATGCTGTCGGAGACGGAGACGAGGTTGTCTCGCCGGCCCGATGCGAGCGTGTCGAGTACCGTCACCCTCGCACCCGCCGCGACGAGCAGTTCCACCAGATGCGAGCCGATGAAGCCGGCGCCCCCGGTGACGAGAACCGATTTCCCGGTCCAGCTGAATTCTTCGGTCATCGTGGCCACAACTGTTCCTCCTGCTTGCCTGACTGTCCGTCGAGGTGATGACCCGCAGCCTCCCGGTAGGCCGCGATGGTGTGCCGGGCGACCGCAGCGGGAGCGAATCGGTCCAGCGCGACCTCGTGTGCGCGGTGGCCCATCTGCTGACACCAGGCCTGGTTCGACAGAAGCGCAGACATGCGCGCTGCGAGGGCCCGTTCGTCTCCGGCGTCGACCAGAAGTCCCGTCTCGCCGTGGCAGACCATCTCCGGTACGCCGCCCACCCGGGAGGCGATGACAGGTTTGCCTGCCGCCATCGCCTGGGCGATCAACGTGGGGGCCGTCTCTTCCTGCGAGAACAGGACGACGGCCCGCGCGGCCGCGATCTCGTCCCGGAGTCGGCAGTTGTCCACCAGACCGATGACGTCGACGCAGTTCCGCAGACCGAGTGCGGACACCCGGTCACGAACGCTGTCGGCGTAGTCGGGGTCCGGCTGCGGTCCGGCGATGACCAACCGGGCTTCCGGTACCCGCCGGTGAGCGATCGCGAACGCGTTCACCACGCCGAGGACGTTCTTGCGCGGGGTCATCACCCCGGCGAAGAGCAACCTGGGTTCTGTGGGCGGTGATGGGGCGAGAGCGAAGAACTCCGTGCCCGTCGGGTTCGCGATACTCGCCTGCCTTCCACGGATCAGCCGTCCCACCTGTCCGGCGTCGTACTGGGAGATCGAGATGACGACAGCGGCGCGTCGCAGGACCCGCCGGATCATCCGCTCCATCGCCCCGCTGCGCATTCTCTCCCGCAGGGTGCGGGCCGACATTCGGCTCTCGACGTGGGGCAACCCGTGAACGGTGACGATCGACCGGTGGCCGCACCGGGTGGCCACATCGCCGTAGCAGCCGATCTCCTGCCCGTGCACCACATCAGGGTTGATCTGAGCCGCCAGCTTTCGTGCTTTCCGCACATCGAGAATCGACCGGGTCAGCATCCGGAATCGAGTCTGGCCGCGGAGGTAGTAGACCTCGGTCTTCGGGTCTATCCGGCGGTGATCGGTCGCCGCGTCGCCGTGGTGGAACCTCAGCACGGTGATGCTCTCGATCTCGTCATGCTCGGCCAGCGCCGGCACGAGGGTGCTGGTGACCGATTCGATGCCACCGTTGATCACGTCCGGCTCGAGCGGGTACGCGCCGATCATCATCACCTTCACGCTTCGCCGCCCCTCTGTCGGAGGGAGACGCGACCGGCGATGAGCACCGAGGTGCGTCGGCCGACCTCTCCGGCGGCTGTCCGCCAGCGAGGCGAGAACATCAGCAGGGCAACGTAAACGCCGATCAGCACACCGCTCTGGACAGTGAGCAGCACCAGTCCGACCGGTCCGTGGTATCCGATCGAACTGCTGACCAGGCGCTCGAGCGGGAGGGCAACGGCAAGTGCCGCCCCGGCCGCCGACGTCGTGGGGATCAGACAGACGAGCAGCTCGCGCCAGGACACTCCGACCACGGGACGGGCCAGACCCAGGCTGAGGACACCGACGGTCAGGTACGAGAGGGAAAGTGCCACACCGACCCCGGCGAGTCCGAACGGAATCAGGAGAATGAGCAGGAAGATACCGAGCGCCAGACTCAGCGCCGTCATCCAGTTCAACAGCGGGGAGCGGCCTGCTCCCTTGACCGCCTCGGCGGCCGCCGACATCAACGCCACGCCGAGTCCGATGCCCGCCATCGCCGCCGCGGCACGACCGGCCGGCTGCCACTGCTGCCCGAGCAGCAAGGGAACCGCCGACGGCGCCAGGGCGATGATCAATGCCGCCACGGGGAGTGCGGCGAACCATATCCAGGTGAGGGCGCGGAGAAAGGCGCTGCGGAACCGTTCGGCGTCTCCCGCGATCCGCGAGAATGCGGGAAACAAGATATACGAGCAGATCTGAATGATCCCGAGCGAAGGAAGTGACGCGATTCGGTAGCCGTAGCGGTACTGGCCCAGCGCTGAACCGCCGAGCCATCGGCCGACGAGCACCTGCTCGAGGACCTCGCGGGCACGCTCGGCGACGACATCGAGGAACACCGGGAACGAGAATCGTGCCATGTCCCGCCACATCCGCACGGAGAAGCGTCCGCGCAACGGACGCCATTTCGCCAGCCACCAGCTCAGGACGACCCAGCTGACCGTGGACGCGTAGGTACCGATCACCATCGACCAGGCGCCGTAGCCCAGGGCTGCGAAAGTGATCGCCACGACGGCGAAGATCAGCGACACCGTCGGGTCGATCACGATTCGGCGCCGAAACATGAAGGCGCGCTGCATCAGTGCGTCCGGAACGGTCGTACACGCATGCAGCAGCGCCAGACCTGAGCAGGCCATCGCGATCAGACCGACCCGCGGGTCGTGGAAGACGATCCCGATCAGCGGCGAGGCGGCGGCCAGCCCGAGCGCGAGCACCAGACCGGTCACGAAGGTCACCACGAGCGCGGTGTTCGCAGCGTCCTCGAGATCGCGCTCGCGTTGGATGACCGCGTGCCCCAGACTGCCCTGCGCGACGACGACCAGGCCTGAGACCAGCACGGACCCCGCGGTGAAGACCCCGATCTCATAGGGTCCGAGCAATCGCCCCAGCACCAGGGTCTGTACCACCGTGATGATTTGAGCGAGCACCGTGGCCAGGGCGGAGATCGCGGCGCCGCGCTTCAACACAGAGCCGAGTCCGCCTTCGGGCGCGACGTCGGAACCCGTGGGGGTCATGGCCCGACGGCCCTGCTGATGTGCCATCGCGCGCGATCGATGGTGTGCTGGGCGGTGTTCTTGACCGGGTGGACCCGCCGGAGCGTGTCGGGGCTGATGTGCAGCGCTGCGACGACCACTGCGGCACGCAGGGTATGCCTCTCTCGGTAGGCGTCGCGCGCAGCACTCCGTGCGGTACTGACGTCACCGGCCAGCAGCGAGCACCGGGCGCGACGCAGGTTGTGCTCGTATCGCAATCCACGTAGAGCGCGTGACTCCGGAGAACCGTTGTGTGAGTGTGGTTGCTGCGCGAGGGCGAGCTGGAACGAGCGAAGCAGTCGTACCTGGAAGTCGTCGATGCGCGTCGGATGTCGGGATGCCGAATCGGGCCGCAGGCGCATCCGCGCGAGCCGGTCGGGAAGAACCCGGATGTGGTCGCCTGCCGCGGCGGCACTCAGCCAGAGTGCGACGTCGGGCTCGACATCTGTTGTCGCCGGATCGAATCCGCGGTGAGCGTCCCAGACCTCGCGTCGGAATGCGCCGATGTAGAGGGGCACCCCCTCGTCGAGGAACTCGCCGAGTGTCACCGCCCGCGACGGGTCGGGCACGGACCGCCTGCCGATCGAGGCGAAGTAGCTCTTCGGTGGCGGGGTGCCGTCATCGGGGTCGTAGAACAGCTCGCCGTCGCAACCGACCGCATCGATGTCGGGGTCGGCGTCGATCATCGCGCCGACGCGCTCGCAATAGTCGGGTAGCAGCATGTCATCGCTGTTCAGCACGCATAGAAAACGGCCGGTTGCTGCGTCGGCCGCCGCGGTCACGCCGCCGCGGATCCCCTTGTTCTCCTGGCGTACCAGGACGATTCGGGGATCAGCGGTGTAGCGGCCGATGATCTCGGCCATCTCGTCGGAGCCTCCGTTGTCGACCGCGATCAATTCCCAATCGGTACGTGTCTGGGACAGTACGGATTCGATCGTGGCTGCGACGAAGCGTTCGGTGCCGTAGGCGGTCATCAGGAAGCTGAGGAACGGACGCGTCGTGTCCGCCACGCAC
Source organism: Mycolicibacterium rufum (assembly GCF_022374875.2). Next base: position 3,672,283 of record NZ_CP092427.2, read on the forward strand.
GCCTCCGGCGCGGCGTCCGGGTCACTCGTCATACTGATCTGAATACGTGGGATTTGCCCGGGCGACTCGGCAACGGTCCCAAGTGCGGTCCCACGACTGACAGTCGATGTCGGTCACGCGGGGGATACGTGCGTGCCGACGCCGCCGTGCCCCGCGCGTTCGGCCCCGGTGCCGCGCGGTCGACGCGGGCGCCGGTCCCTGCGGCGCTCAAGTTAATTAGGCAGGCTCCGGGGTTGATCGGGCGTGCCGGTTGTCGGCCCATGCCATGACGCAGGAAGCCACGAAGGCCCCGGTCAGGTCCCGTCGGCCGAGGGATCTTTGCCCGGGTGGTGTGACGCGACGCACCGAGGCGGAGAAACGGTCCTCGACCAGCGCGGGTCGATATGTTTCCATACGAGAGGATACTTTGCGATCGGCTCAGAAAGTCGTACTTTTAACTGACAGGAGATGTCGTCGGAAGATACTCAATGTTTGCTGTTACCGCGGGTTGGCGTCGTATGCTCAACGCCTGGAGGGCCGCGCGCGGGTGGCGGACACGGGGGAGGGGCATCACATGAGCAAAGACGGCGAACTCGGTATCTCGGTCGTGATCATCGACAATCAGTACGTCGTGCATGCCGGCATCGAGGCGTGGGTCGCGGGGAACGAACCACCGATCAAAATCGTGGGGAACTTCGCGCATCCCGCGGAGTTCATGGCGTTGCAGGCGGCACAGAAGATGCCGGTGGACGTCGTCGTCCTGGCACTCGAGCACGAAGGACGTGGTCCCGATTTCGGCGGGCTGCGACTACTCTGCCGGGCCGGTCACCGGGTGGTCGGATACTCGCATCTGGTCTCCGATGAGGTGATCCTGACGGCGCTCGACGCGGGGGCGGTCAATTACGTCGGCAAGTCGGAGGATGGGAAGCATCTCCGCGAAGCGATCTGCGCCGCCCGGTCCGGCGTCACCTATCGTCCGCCGCGCATGGCGGAGGCACTGCGGCGCGTCGAGCTGGTCGGTCGGCCCCGCCTCACCCGGCGGGAGCGGGAAGTGTTGTCCGCGTGGCTGCGTACCGACAACAAGGACGAAGTGGCGAAGCTGCTCTACATCGAGCCGTCGACGGTCGCCACCCACGTTCAGCGCGCACGGGCCAAGTACGCCGCGGTCGGCAGGGCGGCCCCGACCAAGACCCTCCTGATCGCCCGGGCGATCGAGGACGGTCTCATCGACGTCGACGACCTGTGACCGTCGGGCTCTCTCGTCGTCCGGTGGTACGGCCTGAGACGGCGTGACATGTGCGGAATAGCGGGGATTCGCCGGCTGGACGGCTCGCCGGTGGACGAACCACTGCTCGCGGCGATGATCGGATCGATGGCTCATCGCGGTCCGGACGCCACCGGGATCTGGACCAGCCGGAACGTCGGCCTGGCCCATTGCCGGTTGTCGATCATCGATCCCGGGGGCTCGGCCCAACCCATGGCCTCAGTCGATCGGCGATCTCACCTGGTGTTCAACGGGGAGATCCTGAACTACCGCCAGCTGCGCGCGGAACTGCACTATCCCTTCACGACTTCGGGAGACACCGAGGTCCTGCTCGCAGTCCACGACAGGTACGGGCCCGAGGGGGTGAACCGACTGCGGGGCCAATTCGCCTTCGCACTCTACGATTCGGGCACCGGAGACCTGCATCTGTTCCGCGATCGCCTGGGAATCCTGCCCCTGTACTACTGCCAGACCGACAAGCTGTTCGCGTTCGCGTCCGAGATCAAGGGCTTGCTACCGGTCCTCGGCGCCCCGGCGGTCGACGAGGAGAGTCTCTACGACTATCTGACCTATCGATCGGTTCCGGCGCCGTACACGCTTCTGCGGGGGGTACGCAAGGTTCCCCCAGGCCATCACGTGGTTCTCACCTCCGCCGGCGACATCCACTGCACTCCGTACTGGCAACTCCCCCCGGAGCCGGCCACGATCGCGACCACGCCCCACGGCGCCGTCGAGTTGGTGGAGGAAGCACTCACCGAATCCGTCCGGGAGGCGCTCGTTTCCGATGTGCCCGTCGGGGCGTATCTGTCCGGTGGGCTGGACAGCAGCCTCGTCACCTCGCTGATGGCCGACATGCGTTCGGGCGCTGAGCTGGACACGTTCTCCGCGGGGTTCGGCGACGATCCTCTCGACGAGACGCATTGGGCTCGAAGGGTGGCCGACCACGTCGGCACCCGTCATCACGAACTGACGGTCACGGCAGACGATTTCCAGCGGTGCTGGTCGACGCTCAGCTGGCACCGCGACGCGCCTTTGTCCGAGCCGTCCGATGTCGCCGTTTTCCGGCTCGCCGAGCTGGCCCGCCAGCATGTGAAGGTGTTGCTCTCCGGTGAGGGGGCCGACGAGCTGTTCGCCGGGTACCCGAAACACCGCTACGCCGAGGCGACACGCTGGCTGGGTGTCCTGCCGTCCGCGGCATTGCGACGCGCGGAGAAGACTCTGCCCGCTCATCACGCCCGACTCGGTATCGCCATGCGCGCGATGTCGGAAGGCACGTACTCCGAACGGATGCGGGGTTGGTTCGCACCGTTCACGTCGACCGAACGCGCCGCACTGCTCGGCCGACAACCCGTCCGCTGCACCCTCGGTCCCTTCAGTGACGGCCGCGGCGACGCCCTGCACCGCATGCTGTATGCCGACATCCGCACATGGCTCTGCGACAACCTCCTCGAGCGCGGGGATCGCATGTCGATGGCCGCATCGGTCGAACTTCGTCCGCCCTTCCTCGACCACCGGCTGGTGGAACTCGCCTTCGCCCTGCCCAGCAATGTCAAGCTCCGCGGTGGGACGAGCAAGTGGGTGCTCAAGGAAGTGGCGCGCAAGCGCCTGCCTGCGGACGTCGTGGATCGACCGAAGCTGGGATTCAAAGTGCCGCTGGAGAAGTGGTTTCGGGGCGGATTGCGTGACATGGCCTTCGACTCCTTGACCGGACCCTCGTCGTTCGTCGGCTCCACGTTCGACCAGGCAGCCGTGAACCGACTGCTCCGCGATCACTCATGCGGTGAGCGCAACGAACAATCGCGGATTTGGGCGCTTCTGTCGCTGGAGGTCTGGCATCGGGGACTGATGGACATGCGAGCATGCCGGGTCTGACATGTCGGTAGCGGTCGTCACCGGAGCCGGTCGCGGGATCGGAAGGGCGACGGCTCTGGCATTGGCCGACAGCGGATTCGCAGTAGGTCTGGTGGCGCGTACCCACGAGGAACTCCTCATCACCGCTGATGAGGTCGCTGCCCGGGGCGCGCCCGCCGCCGTCGCCGTCGGGGACGTCACGTGTGAAGGGTCGGTGCGCGGCGCCATCGCGATCCTCGAGGAGTCTCTCGGCGACATCGACGTGCTGGTGAACAATGCCGGCACGATGCGCGCAATCGGACCGGTCTGGCAGGTCGATCCGTTGGATTGGCGGACCGATGTGCAGACCAGCTTGATCGGCGCGTTTCTGTGCTCCCGCGAGGTGATACCGCGAATGATCGGACGCGGACGCGGGCGCATCGTCAACGTGGTGAGTTACGCCGCCGTGCGGCCGAGTCCGTACCAAAGCGCCTATGGCGCAGCGAAAGCAGGCCTGGTGAGCCTGACGGAGGACCTGGCCGCGTCGCTGAGCCCCCACGGCCTGTCCGCCTTCGCCGTCGCGCCGGGATTCACCGACACCGCGATGACCCGGTCGCTGGTGGGCTCCGCGGCTGCCCGACGCTGGATGCCGGAGCTCGCCATTCGAGAACCTGTCTCGGCGCAACAGTCCACGAGGCTGATCACCTGGCTGGCAACAGGATCGGGCGATGAACTGAGCGGCCGCCTTCTCCATCCCCTCGACGACGTGGAAGCGCTCCTCGACCAGGTCGAGAGGGTGCGTGCCCTGGATCTGTACGTGCCGCGCATCCGCAGGCTCGACTGACCGGGGCGGTCAGGCGTTCGGACTGCCCACTCGCTGATCCTCGCGCCGGGCGTGGAGGTCGAACCCCCGACGGGACATTCTCTGGGGCTGAGACCGGCGCCGCGGGTGCCCGCTCGGGATCAACTGCCGATAGAAGTCCACCAGCTGCCGGCGGGAGACCTCCCACGACAGCCGTTGTTCGATTCGCTCGCGGCCGAGTTCACCCATCCTCCGGCGCCGTGGTTCGTCATGAAGAAGCTCATCGATCGCCTTCGCGAAGCCGGCTTCGTCATTGGGAGCGACGTACAGGGCGGCTTCGCCTGCCGACACGCGCGCTTCCTTGAGCTCGAAGGAGACGATGGGCCTGGCCATCGCCATGTACTCGACGACCTTGTTCATCGTCGAGACGTCGTTGAGCGGATTCCACGGATCGGGTGAGAGGCAGAGATCCGCGGTGGACAGGCACCGCATGACGAACTCGTCGGGTACCCGCCCCGTGAACTCGACCACATCGTCGATTCCCAGCTCCCGGGTCAGGGCGATCATCTCGTCGAACACGTCCCCGGCGCCCATGAACACACAGTGGAAGTCCTCGCGTCCGATCTGCTCGCGCAGAATCTGTACGGCCCGCAGTGCGTAGTCGACGCCGTCCTGCGGCCCCATCACACCGAGATAGGCGAGCAGATACCGCTTGCCGCGGCGCAGGGTCTCATCGGGCTCGGACCGGACGAAACGGCTGAGGTCAGGCGCACTGCGCACCACGACGACGTCGTCGCCGCGCTTCTTGCCGCGGGTCAACGCCACCGTGCGATAGCTCTCGTTGGGCGAAATCACCGCATCGGCGGCGGCGAAGGTGAGCCGCTCGGTCATCCTCGTCACCGTGTGGAGGAACCGGGGGCCGCCGGGAAAGCGCGACTCGAACAATTCCGGAACCAGGTCGTGGTGGTCGAAGACGAATCGCGCTCCGCCCAGGCGCAGGACGAGCGCGATGAGGAACAGCAGATCGGGCGGGTTGCAGGCGTGCACCACGTCGACGTGGCGTTCCCGGCGCACCTTCACTGCCAACCGCAGCGTGTGCCACAGCGCGGCCGAGTACTCGCGCAGGTAGCCGACCGGCCCGCCGGTGGCCGCGCGCAGGGGGTAGCGCAGGATGCGCACCCCGTCGATGGTGATCTCGTCCTCGCGGTCCTGCTTGGCACCGCGCGGGCAGATCACGGTGACGTCGAAGCCGGCGTCGACCAACGCGCGACTCTCTTGCCAGACTCTGCGGTCGAACGGCACCGACAGGTTCTCCACCAGAATCAGAATGTGACCGGGCATTTCTCGATTACCTCCTCGATGGGCCGGGTGCCCCTGCGGCACCACCGGCGAGAGTGGGTTCCGACGCGACTCGGAGGTCACCACGCGATACCCGCGTAGTTCGGCCGGTCGCGCCACGCCGCGGCGACGGGCAGCCGGACCAGATCGATCACGAGCTGGTCCGCTCGGGCGCGGGACAGGGCATCGACGACCTCCGGCGCGGCTGATCCGGCGATCAGCACCTCGCCGTGCCGCAAGACAGCGTCGACGTCGTCGAGGAGGGCGTGCCCGATGTGCGGCAGCCGCTGCTCGATGTAGGTGCGATTCGCGCCGGTCAGCCGGGACAGGGTGACGTTGGCGTCGTAGATCTTGACGTCGAAACCCTTGCCCATCAGGCGTTCGGCCAGTTCGACCATCGGGCTCTCCCGAAGGTCGTCGGTACCCTGCTTGAAGGACAGGCCGAAGATGCCGACCCTGCGGTGGTCGGCGTTGATCACGAAGTCGACGGCGCGGCGGAGGTGAACCTCATTGGACGTCAACACATTCGCCAACAGCGGCACATCGATGTCGTTGCGCCGCGCGGTATGGGTGAGCGCACGGACGTCCTTGGGCAGACACGATCCGCCGAACGCGAAGCCCGGTCGCAGGTAGGCGCCACTGATGTTCAGCTTCGTGTCGGCCAGGAAGATGTCCATCACAGCATGGGAATCCAGGTGCAGAGCGTTGCAGATCGCTCCGACCTCGTTGGCGAAACCGACCTTGAGCGCGTGAAAGCTGTTGTCGACGTACTTCACCATCTCGGCGACTCTGATCGGAACATGGAAACGGGGCCCGGGCAGACCGTCGTAGAGGTCCATGACGATCTCCCCGCTACGCCGGTCGGTTTCGCCGACCACCGTCTTCGGGGGTTGATGGAAATCCCGGACGCTGGACCCTTCGCGGAGGAATTCGGGATTCACACACACGCCGAAGTCGACCCCGGCTCGCTTGCCTGAGGTCTGCTCCAGGAGTGGGATCAGCAGTTCGTCGCATGTCCCCGGCACCATGGTGCTGCGATAGACCACCACGTGCCAACCGTCCTTGCGCGCCAGCGCGGCGCCGATGGCGGCCGTCGCCTGCTCCAGGAAGCCGGTGGACAACCCGCCGCCGGGGGCCGACGGCGTACCGACACAGACCAGGGAGACGTCGCTGGCCATCACCGCGGCGTGCGCGTCGGTGGTGACCGACAGCGCTCCGTCGCTGACGGTCTGCGCGATGTACTCGCCGATGTGCTCCTCCACGATCGGCGATCTCCCCGATCGCAGCGCCTCCACCTTGTCGGGATTGACGTCGACACCGATGACCCTGTGGCCCTCTGCAGCGAAACATGCCGCTGACACACAGCCGACGTATCCGAGTCCGTGCACGCTGATACCCATCAACCGCTGATCGGACATGGCATCTCCCTCGAGGTCGTCGGATGTGGACGTGGTGCGCCGGTGGACGGAATGCCCTCCGGTGTGTCGAGCTGCCAGCGCCCGCCGAGCTGCGGATACTGTTGTCGGACTTCGTCATAGAGGTCGGGAACTGTCAGCAGGATGTGATCCGGATCGGCCCGGACGAGCTCGTCGGGAGCGATGATCGGCACGTCGGTTCCCGGCATCCGGCGTCCCTGCTTGGCCGGTGATGCATCGGCGACCGCGGTGAGGCGCCGTCGGTCGATCCCCGCGCGGCTGAACAGAGACACGGCGCGCGACGCGGCGCCGTAGGCGTATACCCGGTGACCGTTGGCGGCCTCGACGTCGAGCCATCGGCGTAGCCGCCGCAGGTGCCGTTCCGCGGCGCACTGGAGTCCGCTCACCGCCGCCGGCTCCGTGACACCCAAAGCTGCTTCGCGACACAGGATGTCGCGTACGTGGGCGTCGGGCTCCGTGCGGCCGTGCACCGCGGCGATCAGCACCGTGCCGCCGTACAGGTCGAACTCCCAGGCGGTGGTGATGCCCATCCCCGCGTCGCCGAGCAACCCGACCAGCGCGGTCAGCGAGTAGTACGCGAAGTGACCGTGCCGCAGTGCATTCCACTGCCCGAGCCGGACGATGGTGGCGAGCGAGTGGAACTGCAGCAGAAGAACGCCGTCCGGCGCGGTGGCCTCGGCGCGCACAGCGAACGCCGCGCGTTGATCAGGCTCGTGCATGATGCCGAAGCTGTCGAGCACGACCTGCGCCTGTTCCGCGGCGACGAATTGCCGATCGGCGAGCAGCGACGACCAGGAGCCCCCGTGCGGACTGCCGAACTCGCGCAGCGTCTCCCCGCGCAGCCATCCGGCATCGGCGACCCGCCGGAGTGCCTCGGCGGCCTGCTCACGTAGGGCCAACGGCTCGACGCCGCGCGGCTCCGCCGGGACCGTGCCGTCGTAGGACAGTTGCGCCAGGCCGCACCGCCGGCACAGGTCCATCGCCAGCGCGTGGCGGCTCTCGGCCTCATCGACGGGCTCGGACAGCGCGGGGAAGTGGTCGGCCGCCGGGACGGCGCCGAGATCGAGCACCGGCACGAGTGCGGTACTCCCGCACGCACGGCACGCGGTCATGGCAGCATGGCTTCGTGCGTGTCGAAGAGACAGACCTGCCCGGCGTTCTCGTCATGATCCCCGAGCCGTTCCGTGACGACCGCGGATTCTTCACCAGGACCTTCGACGCGGTGATCTTCGACGAGTACCTCGCGGACCCGGGAGCATCGGCGCGCTTCGTCCAGGACTCGCAATCGCGCTCGACGCGAGGCGTGGTGCGGGGAATGCACGGCCGCAGCGGGCGCGGAGAGGCCAAGCTCGTTCGATGTGCGCACGGCGCCGTTCACGATGTGGTGGTCGACATCCGGCCGGCTTCGGCCACCTTCGGACGCCGGCTGGCGTTCCTGCTCGACGACGAGCATTTCCGGCACCTCTACATCCCGCCCGGGTTCCTGCACGGCTTTCAATCGCTCACTGCCACAGCTGATGTGTGCTATCGCATCGACCGTCCGCACGATCCGCGGGAGGACATCGCCGTGGCGCACGACGATGCGGACCTCGCGATCAGCTGGCCGCTTCCGGTCACCCAGGTGTCGGCGCGTGACGCCGAGGCGCCCAGTTGGCAGCAATTGCTCACGCATCTGGGCTGACCCATCGCAGAGACCCGTCGAGAAGCTGCGCTTCGCAGAGTCGGCGGAGATGCTCGAGCCGGGTGAATTGCAGCCGGAACTGCTGTGCACCGAGATCGTTGATGCAGTACTGCTTGTACAGCTCGGCGGCGCCGTCGTGTATCGACCAGTTCGCCCGGTAGCCGAGCTCGTGGCGGGCGCGGGAGAAATCGACGCGGTAGGACCGGGGATCGGGACCGGTCGTCCCGGCGATCACCAGCGTCGAATCCGGCACGACGTCCACCACCGCCTGCGCGATGTCTTTGACCGTCACGTTGTTGTGTTCGGCGCCGATGTTGAAGGCTCGCGCACTGACCCTGTCTGCCGGGGCGGTGAGGCAGCTCAGAAAGGCTGTCGCGATGTCGTGAGCATGCACCAACGGTCGCCACGGTGTGCCGTCGGACAGCACGCGCACCTCGCCGGTGAGCACGGCGCTGCCGACCAGGTTGTTCAGCACGATGTCGGCGCGCAGTCGAGGGGAGAAGCCGAATGCCGTGGCATTGCGCAGGAACACCGGTACGAAGCCGGCTCCGGCCATCGCGGCCACGTCGTCTTCCACGCGCACTTTGCTCACCGCGTACGGGGTCAGTGGCCGCAGCGGTGCGTCTTCGTCGACCAGGCCGTCTCCTGCCGATCCGTACACCGAGCACGTCGACGCGTACAGGAAGCGACTCACGCCCGCGCACTTGGCGAGACGGGCCAATCGCACCGACGCGCGGTGGTTGATCTCGTGGGTGATGTCCGGGGCGAACGCGCCCAACGGGTCGTTCGACAGCGCCGCCAGGTGGATGACGGCGTCGAAGCCGTCGAGGTGTCCGACGGTCACATCGCGCAGGTCGATGCGGCTCACCGCGTCGATCCCCGGCGGGTCGTCGGGGGTGGGTCCCAGGACGCAGTCCCGGAAGAAGCCCGTGTCGAGTCCGACGATGTCGTGACCCGCATCGCGCAGCAGCGGCACCATGACGGTGCCCAGGTAGCCCTGGTGGCCGGTCACGAGCACCCGCATGATGCGCCTCCCATCACCAACGCCGTCTTCTCCAGCACGAAGGCCTCCGCGTGTCGATGGCGGCACTGCACTCCGCGCAACCGCGCGAGACCGAGGAACGCTTCCTCGTCGAACCAGTCGTGCATCGCCTGGGACGGGTAACACTTGTGCAGCAGGCGGGCTTTCGAGGAGGCCATCTCCGCCGTCACGGGGACGAATACGTTCGGCATCGGTGCGTCGGTCTCCCACTTGAGAATCTCGTAGCCCATCACGAGGTGATCCCGGAACTCGGTGGGCAGCAACTCGGCGAGCAGTCGGTGATCCTGATGGGCGTCGGCGCGATGCGGACCGAACACGATCGACGGATCGCACCGATCGCGAAGCGCCCGCAGCATCGACTTGACCTGACCCCAGTGGGCCGGCGCGTGGCCATCGGGGATGTCACCGACCTCCAGCTCGACGTCCGCGCCCGGGCAGAACGCCTCGAGAGCGTCGAGTTCTTCCGCCTCCCGTTCGGATCCGGCGCCGCAGAGCACCAGCGCTCTGACGCGCAGCCCGGGCTCGGCGGTGGTGAGGGTGAGCAGGGTGGCCCCCATGCCGATCGCGATGTCGTCGCAATGCGCTCCGACGACGGCGATCTCACGGAGCCGCCCCGCACGCAGCGGCATCACGATGCGGCCGCCGGCTGGGTCGCCACATCGTCGACGCGGTCGCCCCACACCATCCAGGGGCGATCGCCACGGTGATAGCCGGCGTCGAGTTCCGCGCGCTCCTTGAAGGTGTCGGCCGGCTTCCAGAAGCCCGCATGCCGGTAGCCGAACAGCTTCCCGTGGCCGGCCAGTGCCGCGCACGCGTCCGCGACGAGGTCACCTCCTGGCGGCAGATGATCGAAGACGTCCTGGGACAACACGAAATAGCCGCCGTTCACCCAGACCGACAGTTCGGAGACCGGCAGGATGCCCTTGACCTCGCCGGTCTCGCGCATCTCGACGCAGTGGAAGGACTGCTGCGGGGGAACGACCATCATCGACACCGTCGCGCCGGAGGCATGGTAATTCTCGATCATCTCGTCGAGGGGTGCATCGGTCAGGACGTCGGCGTAATTGGCCAGGAAGTACTCGTCTGACCCGAGGTACTTGCGGACCCGCCGGAGTCGCTCACCGATCGCCGATTCGAGTCCCGTGTCGACGAAGGTGATCGACCAGTCACTGATGTCGTTGCCCAGCAACTCCATCCGGTCGCCATGTAGAACGAAGTCGTTCGACACGGCCTCCTGGTAGGTGAGGAAGTAGTCCTTGATGTGGGCTGCCCCGTAGCCCAGGCAGAGGATGAACTCCGTGTGCCCGTAGTGGGCGTAGTACCGCATCACATGCCACAGCAGTGGACGTGGGCCCACCATCTGCATCGGTTTGGGGATGTCGTCCTGCACGCTGTTGCGCATCCGCATGCCGTATCCGCCGCAGAACAGCACTACTTTCATCGCACTTGCCTCTCGATCGGAGTGTCACCCGACGACACGGCGTCGTGCAGGTGGGGAAGCGGAAAGACGAGTCGCCCGCCCCAGTCGTCGATGTAGCGCAGCTGCTCGGTCAACTCCGCTTCCAGATTCCAGGGCAGCGCCATGACGACGTCGGGACGGTCCTGGGCGATCCGCGTGGTGTCGTGAATCGGAATCCGCGTCCCCGGCGTGAAACGACCGTGCTTGTAGGGATTCCGGTCGACCGTGTACTGAAGCAGGTCGCTGCGGATCCCGCAGTAGTTCAGTAGTGTGTTGGCTTTGCCTGGGGCGCCGTAACCGACGACGCTCCGCCCGGCATCGCGGGCGTCCAGGAGAAACCGCAACAGGTCGTGTCGAGTCCGTTCGGCCCGCGGGCGCAGATCGTGGTACCCGTCCAGCTCGTGGAGCCCCGCGACGGCCTCGGCCTGCAGGACCTCGGCGACGCGGTCCGTGGGTGGGTCGGCGGCCTGAGTGGGTCGGGCCCATACCCGCATGGAACCGCCGTGCGTGGAAAGGAGTTCGACATCCACCACGCTCAGGTCGGCCACCTCGAGCGCGCGCATCGCGGACAGCAGGGTGTAGTACTGGAAGTGTTCGTGATAGATGGTGTCGAATTGACCCAGCGCAATCAGGTTCTGAGCGTGGTGGACCTCGATGCTGCACCATCCGTCGTCGGCCATCAGCCGTCGCAGGGACCGGGTGAAGTCCACCAGATCCGGCACGTGGGCGTAGACGTTGTTGGCGACGACCAGATCCGCGGCGCGGTAATCGGTACGGATCCGGCTGGCCGTGCGCTTGTTCAGGAACGCGGTCTCGGTGGGAACCCCCGCCGTGCGTGCGGCTGCGCCCACGTTCACCGACGGCTCGATGCCCAGACACGGGACGCTGGCGGCGACCATGTGCTGGAGGAGATAGCCGTCGTTGCTGGCCACTTCGATGACGAACGAATCGTCGTCCAGCCCGAGCCGTTCGATCACATCCTCGACATAGGTCTTCGCATGGTGCAGCCAGCTGTCGGAGAAGGACGAATAGTAGGCGTAGTCGGTGAACGTGTCTTCGGGGGTGATCAGTGCGGGGATCTGGAGCAGGAGGCACTTCTCGCACAGCCGCAGATGCAGCGGGTAGGTGATCTCCGGTTGATCGAGTTCATCGGCGCAGAGGAACTTCTCGCACGGCGGTGTGGCGCCCAGGTCCAGCACGCTGAACAGCCGGCCCCCACCACACAACCTGCAACGCAGGCCGGTGGGATCGGAAGGGTCGTGCGGCGAGATGTTCATCAATAGGCTCCGACTCCACCGAGGACGGCTCTGACGGTCTTCAGGACGATCACGAGATCAGCCAATGTGCACCAGTTTTCGACGTAGAAGAGGTCGAGCTTCACAGATTCCTCCCAGGACAACTCGGATCTGCCGCTGACCTGCCACAGTCCGGTGATCCCCGGCCGGACGAGCAGCCGACGGCGCACCTGGTTGTCATACGTCTGCACCTCGCGGGGTAGTGGCGGGCGTGGACCGACGACGCTCATCTCGCCGCGCAGTACGTTGATGAACTGTGGCAACTCGTCGATGCTGTAGCGCCGAAGAAATCGACCGACCGGGGTGACCCGAGGATCCTGGCGGATCTTGAAGAGCACCCCGCCGTCCACCTCGTTCAGCGCGATGATCTCGGTGAGCTTCTGATCGGCGTCGACGGCCATCGTTCTGAACTTGATCATCTGAAATGACCTGCCGTCCAGCCCGATTCGTTCTGATCGGTACAGAGCAGGACCGTTGCTGGTGAGCCTCACGGCCAATCCGACGGCGATGAGGAGTGGCGAAGTAACGATCAGCGCGGTCAGAGCGAAACAGATGTCGAAGGCACGTTTCCTGAACCGCTTCGCGCCGTGATACTGCGGCTTGGCCAGCTGGATCAGCGGCATGTTCGCGATCAGCCGGACGTTGAGTCGCGGCCGTGTCACATCCACCATTCCGGGCGACACCAGCAGATCGACATCGAGATCATCGAGTTGCCAGGAGAGATCGCGGATTCGCTGCGGTCCGAGGCGGCCCGCGGAGGTCAGTGCGATCGTGTCCGCGCCGGACGCCGCCACCGCCGACCGGATATCACCGTCGTATCCGAATACCGGTACCGCACCGACACCAGCCACTTCGATCGGACCGAAGTCGGTTCCACTCTCGATGCAGGCACCGACCACGACGTAGCCCTGCTGCGGTCGGCGCGCGAACGAGGACGCCAGCGCGGCGATGGAATCGGGCGCGCCGCAGGCGAGCACACCGGTGAGCATCCGTCCCCGCCGGCGCTGGACCGCGACGAAGCGGCGGGCGAGATAGCGGTTGAGACAAAGTCCCAGAACACCCAGGGGAAGAGCCACTGCGATGTATCCGCGCGCGATGTCGAGATTCAGCAACGTGGACATGACGGCCACCGCACCGAACGACGACAGCGTCGCGGCGCAGACCCGCCGGAACTCCTCCGCCCCTGCCCCGATCACCCACGGCGATCGGCTGTGGTAGACCCACAACAGGGCCGCCCATCCGGCCACGGCGACCGCCGAGACTGCCGCGTGCCCCGACATCAGACCCTGAGTCACCGCAAGGTCGGGCGTCGGCTCGACGCGCACCATCTCGGCCAGGCCGACGGCGACGATCATGACGGCCACATCGGAGGCGCACAGCCACTGCCCATAGCGGCGTTGCCAACCCGACCGGTTCCCGTAGCGTGGCACCGCGTGCGGCTCCACACCGACGGCGATCGGCGCAACGATGGCCGCCCCCAGTGTCGGTGACGTGGATGGGCGAAGGGATGAACTGAGGGCGAATGGTTTTCGGCGCAGAAGCGGAGGAGTGACAGCCATGGTCGTTGAATCCGGCCTAGCTCGCCGGCCCGAGCATCGCGGCGCGGTCGGGTCCCACGGCCAGATACTCTTCGGGCTCTGCCGTCACGCTGTACACCAGCCAGCGCGGATAGCTTCCGGCAACGGGATCGATGCCGATCCCGGCGAACAGTGCGAAGATCTCGTTGTCCACGGTGATCCGATTGGCCGCGATGACGGCGCGGAAACCGGCATCTCGCAGTGCGTCCCGCGCTTTGCCGATGTGATTGATGCCGGCGATGATGTCGGCCACCTGTTGTGTCGTGGGCATGTCCTGGCCCCCTGTTCCATGCCGTTGGCGTAAACGCCGGAGTTAACGTTGTGCAGGACCTGCGTCGTACCCACAGACCGCTGGGAGCTGTCGCTCCTGGCTGCTTCTCGCCTGTTCCTGCTCCACGGCCGCAAACGTTAACGGTGGATTGTCACCGATCCATACTTACTGTGTCGCAAATAGTCTGAACAGATGACAGCGCTGTCGCGGGTGTCAGACTTCGCGATTGCGGGACACGGACGGCGCCCTCCTCTGTTAGGGGGACAGGCGGTTCATCACCTCGTACGGTGTCTGCACGATGGTCCGCCCCGGCGTCGGATGCGTGCTTCCGTGGTCAGAGCAGGTGCCGACGACCGGGAGTGTCACCGTGACCACAGAGCGGGGCGGCCGGGCCGCAATCACCATCGCGATCGTCGATGACGAACGGGTGGTGCACGCAGGTGTCGGCGCCTGGCTGACCGGGACGCAACCGGCGATGGAGGTGGTGGCCGGCTTCGCCGACACGGCGGGCTTCATCGCGCGCTATCCGTCAGCAACCCCGGAACTCGACGTCACCCTGTTCGCGCTGCAGTTCGCTGTTGGCGGTCCGCGGTTCGACGTCCTCCGCCAGATCTGCGAGGCAGGTCACCGAGTGGTCGTCTATTCGTATCTGTCGAGTGCCGAGGTGATTCTCACCAGCCTCGATGCCGGTGCGATGAGCTACATCGGGAAGTTCGAAGGCGGGACGCATCTCCTCGCGGCGATCTGCGCAGCGGCGCAGGGACGGCGGTATGTCGGTGCCGCGATGGACCACGCGCTGCGGATCAGCGCAGCGACCGGTAGGCCGCGACTGACGGGACGGGAGAAGGAGCTCCTCTGCGCCTGGATCCAGATGGGTAGCAAGCACCTGGTAGCGGATCGTCAGTTCGTCGAAACATCCACCGTTCGTGGTCACTTGGAACGGATTCGAGCCAAGTACGCTGACGCCGGCCGCCCCGCTGCGACCAAGGCGGCGCTGACGGCGCGGGCGATCCAGGATGGACTGCTGTGTCTCGGGGACATCCGAGACGACTCCGTCGGGCACGGTTGTCATGGTCCGTGCGACCCACACTCGGCGTCCGCCGCGCAGAGGACCTCCCCACCGGGCACGACCTGTCCGGCAGGCATATGACCTCCCGGCATCCGCCGCCGTGCGTCCTCCGAACGACCCCATATCCACTCGGCCACAGTCGATTTCCCCTGGCCCACCGCCGACCGCCTTACAGTTGAGCGGGCTGACGAAGGTGTCGCCGGCCAGCGGTTGCCGGTGTGGGGGGGACATCATGAGTGGGACGGCTCGTTCACTGCGGCAGGTCACGCGGGGGGTCTGGCGGGTGCTCGCACGGTCGTGCGCGCTGACCGCTGTTCTCCTGGTGGCGATACTCATCAGCAACCCGCAGGCGCCGGCTTGGGCCGACGATCCGTCGTCACCGTCCACGACGGCGTCCGATCAGGACGCTCCGGTCTCCACCGGCCAGGCGGGACCTCCTGCGGCGCAGACCGACACGGCCGACCACGAGGCCGACCATGACACCACGTCTTCAGCGGACCCAGGGGTCACCGAAGAATCGGCAGAAGCAACGGAGGCCGACGTGCCCCGGGGCCGGACGCGGCACTCGAGAATCGCCGAGCGGGACACGCAACGGCGCGCGCGGCGTGAAGCGCGGCGCGAGTCGCCCCATACTGCGGCCTCCACCGGCTCGCCACAGGCGCCGGCGCCCGAGCAAGCGGTTGTGGACCGCCGGAGCATCAGCACCGCGCAAGCGCACGTCGCGCCCGTGCTCTCGACCGTGACACCGAGCGCCTCGGCGTCGGGCACGTCGGCGAACGTGTCGCTGTCGCACCCGGTGACGGCAACAGTCACGGCCACCGTGCCCGACGCGCCCACGACCACCCGGCAGTCGTCGGTGCCGGTCGGCATCAGGCTTCTCACCTCCGTGCTGTCGCGGTTGCTGTCACCCCGGCCGGCGGACTCGGGTGAGTCGCCGCTGATGTGGGGTGTGCTGGCTTGGACCCGCCGGTCCGTCGACCAGCGGTCCGGATCTCCGTCCGCTGCGGGCGGGTCCGCGGTGCCGACGCTGGCCCTCGCCGCTGCCCCGGCGACCCCCGCATTCGTGCAGGTCGCAGCCGCCACACCGCAGACAGCCCAAGCCTCTGTCGCCGTCACCTACACCGCAGCGCAGATCGCCGGAGACACCAATGTGCTTGCCATCGGCTGGAACAACGCGACATCGACGATCACGTCGGTGACCGACTCGGCCGGCAACGCCTACCGATTGGCGTCGCCCACCGCTCGAGGTTCGGGGATCAGTCAGGCCATCTACTACGCCTCGGGCATCAAGGGGACGGCCGCGGGAACGAACACGGTGACCGTCGTGTTCAACACCGCGACGCCGTATGTGGACATACGTGCCCTGGAATACAGCGGACTCGATCCCGTCAACCCCTTCGACCGGACCGCCTCGGCGACCGGCACAGGAACCGCGGCGAGCTCGGGTGCAGTCACGACGACCGCAGCCAACGAGCTGATCTTTGCCGCGGGGATGACCACCGGCGCATTCTCGGGGCCCGGTACCGGGTTCAGCTCACGGATCATCACCACGCCCGACGCCGACATCGCCCAGGACAGAGTCGTCAGCGCGACCGGAAGCTACGGTGCGACGGCCGCGTTGAGCGGGTCGGCGCCGTGGCTGCTGCAGGTGGCGACGTTCAAGGCCGCAACGTCCACCGGTGGCGACACCACCGCCCCCACGGTGTCGGTGACCGCGCCGAGCGGAACGGTGTCGGGCACGGTGAGCATCACGGCGACAGCGGCCGATAACGTCGGGGTGGCCGGAGTGCAGTTCCTCGTCGACAACGCCGTGGTCGGCGTCGAGGACACCGCGTCGCCCTACGCCGTGGCGCTGGACACCACCGCGCTGGTCAACGGGACCCACACCCTCACCGCCCGTGCCCGCGACACCAGCGGCAACACCACGGTGTCCGCCCCGGTGACCATCACCGTCAACAACGCTGCGGCGCCGGGCACGTTCCGCAACGAGATCCTGGCGACGGGGCTCAACCTTCCGACCGCGATGACCTTCCTTCCCGACGGACGCATGCTCGTCGCCGAGCTCGGTGGCACGGTCAAGGTGCTGTCAGCTCCCTACACCCAGGCTGACCCCACGCCCTTTCTGCAGATCACCAACATCGGCACCGCCGGGGACGCAACGGTCGAGCAGCAGGGGATCTACGACATCGCGTTGGACCCCAACTACGCCACCAACCACTACTTCTACGTCTCGTACACCGCCAACACGCCGAACCGCGACCGACTCTCCCGCTTCACCGCCAACGCCACATCGACCGGCACGGTGGCCGGCAGCGAGTTGGTGATCTACCAGGACACTCAAGATGCCAATGCCGAACACCACGGTGGGGCAATTACTTTCGGCAATGACGGCAAGATCTACTTCACCACCGGTGATGCGTTCCAGGGCGCACCTTCGCAGAGTCTCGCGAGTCCGCGCGGCAAGGTGCTGCGCTTCAACACCGACGGCACGATCCCGACCGACAACCCGTTCTACGATGGCAGCGGTCCGAATTACGATGCGGTCTGGGCGTTGGGGTTGCGTAATCCCTACCGCGCCTACTATGACGCGCCGACCGGCAGACTGCTCATCGGCGACGTCGGGGGAAACGATCCGTCGACCGCGGTCGAGGAACTCAACGTCGGTGTGCGGGGGGCCAACTACGGTTGGCCGAATGTCGAGGGGAACAGCACCAATCCGGCGTACACGAGCCCGATCTACTCCTATCCGCACCTCGGTCGTGATGCGGCGATCACCGGCGGTTTCGTCTACCACGGCACGCAATTCCCCAGTAGTTACCAGGGCAGCTACTTCTTCGCCGACTACGCGCAGAACACCATCAAGCGGCTGACGTTCGACGCGAACGGAAACGTCAACGGGGTCTTCAACGTCGACCCCGCCGACGGGACGCCCGATGGGTCGACCGGTGACGTCGTCTACCTGACCCAGGGGCCCGACGGCGCGCTCTACTACATCGACATCGGTGTCTCGGACACCACGGGCACCGTCGGCGTCAGCAAGATCCGGCGGATCAGCTATACCGGGAGCACCAATCTGCCGCCCGTCGCGAAGGCCTCTGCCACACCGACATCGGGGGCCACACCGCTCACCGTCGCCTTCTCCAGCGCCGGCTCGTCGGACCCGGAGGGACAGACCCTCTCCTACGCCTGGGATTTCGGTGACCAGACGACCTCAACGGCGGCGAACCCCACGCACACCTACACCACCCCCGGCAATTATCAGGCCCGGCTCACGGTGTCAGACGGAGTGAACTCCACCATCTCGTCGCCGCTCAACGTCGTCGCGGGGAACGCTCCGACGGTGAGCATCCAGTCGCCCACCGACGGTGTGACGTTCAAGGCGGGCGACGTCATCACGTTCAGCGGGAGCGCGACCGATGTGGAGGACGGCACCTTGCCTGCCAGCGCCTACACGTGGACGTTCGACTTTCTGCACGACACCCACGTGCATCCCGGAACGCCGATCGTGGGCGTGACGAGCGGAACGTTCACGGTTCCGACGTCCGGTCACGATTGGGAAGACAACACCCGATACCGGGTGTCCCTCACCGTCACCGACTCCAGCGGCTTGCAGACGACGAAATCTGTGTACGTCTACCCGCAGAAAGTGAACCTCACGTTCAACACGGCGCCCAATGGCGCGGCCATCTACGTGGACGGCGTCGCGCACACCACGCCCTTCGTGCTCAACGACCTGATCGGTTTCACCCATACGATCTCCGCTCCCGATCAGACGATCGGCGGCAACACCTACACGTTCAGTTCGTGGTCGGACGGCGCCGCCCAGTCCCACACCCTCGTCGTGCCGGCCACGGCGCAGACCTACTCCGCGAACTTCACTCTTGCCAACCCGGTCACCCCGCCCGGGTTCGTGCAGGTATCAGCGGCGACGCCGCAGACGTCTCAGTCGTCGGTCACGGTGAAATACACCGGCGCCCAGACCGCCGGGAACACCAATGTCCTTGCGATCGGCTGGAACAACGCGACGTCGTCGGTCACGTCGGTGGTCGACTCGGCGGGCAACACCTACCAGTTGGCGGTGCCGCCCGCGCGCGGGAACGGAATCAGTCAGGCGATCTACTACGCTGCCAACATCAAGGGCTCGACGGCCGGGTCGAACACGGTCACGGTCACGTTCAACACCGCCACTCCCTACGTGGACCTTCGTGCTCTGGAGTACAGCGGGTTGGACCGGGTCAACCCGTTCGATGTCGGAGCCTCCGCCGCGGGCACCGGCACCACGGCGAGTTCGGGTGCGGTGACCACCACCTCGGCCAACGCGCTGGTGTTCGCCGCGGGGATGACCACGGGCGCATTCCTCGGCGCCGGAACCGGTTTCAGCTCGCGGATCATCACCACCCCAGACGCCGATCTCGCCCAGGACAGGCTGGTCAGCACCGCCGGGACTTACAGCGCCACCGCTCCCCTGGGCGCTTCCTCGGCGTGGCTGATGCAGGTGGCCGCTTTTCGGGCCGCCGCAGTCACCGACACCACCGCCCCCTCGGTGTCGGTGACTGCGCCGAACACGACGCTGTCGGGCACGGTCGCCTTGTCCGCGACGGCCTCGGACAACGTCGGGGTGGCCGGGGTGCAGTTCCTGGTCGACAACGTCGCGGTGGGGGCGCAGGACACCACCTCGCCGTACGGCGTGTCCTGGGACACCACCACGGTGACCAACGGCACGCACACGCTGACCGCGCGCGCCACCGACTCCAGCGGCAACACGGCGCTCTCCGCGCCGATCACCGTCACCGTGAACAACGGCGCCACCGACACCATCGCCCCCACGGTGGCGGTGACCGCGCCGAGCGGGACGGTGTCGGGCACGCTGACCCTCAGCGCCACCGCATCCGACAACGTCGCGGTGGCCGGCGTGCAGTTCCTGGTGGACAACACCGCGGTCGGGGCGCAGGACACCACCTCGCCCTACAGCGTGTCCTGGAACAGCGCCACGGTGGCCAACGGCACCCACACCGTCACCGCACGGGCCACCGACACCAGCGGCAACACCACGCTGTCGGCGCCGGTGACCATCACGGTCAACAACTCGGTGTCGGCACCGCCTGGATTCGTGCAGGTGTCAGCGGCGACACCGCAGACCGACCAGGCGTCGGTGACCGTCAAGTACAGCAGCACCCAGGCCGCCGGCGACACCAATGTGGTTGCCATCGGCTGGAACAACGCGACCTCGACGATCACGTCGGTCACCGACTCGGCAGGTAACACCTACCGGGTGGCGGTGCCGACAGCGCGGGGCGCCGGGCTGAGTCAGGCGATCTACTACGCGTCGAACATCAAAGCCGCAGCGGCGGGATCGAACACGGTGACGGTCGTGTTCAACACCGCGACACCGTATGTGGACGTGCGGGCACTGGAGTACAGCGGGCTGGACCCGGTCAATCCGTTCGGGGCGGGGGTGTCAGGCTCGGGCACGGGCACGTCGGCCAGCGCGGGCTCGGTGACCACGACGACGGCCAATGAGCTGCTCTTCACGGCCGGGATGACCACCGGCGGGTTCTCAGGCGCGGGAACGGGTTTCACCTCACGGATCATCACCGCCCCGGATCTGGACATCGCCCAGGACAGGCTGGCCGGTACGGCTGGAAGCTACGGCGCCACGGCGACATTGAGCGGATCAGCCGCCTGGCTCCTGCAGACGGCCACCTTCAAGGCCGCCACGACGTCTGGCGGTGACACCATCGCCCCGACGGTGGCGGTGACCGCGCCGAGCGGCACGGTGTCGGGCACGCTGACCCTCAGCGCCACCGCATCCGACAACGTCGCGGTGGCCGGCGTGCAGTTCCTGGTGGACAACACCGCGGTCGGGGCGCAGGACACCACCTCGCCCTACAGCGTGTCCTGGAACAGCGCCACGGTGGCCAACGGCACCCACACCGTCACCGCACGGGCCATCGACACCAGCGGCAACACCACGCTGTCGGCGCCGGTGACCATCACGGTCAACAACGCGGCGGTTGCGACGACCACCTCGATCTTCTTCGAAAGTAGTCCGAGCGTGGGTGAGGCCAAGGGATCGGTGATGGTACCCATCGGACGAAGCGGCGATCTGACGCGGGTGTCGACCATCGAATACGGAATCACGCCCGATACCGCGACCTCGGGAGTGGACTACATCGGCGGCAGCGGCACGATCACCATGGCCGCCGGGGTATCCCGTGTCTTCGTTCCCGTGCAGATCCTCAACGACGGCCTGTCAGAGCCGACGGAGACGTTCGTGGTCTCCATCATCAACGTCGACAGCGGCTCGACCCTGCTGTTCCCGAGAACGGCGCGGATCAACATACTCGATGACGAAAACCCCGTCACCGATCCAGTCTCACCGCCACTGACGTCGAACTACACCGTCACGGAGCAATCCGTGATCACCGGGCTGAACCAACCCTTGGCGTTCCAATTCGCACCACAGAACCCCTCGCTGGTCTACGTCGCTGAAAAGGGCGGTGTGATCAAGGTCTTCAACGTCAGTACCGGGGTTCAACAATCGACGTTCGTCGACATCAGGCCGAAAGTGAACAACGCTCAGGATCGCGGGCTCCTCGACATCGCGTTGGATCCCCAGTTCGGTCAGCCCGTTGCGCAGGGTCAGCCGGAGCACAACTACGTCTATGCGTTCTACGTCGTCGACCCTCCTGGTACGGCGGCGAATCCATCCGGGACGAACGCGGGGCCGGACGGCGGCGGAAACCGCTTCGCCTACGTCGTGCGCTTCACCGCTGACGCCGCAACGAACTTCACCACGGCGGTTCCCGGTAGTGAAGTGGTCCTTCTGGGCGGCGCAGGGGTCTCACTCAATGACATCAGCGGGGGCGGAGCGGTCGACAGCACCAGCGATACCAGCCTTCCCGAGTCGGGCTTCAACGCCTCGACGGGGAAATACGTCGACAACTACCTCAAGGTCGATTCGCGCAGTCACGCCGGGGGATCGCTGGCGTTCGGCCCCGATGGTGCGCTGTACGTCGGCATCGGAGACGGAACGTCGTTCGACGTGGTCGACCCGCGCACCCGTAGTGTCCAGAACATCGACAGCCTGTCGGGCAAGATCCTCCGAATCGACCCGACGACGGGCTCAGGACTGCCGGACAACCCGTTCGTGAAGCCGGGCGACGATCTCAATGCCAACCACTCCAAGGTGTATCAGCTGGGTCTGCGAAATCCGTTCTCCATCGCCTTCGCCGGAGATGGGCGCCTTTTCATCTCGAACACCGGTTGGTACAGCTGGGAGGAGATCGAAAGTGGCTATGCCGGAGCGAATTTCGGCTGGCCATATTACGAAGGAGGGGACAACGGTGCGGTACTGCCTGCACCGGGGTATCGAGACCTTCCCAGTGACCCCGCACGCGGCCTCCCCAGCGCTGCAGACTTTTACGCCGCAGTCGCCAGTGGCGCGAAGGTGATGACGCCCGCGTTCCGCGCCTTCGCCCACGACCCCAACCAACCGGGTTTTCAGCTCGGGGCCATCGTGGGCGTCGATGCGGTGTACTCGGGATCGCGGTATCCGACAGAGTTCACGAACGACATCTTCTTCTCCGACGTCAACGACGGCGAGGTGTACGTCGTCGACAGCAACAACAGCAGCGAGGTGAAGTACCTGTACACCAGCACGAAAGTCCCCGTCGCTTTCAGCCAGGGACCAGACGGGTACATCTACGTCGCGAACCTCAACGGATCCATCACCAGACTGCAGATCGTGCCGAAACAGGTCTGACGCAGGCCCCTGCGTTCAGACCGCGGACGGCGGTCTGACCTCGCCGCCCTCGCCGGCCAGCGCGAACCGGCCGTCGGCGGTCTGTTCCACCAGACCGTCGACCAGAAGTGAGTCGAGGCAGCGGTCGCGCTGCGCCGTGTCGGTCGTCCACGCGACGTCGAGTTCGGCGCGCGTGACCGGAGAAGCGCTGCCGCGCAACACATCGAGCAGCCGGCCCCGCACCTGACGATCGGTGCCCGCGTATTTCTGCACCTTGCGCACCGGACCGGTGCCTGCGGGGAAACCCAGCGAACGCCACGTGCAGTGGCTCAGCGGGCACACCCCGCACTTGGGGGAGCGGGCCGTGCACACCGTCGCGCCGAGTTCCATCAGCGCCACCGAGAACGTCGGCGCGTTCTCGTCGTCGGGCAGCAGCGCCGCCACGTCGTCGAGGTCGCGCGCGGAGGCGGCGGCGGCGTCGTCGCGACCGTGCACCGCGCGGGCCACCACCCGGCGCACGTTGGTGTCCACCACCGGCACCCGCTGCCGGTAGGCGAAGCACGCCACCGCCCGCGCGGTGTAGGTGCCGATCCCCGGCAATGAGAGCAGGGTGTCGACGTCGGCGGGCACCACGTCGCCGTGCTCGGTGGCGATCACCGTCGCGCACTCGTGCAGCCGCTTGGCCCGGCGCGGGTAGCCGAGCTTGCCCCAGGCCCGCAGCACGTCGGCGGCCCCGGCTGCCGCGGTCGCCGACGGCGTGGGCCACCGGGCCACCCAGTCCCGCCAGATCGGCTCCACCCGCGCGACCGGCGTCTGCTGCAGCATGAACTCGCTGACCAGGATCTGCCACGCCGAAACGCCCGGCCGGCGCCACGGCAGGTCCCGCTGCGCGGTCGCGTACCAGGCCAGCAGCTCACCGGTGTCGATCATCGATGCAGGCTGGGGCAGAATGTCGGCCATGCCGAACACGAACCCGTTGACCGCGTGGAAAGCACTCAAGGAGGGTAACGAGCGCTTCGTCGCGGGCAAGCCCGAGCATCCCAGCCAGAGCATCGAGCGTCGTGCCAGCCTTACTGCCGCGCAGAAGCCCACCGCGGTGGTGTTCGGCTGCGGCGACAGCCGGGTCGCGGCGGAGATCATCTTCGACCAGGGCCTGGGCGACATGTTCGTGGTCCGTACCGCCGGACACGTCATCGACAGCGCGGTGCTCGGCTCGATCGAGTACGCCGTCGCCGTGCTCAACGTCCCGCTGATCGTCGTGCTCGGGCACGACAGCTGCGGCGCGGTCGGGGCGACACTGGCCGCGCTCGACGACGGCGCGGTGCCCAGCGGCTACATCCGCGACATCGTCGAGCGGGTGACGCCGTCGATCCTGGTCGGCCGCCGTGAGGGCCTCACCCGGGTCGACGAGTTCGAGGCCCGGCACGTCACCGAGACCGGCAAGCAGCTGCTCAGCCGCTCGACCACCATCGCGGAAGCGGTGCGCGAGGGCCGGCTCGCGATCGTCGGGCTGACCTACCACCTGGCGGACGGCCAGGTGGTCCTGCGCGACCACATAGGCGACATCGGCGAGAACTGAAAGGCGACACGCCGGGCGACGTCGAACATGGTGTGCTGACCTGCCCTTACCGTGATGTGGTGCTGGATCTAGAACCGCATGGCCCGCTGCCCCAACAGATCTATTGGCGACGCCGGGCTCTCGCGCTCGGCGTGGCCGTGCTCGTCATCGGCATCATCGCCGCCATCGTCGCGGTCGTCGTGATGAACAGCACCAGCAACGAGCAACCCACCGCCAACGAGTCGCAGCAGACCCAGGCGGCCACCCCGCCGACGCCGCTGCCCGGTGGGAACCCCGAGGTCAAGACCCCCATCCAGGCGCCGGCCCAGCAGGCGCCACCGCCGACCGCCACCCCGACGGCCGCCGTCGTGCCCCCGCCGATCCTCAAGGAGGGCGACGACTGCCCGGACTCGACGCTCGCGGTCAAGGGCATCACCAACGAGCCGCAGTACGTCGTCGGCGATCAGCCGAAGTTCACGATGGTCGTGACGAACATCGGCCTGGTCGCCTGCCAGCGCGACGTGGGTGCCGCCGTGCTCGCCGCGTACGTGTACTCGCTGGACAACCAGCGGCTGTGGTCGAACCTGGACTGTGCACCGTCGAACGAGACGCTGATCAAGACGTTCCAGCCGGGCGAACAGGTGACCACCGAGGTGACGTGGACCGGGATGGGTTCGGCGCCGAACTGCCCGCTGCCGCGGCAGCCGATCGGACCGGGCACCTACAACCTGGTGGTCCAGCTGGGCAATCTGCGTTCGGCGACGGTGCCGTTCGTCCTGGCCCAGCCCCAGCAGATTCCGCCGGGCGCACCGGGGGCGGTGCCTCCGCCGGCGCCCGCACCCGCACCCGCGGGCTGAGTCAGGCGAGCCGGTCGGCGATCGTCGACTCGGCGAGCTGTGACAGGCCCTCGCGGATGTGGCGCGCCCACATCGACCCGATGCCCTCGACGGACTGCAGGTCGCTGGCGCTCGCGGCCAGCAGGCCCTGCAGCGAGCCGAAGTTGCGCACCAGCAGGTCGACGTGCGCGAACTGCAGCCGCGGGATGCCCGCCATCGCGCGGTAGCCCCGTGAGCTCATCGCCGAATCCTGCGCCTCGGCCGTCGATGGGTAGCCGAAAACCCTTGCCAGCGTGGTGAAGTCGAGCAGCTCGCTGTCGGAGAGCCCGTCGAGCTCCTCGAGCGTGGCGGTCACCTGGGCGGCGGTCGGCGGGTCGGGATTGGCGTGGTAGTCGCGCACGATCAGCTCGCGGTCGGTGTCGTTGTCGCCCACCAGCTCATCGAGCTGCAGTTTGAGCTGCCGGCCGTCGGTGCCGAGCTCGACGACGTCGGAGTCGATCTCCAGGCTGATGCGGCGCACCATCTCGAGGCGCTGCACCACGGTCATCACGTCGCGCAGCGTCACGAAGTCCTCGATCTCGGCCATGGACAGCTGCCGGCTCACCTCGTCGAGGCGGGTCTTGTAGCGCTCCAGCGTGTCGATGGTCTGGTTGGCCCGCGACAGGATGGTCGCCGACTCGGGCACCACGTGTCGCTCGCCGGCGACGTACACGGTCACGATGCTCATCGAGTGGCTGACCGAGATCACCGGGTAGCCGGTCTGGATCGCGGTGCGTTCGGCCGAGCGGTGCCGGGTGCCGGACTCCTCGGTCGGGATCGACGGATCGGGCACCAGCTGCACGTTGGCCCGCAGGATGCGGCTGCCGTCGCTGGAGAGCACCACCGCGCCGTCCATCTTCGACAGCTCCCGCAGCCGGGTCGGCGCGTAGCGCACGTCGAGGGAGAAGCCGCCGTCGCAGATCGCCTCGACGCTGTCGTCGTAGCCGATCACGATCAGCGCGCCGGTGCGGCCGCGCAGGATGCGTTCCAGGCCGTCGCGCAGCGGGGTGCCGGGCGCCAGCCGGGCGATCGTCTCGCGCAGGGTCGGCCGGGCCAGCTGCACGACCGTGCGCGCGGTCCGTCCCGTCGACTTCACGGCCATCTGTTCCCCTCGGATCCGCCTCAGTTCGCGTCATTCTGGCTGATCCGGCGCAGCACCTGCAATGCCGAGGTGATGTCGTCGGCCGGGATGGCGCGCAGCCCGGCCGGCGGCGACGCCACCCCGGCAGGCACCACAGCAGTGGTGAACCCCAGCCGCGCCGCCTCCGCGAGCCGGCGGTCCATCCCCGTCACGCGGCGCAGATCACCGGCGAGCCCGACCTCGCCGATCGCGATCGCCGTGGTCGGCATCGGCAGATCGGTGAACGCCGACGCGATGGCCAGCGCCACCGCGAGATCGGAGGACGAGTCGGTCAGGCGCATGCCGCCGACCGTGGACAGGTAGATGTCGTTCGCGCCGACGGGCAGGCGGGCCCGCTTCTCCAGCACGGCGGTGATCATCGCCGCGCGCGAGGAGTCGATGCCGCTGACCGCGCGTCGCGGACTGCCGCTGGCCGGTGAGCCGATCAGCGCCTGCACCTCGCCGATCATCGGGCGCTTGCCGTCGAGCGTCACCGTCACCGAGGTGCCGGGCACCGCCTTGGGGCGCTGGTCGAGGAACAGCCCCGACGGATCGGCCACGCATTCGATCCCGTTGTCGTGCAACAGGAAACAGCCGACCTCGTCGGCGGCGCCGAACCTGTTCTTGACGCCGCGCACCATCCGCAGCGACGACGCGCGATCGCCTTCGAAGTGCAGCACGACGTCGACGAGGTGCTCCAGCGAGCGGGGCCCGGCGATCGCGCCGTCCTTGGTGACGTGGCCGACCAGCAGCATGGCCGTGCCGGTGCTCTTCGCGGTCATCGTCAGCGCCGTGGTGACCGCGCGGACCTGGGTGACGCCGCCGGTCACCCCGTCGGCCTCGGTGGTCGACATGGTCTGCACCGAGTCGACGACGACCAGCGACGGCGCGACCGCCTCGATGTGACCGAGCGCGGTCTGCAGATCCGATTCCGCGGCGAGGTACACCTCGTCGTGCGCGCAGCCGGTGCGCTCGGCGCGTAGCCGGATCTGGCCGGCCGATTCCTCACCGGACAGGTAGAGCGCCCGCCGGCCGGTCTGCGCCCAGCGGTGGGCGACCTCGAGCAGCAGCGTGGACTTGCCGACGCCGGGATCCCCGGCCAGCAGGGTCACCGAACCGGGCACCAGACCGCCGCCGAGCACACGGTCGAGTTCGCTGACGCCGGTGTGGAAGTGCCGCGTGGTGCCCGGGTCGATGGAGCTGATCGGCACCGCAGGAGAGGTGGGGGCGACCACGCGGCGGGTGGCCGACCCGCCGACCGCGGTCAGCGCGACTTCGTCGACCGTGCCCCAGGTCCCGCATTCCGAGCAGCGGCCCACCCACTTGGGGGTGAGATGGTGGCATTCCGAACAGCGGTATTGCGAACGTGTTTTCGAAGGCCGGGCCACGGGGTGACGGTATCGGCCGGGACCGACAGATCGGGCGCGGCGCGCCCGGCGTGGTCCGAGGAGGCGCTAGTGCCCGCCGGAATGGCCCTCGACCGGGGCGCCGTCGTCGGTGACCTCGCGCCGCGGCGTCTCGCCCGCCGAGATCGGGACCGGCACGGTGGTCTCGCCGGACTTCTCGAACGTGAAGGTGAAGTCGTAGGTCAGCCCGTTGGTGATCGGCTTGTTCAGGGCCACCTTCGCCTCGGCCGCGTCGGCGGGCTCGATGTTCTCCAGTGGCGTGGTCTGGCCGTCCGGGCTGCCGACCACCAGCACGCCGTTGGCGGGCAGCGCACCGTCGCCGGTCAGCGTCACGCTGCCCACGTCGGAGGTGATCCGGACCAGCTTGTCGTTGACGTCGGCCGAGGTGTTCGCCGCGGTGAAGATCAGCTCGACGTCGCGGCCCGGCTGGACGTAGTCCGCGGTCTGCAGGGCGCGCAGGTGCACGTTGCGCAACGCGATCGGGCCGGCTTTGCCGCTGGTGCCGTTGATCGCGGGCTCCTGCGTCGCGGTCTGGGACACCTGGCCCGCGCCGCAGCCGCTCAAGGCGACGGACAGGCCCACCGCGGCGGCCGCCATGGCGGCGGTGATGACAGAAGTGCGCCGTTCTAAGGGGTTCACTGGGTGCCTCCTGCTCGGCCGACAACGCGACGTGACATGCCGGTCTTCCTGGTTCGACTATGCAGAGTAGTAGGTCGCGATGGCGGGCGGTAGCGCAGGGCGCGGCCGGTGTCCACAGGGGGCGTGCCTTGCACGGATTCGCCGGTGTGTCAACCCCTGGTGTTCGCCGACTGTGCCCCTGACCTGCATTGTTGGCGCACCCCTGTCGGCGGCGCGTGTTAAACTCGTCATGTGAAAGGGGCTCGAAACTGATGATTTTCAAGGTCGGAGACACCGTTGTCTATCCACACCACGGTGCTGCGTTGATCGAGGCGATCGAAACCCGGACCATCAAGGGCGAACAGAAGGAATATCTCGTCTTGAAGGTCGCCCAGGGTGATCTCACCGTTCGGGTGCCCGCGGACAACGCCGAATACGTGGGTGTGCGCGATGTCGTCGGACAGGAGGGCCTCGACAAGGTCTTCCAGGTGCTCCGTGCCCCGCATACCGAGGAGCCGACCAACTGGTCGCGCCGGTACAAGGCCAATCTGGAGAAGCTCGCCTCCGGTGACGTGAACAAGGTGGCCGAGGTCGTCCGCGACCTGTGGCGCCGCGACCAGGAGCGCGGGCTGTCGGCCGGCGAGAAGCGGATGCTGGCCAAGGCCCGGCAGATCCTGGTGGGTGAGCTCGCGCTCGCCGAGAACACCGACGACGAGAAGGCCGCGACCATTCTCGACGAGGCTCTGGCCGCCGCTTCCTGACGGCCGTGATTCCCCGCGTCGGTCTCGGGACCGACGTTCATCCCCTCGAAGCCGGACGTCCGTGCTGGCTACTGGGTCTGCTGTTCGACGACGCCGACGGCTGTGCCGGTCACAGCGACGGTGACGTCGCCGCCCATGCCCTCTGCGACGCGCTGCTGTCCGCAGCGGGCATGGGCGACATCGGCGAGGTGTTCGGCACCGACCGTCCGCAGTGGCGGGGGGTGTCCGGCGCCGACATGCTGCGCCATGTGCGCTCCCTGCTCGACGGCGCCGGCCTGCACGTCGGTAACGCCGCGGTGCAGGTCATCGGCAACCGTCCGAAGGTCGGTCCACGCCGCGCCGAGGCCCAGTTGGTGCTCTCCGAGCTGGTCGGCGCCCCCGTTTCGGTGTCCGCCACCACCACCGACGGCCTCGGTCTCACGGGCCGCGGGGAGGGCCTCGCGGCGATCGCGACGGCCCTGGTTTTTGGCGATGAGCGCTTGCGCGAAGAGCAGACAAGCCGCGATGAGGGTTTCGCCTGATCCGGCCGGTAAGCTGGCCCGTCGTGACCGATCGCCCCGCAGCTGTCATGCGGCTCTATGACACCTTGTCTGGCGGTGTGCGCGATTTCGCGCCACTGCGGCCCGGCCACGTCTCCATCTACCTGTGCGGCGCCACCGTGCAGGGCCTGCCGCACATCGGGCACGTCCGCAGCGGCGTCGCATTCGACGTGCTGCGCCGCTGGCTGACCGCCAAGGGCTTCGACGTCGCGTTCATCCGCAACGTCACCGACATCGACGACAAGATCCTCACCAAGGCCGCCGACGCGGGCAGGCCGTGGTGGGAATGGGCGGCGACCTACGAGCGGGCGTTCTCGGCCGCCTACGACGCGCTGGGGGTGCTTCCTCCCTCGGCCGAGCCCCGCGCCACCGGGCACATCACCCAGATGGTGGAGCTGATCGAGCGGCTCATCGATCGCGGCCACGCCTACACCGGCGCGGGTGACGTGTACTTCGACGTCGCGACGCTGCCCGAGTACGGCAAGCTCTCCGGCCACCGCATCGACGACGTGCACCAGGGTGAGGGCGTCGCGACGGGCAAGCGCGACCAGCGCGACTTCACGCTGTGGAAGGGCGCCAAACCGGGGGAGCCGTCGTGGCCCACCCCGTGGGGACGCGGCCGTCCGGGCTGGCACACCGAATGCGTGGCGATGGCCCACGAATACCTGGGCGCCGAATTCGACATCCACGCCGGCGGCATGGATCTGGTGTTCCCGCACCACGAGAACGAGATCGCCCAGGCCGAAGCCGCGGGCGACGGCTTCGCCCGGTTCTGGCTGCACAACGGCTGGGTCACCATGGGCGGCGAGAAGATGAGCAAGTCGTTGGGCAACGTCCTCGCGATTCCCGCTGTGCTGCAACGGGTTCGGGCCGCCGAGCTGCGTTACTACCTGGGCAGTGCGCATTACCGGTCGATGCTGGAGTTCTCCGAGACCGCGCTCGCCGACGCCGCGAAGGCCTACGCCGGCATCGAGGACTTCCTGCACCGGGTGCGCACCCGGGTCGGCGCAGTGGTGCCGGGCGAGTGGACGCCGAAGTTCGGCGCCGCGCTCGACGACGACCTGTCGGTGCCGATCGCGCTGGCCGAGGTGCACGCCGCCCGCGCCGAGGGCAACCGGGCGCTCGACGCCGGCGACCACGACGCGGCCCTCACCCACGCGATGTCGATCCGCGCGATGATGGCCATCCTGGGCGCGGATCCGCTCGACGAACGCTGGGAGTCCCGCGACGAGACGTCGGCGGCGCTCGCGGCGGTCGACGTGCTGGTGCAGGCGGAGGTGCGGCGCCGCGAGGAGGCCCGGGCGCAGCGGGACTGGGCCGAGGCCGACGCGATCCGCGACCGCCTCAAGGAGGCGGGCATCGAGGTGACGGACACCGGTGACGGTCCCCAGTGGTCACTGCTGGACGGGACGGACAAGTAGATGGCGGGCAATTCCCAGCGGCGCGGCGCGGTGCGCAAAGCCGGCACCAAGAAGGGCCCGACGGTCGGCTCGGGCGGCGTGCGACGACGCGGGCTGGAGGGCAAGGGTGCGACGCCGCCGGCTCATCAGCGACCCCACCATCCGGCGGCCAAGCGCGCCGCGAAGGCCGCCCGCCAGCAGCAGGGCCGCCATCGCAAAACCGATGACACCGAGATCGTTCTGGGCCGCAACCCGGTGGTGGAGTGCCTGCGCGCCGGGGTGCCCGCCACGGCGCTCTACGTCGCGCTCGGCGCCGATTCCGACGAACGGCTGACCGAGGCGGTGCAGACCGCGGCCGACAAGGGCATCGCGATCCTCGAAGTGCCGCGCCACGACCTCGACCGCATCGCCGCCAACGGCATGCATCAGGGGCTCGCGCTGCAGGTGCCGCCCTATGTCTACGCCCACCCCGACGATTTGCTGGCCGAGGCAAAGAAGGATGCGGCGCCGCCGCTCCTGGTCGCCCTGGACAACATCTCCGACCCCCGCAACCTCGGCGCGATCGTGCGGTCGGTCGCCGCGTTCGGCGGCCACGGGGTGCTGATCCCGCAGCGCCGCTCGGCGTCGGTGACGGCGGTCGCGTGGCGGACCAGCGCGGGCGCGGCGGCGCGCACCCCGGTGGCCCGGGCGACCAACCTCAACCGCGCGCTCAAGCAGTACGCCGACGCGGGTGTGCAGATCGTCGGCCTCGACGCCGGCGGTGACAGCACGATCGACCAGATCGACGGCAGCGGCCCGATCATGGTGGTGGTCGGCTCGGAGGGCAAGGGGTTGTCCCGGCTGGTGCGGGAGAACTGCGACGCGATCGTGTCGATTCCGATGGCCGGGCCCACCGAGTCGCTCAACGCGTCGGTGGCCGCGGGCGTGGTGCTCGCCGAGATCGCCCGGCAGCGCCGCGGCTAGACGCCGATCACCTGCAGCCCCGCCCACAGCGCGAGCACCGACACGACCAGGACGGCCGGGGTGGTGGCCAGGCCGACGCGGCTGAACTCGGCGAAACTCGGGTTCATGTCGCGACGGACGACGCTGCGCCACAGCAGGTTCGCCAGCGAGCCGACGTAGGTCAGGTTCGGGCCGACGTTGACGCCGATCAGCACGGCCAGCACGGCCGCCGGACCGACCGGGGCCACCAGCGGCAGCAGCACCAGAACTGCGGGCAGGTTGTTGACGACGTTCGACAGCACCGCGGCCACGGCGGCGATGCCGAGCAGCGCGAGCAGGCCCTGACCGTCGGGCAGCACCCGCTGCATGGTGGACTCCAGCCCGTTGCGCATCACCGCGGCGACCACCACCCCGAGGCACAGCACGAACGCCAGGAACGGCAGGTCCAGCGCCGCGGTGATCGTGCGGACCGAACTGCGCCGCGTGACCAGCCCGCGCACCCCGAGGACCACCGCACCGGCCAGCGCGGCCCATGCCGGCGACAGCCCCAGCAGCGAGGTGACGGCGAAGCCGGCCAGCGTCAGGCCGACCACCACCAGCGCGAACAGCGGCACGTCCACGGGTACGCGGGGCGCCGGTTGCGGCTCGACCCGCAGGTCCTTCGCGAACAGCAGCCGCAGCAGCACGAACTCGACGGCGATCGCGGCCAGCCACGGCAACGTCATGAGCGCGGCGAAGTGCAGGAACGTCAGCCCGGCCGCGCCGAAGGCCAGCAGGTTGGTCAGGTTGGACACCGGCAGCAGCAGGGATGCGCTGTTGGACAGGTGCGCGGTCGCGTAGGCGTGGGGCCGCGCGGGCACGGCGAGGGTGCGCGCGGTGGCGAGCACCACCGGCGTCAGCAGCACGACCGTGGCGTCCAGGCTCAGGATCGCGGTGACCGCCGCGGAGATCCCGAACACCGACACCAGCAGCCGGGTCTGCCCGCCGGAGGTGGCGCGGGCCATCAGCACACCGGCGGCGTGGAAGAGTCCCTCGTCGTCGCAGAGCCGGGCCAGCACCAGCACCGCGGCCAGGAAGCCCACGACGGGCGCGAGCCGGGCCACCTCGGCCCACGCGGCATGCCCGTCGATCGCGCCGGCGACGATCACCAGCGCGGCGGCGGGCACCGCGACCACGGCCTCGGGCCAGCCGTGGGGGCGCAGCAGCGCGAACCCGAGGACCGCGACGAGCGCGGCCACCGACAGGATCAGTTCCATGGATCGGCGCGCTGCCACAGGGTCGGCAGGTGCAGGGCGACGCCGTCTTCGTCGGCCAGCCTGCCGAGCACCCGGAGGGAGGCGTCGAGGTCGTCGGCGGCGAAGGGCAGCGCGCGCAGCGGCTGATCGAGCGGGCGGAAGAAGTCATCCCAGTGGATCAGGACGACACGGCGCGCCCCGACGGTGCGCACGGTCTCGGTCCAGTACTCGACGAGGTAGCTCTCCGGCTGCAGCCCCAGTTGTCCGACGCCGAGGTAGGCGACGTCGGCGGTGCGGCCGCGCAGCGCCCCGCGCAGATAGCCCGCGCTGCCGACGATCAGCAGCGTGCGGCCGCTGGGCCGGTGGGTGACCAGCGTGGACCAGGCCTCGCCGCAGCGGTACGCCGACGCCCGCGCCGGCGGCCGCACCGGGGCGGTGATCTCGCCGGGGAAACGGTCGGGCGGGCAATGGTGGCCTTCGATCAGCGTGACGTCGAACGCGCCCGCGGTGACCGGTTCGCCGGGGGTGACGACGTCGACGCGGTCGAGGTCCGCACCGCGGCCGATGTGTGCCGCTGACGTGCCGCCCACGAGGCGCGCGCCGGTGCGCGCCGCGACGACGGCGGAATCCATCGCGTGGTCGAAGTGGGTGTGCACCGGGGTGACCGCGTCGAGGCGGTCGACGCCGAGCCGGTCGAGGGCGTGCTCGATGCGGGGCAGGGATGAGCGCAGGGGGCGCGTGGCGACGCTGAGCAGGCCGGGACGTGAGAAGAACCCGTCGGTCATCACCGCGGAGTCCCCGTCGTCGATCACCAGCGTCGTGACACCGGCCCACGTCACCGTGACCGGGGAGGTGGCGTCCGCGGCGGGCACGTCGAACCGGTGGGCGTGGGCGGCGAGATCGGGACGGCCGAGCCTCAGACGCATGACGGCCACCCTAGGGTGTGCGCACCGACCTGACGCCACGCAGTCCCGCGGCGGCGGCGCCCAGGCAGGCGGCCGCCACGGCGCCGGCGAACCACGGGAACACCGACGCCAGGTCCCACTGCGTGGCCGCCCATCCGGCGACCAGCGTCGGCACCGCCATCGCGGAGTAGGCCAGCAGGTAGAACGCCGACATCGTCTCGCCGCGGCGACCGGCGGGCACCACGTCGGACAGGTGGCGCAGCGACCCGCCGAAGCCCAGCCCGAACGTCGCACCGAGCAGCGCGGCCGCCACGAACACCAGCTGAGGCTGGTGGGTCAGCAGCACCGGGATCGTCAGCAGCAGCGACACCGCCATCCCGACGTCGCCGACGATCGCGGAGTACTTGGCGGGCAACCGGGTTGCGGCAAGCTGAGCCAGCGCCGCGGCGAACGCGGTGGTCCCGACGACGGCGCCGCCGAAGACGAGGTTGTCGATATGGGTCTGCTTCGCCGCCAGTGACGGGTACAGCGACAGCAGCACGCCGAGCACCGACCAGGACGCCATCGCGCCGAGCGCGGAGAACCAGAAGTCGGAGCGGATCTCCGGCGGCACCGCGGGTCTGGCGATGCGGATCGGGCCGTCGGCGCGCGCCGTGTGCGGCTCGCGCAGGGCCAGCACCCCGATGCCGACGATCAGACAGATCACCGCGACCACCGCGTACGGCGTGCGCAGCGGGTGCGGCGCGTACTGGGCGAGCAGTGCGGATCCCAGGATCGCGACGGTCATGCCGACGTTGAAGCTGACGCCGGAGAGCTGTCCCGAGCGCACGCCGTGGTCGGGGCGCAGGTCCAGCAGGGCCGCCGCGCCGGCGACGACGATCGAGCCGACGGCCGCGCCGTGGATGGTGCGGGCCAGCAGCAGCAGCGCCATGTTGTCGGCGATGAGGAAGACACCCAGCCCGACCAGCAGCGCGATCAGTGCGCCGACGAGCACGGGTTTGCGGCCGACCACGTCCGAGATGCGGCCCGAGACCAGCACCGCGGCCAGCGCGGCGACGGCATAGACGGCGAAGACGATCGTGGTGGCCAGCGGGGAGAGGTGCCAGTTCGACTCGTAGATGCCGTACAGCGGCGCGGGCAGCCCCGAGACACCCAGCGCGACGCCGCTCAGCACCAGCAGCAGCGGGTACGCCCAGCGCTGCGTCTCGCTGATCGGACGGTCGATCGCCACCATCGGGTACCTTCCGCAGTCGAGTACGGTTTGACAGACATCGAACTTGATCGAGCGTACGCTGGGTTCGACGAACATCAAACCTCACGTGGTGAAGGACACTCGATGGCCGACGAGGCGCAGGCCGCGCACCCGGTCGCCCCGGTGCAGCAGGTGCTGGCGGCGCTGCAGGACCCGGTCCGGCTGGAGATCGTGCGGCGGCTGCACAACGCCGGCACGCCGCTGCAGTGCGGGGCGCTCTACGACGGCATCAACAAGTCGACCGCAACGCACCATTTCAAGATCCTGCGGGAGGCCGGCGTGACCGAGCGCCTGGTGCTCGACGGGCTGACGTTCCAGCGGCTGCGGGTCGACGAGGTCGAGAGCGCCCTTCCCGGCCTGCTGGGCAGCGTGGTGTCGTGTGCCAATCGCGACGCCGGCGCCCCCGTCAGCTGAACGGGGACAGGTCGACGCCTTCGGCCAGCAGCCGCTCCCGCACCGCGGTGGCGATCTGCACCGCGCCCTCGGAATCGCCGTGCACGCACACCGATTCGACGGTGATCGGAATGGTCGAGCCGTCGACCGCGGCCACCCGGCCCGCGGTGACCATCGAGATCACCCGCTCGGCGATCTCGTCGGGGTCGTGCAGCACGGCGTTGCGTTCCCGCCGCGACACCAGCTGCCCGTCGGGCCGGTAGGACCGGTCGGCGAACGCCTCGGCGACGGTGCGCAGCCCGCGCTCGGCCGCCGCCTCGAACAGCACCGAGCCGGCGAGGCCGAGCAGGGGCAGCTCCGGGTCGACCGTGTGCACCGCCTCGACCACCGCGCGCGCCTGGTCGCGGTGGGTGACCACCGCGTTGTAGAGGGCGCCGTGCGGTTTGACGTACGAGACGGCCGACCCGGCAGCCTTGGCCAGCGCCGACAGTGCGCCGATCTGGTACATCACGTCGGCGCTGAGCTCCTCGGGCGGCATGTCGATGAACCGGCGGCCGAAGCCCGCGAAGTCGCGGTAGCTGACCTGGGCGCCGATCCGCACGCCGCGTTCGGCGGCCAGCCGGCAGGTCCGCGCCAGCGTCGCCGAATCCCCGGCGTGGAAGCCGCACGCGACGTTGGCGCTGGTGACGATGCCGAGCATGGCGTCGTCGTCGCCGAGTTGCCACACCCCGAAGCCCTCGCCGAGGTCGGCGTTCAGATCGACCGTGCGGGTGGCCACGTCGCCCAGCCTAACGGCGGCTGCCGATCAGCCAGCAGACCAGGAAGATCGCGAACGAGATCGTGGTGACGAACACCGACACCGGCACGCCCGGGGCCAGCGACAGCACGAGACCGCCGACGGCCGCGGTCTCGGCGAACAGCACCGAGGCCGCCATCGCCTTGACCGGTGAACTGAACACCCGCGCCGCCGCGGCCGCCGGGGTGATCAGCAGCGACATCACCAGCAGCGCCCCGACGATCTGCACGCCCTGCGCGGCGGTGACGCCGACCAGGGCCGCGAACACGATGCCCAGGCCGCGCACCGGTACGCCGCGACCGGCGGCCACCTCCGGGTCGACCGT
The DNA here is from genome assembly GCF_022374875.2 of Mycolicibacterium rufum. The sequence goes on from NZ_CP092427.2 coordinate 3,709,195, forward strand.
CGCGAACAGCAGCGGCCGGTAGGACACCGCGAGCACCGCGATGACGAGCACGGTCACCACGGCCAGCAGCGCCAGCCCGGAGTATCCGACGCCGACGATCTGACCGGTCAGCAGCGCGAAGCTGGTTCCGGTGCGGCCGGGGTAGAGGTGAATGAACAGCACCGCGAGGCCCAGACCGAAGGCCAGCACCACGCCGATCGCCGAATCGCGTTCGCGGGCACGCTGGCCGAGGATGCCGAACAGCACGGCCGCCAGCGCCGAGCCGATCAGGGCGCCGACGCCGATGTTGAAGCCGGCCAGCAACGCGAAAGCCGCTCCGGTGAGCGACAATTCGCTCGAGCCGTGCACCGCGAAGGACATCTGCCGCATGACGATCAGCGGCCCGACGATGCCGGACACCAGTGCCAGCAGCACCGAGGCGAGCAGCGCCTGCTGGACGAAGTCACGGCTGAGCAGGTCGGCGGTCACCCCGAAGTCGAAGAAGTGCGCGACGACGTCGGAGAGCTTGTCATTCATGGGTGTGCCCCGTGCTCTCGCAGTGGTCGTGCTGGTACTGGCTGTGCTCGCCCACGACGATGTAGCGACCGCCCACCTGCAGCACCTCGATCTCGGCGCCGTAGAGCTCCGAGAGCGTCGCCGAGGTCATCACCTCGGCGACCGTCCCGACACGGAACCGGCCGTCGACGAGGTAGATCACCCGATCGACGTAGGGCAGCACCGGGTCGACCTCGTGGGTGACGAACAGGACCGCGGTGCCGGCGTCGCGGCGCCGCCGGTCGATCAGCGCCGAGACCAGGCCGGCGTTGGCCGGGTCGAGATTCAACAGCGGTTCGTCGCACAGCAGCAGCACCGGATCGGTGACCAGGGCCTGCGCCACCCGGACCCGCTGCAACTCCCCGCCGGACATCACCCCGACCGGCGCGTGCGCCAGCCCGGTGCCGTTCACCTGGGCCAGCGCCTGCCGGACCGCGTCGCGCTTGGCGCGCCGCGCAGCCGGGCCCCAGCCGGCGAAGCCCCAGCGGTGCCCGTCGTAGCCGAGGGCGACCAGATCGGAGGCACGCAGGGACAACCCGCGGTCCATCGACCGCTGCTGGGGCACGTAGCCGATCTGCTGGCTGCCGGTGGTGACGGGCTCGCCGGCGATGCGCACGGTGCCTGCGCTCAGGGGCACCTCGCCGAGCAGCACTTTCAACAAAGAGGTCTTGCCGGTGCCGTTCGGGCCGAGCACGGCGATGAACTCACCGGCGCGCACGGTGAGGTCGAGGTCGTCCCACAGCACGCGGTCGCCGAAGGCGAGCCGGGCGTGGCGCAGTTCTACGAGGTCGTCGGTGGGCACGGAGGGTGATTATCGGCTCGGTGGCGGCGGGCTATCCAGCGCGGCGGCCATCTCGTCGACCGTCTTGCGCTGCCACTGCAGGTAGTCCATGCCCTCGGGCAGCGTCTCGGTCACCGAGATGACCGGCAGCACGGCCTGTCGCGCCGCGTCGGAGAGCTGCTTGGTGACCGGGCCCCCGGTCTGGGTGTTGACGACGATCGCCGACACCTGCCGGTTGTTGATCAGGTCCAGCACGGCGGCGAGGTCGGCGGGGGACGGGTCGCCGCCCTCTTCGACCGCGTTCGCGAACGACGGCGGGGTCTTGTCGGCGATGCCGGCGTTGCGCAGGGCGTAGTAGGCGACCGGTTCGGTGGACACCACCGAGGCACCGGGGTGGGCTTCGCCGATGCCGTGCTGGGCGAGCGTCAGGGTGTCGAGGTCGTCGCTGAACTTCTGCGCGTTGGCGGTGTAGTCGCCGGCGTGTTCTGCGTCGGACTGGCCGAGTGTCTCGGCGATGCGGTTCGCGACGGCCTTGACGGTGGGCAGGTCGTAGAAGACGTGCTCGTTGGGCGGCGGCTGCGTCGGGGAGAGCGACGACGCGTCGATGGTCGGGATGTCCGGCGAGTTCTTCAGGACGCCGTCGATCCAGTGGTCGTAGTGGTCGCCGTTGTAGACGACCAGGGAGGCGTCGGCGATCTCGGCGACGTCGGACGGGCTGGCCTCGAAGGAGTGCGGGTCGGCGACGGTGCCGCTGACGATCGGTTTCACGGTCGCGTGGTCGCCGACCACCGCCGCGGCGACGCTGCCCCACACGTCGGTGGAGGCGACGACGTTGGCGGTGCCGTGCTCGGTGTTCGGCTGCTGCTGGGAGCAGCCGGCGGCGGTGACCGTCAGCACGGCGGCTGCGGCCAGGGCGGGCAGGGCGACGAGGGCTCGCATGCGCAACTCCTGAGACAATAATGAAAATCGTTTCCAATAACTCCGCCAATGTAGCGCATCTGTGCCGGTGCGTGCTCGGCGCCGGGACGACATCGATCAATTACCCTCTACAGAGCATGTCCAGGACCCCCACGCCGCGGCGGCGCGCGACCCTGGCTTCTCTGGCCGCCGAACTCAAGGTCTCGCGCACCACCGTCTCCAATGCCTACAACCGGCCGGATCAACTGTCCGCCGAACTCCGCGAGCGGGTGCTGTCCACCGCCAAGCGGCTCGGCTATCCCGGCCCCGACCCGGTGGCGCGCTCGCTGCGCACTCGCAGGGCCGGCGCGGTGGGCCTGATGATCACCGAACCCCTGAACTACTCGTTCAGCGATCCGGCCGCGCTGGATTTCGTCGCCGGGCTCGCCGAATCCTGCGAGGCCGTGGGTCAGGGGCTGCTGCTGGTCGCGGTCGGACCCAACCGGAGCGTGAGCGACGGATCTGCCGCGGTGCTGGCCGCCGGTGTCGACGGGTTCGTGATCTACTCCGCCTCCGACGACGACCCCTATCTGCCGGTGGTGCTGCAGCGGCACCTGCCCGTCGTGATCGTCGACCAGCCCAAGGACGTGCCCGGCGCGTCCCGGGTCTGCATCGACGACCGTGCCGCGATGCGCGCGCTCGCCGAGTACGTGCTCGACCTCGGGCACCGCGAGATCGGGCTGCTGACCATGCGGCTGGGCCGCGACTGGCCCCACGGCGGTCCCCGGCCCGCCCTGGCCGACCCCGACCGTGTCCGCACCCCGGACTTCCACGTGCAGAGCGAGCGCATCGCCGGCGTGCGCGACGCGATGACCGCCGCCGGTCTCGACCCGGACGCGCTGACCGTGGTGGAGAGCTACGAGCATCTGCCGACCTCCGGGGGCGTGGGCGCCGACGTGGCGCTGGAGGCCAACCCGCGGATCACCGCACTGATGTGCACGGCCGATGTGCTCGCGCTGTCCGCGATGGACCGGCTGCGCGCCCGCGGCGTCTATGTGCCCGGCCAGATGACGGTGACCGGGTTCGACGGGGTGCCCGAGGCGCTGTCGCGCGGGTTGACGACAGTGCGCCAGCCGAGTATCGAAAAGGGCCGTCGCGCAGGCGAACTGCTGCACAGCCCGCCGCGGTCGGGGCTGCCGGTGGTCGAGGTGCTCGACACCGAGGTGGTGCGGGGACGCACCTCGGGTCCGCCCGCCTAGGCCCCGGCGCGCGCGGTCAGCAGGACCCGCAGCGCGGCGGCGACGTCGTCGGGTGAGGACACCCGGTGCGTCGCCGCGGTGTCCCCGGGACCGACCTTCACGCCGACGTCGGCGGGGGTCAGCCTGCGGAACGCCTTCTCGTCGGTCACGTCGTCGCCGAAGAACACCACCGCCGAGGCGTCGTGTTCGGCGCGCAGGATGTCGATCGCCTCTCCCTTGTCGGTGGAGATCACCGCGAACTCCAGCACCGCCTTGCCCGTCGTGGCGTGTGCGTCCCACCCGGCGGCCGCCTCCCAGGCGGCGGCCAGCGCGGCCTGGCCGTCTGCGTCGGACGCATTGCGCACGTGCAGGGCGACGCTCGCGGGCTTGGTCTCCACCGTGACGCCGGGCCGGTCGGCGGCGATCGCGGTCAGCGTCTCGGTGATGGCGGTCAGCAGCTCGGTGTCGATGTCGTGGGAGAACCCGGAGTCGAACTCCGCGCCGTGGCTGCCCACCAGGTGCACCGCGTCGGGCATCGACGACAGCACCCGCAGGTCCCGCAGCGCCCGTCCGGAGATCAGCGCGACCTCGGTGGCCGGCAACGCGGCCAGCTCGACCAGGGCACGGCCGGCCTCGGGCAGCGGCCGCGCGTCGCCGGGATGGTCGACGATCGGGGACAACGTGCCGTCGAAATCGGAGGTGACCAGCAGCCGCGGTACCCGGGCCGCGGCCTCGAGGGCGGTCGACAGCTCCTGCGGCAGCACGGTGTCAGATCTTAGGCTGCTCGCCGTCGCCGATGAGCAGCCGCATCGCCAGGTCCAGCCGCTTGCTCACGTCGGTGGCCGACGCCCGCCGGGTCAGCCACGCGAGCAGGTTCGACAGCCACACGTCGGAGATCACCCGGGCGATGTGGTATTGGTCCTCGGTGGGTTCGCCGTCGCTCATCGCGCGGGCGAACATCGAGTCCATCAGCTTGCCGACGTAGTCGACCTCACCGGCGGCGGACGCGTCGGCGAACACGAACGCCCGCGTCATCGCCTCGGTGAGCAGCGGGTTGCGCTGCATGGCCCGGTTCAGCTTGCCGACCATGATGTTGAGCCGCTGATACGGCGTGGCGCCGGCGGCCAGCACGGACCGGTCGGTCTTGGCGTCGATGCGCTCGAACTCCCGGCCCAGCGCCGAGACCAGCAGGTGCACCTTCGACGGGAAGTAGCGGTAGAGGGTTCCGACGGCGACGTCGGCGCGTTCGGCCACCGCGCGCATCTGCACGGCCTCGTAACCGCCCTTGGACGCGATCGCCAGCGTGGCGTCGAGGATCCGTTTCCGGCGTTCGCGCTGCGCCTCGGAGCCCAGTTCGGATTCGGCCAGCACCGCGACGTTCATCACCTGCCGGGGACGGGTGTCCGATCCGGCGGCGCCGGCGCGCGCCGACGTGCCTGCTGACGACTCAGACGACCCGGACATACGGTGCGTGGCTCCTTCGGTGTGCGGTGCAACTGGTGAAAACGATACGCACGCCGGTCGTAGGTTTCCCACCGCCGCACTGTGTCGATCATGACAGTGGTCTGCTGCGATGGCGTTCGACTTGACGGTCGAACGCTGGCACTATTAGAACACGTTCTAGTGGGAAGCACGCTGTTCTCACCCAAACCCTAGGAGTCACGGTGTCCGCGACCATCACCGACGAGCAGGCCGAAGCGCGCGACCTGGTCCGCAGCTGGGCGGCGGGGTCGGGGTCCGTCGACGCGGTCCGCGACGTCGAGCACGGCACCGCCGATGCGTGGCGTGGGCCCTACGCCGCGCTCGCCGACCTGGGGTTGTTCGGGGTCGCGCTGCCCGAGGAGCACGGCGGTGCCGACGGCACCGTCGCCGACCTGTGCGCGATGCTCGAGGAGGCCGCGGCTGCCCTGGTGCCCGGCCCGGTCGCGACGACGGCCCTGGCCACGCTGGTGCTCGGGGACGCGCACCCCGGGTGGCTCGGCGAGCTGGTGTCGGGGCAGCGCACCGCAGGTGTGGCGCTGACCGCCGACCTCACCGTCGCCGACGGCGTGGTGTCCGGCACCGTGCCTGCCGTTCTCGGCGCCACCGCGGAGGGTCTGCTGCTGCTGCCGGGCGGAGACGGGTGGGTCCTGGTCGACGCGTCGGCATCCGGAGTGACGGTCGAACCGCGCAAGGCCACCGACTTCTCCCGCCCGTTGGCGCGGGTGGTGCTCGACCGCGCTCCCGCCGTGCCGGTGTCGATATCGGCCGATCGGGTGACCGATCTCGCGGCGACGCTGGCCGCGGCCGAGGCCGCCGGGGTGGCGCGCTGGCTGCTGCAGACCGCCACGGAGTACGCCAAGGTGCGGGAGCAGTTCGGCAAGCCGATCGGCAGTTTCCAGGCCATCAAGCACATGTGCGCGGAGATGCTGCTGCGCTCCGAGCAAGCGGCGGTGGCCGCCGCCGACGCGGCCCGCGCCGCCGGCGAAACCGATGGTGCCCAGCTGTCGATCGCCGCCGCGCTGGCCGCCTCGGTGGGCATCGAGGCGGCCAAGGCCAACGCCAAGGACTGCATCCAGGTGCTCGGCGGCATCGGCATCACCTGGGAGCACGACGCCCACCTGTACCTGCGGCGGGCCTACGGTCTGGGCCAGTTCCTCGGCGGCCGCTCGCACTGGCTGCGCCGGGTGGCCGCGCTGACCCAGCAGGGTGTGCGTCGCGAGCTGCGCATCGACCTCGCCTCGGTGACCGACCTGCGGCCCGAGATCGCTTCCGCGGTGGCCGATGTCGCGGCCGCGCCTGCTGACCGGCGGCAGGCCGTGCTGGCCGAGACGGGCCTGCTGGCGCCGCACTGGCCGCGGCCGCACGGGCGCGCGGCCGGCCCCGCCGAGCAGCTGCTGATCGATCAGGAATTGGCCGCGGCCGGCATCACCCGGCCTGATCTGGTGATCGGGTGGTGGGCGGTGCCGACGATCCTCGAGCATGGCAGCGCCGAGCAGATCGAGCAGTTCGTGCCGGCGACGCTGCGCGGCGACCTGATGTGGTGCCAGCTGTTCAGCGAGCCCGGCGCCGGCTCGGATCTCGCGGCGCTGCGCACCAAAGCCGTTCGCGCCGAGGGCGGTTGGAAACTCACCGGGCAGAAGGTGTGGACCTCGGCGGCGCAGAAGGCGCACTGGGGGGTGTGCCTGGCGAGGACCGACCCCGACGCGCCGAAGCACAAGGGCATCACGTACTTCCTCATCGACATGAAGAGCCCGGGCATCGTCATCCGGCCGCTGCGCGAGATCACCGGCGACGAACTGTTCAACGAGGTGTTTTTCGACGACGTCTTCGTGCCCGACGAGATGGTGGTCGGCGGCGTGAACGACGGGTGGAAGCTGGCGCGCACCACACTGGCCAACGAGCGGGTCGCGATGGCGCAGGGCACCGCGTTGGGCAACCCGATGGAGGAGTTGTTGCGCGTGGTGTCCGAGTCGGACGTCGATGACGCGCAACGGGATCGGCTGGGCGAGCTGATCGTCACCGCGCAGGTGGGTTCGCTGCTCGATCAGCGCATCGCGCAGCTCGCGGTGGGCGGCCGGGATCCCGGGCCGCAGGCCAGCGCCCGCAAGCTGATCGGTGTGCGCTACCGGCAGGCGCTCGCGGAGTTCCGGATGGAGCTCTCCGAGGGTGCCGGCGCGGTGGAGAACCAGCAGGTGCACGACTTCCTCAACACCCGCTGCCTGACGATCGCCGGTGGCACCGAGCAGATCCTGTTGACGATGGCGGGGGAGCGGTTGCTCGGCCTGCCGCGTTAACCGAACCGGGTCTGCGCGCAGGCCGTCGGCGTGGTGAGGTTGACCCCGCTGTAGACGACCTGGATCTGGGAGCACGCGATGAAGTCGGCGTCGGTGGCGGGCAGCCCGGTGCGCCACTGGGTCGGCACCGAATCGCCGTCCGCGGTGAACCGGGAGATCGGTCCGCCGCCGAAGTAGGTGATCGACAGCTCGACGTCGTCGAGGGCGCGGTACATCTTCGACAGCACGTTTTCGTGGTTGGCGCCCTTGAGCTCGCGCGGGTTGCCTGACGGCGCGCTGTACCAGGCCTGCTGCCAGACGTCCCTGCTGGAGCTGCGCAGCGTCACCGTCTGGCGCGCCCACGTATCGCCGGGGAACCCGGTGGGCCCGTCGGGCGTCAGCAGGCTGGCCGTGGTGGTGAAGAAGCACCGTGCCTGTCCCGCATCGCAGTTCGCCGACACCTGCATCTGGATCGAGGTGGCGGGGTCGACGGGGATCGAGGACGTCTTGGTGTCCGACGCGGCGGCCGCCGTCGCCGGATGCACGAGGGCCGCCATCGCCAGGGTCGTCGCACCTACTACCGCGAGCCGCTTCATCCTGGCAAACCTATCCGCAAGTCACTCGTCATAGGTCACTTCGACCGAATCCGAGAGGGGGTGGGCCTGGCAGGCGAGGATCAGGCCCTCGTCGAGATCCTGGTCTTCGAGCACATCGTTGACCTCCATCTCGATCTCGCCGGACTTCTTGACCACCGCGCAGGCGCCGCAGTGTCCCTCGCGGCAGGAGAACGGTGCGTCGAGTCCCTTGTCCAGCAGCACGTCGAGCAACTTCGCCCGTCGCGGCCAGGACACCTCGTGGGTGGCGCCGTCGAGCGTCACGACCGCGGTCGCCGGCCCCTCGTCGCTGTCGTCGTCGGAAATCACGACGGCGGCGAAGGGGTCGGATTCGAGGGACTTGAACACCTCGATGTGCACGCGCTCGGCGGGGGCGCCGCAGGTGGTGAGCGCCTCCTGCGCGGCCGCCATGAACGGTGCGGGACCGCAGAGGAAGGCCTCGCGGTCGCGGTAGGGCGCGAACAGTTCGGCGAGTGCCGCCGCGCTCGGCAGCCCCTGCACCGATTCCAGCCAGTGCACCACGGCCAGCCGGTCGGGGTACTTGGCCGCCAGGTCGCGCAGCCCGGCGGCGAAGATCACCGACGTCTCGTCGCGGTTGGCGTAGACGAGCGTGATCTTGCCGCTGCCCTCGGCCAGCGCCGACTTGAGGATGGCCATCATCGGCGTGATGCCGCTGCCCGCGGCCAGCAGCAGGAAGTCGGTGTCGAGCGTGCGGGGGACGAACGTGCCCGACGGCGCCAGTACGTGCATGCGCATGCCGGGGTGGGCGTGGTCGCACAGCCAGTTCGAGGCGTACCCGTCGGCGGTCCGCTTGACGGTGACGGTCATCGGGTCGCCGGTGAACGGCGAGCTGCACAGCGAGTAGCACCGGGCGACCGCGCCGGTCCGCTCGCTGGGCACCCGCAGGGTCAGGAACTGGCCCGGCGCGTAGCGCAGTCGGTCCTCGGGGACGGGGGCGTCGGAGGGCGCGGTGAACACCAGCGACCGTGCGTCGGCCGTCTCGTCGATCACCTGGGCGATCTCCAGTTCCAGCACGTGGTTGCCCAACGGCTCGTCGGTCACGGTCGACTCTCTCTTCCCCACCCTCGGGCGTTCATAACTAGAACAGGTTACAGAAATGCATGTGCGCTGGTCCAGCGGCCACAGGACACCGCTACTCGACACAAATCGTAACGTGTTCTAATCTTTGAGCAGGTCCCTACTCCCGGGAGGCACAACAGTGACGTCCATTGAACAGCGCGACGTGCAGTCGGTTCTAGCCGGTATCGACGATCTGCTTCCGCGGATCGCCAAACGGGCCGCCGCCGCCGAGGAACTGCGGCGCCTCCCCGACGACACCGTGGCCGAACTCGACGAGGTCGGCTTCTTCAAGCTGCTGCAACCCGAGCAGTGGGGCGGCCTGCAGTGCGATCCGACGGTCTTCTACGAAGCTGTCCGCCGCATCGCCACCGCGTGTGGTTCGACGGGCTGGGTGTCCTCGATCATCGGCGTGCACAACTGGCATCTCGCGCTGTTCGATCAGCAGGCCCAGGAGGATGTGTGGGGCGACGATCCCACCGTCCGGGTGTCGTCGTCGTATGCGCCGATGGGCGCGGGCACGGTCGTCGACGGCGGCTATCTGGTCAGCGGTGCCTGGCAGTGGTCGTCGGGCTGCGACCACGCCACGTGGGCGTTCTTGGGCGGTCCGGTGATCAAGGACGGCCGGCCGGTCGACTTCGGCAGCTTCCTGATCCCGCGCGAGGACTACCGCATCGACGACGTGTGGAATGTGGTGGGACTCAAGGCCACCGGCAGCAACACCGTCGTCGTCAAGGACGTGTTCGTGCCCCGGCACCGGTTCCTGTCGTACAAGGCGATGAACGACGGCACCGCCGGGGGTTACCAGACCAACTCCGCGCCGGTGTACAAGATGCCCTGGGGCACCATGCATCCGACGACCATCAGCGCGCCGATCATGGGCATGGCCTACGGCGCCTACGACGCCCACGTCGAGCACCAGGGCAAGCGGGTGCGTGCCGCGTTCGCCGGCGAGAAGTCCAAGGAGGACCCGTTCGCCAAGATCCGGATCGCCGAGGCGGCCAGTGACATCGACGCCGGCTGGCGTCAGCTGATCGGCAATGTCGGCGAGGAGTACCGGCTGCTCGAGGCCGGTCAGGAGATCCCGTTCTCGTTGCGCGCCCGTGCCCGTCGCGATCAGGTGCGTGCCACCGCCCGCGCCATCGCGTCCATCGACCTGCTGTTCGAGGCGTCGGGCGCCACCGCGCTGAACCTCGACCAGCCGGTGCAGCGGTTCTGGCGGGACGCGCACGCCGGCCGGGTGCACGCGGCCAACGAGCCCGAGCGCGCCTACCTGATCTTCGGCAACGACGCGTTCGGCCTCCCGCCCCAGGACACGATGGTCTAGATGACCTCGTTCGCCGCGGAAGCTGCTCAGCAGCAGGAGATCACGTTCGAGTCGACCTCGCGCTACGCGCAGGTCGCCGAGAACATGAGGCTGCACTACCACGAGGCCGGAGATCCGGAGTCGCCCACCGTCGTGCTGCTGCACGGTGGTGGTCCCGGCGCGTCGAGTTGGTCGAACTTCAGCCGCAACATCGGGGTGCTGGCGAAGCACTTCCATGTGCTGGCCGTCGATCAGCCCGGCTACGGGCACTCCGACAAGCACACCGAGCACGAGCAGTACAACCGATACAGCGCGACCGCGCTGCTGGGGCTGTTCGACCATCTGGGTATCGAACGTGCTGCGCTGGTGGGTAATTCGCTGGGTGGTGGCACCGCGGTGCGCTTCGCGCTGGACAATCCGAAGCGGGCGGGCCGGCTGGTGCTGATGGGCCCGGGCGGCCTGAGCGTGAACCTGTTCGCGCCGGACCCCACCGAGGGCGTCAAGTTGCTGGGCCGGTTCGCCAACGACCCCACCCGCGAGAACATCGAGAAGTTCCTGCGCATCATGGTGTTCGACCAGTCCCTGATCACGCCCGAGCTGGTCGACGAGCGGTTCCGCATCGCCAGCACCCCCGAGTCGCTGGCGGCCACCAAGGCGATGGGGAAGTCCTTCGCGGGAGCCGACTTCGAGCTCGGGATGATGTGGCGCGACGTGTACAAGCTGCGCCAGCCGGTGCTGTTGATCTGGGGGCGCGAGGACCGGGTGAACCCGCTCGACGGGGCGCTGGTGGCGCTCAAGCAGATTCCACGTGTGCAGCTGCACGTGTTCGGGCAGTGCGGGCACTGGGCGCAGCTGGAGAAGTTCGACGAGTTCAACAAGCTGACCATCGATTTCCTCGGAGGCTGAAGTCGTGTCGATCCGTTCACTGGGGTACCTGCGCATCGAGAGCACCGACGTCGGCGCCTGGCGCGAGTACGGGCTCAAGGTGCTCGGCATGGTGGAGGGATCCGGCCCTGCCGAGGGCGGGCTGTATCTGCGCATGGACGAGTTCCCGGCCCGGTTGGTCATCGTTCCGGGTGAGCACGACCGGTTACAGGTCTCGGGCTGGGAGACCGCCAATGCCGCGGGCCTGCAGGACATCCGGCAGCGGCTGGACGTGCACGGCACGCCGTACAAGGAGGCCACCGCCACCGAACTCGCCGAGCGGCGCGTCGACGAGATGATCGTGTTCGACGACCCGTCGGGCAACACCCTCGAGGTGTTCCACGGCGTGGCGCTCGAGCACCGCCGCGTCGTCAGCCCCTATGGCCACAAGTTCGTCACCGAGGAGCAGGGGCTCGGTCACGTCGTGCTGACCACGCGTGACGACGTCGAGACGCTGCACTTCTACCGCGACGTGCTGGGCTTCAGCCTGCGCGACTCGATGAAGCTGCCACCGCAGCTGGTGGGGCGACCCGCCGACGGCGCGCCGGCCTGGTTGCGTTTCCTCGGGGTGAACCCGCGCCACCACAGCCTGGCGTTCATGCCGGGCGAGACCCCCAGCGGCATCGTGCATCTGATGGTCGAGGTGGAGAACGCCGACGACGTCGGGCTGTGCCTGGACCGTGCGCTGCGCCGCAAGGTCAAGATGTCGGCGACGCTGGGCCGGCACGTGAACGACAAGATGCTCTCGTTCTACATGAAGACCCCCGGCGGTTTCGACATCGAGTTCGGTTGTGAGGGCCTCGAAGTCGACGACCACAGCTGGGTGGCGCGGGAAAGCACCGCGGTCTCGCTGTGGGGCCACGACTTCAGCGTGGGCTTCAAGTAGCAGTGTCCGCCGCACCCATCGATCCGCGCACATTCCGCTCTGTGCTCGGCCAGTTCTGCACGGGCATCACGGTGATCACCACGATCTCCGACGAGACCCCGGTGGGCTTCGCCTGTCAGTCGTTCGCCGCGCTGTCGCTGGACCCGCCGCTGGTGCTGTTCTGCCCGACCAAGGTCAGCCGATCCTGGCAGGCGATCGAGGCGAGCGGCCGGTTCTGCGTCAACGTCCTACACGAGAACCAGAAGGACGTCTCGGCGCGCTTCGGTTCCCGGGAACCGGACAAGTTCGCCGGCATCGACTGGTCGCTGTCGGCGCTCGGGTCGCCGATCATCAGCGGCACGCTGGCGCACATCGATTGCACGGTCGCGTCGGTGCACGACGGTGGTGACCACTTCGTGGTGTTCGGTGCGGTGCACTCGCTGTCGGACGTGCCGAAGAAGAAGCCGCGGCCGCTGTTGTTCTATCAGGGGCAGTACACGGGCATCGAGCCGGACAAGACCAGTCCGGCCGACTGGCGCAACGACCTCGAGGCGTTCCTCACCGCGACCACGGACGACACCTGGCTCTAGCCGGTGCGCTCGGCCGCCTCGCGCAGCAGGCGCTCGACGATCTCTAGGTGCGTCGGCAGCACCCGAGCCCACATCGCCCGGGCCACCGGGTGGGCCAGCCGTGCGAAGGTGGCGAATTCGACGCCGCCCCCGGTCACCCGCGTCACGAGCTGTCCGGTCAGCCCGAGCAGCGAATCACCGTGGAGCAGAACGTAGTCGGCGTCGCGGTGGGCGATGGGCCAACCCGCGATCGCGTCGGGACCGAGGTGGTGCACCCGCAGGCCCAGCATCGTCCAGCCCGCCGTCAGGCGCGCCCGCATGGCGGCCGACGGGCCTTCGAGGATCTCGCGGGCCCACTGTTCGGGGGTTCTGGCGAACGGGTCGTCGGTGACGAGCAGGTGGGTGTCGACGTGGTCGACGCGATCGAGCGTGCAGCAGGAGCGCAGTGTGTCGGTATCGGGTTCCATAGATACAGTACTGTACTGTATCTAACATGGCGCCACCAGTACGGACTTCGCGAGAACTCTGGATCGACACCGGGCTGGAGCTGCTGGCCACCGAGGGGCCCGGCGCGGTGCGGGTGGAGGTGCTCGCCCAACGTCTCGGTGTGACGCGTGGCGGCTTCTACCGGCAGTTCGGTTCGCGCGCGGAACTGGTCGACGCGATGCTCGATGCCTGGGAGCGCCGCAGCATCGACGACGTCCGCCAACGCGTCGAGTCCGAGGGTGGGGACGCCCCGCGCAAGGCGCGTCGGGCGGGGATGCTCACCTTCGCCCCGGCCCTGGCGCCGATCGACCTCGCGGTGCGGGAGTGGGCGCGCCGGGACCAGGCGGTCGCCGCGCGGCTGCGCAGGGTCGACAACCGCAGGATGGACTATCTGCGGGAGCTGATCGCGACGACGTCCGGCGACGCCGGCGACGTGGAGGCCCGGGCGATGCTCGCGTTCTCCCTGGTGATCGGGGACCACCTGATCGCGGCCGACCGCTTCGTCGGCGGCCGGTCCCGGGTGCTGCGCGACGCCACCCGGTTGATCCTCGGCTGAATCACACGGATGTCATTCATCCACAGTGGGGATAACCCTGTGGATGAACGACACGATCGCCGAGGCGACGTCCCGGTGCACGGCTTCGTTGAGGATGTCGTGCCGGGCGCCGGCGAACTCGACCAGCTCCAGGGGCGCGACGGTCTCGGCGTAGCTGCGTACCGCGCCGATCGGGGCGATCGGATCGTGGGTGCCGTGCACGGCCAGCGTCGGTACCGCCAGCGTCGGCAGGTCCGTGCCGAACCGGTCCCACGCCCGGTCCAGCTCCCGCGCGAGCGCGCGGCTGTCGGCTTCGACGAAAGCCAACGGGTCGTTGATCATCGCGTCGAGGTAGAAGGGGTCCGACGACAGCCATTCCGGGTCCAGGTCGAGTGACGTGTCGACGTCGAGCAGTTCGGGTACCGGAACCAGCGGGGCGCCCGAGATGACCACGCCGGGGTACCGGTCGGCGTGTTCGAGGGCGCGGATCAGCGTCACGACCGCCCCGTACGAGTGGCCCTGTGCGATCACCGGCAGTCCGGGATGCTCACGCGTGGCGAGCTCGGTGAGGCCGTCGGCCAGCGCGGCGCTGTCCTCGATGGTGCCGACGTCGCCGCGGTCACCGCCGGTCAGGCCGTGACCGAACTGGTCCACGGCCCACAGGTCGATGCCCGCGGCGTTGAGGGCGAAGCCGTACCGGTGGTAGACCCCGGTGTGCTCGCCGAAACCGTGCAGGAAGACGACCGCGGCCCGTGGATCGGGGGCCGCCCAGTGGCGGTAGTAGGCGCGTCCGCGGGGATGGTCGAGGAAGGGCACGCGCTGACTGCACCAGTTCGTCGGTCACGGCGCAAGGGTTCGGCGCGCGCCGCCGTCTAATCCGTCTGCGCCAGCGCCGTCGCTCCGATCGCGATGAACAGACCCGCGCCCGCCGCGACCGACAGCAGCGTCGTCCGCGGCGCGCCCGCGCGCAGGGCCAGGGCGGTGGCGGCGACGTCGGCGCTGTCGACGATGACGCCCGCCGTCAGCACCGCGCGACGGACCGCCGGATCGGAGTGGCCGAGGCCCAGGGCGAGAACCATGTCGCGAATTCCGAACAGCCGGGAGATCAGTCCGGTGCTGCCGTCGTCGGGCATCGACCCGAGGAGGAAGACGCGCCACGCGTGGCGCGGGCTGATCCATGCCAGGCGCCGGCGAATGCGCGCAGCACCGCCGTCGCGCGCGGGAGGCGGAGGCGACCATGGCGCTGATCGACGGCCTGCTGCTGATGCGCCACCTCGCCGGTCCGCGGGCCGCCGACCGCGCGGCCAGGGCGCTGGGCCTCTAACCGGCGCCGAGCAGGACGTCGCGCTGGTCGTCCATGCGCGCCGCGATCGCGTCGACGACGGCGGCCACCTCCGGCCGGCGCAGCGTCTCCGGACGGGCGACCAGCCAGTACGTCAGCCGGATCGACACCGTGTCGGCCAGCACGCGCACCAGGTCGTCGTGGCGGTCGGCCATGAAGCAGGGCAGCAGCCCGATCCCGGCCGCCGCCCGGGTCGCCTCGACATGGACGAACACGTTGGTGGAGGTGACCGATTCGCGCATCGCGGGAGCGAAGCTGGTCGCCAGGTCCAGGTCGTCGACCTGCAGCATCGAGTCGATGAAGTAGACCAGCGGAAAGCGGTGCAGGTCAGCCACATTCGCCGGCGAGCCGTGGCCGGCGAGATAATCCCGCGAGCCGTAGAGGCCCAGGCAGTAGTCGCCCAGTCGGAGGGCGGTGGCCCGGTGCACCCGCGGTTCGCTGCCGGGCTCGCCGACCACGACCTCGACGTCGAGTCCCGAGCGCTGCTGGCTGGCACGCCGGGTGGCGGCCACGATCTCGACGGCCACCTTCGGATGCTTGCGCTGCACCGTGGCGGCGGCGGGCGCGGCGATGTAGGCGGAGAAGCCGTCGGTGGCCGAGATACGCACCACGCCCTCGAGGGTGCGGCTGCCGCCGGCGTCGACGGTCAGCGAGCGCACCGCCGATTCGACGGCCTCGGCGGCGGCGAGCGCGTCACGGCCCAGGTCGGTCAGTTCCCAGCCGCCGGCCGCCCGGGCCAGCACCCGCCCGCCCACAGCCTGCTCGAGGGCGGCGATGCGGCGGCTGATCGTGGTGTGGTTGAGCCCGAGCTCCTCGGCCGCGGCGGTGTAACGGCCGGTTCGGCCGACGGCGAGGAGCACCAGCAGGTCGTCGGCACTGGGCCTCCGGTTCGCGCTCGTCACCTGTGCAGTTTTGCAGATCTTCCTTGCAGTTTTGGTCATTGCTGCGGTGGGTAGCTGCAGGAATACTCACTGAGATCTGTGGTCGGCATCACAAAGGAGGGGTGTGGGATGAGCACGCAACACGAGGCGGGGCCTGCGGGGTCCGGGTCGGTCACGACCGGTCTCAAGCGCGTCGTCGCCGCGTCGATGGCGGGCACCGTCGTGGAGTGGTACGAGTTCTTTCTCTACGCCACCGCGGCCACGCTGGTCTTCAATAAGGTCTTCTTCGCCGAGGGCACGAGTGAGGCCGCGGGACTGATCGCGGCGCTGCTCACGTATGCGGTCGGCTTCGTCGCCCGCCCACTCGGCGGCATCGTGTTCGGGCACTTCGGCGACAAGCACGGCCGTAAGAAGTTGCTGCAGTTCGCGATCCTGCTCGTGGGCGTCGTGACGTTCCTGATGGGCTGCCTGCCCACCTACGCCCAGATCGGGGTGTGGGCGCCGATCCTGCTGGTGCTGCTGCGGTTCCTGCAGGGCTTCGCCGTCGGCGGCGAATGGGGTGGCGCGGTGCTGCTGGTGGCCGAGCACAGCCCGAGCAAGGACCGCGCGTTCTGGGCCAGTTGGCCGCAGGCCGCGGTGCCGGTCGGCAACATGCTCGCCACCGTGGTGCTGCTGGTGCTCACCGGCACGCTGTCCGACGCCGCGTTCCTGTCGTGGGGCTGGCGGGTGGCGTTCTGGCTGTCGGCCGTGGTGGTGCTGATCGGCTACTACATCCGCACCAAGGTGACCGACGCGCCGATCTTCGTGGAGGCCCAGCAGGAGGTCGAGCGCGTCAAGGCCGTGTCCTACGGCGTGGTCGAGGTGCTCAAGCGTTATCCCCGCGGGGTTTTCACCGCGATGGGGCTGCGCTTCGCGGAGAACATCATGTACTACCTCGTCGTCACGTTCTCGATCGTCTATCTGAAGACCCACGTCGGCGCCGACACCAGCGACATCCTGTGGTGGCTGCTGGCCGCGCATGCCGTGCACTTCCTGGTCATCCCGCAGGTCGGGCGGCTCTCGGACCGCTTCGGTCGCCGCCCGGTGTACATGGTCGGCGCGGTGCTGGCCGCCACATGGGGGTTCTTCGCCTTCCCGATGATGAACAGCGGCGATTACCTGCTGATCATGGCGGCGATCATCCTGGGCCTGATGATCCATTCGCTGATGTACGCACCGCAGCCGGCGATCATGGCGGAGATGTTCCCGACGCGGATGCGGTACTCGGGGGTGTCGCTGGGCTATCAGGTGACCTCGATCATCGCCGGCTCGCTGGCGCCGGCGATCGCGACCTGGCTGCTCGATGACTTCGGAACCTGGGTGCCGATCGCGGTGTACCTCGCCGGCGCCGCCGTGATCACGTTGATCGCCGCGTTCTTCACCCGCGAGACCAACGGCCTGGACCTCGAGGCGCTCGACGAGGCCGACCGCGAACAGCTCGCGAAGGCGGGCATCGCATGAGTGGGCCGCGCACGACCGAACTCGAGGGTCGCACCGCCCTGGTCACGGGTGGGGCCGGCGGTATCGGCGCGGCCTGCGCACGGGAACTCGCGGCGCGGGGGGTGGCCGTCACGGTCGCCGACATCGACGACGTCGGCGCCAAGGCGCTCGCCCAGGAGATCGGCGGCACGGCGTGGGCCCTGGACCTGTCGGATGTCGCCGCATTGGAGGATCTGCAGCTCGACGTCGACATCCTGGTCAACAACGCCGGCATCCAGAGCATCAGCGAGATCGCCGAGTTCCCGCCCGAACGCTTCCGCGCGATGATGGCGCTGATGGTGGAGGCGCCGTTCCTGTTGATCCGTGCGGCGCTGCCGCACATGTACCGCGAGGGCTTCGGGCGCGTCATCAACATCTCGTCGATCCACGGGCTGCGGGCCTCGCCCTTCAAGGTGGCCTACGTGACCGCCAAGCACGCGCTCGAGGGCCTGTCGAAGGTGACCGCACTCGAAGGTGGCCCGCACGGCGTGACGAGCAACTGCGTCAATCCGGGCTACGTGCGCACGCCGTTGGTGACCAAGCAGATCGCCGATCAGGCGCGGACGCATAACATCGCCGAGGATCAGGTCGTCACCGACATCCTGCTCAAGGAGAGTGCGGTGAAGCGGCTCGTGGAACCCGAGGAGGTGGGTGCGTTGGTGGGATGGCTGGCCACGCCGTCGGCAGGGATGGTGACCGGAGCGTCGTACACGATGGACGGTGGATGGAGCGCGCGTTGACGACGACCACCGACACGCCGCAGTGGGTGCCCACCCCTGAGGACGTCGACCGGGCGCGGGTCACCGACTTCGCACGGTTCGCCGAGCGGCGCACCGGTGGCAGCTATCCCGACTACCGGGCGCTGTGGCAGTGGTCGGTCGACGACATCGAGGGCTTCTGGGCGGCGCTCTGGGACTACTTCGATCTCGGTGAACGCGGTCCGACCGTGCTCGAGAACGACGAGATGCCCGGAGCGCGTTGGTTTCCGGGCACGACGTGCAACTACGTCGACGCCATCGTGCGCCACGCGCGCACCGACCGGCCTGCGATCATCGCGGTCACCGAGGACGGCCCGGACCGCGAGATGTCGTGGGACGAGCTGCTGGGCCGCGCCGCGGCGTTCGCCGACCGATTGCGTTCTGCCGGAGTGGAACCCGGCGACCGCGTGGTCGGCTATCTGCCCAACATCGCCGAGGCGGTGATCGCGTTCCTCGCCACGGCGAGCCTCGGCGCGGTGTGGAGCGCTTGCGGCCAGGACTATTCGGCCAAGGCCGCACTGGACCGGCTCGGTCAGCTGGAGCCCAAGGCGCTCGTCGCCGCCGACGGGTATCAGTTCGCCGGCAAGTACCGCGACAAGCGCGACGACGTCGCCGCGCTGCGCGACGGACTGCCCACCCTGGTGGCGACATTCACGCTCGCCGACCTGACCGAGGTGGCGTCTCACGGTCTCGAGTCCGTCGCGGTGCCGTTCGATCACCCGCTGTGGATCCTGTTCTCCTCGGGCACCACCGGTCTGCCCAAGGGCATCATGCACGGCCATGGTGGCGTCGTCGTCGAACATCTCAAAGCCGTTGCGCTGCAATCCGACATGGGCCGCGACGACACCTTCTTCTGGTACACCAGTCCCAGTTGGATGATGTGGAACTTCCAGGTCGCCGGCCTGCTGGTCGGCGCCACGATCGTCTGCTACGACGGCAGCCCGAACGCGCCGGAGCCCGACGCACTGTGGACGATCGCTGCCCGCGTCGGCGCGACCGTGCTGGGCACCAGCCCCGGGTATGTGCTGGGGTGCATGAAGGCCGATGCCCGGCCCGCTGTCACCCATGATCTGTCCGCGCTGCGCAGCGTCGGCATCACCGGCTCGTCGCTGCCGGCGTCGTCGTCGCTGTGGTTGGCGGACAACGTGGGTGTGCAGGTGGCGTCGATCAGCGGCGGCACCGACGTGGTGTCGGCGTTCATCGGTGGCGTCCGCACCGTTCCGGTGTGGCCGGGCGAACTGTCGGCGCCGTTCCTGGGGGTCGCGCTGGACGCGTGGGACGACGCGGGCCATCCGGTGCGCGGCGAGGTCGGCGAACTCGTGGTCACCAAGCCGATGCCCTCGATGCCGGTCGCGTTCTGGAACGACACTGACGGAACCCGTTACCGCGAAGCCTATTTCGAGACCTATCCCGGTGTGTGGCGGCACGGCGACTGGATCACGATCACCGACCACGGCAGCGTCATCGTGCACGGCCGCTCCGACTCCACCCTCAACCGGCACGGGATCCGGATGGGCAGCGCGGACATCTATCAGGCGGTGGAGAGCCTGCCGGAGATCGTCGAGGCGCTGGTCATCGGCGCCGAGCAACCCGACGGCGGTTACTGGATGCCGCTGTTCGTGGTGCTGGGCGACGACGTCGATCTCGACGACGCGCTGCGCGACCGCATCAACGACGTCATCCGCACCGAAGTGTCTCCGCGTCATGTGCCCGACGAGATCATCGTCGCCCCTGGCGTCCCGCACACCCGCACCGGAAAGAAACTCGAGGTGCCGATCAAGAAGCTGTTCCAGGGCGGCGACGCCGCCAAGGTCGTCGAACGCAGTGCCGTCGACGATCCGGAGCTGCTCGACTGGTACGTCACGCAGCGTCGAACCTGACGAGGTCGATGCCGAGCCTGGCCTCGATGGCGCTGTGTCGTCGGGTGGGTCCGGGCAGTGGTGGTGCGGTGGAGTGGTAGGTCGCGCCGGTGGGGGTGGTGTAGGTGGCGGTGTGGCGGCCGTGGTGGTCGTCAGTGCGGACCGTCCACCCCGGGGCTTCTTTGGCGTAGTTGCACGCCTCGCACGACCCCGCCCCATTGCCGGCGCTGGTCGCCCCGCCCTCGCGGGCGGGGGTGGTGTGGTCGTAGTGGCGGATCGGGGCGTTGCAGTACGGCGTCCGGCACGTCTGGTCCCGCAGCCCGATGAACGCCCGCAACCCTTTCGGAAAGATCCTGGCTTTGGATTCCATCGCGACGAGTTGTCCGCTGTCGGGGTGGCGGTAGAGGCGGCGCAGGGTGGCTTTGGCGGTCTCGTCGGAGACCGCGTCGGAGACCAGGGTGCGCGCGACCACCGCGGGCACCGGCCCGTAGCCCTGCACCCAGCCCGGGGAATCG
The DNA here is from genome assembly GCF_022374875.2 of Mycolicibacterium rufum. Next base: position 3,729,649 of record NZ_CP092427.2, read on the forward strand.
TCTTCGCCGAACAGGGTGGTGTCGGCCAACACCAGATTCACCGCCACCGGCGAGGGCGTCTCAGCCGGGCGGGCAGTCACCCGTTCGTAGAGGGTGTCGGTCATCACCTGCCCGCGCGGACGCCCATCGCCGCAGGTGTCGGCTTCGCGTTTGAGGGCGGCGTAGACCCCGACCCCCTGAGGCAGCGGCATCAGAAACGTCAGGTACACCATCCCGTTGGCGGCGCAGCGGGTCCACGCCCCGGCGCTCTGGGCGGCTCTGTTCTTGCGCTCGACGACCGCGGCGGCGTCGAGGCGGGCGGCGATCGCGGCCGCGGCGGCCTCGATCCGCGCATTCCCCAACCCCACCAAACCCTGCTGATCGGCACACAACTGCTGGTCCAGCGCGCGCCGATCTTCCACGGTCAGACAGGCCGACTGTTTGACGATCAGCGAGGCCCGGTACTCGGTGAGCATCCCGGCTTGCAGCGCGGCCAGGGTGTGGGGCATCTCGTGCACCAACGCGTTGGCCATGCCGAGGTGGGTGTTGCCGGTGACCGGGGCGTCCAGCCTCGCCAGCGCGATCTCCGAGGCCAACCCCCGCCCCCGTTTCCGCGCCGGTGTCCCGGCGGCTTGTTCGGCAGCACGCCGTTTCTGGGCCCACAACGCGGTGGCGCGGGCCTGCGCGGCCGCGGCGGTGGCTTTCAGGCGTTCGCAGCGGGTCACGACATCGCGTAGCTCGGCCTCGGAGGCCGCCTCATCGATATCGAACACGTGTTCGAACATGCCACCGACACTACAACGCCGCACTGACAATTCCGGACGCCTCGTTACCCGCTAGCGCTACCCGAGGATTGGCGGCCAGCCATGGCGACGCGGGCGCGGCGGCGCACGAGGATCGAAGAGTCCCAGGATCCGCCGCACCAGGAGAACGACATGACCACGAAGAGCACCAAGACCGCCGGACTCACCGCCCTCACCACCGCAGTGGCAGGCCTGCTGATCGCGTTCGCGCCCGCGGGCGGCGCCGATACCACCGCGCTGGCCGACAGCCGGCCGATCGCGACCGGCCAGAACGACGGCGCCGACCCGCTGATCCCGTTCGGCACCGAACCGATGTCACCGGTGCGGCTGGGCTACGTCGACAGCGACCACGACGAGGCCAACACCTCCAACGGCGGGGTTGACGTACCGTTCTGATTCCCGAGTTCAGCATCTCGCCGGATCGGCGAGGACCGGCGCGAATGCCAGCTCGGCCGCGCCGATCATCAACGTCTCGGCACCGAGCGTGGCGGCCACGACGCGCACCAACTCCCTCGGTCCGCCCATGCTGCGGCGTGACAGTTCCTCCCGCAGGACACCGCCCGCGTACGCGGGGAAGGCGCGCAGGAACCCGCCGAGCACGATCAAGCGCGGGTTGAGCATGTTGATCGCGTTGCCCAGCGCGACGGCCAGGGCGCGGGCCTGCCGATGCAGCACGTCACGCTCGGCGCCCGTGGGGCAGGGCGGCGGCGCCGACGGATCGGCATGATCCAGTTCGGCGATCAGCCGGGCGAGCGGCGTCTGGGTCACCTCGGTCTCCAGGCACCCCACGCTGCCGCAATGGCACGGTTCGCTCCCGCCGACGTATGTGTGCCCCAGCTCGCCGGCATACCCCGCAACCCCCTCGAGCAGTCCGCCGGCGACGACGAAACCGGCACCGATGCCGCTGGGTCCGCCGTTGACGTAGATCAGGTGATCGGCGTCGCGGTGGGCCCCGAACAGATGCTCGGCGGTGGCGCCCGCGTTGGCGTCGTTGGCGGCGTATACCGGTAATCCCGTTGCAGTGGAGAGCATCTCGCCGATCGGCACATCGTGCCAGTCGAGGTTGGGCGCCAGTTGCACCACCGACTCGGGTGCGTGCACCAGTCCGGGCACCGCGACGCCGACGGCCGTCAGTGCCGCGCCCCCCGGCAGATCGCCGTGCATGCGGTCGAGCACCTCGCTCGCCACCGCCACGGTGTCCGCCGGGGTCGGCACGCGGTCGGTGGGGCGGCGCACGATCTCGAGCACCGCGCCGCCCATCGCGACCACTCCGACGCTGACGGCGTCCACCTCCGGTGTGACGGTGGCGGCCAACACCTGGCGGCCGGGCCGGACGATGGGGCTCGGCCGGCCGACCTGCGACACCGAGGAGGCGGGCGATTCCTCCACCAGGCCCCGGTAGGTCAACTCCTCGACGAGATCCTTTGTGGTGGAACGCGACAACCCCGTCTGCCGGGTAAGTTCAGCGCGGCTGAGCGCCCGGTGGTGGTGCACCAGGGTCAAGACGTTGGACAGATTACGCCGCCGTACGTCGTCAGTGCTGCTGCCCATGCGTGCCCTCGCTTTCGGCCTTGACAGTGGTGCAGGCCACATCTTATGTTCGCGCAGAGAACAAAATACACACCCTGGAGCTCTGCCATGACCGTTCTGGAATCCGGTGCCGCCGCCTCAGGCGCGCTGTCGCCGACGCCGTCCGACAAATTCTCGTTCGGGCTGTGGACGATCGGCTGGACCGCCAACGACCCCTTCGGCGTCGCCACCCGGTCCGCGCTCGACGTGGTCGAAGCCGTCGAGCGGCTCGCCGAACTCGGGGCCTACGGCTTGACCTTCCACGACGACGACCTCTTCCCGTTCGGCAGTTCCGAGGCCGAGCGGCGGCGGATGATCGACCGGCTGAACTCCGCGCTGTCGGCCACCGGCCTCGTCGTGCCCATGGTGACCACCAACCTGTTCACCCAGCCGGTGTTCAAGGACGGCGGGTTCACCAGCAATGACCGCGCGGTGCGCCGGTTCGCGTTGCGCAAGGTCCTGCGCAACCTCGACCTCGCCGCCGAACTCGGAGCCGAGACCTTCGTGCTGTGGGGTGGGCGTGAGGGCAGTGAATACGATTCCGCCAAGGACGTGCAGGCAGCCTTCGAGCGCTACCGCGAGGCGCTGGACCTGTTGTGCCAGTACGTGATCGACCAGGGTGTCAGCATCAGGTTCGCCATCGAGCCGAAGCCCAACGAACCCCGCGGCGACATCCTGCTGCCCACCGTCGGACACGCCCTGGCGTTCATCGACACCCTGGCGCACCCCGAGATGGTCGGCGTCAACCCCGAGACCGGCCACGAGCAGATGGCCGGGTTGAACTTCATGCACGGCATCAGTCAGGCGCTCTACAGCGGCAAGCTGTTCCACATCGACCTCAACGGTCAGCGCGGCATCAAGTTCGACCAGGACCTGGTGTTCGGCCACGGCGATCTGGCCAACGCGTTCGCTCTGGTCGATCTGCTCGAACACGGCGGTCCGGATGGCGGGCCCGCCTACACCGGTCCGCGGCACTTCGACTACAAGCCGAGCCGCACCGAGGACATGGCGGGGGTGTGGGCGTCGGCGGCGGCGAACATGCGGATGTATCTGCTGCTGCGCGAGCGGGCCGCCGCGTTTCGTGCCGATCCCGCGGTCATCGAGGCGATGGCCCGGGCGAAGGTCACCGAACTGCGCACGCCGACGCTCGATCCGGGCGAAACCTACACCGACCTGCTCGCCGACCGATCCGCCTATGAAGATTTCGACACCGAGTCCTACTTCGGCGCAAAGGGATTCGGCTTCGTTCAGCTCAATCAACTGGCCCTCGAGCACGTGATGGGTGCACGGTGACCCGCTGGACGTGACGTGCGTCACGTTATAAGTTGCCCCAGATAACAAAACTCGTTCGGAGGCCAGTCCTGTGACACGTACCCGCACCCTGCTCACCGCCCTGCTCACGACCACCGTCCTCGCGGCCGGCCTCAGCGGCTGCAGCAGTTCCGATTCCGGCGGCGGCAGCAGCCAGAGCGGCAAGGGCAAGATCGGCGTCATCCTTCCCGACACCAAGTCCTCGGTGCGGTGGGAGACCAAGGACCGACCCGCGCTGGAGGCCGCGTTCAAGCAGGCGGGGGTCGAGTACAACATCCAGAACGCCGAAGGCTCCGCCGACCAGATGGCCACCATCGCCGACGGAATGATCGCCGACGGCGTGACGGTGCTGGCGATCGTCAACCTGGACTCCGACAGCGGCGCCTCCATCCAACAGAAGGCCGCCTCGCAAGGGGTCAAGACCATCGACTACGACCGGCTCACCCTCGGCGGGTCTGCCGATGCCTATGTGTCGTTCGACAACACGAAAGTCGGTGAGCTGCAGGGCCAGGGCTTGGTGGACTGCCTCGGCGGCAAGCCGGCCAACGTGGTGTTCCTCAACGGCTCGCCCACCGACAACAACGCCACCCTGTTCTCCACCGGGGCGCACTCGGTGATCGACGCGACCCCGAGCATCAAGAACGTCGGCGAGCAGGCGGTGCCGGACTGGGACAACGACAAGGCCGTCACGATCTTCGAGCAGCTCTACACGGCAGCAGGCGGCAAGGTCGACGGCGTCTACGCCGCCAACGACGGACTGGCCGGTTCGGTGATCTCGATCCTGGACAAGAACAAGCGCGCCGGGCAGGTCCCGGTCACCGGTCAGGACGCCACCGTCGAGGGCCTGCAGAACATCCTGGCCGGCACCCAGTGCATGACGGTGTACAAGTCCGCGACCGAGGAGGCAGGCGCGCTGGCGAAGGCCGCGATCGCGTTGGCCAACGGTCAGACCCCGGAGACCAACAGCACCTCCCGTGACGACCAGGGCAACCGCGACGTCCCGTCGGTGCTGCTGACGCCCAAGTCGATCACCAAGGACAACGTCGACGTCGTGTTCACCGACGGAGGCCAGTCCAAGGACGAGGTGTGCGCCGGCCAGTTCGCGGCGATGTGCTCGGCGGCGGGACTGTAGCGGAGATGGCCACCGCGGTCGGCGAGGTCTCGAGCACCGAGCCCATCCTCGAACTCCGGTCCGTCAACAAGAGTTTCGGCGTCGTGCACGTGCTGCACGACATCGACTTCCGGGTCTATCCGGGGCAGGTGACCGCACTGGTCGGGGACAATGGCGCCGGGAAGTCCACGCTGGTCAAGGCGATCGCGGGAATCCATCCCATCGACACCGGCACCTACCTGTTCGAGGGACAACCGGTCACGGTGCACGGCCCCAACGACGTCGCGGCGCTCGGCGTCGAGGTGGTCTACCAGGACCTCGCGTTGTGCGACAACCTCGACATCGTCGAGAACATGTTCCTCGGAAGAGAATTGACCCACCGGGGCATGCTCGACGAGGCGCGGATGGAGACGATGGCGCGCGACGCCTTGAAATCGCTGTCGGTGCGCACCGTCACGTCGGTGCGGCAGACGGTGTCGAGCCTGTCGGGTGGCCAGCGCCAGACGGTGGCGATCGCCAAGTCGGTGCTGTGGAACTCGAAAGTGGTTCTGCTGGACGAGCCCACGGCCGCCTTGGGGGTGGCGCAGACCAAGCAGGTGATCGATCTGGTGCGGCGGCTGGCCGACCAGGGGGTGGGTGTCGTGCTGATCTCCCACAACCTGGCCGACGTCTTCGAGGTGGCCGACCGGATCTGTGCGCTGTACCTGGGCCGGGTGGCCGCCGACGTCCGGGCCGCCGACGTCTCGCACAGCCAGGTCGTCGAACTGATCACCGCCGGGCGCTCCGGCAGTCTCGGGCTGGCGCCGGCCGAGGCCGCCGAGTCGATGTAGTGGAGGAGCCAAGATGACCGCAGTCGGTTCGCCCGCCGGGGGTGCGGTGGCCGCCTCCGATTTCGCCGCCGACGCGCACTCGGACGCCGGGTTCGGCGACGCGGTACGCGCGTACGTGCGCCGGGTCCGCGGCGGCGACATGGGCTCACTGCCCGCGGTGCTGGGCCTCGTCGTGCTGTTCGTCGTGTTCGGGCTCGCCAACGACCGCTTCATGTCGGCGCTGAACCTGGCCAACCTGATCACGCAGGCCGGGTCGATCTGTGTGCTGGCGATGGGGCTGGTGTTCGTGCTGCTGCTCGGCGACATCGATCTGTCCGCCGGTGTGGCGGGCGGAGTGTCGGCGTGCGTGATGGCGCTGACGATCGTCGAGGCGCGGTGGCCGTGGTGGGCCGCGGTGCTGGCCGGCATCGCGTGCGGCGCGGCGATCGGACTGGCCATCGGCGTGTTGCGCGCAAAGCTCGGCATCCCGTCGTTCGTGGTGACGCTGGCGTTCTTCCTGGGGCTGCAGGGCGTCACGCTCAAGCTCATCGGTGAGGGCGGCTCGGTCCGCGTCGACAACCCGGTGATCCGCGGTCTCACGGTGAGCAACCTGCCGGTTTCCGCGGGCTGGACGATCGCGCTCGCGGTGGTCGTCGGGTTCGGCGCCCTGGAGTTCTGGCAGTACCGCCGCAAGCGCTCCCTGCGGCTGGCACATGCCCCGCTCGGCGTGGTCGTCGCGCGCGTGATCGCCGTCGCCGCAGTGGTTCTCGGTGTCACGTTCGTGCTCAGCGTCAACCGCAGCGTCAACCCGAACGTGCAGATCCGCGGCGTGCCTTATGTACTGCCGCTGATCCTGGTGTTGCTGATCGCGATGACGCTGGTGCTGCGGCGGACCTCGTACGGCCGACACATCTACGCCGTCGGTGGCAACGCCGAGGCCGCCCGCCGAGCGGGTATCTCGGTCAACAGGATCCGCGTGTCGGTTTTCATCGCCTGCTCCTCGCTCGCGGCGCTGAGCGGCATCATCGCGGCGTCCTACGCCGGGAAGGTGTCGGCATCCTCGGGGGCGGGCAACACGCTTCTCTACGCCGTCGGCGCGGCGGTGATCGGCGGCACGAGTCTTTTCGGCGGCCGCGGCCGGGCGGTGGACGCCGTGATCGGCGGCGTCGTGGTCGCGACGATCGCCAACGGTCTCGGACTGCTCAACCAGTCGTCCTACATCAACTTCCTGGTGACCGGCGGGGTGCTGCTGCTCGCCGCGAGTGTGGATGCGATCTCGCGGCGTCGCCGCTCGTCGACCGGGCTGGGGTGAGCGCTCAGCCCAGCCAGCCGCCGATGCGGCGCAGCGCCTCCTCGATGTCGGCGGTCGGTCCGGCGAACGACAGCCGGACGAACGCACCACCGCGCACGGTGTCGAAGTCGACGCCCGGCGCGATCGCAACCCCCGTGTCGTCCAACAGCTTCGAGCACAGGTCCAGCGAATCCGTGGTCAGGTGCGAGACATCGGCGTACACGTAGAACGCGCCGTCGGCCGGCGCGAGCCGATCGATCCCGATCGCGCGCAGGCCGTCGAGCAGCAGCGTGCGGTTGGTGGCATACCCGTCGAGCAGCGACTCGGCCTCGGCGATCGACTGCGGAGTGAACGCGGCGACGGCGGCCGACTGCGGCAGCACGGGCGGGCAGATGGTGAAGTTGCCGGTCAGCCGATCCACCGCGCGCCGCAGCTCGCGGGGCACCAGCATCCACCCCAGCCGCCAGCCGGTCATCGCGAAGTACTTCGAAAAGCTGTTCATCACCACGGCTTCCCGCGATGTCTCCCAGGCGCAGCTGGTCGCCGGTGCGCCGGGATACACCAGCCCGTGATAGACCTCGTCGCTGATCAGCCGGACCCCCGACGACGCGCACCAGCCCGCGATCGTGGCGAGTTCGTCGGGCGGGATCACGGTGCCCGTCGGATTGGCCGGGCTCGCGACGATGACCCCGGCGACGGGCGGGTCCAGCGCGGTGAGCATGTCCACCGTCGGCTGGAAGCGGGTGTCGGCGCCACAGGGCATTTCGACCACCTCGCATCCCAGCGCGGTGAGGATGTTGCGGTAGCAGGGGTATCCGGGGCTGGCGATCGCCACCCGGTCGCCGGCGTCGAAGCAGGCCAGGAACGCCAGCAGGAAGCCGCCGGACGAGCCCGTCGTGATCACGACGTCGTCGGGGTCGACGGCCAGTCCATGGCGGTGTTCGTAGGCTCCGGCGATCGCGGTGCGCAGTTCGGGGATGCCGAGGGCCACGGTGTAGCCCAGCCGGTCCTGCTGCAGAGCGGCGACCGCGGCGTCGCGCACCGCCGACGGCGCCCCCGCGCTGGGCTGCCCCGCGGACAGGTTGACGAGGTCGCCATGCGTGCGCGCCCGTTCCGCGGCGGCCAGCCAGACGTCCATCACATAGAAGGGAGGGATGCCGGCCCGCAACGAGACGCTCATCAGGCCAGGCTAGAACACCTCGGATTCGAGGCGGCGCAGCTGTTCGCGCGGCGGACCGAGCAGCTGCGCGCTGCCGTGCGCACGCTTGAAGTACAGCTGGATGTCGCTCTCCCAGGTGATCGCGATGCCGCCGTGCAGCTGCACGGCTTCGGCGGCCACCAGCGACAGGGCCTCGCTGGCTGCCAGCCGGGCCAGCGCCGCCGACGCCGACGAGGGTTCGGCGATCGCCCCGTCGACGACGGCCCTGGCCGATTCCACGGCGACGTACATGTCGGCCATCCGGTGCTTGAGCGCCTGGAAGCTACCGATCGGTCGGCCGAACTGTACGCGGTCCTTGGTGTAGGCCACGGTGCGGTCCAGGCACCGCGAGGCGGCGCCCACCTGCTCGGCCGCGAGCAGCAGCGCCGCGGTGTCGGCCAGCCCGGGGTCGGGGCCGAGGACCGACGTGTCGGTGGGTTCCAGCGCGGCCAGCGGCCGGGTGATGTCCATCGCGGTCGCCGGGGTGGTGGTGAACGAGCGCCATTGCGTGAGGGTTTCACCGTCGGCGGCGATCACGACGTCGGCGACGTTGCCGTTGACGACGTAACCCGGGTCGAACACGACCGTGCCGATGGCGCTGCCCTCGGCCAGCGCCTCGAGCAGGCCGGTGTCGGGTTCGTTGAGCGAGAGCAGGGCCACCTGCGCCAGGATCGTGCCGAGCAACGGCGTCGGCACCAGCGCCTTGCCGAGCTCCCCGAGCACCACCGCGGCGTCGGCGAGTTCGCCTCCGGCGCCACCGAGTTCCTCCGGCACCACCAGTGCGGCCGCACCGACCTGTTCGCACAGCATCGTCCACAGCGTCTCGTCGTAGCCGCGCTCCGACGCCGCGGCCTTGCGCACCGCCTCGGAGGAGGCGTGCTTGTCGACGAGCGCGGCGACGGTGTCGCGCAACAGCTCCCGTTCTTCGCTGGATGTCACAGTGCCTCCAACACTCGTCGGCGGTGCCACGTCGGGTCACCCCACGCGGGGCGCAGCGCCTGCACCCGCAGCAGCAGCAGTGACAGGTCGTGCTCCTGGGTGTAGCCGATCGCGCCGTGGGTCTGCAGCGCCGAACGGGCCGAGAGCAGCGCGGCGTCGGCGGCGGCGACCTTGGCGGCGCTGACGTCGCGGGCGGTGTCGGGCGAGCCGTCCGCCAGGGACAGTGCGGCGCCGTACACCAGCGGCCGGGCCATCTCGACGGCGATCAGCACGTCGGCGAGCTTGTGCTTGATCGCCTGATAGGTGCCGATGACGGTACCGAACTGGCTGCGCTGCTTGGCGTAGTCGACCGAGGCGTCGAGCATCGCCTGCGCAGCGCCGATCAGTTGTGCCGCGGTGGCCAGCGCGCCGAACTCCAGGGCCCGCGTCACGTCGGCGGGGCGGCCTTCGGCCGAGGTGGTGACCTCGAACAGGTGCCGGCTCGGATCGACCGATGCGTGCCGGGCCGCGGGGGCGGCGTCGCTGATCTGTCCGTCGGCGGCGAGCAGCACCAGCCCGGCGGTGTCGGCGTCGACCGCGCGCGGCACCAGGGGCGGGGCGGCGACGGTGGCGATGAGTTCCCCGGCCGCCAGCGCGCCCGCCCGCTCGTCGTCGCCGAGCAGGATCGGCGCCACGGCGATCGATTCCGCCACGGGCCCCGGCACATTCCAGCGGCCCAACCGCTCCAGGGCGACCACCAGGTCGACGGGATGCGCGTCGATGCCGTCGAACCTCTCGGGCACCATCAGCGCGGTCACGCCCAGGTCGGCCAGTTGCGCCCACACCTTGCGTCCGGGCGCCGTGTCGCCGCCGGCCCAGGCCCGCACCGCGTCGGGTAGGTTCGCCGACCCCAGGGCGGCGTCGATGCTCGCCGCGAAATCCCGCTGCTGTTCGTCGATCTCGAAGTTCACGTCATCTACTTTCTGGGCAGGCCCAGCAGCCGCTCGGCGATGATGTTGCGCTGGATCTCGTTGGTGCCGGCGTAGATCGGCCCACCGAGCGCGAACAGCAGACCCTCGGTCACTGAATCCACCAGTTCACCGTCGGCGCCGCGCAGATCCAGCGCGGTCTGGTGCAGGGAGACGTCGAGGTCCGACCAGAACACCTTGGTGATCGACGACTCGGCGCCGAGTTCGCCACCGTTGCTCACGCGCGTCACGGTGCCGAAGGTGTGTAAACGGTAGGCCTGCGCCTTGATCCAGGCGTCGGCGACGCGGTCGGTGAACGCCGGGTCGGGGTTCTTCTTGTACTGTGCGACAAGCCGTTCGGCCGGGGCCAGGAAGCGGGCCGGGCTGCGCAGCGACATGCCACGCTCGTTGCTCGAGGTGCTCATCGCCGCCCGCCAGCCGTCGTGCACCCCGCCGATCACGTCCTCGTCGGGCACGAACACGTCATCGAGGAAGATCTCCCCGAACCCGGTGGCGCCGCCGAGCTGGGCGATCGGGCGCACGGTCACGCCGTCGGCCTTCAGGTCGAACATCGCGTAGGTGAGACCCTTGTGCCGCTGGGCCTCGGGGTCGGAGCGGAACAGCCCGAACGCGCGCTCTCCGAACACCGCCCGGGAACTCCAGATCTTCTGGCCGTTGAGCAGCCAACCGCCGTCGGTCCTGGTGGCCGTCGACCGCAGCGACGCCAGGTCGCTGCCCGATTCGGGCTCCGACCAGGCCTGCGCCCAGATCTCCTCGCCGCTGGCCATTTTCGGCAGCACGCGGTCGCGCTGCTCCTGGGTGCCGTGCGCGAACAGCGTGGGGGCGAGCATCGAGGTACCGTTGGCGCTCGCCCGTCCCGGCGCGCCGGCGCGGAAGTACTCCTCTTCGTAGACGATCCACTGCAGCAGCGACGCGTCACGCCCGCCGTAGGCCTGTGGCCAGGTGATCACCGACAGCCCGGCGTCGAAGAGGATCTTGTCCCAACGCCGGTGCTGCGCGAAACCGTCTGCGGTGTCGTAGGAGTCGGTGGGGAAGTCGTCGGTGTGACCGGCGAGGAAGTCGCGCACCTCGGCGCGGAACTCCTCGGTGGCCTCGTCGAACGTCAGGTCCATCAGCGTCTCCCTCGCAGTTGGGGCTTGACCACCTTGCCGCCGGGGTTGCGCGGCAGCGCGTCGAGGAACTCGACCGAGCGCGGGGTCTTGAAGTTGGCCAGATGTGCGCGTGCGTGCTCGATGACGGCCTTCTCGTCGAGCTCGGCGCCGGGCAGTGTGACGACGAACGCCTTGCCCACCTCGCCGAGCCGCTCGTCGGGCACGCCGATGACGGCGGTCTCGGCGACGCCGGGCAGCCGCGCCAGCACCTGTTCGATCTCGGCGGGGTAGACGTTGAAGCCGCCGCAGATGTACATGTCCTTGAGCCGGTCGGTGATCTTGAGATTGCCTGCCGCGTCGAGCTCGCCGACGTCGCCGGTGTGCAGCCAGCCGTCGGCGTCGATCGCCGCGGCGGTGGCCTCGGGGTCGTCGAGGTAGCCGAGCATCACGTTGGGGCCGCGCAGCAGCACCTCTCCGGCGTCGCCGATGCGCAGGGCGAAGTCGGCGATCGGGCGCCCCGACGTCGTCGCGACGGTCACTGCGTCGTCGTCGGCGCGGCACATCGTCCCGAACCCGGCCGCCTCGGTCAGCCCGTAGGCGGTCAGCACGATGTCGATGTCGAGTTCGTGCTGCATCCGCTCGATCAGCACCACCGGGATGGTGGCCGCCCCAGTGACCGCGAATCGCAAGGAGCTGAGATCGAATTCGGCGCGCTTCGGGTGGTCGAGCAGGGTCTGGTAGATCGTCGGCGGCCCGGGCAGCACCGTGATGCGGTGCTCCTGCACGGCGCGCATCGCCTTCTCCGGGTCGAAGGTCAGCTCGGGGAACAGCGTCGCGCCGGTCTGCAGACAGGCCAGGATGCCGGCCTTGTAGCCGAAGTTGTGGAAGAACGGGTTGATGCACAGGTAGCGGTCCGCGCTGGTGACCTGCCCGCACGCCGCCCACGCCGCCGACGCGTCGAGGGACTGCCGGTGTGCGCAGCGCACCCCCTTGCTACGGCCGGTGGTGCCGGAGGTGAACAGGATGTCGGAGACGTCGTCGGCGCCGACGGCCGCCGCGCGGGCGTCCACCGCGAACAGATCGGTACCCGTCGCGACGAACGCGTCCCAGGTGCCGTCGTCCTGCTCGATCGGGATGCGCACGACGTGGCGCAGCGCCGGCAGCGACGACCGCTCGACGCTCGCCGCCTTGTCGGCGCCGAGGAACTCGCCGGAGGCGAACAGCAGCGGCGCCGCGGTGCGGGCCAGGATGTCGGTGGCCTCGCTGGCGGTGTAGCGGGTGTTGAGGGGGACGAGCACGCCGCCCGCATGATGGACAGCCAGGCAGGCGACCACCCAGTGCCAGGTGTTCGGTGACCAGATCGCGACCCGGTCGCCGGGTTCGACGCCGGCCTCGATGATCGCCGCGGCGGCCTGGCGAACCTCGGCGCGCAGCCCGGCGAACGTCAGTGTCCTGCTGGGCGTGACCACCGCGGGGTGGTCGGGGAGCTCGCGCGCGATCCGGTCCAGAACCGCGGGAGTGGTCCGCTGTGGTGACATTCCCGGGTCGTCCTCTGTCCCTCTAACAAAGCAAGTGCTTGGTAGGTTAGCCTACAGGGGTGATAGAGGTCCAGGAGTTCAGGGCCCAGGTGCGCGACTGGCTCGCCGAGAACCTCGTCGGCGAGTTCGCCGCGCTCAAGGGCCTCGGCGGCCCCGGCCGCGAGCACGAGGCCTTCGAGGAGCGGCTGGCCTGGAACCGCCATCTGGCGGCGGCCGGCCTGACGTGTCTGGGCTGGCCCGAGGAGCACGGCGGCCGCGGCCTGTCGGTGGCCCATCGCGTCGCGTTCTACGAGGAGTACGCGAAGGCCGACGCTCCCGACAAGGTCAACCACCTCGGCGAGGAACTGCTCGGCCCGACGCTGATCGCCTACGGCACCCCCGAACAGCAGCAGCGCTTCCTGCCGACGATCCTCGACGTCACCGAACTGTGGTCGCAGGGCTACTCCGAACCGGGGGCGGGCAGCGATCTGGCCAACGTGGCGACCACGGCCGTCCTCGACGGCGACCACTGGGTCCTCAACGGGCAGAAGGTGTGGACGTCGCTGGCGCACTGGGCGCAGTGGTGCTTCGTGGTGGCCCGCACCGAGAAGGGTTCCAAGCGGCACGCCGGCCTGTCCTTCCTGCTGGTGCCGCTGGATCAGCCCGGCGTCGAGATCCGCCCGATCATCCAGTTGACCGGCGACTCGGAGTTCAACGAGGTGTTCTTCACCGACGCCCGCACCGACGCCGACCTCGTGGTCGGCGAACCGGGTGACGGTTGGCGTGTGGCGATGGGATTGCTGACGTTCGAGCGCGGGGTGTCGACTCTGGGCCAGCAGATCCGTTACGCGCGTGAGCATTCCAATCTCGTCGAGGTGGCCAAGCGCACCGGTGCGGCCGACGATCCGCTGATCCGGGAGCGGCTGGTCCGGTCCTGGGCGGGGTTGACGGCGATGCGGTCCTACGCGCTGGCCACGATGGACGTGGAACGGGCGGGCCAAGATTCGGTGTCGAAGCTGTTGTGGGGCAATTGGCATCGCGAGCTCGGGGAGATCGCGATGGACGTCGTCGGGATGGCGGGGCTGACGCTGCCGGACGGGGAGTTCGGCGAATGGCAGCGGCTGTTCCTGTTCTCCCGCGCCGACACCATCTACGGCGGCTCGAACGAGGTGCAGCGCAACATCATCGCCGAGCGTGTGCTCGGCCTGCCCAGGGAGGCGCGTTCATGATGGATCTGTCCGTCGCCCCGACCGAAGTCGAGGGCCACAACCTGCTGGCCGGCAAGGTCGTCCTGGTGACCGCTGCCGCGGGCACCGGGATCGGATCGACGACGGCGCGCCGTGCCCTGCTCGAGGGCGCCGACGTCGTGGTCTCCGACTATCACGAGCGCCGGCTGAACGAGACCCGTGACGAACTCGCCGCGCTCGGCCTGGGCGCCGTGCACGCCGTGGTGTGCGACGTCACCTCGACCGCGGCCGTCGACGCACTGATCACCGCCGCCGCCGAGGCGGCCGGCCGGCTCGACGTGCTCGTCAACAATGCCGGCCTCGGCGGGCAGACCCCCGTCATCGACATGACCGACGATGAGTGGGATCGCGTGCTCAACGTGACGCTCACCTCGGTGATGCGCGCGACGCGCGCCGCGCTGCGGTACTTCCGCGACGCCGGGCACGGCGGCGTGATCGTCAACAACGCCAGCGTGCTGGGCTGGCGCGCGCAGCACTCCCAATCCCATTACGCCGCAGCCAAAGCGGGAGTCATGGCGTTGACACGGTGCAGTGCGATCGAGGCCGTCGAGTACGGCGTGCGGATCAACGCGGTCTCGCCCAGCATCGCCCGGCACAAGTTCCTGGAGAAGACCTCGAGCGCCGACCTGCTCGACCGGCTGGCCCAGGGCGAGGCGTTCGGCCGCGCCGCCGAGCCGTGGGAGGTCGCGTCCACCATCGCGTTCCTGGCCAGTGACTACTCCAGTTACCTGACCGGCGAGGTGATCTCGGTGTCGAGTCAGCACCCATGAGCGCCGGACCCGCCAACACCCGTCGCGACGAGCTCTTGGCGCTCGCCGCGACGATGTTCGCCGAGCGCGGTCTGCGGGCCACCACGGTCCGCGACATCGCCGACTCCGCCGGCATCCTCTCGGGCAGCCTGTACCACCACTTCTCCTCGAAGGAGGAGATGGTCGACGAGGTGCTGCGCGGGTTCCTGGACTGGCTCTTCGAGCGCTACCGCCAGATCGTCGAGACCGAGCCGAATCCGTTGGAGCGCCTCAAGGGACTGTTCATGGCGTCGTTCGAAGCGATCGCCACCCGGCACGCCGAGGTCGTCATCTACCAGGACGAGGCCAAGCGGCTGTCGGCCCAGGAGCGGTTCTCCTACGTCGAGGAGCGCAACCGGGAACAGCGCAAGATGTGGGTCGACGTGCTGACCCAGGGCATCGAGGAGGGCTACTTCCGGCCCGACGTCGACGTCGACCTCGTCTACCGGTTCATCCGCGACACCACCTGGGTGTCGGTCCGCTGGTACCAGCCGGGTGGTCCGCTGACCGCCGAAGAGGTGGGCCGGCAGTATCTTTCGATCGTTCTCGGCGGTATCACCACCACGAAAAGGAGCTCCTCATGACTGACCCGGTTTCGCAGGCCTATGTCATCGACGCGGTCCGCACCGCCATCGGCAAGCGCAACGGCTCGCTGGCCGGGGTGCATCCGGTCGATCTCGGGGCGGCCGGGTGGCGCGGTCTGTTCGACCGCAACGACGTCGACCCCGGGGCGGTCGACGACGTGATCGCCGGATGCGTCGACGCGATCGGCCCGCAGGCCGGCAACATCGCGCGGCTGTCGTGGCTGGCCGCCGGCTTCCCCGAGGAGGTTCCCGGGGTGACCGTCGACCGGCAGTGCGGGTCGAGCCAGCAGGCGATCTCGTTCGGCGCGCAGGCCATCATGTCGGGCACCGCCGACCTCATCGTGGCCGGCGGAATGCAGAACATGAGCCAGATCCCGATCAGCTCGGCGATGACGGTCGCCGAGCAGTTCGGGTTCACCTCGCCCACCAACGAATCCAAGAGCTGGCTGCACCGCTATGGCGATCAGGAGATCTCGCAGTTCCGCGGCGCGGAGTTGATCGCCGAGAAGTGGGGCATCTCCCGTGAGGACATGGAGCAGTACGCGCTGACCAGCCATCAGCGCGCGCAGGCCGCGATCCGTGCCGGACACTTCGACAACGAGATCCTCGAGGTGGACGGGTTCCGCGTCGACGAGGGTCCTCGCGACACGTCGCTGGAGAAGATGGCGACGCTGAAAACACTCGTCGAGGGCGGCCGCCTGACTGCGGCGATGGCCAGCCAGATCTCCGACGGCGCCAGCGCGGTGCTGCTGGCCTCCGAGCAAGCCGTCAAGGACCACGGCCTCAAGCCCCGGGCCCGCATCCACCACATCAGTGCCCGCGGCGCCGATCCGGTGTTCATGCTCACCGGGCCGATTCCCGCCACCCGCTACGCGCTGGACAAGACCGGGCTGTCGATCGACGACATCGACACCGTGGAGATCAACGAGGCGTTCGCGCCGGTCGTGCAGGCCTGGCTCAAGGAGACCAAGGCCGATCCCGAGAAGGTCAATCCGAGCGGCGGCGCGATCGCCTTGGGCCACCCGCTCGGCGCCACGGGCGCCAAGCTGTTCGCGACCATGCTGAACACGCTCGAACGCACCGGCGGTCGCTACGGCCTGCAGACGATGTGCGAAGGCGGCGGCACCGCCAACGTCACGATCATCGAGCGCCTGTAGTTTCTCCCGCGAGTTTCTCCCGCGAGCAGACACAAACTCGCGCTTTTGGGGCCGAAACTGCCCGAGTTTGCGTCTGCTCGCGGTCGGATTCTCAGTGGTCGTGCAGGATGACCCCGCGGATGTTGCGCCCGGCGCGCATGTCCTCGTAGCCCTCGTTGACCTCCGCGAGCTTGTACTCGTGGGTGACGGTCTCGTCGAGCAGCAGCTTGCCCTCGCGGTACAGCGACAGCAGCCGCGGGATGTCCGAGCGCGGGTTGGCCTCGCCGTAAAGGCTTCCCAGCAGCCGCTTCTGGAACAGCGTGAACATCATCATGCCCAGCGTTGCCTGGTTGTCGGTCATCGAGGACAGGGCCGTCATGACCACGGCGCCGCCCTTGCGGACGATGTTGGCCGCCTCGTCGAGCATCGAACCCTCGAGCAGGCCGACAGTCAGGATCGCCGAGTCGGCCATCACCCCACGCGTCAGTTCCGCGACGAGCGCGGTCGCCTCGGGCATCGAGGTGACGAAGTGGGTCGCCCCGAGCTGTAATGCCTTGCCCCGCTTGTCCTCCACGGGCTCGACGACCACGATCTTCTCGGCGCCGGCGATCCGCGCACCCTGCACCGCGCCACTGCCGATCCCGCCGAAACCGATCACCACCACGGTGTCACCCGGTTGCACGTCGGCGGTGTTGACCGCCGACCCCCACCCGGTGGTGACGCCGCACCCGAGCAGACATGCCCGGGACAGCGGGAGGTCGTCGTCGATCTTGACGATCGATGCCTCCGGCACGGTGCCGTACTGGGAGAACGTGCCGACGAGCGCCATCACGCCGATGTCGTGCCCACGGGTGTGGCGCCGGTAGGTGCCGTCCAACTGGGTGCCGGCCATGATGATCGCGCCCAGGTCGCACAGGTTCTGGTGACCGGTCGAGCACCAACGGCACCGGCCACAGGCGGGCAGGAACGAGGCGACGACGTGGTCACCCGGCGCCAGACCGGTGACGCCGGCGCCGACTTCGCGCACGATCCCGGCGCCCTCGTGACCGCCGATCATCGGCAGCGGCACGGGCAGGTCGCCGGTGCGGATGTGCTCGTCGGAATGGCACAGCCCGGTCGCCTCCCACGACACCAGCACCTCACCGTCACCCGGCGGGTCAAGATCGATTTCTTCGACGGTCCAATCGGATCCGTACTCCCAGAGGATGGCCGCGTTGGTCTTCACCGGGCCGAGTCTAGGAAGGTGGCCCGGCCGCCGCGGCGGATTCGGTCAGGCCGCGGCGAGGGCCAGGCCGGCCAGCGCGATCAGCCAGCTCGCGAAGCTGCCGACGAGGAAATACTCGGTCACCTCGTCGATGCCGGAGCCGGTCGGGGCACCGCTGTCGGCCGACTCCTTGCGCGCGGCGTTCAGTTCGGGGAAGCGGATGATGCCCTTGGCCGCGATCACCGCCGAGGCCGCCCCGAACTGACCGCCGAGCCCCAGCCCCACGATGAGCAGCCTCTCCATCGGTCCCAGCAGCCTGCCACCCTTGAGGCGGTCCGAGGGCTGCGGGACGCCGGCCGGGCGGACGGCCCCGACCGCGCCGAGAATCAGGCGCACCAACTGATTCGCGGTGACCAGCTGCAGCAACACGATGCCCACGATCATCAGCGCCCGGCCCGGTGGCACCTGGTCCAGCCCGACCCACGGCAGCCAGCGGCCCAACGGCCCGGCCACCTCGGACGCCCAGCCGCCGAACCCGACCATCAGCGCCGCGCCCACGCCGAACACCGTCAGGGCGCGTCCGTGCCGCGATCCGGTGCGCTCGGCCGCACCGCCCAGCACCACCCACGCGATCGACAGGATCGCGGCGACCGCCAGCAGCGCGATGTCGCCGCGGTGCCACAGCCCGGCCGACGCGGCGCTCACGACGACGGCCAACGGGCCCGCCACGAGGGCGGGCCACTGGTGGGTGCTCAGCTTGCGGCAGATGTCGGCGACGCCGACCGCGATGAGGAAGACAGCCAGGGCGCTCATCGGATCTCTCGCAGCTCCATGGCGGCGGTGAGGAGCAGGTCCAGGCCTGCCCTGCCCGCGCGCTGGGACACCGCCGACGCGCTGATGCCCTCCGCCACCGCCAACTCCTTCTTCGATCGCCCCGCCCGCATCCCGGCCAGGATGCGCAGGGCCCGTTCGTCCAGCGATCCAAGCAGATGGTCCCGACACATCAGGGCGGCGTTGACGGCGTGCGGGTCGGCACCCTCGCCCGCGCCGTTACGGAACACGGTGCGCACTCGGGCGAGGCCCGGTTGCTGCTGGGCGGCCGCCGTCCACTCGATGGCCTCCCGGGCGGCCCACCACCCGGGCCCGTCCTGCACCCCCGCCTCGTCGAGTACGGTGACGGCGCCCCAGCCGATGCCGAAGCGGACGTCGATGTCGGGCGCCAGGGCCAGCCGGATCGTCAGCGCCGCGTCGATCGCCAGCCCGACGGTGCGATAGGCGCCCTGGAACTCGTCGCCGACCGTGATGGCGGGCGGGTCGGCGGCGTCCTCGGCGACGGTCGCCAGGGCCGCGGTCAGCCGGCGGTGCAGTCCGCGCCGGTCGGCGAACGCGCGAGAGCCCACGACGTCGCCGATCAGCGTCGCCCGCAGTGTTGAAGTCGAGAGCTTCACTCGAGCCATATGAAGACTATAGCTTCATTTTGTGGCAATGAAGAGAAAAGCTTCACCGGGTCCATCCGTGAGGGATTTCCCCTATTGCCCGGCCGATGGGGCGCCGATGATTATGGTGCCTAAGTATCGGGCGGGGGAGGTTCGTCGTGATGTTCGGCAAGCATGTGGGTCGGGTGGGCGCGTTGGCTGTGGCGCTGGGCATCGGTTCGGCGGTGGTGGCGATGCCCGGGGTGGCGTGGGCGGAGCCCGACACCAGCAGCTCCCCGGCTGTCGTGCACGACTCGGGTGACTCTTCCCGGGGACAGACTCCGCGCACCCACAAGCGGACACGCCCGACGGCCACCGCGGAAAGCTCCGGATCGAGTGAGCGCTCGTCGGAGGGGGCGGACGCCGCGTCGACCCCGGCAGCGAAACGCCGCTCCCGCAGCAGCGAGCATGCCGAGAAGGCCGACGACGGTGCAGCACAGGCAGATAGCGGTGGTCGCACCATCACGCGACAGCACGAGGACCGCGACGGCGACACGCCGGATGAGCCTGCCGCACCGGGTGTCGTCGACACCGACGCCGTCGGTGTCGTCCCGCCCGCGCTCGAGCGCCCGACGCTCCTCAAAGCGCTCTTCGCCCCGCGCGCCACCTCTCATCACCCCGACCCCGTCCCGGAACCGTCCAGCGCATCCCCGTTGCTGTGGACGATGCTGGCGGCCGCGCGGCGGCAGGTCGGGGAACTTCGCGATGCTGCCGCCGCCACGCCCGTCACCGCCACCAGTAGTGAGGTGGCGGCGGAGCAGAGCGGCTCGTCCACGCCGGGGTTGGCGACGCAACCGGTGGTCGTCGGCGCAGACGGCACCCTCTATCAGGTCACCGTGGACGCCAACGCCACCACCGGGATGCTCGCCGGTGGCACCCGCGTCAGCATCGTCGGCCCCGACGGCGAGGTGCTCAAGACGCGCGCTCTCTTCGGCGCCCCGAGCGAGGGGTCGAACGCAGTCGCGCGCGATGACGGCAGCCTGCTGATCACCACCTACAGCCGCCTGCTCAACCGCACCTTCGTGTCGGTGATCAACCCCAACGGACTGGTCCGTCAGGTCGGCTCGGCCAGCGGCAACGTGCAGTCACCCATCTCGATCGCGGCCGACGGCACCGCCTACGTCCAGACCCTGGTGAATCCGTCATTCGGTCTGGGCTACAAACTGATTCGCATTTCCGCCCACAACACCACGCGGGTGTATTCGGCGACGGTCTCCTCGTATCCCCCAGTCGTCGCACCCGACGGCAGCGCCTACCTGGTCTCCCAGAACCTCCTGACCGACAACGTCGTGCTGATGGCGATCGGTCCGGGCGGGGCGCTGCGCAGGACCGCCCCGCGGTCCGACCTGCAGGTGGTAGGGCAGCCGGTGATCGGCAGCGACGGCCGGGCCTACTGGGCGGTGACCTACGACATCACCGAGGACGGCGCCGACCGCCACCGCGTCACCGACGTCTACACCTTCACGGGCAACCGGAGCACCCTTCGGCACATCGACGGCGACGTCTCCAACTACAACCTCATCCCGTCCGGCGACGGGGTGTACGTCCCCGTCTACGACAACGCCGCGGGAACGACCGTCATCGCGCGGATCAGCGCCGCCGCGATCGACCTGTCGGAACCTGTGAGCGGCTACCTGGTCAACGCCATCGACGTCACCCCGGACGGCACGGTGTACGGGTCGGTGTACGACTATGTCGCCAAGACCTACAAGGTCGCCGTGTACCGGCCGGACGGCAGCGTCACCGAGACCGCTATCGCCGGTGACATCGTGGCGCCCGACTATCCGCGGCCGCCGACCGAACGATTCCCGACGCCCAATCCGGACAACACCGGTTACGTCGCGTACACCTCCGGCGGGCACTCCTATCTCGCCGTGTTGTCCTCCGACGGGGCGATCGTCCGCACGGTGACCCTGCCTGACGGGACGAGAGCCAGCCGCCCGGCGAGCTTCGATCCGGACGGGAACGCCTACCAGGTCGTCGAAACCCCAGGAAGCGACGATCACGCCGTGTCCGTGGTATCGGCGTCAACCGGCGCGGTGATCGCAACCCTGCCGGGTTCGCTTGTCTCAGGACACGATTCGCTGCAGTTCGGTCCGGACGGCACCGGATACCTCGTCACGGCCGAACGCGGCGCCACCACGCCGAGCTCGGTCTACCACATCGTGTCGTTCGACAGCACGGGCACTGTGCTCACCACTCTCGACGTCACCGGATTCCTGGACCGCAATCCCGTCGACTACCGGTCGCAGGGGTACTACGACGAACCGCTGACGTTCGGTCCGGACGGCACCGCCTACGCCAGCGTCAGCGTGTTCTCCGCCGACGAGGACGGCGGCGTCTATGCGCTGACGCCTGCCGGAGCGACAAGGATCCTTGCTGTCAACGACCCGAAGACCAGCCTCATGCCGGTGGTCGTCGACAGCACGGGCACACCGTATGTGACCGTGACCCGGCAGGACGGCGACAGCTACGTCACGACGGTGGTGCCGCTCACTGCGTGATGTGGCCGGTTGCCGACTGCAGATGTTCGATCGCCTCGGCGACGATCGCGGGAACCAGTTCCGCGCACGACGGTAGGTCGTCGAGGATGCCGGCGACCTGACCGGAGGCGAGCACGCCGGCATCGGTGTTGCCCTCCACCAGACCGGCTTTCAACAGCATGGGGGTGTTGGCCGCCATCACGACCTGCGACCAGGTCAGGTCCTTGCCGTGTCGCATCGCCATCCCGTCGCGGATCATCGATCGCCACGTCATGCCGGACATCTTCTTGAACTTCTGCGCATTCGTCACCGCCGCGGCGAGGCCGCGCACCGGCGATCCGCTCTCCAGCTTCTCGACCAGGCCGGTGCGCAGCACCCGGTGCGGCATCCCGTCGACCCGGGTGGAGACCACGGTGCCGTCGAGTGCGGCCTGCAGGTAGCGCTGCTTCACCGCGTCCGGCACCGTCGAATCCGACGTCAGCAGGAAGCGTGTCCCCATCGCCACGCCGGCGGCGCCGTAGGACAGCGCGGCCGCGAGACCCCGGCCGTCGAAGAACCCGCCCGCGGCGATCACCGGCATGCCGGTGTCCGCGACCGCGTCGAGCACCGACGGCAGCAGCAGCGTCGTGGCGATCGGGCCGGTGTGACCGCCGCCCTCGCCGCCCTGCACGATCACCGCGTCGGCGCCCCAGCCGGCGACCTTCTTCGCGTGCTTGGCCAGACCCACCGACGGGATCACCACCACGCCGGCGTCTTTGAGCCTGGCGATCAGGTCGGGCTTGGGGGCCAGGGCGAAGGAGGCGACCTTGACTCCTTCGCGGATCAGGAGGTCGACGCGGTCGTTCGCGTCGCCGGCGTCGGCACGGATGTTGATGCCGAAGGGTTTGTCGGTCGCGGCCTTGACCTTGCCCACGGCGGTCGCCAGTTCCTCGAGCGTCATGGTGGCCGAGGCGAGAATGCCCAGGCCGCCCGCGTTCGACGTCGCCGACACCAGCCGGGCGCCGGCCACCCAGCCCATGCCGGTCTGCACGACCGGGTGCTCGATGCCGACGAGCTCCGTCAGGGGAGTGCGCAGTCGGGTCACTTGACTTCCTTGTCGCGCAGTGACTTCGGGTCGATCACCTCACGAAGGATCCGCAGCTCCTCGGCGTCGGGCAATCGGGTGGTGTCGGCCTCGCCGAGGCCGTGCACCTCGAAGGCCGTGTTCTCGGCGACCTGCTCGGGCTCGATTCCCGGATGCAGGGACACCGCCCGCATCTGGTGGTCGGGCCCGTTGAAGTCGAACACGCCGAGGTTGGTGACGACGCGGAAGACGTTGACGAAGCGGTAGGCGGGGTTGTCGGGATCCACTTTGTCCCAGCCGATCCCGGAGACCACGTCGACGGAGTCGCCGAACACGCGGGTGGAGTGGTTGCCCACCCAGTAGCTGGTGGCGTGGTTGATCGTGTTGCCCGGTGCGCCGCGCACCCCGAACATCTGCCGGGTCGGGTGCTGCAGGGGTCCGAACGCCGACAGGTTCTGATTGCCGTACCGGTCGATCTGGTTGGCGCCCATCACCACATGGCGCCGGCCCCAGGCGAGCGTCTCGAAGACCCGGCCGAACGGCATCCAGCCCTCGATGGCGGCGGCCGCCCCGATGGCGGGCGTGTCGGCGATCAGCCGGGCTTCGCCGTCGGTGAGCAGGATGTCGGGGGAGAAGGTCAGCCGCGCGAGTCGGGCGCCGATGGACACGATCGTGGTCATCGGGCTGACCATGATCTCGCCTGCGTCGCGGAACAATTCGGCGCAGGCGACGGCGCACACCTCGGCGCGGGTAGCGAAGATCATGCTCGGCCCTCCTCGGTGGACTCCGTGAACTTCCGCACTGCCGCCTGATAGTCGGCCTCGCTGCCGGACAGGTACGTGTCGACGAACGTCGACCAGGTCTCGTCGGACCCGGCGGCCTCGGCGTAGTGCCGCTGGAACTTCTCGTCACGCCGGTAGTCGGGTTCGGCGGTGGTGAAGTGCGCGCCGCCGGGCGCCTCGACGACGGTGTCCACCATCATCCGATTGATCAGCAGCGCCTGCGGCGGAACGGATTTCACGAGCTCCTCGGTAGGCACCACCTTCTCCACCGACAGGTAGCGGCGCTGCGCCGACATCAGGAACAGATCGTCGAAGTACGGGTCGATCCCGGTGTAGGCGGCGTTGCCCTGGGCGTCGCCGACGTTCATGTGCACGAACGCCGCGTCCAGGTTGAGCGCGGGCATCGCGATCAGCTCTTCATAGCCCGAACCGGTCGGGTACGGCGAACGCACGGTCTTGAGCTCGTCGCCCCAGAACGCGCGCACATCGCTGCCCAGTCCGGCCCGGATCGGCAGGAACGGCAGCCGTTGGGCGGCGGCCTGCAGTCCGCAGCGCAGCATGCCCTCGTCCATCTCGCGCGCCTCGATCGCCCCGGAGGTGCGCGCCTTCGCGAACCACGGGTCGTAGAACGGCGGCGAGTCCAGCGATACGAAGCCGTAGTACACCCGCTTGACCTTGCCGGCCGAGCACAGCAGGCCGATGTCGGGACCGCCGTAGGCGACGACCGTCAGGTCGGTGACGTCGGTGCGCAACAGCGCGCGGACGAACGCCATCGGCTTGCGCCGAGATCCCCAGCCGCCGATACCGATCGTCATGCCGCTCTCGACCCCGGCGACGGCCTCGTCGAGAGTCGTTCTCTTGTCTGACACTATTCCCCAGCTCGCTTCGCTCGTGCCCGCCGAATCATTTGGCTCCCTTGTCCGTTCCCGCGAACGCGTCGCGGTGTTCGTCGGAGACGCCGGCGAGGTTCAGTTCGAAGGTGAACCCCTGCTCCATCCGGTAGCGCGCGTTGACCGGCTGGATGTCGATGAAGTTCAGCGCCTCCTTGGCCGCGCGGATCACCCGGGTGTCTTTGGCCGCGATGTCACGCGCCACCCGCAAGGCGGCCTCGTCGAGATCCGCACGGGGGACCACCTCGTGAACCGATCCGAAGTGGTGCAGCGTCTCGGCGTCGACCGTCGCCGCCGTGAAGAACAGCCGGCGCATCATGTGTTGCGGCACAAGGCGGGACAGGTGCGTCGCCGCGCCGAGCGCGCCGCGCTCGACCTCGGGGAGCCCGAACTTCGCGTCGTCGGAGGCGACGATGACGTCGGCATTGCCGACGAGCCCGATGCCGCCGCCGACGCAGAACCCGTTGACCGCCGCGACCACCGGCACCGCGCATTCGTACACCGCGCGGAACGCCTCGAAGCAGCCCCGGTTCGCGTCGATCAGCGCGGTGAAGCCCTCGGTCTTCTGCATCTCCTTGATGTCGACGCCGGCGTTGAAGCCGCGTCCCTCGGCGCGCAGGATCACCACGTGCGTACTGAGGTCACGGCCCGCCGCGGTGATCGCGTCGGCGAGTTCGAACCAGCCGCGCGACGGAATCGCGTTGACGGGTGGGTAGTCGACGGTGACCGAGACGATTCCCGGCTCCACCGTCGCGGTGGTGATCGGCATGCGCAACTCCTGGGTGGCTACCTAAGCAAGCACTTGCTTGGTACGCTAGCACAGTGACCGACGCCGCCGACAGCGCCATCAGCCTCGCCCTCACCGGCCGCGTCGTGCTCGTGACCGGTGGTGTGCGCGGTGTCGGCGCAGGCATCAGCCGGGTCTTCGCCGGCCAGGGAGCCACGGTCGTGACCTGTGCCCGCCGTCCCGTCGACGGCTCGCCGTTCGAGTTCCGCCCGTGCGACATCCGCGACGACGACGCGGTCGCCGCACTGGTCGCCGGCATCGTCGCCGACCACGGCCGCCTCGACGTCGTGGTGAACAACGCCGGAGGCTCGCCCTATGTCCCGGCCGCCGAGGCGTCGGCGAAGTTCAGCCGCAAGATCGTCGAGCTCAACCTGCTCGGCGCGCTGTCGGTGTCGACGCACGCCAATGCGGTGATGCAGCAGCAGGATTCGGGTGGCGCGATCGTCAACATCTCCAGTGTCAGCGGGCGCCGGCCCACACCCGGCACCGTCGCCTACGGCGCGGCGAAGGCCGGCGTCGAGAACATGACCGCGACGCTCGCCGTCGAGTGGGCGCCCAAGGTGCGCGTGAACTCCGTGGTCGTCGGCATGGTCGAGACCGAGCAGTCCGAACTCTTCTACGGTGACGCCGACTCGATCGCCGCGATCTCGCGCAACGTGCCGCTCGGCCGGCTGGGCAGGCCCGAGGACATCGGCTGGGCCACGGCGTTTCTCGCGTCCCCGGCGGCGTCCTACATCAGCGGGGCGTCGCTCGAGGTGCACGGCGGCGGCGAGCCGCCGCACTACCTGTCGACCACCACTGCGGACATCAAACACTGAAGGAGACGACACACATGGGATTGCTCGACGGCCGCGTGGTCATCGTGACGGGTGCGGGCGGCGGGATCGGCCGGGCGCACGCCCTGGCCTTCGCCGCCGAAGGCGCGCGGGTGGTGGTCAACGACATCGGCGTCGGTCTGGACGGTTCGCCCGCCGGCGGCGGCAGCGCCGCGCAGGGAGTCGTCGACGAGATCGTCGCCGCCGGAGGAGAAGCCGTCACCAGCGGCGCCAACGTCGCGGACTGGGCCCAGGCCGAGGGTCTGATCCAGACTGCGGTCGACGCGTTCGGTGGCCTCGACGTCCTGGTCAACAACGCGGGCATCGTGCGGGACCGGATGTTCACGAACACCAGCGAAGAGGAGTTCGACGCGGTGACGGCCGTGCACCTCAAGGGGCACTTCGCCACGATGAAGCACGCGGCCGCGTACTGGCGTGCGAAGTCGAAGGCCGGAGAGACCGTGGACGCCCGCATCATCAACACCAGTTCCGGTGCGGGACTGCAGGGCAGCGTCGGGCAGGCCAATTACAGCGCGGCCAAGGCCGGCATCGCGGCGCTCACGCTCGTCGCCGCCGCCGAGATGGGTCGCTACGGAGTGTCGGTCAACGCGATCGCCCCGTCGGCGCGCACCCGGATGACCGAGACCGTGTTCGCGGACATGATGTCCACGCAGGACCGGGATTTCGACGCGATGGCCCCGGAGAACATCTCGCCGCTGGTGGTGTGGCTCGGCAGCGTCGAGTCGCGGGGCGTCACCGGCACGATGTTCGAGGTCGAGGGCGGCAAGATCCGGATCGCCGAGGGCTGGGCGCACGGCCCGGAGATCGACAAGGGTGCGAAGTGGGACCCGGCCGAGCTCGGACCCGTGGTGGCCGACCTGCTCGCCAAGGCGCGCCGGCCGGTCCCCGTCTACGGGGCCTGAGTCACCTCAGCCGTCTGGTGTGCGTGCAGAGCGGAATTCGGGCCGCTGGAGCGCTCTGAGCGCACACCAGAGCCGGCGGGAGTCAGGCCGGGTCGCAGATGATGATCGGGATCTTGCGCGACGTGTAGGACCGGTAGTTGGCGTAGTCGGGGTACATCGCATCGAGCTTGGGCCAGTAGTGGTCCCGCTCGTCGTCGGTGGCCTCTCGCGCGATCAGCGACAGCGTCTCGCGCTTGGTCTGGAACGCCACCTTCGCGTCGGCCTTGATGTTCAGGTACCACATCGGGTGGGTGTCGCGGCCGCCCTGCGAGGCGACGAGCACGATGCGCTGGTCCTCCTGCAGGAACAGCAGCGGGACGTCGCGGGGTTCGCCGCTCTTGCGCCCCGTCGTCGTCAGGATCCCGACCTCGGAGCCGCGCAGGAACTTGTCGCCGATCCGGCCGTTGCTCTTCTTGAACAGCCAGGTCTGCGCGCGGGACATCCACTTGATGCCGAGGGCGACGGGCTTGGAGTTCAGACCCTTGATCTGCTTGTCGGACAGCGGACGGGAAGCTTCGACCATGGCGGAACCCTATCGCGTCAGGAACGGGCGGATGTCGGCCCGGATGTGGTGGATCTGCGCCGTGCCCGACGGGTCGTCGGCGGGGATCGTGAACGTCTCGTCGATGTGGGCGCCCACCCGACGGCCGGCCAGCCGCGGCCTGGTCACCAGGTCGAAGCGCGCCCGCACCGTGTCGCCGTCGACGGTGAATTCCGGTGTGCTGACCGTGTCGATCACCCGGTACTGCAGTCCGCCGTTGAGGCTGCGCCGCAAGTGGTTTCCGGAGAAGCCGGTCTTGAGGCCGACCTCGACACGGGTGCACCCCGGCGCGAACGGGACGCCGCTGGCGTCGTGACTGGCCAGCGCGCTGATGTAGGCCTGCGCCGCGGCGATGCGGTCCGCATCGGATAGGCCCATCAGATCCGCTCGATGATCGTCCCGGTCGACAGCGCACCGCCGGCGCACATCGTGATCAGCGCGGTGGTCTTGTCGGTGCGCTCGAGTTCGTGCAGCGCGGTGGTGATCAGCCGACTGCCGGTGCTGCCCACCGGATGGCCGAGGGCGATCGCGCCGCCGTTGACGTTGACGGTGTCCATGTCGGGCTCGTGGACCCGGGCCCAGGACAGCACGACCGACGCGAAGGCCTCGTTGATCTCGGTGATGTCGATGTCGCCCATCTTCATGCCGGCCTTCTCCAGCACCTTGGCCGTCGACTGCACCGGCCCGTCGAGGTGGTAGTAGGGCTCGGCGCCGACGAGGGCCTGGCTGACGATGCGGGCCCGCGGAGTGAACCCGAGCGCACGCGCCTTGTCTTCGTCCATCCACAGCACCGCGGCCGCGCCGTCGGAGATCTGCGATGACGTGCCCGCGGTGTGAATACCGCCCTCCAGCACCGGGTTCAGCGACGCCAGGCCTTCGAGCGTGGTGTCCCGCAGCCCCTGGTCACGGGTCACCGGCGCGCGCTCGTCGGTGGGCTTCTTGTTCTCGTCGAGCACGGGCGCCTCGATCGGGCTGATCTCCCGGTCGAACCGGCCCTCGGCCCACGCCTGCTTGGCCTTGCGCTGGGACTCGAACCCGAACCGGTCGATCTCCTCGCGGCTGATACCGCGCCGCTTGGCGATCCGTTCGGCCGCGGTGAACTGGTCGGGCAGGTCGATGTCCCACGACGCCGGGCGGATGATGCTGCGATCGGGGCCCGCGTTGGCGCCCAGACCCACCCGGCTCATCGCCTCGATGCCACATGCGATGCCGACGTCGATGGCGCCCGAGGCGATCAGACCGGCGACCAGGCCGTTGGCCTGCTGGCCGCTGCCGCACTGGCAGTCGATCGTCACCGCCCCGACGTGCTCGGGCAGGCCGGCCACCAGCCACCCCACTCGGGTGATGTTGTTGGACTGCTCGCCGAACTGCGTGACGCAGCCGCCGATGACCTGCTCGACCTCGGCGGCATCGATGCCGGCCTTCTCGACGAGCGCCTTCTGGACCGCCCCGAGCAACTCGGTGGCGTGCAGTCCGGACAGCCAGCCGTTGCGTTTGCCGATGGGACTCCGGGTGGCTTCGACGATGACAGGGTTACCCATGGCGTCAGGCTAGAACACGTTTCATTACTCTGACAAGCGGCGATGCCGCCATGCCTTTCATCTGCGGTGGAGGCATGTTTTACTGGCACTAGAACACGTTGCAATTGAGGAGTGCTTCCCTATGCCAGGCCCGAACGCTTGCCCGATCAGCCCCCACTTCGATTTCCTGGACGCGAGCCTGAACCTCGAGCGGTTGCCCGTCGAGGAACTGGCCGAACTGCGCAAGTCCGAGCCTATCCACTGGGTGGACGTGCCGGGCGGCACCGGGGGCTTCGGCGACAAGGGTTACTGGCTGGTGACCAAGCACGCCGACGTCAAAGAGGTGTCCAAGCGCAACGACATCTTCGGCAGTTCCCCGGACGGTGCGATCCCGACGTGGCCGCAGGGCATGACCCGTGACGCGATCGACCTGCAGAAGGCCGTGCTGCTGAACATGGATGCGCCCCAGCACACCCGACTACGGAAGATCATCTCCCGCGGGTTCACCCCCCGCGCCGTGGGCCGGCTGGAGGCCGAGCTGCGTGACCGCGCGCAGAAGATCGCCCAGACGGCTGCCGCCGAGGGCGCCGGCGACTTCGTCGAGCAGGTGTCGTGCGAGCTGCCGCTGCAGGCCATCGCCGGGCTGCTGGGCGTGCCGCAGGAGGACCGCGACAAGTTGTTCCGGTGGTCCAACGAGATGACCGCCGGCGAGGATCCCGAGTACGCCGACGTCGATCCGGCGATGTCCTCCTTCGAGCTCATCACCTACGCGATGAAGATGGCCGAGGAGCGCAAGAACAACCCGACCGACGACATCGTCACCCAGCTCATCGAGGCCGACATCGAGGGCGAGAAGCTCTCCGACGATGAGTTCGGCTTCTTCGTAGTGATGCTCGCCGTCGCAGGCAACGAGACCACCCGGAACTCGATCACCCACGGGATGATCGCGTTCTCCCAGAACCCCGACCAGTGGGAGCTCTACAAGAAGGAGCGCCCGGACACGGCCGCCGACGAGATCGTCCGCTGGGCCACCCCGGTGTCGGCGTTCCAGCGCACCGCGCTCGAAGACACCGAGCTGGGCGGGGTGTCGATCAAGAAGGGCGAGCGCGTCGTGATGTCGTACCGTTCGGCCAACTTCGACGAGGACGTGTTCGCCGATCCGCACCGGTTCGACATCACGCGCAGCCCCAACCCGCACGTCGGGTTCGGTGGCACGGGTGCGCACTACTGCATCGGCGCCAACCTCGCGAAGATGACGATCAACCTGATCTTCAACGCGGTCGCCGACAACATGCCGGAACTCAAGCCGGTCGGTGAACCCGAGCGGTTAAAGTCGGGCTGGCTCAACGGCATCAAACACTGGCAGGTCGATTACACCGGCAAGGGTTGCCCGGTCGGTCACTGACACGTACTCGAGGAGGAGTCGGGTGGACTTCAGTCCAGACGAGGGTCAGCAGGCGGTCGCCGATGTGGTGACGTCGGTGCTGGAACGCGACAACACATGGGACGCTTTGGTTTCCGGGGGTGTGCTGGCACTGGCCGCCCCGGAACGGCTCGGCGGTGACGGACTCGGACTCGCCGAGATCGCGACCGCGCTGACCGAGATCGGCAGGCACGGGACCATCAGTCCGGCGCCGGTGACCCTCGCCGCTGCGGCGGTGCTCGGCGAGCTGGCCTCGGATTCCCAGCAGGACCGCTACCTCGCGGACCTGGCGGGAGGATCGGTGCTGAGCCTGGCGCTCAACGAACCCGGCGCCTCCCAGCCCGACCGGCCGGCGACCACGTTCTCCGCGGGCCGGCTCAATGGCACTAAGCTCGCGGTCGGCTATGCCGGGCAGGCGCAGTGGCTCGTCGTCACCGCCGACAACGGCGTGGTGGTGGTGCGCGGCGACGCCGACGGCGTCTCGGCGACCAAGACGCCGACGTCGACCGGTGCGGACGAGTTCGTGGTGACGTTCACCGACGTCGCGGTCGACGACGACGACGTGCTCGCCGGCGCCGCCCCGCATCGGGTGAATCAACTGGTGCTGGCCGCGTTCGGTGCCTTCGCCGCCGGCCTGGTCGCCGGTGCGCTGCGGCTGACCGCCGACTACGTCGCCACGCGCGAGCAGTTCGGCCGGCCGCTGTCGACGTTCCAGACCGTCGCAGCGCAACTCTCCGAGGTCTACATCGCTTCGCGCACAGTGTCTCTGGTGGCGACGTCAGCGGCATGGCTTCTCTCCCAGGGCCTCGACGCCGACGACGACCTCGCGATCCTGGGTTACTGGCTCACCTCGCAGGCACCACCGGCGATGCGGCTGTGCCATCACCTGCACGGCGGCATGGGCATGGACATCACCTACCCGATGAACCGCTACTTCTCGTCGATCAAGGATCTGACCCGGGTGCTGGGTGGTCCGACACACCGTCTCGATCTGGTGGGAGCGTAAATGTACATCGAACTGACCCCCGAGCAGCGGGCTCTGCAAGCCGAACTGCGCCAGTACTTCTCGACGCTGATCACGCCCGAAGAGGCCGAGGCGATGGAGTCGAACCGGCACAACGAGGCCTACCGCGCGGTGATCAAGCGGATGGGCTCGGACGGCAAGCTCGGCATGGGCTGGCCGAAGGAGTACGGCGGGCTGGGGTTCGGGCCCATCGAGCAACAGATCTTCGTCAACGAGGCGAACCGCGCGGATGTGCCGCTGCCCCTGGTGACGTTGCAGACCGTCGGTCCCACGCTGCAGGTGTACGGCACCGAGGAGCAGAAGCAGAAGTTCCTGCCCGGAATCCTCTCGGGTGACATCCATTTCGCGATCGGCTACTCCGAACCCGACGCGGGCACCGACCTCGCCTCACTGCGGACCACGGCCGTTCGCCATGGCGATGAATACATCGTCAACGGGCAGAAGATGTGGACCACCGGCGCCCACGACGCCGACTACATCTGGCTGGCCTGCCGCACCGACCCGGATGCCGCCAAGCACAAGGGCATCTCGATCCTGATCGTCGACACCAAGGATCCGGGGTTCTCGTGGACGCCGATCATCCTGTCCGACGGTGCGCACCACACCAACGCGTCGTACTACAACGACGTGCGGGTGCCCGCGGACATGCTCGTCGGCGAGGAGAATGGTGGCTGGAAGCTGATCACCACCCAGCTCAACCACGAACGGGTGGGTTTGGGCCCGGCGGGTCGCGTCGCCGGCATCTACGACCAGGTGCACGCGTGGGCGTCGAAGCCCGGCTCAGACGGTGTCACGCCGATCGAGCAGGCCGACGTCAAGCGGCTGCTGGGTCAGATCAAGGCGATCTGGCGGGTGAACGAGCTGCTGAACTGGCAGGTGGCCGCCTCGGGGGAGACCATCGCGGTCGCCGATGCCGCGGCCACCAAGGTGTTCTCGACCGAACGCATCCAGGAGGTCGGCCGGCTCGCCGAGGAGATCGTCGGCACCTACGGCAACCCGGCCGACCCACAGACCGGTGAGTTGCTCGACTGGCTGGACAAGATGACCAAACGCAATCTCGTGATCACGTTCGGTGGAGGCGTCAACGAGGTGATGCGCGAGATGATCTCGGCGTCGGGGCTGAAGGTCCCGAGGGTCCCCCGGTGAGCGGAGAGGGCACCGTCGAGGACATCCGGGCCGCAGCGGAGCGCGTCAAGGCCGAGGGCAAGAGCGCGCCGCGCCAGGCCCGGCACGCGGTGAACCAGCCGATGGTGGACCACTGGCTCGACGCGATGGGCGACAAGAACCCCATCTACGTCGACGAGGAGGCCGCGAAGGCCGCCGGGCATCCCGGTGTGGTGGCCCCGCCCGCGATGATCCAGGTGTGGACGATGATGGGCCTGGGCGGTAGCCGCCCGGACGACGATCCGCTGGGCAAGATCCTCGAATTGTTCGACGAAGCAGGGTATGTCGGTGTCGTCGCCACCAACTGTGAGCAGACCTACCACCGCTACCTGCGCCCGGGTGAGCAGGTGAGCGTCACCGCCGAGCTGACCGACGTGGTCGGCCCCAAGCGCACTGCGCTGGGTGAGGGGTTCTTCATCACCCAGACCATCACCTGGACCGTCGACGGGGATGCTGTCGCCGAAATGCTCTGGCGCATCATGAAATTCCGCCCGGCAGACCAGGATGTGCCCGCGTCGACGGTGCCCGAGGACCTCGATACCGAGGCGATGATGCGGCCCGCGTCCTCGAAGGACACGAAGTTCTTCTGGGACGGCGTGAACGCCCACGAACTGAGGATCCAGAAGCGCGGGGACGGCACCCTGCAGCATCCGCCGGTACCCGCCCTGTGGGCGGATAAGGAAGCTCCGGCCGACTACGTCGTCGCCTCGGGCAAGGGCGTGGTGTTCAGTTACGTGGTCCATCACGCCCCGAAGGTGCCGGGCCGCACGCTGCCGTTCGTCATCGCGCTCGTCGAACTCGAGGAAGGGGTGCGGATGCTCGGTGAGCTCCGTGACGTCGATCCTGCCGCCGTGAAGATCGGAATGCCCGTGCGCGCAACGTACATCGACTTCCCGGACAGCGCGTCCGGGCCGGCCTGGACGCTGTACGCCTGGGAGCCCGACGCATGAGCGCCCCTGCCGTCGAGGTCGGCACCAAGCTCCCCGAACTGGCCCTCTACGGTGACCCGACGTTCATCGTGTCGACCGCGATCGCCACCCGCGACTATCAGGACGTCCACCACGATCGGGACAAGGCGCAGGCCAAGGGATCCAAGGACATCTTCGTCAACATCCTCACCGACACCGGCCTGGTACAGCGCTTCATCACCGACTGGGCGGGCCCGACGGCGGTGATCAGATCGATCTCGCTGCGCCTCGGAGTGCCGTGGTACGCCTACGACACGGTGACGTTCACCGGGGAGGTCACCGAGATCGCCGACGACCTCATCACGCTGAAGATCGTGGGCCGCAACAGCCTCGGTGACCATGTCATCGCCACGGCCAGCCTCACGATCGGAGAAGGCGCATGAGCGACGGCCTGTCCGGCAAGGCGGCGATCGTCGGAATCGGCGCCACCGACTTCTCGAAGAACTCCGGCCGTAGCGAGCTGCGACTGGCCGCCGAGGCCGTGCTCGATGCGCTCGACGACGCCGGTCTGACACCCGCCGACGTCGACGGCATGGTGACGTTCACGATGGACTCCAACACCGAGGTGGCGGTGGCCCGCGCCACCGGGATCGGTGAGCTGAAGTTCTTCTCCAAGATCCACCACGGCGGCGGCGCGGCCTGCGCCACCATCCAGCAGGCGGCGCTGGCCGTCGCCACCGGAGTGGCGGAATGCGTTGTGGCGTACCGGGCTTTCAACGAACGCTCGGGCATGCGCTTCGGTCAGGTGCAGATGCGGCTGGTCGAGAACGCCGACTCCACCGGGGTGGACAACTCGTTCTCCTACCCGCACGGCCTGTCCACGCCAGCGGCCCAGGTCGCGATGATCGCGCGCCGCTACATGCATCTGTCCGGTGCGACGAGCCGGGATTTCGGCGCGGTGTCGGTGGCCGACCGCAAGCACGCGGCCAACAACCCCAAGGCCTACTTCTACGGCAAGCCGATCACCATCGAGGACCATCAGAACTCGCGATGGATCGCCGAACCGTTGCGGCTGCTGGACTGCTGCCAGGAGACCGACGGTGGGGTGGCGCTCGTCGTGACCACGCCCGAACGGGCGAAAGACCTCAAGCACCGGCCCGCGGTCATCGAGGCGGCGTCGCAGGGGTCGAGCCCCGACCAGTATTCGATGGTCAGCTACTACCGTCCGGAGCTCGGTCTGCCGGAGATGGGGCTGGTGGGCAGGCAACTGTGGCAGCAGTCGGGGCTCACGCCGGAGGACATCCAGACCGCGATCCTCTACGACCACTTCACGCCGTTCACGTTGATCCAGCTCGAGGAACTCGGCTTCTGCGGTAAGGGCGAGGCGAAGGACTACGTGGCCGACGGTGCGATCGAGATCGGTGGCCGGCTGCCGATCAACACCCACGGTGGTCAGCTCGGCGAGGCGTACATCCACGGGATGAACGGCATCGCCGAGGGGGTGCGCCAGCTCCGTGGAACCTCGGTGAACCCGGTGCCCGACGTCGAACACGTCCTGGTCACCGCGGGCACCGGCGTGCCAACGTCGGGGCTGATCCTCGGTTGATCGACGCCGCTCAGCAAACTCCAATGACTTTCGAGGCCAGGCTATCTGCCACGCGGTGACAGGCCACGATGCCTCCGTGTGGGCGGATACGGACGCCCGTCGCATGATGAATTGACGGTTGCTTCAAGATCGCTCTGGCACGCAGAATACGTCCGATCAGGCGGAAGTGGTCCCTTCTGGGTGACCGGCGCCCGCACGGTTCTTGACAGCGCAAATAGTGTGGGTCTGAGGACGAAAAGTCATCTTGACCGCTTTTTCAGCAAATCCCCATACTGATTCCGACGGGCTGGTGTCAGCCGCCCGGTGCGTAGTCGAGGGGGCGAGGTCGTGGACGCAGATCATGGACGGTAGGGCCGTGCCGCTGCGTGCGGGTGTCAGACGACAGGTGTACCGCGACACCGACGAACGCTCGATGGCGCGTATCGCCGGGGCGGCGGTCGTCGCGGTGGGGCTGGTGCTCAGCGGCTCGCTCTATCACCTGCCGGGGGATCGCACGGGAGTCGTGCTGGGGGAAGAAGACCACGGATCGTTGTCGACGATCCCGGATCGGCTGGGCGGGGTGGCGGTGAACCAGCTCATCGACTTCGCCACCGCCGAACTGCCGACGCTTGCCCACCTCGCGGAGATCCTGCAGAAGAACTTCCCCGCTGTGCGTGCGGAGATCTTTCTGAGCGCAGTCGAAAAGCACGGATTACCGCAGATCGTCAGAACCCTCGAGGTGTTGGCGTCTGCCGGATTCGCGATGCCGGTATCGGCGGTGCTGTTCGGTGCCGGCGGCGGAGGTGGAGGTGGCGGATCGGGTTCGACGGGATCACCCATCGGGCTCTCAGATCTCGAGTTGCTCTGGCAGTACCTCATTCAGCACCTTCCGCCCGCGCTGATCCAGGGAGTGAACGACGTCGTCGCTGCGTTCATCCCCGCGTCGGTCAGTGCGGCGCAGGTACAGCAAGCGGTCCAGGTGCTTTCCATCGCCGCACCTCCCGCACCGCCCGCGCCTGTCGCCACGACGGTCATACCGGCGAGTGTGGTCACCGCGCCGCCGCCCGTCGCCACACCGACACCACCACCCGCGCCGCCACCCCCACCACCGACACCGGTCATCGTCGCGGCGCCGCCCGCCGTGGAGGTGTCGCCGCCCACCGTCGACTTCTCGACACCTGCCCCACCTCCGATGACACCCGAGGTCACGCCGGAGGCGCCGGCACCGGAGGACGTCATCGCCGGGGACGCAGTCGGCGACGACATCGGGAACACCGGCGCAGGCGGCGATTCCGGGCCCGCAGAGGGTTCGTCCGACATCGGCGACAGCAACGATTCCGCTTCGCACGACGAGGGCGATTCTCGAGGCGACACCGTCAGCGGCGGCGACACCGGATCCACCGCAGGTCAGGGTGCAGGCGATGCTGCGGGTCCGGACAACGGTCCGTCGGGTGGGGGAGAGTCGGGCGGTACGGGAAGCGATGGTGGTTGACGGCGGTGAGCTTCGTGCCACCGCGCCTCTGAGGGTGAGCCTCGCGAGAACACCCTGCAGTGCCCACTACTGTTGGCCGAATGAGCTCTCACGAGCCCGAACCCGATGATGCGGATACCGGGCCGCTGCCCGCGCGGCCGTCGTCGTCGGCGGCTCCCGGGGACGGTCGGTTCGACGTGCCGCTGTCGGTCAACCCGCGACCCGTGCGCCGCACCAACAGGCCCGGTGCCCTGATCGCGGTCGCGACCGCGGCCGTCGTCGGTCTCGGCGCCCTCGCATGGTGGTTCTGGCCGTCGTCCGAGGAATCCGCCGACGGCGGTGGCAGCTCGACGACCTCGCCGACCGAGTCCCAGCAGCAGGCCGAGGCGCGTTTGATGCGGATGCTGCCGCGCGGCTACCCGCCCGGCGCCTGCGAACCCGTGGTGCCGGCCCGCGGTGCGCTGGCGCAACTGGCCTGTGGGCCCAACGACGACACCGGCGGACCGCTGACGGCCACGTTCACCCTGGCTAAGGACAGGGCCGCGGTGAAGGATCTGTTCGACGACATCGTCAGCACTTCATCGGTGGTGGACTGCCCCGGCAACATCCAGTCGCCCGGGCCGTGGCGACGCAACGCCACCCCGGATCAGACCGCGGGCACCCTGGTGTGCGGATTCCAGCAGAGCAAGCCGACGGTCGGGTGGAGCACCGACGGCGACCTGTTGGTCAGCGAGGTGCAGTCCGGCCCGCAGGGACCGAACATGGTGCAGCTCTACACCTGGTGGGCCTCACACTCGTAGGGCCCACCAGGCGTGAGGGTTTCAGGCAGGCGGCGGGACGACGACGGTCGTCACCGGGCCCGGGGCCGGTCCGGTCGCGGGAGTGGTGGCGCCTTGGATCGGCGTCCCGGCGCTCCCCGCGGGCAGCGGAGTTCCCGAGCTGCCCGCCGGAGCCGGCGCGACCGCGGCGGGAGCCGGGGCGGGGCTGACGGCGGCCGGCACCGGGGCCGGGCTCGCTGCGGCGTCCGCGGGCAGCGGCGTGCCTGCGCTGCCCGCCGGGATCGGGGTGCCCGAACTGCCTTCCGGCAGCGGGGTGCCTGCGCTGCCCGCAGGCACCGGGGTGGCGGTGGGTGCGGGGCTCACGGAGGCCGGCGCGGCGCCCGGGGTGGGCGTCGTCGAGGTGGCCGGAGCCTCGGGGGACGCGGTCTCGGCGGCACCGGATGACGCCGGCGCCGAACCGGAGTACGCCGGGGTGCGCGACCCGGCGGCCGGGGGCGCGGGGGGCGCCTCCACCCACAGCAGCATCTGGTCGGGGCCGCCGGCGGAGTAGAACACGCTGTCGGGCTTCTCGCCGGTGACGTCGAAATAGATCTTGCCGCTGGTCTTCTCGCCCTGCGACAGGGTCGACGGGTTCACACCCTGCGGCGTCGCGACGCCGAACAGCACGCGGTAGGTGACGCCGTTGCGGGCGCGGGCGTTGAGGTTGGAGACGATGGGGGTCACCGAGCCGGAGATGGCCTCGTCGGTGGCGGTGGCCTCCCACAGCGTGCCGGCAGGCTGGTACGGGATGGTATCGGTGCTCGGCTTCAGACCGGTGATGGTCCAGTGCTGGACGACGTTGCCGTTGACGAGTTCGCCGGGCTGACCGAGATACTTCACCTCGGGGTCGGCCGAGGCAAACGGTGCACTGGCCACACCGACGGCGGCCGAAGCGGCAACGGTGGCGGCGACCAGTGCGGGCTTGATCTTCACGACGATGTCCTCCTGGATTCGTTGAGCGAGCAGCGAGGTTGACCCCCGGAAGAAACGTAACAGGTCACCGCGCCGCCTCGGTGCGCCGGAGTGTCAGGCCACTGCCGTCCTGCCGACACGATCCGGCGCGCCGCGCTGAAATCCGTTAGCTGGCAAAGAAATCAAGGCTATGATCGCGCCCATGTCGGAGACCAAGCCTTTCTCGTCGGCCACTAAGACCCGCGCGTCGTGGATCGCCCCCGTGGCGCTCGTCGTCGGAGTCGTCGCCGTCGTGCTGGCCGCGTGGGGGTTGGTCCGCTCGTCAGGCTCGGATAACACGACTTATGCCGCTGGCGTCCCGTCCGGTGACCAGAAGACGCAAGTCTGCGACGCGTTCACCATGGTGCGCAACGCGGTGTCGCTGCAGACGAACGCCGACCTCGGTAACGACCGGGTGGCGCAGCAGGCGGTGGCGGCGAACGCCCGCCTGGCCACCGTCGGCGGTGGCGAGTTTCTGCTGTCGCGGCTCAACAGCGCAGTTCCCGGCGATCTCGCCGACGCAGTGCGTTCGTTCGCCGACGATCTGACCTACATCGGTATCGGCCAGCTCGCCGGCGCACCGGCAGACGATCCTGCCCAGGCCAACCGGGAGAAGACCGCGCAGGCGACCGCGGCGAAGATCGACACACTGTGCCGTTAGCCCTGGTCAGCGAACA
Source organism: Mycolicibacterium rufum (assembly GCF_022374875.2). Next base: position 3,768,533 of record NZ_CP092427.2, read on the forward strand.
TTTCAGCTGAGTGACAACGCGGCGGCGGCGGCGCGGGCGGTGGTCGGCGAGGTCCCGGAGAACTGTGCGTGACGGCATCGGGGGCGGTCGATGACCACGAGGTTGCGGATCGGCGAAGCGCCTCGCAGAACGGCAGAGGCGCTGCGCGACAGCAACTTCGATCGAGACGCTGACGAAGGGCGCGATGCCCTCACCCGGTCGGCCCCCTTCCGCCTGCAGGCACCCGCCCGCGTCGCTGCGGAGACCAGGTCGCGGTCGGCCGCGGATGCCGACGGCGCAGACACGTCCCGCAGCAAATCGCTATTTCGATGGTCTAAGGGCCGCCGATTGGCTAGTGTGACGGCTGCTACAGGGGATCCAATTGCCAACAATCCAAAAGGGGGAGTCCTCGTATGGCCAAGCATGCCCGTAAAGCCGCTCGCTCAGCGGCAGTGCGCACCTATCTGAAATACGGCGTGACCGCCGGCGCGGCCGGGGCCGCGATGGCGTACGCCGGTGCGCTGTCCCTCGTGCCGAGCGACTTCACCTCGCCTGCGGGTTACGACGTGCAGCTGACGTCGACGGGGCAGGACTGCACGGTCGCAGGTGTGGACTGCCTGGGTGGCGCCGGCGACCCGGCCGCCGCGGCGGTGACTGCGCCTGCCGGTGCGACAGCGCTCCGCCCGCTCATTGGACCGAATGGCTGGCTGATCGGCGACGGCGCCGATGCCGCCGCAGACTGCACCGGCAGCGCGTGCAACGGTCAGAGGGGCGGCATTCTGGGCGGTGATGGCGGCGACGGCGCCAACGGCGGCTCGGGCGGCAAGGCAGGGCTCTACTTCGGCAACGGCGGCAACGGTGGTGCGGGCAAGGCCGGGGTCAACGGCGGCGCCGGTGGTGCCGGTGGCGACGCCGGGTTCTTCGGTAATGGCGGCAACGGTGGTGCCGGCGCCAACATCACGAACACGGCCGCCAATGATCCCGCGACGCCGGCCAACGAGGGTGACGTCAAGGGTGGCGCCGGCGGCGCCGGCGGTGCCGGCGGCACGTTCGGTGGACAGGCCGGATCCGGTGGCAGGGGCGGCGACGCCTCCTCGACGAACGGAAGTGCCACGGGTGGAAAGGGTGGAGCCGGCGGCCTCAACCATGATCCCCGGGGTGTCGCGGGCCACGGCGGCGACGGTGGCAACGCGACCGTCGGCTCGGCCGGCGGTACGGTCACGGCCACCGGTGGCGCGGGCGGTGCCGGCGGCGAGTCCTCGGTGGGAGGCACCGGTGGCGATGCCGGCAACGGCGGCACGGCCACTGCCGGTGGCGGGTCCACGGCGGTGGGCGGAAAGGGCGGCGACGGCGGTGACGCCGGAGGTTCCGGTACCGGCGGCAAGGCCGGCAATGGCGGCGACGCCACCTCGGGGAGCGGCAAGGCCACCGGTGGCGCCGGCGGCCATGGTGGCGATTCGACCGGCTTCACCGGCGACGGCGGCGACGGCGGCGACGGCGGCGACGCGTCGACCACCGGGACGGCCAAGGGTGGTTCAGCGGGAACCGGCGGTGCCGGCGGCAGCCTCGGCAGCGACGGTGCCGACGGCAAGGCCGGGTCGCCTGCTGCCACTCCGTAGGCGGTAGATCAGGACGGGCGCCGACCGCGATGGTCGGCGCCCGTTCTGCTGTCTCGGGTCGATCAGGCCGGGACGAACTCGACGCCCGCCAGGGCCACCGCGTCGTCCCGCTCGGGGGCGGTGACCACCGCGGAGTAGCCGGCCTGTTGACCGTCGGCGTTCTTCCAGACGCTGACGCGCAGCGTCTCCCCGGGGAACACCACACCGGCCATCCGGGCGCCATAGGACCTCAGCGCGGTGACCTCGCCGTCGAGCAGGTTGTCGACCAGCGCCTTGCACGTCATGCCGTAGGTGCACAGCCCATGCAGGATGGGGCGCGGAAAGCCCGCTGCCGCAGCGAAATCCGGGTCGGAGTGCAGCGGATTGCGGTCTCCGCACATCCGGTAGAGCAGCGCCTGCTGTGGCGAGGTCGGCACGGACAGCTCGAGATCCGGTGCGCGCTCGGGCGCGGCCGAGGACGTCGAGGGGCCCCGGTCACCGCCGAAACCACCCTCGCCGCGCGCGAAGATCGATCGCTTCTGGGTCCACAGCAGAGTGCCCCCGGGATCCTTGACTTCGGTCTCGGACCAGATCACCGCGGCCTTGCCCTTGTCCCAGATCTCGGTGAACCGGGTGACGGCGATACCGGTGCCCGCGGAGGGGATCGGACCGGGAACGGTGACCGCCTCGCTGGCGTGCAGGACCCTGCTCAGCTCGATGTCGATGCCGGGGAAGCTCACTGACGGCGGCTCGGTCATGTGGAAGCTCTGCGCCACGTTGCCGAACGTCGGCAGGACCTGCGGTGTGCCGTCGGTCAGGTAACGCAACTCGCGCTTGTCCATCGGGTCGGCGCCCGCGCCGAGCCCGAGGTGGTAGAGCTGGATATCGCTACTGGTCCAGGAGAACTCGACGGGATCGAGTTCGGCGCCGATGGCCTCGTCGAGGTTGATGGGCACGCGTTACTCCTTGCCGGCGAGGTGAAGTGCCGCCAGATATCCGAAGGTCATGGCCGGGCCGATGGTGCCGCCCGGGCCGGGATAGGTGTGTCCCATCACCGGCGCGCTGACATTACCGGCGGCGTAGAGGCCCTCGATGACCGAGCCGTCGTCGCGCAGCGCGCGACCGCGTGTGTCGGTGACGATGCCACCCTTGGTGCCCAGGTCGCCGGGAACCATCTTCGCGGCGTAGAACGGCCCGTGCTTGATCTCGCCGAGGTTGGGGTTCGGCTTGTTGGTCGGATCGCCGTAGTAGCGGTCGTAGGCGCTCTGTCCGCGCTTGAAGTCCTCGTCGACTCCGGTGCGGGCGAACCCGTTGAAGCGTTCGACGGTGGCGGCGAACGCGTCGGCGGGCAGGCCGGTCTTGGCGGCCAGCTCGGCGAGGGTGTCCGCCTTGACGATCACCCCGGATTCCATCCACTTGTTCGGGATCCGTTGTCCCGGTTGCAGTCCGGCGAAGATGTACCGGTCGCGGTACTGCTGGTCGAACACCAGCCACGCCGGGATGTTCTCGCCCGGGCCCTGTCCCTGCCCGTACTGGCCGCCGTACATGTGGTGGCATGCCTCGACGTAGGGCATCGACTCGTTCATGAACCGCTTGCCGTTCATGTTGACGATGATCGAGCCCGGGGAGTTGCGCTCCGACAGCGCGAACCACGGCGCGCCGACCAGCGGCACCGTCGGCCCCCACCATGCGTCCTCCATGACGTCGAGCGCCGCGCCAAGCTTCTCGGCGGCGAGGATGCCGTCGCCGGTGTTGGCGACCGCGCCCACGGTCCACTCGGTGGTGATGGGCGCGCGCTGGTACTTGACCCGCATCTGTTCGTTGTGCTCGAACCCGCCGCTGCCCAGGATCACCCCGCGGCGCGCCCGGATCAGCTGCGGCTCAACGGTTTCCGGCTCGGCGGTGTTCCGGACGTAGATGCCTCGAACGATGCCGTCCTCGACGTACAGGTCGGTCATCGCGGTGTTCAACCGGACCGGGACACCAGCCTCCTTCAGGCCGATGCGCAACGGCGCGATGAGTGCGCGTCCCATGCCGACGAGGTTCTTGCCGGTCGCCTGGGCCCACATCGTCCGCGCGCCCACCTTCAGGCTGCGCAGCACCCCGCGGGGATGGCGCTTGAGCTGATTGAGCCGGACGTAGTCCTGCTGCATCACCACGACGTTGAGCGGCACCTTGCCGTAGGGCGGCTCGAGACCCTTCATGTCCGCGCCGAGCTTCTTCGCGTCGAACGGCTTGGGCTCCACGGAGCGCCCGGTCGCCTTGCCGCCGGGCGCCTCGGGGTAGTAGTCGGAGTAGTTCGGCACCCAGCACAGCTTCAACGGCGAGTGCTCGATCACGAACGACAGCATCTCCGGGCCTCGGTCGAGATAGGTGTCGATCTTCTCGGGCGGCACCACGTCACCGATGATCGCGTGGAGGTACGTGCGCGCTGCCTCGCGGGTGTCGTTCACCCCGTCCCGCTTCAGCACCTCGTTGTTCGGGATCCATACCCCGCCGCCCGAGCGCGCGGTCGATCCACCGTAGTGCGGGGCCTTCTCCACGACTATCGTCGAGAGGCCCTGGTGAGCGGCGGTGAGGGCGGCGACCATGCCGGCGGCCCCGCTGCCCACCACGACGACGTCATACTCCTGCTCCGTCATGTAGAACACGTTATAGAATTGCCCGGCCGACTAACAACTGTGCCGGTCGACGAAACGAGGGGAATTCACTTTCATGTTGCCCGCCGAGGTACGCGAGAAGCTCGCCGCCGACCTGGCCGACGCCGAGCGCACCCGCGAACCGATCTCCCCGCTGACCGAGCGGCACCCCGACATCGACGTCGTCGACGCCTACGAGATCCAGTTGATCAACATCCGGTCGAAGGTGGCCGCCGGTGCCCGGGTGATCGGGCACAAGGTGGGTCTTTCGTCGGAGGCCATGCAGAAGATGATGAACGTCGACGAGCCGGACTACGGGCACCTGCTCGACGACATGGAGGTCTTCGAAGACCGTGCGGTCGAGTCGGCCCGTTTTCTGTATCCGCGGGTCGAGGTGGAGGTCGGGTTCATCCTGTCCGACGATCTGCCGGGGGCCGGGTGCACCGAGGACGACGTGCTCGCGGCGACGGCGGCGTTCGCGCCGGCGATCGAGTTGATCGACACCCGCATCACCAACTGGCAGATCAAGTTGTGCGACACGATCGCCGACAACGCGTCATCGGCGGGATGGGTGCTCGGTGAGGCGCGGGTGTCGCCCAAGGACGTGGACATCAGGGCGATCGACGCCGTCCTGACCAACAACGGCGACGTCGTCGCCGAGGGACGCAGCGACGCGGTGCTCGGCAATCCGGTCACCGCGGTGGCCTGGTTGGCCCGCAAGGTCGAGAGCTTCGGCGTGCGCCTGCGCGCCGGGGACATCGTGCTGCCGGGCTCGTGCACGCGTGCGATAGATGCACCCCCGGGCAGCCATTTCGTGGCCGACTTCAGCGGGTTAGGTTCAGTACGACTGGATTTCGAATAGGAGCCCTGATGGCTGGCAACAAGGCGACCGTGGCGATCGTGGGGTCGGGCAATATCAGTACCGATCTGTTGTACAAGCTTCTTCGTTCGGAGTGGCTGGAGCCGCGCTGGATGATCGGTATCGACCCGGCCAGTGAGGGCCTGGCGCGTGCGCGCACGCTCGGGTTGGAGACCAGCCATGAGGGGGTGGACTGGCTGCTGGCTCGCGATGAGATGCCCGACATGGTGTTCGAGGCCACGAGTGCCTACGTGCACCGCGATGCCGCGCCGCGGTATGCCGAGGCGGGGATCCGGGCGGTGGATCTGACCCCGGCGGCGGTCGGGCCGGGGGTGATCCCGCCGGCGAATCTGCGCGAACATCTCGACGCCCCGAACGTGAACATGGTGACGTGCGGCGGGCAGGCGACGATCCCGATCGTCTACGCCGTGTCGCGGGTGGTCGGGGTGCCGTACGCGGAGATCGTGGCCTCGGTGTCCTCGGCGTCGGCGGGACCGGGGACGCGGGCGAACATCGATGAGTTCACCAAGACCACCAGCGCCGGGGTGCAGCACATCGGTGGCGCGGCGCGGGGCAAGGCGATCATCATCTTGAACCCGGCTGATCCGCCGATGATCATGCGCGACACCATCTTCTGCGCGATCCCCGAGGACGCGGACCACGCCGCGATCACCGCGTCGATCAAGGAGGTGGTGGCCGAGGTGCAGACCTACGTGCCGGGGTATCGGCTGCTCAACGAGCCGCAGTTCGACGAGCCGTCGGTGGTCAACGGCGGCCATCACGTCGTGACCACGTTCATCGAAGTGGAGGGTGCGGGGGACTATCTGCCGCCGTATGCGGGGAATCTGGACATCATGACCGCCGCGGCCACCAAGGTGGGCGAGGAGATCGCCAAAGAGGTTCTGGCAGCCACGACAGGGGGCCACGCATGAGCACGAGCGAGAAGCGCAGCGGATCGCGCATGAGCATCGACGACATCTATTTCGACCCGATGTGGGACATCCGGATGACCGACACCTCTTTGCGGGACGGCAGCCACCACAAGCGGCACCAGTTCACCACAGACGAGGTCGGAGCGATCGTCGCGGCGTTGGACGCCGCGGGGGTGCCGGTCATCGAGGTGACCCACGGTGACGGGCTGGGCGGGTCGAGCTTCAACTACGGGTTCTCCAAAACCCCCGAGCAGGAGCTGATCAAGCTGGCCGCCGAAACGGCCAAGGAGTCCAAGATCGCCTTTTTGATGCTGCCCGGGGTGGGCACCAAGGAGGACATCAAGGAGGCGCAGAACAACGGCGGCTCGATCTGCCGGATCGCCACCCACTGCACCGAGGCCGATGTGTCGATCCAGCACTTCGGGCTGGCGCTCGACCTCGGTTTGGAGACCGTGGGCTTTTTGATGATGAGCCACACGATCTCCCCGGAGAAGCTCGCCAAGCAGGCCCGGATCATGGCCGATGCGGGGTGTCAGTGTGTGTACGTCGTGGACTCCGCGGGGGCGCTGGTGCTCGAAGGGGTGGCCGACCGGGTGTCGGCTTTGGTGGCCGAATTGGGTGACGATGCGCAGGTGGGTTTCCACGGGCATGAGAACCTCGGGCTGGGGGTGGCCAACTCGATCGAGGCCGTCCGCGCGGGCGCCAAGCAGATCGACGGGTCGTGCCGGCGGTTCGGCGCCGGGGCGGGCAACGCGCCGGTCGAGGCGCTGATCGGGGTGTTCGACAAGATCGGCGTCAAGACCGGGATCGACTTCTTCGACATCGCTGATGCCGCCGAGGAGGTCGTGGCCCCCGCGATGCCGGCCGAATGCCTGCTCGACCGCAACGCGCTGATCATGGGTTACTCCGGGGTCTACTCCAGCTTTCTCAAACACGCCATCCGCCAGTCCGAGCGCTACGGCGTGCCGGCGCACAAGCTGCTGCACCGCGCCGGGCAGCGCAAACTGATCGGCGGCCAGGAAGACCAGCTCATCGACATCGCGCTGGAGATCAAACGGGAGATGGACGCCGCGTCGACCTCGACGGGGTAGGCGTTCGCCGAGCGCACGGTTTCTGATGCGAATCGCGGCTCGGGACGTCACAAACCGTGCACTCGCGGGCGGTTGAGCCGCGTTTTTCGGGGATTTTCTCCGGGCGTCTGACCAGGACAGACACCGCTGGTTGTGATCTGTCTGACGGTCTGCGGTGTTTGGGCCCCGCGAGGATCGGCTAGGCCTTGGGTGCGACCAACTGATCGCAGACCCAAAGGAGTGATTTCTCGTGACTACCGCTACGACCGTTCGCCGTGGACTGTTCGGCATGTTCGCCGGCGGCCTGCTCGCCTTCGGCTCGGCGGCGATCATCGCCCCGGTGGCCAGCGCTCAGCCGGCGCCCGGCCCCGCGCCTGCCCCGGATTGCTCGGCCAGCAGCGTCGCAGGCACCGTGAGCACCGCAGCCGCTTCGGAGGGTGCCTACCTGACGGCCAACCCGCAGACCAATGAGGCGCTGAGCCAGATCTCGGCGCAGCCGCAGCCGCAGGCCAAGCAGGCCTACATGGCGTTCTTCGCCGAGAACCCGCAGGTCGAGCAGCAGCTCAAGGCCATTCACGAGCCGGTGAGTGCGCTGCAGGACCGGTGCGGACTGACGGTGTCGCCGACCCCGGTGGCCCAGGCGGTTTTCAGCACCGACGACCAGGCCCCTGAGGTTCCGGTGACCCCGGCGCCGGGCGCCCCGACGGGTGCTCCGATGGAGCCGGAGATGCCGACGGCCTGATCGCCGCACACACAGCTCGACACTCACCGTGTCCACCTCGCGTGGGCGGGGTGAGTGCTGTGTCGGGGGCGTCGGAGACGATGGGGGACGTGGTGACCCGAGACGACGCGCAGAAGATCCTCGAACAGCTCGCCGGACCGGAGGCGACGCTGCGCGACGACCAGTGGACCGCGATCGAGGCGCTGGTGGTGCAGCGGCGCCGCGCGCTGGTGGTCCAGCGCACGGGATGGGGCAAGTCGGCGGTCTACTTCATCGCCGCCAAACTGTTGCGGAGCACCGGGCACGGCGCCACCGTCATCGTCTCCCCTCTGCTGGCACTGATGCGCAACCAGGTCGTCGCGGCCGAGCGGGCGGGCGTGCGCGCGGCCACCATCAACTCCAGCAATGTCGCCGAGTGGGACGACATCCACACGCGGGTGCGCGACGGAGACCTCGACGTGCTGCTCGTCAGCCCCGAGCGACTGAACAATCCCGACTTCCGCGACGCCGTGCTCCCGTCGCTCGCGCGCGATGCCGGCCTGGTCGTCGTCGACGAGGCGCACTGCGTCTCGGACTGGGGCCACGACTTCCGGCCCGACTACCGCCGCATCCGCACCCTGATTGCCGAGCTCGGTACCGACGTCCCGGTGCTGGCCACCACCGCCACCGCGAACGACCGCGTCGTCGAGGACGTCGCCGCGCAGCTGGGAGTCGGGGGTCGCGACACCCTGGTGCTGCGCGGCGGCCTGGACCGGGAATCGCTTCGGCTGTCGGTCGTACAGGCCGGGAACCCCGCCCAGCGCGCCGCGTGGCTCGCGGCCCACCTCGGGTCGTTACCGGGGTCGGGCATCGTCTACACGCTGACGGTCGCGCAGGCCCATGATGTGGCGGCGCTGCTGCGCGAGCAGGGACATCCGGTGGCGGCCTACACCGGCGCCACCGAGGCTGCCGAACGCGAGCAGCTCGAGGCAGACCTGCTCGCCGACCGGGTCAAGGCCCTGATCGCGACGTCGGCCCTCGGCATGGGTTTCGACAAACCCGATCTGGGCTTCGTCGTGCATCTGGGCGCGCCGTCCTCGCCGATCGCCTACTACCAGCAGGTCGGCCGCGCCGGTCGCGCGACGGAGCGTGCCGAGGTCGTCCTGCTGCCGGGACGCGAGGACGCCGATGTGTGGCGGTATTTCGCATCGGTGGCATTCCCGCCGGAAGCGTTGGTGCGCAAGGTGATCCGGGAACTCGAGACCGAGCGACCGCTGTCGACCGCCGCGCTCGAACCGCTGGTCGACCTGAACAGGTCGCGGCTGGAGATGGTGCTCAAGGTGCTCGACGTCGACGGGGCGGTGCGCCGCGTGAAGGGCGGCTGGATCGGCACCGGGGTGCCGTGGGAGTACGACGAGGCGCGCTACCGGACCCTCGACGAAGCCCGCAGGCGCGAACAGGAGGCGATGCTCGACTACCAGGCGACGCAGGGCTGCCGGATGGCTTTCCTGCGCGCTCAGCTCGACGACCCCGATCTCGGTGCCGACGAACGGTGCGGCCGGTGCGACAACTGCACCGGGCAGCGCTACAGCACCGATGTGGACGCCGCGGCCGCCGAGGACACCCGCCGGACGCTGATGCGGCCCGGCGTCGAACTGGCTCCGCGCAAGCAGTGGCCGACCGGGCTGGCGAAACTCGGTATCGACCTGTCCGGCCGGATCGCCGACGGCCCGCAGCCGGGCCGCGTCGTCGGCCGGCTGACCGATCTGGGCTGGGGGGCGCGGCTGCGGGCGCTGCTCGACGGGCCCGACGGGGAGGTGCCCGACGACGTGGTGGCTGCCGCGGTGAAGGTGCTCGCCGCGTGGGACTGGGCGCAACGGCCCACCGCGGTGATGGCGCTCGACTCCGAGACCCATCCGTTGCTGATCGGGTCGTTACGGTCCCGGCTGGCAGAGCTGGGCCGGTTGACCGATCTCGGGACGCTGCACTACGCCCCCGGGCGCCGGCCCGCGACGGCGGCCAACTCGGCCTACCGGGTGGCAGCGCTCACCGGGGCGTGGTCACCGCCCGAACAGGTGCCCACCGGCCCTGTCCTTCTCGTCGACGATCGCACCGACACCGGGTGGACGATGACCATGGCCGCCCGCGTGCTGCGTGCGGCGGGCGCCGCCGACGTGCTGCCGTTCGCGCTGGCGTCCACCAGCTGACGTCACGCCCAGCGCGGCTTGCTGCCACCGAGTTGCGCGGTCACCGCGTCGGCCGTCGCCACCACCGCGCGGGCCCGCTCGGTGATCTCGCGCTCGCTCAGCGCCGTCCCGATGTGCATCGAGGCGACCATCACCTGCCGCCGGTAGTGGTCGTAGACCGGCGCGGAGATCACGCTGATGTCGTGACGCCTGCGGGCGGATCGGTCCTCGCGCAGCGACACCCGCTCGCCGATGTCGGACACCAGTTCACCGAGCAGCGCCCGCAATTCGTCGGGCAGCGTCGCGGACATGCCGGCCATCAAGGAGTACAGCCGACGACCGCCGGGAGTCAGCCGCTCCACCAGGTAGCCGTCGGCGCGGCATTCGGCGACCACCCGGGCGAGCCGCTCGGTGTCGGTGCGCAGCGGGATGGTCGGCTCACGGGCCAGCCAGGCGCGTTCGGCGTCGTCGTCCCACAGCACGAACATCAGCCCGACCGGCGGCGCGAACGGGTAGCTCTGCCCGACCTCCACGCCCGGTCGCGCGCCCGGAGGCGAGACCAGGTCCAGCACGGTGATGCGGTCGTCGACCACGGCCGACAGGGCCGCGGTGATCCCGTACCGCGCCGACAGCCGGCGCAGCGCCTCCCGGGCGGCCGGACTGACCCGCATCGACTCCTGTGCCCGGTGACCGAGTGTGATCAGCGAGGGCCCCAACCGGTAGGTCTTGTCGGCGCCGTCGCGGACCAGGTAGCCGGCGTCAGCCAGGGAGGTGACGATGCCGAGGCAGGTCGGCTTGCTCAACCCGAGCCGGCGGGCCAACTCCGAAACACCGAACCGTTCCGTCGGTCGTGCGGCGAGATAGTCGAGCACGGCGACGACGCGGTCGGTCGGCGGCGACATCCGTCGTGAGCTCTCGGCCACCCGAGCAGCATACGATCCGGTACAGATATGGAACAGCCCGGTCGAAATATTGACTATGGCTAGAACGCGTTCTAGTTTCAGGGGCGTGTACTCCCAGCCGCTGATCGATGCGATCGCCGAGGGGGAGGCGCTGGTCGCCGCCGCCCCGTTCATCGAGACCGAAGCCGACCTCCTGGAGGGCCTGCAGTATTACGCCGGGTGCGTGGCGGCCTGCACGCACGTCGCCTTCGACTACGACCGCGACCATCCGTTCCTGCACAGCGGCACCGGCCCGTTCACGAAGATGGGTCTCGACAATCCCGACACGCTGTACTTCGGTACCCGCGTGGTGCCGGGTCACGAGTACGTCGTCACGGGACGTCGCGGCACCACCACCGATCTGAGCTTCCAGATGCTCGGCGGCGAGTACACCGACGACAACGTCCCCGACAGTGAGACGGCCTTCGACGACCGCGAACTCGACATCGCCGCCGACGGCACCTTCGAGTGGCGCGTGGTGCCGAAGTCGCCCGCGCAGTTGGTGATCCGCGAGGTGTACAACGACTGGTCGGCGCAGCGCGGAACGCTCGCGATCGCTCGGACCGACACCGCAGGCACCGCGCCGCCGCCGTTGACCGCCGAGCTGATCGAGAAGCGCTACGCGGTGGCCGGAAAGCAATTGGTGCAGCGGGTGAAGACGTGGCTGCAGTTCCCGCAGTGGTTCTACGACACGCTGCCGGTCAACACGATGGTCCCCCCGCGGCTCACCCCGGGCGGGCTGGCCACGCAGTACTCCTCGGCCGGACATTTCGACCTTGCGCCGGATCAGGCGATGGTCATCACGGTGCCCGTCTCCGATGCACCGTACATGGGGTTCCAGCTGGGCAGCCTCTGGTATATCTCTCTGGACTACATCAATCACCAGACGTCGTTGAACGGTACGCAGGCTCAAGCCGATCCGGACGGCAAGATCCGCATCGTGGTCTCCGACTCCGATCCGGGCGTGACGAACTGGGTCGAGACCCTCGGGCACCGCAAGGGCTATCTGCAATTCCGCTGGCAACGGGTGTCTCGGCAGATGACCGAGGCCGACGGGCCCGAGGTGGCCGTCATGGCCGTCGACGACGTCGCGGGCGCCTTGCCGTACTACCAGGACAACAAGATCTCCGATGAGGACTGGCGGGCGCGAATCGCGCTGCGCCAGCAGCAGATCGGCTACAGGATGGTGGGCTGACATGGGCATGCTGGAGAACAAGGTCGTGCTGATCAGCGGGGTCGGTCCGGCGCTCGGGACGACGCTGGCGCGCCGCTGCGCCCTCGAGGGTGCGGACCTGGTGCTGGCCGCGCGCACCGTCGGGCGGCTCGACGATGTCGCCGCCGAGATCGACCGGATCGGCCGGCGTGCGGTGTCGGTGGGCACCGACATCACCGACGAGGCCCAGGTGGCCAACCTGGTCGAGAAGAGCCTCGAGGCCTACGGCAGGGTCGACGTGCTGATCAACAACGCGTTCAAGGTGCCGTCGATGAAGCCGTTGGCCAAGACCAGTTTCGAGCACATCCGCGAGACGTTCGAACTGACGGTGCTCGGCGCGCTGCGGCTGATCCAGGGGCTGACGCCGTCGCTGGCCGAGACCAACGGATCGGTGGTCAACGTGAACTCGATGGTGGTGCGGCACTCCGATCCCAAGCAGGGCGCCTACAAGATGGCCAAGTCGGCGCTGCTGGCGATGTCGCAGTCCCTGGCCAGCGAGCTGGGCACCCAGGGCATCCGGGTGAATTCCGTTCTGCCTGGCTATATCTGGGGTGGCACCCTGCAGGGGTACTTCGAGCACCAGGCCGGCAAGTACGGCACCACGGTCGAGGAGATCTACAAGGCCGCCGCGGTCAACAGCGATCTGAAGCGACTGCCCACCGAGGACGAGGTGGCCTCGGCCATCCTGTTCATGGCCAGCGATCTGTCCAGTGGCATCACCGGCCAGGCGCTGGACGTCAACTGCGGGGAGTACAAGGCGTGACCACCCGCACGAACGTCGGTACCGTCGAGGATCTGCACGCCTCGGCGGTGAAGGCCTGCGGGCTCGACGATTTCGGCACCGACGACGACAACTACCGGGAGGCGCTGGCCGTCCTGCTGGAGTCCTATCAGCGCGACGCCGACCTCACCGAGTTCGGCAGCAAGATGCAGCGCTTCTTCGTGCGCAACGCGCTGGTCGCCCGGCTGGTGTCGGAGGCGGCGTTCAAGCAGTACCCGCAGCACGTCGACGTACCGGTCGAGCGGCCGATCTTCGTCACCGGCCTGCCGCGCACCGGCACCACCGCCGTGCACCGTCTGCTGGCCGCCGACCCGCGCCACCAGGGGCTGGAACTGTGGCTCGCCGAGTTCCCGCAGCCCCGGCCGCCTCGCGAAACCTGGTCGCAGAACCCGGTTTTCCAGCAGCTGGATGCTCAGTTCAGCAAGGCGCACGCGGAGAACCCCGACTACACGGGCCTGCATTACATGACCGCCGACGAGGTCGAGGAGTGCTGGCAGTTGCTGCGGCAGTCTCTGCACTCGGTGAGCTACGAGACCCTGGCGCATCTGCCCACCTACTCGCAGTGGCTGGCCCGGCAGGACTGGACCACGCCGTATCGACGGCACCGCAAGAACCTGCAGTTGATCGGGCTCAACGACATCGGCAAGCGCTGGGTGCTGAAGAATCCGAGCCACCTGTTCGCCCTGGACGCGCTGTTCGCAACGTATCCGGATGCCCTGGTGATCCAGTGCCACCGGCCCGCGGAGACGATCATGGCGTCGATGTGCTCGCTGGCCCAGCACACCACTGAGGGATGGTCGAACAGCTTCGCGGGCAAGGTGATCGGCGAGGATTCACTGGAGACCTGGTCGCGCGGTCTGCGGTTGTTCAACGCCGAGCGTGCCCGGCACGATCCCGCGCAGTTCTACGATCTAAACTACGTCGCGTTGATCAAGGATCCGATCGCTGCCGTCGAGGACATCTACCGGGCGTTCGGGATCGAGTTCACCGCCGAGGCGCGCGCGGCGATGCTGCAGACCCACGAGGAGAGCCGGCAGGGGCCGCGGGCGCCCAAGCACACCTACTCGCTCGCTGACTATGGACTGACCGAGGAGCAGGTGAAGGAGCAGTTCGACGGTCTCTGACCACCGTCTGACCCGCGTGCTCAGCCGTCGCCGGGGGAGGGGGCGCTGGAGTACTCCTCCAGGCAGCCCTCGGCGACCGCGTGACGGATGCTGTCGGCCAGCCGCGGACACGACCGCTCCCGCGCGGGATCGCCGCCGGCGGAACGGATCTCTGCGAAGTGCGCGCACCGCGCGGTGGCGTCCGAGGTCCACTGCACCGACGTGTGAGCGGGCCCGAGCTTCTTGACGCGGACCGCGACGTGGCAGAAGCGGCAGTCCACCGACGCCAGGCCGGAGGTCAGATATCGTTCGCGGTCCCGTTGCGTGCTCTCCCGCACCGCCGCGGCGCGATCCGGATCGTCCGCGAAATCCGGTGCCTTGCGCCATGATCCGGGCGTCCCACCGTCAGTGCCCGGGTGGCCGTGCTCGTGCCCCTCGTCGTCGTGCCCGTGCAGCAGCAGCATCGACCGTGCGAGCCGGTCCACATCCGGGGTGTCGGTCACGTCGCCTGCTTTTCTGCTTCCCGGGCCTTGAGGTTCTCCTCGACCTCGACATGCCACTTCTGATTGGCGATCGTGGTGTCGACCTCCATCTCGAAGCGGTCGGTCATGTCCGGGGTCACGTCGGCGACGTCGACGTAGAACTGCTGATACCAGCGGCGCATCTGGTAGACGGCGCCGTCCTCCTCGACCAGCAGCGGATTGTCGATGCGGGTCTTGTGCTTCCAGATCTCGACGTCCTGCAGGAAGCCCTTGCTGACACCGTCGGTGAACGCGGAGGCCAGCTTTTCGGTCGTCGTGTCGTCGAGACCCTTGGGCTTCTCGACGATGACGCCCCACTGCAGCACGAACGAATCCTGCGTCACCGGGTAGTGGCAGTTGATCAGAATCGACTCGGCCTTGAAGTCGCCGTAGGTGTTGTGCAGCCAGTTGATCATGAACGAGGGCCCGAAATAGCTGGCCTCTGAGTCGAGTTTGGCCTCGCCGTAGGCGGTGCCCATGTCATTGACGTCGGGGCGGCCCACATTGTGGAGGTACTGCGAGGCGATGTGGCCCTCGAAGACGTTCTTGAAGTACGTGGGCAGTCCGAAGTGGATGTAGAAGAAGTGCGCCATGTCGGTGACGTTGTCGATGATCTCGCGGCAGTTGCTGCCCTCGATGAGCATCGTGTTCCACTTCCAGTCGGTCCACTCGCCGCTGGCCCACTCGGGGATCTCCGGGATGCGGACCTCCTCCTGCGGGGGGTTGCCCTCGTGGTCGTGCCACACGAACAGCAGCCCGCCGCGCACGTCGGTGTGCCAGGCGCGGGTGCGGGCCAACCGCGGGGTCCGCTTGGCGTAGGGGACGAGCTTGCACTTGCCGTCGCCGCCCCACCGCCAATCGTGGAACGGGCAGGCCACCTCGTCGCCCTTGATGGTGCCCTGCGACAGGTTGCCGCCCATGTGCCGGCAGTAGCCGTCCAGCACCTTCAGCTCGCCCGCGGAGTCCGCGAAGACGACGAGCATGGTGCCGAAGATCTCGATCCCGTGCGGCTGGCCGTCGAGATAGTTCTTGACCGGCCCCAGGCAGTGCCAGCCGCGCGCGAAGCGGTCCGGCAGCGCGCCGGTGTCGATCTCGCGAACGCTCGCAGTTCCCGCAGTATCGGTGCTCACCTCGGGCCTCCCCATTTCATGTCTCGAATTAGAACACGTTACAGTTTTTCGCCGCCACCGCGCAATCCAAGTGACCTTCACCTGCGGAAAATGTTGCTCACACCGCGCTGATCGACGCCGAACGACCGTCACGCGGCGGATACCCACGTGGCGGCGGACCTATCGAGCGATATATAGTGCACAGTGTGTTCACTATTGCGGAGTCGCCCCATCGGCCGGTGGTGGCGTCGCGACGCTGGCTGGCGGTCGCCACGGCGACGTTCGCGATCGCGTGGGGCGGCAACGAGTTCACTCCGCTGCTGGTCATGTACCGCGAGGGCGAGCACTTCTCGGCGTTGACGGTGGACCTGCTGCTGTTCGCCTACGTGCTGGGCATCGTGCCCGCGCTGCTCATCGGGGGGCCGCTCTCAGACCGCTTCGGCCGCCGGCCGCTGATGCTGCCCGCACCCGTGCTCGCCGCGGCCGGCTCGCTGATCCTCGCTGCCGGTGCCCAGTCGGCGGCGGTGCTCGCGGTGGGCCGCGTGTTCAGCGGGCTGGCGCTGGGCCTGGCGATGGCGGTGGGCGGCAGCTGGCTCAAGGAACTGTCGGCTCCGCCGTGGGGCGATGGCTCAGCCGGCGCTCGGCGTGCGGCGATGAGCCTGACGGCGGGTTTCGGCCTCGGCGCGGGCGCCGCGGGGGTGCTCGCCCAGTGGGGCCCCGCGCCCACAGTGCTGACCTACGCCTGCAACGCCGCCCTGGCGCTGGCGGCCGCGGCCGTGCTCGGCGTCGCTCCCGAGACGCGGCAGCCCCACGAGTCGGGCCGCCCGTGGTGGACGGACCTCGCTGTCCCGCCGCAGTCCCGGCGCCGCTTCCTGCTCGCCGTGCTGCCGGTCGCGCCGTGGGTGTTCGGTGCGGCGGGGTCGGCTTACGCGGTGCTACCCGCCCTGATGACCGATCGCGCTGGGGGCATCCCGATCGCGTTCTCCGCGCTCATGTGCGTGGTCGCGCTCGGCGTGGGCTTCGCCGTGCAGCAGGCCGGGCGGGCACTGGGCGCCGACGGTCCCCGCGGGGTGGCGATCGCGCTGTTGCTGCTCATCGCCGGCATGGGAGCTGCGGCATGGGCAGCGGCGGTGTTGACGGTGCCCGCGGCCCTGGTCGCCGCCGCGGTGCTCGGCGCCGGGTACGGGATGGCGCTGCTGGCCGGCCTGCAGGAGATCCAGCGCCTCGCCGGCCCCGACGACCTGGCTGGGATGACCGCGCTGTTCTACAGCCTGAGCTATCTGGGCTTCGGTGTTCCCGCCGTACTGGCGTTCGCCTTCGCGTCGGGCCAGAGCTACCCGGTGATGTTCGGCGCCGGGGCGGTCGTCGCGACCGGTTGTCTTGTTGTGTCGCTCCTCGGGGGCCGGCGGTCCTAGGGTTGGCGGATGGCCACCCGCCGCGGACGTCCCCGCAGCGAGGCCGTGCGTAGCGCGGTCCTTACGGCCGCAGCGGATCTGGCGCGCCACGGCGGCCCCGGTGCGGCGACGATCGACGCGATCGCGCGGCGCGCGGAGGTCAGCCGCACCACGATCTACAAGTGGTGGCCGTCGGCGGCCGCGATCGTGCTGGAGGGTCTGCTCGACTCGGTGCGTGAGTCGATCGTCCGCCCGCCGGGCAGCACGACCGTGCAGGCGCTGGTGCATCACGTGGGCGCGCTGAACGCGATCCTGGCCGAGCCCACCGTGGGCCCGCTGCTGCGCAACGTGATGGCGGCCGCGGCGGGCGATCCGGCGATCCAGGCGGCTCTGCTCGACCAGTGGATCGAGCCGCGGCGCGCTGCGGTGGTGGTGACGCTGCTCGACGCCGTCGCCGCCGGAGAACTCGCCGATGACACCGACATCGAGGTGGTGGTCGACGCGCTGGTGTCGCCGCCGTACTACCGGCTGGTGTTCGGTATGCCGCCGCTGTCCGACCAGGCGGTCGGCGCACTGGTCGACACGGTGTGGCGCGGCTGCGCCTAGGCGTCCTGCCAACCCGAGTGGATGTAGGTGTCGGCGAACCGCTTCATCGAGTCGATCTTCTTGTCCACCGGAGCGTCGAAGGGTAGGCCGTCGAAGACCCACGGGATACCGATGTAGTCGGTCACACCCGCTGCGACCAGATCCCGGTGGCCGTCGACGCCGAACTTGTCGATGCAGACGGCTTGGTACTCGAAGGGATCATCGGCACGGCCGTTGGCGGCCAACAGCTTCCTGAGCTCAGCGATCGTCTCGGTCAACTGATCGCAGGTCATCATCGCGCTGGTCCAGCCGTCGCCGACCCGTGCGGCCCGCTTGAGCGCGACGTCGGTGTGACCGCCGACGTAGAACGGGACCGGCTTGCTCGGGGCGGGGCTCATCTGCAGTCGGTCGAAGTCGTAGAACTCGCCGTGGAACTCGACCATGCCGCCGCCGAGGACCAGCTTGATGACCTCGATCATCTCGTCCACGCGTTTGCCGCGCTTGGCGTAGGGCACCCCGCACCACTCGAACTCCTCGGGCGCCCAACCGATCCCGACGCCGAAGCCGAAGCGGTTGTTCGTCAGGTTGGCCACCGAGCCGACCTGGCGGGCGAGCAGCAGCGGGTTGCGCGAGCCGAGCTTCATCACGTTCGTGTAGAAGCGCAGGGTCGACGTCACCGCACCCAACGTGCCCGCGAGGATCAACGGGTCGACCCACGGCGAGTTCTCGTCGAACATCCGCTTACCGTCGGCGGTGTAGGGATAGTCGACGGACTGCTTCTCGAAATAGAAGATCGAGTCCGGTAAGGCGATGTTGTCGAAGCCGAGTTCCTCGGCCGCCTTCGCGATGTCGATGAGCTGGTCGAGCGGGCTGAACGCGATGCTGACCGTGTACTGCATCCGCGTCATGCGCCGGGCTTGTCGCTGGAGACCACCCACATCGAGTAGTACTGGGCGCCACCGCCGTACGCGTGCCCGAGGGCCTTGCGGGCGCCGGGCACCTGATGGTCGCCGCCCTTGCCCATCACCTGGATCGCGGACTCGGCGAAGCGGATCATGCCCGAGGCGCCGATCGGATTCGACGACAGCACACCGCCCGACGGATTGAACGGGATGCGTCCGCCGATCGCGGTCTCGCCGGCCTCGGTGAGCTTCCAGCCCTCGCCCTCCGGGGCGAACCCGAGGCTCTCCAACCACATCGGCTCGTACCACGAGAACGGCACGTACACCTCGCCGACGTCGATCTCGTCGATCGGGCTGGTGATCCCCGCGGCCTTCCACAGCGCCGCCGCGGCGTCCCGGCTGGCGCGCGGGTTGACCTGGTCACGTCCCGCGTACGCCAGCGGTTCGGTGCGCAGCGCCGTGGCGTGGATCCACGCCACCGGATGCCCCTCGGCGACGCGGGCGTCGGCGCTGGCCTCGTCGCCGATCACCAGCGCGGCCGCGCCGTCCGACGACGGGCACGTCTCGTCGTAGCGGATCGGGTCCCACAGCATCGGGGACTCCATCACCTTCTCCACGGTGATGTCCGGCTGATGCAGGTGCGCCAGCGGGTTCTTGGCGCCGTTGAGCCGGTCCTTGACCGCCACCATCGCGCCGATGTGCGTCGGCGCCCCCGAGCGGCGGATGTAGGCGCGCACGTGCGGCGCGAAGTAGCCACCCGCCCCCGCGCCGACCGGCTTGGTGAACGGCACCGGAATGCTCAACGCCCACATGGCGTTCGATTCGGACTGCTTCTCCCAGGCCATCGTCAGCACCCGGCGGTACTTGCCCGACTGCACCAGGCTGGTCGCCACGATCGCGGTCGAGCCGCCCACCGAACCGGCGGTGTGCACCCGGATCAGCGGCTTGTTCGTCGCGCCGGTCGCGTCGGCCATGAACAGTTCGGGCATCATCACGCCCTCGAAGAAATCCGGGGCCTTACCCACCACGACCGCGTCGATGTCGGCCATCGTCACACCGGCGTCGGCCAACGCGCGGTCGATCGCCTCGCGCACCAGGCCGTTCATCGAAACGTCCTTGCGCTTGGCGACGTACTTGGTCTGGCCGGTACCCAGGACAGCGGCGAGATTTTTAGCCATGGTTACTTGCCCTCCAAAACCGCGACCAGATTCTGTTGCAGCGCAGGCCCGCTCGTTGCGTGCGCCAGCACCCGTGAGGCGTTGCCGTCGAAGATGTGCCGGGCGGCGAAGCCGATACGCTCCAGTCCGGCCGAGAACATCGGGTTGGCGGCCAGCGCACCGCCGGACGGATTGATCCGCGTCGAATCCCCGAGGCCGATGGCCTCTGTGAGGATCAACTGCTGATGGCTGAACGGGGCGTAGATCTCGGCGACCTCGATCGAAGAGGCGTCCCCGCCGGTCGCAGCCTGCGCCGACGCCGCCGTCGACGGTGAGGTGGTCAGATCGCGGGCGCCGAGCACCGGCGTCTCGATGCGATGCTCGAAGCCGGTGATCCAGGCAGGCCGCTCCCGCAACTCGCGGGCGCGGTCACCGGCGGCCAGCACGATCGCCGAGGCGCCGTCGGTGATCGGTGCGATGTCATGGCGGCGCAACGGCTCCGCGAAGTACGGACGCTCCAGCAGCTCCTCGACGCTGCCGCCCTCGAGGCGGTCGACGCGGGGTGAGGCGGTGAACGAGTCCACGGCCACCTGAGCCATCTGCTCGGCGGTCCACTTCCCCGAGTCCAGGCCGAACCGGGCCTGTAGTCCGGCCATGCTCACCGAATCCGGCCACAGCGGCGCCACCGTGTAGGGGTCGGTCTGCAGCGCCAGGACGCGGCGCAGCGTTCCTGCACTGGACTTGCCGAAGCCGTACACCAGCGCGGTCTCCACCTCACCGGTGAGGATCTTGATGTAGGCCTCGTACAGCGCCCAAGCGGCGTCCATCTCGACATGCGACTCATTGATCGGTGGCACCGCCCCGATCGAGTCGATCGCGGAGATGAACGAGAAAGCCCGGCCGGCAAGGTAATCGGAGGACCCCGAGCACCAGAAGCCGATGTCGGGGACGCCGATGCCCAGCTCGGCGTAGATCTCCGCGAAGCACGGCATCAGCATCTCCACGCCGTTGGTGGTGCCGTCGGTGCGGCGGACATGCGGTGCGTGCGCGAAGCCGACCACTGCTACGTCAGTCATGAGTTCCCTTGGTCAGAGATGGTGTTTGTAGGTGTCGTACTCGGCATCGGGCTCACCCGAGGGCCGGAAGTACTCGATGTTGTCGATGCCGAGACCCCATTCCTCGCGGGGCTTCCAGACGGCCTTGACGCGCATGCCCATCCGCACCTCATTGGCGTCAATGTCCGACACCAGGTGCAGCACAGGGATGTCCGCGCCGTCGAGCAGCACATACGCCGCGACGTAGGGCGGCTTGATCCGCTGCCCGGCGAACGGGATGTTGATGATCGCGAACGTCGTGACGGTGCCCGTGTCGGCGAGCTCGATGAACTGGTCGAGCGGTTGTCCGGTGGCAGGGTTCGCCTCGCGCGGGGGGAAGTACACCTTGCCGTCATCACCGGAGCGGGCGCCCAGCAGCGTGCCCTTCTCCAGTGCCCGCAGGAACGCGCTCTCGGGCATGGACGCGGTGTGCAGGACTTCCAGTGAGGTCGGCACGACGAGCATGGTGACCGGGTCGAGCCCCTCGGCCGGCGGCGGCACCTCTTCGGCCTCGTCACCGAGGGCGAAGTAGGCGATGTCGGTGATGGCGCCGACGGTCTCGTCGACCCAGTGCGCGTGCACCCGCGCGCCAGTGCTCACCGCGTCAGGGCCGTCGGCAGCGACGGCGTGCAGCAGCGGGGTGTCGGCGCCGTCGAGGCGGATCAGCGCCCACGCGAACGGCCGGTCCAGCGGCTGGCCCTCCAGCGGCTCGGGCTGCCACGTCCACGACAGCACCGTGCCGACACTGGCCACCGGTACGATCTCCGTCAATTGTTCGTAGGTGACGGGGTCGTACTCGGCAGGCGGAACATGCACCCGGCCGTCAGAACCGCGCACCCCGACAATGCGTCGCTCGCGCAGAGCGGTGAAGAACTCGCCGAGGAGTGGTCCTACTGAACGGGTGTAGTCGAAAGCGAGCTTTAGCGGCGCTGACAGCGGCGGCTCATGCGGGTCGATCTGCACCGGACTGCTTTGGCTGGTGGTCACGGCATCGAGTAGAACAGGTTCTAAGAATGGTTTCAAGAACAGGTGTGGAGGCGACGGCATGAAGTTGGGATTGCAGCTCGGATACTGGGGCGCGCAGCCGCCCGAGAACCACGCCGAACTCGTCGCCACCGCCGAGGAGGCGGGCTTCGACACGGTGTTCACCGCCGAGGCGTGGGGCTCGGACGCCTACACCCCGCTGGCATGGTGGGGCCGGGAGACCACCCGGATGCGGCTGGGCACCTCGGTCATCCAACTCTCCGCCCGCACCCCCACGGCGTGTGCGATGGCGGCCCTGACACTCGACCATCTGTCGGGCGGCCGGCACATTCTCGGTCTCGGCGTCTCCGGGCCCCAGGTGGTCGAGGGGTGGTACGGAGCCAAGTTCCTCAAGCCGCTGGCCCGCACCCGCGAGTACATCGACATCCTGCGTCAGGTGTGGGCCCGGCAGGCGCCGGTGCACAGCGACGGGCCGCACTATCCGCTGCCGCTGACCGGTGAGGGCACCACCGGGCTGGGCAAGAACCTCAAGCCGATCACTCATCCGCTGCGCGCCGACATCCCGGTGATGCTCGGCGCCGAGGGCCCGAAGAACGTCGCGTTGGCCGCCGAGATCTGTGACGGCTGGCTGCCGATCTTCTACTCGCCGCGGATCGCGTCGATGTACAACGAGTGGCTCGACGAGGGCTTCGCCCGGCCCGGGGCGCGGCGCACCCGCGAGACCTTCGAGATCTGCGCGACCGCACAGGTCGTCGTCACCGACGACCGCCCCGCGATCATGGAGTTGATGAAGCCGCACCTGGCGCTCTACATGGGCGGCATGGGCGCCGAGGACACCAACTTCCACGCCGACGTGTACCGCCGGATGGGGTACGCCGAGGTCGTCGACGACGTCACCAAGCTGTTCCGCAGCGACCGCAAGGACGAGGCGGCGAAGATCATCCCCGACGAGTTGGTTGACGACTCCGCAATCGTCGGCGATCTGGCCTATGTGCAGGAGCAGATCAAGGCGTGGGAGGCCGCCGGGGTCACCATGATGGTCGTCGGTGCCCGGTCCGCCGAGCAGATCCGGGATCTCGCCGCGCTGGTGTAGACAGTTCTTGCCGTCTGTCTAGAACACGTTCTAGATTGGCGGTGTGACTCAACACACCATCGCCGGAACCGTGCTGACCATGCCGGTGCGGGTGCGCACCGCCCACCAGCACACCGCGATGTTCGTCGTCGATGCCGACGCCGCGCAGCGGATGATCGACGACAGCGGGCTGCGCGTGTGCCGCTTCCTCGGGAATCGTGCGCTCGTCGTGCTGATGCTGATGCGCTACGAGGACACCGACCTCGGCCAGTACTGGGAGTACGGCACCAATGTGATGGTCAACCCTCCCGGGTCGACGGCCGACGGACTCTCGGCGCTGCAGTCGGCGGGCGCGTTCGTGCACCACCTCCCCGTCGATCAGTCGTTCACCCTGGAGGCGGGCCGCACCATCTGGGGTTACCCGAAGGTGATGGCGGACTTCACGATTCGGGACGGGCGGACCTTCGGGTTCGACGTCACGATCGACGGACAGCACGTCATCGGCATGGACTTCCGGCCCGGGCTGCCCGTGCCCGACCGGTTCACCGCCCGCCCGCGGGTGCACTCGACGTACTCGTACGCCGACGGCGTGATCCGGGAAACGCCGGGAGAGATGAGGATGACCGGGGTGCGCTACCGACCCGGCGGGGTGACCGTCCGCCTGGGCGACCATCCCTACGCCAAGGAACTCGCCGCGCTCGGATTCCCGAAACGTGCCCTCGTGTCGAGTTCGGCTGCCAACGTGGACATGACATTCGGCGACGCCAAGGAGATCGTGTGACCGCCATCGCCCCAGCCCGGCCCGACGTCGACCTCGCCGACGGCAACTTCTACGCCGACGGTCGCGCGGCGCGGGAGGCGTATGCGTGGATGCGCGCCAACCAACCGGTGTTCCGGGACCGCAACGGCCTGGCCGCCGCCACCACCTACCAGGCGGTGCTCGACGCCGAGCGCAATCCCGAATTGTTCTCCAGCACAGGCGGTATCCGGCCGGACCAGCCGGGCATGCCGTACATGATCGACATGGACGATCCGGCGCACATCCTGCGTCGCAAGTTGGTCAACTCCGGGTTCACCCGCAAACGGGTGATGGACAAGGTGCCGTCGATCGAGCGGCTCTGCGACACGCTGATCGACGCGGTCTGTGAGCGGGGCGAGGCGGACTTCGTCCGTGACATCGCCGCGCCCCTGCCGATGGCGGTCATCGGCGACATGCTCGGCGTGCTGCCTTCCGAGCGCGACAAGCTGCTCGAGTGGTCCGACGACCTGGTGTGCGGGTTGTCGTCGACGGTCGACGAGCAGACGATCCAGAAGCTGATGGACACCTTCGCCGCGTACACCGCGTTCACCATGGAGGTGATCGCCGACCGTCGCGCCAACCCGACCGACGACCTGTTCTCGGTGCTGGTCCACGCCGAGGTCGAGGGCCAGAAGATGAGCGACGACGAGATCGTCTTCGAGACGCTGCTGATCCTCATCGGCGGTGACGAGACCACCCGGCACACGCTCTCCGGCGGCACCGAGCAGCTGCTGCGTCACCACGATCAATGGCAGCGGTTGGCGGCGGATCAGGAACTGCTCCCCGGCGCGATCGAGGAGACGCTGCGGTGGACCTCCCCGGTGAAGAACATGTGCCGGACGCTGACCGCGGACACCGAGTTCCACGGCACGTCGATGACGGCCGGCGAGAAGATCATGCTGATGTTCGAGTCGGCCAACTTCGACGAATCGGTGTTCGGCGATCCGCAGAACTTCCGGATCGACCGGAACCCGAACAGCCACCTGGCGTTCGGTTTCGGCACGCACTTCTGCCTGGGCAATCAGCTGGCCCGGCTGGAGCTGAAGATCATGATGGGCAAGGTGCTGACGCGGCTGCCCGATCTGCGGCTCGCCGACGAGAACATGCTGCCGCTGCGCGCGGCGAACTTCGTCAGCGGGCTGGAGTCGATGCCCGTGGTGTTCACTCCGTCGGCGAAGGTGCTCGGCTAACACGTCCCGTTCTCGGTACACGCACCCGGCGGTGTCTCCGGGCCACCGGCGGTCACCGCCGTGGCCCGCTGCAGCAGTCGGTGTAGCGTCGCCTGCTCGTCGCCGTCCAGTGCCGCGAACATTCGGTGTTCCAGCCCGGCGAGCGCGCTCTCGATCTCGGTCAGGCGTTGAACGCCCCGGGGGGTGAGGACGACTGTGTGCCGTCGACGGTCCGCCGGTGAGCGACGACGTTCGACGAGTCCGGCGGACTCGAGTTCGTTGAGCAGCGCCACCACGTTGGTGGGGTCGATCCCGAGCGCCTCGGCGAGGTCGGCCTGGCTTTGTTCACCGGAGCCCCTCAACAGCGTGAGGCCGATGACGTGGCGCGGGCGTAGTCCGAAGGCCGTCAACTCGGTTTCGGCGGCACCACGGAGCCGGCGGGCGAGCAGATCCAGCAGGGGCCCGAGGAGTTGCTCCTGCTGCACACCGTCGCTCACCTGGGCAAGCGTACGGGAATACCGCAGCGCTATGCGTGGTATAGATAGTTGGTACAACACTAACTATCTATGAAGGGACATGGGATGACGCATCTGCTCCACATCGATTCGTCCGTCCAGGGGGATCGCTCCGTGAGCCGCGCGCTGACGGCCCGCGCGGCGCAGCGCTGGCGCGCCGCTCATCCGGGCGGCACCGTGACGTACCGCGACCTGGCGGCCGAGCCGCTGCCGCACCTGAATCCGCAGAACTCTGCCGACCTCAGCGCTCGACTGGTCGACGAGGTGAAAGCCGCCGACACGGTGTTGCTGGGGCTGCCGCTGTACAACTTCGGGCCGCCGAGCACGGTCAAGGCGTGGGTTGACCACATCGTGGCTGCCGGGTTGTCGTTCGACGCGGCAACAGGGGAAGGGCTGCTGGGGGACACCCGGCTGCTGGCGATCGAGACCCGCGGCGGCGGCTACGGACCCGGCACTCCGCGCGAAGGGTGGGACCACGCACAGACCTGGCTGACCCACGGGGTGTCGCTGACCGGCCTGCAGCCTCGCTTCATCGTCGTCGAACTCACCCTCGCCGAGAGCAATCCGGCAATGGCCGAGTTGAAGCCGTTGGCCGCACAGAGCCTTGCCGCCGGGCAGGCCGAGATCGACCGCCTCTGGGCCGCAGAGGAATCCGTCGCCTGAGCGAGTGGGTGAGTGCGGCGTCTGGTGTGCATCCAGATCGCGATCACACCGGAAATCGCGATCTGGGCGCACACCAGCCGCGCCGGCGCCGGCGGCTACTTCATCTGGAAGTTCGGGGCCCGCTTCTCCTTGAAGGCCCGCGGGCCTTCCTTGGCGTCCTCGGAGAGGAACACCGGGATGCCGTTGGCGGTGTCGGGCTTGAAGGCCTCTTCCTCGTGCATGCCCTCGGTCTCGCGGATGGTCTTGAGGATCGCCTGCACCGCCAGCGGGCCGTTGTTGTTGATCACCTCGGCGATCTCGAGCGCCTTGTCCAGCGCGCTGCCGTCGGGCACCACGTAGCCGATCAGGCCGTAGGACAGCGCTTCGGCCGCGGTGATGTGGCGGCCGGTCAGCAGCAGGTCGCACGCGATCGTGTAGGGGATCTGGCGCACCAGCCGCACCGCCGAGCCACCCATCGGGTACAGGCTCCACTTCGCCTCGGAGATGCCGAACTTCGCGCTCTCCCCGGCGACCCGGATGTCGGTGCCCTGCAGGATCTCGGTCCCGCCCGCGATCGCGGGCCCCTCGACGGCGGCGATCAGCGGCTTCTTCAACCGCCGGCCCTTGAGCAGACCGTCGATGCGCGACGGGTCGTAGCTGCCGTCCTTGAACGAATCGCCCGGCGGCTTGGCCGAGGCGGCCTTGAGGTCCATGCCCGCGCAGAAGTAACCGCCCGCGCCGGTCAGGATGCAGGTCCGGATGTCCGGATCGTTGTCGACGCGGTCCCAGGACTCCACCATGATCGAGAGCATCTCGCCTGAGAGGGCGTTGCGTGCCTCCGGCCGGTTCATCATGACGATCAGGGTGTGTCCGCGCTGCTCAACGAGGCAGTCGGGCTGTTTCTGGGGTTCGCTCACAGGGGGCCGCCTTCCAGCGTCGTTGCCACAGACTTGTCTGGAAATGTAACACGTTCTAGTTTAGAGCCGTGGCCCTGAACATCGCCGATCTCGCCGAGCACGCCATCGACGCCGTGCCTGACCGCGTCGCCCTGATCTCGGGCGACGAGAAGCTGACCTACGCCGAGCTCGAGGAGAAATCGAACCGGCTGGCGCACTACCTGCTCGATCACGGCGTCAAGAAGGACGACAAGGTCGGGCTGTACTGCCGCAACCGCATCGAGATCGTCATCGCGATGCTCGGCATCGTCAAGGCCGGCGCCATCCTGGTCAACGTCAACTTCCGGTACGTCGAGGGTGAGCTGAAGTACCTCTTCGACAACTCCGACATGGTCGCCCTGGTGCACGAGCGCCGCTACGCCGACCGGGTGGCCAACGTGCTGCCCGAGACGCCGAACGTGAAGACGATCCTCGTCGTCGAGGACGGCACCGATGAGGACTTCCAGCGGTACGGCGGCGTCGAGTTCTACTCCGCGCTCGAGGAGGGCTCTCCGGAGCGCGACTTCGGCCCGCGCAGCGAGGACGACATCTATCTGCTCTACACCGGCGGCACCACCGGCTTCCCCAAGGGCGTGATGTGGCGCCACGAGGACATCTACCGAGTTCTGTTCGGCGGCACCGACTTCGCCACCGGCGAGCCGATCGCCGACGAGTACGGCCTGGCGAAGCAGGCAGCCGAGAGCGGGCCGATGGTCCGCTACCCGATCCCGCCGATGATCCACGGCGCCACGCAGTCCGCCACGTGGATGGCACTGTTCTCGGGCCAGACCACCGTGCTGGTGCCGGAATTCGATGCCGACGCCGTATGGCGCACCATTCACGAGCACAAGGTGAACCTGCTGTTCTTCACCGGTGACGCGATGGCCCGGCCGCTGCTCGACGCCCTGCTCGCCCACCAGGGCGAGGGCAACACCTACGACCTGTCGAGCCTGTTCCTGCTCGCCAGCACCGCGGCGCTGTTCTCGACCAGCATCAAGGAGAAGTTCCTCGAGCTGCTGCCCAACCGCATCATCACCGACTCGATCGGCTCGTCGGAGACCGGCTTCGGCGGCACCAGCGTGGTGGCCAAGGGGCAGTCGCACACCGGCGGACCCCGGGTGACCATCGACAAGAACACCGTCGTCCTCGACGAGGACGGCAACGAGGTCGAGCCCGGTTCGGGCAAGCGCGGCATCATCGCCAAGCGCGGCCACATCCCGGTGGGCTATTTCAAGGACGAGAAGAAGACGGCCGAGACGTTCAAGACCATCAACGGGGTGCGCTACGCCATCCCCGGCGACTACGCCGAGGTGGAGGCCGACGGCACCGTGACGATGCTGGGCCGCGGCTCGGTGTCGATCAACAGCGGCGGCGAGAAGATCTACCCCGAAGAGGTCGAAGCCGCCCTCAAGGGCCACCCCGATGTGTTCGACGCGCTCGTGGTCGGGGTACCCGACCCGCGGTTCGGTCAGCACGTGGCCGCCGTCGTCCATCCGCGCGAGGGCACCCGCCCGACGCTGGCTGACCTGGATGCGTTCGTGCGCAGCGAGATCGCGGGGTACAAGGTGCCGCGCAGCCTCTGGCTGGTCGACGAGGTGAAGCGCTCGCCCGCGGGCAAACCTGACTACCGGTGGGCCAAGGACGTGACCGAGGCGCGCCCGGCCGACGAGGTCCACGAGAAGCATGCGGCGGTGCAGTCGTGAGAACCGAACTGTGTGATCGCTTCGGCATCGACTACCCGATCTTCGTCTTCACGCCCTCGGAGAAGGTGGCCGCGGCCGTCACCCGAGCCGGCGGACTCGGCGTGTTGGGCTGTGTGCGGTTCAACGACGCCGACGACCTCGAGAACGTGCTGCAGTGGATGGACGCCAACACCGACGGTAAGCCCTACGGCGTCGACATCGTGATGCCGGCCAAGGTGCCGACCGAGGGCACGTCGGTCGACATCAACAAGCTGATCCCCGCGGAGCACCGCGAGTTCGTCGACAAGACGCTCGCCGACCTCGGGGTGCCGCCGCTGCCCGCCGACGAGGAACGCTCCGAAGGTGTTCTGGGATGGCTGCATTCGGTGGCGCGCAGCCACGTCGAGGTGGCCCTCAAGCACCCCATCAAGCTGATCGCCAACGCGCTGGGCTCACCGCCCAAGGACGTCATCGATCAGGTGCACGAGGCCGGCGTGCCGATCGCGGCGCTGGCGGGCTCGGCCAAACACGCACTGCGCCATGCCGAGAACGGCGTCGACATCGTCGTCGCCCAGGGCCACGAGGCCGGCGGGCACACCGGTGAGATCGGCTCCATGGTGCTCTGGCCCGAGATCGTCGACGCCCTGGACGGCAGGACCCCGGTGCTCGCGGCCGGCGGGATCGGCACCGGCAGGCAGGTCGCCGCCGCGCTGGCCCTCGGCGCACAAGGGGTCTGGATGGGTTCGGCGTTCCTGACCTCGGCTGAGTACGACCTCGGCGTGCGCCTCGACTCGGGCCGCTCGGTGATCCAGGAGGCCATGCTGACGGCGACGTCGGCCGACACGGTGCGCCGACGCATCTACACCGGTAAGCCGGCGCGGCTGCTCAAGAGCCGCTGGACCGACGCCTGGGATGCCGACGGCGCGCCCGAACCGCTGCCGATGCCGCTGCAGAACATCCTCGTCAGCGAAGCCCATCAGCGGATGAGCGAGTCGACCGATCCCACCGCGGTGGCGATGCCCGTCGGGCAGATCGTCGGCCGGATGAACGAGATCCGGCCCGTCGCCGACATCATCGCCGAACTGGTCAGCGGGTTCGACGAGGCGACGAAACGGCTGGACGGCATCCGCGACGCCTGACCGGTCTACAGTCGATCGGCATGACGATCGACGTCTGGATGCAGCATCCGACCCAGCGGTTCCTCGACCACGAGATGCTGGCGACGCTTCGCCGCTGGACCGGCGGTGCGATGCCCGACGACGATGTCCCGATCGACGTCACGATCGCTGCGATGGACGCGGCCAGCGTCGCCGTCGGACTGCTGAGCGCGTGGCGGGGTCCGAACGGACTCGACCTGGTCTCCAACGACGAGGTCGCCGCCTGGGTGCGCTCCCACCCCGACCGACTGGCCGGCCTGGCCACCGTCGATCTCGACCGCCCGATGGAGGCTGTCCGCGAGTTGCGCAGGCGGGTCCGCGACGACGGGTTCGTCGGATTGCGGGTGGTGCCCTGGTTGTGGCGTCTGCCGCCGACCGACCGGCACTACTACCCGCTGTTCGCCGAGTGCGTCGAACTGGGCGTGCCCTTCTGCACCCAGGTCGGGCACACCGGGCCGCTGCGGCCGTCGGAAACCGGGCGGCCGATCCCGTACATCGACGAGGTCGCGCTCGACTTCCCCGAACTGGTGATCGTCTGCGGCCACGTCGGGTATCCGTGGACGGAGGAGATGGTCGCCGTCGCCCGCAAGCACCCGAACGTCTACATCGACACCTCCGCGTACACGACCAAGCGGCTCCCCGCAGAACTCGTCGCCTTCATGAAGACCGAGACCGGGCAGCGAAAGGTGTTGTTCGGCACTAACTATCCGATGATCGGGCATACGCACGCCCTGGACGGCCTCGACGAGCTGGGCCTGTCCGACGCCGCACGGCACGACTACCTGCACGCCAACGCCGCACGCGTGTTCGCCCGACTCGAGGAGCACATATGAACGGTGCGCGTTCCCTGCTGACCACGCTCGTCGACGCGGGCGTCGACGTCTGCTTCGCCAACCCGGGCACGTCGGAGATGCATTTCGTCGCCGCGCTGGACACCGTCGGCGGAATGCGCGGCGTCCTGACGCTGTTCGAAGGGGTCGCCACCGGAGCCGCCGACGGGTACGCACGGATCGCAGGCACGCCCGCTGCGGTGCTGCTGCACCTCGGGCCCGGTCTGGGCAACGGCCTGGCCAACCTGCACAACGCGCGGCGGGCGCACACCCCGATGGTCGTCGTCGTCGGTGACCACGCCACCTACCACAAGAAGTACGACGCCCCTTTGGAATCCGACATCGACGCGGTCGCCGGCTCCGTGTCGGGCTGGGTGCACCGCAGTCTGCGGCCCGCCGACATCGCCGCCGACACCATGGCGGCTCTCGACGCCGCCCGCCGGGGCGTCGTGTCGACGCTGATCCTGCCCGCCGACGTCTCGTGGAGCGACGGGGCGGGACCGGCACCCGCAGCGTCCGAGCCCGAGGAACCAGCCGTGGACGGCGACGCTGTCCGCGCCGCCGCGGCGGCGCTGCGTTCCGGGGAACGCGCCGTGGTCCTGGTCGGCGGCGACGCGACCCGGGCGCCGGGCCTGGCGGCCGCCGTCCGTATCGGCGAGGCCACCGGGGCGAGCGTGCTCTGCGAGACGTTCCCCGCCCGGCTCGAGCGCGGGGCGGGCGTCCCCGCCGTCGAGCGGCTCGCGTACTTCGCCGAGGCCGCCGCCGAACAGCTCGCCGGCGCACGGCATCTGGTGCTGGCCGGCGCGGTGTCGCCGGTGTCGTTCTTCGCCTATCCCGGGAAGGCGAGCGACCTGGTGCCCGACGGCTGCACGGTGCACGTGCTGGCATCGCATCGCGGCGCGGCGGCGGCGCTGGAGCACCTGGCCGACGAGCTGGCGCCCGGCAGCACACCAGCGGTTGCGCCGTCGACGCGGCCGGCGTTGCCGACCGGCGACCTGAACGCGTTCGCCGCGGCCACCGTGATCGGCGCGCTACTCCCCGAGGGAGCGATCGTCGTCGACGAATCCAACACCGCGGGCGTGGGTGTCGCCGCGGCGACCGCCGGTGCTCCGGCCCACGATGTGCTGACGCTGACCGGTGGCGCCATCGGCTACGGCATCCCGGCCGCGGTCGGCGCGGCGATCGCGGCGCCGGACCGTCCGGTGGTGTCGCTGCAGGCCGATGGCTCGGCGCTGTACACGATCTCGGCGCTGTGGACCCAGGCTCGCGAGCACCTCGACGTGACGACGGTGATCTTCGACAACGGCGCCTACGACATCCTGCGCATCGAACTGCAGCGGGTGGGCGCGACCAGCGGTGCCGAACCTGGACCGAAGGCTCGTGAGCTGCTCGACCTCGGCTCTCCCGCCATGGATTTCGTGCAGATCGCCGAGGGTTTCGGCGTGCCGGCCCGGCGCGTCAGGACCGCCGAGGAGCTGGCGGCCGCGCTGGCCGACGCGTTCGCCGAGCCGGGCCCGCACTTGATCGACGCGATGGTGCCGTCCCTGCTGTCGTGAGCCGCGTCAGGGCAGGATGATGGCCTGCTCGGTCACGGTGGTCAGACCCGCATCGGCGATGTCGAACTCGCTCTGCGCCGCGTCGGCGTTGAACTGCACCACGTAGAGGCCGTCGTCGGCAGGGATCGCCACCGTCGTCTGCGCCACGACCTTCGTGACGCCGTTCTGCACCCACGTGCCACCGAGCCGGTAACTCGGGTAGTCGTCGCGACCACCCGGTCCCGGCTCCCCGATCGGCGTCCAGCCGGCGAGGTCAGCGAGCTCGCCGGGAGCCGCGTCGATCACGCCCTGCGGATCAGCCGCGCCGGTCAGCTTCGACATCAGCACCACGATGTTCGGTGTGTACTCCTCGGGCCGGTCGCCCCGGTAGACGATGGCGGAATAGGCCCACTCCGGAGTGAGGGACCCCGCGTCCTCCCACCCGTCCATCCACGGCAGGTCGACGGACGGAGCCCCCGCGTCTCCACGGTGGATCACGGTCTCCTGCAAACCGTTCGTGGCGATGTACTCGCGAATCGTGCGGGCTCGCGTGGGAGCCGCGTTCGGCTCAGCGGCGGCAGCGGCAGGCGGCGCGGAGGTGACGGGCCCCGCAGGCGTCGACGGAGACGGACCGCCGTCGGTGGGCGAGCCGCAGGCCGACACCACGACGGCAGCCGCAACGGCGAACCGGGTGACGGCGCGGGTCATGGCTGGAATCCTGCCGGTCCGGCATCAGCCTTGTCCAGGGAAGTGCACTTTGCAACTACTTGTTTGCTGAGTCGGTCGTCGACTCCGATGCCCCCGCGGCGAGACGGGCCAGGTTCTGCTCCACCTCCTGCTGCCACAGATCGAAGGCGTGCGTGGTGTCGACCTCCTGCTCGAAGCGGTCGGTCATGTCGGGCGTGACGTCGGCGGCGTCGACGTAGAACTGCTCGTACCAGCGCCGGTGCTGATACACCGGGCCGTCCTCCTCGGTCAGCAGAGGATTGTCGATGCGGGTCTTGTTCTTCCAGATTTCGACGTCCTCGAGAAAGCCCTCGCCGAAGGTCCGGTTCATCGCCGCCGCGAGTTTGGCGGCCTTGTCGGCGGGCAGGCCTGGCATCGCGGCGACGGCGACGCCCCACTGCAGCACGAACGAGTGGTGCGTCACCGGGTAGTGGCAGTTGATCAGCGCCACCTCCACGGTGAATCCGGGGGCGAGGTCGTTGTGCAGCCAGTTGATCATGTACGCGGGGCCGAAATAGGTCGCCTCGGACCTCAGATACGTCCCCTCCCAGAGCTTCTCGGGATCGGCGGTGTAGTCCGGCCGTGGCTTGGACTCCATGTACTGGCTGGCGGTGTGCCCCTCGATCACGTTCTTGAAATACGTGGGGTACGCGTGGTGGATGTAGAAGAAGTGCGCCATGTCGACGTTGTTGTCGACGATCTCGCGGCAGTGCGCGCCCTCGATGAGGATCGAACTCCACTGCCAGGGCGACCAGCGGCCCTCGTCGTAACCGTCGATCGTCGGCGGGGTGAGCTCGGCCGACGGCGTCGAACCCTCGGGATCGTGCCAGACCAGCAGTTGACCGTTCACCTCGGTCGTCTGCCACGCGCGGGTGCGCGCCATCCTCGGGGTCCGCTTGGCGTACGGGACGAGCGAGCATCGGCCGTCGCCGCGCCATCGCCAGTCGTGGAACGGGCACGCGATGTCGTCGCCCTTGACCGTGCCCTGGCCGAGGTTGCCGCCCATGTGGCGGCAGTACCCGTCGAGGACGTTGAGGGTGCCCGTGGAGTCGGCGAACACCACCAGCATCGTGCCGAAGGCGTTGATGCTGTGCGGCTTTCCATCCCGGAACGTCTCGGCAAGACCGAGGCAGTGCCAGCCGCGGGCGTAGCGCGTCATCGCCGTGCCGGTGTCGATGTCGCGGATGTGCTCGGTCGTCATGGCCGGGTCCTTCCTGTCATGTCCAGCGCCGCGAGGTGGCTGAACACCATGCTGGTGCCGATGGGGTTGCCGCCGCCGGGGTAGGCGGTGCCGCTGGGGGCGGCCATCGTGTTGCCCGCCGCGTACAGACCGGGGATCACCGCGCCCGCGGTGTCGAGGACCCGCGCCGCGGCGTCGGTGCGCAGCCCGCCCTTGGTGCCCAGATCCGAGACGCCGAATGCGGCGGCGTGGAACGGCGGCCGTTCGATCGGCACCAGCGGGGACGCGCCGCCGGAGAACGCGCGGTCGTAGGCCTCGCCACCGCGACCGTGGTCCTCGTCGACGCCGGCACTGGCGAAGGCGTTGTAGCGGGCCACGGTGTGCTCCAGGTTCTCCGGCGGAACGCCGATCTCCGTGGCCAGCTCGGCGAGAGTGTCTGCGGTGCGCCACAATCCGGCCGCGACGTAGCGCTCGGTCTCGACCATCGACACGTTCGGCGCCTTGACCGGCGGCACTGCACCCTCGCGGTCGTCGTACACCATCCAGTAGGGCAGCGTGACGGTGCCGTCGGCCATCGCCGCCAGGATCGCCCGGCCCAGCCGGTCGTAGGCGGCGGACTCGTTGACGAACCGGCGGCCGCGGTCGTCGACGAAGATGCCGCCCGTGAACCACAGAGCGAACGCCGAGGTGCCGTCGGGGTGGGTGAGGCCCGGTGACCACCAGGCCTGGTCCATCAGGTCGATGTCGGCGCCGGCGGCGATCCCGGCAAGATGCGCCAGCCCGCGGTTCGACGGCGGTCCCATGCTGTCGGTGGATCGGCCCGGCACGCCGTAGCGCTTGCGCATCGCGTCGTTGTGCTCGAATCCGCCTGCGGCGAGCAGCACTCCGCGGCGGGTCCTGACGGTCCGGCTGCGCTCCCCGGTCGTCACGACGGCCCCGACCACCGCGCCGTCCTCGACGACGAGCTCGGTCAGCGCCGTGTTGAGCCGGGTGGCGGCGTGCGGATGACGACGGAGGGCGATCAGGAAGCGGGCGATCAGCGCGCGGCCGCCGACGAAATAGTCCTGAGGCTGCGGCCGCCCGAGCCGGTCGGTGTCGAGGGGACCGCGGATGAGCTCGGCCAGATCCGGTGCGGCGGCGACCCGCAGCGGCTTGGCTGCGATGTGACGCATGCCGTCGTGGCGCGCCTTGGGGGCCGACCCGAAATAGTCCGGCCATGGCAGCAGCGAGAACTTGAGCTGCTCATCGGCTTCGAGATAGCTGATCAGCGGGGCACCGCCCCGCACGTAGGCCTCCCGCAGCGCGGCCGGCGTGCGGTCGCCGACGACGGCGTTGTAGTACTCGAGCGCGTCGTCGAGGGTGTCGTCTGGTGCGTCGCCGTAGCCGGCGCGCTGCAGGACGGGATTGCACGGGAACCACATCCCGCCGCCGCCGGAGTAGGCCGTGGTGCCGCCGAACCGGTCCGACGCCTCCACCAGCAGCACGTCGAGGCCCTCCCGCGCCGCGGTGTAGGCGCCGGTGACCCCGCCGGCCCCCGACCCCGCGACCAGTACGTCGGTCTCCTCATCCCAGTCGTGCATGGGGCTGCCTTCCGTGCGAAGCGAACTCGTCGTCGAGCGCCTGCCGGTCGGCGGCGTCCATGAGCCGGTACCGCGGTGTCCCGCGGCCGGCCCAGTGGTAGACCGCCTCGGCGGTGTGCCAGCGCTGCGCCTGCAGGTCGCGTTTGAGGATCTTGTTCGATCCGGTGACCGGCAGGTCGGCCGACACGCGCAGCAGCCGGGGAAATCCCTTGGCGCCCAGATCATCCTGCGCGGCGAGGAACGCGGTGAAGGCGTCCGGATCGAACGCGTGGGGGTCCGCAACCTCGATGGCGGCCATCACCTGGTCGCCCGAGCGCGGATCGGGCACGCCGTACACCGCCGCGGCGATGACGTCCGGATGGCGCCGCAGCACCCGCTCGATGCTCAGCGCCGAGATGTTCTCGCCGTCGACCCGAATCCAGTCCCCGCGCCGGCCTGCGAAGTACAGGAATCCGTCGCCGTCGACGTAGCCGAGATCTCCCGTCCAGTACCAGCCGTTGCGGGTCCGCTCGGCGTCGGCCGCGTCGTTGCGGTAGTAGCCCTCGAAGTCGCGCACTCCGCGCCGGTCGACGATCTCGCCGATGGCCTCGTCGGCGTTGCACACCCGGCCCGATCCGTCGAGAACGGCGGGGGGACACGGTGTCGTCGTCGCGGGATCGACGACCACGACGTCGGGGTGGGCGGGCCGGCCGAGTGCGCCGGGCGGGGCGGCGGAATCCGGCAGGGCGACCGCTCCGCCCTCACTGGAGCCGTAGCCCTCGTACAGCTCGGCGCCGAACCGACGCCGGAACTCCTTCTGGTCCTCGGGGGACGCCTCGGTGCCGAACCCACGGTGCAGCGTGTTGTCCCCGTCGTCCGGCGCCTCGGGGGTGGCCATCAGGTACGCCAACGCCTTGCCCACGTAGGTGAAGAACGTGGCACCGAAGAAGCGCACGTCGGGCAGGAATCCGGACGCCGAGAACGTCGGTGTGAGGCACACCGTCGCGCCGTTGGCCAGCGCGGGCGCCCACAGCGCCATCAGGGCGTTGCCGTGGAAGAGCGGCATGCAGCAGTAGTCGACGTCGCCTCGGTGGTGACCGAACTTGTCGGTCGCCGCGTAGGCGATGCGGGCCAACCGGCCCTGGGTGCAGCGCACGGCCTTGGAGGATCCGGTCGTGCCGGAGGTGAACAGCAGCAGCATCAGGGTGCTCGCGTCCACACCTGCTGCGGCACGGGGTCTTTCGCGGTGTGCCTCGATGCGACGGTGGTAACCGGAATCATCGACGGACAGGATCATGTCCGCAGCCAGGCCGTGATCGAGAGAGGCGAGGCGCTCGCTGCCGACAGTGTCGGTGACGATCATCGCGCAGTCGGCGTGCCGGATGTCGGCGGCCAGATCGGACGCGCCCCGGGTGGGGTTGAGTCCGACGACGGTCGCTCCCGCGAGGGCCGCGGCGCCCAGCCAGAACACGAAGTCCGGCACGTTGTCCAGCAGGACGCCGATGTGCAGCGGTGCCTCGCAGGCTCTTTCACGGTGCAGCGCGGTCGCCAGCGCCGCGCGGGCGGCCGACTCGGTCACCACCTCGTCCCAGGTCCAGGCGCGGGCCCGGGTGCGCAGGCCGGGATGATGGTCGTCACGGCGGTCGAGCAGCATCGTGGCGATGTCGGTGTGCCGGGTCGCGGTCACGGCCGGTAAATCCGGTGTACGGGATCGGCGCAGTCGGTGCCCTCGGCCGTGAGGCGCCGTTTGACCACCTTGAACGTCTCGGTGCGGGGGAGGGCCTCGGCGACCCGCACGACCATGGGCCACTGCTTGGGGCCGAGATCGTCCTGGCGGGAGAGAAACTCGGCGAACGTCGCCGGATCGAACCCGTCCGGGTCCGGCAGTACCAGCGCCGCCATCACCCGGTCCCCGACGTCCTCGTCCGGAATCGGGTAGACGACGGCCTCGGTGACACCGGGATAGCGCATCAGGATGCGTTCGATGGGCGCGGTGCCGAGGTTCTCGCCGTCGACCCGCATCCAGTCGCCGAGGCGTCCGGCGAAGTACGCGAAGCCGTTCTCGTCGCGGTAGGCCAGGTCACCACTGTGGTAGACACCGCCGCGCATGCGGTCGGCCTCGGCCTCGGGATCCCGGTAGTAGCCGCGGAACTGGCCGGGCCCGTCGGTGTTGACCAGTTCGCCGATGACCCCGGGCGGGCACTCCGCGCCGGTGTCGACGTCGAGGATCGTCACTCCGCCCACGAGCGGCCCGAGCGCTCCCTCGGGAGTGTCGGGCGTCCGGGCGATCGACACCCCGCCCTCACTGGACCCGAACCCGTCGACCACCTCGACGGCGAATCGCCGCGCGAAGCGCGTCAGATCCCGCGGGGCGCCCTCGTTGCCGTAGGCCACGCGCAACGGGTTTTCGGTGTCGTCGGGGCGTTCCGGAGTCGCCAGGATGTAGGACAGTGGCTTGCCGACGTAGTTGGCGTAGGTGGCACCGACACGGCGGATGTCCGGGAAGAACTGCGACGCCGAGAATCTGCGCCGCAACGCGATCGACGCACCACCGGCCACGGCCGGTGCCCACCCCGCCATGATCGCGTTGGAGTGGAACAGCGGCATCGACAGGTAGCACGTGTCCGTGGGTCCCAGGCTGAACCGCTGCGCCAGCATCCGGCCGGGGAAGGCGACCTTCTCGTGGGTGCAGCGCACCGCCTTCGGGTCGCCGCTGGTGCCGGAGGTGAAGATCAGCATGAACAGATCGTCGGGGTCGGCCGGCCGGAACTCGACGTCGGCATCGGCGTGGGCCGCCACTTCGACGGCGAAGTCACAGGATTCGACGTCGATGGCCGCAATCCCGGGCGCCGCGCTGCCCCGGTCGGCCAGCACCAGCTGGCAGTCGGCATGGTCGATGTCGCGCTGCAGCGCCGCTCCGCGCCGGGTGGGGTTCAAACCGACCGGCACGATCCCCGAGAGTGCGGCGGCCACCAGCACCGTCGAGAAGAACGGTGTGTTGCCCGCCAGCACCCCGACGTGGGGCGGGCGCCCCGGGTCCAGCCGTGCCCGCAGCGCCGCCGCCAACGCGGCGGCCTGCCGGATGTGGCTGCGCCAGGTGACGAACGACGGCTCACCGGTGCCGTCGACGCCGTACACCCCCCGGTCCTCGACGTCGGCGAGCGGCGCCACCAGGGCGGACACGGTCGGTACGACGGCAGTGCCCACCGCTGTCGACTCAGGCCGGGGTGTCGGCCAGTTCACGGCCGATGCGGAGCAGTTGCCCCGTCGCCCCACCGAGGGCGAATTCGGTCTGCTTCGCGGCCAGGAAGTACCGGTGCACCGGATGGTCGGTGTCGATCCCGACACCGCCGTGGACGTGCACCGTGGTGTGTGCCACCCGGTGGCCCGCCTCGGCGGCCCAGAACGCGGCACTGGCGACGTCGACGTCGGCCGGAAGGTCCTCGGAGAGCCGCCAGGCCGCCTGGGTCAGGGTCAGCCGCAGGCCCTTGATGTCGATGTAGCCGTCGGCCAATCGCGACGACACCGCCTGGAAACTGCCGATCGGCCGATCGAACTGCTCACGTTCGCGCGCGTAGGCCGACGTCAGTTCGAGTGCCCGTTCCAGCACGCCCAGCTGGTAGGCGCTGCGGCCCAGCGCGCTGCGGGTGGTCAGCCAGTCGAGCACCTCCTGGCCGCCGACCCGGCGGTCGGCGGCCACCTCGACACCGTGCATCTCCAGCGCACCGACGCTGCCGTGGCCCGTGGTGTCCAGCGCTGTCACCGTGACCCCGGAGTCGGTCGCGCTGACAACGAAAACGCCGACGCCGGAATCGGTTTCGGCCGGCACCAGGAACGCGTCGGCGTGCGGCCCGTACGCCACCAGGGTGCGCGTGCCGGTCAGCGTGAAGCTCGGCCCGGTGGCCTGCGCACGGACCGGGCCCTCACCCATCTCACCGTCGAGCGCGACCGCGAGGATCTTCTCGCCGCGGATCGCCGGGGCCGCCCACTCCTGCTGCAGGGTCTCGGAGCCGTACGCGCCCAACGCACCGGCGCCGAGCACCACCGATTCGAGATACGGCACCGCAGCCAGCTGACGGCCCAGCGCCACCAGCACGGCGACCTCCTCCAGCACCCCGAAACCGCCACCGCCCAACGACTCCGGCGACGTGGTGGACAGGATGTCGGCGTCGACGAGCTTGCTCCAGAGATCCCGGTCGAACCGGCCACCGGCATCGGGACCGAGGCCGTCGAGGGCGCGCTGATGCTCGGGCGTGCAGATCGACTCGGTGATGGTGCGCACCAGGCCGCCGAGATCCTCGCTGGCTTCTGTGGTCGTGAAGTCCATCGTGGACGTCTCCTTACCGGTTCACTCGGGGCAGGCCGAGAGCGACCATGCCGATGATGTCGCGCTGGATCTCGTTCGTGCCGCCGCCGAATGTCAGGATCAGGCACGACCGGTGCATGCGCTCGATGCGGCCGCGCAGCAGCGCTCCCGGCGAATTCGTGCGCAGCGTGGCCGCGGTGCGCAGCACCTCCATCAGCAGGCGGTAGGCCTCGGTCGCCAGCTCGGTGCCGTAGACCTTCGCCGCGGAGGCGTCCGCCGGCGATGGCGCGGCGTTCTCGGTCGAGGCCAGCTCCCAGTTGATGAGCTTGAGCACCTCGGCCTTGGCGTGCACGCGAGCGAGATTGAGTTGCACCCACTCCGAGTCGATCAGCCGGTTGCCGTGCACGTCCTTGGTGTTCTGCGCCCATTCCCGGACGGCGCCGAGCGCCATGAAGATCGGCTGCGCCGACACCAGCGCCACCCGCTCGTGGTTGAGCTGGTTGGTGACCAGCTTCCAGCCGGCGTTCTCCTCACCGACCAGGTTGGTCACCGGCACCCGGACGTCCTGGTAGTACGTCGCGCTGGTGCCCACCCCCGCCATGGTGTGCACAGGGGTCCAGGAGAAGCCCTCCGCCGTGGTCGGCACGATCAGCATCGAGATGCCGCGGTGCTTCTTGGCTTCGGTGTTGGTGCGCGCCGCCAGCCACACGTAGTCGGCGTAGGCGATCAGCGACGTCCACATCTTCTGCCCGTTGATCACGTAGTCGTCGCCGTCCCGGACCGCGGTGGTGCGCAGCGACGCCAGGTCGGTGCCTGCGCCGGGCTCGGAGTAGCCGATCGAGAAGTGCAGTTCACCCGCGGCGATCTTGGGCAGGAAGAACGTCTTCTGCTCGTCGCTGCCGAAGTGCATGATCGTCGGCGCGACGCTGTTGATGGTCAGGAACGGCACCGGGACGTTGGCGATCGCCGCCTCGTCGTTGAAGATCAGGCCGTCCATCGGCGGCCTGGCCTGTCCGCCGTACTCGGTCGGCCACGACAGCGTCAGCCAGCCGTCCTTGCCCATCTGGGCGACGGTCTCGCGGTAGACGTTCCCGCGGCCCATCTCGCCGTCGTTGCTCGCCAGCGCCTCGGCGCGTTCGGGGGTCATGAGCTTCGAGAAGTACGCGCGCAGTTCGCGACGCAACTCCTCTTGTTCGGGGGTGTAGCCGATCCGCATCGCGCGTCCTCACTAGTCTGCGAGCCTGTATCCCGGTGTCATCCCGGATGCCCATGTGAACACCTCAGGTCTTCCCCGGTTGTAACACGTTCTAGTCTTGGGGTCCAGGGTGGTGTCACACTGGGTGCTCTGCGGATCGGCCCAACACGAAGGACCGTCAGGAGGTTGTCATGCGAGTGGAAGTGGATCGTGACCGTTGTGAAGGCAACGCCGTCTGCGTCGGAATAGCCCCCGACCTGTTCGAGCTCGACGACGAGGACTACGCCGTGGTGAAGGCCGACCCCGTCCCCGCCGAGGAGGAGGCCGTGGCCGAACAGGCCGTTGCCGAGTGCCCCCGCGCCGCCCTGATCCGACACGACTAGAGGTATTCATAAGTTGACCGACATCGATCTGTCCGGCCGCGTCGCGGTCGTCACCGGAGCCGCGGCCGGCCTGGGCCGTGCCGAAGCCATCGGGCTCGCCCGCGCCGGCGCCACCGTGGTCGTCAATGACATCGCCCCCGCGCTCGAGCGGTCCGACGTCCTCGACGAGATCGCCGGTGCGGGGTCCAAGGGCGTCGCGGTCGCCGGCGACATCAGCGAGCGATCGACCGCCGACGAACTCGTCGAGACCGCCGACGGACTGGGCGGGCTGGGCATCGTCGTCAACAACGCGGGCATCACG
The DNA here is from genome assembly GCF_022374875.2 of Mycolicibacterium rufum. Next base: position 3,810,266 of record NZ_CP092427.2, read on the forward strand.
CGGGACCGCATCCTGTTCAACATGACCGACGAGGAGTGGGATGCGGTCATCGCCGTGCACCTGCGCGGCCACTTCCTGCTCACCCGCAACGCGGCCACCTACTGGCGGTCGAGGGCCAAGGCCGGTGACGGGCAGGTGTACGGGCGGATCATCAACACGTCGTCGGAGGCGGGACTGTCCGGTCCGATCGGCCAGCCCAACTACGGCGCCGCCAAGGCCGGCATCACCGCGCTGACGCTGTCGGCGGCCCGCGCACTGGGCCGCTTCGGCGTCCGCGCCAACGCGATCGCCCCCCGCGCCCGCACCGCGATGACCGCGGGCGTGTTCGGCGACGCGCCCGAGCTCGCCGACGGTGCGGTGGACCCACTGTCGCCCGAGCATGTCGTCAACCTGGTGCGATTCCTGGCATCCCCTGCTGCCGAAGCCGTCAACGGACAGCTGTTCATCGTCTATGGTCCGACGGTGACGCTTCTCGCGGCGCCGACGGCAGAGAAGCAATTCAGTGCCGACGGCGACGAATGGGACGCGTCAGCGCTGTCAGCAACCTTGCAGGATTACTTTGCTGATCGCGACCCAGAGAAGAGTTTCTCGGCGGCGATGGGCCTCGGGGATCGAGACTGACAGTCTTGATTGTCAGTGCCTGAAATCGATTAGAACGTGTTCTAGAATGACGTGGGTCACACAGGCTCTGAACAGCGCAGACATAAGAACTTGACCAGATTTGCCGCACTTTGACACGGCGAACGTGTTCTAGTTAGTATGATCCGGCTCACGCAGAGTTCAGCTGAGCACAAGGTGGGATTCCGTCGCGCGCGGCTTCGTTACATGAGTTCGCCCACGCGCACGTCGTCAGGGCCCTGGACCGAGATCGGAGCAGAGGTTGATCGAACAGCTTGCGGCGCCTGCGCGGGCCGTGGGCGGGTTCGTCGAGATGTCCTTGGACACCTTCGCCAAGACCTTCCGCCGCCCGTTCCAGTTCCGCGAATTCCTCGATCAGACCTGGATGATCGCGCGGGTGTCGCTGGTGCCGACGCTGCTGGTCGCCATCCCGTTCACCGTGCTGGTGGCGTTCACGCTCAACATCCTGCTGCGCGAGATCGGGGCGGCGGACCTGTCCGGGGCCGGCACCGCCTTCGGCACCATCACCCAGTTGGGCCCGGTGGTGACGGTGCTCGTGGTCGCCGGGGCAGGCGCCACGGCGATCTGCGCCGACCTGGGCGCGCGGACCATCCGCGAGGAGATCGACGCGATGCGGGTGCTGGGCATCGACCCGATCCAGCGTCTGGTCGTGCCGCGCGTGCTGGCCTCGACGTTCGTGGCGCTTCTGCTCAACGGGCTGGTCTGCCTGATCGGCCTGTCCGGCGGCTACGTGTTCTCGGTGTTCCTGCAGGGCGTGAACCCCGGCGCCTTCATCAACGGGCTCACCGTGCTGACCGGTCTGGGGGAGTTGGTGCTCGCCGAGGTCAAGGCGCTGCTGTTCGGTGTGGTGGCCGGGCTGGTGGGCTGCTACCGCGGGCTCACGGTCAAAGGCGGTCCCAAGGGTGTCGGCAACGCGGTCAACGAGACCGTCGTCTACGCGTTCATCTGCCTGTTCGTGATCAACGTGATCATGACGGCGGTCGGGGTCAGGGTGTTGGCGCGATGAGCCGAGGGCGGCGATGAGCTACGACGTCACGCTGCGGCTGCGGCGCGCTTTCCGCGGGGTGCCCCGCGCCGTCGACGTCGTCGGCGAGCAGGCGCTGTTCTACGGCGAGTCGGTGCGCTACATCCCCAACGCGATCACCCGCTACCGCCGCGAGACGGTGCGGCTGATCGCCGAGATGACGATGGGCACCGGCGCCCTGGTGATGATCGGCGGGACCGTCGGGGTGGCGGCGTTCATGACGCTCGCCTCCGGCGGGGTCATCGCCGTCCAGGGCTACTCGTCGCTGGGCAACATCGGCATCGAAGCGCTCACCGGATTCCTCTCGGCGTTCCTCAACGTGCGCATCGTCGCCCCGGTGATCGCCGGCATCGCACTCGCGGCGACCATCGGCGCCGGCGCCACCGCCCAGCTGGGCGCCATGCGGGTGGCCGAGGAGATCGACGCCGTGGAATCGATGGCGGTGCACTCGGTCTCGTATCTCGTCTCGACCCGTCTCATCGCCGGGCTGATCGCGATCGTCCCGCTCTACGCCCTGTCGGTGCTCGCGGCGTTCTTCGCCGCCCGGTTCACCACCGTCTACATCAACGGCCAGTCCGCGGGCCTCTACGACCACTACTTCAACACCTTCCTGGTGCCCAGCGACCTGCTCTGGTCGTTTCTCCAGGCCATCGTCATGTCGATCGCAGTGATGCTCGTGCATACCTACTACGGCTACAACGCCTCCGGCGGCCCGGTCGGCGTGGGCATCGCCGTCGGTCAGGCCGTGCGTACCTCGCTGATCGTCGTCGTGACGATCGTGCTGTTCATCTCCCTGGCCGTCTACGGCGCGTCGGGCAACTTCAACCTCTCCGGATAAGACAGGAACCCGATGGCCAACGGTGACGCCAAGCGCAGCCATGTGAGGATCGCAGCGGCGATCCTCGCTGCGCTGGTGCTCGCCGCCGCCGTGTTCACCTACCTGTCCTACACCGCGGCGTTCACGCCGACCGACAAGGTGACGATCCTGTCGCCGCGGGCGGGCCTGGTGATGGAGACCAAGGCGAAGGTCAAGTACCGTGGTCTGCAGGTGGGTCAGGTCGAGTCCATCGAATACGCCGGCGACGACGCCAAACTGACGCTGGCCATCAACCGCGGCGACCTGCGCTACATCCCCTCGAATGCGACGGTCCGGATCGCGGGCAACACGATCTTCGGCGCCAAGTCGGTGGAGTTCCTGACGCCGCAGGATCCGAAGAAGACCTCCCTGCGACCCGGTGCCGAGATGCGGGCCCAGGACGTCCAACTCGAGGTCAACACGCTGTTCCAGACCCTCAGCGACGTGCTCGGCAAGATCGACCCGGTGAATCTGAACGCCACGCTCTCCGCACTGGCCGAGGGCCTGCGCGGCCATGGAGACGATCTGGGCGCCGGGCTGTCCGGCCTCAATTACTACCTGCAGCAACTGAACCCGAAGCTGCCGACGCTGCAGGAGGACTTCCGCAAGGCCGGCATCGTCACCGACATCTACGGCGATGCCGCACCGGACCTCGTGCGCGTGTTCGAGAACGCGCCGGCGATCAGCCGGACCGTGGTCGACGAGCAGGACAACCTCAATGCGACGCTGCTGGCCGCCACCGGCCTGGGCAACAATGCGGCCGACACCCTCGAACCCGGTGCCGACGACTTCATCGCCGCGATCCAGCGCTTGCGGGCGCCGCTGCGAATCGTCGGTGAGTACTCGCCCGAGATCGGCTGCATCTTGAAGGGCACTGCCCGAGCGATCGAAAGGTTCGCCCCGATCATCGGCGGCATCCGGCCCGGCCTGTTCGTCTCGTCGAGCTTCCTGCCCGGCGCGCCGGCCTACACCTACCCGGAGAGCCTGCCCATCGTGAACGCCTCCGGCGGCCCGAATTGCCGTGGCCTGCCGGAGGTTCCGAGCAAGCAGTACGGCGGCAGCTGGTATCGCACCCCGTTCCTCGTCACCGACAACGCCTACGTGCCGTACCAGCCGAACACCGAGTTGCAGTTCGACGCCCCATCGACGCTGCAGTTCCTGTTCAATGGCGCCTATGCCGAAAGGGACGATTTCTGATGAGCGCTCGCGCGAAGAAGCGAGGGGCCTGATGAGCCGGCTGGGCAAGGAGAACCGCACCCTGGTCAACGTCGGGGTGTTCACCGTGGTGATGCTGCTGGTGGCCGCGATGCTGGTGGTGGTCTTCGGGGAGTTCCGCTTCGGGTCCGACAAGAACTATCACGCGACGTTCACCGACGCGTCGCGGCTCAAGGCGGGCCAGGACGTGCGGATCGCCGGGGTGCCGGTGGGCAGCGTCAAAGGCGTCACGCTCAACCCCGACAACACCGTCGACGTCGCGTTCAACCTCAGCCAGCGCTACCAGCTGTACACCTCGACCCGGGCGGTGGTCCGTTACGAGAACCTCGTCGGCGACCGCTATCTGGAAATCGTCTCCGGGCCCGGCGATTTGAAGAAGGTGCCGCCCGGTGGCACGGTAACCAATACCCAGCCGGCGTTAGATCTCGACGCGCTGCTCGGCGGCCTGAAGCCGGTGTTCAAGGGCCTCGACGGAAACAAGATCAACGAGGTCAGCAACGCGATCATCGAGCTGCTGCAGGGCCAGGGTGGCGCGCTATCCCAGATGCTCTCCAGCACCGCCGCGTTCACGCAGAATCTGTCGGCGCGAGACCAGCTGATCGGCGATGTGATCAACGACCTCAACACTGTGCTCGGCACCGTCGACGAGAAAGGCGCGCAATTCGACGCCACCGTCGACCGGCTGCAAAAGTTGCTGACCACTCTCGCCGAGGGTCGGGACCCGATCGCGGGGGCCATTGGGCCGCTGTCGTCGGCCACCACCGATCTCACCGAGACGTTGCAGAAGAGCCGGCGGCCGCTGCAGGGTGTGCTCGAGAACGCCCGCCCGCTCGCCCAGCGCCTCGACGAGCGTAAGGCCGACGTCAACAAGGTGATCGAGCCGCTCGCCGAGAACTATTTGCGCCTGAACGCCCTCGGCGCGTATGGCGCCTTTTTCAACATCTACTACTGCTCGATCCGGATGAAGATCAACGGCCCGGCCGGCAGCGACATTCTGATCCCGTTCGGTGGACCTCCGGACCCCGCGAAAGGGAGGTGTTCCGAGAATGGCTAGCCCCGAGGGGGGAAACCCGCTCCGCACAGGCATTTTCGGCATCGTGTTGGTCACATGCCTGGTGCTGGTCTCGTTCGGCTACAGCAACCTGCCGTTCATGCCGCAGGGCAAGCCGTATGAGGCGTTCTTCACCGACGCCGGCGGCATCTCTCCGGGGAACGACGTCAACGTCTCGGGGATCAACGTCGGCAAGGTCAAGAGCGTCTCGCTGGCGGGCGATACCGCGAAGGTCGCGTTCACCGTGGACCGCAAGATCCGGATCGGCGACCAGACGCTGGTGGCGATCAAGACCGACACCGTGCTAGGCGAGAAGTCGCTGGCAGTCACGCCGAAGGGCAGTGGCTCGGTGACGTCGATCCCGTTGGGCCGCACCACCACTCCGTACACGCTCAACACCGCGCTGCAGGATCTCGGGCAGAACGCGAGTGAGTTGGACAAGCCGCGCTTCGAGCAGGCGCTGCAGACCCTCACCGATTCGCTGCGGGACGCCAAGCCGGAGTTGCGCGGCGCGCTGAACGGCGTCACCAGTCTGTCGCGCAGCCTCAATCAGCGTGACGAGGCCCTCGAGCAGCTGCTGACCCACGCCAAGCGGGTCTCCGACACGCTGGCCCAGCGATCCGGTCAGGTCAACCAGCTGATCATCGACGGCAACATGCTGTTCGCCGCCCTGGACGAGCGCCGTCAAGCGCTGAGCAACCTGATCGCGGGAATCGACGACGTCTCGGCGCAACTGTCGGGCTTCGTGGCCGACAACAAGCGCGAGTTCGGTCCTGCCCTGGAGAAGCTGAACGCGGTGATGGACAACCTGTTGCAACGCCGCGACCACATCGGTGAGGCGCTCAAGAGGCTGCCGCCGTACGCTACGACCCTGGGTGAAGTAGTCGGCTCGGGCTCGGGCTTCAACATCAACCTCTACGGCCTGCCGCCGGCAAGTCTTGCCGAAGTGTTGCTCGACACCTACTTTCAGCCAGGCAAACTGCCCGACAGCCTTGCCGACTACCTGCGCGGATTCATCTCCGAGCGGCTCATCATCAGGCCGAAGTCGCCATGACAGACCAGAATCCGAGCTCCGGAAAGGGCCGCGTGCTGCGTGTCGCACTGGCGGTCGTCCTCGTCGCCGTGCTGGTGTCGGGCGTGTACGTGCTGTGGCCGTCGCGCACCGGGCACAAGGTCGTCGCGCACTTCTCGTCCGCGGTCGGGCTCTACTCGGGTGACGAGGTACGCGTCATCGGGGTCCCGGTGGGTCGCATCGACTCGATCGAGCCGCGCGCCGACGACGTCAAGATCACCATGTCGATCGACGACGGCATCAAGCTTCCGGCGAACGCGCAGGCACTGATCATCTCGCCGAACCTGGTGGCAGCGCGATTCATCCAGCTCACCCCCGCCTACACGGGCGGCCCGGTGATGGCCGACGGCGCCGAGATCGGGCTGGACCGAACCGCAGTGCCGGTCGAGTGGGACGAGGTGAAGGAGCAGCTGACCCAGCTCAGTTCCGAGCTGGGACCGCAACAGAACTCCGTGCAGGGACCGCTCAAAGCCTTCGTCGACCAGGCCGCCGACACCCTCGACGGCAACGGCGACTCATTCCGGCAGGCGATCCGCGAGCTGTCGCAGACCGCAGGACGCCTCGGCGATTCGCGCACCGACCTGTTCGGCACCGTCCGCAACCTGCAGGTGCTGGTGAACGCGCTGTCGAACAGCAACGAGCAGATCGTCCAATTCACCAACCACGTCGCGTCGGTGTCCCAGGTACTCGCCGACAGCTCTGCCGACCTGGACAACACGCTCGGCACGCTGAACCAGGCGCTGTCCGACGTGAAGGGTCTGCTGGGTGACAACAACAAGGCGTTGATCGACCAGGTCGCCAAGCTCACCGATTTCACGAACCTGCTCACCGAGCACAGCGACGACATCGAGCAGATCCTGCACGTGGCGCCGAACGGCCTGGCGAACTTCTATAACATCTACAACCCCGCCCAGGGCACGGTCGGCGGATTGTTGTCTCTGCCCAACTTCGCCAATCCGGTGCAGTTCGTCTGCGGCGGCACCTTCGATGCCGGATATTCGACGGACAACTTCAAGCGCGCGGAGATCTGCCGTCAGCGGATGGGGCCCGTGCTCAAACGAATCACCATGAATTTCCCACCTGTGCTGTTCCACCCGATCAACAGCATCACCGCCTACAAGGGCCAGATCATCTACGACACCCCGGCCACCGAGGCGAAGGCCCAGACGCCGGTACCGTACCTGCAGTGGCAGAACGCGCCAGGCACCACACCGCCGCAGCTGGCACCGGGAGCCGATTTGAGCTCGCTGTTTCTGCCGTCGGCGGCGAGCAGTGCTGCGCCGCAGAGTTCGTCGCACAACGGTGGCCCCGCGGCGGCACCGGCGACCGGACCTGCACCGGGTCCCGCGCCCGTGCCGGCCGGAGGGGGTGGATGATGCGCAACGTCGTCAAACCGGCGCTGGCCCTCAGCATGCTGACGGTCCTGGTGTCGGGATGTGAATTCGGCGGTCTGAACTCGCTGAACATGCCCGGCACCGCCGGCCACGGTGAGGGCGCGTTCTCGATCACCGTGGAACTCCCCGATGTCGCGACGCTGCCCCAGAATTCACCGGTCATGGTCAACGACGTGACGGTCGGCAGTGTCTCGGGCATCGACGCGGTGCAGCGTGCCGACGGGTCGTTCTACGCGGCGGTCAAACTGTCGCTGGACAAGGACGTCACCCTGCCGGCCAACGCCGTGGCCAAGGTGGCCCAGACCTCACTGCTGGGATCCCAGCACATCGAGCTCGCCGCGCCGGAGGGCAAGGCCGTCGGCCGGCTGGCCCAGGGCAACCAGATCCCGCTGGACCGCACCGGCCGCTACCCGACGACCGAGGAAGTGCTGTCGTCGCTGGGTGTCGTCGTCAACAAGGGCAATCTCGGTGCGCTGCAGGACATCACCGAGGAGTTCTACAACGCCGTCGTCGACCGGCAGGGCACGTTCACCGACCTGATCCCGCGCCTGGCCGAGCTGACGTCGTCGCTGGACCGCCAGACCAACGACATCATCGCCGCCGCCGAGGGGCTGGACCGGTTCGCGGGCATCCTCGCACGGAGCAAGGACAGCCTGGGCCGCACCCTGGACACCCTGCCCGCGGCGCTCGAGGTGCTCGACCGCAACAGCGCCACCATCGTGGACACGTTCACCGCGCTGCGGCGGCTCGCCGTCGTCGGTTCGAAAATCCTGTCCGAGACCAAGGTGTACTTGGCCGAGGACCTCAAGGACTTCTTCCCGGTGATCAAAGCGCTCAACGACAACGCCGACGACTTCATCAAGGCCCTCGAGTTCCTGCCGACGTTCCCGTTCCACTACCAGTACCTGCGCAAGGCCGTCCGTGGCGATTACCTCAACGTGTTCGTCACGTTCGACCTGACGCTGCGGCGCCTCGGCGAGTCGGTGTTCACCACCTCGCTCGGGCTGGACCCGAACATGAAACGGATGGGAGAGATCATCAACCCGCCCGACTTCCTGACCGGGGCGATGGCGAACCTGTCCGGTCAGGCGGCCGATCCCTTCACGATCCCGCCGGGCACGGCGACCCAGCACGAGGGGGCACCGTAGATGCTGGACCGGCTCTCCAGGATTCAACTCTCGATCTTCGCGGTCGTCACGGTGCTGACCGTCGGGGCGATCTCGATCTTCTACCTGCGGGTGCCCGAGGCGATCGGGCTGAACTCCTACCAGGTGACCGCGAACTTCACCGCGGCGGGCGGTCTGTACCAGAACGCCAACGTGACCTACCGCGGGGTGACCGTCGGACAGGTGGAGTCCGTCGGCCTCAGCGACACCGGCGTGGTCGCGCACATGCGGCTCAACAGCGGAACACCGGTGCCCGACAACGTGACCGCCACGGTCAAGAGCGTTTCCGCGGTCGGTGAGCAGTACGTCGACCTCGTTCCGCCCGCCAAGGCCTCGTCCGCGAGGCTGCGCAACGGCTCCGACATCCCGGTGGACCGCACCGCCATCGGTCAGGACATCGCGGGCCTGCTCCACCAGGCCGACGCCTTGGTCAGCAGCGTGGGCAACAGCCGCATCAAGGATCTGCTGCGCGAGACGTTCAAGGCGTTCAACGGATCCGGGCCGGAACTCGCGCGGTTGATCCAGTCGGCCCGGCTCCTGGTCGACGAGGCCAACGCCAACTACGGGCAGACCACGCAGCTGATCGACCAGGCGGGGCCGTTCCTGGATGCGCAGATCGCCAGCGGCGACAGCATCCGGTCGCTGGCCGAAGGCCTGGGGCGGTTCACCGGTGAGGTGGCCAACGCCGACCCGCAATTGCGCACGCTGCTGCAGACCGCGCCCGGGGCCGCCGGCGTCGCGAGCGACACGTTCGAGGGGATCCGGCCGGACTTCCCGATGCTGGCGGCCAACCTGGCGAACCTGGGCCGGATCGGCGTCATCTACAACAAGTCGATCGAGCAGGCGCTGGTGATCTTCCCCGCGCTGCTGGCGGCGCTGAACACCGTCGCCGGCGGTGTTCCGGCCGACGAGGGCGGCAAGCTCGACTTCAAAGTCGATCTCGGTGATACACCGCCGTGTTCGGTCGGGTTCGTGCCGCCGACGCAGATCCGCTCACCGGCCGACACGACGCTGCGCGAACTGCCGACCGACATGTTTTGTAAGGTGCCACAGAACGATCCCAGTGTGGTGCGTGGGGCGCGCAATTATCCGTGCCAGGAGTTCCCCGGCAAACGCGCGCCGACGATTCAGCTGTGCCGCGACCCCAAGGGCTACGTTCCGGTCGGCACCAACCCGTGGCGGGGGCCGCCGGTGCCGCTCGGGACGCCGATCGAGGACGGTCGCAACATCCTGCCGCCCAACAAGTTTCCGTTCATCCCGCCTCAGGTCGATCCCGATCCCGGGCCGCCCGTGGTGCAGCTTCCGCCGGGTGCGGTGCCCGGACCGGGTCCGGCCCCGCACGCGCCGTTCCCGCTGCCGGTGCCGCCCAACGAACCGGGTCCGCTGCCGGCCCCGTGGCCGTACTTCGCGCCGCCCGATCAGGTGGTGCCGCCGTACGGCCGGACCCCACCCGGTCCGCCGGCGCCCGCCCCGGGCACCCCCGCGCCGGCGCCTGCCGCGCCGGCCCCGGCACCCGCGGCGCCGACACCGTCGGGACCGCTACTGCCCGCCGAGGCGGTGCCCCAGGCCGCTGGCCCCGCGATGGCGAGCTACGACAAGAACGGTGAGTTCGTCGACCCTGCCGGCGGGACTGGCATCTTCGCCCCCGGAGCTGACAAACTAGCGCCCGCAGAGAACTGGGTCGACCTGATGTTGTCTCCGAAGCAGGTATAGGCAGTTGGCAGGGGTTGAAGAACGTCAGTGGTGGATGAAGTAGTGGGAGAAGCCGTGCCCAGGCCCGCGCGCCGGCGCGCCTCGCGGGCCGCAGGCCCGGCCGCCGGGACGGAACCCGAGAGCGTCACGGCGGTCGTCGTCGACGCCCCCTCCGTCAAGGTGCGGCCGTCGATGTCGGCGACACCGCCGCCGCGGCGGTCCGCGCACCGCGGGCTGGTGGCGCTGGCGTCGCTGCTGACGCTGGTGGTTCTCGCCGGCGCCGTGGGTGGCGGCGTGTACTGGATGCTCGACACCCAGCGCACCGAGAAGGCCCAGATGGCCCGCGACCAACGCTTCGTCGACACCGCCTCCCAGCTGGTCGTGAACATGTTCAGTTACACCCAGGACGACATCGACGACAGCGTGAACCGCTTCGTCAACAGCACCAGCGGCCCGCTCCGCGACATGCTCAGCCAGGACAACAACGTCGACAACCTCAAGGCGATCTTCCGGGACACCAACGCCAGCTCGGAGGCCGTCATCAACGGCGCTGCGCTGGAGAAGGTCGACGACGTCAGCGGCAACGCCGCGGTGCTGGTGTCGGCGCGGGTCACCGTGACCGACATCGACGGCACCAACAAGCCCTCGCAGCCCTACCGGATGCGGGTGATCGTGCACGAGGACGACAACGGGCACATGACCGGTTACGACCTGAAGTATCCGAACGGCGGCAACTGATGGGGGATCGGATCGCCAGGCTGGTCGCGGCGCTCGGTGTGCTGCTGGCCGTCGGGGTGGTCGCCCTCGGCGCCGTCGGCGGGTGGCTGTACTGGAACGGGGTCGAGCTCACAGGCGAGCAGACCGCCCGGCAGGAGCTCGCTCCCCTCGCCCAGCAACAGATCCCGAAGGTGTTCGGCTACGACTACCAGACCGTCGAGCGCAGCCTCAACGAGATCTATCCGCTGCTGACGCCGGACTACCGCCGCGAGTTCGAGGACCGCGCGACCAAAGACATCATCCCGCAGGCCCGCGATCGCCAACTCGTCAGCCAGGCCAACGTGGTGGGTGTGGGAGTGCTGGAGGCGCAACGCAATTCGGCTTCGGTGATGGTCTACATGAACCGCACCGTGACGGACAAGTCGCGCCAGCCCGTCTACGACGGGAGTCGGCTGCGCGTCGACTACCAGAAAGTCGACGGCAAGTGGTTGATCAGCTACATCACGCCGATCTAGTCTGACGTCCCCGCCAGCGCCTCCAGGAACGACCGGGCCCAGCGGTCTACGTCGTGGGCGAGCACCTGCCGCCGCAGCGCCCGCATCCGCCGCCTGCCCTCCTCGGGGGTCTGCGTCAGCGCCGACTCGATGGCGTCCTTGACCCCCTCGAGATGATGCGGGTTGGTCAGGTAGGCCTGTCGCAATTCCGCTGCGGCACCGGTGAACTCGCTGAGCACCAGCGCGCCGCCGAGATCGCTGCGGCACGCCACGTACTCCTTGGCCACCAGGTTCATGCCGTCACGCAGCGGGGTCACCAGCATGACGTCGGCGGCGACGTAGAAGGCGATCAGATCCTCGCGGGGGATGGGCCGGTGGAGGTAATGCAGCACGGGGTGGCCGACCTCCCCGTACTCGCCGTTGATGTGCCCGACCTGCCGCTCGATGTCCTCGCGCATCGCGATGTAGCTCTCCACGCGCTCGCGGCTCGGAGTGGCCAGCTGGACCAGCACGGTGTCGTCGGGGTCGACGCGCTTCTCGTCGAGCAGCTCGGAGAACGCCCGCAGCCGCACGTCGATGCCCTTGGTGTAGTCCAGCCGGTCGACGCCCAGCAGGATCTTGCGCGGGTTGCCGAGCTCGGCGCGGATCTCGCGGGCGCGCTGACGGATCCTGCGGGTGCGGGCCTGCTGGTCGAGATCTCCGGAGTCGATCGAGATCGGGAACGCGCCCACCTTGACGGTGCGGAAGCCGACGGTGACCTCACCGAACCGCGATCGGACGCCCACGCTGCCGCGGGAAGTGTTCGCGCCGACCAGCCGGCGGGCCAGAATCAGGAAGTTCTGTGCGCCGCCGGGAAGATGGAACCCGACCAGGTCGGCGCCCAGCAGACCCTCGGTGATCTCGGTGCGCCACGGCATCTGCATGAACAGTTCGACCGGCGGGAACGGGATGTGCAGAAAGAAGCCGATGGTCAGATCCGGGCGGAGCATGCGCAGCATCTTCGGTACCAGCTGCAGCTGGTAGTCCTGCACCCACACGGTGGCGTCTTCGGCGGCGGTCCGCGCGGTCGCCTCGGCGAAGCGGCGGTTGACCTCGACGTAGCGGTCCCACCACTCCCGGTGGTAGATGGGCTTGACGATGACGTCGTGGTAGAGCGGCCACAGCGTGGCGTTGGAGAAGCCCTCGTAATACTCGGCGACGTCGTCGGCGGAGAGCCGCACCGGCACCAACGTCATGCCGTCCTGCTCGATGGGATCGTCGACGCGGTCCGGGTCGTCGGCGTCCTGGGGCACTCCCGGCCAGCCGACCCATGCGCCGCTGCGCTTGCGCAGCAGCGGCTCGAGGGCGGTCACCAGCCCGCCCGGGCTGCGCTTGAACTCGGTGGTGCCGTCGGGCAGGAGCACCATGTCGATCGGCAACCGGTTGGCGACGACCACGAAGTCGGCCTCGCCGGAGCGGACCTCGGGGCCGCTCGGGTCGGTCATTACGCGTCGAGCTTTGCCGGCCCGATACCCAGCATCGACAGGAAGACGCGGCACTCGTCGGCGTCGGTGGCGTAGGCGGCGACGACGCGGCGCGCCTGGCGTTCGGTGCTGTCGGCGATCGGCTCGACGTCGCCGATCTCGGCGGGATCAGATTTCGCAGGCATGGCACAACTGTAACCAACGGCCAGCCCAGGGCCATTACTGTGCTCGATGTGGCCGACGCCGAGCAGGTGACGTACGAAACCCTCGACGAGGGGCGGATCGCGCGGATCTGGCTGAATCGCCCCGACGCGCACAACGCGCAGTCCCGCACGCTGCTGGTGCAGCTCGACGAAGCGTTCGGCCGCGCCGAGGCGGACGACACGGTGCGGGTGGTCATCCTCGCCGCCCGCGGCAAGAACTTCTCCGCCGGCCACGACCTCGGCTCCGAAGCGGCGCTGGCCGAGCGGGCGCCCGGGCCGGGCCAACATCCGACGTTCCAGATCAACGGCGCCACCCGGCCCGCGGTCGCCGAACGCACCTACCTGCAGGAGTGGCACTATTTCTACGAGAACACGTGCCGCTGGCGGGATCTGCGCAAGATCACCATCGCCTCGGTGCAGGGCAACGCGATCTCGGCGGCTCTGATGCTGATCTGGGCGTGCGACCTCATCGTCGCCGCCGACGATGCCCGGTTCAGCGACGTCGTCGCGGTCCGGATGGGCATGCCCGGTGTCGAGTATTACGCCCATCCGTGGGAGTTCGGCGCGCGCAAGGCCAAGGAACTGCTGCTCACCGGGGACTCGATCGACGCCGACGAGGCGCATCGACTGGGCATGGTGTCGAAAGTGTTCCCCCGCGCGGAGTTCGAGGACAAGACGGTGGAGTTCGCGCGGCGCATCGCTGAGCGCCCCACCATGGCGGCGCTGCTGGTCAAGGACTCGGTGAACGCGGCCAGCGATGCGATGGGCTTCGCCGAGGCGCTGCGCCACGCGTTCCACATCCACGAACTCGGCCACGCCCACTGGGCGGCGCACAACGAGAACAGATATCCGATCGGGCTGCCGCCCGAGGTGCCGGACTGGCGGACGCTGGGACCGCCAAAGCCCGCTCGCCGCGACCAGCCGTGACGTATAACTGGAACCTGTTCTAGTTAGTTCGTCGAAGGAGTCGAGCGTGCAGATTTCGTTGTCGGGTCGGACGGTGCTGGTCACCGGCGGGGGCAGTGGGATCGGCAAGGCGGTGGCCGCTGCCGTGGTGGAGGCCGGCGGCAACGCGATGCTGATGGGCCGCAACGCCGACAAGCTCGCCACCGCCGCTGAGGAGATCGGCGGTTCCGTGCGCTACGAGCGGGGCGACGTCACCAACGAGGAGGAGGTGGCGCGCACCGTGGCGGCGGCGGCTGCGTGGACGGGCCGGCTCGACGGGGTCGTGCACTGCGCCGGCGGTAGCGACACCATCGGGCCGATCACCCAGCTGGACTCGGCGGCGTGGCGGCGCCTGATCGACCTCAACATCAACGGCACGTTCTACGTGCTCAAGCACGCGTCGCGGGAGATGGTGCGTGGGGGCGGCGGCTCGTTCGTCGGGATCTCCTCGATCGCGGCGAGCAACACCCACCGGTGGTTCGGCGCCTACGGCGTGTCCAAGGCGGGCCTGGACCACATGATGCAGCTGGCCGCCGACGAGCTCGGCCCGTCGCTGGTGCGGGTGAACTCGATCCGACCGGGACTGATCCGCACCGATCTGGTGGCCGCCATCTTCATGTCGCCGGAAGTCAGCGGGGATTACGCGGCGGCCACCCCGCTGCCGCGGCCGGGGGAGGCCGAGGATGTCGCCAACGCGGCGCTGTTCCTGCTCAGCGACGCGGCGAGCTACATCACCGGCCAGCTGATCAACGTCGACGGCGGCATGATGCTGCGCCGCGGACCGGACTTCTCGGCGATGCTCGAACCGGTCTTCGGCGCCGACGGTCTGCGCGGCGTCGTCCCCGAGTGAGCGCCGGGCTCAGCTCATGGTCTGCGCGGCGCGTTTGACCGCGTTGACGATGCCCTGATAGCCGGTGCACCGGCAGAAGTTGCCCGACAGTCCCTCGCGGATCTCGTCGTCGGTGGGGTTCGGGTTCTCGCGCAGCAGCGCGGTGATGCTGGTGACGAAACCCGGTGTGCAGAAACCGCATTGCAGACCGTGGCACTCGCGCAGGGCGGCCTGCACCGGGGACAGTGTGCCGTCGTCGTCGGCCACGCCCTCGACGGTGGTGACCTCCTGCCCGTCCACCTGCACGGCGAAGATCAGGCAGGAGCGCACGGCCTGCCCGTCGAGCAGCACGGTGCACGCTCCGCAGGCGCCGTGCTCGCAGCCCAGGTGGGTGCCGGTGAGTCCGCACCGCTCGCGTAGATAGTCGGCCAGCGTCACCCGCGGCTCGACGGATCCGCGGTAGCGGCGCCCGTTGACGCCGACCTCGACGGAGCATTCATGCATGACGGGCCTCCGTGGTCGCCTCGAGCCAGGCCCGGGCCACCATCGTGGCGCCGACCTTCCTGCGGTAGTCCGCGCCGCCCTGCAGGTCGGCGGGGATGTCGTCGAGGGTCGACACGGCGAGCCGGCCCACCTCCTCGGGGGTCACGTCACCGACGGGCCGGCCGAGCACTGCCTGTTCGGCCGGGGTGCCGCGCCGGGGTGTCGACCCGAGGCCGAGCAGCCCGATGCCGCAGCGGGTGACGGTGTCGGTGTCGTCGAGCGCGACTGCCACGGTGGCGCCCGCGATCGCGAAATCGCCATGACGGCGCGCGAATTCCTGCACCGAGAAGCCGGTCCGGCCGGACCACACCGGGAACGTGACCGCGGTGAGGATCTCGCCGGCGGCCAGTTCGGTCTCCCACAGCCCGGTGAAGAAATCCGCGGCGGGGATGCGGCGGGTACCTCGCGTCGAGATCGCTTCGATCTCGGCGTCGAGGGTCAGCGCGACCGCGGCGTACTCGGCGGCCGGGTCGGCATGGGCGATGGCGCCGCCGAGGGTGCCGCGGGTGCGGATCTGGAAGTGTCCGATGTAGGGCGTGGCCAGCGTGAGCAACGGAACCGCCTCGGCCACTTCGTCATCCATGCCGACCAGCGCGTGCGGTGTGCCGGCGGCGATGCGCACGGTGTCGCCGCGTCGTTCGATGTCGCACAGCTCGGGCACCCGCGAGATGTCGATCAGGTTGTCGAAGTGGGTCAGCCGCATCGCCAGCATCGGGACCAGGCTCTGGCCGCCGGCGAGCACCTTCGCGTCGTCGCCGAGGTCCCGCAGCAGCGACACCGCGCCGGCGACCGTGTCCGGCCGGTGGTAGGCGAACGGGGCGGCCTTCATGACAGCAGCCGGGCCAGTGCGGCCTGCAGGTCGTCGGCCAGCACCGCGGCGGGTCCCCGGCGGCGGCGCCGGCCGAGCAGGAAACCGGCCGCACCGGACAGGGCGGCCGCGACGAGCAGAGGCCCGTAGCGTTTGGCCATCGGTGCGGCGACCACCCGCAGCAGGTCGACGGATTCGTCCGCGGGTGGGGTGGATGTGCTTGTGGCAGTGTCGGTTCCGCCGAGCTCGGCTTCGAGTGCACGGGCGAACTGGGCGATCAGGTTCCCGGACACGTCGGCGAGCACCCCGCGGCCGAACTGGGCGGCCTTGCCCGAGATCGCCAGGTCGGTCGAGATGCCGACGAACGTCGAGGTGCCCTCGTCCTTCACCTGGGCGGTGACGGTGGCTGCTGCGGTGCCGTTGCCGCGGGTCTCGCGCCCCTCGGCACGCAACACGATGCGTCCGGCCGCCGCGTCCTTCTCCTGGTAGGACGCCACGCCCTGGTAGGAGACGGTGATCGGGCCGACCTTGACCTTGACGGCGCCGTCGAAGGTGTCGCCGTCGACCGACAGCAGGGTGGCGCCGGGCAGGCACGGGGCGACGCGGCGGACGTCGGTGAACACTTCCCAGACCTGCGCGGCGGGGACGGCGACGCGAAAGTCGTTGGTCAGCTCCACTGTTGGTGGTCCTTTCCTCTGCCGGCCCGTTCGATGAGGTCGACGATGGTGGCGGGGGTGGCGGGTAGTGCGGTGATCGTCACGCCGAGCGGGGCCAGTGCGTCGTTGATCGCGTTGACGACGGCGGCGGTCGAGCCGATGGCGCCGCCTTCGCCGGCTCCCTTGTAGCCGCCGACACCGGGTCCGGGGATCTCGACGTGCCCGAACTCGATCGGCGGGACCTCGGTGGCCGTCGGCAGCAGATAGTCGACGAACGTCGAGGCGACCGGATTGCCCGCATCGTCGTAGGCAAGCTGCTCGAGCAGTGCCCCGCCGATGCCCTGCGCGGTGCCCCCGGCCACCTGGCCCTCGACCACGTTGGGGTTGATCATCGGGCCGACGTCCTCGCTGACGATGTAGCGGGTCAGCGTGACGTGCCCGGTGCCGACGTCGACTTCGCACGTGCACACGTGAGTCGCGTTGGCCCAGTGGATCATCGCCTGCGAGGTGAACCGGGCGGTGGCCTCCAGCGTGGCGGGCACGCCGCCGAGCTGGGCCGGGTCGTAGTACGCGCGGTAGGCGATCTCGGCGAACGTCACGCTCCTGGTGGGATCGGTGCGCAGCGTGGCCCGCGAGTCCGCCAGTTCGATGTCGGTCTCGGCGGCGCCGAGCATCTGGGCGGCGATCGCGAGGATCCGGCCGCGCAGCATCGCGCCGGCCTCGTGGACGGCACCCGCGGTCATCGGTCCGCTGCGGCTGCCCTGGGTGCCCGCGCCGTAGGGGGTGACCGCGGTGTCACCCTGGATGGTCGACACGTCATCGATGGTGGCGCCCAACGCATCCGCCGTCAGCTGTACCACCGTCGTCTCGATGCTGTTGCCGCTTGAGCCGCCGTTGACGTAGACGTTGACCCGGCCGGTCGGCTCCATGCGCATCGTCGCGCCCTCGGTCGCCAGGTGCCCGGTCGCGGCTCCTGTCGGCTCGATGTAGGCCGAGAAGCCGAGTCCGAGGTAACGTCCCTCGGCCAGGGCCTCGGCCTGTTCTTTGCGGAAGCCCTCGTGATCGAGGATCTTGACGGCCTGCTCGAAGGTGTCGGCGGGGGCGCAGTGGTCATACGGCATGCCGTTGGGGTTGATGTACGGCATCTCGTCGCCGCGCAGGATGTTGATGCGGCGCAGCTCGACGGGGTCCATCCCGATCGTGCGGGCTGCGCAGTCGAGAAGGATCTCCCGCGTGAGTGTTTCGTACTGCCACGGGCCGCGGTAGGCGTGCAGCCCGGGGGTGTTGGAGAAGACGGTCTTGTAGTTGAAGCTCGCCTTGGGCACCCGGTAGGGGCCCGGGAAGAACATGCCGATGGCCGCGGTGGTCAGCACCGGGTAGGGCGTCGGATAGGCGCCGACATCCTGGAGGAAGTCGATGTCGGCGGCCAGGATCCTGCCCTCGTCGTCGAACGCCATCCGCACGGTGCCGTCGACGTGGCGGGACTGCCCGGCCGACATCAGGTTCTCGCGCCGGTCCTCGATCCATTTCAGCGCGGCCGGGACCTTGCGTGCGGCCAACAGGATGCACATGTCCTCGCGCATCGGGACGACCTTCTGGCCGAATGCGCCGCCGGTGTCGCGCATGATCACCCGCACGCCCTGGGCCGGGATGCCGAGAAGCCGGGCGGCGAACGCCCGCAGTTCGTGCGGCGTCTGCGTCGAGGCCCAGACGGTAAGCTCGCCGGTGGTGGCGGTCCACTCGGCGACCATGCCGCGGGTCTCCATCGGCACCGGGACGTACATCTGCTGATAGATGTGCTCTTCGACGACGTGGGCGGCCGAGGCGAACACCTCCTCGTCCGGTGGCATCCCGCCCATGCCGCCCGCGACGTTGTCGGGGTAGGCCTCGTGCACGACGGGGGCACCGGCGGCCGAGCCGCCGACCGCCTGCCGGAAATCGGCGACGGCGGGCAGCGGTTCATAGTCGACCACGACGAGGTCGACGGCGTCCTCGGCGAGGTAGCGGTTGTCGGCGATCACCAGCGCCACCGGATCGCCGACGAACTTCACCTCGGTCTCGGCCAGGGGTGGGCGCGGGGTGTCCGGAACGTCCTTGCCGGCGACCGCATGCCAGGCCTCCACGACGTCAGGGTTGAGATCGGCGGCGGTGAACACCGCATGCACTCCCGGCAGCGCCAGGGCCGCCGAGGTGTCGATGCCGGTGATGATGGCGCGAGCGAACGGGCTGCGCACGAAGCACGCGTGCAGCATCCCCGGCCGAGTGATGTCATCGACGAACGCGCCGTGACCAGTGAGAAGACGGCTGTCCTCGACCCGGGGGACACGTCGTCCTGCGTAGCGCGTGCTGACAGGGTCGACGGCGGTGTCGGTCACGGGGAATCACCCTCCTGGAGGCTCTGAGAGTGACGTTATCGCAATCGAGAGCGACATTTCCAGCATTGGTGTCTCATCCCGGGTGGTGGATGCGCCCGTCGGTCTCGGCCAGGGGGCGGCCGAGCCCACCCCACCGGCGCGCGATGATCTCCGCGGCGATCGACACCGCGGTCTCCTCCGGTGTGCGGGCGCCCAGGTCCAGCCCGATCGGGCTCGACAGCCGGCTCATTTCGGCGTCGGTCAGGCCGGCGTCGCGCAGCCGGCGCATCCGGTCCGCGTGGGTGCGCCGCGAGCCCATCACCCCGACGTAGCCGACCTCGGGCAACCGCAGCGCCACCTCGAGCACCGGCACGTCGAACTTCGGATCGTGGGTGAGCACGCAGATCGCGGTGCGGGCGTCGATCGCCTTGCGCTCGGCCTCGCCGGCCAGGTAGCGGTGCGGCCAGTCGACCACCACGTCCTCGGCCGCGGGGAAACGCGGCGCCGTCGCGAACACCGGGCGGGCGTCGCACACGGTGACCCGGTACCCCAGCAGCGCGGCCTGGGCGGCCAGCGCGGCCGCGAAGTCGATTGCGCCGAACACCAGCATCCGCGGACGGGGGGCGTGGCTGGCGACGAAGACCTCCATCCCGGCGTCCTGGCGCTGGCCGTCGGGACCGTACGTCAGCACGGTCGACCGTCCCGCCGCGAGCAGTCCCCGGGCGTCGTCGGCGATCGCGTCGTCGGCACGCGCGGAGCCGACCGACCCGTGGACCGCGTCCGCGCCGACGATCAGCCGCCGACCCACCCACGCGGGGTCGGGGTGGTCGATGACCGTGGCGACCGCGACCGCGCGGTGCGCGGCGATGTCGTCGGCGACGTCCTGGAGTTGCGGAAACGTCTGCTGCGACACGGGTTCGGTGAAGATGTCGATCGTGCCGCCGCATGTCAGGCCGACGGAGAACGCGTCGTCGTCGCTGACCCCGTAGCGCTGCAGGTCGGGTCGGCCGCTCGCGACGACGTCCCGGGCGACCTCGTACACCGCGGACTCGACGCAGCCACCGGACACCGAGCCGGCCACGCTCCCGTCGGGGGCGACCACCATCGCCGCCCCGGGAGGTCGGGGCGCCGAGCGCATCGTGCGCACCACCGTGGACAGCCCCGCGGTGTCGCCGGTTCGCCAGACCGCCAGCAGGTCGTCGAGGACGTCACGCACGAAGCGCAGTGTATGCCCGTACGCGACGTGCTTCGATGGACGCATGCGCACCGTCGTCGCCGCGGCCCTGGCGCTGTTCGCCGCGCTGGCGGTGGGTTGCGCCCGCGACGACACGCCGAGCTCGATGATCGACGACGCGGGCTACCACGTCCGCGGCGGCGCCGTTTACTACCTGAACCCGTTCCCCGGCAAGGCTTTTCGCATCGACAGTGCCGACCCGGGAACGTTCGAGGCCTTCGACCGGACCTACGCGCGCGACGGCGAGCGCGTCTACATCGACGGGCACCCGCTGCAGGGCGCCCAGGCCGGCTCGTTCGAACTGCTGGGCCGGCCGGGCCTGGCCCGCGACGACGGACGGGTCTATCAGCGCGACCGGATCATCAGCACCGACCCCGACGGCTTCGAGTTGCTCGACGCCGGACTCGCGCGCGACCGCGCCCACGTGTACTGGTCGGACGGATCGGTGCTGTCCGACGATCCGCGCCACTTCACGATCGTCTCCGATCGAGACGACTACCTGTACGCCAAGGACAGCCGCGCCGTATACGTCAACGGCACCCTGATCGAGGGCGCCTCGCCGCAGGGCTTCCGGGTGCTCGACGGCGCGTACTCGACGGACGGTGTCGCCGCCTTCTCCTTCGACCGGCTCATCCCCGACGCCGACGTCCCCACCCTGCGCACCCTGGGCGGACCGTATGCGGTTGACGCGCAACGGGTCTACTGGATGGGCCGGGCCATCGAGGGAGCCGACCCGGGGAGCTTCGCGGTACTCAACGTCAACTTCGAGTGCTCGGCCGATCGCCACCGCGCCTACTACCGGCAGGCCGTGATCGTCGACGCCGACCCCGCCGCGTTCCCGCCGGGACGGCCGGTCACGGGCTGCTCGGAGACCTCGATCTCGTTCGGTGGCTGAGCTACACCTTCGTCAGGTCGGTGTGCATCAGCATGACGTCGTAGTTCGACCACAGCGACAGGTTCCAGTACAGGTCTGAACTCGTGCCGTCCGTCGACGGCGACCAGGGGTGCAGCATCGGGGCGTAGATGCCGCCGGGCTGCTGCGTCATCAGCACCGCGGCGTCGGACCACACACCCTCGGGGGTGTCGGAGGTCCGCATGACGATGCTGTTGTTCTGATCGCCGTAGAGCACGATGTACTTGCCCAGATACTCGTTGTACTGCACCGACATCTCGCTGACGGTGTAGCCGGGTTTGGTGAAGCCCAGGAACCCGCCGGACTTGCCGATGATCGCCGTCGCGGCCGACGGGTTGCCCTTCACCCAGGCGGCCGGCGTGGTGCCGAAGAAGCTGGACTTCGCGGCCTTGTAGTACTCGTACTTGCCGGCGTCGAGGATGTTTTCGGGCGCGACGCGGGCGAGATACGCCGCTCCCTGACGCCCGTTCGGGGTGCCGTACATGTACACGTAGCCGTCGTCGCCCTTGACGAACGCCGACTGCTGAAAGTTCTTGTTGGAGCTCAGGAACGAGTTGTAGCGCACGCTTCTCGGGTCGACGGTGAAGTTCTCGCCGTTGTCGTAGGAGTACGCGATCGCCGAGTAGTTGGTGGTCCACTTGCCCGCCGAACCCCACTTCGACACCGACATGAAGCTGACGTACTGCACGGTGCCGAACGGGGTCTCGTCGGTGACGGCGGTCGGCAGGGAGACGCCGGCGGTCGGAATCAGCGTCACCGAGTTCGGCAGCCAGCCCGGCCGGTTGATGATCGGCCGCGCGTTGACCGGTCCGTCCAGCGGCGCGCCGCCGAACATGTTGCCGGTGTACCACTCTCCGTTGGGGATCGTGATGCCGTCGGACAGATCGGTGTCGGAGCTGCGGAACAGCGTGTTGAAGATGTGCCGGCCGGTCATGTTGGCGGCGCTGAAGGTGTCGCCCATCGCGATGAGGACCTGGTGCTCGTTGTAGGGGGTCGACGGGTCGTCGACCATGCCGTTGTCCCACATGGTTCCGACGTCGGTGCCGTAGACGCTGAACCGGTTGGAGGTGTTGGCCAGCGTCTTGTCGCCGTAGACATAGTTGCCCGTCACCCAGCTGACGAAGTTCGTCGACGGGCTCACCTGCGGATTGAGCCACGGCGAGTAGGGGGTCAGCGCCGCCGCGGCGGCCTGCTGATCGGTGGTGGTCAGGCTCGCGGTCGCCACCCGCGGGGTGCGCGACGCCGACAGGGTCTCGAGTTCACGGCGCGCGGCCGACATCAGCGCCCACAGGAACGGGGGCGCGGGCGACTGGCCCTGGCCGCCGGTGCCCGCGCGCTGATGCGCCCAGTCGACCATGCTGCGCACGACGTTGACGACCGCCGTGACCAGCGGCCGGTCCACCTGATCGGCCTTCGCTTCGGTGGTCACCGTCGTGACGGTGCGCGACGCGGTGCTCGGCGCAGCATCGGTGCGCAGCGTCAGCGTCGCCGAGGGGCGGAGAGGCTCGGCCGGGTCGGTCGGGGTGATGGCACGGCGCGACGAACGGACGGGACGGGTCTCGTCGTCCGACGTGGGCGCGGACGCCGTCGTGGTCGGGTCGTCCGTCGTGGAGGTCTTCGACGGGGAGTCTGCGGACGCCCGCGCCGGCTTCTTCCACGACAGGCCCTTTTTGCGCTTCGTGGTCGGCGCCGCGTCCTCGGCGTCGGCGTCCGGGGCGTCAGTCGTGTCCGGGGTGCCGGTCTTGCTCGGAGTGTCGGTCCTGTCGGGCTTGTCGGTCGCGTCGGTCTTGTCCGACGTGGCCGGCTTGTCGGTCGACGTGTCGGTGGTCGGCGAGGCGGCGGGCTTGGAGGCCGAAGAGGTGTCGGTGTCGTCGGCGACGGCGTGCCCGGCGAAGACCACCGAACCGATGCCCAACGCGACGGCCAGGGCGCCGACACGGCCGACGTACGCTGCGGAACTCAAAAGAAACCCTCCAGAAAGCGGAATGCGTCCCCCGACGTACGAGTCATTCAATCGCATCGGCGCGCGGGCGGCCAGCAAAAGGCTGCGTCATCGGAGTTTTCGTATCGCTACCGTGACCATTCGCATTTCGGACAGCGCCGGCCAGCGGGCAAACGCCCTACGTTCCGTCAGGTCCAGCTCTGGTACTCCGCGCACAGGCAGCGGTGATCCCCGTAGGACATGTCACGGCAGGCGCCGTGCCCGTGCTCGGAGTCCTCGCGCACCTGCACGAGGTTCTTCTTGGGATCGCGATGGACGGTCAAGTCGTGATGTTCCTTGGCGTGACCGCAGACTTTGCAGTACGCCGTTTTCGTTTCCGACATGTCGCACTCCTCGGGGGACAGATGGGGGTGCGACCACCCTGCGCCCGGGCGGGGGACAGGCGGTAGGGACTTCGTTCCCGATGCCGCAGGCTTAAGTCACCGGTCGGATGATGGAGCCCCCTGTCAGGATTGAAGTGTTGAACCGGCCCAGCTCAGACCGCCAAACCGCCTCCCACCTGGCAATCGAGGTTCACGGGAATTCACCCCGGTACCCCCTATTTACCTGTAACTGTGCCCAAGATGTGCCCACGGTGAGCAGTTCGCACGGGCTCAGCTCAACTCGGTCTAGACGGTGGTTTCGGGCTTCGCTGCCACCAACGTCGGTTGGTACTGATTGAAGCGATTCCATTCGAAACCGGCCTCATCTTCGAAACGAACGCCAATGTGGAGTTGCAGACCGGGGCGCGTCGCGCGGTACGCAACCGATGTCGATTGACCAGGCCCCAATGATGACGGCCAATCCGCTTGTATCTGGCCCATCATTGCTACTCGGAGCTTTGCGGACACTTCGGGTGCGATCCGCTGCACCAGGGCATCACGGGGCAACTGCTGCCCCAGCATGGCGGTCATCGGGTGGCCCGCGAACGCGCCGCCGAGACTCCCGCGAAGAGTCTGCGAGATGATGCTTTCGAGTGCCTGGGAGATATCGAGCTCTCCGGTCGCCTTCCGATAGCCATCGGAAACCGGCTTGCCTTCCTCGTCTACTGCCGAAACAGCGACTCTCAATCCGGTGATAGCTCCTGTGCTGTTGTTCTGGATGTTTCCAAGCCATACGTCTTCTCCGAAGAAAGCTGACCTGGTGATCTCAGGAACGATCCTGCGGGCCTGTGCCGCGATCCGATCGCGTTCGGCTTTCTGCAGCGCATTCAGTTCGGCCCGACGGTCAATGCGCTCTTGCTTCGTTTGGTTCCACTGAAACCAGAACGTTGCGACAGCCACCAGAACGCTTATCGAGCCCAGTACAGAAGCGCAAGCGACGGCAATCTGCAACCAGTCGGGAACTGGGTCAGTAGGTGACATAGCGGTGTTTCCCCCGGATCGACGCGTACCTGCAATACATCGATTGACCACGCTACTGCCGCGCGCCGACAACTCGACGCGTCAGTCCGGTGTGGAAACATCTTGCGGGTGCAGTGGTGGGGATGGTGGGGGTGGCAACGGACAGACCCGTGGTGGACGATCGCAATTCGTTTGTGGTTCCACAAATATCCTCTGAAATGGTGGCATGACTGGCACTACACCGATGGATGGGGCAGTTTCGGAACCATCCTCGTCGCGGCGCTCGCGATTCTCGCGTCCATTTGGTACAACCGTCGCACCCTCTTCCAAGCACAAGTCATTGGTGCCGCGACGATTGCAATAACGAAGCAACAGCGTGACGACCTGCGCTACGACGTACTACGGAAAGAACTCGCACAATGGCTCACTATGGTGAGCGAGGTGGAAAGACTGTGCGGCGAATTGCTTCGACGCTTACAGGAGAGCGATTCTTACACTAGATCCGGTCCTAGCCCTCATGCGCATTATGTAGATGTCGGCGGGCCATCTATAGGTGCCCTTCATTCCATCGTCGGTCAAACAATCTCGGAACCCTTCACGAATCTGACAACGCAAGGAATTCAGATTCAGATGCTGACGGCTGACTACTCGATACTGGTAAATTTACATTTCATCACCCAAGCGATTATCGGTAAAGTCCAGCTTCTCTACGGTCTAGCAGCTAATGCAACGGTAAACCAAAATTCCGACGATACATTCGCAATATTTATGATTATTGCGCAAGATTACCAGTTCACGCGGCAGATCAGATGGGCGCAAGCTGATTTGATGAAGCACGTTATTCAACGCTTCAATCCCAAAGCGGTGGGAGCGCTTCAACGCGTATGGCGCGAGCATCCTGATGTTATTGGATTCAATCAGCCATTAAGTGTCTGGCGTCCTTCGGACGGTTGGCCAATGTCGAATCAGTCAACGGCTGAGAACACCGAATCGGACAACGGGTTCGCAGACGATGACACCGAACCGCTTACCGTGCCGATATTGGGCGACGACACGAACCGTTAGTCACGGCGTTGGGGTGCTTCGGCTGCGATTTGGGCCGTCGGGGTTGAGCCACGGTCGCACGGTGACCCCGCGCGGCGAATCGGTGTGGGTTCCATCGAGTACGGCACATCAGTTCGCCGGTACGGTCGGTGCTCACGCCGCCGACTCGCCGCACAACATCGAATGCTGGGCGGCTCTCGTGATGGTTCGCCAGCCGGGATCGGGCAGATTTTTCGACTGGCCCAGCGGACGAATCGGAGTCACGCGAACGCCGTCGCTACTGGTGAGCTGTTCCAGTGACGTGAGCACCACGTCGATCCGATTCAGAATCCGGTTGATGGTTCGGTAGTCGCGGGTCCGTTCGGCGGGAACGTGCGCGGCGATGTCGAGCCCGCGCGGCCCCCAATGTTGACCACCGAGCAAGCTCACCTGCTCCAGCAGATGGATGACGAGAAAGTGCCCATCAACGCCAGGGCGGGTGTTGCCGTCGAGTGACTGCGCTTCGAACACCGTCGCGGCGGTGATCCCGTAACCGTTCAGCGCCGGGTCTGCGGTGATGGCGTCCCAGACGGCAATCGGTGTCATTTTCGCCGGCTCAGCTTCCGTACTGCTTTGCGGCCCCGGTTCGGGGCGCTGCGCACGGATCGAACCTGTTTCCGATACCCCCGTGTCAATGCTCGGCCCTCACGCCGAGCCGCATGCGCGTCGAACGCAGCGGCCTTCGCACCCGGCAATACGCGGGCTCGTCGGGCCACGTTGCGAGCCCGCCCGACGTGGCGACACACGATCTTGGCGCGGGTGACCGCGGTCCTGGTGCGGCTGGTCTTGCGGACCTGTGTCGCGGCCACGGCTGCCCCGGTCGCACTGACCCCGGCGACGGGAGCTCGACGCCGGAGGCGGGTGTGCTCGTCGTCCTGGCGCTCATCGTCGCCGTCGCCAGCTCGACGCGCTACGAGGCGATCAAGCGATCCGAAATCAGCCACGACGGCGACCCGCGATATGCCCAGCAGATCCTCAACGGCGTGCTGCGCCCCAACGAACGCGGCTTCACCCTCGCCAAGCGAAAGTCGCGCGGCAAGATCGACTGCGCCTACGCGCTGGCGATGGTGCTCGATCGCGCCGACGTCAAACAACCGGTTCGCTCTCCGCTGGTAGTTTTGTGAGGAAAGACGCGCGGCTGGGCACATACCTCTTGTGACCACGTCGCCGCCGATCTACGTCGATCTGCAAAGTACTCAGGACCGCATCTCGAATCTCCGCCGCTACGTCGAGGAGAACCTGCTTCGTGAGGGTGAGTTCATCTGCCCCCACCTCAACAGTTGCCAGACTTCGATCAGGCCGGGTGACGGTTTCCGCGAGGGCACGATGAGCCACGTCGGGCACCGCTTTGACTTGCGCGTCGGAGACAAGCCATTGCGTGTCGTGGTCGTCGGCCAAGAGTCTGGCCTTCCTAAAGACACCCCCGAGCTGGCCCAGAAGGTGACCCTCGACGCCCGCTACGGGCAGGTGTATCACGGCTCCGGTATGCAATCTCGCTACTACGCCGCCGGAGGCCACACCCCTCGAAACCCCCACATGCGTGGTACGACCTCGGCCCTTCGCGTGCTGTTCGGCATGGGCTTGGGCTCCGACTACGACGGCGAATGGATTCACCCCGCCAACGGTGACCCCTTCCACATCTTCGACGGCTTCGCGTTGGTCAATCGCTTGCTGTGCTCCGCTGGACCCGTGGGCACCAGCTCGGGACGCCCGTCCAAAACGATGCTGACGAACTGCCGCGACCACTTCGCCGAAACTCTGGCGATCCTGCAGCCTACGATCTTGATCTTTCAGGGCGACAAGGCAACAGCCAACTGGCCCAACGACCTTAAACGAGGTCGCACCCTGCGGCCCGGTTACCCTCCGCTCGTGGAAGCCCACCTGGGCGACCAGCGCATTGTGGTCTGCGAGTTCTCACACCCGTCCGCGCACGGGTGGCAGCGGTGGGGTGCCAACCTCGACGCCCACTACCTGACGAATCTTCTCGAGCCGACACTGCAAGAGGCGCTGCAATTCTCATAGCGGCCCTCGCGCCTGCAGTCACGCTGCAAGATCGACTGCGCCTACGCGCTGGCGATGATGCTCGACCGCGCCATTGACAAACAACCGGTTCGCCCTCCGCTGGTCGTGTTATGACCTCAGTGAGATGCGGGCGGCCTCTAGCTGCTCACTCAGTTCTTGGCATTCAACCGCCAGCGTTCCGAGCGAGGTCGCCATAGTGGCGAGGTGGCGTTCGTCCAACCAATCCGCCTCTCGATCGCGAGCAAGCTTGAAGAAACTGGAAGTGAGCACCTTCTCCGCAGCTACGTGTAACCCGATGTCGAAGTACATGAGTGCCAAAGCATCGATCTGCGCGAACTCTTGTGACTTCCGGTCGTAGTGCTCGCGGATCATCACGTCGGGCGGTGCTAGATCAGGCCGCTTCGCGTCATCGTAGTGAAGGCAGGCCAGCATCAGCTTCTGATCGTCACCTACTGGTTCCCCTAGGACTGCGGAGAGCTTCGTGCGGATCTCGGTGGCCGTGGAAGCGAGACTACTGAAACGGTACTCGATAGCCTTCAACGCCTCGGATCGTTGCCTGTGCCGGGGAATTTCGATGACGAGCAGGTTGAAGAGCCACGCTCCAAGAAAGCCCACCGCCAGATTGAAGAACAGATCGCCGATCACGTCGGCGTGCGGGAACGCGGGAGGAAGGAAGCGCAGTCCGGTAATCAAAAGGACGGCAATGCCACTGAGAAGCGCAAGCCCATTGATAACTCGCTGATGTTCGGCCAGGTACTTGCGCACGGGCAACTTTAACGCAGACCAAAATGCACGACGGCGCGTGACACAGGAGCGACGAACGTGCGTTCCATAATGAAACCGCGTCAAGACGAGCGATTTATAAGCAAAAGCCACGGGGAGAAGGCGGCTTGCTAAGAGCTAGGTTTGTCAACTTTTCAGCTCTGATTCGGCGCTCGATCCCTTGGCTTCGTTGCATGGCCGACACGCGGGCTGCAGATTCGTCATGGAATGAGTTCCCCCCGCGCGACAACGGGATGATGGGGTCCCATGTCGTCGCCGATCCAAGACACACGTTCGGTAGCGCAATGGCACATCGCTTCCCGTATGGTTTCGGCATCGCTCGGTAGGCCGGCTCGTTACGGATTGCCTGATCTGGTCTGCGATGCCGAGCCTTGTTTTCGGCTGCGCGCCTAAGCTTTTGGTGCGCATCGCATCGCCACGTCTTGCGGTTCGACCGTCCCTGTGCCCCAACGACATACGAGCAACACCCTGGCTCAAGACACGGTCGACGCACGCTCACTGTGAGCGCACCACGATCCGGTACTTGTCTGTCCGCACCCATCGAGAGCCGCGATGCGTGGCCTCTGACGTGGGCTCCGCGGTTCCCCACTCGATATGAGCCAGACCGACGACGGTCAGCCCACCGGCCAGCGTCACCGTGGGCAGCGTGACGATCTTGCCGCCTCGCCATACAACCTGAGACGACCGTCATCTGGTTGTGAGGGCAAGATTCGTGACGAAATGCTCTGGTCGACCGTAGCAGGTGAACCGATGAAACCCCCGGCGTCGAAAGACTCGTGGCTGTCGGGTGCGGTGGCCCGCTGCATGGCGGCAGACGCGACGTTCCCGCGCGTCATGGCTCACGATCTGCGGCACACCTACGCCAGCCTGGCGATCAGCTCAGGGGCCAACGTGAAGGTCGTGCAAAGCCAACTCGGGCACGCCAGTGCGGCGATGACGCTCGACGTGTACGCGGACCTGTTCGATACCGATCAAGACGCCGTCGCGCAGCGATCGACGCTAGGTGTGCCCAAGATGTGCCCACGGGCGGGTTGAAGGCGGTCAAGTAACCCGCTGATCAGCTCGGTCTGTTGAGCCCCCTGTCAGGATTGAACTGACGACCTACGCTTTACAAGAGCGTTGCTCTACCGCTGAGCTAAGGAGGCGTGCGGAGGTCAGCTTATCGGGTCGAGGCTCACTCCTCGACGTCGATTACCCGCTGCGTCGCCGCCGGTCGGGCCGAGAAGCGGCCGCGCGGGCGCCGGCCCGGCAGCGGGATCCGGTCGGCGATGTTGCTCAGCGGGTTCACCACCTGGCTGAGCACGATGACGGCCTCGCGCAGCGCCTCGATCGTCGGTTCGAGTGCCTCCAGGCCCGGCGTCAGGCGGTTCAACGTATCGGCGACGGTCGCGAGTTGTTCGAGGGGGCCGTTGCGGGCGGTCAGCGTCTCGACCACACCACCCTCGGCGAACAGCCGGTCGGCCACGCCGTCTTCCGCCAGCAACCGGTCCACCAGTCCGTCCTCGGCCAACAGCTGATCTACCAGGCCGCCGGGTTCGATGGCGCGCATCAGCCCGCCGTCCTGCTGGGTGAGCCGGTCGAGGGCGCCGCCGGGGGCCGTCAGCCGGTCCACCACACCGCCGGGCTGCAGCAGCCGGTCCAGTGCGCCGTCCGGCGCGAGCGCCCGTCCGAGCGGCTGATCCTCGTCCATCAACCGGGCCAGCCGGTTCGCCCGGTCCACCGCGTCCTGCACGCCGAGCATCGCGGCGAACGACGTCGGCGTCTGCCGCACCCCGTCCCGGGTCTCTCCCAGCGTTCTGCGGGCGATGTTCAGCCCACCGCTGGCGACGCCGAGGCCGGCGTCGGCGACGGCGAGACCGACCCTCATCGGCGTCAACGCGACATCGGTCAGGGATCTGGACAGGTTCATGCGCCCCAGTCTAGGAACAGCGCGAGAATGAACTCACAGGAAGTGCACAGGGAGCATGCAGCACTTTTCCAACCGCAGCGATGAACATTGAGAGCTATGGCCATGCCAGTGCACGAACACGTCCCCGAAGCTCGCGTCCTCGTGGTCGACGACGAGACCAATATCGTCGAACTGCTGTCGGTCAGCCTGAAGTTCCAGGGCTTCGAGGTGTACACGGCATCGAACGGTCCCGCCGCCCTCGACATCGCCCGCGAGATGCGGCCCGACGCGATCATCCTCGACGTGATGATGCCCGGCATGGACGGCTTCGGGTTGCTGCGCCGACTGCGCGCCGACGGCATCGACGCCCCGGCGCTGTTCCTCACCGCGCGCGATTCCCTGCAGGACAAGATCGCCGGCCTCACGCTCGGCGGCGACGACTACGTCACCAAACCGTTCAGCCTCGAAGAGGTGGTGGCGCGACTTCGGGTGATCCTGCGACGTACCGGCGGCGGCGCCCAGGAGCCCCGCACCTCGCGGCTGACGTTCGCCGACATCGAGCTCGACGAGGACACCCACGAGGTGTGGAAGGCCGGGCAGCCCGTCTCGCTGTCGCCGACGGAGTTCACACTGCTGCGCTACTTCATCATCAACGCGGGCACGGTGCTGTCGAAGCCGAAGATCCTCGACCACGTGTGGCGGTACGACTTCGGCGGCGACGTCAACGTCGTCGAGTCCTACGTCTCCTACCTGCGCCGCAAGATCGACACCGGCGACAAGCGCCTGCTGCACACCCTGCGGGGTGTGGGCTACGTCCTGCGCGAGCCGCGATGAGCGCTCGCGCGAAGAGCCGACGGCACAGCTAGTAGTCCGCGCCCACACCGGTGGTCACCGTTGACAATGGAGGCGTGGATCAGATCAGACGCGGCATCCCGCTCCGGGTAGGACTGGTCGCCGCCACGCTGCTGCTGGTGGCCTGCGGGTTGCTGGCCTCCGGGATCGCGGTCACCACGATCATGCATCACAGCCTGATCAACCGCGTCGACGACACCTTGCTCGATGCGTCGCGGGGCTGGGCGCAGGTGCCGCGGCAGATGCCGGCGACCCCGGTCGACCAGGGCCCGAACCCGGCCCGGCCGCCGTCGGACTACTACGTGCGCGGGATCGACCCGGACGGCCACGCGTGGGTGGCGGACAACGACCGCGACGCCGAACCCGCGCTGCCCCCGGACAACGACGTGGGACCGGGCCCGGTCACGGTCGGCAGCGTCGACAACAGCGACGTCGAGTGGCGCGCGATGACGGTGCGCGGCCCCCGCGGGGAGCTGACCACGGTCGCGATCGACCTCTCCGACGTGAAATCGACGACCCGCGCGCTGGTCTACGCCCAGGTGGGCATCGGCGTCGCAGTGCTGATCGTGCTCGGCATCGTCGGCTACGCGGTGGTGCACCGCAGCCTCCGGCCGCTGGCGGAGGTCGAGCAGACGGCCGCCGCGATCGCCTCCGGTCAGTTGGACCGCCGCGTGCCGGAGCGCGATCCGCGCACCGAAGTCGGCCGGTTGTCGCTGGCGCTCAACGGGATGCTCAGCCAGATCCAGCGGGCACTCGCGTCGTCGGAGTCCTCGGCCGAGCAGGCCCGCGAGTCCGAGGACCGGATGCGCCGCTTCATCACCGACGCCAGCCACGAGTTGCGGACGCCGTTGACGACGATCCGCGGCTTCGCCGAGCTGTACCGGCAGGGTGCTGCCCGCGATGTCGAGATGTTGATGGGGCGCATCGAGAGCGAGTCCCGTCGGATGGGTCTGCTGGTCGAGGATCTGCTGCTGCTGGCCCGCCTCGACGCGCAGCGCCCGCTCGAGCAGCACCGGGTCGACCTGCTCGCGCTGGCCAGCGACGCCGTGCACGACGCGCAGTCGATCGCGCCGCGGCGTCCCATCCGCATGGAGGTCTTCGACGGACCGGGCACCCCGGAGGTGCTCGGCGACGAGGCACGGTTACGTCAGGTGCTGTCCAACCTGGTCGCCAACGCGCTGCAGCACACCCCCGAGACCGCGGGGGTCACCGTGCGGGTCGGCACCGATGGTGACGCCGCAGTGCTCGAGGTGTGCGACGAGGGCCCGGGCATGAGCGACGAGGACGCGCAGCGGGTGTTCGAGCGGTTCTACCGGGCCGACTCCTCACGGGCCCGCGCCAGCGGCGGCACCGGGCTGGGGCTCTCGATCGTCGACTCGCTGGTCTACGCGCACGGCGGCAAGGTCACGGTGAAAACCGCGCCGGGTCACGGCTGCCGTTTCCGGGTGAGCCTGCCGCGCATCGCCGAGGCGGCGGTGCCCGAGGAGCCGTCGGTCCCGGTCAGCTGAGACCGGCGATCGCCGCCCGGATCCTGCGCTGCGCGTCGTCCAGCGACTCCTGCGACGGATTGTTGTCCACGTTGGCGAAACCGAAGTCCGCCAGGTCGCGCGCCGGGAAGACGTGCACGTGCAGGTGCGGCACCTCCAGGCCGGCGATGATGACGCCCGAGCGCTCGGTGTCGAAGGCCTTGCACACGGCCCTGCCGATCAGCTGTGCGACCTCCATGACGCGGGCGAACACCGGGGCGTCGATGTCCTGCCAGTTGTCGAGCTCCGCGCGCGGCACCACGAGCGTGTGGCCCGGCGTCATCGGCTGAATGGTCAGGAACGCCACGATGTCGTCGTCCTCGTAGACGAATCGGCCCGGCAGTTCGCCGTTGATGATCTTCGTGAACACGGTCGCCATGTGACGAGCATCCCATCCGCCGCCGCGGCGGCAACGAACACCTCACATGGAAGCCAATGAACTGAGCCAGCTGCTGCTGGCATCTCCGCTCTCGGCCGTCCCGGCCGTCGTGATGGTGGTGTTGACCGCGCTGACGATGCGCTCGGTGATCAAGCGCGAGCAGGCGATCATGCCGCCGCGCCGGCCCTCGGACGTGGTCCGCGCGTCCTACGTCGACCGCTGGCGCACGCGGACCTGAGCGGCCTCGAGACCGAACACCTGAGTGGGCGCGGACTTCCCCTTCAGGGCATGAAAGCCTCGGTCGATCAGACCGGACGGCCGGGTGGCCATGGCGTCGACGCACTGCTGGGTCAGCAGGACGGTGTCTCCCGTCGTCTTGGTCAGTTGTTCGACCCGGGACGCCACGTTCGTCGTATCACCGATCACCGCGAACTCGAGATGACCGCCACCGCCGATGGTCCCGGCGATCACCGGACCGGAATTGATCCCGATACCGATGCGCATCCGGCCATCGAAGCGTTCCTCGACGAGACGCTCGATCACGAGGGCGGCGGACAGCGCTGCGCCGGCGTGATCGGCGACCTCGTTGGGTGCGCCGAACACGGCCATGGTGCCGTCGCCCAGGAACTTGTTGATGTGCCCGCCGGCGTCGACCACGGCGGGCACGACGATCTCGAACAGCGCGTTGAGTCGGGCGACGGTGTCCTCGGCCGTGTTGACCTCGGCGAACGCGGTGAAGTCGCGGATGTCGAGGAACATGACGCTGACATCGCGACGTTCGCCTGTGAACGCATCGTCGCCCTGCGCCAGAAGCCGCGCCGACAACGCCGGGTCGACATAGGTTCCGAAGGCCACCTGAAGTCGTTGCCGCTCGGCCAATCCCTCCTGCATGCGATTGAACGATGCTGCGAGCGCACCCAGATCATCGTCCTGGACCACCGGCAGCCGCTGGCTGTAGTCGCCGGCCGCAACCCGTTCTGTGCCTCTCGCCAGGTCGCGTACCGGCAGGAAGGACTGGGAGAAGGCTGCTCCGACGTTGAGCGGAACCGCGTAACCGACCGTCATCGCCGCCCCGATGGCGACGGCGATCACCGGTTCGCCGCCGCCGCGCATGAGCACGGCCCCCAACATCGCGCCGGACATGGCGTTGCCGAAGACCGCGCCGAGCATGGCCACGTTCGACCAGGACGAGAACGTCGGGCGGGCGCGGGGCAGGGAGTCACCGATGCCGCTGCCGCCGGCGATGGCCATTCGGACGGGGCGCATCGCGCCCTCGAGGAAGCTGCGCACGCCGACGAGTTGGACGCCGATACCCACGGCGGCGCCCAGCAGCGCGTACTGCGCCAGTCGCGGCGCGCCGGCGCCGGCGACTGCGCCAACGGCGACGGCCGTGGCGCCGACCGACACGCCCGTGCCCGCCACCGCCCGGAGGACTGTCCTCCGGGCCCAGGTGTACGTGGCCTGCAGTGCCGTCATCGGTTCGATGTCCTGGCCGGCCGCCCACTGCTCGACGAGACGGATGCTGCCACGCCCGGGAAGGACGTTGATGAACGCCACCACCGGCATCGCGACCACGATGACCACGGCGGCTTCGACGTAGTTCGTCGACCCCTCGAACGCGACGACGACGCAGGCGCACACCAGCAGAACCGACAGCACGATCGTGCACGTCGCCGCGAACAGAGCCCACGAATACCGCGGAGCGTGCCGGTCCCACGCCCATTGCCAGATGCGGTCCATGCCGGGAGATTAGAGGGCCGCCTGCGCTGTCACCGGCTTTTCGGTTGTCCGGGGGCGGGGTGAAGAACAGGTGCGAATACCGCCGTGCCGCCGACACCCGGGCCGCTCGCGGCTAGCCTGGCCGCATGCTGGGTTTGATGCAGGACCGGCCGTTGATGATCTCGTCGCTGATCGACTACGCGGCGGCCTTCCACGGTGACACCGAGATCGTGTCGCGCCTTCCGGAGGGTCACGTGCGGCGCTCGTCGTGGCGGCAGGTCGGTGAGGCGTCCAAGCA
This sequence comes from Mycolicibacterium rufum, assembly GCF_022374875.2. Next base: position 3,845,408 of record NZ_CP092427.2, read on the forward strand.
GGTCGCCAACGCGTTGACCGAACTCGGTGTGCAGCAAGGTGACCGGATCGCGACGCTGGCCTGGAACAGCGATCGCCACCTCGCGCTGTACTTCGGTGTGTCCGGGACCGGCGCGGTGATGCACACCGTGAACCCCCGGCTGTTCCCCGAGCAGATCGCCTACATCATCAACCACGCCGAGGACCGAGTCCTGTTCTTCGACATCACCTTTGCGCCGCTGGTCGCCCGGCTCGCCCCCGAACTGACCACGGTGCAGACCTACGTGGTGATGACCGACCGCGAGCACATGCCCGAGGTGCCGGGGATCCCGGAGGGGGCTCTGCTGTGCTGGGACGAGTTCGTCGGCCGGCAGTCCACCCACTACGACTGGCCCGAGTTCGACGAGCTCAGTGCGTCGTCGCTGTGCTACACGTCCGGGACCACCGGCAACCCGAAAGGCGTTCTGTACTCGCATCGTTCGACGATGCTGCACACGCTGATGGCCGCCGCGCGCGATGCCAACGACGTGCACAGCGGGTCGGTGATCCTGCTCGTGGTGCCGATGTTCCACGCCAATGCCTGGGGCACGCCGTACACCGCCGCGATGGTCGGCGCCAAACTGGTGCTGCCCGGTCCGCATCTCGACGGCGAATCGGTGTACCAACTGATGAAAGCCGAGGGCGTCAACCAGTCCCAGGGTGTGCCGACCGTGTGGATGATGCTGTTCTCCTACCTCGACGAGCACCCCGAGATCGATCCGCATGAACTGGGTCTGCGCATCGCCGGCACGGGCGGTGCGGCGCTGCCGTTGTCGATGATCGAACGGTTCGAGCGGGACTTCGGTGCGCAGGCCATGCAAGGCTGGGGGATGACCGAGACGTCGCCGCTGTGCGTGATCGGCCGGCTACTGCCCAAGCACGCGAAGCTCTCCGAGGCCGAGAAGCACCAGATCATGCTCAAGCAGGGCCGGGGGATCTGCGGGGTGGAGCTGAAGATCGTCGACGACGACGGCAACCGGTTGCCCTGGGACGGGAAGGCTTTCGGTGAGGTGTGGGTGCGGGGGCCGTGGATCGCCAGCGGCTACTTCAAGGGTGAGGGCGGCGACAAGCTCGACGCCGAGGGCTTCTTCCCGACCGGAGACGTCGCAACCATCGATCCGGACGGTTACCTGCAGCTGGTCGACCGCGCCAAGGATGTGATCAAGTCCGGCGGCGAGTGGGTGAGTTCGATCGATCTGGAGAACGCGGCCACCGGACATCCGGCGGTCGCCGAGGCGGCGGTGATCGGAGTGCCGCACCCCAAGTGGCAGGAACGGCCGCTGCTGCTGGTGGTGTTGCGCAAGGGGCAGAGCGCGAGCCGCGAGGAGATTCTGGACTATCTGGCCGGTGAGGTCGCCAAGTGGTGGCTGCCCGACGATGTCGTGTTCGTCGACGAGTTGCCGCACACCGCGACGGGCAAGATCCTCAAGCTCGAGCTGCGGCGGCAGTACAGGGACCATCAGCTCCCCGGGGTCAGCTCCTGACCGGCGACATCTTCGCGGCGATCTCCTCGACGGTCCACGGGGGCGCGTCGTGGTGGTCCCGGTAGGCGAGGATCTCCGGTGCCGGACGGCCGAAGCGGCCGACGAATCCGCCTGCGGCGATGAAGATCTGGCCGGTGACGCCGACGGCCAGATCGCTGACCAGGTACGCGTAGGTGGGTGCGGCGTACTCGGGCGGCGCCGCGTCCAGGGCGCCCTGCATGCTGAGGTCGTCGAGCAGACCGCGCCGGTTCAGCTCCGCGATGTGGGCTTCATACTCCGGCCCGGTGGACAGCCGGGTCTTCGCGCCGGGGCACACCACGTTGGCGCGCACGCCGTGTTCGGCGAGTTCGGCCGCGATTGCGAGTGTCAGCCCGTTGACGGCGCCCTTGCCCGCCGGGTACCCGGTGCCGCCGTAATCGCCGAGGAACGCGAACGAGCTGGTGTTGACGATCGCGCCCGCTCCCTGCTCGGCCATCACCGGCGCGGCCGCGCGGCAGGTCTGGAATACCGTGCCCAGGTGGGCGTCGATCAACTCCTGGAACTGTGCCGGCGTGATCGTCAGGATCGACGAGCCGGCGGGCTCGGCGGTCCCGGCGCAGTTGACCAGGATGTCGAGGCGGCCGAACTCACGCAGACAGGCGCCGATCACATCGTCGGCGACCGCCGGGTCCGACGGCGACCCCGCATATCCGACGGCGCCTGAAACCTGCTGTGCCGCACGGTCGACGGCGTCGGGGTCCCGTCCGTTGACCACTACCCCGGCACCCCGTTCGGCCAGCAGTGCCGCCACCGCCAACCCGACGCCGCGCGTGCCGCCGACCACCACCGCGCCGCGGCCGGACAGCGATGCGCTAATTCGTGGTCCCTGCTTCGGCGAACGTCATCGCGTCCATGTTCCAGTAGCCGCGCAGGTTGGTGATCAGCCCCGCGTCGTTCACCCGGTAGGTGAACACGCCGCGGACCGTCGCGACGAACCCGTTCGGAAACGTGGTCTCCAGCACCAGGATGTAGGCGATCTCGCGTGCGCTGCTCGAGGGGAACGTCTCTTCGCAGGTGACCCGTAGCCGGTTGGGGCCGATGTTGGCGTCGTAGAAAGCGGCGAGCGCCGCCTTGCCGCGCACGCCGGTGCCGTCGGGGTTGGTGACGGCCTCGCCGATGGGGTCCTCGACGACGATGTCGTCGGACATCAGGGCGAGCCAGCCCTCCCGGTCGCCGTTCTGGACGCAGCGCCAGGAGGCCTGCGACGCGGCGACGACCGGGGCGAGTGCCACGGTGCCGGTGTCAGGATCGGGCATGTGGACCTACCGGTCGGCGTCGGTGTAGCGGATCACGCCGCGGATGTTGCGGCCCTCCAGCATGTCCTTGTAGCCCTCGTTGATCTGCTCCAGCTTGTACTGCCGGGTGACCATGTCGTCGAGGTTGAGCCGGCCGGCCTTGTACATCGACAGCAGCTGCGGGATGTCGAAGTGTGGATTGCCGCCGCCGAAGATGGTGCCCTGCAGGTTCTTCTGCAGCAGCGTCAGCATCGACAGGTTCAGCGTCACATCGGAGCTGGCCATGTTCGCGACCGCGGTGACGACACACGTGCCGCCCTTGGCGGTGATGTTGAGGTAGTTGTCGATCTCTTCGCCCTTGAGCTCACCGGTGGTGATGATGGTCTTCGACGCCATCCGGCCCTGGGTGACCTCGGCGACGCCCATCATCGCGCTGCCGATGTCGGGATAGGCGTGGGTGGCGCCGAACTTGAGCGCCTGGTCGCGCTTCCACTCGACCGGGTCGATGGCGAAGATATTACGGGCGCCCGCGTTGAGCGCTCCCTGCAGCGCGCCCATGCCGACGCCGCCGATGCCGGCGATCACGACGTCGTCGCCGGGCCGGATGTTCGCGCTGCGGACCGCCGAGCCGTAGCCGGTGGTCACGCCGCAGCCGACGAGGCAGGCCACCTCGAACGGGATGGACGGGTCGATCTTCACCACCGAGCTCTTGTGGACGACCATGTACGGGCTGAACGTGCCGAGCAGGGTCATCGGGATGACGGGGGTGCCGTCCTTGACCGCGTGGATGCGGTGGGTGTTGTCGGAGACCGCGGTGCCCTGTAGCAGCATCGCGCCCAGGTCGCAGAGGTTGCGCAGCCCGGCCTGACAGGACGGGCAGGAACCGCAGGACGGGATGAAGGAGAGCACCACGTGGTCGCCGGGCTCGAGGCCCTCGACGCCAGGGCCGACCTCGGTGACGATGCCGGCGCCCTCGTGGCCGCCCAGCACCGGGAAGCCGGCCATCGGGATGTCACCGGTGACCAGGTGGTGGTCGGAATGGCACATCCCGGACGCTTCCATCTGGATCTTGACCTCGTCCTTGACGGGGTCGCCGATCTCGATCTCCTCGATCGACCAGGGCTGATTGAACTCCCAGATCAGAGCGCCTTTGGTCTTCATATCTCCTGCTTTCGACGGGTGCCTCTGCCACCACACTAGAGGCTCTAGTTAGCCACATCACAGGGCCCCCAAGCAACCGCTTGGTGGTGTGCTCACCAGATCGGGACGGGGGCCTCGCCGAGGGGGTAGTAGCCGGGCAGTTTCTCGCCGGCCAGGGAGCGCTCGATGCGCTTCTGCATCGTGGGGGTCAGATCGCCCGACTCGATCAGTTTCAGGAATGCCTTCTGCACATGGCCGAAGTCGAAGAAGTCGCGCTGCCACTCGATGAGCAACTGATCGTTCAGCCGGAACCAGCTGCCGCCGATGCCGTAGATCTCGTCGCGGGAGCCGTCGCTCTTGTTCGCGATCTGCTTCCAGAACCCGACGATCTCGTTCTGCTTCTCGTCGATGAGCACCTTCTGGTACTCGTACACCCAGTTCTCCAGGCCCTCCATCTCCAGGCCCAGCGCGACGTCGCGGATCTCGTTCTTGTTGACGCACATGACGTCTTCCTTCGGGCCGATGTTCCAGCCGTAGGTCGCGTCGTCGGCGTAGAACTCGGCCATCGGTTTCCAGTCGCCGGCCTCCTCGGCGTCCCGGTTGGCCTTCAGCCAGCGCTCGACCCAGTCTTCCAGCTCAGCACGTGAGGCCATGCTCATTCCTTCTCTGTGATGGACAGTGCCCGGGTGGGGCACATCTCGACGGCCCGCTCGACATCCTCGCGGATCTCGTCGGGAGGTTCGGCGTCGACGATCTCCACGACGCCCCGCTTGGGCACCGAGAACACGTCGGGAGCTTCCAGTTCGCACATGGCGTGGCCCTGGCACAGGTCGGCGTCGACCTCCACGCGGTAGCTGCCCATGACGATCAGGCCCCCGCCACGCGCCTGCGGTAGCGGACCTTCGCCGGTCGCGCCAGCTGGACCACCATCTTGGAGTGATCGTTGCGGTAGGTCTCGGGCGGCTGCGCCATCTCGAACTCGTACTCGCGCAACAGAACCGAGAAGATCGCCTTGATCTGCATCTGAGCGAACGCCGCGCCCACACACCGGTGCTTGCCGGCGCCGAACGGGATCCACGTCCACCGGTTGATCAGGTCTTCCTGCCGCGGCTTCTCATAGCGATCCGGATCGAACGCATCGGGATCGGGGAAGTCCTCGGGGATCCGGTTGGAGATCGCCGGGGAGGCCGCCACCATCTGTCCCTTGTGAATCGGCAGGCCCGCCACCTCGAAGTCGTCCTGGGCGACCCGCATCAGGATGATCAGCGGTGGGTGCAGGCGCAGCGTCTCCTTCAGCGCGTTGTCGATCTTCGGAATCTGGCGCAGCGCATGGAAACTCACCTCCTGCCCGTCGGCGTAGAGGTCGTCGAGCTCCTGCTGGACCTGGGCGTAGTAGTCCGGGTGGCGCAGCAATTCGATGAGCGTCCAGCTCGACGTGCCCGAGCTGGTGTGGTGGCCGGCGAACATCAGCGAGATGAACATGCCGGTGACCTCGTTGGCCGAGAAGCGCGGATTGCCGTCCTCGTCCGAAATGGAGACCAACACGTCGAGCAGGTCTCGATCGCTCTTGTCGGTGGGCGGGTTGGCGATGCGGCCGTTCATGACCTCCTGCACCAGTTCGACCAGGCTCGCCCGCGCCTCATCGCGGATGCGGAAGCTCTCGATGGGCAGGTAGGGGTCGACGTAGCAGAGCGGATCGGTGCCGCGCTCGAGCAGGTGGTAGTAGTTCGCGAACCGGGAGTCGAGTTGGTTGCGGAACTTCTGGCCGATCAGGCACGCCGTCGACGTGTAGATCGTCAGCTCGGCGAAGAATTCGAGCAGATCGATCTCGCCTGAGTCGCCCCAGTTCTCGATCATCCGCCGCACTTCGTTCTCGATCGTGGCGGCGTGGCCCTTCATCTGCTCGCCGCGCAGCGCGGTGTTGTGCAGCATCTCGGCGCGGCGTTCGGGATCGGCGTCGAAGACCACGCCCTCGCCGAAGATCGGCGTCATGAAGGGATAGGCCTCGGCCTGGTTGAGCTCGCTGTCACTGGAACGGAAGAAGAACTCGTTGGCCTCCGCGCCGGAGAGCATCACCACCTGCTTGTCGGCGAGCTGGAACCATCCCACGTCACCGCATTCCTCACGGAGGCGCTGCATCAGGCCGATCGGGTCGGTGCGGAACTCCTCGAGATGGCCGTGTTCCTCCTCGCCGCCGGAGACGCGGGGGACGAGAGTCGTTGTGGTCATGAGAGGTTCTCCTCGTTCAGCGTGAGCTTCTGGCGATCCTTGCTCTGCGCCAACGGTGCTTCGGGCTGCAGCTCCATGTTCGCGATGAACCCGCCGCGCGGCGTCTCGGCGACGAACGTGATCGCCCGGGCGAGGTCGGCGGCGCGCAGGAAGTAGTCGTGCCGGGCCTGACCCCACTTGGCCCAGTCCTCCAGCGCGGGGCCGATCAGCTCGGCGGGCAGGCTCCAGCCCATCGACGTCTTGGTGGGGCCGGGATGCACGATCGACGCGCGCACGCCGGTGCCCTCGAGCTCCATCTGATAGTTGGTGACCATGGCGACCAGCGCCGCCTTGGCCGCGCCGTAGGCGCCCATGTGCGGGCGCTGCCGCAACGCGACGTCGGAGCCGACGAAGATCAGGTCGCCGCGCTGGCGTTCGAGCATCCCGGGGAGCACCGCGGCGGCGACGCGGTTGGCGCCGATGAGGTGGATCTGCACCTGCGACTCGAACTGCTCGGTGCTGATCGCGTCGAGCTTGCCGAAGTAGGTGTCACCGGCGCCGGCGACGAGCACCTCGATGTCGCCGAGTGTCGAGGTGGCCTGTTCGACGCACGCCTTGACCGAGTCGGGATCGGTGACGTCGAGGTGCACCGCGACGGCCTCGCCGCCTGCGGCACGAATCTGCTCGACGATCTCCTGGCATTTCTCCACCCGGCGGGCGCCGAGAGCCACCGGGAAACCGTGGGCGGCGAGGTCGACGGCGGTGGCGGCGCCGATGCCGGAGGACGCTCCGGCGACCAGCGCGGGCCTGCGGTCGGGCAGGGGATCGAAACGCGGCATGGGAGAGGCCTTTCAGCGCACGGTCACGTGGATGGGCAGGTGGGCGAATCCGCGGACGTTGCTCGAGTGCACGCGGACCGCGTTGGCTTCGTCCACCTCGTAGTCCCGGATCCGGGTGAACAGTTCGGCCAGCGCCACCCGGGCCTCCATCCGGGCCAGGTGGGCGCCCAGGCAGAAATGCGCACCGCTGCCGAAACTCATGAGTTTCGAGCCGATCTCACGTCCGATGACGTAGTCGTCGGGGTCGTCGAAGACCCGTTCGTCGCGGTGCGCCGAGCCCGGCAACAGCAGCAGCACGTCCCCGTCGGGGATCACGGTGTCGTAGAGCGTGAGCTCGCCGACGACGGTGCGCGCGAGGATCTGGCTGGAGGTGTCGTAGCGCAGCGTCTCCTCGACCCACAGCGGCACCCGGCTCAGATCGTCGTAGACCGGCCTGAGCTGATCGGGGTTGCGGTGACCCCAGAAGGCGGCGTTGGCCAGCAGCTTGGTGGTCGTCTCGTTGCCGGCGATCACCATCAGGAACATGAAGCCCAGGATCTCGTCGTCGGTGAGGCGGTCCCCGTCGATCTCGGCTTCGAGCAGTGCCGAGGTCAGGTCGTCGGTCGGCGTGGACCGGCGCTCGGCCACCATGTTCTGGTAGTACACGATCAGGTTGATCGAGGCCTCGACTGCCGCGGGCGGCACGTCGGTCACCCCTTCGTCGCGGTGCATCACCCCGTCGGCCCAGGCGCGGACCTGCGCGCGGTCGGCGTCCGGCACCCCCATCAGCTCGGAGATGACGTCCATCGGTAGCTTGCCCGCGAATTCGTCGACATAGTCGACCGTTTCGCCGTCGGCGGCCTTGGCGAGCATGGTGTCGAGGTGCGCGAGCGCGATCTCGGTGACCCGCGGCTCGAGCTCCCTGATACGGCGCGGGGTGAAGCCCTTGGAGACCAGGGTGCGCAGGCGCAGGTGCGCGGGGTCGTCCATTGCGAGGAACGACATCGTCTTCGACGCGTGCGGGCCGCGCGAGGCCGGATCGAGCGACACCCCGAACTTGTTCGACAGCGTTGTGCTGTTACGGAATCCGGTCAGCACGTCGCGGTGCCGCGACAGCGCCCAGAAGCCGAGCTCCGGATTGCGATAGAGCGGGGCCTCGTCGCGCAGCCGCCGATAGTACGGATAGGGGTCCTCGTGGAAGTCGTAATCGTAAGGATCCAGCAGGATCTCGCTGACGGTCATTTCTCGTCTCCGACGATGAGGCCGACCACGTAGCTCAGTCGATCGGCGATCTGGTGGTAGGTGAACGCGCCGCTGCCCGCGTTGACCAACGCGCCGAAGAACGTCATCTCCAGTGCGGCCAGGGTGCGGGGGTCGGCATCGGGGCCCACGGCCGAGCGGATGCGCCGGTGGATCTCGCCGCCGATGCGGTCGCGCACGGTGCGCACCGAGGGATCGTTGCCCGAGAGCAGCGCGGTCGTGCACGCGGCAGCCACCTCCGGTTCGTCGGCCACCGTCAGCGCCATGCTGCGCAGTGTCTTCTCGACCCGGCTCGCGGTGCTGTCGTTGACATCGGTGAAGTACTCCACCTGCTGCACGAGATTCAGGTAGATCTCCGCGATCAGGTGGTTCTTCGACGAGAAGTAGGTGTAGGCGGTGGCCGGCGCCACCTTCGCCCGTGCCGCCACCGCGCGCACGGTCAGCTCCGCGTACGACGATTCGCGCAGCATTTCCAGACCGGCGTCGAGCACCCTGCGGAACGTCTCTTCCTGCCGCCGGTTGCGACGCGCTGACCGGTCGGCCTCGGTGAGCGCGGCAACGGCATCACTGGACACTTGTCCAAGTTATCCGACACGGTGCTCGGCAGGCAAGCTTCTGTGCAAAAGCCCTGTCAGAAACGTTGATCGAGTGATCGGAGGAGGCACCCTTGCCTGGCGAGTACGACGCGGGCTATGGTGCGACAGACAGATATCGGACAACTGTCCAGGGACGCAGACAGGGAGGTCGGATGGGAATCCTGGCCGATCGCGAGAGCAGACTGCTCATCGACGGAAAGCTCGTCGCGGGAAGCGCGGGAACCTTTCCCACGGTCAACCCGGCCACCGAGGAGACGCTCGGCGTGGCCGCCGATGCGAGCGCCGAGGACATGTCCGCCGCGATCGGCGCAGCCCGGCGCGCCTTCGACGAGACCAGCTGGTCGACCGACACCGCGCTGCGGGTGCGGTGCATCCGCCAGCTGCAGCAGGCGATGCGCGACCACGTGCAGGACCTGCGCGACCTGACGATCGCGGAGGTGGGCGCCCCCCGGATGCTGACCGCCGCCGCGCAACTCGAGGGACCGGTCGAGGATCTGAGCTTCTGCGCCGACACCGCCGAGTCCTACGCGTGGTCGGAGGACCTGGGCGTCGCCGCACCGATGGGTATCAAGACCCGGCGGACCGTGGCCCGGGAGGCGATCGGTGTCGTCGGCGCGATCACACCGTGGAACTTCCCGCACCAGATCAACCTCGCGAAGATCGGGCCGGCGCTCGCCGCGGGAAACACGTTGGTGCTCAAGCCCGCTCCCGACACGCCCTGGGCCGCGGCGGTGCTCGGCGAGTTGATCACCGAGCACACCGACTTCCCGGCGGGTGTGGTCAACATCGTCACCTCCAGCGACCACGGCGTCGGCGCCTTGCTGTCGCAGGACCCCCGGGTGGACATGGTGTCGTTCACCGGATCGACGAACACGGGCCGCGCGGTGATGGCCGACAGCGCCGCGACCCTGAAGAAGGTGTTCCTCGAACTCGGCGGCAAGTCGGCGTTTCTCGTGCTCGACGACGCCGACCTCGCCGGCGCGTGCGCGATGGCGGCATTCACCGCGTCCATGCATGCCGGGCAGGGCTGCGCGATCACGACGCGACTGGTGGTGCCGCGCGATCGGTACGACGCGGCGGTCGAGGCAGCGGCCGCCACCATGGGCGGCCTCGCACCCGGTGATCCGACCGACCCGGGCACGATCTGCGGTCCGCTGATCTCGGAGCGTCAGCGTGAGCGGGTGCAGGGTTACCTCGACGCGGCCACGGCCGAAGGAGGCCGATTCGCCTGCGGCGGTGGCCGTCCCGCCGACCGCGACACCGGCTTCTTCATCGAGCCGACGGTGATCGCCGGGCTGGACAACACCGCGAAGGTGGCACGCGAGGAGATCTTCGGCCCGGTGTTGACGGTGATCGCCCACGACGGCGACGACGACGCCGTGCGCATCGCCAACGATTCCCCGTACGGCCTGTCCGGCACCGTGTTCTCCGGCGACGAGGAGCGGGCCGCCGGGATCGCGGCGCGTCTGCGCGTCGGCACCGTGAACGTCAACGGCGGTGTGTGGTACTCGGCCGACATGCCGTTCGGCGGCTACAAGCAGTCCGGCATCGGCCGGGAGATGGGCCGCGCCGGTTTCGAGGAATACCTCGAGATCAAGGCGATCGCTACCGCGGTCTGACAGACGAGCGGCGAAACCGAAGGGATGCCAGTGGGACTGTACGGAGATCAATTCACCGACAAGGTGGCGATCGTCACCGGCGCCGGTGGCGGCATCGGTCAGGCCTATGCCGAGGCGCTCGCCCGTGAGGGCGCGGCGGTCGTCGTCGCCGACATCAACACCGACGGCGCGCAGAAGGTGGCCGACGGCATCACCGGCGAGGGCGGCCGCGCCCTCGCGGTGCGCGTCGACGTCTCCGATCCCGAGTCGGCCAAAGACATGGCGGCGCAGACACTCTCGGAGTTCGGCGGAATCGACTACCTGGTCAACAACGCCGCGATCTTCGGCGGGATGAAGCTCGACTTCCTGGTGACCGTCGACCCCGAGTACTACCGCAAGTTCATGAGCGTGAACCTCGACGGCGCCCTGTGGTGCACCCGCGCGGTCTACCGCAAGATGGCCAAGCGCGGCGGCGGGGCGATCGTCAACCAGTCGTCCACCGCGGCCTGGCTCTACGCGAATTTCTATGGCCTGGCCAAGGTCGGCGTCAACGGCCTCACCCAGCAGCTCTCCCGCGAGCTCGGCGGCCAGAACATCCGGATCAACGCGATCGCCCCGGGTCCGATCGACACCGAGGCCAATCGCACGACCACCCCGCAGGAGATGGTGGCCGACATCGTCAAGAACATCCCGCTGTCGCGGATGGGGCAACCCGACGACCTCGTCGGGATGTGCCTTTTCCTGCTCTCGGATCAGGCGAAGTGGATCACCGGCCAGATCTTCAACGTCGACGGCGGACAGATCATCCGGTCATGACCGACGAGCGCTCGCGCGAGGAGCAGACAGGCACCGAGCCGGCGCTGGGCTACATCGGCCTGGGCAATCAGGGCGCACCGATGGCCAACCGGCTCGTCGGCTGGCCCGGCGGTCTGGTGGTCTTCGACGTGCGGACCGAGGCGATGACGCCGCTGGCCGAACGGGGAGCCACGGCGGCCGACAGCGTCGCCGAGGTCGCAAAGACGGCCGACGTGATCAGCGTGACCGTGCTGACCGACGCGCAGGTGCGCGACGTGGTCGGTGAACTCGCCGAGCACGCGCGACCCGGCACCATCATCGCGATCCACTCCACCATCGAACCCGGCACGGCTGCCGAGCTGGCGGACCAGTTGCGGCCCCGAGGAATCGCCGTGGTGGACGCCCCGGTCAGCGGCGGGGCCGCCGCGGCGGACAAGGGCGAGCTCGCCGTCATGGTCGGCGCCGACGACGACGCCTACGACCGGGTCAAGCCGGTGTTCAAACAATGGGCCTCGATGGTGGTGCGCGCGGGCGAGCCGGGAGCGGGCACACGGATGAAGTTGGCCCGCAACATGTTGACGTTCATCGGGTTCGCCGCGGCCTGCGAGGCGCAGAAGCTGGCCGAAGCGGCCGGCATCGACCTGCAGAAGCTCGGCCGGGTGGTCCGGCACAGCGACGCGCACAGCGGCGGGCCGGGCGCGATCATGGTGCGCGACAGCACCGGTCCGCTGCCGTCGGACGACTTCCTCTACGACATGTTCGTCCATACCCGCGGTCTCGCCGAGAAGGACCTGCGGCTGGCGCTGGCCCTCGGCGCGGACACCGGCGTCGATCTGCCGCTGGCCGAGATCGCCCTGCAGAACCTGGCGGCCGGACTCGGTGTGCCGCATCCCACCTCGACGCCCAAGGAGTGACACCGATGGACGACCTGCGCCGTAAGGGTCTGGACAAGATGAACGAGGTGTACGGCTGGGAGATGCCCGACATGCCGGGGGACTACTTCGCGCTCACCGCCGACCACCTCTTCGGCACGATCTGGACGCGGCCGGGCCTGTCTATGCGCGACAAGCGCATCATGACACTGACCGTGGTGACCGCGCTGGGCATCACCGACCTGGCGGAGATCCAGGCCAACGCCGCCCTGGCCAACGAGGAACTCACCGAGGACGAGCTCAAGGAGATGGCCATCTTCCTGACCCACTACCTCGGTTTCCCGTTGGGGTCCAAGCTCGACGGTGTGGTGACCAAGGTGGCCAAACAGCGCAGGAAGGCCGCCGACCGCGGCGGCGGCGAGAACAAGAAGGCCAACGTGAACGCGGCGCTGAACATGCATTCCGGGAGCACCCTCGATGACCAGTAGGTACGCGGCGCTCACCCGCGAGCAGCTCGCCGTGCTCGTCCCCGAGCTGCTGCTCATCGGCCAGATGATCGACCGTTCCGGGATGGCCTGGTGCATCAGCAATTTCGGCCGTGAGGCGATGCTGCAGATCGCGATCGAAGAGTGGATGGGAGCCAGTCCCATCTACACCCGGCGGATGCAGAGGGCATTGCGCTACGAGGGCACCGACGTCATCACGATCTTCAAGGGCCTCCAACTCGACATCGGCGCCCCGCCGCAGTTCATGGACTTCCGCTACACCGTGCACGACCGGTGGCACGGCGAGTTCCACCTCGACCACTGCGGCGCCCTGCTCGACGTCGAGCCGATGGGCGAGGACTACGTGCGCGGCATGTGCCATGACATCGAGGACCCGACCTTCGACGCCACCGCGGTGGCCACCAACCGTAGGGCGCAGATCCGACCCATCCACCGCCCGCCGCGCACCCCGGCCGACCGCCACCCCCACTGCGCATGGACGGTGGTGATCGACGAGTCGCATCCCGAGGTCGCCGACCATCCCGTCCTCGAGGTGATCGCCCGCACCCGCGCGGCGCTGGTCGAGCTCGCACCGATCGACACCGCCGACGAAGGACAGAGCGACTACTCGGGAGATCTGCTGTCGGATCTGGACTTCGGCGCGTTCTCACATTCGGCGCTGGTGCGGATGGCCGACGAGGTGTGCCTGCAGATGCACCTGCTCAACCTGTCGTTCGTGATCGCGGTGGGCGCCCGGGCGGGGGCGAACCTCGCGCTGGCCACCGACATCTGCACCAAACAGCTCATCGGGGTGGCCGGCCTGGCCGCCGAGCGGATCCACCGTGCGCTCGGACTGCCCGACGGCATCGACGGCGCGATCGCGACGCTGCGGCTGCACCCGCTGCTGAACCCCGCCGTATACGTCGACGCCGAGTTCGGTCCCGACTCGGTGCGGGTGGAGCGGTCCCCGGCGCACGAGGACGGCGCCTGGGTGGCGCTGGTGCATCCGGACGAGCCCCGGCCGCTGCAGGCCGCCGTCGCCGCGATCGATGCGCACCTCGACGTGGAGCTCACCGGCACCCGGACCGATTGGACGGCGCGGGTGGTGCGGCGTGACAGTCCCGCGCGGGAGATGGGGGAGGTGTCGGTGGTGAAGTTCAGCGGCGGCGCGTCGTTCACCTTCGAGCCACGCCGGTCCCTGCCGCTGACCGTGGTCTAGACGAGCGCACTGCCCACCCAGCGGCGCAGATAGCTGCGCAGCGCCGTCCCGCGGCGCGGCGGCCGGCCGGGGTCGATGACGAAGGACTGGATCACCCGCAGCAGATGCTCGCCCAGGTCGTCGAGGTCGTCGTCGCCGTAGCCGACGTCGCCCCAATCGACGTCGAGCCGGCCCACCATGTCGCGCGCGAACCGCAGCGCGACGTCGGAGGTGACCGACTCCACGTGCGCCGCCCCGCCCGGCACCATCAGCAGCCCGATGTACTTCTCGCGCGGCAACCACTCCAGCGCGGTGGCCACGGCTTCGGTGACCGCGTCGGCCGGGTCGGTGAGACCGGCGACGTGTGCGGCCAACCGCTCCAGGAACCCGTCGACGGCGTGCACGGCGGCGGCCACGAGCAGGGCCTCGGTGCTCGGGAAGTACCGGTACACGGTCTGCCGGGTGACCCCGACCGTGCGGGCCACGTCCGAGATGGAGAAGTCCGCGCCGTGATCCTCGATGGCCTTACCCGCGGCGGCCAGGATACGGCTGACCGCTTCCTCGTCGGAGGCGGGTTTGGCTCCGGACCAGCCGTGGGTGCGCACGATCGCACCCTAGTCAGTGATACGCGACGCGCAGCTCTTTCACCCCGTTGATCCACCCCGAGCGCAGTCGCCGTGGTTCGGCGAGCTTCCTGATGTCGGGGATCTGATCGGCGATCTCGTCGAAGATCAGCTTGATCTCCATGCGCGCGAGGTTCGCGCCGATGCAGTAGTGCGCGCCATTGCCGCCGAAGGCGAGGTGCGGATTGGGGCTGCGCAGGATGTCGAAGGTGAACGGGTGGTCGAACACCTCCTCGTCGAAGTTGGCCGAGCTGTAGAACAGCCCCACCCGCTGGCCCTCGGCGATCGTGACGCCGCCCAGTTCGACATCGCGGGTGGCGGTGCGCTGGAAGCAGTGCACCGGCGTCGCCCAGCGGATGATCTCGTCGACGGCGGTCTCCGGCCGCTCGCGTCGGAACAGCTCCCACTGCTCGGGGTTGTCCAGGAACGCGTTCATGCCGTGGGTCATCGCGTTGCGGGTGGTCTCGTTGCCCGCGACGGCGAGCAGGATCACGAAGAAGGCGAACTCCACGTCCGCCATGGCCTCGCCGTTGATGTCGGCTTGCACGAGCCGGGTGACGATGTCGTCGGCCGGGCACCGACGCCGCTCTTCGGCCATCGCGTAGGCGTAGCCCATCAATTCCGCGTTGGCGGCGATGTGGTCGGTCTCAAAATCGGGGTCGTCGGTGTTCATGATGGCGTTGGTCCAGGCGAACAGCTTCTCGCGGTCGGCCTCGGGCACGCCGATCAGATCGGCGATGGCCAGCAGTGGTAGGCCGGTCGCGATGTCATCGACGAAATCGCCGCTGTCCTTCGCCGCGGCGGCCGCGACGATCTCGCGGGCCGCGACGGCGAGCTTGCGCTCCAGCGTCGCGATCGCCCTCGGGGTGAACAACCGGGACACGATCTTGCGGAGCCGGGTGTGCGCGGGCGCGTCGTGGTTGATCAGCAGCGCCTTGGTCAGCTCCACCTGATCGGCGGTGACGCCGTCGGGTAGGCGCATCACCGCACCCTTGCGTTCGGTCGACCACAGCGCACCGTCCCGGGAGATCGCCTTGATGTCGGCGTGCCGGGAGATCACCCAATAGCCACCGTCGTCGAAGACCGATTCCTGTTGCTCGTTCCACCACACGGGTGCGGTCCTGCGCAGCTCGGCGAACTCGGTCACCGGGATGCCCTGGAGCAGCACGTCCGGGTCGGTGAAGTCATATCCCGGGGGCAGGAGCGAAGCGACTCGGGGGGAGGCGGAGCCGGCGGGCAGGAAGGGGCAGCTGGCCATGAAGATCACTCCTGTGTGACGTGAAGCACTTTCCCTGACCATACACTGATTGGCAAGTGTGTATGCCCACAACGTCTGCGCGACGGTGACGCCGTGCGATTAGGGTGGGCACCTGTGCACGTCCTGGTGATCGGCTCCGGAGCCCGTGAACACGCGCTGCTGCTCGCGCTGCGCCGAGACCCGGAGGTGGATGCGCTCTCGGTGGCGCCCGGCAACGCGGGCACCGCGGCGCTGGCCGACCAGTACGACGTCGACGTCACCTCCGGCGAGGACGTCGTCGCGCTGGCGCGTCGCGTGGGGGCCGATCTGGTCGTCATCGGTCCGGAGGTGCCGCTGGTGCTCGGCGTGGCCGACGCCGTGCGGGCGGCCGGCATCGCCTGCTTCGGCCCGACCCGCGACGCCGCCCGCATCGAGGGCTCCAAGTCCTTCGCCAAGGACGTCATGACCGCCGCCGGAGTGCGGACCGCGAGCAGCGAGATCGTCGACAACCCCGGCCATCTCGACGCCGCCCTGGACCGGTTCGGCCCACCCGGCGGCGACCGGGCCTGGGTCGTCAAGGACGACGGTCTGGCGGCGGGCAAGGGCGTCGTGGTCACCGATGATCGCGACGTCGCGCGGGCCCACGCCGCCGCTCTGCTCGAGGCTGGCCACCCGGTGCTGCTGGAGTCCTTCCTCGACGGACCCGAGGTGTCGCTGTTCTGCCTCATCGACGGTGAGACCGTGGTGCCGCTGCTGCCGGCGCAGGACTTCAAGCGGGTCGGCGACGGCGACACCGGACCCAACACCGGAGGCATGGGCGCCTACACGCCGCTGCCGTGGCTGCCTGCGGACGTGACCGACCGCATCGTCAGCGAGATCGTCGAACCCGTTGCGGCGGAACTGGTTCGCCGGGGCAGTGGGTTCTCCGGCCTGCTGTACGCAGGCCTGGCGATCACCTCCGCGGGCCCCTCCGTCGTCGAATTCAACTGCCGCTTCGGCGATCCGGAGACGCAGGCGGTGCTCGCGCTGCTCGAGTCGCCGCTGGGCCGGCTGCTGCACGCGACGGCCACCGGTCAACTGGCCGCCGCCCCGGCGCTGCAGTGGCGCGACGGCGCCGCCGTCACGGTCGTCGTCGCCGCGGAGAACTACCCCGGCCGTCCCCGGGTCGGCGACGTCATCCACGGCGCCGAGGCCGACGGCGTCCTGCACGCCGGCACCGTCCGCCGTGACGACGGGGCACTGGTGTCCTCAGGCGGGCGGGTGCTCTCGGTCGTCGGAACGGGCGCCGACCTGGCGGCCGCGCGCGCCTCGGCGTACGCGATCCTGGACGGAATCCGATTGCCCGGCAGTCACTTCCGCACCGACATCGGACTGGCCGCGGCCGAAGGACGGATCAGCCTCTAGGCCGTCAGCAGCGGTGCCATCCAGCTCAGCTCGGAGCTGAGCTGCGACGACCAGAACGCCGCGTTGTGCCCGCCCGGCGAGAACCCGCCGGCCGGTGGGGTCGGCAGCTGGGCGATGAACTGCCGGGTGGCCGCGGCGAACGGATCGTCGTCGCCGCAGTCGATGCGCACCGGGATGCCGTCGAGTCCGGCCAGACCCCACACGCTGTTGGCCTCGTAGTCGGCCGCGCTGTCGAAGGCCCCCGGCGCCGCCGCACCCGCCGACGTCCACAGCGCCGGGCTGACGGCGCAGATCGCCGCGGTGCGCCCGGCGCCGAGTCGGGCACCGAGAAGCAGGGCGCCGTAGCCGCCCATCGACCAGCCCAGGAACCCGACCCGCGAGGTGTCGAGGCCCTGCTCGGCGAGCAGGGGGAGGAACTCGTCGAGCACCATCGCCCCGGCGTCGTCGCCGGAGGCGCGCCGGTGCCAGTAGCCGTTGCCGCCGTCGACCGCCGCCAGCGCGAACGGCGGAAGTCCGGCCCGCACCGCGTCGGCGAGGAACTGCTCGGCGCCCATCGACATCACCGTCTGGGCGCTGCTGTCCTTCCCGTGCAGCAGGATCACCGGCCGCAGCGGCGCGGTCTGCCCGGGCGGACGGGCGATGATCCAGGTGGTCGGGGCGCCGCCGCGCGCCGCCGACGCGAACGACCCCGAGGCGTACGTCGACGCGGCCACGGGGGGCGCCGCCGCGGCCACCGCCCGGCTCATCGCGGACACTCCGGCTGCTGCTGTGGCGGTCGCGAGACCCGCCCGGACGCCGAGCCCGAGCATCTCCCGCCGGCTGATCGTCGGCATGCGCGCCATCATGCCAGCCGGCCTGTTCTGACAACGGGGTGAATTGCCGAAAGCCCGATGCCGCAACCCCGTGACTGGCACGATGTCAAGCGTGACGGCAGCAGTCACTCCCAAGGGAGAACGTCGGCGGTATGCGCTGGTCAGCGCCGCTGCCGACCTGCTGTGCGAAGGCGGGTTCGACGCGGTGCGGCACCGCGCCGTGGCCCGCCGGGCCGGACTGCCGCTGGCGTCGACGACCTACTATTTTTCTTCGCTGGATGACCTGATCGCGAAAGCCGTGGAGTACGTCGGGACGCTGGAGACCCAGCACCTCCAGGACCGGGTGGCCGCGCTGTCCCGGCGCAGGCGCGGTGCCGAGTCGACCGCCGACATCCTCGTCGATCTGCTCGTCGGGGACAGTCCCGAGCGGGTGACCGAACAGCTGATCTCGCGCTACGAGCGCCTCATCGCGTGCGCCCGGCAACCAGGCCTGCGCGACATCCAGCGCAGGATCCTCAAGCACCGCACCGACGCCGTCATCGAGGTCGTCGAGCGCTGTGGCCGATCGGTGCGCGCGGAACTGCTCACCGCCCTGGTCTGCGCTGTCGACGGCGCGGTGGTGGCCGCGCTCGTCGGCGACGGCGACGGTCCGCGCGCGACGGCCCGGGCCACCCTCATCGACGTCATCGACGTCCTCGCCCCGTTCAACTGACCACGGTGATGACCCTCGTCGATTCCTTGGGTACGGCCGTGGACGCCCTCCTGGACCGCTCGGTCGTGTTGGGCTACACGAGGATCGGTTCCCGGGTGCGGGGCCTGTGGTGGCCCGCCGATCCCGCCCCCGATGCGATGGCCGGCAAGCGGGTGGTGGTGACCGGTGCCACGGCCGGTATCGGGGAGGCGATGGCCCGATCGTTCGCGCGGCTGGGCGCGACCGTGCACCTGCTCGGGCGGGACCCGGGCAAAGTCGGCCGGTCCGCGGCGGCCGTGCGCGCCGACGTCCCCGGCGCCGACGTGGTCGAGGAGATCTGCGACGTCGCCGATCTCGCCGCGGTCGGGTCGTGGACCGCCGACCTGACCGCGCGCGTCGATGCACTGCACGGGCTGGTGCACAACGCCGGGGTGATGCCCAAGCAACGCGCCGAGACTTTGCAGGGTCACGAGACCCAGCTGGCCTGCCACGTGCTCGGCCCGCACCTGATGACGGAGAAGCTGCTGGAGGTGCTGCGCGCGGCGGGCGAATCGGCCGTCGTGTTCATGTCGTCCGGCGGCATGTACAGCGCGCCGA
Source organism: Mycolicibacterium rufum (assembly GCF_022374875.2). The sequence continues at coordinate 3,864,517 of NZ_CP092427.2, forward strand.
TGAAGCGTTGGAGCGCCGACGAACTCGAATCCCGGGACGGGCCGTACGACGGTGTGCGCGTCTACGCCCGGACCAAACGGATGCAGGTGGTGCTCGCCGACGCGTGGGCGAACAGGTTGAACGACAGCGGTATTCGGGTGTACAGCACGCATCCGGGGTGGGTGGAGACGCCGGGGGTCGCCGAGGCGCTTCCCGGCTTCCGCCGGCTGACCAGGCCGCTGCTGCGCGACACCACCGACGGGGCCGACACCACGGTGTGGCTGGTGGCCACCCGCCCCGACTCCGGTCCCGGCCACTTCTGGCACGACCGCGCCCAGCGGCCGACGACGTTCGGTTGGGAGCGGGGCGTGAACCCGCAGCTGGCCGCGGAGTTCTTCGACGAGGTTTCGGCGTTGGCGCTGCGGGGCACCGCCGGGTGATCGATGATGGGTGAGCCGAGCGAGGAGTCAGGGGAGGCGTGATGGCGGAATCATTGACGAGCCAGGAGAGTGCGGACAGACAGCCCGAGCTGAAGCGGGTGATGGGTCCGGGCCTGCTGCTGCTGTTCGTCGTCGGCGACATCCTCGGCACAGGCGTCTACGCGCTCGTCGGTGACGTGGCCGCCGAAGTCGGCGGAGCGGCGTGGGTGCCTTTCCTCATCGCGTTCGGCGTCGCGACGATCACCGCGTTCAGCTACCTCGAGCTGGTCACCAAGTATCCGCAGGCCGCGGGTGCTGCGCTGTACGCGCACAAGGCTTTCGGTATCCACTTCGTGACGTTCCTGGTGGCGTTCGTGGTGATGTGCTCCGGAATCACCTCGGCGGCAACGGCTTCCAGAGCGTTCGCGGCGAATTTCTTCGAGGGTGTCGACATCGACGCGCCCAAGCTCGGGGTGGCGCTGCTGGCGCTGGCGTTCATGGCGGCGCTGGCGGCCATCAACTTCCGCGGCGTCGGCGAGAGCGTCAAGCTCAACGTCGTGCTGACCATCGTCGAGATCACGGGCCTGGTGCTCGTGATCCTCGTCGGGATGTGGGCGTTCACCCGCGGTGGGGACGTCGACTTCTCCCGCATCGTCGCATTCGAGACGGGCGAGGAGAAGAACACCTTCCTCGCGATCACCGCGGCGACGTCACTGGCGTTCTTCGCCATGGTCGGCTTCGAGGACTCGGTGAACATGGCCGAGGAGACCAAGGATCCGGTCAACACGTTTCCGAAGATCCTGCTGTCGGGCCTGTCGATCGCCGGTGTCGTGTACGTCCTGGTCTCGATCGTCGCGGTGGCGCTGGTGCCGATCGGGAAGCTCGAGGCCAGCGACACCCCGCTGGTCGAGGTCGTCAAGGCCGGCGCGCCCGGCCTGCCCATCGACAGCATCCTGCCGTTCATCACGATGTTCGCGGTGTCGAACACCGCGCTGATCAACATGCTGATGGCCAGCCGGCTCATCTACGGCATGGCGCGCCAGCACGTGCTGCCGCCCGTGCTCGGGACGGTGCACCCGAAGCGGCGCTCGCCGTGGGTGGCGATCCTGTTCACCACGCTGATCGCGTTCGGCTTGATCCTCTACGTGAGTGCGTTCGCGAGCAGCAACGCGATCTCCGTGCTCGGCGGCACCACGAGCCTGCTGCTGCTCGCCGTGTTCGCGGTCGTCAACGTCGCGGTGTTGGTGTTGCGACGCGACGTGCGCCAGGCGGGCGGGCACTTCACCACCCCGACGATCCTGCCGGTCATCGGGTTCGTGGTGTCGCTGTACCTGGTGACGCCTCTGTCGGGCCGGCCCGCGCAGCAGTACGTCGTCGCCGGTGCGCTGGTCGCCCTCGGCGTGGTGCTGTTCTTCATCACCCAGCTGATCAACAAGCAGCTCGGCATCCGCGACGCCCGCATCACCGACCCGACCCACCTGGGCGCCGGCCCGAACGACTGAGTAGCCGCTGGTGTGCGTCCAGATCGTCTCCGGGGTCGGGAACGCGATCTGTGCGCACACCAGGCTGACGGCTCACTTCCCGGAGAGCCGCGCAGACCTGTTCTCCAGCAATCGGATTCGATGCGCATTCCCGGGCAGGTCGATGTAGCGCGCGCCGTAGACCGCCAGCAGCGCATCGTCGAGGCGACGCACGGCGCCGGCGGGGAAGCGGTAGTCCATCGCGGCGTTCACGGCGTCGGTGTCGACCCCCGCCAGCATGGTGTCGACCTCGTCGATCGAGTCGATGCCCAGATCCAGCAGCAGCCCCGCCATCCAGCCGTAGTGGTCGGTCCGGGACCAGCCGGCGTCAGGAAAGCGGTTCGCCAGATAGGTCGCCAGCACCGGCGTCGGGATGCCCGCGTCGCCGGCCGCCTGCGGGCGTTCCGACGGCGTCGTCGACCGCAGCCGCTCGCGGATCGCCGAGAACTCCAGATCGGCCAACTCCAGCAGCCCGGCGGCCAGCGTGAACCGCCTGTCCAGGTCGGGGGCGTCCTCCTCCGGGATCGACCCCTTGTAGCGCACGTCGTGCTCGAACTCGGCCCACGCGTGCTGCAGGATCGTGCGCACCTGCACCGAGGCCGGCTGCTGCTCGCCCTCGATGCCCAGCAGCAGGTGCCGGCTCGCATAGCCCCAACGGCCCTCACTGGCCGTCTCCACACCCATGTCGCGGTCGTCGAGCAACCGCATCTCCTCCCCGAGCAGCCGGGCCACCGCGGCCACGTCGTCGCGCAGATAGGTGATCACCCGCAGCCCGATCTGGTCGGTGATCTCCGAGAGCGGATCGGCGTACAGCCGGCGCCCGTCGACGTGCCGGTCGGCCTTGGCCGCGAACGAGGCCACCGACTTGGTCCGCGCCGTCACGCTCAGGTAGTTGATGCCCGCGTCGTCGAGCAGCGCCGTCACCGCGCTCAGATAGCGATCGGTGGACGCCACCAGCGCAGGGCGCCGCTCGGCGTAGGTGGCGATCGCATCGTGCACCGCCCCCGGCGTCGGCTCCGGTGGTGCGGGCTCCAGATCCCCGGGCAGCGTCGGGGTCACGATGACGCCGGTCTCGGTGTCCCCGTAACACGTCACACCCTCGGGTCGGCGCGCGGCGTACAGCGCCACGTAGGCGCACATCACCGCGTCGACCGGATCCTCGACGCGGCGCAATTCGCTTTTCCGCTCGGCGTTCTCGGCCATCGCGCGCAGCTGCGCCCAGTCGGCCGACTCGCTCACCCGCATCGACGGCTCGGCGGTGGCCAGGCTCTCGATCAGTTCGATCAGCCGCAGCAGTTCCGCGCGCAGTTGCGCCACGGTGCGGCCCGGCTTGGCCTTGTACTTCAGCGTGCGGCCCAACCGGAACAGCGCCACCGTCGCCGCATGGGGATACACCTCCAGCGCGCGCCGCGGCGCCCCTGACCGCGGATCGATGTCGAGGTCGAGCGCCTCGACCAGCCGGCCCGCGCGGGTGCCGTCGGCGAACTCCGGCTTGCCCGTGTTCGACGGGTGCGCACCGGCCTGGAACCGTGCGAAGTCCGCGTTCAGCGCCCGCTCGGCGGGGCGCTGACCGGTGGCGTTGGTGACGATGATCGGCGCATCGATGCCGACGACGCAGTCGCCCTCCACATAGGGCGCCAGCGCGGACCGGATGCTGGCGTCGTCGGTGACGGCCGAGGCCGTCACCAGCCGGCCGGCGTCGTCGACGACGGCGACCCCGGTGGGTTTGCGCTGCCCCCAGGCCAGGTCCAGACCGACGAAATACATGGCCCCTACTGTGCCCGATAGGCTGTTGGGCCGTGAGCATCCCTAACGTCCTGGCCAGTCGCTACGCCAGCGAGGAGATGGTCGCCATCTGGTCGCCGCAGGCCAAGATCGTCGCCGAGCGCCGGTTGTGGCTGGCGGTGCTGCGCGCGCAGGCCGAACTCGGGGTGGACGTGCCCGACGGCGTGGTCGACGACTACGAGCGTGTGCTCACCGACGTCGACCTGGACTCGATCGCTGCCCGCGAGCGGGTGCTGCGCCACGACGTCAAGGCGCGCATCGAGGAGTTCAACGCCCTCGCCGGCCACGAGCACGTGCACAAGGGCATGACCAGCCGCGACCTCACCGAGAACGTCGAGCAGATGCAGATCCGGCGCTCGCTGCAACTGGTGCACGCCCGCGGCGTCGCCGTCGTCGCCCGACTGGCCGAACGCGCCGCGCTCTACCGCGACCTGGTGATGGCCGGCCGCAGCCACAACGTCGCCGCGCAGGCCACCACCTTGGGCAAGCGGTTCGCGTCGGCGGCCGAGGAGACGCTGGTGGCGCTGCAGCGGGTCAGTGAGCTCATCGACCGCTACCCGCTGCGCGGCATCAAGGGCCCGATGGGCACCGCTCAGGACATGCTCGACCTGTTCGACGGCGACACCAACCGGCTGGCCGAGCTCGAGACCCGGGTCGCCCAGTTCCTCGGGTTCACCGAGATCCTCACCAGTGTCGGTCAGGTGTACCCGCGCTCCCTGGACCACGACGCGGTCTCCGCGCTGGTGCAGCTGGGTGCCGGACCGTCCTCGCTGGCCCACACCATCCGCCTGATGGCCGGCCACGAACTGGTGACCGAGGGCTTCGCCCCGGGTCAGGTCGGGTCGTCGGCCATGCCGCACAAGATGAACACCCGCAGCTGCGAACGGGTCAACGGACTGCAGGTCGTGTTGCGCGGATACGCCTCCATGGCAGCCGAATTGGCGGGTGCGCAGTGGAACGAGGGCGACGTGTTCTGTTCGGTGGTGCGCCGGGTCGCGCTGCCCGACGCGTTCTTCGCGCTCGACGGGCAGACCGAGACCTTCCTGACCGTTCTCGACGAGTTCGGCGCCTATCCGGCGGTGATCCAGCGTGAACTGGACCGCTACCTGCCGTTCCTGGCGACGACGCGCATGTTGATCGCCGCGGTGCGCGCGGGAGTGGGCCGGGAGACCGCCCACGAGGTGATCAAGGAGCACGCGGTCGCGGTGGCGCTGGCGATGCGCGAGCGCGGTGCCGAACCCGACCTGCTCGACCGGTTGGCGGCCGATCCGAGGTTGCCGCTGGACCGGGCCGCACTCGACGCCGCGCTGGCCGACAAGCAGGTCTTCACCGGCGCCGCGGCCGACCAGGTCGACCGGGTGGTCGCCGCCGTCGACGATCTGGTCGCGCGCTACCCCGACGCGGCCGCCTACACCTCCGGCGCGATCCTGTGACGGTGACCGCGGAGGCTTCGACTTCCGGGTGGCGCGGGATCGACTTCACCGATCTCGACAACTTCGCCGCGGGTTTTCCGCACCACCTGTTCGCCCTGCACCGCGAGCAGGCGCCGGTGTACTGGCACGAACCGACCGAGAACACCCCCGACGGCGAGGGCTTCTGGTCGGTCGCCACGCACGCCGAAACCCTTGCCGTGCTGCGGGATCCGGAGACGTACTCATCGGTGACCGGCGGCGACCGTGCGTTCGGCGGCACGCTGCTGCAGGACCTGTCGATCGCCGGTCAGCTGCTCAACATGATGGACGATCCGCGCCACGCCGCGGTGCGCCGGCTCGTCAGCTCCGGGCTGACCCCCCGGATGATCCGCCGCGTCGAGGACGACCTGCGTGCGCGGGCGCGCCGCCTGCTGGACGACATTCCAGTTGCCGAACCGTTCGACTTCGTCACCGACATCGCCGCCGAGGTGCCGATGCAGATGATCTGCATCCTGCTGGGAGTGCCCGAATCCGAACGGCATTGGCTCTTCGAGGCGATCGAACCGAGCTTCGACTTCGGGGGCTCCCGGCGGGCCGCGATCACCCGGCTCTCGGTCGAGGAGGCCGGCTCGCGAATGTTCGCCTACGGTCAGGAGTTGATCGCGGCGAAGAAGGCGGCGCCGGGCGACGACATGCTCTCGGTGGTGGTGAACTCCGCGGATCCGGCCCTGACCGACATCGAGAGCTACCTGTTCTTCAACCTGCTCTTCAGCGCCGGTGCCGAGACCACCCGTAATGCGATCGCCGGCGGATTGCTGGCCCTGGTCGAGAACCCGCACGCGTACGCCGCGCTGCGCGCGGATCCGGAGTTGCTGCCGACGGCCATCGAGGAGATGGTGCGCTGGACTTCACCGTCACCGTCCAAGCGGCGCACCGCCACCCGAGCGGCGACCCTGGGCGGGCACCGCGTCGAGCCCGGGCAGAAAGTCCTGGTCTGGGAGGGGTCGGCGAACCGCGACGCCGCGGTGTTCGCCGAGCCCGACCGGTTCGACATCGCACGCAGCCCCAACCCGCACCTCGGTTTCGGCCAGGGCGTGCACTACTGCCTGGGCGCAAACCTGGCCCGGCTCGAGTTGCGGGTGATCTTCGAAGAACTTCTCAGCCGGTTCTCGTCGGTGCGGCTCGCGTCGCCGGTCGAGTGGACCCGCAGCAACCGGCACACCGGCATCCGGCACCTGGTGGTCGAGGCTGATGAGTGACCACCCGGAGCTGAGGGTCTCCGACGCCGACCGGGCCGCGGTCACGCGGATGCTCGAAGGCGCTGTCGGACAGGGCATGCTGGACCTCGACGAGTACAGCGAGCGCGTCGACGCTGTGCTGGCCGCCCGGACCCGGCGCGATCTCGACGCGGTGATCGCCGACCTGCCGCTGAACCGGCAGCCCGCCGCGCCGCCGCAGCAGCTGCGCAGCTGGATGTCGAGCATCACCCGGAAGGGGCAGTGGACGGTTCCGCCGCGGCTGCGCCTGGTCACCCGAATGTGTTCCACCACGCTCGATTTCACGACGGCGGTGGTGCAGAACCCGGTGGTGCACATCGACGTCGACGACTACTTCGGCTCCACCGAGCTGATCCTGCCCGACAGCGCCACCGCCGACGTCGACGGCGTCGCGAACCTCGCCGCCTCGACCACGGTCAAGGTGACCGGCAGCCCGCCGTCGCACCGGCTGCACATCGTGGTCACCGGTCGGGTGCGGTTCGGCTCGCTGACGGTCCGGCACCCGTTCAGCACGACGCTGCGGCGCTTCCTCGGTTAACCCGCCCGACGCAGGTTGGCCGCGCGGACACCCGTCGCCCGCAGTTCCAAGGCGGCCAGCCCGCGGATCGCGGCGCGGTCCTGACTGCGCCACGCCCCCACCGGGTCCGCGCTGACCGCGGCGAGCTTGGGCAGCGGCCGGTTCGCCAGCGCCCTCAGCGCCAGCAGTTCCTCGCCGGCCGCAGTCGACGCCAGCGTGATCGCGGTCCACTGACGCCGGAAGAACCGCACCCGCAGGAACAGCCACGGCATCATCAGCGCGAGGATCGGCGGCGCGGCGACGGCCAGCGCCAGCAGCCAGGCCAGCCAGCCGGCGGTCACGCCCAGTGACTGCCCGGCGCCGGCGATCTCCCGGGCGGCGTCACCTGCCGCGCTGAGCGGCTTGGCCAGCGAATCACCGATCAAGGGGACGTCGTCGGCGCTGTTGCCGGCCGAGTCCAGGTTGCCCGCGACCCCGTTGGCGCCGCTCTCCACCCGGTAGCCGAACTCGGCGATCGTGGCGACCGCCGAGTGCACCGCCATGCCGATGAACACCCAGACCGCCGTCCAGCCGATCATTACCAGATCGATGAACAGCTGGGAGAGCAGCCGGCCTGGTGTCGAGGCATAGGGAACCCACCGCGATTTCATGCGATCGATCACAGCACACAGACCGTCTCCGGTGGCCCGATAGGCTGACCCGATGCGCCCCGCTCTGTCCGACTATCAGCACGTGGCCAGCGGCAAGGTTCGCGAGATCTACCGCGTGGACGACCGGCACCTGCTGTTCGTCGCCACCGACCGGATCTCGGCCTACGACTACATCCTCGACAGCGAGATCCCCGACAAAGGTCGCATCCTGACCGCGATGAGCGTGTTCTTCTTCGACCACCTTCAGGTGCCTCATCACCTGGCCGGTCCGCCCGACGACGCCCGCATCCCTGGCGAGGTGCTCGGCCGTGCGCTGGTGGTCCGGCAGCTGGAGATGCTGCCCGTCGAGGCGGTGGCCCGTGGCTACCTCACCGGATCGGGATTGATCGACTACCAGAACACCGGCAGCGTCTGCGGTATCCCGCTGCCCTCCGGACTGGTGGAAGCCAGTCGCTTCGCCGAGCCGCTGTTCACGCCGGCGACCAAGGCCGAGCTCGGCGAGCACGACGTCAACATCACCTTCGACGACGTCGTCGGCCTGATCGGCGCGCAGCGCGCCGGAGAACTGCGCGACCGGACGCTGCAGACCTACCGCCGCGGCGCTGAGCACGCCCTGAGCAAGGGCATCATCGTCGCCGACACCAAGTTCGAGTTCGGCATCGACGACAACGGTGAACTCGTCCTCGCCGACGAAGTGTTCACCCCCGACTCCTCGCGCTACTGGCGCGCCGACGACTACCGCGAAGGCACCGTGCAGAACAGCTTCGACAAACAGTTCGTCCGCAACTGGCTGACCGGCCCCGAATCAGGCTGGGACCGCCACGGCGATCAACCGCCGCCACCGCTGCCCGCGGACATCGTCGACGCCACCCGGTCCCGGTACATCGAAGCCTACGAGCGCATCTCGGGTCTGCGTTTCGACGACTGGATCGGAGGGCAGCGGTGAAGCCACCGGTGGCCAAGCGGGTCGACCATCACCGGGAACACCATGGTGACGTGTTCGTCGATCCCTACGAGTGGCTCCGGGAGAAGACCAGCTCCGAGGTGATCGAGCATCTCGAGGCCGAGAACGCCTACACCGAGCACGTGACGGCCGACCTGGCGCCGCTGCGGCAGCAGATCTTCGACGAGATCAAGGCGCGCACCAAGGAGACCGACCTGTCGGTCCCGACCCGGCGCGGGGACTGGTGGTACTACGGCCGCAGCTTCGCGGGCAAGCAGTACGGGGTGCAATGCCGTTGCCCCGTCGTCGATCCCGCCGACTGGACGCCGCCGCAGCTGAGCGAGGAAACCGACATACCCGGCGAGCAGGTGCTGCTCGACGAGAACGTCGAGGCCGAGGGACACGACTTCTTCTCCCTGGGCGCCGCCAGCGTCAGCGTTGACGGCAATGTGCTGGCCTACTCCGTCGACGTCAAGGGCGACGAGCGGTACACGTTGCGCTTCAAGGACTTGCGAACCGGGGAACGGTACGACGACGAAATCGTCGGCATCGGCGCCGGCGCGACGTGGGCTGCCGATAACCGGACGGTCTACTACGTCACCGTGGACGACGCGTGGCGACCTGACACGGTGTGGCGGCACCGGCTGGGCTCGGGAATGCCGGCCGAGAAGGTGTATCACGAGCCCGACGAACGCTTCTGGGTCGCGGTGGGGCGCACTCGGAGCAACCGGTACGTGATCATCGCCGCGGGAAGCGCCGTCACCTCCGAGCTGCGGTATGCCGACGCCAACGACGGGGACGCCGAGTTCACCACGATCTGGCCACGCCGGGAGTCGGTCGAATACTCCGTCGAGCACGCCGTGGTGGGCGGTGAGGACCGGTTCCTCATCCTGCACAACGAGGGCGCGGAGAACTTCACCCTGGTCGAGGCGCCGGTCGCCGATCCGTCGCAACACCGCACACTGATCGAACACCGCAGCGATGTGCGCCTTGACGCGGTCGACGCGTTCGAGAGCCTGTTGGTGATCAGCTACCGCTCCGACGCGCTGCCCCGCATCCAGCTGTGGCCGATCCGCGGCACCGGATACGCTGCGCCGCAGGAGGTCCGGTTCGACTCCGAGCTGATGTCGGTGGGTTTGTCGGCCAATCCGAACTGGAGCGCACCGAAGTTGCGCATCGGCGCCACGTCGTTCGTGACGCCGGTGCGGATCTACGACCTCGACCTGGACACCGGCGTGCGCACGCTGCTGCGCGAGCAGCCAGTGCTGGGCGACTACCGACCCGAGGACTACGTCGAGCGGCGGGACTGGGCGATTGCCGACGACGGTGCGCGCGTGCCGATCTCGATCGTGCACCGAGTCGGATTGACGACCCCGGCACCGCTGCTGCTCTACGGCTACGGTGCCTACGAATCCTGCGAGGACCCCCGGTTCTCGATCGCACGGCTCTCGCTGCTGGACCGCGGCATGATCTACGCCGTCGCGCACGTTCGGGGTGGCGGGGAACTCGGCCGGCTCTGGTACGAGCGCGGCAAGCTGCTGGAAAAGCGCAACACATTCACCGACTTCGTCGCCGCCGGAAAGCATCTCGTCGACGCCGGCGTCACGGTGCCGGAGAGGATGGTGGCCTACGGCGGCAGTGCCGGCGGCCTGCTGATGGGCGCGGTGGCCAACATCGCACCCGAGTTGTTCGCCGGCATCCTGGCCACGGTGCCGTTCGTCGACCCGCTCACCACGATCCTCGATCCGTCGCTGCCACTGACCGTCACCGAGTGGGACGAATGGGGTAACCCGCTGGAGGATCCCGACGTCTACCACTACATGAAGTCCTACTCGCCGTACGAGAACGTCGAGGCCAAGCGGTATCCGGCCATCCTCGCGATGACGTCGCTCAACGACACCCGCGTCTACTACGTCGAACCCGCAAAATGGGTGGCCGCGCTGCGTCATGCGCAGATCGATCCCGACACCGACGGGTCGCGGGTGCTGCTGAAGACCGAGATGAACGCGGGTCACGGCGGGATCAGCGGACGCTACGAACGTTGGAAGGAAGCCGCATTCCAGTACGCGTGGCTACTGGACGTGGCCGGCGCCGTACACGTTTATCGGCAATAGCCCTTTCAGGTGAGGTGGTGCGGCCGGGATCCGACCGCGACATCAGCCGCAACCAACCCCACCGGCGGTCAGTAGTCCCAGACGGTCGGTACGAAGCGGAAAGCGCCGCCGGCGACCGCCACCCGGCACACGGACGGGAACGGCAGGTGAGTGGCCACCAGTTGCTCGCCGCTGTCCGCCAGCTCCGTCAAGAGCCGGACCCGGACGCGGGCCGACTCTTCGGGGTCGTGCTCGAAACCGTTCTGCCAGTCGGGGTTTTCGAACCCGGGCTGGAACACCGCATCACCGGCGAATGTCAGCGCGTCGCCGCGGGACTCGACGCGGACGATGCTGTGCCCGGGCGTGTGCCCGCCGGTGCGACGAATCAGCACCCCGGGTGCCACTTCGTGCTCCGTTTCGAACGGCCGCAGCTGGCCGCGATACACGTCCAGGAATTGCGTGGCGGTCGATCGAAGCACCTCCGGAATCGGCGCAGGCATGACGGTGCGGGAGAAGTCGGGCGCCTCCCAGAACTCGGCCTCGGCTGTCGCCAGGTGCACCCGCAGGTCCGCTCGAAGGCGGCCGCGCAACCCATCGACGAGCAGTCCGCCGATGTGGTCCATGTGCAAGTGGGTGAGCACCACGTCGGTCATGGAGCCGGGATCGATCCCGGCCGCGTCCAAGCGCATCGCCAGCTGTCCGGCGCGTGGGAAGCCGGGGAACTCCGTCCCCAGCCCGGAATCGATGAGGATGGTCTTGCCGCCGCTGCGCACCACGGCCACGTTCAGCGGCCAGTCGAGGACCTCCGGCGGCAGGTACATGTCCTTGAGCCAGGCTGACAACTCCGCAGGGGCAACGTTGGTGGCCATCGTGACGGCGGTGATCGGAAGGACTCCGTCGCTGATCACCATGACGTCGATGTCGCCGACCTTCACCGCGTAGCGCGACGGAACCAACTCGTCGAGTCCTGTCCGGCCGCTGTGGGGAATGCTGTCCAAGCTCATTGTCCGTCTCCTTCTGAGCGCTTTTGGCTGAAGACACGGTGGGTATCACCGGTCTTCGCGGTGGAACGCGCGCTGCCGCTGGGATTCATCCGGTGTTCGCGGCACGGGCGGCCCCACCCCACGATCTAGTCGATGGCAAGATGCTCGGGCTATCATGCCCGCATGGCCAAAGCCAGCTATCACCACGGCGATCTCAAGGCGACGATCCTCGCGCAGGCCGCGGCGCTGGTGGCCGAGCGCGGAGCCGACGGCGTCTCGTTGCGCGAACTGGCCCGCACCGCAGGGGTGTCGCACGCCGCCCCGGCGCACCACTTCACCGACCGCCGAGGGCTGTTCACCGCGTTGGCCGCGCAGGGCTGGCGGATGCTGGCCGCCGCGCTGTCGGAGGCGCGTCCCGAATTCGCGGACGCCGCACTGGCGTACGTGCGTTTCGCGGTCGAGCACCCCGGTCACTACGCGGTGATGTTCGACGGGTCGCTGGTCGACCCCGACGACGAGGAACTCGACGCCGCCCGAGCCGCCGCGGGCGCGGAACTCGCCGCCGGGGTGGGTACGCTGAATGATCCACGGGCGGAGGAGGATCCGCAGGCCGCCGGACTGGCGGCGTGGTCACTGGTGCACGGATTCGCGATGCTGTGGCTCAACGGCACCATCGACACCGACGGCGACCCGGTCCGGACCGCGCAGCGCGTGGCCCGGATGCTGTTCACCCCGTGAGGCGGTCGCGGTAGCGTCTGGCTATGACGCTCACCGAGATCCCACTGACCACTCTCGACGGCCGGGCCACCACGCTCGGCGATCTCGCCGACGGAGCCGTGCTGGTGGTCAATGTCGCCTCGAAGTGCGGCCTCACCCCGCAGTACAGCGCCCTCGAGCAGCTGGCCAGGGACTACGCGGACCGCGGCCTGACGGTGGTCGGGGTGCCGTGCAACCAGTTCATGGGCCAGGAGCCCGGCAGCGCCGAGGAGATCCAGACGTTCTGCTCCACGACCTACGGGGTGACGTTCCCGCTGCTGGCCAAGACCGATGTCAACGGGCCCGACCGGCACCCGCTCTACGCGGAGCTGACCCGGGCCGCCGACGACAGCGGCGAGGCCGGTGACGTGCAGTGGAATTTCGAGAAGTTCCTGCTGGCGCCCGGCGGCGAGGTGGTGCGGCGGTTCCGGCCGCGCACCGTCCCCGACGCCCCCGAGGTGATCTCAGCGATCGACGCCGTCGTGCCGCGATAGTTCAGCTGCGTGAGTCGTGTTGTTGTCCGTCACGACACTTGACGTTGCGACACTGCCGGTGTGGCAGGACAACTGATCGTCTCGGTCTCCGGGATCAGCGACCGGACCATCGACGATGTCGCAGCGTTCCGGACCCAACTGCACCGTCGTGGCGTGCCCGCCTCGTTCCTGGTCGCCCCCAGGATCAAGGGGGGATACCGACTCGACCGCGACCCCGAGACCGTCGGCTGGCTGACCGAACAGCGGGCCCACGGGGACGCCCTCGTGCTGCACGGATTCGACGAGGCCGCCACCAAGGCGCGCCGGGGCGAATTCGCGACGCTGCCCGCACACGAGGCGAATCTGCGGCTGATGGCCGCCGACCGCGTCCTCGAACACCTCGGCCTGCGTACCCGGCTGTTCGCGGCGCCCGGCTGGAACGTCTCGCCGGGCGCGCTCACCGCGTTGCCCCGCAACGGCTTCCGGCTGACGGCCGGGTTGAGCGGGATCACCGACCTCGTGCGCCGCCAGACCATCCGCGCCCGCGTGCTCGGCATCGGCGAGGGGTTCCTGACCGAACCGTGGTGGTGCCGCACCGTGGTGCTGTCGGCCGAGCGGACGGCGCGCCGCGACGGGATCGTCCGGGTGGCCGTCGCCGCCCGGCATCTGCGCCGGCCCGGCCCCCGGCAGGCCATGCTGGACGCCGTTGATCTGGCGCTGATGCATGGCTGCGTGCCGACCGTGTACGCCTGGCATCCCCCGACTGCGCTGTCCGACGCCGCCTGAGGGTTCCCGCTCGCTACATTGGCCGCATGGCAGATGATGCTGACGTCATCGTGGTCGGTGCCGGCCTGGCGGGGCTGGTGGCCGCGTGCGAGCTGGTCGACCGGGGTCGCCGCGTGCTCATCGTGGACCAGGAGAACGAGGCCAACGTCGGGGGCCAGGCGTTCTGGTCCTTCGGCGGGCTGTTCTTCGTCGACAGTCCCGAGCAGCGCCGCCTCGGCATCCGCGACAGCCACGAGCTGGCCCTGCAGGACTGGCTCGGCACCGCCGGGTTCGACCGCCCCGAGGACCACTGGCCCCGGCAGTGGGCCCACGCCTACGTTGACTTCGCGGCCGGTGAGAAGCGGCAGTGGCTGCGCGACCGCGGGCTGCAGATCTTCGCGATGGTCGGCTGGGCCGAGCGCGGCGGCTACGACGCCCGCGGGCACGGCAACTCGGTGCCGCGCTTCCACATCACGTGGGGGACCGGGCCTGCCCTGGTCGACAGCTTCGCGCGCCGCCTGACCGGACCGCTGGTGCGTTTCGCGCACCGCCATCGCGTCGACGAACTCATCGTCGAGGGCGGCGCGGTGAGGGGGGTGCGCGGCGCGGTGCTGGAACCGTCGGCCGCGGTGCGGGGCGCCCCGTCGTCCCGGAACGCCGTCGGCGAGTTCGAGTTGCGCGCCCAGGCCGTCATCGTCGCCAGCGGCGGCATCGGGGGGAACCACGACCTGGTCCGCGCGAACTGGCCGAAGCGGATGGGCCGGGTCCCCGAACAACTACTCAGCGGCGTGCCCGCGCACGTCGACGGCCGGATGCTGGGCATCTCCACGGCGGCGGGCGCCCACATGATCAACAGCGACCGGATGTGGCACTACACCGAGGGCATCACCAACTACGACCCGATCTGGCCGCGGCACGGCATCCGCATCCTGCCCGGACCGTCGTCGCTGTGGCTGGACGCCACCGGCCGGCGCCTGCCCGCCCCGCTGTATCCCGGGTTCGACACCCTGGGCACGTTGGAGTACATCTCCCGCACCGGGCACGACTACACCTGGTACGTCCTGAACAAGCGCATCATCGACAAGGAGTTCGGCCTGTCCGGGCAGGAGCAGAACCCGGACCTGACCGGCCGCAGCGTCCGCGCGGTGATCGAACGTGGCCGCAAGGGCCCCGCGCCGGTGCACGCGTTCGTCGACAAGGGCGTCGACTTCGTCACCGCGGACTCGTTGGGTGAACTGGTGGTGAAGATGAATGCCGTCCCCGACGTCGAACCGCTGGACTTCGCCACCGTCGAGGCGGAGGTCACCGCCCGCGACCGGGAGGTGGCGAACCGGTTCACCAAGGACAGCCAGATCACCGCGATCCGCGCGGCACGCGGCTACCTGGCCGACCGCATCAGCCGCGTCGTCGCCCCACACCGCCTCACCGACCCCAAGGCCGGACCGCTGATCGCGGTGAAGCTGCACATCCTGACCCGAAAGTCGTTGGGCGGCTTGCAGACCGACCTCGATTCCCGGGCGCTCCGCGAAGACGGCACCGCGGTGGACGGCTTGTACGCCGCCGGCGAGGCCGCGGGCTTCGGCGGCGGGGGCGTGCACGGCTACCGCTCTCTGGAGGGCACGTTCCTGGGCGGATGCGTGTTCTCCGGACGGGCAGCCGGGCGGGCCGCGGCGCGCGACGCCGGCTAGATGGATGGCTGAGGCGGCGCGCTGACCTGGTACTGCTGGATGCGCCAGCCGTCGCCCCCGCCGGTGAGCACCACCCCGAGCATCAGCACGAGCACGGTGCCGTCGGGCTTGGTGAACGTGGCGGCGCCGTAGCCGAGCACCACCTGCTCGGCGGGCCGGCGCACCTCGGAGATGCGGTAGTCGACCGTCAGCCCCGGCGGTTGGCTGTCGTAGTAGGCGAACACGCCGTCGCGGCCCACGGTGTAGGGCTGCAGGCCCTGGAAGACGGCGTCCTCGGTGAACACCGCGGCCACCCGGGCCGGGTCGTGCGCGTCGATCCCGGCCTTCCACTCGTCGAGCACGGCGCGCACGATCCCGCCCTCAGTGTCCGGCACTCTGACCTCCGTCGACGTGCAGGATCTCGCCGGTGACGAACCCCGCCTTCTCCAGATACAACACGGCGTCCACGACGTCGTCCAGGGTGCCCAGCCGGCCCACCGGATGCAGCGCGGCGAGGAACGGATGGGTGGCGGGATCGTGCATCGGGGTGTCGATGGTGCCGAGCGCGACGGCGTTGACCCGGATGCCCCGCTCGGCGTACTCGATGGCAAGGGACTTCGTGGCCGCGTTCAGACCGCCCTTGGTCAGCGACGCGAGCACCGACGGCACCTTCTTGTCGGCCTGGTCGACGAGGCTCGTGGAGATCGTCACGATGTGCCCGCCGTGCTCGGCCATAACGGGGATGGCGGCGCGGGTGAGCTCGAAGAAGCCGCGCAGGTTCACGCCGGTGATCGCGTCGTAGTCGGCGTCGGTGTAGTCGGCGAACGGTTTGGAGAGGAAGATGCCGGCGTTGTTGACGACGGTGTCGACCCGGCCGAAGTGGTCGAGTGCCGTGCGGATGACCTCCGCTCCGACACCGGGGCGGCCGATGTCGCCGGCCACGGTGAGGACCATTGGATCGTCACTCGGGGCGATGGTGCGGGAGTTGGCGACAACGCCGTAGCCCAGCTGACGGTATCCGGCGACAAGGGCCGCGCCGATGCCCTGCGATGCGCCGGTGATGACTGCTACTCGAGGTGTGGTGTTCATGCCCTGCTCAACGTCGCCCCAGGGGGCAGGCATGTCCGCCCGGCGGGACGGAATTCCTCGCTGGTGAGAGGCTCTGGCTACTACGCTTCGGCACGTGGAGCTGCGTCAGTTGCGGTACTTCGTCGCCGTTGCCGAGGAGCTGAACTTCGGTCGCGCGGCCGAGCGTTTGCGGATCGCGGGTCCTTCGCTGTCCCAGCAGATCAAGGCGCTCGAGCGCGATCTGAAGGTCCAGCTGTTCGACCGCGACCGCCGCTCGGTGGCATTGACCCCGGCCGGCGCGGCACTCGTGGCCGACGCTCGCGCGCTCATCGACGCGGCGGACGCATTACGCAGGCGTGCAACGGGTTTGGCGGTCTCGGATCCGGTGCGGATCGGTTGGGTGAACTGGTGTCCGACCGACTGGGTCGAGCGCGCCGGCGGGGTGGCGCCGCTGCGGGTCGACACGTGGGTGATGCCGTCGCACACGCAGGCTGCCCGGGTGGCCGACGGAGCGCTGGACCTCGCGATCTGCTGGGTGCAGAACGACGACCTCGCCGCATTGTCCTTGCAGGCGCGCCTGGTCGGCGTCGAGCGTCTGCATGCGCTGAGCCCGGGTACCGACTCGTCACCGGTGGCGGCGAAAAGCCTTGTGGTGCTGATCGATGATGACACCGCCAGTTGGTCGTCGTGGAACCGCTACGCCGAGCAGTTCGCCGCCGACACCGGCGCCCGCGTCATGCGCACCGACGACGGCGGCGTCACCGGTCCCACGTTCTTCGACCACGTGCGTCGGCTGGGCCGGCCGGTACTCGTCAATCCGAGGGGTCACCAGGATCCCGAACCGCGGGGGCTGGTGCGTCGCGCCGTGGTGAGTCCGACACCGCTGTGGACGTGGTCACTCGTGTGGCGGGCCGGCGAGAACCGGCCCGCCGTGTGGGCGATCATCGACGAATTCACCCGCGGCAGTGCGGCGTTGAAGGTCGACGAGCCGGGCACGTGGCTGCCTGCCGAGGATCCCCACCGCGGCAGCGGTCAGCGCGGCCAGTGACACGATGAGCGCCGAGACCGCCAGCACCGGCCGGTACCCGCTGCTCATCAGCGGTGCCACCACCAGGGGGCCGGCGATCTGCCCGACGGAGTAGCCGACGGTCAGGAGGGCGACCGCACCGCGGGTGCCCAGCAGCCGGCCCTCGGCCACCGCGAGCGTGCTCACCCCGATGAACGTCCCGCCGAACAACAGCGCGCCGGTGATGCTGGCCGCACTGCCGCCCAGACAGGCCAGCGCGATCCCGGCGGCCTGCAGCGCGAGCGCCGCGGTCAGCATGGCGGGCCGTCCCAGCCGCGTCCCGAGCCGCGCCCACAGGGCCGCCGAGGGGAGGACGGCCAGGCCGACCACCAGCCAGACGCCGGTGCCCAGCGCGCCGGGGGAGTCCTGGGCCACCGCGGCCACCAGGAAGGTACCGGCAATGATGTACCCGACGCCCTCGAGCGTGTAGCCGGTGAACAGCAGCGCGAATCGTGCCGTGCCGGCGCGGTGCACCTGAGCCCGCGCCGTCCCGGTCGTCGCCGTCACGCGCAGCGGACGCACCCACCAACCGGCCGCCGCCAGCACCGCGGCCAGGCCGGCCGCCGCCCACCAGGCCGCGCGCCAGTCGTCGGTGGGCAGCGCGAGCACCATGGCCGCCGACGCCGCGATGCCCGCACCGACTCCGCCGAATCCCCGGCCCGCCTTCTCCGGTAACCGCTCGAGCAGCGTGTTGACCGCGACGACGAACACGACCGCACTCGCGAAACCCGCTGTGGTGCGCAGCGTCAGCCACGCGGACAGATTCACCGTCATCGTCATCGCGGCCATACTCGCCACGATCGCGACCAGCGCCACCCGGCACGCCGTCGCCGACCGGGCCAGCCGCGGCGACAACGTCGTGGCCACCGCACCGCCCAGGTACCCCACGTAGTTCGCGGTCGCCAGATGGCCGGCGGCCTGCGCGGTCAGTCCGGCCTGCGCCGTCATCAACGGCAGGATCGGGGTGTACACGAACCGCCCGACGCCCATGGCGGCCGCGAGCGCGGCGGCGGTGGGCAGCACCCCGGTGTGCAGATGTCGTCGCATCGCTCCAGCGTGAGCGCCGCATCCGGTCCCCGACCAGGACCGGATCGCTCACAGCTGCAAGGCGTTTCCTCTCAGAAGTCGGTGCCGTTCTCCGGCTCCAGCACGCGGAAGTCGGTGTCGGTCATCTCCGAGAGGCGGCCGTAGAAGATCGGCCGCGCAACCGGATCGATGATCGCCTGGTGAATCGGGACCGCGTGGGTCGGGTTGACCGCGCGCAGATAGTCCACCGCCTCGGAGATCTTCATCCACGGCGCCGCCGCCGGGGTGGCCAGTACGTCCACCGGTTCGTCCGGCACGAACAGCGCGTCGCCCGGATGCATCAGCTTCGCGGCGTGCTCTCCGTCGCCGACGAGATACGAGATGTTGTCGATGACAGGGATTTCCGGGTGGATCACGGCGTGCTGCCCGCCGACCCCGCGGACGGTGAGATGCCCGATCGACAACTGATCACCGACATGCACGGCCTGCCACGGGCCGCCGAGCTGTGCCGCCGTCTGCGGATCGGCATACAGGGCCGCCTGCGGGTTGGCCTCCAGCAGGGCGGGCAGCCGCTCGGTGTCCGCATGGTCGGGATGCTGGTGGGTGATCAGGATCGCCGACAGGCCGGTGATGCCCTCGAAACCGTGGGAGAAGTTGCCGGGATCGAAGAGCACCGTGGTGTCGCGGCCGGGCGCCGAGGAGTCCGAAAAGCTCGCCAACAGGCAGGAATGGCCGAAATGTGTGAGCTGCATGCCTCTATTGTGGGGCGCAGGGGGAGTGGGGGGTAGTGCAGGTGCGATGGATGGCGACGCTGGCTCTGGTGGTCTCCGGTCTGTTGGTGACGCCGGGCGGGGCGCACGCGGTGCCGGGGTTCTGTCCGCCCATCTGCGACGCGATCCCGGACTCCGCCTGGATCGAGCCCGGCTCCCTGCCGCTCGCGCCGATCTACCGGTGGCCCGCCCTGATCGGGGTCGCCGTCACCGCGCCGGCGCCGAGGTTCGAGTTCGAGTCGTGGTGCGTCACCCCGGCCTCGACCACCGACCCACGCCGCTACGCCGTCGCCGCCCGCGCCGCGGTCCCCAACCCGGACGGCCAGTGGAATCTGCAGGTGCAGGTCATCCACTGGCGCGGTGACACCCTCACCGGGGGCAAGGCCGCCCTGGAAACGCTGGAGAAGGCGCGCATCGCGCTGGCCACGTGTCACCTGACCGGGCCGGGAGCGTCGCCGTCGCTCACCACCAGCGAGGTCGACCGGATCGCGACGGTGATCACCGACGCGGGCAGTCGCGTCATGCACGCCTACCTGCTCGCCGACCCGGCCAGCAGCACCGTCGTCGAGGTTGCCCTGTGGACGACGCTGCCCACCCAGGTCGAGTGGCGCGCGCCGTCCGACGCGGAGGTGCTCGACGCGATGGCGGCCCCGCTGTGCACCGCCTACCTGGGCTCGTGCCGGTGACGCGACGCCAGAGTCGCCGCAGGTAGAGTGTGCGCGTGGCAAAAGTGGTGGTGCATGTCATGCCGAAGGCGGAGATCCTCGACCCGCAGGGTCAGGCGATCGTCGGCGCGCTGGGTCGGCTGGGGTTCGACGGGGTGTCAGATGTGCGGCAGGGCAAGCGATTCGAGCTCGAGATCGACGACTCGATCGCCGACGAGAAGCTCGCCGAGATCGCCGAGTCGTTGCTCGCCAACACCGTGATCGAGGACTGGACCGTCACCCGGGAGGCCGACGCATGACCAGGGTGGGCGTGATCACATTTCCCGGGACGCTCGACGACATCGACGCCGCCCGCGCGGTGCGGCTGGTCGGCGGCGAACCCGTGAGCCTGTGGCACGCCGACGCCGACCTCAAGGGCGTCGACGCGGTGATCGTCCCCGGCGGGTTCTCCTACGGCGACTACCTGCGCTGCGGCGCGATCGCTCGCTTCGCGCCCGTGATGGGAGAAGTCGTTGCGGCTGCCGGACGGGGCATGCCGGTGCTGGGCATCTGCAACGGCTTCCAGGTGCTGTGTGAGGCCGGTCTGCTGCCCGGCGCCCTGACCCGCAACGCCGGCCTGCACTTCATCTGCCGTGACGTGTGGCTCGAGGTCGCGTCGAACACATCGGCCTGGACCACACGCTACGAGCAGGGCGCCGATCTGCTGGTCCCGCTGAAGTCGGGCGAGGGCCGGTACGTGGCCGGCGCGGACGTGCTCGACGAGCTCGAGGGCGAAGGCCGCGTCGTGTTCCGCTATCGGGACAACATGAACGGCTCGATGCGCGACATCGCCGGCATCAGCTCGGCCGACGGCCGCGTCGTCGGCCTGATGCCGCACCCCGAGCACGCCACCGAGGCGCTGACCGGCCCGTCGGATGACGGGCTGGGGATCTTCTACTCGGCGCTCGACGCGATATTGGTGTCCTGACCCCGGTACCCGTCCGCTGGCGCGAACGGAGCGTACTGATCCGCGCGCTGCGGCTGTGGCGGACGCGCAACCCGCGCACGTTCCGCGACAAGGTGCGGTACAAGATGCTGCGTGATCACCGCACGCTGGTGGTGACGTTCGCCGACAAGGCCGCGGTGCGTGGCTACGTCGCCGCGGTCGCCGGCGAGCGCTATCTCCCACGGGTGTACGCGATTCTCGACGAGCCTGCGGCGCTGGCCGACATCATGTTGCCCGCGGCCTACGTGGTGAAGCCGACGCACGGCAGCGGGGCGGCCATCGTCGTCTCCGAGCGGGCGCCGCGCGAGGCCCGGCTGCCGACCGAGACCGGAAGCTGGGTGTATTCGCATGTCCGGCCCGACGCGGCGCCGCCTGCTGACCTGATCAGGATCGCGCAGGGATGGACGGCGCAGCTCTACGGTCAAGGGCCCAACCGGGAGTGGGTGTACGGACAGATCCCGCGGCGAGTGATCGTCGAAGAGTTGCTGACCGGTGGCGACGGCGGGGTACCCGACGACTACAAATTCTTCGTCTTCCACGGCGCGTGCGCGTTCGTCCAGGTGGACCAGGGCCGGTTCGGTAGGCGCACCCAGGATTTCTTCACCGTCGACTGGCAGCACCTCCCCCTGCGGGGCAGCGCGCCGTGCGCGCACTCCGAGCCGGCGAAGCCCGCTCGGCTCGCCGAGATGATCGAGGTGGCCGAGAAGCTCAGTCGAGAAACGGATTTCCTGCGGGTTGACCTGTACGACACCGGCGAGAGGGTCGTCGTCGGGGAGCTGACCAGCTTCCCCGCCGGAGGGGACAGCCCCTTCGATCCCGAGTCGTTCGACCTCGAGTTCGGCCGCCGGTGGACGGTGCCGCGCCGCTACTAGCGCGGCCGCCGTTGACGCGAGCGTGCGCGAAATGCCCGAATGCAGCGGCGTGTCGGGTGCAGACACGCACGCTCGCCGGGAGAAGGGGTCACGGGGTCAGGGCGACCGAGGCCTCGGCGGTGTAGCACAGGAACGTCAGGGTCTCCTGCAGGTACAGCTGCACCGTGTCCGCGTCGTGCGACAGATAGCCGATCGCGACGTCGGTACCCAGCTGCAGATCGAAATCGCCGCCGCGCGTCGACAAGACGAAGGCGCCGTCGATGGCGGGCGCCCAGATGATGTCGCCGTCGACGAGCCGGTTGATGTGCTCGAGGATCGGATACCCGTGCGCGGTGGTCTCCGCGACGCGGGTGTACACGTCGGCCGACAGCAGCACCGCGTAGGGCCCGTCCACCCCGGCGAGCCGCAGCTCGCTCAGCGCCTGCGCAATGACGTCGGGGATCTCGCGCGGGTCCTCGGGGAGCGCCAGCGCCGGGTTGGAGCTGCACTTGCGGATCCCGCCGATCGACGCCGCCTCGTAGCCCTCGAAGATCGCGCGATCCTCGGCGAAGGCGAGCTTCCTGGCCGCCTCCTTGACCGCGTCCCAGTCCGAGTCCTGGGACCCGCGCTCGACGTCGTCGATGTCGATCCGCTTGACGGTGAACGGAACGCGCAGACGCACCAGCGGCCGGGCCTCGCGCAGGTGGGCGATCACCCCGTCACCGGGCGCGGTCACGTCGATCAGATGTCCGGTGCTCACCGCGGCCGTCACCGGACCGCCGGGCTCGCTGACGTCGACGACCCGGCGACCGGCGATGTGCCGCTTGAAGGTTCGCGTCGCCTCCTGCTCGATCTCCTTCCACGCCTCGTCGGGGATCGGCGCCAGTTCCCGATACAGGTTGTTCATTGGGGGTGTCCTTTCAAACTGCCGATGACCAACGAGCCGGTGGAGTGCGCCGGTGCCGACGGAAGCGGCGGGGGATCGTCGAGGAAGTCCTGGATCGGGGTGAAGAAGAGCGAACCGGTGATCGCCGTCGAGAACTCCAGGATGTGGTCGGTGTTGCCCGGCGGACGGCCGATGAACATGTTGCGCAACATCTCCTCGGTCACCGCGGCAGCGCGCGAATACCCGATGAAGTAGGTGCCGAACTCGCCGCGGCCGATCTCACCGAAGGGCATGTTGTGGCGCACGATCTTCAGCTCGTTGCCCGCGTCGTCCTCGATGACATTCAGCGCCACATGCGAATTCGCCGGCTTCACCGCGTCGTCGAGCTCGATGTCGTCGAGCTTGGTGCGGCCGATGACACCCTCCTGCTCCTCGGTCGTCAACGCCTTCCACGCCGCCATGTCGTGCAGGTACTTCTGCACGTGCACGTAGCAGCCGCCCGTGAAATCGGCGTCCTCGTCCCCGATCCGGGTGGCGCTGTCGGCCAGCGGGCCGTCGGGGTTCTCGGTGCCGTCGACGAAGCCCAGCAGGTCCCGGTTGTCGAAGAACTTGAAGCCGTGCGTCTCGTCGACGATGGTGATCGGTCCCATCGCGTCGACGATCTTGGTGGCCAGCTCGAAGCAGACGTCCATCGACTCGGCCCGGATGTGGAACAGCAGATCGCCCGGCGTCGACGGGGCCTGGTGCCGACCGCCGTCGAGCGCGACGAAAGGATGCAACTCGGCCGGCCGCGGTCCGGAGAACAGCCGGTCCCAGGCGTCGGACCCGATCGAGGTCACCACCGACAGGTTCTTGCTGGGGTCGCGGAACCCGACCGCGCGGACCAGACCCGCGATGTCGCCGAGCGCGTCGTGCACCGCCTGCTCGCCGCCCCGATCGATGGTCGCGACGAGGAAGATGGCCGCCGGCGTCAGCGGTGCGAGGACCGGCTGCGGCAGGGGAGCGGGCACCGTCTGACCCTAAATCATGATCAACTCCGGTGATCGACCAAGATGGAGAACCATGGCGGCTGATGCGCAGGGTCTGTGTGAGTTCATCGACGCGTCCCCGTCGCCGTTCCACGCCTGCCGCACGGCGGCGCGGCGCCTGCTCGACGCCGGCTTCACCGAGGTCTCCGAGGGCGACGCGTGGAGCGGTACCGGCGACTACTTCGCCGTGCGTTCGGGTTCGCTGATCGCGTGGCGGGCCCGTGAGGACAGCCGTGCGCTGCCTTTTCGTATCGTCGGCGCCCACACCGATAGCCCGAACCTGCGGGTCAAGCAGCACCCCGACCGGGCCGTGGCGGGGTGGCGGATCGTCGCGCTGCAGCCCTACGGCGGCGCATGGCTGAACTCCTGGTTGGACCGGGACCTCGGCATCAGCGGCCGGCTCTCCGTACTTGACGGCAACACCGTCGACGACGTCCTGGTGCGCATCGACGACCCGGTGCTGCGGCTGCCGCAGCTGGCCATCCACCTCTCCGAAGACCGCAAGGGTGTCGAACTGAATCCGCAGCGGCACGTCAACGCCGTCTGGGGCGTCGGTGACCGCCCACGCTCGTTCCTCGACGTCGTCGCCGAGCGCGCCGGGGTGGCCGCCGACGCGGTGCTCGGCTTCGACCTGATGACCCACGACCTCAACCCGTCGCGGCTCGCGGGCATCGACCGCGACCTCGTCAGCGCGCCGCGCCTGGACAACCAGGCGACCTGCTACGCCGGGCTCGAGGCGTTCCTGACCGCCGAGCCGGCCGGGCACGTGCCCGTCCTCGTGCTGTTCGACCACGAAGAGGTGGGCTCGCAGTCCGACCACGGCGCCCAGTCCGACCTGCTGCTGACCGTGCTCGAGCGCATCACACTGGCGGCCGGCGGCGGGCGTGAGGACTTCCTGCGGCGCTGCTCGACGTCGATCGTGGCGTCCGGGGACATGGCCCACGCGACGCATCCGAACTACCCGGAGCGGCACGAACCGGGCCATCTGATCGAGGTCAACGGCGGCCCGGTGCTCAAGGTGCAGCCGAACCTGCGGTACGCGACCGACGGCCGCACCGCCGCCGCGTTCGCACTGGCCTGCGATCAGGCCGGCGTGCCGCTGCAACGCTACGAGCACCGGGCCGACCTGCCGTGCGGATCGACCATCGGACCGATGACCGCCGCGCGCACCGGTATCCCCACCGTCGATGTCGGCGCCGCGCAGCTGGCGATGCACTCGGCGCGCGAGGTGATGGGCGCCGCCGACGTCGCCGCCTACTCCGCCGCGCTGGCGGCGTTCCTGTCACCGGCCTGACCTAACCTCGGGTGCATGTCACTCGATGTCGCGATGATCACCATCGACTGTTCGGATCCCGACGCGCTCGCCGGCTGGTGGGCCGAAGCGGTCGGGGGAGACGTGAATGCCGTTGCGCCAGGCGAATTCGTGATGGTCGCCCGCCAGTCGGGCCCCACACTGGGCTTCCAGAAGGTGCCCGACCCGACGCCGGGCAAGAACAAGGTGCACGTCGACTTCCACACCGCCGACAAGGAGACCGAGGTGGCACGCCTGGTCGCCCTCGGCGCGCGGGAGACCGGGCGGCACAGCTTCGGCCCGGAATTCGACTGGGTCGTGCTCGCCGACCCGGAGGGCAACGCGTTCTGCATCGCCGGCGGGTAGCCGCTGGCAAGATCTCCTCGTGCTGCTCTCGCTGATCGCCTTCTCGGTGGTGTTCGCCGCCTGGGCGCTCTCGGCGGGACGGTTGGAGAGACTTCGGCTCACCGCCCCGATGGTGCTGGTGCTGGCCGGCATCGCGGTCGGGTTCAGCACGTCCGACGCGCTCGCCGAGTCGCTGAACAGCACCACCGCCCAGCGCGGAGCCGAACTGATCCTGGCTGTGCTGCTGTTCGTCGACGCCACCGACATCCGCGGTGGACTGTTCGGACGCGACCCGCGCTCGGCCATGCGGATCCTGTTCCTGGCGCTGCCGCTGAGCCTGGCCCTGTCGGTGCTGCTCGGATCCTGGCTGCTGCCCGGCGCGTCCTGGGCGGTGCTGCTGATCATCGCCTGCGTGGTGGTGCCGACCGACTTCGCCCCGGCCGAGTCGATCCTGCGCGACGAACGCATCCCCGAGAAGGTCCGCAATCTGCTGGGCGTGGAGGCCGGCTACAACGACGGCATCGTCTCCCCGGTGTTCCTGTTCGGGCTCGCGCTGGCGGCCGACCGCGGACATGCCGGGCGCCCCCTGCATGCGCTCGGATCCGCGGTGGTGCACTCCCTGACGGCGATCGCCGTGGGCGTGACCGTCGGCGCCGTGCTCGCGACGCTGATCAACCTCGCCGAGCGCCGCGGTGCGATGACCGGGCAGAGCCACCGGATGATCTTGGTCACTGCTCCGGTGATGGCGTACGGATTGAGCCTGGCCGTGCACGGCAACGGGTTCGTCTCGGCGTTCGTCTGCGGCATCGCGTTCCACTACCTGCGCCACACCCCCGCACTGCGGTCCGAACTCGAGTTGCTCGACGACATCGGCTTCCTGCTGACGGCGCTGATGTGGTTCGTGTTCGGCGCGGTGGCCGTGCTGGCGCTCAGCGCCGGGGTGTCCTGGTCGATCGCCGTGTTCTGCCTGCTCGCGCTGACCGTCGTGCGGGTGGTTCCGGTGGTCGTCGCGATGCTCGGATCCCCTCGGTTCACCCGGCGCGAACGCTTGCTCGTCGGATGGCTCGGCCCCCGCGGCACCGCGTCGATCGTCTTCGGTTTGCTGGCCTTCAACGTGCTGCCCGCGGGGGACGAACACACCGCGCTGATCGTCATGGTGGTCGCCGTGCTGGGCAGCGTGGTGCTGCACGGGCCGGGCGCGTCCACCGCCGCGGCGCGATTGGCGCAGGCCACGAACTAGACTGAGCCGGTGACGTCCGGGCTCACCCACGAGGTCGATACGGTCGACCACGCAGCATCCACCCCAGATCAGCCGCAACCGTTCCGCGAACTCGGTCTCAAGGACGACGAGTACGCGCGGATCCGCGAGATCCTCGGACGTCGGCCCACCGACGCCGAGCTCGCGATGTACTCGGTGATGTGGAGTGAGCACTGCTCCTACAAGTCCTCGAAGGTGCATCTGCGCTACTTCGGTGAGACCACCACCGAGAAGATGCGCGAGGCGATGCTCGCCGGCATCGGCGAGAACGCCGGCGTCGTCGACATCGGCGACGGCTGGGCGGCCACCTTCAAGGTCGAGTCCCACAACCACCCGTCCTACATCGAGCCCTACCAGGGTGCGGCCACCGGCGTCGGCGGGATCGTGCGCGACATCATGGCGATGGGCGCGCGGCCCGTCGCGGTGATGGACCAGCTGCGGTTCGGCGCCGCCGACGCGCCCGACACCCGCCGCGTGCTCGACGGCGTGGTGCGTGGCATCGGCGGGTACGGCAACTCCCTCGGGCTGCCCAACATCGGCGGCGAGACGGTCTTCGACGCCAGCTATGCCGGCAATCCCCTGGTGAACGCGCTGTGTGTCGGCGTGCTGCGGACCGAGGACCTCAAGCTGGCGTTCGCCTCCGGAGCGGGCAACAAGATCATCCTGTTCGGTGCGCGCACCGGGCTCGACGGCATCGGCGGGGTGTCGGTGCTCGCGTCGGAGACGTTCGGCGGCGACGAGTCCGGTGCCGGCCGGAAGAAGCTGCCCAGTGTGCAGGTCGGTGACCCGTTCACCGAGAAGGTGCTCATCGAGTGCTGCCTGGAGCTGTACGCCAACGATCTCGTGGTCGGTATCCAGGACCTCGGCGGCGCTGGATTGTCCTGCGCAACATCAGAACTCGCATCCGCCGGGGACGGTGGTATGCGGGTCGAACTCGACCGGGTGCCGCTGAGGGCGACCAACATGACGCCCGCGGAGATCCTGTCCAGTGAGTCGCAGGAGCGCATGTGCGCGGTGGTGACACCGGAGAACGTCGACGCGTTCCTCGCGGTGTGCCGCAAGTGGGACGTGCTGGCCACCGTCATCGGTGAGGTCACCAACGGCGACCGGCTCGAGATCACCTGGCACGGCGACACCGTCGTCGACGTACCGCCGCGCACCGTCGCCCACGAGGGCCCGGTCTACGAACGGCCCGTCGAGCGCCCCGCCACGCAGGACGCGCTGATCGCCGACACGTCGGCGTCGCTGCCCCGGCCCCGCACCGGCGACGAACTGCGCGCCACGCTGCTGGCCATGCTCGGCAGCCCGCACCTGTGCAGCCGCGCGTTCATCACCGAGCAGTACGACCGCTACGTGCGCGGCAACACCGTGCTGGCCGAGAACGCCGACGGCGGCGTGCTGCGCGTCGACGAGGAGACCGGCCGGGGCATCGCGATCTCCACCGACGCGTCGGGGCGCTATACCGCACTGGACCCGTACGCCGGCGCCCAGCTCGCGCTGGCCGAGGCCTACCGCAACGTCGCGGTCACCGGGGCCACCCCGATCGCGGTGACCAACTGCCTGAACTTCGGCTCGCCCGAGGATCCCGGTGTGATGTGGCAGTTCTCCCAGGCCGTCCGCGGCCTCGCCGATGGTGCTGCGGCACTGGGGATTCCGGTGACCGGAGGAAACGTCAGCTTCTACAACCAGACGGGCACCACGCCGATCCTGCCGACCCCGGTGGTCGGCATCCTCGGCGTCATCGACGACGTGAAGCGCCGCATCCCCACCGGTTTCGGCACCGAGCCGGGAGAGACGCTGATCCTGCTCGGCGACACTCACGACGAGTTCGACGGTTCGATCTGGGCGCAGGTCACCGGCGACCACCTCGGCGGGGTGCCGCCTCGCGTCGACCTGGAGCGGGAGCGGCTGCTGGCCGAGGTGCTGACCGCGGCCTCCCGCGACGGACTGGTGTCCGCCGCCCACGACCTGTCCGAGGGTGGACTGATCCAGGCCGTCGTCGAGGGCGCCCTGACCGGTGAAACCGGTTGCCGTGTCCTGCTTCCCGAACAGGCCGACCCGTTCGTCTTCTTGTTCTCCGAATCAGCGGGCCGGGTGCTGGTCGCGGTGCCCCGCACCGAGGAGAGCCGCTTCACTGCGATGTGTGAGGCGCGGGGGCTGCCCGCCACCCGAGTGGGCGTCGTCGATCAGGGTCCCGAGGGCGGCGAACCCACCGTCGAGGTGCAGGGCCTGTTCACGGTCACCCTGGAGGAGTTGCGCCGGACGTCGGAAGGTGTGCTGCCCGGGTTGTTCGGGTGATCCCCCGGTGAGCTCCGAGTGACGGGGGAGGCGCCGGCCCGACATCCGCTCTACGTCTGGGCGTGGAGTCTGCTGCGCCTCGACTTCACCGGGATGGCCTTCGGTGGGTTGTTCTTCTGCATGTCGCTGACCCCGTCGCTGCTACCGCGAGACTGGTTGTTCCAGGGGCTGATCGGTGGCATCAACGCGGCGATCGGTTACGGCATCGGGGTGTTCCTCGCCCGGATGGCCCGCCGGTTCGTGCTCGCCGGGCGGCCGTGGTGGCCACCCCCGCTGGGGGTGTCGTCGGCGCTGAAGACGCTCACCGTCGTGCTCGTGCTGGCGGCCTGCGTGCTGATGGTGATCCCGGCGGCGGGCTGGCAGCGCCAGGTGTCGGCGCTGATGGGCATGCAGGGCCCCAGCACGGCAAGCTATCTGCGCACGCTGGTGCTCGCCGCGGTGGTCGGCGGAGCGTGTGTGGCGGTGACGCGGATGCTCATCGACCTGATCAAGACCATGGCCCGCTACCTGATCCGGCGCTGGCGTCTCTCTGACGAGCTGGCGCTGTTCATCGGCACCACGATCGTCGTGGTGCTCGTGATCACGCTCGCCAACGGCGTCCTGTTGCGCGGCTTCCTCGCCGGCGCCAACCGGGTCTTCCAGCCGCAGAACGCCACCACGATGGCCGGTGTCGTCCAGCCCCCGGAACCCGAGAGATCGGGCAGCCCGGAGTCTTTCGCACCCTGGGACACCCTGGGTTATCAGGGCCGCAACTTCGTGGGCACCGGACCCGACGCCGCCGAACTCACCAGGATCAACGGCAGGCCGGCCAAGGAGCCCGTCCGCGTGTACGTCGGCCTGCAGACCGCCGACACCGACGACGCCCGGATGGCGGTGCTGCTCAGCGAGCTCGAACGCAGCGGCGCCTTCGACCGCAAGGTGCTCGTCATCGCCCCGACCACCGGCACCGGATGGGTCAATCCGATCGCCGCCAGGTCGCTGGAGATGATGTACAACGGCGACACCGCGATCGCTGGCTCCCAGTACTCCTATCTGCCGAGCTGGATATCGTTCATCGGCGACCAGCAGAAGTCGGTGGAGTTCGGCCGCAAGATGATCGACGCGATCCATGCACGCTGGGCGACGCTGCCGCCCGATCGGCGGCCTCGGCTGCTGCTTTACGGCGAGAGCCTCGGATCGATGGCGGGGCAGGGTGCCTTCGACTGGCTGCCGGACATCTCCCGCATGGGTTTCTCCTCCGTGCTGTGGGTCGGACCACCCAACGCCAGCTCGCTGTGGCATGCGATCACCGTGCGTCGCGATCCGGGCACCCCCGAGGTCAAACCCCGCTACGACAACGGGCGCACCGTGCGATTCTCGCAGGGCAACGACCCCGCGCAGATCGCCCGCGACGCCGCAACCCCGTGGGACGGCACCAGAGTGCTGTTCTTGCAACATCCCTCGGACCCGATCGTGTGGTGGTCGCAGGACCTGCTGTTCACCAAACCCGACTGGCTGTCCGAACCTCCTGGCCGCGACCGCACCGCGTCGATGCGGTGGTATCCGATCGTGACGTTCTGGCAGGTCGCCGCCGACATGACCAACGCGTCGTCAGTTCCGGGCGGACACGGCCACAACTACGGCGACTACATCCTCGACGGCTGGGCGGCCGTCGCCCCGCCGCCCGGATGGACCCCGGCCGACACCGAACGCATCCGGACCGCACTGCAGCAGACCGAGTCCGAAGACGGAAACCAATGACACCGGCAAGGATCCGGGCCTCGGCGCTGGCCGCGATCCTGCTCGGCTGGAGTGTGGTCGCCCCCCGCGTCCCGCTGCGGTGGCATCCGCTGCCGCACGCCGTCCTCGGCACCGCCGCGGCCGCGTCGACCCACAGGTCGCTGGGCCTGCGCCGACCCGCACTGACCCGCGGGCTGCGGTGGGGCGGTGTGGCCGCCGCCGCGGTGAGCGCCGCCGTGGCGGTCGCCACGACGGTGGCACCTGTGCGCGACGGCATCGCCGCCGGTGCGCCGCCCGACTCGCCCGCCCGATGGTTGTTGCTGCGCATACCGTTCGGAACCGTCTGGTCGGAGGAGACGACCTACCGCGCCGCACTCGGATCTACTGCCGCGCAGGCGTTCGGCGCACGAGCCGGTCGATGGTTCACCGCCGCGGTGTTCGGCCTCTCCCATGTGCCCGACGCGCGGGCTGCCGGCCAATCGGTGCCGGGCACGGTGCTCGTGACCGGTGCGGCCGGCTGGATCTTCGCGTGGCTCTACGACACGTCGGGCAGCCTCGCCGCGCCGATGCTCGCGCACCTCGCCGTCAACGAAGCGGGAGCCGTTGCCGCCGTGACACTTCGGCGCTAGGGATTGATGGTCGGCTCACCGACCTGCCGGCCCCACACGTACTCGACGAAGGCCGGCTGACCCAGTTCCATGTGGTTGTAGGGCGCCAGGTTGAAACCGGTGTCCATCACCAGATAGGGCGCGGGCCACAGATCCCGGGTGATCTTCTGCCAGCACCCCGGCCGGCCCTCGGGCCCGCCCCGCGCGTTCACCCGCGGCAGGTTGTCGGGATAGACGAAGGGATTGCCCGCCCCCATGATGGTGCCCGCCGAGCGCAGCGAGTAGCCGTTGTCGCCGCCCAGCACCCGGGCGATCTCCGGGCCCACCTCCGCGTAATTGCGGGTGGTGCAGAAGATCATGCCGCGGTAGTCGTCGAGCAGCTTGGACGTCGGCAGCAGGTCGGCGGCGCCGCGCACCAGGTACGGCGCGCCGCGGGTGATGACGTCGGTCGCCGGATCGGCGAATCCCACCGCCGCCATCAGCGCGGCGTCGATGTCGCCCGAGCGGGCCGAGAGCGTACGTGCCGTGACCACCGCGGCGTCCAGGCCGTCCCACAGATCCTCCGACGCGTCGCTGTAGCCGTCGGCCAACCGGGCGAGCGCAACGACGTCCGAACGCAGTTGCCGCATCCGAGGATTCAGCTCGTCGAGGATCTGGTTTCCGCCCTGCAGCGACGCGCCGAATCGATTCCCGAGGCCGTTCAGCGCCGTGGCGGTGGCGGACAGCGTCTGGTTCAGCTTCACCGGGTCCACCTGCTCGGCGATCGCGGTGACCGTCTCGAACAGCGTGTTGAACTCGGTGGTCACCGTCGCCACGTCGAGTTCGTCCTCGGGTGACAGGCGTTGTGGCGCAGGTTGTTCCGGGGAACTCAGGGACACGTACTTGTTTCCGAACACGGTCGTGGCACGAATCTCTGCCACAGCGTTGGCCGGGATGACCGCCAGCGCCCGCGGATCCACCTGGACCGTGAGTCGGGCCTGCGGCGTATCGCCCGCGGCCATCTGGTCGATGCCGGCCACCCGGCCGATCTCGACGTCATTGAACGTGACCTTCGCTCCCGGTTCGACGACCAGGCCCGCGCGGGGCGAGACCAGCGTGAGCTCGACGTACTGCCGGAAGTCGCCGCGGAACTGCAGGAACAGCAGCGTGCCCGCGACGGCGAGCACGACGAGGAGCAGTGCGCCCAGGATCCGGTAGGGCGGCGCGTCCCGGGCTTGCGACACTTTGAGAACCTAGATCATGGCCCCTCGCCGTACTGCCGATCCGGCAAAGACCCGCGCCGCGGTGGCTGCTCTGGCCCCCTGGCTGCGCGACGACAACGCTCCGGCGCCGCAGCGCACCGAACTCGCCGAGGCCGTCCGGGCGACGGCCCGAACCCTGGCGGCCGTCGCGCCCGGTGCCGCCGTCGAGGTGAGGGTGCCCCCGTTCATCGCGGTGCAGTGCATCCCCGGTCCCCGGCACACCCGCGGCACTCCGCCCAACGTCGTCGAGACCGACCCTCGCACCTGGCTGCTTCTGGCCACCGGTCTGCTGACCGTGCCCGAGGCGGCGGCCGCCGGGACGCTGGCTCTGTCGGGGTCGCGGGCCACCGAGATCGCGTCGGCGCTGCCGTTGGTGGCCCTGCCGGATTGACGACGGGAATGGTGGTGCGGCGGCGGTCGTTGTTCCGCACGGCCACACCGCGGCATGATTCCGCGTTTCGCCGCCGTTCACCGTAGACTGACCACCGTCACCCACCGCCCCTAGGGAGCAGCGCAGACCGTGACCGCCGAGCAGCCCGCCCAGGTAGAGAACGAACCTCGAGAAGAGTGCGGAGTCTTCGGAGTCTGGGCGCCCGGCGAGGAAGTGGCGAAACTCACGTACTACGGCCTCTATGCGCTGCAGCACAGAGGACAGGAAGCCGCGGGCATCGCGGTGGCCGACGGTTCGCAGGTGCTGGTGTTCAAGGATCTCGGGTTGGTCAGCCAGGTCTTCGACGAGCAGACCCTGGCCGCCATGCCGGGCCACGTCGCCGTCGGGCACTGCCGCTACTCCACCACCGGCTCCACCACGTGGGAGAACGCCCAGCCGGTCTTCCGTAACACCGCCGCCGGCACCGGCGTCGCGCTGGGCCACAACGGCAACCTCGTCAACACCGCCGAGCTGGCGGCCCGCGCCCGCGACGAAGGTCTGATGAGCAACCGCGGCGCCGCCGCGGCGACCACTGACTCCGACATCCTCGGCGCCCTGCTCGCGCACGGCGCCGCGGATTCCTCGCTGGAGCAGGCGGCGCTGGAACTGCTGCCGACCGTGCGGGGCGCGTTCTGCCTGACCTTCATGGACGAGAACACCCTCTACGCCGCGCGAGATCCCTACGGGGTGCGTCCGCTGTCGCTGGGCCGGCTCGACCGCGGCTGGGTGGTGGCCTCGGAGACCGCCGCCCTCGACATCGTCGGCGCCTCGTTCGTTCGCGACATCGAGCCGGGTGAGCTGCTGGCCATCGACGCCGACGGCGTCCGCTCGTCGCGCTTCGCCAACCCCACGCCGAAGGGCTGCGTGTTCGAGTACGTGTACCTGGCCCGGCCGGACAGCACGATCGTCGGCCGTTCGGTGCACGCCACCCGCGTCGATATCGGGCGCCGGCTCGCCCGGGAGAAGCCCGTCGAGGCCGACCTGGTGATCGGTGTCCCGGAGTCGGGCACCCCGGCCGCCGTCGGCTACGCCCAGGAGTCCGGGATCCCCTACGGGCAGGGCCTGATGAAGAACGCCTACGTCGGCCGGACCTTCATCCAGCCGTCGCAGACCATTCGCCAACTCGGCATCCGACTCAAGCTGAATCCGCTCAAGGAAGTCATCCGCGGTAAGCGGCTGATCGTCGTCGACGACTCGATCGTGCGCGGCAACACCCAGCGGGCGCTGATCCGGATGCTGCGCGAGGCGGGTGCCGTCGAGGTGCACGTGCGCATCGCGTCACCGCCGGTGAAGTGGCCGTGCTTCTACGGCATCGACTTCGCCACACCGGCGGAACTGATCGCCAACGCGGTCAACGCCGACGGGACGGGTGAGGAGATGCTCGACGCGGTCCGGCATGCCATCGGCGCCGACACGCTCGGCTACATCTCCCAGCACGGCATGATCGCCGCCACCGAGCAGCCCGCGTCGCGGCTGTGCTCGGCCTGCTTCGACGGCAACTACCCGATCGAACTGCCCGGGGAGACGGCGCTCGGCAAGAACGTCATCGAGCACATGCTGGCCACGGCGGCACGCACCGGCATCCCGCTGCAGGCCGACAACGACAACGCCTCCGCGCTGCGCCGCCCGTAGTACGCAGCGTCGCGAAAACTATTGCGGCGCAACCTTGCTGAACCGCAGCAGATGCCTGCGCCCACCCTTGTGCGCGGCATCCTCCTTCAAGGCAGCCACCACCGCGTCCCGGTACGGGGTCAGGCCGCCCTGCGGGTGGGGGATCACCGCGTCGATGTCGTGTTCGTGGCAGACCGCATCGCATTCGAGGGACTCCACCAGCGGACGCGCGAGCCCGGACGGGATGGGCGTGACCAGCCCCACCCAGAGGCTGGCGATGGTCGGCGTCAGGAACGGCAGCACCACCATGACCCGGCGGCGCAATCCCGCCACGTCGGCGTACGTCTGCATCGCGTCGCCGTACTCCATGACGTCCGGACCCCCCACGTCCCACGTGCGCGACGTCGGTACCTCGGCGGTCGCCGCCTCGGCCAGGTAGTAGAGCACGTCGCTGATCGAGATGGGCTGGATCTTGTTGTGCACCCATTTCGGGGTCGTCATCACCGGCAGCCGGTCGGTGAGGTGACGCACCATCTCGAACGACGCCGAACCGGAACCGATCACGATGCCCGCCTGCAGCACCACCGTCTCGACCGACGACTCCATCAGGATCTCGCCCACCTCGACCCGCGACGCCAGGTGCCGGGACAGCTCCACCCCCTCCGGATGAAGGCCGCCCAGGTACACGACCCGTCGCACACCGGCCCGCTGCGCAGCCTCGACGACATTGCGTGCCGACCGAGCCTCCTCGGCGACGAAATCCTTCGAGGTCCCCATCGAGTGCACCAGGTAGTAGACGACGTCCACGCCCTCGAACGCCGCGGCCAGCGAGTCGGGTTTGGTCAGATCGCCCGGCACCACCTCGACGCGGCCGCGCCACGGGGCGTCGTCCAGTTTGGCGGGCTTGCGCGCCATCGCCCGCACGGTGTGGCCGCGGCTGAGCAACTCGGGCACCAACTGCCCGCCGATGTACCCGGTCGCACCCGTCACCAGGCACCTGATCTGCTCAGCCGACACCAGCTCTCCGTTCGTCGTCGACACTCGTGAGGAGTTCGGTGCCGATGCCGGGGTGGATTGCCCGCAAACGGGCGGATTAACCGGAACCGGGGAGCGGGCAGCCCGGATCGGGCGCGTCGACGACCAGCGCGACGTCCGGCGGATCGGCCGGATTCACGTACAACACCCACATCACCAGCGGGTCCGGGCCCTCGTTGCGCCCGGCGTGCACGTACCCCGGCCCGCTGCGTTCGGTGATCGTCGACCCCGCCGGATACACCCCGTCGACCGAGCAATCCCCGGCGTAGTGGGTCAGCGTCCCGGAGCGGACCACCCCGAACACGTCGCCGGGATGGAAGTGCCAGCCGGTGCCGCCACCCGGGGCGATGGTCAGCAGCTTGGCGACGTAGTGGCTTCCGTCGGCCGTCGAATCCGACAGCGTGACCGCGTCGACGCCCGCGCCGGGCGTGGCCCCGGCCCCGCCGGGAGTGAACAGCACAGCGGCGACCGCCGGCACCGTCATGCACCATCGCCGCATTCGTCCCATGGTCGTCAGGATCGCACAGCGATACCTCGCACCCGGGCGTTTGCCGCAGCCCACAATGACGCCATGGCGTTTCACGGCTGGCCCATCGAGGCGGTGGAGTTCTACGAAGGCCTCGAGGCCGACAACTCCAAGGTGTACTGGCAGGACCACAGGGACACCTACGAGCGGCATGTGAAGGCGCCGATGGAGGAACTGCTGGCCGAGCTCGCCGACGAGTTCGGTCCCGGCACGATGTTCCGGCCCTACCGCGACGTGCGCTTCAGCGCCGACAAGAGCCCCTACAAGACCACCTGCGCCGCCCGGATCGGCGCCGGCTACGTGTCGTTCTCGGCGGAGGGGCTGTCGGCGGGCAGCGGGCTCTACATGCCGGACCCCGCCGCGTTGCAGCGTTTCCGGGCGGCCGTCGACGCCACCGACTCCGGGACCGCACTGGCGGGCATCGTCGCCGATCTGCGCAAGGCTGGCTACCAGGTCACGGCGCACGACGTGCTCAAGACCGCTCCGCGCGGTTACCCCGCCGACCACCCGCGGATCGAGCTGCTGCGGCACAAGGGCCTCGCGATGATGACAAGCTGGCCGGTCGGGGCGTGGCTCGGCACCTGCCGCGCCAAGGATCGCGTGGTCACGACACTGCGCGCCGCCGTCCCGCTGGGGCAGTGGCTGGATCGTCACGTGGGCTAGCGCCGTACCGGCCGGCGCGGCAGACCGGTAACCTTGGGGCCGATGACCGATCGCGCCGAACAACACGGCATTTCCTACGCGTCGGCCGGGGTCGACATCGAAGCAGGCGACCGCGCTGTCGAGCTGTTCAAACCGCTCGCCAAGAAGGCCACCCGCCCCGAGGTACGCGGCGGCCTGGGCGGGTTCGCCGGCCTGTTCGCCCTGCGGGGCGGCTACCGCGAGCCCCTGCTGGCCTCGTCCACCGACGGCGTGGGCACCAAGCTCGCCGTCGCCCAGGCGATGGACAAGCACGACACCGTCGGTATCGACCTGGTCGCGATGGTCGTCGACGACCTCGTGGTGTGCGGCGCCGAGCCCCTCTTCCTGCAGGACTACATCGCGGTCGGGCGGACCGTGCCCGAACGCGTCGCCGAACTGGTGTCCGGCATCGCCGACGGCTGTGTACAGGCCGGATGCGCGCTGCTGGGCGGCGAGACGGCCGAACATCCCGGACTGATGGCGCCCGACCACTACGACATCTCCGCCACCGGCGTCGGGGTCGTGGAGGCAGACGACGTGCTCGGTCCCGACCGGGTCCGCCCCGGCGACGTGCTCATCGCGATGGCCTCCACCGGCCTGCACTCCAACGGCTACTCGCTGGCCCGCCACGTCCTGCTCGAGATCGACCACATGAACCTGGCCGGGCACGTCGAGGAGTTCGGCCGCACCCTGGGCGAGGAACTGCTCGAGCCCACCCGCATCTACGCCAAGGACTGCCTGGCGCTGGCCGCCGAAACCCAGGTCCGCACGTTCTGCCACGTCACCGGCGGTGGGCTGGCCGGCAACCTGGAACGCGTCATCCCGCACGGCCTGGTCGCGCAACTCGACCGCGGCACGTGGACCCCGGCGCCCGTCTTCGGCATGATCGCCCAGCGCGGCCGCATCGAACGGGCCGAGATGGAGAAGACGTTCAACATGGGTGTGGGAATGGTGGCCGTCGTGGCGCCGGAGGACACCGACCGCGCACTGGCCGTGCTGACTGCCCGCCACCTGAACTGCTGGACCCTCGGAACCATCGAGAAGGGCAGCAAGGACGGGTCACGCGCCGTGCTGGTGGGCCGGCACCCGCGGTTCTAGCCGCAGGCGCCGACGGACGAGGCGGCTACGGCCGCCAGTCGTCCTCATCCGTCCAGCGATCGTCCGACGGTACGTCTCCGTTGAGACGGTCATCGTCGGACCCGCCGGCTAGCTCGCGCTGGAGCCGCTCGAAGTCGGTCTGCGGTGAGCTGTACTTGAGCTCACGAGCAACCTTGGTCTGCTTTGCCTTTGCCCGGCCGCGGCCCATGGGGGAACCCCCTCGCGCAATAACGGAGCGGCCTAATTGCTAGGCGGCTCCGATCTGAGTGTTCTTATTATCCTGCCGACACTTTACCGTGCCGAACGCCGCGGCGCTGGCAGGCCCCGTTTCGCCCATGGCTCACCGCGCGCCGCCCCGCAACCGGTCCACCGCCAGCCGGCCCGCGCCGGCCACATCGGCCGCCGGCATCGAGTCCGGATCGATCGCTGCCGAGACCGCCACCGCACCGCCGGTGGCCAGCTCCGTGTCCGCGGGCACTCCGCGCTTGAGCAGGGCCAGCGCGATCGGACCCTCGTCGACGTGGTCGACGACGGTGCCCAACCGGCCCACCGTGCGACCGCCCGCCAGCACTGCGTCGCCGGCCGACGGTCGGTCGGCGGCGCCGTCGAGGTGCAGCACCACCAGCATCCGCGGCGGTTTACCGAGGTTGTGGACGCGCGCGACGGTCTCCTGGCCGCGGTAGCAGCCCTTATCGAGATGCACGGCCGACCCGATCCAGCCGACCTCGTGCGGAATCGTGCGTTCGTCGGTGTCCACGCCCAGACGCGGTCGCCGTGCCGCCACCCGGTGCGCCTCGTAGGCCCACACCCCGGCACGGCGCACGCCGGCGGCCACCAACCGGTCCAGCCATCGCGCGGTCTGCTCCCGGGGTACGACGAGGTCCACCTCGCCGCCGGAGCCGGGCACCGAGCGCAGGAAGCCGCCGTCGGGCAGCGCGACCGCGGTGCCCGGTGCCGGCAGGGCCGCGACGCCGAGCGCCTCGAGCACCGGCGTGTCGGACACCGCCGGGCCGAGCAGCGACAGCACCGCTAGGTCGGCCGTCTCGACGACCACGTCGGCCCAGAACACCATCTTGCGCAGGAAAGCCAGCAGGGCCTCGCCGCGCCACGGCTCGGTGTCGAGGACCGTGACGCCGTCGAGTTCGGTCTGCACCCAGTGATCTTCGACTCGCCCCTGCCCGTCGAGGCTCAGGTTCTCGGTGACCGCGCCGTCGGGAAGGTCGCTGACGTGCTGGCTGGAGATGGTGTGCAGCCAGGTTTTGCGCTCGGCTCCGGTCAACGTGAGCACCGCGCGATGCGACCGGTCGACGACGACCGCGCCGTGCGCCGCCGCCCGCTGTTCACCGAGCGGATCGCCGTAGTGCCAGACCGCACCGGCGTCGGGGCCGGTCTCCGGGGCGGGAATAGCCGTCGTGCTCGCAGACATAGCTCAACTCTACGAGCCGGGCCGAACATGCCGGGACTACGCTGATCTCCCATGGCCGACGGACTCAGGGTGGTGGTCTCGCTCGACGGACAGGTCCATGATCCCCAGGCGCCCCTGCTGTACGCCGACGATCTCGCCGCCGTGCGCGGCGACGGCATCTTCGAGACACTGCTGCTGCGGCACGGTCGCCCGTGCCTGCTCGAGGCGCACCTGGCCCGCCTGACCCATTCCGCGAAGCTGATGGACCTTCCCGAGCCGGATCTGTCGCAGTGGCGTTCGGCGGTCCGCGTCGCCGTCGACCGCTGGGTCGCCGCGGGTGGTGACGAGGCCGCGCTGCGGCTGGTCTACAGCCGCGGTAGGGAGAGCGACCCCACCGGCACGGCGTACGCGACGGTGAGCCCGCTGCCCGCCCGTGTCGCCGACGTCCGGCGCCACGGCGTCGCGGCGCTGACGCTGGAACGGGGCCTGGCCTCGGACGCCGACGACGGGATGCCGTGGCTGCTCGCGGGTGCGAAGACGCTGTCCTACGCCGTCAACATGGCCGCGCTGCGACACGCCGAGCGCCAGGGCGCCGGGGACGTCGTCTTCGTCAGCACCGACGGCTACATCCTCGAGGGTCCCCGCTCGACGGTCGTCATCGCCGGCACCTCCGCCGACGGCCGCCCCTGCCTGCTCACCCCGCCGCCGTGGTACCCGATCCTGCGCGGCACCACGCAGCAGGCACTGTTCGAAGTGGCGCGCAACAAGGGCTACGACTGTGACTACCAAGCCCTGCGGCCCGCCGATCTGCTTGCTGCGCAAGGTGTTTGGCTGGTGTCCAGCATCACGCTGGCGGCGCGCGTGCACACCCTCGACGGCAACCCGCTGTCCCCTTCGCCGTTGGCCGACGAATTCGCCGCCCTGGTCGACGCCGCGATCACCAGTGATCGCTGAGAGATTAATTGCCTTGTCGCCCAGCCTCTGCGCGGGTACCTTCGCCTGTACACAGGGAAGGAGGTGGTCCGACAAATTGATTGACTTATGGACATGTGAGGTGGCTGCGAGCTAGCAGCGCCGGGGGAGCGCTTGTCGCACACCTGCGCGCGCTGGCGAATTCCCCGCAGTCACCCGGCCCCCGAGCCCCTCGGTTGAGTCCGACCAGGAACAACGGCTCGGGGGCCGCTCCATGTCTGGGGGTGGGCGTGGTCTACGGGTGGGCGGGCGCGTCCGGGCCCGGAGCCAACGAGGAACAGGCCTGCATGGCCGTATCCCAGGTGGCGGCGTCCACACCCGGCGGCGGTCCGGTGACGGGGCCCGGCGACGCGGGCACGCCGTGCTGGCCCAGGCAGTAGGCGAGCGACCCGTGACCCACGCTGGGGGACACCGTGGTCGTCGTGGAATCCGGCGGGTTCGCCGGGTACGAGGAACACGCCGCCACGACACCTGCCGCGGTCACCGCCGCGGCCGCGGTCAGAAAGCGCACTAGCCGATGAACCGGGACAGCCGGGCGGACAGATGCGGGACCAGACCACCGTCGGCGTCGACCCGCTCCTCGACGTAG
Organism: Mycolicibacterium rufum; assembly: GCF_022374875.2. The sequence continues at coordinate 3,905,208 of NZ_CP092427.2, forward strand.
GCCAGGTCACCACCTTCGATGATCCCGTACAGCCGTTTGGCGCCCCCGACGAGCATGCCCGACTTGCTGCGGGCCAACGCGTCGGTGACCAGCTCCCAGGACGACTGGTTGAGCGGACGGCCGTAGAACAACTCGATGTAGCCGGCGGAGTGGGCCAGCAGCAGCTCGATGGCCTGCGACTCGCCGGGGTCGGTGGGGTCACTGACGAACCGCCAGAAGCCGGTCTCGCGCAATGTAGGACCGTCGTAGTCGCCGTCGTCGGTCAGCCGCCACGACCGCGCTTCCCAATTCAGGTAATCGGCGCCGTCGTGCGACACCACGATCTGCTGGCCGAAGCGGTAGTCGCCGTGCGAGCCGCGGCCCTCGCCTTCGCCGCGCCAGACGCCGACCAGCGGCAGCAGGGCGAGGAGACGGTCATCGAGGTTCGCGCCCTCGCGCAGGTTGGCGGTGTCAGCCGGCAGGGGCAGGTCACCGAAAGCCGGGATGTTGCGGGCGGCGGTCTCCCGGGCACGCTCGGCTGCTGCGGCGACCGCGTCGTCGCCAGACGTCACGACTCGTCGGTGATCAGCCGGTACAGCGCGTACAACGCGAACCACGTGATCACCACGACGGCCGCGACGAGCAGGAGTTCGTAGAACAGCACCACGGGTGCCAGTCTAACCGCCGCTCGTCACGGCACCGACGTCAGCTGACCTTCGACTCGTACTCCGGGCAGAAGGCGCCGGTGGCAGCCCCGATGAAGTAGCCGGCCTGGTAATCCGACCAGTCGGTGACGCTGGTCAGGTCGGCGACCTCCTGCTCGAAGGAGGCGCCGTTGTCCCAGTCCTGGCAGACCGCGCGGCCGGTGTCGATGACCTGCTGGGTCTTCTCCGAGGGCCACGTGATGCCGCCTTTGCCGATCACCGAGAGGAAATCACCCTCGGGATCGGCGAGGGCCGCGGGAGCAGTGACCAAGCCAACGGCGGCGAACGCCGCGGCGGCGGCGACAGCGATGGTGATCTTCATTGTCGGTCCTCGGAGGTGAAGGCTCACGCGGGTGCGCGGGCAGTGTCCTCCATGGTCGCCGACAGCAGCTAATCCTGCAGCGTTTTCACAGCAAGATCAGCGGACCTTCCGAGGAAGGACTTCCCGCTCACGCGGAGCCTGTGGCGCGACTCCGAAGTCGTCACGCGACCTTGACGTCGACCTCGTGGATCCCCGCGCCCGACGGCGCCACCGAGGCGTCGCCGTTCCCGGCCGGGGACAACGCGCGCAGCGTCCAGGTGCCCGGTGCGGCAAAGAACCGGAAGTCACCGGTGGCCGACGCGACGACCTCCGCGGTGAACTCGTCGGAGCTGTCCAGCAGCCGCACGAACGCACCGCCGACCGCCTGCCCGGAGCCGTCGACGACGCGACCGGTGATCACCGTCTCCTTCTCCAGGTCGACGCTCGCGGGCAACGTCAGTCCTTGCTTGGGTGCAGAGCACATATCAACTTCCCAACTCGATCGGGGCGCCCACCAGGGAGCCGTATTCCGTCCAACTGCCGTCGTAGTTCTTGACGTTCTTGTGTCCCAGCAGTTCCTGCAGCACGAACCAGGTGTGCGACGAGCGCTCACCGATGCGGCAGTAGGCGATGGTCTCCTTCTCGCCGTCCAGACCGGCCTCGGCGTACAGCTTCGCCAGGTCCTCGTCCGACTTGAAGGTGCCGTCCTCGTTGGCGGCCTTGCTCCACGGAACGTTGATGGCGCTGGGGACGTGACCCGCACGCTGGCTCTGCTCCTGCGGCAGGTGCGCCGGCGCGAGGATCTTGCCGCTGAACTCGTCGGGGGAGCGCACGTCGACCAGGTTCTTGGTGCCGATCGCGGCGATCACCTCGTCGCGGAACGCGCGGATGCTGTTGTCCGGGTCCTTGGCGGTGTAGCTGGTCTGGGGCCGCGACACCGCGTCCTGGGACAGCGGCCGGGCGTCGAGTTCCCACTTCTTGCGGCCGCCGTCGAGCAGCTTCACGTCCTGGTGGCCGTAGAGCTTGAAGTACCAGTAGGCGTAGGCGGCGAACCAGTTGTTGTTGCCGCCGTAGAGGATCACGGTGTCGTCGTTGCCGATGCCGCGCTCGGAGAGCAGCTTCGAGAACTGCTGGGCGTCGACGAAGTCACGCTTGACCGGATCCTGCAGATCGGTCTTCCAGTCCAGCTTGATCGCGCCCGGGATGTGCCCGGTGTCGTACGCGCTGGTGTCCTCGTCGACCTCGACGAAGACGGTGTTCGGCGCGTCGAGATTGCTCTCGGCCCAGTCGACTGTGACCAGGACGTCGGAGCGTGCCATAGAGAAGATCCTTTCGATTACGAGTGAGTCGGGTTCAGGCGGAGGAACAACGGATAGAGACGGCAGCCCAGGCAGAGCCCGAACGCCGCGTTGAGGACGGCCGCCACCAGTGCGAACGCGGTGGCGACGAGACCCAGCAGCACGGGCCCGACGGCGAAGCCGACGACACCGAGGGCGGCGAACACGAGGCCGACGAGCTGGGCGAAACGCAGCGGCGGGGCCGGCTCGCGGTCGGTGACCGGGCCGAGCCGAGGCGCCACCAGCGCGGCGAACACCAGGCCGTACGGGTGCCGGCGCGGGCCGAGGGCGGCGCCGAGCGCGAACACCACCGTCTGCACGCCGAGGATCACCGCCGCGACCGCCGGGCTCGACGCCGACACCAGCAGCGTCACGACGAGGACGGCGGTGGTGACCCAGGCGACGAAGCGCGGACCACGGACGTCGACCTGGTCTGGGATACGGGTCTGTGTGGTGCTCGACATGGGTGTGCTCCTGTTGGGGGGATGGCTGACGCGGCGAGCCGATACGGCCGCTCGCAGAGCGCGGCGCAGGGAAAAGCGCGGCTACTCAGCAGCTACAACAACAGCAACAACCCGCAACGCGGCACAGATCGACTGCGCGGCGCTTGGTGAGCACGAGCTCGACGCGGGCTGACACGGCTGACATCTTACCCAATGACGGGGTGATCAAGCCAACAGTGGCTGCAGGGCCGACCGCAGGTCAGCGGCGGTGGGTACACCCGAGGCCCGGTATCGCTGGCGGCCGTCGGCGTCGAAGACGAACGTCGTGGGCAGCGAGAGCACCGAAAGGCGCCGCGCCGCATCCGGGTTGGCGTCCATGTCGATCTCCACGTGCGCGACGGCGGGGAGCTCGGCGCACACCTGGTCGACGACCCGGCGTACGCCGGCGCACGGTCCGCACCACACGGCGCCGAAATGCACGACGGTCGGCCCGGTGCGGGACAGGCCGAGCTCGCTGGTGTCCACGACGGGCGCATCGTCGGTCGCCTTCAGCGAGCCCGCGCGCAGCGTCAGCATCTTGCCGAGGAAGTAGGCCACGCTGACGGCGGCGATCAGCACCGCGATCACGGCGATCCATGAAGAGCTCATGACAGTCTGAACTCGTCGAGGTGGACGGTTACTCCCTCGGCGATGCCCTCGATGATGACGTCGGAGCCGCGCGCCCCCTGGCTCGTGGGCGCGATGCCGAAGGGCAGCTTCTGTCCGGGCATCTCGGCGGAGAAGGCGGCCAGCACGGCGGGCAACTTGTCGGCTGGAACGTCCTCGTCGGCGGTGCCCGGCCCGGTCAGCACCCCGGTCGCGGTCATCTTCAGGGTCGTCTGCGCGGGACCGGTCACGGACAGGTCGACGGCGATGCTGACGCGCTCGTCGATGCCGGCCTGCCGCGGCGTGCCCGTGAAGACGACGCCGCGATTGCTGGAGATGCCGGACTCGGTGGTGCCGCCGGTCGAGTCGTTGGTCTCTCGGGTGGGCGCTTCGACGAGCAGGTCGGGGATCTTCATGAAGCGTCCGACGTGGGTCGAGTCGATGATGATCCGGCTCTCCACCTTCTCGACAGGCAGCGACGCGTCGGGCGCGACGAGCCAGGAATCGCCGAGATCCACCGAGTGCAGCGTCGTTTCCAGCGACGCCTTGCCGACCACGGCGTGATCAACGCCACTGGCCTTGATCTCCACCTCGTCGTAGCGCCTGTCCATCGCCTGCGCGATGAACGGGAACCCCAGGATGGCCACCGACGGGTCCCAGTTCAGATTCGCCGCGGTGCGCACGCTCCTGGCCAGGCGATACTCGGCGTAGATCGCAGCGCCGAAGTCGGCGCCGACGGCACCGAGGATCACCACGACCGTGGTCGCGATGGCACCGAGGACGAGCTTGCGCACCCGGACATTGTTGCCCACGTCGTCCCGATGACCCGTTCGGCGCGGCTTAAGGGCAGGTGGCACGGTATCGTGAGAAAACCATCGGCCGGGTAACGGCCACGTGTCGGGCATGAATCTGGGACGTCACCGCGAGACAACGACGTAGCGGCGGGGTCCCAGAGGGAATCTCCACGGCAGCTGGAGGGCCAGTTGGATCTACTGCTACTGACCGTTGACCCGCATCCGGAATCGGTTCTGCCGTCGTTGTCACTGCTGGCGCACAATCTGCGCACGGCGCCCACCGAGGTGTCGTCGCTGCTCGAGGCCGGATCTGCGGACGTCGCGATCGTCGACGCGCGGACCGACCTGGCCGCCGCGCGCGGCCTCTGCCGCCTGCTGGGCACCACCGGGACCTCGGTGCCTGTGGTGGCCGTCGTCAACGAGGGCGGCCTGGTCGCGGTGAACACCGAGTGGGGCCTGGACGAGATCCTGCTGCCCAGCACCGGCCCCGCCGAGATCGACGCCCGGTTGCGTCTGCTCATCGGCCGCCGCGGCGGCGCGGCCAATCAGGAGAACGTGGGCAAAATCAGCCTGGGCGAACTGGTGATCGACGAGGGCACCTACACGGCACGGCTGCGGGGCCGCCCCCTCGACCTGACATACAAGGAATTCGAGCTGCTGAAGTACCTGGCCCAGCACGCCGGGCGGGTCTTCACCCGCGCCCAACTGCTCCAGGAGGTGTGGGGTTACGACTTCTTCGGCGGCACCCGCACCGTCGACGTCCACGTCCGCCGCCTGCGCGCCAAGCTCGGCACCGAGTACGAGTCGCTGATCGGCACGGTGCGCAACGTCGGCTACAAGGCGGTCCGCCCCGCGCGCGGCAGACCGGCGGCCGCTGACACCGACGATCTCGAGGACGATCCCTACGACGATGACGTCAGCGCGCTCGACGACGACGTCTCCGAGGCGTTGGGCGGCACGCCGGCCGACGCACTGCCGCGTCAGTGACGTCGATCGGCTGGCGCGAGCAGCTCTCGGATGCCGAGCAGCGGCAGGTCCGTGCGGTGATCGCCGCCGCGGAGGCCGCCGACGGTATCGCCCCGGTCGGTGATCAGGTGTTGCGCGAGCTGGCCCACGACCGCACCCGGCACCTGCTGGCCACCGAGGGTGACGATGTGGTCGGTTATCTCGATCTCACCCCCGCCGGCGACGACACGCCGGCCATGGCGGAGCTTGTGGTGCACCCGGCGGCCCGCCGGCGCGGGATCGGCGCCTCAATGATCCGCACCGGCCTGCCCGAAGGCGGCGCCGACGCCCGGATCTGGGCGCACGGAAATCTCGAACCCGCGCGTGCCACCGCCGCCGGGCTCGATCTCGTCGTCGTCCGCGAGCTGCTGCAGATGCGGCGCGTGCTGGCCGACCTCCCGCCCACACCGCCGGTGAGCGACGTGCGGATCAGGACCTACAGCGGTCCCGAGGACGACGCCGAGTTGCTGCGCGTGAACAACGCCGCGTTCGCCTGGCATCCCGAACAGGGCGGCTGGACCGAGGCCGAGATCGCCGAGCGCCGCGACGAGCCGTGGTTCGACCCCGCCGGGCTGTTTCTGGCGCGCGACGAACGCAGCGGCGAACTCGTCGGATTCCACTGGACCAAAACGCATTCCGACACTCTCGGCGAGGTGTACGTCGTAGGCGTCGACCCGTCCGCGCAGGGCCGCGGGCTGGGTGCGGCGCTGACGCTGACCGGTCTGCACCACCTCGCGGAGCGGCTGTCGGCCGATGGCAGTGACGCCGCGGTGATGCTCTATGTCGAATCGGACAACACCGCCGCGGTGAAGACCTATCGACGGCTGGGTTTCGAGGTCGTCAACGTCGATGCGGCCTACGCCTCCCGTACACCGTCCAACCTGTGACATCGCTGAACCTGTTCACCTTTCGTTCACTCGTCATCCGCGGTCCGTCCACCAGGGACGCATACGTTGCCGGATGAGTTCGGAGCCGCTCAGGCCCGGCATTCGGGACAGATGAAAGTGGGATCAGTGAAGCTCAAGAGCATCGGCAAGACGTTCGGCACGACGGTCTCGGTCGCGGCGATCGCCGCGGTGACCCTCGCCGGGTGCGGGAGTGACAACAACTCGACGTCGGGCGGCAGCACCAGCTCCGCGGCCTCGGGCAGCAGCTCCGCAGCGGCCGCCGATTGCGGGGGCAAGAACTCCGTCACCGCCGAGGGCTCGACCGCCCAGCAGAACGCCATCGCCCTGTTCAACCAGGTGTGGGGCCAGAAGTGCCAGGGCAAGAACCTGTCCTACAACCCCACCGGCTCGGGCGCCGGCCGCGAGCAGTTCATCGCCAAGAACGTCGACTTCGCGGGCTCCGACTCCGCCCTCAAGGACGCGCAGATCGCCGACGCCGCCAAGCGCTGCGGTGGCAATCCGGCCTGGCATCTGCCGCTGGTCTTCGGCCCGATCGCGATGGCGTACAACCTCGAGGGCGTCGACAAGCTGGTGCTCAACGCCGACACGCTGGCGAAGATCTTCCAGGGCCAGATCACCACGTGGAACGACCCCGCCATCGCCGCGCTCAACAGCGGTGCGACGCTGCCGGACACCGCGATCACCCCGATCTACCGCTCGGACTCGTCCGGCACCACCGACAACTTCCAGAAGTACCTCAAGGCCGCCGCGCCGCAGTCGTGGACCAAGGACGCCGGCAGCGAGTTCCAGGGCGGCGCCGGCGAGGGCGCCTCGAAGTCGGCGGGCGTCACGCAGGCCGTGCAGGCCACCCCCGGCTCGATCGGCTATGTCGAGAAGGGCTTCGCCCAGCAGGCGGGTCTGCCGTTCGCTCAGATCGACACCGGCGCCGGCGCCGTCGAATTGACCGACGAGACCGCCGGTAAGGCGATCGATGACGCGACATTCGCCGCCGAGGGCAATGACCTGGTGCTCGACCTGAACTCGCTCTACGCGACCAAGGACGCCGGCGCCTACCCGCTGGTGCTCGCGACGTACGAGATCGTGTGCTCCGCCGGCTACGACGCCGAGACCTCGGCCGCGGTCAAGTCGTTCCTGACCGTGTCGGCGAACGACGGCCAGGGCGGCCTGTCCAGCGCCGGCTACGTGCCGCTGCCCGACAAGTTCAAGGAGCGCCTGCTCACCTCGATCCAGGCGATCAAGTAACGAGACGGTTCGCTGGCGCGGCAGCGAGTTCGAGGCGAGGATGGGTGCCAGACACCAATGACGTTCAACGGTATCGAGAAGGGTTCTGACGGGACTTCTGTGACTATCCCCGACCCAGCCGGATCAGGATCGGGTGAGGCGCTGGCCGCACCCCACCCCGAGCCGACGCCGATCTCCACCGACCCGTCCCGACACGGCACGGTGCGTCTCGGTGACCGCATCTTCCGGGGACTGGCCGAGGGCTCGGGCGTCCTCATCGTCGTCATCATCGCCGCGATCGGCTTCTTTCTGCTGTGGCGTGCCGTTCCCGCGCTGGCGCGCAACGAGGAGAACTTCTTCCTCTACGGCGGGAACTGGATCACCACCGACACCTCGGCGATGCAGTTCGGCATCCTGGACCTGCTCCAGGTCACCGTGTTCGTGTCGGTGTTCGCCCTGCTGCTCGCGATGCCCATCGCACTGGGCATCGCGATCTACCTCACCAATTACGCACCCAAACGGGTGGCGGGGCCGCTGGCCTACATGGTGGACCTGTTGGCCGCGGTGCCGTCGATCATCTACGGCGTCTGGGGGCTCTACGTCCTGGCGCCGGTGATCAGACCGGTGGCGCTGTGGCTCAACGAGACCCTCGGCGGGTGGTTGTTCCTGTTCTCCACGGGCAACGCGTCGGTCGCCGGCGGCGGCACGATCTTCACCGCCGGCATCGTACTGGGCGTGATGATCCTGCCGATCATCACCGCGGTCACCCGCGAGGTGTTCGTCCAGACGCCGCGCGGGCAGATCGAGGCCGCGCTGGCGCTGGGCGCCACCCGCTGGGAAGTCGTGCGGACCACGGTGCTGCCGTTCGGCATGTCGGGCTACATCAGCGGCGCGATGCTCGGCCTCGGGCGCGCGCTGGGCGAGACGATCGCGCTGTTGATCATCCTGCGCGGCACCCAGCAGGCGTTCGGCTGGTCGCTGTTCGATGCTGGCTACACGTTCGCCAGCAAGATCGCTGCTGCCGCTTCGGAATTCAACGACCAGTACAAGGCGGGCGCCTACATCGCGGCCGGCCTGGTGCTGTTCGTCCTGACCTTCGTGGTCAACTCGCTGGCCCGGGCCGCGGTGTCGGGAAAGGACCGGTCTGCATCATGACCTCTGCAACATTGGATCAGCCGGTCAAGGCGCCGACGTTCCAGGGCGTCAGCCTGCGCCGCAAGGTGACCGACAACCTCGCCACCGTGCTGGTGACGACCTCCGTCGTGATCGCGCTGGTTCCGCTGCTGTGGGTGCTCTACACGGTGGTGGCCAAGGGATTCGGTGCCATCACCTCGAGTACCTGGTGGTTGAACTCGCAGGCCGGCATGACCGCGTTCGCCGCCGGCGGCGGCGCCTACCACGCCATCGTGGGCAGTCTGCTCCAGGCCGCGGTGTGCGCGGTGATCTCGATCCCGGTCGGCGTTTTCGTCGGCATCTATCTGGTGGAGTACGGCGGCGGGACCCGCATGGGCAAGGTCACCACGTTCATGGTGGACATTCTCACCGGTGTGCCGTCGATCGTCGCCGCGCTGTTCATCTACGCGCTGTGGGTGGCGACGCTGGGCTTCCAGCGGTCGGGCTTCGCGGTGTCGCTTGCGTTGGTGCTGTTGATGATTCCCGTCATCGTGCGCTCCACCGAGGAGATGCTGCGGATCGTGCCGATGGATCTGCGCGAGGCCAGCTACGCACTGGGCGTGCCGAAGTGGAAGACCATCGCCGCCATCGTGATCCCGACCGCGCTGTCGGGCATCGTCACCGGCATCCTGCTGTCGTTGGCCCGCGTGATGGGTGAGACGGCACCGCTGCTGATCCTGGTGGGCTACTCGCAGGCTATCAACTTCGACATGTTCAGCGGGTTCATGGGGTCGCTGCCCGGCATGATGTACGACCAGACCTCCGCCGGGGCCGGCGCCAACCCGATTCCCACCGACCGCATGTGGGGTGCCGCGCTCACGCTGATCATCGTGATCGCCCTGCTCAACGTCGGTGCCCGTTTCCTCGCCAAATTCTTTGCGCCCAAGAAGCTTTAGTCAGTAAGAGAGAGCGGAGATTCCCATGGCCAAGCGTCTCGATCTCAAGGACGTCAACATCTACTACGGCGCGTTCCACGCCGTCGCCGACGTGTCGATGGCCGTGCCGCCGCGCAGCGTCACCGCGTTCATCGGCCCGTCCGGGTGCGGCAAGTCCACGGTGCTGCGCACGTTGAACCGGATGCACGAGGTCATTCCCGGCGCCCGCGTCGAGGGCTCGGTCCTGCTCGACGGCGAGGACATCTACGGCGCGGGTGTGGACCCGGTGGGGGTGCGCAAGACCATCGGCATGGTGTTCCAGCGTCCGAATCCGTTCCCCACCATGTCTATTCGCGACAACGTGGTGGCCGGCCTGAAGCTGCAGGGCGTGCGGAACAAGAAGACCCTCGACGAGGTGGCCGAGCGGTCGTTGCGCGGCGCGAACCTGTGGACCGAGGTCAAGGACCGCCTCGACAAGCCGGGTGGTGGCCTGTCGGGTGGTCAGCAGCAGCGGTTGTGCATCGCGCGGGCGATCGCGGTGCAGCCCGACGTGCTGTTGATGGACGAGCCCTGCTCGGCGCTGGATCCGATCTCGACGTTGGCGATCGAGGATCTGATCGCCGAGCTGAAGCAGGACTTCACGATCGTGATCGTCACGCACAACATGCAGCAGGCGGCGCGGGTGAGTGACCAGACCGCGTTCTTCAACCTCGAGGCCACCGGCAAGCCCGGCAGGCTGATCGAGATCGACGACACCGAGAAGATCTTCTCGAATCCGACGCAGAAGGCCACCGAGGACTACATCTCCGGCCGCTTCGGCTGACAGAAGATCCCGGCGAGCAGACATGAAATCGCCCCATTCCTGACGGAATGGGGCGATTTTGCGTCTGCTCGCCGGGGGTCAGCGCGGGGCGGGCAGCTCCTCCTCCTCGGGGGCGTGCCCGGTGACCTGGAAGATGACCCGGCGGGCGATCTCGACGGCGTGGTCGGCGAACCGCTCGTAGAAACGGCCCAGCAGCGTCACGTCGACCGCCGCGGCCACCCCGTAGCGCCATTCGCGATCCATCAGGACCGTGAACAGGTGGCGGTGCAGGTCGTCCATCGCGTCGTCCTCTTCGCGGATCCGGGCCGCTTTCTCCGGATCGCGCGTGAGGAGCACCTCCTGGGCGCTGTGGCCGAGCTCGACCGCGACGCGTCCCATCTCGGCGAAGTAGCCGTTCACCTCTTCGGGCAGCGCGTGCTGCGGGTGGCGTCGGCGGGCGATCTTGGCGACGTGCAGCGCCAGCGCGCCCATCCGGTCCACGTCGGCGACGATCTGGATCGAGCTGACGATCGCGCGCAGATCACCGGCGACGGGGGCCTGCAGCGCCAGCAGCACGAACGCGGCCTCCTCGGCGCGCACGCTCATCGCCACGATCTGTTCGTGATCGGTGATGACCTGTTCGGCCAGGGCGAGGTCGGCCTGCAGCAGGGCCTGCGTGGCGCGCTCCATGGCGACGCCCGCCAGCCCGCACATGTCGCCGAGTTGGGTGGTCAGGGCCTCGAGCTGCTCGTGGTACGCGGTTCGCATGAACAAAAGCCTACGGGCTGATCAGGGCGATCGTCACGAGCCGGACAGTGAACGACAGGTGAATGCCACCTGCCCATTCGATGGGAGCGTCACTCGCAGGACGTGTCGGCCGCGTTCGTGACCGTGAGGTCCTCGGGAAGTGTGGTGTGCGAGCCCTTGGTGCCGCGCAGGACGTTCACCTTCACGGTGGAACCGCTGGGGGTGGGCGGGGCGACCGCGGAGAAGTCGCTGCCGAGGACCACCTGCACGACGTCGCCCAGGCCGCTGGCGCGCTCGATCGTGGGATCGGGGAACGACGACGCGACCGTGGCGGCCGCCTCCTCGTTGCCGGGGGAGAAGAACACCGTTGTGTGCTCGAGTGGACCCGGATAGTCGTCGGGGGAGGTGATGTTGAAGCCGTGGGCCTGCAGCGCGTCGGCAGCCGTGGAGGCCAGCCCGTTCTCGGAGGTGGAGTTCGACACCTGCACGGTGACCTCACCCGGGTTGGTCGCGACCGCGTCGATGATCTCGCCGTCCTGCGGCGCGGGACCCTCGCTGGACTGGCTTGGTGCGGGATTCGCCAGCGATTCCGGTGTGCCGGGCACCGGGGTGTTGTCGGCGTTGCGTTCCTCGGGAAGGGGATCGTCGTTGATGATCGCGTCGAACAGGGCGCGCATGTCGTCGGTGCGGGGGATCTCGTTGCCGTATTCGTCGGCGTACCCGACGGTCGGCACCGTCACGAACGTGATCCTGCCCGCGTTGACGCCCTGCACCGACTGGCCGAGGTCGACGAGGTCCTTGGTGTTCAGATTGTCGACGTAGCTGTCGTTGATGAACATGTTGACCACGTTGTTGAGCTTCGACAGCGAGAAGAACGTGTCCTTGGAGATCAGTGACCTCAGCAGCGACGACAGGAACCTCTGCTGGCGTTTGATCCGGCCGTAGTCGCCGTTGGTCTCGGTGGTCACCTGACGGGCGCGCACGTAGTTCAGCGCGGTGTGCCCGTCGACGACCTGCCGGCCGGCGGTGGCCAGCACGGTGCCCAGCTCGTAGTCCTCGATCGGTGTGGTGCTGCACACCTCGACCCCGCCGAGCGCGTCGACCATCTTGCTGAACCCGGCGAAGTCGACGGCCATGAAGCGGTTGATGTGCAGGCCGGACATCTTCTGGATGACCTTGACCAGGCACTTCGGCCCGCCGACGGCGAACGCGGAGTTCAGCTTGTACTCCGTGTAGGCCTCCTCGGGGCCCCACGACTCGGTGTCCTCGTCGTAGATCGCGCCGTACTGCCTGGTCTCGGGGTTCCACACCTCGCACTTCATCGGCTCGATCTTCAGATCGCGCGGGAACGAGACGGCGACCACCCGCTTGCGGTTGGCCGGGATGTTCACCAGCATCACGGTGTCCGACCGGGCGCCCGCGGCGTCCTCGGTGGTGCCCGCGCCCATCTCGCTGTTGTCGCCGATGCGGGTGTCCGTGCCGACGATCAGGAAGTTCTCGTCGCCGAACTGCGCGTTCGGGTCGACGATGTCGCGGGAGTCCGGATCGAGTGCGGACACCCGGTTCAGCAGGTTGTTCTTGGCCGACTGCCACTGCCAGGCACCGCCGGTCAGCACCAGGGCGAGGACCGCGATCAGGGCGGCGACGCCGCGGCCGGCGATCATGCTGCGCCGGTGCGGCCGTCCGCGCGTCACGCCCGCGCTGCGCGCAGACCCGCGGACGACGGCGAGGTCCGGCAGTTCCGACGGGCGGACGTCGAGCGCGGGCAGGATCGCGGTGTCCAGCTCGTCGGCCGGGTACGGCTCGGGTTCGGCATCCAGTACCGGTTGGGGGTCCGCTTCCGAATCGGGCTCGGCGCGGTGACGCTTGGGTTCGGCCGGGAGGGTGCCGCCGTTGATCTTGGCGATCAGGTCCGCGACGGTGACGGGACCCGTTTCGCTCGGGGTGTCGTGCGGTGTGGTGGACTCCACGGCCCGCTCCCACGGCGCGGCGCCTGGAGCGGGGCGCTGGGATCGGGTAAGCCAGTCATGCGGGGTATCGGCGTCATCGGAGTGCGGACGGCCGGGAGTGGCGTGATCACCGTCACTCATCGTCTACCGGCCTTCCAGCTCTCGCGGCCCCACATGACGCGCGTGCGCGCGGAGCCGCGCACCGGCACGCAGATCGCCGAGGGCCTACACAAAGTCTTAAAGCACTGGTCCCGGCTCCGCCACCGGAGCGGGGCAGTGTGGCACTTCATCGTACTGAGACATCCTGAGAGAGAGCCAGCCGACAGCAGGTGTCAGCCGATGATCGATACCCCCTCGAGACCCTCCCTAAACACTCGTTCAGCCCCCGGAGTGCATGATGTCGGCCCCGACGGGCACCGCGCAGTCATCCGGATCGTCGAGCCAGTGCTCGGGCAGCGACACCGCGGCAGCCGAACCCTGGCGGCCGCGCGGGCCGTTGGCGGCGGCTGGGAACGGCACCTCCGGGTCGAGCTGATCGAGCAGGTCGTCGAGCTCGGAGATCGTCTTGACCAACGCGAGCGAGCGGCGAAGGTCCGCCCCGGCCGGGAAGCCGTGCAGGTACCACGCCACGTGCTTGCGGATGTCCCGCATTCCCTTGTCCTCTCCGAAGTGCGCAGCGAGCAACTCGCCGTGTCGACGAATGATGGACGCCACCTCGCCCAGCGTGGGCGGGGTCGCCGGTGTCGCGCCGGTGAAGGCCGCGGACAGCTCGGCGAACAGCCACGGCCGCCCCAGGCAGCCCCGGCCGATCACCACACCGTCGCAGCCCGTCGCGGCCATCATGGCCAGCGCGTCACGAGCGTCGAAGATATCACCGTTGCCGAGCACCGGAATCCCGGTGACATGGGCCTTCAGCGCGGCGATCTGGTCCCAGTCCGCGGTGCCGGAGTACCGCTGCGCGGCGGTGCGGGCGTGCAGCGCCACCGCTGCGGCGCCCTCCTCGGCGGCGATGCGCCCGGCATCGAGGTGGGTGTGGTGCGCGTCGTCGATGCCGATCCGGAATTTGACCGTCACGGGCACGTCGGTGCCGTCGGTGGCCCGCACCGCGGCCGCGACGATCTGCCCGAACAGCCGGCGTTTGTAGGGCAGCGCGGCTCCGCCGCCGCGCCGCGTCACCTTCGGGACCGGACAGCCGAAGTTCATGTCGATGTGGTCGGCGAGATCCTCGTCGACGATCATCTTGGCTGCGGCGTAGGTGGTGTCGGGATCGACGGTGTACAGCTGCAGCGACCGCGGTGACTCGTCGGGTGCGAACGTCGTCATGTGCATCGTGACGGGGTGCCGTTCGACGAGCGCGCGGGCGGTCACCATCTCGCACACGTACAACCCGCTGACGGTGCCGGCGCGGCTGAGCTCGAGTTCCCGGCACAGGGTGCGGAAGGCGACGTTGGTCACCCCCGCCATCGGCGCAAGAACGACGGGGCTGCGAAGGTCGAACGGCCCGATCCGCAGGGACCGGGCCGATCGGGTGGTGTCTGTTACGAGGCTGATGATCCCACCAGCTGAGCCTTGGCCGCCTTCTTCTCGGCCATCTGCGCGAGTCGCTCCTCGCGGCGCTGCTTGGCGATCTCGAACTTATCGACGGCTTCCTGGAGTTCCTCCACCAGCGCGCCGAGATCGTCGCGCATGCGGGCGCTCTCGCCGTTGAAGTCCTCGCGCTCGAAGATGCGCCACTTCTTGAGCACCGGCATCACGATGTCCTCGAGGTGGATCCGCGGATCGTAGACGCCGCCGGAGGCGATGGTGACCGCGCGCCGGCGGAAGTCCGGGATGGTGTATCCGGGCATCTTGAAGTTGCGCAGCACCTTGTGCAGCGACTTCATCGCCTGGTCGGGGGCGATCTCGAAGCCGGCCTCGGAAACGTCCCGGTAGAAGATCATGTGCAGGTTCTCGTCGGCCGAGACGCGCTGCAGCAGCTGATCGGCGATCGGGTCGTCACACGCCTTGCCGGTGTTGCGGTGCGAGACGCGGGTCGCGAGTTCCTGGAACGTCACGTAGATGACCGAGTCGAACAGGCTCTCCGCGAACAGTTCGATGCCGCCCTGCTGGTTCTGGCCGGGGGAGAAGCCGCGGGTCATCTGCTCGACGCGCAGCATCTCCAACTCGACGGGGTCGACGTTGCGGGTGACGACGAGGTAGTCACGCAGCGCGATGCCGTGCCGGTTCTCCTCGGCGGTCCAGCGGTTGACCCAGAAACCCCAGGGCCCGTCCATGCTGAAGTTCATCGCGATCTCGCGGTGGTAGGACGGCAGGTTGTCCTCGGTGAGGAGGTTGGTCAGCATCGCGACCCGGGCGACCTCGGACAGCTTGGACTGTTCGATGTCCCAGTCCTGACCGCCGAGCGCGTAGTAGTTCTTGCCGTCGGACCACGGGATGAAGTCGTGCGGGTTCCAGTCCTTCTTCATCTGCATGTGCCGGTTGACCAGGGGCTCGACGACGGGCTCGAGTTCGGTCAGCAGCTGCAGATCGGTCAGGTCCTTCGCCATGACACCTCCGGTTATCTGTACCTGATGGTTGCAGTCAATATATCTGTGTATCTCGGTGACATTCAAGTCACCGCGCCGTAGCTCACACAGCGGAAGAGTCAGCTCGACGCCCGGCTGAGCAGGAGCTCGGCGCAGTGGTCGATGAACTGCTCCCGGGTCGCGGCGAGGCGGCCGTCCAGATACGCGGTGAACAGAGCAGTGAGTGCCCCGATCAGGCCGGTGGCAACCATGGCCTGGCTCGTCGGATCGGTGATGCGGGTGAGGTTGCGCTGCAGCAATTCGATGAAGTTCGGCATCCAGCGCGCCCCCGAACGGGCCAGAACGGGTTCGGCTTCGGGTGCCAGCAACAGCACCCTGCCGCGAGCGGGGTCGTCGACCATCAGTGCGACGAAGCGCTCGACGGCGTCGCGCATGCTCTCCGAGCGCATCAGCGTGGCCATCGCCGCGCTGCAGACCTCGTCGTAGACCGCCGCCACGTACTCGTCGCGGTCGGCGAAGCTCTCGTAGAAGTAGCGCTCGGTGAGCCCGGCGGCGCGACAGACCGCGCGCACGGTCAGGCTCGGACCGCCCGGGCTGCCCAGCAGGCCGATGCCTGCCGCGATCAGTTCGTCGCGGCGCAGCGCCTGACGATCCCGCAGCGGGACGCCCGACCAGCGGCCGCGTCGTTGACCGGACGGCACAGTCCTCCTAAGCTCGCAGTGACAACGCCTGTAGTCAGAATCGGGGAAACGCAGCAGTGACTCAAGATACGTCCGTCTCGTGCCCGGTGAACAGCGCATCCGTCGACGCCCCGGCCCCGGGGTGCCCGGTCACGGGCGGTTACGACGACGTGCCGGCGCCGCTCGGTCCGGAATCGCTGACCTGGAGATACTTCGGCCAGTGGACCGGCATGCTGCAGGGGCCCTGGGCGGGTTCGATGCAGAACATGCATCCCCAGTTGGGCGCCGCCGTGCAGCAGCACTCGATCTTCTTCCTCGAGCGGATGCCGCGGCTGTTCCGGTCGGTCTATCCGATCGGCGGCGTGGTGTTCGACGGAGACCGCGCGCCGACGACCGGGGCGGAGGTCCGTGACTACCACATCGGGATCAAGGGCGTCGACGATCAGGGTCGCCGCTACAGCGCGCTGAACCCCGAGGTCTTCTACTGGGCGCACGCGACGTTCTTCAAGTCGACGCTGCTGGCCGCCGAATGGCTGGGCGGCGGGCTGACCGAGGCGCAGAAGCGGCAGCTGTTCGACGAACACGTGACCTGGTACCGGATGTACGGCATGAGCATGCGGCCGGTGCCGAAGAGCTGGGAGGACTTCGAGCAGTACTGGGATCACATGTGCCGCAACGTGTTGGAGAACAACTGGGCCGCAAGAGAGGTGCTCGACCTGTCGACGATGCCCAAGCATCCGTCGCTGGACTGGATGCCCGACTGGCTGTGGCGCCTGAACGTCGCGGGGATGCAGCGGTTCTTCGACTTCACCACGGTCGGGCTGTTCGATCCGCCCGTGCGGGAGCTGATGGGCTACACCTGGTCGCCCCGGCAGGAGCGGTTGCACAGGCTGTTCGGCGCGGCCGTCTACCAGGTGACCCGGCTCCTGCCCGCACGGATGCTGATGCATCCGCGCAAACGCTCGGCCTGGGACCGCGCCCACGGCCGACTCCCGGCGGATTCGCCGCTGGTCGAGACGCCGGCGCGCAACCTCCCGCCGGTGGAGTACCGCGACGACCCGCACTTCTACAGCCCGAAGGTCTGACTGCGCTACGTTCGACAGGGTGCCGGACGCCCAGATGATCGTGGTGAGCGCGCCGTCGGCGGACTCACCCACCGCCGAACTGACGGCCTACGAGCGGGTGGACGGCCGGTGGGAGTCGGTGATCGGCCCCGTCCGGGCCGATGTCGGTGAGCTCGGGGTGGGTGAGCCGGCCGACGACGAGTTCCGCACGCCCGCAGGCACTTTCCCGCTGGGTCAGGCGTTCGGTCGGGAAGCCGATCCCGGCACCCGGATGCCGTACTTCGAGGCGACCGATGAGGACTGGTGGGACGAGGACGTCGACTCGCCGACCTACAACACCCATGTGCACGCGGCCGAGATCGACTCCGAGGACGCGGAGAACCTGTACGACTCCGGACCGATCTACGACTACGCGGTGCTCATCGACCACAACCCGCAGCGGGTCCCGGGGCGCTCGGCCGGCATCTTCCTGCACGTCTCCGACGGCGACCCGACGTGGGGCTGCGTCGCGATCGACCGCGACCAGATGCGGTCGGTGCTGCAGTGGCTCGACCCGGCGCAGGATCCGCACATCACCATCGGCGTCGAACTGGACGGACCGCCGGCCGCCCGGTGAGACGTCACCGTGCCGCGGTGTGCCCCGTCCACGCGGCGCCGTCGAAGTAGCGCATCAGCCGTCCGTTCTCGGGGCTGACGTACCAGCCGGGAAGCGCCGCGGGGAATCGACCGAACGTGCCACGCGGATCGCCGGCCAGGCAGAGCCGATGTTCGAAATCGGCCCGGGCGCGCAGACCGGCGTCCCGGATGACCGCTGCCCGGCGATGCCGCCGGACCGCGAAGCCCACCCCGGCGCCGACGATCAGCAGCAGCGGCCCGTACCAACCCAGCCACAGCCACCACAGGGCCATGGCGGCCGCGGCACCGACGATGACCGGATGACGCCGCACGAACGGCGGGCGGGCGGGCTGGTAGAGCATCGAGGCCGATCATACGAGCCTGCCGTGGCGGCGCGTCAGGTTTGCGATGCGGCCCCACCGGTTAGCTTGGAAGGTATGCAGGCGCCGGAGGTTCTTGGCGGTCGCTACGAACTTCGGGGTGTTCTGGGCCGCGGTGGGATGGCTGAGGTCCGTGATGCGTGGGACATCCGACTCGGCCGTCCGGTCGCGGTCAAGCTGCTGTACCCGTCGGTGAGCACCCAACCCGACACCCGCCGCCGATTCGCCACCGAAGCGCGCGCCGCCGCGGTGGTCAGCCATCCCCACGTCGTCGCGGTGCACGACTCCGGGGTGCACCGCGGGCAGCACTACATCGTGCTCGAACGGCTGCCGGGACAGAGCCTGGCCGATGCGCTCGCCCGTGGCGGTCCGATGCCGGCCGCGCACGTCCGGTCGATCATGCGCGACGTCCTGTCGGCGCTGGGTGCGGCCCATTCCCGCGGGGTGCTGCACCGCGACATCAAGCCGGCCAACATCCTGTTCACCCGGTTCGGTGGCGTCAAGATCGCGGACTTCGGCGTCGCGAAGAGCGTCGACACCCCACAGACCCTGACCAACCGGGTCTTCGGGACGATGGCCTACCTGCCCGCCGACCGGATCGCGGGTCGGCCCGCCGTGCCGGCCGACGATCTGTACGCGCTCGGCGTCGTGGCCTACGAGGCGCTCACGGGCCGCCGGGCCTATCCGCAGGAGAGCCTCACCGCGCTGGCCGACGCGATCGCTGCCGGCGCGGTGACGCCGCTGTCGACACTGCGGCCCGACCTCGACCCCGCGCTGGCGCTGACGATCGAACGGGCCATGTCCCGGGACCCTCGCTGGCGGTTCGCGAGCGCCGAGCAGATGCGCGCCTGCCTGGATCCGCCCGCGCCGACACCGCAACGCACCGGCGTGGCCCTGGCAGCGGCGGCGGTGCTGACCGTGCTCGTGCTCGCCGCGCTACTGGTCGTGCTCTAGAGAACGTGTGCCCCCAGCAGGGCTCGAACCTGCGACCTGCGGATTAAAAGTCCGTAGCTCTACCAACTGAGCTATAGGGGCGTGGCGCGTGCGCCTCGAAAAGGATACTGCCGGGCTGGCCGTTTGAGGATTTGGGTGCCGGTACCCTAAGCTATCGAAGCTCCCAACAGACACGAGCGTTGTGAGTACCCCGGAGAGATTCGGCTGGCCCCCTTCGTCTAGCGGCCTAGGACGCCGCCCTTTCAAGGCGGTAGCGCGGGTTCGAATCCCGTAGGGGGTACACGCGACGACCATGTCGGTAGGGAGTCGCACAGTAAGGCCCTGTGGCGCAGTTGGTTAGCGCGCCGCCCTGTCACGGCGGAGGTCGCGGGTTCGAGTCCCGTCAGGGTCGCCATCACGGCGAGGCACTTGGTAGTCGAGTGATCGGTGCCGTCCGGCCAGGTAGCTCAGTTGGTACGAGCGTCCGCCTGAAAAGCGGAAGGTCGCCGGTTCGATCCCGGCCCTGGCCACCATGAACATCCGTTGCGCACTCGCCCCGGTCGCCGTCGGTGTGGCGATCGCCGTGATCCCGATGGCTCCGGTCACTGCGCCTGCTTGGGCGCAGCCCACCCACACCCTCACCGATCTCGTCGACGCCGCCGTGCGCCGGCTCGAGGTCGCCGAGCCCATCGCGGCCAACAAGTTCCACACCGGCGGTCCGATCGTCGATCCGGCGCGCGAGCAGCAGGTGCTCGACGCCGTCGCCGGCCAGGCGCGCGAGTTCCAGATCGATCCCGGCTACGTGACGACGGCCTTCCGCGATCAGATCGACGCTACGGTCGGCATCGAGTACAGCCGGCTGGCGCAGTGGACGCTCGATCCGGCTGCCGCTCCGGCCGATACGCCCGACCTGGGCTCCTCGCGCGGGATCATCGACGCGCTCAACCGCGAGATGGTCACGCTGATGGCCGAGGAGTGGGACAAGCTGCACTCGCCGCAGTGCGTGCCCGAGCTCGACGCCGCAAAGGCGACGGTCCTCGCCGCCCGCGGACTCGATCCGCTGTACCGCCAGGCCGTGGATCTGGCCACCCGCAGCTACTGCCGCTGACATGAGTGACTTCCGCCAGCGGCTGCTCGACGCCCTGGAGGCGTCGATCGCCGAGGACGGATACGCCAAGACGACGGTCGCCGACATCGTCCGGCGGGCCAGGACGTCGCGACGCACCTTCTACGAGCACTTCGCCAGTCGCGACGAGTGTTTCGTCGCGCTGCTGTCGGAGGCCAACGCCGATCAGATCCGGCAGATCTATGCCGCGGTCGATCCCGGAGCGCCGTGGCAGAAGCAGGTGCGGCAGGCCATCGAGGCGTGGATCTCCTCGGCCGAGGAGCGATCGGCGTTGATGCTGAGCTGGATTCGGGACGTCCCCGCCCTCGGCGCCGCGGCCCGTGGGTTGCAGCGCGACGCGATGGAGCACTTCATCGAGATGGTCGGGGCGCTCGGTGACACCGAGGAATTCCGTTCGGCGGGAATCGGTCCCGTGTCGAGACGGCGGATCATCATGTTGCTCGGCGGTCTGCGCGAACTCACCGCGATCACCGTGGAGGAAGGCGGCCGCATGAGCGACGTGACCGACGAGGCGGTCGACGCGTCGATCGCGCTGGTCGGCCGCTGGCAGTAGCCCGGCCGGTCAGGGCGTCGCGGTCGCCCGGGCGCGCTCGAACAGCGCCGGGTCGTGCGAACAGACGATCATCATGTCGGGGTCGCGGCGCCGGTACAGCTCGGCGAGGCGGGAGTGGTTGTCGGCCACCTGTTTCCGGTCCACCGCGACCGCCGTCTCGAACGCGGTGAGCGCGGGCACCCGCGGGTCGTCCTCGAGGGTGCCGCACTGGAAGAACGCGTCGCCGGCGTGCAGGATCCAGCGGTGGCCGGCGTCGACGGCCACGCACGCGTGGCCGCGGGTGTGGCCGGGCAGGGACAGCAGCACGAATCCGGGGCCGATGGCCGAGAGTTCCCGTGCCGCGGCGAATCCGCGCCACGGCTCCCCGTCGATGTCGTGCTCGACGATGCGGGGGCCGTGGGCCCACTGGTCGGAGCGGAACCGGATGCGGTCGGGCATCGCCCGGGAGCCCATCGCCTCGCGGATCTCGGCGGCGGTGACGTGCACCTGCGCGTCCGGGAAATCGGCGAGTCCGCCGATGTGGTCGGCGTCGAAGTGGGTCGTGATGATGTGCCGGACGTCGTCGCGGTGGTAACCGAGCGCCTCGACCTGGTGGATGGCGGCCTCGGCCGCATCGAAGGACGGCCGGAAGAAGTACCGGCGGAACCGTCCGAAGCGTGCCGGGCGCCGGCAGTCCAGCGTGCCGAAGCCGGTGTCGACGAGCACCAGGCCGTCGGCGGACTCGACGAGCAGCACGTGGCAGACCAACGTTCCCGCGCCCCAGGGGCGCATCGTGCCGCAGTTGAGATGATGAACTTTCACGCCTCGTCGCCCCCGGTCGTCAGCGATGACGGGTGACCCCCACCCCGTCGCTGTGACCATAACCCGTGCCGGCCACCGGTGAATGGCAACGTCGACGGCTCGGGTCGAATTCGGGCGCAGTGCCGACGGGAACGGGTGCGGTACCTTACGCAGATGGTCCGGCCTGCCCAGACGGCGCGCAGCGAGCGCACCCGGGAAGCGCTCCGGCAGGCGGCCGCGGTCCGGTTCCTCGCCCAGGGCGTGGAGGAGACGTCGGCCGAGCAGATCGCCGCCGACGCCGGGGTGTCGTTGCGGACCTTCTACCGGCACTTCGCGTCCAAACACGACCTGCTCTTCGCCGACTACGACGCCGGACTGCACTGGTTCCGCGCCGCCCTGTCGTCACGCTCGCCCGACGAGTCCATCATCGAGTCCGTGCGGTCGGCGATCATGGCCTCGCCCTACGACGATTCGGCCGTCACCAAGATCGCCGCGATGCGGTCACAGGAACTCGACCCGGGCCGCATCGTGCGGCACATCAGGCAGGTCGAGGCCGACTTCGCCGAGGCGGTCGAGGAGCACATGGCCGGTGCGGACCCGCCGCCGCAGGGCACCGACGAGCGCATGCGAATCACCGTCACGGCGCGCTGCATCGCCGCGGCGGTGTTCGGCGCCATGGAGGTGTGGATGCTCGGGGAGGACCGCTCGCTCCCTGAACTCGACCGGCTGTGCCGGCACGCCCTCGCACTGCTCGAGACGGGCATCGCCGCCGAATAGCCGCGTCATGTTTCGTCAATATTGACAAAACATCGGCGGACGTGTCAGCCTCGGCCGATGATCGATGCGATCGTCGTCGGAGCGGGTCACAACGGATTGACCGCGGCGGCGCTGTTGCAGCGGGCGGGTCTGCGGACGGTGTGCCTGGACGCCAAGCTCTATGCCGGCGGGATGGCCTCCACCGTCGAACTGTTCGACGGTTTCCGGTTCGAGATCGCCGGATCGGTGCAGGTCCCCACCTCTGCGGTGGTCAGCGACGCGCTCGGTCTCGACGACCTTCCCACCGTCGACCTCGACGTGATGAGCGTGCAGCTGCGCGGCGTCGGCGACGACCCCGTCATCTACTACACCGATCCGCTGAAGCTGCTCACCCACCTCAACGACGTCCACGGAGCCGACGCCGTCAACGGCATGGCCGGCCTGATGGCATGGTGTCAGGCCCCCACCCGGGCGCTCGGTCGGTTCGACGCGGCCCGTCCGCCCCGGACGCTCGACGAGATGTTCGCCTGCGCCACCAACGAATTCGAGCGTCAGGCGATCAGCGACATGTTGTTCGGCTCGGTCAGCGACGTGCTCGACCGCCACCTGCCCGACCGCGAGAAGCACGGTGCTCTGCGCGGCATGCTCGCATTCCTGGCGGTGAACACCACCTATCGCGGACCGCAGACACCGGGCAGTGCGGCCGCACTCGCGTTCGGGCTGGCGGTACCCGACGAGAACGCCACGCTGATCAAGAAGTTCCGCGGCGGGATGGGGGCGGTGACCGAGCATCTGCTGCAGCTGTTCACCGCAGCCGGCGGCGAGGTGCGGCTGCGCACCAGGGTCACCGAGATCCTGGTCGACGACGGACGCGTCGGTGGGGTGCGACTGGAGGACGGATCGACGCTGCGCGCACCGGTGGTGGTCTCCGCCGTCGCGCCCGACCTGACCGTGAACGCACTGCTCGACCCCGGTGCGGTTCCGAGCGAGATCCGGGAGCGGTTCTCCCGGATCGATCACCGCGGAAGCTACCTGCAGATGCACTTCGCGCTCGACGGCGCGCCCACCTTCGCCGCACCCTACGAGGTGCTCAACGACCCGGAGTACCAGTCGGCGATCGGCATCTTCTCCACCCCCGAGGAACTGCAGCAGCAGTGGGAGGATTCGACACGCGGCGTCGTGCCCGCGGATCCCGCGATCGCCCTGCAGATCCCGTCGGCCAACGATCCCGGTCTCGCGCCGCCGGGCAAGCACGCGGCCTCGGCGTTCGCGCTCTGGTTCCCGTTGACCGAGGACAAGGCGAGCTACGGCGACCTCAAGACGGAGATGGGTCGACGGGTGATCGACAAGATCTCGCGGCTGGCACCGGATTTCGAGAACCTGATCCTGCGCCACACCACATTCACGCCCAAGCACATGGGCACCATGTTCGGCGCCCCGGGCGGCGACTACTGCCACGGCCTGATCCATCCCGAGCAGATGGGACCCAACCGGCCCGGCCCGAAAGGCTATGTTGATCAACCGCTTCCGGTCGACGGGCTGTACCTGGCGAGCGCCGGCTGCCACGGCGGCCCGGGCATCACCTTCATCCCCGGCTACAACGCCGCCCAGCAGATCCTCGCCGAACGCTGATCCGCGGCGGGCTCAGCCGTCGCGGGCCTGCAGTTGCGCCATCCAGTCCGCGGGCACCCGGCCTCGCGGGCCCGGGACCGTCTCGTCGAGCGGACGGCTCTGCGGCGCGGCCAGTTCCGGGCCGTCGTAGTAGGAGTCGGTCTGGTAATCCCAGAACCAGTCCTCGCCCGGCTCGAACGAACGGATGATCGGGTGCCCGGACGAGCGCCAGTGCGCCGACGCGTGCCGCATCGGCGAATCGTCACAACAGCCGATGTGACCGCAGGCCGCGCAGCGCCGCAGGTGCACCCACCAGCCGCCCTGGGCGTCGCACTCGGCGCAACCGGTGCCGCTCGGGGGCACCTCGGGATTGACGTCGCTGCTCACGGCAACCGAGCCTACGGGCCCAGTCGGGGGATCTCGATCCGAACAGGCGACTCCGTGCTCTATGGTCGCGCCATGGCAACCAAGGATTCGCGCGAGGTCGTGATCGAAGCAACGCCGGAACAGATCCTCAACGTCATCGCCGATGTCGAAGCGACCCCCACCTGGTCGCCGCAGTATCAGAAGGCCGAGGTGCTCGACCGGTACGACAACGGCCGGCCCAAGCAGGTCAAGATGACGGTCAAGGCCGCCGGGCTGACCGACGAGCAGGTGATCGAGTACACCTGGGGCGACGACTCCGTGTCGTGGACGCTGATCTCGGCGAACCAGCTCAAGTCCCAGGACGCCGGCTACACGCTCACCCCGGAGGGCGACAAGACGCGGGTGAAATTCGACATCGCGATCGACCTGTCCGTGCCGCTGCCCGGCTTCATCCTCAAGCGGACGATGAAGGGCGGCGTCGAGACAGCGACCGACGGGCTGCGCAAGCAGGTCCTCAAGGTCGTCAAGGGCGGCTGATCCAGTCAGGTGAGCCGGTCGAGCGCGTCGGGTTCGGCGATCGTCAGCACCGCGTCGACGATGTAGGGCTCGGCCTGCAGCCGGTTCTCCAGGTCGCGCAACGTGTCGGCGATCCGGGACTCGACCGCGTCGCCCACCAGATCCACGCTCGCCACCAGGAACAGCTGCTTCGGGCCGACGAACACCAGCCGGATGAAGCGCACCGACGCCACCTCCGGCAGCTCCTCCAGCAGATTGATCGCGGCCTGGCGCAGTCGCGGACTGGCGGGTTCGCCCACGAGGAACCGGCGGTTGCGGTCGATGAGGACGACGGCCACGACGCCGAGAAGCAGGCCCACCAGGATCGATCCGATGGCGTCCCAGATCGCATCGCCGGTGAGCTGGTGCAGCCCGATCCCGAGTAGTGCGAAGACGATGCCGATCAATGCGGCGGTGTCCTCGGCGAAGACTGCGCGGGTGGTCGGATCCGAGGTGTCCAGTACATGGTCGAGCAGTTCACGATCGTATTGACTGGCCTCGCCGCGTAACTGCCGGAAAGCCTGGAACAGCGACGACGCCTCGAGCACGAAGGCGATCCCGAGGACCACGTAAGCCACCAGGTAGTTCTCCGGACCGGACTCGCCGTGCACGATCTCGGTGATGCCGTGCCACACCGACACCGTGCCGCCGACGACGAACAGGCCGACCGCCGCCAGCAACGACCAGACATAGGCTTCGCGTCCGTACCCCAGCGGTTGCGCGGCGTCGGGCGGACGCTTGCTGCGGCGGTTCGCGATGATCAGGAAGCCCTGGTTCGCGGTGTCGGCCCAGGAGTGGGTGGCCTCCGCGGTCATCGACGCGGACCCGGAGATGACCGCCGCGACGGTCTTGGCGACCGCGACGGCGAAGTTCGCGGCCAGAGCGATGGCCACCGTCAGCGTGCTCTCCCCGCCGCCGCTGTCGGCGCCGAGGGAGGACGTCGGGTCGGGCTCACCGCTCATGACAGCGAGCGTTACCCGGACGCCTGCCGGCGCAAACCGGCCGAAGTGGGCATTCCGGTCACCGTGCCCGCTGGGGCACCTACTCTTCCTGTGTGCGATTGGCATGGCCGCTGACCGGGCGGTCGGGGGAGATGGCATCCATCGAGACCGCGCTGTCGGCTTCGGGTGCTTCCGGTGTGCTCGTCTGCGGACCGACCGGTGTCGGCAAGAGCCGCCTGGTCCGGGAGGCGCTGGCAGGCGCCGCCGGGCACGGCTGGCAGACCCGCTGGACAGCAGGCACATCGTCCGCGCAGGCGATCCCGCTGGGTGCCTTCACCGCGTGGGCGCCGTCGGGGGTCGGGGACACGGTGGCGCTGTTGCGGGGGGTACTGGACGCCCTGACCGCGCCGAGCCCGCCCGCGCCGGTGGTGATCGGCATCGACGACATCGACCTGTTCGACGACCTGTCGGTGTTCGTCGTGCACCAGGTGGTGCAGCAGCGCCTGGCCAAGGTGCTGATCACGGTCCGCGCAGGGGACGCGATCCCGACCGCGATCCAGGAGATCTTCAAGGCCGGGGATTTCGATCGGCTCGACCTGGCGCCGATGAGCGCCGAGGACACCGCGGCCGTGGTGGCGCGGGCACTCGACGGCCGCGTCGACCCCGTCACCGCGCGCCAGCTCTGGGAACTGACCCGGGGCAACGTGTTCTACCTGCAGCACATCGTCGAGCAGTCGGTCGCCGACGGCGGCCTGGTCCTTGAGGGCGGGTGCTGGCGGTGGTCGGGCGGCCCCGCCGTCCCGCCGGGTCTGTCGGATCTCATCGAGTCCCGCATCGGTGCGTTGCCCGAGCAGGTCGGCGACGTGGTGGACGTCCTGTCGGTCGGCGAACCGCTCGACCTGTCCGTGCTGGCCCGGATCACCGACATGGCCGCCGTCGAGGAGGCCGAGAGTCGCGGCCTGGTCACGCTCGAACCCGCCGGGGGCGCCATCGAGGTGCGGGTCGCCCACCCGCTGTACGGCCAGGTGCGGCAACGACGTGCGCCCCGCAGCAGACTGCGGCGCCTGCGCGGACTGGTCGCCGCAGAACTGGCCGCCCTGACCGACAGCGACGACGTGCGGATGGTCGTGCGCCGCGCCACCCTGGAATTGGACTCCGATCGCCAGGCGGATCCCGGGCTGCTGATCCGGGCCGCACACGGTGCGGTATGGCTGGGAGATCTGCAGTTGGCCGACCGGATCGCCGCGGCGGCCGAGCGTGCCGGCGCCGGTCTGGAGCCGAAACTCGTTCGCGGACATGCTCTCTCCTGGCTCGGGCACGGTGAGGACGCGGACGCCGTACTGGCCGGCGTCGACACCGCGGGGCTCTCCGATCGGGATCGCGCCCGGCTGGCGTTCCTGCGCGCGAGCAACATGCTGTGGGACCTCGCCGATCCGGCGCGGGCCAAGGAGATCGTCGACGGCGTCGGTCCGGTCGCGGCGCCGGACGCCCGCATCTACATCGATGCCTTCCTGACCGTCTACTGGTTCGCGATGGACCGCCCCGCCGAAGCGCTGCGGACGGCCGAGAACCTCGCGCTGCGCGACATCCCGGTGGTCGGAGCGGAGTTGGCGTGGGCGCTCGCCCACATCGCGGCCGACGCGGGCCGCGCCTCGGACGCGGTGGCCGTGGCCGAGACCGGGTACGAGGTCGCGGCCCGCTCGCTGGATGCGCCGCACATGATCTTCAACATCGCCGACGCGCACGTGAGTGCCCTGCTGTTCGCCGGCCGGGTCAGCGAGGCACGCGATGTCGCCGACCGGATGCAGCGGCAGGCGGCGAGCCTGCCCGGGGTGGCTCCGCTGCTGGGTGCCGCGGTGGCAGGCCGGGCGGCGCTCGGCGCCGGTGATCTGCTCAACGCCTGCCGGCTTCTCGAGCAGGCAGTCGAGGGGCTCAGCGGTCCGCACCCTCTCGGGTGGGGTTACCGGTACCGGATCCCCTACGCGACCGCGCTGGCGATCCGCGGCCTGACCGCCGAGGCCGTCGACGCCCTGGCCCCGCTGGCCGACGTGCAGCGCGGGTTCCGGTCCCTCGAGTACGAGCGCAGCATCGCCCGGGCGTGGATCTCCGCGGGGCAGGGAGCGGTCAGCGAAGCGCTGTCGTGCCTGCAGGCGACCGCGGTGAGCTGCCGGGAGGCGGGCCGATTCGCCGAGGAGGTGATGGTGCTGCAGACCGCCACGCAGTTCGGCGACAGGACGGCGGGGCCACGGTTGGCCGAGTTGGCGTCGGTGGTCGAGGGGCCGCGGGTGGGGCTGGCGGGCCGGCTCGCCGCGGCGGTGCATACCGACGACGCGGCCCAATTGGCTTCGCTGGCCGACGAATTCGAGCGTACCGGCGATCGGGTAGGCGCGATCGACGCGGCAGCGCACGCCGCCCGCGCGTACCGGCGGCGCGACCGGAAAGGGTCGGCCCTGGTGTGCTCGACGCGGGCGCACGCGCTGGCGGATGCGTGTGGCGGGGTCCGCACGGTGGCGCTGCGGCAAGGTAGTGAGAACGTGCCGCTGACCGAGCGGGAGACCGAGATCGCGATGCTGGTCGGCGAGGACTTGAGCAATCGCGGAATCGCCGAGCGGCTGACGCTGTCGCCGCGCACCGTCGAGAGCCACATCTACCGGGCGATGGCGAAGACGGGAACCACCAGCCGCGAAGAACTCGCGGCGCTGTTCCCGCGGCGGGACGGCGGACCAGCGCCGCGGCGACGGGCGTAGCCGATCTGACCGATCACGATCATTACCACAATATGAATTAGCTGAACGTTCTCCGATACGAGCATGGCTACGGCGTTACGATTTGCCGCATGGCGGTCCGAGCTTCCAGTGAAACGGTGATCGACGCCCCACCCGAGGTCATCCTCGACGCGTTGGCCGACATCGAGGCGGTCACCACGTGGTCGTCGCTGCACAAGGAAGCCGAAGTGCTGGACCGCCATCCCGACGGCCGGCCGCATCATGTCAAGGCCACGGTCAAGATCATGGGCATGAGCGACAAGGAACTGCTGGAGTACCACTGGGGTGACGACTGGGTGGTGTGGGACGCGCAGCAGACCTCGCGGCAGCGCTGCCAGCACGGCGAGTACAACCTCACCCCGGAGGGTGAGGACAGGACCCGGGTGCGTTTCGACCTGATTCTCGACCTGGCGGCCCCGTATCCCGCGTTCCTGGTCAAGCGAGCCAAGCGGATGGTGCTCGACGTCGCGCTCGAGAACCTGCGGCAACGGGTGATGGCCGACTGCCGCTGACGCAACCCTTCGCATCGCCGTGAGTTGTTCTGCGGGCGCGGAATCGGCGGCCCGGCCCGGTGGTTGCCCGTCTCATGACCACTGGAGTAGTGCTGTTCGCGCGGGCCGGATCCGGCAACGCTGTCGACGACATCGTGACCCAGGCGCGCCGCGCCGATCATCTCGGCACCCGCCATGTCTGGCTCGCGCAGCAGTTCGACCACGACGCCGTCTCGCTGGCGGGACTCATCGGCGCCGCGGTGCCGGGCCTCGGGGTGGGGACCTCGGTCGTGCCCTTCAACCCCCGGCACCCTCTGACGCTGGCGTCTCAGGCGCAGACCGCGCAGGCGGCCGCGCACGGCAACTTCAGCCTCGGCCTGGGCCTCGGGGCGCACGAGCCCGAGCGGATTGCGTACGGCACGGCGTGGCCGAACACCATCGCGCGGCTGCGCGAGTACCTCATGATCCTGCGCTCGATCTTCCACACCGGCGGTGTCGACTTCCACGGCGAGGAGTTCACGGCGGCACCCGCGTGGCCCACGACGCTCGAGGGCGGCACCCCGGTGCCCGTGTACGTGGCGGCGATGGGCCCGAAAGCGCTGGCCGTCACGGGTGAGCTCGCCGACGGCACCCTGCCGTATCTGGCCGGTCCCCGGACGATCGAGCAGTTCATCGAGCCGACGATCGCCCGGGCGGCCGCCGACGCCGGGCGTCCGCGGCCGCGGATCATCGCGTTCGTGCCGGCGCAGGTGACCGCTGACGAGCATGCCGCCCGAGAGGCGGCCAACGAGCAGCTCGCGTTCTACGCGACCATCCCGTCGTATCAGAAGGTGATCGCCCGGGAGGGCGTCGAGAGCCTGGCCGAGCTCGCCGCCATCGGCGAGGAGGACACGGTGCTGCGCGCGCTGCGGCGGTACCTCGACGCGGGTGCCACCGACGTGGTGCTCAGCCCGCTCGAGCGTGACCAGCCCGACGAGAAGCTGTGGCAGCTAGCCGCTGCGCTGTAACGCCCGCAGTCGCCGGATCGCTTCGTCGAGGGTCTGCTCGCGCTTGCAGAAGGCGAAGCGCACCAGGTGTTTCCAGTCGCCCGCGTGGGATGCGTCGGGGTCGCAGAACGCCGACATCGGAATGGCGGCGACGCCCACACGCTCGATCAGCGCCGAGCAGAACGCCCGGCTGTCGTCATATCCGAGAGGGCGGGGATCGGCGCACAGGAAGTAGGTGCCGAAGCTCTCGTCGACGTCGAAGCCGATCTCGCGCAGTGCGCTGCCCAGCCGGTCGCGCCTGCGCTGGAACGACGCGCACAGCGCGTCCACCCACGCGTCCTCGGTGTCGAGCGCCTGAGCCACCGCCGGCTGGAACGGCGCGCCGCCCACATAGCTCAGATACTGTTTGGCCGCCCGCACGCCGGCGATGAGATCGCTGGGGCCGCAGGCCCACCCGATCTTCCAGCCGGTGACGTTGAACATCTTGCCCGCGCTCGAGATCGTGATGGTGCGCTCGGCCATGCCGGGATAGTTCGCCAGCGGCATGTGGCGATGGCCGTCGAAAGTGAGGTGCTCGTAGACCTCGTCGGTGATCACGAGCAGGTCGGCCGAGACGGCGAGCTCGGCCAGTGCGCGGAGCTCGTCGTCGGTGGCGACCATGCCGGTCGGGTTGTGTGGTGAATTGACGATCAGCGCCCTGGTTTTCGGGGTGACGGCCGCGCGCAGCGCGTCGACGTCGATGGCGAAGCGTCGGCCGTCGCGGCGCATCGGCACCGCGCGGCGATGGCATCCGGCCATCGCGATGACGGGGGAGTACGAGTCGTAGAACGGCTCGATCAGCAGCACCTCCGATCCCGGCTCGACGAGGCCGAGCACCGAGGCCGCGATCGCCTCGGTGGCGCCGACGGTCACCAGCACCTCGGTGTCCGGGTCGTACTCGGTGCCGTACCGGCGTCGGCGCTGGGCGGCGATCGCCTGGCGAAGGGACTCGGTGCCCAGGCCAGGGGGATACTGGTTGATTCCCTCGGCGATCGCGTTCTCGGCAGTCTTGAGCATCGCGGGTGGGCCGTCTTCGTCGGGGAAGCCCTGGCCGAGGTTGACTGCGCCGAGCTGCGCGGCCCGGGCCGACATCTCCGCGAAGATCGTCACCGCGTAGGGCGCCAGCCTCTGAACCGTCATGTGGTCGAGGTTAGTGGCCGCGACTCGCGGCTCGGTGAGGGCCGACCGCGACCGTCTCTAGGGGAGAAGTTGCTCCGCGAGGGTCTCGCCGATCGGCAGCGCCGACGTGGCCGCCGGCGACGGGGCGTTGAGCACGTGGATGCTGCGCGGCGTCCTGTGCACCAGAAAGTCGTGCACCAGCGTGCCGTCCCGGCGGACGGCCTGGGCTCTGATCCCCGCTTCGCGCGGCAGCAGATCGCGCAATTCCAGTTCAGGACAGTACTTCTGGCATTCGGTGAGATACCCACGTTTGAACATCGAGTTCTTCATCTCGTGGATCCCGGTGCGCACGTTGGCCCGCGCGACCCGCCACATCCCCGGGAACCGGGCGTAGTCAAGAACATCGCGCGGCTCCACAGCGCCCTTGCGGTACTTCTCGCGCGCGAACCCGAGGACGGCATTGGGGCCGACCGTGATGCCGCCGTCGATCGTCGGGCTCAGGTGCACCCCGAGGAACGGCAGGGCAGGATCCGGAATGGGATAGATGAGGCGCGTGACGAGATTCGCGCGGTGCGGTGGCAACGCGTAGTACTCACCGCGGAACGGGATGATCTGCACGTCGACGGCGATGCCGGCCATGGCGGCGACGCGATCGGCCTGCAGGCCCGCGCAGGCGACGAGGCGGTCTGCGCGCCAACTGTCGGTTGCGGTGTCCACGACGACTTCGGTGGCTGCTTCGTGGACATCCGTGACCGTGGTGCCGGTCACCACCTCGCCGCCGGCTGCGACAACCAGGGCCGCCAGGGTTTCGCAGACGCGCGCGTAATCGATGATCCCGGTGGTGGACACCTCGATGGCGCCGAGCCCCCGGATGTGGGGCTCGGCGCGCCGCAGTTCGGCAGCGTCGACGAGTTGCACGTCGAGGCCGTTGATCAGCGCACGCTGGTGCAGTGCCAGCATGCGCCGATGCTCCGTGTCGTTGGTCGCGACCAGGAGTTTGCCGGTCGTGCGACACGGAATCCCATGCGCCGCGGCGAAGTCCTTGGTCTCTTGCGCGCCGCGCTTGCAGAGGGTGGCTTTCAGGCTGCCCGGCTCGTAGTAGATGCCGGAGTGGATGACTCCGCTGTTGTGACCCGTCTGGTGCCGTGCCACGCGGGGTTCTTTCTCCAGAACCGCGACCGAGAGGCCGGGGCGGCGCTGTTGGATCTTCCAGGCGGTGGCGAGCCCGACGATGCCGCCGCCGATCACGATGACATCCGCGCTGCGTGCTGCGGTCACGACCTCCGTCCTCCCCGCGCGGTCTTCCCGAGGTTGGGGTGGACCACCCGCAGTTTGTCCGCGATGCGCGTCAGCGCCCGCAGATCGGTGGGGGAGAGGGGATCGAGCACCAGGTCACGCACCGCGCGCATGTGGATCGGTGCGGCGTCGACGACGAGCCGATACCCCTGGTCGGTCAGGTGGGCCAGCGTGTACCGGCCGTCTTCGGGGTCGGAGGAGCGGGTCACCCAGCCGCGCTGTTCGAAACGTTTGACGACGTTCGACAGTCGCGACAGGGAGCCGTTGGCCAGAAAAGCCAACTCGCTCATACGGATTCGCCGTTCTGGTGCTTCAGACAGGTGGCTCAGCGTCAGGTACTCGAAGAGTGTCAGGTCGACCTCTCGCAGGGGCGCCTCGAGCATTCCCGGGAGAAGCAGCATGAGCGAGACCAGGCCCGTCCACGCCTCCTTCTCTTCCGGGCTCAACCACTGCGGGTCCGTACTCCGTGCCATCGATGCACTGTAGCGGCCCCGGAATAACTTCACGTATGAACTGATTACCGTTAGAGTCAGTTCACGCATGAAGTAATCAACCGAAAGGCGAGTCATGGCCGACATCGAATTCTTCGTCACGCCGGGCTACGGCGAGATGTTCCGCGAACAGCGTCACTACAGTCAGGCGGTCCGGATCGGCGACCGCGTCGAGATCTCGGGCCAGGGCGGCTGGGACGACGACCTAAACTTCCCCGAATCCCTGGAGGAGGAGATCGCCGCCGCCTTCGAGAACGTGTCGCGCACGCTCGCCACCGCGGGGGCCGGCTGGGGTGACGTCGTGCATGTGAACTCGTATCACGTGGCGAGCGCCCCGGGCGTCATCGACGATGTGCACACCGACGCGATGGTCGCTCAGTTGCGGGCGCGGATGCCCGACCGGACGCCGATCTGGACCGCGACCGGAGCCGCCGCGCTCGCGGCGCGCAACATGCGGGTCGAGATCCGGGTGACCGCCATCGTCGGCGATTCCCCGCGGGAATGAACACGACGCGTCAGACGCTGACTGCAGGCATGACCTTCACCCTCGGCGAACAGTCCGCACTCCTGCAGCCCACCACCGTCGGGTCGGTGAGCGTCGCGAACCGACTCTTCATGGCTCCGCTGACGCGGTCGCGCGCCGACGCCGACGGCACCCCGTCGTCGCTGGCCGCCGAGTACTACGCGCAGCGGGCCGCGGCGGGGCTCATCATCAGCGAGGCCACCGCCGTCTGCGAGCAGGCCAACGGCGCCTACATGAACACCCCCGGCATCTACACCGACCGGCAGCAGGACAAGTGGGCCGAGATCGCCTCCGCCGTGCATCGTGCGGGCGGCACGATGGTGGTGCAGCTGTGGCATGTCGGTCGGATGGCCCACCCCGAGATCAGCGGATTCGAGTCCGTCGGGCCCTCACCGATCGCCGCCGACATGGTGACCCACACACCGACCGGGAAGAAGCCGCTGCCGGTGCCGCGGGCCCTGACGGTCAGCGAGATCGGCGAGATCGTCGGCCAGTTCCGCGCCGCAGCGCGCCGCGCGGTCGACGCCGGCATGGACGGTGTCGAGATCCATTCCGCCAACGGGTATCTGCTGCACGAATTCCTGTCCGACGTCGTCAATCAGCGCACCGACGCCTATGGGGGCTCGCCGCAGAACCGGGCCCGCTTCGCCGCCGAGGTCGTCGAAGCCGTCGCCGCGGAGATCGGGGCCGACCGGGTCGGGTTACGGATCTCACCCGGGAACACCGCCGGCGACATGCGCGAAACCGACCAGATCAGCGCCTACGAAGCGTTGCTGTGCCGCATCGCCTCCCTGAAGATCGCGTATCTGCACATCGTCAGTGAGCCGTCGGCGGAGCCGTTCGCCGCCCTGCGCACGCAGTGGGACGGCGCCTTGGTGCTCAACACACCGCGCACCGTCGACACCGATTTCGCGATGCTGGAGAACCTCGCCGAATGGGGCGTGATCAGTGCCGCCGCTGTCGGGCGGGCGTTCCTCGCCAACCCGGATCTGGTGGACCGGTTGACCACGGGCGCCGAGCTCAACGAGCCGGACGTGGCGACTTTCTACGCCCCGGGTCCGGCGGGCTACATCGATTACCCGACCTTGGACGAATTGGTGACGCCCCGGTCGGCGTAGGTGTGAACGGGCCGGAGGCGGGAAACACCTGCGGCATGGCTACCTATCGTGTGCTGAACCCCAAGGGCGAGATCGTCGAGACCAAGGACATCGAAAGCGCTGACGACGCGCACGCCTGGTTCGTCGACCAGCGTGCCGACAACTCCGAGTTGGGGTGGCGCATGGAGGTCGAGCACGACGGCGAGTGGTCGTTCTTCGACGACACCGAGGGTTCGCCCGACTAGACCCCCGTACCGAGCGCACGCTTTCTGACGTCGCACCTCGCGATCCACGTCAGAAAGCGTGCGTTCGGCGTTTCCGCTCTTCAGAGGTCCCAACCAAGCGGTTGGGCGAGGCTGCTAGCATCGCCGCTAGAGGAGCAGCCTCCCCGCGGCGCCCATTCATGGGCTCACCGCGGCACCCCACCTGAACAGGACCTGGAGAGCACATGTCCGAAGAAGCCTTCATCTATGAGGCGATCCGCACCCCGCGCGGCAAGCAGCGCAACGGATCGCTCAACGAGATCAAGCCCGTCAACCTCGTTGTCGGCCTGATCGACGAGATCCGGTCGCGTCACCCTGACCTCGACGAGACGCTGATCAGCGACGTCATCCTCGGTGTCGTCTCGCCCGTCGGTGACCAGGGCGGCGACATCGCCCGCACCGCCGGCCTGGTGGCCGGCCTGCCGGAGACCACCGGTGGTTTCCAGCTCAACCGCTTCTGCGCGTCGGGCCTCGAGGCCGTCAACCTGGGCGCCCAGAAGGTGCGCTCCGGCTGGGACGACCTGGTGCTCGCCGGCGGCGTCGAGTCGATGAGCCGTGTGCCGATGGGCTCCGACGGTGGCGCCTGGGCCAGCGATCCGGAGACGAACTACCGCATCGGCTTCGTGCCGCAGGGCATCGGGGCCGACCTGATCGCCACCATCGAGGGCTTCTCCCGCGACGACGTCGACGCCTACGCGCTGCGCAGCCAGCAGAAGGCCGCGGCGGCCTGGTCGGGCGGCTACTTCGCCAAGTCCGTCGTCCCGGTCAAGGACCAGAACGGGCTGGTCGTCCTCGACCATGACGAGCACATGCGTCCCGACACCACGATCGAGGGCCTCGCCAAGCTGAAGACCGCGTTCGACGGCATCGGCGCGATGGGCGGCTTCGACGACGTGGCGCTGCAGAAGTACCACTACGTGGAGAAGATCAATCACGTCCACACCGGCGGCAACAGCTCCGGCATCGTCGACGGCGCCGCGCTCGTGCTCATCGGCAGCGAGAAGGCCGGTCAGTCGCAGGGGCTGACCCCGCGGGCCCGCATCGTCGCCACCGCGACCTCCGGCGCGGATCCGGTGATCATGCTGACCGGCCCCACGCCGGCCACCCGCAAGGTGCTCGACCGTGCCGGCCTGACCGTCGACGACATCGACCTGTTCGAGCTGAACGAGGCGTTCGCCTCGGTGGTGCTGAAGTTCCAGAAGGATCTGAACATCCCCGACGAGAAGCTCAACGTCAACGGTGGCGCCATCGCGATGGGCCACCCGCTGGGCGCCACCGGCGCCATGATCACCGGAACCATGGTCGACGAGCTCGAGCGACGCAATGCGCGGCGTGCGCTGATCACGCTGTGCATCGGCGGCGGCATGGGCGTGGCCACCATCATCGAGCGCGTGTAGGAGACCGAAGACAATGGCAGAGAACACCATTCAGTGGGACAAGGATGCCGACGGCATCGTCACCCTGACGCTGGACGACCCGACCGGCTCGGCCAACGTGATGAACGAGCACTACAAGGAGTCCATGCACAACGCCGTGGAGCGGCTTGTGCAGGAGAAGGATTCGATTACCGGCGTGGTGATCGCCAGCGCGAAGAAGACCTTCTTCGCCGGCGGTGATCTCAAGGGCATGATGAAGGTCGGTCCGGAGAACGCCGCTGAGTCGTTCGCCGAGGTGGAGTTCATCAAGGCCGACCTGCGCGCGTTGGAGACCCTCGGGGTGCCCGTCGTCGCGGCGATCAACGGCGCCGCCCTCGGTGGCGGCCTGGAGATCGCGTTGGCCTGTCATCACCGCATCGCCGCCGACGTCAAGGGTGTCGTCATCGGCTTGCCGGAGGTCACCCTGGGCCTGCTGCCGGGTGGCGGCGGCGTCGCACGCACCGTGCGGATGTTCGGCATCCAGAAGGCCTTCATGGAGGTCCTGAGCCAGGGCACCCGCTTCAAGCCCGGCAAGGCGAAAGAGATCGGCCTGGTCGACGAACTGGTCGGCAGCGTCGACGAATTGGTCCCCGCGGCCAAGGCGTGGATCAAGGCCAACCCGGAGGCGCACACCCAGCCGTGGGACCAGAAGGGCTACAAGATGCCCGGCGGTACGCCGTCGCATCCGGCGCTCGCCGCGATCCTGCCGTCGTTCCCGGCGCTGCTGCGCAAGCAGCTCAAGGGTGCGCCGATGCCGGCGCCGCGCGCCATCCTGGACGCCGCCGTCGAGGGTGCGCAGGTCGATTTCGACACCGCCACCCGCATCGAGAGCCGCTACTTCACCTCGCTGGTGACGGGTCAGACCGCGAAGAACATGATTCAGGCGTTCTTCCTGGACCTGCAGGCCATCAACGGTGGCGCGTCGCGTCCCGACGGCATCGAGCCGGTCAAGATCAACAAGATCGGTGTGCTGGGCGCGGGCATGATGGGTGCCGGAATCGCCTACGTCTCGGCGAAGGCCGGGTATGACGTTGTGCTCAAGGATGTTTCGCAGGAAGCCGCGGACAAGGGCAAGAACTACTCGGAGAAGCTGGAAGCCAAGGCGCTCGAGCGGGGCCGCACCACGAAGGAGAAGTCCGACGCGCTGCTGGCCCGCATCACCCCGACTGCCGATCCGGCTGACCTCAAGGGTGTCGATTTCGTGGTCGAGGCCGTTTTCGAGAACCAGGAACTCAAGCACAAGGTGTTCCAGGAGATCGAGGACATCGTCGAGCCCAATGCGCTGCTGGGTTCGAACACGTCCACGCTGCCGATCACGGGTCTCGCTTCCGGCGTGAAGCGCCAGGAGGACTTCATCGGCATCCACTTCTTCTCTCCGGTCGACAAGATGCCGCTGGTCGAGATCATCAAGGGCGAGAAGACCTCCGACGAAGCCCTGGCCCGCGTGTTCGACTACACGCTGGCCATCGGCAAGACACCGATCGTGGTCAACGACAGCCGCGGCTTCTTCACCAGCCGTGTCATCGGCACCTTCGTCAACGAGGCGCTGGCGATGCTGGGTGAGGGTGTCGCTCCGGCCAGCATCGAGCAGGCCGGTTCGCAGGCCGGGTACCCGGCGGCACCGCTGCAGCTATCCGACGAGCTCAACCTCGAGCTCATGCAGAAGATCGCGACCGAGACCCGCAAGGCGACCGAGGCCGCCGGCGGCACCTACGAGCCGCACCCGGCCGAGGCCGTCGTGAACAAGATGATCGAGATCGGTCGCCCGTCGCGCCTGAAGGGCGCGGGCTTCTACGAGTACGTGGACGGCAAGCGCGCCGGCCTGTGGGAGGGACTCGCCGACACCTTCGGGTCGGGCAAGTCCGGATCTTCGTCGATCCCGTTGCAAGACATGATCGACCGGATGCTGTTCGCCGAGGCGCTCGAGACCCAGAAGTGCCTCGACGAAGGCGTGCTCACCTCGACGGCCGATGCGAACATCGGCTCGATCATGGGCATCGGGTACCCGCCCTACACCGGTGGTTCGGCGCAGTTCATCGTCGGCTACCAGGGTGCGGGCGGCGTCGGCAAGGAGGCCTTCGTGGCGCGCGCCAAGGAGCTGGCGGCCAAGTACGGCGAGCGGTTCACCCCGCCGTCCTCACTGACCAGCTAGTCAGCACGTCGAATCCCCCGGGACCGCAGAGGTTCCGGGGGATTCTGCGTTCACGGGCAGCGGCATCGTCTCGTAGAGACGCACTCCCCTGTCGTTGAGCCGCGCGACGGTGCGGG
Organism: Mycolicibacterium rufum; assembly: GCF_022374875.2. The sequence goes on from NZ_CP092427.2 coordinate 3,943,729, forward strand.
TCAGACCGGCCGGAAGGGCGCTGATCGATCTTCTGTTGTCGTGGCGCGAACGGCTGACCCGGCTGGTGTTCGGCAGCCGGACCACGCTGGAACAGTCCGCACGCGCGGTCATCGCGTTCGGAGGGCTCCAGGACTGCTGCTTGCAATTCCCCGATGCGCCGCACGACGCGCTGAAGCGGGCGACCGTCGCCGCGGGAATGGCCGCTCTGGGCCTCTAGAACGAGCCCATGTCGGACGACAGCCAGCGCTGTGGCCGCATGAAGATGGCAACGTGAGCACCGAGGTTGTCGTGGGCGAATTGCAGGTAGCGTTCGGCAGCGTCCCCGCTGAGATAGCGGTGGGTCATCTCGGCCATCTGCTCGTCCGTGCCGGGCTCGATGCGGCTCACAGCGCCATCCACCGCGACATAGCGGGTGGTGGGTTCGAGTCGCTCGACCATCAGCGAGAAGTACCCCTTCTCCTCGATCAGCCGGGCTTTGCGTGAGTCGGCGCCGGTCAGCACCCACGGCTCACCCCCGGGGTGGTACTGGTACCAGACCGGCACGGTCAGGGGTCCGCGGGTGTCGCCGGCGGACACCGACAGTGCAGCGACGTGGGGCTCGGCCAGGAATCGTTCGCGTTCGTCACGGGAGAGGGCCATGGTCTCAGGGTAGGCGCGGAGTCCGACAGTGCCGCGCCGCCGAGCAGGCGGGCGGCACGATTCCGTGGGCCACTCCGTTCGCTGTGTGAACACCCGCAGCAGCGTGGCGGATAGTACGGAAGAACCACGGGAAGAACATCTTTCGTCGGCGTCGGTACAGCATGCCCTGACCATGCCCGTCCGGCCGCGGCGCCGACAGTGGCACTGAGGCCACTAATCGTTAGGATAGTGCCATGCACACCGTCGCCATCCTCGCCTACGACGGCATGACGGGCTTTGAATCAGGGATGGCCGCGGAGATCTTCGGTATGGCGGAACTGTCCCCGCTGTTCTCGGCGGGCATCACGCGACCGTGGTACTCCGTGCGGATGTGCGCGGAGACCCCTGAGGTGCGACTACTCGGTGGGGCCACGGTGCGCACGTCCTACGGGCTGGCCGAGCTGGCCGAGGCGGACACGGTGGTCATCCCGAGCGTGCGCGACATCGACGAGCCCATCTCGTCCTCGCTCATCGAGGCCATCCGGGCCGCGGACCGCCGGAAGGCCCGGCTGGTGTCGATCTGCTCGGGAGCCTTCGCGCTGGCCGCCGCGGGTGTGCTCGATGGACACGCGGCCACCACGCACTGGATCTACGCTGACGCCCTGCAGCGGCGCCATCCCGACATCGCGATCGATCGGGCGCCCCTCTACGTCGACAACGGTCGGGTGCTGACCAGCGCCGGCTGCGCGGCCGGACTGGATCTGTGTCTGCACATCGTCCGGTCCGATCACGGCGTCAGCGTCGCCAACGATGTGGCGCGGCGGCTGGTGATCGCCCCGCACCGCGCCGGCGGGCAGGCCCAGTACATCGAGATGCCCGTGCCCGAGGCCGCCGACGACGGGCGGATCGCCGCGGGGATGGCCTGGGCTCTGGAGCATCTCGACGCGCCGATCACTCTGGACGAGTTGGCCGCGCAGTGTGCCATGTCGAGACGCAACTTCCTTCGGCAGTTCGCCAAAGCGACGGGCACGACTCCGATCCGGTGGCTGATCGAGCAGCGTGTGCAGGCGAGCCTGCCGCTGCTCGAGGCCTCGTCGTTGTCGATCGAACAGATCAGTTCTCGCGTCGGCTTCGAATCAGCGGTGACGTTCCGCTATCACTTCGTGCGGCAGATGCAGACCACCCCGAGTGACTACCGTGCCAGCTTCTCCGGCCGACCGGCACGGTGACCGCATCGAGCTGAGTAGCGTCGGAACTTCTGCGCGACAACATCTTTCGCCCGCAGGCCCCTCGGTCAGACGTTGCCGTCGGGGACCCGCCGTGACGACCCTCTACCCCGGCGGCGATCGACGCGCCTAGAGTCGGACGCATGCGCTTCGGACTGTTCATCCCGCAAGGCTGGCGACTCGATCTGGTCGGCATCGACCCCGCTGAGCAGTGGGGGGTGATGCGCGACCTCGCGTCCTACGTCGACGACGGCGGGGTGTGGGACTCGCTGTGGGTGTACGACCACTTCCACACCGTTCCCGTGCCGACCAAAGAGGCCACGCACGAGGCGTGGACGTTGATGGCCGCTTATGCCGCGACGACGTCGCGGATCAAGCTGGGGCAGATGTGCACCGCCATGAGCTACCGCAACCCGGCCTATCTGGCCAAGGTCGCCGCGACCTGCGATGTCATTTCCGGTGGCCGGATCCAGATGGGTATCGGGGGCGGTTGGTACGAACACGAATGGCGGGCCTACGGGTACGGGTTCCCCTCGGCCGGGGTTCGGTTGGCCCGCCTCGACGAGGGTGTGCAAATCATGGGCGACGCGTGGCGCGAAGGAGTCGTCACCTTCGACGGCAAGCACTACCAGGTGGACAAGGCCATCGTCGAGCCGAGGCCGCTGCAGAAGGGGGGCATCCCGCTGTGGATCGCGGGCGGAGGCGAGAAAGTCACCCTGCGCATCGCGGCCAAGTACGCCCAGTACACCAACTTCACGTCGGAGCCCGAGGGCTTCGCGCACAAGTCGCAGGTACTCGCCGCCCACTGCCGCGATGTCGGCACCGACTTCGGCGGCATCGTCCGGTCGGCCAACATCAACACTGTGGTGGGCTCGACCGAGGCGGAGGTGCGGGACCGCCTGGACGGAGTGCGGTCGCGCATCAAGACGCTGACGGGCGATGCCGCCGCCGACGCGATGCTCGACTCGATGAGTTCTCCCGCATCCGGCAGCGGAACTCCCGAGCAAATCGTCGAGGCGTTGCAGAAACTTCGCGACCTCGGCTGCGACTATGCCATCTGCTACTTCCCGGAGGCCGCCTACGACCGGTCGGGTATCGAGTTGTTCGAGAAGGAGGTCATCCCTGCACTGAGCTGAGCGGGCTCGGAACTACTGCGTCGGGAACAGCGGCGGCGGCGGTGGTGAGACCACCGGCACGTACGGCTTCGGCGCGTTCGGGTCCGGCGGCGGTGGTGGCGGCGGCACACCCCATTCGTAGCCGGGCGGCGTGGGCCCGTTGATCGAGAAGTAACCGGGCGGCAGCGCGGGTGCGGCGGCGCCGTCACGCGGCGCCGCGGCAGTCTCCGAGCCCGGCGCGTTGAGGGACTGGTAGCCGGGGGGCAGGGGTGGCGGCGGGCCGGCGCCCGGGGGCGGTGCACCCGCCGGGGGCATGTTCTGCATCTCAGCCGTGCCCAAGAAGTTGTAGGGATCCTGCGCCTGGTGCCAGGCGTCGCGCAGGAAGCCCAGCGGGCCGTCCCCCGATCCGTACTGAGCGTTCGGGATCTCGGGCACCATCGGCGGGCCGACCGGGACGGGCGCGGGCGCGGCGGCCGCCGGATCGACCGGGACAGCCACAGGCTGTCCCGGCGCCGGTGGCGCCCCATCGGGTCCGGGCACGGGCGTCGGGATCGGCTGGGCCGCCGCGAGGGGGGCGGACACCAGGACGCCGAAGGTCAACGCGGCGGCGACGCCGGCGGCGCGCACAGAAGTCCGGGCGCGCACCCGCTGGTCGCGTCTGTCAGTGGTCATGGGTTCCTTCGTGCTGCTCTGCGCTCGTCCCGACTCGAGGAATGAGGCTAGCCGGTCTGCGACCTTCGCGCGCCCCCTCAGGTCGATTGGCCACGGTGCGAGAGCACGTTGACGACGTTGCCGGCGGTATCGGCGAAGAAGAAGCGGCGCACACCCCACTCCTCGTCGGAGAGCGGGTGGACGATGCGTAGGCCCGCGGCCACCGCGCCGCGATATGCCTCGTCGACGTCGTCGACCTCGACGGACACCGTCGGATCGACGGCTGCGGTCGCGTCGCGGGTCAGCAGACTGAGCTGGTGACGGCGGTCGGGATCGGCCAGCGTGACGATCCACCCGTGGTCCATGACGACCTCGAGACCGAGCACCGCACGGTACTGCTCGACGGCGGTCGGCAGATCGGCCACCGACAGGATCGGCACGACACGCCCGACGGTCATAGAGCCGGGCCGAGCAGGTCGTCGGCGTCCTTGATGACGTACCCGTAGCCCTGCTCGGCGAGGAACCGCTGGCGGTGCGCGGCGTACTCGGCGTCGAGGCTGTCGCGGGACACGACGGAGTAGAACACCGCGCCGCCGCCGTCGGCCTTGGGACGCAGCAGCCGTCCCAGCCGTTGCGCCTCCTCCTGCCGTGACCCGAAGGTCCCCGAGACCTGGACTGCGACGCTGGCTTCGGGAAGGTCGATGGAGAAGTTCGCCACCTTCGACACGACCAGCGTGCGAATCTCACCGCGCCGGAACGCGTCGAACAGCGTCTCGCGCTCAGCCGTCTTCGTCGAGCCCTGGATCACCGGCGCGTCCAACTCGGCGCCCAGCTCGTCCAACTGGTCGAGATAGGCGCCGATCACCAGCGTCGGCTCGTCAGGATGCCGGTTGAGGATCGATTTCACCACGGCGATCTTGGTGTGCGCGGTCGCGCAGAGCTTGTATCGCTCATCGGGCTCGGCGGTGGCGTACATCATGCGCTCGTTGTCCGTCATGGTGACGCGGACCTCGATGCACTCGGCGGGCGCGATCCAGCCCTGCGCCTCGATGTCTTTCCACGGGGCGTCATAGCGCTTGGGTCCGATCAACGAGAACACATCGCCCTCGCGGCCGTCTTCGCGGATCAAGGTCGCGGTCAGCCCCAGCCGCCGCCGTGACTGTAGATCGGCGGTCATCCGGAACACCGGCGCCGGCAGCAGGTGCACCTCGTCGTAGACGATCAGCCCCCAGTCGCGGCTGTCGAACAACTCCAGGTGCTTGTACTCGCCCTTGGTGCGCCGCGTGATGACCTGGTAGGTCGCGATCGTGACCGGCCGGATCTCCTTCTTCTCCCCGGAGTACTCGCCGATCTCCTCTTCGGTCAGCGACGTGCGCGCGATCAGTTCCCGCTTCCACTGCCGTCCCGCCACCGTGTTGGTGACCAGAATCAGCGTCGTGGCACCGGCTTTCGCCATCGCGGCGGCACCGACGAGCGTCTTGCCCGCGCCACACGGCAGCACGACGACGCCGGATCCGCCGTCCCAGAAGGAGTCCGCCGCCATCTGCTGGTAGTCACGCAGTTGCCAGCCGTCCTGCTCCAGGTTGATCGGATGCGCCTCGCCGTCGACGTAACCCGCGAGATCCTCGGCCGGCCAGCCGATCTTGAGCAGCATCTGCTTCACGCGGCCGCGTTCACTGTTGTGCACGATCACCGTGTCGTCGTCGAGGCGCGCCCCCAGCATGGGGGCGATCTTCTTGTTGCGCAGCACCTCTTCGAGCACCGCTCGATCGAAACTGACCAACGTCAGGCCGTGTGCCGGATGCTTCACCAGTTGCAGCCGCCCGTATCGCGCCATGGTGTCGACGATGTCGACGAGCAGCGGTTGCGGCACGGCGTACCGAGAGAACGACACCAGTGCGTCGACGACCTGTTCGGCATCGTGTCCGGCGGCCCGCGCGTTCCACAGCGCCAACGGGGTGATGCGGTAGGTGTGCACGTGCTCGGGCGCGCGTTCGAGTTCGGCGAAAGGGGCGATCGCCGCGCGCGCTGCGCCTGCCTGCTCGTGGTCGACCTCGAGCAGTACGGTCTTGTCCGATTGGACGATCAGTGGGCCGTCGGTCATGCCGGGCCTCGGTGGGAAGTCATCCTGTCCATTATCCGGATCGCTGTGACGACCGCGGGTCACGTCGCCGGTGGCAAACATCCTCGAGGTGCCTCGGCCGCTGGGGGGCGCTGCGGCGGACTTGGCACACGGGGTTGCGAATCTTGCAGACAGGTGCTCTCCAGGGCGGCGAACGGTGGAGTTGGCGGCCTGTCGTGATATTGCTGATGACCGATAACTGCTGCTTCACGGCATCAGCGGAGTTGCTGAATATGCATCCTGTGAACAACTTCTCAGAAACTGTAGTCAGGGCCGTCAATTTTGCCTTAAGGTCAGCTTCGCGGGGTGTCGGTCGGCCATGGTCTACACGTGCCCAGCTATCAGTCGCGGGGGCGAACAGACACGGGGGTCTGGGCGAATGACGGAGGCCGGGCGCGTGAACGGAAAACCAGTCGGACATCGGATGTCGCGGTCAGGATCGTCGAACCGACAGTTCTGGGCGGCGAAGGAGCTTCTCGACGATCCCCGATCGACGGGTGCACCTCGGCACGCGCGGCCGGTGAGCCCGAAATACGCCGTCCACATCGGGCGGGTCGGGGCACTGGCCGTGTCGCTGGGAATCGGGCTCGCCGTGGCACACTCCGCGACAGGCGTCGCCGCAGCCGCTGACGGCGACGCGGACTCAACTTCCGCCACGTCGTCGGCGAACGGCACGGACGCAGGACCGTCCGCGAAGCCCTCACGCGACTCGGACGCCGACGCGACGTCGAAGCCCGGCCAGGAGGACGACGCGGACCGGGGCTCTGGTGAGTCAGGCTCCGACCACAGCACCTCGGCCGACGACGACACCGACGCCGACTCGATCGACGATCCGTCCGAGGAGGACGCCGCCCCCCCGTCGGACGAGGCCGTGAAGAAGCGGTTCCCCCGCCTTCATGTGCGACCGGCCGTGGTCGACGCCGACACCCCGGCCGCCGAGGAGGACGCGGACGCCGGCGCCGACCAGGGCGCCGTCGCCGACGCCACGCCTGCCGAGGCGCAGACCATCGCCGAATCACCCGCTGCGCCGCAGCCCGCACCGCGCTGGGCGGCGAGGAAGACCGTCACGATGTCGGTGGCCGAGTCGGTTCCCGCACCGGCAGAACCGGTCGCCGAGCAGAGTGCCACCGTCAACGTGGTCGGTGCCGTCGTCTCGAATTTCATTGCCCCGCTGGTCGATCCGGCGGCTCCGGTGTCCTCGCCGGTGACCGACGCCGTGCTCGCCTACGTGCGGCGGTTGATCAGCCACACGCTCTTCAACAAGAGCCCCGTGGTGCACTCGGTGACCACCTCGCAGATCCTTACCGGGCAGGTGCTCATCACCATCGACGCCGAGGATCCCAACGGCGACCCGCTGACCTACGACATCGTCCAGCCCGACTCCGGGCTGGTGTTCCGGGACCCGATCACCGGCACCTTCGTCTACACACCGACCGTGCCCGTGGTCGGCGACTCCGTGCCCGTCGAGTTCCAGGTGGTCATCAGGGACGACTCCGAGGATCTGGGATTCCTTCGGGTGCTCCACTCGGTGGCACGGTTGTTCGGACTGGCCCAGCCCGACAACGTCACCCAGACGGTGTCCTTCGTGGTCGACCCCATCGTCGCGCTCCCGCCGTCGGTGCTCGCGGTCGGGAACCTGCTGCCGTTCACCCTCGGTGGCGATCCGATCCCGCTGCTGTCGATCGCCGAGATCCTCGATCCGGATTCGGACTCGCTGAAGAGCGCGGTCATCAAGATCAACACCGGCAGGCAGACCGGCGACACGCTCACGTACGTCAAGCCGCAGGGCCTCGACATCGACGGGGTGTGGGACGGGGTCGACACGTTGACGTTGACCGGGCTCGCCTCCAAGGCGGACTACGAGACGGCGCTGAAGGCCATCACGTTCAGCGCGACGACTCTCGGCCTGGTGGGCCGCGGAGTGGGCATCACCCTGACCGATGAGCAGGATGTCAGCGGAGTTCTCGCCACGCCGGTGCTCGTCACCGTGGTGCCCGGCATCGTCGTGAAACTGCCACCGGCCGTCCTCGCGGTCGGCGGACTGACGCCGTTCACGCTCGGCGGCAACCCGGTGAAGCTGCTGTCGGTCGCCGAGATCACCGACGTGGACTCGGACTCGATGAAGGGCGCGACGGTCAAGATCACCGCAGGCCTGCAGCCCGGTGACACGTTGAACTACGTTGCGCCGCAGAGTATCGACATCGACGGATCATGGGACGGCACCGATACCCTGACGCTGACGGGCGTGGCGTCGAAAGCCGACTACGAGGCGGCGCTGAAGGCCATCACGTTCAGCGGTACCAGCCTCGGACTGGCGAGCAGGATCGTCACGGTGACGCTGACCGACACCGATGACGTCACCGGGCCGGGAACGCCGGCGACCCTGCTGGTACTCCCCGCGGTCGTGATCGAACTCCCGCTGACCGTGACCGCACTCGGCACGCCGGTGTACACGCTCGGCAAGCCGCCGGTCAAGGTCGTGTCCTCGGTGTCCATCGCCAACGCCGACGATGATCAGTTGACCGGAGCCGTCGTCACGATCGCGGCGTTGGCACGACTCAGCGGTGACAAGCTGACCTACACCGGCGCGGCAGGCACCATCGACGTCGTCCAGACCAATGCCTACACACTCACCCTGTCGGGGACGGCGAGCGTCGCGGAATACCAAGCGGCACTGAAGCAGATCGCGTTAAGTGCCACCCAACTCGGCCTCCCCCGAACCGTGACGATCACCGTCACCGAAGCCGACGGGGACACCAACCCGCTGCCGGGAGCCGTGCTGGTGAACACGGTGACGCCGTTGCCCCCCGCGGTGACGGTGGTCGCGTTGCCGACCTACACCATCGGCAAGACCGGGGTGAAGGTCGCCCCGACGGTGACGATCGACGATGTCGACTCCGACTCGCTGACCGGTGCCACGGTGAAGATCACGCTGGGCCGGCAATCCGGCGACACCCTGAGTTTCACTGCGCTGGAGGGTATTCCGATCTCCGGAACGTGGAACGGCACCGACACGCTGACGCTCACGGGCACCGCGAGTAAGGCGGATTACGAGGCGGCGCTGGAGTCGGTGACGTTCACCGCCACCACCCTCGGCCTGCTCGGCCGCACCGTGAGCATCGACGTCACCGACGATTCCAGTCTGGGTGCACTTCTGCCCGCCACGGTACTGGTGGCCGTCAAGAATCCGGATCGGCCGACGATCGCCACCGTGGGCGCGACCCTCGCGAAGTTCGGCACCACCGTCAAACCGATCACATCGGTCGCAATCCTGGACACCGACTCCTCGGTACTGACCGGCGCGACGGTGACGATCACCGCCAACCGCAAATCGGGCGACACGCTGGCCTACACGCCGATCTCGGGCAACCCGATCACCGCGGTCTACACCCCGAGCACCGGTGAGCTGAGGCTTTCGGGCACCGCGACGATCGCCCAGTACAAGCAGGCGCTGGAGGCGGTGACCTTCAAAGCGACTCAGGTTCCCGGGGCGGATTCAACTGGTCGTCGCAACACCTTGATCACGGAGGTGTGGTGTGGCCAAGCGTAAGGACGCGGAATCGGTTGGTAGGCGACGGCAGTGGGCGGCTGACCGTGCGTTGCGGCCTGCGATGCGCTCACCAGGGCGCCCGGACCCGTCGCGGTCGGTGCAGCGTCAGTTTTGGCGGCTGATCGCCCAGGGTGTCTCCACCGACGACGCAGCCGCAGAGGTCGGCGTGTCGACACCGGTGGCGACCAGGTGGTTCCACCACGCTGGCGGCATGACGCCGATCAGTCTGGATGAGCCCACGGGCCGGTATCTGTCGTTCGCCGAGCGGGAGGAGATCGCACTGCTACGCGCCCAGGGCGCCGGGGTGCGTGAGATCGCCCGCGAGATCAAGCGTGACCCCTCGACAGTTTCGCGGGAACTGCGGCGCAACGCAGCCACCCGCAGCGGCACGCAGGTGTACCGCGCAGGGGTGGCGCAGTGGAAGGCCCAGCAAGCAGCAAAGCGCCCGAAACCCGCGAAACTGGCAGTCAACCCGCAGCTGCGTGAGTACGTGCAGCAGCGGCTCGATGGCAGTGTCCGCGGACCCGACGGCACCGCCGTCGCAGGTCCGCAGACCAAGGCCTGGAACGGCCGCAACAAGCCGCACCGACAAGACCGACGGTGGTCGACAGCATGGAGCCCGGAACAGATTGCCCACCGCTTACCGCTGGATTTCCCCGATGATGAGTCCATGCGCATCAGCCATGAGGCGATCTATCAGTCCTTGTTCATCGAGGGGCGTGGGGCGCTCAAACGGGAATTGGTCGCGTGCCTGCGGACCGGTCGTGCGCTGCGGGTCCCGCGGGCCAGGACACAGAACAAACCGCAGGGACATGTCACCGCGGACGTCGTGATCAGCAAACGCCCTGCCGAAGCCGCCGATCGCGCAGTTCCTGGGCATTGGGAGGGTGATTTGATCATCGGTGCGGGCCGGTCGGCGATTGCCACCGTGGTGGAACGCAAGAGCCGCTCGGTGATGCTGGTTCACCTTCCCCGCCTCGAGGGGTGGGGTCTGGCGCCGCCGGTGAAGAACGGGCCGGCGCTCAGCGGCTACGGCGCCGAGGCGATGAACGCTGCCCTGATCGCCTCACTGGCACAGCTACCCAAGCAGCTGCGTCAGACGTTGACATGGGACCGCGGCAAAGAGTTGGCCGCGCACGCCCAGTTCACCTTCGACACCGGAACGAAGGTGTTTTTCGCCGACCCGCACTCGCCATGGCAGCGGCCTACCAACGAGAACACCAATGGCGTTCTGCGTCAGTACTTTCCGAAAGGCACCGACTTATCTCGATGGTCGGCTCAAGACCTCGAAGCGGTCGCACTGACGCTCAACAACCGACCCCGAAAGGTCCTCGGCTGGAAGACTCCCGCCGAAGTCTTTGCCCAACAGCTACACTCACTCCAACAACCCGGTGTTGCAACGACCGATTGAACCCGCCCGGTTTCCTGCCGGTGGTCCGCACCATTACGGTCAACGTCATCGACGACTCGAATCTCGACGCGTTGATTGCCGGTGTGGTGCTGACGACGGTGTCACCCGTCTGACCCTCACCCCGGGTCTGCGGACACCACCGAGGTCACCCGGTGGATGGCGAACTCGCGGACCCGGCCCGACGCGGGGTCATAGGCGGTCAGCTGTCCGCCGCGGACGTTGATCGGCGCGACCACCCGCTGACTGGCCACGCCGGCCGGATCGACATAGCCGATCACGACCGATTCCTGATGGTGGGCCGCCTGCTGCAGTTCGGAGATCGCGACTGCTGGATCCAGTCGCAAGCCCGACGACGGTGCGGAGGCGACCTTGCGGAGCACGGCGACGATCGCAGCGAGCGTCTGGTCGGTCGGGATGGCGTTGGGCCGGTAGGTGCGGCGACGTCCCGGGGCGGGGACGCGGGAACCGCGGCTGCGCAGATCCACGATGGCGCCGGTGGTGTCCTCGGCCGCGGGCGCGAACCCCGCTCGGCGCAGGGCGCCCAACACGTCGCCGATCGGCGCCTGCGACACCGCGACCGTGGGCGCGAGGAGACGCAACTCGACAGCCTCGGTGGCCGGCGCCGCGACCGCCGCGGCGAGCAGCGCCGCGTCTTCGCACCGTACGAACGAGGCCGCCATCCCGACCCGAAGCTGACCGTGCCGCCGCGCGACGTCGTCGATCAGGTAGGTCAAAGCTTGCGGCACAGGAGTTTTCGAATGACGCGCGAACAAGGCGTGCAGTTCGCCCGCGGTCTTGCCGGTGTCCAGCGCGCGGCGCACCGACCCCTCATCGATCCGGTAGACCATCGCCGCGCCCGCTGACTCGACCGTGGCCACGGCGCCCAACTGCTCGGCCAGACCGCGTTCGAGCGGCCCCGGAACGATGACCGTCAGGTCGGCCTGCAGCAGGAAGTGGTCGATGGGAGCGGGGAGGGCCTTGTCCATCGCGGCGACGACGGCGTCGTCGCCGTCCCCGGCGAGCAGTCGGCGCATCGGAGTGGCGAGCGCTCCCCGGCCGACCGCGCCGACCGCGTGCGCTTCGGTGAGCAGGTCGGCCACCGGATCGGGCTGCAGCCGCGCCGACCAGCGGGGCCGCTGCCACACCAGGGCCTGCGAGGCGCTGCCGGGGTCGACGCCGGAGCCGGGCGGCAGCTCCGCCAGCAGGGTGAGGAGCAGTCTGCGATCCAGCGGGGCTGCGGTCGAGAACAACGAATCCGACAGCGCCGCATACGGTTTACCGTCCGGACCACGAGCACCCACCAGGCTGGGGCGCCCGGGCAGGTCCAGCCACGCCGAGGCGATCAGATGCCACTTCACCGCGGTCGGCGCTTCGATGAATCGGTCCGCGGCCACCGTCGGCGCCCAGGACGAGCCCGCTGCATCGGCGGGTTCAGGGTCGGGGATGCCCGCCGCGATCAGACCCGCCGACAGCGCCACCTCGAGGATCAGGCCGAGTCGACGCTCGTCGACACCGGTCGCCTTCGTCAGCCGCTTGACCTCCCGCACCCCGAGCCCGCCGCTGCGCAGCTCAGGAGCCGGTGCGACGCTGAGGGTTTCGAGCACGAGCTCCACCTCCCGCAGGAGGTCGAGCGCGGCGCCGGCCGCCACCGCGTCGGCGTCGGCGGTGGTCGTGCTCGACACCGTCGGGTCCGGTCGCGCGAGACTCACCGGACCGGGGGATTCACCGCGCAGCACCTGGCCGACCAGCCGCGGCAGGATCACCGTGTCGGCGTCGAGACGACGCAACAGTCCCGCGCCGAGCAGCCGTTGCACCGGGCGGTCGGGCGGGGCGTCGGGCAGCGCATCGCGCGTCCGGCCGATCGGCGAGCCCTCCAGCAGACGGTCGAGCAGATCACGCTCCGCGGTGTCGAGCGCCTCGAGCGCCGTGCTGACCTGGTCGCCGGTCATCGCGTCGGACTCCAGCGTGGCCTGCCCCGGATACCAGGGCAGGCAGTTGGCCGTCTCGGCCGCGACCCGCAGCGCTCCCGGACCCTCGGCGTCGCCCCACACCAGCGCGCGTTCGGTGAGGTGCCGGACCGCCGCCCGAACGGCGTCGTCCTCGGCGCGGCCGCCCAGGGCCTCGGCGAGCGCGGTGAACGTGACCGCGGCCGTGTCGGCATGCAGGGTCAGCAGGGCGTCGAGCACCGTGAGGTGCAGGAAGTCGAGGTCGTCGGTGGCGGCCTTGATCGACTGGCGCGCCGCGGCGCGGGCGGCGAGCGCCGCGATCGTGCCCGGGGGAGGCTGGGTGAGGTCGGGCCGCAGGCGCAGCAGCCGGACCAGTTCCTCGTCGCCGCGCTCGGCCAACCACACGCCCAGCGGCATGCCGGGGCTCTTCGCGCTCATCCTGACCAGCGTAAAGCAGCGTCCCGCGCTCGCCAGCCGGCGATCGGCCTGCCACAATGTCCCCGTGGCTGATGACAAGAAGAACCGTTACGTCGATCCGGGCTGGCCCACGAGTGACGCCGACGACCACGCCGTCAGCGAGCTGGCCGCCGACCGCACCGGGGCCCTCTCGCCGTTCGGCGACATCACCTTCCCGCTGCCGGCCGAAGACCTGCCGTTCGTGCAGTCGTCGACCATCATCAACAAGTAGCGATGGCGGAACGCCTCTCGCACCTCGACGAGAGCGGCGCCGCCCACATGGTCGACGTCACCGCCAAGGACGCCACCAAGCGCGTCGCGGTGGCAACGGGTACGGTCCGCACCCGCGCCGACGTCATCGACCTGATCAGCACCAACGGCCTGCCCAAGGGTGACGCGCTGGCCACCGCGCGCGTCGCGGGCATCCTGGCCGCCAAGCGCACCAGCGACCTCGTGCCGCTGTGCCATCCGCTGGCGATCACGGGTGTCGACATCGACTTCCAGGTCGCCGGCGCCGAGGTCGCCATCACCGCGACCGTCCGGACGACCGACCGCACCGGCGTCGAGATGGAAGCGCTGACCGCGGTCAGTGTTGCCGCGCTGACCGTCTACGACATGATCAAGGCCGTCGACCGGGCGGCCTCGATCGACGGCATCCGCGTGCTGCACAAAGAGGGCGGCAAGACGGGCACCTGGTCGAGCGCCGACCCGGCCGGGCCGCGAGAGCCGCAGTGACCCCGCCCCGCGTGGGTGCGGTCATCATCGCCTCCACCCGGGCGTCCTCCGGCGTGTACCAGGACCGCTGCGGCCCCGTCATCACCGACTGGCTCAACGACCGCGCCATCGTCACACGAGCCCCGGTCGTCGTCGCCGACGGCGAGCCGGTCCGCACCGCGCTGCGCGCCGCGCTCGACGACGGTCCCGACGTCGTCATCACCTCCGGTGGCACCGGGATCTCGCCGACCGACGCGACGCCGCAGATCACCACCGAACTGCTCGACTACCAGATCCCGGGGCTCGCCGACGCCATCCGGCGGTCCGGACTGCCGCACGTCCCGACGTCCGTGCTGTCGCGCGGTGTCTGCGGGGTCGCCGGCCGCACCCTGATCGTGAACCTTCCCGGGTCGCTCGGCGGGGTCCGCGACGGACTCGGCGTCCTCGACGACGTCCTCGGCCACGCGCTCGACCAACTCCGAGGCAAGGATCATCCGCAATGACCGCCGTCGTGCGAGCCGAACTGACCGAGAATCCGATCGACGCCGCCGAACACGAGGCGATGGTGGCGCATCACGCCGCCGGGGCCGTGGTGTCCTTTGCGGGTGTCGTGCGCGACCACGACGGCGGACGCCAGGTGACCCGGCTGGAGTATTCCGCGCACCCGTCGGCCCACCAGACCCTCGCCGACGTCGTCGAGGCGGTCGCCGCCGAATCCGACGGCGTGCGCGCCATCGCCGTCAGCCACCGGGTGGGCGATCTGCAGATCGGCGACGCCGCGTTGATCGCCGTGGTGGCGGCGGACCACCGCGGCGCGGCGTTTCAGACGTGCGCGCGCCTGGTGGACCGCGTCAAAGAACAGCTACCGGTGTGGAAGCACCAGTTCTTCGCCGACGGCAGCGACGAGTGGGTCAACTCCGCCTAGCGGAACTCAGGCCGGCGGCAAAACCGGGGCGGGCGCAGGCGCCGGCGCGGGCAGCGGGGCACCCGGGGGCACCGGTGCGCCGGGAGGCGGCGGGGCGACCGGGTCCAGCGCGGCCGGACCGCTGGTCAGCGGTCGCTGCGTGAGCGCGAGGAGCGCGTCCTTGCCCGAGATCTCCTGAGTCTGGATGGCGTGCCAGATGTCCTTCAGGTACGTCACATTCGGGCTCGGATCGGACACCACACTGGGATCGACCGTGGTGCCGGGCGGCAGGTTCTCCGGGCTCACCAGGTGAGGCATCCCGTCCGGCAGCGGAAGCTGGCCGGACACGGCCTGATTGGCGATGTCGTAGGCCGGTCCGGGCACATCCACAGCGGCGGCGAGCGGAGCCAGCGGGTCAGGTGCCGGGGCGGCGACCGCGTTCGGGGCAGGCGCGGGGGCCGGCGGCAGTGGAACAGCGGGGTCCGCGGGCGCGGGCTGCTGCGGCAGATCGCCGGGGTGAAGCGCCCAGGCCTGGGGCTGATCCACGGGCGCAGTGCCCTGCGCGGCGTCCCAGTCGGCGGCGGCCACGATGGGCTCGGCCGGCGGGGGCGGCGGTGCGTCGACCGGTGCCACGTTGGCGACGTCGACCACCGGCGGTGCGGCGTCGGGCAGCGGCGCCGGCGCGGGAAGTGGCGCATCCAGCGGCGCGGCGTCGACAGGTGCGGGAGCCGGCGGCAGCGGATCGGCCGGCGGCGGGGGAAGCGGGGCGTCCATCGGTGCGGGGGCCGGGGGAAGGGCCTCCGGGACCGGCGGTGCGGCCATCGGGTCGACGGGCGCCTCGGGCAGCGGCGCCTGGGCCGCCATCGCGTCGAACGGGGCGGGCGGCGGCGGCGCGAGCGGATCGGCCGGCGGGGGAGGAGGCAGCAGACCGTTCAGTCCGAGCGGATCGACGGGGGCCGGCGGCGCCTCGGCGACGACGTTGCGGGGCGTTGCGGCGGAGAGCGGCCCGCCGCACGAGGGCCAGGCGCCCTTGCCCTGAGACGCCAGCACGCGCTCGGCGACGGCGATCTGCTCGTCCTTGGTGGCCAGATGGGCGGCCGGGGCGAACTCTCCACCGCCGTGCCCGGACCAGGTGCTCTGCGAGAACTGCAGGCCGCCCTGGTAGCCGTTGCCGGTGTTGATCGCCCAGTTGCCGCCGGATTCGCAGCTGGCGACCCGGTCCCATTCGCCATCGGTCGCGGCGCCGGCGGTGCCGGCCAGCGCCAGGCTGCCGCCGCCGATGACCGCGCCGGTGACGGCGATCTTGGCGACGCTTACTGCTGAATTGGTGGGCTTGCGATGCCGTCCACTCATAAGTGCGCGTGGTCCTCTCGTATGCGCCCGCGAGGTCAGCTGTCGGGTTCGGGCTGGAGAGGTCGCCCGGCCGGCGGCGTCGAGACGACGTCGGCTTCACCCCAAGAAGCCGAAACGGCTTCTGGTCCTTCTATCTCGGTGGACCGGTGGGTCCCCCGCCTCCATCCAGGTTGTGTCTCGTTGTCCCCGCGGACCAACGGATGGAGTTCGGCGCGGTTGGTCACGCAGCAAGCCGGTCAAAGTGGGGGGCGATCGGCCTGGTTCAAGACCGTAACGGCTCGCCAAGGTCCCGTCACCTCGTGTCCATCGCCGTGTCGCCGGCCTGGGCAAATACTAAAAAATCTCTAAAATCCCTGGAGAGAGCGTTGTTCCTGCAGGTGCCGCCCGTCTCAACCTGCTCGTAGCCATCCTGTGACCATTCCGTGATGTGACGTAAATCACGGAATAGTTCTGCCGATATGGGTCATCTACCCACCGGCGAACGGCGGCAACACATCGATCGTCTGTCCGTCGCCGAGCGGAGTCCGCGTGTCACGCACCGCGATTCCGTCACGAAGGTAGGAGCACCTGGCGAGGACGGCGGACAGGTCAGGCCCACGAGTCCGCAGGGTGTCCACCAGGTCGGCGACCGTGGCGCCCGGCGGCACGGCCACGGTCTCCTGCTCGACGCCGGCAGCAGCGCGCGCCGCGGCGAAATACCGCACGGTGACGGTCATACCTCAGCCGCCGATCGCGCTCATCGGACGGTCCGGCTGGACGAAATCGGGATCATTGATGCCGTGCCCGGCGGCCTTGGCCCACATCGCGGCCCGCCACGCGGCCTCCAGGGCGTCGTCGTCCGCGCCGCTGCGCAGCAGTACACGCAGGTCGGTCTCGTCACGGGCGAACAGGCAGTTGCGAATCTGGCCGTCAGCGGTCAGCCGGGTGCGGTCGCAGGCGGCGCAGAACGCGTGCGACACCGACGCGATGATCCCGACGTCACCGAGCACCGCCGCGTCGGTGTCCGTGTCGGACCGCACCTGCCACAGCTGAGCGGGCGCGGAGCCGCGCGGTTTCGGATGCGGGGTGAGCGTGAACTCGCTGCGCAGCGTGGCGAGGATGTCGTCGGCGCTCAGCGCACGGTCGCGCTCCCAGGAGTGGCCCGCGTCGAGCGGCATCTGCTCGATGATGCGCAGCTGGTAGCCCTCGGTCAGGCAGAACCTCAGCAGGGCGACCGCGTCGTCGAGGCCCGTCACCGGGTCGAGCACCGCGTTGACCTTCACCGGCGCCAAGCCGGCGTCCCGGGCGGCGCGCAGCCCCGCGAGCACGGCGTCCAATCGGTCGCGGCGCGTGATCGCCGCGAACCGCTCGGGGTCCACCGTGTCGAGCGAGACGTTGATGCGGTTCAGGCCCGCGCGCTCAAGCGCGCCGGCGCGCGCGGCGAGGCCGATCCCGTTGGTCGTCAGCGTGATCTCCGGCCGCGGCCGCAGCGCCGCTGTGGCCGCGACGACCTCCTCGAGGTGCGGGACCACCATCGGTTCGCCGCCGGTGAAGCGCACGCTGGTGATGCCGAGTCGGGTGACGGCGATACCGAGCAGCCGTACGAGTTCGTCGACCCGCAGCTTCTGCTCGGCGGGCAGCCAGTCCAGTCCCTCAGCCGGCATGCAGTAGGTGCAGCGCAGATTGCACAGATCGGTCAGCGACACCCGCAGATCGGTCGACACGCGCCCGAACGTGTCGATCAGGGGGCCGTCCGTGGGCGCAGCCGAAACGGGTTCGCGCACCGATGGCACCCCGAGAGCGACGACGGTCACCGGGGCACGCCGATCGCGCCGTAGGGGGCGTCACGGCCGGCGTCGACGGGCACGATCTCCTTGCCCAGGGGCATCAGCGACACCGGAATGAGCTTGAGGTTGGCCAGTGCCAGCGGGATGCCGACGATGGTGATCGCCATCGCGATGGCGGTGAGGACGTGCCCGATCGCCAGCCACACCCCGGCGACGATCAGCCAGATGATGTTGCCGACCAGAGCGCCGGGGCGCACCCCGGGCTTGTCGACGATCGTGCGGCCGAACGGCCACAGCGCGTAGAGCGCGATGCGCAGCGCCGCGAATCCGAAGGGGATCGTGACGATGAGCACGAAGCAGATCAGCGCCGCCAGAACATAGCCCAGAGCCAGCCACAGGCCACCGAAGATCAACCAGATGACATTCAGGATCAGGCGCATCTTCTTCCTCCAACGGTGATTGCAGCCTACCGACATAAGGGGGTGCTGGCTGCGGCGACGTCCGAGTAGGATCTCCCACGACGCGTCCCGGCGCAGGCGGGGCGCTTCCTCTATGTAGAGGTCTGTACCCCCGATGGGGCGCAGACATATCGGCTCAGACAGACAAGCAGGTGAGACCAGTGCCGACCGGCCGGGTGAAGTGGTACGACGCGGAGAAGGGCTTCGGGTTCCTCTCGCAGGAAGACGGGGAGGACGTGTACGTCCGTTCCTCGGCGTTGCCCGCCGGTGTCGAGCGCCTCAAGGCGGGCCAGCGCGTCGAGTTCGGTGTCGCTGCCGGACGTCGCGGCCCGCAGGCGTTGAGCCTGAAGCTGATCGACCCGCCGCCGAGCCTGACGCGGACCCGGCGCGAGGCCACCGCCGCCGAGCACAAGCACACCCCCGACGAACTGCACGGCATGGTCGAGGACATGATCACGTTGCTCGAGGGTGCGGTGCAGCCAGAGCTGCGCAAGGGCCGCTACCCGGATCGCAAGGTGGCCCGCCGCGTCTCAGAGGTCGTCAAGGCGGTCGCCCGCGAACTCGACGCCTGACAGAGGGGCCGGCGGGGTATGACTGAGTCATGAGCTACGTCGCCGACCCGTCGTCCTCCGACGGCGATTTCCAGCGGGACACCGACTACATCACCACCCGCATCACCGCGGACGGCCGTGATGGCTACCCCGTGGAGCCGGGCCGCTACCGCCTGGTCGTCGCTCGGGCGTGCCCGTGGGCGAACCGGACGATCATCGTGCGCCGGCTGCTGGGCCTGGAAGACGTTCTCTCCATTGGGTTCTGCGGGCCCACCCACGACGAGCGCAGCTGGACCTTCGACCTGGACCCCGGCGGCGTCGACCCGGTGCTCGGCATCCACTACCTCCGCGACGCCTACAACAAGCGGATCGCCGACTACCCGAAGGGCGTCACCGTCCCCGCGCTGGTCGACGTGCCGACCGGGGAAGTGGTGACCAACGACTTCGCGCAGATCACGCTCGACTTCTCCACCGAGTGGACCGCCCACCACCGCGAGGGGGCGCCGCAGCTCTACCCCGAGCCGCTGCGCGCCGAGATCGATGAGGTGGCCCAGCGGATCTACACCGAGGTCAACAACGGCGTGTACCGGTGCGGCTTCGCGGGTTCACAGCGCGCCTACGAGAAGGCCTACGACCGGCTGTTCACCGCGCTCGACTGGCTCTCCGAGCGGCTCGCCAAGCAGCGATACCTGGTGGGGGACACCATCACCGAGGCCGATGTGCGGCTGTTCACCACGCTCGCCCGCTTCGATCCCGTCTACCACGGGCATTTCAAGGCCAACCGCAGCAAGCTCTCCGAGATGCCCGTGCTGTGGGCCTATGCGCGTGACCTGTTCCAGACCCCGGGCTTCGGTGACACCACCGACTTCGTGCAGATCAAGCAGCACTACTACATCGTGCACAGCGACATCAATCCCACCGGTGTGGTGCCGAAGGGTCCGGACCTGTCGAATTGGCTCACCCCACACGGCCGAGAAGCGCTGGGCGGCAGACCTTTCGGCGATGGGACGCCGCCCGGCCCGACTCGCGAGGGCGAGCGGGTGCCCGAAGGGCACGGCGCCGGCTGACCCCGTCGCGAACGTGCTTCCACGGTAGCCGACACGCACCGTCCGCTACCGTGAGTGCACGCTCGGCGGCGCCGGCCGATCAGCTCCAGACCGTGCGCACCGACCACTCGGCGTGCGGAACGGGAAACTCGTTGCCCTGCTGATCGCGCACCAGCGTGGGCAGCTGCACCGCGAACCCGGTGATCCGCCCGCGCTGCGGGTCCTCGGTCGGAATGGTCACCGCGAGGCGGGATCCGGGCCGGAATTCCTCGACGATGTCGCCGTCCTCGTAGGCGCGCAGCAGCACCCACGGGGCCTTGGCGATCGCGGTGGGCAGCGAGAGCTGCACGGGGTGGCGGCCCGTCACCGGCACCTCACCCTGGTCGCCGGGCACCACGCAGTCGGTCGGGTTGAGCACCTGGCAGAACCGGTACGGGCCGACGCGCGTCAGGTGCCCGGCGGAGTAGGCGGAGATCTCGGGCAGGTCCGGCGCCCGGTCGCGGGTTAGCCGCCACACGAGCACGCCGGTGCCGATCGAGGCGACCAGCGCGACTGCCGCGAGAACAGCGACAATGCGTTTCACTCGCGCGTCACCGCCGGTTCGGGGCGCACGCCCTCGGCCGCCGCGAGCACGGGGCGGTTACCGCCCAGCCCCGGCACCAGGGATTCGCCGCGGTAACTGAACACCGTCTGGGCGAGGCCGAGGATGAGCAGCGCGGTGATCGTGGTGAAGCCGGCGTACAGCTCGGTGTAGATCAGCACTCCCGTCGCACCGCCCACCACCCAGGCGAGCTGGAGCAGCGATTCCGACCGCCCGAACGCCGACGCCCGCGACTCCTCGGGCAGGTCGTCCTGCAACGAGGCGTCCAGTGAGGCTTTGGCGATCGCGCTGGCACCCGAGGTGACCAGGGTGGTCGCCGCGGCCACCAGCAGGTTGCCCGTCAGCGCGGTGGCCAGCGACATGGCCGTCACGGCAACGGCGCAGCGGACCACCAGCTGGGCGGGATGGCCCAGCTCGAGCCGCGCCGCGGTGAAGTTCCCGGTGAAGTTGCCGATGGCCGCCGCCGCCCCGATCAGCCCGAGGATGCGCAACTGCTCCCAGCCGCTGGCGTCGTGCGCCTTGGCGACGAACGCGGGATACAGGAACAGGAAGCCGACCATCACCTTGACCGTGCAGTTGCCCCACAGCGCGGTGATGATGTTGCGGCCCAATGGTTGCCGCGCTTTCGTCGACGGCGCCGGCTCGCGGCGCAGCCCCGCCGTCTGGCCGTGGTAGCTCAGCGTCGCGGGCACCTCGCCCTCGGTGACCTCCACCCACTTCGGGATGCGCATCGCCAGTACGGCGCCGGCCATCGAGACGGCCACCACCACGTAGAGCGCGCCGGGCATCCGGAACAGCTGGAAACCCCATTCGGCCGCGGCCGCGATGCCGCCGCCGATCATCGTCCCGCCGAGCAGGCCGAACGTCGTCAGCCGCGAGTTCACCCGCACCAGGTCGATGGTCGGCGGGAGCACCCGCGGTGTCACGGCACTGCGCAGCACCGAGAACGATTTCGACAACACCATCATCCCCAGTGCGCAGGGGTATAGCACCCAGGACGGGAAGCTGCCGGTCACGTTGTCGAAGTTCGCGATGAGGATCACCGCGAGCGCGGTCCGCAGTCCGAACGACGCGGCCAGTGCGACCCGTCTGCCGTGCTGCAGGCGATCGAGCGCCGGCCCGATGAGCGGGGCGATGATCGCGAACGGGGCGATGGTGATCAGCAGGTACAAGGCCACGCGGCTCTTGCTCTCTCCGGTGGCGGCGGCGAAGAACAACGTGTTGGCCAGGGCGACCGCCATGGCCGCGTCGACGGCGAAGTTCGCGACCACTGGCCACGTCAGCGCGGTGAGCCCGGACTTGTCGGCACCGTCGGCGGTGGCCGCCCGGTGCACGAGTCCGTACATCTTCGACCCCATCTCACGGCTGCGCTGCGCGGCCGCGCGCGTCACCGTCACCCTCTCGCCGGCCGCCCCCGACCGGTCCGTCGCGTCGAAGCGGTCGTAGTCGCGGCGACGGGCGTGTTCATCGAGCGGCGGCAGCCACCGGTTGGCACTCTCGTGGCCGGTCGAGGACCGGCGCCGGCCTGGCGAGGACACCGGATCGCTCGGGTAGTTGGCCATCCCGGGATGCTCACCGGCGGGCGGGCGCGGCGGGTAGTAGCGTCCGCTGGGCGGACCGTCGGGGTCCGGTGGGTCGCGCCGCGCTCCTGTCACGGTTCGATTCTCCCTCATGACGGCGACACCGGGCGTGCAGGCAACCGGTGTGGCTAGCCCCCGGCCCTGTCGGGCAAGATGAACACCGATGGACAGCGTGACCGAACCCCCTCCGCACGAGGCCGAACCCGAGCCCGGGCCCGAGCCGACGGTGCCCGACGCCGAGGCCACGGCACCTGAGGACGAGAAGGCGGCGCCCGAGCCGGAGTCGACGGTAACGGAGCCCGAGGTCGCGGAGCCGGAGCCGGAGCCCGAGGCCGAGGCCGCCGAGCCGGAACCGGAACCTGAGCCGATGTCCGCGGAGGTGGAGGCGATCCTGCTCGGCGCGGCCGAGGAGGCGCGTGCCGCGATCGCGGAGTTCAGCGGCGAGGAAACGGTCGGGGAGTACCTGGGCGCGAGCTCCGAGGGGCCGGCGTCGGCCACCCACCGGTTCCTCGCGCAGATGCCCGGCTACCGCGGGTGGCAGTGGGCGGTCGTGGTGGCGGCCTCGCCGGGTGCGACACACGCGACGATCAGCGAGGTGGTGCTGGTTCCCGGCCCCACCGCGCTGCTGGCGCCCAAGTGGGTGCCGTGGGAGGAACGCGTCCGGGCCGGTGACCTGAGTCCCGGAGATCTGCTCGCGCCCCCGGCCGACGATCCCCGCCTCGTGCCCGGATACGCGGGCACCGGGGATCCACTGATCGACGAGGTGGCCGTCGAGGTCGGACTGGGCCGACGCCAGGTGCTGAGCCTGTGGGGGCGCAACGACGCCGCCCAGCGCTGGCACGACGGCGATCACGGGCCGGGCTCGGCAATGGCGCGCGCCACGCGGCGGATGTGCCGCGACTGTGGCTTCTACATTCCGCTCGGCGGGGCGCTGGGCGTCATGTTCGGGGTGTGCGCCAACGAGTACGCCGCCGATGGACACGTCGTCGACGCCGAGTACGGCTGCGGTGCGCACTCCGACACGCCGCCGCCGCAGGGGGCCGGCTCGCCGCTCTACGACCCGTTCGACGACGGCGTGCTCGACCTGGTGGAGCGCACCGAGCAGGCTTAGTTCTCCGCGGCGGCCTTGATCCGCGCCAGCGAAGCGTTCATGCCCTCGACCAATTCGTTCTCGAAGCTCGGCACCCCACCCATGAACTTGCCGACCAGGAACGTCGACATGGCTTTGGTGCCGTTCTCCGCACTGCGGGTCTCCACCAGCCGGGTTCCGGCCTCGGTGGGCTCGAGCTCGTAGCTCCACACGGTGTTGTTCTCGTTGACCCGCCACGCGAGCTTGCGTTCGGGCTGCACCTCGGTGATCCGGCAGGTGGTCGGCCAGAAGAGCATGCCGCGGCGGTTCATGTTGATGGTGCGCGCGCCCGCACGCACCCCGCCGATCGCTTTCATCCACCGGCACTGCGGGCTCCATTGCGGCATCCGGTCCAGATCGGAGACCAGCCTCCACACCGTGGAAACCGGTGCGTTGATGTCGATCTGAGCCTGCAAAATCGGCGCCGCCATGGCGTCTCCTGTTCGTCGTCGCCCGGGTGTCGGGTCAGTCCAAGCCGCTCTGCGCTCCGCGGGAGCCACGGCGCACGGCGTGACGTTGCCACAGAAAGATGGACGTGCCAAGAACGCCGACGCCGAGCCCCGCGATCGTGACCGGACGCCACGTCGTCAGCGCATCGACGGTGAACGCCAGCAGGGTGGCGAGCAGCCAACCGCAGGTGATCACGACGATCACCGGCCAGGGCGCGAGCAGCGCACGCGGCAGGGGAGGCGGTTCGGGCGGGGCGGTCATCGGACCCAAGGTAGCCGATCGCGTTCGGCCCGTCGGTAGTGTCGATCGCCGTGGAAGCCGGACCGGTCGACGTCGTCGACATCGACGATCCCGCCGACCCGCGGCTCGACGACTTCCGAGACCTCAACAGCGTCGACCGCCGACCGGACCTGCCCAGCGGCAAGGGCCTCGTGATCGCCGAGGGTGTGCTGGTGGTGCAGCGGCTGCTGGCCTCCCGGTTCCGGCCGCGGGCGCTGCTGGGCACCGACCGGCGGCTCGCCGAACTGCGCGCCGACCTGGCGGGCGTCGGCGTCCCGTACTACCGGGCCAGTGCCGAGGTGATGGCCGACGTCGTCGGCTTCCACCTCAACCGCGGGGTGCTGGCGTCGGCGTCGCGGGCCGCGGAGCTGACGGTGGAGCAGGTGATCGAGAGTGCGGAGACGGTCGCGGTGCTCGAAGGCGTCAACGATCACGAGAACCTCGGGTCGATCTTCCGCAACGCCGCCGGTCTCGGCGTCGGTGCGGTGATCTTCGGCAGCGGCTGCGCCGACCCGCTGTACCGGCGTGCGGTGCGGGTCTCGATGGGGCATGCGCTGCTGGTGCCGTTCGCGTGGGCGACTCAGTGGCCAGGGGAGTTGAACCTGTTGCGCGACAGAGGTTTCCATCTCGTCGCGATGACGCCTGATCCCGGCGCGCAGACACTCGCCGAGGCGATCGGCGAACTCGCCGGCCTGCGGGTGGCGATCCTGGTGGGCGCCGAGGGTCCCGGCCTCGCCGAGCACACGATGCGGGCGTGCGACGTGCGCGCACGCATCCCGATGTCGCGCGGCACCGACTCGCTCAACGTCGCCACCGCTGCAGCCCTGGCGTTCTACGAGCGGGATAGGCTCGCGCCGTGAGTGCCGACGAGCCGACGCCGTGGGGCACGGGGCTGACCGTGGCGGCGTTCGTCGCGGCCGTCCTGGGCGCGGCGATCGTCGTCCTGAGCATCGGGTTGACCCGGGTGCACCCGATGCTCGCGGTCGGCCTCAATCTGGTCGCCGTCGGCGGTCTCGCCCCGACGGTGTGGGGGTGGCGACGGCTCCCGGTGTGGCGGTGGTTCGTCCTCGGTGCCGGGATCGGCGTGGCCGGCGCGTGGATCGGGTTGCTAGCGCTGGCCGCCGGAGGAGCGCACGCCTAGCAGCACGTCCTCCCAGGCCGGTACCGTCGGCCGCTGCTTGCGGGGGCGGGCCGGCTTGGCCGGCGGCGCGGGCTGTTCGACGTCGACGGCCTCGGGTTCCGGCGTGGAAACGGGTTCCGGTTCGGGAGCGGGCTCCTCGAGCGCCAGCTGCGCCACCGGGGCCAGCGGTCGCAGCGGCCGGGCGTAGTTGGGGTCGATGAGCTGGCAGGCTGCGTCGTCGAACGCGGTCACCGTGCCGCCGTGCGCGCCCGGCGCATACCGGAAGTGCGCGACGTTGTCCGACAGGCCGGCCTTCCACGCCATCTGCACCGTCCAGCGGCCGTCTTCGTTGCGCCAGGCGTCCCAGTTCGTCGCCTCCGGGTCCAGGCCGCGGGCGATGAGCACGGCCGTCACCGTCTCGAGCAGCGTCAGCACCGACGGTCCGTCGGCCAGCACCGGATGCGCCGCGGTGGCCAGCTCGGCCGCGCGGGAGCGTTCCAGCAGCACCGGGTGGGCGAACCGCTCGACTCGCCCGATGTCCGCACCCGCGGCGGCGGCCACCTGCTCCACCGAGGCTCCGGCGCGGATCTTGGCTTGAATATCCTTGGGGCGCAGCATGTTCGGCACCTCGACATCGATCGTGGTCTGGTTCGAGGCGACCCGGTCGCCGCGCACGGCGGCCTTGAGTCGCTCATCGGAGCGCAGGACGAACTTCTCGTCGGAGTCGTCGGACTCGCAGATGATCCGCTTGCCGTCGACGTCGAGTCCGACGACCTTCAGTTCCCGCATGGCGACCTCCTCCGGGCTGCGCCGAGCCCGATACGCGGTCACCCTACTGCGTTATCCGGCCGTTACCGCGGTGACACGCGGCAGTCGCCGCCGCTCGGTGCCCTAGGTCGCGGCAGTCGAGCCGCTCGATGCCCTAGGTCGCGGCGAGCCGCTCCACCACCCAGTCGACACAGGCGGTCAACGCGCTCACGTCGTCGGGCTCCACCGCCGGGAACATCCCCACGCGCAGCTGGTTGCGGCCGAGCTTGCGGTAGGGCTCGGTGTCGACGATGCCGTTGGCGCGCAGCGTCTTGGCCACCGCCGCGGCGTCGACGTCGTCGGCGAAGTCGACGGTGCCGACCACCGCCGAGCGCAGCGCGGGGTCGGCGACGAACGGGGTGGCGAACGCCGACGACTCGGCCCACGAGTACAGCCGCGACGACGAGTCGGCGGTGCGCTTGGTCGCCCAGTCGAGCCCGCCGTTGCCGAGCAACCAGTCGATCTGCTCGGCCAGCAGCACCAGCGTGCCGATCGCCGGGGTGTTGTAGGTCTGGTTCTTGACGCTGTTCTCGATCGCGATGGGCAGCGACAGGAAGTCGGGCACCCAGCGGCCCGCGGCGGCGATCGCCTCGACGCGGGCGAGTGCGGCGGGGGACATCAGCGCGATCCACAGCCCGCCGTCGCCGGCGAAGTTCTTCTGCGGCGCGAAGTAGTAGGCGTCCGCGGCGGTGATGTCGACGGGCAGGCCGCCTGCCGCGGACGTCGCGTCGATCACGATCAGCGCGTCCCCGGAGTCCGCCGGCCGCTGCACGGGCACGGCCACCCCCGTCGAGGTCTCGTTGTGCGCCCAGGCGATGACGTCGACCGAGGGGTCGGAGACGGGTGCGGGCGCGCTACCGGCGTCGGCCTTCACCACCACGGGATCGCCGACGAACGGGTTCTTCGCCACGGCCGACGCGAACTTCGCGCTGAACTCGCCGTAGGTCAGGTGCAGCGAACGCTTGTCGACCAGGCCGAACGCGGCGGCGTCCCAGAACGCGGTCGATCCGCCGTTTCCCAGGATCACCTCGTACCCGTCGGGCAGCGAGAACAGCTGGCGCAGCCCCTCGCGGACCCGGCCCACGAGGTTCTTCACCGGGGCCTGCCGGTGAGAGGTGCCGAACAGGTGACCGGAGTCTGCGAGGGCGGTCAGTTGCTCCGGCCGGACCTTCGACGGGCCGCACCCGAAGCGGCCGTCGCGCGGCTTGAGGTTGTCAGGGATCGTGAGGTCCTGGGCCATGCGGCCAGCCTAGAACCGGGCCGTCGGATGGACCGAATCCGGCCGCCACCGGCCCACTGCGCAGTGATCTGGCTCACATGTGACGCGGGTAACGTGGTTGGCGCACACCGCAGAATTGGCCCTGGTTAATTCCTGGGACCGCGGGTACTGTCACTGGACAGCGAGCATGTGAATGTAAACCTCACGCGAGGCATGGAGGCTCACGATGGCTGTCAAGGAAGCGCGCACGAAGTTGGTCCGGCGCTGGCGCAAGAACATGGAGATCGGCGACCGCCCGGACGATCAGGAGTACGTCAACACGCTGCAGACCCTCTCCGAGGGCTCGGTGCGGCGCAATTTCAACCCCTACACCGACATCGACTGGAACTCCCCGGAGTTCGCGGTCACCCCGAACGACGAGCGCTGGATCCTGCCGGCCACCGACCCGATCGGCAAGCACGAGTGGTATCGGTCGCAGTCCCGGGAGCGGCAGATCGCGATCGGCATGTGGCGGCAGGCCAATGTCGCCAAGGTCGGTCTGCACTTCGAGTCGATACTGATCCGCGGTCTGATGGAGTACGCGTTCTGGACGCCCAACGGCTCCCCGGAGTACCGCTACTGCCTGCACGAGGCGGTCGAGGAGTGCAACCACACGCTGATGTTCCAGGAGATGGTGAACCGCATCGGGGCCGACGTGCCCGGAATGCCCACGCTGCTGAAGTGGATCCAGCCCGCCATCCCGCTGGTCGCCGGCCCGCTGCCCATCCCGTTCTGGTTCGGCATCCTCGCCGGCGAGGAGCCCATCGACCACACGCAGAAGAACGTGTTGCGTGAGGGCAAGGCGCTGCACCCGATCATGGAGCGCGTCATGGCGATCCACGTCGCCGAGGAGGCGCGGCACATCTCGTTCGCGCACGAGTATCTGCGCAAACGCGTTCCCCACCTCCCGCGCCGCAAGCGATTCTGGCTCTCGCTCTACGTGCCCGTCGTGATGCGGGTGCTGTGCTCGGCGATCATCGTTCCGCCCCGGGCGTTCTGGAAGGAGTTCGACATCCCGCGCTCGGTGCGCAAGGAGATCTTCTTCAAGTCCCCGGAGTCGCGCCAGATGCTGCGCGACATGTTCGGCGATGTGCGGATGCTGGCCCACGACACCGGTCTGATGAACCCGGTGGCCAAGCTGGTGTGGCGGATGTGCCGGATCGGCGGGCGGCCCAGCCGGTACCGCAGCGAGCCCCAGCGCGAGCACCTGGCCTCGGTCGCGTAGGCGCATGCCCCATGTGATCACCCAGTCGTGTTGCAGCGACGGGTCCTGTGTTTTCGCGTGTCCGGTCAACTGTATCCATCCGTCGCCGGATGAGCCGGGCTTCGCCACCGCCGAGATGCTCTACATCGATCCGGAGGCCTGCGTCGACTGCGGCGCATGTGTGTCGGCCTGCCCGGTGGGGGCGATCGCCCCGGACACCCGGCTGACCACCGAACAGCTGCCGTTCCTGTCGATCAATGCCGGCTTCTACCCCGAGCGGGAGGGCAAGCTGCCGCCGACGTCGAAGTTGGCGCCCGTGCCCGACGCGCCCGTCGTGGCGGGCCGCGGCGGCGGACCGCTGCGGGTGGCGATCGTCGGCTCCGGGCCGGCGGCGATGTACGCCGCCGACGAACTGCTCACCCAGCGTGGCGTGCAGGTGAACGTGTTCGAGAAGCTGCCGACACCGTACGGGCTGGCGCGCGCCGGCGTCGCCCCCGACCATCAGGCCACCAAGCGGGTGACGACGTTGTTCGACACCATCGCCGCGCGCAAAGACTTCCGGTTCTACCTCAACGTCGAGGTGGGATCGGACCTCACCCACGACGAGCTCCTCGAGCACCATCACGCGGTGCTGTACGCGGTCGGCGCGCCCACCGACAAGCGCCTGGACGTCGACGGCATGGAGCTGCCGGGGACGGCCACCGCCACCGAGGTCGTCGCCTGGTACAACGGTCACCCCGACTTCGCGGACCTGTCGGTCGACCTCAGCGCGGAGCGGGTGGTGGTCGTCGGCAACGGCAACGTGGCCCTCGATGTCGCCCGTATCCTCACGACCGATCCGGATGCGTTGGCGCGCACCGACATCGCCGATCACGCATTGGCCGCCTTGCGCGCCTCCCAGGTGCGGGAAGTGGTGATCGCCGCCCGGCGCGGACCCGCCGCCTCGGCGTTCACGCTGCCCGAACTGATCGGTCTGACCGCCCACTGCGAGGTGGTGCTCGACGCGGCGGACCACCAGCGGGTGCGCGAGGACCTCGCACAGACCACCGACGCATTGACCGGCAACAAACTGGAGATCCTCGCCAAGCTCGGCGACGCCGCCGCGCCGATCACCCGGCCCCGGATCCGGCTGGCCTACCAGCTCACGCCGCGGCGGGTGCTGGGACCGACGCGGGTGACGGGCCTCGAATTCGAGGTGACCGGCACCGGACAGACCGAGCAGATCTCGACGGGGCTGGTGCTGACGTCGATCGGCTACCGCGGCATGCCGATTCGCGGCCTGCCGTTCGACGACGACGCCGCCGTGGTGCCCAACGACCGCGGCCGGGTGACCGATGCCGGCGCGCCGGTGCGGGGTAGCTACGTGGCGGGCTGGATCAAGCGCGGACCGACCGGGTTCATCGGCACCAACAAGTCCTGTGCCGCGCAGACGGTGCACACCCTGGTCGACGACTACAACGCCGGACTGCTGGCCGACCCGGTGCACAAGCCGTCGGCGTTGTCGCGGTTCGTGCGCGGCCGGCAACCCGCCGTCGTCGACGCCGCCGGCTGGAAGGCGATCGACCGCGCCGAGGTGGCGCGCGGTCAGGGCGTGCGCCCACGGGCCAAGTTCACCTCGGTGGACGAGATGGTTCGCGTCGCCGCCGATGCGCCCGTCGAGCCGGTGCACCGACGGTTGCTGGCCGGCCTGGTGCGCTGAGCCGACCTAGGTGTTCCAGTCGGCCAGCACGTTGACGAACGGCGTGGGCTGCACCGACAGTGCGCCGACATAGGGATGCTCGAGCGCGAAGATCAGATACATCACGAACGCCAGCAGCGACGCCGTCAACCCGACGGCGAGGCCGTGCACCAGCAGGTCCCGCGTACCGAACAGGTAGGTGAACACCATCAGCACGGCGCCGCCGCCGATGAGCAGCACCCACAGTTCGCCGGGCACCGAGGCGTCGCCCGTCGACACCCGAAGCTTGCGGTTGGCGCTCAGATCGTTGAGCCGCACGATCGCGTGGTCGAAGAATGCGATCTCGTTGCGCGTCTCGGGCTGGACCTTGAGGTAGGCCTGCCAGACGTTGTTCAGCGCATCGGACTGTTCGGCGATCGTCTCGCCGTGCCGCATCCGCGGGAACTCGTTGTCGATGACGTCGCGGGAGTAGGCGACGAGGTTCTGCTGCACATCGGTGCGGTACGCCGACGGCAGCGCGGCGGAGTCGCGCAACAGATCGGCGACGGCCGAGGCCTCCATGCTGCTCGCGTCCTCGGCGTTGCCGAACTGCTCCCACACCACCACGACGACGAACGCGACCAACACCGCGTAGAGCACACCGGCGACCTGAAAGACCGCGCTGGACACCGGATTCGCCGATTCCAGCCGGGTGTGCGAGACCACCTTGCGGAACAGCACGAGGCCGCCGACGGAGATCCCGACGACGACCGCGATCCAGATCAGGCCGAGGACGGGGGCAGGGAACTGCAGCAGCCAGAGCACAGCCCAGTATCAACCGGCCTGAGGCCGGCGCCCGGCAAACACACCGGCGGGCGGGTCAACTCCCGCTGCTCATCTGGGCCGCGATGTCGTTGACGTCGACCTCGCGCACCGATTCGGCCAGCGCCCAGTGGTGACCGAACGGGTCGCGCACCACGCCGTAGCGGTCGCCCCAGAACTGGTCTTCGAGCGGGTTGACCACTTCGGCGCCCGCATCGAGCGCGCGCTGGAAGCGGCCGTCGACGTCGGCGCCGTGCAGGTGCAGCGTGACGGGCGTGCCGCGGAGCGCCGTGGGGGTGCTGGACACGCCGTCGTTGTATTCGGGGAAGTCGTCGTTGAGGAACACCATCGAGCCGTTGATCCGCATGCACGCGTGCATCAGCTTGCCGTCGGGCCCGGGCAGACGCACCATCTCCTCGGCGCCGAAAGCCTTGATGTAGAAGTCCAGCGCCGCGGCCGCATCGTCGACGACGAGGTGCGGAACCAGCATCGGGGTGTTGTCGATCGCCATGGGGTCTCCTTCGCTGCGTGATGGCCGGGGTGGCTGTCGATGCTGACCCGGCCGCCACTGGAAACTCATCGGCGCGTCAGACCACCGAGAAGTCCGGGGGCAGCGCGCTTCGTCCGGTCAGCGCCATCAGCAGCGCGGGTCCGCGGTCCAGGTGCACCCCGATGCGGGCGGCCAGCGCGGCGGCGTCGGCCAGCACCTCCCGGGGCGGGTTGCCCGGTACGCCGAGCGCCGCGGCAATGTCGAGGCCGTGCACGGCGATCTCGAAGGTCCGCGTCGGCAGATAGGTGCTCAACCGCAGGCCAAGGCCGCCGATCACCTCGATGAGCGGGTCTCCGGCGGCGTCGATCTCGCCGAGCACGCGATCGACGAGGCCGTCGATCGTCGCAGCGGGGTCCGGCCCGAGGTCGCGGCCTGCCTGGCGGCCGCGCTCGACGATCGCGGCGGCGCCCATGACGGCGGCGTAGTCCTTGATACGGACGTAGTAGTCGGCGGGCTCGGTGACGTCCTCGCGTGCCGCGGGTGCCGTCAGGTAGGTGCTCACCGTGATCAGTGAGCGTGAGGTGTGCCCGACCAGATCGCGAACCGACCACTCGCCCAGCCCGGGATCGTCCCAGCGGTGCGCGGGCACATCCCGCGCCAGAGCCGCGAAATACCGTGCGGCCGAAGCGAAGATGGTCCGCGGATCGGTCATCGTCGGGCCAGCTGGTCCCAGCCCTCGACCGACTCGGGGCTACGCGGCGCGGGGCCGACGTAGATCGCCGACGGCCGCACCAGCTTCCCCAGCCGCTTCTGCTCGAGGATGTGGGCGCACCAGCCGGCCGTGCGCCCACAGGTGAACATCGCGGGCATCATCGTCGGAGGCACCTGCGCGAAGTCGAGGATGACCGCCGCCCAGAACTCGACGTTGGTCTCGATCGCGCGGTCGGGCCGGCGTTCCCGCAGCTCGGCCAGGGCCGCCTGCTCGAGCGCGGCGGCGACCTCGAAGCGCGGCGCCTCGAGCCGCTTGGCGGTGGCCCGCAGCACCCGGGCCCGCGGATCCTCGGCGCGGTACACCCGGTGCCCGAAGCCCATCAGCTTCTCGTTGCGGTCCAGGATGCCGCGCACCACCGCGCGCGCGTCCCCGGTCCGCTCGGCCTCCTCGATCATCGGGATGACCCGCGCGGGCGCACCGCCGTGCAGCGGGCCGCTCATCGCGCCGATCGCGCCCGATAGGGCGGCCGCCACGTCGGCGCCCGTCGACGCGATCACCCGGGCGGTGAACGTCGAGGCGTTCATGCCGTGCTCGGCGGCGCTGACCCAGTACGCGTCGATGGCCTCGATGTGCCGCGGATCGGGGTCGCCCTGCCAGCGGGTCATGAATCGTGCTGTGACCGTGTCGCATTCGTCGACCCTGCGCTGCGGCACAGCGGGCTGATAGATGCCGCGGGCGGATTGGGCGACGTAGGACAGTGCCATCACCGAGGCCCGGGCCAGTTGGTCGCGCGCGGTCTGGTCGTCGATGTCCAGCAGCGGTGGGTAGCCCCAGATCGGCGCCAGCATCGCCAGCCCGGCTTGCACGTCGACGCGGACGTCGCCGCTGTGGATCGGCAGCGGGAACGGCTCGGCGGGCGGCAGACCCTGCCCGAACCGCCCGTCGACCAGCAGGCCCCACACGTCCCCGAAGGTGACCCGATCGGCGACCAGGTCCTCGATGTCGACGCCGCGATAGCGCAGCGCGCCGCCGTCCTTGTCCGGCTCGGCGATCTCGGTTTCGAACGCCACCACCCCGGCCAGCCCGGGAGCGAAATCCTTCGGCACCGCTGTCATGCGGTGATTGTCGCACCACGCCTCGTCGCCGCCGCCGACAGTCGCGCTTCGGGCGTAGCGTGATCGCGTGGCTACCTCTGACGACCTCGCGCGGATGCGGGTGGAATACGGCTCGGTGGAGAAGGACGGCAGCTCCGACCTCGATGTGGACTGGCTCGACGTCGGCTGGGTCGCGCTGCTGAACACCTGGTTGCGCGAGGCCGGGGAGGCCGGGGTGGCCGAGCCCAACGCGATGGTGGTCGGCACCGTGGACGCCGAGGGAAGACCCGTCACGCGGACGGTGTTGTGCAAGAGCGTGACCGAGTCGGGCATCACCTTCTACACCAACTACGCCTCCGCCAAGGGCGAGCACCTGGCCGCCACCCCCTACGCGTCGGTGACCTTTCCCTGGTTCGCGATGAGCCGTCAGGTCCATCTGCGCGGACCCGTGACCAAGGTCCCGGCCGCCGAGACCGCCGACTACTGGGCCAAGCGGCCGCGCGGCTCCCAGCTCGGAGCGTGGGCGTCGGCGCAGAGCCAGCCGATCGCCTCGCGGGAGGCGCTGCGCGCCCAACTGGCCGAGGTGACCGAGCGATTCGCCGACAGCGAGACCGTCCCGGTCCCGCCGCACTGGGGCGGCTACCTGATCGCGCCCGACGAGGTCGAGTTCTGGCAGGGCCGGGAGAACCGGCTACACAACAGGATTCGGGTGCGCGGCGGATCCGTCGAGCGCCTCCAGCCGTAGTGGGGCGGCTCTTCGCCGACACCACACCCCTGCAGGCCCCCGACTTCCGGCGGTTGTGGCTGGCCGGGATCGTCACCGTGATCGGCGCGAACCTGACGATCTTCGCCGTCCCCGTCCAGCTCTACGCGCTCACCCAGAACTCGCTCTACGTCGGGCTGGCCGGGCTCTTCGCCCTGGTGCCGCTGGTGGTGTTCGGGCTGTGGGGCGGCGCCTGGGCCGACGCGATGGACCGGCGCCTGCTGCTCGTGATCACCTCGTGCGGGCTGGCGCTGTCCTCGGTGCTGCTGTGGCTGCAGTCGGCGCTGGGGCTGAACAACGTGTGGGTGGTGCTCAGCATGCTCTCGGTGCAGCAGGCCTTCTACGCGGTGAACTCACCGACCCGCTCGGCGGCCATCCCCCGCATGCTGCCCGGCGGTCAGCTGCCCGCCGCGAACGCGCTGAACATGACCGTGATGCAGTTCGGGGCGATCGCCGGCCCGCTGCTGGCCGGGGTGATGCTGCGCTGGGTGGACCTGTCGGCGCTGTACCTCATCGACGCGATCACCTGCCTGGCCGCGATCTGGGCGACTGTGCGGATGACCCCGATGCCGCCCACCGCGACCGGTGACAACGCCCCCGGCTACGGGCTGGCCGCGGTGTTCGACGGGTTCCGCTATCTGGCCGGCAATCGGGTGGTGCTGATGTCCTTCGTCGTCGACCTGATCGCGATGATCTTCGGCATGCCGCGGGCGCTATTCCCGCAGATGGCCCACGAGAGCTTCGGCGGTCCCGTCGAGGGCGGGACGACGATGGCGCTACTCGCCGCGGCGATGTCGGCCGGCGCGGTGGCCGGCGGCATCTTCTCCGGCTGGCTGCCCCGGGTGCAGCGGCAGGGGTTGGCGGTCGTGGTGGCGATCGTCGCGTGGGGTCTCGCGATGGTCGGCTTCGGTGTCGCCAGTGGCGCGGCGCACGGGACCGCGGGCACGATGCTGTGGATCGCGCTGGCGTGCCTGGCCTTCGGCGGTGCCGCTGACATGGTGTCCGCGGCGTTCCGGTCGACGATCCTGCAGGAGGCGGCGTCCGACGAGTTGCGCGGACGGTTGCAGGGGGTGTTCACGGTCGTGGTCGCCGGCGGGCCCCGATTGGCCGACGCCGCGCACGGGGCGGTGGCCGCCGCGGTCGGAACGACGGTCGCGGCGGCCGGCGGCGGTGTGCTCGTCGTCGTCGGCGTGGTGCTCGCCGTGCTGGCCGTGCCCGCCTTCGTTCGCTACCGGGTGGCGCGGGTGCCCTGATCGGGGGCCCTGGCAACGGTCGGGCGATGCCGGTTCCGCCCTCGTCGGGCGCCCCGACGGATTACCATCCACCAGCGTGGACGAAGTCAGGGCGGAGCCCGTCCTCGGGTTGCGGGAGCGCAAGAAGCGCCGCACCCGCGCCACCCTGATCGACGCCGCGGTGGCCCTGTGCGAGAGCCAGGGCTTCGACGGCACGACCGTCGACCAGATCGCTGCGATCGCCGACGTCTCGCCCCGCACCTTCAGCCGCTACTTCAACACCAAGGACGCGATCGCGCTCGCGCTGATCGACGAGGTGCTCGACCGCGTGGCCGCCGAGTTGGCGGTCCAGCCGCCCGAGCTGTGCCACTTCGAGTCGCTGCGGCGCGCCTACATCGCGATGGCGCGGAACACGACCGCTGCGCAGGCCAGTGCGTTGTCGTCGGAACGGTTCATGCAGATCCTGCGGATCGTGATGTCGTCGGGCACCTTGCAGCAGGCGGCCATCGAGTTCCGGGGCAACCCGGTCGACGTCGCCGTCGCCGCCCGGATGGGCACCGCTGTCGATGATCGCCGGGTCAAGCTCGTCGCCGCGGTGTTCAACGGCATCCTGATGACGGCCCTGCGGGAGTTCGCACAATCGGTGCCGGGGCTCGTCGGTGTCGGCGTGGACGAGGCGATCGCCACCTTCGAGTCGGTCTACGCCGACTTCATGGTTGAGATCGCGGGTCTCGGGCAACCCGTGTGAGGCCGCTGTCAGCGACCCCCGCGGGGCGTGCACACCGGAATGGGACTACCTTCTGTAGTCAGACTCCGCCATTCCCGATAGACCCGAGAACACCGAAGGGAACCCAGTGGCCGATAACGCCGAAGCCGGGAAAGAGCACGCCACCCTCTCCTACCCCGGCGGCGAATTGGAACTCGACATCGTCAGAGCTACCGAGGGTGCGGACGGCATCGCGTTGGGTTCGCTGCTGGCAAAGTCCGGCTACACGACATTCGACGGCGGTTTCGTCAACACCGCGTCCACCAAGAGCGCCATCACCTACATCGACGGCGACGCCGGCATCCTGCGCTATCGCGGCTACCCGATCGAACAGCTCGCGGAGAAGTCGAATTTCATCGAGGTCAGCTATCTGCTGATCTACGGCGAGCTGCCCACCGAGGAGCAGCTGGAGAAGTTCACCACGCAGATCCAGCGGCACACGTTGCTGCACGAAGATCTCAAGCGGTTCTTCGACGGCTTCCCGCGGAATGCGCACCCGATGCCGGTGCTGTCCAGCGCGGTGAACGCGCTGAGTGCCTATTACCAGGACTCGCTGGATCCGTTCGATCCGCAGCAGGTCGAGCTGTCGACCATCCGCCTGCTGGCCAAGCTGCCGACCATCGCCGCGTATGCGTACAAGAAGTCCGAGGGGCAGCCCTTCCTGTATCCGGACAACTCGCTGACGCTGGTCGAGAACTTCCTACGGATGACGTTCGGCTTCCCGGCCGAGCCCTACGAGGTCGATCCCGAGATCGTGCGGGCGCTCGACATGCTGTTCATCCTGCACGCCGATCACGAGCAGAACTGCTCCACGTCGACCGTGCGGCTGGTGGGCAGCTCGCAGGCCAACCTGTTCACCTCGATCTCCGGCGGCATCAATGCGCTGTGGGGCCCGCTGCACGGCGGCGCCAACCAGGCCGTGCTCGAGATGCTGCAGAAGATCCGCAAGGGTGACGACGACGTCGCGACGTTCGTCAAGAAGGTGAAGAACCGCGAGGACGGCGTGAAGCTGATGGGCTTCGGGCACCGCGTCTACAAGAACTACGACCCGCGCGCCCGCATCGTCAAGGAGCAGGCCGACAAGATCCTCGGCAAGATTGGTGTGCAGGACGAGCTGCTCGACATCGCCAAGGAGCTCGAGGAGATCGCGCTGACCGACGACTTCTTCGTCGAGCGCAAGCTCTACCCGAACGTCGACTACTACACCGGCGTGATCTACCGCGCGATGGGCTTCCCCACGCGGATGTTCACGGTGCTGTTCGCGCTGGGCCGGCTCCCCGGGTGGATCGCGCACTGGCGGGAGATG
Organism: Mycolicibacterium rufum; assembly: GCF_022374875.2. Next base: position 3,980,887 of record NZ_CP092427.2, read on the forward strand.
CACGGCGAGCCCAACAAGATCGGCCGCCCGCGGCAGATCTACACCGGCTACACCGAGCGGGGCTACGCCGACATCGGCTCCCGCTGACCGTTCGGCGCGCGTGCGTCGAGCGTCACACAGCCGTCACTTGCGATCATGACAGTTGTAGTTTCACAATCGTTGTGTGAATGAAACTGTCGGCACATTGACGCCGCGGCGCAAGACCATCGTTCTGGTGTCCTGCTGCCTGAGCCTGCTCATCGTGTCGATGGACGCCACGATCGTCAACGTCGCGATCCCCGCCATCCGCACCGACCTGTCCGCGTCGCCCGCGCAGATGCAGTGGGTCGTCGACATCTACACCCTGGTGCTGGCCTCGCTGCTGATGCTGGCCGGCGCCACGGGTGACAGGTTCGGCCGCCGCCGGGTGTTCCAGACCGGGCTCGCGCTGTTCGCGGTGGGATCGCTGGCCTGCAGCCTGGCGCCCACGATCGACTTGCTCATCGGCGCGCGTCTGCTGCAGGGTATCGGCGGATCGATGCTCAATCCCGTTGCGCTGTCCATCATCTCGCAGATCTTCGTGGGCAGGCAGGAGCGTGCGCGGGCGCTGGGGGTGTGGGGTGCGGTGGTCGGCATCTCGATGGCGCTCGGGCCGATCGTCGGCGGTCTGCTCATCCAGACGGTGGGCTGGCGCTCGGTGTTCTGGATCAACCTGCCGATCTGCGCCGCAGCGCTGGTGCTCACCGCGATCTTCGTGCCCGAGACCAAGTCCGCGACCATGCGCAACGTCGACCCGATCGGTCAGCTGCTGGCGGTCGTCACGCTCTTCGGTGTCGTCTACGCGCTGATCGAGGGTCCGGTGCTGGGCTGGACGCACGCCCGGGTGGTCGGCGTCGCCGTGGTCGCGGCCGTCGCGCTCGCCGCGTTCCTGCGCTACGAGTCCCGCCGCCACGACCCCTTCCTGGACCTACGGTTCTTCCGCAGCATCCCGTTCACCTCCGCGACCGTCTCGGCGGTCAGCGCGTTCGCCGCGTGGGGCGCATTCCTGTTCATGATGTCGCTGTACCTGCAGGGCGAGCGGGGCTATTCCGCCATGCACACCGGCCTGATCTACCTGCCGATCGCCGTGGGGGCGCTGGTGTTCTCGCCGCTGTCGGGCCGGCTGGTGGGCCGGTTCGGCGCCCGCCCGTCGCTGGTGGTGGCGGGTGTGCTCATCACCGCCGCATCGACGATGCTGACGTTCCTGACCGCCGCGACGCCGGTGTGGTCGCTGCTGGTGGTCTTCGCGGTGTTCGGCATCGGGTTCTCGATGGTCAACGCCCCGATCACCAACGCCGCGGTCGGCGGGATGCCGCTGGACCGAGCCGGCGCCGCGTCGGCGGTGACGTCGACGAGTCGTCAGGTCGGAGTCAGCATCGGTGTCGCGCTGTGCGGTTCGGTCGCCGGATCGGCGATGACGATGGCGGGCGCGGATTTCGCCGCGGCCGCGCGGCCGCTGTGGTTCGTGTGCGCCGCCCTCGGGGTGGTCATCCTCGTGCTCGGGGTGTTCTCGACGTCGCGACGGGCGATGCGCTCGGCCGAGCGGCTCGCGCCGCTGATCGCGGGTGCGCCGAACCGGGTGGACGCCCATGTCCGGTGACGCCCTGGCCGACGCGGTGTGGCGGGATCTGGCCGCGCTGGTGATGGATCACCGCGACGGCTGGAAGCGTGCCGTCGTGGACCAGTCCGGTCTGCCGTTCAGTCGCATCCGAATTCTCAAGCGGCTCAGCCGCACTCCGATGACGGTCAAGGAGATCGCGGCCGCGGCGACCGTCGATGCGCCGGCGGCGACAGTGGCGGTCAACGATCTGGAGGAGCGCGGGCTGGTGGTGCGGGAGGTCAACCCGCAGAACCGGCGGTGCAAGGTGGTGTCGCTGACCGACGCCGGCCGCGAGGTGGTGCGCCGGATCGACGCCGTGCGCGACCCGGCCCCTGACGTGCTCACCGCGCTCGACACCACGGATCTGATGGCGCTGCGCGCGCTGCTCGACAAGCTGGCCGGCGGCTAAGCGTCGAGCACGGCCATCGCCGCGTTGTGCCCGCCGATCCCCGAGACGGCGCCACCGCGACGAGAACCGGATCCGCACAGCAGGATTCGCTCGTGGGCGGTCGCGACACCCCAGCGCTGCGCGGACGTGGCGAGGGGTTCGTCGTCCTCGGCGAACGGCCACGACAACGCCCCGTGGAAGATGTTGCCGTTCGTCATGCCCAGCGCAGCCTCGAGATCCGCGGTCGTCTTCGTCTCGATGCACAGCCGGCCGGCGGCGTCTTGCATCACGACATCCTGAATGGGTTCGGCCAGCACCGAATTCAGTGAGGTCAGCGCCGCGGAGGTGAGCGCGTCGCGCATCCGGTCGGGGACACCCGACGCCATCAACCGATGCGGGGTATGCAGTCCGAACACGGTCAGCGTCTGCGCGCCCGACGCCCGCAGTTCGTCGGACAGGATCGTCGGATCGGCCAGTGAGTGGCAGTAGATCTCACACGGAAGGGGTTCGGGCACAGAGCCTTCGGCGGCTGCCCGGTAGGCGGCGTCGAGCTGGGCGTAGCTCTCGTTGATGTGGAACGTGCCGCCGAACGCCTGCTCCGGGGCGACGGTCTCGTCACGCAGCCGCGGTAGCCGGCGCAACATCAGGTTCACCTTCACCTGGGCCCCGGGCGCCACCTCGGGGGCGGTCTCGCCGAGCAGCCGGGCCAGCACGGCCGGCGTGACGTTGGCCAGGATCCGCTCGCCGACCACGCGGTGCTCGACGCCGTCGCGGCGGTAGCGCACCTCGCCGTCGGGGCTGATCGAGTCCACCTCGGCCCCGGTGACGAGGTCGGCGCCGAACCCGGCCGCGGCGGCGGCCAGGGCACCGGTGACGGCACCCATCCCGCCGATCGGCACGTCCCAGTCGCCGGTCCCGCCGCCGATCAGGTGGTAGAGAAAGCACACGTTCTGACGCAGCGACGGGTCGTCGAGGGAGGCGAACGTGCCGATCAGAGCGTCGGTGGCCATCACTCCGCGCACGAGATCGCTGCCCACCGCCTCGGTGATCGCGTCGCCGATCGGGCGCTCGACGAGCGCCCGCCACGCCGACTCCTCGCCGCCGGCGGCGAGGACTTCGCGACGCATCTGGGAGCGGGTGCGCAGCGGCTCGATCAAGGTCGGCCAGACCTGCTCGGTGACCGTGCGGCAGCGTCGGTAGAACGCGTGGAACGCCGCCTCGTCGGCCGCGGCGCCGACCGCGCCGAACGTCGACTCCGGCCCCACCAGCAGGCCGGTCCGGCCGCTGGTGGTCGGATCCGGTGTGTAGGACGAGTACCGCCGGCGCACCAGCCGAATCCGCGCACCGAGGTCGTCGACGATGCGCTGCGGCAGCAGGCTCACCAGATAGGAGTACCGCGACAGCCGGGCGTCGACTCCGTCGAAGGCGTGAGCCGACACGGCGGCGCCGCCGACATGGTCGAGGCGCTCGAGTACCCGCACGCGACGGCCCGCCCGGGCCAGATAGCCCGCGGCCACCAGACCGTTGTGTCCACCGCCGACGATGACGACGTCGGCGCGGGTGTCGGTGCTGCCGCTCAGTTCAGGTAGCCCTCGACCTCATCAGCGGGACGCACCTGGGCGGCGCCGGGGTCGCCGCCGGTCTCCCGCAGCGCGCGGCGCTGGCGCAGCAGATCCCAGCACTGGTCGAGCTGGACCTCGACGGCGCGCAGCCGCTGGTGTTCTTCGGACTCGTCGATCTCGTGGTGCTGCAGCTTGTCGCGGAGTTCCTTCTCCTCTGCGACGAGCTGGTTCACCTGGGCGAGGATGTCTTCGTCTGTGGCCACGCCCTACAGTGTGCCCTCCAGGTGTGATCGCACGGTAGGCAGAGGCTGCTGAGCTCGCGTCGCCGCGTCCGGATCCGCTCCATCAGCGGGGCCCTTTCGCGTAGGCTCCCTTTTCTGTCACCGGCGATCGGACACATGATGCAGAAGCTGCTCCAATCTCTGAGCGAGGCGGACTTTCAGGTCGTACGGGCGACCGAGCCGAAGCAGATGTCTGGTCTCGACGAAGACGAGTTGCTCGAGCTGCACGCGCGCGTGCGGCGCGCCCGAAACAAGCACGTCACCAATTATCGACGTGCCGGGGCCGGCAAGGTCGGGGTCAAGGGTTCGCGGGCGGCCGCGCGAAATGCCAACGAGCGCAACGCCGAACGGGCCGAGATCTTCGAGGACGCCTTGAGCCGGGTGAGCAGGCAGCTCGCCGTCGTCGCACGCCGCAGCGCGACCGAGCTCAAGGCCGAGCGTCTGGCGCGCGCGAGCGGGGAGACCGCCCCGGCGACCACTGCACCGCGCACGACCGCCGCCGCGCCGCGCAGCGGTCGCCGCGTCGAGGCGGCCCGGAAGTCGCCGGCACGCAAGAAGCGCGAAGCGGGATCACGGGCCGCGGGTGCGCGCCGACAAGCCAAACGCGACGGCAAGTCAGCGGTCTAGGGTGAGCGGCATGGCTTCCAAACCCGAGATCGACTTCCCCGAAGGCCCGCCGCCCACCGAGCTGGTGATCGAAGACCTCGTCGTCGGCGACGGTCCGGAGGCGGTGCCCGGTGCCAATGTGGAGGTGCACTACCTCGGCGTCGAGTTCGACACCGGCGAGGAGTTCGACAGCTCCTGGAACCGCGGTGAGTCCATCGAGTTCCCGCTGCGCGGCCTGATCCAGGGGTGGCAGGACGGCATTCCCGGCATGAAGGTCGGCGGCCGCCGCAAGCTGACCATCCCGCCGGAGCAGGCCTACGGTCCCGCCGGTGGCGGGCACCGGCTGTCGGGCAAGACGTTGATCTTCGTCATCGACCTTCTGGCTACCCGATGACGTGATTTTCGTCATCGACCTTCTCGGCACCCGCTAGCGCGGCCCGGGCAGGCGCAGCAGCAGCCGCGCCCCGCCGAGCGGACTGGCCTCCAACGAGGCGGTGCCGCCGTGCAGATCGGCCTGTTGCGCCACCAGGGCCAGCCCCAGTCCCGAGCCGGAGTGCGACGCCGTGGAACCGCGGGAGAAGCGCTCGAACACGACCCGACGCTCCTCCTCGGGCACCCCGACGCCGTCGTCGTCGATCGCGATCTCCACCCCGGCGCGCGAACTGACCGCCGAGAGCTGCACGCGGGTGGCGCCGCCGTGCTTGACCGCGTTGGCGATCGCGTTGTCCACCGCCAGCCGCAGGCCCGCGGGCAGTCCGACGATGATCACCGTCGGCGCCGGCACCAGCGACACCTCCAGATCCGGGTAGACGCGCATCGCGTCGTGAGCGGCCCGGTCGAGCAGTTCGGTGATGTCGACGGGCACGTGGTCGTCCTCGGTGGACAGTTCGCCCTGGGCGAGCCGCTCCAGCGCTCCGAGCGTCGCCTCGATGCGCGTCTGGGTGCGGATGACGTCCCCGACGACCTCCTTGCGCTGCTCCTCGCCCAGATCGAGCGTCGCCAGGACCTCGAGGTTGGTGCGCATCGCGGTCAGCGGCGTGCGCAGTTCGTGCGCCGACACCGACGCGAAGTCGCGGGCCGAGGCCAGCGCCGCCTTGGTGCGACCCTGTTCCTCCCACACCCTCCCGACGAGCCCCTTGATGGCGTCGGCGATCTCGACGGCCTCGGTCGCGCCGCGGATGTCGATGTCAGGCGCCTCGTCGCCGGCGTCGATCTGACGGGTCTGCTGGGCCAGCCTCTTGAACGGGCGCACCGCGAACGCCGCGAGCAACCAGCCGCCGAACGTGGCCGCGCCGACGGCCAGCGTGCAGATGATCAGCACCCGCCGGTGCAGGTTGTTGGTGTCGGTGATCGTCGCGTCGTAGGTGGCGCCCACGGCGACGGACATCGGCTCAGGGGTCGACAGCTGCACCGTACGCACCCGGTAGCGCACCCCGTCGACGGAGGTGTCGGCGTAACCGGGCTCGAGCTCGGGCAGCACGACCTTGCTGTTCGACGTCACCTGCCCGTCGCCGCGTCGCACCGTGATGACGGCGTCCTGGTCGTTCGGCGACGGCGGGATCTCATCGAGACCGCGCGGCAGGAACGGGATCGCAAACCCCGCCGCCTCGTCGAGACGACGGTCGAGCCGCTCCTTGCGGTCCTGGGTGATGCCGACCCACACCACGGTCCCGACGATGCCGACGACGATCGCCGCGGCGATCGCGGTGGCGAACGCGACCCGCGTGCGCAGCGAGGGTGTGCGCCGGAAGATGCGGGACAGGACGATCACGTCCGTCTACCGCTGCCGGTTCTTCGCGCAAGCGCTCATCAGTGTGCTCGGTTCTTCGCGCAAGCGCTCATCACTGTGCTCGGTTCTTCGCGCAAGCGCTCATCACTGCTGCCGCAGGACGAATCCGACGCCGCGGACCGTGTGCAGCAGGCGCGGAGCGCCGTTGGCTTCCAGCTTGCGGCGCAGATAACCGATGAAGACGTCGACGACATTGGTGTCGGCGGCGAAGTCGTAACCCCACACGAGCTCGAGGAGTTGTGCGCGGGAGAGCACCGCGGTCTTGTGTTCGGCCAGCACGGCCAGCAGATCGAATTCGCGTTTGGTCAGGTCGACGTCCACCCCGTCGACGCGGGCGCGCCGGCCCGGGATGTCGACCTCGAGCGGGCCGACCGCGATGGTCTCCGACGAGAACGTGGCCGTGGATCCACGCCGACGCAGCAGGGCCTTCACCCGGGCCACCAGCTCGGCTAGCACGAACGGCTTGACCAGGTAGTCGTCGGCGCCGGCCTCCAGGCCCGCGACGCGGTCGTCGACCGACGACCGGGCCGAGAGCACGCACACCGGTACGTCGTTGTCCATCGCGCGCAGCGCGGTCACCACGGACACGCCGTCGAGCACCGGCATGTTGATGTCGAGCACGATCGCGTCGGGACGCGTCTCGGTGGCGCTGCGCAGCGCCTCGGCGCCGTCGACAGCGGTGAACACGTCGAAACCGGACAGCCGCAGCCCGCGCTCGAGGGAGGCGAGCACGTCGGGATCGTCGTCGACCACGAGCACCCGGGGCGAGCCCACTGCACTGTCCATGCCCGCAATCTTGCCTGATGCGAGCTGCAAGCTGCGGGAAGCTGGCCTGTTACCGGTCCGGCTCGTCGCGGTGCGCCGAGCCGCCGCCGAGGCGGCGCACCTCGGCCCGCAGCTCCTGGATCTCGCTCACCAACGCGTCGATGTGCTCGGTGGTGACGACCCGCGCCGCGGTGTCCTCGTCGGCCACCCGCTGCACGATCCACGAGGCGAGCGTCGCGGTGATCGACCCCAGCAGGCTGATGCCGCCGATCATCAACAGCACCGCGATCACCCGTCCGGTCGGGCTCACCGGCGTCAGATCGCCGTAGCCGACCGTGGTGATCGTCGTCATCGCCCACCACACGGCTTGCCCGAAGTGCGTGATCTGCGCCCCGGGGTAGTCGCGTTCGTTCTGCAGTACGGCCAACGAGGCCACGTAGACCAGCAGCACCGCGCCGCCGACCGTGTACATCACCACCCGGCCCCGGATGGCGTGGCCGACGGCGCGGTTGAGCACCGTGATGAGCGTGATCAGGCGCAACAGGCGCAGATGCCGCAGCACGGGCAGGACCACGATCGCCAGGTCGAACAGGTGCCGGGACAACCAGCGCCACCGGTGCTCGGCCAGACCGAGGCGAACGGCGTAGTCGACGACGAACATCAACCATGACGCGATGCTGACGATCCGGACCGCGACGGCGGCCGCTCCGGCGGGCGCGGCGAGCACCTCGACGCTGTAGGCGGCCAGGAACATCAGGGCCGCCAGCGCCAGCGGCCACTCGGTGCGCCGCTCCCAGGCCTGCAGTTTCGTCTCCACCACCGGGGGAATCGGAGTGGTCATCACGGTCACATCGGGCACGGGTCCGCACCCTATCCCGGCCACCTGGGAAGGCTTTGACCTTACCTATTGTTGAGGTTCTACGGTGATGAGATGAGCTTGGAAACGGTTGCCCGGCAGTCGCTGTACCGGCAGACGCACGCGCGGGGCGGTGATCTGCGTTCGCTGGCGGACCGTCGGTTGATGGCGCGGATCTGGCGGTTCGCCGGCCGGCACCACCGCATGCTGTGGGTGTTCCTCCTGGTCAGCGTCTTCAGTGCGCTGCTGACGGTGGCGACGCCGCTGCTCGCGGGACGCGTGGTGGATGAGATCACCGGGGGCGGCACGGTCACGGTGGTCGTCCTGCTGGCGGCAGTGATCGCCGCGGTCGCGCTCGCCGAGGCGGCGATGTCATTGCTGACGCGGTGGCTGTCGTCACGGATCGGTGAGGGTCTGATCCTGGATCTGCGCACCGCGGTGTTCGACCACGTGCAGCGGATGCCGGTGGCGTTCTTCACCAGGACCCGCACGGGCGCGTTGGTGAGCCGGCTCGGCAATGACGTGATGGGCGCCCAGCGGGCGTTCTCCGACACCTTGTCCGGAGTGGTGTCCAACGTCGTGACGCTGACGCTCACGCTCGCGGTGATGATCAGCATCTCCTGGCAGGTGACGCTGGTGTCGTTGGCGCTGATGCCGTTGTTCCTGCTGCCGGCCCGGCGGATCGGCACGGCGATGGCCCGGCTGTCCCGCGAGGCCGCCGCCCACAACGCCACCATGAACACCCAGATGACCGAGCGGTTCTCCGCGCCGGGCGCCACGCTGATCAAGCTGTTCGGGGACGCCGACGTCGAATCTCGCGAGTTCGCGGTCCGGGCCGGCAGGGTCCGCGACATCGGGGTGCGCACCGCGATGCTGCAGGCGACGTTCATGAACTCGTTGACTCTGATGTCCGCGCTGGCGCTGGCTCTGGTGTACGGGCTGGGCGGGGCACTGGCGCTGGGCGGCCAGATGCAGGCCGGCGCGATCGTGTCGCTGGCGCTGCTGCTGACCCGGCTGTACGCGCCGCTGACCGCGCTGGCCAACGCCCGCGTCGAGATCGCCACCGCGCTGGTCAGTTTCGAGCGTGTCTTCGAGGTGCTCGACCTGGTGCCGCTGATCCGCGAACGCCGCGGCGCCGTCGCGATCCCCGACGGTCCCGTCACTGTCGAGTTCGACGACGTCCACTTCTCCTACCCGGCCGCCGACAAGGTGTCGCTGGCGTCGCTGGAGGAGGTCGTCGAGTTGGACGACCGCGGCGGAGACGAAGTGCTGCACGGTATCTCGTTCACCGCGCACCCGGGTCAGATGGTCGCACTGGTGGGGTCCTCCGGCGCCGGGAAGTCGACGACGGCGTCGCTGCTGGCGCGCCTCTACGATGTCGACTCCGGGGCGGTCCGGCTCGGCGGCGTCGACGTGCGCGACGCGACGTTCGCGTCGCTGAAGGACACCGTCGGGATGGTGACCCAGGACGGGCACCTGTTCCACGAATCCATCCGGGCGAACCTGGCGCTCGCCGCGCCGGAGGCGACGGACGCCGAGATCTGGGAGGCGCTGCGGCGCGCCCGGCTCGACGACGTCGTCGCCGCCATGCCTGACGGGCTCGACACCGTCGTCGGCGAACGCGGATACCGGCTCTCGGGCGGGCAGCGTCAGCGGCTCACGATCGCGCGTCTGCTGCTGGCCGAGCCGCGCGTTGTCGTGCTCGACGAGGCGACGGCGTCACTGGATTCCGAATCGGAGGCCAAGGTGCAGCAGGCGCTGGCCGAGGCGCTGGCCGGCCGCACCTCGTTGGTCATCGCCCACCGTCTTTCGACCATCCGGGCCGCCGATCTCATCCTCGTCGTCGAGGACGGCCGCATCGTGGAGCGCGGGACGCACGCCGAACTGCTGGCCCGCGGCGGCCGCTACGCGGAGCTGTACCGCACCCAGTTCGGAACCCAGCGGCGCACCTGCGGCACGGCCGGTGCGCACGCCCATCTGCCCTGCACCGCTCATTCGGTAGACGGGTTAACCACTTGCCCGCAGTGGGAAGATGTCCTGAGTGGCTGACTTCGGAGACAACGCGTTGCGCGCAGCGCCCGCGATCGCGCCGCCGCCCCGACGGGTGAGGCCGAGCTCGGACCTGTGGCGGATGCTGCCCTACCTGCTGCCGTACCGCGGCAGGTGGATCCTGATGTTCACCGTCGCCTTCGCCAGCCTCGCCGCGACTGTGGCGATCCCGCTGATGACCAAGGCTGTCATCGACGGGCCGGTGCGCCACCAGGACCAGCAGGGGCTGTGGACGCTCGGCGCCGCAGCGATGGGCGTCGGTATCGCCGAGGCGGTGCTGTGGTTCATCCGACGCTGGCTGGTCGCCCGCGCGACGATGGGTGTCGAGGCCGACATCCGCAAGGACCTCTATGCGCGGCTGCAGATCCTGCCGATGTCGTTTCACGGCCGCTGGCAGTCGGGCCAGCTGTTGTCGCGAATCATGAACGACCTCAGCACCATTCGACGCTTCATGTCTTTCGGCCTGACATTCCTGATCCTCAACGTCCTGCAGATCACCGTCGTCACCGCGATCCTGCTGGCGATGTACTGGCCGCTGGGTGTGGTGGTGCTCGTGTCGATCATTCCGATCACGCTCACCGTGCTGCACTTCCAGCAGGAGTACACCCGGCTGTCGCGGCAGGCGCAGGACCAGGCCGGCCACGTCGCGACCCACGTCGAGGAGGCCGCGCTCGGGCTGCGCGTGGTGAAGTCGTTCGGTCGCGAGGACTACGTCTACGACCGCTTCGACGAACAACTCACCGACCTCTACGAGACCCAGGTGAACAGGGTCACGGTGTCGGCCAAGTTCTGGACCCTACTGGAGATCATCCCGAACCTGACGCTGATCCTGGTGCTCGGCTTCGGCGCCTACGCCGCCGGGCACGGGTACGTGACGATGGGGACGCTGGTCGCGTTCATCACGATGATGCTGTCGCTGGTCTGGCCGATCGCGTCGCTGGGCTTCCTGCTCTCGATGACCCAGGAGTCGTTCACCGCCGCCAACCGCATCGCCGAGATCTTCGACGCGCCACGCGACATCACCGACGGTCCGCGCGAGCAGAGTCCGCGCGGTGGCCGCCTCGAACTCGTCGACGTCGGCTTCCGGTTCCCGGACTCCGACGAGTGGGCACTGCGTCATGTCAGCGTGACCGTCGAGCCGGGGGAGACCCTGGCGCTGGTCGGCGCGACCGGATCGGGCAAGTCGGTGCTGGTGGGCCTGCTGTCACGGTTGTACGACGTGACCGAGGGCGAGATCCGCATCGACGCGCAGGACATTCGGGAGTTGAGCCTCGACGCGCTGCGCCAGGCGGTGGCCACGGCCTTCGAAGACCCCACGTTGTTTTCGATGTCGGTGGCGGAGAATCTGCGCCTCGGCAAACCGGACGCGTCTGAGGAGGAGCTGCGCCAGGCCGTCGAGGTGGCCGCCGCGCAGTTCGTCTACGACCTGCCCTACGGCCTGGACACCCGCATCGGCGAGCAGGGCATGAGCCTGTCCGGCGGTCAGCGGCAACGCCTTTCGCTGGCCCGGGCGATCCTGGCCGGGCCCCGCATCCTGGTTCTCGACGACACCCTGTCGGCGCTCGACGTCCACACCGAGGCCGTCGTCGAGGAAGCGCTGCGCCGCGTCCTGCACGCGGTCACCGGCGTGGTGGTGGCCCACCGCGCGTCGACCGTGCTGCTCGCCGACCGAGTCGCGCTGCTGCAGCACGGCACCATCACCCACGTCGGCACCCACGCCGAACTGCTGGCCGGGGTGCCCGAGTACCGCTATCTGCTGGCCGCTGACGACGAACTCGACGACGGCTGCGAACGCGAGACCGACTGGGCGGGTGAGTCCTTGCCGCTGCCCGACGACGAGGATCGCCGCCCGACGCTGGAGCGCGAGATCCTGGAGCGACGGCCGTGAGCGTGGCACCGGACTGGCGCGGCCGGTTCGACGAACACGACGACCTGCCCATCGACGAGTCGGTGCCGCGCCGCCGCGAGGCGCGGGCGCTGCTCGGCTCACTGCTGCGCCCGTACCGCTGGACGGTGCTGGCGCTGGCGATCGTCGTGGTGGTGGAAAACGTTGCGCGGCTGTCCGTTCCGCTGTTGGTGCAGAAGGGCATCGACAACGGGATCCCCCCGTTGCTCGACGGCGGTTCGGCGCGCACGCTGATGGTGATCGTCGGCGTCCTGTGCGGCGTGGTGCTCGTGCAGGCCAGCGCCCGGATGTTCTTCCTGCGCCGGTCGGGCCGGATCGGCCAGCGGGTGCTGCGCGAACTGCGCAGGCGCGTGTTCCGGCATTTCGGCCGGCTCGACATCGCGTTCCACGACCGCTACACCTCGGGCCGCGTGGTGAGCCGGTCCACCAACGACGTCGAAGCGATCCAGGACATGCTGGAGACGGGTTTCGACTCTCTGATCACCGCGGTGCTGACGCTGTTCGGCACCTCGGTGCTGCTGATCACGCTCGACGCCAAGCTGGGGTTGATGTGTCTGGCGGCTTTCCCCGTCCTGGTGGCGCTGGTGGCGTGGTTCCACCGGGAGTCGTCACGGATCTACCGCGAGGTGCGCGAGATCTCCGCGCTGGTGATCGTCCAGTTCGTCGAGACCATGACGGGCATCAAGGCGGTGCAGGCCTACCGCCGCGAGCCGCGCAACCAGCAGATCTTCGAAGACATCGCCGACCGCTACCGGGTGATCAACGAGAAGACCTTCAAACTTCTGGCGATCTTCATGCCGGGGGTGAAGTTCGTCGGCAACATCACCACCGGCGTCGTGCTGCTCTACGGCGGATACCGGGTGCTGCACGGGCAGATGACCATCGGCACGCTCGCTGCGTTCCTGTTGTACCTGCGGATGTTCTTCGAACCGATGCAGGAGATCTCGCAGTTCTTCAACACCTTCCAGTCGGCATCGTCGGCGCTGGAGAAGCTGGCCGGGGTGCTCGCCGAGAAGCCGGGGATCGCCGATCCGGCCGAGCCGGTCGAACTCGACTCGGTGCGTGGGGAGATCGCCTTGCGCGACGTCCGCTTCGAATACGTCCCCCATCGGCCGGTGCTGCCGGATCTCGATCTGGTGGTGCCTGCGGGCCAGACCGTCGCACTGGTGGGCACGACGGGTGCGGGCAAGACCACGATCGCCAAACTGGTCACCCGGTTCTACGACCCGGTGGCGGGCAGCGTCTCCCTCGACGGGGTGGACCTGCGCGATCTGCGGCAGACCGATCTGCGCCGGCACGTCGTGATGGTCACCCAGGAGAACTTCATGTTCGGCGGCACGGTCGCCGACAACATCCGCTTCGGGCGGCCCGGCGCCACCGACGAGGAGGTACGGGCGGCCGCCCGGGCCGTCGGCGCGGACGGGTTCATCGACGCGCTGCCGGAGGGCTATGACACCGATGTCGCCAAGCGCGGCGACCGGCTGTCGGCGGGGCAGCGACAGCTGGTCGCGTTCGCCCGGGCGTTCCTGGCCGACCCCGCGGTGCTGATCCTCGACGAGGCCACCTCCTCGCTCGACATCCCGAGCGAGCGGATGGTGCAGCGGGCGTTGGAGACGGTGCTGGCCGAGCGGACCGCGATCGTGATCGCCCACCGGCTCTCGACCGTGCAGATCGCCGACCGGGTGCTGGTGCTCGAGCACGGCCGCATCGTCGAGGACGGCTCGCCGGAGGAGCTGACGGCGCGCGCCGACGGCCACTACGCGGCGCTGCACCGGTCGTGGGTGCAGTCGCTGGCCTGACGCATCTCTCGCGTCGAGACTGCACACAGATCGCATATTGTGCGCGGATCGCGATCTGTGCGCAGTCTCGGCGGCTTTCGGGGCAGTATCGACCCCATGGCGACCAACACCGATCTGTACCGCGCGGCCCGCGACCACCTGGTCGAGGTCATCGGCGATTACGACAAGGCCGTCGAGACGTTCGAGTGGCCCCGGATGACCGGGCGGTTCAATTGGGCGACCGACTGGTTCGACGTCGTCGCCGGCACCCGGCCCGATGACGTCGCGCTGTGGATCGTCGAGCAGGATGGTCGCGAGGTGAAGGCCACCTTCGGGCAGATGGCCGCGCGGTCCGATCAGGTCGCGACATGGCTGCGGGGCCTCGGCGTCGGGAAGGGCGACCGGGTCATCCTGATGCTCGGCAACCAGGTCGAGCTGTGGGAGTCGATGCTCGCGGTGGCCAAGCTCGGTGCGGTGATCATGCCGACCACCGCGGCGCTGGGACACGACGACATCGCCGACCGGTTGCGCCGCGGGCGAGCCGGATTCGTCGTCGCGAACGCCTCGGACGCCGCCAAGTTCACCGGCGTCGACGTGCCGTTCACCGGGATCGCCGTGGGCGGCGAGGCGACGGGTTGGCACAACTACGCCGACGCCACCGACGTCACGTCGGCCGGTCCGTTCGACCCCGGAACCACCCCGACGGATCCGCTGCTCATCTACTTCACCTCCGGAACCACGAGCAAGCCCAAGCTCGTGGAGCACTCCCAGATCAGCTATCCGGTCGGTCATCTGTCGACGATGGCGTGGCTGGGGGTGCGCCCCGGCGATGTGCACCTGGCGATCAGCTCGCCGGGCTGGGCCAAACACGCGTGGAGTTGCTTCTTCGCACCATGGATCGCCGAGGCGACGATCTTCGTCTACAACTACGCCCGGTTCGACGCGGCCGCCCTGCTCGAGCAGTTGCACCGCGGCGCGGTCAACACGTTCTGCGCTCCACCGACCGTGTGGCGCATGCTGATCCAGGCCGATCTCGGTGAGCGCCCGCCCCATTTGCGCGAGATACTCGGGGCCGGGGAACCGTTGAACCCCGACGTCATCGCGCAGGTGGAACGGGCCTGGGGGCTCACCATCCGCGACGGCTTCGGGCAGACCGAGACCACGCTGGCCGTCGGCAACACCCCTGGCCAGCCCGTCAGGGCCGGCTCGATGGGCCGGCCGATGCCCGGCGTCCCGGTCGTGCTCGTCGACCCGCTCACCGGCGAGCGTGCTGAGGAGGGGGAGATCTGTCTGGACCTGAACGCGACGCCGCTGAACCTGATGAGCGGCTACCTCGACGACGAGAAGCGCAACGCCCTGGTCATGCGGGACGGGCTGTACCACACCGGTGACGTCGCCACCCGCGACGACGACGGCTACATCACCTACGTCGGACGCACCGACGATGTGTTCAAGTCCTCCGACTACAAGGTGTCGCCGTTCGAACTCGAGAGCGTGCTCATCGAGCACCCGGCCGTCGTCGAGGCCGCAGTGGTACCGGCCCCCGACGACACCCGGCTGGCCGTCCCCAAGGCCTACATCGCCCTGGCCGACGGCTGGACCGCCGACGCCGAAACCGCCCGGCAGATCCTGCAATACAGCCGCGACCACCTGGCGCCGTACTTGAAGGTGCGTCGCGTCGAGTTCGCGGAACTGCCCAAGACCATCTCGGGAAAGATCCGCCGGGTCGATCTGCGCCGCAGGGAGCAGGACGCCCACAGCGCCGGCACGCCGATCGACACCGAGTTCCGCTACGAAGATCTGGTGGGGTGACGGCCGTGCTGTCCTACGACGCCGGGCCCACCGACGCGCCGATCCTGGAGGAGACCATCGGCGCGAACTTCGAACGCACCGCCGCCACCTTCCCCGGCACCGACGCCCTGGTCGACATTCCCACCGGCCGCCGCTGGACCTACGCCGAGCTGGACACCGAGATCAACGTGGTGGCACGGGGTTTGATGGCACGTGGCATCGTCCCGGGGGACCGGGTGGGGATCTGGGCTCCCAACAGCGCCGAATGGGTGATCGTGCAGTACGCCACTGCCAAGATCGGCGCCATCCTGGTCAACGTCAACCCGGCCTATCGCACCCACGAGCTGGCCTATGTGCTCGAGCAGTCGGGGCTGCGCACCCTGTTCGCCGCGACGTCCTTCCGGTCCTCGGACTACGTCGCGATGGTCACCGAGGTGCGCCCCCAGGTGCCGACCGTCGAGGACGTGATCTTCCTCGGCACCGACGACTGGGCCCGCCTGTGCGGCGACGCCGATGCGATCGATGCCTCCGACCTGGCCGAGAGGCTGGCCGGTCTGTCGAACAACGATCCGATCAATATCCAGTACACCTCGGGGACAACGGGTTTCCCGAAGGGGGCGACGTTGTCGCACCGCAACATCCTCAACAACGGCTACTTCGTCACCGAGCTGATCCGGCTCGGGCCGGGCGACCGGTTGTGCATCCCGGTGCCCTTCTACCACTGCTTCGGCATGGTGATGGGAAACCTGGGCTGCACGACGCACGGCGCGACCATCGTCATCCCGGCCGCCGGATTCGATCCGGCGGCCACCCTGCGCGCCATCGCCGCCGAGCGGTGCGCCGGCGTGTACGGGGTGCCGACCATGTTCATCGCGATGCAGCACCACGCCGACTTCGCGGCAACGGATCTGACGTCACTGCGCACCGGCATCATGGCCGGCGCCGTGTGTCCGGTCGAGGTGATGAAACGCTGCGTCGAGGAGATGAACATGAGCGAGGTCGCCATCGCCTACGGCATGACCGAGACGTCGCCGGTGTCGTGTCAGACCCTCATCGACGACGATCTCGACCGGCGCACGTCGTCCATCGGGCGGGCCCACCCGCACGTCGAGATCAAGATCGTCGACCCCGACACCGGCGAGACGGTGCCCCGCGGGGAACCGGGCGAATTCTGCACGCGCGGTTACTCACTGATGCTGGGCTACTGGCGCGACGACGAGAAGACCAGGGAGGCCATCGATCCCGACGGCTGGATGCACACCGGCGACCTGGCGGTGATGCGGGAAGACGGGTACTGCAACGTCGTCGGGCGCATCAAGGACATGGTGATCCGCGGCGGGGAGAACATCTATCCGCGGGAGATCGAAGAGTTTCTGCACACCCATCCCGACGTGGAGGACGCCCAGGTCGTCGGGGTACCGGACGCGACGTACGGCGAGGAGATCTGCGCGTGGATCCGGATGAAGCCGGGCCGCCCCGCACTCGACGCCGCTGCGCTGCGCGATTTCGCGTCAGACAAGCTGGCGCACTACAAGATCCCGCGGTACGTCCACGTCGTCGACGAGTTCCCGATGACGGTGACGGGCAAGGTCCGCAAGGTCGACATGCGCAAGGACAGCATCGACCTGCTCGGTCTGGGCCCGGCTTAGCGGAACTCGGCGAAGAAGGCGCTGACGTCGTCGACGTAGAGGTCAGGTTGCTCGAAGGCGGCGAAGTGGCCGCCGCGCGGCATGTCCGTCCACCGCGTGATGTTGTAGTGCGGTTCGCACCAGGCGCGCCGGGGCGGCACGATCTCTTTGGGGAACGCCGCGATGCCCGTGGGCAGCGTCACCGGCGCGCCGCCGCGGAAGCTGCCGAAGCTCTCCCAGTACAACCGTGCCGAGGAGGCCGCCGAGTTCGTCAGCCAGTAGAGCATCACGTTGCCGAGCATCTCGTCGCGGGTGAGGACGTTCTCCGGGTGCCCGTCGCTGTCTGTCCACGCCCAGAACTTCTCGACGATCCACGCCAGCTGACCGACGGGGGAGTCTGCCAGCCCGTAGCCGAGGGTCTGCGGTCGCGTGGCTTGCTGACCGGAATAGCCGGTACCCCAGCGGCGATGCTCGTCGCGGCGCTGCAGGGCGATCGCCTCATCGGGTGTCGGGTCGGACAGGCCCCGGGGCGGACCCGCCGTCGGCATGTTCAGATGGATGGCCACGCAACCGCCGCGATTGCGGCCGATCTGCGTCGTCACCGCCCCACCCCAGTCGCCGCCCTGCGCGCCGTAGCGCTCGTACCCCAGGCGGGACATCAGCTCGTTCCACGCCACGGCGATGCGCTCGATGTTCCATCCGGTCCGCGCGGGCTTACCCGAGAACCCGTACCCGGGCAGCGACGGGCATACGACGTCGTATCCGGCGTCGGTGAGCGGACCGATCACCTTGTGGAACTCGAGCACCGAGCCGGGCCAGCCGTGGGTGATCAGCAGCGGGAACGCATCGGCACGGCCGCTGCGGACATGCAGGAAGTGGATGGGCAGCCCGTCGAGCTCGGTGACGAACTGGTCGAACCCATTGAGCTCAGTTTCGGTTGTGCGCCAGTCGTATTCGTCAAGCCAGTAGTCGGCCAGCTCGCGCGTGTAGGCCAGCGGGATGCCTTGGCTCCAGTCGTCGACGCATTCGGGCTCCGGCCACCGGGTGCGGCGCAGTCGATCGGCGAGATCGGCCAGGTCGGTGTCGGGGACGGCGATGCGGAAGGGCGTGATCTCGGCCATGGCCCATCCTGGCACTTGGATACTCTCCGACCTGTGTCCACCCCGACGCTCGTCCTCCTCGCCGCCACCACGCTGGCGGCCTGCATCGCGCTCGGCGGCGCCCTCTACGAGGCGCTCGTCGTCGACCCGTACTGGCCCCGCCGGCCGGGCATCATCCAGTCCCGCAACGGCGGCATCGCCCGGGTGCGGTTCTGGCTGCCCGCCCCGGTGATCTTCGAGGTCCTGCTCGTCGTCACGCTGATCGTCACGTGGGGCGACGCCCGGATCGGGCCGGCGCTACTGGTGGCGCTGGTCAGCCACGCCGTGATGCGGCTGTGGGCGCTGTTCGACCTGATCCCCGCGGCGGCCGAGTTCGAGCGGAAGGACCCGGCCGACGTCGACGAGGCGGCGGCCGTGCGGTGGACGCGGCGCAACCTGCTGCGGGTACCGCTGCTGCTGATCACCTCGGGCGCGATGCTCGCCGCGCTGGCTCTGGCCTGACCGGTCACGCCTCCAACTCGCCGAGCACCCTGCTCTCGATCGCCGCGCGGGCAGCGGGCGGCAGCACGACCAACCCGGCGAGTTCCTTCTGCGCGCGGCCGTAGGCGTTCTGGCGTTCCTGCGGGGTGGCGCCCTCGTCGCCGGCCAGCCGCAGCAGGTGCTGGGCGCGGGCCAGCCGGTCCTGATCGTCGGCGGAGAAGTCGCTGCGCCGCCGCCGGATCGCCTCGGTCTCGGCAGCGTCGAACGCGGCGACGTACTCGCCGACCGCGTCGCGGTACTGCAGCTGGGCGGCGCGGTCGTCGCCGATGTCGTCGACGTGCGCGGGCCGCAGCAGGTCGGCGCGGCTCTTGGCGCGGTGGAACGCCAGCGTGAGCGGCTCCCGCATGTCGGTCATCACCGGGAAGTCGAGCAGCTTGGCGACGTCGATCTCGTAGGACAGCCAGCGCTGGTCGGTGGCGTCATGGGTGGCCACCACCTTGGCCCTCACCGCGGAGCTGCCCCGATGCCTTCTCCCGCGCGAGCGCCACCTTGGTCTCCTGCTTGATCCGGTAGCGCTCCAGCCGCCGCTGTGCGCGGCGCTCGTTGGCCGCCGACACTCCCCGCACCGCGCCGCCGATCACCCCGCTGAGCGGAAAGATCAGCCACCAGAAGTTCCCGGCGAAATGCAGGAGCGACTCCACATGCCCAGAATGCCACCGCCGGGTGTGGTGGGATTGCCGAGTGTCGGACGCTCCAGCTCCAGAGCCCGCGATCATCGCCCGCGGACTGACCATGCGCGGCCCGTGGGGACCGGTGTACGGGCCCGTCGACCTGGAGGTCGCGGCGGGCGGGGTGACCGTGCTGGTCTGCCCCGCCGGGTCGGGCCGCACCGCGCTGACGATGACGCTGGCGGGCCGGATGCGCCCGAAGTCCGGGACGCTGTCGGTGTTCGGCCTCACCCGGGTGCAGGACATCTTCGCCGCGGCGGCGCTGGCCGGGATCGACGAACTCGACACCGTCGCCGAATCCGTCACCGTGCGCGACCTGATCACCGAGCAGCTGCGCTGGGATGCCGAGTGGTACAAGCTGATCCGACGGGCCGACGAAGCCGACCTGGTGCGGGTGTGCGGGCCGGTGTTCGGTGAGCTGCCGCTGCCGCCGCTCTCGGAGTACGTCGAGGAGCTGACCGAACTCGACGGCCTGCTGCTGCGCATCGCGCTGGCCAACACGGGCAGGCCGCCGCTGCTGGTGGTCGGCAACCTCGAGCAGGTGACCAGCGACCGCAACCGGGATCTGCTCATCGGCCGTCTCGTCGACCTCGGCCACACGCAGACGGTGCTCACCGCCAGCGTCAACGGGGTCACCGGTCATCCGGTGCGGCAGGTTCCGGTCGCCAACGTCTCCCGCGCCGAACTCGCGGGGCAACAGAAGGGCGGTGCCTAGTGCTTGCCGGTATGTCGTTGGGCACCGACCTCAAGCGGTACTCCCGCGGTCTGATGCCGCGCATCGCACTCGTCACGATCATCCTGATGCCGCTGCTGTACGGCGCGATGTACCTGTGGGCGTTCTGGAATCCGTTCGCCGAGGTGAGCAAGGTGCCGGTGGCACTGGTCAACGAGGACCGCGGCGCGCAGGCGCAGGGTCAGCCGGTGCGCGCCGGCGACGAGGTGGCCCGGGCGCTGATCGACTCCGGCCAGCTGGACCTGACCGAGGTGTCGGCCGCGGAGGCCGCCGACGGGGTGGCCGGGGGCCGCTACTACTTCTCGATCACGCTGCCGGAGGACTTCTCCGCGCGGGTGAGTTCCCCGGCGGGGTCGGATCCGCAGCAGGCGCAGATCCGGTTCACCTTCAACGATGCCAACAACTATCTGGGCACCGTCATCGGGCAGAACGCGTCCCGCGAGATCCTCAACCAGGTGAACACGACCATCGCCGAACGGGGGATCGGCACCGTCGTCAACGGGCTGTCCGACGCCGGTCGCGGGCTCGACCAGGCCGCCGACGGCGCGCAGCAACTCGCCGGCGGGCTCACCACCGCCGACCAGGGCGCGCGTAGCCTCGCCGGCGGCGCCGACACGCTGGAGTCGGGGCTGCGCAGCGCGCAGGCCGGGTCCGCGCAACTGGCGGCGGGCACACGGCGGCTGGCCGGCGCCGTCGACACCGCCACCGGGCCGCTGCTCGAATTCCTGGACCGGGTCGGCGGTCTGGGGCTGAACCCGGACGAGGTCGCCGGCGCCGCGCAACACCTGTCCGGCGCGGTGCGGTCGACGACCGACCGGATCGCCGCCCTCAATGTCAGCAGCGCCCAGGCGGCGGCGATCGTCGACCAGACCGTCGGGTTCCTGCAGTCCAACCCCGACCCGGCCGTCCGTGACGCCGGGCAGGCCCTGGCCGGGGCGCAGCGCCTGCTGCGCGCCCAGGGCATCGATCCGGCCACCGACGACGGTCTGGTTCGTCTGCGCGACAGCGCTTCCCGACTGGAGAACGAGCTCGGCGACCCGAACAGCAAGCTGCGCACGTTCCTGACCCGATCGCTGAACGGTGGGCTGCGGGCCGACGTCGCCTCGCTGCGCGACGGCGTGGACCAACTGGATTCCGGGGCGCACCGCCTCGACGCCGGCCTGGTACAGCTCGCCGACGGGGGGGAGCAGCTGTCGTCCGGGGCGCACCAACTGGCCGACGGCACCGGCAAGCTCGCCGCCGGCGGCCAGGAGCTGGCCACCAAACTCCGCGACGGCGCGACCCAGATCCCGTCGTGGAACACCCAGCAGCGCACCGCGGTGGCGCGCACGCTGGCGGCGCCGACGGGCCTCGATCTGCGCAACACCCATCCGGCCGCCACCTTCGGCACCGGCTTCGCACCGTTCTTCATGCCCCTGGCGTTGTTCATCGGGGCGTTGATCGTGTGGATGTTGTTGACGCCGTTGCAGTCCCGGCCGATCGTCAACGGGCTCGGAGCGCTGCGCGTGGTGCTCGCGTCCTACTGGCCCGGCCTGCTGATCGTGGTGTGTCAGGTGGTGGTGATGTACGCCGTCGTCCACTTCGGGGTCGGTCTGCACGCCGTGTACCCGGTGGCCACCGTCGCGTTCCTCGTGCTCGTGGCCGGCGCCTTCCTGGCTCTGATCCAGGCGTTCAACGCGCTGTTCGGTGTCGCGGTGGGCCGGGTGCTGACCTTGGCGTTCCTGATGCTGCAACTGGTGTCGGCCGGGGGCATCTATCCCGTCGAGACCACTGCCACACCGTTTCAGATCCTGCATCCGTTCGATCCGATGACCTACGCCGTCAACGGATTGCGGCAGCTGACGGTGGGCGGGGTGGACGCACGGCTGTGGACCGCCATCGCGGTGCTCTCCGGGGTGCTGCTGGCCTCACTGGCGGCCAGTTCGTGGGCGGCGCGGCGCAACCGGCAGTACACGATGGAACAGCTGCACCCTCCGATCGAGGTGTGAGGTGACCCACGCCGAGGATCGCCGGCTCAAGGACTTCGCCGGCACCGTCGTTCTCCTGCTGCTGCAGGCGGCGGTCTGGCGGGCGGCCGTGTTCCTCGGTCACGGGGGCGGGCCGGTGCTGCGCTACGGCGGGTTCGCGCTGCTGATGCTGACCGTCGCGGCATGCGTGTGGCGGGTCGCCCGCACGCGTCCGGCCGCCTGGTTCGCCCTCGGCGGCGGCGCGCTGCAGCTGGGCGTGTCACTGGCCACGTTGACACTGCGCTGACGGCGTGGATTCGGGGCGTTTCGCCGCCGTCAGCGCAGTCTCAACGAAGGGGGGTCAGGGCAAACCGATGCGGCGGTAGCGCTCGAAGCGGGCGGTCAATCGCTGCTCGGCGGGCACCGACCTCAGCGCATGCAGTTCCGCGGCGATGGTGGCCGACAGCCGCTCGATGAAGGCCCGGGGCTCGTCGGCCGCGTCCGGATGCTCGGGCACCACGACGTCGACGATGCCGTGTGCCAGCAGGTCCGCCGACCGAACGCCCTGTGCCGCAGCCAGTTCGGGGGCATGGGCGACATCGCGGTAGACGATGGCGCTGGCCCCCTCGGGCGGCAGCGGCGCCAGCCAGCCGTGCGACGCGGCGAGCACCCGGTCGGCGGGCACCATCGCGAGTGCCGGGCCGCCGCTGCCCTGGCCGAGCAGCACCGACACCGTCGGGGTGTCGAGCGTGACGAGATCGGCCAGGCAGCGGGCGATCTCGCCGGCCAGCCCGTCCTGTTCCGCCTCGACCGACAGCGCCGGGCCCGCGGTGTCGATGACG
This sequence comes from Mycolicibacterium rufum, assembly GCF_022374875.2. The sequence goes on from NZ_CP092427.2 coordinate 4,003,733, forward strand.
AGCACCAGCGGCAACTGCAGACCGGCCGCGAGTGCCATGCCGCGCTGCGCCTCCCGCAGGGCCGCAGGGCCCACGATGCCGCCGACCACCCGCTGCTGGCCGAGGACGACGGCGGGCTGGCCACCGAACCGGGCCAGCGCCAGCAGCGTCGTCGCCGCCTCGCCCTGACCCGTCCCGGACAGCAGCACCCGCTCGGTGGAGCCGTGCCGCAGCAGCGCGCCCACCCCGGGCCGGTCCGGTCGGCGCGACGCCTCGACCGACTCCCAGGCGGGGATGTCGGGCACGGGCTCGGCCGGGGGAGCGGCCGGAGCCGGCCCAGGGGCATCGGCGACCACCGTGAGTGTCCGATCCAGGGTGGCCCGCAGGACGTCGAGCGGCACGACCGCGTCGACGACGCCGTGGCGCTGCAGGTTCTCCGCGGTCTGGACGCCTGCCGGGAAGGGCTCGCCGTAGAGGTGTTCGTAGACGCGCGGGCCCAGGAAGCCGATCAGCGCTCCCGGTTCGGCCGCGGTGACGTGGCCCAGGGACCCCCAGGACGCGAACACCCCGCCCGTGGTCGGGTGGCGCAGATACACCAGGTAGGGCAGATGCGCCTGCTTGTGCACCTCGACCGCGGCCGTGATCTTGACCATCTGCAGGAACGCGACCGTCCCCTCCTGCATGCGGGTGCCGCCCGAACTCGGGGACGCCAACAGCGGCAGCCCTTCGGCGGTGGCCCGGCGCACGGCCGCGACGATGCGTTCGGCGGCGGCGACGCCGATCGATCCGGCCAGGAAGTCGAACTCGCAGGCCACCAGCGCGACCCTGCGGCCGAAGACCCGGCCCTCGCCCGTCAGCACCGCCTCGTCCAGGCCCGTCGTCGCGGCGGCGTCGGCCAGCTCCCGGCGGTAGGAGTCCGAGGCCGCGATCTGCAGGGGCGGATCGTCCCAGCTGACGAACGAACCGTCGTCGAGCAGCGCGTCGCGCAGCTCGAGGGCGCGGATCCGGCTCACAGGGAAAGGCTAATAGTGTGGGGTCATGATTGAAGCCACCCGAGACGGCCATGTGCTGACCCTGGAGATGCAACGTCCCGAGCGGCGCAACGCGCTGAACTCCGAACTGGTCGACGGTCTGCGCGAGGCGATCGAGAAGGCGGCCGCCGACGACGTCCGCGCGATCGTGCTCACCGGCGGCGGGCACGTCTTCAGCTCGGGGGCGGACCTGTCGGGCGGTCAGGGCGTCGCCGATGAGCTGCCCGACAAGGCCAGGGCGCTCAACCTCGCGATCGATCGCGCCCCCGTCCCGGTGATCGGAGCCGTCAACGGCCCCGCGATCGGCGCCGGGGTGATCCTGTCGATGATCTGCGACCTTCGGGTGGTGGCGCCCGAGGCGTACTTCCAGTTCCCCGTCGCCAAGTACGGCATCGCGCTGGACAACTGGAGCATCCGCCGGCTGACCTCGCTGGTGGGTGCGGGCCGGGCGCGCGGCATGTTGCTGGCCGCCGAACGCCTCACCGCGGAGGCTGCCCTGCAGACCGGCATGGCCAACCGGATCGGCACACTCGCCGACGCCCAGGCGTGGGCGCAGGAGATCGCGGGCTACGCGCCGCTGGCGCTGCAGCACGCCAAGCGGGTGCTCAACGACGACGGCGCCTACGAGGATCCGTGGCCGGCGCACCAGGAGCTGTTCGACCGCGCGTGGAAGAGCCAGGACATCATCGAGGCGCAGGTCGCGCGCATCGAGAAGCGCGCGCCGAAGTTCCAGGGCGCCTGATGCTCGGCGCGGCGCTGCGGTTCGGGTTCGGGACGGCGTCCCTGCTGGCCGGCGGCTGGGTGCTGCGGGCGTTGCAGGGCACTCCGGAGTCGCTGGGGGCCACCCCGGCCGAGATCGCCCCGGTGGCGCGGCGCTCACCGCAGTACCGCGACGGGAAGTTCGTCAATCTCGAGGCCCCGTCGGGCATGACGGCCGATCGCGAGGCGCAGCGGATGCTGCTGCGCGATCTGGCCAATGCCGGGAACTCCGGCAAGCCGCCCCGCCCGATCCCGCTCGCCGATCCCCCGAAGGCCCATCCGGCGGCGGGGCCCGCCGCGGCCAGCTGGTACGGGCACTCCAGCGCGATGATCGAGGTCGACGGCTACCGGGTGCTCGCCGACCCGGTGTGGAGCCGGCGGTGTTCGCCGTCGCGGACGGTCGGACCCGCACGTATGCACGAGGTCCCGCTGCTGATCGAGGCCTTGCCCGCCGTCGACGCGGTGGTGATCAGCCACGACCACTACGACCACCTCGACATCGACACCATCGTCGCGCTGGCGCACAGCCAGCGGGCGCCGTTCCTGGTGCCGCTGGGTATCGGCGCACACCTGCGCAAATGGGGCATCCCGGAGAGCAGGATCGTCGAGCTCGACTGGTACGAATCCCACCGGATCGGTGACCTGACGCTGGTGTGCACCCCGGCCCGGCACTTCTCCGGCCGGCTGTTCGTCCGCGACACCACGCTGTGGGCGTCGTGGGTGGTGAAGGGGCCGTCGCACCGCGCCTTCTTCGGCGGCGACACCGGCTACACCAAGAGCTTCGCCGAGATCGGCGCCGAGTTCGGTCCGTTCGACCTGACACTGCTGCCGATCGGGGCCTACCATCCGGCCTTCTCCGACATCCACATGAACCCCGAAGACGCGGTCCGCGCGCACCTGGACCTGACCGACGCCGGCCTGATGATGCCGATCCACTGGGCGACGTTCCGGCTCGCGCCGCACCCGTGGGCCGAGCCGGCCGAACGCCTGGCCGCCGCCGCCGACGCCGAGGGTGTGCGCATCTCCGTCCCGATCCCCGGGGGACGGGTGGACGGGGAATCGAGTTTCGACCCGTGGTGGCGCCGGTAGACGGTGCCGACGGGTTACCGTTCGATCATGAAACCCCGGGTCGCCGCGTTGGCGATGCTCGCCGTGCTGGTCGCCGGCTGCGGCGCCGACGCTTCATCGACCCAGCCTTCCCCGCCGCCGCCGTCCACCGGTCAGGCCGGGGACACCCCGCCTCCGCTGGTGCCCGCGATGCCACTGCCCGACAACGCGGTCGATGCCGCGGTGGGCAGGCTCGACGAGCTCGCCGGGGACCTGATGCGCAAGTCGGGCATCCCGGGCATGGCGGTGGCCGTCGTCCACGCAGGAAAAACCGCCTACGCCAAGGGTTTCGGCGTCAAGAACGCGACGCTGCCCGATGATCCCGGTAACCGCGTCGATCCGGACACCGTCTTCCAGCTGGCATCGGTGTCCAAATCGCTGGCGGCCACCGTGGTGGCCCACCAGGTCGGTGTCAAGTCGGTGGACTGGAACACCCCGATCACCGCGAAGCTGCCGTGGTTCGCACTGTCCGATCCGGCCGTCACCCCGGTGGTGTCGATCGGGGACATGATGTCGCACCGCTCCGGACTGCCCGACCATGCCGGCGACCAGCTCGAGGACCTCGGCTACGACCGCAGGCAGGTGCTGGAGAAGCTGCGCGACTATCCGCTCGATCCCTTCCGGATCTCCTACGCCTACACCAACTTCGGCTTCACCGCCGGCGCGGAGGCGGCCGCGGTGGCCGCGGGCAAACCGTGGGAGGACCTCGCCGCCGACGTCCTGTTCGGCCCGCTGGCGATGACGACGGCCAGCTACCGCTACGCCGACTACGCGCAGCGGCCCGACCGCGCCGTGGGCCACATCCGTATCGACGACTCCTATCAGCCGCGCTACATCCGCGATGCCGACGCCGAGGGGCCGGCCGGCGGGGCCAGCGCCTCGGTACAGGACATGACTCACTGGCTGGCCATGATGCTGGCCGACGGCAGTTATCAGGGCAAGCAGGTCATCGACAGCGCCGCCCTGCTGCCTGCGGTCACCCCGCAGATCGTGTCGAGCCCGGCCACCGAGCCGGCGATGCGTTCGGGCTTCTACGGATTCGGCTTCAACGTCGGCACCACCTCGGCGGCGCGGACCGAGCTGAGTCACTCGGGAGCGTTCGAACTCGGCGCCGGAACGAACGTGCTGATCCTGCCGTCGGCCGACGTGGCGATCGTGGTGCTCACCAACGCCACGCCGATCGGTGTCCCCGAGACGTTGACCGCCGAGTTCGCCGACCTCGTGCAGTTCGGTGAGATCCGGCAGGACTGGTACGGCCTGTACCGCAAGGCTTTCGAGGCCATGGACGCCCCGGTCGGCTCGCTGGTGGGTAAGAGCCCGCCCGCCGACCCCGCGGCGCCGGCGCCCCTCGCGAGCTACGCGGGCACCTATCGCAACGATTTCTGGGGCGCGGCGACCGTCACCGAGCGCGACGGCAGGCTGCGCCTGAAGCTGGGCACCACGCTGGATGTGGAGCTGCGGCACTGGGACGGCAACGTCTTCACGTTCTCGTTCGTCACCGAGAACGCCCCACCGGGCACGGTGTCGACGGCGACGTTCGACGGTGACCGGTTGACGCTGGAGTACTACGACGCCGACGGCAAGGGGGTGTTCGTCCGGTGACCACCGTGGTCTCCGTGGGCTTGACCGATGCCGAGGTCGCCCAGCGCGTCGCCGAGGGCGAGACCAACGACGTCCCGACCCGGGCGGCGCGCAGCACCTCGGAGATCGTCCGCGGCAACGTGTTCACCCGGATCAACGCGATTCTCGGCGTGCTGCTGATCATCGTGTTGTCCACCGGTTCGGTGATCAACGGCGCCTTCGGGTTGCTCATCATCGCCAACAGCGCGATCGGCATCATCCAGGAGCTGCGCGCCAAGCGGACGCTCGACAAGCTCGCGATCGTCGGTCAGGCCAAACCGTTGGTACGCAGGCAGTCTCGCACCGAGCCGCTGCTTCCCAGTGAGGTCGTGCTCGACGATGTGATCGAGCTGGGGCCCGGCGACCAGATCGTCGTCGACGGCGACATCCTCGAGGCGGCCAACCTGGAGGTCGACGAGTCGCTACTGACGGGTGAGGCGGACCCGATCGCCAAGAGCGTGGGCGACCACGTGATGTCGGGCAGCTTCGTGGTGGCCGGCGGCGGCGCCTACCGGGCCACCAAGGTCGGCCGCGAGGCGTATGCCGCCAAGCTGGCCGAGGAGGCCAGCAAGTTCACGCTCGTGAAATCCGAACTGCGCAGCGGCATCAACCGGATCCTGCAGTTCATCACCTACCTGCTGGTTCCTGCGGGGGCGCTGACGATCTACACCCAGCTGTTCACCACCGACGCGGGATGGCAGGAGTCGGTGCTGCGCATGGTCGGCGCGCTGGTGCCGATGGTGCCCGAAGGGCTGGTGTTGATGACCTCGATCGCGTTCGCGGTCGGGGTGGTACGGCTGGGCCGGCGGCAGTGCCTGGTCAACGAGCTCCCGGCGATCGAGGGCCTGGCCCGCGTGGACGTGGTGTGTGCCGACAAGACCGGCACCCTGACCGAGAACGGCATGCGCGTCAGCGACGTCACGACGCTCGACACGCCGGAGGTGGCCGACGTACTGGCCCAACTCGCCGCCGACGACCCCCGGCCCAACGCCAGCATGGCCGCGATCGCCGAGGCCTACCGAATGCCGCCGGGCTGGACCGCGACGGCCACCGCGCCGTTCAAGTCGGCGACCAAGTGGAGCGGCACCTCCTACGGCGAGCACGGCAACTGGGTGATCGGCGCGCCCGACGTGCTGCTGGATCCGGCGTCGTCGGTGGCCGAGGAGGCCGAGCGCATCGGTGCCCGCGGCCTGCGGGTGCTGCTGCTCGGCTCCAGTGACGTCGCGGTCGACGATCCGGGCGCACCGGGCACCGTCACCCCCGCCGCGCTGGTGGTGCTGGAGCAGCGCGTGCGTCCCGACGCCCGCGACACCCTCGATTACTTCGCCTCCCAGCGCGTGTCGGTCAAGGTGATCTCCGGGGACAACGCGGTCTCGGTCGGCGCGGTCGCCGGGTCCCTGGGGCTGACGGGGGAGACGATGGACGCGCGCCGGCTGCCATCCGAGCCGGACCGGCTGGCCGAGACCCTGGAGGAGTACACGACGTTCGGCCGGGTCCGGCCCGACCAGAAGCGGTCCATGGTGCACGCGCTGCAGTCGCGGGGTCACACCGTCGCGATGACGGGCGACGGCGTCAACGACGTGTTGGCGCTCAAGGACGCCGACATCGGTGTCGCGATGGGGTCGGGTAGTTCGGCCTCGCGGGCGGTGGCGCAGATCGTGTTGCTGGACAACAAGTTCGCCACCCTGCCCTACGTGGTGGGGGAGGGCAGGCGGGTGATCGGCAACATCGAACGCGTCTCCAACCTGTTCCTCACCAAGACGGTGTACTCGGTGCTGCTCGCGGTGCTCGTCGGGCTGGCAGGCCTGTCGGCGAAGATCTTCGGCACCGATCCGCTGTTGTTTCCGTTCCAGCCGATCCACGTCACCATCGCGGCATGGTTCACCATCGGCATCCCCGCGTTCATCCTGTCGCTGGCGCCCAACGCCGAACGCGCCCACTCGGGTTTCGTGCGGCGCGTGATGACCTCGGCGCTGCCGTCGGGGCTGGCGGTCGGGACCGCGACGTTCGTCTCGTACCTGCTGGCCTATCAGGGCAGGGCGGCGAGCGAGGTCGAACAGACGCAGGCCTCGACCGCGGCGCTGATCACCCTGCTGGTCTCGGCGCTGTGGGTGCTGGCGGTGGTCGCGCGGCCCTACGAGTGGTGGCGGGTGGCGCTGGTCGCGGCGTCCGCGCTGGCCTACGTGGTGATCTTCTCCCTGCCGCTCGCGCGTGATCTGTTCATGCTCGACCCGTCGAACGTCGCGACGACGTCGACGGCGCTGGGGGTCGGGGTGCTCGGCGCGGTCGCAGTGGAGGCGATCTGGTGGGCCCAGGGCGCCGTTCTGGGCGAAACCCGCAGGCTGTGGCGTTCGCCCGACCGGTAAAGTCGGGCCCATGGGATTTTTGGACAAGGCGAAGGATCTTCTTTCCAAGAACGCCGACAAAGTGGACACCGTGATCGACAAGGCCGGTGACCTCGTGGACAAGAAGACGCAGGGCAAGTACGCGTCCACTGTCGACAAGGTGCAGGACGCCGCCAGGAAGGCCGTCGCCGACCAGACCGGCCCCCAGCAACCGCAGCAGCCGCAGCAGCCCCCGGTGCCACCGCCGCCCCCGGTGCCGCCGCAGCAGGAGCCCCCGACCGCGCCTCCGGTCTCCTAGCGGCGTATGGCCAAGCTCTCGGTTTCGGTCGACGTGCCGCTACCTCCCGAACAGGCCTGGGAGAGCGCGTCGGACCTGTCCCGCTACAAGGAGTGGCTCTCCATCCACCGGGTGTGGAGATCCCCGCTGCCCGACACCATCGACAAGGGCACGACGCTCGACTCGATCGTCGAGGTCAAGGGCATGCTCAACCGCGTGCGCTGGACCGTCGTGCACTTCAAGCCGCCGGAGGCGATGACGCTCAACGGCGACGGCCGCGGTGGTGTGAAGGTCAAGCTGATCGGCAAGGTGAAGCCCGCCGGTCAGGGCTCCACGGTGCAGTTCGACGTCCACCTCGGCGGGCCGGCGCTGTTCGGTCCGATCGGCATGGTGGTCGCCGGCGCGCTGCGGAGCGACATCCAGGAGTCACTGAACCGCTTCAAGACGGTCTTCGCGCCCTCCTGAAGCCGCGCGAGCAGACAGGAACTCGTACTGATCGGGCCCGAAACGGCCGAGTTTGCGTCTGCTCGCAAGCGGGAGGTACCTGACGGCAGCTAGGCCAGCGCGTCGGCGATGGGGGTGTCGCCGGAGATCAGGTCGAAGGTGCGGCCCGCCGTGTGCGGCGCGTCGAGCACGCCGACGATCACCGCGGCGACATCGGCGCGCGGGACCGCGCCCCGTTCGGTGCGCTCGCCGATCGTCACCCGCCCGGTCGACGGATCGTCGGTGAGCCGTCCCGGCCGCACGATGGTGGTCGAAAGCGCTGCCCGGGAACGGATCTCGTCGTCCGCGGCGCCCTTGGCGCGCAGGTAGGCGACGAAGACCTCGTCGGCGGCGTCGTCGGGGGTGCCGGCATCGGCGCCCATGGCCGAGATCATCACGTAGCGGCGGACGCCGGCGGCCTCGGCGGCGTCGGCCAGCAGGATCGCCGCGTCGCGGTCCACGGTCAGCTTGCGGGCCGCTCCACTGCCCGGGCCTGCGCCCGCGGCGAAGACGACGGCATCGGCGCCGCGCAGATGCGTCGACACGTCGTCGACGCCGGCCTGCTCCAGGTCGAGCACGATGGGTTCGGCGCCCGCCGCGGCCAGGTCGGCCGCGTGCTCCGGGTTGCGGATCAGCCCGGCGACCGAGTCGCCCCGGGCGCTGAGCAACGCCTCGGTGAGGAGCGCGATCTTGCCGTGTCCTCCCGCGATGACGACGCGCACGCGGACCTCCTTCTCGTCGACCGAGCAAGCACCCTCGTGTCTACCACCGTCGGCGCGGGGTGAAGATGATGCGATGTCGCAGCCCGCCGGTGGACATCGCCGCGATGCCCGCCGTTTCGTTTCGGTCCACGGTGTTGTGTCAATACTTGCGCCCGTGCCTCGGACCGCAGCTCGTTTCGTCGTCGTGATCGCCACGCTGCTCGGGATCGCCGCCGCCGCGGTGGGCCCCGCCTCCGCAGCCCCTGCCGCCGGGCAGGGCCTGCTCTCGATCGGCGGCATGCAGCGCACCTATCTCGTCCACGTACCGCCCGGGCCGGTCAACGGCCTGGTGATCAACCTGCACGGCGCCGGCCTCACCGGCCGCGACCAGCAGCTGACGACGAACTACGACGCCGCCGCCGACCGGTACGGCTTCGTCGTGGCCTACCCCGACGGCATCGACCTGAGCTGGGCCGACGGCCGGGGAGCCTCGGTGCCCGACCGGCAGGGCGTCGACGACGTCGGCTTCCTGTCCACACTGATCACCGAGCTCACCCGCCAGTACGCCGTCAACCCGGGCCGGGTGTTCGTGACCGGCATGTCGGCCGGTGCGTTCATGGCGCAGCGACTGGCCTGCGACCGCGCCGATCTGGTGGCGGCCGTGGTGCCCGTGGCCGGCACGCTCGGCGCGGCCGTTCCGTGCGCTCCGTCACGGCCGGTGTCGGTGCTCGAGGTGCACGGCGACGCCGACCCGGTGGTGCCGTTCGGCGGCGGTCCGATGGTCGGCCGGGGTGGCCCCAGCGTGATCGTGTCAGCGCCGGCGATGGCCGACCGGTGGCGTGCGGTCAACGGATGCCCGCCGCCCGCCGTCACGCCCGGCCGCACGGTGTCGACCGGATGCGCGGACGGCACCGTGGTCGACTTCGTCACGATTTCCGGCGGCGGGCACGTCTGGCCGACGTGGCCCGGCTTCGACGCCTCGGCGGCCGGCGCGGACTTCTTCGCCACGCACGGGCGCTGACGTCAGACGCGGGTGCGCCGCAATCCGGGGAGCACCACCTCGTCGACCAGGACGCGGACGGTCTCGTCGGTCGGCATCCGCTCGGAGATCAGACTGCGGAACACCAGGTAGCCGGGCAGCACGTCCCAGATCTCGGGGTCGATCGCCTCCGCGTCGATCTCACCACGGTCGACGGCGGCTGCCAGCACTTCCTCGATCATCGTATGACGGTGCCGAACGAACTTGTCCTGCATCGCCTTTCGCAGATCGACGCTGTGCGACATCTCATTGAGCACCGCCCGCATCGTCATCGCGTGTTCCCGGGCCAGCGCGGCCACCCCGGTCCCGATCGCGATGAGGTCGTCACGCAGGCTTCCGGTCTTCGGCGCGACCGCGGTCTCCCGGGTGCCCTCGATGAACGCCGCGAGCACCAGATCGGCCTTGGACGGCCAGCGCCGGTACACCGTGGCCTTGCTGGCCTTGGCCTCGGCGGCCACCGCGTCGACGGTCAGCCGGTCGTAGCCGTGTGACTGCAGCAGTCGCAGCGTCACGGTGAGCAGTTCGGCTTCCCGCTCGGTCCAGCAGCTCTGTCCGGGTTCGGCGGCGTCTTCCGTGGCGCTGGACGGCGACGAGTCGGGTACCACGGGCCTCACCTTCTTCGCCGTCGGTGCGCCGGATCCGCCAGCGCTTGCAGGGGACAGTACCGTACCGTACCGTTTCGTTCCGGCCGCCTGCCGGCGTGCCGGCTGTCGGGGCGATCGGAAGTGGGCTCGCGGATGAGCAGGGTGTCGGTCGGAAGCGTGGTCAGGCGGCGGTGGACGGTGATCGTCACCGTGGTCGTCGTCGCGATCGTCGCGTTCAGCGTCTACCGCCTGCACGGCATCTTCGGCTCCACCAACACCGTGTCGCGGCCCAGTGCGGACACCCTGGAGAACACCGGCTACAACCCCAAGCGCGTGCTGTTCGAGGTGTTCGGCTCGCCCGGCACCGTAGCGACGATCAACTACCTCGACGCGAACGCTCAGCCCCAGCGGGCCGACGACGTCACGCTGCCGTGGTCGACGACGTTGACCACCGACGACCCCACCCTGTTCGCCGACCTGCGCGCGCAGGGCGACGGCGCCCAGATCGGCTGCCGCATCACGGTCAACGGCATCGTCAAGGACGAGAGGACCACGGACAACGTGAACGGATACATCTCGTGCCTGGACAAGTCCGCATGAGTGAGCACCGCGTCGACGGCGAACCGTCGCGGGTCGCGCACCTGATCCGGGTGCTGTGCGTGCCCATCCTGCTGGTGTGGGTGGCCGTCGCCGCGTTGACCAACATCGCCGCGCCGCAGCTCGAGGTCGTCGGCGCGGAACGCTCGGTGTCGATGAACGCCGCCGATTCGCCGTCGATCAAGGCGATGCGCCACATCGGCCAGACCTTCCAGGAGTTCGACTCCGACAGTGCGGCCATGATCGTGCTCGAGGGGGACCAGCCGCTGGGCGCCGACGCGCACCGCTACTACGACACCCTGGTCAAGCGGCTCGGCCAGGACACCACCCACGTTCAGCACATTCAGGACTTCTGGGGCGATCCGCTGACAGCGGGCGGTTCGCAGAGCAAGGACGGCAAGGCCGCGCTGGTGCAGGTCTACCTCGCCGGCAACCAGGGTGAGGCGCTGGCCAACGAGTCCGTCGACGCCGTTCGCGCCATCGTCGCCGAGGTGCCGCCGCCCCCGGGCGTCAAGGCCTACGTCACCGGCGCGGCACCGCTGATCACCGACAACTTCCAAGTGGGCAGCGCGGGCACGCACAAGGTCACCGCCATCACGTTCCTCGTCATCGCGGTGATGCTGCTCATCGTCTACCGGTCGGTGGTGACGATGCTGATCGTGCTGGTGGCCGTAGCCATCGAGCTGGCAGCCGCGCGCGGGGTCGTCGCGGTGCTGGCGAACTCGGGGTTGATCGGCCTGTCCACCTACTCGACCAACCTGCTGACGCTGCTCGCCATCGCCGCAGGCACCGACTGGGCGATCTTCCTCGTCGGCCGCTACCACGAGGCACGCGGCGCCGGTGAGGACCGAAAAGTCGCATATGACACCATGTTCCGGGGCACCGTCCACGTGATCGTCGGTTCCGGACTGACGATCGCCGGCGCGGTCGCCTGCCTGTACTTCACCCGGCTGCCCTACTTCCAGACGCTCGGCGTGCCCGCGGCGATCGGAGTGCTGGTGACGCTGGCGGCCGCGCTCACGCTGGGTCCGGCGGTCATCGTGATGGCAGGCCGGTTCGGGTTGATGGAGCCCAAACGGGCGATGCGGACCCGGGGGTGGCGGCGCATCGGCACCGTGATCGTGCGCTGGCCCGGGCCGATCCTGGTGGTGACGTGCGCGATCGCCCTGATCGGATTGTTGGCGCTGCCCGGCTACAAAACGAGTTACGACGCGCGACCGTACCTGCCCGACACTGCCCCGGCCGTCGTCGGTTACGCCGCGGCCGAACGGCACTTCTCCGAGGCCCGGCTCAACCCCGAACTGCTGATGATCGAGACCGATCACGACATGCGCAACCCGGCGGACATGCTGATCCTCGAGCGCGTCGCCAAGGCCGTGTTGCACACCCCGGGTGTGGCGCTCGTGCAGTCGATCACGCGCCCGCTCGGCACACCGATCAAGCACAGCTCCATCCCCTTCCAGATCAGTGCGCAGAGTGCCAGCCAGATCATGAACCTGAGCTACCAGAAGGACCGCGCCGCCGACCTGATGAAGCAGGCAGCCGAGATCAGCAACACGATCGACATCCTCAAGCAGCAGCTCACCTTGCAGCAGGCCAGCGCGGCCGCGACGCACGAGCAGACCCAGGCCTTCCACGACACCGTCACGATCGTCACCGACCTGCGCGACAAGCTCGCGAACTTCGACGACCAGTTCCGTCCGCTGCGCAACTACTTCTATTGGGAGCCACACTGTTTCGACATCCCGATGTGCGCGGCACTGCGATCGGTTTTCGATTCGCTCGACGGCATCAGTGCGCTCAGCGATCAGTTCACCAGCATCACGGCCAGCCTCGACAAGCTCGACGCGCTGCAACCGCAACTGCTGGCGCTGCTGCCGCCGCAGATCGCCATTCAGGAGCGCAACCGCGACCTGACGCTGTCGAACTACGCGACCACCGGCGGCACCAACGCGCAGAGCGAGGAGGCGCTGCGCAACGCGACGGCGATGGGACAGGCGTTCGACACCGCCAAGAACGATGACTCGTTCTATCTGCCGCCCGAGGCGTTCGACAACCCGGACTTCAAGCGCGGTCTGAAGCTGTTCCTCTCACCCGACGGCAAGGCCGCCAGGATGATCATCACCCACCAGGGCAATCCCGCGACGCCCGAGGGCATCTCGCACATCGACGCGATCCGCGACTCCGCGTTCGACGCGATCAAGGCCACGCCCCTGTCGGACGCGAAGATCTACGTGGCGGGGGTCGCCGCCACGTACAAGGACGTCCAGGACGGCGCCAAGTACGACCTGCTGATCGTCGCGCTCGCCGCACTCGCGCTCATCCTGCTGATCATGATGTTCATCACCCGCAGCCTGGTCGCGGCCGCCGTCATCGTCGGCACCGTGGTGCTCTCGCTCGGTGCGTCGTTCGGATTGTCGGTCCTGGTGTGGCAGTACATCTTCGGCATCCAGCTGTACTGGATCGTGCTGGCGCTGGCGGTGATCCTGCTGCTCGCCGTCGGCGCCGACTACAACCTGCTGCTGATCTCACGATTCAAAGAGGAGGTCGGAGCGGGTCTGAAGACCGGCAGCATCCGCGCGATGGCCGGCACCGGCGGGGTGGTCACCGCCGCCGGGCTGGTGTTCGCGGCCACGATGTCGTCGTTCATCTTCAGCGACCTGGTGGTGCTCGGCCAGATCGGCACCACCATCGGGTTGGGCCTGCTGTTCGACACCCTGATCGTGCGGTCCTTCATGACCCCGTCGATCGCGGTCCTGCTCGGCCGCTGGTTCTGGTGGCCGCAGATCGTGCGGACCCGACCGGCCAGTCAGATGCTGCGGCCCTACGGTCCGCGGAGGGCGGTGCGCGACCTGCTCGGCGGGTGAGGCGGGGGTGATCCGCGAGACGGCACGAAACACGGCGGAAACATGATCGCCGCGTGCCCGAAACGCGGACCCGACATCCTCGGTCGGAACCGACTCCCCGGTTCACGACGGAAGGAGTGCCGACCGTGAACCAGCTCGATCCCGCCGCGACCGCATGGCTGTTGGCCAGCACCGCCCTGGTGCTCCTGATGACGCCGGGCCTCGCGATCTTCTACGGCGGCATGGTGCGCACCACCGGTGTGCTGAACATGATCATGATGAGCTTCATCGCGATCCCGCTGGTGACCGTGACGTGGCTGCTGCTCGGGTACAGCCTCGCGTTCTCCGGCTCGGGGGCGGGCGGGGTGATCGGCGATCTGGCGCACGCCGGATTGAGCGGTACCGCGCCGGACACGCTGCACGGACAGGTGCCGGAGCTGTTGTTCGTGACGTTCCAGCTCAGCTTCGCGATCATCACCGCGGCCCTGGTGAGCGGCGCGATCGCCGACCGGGCCAAGTTCGCGGCGTGGGTGCTCTTCATCCCGGTGTGGGTCGTCGTGGTGTATGCCGTTGTGGCGCACTGGGTGTGGGCGCCCGGCGGATGGATGTTCCGGTGGGGTGTGCTCGATTACGCGGGCGGGCTGGTCGTCGAGATCGTCTCCGGTGCCTCGGCTCTGGCGCTGGCCCTGGTCCTCGGTCCGCGGATCGGCTTCAAGAAGGAGGCCATGCGCCCGCACAACCTGCCCTTCGTGCTGCTCGGTGTCGGGTTGCTGTGGTTCGGTTGGTTCGGGTTCAACGCCGGGTCGGCGCTGGCGGCCAACGGCACCGCGGCGGCGATCTTCCTCAACACGCTGGTGGCCGGCTGTCTGGGCATGCTGGGCTGGCTGGCGGTCGAGCGGCTGCGGGACGGGAAGCCGACCACGTTCGGCGCCGCCTCGGGCGTGGTGGCCGGGCTGGTGGCGATCACCCCGTCCTGCGGCACCGTCAACACTCTCGGCGCCGTCGTGGTCGGCCTGGTGGCCGGCGTGGTGTGCGCCTTCGCGATCGGCCTGAAATTCCGGTTCGGGTATGACGATTCGCTCGACGTCGTCGGCGTGCACTTTGTCGGCGGCGTGGTCGGCGTGCTGCTCATCGGTCTGCTCGCCACCGACGTGATGACCGGCGGCGCCAACGGGCTGTTCTACGGCGGTGGGCTGGCCCAGCTCGGCAGGCAATCGGTGGCGGTGCTGGTGGTCGCCGCGTATGCGTTCGCGGCATCGTTCGTGATCGCCACGCTGATCGACCGGCTGATCGGCTTCCGGATCAGCGCCGAGGACGAGGTGTCGGGTGTCGACTTCTCCCAGCACGCCGAAACCGCCTACGCCGAGGGCGTTCACGGGCACGGGGCGCCGCCACGGTCGGGTCTGTTCGGGTCGGCCGGCGCGACGGCGCCGCGGCCCGCGGCAAACGACGATCGGCCCGCCGCACCCCCGGCCTGAAGGAGCCCTGCGCCGCCGTCCCGCAGAGCACCGCGAGAATTTCGACGGTGCGGTAAGTTACAGTGCCTAAGAAGTTGAACCAAAGGTCAGCCTCACGGCGCGTCCGGTAATAGGGCCGGGAGCGGGTGGGCCGGATGTTGGGAGCGGTCGTGGGACTGACACCGACGGGGACGGTGCTGAATTGACCGATCTGGCAACGTCGGTGGACGTGGACACCAGCCGAGCCATGCTGCGCCACATGCTCGTGGCGCGCGGCATCGACGACGAAGCCGTCCGCTTGCAGAATCAGGGCCGCGTCGATCTGTGGCTGTCGTGCCGCGGGCAGGAAGCGGCGCAGGTCGCCTCGGCGATGGCCATCGGGGACGCGGCGACGATCTTCCCCAGTTACCGGGACCACGCCGTCGCGGTCGTGCGCGGTATCGACGGGGTGGCCCTGGTCGCGCAGTGGGCCGGCCGGACCTTCTGCGGGTGGAATCCGCGCAGACACCGGTTCTTCCCGTACACCCTCGTGGTCGCGGCGCAGACCCTGCACGCCGTCGGGTACGCCCTCGGACGCCGGCTGCAGGACCGCACCGAGACGGTCGTGGTGTACCTCGGCGACGGCGCCACCAGCGAGGGGGATGTCTCGGAGGCGATGAACCTGGCCGCGGTCGAGTCGGCGCCGGTGCTGTTCGTGGTCCAGAACAACGGCTGGGCGATCTCCAAACCCAGTCACGAACAGATGCGGACGTCGATCGCCACCCGCGCGCGCGGGTTCGGCATCACCGCCTGGTCGGTGACCGACGACGACCCCGACGACACCTACCGGCAGTGCCTGACGGCGCGCCGGCACGTCGAGAGCACCGGCACGCCCGCGCTGATCGAGCTGCACACCACCCGCACCGCGGGGCACAGCAGCTCCGACGCGCACACCGTCTACCGCGATCGCGAGGAGCTGGCCGCCGCGGCGTCGCGCGACCCGGTGGCGCGCTACCGGCAGCGGCTGCACGCCGCGGGTCTGGTCGACGAGCCGTGGCTCGACGACGTCGCGCGGGACGTCGCGGCGCAGAGCCGGGCGATGGTGGAGGCCTACGGGCGATGACCATGACGCGGCCGCAGTGCCTGGCCGAATCCCTCAACGACGCGCTGCGCGGGCTGATGGACGACGACGCGTCCGTCGTGCTGATCGGACAGGATATCGGCCGTCTCGGTGGGGTGTTCCGCGTGACCAGGGGCCTGCAGGAGCGTTTCGGCCCCGGCCGGGTCCGTGATGCGGTGCTGGCCGAGTCGTCGATCGTCGGACAGGCGATCGGCATGTCGATCGCGGGGCTCAAACCCATCTGCGAGATCCAGTTCGACGGCTTCGTCTACCTGGCGATGAACCAGATCGTCACGCAGGCCGCCAGGATGCCGGCCCGGTGGAACGGCGAGCTCGATCTGCATCTGGTGGTCCGGGTTCCGGTGGGCGGAGGCATCCGCGCGGTCGAGCACCACAGCGAGTCCAACGAGGCGCTGTTCGCCCACACCCCGGGTCTGCACGTCGCCTACCCGTCGGACCCCGGGGACGCGGCCGCCATGCTCGAACAGGCCTGCCGTCTCGGGTCGCCGGTCGTCTTCTTCGAACCCAAGCGGCTGTACTGGAACCGCAGGCGCCGGGCGCGTCTCGACGTGGAGCCGGCCTCGCCCTTCGGGGCGCGGGTCGCGCGCCACGGAAGTCACATCACCGTCGCCGGATACGGCGCGGTCCTCGAGGACGTGCTCGAGGCGGCCGACGCGCTCGCCGGCACCGTCGACGTCGAGGTGGTCGACCTGCGCTGGATCGCGCCGATGGACGTCGACACGGTGATCGCCTCCGTCGCCCGCACCCGCCGCCTGCTCGTGGTGCACGAGGCGGTCGGATTCTGCGGTGTCGGAGCCGAATTGGCCGCCACCGTCTCCGAACGCGCGTGGCATCACCTCAGCGGGCCGGTGCGTCGGCTGGCTCCGCGGCGCGCCACCTATCCGCCCGCCGACCGGGAGAACGACCATCTGATCGGGCCAGCGGAGATCATCCACGCGATCGAGGAGATGTGCGGGTGAGCGCCGCGGAGAACAGCATCGACATCCATGTGCCCGACTTCGGCCATGGCCTCACCGACGCCCTCGTGGTCGAATGGCTGGTGTCGGTCGGCGATGTCGTCGAACGCGGGGACGTGGTCGCCGTGCTCGAGACGGACAAGAGCAGCGTCGACCTGATGGCCGAGAGGGCAGGCACGGTGGTGGAGATCGTCGTGGGCGCGCGGTCGATCACGACGTCAGGTTCGGTGTTGTACAAGCTCGACGAGCGACGGTGAAAGGTCGGAGACGATGGCATCCATCGATGAACGAATGAACACGATCATGCTCAAGATCGTGCGGCGGCGATCTCCCGAGGCGGGCGTGGAGGATTTCGGCACCGCGATCTGGGATCTCGATCTGGATTCGCTCGACGTCGCCGAACTCACCGAGCTGCTGGAGAAGGAGTTCGGTGTCGAGGCGGACCTCGAGCGGCTCGACGAGTGTGTCAGCCCCGCCGACATCAAGACGTACTTCCTGGGACTGATCGGCACTCCGTGAACGCCGGCATCGTCGACATCGTCACGGAGACAAGCGGAGAACACGTCCCCAACGCGTACTTCGACGGCATCGGTCTGACCGACGAGTGGATCCGCCGCCGCACGGGGGTGGGCGCGCGCTGGTGGATGGACGACTCCGAGCCTCTCGACGAGGTGGCCGCGCGGGTGTGCGCCCCGCTGGTCGCCCGCCACGGTGAGGGCAGGATCTCCGCGCTGCTGGTGGTCAGCAGCTCCGCGGGCGGCGCCGTGCCCGGCATCGCGCAGCGCGTGGCGACGAAAGCCGGATTGCCCAACGACATCCTGGCTTTCGACATGTCCGCGGCCTGCAGTGGGTTCATCTACGGGCTCATCTCGGGACTGTCGCTGTGCGAGGCCGGCGACGGCGCCGGGGTGATCGTGTGCTGTGTCGAGGCGATGTCGCGCATGCTGGACAAGACCGATCGCAACACCGGGCCACTGTTCGGGGACGGCGCCGCGGCCGTGCTGCTCGAGCCTCGGTCCGGCTTCCGCAAGCACCGTTGGCATGCCGGATCGGACGGCGCCGGTGCCGACTTGATGCGCGGACAGATCGGCCAGGGCATCGCACTCGACGGCATCCGGGTCTACCACCGCGCGGTGCGCACGATGACCGAGACGGCGAAGATCCTGCAGGAGAACGACGTCGAGCCCTCGATCGTGATCGGTCATCAGGCCAACTCGCGGATCCTGCAACGGGTGCGCGACGAGGCCGACATCGGCTCGGCGGTGTTCGTGGACTGCGTCGAGAATTTCGGCAACACCTCGGCGGCCTCGATCCCGCTGGCGTTGGGCGCCTCGTTGGCCGAAGGCACGATTCCGGCGAGCGGCCGCGCGCTGCTCGTCGCCTACGGCGCGGGCGAGGCGTGGGGCGGTGTGATGGTCGACTACGACCTCACCGACACCCCGCATGGGTGACCGGCCCCAGGTCGTCCTGATCACCGGCGCCTCCCGCGGCGTCGGCGCCGAGGTGGCCCGCGGTCTGGCGCGTCCGGGCCGGCACATCGTCGTCAACTACCGGGAGAAGGAGCGCCGGGCCGCCGAGGTCGTCGACGGCCTCCGCGCCGCGGGTGCCGGCGCGTCGGCAACGCGCGCGGACCTGTGCGACGAGGCCGCCGTCGCGGCGATGTTCGATGACATCGATCGGCGATTCGGGGCCCTGGATGTCCTGGTGCTCAACGCCTCCGGCGGTCTGGAGCGCCATGCCGGCCCGGGCTACGCGATGCGGCTCAACCGCGACGCGCAGGTGGCGGTGGCCCGGCGGGCGGTGGCGCTGATGAACGACGGTGGTCTGGTCGTCTTCGTCACGAGTCACCCGGCGCACTTCTTCGGGCGGGTGCCGGTGCCGATCGCCGGCTACGAACCCGTGGCGGAGAGCAAGCACGCCGGCGAGCAGGCGCTGCGCGCCGAACTGCATGCCGAAGGTGTTCGCCTGGTGGTGGTTTCGGGGGATCTGCTGGAGGGCAGCGTCATGGTGCGGCTGCTGGAGCGCGCTGACCGCGACGGTGTCGCGGCGCGGCGCGCGGCCGGACTGCCGAGCGTCGCTGAGTTCGCCTCCGCGATCGTCGCGGCGGTCGACGCCCCGCCTCCGCACGGCACCACCGTCTGTGTCGGCGGAGCCGGCTACGGAGACTGAGGCTTCGAGCGGGAGGAGCGTCGCCGCGGCGGCTTCTCCTCGCGGGTGGGCTCAGCTGCTCCGCGGTTGGTGAAACGGCCGAGCGTGGACACCCCCGGCATCGACGACACCGTGCGGTAGACGTCGTTGCCGGTCGCCACCAACGCCTCGAGTTGGGGGAGCAGCGCGTCCATCGTGCGCAGCATCGGGTCGGCGAGAGCGAGATAGCGCTCGGCACGATCGATGACCGCGTTCAACCGTGCTGTCGCGGTCGCCAGGTTTTCGATCAGCTCGGGCATCTCGGCGGCGAGCTGGATGGAGGCAGGCGGAATGCGCAGGGCGGTCGATGCCACCGTCTGGGCGGCATCGGCCGCTGCCTGCGCAGCCGCTCTGATCTCTTTAGCGCTGGGTATAGGGCCGGGAACCTTCTGTGTCATGGATCAACGATGACGCACGACCGTGCGGCACCGGGGGCTTTGGCCGAACGTGTCGGCCGGTCAGAACCAGACTTTTCGGCCACCGACCGGACGGCCGACCGCCCCGAGGATCCACAGCACGACTCCCACCACGACGAGGATCGCTCCGATCGTGTACAGGATCGACAGGCTGGTGAAGTAGCCGATCAACAGGAGGATGATGCCGAGCACAATCATGATCATTCCGATCTTCAGATGTAGGAGCGTTCGTCTTCGGTGGGTGAATTACCCGTTCCGTCAAAACCAAACCCGTCACCTCAACCGGGCGCGTAACTCCCGCTTGAGCACCTTGCCGTAGCTGTTCTTCGGCAACTCGTCGAGATAGACGTACCGCTTGGGGCGTTTGAAGCGCGCGATCCGCTCGAGCAGGTGGGCGTCGAGTTCGCCGGGAGACGCCCGCCCGACGACGAACGCCACCACCGTCTCGCCCCACTCCGGATCCGGCGCGCCGACCACACCGGCCTCGACGACGTCCGGATGCTCGAGAAGCACCTCTTCCACCTCGCGGGGATAGATGTTGCTGCCCCCGCTGATCACCACGTCCTTCGACCGGTCGCGCAGGGTCAGGTAGCCGGTGTCGTCGAACGAGCCCAGATCGCCGGTGTGCAGCCAGCCGTCGCGCAGCGTCGCCGCGGTCGCCTCCGGGTTGTTCCAGTAGCCCGCCATCACGACGTCCCCGCGGCAGACGATCTCGCCCACCTCGCCGACCGGGGCCGGTCGCCCGTCGGCCCCGACCACGGCGACGTCGACGCCCGACCGTGCGTACCCGACCGACCCCAGCACAGCGTCCGCGGCCCATCCGTCGGTGGCGAGGTGGTCGGCCCGGCGCAGGCCGGTGATCGTCATCGGTGCTTCGCCCTGCCCGTAGAGCTGGACGAAGACGGGGCCGAACGCCGCCAGCGCCGCCTTCAGGCCGTCCACGTACATCGGCCCCCCGCCGTACACGATCGTGTGCAGGTTGGCCGGCCGGTCCCGCCCGGTCCGCACCAGCCGGGCCACCATCGTGGGCGCCAGGAAGGCACTGCACCCGGGATGGATGGCGCACAGGTCGAGGAACTCCGTCGGGTCGAACGCCCCGGAGGCCGGCACCACCTGCCGCGCCCCGCGGGCGACGTAGGGCGGGACGTACAGACCCGAACCGTGCGACATTGGCGCCCCGTGCACGAGGGTTAAATGGCTGTCGGGGGAGTCGAAGTCGGCCAGGTGCGCCACCGTCATGGCCATCAGGTTGCGGTGCGAGAGCATCGCACCCTTGGACCGTCCGGTGGTGCCGCTGGTGTAGAACAGCCACGCCAGCGCGGCGGGATCGGTGTTGCGGGGCGCGGTGGCCGCCGGCGCGGTGAGGCGCGACCGGTACTGCGGCCCGTCGAGGATCTCGATCGGCACCGTGGTCACCGGGGCGAGGTCGGCGCCGATCGACGGCGACGCGAACACCAGGGAGGCGCCGGCGTCGGCGAGGATCTGCCCCGTCTCCCGGGGATGCAGCTTCGCGTTGACCGGCACCAGCACGGCCTCGGCGGCCCAGATCGCGAACATCACCTCGACGATCTCCGGGCGGTTCTCGCTGGCGACAGCGATCCGCGCGCCCGGGCCGAGCCCGCGCAGCGACGCCGCGATCCGCAGCGCACGCTCACGC
The DNA here is from genome assembly GCF_022374875.2 of Mycolicibacterium rufum. The sequence goes on from NZ_CP092427.2 coordinate 4,024,894, forward strand.
AGCTGCGCCCAGGTGTGCACCAGCTTCTCGCCGCGATAGACGGCGCCGCGGTCGGCGTGCCGCGCGGCCGTCTGGTCGAGCAGCGCGAACAGGTTCACGGGGCGGTCCAGCGGGACTCCAGAGCGAAGTCGGACAGATACTTCGTCGAGCTCCAGCCGCCGTCGACGACGATCGTCTGCCCGTTGATGAAACTGCCGCCGTCCGAGCACAGGAACGCCACGGTGGCCGCGACGTCGTCGACACGTCCGAGCCGCTGGTGCGGCGTCATCTCGGTGTTGATCTTGCGGAACCGCTCGTCGTCGAGCCGCGCGGCGACCATGGGCGTCAGCGTGACGCCGGGCGCGACTGCGTTGCAGCGGATGCCCTGCGCGCCGTACTGGCATGCGATGTGGGTGGTCAGAGCCGTCAACCCGCCCTTGGCGGCCGAGTAGGCGCCGCCGCGCAAACCGCCCACCACGGCGAACGTGGAGGTGACATTGATGATCGCCGAGCCGGGCCCCATGTGCGTGATCGCGTCGCGGGCGAGCCGGAACGGCGCCCGCAGCATGAGGGCCAGGAAGCGGTCCAGCGTGTCGTCGTCGGTCTCGTGCAACGGTTTCGGGCTGCCGATCCCGGCGTTGTTGATCAGGTAGTCGATGCGGCCCCACCGCTGCAGGGCGGCCGTGACGATCCGTTGCGGTGCGTCGTCCTCGGTCAGGTCAACGGCGACCGTCGCCAGGCGATCGCTGCCCACCGCCTCCTCGAGTGCGGCGAGCCGATCGGTGTCCCGTCCGGTGCCGAGCACCGCCATGCCCTGCGCGGCCAACGTTGTCGCACAGGCGAACCCGATGCCACTGCTGGCGCCGGTCACGATCGCGACCTGCATGTCACGCCTCCTCGGTCAGGTCGGTCCGGATGCGGTGCTTGAGCACCTTGCCCGCGTCGTTGCGCGGCAGCGCCTCGACGAGCACCACCTGCTCGGGAACCTTGAACTTCGCCACGCCGCGGCCGCTCAGGAACTCCGCGAGCGTGTCGACGTCGGGGCGGGCGTCGCCGGTGGGCACGATCACCGCGCATGCACGCTCACCGGTTCGGTCGTCGGGGACGCCCACGATCGCGATCTCCGCGATCAGCGGATGGGTGACGAGCAGATCCTCGATCTCCTTGGGCGCGATGTTCTCCCCGTTGCGGATGATGAGGTCCTTGCGGCGTCCCGTCACCAGCAGATGCCCGTCGTCGGTCCAGCGGCCCAGATCGCCGGTGCGGAAATACCCCGCGTCGTCGAAGGATTCGTCGTTGTCTTCGGGGTGCAGGTAACCGGTGAACATCTGCGGGCCGCGCGCACGGATCTCCCCGTCGACGAGCACGACGTCGGCGATACCGGGACGACCGTCGGTGTCGGCGGCGCGATCGACGTCGTCCAGAGAGCCGACGGTGGTCACGGGCACCTCGGTCGACCCGTAGACCCGGCTGACCGCCGCCTTCTCGAAATAATCGGCGGCGCGGCGGATCAGGGACGGCGGCACCGAGGCGCCGCCGCAGATGAACACCTCGAGGTCGGGCAGTCGGGTGCCCGCGCGCTGCGCCGCGGTGAGGATCCCGTCGAGGAACGGTGTGGCGCCCGCGATGTGCGTGCACCGGTGCTCGACCATCAGCGACACCGCGGCCTCGGGGTCCCAGCGCTCCATCAGGACCGCCTGGGTGCCCAGCAGCAACGGGCATTCGAAGGCGTAGATCGAGCCGCCGATGTGCGCAACAGGGGACGGCACCACAAAGGTGTCGCCGGGCTCGATGCGCCAGTGACTGCCCAGCTGGGTGATCAAGGCGTGCAGCGAGTCATGGCCGTGCAGAACACCTTTGGGACGGCCGGTGGTGCCGGAGGTGTAGAGGATCATCCGCGTGGCACCGGGTTCCGACGGCGGCAGAGCGGCGCCGGCGGGCTCGTCGAGCAGGTCGGCCAGTGCGGTGTGGTGGCCCGGTCCGCCGCGGACCACCACCACCTCCGGCGGGGCGGCGAGCCGCGCGGTCACCCGGTCGAGCATCGCGGCGTAGTCGTGGCCCGCGAAACGGTGCGGGATGAACACCGCACGGCTGCCGGCGTCGGCCAGCAGAAACGACAACTCGTGGTCACGCAGCGACGGCAGAATCGGATTGACCACCATGCCCCCCAGCGTGGCGCCGAGGTAGATCACCGCGGCCTCCCACCAGTTCGGCACCATGAACGACACCACGCTGCCGACGGGCATCCGGCGAACGAGCGCGTGCGCGAGGGCACTCGCCTGCTCGAGCAACGCCGCGCACTGCAGCGTGCGCTCGCCGTCGCGGATCAGGATGCGGTCCGGGGTGGCGTGTGCCGCCGTGCGCAGGCAGTCGGCCAGGGTCGGGTTCACGGGGTGTCCCGCACCCTGCGCATGGTCATGGAGTGCCGGAACCGGGACGACGGGTGCGTGTTGACGGTGACCTGGGCGATCTCGCCGTCGGAGGTGGTGTAGATGCGTTGCATCTGCAGCGCGGCCGATCCGGCCTCGGCCGCCAGTGCGCCGGCCAGCTCCGCGGGCATCACGATGGCCGAGATGTGCTGGTGCACCTCGACCACGCTGACGCCGAACAGGTCCTCGATCAACGGGAAGATCGGGCCGGTGTGGTGCTGCAGAAGCCGCCCCACCGCGGCGAAGCCGCGGTTGATGAAGTACTCGGTGCGGCAGATCGGCGCGCTGTGGTCGTCGACGCGCCGATACCCGGTCACGACAAGCCATTCCGTGCCGGCGGTCAGTCCACTGCGGGCGGCCGGCTCGGCGTCGAGCGTGAGCATGGCGTTGGTCTCGATCACGAACCGGGCGCCCTGGGCGAAGGCCAGCAGGTCGTCGATCGACATCACGTCCTGGACGTAGGAGCTGGTGCCCGGCCGCGGCACCACGAGGGTGCCCGCCCGGGGCCGCGACGCCACCAGGTTGTCCTCGCGGAGCCGCCGCAGCGCCTCGCGAATCGTGTAGCGGCTGACTGCGAACCGTTCACACAGTTCGTGCTCGGTGGGGAGCTGGGAGCCCACCGGGAACACGCCGTCCACGATTTCCTTGCGCAGGGTGCGCGCCACCTGCAGGTAGCGGTGATCACCGGTGGTCGCGGTCATGGGCGGCGCACCGCCAGCACGCTGCCGTCGCCGTCGGCGGACAGGTAGAGCGTGCCGTCCGGCGCCGCGGTGATGCCCGCGAACGGCCCCTGCGGCCCCGAGAACGGCGGCATGCCGCGCAGCGGTTTGGGCTGCACTCCGGGCGGAGGGCCGATGGGCAGATCACCCGCGATCGTCACGCGTGCCCCGGTGTCGAGGTCGACGTCGACGAGTTCCTTGGCGCCGGCGTCGACGATGTAGAGCCGGCCGTCTCGGACCTCGATGCCCTGCGGGCTCTGCAGTCCGTCGACGACGGTCTGCGCGCCCGCGCCGGTGAGCCGCACGATCCGGCCCGCGCCGGACTCCGCGACCAGCGGCGCACCGTCGCGGTCGACCGCGACGCCGACCGGCTCGCGCAGACCGGTCGCGAGCGTGTCGACGGTGTCGCCGTGCAGGCGGTGCACGCGGCCGGTCCCGAGTTCGGCGAACACGACCCCGCCCTCGGTGTCGACGGCGACGCCGTAGAGTTGATCGAAACCAGTTGCCAGATAGTCGGTTTCGCCGGTGCCCGGCCGGTACCGGGCGACCTGACCGCCTGAAGTCGTGACGACGAACTCATCGGCGCCGACGGCGGTGACCCCGCGGAGGAAGCCGGGATAGCCGGGGGAGAACAGCATGCCCACGGTCTCCAGCGCACCGGACGGCGTCACGGTGTAGAAGGAGGTGCCGTCGGCGATGTAGAGCCGGCCGTCGGCGACCGTGAGGTCCATCGGCCAGTTCAGCCCGCCGGGCAGCACCGTCGACGTCTCACCGTCTGCGCGGATCTCGGTGATCTCGCCGGTGAAGTTCGACACGAACAGCCGGCCGTCGACGAACGTGAGGTTGTCCAGGCCCGGATTCAACTGCGCCGCAACGGCACTGGTTCCGGTGCGCGGATCGATGCGAAGAACCTGCCCGGTCGCCACCTGGGTGGACACCAGGGTTCCGTCGGCGTCGAACTTCACCGCGTCCGGAACGCCGAGGCCGGCCGCGACCCGCTGCGGCTCGCCGTGGCCGTCCGGGTCGATCCGCCAGATCTCGTTGGCGGTCATCAGCGGGTAGTAGAGCCATCCGTCCGGGCCGACCTCCATCGCGTTCGGGGAGGGCAGTCCGTCGACCAGGACCCGCGGTGTGCCGCCGTCGAGGGGGAGCTCCATCAACCTGCCGCCGTCGCGGCACTCACCGACGAACAGGCGGCCCCGGTGCACGGTGATGCCGTTGGCGCACGGCAGGTCGTCGCGCAGCACCCGGGTCCGCCCCGTGACGTCCCGGGCGCTGACCCGGCCGTCCATCACCTCGGTGGCGTACAGGGTGCCGTCGTCACCGAACGCCACGTCGTCGGGCGCGATGATGTCGCCGCCCTTCGCGCTGACGGTGTCCAGCGCACCCGTCGCGACGTCCAGCGCGCTGATCTGACTGCCGGTGACCTGGGCGATGTAGACCCTGCCGTCGGGCCCGGTCCGCAGGCCGTTCGCGCCGAAGAGCCGGCTCGGTGCGGTCACACGCTCGACGAGCCATCCGTCCGCGCCGACCAGCGGCTGCGCGGCGTACCGGGCGTTCATGCGTCCGCACGTTAGCAAGCCGAAGTAGTCCAGACAACAGCGTCTTCCGTGCCCTTGACGCGGCATATGTGCTGCGGAATAGTGTTCTCCGATATGCAGAGCATAATTATTTGTCCGGACAAGAAGCGCTCGTGACGGCGCTTCGGCTCGACGGACGCATCGTCATCGTCTCCGGCGCCGGAGGCGGTGGTATCGGCACGACGGTGACCCGGATGGTGGCCGAGGCGGGCGCCACCGTGGTGGCGGTCAGCCGCTCGACGGACAACCTCGACCGCCACATCGCCCCGATCGCCGACGCCGGGCTGCGGGTCATTCCCGTCGCGGCCGACGCGTCGACCGACGACGGCGTCGCCGCGGTGCTCGACCACGCGTGCCGCGCCGGTGGCACGCTCTACGGACTGGTCAACGTCGCCGGCGGAGCCGCGCCCGCGACGTGGATGCCGGTCACCCGCGTCACGCGCTCGGACTGGCGCGCGCTGTTCACCGCCAACCTCGAGACGGCGTTCTTCATGAGCCAGGCCGTCAGCCGGGAACTGCACACCCGCGGCCTGCCGGGCTCGATCGTCTCGGTGTCGTCGATCAGCGGGATGAACACCGCCCCGTTCCACATCGCGTACGGCACCGCCAAAGCGGCGGTCACGGCGATGACACGGACGATGGCCGTGGAGCTCGCCGCCGACGGGATCCGGGTCAACGCCGTCGCGCCCGGGGTCACCCGCACGGCGGCGTCGGCCACCTACGTCGACGACGACCCCGAACGTGATCGCACCGCGATCGCCATGGGACGCCGGGGAACCCCCGAGGAACAGGCCGGCGCGATCCTGTTCCTGCTGTCCGACCTGTCGAGCTACATCACCGGCCAGACGCTGCTCGTCGACGGCGGCCTGAACCTGAAGTGGACGCATCTGGGGGCGGACAACACCTCGCTGTTCCTCGCCGACCAGTCCTTCCGAGACACCATCAGGAGCATGTGATGACCGACGCCGCCGAGGAGCTGTCCGAACCGATGACGATCGGGGTCGACGCCTACATCTCCGAGGACTACGCCCGCGCCGAACGGGATCGCCTGTGGCGCAGAGTGTGGCTGCAGGTGGGCCGCGTCGAGGAGCTCCCGGAGGTGGGCAGCTACCTCACCTACGACATCCTCGACGACTCGATCATCGTCGTCCGGACCGGCCCGGCGGAGTTTGCGGCGCACCACAACGTGTGCATGCACCGCGGCCGGCGTCTGATCGACACCCCCAACGGTGCCAGGAACGCGGTCGGGCGGGCCCGCAAGTCGTTCGTGTGCGGCTTCCACGGCTGGACCTACGGTTTGGACGGCGCCTGCACCCACATCCGCGAACAGGACGACTGGAAGGGCGCGCTCACACCGCGCAACACCCACCTCGCCCCGGTGCGGGTGGACACCTGGGGCGGCTGGCTGTTCGTCAGCATGGACCCCGACATCGAACCGCTGGCTGACTACCTCTTCCCGGCCGCGAAGATCCTCGACCCGTTCGGGCTGGAGAACATGCGCTACAAGTGGCGCAAATGGCTGTACTTCGACTGCAACTGGAAGGTCGCGTTGGAGGCCTTCAACGAGACCTACCACGTGTTCACCACCCATCCGGAGTTCAACAGGTTCGGCGAATTCAAGGGGTGGGCGAAAGCGCAAGGGCGGCACAGCAACATCGGCTACGACGCCCCCAAGGGCATGGACGAGACCAAGTCCAAGATCCGGCTCGGCACCGGGGACCCCCGCATCTCGACCGCGGAGATGCAGGTCTACACCATGGAGGAGACCAACGCGACCACCACGCAGACGCTGGTGAACGCCGCGAAGCGGCTCGTCGACGAATTGCCCGAGGGCACGCCCGCCGACAAGGTGCTCGAGCACTGGCTCGCCTCGGCCCGCCGGGACGACGAGGCCCGCGGCGTGATCTGGCCGACCATCCCCGCCGACGTGCTGGGGCAGAGCGGCACGGCGTGGCAGATCTTCCCGAACTTCCAGATCGGCCAGGGCCTGACGAGCGCGCTGTGCTACAGCGCCCGCCCCGATCCCGGCTACGACCCGAACCGGTGCATCTTCGAGGTCGCCGTGTTCGAGCTGTACCCGGCGGGCCAGGAGCCCGCGACGGAATGGGTGTACACGCCTCAGGATTCGCCGAACTGGCTGTCGGTGCTGCCGCAGGACTTCTCGAACATGGCCGCCGTGCAGCAGGGCATGAAGTCCGCCGGTTTCCCCGGCACGCTTCCGAACCCCTACCGCGAACGCAGCACCGTGAACCTGCACCACCAGCTGGCGAAGTACATGGGCACCGGCGAGCCCCGCGCCCTGTGAGGAGGAACCTGATGCCCTGCGGGCCCACCGACACCCCCGACGACATCGACATCGACGCGCTGCGGGACAGGTACGCGAAGGAGCGGGCCAAGCGCCTCCGCCCCGAGGGTTCCGGTCAGTACCTGGAACTCACCGACGACTTCGCCGACTTCGCCGAGATCGACCCGTACACGACGGTGACCCCGCGGGACCCGGTGATCGAGAACGCCGACGTGGTGATCCTCGGCGGAGGGTTCGCCGGGCTGCTGGCCGGGGCGTACCTGAGGAAGGCCGGCGTCGACGGTGTGCGGGTCATCGAGATGGCCGGCGACTTCGGTGGTGTCTGGTACTGGAACAGATTCCCCGGGATCCAGTGCGACAACGACGCCTACTGCTACATCCCGTTGCTCGAGGAGCTCGGTTTCATGCCGTCGAAGAAGTTCGCCGACGGCGCCGAGATCTTCGCTCACTGTCGCACCATCGGCAAGCACTTCGGGCTGTACGACGGTGCGCTGTTCTCCACCCAGGTTCGCGAGTTGCGCTGGGACGACGCCGCCGCGCGGTGGCGCATCACGACCGATCGCGGCGATGACATCGCGGCCCGATTCGTGGTCATGGCGCAGGGCTCCTACAACCGGCCCAAACTGCCCGGGATTCCCGGGATAGCGGAGTACCGGGCGGCGGGCGGCCACGTGTTCCATTCCGCGCGATGGGATTACGACTACACGGGCGGAAGCGCTGACGGCGGCCTGGACAAGCTCGCGGACAAGCGGGTGGCGCTGGTCGGCACCGGCGCCACCGGCGTGCAACTGGTGCCGCACCTGGCCCGGGACGCCGAACACCTCTACGTGTTCCAGCGCACCCCGTCCTCGGTGGACGAACGGTCGAACACCCCGACGGATCCGCAGTGGGCCGCCTCGCTGCAGCCGGGCTGGCAGGAGGAACGCAAGCGCAACTTCCACAACTGGTCGCCGTTCGTCGGCGTGGTCTTCGGCGAGCCGGACCTGGTCTGCGACTTCTGGACCGAGCTGGGCCGCAACATGTCCGCGCGGATCGCGTCCAGCGACGATCCCGCGTCGCTGGGCATCGAGCAGATCATGGCGATCCGCGAGGAGGAGGACTTCAAGATCATGGAGCGGCTGCGCCGCCGCATCGACAGCCTCGTCGAGGATCCCGGCACCGCCGAGGCGCTCAAGCCGTACTACCGGTTCATGTGCAAGCGGCCCTGCTCGAGCGACACCTACCTGCCGGCGTTCAATCGTCCCAACGTCACGCTCGTCGACGTCGCCGAATGCAAAGGCGTGCAACGGCTGACGGAGAACGGCATCGTCGCCAACGGCGTCGAGTACGACGTCGATTGCGTGATCTTCGCCAGTGGTTTCGAGATCTCCACCGAGATCAGCAGGCGGTATGCGATCGACGTCATCGAGGGCCGCGACGGGCTGTCGCTGTTCGACCACTGGCGCGAGAGCTACCAGACGCTGCACGGGATGACCAGTCGTGGCTTCCCGAACATGTTCTTCACCGGCTTCCTCCAGGGTGGCGTCTCGGCCAACACCACCGCGATGTTCGAGCAGCAGGCTGCCCACATCGCCTACATCCTCGCCGAGGCCCAGAGCCGCGGCGTCCGGACCGTCGAGCCGAGCCGGCAGGGGCAGGACGCCTGGGTGCGGACGGTCAGAGAGCTGTCCGTCGACAACTCGGCGTTCGAATTGAGCTGCACGCCCGGCTACTACAACAACGAGGGCCGCGGGAGCGCCGAGGGCAACGGGTCCTTCCTCGGCGACTTCTACGCACCGGGGTTCTACGCGTTCGACGACCTGCTCGCCCAGTGGAGGGCCGACGGCACCCTCGAAGGCCTCGAACTCCGTGACTGAGCTGAGGTTCGACGGCCGCGTCGCCGTCGTCACCGGCGCGGGCCGCGGCCTGGGGCGGTCCTACGCGCTGCTGCTGGCCGCCCGCGGCGCCGCCGTCGTCGTCAACGACTCCGGCGGAGGTCTCGACGGCGAGGGCGCCGACGCGGGTCCCGCGCACCGGGTCGTCGACGAGATCACCGACGCCGGCGGAAACGCCGTTGCCAGCACCGACTCCGTCGCCACCCCCGATGGCGGTCGAGCCGTCATCGACACCGCGCTGCAGCGTTTCGGCCGTGTCGACATCCTGGTGCACAACGCGGGCATCGTGCGGCGGGCACCGTTGCGGGACATGACCGACGAGGACGTCGACGCCGTGCTCGACGTGCATCTGCGCGGGGCGTTTCACGTGGTGCGGCCCGCGTTCGGGCCGATGTGCGACGCCGGCTACGGCCGCATCGTGCTGACGTCGTCGATCGGCGGGCTCTACGGTAACCACGATGTCGCCGGCTACGCCGCCGCGAAGGCGGGGATGCTCGGGCTGGCCGACGTCGCCGCGATCGAGGGCGCCGCCCACGGCGTCATGGCGAACGTCATCGTTCCGGCCGCGGTCACCCGGATGGCCGACGGCATCGACACCTCGGCGTATCCGCCGATGGGCGCGGAGCTGGTGGCCCCCGTCGTCGGCTACCTCGCGCACGAAACCTGCAGCTTCAGTGGGGAGATCCTCGTCGCACTCGCCGGCCGGGTCGCGGTCGCGACGATCACCGAGTCGACCGGCGTCCACCGGCCCTCCTGGACCGTCGAGGACGTCGCCGAGCACCTGCCGGACATCCGCGACCTGTCCCAGCCGGTGCGGTTTCCGGTGCTGCCCGACGGGCACGGCGACCACCTGCGGTACAGCTTCGCCATGGCCGGCCACGGAGCGGCCCATGCCTGACACCGGACCGCTCGCCGGGGTGCGCGTCGTCGATCTCACCGCGATGGTGATGGGTCCCTACTGCACGCAGATCATGGCCGACCTGGGCGCCGACGTGATCAAAGTCGAACCGCCGCAGGGCGACAACACCCGCTACATCTCCGTCGGGCCGGTTCCCGGCATGAGCGGGGTGTTCGTCAACGTCAACCGCGGCAAGCGCAGCGTGGTGCTCGACCTACGGTCCGACGACGGCCGCGCCGCGCTGCGCGCGCTGATCGAACGCGCCGACGTCTTCATCCACTCGATGCGTGCCAAGGCGATCGCCGCGCTCGGCTTCGGCTACGACGACGTCGCCGCGATCAACCCGGAGATCGTCTACACCAACTGCTACGGCTACGGCCGACGTGGCCCGCACCGCGACCGACCCGCCTACGACGACACCATTCAGGCCGAATGCGGGTTGCCCGCCGTGCAGAAACAGCTGACCGGTGAAGCCGACTACGTCGGCACCATCATGGCCGACAAGGTGGCAGGCCTGACCGCGGTGTACGCGACCACGATGGCGCTGTTCCACCGCGAACGCACCGGGCAGGGCCAGGAGGTCGAGGTCGCCATGTACGAGACCATGGCCTCGTTCATGTTGGTCGAGCACGCCAACGGCGCCCTGTTCGACCCGCCGCTCGGGCCCGCCGTGTATCCGCGCACCGTCGCCCCCAACCGCAGGCCCTACCGCACCAAGGACGGCTACATCGCGGCGCTGATCTACAACGACAAGCACTGGAGCGCCTTCGTGGACGCGGTTCGGCCGGTGTGGGCGACGGAGCGCTACGCGACCCTCGAGGCCCGCGCCCACCACATCGACACCGTCTACGGGTTGGTGGCCGAGACCATGGCCGAGCGCACCACCGATGAGTGGTTGTCCCTGTTCGGGAAGCTCGAAATCCCTGCCGCGCGGCTGAATACGCCCGACGCGCTGTTCGACGATCCGCACCTGAACGCGGTCGGGCTGTTCGAGACCGTCGACACCCCGCACGGCCCCGTGACGTTCCCAGGGGTGCCGACGTGGTTCTCGCGCACACCCGGGCGGGTGCGGGGAGCGGCACCGGAACTGGGTGCCGACACCGCCGCCGTGCTGGAGGAACTGGGGCTGACCGTGGGCGGGCCCACGTGATCGACTTCGAGATGGGTCCGCGCCCCACCGCGTTGCGCCGGGAGCTGCGGGAGCTGGTGCACGAGCAGATCCCCGAGCACTTCCTGGGCGCCTTCACCGACGATCCCGCGGATCTCGAGATCGCGCAACGGTTCTGCCGGACGCTCGCCGACCGTCGTCTGCTGTGCTCGGCCTGGCCGACGGAGTTCGGCGGCGGGGGAGCGTCGATCTGGGAGCAGACCGTCGTGCGGGAGGAGATGTGGGCCCACCACGAACCCCGCGGCGCACAGTACATGGGCGTCAACTGGGTGGGCCCGATCATCATGCGCCACGGCACGGCCGAACAGCAGCGCCGGCACCTGCCACCGATCGCCGCAGGCGAGGTGATCTGGTGCCAGGGTTTCTCCGAGCCCGAAGCCGGTTCGGATCTGGCGTCGCTGCGCACCTATGCCCGGCGGGCCGACGACGGATCTGCCGGCTGGCGGGTGTCCGGACAGAAGATCTGGACGTCCTACGCCACCATGGCGCAGTGGTGCTTCCTGCTGGCACGGACATCGCGCGGCGAGAAGAAGCAGCACGGCCTGACGATCTTCCTGGTCCCGATGGACGATCCGGCGATCACGGTGCGCCCCCTCGGCACGATGCTGGGTCCGCACCACCTCAACGAAGTGTTCTTCGACGACCTGCGCGTCACCGACGCCGACGTCCTCGGCGCCGTCGATGCCGGCTGGGCGATCGTCGCCGACGTGATGGCGTTCGAACGGGTGGGCATCGCCCGCTACGCCCGCTGCGAACGGTTGCTGGCGGCCGCACCCGGCGTGCTCGGCGGCCGGTGGGACGACCTGCCGGCCGAACTGCGAGGCCGCTGGGTCCGCATGCTGATCCACTGCCGTCGCGCCCGGCTGCTGGCCTACCGCGTGGTCGAGGCGCAGAGCCGCGGGCGGGTCACTCCCGCCGACGCGGCGGCCTACCGGATCGCGGTGACGAAGCTGGATCAGGACAGCGCCGAGGTGCTGATGGACATCGCCGCCGAGGTGCGCCACGACGACAGCCGGGCCCGGTGGTTCCTCGGCGAGGTCGACGACCACTGGCGGTATGCGCAGGCCGCCACGGTGTCCTCGGGAAGCATCGAGATGCAGCGCATCCTGTTGTCGCGCACCATGGTGGCTGGTGAGCGCCGGTGAACCTCGACCTCGACGGCGACGCGCACGAGTTCGGTCGGCAGGCCCGCCGGGCGTTCGCCGCGGCCGGTGGCGACGCGCTGGTGGTGCAGGCCCAGTCCGCCCCGCAGCACCGCGAGGCGCTGGTGGGCCCGGCGCTGGCAGGCCTCGGCGCATGGGAGCTCGATCCGCGCGGGGATGCTGCCGACCTCGAGGCCGCCGCGGCGCTGTGCCGCAGCGCCGGTTACTTCGCGTTGCCCTACCCGCTCGCCGAGCGGCTCGCCGCACCGGCTGACCTCGAGGTCGACGGGTTGATCGTCGTCGGGGGTGCGCGACCCGCAGGCGCGGTGGTGGGGCTCGAATCACGCTGGGCTGCCGTCACTCTGGCGGGAGAACGGTACGCCGTCACCGGTCTGGGCGACACGCAGCCGGGTCTGATCGCCGAGGTCGAGCTGGCACGGCTGGACGGGGACGGCGCAGGTGATGTGGCGCTGGGTCTCGTCCTGCCGTGCTGGACGCTGCTCGGCATGCTGGACCGGGCCGTCGAACTGACCGTCGCGCACGTCGGGCTGCGTCAGCAGTTCGGCCGGCCGCTGTCGGCGTTCCAGGGCGTCCAGTTCCAGCTCACCGACGCCGAAGTCGAGCGCGCAGGGCTCGACATCCTGGCCACGCACGCGCTGTGGAGCATCGCCACGGACCAACCCGGCGCGGTCGACGACGCGCTGGCGCTGAGGATGGCGGCACTGGAGGCGGCCGACGTCGCGTTCCGGGTCTGCCACCAGCTGCACGGCGCGGTCGGGTTCTGCGACGAGACCACGCTGTCCTGGCTGTCGCGGTACAGCCAACCGTTGCGCCGACTGCCCCTCGGGCTGTCCGGCACCCGCGATCACCTGACCCGCAGGGCCGGTCGCCGCGGACTGGCGGGGTTGTTCACGTGAGCGCCCTCGACGACTTCCGCGCCGAGGTGCGGGCGTGGTGCCGCGACCACATTCCGACGGACTGGCGCGCCGGCCAGACCGGCGTCGGCGAGGACGAATTCGTCCGGTTCCAGAAGGCGTGGTTCGCCGAACTGCACAGCGCGGGCTACGCGGTGCCGCACTGGCCGCGGGAGTGGGGCGGGGGCATGAGCGTCGACCGCCAGGTGGTGCTGTACCAGGAACTGGCCGCGCACGACGCGCCGCGGCTGGTGCTCGCCTTCGTCGGCATCCACCACGCCGCGTCCACCCTGCTGGCCGCCGGTACCGAGGAGCAACGCCGACGCCACCTGCCCGCCATCCTCGACGGCGAGATCTGGGTGCAGGGCTTCTCCGAGCCCGAGGCGGGGTCCGACCTGGCGTCGCTGCGCACCACTGCGCGCCGGTGCGGTGACGACGGCGAGAAACACTATGTGGTCAACGGTCAGAAGCTCTGGGCCAGTGGCGGTCTGCACGCCGACTGGTGCCTGCTGCTGGCCCGCACCGATCCGAACGCTGCCAAACGGCGCGGGATCTCGTACTTCCTGCTCGACATGACCACACCGGGTGTCGAGGTGCGGCCGATCCGCAACGCGATCGGTGACTCACACTTCTGCGAGATCTTCCTCGACGACGTCCGGATCCCCGCGGCCAATCTGATCGGCGCCGAGAACGCCGGCTGGCAGGTCGCGCAGGAGACGCTGGGCGCCGAGCGGGGGATGACGATGCTGGAACTCGCGGAACGGCTCGGCAATGCGGGGTTCCGGTGGCTCGTCGAGTCCGCACCGGTCGACGACCCGGTCATCGCCGACCGCCTCGCCGGCTTCGACACCGAGATCACCGGGCTGCGGGCGCTGTGCAGGCGCCTCGTCGAACACGGCCCGAGCAGCCCCGCCGACGCATCGATCGTCAAGCTCTACTACAGCGAGCTGCTGCAGCGCCTCACCGACTTCGGTGCGGAGATCGGCGGCCCGCAGGCCCACACCGTCGTGGCCAAACCGCTGTCGAGCGGGTGGGAATCCCGTTCGTGGGTCCTCGATTTCATCGGCTCCTGGGAGTGGACCATCCCCGGCGGGACCAGCGAGATCCAACGCACCATCATCGCCGAACGCGGACTCGGTCTGCCGCGGGAACCGAGCCCGGCGTGACGACATCCTTCGCCGAACACCACGACGACCTGCGCTCGGTGGCCGCCGAACTGCTGGCCAAGGATGCTCACCTGGACTGGCCGGCACTCGTCGACGCCGGATGGACGGGCCTGGAGGTGCCCGAACACCTCGGCGGTGCCGGTGCGACCTTCGCCGAGACCGCGGTGCTCTGCGAACAGATCGGCCGCGCGGCCGGCACCACGAGCTTCCTGGGCGGCGCTGTGCTACCGGTGGGTGTGCTGAACACGCTGCCGCCGAATGACATTCGCGACGAGCTGCTCGCGGGCGTGGCGACCGGGTCGCACCGGCTCGTCGTGGCGGTCGGCGACGTCCGGCTCGAGCGCGGCGCGGTGTCCGGCCGCGCCGAGTTCGTGCCCGACGCAGTCGGCGCCGACCGGATCCTTCTCCCGGTCACCGGCGGCCTCGCGGTCGTCCGGTCCGCGGACGTCTGCGTCACCGCACAGCCCGTCGTCGACCAGACCCGGTGCCTGGCCACCGTCACCGCCGACGCGGCTCCGGCCGAGGCGGTACTGGCGGGTCCGGCCGCGGCGATCCTGGACCGGGCCGCCGTCGCGATCGCCTGCGACTCCCTCGGGCTGGCACAGCAGATGCTCACCGCCACGGTCGATTACGTGACGGTACGCCACCAGTTCGGCAGGCCGGTCGGGTCGTTCCAGGCGGTCAAGCACGCCTGCGCCGACATGCTCGTCGGCATCGAGGTGTCCCGCCGGCTGGTCGCCGACGCGGTGACCGCTCTCGTGGAGGGCGGGGACGCCGGCGTCGCCGTGGCGATGGCGAAATCCCGCGCCTGCGAGGTCGCCGTGGCCGTGGCCGGCAAGGCGATGCAGCTGCACGGCGGCATCGGCTACACCTGGGAGGCCGGCATCCACACCTACCTCAAACGCGCTGCGCTGAACCGGACGTTGTTCGGATCGCCTGCAGCACAACGACGTCGTATCGCACAGAGATATCGGAAAGGGACAT
Source organism: Mycolicibacterium rufum (assembly GCF_022374875.2). Next base: position 4,040,052 of record NZ_CP092427.2, read on the forward strand.
GACCATGGGTGTACCGGTCTACCGACGCATTCTCGACCTGTTCGAGGCCGAAGGCGTCAACACGCTGTTCGGCATCCCCGACCCGAACTTCGTGCACATGTTCACCGAGGCCGAGGCGCGCGGCTGGTCGGTCGTCGCACCGCACCACGAACTGTCGGCCGGCTTCATGGCCGAGGCCGCGTCGCGGATGACGGGCCGGCCGGGGCTGTGCATCGGCACCCTCGGACCCGGCGTCGCTAACATCGCCGGAGCGATGATGTGCGCGCTGGTGGAGAACTCGCCCGTCATCTTCCTCGGCGGCCAGCGGGCCCGCATCACCGAACGCCGGGTCCGCCGCGGCCGGATCCAGTTCGTGCAGCAGGAGGGGTTGTTCACTCCGGCGGTCAAGTTCAGCAGCTCCATCGAGTACGCCGACCAGACCGACGAGATCATCCGTGAGGCCATCCGCCGCTCGATGTCCGGCACGCCCGGACCGAGCTACATCGAGTACCCGTCGCACGTCATCCTCGAAGAGCTCGACGTCGCAGAACCGTTGCCGCCCCACCGTTATCGCCTGGTCGATCAGGGGGCGGGGCAGCGCGAGGTGGCCGAGGCCGTCCGGCTGATCCGCGAGGCCGACAGCCCGATCCTGCTGGTCGGGCACGGCGTGCACACCTCGCGCACACAGCAGCACGTCAAGGAGCTCGCCGAGCTGATGAACTGCCCGGTGATCCAGACCTCCGGCGGCACGTCCTTCATTCCCGGACTGGAGGACCGGACGTTCCCGTACCTCTTCTCGCCGGCCGCCAACGAGGCGGTCGAGGCGTCCGACCTGTGCGTCGCGCTGGGCACCGAGCTCGGCGAACCCATGCACTACGGCCGGACCCAGCACTGGGCAGGCAACGACGCCCATCGCAAATGGGTGTACGTCGAACAGGATCCGACCGCGATCGGTGTCAACCGTCAGTTCGATGTGCCGCTGGTCGGGGATCTGCGCGGCGTCGTCCCGCAGCTCGTCGAGGCGCTGCGGGACACCCCGCGCGCAGCGTCGGCCCAACTCGAATCGCTGATCCGCGCCGACGCCGCCGAACTGGCGCAGCTCGCCGACAGCGCACCGTCGGGACGCTCACCGATTCACCCGGCGCGCTTCATCGTCGAGGCGACCACGGCGTTCAACGAGCTCGACGACGGCATCATGGTCCGCGACGGCGGCGCGACCGTGATCTTCGGCTGGACCTACTCGCAGGCCAAGCCGCGCGACGTGATCTGGAACCAGAACTTCGGACACCTCGGCACGGGCCTGCCCTACGCGGTCGGCGCCTCCGTCGCCGACGGGGGCCGGCGTCCGGTGATGCTGATGACCAGCGATTCGGCGTTCCTGTTCCACATCGCCGAACTCGAGACCGCGGCCCGGCAGAACCTGCCGCTGGTGTGTGTCGTCGGGGTCGACCATCAGTGGGGCCTCGAGGTCGGCGTGTACAAGCGCACGTTCCCGCAGCCCTCGCCGCAGCCCGGGGTGCACTGGAGCAAGGACGTCCGGATGGACAAGGTCGCCGAAGGCTTCGGATGCCACGGCGAGTACGTGGAGAAGGAGGAGGACATCGGCCCGGCGATCGCCCGGGCCTACGCCAGCGGCAAGGTCGGTGTCGTGCACGTGTGCATCGACCCGAAGGCCAACTCCGAGGAGATGCCCAAGTACGACCGATTCCGCACCTGGTACGCCGAAGGCACCCAGTAGCCGCGCCATCTAGGGGAGAGTGAGCACATGCGCGAGTATCTCAAGTTCTACATCGACGGGCAGTGGGTGGACCCCATCCGGCCCAACACCCTCGACGTCGACAACCCGACCACCGAAGAGGTGTCCGGGCGGATCGCCCTCGGCTCGTCGGCCGACGTCGACGTCGCGGTCGCGGCCGCGCGCCGCGCCTTCCCGGCGTGGTCGCAGACCACCCGCGAACAGCGTCTCGAGGTGTTGTCGGCCATCATGACCGAGTACCAGAAGCGGGCCGCCGACCTGGCCGACGCCGTGCACGAGGAGATGGGCGCGCCGGCGTCGCTGGCGGCGGGTCCCCAGGTGAACCTCGGCCTCGGCCACCTGTCCACCGCGATCGACGCGCTGAAGAACTTCGAGTTCGAGGAACAGCACGGCAGCACGCTGGTGGTCAAGGAACCGATCGGCGTGTGCGGGCTGATCACGCCGTGGAACTGGCCGATCAACCAGATCGCCTGCAAGGTCTTCCCGGCGCTGGCCACCGGCTGCACGATGGTGCTCAAACCGTCGGAGGTCGCGCCGTACTCCGCGCAGATCTTCACCGAGATCATCGATGCCGCAGGCGTTCCCGCCGGCGTCTACAACCTGGTGTACGGCGACGGACCCGGCGTGGGGGCCGCATTGTCCAGCCATCCCGACATCGACATGGTGTCGTTCACCGGCTCGACCAGGGCAGGGGTCGACGTCGCGAAGAATGCGGCGGCCACGGTGAAACGGGTGACCCAGGAGCTCGGCGGTAAGAGCCCGAACATCGTGCTCGACGACGACGACTTCGCCAAGAGCGTCGCCGCGGGCACCGCGGTGATGATGATGAACAGCGGCCAGAGCTGCAATGCTCCGTCGCGCATGCTGGTGCCGAACTCGCGGATGGACGAGGCCATCGCGATCGCGCGGGAGACCGCCGCGGCCGTCACGGTCGGCGACCCGGGCGACAAGAAATCGATCGGGCCGGTCGCGTCGCGGGCACAGTTCGAGAAGATCCGGGGACTGCTGCAGAAGGGCATCGACGAGGGCGCCACGCTGGTCATCGGCGGACCCGGTCGGCCCGACGGCCTCGAGACGGGCTACTACGTCAAACCGACCGTGTTCGCCAATGTCACCAACGACATGACGATCGCACGCGAGGAGATCTTCGGGCCGGTGCTGTGCATCCTCGGCTACGATGACCTGGATCAGGCGCTCGAGATCGCCAACGACACCGATTACGGTCTGGCGGGCTATGTTTCGGGTGCCGACCTGGACCAGGCCCGGTCCGTGGCGCGCCGTATCCGCGCCGGCTCGGTCGCGATCAACCACGGGTTCGACATGAACGCCCCGTTCGGCGGCTACAAGCGCAGCGGCAACGGCCGCGAGTGGGGACAGTTCGGCTTCGACGAATACCTGGAGATCAAGGCCGCACTGGGCTACGCCCCCGCCTGAGGCGCCCGAGCGTACGGTTTCTCGGCGAATTTCCGCGAAATCCCGTCAGAAACCGTACGCTCAGCGCGGTGTCGAGCGAAAAGTACACCTACGGAATCGATTTCGACCGTGTCGAGGCCGTCGACATCCACACCCACGTGGAAATCGACAGCCACGGGCACCGCGCCTACGACGACGTCCTCGTCGACGCCACCGCCCGGTACTTCAAGATGCCGCCGGGCATCGTCGCGGCCGTCGACGCGGTCGCGGACCTCTACCGCAGGCACAACACCGCCGCCGTGGTGTTCACCATCGACGCCCGGCACGGCATGCGGCACGCCCCGAACTCGATCGAGGACCTCGTCGCCGGCGCGGCGCGCAACAACGACGTGCTGATCCCGTTCGGCAGCGTCGACCCGTGGCAGGGCCGGCACGCCGTGCACCGCGTGCACGAACTGGTACGCGACTTCGGGGTCAAGGGCTTCAAATTCCATCCGAGCATGCAGGCGTTCGAACCCAACGACCGCTCGTACTACCCGATCTACCACGCGATCGCGGAGGCCGGCGTGCCCGCGCTCTTCCACACCGGGCAGACGGGCATGGGGGCGGGACTGCCCGGTGGGCACGGCATCAAGCTGCGCTACTCCGACCCGATGCTGCTCGACGACGTCGCCGCCGATTTTCCGGAGCTGACGATCGTGATGGCCCATCCCGCGGTGCCGTGGGTGGACGCGCAGATCTCGATCGCCGCGCACAAAGCCAACGTCTACATCGACCTGTCGGGGTGGAGCCCCACGTACTTCCCGCCGCAGCTGGTGCACGCGATGACCCGCCAGCTGCGGACCAAGGTGCTGTTCGGCACCGACTACCCCTACATCCAGATCGACCGCTGGCGGCGCGACTTCGACACCCTCGACGTCGACCCGGCGATCCTGCCGCTGATCTACAAACAGAACGCCCTGCGCGTCCTGGGCGTCACCGACTGAGCCGTCAGGACTTCTTCACCGGGTCGTGGCCCCAGTTCATCAGCGAATACCGCCACCTACTGTGCTCGACGTCCTTCGACGGGCCCTGCGCGCGATGCCGCTTGACGTAGCCGACGACCTTGCGCATATGCGCGTAATCGTCGTCGGACAGGTCGGCCTTCTTCGACTCCAGGATCTCGATGATGCGCCGCCCGCTGTGGTGTCCCGTCGACTCGCCGCCCTCGGACGACTTCTGGCCGACGGCTTTCGACTCGTCGCTGTCCAGCCACTTCTTCAGCTCCGAGGCGGTCATGTTCACCGCGTCGGAGAACTCGTCGTAGGTCTCTTTGTCAGAGTCGGAGTCGGAGTCCCCGCCGCCGCTCATGACTTCTTCTTCAGCGCATCGGGCTTGTGCACGGCGTCATTGCCGCTCTTGTCGCTGACCACCCGGTACTGCGGCTCGTCCTTCGAGGCCTTGACCGTGCGGCCGGCCGCCTCGGTCTCCGAGGTGATCTTCTCCTCGACCGTGCCCTCGGCGGTGCTGCCGTGGCTCTGCCAGGTGACCTTGTCGCCCTTCTTGAATTCCTTGCTCATGGCCGACGGGTACCCGTCGGCTCGGCGATCAGTCTGACCGAAATCTGACGGGGTTCAGGCCTTGACGAGGGTGAACTGGCCGAGCTCGCTGACACCCCGGTTGAAGAAGTCGCTGCAACCGACCAGGTACTTCATGTACCGCTGGTACACCTCTTCCGACGTCGCGGCCACCGCGGCATCGTGGTGTGCCTCGAGGGCCTCGGCCCAGGTGTCGAGGGTGCGCACGTAGTCCTTGTTGAGGAACTGCGTCTGCTCCAGCGTGAAACCGGCCTGCGCGGACAGCTCGACGATGTTCTCCTCGCCGGGCACCGAGCCTCCCGGGAAGATCTCCTTGGCGATGAACCGCATGAACTTCAGGTCCGTCATCGTGATCGGGATGCCCATCTCCGGCCACTTCTTCAGCGGATGGCCGAGGATGGCCTGCAGCAGCATGCGTCCACCGCTGGGGAGCACGCTGCTGCACATCTTGAAGAACGGCTCGTAGCGCTCCTGCGGGAACGCCTCGATGGCCTCGATGCTGATGATGCGGTCGACCGGCTCGTCGAACTGCTCCCAGCCGCGCAGCAGGATGCGGCGCGAGCGCTCGGTGTCCATGTCGTCGAGCAGGTCCTGAGCGAACTTGCACTGGTTCCGGCTCAGGGTCAGCCCGACCACGTTGACGTCGTAGCGCTCGATCGCACGCTTGAGCACCGACCCCCAGCCGCAACCGATGTCGAGCAGCGTCATCCCCGGTTCGAGGTTCAGCTTGCCCAACGACAGATCGATCTTGGCCATCTGCGCCTCTTCGAGCGACATGTCGTCGCGCTCGTAGTAGGCGCAGCTGTACGTCCGCGACGGATCCTGGAACAACCCGAAGAAGTCGTCGGAGAGGTCGTAGTGCGCCTGCACCTCCTCGAAGTGGGGCGTCATGTCCTTGCCCGTCCCGGGCGGACCCACCGCACTCTCAGCCATTCCCCGACCGACCTCCATCCGACTCCGTCACGAACGTGCCCAAATTACTACACCGCCGTCAATGCCTGCTTCTCACACGTGAACTGCGCGACGTCGGTGTAGCCGTCGCGGAACAGGTTTGCGCAGCCCTGCAAATACTTGAGGAAGCGCTCGTAGATCTCCTCGGAGGTGATCTCGATGGCCTCGTCCTTCTTGTTCTCGAGGTTCGAGGCCCACGTGTCGAGGGTCTTCACGTAGTGGGGCTGCAGGTGCTGCTCGCGGGTGATCGTGTAGCCGGCCTTGACCGCGTGATCGCGCACCATCGACGCCAGCGGCAAACGGCCACCCGGGTAGATGTAATCCATGATGAACTTGATGAACCGCACGTTCGACATGGTCAGGGGCAATCCCTTGGCCTTGATCTCCTCATCCTCGGGGATGATGATCGTGTGCAGCATCATGACGCCGTCGTCGGGCATCCAGCTGTAGGTCTTCTTGAAGTAGTCGTCGTACTTGTTGAACCCGAAGTGCTCGAACGCGCCGATTGACACGATCCGGTCCACCTGACCCTCGAACTCCTCCCAGGGCTGCAACCGGACCTCCATGGACCGCTTGCTGGTGGAGTTGGCGAACCAGTGGTTCTCGATGTGCTCCTTCTGATTCTCCGACAGCGTCAGGCCGATGACGTTGACGTCGTACTTCTCCACCGCGCGCATGATGGTCGCGCCCCAGCCGCAGCCGATGTCGAGCAGCGTCATGCCGGGCTCCAGGCCGAGCTTGCCGAGCGACAGGTCGATCTTGGCCATCTGGGCCTGCTCGAGGGTGTAGTCGTCCTTCTCGAAGTAGGCGCAGCTGTAGACCTGGTTCGGGTCCTGCCAGAGCTTGAAGAAGTCGTTCGAGATGTCGTAGTGGAACTGCACTTCCTTCTTGTCCGAGCCGCGCGTCTCCGCGGCGGACTTCGACAGCCACTTCGACTGGGCCTCGCCCTTCGGCTGCTCGGTTTCCGTGTTCGACATTCGCCCATCCTTCTGCGGTTCTCGCCGATCTACCCTCGGGCAGGCCGGCCTGTTGGTATTCACCTGCGGCGCACGGCGCGGATACGCTGCTGAACCGCCCGGCCACGAGAAACTGGCTTCGCCGACCATACCTTTCCTCGCCGCGCGGCGGCAGACGGCGTGCGGAGGAAATCGATCGCGTCCCGCAGGGGTCCGCGCGAGGATGGCCGGTATGCCCGGCACGACGATCTATCTCAAGGCGTGTGTCAACGGTGCGCGCACGCCCGACGAGCATCCCGCGCTGCCGGTGACCCCCCAGCAGCTGGCGGCGGAGACGGTCGCCGCGCACGCCGCAGGCGCCCGGGCGGTGCACCTGCACCCGAAGAACGCTGACGGCACCGACTCGCTGCGGGCGTCCGACGTCGAGGCCGCGGTGGTCGCGGTGCGCCAGGCGGCGCCGGGGCTGCCGCTCGGGGTCACGACGGGCTTCTGGGCGCTGCCCGACGCCGCGCAGCGTCTGCGGGCGATCGAGAGCTGGTCGGTGCTGCCCGACTTCGCGTCGGTGAACTGGCACGAGCCGGGCGCGGCGGAGCTCGCGGAGCTGCTGCTGAGCCGCGGCGTCGGCGTCGAGGCGGGGATCTTCCACGCCGAGGCGGCCGAGTCGTGGGCCGCGTCCGCGGTGGCGCCGCACTGTCTGCGGGTGATGGTCGAACTGGGCGCCGACGGTGACGTGGCCACTGCCGACGAGATCCTCGCGGTGGTGGCCGCTGCGGGCTCGCGGGCGCCGACCCTGCTGCACGGGCTCGACGACAGCTGCTGGCCGCTGCTGCAGCACGCGGGTGCGCGCGGGCTGCAGGCGCGCATCGGGATGGAGGACACCCTGGCGCTGCCCGACGGTTCCCGCGCCGACGGCAACGCGGCGCTGGTCTCGGCCGCGGTCGGGCTGCTCAGTCGGTAGGCGCGCCGAGGGCGAAGTCGGCGAAGTCGAAACCGGGGACGACGACGCAGCTGACGAGACAGGGTTGATCGTCGCGCGGGCGGGCGCGCTGCCAGTGACCGGGCGGCACCACGAACTGCGGGGTCTCGCCGGCCATGATGTCCGCCCCCAGCAGCTGGGTGGTGGCGGTGTCCTGCTCCGCGCCGACCTCCAGCAGCAGCGGCCCGCCCGAGTGGTAGAGCCACAACTCGGCGCTGCGCACGGTGTGCCAAGCCGACTGCTGACCGGGCATGAGCAGGAACAGGATCGCCGTTCCGGCGTTGCGGCTTCCCGAGTAATCCGGCGGCAGAGCCGACTCCGGCACCGTCAGCTCGCTGCGCCACGTCTCGGTGTACCAGCCGCCCTCGGGGTGCGGGGAAAGGTCCAGCCGACGCGCCCATTCAGGGAGATCGCTCATCGGCTCACCCTAGTAGTCTTTGCCCATGTCTCGCGCCCGTCCCGGCTGGCTGGTGGCGCTGTGTGCGCTGGTCGTGGCCGTGAGCGCGTGGCTTCCGTGGCTCACGTCGTCGGCCGACGGGGGTGGCCGGGCCAACGGCATCGGTGGTGTCGCGGGCGTGATGCCGGTCCCACCGCCGGGGTTCGGGGTGGGTCAGCTCGTGGTGCTGCTGGCGTCGTCTCTGGTGGTGGCCGGCGCGATGGCGGCGCGCGACATCTCCGCGCGGATGGCTTCGACTGTCGCACTGGCGATTTCGGTGATCCTGGTGGTGCTGGCCGTGTGGTACTACCGGCTCTACGTGTATCCGCCGGTGTCGGCGGGTTACGGGCTCTACGTCGCGGGAGGGGTCGCGGTGGCCGCGGCGCTCCTGTCGGTGTGGACGATGCTCGCCGCGTGGAGGCGATCCGTGCCGGCTACCGGAGGGCTGCGGTGAGCGGCTTCGTACAACCGGTCACGCTGGCGGGCGAGCGCTGGGTGACGCTGGAACCCCTGCGCCGCGATCATCTCCGCGAGATCGACGCGCTCGCCGCCGACGGAGAACTGGGCCGGCTCTGGTACACCGGTGCGCCGAAAGCCGGCGCCGCTGGGCAGTGGCTCGAGGCGCGGCTGGCGGTGCAGGCGCCCGAGACAGGACTGACGTTGGTGGTGCGCGGCCGCGACGGCGCGATGATCGGTTCGTCGAGCTACATGAACGTCGACGGCCCCAACCGCAGGCTGGAGATCGGCAACACCTGGTATGCCGCTGCGGCACGGCGCACCGGCGTCAACACCGAGACCAAACTGCTGATGCTGGGCCATGCCTTCGACGAATGGGGTTGTGTCGCGGTCGAATTCCGCACGCACTTCTTCAACGCCGCCAGCCGGGCCGCGATCGAGCGGCTGGGCGCCAAGCAGGACGGCATCCTGCGCAGCCACCAACTGTTGCCGGACGGCTCGCGGCGCGACACGGTGGTGTACTCGATCCTCGACATCGAGTGGCCCGCCGTGCGGTCCAACCTGCGCTTCCGGTTGGACCGCGACAGCTGAGCGTGTCCAAAAACCCTGTGTGACAACGACTTCCGTGCGTCATCAGGCCTGCGGGGTGGCGCCCCGTTCGGCGGGCAGCGGTGGAGTGCTCGGCGCGGGCGCCTGACCGGGCCCGGGCTCCTGACCGGCCGGGCCACCCTGGGTCGGCGGCGGCGGCGGAGCCTGCCCGCCGGGTGCCCCCGGGCCGCCGGGGTCTTGGGGGCCACCGGGGGGAGGCGGGGGAGGATCCTGCGGACCCGGGCCGCCCGGACCCCCGGGGCCGCCGTCGCGAGCTCCCGGACCACCCGGCCCTCCGTGGTCTCGCGGGCCGCCGTCGGGACCGCCCGGCCCGTGGTGGCGTCCCGGACCGTCCGGACCCCGGCCCGGGCCGTCGGGACCCCAACCCGGTCCACCCCGCCCATCCGATCCGTCCGGACCCCAACCCGGTCCGCCCGGAAGAGGCGGCGGCGCCGCCGGTTGGGCGACGGACGCGCTGCCGAGCGACAGCGACATCGTCGGGTGGGCGTCGAACAGGGTGCCGCCGAGGAACCCGATCACCAGGCCGGCCGCGGCAGCGCCGAGGGCGGCACCGACCGGGTGCCTGCGGGCGGGCTCGCGGACGGCTGCCCAGCGTCCTCGGGTCGGTCCGGCCGGCGTCGGATCGGCCGCCGGTGCGGCGTACCCGGGCTCCGCAGGGTGTGGAGTTTCGGGGATGCGGTCGGTCTCGGAGGAGTCGTCGGTGTACTCGTCGTCCATCCGATCCTGGTGCGGGCGCTCATCGTTGGCCATGGGACCTCTTTCGTCGTCGGGACCTGAACTGATCGCGACGCTAGAGCGCGGCCATGAAGCCAACCTGAAGATCGCCGCCTGCACCGGACTCTTCAGGTCGGCTTCAGGAAGCCCCGGCCAGAATGGACGCATGGCCGCCCCCTCGGACCCCGACCGCGTCGCAGCGCGCGTGCTGGTGGTCGAGGACTCCCTCGCGATCCGCGAGATGGTGGTCGAGGCTCTCGTGTCGGCCGGGTACGCCGCCGACGGCCGCGTCGACGGCGACGGCATCGAGCAGGCGCTCGACGGGTACCGCCCGGACCTGGTCATCCTCGACGTCATGCTGCCCGGCCGCGACGGCTTCGCGCTGGCCGACGTCGTCCGGCAATGGGGTGACGCCGGGCTGATCATGCTGACCGCCCGCGACGGCCTCGCCGATCGCGTGCGGGGCCTCGACGGTGGCGCCGACGACTACGTGGTGAAACCGTTCGAGGTGCCCGAACTGGTGTCGCGCGTCGGCGCGGTGCTGCGTCGGCGCGGCCGCCTACCCGACACCGTGCAGACGGGTGACCTCGTGGTCGACCGCGGGGCCGGCATCGCCTCGCGCGCCGGCGCGCCGCTCGAGTTGACCGCCACCGAGTTCCGGCTGCTCGACTTCCTGCTCGATCAGCGGGGCCGCATCGTCAGTGCGCACCAGATCCTCAACGCGGTCTGGGGTTACGCCTCCTATGACGACAACCTGGTGCACGTTCACATCAGCAGCCTGCGCCGCAAGATGGAGGCCCACGGCCCGCGGATCCTGCACACCGTGCGCGGCATCGGGTACCGGCTGCAGGCCCCGGCCCGGTGAGTCCCGCCACCGCGACGCCGTCGCTGCAGCGCCGGGCCGTCATCGCCGTGCTGGCGTTCCTTGCGGTGCTGCTCGTCGCGCTCGGCGTGGTGATCGACGTGCTGATCGGGGCCCAGGCCCGCCGGGACCTCAACGACCGCCTGCAGGCAGGCGTCGCCCGAGTCGACGCCCTGGCCCGGGCGGGCGCGCCGCCGTGGCAGTGGGCCGCCGAGGTCGACGGCGGAGGCATCCGCGCGGCAGTCGTCACCGCCGACGGCACCCGCTACGGCGATCCGGCCATCGACCCCGACACCGCGACCGGCGAGGCCGTCCCTCCGCCTCCGCCACCCGGTCCGCCGGACCGCGACCGGGGCCCGGGACGCCCGGACAGACCCCGGCCGCCTCCGCCGCCGGCAGGGAGCGCGACGGCGATCGAGCACCGGCTGCCCGACGGCAGCCGGCTGATCCTGGTGGCAGACACCACGGCGACGTCGGCCCTGCTCCGACAACTGCGCATCCTCATGGTGGTCGCCGGAGTCGGCGTGCTCGTCGTCACCGCGGTGGGGGTGGCGCTGATCGCACGCGCCACCATGCTGCCGCTGACCCGGCTGACCCAGGTCGCCGAATCCATCGCTGCGGGTGATCGCGGCCGCCGCCTGCGCCCCGATCGACCGGACACCGAACTTGGCCGGGCGGCACAGGCTTTCGACGTCATGGTCGACGCGCTGGAGTACTCCGAGAGCCGGGCGCACAGCTCGGCACAGACGGCCGCGCACGCCGAGGCGGCGACCCGGCGCTTCCTCGCCGACGCCGCTCATGAACTCCGCACGCCGATCGCCGGAATACTCGCCGCCGCCGACCAGCTGACCGCGGCGGCGGTGCAACACGATGATCCCGAGTCGGCCCGGCAACGACATCGCGCCGAGCTGGTGCTCAGTGAGGCCCGCCGCGCCGGGCGGCTGGTCGCCGACATGCTCGAGCTCAGCCGCATCGATGCCGGCTCGCCGCTGGACCTGCAGCCGTGCGATCTGGCAGTGCTCGCCGACGCCGAGCGGGACCGCAGCGCCATCCTGGCCCCGGGCCTGGAGATCCGGCGCAGCGGCGACGCCGCGCTGTCCGTCGTCGCCGACCCCCAGCGTGTCGTGCAGATCCTCGCCAATCTCGTCGACAACGCGCGCCGCCACACTCCCGCGGGCGGCACCGTCGCCATCGACGCGCGTGCCGCAGGCGGCCGCGCGTTTCTCACGGTCACCGACACCGGTCCCGGTGTCCCCGACGATCAGCGCGAGCGCATCTTCGAACGACTGGTTCGCCTCGACGAAGCCCGCGACCGCGATCGTGGTGGCGCCGGGCTGGGTCTGTCCATCGCGCGGGCCCTGGCGCGGGCACACGGCGGAGATCTCGTGAACGTGCCGCACCGGCCCGGCGCGCGGTTCGTCTTGACGCTGCCGCTCCGCCGGCAGGCGGCCGGCGGCTGAGCGCTGAGGGAGTCGTGCGGTCCAACCGGCGAATCCGGCTGGACCGCAACGACTCCGGTGATCGAACTACTCGGCGTCGACCGTGGTCGGCGAAATGGACGCCTGAGAGCCGGCGTGGGTGATCTCCACCTTGCGGGGCTTCGCCCGCTCCGCGACGGGGATCGTCACCGTCAACACCCCGTTCTCGTAGGTCGCCGAGATGGCCCCGGCGTCGATTCCGTCGCCGAGCGCGAGCTGCCTGCGGTAACCGCCGAAGAACCGCTCGTTGGCGAGCCACTGCGCCGATTCGTCGGACCGCGCGGTGCGGTGCGCCGAGATCGTCAGCGTGCCGTTGTCGACGTTGACATCGACCGAGCCGGGGTCGACACCGGGCAGATCGGCGGTGAGCACATAGTGGTCGTCGATCTTGCAGAGGTCCATCGGCATGAAACGGGGAACGCGATTCGATCCGGTCTGGCTGGTCAGCAAGCCCCGGGTCAGAGCATCAAGGTCACTGAACGGATCAAAGCGGAGCACAGCAATCCACCTCCTACGTCACTCAGGGCCCGCCACCCTGGCGGGCGACTAAATCACTGTGCACCTGCGAGATTAGCACTCGACATCGGAGAGTGCCAAGAAGAAATCCGCGACGATTTTCGGGGTTCAGCCCTGACCGGCGAGGTCCACCGCGTCGGTCGCGACGACACCGGCGGTGCGGCCGGGAGCGGCCTGATGGGCCCAATACAGATTCGTGTGGTCGATGACGGCCGGGACGGGGGGAGCACCCCACGCCGTCTTGTCCCCGGCGGTGTGCGCATCGGACACCAACGTGACGTCGTAGCCGCGGGTGAAGGCACCGTGGAGTGTATTGCGCACGCAGGCATCGGTTTCCGCCCCGGTCACGACGAGCCGGCCGACGCCGCGGGCGGCCAGCGTCTGCTCCAGCGCGGTGTCCTCGAACGCGTCGCCGTAGTTCTTGTCGATGATCGGCTCTCCGTCGGCGGGCGACAGTTCGGACACGATGCGCCAGCCCTCGCTGCCGTAGGGGAGCCCGTCGTCGTGGTGGCGGACCCAGACCACAGGGGTTTCCGCACGGCGGGCGCGCTCCACCAGGGCGGCGATGTTGGCGATCACGGTGTCTCGCCGGTGGGCGCCGTCGACGACGACGTTCTGGACGTCGATGACGAGCAGGGCGGTGGCCGACCGTTTCCCGAGCGTGCTCATGCCGTCATTATCTGCGACCCGCGCAGGCGTCCGCAGCACTGGTCGCACGCCAGGGCGGGGTGGAACCGCCGCCCGCAACCGCGGTGCGTCACCACCACCGCGGGCCCCTCGGGGTCGGGATACCAGCGTTGCGCCCACTCCAGCGCGCACACCAGCACGGGGAAGAACGCGCGGCCCTTCTCGGTCAGTCGGTACCGGCCGCCGTGGCTGCGCAGAATCCCTTCAGAGGTGAACGTCGCGAGTCGGTGGGCGACGGTTCCCGGCGGGGCGCCCAGTTCGGTCTGCAGGTCGGTGAACCGCTCGATGCCGACGAACGCGGCCACCAGCAGGGCGAACCCCCACCTGTCGCCGATGACGCTCATCGTCTGCGGGAACAGCGCGCCCGCCCCCGCGCGGCGGTCACCCGAACGGCGCCGGTGCGTGGTCGACGGGGTGGAGCGTGCCCAGGATCCGCTCGGACCCCACTGCGCCACAACGTCTTTCTCGATCACCGTCGCTTCGCACGCGCGGCAGGTCAGTATCGGCGAGAAGTCGGCGCCGCAGGAAGTGTGCCGCATCGCGGGCAGCGCCGTGAGGTGCTCGGTGACCCAGGTGCGTTCCCACTCCCAGACGGCGGTGAGCATCGGCCACAGTGACCGGCTCCTGGGTGTCACCGGGTACTCCGCGCGCGGCGGCCTGCTCTGGTATTCGCGACGGGCCAGCAGGTCCTCGGCGACCAGCGTGCGCAGCCGCGCCGACAGCACCGAGTGCGAGACCGGCAGCGCATCGGTGAACTCGCCGTACCGCGTGGCGCCGAGCAGTGCCTGCTGGACGATCAGCAGCGTCCACTCGTCGCCGAGGACTCCGAGCATCCGTGCGACGGCGTTCGGAGCGTTCGTCACAAGCCGATCGCGGCGGCTGCGGAGTCGGTCTGACGCCAACCGGGAAGGTCCACCCCTGGCGCCCACGTCGAGTGCGTGCCGCTAGAGATCCGTTCCGGCAGAGCGAGAGTGCACACCGGACCGTCGGCGACCCGGGCGGCGTCGAACACCAGACAGTAGGAGGCGTCGGTGTTCATGTCGGTGGTCAGGGTGACGAGATAGCCGTCGTCCTCGCCGGTGCCGCCCACCCGCGGTGCCATGGCGGTCTCACTGCCGTACACGCCCTCGCCGAACGCGAAGCGTTCCTCGTGGCCGGTGTGCAGGTCGTGCCGGAGCAGACCGTCGAACAGGAACCAGGACGGCTTGCCGGTCGCGGCGTAGGTGTAGCGGTAGTCGAGTCCGGCGCGGTCGGGGTTGATCATGCCGAATTCGCTGATGCTGTCCGACAATTGCTCCTCGCGGACCTCGCCGGTGACGAGGTTGAAGCGCCAGCGGTGCAGCCGGGCCTGCATGCGGTCCAGCGCCAGGAACCGGAAGGCGCGCTGCCACTTGTTGCCCATGCCGTTGTCGGCGGGTTCGGGATCGCCCTGGAAGAAGCCGTCGAGCACGATCTCGTCGCCGTCTTCGTAGGCATTGGGGAAGTGCAGCACATACGTGGGGTCGGCCTCGAACCACCTGATCTGCGAGACGTCGCCGCGACGGGGGATAACCGCGAACCGCGACGGGGTGTCTCGGTGGAAGCGCGGCAGGTGCACGTTGTGTTCGAGCAGCCCTGGCTCCCAGAACAGCGGAAAGTCGTTGAGAATCACGTAGTTCTCGGTGAACGCCATGTCGTGGGGCAGCCGCGGGCCGGGCAGTTCGACGTCGACGGTGTGCACGACGTCCCCGGTGTCACTGACGACGCCGTAGCGCAGGTACGGGGCCTGCTTGCTGTAGGTGAAGTACAGCAGCTCACCGGTACGGGCGTCGACCTTCGGGTGGGCCGAGACCCCCCAGTCCGCGGGGAAGCCGCCGTTCCAGTCCTCCTTGCCCAGCGCGTCGCCGGTGCAGGGGTCGGTGCGGTACAGGTCGCCGCACTGGTAGTGGGAGGTCAGCGCGACCCCGCGGTGCACGACGACATCGGTCGACGACGCGTCCTTCATCAACGTCCTTGCGCCCCAGCCGTAGTCGCGGCGGGCGAGTTCGACCGGTTCGGCGATGCCCGGCCACAGCGGGCCGCCTGCCGCGTTCTCCTCTGCGAACCCGTCGGTGCGGACGAACCGGTTGCGGTAGAACGCTTTTCCGTCACGGAAGCCGACGATGTGCAGCATGCCGTCCCCGTCGAACGGGTGGTAGTTCTTCAGCGCCGGGTGCAGCGGGTTCTCGGTGTTGCGCAGGTACACGCCGTCCAGGTCGTCGGGGATGCTGCCAGCGACGACGGTCAGATCGTCGTCGTCCCACTCGGTCGTCTGCGGCCGCCAGGGCCCGGTCCGGTAGGGGTGGTCGTCGTCGGCGGGCAGCGTCGACAGGTAGGTGGCGACGATCTCGGGATGGGTGCGCAGACTCATGAGTGACTCCCGACGACGAAGGTGACCGTGGTGGCGGTGCTGCCACCGAAGTTGAGCGTGCCGAATGTCCGGGCCCCGTCGACCTGATAGGCCCCGGCGGTTCCGCTGACCTGCCGCGCGGCGTCGAGCAGCATCCGGACCCCGGAAGCGCCCACCGGGTGTCCGCCGCCGATCAGCCCGCCACTGGGGTTGATCGGACAGCGTCCGTCGATGTCGATGTCACCGGCTTCGACGGCTTTCCACGACTCGCCCGGCGGCGTGAGCCCGATGTGGTCGATGGCGAGGTACTCGCTGGGGGTGAAGCAGTCGTGCACCTCGAACCCGTCGACGGCCTCGAGGCGCACCTGCGCACGATCGAAGGCGTCGCACACCGCGGAGCGGACATGAGGCAGCACGTAGGGGTGGCCGGCGGAGCGGTCGAGTTTCTGCTGCAGACCCAGCCCGACGGTCCGGTGTCCCCACCCGTCGACGCGGCCCAACGGCCGTGCGGTCGGGTGATCGCGCAGCCAGTCGTCGGTGACCAACACCAGGCCCGCGCCGCCGTCGGTGATCTGACTGCAGTCGAACCGGCGCAGCCGGCCCTCGACCGCAGGATTGGTGATGTCGTCGTCGGTCAGCGGGTCGGGGACGGCCCAGGTGCGGGTCTGCGCGTTCGGGTTGTGGCGAGCGTTGGCGAGGTTGCGGGCGGCGATGGCCCGCAGATGCGCGTCGTCGAGGCCGTAGCGCCGGTCATACTCGGCGGCGACCGCGTCGAACATGTGCGGCCACAGGTACTTCGCGTCCTCGCCCTCGTGACCCGTCCACGCCGCGGTGCCCAGGATCGAGGTCGCCGTATCGCCGGGCACCGTTTTCTCGAGCTCCACGCCGACCACCAGTGCGGTGCGATAGGCACCCGAGCGCAGGTCGGCCATCGCAGCGAGGGTGGCCACGCTGCCGGATGCGCACGCGGCTTCGTGCCGGGTGGCCGGGACGGCCCACAGGCCGTCGTGGACGGTGGCCGGCATCGCGCCGAGGTGGCCCTGGCGGGCGAACAGCTCTCCGAAGGCGTTGGCGACATGCACGACGCCGATGTCGGCGGCGTCCACCCGAGCGGCGGTCAGCGTCGCGTCGACGACCTCGGACGTCAGATCGGCGAAGTCGCGACCCTCGCGGTCGAGGTTGCGGGCGAAGTCGCTCTGGTATCCGTCGAGGATCCACACCCCGGGTGTGCTCATCTCCGGCACGCTACTACAACTAACGGAGTGACTGAACCAAGGCGGTCCCGCCGGCTGCGTGTCTGAACCGACGAGACCTCAACAGGGGCCTTGGTCGACCGAGGCACCTGTCTGCGGGCCTGCATTGCCCGCAAGTCAGCGGGGCAAACCCCGTCCGGTGTACGGTGCCCTCGATGTGGGAATTCCTTGGGTCATGACCGGGTCGACGAATCACGAGCTCGCGCAGCGCATGGCCGAGCTGGCCCGCGCGGTCGCCGCGCCCCGTAGTGTCGACGACGTCCTCAACGACGTCACCCGTGAGGTGATGGAGCTCATTCCGAGCACCGTCGCCGCCGGGATCCTGTTTGTGGGCAAGGCGGGCCGCTTCGAGTCGGTCGCGGGCACCTCGGACCTGCCGCACGAGCTCGACCGGCTGCAGATGACGTTCCGGGAGGGGCCGTGTCTGGAGGCGGCTCTCGACGAATTCATCGTGCGGTCCGACGACTTCGCCGCCGAGCACCGCTGGCCGCGCTACTCGGCGGCCGCGGCCGACCTCGGCGTGCGCAGCGGCCTGTCGTTCAAGCTCTACACGACAGACCAGACCGCGGGCGCGCTCAATCTGTTCGCGCTCGAACCCAACGCGTTCGATGCGCGGGACGAGAACATCGGAGCGATCCTGGCCGCGCACGCCGCGGCGGCGATCATGGCGAGCCGGCAGAACGAGCAACTGCAGTCGGCGTTGTCCAGCCGCGACCGCATCGGGCAGGCCAAGGGCATCATCATGGAGCGCTACAACATCGACGACGTGGCGGCGTTCGACATGCTGCGCCGGCTGTCGCAGGACAGCAACACCAAGCTGACCGACATCGCGCAGCGGGTGATCGACACCCGCGGCACCTAGCGCGCTGACCGTACGGTTTCTGACGTCCTCACTCGCACGACGCGTCAGAAAGCGAACATTCGGCGGCAAAGATCACAACGTGCCCCCGGCAGGATTCGAACCTGCGACACCGGCTTTAGGAGAGCCGTGCTCTATCCCCTGAGCTACGGGGGCGACGGTGGGAGCTTACCGGGCATCGACGCCCCGACTCACCTGCGTTAGTTATGTCAAAAATGTCAAAACTTCGACGGGTCCCGGTAGCGTGCCGACCGTGGAGCTGACACTGCAACGCATCGGCGCCTGGTCGGGCAGCATCATGATCCTCCTCTACGGCGCCAGCTTCTCCGGCGTCGCGCAGCTCTTCCCGCCGCTGTCGCCCGCATCGCCGGCCGACGAGATCGCCGCCTTCTTCGTCGACCACAAGATCTGGATCCGGTTCGGCGTCTCCGGCGCGTTGCTCAGCGCCGCACTCGCACTGCCGTTCCTGGCCGCCATCGTGCTGCGGATCCGGCGCGCCGAGGGCGGCTGGGGCATGCTGTCGATGACCCAGCTGATGGCCGCGACGGTGTTCGTGCCCGCGCTGATCTTCCCGCAGTTCTTCCTCGGCGTCGCCGCCTACCGCCCCGCGGAACGCTCGGCCGAACTCACCCAGGCCCTCAACGACGTGTTCTGGCTGTGGTTCATCGGCATCGTCGGCACGATCATCGTCCAGAACATCACCCTCGCGATCGCCGCGTTCACCGACACGGCGCCGACGCCGACGTTCCCGCGGTGGTACGGCTACCTCAACCTGTGGGTCGCGACGCTGTCGCTGCCGGGCTGCGTGGTGGTCGTCTTCAACGACGGCCCGCTCGCCTGGAACGGGGTGTTCGCGTTCTACATCCCCGGGCTGGTGCTGGTCGTGTGGCTCTTCGCCACCACCGCGGTGATGCTGCGGTCCATCACCGCCGAGCAGGCCGCCTCGGCGTGACGACGACCCTACGGCGGGTGCCCGGCGAGAGCGGCACCTGGGTGTTCCTGTTCGGTGACATGGCCGTCTTCGGCGCCTTCTTCGTCACCTTCCTCGTCGAACGTGCCCATGCCCCAGAGGTTTTCGATGCCGCACGCAAGACCCTGCACCTCGGCATCGGTGTCGCCAACACCCTCGTCCTGCTCACCAGTTCGCTGCTGGTGGTGCTCGCGCTGAACGCGCTTCGCGCCGGACACCACGCCGTGGCCACCCGCGCGGTCGCTGCGGCCATCGGCTGCGGCATCGGCTTCATCGCGCTCAAGGTCGTCGAATACGTCTCGCTCGCCGTGGCGGGACACGGCCCCGGCGCCAACCACTTCTTCCTCTACTACGTCATCCTGACCGGTCTGCACCTCTTCCACGTCTGCCTCGGGCTCGGCGCACTCGGCTTCGTCCTCACGCAGACCCGGCGGTCAGCGTTGAGCACCACCCGGACCGCGCTGGTCGAAGGCGCCGCCTGCTTCTGGCACCTGGTCGACCTGCTGTGGATCTTCCTGTTCGCCCTGCTGTATCTGGTGAGCTGACATGACGGTCCTGCGGCTGCTGAAGAACCGCGCCGGCGTCAGCTGGCTGATCCTGGTCGCCGCCACACTGGTGTCCTGGGCCGTCGGCGCCGAGCACGGCACCGGCTCGATGGTGGGAGTGCTGGTGCTCGGCATCGCCGCGATCAAGGTGCGTCTGGTCGGACTCGACTTCATGGAGCTGCGGCACGCCCCGATTCCACTGCGCGCAGCGTTCGAGGCGTACTGCGTCGGCATGTGGGCGCTGCTGTCGGCGCTGTACCTGTGGCTCTAGCCCAACGCCGCGATCACGTCGCCGAACGCCTCGGCGTGCCGGTCCTGGACGATGACGTAGCTGATGCCGTACCGCTCCCGATAGCCGTTGATCCGCTCGGCCATCTCCGCGGTCGACCCCGACAGCACGCCGGGATGACGCAGCAACTCCTCATCGGACAACCCCGGCAGGAAGTGGCGCGGGATCGTCAGGTCCGGCCTACCCGACCCGTCGAGCGGCATCGCGGTGATCGCGATGTTCAGCTCCAGGGCGTCGAACCGGTCTCCGGCGGCGGCGCGCACGAAGGCGATCCGGTCGGCCAGCGGATCCTCCCCGGCGCTGGGTGCCCGGTCGCCGCCGGTCAGCCCCACGATGTCGGCCTGCTGCGCCGCCAGACGCAGCACCCGGTCCCCGTTGCCCGCGATCATGATCGGGACGTCGGGCAGGTACTCGGCCATGTACTCGCAGGTCTGCCGTAGGTGGTCGACCCGCGCCCCCGCGGTCGGGAACGGGATGCCGGCCGCCTCGAACTCCTCCTTGACGTATCCGGTGCCCAGGCCGAGGTCGAACCGTCCGTCCGACAGGTCGCGCAGCGCGGCGACGTCGCGCGCCAGCAGCGCCGGCCGGTAGAACGCCGCGTTCAGCACGAAGGTCCCGACGCGCAGCGTCGAGGTCGCCATCGCGATGGCCGTCATCACCGGGAACGGGGCCGGTCCGCCGAGGTGGTCGGGCACGTGCAGCACGTCGTAGCCGAGATCCTCGGCCCGACGGGCGGATTCGATGATCTTGTTCCGTGACGCGCCCCGCATGACGCCGATACCGAATCGAAATCTCCTGGCCACGGTCCGATCGTAGGGACAGGTTTGAAGCCGATGCCGCGCGGGCACAAACGCCTCAGTCTTTCTCGCGAAGATCCGGCCCGTCGTCGAACACATCCGACGGGCCGGATCAAAATTTCAAGGCCGTATCCCCTGATGGCAGACATCCCCACGCTCGGCGTCGAGGAGGAGTTCCTCCTCGTCGATCCGGGCAGCGGTGCGCCGGTGGCGCGCAACCGGGAGGTCGCCGAGCACGCGGCCCAGCAGGGCGTGGACCTTCAGCTGGAGTTGACCAGCTGTCAGGTCGAAACGGCGACGGACGTCGCCCACACCACCGACGAGCTGCGTGATCAGCTGCTCCGCCTGCGCCGGACGGCCGCCGGCGCCGCCGATCGGGCCGGTGCGCGGCTGCTCGCGGTGGGGCTGCCCCCGACGCTGCCGCGCGAGTTCCCGATCACCGACAAGCCGCGCTACCGCGACATCGGTGAGCGTTTCGGCATGATCGCTCACGAGCAGGGCATCTGCGGATGCCACGTGCACGTCGCGGTGCCCGATCGCGACGCGGCGGTGGCGGTCGCCAACCGGCTTCGGCCGTGGCTGCCGATGCTGCTGGCGCTGACCGCGAACTCGGCGATCTACCGCACCGCCGACACCGGGCACTCGAGCTGGCGCAGCGTGCTGTGGGCGCGGTGGCCTAGCGCCGGTCCGCCGCCGCATTTCGGTTCCGCCGAGGAGTACGACGCCGCGGTGAAGATGCTGGTGCAGACCGACGTCATCCGGGACGACGGCATGGTCTATTGGGACGTGCGGCCGTCGGCCGACTTCCCGACCGTCGAGGTCCGCGTCGCCGACGTGCCGGCCACGGTGGCCGAAACCGTGCTGTTCGCCGCGCTGGTGCGGGGGGCGGTGATGACGGCGCTGGCCGACGAGGCGCGCGGCGAACCGATGCCGACACCGGCACCCTGGGCGCTCAAGGCCGCGTACTGGAAAGCAGCCCGCGACGGGCTCGACGGGGTCGGTGTCGACCTCGCCGGTCAGACCGCCGTTCCGGTCCGGACGCAGCTGGACCGGCTGGTCGAGCGGGTGCGTCCTGCGCTGGAGGCAGCCGGTGACCACCGGTTCGTCGTCGACGGTCTCGCCGCGGTCGCCGAGCGGGGCAACGGTGCGATGCGGCAACGGCAGGCCTGGCGGAGGCGCCACGACGTCGCCGACGTGCTCGCCGAAGCGGGCGCGGCGACGCTGGAAACCGACTAGACGAGAGGCAGTTCGGCGAACGCGGGGCCGGTCGGCTCCGAGGAACCGCCGGGCGGTTCGACGGTGAACGCCAGCGAGCGCGAGGATCCGAGGTCCGGCAGCACCGCCGTCGTCGACGGCGCGACCGCCTTGGCGTCCATGGTGCCCGCCGAATGTGGACCGTCCGCGGCCACCAGCCACATCTGGTACACCGTGCCCGGCTTGGGCGGCGGCACGTTGTTCATCACGAGCACCCCGGAATCGCGCTCCCGGGAGAACACCACGGTCGCGGTGCCTCCGCCGGGGATCTCGCCCGACACCGTGCGCACGTCGGGAGCGGCGAACACCTGGTCGGCGGTCGAGGGCGATTCGCTGGGGCGCAGCGCGATGCCGACCCCGACCGCACCGAGGCCGACGGCCACCGCCGCAGCGGCGGCCAGCATGCTGGTCGTCCACCGCCGCCGCTTGGGCGCCGCGGGACGCAACGCCTGCACGTTGTCTCCGGCGATCTGCGCCAGCACCTGCGCGCGGAGCTCGGCGGGCGGCTCGACGGCGGTGGCGTCGGCGATCACCGCCATGGTCTCCCGCACGGCGCGGACTTCCGAACTGAACTGCTCGGCCACTCCCGGCGGAGCGCCGCGAAGCATGCGGTCGATGTCGTCGACCTCGGCGTCGCTGAGCGCATGCAGCGCGTAGGGCGTCGCGAGCGACAACAGATCTTCTGGGCTGGTCATGTCACCCCCAGGCATCGGCGAAGGCCGCGGATGGCGTCACGCATCCGCGACTTGATGGTGGCAAGGTTGGTCGAAAGACGCTCGGAAACCTGCACATAGGTCAGACCGTCGTAATACGCGAGCTGGATGCACTCGCGCTGGGTGTCGGTCAGCGAGCCCAGGCAGTTGGCGACCTGGCGTCGTTCGTCGTCGAGGATCACGTCGTCGGCGACATGATCGGCCGGCGGTTCGACGTTGGCGGCGCCGTACCGGGACTCCCGGGTGCTGGCCGCCTGTTCGGACCGCACCCGGTCCACCGCGCGCCGATGCGCCAGGGTCATCAGCCACGCCAGCGGAGTGCCGGCAGCCGGGTCGTAGGTGTGGGCGTTGCGCCACACCTGCAGGTAGACGTCCTGCGTCGTCTCTTCGCTGTATCCCGGATCCCGCAGCACCCGGGTGACGAGACCGAACACCCTCGCCCGGGTCTGGTCATAAAAGGCTGCGAAGGCGTCCACGTCCTGGCGGGCCACCTGGCGCAGCAATGCGTCGAGTTCGGCGGTCACGAGCGGTAGCCTAGCGGCAACCTGCAGCGTGTCCTCAGAGGCGATGTCGAGGGTGCTGGTCATCGGGTGTCCTCGGTCACGAGTGATACACCTTCTCCCGCTCCACCAGGGGATGCGGCACCACCGGCACGCGGCGCATCCGCAGCAGAGTGCCCTGCACGCGCATGTCCAGCGCATTCATCAGCGGGGCCAGCGGCGCCACCAGTTGCATCAAGATGATCTGGGCGATTCCCGCGGGCTTGCGCTCGCCGCGCAGGGTGGCGACGAAGGCAGGAAGGTTGTCGCGGTGCAGGGAGATCCGCACATCGAGAGTGTCGGCGGGCAGGGGCGCGCTGACCAGGTAGTGGCCGTCGACGTCGTTGAACGGTGACGCGTACAGCTTCTTGGTCACCATCGCGGGCCGATCGGCGGACGGCGGCATGAGGTACGCGTGACGGTCGCCGCAGGAGTTCTGCACCTCGGCGATGACGTAGCGCAGCACCCCGGCCGCGTCATGGCACCAGTACAGGGTCAGCGGGTTGAACACGAACCCGAGCACGCGCGGTTGCATCAGCGCGGTGACGCGGCCGCCGCGCAGGTCGATGTTCTTGTCGGCGAGGAACGCGTCGACACGCCCGCGCAGCGTGTCGTTCGGCGCCTCCCACAGGTGATCGGCGGGGTCGAACGTCGCGAAGGGCCGCAGCCAGCGCGGCAGCCGCGGCATCTGGTCGAGGTCGACGAACCAGCTGTAGCTGCGGTGTTCGAAGTAGTGGTGCACCGGCGCGCGACGCAGGTGGGTGATGCGGGTGCGGTAGAGCGCGGACGCCCCGCCTCGGCCGCGGGCGAGTGCCCCCGGCCGATCAGCTGCACACTGTTGTTCCACATCCTGTATTCGGAGCGGCGGGGGAGGTGGATTGTTCCGCGGCGCGACCGCGCCTCAGCGGCCCCACGAGCGGGCCGCGGTGGCCAGACCCTGCACCAGCGCCGAGGTGGCCGGGGCCAGACCGTCGTCGCCGGGGAGGCCGCTGCGCGGGCTGATGCCGCGCACCCGGGCCGACAGTTCGAGTTGGGCTCCGCCCCCGCGGACCCGGTTGACGGGGTTGTCCGGGTGCAGGCCACGCAGTTCGCGCGGGATCGCGTCGAGGTCGGTGATGACCTGATAGCCCGGAACGGTGACGTGCGCGGCCAAGTGACGGGCGAGTTCGCGGTGCCGCCCGCCGGCGAGCAGGTGCGTGCTGCGGCCCACCCGGCCGTAGCCGTGCAGGGACACGGCCACCTCGACGTGGGCGAGGAATTCGCTCAGCCGCTCGGACTGCGCCGGGTCGTAGAGTGCCGAGGCCAGATGGTGCGGATAGCGGTCGGGGTGGGTGACGACGTAGAGCGAGGCGCCGGCGGCGTCGGCGGCCCGGCGGGCGATGACGTCGGTCATCTGCTCGAGACCGCCGCCGTGGATGGCCAGGAAGCCGAACCGCGACCCCAGGACGCACTCCTCGCTCACCCCAGGGGTGCGCAGCAGCTCCGAAAGTGATTGCGGGGCATCGGAATCCGAGTCCGCGCGGCGCTGCGGCCAGTGGGTGGGGTCCCAGCGCTCCAGGAACTCGATCCACCGGCTCGGCAGGCGGTGGTGGCGGGCTCCCTCGAGGATCCGCTCGAGGTAGCCGGGGCGCGGCGGGCCTGGCTCGACGCGGTGATCGATGTAGACCCACGCGGTCTGCCTGCCGTCACGGGTCTGCACGGTCATCTGATCGCGCCGGTAGCGGACCGGGACGCCTTCGGCACTGTCCAGCTTGGCCAGGTCGTGGTCCGACAGTCGCCACAGCACGCCGTGCACCACCGCGCCGGGCAGCGGTTCCACGGTGGCGACGCCGCGCTCGTTGATCAGCCAGTCGTGGTCGGCCAGCGTGGCCGGCTGGGGATCGGCCGCCTCGGGACAGCGCTGCGCCATCTGCCGGACGGACAGGTTCGATCCGTACGCGAAGTATCTGTGCCGCCGAACCATTCAGTTCGTCAGGGTCAGGTAGATCAGCACCACATTGAGCAGACTAATGAGGCCGGCGACCACCCAGCCCAGAACCGTGGTCGTTCGCCGGTTCACGTCGGCACCCATGAGCGTCGCGTCGCTGGTCAGCCGGATCAGCGGGATCAGGGCGAACGGGATGCCGAACGAGAGGATGACCTGGGAGAGGATCAGCGCGCGGCTCGGGTCGACGCCGGCCGCCAGCACGGCCAGGGCCGGCAGCAGGGTGATGAGCCGCCGGGCCAGCAGCGGGACCGAGCGACGCAGCAGGCCCTGCATGATCATCGCGCCGGCGTAGGCGCCGACCGACGAGGACGCCAGTCCGGACGCCAGCAACCCGATCGCGAACAGCAGGGCGACGGTGGGGCCGAGGGCGCTGCGCACCGCGTCGTGCGCGCCCTCGATGGAGTCGGTGCCGTCCAACCCCTGCAGCGTGGTGGCCGCGACGAGGAGCATCGACAGGTTCACCGCGCCGGCGACGAGCATCGCGATCCCGACGTCCCACCGGGTGGCGCGCAGCAGGGCGGCCCGTACCGGCCCGGCCGGGGGGTGGCCGTGCCGGTCGCGGGCCAGCCCCGAGTGCAGGTAGACCGCATGCGGCATCACGGTGGCGCCGAGCATGGCGGCGGCCAGCAGGATGCTCTCCGGTCCGTCGAAGCGCGGCACCAGGCCCGCGGCGGCCTGTCCGAGCGGAGGCGGGGCGGCGAAGAGGCTGGTGAAGAAGCCGACCGCGATGACCATCAGCATGCCGGTGATGACCCGTTCGAAGACGTTCTGGCCGCGGCGGTCCCTGATCACCAGCAAGATCAGCGATACCGCTCCGGTGATGACGCCGCCCACCAGCAGCGGCAGGTCGAACAACAGGTACAGCGCGATGGCCCCGCCCACGACTTCGGCGAGATCGGTTGCCATCGCCACGAGTTCGGCCTGCAGCCAGTACGCCAGCCGGGTCGGCCTGCCCATCCGGGCGCCGACGGCCTCGGGAAGCGAGCAGCCGGTGACCACGCCGAGTTTGGCGGACAGGTATTGCACCAGACAGGCCATCACATTGGCGACGACGATGACCCAGACGAGCAGGAAACCGAACTGTGCGCCGGCGCTGACGTTGGCGGCGACGTTGCCGGGGTCGACGTAGGCGATCGCCGCGACGAAGGCGGGTCCGAGCAGCATCCAGAGCGGTCGTGCCGGGGCGACGACGTCAGGGGCCACCTACCGTCCTTCTCTATCCGAGTGGTCGAAGAGAAAAGTTAGGTTAGCCGAAATCTCGCGGCGACGGCAACACGCGAGTGCGCGCGGTGCGGCTCACGGAACGAAGCCGAAGCCTCCGAACGGGTAGTAGCCGCCGCCCTGCCAGCCGCCCCAGTTCCAGGGCGGCGGCGTCGCGGTGATCTGGGTACTGCCGTTGGTCTCGCAGTAGGTCAGCGTCTTACCGACGTCACTGCACTTGGGCATTGCCCCCGCGACCGCCGAATTGCCCAGCGCCACGGCGGCACTCGCCGCCACGATCAGGAAGGAGTGGGTGAGTCGTCGCATCGTTTCCCCCGCACGTCGATCAGAAGATCATGGGGCCGTAGCCCCAGCCGTAGCCGCCCTCCCACGGTTCGGCGTAGACGCTCGGGGTGTCGTTGATCTGGGCGTTGCCCGGCGACTGGCAGTCGGTGTCCGCGCCACCCTGGAAACCACCGCCGCCACCGGTCTGCACGCAGGTCGGCTGCGCGAGAGCAGCGGGTGCGGCGGCGATCGCGACGGCGGCTCCGCCGGCGACGAGAAGAGCAGCAAGGGTGTTCAGGCGAGCCTTCATCTTCACAGGTTCCTTCCCAGCGTTGTCAACGCTCAGCGTACAGACCTTTGCCGGTTATGGGAGGCAAGTCGAGCGCGGTGACGATGCCGGCGTTGGCGTCGACGACGGCCGGAATCGCATTCACGACACGGGCTGCCGTGGCCACCAGGCCGGCGTGGTTGTGGTCGCCATGGCGGCTGCTCAGGCAGAGGTCGACCGCGTAAGAGGGTTCGCCGGTGATCTCGATGCGGTAGTTGCCACCCGGCTGGGCCGGCTGCGGCCAGTCCGGGCAGAGATCGTCGCGCAGCCGGGTCACGTGTTCCAGGACGACGGCGACTTTGCCGTCCTTGATACCGCGCACCTCGAAACGCATTGCCGCCGTCGTGCCTTCGGCGATGTGACCGGAGGCGATGTCGAAGGCTTCCGGCGCGGGCACGCGCTCGTGGGTCTCGGTCACCTCGTCGAGTTCGATGCCGAGACCGGCGGCGAGCTGGCGCACCACGGACCCCCAGGCCAGGCTCAGCACGCCGGGCATCAGCAGCATCGGCGTCTCGTCGAGGCTGCCGCCGAAGCCCATCACGTCGAACATGACCGTTGCGCTGTCGTAGGTGTCGTAGTTGATGATCTCCATGCACCGAATCTGTTGAACGCTCTGGCAGGTGCCGGCCAGCGCCATCGGCAGCAGGTCGTTGGCGAAGCCCGGATCGATGCCGTTGACGAACACACTGGCGTTGCCGGCCTTCGCGGCCTCCTCGATCGGCGACACCATCTCGTCGGGCAGCACCCCCCACGGATACTGCAGGAACACCGCGCTGCTGCCGACGACGTTGACTCCGGCGGCGAGGATCCGCCGGTAGTCCTCGAGCGCCTCGGTGAGCCGGTTGTCGGCCATCGCGGTGTACACCGCGCACTCCGGCGCGGTGGCGAGCACCGCGTCGAGATCGGTGGTGGCCAGCACGCCGGTCGAATCCTGAAGTCCGGCAAGCTCGGCGGCGTCCTTGCCGGCCTTCGCCTCCGATGACACCCAGACCGCTGTGAGCTCGAACCGCGGGTCGGTGATCAGTTGGGTCAGCGCATGCCTGCCGACGTTTCCGGTTCCGATGGCGGCGACGCGAATCGTCATGGATGTCCTCTACAGGTCGGGGATGGGCAGATCGAGGTTGGGGAACGTGATGCCGCCGTCCACTTCCAGCGTCTTGCCGGTGAGGTAGGCGCCGGCGGGGGAAGCGAGATAGACCGCGGCCGCGGCGATGTCGAGGGGGTCGCCGAGTCGGCGCATCGGGGTGGCCTGTTCCATCGGGGTGCGCAAGGACTCGTTGCTGGCCACGATGTCCAGCGCCGAGGTCAGGATCGAGCCGGGGGCGATGGCGTTGACCCGGATGCGCGGAGCGAGATCCAGCGCCGAGAGGCGGGTGTAGTGCGCCAGCGCGGCTTTGGCGGTGCCGTAGGCGGCGAATCCGCGGCCGGCCAGCCGCCCCATCGTCGAGGTGATGTTGATGACGCTGCCACCCCCGGAGTGCTCGAGCATCAACGGCGCCGCGGCCACGGTGAGTGCGTGGGCGGTCGCGACGTTGAACGCGAAGGCGTCGCGCATGTCCTTGGCCGCCGTGTTCAGCAGGGCGTTGGGCATGGTGCCGCCGACGTTGTTGACGACGATGTCTAGTCTCCCGAATGCCTCCACCGCCTGGCCGGCGAGCGCGGCGGTGTCCTCGGACCGGGCGAGGTCGGCGACGACGACGTGCGCCCGCCGTCCGGTGGCCGCGACCTGCTCCGCGACCTCCTCGAGTTGGGCCTGCGTGCGGGCGGCGATCAGCACGTCAGCGCCTGCTTCGGCGAACGCGAGCGCCATCGCGGCGCCGAGGCCCCGGCCCGCCCCCGTCACCACGGCCACCTGATCGTCGAGGCGGAACCTGTCCAGAATCACGGGCGTCACGCTAGCAAGCGCCCGGCGGTGCCGTGGGCTATTTCTGGAACACGTTCTATTTCTTCGCGGCGGCCTTTTTGGCCGGTGCTTTCTTCGCGGCCGTCTTCTTCGCGGGCGTCTTCTTGGCGGGAGCCTTGCTCGCGGCCTTCTTGGCGGGCGCCTTCGCGGCCGGCTCTTGCCCGCCGCTGCTCTTCTCCTTGCGTGCCTTCACGCTGGCTTCGAGTTTGGCCAGCAGATCGGACACGTCCTCGGAGTCGTCGAGTTCGGTCGGCTGCTCCTCGGTGGTGAACGCTTCACCCCCCTCGAGCTTGGCCTGGATCAGCTCCTGCAGATGTGCCTGGTAGTCGTCGTGATAGCGGTCGGGGTTGAAGTCGTCGGTCATCGAGTCGACGACCTGACTGGCCATCTTCAACTCGGCCGGCTTGACCTCGACCTCCTTGTCCAGGATCGGGAAGTCGGGATCGCGGATCTCGTCGGGCCACAGCAGCGTGTGGATCATCATCACGTCGCGCTTGCTGAAGTCCTTGACCCGCAGTGCCGCCAGCCGGGTCTTGTTGCGCAGCGCGAAGTTCACGATCGCCACGCGGTCGGTCTCCATCAACGTCTTGGCAAGCAGCACATACGATTTCGAGGACTTGCCGTCAGGCTCGAGGAAGTAGCTGCGGTCGTACATCATCGGATCGAGATCGCTCGCCGGGACGAATTCGAGTACCTCGATCTCCCGGCTGCGCTCCTCGGGCAGGGTGGCGATGTCGTCGTCGCTGATGATCACCGTCTGACCGTCGTCGGAATCGTAGGCCCGTGCGATGTCGCGGTATTCGACCTCTTCGCCGTCCACCTCGCAGACGCGCTTGTAGCGGATGCGCCCGTTGTCCTTGGCGTGCACCTGGTGGAACTTGATGTCGTGATCCTGGGTGGCGCTGTAGACCTTGACCGGCACATTGACCAGGCCGAAGGCGATCGAACCCTTCCAAATGGACCGCATCAGCCCAGTATGTCCGATGACTCGGCCGCACGGCGGAGGCTGGCGCGGTCCGGAAGATCGGCGCCCGCGCGGGTCACCGTGACCGCCGCGGTGAGGGTCGCCGCGCGGACCGCGGAGGTGAGCGCGTCGGTGTCGATGGCGCCG
Organism: Mycolicibacterium rufum; assembly: GCF_022374875.2. The sequence continues at coordinate 4,069,819 of NZ_CP092427.2, forward strand.
AGTCGGGCGCGCCGGTCGGCGCCGAGCAGATCGAGCGACCACAGCGCGTCGATCAACCCGGTCATGAACGCATCGCCCGCGCCCACAGTGTCCACCACCTGCACATTTCCAGCAGGTACCCGCACTGTTCCGGCCCCACACATCGCCACCGCGCCGCGGGCTCCCTCGGTCACCACCACCACGGACGGGCCGGCTCCGAGCCAGGCCGCGGCGATGTCTTCAGGCGTGCGGGTCGGGTCCCACCAGTGCAGGTCCTCGTCGCTGACCTTGACGACGTCGGCCCGCTCGAGCAGCCGGTCGATACGGGTGCGGGCCGCATCCGCGTCGTCGATCAGGGCCGGGCGGATGTTCGGGTCGAAGGTGATCGTCGCCGACGTGCGGTACGCGTCGACCAGGGCCGAGGTGGCCAGGCACCCGGGTTCCAGCACCGTGGCGATCGAGCCGGTGTGCAGCACCACCGGTGTCGCGGCCTCGGCGGTCCCGCTGAGCTGCCAGTCGATGTCGAAGCTGTAGGTCGCCCGCCCGTCGGCATCGAGGACCGCCCGCGCCGTGGGTGTCCGGTCGGCGGTCAGACTGCCTGAAACCAGCTGCACGCCAGCGGCTTCGACGTACTGGCGGATCCGCGTGCCGCGGGCGTCGGCCGCGATGTGGGTCAGGAAGTCGACCGGCCGGCCCAGCCGGCCGAGCCCGACCGCGACGTTGAGCGGACTGCCGCCGACGTACTCACCGGTGACGTTCCCGTCGCGCTCGACGATGTCGATCAACGCCTCGCCGATGACCAGTGCCCGCATCGTGTCGACGCTACCGGCTGGGGAACGGGTAATACCGTGATGTGGTGGATCGTGTGGGCCGGGTCAAGCTGACCAACCCGGACAAGGTGCTGTACCCCGAGACGGGGACCACCAAGGCCGAGATCTTCGACTACTACGTCGAGGTGGCCGAGGCGATGCTGCCGCACATCGCCGGGCGCGCGGTGACACGCAAGCGCTGGCCGAACGGGGTCGCCGAGGGGTCGTTCTTCGAAAAGCAGTTGGCCTCCTCGGCGCCGGAGTGGCTCGACCGCGGCACGATCGCCCACAAGTCGGGCACCACCACCTACCCGCTGATCGACACCGTCGAGGGTCTGGCCTGGATCGCGCAGCAGGCCGCGCTGGAAGTGCATGTGCCGCAGTGGCGCTTCGTGGATCACCAGGTGGGCCCGGCGACCCGTGTCGTGTTCGACCTCGATCCCGGCGAGGGGGTGTCGATGCGCCAGCTCTGCGAGGTCGCGCACGAGGTGAGGGACCTGATCTCCGACATCGGGCTGAGCACCTTCCCGCTGACCAGTGGCAGCAAGGGCCTGCACCTGTACGTGCCGCTCGACGATCCGATCAGCTCGCGGGGTGCGTCGGTGCTCGCCAAACGGGTGGCGCTGCAACTGGAACAGACGATGCCCACGAGGGTCACCGCGACGATGACGAAGAGTCTGCGCGACGGCAAGGTCTTCCTCGACTGGAGTCAGAACAACGGGAACAAGACGACCATCGCCCCGTACTCGCTGCGCGGACGCGATCATCCGACGGTGGCCGCGCCCCGCACGTGGGAGGAGATCGGCGATCCCGACCTGCGGCACCTGACCTTCCACGAGGTCCTCGAACGGCTGGACCGCGACGGCGACCTGCTCGCCGAACTCGACGAGCCGTTACCGGTGCCGGACCGGTTGACCACCTACCGCGGCATGCGCGACAGCGCGAAGACGCCCGAGCCGGTTCCCCCCGAGGCGCCCCGGGTCGGCAACAACGACGCGTTCGTCATCCAGGAGCATCACGCCCGCCGGCTGCACTACGACTTCCGGCTGGAGCGCGACGGGGTGCTGGTCAGTTGGGCGGTTCCGAAGAACCTCCCCGAGTCGCCGTCGGAGAACCGTCTCGCCGTGCACACCGAGGATCACCCGATGGAGTACCTGACATTCGCGGGGGAGATCCCGAAGGGCGAGTACGGCGGTGGCGAGGTCTTCATCTGGGACACCGGTACGTATGAGACCGAGAAGTTCAACGACAACCCACCCGACGGTCCGGACCGCGGTGGCGAGGTGATCGTCACGCTGCACGGCGCCAAGGTGCAGGGCCGGTACGCGCTGATCCAGACCAACGGCAAGAACTGGCTCGCGCACCGGATGAAGGACCAGAGGCAGACGGCGTTCACCGACCTGCTCCCGATGCTGACCACCGAGGGATCCGTCGAGCGACTCCCCAAGGCGCAGTGGGCTTTCGAGGGTAAATGGGACGGCTACCGGGTGCTCGTCGAGGCCGACCACGGAACCCTGGCCGTGCGGTCCCGCCGGGGTCGCGACGTTACCGCGGAGTATCCGCAATTCCAGGCGCTCGCTGCGGATCTCGCCGACCACCACGTCATCCTCGACGGCGAGGCGGTGGCACTCGACGAGTCCGGCGTCCCCAGTTTCCGGGAGATGCAGAATCGCAAGCGGTCGACCCGCGTCGAGTTCTGGGCGTTCGACATCCTCCACCTCGACGGGCGATCCCTGCTGCGCGCCAAGTACTCCGACCGCAGGCGGCTGCTCGAGGCGCTCGCCGACCAGGGCGGGCTCATCGTGCCTGCGCAGATCGACGGTGACGGCCCCGACGCGCTCGCCTACGCCGAGGAGCAGCGCTGGGAGGGGGTGGTCGCGAAGAAGCGGGACTCGACCTATCAGCCCGGGCGCCGGTCCGCGGCGTGGATCAAGGACAAGCTGTGGAACACCCAGGAGGTGGTGATCGGCGGCTGGCGCGAGGGCAACGGCGGGCGCACCAGCGGGCTGGGCGCACTGCTGCTCGGTGTCCCCACCGAGGACGGGCTGCAGTTCGTCGGCCGGGTGGGAACCGGGTTCACCGAGAAGGAGCTGGCCTCGCTGCGCACGACGCTCGCACCGCTGCACACCGACGAATCACCCTTCGCGGCACCACTTCCCCGACAGGATGCGAAAGGGGTCACGTTCGTGCGGCCCGAGCTGGTCGGCGAGGTCCGCTACAGCGAGCGCACGGGTGACGACCGACTGCGCCAGGCGAGTTGGCGGGGTCTGCGGCCGGACAAGGAGCCCGACGAGGTCACCTGGGAGTGATGCGTCACTGGCCGTAGAGGTGCAGCGCACGGGCAGCGGTGGTGGCGATGTCGCCGGCCAGGGCGACGATCGGCGGGCCGCCGGGTTGGTGGATCACGTTCGACAGCACGATCACATAGGTGTCGGACCCCGGATCCACCCACAGGGACGTCCCGGTGAAGCCGCCGTGACCGAAGCTCCCGACCGGGAAGACGGTGCCGCGGGGCCGCGACAGCGCGGTGTCGATGTCCCAGCCGAGGCCCCGGAGATCCTGTCCGGGGATGGCCGGATAGTGCACGGCGACAGCGTCTTCGGCGTTGGCCGCCGCGACCTGGCTCGCATCGTGACCGGGTTGCTGGGGCGTCGTCATCACCGTCGCGGTCTCCGGTGCCAGCGGGAACGCACTCGGCCTTCCGGCCAGCCGGTCGAGCAGGGCCTGCGCGTAGCGCCCGACGTCGTCGGCGGTGGAGAACACGCCGGCGCTGCCGGTCGCACCGCCCATCCGCCGCGCCGTCGGATCGTGGACGGTGCCGCGAAGCAGGAAGCCGTAATCCGGGTTCAGGCCCGGGGTGTCGCCGTCATGGGCGGTGGGCGCGATGCGCGGCAGCAGATCGGTGCTCCACGAGCCCACCGGACAGTCACCGGCCGCCTCTGCATTCGGGTCGGAAGCGATCGCCGCACCGCGAAGACGATGCGGGCCACAGGCTTTCGCAGCGGGCAGATACCGGGTGTCGCGCATGCCCAGCGGCGCGAACACGTGATCCTGGGCATAGGCGTCCACCGACTGACCGCTGAGCTTCTCGACGATCGCGCCGAGGAGGATGAAGTTGATGTCGGAGTAGTGGAACAGCTGCCCCGGCTCGAACACCACCCACGCACCGAGCGCACGGTGGATGCCCTCGGCCTTGTCGGCCCGGTCCAGTCCCCACGGCCCGTCCAGACTCAGGTCACCGGCGATGCCCGACGTGTGGGTCAGCAGCATCCGCAACGTCACCCGGGCCCGCCGGGGGTCGTCCTGCGGATTGAAGTCCGGCAGGTAGACCTGCACCGGGTCGTCGATCCGCAGCCGGCCCTGCTCGGACAGCTGCAGGACGGCCGGCGCGGTGGCGAGGCTCTTGGTCAACGACGCCAGGTCGAACAGGGTGTCCTCGGTCATCGGCTCCGCCGGCGCCGGCGCGCCGTCCAGACCCGGTTCGCCCGCCAGCTTGCGGTCACCGAACGCCCTGCGGAACACGATCTTTCCCGCGTGCCCGATCTGGACCACCGCCCCGGGGAGTCGGTGTGCGGCGATCGCCTCGCTGACGAGGTCGGCGACCGGCGCGAGCTCGGGCGCGAGCTCCACCGGTAGCTGCGGGGCTGCCGGCGGGGCGGTGGTCACGGGTGCCGCGGCAGGGGTCGATGACGGGGTGGCCGCCGGGGGTGGCGCGGCCGGCGCGCAGGACGGCGCAGCGCTGAGGGTGAGCAGCATCGCTCCCACCACAGCGATCCGCGCATGGCGTGACCCCGGCACGTGGTCGACGGTAGCCGCAGCCCGCGGCGACGGCCGGAGGATCTCAGCGATGCGGTGTCGGCGAGATCATCGCGGTTCGAACCGACATCCCCACGTCCCGGTGGCGCAGCGTGGTGATGCGGCGGCCGGGCTGCACGGCCGGCTTGACCGGGGTGGTGTGCTGACCGAGGAACGCGGCGGTGGCGTCGATGTCGGCGACGACGTACGTGATGCCCCACAGCGTCGCAGGGCCGGTCCCCGCGGTGTCCGGCGAGCCGACGATCTCGACGACCACGTCGCCGAAGCGGAAGAAGATCTGCCGGATCGGTCGTCCGCCGATTTCGGCGTCACGGTGCCGTCGCGGCGCCACCCCGAGGGTCGCCAGCGCCCCGACCGTGCGGTCGAGGTCGGGCGACATCAGGACGACGTGATCGATTGCGGTGACGCCGTTGGGATGGGTCGTCGGCGCGGGTGCGTCCTCCTGCGCGTTCGTGGTCGGGATGCCGTCCACGTCGCCTCGCGCGAAGTCGGCCGGCAGACCGCGCAGCGCCCACCCGAGGATGCCCGCGCCCTGCTTGCGGCCGACCAACCGGATGCGCACGCCGCCGATCCGGCACACGCCGTCGTCACCGTCGCCATCCGTATCGACACGAAAGCCGGCGCGCGTCCACGCCTCGGCGGGATCGGCGACCCGCAGCGACGCGATGCCCGGTGTCATGGCGTCGCTCCGATCGGCGGCTGTCGGTGGCCGCGCCTAACTTCGGGGGAATGAGAGACCGCGGTGTGGTCGCCGACGTCGTGCCGACGCCTGAGCTGCTCGATCGGATGCTGGCGCAGAAGCCACGCTGCTGGCCGTGGGCTGCCTACGCGTCGGTGCTGTTCCAGCACTGGGCGGCGCTCGAGGAACGCAAGGTGATCCAGGTCCTCGGTGAGCCCGTCGGGCCGCCGACGGGGTGGCTGGAGTCCGGAGCGGAGGTCGCCGCCTTCGTCGCCCATCAGGTGCGCGCCGTCGACGCGATCGTCATGGAGGCCGGTGCGTTCCTGCGCTCTCCGCTCTTCCTGGCGGTGTTCGGGGCGCCGGACGACGAGAGCACTGCTGACGCGGCGGGCATCGTGCGGGCCGGTCGGCGCCTGAGCGGCTACTACGCGCGGCTGCTCGAGGCCGCCGAGGAGTGCCGACGGCAGGCGGTGGCCGACGACGATGCGCCCCTGCTCGCCGACTGCATCCGGTTCGTCAACCAGCCCCTGCAGGACTTCAACGGCTACCTCAACGACGTCCTGGAACGGTTGGAGCACCAGCAGAAGCGGGCGGTGGCGGGCCGTCGTCCGCTGACGTTGCCGCCGCTGCCGTTGCCGGTCACCACCGACGACGGGGTGATCTGGTCGATCCTGGACCGCCTGCAGGTCGTCGACTGAGCGGGGGTGCACGCGGGTGACCGCATCGGCCACGTCAGGCAAGCGCGCCCAGCGCCTGTTCCATCCCACGCGTGGCCAGCACATCGGCCAACTCGTTGTCCCCGACACCCGAGTGTCCCTTCACCCAGAACCACTCGACCCGATGCCGATCGCAGGCCAGTTGCAGCCGTTGCCACAGATCCACGTTCTTCACCGGCTGCTTGGCCGCGGTCATCCAACCGTTGCGTTGCCAGCCGAGGGCCCACTTGGTGATGCCGTTGCGGACGTACGTGCTGTCGGTGTAGAGGTGCACCGACATCGGCCGGGTGAGCGCCTCGAGCGCCATGATGGGCGCCGTCAGCTCCATGCGGTTGTTGCTCGTCTGGCCCGGTTCGCCGCCGCACATCTCGCGGACGTGCTCGCGGTGCCGCAGCACCGCGCCCCAGCCGCCCGGGCCCGGGTTGGGTCGGCACCCGCCGTCGGTGTGGATCACCACGGGCTCGTCGGTCATGCGCCGAGGATAGGCATCGCTGCGCGCGGGTGGCTCGCCGACTCGCCGTGACGGCTCAACGGTGCGGGGTGCCCGGCGTCTCGGCGCGTGCCCGGACCGCGGGCGCCACCCAGTCCCGCAGATAGGCGCGCAACCCGTCGCCCTGGCGGGCCGGCCCGCCGGGGTCGACGATGAAGGACTGCAGGGTCCGGAGCATGAACTCGACGAGCCCGTCCAGCTTCTCGCCATCGAAACCTGCTGCCGCCCAATCGATGTCGTAGCGCTGGAGAATGGATCGACCGAAGCCGATCGCGACCTCGGAGGTCACCCCCGCGGTGAACGCCGACGCCTTGCCGGGTTCGACGACCAACCGCAGATAGCGATCGTGGGTGAGCTGCTCGAGCGTGTAGGCGATTCCCTCGACGACGGCCTCCGTCGGATCGTCGATCGTGCCGAGCTGCGCGGCGAGCCGATCGAGGAACGCGTCGATCGAGGACAGGGCCGTGGCGCCCAGCAGTGCTTCCTGGGTGGGGAAGTAGCGGTACACCGTCTGTCGGGTGATGCCGAGCGACTGGGCAACCGTCGAGATCGTGACGGATCTGCCGTCGTCGATCGCCGTGCGTGCCGCGTCGAGGATGCGAGCCGCCGCCTCGTCGTCGTCGCGCGGGATGTCCCCCGACCACCCGTGCCTGCGCATGTCGTCGATCGTCGCACGGCGTCCGGTCGGATCTTGACAATACATTCGAGTAGAGATGTATGGTCAGGCCATGACGCACCCACCGCCTGCCTGCGACGACGAAGCCCTGACGCACCGCGCACTCGAGCACGCACGCGCCGGCACGACCGACATGGCCCACCGCGAGCTGCGGGTGCCGCTGCACTACTACCGCGACTCCAAGATCACCGACGTGGAGGAGTCGCAGATCCTGCGCCGCGTTCCGCTGGCCATCGCCCCGTCCGCGCAATTGCCGCGGCCGAACGACTACCTCGTCCGGTCGGTGCTCGGCACCTCGCTGCTGGTCACCCGCGACCGCGCAGGTACCAGCCGAGTGCTGCTGAATTACTGCCGGCACCGGGGTGCGATGCCGGCCTGCGGTGCGGGCAATGCCTCACGCTTCGTCTGCCCCTACCACGCGTGGACCTACAAGAACACCGGTGAGCTGTTCATGGTCCCGGGAAGAGCTGGCTTCGACTCGATGGACCTGAAAGACCACGGACTGGTCGAACTACCGTCGCAGGAGAAGTACGGGTTCATCTGGGCGGTCCTCACCGCCGGCGCGACGATCGACGTCGACGCGCATCTCGGCGGCGTCGGCGCCGAACTGGATCGGTGGGACTACCCCTCCTACGGGTACCACGCCGATCGCGAGTTCGCGTCCGACGTCTCCTGGAAGGGCGCGCTGGAGGCTTTCGCCGAGGGCTACCACTTCCCGTTCGTACACGGCGAGAGCCTGATCGGACAGAACACGCTGGCCAACACCGCGATCTACGACGAGTACGGAAGGCACCACCGCATCGGCTTCCCCTTCACCTGGATCACCAAGCTCGACACCGAGCCGGCCGCACCCCGGGAGCCCTCCGCGAACATGGGCGTCGTCTACTGGATCTATCCCAACCTGATCCTCGCCAACAGTCCTGTGGGCGTGGAGATCATCGACATCCTGCCCGCCGGCGAACCGACGCGCTGCACCGTCAAGCACAGCTGGATGGCGCGCGTCCCCGCGCAGAACGACGACATGCGTGCCGCGTACGACGCCATCTACGACGGCGTGCACGCCGCGGTGCGCGACGAGGATTTCGCGATGCTGCCGCAGTGCGGACAGGGCGTCCGCCACGGCCAGCACGACCACATGATCATCGGGCGCAACGAGATCGCCGTTCAGCACATGATCAAGGTGTTCGCCGACGAACTCGGCGTCGCGCTGGCCTGAGCGCGTCAGTCGTCGTCGTCCTTCTTCTTGTCGTCCTTCTTGTCCTCGTCGTCGGACCGGTCCGAGTCCTTACCGGAACCCTTGTCGTCTCCGTCGTCCTTGTCGTCATCGCCGTCGCGATCCGACGTGTCGGAATCCTTGTCCGACGATGCCGCGACGAGTTCGAGCACCGCCCAGTGGCTCGGCGAGAGAAGCACCGACCACTTGCCTTCCTCGCGGCCCAATTTCAGGACACCGTCGTCGAGCTCCCACACGGTGTCGTCGTCGTGCGTGGATTCCTGCCCGTCGCTGTACGTGAGTTTGAATGCCATGGGCGCTGAATGCCCGAACGGCGTTGGAGTTAACCGCCCGATCTGCGTTGCAGCAGCGCCGAGACCGTCAGCACCCCGATACCCGCAAGGGCGAGCACCGCTCCGGCCGCGGCAGGAGCCGTGTAACCCAGGCCCGCGGAGATCACCAGGCCGCCCACCCAGGCGCCGCTGGCGTTGCCGATGTTCAGCGCCGAATGGTTCAGTGCCGCGGCGAGTGTCTGCGCACCGTGCGCGACATCCATTAGCCGGGTCTGCAGGGCCGGCCCGACCGACGATCCCGACGCGCCCACCGCGAACAGCACGACCAGAGCGGTCCACGGGTTGTGCGCGGCGGCCACGAATACCGTCAGCGCCACCGCGAGCGCGCCCAGCGACAGATACAGCGCGCGCAGCACCGAACGGTCGGCCAACCGTCCGCCCGCCAGGTTGCCGCAGAACATGCCGAGACCGAACACCATGAGCGCCAACGGGATCAGCGGCCGCGGCAGGCCTGCGACATCGGTCATCGTCGTCGAGATGTAGGTGTAGACGGCGAACATGCCGCCGAAGCCGATCATGCCGACCAGCAGCGCCAGCCACACCTGCGGGCGGCGCAGTGCGCCCAACTCGGTGAGCGGACTCGTCGTCTGCATCGTGCGCAACTGCAGGGGAAGCCAGCACCACAGTGCGGTGAGCGTGACCGCGCCGATGGCGACCACGAGGCCGAAAGCGGCTCGCCAGCCCAGGGATTGACCCAGCCACGAAGCCATCGGCACGCCGAGCACGGTCGCGATGGTCAACCCGGACATCACATGCGCGACCGCCTTGGCCCGGTTCTGCGGCCCCATCAGATGGGCGGCCGACAGCGCGGCCACCCCGAAGAACGCGCCGTGCGGCAGACCGGCCGCGAAGCGGGCGGCCATCAGCGTCTCGTAGGACGGCGCCAGCATGCTGGCCAGGTTGCCGAGGGTGAACACCGCGATCAGCCCGAGCAGTAGCGTGCGCCGCGCCATCCGCGCCGTCAGCGCGGCGATGGCCGGGGCGCCCACCACCACGCCCAGTGCGTAGGCCGAGATGATGTGGCCGGCGCTGGGTTCGGAGATGTCGAAGCTGGCGGCGATGTCGGGAAGCAAGCCCATCGACACGAACTCGGTGGTGCCGATGCCGAAGCCGCCCAGCGCCAGCGCCACCACGGCGAGCCAGCGCACCACGGGATCGGGGGCGACCACGGCCACCGGGCCGACGGGACGTTCCTGAGTGACGGTCACAGCGCGTGCTCCTTCCTGATGACGGGCGTGCTCAGTGCGACGGACACAGCGGCGAGGCGAGTGATGCGGGTCCAGTCGCGGGCGCGCACGGCCTCGCGCGGCGCCAGCCAGTCGGCGACGACACAGCCGACGTTGGGCGCGGCGAGATAGCCGGACAGATCGGCCGGGCCCAGCCCGCCCGCTGCGGCGAAGCGGGCACGCGGAGCGAACGCGGCCAGCGCCTTGAGGTGGCGCAGACCGCCGAGCGCGGCCGCTGGGTGCAGCACCATGTCGGTGTAGCCCTCATCGAGAACCTCGATGGCGTCGAGCACCGTGGCGACGGTCGGCAGGTGGGGCAGTTCGGCGGCGCGCATCGCGGCGCGCACCTCGGCGTCGGCGGTGGCCGCGACCAGGAACTCCGCTCCCGCGGCGCGGGCAAGCGCAGGGTGTTCGGCGCCGGCCACAGCGCCCGCCCCGACGACGATCTGCGGCGCGTCCGAGCGGATCGCGTCGATCGCCTCCCAGGCGGCGGGCGCGTCGACAGCGATCTGGACCTGCGGCAGGCCGGCCTCGGCGATGGCGCGTGCCGCGCGGAGGGCGGCGCGCGCACTGCCTGCGCTGCGCATGCTGATCACGGGCATCACCGGGGCGACGTCCAACAACGATCTGGGCTCCCTCACCCGGACCACGATAGGGGCGTATTCGGTACTTCTCAACGCGACTTTTGCTTTTTCCATACATAAGTAGGCGGAGTTAGGCTGGCACCATGGCCGCGTTGCGCACCGCTCCCGCGAACGCTGTGGAGGACCTGTACGCCCTGATCAGGGACAAGCGCGCCGTCAGCCGCGCGGAGATCGGCGCGCTGACCGGGATGTCCCGCACCGCGGTGGCCGCTCGGGTGAGGGAACTCACGGCGCGCGGACTCGTCGTCGAACGGGAGCAGGCCCCGTCGTCGGGCGGCCGGCCGGCCACGCTCGTGTCGTTCAACGCCGAGGCCGGGATCGTGCTGACCGCGGCGATCGGCGGCAGCCGCGCGCGGCTGGCGGTGTGCGATCTCGCCGGCGACATCCGCGCCGCCGCCGACATCGACGAAGAGCCCGGCTTCGGTCCCGAGGACCTGATGCCGACGGTCGCGGCCCGCCTCGGGGCGCTGCTCGACGAGTCCGGCCATCGCGGCGCGCGGATCTTCGGCATCGGAATAAGTCTGCCCGGGACCGTGGATCCGCAGCGTGGCTGCAGTCTCGACTCGCCGGTGCTGACCGGATGGGACGGCGTACCACTCGCGCCGTATTTCGCGGCGCTCGGCGGGGCGCCGGTGGTGTTGGAGAACGACGCGAACGCGTTCGCCCTCGCCGAATGGCGCGCCGGCGCCGGACGCACGCTCGACGATGTCCTGGTGATCAAGGCGTCCACCGGCCTGGGTGCCGGCATCGTGGCCGGCGGTGCGTTGCAGCGCGGCGCGCTGGGCGCGGCGGGGGAGTTCGGGCACGACAAGACGCCGGCCGCCGCCGGGCTACCGTGCCGGTGCGGTGACGTCGGGTGCCTGGAGGCGGTCGCGGGAGGCTGGGCCCTGGTGCGCGCGCTGAGCGACGAGGGCAGGACGGTGCACAGCCTGCGCGACGTCGTCGAGCTGGCTCACAGCGGAGACGCCTTGGCGCGCCGACTGATCCGGGAGAGTGGCCGGCACGTCGGTGAGGTCCTCGCCGGTGCGGTCAATCTCCTCAACCCCGCTGCGCTGGTGGTGGCCGGAGACGTGGCCGGCGCCTACGACATCTTCGTCGCCGGGCTGCGGGAGACGTTGTACGGCAACGCCACCGCGCTGGCCACCCGAAGCCTGCAGATCGTGCCGTCGCACTTCGGCGACCGCGCCGGCGTCACCGGCACGGCCATGACGGTGCTCGACGAGGTGCTGGCCGCAGGCGTCGCCGCCGCGGGTGCGGGCTGACGCCGGTCAGCCCGGCGCGCGCCCGAGGAACGTGTGCACGATGTTGCGTTGCCACCCCGGCACGGTCATGCTGCGCACGTCGACGAACCCGTTGCGCTGCAATCGATCACGAAACTCCGTGGCCCCGTCGAAGCGGTTGACGCTGGTGCGCAGGTAGCGGTAGAGGCCGGCGTCGCCGGAACGCACCCGACCGGCCGGGATGATGATCGTCGCGCACACGGCGTTCCATATCACGCCGGCCAGCCGTGAGTCCCGCACCGAGTACTCGTGGGCCGCGAAGACCCCGCCCGGCCGCAACAGCGCCCGCAGCGTCTGCAGCACTGGATCCGGATCGGGCAGGTTGCGCACCAGATAGGCGGCCAGGATGCCGTCGAAGGGGCCGCTCACCCCGGCCTCGGCCAGACCCTCGGCGCGGCTGTGCACGAAGCGCACCGAGTCCGGCCACTTCTTCGCCCGAGCCTGGGCGAGCATGCCCGCCGATCCGTCCACGCCGATGATCTCGGCCTGCGGGGCGACCTCGAGCAAGGCCGCGGTCGACAGGCCCGTGCCGCAGCCGATGTCGAGCAGTCGCAGCCCGCGCCCCTGATCGGGGAGCTGCATGCGGTCCGCCGACATCCGCAGATGGTCGTGGTAGCCGGGGTTGGCGCCGACCAGCCCGTCATAGGCGTCGGCGCCTGCGTCGAACGCATCGGGAACGTCATACACGCCGCGTGTCATCGGCCGAACCTTACCCAGTTTGTCCGCGAACCAGTCATCCTCCGACCTTCGCGATCACGTTTTCGGCGAACATCTCCAAGTTGCGCACCTTCGTCTCCAGCGGTTCGGTGTCCGGTCCCGTGATGTAGGGGATCCGGAACCCGACGATGACGTCGGTGACGCCCTTGTCCTCCAGGCGCTTGACGCCGTCGGGGGTGTAGGCGTCGACGGAGATCACGTGGATCTGGAAATCGGGGTTGTCCGCGGTGCCCTGTTCCTCGCGGAACCGGCCCAACGTGGCCAGCAGCGCGTCCAGCTCGGCCGGGTCACCGCCGCCGTGCATCCAGCCGTCGTTGCGGGCGGCGCGGCGCAGCGCGGCGTCGGCGTGCCCCCCGATGAGGATCGGGATGGGCTTGCTCGGGGCGGGCGTCATCTTGGTCTTGGGGATGTCGTAGAACTCGCCGTGGTACTCGAAGTACTCCCCGGTGGTCAGCCCCTTGATGATGTCGATGCACTCGTCCATCCGCTTGCCGCGCCGGGCGAACGGCACGTTCAGCAGGTCGTAGTCCTCCGGCCACGGGCTGGTGCCGACGCCGAGGCCCAGCCGGTTGTCGAACAGCGCGGCCAGCGAGCCCGCCTGCTTGGCGACCAGCGCCGGCGGACGAATCGGAAGCTTGAGCACGAAATGGTTGAAGTGCAGCCTCGTCGTCACGGCGCACAGTGCGGCGGTCAGCACGAACGACTCGATGAAGGCCTTGCCGTCGAGGAACTCGCGGCTGCCGTCCGGCGTGTACGGATAGGTCGAGTCGGACTCGAACGGGTAGGCGACGCTGTCGGGAATGGTCATCGCGTGGTAGCCGGCCGCCTCGGCCGCCTGGGCCAGAGGTAGGTAGTACGTCGGGTCGGTCATCGCTTCTGCAAAGGTGAACCGCACATCGCCTCCTGCTCGTCGCTGAGCGAATACTAGAACGTGTTCCAGTACTGCGGTGCGGCGATGGTCTTACAGGAGTGGGACGTCGACCTGCGTGTCGTCGAGCGCGAACGGGGGCGACCCGGTGCCTGCCACGCTGAACCCCGCCTGAGGCGTGCGTTCGGTCAGTCGCGCGCGGGCCGCGTGACCGCCCACCGTGACGTCGACGTCGTGGGGCAGCTTCACGTCGGGGAGGTCGGCGAAAATCGTTCCGCGCCAGTGGTATCGGCCGTCGATCGGCTCCAGCCGGCCGGCCAGCCGCACCCGGGCGGTGTGGTCGTGTCCGTCGACGGTGACGGTGGCGGGGCCGTCGTAGACGTCGTCGTCCTCCCTCTGAGTCTGTATCTCGAACGCCGACGGGATCTTGGCCCCGACCGTGCGCCAGTACCGGCCGCTGCGATGCCCGCGGCGGCGTCGCCGGTCACCGAACATGCGCTGGGTGGCCTCGCGGACCTCGATCCGCGACCCGTCGGTGCGGCTGAGATGGTGAAGGCATTTGGCGATGTAGCTCTTCTGCGCCGCGGTGTCCGGCCCGGTGAGCAGGAAGTAGTTCGGGACCCCGTGCACGGCGACCCCGAGGTAGGGCTCGAGGGCGTGGACCGACGGCGCGGCCGAGGACGGCAGCGTGCCGTCGGTCGAGATCAGCACACGGGCCGTACGTTCCCCGACCGTCCAGGTGTGGGACTGCTCGTCGAAGGACGCGTCGACCGCGCCGCTGACATAGAGCACCGTCTCGATCACAGGAAGCCGCTGCGGGTCCACACCCGACGGGCGATCGGACCCATCAGGCCGACCTCGGTGAGGAAGGCCGCGAGCGGGGCGAAGCCCAGCACCTGGACCTCGCGGCGGTGCGGGCTGCTGCGCGCGATGCGTCGCGCCTCGCGGGCATCGAGACCCACGCGGGCGTACTGGACACGGTTGGTGAACAGGTGCCGGAAGAACAGTCCGCCGGCGCCATGGATGTTGGCCACCCACAGTCGCGACAGCCTCCCCATGTGAGGGGCGCGCTTGCGCAGTCCGTCGCGCGCGAACTGGATGTGGCGGGCCTCCTCGGTGACGTGGATGCGCATCAGTCGTTGCACCAGCGGCTGCAGTTCGGGGTCGTCCATCATCTGGCGCTGCAGCGAGTCGAAGATCTCCTCGCCGACGAGCGCGGCCACCCACAGCAGTGACCCCTGGAAGGCGAACGGCAGCGCGTTGATGATGACGCGCTGATACCGCCTGGGCCGCACCGGCTTTGCGCCGATCCGGTCGATCGCCTTGCCGAACATCACCATGTGCCGGGTCTCGTCGCCGAGTTCGGTCAGTTCGTAGTGGGTGGCGCGGGCGGTCGGGTCCTGGTGCATCATCTTGCGCAGCAGCGCCTGGTTGAGGATGTTCTCGAACCAGATGCCCGCCGACAGGGTGTTGGCCAGTTCCTGGCGCGACAACTCGATCTGTTGCTCTCGGGTCATGCTGTCCCACAACGGGGTTCCGTAGAGCGACACCGTCTTGGGCGGCAGGAAGAACTTGTCCGGGTCCAGGGGTGCGTCCCAGTCGATGTCGACGACCGGTGCGAAGGATTTCTTGACCGAACCCTTCAGCAGGCGTTCGGCGAACGCGTCACGCGTCGGGGCCGTCTGGGGAATGGCTGGAGCGGACATCGCGAACGTCCCTTCGTCGTGGTGACCTCGACGGTAGGGACGCCTGCCGTGCCATGTCAATACCCCCGGTACCGGATACTTGCGGTACCGGCCGAGTTCTGGGCGCGCGGGGCATGATGAAGCGCGTGACGCTGTTTCTGCTGCGCGCCGCGCTCACCGGGGTGGCGCTGTGGGTCGTGACGCTGATCGTCCCCGGAATCGCCTTCGTCGGCGGCGACTCGACCGCGGCGCGGATCGGCATCATCTTCGTGGTCGCCGTCATCTTCGGGCTGGTCAACGCCATCATCAAGCCCGTCGTGCAGATCATCTCGATCCCGCTGTACGTGCTCACCCTCGGTCTGTTCCACATCGTGATCAACGCGTTCATGCTGTGGATCACGTCGAGGATCACCGAGCACACCACCCACTGGGGTCTGGCCATCGACGACTTCTGGTGGACCGCGATCTGGGCCGCGATCGTGTTGTCGATCGTGAGTTGGCTTCTCTCGCTGATCGTCAGGGCAGACTGAGAGGTATGCCGGAACTGCCCGAGGTCGAAGCCCTGGCCGATCATCTCCGCCGCCACGCCGTCGGGCGCACGGTCGGTCGCGTCGACGTCGCGGCGCTGTCGGTACTCAAGACGTTCGACCCCCCGCTGACCGCGCTGCACGGGCAGGAGGTCACCGGGGCGAACCGCTGGGGCAAGTACCTGGGCCTGCAGGCCGGGGACCTGCACCTGATCACCCATCTGTCCCGCGCCGGCTGGCTGCGGTGGTCGGACAAGCTCGCCGCCGCCCCGCTCAAGCCCGGCAAGGGGCCCATCGCACTGCGGGTGCACCTCGGTACGCCCGGCGAGGGGGCCGGCTTCGACCTCACCGAGGCCGGCACCCAGAAGCGGCTGGCGGTGTGGCTGACCACCGACCCGATGGCCGTCCCGCAGATCGCGTCGCTGGGCCCGGACGCACTGTCGCTGACCGCCGACGGACTGGCCGACGCGCTGCGCGGCAACTCGGGTCGGATCAAGACCGTCATCACCGACCAGAAGGTGATCGCGGGGATCGGCAACGCCTACAGCGACGAGATCCTGCACGTGGCCAAGTTGTCGCCGTTCGCCACGGCCAACAAGCTCAACGAGGCGCAGCTTGCGGCGCTGCACGACGCGATGATCTCGGTGCTGACCGACGCCGTCACGCGGTCGGTCGGTCAGCAGGCCGCCACGCTCAAGGGGGAGAAGCGCTCGGGTCTGCGGGTGCACGCCCGCACCGGCATGCCGTGCCCGGTGTGCGGCGACACCGTGCGCGAGGTGTCGTTCGCCGACAAGTCCTTCCAGTACTGCCCGACCTGTCAGACCGGCGGCAAGGTGCTCGCGGACCGCCGACTGTCCAAACTGCTCAAGTGACCCGCTCGATTTCGGCGCACTTGTCTAACTCGGTTATCCTGCGCGGGTGACTCGGCAGAAGATCCTCATCACCGGCGCCAGTTCCGGACTCGGGGCGGGCATGGCCCGCCAGTTCGCCGCCAAGGGCCGCGACCTCGCGCTGTGCGCCCGCCGGGTCGACAACCTCGACGAGCTCAAGGCCGAACTGACCGCGCGCCACCCGGGGATCACCGTCGCGACGGCCGCGCTCGACGTCAACGACCACGAGGCGGTGCCGAAGGTGTTCGCCGAACTCTCCGACGAACTCGGGGGCATCGACTGCGTGATCGTCAACGCCGGTATCGGCAAGGGCTATCCGCTGGGCGGCGGCAAGCTGTGGGCCAACAAGGCCACGATCGAGACGAATCTCGTTGCCGCCCTTGTGCAGATCGAGACCGCTCTGGAGATGTTCAAGGCGGCAGGCCGCGGCCACCTGGTGCTGGTGTCCTCCGTGCTCGGCAACGTCGGGGTGCCCGGGCACAAGGCCGCCTACGCCGCCAGCAAGGCGGGGGTCACCTCGCTGGGCGAGTCGCTGCGCGCCGAGTACCCGTCCGGCCCGATCAAGATCACCGTGCTCGAGCCCGGCTACATCGAATCCGAGATGACCGCGAAGTCGAACACCACGATGCTGATGGTCGACAACGAGACCGGCGTCAAGGCGATGGTCGACGCGATCGAGAAGGAGAAGGGCCGCGCCGTCGTCCCCGGCTGGCCGTGGTGGCCGCTGGTCGAACTGATGAAGGTGCTGCCGCCGAAGTACACCAAGCGCTTCGCCTGAGCGCTCCACCCGCAGGGGTGGGTGCTTTCATGGACCGATGCCCAACATCGATCGACGCACCCTGATGGCGATGACCGGGATCGGTCTGCTCGGCGCGGCCCTCCCGAGCAGCCCCGCCCAGGCGACTCCGTGGCCCGGACCCCCTCCCGCAGCACCCCCGCCGGCCGGGAAGTACCTGTTCGAGGACCACTTCGACGGTCCGGCGGGTTCGGCGCCGGATCGCTCGAAGTGGGAGATCGCCACCGCCCGGGAGTCGATGGAGGACCCGACGTACTGGGAACTGCCCGGCAACGTCGGCCAGTACCGCGACGACCGTCGCAACGTCTACCTCGACGGCAAGTCCAACCTCGTCTTCCACGCGGCCAAGGACGGCGACACCTACTACAGCGGCAAGGTGTTCGGCACCTACCGCGGCGGTATCGGCCACAACTGGGAAGCCCGCATCAAGCTCAACTGCCTCACCCCCGGCTGCTGGCCGGCCTGGTACCTGGCCAACAACAGCCCGGTCAATGGCGGCGAAGTCGACATCATGGAGTGGTACGGCAACGGCTCGTGGGCGCCGGGAACGGCTGTGCACGCCAAGCTCAACGGCGGCGAACACGTCAGCCAGACCATCACCGTCGACAGCGCCTGGCACACCTGGCGGGTGCAGTGGGACGACGCCGGTATGCGGTTCTGGCGGGACTACACCGACGGCGCGGCGCCCTACTTCGACGTCCCCGCGCACGCGCTGCCGGACTGGCAGTTCAACGAACCGGGCTACACGCTGTTCCCGATTCTGGACCTGGCCGTGGCCGGCTCCGGCGGCGGCGATCCGCGCGGTGGCAGTTATCCCGCCGACATGCTGATCGACTACGTGCGCGTCTGGTAGCGGTGCCGGCGTGGTCATCGTCGCTGAGCGTCGACGACCACGCCGACATCACGCGGTCCGACCGCGCTCGCTGCGGTAGCGCCGCACCAGCGCGTCGGTGGACGAGTCGGACTGCTCGGCCGGTGAGCTGTCGTCGGTCAGCACCGGCAGCAGCGCCTTCGCCTGGGTCTTGCCCAGCTCGACACCCCACTGGTCGAATGAGTCGATGCCCCAGACGACGCCCTCGGTGAACACCTGGTGTTCGTAGAGCGCCACCAGCTGACCCACCACCGACGGCGTCAGCTTGGTCGCCAGGATCGACGTGCTCGGCCGGTTGCCCGGCATCACCTTGTGCGGCACCACGTCGGCCGCTGTCCCCTCCCCGGCGATCTCGTCCGCGGTCTTGCCGAACGCCAGCACCTGGGTCTGCGCGAAGAAGTTGCTCATCAGCAGGTCATGCATGCTGCCCGTGCCGTCGGCGGTCGGCAGGTCGTCGGTCGGCTCGCTGAACCCGATGAAGTCGGCCGGGATCAGCCGGGTGCCCTGATGCAGCAATTGGTAGAACGCGTGCTGGCCGTTGGTGCCGGGCTCGCCCCAGAAGATCTCGCCGGTGCCCGTGGTCACCGGGGTGCCGTCGGCGCGCACCGACTTACCGTTGGACTCCATCGTCAGCTGCTGCAGATAGGCCGCGAACCGCGACAGATCGTTCGAATACGGAAGCACCGCACGGGTTTCCGCGCCGAAGAAGTTGTTGTACCAGAGGCCGATCATGCCCAGCAGCACCGGAGCGTTGGCCTCCAGCGGGGCGGTGCGGAAATGTTCGTCGACCAGGTGGAAACCCGCGAGGAATTCGGCGAAGCGCTCCCGGCCGATCACGGCCATCACGCTCAGGCCGATCGCGCTGTCCACGGAGTAGCGTCCGCCGACCCAGTCCCAGAAGCCGAACATGTTGTCGGTGTCGATGCCGAACTCGTCGACCAGCTTCGCGTTCGTCGACACGGCCACGAAATGCTTGCTCACCGCGTCATCGCCCAGCGCCTCGGTCAGCCAGCGCCGCGCGGCCGTCGCGTTGGTCAGCGTCTCGAGCGTCGAGAACGTCTTCGACGCGACGATGAACAGCGTCGCGGCGGGATCGAGTCCGTCGAGCTTGGCGACGAGGTCGGCAGGATCGACGTTGGACACGAAGCGCGCCGAGACGCCGGCGTCGGCGTAGTGCCGCAGCGCCTGATACACCATGACCGGTCCGAGGTCGGACCCGCCGATCCCGATGTTCACCACCGTGGTGATCCGCTCGCCCGTCGCGCCGCGCCATTCGCCGCTGCGCAGCCGGTCGGTGAAATCGCCCATCCGGTCCAGCACCTCGTGCACATCGGCGACGACGTCCTGCCCGTCGACGGTCAACTGGGCATCCCGCGGCGCCCGCAATGCGGTGTGCAGCACCGCGCGGTTCTCGGAGGTGTTGATGTGCTCGCCGGAGAACATGGCGTCGCGCCGCTCGGGCAGCCCCGCCGCCCGCGCCAGGTCGAGCAGCAGCGCCAGCGTCTCGCGCGTCACGCGGTGCTTGCTGTAGTCGATGTAGAGGTCACCGACGGTCAGCGCGAGCTCCGTGCCTCGGGCGGGATCGTCGACGAACAGGTCGCGCAGCGATGCACCGCCGATCTGCTCGTGATGCCGGGACAGTGCCTGCCAGGCCGGTGTGGCCGCGATGTCGGAACCCATGAAAAGAACCCTAGTGCGGCGATTTGACCGAGGGTCAATGATGGAGCCATGGATTCTTCGTCTGTTTCCGCCTTGTTGAAGTCCGTCCCCACCGGTCTGTGGATCGGCGGCGAGGAGCGGGACGGTTCGTCGACGTTCGACGTGCTCGACCCCAGTGACGACCAGGTGATCACCTCGGTGGCCGATGCCACCCCCGATGACGCGCGCGCCGCGCTCGACGCGGCCTGTGCCGTGCAGGCCGAATGGGCCGGCACCGCACCTCGCAAGCGCGGTGAGATCCTGCGCTCGGTGTTCGAGACCATCACCGAGCGGGCCGACGACATCGCGGCGCTGATGACGCTGGAGATGGGCAAGGTCGTCGCCGAGAGCAAGGGCGAGGTGACCTACGGCGCCGAGTTCTTCCGCTGGTTCGCCGAAGAGGCGGTCCGCATCGACGGCCGGTACACCCCGAGCCCGGCGGGCACCGGCCGCATCCTGGTGACCAAGCAGGCCGTCGGCCCCTGCTACGCGATCACGCCGTGGAACTTCCCGCTGGCGATGGGCACCCGCAAGATGGGCCCGGCGTTCGCCGCCGGCTGCACGATGATCGTCAAGCCCGCCCAGGAGACGCCGCTGACGATGCTGCTGCTGGCCAAGCTGATGGACGAGGCCGGCCTGCCCAAGGGCGTGCTGTCGATCCTGCCGACCAGCAACCCCGGCGGCGTCACCGAGGCGCTGATCAACGACGGCCGGCTGCGCAAGCTGACCTTCACCGGCTCCACGGGGGTGGGCAAGGCCCTGGTCAAGCAGTCGGCCGACAAGCTGCTGCGCACGTCGATGGAGCTCGGCGGCAACGCGCCGTTCATCGTGTTCGACGACGCCGACGTCGACGCGGCGGTCGAGGGCGCGGTGCTGGCCAAGATGCGCAACGGCGGCGAGGCCTGCACCGCGGCCAACCGGTTCCACGTCGCCAACGCCGTGCGCGAGGAGTTCACCGAGAAGCTGGTGAAGCGGATGAGCGAGTTCACCCTCGGTAAGGGCCTCGACCCGTCGTCGACGCTGGGGCCGCTCATCAACGCCAAGCAGGTCGCCACCGTCGAGGACCTGGTCTCCGACGCGGTGTCGCGCGGCGCGACCGTCGCCGTCGGCGGCGTCGCCCCCGGCGGGCCGGGCAACTTCTATCCCGCCACCGTGCTGACCGACGTGCCCGCCGACGCGCGCATCCTCAAAGAGGAGGTGTTCGGTCCGGTCGCGCCGATCGCCGGCTTCGACACCGAGGACGAAGGCGTGGCCGCGGCCAACGACACCGAGTACGGGCTGGCCGCCTACGTCTACACGCAGTCGCTCGACCGGGCGCTGCGGGTCGCCGAGGGCATCGAGTCCGGCATGGTCGGCGTCAACCGCGGCGTGATCTCCGACGCGGCCGCGCCGTTCGGCGGGATCAAGGAATCCGGCTTCGGACGCGAGGGCGGCACCGAGGGGATCGACGAGTACCTCGACACGAAATACATTGCGCTGACGAAGTAGCGCGCGCCTTCCCGATCCTGCGGTCGGCAGTGCATAGGCTTCCTTGCTCGAAGGCAAGGAGGGCCGCGGGAGTTGACTGCCGTCAGTGCGGCGCCGATCCGGGTGGGCCCACGCCGCTACGTCGGCCCGGGACAAGCCATTCCGGCGCTCGACGGGGTGCGCGCGATCGCCGTCGCCCTGGTGCTCGCCGATCACGGCGGCGTCCCCGGGCTGCCCGGCGGGTTCCTCGGCGTCGACGTCTTCTTCGTGCTCAGCGGGTTCCTCATCACCTCATTGCTGCTCGACGAAACCGCGCGCACCGGCCGGATCGGGCTCACGGGATTCTGGGTGCGACGGGCGCGCCGCCTGCTGCCCGCCCTCGTCGTGATGGTGCTGGCCGTGGTGGCCTTCCGGGATCTGTTCGCCCCCGAGTCGACGGCGGCCCTGCGCGACGAGGCCGTCGCCACGTTCTTCTGGGTGTCGAACTGGGCCTTCGTCGCCCAGCAGACCGACTACTTCTCCCAGGGCGCGCCGCCGTCACCGCTGCAGCACACGTGGTCGCTCGGCGTCGAGGAGCAGTACTACCTACTGTGGCCGCTGCTGCTCACCGCGGTCTTGGCGGGGCTTGCCGCGCTGGCCTACCGCCGCGGTGTGCCGGTGTCGACCCGGATGGTCCGCACGGTCGTGTTCGCGCTCGCGGCGATCGGCGCGCTGGGTTCGGCGGCCGCGGCGATCCTGGCGGCGTCCGACGACTCGCTCAACAGGGTGTACTTCGGCACCGACACCCGGGTGCAGGCGCTGCTGGTCGGCGCGGCGGCCGCAGCGCTGCTGGTGCGCGACTGGCGCGGCATGACCGCCGGGCTGGTGACGCTGCGCTCCCGGTGGGCGCGCTGGCTGGCGTGGCTGACGCCGGTGCTCGGGCTGGTGGTGCTCGCCACGGCGGCGCATCTGGCGACGGGCACCGCCGCCGAGTTCCGAGGCGGGCTGCTGATCGTCGTGGCGCTGGCCGCCGTCCTGGTGATCGCACCGGTCGCACTCGACCAGACCGGGCCCGTCGCCCGCATGCTGTCGATGGGTCCGCTCGTCGGTCTCGGCGCGATCTCCTACGGCGTGTACCTGTGGCACTGGCCCATCTTCCTGGTGCTCAACGGCGAACGCACCGGCTCCGACGGCTGGAAGCTGTTCGCCCTGCGATGCGCGGCCACCGTCGCCGTCGCGGCGGTGTCGTGGTGGTTGATCGAGCAGCCGATCCGGGACTGGCGGCCGACGACGGTACCGATGCTCCGGCTCGCGGCGGCGACGGCCGCGACGGCCGCGGTGGTGACGACCACGGTGCTGCCCGCCGGCGTGCCGTTCCCCAAGCCCGGTCCCGGTCCGCTGATCGACTCCGCGGCGCTGGTCGGACCGGAGGTTCCCGTCGCGGTGACGCGTCCCGCGCGCCAGCGCGCCCCCGGGGACGTCCGGGTCGCGGTGTTCGGGGACTCGATCGCGTGGACGATGATGCGCTATCTGCCGGCCACCCCGGGCGTGGAGTTCGCCGACTTCACCACCATCGGCTGCGGTATCGCCCGCGGCGGGCCCTACACCTACGTCGGGCAGGACCTGCCGCAGAAGCCGGAGTGCGACACCTGGCCCGCGCGGTGGGCCCAGCGCATCGGTCACGAGAAGCCCGACGTGGTGCTGCTGATCGTCGGGCGCTGGGAAGTGGTCGACCGGATGAACGAGGGCCGGTGGACGCACATCGGAGAGCCGGGCTACGACGCCTACCTACGCGGCGAGCTCACCCGTGCGCTGGACATCCTGGGCTCGACGGGCGCGCACATCGTCGTCACCACCGAGCCGTACAACCGGCGCGCCGAGAAGGCGGACGGCAGCCTCTACCCGGAGGATCAGCCCGCGCGGGTCGACGCGTGGAACACGTTGTTGCGCAGCGTCGTCGAGCCCCGGCGCAACGTCTCGGTGCTCGACCTGAACCGCAAGCTGAGCCCGAACGGCTACTACCAGACCAAGGTCGACGGGCTGCGGGTGCGCAGCGACGGTGTGCATCCGACGCCCGAGGCGGTCGAGTGGATGACGCCGTGGCTGGTCGACGCCGTCACGGCGCGCGCCGCGCCTGTCGCCGCCGGACCGCCCGCCGCCAGATAGCGCTCACGGCTGTGGATTCGCCGAATCCGCAGCCCGGAATGCGCTTCCGCGGCCGTCAGTGGTCGTTAGTGGCCGTCAGTGGCCGAGGCGGCCGCGGCCCAGCCGCAGCAGCAGCATCGCGAGGTTCTTGCCCTCGGGGCCGAGCACGCTGTAGCGCTCGATGACCTTCATCTCCCGGCTGTGCACCAGGCGGGTGCCGCCGGAGGCCATCCGGGCCTTGCCGATCATCTGCGAGACCTCGGTGCGCCGCTGGACGGCCTCGAGGATGGTCGCGTCGAGCCGGTCGATCTCCTGACGCAGCTCGTCGATGTCAGGTGTCTGCGCGGTGTCGGTTGTCATGTCGTCGTTCTCCGGATTCTCGTTGTGTGACGGGTCTGGTCTCATCCGGTATCGGGCCTCACACAACAGACGAGCCCCGGATCCGGAAGCGGACCGCGGGGCTCTGGGAAGCAGCTAGACCACGGGCACCGCTGGCCGGTACCCGTAGAAAAATCGCCGCTGCTGACAAAGCACTCAACGAGTGTGCCATCACCGGCCGTGCCAGCGCAAAGACTGTCGCCTCCCAGCGGTAGGTTGGGCACAGTATGTCGATTGCAACCGAAGCCGATGAGCTCCTCGACGGGCTCAACCCCCAGCAGCGTCAGGCCGTCCTGCACGAGGGCACGCCGCTGCTGATCGTCGCCGGGGCGGGCTCCGGCAAGACCGCCGTGCTCACCCGGCGCATCGCCTACCTGCTCGCCGCCCGCGAGGTCGGCGTCGGCCAGGTCCTCGCGATCACGTTCACCAACAAGGCCGCCGCGGAGATGCGTGAGCGCGTCGCGCAACTGGTCGGTCCGCGGGCCCGCAACATGTGGGTGTCGACCTTCCACTCGACGTGCGTGCGCATCCTGCGTAACCAGGCCTCCCTGCTGCCCGGGCTGAACTCGAACTTCTCGATCTACGACGCCGACGACTCTCGCCGTCTGCTGCTGATGATCGGCAAGGACATGGGCCTGGACACCAAGAAGTTCTCGCCGCGGCTGCTCTCCAACGGGATCTCCAACCTCAAGAACGAGCTGATCGGTCCCGAGCAGGCGGCCGCCGAAGCCTCGGAGGCCGCCGAAGACCTGGCCCGCATCATCGCCGAGGTGTACGCGGAGTACCAGCGCCGGCTGCGTGCGGCCAACGCGCTCGACTTCGACGACCTGATCGGCGAGACCGTCGCGGTGCTGCAGGCCTTCCCGCAGATCGCGCAGTACTACCGGCGCCGGTTCCGGCACATCCTCGTCGACGAGTACCAGGACACCAACCACGCGCAGTACGTGCTGGTGCGCGAGCTCGTCGGGACGGCGGCCTCGCAGGATGACCCAGATGGTGTCGCACCCGCCGAACTGTGCGTCGTCGGTGACGCCGACCAGTCGATCTACGCGTTCCGCGGCGCCACGATCCGCAACATCGAGGATTTCGAACGCGACTACCCCAGCGCGACGACGATCCTGCTCGAGCAGAACTACCGCTCCACGCAGACCATCCTCAACGCGGCCAACGCGGTCATCGCCCGCAATGCCGGCCGGCGGGAGAAGCGGCTGTGGACCGACGCCGGCGAAGGCGAGCTGATCGTCGGCTACGTCGCCGACAACGAACACGACGAGGCCCGGTTCGTCGCCCAAGAGATCGACGCACTCGCCGATGCCCACGGGTCCGACGGCGAGTTCTCGTACAACGACGTCGCGGTGTTCTACCGCACCAACAACTCCTCGCGCGCCCTCGAAGAGGTGTTCATCCGGGCCGGCATCCCGTACAAGGTCGTCGGCGGCGTGCGCTTCTACGAGCGCCGGGAGATCCGCGACATCGTCGCCTATCTGCGGGTGCTCGACAATCCGGGCGACTCGGTCAGCATGCGCCGCATCCTCAACACCCCGCGCCGCGGCATCGGGGATCGCGCCGAGGCGTGCGTGGCGGTGTACGCCGAGAACACCGGGTCGAGTTTCAACGACGCGCTGGTGGCCGCCGCCGAGGGGCGGGTGCCGATGCTCAACACCCGCGCCGAGAAGGCGATCGCCGGCTTCGTCGCGATGCTCGACGAGTTGCGCGGTGGCCTGGACGGGGAACTGGGCGAGCTGGTCGAGTCGGTGCTCGACCGCACCGGCTACCGTGCCGAGCTCGAATCCTCCACCGACCCGCAGGACCTGGCCCGGCTCGACAACCTCAACGAATTGGTCAGCGTCGCTCACGAATTCAGCATCGACCTGGCCAACGCGCGCGCCCTGGCCGAGGACGACGCCGAGCCGCAGGACGAAGACGTCCCCGACACCGGCGTGCTCGCGTCGTTCCTGGAGCGGGTGTCATTGGTGGCCGACGCCGACGACATCCCCGAGCACGGGTCGGGCGTGGTGACGATGATGACGCTGCACACCGCGAAGGGCCTGGAGTTCCCGGTGGTGTTCGTGACCGGCTGGGAGGACGGCATGTTCCCGCACATGCGCGCCCTGGGTGATCCGGTGGAACTGTCCGAGGAACGCCGGCTGGCCTACGTCGGCATCACGCGGGCCCGCCAGCGGCTGTACCTGAGCCGGGCGAAGGTGCGGTCCTCCTGGGGCCAGCCGATGCTCAACCCCGAATCCCGCTTCCTGCGGGAGATTCCGCAGGAGCTGATCCACTGGCGTCGCGTCGAGCAGCCGTCGTCCCCGTTCTCCGCTCCGGTGAGCGGCGCGGGCCGCTTCGGCACCCCACGACCGTCCCCGAGCCGCCCCGCGGCCGGCAAGCGGCCGCTGCTGGTGCTCGAACCCGGCGACCGCGTCACGCACGACAAGTACGGGCTCGGTCGGGTGGAAGAGGTGTCGGGCATGGGGGAGTCGGCGATGTCGCTGATCGACTTCGGCAGTGCCGGGCGGGTCAAGCTCATGCACAACCACGCGCCGGTCAGCAAGCTCTAGCCTGACCGTGCCCAGCGCCCGGTGTCGGGCAGCAGCGCCAGCACGATCGACGCCACCGGCAGGACGGGCATGGCGTAGACGAGCGCGGGCAGCGCGGCGCCGGCGATGAACAGGCCCGCGAAGATCAGCAGTGCCACCACCGCGCCGACGACTACCAGCAGCCGGCCCATTCGCCGCCGCAACAGCAGGGCGATCAATCCGCCGATCGTGGCCGCGGCCGAGATAGCGGTGAGGAAGCCGATGGCCACACAGAACAGCGGATCGGTCGCCGACCAGCCGGTGATGAGATCGGTCGCGATCACGGCGGTCGCCCACCCCGACAGGATGCTGACGACGGCGGTCGCGATGGCTGTGCGCGGCTGGCCGTGCCGGGAGCGGGGCGGGCCGACGGCGACGGGTTGCGCGCGGGGCAGGTAGCCGGTCGCGGGCTCGTCGGCGGCGGGGAACTCGCCGGTGGGATGGCGCCGGATGATGGAGGTCTGCGGCTCGGCAGCCGGGGGCAGCGGCTGGGACCCCGCGGGCAGGGGTTGCGGCCCCGTGTTCAGCGGCGCCCGGCGCAGAATCCGGGTGTCGTCGGAATCAGAGGAGTCAGTGGGGTCGCCGGCCACTCAGCCAACGTAGCTGCCGGGGGTCAGCCCCCGCTTGGCCAACCACGGCACCGGGTCGATGAAGTCGGTGCCGTTGACCAGCACCGAGAAATGCAGGTGCGGACCGGTCGAATTGCCGCGGTTGCCGATCGTGGCGATCTGGTCGCCCGCCATGACGCGCTGACCGACGCTGACCAGCCAGGTGTTGACGTGGCCGTACAGGGTCACCGTGCCGTCGGAGTGGCGGATCTTGACCCAGGCGCCGTACCCGGCCGTGGGCCCCGAGTCGGTGACCACGCCGTCCGCGGCGGCATAGATCGGCGTTCCGATCGAGTTGGCGATGTCGATGCCGGCGTGCAGGACCCCCCAGCGGTAACCGAACCCGGAGGTCCACACGCCGCGGGTGGGCATCACGTACTGCGGCCGGGCCAGCCGCGCTTCGCGGTCGGCGCGCTCCTGGGCGAACGCCGCGGCCTTGGTGATCTCCTCGGCGTGCACGGACGAGTCCGCGGCGGGCGCGACGGTCACGACCTGCATCCCGTCCACGGAGCCGGTGATGACGCCCGCGCCACCCGTCGTGGTCGAATCCGACGCGAGCACGGTCGCCACGGGCTGCTTCTGCGCGGCGTTGGTGACGGTGTAGGCGCCGGCTGCGGTGGCGCCGACGGCCATCGCGGCGACCATCAGGCGGCCCTTGACGGGCACCTCGGCCTTGCGGTGCAGACCTTTACGGCCACGCATGTCGATGATGTCGGTCTGCGCCGTGCCGTCGCTGAGGTCGGTGTGGCTGTCCCGGTAGGCGCGGTTCGACGACGAACGCGCCGTGGAGCGGGTCTGCGCACGCGTCGCGCGGAACTCCGCGGGGACGAGTCGGAGCGGCTCGAGGTCGTCGGTGTCGAGCAGATCGTCGAGCTCAGGGGCGCGGATGACCTCGGTGTCACGGTCGAAGGCGCCGGAGGGGGCATCGTCCAGATCGCCCAGCTCACCGAATTCGTCGAACGGGATGATGTCGGTGACTTCGGTCAGACCAGGCGCCGCGAGGGCCTCAGAGGATCGAGGCGAACGATGCTGAGGCAACCTGATGAGTCCTTAATCCGTCGTGAGCCGTCGTGATCAGACCGTTATCTAGACCACAGGACGTTAACCAAAATCCAATCCAGGTGGCAACCCGAGACTTTAATGCACGCGGGAATGTGACCTGAATCACTATTCAGGTCGCGGTGAGATCGACCACATGACAGGTGGGCGGTGACAATCGTCAGCACTCGTGTCGATAAAGTTCCCCCGGAGCCCGTCGGGCACACATTTTTCACAGCCGCAGACAGACAGGGAAGTTCTGGGAGTCCATGGATCTCTTCGAGTACCAGGCGAAAGAACTGTTCGCCAAGCACAACGTCCCCACCACCCCCGGGCGGGTCACCGACTCCGCGGAGGACGCCAAGGCCATCGCCGAGGCGATCGGCAAGCCGGTCATGGTGAAAGCCCAGGTCAAGGTCGGCGGCCGCGGTAAGGCCGGCGGCGTGAAGTACGCCGCGACGCCCGACGACGCCTTCACCCACGCGCAGAACATCCTCGGTCTCGACATCAAGGGACACGTCGTGAAGAAGTTGCTGGTGGCCGAGGCCAGTGACATCGCCGAGGAGTACTACATCTCCTTCCTGCTCGACCGTGCCAACCGCACGTACCTCGCGATGTGCTCCGTCGAGGGCGGCATGGAGATCGAAGAGGTCGCCGCCACCAAGCCCGAGCGGCTGGCCCGCATCGCCGTCGACGCGACCAAGGGCGTCGACGAGGCCTTCGCCCGCGAGATCGCCGAGAAGGGGCACCTGCCCGCCGAGGTGCTCGACGCGGCCGCGGTGACGATCGCCAAGCTGTGGGAGGTGTTCGTCGGAGAGGACGCCACGCTGGTCGAGGTGAACCCGCTGGTGCGCACGCCGGACGATCAGATCCTGGCGCTCGACGGCAAGGTCACCCTGGACGCCAACGCCGACTTCCGCCATCCCGAGCACGCGGAGTTCGAGGACAAGGACGCGACCGACCCGCTGGAGCTCAAGGCGAAAGAGAACGACCTCAACTACGTCAAGCTCGACGGTCAGGTCGGCATCATCGGCAACGGCGCGGGTCTGGTGATGTCGACCCTCGACGTGGTCGCTTACGCGGGGGAGAAGCACGGCGGCGTCAAGCCCGCCAACTTCCTCGACATCGGCGGCGGTGCGTCGGCCGAGGTGATGGCCAACGGCCTCGACGTGATTCTGAACGACAGCCAGGTCAAGAGCGTGTTCGTCAACGTGTTCGGCGGCATCACCGCCTGCGATGCGGTCGCCAACGGCATCGTCAAGGCGCTGCAGATCCTGGGCGACGAGGCCAACAAGCCGCTCGTCGTGCGGCTCGACGGCAACAACGTCGACGAAGGCCGGCGCATTCTCGCCGAGGCCAACCATCCGCTGGTCATCCAGGCGGACACCATGGACTCCGGTGCCGACAAGGCCGCCGAACTGGCGAACAAGTAAGGGACACAAGCTATGTCGATCTTTTTGAACAAGGACAGCAAGGTCATCGTCCAGGGCATCACCGGCGGTGAGGGTACGAAGCACACCAAGCTGATGCTCAAGGCCGGCACCCAGGTCGTCGGCGGTGTCAACGCGCGTAAGGCGGGCACCACCGTCACGCACGAGAACTCGGACGGCCAGCAGGTCGAGCTGCCGGTGTTCGGCAGTGTCGCCGAGGCGATGAAGGAAACCGGCGCCGACGTGTCGATCGCGTTCGTGCCGCCGGCCTTCTCCAAGGACGCGATCATCGAGGCCATCGACGCCGAGATCCCGCTGCTGGTGGTCATCACCGAGGGCATCCCGGTGCAGGACACCGCCTATGCGTGGGCCTATAACAAAGCCAAGGGCGAGAAGACCCGCATCATCGGTCCCAACTGCCCGGGCATCATCACCCCCGGTGAGTCGCTGGTCGGCATCACGCCGAACAACATCACCGGCAAGGGCCCGATCGGCCTGGTGTCGAAGTCGGGCACGCTGACCTACCAGATGATGTACGAGCTGCGCGATCTCGGCTTCTCGACCGCGATCGGCATCGGCGGCGACCCGGTCATCGGTACCACGCACATCGACGCGATCGAGGCGTTCGAGAAGGATCCCGA
The DNA here is from genome assembly GCF_022374875.2 of Mycolicibacterium rufum. The sequence goes on from NZ_CP092427.2 coordinate 4,100,014, forward strand.
GACCAAGGTGATCGTGATGATCGGCGAGATCGGCGGCGACGCCGAGGAGCGTGCGGCCGATTACATCAAGGCCAACGTGTCCAAGCCGGTCGTCGGCTACGTCGCGGGATTCACCGCCCCCGAGGGCAAGACGATGGGCCACGCCGGCGCGATCGTGTCCGGATCGTCGGGCACCGCCGCCGCGAAGAAGGAGGCCCTCGAGGCCGCAGGCGTCAAGGTCGGCAAGACGCCGTCCGAGACCGCGTCGCTGGCCCGGGAGATCTTCGAGAACCTATAGTCCTTCACGCCGACACTGCGGTCAGATCGCCTTTTCTTCCGAAATCGGCGATCTGGCCGCAGTGTCGTTTGTGGAGATCGTGCGTGGAGTCAGCCGTAATCCCGCAGGGTCATGACCAGGCCCACGCACATGGCGATGGCGGCTGCGACGTAGATCAGCGCCGAGACCCACACGATGTGCACCCGGGCGGCCACCCAGCACGACAGGAATGCCGCCGCCAGCAGGCAGGCGCCATAGAACACCGTGCGTTGCGGATGCTCACCGCGGGCCATGCCGAGCGGGTACCCGGTCCGGCCCCGCCGCACGCGAAGCGGCGAATTGGAACACGTTCCAGGCGTCGGTTAGCCTGACGAATTAACAGTTGTCAGGAGGTCTGTCATGCCGGTTGATCCGCGAACGCCGGTCCTCGTCGGTGTCGGCCAGTTCACCGAACGGATCGACGACCCCGACTACCGCGGCATGTCGGCCGTCGAGCTCGCGACCGAAGCGGCGCGGGCGGCGCTCGACGACACGGGCGCCGACGTCGCTGCGTTGGCGGCGGCGGTCGACACGGTGTTCGGGTTGCGACAGTTCGAGATCTCCGGGCCGATGCCCGCGGCGCTGGGCAAGTCGACCAACTACCCGCGCTCGGTGATGAAGCGCCTCGGCGGCGATCCCGCTCGCGTGGTGCTCGAGCCCGTGGGCGGACAGGGCCCGCAGAAGCTGGTCACCGAGGCCGGCGAGGCGATCCTCGCGGGCGAGGCCGACATCGTGATGATCATGGGTTCCGAGCCGGGGTCGACCGCCAAGTACTTCGCCGACCGCGACGACAAGCCCGACTTCACCGAGACCATCGAGGGTCAGCTCGAGGATCGCGGACACCAGATCTTCAACTACATCGACGAGTACACCGTCCAGCACGGACTGACCGGCGCCCCCGTGCAGTACGGCCTGCTCGACAACGCGCGCCGCGCGCGACTCGGCCTCGGCGTCGCCGACTACCGGCACACGATGGCGGAGCTGTTCGCGCCGATGTCGAAAGTCGCTGCGAAGAACCCGTTCTCGTCATCCCCGGTGGAGCGGTCGGTCGAGGAGATCGAGACCGTCACCGACGAGAACCGGATGATCTGCGACCCCTACCCCCGGTATCTGGTCGCCCGCGACACCGTGAATCAGGGCGCGGCACTCGTGCTGATGTCGGTCGAGGCGGCGCGCAGGCACGGTGTGCCGCAGGAGAAGTGGGTGTTCGTCCACGGCCATTCCGACCTCGTCGAGCAGCCGCTGCTCAGCCGGGTCGATCTCGGTGCCAGCCCGGCCGCCGTGCATGCGGCCCACGAGGCGTTGCGGGTGGCCGGCATCGGCGTCGACGACGTGGCGACGTTCGACCTCTACAGCTGTTTCCCGTTCCCGGTGTTCGTGATCTGCGAGGCGCTCGGACTCACCGGTGACGATCCGCGCGGGCTGACGCTGACCGGGGGCCTGCCGTACTTCGGCGGGCCCGGCAACAGCTATTCGGTGCACGGCATCGCCGAGACCGTCGCCCAGATGCGCGACCAGCCGGGCCGATTCGGCTTCGTCGGCGCCAATGGCGGCATCATGAGCAAGTACTCGGTCGGCATCTACTCGACCGAACCCGTCGCGTGGCGGTCGTCGCGCAGCGCGGAGTTGACGGCGCAGGTGGCCGAGTTGCCGACGGTGCCGGTGGTGAAGCAGCCCGCCGGAACGGGCGTCGTCGAGACGTATTCGGTGCGGTACGACTGGCCGGTGCGCACCGGCATCATCGTCGGCCGGCTCGAGGCCGACGGCTCCCGGTTCATGGCGACCACCGAGGACCGCGATCTCGTTTCGCTGATGTCCGAGGGGGATCCGCTCGGCGCGAAAATCGTTGTGCAGGCTACCGATAACGGTAACCGGGCGATCCTGCGCTAGACGAGCGCGCTGAGCTTGCCGGCGAGCCGTTCGACGTAGGCGGCGACGTCCTCGGCACTGCGGTCGGGTAACCCGAACAGAACCTCGGTGACGCCGAGCTCGCGCCAGCGCGCCAGCTTGTCCGGGTCAGGCTTGAAGTCCAGTGCGACGATCTGCGGTGCGCCGTCGCGGCCGGCGTCCGCCCAGGTGTCCTGCAGCAGCTTGACCGGGGCGTCGATGTCGAAGTCGCGCGGTGTGGTGATCCAGCCGTCGGCCGACTTCGCGATCCACCGGAAGTTCTTCTCGGTGCCGGCCGCGCCGACGAGCACCGGGATGTGGGACTGGATCGGCTTCGGCCAGGCCCACGACGGACCGAATGAGACGAACTCGCCGTCGTAGGAGGCTTCCTCCTCGGTCCACAGCGCGCGCATCGCCTCGAGGTACTCGCGCAGCATCGTCCGGCGCCGACCCGGCGGCACTTTGTGGTCGGTGAGTTCGTCGGTGTTCCAGCCGAATCCGACGCCCAGCGAGACGCGGCCACCGGAGAGGTGGTCCAACGTCGCGATCGACTTGGCGAGCGTGATCGGGTCGTGTTCGACGGGTAGCGCCACCGCGGTGGACAGCCGCACCCGCGACGTCACCGCCGCGGCGGTGCCGAGTGACACCCAGGGGTCCAGGGTGCGCATGTAGCGGTCGTCGGGCAGGGTTTCGTCCCCGGTGGTCGGGTGGGCGGCCTGCCGCTTGATCGGGATGTGGGTGTGTTCGGGCACGTAGAACGTGGTGAAGCCGTGCTGGTCAGCCAGCGTGGCCGCCGCGGCGGGAGTGATTCCGCGATCGGAGGTGAACAGCACCAACCCAAAGTCCATACCGAGAATTAGAACGTGTTCCAATCTGCCTCCGCAAGGGGGGTGGCCTGCGTAGCCCCGCGCCGACTCCGCCGGTGAGTCGCGTAGCGCGCTACTCACGACCCGGCGGGCTCGTCGCGGAACAGTTCGACGCATGGACGGATCGACGACGAAACGGGTGCGGATCCGCGAATGGGTGCGCCGGTACCTGCCATGCGAGGTCGCCGGGACCGTCGGCGAGTTCGGCGCCGCCGCGCTGGTCTACGCCGCCACGGACTCGCTGGCCGCGGCCGCCGTGGCGGCGTCGGTCGGCGCCTCGGGTGGCTACTACGCCGCTGCCTATCTGAACGCGCTGCGGTGGAGTCACCGCGACCAGGCGCATCGCCCGGCGCTGGCCCGCCTCGTCGTCGCCGCCCTTCTCGCACTGCGCAGCGTGGCCATCGAATTCGGGCCGGCCGAGGTGATCGACAGCATCGCCGTACGCCCCCTGGCGTTCTACTTCGGGCCTGCATTGTTCGGCAACGTCGCGGCCGGTTGGGTGTTCGGCAAGCTCGTCTCCGACGTGGCGTTCTACACCTGTGCGGTGTTCAGCTACGAACACTGCACATCGCTTCTCGCCCAACGTGTTCCAGATATCAGGGAGGATGACCGTGAATCCGCGACGACGATCTCGGCTGCGTGAGGAACTGCGCGCCAACGCGGCACGCTGGACGCGGCTGGCCACCACACACGGCACGCCGCTGCTGGTCCTCGAACCGCACCTGGTGGCACGCAGGCTCCGGCAGTTGCAGAGTGCACTGACCGGATTCGGGGTGCACTACGCGGTCAAGGCGCTTCCCCACCCGGTGGTGCTGTCGACCATCGCGATCTGCGGTGGCGGATTCGACGTCGCGACGCGCGGAGAGATCGATCTGCTGGGCCGCCTCGGCCTGCCGATGCACCGCTGCATCCACACCCATCCGATCAAGAAGCCCGCCGACATCGACCACGCCTACGCCGCGGGCGTGCGCACCTTCGTGGTCGAGAACGCCGCCGAGGTGCAGAAGTTCCGCGGCAGGCCCGCCGACATCGACCTGCTGGTCCGGCTGGCGTTCCGCAATCCCGCGGCGAAGTCAGACCTCTCGACCAAGTTCGGCGTGCCGCCCGGCGACGCCGAACTCCTGGTCAAGCATGTCCTGGCGGCCGGAGTCCGCTTCGCCGGCTTCAGCTTCCACGTCGGCAGCCAGAGCAGCTCGGTCGAACCGTATCGCCGCGCGATGCACAACACCCTCGCTCTCGCCGACCACGTGCAGGACACCCTCGGTGTGGCGACCCGCGTCCTCGACATCGGCGGCGGATTCCCCGTCAGCTACCGCGACGACGAGCCCGAGATCGACGCGGTCGGGGCGATCGTCGACGAGGTGCTGGGGCAACGCCGCGACGACTTCACCCTGCTGTGCGAGCCCGGCCGTTTCCTGGTGGCCGACTGCATGACCCTGCTGTCGAGCGTGGTGGGCACCGCGGAGCGCGACGGGCAGGTGTGGCACTACCTCGACGACGGGCTCTACGGCAGCTACTCGAACGTCATGACCGAGGACGTCCACCCGCCCATCCTGGCTCTCGCGGAACTGCACCGCGCCGAGGCGGTGCTGGATCCGGTGACGTTGGCCGGACCCACCTGCGACAGCGCCGACGTCATCGCCCGGGACTACCCGATGCCTGCTCTCGGTGTCGGCGACGTCGTCGTCAGCCCGATGATGGGCGCCTACACCTCGGTGACGGCGTCCCGGTTCAACGGCATCGAGGCCACGCCCATCGTCATGGGCTGAGTTCGCGTCACCGCGATCCATACCGATGACCCCGGCGCAGGCGCCCGGTTCCATGACCGACCATGACGACCGAACGCATCGCCGACACCATCTCGTTCGCCTACTGGGTGCCCAACGTCAGCGGCGGCCTCGTGACCAGCGACATCGAGCAGCGCACCGACTGGAACTACGAGTACAACGCCACGCTGGCGCAGACCGCGGAGAACAACGGCTTCGAGTACGCCCTGTCCCAGGTGCGCTACGAGGCCAGCTACGGCGCTGAGTACCAGCACGAGTCGACGAGTTTCAGCCTCGCGCTGCTGCTGGCCACCCAGCGGCTCAAGGTCATCGCGGCCGTCCACCCCGGCCTGTGGCAGCCGGGGGTGCTGGCCAAGCTCGGCGCCACCGCCGATCAGCTCTCCGGCGGCCGGTTCGCCGTCAACGTGGTCTCCGGCTGGTTCAAGGACGAGTTCACCCACCTGGGTGAGCCGTGGCTCGAACACGACGAGCGGTACCGGCGCAGCGCCGAGTTCCTGCAGGTGCTGCGCAAGATCTGGACCGAGGACGACGTGGACTTCCGCGGCGACTTCTACCGCATCCACGACTTCACGCTCAAGCCCAAGCCGCTCAACACGCCCGAGCGGCCCAACCCGGAGATCTTCCAGGGCGGCAACTCGACCGCCGCCCGGCGCAACGGCGGCCGCTACGCCGACTGGTACTTCTCCAACGGCAAGGACTTCGACGGTGTGACCGAGCAGATCGTCGACGTGCGGGACCACGCTCGCGACGCCGGCCGCGAGGTGAAGTTCGGCCTCAACGCCTTCATCATCGCCAGGGACACGGAGGCAGAGGCGCACGAGACCCTTCGGGAGATCATCGCCAAGGCGAACCGGCCCGCCGTCGAGGGCTTCGGCGCCGCCGTGCAGCAGGCCGGCAACGCCACCGCCGACAAGCGCGGCATGTGGGCGGATTCGACCTTCGAAGACCTCGTCCAGTACAACGACGGATTCCGCACGAAGCTGATCGGCACGCCCGAGCAGATCGCCGAACGCATCGCGGCCTACCGCAAACGGGGGGTGGATCTGATCCTGGGCGGATTCCTGCATTTCCAGGAGGAGATCGAGTACTTCGGCGCCCGGGTGTTGCCGCTGGTCCGCGACATCGAGGCCGCCGAGCGGGACTCCATCGATCCGGCCGCGCTCGTCCCCGCATAGCCGTCCGCGCGGCTGCGCGGGCGTGACAGGTCCACCCCGGTGTGCGCTAGCGTGGTTCAACGAATCGCTCAGGCGGTCCGGTCGGATCGCCGTCGTCTGCGTCGACGTCGTCGACGCGGTGCCCGCACAGCACAGGAGAGGTCATGTCGTACCCCCAAGGCGCGCCCGGAGGCCCTGGCTACCCGCCCGCCCAGCAGCCGACAACGCAGTTCTCCGCGCCGACACAGCAGTTCGCCAAGATCGGGGAGTCCGATCCGGCCGCCGCCGGCCCGAGCAAGCTCCCGGGCTATCTGAGCGCCGCGGTCGCCGCGCTCGGCCTGCTGGTCTACCTGTCGTACTTCGCGCCGCAGTTCACCGTGACGTCGTCGGACTTCCCCGGTCTGGGCGAGCTCAGCGGGAGCTCCGTGGGTCTCGGCCTCGCGGTGATCGCCGCGGTGGTGGCCGCGCTGGTCGCCGCTGTCGGCCTGCTGCCCCGGCAGCGCAACCACGTCGCCGTCGCCGCAGTGGCCGCCGTCCTGGGCTTCCTGCTGGTGATCTCGGAGGTCGTCAACAAGCCCAGCGGCACGACCGTCGACTGGGGGCTGTACCTGCTGATCGCGTTCACGCTGCTGCAGGCCGCCGTCGCCGTGGTGGTGCTGCTGTTCGACTCCGGTGTCATCACCCCGCCGGTGTCGCGGCCCAAGTACGAGCAGCCGCAGTACGGCCAGTACCCCGGCTCGTACTACGGCCAGCATCCCGGGCAGCAGCATGGCGGACCGGGCGCCGGCCAGCAGCAGCGGCCGGGCTACCCGACGCCCTACGGCGGCTACCCGAGTGCCGGACCCTCGACCGGCGGCTTCCCCGCCGCCTCACCGTCGACCGGCGGGCAGCAGCCCGGCGCGCAACAGGGGCCGCCGACACCGCCCACCGGCTACCCGACCTACGGCCAGCCGCCGTCGAGCAACACGCCGACGACGCAGGTCCCCACGCAACACCAGTCGTCACCGACCTCTCAGCCCGGCCAGTCGTCGTAATCTCAAGCCGCGCGTGCGCGAACGTCGCGCGCCCGAGCGTCTTCGAGGAGCGGCCCACCCGTGAACAATCCCCCGCGCGCGGGTGGTTCGTCAGGACCAGCCGGGACACGCCAGGCGCGTGAACTGCTGCGGGTGGCGTTCGGGCCGTCACTGGTCGCGCTCGTCGTCATCGCCGCGGTGGTGCTTTCCCAGCTGCTGATCGCCAACAGCGACATGACCGGCGCATCCGGCGCCATCGCCAGCATGTGGCTGGGCGTGCACCAGGTGCCGGTGTCCATCGCCGGCAGCGCCCTCGGGGTGATGCCGCTGCTGCCGGCGATGGCGATGGTCTACGGCACGGCACGCACCACCGCCGCCGCGGTGACCAGCACGTCCTGGTTCGTGACCCGCTGGGTGATCGCCTCCGCGCTCGGCGGGCCGATCCTCATCGCGGCGGTCTGTCTGGCCGTCATCCACGACGCCGCCTCCGTGCTCACCGAGCTGCAGACTCCCGACGCGTCTCGGGCCTTCGCCAGCGTCCTCACCGTGCATCTGATCGGGGCCGGGCTCGGCGTCGGATCGCGGGTGGGCCGGCGGCTGCTGCGCTCCACACCGCTGCCCGCCTGGCTTCCCGACGCCTTCCGGGCCGCGGGCGCCGGCGTGCTGGCGCTGATGGCGCTGTCGGCCGCGGTGGTGTCTGGTTCGCTGATCGTGCACTGGTCGACGATGCACGACCTCTACTCCATCACCGATTCGATGTTCGGACAGCTCAGCCTCACGGTGCTCTCGGTGCTCTACCTGCCCAACATCGTGGTCGGCGCCGCCGCGGTGGCCGTCGGCTCGAGCGCGCACATCGGCCTCGCCACGTTCAGTGCGTTCACCGTGTTGGGTGGGGACGTGCCGGCGCTGCCGGTGCTGGCGGCGGTCCCGACGCCGCCGCTGGGCCCGGTGTGGGTGGCGCTGCTGATCGTGGCCGCGGCGGCCGCCGTCGCGTTGGGTCAGCAGTGCGCCCGCCGTCCGCTGCCGCCCCTGCAGGCCCTCGCGAAAGTGGTGGTGGCCGCCGTCGTCGGGGCGGCGGTGATGGCGCTGCTGGGTTACGCGGGCGGCGGCGCACTGGGCAACTTCGGCGACGTCGGCGTCGACCAGACCACGTTCGGTCCGGCGGTGTTCATCTGGTTCGCGGGCATCGGTGCGCTGACCGTGGCGATGTCGGGCGGCTTCCAGCCGCGGGTGCGCCGGCCCGCGCCGGTGATCGAGGAGCCCGAACCCGAACCCGAACCGGAGCCGGTGGCCGAGGAGGCCGACCCCGACACCGTCGAGATCGCGCCGGAGGCCGTCGTCGCCGTCGACGAACCGGCACCGCCGGTCGCGCGCACGACACCCGAACCCCTGCCCGACGATCTCGAGGCGGAGGATCCCGAGGACCACTTCATGGCCGACGACGACATGCGTGGCGGCCGCGACGGCACCACCCACTAGGCTTCCTGCCGTGCAGCCAGAGGTCCGGGTTCCCCCGAGCGCGCCGGCGCGGCTCGTGGTGCTCGCCTCGGGCACCGGCTCGCTGCTCGCCTCGCTGCTCGAGGCCGCCGTCGGCGACTACCCGGCGCGCGTGGTGGCCGTCGGCACCGACCGCGACTGCGCCGCCCTGCAGATCGCCGCGGCGGCCTCGGTGCCCACCTTCACCGTGCCGCTGCGCGCCCATCCGGACCGGGCCTCGTGGGACGCCGCGATCACCGAGGCGACCGCCGCGCACGACCCCGACCTGGTGGTGTCGGCCGGATTCATGAAGATCCTTGGCCCGCAGTTTCTTTCGCGGTTCCCGGGGCGGGTGGTCAACACCCATCCCGCGCTGCTGCCCGCGTTCCCCGGTGCGCACGCCGTCGCCGATGCCCTGGCCGAGGGAGTCCGCGTCACCGGGTGCACCGTGCACCTCGTCGATGCGGGCACCGACACCGGTCCGATCATCGCGCAGCAGGCGGTTCCCGTGCTCGACGGCGACGACGAGGCCACGCTGCACGAACGGATCAAGGTGATCGAACGAGAACTTCTGGTGGATGTCCTGGCGGCGCTGGCCACCCGCGGCGTCACCTGGACGGGACGAAAGGCGACCATAGGATGACCGACAACGAGGGCAGGCGGCGTATTCGGCGCGCGTTGATCAGCGTGTACGACAAGACGGGGCTGGTGCCGCTGGCCCAAGGCCTGCACGAGGCCGGGGTCAGCATCGTGTCCACCGGGTCGACGGCGAAAACCATTGCCGGCGCCGGTGTTCCGGTCACCCCGGTGGAGGATGTCACCGGCTTCCCCGAGGTGCTCGACGGCCGGGTGAAGACGCTGCACCCGCGGGTGCACGCCGGACTGCTCGCCGATCAGCGCAAAGCAGAACACGTCTCGGCGCTCGAGGAACTCGGCGTCGAGGCGTTCGAACTCGTCGTGGTGAACCTCTATCCGTTCACCCAGACCGTCAACTCCGGCGCGAGCGTCGACGAGTGCGTGGAGCAGATCGACATCGGTGGCCCGTCGATGGTGCGGGCCGCGGCGAAGAACCACCCCAGCGTGGCGGTGGTCGTCGAACCGCTCGGGTACGACGGCGTGCTGGCCGCGGTACGCGCCGGCGGCTTCACCCTCGCCGAACGGAAGAAGTTGGCCTCGTTGGCGTTTCGGCACACCGCCGAGTACGACGTCGCGGTGGCGTCGTGGATGGAGTCGGTGCTGGCGCCCGGCGAAGACATCGCCGAGGCCGGCGACGTGGCTTTGCCGCCGTGGTTCGGTGCGACGTTCCGGCGCACCGCGGTGCTGCGCTACGGCGAGAACCCGCATCAGCAGGCGGCGCTGTACAGCGACGACGGCGGCTGGCCCGGTCTGGCGCAGGCAGAACAGTTGCACGGCAAGGAGATGTCGTACAACAACTACACCGACGCGGATGCGGCCTGGCGCGCGGCGTTCGACCACGAGGACATCTGCGTGGCGATCATCAAGCACGCCAACCCGTGTGGCATCGCGGTGTCCACGGTCTCGGTGGCCGACGCGCACCGCAAGGCCCACGACTGTGACCCGCTGTCCGCGTTCGGCGGGGTGATCGCCACCAACACCGAGGTCAGCGTCGAGATGGCCGAGACGGTGGCGGGCATCTTCACCGAGGTGATCGTCGCACCGGCCTACGAGCCGGGCGCGGTGGAGGTGCTGCGCGGCAAGAAGAACATCCGCATCCTGGTGGCCTCGGAGCCGCAGCCCGGCGGCACCGAGTTCCGTCAGGTCAGCGGCGGCCTGCTCGTGCAGCAGCGCGACGCCGTCGACGCGCCGGGGGACGACCCCGCGAACTGGACACTGGCCACCGGCACGCCCGCCGACCCGGCCGTTCTCGCCGACCTGGTGTTCGCGTGGCGTACCTGCCGCGCGGTCAAGTCCAATGCGATCGTCATCGCCAAGGACGGCGCCACCGTCGGCGTCGGCATGGGGCAGGTCAACCGCGTCGACGCGGCCCGACTGGCGGTCGAGCGGGCCGGCGACCGCACCCAGGGCGCCGTCGCAGCCTCCGACGCGTTCTTCCCGTTCCCCGACGGGCTCGAGGCGTTGATCCGGGCCGGGGTGACAGCCGTGGTGCACCCGGGTGGCTCGGTCCGCGACGACGAAGTGACCGCCGCCGCGGCGAGCGCCGGGGTGACGCTGTACCTGACCGGGGCGCGCCACTTCGCGCACTGACCCGGCGCTCCCGCCCCCCGCCTTCACGCTGAGTGTTGGCTCGAGGCACGTTTTCGCCGCCGAGCCGTGACATAAGCCAACATTCGGGCGCGAGCTTCGCCGCCGTTATCCACAGGCGGGTGTGCCACGCGCCGACAACCGGCCGGAAGTGTCGGGCGGCGGTGTCATCGTCGCGCCATGGGGAGCAATGACGGGCCGTTTCTGGGCAGTGAGGCGCGCCGGCGCGGGCAGGTGAGTCGGCGCGCACTGCGCAGCAGGCATCACATGATCTATCGCGACGTCTACGTCCCGACAGGAACCCGCCTGACGCCGGTGACACGTGCAGCCGCCGCCTGGTTGTGGTCGGGCCGGGCGGCGACGGTCGCCGGTCTGTCGGCGTCGGCGCTGCACGGCTCGCGTTGGATCGACGACGAGTCGCCTGCGGAACTCAACCGCCCGCAAGCATGTGCGGTCGACGGCATCATCATCCACCGCAACACGCTTGCCGACGACGAGGTGTGCGTCGTCCGCGGCATCCCCGCAACGACGCCCGCACGCACCGCGTTCGATCTCGGAAGACGCGACTCTCTGGTGGGCGCGGTCATGCGCGTCGACGCGCTCGCCAACGCGACCCGACTCAAACCCCCCGACGTCGAACCGCTCGTGGAGCGCCACCGCGGCGCGCGTGGTCTCGTCCAGCTTCGGACCGTTCTGGACCTGATGGATGACGGTGCCGAATCTCCGCAGGAGTCCAGGTCGCGACTGCTGTTGATGGCCGCCGGCTTCCCGCGCCCGTCGACCCAGATCCTTCTCTGTGACGAGCACGGCTACTTCATCGGCCGTGTCGACATGGGGTGGCCGAGGTGGAAGGTGGGCGTCGAATACGACGGGCCGCAGCACTGGACGGACCCGGCCGTGCGAGCCCGGGACATCGACCGCCTCGCCGAACTGCAGGGCCAGGGATGGACGATCATCCGGGTCAGCCGCGACATCCTGAGATACCGTCCCGAGGTGTTTTTGCAGCGGGTGCGCGACGCGATGCGGGCGGCGGGGTGGCCGGGGCACGGCCGGGTCCGCCTCGACGCCCGCCTCGACACATGGAGCGGCTGCCCAGTGTTGGATTAAGGCGACCCAAGGGTCGAGAAGTGTGCGCCAACCCGACGCTCGACGGTGACCTCAACCAGGCAACCTCTGCCGTAGTTCGACAGCAGTCGTAGCGTGGAGTGGTGACATCACCTAACGACCTTCCCCGTACCGTCGGTGAGCTGCGTGCCTCCGGGCATCGCGAGCGCAGCGTCAAGGCCGAGATCCGGGAGAACCTGCTGGCCGCGCTGAGCTCGGGCGCGACCGCGGAGCAGATCTGGCCGGGCATCCTGGGGTTCGAGGACACCGTCATCCCGCAGCTGGAACGGGCGCTGATCGCCGGGCACGACATCGTCCTGCTCGGCGAGCGCGGCCAAGGCAAGACCCGGCTGCTGCGGGCGCTGAGCGGCCTGCTCGACGAGTGGACGCCGGTGATCGCGGGCGCCGAACTGGGTGAGCACCCCTACAGCCCGATCACCCCGGAGTCGATCCGGCGGGCCGCCGACTCGGGTGACGACCTGCCCGTGGCGTGGCGCCACCGCAGCGAGCGCTACACCGAGAAGCTCGCGACACCGGACACCAGCGTCGCCGACCTGGTCGGCGACATCGACCCGATCAAGGTGGCCGAGGGCCGCAGCCTCGGTGACCCCGAGACCATCGCCTACGGGCTGATCCCGCGGGCGCACCGCGGCATCGTCGCCGTCAACGAGCTTCCCGACCTCGCCGAACGCATCCAGGTCGCGATGCTCAATGTGATGGAGGAGCGCGACATCCAGGTCCGCGGCTACACGCTGCGGCTGCCGCTCGACGTGCTCGTCGTCGCCAGCGCCAACCCCGAGGACTACACGAACCGCGGCCGCATCATCACCCCGCTCAAGGACCGGTTCGGCGCCGAGATCCGCACGCACTACCCGCTCGAACTCGATGCCGAGGTCGGCGTCATCTCCCAGGAGGCCCACCTGGCCGCCGAGGTGCCGGCCTACCTGCTGGCGATCCTGGCCCGGTTCGCGCGTGCGCTGCGCGAATCCACCGCGATCGATCAGCGCTCCGGCGTCTCGGCGCGGTTCGCGATCGCCGCCGCCGAGACCGTCGCCGCGTCGGCCCGGCACCGCGCGGCGCTGCTCGGCGAACAGGATCCGGTGGCGCGCGTGGTCGACCTCGGCACCGTGATCGACGTGCTGCGCGGCAAGCTGGAGTTCGAATCCGGCGAGGAGGGTCGCGAGCAGGCGGTGCTCGAGCACCTGTTGCGGCGCGCGACGGCCGAGACGGCGCAGCGGCTGCTGGGCGGCATCGACGTCGGTCCGATCGTCACCGCGGTGGAGAACGGCTCGCCGGTGACGACGGGCGAGCGGGTGTCGGCCCGCGAGGTGTTGGCCGCACTGCCCGAGGTGTCCGCGGTGGCCGAGATCCAGCGCCGCCTCGAGGCGTCCTCGGAGGGCCAGCGGGCCGCCGCGATCGAACTGGCGCTCGAGGCGCTGTACCTGGCCAAGCGGATCGACAAGGTGTCTGGAGAAGGCGAAACCGTCTATGGCTAAACATTTCTCGCGGTACTCACGATACACCGGCGGGCCGGATCCGCTGGCCCCACCGGTGGATCTGCGCGAGGCGCTGGAGGCCATCGGCCAGGACGTCATGGAGGGCACCTCGCCGCGGCGGGCGCTCTCGGAGCTGCTGCGGCGCGGGTCGAAGAACATGCCCGGGGCCGACAAGCTGGCGGCCGAAGCCAACCGGCGGCGCCGGGAGCTGTTGCAGAACAACAACCTCGACGGCACCTTGGCCGACATCAAGAAGCTGCTCGACGAGGCCGTGCTCGCCGAACGCAAGGAGCTTGCCCGCGCCCTCGACGACGACGCCAGATTCGGTGAGCTGCAACTGGATTCGCTCTCGCCCTCGCCGGCCAAGGCTGTGCAGGAGCTCTCCGAGTACGACTGGCGCTCCCCGGAGGCCCGCGAGAAGTACGACCAGATCAAGGATCTGCTCGGCCGCGAGATGCTCGACCAGCGTTTCGCCGGCATGAAGGAGGCGCTGGAGAACGCCACCGACGAGGATCGTCAGCGCGTCAACGACATGCTCGACGACCTCAACGACCTGCTGGACAAGCACGCCAAGGGCGAGGACAGCCAGCAGGATTTCGACGACTTCATGGCCAAGCACGGCGAGTTCTTCCCGGAGAACCCGCGCGACATCGACGAGCTGCTCGACTCGCTGGCCAAGCGGGCGGCGGCAGCGCAGCGCTTCCGCAACAGTCTCTCCGAGCAGCAGCGCGCCGAGCTGGATTCGTTGGCGCAGCAGGCTTTCGGCTCACCGTCGCTGATGAACGCGCTGAACCGGCTGGATTCCCACCTGCAGGCGGCCCGGCCGGGCGAGGACTGGGACGGCTCGCAACGGTTCTCCGGCGACGATCCGCTGGGCATGGGGGAGGGTGCCCAGGCGCTGGCCGACATCGCCGAACTCGAGCAGCTCGCCGAGCAGCTCTCCCAGAGCTATTCGGGCGCCACGATGGAGGATGTCGACCTCGACATGCTGGCCCGTCAACTCGGGGACGAGGCCGCCGTCAACGCGCGCACGCTGGCCGAACTCGAACGCGCGCTGATGAACCAGGGCTTCCTGGACCGCGGCGCCGACGGGCAGTGGCGGCTGTCGCCCAAGGCGATGCGTCAGCTCGGTCAGACCGCGTTACGCGATGTGGCGCAGCAACTCTCGGGACGGCACGGCGAACGCGACACCCGGCGGGCCGGTGCGGCGGGCGAACTGACCGGTGCGACACGGCCCTGGCAGTTCGGCGACACCGAGCCGTGGAACGTGACCCGCACGCTGACCAACGCGGTGCTGCGGGAGGCCGGTACGGGTGCGCGCACCGGCAGCATCGGCATCACCGTCGAGGACGTCGAGATCTCCGAGACCGAGACCCGCACCCAGGCCGCGGTGGCGCTGCTGGTCGACACGTCGTTCTCGATGGTGATGGAGAACCGCTGGCTGCCGATGAAGCGCACGGCACTCGCGCTCAACCACCTCGTCAGCACCCGGTTCCGGTCCGACGCGCTGCAGATCGTCGCGTTCGGCCGCTATGCGCGCACGGTGACCGCCGCCGAACTGACCGGCTTGGAGGGCGTCTACGAGCAGGGCACCAACCTGCACCACGCGCTCGCGCTGGCGAGCAGGCACCTGCGGCGCCATCCCAACGCCCAACCGGTCGTCCTCGTCGTCACCGACGGTGAGCCGACCGCCCACCTCGAGGACTTCGACCGCGACGGACGTTCGGCCGTGTTCTTCGACTACCCGCCGCATCCCCGCACGATCGCCCACACCGTGAAGGGTTTCGACGAGGTGGCGCGGCTGGGAGCGCAGGTGACGATCTTCCGGCTGGGCGGCGATCCGGGACTGGCCCGGTTCATCGATCAGGTGGCCCGGCGCGTGGGCGGCCGGGTCGTGGTGCCCGACCTGGACGGCCTCGGTGCCGCGGTGGTCGGCGACTACCTCGGATCGAAGCGGCGGCGGTGACCGCGCAGACGACGATCGAGCGGTGAGGGACGAGCCGCGTTGAGGAGTTCGCGAATCCAGCAGGCGCTCAGCTGGTGGACTTGCGCTTCTTGCGCTTGACCGCGACGCTGCCCCACAGCGCGAAACCGGAGATCCGCACGCAGGGCGCACCCGGGGATCCGTCGCCCTCGATGCCCTGGTCGAAGCTGCCCATCACCGCGACGCCGCGCAGGTCGACGTTGACCTCCGGCGGCACCAGGATGGTCTGCCCGCCCATGATCGAGTAGCACCGGATCTCCACGTCGTGCGCGGTGAAGTCCGCGTAGCGCAGGTCGATCACCCCGCCGCCCCACAGCGCGAACGCGGTGAGCCGGTTGGGGACGTTCCAGCGGCCGCGTCGCTCGAAGCCGCTCAGGATCGCCAGCAGGGTGCTCGACGGCGCCGGCCGGCAGGTGCCGCTGCGGCCGCGCGTGACCGCGCCGGGCAGGTCGGACGACAGCCGGTCGAGTTCGTCGCAGGTCTGCGCCGCGTACGCCCTGGCCAGCCGGTTCTCGTATTCCGTCAGCCCGAGCTTGCCCGACGCTGCCGCGTCGGTGAGCAGCTGCGCCACCTGGATTCGATCGGTGTCCGCAGCCCGCATCGACCTGCTCCGCGACATCGGGGAGCTCATCGTGGCCTTTTGCTGTTCGCGCATCCGCACATCGCCCACCAGGCTACGACGATCGTCGGCACATGCAAGCGCCTTGGCCAAACTGTGAGGTGTCAGCCGACCCAGCGTGGCGGACGCTTCTCCAGGAACGCGAGCATGCCCTCGCGGGCCTCGTCGGAGACGAACAGCGCGGCCGAGCGTTCCGTCAGCTCGTCGGCCCGTCGGTCGAAGTCGGCGAGGACGGCCGCGGTCGTCAGCGCCTTCGATTCGGCCAGGCCCTGCGGCGAACCCAGTGCGACGGCCGCGGCCAGGTCGGCGACGGCCGCGTCGACATCGTCGGTGGCGACCGTCACCAACCCGATCTGCGCGGCGACGTCGGCGCCGAACTTCTCGCCGGTGAGAAAGTAGCGGCCCGCGGCCCGCGCGGTCATCTTCGGCAGCAGGGTCAGCGAGATGATCGACGGGGCCACCCCGATCCGCGCCTCGGTGAGCGCGAACGTGCTCGCCGCGCCCGCCACCACGATGTCGCAGGCACCCACCAGGCCGAGGCCGCCGGCTCTGACGTGACCGTCGATCGCACCGATCACCGGCATCGGCGATTCGAGAATGCGGCGCAGCAGCCGGGTCATCTCCCGGGCCCGGTCGACGGCCACGGTGGACGGATCCCGCCCCGCCGCCTCACTGAGGTCGGCGCCGGCGCAGAACGTGCCTCCGGTGTGCCCGAGCACCACCACCCGCACGTCCGGGTCGGCGGCGGCCCGGTCGAGTCCGTCGTGCAGTTCTCCGATCAGGGCCGTCGACAGCGCGTTGCGGTTGTGCGGCGAGTCGAGCACCAGCCGCGCGACCGCGCCGTCGCGCGCGTAGGTGACCGGCGGGCACGAGCGGAGCGACTCGGGGGTTGATTTCGCCATCAGTACGACCGGGGGAGCCCGAGCGAGGTCTGCGCGATGAAGTTCAGCACCATCTCCCGGCTGACCGGCGCGATGCGGGCCAGCCGCGACGCCGTCAGCACCGACGCGATTCCGTACTCCTTGGTCAGACCGTTGCCGCCGAGGCACTGCACCGCCTGGTCGACAGCGCGTACCGACGCCTCGCCCGCCGCGTACTTGGCCATGTTCGCCGCCTCGGCGGCGCCCACGTCGTCGCCGGAGTCGTACAGGCCGGCGGCCTTCTGCATCATCAGCTTCGCGAGCTCGATCTCGATGTGGTTCTGCGCCAACGGATGCGACAACCCCTGGTGCGCGCCGATCGGCGTCTTCCACACCTGCCGGGTCTTGACGTAGTCGACCGCCTTGTGGATCGCGAACCGGCCCATGCCGACGGCGCTCGCGGCGCCCATGATGCGCTCGGGGTTCAGGCCGGCGAACAGCTGGGCGATCGCGGCGTCCTCCGATCCGACCAGCGCGTCGGCGGGCAGCCGGACCTCGTCGAGGAACACCTGGAACTGGAATTCGGGGCTGACGATCTCCATCGGGATCTTGGTGAACGTGAACCCCGGGGTGTCGGTCGGCACCACGAACAGCGCCGGCTTCAGGTTCCCGGTCTTGTGGTCAGCCGTGCGACCGACGACGAGCACCGCCTGCGCCTGGTCGACGCCGGAGATGTAGACCTTCTGCCCGGACAGGATCCAGTCGCTGCCGTCGCGGCGCGCGGTCGTGGTGATGCGGTGCGAATTCGACCCGGCATCGGGTTCGGTGATTGCGAACGCCATCGTGATCGTTCCGTCGGCGATGCCGGGGATCCAGCGCTTCTTCTGGTCCTCGGTGCCGTACTTGGAGATGATCGTGCCGTTGATGGCGGGGGAGACCACCATCATCAGCAGCGCCGAGCCCGCCGCGGCCATCTCCTCCATCACCAGGCTCAGCTCGTACATACCGGCGCCGCCGCCGCCGTACTCCTCGGGCAGGTTCACCCCGATGAAGCCGAGCCGGCCCGCCTCGGCCCACAGCTCGTCGGTGTGCTGCCCGGCTCGCGCCTTCTCGAGGTAGTAGTCCTGCCCGTAGTTGGCGGCCATCGCGGCGACCGCCTTGCGCAGCGCCTGCTGTTCCTCGGTCTCGATGAATCCGGTCATGGGGCCTCTCCTGAATCGACGCGCGCCAGTACGGCGCCTACCTCCACCTGCGTTCCGGCGGTGACGTTGAGTTCGGCCAGCACACCGTCGGCCGGCGCGGCGATGGTGTGTTCCATCTTCATCGCCTCGAGCCAGACCAGGGGCTGCCCCGCGGTGACCGTGTCGCCGACCGCGGCACCGACCCGCAGCACCGACCCGGGCATCGGGGCCAGCAGCGAGCCGTGTGCGACGGTGTCGTCGGGGTCCGGGTACCGCGGCAGCGCGACCAGATGCACCGCCGCCGACGGCGAGTCGACGTAGACGTCGTCTCCGTAGCGCGCGACGTGGAACGGCCGGTCCACCCCTCCGATGGTGAGGACCACGAGTTCTGGCGTCGCGGACACCAGCGCGATGTCGTCGTGACCGTCGATGCGCACGCCGTCACGGGTGAAGCGGTAGGCGACGTCGTGGGTCTGGGCGTCGTCGTCGGTGTAACGCTTGGTCTGCCAGCCTGACGCGAGGTTGCGCCAGCCGCTGGGAACACCCGCGAACACGGTTGCCGCGCGGCGGTTCCGGGCCGCGTCGGCCAGGGCGGCGGCGACGGCCGACAGGGTCACGGTCGCGGCGTCACCGACGGGTGCGGCGAGCGTGTCGAGGCCGTGGGTGTCGAAGAACGCCGTGTCGGTGGCGCCGGCCGCGAACGCCGGGTGCCGCAGCACGTTGACCAGCAGGTCGCGGTTGGTGCGGACGCCGTGCAGCCGGGTCCGGGTCAGCGCGTCGGCGAGCAGCGCCGCGGCCTGGGCGCGGGTGGGCGCCCAGGAGATCACCTTGGCGATCATCGGGTCATAGAACACCGAGATCACCGAGCCGTCGGCGACACCGGAATCCAGGCGCACCCCCGCATGGCCCAGCGGCGCGAAACACGCACCGGCCGTGGGCACGTCGAAGCGGTGCACGGTGCCCGCCTGCGGCTGCCAGTTCTTGGCGGGATCCTCGGCGTAGAGCCGCGCCTCGATCGATGAGCCGGTCGACGCCGGCGGCTCGGCGCCCAGCGGCGTGCCGTCGGCGACCGTCAGCTGCAGTTCCACCAGATCCAGACCGGAGGTCAGTTCGGTGACCGGGTGCTCCACCTGGAGGCGGGTGTTCATCTCGAGGAAGAAGAAAGCTCCCGAATCGTCGGCCATGAACTCCACGGTGCCCGCGCCGGTGTAACCGATCGCGGTGGCAGCCAACCGGGCGGCCTCGAACAGCTTGTCCCGCATGCCCGAAGTGCGTTCCACCAGCGGCGAGGGTGCCTCTTCGATGATCTTCTGGTGGCGGCGCTGAATCGAGCACTCCCGCTCGCCGACCGCCCAGACCGTGCCGTGCGCGTCGGCCATCACCTGCACCTCGACGTGATGGCCCGCGTCGAGGTAGCGCTCGCAGAAGACCGTCGGATCGCCGAACGCCGACTCCGCCTCCCGGCGCGCCGCCTCGACCTGCGCGGGCAGGTCGGCGAGATCGCGGACGACGCGCATACCGCGGCCACCGCCGCCGGCCGACGCTTTGATCAGCACGGGCAGCATGTCGGCGGTCACGGTGTCCGGGTCGAGCTCCTCGAGCACCGGGACGCCGGCAGCGGCCATCATCTTCTTCGCTTCGATCTTCGACCCCATGGCTGCGACCGCCGCGACCGGCGGGCCGATCCACGTCAGGCCGGCGTCGATCACCGCTGCCGCGAAATCAGCGTTCTCCGAGAGGAATCCGTAGCCGGGATGGACGGCGTCGGCACCGGCGGCATGCGCGGCCGCGATCAGCTGGGCGGGGTCGAGGTAGCCGCGGGTGCCGTCGAGCCGGACCCGGGCGTCGGCCTCGGCCACGTGCGGCGCACCGGCGTCGGGATCGGTGTACACCGCGACGGTGCCGATCCCCAGTCGGCGACAGGTGGCGAACACACGCCGGGCGATCTCCCCGCGGTTGGCGACCAGAACTCGAGTGATCACAGTGCGCCTCACATCCGGAAGACGCCGAAGTTCGACGTCCCCTCGATCGGGCCGTTCGCGATCGCGGACAGGCACATTCCGAGCACGGTGCGGGTGTCGCGCGGATCGATGACCCCGTCGTCGTAGAGCCGCCCGGACAGGAACATCGGCAGTGACTCGGCATCGATCTGCGCTTCGACCGCGGCCCGGAGCGCGGCGTCGGCCGCTTCGTCGACCTGCTGGCCGCGGGCCTCGGCGGCGGCGCGGCTGACGATCGACAGCACGCCCGCCAACTGGGTGCCGCCCATCACCGCGGATTTGGCGCTGGGCCAGGCGAACAGGAACCGGGGGTCGTAGGCGCGTCCGCACATTCCGTAGTGCCCGGCGCCGTAGGAGGCTCCGATGAGCAGTGACAGGTGCGGAACGGTGGAGTTGGAGACGGCGTTGATCATCATCGAGCCGTGCTTGATCATGCCGCCCTCCTCGTAGTCCTTGCCCACCATGTAGCCGGTGGTGTTGTGCAGGAACAACAGTGGTGTGTCCGAGCGGTTGGCGAGCTGGATGAACTGGGTGGCCTTCTGCGACTCCTCGGAGAACAGCACACCGCGGGCGTTGGCCAGGATGCCCAGCGGATATCCGTGCAGCGTCGCCCATCCGGTCACCAGCGAGCCGCCGTAGAGCGGCTTGAACTCGTCGAACGCCGACCCGTCGACGATGCGCGCGATCACGTCGCGGGGGTCGAACGGGATGCGCAGATCCGGCGGCACGATCCCGAGCAGTTCCTCGGAGTCGAACAGCGGCGCGGCGAACGGTTTCGGGGCCGGGCCCTGCTTGCGCCAGTTCAGCCGGGCCACGATGCGGCGGCCGATGCGCATCGCGTCGAGCTCGTCGACGGCGAAGTAGTCCGCCAGACCCGAAATACGGGCGTGCATCTCGGCGCCGCCGAGCGACTCGTCGTCGGACTCTTCCCCGGTGGCCATCTTCACCAGCGGCGGCCCCGCCAGGAACACCTTCGAGCGTTCCTTGATCATCACGACGTGGTCGGACATCCCGGGGATGTAGGCGCCGCCGGCGGTGGAGTTGCCGAACACCAGCGCGATGGTCGGGATGCCCGCCGCCGACAGTCGGGTCAGGTCGCGGAACATCTGCCCGCCGGGGATGAAGATCTCCTTCTGAGTGGGCAGATCGGCGCCGCCCGACTCGACGAGGGAGATCACCGGCAGCCGGTTCTGCAACGCGATCTGGTTGGCGCGCAGGATCTTCCGCAGCGTCCACGGGTTGCTGGTGCCGCCCTTGACGGTGGGGTCGTTGGCGACGATCAGGCACTCGACGCCTTCGACCGCACCGATGCCGATCACCACGCTCGCCCCGACCGTGAAGTCGGTGCCCCACGCGGCAAGCGGGCTCAACTCCAGGAACGGCGAATCGGGGTCGACGAGCGCCTCGATGCGTTCACGGGCCGTCATCTTGCCGCGGGCGTGATGGCGGCTGACGTACTTCTCTCCGCCGCCGGCCAGGGCCTTGGCGTGTTCGGCCTCGAGTTCGGCGAGTTTGGCCGACATCGCCTCGGCCGCTTCGCGATACGCGGGCGATCGGGGGTCGACCGTCGAGGTGAGCGTCACGCCTGGAAGCCCAGCGTCTTGGCCGCCAGCGCGGTCAGGATCTCGGTGGTGCCGCCGCCGATGCCGAGGATGCGCATGTCGCGGTACTGCCGCTCGATCTCCGACTCGGCCATGTACCCCATGCCGCCGAACAGCTGCACCGCCTGGTTGGCCACCCATTCGCCGGCCTCGACCGCGGTGTTCTTCGCGAAGCACACCTCGGTGATCAGGTTGGTCTCACCG
Source organism: Mycolicibacterium rufum (assembly GCF_022374875.2). Next base: position 4,121,764 of record NZ_CP092427.2, read on the forward strand.
GCGAGTTGACGCTCGACGATGGCGCGGGTGTAGACGCGGGCCACGTCGATGCGGCGCGCCATCTCCGAGAGTGTGTTCTGCACCGACTGCCGGGCGATCAGCGGCTTGCCGAAGGTCTCGCGGTTGCGGCACCACTCGACGGTGAGGTCAAGGCAGCGCTGCGCGCTGGCGTACGCCTGCGCGGCCAGACCGACGCGCTCGGACACGAACGCCGCTGCGATCTGCAGGAATCCGGTGTTCTCGATGCCGACGAGGTTGGTGACCGGGACGCGGACGTCGGTGTAGGACAGTTCCGCGGTGTCCGAGGACCGCCAGCCCATCTTGTCGAGCTTGCGGCTGACCTCGAATCCCGGCGTGCCCTTGTCGACGACGATCAGCGAGACGCCGCCCGCGCCGGGTCCGCCGGTGCGCGCCGCCGTGACGACGTAATCGGCCCGCACGCCCGAGGTGATGTAGGTCTTGGCGCCGTTGATGACGTACTCGTCGCCTTCCCGGACCGCGCGGGTGGTGAGGTGTCCGACGTCGGAGCCGCCGCCGGGTTCGGTGATCGCCAGCGAGCCGATCTTCTCGCCGCGCAACGTCGGTCGCACATAGGTGTCGATGAGGTTCTCGTCGCCGGAGGCGATCATGTGGGGCACCGCGATGCCGCAGGTGAACAGCGATGCGAACACCCCGCCGGGCGCGCCGGACTGGTGCATCTCCTCGCAGATCACGACGGCGTCGGCACCATCCCCGCCCTCACCGCCGGCCGACTCCGGGAATCCGGCGCCGAGCAGCCCGGCGGCCGCGGCTTTGCGGTGCAGGTCGCGGGGGAGTTCGCCGACCCGCTCCCATTCGTCGACGTGGGGCAGCACTTCGCGTTCGGCGAAGGCGCGCACAGTCTTTCGCAGGTCTTCCCGTTCCGGTGTGGTCCAGATGGTCACGACAGCAGCTCCTCGGGGATGTCGATCGTCCGGCTGCGCAGCCATTCGCCCAGCCCTTTGGCCTGGGGGTCGAAGCGCGCCTGATAGGCGACGCCCCGGCCCAGGATGTCCTCGATGACGAAGTTCACTGCCCGCAGGTTCGGCAGCAGGTGGCGGGTCACCGGCAGCTCGGCCGCCTCGGGCAGCAGCTCGCGCAACCGGTCGGCGGTCAGCGTGTGCGCGAGCCAGCGCCACTGCTCCTCGGTGCGCACCCACACCCCGACGTTCGCGCTGCCGCCCTTGTCGCCGCTGCGCGCACCCGCGATCAGGCCCAGCGGCACGCGGCGGGCCGGACCGAACGTGCCCGGCTCCGGCAGGGCCGGGTCGGCGACCGGCTCCAGTTCGCGGGTCTCGGTCGCCGGCGGGATGGCCACCGTGGTGCCGTCGGCGTGCACGGCGACATGGGCCACCGCGTCCGCAGGCACGTATCCCGCGGTGAACACGCCGTACACCTGACCGTCGCCCGGGGGCGCCGTGCTGGTGAAGCCGGGATAGCTGGCCAGCGCCAGTTCGACGGCGGCGGACGAGAACTGACGCCCCACGGTGGCGGCGTCGGCGTCGCGGGCGACGCACCGCAGCAGGGCGCTGGCGGTCTGCTCGGTGTCGGCGTCGGGATGGTCGGTGCGCGCCAGCGACCACTGCAGTTCCGCGGGACGCACCGCGAGGCCGGCCTCGAGTTGGCGGCGCACCAGCGCTGCCTTGGCTTCGATGTCGAGGCCGGTGAGCACGAACGTCATCTCGTTGCGGAAGCCGCCGAGGCTGTTGAGGCTGACCTTGAGGGTGGGCGGCGGCGGCTCACCGGTGACGCCGCTGATGCGGACCCGGTCGGGTCCGTCCTGGCGGAGTTCGATGCTGTCGACGCGCAGCGTGGCGTCGGGGTTGGCGTACCGGGCACCGCCGATCTCGTAGAGCAGTTGCGCGGTCACGGTGCCGACGGTGACGGCGCCCCCGGTGCCGGGATGTTTGGTGATCACCGAGGACCCGTCGGCGTGGATTTCCGTGATGGGGAAGCCCGGACGCGTCATGTCGGCGATCTCGCCGAAGAAGGAGTAGTTGCCGCCGGTGGCCTGGGTGCCGCATTCGATGACGTGCCCGGCCGCGACGGCCCCGGCGATCTGGTCATGGTCGGCGCGGCTCCACCCGAAGTGCGCCGCGGCGGGCCCCACGATGACCGACGCGTCGGTCACCCGGCCGGTCACCACGACGTCCGCTCCCGCCTGGAGGCAGTCCACGATGCCCCACGCCCCGAGGTAGGCGTTGGCGGTCAGCGGTCGACCCAGACCCAGTTCGTCGGCGCGCGGGAGAAGATCGTCACCGTCGACGTGGGCGACCGATACGTCCACACCGAGTCGGTCGGCCAGCGCACGGATCTCTCGGGCGAGGCCGGCCGGGTTCAGTCCGCCGGCGTTCGCGACGATGCGGACCCCGCGGTCGCGGGCGATCCCCAGGCACTCCTCGAGCTGGCGCAGGAAGGTCTTGGCGTAGCCCCGGTCAGGGTTCTTCATCCGGTCGCGGCCGAGGATGAGCATCGTCAGCTCGGCGAGATAGTCGCCGGTCAGAAAGTCGAGGTCGCCGCCGGTGAGCATCTCGTGCATCGCCGACAGGCGATCGCCGTAGAAGCCGGAACAGTTGCCGATCCGGACGGGCCCGCGGTCCGACACCGTCGTCACGCACTCTCCCGTCGTCGCGAATCGGCCCGCTCGACCAACCAACCGGTAGGTTAGCGGTTACCGCCGGTAGCACGTCAACCCCTCATCGGCTCGAGTGTGTCGCGCCGTCGAGTGGTTCCGCCGGAGTTTGGAGCCCGTCCAGCTCACCGGCTATCCTGGAGAACAATTGCCCGGGTCCGGCATGTCCGCCGCCCGCAGGCAGTGTCCCGGACACCCCGATAGATGGAGAGCTCGATCATGGCTGTGCCGAAGCGCAGGATGTCGCGCGCGAACACCCGTAGCCGCCGCGCGCAATGGAAAGCGGAGGCCACGGGTCTCGTCGGCGTCACCGTCGCAGGTCAGGCCCACAAGGTGCCGCGGCGCCTGCTCAAGGCCGCCCGTCTCGGCCTGATCGACCTCGACCGCCGCTAACCGCGACGCCGCGTAGAGCAAACGCTCAGGTTCAACGCGGCGCGCCTCTCAGCACTCTCTCAGACACGGGGTTGAGACTGTGGCGGTGCGGATACTTGTCGTCGATGACGATCGCGCTGTGCGCGAATCCCTGCGCCGATCCCTGTCCTTCAACGGATACTCGGTCGAACTGGCGCAGGACGGCCGCGAAGCGCTGGATCGGATAGCCAGTGACCGCCCGGATGCGGTGGTCCTCGATGTGATGATGCCGCGCCTCGACGGGCTCGAGGTGTGCCGTCAACTGCGCAGCACAGGTGATGACCTACCGATTCTGGTGCTGACGGCCCGTGACTCGGTATCCGAGCGGGTCGCCGGACTCGATGCGGGGGCCGACGACTACCTGCCCAAGCCGTTCGCGCTCGAGGAGTTGCTCGCGCGGATGCGGGCGTTGCTGCGCCGGACCAGCCCGGAGGATGCGGGCGAGTCCGCTGCGATGACGTTCGCCGATCTGTCTCTGGATCCCGTTACCCGCGAGGTCACCCGCGGCGACCGGCCGATCAGCCTGACCCGCACCGAGTTCGCGCTGTTGGAGATGCTGATCGCCAACCCGCGCCGGGTGCTGACACGCAGCCGCATCCTCGAGGAGGTGTGGGGCTTCGACTTCCCGACATCGGGCAACGCTCTCGAGGTCTATGTCGGGTATCTGCGGCGCAAGACCGAGGCCGAGGGCGAGCCGCGGCTCATCCACACCGTGCGCGGTGTGGGCTACGTACTGCGCGAGACCCCGCCCTGATGCAGCCCCACCCGGATGCCGCGTGGCCGGGTCAGCCGCCTCCGGGCCTCCACCCGACCGGCAGCTCGGTGTCCCTGCGCTGGCGGGTGATGCTGCTGGCCATGTCGATGGTGCTGATGGCTGTGATTCTGATGGGGGTGGCCGTCTACGCGGTGGTGTCGCGGGCGCTGTACGACGACATCGATACCCAGCTGATGAAACGCGCGCAGCTGCTGATGGATAGCGGAGCGCTGCAGATCGATCCCGGCAAGGCCGTCGAGGGCACCGCGTATTCCGACATGAATGCCATGCTGGTGATCCCCGGCCGTGCTGGGTATCAGACGCCGAATCGAATCCCCATCGGGGCCCCCGAAAAAGACGTGATTGCCGGCAACCTGGCGATGTCGCGTCGCACTGTCAGTCATCAGCGGGTGCTGGCGCTGCACTTCACGGACGGCTCGTCGCTGCTCCTCTCGAAGAGCTTGGACCCCACCGGCGAGGTGCTCAAGCGGACGAGCAACGTTCTTCTCGTGGTCGGCGGAATCGGCGTGGCGATCGCCGCGATCGCGGGCGGGATGGTGGCCAGTGCCGGTCTCCGTCCTGTCGGCCGATTGACCCAGGCGGCCGAACGCGTCGCCCGCACCGACGATCTACGGCCGATCCCGGTGGTCGGGCACGACGAGCTCGCCCGGCTCACCGAGGCGTTCAACATGATGCTGCGCGCCCTGGCCGAATCACGGGAGCGGCAAGCCAGATTGGTGACCGACGCCGGGCACGAACTCCGCACACCGCTGACGTCCCTGCGCACCAACGTCGAACTGCTGATGGCATCGATGAAGCCGGGCGCACCGCGCATCCCCGAGGGCGAGATGGCCGACCTGCAGACCGATGTGATGGGCCAGATCGAGGAATTGTCCACTCTCGTGGGCGATCTCGTCGACCTCACCCGTGAGGACGCCGGCCGCGTCGTGCACGAGACCGTGGAATTCGCCGACGTGATCGATCGGTCGCTGGAGCGAGTCCGGCGGCGCCGCAACGACATCGAGTTCGACGTCGCCATCACGCCGTGGCAGGTCTACGGCGATGCCGCGGGGCTGGGCCGCGCCGTGCTCAACCTCCTCGACAACGCGGCCAAGTGGAGTCCTGCGGGCGGCCGGGTCGGCGTCCGGCTCTCACAGGTCGACAACGGGCACGCGGCGCTCGTCGTCTCCGACATGGGTCCCGGAATCCCGCCGCACGAACGCGATCTCGTCTTCGAGCGGTTCTATCGGTCCGACGCCGCGCGGGCGATGCCGGGATCGGGCCTGGGCCTGGCCATCGTCGCGCAGGTGATCTCCAAACACGGCGGCACGCTGACGGTGACCGACACCGTGCCGGGCGGTCAGCCGCCGGGCACATCGATGCACGTCGTGCTTCCGGGCCGCCCCTCGGTGCCGCCTCCGGATGCGACACGCGGCGACCGATCCCCGCGCTGACGCTCTCGGCCAGCGACGATGGAACACGTGACCAGGCCGAACTCTGGGGGTGTACCGATGCATCTCTCAGGGCATTCTCAGTACGGCTGGGCACTGTAGAGACCACGCCATTCGTTGTAGACACAACAGACCTACTCGAGGAAGACACCGCAGCGACATGACCAACGACCCGAGGTACTCACCGGCTCCGCAGCCGGGTCACCAGCCCGGAATGCAGGGCCAGGTGCCCCACGGTCAGGTCGGTCCTCAGCGCTCCGGTTCCTATGAACAGCAGGGTGCCTGGGACTGGCGTTACGCGACCGAGCAGCAGCGTCAGGCCTACCGGTCGCCGTACGACCCCTATCCGGGTGCGCCGATGCCGGGCCAGTACCCACGCCCGGGCATGCCGCCCGTCGCGCCGCAGCCGCGTAAGCGTTCGCGCGCAACGGGATTGGCGGTCGGCGCGGTGGCGATCGCGATCGTCTCCGCGGGCGTCGGCGGCGGTGTCGCGACGCTGGTGCACCCGGACCATCGGCTGGGCGGCATCAGCGCGTCGGGCGCGGCGCCCAGTGTGCCCGCGGCCAGCGTTCCCAACGGGTCCGTCGAGCAGGTCGCCGCGAAGGTCGTGCCCAGCGTCGTCAAGCTCGAGGTGAACGAGGGCCGGCAGTCCGAGGAGGGGTCCGGGGTGATCCTGTCGACCGACGGCCTCATTCTGACCAACAACCATGTGGTCGCGGCCGCAGCCGGAACCACCGGCGGCCCCGCGGGCCCGGAGACCAAGGTGACCTTCTCCGACGGCAAGACCGCGCCGTTCGACATCATCGGCACCGATCCCGGCAGTGACATCGCCGTGGTGCGGGCCAAGAACGTCTCCGGTCTGACGCCGATCGCGATCGGTTCGTCGGCGAACCTGCGCGTCGGACAGGACGTCGTCGCGGTCGGGTCGCCGCTCGGCCTCGAGGGCACCGTGACAACCGGCATCATCAGCGCGCTCAACCGCCCGGTCGCCGCCGGCGGCGACGCCCAGAACCAGAACACCGTGCTCGACGCCATCCAGACCGACGCCGCGATCAACCCGGGCAACTCGGGCGGCGCGCTGGTCAACATGAACGGCGAACTGGTCGGCATCAACTCGGCGATCGCCACCATGGGCGCCGACGCCGGCGCGGCGCAGGGCGGCTCGATCGGCCTCGGCTTCGCGATCCCGGTCGACCAGGCCAAGCGGATCGCCGACGAGTTGATCCAGACGGGCAGCGCGTCGCGGGCGTCGCTGGGCGTGCAGGTCGGCAACAACGCCGGTGGCGACGGAGCCAAGATCGTCGAAGTCACCCCGGGTGGCGCGGCGTCCTCGGCCGGACTGCCCGCCGGTTCCGTGGTGACCAAACTCGACGACCGGGTCATCGACAGTGCCGACGCGCTCGTCGCCGCCGTGCGTTCCAAGGCGCCCGGGGACAAGGTGACGCTGACCTTCCTGGACCAGGGCGGCAAGCCGCAGACCGTCGACGTCACGCTCGGCAAGGCCGCCCAGTGAGCGTCGCATCCGGCCGTCGGCGACCGACCCTGCTGGTGGCTGCGCCGATGTCCGGGCCGGGTTATACGGTTAGCCCCATGGAACAGCCCCACACGTTGGTCGGCCGCGCACTGGTCGTGGTCGTGGACGACCGCACCGCCCACGGGGACGAAGAAGATCACAGCGGACCGCTGGTCAGTGAACTGCTCGGAGAGGCCGGCTTCGTCGTCGACGGCGTGATCGTGGTGTCCTCCGACGAGGTCGAGATCCGCAATGCGCTCAACACCGCGGTCATCGGCGGTGTCGACCTGGTGGTGTCGGTCGGCGGCACCGGTGTCACGCCGCGCGACGTCACCCCGGAAGCGACCCGCGACCTGCTCGACCGCGAACTGCTCGGCATCGCCGAGGCGGTCCGCGCCTCGGGGCTCGCGGCAGGCACCGCCGACGCCGGACTCTCCCGCGGGCTCGCCGGCGTGTCAGGTAGCACGCTCGTGGTGAACCTGGCGGGTTCGCGCGCCGCGGTCCGCGACGGGATGGCCACCCTCGGGCCTCTGGCGGCGCACATCATCGCGCAGCTATCCAGTTTGGAGATCTAAGCGCCGTGGACTGGCAGCGGCTGGTCCCGACGCGGGTCGACAGGGCGTCCCTGCCGGCCCGCGTCGGCGTGTCGTCCCATCCCTCGCGACCTGCACGGTTACGGGAAGGTGAACGGCCGTCCCAACCCGACTGTGATCTTCGTCACACAGGAATGGGTCGATGAGCCAACCGACCCCCCCATCGCGGGATGCAGTTAACAAGATCTTCGGGAATCCCTTGCCCGAGACCCCGATTGACGAACGGGATCCGCAATCGCCGGACGACGAAATCGATCGCGATCGCTGGCTGCGTGACAACGTTCCGCCGCATCACGGCTGACCTGTAGGTTCGTCACAGCCCCATTTCAGGAAACTGCTGTAACAGCGGCCCCATCAGACGCGAACACCATGATGCGGGGTCAAGATCAGCGACGGTTTCCATCGGCCCATCCCCGTCGTCGCGAGGAGGGGGTGCGGAACCTGCGGGGAATCGTCAGCAAACGTCGCGCGCGTTGTGCCCTCCATGACACCACCGGGGCGTACGCGTTGCCGGTCGGATGCCTCCTCGTTATGTTCCTCGTGTCATCGAGATGAGTGATTCGTAAGAGCGACATGTGGACTTTTTAATTCCACTCACATGAAGTTCTCGCGAGGTGTGTGGTGTAGCAGTACGGCCAGGCACGAACACCGGAGCCCCGACGCGGGGAACCGTTCTACGGAGCAAGGGAGAACATGAAGGCAATCAGTCGGGTGCTGATCGCGATGGTCGCGGCCATCGCGGCGATGTTCGTGAGCACTGGCACCTCTCACGCAGGGCTGGACAATGAGCTGAGCCTGGTCGACGGCCAGGGTCGGACGCTGACGATCCAGCAGTGGGACACGTTCCTCAACGGCGTGTTCCCGCTCGACCGCAACCGCCTGACCCGCGAGTGGTTCCACTCCGGCAAGGCGACCTACATCGTGGCCGGCGAGGGCGCCGACGACTTCGAGGGCACGCTGGAGCTGGGTTACCAGATCGGCTTCCCGTGGTCGCTGGGCGTCGGCATCAACTTCAGCTATACCACCCCGAACATCGCGTTCGACGCCCAGGACTTCGTGAGCCCCGGCGCCATCGACCTGTTCCCCGGTATCTCCACTCCGCCGCTGTTCCCCGGCGTGTCGATCTCGGCTGACCTGGGCAATGGCCCCGGCATCCAGGAGGTCGCCACCTTCACCGTGGACGTCGCCGGCCCCGGCGGTTCGGTGGCGGTGTCCAACGCCCACGGCACGGTGACCGGCGCTGCCGGTGGTGTGTTGCTGCGTCCGTTCGCACGGCTCATCTCGTCCTCGGGCGACAGCGTCACCACCTACGGCGAACCCTGGAACATGAACTGACCTTTTGGTTTCGCCCCGGAAGTCAGGCGAAGTGCCGGTCGAGGAGACCGGCACTTCGTCTACTCAACCCACTCGTCTAAGGATGGACATGAAAGCAATCTCTCGGGTACTCGTCGCGATGGTCGCGGCCATCGCAGCGTTGTTCGTGAGCACGGGCACCTCTCACGCGGGGCTGGACAATGAGCTGAGCCTGGTCGACGGCCAGGGTCGGACGCTGACGATCCAGCAGTGGGACACCTTCCTCAACGGTGTGTTCCCGCTCGACCGCAACCGCCTGACCCGCGAGTGGTTCCACTCCGGCAAGGCCATGTACAACGTGGCCGGCGAGGGCGCCGACGACTTCGAGGGCACGCTGGAGTTGGGCTACCAGATCGGCTTCCCGTGGTCGTTGGGCGTGGGTATCAATTTCAGCTACACCACCCCGAACATCGCGTTCGACGGCCAGGACTTCGTGAGCCCCGGCGTGGTCGACCTGTTCCCCGGTATCTCCACGCCGCCGCTGTTCCCCGGTGTGTCGATCTCGGCTGACCTGGGCAATGGCCCGGGCATCCAGGAGGTCGCCACCTTCACCGTTGACGTCGCCGGCCCGAGCGGCGCCGTGGCGGTGTCCAACGCGCACGGGACGGTGACCGGCGCTGCCGGTGGTGTGCTGCTCCGTCCGTTCGCACGGCTCATCTCGTCCTCGGGTGACAGCGTCACCACCTACGGCGAACCGTGGAACATGAACTGACGCAACCTTCTCGACACGGGAGCGGCCTCTGACTTCGGTCAGGGGCCGTTTCTCGTTCTCCACCTCCCTTCGACGCCCAGGAGAACAGGATCGTTCCCGTTCCTGTGGCCAGCCTGTCAATCGGATACGAAAGTGCTTGCGAGGCAGGCGGTCCGTCGTGGCGCTGCTTATGTTTCTTCTGTCAACGATGAGCGAATCGTAAGAACGGCATGTGGAGTCCTTCATCTTTCTCCCGTGCGGCGCTTACGAGGTGTGGTGACAGGACGCCAGGCACAACAACGCGGAGCCCCGACCCGGGGCGCCGTTTCACAAAGCAAGGGGAGACATGAAGGCAATCAGTCGGGTGCTGCTTGCGGTGGTCGCGGCCATCGCTGCGTTGTTCGTGAGCACGGGCACCTCTCACGCAGGGCTGGACAATGAGCTGAGCCTGGTCGACGGCAAGGGCCGTACGCTGACGATCCAGCAGTGGGACACGTTCCTCAACGGTGTGTTCCCGCTCGATCGCAACCGCCTGACCCGCGAATGGTTCCACTCGGGCAAGGCCGTGTACAACGTCGTCGGTGACGGAGCCAAGGACTTCGCGGGCACGTTGGAGCTGGGTTACCAGATCGGCTTCCCGTGGTCGTTGGGCGTGGGTATCAACTTCAGCTACACGACTCCGAACATCGCGCTCGACGCTCAGGACTTCGTGAGCCCCGGCTCGGTCGACCTGTTCCCCGGTATCTCGACACCGCCACTGTTCCCCGGGGTGTCGATCTCCGCTGATCTCGGCAACGGTCCCGGCATCCAGGAGGTCGCGACGTTCTCGGTGGACGTCGAGGGTGATCACGGCGCGGTGGCGGTGTCCAACGCGCACGGCACCGTGACCGGCGCGGCGGGTGGGGTTCTGCTGCGGCCCTATGCGCGGCTGATCTCCAAAGACGGTGACAGCGTCACCACCTACGGCGAGCCGTGGAACATGAACTGACGTCCTGCATCTGTCCACGAAGCGGCCTCCGGCATCTGCCGGGGGCCGCTTTTCTCTGTGCCTTCCCATGGCGCCGATGATCCGCAGTCAAGCTGTGGCCGTCCTGGCAGTTGGTTACCAAAGTGCCTGCGGGGCAGGCGCTGTGACGGTGTTCCCGCTTACGTTCGTCTCCTCGACGGGGAGAGATCGAACAGCAGTCACCTTCTAGTGGGCCAGGGAGAGCATGAAGACATTGATCCGGGTACTGGCCATCGTCGGCATGAGCATGGCGGCGTTGGTCATCGGTACCGGTACCTCGCACGCCGGACTGGACAATCAGTTGAGCCTCGTCGACGGTCAGGGGCGCACGTTGACGATTCAGCAGTGGGACACGTTCCTCAACGGTGTTTACCCGCTGGACCGCAACCGGCTGACCAGGGAGTGGTTCCATTCCGGCAAGGCCGTCTACACCGTCGTGGGCGACGGTGCCAAAGACTTCGCCGGCACTCTGGAACTCGGGTACCAGATCGGCTTCCCGTGGTCGCTGGGTGTCGGCATCAACTTCAGCTACACCACCCCGAACATCGCCCTCGACCAACAGGACTTCATCAGCCCGGGACGCGTCGATCTCTTCCCGGCGATCTCGACGCCGCCGCTGCTTCCCGGGGTTTCCTTTTCGGCCGACCTGGGTAACGGTCCCGGCATTCAGGAAGTCGCGACGTTCTCGGTCGATGTGAAAGGAGATCATGGTGCTGTGGCGGTCTCGAACGCTCATGGCACCGTGACCGGTGCCGCGGGCGGCGTGCTGTTGCGGCCCTATGCGCGACTCATCTCCAAGGATGGCGACAGCGTCACCACCTACGGAGAGCCCTGGAACATGAACTGACGGGCGCGGAGCACAGGAAATCCCAAGGTGAAAGCATGATTCGCAACATCGAACTAGCTGCGCGCAAGCGGGTAAACACTGGTAATCTTTCCCACGAAAGCTTCATCCACATCAGAGAGAAGGGACGGCCGGTGGCCGAGTACGGTTCTTCCGTTTCCGCGCGGTTGGCGAAGCCGATCGCAATGGGGCTGAGCGGTCTTGCCGCTGCCGCCGCGCTCATGACGATCGGTGTGGGCACCGCCAGCGCCGACGATATTACCGGCGATCCCTCCACGCCGGGCAACGGCCGCGAGGCAGACGGCGCTGTCCGTTCGCCGGACGTGTCCAACGGTTCGTCCGGCGTGTTCGCGCAGGGCGAGGTTCGCACCTCCGGGTTCGGCGAGGCGCTCGCCACTGGAGGCGGGGAGGTCCGCACGTCGGATCGCGGCGTCCCTGGCACGAAGGCATGGGTGTTCTCCGGCGCCGCCGGCGACATCAGCGCCTGCGTGTACGACGGCCCGTGGTGCGCGAACTGGATGGCGATCCCGTTCGACATCAACAACCCCTGATCGATCTCCACCAGGAAAGCCCCCGGCGAGAGCCGGGGGCTTTCTTGGTGTATCGGCCGATGTGACGTCAGTCGCGGTCGGCGCTGGTGTGCGCCGCGGTGTCCGGGCTCGGGCCGGTGCCCGGCCCGCTGACGTGCTTGCCCGACGAATCGCCGTTGGTCTCCCGGAGCAGGTTGCGGATCTCGGTGAGCAGGCTCAGCTCGGTGTCCTGGGCCTGCTCCACCTCGCCCCGCTCGCGAAGCTTCTTGTAGGGCAGCACGATCACGAAATAGACGACCGCCGCGACGATGATGAAGTTGATGGCCGCCGAGAGCACCGCGTTGAAGTCCACGAACTGGTCTCCGCCGAGCGGGATCTTGAGGATCCCGTACTCCTTGTCCGGGCTGGCGCCGATGCGGTCGATGAGGGGCTGGATGACGCTCTTGGTGAAGGCCGTCACGAGTGCGGTGAAGGCCGTGCCGATGACCACCGCGACCGACAGGTCGATCACGTTGCCGCGGGCGAGGAAGTCCTTGAAACCCTTCAGCATCGAAAGGTCCTCTCAGTATCGAAGTGTCCTGCTGTCAGGAAGCTACGTTAGCCGTTCCTGCCAGCCGACGGTGAGATTCTGCCACCGGAATTATCGGGCTGACCTGCGGGTTTAACGGGTCAGATCGAACGAAACATCAGAACTTCTCACCAGGGAGGGCGAACATGAAGACATCGACCGTCACCGCCGCCGCAGCCGTCGCGCTGACCGCAGGAGTTCTGGGACTGGCCGCCCCGGCGTTGGCCGCGCCGACCGCCGGGAGCGCCGAGGACACCATCAGCCAACTCGAGGCCGAGGGGAACCGCGTGATCGTGACCCGGCAGTCGAACGCTCCGCTCGACGAGGCCACCGTGGTCAACCTCACGACGGGACCGGACATCTGGAAGAGGGTGTGGGACGCCAACTTCGACGATCAGCACCTGACCCGCACGGGCAGCGTCATCTACCTCACGGTGAAGTGATCGCGCTCAGTGCAGCGTCAGTGTGACAGCCTGCACCAGAGCGGCGCCCGCCACCGTCTTCGCCGCGCCGGCCGTAAGCGCCACCAGCACAACGCGATTACCGCTCTGCGCGGCGATACCCGTGGCCTTCGCCGATACCAGTACCACCACCGCGTCGGTCGCGATCACCCGCGCCTGCGACTCGGCGTCGGCGGATGCGGGCGCCGACACCACGTCGACGACGTCGCCGGGGCGAAGAAGGTCGAGCAGCGCCGCATCCGCGAGTGGAAGCGCGACGATGCGCGCGTCCGGGCCCACGGCGGATTCGGCCAGTCGGGGACCGAGCAGACGCACGTCGGTCAGTGTCTCCCCCCGACGGGCGGGACCCGCCAGCGTCCGTCCGACCACCGTGCCCACGCTGCGCTCCGCGCCGTCGGGAATCATTGTCGCCGAGAGGGTTTCGAGGCGAATGTCGCCGGCGGTGAGGGCGGTGCCGGGGGAGAGGTCCCGGGTGGCGACCACGACCTCGACCTTGTCGGCCCGGGGATCGTCACGCCAGGCCGCTGCGGCCGCGAGCAGGACGAGTGCGCCTGCCAGCGCGCGGCGGGCCGCCACCGTGCGTGTCCAGTCGGGCCGGAGCGTGCCCGCGAGGCGATGCAGAAGCGTGGGATTCAACGAGGCGGCCATGCGGCCACGCTAGGGCCGCGTGAGCCTGCGGTCAGCCACCGTTCGGCGTGCCTGTGGATAACCGCCCGTCAGCTGGATGCGGCGGCGGCGGGAGCGGAGGACGTGCTCGACGAACTCGAGGAACCGCTGTCCGAGGTGGACGTCGACGATGACGAGGACGACGACTCCGTGCCGGCGGACGTGCCGTTCGAGCTCGACGAGGTGCTCGTACTCTTGCCGGACTCGCGGCTGTCGGTGCGGTAGAAGCCGCTGCCCTTGAAGACGACACCGACCTTGCCGAACACCTTGCGCAGGCGGCCGTTGCACTGCGGGCACTCGGTCAGCGAATCGTCGGTGAAGGCCTGCACCACGTCGAACTTGTTGTCGCACTCGGTGCACGCATACGAATAGGTGGGCACAGAAACCTCCGAGGTCGTCAAACTACTTAGCACTCTACCGGCTCAAGTGCTAGAACCGCCAGCGGGCTCCTGGCATTCCTTCCCGCGACCCAGCTCGACTACACCGCGTCGTGGCGTGACGGCGTGCGTCATCGGCACATCGTGCGGATCGGCCGGAAGCTCGTCGACGAGCTCCTCGTCGCGCACCACCGCGATCAGTGCGGCGGCGGGGCTCGCCAAGTGCAGCGTGCGGTCGTAGAACCCGGCTCCGCGCCCGAGCCGCGCGCCGCGCAGGTCGACCGCGAGGGCGGGCACCAGCGCCACGGCCGCGTCGGCCATCGTCTCGGGCGGAAGGTGCGGAGGTGGTGGCTCGCGCAGCCCGAACGGCGCCGCCACCAGCGTCTCCGGCCGGTACCGGCCCCACCGCAGCGGCTGCGGACCCGCGACCGGGTCCGCGCGGGCGACAGGGAGGAGCACCGCCACGTCGCGCCGCACCAGCTCGTCGAGCAGGTCCGGTGAACCGGGCTCGGTCCCGACCGGGACGTAGGCGCACACCGTCGCGCCGGGCGCGATCCGCGCGAGCAGATGGCGCGTCAGCGCCGCCGCGTCGGTGGCCCGCGACGCCGGCGTCGATGCCCTGCGCGCGGCCAGGATTCTGGCACGTACCTGTGATTTCGTCTGTTGCACCGCGTAGCCTTCCGCGTGCCGGGTAAGGAGAGAACAACCGACCCCGAGAGGTTAGTGTGTGAACGATGAATCGGCCTGAAGTTCCCATTCCGCACACCGCGGTGGTTCCCGCGGCGGGGCTGGGGACGCGTTTCCTGCCTGCCACCAAGACAGTGCCCAAGGAGCTGCTGCCGGTCGTCGACACGCCCGGGATCGAGCTGGTGGCCGCCGAGGCTGCGGAGGCGGGCGCGGAGCGGTTGATCATCATCACCTCCGAGGGCAAGGACGGCGTTGTCGCCCACTTCGTGGAGGACCTGGTGCTCGAGGGCACGCTCGAAGCCCGGGGCAAGAAGACCATGCTGGAGAAGGTGCGCCGCGCACCCGAGCTGATCAAGGTCGAATCTGTGGTGCAGGCCGAGCCGCTCGGCCTGGGGCACGCGATCAGCTGCGTGGAACCGAGCCTCGCCCCGGACGAGGATGCGATCGCGGTGCTGCTGCCGGACGATCTGGTGCTGCCCACCGGCGTGCTGGAGACGATGTCGAAGGTGCGCGCCAAGCGCGGCGGTTCGGTGCTGTGCGCCATCGAAGTCGACAAAGAGGACATCAGCGCGTACGGCGTGTTCGACGTCGAGCCCGTCCCCGATGCGACCAATCCCAATGTCCTGCGCGTCAAGGGAATGGTGGAGAAGCCCAAGGCCGAGGACGCGCCGTCGCCCTACGCCGCGGCCGGCCGCTACGTGCTCGACCGGGCGATCTTCGACGCGCTGAGGCGCACGCCGCGCGGCGCGGGCGGCGAGATCCAGCTGACCGATGCGATCGCCCTGCTGATCGAAGAAGGCCATCCGGTGCACGTGGTGGTTCACCGCGGATCTCGACACGATCTGGGAAATCCCGGAGGCTACCTGAAGGCTGCGGTTGACTTTGCGTTGGAGCGAGACGACTACGGGCCCGAATTACGCCGCTGGTTGGTCGAGCGGCTGGGACTCGGTCCGAACACGACCGAGCACTAGCCACCCCGATCACGCGCATCTTCTGCGGAGCGCGTAGGCGCTCAACAGACGAAAGGCGTGCTGTGCGTTCGGTGGAGGAGCAGCAGGCTCGGGTCGCCGCGGCCGCGGTGGCTCCGCGGCCGGTTCGGGTGGCGATCGCTGAGGCCCAGGGCTTGATGTGTGCCGAGGAAGTGGTCACCGAACGTCCGCTTCCCGGTTTCGACCAGGCGGCGATCGACGGTTATGCGGTGCGCAGCGTCGACGTCCTCGGGATCAACGGCGGCGCCGACGGCGAGGACGGTGACGGACCCGAGAACCGGGACATCAGCCTGCCGGTGATGGGTCTGATCGAGGCCGGTTCCCGGACGCCGAGCCGGTTGCAGCCGCGCCAGGCGGCCCGGGTGCAGACCGGCGCGCCGATGCCGACCCTGGCGGACGCGGTGTTGCCGCTGCGGTGGACCGACGGCGGCGATTCCCGGGTCCGGGTGCTGCGGGGGGTCCGGTCGGGTGCCTATGTGCGCCGCACGGGCGACGATGTGCAACCGGGTGACGTGGCGGTGCGCGCCGGCGCGATCATCGGTCCTGCGCAGGTCGGTCTGCTGGCCGCGGTGGGCCGGGAGCGGGTGCTGGTGCATCCGCGGCCGCGGTTGTCGGTGATGTGCGTGGGCGGCGAACTCGTCGACATCTCCCGCACGCCCGGCAACGGTCAGGTCTACGACGTCAACTCCTATGCGTTGGCCGCCGCCGGGCGAGACGCCGGCGCCGAGGTCAACCGTGTCGGCATCGTGCCCACCGACCCCACGCAGCTGCGCGAGGTGGTCGAAGGCCAGCTGAGCCGGGCCGAGGCGGTCGTCATCGCCGGCGCGGTCGGCGGCGCGGCCGCCGAAGGGGTGCGCTCGGTGCTGTCCCAATTGGGCGACATGGAGGTGACCCGCATCGCCATGCACCCCGGTTCGGTGCAGGGCTTCGGTCAGCTGGGCCCCGACGGTGTCCCGGTGTTCCTGCTGCCGGCCAATCCGGTCAGCGCGCTGGTGGTCTTCGAGGTGATGGTGCGCCCGCTGCTGCGGCTGTCCCTCGGCAAGCGACAGCCCATGCGGCGCATCGTGCAGGCGCGTGCACTGTCCCCGATCACCTCGGTGGTGGGCCGCAAGGGCTACCTGCGCGGACAGTTGATGCGCGACCAGGACACCGGCGAGTACCTGGTGCAGGCGCTCGGCGGGGCGCCCGGCGCGTCGTCGCACCTGCTGGCCACGCTCGCCGAGGCAAACTGCCTGGTGGTCGTTCCCGGTGACGCCGAGCAGATCCGCACCGGCGAGGTCGTCGACGTCGCATTCCTGGCTCAGCGCGGCTGAGCGCGAACCGTGGCGCCGTGATGAACCTCCTGGGCTCCCGTTCCCAGCACCCGGGGTGGCCGCAGCCTGTCGGCCCGCTGCGGGTGCAGGCCGGAGTGGTCCGGCTGCGTCCCGTCCGGCTGCGCGATGCCGCGCAGTGGAGCCGGATCCGGCTGGCCGACCGGACGCACCTGGAACCCTGGGAACCCTCGACGGACCTGGATTGGCAGCTCCGCCATGCTGTTTCGTCGTGGCCGTCGGTCTGTTCGGGGTTGCGTGCCGAAGCCCGCAAAGGCCGCATGCTGCCCTATGTGATCGAGGTCGACGGGCAGTTCGCCGGCCAGCTCACGATCGGCAACGTCACCCATGGCGCGCTGCGGTCGGCCTGGATCGGCTACTGGGTGGCCAGTGAGCTGATCGGTGGCGGCATCGCCACCGCGGCGTTGGCGCTCGGTCTGGACCACTGCTTCGGGCCGGTGATGCTGCATCGCGTCGAGGCGACCGTGCGACCGGAGAATGCGCCGAGCCGGGCGGTGCTGGCAAAGGCCGGCTTCCGCGAGGAGGGCTTGTTGAAGCGCTATCTCGAGGTCGACGGGGCGTGGCGGGATCACTTGCTGGTGGCGATGACGATCGAGGAGATCAACGGGTCGGTGACCTCCGCGCTGGTGCGCGCCGGCCACGCCTCGTGGGCCTGACTGCCGATTCGCAGAGCGCGCTGTTGCAGATGTGACACGTGTGACGTTTGGTGCTTGTACTCAGCGAATTACAGGTGTGTAATTGTCACGGCGCGCCGCTCACGGATGCGCTGGTCGAACAGACCTAGCCTGATGGGGAAAGGAGCAGGCGCCATGCCAAGCATCCCCCAATCTCTCCTCTGGATCTCCCTCGTCGTGCTCTGGCTGTTCGTGCTGGTGCCGATGCTGATCAGCAAGCGCGACGCGGTGCGACGCACCAGCGACGTCGCGTTGGCCACCCGCGTGCTCAACAGTGGCGCCGGTGCCCGGCTGCGTCGCCGCGGCGGCCCGGCCGCGGGCCATCGCAGCGATCCCGACTGGCAGCCCTCCGAGGAGGGCGACGACCTCGCCGACGAGGAGCCGGGTCGTTCGGTGGTGATGGTGGCGGCCGAGACCCGCGACGCCGACGAGCCCGACTACCTCGACGTGGACGTCGTCGAGGACTCGGGTGCGCTGCCGTCCGCCCCGGAGGCCGCTGACGAACCCGTCGTGGTCGCCGAATCCGCCCAGCCCACACTCGATTTCGACACCGAGGACGACCTCGACGACGCCGAGGAGCTCTCGACGGCGGACGACGACGATGTCGAGGACGACGAGTTCGCCGACGACGACCCGTCGGATCGCGACGATCCGGCGGACACCGATCTGCGCATCGCGGACTCCCTCACCGAGTCGCGCCGGCGTCGTCGCGAGTCGGCCACCGCCGCCGCGGTGACGGCCCGCAAGTACCGCTTCCGGGCGCGCACGCTCGCGGTGATGGCCGTGCTGATCCTCGCCAGCGGGGTGGCCGCGTTCACCTGGTCGGCGACGATGTGGTGGACCTGCGGCACGATCGCGACCATCACGCTGCTCTACCTGGCCTACCTGCGCCGGCAGACGCGCATCGAGGAGCAGGTCCGCCGCCGGCGGGCGCAGCGCCTCGCCCGCTCGCGTCTGGGCGTCGAGAACACCGGCGATCGGGAGTTCGACGTCGTCCCGGCCCGACTGCGCCGGCCCGGCGCCGCGGTGCTGGAGATCGACGACGAGGACCCCGAGTTCGAGCACCTCGATCGCGTCCGGTTCGCACGCCACTACGACCTGCCGCGAGCGGCGGGTCAGTAGCCGCCGAGGCGATTTCGGCGGCCGACCCGGCGGCTGGTAGCCTGCTACCGGTATCAGGGGCTATGGCGCAGTTGGTAGCGCGACTCGTTCGCATCGAGTAGGTCAGGGGTTCGATTCCCCTTAGCTCCACGTCCGGAAAGCCTCGGCCAGTGGCCGGGGCTTTTCTGTTGGTCGGCCACCCGCGGCGCGAGCCGACGCCGTCGGGGCAGGAACTCCAGCGTGAGCAGTACCGTCAGCGCGGGAAGCAGCTGGCGCATCGACAGCACGGCGTAGCGCCGCCCACCGAGCGTGCGGTACTTCCGCAGGTAGCGGTACAGCGACTCCAGGCGGATCAGCCCGTCGCCGAGATGGATCAGCCAGAAGAACAGGCTCTGCACCGGTGCGCGGTCGCGGTCGTCGAAGATCTCGGGGAAGGCCGCGAACGCGAGCGAAACACGCCGCGCGCCATGGCTTCTGGCCCACTCGATCATGTCGACGGTGAGGCGTTCGTCCACCCCGTTGACCGCATCCGGCACCCGCCAGGACACGTCGAGTGACACATCGTCGCCGCCACCGGCCGTCGCGTAGCGGGCGAAGGCCTGCACCCGCCCGTCGAGGTCCCGTCCGATGACGAGCTTCACGCCGGGGTAGCGGCCCTCCAGGGCGCCGTCGAGGATCATCGAGAATCCGCGTTCGGCGTGGGCCTTGCGATGCGAGGAGTAGAGGACCTCGGTCAGCTCGGCGCGCTGCGCCTGGTCGAGGTCCTGTTCGCCGACCACCTCGGTGGTGATGCCGGCGTTGTGGGTGCGCTGCACCGCCTGGCGGAGGTTCCGGCGTGCCCGTCCGGTGAGGTGGAAGTCCGCCGCGTCGATGACGACGTCGCGGCCGAACGGGATCGCCCGCATCGACCGCCCCACCGCGGCCGCGTCCCACAGCGCCAACCGGCGTTCACTGCAGCCGAGCACCGCGATCCGCCAGCCACGCAGCCGGCACATCGAGACGAAACTCGCGGCGACCGAGCCGAACTCGCGCTCGTCGCCGATCGGATCCCCGCTGACCACGGCGAACCCCATCACGGTCCGGTACGCCAGCGCCGCACGCCGGCTGTCGCTGAAGTGGTAGCTCTTGAGCGACTGCATCGCGAACGGCGCCACGGCATCCCCGCGGGTGGCGTTCACCAGCCGCCAGACCTCGGGCATCGCCTCGGGCTGCGGCCGGGAACGGGTGGGCCACATCAGCAGGAGCCCGGCGGCGGCGACGGCGACCTTGCCGGCGGCGGGGGAGAACAGCACGTGCAGCGCCAGCCCCGCGAGTACCGCCGTGCCGGCGAGCGCGGCATGCCGCCCGGTCACCGGACGGCCCAAAGCGATGCCGCGCGCGATGAACACCGTCGCCGCGAGCACGGTCACCGACCACGCCAGCCGACCGTCCTGCCAGCCGAGGTGGTGGCGGTCGTGGACCACCGCGACCGCCAGCCAGCTGGTGGCGGCCAGCAGCGCGCCGGCTGCGACGCCGCGCACCACCGGCGTGTCCACCGCGATCTCGGCCGACATCGCGCCTCCTCCGTGCTGCAAGCGTCACGCCGGGTCGGTCGTCGCCCGTAGGGCCGAACGTCCCGCCCCCGCCGGATTCGGGCATCTTCCCGGCGGCGTGGCCTGGGTACCCTCGAGCGCAATGGTCACCCGTCTCGTCGCCCCGCTGTGGCGCGTCCGCATCACTGTCGTGTACGCGTCGGCGCTGTTCGCGATCGCGACCCTGATGGTGGCGCTCGGTCCGCAGGCGCAGAACCGTGTCGTCGCGCTGTGGAGCACGAATCTGCACAACCTGGCCGAGGGGCGGCTCGGGACACTGCTGGCGAGCGCGTTCGTGACCGGCGAAGGGCAGACCTATCTGCTGCTGCCCGGGCTGATCTGTCTGCTCGCGTTGGCCGAGCTGCTGTGGCGCGGCAGGCGGCTGATCCAGGTGTTCCTGATCGGCCACGTCGGGGCGACGCTGATCGTCGCCGCCGGTCTCGCGGTCGCGATCGCGATCGGCCGGGTGCCGATCGCGGTCAGTCACGCCGACGACGTCGGCCTGAGCTACGGCGCCGTCGCCGTGCTGGGAACCCTGACGGCGGCGCTACCGGGTCGGTGGCGGCCGTCGTGGACAGCGGGCTGGTTGACGGTGGCGGCCGTGGTCGTCGTGCTGGGCGGCGGGTTCACCGCAGTCGGACACGCCGTCGCGCTGCTGCTCGGGCTGGCTTTGTCGCTGCGCCTGCGGACCGCCGTCCCGGTCGGCGCACGCTGGACGCTCTCGCGCGCAGTGCTGCTGACGGTCGGCGCGGCGTTCGGGCTGCTGCTGCTCGTCGGGGTGGCGCTGCCGAGTGCGCTCGTCGCCGTTCCCGCCGGCGCGGCCGCGGCGCTGGTGGCCTTTGCCGCGCGATCCGGGACGCCTCACAGGTCCCAGCCGTAACCTTGGGGTCTGCCGACGCGATGCAGTCAGCAGGTTCTGTCCGAGGATGAGGTGACGCGATGAGAACACGACTGCTGCTCGTCTCCACCGTCGTGGCGCTGCTGATGGGCGTGCTCAGCCCCACGGCGCAGGCCGACGTGGACGACGGCGCGGGATCGGGAGCGCGGGTCGCGGTGCTCGCCGGCGCGCTCGACAATCCCGGGCGGACCATGCAGCAGCTGCACGGCTCGCTGTGCGCACCCCCGAACGTGTGCGAACCGATCAACTACATGAACGTCGGTCTTCTCGGGCCGGCCATCGGTCAGGCCAGCCTGGACGACGGAGTGACGAAGCTCGATCAGTGGATCCGGAACACGCCGGGACCGAAGGTCGTGTTCGGGCACTCGCTGGGCTCCAACGTCATCTACCGGTGGCTGCGCCAGTTCTCGTTCGATCCGACGGCGCCGCCGCCGAGCGAGCTGCGGTTCGTCACCACCGGCGCCCCGGAGCGTCGCGGCACGGGGTTCGTGTACGCCGATCCGGAGGGCAAGAACCGGTGGCGGGCCCCGCAGGGCTTCGGGATCCCGCCGGACACCCCGTACCGCGTGGTCGACATCTGCCGCAAGTGGGACGGGTTCTGCTACTACATCCCGGGTGATCAGCGCTCGATCGACGGGCAGGCGAGCAAGCGGCACACCGACTACTCGGACATCAACATCGATGACCCGGCCAACCAGGTCGACGTCGAGGGCAACATCACCGAGGTGCTGGTCCCGACGCCCGGATTGGGTTGAGCGCGCGGCTCAGAACGGGCTGCTGTTCTGCTGCCACTCCGCGGACTCGGGGCGGGCGCCGAAGCGGCGCGCGTAATCCTCGTGCATCTGCGCCTGCTTCTTGCGCTTGATCACGTCGACCAGGTTCGGGTCCAAGCCGTGCACCGCGAGCCGGTGCCGGCGCCAGGGCTTGTTCAGAGCCAGCGCCATCAGTACGGCCCACACATAGATCGGCGCCGTCATCTCCAGGTGCATGTAGAGGTTGACGGGGATCAGCCAGAACGGGGCCAGCACGAAGATCGGCGGGATCGAGTAGCGGATCATGTGCCGGCGCACCGCGCCCTCGCCGGCGAGGTCCTCGGCCACCCAGCGCTGCATCGAGGCGGGCAGCCGCCGACCGTAGATGTAGGTGAGGTACTGCCAGGTGTTCGGCTTGGCGGCGGACATGACGGCTCCTTGTGAGTGGGGTTCAGGACTGGAGGGCGCCGGCCGCCAGCGCGGCCGTGTTGACACGGGTCAGTGCCTCGCGCAGCTGCTGCAGCTCGGCGAGGTCGACGCCGAGGCGTGCGACGACCGCTGGCGGGATCTCGAGGGCCCGTTCGCGCAGCGCGACGCCCCGGTCGGTGAGCTCGACGTCGGTCGCGCGCTCGTCGGTGGCACTGCGGGTGCGGGTGATCAGGCCGAGTGCTTCCAGACGTTTGAGCATCGGGGACAGCGTGGCGGATTCCATCTGCAGCGCGCCGGCGATCTGCTTCACCGACAGCGGTGCGTCGCCGGGCTGCTTGCGGTGGTCCCAGAGCGCCAGCATCACCAGGTACTGCGGATGGGTGAGACCGAGCGGCTCCAGCAGCGGCCGGTAGATCGCCAGCACCGCGCGGTTGGTGGCCGCCAGGGCGAAGCACACCTGTTGCTCGAGCGCCAGCGGGTCGAGGTCGGCGGCAGTGGTCACAGAACTATAGTGCCCTAATAGTTAGGGCACTAGCAATATGGCTGTGGTCACAGCGCGACGCACATTTCCTTGCCGGGGATCGGCGCGCGCCCGTAGCCTCGAAAACGTGTCCGGTGTGACCGCCGTCCGTGCCGATGATCTCGCCACCCTCGACGTGTTCGCCGGGGTGCAGGTGGAGGCTCTCGTGCCGCTGGCCGAGCAGCTGCGGCCGCTGTCGGCCTCCGCCGGCCAGGTCCTCATGCAGCAGGGCGAGCTCGCGGTCAGCTTCCTGCTGATCGGCTCGGGCAACGCCGAGGTCAGCCATGCCGGTGCCGACGGCCACGACACCGTCGTCGACCTCACCCCCGGCCTCATCGTCGGCGAGATCGCGTTGCTGCGGGACGCCCCGCGCACTGCCACCGTGGTGGCCACCGCGCCTCTGACCGGCTGGGTCGGTGGCCGCGAGGCGTTCGCCACCATGCTCGAGATCCCCGGCATGATGGACAAGCTGGTGCGGACGGCCCGCCAGCGGCTCGCCGCGTTCATCACGCCGATCCCGGTGATCATGCGCGACGGCAGCGTCCTGTACCTGCGGCCCGTCTTGCCGGGCGACAGCGAGCGCACCACCGAGGGGCCGGTCGAGTTCTCCAGCGAGACCCTCTACCGCCGGTTCCAATCGGTCCGGTCGCCCACCAAGGCGCTGATGGCTTATCTGTTCGAGGTCGACTACCTCGATCACTTCGTGTTCGTGCTGACCGACGGCGTGGACGGACCCGTGGTGGCGGACGCCCGCTTCGTGCGCGACGAAGGCCGCCCCGAGGAAGCCGAGATCGCGTTCATCGTCGGCGATGCCTACCAGGGCCGCGGCATCGGCACGTTCCTGATGCGTGCGCTCTCGGTGGCCGCCCACGACGACGGCGTCGAACGCTTCACCGCCCGCGTGCTGTCGGACAACCATCCGATGCGGGCGATCCTCGACCACTTCGGCGCATCCTGGTATCGCGACGACCTCGGCGTCGTCACCACCGAGATCGACGTGCCGAAACCCTCTGAGCTGCCGTTCGATGCGGAGTTGGTGCGTCAGATCCGCGACGTCGCGCGACAGGTCATCCGGGCCGTCGGATGAGCAACGGCGGCCGCGGCGGCCGCAAGCCCCCGCTGAGCAAGGACACCCGTCTGTGCATCTCGTTGGCCGGACGCCCGAGCAACATCGGGACCCGGTTCCACAACCACCTCTACGAGGTGCTCGGCCTCGACTTCCTCTACAAGGCGTTCACCACCACCGACATCGCCGGTGCCATCGGCGGGGTGCGCGCGCTCGGCATCCGCGGATGCTCGGTGTCGATGCCGTTCAAGGAGGACGTGCTGACCCTCGTCGACGAGATCGAACCCTCCGCGCAGACCCTGCGCTCGGTGAACACGATCGTCAACGACGACGGCCGGTTGACCGCGTCGAACACCGATTACCTTGCGGTGCAGCACCTCATCGACGGACTGTCGACGGAGCAGTCGGTGCTGATCCGGGGCAGCGGTGGGATGGCCAGCGCGGTCGGAGCGGCCTTCGCCGACCGCGGTTTCGTCTCCGGGACCGTCGTCGCCCGCAACGAACAGGCCGGGCGCGCGCTGGCGCAGCGGCTGGGCTACGCGTACGCGCCCGACACCGGCGGACCGTGCACCCGCCCGGCCGACATCGTCGTCAACGTGACGCCGATCGGCATGGCCGGTGGCGTCGAGGAGCACGATGTCGCGTTCGGGGACAGCGTGATTCGTGAGGCCCGCACCGTGTTCGACGTGGTGGCCCTCCCCTCGGAGACGCCGTTGATCGCCGCCGCCCGCGCCGCCGGGGTGGACGTCATCACCGGCGCGCAGGTGATCGCCCTGCAGGCCGCCGAACAGTTCGAGCGCTATACCGGAGTGCGTCCCAGCGACGAGCAGATCGCCGAGGCGTCGGCGATCTCCCGGGCGTGAGCGGTCACGGCGTGATCGTGGTCTGGTCGTCGATCTCGGCAGTCGCGTCCATCAACGGGCCCGCCTGATCCTCGGTGCCTTCGGCGTTCAGCTGCAGCACGTACAGGCCGTCCTGGCCGGGGATCACCACCGTCTTCTGCGCCACCAGGTGCGTCACGCCGTCCTTGACGTAGGTTCCGCCGATCTGGACCGCATCGAATCCGCTGAGTTTGCTGCTCTTCCCGGCTTCCGGTCCCTCGAAGTCGGGCATCTTCCGGAGCTCGTTCGGTGCGTACTCCAGGATCTTGGCCGGGTCGACATTGCCCGTGAGCTTGGAAACGATCGCCATGACGGTCGGCGGGTTCTCGGCCATCGCCGGGTCAGCGGTGAAAGCGATTCCGCCATAGGCCCATTCAGGGGTGTTGGCGCCCAGATCCTCCCAGCCCTCCGGGAAGGGCAGATCGATCGTGGGAGCCCCCGGATCGCCACGCTTCACCGGGTTCTCGACGATGTTGTTCTCTTTGATGTACTCCGGGATCGTGATCAGCGGGTTCGCGGCCTGAGCCGACGTGGTCGGGGCGGCGCTCGAGCTGGTCGCGGCACTGGTCTCCGCGACGGCGGCCGGTGACGTCGTCGCTTCCCCGGACGTCTTGTCGGACCCGCAGGCCGACAAGCCGATTCCGAGCGCGACGGCAGCGATGGCGATGCTGCCGGCCCGTGTGGCCATGGTCATGTCGTCTCCTCTTCGCCGGATCGCCGGAACGCAGCAGAGCATAGCTCCCTGCGCCGCTTTTGCCGCGGTTTGCCCAAAAGGTCCCGCGTCGGCGCGACAGGGAGCAGGATCCCCAGTACCGGCGCAAGGGTTGGGGGTCGGGCCATGAACATCGTCGTTCGCTCGCTGTCGGCACTCGTTCTGGTGGCGGGTGTCGTGGTGCTCACGGTGTCGTCGACGTTGACGACGGCCGCGGTGACGCTGACCGCCACCACGACCGCCCTCGTGATGGGCGGCACCTTCCATCCGCTGACCGGACCCCGGGACTCGCCGGCGTTCGTCACGGCCTACCTCGACAATGCGGTCGCGCACCTGAACCCGGCCTTCCCGGCCGGTGGGGCGGTGACCAACGCGGTCGCCGTGTACGGGCCCGAAGACTTCTTCCCGCTCGGCCGGCTGACGTTCGACAGGTCGGTCGCCGCCGGGCAGGCCAACCTGCGCCGGTGCATCGCGGCCGCGCCGGACTGCGTGTTCAACCCCGACGTCGGATCGGTAGCCCCACGCGCCGACGATGCGGTCCGGGTGTTCGGCTACTCGCAGAGCGCCGTGATCGCCTCGCTGGCCAAGCGGGATCTCATCGCGGCGTACCGGCCCGGCGATCCGGCCCTGTCGTTCCTGCTGGTCGCCAACCCGATGCGACCCAACGGCGGTATCCTGATGCGCTTCGCCGGGTGGCCCACCATCCCAATTCTGGGGGTGTCGTTCGACGGTGCGTCACCGACCGACAGCGCCGACCTGGGCGACGGCCTCTTCGCGTACCCGACGGTGGACATCGTCCGGCAGTACGACGCCCTGGGCGGCGATTTCCCGGTGCGCCCGCTGAACCTGCTCGCGACGGTGAACGCGCTGATGGGCTACGGCCTGCAGCACGGTGAGACGGTCGATGTGCCGTTCGGCGAGACGCGGTATCAGGGCCGCGACGGCGACACGACCTACCGGATCATCACCGCCGACATCGTCCCGCTGCTCGAGCCGCTCGCACCGTTCGTGCCGGCGCCGATCCTGCGCGCCATCGATGCGCCGTTGCGCGTGCTGATCGAGAACGCCTACGACCGCGACATCAGCCCGGGCACTCCCACCCGGGCGCGCTGGTGGCCGGTGCACGACGCGGCTCGCCTCGCCCGCGACCTGCTGCGGTCGATCCCGGTGGCCGTGGACAACCTGGTCGAGGGCTTCGGCGGCCGCCGCATCCTCGGGACCACGGCGCCAGGACCGTTCGGCGTCGGCAAACCCGACCTGCCGTCCGAAACCGAAGGCACGTCCGAGGCGGACCCCACGGCCGCCGACGCCGGACCGCGGAAACACGTTGTCCCTCAACGACTCACCCGGCACGGTGAGGCCGATCGGACGCTGCGTCGCGAGGTGTCCGAGGACGAGGAGTCGGCATCGCCGGAACCTGACCCCTATCCCGACCACACCGCGCCCACCGCCGGGCCGCAGGCGGCGGACGACGTCGACCACAGCGAGCCGGCACCGACGGCGGACACGGCCGACGCCGCGTGAGTGTCGATCGGTCGGGCCGGCCTTCCACCGTGGTATCAACAGCGCGTGAGGCTCCTCGTCCTCGGTGTGGCCGCCCTGTGGTGCGCGGCGTGCGGCGCACCGGGACCGCCGCCACCCCCGAGTGCGCCGGCCACGCCGACAGCCGCGGTGGTCAATCCCGCCAGGGTCGACCGCAGCCGCTCCGCGCTGCCGGACGGCTACGAGGTGAGCCCCTACACCGGGCTGCCCGCGCCCGTCGCGCTGTGGGGGCTGCGCCCGCCCGCTGACGTCGACCCACCTCAGTGCGCGGCGCTGGCCTCCCCGGCCGTCGACCTCGCGACCACGAAGGGCTGGTCGGCGTCGGGGGCCGGCGGAATCGTCTACGCCGTGGTGGCGGCGGCGCCGGGCGGGCCGGGGGTGATCCCCGCGGACTGTGCCCGGTGGACGGTGTCCTCGGGTCCGACGACCGCCACCGTGCGCGAGGTGCCCGCCCCGTCGGTCGAGGCGGCGCAGACGGTGGGGATGCGCACCGACGCCAACACCGTGGTCGAAGGCGGAACCGAAACCCGTTCGCACGCCGACACCTTCGTCGCTCATCTCGGCGACTACGTCTGCGTCGTGGCGCTCGTCACCGACCCGGGGTCGCCGCACCCGGCGCTCGGACCGCAATTCGCGTCGGACCTGCTCACCGAAACGGTGTCCGCGCTGCGCGGGTGAGCGGCGGGTACATTGGCGGCGATGTCGAACGCGAAGTGGCCGATGCTGCTGGTCTCCGTGGGGCTGCTGACCTCCTGCAGCAGCCAGGCCTCCGACGACTACTCCCACGCCGACATCACCCGGGTGAAGGAGCTGTCGTCGGAATTCTCCCCGCCCTACGCGGTGAAGAGCGCGGGTCCGGCCGCCGTCGATCCGCGGCTGCTCGGGCCCCAAAAACTGCCTCCCGGTGTGACTTTCGATCCCGCCGAATGTGGTGAGACCGCGCAGCAGCAGAACCTCCCGGCCGGCGTCAAGGGCAACATGGCGGCGTTGACCGCCGAGGGCGACGGGGTGCGTTACGTCGCGATCGCGGTCGAGACGTCGGAGCGGGTGCCGGTGCCCACGCCCGGCGAGCAGTGCAAGAAAGTGGCCTTCACCGGGGCAGGGGTCCGCGGACTGGTCGAGGTCGTGGACGCCCCGCAGATCGAGGGCGTGCACACCGTCGGCACCCACCGGGTCCTGCAGACCGTCACCGCCGAGGGGCCGCGCACCGGCGAGATCTACAACTATGTCGCCGACTTCGGGACGTTCATCGTGATCGTCACGGCGAACCCGCTCGTGCGCGCCGACACCCCGGTCGCCCACATCGACACCGGCCGCGCCCGCGACCTTCTCACCCGCGCCGTGGAGCTCGTCAAGAACTAGCGGACGTCGAAAGGCCGGAACTGGATACTGATGCGCGGTCCGACGGCGCGAGCGGTCTTGGGGATCGCGTGTTCCCACGTGCGCTGGCACGAACCGCCCATCACCAGCAGGTCGCCGTGGCCGTGCCGCAGCCGCAGCGACGGCCCGCCGCCGCGCGGCCGCAACGCGAAAACCCTTGTGGCGCCCAGACCGACGATGGCCACCATGGTGTCCTCGGTGCGGCTGCGGCCGACGTTGTCGCCGTGCCAGGCGACACTGTCGGAGCCGTCGCGGTACAGGCACAGACCCGCGGTGACGAACGGCTCACCGAGCTCGCCCGCGTAGGTGTCGTTGAGGCGGCGGCGCAGCTGCTTGAGTCGCGGGTGCGGGGGCGCCTCGTCGACCAGGTGGTGGAAGCTGACCAGCCGGGGGACGTCGAGCACCCGGTCGTACATCTGCCGGCGCTCGGCCCGCCACGGGATGGTGTCGCGCAGTTCGGCGAACAGACCGTCGTCGGCGACGCCGTCCTGCGACAGCCAGCCGGACCGCACTTCCAGCCATGCGCCGCCACCCAGCTCGCGCCGGTCCGCCTGGTCGAACAGAGAGCTCTGCACCGCCTGCTCCATGGCGGCAGTCTATCGCACAGACGTTCGATGATGTCAGAGGCGGGCGGCCCCGGGGCCGTGCTCGGCGAGCACGTCGTCGGGATTGGCCAGGGCGCAGGTCTTCAGGCTGAGGCACCCGCAGCCGATGCAGCCGGTCAAGTTGTCGCGTAGCCGCTCCAGATGCACGATGCGCTCGTCGAGGTCCTCGCGCCATCCCGCCGACAGCCGTGCCCAGTCCTTGCTCGTCGGGACCCGGTCGTCGGGCAGCGTGGCCAGCGCCTCGCGAATCCGCGACAGCGGGATGCCCAGGCGCTGCGACATCCGGATGAAGGCGACCCGGCGCAGCGTCTCGCGGGCGTAGCGGCGCTGGTTCCCGCTGGTGCGTCTGCTCGTGATGAGTCCCTCACGCTCGTAGAAGTGCAGCGCCGACACCGCCACGCCGCTGCGCAGCGCCATCTCACCCGGGGTGAGCTCGTTCACCCTGTCCATACGTGAACCCTAGTTGAGGTCGGTGGAGCGGCTACGGTGCTAGATGTGACGGATGCGGTGCTGGGGTGCAACTCGGAGGTCGGCACGTTACGGACGGTGATCCTGCACCGTCCCGGGGCCGAGCTGAAGAGGTTGACGCCACGCAACAACGACACGCTGCTGTTCGACGGACTGCCGTGGGTGAGCAGGGCGCAGGAGGAACACGACGCGTTCGCCGCGCTGCTGCGGTCCCGTGGTGTCGAGGTGCTGCTGCTCGGTGAGCTGCTGACCGAGGCGCTCGCCCACAGTGGAGCCGCGCGCATGCACGGGATCTCGGCCGCCGTGGACGCACGCCGGCTCGGTGTGCCGCTGGCGCAGGAACTCTCGACCTATCTGCGCACGCTCGACGCCGGCGCGCTCGCGCACGTGCTGATGGCCGGGATGACGTTCGACGAGTTGCCGTTCGGCGAGAACGAGCTGTCGCTGGTGCGGCGGATGCACCACGGCGGTGACTTCGTCATCGACCCGCTGCCCAACCTGCTGTTCACCCGGGACTCGTCGTTCTGGATCGGGCCGCGGGTGGCCATCACGTCGCTGGCGATGCATGCGCGCGTGCGCGAGACGTCGCTGACCGACCTGATCTACGCCCACCACCCGCGCTTCCTCGGCGTGCGGCGCGCCTACGAATCGCGGTCGGCTCCGGTGGAGGGTGGGGACGTGCTGCTGCTCGCGCCGGGCGTGGTCGCGGTCGGGGTGGGGGAGCGGACGACGCCGGCAGGTGCGGAAGCCCTGGCGCGCAGCCTGTTCGACGACGGTCTCGCGCACACCGTGCTCGCCGTGCCGATCGCGCAGGAGCGCGCCCAGATGCATCTGGACACCGTGTGCACGATGGTCGACACCGACGCGGTGGTGATGTACCCCAACATCGTCGACTCGTTGACCGCGTTCCCGATCCGCCGGTCGGCGGGCGGGGTCCGGATCGACCGGGCCGCCCCGTTCGTCGACGCCGCGGCCGACGCGATGGGCATCGGCAAGCTGCGGGTCATCGACACCGGCCTCGATCCGGTGACCGCCGAGCGTGAACAGTGGGACGACGGCAACAACACGCTGGCCGTCGCTCCGGGGGTGGTGGTCGCCTATGAGCGGAACACCGAAACCAATGCGCGACTCGAGGATTCGGGTATCGAGGTGCTTGCCATCTCGGCCTCGGAGTTGGGCACCGGCCGCGGCGGCCCACGCTGCATGTCGTGTCCCGCGGCCCGCGACCCGCTGTAGTCGCGAACGTGCAGTCGGTGTAGCGCACGCCCGCTGTGCGCTACCGCCGGTGCACGTTCGCGGAGAACGGGGCTAGCGCCAGGAGGGCAGCCAGATCTGCATGTTCCACGTGCCCTGCGAGATCGGGAGCCCCGTCAGGATCGGGTACATCCACGCGAAGTTCGTGATCACCAGCGCCACATAACAGCTCACCACGAGCAGACCGAGCGTTCGGCGTTCGGCGTTCTGTCTCGGGGCGTGCAGGATGTCGCCGAGGATCATCGCGATGATCATCACCAGGAACGGCGCCATGGTTGCCGCATAGAAGAAGTACATCTGCCGGTCGATGTCGGCGAACCACGGCAGGAAGCCGGCGCTGTAGCCGACCAGCAGCACCGCGTAGCGCCAGTCCCGCTTGACGAACGCCTTCCACAGCGCCCAGCCGAGCACCGGGACGGCGATGAACCACATCGCCGGGGTGCCGACCAGCATGACCGCCTTGACACAGGACTGGGCGCCGCAGCCGGGCACGTTCTGGTTGTCGATCGCGTACAGCACCGGCCGCAGCGACATCGGCCACGTCCACGGCTTGGACTCCCACGGGTGGTGGTTGCCGTCGGCGTTGGTCAGCCCGGAGTGGAACCGGTAGGCGGCGTGGGTGTAGTGCCACAGCGAGCGCAGCGCATCGGGGATCGGCAGCGCGCTGTCGGGGCCGATCGAGCGGCCGACCTCGTAGCGGTTCACCCCGGTCTCCGACGCGAACCACATCGCATACGAGCCCAGGTACACCCCGAACGGGATCAGCACCATCGCATACAGCGACGGTCCGACGTCGCGACGCAGCGCGCCCAGCCACGGTCGCGGCACCCGGTACTGCCGACGCGCCGCGATGTCGAACGCGACGCTCATGACGCCGAAGAACACCACGAAGTACAGGCCCGACCACTTGGTGGCGCAGGCCAGTCCGAGCAGCACCCCGGCCCCGAAGCGCCACCAGCGCACGCCGAGGCGCGGCCCCCAGGGCGTCTCGGCGATCCGGCCGTCGAGCAGCGCGACGTGCATCCGCTCGCGCACCTGGTCGCGGTCGACGATCAGGCAGCCGAACGCCGAGACCACGAAGAACACCAGGAAGATGTCCAGCAGCGCGGTGCGCGCGATCACGAAACTGACGCCGTCGGCGATCAGCAGCAGCCCTGCGATGCCGCCGACGATCGTGGACCGGCTGATGCGGCGGGTGATCCGGACGACGAGCAGCACCAGGATCACTCCGCACAGCGCGCCGGTGAACCGCCAGCCGACGCCGTCGTAGCCGAACAGAGCCTCGCCCAGGGCGATCATCTGCTTGCCGACCGGCGGGTGCACCACCAGGCCGTAACCCGGGTTGTCCTCGACGCCGTGGTTGTGCAGCATCTGCCAGGCCTGCGGGGCGTAGTGCTTCTCGTCGAAGATCGGCGTGCCCGCATCGGTGGGCGATCCGAGGTTCAGGAAGCGGGTCACCGCGGCCAGCGCGGTGATGACGGCGGTCATCACCCAGCCGCGCGCCCGGTCGAGCGGACCGAAGTCGGCGACCGGAACGAGAGGTCCCGGGGAGATGACGGGGACCGCGCGCTGTTCGACGACGAGCTCGTCGGGCGGGGCGGTCACGCCTGCGATCGTAGGCTGTGGGACATGGCCGCTGGACGACTGCTCATCGGCGCCACGCCGCTCGGCCAGCCGTCGGACGCGTCGACCCGGCTGATCCGGGCGCTGGCCACCGCCGATGTGATCGCCGCCGAGGACACCCGGCGGGTCCGCACGCTCGCTCACGCGCTCGAGGTGCGCCCGGTCGGCAAGATCGTCAGCCTTTTCGATCAGAACGAGGCGACGCGGGTGCCTGCGCTGCTCGACGACATCCGTGGCGGTGCGACGGTGCTGCTGGTCAGCGACGCCGGCATGCCGCTGATCAGCGACCCCGGCTACCGGATGGTCGCGGCGTGTGTCGAGGCCGGCCTGCCGGTGCAGTGCCTGCCGGGCCCGTCCGCGGTGACGACGGCGCTCGCGGTCGCGGGCCTGCCGTCGGAGAGGTTCTGCTTCGAGGGCTTCGCGCCGCGCAAGCAGTCGGCGCGCACCACGTGGTTACAGACGCTGGCCCTCGAGCCTCGTACATGTGTGTTCTTCGAATCGCCGCGCCGGCTGGCCGACTGTCTGCGCGACGCGGTGACGGTGCTGGGCGCCGACCGCCGTGCGGTGGTGTGCCGCGAGCTCACCAAGACGCACGAGGAGATCGTGCGCGGGACGCTCGGGGAGCTGGCGGAGTGGGCCACCGGCCCGGTGCTGGGGGAGATCACCGTGGTGCTCGCGGGGGCGACACCGAGCGCCGACCCCGACAGCCTGGTCGCCGAGGTGAACCGTCTGGTCGAGGACGGGCTGCGGGTCAAGGACGCGTGCGCGCAGGTGGTCGCCGCGCATCCCGGGGCGCCGTCACGCCGGGAGCTCTACGACGCGGTGCTGCGCTCCCGCGGCTGACGACACGAGGATCGGAGCCGCCTTGTGCAGGCACTCCTCCCATTCGCGCGCCGGGTCGGAGTCGGCGGTGATGCCGCCGCCGACTCCGAGGACCGCGGCGCCCGACGGGGTGAACTCGACGGTGCGGATCGCGACGTTGAGCTCACAGCCCGCTTCGGGTGACGCCAATCCGATTGTCCCGCAATACACTCCGCGGCGACGCGGCTCCCACTGCCGGAGCAGGTCGCGGGCGCGCTGTTTCGGGGTGCCGGTTACCGACGCCGGCGGGAACGTCGCCTCCAGCAGCGCCCGGGTGGGGACGTCGACCGGCACGCGGGCAGCCACCGTCGACACCAGGTGCCAGACCCCGGGCGCCGGGCGGACCGCGAGCAGTTCGGGAACCGTCACCGAGCCGGTGTGCGCGACGCGGCCCAGATCGTTGCGCACCAGGTCGACGATCATGATGTTCTCCGCGACGTCCTTGACCGACGCGCGCAGCGCCGCCGGGTCCGCGTGCCGCGGCAGCGTGCCCTTGATGGGGCTCGACGTGACGTCCTCGCCGCGTCGGCGCAGGAACAGCTCGGGGGACAGCGAAGCGACGGCACCCCAGGCGCCCGCGAGGAACGCGGCGCGCGCCGGGGCGGTGCGCGTCACGGCGTCGGCGAAGAAGTCGGCCGGTGCGCCGTCGAGTGCGCCGGTGAACTGGGTGCAGACACACGCCTGATAGACCTCGCCTGCGGTGATGGCGTCGAGGCAGTCGCGCACGCCGCGCTGGTGCGCCGACCGATCGGCCGCGCCCCACGCGATCAGCGCGGTCCGCGGGCTCGGCGGCTCCCGCAGCGCCTCGGTGACCCAGTCGGAAAGCGGTGCACCAGAAAGGCTTTCGTGCCACCAGATGCCGTCGGCGGCGCAGCGCAGCACGCTGTCCGACCAGCCGCCGGCCGCTTCGGGCAGCCGCGGCTTCCGGCCGTCGGCGCCCGGGTCGGGATAGGACAGGTAGCCGAACCAGCCGCCGCCGACCGCGCCGTCCCCGCGCGCTCCGGGGGAGACGTCGAACACCGCCGACGGGGCGACCTCCGTCAGCGTCACCGACGGCGCGATCACCGCTCGGGAGCCGAACCACTCGCCGATCAGTGCGGCCGGCGGCGGCAGCCCGCGCTGCGAGGCGCCGGCCGCCAGCGCACCGAGGACCGTCGGCGCGCTGCCCAGCTCGCCCAGCCGATCGATGCGCACCGGGTCATTATCGGCCGATGCGGCGCGGCACGGTCACCGTGGCGAGTTTCTCCGGATTGCGCATCGCGTAGAAGTTGGCGATCCTGCCGTCGGCCACCTCGATCAGCACCACGCCCTCGAGGTGATCGTCGCTGTAGAGGACCAGTGCGGGCGTGCTGTTGTAGATCGCCGGCTCGACCCGTCCGCCGGTCCCTCCGAGCCGCACCAGTCCCATCACCAGCCGTGCCACTCGTTCGGCGCCGGACACCGGCCGGCGGGCCGCACTGGCCTTGCCGTCGCTGTCGGCGGTCCACACCACGTCCGGGGCGAGCATCGCCATCAGGCCGTCGAGGTCGCCGGTCGCGGCGGCGGTGAAGAAGCGTGTGGTGAGCTCGGTGGAGAACTGCGGGTCGACCGGCTCGAACCGCTTACGCCGGGACTGCACGTGCTCGCGCGCGCGGTGAGCCATCTGCCGGACCGCCATGGTCGACTTGCCGATGGTCTCGGCGATCTCGTCGTGGTCGAACCCGAACACCTCGCGCAGCACGAACACCGCGCGCTCGTCGGGACTCAGCGTTTCCAGGACCACCAGCATCGCCATCGACACCGATTCGGCGAGCACCACGTCGGCCGACGGGTCGGCGTCGGTGAGTAGCGGTTCGGGCAGCCACGGCCCGACATAGGTCTCCTTGCGCCGGGACTGCGCGCGCAGTGCGTTGAGGGCCTGCCGGGTGACGAGCTGAGCGAGGTAGGCCTTCGTGTCGGTGACGGTCGACAGGTCGACCCGGTCCCACCGCAGATAGCTCTCCTGCAGCACGTCATCGGATTCCGTTGCGCTGCCGAGGATTTCGTAGGCGATGGTGAACAGCAGCGGCCGCAGTGCGGTGAACCGCTCGGCGTGCACGTCGGTCATCGGACGCCGATCGCCTCGTCCGCGGGGACGGCGCCACGGACCGGGCCCTTGCGCGACCGGTAGGAACCGGGCTCGGCGGCCTCGCCGGCCATCCACTTCACCGTCCAGCGGCACACCTGTTCCTTGATCAGCGCACCGGCCCGACCGCCGACGTAGAGCGCGATCGGGGTGTCGTCGGCGCGCTGGACCTGCAGGGTGCCCGCGCGACGGCCGAGGCTGATGCACTGGGCGGTCATCGGCACCGAGATCGTGACGGGAGCCTCGCCGGCGATGCGGGCCAGCACCGTATCGGCCGCCAGTACGCCCATCGGCAGGCTGGCCTGGCAGCTCATCCGGTAGGGCCGCCGCGACGGAGCGGCGGAGTCGCCGGCGGCGACGATGCGGTCGTCGTCGACGCTGGTGTACGTCTCGTCGGTGACGACGCGGCCCGTCCCGTCGGTGGTCAGGCCGCTGGCCGCGGCCAGGCCGGGCACCCCGAAGCCGGCGGCCCACACCGTCACCGCGCTTGCGATGAGCCGTCCGTCTGCGAGGGCGACGTGGTCGGGACCGACCGCGGTGACGGTGGCCCCCTCGCCGTCGAGGAGCGACACTCCGAGCCTGCGCAGACGGGAGGTCACCGAGCGACGGCCGGGCCTGCTCAGCGACGGTCCGACGACGGTGCTGACCAGGGTGACGGTGCGGCCGGCCTCGGCGAGTTCGGCCGCGGTCTCGATGCCGGTGAGGCCGCCGCCGACGACCACGACGGGCGCGGGAAGTGCGAGATCGTTCAGCCGTGCCGTCAGGCGCGTCGCCGGCTCCCACTCGCTCAGCGAGTAGCCGAACTCCGCGGCGCCCGGCACGGATGCCGGCACCGCGCCGGTGCTGCCAGCCGCGTAGACGAGGTAGTCGTAGTCCAGGGTGGCGCCCGAGGACGTCACGATCCGGCGCGCGGCGGCGTCGATCCGCTCCACGCTGTCCACCAGCAGGTGCACGCGGTCGTTCAGCACGTCGCGGTAGTCGACCGCGGCGTCGTCGCTTCCGGCGACCAATTGGTGCAGTCGGATCCGCTCCACGAAGTGAGGGCGCGGGTTCACCAGGGTCACGGTCAGATCGTCACGTGACGTCAGCCGGTTGGCGGCCATCACGCCGGCGTAGCCGCCGCCGATCACGAGAACGCGGAACTGTCGTGCGGTCATGGGGTCTCCTCTGTCCGAAGGCGTGTGACCTCAAGACACCGCCGACCAACCCCGTGTGACACGACGTGATGCGTATCACACAGGCTGGTCGGTCTGGTAGCGCGGGAAGACCCCGGTCGGCGCGGGCAGCGCCACGCCGGGGGAGAGCCGCACTGGAACCGCGGTGAACGCCCGCTGGTCGGCGGGCTGGCCGAGCAGGTCGAGCAGCCGCGTCGTCGACTCCGGCATCACCGGCTGGCTCAGCAGCGCCGCGATGCGGACCACCTCGAGCGTCGTGTAGAGCACGGTCGCGAACCGCTGCGGGTCGGTCTTGCGCAGCACCCACGGCTCCTGGGCCGAGAAGTAGCGGTTGGCCGCGCCGAGCACCGACCAGATCGCCTCGAGCGCCAGGTGCATCGCCGTCGCCGCATAGTGCTCCCGCACCCGCTCGAGCAGCCCGTCGGCGGCCGCGAGCATCTCGAGGTCTTCGGGCGTGAAGTCGCCGGGCTCGGGCACCACCCCGTCGAGGTTCTTGGCCACCATCGACAGCGAGCGTTGCGCCAGGTTGCCGAACTCGTTGGCGAGGTCGGCGTTGATCCGGGCGACGATGCCGTCCTCGCTGTAGCTGCCGTCCTGGCCGAACGGAACCTCGCGCAGCAGGAAGTAGCGCACCTGGTCGACGCCGAACGTGTCGACGAGGTCGTCGGGGTCGACGACGTTGCCGACCGACTTGCTCATCTTCTCGCCGCGATTGAACAGGAAGCCGTGCGCGAAGACCTTCTTGGGCAGCGCGATGCCCGCCGACATCAGGAAGGCCGGCCAGTACACCGTGTGGAACCGGATGATGTCCTTGCCGATCATGTGCAGATCGGCGGGCCAGTACCGGCGGTACAGGTCGGAGTCGGTGTCGGGGAAGCCGACACCGGTCAGATAGTTGGTCAGCGCGTCGACCCAGACGTACATGACGTGATCGGGGTGGTCGGGCACCGGGACGCCCCAGTCGAACGTCGTCCGGGAGATCGACAGATCGCGCAGCCCGCCGGAGACGAAGCTGACCACCTCGTTGCGCCGCACCTCGGGCTCGATGAACTCGGGATGTTCGGCGTAGAGCGCCAGCAGCCGGTCGGCGTAGGCGGACAGCCGGAAGAAGTACGTCTGCTCCTCCGTCCACGTCACCGGGGTGCCGGTCTCGACGGCGACCCGGACCCCGTCGTCGCCGACCGCGGTCTCGTTCTCGGCGAAGAACCGCTCGTCGCGCACCGAGTACCAGCCGGAGTAGTTGTCCAGATAGACATCGCCCGCGTCGACCATCCGCCGCCAGATCTCCTCCGACGCGCGGAAGTGGTCGGCGTCGCTGGTCCGGATGAAGCGGTCGAACGACACGTTCAGCTTGCGCTGCAGCCGCTCGAAGACGTCGGAGTTGCGCCGCGCCAGCTCGATGGTGGGCACGCCTTCGCGGGCGGCGGTCTCGGCCATCTTCAGGCCGTGCACGTCGGTGCCGGTCAGATAGCGGACGTCGAAGCCGTCGAGGCGCTTGAACCGCGCGATCGCGTCGGTGGCGATGTATTCGTATGCGTGGCCGACGTGCGGGTCGCCGTTGGGGTAGGCGATCGCCGTGGTGATGTAGTAGGGCTCGCTCATTTGGCCTTCACCCTAAGGTGTGGACGGTGAGCTCCTCCTCCCGACAGCGGCGCGAGCCGCCGCCCCTCCCGGAACCGCTGACGCCGCTGATCGACGCTCACACCCACCTGGACGCCTGCGGGGCGCGCACCGCCGACGACGTGGCGGCGGTGCTGGACCGTGCCGGCGCGGCGGGGGTGCGCGCCGTCGTCACGATCGCCGACGATCTGGACTCCGCCCGGTGGGCTGTCGGCGCGGCCGACGCGGATCCGCGCGTCTACGCCGCGGTCGCGCTGCATCCCACGCGGGCCGACGCGCTCACCGAGCAGGCCCGCGCGGTGCTCGAGCAGCTCGCCGCTCACCCGCGGGTGGTCGCGATCGGGGAGACCGGCCTGGACCTGTACTGGCCAGGACGGCTGGAGGGGTGCGCCGAGCCGGCTGCGCAGCGCGAAGCGTTCGCGTGGCACATCGATCTCGCCAAGCGCAGCGGGAAGCCGCTGATGATCCACAACCGTGACGCCGACACCGAGGTCCTCGACGTTCTGCGCGCCGAAGGGGCCCCGGAGACTGTGATCTTCCACTGTTTTTCCTCCGGGCCGGCGATGGCGCGTGCCTGCGTGGACGCGGGCTGGCTGCTCAGCCTGTCCGGCACGGTGAGCTTCAAGAACGCCCGTGAGCTGCGCGAAGCCGCCCCGCTGATCCCGGCTGACCAGCTTCTCGTCGAGACGGACGCCCCGTTTCTGACCCCGCACCCCTTCCGCGGCGCGCCGAATGAGCCCTACTGCCTCCCTTACACTGTTCGTGCGCTGGCCGACGTGGTGGGCCGGGCACCGGAGGAGATCGCCGAGCAGAGTTCGGCGACGGCGGAGCGAGCGTACGGCCTGCAGAGTTGCCGCCCGTAGGCCTTTTCGTTACCGTCTCGTGATAATGCACGCGCGTACAGAATCTGCGCGCGTCGAGAAGTTGGGGTCGACGACATCGTGAATGCCATCACCAGACTTCATCAGACGCGCTCGCCGATCCTGCGGGCCCTCGTTGCGGCGACTTTGCTGGCGCTGATCTTCGCGGGGGGAACGGCGGTCTTGTCCCACAAGACGGTGACACTGACCGTGGACGGCGCGTCGATGATCGTGCCGACGATGAAGGGCCGCGTGATCGACGTCGTCACGGAGAACGGCTTCGACGTCACCGACCGCGACGACCTCTTCCCGGCCGCCGACACC
Organism: Mycolicibacterium rufum; assembly: GCF_022374875.2. Next base: position 4,161,059 of record NZ_CP092427.2, read on the forward strand.
CCCGTGCATCAGTCCGACACGATCGTTCTGCGACGCAGCCGTCCGCTCGAGATCTCCACCGACGGTGGCGGGACCGAGCAGATATGGACAACCGCCTCGACGGTCCAGGAGGCGCTCGCTCAGCTCAGAATGACCGACAAGGCGCCACTCGCGGCAAGCCGCGGCAGCCGCGTCCCGCTGGGCGGAATGGCGCTTCCGGTGGTGAGCCCCAGGACCGTTCAGCTCGACGACGCCGGCGCAACGCGCACCGTCCGCCTGGCCGCACCCAACGTCGCCGCGCTGCTCGACGCCGCCGGCGTTCCGCTTCAGCAAAGTGACACCGTGAATCCAGCACCCTCGGCTCCCATCGTCGACGGCATGCGGATCACGGTCACCCGGGTGCGGATCGACAAGGTCACCGAGCGTCTCCCGCTCGCCCCGAACAACCAGCAGATCTCCGACGTCACGCTGAACATGAGCCGACAGATCGTCGAGGACCCCGGGATGCCGGGCACCCAGGACGTCACGTTCGCGATCGCCAAGGTCAACGGTATCGAGACCGGCAGGCTGCCAGTAGCCAATGTCGTGGTCGTTCCCGCCAGGGACGGAGTCCTGCGCATCGGCGCGAAGCCCGGCACCGAGGTGCCCCCGGTGTCCAACCCGGCTCAGTGGGACGCCCTGGCGCGCTGCGAAGCCGGAGGTAATTGGGGCATCAACACCGGTAACGGATTTTTCGGTGGCGTCCAATTTGATCAAAACACCTGGGAGCGCAACGGTGGTCTGAGGTATGCTCAGCGAGCAGATCTGGCAACGAGAGAAGAGCAGATCGCAATTGCTGAAGTGACCAGGGCACGCCAAGGGTGGGGAGCGTGGCCGGTCTGTAGCGGGAGGATCGGTGCGTCGTGACAATTCGACTGCTCGGGCGAACTGAGATTCGTCACCTGGCAAAGTCCATCGACTTCCGGCCACGCAAGTCATTCGGCCAGAACTTCGTCCACGACGCCAACACCGTGCGTCGCATCGTCTCCGCGTCGGGGGTGAACCGGAACGACCATGTGCTCGAAGTCGGCCCCGGCCTCGGGTCGCTGACGTTGGCGCTGCTCGACCGCGGTTCCCGGGTGACGGCCGTCGAGATCGACCCGGTGCTGGCCGAGCAGCTGCCCACCACGGTCGCCGACCACTCGCACAGCGAGATCAATCGGCTGAGCGTGCTCAACCGGGACATCCTCACCTTCCAGCGCGAGGACCTCACCGACGAGCCCACCGCGCTGGTCGCCAATCTGCCCTACAACGTTGCTGTCCCCGCACTGCTGCACCTGTTGGCCGAGTTCCCCTCGATCCGCACCGTCATGGTGATGGTCCAGGCCGAGGTCGCCGAGCGGCTCGCCGCCGAGCCGGGCGGCAAGGACTACGGCGTGCCCAGCGTCAAGGTGCGGTTCTTCGGCAATGTGCGCCGCTACGGCATGGTGTCGCCGACGGTGTTCTGGCCGATCCCGCGCGTCTACTCCGGTCTGGTGCGCATCGACCGCTACGAGACGTCGCCCTGGCCGACCGACCCGGAATTCCGGCAGCAGGTCTTCGAGCTCATCGACGTCGCGTTCGCGCAGCGCCGCAAGACGGCCCGCAACGCGTTCGCCGAGTGGGCGGGCTCGGGCAACGAGTCGGCCAGCCGGCTGCTCGCCGCCAGCATCGACCCGTCCCGCCGGGGCGAGACGCTCGGCATCGCGGACTTCGTCCGGCTGCTGCAGCGCAACGCCGATTGGCACGTCGTCCCCAAGGCGGCCCCGGTGATCGCCGAGCCCACCGCCGACGGCCTCGACGCGCACATCACGTCGTCGTAGGTCCCCGCCCGTCGGATCAGACCGCCACTGTGCGATGTCATGCGTCCGTCGCGGCGTGTCGCGTAGCTGACGGCACAGCCGCGGGCAGGTTCACCAGCGTCGCGTCGCGGCGCTAGGGTCGGTGCCGTGTCCGCGCGCGACGGAAATACGGCTTCGGAGTGGGTCCCCACCGGTTCGGTGACGGTCCGCGTGCCGGGCAAGGTGAATCTGTACCTCGAGGTGGGTGACCGTCGTCCGGACGGCTACCACGAACTGGCCACGGTGTTCCACGCCGTGTCGCTGCTCGACGAGGTGACGGTCAGCACCTCCGACGTCCTCACCCTCGAGGTGGCCGGGGAAGGGGCGGACTCGCTGCCCACCGATGAGCGCAACCTCGCGTGGCGGGCCGCCGAACTGATGGCCGACCACGTCGGGCGGGCTCCCGACGTCGCGATCGCCATCGACAAGGCCATCCCGGTGGCCGGCGGCATGGCCGGCGGCAGCGCCGATGCCGCCGCCGTCCTGGTGGCGATGAACGAACTGTGGGAGCTCGGCGTGCCCCGGCGGGACCTGCACGCCCTGGCCGCGCAGCTGGGTTCCGACGTGCCGTTCGCTCTGCACGGCGGCACCGCGCTCGGTACCGGGCGGGGTGAGGAGCTGGCAACGGTGTTGACCCGCAACACCTTTCACTGGGTGCTGGCTTTCTCCGACGGCGGTCTGTCGACGGCGACGGTCTTCTCGGAGATCGACCGGCTGCGCGAGGCGCAGGAGCGCACACTGCCGCCCCGGCTGGAGTCCGCCGAGCCGGTGCTGGGCGCGCTGGCCTCCGGTGATCCGGCCGAGCTCGCGCCGTTGCTCGGCAACGATCTGCAGCCCGCCGCGCTGACCCTGGACCCGTCGCTGCGTCGCACGCTGCGGGCCGGGGTCGAGGCGGGTGCGCTGGCCGGTGTGGTGTCCGGATCGGGCCCGACATGTGCGTTCCTGTGCGCCTCGGCGGGCTCGGCGGTCGACGTCGGCACCGAACTGGCGGGAGCCGGGGTGTGCCGCACCGTTCGGGTGGCCAGCGGGCCGGTGCAGGGCGCACGGGTGGTGCCGAGCCCGTCCGCGTCGGTCTGAGCTGTCAGTCTGAGCTGTCGGTCTGAGCCGGCGGTGTGACCCACGCCTCAAAACGGCCGCGCGTTTGGCAGTTACTTAAGAGTTGCCTAAGATGAGCGACGGTGAGAGCTAGCGGTCGAGCAGTGGACGCGAATTCCTCCGTCGTCGTCGACGGTGGGCGTCCGAACAGATCCGGCCGCGCCGCGGCGGCATCACCGATTCGAGACACAACCGCTGCTCAAATGTGTGCGCGCCTCCATGGAAAGGCCGCTCAACAGGCGGAACATGGCAAAGGCGCATGTGCACAGGGGCAGATGTCGGCGAGGAGGTCGTCGTGAGCAAGTTCACCGAGAAGATGTACCGCAGTGCCCGCACCAGCACCCGGGGCATGGTCACCGGCGAACCCCATGAGCCGGTCCGGCACACCTGGGGCGAGGTGCACGAGAGGGCACGGTGCATCGCGGGCGGACTCGCCGCCGCGGGCGTCGGTCGCGGTGACGCGGTCGGAGTGCTCGCCGGGCTGCCCGTCGAGATCGCGCCCATCGCCCAGGGCCTCTGGATGCGCGGCGCCTCGCTGACCATGCTGCACCAGCCCACACCCCGCACCGACCTCGTGATGTGGGCCGAGGACACGATGAACGTCATCGGCATGATCGAGGCCAAGGCCGTCATCGTCTCCGAGCCGTTCCTGGTGGCCATCCCCGTCCTGGAGGAGAAGGGCATCACGGTCCTGACCGCCGAGGACCTGCTGTCCGCGGATCCGATCGATCCGATCGAGGTCGGCGAGGACGATCTGGCGCTGATGCAGCTGACCTCCGGGTCGACCGGGTCGCCGAAGGCCGTCCAGATCACCCACCGCAACATCCACTCCAACGCCGAGGCGATGTTCATCGGCGCCCAGTACGACGTCGAGACCGACGTCATGGTCAGCTGGCTGCCCTGCTTCCACGACATGGGCATGGTCGGCTTCCTGACCATCCCGATGTACTTCGGCGCCGAGCTGGTCAAGGTCACGCCCCTGGACTTCCTGCGCGACACGCTGCTGTGGGCCAAGCTCATCGACAAGTACAAGGGCACGATGACCGCCGCCCCGAACTTCGCCTACGCGCTGTTCGCCAAGCGGCTGCGCCGCCAGGCCAAGCCCGGTGAGTTCGATCTGTCGACGCTGCGGTTCGCGCTGTCAGGCGCCGAGCCCGTCGATCCCGCCGACGTCGAGGATCTGCTCGACGCGGGCAAGCCGTTCGGGCTGAACCCCGGCGCGATCCTGCCGGCCTACGGCATGGCCGAGACCACGCTCGCGGTGTCGTTCTCGCCGTGCAATGCCGGCCTGGTGGTCGACGAAGTCGACGCCGACCTGCTGGCGGCGCTTCGCCGCGCCGTGCCCGCCACCAAGGGCAACACCAAGCGGCTGGCCGACCTCGGTCCGCTGCTCACCGATCTCGAGGCCCGCGTCATCGACGACCACGGCAACGTCATGCCGCCCCGCGGCGTCGGTGTCATCGAACTGCGCGGCGAGTGCGTCACGCCGGGCTACATGACGATGGGCGGGTTCATCCCCGCGCAGGACGAGCACGGCTGGTACGACACCGGTGACCTCGGCTACCTGACCGACGACGGCCACGTCGTGGTCTGCGGCCGCGTCAAGGACGTCATCATCATGGCCGGCCGCAACATCTACCCGACCGACATCGAGCGGGCCGCGGGCCGGGTCGAGGGTGTGCGGCCGGGCTGCGCCGTCGCCGTCCGGCTCGACGCCGGGCACTCGCGGGAGACCTTCGCCGTCGCGGTCGAGTCCAACGCGTGGCAGGACCCGGCCGAGGTGCGCCGCATCGAACACCAGGTCGCCCACGAGGTGGTCGCCGAGGTCGAGATGCGGCCGCGCAACGTGGTCGTGCTGGGGCCGGGCAGCATCCCGAAGACGTCGTCGGGCAAGCTCCGCCGGTCGACCTCGGTCTCGCTGGTCACCTAGTCTCCCCCCTCCCGCGAGGGTGCGTGTCTGCACGCGACACGCCGCGTCCAGGCGGCATTTCACGCACGCTCGCGGCGCACGGGCGGTAGATACTCCCCGACGAGCGTGCGGTTCCACCATCGCCGGTCCTCGCGCAGTTCCCGCCACGACGTGAACCGGTACTCGTAGAGCCGCGCCCGCACGTAGCGCGGCGCTGCGTCGGGAAACGGATTGTGGCCCAGCAGCCGCAGCGTCGCCCGGTCGGCCCGCAGCAGCCGGGCCACCAGGGGCCGGAACCAGTCCTGCGCGTAGGTCGGGGACAGTGCGGCGAACCACATCAGCCAGTCCAGCCGCAGGTGATAGGGCGCCCACTGCCGCGGCATCCGGTGCGGGTCGCCCGGCTTGCCCGAGAAGCCGTACTCCTTCCACACCGTGTCGGCCGTGATCCGCTCGGCATCGGTGCCCTCGATCACCACCTCCATCCGCACCCGGCCGACGGTGCCGAACGCCCCGTAGGTGTTCACCAGGCGCAGCGCGTTGAACGAGGCGTTCATCCGCTGGGTGTGGCCGACCATGTTGGCCACCGGCCAGTAGCTGAGCACCACGGTCAGCGCCGTCCCGGCGATCACCAGCGCGGCGAACCACCCCGGGGTCGCGGTCGGGGTGGGCGTCGCGGGCATGGGCAGCACCGTGGCGAACGCGGCGTGGTCCACCGCGCTGAAGGCGAGAAGGATCGTCAGCCAGTTGAGCCACGCGAAGTTCCCTGACGCCACGAGCCACAGTTGGGTGACGATGACGATCGCGGCCGCGATCGACGCCACCGGCTGCGGGGCGAACAACCCGAACGGCACCAGGAGCTGGGCGATGTGGTTGCCCGCCACCTCGACACGGTGCAGGGGCCGGGGCAGGTGATGGAAGAACCAGCTCAGCGGCCCCGGCATCGGCTGTGTCTCGTGGTGGTAGTCCAGGCAACTGAGATCGCGCCAGCACGGATCGCCGCGCATCTTGATCAGGCCGGCGCCGAACTCGACGCGGAACAGCAGCCAGCGCAGCAGCCACAGCGTCAGCACGGGCGGTGCGATGTCGTCGTTGCCCAGCAGCATCATCAGGAAGCCGGCCTCGAGCAGCAGCGACTCCCAGCCGAACCCGTACCACCGCTGACCGACGTTGACGATCGACAGATAACCCAGCCACAACGACAGCCACGCCAGGGTCGCCGCCCACAGCGGGACCGCATCGTCGACCCCGGCGACGAGCGCACCGGCCAGCGCCACGCCGGCCCAGCAGACCGCGGCGAAGAAGCGGTCGGAGTAGTGCAGATGGAAGACGCTGGGCGCGGCGCGGAACGGGACCCGCGCGACGAAGCGCGGTACCGGCAGCATGCCGTCGCGTCCGAGCAACGCACGAAACTGCAGAGCAGCGCCGAGGAACGCGATCAGGAACACCGCCGCCACGCCGCGCTGCAGCACCTCCCGGGCCAGCCAGTACTCCGGTGCGCCGAACCAGTCCGCCTGCACGGGTCCAGTCAACGCCGTCACCCGCCGCGGCAAAAGCATTGGCCGGATGTCGGTCGGCGCGGATACCGTCGGTGTCATGGACCCGGCCATCGAAGCGATCGACCTCGTCAAACGGTTCGGTGGCCACACCGCGGTCGACGGGGTCAGCTTCGCGGTACCGCCGGGCACCGTGCTCGGCCTGCTGGGACCCAACGGCGCCGGTAAGACGACCACGGTGCGGATGATGACGACGCTCACCGAACCCACCAGCGGCACCGCGCGGGTGGCGGGTTACGACGTGCGAGCCCAGCCGGACCAGGTACGCCGGCACATGGGGCTGACCGGTCAGGTGGCCACCGTCGACGAACTGCTGACCGGCCGGGAGAACATCCGGATGATCGGCGGCCTCTACGGTATCCGGCGCCGCGCCCTGGAGAAGCTGGGAGATCAACTGCTGCAGCAGTTCTCACTGTCCGAGGCGGGGGACCGGGTGGTGAAGTCGTACTCGGGCGGGATGCGCCGGCGGCTGGATCTCGCGGTCAGCCTGCTCGCCTCACCGCCGGTGCTGTTCCTCGACGAGCCGACCACGGGGCTCGACCCGCGCAGCCGCAACGAGTTGTGGGAGGTGCTGCGCGGTCTGGTGGCCGAGGGCACCACGCTGCTGTTGACCACGCAGTATCTCGAGGAGGCCGACCAGCTGGCCGACAACATCGTGGTCATCGACCAGGGCCGCATCATCGCCGAGGGGCCGCCGCTGCAGCTCAAGCAGCAGGCCGGCCGCGCCAGCCTGGTGATCACGGTGGGCGACGCGGCCGATCTGCCCGTTGCACAGGAGCTGCTGCGCCGCACCGGCACCGAGGTGTTCGTCGACGCGGCCGCGCGCCGGCTCACCGCGTCGGCCGACGGGCTCGACGACATGATCGCCGTGGCGGGCTGGTTGCGCGACAGCGGCATCGGCGTCGACGACATCGGGTTGTCCCGGCCCAGCCTCGACGATGTCTTCCTGACCTTGACCGGGCACCGCACCGACGAATCCGAGGAGGTCGGCGCATGACCGCGCTGGACACCGAACACCCGGCCGCCGTCCGGGTCGACCGGGTGCCGACGCGCCCGACCAATCTGGCCCAGCAGTCGTGGATCATGGTCAAGCGCAACATGATCCACACCAAGCGGATGCCCGAGATGCTCAGCGACGTGACGGCGCAGCCCATCATGTTCGTGCTGTTGTTCGCGTTCGTGTTCGGCGCGTCGATCACCAACACCGGCGGGGCGTCCTACCGCGAGTTCCTGCTGCCCGGCATCCAGGCGCAGACCATCGTGTTCTCGGCGTTCGTCGTCGCGTCGGGCATCACCGCCGACGTCGAGAAGGGCATCATCGACCGGTTCCGGTCGCTGCCGATCTCCCGGTCGTCGGTGCTGATCGGACGCAGCATCGCGAGCCTGCTGCACTCGTCGCTGGGCGTGGTGGTGATGGCGCTGACGGGCCTGGCGATCGGGTGGCGCATCCGCGGCAGCATCGCCGAGGCCGTCCTGGCTTTCGCGCTGATCCTGGTGTTCGGCTTCGGGATGATCTGGTTCGGCATCCTGGTCGGATCGCTGATGCGCACCGTCGAGGCGGTCAACGGTGTGATGTTCACGGTGCTGTTCCCGGTGACGTTCCTGGCCAACACGTTCGTGCCGACCGAGCCGATGCCGCACTGGCTGCGGGTGATCGCGGAGTGGAACCCGGTGTCCTCGCTGGCGCAGGCGATGCGCGAGCTGTGGGGCAACGGCGGTCCGGCAGCCCACGACGCCCAACTGCCGCTGCATCATCCGGTGCTGTCGACCATCCTGTGGTCCTTGGCGCTGACGGCGATCTTCGCCCCGTTCGCGCTGGCCGCCTACCGGCGCCGCACCTCCGGCTAGCGGCTCCAGCGCGCCGCTGACCGCCTCCAGGGAGGTCGGGCGGCTCCGGGCGCTCACGGTTCCTTCCGGCGGCTCGGATCCTCCCGAGCCTCGCGGGAAAACGCCCTCTTGACCGGGGAAAGTGATCGGCGTTACTGTGAGGACACTCACTGATTGAAACGTTTCAACACCGAGATGAGCCTCATGCCCGCCACCGCACGCGACAGCGAACCCGAGCGGGTCTGCTTTCTGCTCCAGCTCAAGGCCGATCGCGTCGGCGACTACCTCGAAGCCCACACCACGGTGTGGCCCGAGATGCTCGAGGCGCTGCACGGGGCCGGCTACCGCAACTACTCGTTGTTTCTGCGGCCGGAGGACGGCCTCGTCGTGGGCTACTTCGAGACCGCCGACGCCGACGCCACCTCGGCCGCCATGGCGAGCAACGCCGTCAACGACCGATGGCAGTCGACGATGGCGGAGTACTTCGTCGCCGCGGACCATCCCGACCGGACAGAGCAGCGACTCACCGAATACTTCCACCTCACCGCACCCGAAGGAACGTCGTCATGAAAGTAGGAGCCCGCTCCACGACCGGATGGAAGGCGACGATCTCCGTCGCGATGTCGAACTACATCGAGGCGGGATCGATCATCGCCATCGCCACCAGCCTCACCTTCTGGCAGGAGGCGTTCGGGATCAGCAATCTCGGTGTCGGGTTACTGGCGGCCCTGTCGGCCAACGCCTTCGGCGCCGCCGTGGGCGCCGCCTTGGGCGGGCCGCTCTGCGACCGGTTCGGCCGCAAGGCGATCTACACCTACGACCTGCTGGTGTACATGGCCGGTGTGTTGCTGGCGGCCTGCGCGCTGAACTTCACGATGCTGCTGGTCGGCTTCATCATCACCGGTATCGCGGTCGGCGCCGGCGTCCCCGCGTCATGGACCTACATCGCCGAGCAAGCGCCGTCCATCCAGCGGGCCAAACACGTGGGCACCGCGCAGTTGGCCTGGTCGACCGGTCCGCTCGTCGGCTTCGCCCTCGCCGCCGCGCTGGCGCCGCTGGGCCTGCTCGGGTCGCGGCTCATCTTCGCGCACCTCTTCGTCGTGGCCGCCGTCGTGTGGTGGATCCGGCAGGGCCTGCAGGAGTCGCAGATCTGGAAGGACGAGGGGCAGCAGTCCCACAGCGATGTGGCGTCGGCGATCGGCGTCCGGGGTCTTCGCGGTCTGTTCTCGCGGCGAGTGAACATCACCGCACTGCTGTTCCTCGGCGGGATCTACCTGTTCTGGAACACCGTGGCCGGTCAGGCGGGGATCTTCATGCCCCGCGTCTACGACACCGCGGGTCTGCACAGCCCCGTGCAGCAGAATCTGCTGCAGGTCCTGGTGTGGGGCTGCACCGTCGTGGCGACCTACTTCGGGTTCATGCGATTCGCCGACCGCATGTCTCAACGCCTGCTCTACGCCATCGGTGCCGTGCTGGGCATCGCCGGCTGGAGTGTGCTGGTCGCGTTCACCGACAGCGGGGTACCCACCATGCTGATCTTCGCCGTGCTGTGGGGCGTCTCCAGTGGCATTGGCGCACAGGCGTTTTACAGCTTGTGGGCGAGTGAGCTGTTCGCCACGCCGTATCGCGCGAGCGCGCAGGGCGTGATGTTCTTCGTGGTGCGCAGCGTCACCGGCCTGCTGTCCTACTTCTTCCCGACACTGCTGGCGGTCACCGGGCTGACCGGCGTCGGCCTGCTCCTGGTCGGCCTGCTCACCGTCGCCCTGATCATCGGCGTGGTCTGGGCGCCGCACACCCGCGGCAAGACCCTCAAACAGATCGAGACGGAGCGCTACGGAGCCCCCGTCGAACCGAGCGACGACACCAAGGCGGTGCTGTGATGATCGACCCGTTGGTGGACAACCTCAGGATCGAACTGCCCTCCTGGGCCTTCGGCAACTCCGGCACCCGCTTCAAGGTGTTCGGCACGCCGGGTGTGCCGCGCAACGTTCACGAGAAGATCGCCGACGCCGCCACCGTGCACCGGCTCACCGGGTTGGCGCCGACGGTGGCCCTGCACATCCCGTGGGACGCCGTCGACGACTACTCCGCCCTGGCCCGCTACGCCGAGGAGCTGGGGGTGCGCCTGGGGACCATCAATTCCAACACCTTCCAGGACGATGTCTACAAGTTCGGCAGCCTCACCCACACCGACAAGGCCGTACGGCAGCAGGCGATCGACCATCACCTCGCCTGCATCGAGGTGATGCACCAGACCGGCTCACGCGACCTGAAGATCTGGCTGGCCGACGGCACCAACTACCCAGGCCAGGGCGACATCCGCGGACGTCAGGAGCGACTGGCCGAATCACTGTCGACGATCTACCAGCACATCGGCGCGCATCAGCGAATGGTGTTGGAATACAAGTTCTTCGAGCCGGCGATGTACATGACCGACGTCCCGGACTGGGGTACCGCCTACGCGCAGGTGAACGCGCTGGGTGACCGTGCCAAGGTGTGCCTGGACACCGGCCACCATGCGCCCGGGACGAACATCGAGTTCATCGTGGCCCAGCTGCTGCGGCTGGGAAAGCTGGGCTCGTTCGACTTCAACTCGCGGTTCTACGCCGACGACGATCTCATCGTCGGCGCCGCCGACCCGTTCCAGCTCTTCCGCATCATGTTCGAGGTGATCCGCGGCGGTGCGCTGGACGCCGGCTCAGATGTCGCCCTGATGCTCGACCAGTGTCACAACGTGGAGGCCAAGATCCCCGGCCAGATCCGCTCGGTGCTCAACGTCGTGGAGATGACCGCGCGTGCGCTGCTGGTCGACCGTGCGGCGCTGACCGCCGCACAGGAGTCCGGCGATGTGCTGGGCGCCAACCAGATCATGATGGATGCCTTCTACACCGATGTGCGACCCGCGCTGGCGCAGTGGCGCACCGACCGCGGGCTGCCCGCCGACCCGATAGGCGCTTTCGCCGCATCGGGGTACCAGGACACCATCAATGCCGAACGTACCGGCGGAACCCAGTCATCCTGGGGCGCCTGAGAGGAACGTCATGACCAACGACACCGTCGCCGCACTGATCGACCGGTCCAACCGGCTCGGCGCCGACCCGAGGAACACCAACTACGCCGGCGGCAACACCTCGGCCAAGGGCCGCGACACCGATCCGGTCACCGGCACACCGGTGGATCTGCTGTGGGTCAAGGGATCCGGAGGTGATCTCGGCACGCTCACCGAGAGCGGGCTGGCCGTGCTGCGGCTGGACCGGCTGCGCGCGCTCGTCGACGTCTATCCGGGCGTGGAACGCGAGGACGAGATGGTGGCCGCCTTCGACTACTGCCTGCACGGCAAGGGCGGCGCCGCGCCCTCGATCGACACCGCGATGCACGGCCTCGTCGACGCGGACCACGTCGACCACCTCCACCCGGATTCGGGTATCGCGCTGGCCACGGCAGCCGACGGAGAAGCGTTGACCAAGCAGATCTTCGGCGACCGGGTGGTGTGGATCCCATGGCGGCGGCCCGGTTTTCAGCTCGGCCTGGACATCGCCGAGGTGAAGCGGCAACACCCGCACGCCATCGGCACCATCTTGGGCGGGCACGGCATCACCGCGTGGGGGGACACGTCCGCCGACGCCGAGAGGCACTCCCTGGAGATCATCGAGACGGCGCAGCGGTACATCGACGAACACGGCCGCCTGTACCCGTTCGGTGCGCCGCTGCAGGGCTACCAGGCCCTGCCCGACGAGCAGCGCCGGGCGAAGGCGGCGCGCCTGGCCCCGATCATCCGCGGTCTGGCGTCCACCGACCGGGTGCAGGTCGGCCACTTCACCGATGACCCGCGCGTGCTCGAATTCGTCGGCAGCCAGGCGCATCCGCGGCTGGCCGAACTCGGCACCAGCTGCCCCGACCACTTCCTGCGCACCAAGGTCAAGCCGTTGGTGCTCGATCTGCCCGCCGACGCGTCGATCGAGGAGTGCACGGCGCGGCTGCGCGAACTTCACCAGACCTACCGCGCCGACTATCAGGCGTACTACGACCGTCACGCGAGTCCCGAGTCACCCGCGATCCGCGGCGCTGACCCCGCCATCGTGCTCGTGCCCGGCGTCGGCATGTTCAGCTACGGCAAGGACAAGCAGACCGCCCGCGTGGCCGGTGAGTTCTACCTCAACGCCATCAACGTCATGCGCGGCGCCGAGGCGATCTCGACCTACACGCCGATCGACGAGTCCGAAAAGTTCCGCATCGAGTACTGGGCGCTCGAGGAGGCCAAGCTCGCACGGATGCCGAAACCCAAACCGCTGGCGACCCGCATCGCACTGGTCACCGGGGCCGCGTCGGGCATCGGCAAGGCCATCGCGACGCGACTCGCCGCCGAGGGCGCGTGCGTGGTGATCGCCGACCTGGACGGCGCCAAGGCCGCGGCCGCCGCCGAGGAGATCGGCACCACCGACGTGGCGGTCGGAATCGCGGCCGACGTCACCGACGAGACCGCGGTGCAGGCAGCGGTCGACGCCACCGTACTGGCGTTCGGCGGCGTCGACATCGTGGTCAACAACGCCGGCCTGTCGCTGTCCAAACCACTCCTGGAGACCACCGCCGCGGACTGGGACCTGCAGCACGACGTGATGGCCCGCGGATCGTTCCTGGTGTCCAAGGCGGCCGCGCGGGCGCTGATTGACCAGGGCCTCGGCGGCGACATCCTCTACATCTCGTCGAAGAACTCGGTGTTCGCCGGGCCCAACAACGTCGCCTACGCCGCCACCAAAGCCGATCAGGCACACCAGGTTCGGCTGCTGGCCGCCGAGCTCGGCGAACACGGGGTCAAAGTCAACGGCATCAACCCCGATGGTGTCGTACGCGGCTCGGGCATCTTCGCCGGTGGGTGGGGCGCCAAGCGGGCCGAGGTCTACGGCGTCGCCGAAGAGGACCTCGGCGCGTTCTACGCGCAGCGCACCCTGCTCAAACGCGAGGTCCTGCCCGAGCACGTCGCCAACGCCGCCTTCGCGCTGTGCACATCGGACTTCTCCCACACCACCGGTCTGCACGTGCCGGTCGACGCCGGTGTCGCCGCGGCGTTTCTGCGATGAGCCGCTCTGCCACGGGGCAACTCGCCGCCGTCGACCTCGGTGCCACGAGCGGACGGGTGATGCTCGCCGACCTCACCGGAGGCGTCCTCGAGGTCCGGCAGATCGCCCGCTTCCGCAACGACCCGGTGCATCTGTGGAACGGCACGCGCACGGCGATGCACTGGGACGTCGCCGGGCTCTTCCTCGACATCTGCGGGGGACTCGCCCAGGCCCGCCGGGAGGCGACCGATCTGGTGGGTGTCGGCGTCGACTCCTGGGCGGTCGACTACGGTCTGCTCCGCGGCGGATCGCTGATCGGCCAGCCGTACCACTACCGCGACAGCCGGTGCGACGACGGTGTCGACGCTGTTCATGCGACGGTGACCCGCGAAGAGGTGTACGCCCGCAACGGATTGCAGTTCCTGCCGTTCAACACCCTGTACCAGGTCGCCGCCGACCGCCGGGCCGGCCTGCTCGACCTCGCCGACACCGCGCTGCTGATTCCCGATCTGATCAGCTACTGGTTGACCGGCACCACCGGCACCGAACGCACCAACGCGTCGACCACCGGCCTGCTGCGCATCGACGGTCGCTGGGACGACGACCTGGCCGAGGCCCTCGGCGTCCCCGCGCACCTCTTCCCCGACGTGATCGACCCCGGTACCGATCTCGGACCCGTGCTCCCGGAGGTCGCCGATCGGATCGGTTGGGAGCGCGGGGGCCCGCTCGTCAGCACGGTCGCCTCGCACGACACCGCGTCCGCGGTTGTCGCCGTGCCGATGTCGGCCGAGTCCGCGGTGTACATCTCCTGCGGCACCTGGGCTCTGGTCGGTGTCGAACTCACCGCTCCGGTGCTCAGCGAGGCCGCGCGGGCGGCCAACTTCACCAACGAGGTGGGCGCCGACCGCCGGATCCGCTTCCTGCGCAACGTGATGGGCCTGTGGCTGCTCGCCGAGTCGATCAGGCAGTGGGAGCGCGACGGCACGGACATCCACCTGGACCGGCTCCTCGACGAGGCGGCCGCCTGCCCGCCGCCGTCGGCCGTCTTCGACACCGAGGACACCGTGTTCTCCGCCGCCGGCGACATGCCCGCGCGTATCGCGCGCTGGTACACCGACCGCGGTCTGGCGGCGCCGGTCACGCCGGCCGAGACGGCACGCGCCATCGTCGAGAGCCTGGCCGTCGCCTTCGCCGACGGCGTCGAGGCGGCGTCGGCGCTGTCCGGAACCCCCGTCGAGACCGTGCACATGGTCGGGGGAGGAGCGCTCAACACCCTGCTGTGCCAGCGCGTGGCCGACCTGGTCGGTGTGCCGGTGATCGCCGGACCCGTCGAGGCGACCGCGACGGGCAACCTGCTGATCCAGGCGCGTCATCACGGAATGCTCAGCGGCGACCTGGAAGCGCTTCGCGCGACGGTGGCAGCGGCTGATCTGACCACGCGCTATCAACCCCAACGCTCACCGGCGGGAAAGATGTGGCCATGAAGCGGCACGTACCGAAGATCCGCGACTTCGCTCCGCTGATGCAGTTCGAGAAGCCGGTGCTGCGCCCCAGGGCGCGCCGCCTGGCCAAGGCACTCACCATCGAGGACCTGCGTCGCATCGCGAAGCGCCGCACCCCGACGGCGGCCTTCGACTACACCGACGGATCGGCCGAGGCGGAGTTGTCGATCGCGCGGGCTCGGCAAGCCTTCGCGGACATCGAGTTCCACCCGTCGATCCTTCGCGACGTGTCGACCGTGCGCACGGGCTGGGAGGTGCTCGGCGGTCCCGTGGCGCAGCCTTTCGGCATCGCGCCGACCGGGTTCACCCGGATGATGCAGACCGAGGGTGAGATCGCCGGTGCCCGCGCCGCGGCACGGGCCGGTATCCCGTTCTCGCTGTCCACCATGGGCACCTGCTCGATCGAAGATGTCGCCGCCGCGAACCCGCACGGCCGCAACTGGTTCCAGCTCTACATGTGGAAGGACCGGGATCGGTCGATGGCCCTGGTGGATCGGGCCGCCGCGGCGGGGTTCGACACTCTGCTCGTCACCGTCGACGTTCCGGTCGCCGGTGCGCGCCTCCGAGACAAGCGCAACGGCATGACGATCCCGCCGGCGCTGACGGTCAAGACGGTGCTCGACGCCATCCCGCGGCCCCGGTGGTGGATCGACTTCCTCACCACCGAACCGCTGGCGTTCGCGTCGCTGGACCGCTGGTCGGGAACGGTCGCCGAACTGCTGGACACAATGTTCGACCCGACGGTCACCGTCGACGACCTGGCGTGGATCAGGTCGCAGTGGCCCGGCAAGATCGTCGTCAAGGGCATCCAGACGCTCGAGGATGCCCGCCGTGTCGTCGATCTCGGGGTGGACGGCATCGTCTTGTCCAATCACGGGGGCCGACAGCTCGACCGGGCACCGATTCCCTTCCACCTGTTGCCGACCGTGGCCGCCGAACTCGGCGGGGACGCCGAGATCCTGCTCGACACGGGCATCATGTCCGGTGCCGACATCGTCGCGGCCATCGCGCTGGGCGCCCGCTTCACGCTGATCGGCCGCGCCTACCTCTACGGACTGATGGCCGGTGGCGAGGCCGGCGTCGACCGGGCCATCGAGATCCTGTCCGATCAGGTCGCGCGCACGATGCGGCTGCTCGGCGTCACCTGCCTCGAGGAGCTCACCCCCGGCCATGTCACGCAGCTGATCAGGCTCGCCCCGCGGCCGCACCTGGTAGACCATGTGAGGACTTGACCGAGAACACCTCTGGGGGCGCGGCGATGGCAGCGGGCATGCGAGACGTCGCTGCGAGGGCGTCGGTGTCGGTCGGCACGGTCTCGAACGTCCTCAACGCGCCGCACAAGGTCGCACCCGCCACCGTCGCTCGCGTCCACGCCGCCATCGCCGAGCTCGGGTTCGTCCGCAACGACGCGGCACGGCAACTCAGGGCGCGCCGGTCGCGCTGTGTGGCGCTGCTCGTGCTCGACGTCGGTAATCCGTTCTTCACCGACATCGCCCGCGCCGCGGAGGACCGCGCCGCGCAGGAGAACCTGATCGTCCTGCTCGGCACGTCCGACGACGACCTGGCTCGGGAACGCGCCTACATCGACGCCTTCGACGAACAGCGGGTCTACGGGCTGCTGGTCTCGCCGATCGGTGACGATCTGGGCCGGCTGACGACGATGCGCGCCCGCGGCACCCCGGTGGTGCTGGTGGACCGCGACGGCACCGGGACGCCGTTCGACTCCGTCGCCGTCGACGACGTGGCCGGCGCGGAGGCAGCGGTGCGCCACCTGTGCGAGCGCGGTCGCCGGCGCATCGCGTTCGTCGCGGGACCGACCGAACTGCGGCAGGTCCGCGATCGGTTGGTCGGCGCGCGGCGGGCGATCGCGGCGGTGCCCGGGGCGTCGCTCGAGGTGATCGACGCACCGGCGCTGACGGTGCTGGAAGGCCGGGCGGTGGGGCAGCAGGTGTGCGACCGTCCGTCGCGGCGTCGCCCGGACGCGGTGTTCTGCGCCAACGACCTGCTGGCCATCGGTGTGCTGCAGGCCTTGGTGCTGACCGGCCGGCTTCGGGTTCCCGAGGACATCGCGCTGGTCGGTTACGACGACATCGACTTCGCCCGGTCGGCGGTGGTCCCGCTGACCTCCGTGCGCCAGCCCCGACAGGTGATCGGCGCCACGGCGATCAACCTGCTGCTGGGCGCTGCGGAGGACGGGCCGGACCACCGCGCCGAGCACGTGGTCCTGCAGCCCGAACTGATCGTCCGGGACTCCTCGCCGCCCATCTGAGTATTGTGTACCATACTCAGCGTGGCGCAGAAGTTGCCCCCGCGGTTGGCCGACCACCCCACGGTGCGGAAGGTGCTGGCCCGCCCGTCGCGCCCGCCCGGCGTGGTCGACGCGGGCTGGTTGCGTGCGGTCTGCCGGGAGGCGGGCGTCGACGACGTCGGGTTCGCCCGCGTCGCCGACCCGGCACTCGCATCAGAGGTCGAGCACGTGCAGGCGGCCCTGCCCGGCGCGGTCAGCTACATCTCGCTGGTCGTGAAGATGAACCGCGACAACGTGCGGTCGACGGCCCGCAGCGTGGCCAATCAGGAGTTCCACCGCAGCGGCGAGATCATGAACGAAGCCGCGCACCGCATCACGCGCATCCTGCAGGACGCCGGCCACCGGGTGGTGAACCCGTCGGCGACGTTCCCGATGGAGATGGACCGGTATCCGGGCCGCATCTGGGTGGTGGCGCACAAGCCGGTGGCGGTCGCCGCGGGCATGGGTGTGATGGGCATCCACCGCAACGTGATTCACCCGCGGTTCGGCAACTTCATCCTGCTCGGCACCATCCTGGTGGCCGAGGAGATCTCAGAATACGATGCGCCACTGGACTATTCGCCGTGCCTGGAGTGCAAGCTCTGCGTGGCGGCCTGCCCGGTGGGCGCGATCAAGAAGGACGGCGGCTTCGACTTCGTCGCCTGCTCGGTGCACAACTACCGGGAGTTCATGGGCGGGTTCACCGACTGGGTGCAGACCGTCGCCGACAGCGACGACGCCGAGGATTTCCGGTCCCGCGTCAGCGATGCGGAGAACGCGTCGATGTGGCAGAGCCTGTCGTTCAAGGCCAACTACAAGGCGGCCTACTGCCTCGCGGTGTGCCCGGCCGGCGAAGAGGTCATCGAGCCCTACCTGGAGGACCGCAAGGGGTTCATGGAGGTGGTCCTCAAACCCCTTCAGGACAAGGTGGAGACGCTCTACGTGCTGCCGGGCTCGGAGGCCGAGGCGCACGCCGCCAAGCGGTATCCGCACAAGCCGGTGAAACGGGTCGACAGCGGCATCCGAGGCGTGCGCGGGCGCTGACGAATCACCGCGATCGTCCCCCGAGCCCGGACGGTCGGGGTTAGATGGACCCGACCGTCAGCCGGCCCCGATGCCTGCACCGAGGTCGCTCGCAATCAGGAGGAACGATGGCGCGGGTCCCTGGGATCTCGGCAGGACTGCTCATGGCGGTGTCGATGGCGGTGGCGGTGGCGATTCCGGCACCGGCCTGGGCCGGCGGGCCCGGCGGGGTGGTGGACACCGGCGTGGTGTCCAGGGCCGTGGGATCCGGTGTGCGGGACGGATTGCTCGTCGGCTTCACGGCCACCGGCCCCACCAACGAGATGGCCGCGAGCGCGGTGATCGCCGCCTGCCAGGCCGCCGGCGCGCAGCAGTGCAGCAGCGACGAGCAGACCAACGACGTCTTCTGCATCGCGTCGGTCGGGGCCGATGACGGCAGCGGCATCGTGTCCGGCGGCGCGGGCCCCACTCCCGAGGCGGCCCGCGAGGACGCGTTTCGCCACGTCGCCTCGGCGAACCTGACGCTGGCCCCGAGCGCCCGCATTCTCGCGTCGTCGTGCCCGTGAGCAATCTGGCCGGGCGACAAGCATTCTCACCAGAGAGGCAATCATGAGCAGAACCGTGATGTACCCGCTGGCGGCGCTGATGGCGGGCGCGGCGCTGTTCGCCTCAGCGCCGTTCGCCGCCGCCCAGGCGACCTGCCAGGAAGCCGGCGGCCTGGTGCGGTGCGAGACCAACGGCAGCGTGTCGATCAAGTCGGTGCCCGGCACGCGGGCGCCGAACGTGGCCGATCAGATCCCGCGCAACAACAACAGGTCGGGCATCGTCCTGACCTGGTAGCCCGTCAGGCCCAGGCGTGCACCACGTTCTGGGCCGGTTCGAGGCCCTCGGCGATCAGCAGCTCGACCGCGTCGGCGGCCTGCTCACAGATGGTCGCGACCTCGGTGCGCTCGCGGGAGTTGAACGGTTCCAGCACGAACGACGCACCCGACTGCCGCCCCGGCGGCTTGCCGATGCCGACCCGGACACGGTGAAAGTCGTTGCTGCTCAACGCCGACGAGACCGACCTCAACCCGTTGTGCCCGGCCACCCCGCCGCCGTACTTGAGCCGGATCCGGCCGAAGTCGATGTCGAGTTCGTCGTGCACGATGATCACGTCGCGGGGGGCCACCGAGTAGAACTTGGCCAGCGGACCGACCTGGCGCCCGGACTCGTTCATGTAGACGCGCGGCTTGGCCAGCACCACCGGGCGGCCTGCCAGCCGCCCGGTGGCCACCTCGGCCCCGGACTTCTTGTGCACCTTGAACGTCTCGCCGATGCGGTCGGCGAGCACGTCGACGACGAGGAAGCCGAGGTTGTGCCGGGTGAGTGCGTACTGCGGACCCGGGTTGCCCAGGCCGACCACCAACTGGGGTTCGGCCACGAGGACGGTGTCCTACTCGGAGTCGGCGGCGGGCTCGTCCTCGCCACCCTCGCCGGCCTCGGCGTCGGCCTCGGCCTCGGCGGCCTGCTCCTCGATCGACTCGCCGCCACCCTCGGCCTCGAGCTCTTCCTCGGTCGGCGCCGGGACGACGTTGACGACGAGCAGTTCGGGATCGGACACCAGCGTCACACCGGACGGCAGCTCGACGCCGCCGGCCAGGACCTGGGTGCCCTCCTCGGCGTCCTCGACCGACACGGTGAGCTGCTGCGGGATCGACAGCGCGTCGGCCTCGATCTCGATGGTGTTCGCCTCCTGGGTGACCAGGGTGCCCGGGGCCGCCTCGCCCTCGACGACGACGGTGACCTCGACGGTCACCTTCTCGCCGCGGCGCACGACCAGCAGGTCGGCGTGCTGGATGTTGCGGCGGATCGGATGGATCTCCAGCGACTTGGTCAGCGCCAGCTGCTCCTTGCCGGCGATGTCGAGCGTCAGCACGGCGTTGGTACCGGCGTTGCGCAGCACGGCGGCGAAGTCGTGGCTGTCGAGCTCGAGGTGCTGCGGCTCGGTGCCGTGGCCGTAGAGGACGACGGGAACGCGGCCCTCGCGGCGGGCGCGGCGGGAGGCGCCCTTACCGGTCGTGCTGCGGACCTGGGCGGTCAGATTGTTCGGGGCGTTGCGCGCCATGTTCGGTACTCCTGTGCCGGTGGTGTCGGGCACGGCCAGGGTCACACGAACTGCAGATGCTCAGTTCCCGTCGATAACGGCGGCCCTGTCAGGTGGCCACCCTCGCCGTGATGCGTCGACCAGGGTAGCCCAGCGGCCGCCTACAGCGGAAATTCGACCTCGGTGAGCTGCTCGGACAGCGTCCACAACGCCGCCGCCTTGGCGCGGTTGCGGGCGGCCCGCGTGCGCCAGGCCGGTCCGGTGGGGCCCCGCATCACGAACCGGGGGCCGACGTAGGTGTCGCCGGGCAGGTCCTGCGCGGCGGCGTAGAGCGTCTGCCGGGCGCCGAAGTCGGCTTCGGTGGCGAAGAACTGGTTCCCGGCGTCCCAGATCCGGCTTCCGAACCGGTTACCGGTCTGGCCCTGGAGGTTGGTGGCCGAGTAACCGGGGTGAGCGGCCAGCGCCCGCACCGGTGAGCCGGCCGCGGTCAGCTTGCGCTGCAGTTCGCCGGTGAACAGCAGATTCGCCAGCTTGGACTGGGCGTAGGCGGGCCACGCCAGGTAGGGCCGGGACTTCCAGTTCAGGTCGCCCAGGCTGACATGGCCGAAGACGTGCATGAACGACGACACCGTCACCACTCGGTCGGTGAGCCGGGGGAGCAGCAGGTTCGTCAACGCGAAGTGGCCGAGGTGGTTGGTGCCGATCTGGCTCTCGAACCCGTCGACGGTCAGCGCGTACGGCACCGCCATGATGCCCGCGTTGTTGATGAGCACGTCCGCCCCGGACACGCCGTCGGCGAACCGTCGGATCGACGACAGATCCTGCAGGTCGAGCGGGCGCACCTCGACGTCGCCGGCCATGCCCTGCGCGGCGGCCTCGCCCTTGCCGACGTTGCGCACCGCGAGGATCGTCCGCGCGCCGACGCGCGCCAACTCGCGGGCGGTGACCAGCCCCAGACCGCTGTTGGCACCGGTCACGATCACGGTGCGGCCGGAGAAGGAGGGCAGGTCGGCGGCGGTCCACTGGCTCATGGGCCTCACCCTAATTACCGCGTCAGCGCGCCGGCGGCTTGGGCACCGCGACCGAGAAGCCCTCGATGATCGCTTCGATGTCAGCGGACTGCTCGGCGGCCTTGTCGGCGAAGCCGGTGACGGTGAACTGGATCAGGTAGCGCTGCGACTTCGGGGGCGCGCCGGTGGCGATGACGATCCGGTTGTAGCTGTGCATGCGGGCGCCGTTGAGGTCGTAGCTGCCCTCGATCATCGACGACGGGAAGCCGTCGAACGGGCTCGTCGACGCGCCCAGTTGCTTGAAGTTCTCACTCATCTGGGCGTCGACGTTGGCGTGGGTGAGCGCCTCGGCCACGTTGAAGTCGCCGTTGAGCTCGAACATCATCAGCATCGCCGTCGGGTAGGTGTCGCCCTTGGCGATCATCCGGGTGCCCGGCGCGAGGTTGGTGTTCTGGTAGGGCTTCCAGCCGGGCGGTGTCGGCATCGTCACCACCAGGTCGGTCACCCGGTCGGGCGCGACGGGTTGGCCGGCGACACCGGCCTGTTCGAGGTAGGCGGCGATGGGTACCGGCGCGGCCCCCGGTGCCGCCGAGGTCGGTGGGGCGGACGTCGGCGCGCTCGTCGTCGACCAGACCGCTTGGTAGTCAGGCGCTTCCGGAGCGCAGCCGACCGCGATCAGCGCCGCCGCAGCAGCCGCGGCCACCCGGCGAACGGTCACAGAATCTCGCGAACGGTGTCGACGGGCCGCGCCAGCCGGGTGCCCTTCGGCGTCACCACGAACGGGCGCTCGATCAGGATCGGGTGCTGGGCCATCGCGTCGAGCAGTTCGTCATCCGAGGCCGACGCCAGGCCGAGTTCGCCGTAGAGCGCTTCGCGGGTGCGCACGGCCGCACGCACCCCGATGCCGGCGTCGGCGATCATCGAGGCGAGCTCCGCGCGCGACGGCGGGTTCTTCAGGTAGAGCACGATTTCGGGATCGATCCCGTTGTCGCGCAACAGGTCCAGCGTCTTGCGCGACGTCGAGCAGCGGGGGTTGTGCAGGATGCGCGCGCTCATGCCGATCCGTCGAAAAGCCCTGTCACCGAACCGTTCTCGAACACCGCGCGGATGGTGTTGGCCAGCAGCGGCGCGATGGACAGCACCGTCAGCTGGGGGAACATCTTGTCCTCACCGATGGGCAGCGTATTGGTGACGATGACCTCGCGCGCCCCGCTCTCGGCCAGCCGTTCCCGAGCCGGGTCGGACAGCACGCCGTGGGTCGCGGCGATGACGACGTCGGCCGCGCCGTCCTGTTTGAGCAGGCGGACCGCGCCGGCGATGGTGCCGCCTGTGTCGATCATGTCGTCGGTCAGGATGCAGGTCTTGCCGCGCACGTCACCGACCACGCGGTTGGACTTCACCTGGTTGGGCACCAGCGGGTCGCGGGTCTTGTGGATGAACGCCAGCGGGACGCCGCCCAGGGAGTCGGCCCACTTCTCGGCGACGCGCACGCGGCCGGAGTCCGGGGAGACGACCACCATGTCGTGGTCGGCGTAGTTCTCGGCGATGTAGCCGGTCAGCAGCTTCTGGGCTCGCATGTGGTCGACGGGGCCGTCGAAGAAGCCCTGGATCTGGTCGGTGTGCAGGTCGACCGTCACGATGCGGTCCACCCCGGCGGTCTTGAGCAGGTCCGCGACCAGTCGCGCCGAGATGGGCTCGCGACCGCGGTGCTTCTTGTCCTGCCGGGCGTACGGATAGAACGGCAGGATCGCGGTGATGCGCTTGGCGCTGCCGCGCTTGAGCGCATCGATCATGATCAGCTGTTCCATCAGCCACTGGTTCAGCGGCCAGGGATGGCTCTGCAGGACGAACGCGTCGCAGCCGCGCACGGATTCGTCGAAGCGGACGAAGATCTCGCCGTTGGCGAAGTCGCGCGCGGTCTGCGCGGTGACGGGAACGTCGAGTTCTTTGGCGACCTGCTCGGCCAGTTCGGGGTGCGCCCGACCCGAGAAGAGCATCAGATTCTTGCGGTTGTCGGTCCAGTCGTGGCTCACTGCGCTGCCCTCGGCTTCTCGTCATCGATGGGGGGATCGATTCCCGGGCCATCGTACGTAGCCGTGACGCACGCACGCTGGCGGGTTACCAGAATGCCAATAAACGGCGACGAAACGCTACTCGCCGGTAGCTTCGGTGGCCGCGTCGTGGGCGGCATCGGCCTCGGCGCGCTTTGCTGCCGCGGCGGCCTGCGCGGCCGCGCTGCCCGGGCGTTTGCGTTCCACCCAGCCCTCGATGGTGCGCTGCGGTCCGGCCGAGACGGCGAGCGCGCCGGGCGGTACGTCGTCGCGCACGACGGTGCCCGCCCCGGTGTACGCGCCGTCGCCGATCGTCACCGGCGCGACGAACATGGTGTCCGATCCGGTGCGGACATGAGAGCCGATCGTCGTGCGGCTCTTCGTCTCGCCGTTGTAGTTGACGAAGACGCTCGACGCGCCGATGTTGCTGTGGTCACCGATGTCGGCGTCGCCGACGTAGGTCAGGTGCGGCACCTTGGTGCCTGTGCCGATCGTGGCGTTCTTGACCTCGACGAACGCCCCGAGTTTCCCGTCGGCCCCGAGCACCGTGCCGGGACGCAGGTAGGTGAACGGGCCGACGGCGGCGTCGTCGCCGATCACGGCGAGCTGTGCGTGGGTACGGACCACCGACGCGCGGTCGCCCACCTCGACGTCGGTCAGCGTGGTGTCGGGTCCGATCTCGCAGGCCGCGCCGATCTCGGTGGCGCCGAGCAGTTGGGTGCCGGGCCGCACGACCGTGTCGCGGCCGATGGCGACGTCGACGTCGATCCATGTCGTCGCCGGATCGACGATGGTGACCCCGGCGCGCTGGTGCGCGGCGACGATGCGCCGATTCAATTCGGCGCCCAGCGCCGCGAGCTGCACGCGGTCGTTGACGCCGGCGACCAGCGCGGGATCGTCGACGTGCTGGCCCAGCACTGCGAGGCCGTCGCCGCGCACGATCGCGAACACGTCGGTGATGTACAGCTCGTGCTGGGCGTTGTCGGCCCGCAGCCGGCTCAGCGCCGACCGCAGCACCGCGGCGTCGAAGGCGTACACGCCGGCGTTGACCTCGGTGATCGCCTGCTGCGCCGGGGTGGCGTCGGCCTGTTCGACGATGCCGATGACCTCGCCGTCCTGGGTGCGCAGGATGCGGCCGTAGCCGGTGGGATCGGGGGTCGTGGTGGTCAGCACCGTGGCCGCGGCCGCGCCCGCGGTGTGGGTCGCGATCAGCGCGGCGAGGGTGCCGGTGTCCAGCAGGGGAACGTCACCCGAGGTCACCACCACCACGCCGGTGAAGTCGTCGGGCAGTGCCGCCAACCCGCACCCGACCGCGTGCCCGGTACCCCGCTGCTCCTCCTGCACGGCGATCGCGACGGGGCGGCCCAGGGCGGTGCCGATCTCCTGCGCCGCCGGCGCCACCCGCTCCCGGTCACTGCCCACGATCACGACCAGGTGCGTCGGCTCCACGGCGGCCACCGCGTGCACAGCGTGGGCGAGCATGCTGCGGCCCGCGAGGGTGTGCAGCACCTTCGGGGTGTCGGAATTCATCCGGGTGCCGGCCCCCGCCGCCAGGATCAGGACGGCTGCGTCGCCCATCGGTGTCGTCCTTCCCTGCGCGACTCTGCGCGAGCGTGCGTGTCAGTACGCGACACACCGTATCTGGGTGTCATTGTCCGCACGCTCGCCACGAGTGAGTGCTCCGTCGCCAGGACTCGAACCTGAACTATCTGAACCAAAATCAGAGGTGCTGCCGATTACACCACGACGGATCGGTGACGTAATACGCGTGCGACTCTAGCTCAACGGGTGATCAGACCGGGGTGCGCGAAGCGGCGCCGGCGGGCCGGTGGGCGCCGAACGGAACCGCCGCCAGCAGGGTGACCCGCTGACTGCGGCCGGTCGGCAGTCGGTAGCTGCACTGGCAGCCCGGCGTCGCGCCGATCAGCGCACTGCCCAGCGGTGAAGAGACGGTGTACACCTCCAACTCGTCATCGGTGGTGCCGCGGGTGCCGAGCAGGAACGTCTCGGTGTCCCCGGTGTCGTCGAACCGGACGGTGAGGACCATGCCGGGCTCGGCGACCCCGTCGTCGGGCGGAATCCGCGTGTGGCCCGCCCTGCTGAGCAATTCATGGATCTCGCGGACGCGGTGCTTGCGGGCCAGCCATGCGTCGACGACCCGATCGGTGCGGGACTCGGCGTCCGCCGCATGCGGCACGGTGAGCAGGTCGGCCAGTTCGGCCTCGAGGGCAGCGCGGGTCTGGGGCGTCATCCAGACGCTGTCGTGGGTGCTGGGCATGGTGGTGTCCTTCCGGTGCGGTGATCGTCGTCAGGGGCGGGTCGGATCGGCGCCGCCCCTGACGACCGGGAACCCTCGTCAGAGAGGGGAAGAGTCAGCGTCGCCGCAGCGGATCGAACGCTCGCGCCGCTTCGGGCTGCTTGCCGGTGACGATCTGCTCGGCGAGGAGGCGGCCGCTGGCGGGGCCGTGCGCGAAGCCCCACATGCCATGCCCGCCGGCGACGTACACCCCGCGGTCGACCTGTCCGATCAGCGGCATGCCGTCGTCGGTCACCGGCCGGGAGCCGACCCATTCGTCATGGCGTTCGTGCCAGCGCACCCCGTCAAGCAGAGGAGCGGCGGACGCGACGATCGCCTCGATACGGCGTCGGAACAGCGGCTCATCGGGGCGTCGGAACTCCATGGTCCCCGCGACCCGCAGCCCGCCGCGGTACGGCGTACACGCCACCCGCGCCTCGGGCAGGTAGATCGGGCCGGGCAGCGCGCGCTCGACCGGCACGGTGAACGAATAGCCGCGCCCGGCGTGCAGCCCGACCCGGACGCGACGGCCCGTCAGCGCGGGCAGCCAGGCGCCGGTCGCGACCACGGCGGTGTCGGCGTGCAGCGGTTCACCCGCTCGCATCTCGACGCTCACCCCGTCGAGTGCCGGACGCACACGGCCTACCTCTCCGGTGCGGATCGCGGCGCCGCGCGCGATGACGGCACGGGCCAGCGCATGAGTGAAACGGCCGGGGTCGACGAAGCGCTGGCCGTGGACGAGGACCACGTCCGCGACCTCCGCGGACGCCAACGGCACGTGCGTGCGCAGGTCGGAGCCGGTCAGCATCTCGAAGGTCGGCGTCTGCTCGGCCCCGACGCGCTCGAGGTCGCGGCGGAAGGCCGCCGCCCGGGCGGCGCTGCGGAACGACACGGCGATGGACGTATCGGTCACCGGGGCGTCCACACCGTTGGCCACCAGCACGTCGAAGGTCTCGAGCGCCTCGTCGTTGAGCACCGCGTTGGCCCGCACCGCGCGGTGCCACGCACCCGGCCGGCAGTGGGCGGCGAACCGCACCAGGAACCGCCCGAGGGTGGGGTCGGCGCGCAGCGGGATATGGAGCGCCGCCGCCGGATCGGCCATCGCGCGCAGCCCCTCGCGCAGCACGGACGGTGAGTTCAGCGGCGACGTCAACGCCGGGGCCACCCAGCCGGCGTTGCCCCACGAGGCGCCCGCGGCGATCCCGGTGCGATCCACCACGGTCACGTCGACGCCACGGTCCTGCAGGAACCACGCCGTCGACAGGCCGACGATGCCCGCCCCGACGACGACCACAGACCGGGGACCGCTGTCCATCCCTGACCTGCCCGACATCACACCCTCCTCGTCCGGTGACCGATGACTTCATGGTCGGACGCGGTACGCACGAGGGTGTTGTGCCGCAGCGACAAACTCGACGGTGGAAAATGTGGCGCTGCGACAAGCCGGTCAGTCGCGGACGGCCAGTTCGATCATCATGGCAAACCGCTTGTCGGCATCGTCGAGACGGAGATCGGTGAGGTCGGCCATCCGCCGGACGCGGTAGCGCACGGTGTTCTCGTGGATCCCGAGGCGCGCCGCGGTGCGGCCGGGGTCGCCGCGCTCCTGCAACCACGCGCGCAGTGTGGCCACGTAGGCGGTGCCGTGTGCGGCGTCATGCGCCCGCAACTCGGCGACGGCTCCGCGATGGGGACGACGGCCCGCGTCGGCCGCCGTCTTGAGGCGCTGTAGCACGACGGCGTTCCACGATTCGTCGTAGGCGGGCGGATCGGTGACACCGGTGCCTTCATGCAGTGCCAGGCATTCGTCGGCCTCGCGACGCGCCGCGGCGAGATCGGTCGCCGTCGCCGGCGCGCTGATGCCGGCTTGCACGGTCAGCTGCCGGGGCAGCGCCGTGATGAGTGCGCTGACCCAGGCCCGGGCGACCGCCGCCTCGTCGGCAGCCAGCACGGTGTACACGGTGGTGTCGGCCAGGGCGCTGCGCGACGGCCGCGACCATCCGAAGCCTGCGGTCGCGAGCTCGAAGGTCTGGAGCAGCGCCGCGTGCCGTTCGCCGTTGTCCTGGGCACGCAGCGCGATCACCCGCAACGCTGTGGGAGGGAGGCCGAGGCGGCTGGCCAGGGTCGCTGAGTCGGCCGGAGCCTCGAGCAGCCGGATCACCAGTTCCGATTCCACCTGACGTTCCAGGTCGGCGCTGGCCCGGGAGCGCAGCAGGTGCAGCGCGACGGTGTGCGCCCCGTCGGCGAGCGCGCGGCGCCGTTGCCCGGTGAGCGCCCTGGCGGTGGCGACCCAGACCGACCCCAGCAGCTCCCGGCCGGCGCGCACCGCGACGACCATGCGGCCGGTCAGGCCGGCGTCGTCGTCGGCCGGGACGAACAGCGGTTCGTCGGACGCCGTCAGATGGTCGAACACCCCGCGGGTCTGCAGCCGCGCCCGCAACTCCGCGGGCGCCTGCCGGGCCAGGATCGTGGCGGCGCGGGCGGGATCGGCGTCCTGCTGACCGCGCGAGAACGCCAGCACCCGCGAGGACCGGTCCTCGATGACGACCGCGCCGCCGACCGCGCCCGACAGACTGTCGGCCAGGGCGAACAGGTCCGTCGGCCCCCGGCCCGACTCGGTTTCCCGTCCCTCCAGCACCAGCCCGTAGACGACCGCGGCCAGCTCGCTCCACGACATCGCGGAATCGATGACCACCACCGCGACGTCTCCGGGGTCGCGTGCGGGGCGTTCCGCCACGCGGGTGAGCACGACGACGGCACCGGCCGACGAGGCCCAGTCCAGCGCCTCGGCCTGTGTCGAGGCGCCCACCGCGAGCAGCACGTCGCCGGGCATCGGGTGTCCGTCGACGACCTCCGGCAGAACGACGCTGCGCAGCTCGGTCGACCGGTCCGCCGTGCCGGCCTGCCAGCGGGCGCCGTAGCCGCCGAGGACGTTGATCAGCCGATCCAGCGTGATCACGGAGCTTGACGCTACGCCGGGGTGCTGCGGTTTAGGCTGGACGCGTGGCCGCAGCCGACAAGGAAGTCCGCGCCCCCAGAGCCCGGATGACCGGCAGCGAGCGCCGACAGCAGCTGATCGAGATCGCCAAGTCGCTGTTCGCCGAGCGCGGGTTCGACGGCACCTCGATCGAGGAGATCGCGCTGCGGGCCAACGTCTCCAAGCCGGTGGTCTACGAACACTTCGGCGGCAAGGAGGGGCTCTACGCCGTCGTCGTCGACCGCGAGATGTCCGCGCTGCTCGACGGCATCACCGCGTCGCTGACCAACAACCGGTCCCGGGTGCGGGTCGAGCGGGTGGCGCTGGCCCTGCTGACCTACGTCGAGGAACACACCGACGGCTTCCGCATCCTGATCCGCGACTCGCCCGCCAGCATCACCTCGGGCACCTACTCGACCTTGCTCAACGACGCCGTCAGCCAGGTGTCCTCGATCCTGGCCGGGGATTTCTCCCGTCGCGGCCTGGACCCGGACCTCGCGCCGCTCTACGCCCAGGCGCTCGTCGGCTCGGTGTCGATGTCGGCGCAGTGGTGGCTCGACACCCGCGAGCCGAAGAAGGAAGTGGTGGCCGCGCATCTGGTGAACCTGATGTGGAACGGCCTGACCCACCTCGAGGCCGACCCCCACCTGCAGGACGAGTAGCCGAAGCGGCCGACCCGTCACCGGGGCCTACGATGGAGGCATCATGACCGCATCGGGGACCCTTCATGTCCACACCCCGATCGCGGGCCTCGTCGAACTGGCGCTGCGCGACCCCTCCCTGCAGGAGGTCGTTCGCCGTGCCGCCGACCGGCCCGCCGATCTCGATCTCGTCGGCCCGGCCAGCGCCCGGCTCTTCGTCGCCGCCGCGCTCGCCCAGGCCGGCCCGCTGCTCGCAGTCACCGCGACCGGGCGCGAAGCCGACGATCTGACCGCCGAGCTGAAGGGCGTGTTCGGCGACGCGGTCGCGATGTTCCCGTCGTGGGAGACGCTGCCGCACGAGCGGTTGTCTCCAGGTGTCGACACCGTCGGCGCCCGCATGATGCTGCTGCGCCGTCTCGCCCACCCCGACGACGACCGGCTGGGCCCGCCGTTGCGGATCGTGGTGACCACCGCGCGGTCGCTGCTGCAGCCGATGGCGCCGGATCTCGCTGACATCGACCCCGTCACCCTCACCGTCGGCGCCGACGCCGACTTCGACGCCACGGTCGCGCGCCTGGTCGACCTCGCCTACACCCGCGTCGACATGGTCGGCAAACGCGGCGAGTTCGCCGTGCGCGGCGGCATCCTCGATGTGTTCCCGCCCACCGCCGAGCACCCGGTGCGCGTCGAGTTCTGGGGCGACGAGGTGTCCGAGATGCGGATGTTCTCGGTCGCCGACCAGCGGTCCATTCCCGAGATCGACGTCGCCACCGTGATCGCCGTGCCCTGCCGGGAGCTGCTGCTCACCGCCGACGTGCGTGGCCGCGCGCAATCGCTGGCCGCCGAACACCCCGTGCGGGAGAACAGCGTGCCGGGCAGCGTGCCCGACATGCTGGCCAAGCTCAGCGAAGGCATCCCGGTCGACGGCATGGAGGCGTTGCTGCCGCTCCTGCGTCCCGCCGACCTGGTGACCCTGCCGTCGCACCTGCCCGCAGGCACGCCGCTGCTGATTTGCGATCCGGAGAAGGTCCGAAGCCGGGCCGCCGATCTGATCAAGACGGGTCGCGAGTTCCTGGAGGCATCGTGGTCGACGGCCGCGGTGGGCGGTGACGCGCCCATCGACCTGGAGGCGCTCGGGGCATCCGGCTTCGTCGGCTTCGACGACGGCCGCGACGCCGCCCGCGCCGGTGGCCACCCGTGGTGGACGCTGAGCCAGCTCACCGCCGAAGCCGGCCTGACCCTCGATATCCGGCCGGCGCCGTCGGCGCGGGGTCAGCAGCACAATCTCGACGAGATCTTCGCGATGCTGCGCGCCCACGTCGCCACCGGCGGCTACGGCGTCGTCGTCACCCCTGGCACCGGCACCTGCATGCGCGTGGTCGAGCAGCTCGGCGACGCCGACACGCCCGCAACGGTTCTCGAGGCCGGCGCGGTGCCTCGCGAAGGCGTTGTCGGGGTGGTGAAGGGGCCGCTGCACGACGGCGTGGTGATTCCCGGCGCGAACCTCGTGGTGATCACCGAGACCGACCTGACCGGCAACCGTGCCGCCGCGACCGAGGGCAAGAGGCTCGCGGCCAAGCGGCGCAACGTCGTCGACCCGCTCGCGCTGACCGCCGGTGATCTGGTCGTGCACGACCAGCACGGCATCGGCCGCTTCGTCGAGATGACCGAACGCGTGGTGGGCGGCGCCCGCCGCGAGTACCTGGTGCTGGAGTACGCCTCGGCCAAGCGGGGTGGCGGCACCGACAAGCTCTACGTACCGATGGATTCGCTGGACCAGCTGTCGCGCTACGTCGGCGGGGAGGCGCCGACGTTGAGCCGGCTCGGCGGCAGCGACTGGGCGAACACGAAAACCAAAGCGCGCCGGGCGGTTCGGGAGATCGCGGCGGAACTGGTCACGCTGTATGCGAAGCGGCAGGCCTCGCCCGGGCACGCCTTCGCCCCGGACACCCCGTGGCAGACCGAGATGGAGGACGCGTTCGGGTTCACCGAGACCGTCGATCAGCTGACCGCCATCACCGAGGTCAAGTCCGACATGGAGAAGCCGGTTCCGATGGACCGGGTGATCTGCGGGGACGTCGGCTACGGCAAGACCGAGATCGCGGTGCGCGCGGCGTTCAAGGCCGTGCAGGACGGCAAGCAGGTCGCGGTGCTGGTGCCGACGACGCTGCTCGCCGATCAGCATCTGCAGACCTTCAGCGCGCGGATGGCCGGTTTCCCCGTCACGGTGAAAGGCTTGTCCCGCTTCACCTCTCCGGCCGAGTCCCGGGGCGTGCTGGAGGGAATGAAGGACGGCTCGGTCGACATCGTGATCGGCACCCACCGGTTGCTGCAGACCGGGGTGACGTGGAAGGACCTGGGGCTGGTCATCGTCGACGAGGAGCAGCGCTTCGGCGTCGAGCACAAGGAGCACATCAAGTCGATGCGCACCCACGTCGACGTGCTGACGATGAGTGCCACGCCGATCCCGCGCACGCTGGAGATGAGCCTGGCCGGGATCCGCGAGATGTCGACGATCCTGACGCCGCCCGAGGAGCGGTACCCGGTGCTGACCTACGTCGGCCCGCACGACGACAAGCAGGTCGCCGCCGCGCTGCGCCGCGAGATGCTGCGCGACGGGCAGGCGTTCTACATCCACAACCGGGTCCGCTCCATCGATCAGGCCGCCGCGCGGGTGCGGCAGATGGTGCCGGAGGCGCGGGTCGTGGTCGCCCACGGGCAGATGCCCGAGGAGCAGCTGGAGAAGACCGTCGAGGGCTTCTGGAACCGGGAGTTCGACATCCTGGTGTGCACCACGATCGTCGAGACGGGGCTGGACATCTCGAACGCGAACACGTTGATCGTGGAGCGCGCCGACACGTTCGGGCTGTCGCAGCTGCACCAGCTGCGCGGCCGGGTGGGTCGGTCCCGCGAGCGCGGGTACGCGTATTTCCTGTACCCGCCCGAGGTTCCGCTGACCGAGACGGCCTACGACCGGCTCGCGACGATCGCGCAGAACAACGAGCTGGGTGCGGGTATGGCGGTCGCGATGAAGGACCTCGAGATCCGCGGCGCGGGCAACGTGCTCGGCGCCGAGCAGTCCGGCCACGTCGCGGGGGTCGGTTTCGACCTGTACGTGCGGCTGGTGGGGGAGGCGGTCGAGGCCTACCGTGCGGCCGCCGACGGGAAAACCGTTGCGACACCGGAGGAACCGAAGGATGTGCGCATCGACCTGCCGGTCGACGCGCACCTGCCGCCCGACTACATCGGCAGCGACCGGCTGCGCCTGGAGGCCTACCGCCGGCTGGCCGCGGCGCAGGACGACGCGGCGGTCGATGCGGTGATCGAGGAGCTCGTCGACCGGTACGGCCCGCTGCCCGAGCCGGCCGAGCGCCTCGTCGCGGTCGCGCGTCTGCGGCTGCTCGCCCGCGCGCACGGGGTCACCGAGGTCGGTGCGCCGTCGGCGTCGACGGTGCGGGTCTCGCCCCTGACGCTGCCCGATTCGGCGCAGCTGCGCCTCAAGCGGCTCTACGCCGGGGCGACGTACCGCGCCACCACGTCGACGGTGCAGGTGCCGATCCCGCGTGCGGGCAGCGGCGTCGGGGCGCCGCGCATCCGCGACCTCGAGCTCGTCGCGTTCGTCGCGGGGTTGCTGGTGGCCATCGTGGGGAATCCGGACGCGCAAGTTGATATAACCAAGTTCGGAGGTGGCTCATGACGGTTGTCCTGGTGGACCCGCGCCGCCCCTCGCTGGTGCCCGTCGAGGCGATCGAGCTGCTCTCCGGGGATGTGCAGTACACCGAGGAGATGCCGATCAAGGTGCCGTGGTCGCTGCCGTCGGCGCGGCCCGCGTACGAGGGCGACCCGGCTCCCGTGCTGCTGTCCTCCGACCGGGAGCACCCGTCGGTGGCCGCGCGGTTGGCCGCCGGCGAGCGGGTGATCGCGGCGCCGGATCCGCAGCCCGGTGAGCATCTGGTCGACGCCGTGGTGATGATGGACAAGCTGCGCACCGCGGGTCCATGGGAGAGCGAGCAGACGCACGACTCGCTGCGGCGGTATCTGCTCGAGGAGACCTACGAGCTGTTCGACGCGGTGCACGGCGGGGACCTGACGGAGCTGCGCGACGAGCTCGGCGACGTGCTGCTGCAGGTGCTGTTCCACGCCCGGATCGCCGAGGATGCGCCGGAGAACGCCTTCGACATCGACGACGTCGCCGACGCACTGGTGCGCAAGCTCGGCAACCGCGTGCCCGCGGTGCTCGCCGGTGAGTCCATCTCGCTGGAAGATCAACTGGCACAGTGGGAAGCGCGCAAGGCGCTGGAGAAGTCGGCACGCCAGTCGATCATGGACGACATCCCGACGGGGCAGCCCGCGCTCGCCTTGGCGCAGAAGGTGCTGGCGCGTGCCGAAGGTGCCGGCTTCCCGGCCGAGCTGGTGCCCGATGCACTCACCTGGATCACTGTGACCGCCGACTTCGACGCCGAGAACGCTTTGCGCTCTGCGGTGTTGGAGTTCATGGACGACGTGCGTGCCGCCGAGCGGTCCGCCGCCGCGGCGCAGCGCGGCGACGACGTCGCCGAGGAACTCGACGACAGCCCGCACGCGGTGATCTCCGCCGACGCGTGGCGCGCGCACTGGCCGCACGAGATCGTCGACGAGGAGGCGGAGGCTGAGGAGCCCGAGCGCGAGGCTGAGGACCCGGAGGCCGATGATCCTGAGGCGCAGGCCGAGCGCGAGGACTGACCGCGACGAGATCCACCTTTTGCGACGGTCTACTCGAACTTCCTTCGCAAGAAGTGGATTTCGTCGCGCGGCGCGGCGCGCGAGAGAACACCGTCAGTCGAACAGCGTCGAACCCCAGAACGTCGAGGTGTCACCCTCGCGGATGCCCGGGGGGCACGCGAACAGCGCCGAACTGGTCGGCGTGATGTATTCGTTCAATGCGTCCTTGCGCGACAACGCATTCTGCATCGGAATGAACTGGGTGACCGGGTCGCGCACGAACGCGATGAAGAACAGCCCGGCGTCGAGGTGGCCGAAGCCGTCCGACCCGTCGGTGAAGTTGTAGCCGCGGCGCAGGATCTCGATGCCGCCCAGGTTCTCCTTCGAGGCCAGCCGCACGTGTGCCACCTCGTCGATCAGCGGTTTGTCCTTCTTGTCCTTCAGCGAGAAGTTCAGCTCGTCGAACTCGTCGGACTGCCCCATGGGCGCCCCGGTGCCCTTCTGCCGGCCGATCACGCGTTCCTGCTCGAGCAGCGTGGTGCGGTCCCACTGCTCGATCCGCATCCGGATCCGCCGCGCCACCAGGTAGCTGCCGCCGGTCAGCCAGGCCGGGCCGTCACCCTCGCCGACCCACACGAAGCGGTTCAGCTTGTCGGTCTCGTCGGATCGCAGGTTCGCCGTCCCGTCCTTGAATCCGAACAGGTTTCGCGGGGTGCTCTGCTCGCGGGTGGTCGAGGACGTCCGCCCGAATCCCAGCTGCGAGTAGCGCACGGCGACGGTGCCGAAACCGATGCGCGCCAGATTGCGGATCGCGTGGACGGCCACCTGCGGGTCGTTGGCGCACGCCTGCACGACGATGTCGCCGCCACTGCGGGCGGGGTCGATCTTCTCGTTCGGGAACTTCGGCAGGTCGACCAGCTGGGCCGGCTTCTTGTCCGCGATGCGGAACCGGTCGACGCCATCCTTGACGAAGAACGACGGGCCGAATCCGATCGTCAGCGTCAGCTGCGACGGTGGCAGTCCGAGCGCCTCGCCGGTGTCCGTCGGCGGCGAGTACGGGTTCTGTCCGGTGGCGCCGCCGGGAAAAGCCTCGCGGCCCTGCGTCATCCGCTCGGCCATCTCGGTCCAGTCGGCCAGCATCTTGATGACGTCGTCGCGGCTGTTGGTCGTGACGTCGAACGTCGCGAAGTGCATCCGGTCCTGCGCCTCGGTGACGATGCCGGCCTGGTGCTCACCGCGGAACGGCACCGCGGTGTCCAGATGGCCGACGGGTTGGGCCGCGGTCGCGCGGCCGGCCAGCGCGCCGGCGCCGGCGGCGCCGACCACCGCGGCGCCGACCCCGGCCGCGCCGAACAACTTTCGCCTACTCAGCCCCTGACGCGTCGAATTGGCGCGGAGCTCAGCATCATTGGGGTGCGATGACACCCTGCACCTGGCTCACCTCTTTGCTCAGCGCGTCGATCGCCCGCGAGAGCTCCTGGCGTTCGGGCTCGGTGACGGCGTCGTAGCTGACGAATCCGTCGCCCTGCCGGTACTTCTGGAGCAGCTGCTCGGCCTCGGCGAACCGCTGGTCGACGCGCTTGCCCAGGTCCGCGTTGCGCTCGTCGAGGATCGGCCGCACCGACGCCACCGCCGTCTGCGAACCCTGCAGGTTGGCGTTGAAGTCCCACAGGTCGGTGTGGCTGAAGATGTCCTCTTCGCCGCTGATCTTGCTGGTGGCGATCTCGTCGAGCAGACCCTGTGCGCCACCGGCGATCTGGGTGGAGTCGATGGTGTAGTCGGGCGCCTTCACCCCGGCGTCGAGTTCCTTGACGTCGGCGACCAACTGGTCGGCGATCGCGTTGGTGTCGGGCTGCAGGCCGCTGACCCACAGGTCCTTCTCGAGGCGGTGGAATCCGGTCCACTTCTGGCCCGGCTCGAGGTCGGCCTCGCGCAGGTCGATGCGCGGGTCGAGGTCGTTGGGGAACGACTCGGCGACGGGCTCGATGCGTTCGTAGTAGGTCCGAGAGGTCGGGTACTGCGCCTTGGCGGCCTCGATGTCGCCGGCCTTGATCGCGGCGACGAACGACTCGACGGCGGGGATCAGCGCGTCGCTCTGGCTGTTGACGTAGCGCTTGTAGCTGTCGGCGGCTTCCTTGAACTTGCCCTCGGTGTCGATCTCGACGGCGTCGCCGGTGACGGTGAAGTCCCCACGGATGCCGTCGCCGATCATGCCGGGCTTGCAGGCGGTCTGGTAGGTCCCCGGCTGCGAGAGCTGGACGACCAGTTTGCGCTGCAGGCCGGGGGAGATGTTCTCGACCTCGCCCATGACGCGCTCGCCCTCGCCGTAGACGTAGAACTCGGTCACCTTGTTGCCGTTGTTGGTGATCACGAACGTGTTGGTTCCGGTGGTGCCGGCGTTGCCCGACAGCTGGCAGGACGTGTCGGAGGCGTCGACGGTGATCTGGGCGGGCGCCTCGGAGCCCTCGGCGGCACCTGCGGACTCCTCTTTGGCCTGGCAACCGCTCAACGCCAGGGCGGCCAGGGCCGCGGTGAGCACGACGGGGTGAACCTTCACGTGGTGGACCTTTCGGGATCGGGTTGGGGAGCGGGCGCCGGGCGGGCCGGCGCGGGGGTGGGACGCAGGAACAGGGTGAGGATGACGGCGAGGTAGGCCAGCCAGCCGACCAGTTG
The DNA here is from genome assembly GCF_022374875.2 of Mycolicibacterium rufum. The sequence goes on from NZ_CP092427.2 coordinate 4,197,582, forward strand.
CAGCACGGTCGGGGTGGGGGTGACGTTGAACACGCCCTGGATGACCTCCCCGTACCAGGAGGACCAGTTGAACCAGGCGGTGATGTCGAAGGCCTTGGTGGCCAGCCCCGGCAGCCAGCCGACGGTCTGCAGGGCGCCGATGCCGTAGGCGAGGATGCCGGCGGCGACGACGATCAGGAAGACGCCGGTGTAGGTGAAGAACTTGGCGAGGTTGATGCTCAGCGCGCCGCGGTACATGCCGTAGGCGATGACCCCGGCGATCAGCACGCCGATCACGAGACCGACCAGCGGCCAGTTCGTGCTCGCCTCGGCGTAGCCGACCATGAACAGCGCGGTCTCGACGCCCTCGCGACCCACCGCGAAGAACGCCAGCAGCGCGACGGCGAGCGGGCCGGTCTCCAGGGCCTCGGCCATGTCGCTGCGCAGTCCGCCCGACATGCCGGCGGCGGCCCGGCGCATCCACAGCACCATGGTGGTGACGATGACGACGGCGATCAGGGAGGCCACCCCGGCGATGGCCTCGGCGGCCAGGCCGGTGATGGTGTTCTCGCCGAACTGGATGACCAGGAACACCGTCAGCGTCAGCGCGATCGCGGCGCCCACGCCCAGCCACACCCACTTCAGCGCGTCGCGGCGCTCCGATTTGACCAGGAACGCGACCAGGATCGACACCACGATCGCCGCTTCGAGCCCTTCACGCAGCCCGATCAGGCCGCTCCCGAACAGCTGGGACGTGATGTTGGGCGATGCCGCCAAGGTGGTCGAGGACATGCTGACCGCCAGGTCGGTACTCATGCTCATCGAATCGTCCTCGCTACGTCTGGGGCACTCAGCCTTGCCTTGCCAAAGCAAGGTGTGGCTCACCTTGGTTGGCGCTGCGCTAAGTGAATGTACACCGCCCCCGCGCGGCCCGGGATGAGTCTTAAGTCCTTTGGTGCGTGGCAGCATGGCTAGGAACCAGAGTGGGTTGAGGAGTCCGGTGACACGGGTGCGTTGGCTGCAGGCGGTGGCCGTGATCGGTGCGACAGCGCTGCTCCTGGCCGCGAGCTGCTCGTGGCAGCTCGGCAGCCCGATCCCCGACGGGGTGCCGCCGCCGGCCGGTGACCCGGTGCCGCAGATCGACACCTATGCGCGCGGCCGTCCCGCCGACGCGCTGCACGAATGGGCCGCTGCGCGGGCTCCGGCGCTCGGCATTCCGGTGACCGCGCTGGAGGCCTACGCCTACGCGGCGCGCGTCGCGGAGGTGGAGAACCCCGACTGCCACCTGAAGTGGACGACCCTGGCCGGCATCGGCCAGGTCGAGAGCCATCACGGCACCTACCGGGGCGCGAAGATCGCGCCGAACGGGGACGTGACACCGCCGATCCGCGGGGTGCTGCTCGACGGCACGGCCGGCAACCTGGAGATCCTGGACAACGATTCGGTCAGCCACGACCCCGCGGTGGAGAACAAGGGGGACGAACCGTTCGCCCGAGCCATGGGGCCGATGCAGTTCATCCCCGAGACATGGCGGCTCTACGGCGTCGACGCCAACAACGACGGCCAGATCAGCGCCGACAACATCGACGACGCGGCGCTGTCGGCCGCCGGCTACCTGTGCTGGAGCGGGAAGGACCTGGCGACGCCGCGCGGCTGGATGGGCGCGCTGCGCGCCTACAACCACTCCGACCAGTACGCCCGCACGGTCCGGGACTGGGCCACCGCCTATGCGGGCGGACACCCGCTGTAGAGCACGCCGCGCGATCGGCCACCCTCTAGGCTCAGTGCTGATCGTTCGTCCGAAGACCAAGGAGGCAGCCGTGCCCATCATCGAGCAGGTCGGAGCCCGCGAGATTCTCGACTCCCGGGGCAACCCCACGGTGGAGGTCGAGGTGGGTCTGCTGGACGGCACCGTCGCCCGCGCCGCCGTCCCGTCGGGCGCGTCCACCGGCGAGCACGAGGCCGTCGAGCTGCGCGACGGCGGGTCGCGCTACCTGGGCAAAGGCGTCGAGAAGGCCGTGGAGGCGGTGCTCGATGAGATCGCTCCGGCGGTGATCGGGCTGGGCGCCGACGAGCAGCGCCTCGTCGACCAGGCGCTGGTCGACCTCGACGGCACCCCCGACAAGTCGCGGCTGGGCGCCAACGCGATCCTCGGCGTCTCCCTGGCGGTGGCCAAGGCGGCCGCGCAGTCGGCCGAGCTGCCGCTGTTCCGCTACGTGGGCGGGCCGAACGCGCACATCCTGCCGGTGCCGATGATGAACATCATCAACGGCGGGGCGCACGCCGACACCGGCGTCGACGTCCAGGAGTTCATGATCGCTCCGATCGGCGCACCGAGCTTCAAGGAGGCACTGCGCTGGGGCGCGGAGGTCTACCACGCGCTCAAGTCGGTGCTCAAGAAGCAGGGTCTGGCCACCGGGCTGGGTGACGAGGGCGGGTTCGCCCCGGACCTGCCCGGCACCAAGGCCGCGCTGGATCTGATCGGCACCGCCATCGAGGCCGCCGGCCTCACGATCGGCAGCGACGTGGCGCTGGCGCTCGACGTCGCGGCCACCGAGTTCTACACCGACGGCACCGGCTATGCCTTCGAGAAGGAGACCCGTTCCGCCGAGCAGATGGCGGCCTTCTACGAGCAGCTGATCGGGGCGTACCCGCTGGTGTCGATCGAGGACCCGCTGTCCGAGGACGACTGGGACGGCTGGGTGGCGCTGACCACCGCGATCGGCGACCGCGTGCAGCTCGTCGGCGACGACCTGTTCGTCACCAATCCCGAGCGGCTCGAGGACGGCATCGAACGCGGCGCGGCGAACGCGTTGCTGGTCAAGGTGAATCAGATCGGCACGCTGACCGAGACGCTGGACGCGGTGTCGCTGGCCCACAACGCCGGCTACAAGACGATGATGAGCCACCGCAGCGGCGAGACCGAGGACACCACGATCGCCGATCTCGCGGTGGCGGTCGGCAGCGGTCAGATCAAGACCGGAGCCCCGGCCCGCAGCGAGCGCGTCGCCAAGTACAACCAGCTGCTGCGCATCGAAGAAGAGCTCGGCGACGCCGCCCGTTACGCCGGCGACCTGGCGTTCCCGCGATTTGAAGGCGGAGCGAAATAGCCTGTGCCCGAAGCGAAACGGCCCGATCCCCGGCGGCGCACATCCCGGCCCGGAACGCCGGGTAAGCCGGGCGACGCCGGACGGGCCAAGCCGCGCAGCACCTCCGTGCGGCGCGAGCGGCCTCCCGCCGAGCTGCCGGCGCCGGCCTCTGAACCGGGTCAGGAGCTCGAGCGGAAGGGCACGTTGCTGCGCGAGTCGATCGCGGCCTCGATGGAGGCCTCGCAGAATGCCATGGCCGATCAGCGGTTCGGGTCGACGGCGAGGCGCGCGGCGATCCTGGCGGCGGTGGTGTGTGTGCTGACGCTGACGATCGCCGGTCCGGTGCGCACCTACTTCGGGCAGCGCACCGAGATGAAGCAGCTGCAGGCCTCCGAAGCCCAGTTGCGGGACCAGATCGCCGATCTCGAGGCGCAGAAGGCCAAGCTGGCCGACCCGGTGTTCATCGCCGCCCAGGCGCGGGAGCGGCTGGGTTTCGTGATGCCGGGCGAGATTCCCTACCAGGTGCAGCTGCCGCCCGGGGCGGCGCAGCCCGGCGCGGCGCCGGAGGGTCAGGCGCCGGCCGCCGGCTCCGACCCGTGGTACACGGCGCTGTGGCACACCATCGCCGATGCGCCGCACGGTCTTTCGCCCACCCCGGCGCCGCAGGCACCGCCGCCGGGTCCGCCGCCACCACCGCCGCCGCCCGGTGGTTGAGCCCCGGGATCTCGAGATCGTCGCGCGACAGCTGGGCCGGGAGCCGCGCGGCGTGCTCGAGATCGCCTACCGCTGCCCCGACGGCGATCCCGCGGTGGTCAAGACCGCGCCGAAACTGCCGGACGGCACCCCGTTCCCGACGCTGTACTACCTCACCCATCCGGTGCTGACGGCCGCGGCGAGCCGGCTGGAGTCCGCGGGACTGATGCGGGAGATGACCGAGCGGCTCGAGCAGGATCCCGAACTGGCGGCCGCCTACCGGCGGGCGCACGAGTCGTATCTGGCCGAGCGCGACGCGATCGAACCCCTGCACACCACGTTCTCCGGTGGCGGCATGCCGGACCGGGTGAAGTGCCTGCACGTGGTGATCGCGCACGCGCTGGCCAAAGGTCCCGGGGTCAACCCGTTCGGTGACGAGGCGCTGGCGGTGTTGGCGACCGAGCCGGCGATGGCCGGCATTCTCGATCCGGAGGTGTGGACGTGAGAGTGGCTGGTGTCGACTGCGGGACCAATTCGATCCGGCTGCTCATCGCCGACGTGACCGACGGCCGGCTGACCGATGTGCACCGCGAGATGCGGATCGTGCGGCTGGGTCAGGGGGTGGATGCGACGGGCGAATTCGCCGCCGACGCGCTGGCCCGGACCCGCGCGGCGCTGAGCGCGTACGCGGCGCTGATGCGCGACCACGAGGTGACGGCGGTGCGGATGGTCGCGACATCGGCGGCACGCGATGTCGCCAACCGCGACGAGTTCTTCGCGATGACCTCGGAGGTGCTCGGCCCGGTGATGCCGGGCGCGGTGGCGGAGGTCATCACCGGCGCGCAGGAGGCGGAGCTGTCCTTCCGCGGCGCCGTCGGCGAATTGGACCCGGCGGCAGCACCCTTCGTCGTTGTCGACCTGGGCGGAGGGTCCACCGAGGTGGTGCTGGGGTCACGCGACGTGGACGCGGCCTATTCGATGGACATCGGCTGTGTGCGGCTGACCGAACGGTGCCTGCACTCCGACCCGCCCACCGCCGACGAGATCGCCGCGGCGCGTGCGGTGGTGCGCGAGGCGCTCGGCGAGGCGCTGCGGGAGGTGCCGGTCGAGCAGGCCCGCACCTGGGTGGGTGTCGCGGGCACCATGACGACGTTGGCCGCGCTGGCCCGCCGGATGACGACCTACGACTCCGACGCCATCCACCTGTCCTCGGTCGGCTTCGACGAACTCCTCCCGGTGTGCGCGGACCTGTTGACGATGACGCGCGCACAGCGCGCGGTGCTGGGCCCGATGCACGAGGGCCGCGTCGACGTCATCGGCGGCGGTGCGCTGGTGGTCGAGGAACTCGCCGCCGTGCTGGGGGAGCGCGCCGGCATCGCCAGGCTGGTGGTCAGCGAGCACGACATCCTGGACGGTATCGCGCTGTCGATCGCTGGGTGACAGCCGCCGAACGTACGGTTTCTGACGGAAAACGGCCGAAATCCGTCAGAAAGCGTGCACTCGGCGCTGAGCGCTCAGTGGCTGGCGGCCCGCCGCATCCGCGGCCGGCGTTTGGTGGGGTCGTGCTGCCCGGCGAGGGTGACCGCGAGCAGCACCATCACGCCGCCGAGTCCGGCGTGCAGCCAGTTGTCGGCGCCGTTGAGCGGGAGCACGTGGGCGTTGCTGCCCCGCTCGACGAGCAGGCCGTAGAGCCACAGCGCGAGGTAGAGCAGCCCGCCACCCAGCAGGTAGGCGCGCGATGCGGCGTAGGTGCGCGCCCCGGCGAACCCGGCGACTCCGACCACGATGTGCACCGCATTGAGCAGCGCCGACACCGCGAAGGTCCCGAACAGGAGCGCACCGGTGCGCTGACCGGCCCAGCTCAGCTGATCCACGTTCGACGTCACTCCGGGAACGAACCCCAGCACGCCGATCAGCGTCAGTCCCACGGCGACGATCAGCGCGGCACCCTGGACTGCCATGTATTTCGGGCGGTCTCTCATGCCGTCTCCCTCCGCACCCCAAATTGACGGGCGTGCTGGAGAAGTACCCATCGCGGCGCCCGGATAACACCGGGCGGGCGCTCAGGGATGCAGGATCGGCCCCAGTTTGTCGAGCACCGACGCATCCTCGATGGTCGAGGGCACCGGCTCGTCCCGCCCGGTCGCCAGCGCCCGCATGGTCTTGCGCAGGATCTTGCCCGACCGGGTCTTCGGCAGCGCGGGCACGACGTCGACGAGGCGAAACGCCGCCACCGCGCCGATCTCGTCGCGCACCAGTCGCACCAGCTCATCGGCGAGGCCCTCGGTCGACGCGCCCGCCTTGAGCACCACCAGCCCGCGCGGCGCCTGCCCCTTGATCTCGTCGGGCACGCCGATCACCGCGCACTCGGCCACGGCGGGATGGGTGGCCAGCACCTCCTCGATGGCGCCGGTCGACAACCGGTGTCCGGCGACGTTGATGACGTCGTCGATGCGGCCCATCACGAACAGGTAGCCGTCCTCGTCGAAGTGTCCCCCGTCTCCGGTCAGGTAGTAGCCCGGGTGTTCGGTCAGGTAGGACGCCTCGTACCGAGCCTCGGCGTTCCACAGCGTCGGCAGCGTGCCGGGCGGCAGCGGCAGCCGGATGCAGATGGCGCCCTCCTGGCCGGGGCCGCAGCCGTAGCCGTCCTCGTGCAGGATGCGCACGTCGTAGCCGGGCATCGGCACCGTCGGTGACCCCGCCTTGATCGGAAGGGGTTCCAGGCCAACGGGATTGGCGGCGATCGCCCAACCGGTCTCGGTCTGCCACCAGTGGTCGATCACCGGCACGCCGAGCTTGTCCGACGCCCAGTGGTAGGTGTCGGGGTCCAGGCGCTCGCCGGCCAGGAACAGGTGCTTCAGGGAGGAGCGGTCGTGGTCGGCGAGGTACTTGCCTTCCGGGTCCTCTTTGCGGATGGCCCGGATCGCCGTCGGCGCGGTGAACAGCGCCTTGACGCCGTGCTCGGAGATGACCCGCCAGAACGCGCCCGGATCGGGGGTGCCGACCGGCTTGCCCTCGTAGAGCACCGTCGTCGCGCCGAGCAGCAGCGGCGCGTAGACGATGTAGGAGTGGCCGACCACCCAGCCCACGTCGGAGGCCGCCCAGAACACGTCGCCGGGGGCGATGTCGTAGATGTGCCGCATGCTCCACAGCAGCGCGACGGCGTGGCCGCCGTTGTCGCGCACGATGCCCTTGGGTTTGCCCGTCGTCCCGGAGGTGTAGAGCACGTAGAGCGGGTCCGTGGCGGCGACGGGAACGGGGTCGACGGCACTCGCGGTGGCCATCACGTCGACCCAGTCCAGATCGCGGCCCTCGACGAGGTCGCAGCGATGCCGATCCCGTTGCACCACAACGCAATGACGCGGCGGGTGGGTCGTCATGCCGATCGCCGCGTCCAGCATCGGCTTGTACTCGACCACGCGTGAGGGCTCGATGCCGCAGGAGGCGGAGACGATGACGGTGGGCTGGACGTCGTCGATGCGCACCGCCAGCTCGTGCGGCGCGAACCCGCCGAACACCACCGAGTGCACGGCGCCCAACCGCGCGCAGGCGAGCATCGCGATGACGGCCTCGGGGATCATCGGCATGTAGATGACCACCCGGTCGCCCTTGCCGACGCCCAGGCCGCGCAGGGCGCCGGCGAAGCGTGCGGTCTCGTCGAGCAGTTCGCGGTAGGTGTAGGTGCGCTGGGTGTCGGTGACGGCGGAGTCGTAGATCAGCGCCGCCTGCTCGCCCCGGCCCGACTCGACGTGGCGGTCCAGCGCGTTGGCGCAGGTGTTCAATTCGGCGTCGGGGTACCAGCGGTAGAACGGCGGGCGGCTGTCGTCGAGGATGCGCTGCGGCGCCCGAGTCCAGGTCACGGCCGTGGCGGCGTCGGCCCAGAAGGCTTCGGGGTCGGTGATGCTGGCGTCGAAGAGGTCGCGATACCCGGGCATATCAGCACCGTAAACCCTCCCCGATAGTCTCAGGGGCATGACGAACCAACCCCCGCCGATCGGAGGGGTCCGCCGGAGTCATGTGACTGCCCGAGGGGTGCGTTTCCATGTCACCGAGGCCGGACCGGAGGACGGCAGGCCGGTGCTCGCGCTGCACGGTTGGCCACAGCACCACTGGGCCTACCGCGACCTGTTGGCCGACCCGCCGCCGGGCTTGCGGATCATCGCCCCGGACCTCCCGGGCTACGGGTGGTCGGGTCCGGCGCCGCACAAGTGGGCCAAGGAGGACGTGGTCAGCGACCTGGTGGCGTTGATGGACGCCATGGGTCTGGAGCACGTGCTGCTCGTCGGCCACGACTGGGGCGGTTACATCGGGCACCTGCTCGCCCTGCGGGTGCCCGAGCGGATCGACGGCTACCTCGCGCTCAACATCGCGCACCCATGGGTGTCGACGAAGGCGTTGGCTCCGCACCTGTGGCGATTCCTGCTCTATCAGCCTTTCGTCGCCTCGATCGGCGTGCCGCTCCAGCGCCACACCCGTTATCTGGAGCGGGTGGTCTTCCGGGCGGCCGCGCCGAAAATCGACCGCGAGACGGTTCGGGTGTACGCCGATGCGTTCCGCGACCCGATGGTCGCCCGCACCGCGCGCGACACCTACCGCACGTTCCTGCTGCGCGAAGTCCGGGAGGGGGCGCGCAACCCGGAGCGGCGCCGGTCCACCGTGCCGACGCGCGCGCTGTTCGGCCGCGATGACACCGCCATCCACCCGTCGCTGGCCGCGGCCGAGACCGCCCGCGCCGACGACTACACCCTCGAGGTGGTCGACGGCGGGCACTTCATCCTCGACGAGCAACCGGAGTTGGTGCGCGCCAAGCTGATCGCGCTCGCCGACGAGGTGCCCGCGCGGTAGGTCAGCGGCTGACCAGCCCGGCCGCCCGCGCGCGGGCGACGGTGTCCTCCCAGGCGCATTCGCCGACGGCCACGACGACCAGCGCGGTGAGCAGTGCCACGGTGGACACCGTCCACGACAGCAGGGGAGACGCCGAGCCCGGGGTGACCAGCAGCATCACCGCCAGGCTTGCCGGCAGCGCGAGAACAGCTGCGCACCCGAGCAGTCGGGTGTCGATCGTGTGAGACATGACTTCACGGTGCGGCCCACCACTGAGAACATGCTCACCGCCGGCTGTGGAAAAGCTATGTAATTTCTGCTCAGCCCGGTGGAGGCTCGTTGGTCAGGGCCAGGTAGCCGCGGGCGCCGGCGCGCTGCAGGCTGGCCCGGACCACCCCGACAATCAAACCCTGGAGGGCGCCGACGAGCAGCACCTGCCGTGTCGAGTAGCTCAGATCCTTGGGATCCGGCGGCTCGGGGTCGTTGTCACCGATCCGCTTCCAGATCTGACCGAAGATCTGGCCGGCCAGCAAGCCGCCGCCGACACCGGTGACCACCGACAGCGGCGTGTACAGCTGTCTCGAGAGCTTGCTCATGCTGCCTCCGATGCGCAGGGTTGATCCGACAGGCCTCTCGTGACATACCCAGGGCCGGCCACACCAAACTCGGTACGCCCGCCAGGGTGCGGTGCGAGGATCACCGGATGGACGCCGATCATCCCGCCGACGATCAGGGGTGGGACCGACGCGAGCGCCGGGAGACGGGAACCGAACGGCTGGACCGCAATTGGGCCAGCCTGCTGCAGGAGTTGCGCGTCGTGCAGACCGGGGTGCAGCTGCTCACCGGTTTCCTGCTGACTCTGCCGTTCCAGCAGCGGTTCACGATGCTCGGTCACACGATGGAGATGGTGTACCTGGCGACGGTGAGCGCTGCGGTGCTGTCCACGGCACTGTTGATCGCGCCGGTCGCGATGCACCGGGTGCTGTTCCGCCGCCACCGGCTGGGCACGCTGGTGGCCGCCGCGCACCGCTGCGCGTACGCCGGTCTGCTGCTGCTCGGGGCGGCCGTCACCGGCATGACCGTCATCATTTTCGACGCAGTCGCCGGGCTGACCCCGGCGCTGGTCGCCGGCGGGTGCGCGCTGCTGCTGTTCGCCGGGTTCTGGCTCGTGCTGCCGCTGGGGATGCGCGCCACCGACCCGTAGTCTCGTGCCTCCGCGCGTGACGTCGATGCCCTGATCGGTGGCGAAACCCTGCCGGGCTGAGCGCTTCTCAGGACCGGAACGAGCCGAGCGCGTCGCGCGCCCGATCCAGCACCGACGCGAACGGTCCCGCCGCGAAATTCGCGGCCCCGGATTCCACGCCGGGGTGCGGATGGGTCGGCGCGATGCGTTCGGCGACCGCCACGGCGTCGGCGAGCTTGGCCAGTTCGTCGTCGTCGACCGCCTCCTCCAGCGCGGTGAACTCAAGCTGCTCTTCGTTGTCGGCGTGCGTGAGCACCGCGCCCTGCAGGTGGATCAGTGCCTTGCTGAACTCGGCGCTGTCGATGGGGAGCTTCTCGATGTCCCGCAGCAGCACCTTGGCGTCGTGCTCCTCGGCCAGCCGGGCATCGACGATCTCCGGCCCGCCGTCGACTTTGCGACGGACGCGCGGATGCACCACCATCTCCTCGGCCGTCTCGTGCACGGCGAGCATGGTGCGCAGCCGGGTGAACGCGTCCTGGCGGGTCTCGGCGTCGGCGGCGTCCAGTGTCTCGATGAACAACGCCCTGATCGTCTGGTGCTGGGTCTTGAGATAATCGATGACGTCACGGGCCGAGGAAATGCTCGGAGCAGACACGCGAACCTCCTGCTGCGCTTGATGTTTGGGCTGACGGAGGCGCGACGGTGCGCCCCACGTCAAGTCTCGATACCCGACGGCCCGAGGGCGAAACGTGATCTGACCGCGGCCGGTCGGCGTTTGAAGCGGGCACCGGGGGGTACCGAAGCCGGTCATGAAGGCTGTCACCTGGCACGGTCGGCGCGATGTGCGCGTCGACACCGTGGACGATCCGAAGCTCGAGGAACCGACCGACGCGATCATCGAGGTCACGTCGACGAACATCTGCGGATCCGACCTCCACCTCTACGAAGTTCTCGGAGCATTCATGCACCCGGGTGACATCCTGGGCCACGAGGCGATGGGCGTCGTCCGAGAGGTCGGCGCCGGGGTCGGCGATCTCGCCGTCGGAGACCGCGTCGTGGTGCCGTTCCAGATCTCGTGCGGCAGCTGCTTCATGTGCGACAAGCAGCTGTACACGCAGTGCGAGACCACGCAGGTCCGCGAGCAGGGCATGGGCGCGGCGCTGTTCGGCTACTCGGAGCTCTACGGACAGGTGCCGGGCGGCCAGGCGCAGTATCTGCGGGTCCCGCAGGCGCAGTTCACCCACATCAAAGTGCCTGACGGGCCGCCGGATTCGCGCTTCGTGTACCTGTCCGACGTGCTGCCGACCGCCTGGCAGGGGGTGGCGTACGCCGGCATCCCCGACGGCGGCTCGGTCACCGTGCTCGGCCTGGGGCCGATCGGCGACATGGCGGCCCGGATCGCGCAGCACCTCGGGCACCGCGTCATCGCCGTCGACCGGGTGCCCGAGCGGCTGGCCCGCGCCACCGCGCGCGGTATCCAGACCATCGACATGCGTGAGCTCACCGGCTCGGTGGGCGATGCGGTGCGCGACCTGACCGACGGGAGGGGCACCGATTCGGTCATCGACGCGGTGGGCATGGAGGCGCACGGATCGCCGATCGCGCAGGCGGCCCAGACGGCCACCGCGTTCCTGCCCGACTTCATCGCCAAACCCTTCATGCAGAAGGCCGGTGTGGACCGCCTCGACGCGCTGTACTCCTCGATCGACTGCGTGCGCCGCGGCGGCACCATCTCGCTCAGCGGCGTCTACGGCGGGATGGCCGACCCGATGCCGATGCTGACGCTGTTCGACAAGCAGGTGCAGCTGCGGATGGGGCAGGCCAACGTCAAGAAGTGGGTCGACGACATCATGCCGTTGCTGACCGACTCCGACCCCCTCGGCGTCGACACCTTCGCCACCCACGTACTGCCGCTGGACCAGGCGCCGCACGCCTACGAGATCTTCCAGAAGAAGCAGGACGGCGCCGTCAAGGTGATGTTGCAGCCCTGACCCTGGTAGGTGCGGCATTTCAGCGGGTATCCGCAGGTGAGCAAGGTATCGGTGCGGCAAGGGGTACGGCGGGATGCGACTGGCGCGAAGCAAGCTGGACACACCGGGGATCGTCCGTAAGCGGCGGGGCAAGGGCTTCGCGCATTACGGGCCCGACGGAGAACTGTTGGCCGACCCGGACACCGCGCAGCGGATCAAGGATCTGGTGATCCCCCCGGCATGGAAGAACGTGTGGATCAGCCCGCGGCCCAACGGCCACATCCAGGCGGTGGGGACCGACGCCGCAGGGCGGCGGCAATACCTGTATCACGAGCGGTGGCAGCTGGAGCGGGCCGAGGAGAAGTTCGACCGGGTCCTGGAACTGTCCACACGGCTGCCTGAATGGCGAGCGCGGATCGCGAGCGACCTGGCCGGGCGCGGATTGACGCGCGACCGGGTGCTGGCGCTGGCGCTGCAGCTGCTGGATCGCGGGTACTTCCGGGCCGGCGGTGAGCAGTCGGCCGAGGAGCACGAGCATTACGGACTCGCGACCCTGCTGTGTGAGCACGTGACGCTGAAGAAGAACGCCGTGGAGTTCGATTACCCGGCCAAGAGCGGCGTGCAGCGCACCGTCGAGGTGGACGATCCCGAGGTGGTGCGCGCGGTCCGATCGCTGATGCGGCGCACGGAGCGCACGGATCGACTTCTGGTGTGCCGCACCGGCTCCAGCGGATGGGTCGACGTGAAGGCCGACGACCTCAACGCCCGGTTCAAGGAGATCGTCGGTGACGAGTTCACGGTCAAGGATCTGCGCACATGGCACGGCACGGTCCTGGCGGCCGCGGCGTTCGCCGACGCCAAGCCCCCGACCTCCAAAACCGCCGCCAAACGCGAGACGTCGGCGGTGATGAAGGAGGTCTCCTCGGAACTCGGCAACACCCCGGCGGTGGCGCGGGCGTCTTATGTCGATCCCCGCGTGGTCGAGGGCTACGAGCGCGGCATGACGATCGCGTCGGCGACCAGGCGCGCCGAGAAGATCGCCGAACCCGACAAGGCCCAGGGCATCCTGGAGACGGCGACCCGTCAGCTGATCCGCCGGGTGGCGCGCGGATAACAGGGGTTTGGCGGGCGACCGTCGCGGAAAACCTCTCTAGATCTGAACAGGTCTAGGAGGTAGGTCCATGCCGAACTCATCGATCAAGAACGAGAAGATGTACGAGGATCTTCGGCGCGAGGGGAACTCCAAGGAGAAGGCGGCACGCATCTCCAACGCGGCGGCAGCCCGCGGAGCGTCATCGGTGGGCCGCAAGGGCGGACAGTCCGGTTCCTACGACGACTGGAGCGTCGGTGAGCTCAAGCAGCGTGCCAAGGAATTGGGTCTGTCCGGATATTCACGGCTGACCAAGGCCAAACTGATCGCCGAGTTGCGCAGCCACTGACGCGTCAGTCCTGCTGGGCGCGCGCCTCGGCTCCCGACTCCTGGGTGTCGATGTCGTCATCGGAACCGGCACGACCCACGTAGGGGCCGTCGGACTGATCGTCGTCGCCCTCGCTGGCCCGTGAACCGGCCACCTTGGGATCGGCGTCGGTGTCCGATTCGGCCTTCTCGGAACGCGGATTGCTCATCAGTCCTCCTGTTTCGGGTCGCAGACGGCATGCCCGAACGCCCCCGATCTAAACCCGGCCCAGGTTTGGTGCGAGCCACGCCGGATACGACGCAGGCATGAGCACACACGCCGCAGTCGAGAAGGTGGATCCCCGCCGAATCGCCAAGGGAGACGTCATCAAAGACCCCGCCGCCGACCGCTGGCTCACCGTGCACGAAGTCACGACGATTAGCGCGGCGGTGACCGGCGCCTACAGCTTCTACGGCAGCGGGCCCGACGACCGGGTGACGTTCGAGGGCCACGAACTGGTGACGCGCAGGATCGGTGACTGAGTTGTGACCCCGTCCCGGGAGTCGTTTGGTGGGTGACCGCCCGGGTATCGCAGGATCATGGCCGAAAGCACCGAATCACCACGGGCGCTGGGGCTGATCTGCAGCTTGAAGCCCAGCCCCGCGGAGTCCAGCAGCGCGCTGATCGTCGAGCACGTCTTCGACAACCTGCGCGCCCAGGGTGCGCAGTGCGAGGCGGTGCGCTGCGTGGACTACAACATCGCCCCGGGCGTCGAAGCCGACATGGGGGATAGCGACCAGTGGCCGCAGATCCGCCAGAAGATCCTGGATGCCGACATCCTGGTGCTCAGCACGCCGACGTGGGTGGGCCACGCATCCTCGGTCGCTCAGCGGGTGCTCGAACGCCTGGACGCCGAACTGTCCGACAAGGACGAGCACGGCCGCCCGGCGATGGCCGGCAAGGTGGCTGTCGTCGCCGTGGTCGGTAACGAGGACGGCGCACACAAGATCACCGCCGACCTGTTCCAGTCGCTCAACGACATCGGCTACACCATCCCGTCGCAGGGCTCCACCTACTGGAACGGTCCCGCGATGGGCTCGACCGACTACAAGGGCCTCGACGAGGTGCCCGAAGCCACCGCGTCGACCAATGCCACCGTCGCCCGAAACGCCGCGCACCTCGCGCGCACTGCGGCACGCCGAATACCCGCCCTACGAGTGACGCCCGGAATCTCAGGAGGAGCGCACATGCCGGATACCTCGCACGACCCCGTCGATCACGCCCGCACCTACCGCCAGCACGCCGGCGAAACGATGAAGGCGGGCGTCAACGCGCCCGGTCTGATCGGTGTCGGCCTCGGCGTGCTGTCACTGGTCGTGGGGCTGTTCTCGTTCGCCAACGGCTCCCGCACCACCGGAGTGGTCGCCGTCATCCTCGCGGTGGTGCTCGCCGGGGCCGGGTTCGCCTGGCTGGCGCTGCGGCACCGCAAAGTGCAGCAGAAGCAGGTGGATTGGCACCGGGACAACCCCGACGCACCGTACGAACCGCCGACGAGCTGAGGCGCTCAACGTCCAGCCGTGAAGCGCTGCAGGAAGCGTTGGGTCCGTTCCTCGCGCGGTGCGTCGAGAACGTCTGCGGCGCTTCCGGATTCGACGATCTGACCGCCGTCGAGGAAGCACACGGTGTCGGCGACGTCTCGGGCGAAACTCATCTCGTGGGTGGCCATCACGATCGTCGCCCCGGATGCCGCGAGTTCGCCGACGAGCGAAAGGACTTCGCCGACGAGTTCGGGGTCCAGCGCGCTGGTGATCTCGTCGAGCAGCAGCAACGTCGGCTCGTAGGCGAGGGCGCGGGCGATGGCGACTCGCTGCTGCTGGCCGCCGGAGAGCTTGTCGGGGTAGGAATCTGCGTGCGACGCCAGGCCGACCCGCTCGAGAAGGTCGCGACCGCGCTGCTCGGCCTCCCGTCGGC
Source organism: Mycolicibacterium rufum (assembly GCF_022374875.2). The sequence continues at coordinate 4,212,688 of NZ_CP092427.2, forward strand.
TGCGGCCGTGGACCACGCGCGGCGCCAGCGCGACGTTGCCGAGCGCGGTCATGTGCGGGAACAGGTTGAACGACTGGAACACCATGCCGATGGCCTGGCGCGCCTGTTCGGCGTCGATGCGGGGATCGCTGATGTCGCGGCCGCCCAGCACGATCTGTCCGTCGTCGATCTCCTCCAGCAGGTCGATACAGCGCAGCAGGGTCGACTTGCCCGAACCCGACGCACCGATGAGGACCACCACCTCGTGTTCGGCGACGTCGAGGTCCACGCCCGCCAGCACGGTGCGGTCGTGGTAGCGCTTGATCAGGTCGCGCACCTGCAGCAGCGGCTCGGAGGCGGTCACAGGGCGCCCTGCCGGGTCGCCGAGCGCCGCGCCACCCAGTCCGCCAGCCGGGCCGAGGGCACCGCGAGGGCGACGAACAACAAGCCGGCCACGACGTACGGTGTGAAGTTGTAGGTGGTGGCGGACTGGATCTGGGCCGCGCGCACGGCGTCCACGGCGCCGAGGACGGAGATGAGCCCGCAGTCCTTCTGCAGTGCGACGAAGTCGTTGAGCAGCGCGGGGGTGACCCGCCGGGTGGCCTGGGGGAGCACCACCAGCCGCATAGTCTGGCGGTAGGTGAGGCCGATGGACTGGGCCGCGGCGAACTGCGACGGGTGCACGGATTCGATGCCCGCCCGCAGCACCTCGGCCACGTAGGCCGAGTAGACCAGCACGAGCGCAAGACCGCCCAGCAGGACGGGGCTGGTCGGCAGGCCGGTGAGGCGCAGACCGGGCAAGCCGAAGCCGACGAGGTAGAGGCAGATGAGCAGCGGCAGACCACGGAACAGGTCGACGTAGCCGGTGGCCAGCGCGCGCAGCGGGAACCAGACGGGTCCGCGCAGGGTGCGCAGCGCGGCGAGGATGAGGCCGACGACGAGCACCAGGATCTGGCAGACGATCAGCACGCGGATGTTGAGCCACAGGCCGGACAGCAACGCGGGCAGGCTGTCCCACCCGACGCGCAGGTTGAAGAACGAGTCCCGGACCCGTTCCCAGCCGGGCGCCGACGTGACGGCCACCAGGACGACCGCGGCGAACACCACCGTCGACAGCAGCGCCACGAGCGTGGACCGGCGTGCCCGCGACTGCCGGTAGGCGACGCGGTCGATGCCGACGGTCGTCACTTCAGGACCGGTGCGTTCCCCGCCTGCGCCAGCCACGTCGTCTGCAGCTTCTCGAGTTCGCCGCGGTCACGGAGCTGGTCGACCGCGCGCGACACGCACGCGGTCAGCGGGCTGCCTTTGTCGAGGACGATGCCGAACTGCTCCGGCTTGTCGGAGCCGGCGGGGAGCTGACCGACGATCGTGCCGTCGGTGAGTTCGGACTGGATCTGGAACGCGGTCGGCAGGTCGACGACGAGACCGTCGATCTGCCCGTTGGCGAGAGCGGCTTTCGCGTCGTCGTTGTTGTTGAAGACGGCGACACCGGGGTCGATCTTCTGTGCGGCGGTGTAGCTGGTGGAGCCGACCTGGGCGCCGAGTTTCAGTCCCTTGAGGCCGTCGACGGTGGTGACCTTGGCCGCGGGGGAGGACTTCAGCGCGACGACGGTCTGCGTGACGTCGTAGTACGGGGACGAGAAGTCCACGGCCTGCCGGCGTTCGTCGGTGATGGAGAACTCGTTGAGATCGGCGTCGAACTGCTTCGGCCCGGGGGCGATGGCCGCGTTGAAGGGGACGCGCACCCACGTGACGTCCTCGCGGGCGTAGCCGAGTTCGGTGGCGACGGCGTAGGCGACGGCCGACTCGAATCCCTTGCCGTTGGCGGGGTCGTCGTTGTCGAACCAGGGTGCGTAGGCAGGCTGGTCGGTGGCCAGGGTGAGGGTGCCCGGCTTCAGGGTGGCCAGCTTGTCCTTGGTGCAGGTGTCGGCGCCCGCGGTGGTCGACGACGCGGTCGGCGAGCTTTCGTCGGCAGGGGCGCAGGCGACCGCGGTCGCGGGCACGAGCAGGAGTGCGCACAGGGCACCAGTGAGGCGATGCATGCGCGGCATCATTGCGCATCTGGCCCGCCACCGCCATGGATCGCGTCGACATGATCGCTCTCGTCGCCCCGGGTCCGCCTGTCGATCGCCGACGAACGGCCGCACGGGCCGGCGGATCGTTGTAACGTTCGATCGCCCGGCACGCCTGCATCGAGGAGCACTGTGGCTGCCACCGACGCACCCACTCATGACCGACCGTGGCGCCGTCCAGGCGCGTTGCGCTATGCGTTGAACCGGGTGCAGAGGATGATTCGGCCGCCGGTCGAGGTCTTCAGCCCGGCACCAGGCTCGGTGGTGGTGCACCACGACGTGGCCGTCACCACGCGTGACGGCACGGTGCTGCGCGTCAACGTCTATCTGCCCCCGGACGACGGCGAGTATCCGGTGGTGCTGTGCGCCCACCCGTACGGCAAGGACAACCATCCGAAGAAGCGCAAACGGCTTCCCGGACACAGCATTCCGTTCCAGTACCGCGCGCTGCGGCAGCCCACCGCGGTTCGCTTCTCGGCATTGACCGGGTGGGAGGCGCCGGATCCGGCCTGGTGGACGGCGCAGGGATTCGCGGTGGTGAACTGCGATCTGCGCGGCGCAGGCCATTCCGACGGCGTCGGCTCGGTGTTGTCGGATCAGGAGGGCGAAGACGTCTACGACCTGATCGAGTGGGCGGCAGCGCAGCCGTGGAGCACTGGTGCCGTCGGCATGCTCGGCGTGTCGTACCTGGCGATCTCGCAGTGGAAGGCAGCCGCCCTGCGGCCGCCGCATCTGCGCGCGATCGTGCCCTGGGAAGGCTTCACCGATGCCTACCGCGATCTGATGCGGCCGGGCGGCATCCAGGAGGAAGGGTTCGTCCGGCTCTGGAGCCGCGAACTCCGCAACATCCGGCTCACCTACCAGGTGGGGGAGGAGAACGCGAAACACCCTCTGCGCGATGAGTTCTGGCGTTCGCTGGTGCCGGACCTCGAGCGCATCGAGGTGCCCGCGCTGATCTGCGGCAGCTTCTCCGACAACAACCTGCACTCGCGCGGGTCGGTGCGCGCCTTCGAGAACATCTCCTCGCCCACCCGCCATCTCTACACCCACCGGGCGGGCAAGTGGGCCACCTTCTATTCGGAGGAAGCGCTGCGCACCCAGCTCGATTTCCTGGACCGCCACCTGCGCGGAGGCGAGGGTGATGCGACGCCTGCCCGGGTGCGGTTGGAGGTCCGGGAGAGCCGTGACGAGGTGGTGGAGGTGCGCAGCGAGGCCGGTTGGCCGCTGGAGCGGACGACGTGGACGCCGTTGTACCTCACGGACGACGGGTTGCGCGCCGAGGCGGCGCCCGCGGACGGCTCGATGAGCTTCGACACGCGTTCGTCGGGACTGAGATTCGGGTGGACCGTGCCGCGCGATGTCGAGCTGACGGGCCCGATGGCGTTGCGGCTGTTCGTCAGTGCGGACAGCGCGGACGACGTCGACCTGTTCGTCGGTGTCGAGAAGTGGCGCGACGACACCTACGTTCCCTTCGAGGGCTCCTACGGGTTCGGACGAGACCGCGTGACGACGGGCTGGATGCGCGCGTCGATGCGGGGCGTGGACGAGGAACGGTCCCGACCGTTCGCACCGGTGCACCCGTTCACCGAGCGGCAACCGTTGCGGCCGGGGGAGATCGTCGGCGTGGACATCGGGCTCGGCCCGTCGGCCACCGTGTTCCGGCGCGGGGAGCAGCTACGGCTCGTGATCGCCGGCCGCTGGCTGTGGCCGCGCAACCCGCTCACCGGGCAGTTCCCCGGGGCTTACGAGCGGCGGTCCCGGGGCACCGCCACCATGCACTGGGGCCCGGACCGGCAGGCACGGCTGCTGGTCCCGGTCATCGACTGAGCGCGCCTGCGCGCAGGTTCGGCGGCAGGGGCCGATGGCTAGGATCGGGCGACGGCCCCCATAGCCCAATTGGCAGAGGCAGCGGACTTAAAATCCGCACAGTGTCGGTTCGAGTCCGACTGGGGGCACAACCATTTGTGCAGTTCTAGACAATATTTGGGCTCGAATTGGTGAGCGGTCACTGCCGTTGGCAGCTCCCCGCGTCAGCGCAGCGTCAGCAGTTTCGACTCAAGGAGCAGCAGGCGGCATCGGGCCGCCGCCGTGCTGTGTCAGATAGCGGTCACGCTATGGCGGACAGGCGCGCCGTCACCGCTGCCTGCCCAGTTGTTCGACTACTTCGGTGTCTTCGGCGGCTTGTATGGACGGGGCTTGGGTGCCAACCCCTTCTTCGCCGCCCCCTTGGTATTCGAGTAGTACGGATCTTCCTTCTTCGTGACCATGCTTCGATCCCTCCCCACCTGTCGCTTCTTGAGGTCGATGCTACGGCGGCATCGCTTGAATGAGTATCCAACAGACGAATCGGAGTGCCGCCCGTCAGCAGATGTCACAACTCCCAATCAAGCGGCAGGGATGCTTGACGGTGCAGGCCAGGACGGCGCGAATCTCGTAGCAGAACCGAAATGACAGCCAGCAAATCCCAGACACATATCTGACAGTGCGAAAGTCAAGTTAAAGGGACTAAGTGTCCAGGCTTGGCTACTCTACAGACTCTGTCGTCATGTTAGGCATGTTCAAAACTATGACCACAAGAATCTAGCGCCTCTTACCAATTGTTGGCGTACTGTGAAATCAACTAGTGCCTAAATGCCGCACCCTTAAACGCTTGCGGACGGCTTACGAATCGCTAAGGCACTGGACATCACTGGCGGGTTCGATATGGTGTCCGGGCCGTACCGACTGGCCGATGTCGTCACCCTAAGACCGCTATGGGATACCGGCATCACGAACCGTGGTCCTACTCGGGGAGTTACCTAGCAATCTAGCTAGCGCGCTCGCATCCGAGCTTGGTCGCGAGAGGTCCGTTGAGTGCTCAAGCTCTCCTCTCGACGTCGATCTGCGTCGTCGAAACACCTGCGGTGCAACAAGTGTCAGTCCGCATCTGATGTTTGATTGGACGTAAAATCTGCCGAGCGTCGATTCGCGCCCGACTGGGTCGCTTAAAGGTTCTGATCAATACGCATCAGCTGAGTCTGAACCTTCTGGGCCGACCCAGTTCGCATAACTATTGCCAGAATCGCGGGACACGTGGGGGTGTGGAGGATCGCTGGCATCGCGCTTAACGACGCGGTGAACAAGCGTCTTGGCCCGCTAATAAGCTGGGCACTAATTTCCCCTTGGTCGCACCGACCGTTACACCATCAATTTGGCGCGCTGGTCGCAACCGCGTTACATGGGCAAATGCAACGCTGCTCCCGCGATAGTTGGCTGCGGCAGTCTAGAACGTTCAAACCCCCTTGCCCCCGGAGCCAGGCACAGGCCCAGGTACACATCAATCGGGTGTCTGCCAGTAAACGGACGAGGTTGGACGTCTGTCGCCGCCGGGCTGGGGGCGCTTCAACTGATGGGTAACCCAACTCATGCATCCGGGACAAGGCGAGAACGTCTTTCGAGTAGCAGCTAACATCTCGCCATGCCGTTGAGGATTGGGGAGACCTTCGCCGGTTACACAGTTCTGCGGTTGTTAGCGACCGGAGGGATGGGAGAGGTCTACCTAGTTCAGCATCCTCGCCTGCCGCGGCAGGAAGCTTTGAAGGTCCTCCGTCCGGACATTTCGAGAGATACCTCCTTTCGAGAGCGGTTCATCCGCGAAGCGGACCTGGCCGCGGGCTTGCATCACCCTCATATCGTCGGAATCCACGATCGGGGTGAATACGACGGCCAGTTATGGATTGCCATGGACTTCATCGATGGCAGCGACACAGCCCAGCTGCTTCAGCGGCGATACCCGTCAGGCATGCCTGCTCACGTCGCCGTTCCGATTGTCGCTGCTGTTGCAAGTGCGCTGGACTACGCACACAAAAAGGGTCTTTTGCACCGCGACGTCAAACCGGCAAACATAATCGTCTCTGACGGCCACGGTGACGACCGGCATGTATTTCTTGCCGATTTCGGTATCGCCCGTCCTCTTGACGATACGAGTGGAATCACAACAACCAACATGACAGTGGGCACCGTCGCGTACGCCGCACCCGAGCAGTTGATGGGGGCAGAAGTCGACGGCCGCGCCGATCAGTATGCGCTAGGTGCGACCGCTTACCACCTGCTTAGCGGCGCTCAGCTCTATGCGCATTCGAATGCCGCGGTAGTAATCAGCCGGCACCTTAGCGCGACACCGCCGAAGCTCGCCGATATGCGTGCCGACCTTGCACCGTTCGACCCGCCACTGTCCGTTGCACTTTCGAAGACCCCCCAGAGGAGGTTTGATCGGTGTGTCGATTTCGCTCGTGCGATGGCCGACGGGGGCAGACTCACCTCTCCAAGTGGTATAAGCCCCTTCGCACCAACGATTTCCGCAGCTGCCTTGGGGCCAGCGGCCGTGCTCCAGGCGCAACCGAGCCAGCGCCTGTACCGGCGAAGGATTCAAACGATGCCGGTCCGTCACCTGAGAGCGCATCAAGTCGGCGACTGCCCGTTGCGCTCATCTTTGCGGCCGTCATTGCCGTTGTCGTCGCCTCGACCGGAATTGTGATCTGGAAACCTTGGACTCAGAGCCCTCAGACAGGGGCCCTTGGAGCGACGGCCACAAATCAACAAGCCATCAACACGGGCCCCTTAACCGGCTTCTATACGGCCGGATTTGGTCCTGAGCTTCAACTCTCGGATCGAAAGGTTTTGAATCCTGAGCCTGCGCGTGGGGCCTTTGAGATCCGCTCTACGTGTACGCCGAACGGCTGTGTCGCGGTCGCCAACGTAGTCGACGGACCCACCATCAACCGAAAGTTGATATTCGATGATGTTGGATCCGAATGGATTTCAGTTGACACTGTACCGAGCGCTTCCCCGGCTGTCTCCGCGGGTATGCATGCGGGCTGTGAGCAAGGTTTGTCTCCGGAAACCTGGGAGACTCTGATCATCCGACCGACTCCCAATGGCGATTTCACTGGTCAATACGAGGTCTTTAATGCCAATAACTGCAACACAACGCGGACTATCTACCTAAAACGGACCGGCGATGTCGATATCACGCCGATGGAGGACCCAGCCCAGTTACCGGCACGAGTGGTTTCTCCGGCCGAGAACTGGCGCGGCCGCTATCGGTACACCTACAGTTCACAACGCGGCGCGCACGATGTTGAGGGCCTTGTCCGCACCGATTGTCTGCGCTCTGGCGAACGGTGCATGAGCTATTTCAGTGAGCCCAACTCCGCAGAACCGTTTGTATTCGCCGACGGGCGGTGGACCCTGCACTACGAGGGGCCGGTGTCGTGCGGAAGTGCGGACGGGCCGCGTGTGCGGATAAACAGAAACGCGGAACTAGAACTTCCTACCCCGGTGACTACGCCCATCAACTTGCTGGAAGGGCGCGGACAAGAAGAGGTGCCTCCCGGACCGTGTGGCTCGATTCCGTTGTCCCCATACAGTCTTCGCTTTGAGCGCACCGGTGACTGATCGGAAACATCGCCTGCCTTCCCGGGTGTCTAGGGTGCGTAACTTACGCGCCCGCTAGGGCTCTCAAGCATTACGCAACCGAAGTAGCTGGCCGCACGAAGCGTAGCTTTCGCCGACACAAGCGGGCCCTCACTCGATTGTCACTACGAAATCATCCCCAGCCTCGGGGCGGTCTCTGGCACTTTGAGTAGTCCTTCGGAATCCGACATCCGAATGGCCTTGCCGCGCTTGTGCAGCACTGTGGATCCGCCGGCCAAGACGTCCTTCAGCCAATCCGTCTGGAGCTCATAGCCGACGAGGATCGCGAAGCCGTCTCGGGTCTCGAAGACGACCAGGGGTGTCCGGTAGCGCCTGCCCGACCGTCGCCCGACATGCTCGAGCGTGCCCAACCCGGGGAGCCACGGGGTCATCGAGCGGGCAACGGAATTGGTTACTCGTCGGTTGGATTCCGCCACTCGACGGGGCACGCGCATGCCGTCCCCTCTTCGTCGTCGATTCTGCGCAGCCCAGGATAGTCAGGCGCTGTCCCGCTCATAGGCACCGACGACGCGCAGGCGCGAAGCGCTAAAGGTGGGCTAGAGCGAGGCCCGCATTGGCTACGTGCCCGCCCGAGCGGTGATCCTGGCACTTTGCGAGATCTGAGAGCGTGACCGCCGCGAATGCACGCAACTGGCCCATTGGGCCATCGGTGTGGCCGAGATCAGCGATGACCGCCAAACGCGGCTGAAAAGCGATCGCTGTCCCGGCACCGACTCTCGGGAGTAATTGTAGCTAGCAGGAATTCGCCGCGAATGGCGCTCCACAGCTGCCAAATTGATCGTCTGCGTTGAAGCGGCCGCTGTATTCCTCTGACGGCAATATATTCCGACGTCAGGAGCGCGACACGGCGCGCACAGTGCGCGGCAAAACATGGGTAGTTGTCCGACCACTCCGGGGCAACGTTCGGAAACCCAAAGGGGAGCAGGGATATGCCCGTATTGGAGCAGTTCTACGACGCCGCGGAGACCATGCTTGAGGCGCACCGGCGCGGCCACGTTGATGTCACCGAAAGTACCGTCCGCAAAGCGGCCTACTACGGCGCCAGGCCACTGAAGCGCACCAAGATCGGCGCTCGCGCGTTCTTCGCCCGCGGCGACATCGAGGCATGGTTGGAGAGCCGAATCCAGCGAATCGACTAGCTACGCAAATAAGGCGGTGAAGCCTAGCCGATAACACAAACGTGACCCGCTCAGTCCTGTTGAGAGAACGGGTCACGCCGCGATGGAAGTGACCCCGATTTTGCCAGACCCCGACGCTAGTGTCGCCGACGTGGGCAGCGCGCCTGACGTCGCCACGATGAACCTCAGTGCGGGGGAGCACTACATGCAGGTGTCAACATCGCTCGGACACTCGACCTTGTTCTGACTTTGACCACCTACGCGGACTACACCAAAGAAGGCGAAGAGTTCTCGCCGAAGGTTAAACGCGGAGTTGCCTCGCAGGCCACGGTTGTGCCTATACAGCGCAGATCTGGGTAGGTTGGCGCTATGACGAACCCGCCCGACCCAGCGGACAGTGAAGCGAAACCAGCGGACCCAAACACTGACGAGGGCAACGCTGTTTCGAGCCCAGCGCCACCTGTGCCGGCCGACGGTCCGACAACGGCACCTCCCCATGGGGGCTTCCGGGAAAGCAAAGCTATCGCGCTTGCTGGAATTGCCGCCACCGTGATTACGGCGCTCGCCGGGACTTTTGCCACCTACCAGATTAGCGCCAACAACATTGCGGCGGAGCGTCAACAGAGCTCGACCGAGTTTCAGCGCGACGAACGTGTTGACGCCTACGGACACTTCATTGCGAAAGCTCTGGCACTGGAAGGTGTAGAGCAGAAGGTTAGTACGACCCGTTACAGCCGTCCGATCGGAATCAATCAACAATCCATTGACGAACTAAACGAGGCGGCTGCCCTCAACGACGAGTGGCAGGCCGCGAGCGACCAGCTGAGGAACGCGGCGGCAGCGGTTGAGTTGATCGGTTCGGGTATGGTGCGTCTGCGCGCATTCGATCTACTCGACGCGCACTACGCGGTGTCGTTTGCGTTTACGGATATGAGTGTGGCCAGAATGCGGATACCCGCTGATCAAAAGGCGATCGATACGGCAGTCGAACAGTTCGAGTCTAAACGCAAGGACGCGGCGCAAGTCCGATTCATCTTCTCAGATGCCGCCAGTAGCAGCCTGGGCATCTCGGTGCTTGGTCCGTAGTTAGGCAGTGCGCTTCGAGAGGGTTGTGGTTTCGCGCTACTCGTCTCGAAGGTGCCCACCGTCGGACAGTTCGGAATCGTCGTCGCGGATGGCTCCCATCCGGCGTCAGCAGCCTGTCGTGTGCTTGCAGGAGCTCAGCTTGCTCGTGCTTACGGCGATGCCTGTCGCTGTCACCTGATCCGGTGTACGCCTACACCCCGTCGTGCTCCTGGCCGTACCTCTTCAAGGTTCCAGCGATCTCGTAGAGCGCCTTCTCGACACTCCTGTTGCTGGACCGTCGTATCCACATTGTGTTCCAAAACATGTTGGAGTCTAACGAGATAGGGTTGTGAAAGCTGGCTTTATCAGGGTTCATCTTGTCGTCGAACTCGACGTGGCCAACGAAGTGAGTTTGGAGTTGCCCCTTATAGCCTTCGCGTCTGACGTACGAGTCCCAGAGTGTTCGCCACTCTTGGCCCGGGGCCAGCACGGCAATGCTTTTCGGCACGTATGCGCTTGTAACCTCTTGTCCGTTGACATCATTGATGTATGGCACAACCTGCAGAGGCGGCAGTGTTATCTGAACGTTGTATGCGGCAGTCTGTCCGAAATTCTTAATTACGAGATCAAAGTAACCCCGCACATCGTGTCGATCTACGAAGACAACGACTTCAGGTTGCGCAACTCGCTCGCGGGTGTCGCTTGCCAGGGTGATGGGACCACCTGATTGCCAGGGGGATGGGACCACCGTGGCGCGTTACTGAGGATGGCGGTCAGGGTGCTCTGGGTCAAGCTGGGGGCGGCTGCGTTGGCGGTAGGACGGTCCCTCGATGACCAGGGAGTGAGCTGCCGAGGTCAGCCGGTCGACGGCTGATTGCGCCAGCAGGGTGTCGGCGGTCATGGTGAGCCATTCGGCGGGTTCTCGGTTCGACGTCACGATGGTGGTCTTGGTGCGGTGGCGTTCGACGACGATTTCGTAGAAGTCGCTGGTTTCGGTGGCATCCAGCGGTCGTAGCGCGAAGTCGTCGATGATGAGGACGTCGACGGTGGCAAGTCGGCGGATTTCGGCGTCGACGGTGTGGTCCAGGCGTGCGGCGCGCAGCCGGGTGAACAGTTTGTCGGCTCGGCCGAACAGCACGGTGTGGCGGCGGCGAATAGCCATGTGTCCCAGTGCTGTTGCCAGATGCGTCTTGCCGACGCCGACGGGTCCGAGGACGATCGCGGACTGGCCGGCGTCGAGGAAGCGCAGTGAGGTGAGATCTCCGAGCAGGGTGCGGTCGTAGCGCAGGTCGTCGTGGGCGGTCCAGGTGTCGAAGCGCATGCTCGGATCGAGCCCGGCTTTGGTCGCTCGCAATGCCGCGGATCGTGATTCACGTCGTGACACCTCGTCGGCGAGCAGTGTCTCGAGGAACCCGATGTGGCTGAGTTTGTGTTGTCGGGCCAGGGCGGCGCGTTCGGGCAGGGTGTCGGCCAGGGCGCCGAGTTTGAGGGCCTTGAGCAGCCGGAGCAGATCCGCGCCGATCGGCTCGGCGGGCCGGTGGGTGGTCGACATGTCAGTGGATCTCCTCGGCGGCGTTGGCGGTAGTGGTCGTGATGACGATCAATGGTGTTGATGTGGTGGTGAATTCGGAGGGATCGCGGGCGAATCGGGTCGCGGATTGGCCGACCGCCCGCGGCAGTGCCGCAGCACCTTTCTCGGTGGACCGCTCCAACATGGAGGCGATCTTGGTGACCGAGACGACGTCGAGACCCAGCGACACTGAGCAGGCCTGCTCCACCCGCGCGGCGCCGTAGCGGCGCACCAGGCCCTGCAGGCGGTAGACGGTGCGCATCCGGGTCCAGGGCAGCGGGTCATCAAGGATGCGCTCGGCGTAGGTCCCGATGTTGGGGCCGTGGGAGGCGCACGCGGCGATCAACCGCGCCAGGTCGCGCAGCGCGTAGCCGCACTTGTGCTTGGGCAGATCAGCGGGATCGGTGCTGCGCCCCCCGGCTGGTTGGCGGGGATGGACCTTGACCAGAACGCCGCGGTGATGGAACTTCACCAACTCGCTGTCGGCGCGCACGTCCAGTGTGGCGCCGATCCACTGCTCGGGCAGCGAGTACAGCGCCCTGGCGACCTCGGCGTGGAAGTCGCGATGGACCTTGACCGCTTTGAACACCGGCACGTCGTAGACACTCGGAATCGGCAGCAGTCGGGGCTGCTCGTCGGCGGTGAACACCTCCAGCGGACGGGCGCAGATGGTGCCGTGCATGCGGGTGCCCGCCGTGTCACGACACCACACCACCGCAGCCTCCTGCGCCTGGTGCAGGCTGGTGAATGTTTCACCGTCCCAGAAGTTTCGGCGCACGTACTGCACCGCGCGCTCCACCCGCGGCTTGTCCTTCGGCGAGGCCACCCGCGCCGGGTCGGTGAGGAACCCGGCGTGGCCGGCGTAGTCGAGCCAGCCGTGGGTGAACCGGGGGTTGACCGCATCGGCGGCGGCGATCACCGGCTTCAGGTTGTCCGGGATCAGCACCGCGAACACGCCGCCGAAGAACTCCCACGCCGCCTCACACCCGGCGATCACCGCGGTCAGGGTCTGCGAGTACGACAACCAGACGAACACGTGCCGGGAGTACACGGCGGTCAAGATCAGCGCGTACACCTTTCGGCGCCGCCCGTCGTCGGCGTCGGTGAGCATCCCCAGGTAGCCGAAGTCGATCTGGCACTCCACTCCCGGATCACCATCGACCACCCGCACCGTGGTGTCCCTGCGGCCGAAACCGCAACGCTCACCGGCGAATCGGTGCAATGTCCGATACGGCACCACACAACCCTGCCGCGCCAGCAGGGTGTGGATCTTGGTGACCGTCAACGGCCGCTGGTCGTCGGTGCCGGCCACCCATCTGGTGATCTGCTCCTCGAAGCCCAGCAGCTGCTCCCACGCCGCACCGTGGCCATCCGGACGCACCGGACGCACCGCCTCGGCGACCGCTCCGATCAAGCCGTCGTCGATCGCGCTGACGTCGTCGTCACGGCGCAGTCCCGCCGCTTGGGCGGCCTCGACGTAGCGACGTACCGTCTTGCGGTCCAGGCCGCAATGGGCGGCGATCGTGCGGTAACCCGGAGCAGGTAACCCCACGACCCCCAGCCACACCCGCAGCACTTCCCTGATCTCGTTCACACTGACCTCCCGAAAAGCCATGTCCGCCGCCTCCGTGACTTGAGCCGTCACGGCGATCGAACGAACAAACGAAGAGACCACCGACGCGACGCGCCGGTGGTCCCATAACTGGCAATCCAGGTGGTCCCATCACCCTGGCAAGAATCAGGTCACCCTGGTCCCATCCTCATGGCAGGCGACAGCGGGTTTGGCGCGCTTCCTTGACCTGGCCACGGGCATACAAGGCCGCCCCTGCAGCGACGATCACGGTCAAGGCCTGGGATATGGCGGCCACCGCCGTCCAGGTATCGGCAGACACAGCGCGAACCCCCTTACGGATGCTGCGGTTTAGTAAATTGACGTCCAGGAGGCAACGTCCCGAGAGACCTCCAGTCGCGCTCTTGGGACATCAGCGTGTATGTGATCCCTGGGCCATACCGCGGTTCCTCCCAGTCGAAATAAATGCGCTTCTCGATTCCTTCGAGTTCCCAACCCATGTACCTTGGGCGCTGAATGGTCCCGCGTATCGGATTGCCAGGGTTGTTGAAGCGGGGATCGTGCCTACCGGGGTTGAAGAGTGTGAGGCCGAAACTGACGTGGCTCAAGTCGACAATTGCTCCGCCAAGCCAGGTCTCGTCGTGAAAGATGAACGGTGCACAGCCCCACCAATCGACGTCGACAGCTTCCTTCCTTTGGAACGGGTCGGACCACAGGTCGTTGTTTGACAGATCGGCTGGAATGCACAGTCCCCAAGTGCTGGGCCAGGCGGCGCGATCCAGTAGCAGGTCTATTGCTTCCGTGGGGTATCGGACCGTCTTCGCCTGCTGAACCCCGAAATGGTTGGTGGCAGCGTGATTCAAGAACAATTTTAGGACCCACCGCTGGAAGTCGTCTCCGGAGATAAAGATCTCCTCAGCTGCACCCCACTCGCCGGATCCCGCGTCGTACTGTAAGGCGTTGCGACGCAGGAATGTCGCGAATTCAAGAGCAGCATCGTCCGCTGGACTCAACGCTGTGTTGTGCTTTTGGCACAGGATGTTCGCTTTAAAGTTCTTCGGTGTCACTGGATGGCTGACACCTTTACCGGTGCGGTGCTGGACCCTGTGGGCCGGATCGTTATCTTGATACAACTTGATCAGGCCGTGAGACACATAGTGTTCGCCAGAGATGGTGCTTGAGCATCCACCGCGTGTGTTCGCGTAGCACTTTGGGTGTACAAACTCGTCCGATACGTCGGTCATTGTCCTGCCGTTCCCTCGCCCACTCCCCACAGGCAACCGCAGCAGTCTATCAAACAGGTGTTCGACTGTCGGCGCGCCCTTTTGTGCCTTGCCGCGCTGGGATTGACACGTCAAAAACCAGATCGTCAGTGTTGCGTCAGCGAGGCGTCAGCGGATACCGCGCGACGCGCGGAACTGCGGCAACGGATGGTGCAGGCGCCAATGGATCGCCGGTGCAGTTCTTATACGGTCTGAAATGGGCGTTTGTGGTGTCTGATGGATCGCAGTGCGGCATTGCAGCTACTGCTAGGGGATCGGAAGAAGCGACTTAAAATCCGCCCAGTGTCGGTTCGAGTCCGACTGGGGGCACCGTGTTTGCACAGGTAGGCGGTGTTGGTGTGACTTGTGCGCGGTGTCGGAGTGAGTTCGCGTGTGCACTGCGTGTGCAACCCGGCGGGGGTCAGATAGGTGGCGCTGGCGCACAGCAAACACAGCGGCACCACGTGCGTAGCACTGCCGCTCTGCGCCTGAGCGCCCACCTCAGCCCATGTGGCGGCCAGTCGTTCGCTGGCACCGAACAGGCCAGATCGGTGTGCCTCATCTAAGACAGGCTGTGGCCGCTGGGATGATGTACCGATGCTCAACGCCTGGCTCTACGTGCTGATCGCGGTCATCGTCTGGCTCTCCTGCGGAGTCGCGGCGTATCTCGCAGGACCCGAGCGGTACGCAGGACGGCTTTTCTGGCTGACCTTGGCTTTCATGGGGCCGCTAGGGATCGCGGCGGCGCTGATCATGAAAACGATTGAGGACTTCGCGCAAAGCTCTGCGCCGGATCACCTCACGCCAATCAAGCTCGCCGCGCCTCAGTCCAAGACAGCGCCAGCGGCACCGCCTGATAAGCGAAAGATTCGCTGCCCTCATTGCAACGCAGAACTGCTGGTTGGTAAGACCGCGGCGCGGTTCAAGTGCGTCAAGTGCAACGAAGTCAGCAAGACACCCGACTGAGTTAGCATCCGGGTCTGCTGCACGATCAGGTGACAGTTTCGGTCACGCGGCCTGACTGGCCGGTGTGGTCATGATTGCTTCGAATTCGATCGGGGTCAACCGCCCGAGGCCGGACTGGCGGCGGCGCCGGTGGTAGGTGCGCTCGATCCAGGTGACGATCGCGATGCGGAGTTGTTCTCGGGTGTCCCAGCGGCGGCGGTCGAGCACGTTCTTCTGCAGCAGGCTAAAGAAGCTCTCCATGGCGGCGTTGTCACCGGCGGCCCCGACACGGCCCATAGAGCCGACCATCTCGTGGTGATTCAAGGCGTGTACGAATTTCCTTGACCGGAACTGAGATCCGCGATCCGAGTGCAGAATGCACCCCGCGACATCTCCGCGTCGGGCTACCGCGCTGTGTAGTGCCCGGATGGCCAGTTGTGACTTCATGCGGGAGTCGATGCTGTAGCCGACGATCCGGTTGGAGAACACGTCCTTAATCGCACAGAGGTAGAGCTTGCCCTCACCGGTGCGGTGCTCAGTGATGTCACTGAGCCACAACTGATTTGGCCTGTCAGCGGTGAAGTCACGCTCGACAAGATCGTCGTGCACCGGCGGCCCGACTTTGCCGTTTTTGCCGCGCTTCTTACCAAACACGCTCCACAGTCGGTTCTGCGAACAGATCCGCCAGGCGGTGCGCTCGGCCATCGGCTCCCCGGCATCGCGCGCCTCCTCCACGAGGTAGCGGTAGCCGAACTCCGGATCGTCTGCGTGCGCGTCGAACAGCGCATTGGCGCGGTAGGCCTCAACGAGTTCGGCATCGGTGATGGGGTCGGCCAGCCAGCGGTAATACGGCTGGCGGGAGAGCTTGAGTACCCGGCACGTCACCGCGACAGGGATCCCGTCGGCGGCGAGCTCTTTCACGAGCGGGTAGACCCTTTTCCCGGCAGATTGGCCTGCGACAGATACGCCGCAGCCCGGCGCAGCACCTCGTTCTCCTGTTCGAGCAGCTTGATCCGCCGCCGCGCTTCGCGCAGCTCACCGGACTCGCTGGCGCTCTTGCCGGGCTTGGTGCCCTCCTCGATGTTGGCCTGACGGAGCCATTTCTGCAGCGTCATCGGGTGCACCCCGAAATCACTCGCGATCTGCTCGATCGTCACACCGTCATCACGGTTGCGGGCCACGCGCACGACATCGTCGCGGAACTCACGGGGGTAAGGCCTAGGCACAAGGAACATCCTTCCAGCCCACCCGTCCCGGGCAAGCCAACTCAAATGTCACCTATTCGTGCAGCAGACCCTCCCACCCCGTCGCTCGCTCGGCGTGACAGGCGGATGTCTGTCGGTGGCCGCTGGGACGATTGGCAGATGCCGATTGAAGTAAGCGGGACAGCCGCCGAAGAAGGCGACGACGACAACCCGATTGTGAACCAACCCGCCGCGCTGCTGATTGCTGACGACCCGACCGGCGAGACCGCCGTGCGCTTCACGTGGGCGGTTGATCTGACGCACGAAGACTACGAGCGGTACAGAAAGGCGCTCCACGCCCTGGCCGACATTCGCGGTTCGAACATGATGGCTTACGTGCACCAGGCTGGGTTAGCGATGGTGCGTGAGCTAGGCGAGGCGTACAAGGCGATATACGAAAACAGAATCTCGCACGTGCAAATGGACGACATAGAAGAGTGGTGTGCTCGACTGCGCACGGCCGTTCTCGGCTTGTGTTCGTCAATTCATCATCACCAAGAGCAGAGCTACATCGAAGTGCGCCGAAAGTTCCCCGACCCGCCACCGATCAACGATGGTAGGAAGAAGAAGGACCAGCCGGTGTCAGCCGAGCACGCCGAGATGCGGCGGGCCTTTAATGAACTGTACGACAACTGCTTTGGGTATCGTTATCTACACAAGCTACGCAACGCGATGGTGCACTATTCCATGTTCGCGTGCGGTATCGGGGCAGAGTCGCATCGCCACGAGGGTCAGAATATCCATTGGTTCGAGCTGACTTTGAATCGGTCAATCTTGTTGGAACAGAGAAGCTTTCTCAACGCGACGCTTCGCCGCGAGCTCAAGGAACTGCCCGAAGACCCAGACCTCGTTTCGCTGATGAATGGTGCGTTTGTCGAGATGATGAAGACGAACAAGCGCGTGGTCGAGATTCTGCACCCTGACTTCGAAGAGATTTGTGAAACGGTCGTTGAGTTTGACAACCTGTTTGGGGACCAAGCCGGTGTGCGGTGCATCAGTTGCCAGCGCAGCCGAGAGCTACGCCGCCCGTTCAAGTTCGCGTATCACCCGGTTACGGGTCAGGTCATTCTCACCGCACGCAAGTATGTCGCTGAGCGCCAAGGCGCAGACGGCTAAGTTTCCACAACGCCAGTGACGGTACAGGACGAAGAGGACACGCTCTCGGCCCCGTCAACCGCGTTTACGGGTGGCGGCCGGGGAACAGATTGCGCCACGAAGCCGCCGCCCGAGCCTTTTTATTTAGAGACTTATTGGGCCGGCTGGCGTTAGTGACCGGTGCCGCGTTCCGGCCCCATAGGCGGCGTCTTCATGTGCGGATAGCCGCCGTCAGCGGGGGCCGCGCAACGAGTATGGCGCGGTGTAAGCCGCCGGCCCCAGGACAATTCGTTTGCCCGGTCGTGAATGACCTCGTTTCGCTCTATTCTCATGGATAGCCAAGCGGCGTGAGGCTCGGCGGGTCCACGTTGCGACGCTCAGAGTCAGCCGAGCGACGATTTACCGGCTGCTGGGCCGAAGCGGACCGGAACACCACAGGGAAGGCAAGCTGATGTACGGGGTATGGCAGACCGCACGGCACTTCTCCGAGCCGGGGCTTCAACCGTGGGGCGTGTCGGTGTCGCTGTCGAAACTTGCGGCGTGGGCGGTAGGCAGCGTCCCGAGTTCCGGCCAGAAGCGTCTCTTCTTCGCGAAGCACACCGGACCCGGTAGCAACTGGGCCGACGAGAACTGGGTGGTCGTCGGCCTGCTCTTCAAGGACGGCATCAGGGTGAACCGGAAAGACCCCGAACGCTACGAAAAGCATCGGCGGGCGGAAGTGTCGCCGTGGAAGAACGACGGCAGATACCCCGAACCGACGCGAGACGATTGGGAGAGAACGACGGTCAACATCGACGCCGAAGGGGGGCAACCGCATGACGGACAACACGCAGAAGAAGGTCATTGAGCGTCTGCCGCACGGCCAGTGGTCGAGTACCCGAGCGGAGCGCGGTTCTGGGAGCCGGATAACCCGAAGTGTTTCTACGGCGAGGACTGCCCGACGTGCAGCGGCGAAGGCGACGAGGGGCACTGACATGGCCACAGTGAACCGCATGGTGACGAAGAGCTGCACAAACGGCAAGCTGGTCACAAAGTGCAAAGTCGGATAGCGCGAACCGATGCGCGATGAGTGCGGTGTGCAGCGAAAAGGCAGGTATCACAACCGGAGTGAGCGATACACGAACTACGCCGATGCCGTCGCCCGACGCGACGAACTCAACGCGGCCCGCCAGACGACGGGCACGGCTGGCCTGGCTGATCAGCGCAAGGCCGATGAGCTACCGCTGGGTTACTACGCACAGCAATGGCTGGGCACCCCGAAAATTTGGGTCAGCGGACACGGCAAGCCGCTGAAGTGTGCGACCGCCGACGAGTACGCCCGCCTTCTGCGCTGCTACGTGTTGCTGGGCCGGCGACAGTCAACCCTGCGGCTCTCCGCCCTCGAGAGGATCAGCGCCGCCTCGTTGTAGGGGAACAGGCGATAGAAGGGCCTGGACTTCGGCATGACGAGGTGCTCGGCCGCCTCCTTGCTGACCACTTGAGGATTCGACAGCCTGATGGCCGTGCCGCGCTTATGCAGCACCGCGGGTCCGCCCGCCAGGACGTTCTTCAGCCAATCCGTCTCGAGTCCGTAGCCGATGAGGACCGCAAAGCCGTCCCGGGTCTCGAAGACCAGCAGGGGTGTTCGGTAGCGCCTGCCCGATCGGCGGCCGACATGCTCGAGCGTGCCGAGCCCCGGAAGCCACGGTGTCAGTGACCGGGCAACGGGATTGGTCACCCGTCGGTTGAAGTTCGCGACCTGACGCGGCACGCGCATGCCATTCCCTCCGGGTCAGGCGCTGTCCCGCATATCCGTACCGACGACGCGCAGTCGTGGCGGCTCAGCGCTCGCGCGCCGCGACCCGATGCGGACGAACCCACCCTCACGGACGACTCCCAGAGGACCGGGTCCGGTGAACCGGGCAAGCCCGGATGCCTGAAGGGCGAAGCCCGCCTTCGCCTGGCGGAAGCCGAGCATGGTTCCGATCCCGGTCAGGCCCGTCAGACCGAGAAGTCCGAGCGCGGCGGCGGTGAACAAAGCCCACAGCGACACATTGCGGACGAACGTGCCGATACACGGAAGGCTCAGATGACCGCTCAGCCGAGAACGCACCTGATCGGTGAGAGCTTTCGCGATGGCGGGCACCGCTGCCGTCTCACCCGCCAACGACATTCCCATTCTCTGCAGCAAGGCCGGATCGATCGGCAGGTCGACGAGTCGCATTCCTTGGAGAGTGACCATCGGCATCGCGCCGAGAGCGTTCAGTGTCGTTTGCAGCCAGGGCAGCTGCGTCGCGAGAAATGCTGTCGTGGAAGGGTTCGGGAACACACTGCTCATCGGGCTTCTGGTGTCCAGGCGAGTCAGACCCGGCACCACACCCGGGCCGCTCAGCGATTGCTGCACCAGCCACTGAAGCTGGAACCACGTCAGCAAGACGAACCACTGCAGAATGCTCGGCGGTGCAACGGCCGTTACCGAGACGACCGGGACCGTCGTCGGCGTTGCTGTAACAACCACGGGGGCAACGACACTCGGTTCGACAGCGGGCAGGGTCGGTTGAGTGACGGTGACGGCGACACTCTCGATGACCGAGGGAGCGCTGGGCGTGGGATCGGCGGCAGGCTCGGCGACACTGGGGGTGTCGGTGCCGACCGGCGGCGCGGTCATCTCCGTCGCGGAATTGTCTGTGGCTGTTGCGATCTCGGTCACGGCGGGAATCGATCCCGAGGAGGAATCGGTCGCGGGGGTCGACGAACCGGATCCGGTGTCCTGGGCAGGGGCAGTGGGCTCGGTCGCCGGGGTGTCATCGGCCGGGACGGCCGGTGTGTCCCAGGTGCCGGTCGACGGGTCTGGGGAGGGATCCGCCTCGGGCGCGGGTGGGTTGTCTGCCGGCGGTGCGTCGTCGGGCACCTGAGGCGCTGAAGCCACCGTGCCGTCCGACGGGTCATCGCCGGCGGAAGTCTCCGTCGCGTCAGCATCATCGGCCAACCGAGGCTCACTGGAGCTACCGGCCTCGTCGGCGTCGCCGGGCGTGGCTTCTGCTGTCCGGGTCGACGTGTCCTCGGAGCGGTCAGTGAGCGAGGAGCTGGTGAGGCTGCCCGATTCAGTGACGTCCTGCGTGCCGCCTGCAGTGTCGGCATGGGCGACTGCTCCGCCCCCACCCACGACGACGAGGGTCGAGAACACCGCGGCGCTCGCGGCCGCATACCGCCAGTCCAGCATGGCTGGTTGCCTGCGACATCGGCCCCGGGACTCCATCGTTGTACCTAAACCCTGTGTGTGGCTCGAGGAGGGCCCGGTCAAGCCGACGGATCGTCGGCGAGGTTCTCCCGGCGCCGCAACTCGTCGACTGTGTCCACGACATCGCGCTGTGCCTGGGGTGACAGTCCGATCGCCCGCGCCGCCACACGGCGCACACCGTCGTCGCGCAGGCCGGCCAGCAGGGTCAACTCCTGGTCGAGCGTGGCGTAGTAGGAGTCGTCGGTGAAGAAGGCCGGCTTGATCCGGAAGAAGTTGGCCAACGCGGCCATGGTCGCGCCGGACGGATTCGTCCGGGTTCCCGATCTCAGCTGCGACAGATAGGGCGCCGACATCGTCAAGCCCTCGGCCTTCAGCGCCGCCACCACTTCGGCCGACGTGTGCGGTCCGCGCCCTGGCGGATACACCGTGTCGAACAGTCGATTCAAGCGCGCCGCGAATGTATTCATCTCTGCTCCCAACCTGGAGCCGATGAGCGGCGCCAGCCCGCCGATCCAGAATAGAGACTGAAATTGTCGGAGCCAACTAATTGGCGAATCACACTGCGCGAGTCGAACCGCCGGTGCGGGGCCCGACCATGGCGCGCAACCGCCCTGGCAAATGTTCCTGCGCTTCCCGTTCACCGTGTGGCGGCGCACATCCGCGCGGGTGACATCGGACCAGCGACGGCCCAGTCCGGACATCGCTCCGTGACGAACACCCAGTATGGAACTGACGAGACGTCACTGGCACGGCGAGGCGTCCGAGCCGGTTGCGGACGTCGTCGCATGAGCGCCCCGCGCGTCTCCCTCGCCGTCCTGTACGCGGTGATGATCGTCGCCGCACTCGTTGTCGTGTCCGGTCTTCCGGCCCGCGCCGAGCGGGGTGCCGGTCGTCCGGTGCTGCCTGACCTCTATGCCCTGACCGAGGACATGCCGGTGCGCCAGAGCACGGTGCCGCCGCTGGCCGGCACGCAGTGGGGGACCATCATCGCCGTACCGCAGGGTGAACCCGCCCCGGTCGAGCCGCGGGAGTGCAGCCTGTTCCTGTCGCAGGGCGACGTCTCCCAGAAAGCGCTGGCGATGCGCTCGTCCAACGGCGCGGCGATCGGTATCGAGTTGGCCGTCACCCCGCACCCCGTCGACGTGGACGGTCTGGCCGAGACGTGCGCATCGTTCTCCCTGACCACGCCCACCCTGCGCTCCAGCGTCCGCCTCGAGCCGGCCCCCCTCGAGCCGATTCCCCCGAAGTCGATCAGCGTGCTGATGCACACGCAAACGACGACGCCGACGCAGTCGCTGACATGGGACATCGCGATGATCGTGGGCACTCATCGCGGGCTCCTGGTGACCGCGGAGTACACACCCGGACCGCACGGCGGCGTCTACGACCCCGCCCTCGCGGCGAAGCTGCCTGCTCTGTACCGCGCGCAACTGGCGCGCCTCGACAAGATCTGACAGGGATCCGCACAGGCGAGGCCTACGACCACTCGGCGAGCACCCGCATCTTGCCCGCCTTCACCCCGGCGTCGCGGCGCAACTTCTTCAACTCCCCGGCGAAGGCGTTGCGCTCGTTGTCCTGGATGTTGAACGGGAGTTGCAGTGCCGCCAGCAACTTCGCTTCCAAGTGCCACGGCTCCGGATGCAGCACCCACGACACGGCCGCGTTCTCGGCCATCCACCGGGTCAGGATCGCCTCACCGCCGGCGAAGGTCTGACGCTTCCCGGAACCGACCCGGCGCAGCGCGAAACCCAACTCGCCGCCGAGCAGCACGCCCAACGACTTGCGCAGCGTCGAACCGTCCGCGCCGGCGTTACCCGCACCGAAGTGGTAGCGGATGCGCTTGCGGAGGTCCTGTGGGGTCTGAGGCTTCCCGTCGGCCCGGGGCGGCCCGGGACTCACCCCGACATACAGCAGCGTCCATCCGTCACGCTGTTCACACCCGGAGACGTCGATGCCGCCGGGGATCTCCCGGAACCACCACCCGTGCGCACCCGCCTGCGCCGGCACCGGGTCGGCCTCGGAGAACACCTCATCGCGCGTGTAGCGCTGCGCAGCAAGGAATCTCGAGACAACGTCCGCGGTGCGCCGTTCGGACATCCTGCCAGCCATGCCCTCAGCCTAGATGCTCGGTTCGACCCGGCCCGCGGCCGACCAACGCCGTGGATAGGCGCAGAGCAGGATCGCGACCACTTCCGGTGAATGGAAGCGCAACGTGGTCGCCGTCACAGGAAGCTGATTGCGTCGGTGTATGTCCCTCGCATCGAACCCCGGAACGTCGCGACGTTCGCGGTGGCCCGTCGTGCTCTGTTGGCTCGCGGTCGCCCTGGACGGGTACGACCTCGTCGTCCTCGGCGCCGTCATCCCGACTCTTGCCAAACAGGAGGTCCTCGGCTTCACGAACGAGACCCTGACCCTCGCCTCGACCCTCGGGTTGGCCGGTGTCGGGGTGGGTGCGGTGGCCGTCGGCCCGCTCACCGACCGGTTCGGCCGCCGCCGGACGCTGCTGACCTGCATCGCGCTGTTCTCGGTGTGCACCCTGCTGACCGGCTTCGCGCCGACGATCTTCTGGTTCGTCGTCTTGCGGGTGCTGGCGGGACTCGGCCTCGGCGCCTGCCTGCCGACCGCGCTGGCCTACATGAGCGAGCACGCCGCCCAGGGGAGATCGGGCACGGCGATGACCCGGTTGATGACCGGCTATCACGTCGGCGCGGTCGTCACCGCGCTGCTGGGCCTGCTCCTGATCTCGTCGATCGGCTGGGAGTCGATGTTCGTCGTCGGCGGCCTCGCCGGCCTGGCCGTGCTGCCCCTGATGTGGTGGAAGCTGCCGGAGTCGCAGACGTTCCTGGCCGCCCGCGAGAGTCCGTCGTCCGACAGCGTCCACCGGCCGCGTGATGTCGTGCGCGGACGCTATCTGGCCATCAGCATCGGGCTGTGGACGGCGTCGTTCATGGGGCTGCTTCTGGTGTACGGCCTCAACACCTGGCTGCCGTCGATCATGGGGGCGGCGGGCTACTCCATCCAGAGCGGCATCGGCCTGCTGCTGACCCTCAACGTCGGCGCGGTGATCGGTCTGCTGATCGCCGGCCAGATCTCCGACCGCAAGGGCAACAAGCCCACCGTTCTGCTGTGGTTCGGCGTCGCCGCGGTTGCCCTCACGCTGCTGTCGATCAAGATCGGCAACACGGTCATCGTCTATGGGGCGGTGCTGCTGGCCGGCATCTTCGTGTTCAGCGCCCAGGTGCTGGTGTACTCGTTCGTCAGCGACCTCTACCCTCCCGAAATCCGCGGCACCGCATTGGGAATGGCGGCCGGCGTCGGTCGCGTCGGCGCCATCGTCGGGCCGTTCCTCGGTGGGGCGATGGTGAGCCTGGGCATCGCCTACCCGTGGGGTTTCTACGCGTTCGCGCTGGCCGCCGTGCTGGCCATCGGTGCGCTGGCCACCGTGCCCGCACGGGTCGATCGGACCGCCGCGATGGCACCATCGTGAGATGGCCGACCGTCGCGCACCACAACCCGCCGTCACGGTCGCCGGCCGCGCGTTGTCTCTGCTCGGTGCCTTCGACGACGACCACCGGCGGCTGACGCTGACCGAGCTGGCGGAGCGTGCGGGTCTGCCGCGCCCCACCGCGCACCGGCTGATCGCCGAACTGGTGTCCTGGGGCGCGCTGGCCCGAGATGCCGACGGCCACTACGTCATCGGTCGCCGGCTCTGGGATGTCGGGATGCTGGCACCGGTGCAGCGCGGACTGCACGACGTCGCCTCGCCGTACCTGCACGACCTCTACGCCGCGACGCACGCGACCGTGCACCTCGCCGTCCGCGACGACGTGACCGCGCTCTACGTCGACCGGCTGATGGGCCACGCCTCCGTGCCTGTCGTCAGCTCGATCGGATCCCGACTTCCGTTGCACGCCACGGGCGTCGGCAAGGTACTCCTCGCGCATGCGCCCCAGTCGGTCGTCACCCGGGTGCTGGCCGACCTGACGCCGGTCACGCCGTACACCGTCACGCAACCCGGACGGCTGAGCCGTCAACTGGCCCGGGTCCGCGAGCACGGGTACGCCGTCACCCGCGAGGAGATGAGCCTGGGCGCCTGCTCGCTGGCCGTCCCGATCGTCGCCGACGGGTCGGTGGTCGCCGCGCTCGGCATCGTGGTTCCGAGCCTCGAGTCCCACCTGACGCGGTTGACCGCCGCGCTGCGGGTCGCGGCCGGGGGCATCGGCCGCTCGCTCGAGCACGAGCGGCGCATGGCTTCCGTTCAATGAAAGCCGGGCATGGTCTCCGGTCCGCCGCGGTTGCGATGCTCGCACCATGACCTCCTCGTCGCCGACCGTGACCCGCACCCAGGTGGCCGTCGTCGGCGCCGGTCCCGCGGGCCTTCTGCTGACGCACCTGCTGCATCGTGCCGGCATCGACAGCGTCGCGATCGACCTGCGCCGGCGCGCGGAGATCGAGGAGACCCACCGGGCCGGCATCCTCGAGGAGGGCAGCGTCCGGCTTCTGGTCGACAGCGGCGCCTCGGAGCGGGTGCTGACCGAGGGCGTCCGGCACGACGGCATCGACCTGGGCTTCGGCGGCGCGCTGCACCGGATCGACTTCGCCGGCGGATGCGGGTCCTCGACGCGGCTCTATCCCCAGACCGAGATCTTCATCGACCTCGCCGACGTCCGCGCGCGCGACGGGGGCGACGTCCGGTTCGGCGTCACCGACGTGGCGGTGGGGGAGCTGACCGGGCACCCCGTGATGTCCTTCGCCGACGCCGACGGCACCCGGCACGAGGTCCGCGCCGACATTCTGGTCGGTGCCGACGGATCGCGCAGCGTGTGCCGTCGCGCGGTGCCCGAGGGGGAGCGCCGTCAGTATTTCCGCGAGTACCCGTTCGCCTGGTTCGGCATTCTCTGCGAGGCGCCGCCGAGCGCGGAGGAACTCATCTACAACCATTCCGAGCAGGGCTTCGCCTTGATCAGCCAGCGCACCCCGCAGCTGCAGCGCATGTACTTCCAGTGCGCCCCCGACGAAGACCCCGATGCCTGGAGCGACGACCGGATCTGGACCGAACTGCAGAACCGGCTGCAGGCCAACGGGCACACCCTGAAAGAGGGACCCATCGTCGACAAGTCGGTGCTGCCGTTCCGCAGCTTCGTCCAGGAACCCTTGCGCTACGGCGCGATGGCGCTCGCCGGCGATGCCGCGCACACCGTCCCGCCCACGGGCGCCAAGGGACTCAACCTCGCGCTGGCCGATGTCCGGGTGCTCGCCGAGGCGATCGAGACCGCGCTGGGCACCGGCGACCTCGACGCACTGGACAGGTATTCGGAGCGGGCGCTGGCCCGGGTGTGGAAGGCCCAGTACTTCTCGTACTGGATGACGACCCTGCTGCACCGGCTGCCCGACGCCGAACCGTTCGATGTGCGCCGCCAGGTCGGCGAGTTGTCGGCGCTGGTGGAGTCCGCCGCCGGAGCGAGCTATCTCGCGCAGGGCTACTGCGGGTGGCCCGCGGAATCCTCCGGCCGCCGCTGAAGCTCACGCGAAAGGCTTTCTCCCGCAATGCTTCCTCGTCATGCCGTGAGGAGACGTGTGTGTCGTATGCCGCACCGCGGCCCGTGATCGGTACTGTCGGGTGACGGAACGACAACCGACGAGAGGGATCGCTGTGGCAACCGAAGCGCGGACGTCATCGAAACCGTTCCTCGTCACGGCACGCGGCTTCGCGCTCGCCACGATCGCGGTGGTGGTGGTCCTGTTCGTCACCGCCGGCGAACTGGTGCAGGCGGACGCGCTCGAAGACCTTCACGGCGGCGCGGCGATCGCCCTTCATGTGGTCACGGCGGGTCTGACGGCGGCGTTGGCGGGCCTGGCCTACAGCCGCGGCCGCGGGTGGTGGGCGGCGGCGGTCGCCGGGCTGGTCCTCGTCTACTCGTTCGTCCAGGCATACCTGGGCGACGAGGGCATGTTGAGCCTGCACATCCCGGGGGCACTGTTCATCGTGGTGGCCACGGTGTGGCTCACCGCGTGGCTGTTCTCGCCGTCGGCGACCGACCGCGTCCGCTGACGGTCAGGCGGCCGCGCGCCGCGGCATGATCATCGTCGGCACCGGCGAGTGCCGCAGAATGCGCGCTGCGGCCGAACCCAGGAACACCTGAGCCACCGGGCCGGCGGCGCCGGACCCCAGTACCAGGATGTCGCCGGTCTCCCACTCCACGGCGTCGACGGCGTCGCGCCACGTCGAGCCTGAGCCGATCACCACGTCGGCGTCGACCGTGCCGACCCCCGAGCGGACCGCCTCCAGTTGCGCGGCGATATTCGCCCGCGTCTGGCGGGCCCACTGCGCGACGACGAGATCGTCGGCATCGGGTTCGAGGGAACCGCTGAACACCGACATCGGCCGGACGGTGAACGACGCGATGCGCAGCCGAACCGACCAGCGCTCCGCCAGTTCGGCGGTGGCCGCAACCAGTCCGACGTGGTCGGCCTGCCCGCCGTAGGCGACCGTCAGGCGCTCGATCCGCCCCGGATGGGCGGGATAGCTGCGCGGCGCGATGGCGACCGGGAGCTGCGCGGTGTGGACCAGGCGGTCGGTCACACTGCCCAGCGCGATCCTGCCGAGCAACCCCGTCGACGACGATCCCACGACGACGATGTCGGCGTTCACCTCCGCGGCGAGCTCGGTCAACCCCTCGGGCACCGACGTCGCCTGGTGCACGATCGGCCACACGTCCAGACCCGCCGCCATCTGACCGACGATGTGCTCGAGGGACTTCTTCGCCTGCAGGCCGAGGTGATTGAAGTACTCGTTGTCCATCGGATTGGGCAGCCAAGGCCGCTCGATGACCGCCACCGCCACGATCTTCTCGCCGGTGCAGCGGGACAGTTGCGCCGCCAGGTGCAGCGGCGCGGGGCTGTGCCCGCTCCAGCTGAACCCGGCCAGGATCGTCATCGCCGGACCTGGCTCTCCGCAACGGACTTCGCGACGACGTGGGTCACCGGAACGCTGAAATGCGCTCGAGCACGGTCGACCACGTCGAAGCGGTGCCACACCGAGAACTCGGGGGGCAGGGTCGCGATGACGATCTGGTCGGGGCCGAACTCCGCGGCGGCGTGTTCGAGCGCCCGCAGCGGCCGGTAGTCACCCAATTCGCCCTGCACGTCCAGCTTTTCGTGGCGCAGCGCGGCCAGTGTGGTGTCGAGCCGGGCGGCCGCGGCCTCCTGGGTGGCCTCGGTGACGTCGCGCGGTCCGTGCGTCTCGGCGGCACCCGTGTCGACGGGGTTGGCCGGCACCACCACCAGATACTTCGTCTCCGTGCCCGCGCCAATGCGGCGCAGCTCGTCGAGCAGCTCGTCGGAATCGACGGTCTGGTTGGCCAGCACGAGCACGCGGTGCGGTGCACCCGCGGGAGTGTCGGTCGGTTCGGACGGACGCTTCTTCACGAACCACTTGTTGACGACGAACAGCACGATCACCACCGCCCACGACAGCAGACTCAGCACCAATTGGGAGCGCAACGCGGTGTCGATGAACATCTGCACCAGGATCGCGACGATCCCCAGCGCGGTCAGCACGGACAGCACGGGGAACAGCCACATCTTCACGCGCAGTTCGGAATCCGGGGTGCGGTACCGCAGCACGATCTGCGAGACCGCGATCAGCAGGTACACGAACAGGATGATCGCGCCGCTGGAGTTCAGCAGGAACGCGAAGATGGTGTCGGGGGAGACGGCCGCGGCGATGACGCAGAGGAAGCCGACCACCGACGAGGCGAGGATGGCGTTGGCCGGCACACCCCGGCGGGTGACGTTGACCAGTGCCGGTGGCGCTTCCCGGCGCGCCGCGAGGACGAACAGCATCCGTGACGCCGTGTACATCCCGGAGTTCAGGCAGCTGAGCACCGCCGTCAAGACCACAGCGTTCATCACGTGGTCGGCGTAGGGGATGCCCATCTTCGTGAAGGCGGCGACGAACGGCGACGCGGCGATCCCCTTGTCGTTCCAGGGCAGGATGGTCACCAGCAGGAATACGGCGCCGACGTAGAAGATCAGGATCCGCAGGATCACCGAGTTGGCCGCCTTGGCGACCGCCCTCTCCGGGTCCGCCGATTCCGCGGCCGCGATCGTGGCGATCTCCGCGCCGACCATCGAGAAGATCACCGTCACGATGCCGACGGTGATGACGCCGAAGCCCAAGGGCATGAACCCGCCGTGACTGGTCAGATTCGAGAAGTCCGGCGACCGGCCCGGCCACAGGCCGAACACGAACGCCGCGCCGAGGGCGATGAACGCGATGATCGCGGCGACCTTGATCCCGGCGAACCAGAATTCGAACTCGCCGTAGGAGGCGACCGAGAACAGGTTGGTCGCCGTCATCAGGATCATGAAGATCAGGGCCGACAGCCACAGCGGCACGTCGATCCAGTACTGCACGATCTTGGCGCCGGCGATGGCCTCGAACCCGACGACGATGACCCAGAAGTACCAGTACAGCCACCCGACGGAGAACCCCGCCCAGTGCCCGAGCGCGTTGCGTGAATAGTCGGCGAACGATCCGGTGGACGGATTCGCCACGGCCATCTCGGCGAGCATCCGCATCACCATGATGATCAGCACGCCCGCCATCCCGTAGGTCAGGAAGGCGCCGGGACCGGTGTCGGCGATGACGACGCCGGACCCGACGAACAGGCCGGCACCGATGACGCCACCGATGGCGATCATCGTCAGCTGACGCTGGCTGAGGGCCTTCTTCAGGGTGGGTGCTGCACTCATGTGAACCTCCAGCGCCTAGCGAATTGCGACCGACGGAGTCTACCCAAGTGTGACACCGCTCACACTGGTGTCGGAAGGGACCGGCAGTCCGACGGCGCGCCAGCCCCGCCGGAAGCGGCAGCCGCGCGATGATGCTCATGTGACTGATGATGCGAATGTGATTGAGTCGCCATCTGCGCCGCAGGACCCGCCGCGGACGAGGTCGATGCCCAAGCCACCGGTCACCCGCGAGCAGGTCGACCGATGGGGGCGAGCAGCCCGCGCGGCGGCGCGGCAGGCGCGGGCCGCCGCCGCCGAAGCCACCCGAACCGGGGCGCGCGGCGTCGCGCAGGTGTGGCGGGCGATCGGCGCGGTACCCCCGGCGGTGCGGCTGTTCGTCGGCGCGGGGATCCTCATGCTGACCGGCGTCGCGGGCGCGCTTGCCCTCCACGACACCCTCGGCCTGCTGTGCACGGTCGTCGTGGTGCCGGTGTGTGCCGCCACCCTGGGCGCCCTCGGGCACCGTTGGTACAGCGGACTCGGGGACGACGCGGCACCGCGCGCCGACGCCCGGCCGCCCGCCTCGGACCTGGAGCGGTCGGTGCACTACGTCGACAGGAAGCTGGCGCTGGCGCTGACGTCTCTGGGCACCGAGCGCCACCAGCAGGCCGTCATCGCGCTCTTCCAGGCGAAGACGGCGGTCGAGCTCACGCTGGGCACCGAGCAGGACGATGCGGAGTGTGGCGATCTGCTCGTGCGCGCCGACGACTACGGCCTGCGACCACGGATCCGGGCCGGATCCGAGCCCACACCTGCCCTGCGAGAGGGCGATTCGCTGGCGGCGTCGTGATCATCGCCGGACAGGTGGCGCTCATCGAGGACGACCACACGTTGGTGCTGAATCGCGGTGCCGAGGCCGGGGTCACCGTGGGCATGGTGTTCACGGTGAGGGCTGGCGACGGACGGGTGATCACCGATCCGGAAACCGGCCGGGAGTTGGGCACGCTGAGCCGGGAGAAGCTGCGGGTGCGGGTGTTCGATGTGCAACCGCTGTTCTCCCGGGCGCACACCGTCGTCATGACCGACGACTTCCATGGTCTGCTCCAGATCCGTTTCGCGGCAACGCCTGTCGAAGAGGTGGTGACTGTCGACGTCGGCGATGCCGTCGAACTGGTGCCCAGTCGGTATCGGCAGGATGCTGACGGGGCCCACGGCTGACGACAGGAGCTGTTGCCCGACGCGCCCACCGTCGCTAGATTTCGGGCATGCGTGGGGTGGGGATCGCGTCGTGGGGTGTCGTCGTCGTCATCGGTGCGGCGAGCGGGGGAACGGCTCATGCCGAACCGCCTCCCACGCCGGTGTCGACCATCAACGGCGCCGTACCGGAGGGAGTGCTGGCGCCTCTGCAGGAGGTCTCGACGATGATCGACACCGTCGATGCGGATGGGCAGCGGTTGGTCGTCTTCCAGGGGGTGCGCAGACCGGGAACGCGCGCGCCGATACACGTCCATGCGCACGGTGGCGTGACGTGCGTGCTGAGCGGCACCATGACCGACTTCGTCGAAGGCCATGAGCCCATGACCTTTCCCGCGGGCACGTGCTATTACATGCCGCCCGGTATTCCGATGGCCGCGGCCAATCTGGGAACCGAGGACGTCCGCATCACCGATACCTTCACCCTCCCGCCGGATGCACCCGTCATCACCGTGATCGAAGCGGGGTGGTCTGATCCCGATCCCGACGACGCCGGCTGAGCGGGAGAATTGTCGGACCCCTCGGTGAGGATGGGGTCATGTCCTCGACCGGCGTCGTCGCCTCGCAGTCGGAGCGGATCGATGTGCTGTTCGAGGAGTTGGCGGAGCTGACCGGTCAGCGCAACGCGATCGACGGACGGATCGTCGAGATCGTCGCGGAGATGGAGCGCGACGGGTTGCGTGGCGTCACCGGCGCCCGGTCGGCGGCGCACCTGGTGGCGTGGAAGACCGGGGTGTCTCCGTCGCGTGCGGAAACCCTTGCCGCGGTGGCGGATCGGGCCGAGGAGTTCCCGCAGTGTGTTGCCGGGTTGCGGGAGGGACGGCTGTCGCTGGATCAGGTCGGGGTCATCGCCCAGCGGGCCGCTGACGGCTCCGATGAGCACTACGCCGCGTTGGCCGCCACGGCGACGGTGGCGCAGCTGCGGACCGCGCTCAAGCTCGCGCCGAAACCCCGACCCGAGGCCGAAGCCGAAACCGACCCCGACGCGGACCCACAGCCCGAGCCCGATCCCGGGCCGCAGCCGTCGGTCACGAGAACCTCCGACGAGCAGTACACCTCCTGGTACATCCGGCTGCCGCATGTGGAAGCGGCGGTGTTCGACGCCGCGCTGCAATCCCACCGCGACGCGTTGATCGCCGACTGGAAGCGCGACGCCGAAAAGTTCGGCGGCGCAGGCGATCAGCGGCCACGATTGCCCAGCCTCGCGGACGCGTTCCTGCGCCTGGTGTACGCCGGCTGGGACGCCGAAGCGGCAGAGCGTCCGCACGGGCAGCGCACCACCGTGGTCGTGCACGTCGACGTCACCGACCGGGTGGGGTCACTGCACCTGGGTCCGTTGCTGTCCGACGCCGACCGGCAGTACCTAGCGTGTGACGCCACCTGCGAGGTGTGGTTCCAGCGCGACGGGCGCACCCTGGGTGCCGGCCGATCGACGCGGACGGTCAACCGGCGGCTGCGCCGGGCGCTCGAGTATCGCGACCGGACGTGCGTGGTGCCGGGCTGCGGCGCGACCCGTGGGCTGCATGCCCATCACCTGAAGCATTGGGAGGACGGCGGGCTGACCGAGTTGGCCAACCTCGCGCTGGTCTGCCCCTACCATCACCGCGCGCACCACCGCGGGCTCATCACGATCCGCGGACCCGCCGACCAGCTCGTCGTCACCGACCACGCCGGCCGCCCCATGACCTCGGCGTCTCTCGCTCGACCGCCCACCCAACCCCCACCCGACGTCGCACCCTGCTCCGGCCCGACGGGGGAGCGCGCCCAGTGGTGGTGGTACGAGCCGTTCCGCCCCCAACCGCCACCGTCGGTCAACTGAGATCGGCGCGCCGCCGACATCCAGCAAAAGCACACGGACTGGTGCTCGGAAGTTCGAAGTGCACATGGCGGGGCCGTGGTCCCGGAAACGACACGTGGAAAAGCCATTTCGCGAAGAGGTTGCGGGCGGGGCGCCGAACGGCGTGGGCATGAGCTAGTGTTCTCCGCCGTGCAAACTGGCTATGGTGACTATCGGCTTTGCCGGCGTGCTGGCCTGCGCCCCCGTCGCACACGCGGTCACCCCGATTGGGCCGGTGCCGCTACAGCAGGGTTCCGACTGCGACCCGAACTACTCGGGTCCCTGCGTGCCGATCGCCAGCGACGTCGACTGCGCCGGCGGCAGCGGTAACGGCCCCGCCTACGTCCAAGGCCCGGTGACGGTCGTCGGCAACGACATCTACGACCTCGACAGGGACGGCAACGGCACGGGCTGCGAGTCGTAGCAGACCGTCAGGCGAACACGTCAGCGTGCGTCCGGACGTACTGCGCCGGCGTTTGGGCGGGTTGACCGGTGAGGGCCGTGTAGTCACCGGTCGACCGGTCGTACCGTCCCGCCCGGTGCAGCAGCGCCATCGTCTCGAGGTGCTGACGGAGATGGCCGGGCAGCCCCAACGGGTCGAGCACGTCGCGGAGCCACCGGTCGTGCTCGATGTCGGTCCCGCGAACGGGGCGCCCGAGGGCGGTCGCGTACTCGGCGGCCAGGCCTTCGATGTCGAGGGCCGCCGGACCGGTCAACTCGTACACCTTGCCGATGTGCGGCCCCGGATCGGTGAGCACCGCGGTGACTGCCCGTGCGACGTCGCCGGCGGCGATCGGCGAGGTCCGGCCCGAACCGAACGGCAACGCCAGCACACCATTGTTCCGCACGCCGGGAGCGGCCAACCAGGTGAACAGTGGATTGTCCAGGAAGGCAGTCGGTCTCATGTGCACCACGGGCAGCCCAGACCAGTTCAGTACCTGTTCTGCCAGGTAGTGCAGACGATGCTGATCGGACTCCTCGGTGCTCGTCAACGTCATCTGAGACAC
This sequence comes from Mycolicibacterium rufum, assembly GCF_022374875.2. Next base: position 4,246,137 of record NZ_CP092427.2, read on the forward strand.
CGTCATCTGAGACATGTTGACCAGCGCCTCGACCGTCCCCTCCTCGAGGACCGCTGAGGCCATCACGGCCGTCGCCGCCAGATACTCCGGTGACACGCTCATCGAGAAGAACACGCGGTCAACCCCCGCGACCGCAGCCACGACGTCGCGAGGCCGGGTGAGGTCACCGACCGCCACGTCGACGCCGAGGGTGCGCAGCCGAGCGGCCCGGTCATCGTCGCGGTGCACGTAAGCACGCACCCGGCACCCGGCGGCGATCAGTCGCTCGACCACATGGCGGCTCACCCCACCGGTGCCGCCGCCGGCGCCGGTGACCAGGTAGACCGGACCTGACATGGTGCCTCCGCTGCTCGCGCTACCGGTGGTCGTGGCCGACGGGACGCCCGGCGAGCACGCGCAGCCGTGCGGCGACGTCTCCGTCGCGCAGGTGACCCGCGGCCACCAGAACCTCCTCCAGCGCCGCGAGCCAGTGGTCGTAATACCGCCATGGCGGCCGGGTAGCCTCGGCACTCGTCTGCCACGCCTCGATACGGGCGACCAGGGCCGTCTGAAAGTCGCGCCACGTCAGAAATCCGTTCTCCGTCAACGTCATCGCCATTGCGAAAGCGCGGCTCTCCCACGGCTCGGCGAACACCAACTCCCCGTTCGCGCGCGGCGGAGCGAGCGGGCCGGTGATCTCGAGGGGGACGCTCACGGGGCCGCTACCCGTGCGACACCCACCATGGCCTCGCGCGTGACCAGCGAGGCAAGTCGGTCCTCGGTCCACCCGGCGGTGCCCTCCGGGCGCTCGGGCAGGACGAGCCACCGCACCTCGCTGCTGGAGTCGTGCACCGTGATCCGCACCTGCTCACTCAGATCCAGGCCCATCTCGGCGAGCACGCTGCGGGGCTCTTTCACCACCCGGGCGCGGTAGGCAGGGTCTTTGTACCAGCTCGGTGGCAACCCGAGGAGCTGCCACGGGTAGCAGGAGCACAGGGTGCACACCACCACGTGGTGCTCGGTGGGCGTGTTCTCCACGACGGCGACGTACTCGGTCTGCGGACCGAGGAAGCCGAGGTGGCCGATGGCGGCGGTCCCGTCCTCGAGCAACCACTGTCGGTAGGCCGGATCGGTCCACGCCTTGGCGACGACCGTCGCCCCGTTGAGCGGTCCGATGACCGTTTCGTAGGTCATGACGATGGTGTCGAGCGCGGCAGGGTCGACGATGCCCTCCTCGCTGAGCAGTTGTTCCATGGCCTCCGCGCGCAGAGCCGGCGACGGTTCTTCATCGGTCATCGGCGGGCCTCGAGGTAGCTCTCGTAGAGATCGAGCGTGACGTCGAAATCGTCGGTGCCCGCGCCGAAGAGGTCTGCTGCGGCGAACCGCACGGAGTACACGTACTGCGGGTTCTCGCCGCGGAAATGCGCATTGGTGTCCGGGAAGACGAACGCGGTGCGGACACGGTCGATCACCCCGGGACGGGACCGGGCGTAGCGGGGCAGGCGGGTGTGTCCGTCCGGGGCCCAGTCCTTCGTGCGGACCGGCTGACCGACCCGGAACACCGGATCGGTATCGACCCGGCGCACGGAGCCGGGCGGTCGCGTCGACGGCGCCCGTCGTTGACGCGGCAACGCGGCGGGCTGCGCGACCTGATCCCCGCGCAGCGCGCGTGCTCTGGCGCGCACCGCATCGCGGGGCAACAGGCCGGACTCGTCCAGAATCCTCTCGGCGCCGTTCAGCCACCGGCCGTAGTATCCGTCGTCGAAATAGGCTGCCGCGTCGAGTCGTTCGAGCGTATGTCGAAACGAGTCGGTGTTGCCTCCCGACGCACGGTTGGCGAGCAGCGCAAGGGCGAAGGCGCGGCCCTGCCACGGCTGCGCGAACACCGGCTCATCGGGAACGGGAGGTCGCAGAGGACCCCATCCGTCGCTGCCGCCCATATCGGCGATACCGTCCATGCGTCAGCGCCCGGGGAGACGCTCGGTGACCTGTTGGAGTATCCACTCGTTGCCGTCGGGGTCGGCGAAGGACGCGTGCGAGGTGTAGCTCCGGCCTTCCGGATCGGGTCCGGCCACCCTGGCCGCGTCGCCGGCACGGTTGAACACCCCCGACCGGTCGTGGAACACCTCGCTGACGGCCACCCCTCTTCCCGCCAACTCGTCGCGGGTGGCCTGGATATCGGTGACCACCAGATACAGGCCTTGCACCGAACCCGGCGCGGCCGTGGTGACCCCGTCGCCGAAGATCACCGAGCAGGGCGACCCCGGCGGCGTCACCTGCACGATGCGGTAGCCCTCCTCGACCGAAAAGTCGGCGTCAGGCCGCCACCCGAGCGTGTCCCGGTAGAACTGCAGTGACCTGTCGACATCGGCCACGGGGATGACGATCACTTCGAGCTTCGCGTCCATCAGGTTTCCTTCGCTGTCGTGATTTGCGCGGTCGCGGGGTCAGTCCTGCTCGCCGATCGATTGGGCGTAGGTCTTGCCGTAGGGATAGAACAGATCCTTATTGCCGGCTTCCCACTCAGCCTTCAGCCGGGACTCGGTGATGTCCCAGTCCGGACGGCACTTCTGCAGCACCGCGCGAAGGTCCATCCGCAGTTCCTCCATCGTCGGCCGACCAAAGAACCAGTAGCCGTTGTAGACCTTGTAGACCACCAGACCCGGCTCCAGCACCACCACGTGCGGAATCATCGGATTGTGCAAAGGGTCGGTGTATTCGGCGATGTCGAGGTCCTTGGCCACCTTGCGCCCCGCGTCGGACAGGAACGGCCAGTGCGCGCCCACACCTGACCGATACTCATTCGTCTCGGTGATGTTGTCCGTGCTGATCGTGACGAGGCGACAGTAGGCCACCTCGAGTTCGCGGTGGAATTGCACGAGCTGTTCTGCCTGGCGCCGGTCCTTGGGGCAGAACCCGCCCCGGCTCAAGACGAGCACCATGGGATGCTGGCCCTGCAGTTCGGAGAGCGTGCGCCGGTGAGCGGTGTGATCGGAGAGCTGGTAGTCGGGGAAGATAGCGCCGGGGACGATGTCTGCGCGCATCGCGTCTCCTTGATCGACCTCTCCGGTGACCGGTTGCTGCTGCTCGCCCCACTATAAGTCGAGTCATGGCCACCCGGGCCGCTATCGGCGGGATCCGGTCGTCAGGGGGCGCGCGGCAGCTGCGCCCCCTCGGCGCGGACCGAGCCGCGCCGCCGCGGCGTCTCCTGCGCGGCCAGCGGAGTCGCGATGTCCTCCAACGACTTCCCCTCGGCGTCCACCGCCAGGAACCAGGCCACCAGCCCGCCGGCGATCATCACCGCCGCGCCCAGCAGGTAGCCCAGGAACAGCCGGAACGGCTCCGAGCCGTCACCGATCAGGGCGCCGTAGATCACCGGGCCCAGCGCGCCGAAGCACTGCGCGATCGCGAAGAACACCGCGATCGCCTTCGCCCGCACCTCCAGCGGGAAGATCTCGCTCACCGTCAGGTACGCCGAACTCGCTCCCGCGGAGGCGAAGAAGAAGATGACGCACCACGCGATCGTCTGCGTCAGCGCGTTCAGCGCGCCCGCGTTGAACAGCACAGCGCTCAGCGCCAGCAGAAGGCCCGACAGCACATAGGTTCCGGCGATCATCTTCCTGCGGCCGATAGTGTCGAAGAAGTGGCCGATGGTCAGCGGCCCGGCGAGGTTGCCGACCGCGAACGCGATCAGATACAGCGGCGTCGACTCCGACGGCACCCCGTAGAACTTGCCCAGCACCAGCGTGTAGGTGAAGAAGATCGCGTTGTAGAGGAACGACTGGCTGATCATCAGCGAGGCGCCCAGCATCGACCGGCTCGGATACTGCTTGAACAGCACCCGCGTCAGCGCCAGGTAGCCGATCTTCTCCGTCGGCCGCAGCTCGATCGCCTTGTTCTCGTCCACCGGCGGCAGGTCCACGCCGGTGGCCTTCACCTCGCGTTCGATGTAGGAGATCGACTCCTCGGCCGCGGCCTCCCGGCCGTTCATCACCTGCCACCGCGGGCTCTCCGGCAGATGCCGCCGCACCACCAGGATCACCAGGCCCAGCACCGGCCCGATCAGGAACGCCAGCCGCCAGCCCACGCTGAGGTCCATCGACTTGAGGAACACGAACGTGCCCAGCGTGCCGAGTACTGCACCCGCCCAATACGTTCCGTTGACCGCGATGTCGACGCGACCGCGGTAGCGCGCCGGGATCAGCTCGTCGATCGCCGAGTTGATCGCCGCGTATTCGCCGCCGATCCCCATACCCGCGATGAACCGGGTGACATAGAGGAAGGCCACCCAGCCTGCGCCGTTGCCCAGCGTCAGCGCCGTCAGCGCGCTGCCGAGAAGGTAGACCCCCAGCGTCACCATGAACAGATTGCGTCGGCCGAGTTTGTCCGACAGCCGCCCGAAGAACAGCGCCCCGACCACCTCGCCGGCCAGATACACGGTTGCCAGCAGGCCGACCGCGGCCGACGAAAGACCAAGCGTCTCGGGCCGACTCAGGGTGTCCGCGACGGCACTGGCGATCGTGATCTCCAGACCGTCGAGGATCCAGGCCCCCCCGAGCGCGATCACCATCCGCGTGTGGAAGGACGACCACGGCAAGCGATCGATGCGGGCCGGGATCAGGCTGCGGATCGCTCCCTCGGTGCTGGTGGGTGATGCCATGACCGCCTCCTCGCGACGCCCTGCTAGAAAGCGGGACTTCCCACCAGAACGGGGGCGGAAACCACCGAATCTTGCGCGGCGGCGGCAGGGGTGCGGCTCGGTGACTATCGAGTGACTACGGTGGCGGGCATGGCATCACCACGCGTCGCCGTCGTCGGAGCGGGACTGTCCGGCGCGGCGTGCGCACAGGCGCTGCGTGAGCGCGGCGTCGTGGTCGAGATGTTCGAGCGGGGCCGCGCACCCGGCGGCCGGATGGCGTCGCCGAGCGTGCAGGGGCGCCGCGTCGACGTCGGCGCCGCGTACTTCACCGTCAAAGACCCCGGGTTCGGCGCCGTCGCCGACGACTGGGTCGAGCGTGGCCTCGCCCGTCCGTGGACCGACACCTTCGACGTGCTCGCACGCGACGGACGCGACGCCACCTCCGGGCCGGTGCGTTACGCGACCCCCGACGGGCTGCGGTCCCTGGTGCGCGACCTGCTGCCCGACGGCATCCGCTTCGAGACCGAGGTCGACGCGCTCGACGACCTCGACCACGACGCGGTGGTGCTCGCGATGCCCGATCCGCAGGCGGCGAGGCTGGCTCCCGACGCCTGCGCGTGGGTGCCCTACGACCCGGTGATCGCGGTCGCGGTGGGGTGGGGGCAGCGCTGCTGGTCGCTGGCCGATGCGGCTTTCGTCAACGACGACCCCGACGTGTCCTTCATCGCCGACGACGGCGCCCGGCGCGGCGACGGCGCGGCCGTGCTCGTCGCGCACACCACCGCGTCCCGTGCACGCCGGCACCTCGACGAGCCCGCCGACGCGGTCGCCCCGGTGCAGGAGGCGCTGCGCCGGCTGCTCGACATCACCGCCGAGCCCGCATGGACGCACGTGCACCGCTGGACGTTCGCCAAACCCGCCGACACGCACGGCGACGCCGCGTTCGCTCTGATCACCGGCGACCGCCCGCTCGGGGTGTGCGGCGACGCGTGGTGCCCGTCCGGGGCGCCGCGGGTGGAATCGGCCTGGCTGTCGGGCCGGCGACTCGGTGCCGCGGTCGCGGACGCAGTGAAGGGGAGTAGCCGATGAATGTTGCTGAGCTGTGGCGGTTTCCGGTCAAGTCGATGGGCGGCACCCGGGTCGACACCCTGCGCATCGACCGGCGCGGTGTGCACGCCGACCGGTTGTGGGCGGTCCGCGATGTGGAGAAGGGGGTGACCGCTTCGGCGCGACGAGTCCCGGTGTTGCTGCAGTGCTCGGCCCGGTACGTCGCCGAGCCCACCGAGGACGCCGGACCCGGCAACGTCCCCGCCGTCGTCGTCACCCTGCCGGACGGCCGGGAGTTCGACGGAGCCGATCCGGCGGCCGGCGCGGCGCTCAGCGAGTTGGTGGGCCGCGAAATGCAACTGGTGGCGCTACCCGCACCCAAAGACACCAGCGCACAGCGTATGTCGCTGCAGACGTCGCTGGGGAACTTCTCCGCCGATCAGGTCCGCCGCGATTTCGGGCTCGCCGACGGCGATGAGCTCCCCGACACCTCGGTCTTCTCGACGCGCCAAATGGTCACGCTGGCGCGCTATTCCACGCCGCCCGGAACGTTCGTCGACCTCAGCCCGGTGCATCTGCTGAGCACCGCCAGCCTGCGCAGCCTCTCCGCCGACGGCACTCCCTACGACGTCCGCCGCTTCCGGCCCAACGTGCTCGTCGACATCGACGCCGAGGGGTTCCCCGAATCCGACTGGGTGGGTGGGCAGGTGCGTCTGGGCAGCGTCGTGCTGTCGGTGACGAACCCGACGATCCGGTGCGTGATTCCCACCCGCCCCCAGCCGGGCGTCGAGCTCGACACCTCGCTGACGCGCCGCCTCGCCGAGCGCACCGACCGCTTCCTCGGCATCTACGCCGACGTCGCGTGCCCGGGAACGACCCGCGTCGGGGACGCCGTGAGCGCCCGTCCGGCGGCGGCGCCGGGTGCGGCGCGACGGGCGAGCACCGCCGCAGGCCGGGCCGTCACCCGCGGGCTGCAGAAGGTGCTCGAGGCCACGGTGCTGCGCACCAGGAGCTGAAGAGCCGCGGGCCCGATGTAACGGCGGCCACCCATCGATCGACCTCATCTGTGACCGCTGTGTCGGAAGGTACTGCCGAGACAGATGAACGGAGGCCGGTCGTGACTCGTCGAGATACCACCCTTGCGTCGTTCGGGCGGAACAACTGCCTGCACCTACCCCCGCCCCGGGAAGACGCCTGGAGCTGGCAGCTGCGCGGCAGCTGCCGGGGCTATCCGGCCGAGACCTTCTTCCCTGACTGCTATTCCAGGTCCGAGCAGCGCAAGCGGGAGAACGCCGCGAAGATCATCTGCCGGCAGTGCCCGGTGCTGGACCAGTGCCGGGAACACGCGCTGACCACCCCCGAGACCCACGGGGTGTGGGGAGCGATGACCGCAGGCGAGCGTGCGCGAACGCTGCTGCGACGCGGTGAGTACCGGCCCGCGACACCGGCCGTCAGTCGGGCTGGAGGCGACCATCCGGCGTGACGTGAAAGGTGCCGTCCTCGTGCGCCCCGGGCAGGTCCGGCATCTCGTGCCGACCACCGGCGGACCGTCGACGCGACGACCACACCAGCGCGCCCACCGCCGACACCCCGGCGACGACCGCCGTCCGCCGGAACACGTCGCCCGTCGTGCGCTTGCTCATGCGCCGAGGGTGCCCACTGCGGTGCGGATGTAACCTCTACAGGCCGTCGGTGTGCCGGAGGTGGTCCGGCTGGCTCACCCAGCCCGGCGGTACGTCGACCGACAGCGCGAGATGCACGAAGCGGCCGACGGCCGCGGCTGTCGCCCGGATCGGGCACCACTGCAGCGTGTAGGGCAGGAACCGGGCCGGCGACAGCGGCCGCAACACCACCCCGACACTGCTGCCGGCCACCGCGGCGGTGGTGAGCACCCAGTCGATCTCGGCCTGCGCGGGCCACCGGAAGGCGGACAGATCGGTGTCGGCGAATTCCACCGTCGGCGGCCGGATTTCGGCGGCGTCGAGGATCTCCTGCAGCGCCAGCGACCACGCCGGGAACAGCGCCTCGCTGTGTATCCCCAGCGTCTCGGTCGCCACGTCGGGCAGATCGAGCGTCTCGCGGCCCGCGAGCGGATGATCCTCCCGCAGCGCGATCACCACCGGTTCGGCGCAGAACACCTCACTGAGGATCCCGGGCGGATCGGTCACCGGCCCACACGTGATCGCGATGTCCAGCGCGCCCTCGCCGATCGCGCGCTGCAGATCCGGCAACCACATCCGGCGCACCGCGAGGTCGACCTCCGGGGCCACCCGGCGCAGCGCGTCGGCCAGATGGGGCGCCAGCACCGGTGCGGCCGGCGGGGTGATGCCCAACCGGACGGTGCCGGCGTCGCCGTCGGCCAGCCGCCGGATCGCCGCGGCCGCGCCCTCCACGTCCTCGAGGATGGCCCGCGCGCGGCCGAACAACTCCACACCGGCCTGCGTCAGCGCCACCCGGCGCGTGCTGCGGATCAGCAGCGCGGTGCCGACCTCGCGCTCCAGCCGGCGGATCAAATCGCTCAGCGTCGGCTGGCCGATGTGCAACTTCTCCGCGGCGCGTCCAAAGTGCAGTTCTCCCGCCACCGCGACGAACGCCTCCAGCTGGCGTAGTTCCACCCGCTGATCGTAGGCGGAGATTCCCCCGATTGATCGGCCGGAGCGATCAGACCGATCACGGATCGGCCCTTGATCCGCTCACCGGCGCATCGCAGTCTGAATGCCGAGCGCCGGCGCGGCCGGGTACGCCGACAGAGCAGAGGGAGCTCCGATGTCCGACACCGTCACCCGCTACCGCACCGCGACCCTCGACGGGCTGGAGGTGTTCTACCGCGAGGCAGGCGACCCGTCCCGGCCGACTCTGCTGCTGCTGCACGGCTTTCCGTCCAGCTCGCACATGTTCCGCGGGCTCATCACCGCGTTGGCCGACGAGTACCACCTCGTCGCCCCCGACCACATCGGTTTCGGACAGTCCGCGATGCCCTCGGTGAACCAGTTCACCTACAGCTTCGACCGGCTGACCGAGATCACCGAGAAGCTGATCGACCACCTCGGCCTCGAGCGTTTCGCGATCTACATCCACGACTACGGCGCCCCCATCGGGCTGCGCATCGCCAGCGCGCGACCCGAGCGGATCACCGCGATCATCAGCCAGAGCGGTAACGCCTACACCGAGGGCTTCACGCCGTTCTGGGACCGACTGTTCGCCCATGCGCAAGACCGCGGCGCCAACGAGGACGCGGTGCGCGAGTACTTCACCCTCGAGACCACCCGGTGGCAGTACACCCACGGCGTCCCCGCCGACCGGCTCGACCGGATCGCCCCGGAGACCTGGCAGCTCGATCAGGCCGGGCTGGACCGCAAGGGCAACGACGCCGTACAGCTGCAGCTGTTCTGGGACTACCAGTTCAACCTCGACGGCTACCCGGCGTTCCAGGAGTACTTCCGCACCCACCAGCCGCCACTCCTGGTCACCTGGGGCCGAAACGACGAGATCTTCGGCGCCGCAGGAGCCGAAGCCTTCAAGCGCGACCTGCCCGACGGTGAATACCACCTGCTCGACGCCGGGCACTTCGCGCTGGAAACCCACGGTGACGAGATCGCCGGCTACATCCGGGACTTCCTCGGCTGGCAGGAGTCGCTGCGATGAACTACGACGCCGCAGACACCGCGGTGGTGGTGATCGATCCCCAGGTCGACGTCTTGAGCCCGGCGGGGAAGAACTGGGAAGTGTTGGGCGCCAGCGTGACCGAGAACAAGACCGTCGAGCACCTCGTCGCGCTGCTCACCGCCGCGAAGGCCGGCGGCTTCGGGGTGTTCGTCTCGCCGCACTACTTCTATCCGACCGACCACCGCTGGCTGTTCAACGGCCCGCTCGAGTCCGACGAGTTGCGCACCGACACGTTCGCCCGGCGTGGCGCGCTGACCCTCGAGGGCTTCGCGGGTTCGGGGGCCGACTGGCTCGAGGAGCTCAAGCCCCTGATCGACGACGGGGACACGGTGGTGGCCAGCCCGCACAAGGTGTGGGGGCCGCAGACCAACGACCTGGTGCTGCAGTTGCGCAAGCGGCGCATCTCCACGGTGGTGCTGTGCGGGATGCTCGCCAACATCTGCGTGGAGTCGCATCTGCGCGACCTGCTCGAGCAGGGGTTCGAGGTGGCCGTGGTCCGCGACGCGACGGCGGGACCGCGGCACCCGGTGTTCGGCGACGGCTATGCCGCCGCTCTGGTCAACTACGGTTTCCTGGCACACGCCGTGCCGACGACCAGCGAGGTGGTCGCGGCGATGACCGATTCGAGGAAAGGTACGAGCCAGTGAGTGAATCCCGCCCCCCGTTCCCGCCGTTCGACCTGACCTCAGCGTTGCAGAAGGTGCAGGCCGCCGAAGACGCCTGGAACACCTGCGATCCGCACCGGGTGAGCCTTGCGTACACACCGGACAGTGTCTGGCGCAACCGCGACCAGTTCCTCACCGGCCGTGAGGCGATCGTCGAATTCCTGACCGCGAAATGGCAGCGCGAACGGGACTACGCGCTGCGCAAGAGCCTGTGGGGCTTCCGCAACAACAGGATCGGGGTGCGGTTTCAGTACGAGTGCCGCGACGCCTCAGGGCAGTGGTGGCGCAGCTACGGCAACGAACTGTGGGAGTTCGACGAGCACGGGTTGATGCGCCGACGGGAGGCCAGTATCAACGACGTCCGCATCGACGAGTCGCAGCGGCGTTACTTCGGGCCGCGCCCCGAGGACGAGCACGGACACGAGATCCCGCTGCAATGATCGGGATTCGCGAAGGAGCGACGGCGTGAGCAAGCGCTATGGAACCATCGCCTTCACCGACGACGTCCGCGCGGTGCAGGCCGAGCACGGCAGTGACACCTTCTACGGGCGCAAGGCCGACGCCGGTGCGCGGTCACCGGGCCCGGACCCGCTGACCGAGGACGAGAAGGAGTTCCTGGCCGAACGCGACGGGTTCTACCTCGCGTCGACCAGCCAGACGGGCTGGCCCTACGTGCAGTTCCGGGGCGGTGCACCAGGATTCGTGCATGTGCTGGACGACCACACGATCGGGTGGGCCGACTTTTGCGGCAACCTGCAGTACATCAGCACCGGGAACATCGCCGGGGACGACCGCGTCGCTCTGATCACCGTCGACTACGCCCATCGGCGCCGGCTGAAGATCTTCGGCCGCGCCCGCATCGTCACCGCCGACGAGGATCCCGCCCTGCTGCGGAACCTGACCGAGGGCGCCGACGACGGGGTGGTCGAGCGCGCCGTCGTCGTCACCGTCGAGGCCTACGACTGGAACTGCCCGCAGCACATCACCCCCCGGTTCACGCTGGCCGAACTGGACGGCGCGTTGGCGCCGGCCCGCGGCCGGCTCGCCGCGCTGGAAGCCGAGAACGCCGAGCTGCGCCGTCGTCTCTCGGAACGGAGCAGTTGACCGACGCGACCCCCATAACCGGATCAGGCGCACGCGCGTGGGTCTAGCGTGAACCTGATCATCGTCGACAGGGAGGTCAGCATGCGAGCCGGTTGGTCGGGACGGGCGGTCCCGGGAGCGGCGGGGTGGTGGACGCAGATCTACCGCCGACTGGTCTATCTGGTCGGGGTGGTGCTGGTGGTGGGTGTGGGTTCGGTGCTGTCGGCCGCCCCAGACGCGCACGCGCAGGGCCAGACCTACACGGTCGCCACCGACACCACGTTCGCGCCGTTCGAATTCCAGGACAAAGAAGGCAACTTCGTCGGCATCGACATGGACCTGATCCGGGCGATCGCCAAGGACCAGGGTTTCACCGTCGACATCAAGCCGCTCGGCTTCGACGCCGCACTGCAGGCCGTGCAGGCCAACCAGGTCGACGGCGTCATCGCAGGCATGTCGATCACCGACGAGCGCAAGAAAGTCTTCGACTTCTCCGACCCCTACTTCGAGTCCGGCATCCAGATGGCGGTGCTGAAGACCAACAACGACATCAAGTCCTACGAGGACCTCAAGGGCAAGCGGGTCGCGGTCAAGAACGGCACGCAAGGTTCGGATTTCGCCAACTCGATCAAGGACAGGTACGGCTTCGAGGTGGTGTCCTTCGCCGACTCGTCGTCGATGTTCGACGAGGTGCGCACCGGCAACTCCGACGCCGTCTTCGAGGACTACCCCGTGCTGCTCTACGGCATCGCGCAGGGCAACGGGTTCAAGACCGTGACCCCGAAGGAGGACCCGACCGGTTACGGCTTCGCGGTCAACAAGGGCCAGAACGCGGAACTGCTCAGCAAGTTCAACGAGGGCCTGAAGAACCTCAAGGCGTCCGGCGAGTACGACAAGATCATCAGCGCCTACCTCGGGGAAGAGGCCAGTACCGACGACAACTCGTTCTTCGGGCTGATCAAGAGCACCCTCCCGCTGCTGCTCGAAGGCCTCAAGATGACCGTCATCCTGACGGTCGTCTCGATCTTCTTCGCGCTGATCCTCGGTGTCATCTTCGGGTTGTTCCGGGTATCGCGGGCCATCTGGCTGCGCGCCATCGGCACCACCTTCGTCGACATCTTCCGCGGCACCCCGCTGCTGGTGCAGGCGTTCTTCATCTACTTCGGCATCCCCTCGGCGCTCGGCTTCCAGATGTCGGCGCTCACGGCGGGCATCATCACGCTGTCGCTCAACGCGGGCGCCTACATGACCGAGATCGTCCGCGGCGGCATCCAGTCGGTCGACAAGGGGCAGATGGAGGCCGCCCGCAGCCTGGGCATCGGGTACCTGCCCACGATGCGGAAGGTGATCCTGCCGCAGGCGATCCGCACGATGATCCCGTCCTACATCAACCAGTTCGTCATCACGCTGAAGGACACGTCGATCCTGTCGGTGATCGGCATCGCCGAACTGACCCAGACGGGCCGGATCATCATCGCCGGCAACTACCAGTCGTTCAACATGTGGCTGATCATCGGCATCATCTACTTCATCGTCATCATGGCGCTCACCAAACTCTCGGACCGACTGGAGAAGAGGCTTGTCAGATGAACCAACTGGCACCCGAGGCCGCGACGGAATCGAAGGGCGCGGTGAAGATCCGCATCGAGGGGCTCAAGAAGTCCTTCGGTGACCTGGTGGTGCTCGACGGCATCACCACGACCGTCAAGGAGGGCGAAGTCGTCTGCGTCATCGGGCCGTCGGGCTCGGGCAAGTCGACGTTCCTGCGCTGCCTCAACAAACTCGAGGACATCACCGGCGGCACCGTCGTCATCGACGAGTTCGACCTGACGGACAAGAGGATCGACCTGGACAAGGTGCGCCAGCGCATCGGCATGGTGTTCCAGCACTTCAACCTGTTCCCGCACATGACGGTGATCGACAACGTCACGCTGGCGCCGCTGCTGACCAAGAAGATGGACAAGGCTGCGGCCGAGAAGCGGGCCATGGAACTGCTCGGGCAGGTCGGGCTCGCCGAGAAGGCACACGTCAAACCCGCGACGCTGTCGGGCGGCCAGAAGCAGCGGGTGGCGATCGCCCGGGCGCTGGCGATGAACCCGTCGATCATGCTGTTCGACGAGGCGACCAGCGCGCTCGACCCGGAGATGGTCGGCGACGTGCTGGAAGTGCTGCGCACACTGGCCGCCGAGGGCATGACCATGGTGGTGGTGACCCACGAGATGGGCTTCGCGCGGGAGGTGGCGTCCCGGGTGATCTTCATGGCCGATGGCAACATCGTCGAAGACGACACGCCCGCCGAGGTGTTCGACCACCCCAAGCACCCCCGGCTGCAGGACTTCCTGTCCAAGGTGCTCTGACGCCGCCGACATCAGGGAATTTCTCCCCGGAGGTGGTGTTGACTGGTGGCATGACTGAGCAACCGCAGCTGAGCCCCACCGACTGGGTTCGCGACCAGACCAAGCAGATCCTCGAGCAGGGCACCACCGATGGCGTCGAGATCATGGACAGGCCCGTTGTGCTGTTCACGACGGTCGGCGCGAAGTCCGGCCAGAAGCGTTACGTGCCGCTGATGCGCGTCGAGGAGAACGGCAAGTACGCGATGGTCGCGTCCAAGGGCGGCGACCCGCAGCACCCGTCCTGGTACCACAACGTCAAGGCCAACTCGGCGGTGACGGTGCAGGACGGGACCGAGATCCGCGAGATGACCGCGCGCGAACTCTCCGGTGACGAGCGCGAGCACTGGTGGGCGCTCGCCGTCGAGGCCTACCCGCCGTACGCGGAGTACCAGACGAAGACCGACCGGCAGATCCCCGTTTTCGTCGTCGAGTAGCTGCTGCGGGGCTGGTGCCGCCGACAGTCGTTTGCGGATATCAGCCCCCGGCGCCCCCGAAGCCATTTGCGCCGACGTTAATAGCGAGCCTCAGCGCGCAAGATATGCACGGAATATGACGAAACGATGAGCGGTTCGGGCGATTTGCTACGGGTCTGATCACATTCCGGTTACGGTGATTGCTGCCGTCAACCCGTGATCCTTGCTGGACCCCCGGCGGGGACGCTTCCGAAAGGGGCGCCATGCCTTCCGTTCGTCCATTCGTCACGGCGGGAGTGGCGCTCGTGGGCGCCAGCGTCATCGCCGTCTCACCCGTCACCCCGACGTCCAGCCAGATCCGGACCGTCGGCATGGACGTCGACCTCGTCGCCGCCACCACCAACACCTACTGCCAGGGCGTGTCCGGCACGCTCTGCGAGACGGCGAACACCGAGCAGACCCTCGGCGCGCCGGCGACAGCCGCGGCGGCAGCCGCGCCGAACCTGTTCAACATCCCCGCGAACCTGTTCATCGCGCTGGCCAACGTGCCCTACAACTTCTTCAACGCGCTGGGGCAGGGCGACGTCAACCTCGGCGATCTGCCCGACAGCGGGTTCAGCTTCACCAACTCCCGCGACGGCATCGACCTGAACCAGACCGGCGTGGTCGGGCTGACCGCAGACCTCGAATACGGTGGCAGCTGGTGGGTCTACCACCCCTTCAACGTGCTCGGCACCGACTCGGCCGACATCGCCCGCTACCAGTCGCTGGTCAACGTGCTGTTGCCGTTCCCGGCGCTGTCGGTCGGCCTGGGCAACATCCTCGCGACGGTGGCGGCCTCGCAGCTGCCGATGAACGTGGGCTGCACGGGCACCAACGTCGGCGGCTGCGACCACCCCGAGCAGATCCTGTCCACGATGTTCGACCTGCGCCACATCGTCGCGCTGTTCTCCCCGGGTGGCTATACGTTCCCCGCCGTCAAGAATCCGATCACGTGCAGCAGTGACGGGCTGTGTGACATCAAGGATCCCGACGGGGTGCCCGAGCCGTGGTCGGAGCAGAACTACGCGCTGAACCTGTTCGATCCGTTCGAGAACTTCTACAACAGCCTGCTCGAGACGCCCGACTTCAGCCAGATCAAGCTGCCGACGCTGCAGATGATCGTCACCACGATCACCGGACTGCTGCGCGGCCTCAACACGGCGTTCAACCCGTTCGTCGTCGGCACCCAGTGCGGCCTGTGCTCCCTGTTCGTCAAGGTGCCGCCCGGCGAGACCCGCCCGGGCCCGATCAATCCGGGCGCCGAGATCCCCGGCCGGCCGGGCACGCCGACCGCGACGCTGCTCGCCGCCGAGGAAACCGCCACGGCCGACGAAGCGAAAGCATCGGCGCGCGAGGAGAATTCGGCCACGGAACCGAGCGGCGCCGACGCGACGACCGAGCCCGCCGCCGACACGGAGGAGCCTGCGCAGGAGGATGTCGCGGACGCCCGGGATGCCGGTGAGGTGACGCCGGAACCCGACGTCGTCGACGAGGACGTCGACCAGGACGCCGCCGATGACGCCGCCGACGAGGCGTCCGCCGCCGACGAGGCGTCCGCCGCCGGCGCCGCCGATGAGGCCGCCGACGAGGCCGCCGACGACTCGGACGCCCCCGTGGCACGGGACGACGCGGATGCCTCTGCGGCCAAGGACGACGACACCGGCGGGTCCGGCGCCGCCGGAGCTCCGTCGGGCACGGCGGGCGCCTCGAACGCGGGCACCACGGGTGGCGCGTCCGGCGCCGACGACTGAAAGCTCAGGACGCTGCGGCGTCCGCGGTGTCGGCGCCGGCGGACCGCGGAGCGGTCGACGCCGTCGGGCGCTGTGGATGCCAGCGGTTCGCCTGACGGGCGGTCCGGCGTTCTGCGGCATCGGCCTTACGGTCCTGCCAGCGGATGCGGCGCGGCTCCTGCCGGTCCGACGCCTCGGTCGCCTCGGTCGTCTTGGTTGCCGCGGTCGCGTCGACGGTGGTTGTCTGATTGCGCTTGTAGGCCCGGTCGACGATCGGCCGCAGTTTGGCGTCGAGTTGGGCGATCCTGTCCGGGTCCGCGCCCTTCTGCAGCATCGGTTGCAGCAGCGGCAACACCGGGGTGGGAATGAGGATGCTGGTGGTCACCCCGCCCCGGGAGTTCGGCTCCGAGACCGTGATGTGGTCGGCGGGCACCTGCGAGATGTCGTAGTAGGCCATCGGGACGTGCAGCAGGAAGGCGCCCATGACCGCGTTGACGGCGGCGAGCCCGTTGAACGGGTTGTCCGGCCAGTCGGCGATGCCGTCGTACTCGGCTTTGACCACCTTGAGGTTGTACGGCGTCTCGGGCAGCGGCTGGTACTTCACCCCGGTGCCGCGGTACCAGCGGGGGCTGATGCCGCCGTACACCGCCGCGTCCAGCTCCGTCGGCGCCGGCGGGTTCGGATCCTGGTCCAGCATCCGCAGCACGTTGTAGATCACCGGCGAGCCGGCCGACACGCTGCCGATCGTCGTGGGCCCCGCGGTGTCGTACACCGCGGCGTAGAGGTTGGCGGTGCCGACGTCGACGGAGTACTTGAACCGGTTCACCTGTCCCGGGAACGCGACGTTGACCCGGGTGTAGTCGGCGAAGTAGCCGCCCATCGCGGTGGCCATGTCCTCGTCGGTCAGGACGTGGTATTTGCCGGCGCCGCCGACGAGCAACGCGGTCGCGGCGTGCGCCGTGGCGGGGGAGATGGCCAGCAGGCTCAGGGCCAGCAGGATGACGAGTCTCTTCATCGAAGGGTTCCCCTGTCCTCCGGACCGCCGCGTCGCGGTCGTCTGACCAGTGTGGCGCGCTGACGGCCCGGTGGGGGCGAGTTTGCGGGTTCGATTCAGGGCTGCACGGACGACGGCGCGACGGGGACGTCGAACGACGTGTCGGGGTAGGGCTCAGGGGTGAGGGTGTAGTGCCACCATTCCTTGTCGTAGTTCTTCAGCCCGTGCTGGGCGAGCCCGCTCGCGAGGAGCAGGCGGTTCTCCCGCTGCACGCCCTGAACGCGCGGATCGAGGGTGTGGGCGAGGGTGTCGAAACAGTCGTAGCCGGTGCCCATGTCGATGCCGGTGTCGGCAAAGCGCCGGCCCGCGGGCGCCGTGCAGTCGACCAATGGCTGCCCGGCCACATAACCAGGTTCGGCGCGGGCGGGCAGGGCGACGAGCGTGAGATCGACCGTGCCTGCCCTGCTGTGGCCGGACTTCTCGGCGATGTACCCGTCGGCGAACAGTCGTGTCTTGTCCACCCGCGGGTAGAACTCGGCCTTCATCGCTTGATCGGCGAGGTCGCGCGCCCACGCGACGAACTCGTCGACCGCCCGCTGCGGGCGGTAGCAGTCGTACATCTTGAGCGAATATCCACGCGCGAGGAAGTCCCGCTGCGCGTCGCGCAGCGCCTCGGCGGCCGGCCGGGCCAGCAGGCACATCGGCGCCTCGTATCCGTCGACGCGGTGGCCGGTGAAGTTGTGGTCGGTGGCATACCGGATGTCGAGCAGGATCGACGGGTCGACGTCGCTGATCGAGACGAGGTCGGGCGGCGCGGGACCGGGCTCGGCCGCCGCCGACGGCGCCGCGGACGCCGCGAGCACCGCGCCGACGACAAGCGCGGCAAGACGTGGCATGCGCATCAGCTGAAGTGAGTTCGCGGACGCGCCAACGGTTTTCCGTCGACGGTGAGGTCCACCTTCTCGTTGTAGAACGCCACCAGGTTCGCGATCGGAGCGACTGCGGGCAGCGGCGTGTGATAGGTCCAGGCGATGTCGTCGTGCACCGTGCCGGCCACCTCGGCCGACCAGTACTCGGAGGTGACGCCCTTGTAGGGGCACAGGGTCTGGGTCTGCGACGGGTGCAGGTGTTCGAACGAGATGTCCGTCCGGTCGATGTAATACCGTGTGGGCAAGCCGGTTTCGAACAGCAACACGGGGCTGTGGGTGTCGGCGACCGTGATGCCGCCGATCGCGACGGTGACGTGGCGGTGTGAGCGCAGCGCGTCGACCCGCGCGTACGGGTTGCGGGGGTGGCCGTGAATCGGCTCGTCCCTCTCGAACCAGTCCAGTGCGTCCCAGGTGAACCGCACCAGGCCGGCGACCGGACCGTCACCGTCGTCGAAGACCCGCGCCGCCGCGGGCACGGTCTGGCCGTCGGCGGTCAGTGCGAACGTCCGCGACGGGCCGAGTTGCACCCGCTGCGGATGGTTTTCGTCGATCAGGAAGCCGGCCGCGACGTCGGCGAGCGGGATGTAGTACTGCGGGTAGTACGGCAGCTCCCACACGTACCGCGCCGCGGTGGTGTCGAACACCAGCTTGCCGCCGAGGAATCCGCGCACCCGCCGCGGTGCCGGTTCCACGCGGCCCCGCGCGGCGGCGGGTGGCGGATAGTCCGGTGGTGGTGCGGCGTCGATGCTCACCGTCGGTCCCCTCGTCGTGTGCCGATCTGCGAAACTGTATGCCCGGCTGTCCCAGCGGCGAAGGAGAATGCATCCCGTGACCGCGCGCGGCTCGCTCGTCCTCGCGGTGACCGCGACGCTGGCCGGAGTCGTCATCGGCATCATCGGCGGTGCGTTCCGCTGGTGCCTGCAGACCGCCGAGCGGCTGCGCCTGGACCTCGTCGACTGGGCGCATCACCTGCCCGGGCCCGGATGGCTGATCCCGGTCGTGGCTGCCGCCGCGGGAGCGGGACTGGCCGCGGTGTTCGTGCGTTGGCAGCCGCTGGCCGCCGGCAGCGGCATCCAGCATGTCGAGGCGGTCTACCACGGGCACGCACGCCCGCCGTTGCTCAGCCTGCTGTTCGCCAAGTTCGTCGGTGGCGTGCTCGCGATCGGGTCCGGGCTCGTTCTCGGCCGCGAAGGCCCCACGGTGCACATGGGGGCCGCCGTCGGCGCGCAGGCCGCCAAGCAGGCGCGCCTCCGCGACAGCGACATCCGGATGATGCAGACCGCGGTGGGCGGCGCCGGCCTGGCCGTCGCCTTCAACGCGCCGATCGCCGGCGTGGTGTTCGCCGTCGAAGAGGTGAGCAAGGCGTTCCGGCTGCAGATGGTGCTGGCCACCACGCTGGCCTCGGCCACGGCTGTCGGCTGCTCCCGGCTGATCCTGGGCAACCACCCCGACTTCGCCGTCGCGGCGATGCCCGCCCCCGCCCTGGCCTGGCTGCCGCTGTTCCTCGTGTTCGGTGTGCTGACCGGCCTCCTCGGCGCCGTCTACAACCAGACGGTGCTGTGGTTCCTCGACCACGTCACCGCGGTCGACCGCGTTCCCGCGCTGCTCAAGGCGCTGGTGATCGGGGCTCTCGTCGGGCTGGCCAGTGTGGTCGTGCCGATGTCGGTCGGCGACGGCCAGACGCTGACGCAACTGCTGCTCAGCGGGCACAGCCTGGTGCTCGCCCTGGTCGCCGGCTACCTCGCGATCCGCTTCGTCGCCGGTCCGCTGTGCTACTCGGCGGCGCTGCCCGGTGGTCTGTTCGCACCGCTGCTGGCCGTCGGCGCGCTGTGGGGTGTGCTGTTCGTCGGCGTCTTCGGTCTCGTGTGGCCGCACGACGTGACATCGCTGGCCATCCCGATGGCGATCGTCGGCATGGCGGCCTTCTTCTCGGCGACCGTTCGCGCGCCGGTGACGGGCATGGTGATCGTCATCGAGATGACGGCCACCACGTCGGTCACCGTGCCGATGCTGGGCGCCACCGCCGCGGCGGTGCTCGCCGCGCAGCTGGTCCGATCACCGCCGATGTACGACAGCCTGCGCGAGCGCATGGTGCCGGACCGATCAGCCGACCCCGCGCCCGGAGATCAGGACGGGCAGTAGGTCTGGGTCGCCGCGCCGACGAAGAACCCGCTCTGCTCGACCGTCCACCCGGCCGGCTCGCTGATCTCCACGGCCACCTGCTCGGGTGCCTGCCCGGCGCCGACGTAGTCGCAGACCGCCGACGCGAGATTGATCGCGTTCTCCTCGCTGGAGAACGGGATGCCTTCGTTCTCGATCACGTTGATGAAGATGTCGTCGTTCGGGTCCGCCACCGCGGGGGCCGCCAGTGCGGTGGCCAGACCGGCGGCGGCTGACATGATCATGGACGCTGACATGATGACCGTGCGACGCATGGCGCACCTCCTGTGAATTTGCTGACGGCGTGACGGTACGCCGGTGGGTGTGACCGGAACGTCAATTTCAGGAAATCCATTCGGGCTTCGTTCAGGGGAAACGACGCGGCGCGGAATGACAGCGATGTCGTTCCGGTGATGTTCCCATCGTCGCTGACCAGGCCGCCGCTGACCCCCGCCTTCGGTCTCGTCGGAAGCCCCACGAAGAAATGATTCGTCGACTTTCGGTGATATCGGCACCGCAACCGGATGACGTGAATGCGCATTCGATGCAAGGGAATTCGCCAGCACCGTGCCTCGCCCCTGCCGGGACAGGTGACCTCGGTCGCCACCTGGAGGGAACAAGGTCCTCACTGTGCCGCGGCCCATGTGATCGGGAAGCCGGCGGCCCTACCGTGATGAGCGGGAGCACACGATGAACGAATTCATGCGCAACACGGACGCCTTCACCTGGTCGATGGAGAGCGATCCACGGCTGAGGTCGACGGTGGTCACGGTCCTCGTCCTGGACCGCCCACCGGACTGGGACGACGTCCGCGACCGGTTCCGCCGGCTCAGCGGCGAGCTGCCGATGTTCCGGCAGAAAGTGGTCGACTCACCGCCGCCCGCGCCACCACGTTGGCAGGACTGCGAGGACTTCGACCTCGACTTCCACATGCGCCGGATCGGCGCCCCCGGGGACGCATCGTTCGCCGGCGTTCTCGAACTGGCCCGGCTGGCGCAGATGGAGGACTTCGACCGGGCCCGACCGCTGTGGAAGATCACGCTGATCGAGGGGCTCGCCGACGGAGGCGCCGCCGTGCTCTGCGCGTTCCACCACGCGCTCACCGACGGGGTGGGCGGGGTGCAGATCGCGATGGCGCTGTTCGGCCTGACCGACCTTCCGCCGCAGTCCGACGCGCCCGACGACGTGGCACGCCAGCCGCTGTTCGGCGAGTACTGGGACGCCGCGCGCTACAGCGCCGGTCTGGTCGGTGGAGCGTTGGCCGGGGTGGCGACCCAGGTGCCGCGGCTCGTCGCCGACGGGATCCGCCATCCGGTGCAGACCCTCGGCGCCGCCGCCGAGATGGCCACCTCGGTGTACCGGGTGGTGCGACCCGTGAACCAGACCGGCTCGTCGCTGATGACGCGGCGGACGCTCACCCGCCGCCTCGACGTGCTCGAGATCCCCATGCCGCCGCTGCGGGAAGCCGCGCACCGCAGCGGAGGCGCGCTCAACGACGCGTTCGTCGCGGGCGTGGCCGGGGGCCTGCGGATCTACCACGAGAAGCACGACGTCGGCGTCGGCGATCTGCACCTGACGATGCCGATCAGCCTGCGGGCCGACGACGACGCACCCGGCGGGAACCGGATCACGCTGATGCGGTTCGACGTTCCGGTCGGCGTCAGCGACCCGGCGGACCGCATCCGGGCGGTGCACGACAGGACCGACCAGGTGCGTCACGAGAAGTCGTTGCCGCACACCCAGCTGATCGCCGGCTTCCTCAACCGCATGCCGCGCTGGTACATCGGGTCGATCCTGCGGCACGTCGATTTCCTGGCCAGTGACGTGCCCGGCATCCCCGTGCCCGTCAGCCTGGGTGGGGCGCACGTGCGGATGCAGTACGCGTTCGGGCCGACGATCGGCTCGGCCGTCAACGTCACGCTGCTGACCTACGTCGACACCTGCGCACTCGGCATCGACGTCGACACCGGGGCGATCCCCGACGTCGACCTGTTCACCGAATGCCTGCGCGCGGGCTTCGACGAGGTGCTCGCACTGGCCGCGGACTGACTCAGTTCTCGTCGGGGATCTCGTTGCGGGTCTGCCAGCCGCCGGGCGCCTCGGGGTCGTCGTCCTGATGGTCGAGTTTGTCCTGCAGGTCCCGCTGTTCGGCGCTGGCCTTCGTCGCGTCCTCGGGCGTGGGCGGCGGCGTGCTGTTCTGTTCCACGGCCACCAGTTTTCTCCGTTGGCCGCAGATCCAAACCCCGACACAATGGCCGTGTGACGGACACAGCGCTGTTCTGCGGCATCGCCCTCGCCGAGCGGATCGAACGGGCCGAGGCCGGGCTGATCGTCGCGGCCACCGAGGCCGCCCGGGAGCGCGGCGGGTGGGGCGTCGTGATGCCGGTCGCCGGCGGGTTCGCCTGCTGCGCCGACGACGGGTCACCGATGAACAAGGTGGCCGGCCTGGGGTTCGCCGGCATGCCCGATGCTGCGGAACTCGACGCGATCGAACACACCTTCGCGGCGCACGGCGTTCCCGTGTCCGTCGAGCTGTGCCATCTGGCCGATCCGGCGGTCGCGACCGGTCTGACCGAACGTGGCTACCGACTGGTGGGTTTCGAGAACGTACTCGGCCGCGCCCTGCCCGGCGACCCGGTGCCCGCGCCGTCAGCCGGGGTGGAGATCCGCCGCGCCACGGCCGACGACATCCCGCACTGGCTCGACGTGATCATCGAGGGCTTCGCGCACCCCGACGGCGAGGGCGTGCCCAGCCACGAGTCCTTCCCGCGCGACGTCATCGAGCGGGCCGAGCGCGACATCGAGAAGGCCGGGGCGGTGGCCTATCTCGCGCTGCGCGACGGTGCCGTGGCCGGCGGTGCGAGCATGCGCTGCGATCGGGGCGTCGCGCAGCTCACCGGGGCCGCCACGGCGCCCGCCCACCGCAGGCGCGGCGTGCAGGCCGCGCTGCTGCACCGCCGCCTGCGCGACGCCGCCGAACTCGGGTGCGACCTCGCCGTCGTCACCACCGCGCCAGCATCGACGTCCCAGAAGAACGTGCAGCGCACCGGGTTCCAACTGCTCTACACCCGCGCGGTGCTCGTCGGGGGTGAGGTCGGCTAGGTGTGATGTCCAGGGAGGTTGTCCCTCCCGTTATCGGTGAGCCTGTGTGACAGGGAAGGCCCCCGGTTGTGAAGTGGAGCTGTCTAGGAACCGCTTCACCAACCAGGAGGCCTTCGTGTCCCACGCTAAAGCTGCTCTGACCCCGCGCGCTCGATTGAGGCTCGCCCGGCTCGTCGTCGAGTCCAACTGGACCTACGCCGCTGCCGCCAAGATGTTCATGGTCGCCCACGCACGGCCAAGAAGTGGGCCGACCGGTTCCGCGCCGAGGGTGTCGCCGGGATGGACGACCGCAGTTCGCGACCACACCTCACCCCTACCAAGACCAGCCAGCAGGTCATGCGGCGGATCGTCGACGTGCGGTGGCGCAAGCGGTTGGGGCCGGTGCAGATAGCCGGTCAACTCGGAGTGCCGGCCTCCACGGTGCATGCGGTGTTGACCCGGTGTCGGATCAACCGCTTGTCCTATATCGACCGCGTCACCGGTGAACCCATTCGACGCTATGAGCATGGCCATCCGGGCTCGTTGATCCACGTCGACGTCACCAAGTTCGCCAACATCCCCGACGGCGGCGGCCATAAGTTCCTGACTCATCAACAGAGCAAGCGCAACGCGCGCCAAACGGCCCGACGCACTGGCGACCGCGGTGATCGCGCCCACCAATACCGGCCGAGAATAGGAATTGCGTTCCTGCACACCGTGATCGATGATCACTCCCGCGTGGCCTATGCCGAAATCTGTACCGACGAAACAGCGGTCACGGCGATCGGTGTGCTGCGGCGGGCCGTGACCTGGTTCGCCGAGCGGGGCGTCATCGTCGAACGCGTCCTGTCCGACAACGGATCGGCCTACCGGTCCTACGCCTGGCGCGACGCCTGCACCGAACTGGACATAATCCCGAAGCGGACCCGTCCGTATCGGCCCCAGACCAACGGCAAGATCGAGCGATTCCACCGCACCCTGGGCGACGGTTGGGCCTACGCCCGGCTCTACCAATCGACCGAAGAACGCAACACCGCCCTACCGGGTTGGCTGCACTTCTACAATCACCACCGAGCCCACTCCGCCATCGGAGGACAGCCACCGGTCACCCGACTGACCAACCTCCCTGGACATCACAGCTAGGCCGCGTCGGCGGCGAGCACCTCGCGGGCGGCCCGCTCTCCGGATCGCACGGCCCCGTCGACGAATCCGTACATCACCGAGGACGTCTCGGTGCCTGCCCAGTGGATGCGCCCGCACGGCGGCCGCAGCGCGGGCCCGAACTCGGTGAGCACCCCGGGCGGCGCGTGGCTGATCATCCCTCCGCCGGAGTACCGCTCCACCGACCAGTCCTGGTGGGTGAACCCCACCGGCGCAGCCGCTTTCGGCCCGAAGCGGCGCGCGAGCGCGTCGATGATCGCGGCTTCGCGATCGCGCGGCTCCATCCCGCTGAGCGTGCGGGCCGTCGGACCCTCGTTGACGACGGCCAGGATCCCGGGCCCGCCGCTGTGCGCGCACGCGTCGAGGGTGACCGCCGCGGCCGTGTCGGGCGCCGCGGACTGCCCGGTCAATCCGTCGTCGCGCCAGAACGGCGCCGGGTAGACCGCGTGGCACTTGAGCACGGCGCCCGAGGGCATGCGTTGATGCAGCAGCGATCGCTCCAGCGGGAGCGCGGGCTCGTAGCGGATCTGGCCGGCGATGGCGATCGGCACGGACACCACGACGTGCGACGCGCGGATCTGCGTGTCATCGCAGCACACCGTCACCCCGGTGCTGTCCTGCCGCAGGGATCGGACAGGGGCGTCGAGCTGGACGTCGTCGGCCAGGCGGTCGGCCATCGCGCGGTAGACGGCGCCCATGCCGCCGACAGGCCGTGAGTCCTCGGCACCCTGATCGACGCCGAGCACGAAGTCCGGTCCGCCCGCGCTGGCCAGCTGGTACACGACGAACAGCAGCGAGAGTTCACTCGCGGCCGAGGTGTAGGTGCCCGCGAGTGCCATCTCGAGCAGGGCCCTGGCCTGCCGCACCGGCACGTGACCGGTCAGCCACTGCGCCAGCGTCGTCCGGTCCCACGACGCCGCCTTCGGAGCCTCCCAGGGCGCCGCCAGCGGAACCGATGCGCACATCCGCCGCAACCGGAGAAACGCCGTGCCGAGATTGGCCGACACCCACGGCCGCATCGACAGGGGAATGGTGCCGCGGTAGCGGTAGGTGCGACCGTCGACGATCATCATGGCCTCGCCGTCGGTGTACTGCTTGTACGAGGCGATGCCCAGTTCGGCCATCAGAGCGTAGATGCGGTCCTGGCCCGGTCCGATCCAGGTGCCGCCGTGGTCGATGTAGCTGCCGTCGGCGCGCGTCTCGGTGTAGGTGCGTCCACCCAGGCGATCCCGCGCCTCCACGACCACGACCGACCGCCCGGCCTGACGGAGTCGCAGCGCCGCCGTCAGGCCCGCGAAACCCGCGCCGACCACGACGCAGTCTGCGTCTGCCATGAGCTTCCCCCACCTCGACGGGATGAGATCTGCCTACCGCTCCTGGTTGCCGACGTCAAGAGTTCCGCCCCCGTCACAGCGGGATGAGGGTGCCCGAAAAAAACCCGTGGAGTATTCAAACTTATTGCCGCAGAGACGAATTCGACAGCATCGAGTTGCACGCCCGGCGGCGGCCAGGGTAGGCTGACCGAAGCGAAGGGGAGTAGCCCCCAATCGGATGGTCGACATACTGGCCGCTGCGGTGTACGCGGAGGCCCGGCCTTCCGGACCGGATTCTTTCTCCGGTGGGCGAGACCTTCGGCCGCACAGACCGTTTGGGTTGTCGGCCGGAGGCGTACCCACCTCCGGACGGCAGCCACCCGACCGAGGAGTCGTTCGTGATCTCCGCACTGCTGTTGAGCTTCGCCGTGATCTTCGTGGCCGAGCTGGGCGACAAGAGCCAGCTGATGGCGATGATGTTCGCGCTGCGCTACCGCTGGTGGGTGGTGCTGACCGCGATCCTCGCGGCGACCACCGCGGTGCACGTGCTCTCCGTCGCGATCGGGCATTACCTCGGGGCCGCGCTGCCCACCCACCTGCTCGGACTCATCGCCGGCGCGATGTTCGTGTTCTTCGGGCTGTGGACGTTGCGCGGTGACTCACTGTCCGCCGAGGAGGCGTCGCGCGCCCAGCGCGCCACCGCACCCGCGTTCTTCGTCGTCACCTCTGCGTTCATGCTCGCCGAACTCGGCGACAAGACGATGCTGGCGACCGTCACGCTGGCCGCCGACAACAACTGGCTCGGCGTGTGGATCGGCTCGACCATCGGCATGGTCGCCGCTGACGCGCTCGCCATCCTGGTCGGCGCCGTGGCGGGTAAGCATCTCCCGGAGCGGGTCATCCAGATCGCGGCGGCCGTCCTGTTCCTGCTCTTCGGCGCCTTCATGGTGATCGAGAACGTCTTCCCCGCGGCTCCGGTGCCGGCCGTGGTCGGCGGCGCGGCCGCGGTCGTGGCGGTGCTGGCCCTGATCGTGCGCGCGCTGCCGGAGCGGTTGCGGCCGGCTGTCCTGCGGCCCGGCCGGCAGGGGTCGGCCCTCCAGGAGGAACCGGTGACCTCCCCGCGTGGGCGGGACTGACGCCTCAGATCGGGGTGACCGAGCGGATCGCGATCTGCTCGGTCTCGCACTGCCGGCAGGTCAGCGGCCGAACCTTCAACCGCACGTTGGCGATTCGCAGCGCCCGCTGACACATCGGGTACGGGCATCCGCACGACAGCGTGACCCACCACTGCGCCGGATGCGCCAGGGGTCCGCAGAAGCGTCGGCAGGTGCACAGGATGTCGGGGTCGAAATCCAGTTCCGCCAGCGACGGCTCCAGCATTGTGGTCACGGCCCCCAAGGCTAAAGTGAAGGTCGAGACTTGTGCGGGAGGCGCGCGCGGGCGGTTCGCCCGGCGTTGCGGGACCCCGCCCGAGGCGGGGCCCGGAAGGCCCCGCCTCGAGCGTCTTTCTCAGAGGCGGATCCAGCGGCCCAGGAACCAGAACCCCCAGCCGTCGCCATTGCCCGCGGGCAGCGGCCGGACCTGCTGGCCGTTGTACTGGAACGGCTGATGATCCTGTCGGCCCTGGTCGATACCGCGGTGCTGCCAGTCGCCGTTCGGCTGCGGAGCAGGCTGGCAGGCCGGGGCGCCCGGCCGGCCACACGGCGCGCCCGGTTGTGCCCCGGCGATCCCCGCTCCGGCGCCGACGAGGCCCGCCAGGGCGATCCCGCCGGCGATCGCCGAGGCGCCCAGGGTTCGGGTGAAGGTCATGTGTTGCTCCGTTCTGTGTCCTGCGTGGCCTTCCGCCACACGAGCGACGACGTTAGGAGCGCGGCGTGGGTGCGCTCTGTGCGCAACCTCAGTGCGCGCTGTGCATCCGGTCACGAAAGGAAATCAAAACAGCCACAGCATGATTCATGAGGATCCTGTGACGTGGGCACCCGCGTCACCGGGCAGTCGCACGGTCTCGATCAGCGAGAGGGCCAGCACCACGCCGAGCACCACGAACGTCGCGGCGAACGAGGTGAGCACCGTCAGCGCCAGCGCCGCCACGGCGATCCCGAGGCCTGCCGCGAGCTCCTGCACCGCGGCGTTGAGGGTGTTGGCGTGCGTGAGTTCCTCGCCGTCGACGTCGGCGAACGCGAGGCTGGCGTAGGCGGTGAAGCCGATCGACCGCAGCGCCCCGCTGACGTAGAGGATCAGCACCATCACCGCGACCGGGACACCCGGTCGCAGCACGGCGAGCATCCCGAACCAGGCCACCGACGCGATCCCGGTGACCAGCAGGACGCGCTTGATCCCCCACCGGCGCATCAGCGGAGTGGTGACCGGCTTGATGGTCAGGTTGCCCAGGAACAACGCGGTGACCATCAGCCCCGCCGCGAACGGCGACCAGCCGAACTCGAGCTGGAACAGCAGCGGCACCAGGAACGGAACGGCGGTGACGACCAGCCGGTACACCGAGCCGCCGGTCACCGACACGCGCAGCGTCCGCACCCGCAGGACCGCCGGCCGGATCAGCGGTGCCGGGCTGCGGCGCAGGTGGTGGGCGGACATCGCCAGACACGCGACCCCGAGCAGCATCCCCGCCGCCACCCCGGTCCACGGCGTCCCGTCCGCCCGCACGCCTTCCACGGCGATGAGCATCGCCGCGATGCCTCCGCCGAGCAGGACCAGACCGCGCCAGTCGAAGGGCGGCGTGGGCGCGGCGGCCGGTTGACGCCGAATCAGTCTGAGCGCCAACACAAATCCCACGAGCCCGATCGGGATGTTGACGAAGAAGATCCAGCGCCACGAGCCCACCGTGGCGATGGCCCCGCCCAGGGCGGGCGCCACCACCGGTGCGGCCAGCGCCGGCCAGGTCAGCAGCGCGATCGCCCGCACGAGGTCGGTCTTGGCGCTGGACCGCAGCACCGCGAGCCGGCCCACGGGGACCATCAGCGCGCCGCCCACCCCCTGCGCCACCCGCATGCCGACCAGCATCGGCAGCGACGTGCTGAGCGCACACCCCAGCGACGCGACCGTGAACACCGCGATCGCGGTGAGGAACACCGGACGGATGCCGAACCGGTCGGCCAGCCATCCGCTGCACGGAATCAGCACCGCCACCGTCACCAGGTAGGCCGAGATCGCGAGGTTCACGTCCACGGCGGCCACCCCGAAAGACGTTGCGATCGCCGGGATCGCGGGCGCGATGATGCTGGCGTCCAGGATCTCCATGAAGAAGGCGCCCGCAACGAGCAGTGCCATCCCCCTCGGAAACGAGGGGGATGGCACCGACTCCGTCATGGGCTCCCAACCTAGCCACCGCCCGCTCGCGCGGGCCGCCGGGTCAGCGGGTGCAGTTCAGGGTCACGGTCACCTTGGGCTTCGGGAACGTGGTGAACACGTTGATGTCGTCGTCGTCGATCGGGATGATCTGCGCGGGACGGGAGAAGCTGTTGACGTTGGTGACCTCGCACTCGTCCAGCGGTCCACTGCCGATGCGGTTGATCCGCACGTCGGCACCGGAGGCCTTGAGCTGGTTGATGGTCGCCACGGCGTTGCCGCCGGTGTCGGCGCTCGGTGCGGCATGCGCCGGCACGGCGAACGCCACCATCGCTGCGAAGGGCAGCAGGCCGGCGGCCACGAATGTCTTCATGCGGAAACTCCTTGCGTCGAGTGCTCGTTGAGCGGTCACAACCGAGGACACGGCGGTGGCGGCCGTTCGGTTCAACGCGTGCCGAAGATCAATGAATCCCGGGCTCAGAGCGCGTCGGCGAAATGGGTGTCGACGATGGCGCGGGCCAACGGGTACGCCCGCAACGCGATCGACGCCCTGTCCGCGAGCTCGCCGACGACCGCGGCGTCGAACCCGCGGGTGGTGACCACATCGGCGATCCACGCCGCGGTCTCCGGCACCGGCCTGCTGTCGCCGGTGAGCAGCACCGCCGACACCGCGTGCAGCAGCTGGTTGAGTGCGTCCACCGCGACGTCGGCGTCGGCGCGGTCGGGCAGAGCGCCCGCTGTCACCGACCACCCGGCCGCGAGACCGTCGACCAAGGCGCGATGATCGTGTTCGAGATCGGCCTGCTCGGCCACCGCTTCCGGCGGCAGCGGCATCGCCGGCGGGACGACGGCGGGCAGATCGGCGACCGCGGCCAGAGCACCCTGCGCATCGGCCGCCCACGCGGTCGCGCCCAGCGCCTTGGCCCGGACGTCGTCGACGCCGAACGCCGGTCCGCCCACCACGATGGGCACGCCTGCGGCGGTGCTCGCCTCGATGAATCGGCGGGTTGCGGGCAGCGAGCCCAGCACCGAGCAGCTCACCGCCACCGACTCCGGGCCGTAGTCCTGCAGGTACTGGTTCAGCCGCGCCGGGGAGGTCGCCGCGCCCATCAGCACGCTGTCCCAGCCGTCGCTGCGCAGTGTGCAGTCGATGATCATCGCCGGCAGGGCGTGCCACTCCCGTTCGGCGCAGGCGACCAACACCCGCCCGCGGGTCGGGGGGCGGCGGCGGACGTGGCGGCCCACCGCTTTCGTCGCGGCGACCGCCATCGCCGTGGCCGCGTGCTCCTCGGCGATGGTCCACTCGCCGCGCTGCCAGCGTTCGCCGTTGTCCCGCTGGACCGCGGCGATGACGTCGGTCAGCACCGTCACCGGATCCATCCCGTCGTCGAGCAGGCGGGTCATCAGGGACTGGACGGCCGTGGCGTCCCGCGACGCCACGGCGTCCAGGTAGTCCCGCATGCGGTCGTCGCCGGTCACCTCCCGCATGTCACCGCCAGCAGCGCGATGTCGTCGTGCGGCCGGCCGTCCGCGTACTCGACGACGTGCTGCTCCACCGCCTCGCAGACCACGTCGGGCGCCGCACCGGCGTACGCCGGCAGCAGGCCGAGCAGCCGCTCCACCCCGAACATGCCCTGCGCGCCGTGCGCTTCGTCGACGCCGTCGGTGAACATCAGCATCGTGTCGCCACGGTGCAGACGCAGCGAGATGGTGCGGTATTCGATGCCAGGCACCATGCCGCAGGCGGTGCCGAAGATCTCGAGCTGTTCGACGTGCCCGTCGGTGCGCAGCACGATCGGGGCCGGATGCCCCGCCGCGGCCAGCTCCACGTCGGCGTGTCCGCCGTCGGGGGCGACGTCGGCCCGCGCACAGAGCACCGTGACGAACTGATCGGTGCCGGCTTCGTAGAGCACGCTGTTGAGCGCACGCAGCAGGGCGGCGGGATGACGGTCGAAATGCGCTGCGGTGCGGATGCTCTGGCGGGTGCGTCCGGTCACCGCGGCCGCTTCGACCCCCTTGCCGCAGACGTCGCCGAGGGTGATCAGCCAGTCGCGGCCGGACCCGAGCACGTCGTAGAAGTCTCCGCCGAGGTCGATGTGTTCGGCGGCGGGGCGGTAGCGCGCCGCGAGCCGGAGATGGTCGACCTCCGGGAGAGACGGCGGCCGCAGCGCGCTGGTGAGCACCGTCGCGATCTGCCCGCGCTCCTCGTAGAGCCGAGCCGAGTCGAGCGCGATCGCCGCGCGGGCTGCCAGCCGGGCGGCGAACGCGATGTCCTCGGCGTCGAAGCCGCCGCGGCGGGCCAGCAGCAGGGCGCCCAGCGTGGTGCCGCGCGCATTGAGGCCGACGGCCAGCAGTTGGTCCAGGCCGAGGGCGAGCAGCTCACCGCGCAGCGTCGGGTGCGGCAGGATGCCGGCCAGGGCGGGGTCGCGGGTGTCCTCGGTGACGTCGGTGTTGCCGGTGCGCAGCAACCTGTCCAGCCGGGTACCGGCGGTCGTGGCCAGCGCGACCGTCGCGGTGAATCCGACCGCCTCGCCGCCCTGCAGCCGCAGCACGCCGGTGCGGGCGTCGGGCAACGCGAGCACCGCCCAGTCGGCGAGCTCGGGGCGCAGCAGCGTCAGCAACCGCATCGCCGTGCGTCGAGGGTTCAACGAACCGGCCAGGCCGCTCTCGACCTCTTCGGCCAGTTGTATGCGCGTACGGACTGCCCACCTCCGAATCGCTCGCCGCCGCCAGACCCCTTCACGGTAGTCCCCGCGGACGACGGTTCGCGCGGGTCGGCGAGGTTGGCATGCGCACCCGCCGCCGCACTCCGATAGCCTGTACCCGGTCGTCGCTCCCGGCGCCGCATCTTCTCAGGTTCAGACTGCAGCCTCCCGACATACCCGACCCGTTCCCGGGTTCGGGTGAGACGAGGCTCTCCGACGTGCAGCAATTCACCGAACATCAGGTCGACGGCGTGCTCGTCGTCGCCGCATCCGGTGCCGTCGACATGCTGACCGCCCCCGCTCTGCAGGACGTGATGACCGCGGCAGCGGACCGCCATCCCGCCGGTCTGATCCTCGACATGACCGACGTGGAGTTCCTCGGATCCGCGGGGATGCAGGTGCTGATGACCACCCGCAAGCGGCTCGGAGCCGAGACCCGGTTCGCGGTGGTGGCCGACGGGCCGGCGACCAGCCGGCCGCTGACGATCACCGGCATCGCCGACTACATCGAGATGTTCTCCTCCCTCGAGGGCGCGCTGACCAACTTCGCGGATTGAATGTTTGGGATTCCGCGGGTGCGGGAACAGACGCATCGCTGAGCGGCCGGGCCGCTCCCCGGAGCGGCCGGCGAGGTCCCCGGGCTGACCACTGCAGAGGGAGCGCTCCCGTGGGTGACAACAATTCCGGTCCCGAAGAAGCCGTCAAGGGCGTCGTCGAAGGCGTCAAGGGCAAGGCCAAAGAGGTCGTCGGCGTCGTGACCGGCCGCGACGATCTGCAGCGCGAGGGCGAGGCCCAGCAGGACAAGGCCGACGCGCAGCGTGAGGCCGCGCAGAAGGAAGCCGAGGCCGAGAAGGCCCGCGCCGAAGCCAAGGCCAACGAGGCGCGGCAGAAGGCGGCCGAACAGTCCTAGCCTGACATTCGTGCCATGACCGTCACGTCCATTCGCAGCAGGTCAGCCGACAGTCGGAGCTTCTCTGTCGCTTCGACGTCGCTGACTGTTGCGTGCCGGACGCGTGGTCGGGGGCGCGACAAGGAGGCGACCGTCGCGGTCACCGGCGAGGTGGACGCGGCCAACGCCAAGCATTTCGCGCACGCGGTCCGCGAGGCCGCGGGCGCGTCCAGGACGGTGATCGTCGACCTGACCGACGTACCGTTTCTGGCGTTCGACGGCGCGTCGGCGCTCTACGCCATCAGCGCGCACTTCTCCCGCGAGGACGTCACCTGGTGTGTGGTCGGCAGTCCCGCGGTCACCCGCGTGCTGCAACTGTGCGATCCCGAGGGTTTGATCCCGCAGGCCGTGATCCCGGTGCTGCGGGGAGTCGAGCCGGCCTGACCGTTCGCGGGCGGGCGATCGCAGCGAACTGCACGCCGCCGAGGAGGGGGCGGTACCAAGACTTTGCTGACGTGTCGCGGTGTGAGATGGCGCTCACTTTGGCCGCCAAAACTAAGAATCCGTGTTTCGGAGGTTTGCGTCACACCCGCTGCGTGGGGTTGCGGATCGCCGGTCACGCACTGTTCACCGCCGGTTTCCGGATTGCCATCTCCAGATAACAACTGGATAACGAAGAGAATCCTAAGTATGCCCTGAGAGTCTGCGGCCGTCCGCGGCGGCCGGTGACCTTTGGCACCTCTGACCTTGAATTTCCGTCGTTAGACTCGGCTCAGACCGCGCCCGCGAGGGTTGCTGACAGACGGAATCGATCCCGGGGAAGTTCGTCCCGGCGGAGGTGAGATCTACAGATGGCTAACTTTGTGATGCCCACGGGGCGGATGCGCCAGGACGGCACGACTGCGCCCGGTGGGGCCGCTGTGACCGACGGTGCTCTCGTGGACGCTGTGGCTGCCGACGTGGTGCTCGAGCGGGAGATCGCGCTGGGTCACGGCCCCGTGGGCGACCTTGCCGCGGGTTCCGGCGCCGTCGCCGTGGCCGCACCGGCCGACGACACCCTCACGCTTCTGGACGCGGCCTCGCTGACCGCGCGCGCCACCGTCGCCGTCGACGGCGAGCCGACGGCCGTCGTGGTCTCCGACGACCGCGCGTACGTCAGCACGACGTCGGCCAACCAGGACGCCGTCGCCGTCGTCGACCTCGAGGCGGGACGGGTCACGACGACGTTTCCGGTGGCCTCCGGCGTCACCGCGCTGGCGGTCAGCCCCGACGGCAAGCGCGTCTACGCGGGCCGCGCGACGGGCGAGCGCGTCGAGGTGACCGTCATCGACGTCACCGCCGAGCGCGCCGGGACCATCGACATCGGGCGCGGCCCGGCGGCCAACATCGACGCGCTGGCGGTGGATCCGCGCGGTCGCCGGCTCTTCGTCGCCGTCACCGACGACCGCGGCAGCCAGCTGGTCATCGTCGACGCCGAGACCACCCGCGTGCACCGCGTCGTACCGGTCGGATCGCCGCTGCGCGACCTCGCCTGTGCGGGCGACACCCTCTACGCGCTGAGCTCCGACCGCGCCGTCGGCGGCGCCGTCCACGTCATCGACCTGGCCACCGCACGGGTGACCGACACGGTGATCGTCGGCGGGGCGCCGACACAGCTCGCGCTGAGCCCCGACGAGTCGCGCGCCTACGTCGTCGACTACGACCGGGTGATCGTGGTGTGCACGGTCAGCCTCGAGGTCGCCGATGCCCTGACCGTCACGGCGCGGCCATCGTGCGTGGCGCCGTCGGCCGACGGCAGCCGGCTGTTCATCGCTGACTACTCCGGGAACCTCAGTGTCTTCTCGGTCGAGTCGACGATCGGGATCCTGTACTCGCAGCTGCTCGCGACCGACCCGATCGCGCTGGCCGTGCCGCGGTCGCGCCAGCCCGTCACCGTCTAGGCGCGCTCAACGCCACTGATAGCGGGTCTTCGGCCGGCCCGCCTTGCCGTAGTCGGTGTGCCGGCGCACCGTCCCCTCGTCGGCGAGGCGCTCGAGGTAGCGCCACGCCGTCACCCGGGAGACGCCGATCTGCTTGGCGACGTCGTCGGCGGTCACCCCGGTGTCCCCGGAATCGCGGACTGCACGGGCGATCTCGTCGTTGGTGCCGGGGGCCACGCCTTTCGGAGCGGCGGTGCGGTCGGGTCCGATCCGCAGTTCGGCGAGCGCCCGGTCGACCTCGGCCTGGCTGGCCGCATCGGTCCCGGCCGGCAGCGCGTCGCGGTAGCGGGCATACCGCTCGAGGCGGTCGCGGAACGCGGCGAACGTGAACGGCTTGAGCAGGTACGCCAGCGCGCCGTGGCCGACGGCTGCACGGACCATCTCCAGGTCTCGCTCCGAGGTGATCGTGATGATGTCGGGCGCCGGCCGCAGCCCCGACAGCGCCGAGGCCAGCGCGATCCCGTTGGCGTCGGGCAGGCCGATGTCGAGCAGCACCAGGTCGATCGGATCCTCCGACGCCGCGGCCTCGGACGCCGCCCGCATCGCATCACGCGCCGTGTGCGCCACCGCGGCGACCGAAAACCCTTGTAAGCGGCCGAGATAGGTCTGATGCGCGTCGGCGATCAGCGGCTCGTCCTCGACGATGAGCACCCGGATCACGAGGACGCCACCGTCACCGTCACCACCGAGCCGTAGGACACGTCGGCGGTCAGCAGACCACCGTGCCGCTTCACCACTTGGGCCACCAGCGCCAGCCCGAGGCCGTGTTGCTCGGCGTCGCTGCCCGACTTCGTCGAATAGCCACGCCGCATGGCCTTCTCGAAGGTGCTGGCGTCCATGCCTTCTCCGCTGTCGGCCACCCGGATGAGCAGCCGGGTGTCGCTCTGGTTCACCGTCACCTCCACCCACGGATCGTCCTTGTCGCAGGCGTCCATCGCGTTGTCGATCAGATTGCCCAGCACGGTGACCATCTCCGAGCCGCTGAGCACGTGGCCGTCGCCGGCCGGCAGGTGGGTGTCCTCGGTGACCGTCAGTTCGATGCCGCGTTCATCGGCCTGCGCCGCCTTGCCCAGCAGCAGGGCCACCAGCGCCGGCTCACCCACCGCGGTGGACAGCCGGTCGACGAGTTGTTGCGAGAGTTCGAGTTCCGCGGTGGCGAAGCGGACCGCCTCGTCGGCGCGGCCCATCTCGACCATCGTCACGATGGTGTGCAATTTGTTGGCCGCCTCGTGCGCCTGGGACCGCAGCGAGTCGGTGAGGACCTTCAGCGAGTTCAATTCGCCCAGCGCGCCCTGCAATTCGGTGCGGTCACGGATCGTCACCACCTCCGAGGACCGTTGCGCCGACGGCACGGGGGAGCGGTTGACCACCAGCACCCGGTCCTCGGTGACATGGACCTCGTCGCGGGCGCCGGGGGCGAAGGACTGCAGGAACTCGGGCAGGTCGGCGCGGTCCACCTCACCGGCAGGCAGCGACAGCAGCCGGCGCGCCTCGTCGTTGACCAGGGCCACCCCGTCGCGGTCGAGCACGATCAACCCCTCGGACACCGAATGCAGGATCGCGTCGTGGTGGTCGTACATCACCCGCAGCTGGTCGGGCCGCAGCCCGCGGGTCTGCCGCAGCAGGCGACGACGGATGCCCCACACCCCGACCAGCGACACCGCGAGCGCGCCGACTCCCACCGCGGCGATCACCGGCCACTGCGACCGCCACCGCTCTGCCAGGCTCTTCTGCAGGATGCCCGCCGCCACCAGACCGACGATCCGGCCCGACGAATCCCGCACCGGGGCCACCGCGCGGATCGACGGTCCCAGTGTGCCCGTGTAGGTCTCGGTGAACGTCTCGCCGCGCAGCGCCGGCTCGATGGTGCCGAGGTAGGCGCCGCCGATCTGGGACGGGTCGGTGTGGGTGAACCGCGTCCGGTCCGGCGCCATGATCGTGATGAACGCGATGTCGGTGTGGGTGCGCACGGTCTCGGTGACCGGTTGCAGGATCTCGGTGGCCCGGCCGGACTCGATCGCGGCCGCCGTCGACGGCGCGTCGGCCAGCGAGGTCGCGATGCCGACCACCTGCTCGCGGGCCGCGGCGTCGCCGTCCTGGCGCGCATCGATCAGCGCGAGCACGCTGCCGGCCGCCACGATCAGCGCGATGACGAGCACCTGCAGCGCGATCGCCTGGCCGGCCAGGGACCGCGGCCACGCCGCCCGGATCCGCCCCATCGCGCCGCACCCCTCCTGAACGAAATGCACTAAAACGTGACCTGGCTCACGCGCTCGCCGACCATCCTTTCAGACCACTTCGTCACGACTCTGGAGGAATCGCATGACCACCACGATCGACCGGCCGGCTCACGAGCCCGGACCGGACGCGCCCAAGCGGCGCGACCGCACCCACTGGCTCTACATCGCGGTCATCGTCGCGGTGCTCGCCGGTGTCGGTGTCGGCATCCTCGCCCCCGAGGTCGGCAAGAGCGTCGGCGTGCTCGGCACGATGTTCGTGGCGCTGATCAAGATGATGATCGCGCCGGTCATCTTCTGCACGATCGTGCTGGGCATCGGCTCGGTCCGCAAAGCCGCCACCGTCGGCAAGGTCGGCGGCCTCGCCTTCGTCTACTTCCTGGTGATGTCGACGTTCGCGCTGGCGATCGGACTGGTGGTCGGCAACCTGCTGCACCCCGGCGCGGGACTGCACCTGTCCGAGAGCGCTGCGGGCAAGGGCGCCGAACTCGCCGACAAGGCCCACGAGGCCGGCGGACTGATGGACTTCGTGCAGGGCATCATCCCGACGTCGCTGTTCTCGGCGCTGACCGAGGGCAGTGTGCTGCAGGCCCTGTTCGTCGCGCTGCTGGTCGGTTTCGCGATCCAGGCCCTCGGCCGATCCGGTGAGCCGATCCTGCGTGGCGTCGAGCACCTGCAGAAGCTGGTGTTCAAGGTGCTCGTGATGATCCTCTGGCTCGCCCCGATCGGCGCCTTCGGAGCGATTGCCAACGTCGTCGGCCAGACCGGCTGGGCCGCGGTGGGACAGCTGCTGACCTTGATGGTCGGCTTCTACATCACCTGCGCGATCTTCGTCTTCGGTGTGCTCGGCGCGCTGCTGCGGGTGGTGTCCGGGGTGTCGATCTTCAAGCTGGTGCGCTACCTGGCCCGCGAGTACCTGTTGATCGTGTCGACCTCGTCGTCGGAGTCCGCGCTGCCCCGCCTGATCGCGAAGATGGAGCACCTCGGCGTCGATCGCTCCACGGTCGGCGTGGTGGTGCCGACCGGCTACTCGTTCAACCTGGACGGCACCGCGATCTACCTGACCATGGCCTCGCTGTTCATCGCCGGGGCGCTCGGTGACCCGCTGTCGCTGTCCGAGCAGATCGGCCTGCTGGTGTTCATGATCGTCGCCTCCAAGGGCGCGGCGGGCGTCACCGGCGCCGGGCTGGCCACGCTGGCCGGTGGTCTGCAGGCGCACCGCCCCGACCTGCTCGACGGCGTCGGCCTGATCGTCGGTATCGACCGCTTCATGTCCGAGGCGCGTGCGGTCACCAACTTCTCCGGCAACGCGGTCGCCACGCTGCTGGTCGGATCGTGGACCCACACGGTGGACAAGACCAAGGTGACGGCCGTGCTGGCAGGCAAGGACCCGTTCGACGAGCTCACGATGCTCGACGACGACCACGGCTCACGCGTTCAGGAGCCGCAGCAGGAGAAAGCCCCTGCCGCGGTGTAGAGCGGGTGGGAAAGTCCCGGCCGGATCCCCTCCGGCCGGGACTTTTCGTGTTCGCGGCCTCAGTGCGAGCAGTCGAGCGACACCGAGATCGACTGATGCACCACCACATCGACGATGTCGACGTCGACGTGGTGGCCGTCGCGGTCGAGTACCCGCACCGGCTGGGTGACCTGCTGCGGATTGCGCACACTGAGCACCGTGCACTCCTCGAGCGGGGCGCTGCCGACCCGGTCGATGTTGACCGTGTAGCCCGCACTGCGCAGCTGTTCGATCACGATCAGCGGGTTCTGATCCTCGGCGGCCGCCTGGCCCGCCGGGCTCAGCGCAACCCCGAAGGCCGCCGCCACCGCCATCCATGCCCATCGCATGGTCCTACCTCCGTCACCCCGACCTGCTGGTCTTATCGCTGGTCGGAGGTGACACGTTTCGCCGGCAGCCGCGGTTCACTGTTCCCGCGAGCAGACACGAACTCGGCCGATTTCCGGCGATTTCGCCCGAGTTCGCGTCTGCTCGCCGAAGGACCGTCAGCGCTCGGCGCGCTGGTAGGCGGTCACCACGGCCGCACCACCCAGCCCGATGTTGTGCTGCAGCGCCGCGGTGACACCGTCGACCTGCCGCTTGTCCGCGTCGCCGCGCAACTGCCACGTCAACTCGCTGCACTGGGCCAGCCCCGTCGCGCCCAGCGGGTGCCCCTTGGAGATCAGCCCACCTGACGGATTGACCACCCAGCGTCCGCCGTAGGTGGTGTCCTCGTCGTCGATCAGCTTCGGCGCCTCGCCGGGCCCGCACAGCCCGAGGGCCTCGTACAGCAGCAGCTCGTTGGCCGAGAAACAGTCGTGCAACTCGATCACCTGGAAGTCCTGCGGGCCGAGCCCGGACTGGTCGTAGACCTTCCGCGCGGCCTGCACATTCATGTCGTGGCCGATGATGTTGGCCGCGCTGCCGTCGAAGGTCGACGCGAAATCGGTGGTCATCGCCTGCCCGACGATCTCGACGGCCCGGGCGGCCAGGTCGTGGCGGGCCACGTACTCCTCACTGGCGAGCACGACGGCCGCGGACCCGTCCGACGTCGGTGAGCACTGCAGCTTGGTCAGTGGGTCGGAGATCATCTTCGCGGCCAGCACGTCATCGAGGCTGTACTCCTCCTGGAACTGCGCGTACGGGTTGTTCACCGAGTGCTTGTGGTTCTTGTAGCCGATCTTGGCGAAGTGTTCGGCGGTGCTGCCGTACTTTCGCATGTGCTCGCGGCCGGCCGCGCCGAACATCCACGGCGCCACCGGGAACTGCATCGCGTCGATCTCGTTGAGCGCCAGGATGTGTCGCTTCATGGGCGATTCCCGGTCCTCGGCGCCGCCACCGAGCGAGCCGGGCTGCATCTTCTCGAAACCCAGCGCCAGCACGCAGTCGGCGAGACCGCCGCGAATGGCCTGCGCGGCCAGGTACAGCGCCGTGGAGCCGGTGCTGCAGTTGTTGTTGACGTTGACGATCGGGATGCCCGTCATGCCGAGTTCGTAGAGGGCGCGCTGCCCGGAAGTGGAGTCGCCCGAGCAGTAGCCGACGTAGCCCTGCTCGATCTCGGCGTAGTCGACCCCAGCGTCCTCCAGCGCCTTGGTGCCCGACTCGCGCGCCATGTCGGGATAGTCCCACCCCTCCCTGCGCCCGGGCTTCTCGAACTTCGTCATCCCGACGCCCACCACGAACACTCGCTTCATGAGGTGATCCCTTCGCCATTTGCACCCGACCCGCTGGTCACTGGTGTACACCTAAAAGATAGAACGCGTTCTAGTTTTCTGGCCAACACCGCAGGAGGAGGCGACATGGCGCTGCGCGTCGTGCAGTGGGCGACCGGCGGCGTCGGGGTCGCCGCGATCAAGGGCGTGCTCGAGCATCCCGAACTCGAACTCGCCGGGTGCTGGGTGCATTCGGCGGCCAAGGCCGGCCGCGACGTCGGCGACCTGATCGGCGCCGCAGCGCTCGGCGTCACCGCCACCGGCAGCATCGACGAGATCCTGGCGCTCGACGCCGACGCCGTCATCTACTCCCCGCTGATCGCGAACCCCGACGAGGTCATCGCGCTGCTGCGGTCGGGCAAGAACGTCGTGACCCCGGTCGGGTGGCTCTATCCCAGTGAGCGCAGCGGCGCGCCGCTGCGGGAGGCGGCACTGGCCGGCAACGCCACCCTGCACGGCACCGGCATCGCGCCGGGCGGCATCAGCGAGAAGTTCCCGCTGATGCTGTCGGCGATGTCGACTGGCGTGACGTTCGTTCGGGCGGAGGAGTTCTCCGATCTCCGCACCTACGAGGCGCCGGACGTGCTTCGCCACGTGATGGGGTTCGGGGAGACGCCGGACAAGGCGCTGACGGGCCCGATGCAGAAGATGCTCGACGCCGGATTCATCAAGGCCGTCCGGATGTGCGTCGACCAACTCGGGTTCCACGCCGATCCGAAGGTGCGGGCCACCCAGGAGATCGCGGTGGCCACCGCCACCATCGACTCGCCGATGGGGCCGATCGAGCCCGGCCAGGTCGCCGGCCGGAAATTCCACTGGGAGGCGCTGGTCGACGGTCAGCCGGTAGTGCGGGTGACGGTCAACTGGCTGATGGGGGAGGAGCACCTGGACCCGGCGTGGTCGTTCGGACCGGCGGGCCAGCGCTACGAGATTGAGGTCCGGGGCAATCCCGACTTCACCGTGTCGGTCACCGGCTTCCAGAGCGAGGTCGGCGGCGAGGGTCCGGAGTACGGCGTGGTCGGCACGGCCGCGCACTGCGTCAACTCGGTGCCCGCGGTGTGCGCGGCCCCGCCGGGCATCGCCACCTATCTGGATCTCCCGCTGATCAGCGGCCGGGCGGCGCCCGGACTGTAGGTGACTAGCATCGCGGTATGCCCGGAGCCGTGTGCTGATGTGCCGACTGTTCGGGTTGCACGCCCGCGCCGCCGTGCCCGCGACGTTCTGGTTGCTCGACGCGCCCGACAGCCTGGCCGAACAGAGCCGGCGCAACCCCGACGGCACCGGTCTCGGATACTTCGACACTGCGGGCCGGCCCGTGGTCGACAAGCAGCCCCTGGCGGCCTGGGACGACGCGGAGTTCGCCCGGGAGGCTCGTGAGGTCACGGCCACGACGGTCCTCGCCCATGTGCGCTACGCGTCCACCGGCGGCCCCGATGCGGCGAACACCCACCCGTTCCTGCAGGACGGCCGGTTGTTCGCCCACAACGGCGTGGTCGAGGGTCTCGACGTGCTCGACGCCCGGCTGGCCGAGTTGCAGGTCGCGGATCTGGTTGCCGGGCAGACGGATTCGGAACGGGTGTTCGCGCTCATCACCGCCTCGGTGCGGGCCCGGGGTGGCGACGTGGGCGCCGGTCTGCGCGACGCCGTCGGCTGGCTGGCCGCCCACGTGGGCGTCTACGCGCTGAACATCCTGCTGTGCACGGCCACCGACATGTGGGCGCTGCGCTACCCCGACACCCACGACCTGTTCGTGCTGGACCGCCGTGACCCCGCGCGACACGCACCGTTCGAGTTGCGCAGCAGCAGGATTCACACCCGGGCAGCGCGGCTCGACGACGCCCCGTCAGTGGTGTTCGCCACCGAACGCATGGACGACGACCCGGCTTGGCGGCCGCTGCGCGACGGCGAACTGGTACACGTCGGACCCGGCCTCGACATCACCTGCGCCACCGGCGTGGTCGCAGCACCCAGACACCGACTGACGACGGCGGACTTGAATCCGGTCGCGGCGGCGAGTCAGCGCACCGGCTGAGGAAAGGATGACGATGACCGACGTGGAGGTGCCGACACCGGCAGGATCGATCCCCGCCGCGCTCGCGGTGCCGGAGGGGCAGGGCCCGTGGCCGGGCGTCGTCGTGGTGCACGACGCTTTCGGGTTGACCGCCGACATCCGGCGCAACGCCGCACGATTCGCCGAGCGGGGCTTCCTCGCGCTGGCCCCCGACCTGTACTCGCGGGGTGGTGCGGTGCGGTGCGTCCGGACCGTACTGCGCGCCCTGGCCCAGCGGCGCGGTCAGGCCGTCGACGACCTGCAGGCCGCCCGCGCCCTGCTCGCCGAACGGCAGGACTGCACCGGCAGAGTGGGCATCGCCGGCTTCTGCATGGGGGGCGGATTCGCTCTCGTGATGGGCACCCAGGGCTTCGACGTGTCGGCGCCGTTCTACCCGTCGATCATGCGGGACTACGGCTTCCTCGACGCCGGCACCTGCCCGGTGGTGGCCAGCTACGGCAAGAAGGACGTCCTGAACATCGGCAACGGTCCTCGGCTCGAGGAGACGTTGCAGCGCAACGGAGTTCCACACGACGTCAAGGTCTACCCCGGCGTCGGGCACTCGTGGGCCAACGAGCTGCCCGGCCAGCCGTTCCTGCGCATCGTCGGCTTCGGTCACGACGCCGAGACCACCGATGACGCCTACCGGCGCGTGTTCTCGTTCTTCGACACCCACCTCGCGTCGTGACGGCCGCTCAGCGCGCCCTGGTGCTCGCCGGTGGTGGACTGGCGGGAATCGCCTGGGAGACCGGCATTCTGACGGGTGTCGCCGATGCGGAGCCCGCCGCGGCGCAGGCGTTGCTCGACGCCGACGTGGTATTGGGCACCTCGGCGGGGTCGACGGTCGCCGCCCAGTTGGGCAGCGGCCTGCCGCTCGAGGAGTTGTTCGCCCGGCAGGTGTCCGACGAGGACGGCGCGGCCGAGATCCATCCCGGCGTGTCGGTCGACGCGATCACCGAGCTGTTTCTGGAGGCGATGCTCACCCCCGGCGCCACGCTGGAGCAGAAGCTGCAGAAGATCGGTGCGATCGCGGCGGCCACCGACACCGTCGCCGAACCGGTCCGACGCGCGGTGATCGAGCACCGGCTGCCGTCCCACGACTGGCCGTCCCGCATGCTGCGGATCACCGGGATCGACATCGCCACCGGTGAACTCGTGGTCTTCGACCGCGCATCCGGCGTCGGGCTGGTCGACGCGGTCGCCGCCAGTTGCGCGGTGCCGGGAGCGTGGCCGCCGGTCACCATCGGCGACCGGCGCTACATGGACGGCGGCGTGCGCAGCACTGTGAACATGTCCGCGGTCAGCGACTGCGACGTGGCCGTCGCTCTCGTCCCCTCCGGCACGGACACTCCGTCGCCGTGGGGGAGCGCCACGATCGAGGAGATCGGCGCATTCCCCGGGACGACGCTGGCCGTTTTCGCCGACGCCGGCGCGCTGGCCGCGTTCGGGCCCAACCCGCTGGATCCGGCCTGCCGCGCGCCGTCGGCACATGCCGGCCGCGCGCAGGGTCGCCGTGAGGCCCGACGGGTCGCCGATTTCCTAGGCGTCTGAACCGGTTTCGGGCACCCTGGCCTCCAGGGTGTCGAGGGCCACGCTGGCCAGTTCCTGGCCGATGTCGATCACCTCGTTGGCGCGGTGGAAGTCCAGACTCCGGCACACGGTGCGCGGCACCTCGATGAGCAGATCGGGGGGATAGGCCGCCAGCGTGTGACGGGCCAGCGCCGCCTGTGCGATGTCGATGACGCGGTTCATCACCTCGAAGGCGCCCAGCCGGGGGACCGTGGGTTCGGTGGGCGCGACGACGGGTTCGTCGTCGCCGACCGCGAATCGGCCGAGGACCGCGCGACCGGTGGGGGTGTCGAGCAGCGAGCGCGCGGCCTTGGAGTCGAGCAGCGACGACGAACTGCGCCACATCCGGTTGAGCCAGTCACCGGTCGGCTGACGCGCCTCCCGTTCGCGGCGGTGCGCTTCCGGATCGTCACCGGAGATGCTGACCGCGATCGTCACGTCGGCGGCGACCGCCGCGATCGGCGCCATCGGCAGCGGGTCGAGGATGCCGCCGTCGCCGAGCAGCCGGCCGTCGAGCACGTGCGGGGTGATCACCCCCGGGATCGCGATCGAGGCGCGGATCGCGTCGTCGACCGGGCCGCGTTGCATCCACACCGACTTACCGGTGATCAGGTCGGTGGCCACCGACGTGTACGGGATCGGCAGCGCCTCGATCGTCACCTCGCCGAGGATCTCGCGGACGGCCTCGAGGATCTTCTCCGCCCGCAGTACCCCCGCCGACGTGATCGACGGGTCGAGCAGGCGCAGCACCGCGCGCTGGGTCAGCGAACCCGCCCAGGACGTGTACTCGTCGAGCTTGCCCGCCGCCTCCAGACCCCCGACCAGGGCGCCCATCGACGAGCCGGCGATTCCGACGATCTCGTGGCCGCGCTCGTGGAGTTCGTTGATCACGCCGATGTGGGCGTACCCCCGTGCGCCCCCGCTGCCCAGAGCCAATGCGACCCGCATCCGCTCATTCTCCCGCGTGAGATCCGGCGCGGACGGGCAACCCTGTCACCCGTGATCGGACACCCTGCGTTCTGTCGTCGTCGATACCTGACGCGCTACCCGCAGAGCGCGTCAGCGGCGGCCTCGACCGCGACGATCACCGCGGACTGCTGCCCGGCCGACAACTCCGACCACCGCTTGTCGAAGTCGCCCGGGCCGACCGTGGGTGCGCTCTGCAGCGTCTTCAGGTACGGCTCGATCTGCGTCTTCGGGTCACCGCCCTGCTGGTCCATCCACGTCCGCGCCGTGCGGCAGGCCTGGAAGTAGTCGTCTTCGGTGGACTCGGCCGGCGCGCCCACCTTGGTGGTCACCCCTCCAGGGG
The DNA here is from genome assembly GCF_022374875.2 of Mycolicibacterium rufum. The sequence goes on from NZ_CP092427.2 coordinate 4,290,686, forward strand.
ACACGGCGATCGCGTCGGGCGCCAGCGACGCCGATGTCGCCGGCGGCGCCGAGGCAGACTCGGGCGCAGAGGCGGGCGCGGACGACGACGGGGACGCGGGCTCGGAGGACGAGGAGCATCCGGCCGACGCGGCCGCCCCCATCACGATGACAGCGACGACGCGGACGGCGCAGGAGAGCATGCCGCCAATGTAGACGGCGCCGCCGAACGAGCCGAACTGCGGTTTCTCAGATTCAGCGTGAGGTTATCTCCCGCGTCTGGCGTAACCCCGAAAAGCTGTGGAACACTGGCCACGTGATGAACGAGACGTCGTTGGAGTGTTGTCCGGCCTGACGCCGACCCCTCCCACCCGTTCATCCTCTCCTGGAGCATCCCATGGTTCTCGCGCCTACCCGGCTGCGCCCTGCCGACCTGCTGCACGCCACCGACCGCTACGCCGCCGACGTCCTGGGCGGCCACTACGACCGTCTCCTGCCCCCCGGTGGGACTCCGACTACCGAGCGCTGGTTCACCCGCCTGCACGGCGACGACGAGCTCGACGTGTGGCTGATCAGCTGGGTGCCCGACCACGCGACCGAGCTGCACGACCACGGCGGCTCGATCGGCGCGCTCACGGTCGTCTCCGGTGCCCTGCAGGAGACCCGCTGGGACGGCGAACAGCTGCGCCACCGCAGACTCGCGGCGGGGGACCAGGCCGCGTTCCCGCTCGGCTGGGTGCACGACGTGGTCTGGGCCCGTGACACGATCACCGTCACCGGCCCCACCCTGAGCGTGCACGCCTACTCGCCGCCGTTGACCGCGATGTCCTACTACGACGTGTCCGAGCGGAACACGTTGCGCCGCAAGCGGACCGAATTGACCGACCAGCCGGAGGGGAAGTAGATGGGCAGCCGTATCGACGTCGTCCTGGAGAACGCGCGCACGAAGATCGACCGGTTGTCCGCCGACGAGGTGCCCGCTGCACTGCGCCGCGGCGCCATCCTGGTCGACATCCGTCCCGCCGCGCAGCGCGCCCTCGAAGGTGAGGTGCCCACCGCGCTGATCATCGAGCGCAACGTGCTGGAATGGCGCCTCGACCCCACCAGCGACGCCCGGATCCCGCAGGCCGTCGACGACGACGTGGAGTGGGTGGTGCTCTGCTCGGAGGGCTACACCTCCAGTCTCGCGGCCGCGGCGCTGCAGGAGATCGGGCTGCACCGCGCCACCGACGTCATCGGCGGCTACCACGCGCTCAAGGGCGTGCTGGTCTACTAGGGCGTGTCTCCCAAATAGGTGTGGGTGTTGAGGCGATGCTGTTGGGGTGACGACGGCATCGCGGTACCGGGTTTTCAATGACACTCAGTGGGAGTTGATTTCGGGGCTGTTGCCCTCCAACGAGGGGCGTCGCGGTCGTCCGTTTGGTGATGACCGGCGTGTAATCGAAGGCATCGTCTATCGGTACCGCACGGGGATTCCGTGGCGTGATTTGCCGCGTTCTGAGTTCGGGCCGTGGCAGACAGTATGGAAGCGGCATCGCCGTTACGCCGGTGATGGAACCTGGGATCGGGTGCTGATGGCGCTGTTGGCCACTGCCGATGCTGACGGCCAGCTGGATTGGACCGTGTCGATCGATGCCACGATCAACCGGGCTCATCAGCACGCCACAAACATGACCCGACCTGATCAGGACACAGGGGGCAGGGTCGAATTACACGAATCGCCCACTGCACGAGTGTGAACCTGCAGGTCATGGCATCGGGCGGTCACGCGGCGGATTGACCACCAAGATCCACACCGCCGTCGACGGCCGCGGGCGCCCGCTGGCTGTGGTGGTCACCGGCGGCCAACGCAACGACGGCGCAATGCTGTCGCAAGTGCTCGAAGAGATCGTGGTACCCCGCTACCGCGGACGGGCTCGTTCGCGCCCCGATGCGGTCATCGCCGACCGGGCCTATTCCAGCGGGGTCACCCGACGATTTCTACGTGCACGCAGGATCACCGCGGTCATTCCGCAGAAGCGCGACGAGATCGCCAACCGAAAACGCCGCGGTAGTGCTGGCGGTCGACCACCAGCACTCGACGAGATTCGCTACAAGCAGCGCAATCTCGTCGAACGGTCATACGCACTGCTCAAACAATGGCGCGGCCTGGCCACCCGATACGACAAACTCGCCATCGTCTACCGGGCCGCAGTCGTACTCAGCGCCTGCATCACCTGGGCACGCCAAATAGGAGACACGCCCTAGCTGTTCTCGTCGGACCGCAGGATCGGGCGCAACTTCTCGGTCTTCGCCACAGACCACCCCGGCGGCAACAGGATCGACGCCCACGCGTCGGCCACGTCGCGCACGTACACGTGGCCGTGTCCGTCGGGCACGTTCACGGCCACCGCCATGTCGGCCGACACCTGCAGGAACGTCACCACCGGGATCCACTCCATGTCCGGGGAGACGTCGTACCCGCGCGGTTCCCGCAGCCAATCAGGTTGCGCGAACAGCAGATCGGGGTTCCACCAGGCGATCGGATCCGAGGCGTGCTGCAGGTAGACCACGCGCGGCTGCTCCCACGGATCGTGCGGCCGTTGCAGGTCCTTCGGCTCGGCGACGAAGCGCACGTTGGCGCCCTTGTCGTAGACCGGCAGCCACTCCGGTGACCCCGTGTCGCGGTTGCGGGTGAGATCCGACCAGATCGTGTTGTTGAACGTCGGGCCGCTGAACAGCGCGCCGTCGGTACGGGCGATCAGGTTGTTCAACGCCAGGAACGGCGCCTCGCCGCCGAACGAACCCAGGCTCTCCCCGAACACCACCAGCTTGGGCCGCTGCGCCTCGGGCATCTCGCGGATCAGTTCGTCGACCGCCTCGAACAACGCCTGACCGGCCTGCCGCGCGTTCTCCTTGTCGACCAGGAACGACAGCCAACTCGGCAGGAAGGAGTACTGCATCGACACGATCGCGGTGTCGCCGTTGTACATGTACTCCAGCGCCGAGGCTTCCGCCTCGTTGATCCACCCCGTCCCGGTGGTCGTCGCGACCGCCACCACCGCCCGGTTCAGGCCACCCGTGCGCTGCAACTCCAGCGCCGCGAGTTGCGCGGTGGCCTTGATGCCGTCCGCGGAGTTCAACCCCGCGTAGGCGCGGATCGGTTCGGTCGCCGGGCGGCCGTTGAAGGCGGTGAGCTCGTCGGTCGACGGGCCGCCGGAGATGAAGATGCGGCCCTGGTGGCCCAGCGATTCCCAGCTCACCAGCGATTCCGGACCACCCGAGCGCAGCGGGGTGTCCGGCGCCGCATTGTCCGGGTCGGTCTCGTCGTTGACCGCGGCGAACGTCTTGTTGATGGTGTCCATCGCGAAGCGCACCACGACGCCGTTGAGCAGCGCGATCGTCAGCGCGAGCAGCAGCGTCACCACGATCACCGCTGAAACTCGCGGCGGGGCAACACGATTGAGCTGGCGGACCAGGTAGCGCACCAGCCGGCCGACCAATTGGCCGATCTCCACGAAGAGGAACAGCGTGACGATCGAGATCGCCGCGGCCAGGGGATAGTCCCCGAGGGTCAGCCGGGGCACACCCATCAGGTCGCGGACGTCGTCCTGCCAGCGGTGAAACCAGATGATCGCCAACAGAAGCCCGATCGCGCCGACCACCACGAGCACCAGCCACGCCCAGCGCGGTGCCGGCGGGCTGGAATCCTTCGACCGCATGTACCGCACGAGCCACACCGCGAACACGCCGATCGCATAACCGATCGCGCCGGCGCCCCCGCTGACGAGGCCCTGGAACAGGGGGCCGCGCGGCAGCAGTGACGGCGTCATCGACAACCACAGCAGGACCAGACCGACAGCGGTCCCGGTGAAGGTGTAGCGCCGAACCCACCACGCCTTACGGGGTGCCGGCGCGGGCGTCTCCGCCTGCGCAGGCGCGTCGTCGATGTCGGTCACGAGGGCACTTTAGCGGTGCGTGAAGTTCGGCGAACGCTTCTCGGCGAACGCGGTCATCCCCTCGGTCTGATCGTCGGTGGCGAACGAGGAGTGGAACAGCCTGCGCTCGTAGAGCAGTCCCTCGGCGAGTGTGGACTCGAAGGCCCGGTTGACGGCCTCCTTGGCCATCCGCGATGCGGACAGCGACATGCCGGCGATGGTCTGCGCGACCGAACCCGCCTCCTCGAGCAGCGAGTCGGCCGGGACCACGCGGGACACCAGCCCGGCACGCTCGGCCTCCTCGGCGCCCATGTTGCGCCCGGTCAGGATCAGGTCCATCGCCTTGGCCTTGCCGATCGCGCGGGTCAGCCGCTGCGATCCGCCCATTCCCGGCAGCACGCCGAGCTTGATCTCGGGCTGCCCGAATTTCGCGGTGTCCGCGGCGATCAGGATGTCGCACATCATCGCCAGCTCGCAGCCGCCGCCCAGCGCGTAGCCGGCCACCGCGGCGATGGTCGGGGTGCGGGTGGTCGCGAACCGGCCCCAGGCGGCGAAGAAGTCGGAGGAGAAGACGTCGGCGAACGACAAACTCGCCATCTCCTTGATGTCGGCGCCCGCCGCGAACGCCTTCTCGTTGCCGGTCAGGATGATCGCGCCGACACCGGCGTCGGCGTCGAGTTCGGCTGCCGCCGTGGTGACTTCGTGCATCACCTGGCTATTGAGCGCGTTGAGTGCCTTGGGCCGGTTCAGTGTGATGGTGGCGACCCGGCCGTCACGGGTGACGAGGATGGTCTCATAGTTCTCTGCGGTCATGGCTGCTCCTGGTCGAAGGTCAGGTCGGGGTCGGCGGAGACGAAGAACGCCTCGACGTCCGCGGCGGTCACGGCGTCCAGCGACGCCGGCGACCACTGCGGGTTGCGGTCCTTGTCGATGACCTGCGCGCGGATGCCCTCCACCAGATCATGGGATCGCAACGCCGCGCACGAGGTCCGGAACTCCTGGCGCAGCACGTCTTCCAGTGTGGTCAGTGACGCGGCCCGGCGCACGGCTTCCAGCGTGACCGACAGAGCCAGCGGGGAGCGGGTGGAGATGAGCTCGGCGGCGTCGCGGGCCTTGTCCGCCTGGTGTGCGCGCAGGGCGGCGACGATGTCGGCGACGGTCTCACCGGCGTAGCACTCGTCGATCCAGTCCCGCTGCGCGAGCAGGGCGCTGGGCGGCGGCTGCTGCGCGAAGGCGGCGACCGCGCTGTCGACGCCGTCGGCCTCGACGGCGTCGACGAACGCCGCCAGGTCGTCGTGCGGGACGAAGTGGTCGGCGAAGCCCAACGCGATGGCGTCCGCGCCGCTGAACGGGGCGCCGGTCAGCGCGGCGTGCAGGCCGAGCCGGCCCGGCGCCCGGGACAGGATCAGCGTGCCGCCGACGTCGGGGATGAACCCGATGCCGACCTCGGGCATCGCCATCTTCGTCGTCTCGGTGACCACGCGGACGTCGCCGTGGGCGCTGATCCCGACGCCGCCGCCCATCGTGATGCCGTTCATGACGGCCATGTAGGGCTTGGGGTAGCGGCCGATGTAGGAGTTCAGCAGGTACTCGTCGTGCCAGAAGCTACGGGCCTCGGCGCCGCCGGCCTTGGCGCTGTGGTGGATCGCGACGATGTCGCCCCCCGCGCACAACCCGCGGTCACCCGCCCCGGTCACGACGACGGCGCGGACGTCGTCGTCGTGCTCCCACGAGCGCAGCGCCGCCGACATCGTGGTGACCATCGGATGGGTGAGCGAGTTGATCGCCTTGGGCCGGTTCAGCGTGAGGTGGCCGACGCCGGCGCGCACACTTACTAGGACATCCTCGTTTTCGTCCACGGGAGCAATCTAGATCGTCACCCGGGATCGGGTGGGCCCGGGTAAGGTTTCCTGTGAAGACCCTGGGAACTGTTCTGCGGAACCGGGAACCGTCCCGGCACGCCGATCGTTCAACCAATGTTCGGCACAGGCCGAATCACGACAGTCAGGAAAGGAACCGACGGTGCGCGAGAGCAGCAACCCGGTATTTCGCACGCTGCCCAAGGGGCAGCAGGGCGGATACGCGCAATTCGGTACCGGAGCCGCCGGCTACGGTGCGCAAGCGGTACACGCCGATCCCTACACCGCCTACCCCGATCAGCAGCAGCGCGGCGTCTCGCGCCCGCTGACGATCGACGACGTCGTCACCAAGACCGGCATCACGCTGGCCGTGCTGTCCGCGGTCGCCGTCGTCTCCTACTTCCTGGTCGCCCAGAACGTGGCGCTGGCGATGCCGTTCACGTTGGTCGGCGCGCTCGGCGGTCTGGTCGTCGTGCTGATCGCGACCTTCGGGCGCAAGCAGGACAACCCGGCTGTCGTTCTGACCTACGCCGCGCTGGAGGGCCTGTTCCTCGGCGCGTTCTCGTTCGTCGTCGCCAACCTGATGGTCTCCGGCGTCAGTGCCGGCGCCCTGATCAGCCAGGCGGTGCTCGGCACGCTCGGCGTGTTCGCGGGCATGCTCGTGGTCTACAAGACCGGCGCCATCCGCGTCACGCCGAAGTTCACCCGGTTCATCGTCGCCGGCCTGTTCGGTGTGCTGGCGCTGATGCTCGGCAACTTCGTGCTCGCGCTGTTCGGTGTCGGCGGCGGTGAGGGCCTCGGCCTGCGCAGCGGTGGCCCGGTGGCGATCATCTTCTCGCTGATCTGCATCGGCCTCGCGGCGTTCAGCTTCCTGATCGACTTCGACGCCGCGGACCAGATGATCCGCGCCGGCGCGCCGGAGAAGGCGGCCTGGGGCATCGCGCTCGGCCTGACCGTGACCCTGGTCTGGCTCTACATCGAGATCCTGCGTCTGCTGAGCTACTTCAACAGCGACTAGTCTCCGCACGAATCAGGGGCGCCCACCACGGTGGGCGCCCCTTTTCGTTGCGCTGGTGTGCGTCCAGATCGCTCATTCGCCCTAGATTGCGATCTGCATGCACACCAGGCTTCGCCGTTATCCCCAGCCCGAGAGATGGCCCTGGCCTGCGCAGCCCGGCGCAGGCACCGTCGTGGCATGAGAGCACTGGCGTGGCCGTTTCTCGGCACCGAAGCCCTGGCGGCAGGGCGGGTGAAGAAACACCAACTGCGGGCACGCTATCGATCGCTGTTCCCCAACGTCTACGTCCCGCTCGACGTGACGCCGACGCTGATGCAGCGCGCCACGGCGGCGTGGTTGTGGTCCGGCCGTGACGGTGTGGTCGCCGGTGCCGCCGCGGCGGCGCTCCACGGCGCCCGGTGGATCCCCGGCGACGTGCCCGTCGAGCTGGTGTGGCGCAACGCCCGTCCGCCCGCGGGCATCGTCACTCGCAGGGACCGGCTCGATGACGACGAGGTGGTACGGATCGGGGGCTTGGCGGTCACCTCGCTGACCCGTACGGCGTTCGACGTCGGCCGCCTCACCCGCGGAGACGACGGTGTCAGCCGGCTCGACGCGCTGGGCAACGCGCGACCATTCGAGCCCCGGGCCGTCCTCGCACTGGCAGACCGGCACCCGGGAACCCCGGGGGTGCCGCGGCTGCGGGACGCCCTCCGACGGCACGATCCGGGAGCCGAGTCGCCGCGCGAGACGTGGCTGCGCCTGCTGCTCGTGCGTGCCGGTTACCCGAGCCCACGCACGCAGATCCCCGTCCGCGACGACGTCGGTCGGCCGCGCTACTACCTCGACATGGGCTGGGAGGACGTCGGGGTGGCCGTCGAGTACGACGGCGACCACCACCGAGAACGGGCGGTGTTCGCCGACGACATCCTGCGCGCGGAGTTCATCGCCGAGCGCGGCTGGGACCGCGTGCGGGTCGTCGCCGGGCAGCGGGAGGCGGAGATCCTCGACCGCGTCGCGCGAGCCTGGACCCGCTCGGCTGGTGTGCGCTCAGATCGCAGAGTCAGCTGAGAATGCGATCTGGACGCACACCAGCGCCGCAGGAATCAGGAGAGGCGCTCCACCACCATCGCCATGCCCTGGCCGCCGCCCACACACATCGTCTCGATGCCGAAGGTCTTGTCGTGCGTGGCGAGGTTGTTGAGCAGCGTGGCGGTGATCCGCGCGCCGGTCATCCCGAAGGGGTGGCCCAGCGCGATGGCGCCGCCGGAGACGTTGAGCTTCTCCAGATCCATTCCGAGCTCGCGTGCCGACCCGAGCACCTGGACCGCGAACGCCTCGTTGATCTCGTAGAGGTCGATGTCGCCGATCGACATCTTCGCGTTGGCCAGCGCCTTCTTGACCGCCTCGATCGGACCCAGGCCCATGATCTCCGGCGAGAGCCCGGACACCCCGGTCGACACGATGCGCGCCAGCGGCGTCAGCCCCAGCTCCTTGGCCTTGGTGTCGCTCATGATCACCACGGCGGCCGCGCCGTCGTTGAGCGGGCACGCGTTGCCCGCGGTGATCGTGCCGTTGGGCCGGAACACCGGCTTGAGCTGGCTGACCGCCTCGTAGGTGGTGCCTGCGCGCGGGCCGTCATCGGTGGTGACGACCGTGCCGTCGGGCAGCGTCACCGGCGTGATCTCCCGCTCGAAGAAGCCGCTCTTGATGGCCTCCTCGGCTCGGTTCTGCGACCGCACCCCCCAGTGGTCCTGGTCCTCACGGCTGATGCCGGTGAAGGCGGCGACGTTCTCCGCGGTCTGGCCCATCGCGATGTAGACGTCGGGCAGCAGGCCGTCCTCGCGCGGGTCGTGCCACTCGCTCGCGCCGGCGGCGGCCTGCTCGGTGCGGGCCATCGCGTCGGAGTAGATCGGGTTCTTCGAATCCGGCCAACCGTCGGAGGTGCCCTTGAGGAAGCGCGACACCGTCTCGACGCCGGCGGAGATGAACGCGTCGCCTTCGCCGGCCTTGATCGCGTGGAATGCCATCCGCGTGGTCTGCAGCGACGACGAGCAGTACCGGTTGACCGTCGTGCCGGGCAGGAAGTCGTAGCCCAGCTGCACCGCCACCGTGCGGCCGATGTTGAAGCCGGCCTCGCCGCCGGGCTGGCCGCAGCCCATGATCAGGTCGTCGATGTCGCGGGGGTCGAGGGCGGGCACCTTGTCCAGCACGGCCTTGACCATCTGGGCGGCCAGGTCGTCGGGCCGCATCGACACCAGCGATCCCTTGTTGGCCCGGCCGATCGGGGAGCGGGCGGTGGCGACGATGACGGCTTCGGGCATGACGACTCCTCGGTAGACAGCGAGTTCTCTGCTGTGAACCTAGCTCGCAGCCACCACGATCGGCGCGGGCACCCCGGTCGAGCGGCGCCACAGCCGGCTGAGGTTGCCGACCCGCGACAGCAGCGACGCGCCCTCGGCCGAGCGCGATTCCAGCGCCGGATCGCGTGCGGCCGATTCGCCCAGCGCCTCGCACAGCGCGGGCAGTAGCTGCTTGGCCGCCAGCGCGTACCCCATCGCCGACGGATGGAACATGTCGGGGGAGAACATCTCCTCGGGTGCCTGCTGGAAGTGCGGCGCGAGCAGATCGGAGAACGGCACCGGCACGCCGCCGGCCGCGCGCACGGCCGCCGCCTGCACCCGCGCCAGCCGCAGCCCGCGGCTGCGGGCCACCCAGCGCAGCGGCTGCGGGATCGCCTTGATCACGCCGAAGTCCGGGCAGGTGCCGACGACGACGACCGCGCCGCTGCCGCGGAGCCGCCGCACGGCACGGCCGAGACGGCGGGCCGACGGACCGATGCCGTTGGGGGCGGTGATGTCGTTGGCGCCGATCATGATGACCGCGGCGTCCGGCGGCGGGCCGGCGACGAACATCGCGTCGATTTGCCCGGACAGACCCTTGGAGGTGGCCCCGACGATGGCCTTCGTACTCAGCCGGATGCGCTTGCCCGACTCCTCGGCCAGACCGCGCGCCAGCAGGACACCGGGCACCTCGTCGGCGGTGACGCAGCCGTACCCGGTGGCCGTCGAGTCGCCGAAGATCATCAGGTGCAGGTCGAACGGCACGCCGCGATGCCAGCGCTCCGGCGGGCCGCCGTCACCGGTGTAGACGCCGTCAGCGCGGGGAGGGACGTCCCAGGACTTGGGGATGACGCGGCGGGCCTGGTCGGCCTGGCCGGTCAGCAGGTTGCGGGCGCCGACATAGAAGGAACCCGTCGACGCCAGCGTTGCCACGGCCGCGAGGGCTACCGTCGACCGACGCGGTGCGCGGACGCGAGGAGCACGATCGCTGATGCCCACACCCCGAGTTTAGGTGCGAGTTCTCCGGATAAGCGCGATGCACAGACAATCGACGGTCACGGTGCGGTATCAAGTCCGGTACCAATAACGTTTAGACGATTGTGATAATGGTTACAGATGTCAAGCTAAGTAACGAGCTTGTCTGAGTATCTTGGCTTGTCCCGGGCTACAACGGCGTAGGAAGTGGTGGCGATGACGGCACCGAGCAAGATCCCGAGTCCTGCACACCTCGGTGTCAGACCTGGTCGAGCGCACAAGCCGCGCCGCTTCCCGGTCAGCGACGGGGCACCGGTCGAGGTCGTCGAGGACGGCCCGAGCATCGCCGGACGCCTGATGGGCCTGGCGGCGATGGCGACCGTCAAGCCGTTCCTGTCCGTCGGCAGCTACGCCCCCAAGTTGCCGTGGCCGTGGGGCGTGCTCGACTTTGCGGCGCGGGTCATCCGTCCGGTGCCCGGCACCGTGCGGGCGACCATCGGCCTGCCGCACTGCACCGCCCAGCTGGTCCGGGCCGCCGGTGTCCTGCCCGCCGACGGCAAGCGCAGCGTGATTCTCTACATGCACGGTGGCGCGTTCCTCACGTGTGGGGTGAACACCCACGGCCGGCTGGTGACCGCGCTGTCGCGCCACGCCGATGCGCCGGTACTCGTCGTGAACTACCGGATGATTCCCAAGCACTCCGTCGGCACGGCCCTCGACGACTGCTTCGACGCCTACCGGTGGCTGCGGGAGACCGGCTACGAGCCTGACCAGATCGTGCTCGCCGGTGATTCGGCCGGCGGCTACCTGGCCCTCTCCCTGGCCGAACGCCTGCAGTTCGAGGGTGTCGAAGGCTACGGCGCCGAGACGCCCGCAGCGGTGGTCACGATGTCCCCGCTGTTCGAGATCGACAACGAGGCGCGCGCCGAGCACCCGAACATCCGCAGCGATGCGATGTTCCCTCCCAAGGCTTTCCATGCGCTGGTCGAGTTGATCGAGCAGGCGGCGGCCAAACGGGTGGTGGACGGCAAGCCCGAGGAGATCTTCGAGCCGCTCGACCACATCGAACCCGGGCTGCCGCGCACCCTCATCCACGTGTCGGGCTCGGAGGTGCTGCTCAGCGACGCGCGCAAGGCCGCCCGTCTGCTCGCCGCGTCGGGCGTCCCGGTGGAGGTCCGCATCTGGCCCGGTCAGATGCACGTCTTCCAGATCGGCGCGCCCGCGGTGCCCGAGGCCAGCCGCTCGATCAAGCAGATCGGGGAGTACATCCGAGAGGCCACCTGGTAGTCGTTTCCCGGGCCTGAGACGATGGACGCATGCGGATCGCCCGGCACGTCAGTGAGCTCATCGGCAACACCCCTCTGGTGCGGCTGAACTCCGTCGTCCCCGACGGGGCGGGCATCGTCGCCGCCAAGGTCGAGTACCTCAATCCCGGCGGCAGCTCCAAGGACCGCATCGCGATCAAGATGATCGACGCCGCCGAGGCCAGTGGCGAGCTCAAGCCGGGCGGCACCATCGTCGAGCCGACGTCGGGCAACACCGGCGTCGGGCTGGCGCTGGTCGCCCAGCAGCGCGGCTACCGGTGCATCTTCGTCTGCCCGGACAAGGTCAGCGAGGACAAGCAGAACGTGCTGCGCGCCTACGGCGCCGACGTGGTGGTGTGCCCGACCGCCGTCGCCCCCGACGATCCGGACAGCTACTACAGCGTGTCCAACCGGCTGGTCACCGAGATCGAGGGCGCCTGGAAGCCCGACCAGTACTCGAACCCGATGGGTCCGGAGAGTCACTACGAGACCACCGGCCCGGAGATCTGGGCCGACACCGACGGCAAGATCACGCACTTCGTCGCGGGCGTCGGCACCGGCGGCACGATCACCGGCGCGGGGCGCTACCTCAAGGAGGTGTCCGAGGGCCGGGTGAAGGTCATCGGCGTCGACCCGGAGGGTTCGGTGTACTCCGGTGGCACGGGCCGGCCGTACCTCGTCGAGGGCGTCGGTGAGGATTTCTGGCCGTCGGCGTACGACCCGTCGGTGCCCGACGAGATCATCGCGGTGTCCGACGCGGACTCCTTCGACATGACCCGCCGGTTGGCCCGCGAAGAGGCGCTGCTGGTCGGGGGATCGTGCGGGATGGCCGCCCACGCCGCGATCCAGGTCGCCGAGCGGGAAGGTCCCGACGCGCTCGTCGTCGTCCTGCTCCCCGACGGCGGCCGCGGCTACCTGTCGAAGATCTTCAACGACGGCTGGATGTCGTCCTACGGCTTCCTGCGCAGCCGCCTCGACGGGTCGGTCGCCGAGTCCACGGTCGGCGACGTGCTGCGCGGCAAGTCGGGTGCCCTGCCCGACCTGGTGCACACCCACCCGCAGGAGACGGTCCGTGACGCGATTGGCATCCTGCGCGAGTACGGGGTGTCGCAGATGCCGGTGGTCGGCGCCGAACCGCCGGTGATGGCCGGCGAGGTCGCCGGCAGTGTCTCGGAACGGGAGTTGCTCTCCGCGGTGTTCGAGGGGCGGGCGAAGCTCGCCGACGCGGTGTCCCAGCACATGAGCCCCGCGCTGCCGCTGATCGGTGCCGGCGAACTGGTCAGCACCGCGGCCAAGACGCTGCGCGAGTGTGACGCGGTGATGGTCGTCGAAGAGGGCAAGCCGGTCGGCGTGCTGACCCGTCACGACCTGCTCGGCTACCTCTCGGACACCAGCTCGCGCCGCTGAACGACGCCGTGCGCCGCTGCCGGCAAACGCATCGACCCGCGCCGCGCCCCCCGCGGAACTGACCGCAAAACCCCTGCTCGCAGGCCTGTCTCAGGTATGGTGTTCTCGCGTGTCCCCAGCTAAGAAACTGACTGGAAGGCATCATGACCGAACCACCGCCCCCTGCGAACCCGCCACCGCCACCACCCCCGGGCGGATATCCACCGCCCCCGCCGTCGGCCGGCGGCTACCCGCCGCAGGGAGCGATGGGCTACCCCGCGGCGCCCGCCGCCCCGGGTCTGCCGAAGACGGCGTACACCCCATGGCTGAGCCGGGTTCTCGCCTGGGTGATCGACTTCATCCCCCTGCTGATCCTCGAAGGCATCGGTATCGGCGTGCTGCTCGGCACCCAGGAGACCGCCTGCGTGACCGACAGTTCGGAGTACGACCTCGGTGAGTTCTGCGCCAGCGGAGCCTCCACGACGGGTCAGCTCGCGATCGTCGTGACCGCGATCCTGGCCCTGGCCTACTGGATCTGGAACCTCGGCTACCGGCAGGGGACGACCGGGTCGAGTATCGGCAAGGGCGTCATGAAGTTCAAGATCGTGAGCGAGAAGACAGGGCAGCCGGTCGGTTTCGGTATGTCCTTCGTCCGCGAGATCATCTACTGGGTGATCGCGGGGCTCTGCGTCGGCATCGTCTGGCTGATCGCGGTGCTGTTCCCGCTGTGGGACGAGAAGCGCCAGACCCTGGTCGACAAAGTCCTCAACCACGTTGCGCTGCCGATCGATCCGAGGAGGGAGATTCGATGACAGACACTCCAGGCGGTTACCCGCCACCGGGTGGATACCCGCCGCCGGGGGGATATCCGCCGCCGGGCGGTCAGCCGACCCCGCAGGGTGGCTACCAACCGCCGCCACCCCCGGGCGGCTATCCACCACCGCCGCAGGGCAATTACCCCCCGGGTGGCTTCCCGCCGCCGCAGCAGGGTGGTTATCCCTCGCCGACCGCCGCGCCTGCGCTGCCGAAAGAGAGCTACACGCCGTGGCTTTCGCGCGTGGCCGCCTGGTTCATCGACAACATTCCGATCTTCATCCTGTCCGGCATCGGGCAGGGCATCGCGATCCTCACCGGTGACAACAACTGCGACAGCATCAACGGCGGCTACTCCTGCACCTCGAGCTACTCGGCCGTCGGCTCACTGGTGCTCTTCCTGACGTCGCTGCTGTCACTGGCCTACGCCGTGTGGAACTACGGCTACCGGCAGGGCACCACGGGGTCGAGCATCGGCAAGTCGGTGATGAAGTTCAAGGTGGTCAGCGAGAAGACCTGGCAGCCCATCGGTTTCGGGCTGTCGGTGGTGCGCCAGCTCGCCCACTTCGTCGACGCGATCATCTGCTACATCGGCTACCTGTTCCCGCTGTGGGACGCCAAGCGGCAGACGCTCGCCGACAAGATCATGACGACGGTGTGTGTGCCGCTGACCCCGCAGGGACAGCAGGGGCAACACGCGCAGCCTCCGACCCACCACTACTGACGCGGGCCGGCCGGCGTCAGCGGAACGCGCTGACGCCGGTCAACGCCTGACCGATGACCAGCTGGTGCACCTCCGAGGTGCCCTCGTAGGTCAGCACCGACTCGAGATTGTTGGCGTGCCGGATCACCGGGTACTCGAGCGTGATCCCGTTGGCGCCCAGCAGGGTTCGGCACTGCCGTGCGATCTTGATGGCTTCGCGGACGTTGTTCAGCTTGCCGACGCTGACCTGTTCGGGCTTGATGCGGCCCTCGTCCTTGAGACGCCCGAGGTGCAGCGCCAGCAGTTGCGCCTTGCCCAGTTCGACGGCCATGTCCGCGATCTTGGCCTGCGTCAACTGATAGCCGGCCAGCGTCTTGTCGAACACCTGCCGGCTGCCCACGTAGTCGAGCGCGGACTCCAGACAGTCCCTGGCCGCCCCGACTGCGCCGAACACGATGCCGAAGCGGGCCTCGCACAGACAGCTCAACGGACCGGACAGCCCCCGCGCGCCCGGCAGTCTCGCGTCCTCGGGCACCCGCACGTCGTCGAGGCTGAACTCAGAGGTGACCGACGCCCTCAGCGACATCTTGTGCGTCATTTCCCTGGCGCTGAAACCCGGCGTCGACGTCGGCACCGCGAAGCCCAGCACCCCGTCCTCGGCGCGCGCCCACACGATCGCGACGTCGGCCACCGAGGCGTTGGTGATCCACATCTTGGAGCCGTTGAGGATCCAGTCCGAGCCGTCCCGGCGGGCGGTGGTGCGCATGCCGCCGGGGTTGGAGCCGAAGTCCGGTTCGGTCAACCCGAAGCAGCCGATCAGCTCACCGGCGGCCATCCCGGGCAGCCACTGCTCGCGCTGCTCCTCGCTGCCCCAGTGGTGGATCGCGAACATCGCGAGCGAACCCTGCACCGAGACCAGGCTGCGCAGCCCGCTGTCCACCGCCTCGAGCTCCTGGCACACCAGGCCGTAGGCGGTCGCGCTCGACCCGCTGCAGCCGTAGCCGGTCAGGTGCATGCCGAGCAGACCGAGCTTGCCGATCTCGACGGCCAGGTCGCGAACCGGCACCTGACCCGTCTCGAACCACTCGGCGATGTGCGGGCGCAGCCGTTGCTCACCGAACTGACGCACCATCGTGCGCAGGTCGAGGTCCTCGGGACTCAGCAGCGAGTCGAGGTCCAACAGGCTTTCGATCGAGGAGGCCCCATCGGTGGACATGGGTCAGTTCTACACCGCTACCCTGGGCCACCATGAGCGAGCAGCGCAGCGCGGCCGACCACTTCCGGGCCCTCGGCCCCGCGACCAAGGCCATTCACGCCGGTTACCGGCCTGACCCGGCCACCGGAGTGGTCAACCCGCCGATCTACGCCAGCTCGACGTTCGCCCAGGACGGCGTGGGCGGGCTGCGCGGCGGCTTCGAGTACGCCCGCACCGGCAACCCGACCCGCTCCGCGCTGGAGGCCGCGCTGGCCGCGGTCGAGATGGCGTCCTACGCCCGGGCGTTCAGCTCGGGCATGGCCGCCACCGACTGCGCGCTGCGGTCGGTACTGCGCCCCGGCGACCACATCGTCATCCCCGACGACGCGTACGGCGGCACCTTCCGGCTGATCGACAAGGTGTTCACGCTGTGGGGGATCAGCTACACCGCGGTCGCGCTCGGCGACCTCGATCTGGTGCGGGCGGCGATCACCGACCGTACGAAGCTGATCTGGGTGGAGACGCCGACCAACCCGCTGCTGTCGGTCGCCGACATCAGCGGGATCGTCGCGCTGGCCGCCGAGAAGAAGGCCTCGCACAGACCCAAGGTGCTGGTCGACAACACCTTCGCCTCACCCGCCCTGCAGCAGCCGCTGCCGTTGGGCGCCGACATCGTGTTGCACTCGACGACGAAGTACATCGGCGGGCATTCCGACGTCGTGGGCGGCGCCCTGCTCACCAACGACGAAGCACTCGACGAGGCGTTCGCGTTCCTGCAGAACGGCGCCGGCGCGGTGCCCGGACCGTTCGACGCCTACCTGACCATCCGCGGTCTGAAGACGTTGCCGCTGCGGATGCAGCGGCACAGCGAGAACGCCGCCGCGATCGCGGAGTTCCTCACCGAGCACCCGGCCGTCGGGACCGTGCTCTACCCAGGGCTGCCGAGCCACCCGAACCACGCGGTCGCGGCCGGCCAGATGAGCGGTTTCGGCGGGATGGTGTCGGTCCGCCTGAAAGGCGGTCCGCAGGCGGCTCGCGACTTCTGCGCCCGCACCGAGATCTTCATCCTCGCCGAATCGCTCGGCGGGGTGGAGTCGCTCATCGAGTACCCCGGCGCGATGACGCACGCCTCGACCGCCGGATCCCAGCTCGAGGTGCCCGACGATCTGGTGCGCCTGTCGGTCGGCATCGAGGACGTCGCCGATCTGCTCGGCGACGTCGAACAGGCACTCGCCTAAGACAGCTGCGCCAGCGCCTGGCGGACCGCAGACGCGGTGACCGCGAGGTTCACCTCGGCCATGCCCGTCGGGGACTCGTCGACCCAGCTACCGCTGGCGATCTCCCCGGCGCGGGCGTGTACCCAGCGCCAGCCGCGGTCGTTGAGGCTGAACAACGCTCCGAGACCGTCGGCGGCGTGCAGCACCGTGATGATCGCCGCCGCGGGCGCAGCGGGTGGCCTGCGGTCGAACAGCGCGGCCAGCAGCGCATCGCGGGCGGGCCCCACCCGGCGCCGGTCGGTCAGCGGGTACGCCTCGCGACGGCGAAAGCCCTTCGCCGAGAGGGTGATCCGTCGGAGTTGGCCGGCCTGCTCGAGGTGGTCGACGAGGCGGCCCTCGGTGCGTCGGGCCAGCGCCTTGATCGCATCGACCGGCCGGCGCGGGGTGGCGCGCAGGTAGTCCAGCGCGGGCGCCAGGACGGGATCCGACGGTCCGGCGGCGTCGAGCGCCACCAGGCGGCCCGGCGGCACGGGTTCACCGTGGACCGACGGACGCACCCGGCACGAGTAGGCGACGTCGAGCAGGGTCGCGGCGGCCAGCACGTGACCGCGCCGCGGATTGTCCAGCCCGGGTTGTGCGGACCCGTTGTCGAGCAGAAGCAGCAACAGGTCCTCGGCGATCTGCGCCACGCCGGTCAGCCGTGATACGGCTCCGCGGAGACCAGCGTCACCTTGACCGTGTTGCCGTTGGGCACCGTGTAGGTGCGTGTCTCGCCGACCTTGGCGTCGATCAGTGCGCCGCCCAGCGGGGAGTTCGGCGAGTAGACCTCGAGCTTGCCGTCGCTGACGCCCTCCTGGCGGGTGGCGATCAGGAACGTCTCGGTGTCGCCCTCGTCGTCGTCGTAGTAGACCTTGACCACCGAGCCGGGCAGTGCGACGCCCGACTGCTTGGGGGCCTCGCCGACCTTGGCGTTGTTCAGCAGTTCCTGCAGCTGACGGATACGGGCCTCCTGCTGGCCCTGCTCCTCGCGGGCGGCGTGGTAGCCGCCGTTCTCGCGCAGGTCGCCCTCTTCGCGCCGGTCGTTGATCTCGGCGGCGATGACGGGACGGTTCGCGATCAACTGGTCCAGCTCGGCCTTCAACCGGTCGAAGGCCTCTTCGGTCAGCCAGGTGACCTGGGTGTCAGTCATGTCGGCGCGCTCCTGTCGTCGTCGCTTTCAGCGCTGTGTGCGTGGATCTCGGGACACGGCGCCGGGGCTGTCGTACGTGCATCGCCGCATCCGTCGCCGTTCGATCGGCGCTCAAATGCAGCAATACACGGCCCCAGCAGGAACCGTGTATCGGTCCATGATAGCACCGGGGGGATACCCGGTTTTCACGTTTTCGCAGCCCGCAGTTGGTTGCGGCCCGGTCTAGGACGGTGCGACCAGGTACGCCGGCACGTCGCTGCCGCAGCCGTAGACGTCGCCCACGACGGGCGGCGCGCTGGTCTTCACGACCGTCCTGACCTGCACGGTCTCGGCGGTCGACGGGGCCACCAGCAGTTCGCGCCTGCCGACCTCGTCACCGTTGTAGGAGCGGGCCCGCACGATGCACACGACCGGTCGGGACGGGTCGTCCCGGGTGACGCTGACGGTCACCTCCACCGTGCCGGGGTCGACCACCCGGTAGCCGCCCAACTCGCCCTTGATGTCGGGGGAGCCGAGGCGGGTGAATGCGACGGCCGCGATCGCGACGCCGAGGGCCACCACGAGGACCGTCGCGGCGATGACGATCCGGCGGCGGTTTCGCCGGCTGAGTCGCTCGGACCCGTAGCGGGCTGGAGGACGGTCGATCATCTCGTTTTGCATGCCCGTCGTTCGGATAGGTGTACTAGGACTGGAACTATAGAACCCGTGGGTTCTGTTGAACCTGATCGTGAGTGTCCATGCAGGTGAGCAGCTAAGAGGAAACAGGTTGAGCGAACTGCGGTTGATGGCCGTACACGCGCACCCCGACGACGAGTCCAGCAAGGGCGCGGCCACGATGGCGCGCTACGTCGACGAGGGCGTGCGCGTGCTGGTCGTGACGCTGACGGGCGGGGAGCGCGGCGACATCCTCAACCCCGCGATGGACCTGCCGGAGGTGCACGGCCGGATGGCCGAGATCCGTCGCGAGGAGATGGCCAAGGCGGCGGCGATCCTCGGCGTCGAGCACCACTGGTTGGGCTTCGTCGACTCCGGGTTACCCGAGGGCGACCCGCTGCCGCCGCTGCCGGAGGGCTGTTTCGCCCTCGAACCGCTCGAGGTGCCCACCGAGGCGCTGGTGCGGGTCATCCGGGAGTTCAAGCCGCACGTGATGACCACCTACGACGAGAACGGCGGGTATCCGCACCCCGACCACATCCGCTGCCACCAGGTGTCGGTCGCGGCCTACGAGGCGGCCGCCGACCACCTGCTCTATCCCGATGCCGGCGACCCGTGGAGCACCCACAAGCTGTACTACAACCACGGGTTCCTGCGGCAGCGCATGCAGGTGCTGCAGGACGAGTTCGCCAAGAACGGCCAGGAGGGTCCGTTCGCCAAGTGGCTGGAGAGCTGGGACCCCGACGAGGATCTGCTCGCCAAGCGCGTCACCACCCGCATCGAGTGCGCCAAGTACTTCACCCAGCGCGACGAGGCGCTGCTCGCGCACGCCACCCAGATCGATCCGAAGAGCTTCTTCTTCACCACGCCGATGGAGTGGCAGCAGCGGCTGTGGCCGACCGAGGAGTTCGAGTTGGCCCGGTCCCGGGTTCCGGTGCGACTGCCCGAGACCGATCTGTTCACCGGTATCGAGGGACGGGAGTGAGCCGATGCTGACACTGCTGGCGACCGAGGTGCTGGCCCAGGACGGGCCGCAGCAGACCGGACCCGACTTCGGCAAGGCCAGCCCGTTCGGGCTGATCGTGATCGTGCTGCTGCTCATCGGCGTCTTCCTGCTGGTGTGGTCGATGAACCGGCACCTCAAGAAGCTGCCGAAGTCGTTCGACCAGCAGGACGCCGATCCCGATCTCGCCACCGACAACCCGGCCGACCCGGGAACGACCCGTGAGCCCGGCGCCGGGACGTAACACCCTCGCGGAGTCGACGAGCCCGTATCTGCGCCAGCACGCCGACAACCCGGTGCACTGGCAGCAGTGGACCCCCGAGGCGTTGGCCGAGGCCGCCGAGCGCGACGTCCCCATCCTGCTGTCCATCGGCTACGCCGCCTGTCACTGGTGCCACGTGATGGCCCACGAGTCGTTCGCCGACCCGGACGTCGCCGCGGCCGCCAACGCGCACTTCGTGTGCATCAAGGTCGACCGGGAGGAGCGTCCGGACCTCGACGCCGTCTACATGAACGCGACGGTCGCGCTGACCGGACAGGGCGGCTGGCCGATGACCTGCTTTCTGACGCCCGACGGCCGGCCGTTCTTCTGCGGCACCTACTACCCGAAACCGACCTTCCTGCAACTGCTCTCGGCGGTGGAGGAGACCTGGCGGACCCGGCGCGCCGAGGTCGAGCAGACGTCGGACCACATCGCCGGCGAGCTGCGCGCGATGGCCACCGCGCTGCCCTCTGACGGACCCGAGGTGAGCGCGAGCCTGTGCGACGCGGCGGTCGAGGCGGTGCTGGCCGACGAGGACACGGCGCACGGCGGCTTCGGAACCGCGCCGAAGTTCCCGCCCTCGGCCCTGCTGGAGGCCCTCCTACGGCACCACGAACGCACCGGTGCGCCGGCGCCGGTGGCGACCGTGGCGCGCGCCTGCGAGGCGATGGCGCGCGGCGGTCTTTACGATCAGCTTGCCGGCGGCTTCGCCCGCTACAGCACCGACGCCGCGTGGGTGGTGCCGCACTTCGAGAAGATGCTCTACGACAACGCCCAGCTGCTGCGGGTGTACGCGCACTGGTCCCGGTTGTCGTCGAATGCGCTGGCGCGCAAGGTGACTCGGGAGACTGCCCGGTTCCTCCTCGACGAGCTGCGCCGCGACGGGATGTTCGTCTCGTCGCTGGACGCCGATGCCGCGGGCCACGAGGGGCTGACGTACGTGTGGACCCCGGATCAGCTGCGCGCCACCCTCGGCGACGACGACGGCCGCTGGGCCGCTGCGGTTTTCGGCGTCACCGATGCCGGTACGTTCGAGGCGGGCACATCGGTGCTGCAGCTGCGGGCCGATCCCGAGGACGCCGCGCGCTACGAGAACGTCCGTACCGTGCTGCGCGCGGCGCGATCCACCCGCCCGCAGCCGGGCCGCGACGACAAGATCGTCACCGCGTGGAACGGACTCGCGATCACCGCGCTGTGCGAGGCCGGCGTCGCGCTCGGCGACGCCGACATGATCGACGCGGCGTCGCGGTGCGCGACGGCGCTGCTGGAGCTGCACGTCCGCGACGGCCGGCTGCGGCGGGCCAGCCTGGGCGGTGTGGTGGGTGAATCCGCCGCGATCCTCGACGATCACGCGGCGCTGGCCACCGGCCTGCTGACGCTGCATCAGGTGACCGGCGCACACCGCTGGCTGACCGCGGCGGGCGACCTGCTCGACATCGCCCTCGACCACTTCGCCGACCCGCAGCGGCCCGGACGCTGGTACGACGTCGCCGACGACGCCGAACAGCTGCTGGTACGCCCCGCCGACCCCCTCGACGGCGCCACACCGTCGGGGGCGTCCTCGATCGCCGAGTCGCTGCAGCTGGCCGCGCACCTGGCGCCGGCGGACCGCGCGCAGCGCCACGCCGACGCCGCCGCGGCGACGCTGGCGGCCGCCGCGCCGCTGCTCAAGCGGGTGCCGCGGTCAGCCGGACACTGGCTGGCGGTGGCCGAGGCGGCCGTCCGCGGGCCGATCCAGATCGCCGTTTCCTGCGCCGACCCGGCGACCTCGGAACTGCTGGCCGCGGCCCGCATGCTCGCGCCCGGCGGCGCGATCGTCGTCGGCGGGCACCCGGACTCGTCGGAATTGCTGCGCGATCGGCCGCGGGTGCGCGGCGCCGACGCCGCCTACGTGTGCCGCGGACGGGTGTGCGACCTGCCCGTCGTCACCGGCGCGGATCTCGCTGCCGCCCTGAGGCGCTCCGTGTAGCCTGCCGCACATGAGCTTCGAGCCCGACGTCCTGCAAGGTTTCGTCCAGCGCTACCTCGACACGGTCGCCACCGGCACCGCCGACGACGTCGCCGCGCTCTACACCGAGGACGCCACGCTGGAGGATCCGGTCGGTGGCGGCGAAGTGCACATCGGACGCCACGCCATCGCCGGCTTCTACAAGGGCATGGAAGGCGACCACGAGATCACCACCGAACTGTTGACGTTCCGTGCGGGCGGGCACGAGGCCGCGTTCGTGTTCGCGATCACCGTCGGCGGGGCGATGCGCATCGAACCGATCGAGGTGATGACGTTCGACGGCGACGGCAGGATCACGTCGATGAAGGCCTACTGGGGCCCGCAGAACATCACTCCGCTGTAGGGCTCTGCTTCTCCCGCGAGCGTGCGTGCCTGCGGCGGCCGCGACGCGCCGCGCGAGCGTGCGTGATCTCCTGCGAATCCGCGGCGTGTTGCCTGCAGACACGCACAGTCGCGGACGACGGGTTGCTCCGCAGGGGGGCGTCAGCCGGAGAAGACGGCGAACCACATCGCGATGTAGTGGCAGATCGCCGCGACGGCCGTGCACGCGTGGAAGAACTCATGATGGCCGAACGTCGCCGGCCACGGATTCGGCCACTTCAGCGCGTACAGCACCCCGCCGATGGAGTACAGCGCCCCGCCGACGATCAGCAGCACCACCGCGGCCACGCCCGCGCCGTGCAGGATCGGCCCGATGAACCAGGCCGCGACCCAGCCCAGCAGGATGTAGAGCGGCGTCCCCACCCACCGCGGCGCCGACGGCCAGAACATCTTGAGCAGCACCCCGGCCAGCGCGCCGCTCCACACGATCCACAGCAGCACCTCCCCGCTGCGTTCCGGCAGCGCGAGCACCGCGAACGGCGTGTAGCTGCCGGCGATGAACACGAAGATCATCGAGTGGTCGGCGCGCTTCATCCACTTGCGCGCCGTGGGCGACGTCCAGTTCACCCGGTGGTAGACGGCGCTGACGGTGAACATCGCCACGATGGTCAGCGTGTAGATCAGCGTCGCGATTCCCGCCCGCGTCGACTGCACCGACCACGACACCGCCACCAGCGTGGCGCCGCAGATCACCGCCACCGCCGCGGAGTACACGTGGATCCACCCCCGCAGCCGCGGCTTACCCAGGAACTGGGCGACGCCGTCGGCGACGGCCTCGGGCAGGTCCTCGGCTCCCCGCGATTCGTCCTCGGTGTCCCGGGGATCGACAGACGTGGGCATCTCACCTCCGCTGACTGGCTTGGGGTTTCCGTGCGCCACAGTAGTCTGGATCCTCGTGGACCTCATTCCGCGGCGGCTCAAGGAACCGGCCTACCGGCTCTACGAGATGCGGCTGCGTCAGGGGCTCTCCCGGCAGAAATCCGAACTCCCGCGTCACATCGCGGTGCTCTGCGACGGCAACCGCCGCTGGGCGCGTGAACTCGGTCACGACGACGTCGCCTACGGCTACCGGGCCGGTGCCGAGAAGATCGCCGAGATGCTGCGCTGGTGCGCCGACGCGGGCATCGAGATGGCGACGGTCTACCTGCTGTCCACCGAGAACCTGCAGCGCGACGCCGACGAGTTGGCCTCGCTGATCGAGATCATCACCGATGTCGTCGAGGAGATCTGCGCGCCCGCCAACCAGTGGAGCGTGCGCACCGTCGGCGACCTCGAGCTGATCGGCGAGGTACCGGCCCGCCGGCTGCGCGAGGCGGTGGAGTCCACGAACAGGACGGCCACTACCGGGTCTTTCCATGTCAACGTCGCCGTCGGCTACGGCGGCCGCCAGGAGATCGTCGACGCCGTGCGCGCGCTGCTGAGCAAGGAACTGGCCAACGGCGCCACCGCCGAGCAGCTGATCGACGCTGTGACGGCGGAGGGGATCTCGGAGAACCTGTACACCTCCGGCCAGCCCGATCCGGATCTGGTGATCCGCACCTCCGGCGAGCAGCGGCTCTCGGGTTTCCTGCTGTGGCAGAGCGCCTACTCGGAGATGTGGTTCACCGAGGCGTACTGGCCGGAGTTCCGGCGCGTCGACTTCCTGCGCGCCCTGCGCGACTACAGCGCGCGGCATCGGCGCTACGGGCGGTAGAGGACCACCCGTCGTGATCGGCCTGTCCGCTCTGGTGTTCGCGCTGAGCTGGTGGCTGGGGCTGTATCTGCTGGCCCGCGATCCGCGCAAACCCGTGCTCGTGCTGGCCGCGGTCGGGTTGACCAGCTTTGCCGCCGTGGTGGCGCTCGACGCCGTCCGCACCTCCGGCGGCGTCGACGCACTCGGGCGCGTCGAGGTGTACCTGGTCGCCGTACCCGGCATCGCGTGGTTCGCGGTGCTGCTCGAGCTGTCCCGGCCGCGGGACTCGTGGCGCAGCCGCGCCGGGGAGATGGCGCTGGTGGCCGGCGTCGCCCTCGTCGCGTTCGGCGGCGCCGCGCTGGCCGGCGACGTCACGGGCCCGCTGCGGCTCGGGCACTGGGTGCTGTTCGCCGCGGTGTCGGTGCCCGCGCTGGGCGCGATGGTGCACGCGATCCTGCGCCGTAATCAGCCGCGCCCGGTGGTCGGGTTCATCGTCGTCGCGACGCTGTTCTTCGCGCTGGGCAACGCGATCCTGGTGATTCCGCTGGGCCTGGTCCCGAGCTGGTTGGCATTGGCGTCCACCGGTTTCGACGTCGCGCTGCTCGGCCTCGCCGTCGCGATGGGTGACGCGTTCGACGAGGGGCAGGCGCTGCGCAACGACATGCTGCGCTCGTTCATCGCGACGTCGGTGGTGGCCCTGCTGTTCGGCGGGCAGGTACTGATCGGGCTGTCGGTCGCCGGGCCGAGCACCACGCTGGCGGTGCTGCTGTTCACCAGCCTGGCCGTGGCGATCGCGGTCAACGTGCTGGCCGATCCGCTGGCCGGGCTGCTCGACCGGCTGGCGTTCTTTCGCTCACCGAACCTGCGGGCCGAGCGGGCCGCGTTGCGCAGCACCGAGGCCGCGCTGCCGCTGCGCGCGGCCGGCCCGCTCGACGGAATGGACGACGACACCTTCGTGCGGGTCACCCGCCGCGCGCTGGGTCACTACGGAGATCTGTCCAAGCTCGTGGCCAGCCCGCTGACGGCGCTACCCGTCATCGACGACCGGCTGGCGCGGCGCGGCGCGCCCGATCAGCCGCTGGAGCGGGCGAACGAACTGCGGGCACTGCTCGCCGAGCGGATCGCGGCGCTCAAGCCCCGCGACGGCGGCGACTTCGGCACCACCGAGCAGTGGCGGCACTACAACGCGCTGTACTTCCCGTACGTCGTCGGCGTCCGGGCCTACGCCCAGAACGCCACGGCTGCCGGCCTGGACCCGGTGGCCCGGCAGGCGTGGCAGTGGCTGGTCACCGAGGTGCCGCAGCGCTCGCTGCACAACTGGCAGAACGCCGCTGCGCGGGTCATCGCCACCGACCTGAAGAGCAGCCTGGTCGACGCCCGCTGACCCGCTGACCTGCGGTTGGCAGCAGTTGGCAGTATCCGGTGTCGATCTGGCAGCGGGATCTGAGCACCTTCGGTGTCATGACCGCCATCACCCACCGGCCCGCCGGGGTCACCCACCCGGAGGACCACCTGCTGCGCGTCGCGCTGCGTGCCGACGCCACGCTGTGCGCCGGCCTCGGACTGTTCGTCGCGATGGCCGCCGACCCGCTGGCCCGCCTGGTGGGCCTGACCGCCACCGCCGCCTGGATCGGCGGGGCCGCACTCGTCGCCTACGGCGCGACGCTCTACAGCGCCGCGCGGCTGGCCGGTATCCGCCGCGTCGGGCTCGCGGTGCTCGCCGGCAACGCGGGCTTCACCGCCGCGGTGGTGACCGTGCTGGCGACGGGCGTCCTGCACCTGACCTCCGCCGGCGTCGCCGCCGCGGTGGCGTTCACCGCGGCCACCGTCGCCCTGTCCTGGCTCCAGTACCTCGGGGTGCGCCGTTTGGCGTGACCCCCGCATGAGCCGGTCCGGAGTCGCCGTCGGAAGAGGTTACGGCGTCGACTCCGGCACCGGTCAGTCCGCATGTCCCCTCCAGAAAGGAACCGTCATGACCACCGCGATCTCCTCCCGCCTGAGCAGCTCGACCGACTCCCTGCTGCGCTTCGCGATGCGCGCAGACGCCGTGCTCAGCGGTTTGACCGGCATCGCGATGCTGCTCTTCGCGCCGCGGATCGCCGAGATGTCGGGCACCACGGCAAGATTCGAGTACGCGACCGGTGCGTTCTTCGTGGTGTTCTCGACCGCGGTGCTCGTGCTCGCGTCGCGCCCGGCGATCCGCACGTCGGGTCTGGCGCTGGCCGTGGGCAACCTGCTGTTCAGCGTCGCCACCGTGGTGCTGGTGCTGGCCGACGTGTTCCCGCTGACGACGACCGGTGTGGTGCTGATCCTCGGCACCGGGGTCTACACCCTGGTGATGGCCGAGCTGCAGTACCAGGGCGTGCGGCGGATGGGCCGGCCCGTTCAGTAGCGGGGTACTGAAGACACCGGAGGCGCCGGCGCTCACGCTCCAGACATGGATGACAACTGTGATGTCTGCATCGTGGGCGCCGGTCTTGCCGGCCTCAACGCCTTGTTCGTGGCGAGCCGGTACCTCACCCGCGACCAGAAGGTGATCCTGGTGGATCGCCGACCCCGGGTGGGCGGGATGTGGGTCGACACGTATCCCTACGTCCGTCTACACCAGCCCCATCCGATGTTCACCGCGGGCAACATCGCCTGGACGCTGAACCGAGATCGCTCTTACCTGGCCGACAAGGGCGAGGTGCTCGATCACTTCACGCATTGCCTGGCCGAGATCACGACGCGCATCACCCTGGACGAGCGCTACGGCTGGACGCTGGAATCCGACGAGGAGACGGCCGACGGCGTGCACGTCACGTGCCGCGACGCGTCCGGCGACGTCCGCGTCATCAGGACCGGACGGCTGATCAAGGCCTACGGTTTTCGGGTCATGCCCAACGATCCCCTCGAGCTCAGCAGCACCCGGGTCCATTCGGTGTCGCCCGATCACTGCGATGTGCGCGACGGCGAGATGAGCCGTAGCGACGCCCCGGTGTGGGTGATCGGTGGCGGCAAGACCGCCATGGACACCGCGCACGCGGTGATCACGCGCTACCCCGGTCGCGAGGTGAACCTGCTCGCCGGCTCCGGCACGATGTTCACCAGCCGGGACCACTTCTTCCCCGACGGCGCTCAGCGGTGGTGGGGTGGAACGTCGTTGAGCAGTTGGGCCGCCGAGGTGTGCCGTCGCTTCGACGGGACCAACGAGGAAGAGATGGCACGGTGGTTCCTCGGCTACCACAGCATCTCGCTGACCCCGCGGACGCGGCACCTGATGCTCGGGGTGCTGAGCGAAGCCGAGCGGAAGACCATTGCAGGCGGACTGAACGACGTGGTGATGGACCACCTCGTCGACGTCGTCGACCGCGCCGGCTCGACCGACCTCGTGTTGCGCAGCGGCGCGACGACATCGGTGCAGGCGGGCAGCTGGATCGTCAACTGCACCGGCTACCTCACCAAGGGCGACCATCCCTACGAGCCGTACATGTCCGCCGGCGGCGCCACCGTCTCCGTCCAGACACGTTCTGCCACATTGCACTTCTCGTCGTACAGCGCGTACTTCCTGACCCACCTGATGTTCCTGGGCAAACTACGCGACGTCCCGCTCTACGAGTTGGACCTGCAGGCCCTGTGGCGCGAGTCGAAGCAGGCGCTGCCGTTCGCGATGTTCGCCCTGGCGCAGTACAACCTCGGACTGATCGCCGACGCGGTGCCCGGCAAGGTGTTCGCCGAGTGCGGCCTGGACTTCAACCGCTGGTACCCGTGGCATCGTCGGATGGCCGGGACCGTTCGGTTCATGGCGACGCACCGCCGCGAGCGTGCCCATCTGCGCAGGTCGCTGGACACCGTGGGCGAGCGGTTCGGGGTGCGGTGCGGACCGCTACAGCTTGCGCAGGCGTAGCCGGTTGATCGAGTGGTCGGCGTCCTTGCGCAGCACCAGCGTGGCCCGTGGCCGGGTCGGCAGGATGTTCTCGATCAGGTTCGGCCGGTTGATGGAATGCCAGATGTCGCGGGCGGCGAACACCGCCTGCTCATCGGTCAGCGTGGAGTAGTGGTGGAAGTGCGATGCCGGGTCGGCGAAGGCGCCGGCCCGCATCGACAGGAACCGGGAGATGTACCACTCCTCGATGTCCTCGATGCGGGCGTCGACGTACACCGAGAAGTCGAACAGGTCGGAGACCATCAGCGCCGGCCCGGTCTGCAAGACGTTCAGTCCCTCGAGGATGAGGATGTCGGGGTGCGCGATGATCTGCTTCTCCGTCGGCACGATGTCGTAGAGCAGATGCGAGTACACCGGCGCGCACGCCGCGTCGGCGCCCGACTTGACCGCGGTGACGAAGCGCATCAGCGCCCTACGGTCATAGCTCTCCGGAAAACCCTTGCGGTGCATCAGGTTCCGTCGTGACAGCTCGGCATTGGGGTAGAGGAAGCCGTCGGTGGTGACCAGGTCCACCCGGGGGTGGTGTTCCCAGCGCGCCAGCAGAGCCTGCAGCACGCGCGCGGTGGTCGACTTGCCGACGGCCACGCTGCCGGCCACCCCGATGACGAACGGCACCGGCCGGTCCGGGTTCTGTTGGGGCTCGCCGAGGAAGTCCGCGGTGGTGGCGAACAGCGCCTGCCGGGCGGCCACCTGCAGATGGATCAACCGCGCCAACGGGAGGTAGACCTCTTCGACCTCGAGGAGGTCGATCTTCTCGCCGAGGCCGCGCAGCCGGACCAGCTCGTCCTCGGTCAGCTTCAGCGGCGTCGACATCCGCAGTGCCTGCCACTGACTCCGGTCGAACTCCACGTAGGGGCTGGGTTCGCTCAGCCGCGCCATGGCCACAGTCTTGCAGTTAGCGTGGAGGGTATGGACGCCGGTACTGGTTCTGCGCCCCTGATCCGCGACTACCTGATGCTCGGACTGCGGTTCGACCGCATCGAGGAGGGCTACGTCGACTCGTTCACCGGCGACCCGGCGCTGCGCCGGGCGGTCGCCGACGAGCCCGCGCCGGATCCCGCCGAGCTGGCCCGCGTTGCGCGCCGATTGCTCGGCGAACTGCCCGCCGGGCTCGACGACGACCGCGCCGCGTTCGTCGGCGCGCACCTGCGCGCCCTGGAGTGCGCCGCTCGCACGTTCGCCGGTGAGGAGGTCGGCTTCGTCGACGAGGTGGCCGCGTACTTCGACGTCCGGATCGCCAAGGGTGACCCCGAGGGTTACCGGGAGGCGCACGCCAAACTCGACGACGCGCTGGGCGGCACGGGCCCGCTCGCCGAACGGCTCGGTGCCCACCGGGTGGCCGAGCAGATCCCGCCCGCACGCCTCGAGGAGGCCATCCACGCGTTCTCCTCGGCGCTGCGCGACCGCGTGCGCTCGACGTTCCCGCTGCCCGAGCGCGAGACCATCACCTACGAAGTGGTCACCGACAAGCCGTGGTCGGGGTTCAACTACTACCTCGGCGACTATCGGTCCACCGTCGCCGTCAACGCCGACCTCAAACAGCAGATGTCCAACCTGCCCCGGCTGGTGGCCCACGAGTCCTACCCGGGCCATCACACCGAGCACTGCCGCAAGGAAGCGGGGCTGGTGGAGGCCAAGGGGCAGGCCGAGCAGACCCTCTTCCTGGTCAACACGCCGCAGTGCCTGATGGCCGAGGGGCTGGCCGACCTCGCGCTCTACGCCGCGGTCGGACCGGGCTGGGGGAGCTGGGCCGCCGACATCTACGCCGATCTGGGGCTGCGGTTCGACGGCGGCCGGGCCGAGGCGATCGCCGAGGCGTCGGCCGCGCTCGCCGATGTCCGCCAGGACGCCGCGCTGATGCTGCACGACGAGCACCGCGACGTCGACGACGTCGTCGCGTTCCTCAAGCGCTGGCTGCTGGTCGACGACGAACGGGCCCGGCACATGCTGCGGTTCCTGTCCTCGCCGCTGTGGCGGGCGTACACCAGCACCTACGTCGAGGGGTACCGGCTGCTGCGCGGCTGGCTCGACGCCCGCCCTGACGGGGTGACGCTCACCGATCGGTTCACGACGCTGCTGGACGAACCGCTGATCCCGTCGTCGTTGCGGGCCGCCTGAGCGCTTAGGCTGGAGGGCATGACCGCCGAGTCCCTCACCACCCCTGGCCAGGGCGCCGAGTACGCCGACACCGCCAGCGAGGCCTACCGGGCCGCGCTGCGGGTGATCGAGAGTGTCGAACCCCGTATCGCCGAGGCCACCCGCAAAGAGCTTGACGATCAACGGCATTCGCTGAAGTTGATCGCCAGCGAGAACTACGCGTCGCCGGCCGCGCTGCTGACGATGGGCACCTGGTTCTCCGACAAGTACGCCGAGGGCACCAT
This sequence comes from Mycolicibacterium rufum, assembly GCF_022374875.2. Next base: position 4,320,847 of record NZ_CP092427.2, read on the forward strand.
CGGGCACCGGTTCTACGCCGCCTGCCAGAACGTCGACACCGTCGAGGCTCTGGCCGCCGAGCACGCCCGCGAGCTGTTCGGGGCGCCGTACGCCTACGCGCAGCCGCACTCCGGCATCGATGCGAACCTGGTGGCGTACTGGGCGATCCTGGCCACCCGGGTGGAGACGCCCGGTCTGGCGGAGTTCGGCGCCAAGCACATCAACGACCTGTCCGAGGCCGACTGGGAGGCGCTGCGCGCCAAGCTGGGCAACCAGCGCCTGATGGGCATGTCGCTGGACACCGGCGGCCACCTGACCCACGGCTTCCGGCCCAACATCTCTGGCAAGATGTTCCACCAGCGCCAGTACGGGACGAATCCGCAGACGGGCTTTATCGATTACGACGCCGTCGCCGCCGCCGTGCGCGAGTTCAAGCCGCTGATCCTGGTGGCCGGCTACTCGGCGTACCCGCGCCGGGTCAACTTCGCCAAGATGCGGGAGATCGCCGACGAGGTGGGCGCCACCTTCATGGTCGACATGGCGCACTTCGCCGGTCTGGTGGCGGGCAAGGTGTTCACCGGCGACGAGGATCCGGTGCCGCACGCGCACGTCGTGACGACGACGACGCACAAATCGCTGCGCGGTCCGCGCGGCGGCCTGGTGCTGGCCACCGAGGAGTACGCGCCCGCGGTCGACAAGGGCTGCCCGATGGTGCTCGGCGGCCCGCTGTCGCACGTGATGGCGGCCAAGGCCGTCGCGCTGGCCGAGGCCCGCCGGCCCGAGTTCCGCACCTACGCCCAGGCCGTCGCCGACAACGCCCAGTCGCTGGCCGACGGCTTCGTCAAGCGCGACGCCGCACTGGTCACCGGCGGCACCGACAACCACCTGGTGCTGCTCGACGTGACGTCGTTCGGGCTCACCGGGCGGCAGGCCGAGTCGGCGCTGCTGGACTCCGGCATCGTCACCAACCGCAACGCGATCCCGGCCGATCCGAACGGCGCCTGGTACACCAGCGGCATTCGGTTCGGCACGCCGGCGCTGACCACCCGCGGGTTCGGCGCCGACGACTTCGACAGGGTCGCCGAACTGGTCGTCGAGGTGCTGAAGAACACGCAGCCCGCCGCCGGCCCGAACGGTCCGTCGAAGGCCAAGTACACGCTGGCCGACGGCACCGCCGACCGGGTGCGGTCGGCCGCCGCCGAACTGCTCGAGGCCAACCCGCTCTACCCGGGTCTGACGCTGTAGCCGACACGGCGTGGGAATTTTACGATTCCCACAGAATTGAGTTAATGTAACCGCATGGCACAGAAACCTGTCGCTGATGCGCTGACCCTCGAGCTCGAGCCCGTGGTCAAGGAGCAGTTGCGGCGTCACCTCGACACCGAGGACGCCTGGTTCGCCCACGACTACGTGCCGTTCGATCAGGGCGAGAACTTCGCCTTCCTCGGAGGCCGGGACTGGGAACCGTCGGATGTGACGCTGCCCAAGAAGGTCACCGACGCCCTCGAGATCCTGCTGATCACCAAGGACAACCTGGCCGGCTACCACCGCGAGCTGGTCGAGCACTTCATCCTCGAGGACAAGTGGGGCCGTTGGCTGGGCCGCTGGACCGCGGAGGAACACCTGCACGCGATCGCGCTGCGCAACTACCTGGTCGTCACCCGCGAGGTCGATCCGGTGGCCAACGAGGACGTGCGCGTCGAGCACGTCATGAAGGGCTACCGCGCGAACACCTACAGCCAGCTCGAGACGCTGGCCTTCATGGCGATGTGGGAGCGCAGCCACGCCGTGTTCTGCCGCAACCTCGCCGCCCAGATCGACGAGCCCGTGCTGCGCGACCTCGTCGGCAGGATCGCGGGCGACGAGGAACGCCACGCGGAGTTCTTCACCAACGTCGTCGCGTTTTGCCTGACCTCGATGCGCGAGGAGACCGTCGAGGCCATCGCCACCCGCGCCGCCGCTCTCGACCTCGTCGGCGCCGACATCGACGCCTACGCCGACAAGGTGCAGACCGTCGCCGAGGCGGGCATCTTCGACAAGGCCGCGCTGCGCGGCGCCATCGCCGACTCGATCGCGGCGTGGGGTCTCACCGACGAACCCCGGCTCGCGGAGTTCACGAGCTCGTAACCGGCACGCCGTTTCGCCCCGGCGCGCCTGCGAGGCGCGGATGCCGCACCGGGAGTAGCGTCGTTTTCGATGGCTAGCGACATGCTCTGCTATCCGGGCGGTCCGAATTCGTTTCGACGGAAGGGCCGGCCCCGGCTCTTTCGGCCGCGCTCGTGTCCACCGAGATGTTCGCGCGGGGCTCCGCGAACTCGCGCAGCCTCGAGGAGCGCTACGTGACCGATTCTCCCGTCCGCACCTACGTGCTCGACACCTCCGTGTTGCTGTCCGATCCCTGGGCCATCACGAGGTTCGCCGAGCACGAGGTCGTGGTTCCGCTGGTGGTGATCAGCGAACTCGAGGCCAAACGGCATCATCACGAACTGGGCTGGTTCGCCCGTCAGGCGTTGCGGATGTTCGACGACCTGCGCCTCGAGCACGGCCGCCTCGATCAGCCCATTCCCGTTGGGACGCAAGGGGGGACGCTGCACGTCGAGCTGAACCACAGCGATCAGAGTGTGCTGCCCTCGGGGTTTCGCACCGAGGGCAACGACACCCGCATCCTGACCGTCGCCGCCAACCTGGCCGCCGAAGGCAAACAGGTCACGCTGGTCAGCAAGGACATCCCGCTGCGGGTCAAGGCCGGCGCCGTCGGGCTGCTCGCCGACGAGTACCACGCCCAGGACGTGATCACCTCGGGGTGGACGGGCATGGCCGAGCTCGAGGTGGGCTCCGACGACGTCGATGCCCTGTTCGCCGACGGTGAGATCGATCTGCAGGCCGCCAGGGATCTGCCGTGCCACACCGGAATTCGGTTGCTGGGCAGCAACTCTCACGCCCTGGGCCGGGTCAACGCCGACAAGCGGGTGCAGCTGGTACGCGGTGACCGGGAGGTGTTCGGCCTCCGGGGAAGGTCAGCCGAACAGCGGGTCGCCCTGGATCTGCTGCTCGACGAGTCGGTCGGCATCGTGTCGCTGGGTGGCAAGGCCGGCACCGGCAAGTCCGCGCTGGCGCTGTGCGCCGGCCTGGAGGCGGTGCTCGAGCGCCGCACCCAGCGCAAGGTCGTGGTGTTCCGCCCGCTGTACGCGGTCGGCGGCCAGGATCTGGGCTACCTGCCGGGCAGCGAGAGCGACAAGATGGGCCCCTGGGCGCAGGCCGTTTTCGACACCCTCGAAGGGCTGGCCTCCCCGGCGGTGCTCGAGGAGGTGCTGTCGCGCGGCATGCTCGAGGTGCTGCCGCTGACCCACATCCGCGGCCGTTCCCTGCACGACTCGTTCGTGATCGTCGACGAGGCGCAGTCGCTGGAGCGCAACGTGCTGCTGACCGTGCTGTCCCGGCTGGGATCCGGATCGCGGGTGGTGCTCACCCACGACGTCGCGCAGCGCGACAACCTGCGGGTCGGCCGGCACGACGGCGTCGCCGCGGTGATCGAGAAGCTCAAGGGCCATCCGCTGTTCGCCCACATCACGCTGCTGCGCAGCGAACGCTCGCCGATCGCGGCGCTGGTCACCGAGATGCTCGAGGAGATCAGCCCCGGCGCGCTGCCGTGACGCGGTGAATCCGGCGCGCCGCGCGTTGCGCGGCGTGCCAGATTCGCACGGTAGGCTGCCCGACGTGCGTACCCGTCCCGACAGCCTGACCTGGCGTTATGGCCGAACCGTGCTCGGTGTGACCGCCGCGGTGGGCGTCCTGGTGATCGGCGGCCTCACCGGCCACGTGCGTCCGGCCAACGCCGACGACGTGGACTGCGCCCAGGTCAAGTGCGTGGCGCTGACGTTCGACGACGGGCCGACGCCCTTCACCGACCGGTTGTTGTCGGTGTTGCGGTCGAACAACGCCGAGGCGACGTTCTTCCTGATCGGCAACAAGGTGGCCGCCAACCCGGCGGGGGCCAAGCGGATCGCCGATGCCGGCATGGAGATCGGCACCCACACCTGGGAACACCCGAACATGACGACGATCCCGCCCGAGGACATCGCCGCCCAGTTCAGCAAGGGCGTCGACGCGATCGTGGCGGCGACCGGCCAGCGGCCCACGCTGTCCCGCACGGCCGGCGGTCTGGTGAACGACGCGGTGCTCGCCGAAGCCGGCCGACAGGGGCTGGCCGACATCAACTGGGACGTCATCCCGTTCGACTGGGCCAACGACAGCAACACCGCCGCGACCCGCGCGCTGCTGATGAGCCAGATCAGACCGAACTCGGTGGTGCTGCTGCACGACACCTACTCCTCGACGGTGGATCTGGTCGAGCAGTTCATTCCGGTGCTCAAGGCCAACGGCTACCACCTGGTGACGGTCAGCCGCATGCTCGGCCCCCGGGCACCGGGCACCCTCTACGGCAGCCGCGAGAACGGTCCGCCGGTCAACGAACTCGTCGACATCCCGGCCGATCAGATCCCGCTGCTGCCGAACACACCGTCGCCCGCGCCGATGCCGAACTTCCCGATCACCGACATCCCGGACCAGAACTCCGGCGGTCCCAGCAACGGGGCCTGACCGCTACCCGCGGCCTCAACCATTCGCCGCTATTCGCGGCGGCGTTCCTCCATCAAGTACCAGCCGGCTGCCGCCGCCCCGGACACCGCGAGCACGCGGTCGGCGCCCCACGCGCGCCTGCCGGTCGACAGGTCGAGCAGAGACGCCAGTCCGAGCATGACGAAACCGGTTGTGAGAGCGGGTTGGCTGGTCGCCGTGGTCACGAGCGCTGCGGAATCGCGGTCGGCAGGCAACATTCGCCTCCTGAGAAAGCCTGGAACAGGGTGTGGCCCTTATCTTCTGCCCACCGCCGCGATTCGTCAGGCGATTCGCCGAACTACTCGCTGTCGCGAACCTTTGCCATCTTCAGCACGTCGAGGCGCTTGTCCAGTTCCTCCTCGGAGAGCTTGTCGCCGATCAGCCCGCGGTCGATGACCGTCTGCCGGATCGTCTTCTTCTCCTTCAGCGCCTGCTTGGCGACCTTCGCCGCCTCCTCGTAGCCGATGGCCGAGTTCAGCGGCGTCACGATCGACGGCGACGATTCCGCGAGCTCACGCAGGTGCGCGTCGTGTGCCACCAGCCCGTCGATGCACTTGGCGGCGAACAGCTTCGACACGTTGGACAGCAGCGTGAACGATTCGAGGACGTTGCGCGCCATCATCGGGATGTAGACGTTGAGCTCGAACGCGCCGGACAGGCCGCCGACGGTGACGGCGGCGTCGTTGCCGATCACCTGTGCGGCCACCTGCGTGACGGCCTCGGGGATCACCGGATTGACCTTGCCCGGCATGATCGAGCTGCCCGGCTGCAGATCGGGCAGTTGCAGTTCGCCGAGCCCGGTCAGCGGGCCCGACCCCATCCAGCGGATGTCGTTGGCGATCTTGGTCAGTGACACCGCGATCGTCTTCAGCGCGCCCGACGCCTCGACCAGCCCGTCGCGGGCCGCCTGGGCCTCGAAACTGTTCACCGCCGTGCGCAACTCGGCGATCCCGGTCTGGTCGACGAGCACATCGACCACCTTCGCGCCGAAACCGTCGGGGGCGTTGAGGCCGGTGCCCACCGCGGTGCCGCCGATGGCGAGCTCACCGAGCCGCGGCAGCGTCGCCTTCACCCGTTCGATGCCGGCCTGGATCTGGCGGGCGTAGCCGCCGAACTCCTGGCCGAGCGTCACGGGCACGGCGTCCATCAGGTGCGTGCGGCCCGACTTGACGGTGGTGCGCCACTGGCGGGCCTTGGCGTCCAGCGACTCGTGCAGCACCTCCAGCGCCGGAATCAGGTGGCGCACCGCGGCTTCGGTCGCCGCGATGTGCGTCGCCGTGGGGAAGGTGTCGTTCGAGCTCTGCGACATGTTGACGTCGTCGTTCGGGTGCACCGTCACACCGTTGGCGGCGGCAATACTGGCGATCACCTCGTTGGTGTTCATGTTCGAGCTGGTGCCCGAGCCAGTCTGGAACACGTCGATCGGGAACTGGTCGTCGTGCTGTCCGTCGGCGATCTCGGCGGCCGCGGCGATGATCGCGTCGGCCTTCTCCGGAGCCAGCAGGCCCAGGTCCTTGTTCACCTGCGCGCAGGCGCCCTTGAGCAGCCCGAGCGCGCGGATCTGAGTGCGCTCCAGGGGCCGGAACGAGATCGGGAAGTTCTCCACCGCGCGCTGGGTCTGGGCCCGCCACAGCGCGTTCTTGGGCACCCTGACCTCGCCCATGGTGTCGTGCTCGATGCGGTACTCGACGTCGTTGTCGGCCATTGGCTCCCTGTTCGTGTGTGTGGGGTGGTGGTGCGGAATTAGGGCAGGGGGTAGGCGGCGGAGGTGTCGCCGGTGAAGTCGACCGCCGAGTACTCGTTGAGCTTGGACAGCCGGTGATAGGCCTCGACCATCCGGACCGTGCCGGACTTCGAGCGCATCACGATCGACTGCGTGGTGCAGCCGCCGCCGTAGTACTGCACGCCCTTGAGCAGGTCGCCGTCGGTGACGCCGGTCGCGCAGAAGAACACGTTCTCTCCCGAGACCAGGTCCTCGGTCTTGAGCACGCGGTCCAGGTCGTAGCCGCGATCCACAGCCTTCTGCCGTTCCTCGTCGTCCTTGGGCGCCAGCCGCGCCTGGATCGCGCCGCCCATGCAGCGGATCGCCGCCGCGGCGATGATGCCCTCGGGGGTGCCGCCGATGCCGACCAGCATGTCGGTGCCCGACCCGGGCCGGCACGCCGCGATCGCGCCGGCCACGTCGCCGTCGGAGATCAGCCGGATGCGGGCGCCCGCCTCGCGGACATCGGCCATCAGCTGGTTGTGGCGCGGGCGGTCCAGGATGCACACAGTGAGGTCGCGGACGCTGGAGTTCTTGACCTTCGCCACCCGGCGGATGTTCTCCGCGATCGGCGCGGTGATGTCGATGACGTCGGCGGCGTCGGGGCCGACGGCGATCTTGCTCATGTAGAACACCGCCGACGGGTCGAACATCGCGCCGCGCTCGGCGACCGCGAGCACCGAGATGGCGTTGGGCATGCCCTTGCTCATCAACGTGGTGCCGTCCACCGGGTCGACGGCGAAGTCGCATTCCGGGCCGTCGCCGTTGCCGACCTCCTCGCCGTTGTAGAGCATCGGCGCGTTGTCCTTCTCGCCCTCGCCGATCACCACCACGCCGCGCATCGAGACCGAGTTGACCAGCTCGCGCATCGCGTCGACCGCAGCGCCGTCCCCGCCCTCTTTGTCGCCGCGCCCGACCCAGCGGCCTGCCGCCATCGCGCCCGCCTCGGTCACCCGCACCAGTTCCAGGGCCAGGTTGCGATCGGGGGCTTCCCGTCTCGGTTGCGTCATGCGGCGATTGTCCCATTAGGAGGGCACCGATCGGGAGCTGGGATACTGGCAGACATGACCACGCCGCCCGACTCCGGTCACGCCGCAGGCCGTGAGGGCGCCGAGCCCGCCGAGAGCGGCTACACGGTGCCCGTGGCCCGGCCCGCCAAGTCCCGTCTGCTGCAGGACGGCCGAGACATGTTCTGGTCGATCGGCCCGCTCGTGGTGGCCTGCGTGATCCTCGCCGGCGTCCTCGGCATGTGTTCGTTCGCGCCGACCGGTCCCGGCCCTGGACCGGTGCCCGACTACGACGCTCCCGCGGCGCTGCAGGCCGATGCCGACGCGCTGAAGATCCCGATCCGGGTGCCGCTGCTGCCGCGGGACTGGCGGGCGAACTCGGGCAGTCGCAAAGGAATCGACGGCGGGCGCACCGACCCGGTGACCGGGCAGCCGGTGCGCGCGGTGGCCTCGGTGGTCGGCTACCTGGCCCCGAGCGGCATGTACCTGAGCCTGACGCAGAGCAACGCCGACGAGGACAAGCTCGTCGCGTCGTTCGGGCCGGACCTGGTGCCCACCGGCACCGAGGAGGTCGACGGCGTGCGGTGGATCGTCTACCAGGGCGGTGAGCGCGACGGCAGGGCCGCCGAGCCGGTGTGGACCGCGCAGGTGCGCGGTCCGACCGGACCCGCCCAACTCGCGGTGACCGGCGCCGCAGGTACGGACGAGTACCGTACGCTGGCGGCGGCGACGCAGTCCCAGGCGCCGCTGACCGTGACCTGACGGACGGAGACGCTATGACCTCCCCTGTTGCCGACCTGTCCGGGTGGGTCGCCACGCCGTTCACCGCCGCCGGCTACACGCACGACGTGTACCGCAAGGGCGAGGGGCCCGGCGTCGTGCTGATCCCCGAGATGCCCGGGCTGCATCCGGGCGTGCTGGCGCTCGGCAACCACCTGGTCGACAACGGGTTCACCGTCGCCGCGCCGTCGCTGTTCGGCACCCCGGGCGCTCCGGCGTTGGGTCCCGGCGCCATCCCGGTGTTGCTGAAGGGTTGTGTGGCCAAGGAATTCGCGGCGATGGCGACCAACGCCGACCGGCCGGTGGCGCATTTCCTGCGGGCGCTGGCCCGTGACCTCAACGAGAAGACGCCGGGCAAGGGCGTCGGCGTGATCGGGCAGTGCTTCACCGGCGGATTCGCGCTCGCCGCGGCCGTCGACGACAGCGTGCTGGCGCCGGTGATGAGCCAGCCGTCTGTTCCGTTGCCGCTGACCCCGCGCCACAAGCGCGACCCGGGGGTCTCCGAGGCCGAGATGAAGGTGATCGAGCAGCGCGCCGCCACCGAGGGTCTGTGTGTGATGGGGTTGCGGTTCAGTGAGGACGCCATGGCGCCGGGGGATCGGTTCACCACGCTGAAGAACCGGCTGGGCGCCAACTTCGAGGTCATCGAGATCAGCTCGAAGAAGGGCAACCCCGACGGCATCGGCCGGATGGCGCACTCGGTGCTCACCGACCAGGTGCGCGAGGTCGACGGCCACCCGGCCTACGAGGCCCGCAAGCGCGTGGTCGAGTTCCTCACGTCTCGTCTGCGCTGACCGCGGGCGCGGGCTTCGGGGTGCCGGGCAGCACCCGCCGCCACCACGGGATCGAGCGTTCGGCCTCGTCGTCGGCCGGATCGGCGCGGGTCCCGGAGATCGAATCCAGCGGCGCGCCCTGGTAGACGGCCAGGTAGACGCTGATCGTGGTGACGATGACGATCATCAGCACCGGCCCGAGCACGATGCCCCAGAAGCCGAACATCTTGAGCCCGGCGAACACCGCGAGCAGCATCAGCGCGGGATGCAGGTGCGCGCTCTTGGGTACCAGGAACGGGCGCAGCAGGTTGTCGATGCTGGTGACCACCACGATGTGGAACACGACGACGAAGACGCCGCCCGCCACGTTGCCGAACACGGCCAGGCCGATCCCGAGCGGGATCGTGACGATGCCGCTGCCCAGCGGGATGAACGACAGGGCGGTCAGGAAGATCACGAACATGAAGAAGCCGTCGTGCAGACCCGCGATGTAGATCGACACCGCGCCGGCCACCCCCTGGCACACCGCGATGATGAACTGCCCCTTGACCGTGGCCGACACCATGGCGCCGATCTTGGCCAGGTAGATGTCGGAGACCTGACGGCCCAACGGGTTCAGGTCACGGAACAGGTCGACGACCTTGCCGCCGTTTGTGACCAGGGCGAGGAAGACGTAGAGGAACAGGATCACCGCCGTCACCGTGGAAGCGATGCCGCCCACCGAGTTGCGGGCGAAGTCCAGCGCCACCTGTCCCGCGCCCTGGCCGACCTTGGTGGCCGCCTGGCGCACCGAATCCGGGGTCAGCGTGATGTCCAGAAACGGCACGCGCGCCAGAATTCCGTTGGCGGAGTCCAGCAGCCGCTGCGCCAGCGCGGTGAAATCGGTCTGCTCCACCCAGTGGCCGATGCTCGTGACCATCTGACTGATCTGCAGCACCGCCAGGAAGATCACCCCGGCCAGCGGAACCGCCACCGTGGCCGCGGCGGCCAGCAAGGTCACCGTCGCGGACAGCCCGACGTTCATCCGCGTCCGCAGCCGGCGGTAGAGCGGGGCGAACAGATAGGCCAGCACGGCCGCCACCGCCATCAGCAGCAGATAGTGGCGCAGGAAGTAGGCGCCGAACGCCAGCGCGATCAGCGTCACCACGGCCAGGGCGCGCTTCTGGGTGACGCTGAAGCCGTCGGTCACGGCGTCCCCATCACGACGACTGGTCTGCAGCGTCGATCATCGAAGCCACTCCTGCCGGCCGGGAACGAGAACGTGGTACAACCTCACACCTGGGCGGTGAAAACGCAATAGCGCCGTCGGTTTCCGTGCTGGCAGACTCGGGCGGGTGACGGAGCTGAAGAGAGCAGAGTCGATCGCGGTGGCCGTGCCGCCGGAGGAGCTCTACGCGTTGGTGTCCGACGTGACGAACATGGGGCAGTGGAGCCCGATCTGCAAGGCGTGCTGGTGGGACGACGGCGACGGACCCCGCGTCGGCGCCTGGTTCACCGGGCGCAACGAACTGCCCGAGCGCACGTGGGAGACCCGCAGCCAGGTCGTCGCCGCCGACCCGGGACGCGAGTTCGCCTGGGAGGTCAACAACGGCTGGGTGCGTTGGGGCTACACCTTCGAGCCCGACGGGGACGGCACCCGGCTCACCGAGCACTGGGACTTCCTGCCTGCCGGCATCGCCGGGTTCCGCGAGCGGTTCGGCGACGCGGCCGAGGAGGAGATCGCCAAGCGCAGCGAGGCGGCCCGCACCGGCATCCCCGCCACCCTCGCGGCCATCAAGGAGTCGGCCGAGTCCCGCTGACGCCGCGGTCGGTCACCAGTGCGACGCGCGGCAGCCGGCCGCGATGTTGTGACAGTGCTTGCCCTCTTTGCATCGGCTGCACCGGCACCGGCACTCGTGGTCCGGACTGCGCTGCGGGGTGTGCTGCACCATGATCGCTCTTATCGTTTGACACAGCGAAAACCGATGTGGCTCATGCCCGTATCCACCTGCTGCGGGCGGCGGGCGGCGGGCCGGTAACGCTTGCAGTAGCTGTCGGCGCACAGGAACGAACCGCCCTTGATGACCCTTCGCGGCACGGCGACCCCGGGCTGGAGGAGGTCGTAGGTGTCGGCGGCGCAGCACGGCTGCTCGTCGCGGGTGGCGCCGTACCAGTCGGTCGTCCACTCCCACACGTTGCCCGCCATGTCGAACAGTCCGTAGCCGTTGGGCGGGAACGATCCGACCGGGGTGCTGCGCCCGTAGCCGCGGTCGGGCAGATACGGGAACAGGCCGTGCCAGTAGTTGGCCAGCCGACGGTCGGGGCCCTCCGGTTCGTCGCCCCAGGTGTACACGGTGTGCGCCAGTCCGCCGCGGGCCGCGACCTCCCACTCGGCCTCCGTCGGCAACGCGCAGCCGGCCCACTGCGCGTAGGCGTCGGCGTCGTCGAACGCGATGTGCACCACCGGATGGTCTTCGCGGCCCCGGGTCGAGGAGCGCGGTCCGCGCGGGTGGCGCCAGCTCGCGCCCGGTGTCCACCGCCACCACAGGTTCAGGTGGCGCAGATCGACCGGGCCGTCGGTGCGCGCGAACACCATCGAACCCGGTTGCACGTTCTCCGGCGGCGCCCCCGGGAAGTCCCGGGGATCGAGCGGACGCTCCGCGACGGTGACGTAGCCCGTCGCGACGACGAACTCCTCGAACTGGGCATTGGTCACCGGGTGGGGCTGCATCCAGAACCCGTCGACGGTGACCTCCCGCGCGGGTCCCTCCTCCGGGTAGTGGTCGTCGGATCCCACGACCGCGGTCTGGGGTGGGATCCAGACCAGGTCCTCGGTCACGAGAAGACCGTGGCCCAGTCGTCGCGGATGCTGCTCACGACCCAGCCCCGCCGCGGCGCGAGGCCGAGTGCCTTCTCCGCGCCGGCGACGTAGTCGAACTCGCGCGCAACGTCGTCGTGGCGCACCAGCAGCGACAGCGACGGCCCCGGCCCGGCGTCGGTGAACTGCAGCATCTCGATGTCCCCGTTGGAGTTTCCCGCGGCGAAGATCGGGCGCCGTCCGGTGCGCCCCCAGATCCGCACCGGCTTGACCGGACCGTCGTCGAGGAACTCCGGCGTCGCCGTCGTCCGCAGATGCCCGTCGGTGAAATCCAGGCCCACCGAGCTGCCGATCACCCGCTCGGGCGGGATGCCGTACATCGCGGTGGTGACCGGACGCATGAAGTCGCGGCCGCCGCCGGAGGCGATGTAGGTGGTGAACCCGTGCGCCTCGAGATGGCGCAGCAGCTCGATCATCGGCGCGTAGCCGCATTCGGTGTAGGGCCGGCCCAGCACCGGGTGGCGGGCCCGGGCGAAGAACGTCGTGACGTGCTCGGCGTGTTCGTCGACCGTCATTCCCGCGTACGCCGAAAGGATGCCCCGGGCAAGCACTTTCATCGCGGAGTCGTCGCCGTTGTAGTGCTGCGTCACCGCATCGCCGAACCAGGCCAGGTCCCCGGAGGCGGCGGCCAGGTAGGGCTGCGCCCCGGCCAGCGACGGATCGGCCGCGGCCTGCTCGGCGAGCCGGCGCACCAGGAAGTCCAGCTGGACGTACGCCGGCTTCTCACACCACAGCGTGCCGTCGTTGTCGAACACCGCGACACGTTCCTCGGGGGCGACCTCGCGCTCGACCTGGGCCACGAACTCGATGATCGCCGACTTCGCGGATCCGTCGTTCCAGGACGCGAGTTCGGCCACGCTCACCCGCCGCCGGTCGCCAGGAACTTCTCGAGTTCCTCGACCGCGTTGTCGATCGTGAACGACGCGGGTTCCTGCCGGGGCGGGAATTCCCGGAAGGTCCCGAGGAACTGGTTCACGATCGCCGTCGCGTAGAACATCAGGAAGAGCCTGTCGATCATCCAGTCCCAGTACGTGTTCGAGGTGACGTCGGCTCTCTCGAACGGATCGGTGCGCAGGTTGAACAGCTTCGGCGCGCGCAGCCTGGTGAAGGGTTCGAACCACACCTGCAGCGTTCCGGGGCAGCGCTGCTCCATGAAGACGATCTTCCAGTTGTCCGCGCGGATGCCCAGCACGTCGCCGTCGTCGGAGAAGTAGATCATGCCTCGCCGCGGGCTCTCGTCGACCTCACCGGTCAGGTACGGCAGCAGGTTGTAGCCGTCGATGTGCACGTGATAGGTCATGTCGCCGATGGTGTGCCCCGCCTTGAGCTTGTCGACGATGTCGGGGTCGCCCGCGGCCGCCAGAAACGTCGGCAGCCAGTCGTGGTGTTGCACGATCTCGTTGGACACCGAGCCCGCCGCGATCTTGCCCGGCCAACGGATCAGCTCCGGGACCCGGAAGGCGCCCTCCCAGTTGGTGGCCTTCTCGCTGCGGAACGGAGTGGTGGCGCCGTCGGGCCAGCTGTTGGCGTGCGGGCCGTTGTCGGTCGAGTAGATGACGATGGTGTCCTCGGCGATGCCGAGTTCGTCCAGCAGGTCGAGCAGCGTGCCCACATTGCGGTCGTGGTCGATCATCGTGTCGTGGTACGGCGACTGCCAGCGGCCCGCCTGACCCCGGCTCTCCGGCTTGGTGTGCGTCCGGAAATGCATGTGCGTCATGTTCATCCAGACGAAGAACGGGGTACCGCCGTCGTGCTGGCGGCGGATGAAATCAGCGCACGCCGTGGTGGTTTCGTCGTCGATGGTCTCCATCCGCAGCTTGGTCAGCGGGCCGGTGTCCTCGATGCGCTGCTTGCCGACCGGGCCGTAGCGCTCGTCGATCTCGCCGGAGTCCTCCTCGGTGGCCCAGGAGTGGATCACGCCGCGGGGGAGCAGCGCCCGGCGCAGCAGCGGCGCCTCCTCGGCGGTCGGGTAGTCCTCGTGCTCGGGCTCCTCTTCGGCGTTGAGGTGGTAGAGGTTTCCAAAGAACTCGTCGAATCCGTGCGCCGTCGGCAGGTACTTGTTGAGGTCACCCAGATGGTTCTTGCCGAACTGGCCGGTGGCGTAGCCGAGCGGCTTGAGCAGCTCGGCGATCGTCGGGTCCTCCTTCTGCAACCCGATGTCGACCCCGGGCATGCCGACCTTGCTCATCCCGGTGCGGTACACGCTCTGCCCGGTGATGAACGACGACCGCCCGGCGGTGCAGCTCTGCTCGCCGTAGGAGTCGGTGAACAGCATGCCCTCGTCGGCGATCCGGTCGATGTTGGGCGTGAAATAGCCCATCATTCCGCGGCTGTAGCAACTCAGGTTGGAGATGCCGATGTCATCTCCCCAGATGACCAGGATGTTGGGTTTTCCGTCAGGCATGTGTGTTCAGCCCTTTCGTGAATTGTCGAGCCCACCAAGCGCTGACGTCACCACCGGCGCCTGGGATGAACCCTAGGACGGCCGCGGATCCCCATCAGCCGATTGAGCACTCTCGGGACCTCCGGTTCTTGACTTTCCCAACGGGAAAGTGGGACCCTCCTTTCCGAGAAGGAAAGTGGGGCTGTCATGGAGGAGGTCACGCCGGGAGACGCGCGTGCCGCGCTCGACGCCGTCGGCCAGGCCAGGGCGCGGGTCGCCGACGAAGTGGGCCTGCCCCAGTGGTACTGGTGGCTGCTGGCATCGGCCTGGCTGGTCCTCGGCGTGATCGGCGACATCGGCCCGCAATGGCTCGCGATCGCCGCCACCGTGGCCTTCGGTCTCGCGCACTCCACGATCGCAGCGCGCCGCCTCGACGGGCGCCGCCGCACCCGCCGGCTCCAGATCCGTTCCGAGATCGCGGGCCGCCGCACCCCGGCCGTCGTGATCGGCATGCTGCTGGCCCTCGTCGCCGTCACGATCGTCGCCGGGGTGGTGCTCCACGAAGACGGCGCCCGTCATCCCGGTATCGGCGCGGCGGTGCTCGTCGCCGCCATCGTCGGGCTGAGAGGAGACGGCATGTTGCGGGTGCTGCGCCGCTGGGCCCGGGCGTGACGGCGCCGCGCTTCGACGAGCTGATCCATCCCAGCACGCGGCTGTCGCTGGTGGCAACCCTGGCCGCCGCCGATTGGGCCGACTTCGGTTATCTCAAAGACGTTCTCTCGCTATCAGATTCGGCGTTGTCCAAGCAGCTTGCAGTGCTGGAGCAGGCCGGTTACGTCATCACCGAACGTCGCCTGGACGGCGCCCGCCACAAGGTGCGCGCGCAACTGAGTGCGGCCGGCCGCACCGCCTTCGACGGCCACGTCGCGGCGTTGCGTGTCCTCGTCTCCGGCGGCGCTCAGCCCTCGGGCGGGGCGGGGGCGGCGGCGTGCACCAGCGGCTCGCCCGACGCGGCCTTCATCCGGTCGAACAACTCGACGTAGTACGGCAGGCACTGCTGCAGCGCCTGCTCGGTGGTGAACAGCGGCCGATAGCCCAGGTCCCGCTCGGCCTTGGCGATGGAGAAGTAGTTGTCGAGGTAGAGCCGTTCCACCGCAAGCGGTTCCAGCAGCGGCTTGGGCAGGCCGAAGCGGAAATGCAGGACCTGCCACACCGTCATCGCGAACCACACCAGCCGGCCGGGCACCCGCACCTTCGGCCACGGCTCGCCGCAGGCCTCCACCACCGGACGGGAGAACTCGAACATGTTGATCGGTTCACCGTCGTTGATGAAGTAGGCCTGGCCAGGCGCCGTCCCGCCGGGCACGAGATGCTCGGCCGCGAGGATGAACCCGTGAATCAGGTTGTGCACGTAGGAGTTGTCGAGCTTGACCTTCTCGCTGCCGACCAGCACCTTGACGTGGCCGGCCAGCACGCTCTCGAACACCTTGCGAAACATCGTCTGGTCGCCGCGGCCCCAGATGCCGCTGGGCCGGATCGAGCAGGTGAGCATGCCCGACACCCCGTTCTGGGACAGCACGTACTTCTCCGCGGCCACCTTCGTCTCGGTGTAGAGGTCGTTGAACCGCTCGGTGTAGGGCAGGGTCTCGTCGCCTCCGGAGATGCGCTGACCGCCCATCACCACGCTGTTGGACGCGGTGTAGACGAACCGTTGGGTGCCCGCCTTCTGTGCGGCCTGCACCAGGTTCTGGGTGCCGGTGACGTTGACCGCGAAGCTGCGCCGGCGGTACTCCTCGGTGACCGAGGCGCCGCCCATCAGGTCGATGATCGCCGCGGTGTGGATGACGGTGTCGATTCCGTCGACCGCGCGCGCGACCACCTCGGGATCGGTGATGTCGCCCTCGAGCACCTCCAGTCGGGGGTGGGTCGGTAGCGGGGAGGGTGCCCGGTCGAAGGAGCGCACCTCGTGGCCGCGGTCCAGGAGCGTGCTCACCAGGTTCGCGCCCACGAAGCCGGATCCGCCGGTCACCAGGACCCGGCCGAGTGTGGTCGTCATCGCTGCATCACCCATGCGGGCAGACTAACTGAAACGTGTTCCAGTTTTCCAGCCCCGGTGCCGCGAACCTGGTCGACTCAGCGCTCGTCACCGTCGCCGGACGCCAGTGCATCCTCGACCCGCTTGCGGGCGCCAGCTAAGTGTTCTTCGCAGCATTTGGCCAGTTCCTCGCCGCGCTCCCACAGCTTCAGCGATGCATCCAGATCGAGGCCGCCGTGTTCGAGCTGCTGCACCACCTCGATCAGCTCGTCGCGCGCCTCTTCGTAGCCCAGCTTGCTAATAGGCTTCATTCTCCGCCTCCCACTGCACCCTCGCTGACGGCTGTGATCGCTCCGTCGGACACTCGCACGCGCAACCGCGTCCCGGCGGGGGCGTCCGCGACGGCGTGCAGCACATGCGGCACACCGTCGGCGCGCACCGCCTGGACCACCGCATAGCCGCGCGCCAGCGTCGCCGCCGGACCCAGCGTGGTGAGCCGCGCCGCAAGGTGTCCCACCCGCTCGGATTCGGCGCCCAGCAGCCGGGTGATGTCGCGCCGCGCGGCCCGTCGGGCCCGGTGGATCTCCTCGGCGCGGGCGGTGATCGCCTCCAGCGGCCGGGCCAGGACCGGCCGGCTGCGCAGTTGGGCCAGCGTGTGCTGCTCGCGGTTGACCCAGTTGCGCAGCGCCCGGGCGCTGCGCCGACGCAGATCGCCGACCAGCGCCTGCTCGGCGGCGGTGTCGGGCACGATCCGCTTCGCCGCGTCGGTCGGGGTGGCCGCGCGCAGGTCGGCGACGAGGTCGCACAGCGGATTGTCGGGTTCGTGGCCGATCGCGCTGACCACCGGCGTGGTGCAGCGGACGATCTCGCGGCACAGCGTCTCGTCGGAGAACGGCAGCAGATCCTCGACGCTGCCACCGCCGCGCGCCAGCACGATCACGTCGACGTCCGGATGGGCGTCGAGCGCACGCAGCGCCTCGACGATCTGCGGGACCGCGTTCGGCCCCTGCACCACGGTGTTGCGCACCTCGAAGCGGACCGCAGGCCAGCGGCCCGACGCCACCGCCATGATGTCGTGTTCGGCCGCCGACGCGCGGCCGGTGATCAGCCCGATGGTGCCGGGCAGGAACGGGATCGGCCGCTTGAGTCGCGGGTCGAACAGACCCTCGGCATCGAGCAGTCGGCGCAGCCGTTCGATGCGGGCCAGCAGTTCCCCGACGCCCACCGCCCGGATGTCGCTGACGCGCAGCGAGAACGTGCCACGGCCGGTGTAGAAATTCGGCTTGCCGTAGACGATCACCTGCGTGCCGTCGGTCATCTTCACCGGGGCGTTGGTGACCAGGTCCCGCGGGCACGTCAGCGACAGCGACATGTCGGCGGCCGGGTCACGCAGCGTGATGTAGGCGGTGTTGGAGTTCGGCCGCAGCGTCAGCTGCGCGATCTGCCCCTCCACCCACACCGCGCCGAGCTTGTCGATCCAGCCCGCGACGCGGATCGCGACGCCGCGGACGGGAAACGGGTTCTCCGGCGACTGCCCGGGCGCACTGTCCACTTCCGAGCCCGCTCGGGTCACTTCGCCGACGCGCGGGTGATCCTGTTGGCCAGCAGCGTCTGGAACGGGGCGCGCGCCTTCGTCGACTCCTCGTAGCTCAGCAGAGCCTCCAGGTCGGAGATCCGCAGCGAGGTGAGACGGGCGCGCAGCTGCGCCAGCGTCAGGCTCTCGTAGTCGATCTCGGTGACGATCTCCGGGGCGTCGGCCGCCGCCGGCTCGGAACCGGGGGTCGCGGTCGTGTTCGGTCCCTCGGGCTCCTCGCTGAACAGCGCGAAGCGGCCCTCGGTCAGCCGCTCGCCGTCGCGCACCGGCAGCGGTACCACGTCACCGCCCTCGCTCTGCGGCGCGTCCGCCAGATCCTCGTCGAACGTCGCCCACTCGGGCTGCTCGTCCTTGGGTGGGAAGATCGTCTCGAGGGTCTCGTCGCCCTTGATCACCAGGACCGCGACGTCCTGCTGCACCTTCATCACGAGCTGGGCGATCTGACTCGCGACGGTCATCGGGTACATCAGGATCGTCTGCGGGAGCTTGCGGGTCTCCTCGAGCGCGGTCACCGCTGCACCCACCAGCAGACGGACCCCGTACGGTGCAGTTGCCATGGCCACAGCCTACGGCTGGGCGGCAGGGGTGGCGGGTCAGTACCCTGGGACCCATGCCGCCGACTGTCAACATGGGGATCCCGGGCGCCAGCCGATCCGCGCTGGGCACGGCTCCCGGCCAGGACGCCGGCAAGCGGGTGCTGCTGGCCGAACCCCGGGGATACTGCGCCGGCGTGGACCGTGCCGTGGAAACCGTCGAACGCGCGCTGGCCAAGCACGGCGCCCCGGTCTACGTGCGTCACGAGATCGTGCACAACCGCTACGTGGTCGACACGCTGACCAAGGCGGGCGCGGTGTTCGTCGAGCAGACCGACGAGGTGCCCGAGGGCGCCATCGTGGTGTTCTCCGCGCACGGCGTCGCGCCGTGGGTGCACACCGAGGCCGCCGAGCGCAACCTGCAGACCATCGACGCCACCTGCCCGCTGGTCACCAAGGTGCACAACGAGGCCAAGAGGTTCGCCCGCGACGACTACGACATCCTGCTGGTCGGGCACGAGGGCCACGAGGAGGTGGTGGGCACCGCTGGAGAGGCGCCCGACCACGTCCAGGTGGTCGACAACCCCGACGCGGTGGACAAGGTGACCGTGCGCGACCCGGACAAGGTGGTGTGGCTGTCGCAGACCACGCTGTCGGTCGACGAGACGATGGAGACCGTGCGCCGGCTGCGGGAGAAGTTCCCGACGCTGCAGGATCCGCCGAGCGACGACATCTGCTACGCCACCCAGAACCGCCAGGTCGCGGTCAAGGCGATGGCGCCCGAGTGCCAGCTGGTGATCGTCGTCGGCTCCCGCAACTCGTCGAACTCGGTGCGGCTGGTCGAGGTGGCCCTGAACGCCGGCGCCGACGCGGCCCATCTGGTCGACTACGCCGAGGACATCGACCCGCAGTGGCTGTCCGGGGTGGCGACGGTCGGCGTGACGTCGGGGGCGTCGGTCCCCGAGATCCTGGTGCGCGGCGTCCTCGACCGGTTGGCCGAGTACGGCTACGACACCGTGCAGCCCGTCACCACCGCCAACGAGACACTCGTGTTCGCGTTGCCCCGGGAGATCCGTCCCGCGCGGACGTAGCGGGTACGTTCGGGCTCTGTGTGCCCGCTGCGAAGAGTCTCCGCCGTCCTGCTCGTCGTCCTCCTCCTGATCGCCGGCTGCAGCGACGCGGGTGACCGCCTGCGCAGCACGGTGCAGGCGTTCGCCGACGCGCTCAGCCGCGGCGACGCGGCCGCCGCGGCGAAGCTCACCACCGACGAGGCCGCGGCAGGCAAGACCCTTGCGGCGCTGTTCGACAGCCTCGGCAAGAACGTGCACGTGGGTGTGGGCGCGGTCCGGGACGACGACGGAGCCGGGACGTTCACGTTGGACACCACGTGGAAGTTCGGGCGGGACAACCAGATCCAGTGGAACTACAGCGGCGACGGCCGCGCCGCCGCCGACGGCGACGACTGGAAGATCCAGTGGGACGCGACCACCGTCGCGCCGGGCCTCGACAAGGGGCCGCTGTCGTTCAGCACGCTGGTCGCGCAACCCGCCGCGCGGGTGCTGGACCGCACCGGGGCCGAGCTGCTCACCCAGCACGTCGTCACTCTCGTCGACGTCGCGCCCGGAGCCGACGTCAACGCCGTTGCCGCACTGCTGAATCCGATCGCGCCGACCATCACCCCCGAGTCGCTGAGCGCAGATCTCGCCAAGGGTAAGCCCGTCACCGCCGTCACGTTGCGCGATGACGACCTGGCCCCCATCCAGGCCCCGCTGGCCGCGCTGCCCGGCGTGACGCTGCGTCCGCAGACCCGGCTGCTGGCCACCGACCGCGCCCTGACGTCGCCGACGCTCGCGGGCCTTTCGGAGCTGTGGCAGCAGCGGATGGACGCCGCGGCCGGGTGGGCGGTGACCGCGCAGACCGCCGCGGGAGCGCAGCGGGTCGGCGGCGCGGACGCCAAGCCGGTGGGCGACATCGCCAGCACGCTCGACATCGGGATGCAGCGCGCCGCCGAGGACGCGCTGGCACCGCTGACCACCCCGGCGGTGCTGGTCGCGATCCAGCCGTCGACGGGCAACCTGCTGACCGTCGCGCAGAACGCCCCCGCGGATGCCCAGGGGCCGATCGCGCTGACCGGGCTGTACCCGCCCGGGTCCACGTTCAAGACCGTGACGGTGTCGGCGGCGCTGCAGGCCGGCCAGGTGACCCCCGACAGCGTCGTCGGGTGCCCCGGCACCGAGAACATCGAGGACAGGCAGATCCCCAATGACGACGACTTCGACCTCGGCCAGGTGCCGCTGCACACCGCGTTCGCCCGCTCGTGCAACACCACGATGGGCCGGCTCGCGGTGAACCTACCGCCCGACGGTTTGACGAACGCCGCCGCCCAGCTGGGTCTGGGCATCGACTACACCGCGCCGGGCATGACGACGGTGACGGGTTCGGTGCCGGTCGCCGACACGTCCGCGCTGCGGGTGGAGGAGGGCATCGGGCAGGGCAAGGTCACCGCGTCGCCGTTCGGGATGGCGCTGGTGGCCGCGACGCTGGCGCACGGCTCGGTGCCGGCGCCCGCGATCGTCGCCGGCCAGCCCGGCAAGGCCGACCGCACTCCGTCGCCGCTGCCCGCCGACGTCGACGAACAGGTCAGGGCCATGATGCGGGAGACCATCACCGGTGGCACCGCGACGCAGCTGCAGGACATCCCGGACCTGCTGGGCAAGACCGGCACGGCCGAATACATCGACGACCAGCACGCGCACGGCTGGTTCGTCGGGATCCAGGGCGACCTCGCGCTGGCCGTGTTCGTCAGCGACGCAGGCAGTTCCACGCCTGCGGTCGAAGCGGCGGGACGGTTCCTGCGGGCGTTGTAGTCTTCCCGTGCCCGCCGTCCCGGGCCCGGGAGAGGTCATGACAGGTCAGCCGCTGGACGCGAACACGCGCCTCGCCGCCGAGCGCACCCGGCTGGCCTACGAGCGGACGCTGATGGTGTGGATCCGCACGGCGACCGGGTTGATCGCGTTCGGGTTCACGATCTACCAGATCTTCCGGTACCTCTCGGCGTCGGAGCGGTTGCGCGCGCCGCTCGTCAGCCCGCAGGTCGTCGGCGTGGTGATGATCGTCGTCGGCCTGGTCTCGCTCGTCCTGGCGTGGGTGCAGCACCGCCGGGCGATCGCCGCGCTGCGCACGGATTTCGGTCCCATGCCCACCTCGTTGGCCGGGATCCTGGCCGCGCTCATCGCCGGACTCGGCGTCATCGCCCTGCTCGGTGTCACGTCGAGGCTGTGACCGCATGGTCGGCGACGCGCCCGCATCACGGCCACGCCGGCTGACAACGCCCCGCTCGGCGGCGGTCGCCGGCATCCTCTTCGCCGTTCTGTTCGCCGCCGCCCTGGTGCTGCTGCGCAGCGCGATCCCCGACGATCCGTTCGCCCCGGTGCCGTGGGCGGGCAGCGCCCGGACCCGCATCGCGGCCGGCCTGGTGCTGGCGCCCGTGGCGGCCATCGCCTTCCTCTGGTTCATCGGGGTCATGCGTGATGTGCTCGGCGACTACGAGGACCGGTTCTTCGCATCGGTGTTCTTCGGCAGCGGGTTGCTGTTCCTGGCGATGACGGCCGTGTCGATGGCGATCGCCGGCGCGATCCTGACGATCACCGAGATCTCGCAGCTCGCCACCAACGACGTCGTGTATTTCGCCCGCTCGCTGATGCTGCAGGTCAGCAACATCTGGGGCGTCCGGATGGCCGCGGTCTTCATGATCTCGCTGGCCACCATCTGGCTGCGCACCGGCGTGCTGCCGAGGTGGATGTCGGTGCTGACCTACCTCGTCGCCGTGACGCTGATCGTCGTCGTCACGCTCAGCCTCTGGGTGACGTTGGTCTTCCCCGCCTGGGTGGGTGTCGTCAGCGTGATCGTGCTCGTACGCCGCCCGGCGGTCCGCTAGATGTCGTATTCCCAGCGGTCGGCGTCGGCGTCACGCGGGGCCCGCCTGCGGCCCCCGTAGTCCGGTTCGTCCGTGTCGTCGCCGCCGCGGTAGCGCACCCGGCTGATCGGGTGGTACGCGCCGGGGGACAGGGGCGCGTGCGGTTCCAACGGTTCGTAGCCATCGCGGCCGCCTCGGACGTCCCAGCCGTCCCGGTCGTCGTACCCGTCGTAGCGGGGACGGCGCGGGCGGGGACGCTCGGAGCGCTGCGCACGGTCCCGCTCGCGCCGCTCGGAAGGCGGGATCCGGGGTTCGCGCGGTTCGCGCGACGACGACCGGGCCCGGCGGCGTGACTCCGTCGAGGGTTCCTCGCCCGGGCGGGGCCGCCGGCGGCGAGGACGGTCCAGGTCGACGACCGGTTCGATGATCTCGGTCTGCGGGGGGCGCGCGTGCCGGGACCGCGACGGCGCCGCGCGTTTGGTCGGACGTTCACCGCGGGTCGTGGCGCCCTTGGCCTTGCTCTTGGCCGTCCTCTTGGCCGTGGCTCCACCGTCCCGACGATCAGCGGTGCGGCGACGCCGCGGGGCGTCCTCGATCGCCTGCGCCGCCGCGGCGGCCTCGCTGTCGGTGGTCGAACCGCCGGACACCAACGTCGAGAGCTTGGCGGACATCGTCGTCCGGGCCGGCCGGTCGGCCGTGGCGGCGTCCTTGCTCGGCGAGGCGCCCAGGTAGCGGCGCGCTATGCCGACCAGCAGCACCGCCGCCGAGGTGAAGAACATCAGCGGGAAACGCTCGATCAGCGGGTAGCCGCAATTGATCAGCACGTCCTTGATGCCCCGGATCTCGCTGCTGTGCATCAGGAAGTACGCGCCGGGCACGATGACGAACAGCAGCAGCGGCGGCTGGATGACCGCGGTGAACAGCCCGGTGCGCCGCACGGCGAGCACCGCGACGAGGCAGCCCATGACGTAGCACACCGAGAACACCGAGGTCAGCACGCCGCCACCGGAGCCTGCGTCGACCGCGAAGCCGATCGCTGCGGCGACGACGGCGATCAGAACCGCGCCCCACCAGGGAACTCCCGGGATGTTGGGGTGTGCGGAGCGGAGTTCGGCCGGCACTGCCGAGCGCGCACGCTGTCCTGACACACGTCGACCGTACCGGCTGGGGGCACCGCACGCCGCCAGCGGACGCCTGCGTGCCCGCGCCTTCTGGCAGACTGTGGACCCCGTGGGCTTGAATCTGGGAATCGTCGGTCTGCCGAACGTCGGCAAGTCGACCTTGTTCAACGCGCTGACGCGCAACGACGTGCTGGCCGCCAACTACCCGTTCGCGACGATCGAACCGAACGAGGGCGTGGTGGCGCTTCCGGATCCGCGCCTGGACAAACTGGCCGAGATGTTCGGCTCGGAGAAGGTGGTTCCGGCGCCGGTGACGTTCGTCGACATCGCCGGCATCGTCAAGGGCGCGTCCGAGGGCGCGGGGCTGGGCAACAAATTCCTGGCGAACATCCGCGAGAGCGACGCGATCTGTCAGGTGGTCCGCGTCTTCGCCGACGACGACGTCGTGCACGTCGACGGACGGGTGGACCCGAAGTCGGACATCGAGATCATCGAGACCGAGTTGATCCTGGCCGACATGCAGACCCTCGAGCGCGCGCTGCCCCGGCTGGAGAAGGAAGCCCGCACCCACAAGGACCGCCGGCCTGTGCACGAGGCGGCGCTCGCGGCGCAGCAGATCCTCGACAGCGGCACGACGCTGTTCGCGGCGGGCGCCGACGTGTCCCTGCTGCGCGAGCTGAACCTGATGACGTCCAAGCCCTTTCTGTATGTCTTCAACGCCGACGAGTCGGTGCTCACCGACGAGGCGCGCGTCGCGGAGTTGCGTGACCTGGTCGCCCCGGCGGATGCGGTGTTCCTCGACGCGAAGATCGAGGCGGAGCTGCAGGAGCTCGACGAGGAGTCGGCGGCCGAACTGCTGGAGTCGATCGGTCAGACCGAACGCGGCCTGGATGCGTTGGCGCGGGCCGGTTTTCACACGTTGAAGCTGCAGACGTACCTGACCGCCGGCCCGAAAGAGGCCCGCGCGTGGACGATTCACCAGGGCGACACCGCGCCGAAGGCAGCCGGCGTCATCCACTCCGACTTCGAGAAGGGCTTCATCAAGGCCGAGATCGTGTCGTTCGACGACCTGGTCGAGGCCGGATCGATGGCCGCGGCCAAGGCGGCCGGCAAGGTCCGCATGGAGGGCAAGGACTATGTGATGGCCGACGGCGACGTGGTGGAGTTCCGCTTCAACGTGTAGGTGAGCCGGGCCCAAATCAGACCCGCGAAACCAGTCAGGACGAGCCCGCTCCGGGGATACCGTGAGAGCTGCGAAGCCCTTCGTTGCTGGAAGCCGGATACTTCGGAGGCACGGGATGCAGATCAAGATCGACAGCGATTCCGACGATGCGCAGCGATTGGTCCGACTGCGCGAAGAAGTTCAGGCGAGGCTGGAGGAGATGGCGTCCATCGCCGCCCGGTATCTCGGCCCGCGGAGTCAAAATGCGACCGTCGTTTATCGACCCCATGGACGCGAAACACACGCGCACCCGGTTCACATCGAGATCATCAAGGATGATCCGGAGGTATGCATCACCTGGTACGACGACGGCTCGGTGGAGTTCTCCAGCCCCTGCTGAGTGGACGCCGCGGCACCGTGTCTCGACTCCTCATGCTGGGGCGTGAGCGATCAGCAGGTGCGGCGCTTTGGGATCGTCACTGATCCGATGATGTTCGACGGTCAGGCCGGTGCCGCGGAGCGCGGCGATCACCTCCGGCACCGGGCGCAGGCGAAAGCCGTGACCCGTGAACGGCATTCTCGACATCACCTCCGGGTCGGCCAGTCCGATGACCAGTCGACCTCGGCTGTTGATCACCCTGGCAAGCTCTGCGAACGCGTCATCGAGGTGGGCGACGAAGTAGATCGTGTTCACCGTGATGGCGCCATCCAACGCCGCATCCGGGAAGGGCAGCTGCGTCATCGACGCGGAATGCACCATCAGCCTTCCATCGGCGATGTCGCGGCGGTAGCGCCGCGCTGCCTGGCCGAGCATCGTCTCCGACACCTCGACACCGTGCACTCTGCCCGCCGGACCGACACTGTCGAGCAGGAACCTCAACCCGACCGCGCCGCCGAATCCGATATCGGCCACCACCGAGTTTTGAGCCGGTTGCAGCGCCTGCGCGGCGGCCCCCACGAAGCGCCGATTGCCGCGGTTGAGCGCCGCACCGACCAGCCGCCCGCGCATCCCGCTGGGATGACCCAGCTGCCTGGCAATGCCCGCCATGACAGCGTCCCTGACCCCCATCTGACGACCGTAGACCTGCGACCGGCGAGTGTGGGGCCTGTGTACGCCTTTCGGCGATAGCTGTGCACAAGGCCCACAGTCGAGCGGTCTGAGACGTCGGGTGACGAGTCTGACATTGCCCATCGACCTGCCCTGTGAGAACTTCGTAACAGAGCCTTAACACGAGGCTTCCGGACGAGGGGTGCCGTACCCGGTGCGCGACAAGACGGCCCGGGAGAAGCGTCATGTCATGGGTCGTGCTCGTCGTGTCGGGCGTCCTCGAAGCGGTGTGGGCGACGGCGATGGGCAAATCCGAGGGATTCAGCAGGCTGTGGCCCAGCCTGGTGTTCGGCATCGCCATGATCGCCAGCATGGCCGGGTTGGCCTACGCGATGCGGGACCTGCCGATCGGCACCGCCTACGCGGTCTGGGTGGGCATCGGGGCGGTGCTCACGGTCGGCTACGCCATGGCCAGTGGCCAGGAACCGACGTCACTGTCGAAGGCCGTCTTCGTGGTGATGATCATCGGCGGCGTCATCGGGCTGAAGGTCGCCCACTGACGACCGGAAACCGGTGCTCGGCTCGCAGGGGTTCCGGCGTCCTGCGCCCCGGCGATAGTCTGAGCTGGTGGTCGGTGAAGAACGCGCCGCCGAATTGGATCAGCGCGAGGCTGCCCTGGCGCGCCGCGAGCACGACCTCGCGCGCCGGATACGCGTCGCCGACGAACGGGAACGCGTCGCCGACGCGCGCGACCGTGTCGCCGACGACCGTGACCAGGCGGCCGACGAACGGGAAGACCGCGCCGACGAGCGTGAGGGTGCGACGGCCCAGCGTGAGCGGGAACGCGTGCAGCGGGTCGATGACCGGGCGAAGCGGGAGCGGGCGGCCGCGGAGCGCGAAGACGCCGAGATCCGCCGTGCCGTCGCCGAAACGCGAGGACGTGACGATCAGTAAGCCCGGCCGACCCGTCCGGTTCAGCGCGGGGTGAGCCGCATGATCGGGATCTGCCTGCCGCTGCCCGAGGTCTTCTCGCGGTAGTCGTCATAACCGGGATAGACCTGCTCCGCGAGCGCGAACAGGCGGGCGTACTCGTCGGGGTCGGTGACCTCGGTGGCCGTGAACGGTTCGTCGCCGAACTCACAGTGCGGGTGGGCGGTCAGATTGAAGTACCACGACGGATGACGGCGCTTGCCGTAGTTCGACGCGATCAGGATCACGTCGGACCCGTCGTGGAAGTACGTCAACTGGGTCTGGCGCCGTTGACCCGACTTCGCGCCCGTCGACACCAGCGGCGCATTGATGATCGGGCCCATGTTCACCCGGCCGTTCGTCAAGCGGAACAGGTACGGATCGGTGCGGCGGGCGACGTGGCGGGCGAACAACTGGCCCACCGGGGACCGGCCGAAGCGCACCCCGCGCTGGTAGGAGCGGCCGCGTCTGCGGTGGGGATCGACGTAGCGAAGCGGCATACCGGCAAGCTACCCGAGGCCGCTCAGCGGTACCCGCGCCGCCGGGTGCGGGTTCGGCGGTGCGCCGACCGCTGCAGCTGACTGGCTGCCATCAACGCCAGCAGCGTGACCGTCTGGCGGGCCAGCGCGGGCCGCCGCAGACGCTGCTGCCAGCTGGGCGTCGACACGCCCGCGCGCCGGCCCCACAGGTACCCCAGCAGTCCCGAGGCCGCCATCAACGCGATCACCACGATGGCTGCCATGAGCACCGAGCCTGCCCGACGGCGGTCGCGGTCAGGTCACGAACGAGGCACACCTGAACGGCCGATGGCCGCCTGGAATACCCAGACGGCCACGGCGCGGTCGAAAAAATCAGGCGGCGTACCCGATGAACAACCCGTTCCACCAGATGCCCCACGAGTTGCTGCCGGGGTTCCACACCAGCGGCTGCGGATCGCGGATACCCAGGTCAACCCAGTTCCAGGGCCGCCACACGGGAGGCAGGCCCAGACGCACCGGGTCACCCCAGTGTCCGGGTGGGCCGGCCAGCGGTCCGGGTCCACCCTTGATCTGTCCGGGAGGCCCGAACGGGTTGTGCCCGGGCGGGTCGCCGGGCAGCCAGATGTCGTCGTTGCCGTGCCCGGGCTTCGCCTGGGCGACGCCGGCGCCCACACCGAACAGAGCCGAGCCCAGTGCGGCCGCGGCCACGGCCCCGGCCGCGATCTTCTTGAACTGCGTCATGAATTCCTCCTCAGAGTCGCTGCTCAACGCGCCGGTCCTAGCGATTTCTCGTGGCCCCGGCCGGAAACGACCCCCCGTCCGACTCTGAGGGTAACCACACGCTCGAGCGACCAAACGCTCCCTAGGGTTTAGCGCTCAGCGCTCCGATGCTGTTACCCGTCTTGTTGGTGAACCACATCACAGTGGGATCCGGACCGGGCTTGATGTCGAACGGACCGTCGACTTCCGGCGGTGCTCCGAGGAACTCCCACGACCCGTCGGGGCGGTGACCGACGACGGCGTTGGCCGCGGTGTCGACGCACCACACCCGGCCGTCCTCGCCGGCACACACGCCGTCGGGTTCGCGAAGCCGGGGATCGGTCGCCTGCCGCAGAGTGGCGGCAGGGCCGCGCGGATCGAACGACAGCAGCCCGGCCGGCTCGCGGGTGGTCACCCACAGCAGCCCGTCGGGCGTCTGGGCCCACGCCCTCGGACGCGCGGGCACCGCGACGGTCGACACCGCGCCGGTCACCGCGTCGAGGCGGCCGAGCGTGCCTTCGTCGGAGTTGATCCACCACACCGTGCCGTCCGGGGTGACGAAGAGCGCTGCGGGAGCGTTGATGGCCGGATCGTTCACGATGTTCAGCGAGCTGGAGGGCGCCCGCGGATCGAGCGAGCCGATGGCGTCGATGCCGCGCAGCGAGAACCACATCCGCCCGTCCGGACCCGACTTCAGGGCAACCGGGCGGCTGCCGTCGGGCAGCGCGTACATGCGGATCGTCGCTGCCGGGTCCGCCGCGCTCGGGTCGATCGCCCCGAGAGCGTCGGAACCCAGGCTGGTGAACCAGACGCGGCCGTCCGGTCCGGGAAAGATGTTGGCGGGCAGGCGTATCGCTCCGGACTTCGAGGCGAACAACTGCACCGCTCCGTCGCGGATGCGGCCCACGCGGTCGTCGCCGATGTTGGTGAACCAGACGTCGCCGTCGGCGGCGATGATGCCCGACGGTGCGTTCAGACCGGGGTGGCGGAGGGCGGTCACCGGCGGCACCGTGCAAGCCTACGACGCGGGATCAGCCTGCCCGGTACTCCACGACCGGGTCGCGGCTCTGCAGTGTTTCACCGGAGATCACGACGAGCTCGGTGGGCGACAGCCGGTAGGTGGTGCCGTCATTGCGGGCCTCGAAACCGGCCGGGATCGGCCGCACGTCGTCGAGGCGCAACGACGCGCCGTCGCGCAGTCGGACACCGCGGTAGGTGTAATCGCCTCCGGTGGTCCGGCACACCACGATCGCCGAGCGCTCGGTGCGGGCGACGGCGACGGCGCGTTGTGTGACGTCGCAGCGTGCCGGGGAGCCCACGAAACCTGCGCTGTCGGTGGCGGGCTCAGGAGTCGCCGGCGCAGGCACCGGCCTGGGCGCGGGCTTGGGTGGGGTGGTGACCCACTGGGACACCGTATTCGGTTGCGCGGGAACGGACTGCACCTCGCTGGGGGTGGAGGTGCGCGACTGGAACAGGGCGACGGCGATGACGAGCGTGCCGAGGGAGGCGACGACGATGGACAGTGCCGACAGTCGCGATCTCCGGGTCGGCCCGGCCGGCGGGTCATGGGCAGGGGCATCGGCGGTGACGGTCGGCATGCGTGCGCTCCCTCGTTCCACGTGCGCTCGCCCATCAGCAAAGCACTGCCGGTGCGGGAAACCCGGGAGCCGGGTCGGCGTTTCGCGGATCGGCCGATTAGGGGACGACCTCGATCTCGTCGCCGAGGTGGTGTCCGGCGGCCAGGGGCAGATCGTCGCCGCTCCAGAACTTGCCGGGGTCGAACCAGTTCGCGTGCTTCTCGGTCTGCAGCAGCCCCATGTCCTCGTAGGTGATCGCCACGGTCTCGGCGCAGTAGGCCGTCTCCAGCCCGGCCTTCGTCTGCTCGGCTTTGCGGCGCTCGGCCGCTCGGCGAACGCGGTTGTGCAGCAACGGGATTCCGCGGGTGAAATCGCTGACGGTCGGGATGCGTCCGCGCAGCCACCGGCCGGTCAGGCGGGCGGTCGACGGGAACGGCGTTCCGTCCATGCGGGCGATCACCGTGAGCATGCGGTCCTCCTGCTCGCGGTCGGCGTGCGGGTGGAGTTGTCGCAGCCAGCAACGCTGATCGTAGGTGTGCACCCAGCGTTCGACCGCCGCACGCAGATCGTTGAGCTGGACGCCGCGGTGGTGGGTGCCGGTCCACAGGTCGAGCAGCTTGTCGCCGAGTTCGGCATGCCAGATCAGCGGCGGCAGATCGTCGAGGGCCACCGTCATCCCGACGTGGTTGACCGGGCTGTTGGTCATCGACTGGATCGCCCGGTCGGGTCCGGAATGGCCGCGGAACAACCAGATGTCACCCGTGCGCGTCTCGTCCAGGGCGCGCTCGAGAGACACCGTGCTTGGTTTCATGCCCGCAGCTTAGGCAGACTGCAGGCATGCGCGGAATCTGGAAGTGGATCGGGCTGGCCGGTGCCGCCGGTGTGGTCGCCGGCGGCGTGCTGGTGGCGCGTGATCACCGGCGCCGCAACTCCTACACCCCCGACGACATCCGCGCCCGGCTGCACCAGCGGCTGGCCGAAGCGCAGAACACACCCGCCTAGGGCGATGTCGGGGCCGGCTCTCCCGCCGCCACGGCGTAGAGGGTGTGGGTGCCCGAGAAGCCCTTCAGGTCGGTCTCACGACCGCCGTCGACGGTGATGTCGCCGCAGTCGGTGACGGCGTCGCGAACGGCCGAGCTGATCAGGATCTCGCCGCCGTCGGCCTGCGCGGCCACCCGCGCAGCCATCGCGACGTTGCGACCGAACACGTCGTCGCCGCGCAGCACCGACTTGCCGGTGTGGATGCCGATGCGCACCCGGAAACCGTTGCGCTGCTTGGCCAGTGACCGCTGGAGGTCGAGGGCGCACCGCACCGCCTGCTCCGGGCGGGCGAACGCCACCATGAATCCGTCGCCCTGACTCTTGACCACGTGGCCGTGGTGGTGGTCGACATGGCGTCGCACGGCCTTGTCGTGCTTGCCGATCAGCCGCACCCAGGCCCGGTCACGGATGCGCTCGTTGAGCGCGGTCGAGTCCTCGATGTCGGAGAACATGATCGCCAGCCGGCCGCCGGGCGACAGCCGGGCCAGGTCCGGCCGCTCCACCTCCGCCCAGTCGGCGAGCTCCTCGATCGAGGAGCGGACGGCGGCGCCGAAGCCGTCGCGGCGCAGGATGTTGGCCGTCTGCCACACCGTCTTGACCGCCCGGGTTCCGCCGGACACCAGCATCTGCCGGGTGTCGAGGCGCGTGCGCAGTTCGTCGGCCTCGTTCTCGGCGGCCCGCACCCGCCGCCACAACACCGCGAGGGCGATCGCCTCACCGACGGCGACCGCCGCCAGCGCCACCGCCACGATCTGCATTCCGGTCACGGCTCCAGTATTGGATGCTGGGGTCGTGACCAACGCGAAGGCCCCCTATTACGAGAGCCGGTTCCTGCGCGCCAACGCCGCCGACGGGTCCCGCGCGATCTGGCTGCGGGAGACGCTGCTGCTCCCGACCTCCGGGCCGGCCAGCGCCGACGTCTGGGTGATGGTGTTCGACCCGGCCGGCCATCGCGCCCATCGGCAGTCGTACCCGATCGGGGACGCCACCTTCGACGACGACCCCTGGGCTGTCCGCATCGGGTCGACCAACCTGGACGACACGTCGGCTGCCGGCACGGTGCCCGGGCACGGGTACTGGGAGCTGGCGATCACCCCCGGTGAGCAGGAGCCCGTGCGGGTGCTCTCGGAGCGGGCCTACCGGGCGCGCATCCCGACCGCCAAGACCACTGTGCGCCACCCGCAGGCCCGCGTCGACGGCCGGCTGCTGCTCGACGGCGCCGACCTCGCGATCGACGGCTGGACGGGCAGCGTCAACCACAACTGGGGGACGCGGCACACCCCGGCGTACGCCTACGGACAGGTGTGCGCGTTCGACGACGCGCCCGACACCACCCTCGAGATCGTCACCGCGCGCGCCGCGCTCGGGCCGGTGCTGCTGCCCGGGGTGACGCTGTTCGTGCTGCGGCACGCAGGCCTGGAGTTCGCGGTCCGCAGCATCTCCGGCAGCCTGCAGACCCACGGTCGGTACCGCCCGTTCACGTGGACCTTCGGGGCGCGGGTGGGGGAGCAGATGATCGAGGGGGAGATCGCGACGGTTCCCGCCGACGTGATCGGCCTGACCTATCCCGACACCCACGGCGGCACGAAGTACTGCTACAACTCGTCGCTCGCACGGTGCCGAATCCAGTTGGCGGGCAAGGCGTTCACGCGTACGGAGCTGACGAGCCGGCAGGCGATGTTCGAGATCCTGACCGACGATCGGCTCGACGACGTGCCGCTGCTGGCATGACGAGGTAGAGGGCGACCGCCAGCACTGCCGAGCCCACGGTGCTCAGGTCGACACCGCCGGCGATGTCGGCCAGCGGGCCAACGTACAGGGCCGTGTTGACGGCGAGCACACCGAAGGTCGCACCCGCCGCCCACGCGAGGACCGCCGGCAGGTTCCACCCGCCGGTGAACCAGTAGCGTCCGCCACGACGGCCGTGGGCGAACGCCTGCAGATCGACCGGGTCGTAGTCGGAGGTGCGCAACGCGCCGACGGCCAGGATCGCCACCCACGGGGTGATGACGGCGTTGAGCGCCACCGTCGCGGCGGTCACCGACTCGACCGCGTCGAACACGAACACCCCCACGAACAGCAGCCCGATCGCCACCGCCGCGGTGATCGCGGTGGTGTGGGTCCGCTTCAGTTGCGGCGCAAGCCCTTCGAGGTCGAGCCCGCTGGCGTAGACGCACAGCACGCCCTGGCTGAGGCCGCCGAGCACGGAGATCACCACGATGGGCAGCACATACCAGGCGGGTGCCGCGGCGACCAGGTCGTGCAGGTAGGACTCGGTCGGGTCGGTGAGGGACGCGGCGGTGAACGCGCCGAACAGGCTGGGCAGCAGCACACCCACGAACATGCCGACCGCCAGCGCCACGCAGATCCGGCCGGCGCCGTAGCGCTGCGCGGAGATCCGCCGCGTGTAGTCCCCGATCGTCGGCCCGTAGGAGATCGGCGCCGCGGCGAACAGCACCGCCGACAGCGTCCACGTCGGCCAGAAGCCGCCCAGCGCGTACTCGCCGCCCACCGCGGCGGCGTCGAATCGTCCCGCGAACGCGGCCACCCCGAGGATCATCAGGACGCCGACGACCGGCACGACGATCTTCTGCATCGCGACGATCGTGGCGTGCCCGTAGAGCGCGACGGTCGCCATCAACGCCGCGAGCACCGCGTAGGACAGTGCCCGGGTGAGCGCGCTCTCCGGGGTGCCGAGGATGCGGTGCGCGGCGGCGACGAGCGCGTCGCCACTCGTCCACACCGTGACCGCGGCGAACGCGAGGGCGATGAGCAGCGCGATGGCCGACCCGATGAACCGGCCGCGGATGCCGAAGAACGCACCGGAGGACACCGTCATGTTGGTGCCGGTGCGCGGACTGATGACGGCGGTCGGAACGACGGCGAGCGTGCCGAGTGCGGTGCCCACGACCATCGAGGCGACGGTCTGCCAGAACGACAGGCCGAACACGATCGCGAACGCGCCGAACACGACATTCGTCCAGGTCAGGTTCGCGCCGAGGAACACCGCGCCCACGTTGCGGGGCCGCGAGTCGCGTGCCTCCTCGGGGAGGTACTCGACGCCGGCCGCCTCCACGGCGCCGACGCGGTCGTCTGCGCGGCCGGTGGCAGCGGGGACGGGCTGGGTGGCGGTCATGGCGGCTCCGCTTTGTTGAGAGGTGCATCAATAGTGTTGATGTAGTGTTCAACAAGCACTGCGATCCGTCAAGAGGAGATGGTCGATGACCGGCGCCGTTCGCGACGCGAAGCGCAAATTGCCCGCCGAACGGCGGGGGGAACTGCTCGGCAGGGCGGTCCAGATCGCGCGCACCGAAGGCCTGTCGGCGGTCACCCTGCGCCGCGTCGCCGCCGACCTCGGGGTGACGCCCGGGCTGGTCAGCCACTACTTCGCCGCGGCCGAGCAGCTGACGGCGGCCGCGTTCCGCGCCGCCGCGCAGCAGGACCTCGACGCGGCGAACGCCCGCGTGGAGGCCCAGCCCACGGCGTCGGCGAAGATCCTGGCGCTGATCGACTACATGCTCGCCGACGACGGTGACGACGGCAGCGCCCTGTGGCTGGAGACCTGGACCCTGGCCCGGCGCAATCCCGTGCTGGCGGCCGAGGCCGACGAGCTCACTGCGCAGTGGGTGGCCCGCATCGCCGACATCGTCGCCGCCGGCGTCGAGGCGGGCGAGTTCACGGTCGACGGTCGCGTCGATGCCGTGGCCCGTCGCGTGCTCACCCTGATCGACGGGCTCGGGTCGCAGAAGGTGGTGCGGGCGGTACCCGCTGCCGAGGCCACGCAGATCGCCCGCACCTACGTGCAGTCAGAGCTGCGCGGAATCACCAGCCCTCGGTGAGCACGCGGTCGAGCGCGTCGACGTAGAAGTCGGCCCCCTCGACGTCGATGCACAGCGGCGGCTTGGTCTTGAGGATGTTCTGGTGATCGCCGGTGGGCTGGATGATCACCCCGAGATCGAGCATGCGCTCGCAGATCGCCGCCGTCTCCGCGGTCGCGGGCTCCAACGTCGTTGCGTCCCGGATCATTTCGACACCCAGGTAGAGCCCGACACCGTGCACGGTGCCGATCAGCGGGTGCCGGTCGCGCAGCCCCTCCAGCCGGGCCTTCAGGTGCGCGCCGACGCG
Source organism: Mycolicibacterium rufum (assembly GCF_022374875.2). The sequence goes on from NZ_CP092427.2 coordinate 4,355,365, forward strand.
GCGGGCGTTGTCCTGCAGACCCTCGTCGGCCAGCACGTCGAGCACGGTCATGCCGATCGCGCACGACAGCGGGCTGCCGCCGGTGGAGGAGAAGAAGTATCCCTGGCTGGCGAACCCTTCGGCCACGGCGCGGCTGGTGATCACCGCCCCGAGCGGATAGCCGTTGCCGACCGACTTGGCGACCGACACGATGTCGGGCACCGCGTCCTGCTGCTGGAATCCCCAGAACCATTCGCCGAGACGGCCGTAACCGACCTGGACCTCGTCGGAGATCGCCAGGCCGCCGCCCGCGCGCACCGCGGCGTACACCTGCTGCAGATACCCGTCGGGCAGTGCCATCCCGCCGGCGTTGCCGTAGACGCTCTCGCAGATGAACCCGGCCGGCGGCCGGCCCTCGGCGATCAGCGCCTCGATCTGGGCGACCGCCTCCCCGGCGTACCGGGTCGCCTCCGCGCCGCGGTACTTGCCCCGGAAGCTGTTGGGCGACTCCACGGTGTGCACCCAATCCGGCCGGGTGGCAAGCGCATTCGGATTGTCGGCGGTCGACGTCGACACGGCGTCGGTGCCGTAGGTCCAGCCGTGGTAGGCCTCGCGGACCGCGACGACGTCGCGGCGTCCCGTCGCCGCCGTGGCCAGCCGGATCGCCAGATCACTGGCCTCCGAACCCGAATTGACCAGGAACACGGTGTCCAGCGGATCGGGGAGCAGGCCGGCCAGTCGCTCGCTGAACTCGACCACTGCCGCGTAGTTGAACCGGGAGTTGGTGTTCAGCTTGCGCAGCTGACGGGCCGCCGCCGCGGCGATCCGCGGGTGCGCATGGCCCAGCACGGTGACGTTGTTGACCATGTCGAGGTAACTGCGCCCAGCCGTGGACATCAGGTAGTGCCTGCGGCCGCGCTCGATCTGCGGGGGTTCGCGGTAGTAGAACTCCTGCACGGGCGCGAAACTCGCGTCCCGCCGGGCCAGCAGGTCGCCGGTGTCGGTGCCCGCCTGCAGCGGGTCCAGGCCGAGGAGCGGGCGCGGGTCGCACGTCTGGGCGAGCCAGCCGGGCGCCAGATCGGTGCTCACGAACGCCGGCGCATCGGGCGCCCCGAGCGGCTGCACGCGCACCTCGATCCGGCCGTCGGCGGATCCGATCGGTCGACCGGCGGTCACAGTGCCCGAGGCCGAGCCGTGCGCGCCCGTGACTGTCACTTCGAACTCGTTGCCGCGCAGCGTGATCCGGTCCGACGTCGTCTCGACGTCGCCGTCCCACGGCGCGGCGAGGGTGGTCTCACCTCCGGTCCAGACGCTGATTCCGGTGGCGACGACGTCGGGGCTGTCCTGACTCAGGCGCGGGGCACGGCTCAGCCGCGCCTCCCCGAAGCGGGTGACCGCCAGTGCCGCGCCGTCGCGCAACGCGGTGTGCGCCGCGGTGTCCTCCACGTCGGCGGCGAGCACCCCGGCGGTGTCGAACGCGTCGTCGTACACGTCCGAGGTCGTCGACAGGTCGAGGGTGACGACCTGTCCCGGTTGCGCGGCGATCATCGGCACCGCCGCCGGCACCGGCGTCGCGGTCCGCGGGAAACCCAGATCGGCCTTGATCACCGCGGCCATCACGGCCATCGGGACCGACGTCGCGATCTCGAAGATCCGGGACTCCGCGTCGGACTGCTCGGTCAGGTAGTCGTTGTCGGGATCGAGCACGGCCTGCTGCGCTCCGCTGACGATCAGCACGGCGGCACGCACCACGATCATCGGCCACAGCGCGTCGCACTCGGCCTCCGAGAGCGGCCGCACCGCGTGGAAGGCACGCACGGCAGGCAGGATCGACGCCGCAGTGGACCCCGCGTGGCCCAACACCGACGACGCGGTGATCGCCAGTTCGGACACCGCCCAGGTGTGCGACAGATCGCCGAAGTCGATGATCCCGTCCGGGTGGGGCACGCCGTCGACCCAGGAGGCCACGATGTTGGCGTCGGTCAGATCGATGTGGGCGGCCTGGCGGGGCAGCGCGGGATCGAGCGGCGCGATGTGCGACCACGCGGTGTCCGTCGCCGCTTCCAGCCGCGCCCGCAGCGCGGTGTCATCGACGTACCTGGCCAGGCCGTCCACCACGTCCTTGCCGAACCGCAGGTCCCACTGCAGGATCCGGTCCAGGCCCGGGTGGCTGAAGTCCGCCAGGGCTCGGCTCACCCGCCCCGATACGTCACCCAGGCCCGCGACCACCGACGGCGTCAGGTACCCGGTGCCGGCGAGGGTACCCCCGGGCAGGTAGCGCAGCAGCCGCACGTAAGCGGTTCCGTCGACCAGCCCGTCGACGGGTGTGCACAGTTCGCCCCGGCTGTTGGGCAGCGGAACCGCCACGCGCAGTGTCGGTTCGGCGTCGGCGATGAGTGCGGCGGCCGCGTCCTGTGCGGCCAGCTCGGTGGCCGTGAACGCGGGGTTGGCGATCTTGAGTACGCCGGCCACGTCGTCGGTGCCTGCGCCGACGACGAAGTTCTTGTCCTGCTGGCTGCCCAGTGACGTCACCCGCGCGGACAGCCCGTAGTGGGTCGCCACGAGGTCTTCGGCCTGCGCTTCGGTGACCTGGGGCGCGGGGAGTTCCTGCTGCTGCAGGAAGTTGAAGCCCGCGGTGCGGTGCGCGCTCACGGCCGCAGCACGAACGAGACGACGGCGTCGGAGAACGCGTCGTTGTCGTCACCGGCGGCGGTGTGTCCCGCCCCGGACAGTTCGACGAACTCTGCGCCCGGCACCTTTTCCAGGAATTCGGCCACGGCCTTCTCGCTCACCACGTCGGACAGTTTCCCTCGAATCAACAGAATGGGGATCGTCAGGTCGACCGCCGCCTGCTCGAGCAGTTCGACCCGCACGAAGGGGTCGTCGTCGGGGGCGGTGAGGAACGCCGGATCCCAGTGCCAGTACCAGCGGCCGTTGCGGTGCCGCAGGTTCTTCTTCAGTCCCTCGGGGTTGCTCGGCCGCTGCCGGTGCGGCAGGTAGGCGGCCACCGCGTCGGCGGCCTCCTCCAGCGATCCGAACCCGTGCACGTGGCTGAACATGAAATCGCGGATGCGTGCGCTGCCGTCCTTCTCGTACCGCGGGACGACGTCGACGAGAACCAGCCGGGTGACGGACTCGGGCCCCGCCTCGCGAGCGGCGAGGATGCCGGTGAGCCCGCCCATGCTGGCGCCGATCAGCACGGTCGGGCGGCCGATCTGCTCGAGGACGCGCCGGGTGTCGGCGCACAGTGCCTCCACGGTGTACCGGGCGTCGGGAGAGCGGTCGCTGTCCCCGTGACCGCGGCTGTCGAGGGCGACCACGTGCAGGCCGCGGGCGGCGAGCACCTGCCCCGTCTTCTTCCAGGAGAACCGGTTCTGCCCGCCGCCATGCAGCATCAGCACCGAGGGACGTGACGCGTCGAAGCCGTCGGTCGTCGACGGACGGTTCCATTCGTCGGCGGTCAGGCTGAGTCCGTCGGCGCCGCGGAACGTCGCGACCACCGAATCGCTGCTGGTCATGCTCACAGGCGTCCTCTCGCTGCCCCCGGGAGTGAGGGTAGGCGAGCACACGAGTTGCGCCGATCTCGGGTCCCGGGGGCCGATCATGTCCCTATATTTTCGGTTGTGCAAATTGATGCCGGGCACGACGACGATCGTCGCCGCATCATCGAGGCTGCCTACCGGTGCCTGTCCGAGCCGCACCATGGGCCGATCCGGATGTCGGTCATCTTGGGCAGGGCCGGTGTGTCCAGCCGGGCCTTCTACCGCCACTTCCGGTCGAAGGACGACCTGTTCCTGGCCCTGCTCCGCCAGGGCGCCGACGACATCGCCGCCCGGGTGGACCGGGTCGCGGCCGCCGCGGTGGGCAGTCCCGTCGATCAGCTCGCCGCGTGGATCGGTGAGGTGTTCGACCTGATGGTGGATCCCCGTCAGCGCATGCAGATGTCCGTCATCGACTCCGAGGAGGTGCGCGCCGCGGCGGGATACCGGGAGCTGCGCGAGCAGTCGCACAGAGGGCGGGAACGCTCGCTGACCGAGATCCTGCGGCGCGGCCGGGCCGACGGCTCCTTCCCGCTGGCCGATCCTGACCACGACGCCGTGGCGATCAGCGCGCTGGTGAGCCGCATCATGACCAGCGTGACGCCCGACGATCTGCAGGCGGTCAAGCAGGCCCAGAGCCGGCTGCTCGACTTCGCGCTGCGCGCGGTGGGAGCGGTCGCCCGTGAGTGAGTCCCAGCGATGAGTTCCTGCCCGCGCGGCGGTCGGCATGGCGAGACCAACCGACCACGAGGAGACCACCATGCCCGCCATCACCCCGTCGCTGTGGTTCGACGACGGCCTCGAGGACGCGATCGCGTTCTACACCTCGGTGTTCCCGAACTCGTCGGTCGGACGGATGCACCGCTTCACCGAGGCCGGTCCGGGCACGCCGGGGGAGGTGGTCTCGGCGGAGTTCACCCTCGACGGACAACGCTTCATCGGGATCAGCGGCGGCCCGCCGTTCACCGAGGCCGTGTCGTTCACGGTGCACTGCACCGACCAGGACGAGGTCGACCACTACTGGGACCGGCTCGTCGAGGGCGGGCAGGAATCCCAGTGCGGCTGGCTGAAGGACCGTTACGGGCTGAGCTGGCAGGTGATCCCGGACCGCCTCCAGGAGTTGATCGCCGACCCCGACCCGGCGCGGGCGCAGGCGGCGACGAAGGCCATGCTCGGGATGCGCCGGATCGTCATCGCCGAACTCGAGGAGGCGGTGGCGAACATGTGACGTCACCGGGGGTTGCCCCCCGGTCGCCGACTCGTGTTGCCGCGCCACATTTTGGTGATATACGGTCTCCCAGCGTCCTCGCAGATGTACCGTCACCCCACACACAACAGGGGGTTGATGGTCGGAGGGCTGTCGTGGTGAACTGCGTGCGAGGAAGGACCGGCTGAATGGTCGCTTCCGACGTCATCGCCAAACCCGTACGCGCCTTCGGTGGCTTCTTCTCGATGGCCCTCGACACGTTCGTGGCGTTGTTCCAGCCGCCCTTCGCCTGGCGCGAGTTCATCGCTCAGTCATGGTTTGTCGCGCGGGTGTCGATCCTGCCCACCCTGCTGCTGACCATCCCGTACACCGTGCTGCTCACGTTCATCACGACGATCCTGCTGACCGAGATCGGCGCCTCGGACTTCTCCGGAACCGGGGCTGCGCTCGGCACGGTGCGCCAGATCGGGCCGATCGTGACGGTGCTGGTGGTCGCCGGCGCGGGTGCCACCGCGATGTGCGCCGACCTGGGCGCCCGCACCATCCGTGAAGAACTCGACGCGCTGCGGGTGATGGGCATCAATCCCATTCAGGCCCTTGTGGTTCCCCGCGTGCTGGCCGCCATGGTGGTGTCCCTCGCGCTGTCGGCGACGGTGATCCTCGTCGGCCTGACGGGCGCCTACTTCTTCGTCGTCTACATCCAGCATGTCTCACCGGGAGCGTTCGCGGCGGGGCTGACCCTGCTCATCGGCACCACCGACGTCATCATCGCGTTGGCCAAGGCCGCGCTGTTCGGACTCTCCGCCGGTCTGATCGCCTGCTATAAGGGCATTTCCGTGCGCGGCGGCCCGGCCGGGGTCGGCAACGCCGTCAACGAGACCGTCGTGTTCACCTTCATGGCGCTTTTCGCGATCAACATCGTCGCGACGGCCGTAGCGATCAAGATCACGCAATGACCGTCTCGCGGCCTCATTCCCAGTTCCCGTGGCTCAAGGCCCGGTTCCAGAGCGTGGCCGGACCGTGGAACGACATCGGTACGCAGACCAAGTTCTACGGCCGCACCCTGCGCTCGGTGGGCTACGTCTTCACCCACTACAGCGTCGAGCTGATTCGGATCATCGCCCAGATGGGTCTGGGCGCAGGGGCGCTCATCGTCATCGGTGGCACGGTGGCGATCGTCGGCTTCCTGACGGTCACTACCGGCGCGCTGGTGGCGGTGCAGGGCTACAGCGACTTCTCCACCATCGGTGTCGAGGCCCTGACGGGCTTCGTCTCCGCCTACTTCAACGTGCGTCTCATCGCGCCCGCCACCACCGCGATCGCACTGTCGGCGACCATCGGCGCCGGCGCCACCGCCCAGCTGGGCGCGATGAAAATCAACGAGGAGATCGACGCTCTCGAAGTGATGGGCGTCCGCAGCATCGCGTTCCTCGCCTCCAGCAGGGTGATCGCGGGCTTTCTGGTCGTGATCCCGCTGTACTGCGTCGGTGTGCTGATGGCGTTCTGGGCGGCGCGCTTCGGCACGACCGTGATCTACGGGCAGTCGACCGGCGTCTACGACCACTACTTCAAGACGTTCCTGAACCCCACCGATCTGATGTGGTCGTTCGGGCAGTGCATCGTGCTGTCGGTGATCATCATGCTCGTGCACACCTACTACGGCTACACCGCGCGCGGCGGACCGGCAGGCGTGGGCGAGGCCGTCGGTCGGGCGGTGCGCACGTCCCTGATCGTCTCGGCGTCCGTGTTGGTGCTGCTCTCGCTGGCCGTCTACGGCCAGTCCGGCAACTTCAATCTGGCGGGCTGACATGGACGATCACGACGAGGGGCTGCATCCGGCGTGGTACACGCTGATCCTGCTGGTCATCATCGCGGTGGCGCTGTGGCTGACGGTCTCGCTGTTCTTCGGCACCTTCAAGTCCCATGAGACGGTCACGCTGACCTCCGACCGCGCCGGTCTGGTGATGGAGACCAACTCGAAGGTGAAGCTGCGCGGCGTGCAGGTCGGCCGGGTGTCCGCGATCGAAGGCGGCAGCGAGCCGGTGGCGCTGAAGCTCGAGATCGACAAGGACAAGATCGGCCACATCCCGGGCAACGTCGAGGCTCAGATCCGCGCGACCACGGTGTTCGGCGCCAAGTATGTCGACCTGATCTATCCCCCGGATCCGAAGGGGCAGTTGCAGGCCGGCCAGACCATCCGGTCGCGTAACGTCACCGTCGAGGCGAATACGGTGTTCCAGAACGTGGTCGCGCTCATCGACCGCGTCGACGTGGCGAAGCTCAACAGCACGTTGTCCGCACTGGCCGACGGGGTCCGTGGCCTCGGCCCGCAGATCGGTGAGGCCACCACCGCCGCGAATCAGGTTCTGCTGCAACTCAATCCGCGCAGCGACACGATCGCCGAGGACTGGCGCACGCTGAAGCGCTTCAACGACACCTACAGCGCGGCAGCGGGGGACATTCTCACCACGCTCGACGCGCTGAGCACCACCAGCACGACGATCACCAACCGGGCCTCGCAGCTGGACACGCTGCTGATGTCGACGATCGGCCTGTCCAACAGCGGGATCAGCCTGCTGGCGCCGAATCAGGCCAACCTGATCAAGGGCATCAACGTGCTGCGGCCCACCACCGACCTGCTCTACAAGTACAGCCCCGAGTACACGTGTCTGCTGACGGGCGCCAAGACGCTGCTCGACACGGGCGGATACGAGGGCCCGGGCGGCAACGGCCGCACCCTGGTGCTCGACGTCGGGCTGTCGCTGGGCGACGACCCGTACCACTACCCGGACAATCTGCCGATCATCGGCGCGAAGGGTGGGCCGGGCGGCAAGCCGTCGTGTGGCTCGCTGCCCGACGTGGCCAAGAACTGGCCGGTGCGAAACCTGGTGACCAACACCGGGTTCGGCACCGGCATCGACTGGCGGCCCAACCCCGGCATCGGGTTCCCGGCCTGGGCGAACTATCTGCCGACCACCCGGGCAGTGCCCGAACCGCCCAGCATCCGCAACCTGTTCGGTGGACCCGCCATCGGGCCGATCCCGTATCCGGGCGCGCCGCCGTACGGGGCGGACCTCTACGCCCCCGACGGCAGCCCGCTGTGGCCGGGGCTGCCCCCGGCCCCGCCGCCGGGTGCGCCGAGAGAAGGAGGGGCCACACCCGGCTCCGAACCGTTCATCGTCGCCAACCCGGCGCAGATGCAGCCGACCCCGCTACCGCCGGTTCCGCTCCCACGCGAAGCTGCCCCGTCCCCATGACCACCATCGACTCAGCACAGAGAGGTGTCCCTCGATGCCAGGCCTGACGACCTCGATCCGGCATGACGCGTGGCGTCTCGCCGTGTTCCTGGCCGTGTGCCTGCTCGGGGTGTTCGGGTTGTTCGCGGTCTTCGGGCAGATGCGATTCGGGGAGAAGACGCACACCTACCGCGCCGAGTTCACCAACGTGAGCGGTCTCGAGAACGGCGACTTCGTCCGGATCGCCGGGGTCGAGGTGGGGCGCGTCGAAAAGGTCGCGATCGAACCGGACACCACGGCGCTCGTCGAATTCAGTGCCGACGACACCGTGGTGCTCACCGAGGGCAGCAGGGCGGTGATCCGCTACGACGATCTCATCGGCGGCCGGTTCCTCGCCCTCGAGGAGGGTGCAGGCAGCACCACGACGCTGAAGCCGGGCGACACCATTCCCATGGCGCGCACCGCGCCCGCGCTGGACCTCGACGCGCTGATCGGTGGTTTCCGGCCGCTGTTCCGCGCGTTGGACCCCGACCAGGTGAATGCGTTGTCGGGACAGCTCATCTCGGCGCTGCAGGGCCAAGGCGGCACGATCAACTCGTTCCTGGCCCAGACCGCGGCGCTGACCAGCACGCTGGCCGACCGCGATCAGCTGATCGGGCAGGTGGTCACCAACCTCAACGTGGTGCTGGGATCGCTGGGGGACCAGAGCGATCAGTTCGCCAAGGCCGTCGACGGTCTGTCCGGACTGGTGGAGACCCTCGAGAGCCGCAGGCAGGACATCAGCAGCGGGCTGGCCTACACGAACGCCGCGGCGTCGAGCATCGCCGACCTCCTGGCGCAGTCGCGTGAGCCGTTCACCAAGACCGTGAAGGAGACCGACCGCGCGTCGGCCATCGTGGTGGCCGACGCGGATTACTTCGACAACCTGCTGAACACGCTGCCCGACGCGTACCAGGCGCTGGCCCGCCAGGGCATCTACGGCGACTTCTTCAGCTTCTACCTGTGCGACATCGTGCTCAAACTCAACGGCAAAGGCGGCCAACCCGTGTACGTCAAGGTGGCCGGCCAGTCGACGGGGAGGTGCGCGCCGAGGTGAGATCCTTCAGTGAACGCAATCAACTGGTCATCGGCGCGATCGGGCTGCTGGTGACCGTCGGCGTGGTGCTGGGCGCGCTGAACTACGGCCGGCTGCCGTTCTTCCAAGGGCGCGAGTACTCGGCGTTGTTCGCCGACGCCGGCGGCCTGACCACCGGCCAGGACGTGCTGGTGTCGGGCTTCAAGGTGGGCACCGTCAAGTCCATCGACCTCGACCAGTCGCGCGCGCGCATCACCTTCACCGTCTCCAAGGACATCCGGCTCGGCGACCGTACCGAGGCAGCGATCAAGACCAAGGGGCTGCTCGGCAACAAGCTGCTCGAGGTCACCTCGCGCGGCGACGGCCAGCTGAACAGCGTGATACCACTGGAGCGCACGACGTCTCCGTACCAGCTGCCCGACGCGCTGGGTGATCTGGCGTCGACCATCAGCGGCCTGAACACCGACCAGTTGTCGGAGTCGCTGAGGGTGCTGTCCGCGACGTTCGCCGACACCCCGCCGCAGCTGCGCGTGGCGATCGACGGCGTCGCGCGGTTCTCCCAGACCCTCGACGAACGCGACGCGCAGTTGCGCGGTCTGCTCGGCAACGCGAACAAGGCGACAACGGTGCTCGCCGAGCGCAGCAACCAGATCGTCGGCCTGGTCAACAACAGCAATGCGCTGCTGGCCGAACTGCGCAATCAGAGTGCGGCGCTCGATCAGATCTCGGGCAACATCTCGGCGCTCAGCGACCAGCTGCTCGGGTTCATCAACGACAACCGCGCCACCCTCAAGCCGGCGCTGGACAAGCTCAACGGCGTGCTGACGATGATCGACAACCGCAAGGAGCGGCTGCAGAAGTCGCTGCACCTGCTGCAGCAGTACTCGATGTCGCTGGGTGAGTCGGTGTCGTCGGGCCCGTTCTTCAAGACCTATGTGGCCAATCTGCTGCCCGGCCAGTTCGTGCAGCCGTTCGTCGACGCCGCGTTCTCCGACCTCGGCCTCGACCCGAACGTGCTGCTGCCGTCGGAGCGCACCGACCCGCAGGTCGGGCAGCCCGGCACCCCGGCGCTGCCGGTGCCGTTCCCGCGCACCGGGCAGGGCGGCGAACCGCGGCTGACCATCCCGGACGCCATCACCGGCAATCCCGGCGACCAGGGCTGCGGCCCGCCCGGGCTGCCGCTGCCGGGGCCCACCGGCTGCTACCCGTACCGCGAGCCGCCTCCGGCGCCGCCGCCGGGCGGCCCACCGCCCGGACCGCCCGCGGAGGCTCCGCCGAACCTGCAGTCGGTCCCCGGACCGACCCCGCTGCCGCAGGTGGTGCCGGCGCCCGGTGAGGCCACGCCCGCCGCACCCACGGAGGGAGGAGGGCAATGACGCGCATCCCGCGGAACTTCCTCATCGCCGCGCTCGTGGTGATCCTGGCCGGCGGTGTGGTGGTGCTTCTGCGCAACACCGACAAGGTCGACCGCACCCACGCGGTCGCCTATTTCGAGAACACCAACGGCATCTACGCCGGCGACTACGTCAGCATCGTCGGGGTGCCTGTCGGCAGGATCGAATCGATCGAGCCGCAGCCGGAATCGGTCAAGGTCTCCTTCTGGTACGACAGCAAGTACAAGGTGCCGGCCGACGTCAAGGCCGCGATCCTGTCACCGACCCTGGTGACGGCCCGCAGCATCCAGCTCACGCCCCCCTACACCGACGGACCCGTCCTGCGCAACGACGCGGTGATTCCCCGGGAACGCACCGCGGTCCCGGTCGAATGGGACCAGGTCCGCGAGCAGCTGGCCAAGCTCGCCGACAGCCTGCAGCCCACCGAGCCGGGGGGCGTGAGCCCGCTGGGCTCGGCGATCAACACCACCGCCGACAACCTGCGGGGCCAGGGCGCCAACATCCGCGACGCCGTGGTCAAACTCTCCCAAGCGATTTCGGCGCTCGGCGATCACAGCACCGACGTATTCTCCACCGTCAAGAACCTGGCCATCCTGGTGTCGGCGCTGCAGGACAGCACCGACGTGATGCGCCAGCTCAACCAGAATCTCGCCGGCGTGACGAACCTGCTGGCGGACGATCCCGACGAGGTGGCCAACGCCGTGCGGGATCTGAGCAACGTGGTCGGCGAGGTGCAGACGTTCGTGGCCGACAACCGCGAGTCGCTGGGTACCACGTCGGACAAGCTGGCCGGGGTGACGCAGGCGCTCAACGACAGCCTCGGCGACCTCAAGCAGTTCCTGCACGTCGGGCCGAACACGCTGCAGAACTACGTGAACATCTGGCAGCCCGCCCAGGGCGCGGTCAGCAGCGTCCCGATGATCAACAACTTCTCCGATCCGATCTCGTTCCTGTGCGGCGCCATTCAGGCGGCATCGCGCCTGGGCGCCGAGGAGTCGGCCAAGCTGTGCGTCCAGTACCTGGCGCCAATCATCAAGAACCGCCAGTACAACTTCCTGCCGGTGGCACAGAACGTCTTCGTCGGCGCCAGCACCCGGCCCAATGAGCTGACCTACAGCGAGGACTGGCTGCGGCCGGATTACGTTCCGCCGCAAGGGGCTTCGGCGCCGGCCCCCCCGGCGTCGGTGCCGGGGCCGGGGCCCGGCCCGGGGCCGGCCGAGGCCGCACCGCTGCCGCCGTCGATGGGTCCGCTGCTGCCCGCCGAGGCGGTGCCCACCACACCCAACCCGGCCGACGGCCTGCAGGGCATGATGGTGCCCCCGGGAGCGACACCGTGAGGCCCGTGCTGCGCGGCGTCACCGTCGCAGTCGTGTCGGTCGGGTTGCTGTCCGGCTGCTCGAGCTGGCGAGGGCTGAACTCCATCCCGCTGCCCGGCGTCGAGGGCACCGGTCCGGGCGCGTTCACCATCGAGGCGCAGATGCCCGACGTCAACGCGATCGAGCCGAACTCGCGGGTGCGGGTCGGCGACGTCAACGTCGGCCATGTCCGCAAGATCGAGCGGCAGGGCTGGCATGCGCTGGTGACGATGGAGCTCAACGGCAACGTCCAGCTGCCCGCGAACGCGACCGCGACGCTGGGGCAGACCAGCCTGCTGGGATCTCAGCACATCGAGCTCGCGCCGCCCGCCGGCAAGGCGCCCGAGGGCCGGTTGCATCAGGGCTCGCTGATCCCGCTGTCGTCGTCGGGCACGTTCCCCACCACCGAGCAGGCACTGTCGGCGGTGGCCATGCTGCTCAACGGCGGCGGCATCGGCGACATCCAGGACATCACCGAGGCGTTGAGCGTCGCGTTCGCGGGGCGGGAAGGCGACCTGCGCAGCCTGATCGAGCAGCTCGACCTGGCGATCGGCTACCTCGATGACCAGAAGCAGGACATCATCGACGCGACGGACAGCCTGAACAACCTGGTCGGTCAGATCGCCGAGCAGAAGCCCGTGGTGGACAAGGCGCTCAAGACCATTCCGGACGCGCTCGCGGTGCTCAAGGACCAGCGCAAGAACCTGGCCGAGGCGCTGACGCAGCTGGGCCGGTTCAGCGCGCTGGCCGCCGACTCGGTCAACCAGACCAAGGAAGCCCTCGTCGCCGAGCTCAAGGCCCTCGGCCCGACGGTGGAGCAACTGGCCAACGCCGGCCCCGCGCTCACCCGCGCGCTCAGCTTCCTGCCCACGTTCCCCTTCCCGAAGGAGACGCTGACCAACTGGATGCGCGGCGACTACGCCAACCTCACGCTGGTGCTCGACCTGACGCTGAGCCGCATCGATCAGGGCATCTTCACCGGATCGCGGTGGGAATGCGACCTGACGTGGCTGGAACTGCAGTGGGGCCGGACCATCGGGCAGTTCCCCAGCCCGTGCAACGCCGGCGGGCCCGGCACGGCGGGCAACCCCCTGGTCGCCCCGTACCGATTCGATCAGGGGAAGTGACATGCGGATAACCCGTCGAATCGTCATCCAGATGGCGATCTTCGCGCTCATCGCGACGGTCGCGCTGGGGATCATGGTGTTCGCCTACATGCGGCTGCCGGCCTACTTCGGCGTCGGGCAGTACCAGGTGACGATGAAGCTGGCCCAGAGCGGCGGGCTGTACCCGCGGGGCAACGTCACCTATCGCGGCGTCGAGGTCGGCGAGGTCAAGAGTGTGTCGCTGACCGGCAGCGGGGTGTCGGCGGTGTTGGCGTTGAACTCCGACGTCAAGATCCCCGCCGACGTCGAGGCCGAGGTGCACAGCGTCTCCGCGGTGGGCGAGCAGTTCGTCCAGCTGCTGCCCCGCAGCGCCGACGGCCCGATGCTGCGCAACGGCGACGTGATCCCCGAGGACCGCACGACGGTGCCGACCGACATCAACACCGTGCTGGACGACACCAATCGCGGGCTGGAGGCGATCCCGCAGGAGAACCTCCAGACGGTGGTCGACGAGGCCTACACCGCGGTCGGCGGGCTCGGTCCCGACCTGCGCCGCCTGGTCAGCGGGAGCTCCGCCCTGGCCATCGACGCCCGCAAGAACCTCGACTCCCTGATCACCCTGGTGGACCAGTCGAAGCCGGTGCTGGACAGCCAGATCGACACCTCGGACTCGATCCAGGCGTGGGCGGCGAACCTCGCCAACGTGACCCGCCAGCTGCAGCGCCAGGATCCGGCGCTGAACGGCATCCTCGACAGGGGTCCGGGCACCGCCGAGGAGGTGCGCGCGCTGTTCGACCGGCTGCAGCCCACCCTGCCGATCGTGCTGGCCAACCTGGTCAGCGTCGGCGAGGTGCTGGTCACCTACCAACCTAGCCTCGAGCAGTTGCTGGTGCTGTTGCCGCAGGGCACCGCGGTCACCCAGGCCGTCGGTGTGCACAAGCGCAACACCAAGCAGGACTACATGGGCGACGCCCTGAACTTCAATCTCAACCTGGCGATCCCCGCGTTCCCGGCGCCGATCCCGCTGCCGCCGCAGGCGTTGCCGCCGCCGTGCACCACCGGCTTCCTGCCGGCCCAGCAGCGCCGGGTGCCGACCTTCGAGGACTATCCCGACCGGCCGCCGGGCGACGTGTACTGCCGCGTGCCCCAGGACGCGCCGTTCAACGTGCGCGGTGCCCGCAACCTGCCCTGTGTCGAGGTGCCCGGCAAGCGCGCCCCGACGTGGCAGGAGTGCGAGAGCAACGAGACCTACGTGCCGCTCAACGACGGCTACAACTGGAAGGGCGACCCGAACGCGACCGCGTCCGGTCAGGCCGTTCCGGACATCCCGCCGAACATCCCCGCCACAGGGGCGTCTCCGCCGCCGGGACCCGCGCCGCCGCCCATCGCGGCCGCCGAATACGATCCGGCGAGCGGCACGTACGTTGGACCGGACGGACGTGTCTACACACAGTCCAATCTGGCCAACGGTGCCGCGGAGGAGAAGACATGGCAGACGATGCTGCTGCCCCCGAAGGGGAACTGACGGAGACGACCCCGCAGGCGGACACCACCGTCGAGCCGACCGACACCGACGACACCCTCGAGACCGCAGAAGCCGACGAGACCCTCGAGACCGACGAGACCGAGGACGAGGACGACGACGAGGACGAGGCCGTCGCGGCGGCCCCGCCGCGCGCGCCGTGGTCGCACGTCAAGATCGCGCTCGTGGCGGGTTTGGTGGCCGTGCTGGCGCTGGCGGGGTTGACCGGCTGGCTGGGATACCGGACCTGGGAGTCGCAGCGCGCCGAATCCGAGCGCGAGCTCTTCCTCCAGGTGGGCCGGCAGGGAGCGTTGAATCTGACCACGATCGACTGGGAGCATGCCGACGCCGATGTGCAGCGCATCCTCGATTCGGCGACGGGCACGTTCTACGACGACTTTCAGAAGCGCGCCCAGCCGTTCGCCGAGGTCGTCAAGCAGGCGAAGTCGAAGTCCGAGGGCACCATCGCCGAGGCCGGACTGGAGGCCTCCAGCGATGACGAGGCGCAGGTGCTGGTTGCGGTGACGGTGAAGACGACCAATGCCGGTGCCCCCGAACAGCAACCGCGAGCCTGGCGGATGCGCATCTCGGTGGAGAAGATCGGGAGCGAGGCCAAGGTGTCCAACGTGGAGTTCGTGCCGTGAGCAATGACAAGACCGAGGTCGGTGAGCCCAGAGAGATGACCCCGGACGTGAGCACCGACGTGACCGACGAGACGACCGAGGCGGCCGAAGCCGAGCCCATCGAGGAGTCCGAGGCCGCCGATCCGACAGCGGACGCCGAAGCGACGGAGACCACCGAGGAGACCGGGAGCGCGCCCGCCCGCCGTGGCGGCTGGACCCGGGTCGTCGCGTTCGCGGTGCTGCCGGCCCTCGCGCTGGGCCTCGCGCTGGGCGCCGGCTACCTGAAGTGGCGGGACAACACCGTGCGCGACGGGCAGGTCGCCGCGGCGTCGTCGGTGCAGGCGGCGCGGGAGAGCACCATCGCGCTGCTGTCCTACACCCCTGACAAGGTGGAGCAGCAACTGGGCGCCGCCCGCGATCTGCTCACCGGCCAGTTCCGCGACTCGTACACCTCGCTGACCAACGACGTGGTGATCCCCGGCGCCAAGGAGAAGGGCATCGCCGCGGTCGCGACCGTGCCCGCCGCGGCGTCGGTGTCGGCCACGCCGCAGAAGGCGGTCGTGCTGGTGTTCGTCAATCAGACGGTCACCGTCGGACAGGATGCGCCGACCGACACCAACTCGAGCGTGCGCGTCACGCTGGAGAAGGTCGGCAACCGCTGGCTGATCTCCGAGTTCGATCCGGTGTAGCGCGTTACGCCGACCGGCCCGGGTGGCTGCGGCCCAACAGCGGGAGCAGCAGCCGGTGCGGGGCGTAGCGGTACAGCAGTGCCGCCGCGCGATTCGGCGCGCCGGGCACGATCACCGGGCGGCCGCCTGCCAGGCCATCGATGGCGACGCGTGCCACCGTGTCGGCCTGCTCCCACAGGAAGCGCGGCAGCATCTTCTCGGCCTCGTCGTCGGGAATGCCCGCCGCCGCGCCGAATCCGGTGCGCACCGGCCCCGGACAGACCACCGACGCAGTGACACCGCTGCCGCGCAGTTCCTCGCGCATCGCCTCGGTGTACGACAGTACGAACGCCTTGGCCGCGCCGTAGGAGGCCTGGAACGGCACCGGTCCGAACCCCCCGACCGAGGCGACGTTGAGCACGGCCCCGCGTCCCCGCGCCACCATGCCCGGCACCAGCCGGGTGCTCAGATCCACCACGGCCGCGACGTCGACCTCGATCAGTCGCAGTTCGTCGGCCGGCTCCACCCGCGCCACCGCGCCGAGATTGGAGAGGCCGGCGTTGTTGACCAGGACGTCGACCGTCAGGCCGAGCGCGGCGACGCGCTCGGGCAGTGCGGCCCGCTGCTCCGGATCGGCGAGATCGGCGGCCAGCACGTGGGCCTGTGCGCCCAACGCAGCGGCCAGTTCGGTGAGCTTGTCGGCCCGTCGCGCGACCAGGAGGACGGGATAGCCGCGGCGGGCGAATTCGCGGGCGATCTGCTCGCCGATGCCCGAAGACGCGCCGGTGACGAGCACCGCCCCGGTCGGCGACGCCGGCGGCAGCAGCGACATGCGGCACAGCCTAGCCTTGGCCGTATGACGGTGCGCCGACTCGCCCCGGTCGATGCACAGACGCTGTGGATGTCGGCGACGGTCCCCAACGACCAGTTCCTGCTGTACGCCTTCGCCGCCGCAGTCCCCGATCCCGGCGCGGCGCTCGAGGAGATCCGACGACGGGCGTACCTGTGCCCCGACCTCACCGTGCGGGTGCGCGACGCCGGCGCCCGTCAGTACCCGGTGTGGGAACGCTGTGCCGTCGAGCCCGGCCAGTTCGTCATCCACGCCGACCAGACGTGGGCCGGCTGCCTGCGCACGGTCGCGGATCTGGTCGCCGACCAACTCGACCCGTGGACGCACCCGTGGCGGCTCCACGTGTTCCCCGCCGTCGACGGGGTGCCGGGAGCGGGAGCGGGCGGTGTTGCGGTGCTGCAGATCTCGCATGCGCTCGCCGATGGGATTCGAGCCTCGGCGCTGGCGGCGTGGCTGCTCGGCCGTCCCGCACCCGTGCCGCCGGTGCCGTCACCGCTGGGTGGCGGTTTCGTCCGCCGGTCGATCGCCGCGGCGTGGGCCCACCGCGGGCTGGTCCGCGACACCGATGCGGGACTGGTTCCGCCGCAGGCGCATTCGAGACCTGTGCTGCGCAGCAATACGCGTCCCGCCGGCGCGCTCTCGCTGCGCACGCTGATCCGTCGACGCGATGCGCTGCCCGGCCCGACGGTCACCGTCGCCGTGCTCAGCGCGGTGTCCGCGGCGCTCGCCGGTCATCTGCGCGACCTCGGTGACGACCCTGCGCTGCTGGGCGCTGAGGTGCCGATGGCCAGACCCGGAGTGCGGCAGGCGAACAACCACTACGGCAACGTCGGGGTCGGCTTGGTTCCGCATCTGCCGCGCGACCGGCGCGCGTCGGCGATCGCGGCCGACCTGCGCGCCCGCCGGCGACGCGCGACGCATCCGGCGCTGGCGGCCGAGGCGGCGGCGCTCGCGGCGGTGCCGGCGCCGGTGCTGCGCTGGGGCGTCGGCCGGTTCGATCCGGATCGGCGATCGGAGGCCGTCAGCGGCAACACCGTCGTCTCCAGCGTCCACCGCGGCCCCGCCGACCTGTCGTTCGGCGGGGCGCCCGTGGTTCTCACCGCCGGCTTCCCCGCGCTGTCACCGATGATGGGGCTGGTCCACGGCGTGCACGGCATCGGCGACACCATCGCGATCAGCGTGCACGCGGCCGAATCGGCGGTCGGCGACGTCGAGGCCTATCTCGACCGGCTGGATCACGAGCTGCGCTGAGCCTCCTCGGCCACCGCCGCCCGTGCCGACTGCAGAGAGCGCATCGCCGCCTCCCTGTCGTCGCCCATGCCGACGAGGGTGTCGATGACGAGCGGACCGAGGATCTGGGTGAGGCCGTGGCCCTCGTGCCCGAAGAACCCCGCCGTCTCCAGCATCACCGCCCCGTGGTTGAGGCTCCACAGTCGGCCGGCCACCGCCAGCTCGTCGTCCTCGCGGATGCGTCCGGCCGCCATCATCCGGCGGACGGCCAGCCGCAGCGCGCCGAACGACGACGCCCATTCGGCGCGATTGCTCGCGGCGCCCGTCACGGTCAGGTCCGTCCGGTACCGCGCGATCGACACCGGCGCCGTCGTGCCGAACATCAACTGATAGCGCTGCGGATTCGCCTGCGCGAAGCGGTGATACGCGAGCCCCATGACGAGGAAGTCGGCGACCGGGTCCTCGGTCCGGGGCACCTCGGTGAGCGCCTGGGCGAATCGCTCGAACACCTCGACGGCGATCGCGTCGAGCAGGCCCGTCATTCCTCCGAAATGGGTGTAGACGGCCATGGTGGACGTGCCGGCTTCCGCGGCCACGTTGCGCGCGCTCAGCGACGCGACGCCATCGCGTTCGAGCAGGCGGACCCCCGCCGCGATCACCTCGTCCGACACCGCACTCATGGTTGCCATGGTGCCATAACGGTGTTATACAGAAGGCGCTATAACGTTGTTATCACCGGGAGTGGGCCATGGACAATCGCTATCTGAGCGGCGCCTTCGCGCCGTTGGCGCACGAGTACACGCTCACCGACCTGGAGGTCACCGGTTCGCTCCCCGACCTTCTGGACGGGCGCTACCTGCGCAACGGCCCCAACCCGATCGGGGAGATCGACCCGAACCTCTACCACTGGTTCGTCGGCGACGGGATGGTGCACGGCATCCGGATCCGCGACGGTAAGGCCGAGTGGTACCGCAACCGCTGGGTCCGCGGACCGGCGACGGCCCGAGCTCTCGGCGAGCCGGTGCCGAAGGGCGACTTCCGGGTATCCCAGATCGGGGCGAACACCAATGTCATCGGGCATGCGGGAAAAACGCTGGCGCTCATCGAATCCGGGGTCGCCAACTACGAACTGACCGACGAACTCGACACCGTGGGGGTGTGCGACTTCGACGGCACCCTGTCCGGGGGCTACACCGCACACCCCAAGCGGGACCCCGACACCGGCGAACTGCACGCGGTCTCGTACAGCATGAACCGTGCCGACAGCGTGCAGTACTCGGTGATCGGGGCCGATGGGCGGGCGCGGCGCACCGTCGACATCGCGGTGACGGGCAGCCCGATGATGCACGACTTCTCGCTCACCGAACGCCACGTCATCCTCTACGACCTTCCGGTCACCTTCGACGTCGCCCAGGCGGTCGAGATGACGGTGCCGCGCGCGCTGCGGCTTCCGGCCCGGCTGATGCTGAGTGCCCTGATCGGCCGGGTGCGCATCCCCGATCCGATCGCCGCCCGGATGCCCACCCCGGCGTCGGCGGATCGTCGATTCCCGTACTCGTGGAACCCGGACTATCCCGCGCGCATCGGCGTCATGCCGCGCGAGGGGACCGGCGCCGACGTCCGATGGTTCGACGTCGAACCCTGCTACGTCTTCCACCCGATGAACGCCTACGACTCCGGGGACACGGTGGTGCTCGACGTCATCCGGCACCCGAAGATGTTCGACACCGACCACCTCGGACCCAACGAGGGACCGCCGACCCTCGAGCGCTGGACCGTGGACCTCGTCGACGGCAAGGTGCGGGAGTCGCGCGTCGACGACCGCCCTCAGGAGTTCCCTCGCGTCGACGAACGGCTCGTCGGTAAACGGCACCGCTACGGGTACGCGCCCTGCTTCGGCGACGGCAGCGGAGCCGAGACGCTGCTCAAACACGACCTGGTCGGCGACAACTCGACGGCCCGGTCGTTCGGCGACGGAAAAGCAGTGGGAGAGTTCATCTTCCACCCGTCCTCGCCGGAGGCCGCGGAGGACGACGGCGTGCTGATGGGCTTCGTCTACGACCGGGCGGCCGACCGCAGCGAGCTCGCGATCCTCGACGCGCAGACCTTGGAGGACATCGCGGCGATCAGGCTGCCGCATCGGGTGCCCGCCGGCTTCCACGGCAACTGGGTGCCCGCGTAGGACGTGCCCGGGCAGCGCGGCGGCGTGACAGATGTTCTAGATTTTGTTGCATGACTGCCTACGACGTCGGCGTGCTCCTCCTGCGGGTCGTCCTCGGACTGACGATGGCCGCGCACGGCTACAACAAGTTCTTCGGCAAGGGCGGGCTGGCGGGCACCGCCGGCTGGTTCGACAGCATGGGCATGAAACCGGGCATGTTCCACGCCCGCGTCGCGGCGACCACCGAGATGGCCGCCGGCCTCGGCCTGGCCGTCGGACTGCTCACCCCGGTCCCTGCCGCCGGCTTCGTCGCGCTGATGCTCGTCGCGGCGTGGACGGTGCACAAGCCGAACGGGTTCTTCATCGTCAAGGAGGGCTGGGAGTACAACCTGGTACTGGCGGCCTCGGCGGTCGGCATCGCCACGATCGGCGCCGGGAAGATCAGCCTCGACCATCTGCTGTTCTCCGGAACCGGACTCGACGACTACCTGCACGGCTGGTGGGGGCTGCTGATCTCGCTGGTGCTGGGGCTGGCCGGCGGTATCGGTCAGCTGGTGATCTTCTACCGCCCACCCGCCAAGACCGGGACCTGACCCCGCCGAGCAGACGCGAACTCGGGCGATTCGGACCGAATCCACCCGATTTTGTGTCTGTTCGCGTGAAGGGAAACTGGAACACGTTCTAGTCTTGTCAGCCATGGGGTTTCTCAAGCAGGACGCACCGGTCGTCGACTACGCCGAATGGAGCAAGGGAACTCGCGCGGAGCGGATCGTGCCGATGGCCCGGCACTGGGCCGAGGTCGGCTTCGGCACGCCGGTGGTCATGCACCTGTTCTACGTCGTCAAGATCCTGCTGTACGTGCTGTTCGCGTGGCTGGTGGTGCTGACCACCCGGGGGATAGACGGCTTCACGAACGTCGGCGCGTGGTACCACGAACCGATCGTGTACCAGAAGGTCGTCTTCTACACGATGCTGTTCGAGATCGTCGGCCTGGGCTGCGGCTTCGGCCCGCTGAACAACCGGTTCTTCCCGCCGATGGGCTCGATCCTGTACTGGTTGCGCCCCAAGACGATTCGGCTGCCCCCCTGGCCGAACCGCATCCCGTTGACCGCGGGCGATTCTCGGACACCGGTCGACGTGGCGCTCTACGGTGCGTTGCTCGTGATGCTGGTGGTCGCTCTCTTCTCCGACGGCACCGGGCCGATTCCCGAACTGGGCTCGGAGATCGGCGTGCTGCCGGTCTGGCAGACCGCGACGATCCTCGGCCTGCTCGCGCTGGCCGGCCTGCGCGACAAGGTGCTGTTCCTGGCCGCGCGCGGCGAGGTCTACGGCGCCCTGGCCGTGTGCTTCCTGTTCGCCGGCGCCGACATCGTCATCGCCGCCAAGCTGGTGTGCCTCACGATCTGGATGGGCGCGGCGACGTCCAAGCTCAACAAGCACTTCCCGTTCGTCATCTCCACGATGATGAGCAACAACCCGGTCATCCGGCCGCGGTCCATCAAGCGCCGGTTCTTCGAGCACTTCCCCGACGACCTGCGGCCCGGACGCGCGTCGCGGTGGCTCGCGCACGTGTCCACCGCGATCGAGATGCTGGTGCCGCTGGCGCTGTTCTTCTCCCACGGCGGCTGGGTCACCGCGGTCGCCGCGTTCGTGATGCTGTGCTTCCACTTCGGGATCCTCTCGGCGATCCCGATGGGCGTGCCGCTGGAGTGGAACGTGTTCATGATGTTCAGCGTGCTGGCGTTGTTCGTCGGCAACGCGGGCATCGGATTGGGGGACCTGCACAGCCCGTGGCCGCTGGTGCTGTTCGCCGTGTCGGCCGGGACGGTCGTGATCGGAAACCTGTTCCCGCGCAAGGTGTCCTTCCTGCCCGGGATGCGGTACTACGCCGGCAACTGGGACACCTCGCTGTGGTGCGTCAAGCCCTCGGCCGACGCGAAGATCGCCGCGGGCATCGTCGCGATCGCCAGCATGCCGGCCGCCCAGATGGAGAAGTTCTACGGCAGCCGGGAGACCGCGGAGATGTACCAGTACATGGGGTACGCGTTCCGGTCCTTCAACACCCACGGCCGCGCCATGTTCACCCTCGCCCACCGGCTGATGGCCGGCCACGACGAGGCCGAGTACGTGCTCACCGACGGAGAACGCATCTGCAGCACCGCGATCGGATGGAACTTCGGCGACGGCCACATGCACAACGAGCAGCTGATCGCCGCGCTGCAGAAGCGCTGCCGGTTCGAGCCGGGGGAGGTGCGGGTGCTGCTGCTCGATGCGCAACCGATCCACAAACAACGCCAGGAGTACCGGCTGGTCGACGCGGCGACCGGGGAGTTCGAGCGGGGCTACATCATGGTCGCCGACATGGTCACCCGGCAGCCGTGGGACGACACCGTCCCGGTGCACGTGACGTGGCGGCGCAATGGCCTTCCCGACGCCGGCGATGCCGCCGACGCGCCGTAGCTAGCCCATCACGTCGCGCACCGGCACGCTTTCCAGACCGGTGAGCAGCAGCTCGCGCGTGACGTCGAGGTGTTTGCGCCAGTGCGCCTCGGCCCCGGCGGCGTCACCGGCGCGCAGGAACACCATGAGCTTGCGGTAGGACCGGATCAATTTCTCGTAGTCGGCCTTGGACACCGGCCGCCGTTCGTTGAACACGAACGCGGTGTGGCGCACCGTGATCTCGTGCAGCATGCCGGCGACGATGCTGAGCGTCGCGTTGCCCGACAGCTGCACCACCCGCAGGTGGAACAGGCCCGTGTTCTCGGCCAGCTGCTCGGACTGCCAGCCGTCGGTGACGAGACCTTCGAGCAGGGTGTCGAGTTCGGCGAACGCCTCGGCCGAGCCGGACTCGGCGAGCAGGCGCGCGGCCATCGGCTCGATACCGGCCTTCGCGGTGAGCAGGTCGGCGATCGTCGCGCCGGACAACTCGAGCAGCAACCCGGCGGGCCGGGCCACCACCTCGGGTCCGGGGACGCGCACCCGCGCGCCCGTCCGCGATCCGCGACGGACCTCGACGAGCCGCTCGGACTCGAGCACCCGCACCGCCTCGCGCAGGGTGGGCCGGCTGACCCCGAAGTGCGCCATCAGCTCGGCTTCGTTGGGCAGGAAGTCGCCGTCGGTGAGCTGGCCCTCGACGACCATCCGGCGCAGCGTGCCGGCAACCAGCTCGGCGGTCTTCGGCGAGCGCACGGTCGATCCCGAACCGGTCGACACCGGTCCGATCATCGGCGCAAGCCGGGTACTTCGCGTCACGACAACTCCTGGAAAGGCCACCGAACGTCACGGTGAGCTGTGCAACTCAGTAAACCATGTCGGCGCGCTGCGGTCTTTCGTGCCGGCAACCCGACACCGCATGGCAGGGTAGCGGCCATGCCGGAGGAACTGACCGCCGAGGAGGCCGCGGCGAGGCTGCGCCCCGCCGACACGCTCGGCATTCCGCTCGGCCCGGGTCAGCCGCCGGCGTTCCTGCGCGCCCTCGGCGCGCGCACCGACTGGACGGCGCTGTGCGTCTACGGGGCGCTGCTGGCCGTCGGGACGGATCTGTTCACCCGTCCCGGGGTGCGCTACCTGTCGGGGTTCTTCGGACCGTTCGAGCGCGCGCTGCTCGAGTCCGGCGCCGCCGTGGAGTTCACGCCCGCCGACTTCCGCCGCTTCGCACCGCTACTGGAACGCCGGTCGCCGCGCGTGATGACGACGGTCGCCACCCCGCCCGACGTTGACGGTTGGTGCTCCCTGTCGCTGCACGCCGGCGGCACGATCGCCGAATTGCGCCGTGCCGGAGCCGATCCCGACCGGTTGCTGGTGGTCGAGGTGTCCGACGGCTATCCGCGCACGGCCGGGCTGGGCGACCGGTACCGGCACGCCGTGCACGTCGACGAGATCGATGTGCTGGTCGCGTCGACGGACGCGCCGCTGGCGCTGCCCCCGGCGGCGCCGACCGACACCGACACCGCGATCGCGCGGCACGCCGTGGCGTTCATCGGCTCCGGTGCCACGCTACAGACGGGGATCGGCTCGATCCCCAGCCAAATCGCGGCACTTCTCGCCGACGGCGACCACGGTGACTTCGGGCTGCACAGCGAGATGTTCACCGACGGCTGTATGCGACTGCATCAGGCCGGCAAGGTCACCAATGCGCGCAAGGGCCAGTTCGACGGGGTGAGCGTGACGACGTTCGCGTTCGGCTCCACGGACCTCTATGCCTGGCTGGACGACAACGACGAGGTCGCCTTCCTGCCCGTCGACGTGGTCAACGCCCCGGAGGTGATCGCCGCCAACGCGAACATGGTGTCCATCAACGGCGCGCTCGCGGTCGACGTGCACGGTCAGGTGGTCGCCGACACGATCGCGGGCGACCAGTTCAGCGGCATCGGCGGCGCCGAGGACTTCGTGGCCGGTGTCGGCCTGGAGCTCTCGGACCGGTCCCTGATCTGCCTGCCGTCCACCTTCGACGACGGGGGCGTGCCGCGGTCGCGCATCGTGCCGCGCTTCGACGCGGGCGCGGTGATCACCACGCCACGTCATCACGTCGACGTGATCGTCACCGAGTACGGCGCGGCCGAGCTCGAGGGGCTGACCGTGCGGGAGCGCGGGGAGGCCCTCGCGGCGATCGCCCATCCGCTGTTCCGCGACGAGTTGCTGGAAGCCGCCGACCGGGCCGCGCGGGGCCGCTGACCACTGCGCTGACGTGGTGATGACGTCTACCAACCAGTAGGTTGACCTAGTAAACCTTGTTCGTTTACGTTCGAGGCACCATCTCAATGAAGGAGTATCTCCATGCCTGAAGCCGTCATCGTCGAAGCCGTGCGGTCACCGGTCGGCAAGCGCAACGGTGGGCTGTCGGGAGTACACCCGGCCGAGCTGTCCGCGCAGGTGCTCAACGGACTGGTGGAGCGCGCCGGGGTGGATCCCGCGTTGGTCGAGGACGTCATCTGGGGCTGCGTCATGCAGGCCGGCGAGCAGGCGCTCGACATCGCGCGCACCGCGCTGCTGACCGCGGGCTGGCCGGAGTCGGTGCCCGGGGTGACCGTGGACCGCCAGTGCGGCTCGAGCCAGCAGTCGGTGCACTTCGCCGCCGCCGGTGTGGTCGCCGGGCACTACGACGTCGTCGTCGCCGGCGGTGTCGAGTCGATGTCGCGCACGCCGATGGGCTCGTCGCTGGCGGGCGGGGGCAACCCGTACCCGGCCGGCTTCAAGGACCGCTACCAGAAGACCCCGAATCAGGGCATCGGCGCCGAGATGATCGCCGAGCAGTGGGGCCTCGACCGCACCGCGCTCGACCAGTTCTCCCTCGACTCGCACGAGAAGGCCGCCGCGGCACAGGATTCGGGTGCTTTCGACGACCAGATCGTCGCGATCAAGGATGCCGATGGTAATCCGGTGCTCAAGGACGAGGGCATCCGCCGCGGCACCACGCTGGAGAAGATGGCTCAGCTCAAGCCCGCGTTCCGCGAGGACGGCGTGATCCACGCCGGCAACAGCTCGCAGATCTCCGACGGCTCGGCCGCGCTGCTGTTCATGTCGGCCGAAAAGGCCAAGGAGTTGGGGCTCAAGCCGCTGGCCAAGGTGCACACCGCGGTGTTGGCGGGTGCGGACCCGGTGATCATGCTGACCGCACCGATCCCCGCCACGCAGAAGGCGCTCAAGCGGTCCGGCCTGTCGATCGACCAGATCGGCGCGTTCGAGGTCAACGAGGCGTTCGCGCCGGTGCCGATGGCGTGGCTCAAGGACATCGGCGCCGACGAGAAGAGGCTGAACCCCAACGGCGGCGCGATCGCGCTGGGTCACCCGCTCGGCGGCTCCGGCGCCCGGATCATGACGACGCTGCTGTATCACATGCGCGACAACGGAATTCAGTACGGCCTGCAGACCATGTGCGAGGGTGGCGGCCAGGCCAACGCCACCATCCTGGAGCTGCTGTGACCGAGACGGAGACGAGCGCCGGCGCCCTGGTCGAGCGCCGGGGGCACGTCATGGTGGTGACGATCAACCGGCCCGAGGCGCGCAACGCGATCAACTCGGCCGTGTCGATCGCGCTGGGCGACGCGCTCGACGAGGCGCAGAACGATCCCGACGTGTGGGTCGTGGTGGTCACCGGCTCGGGGGACAAATCCTTCTGCGCCGGTGCGGATCTCAAGGCGCTCTCGCGCGGGGAGAACATCGGTCACCCCGAGCACCCCAAGTGGGGGTTCGCCGGCTACGTCCGCCACTTCATCGACAAGCCGACCATCGCGGCGGTCAACGGCACCGCTCTGGGCGGCGGCACGGAGCTGGCCCTGGCCAGCGACCTCGTCGTCGCCGGGAAGAGCGCGACATTCGGTCTCCCCGAAGTGAAACGGGGCCTCATCGCCGGCGCGGGCGGGGTGTTCCGGATCGTGGAACAAATCCCGCGCAAGGTCGCGATGCAGATGATGCTGACCGGCGAGCCGATCAGTGCCGCCGATGCGCAGCGCTGGGGTCTGGTCAACGAGGTCGTCCCGGACGGGACCGTGCTCGAGGCTGCGCTCGCGCTGGCCGAACGCATCACCGTCAACGCCCCGCTGGCCGTGCAGGCCAGTAAGCGGGTCGCCCGCGGTGCCGACGACGGCGTCGTCACCGACGAGGAGCCCGGCTGGACACGCACCATGCGGGAAGCCGTCGTGGTGTTCGGAAGCGAAGACGCCAAAGAGGGGCCGCTGGCCTTCGCGCAGAAGCGCCAACCTGTCTGGAAAGCCAAGTAAGGGAATCGACTATGAAGCGCACCATCTACGAAGCCGAGCACGAGGCGTTCCGCGACACCGTCCGCGGATACATCGAGAGCGAACTCGTGCCCAACGCCGAGAAGTGGGAGGCCGATCGCATCGTCGACCGATCGGCCTACGTCGCGGCGGGCAAGCACGGCCTGATCGGGTTCAACATGCCCGAGGAGTACGGCGGTGGCGGCACCGACGACTTCCGGTTCAATGCGATCATCGACGAGGAGATCGCCAAGGCCGGTGTGCCCGGACCCGGACTGAGTCTGCACAACGATGTCGTCGCGCCGTACTTCAAGGACCTGACCACCGACGAGCAGAAGGAACGGTGGCTGCCGGGGATCGCCAGCGGCGAGACCATCATCGCGGTCGCGATGACCGAGCCGGGCGCGGGCAGTGACCTTGCGGGCATCCGCACGTCGGCCGTGCGTGACGGGGACGACTGGATTCTCAACGGGTCCAAGACCTTCATCTCGTCGGGCATCAACAGCGACCTCGTCGTCGTCGTCGCCCGTACCGATCCCGAAGCCGGGCACAAGGGCTTCTCGCTGCTGGTCGTCGAGCGCGGCATGGAGGGCTTCACCCGCGGCCGCAAGCTCGACAAGATGGGAATGCACGCCCAGGACACCGCCGAACTGCACTTCGAGAACGTGCGCGTGCCCAACGCCAACGTGCTCGGCAAGGAGGGACGCGGCTTCTACCACCTGATGCAGAACCTGCCGTCGGAGCGGCTGTCGATCGCGATCTCCGCGATCGCCGGCGCGCGCGAAACCTGGCGTCAGACACTGCAATACGCCAAGGACCGCAAGGCGTTCGGGCAGCCGATCGGCAGCTTCCAGCACAACCGGTTCCTGCTCGCGGAGATGGACACCGAGCTCGACGTCACCGAACAGTACGTGGACCGCTGCCTGCAGGCCATCGTCGACGGCGAGCTGACCGCAGTCGAAGCCGCCAAGGCCAAGTGGTGGGCGACCGAGGTCGCCAAGAAGGTGGTCGACCAGTGCGTGCAGCTGCACGGCGGCTACGGCTGGATGATGGAGTACCGCGTGTGTCGTGACTACGTCGACGGTCGCATCATGACGATCTTCGGCGGCACGACCGAGATCATGAAAGAGATCATCGGCCGCGATCTCGGCCTCTAGACGAAAATCGGGCGCGCTTTCCGACTGTGAGTGTCGGAAAGCGCGCCCGATTCGCGAGAAGGGCTAGCCGATCGGGGCTTCGGCGGCCGGCGCGGCCGTCGTCTCGGCCGGCAGCGGCGCGGGCTCGGTGGTGCTCGTCGCCGTCGCGGTCGCCGTCGCGCTGGTCGACGTCGGGGTCACGGGCGCCGGGGCCTCGGCCGGGTTCAGCACGTGATCGATGATGTAGATCCGCGCGTTCTGGGCCTGGATACCGCCGCAGAGCACCTTGGTGGTCTCGTTGACCTTGATGTCACCGCCGGAGCCGGTCACCTCGATCTCGGTGCCCTCCTGGGTGGGCCGCTGACCCTTCACGTCGTCCGGGCCGAGCAGGCCGAGGAACACGTGGTAGTACGCCAGGCTGGTCAGCGCGGCCGGGTCGGTGCGAAGGACTTCCTGCTGCTCGGGCGGCAGCTCGGCGAACGCCTCATTGGTCGGGGCGAACACGACGAACGGCCCGTTGTCGAGCACCGGGTCGATGTTGACGGCGGGATTCAGCTGGCCCGAGACCGCCGCGTTGAACGAGCTGATGTCCGGGATGCTGGCCAGCACCTTGCTGACGGGCACATTCGCCAGGCTCTTCCAGTTCGGCACCGCTTTCTTGAACGGATCGCACTGCGGACCCTGCGGGTCGGGGATCTCGGCCGTCACGGTGGTCGTGGGCGTGGCCGGCTCGGCGTAGGCGTTGACGGCCAGCGGAACCGACAGGGCGATCGCGGCGGCACTCGCTGCAATACCGATGCCCTTGCTGGTGCGGGTCTTCACGTTCTGCTCCTCATGCTCGTCAGGTCGCCTGGCATGCTATGCGCACGAATTGGTCACGGCCAAGTCGAGAATGTGTCGCGACGGGTCGGCGAACCGTTACAGAACCGGCTTTGAGCAGGACTTTCGGCGATCAGTGTCGATCGGGCAACACTGCCGCCACCACACCGGCCAATTCGTGGGCAGCCTCGCCGAACGTCGACGATCCCGAACTGGCGGCCACCATCGCACCCACCGTAGGACCGCAGGTAGATGACCTTCGCCGACGCGTCCGGGGTCACCTCGTCGAGCGTAGTGTCGCCGCGCTCGAGCAGAGACGTTCGGAGAGGTCCCACAGCGTCAGCGCGCGGGCCTCGTCGACCGCGTACGGGGCCGCGTCACGGACCCCGCAGTCGGACAGGTACATGCCGCCGAGGTCGGCGACGTCGTCGCTGACCGCCGCCCACACCTGCGTCGCGGCGCCGTATTCGGGCGTGGTGAACGCCAGCTTGCTGCGGCCGCGCTGCGCCAGCGCGGTGAAGTCGTCCTCGTCCATGTAGCGGGCCAGCGACGTCGCGACCACTCCGGGGTGCACCGCATAGGCGCGCACGCCACTGTCGCGCAGCCGGCGGTCCAGCTCGACGGCGTGCAGCACGTTGGCCGTCTTCGACGCGCCGTATGCAGCGAACTTGTCGTAGTCCCGTCGCTCCCAGTTCGGGTCGTCGAGGTCGACGTCGCTGAGCCGGTGCCCCTCCGAGGACAGCGCGACCACCCGCGCGCCGTCGGCCGCCACCAGCGCGGGGAACATCAGTCGGGTCAGCTCGAAATGGCCCAGATGGTTTGTGCCGAACTGGATTTCGAAGCCCTCAGTGGTGCGCTGAGGTGGGGTGAACATCACCCCGGCGTTGTTCATCAGCACGTGCACCGCGGGGGTGAGTTCGCTGATCTCGGCCGCGGCCGAGGCCACCGACTCCAGCGAGGTGAGGTCCAGGTGCACGGCGGCCAGCAGCGCGCCGGGCACCTGCTCGCGCACCCACGCCTCGGTGCCGGCCAGCGCGGCCGTGTTGCGGGCCGCGAGGATGACCCGCGCTCCGGTGCTCGCCAGTGCGCGGGCCGATTCGCGGCCCAGCCCGGACGAGGCGCCGGTGATCACGATGGTCTTGCCGGTCAGGTCGACGCCCTTGACGATGTCGAGGGCCGTGGGGGTTGACGTCGCTGTCACGACGTGAGGATCGCACGCGCCGCCGGCGCGCGGACGGGCCGCCCTACGATGGCGCCATGCCGGAGCCCCTGATTCTTCCCCTCGCCGGACACGCGCCGCAGCTCGACGCCGGGAGTTGGGTCGCGCCCAACGCGACCCTGATCGGCCGGGTGGTGCTCGCCGAGTCGGTCAGCGTCTGGTACGGCGCGACGCTGCGCGCCGAGGCGGAGACCATCGACATCGGGCCCGGCAGCAACATCCAGGACGGGGTGACCGTGCACGTCGACCCCGGCTTCCCGGTACGCGTCGGCGCCGGTGTCACCGTGGGCCACAACGCCGTGCTGCACGGGTGCACCATCGGCGACGACTGCCTGATCGGGATGGGCGCGGTGATCCTCAACGGCGCCACCATCGGCGCCGGATCGCTGATCGCCGCCGGAGCCGTGGTCTCGCAGGGGGCGGTGATCCCGCCCGGACACATGGTCGCCGGGGTGCCCGCCAAGGTGCGCCGCGAACTGAGCGACGCCGAGAAGGACGGCATCCGCACCAACGCGTTGCTGTACCAGGAGCTGGTCAAGCTCCATCGGGACGCGGGCAGTGACGGAGTCAACGTCGGCGACGGGTTCTGATCGGGGCCGTTGGGGTACAGCCGTACCGTGGGTAGCGTGCGGACACTGGTCACCGGCGCGACGGGGTACATCGGCTCCCGTCTCGTCACGGCTCTGCTGGCGGACGGCCACGACGTCGTCGCCGCCAGCCGCGACCCCGGCAGGCTGGCCGACTTCGGGTGGTACGACCGGGTTTCGACCGTCGCGCTCGACGCGCAGGACGACACCTCGGCCCGTCAGGCCTTCGACGAGGCAGGACCCGTCGACGTCGTCTACTACCTGGTGCACGGTATCGGCCAGCCCGATTTCCGGGAGGCCGACAACCGGGCAGCCGCGAACGTGGCGGCCGCGGCGAAGGCCGCGGGCGTGCGCCGCATCGTCTACCTCGGCGGCTTCGTCCCCGAGAGTCCCGACGGCGGTCCGCTGTCGGAGCACCTGACCAGCCGCGCCGAGGTCGCCCATGCGCTGCAGATCGACGGCGGACCCGACGTCGTGTGGCTGGGTGCGGCGATCGTGCTGGGCGCCGGCTCCACGTCGTTCGAGATGCTGCGCTACGTCGGCGACCGGTTCCTGGTGCTGCCGATGCCGGAGTGGTCGGCCAACCCGATCGACCCGATCTCGATCCGCGACGTGCTCTACTACCTCGTCGCCGCGGCCGACGAGTCGGTGCCGCCTGGCTCCTACGACATCCGCGGACCCGAGACCACCACCTACGGCGACCTGTTGCGCACCTACGCCCGCATCGCCGGGATCTGGCGCGCCCCGGTTCCGGTCTACGGCATCGACACCGGCCTGGTCTCGAAGGTGACCGGTGTGGTGCTGCCCGTGCCGGGCGGCCTGGCCGCCGACCTGGTGGAGTCCCTCGACTTTCCGATGATGGCGACCAACGACGGACTGGACGGTGTGGTGCCCGAACCGCCGGGGGGACGCACGTCCGTCGAGGACGCCATCCGCGCGGCGGTGTCGAGCCCGCGGCGCAAGCCCGTCGACAGGCTGGCCGATCCGCACGATCTCGCCGACACCGACCCCGACTGGGCGGGCGGGGATGCGCTGCGACTGCGCCAGCTCGCCTGCACCGTCACCCCGCACGCCGTGCAGCCGGTCCTGGGCCTGCTCGGTCTGGTGCCGGGACCCGTTGCCGCTGCCGTCCGCACCGGACTGGATCATGTGATCGGACTGGTGCCGAAGGGGAGTCCTGCGTGAACAATTCGGAGCACACGCCGCTGTCGGGCGAGATCAAGCAGATCGCGCGCACCAAGGCACCGGCGTTCAACGAACCGCCCTCGATGATCACCCGGCGCAAGTTCGTCGTCGCGGTGTTCCTGTTGATCGGCGCCGCGCTGCTCGGATACTCGCTGAGCCGCCCGCCCGGCGACAGCTCCTTCGTGTGGCTCACGCTCGCGCTGGCCGCGGTGTGGGCCATCGGCGCGTTCCTGTCCGGGCCGTTGCACTTCGGTCACGTCAGCTTCCGAGGCCGCAACCAGCGGCCCGTCATCACCGGGACCGGGGTCGGGCTGGGGCTGGGCGCGGTGTTCGTGCTCGGCGCGCTGGTGGCCCGGCAGATTCCGCCGGTGCGCGACTACATCACCAGCGTGCTCGAGTACGTGAACACCGGGCCGCTGTGGCTGATCGTGTTCATCACCGTGATCAACGGACTGGCCGAGGAGATGTTCTTCCGCGGCGCCCTCTACACCGCGCTGTGGAAGTACAAGCCGGTCGTGGTGACGACGGTGCTGTACGTGCTCGCGACCGCCGCCACCACCGGCAACCCGATGCTCGGCTTCGCTGCGATCATCCTCGGCACCGTGTGCGCCCTGGAGCGCCGCGCCACCGGGGGAGTGCTCGCGCCCATGCTGACCCACTTCTTCTGGGGTCTGGTCATGGTGCTCGCACTGCCCCCGATGTTCGGCGTCTGACCGCTAGCGCAGCGGGTGCGCGACCTCGTCGCGCCGCATGCCTGCCGCCCACACGGCGACCACGGCCAGCAGCACCGGGACGAGCCCCGCGGCGAGGAAGATCGTCTGCATCGACACGACTTTCGACAGCGGACCCACGATGGCGAACGAGACCGGCATGAACGCCAGGGACACGAAGAAGTCCAGGCTCGACACCCGGCCCAGCATCTGTGGCGGCACCCGCCGCTGCAGCAGCGTGCCCCAGATGACCATGCCGGCCCCGTCGGTGACACCGATGACGAACGTGGCCAACGCCATCACCGGGAACGACGAGGTCACGCCGACGACCGCCAGCGGGATCGACCCGACGCCCCACATCACCATCATGACGCTGAGGTACCGGCGCGGCAGCCGCCGCGACGAGACCGCCAGCGCGCCGAGCGCGCTGCCGACGCCGAAGAACGCCAGGACGAATCCGTACGTGCGCTCTCCGTCGGCGAACCGGTCGGCGACGACGAACGGCAGCAGCACCTCGATCGGGCCCAGGACCACCAGCACGAAGATGCTCGCGAACAACAGCGTCCACAGCAGCCAGGGTGTGCGCCACACGAAGGAGACACCGTCGCGCAGATCGCGCAGCAGATGTGAGTGTTGGTGCACTGCAGAGGGTTTCGCGGCGGGTCGGGTGGCCAGTAACAGGACCAGGCCGATCGCGAACAGCACGGCCACCGCGACCGCGCCCACGGCCGGGAACGTCGCCGCGACCAGCAGGCCGGCGATCGCGGGCCCCGCGGCGCGCTGGAACACCGGCCGCACCACGCCCTCGACCCCGTTGGCCGCCAGCAACTGCTCGGCCGGCAGGATCCGGGGCAGCAGCGCGCTGTAGGCCGGGAAGAAGAACGCCGCCGCGACACCCAGCGCGCCCGCTGCCACCGCCAGATGCCAGATCTGCAGCGTGCCAACGAAACCCAGCACCGCGACTGTGGTCACCACCGCGGTGTTGACGGCCTCGACGACGATGATGATGGCCCGCTGCGGCAGACGGTCGGCGGCCAGGCCACCCACCAGCACGAAGGCCACCAGGCCGACGCCCAGGCAGGTGGCGACCAGCGACAGCGACGTGGGGTCGTCGTCGAGGGCGATGACCTGCAGCGTCATCACCACGGCCCACATGCCCTCGGCGAAGATGGACAGGGACACCGCGGCGATCAACAGGCGGTACTCGCGGAACCTGAAGGGCGCGAGCACACGCCAGCCGGGGTCTGCCACCGGCTGCTCGATGTCGTAGTGCGTGCTCACCCACCGATGGTGGCCGATACCGGCGGCTCGCGTCGAACGATTTTCTCCCGTTGAGACTGCGCTGGCGGCGGGGATATGGCGCGAAACACCGCCCTGGCCGCAGTCTCGACGGGGGTCGTCAGGTGTCGGTGAAGGTGGCGGCGCGGCGTTGCTGGAAGGCGCGGGTGCCCTCACGGAAATCGTTCGCGTCCAACAACATCAGCTGACCGACCTTCTCGCGCTCGAGCGCACCCTCGAGTTCGGTCAGCGTCGCGGCGTTGATGGCGTCCTTGGTCTTGCGCAGCGCGACGGCCGGTCCGCCGACCAGTCTCGCGATCACCGCGTCCACCTCGGCGTCGAAGTCGTCGGCCGGATACACCGCGCTGACCAGCCCCCAGGTGAACGCCTCGGCGGCCGGGATGCGCTCGGCCAGCAGCGCCATCCGCATCGCCCGGATACGACCCACCGCGGCGGCGATCAGCGCCGAGGCGCCGCCGTCGGGCATCAGCCCGATCTTGGTGAAGGCGAGCATGAAAAACGCCTTCTCCGAGGCCAACACGACATCGCAGGCCAGCGCGATGGATGCCCCGACGCCGGCCGCGGCGCCGTGCACCACCGCCACCGCGGGCTGAGGCAGGGCCACGATCGCGCGGATGCACCGGTTCGCTGCGTCGAGCACCTCGGCCGGCGTGCCTGCCGCCCCGGGGTTCGCGTGGTCGGACTCGCTGATGCCGGCCCCCGACGAGAAGCCCCGGCCCGCCCCGCCGATCCGCACCACCCGGACCCGCGAATCCTGTGCGGCCCGCTCCAGCGTCTCGGCGAGCGTGCGCAGCATCGGCGCGGTCAAGGAGTTCAGGCTGTCGGGACGGTGCAGCGTCACCGTCAGCACGCCGCCGTCGAGGGTCACCCGGAGGTCGTCGATGCCGGTGTAGGACTCCGTCGTCGTCATAGTCTGGCACCCTAGGTCGGGCGAGAAGGTTATACAAGTAAGCTATGTCGCGGCCGACGGGCGACGGAGACGAAGGGCGGTTGGACATGGCTGGACCTCTGCAGGGATTGCGCGTCGTGGAACTGGCCGGCATCGGCCCGGGCCCGCACGCCGCGATGATCCTGGGCGACCTCGGCGCCGACGTCGTGCGCGTCGAGCGTCCCGGCAAGGGAGGCGGTGCGCCGAGCCGGGATTACCTGCTGCGCAACCGGCGTTCGGTGGCGGCGAACCTCAAGGACCCCGACGACCAGAAGATGGTGCTCGGGCTGATCGCCAAGGCCGACGTGCTGATCGAGGGCTTCCGGCCGGGTGTCACCGAGCGTCTGGGGCTCGGCCCGCAGGACTGCGCGGCGGTCAACGAGCGGTTGATCTACGCGCGGATGACCGGCTGGGGCCAGGACGGTCCGCGCGCCCAGCAGGCCGGTCACGACATCAACTACATCTCCCTCAACGGCACGCTGCACGCGATCGGTCGGGCCGGCGAGCGGCCGGTGCCCCCGCTCAACCTCGTCGGCGACTTCGGCGGCGGATCGATGTTCCTGCTGGTCGGAGTGCTCTCCGCGCTGTGGGAGCGGGAACGTTCCGGCAAAGGTCAGGTGGTCGACGCCGCGATGGTCGACGGCAGCAGTGTGCTCTCGACGATGATGTGGGCGTTTCGCGGCATGGGCATGTGGAGCGACGAGCGCGGCGTGAACATGCTCGACACCGGGGCGCCGTACTACGACACCTACACCTGCGCCGACGGCCGCCACGTCGCGGTCGGCGCGATCGAGCCGCAGTTCTACGCCGAGATGCTCGCGGGTCTGGGGCTGGCCGACGCCGACCTGCCCGACCAGAACGACATGAGCCGCTGGCCTGAGCTGCGGGCGCGGCTGACGGAGGCGTTCGCCGCCCACGACCGCGACCACTGGGCGAAGGTGTTCGCCGGCACCGACGCGTGCGTGACCCCGGTGCTCTCCTTCGCCGAGGTGGAGTCCGAACCGCACAACACCGAGCGCGACACCTTCTACCGCGAGAACGGCTACCTGTATCCGGCGCCCGCCCCGCGGTTTTCGCGCAGCGCGCCGGCCACCCCCGCGGCACCCGGGGTGCCGGGCGCCGACACCGAAGCCGTTCTGAAGGACTGGGTTTAACCAACAGAAGAAGGGAACCGATCTGTGGAGATCAAAGACGCCGTAGCAGTCGTCACCGGAGGCGCGTCGGGGCTGGGTCTGGCGACGACGAAGCGCCTGCTCGACCGGGGTGCGTCGGTCGTGGTGATCGATCTGAAGGGCGCCGAGGCGGTCGCCGAACTGGGGCCGCGGGCGAAGTTCGTCGAGGCCAATGTCACCGATCCCGAGCAGGTCACCGCGGCGCTGGACGCGGCCGAGGAGATGGGCCCGGTGCGCATCGACGTCAACTGTGCCGGCATCGGCAACGCGATCAAGACGCTCGGCAAGGAGGGCCCTTTCCCGCTCGACGGGTTCCGGAAGGTGGTGGAGGTCAACCTGATCGGCACGTTCAACGTGATCCGACTCGCCGCAGAACGCATCGCCAAGACCCAACCGGTCGACGGTGAGCGCGGCGTCATCATCAACACCGCGTCGGTGGCCGCGTTCGACGGGCAGATCGGGCAGGCCGCGTACTCGGCGTCCAAGGGTGGCGTGGTCGGCATGACGTTGCCGATTGCCCGTGACCTGTCGCGCGAGTTGATCCGCGTGGTCACGATCGCGCCGGGTCTGTTCAAGACCCCGCTGCTGGGTTCGCTGCCCGAGGAGGCGCAGGCCTCGCTGGGCAAGCAGGTGCCGCACCCGGCCCGCCTCGGCGATCCGGATGAGTACGGCGCGCTGGCCGTGCACATCGTGGAGAACCCGATGCTCAACGGGGAGACGATCCGCCTCGATGGCGCCATCCGGATGGCTCCGCGATGAGCGCTTGCGCGAAGAGCCGAGGGCAGCGATGACGTTGAGGACGAAGTTCACCGAGACGTTCGGTGTCGAGCATCCGATCGCCCAGGGTGGCATGCAGTGGGTGGGCCGCGCAGAACTCGTTGCGGCCGTGGCGAATGCGGGCGCGCTGGGCTTCCTCACCGCGCTGACGCAGCCGACGCCTGCGGATCTGGCCAACGAGATCGCCAAGACGCGCGACCTGACCGACAAGCCGTTCGGGGTGAACCTGACGATCCTGCCGGCGATCAACCCGCCGCCGTATGACGAGTACCGGCAGGTGATCGTCGACGCCGGCATCACGATCGTCGAGACGGCGGGGTCCAATCCGGCGCCGCACCTGCCGATGTTTCACGACCACGGCATCAAGGTGCTGCACAAGTGCACCTCGGTACGGCACGCGGTCAAGGCGCAGAGCCTCGGTGTCGACGGCATCAGCATCGACGGCTTCGAGTGCGCCGGGCACCCGGGCGAGGATGACATCCCCGGCCTGGTGCTCATCCCGGCGGCGGCCGACAAGATCGAGATCCCGATGATCGCCTCGGGCGGCTTCGCCGACGCTCGCGGCCTGGTGGCCGCGCTCGCGCTGGGCGCCGACGGCATCAACATGGGGTCGCGGTTCATGTGCACGGTCGAGTCCTGCATCCACGACAACGTCAAGCAGGCGATCGTGGACGGTGACGAACGGGGCACGGAGCTGATCTTCCGCAGCCTGCACAACACAGCGCGGGTCGCGTCGAACGCGGTGTCGCGTGAGGTGGTGCAGATTCTGCGCGACGGCGGTAAGTTCTCCGACGTCAAGGATCTGGTGGCGGGCGTGCGCGGGCGGCGGGTCTTCGACGACGGCGACATCGACGCCGGAATCTGGACGGTGGGAACGGCGATGGGCCTGATCAACGATGTTCCGACGGTGGGCGACCTGGTGTCGCGCATCGTGACCGAGGCCGAGGACCTGATCAGCGGCCGGTTGGCCGCGATGGTCGCGGAGAAGTCAGCGGTGTAGTACGCGGGCGAGAAGAGCGCGCGTCCGGTTCGGGCGCGCGCTCTTTGTCACACTGCGGTGGGCAGGGTCTGCTCGTCGTCGAGCTGTTCCGACGTCAGCCCCTCGACGAGGACATCGCCGTGGTAGAGGGCGTCGAAATCAACCTTGATGACATCAGCACTGGTGTCGTCGATCCACATGTACTGAACAGTAACCACGAGCTCTAAGGAATCTTTGAGTCTCGATTCGGAAAACTGTGGCAATTCTTACCGCTGGGTAGGGTCGGCCGCGGGCGGGGGCGTGAGGTGGATCGGGTTCACGCCGTAGAGCGCCACCCAGGTGACGACGGCTGCGACCACCGCCAGCACCAACAGCGCCACCTTCAACCGTGGTGACCAGCGCAGACGGTCGCCGAGGCGGGTGTCGACCGCGTAGCGGCCCGGACCGGTGAACAGCAGAGCCGCCGCTCCGACACCCAACAGGAACGGGACGTTGAACGGCTCGGACCAGAACGCCGTCGCCGAGACGTTCACCGCCCACGCGCACAGCATGGCGCTGAGAACCGCGCAGGCGCCCAACGGGGTGAGGGCGCCGAGCAGGAGCGCGACGGCACCGAGTGTCTCGGCGCCGGTGACCATCGCGGCCGCCAGCGTGGGCAGCCGCCATCCGGCCTCGGTCATGAACCCGACCGTCGCCGGGAAATCGAACGCTTTGATCAGGCCCGCCTGCAGGACCGCGGCGCCGATGCCGAGGCGCAGGATCAGCAGGCCGACCGCCATGGTCGTGTCCACCGGCGACGGGGCGGTGTCGGTCACCGACGGGCGCGTGAGTTCGTGGGTCATGACGGGTGGACTCCCGGTTCGGACAAATGTCATCGGGACCATTGACCGCCCAGGTTACCGCTGATAACTTAGCGCCGATATCCCAGGAGGCGCCGATGCTGCAGCGAATCGCACGGCTGGCCATCGCGGCGCCGCGCCGCATCCTCGTCACCGCCCTGCTCGTCATGGTCGCCTGCGGCATCTTCGGCATCCCCGTCGTCCAACACCTGTCGGCCGGGGGTTTCCAGGATCCGACCGCGGAGTCGGCGCGCGCCTCGCGGGTGCTCATCGACACCTTCGGCCAGGGCGACATGGACCTGCTCATCAGCCTGCGTGCCGACGCCGGGATGAACGCCGCGCGGGCGGTCGCCACCGACATCGAGTCCCGCCTGGCGGAGTCGCCGTACGTCGGTGAGGTCACATCGGCCTGGACGGCACCGCCGTCGGCGGCGTCGGCGTTGATCAGCGAGGACGGCAAAACCGGTCTGATCGTCGCCGGCATCACCGGCGGCGAGACCGCCGCCCAGCGGCACGCCGAGGAACTCACCTACGCGCTGGTCTACGACCGCGACGGTGTCACCGTGCGCGCCGGCGGTGTGGCGATGACCTACGTGCAGATCAACAGCCAGACCGAGAAGGATCTCCTGCTGATGGAATCCATCGCGGTTCCGCTGAGCTTCGTCGTGCTGGTGTGGGTGTTCGGCGGGCTGCTGGCCGCGGCGCTGCCGGTGGCGGTCGGCGGCTTCGCGATCCTCGGGTCGATGGCGGTGCTGCGCGGGGTCACCCTGGTCACCGATGTGTCGATCTTCGCGCTGAACCTGTCGATCGCGCTGGGGCTCGCGCTGGCGATCGACTACACGCTGCTGATCATCAGCCGCTACCGCGACGAGCTGGCCGGCGGCGCCGACCGGGATCGGGCACTGGTGCGCACGATGACGACGGCCGGTCGCACGGTGCTGTTCTCGGCGTTGACGGTGGCGCTGTCGATGATCGCGATGGTCGTCTTCCCGATGTACTTCCTGAAGTCGTTCGCGTACGCCGGCATTGCCGTCGTCGCGTTCGCCGCACTGGCCGCGATCGTGGTCGCGCCCGCGGCGATCGTCCTGGCCGGGGACCGGCTCGACGCGTTCGACGTGCGCAGGCTCGTGCGCCGGCTGCGCGGCAGGCCCGAGCCCGCGCCGGTGCCGGTCGAGCGGATGTTCTGGTACCGGTCGACGAAATACGTTCAGCGCCGAGCGGTTCCGATCGGCGTGGTCGTCGTCGCGGTGCTCGTGCTGCTCGGCCTGCCGTTCCTGGGCGCCACCTGGGGCTTCCCCGACGACCGCGTGCTGCCGCCGTCGGCGTCGGCCCGCCAGGTCGGCGACGACATGCGCGAGAACTTCGCGGTCGACTCGTCGGCCAACGTCACCGTCGTGCTGCCCGACGCCCGCGGCCTCAGCCCGGCCGCGTTGGACGGCTACGCCGCCGAGCTGTCGCGCGTCGCTGACGTCTCCA
This sequence comes from Mycolicibacterium rufum, assembly GCF_022374875.2. The sequence continues at coordinate 4,395,152 of NZ_CP092427.2, forward strand.
CCGTCTCCGCGCCCGGGGGCACATTCGTCGACGGTGCGAAAGTGGGTCCGCCGTCGGCGGCGACCGGGGCGGCCGACGGCAAGGCCTTCCTCACCGTCGGCAGCACTGCGGCGTTGTTCACCGACGCCTCGGAAACCCAGCTCGACCGGCTGCACGCCGTCGCGCCGCCCGGTGGACGGGAGGCGATGCTGACCGGCCTGGCGCAGATCAACCGCGACAGTGCCGACTCGATCACCTCCCGGCTGCCGACCGTGCTCGGGATCATCGCGGCCATCACGTTCGTGCTGCTGTTCTTGCTCACCGGCAGCGTGGTGCTGCCGCTGAAAGCGTTGGTGCTCAACGTGTTGTCGTTGACCGCGGCGTTCGGCGCACTGGTGTGGATCTTCCAGGACGGTCATCTGGGGGCGCTGGGCACGACACCGACCGGCACCCTGGTCGCCAACATGCCGGTGCTGCTGTTCTGCATCGCGTTCGGGCTGTCGATGGACTACGAGGTGTTCCTGGTCTCCCGGATCCGGGAGTTCTGGCTGGCGTCGGACCGCAGCGCGGCCGCCAACGACGAGAGCGTGGCGCTCGGCCTGGCCCGCACCGGCCGGGTGGTGACCGCCGCGGCCCTGCTGATGTCGATCTCGTTCGCGGCGCTGATCGCCGCCCAGGTCGCGTTCATGCGGATGTTCGGTGTGGGCCTCACCCTGGCCATCCTCGCCGACGCCACCCTGGTCCGGATGCTGCTGGTGCCGGCTTTCATGCACGTGATGGGACGGTGGAACTGGTGGGCGCCGGCGCCGCTGGCTCGACTGCACGAGCGGATCGGGCTGAGCGAGGGCGGGGACCAGACGCCCGCACCGCAGCCGGTGGGTGGGCAGCGGTGAGCACACCGCCGCTGCGCCGTCGCCGCGCCCCGCGCGGTTCGGGGGAGCAGCTGCGCGACGAGATCCTGGACGCCGCGACCGGACTGCTGCTCGAGACCGGCGATGCGAAGGCGGTGTCGATCAGAGCCGTTGCCCAGCGGGTCGGCGTCACCCCGCCGTCGATCTACTTGCACTTCGCCGACAAGGACGCGCTGCTCGACGCGGTGTGTGTGCGGTACTTCGAAAAGCTCGATGACGAGATGCAGGAGGTCGCCGCGGTGGCCGGCACGTCGCCGGTCGACGTGCTGCGCGCCCAGGGCCTGGCCTACGTCCGGTTCGCGCTGAAAACCCCTGAGCTGTACCGCATCGCGACCATGGGACAGGGGCAACCCGGCAGCGACGTCGACGTGACGCTGAACAGCTCGGCGTTCGCGCACATGCGCGCCGCGGTGCAGGCGCTGATCGACGAGGGCACCTACCCGCCCGGTGACCCCACCACGTTGGCGCTCGAACTGTGGACCGCGGCGCACGGCGTGGCGGCGCTGCTGATGTCCCGCCCGTACCTGCCGTGGGGCGACGCCGAGGAGTTCGCGGGTCGGGTGCTGCGCGCGGTCTGCTGCGGACAGATGGTGGCCGGCGCGATCGGCCCCGAAGAACCGCCACGCGAGACCGTGGCCTGGCTGAGAGAGGTCGTCGATGACCGAAGGCGTCGATAATCCGTTCTTCGCGCGGGTGTGGACCGCGATGTCGGCGCGGGAGCCGGAGTCGCTGCGGCGGTTGCGCCGCGAGAACCTCGCCGGTCTGACCGGCCGCGTGCTCGAGGTCGGCGCGGGCACCGGCACCAACTTCGCGCTCTACCCGGCCACCGTGACCGAGGTGGTCGCCGTCGAACCCGAACGCAGGCTCGCCGCGCTGGCCGCGCGGGCGGCCGCCGACGCGGCGGTGCCCGTCACGCTGACCGCCGACACGGTGGAGCGGTTCGACGACGGCGAGCCGTTCGACGCCGTGGTGTGCTCGCTGGTGCTGTGCTCGGTCGAGGATCCCGATGCCGTTGCCGCGCAATTGTATTCGGCGCTGCGGCCGGGCGGGGAGCTGCGCTACCTCGAGCACGTGGCCGGCACCGGCGCGCGGGCCCGGCTGCAGCGCGTCGCGGACGCGACGGTGTGGCCGCGGCTGGCGGGCAACTGCCACACCCACCGTCACACCGAGCAGACGCTCCGCGCCGCGGGGTTCCGGGTGCAGGGACGCCGGGAGTGGACGATGCCGCGGTGGGTGCCCCTGCCCGTAGCGGAGTTCGCGATCGGGCGGGCGGTGAAGCCGGCCGGGTCCTAGCCGATCAGGGCGGGCAGCCGCTGCAGCAGCCCGGGCAGCGCCGCGCCGGCCTTCTCGCGCAGGCTCACCGTCGCGGTGCTCGTCAGCGGTGTCGGCTCGGGGTTGACCTCGATCACCGGGGTGCCGCTGGCCACCGCCAGCTCGGGCAGTCCCGCCGCCGGGTAGACCACCGAGCTGGTGCCGACGACCACGACGACGTCGGCGTTGATCACCGCGTCCACCGACTGCTGCCACGCCCGGTCGGGCAGGGACTCGCCGAACCACACCACGTTCGGGCGGACCAGTCCGCCGCACACGCACCGCGGCGGATCCACCGATTCCACCGGCTCGGGCATCGCGGGCACCTCGCCCAGGTACGCGGCTCCGCAACGGTCGCAATGGAATTCGAAGAGGCTGCCGTGCACGTGATAGACCTGGTTGCTGCCGGCGCGCTCGTGCAGGTTGTCCACGTTCTGGGTCACCACGTGCACGTCGGCGTAGTCCTCCCACGCCGCGACGGCCCGGTGGGCGTTGTTCGGGTCGACCGCGCCCATCATGTGGTGGCGCCACAGATACCACGCCCACACCCGGTCGGGGTGCGCGCGCCAACCGTCGGCGCTGGAGATCTCATACGGGTCGACCTCGGCCCACAGCCCCGTCTCGACGTCACGGAACGTCGGCACCCCGCTCTCGGCCGAGATCCCGGCGCCGCTGAATACCGTCACCTGCACCCCACCAAACTAGCGGCTGTGGGTGATACTGGGCACGTGGCCGAGTTGGGGGATTGGGTACGCGTCGATCCACACGCTGCCAGGCCGCTGTTCGACCAGCTCAGAACGCAGATCATCGCCGGCATCCGGGACGGGCAGTTGACCCCGGGCACCCGGCTGCCCACGGTCCGCGAACTGGCTGGTCAGATCAACCTGGCAGTGAACACCGTGGCGCGCGCGTACCGGGAACTGGAAGCAGCGGGGATCCTGGAGACGCGGGGCCGGTTCGGCACCTTCGTCGCACGCTCGGACCCCGCCGACACCGCGATGGCGACCGCCGCGCACACCTACGTGTCGACGGCCAAGGCGCTCGGGGTCGGCAAGGGGCAGGCGATGCGCTACGTGGAGGCCGCGTTCGGCTGACTCAGCCGAACTCCAGCAAGATCGTCAGCGGTCGCAGCGGGTCCAGCAGCGGGATGCGCTGCCAGGTCCACATCACGGCGTTGAGCACGCTGCCGCGGGCCGGTTCCGCGGGCAGATCGTGCACCGCACGCACGCCGGGAACGGTGTTGACCAGGTCGGCCGCCTCGGCGACCGTCAACGAGAACGGCATCGGCGGCACCCGGTAGCGCAGCGAGGTCCGCATGCCCCGCCGGGTCAGCGCAGCGAACGCCGAGGGTGCCAGGTCGAACATCATCTGCCCGCCGGGGAAGCGCGCGGCGCAGGCGGTGATCAGCGACATCGCCTCCTCGGGTTGCAGGTACATCAGCAGCCCCTCGGCGGTGATGAACACGCCGTGCTGCGGATCCACCCGGTCCATCCAGCTGAAGTCCAGCGCCGACTGCGCACACATCTCGACGCGGTCGGACTCCGGCAGCAGCCGGCGGCGCAGGTCGATCATCGGCGGCAGGTCCACGCTGAGCCACCGGAAATCGTGGCCCACGTCGGCGGCGTCGAGTCGGTGGAAACTGGTCTGCAGCCCCTCGGCGAGCGCGACCACGGTCGCCTTCGGGTGGTCGAGCAGATAGCGCCGGGTGTGCTTGTCGAACAGCTTGGCCCGCAACGCCATATCCTGCCTGCGGGTGAAGCCGAACTTCGCGAAGTCGAAGTCGATGGAGTCCACGAGGTGGATCGCCATCGGATCGTCGATGATCGCATCGGGACGGCGCGCCTCGCCGGCGCGCACGACCAGCGTCATCAACGCCGTCTCCGACACCCCGGTCAGGTCGGCGGTGTGTTTGCTCGTCATCGGTGTCCTCTCGTCGTCAGCGCCGCAGGAGTTTGTCGATGGTGCGCAGATTGCGGGTGGTGGTCGACGACTTGTAGCGCTTCTTGCCCATCGTCTTGCCGATCGCGCTGTCGAGTGTGCTCGCTCGCGGCACCTGCCAGTACAGCACCCCTTCGCCTGCGGCGATCACCTCGCCGGGGCCGGCCTCGAGGGCGGCCAGTTCGCGCAGGACGTCGTCATCGCTGACGAACGTGATGTAGGAGTGGTGGCCGTCCACCTCGCGCTCGAACGGATAGCCGGCGGAGATGTCGGCCAGCGTGTCCACGTCGTAGACGAGAACCCAGGCCTCGTAACCGAATTCGTCACGCAACGCCTTCTCGGCTTTGGTGCGGACTCCTGCGGCGCCCGCCGCGCTGGTCAGCAGCACGTTGCCGCTCGCCAGCACCGTCGTGACGTCGCCGAAGCCCGCGTCCTCGAGTGCCTTCGCGACGGCGGACATCTTCAGGGTCACGCCGCCCACGTTGACGCCGCGCAGGAACGCGGCATACCGCGTCACCGCGCACCCCGGGGAAGTGTCGATCGGCCCACCTGTTCGATCATCCCACTCCGCGAGACCGACGTAGGCTCGGGTGATGACCCGCGACGTGTTCGACGACAAGCTGTTGGCGCTGATCGCCGGGAACTCGCTGGGCGTGCTGGCCACCCTCAAACGCGACGGGCGCCCCCAACTGTCGAACGTGTCCTACCACTTCGACCCGCGGGCGCTGACGATCTCGGTGTCGATCACCGAACCCCGGGCCAAGACCCGCAACCTGCGCCGCGATCCGCGCGCCGCGATCCACGTGAGCTCCGACGACGGCTGGGCCTACGCCGTCGCCGAGGGTGATGCGGTGCTGACCCCGCCCGCGTCGAACCCGAGCGACGACACCGTCGAGGGACTGGTGGCGCTGTACCGGAACATCGCCGGCGAACACCCCGACTGGGACGACTACCGCCGGGCGATGGTCGACGACCGCCGCGTGTTGATGACGCTGCCGATCGCGCACCTCTACGGGATGCCGCCGGGGCGCCGCTGAGCGGGCTACGCTGACGGCCATGGCAGCCAAGGAGTCGGCAGAGTCGTCCGGAGCGCCGGAGGACGAGAACAAGCGCAGGTTCCGCGAAGCGCTGGAGCGCAAGAAGGCGCAGGCGGCGGGCGGTGCGGCGCACCGTGACGGCGGCGCCAAGCAGCCGCGCGCCCACGGCCCGGTCGAGAACCGGCGCGAATTCCGCCGCAAGAGCGGCTAGACCCGGACGGGCCGGCGCTCCCGGACCAGGATCGCCACCAGGCACGCCGCGGCGAGCGCGGCGACCGACACGGCGAACACCACGCCGGACGTGCGCAGCCCCCATGCCTGCGCGGCCAGTCCCTCCCCGACGACCGGGAGCGCGATCGCCACGTAGGCGACCACGAAGTACGTCGAACTCACCTCGGCCCGCCGGTCGGGCGGCGTGCGGTCCGACACCGCGGCCAGCCCGCGGCTGAAGCTGATGCCCTGGCCGACACCGGAGACGACGGCCGCCGCGATCAGCCCCGGCAGCGACGAGAAGTGCAGTGCCGCAGCCAGAATGGCCATGCCCACAATCAGGATCGCGCAGCCCGCCGCGACGGCGCGGCCGGGATCCATCGTGCGTGCGGCCACCTGCGCGACCGCTGAGGTGAGGAAGATCGACCCGGCGATCACCCCGGCCACCGCATGGTTGCCGATGCCGACCACCTCGGCCAGGAACGACGGCGCGACCGCGGCGAACAGTCCGGTCACCGCGAACCCCGCGAAGGCGGCCAGCGCCGCCACCACGAACACCGACCGGGCCTCGGGCGGCACCGCCAGCCGCTGCACCCCGAGCCGGCCCTCGCGCGGCGAGGTCTCCGGCGAGCACAGCACCGCGACGGCGGCCGCCGCACTCAGCACCAGATGCACCACGAAGCTCAGATCCAGCGGGCGCGGTGCGTACTGCACCAGCACCCCGGCCAGCACCGGCCCGATCCCCAGACCCGCGATGTTCACCACCGAGGCGACGGCCGGGGCCTGCGTCCGCCAGGCCGGCGGCGCCGCCTCGATGACCGCGGCGGTGGCCGTGCCGGTGAACAGGCCCGCCGACAACCCCGACAGCACCCGGCCGATCAGCAGGTCGGTCACCGAGTCGGCCAGCACGAACACCACCGCGCTGGCCACCGCGAACCCGATCCCGGCCAGCAGCACCGGCCGCCGGCCGACCACGTCGGACCACCGGCCGAAGGCCAGCAGCGCCGCGAGCACGCCGCCGGCGTACGCGGCGAAGATGACCGTCGTCGTCAGCACCTGGAAGTGCAGGTCCTCGGCGAACAGCGCGTACATCGGGGTGGGCAGCGTGGTGCCCACCATGACCGCGGCGAACGCGTAGGCGAGCAGGGCCATCGAGTAACGGTGCACGGTCACACTCAGCGGCATACCCGCTGACGCTATTCCGCCGGCCGTGGCCGGGTCAGTGCGAGACGGCCTTCTCGGCGCCGATGCCGGTGAGCGAACGCACCTCCATCTCGGCGTTGACCTCCGGGTTGCCCCGGTCCGACGACGTCAGCGTGCCGACGATGCCGAGGACGAACGCCAGCGGGATCGACACGATGCCGGGGTTGGCCAGCGGGAACCACGCGAAGTCGGCGCCCGGGATCATCGAGGTCTTGGCGCCCGACACCGCGGGGGAGAACACGATGAGCACGATCGTGGTGATCAGGCCGCCGTACATGCTCCACAGCGCGCCGCGGGTGTTGAACCGCTTCCAGTACAGCGAGTAGACGATCGTCGGCAGGTTGGCCGCCGCGGCGACTGCGAACGCGAGCGCGACGAGGAACGCGACGTTCTGCCCGTTGGCCAGGATCCCGAGGCCGATCGCGAACACGCCCAGCACCACCGCGGTGATGCGGGAGACCCGGACCTGCTCCTCCTCGGTCACCTTGTGCGATTTGAGCACCGACGCGTAGATGTCGTGCGCGAACGACGCCGACGCGGTGATCGTCAGGCCGGCGACGACCGCGAGGATGGTCGCGAACGCGACGGCCGAGATGACGCCGAGCAGGATCACCCCGCCGAGCTCGAAGGCCAGCAGTGGCGCCGCCGAGTTCACCCCGCCCGCAGCGGACAGGATGCGATCCGGGCCGACCAGGGCGGCCGCGCCGTAGCCCAGCACGAGGGTGAACAGGTAGAAGGCGCCGATCAGTGCGATCGCCCAGACCACGCTGCGGCGCGCCTCCTTGGCGGTCGGCACGGTGTAGAAGCGCATCAGCACGTGCGGCAGGCCCGCGGTGCCCAGCACCAACGCCAGCGCCAGCGAGATGAAGTTGATCTGCGAGGTGAGCGAGCCGCCGTACTGCGCGCCGGGGGCGAGGACGTCGCGCTTGGCGACCCCCTCGGTGGTGGCGCCGCTGATCGCGGACTGCGCGGAGCCGAGGATCTCGGAGAAGTTGAGCCCGAACTTGGCGAGCACCATCACGGTCATGAAGCCGGCGCCGACGATCAACAGCACGGCCTTGATGATCTGCACCCAGGTGGTGCCCTTCATGCCGCCCACCAGGACGTAGACGATCATCAGCACCCCGACGACGGCGATGACCACCGACTGGCCGGTGCGACTCTTGATGTCGAGCAGCAGCGCCACCAACCCGCCGGCGCCGGCCATCTGGGCCAGCAGGTAGAACAGCGACACCGTCAACGTGTTGGTGGCCGCCGCCAGCCGCACCGGCCGCTGCTTGAGCCGGAAGCTCAGCACGTCGGCCATCGTGAACTTGCCGGTGTTGCGCAGCAATTCGGCGACCAGCAGCAGCGCCACCAGCCAGGCCACCAGGAAGCCGATCGAGTACAGGAACCCGTCGTACCCGTACACCGCGATGGCGCCGGCGATGCCGAGGAAGCTGGCCGCCGACAGGTAGTCACCGGCGATCGCGATCCCGTTCTGCGGGCCGGAGAACCCGCGCCCGCCGGTGAAGAACTCGTCGGCGGTCGCGTTGCGCTTGCTGGCCCGGATCACCACGATCATCGTGACGACGACGAACAGGCTGAAGATGCCGATGTTGGCGATCGGGTTGCCGATCGTCGCGGACTGCGCCATGAGCGTGGTCATTTCAGCTCACCTTCCAGCTCGGAGCGGATGGCTTCGGCGCGCGGGTCGAGCTCGCGGTTGGCGAAGCGCACGTACAGACCGGTGATCAGGAACGTCGACAGGAACTGGCCCAGCCCGATGAGCAGGCCGATGTTGATGTCGCCCCACACCCGGGTGCCCATGAAGTCGTGGGCGAAGGCGCCCAGCGCGACGTAGACGCCGTACCAGACGAGGAAGATCGCCGTCATCGGGAAGACGAAGCGGCGCAACCGGCTTCGCAGCTCCTGGAACTCGGGGCTGGCCTGGACTTCGACGTAGCGGGCGCCGGGGATGGCGTCCGGTCGGATCGGAAGGTCGGTCTCGGACACGGTGGTGCGCTCCTGACTGCTGTGAACCGGCTGTGCCCAGGACGCTAGTTGAGATGTGGGTCACAGAAACAGGCATAATTCGGGGCAGACGACGAGGTCGGGCGGCTGTGCGGTGAGCGGTCGGTCGACGGCGACGAGCGGCTAGCCCCTCGGCACGCGTTCGACCACCATGCCCAGGTTCTCCGGCAGATGCATCCGCGCGAACGTCTGCGCCACGTCGGCGGGCACGGTCGCGCGGGTGAGACGGCTGACGACGATCATCGTCGCGAACGCCACCGGCACGCTGATGGCCGCCGGGTATCCGATCAGCACGGCGGGCCAGCCCCCGGCCACGGCGTCGTCGACACCGCCGACGACGGCGACCGTCACCGCCACCCCGGACAGCAACCCGCCGATCGCCAGCCCGCACGCGGCCCCGACCGCGGTGAGACCGCGCCACCAGATACCGAGCACCAGCAGCGGGCACAGCGTCGACGCCGCCACGGCGAACGCCAGCCCCACACTGCGGGAGAGCTCCAGACCTCCGGAAGCGGCCAGCGCCAACGGGATCGGGAGGACACCGCCGATGAGCGCGGCGACCCGGAAGTCGCGCACCCGGCCGCCCAGCACGTCGGTGGCCAGCGCACCGGCGAAGCTGACCAGCAGACCCGACGACGTCGCGAGGAACGCCGCGATCGCCCCCGCGGCCACCAGGGCGGCGAGCAGCTGCCCGGCCGCCCCGCCGATGGCCGATCCGGGGGCCAGCAGCACGGCGGCGTCGGCCGCGCCGGTGATGAGCAACTGCGGCACGTACAGCCGCGAGAACACGCCGAGCAGTGTGGGGAACAGATAGAACAGCGACAGCAGTGCGATCACCGCGAGCGCGGTGCGCCGGGCCGCCCGGCCGTCGGGGTTGGTGTAGAAGCGCACCAGCACATGCGGCAGGCCCATGGTGCCCAGGAACGTCGCGACCATGATCGAGACCACCTGATACAGCGGGTGATCCCCGCCCAGCCCGCCGCCCGAGGCGATCCAGTCCCGCCCGGTTCCCGGCGCGCCGGCCACCACGGGTGTGGCGGCGCCGGACGCCAGTCTCAGCGTGCTGCCCGCGCTCAGCGTGTGCTCGCCCGGCGGGCCGATCGGGGCGTCGTCGACGGCGCGGCCGTCGAGCGTGCCGGTGACCGTGATGCCGGCGGGTGCGGCGACCTGGACGACGACGTCGGTGTCGATCGCGACGGTCGTGGCCTGCTGCACGGTCGGGGGCAGCGGGCCGCCGAGTTCGCCGCCACGATCGGTGAGGAACAGCCCTGCCAGCGCGAGTGCGGGGATGGCCACGGCGGTCAGCTTCAGCCAGTACTGGAACGCCTGCACGAAGGTGATCGAGCGCATGCCGCCGGCGACGACGTTGGTCAGCACGATCGCACCGACGGCCAACGGGCCTAGCCACACCGGGGTGCCGAGCAGGGTCTTGAGCGTCAGACCCGCGCCCTGGTACTGCGGTACCAGATAGAAGATGCAGATGACAACGACGACGAGCATCGCGATCTTGCGCAGCCGCGGCGAGCCGAGCCGGAACTCGGCGAAGTCGGGAACGGTGTAGGCCCCGGAGCGGCGCAGCGGCGCGGCGACGAACAGCAGCAGCCCGAGATAGCCGGCGGTGAACCCGACCGGATACCACAGGGCGTCGGCGCCGTACTTGGCGATCAGCCCGGCCACCCCGAGAAACGAAGCGGCCGAGAGGTATTCGCCGGAGATCGCCGCGGCGTTCCACTGCGACCCGACGGTGCGGGACGCGACCAGGAAGTCGGAGGTGGTGCGCGAGAACCGCAGCCCGTAGGCGCCGATCGCGATCGTGGCCAAGGCCGCGGCCAGCAGCGCGGCGGCGGTCAGCGGTGAGCCGGTCACGGCTCGGAGTCGACCACGCCGACGAAGTCGCGCTCGCCCTGCTCGGCGAGACGCACATACGCCCACCCGATGCCGTACAGCAGCGGATACACCAGCCCGGCCAGCACCAGCCAGTTCAGCCGGACGCCGAACACGGTCACCGCGCCCAGCGCCGGGAACAGCGCATTGAGCACCGGGATGGCCCCGACCAGACACACCACCACCGCGCCCAGGCGCAGCGCCAGCCCCAGCTGCGTGCGCACCAGCCCGCGCACCAGCGCGTCCCCCACCTGCGTCTGCTCCTGCACCTCGACGCGGGTGCGCACCATCCGGGCGCCGCGGCGGTGCGCGAGCACCACCCGTTGTCGTTGCGGCCGTTCAGTCATCGGCGCCTCCGGCGGGTCGCAGGCTGCGCATCGGGGTGCGCACCACGCGGTCGCGCAGTTCCCGGGCCTGCCGACGGCTGACCGGGAGCTCGATGCCGGGCGACGCCCCGTTGGCCCGCAGCCGGACCAGCACGGCCCCGTCGATGGTGCGCAGTCCCGTCACGAAGCGCAACGCGACCAGATACGAGCGGTGGACCCGCTGGAAACCGTGGTCGCGCCAACGGTTTTCCAATGTGCTGAGCGGTATCCGCACGAGATGGGCCCCCGAGGCGGAGTGCAGCCGGGCATAGTCGCCCTCGGCCTCCACCCAGCCGATGCTGTCGCGGGGCACCAGATGGGTGATGCCGCCGAGTTCGGCAGGGATCACGTCGGAGTCGGCGTCGTCGCGGTCGGCGACCGGCTCGTCGGCCGGTCGGGCCGAGGTGACGCGGCGGACCGCCTCGTCGAGCCGGTCCTCGCGGATCGGTTTGAGCAGATAGTCGACGGCGCCGACGTCAAACGCGGCGACGGCCTTGTCGTCGTGGGCGGTGACGAACACGATCGCCGGCCGCTGCGCGTAATGCGCCAGCACCCCAGCGAGTTCGATGCCCGACAAACCGGGCATGTTGATGTCGAGGAACACGGCGTCGATGCGGCGCTGATTGAGTTCGCGCAGCGCTGACGTCGCGTCGCCGGCGCGGAACACCTCGCCGATGCAGGGATGCTTGCCGAGCAGATACGCCAGCTCGTCGAGTGCGGGCACCTCGTCGTCGACGGCGAGCACCGTGAGCGGCCTGGTCATTTTCTCGTCACTGTCTGCCCACTCCGAACGCCCCTCCGTCGGCTCGCACACCCGACCGGAACTTCGGCACGCGCATGATCACCTTGGTGCCGGCGCCGATCGCTGTCTCGACCACCAGACCGTAATCGTTGCCGAAGGCCGCCCGCAGGCGATGGTCGACATTCGTCAGCCCGACGTGCGCGCCGTCGGCGCTCTCGGCGAGGGCGTCGGAGGGTCCCGCGCGCAATGCGTCGGGATCCATCCCGACGCCGTCGTCCTCGACGGTGATGACGCAATCGGAGCCCTCGTCTCGGGCGACGAGCTCGATCGCGCCGCTGCCGCGCCCGGCGAAGCCGTGCCGAACGGCGTTCTCCACCAACGGTTGTAGCGCCAGGAAGGGGACCACCACGCCGAGCACCTCGGGGGCCACCTGCAGCGTCACCGTCAGTGCGCTGCCGAAGCGGGCGCGCTCGAGGGTGAGGTAGCGGTCGATGTTGCGCAGTTCCTCGGCCAGCGTGGTGTACGGGCCGGCCGCGCGGAAGGAGTACCGGGTGAAGTCGGCGAATTCGAGGATCAGCTCCCGTGCGCGGTCGGGGTCGGTCCGCACGAACGAGGCGATGGTGTTGAGCGCGTTGTAGATGAAGTGCGGGCTGATCTGGGCGCGCAGCGCCAGCACCTCGGCCCGGTCCAGCCGCGCGCGCGAGGCGTCGAGTTCGGCGAGTTCGATCTGGCTCGCCGCGTAGCGCGCCACCTCGCCGACCGCGCCGAGCATGCCGGGGCCGGGGGAGTGCGTCGCCACCACGACCAGCACGCCGAGTCGGTCACCGGCGTCGGTCAGCAGCGGCTGGGCGACCACGGCGGTCGTCGCCGCGTGCGTCATCACCCGCCTCTCCGCCGACAGCGATTCGTGGGCCGCGCCGTCGCTCGCGACGATCACGTCGGGGTGCCAGACGGCGGCGTCGTCGGGATCCCGGGCCAGCAGGTTCGCGTCGCCGTCGAACAGCGCGAGTCCGTCGGTGCCGGTCAGTCCGCGCAGGAACGGCGCCGCCGTGCCGGCCGAGGAGGCGGTCAGGCCCTGCCGCAGCGCGCGGGCGGCCAACGATGCGGTGTGCAGCGCGGTGTGCACGGCGCGCTCGGTGGGGGTGGCCACCACCCGCCGGGTGCGCACCGCCAGCACCACCGCGGCGACGGCGACGACGATCAGCGCGGCGGTGAGGGCGATCGCGAGCTGGCCCGACATCGATTCATGCTCCTCGCGTGCTGGTGGGCCCACTGTAGACCGGTGGAGTCGCGACACTGCCGTCAGTTCGCGGGACCGCGCACGCTCACGGAGTTCGCTGTCGCTTGGCGCGCTGCCGAACCTCCTTCACCGCAGCCCAATTGACCGTCGGCCGGGCCAGTCCGCGCCTGTCGAGATATTTCTGCGCCGACGTGCCGGTGCCTCGCAGAAACGCCACTATCTGGAGCCTCGACGGCGGCATGAAACTCTCACTCACGAATACCCACTCGTCGTCGCGCCGTTCGAGGCGCCCCCTGACGTGTGTCGAATCCAGACGCCACAACTTCTCGTCGTGCGAATGGCACAGGAGATTGGCCGGGCTCTCGGCAACGCGCGACCGATCGGGCATCTTCACGTACAACTCGCCGCTCCCGGCGTCGTAGTGGCGGGTCGGGACGCGCACACTGGTCGGGTAGCCGTCAGCGTCGAGAGCGGTCAGGACCGCCTCCGGAAACCTGCTCAGCCGCTTGGCCGCCTCAGCCCACACGGCGCACCTCGTTCAGAGCGAGTTCTTCAGGCTGTGAGGTGAAGTCGCGCGTCGGCCAGTACAACGCACGACGGGGCGTCACGTAGATGAGAATGCGCATGTAATACGACCACCACAGCCGTCGGCCCAGCGGGGTGCTCCACAACGCGCCTGCCGGCTGCCGGGTGAACAGCGTCTGGGCCAGAGAGGCCAGCTCCGGTTCTGAGGAGACGTCGCTGACGATGCGATCGTCGGCGGTGGCGTCGCCCTGGATCAGCACGGCTCCCGGCTTGGCGATACCGCTGCCCGTCGGCTCCGAGAACAGCATGGCCACCCTGGGGTTGCGCCGGATGTTGTACGCCTTCTGGGGAAGTCCGATGCTGGTAGCGGTCAGGAATCGCCCGTCATCGAGGAGCCGGGGACTGACGGGCCAGGTCTGCGGCGAACCGTCGCGCGCGATCGTGGTGAACTCGCACGTGAAGTAGTTGTCGATGATGTCGATGGCCGCCGACGCCACAGCAGCAGAGTACGTCAGCCGTGGTCCGCGGTCACCCAGTTCGCCCCGAACGGACGCCGATCGGTCTAGCGTTGAGGCAGGTGGACAGAGGAGCCGGCGATGACCTCTACCGAAGACAAACTCAATGCATTTCTGGGCAAGGCGATCGGGGATCTCGCCGCATCGGTGAGCGCGGTGCTGATGTTGATCGGCGACGAGCTCGGCCTGTACCGGGCGCTCGCCGGGCGTCGCTGCTCAGCAGAGGAACTGGCCCGCATGACGGGTACGAATCCGCGCTACATCCGGGAGTGGCTCGCGAACCAGGCCGCAGGCGGCTACGTCGAATACGACGACGCCGACGATGTCTATTACCTGACCGCGGAGCAGGAACTCTGCCTCGCAGATCCGTCGGGACCGGTCGATCTCGCGGGGGCCTACCAGATCGTCCAGGACCTGTTCCATGTCCGGGACAGGGCGGTCGAGAACTTCCGTACCGGCGACGGGATGGAATGGGGTGAGCATCACCGGTGCCTGTTCTACGGGACCGAGCGGTTCTTCCGAGCGGGCTACAACGCGAATCTGATTTCGTCGTGGCTACCGGCGCTCGACGGCGTCGTCGACAAGCTCGAAGCCGGCGGCAGGGCCGCCGACGTGGGCTGCGGTCACGGCGCGAGCACAATCCTGATGGCACAGGCATTTCCGAGTTCGCACTTCGTCGGCATCGACTATCACTCCGAGTCGATCGACATCGCACGCGGGCGCGCTTCGGAAGCCGGAGTGCACAACGCGAGCTTCGAATTCGCCGATGCCACGTCGTATCGGGGCGACGATTACGACCTCATCGCTTTCTTCGACTGTCTGCACGACATGGCGGATCCGTCGGGCGCGGCGCGGCACGCCCGGCAGGCACTCAAACTTGACGGGCATTGCCTGCTCGTCGAACCGTTCGCCGGTGACAGCGTCGCGGAGAATCTGAACCCGGTCGGCCGACTGTTCTACGGTGCGTCATCGCTGATCTGTGTTCCGGTGTCGCTCGCCCGGCACGGGCCGGCCCTGGGTGCCCAGGCGGGGGAACGGCGGCTGAGGGAGGTCATGGTCGACGACGGCGGGTTCACCCGGTTCCGGCGGGCGACGCAGACGCCGTTCAATCTGATCTTCGAGGCCCGGCCCTAAACATGATGACCCAGGCTCGCGAGGCCGGCCGTCGTCGAGCGACCGCGGAGTCACGAGCCAGGTCTGCGGCGAACCGTCGCGCGCCGCCACGGCGAATTCGCACGTGACGTCGTTCTCGACATCAGCCGGGGCTGCTGGTCATGCGGGCAGGTCCAGCTCCTCCAGGTAGGCGACGACGGCCCCCAACGCGGCGTGCGTGCCGCCGTCGACCCGTTCGCCGCCCATGACCCGGATCATCGGGGAGTCGACGATCCGCGCCAGGTCCGCCAACGAGACCCTTTGATCGTCGTCCTGGCTCATGATTGCACCTCCGGGTTCTTCAATTGTCCTCTGCGCGTTGCAATCACGGAAGCCGGGCTGGATGGAACAACCGGGGGTACGTGCTGCTCGCTTTCTGCTCGACAGCGACGGAAGGCGTCTTGAAAGATGTCGAGCAGTTCCCCTCGCCTCTCGATATCCCCCTTTAGCTGCATGACGTCATCATGGGTGAGCCTTTCAGGGTGCTGCAGACCGACTCGGTCGTCGTCGATCAGCTGCTGGGTGATCTCGATGTCTCTACGAATGAAGGCGCACAGATCGGTGCACCACGGCTAATCCATGGCGGTTCCTCCCTCGCTGCTGGCGGGCCGATAGCGCCATCATGACCGTCGGGAACCACATGATCGTGCGTAGTCGACTACTGCCTTTTCGGGAGAACGTCACTCACGCGGTACGTGATTCTCGGGGCCCCGCGACGCGCAGGCCGGCCCTGTCTGCGCGGACTGGACGGTGGTGGTCGATGGTGGGCTCGATGGGCTGCAGCAGTCGAAGCGAGCAACGCCGACGTTGCACATCCACGCCCCGGAACGTCGTGGTCACCGATCCGCTGGTCGTCGTAGGCTCTGCACATGACTGCCAATCTCTGCCTCACGCAGGAGTCCGGGGCTGACCAGCTTCTCTCGGATAACCCCTTCGCGCTGCTGGTCGGCATGCTGCTCGATCAGCAGATCCCGATGGAGGTCGCGTTCGGCGGGCCGAAGAAGATCGCCGATCGCATCGGGGGCTTCGACGCCGCCACGATCGCCGACTACGACCCCGACGATTTCGCCGCGCTGTGCTCGCAAACGCCTGCGATACACCGGTTTCCGGGATCGATGTCCAAGCGGGTGCAGGCGCTGGCGCAGGTGATCGTCGACGAGTACGGCGGCGATGCGACCGCGCTGTGGTCCGACGGCGCGGACGGCGCCGACGTGCTGCGGCGCCTCAAGGCGCTGCCCGGTTTCGGTGAGCAGAAGGCCAAGATCTTCCTCGCGCTGCTGGGTAAGCAGTACGGCGTGACGCCGTCGGGGTGGCGTGCGGCGGCCGGCGACTACGGCAAGGCGGGCAGTCACATGTCGGTCGCCGACGTGAAGGACGCCGGGTCGCTGCAGAAGGTGCGTTCGTACAAGAAGGAGATGAAGGCGGCGGCGAAGGCGGCCAAGGCCTGAGTTCCGGTGCGCCGAGACTGCGGTCAGATCGTCGAGATCCGCCGAATCACGATCTGTGCGCAGTCTCGCCGTCGCTGACGGCGTCCAGCGCCGCCAGATCGGTCAACACGCCGGCCACCACCCGGCCCGTCGCGCTGGCGGTGTCGAGGCCGGTTCGCAAGCAGCGCAACGTGATTCCGCGTGTCGTCAGGTCGGCGACCGTCTGGGCCACCTCGGCCACCGAACGGCCGAGCTGTTCCAGGGCCACGACCACCACGACGTCACCGGAGCGCGCGTAGCTGAGCATCGCCAGCAGGCCCGCCCGCATCTTGTCCGCCGAGCCGGCCGTCCTGTCGGTGAAGATCCGGCGCGGGTCCACCCCCGCGGCGGCGAGTTCGGCCAGCTGGTCCTCCAGGTCCCCGCACGGCCGACCGGCCGTCGCATACCCCAGCGTGACCGTCACCTCTCCAAGGTCTCACGATGCGGGCGCGCCCGGCAGAAATGACGCGCCGTCGAACCGCTCCGACGTCGTGAACTCCTCAACCGCCTTACGGGTCAGCGTCCGCACCTGGCGCTGAGGCCTGCCGAGCGGGACCACCGCGGCCACGGCGTGGTCGGCGGGGATGCCGAGCAGCTGCTGCACCCGCGGCTCCTCGGCGACGGCCATCGTGGTGAGCACGCCCCCGAAACCTTCGTTGCGGGCGGCCAGCAGCACGTTCCAGACGAACGGGTACACCGACGCCCCGGCGATGAGCCCGATGCGGTCGAGGTCCTGGTCCATCGCCGCCACCACGCCGAGATCGACGCACACCACGAGCACCACCGCCGCGGTGAGCAGCGGCGCCGTCATCTCCGCGGGCACCTCGGTGGCGGCGAGTTGCTCGGCGGAGACGTCGGTGGGGTGCACCGGGTTCCACGGTGCTTCGCCGTGGGCGGCCTGGGCGAGGTAGCGGCGGGCGCCGGTCGCGCTGAGCGCCGCGAGTTTCTCGCGGGTGTCCCTTTCGCGCAGCACGATCACCCGCACGCCCTGGCGGTTGCCCCCGGTCGGGGCGAACCGAGCATGGTCGAGGATCCGGTGGAGCACGTCGTCGGGCAGTGGGTCCCCGGTGAACCGGCGGACCGCACCCGTCGTGCGCATCACCTGGTAGGTGTCCATGTGTGCCATTGTGATGTCATGAAGACGCATCTGAACTGCCCCTGCGGCGAGGCGATCCAGGGCAAGGACGAGGACGACCTGGTCGAGAAGGCCCAGGCGCATCTGTCAGAGGTGCACCCCGGCCGTGAGTACGACCGCGACGCCATCCTGTTCATGGCCTACTGACGCGACCGCGGAATAGCATTCCTGGCTGTGAAATGTCGCCGTTGACGACCAGGAATGCTATTCCGCGGGGGTTGAGACCGGTCAGGGGACGACGGTGGAGCCGATCGTCGGCATGAACTGGCACTGCTTCTCGGTGGTGGTGACCTGACCGAAGACCGTCGACATGATGCTGCCCGAGCCCGTGTCGGCGATGGCCGTCAGTGTCGTCGGGCCGTTGGGATTCATGTCGGGCCGGGGCTTGAGCGTGACGCTGCCCGACTTGCCCGTCGTCAGGTTCACCCACGTGGCGTTCAGCGGCAGCTTCTGCTCGGCCGCGGGACCCGGGGTGCCGACCGCGGTGAACACGTACGCGGTCTGGCCGGGGCCCGGGCCGGGCAGCGGAATCGTGGCCGGACCCGCCACCGAGATGGCGGTCGCGAGCACGTTGCCGCCGTCGGCGAGGCAGCCGTTGCTGATCGACGGATACAGGAAGTCCTGCGTGACCGGTGCATTCGGCCCGAACCCGGGCGGCCCGGGTGTCGTCGCCGCGACGGGCGCGGCCACCGGGCCGGGGGCCGGCGGCGCTGCCGGGTCCGCGGCCGGAGGGGCGACGGGGTCAGGTCCCGGCGCCGGCGGGGGACCGGGCAGGGCCTGCGGCGTGACGACATGCGCCACCTCGGGTGCCGCGTCCTGCACCGGTCCGACGGCGTACTGCGGGTTCACCCCGGCGGGCAGGTGCGCGTCGGTGCCCGGCACCGCACCCGTCGCCGGCACGTGCGCGACGGGTTGCACGAACTGGTTGACCGCCGTCGCGACGTCCCGCGACGGCGCCGGGGCGGCGGCGTCGCCGGCGAACACCGCGGCCGCGGCCATCAGCATCGAGGCGGCATTGGTCGGATCGGCGGCGGCCTGCTGGATGACGGGTCCGATGCTCTGCACCGCGGGCAGGCCCGGAGCCTGCAACCCGTCGATCGGCAGTGGCGCCGCCGGGTCGGCGTGAGCGACGCCGGTCACGCCGACCGCCAGCAACGCGGTCGATGAACTCACCGCCAGTGCGGTGGTGAGCATCGTCCTGATCGTTGACATGGTCCCCCAATGCTTTTCGTGTCGGATGGTGGTCGGGCCGGGCGTCAGGGCAGGGCCGACAGCAGCGGCGCAGCGCCCAGCGCGCCCGCCGGTGCGGCGGCCGGCGTCGCGGCCGGCGCGGCGGCGGCGCCACCGGTGGGCAGCAGGCTGGCCAGCGGGGACCCGCCGGGCAGCAGGGAGGCCAGACTGCCGGGCACGCCCAGCGCGTCGGTCAGCCCGGACAGCGGCGACGCCGCAGGCGTGGCGGCGGGCGGCACCGTGGTGGTGTTCCCGGCCGGCACGGTGCCGGGGGTGGCCGTCACCGTCGGCATCGCCGCGGGCAGCGTGGAGGGCAGCGCGGCGACGGCACCGGGCAGGGCGTTCACGCTGGGGGGCAGCGTCAGCGACGCGGTGGCCCCGGGGGCGGGCGCCAGCGGCGCCGTGGCGGCGCCCGTCGCGGCGGTCGCGGCGGGAGCGGCGTTGCCCATCAGGTTGGTGAACCCCTGCATCAGCTGGGTGGCCGCCGCCGGGTTGGCGGCGAGTTGCTGCAGGAACGGCAGGCCGGGCACGCCGGGGGCGGGCGCCGGAGCCGGGGCCGGGGCCGGCGCGGGTTGCGCGGCCGCGGTGGCGCTCAGGGCGACGGCAGCCGACACTGCTCCCGCCGCTGCGATCATCGTGGTGGCGAACAGTTTCCGGGTGCGGTGCATGAGATCTCCCAATCGATGTAGTGGCACGCCTGAACCCGAAGCTAGCCTGTTACTAGAGTTACTCAAGTGACATGTGTGGCATTTATGCAACCGTTACGGAGGTGAAGGCGGACGGTGACCGATCGCTAGAGTTCTCGGCATCGACACCATCGACGCGACACCCGGCTCGCGGTGGGCGGCCCGGCTGTCCGCCGCAGCCCCCGCGCTGCTGATCCTGAGCATCGGCGCCCGGCTGGCGTGGACCTATCTGCTGCCCAACGGCGCCAACTTCGTCGACCTGCACGTCTACGTCGGCGGCGCGGCCGCGCTCGAGCACCCCGGCACGCTCTACGACTACGTCTACGCCGACCAGACCCCGGACTTCCCGCTGCCGTTCACGTATCCGCCGTTCGCCGCGGTGGTGTTCTATCCGCTGCACCTGCTGCCGTTCGGCCTGGTGGCTTTCCTGTGGTCGGTCGGCATCGTCGCCGCGCTCTACGGCGTGGTGCGGCTCAGCCAGCGACTGCTGACCGCGGAATCGGCGCCGGGGGACCGGCGGACCGCGATGCTGTGGACCGCGGTCGGTATCTGGACCGAACCGCTGCGCAGCACCTTCGACTACGGCCAGGTGAACGTCGTACTGGTGCTGGCCGTGCTGTACGCGGTGTACAGCACGCGGTGGTGGGTGTCGGGGCTGCTGGTCGGTCTGGCCGCCGGGATCAAGCTGACGCCGGCCGTGTCGGGTCTGTACTTCGCCGGCGCCCGCCGATGGGCGACGGTGGTGTTCTCCGCCGTAGTGTTCGCCGCGACGGTCCTGGTGTCGATCGCGGTGGTCGGCGGGCAGGCCCGGTACTACTTCACGGATCTGCTCGGCGACGCCCGGCGTGTCGGTCCGGTCGGCACGTCGTTCAACCAGTCCTGGCGCGGTGGTATCTCCCGCATCCTCGGTCACGACGCCGGCTACGGACCCGTCGTCGTCGCCGGCATCGTGGTGACCGCGGTGCTCGCGGTGCTCGCCTGGCGCGCGGTCGGCGGGGCCACCGACCGGCTCGGCGCCATCGTCATCGTGTCGCTGTTCGGTCTGCTGCTCTCGCCGATCTCGTGGACCCACCACTGGGTGTGGCTGATCCCGCTGATGATCTGGCTGCTGCACGGGCCGCTGCGCCACCAGACCGGCGCGCGCGTGCTCGGCTGGGGCTGGCTCGCGCTGACGTTGATCGGGGTGCCGTGGCTGCTGAGCTTCGCCCAGCCCACCATCTGGACCATCCCGCGGCCCTGGTATCTGGCGTGGGCAGGCCTGGTCTACATCGTCGCCACGCTGGCGACGCTGGCCTGGATCGCTAGCCGAGCAGGGCGTCGATCTCGCGCGCCATCGCCACATCCTTGTCCGTGATGCCACCTTCGGAGTGCGTGACCAACACGAAGGTGACAGTGCGCCAACGGATGTCGATGTCAGGGTGGTGGTCGGCGGCCTCCGCGCGTTCAGCCACCCGGCGCACCGCCTCGATGCCGTCGAGGAATCCCGGGAACGTCACGCTGCGGCGCAGTGCCCCGTCGGCGCGCTCCCAACCATCGAGCTCGGGCAGGGCGGCATCGACCTGATCGTCCGATAACACAGCCATGTCCTCGACGGTATACCGTCGCGTATATCTTCGATGCCGATGTCCACCCTCGTTGTCGTCGCCGGAGCGCTGATCGAGCAGGGCATGCTGCTGGTCGCCCAGCGGGTGCGGCCGCCGGAGCTGGCCGGGCGCTGGGAACTGCCCGGGGGCAAGGTGGCGCCGGGGGAGAGCGACGCCGACGCGCTCGCGCGGGAACTCCGCGAGGAACTGGGGATCGACGTGGCGGTGGGCTCACGGCTGGGTGCTGACGTCGCGCTGAACCCGACGACGACGCTGCGGGCCTATCTCGTCACGCGGACCGACGGCGTCGCGCACCCGCACGATCACCGCGCGCTGCGCTGGGTCGGCGGCGACGATCTCGACGGGCTGGGCTGGGTGCCCGCGGACCGGGCGTGGCTGCCCGAATTGTCGGCGCTGCTGCGGACCTAGAGTTCGCCCCGCCGGCGCCCAGCGCACACTAGTCTCCCGATCCATGCGGGTGCTGAGGTTCATCTGGCGAGG
Source organism: Mycolicibacterium rufum (assembly GCF_022374875.2). The sequence goes on from NZ_CP092427.2 coordinate 4,416,778, forward strand.
TGCGCTGGCCTTCGACCGCATCGGGTCGAGGATTCCGCAACTGATCCAGATGTGGCTGCTCGAGCTGTTCTTCGCGATGCCGCTGACATTCTTCATCGCCAAGCTCATCGACATCCGCGGCGGGTTCGGGGTGCCCGGCACCGGGGAGGCGGTGCCCGGCGTGTTCTGGGGCGCGCTGGTGGTGTCGCTGGGCGCGGGATTCTTCTTCGTGCGCAACCTGATCCGCCCCCGTGTGGTCGAGGGCTCGTGGACACCGTTGGTGCGCGCCCACGTCGGCGACTACACCGTCGCGGTCGGCAATCCGCAGTGGACTGCGCACTACGTCTACCTCACCAGCCACCCGTCCTACGCGTTGCTGCTGTTGCTGACCGCACCGATTCCCGCCGTGATGGTGCTGGCGACCGAGAACCACGGCGACAGCACGTTTTACTTCCGGGTGGCCGGCATCGTCGGCCTGATCGTGCTGGCGCTGATGGCGATCGCGCGGATGCTCGCCTGGTACGTCTTCCGGTTCGGACGCGCCGCGCTGGACCGCCAGGTCGCCGCGACCGGGATGTCCCAGCGCAGGCTGTCGTGGGAGATCGCCTGGAAACCGGTGCTGATGCTGATGCTGCTGATGTACGCGATCGTCGCGATCCCGCTGACAGTGATGTTCGCCCAGCAGCACCGCGCCGTCGCGGCCCTGCCCGTCGTCCGCGTCGCTGACGCCGAGCGCGCCGGCGAATACCGGCGTGTGGAGGGCGAATTGGCCTCCGAGCCGGTGTACTGGGCGCCTCAAGGCACCGGGCGCGGAGGCAACAACTACGCGGGAGCCGGTGTGCTGGTGGATCTCTCGTCCGGTGGGCAGGCGTTGCTGCTGGCCGAGTCGATGTCGGTGCCCGACTTCGTCGGCGCGATGGACGACGCCCGCGGCGGCGCCGTGCACACCCAGGGCAGGGTCATCGACGAGATCACCGACGACCAGATCGAGTATTACGGGTTCGACGTCGACGACTTCCCCGCGCTGCCGGCCGGCGGGCGGGTGATGGTGCTGCTGTCCTATCCCTGATCGCGCGGGACGCCTGCGGACCGGTCGTGCGCGCGCAGCCCGATCGCGAACGCCGTCTGGTCGTCGAAGCTCAGCGGATCCCGTCCGGTGATCTCGTGGATCCGGCCGAGCCGGTGGCGCACGGTGTTGGTGTGCAGGAACAGCTCGCGGGCGGTCTCCGAGAGCGACCCGTTGGCCGCCAGGAACGCCCGCAGGGTGCGGACGTGCTGCGTGCCGCGGTCCCGGTCGAGCCGCTCGAGCGGCTCGATCAGTTGCGCGACGAACGGGGTCAGCTGCGCGCCGGGCAGCTGCTCGATCAGGCTGTCGAGCGTGCTGAGCTGATCCGGGCCCACGCTGCCGCCGTGTTGGTGGGCCAGGCTCAGCGCGATCCGGGCCTGCGTGATGGCCGGGCCCAATTCGGTGATCGGCACCTCGGCGGAATGCCCGGAGGGCAGCGACAGGGTCTCGGCGGCGGGGTCGACCGGCCCGGCCGCGGTGAGCATCAGGCACACGTCGGGCGCGTCACCGACGAGCGCATCGGGGAACGCCAGGGACACCAGGACGCCGGCGCCGCCGGGCCAGGCCGAGCACCGCACCGTCGCCGACGGCGCTTCCGGCCAGCCCACGAGCTGATGCAGTGCGTCGGGCAGCAGCATGCGGCGTTCGACGAGCGAGAGCAGCTGGCCGACCCGCTCGCGCGTCAGCGCCGCCTCGATGTCGTGCTCGCTCTGCGCGGCCTGCACGAAGCGTGCGATCAGCTCCAGCAGCGACGGGTCGGGCCGGGCGCCGCGACCGATCCACACCAGCGTGCCCAGGTCGGGGACGGCGACCGTCGCCTCGGCGGTGTCGTCGGCGGCCGGCGGACGCGTCTCCTGCTCGTCGAGGATGAAGTAACAGCCCATCAGATCACCCGCCCGGTCCAGCAGCCGGCGCACCGATTCCCGCCTGCGCAACGACGAGATCATCTCCGGCACAAGTGCATTGGTGGCACGCGCGACGGCGAGCTCGGTGCCGAAGCGGTAGTCGGCGACGAAGCGGCTGACCGTCTCGAACGGCACGTCCTGCGGCGCCACCAGTACCGGCAGGCCGTGTCCGCGGCAGCGGGACAGCAGCTCGGCCGGGACGGTGTCGTGGCCGTCACCGGTGCCGAAACACACCCCCGCGACGTGCGAGCGGGCCAGCGCATCGGCGAACGTGCGGCAGTCCTGCGGGGTCTGCAGCAGCAGACCCACGGTGCAGACGAGTTCGCCCCCGCGCAGGTAGCGCGCCGGGTCTCGTAGTTCGGTGGTGTGCACCCAGCTGATCGGCCGGTCCAGGTCCTGCGCCCCGCCGGGGGGCTCGATCAGACCCAACCGCGAACCGTCCAGCAGGTCGCGCACGGTCGGCGCGGCCGCGCCGGCGTCCCGCGGGTCGGTCATGGGCCGAGCGTAACGCTGGCGTCACATCCCGGCCGCCGTCCGTTGTGCGATCCTCCAATGTGACGCCCCGCGCCCGGTGCGATCGCAGCGTTTTCGGCCCAACCCGTGGTGATCATGGGGTCGCGGACCGATAGTGGCTCCCAACCCGGCACCGGAATGGGAGCACTCATGTCGTCATCGATAGACAGCGTCGACTCGCCGTACGCACTGCGCCGCGAATTCTCGCTCTGGTCGGCGTTCGCCTTCGCGTTCGCGTTCATCTCCCCGATCGTCGCCCTGTACGGCATCTTCGGGCTGGCGCTCACCGCGGCGGGCCCGAGTTTCTGGTGGGGCTTCCTGCTGGTGTTCGGCGGGCAGCTGCTGGTCGCGTTCGTGTTCGCCACGCTGGTGTCGCGCTGGCCGCTCGAGGGATCGATCTACCAGTGGTCCCGCCGGTTGATGGGCACCGGGTACGGGTGGTTCGCCGGCTGGTTCTACATGTGGACCCTGGTGATCGCGATGGCCACCGTAGCGCTCGGCGCGGCCGGGTTCATCGCGAACATCGCCGGGGTGGAGGCCCCCTCGGGCGGTCTGCGGGCAGGCATCGCGCTGGTGATCCTGCTGTGCGGCACGGGAATCAACCTGATCGGCCGCGGCGCGCTGAAGCTCTTCATGACGGCGAGCATCATCGCCGAGGTGCTCGGCTCGATCGGCCTGGGCACGTGGCTGCTGCTGTTCCACCGCAACAACTCGCTGTCGGTGCTGTTCGACGGCGGTGGCGCCGGCGCCGACACCTGGTCCTACCTGTCGGGGCCGTTCCTGATCGCCGTCGCGTTCATCGGCTTCTCGTTCGTCGGCTTCGAGAGTGCCGGCGCGATCGCCGAGGAGGTGCACGAGCCCCGCCGCGATCTGCCCAAGGCCGTGCTGTTCTCGCTGACCTTCATCGCGCTGGTCGTCGCGTACTCCAGTCTGGCGATCATCCTGGCCATCCCCGACATGGCCGCGGTGACGGCCGGCTCGGTGGCCGACCCGGTCTACGACACCCTGACCGCGGCGCTCGGCGCGGGCATCGCCAAGCCGGTCGAGGTGCTGTTCGTGATCGGCTTCCTCGCCAGCTTCCTGGCGCTGCAGACCGCGGGATCCCGCGTCATCTGGGCCTACGCCCGCGACGGCGCGCTGCCCGCGTCCGGGGTGCTGGCGCGCCTGGGCGGAACCAACCGGATGCCGGTGGCGGCCATCTGCGTGACGACCGTGGTGGGCGGCGCCCTGTTCGCGTTGTCGATCGTCGCCGGCGACATCTACTCGCTGATGGTCAACTTCACCACCGGCGGCTTCTACCTGGCGTTCCTGTTCCCGCTGATCGGGTTCCTCGTGGTGCAGCTGCGCCGCACCTGGACCGCGCCGTCCTTCTCGCTGGGCCGCCTCGCGCTGCCGGTCGGCGCCGTCGCGGTGGTCTGGGCGGCGTTGCAGATGCTCAACATCTCCTGGCCGCGCGCGGTGTACGAGCAGCGGTACCTGGACTGGTCGGTGTGGATCGGCGTCGTGGTGCTGGCCGTTCTCGGCGCGGCGATCTTCGCGGCCGTGCGCAGTCGCATCGTCGCCGTCAGCGTGATCGAGGACGCCGAGATCGCCGACGAGCGCGCCGACGAGACCCGGCGTGCCCGGTGAGTGAGCGCCCGGTGGCGGTCGTGACCGGCGCGGCCAGCGGCATCGGCGCCGCGGTCGTCGTCGCGTTGCAGGAACGCGGATTCGCGGTCGCCGGAATGGATCTCGTCGACATCGACACCGACGGGGTCGACCACGCGGTGCGCGCCGACGTCTCGGACGGTGCGGCGGTCGCTGCGGCGGTCGACGCGGTGCGCGGAAGTCTCGGACCGGTGCACGCGGCGGTCAGCGTCGCCGGTCACTACGCGATGGCGCCCGTCGACCAGATCGAGGTGACGGCGTGGCGGCGGATGCTGCGCGTGCATCTGGGAGGCTTCGTCAACCTCGCGCGGGCCTGCCTGCCGGACCTGGTGGCGCACCACGGCGCGCTGGTCGCCATCGCCAGCGAACTCGCCATCGGCGGGGGAGAGCACGACGCGCACTACGCGGCGGCCAAGGGCGCCCTGCTGGGGGCGGTACGCAGCCTTGCCGCAGAGGTGGCGCCGGCGGGCGTACGGGTCAACGCGGTGGCGCCCGGACCCACCGACACGCCGCTGCTGGCATCCGACTCGCCCTGGCGCGCACCCGATTACCTGGACACGTTGCCGTTGCGCCGGCTCGCGCTGCCGCACGAAGTCGCCCGTTGCGTCGAATATCTGGTGTGTGACGCGGGATTCAGCGTCGGGGACGTGGTCAACGTCAACTCGGGAGCGGTGATATGACGACGTCGCTGACCGACCGGGTCGCCCTGGTCACCGGCGCGGGTCAAGGCATGGGCGTCGCGCACGCCCGCCGACTGGCCGCCGCGGGTGCCACCGTCGCGGTCAATGACCTGCGCGACACCCGGGCGCTCACCGAATTGGCCGACGAGATCGGCGGATTCGCGGTGCCCGGCGATGTCTCCGATCCGGCCGAATGCGGACGCATCGCCGACACCGTCGCCCGCACCGCCGGCCGGCTGGACGTGCTGGTGGCCAACCACGCATACATGACGATGGCGCCGCTGCTCGAGCACGACGACGCCGACTGGTGGAAGGTCGTCGACACGAACCTCGGCGGCACCTTCTTCCTGGTGCAGGCGGTGCTGCCGCACATGCGACGGCAGGGGGAGGGTCGCATCGTCGTGATCACCAGCGAGTGGGGTGTCACCGGTTGGCCCGAGGCGACCGCCTACGCGGCGTCCAAGGCGGGGCTGATCTCGCTGGTGAAGACGCTCGGCCGCGAACTGGCGCCGGAACGCATCATCGTCAACGCCGTTGCCCCCGGCGTCACCGACACCCCGCAGCTCGCCGTGGATGCCGCCGCCGCAGGCGTGGACCTGGCCACTGTGCACGCCCGGTACGCCGAAGCGATTCCCCTGGGCCGCATCGGATCTGCCGCCGAGATCGCGGCCGCCGTCGAACTGCTCGCCGACTTCGAGGTCTCGGCCGTGGTGGGACAGGTGCTGTCCTGCAACGGCGGATCCACGCGGTCGCGGGTGTGAAAGGAGAGCACGTCATGCAGGGATCCCATGTGCGTACCGAGAGCGGCACGCTGGGGCAGGTCGACGCCCAGCAGGTGCCCCGCTACGCGGGGTTGAGCACGTTCGCGCGACTTCCGCAGCGCCACGAGGTCGACCGCTACGACATCGCGGTGGTGGGCGTGCCGTTCGACAGCGGGGTGACCTACCGTCCCGGCGCCCGGTTCGGGCCGGCCGCAATCCGGCAGGCGTCGCGGCTGCTCAAGCCCTATCACCCGGCGCTGGACGCCACGCCGTTCACCGCGGCCCAGGTGGTCGACGCCGGCGACATCGCGGCCAACCCGTTCGACATCTCGGCCGCGGTGGACCAGATCCGCGAGGGGGTGGCGGCGTTGCTCGCCGAGGACGGACAGCGGGTGGTGCTCCTCGGCGGCGACCACACGATCGCGCTGCCGTCGCTGCAGGCCCTGCACGCGGTGCACGGCCCGTTGGCGCTGGTGCACTTCGACGCCCACCTCGACACCTGGGACACCTACTTCGGGGCGCCGTGTACCCACGGCACCCCGTTCCGGCGTGCGGCCGAGCAGGGCCTGCTGGTGAAGGACCGGTCGGCGCACGTCGGGATCCGCGGTTCGCTGTACGACCGCGCCGACCTCCTCGATGACGCCGAACTCGGCTTCACCGTGGTGCACTGCCGCGACATCGACCGCATCGGCGTCGACGGCACCATCGAGCGGATCCTGGAGCGGGTGGGCGACCACCCGGTGTACGTGTCGATCGACATCGACGTCCTCGATCCCGCGTTCGCGCCGGGCACCGGCACCCCGGAGATCGGCGGGATGACCAGCCGCGAGCTGGTCGCCGTGCTGCGCGCGATGCGTGAACTGCCGATCGTCGGCGCCGACGTCGTCGAGGTGGCGCCCGCCTACGATCATGCCGAGGTGACCGCCGTCGCGGCGGCGAACCTCGCCTACGAACTGATCACCCTGATGGCGGGCCGATGACCGAATTCGCCTGGCCGCGTGGCAAAACCGCGGCGGCATCGTTCACGTTCGACGTGGACGCCGAGTCGGCGGTGCTGTGGGACGCCTCGGGCGACTGGGAGTCGGTGGGCGCGCGGATGAGCGTGATGAGCCACCAGGCCTACGGTCCGCTCGTCGGGCTGCCGCGCATCCTGGCCCTGCTCGAGCGGCACCAGATCGCCTCGACGTTCTTCGTGCCCGGCCACACCGCCGACCGCTACCCGGAGGCGATCCGCGCGGTCGTGGCGGCCGGCCACGAGATCGCCCATCACGGGTATCTGCACGAGCAACCGACCGCGCTGTCGGCCGACGGTGAGATCGACGCGCTGGACCGCGGGCTGGCCGCGCTGGCCGATGTCGCCGGGGTGCGGCCGGTGGGCTACCGGGCCCCGATGTGGGATCTGTCCTGGCGCACACCCGCGTTGCTGCTCGAACGTGGCTTTCTCTACGACTCCAGCCTGATGGACGCCGACCATCCCTACGAGCTCGCGGTCGGCGACGACGGGCATCTGGTGGAGATCCCGATCCAGTGGGCACTCGATGACTGGGAGCAGTACTGCTACCTGCCCGACGTGTCGGGCAGCGGGCTGATCGAATCCCCGCGCAAGGCACGGGAACTGTGGCAGCTCGAATTCGACGCGCTGCGCCGCGTCGGCGGCTGCTGGGTGCTCACCAACCACCCGTTTCTCACCGGAAGGGCTTCGCGCGCAGCCGAACTCGACGAACTGATGGGCTACGTCGCCGGCCATGACGACGTGTGGACCACCAGCCTCGGTGACATCGCGACGCACGTGCGTTCGCTGGGGCTGACGCCGCGCAGCATCAGCCCGCCCGACGTGCCGCGGTGAGCCCCGGCTAGTACCGCAGCCGGTCGTCGAGCACGTGCACCGGGGCGTCGCGGTGCCGCGCCGCGTAGATCGGGTGCAGCAGCGTGGGATGTTCGCAGTGCGGGCACGACACCCGGGGGTCGCGTCTGGAGTTGAACGCCAGGTGGTGACAGGCCGAGCACCGCACCACGTACAGCGCTCCGATCCAGTTGAGCAACCCCAGGTAGATCGCGAGGGCGGCCAACGTGGCCAGCGCCGTGATCAGAGCGACGGTGAGTACCTCGTAAACCGTCATTGATCGCCTTCTTCCACAGAACTGACGGATGACCCCACGGTACGCCCGAAACAGGCGCGGATCAGGCCTTTCGTGCTCTCTTGAAGACCTTCTCCAGCTCCTTGCCGCGCAGCCCGTTGCGCTCGGCCCTGTGCACCTTGGCCACCACCAGGGGACACCGCTTGCAGCGCGGCTTGCTGCGGCAACACTTCTTCTTCGGGGTCAGCTCGGTGAGCTTGCGGGCCACGTGACGGGAGTCTCTCGTTTTCGCGATCGGTGCACGGCACTGCGACAATCACCGGCGTGACTGCACGCCCCGATTTCCGCAACGTCGCCATTGTGGCCCACGTCGACCATGGCAAGACCACGCTGGTGGACGCGATGCTGCGCCAGTCCGGGGCGCTGACCCACCGCGGTGACGACGCGATCGAACGCCTCATGGACTCCGGTGACCTGGAGAAAGAAAAGGGCATCACGATCCTGGCGAAGAACACCGCGGTGCATCGGCACCACGCCGACGGTGGCATGACCGTGATCAACGTCATCGACACCCCGGGCCACGCCGACTTCGGCGGCGAGGTGGAGCGCGGCCTGTCCATGGTCGACGGCGTGCTGCTGCTCGTCGACGCCTCCGAGGGCCCGCTGCCGCAGACCCGGTTCGTGCTGCGCAAGGCCCTGGCCGCACATCTGCCGGTGATCCTGGTGGTCAACAAGACCGACCGGCCCGACGCCCGTATCGCCGAGGTGGTCTCCGAGAGCCACGACCTGCTGCTCGACGTCGCGTCCGACCTCGACGAAGAAGCCCAGAAAGCCGCCGAGGACGCGCTGGGCCTGCCCACCCTGTACGCGTCGGGCCGCGCCGGCATCGCCAGCACCACCGAGCCGGCCAACGGGGAGAACCCCGACGGGGAGAACCTCGACCCGCTGTTCGACGTGCTGCTCGAACACATCCCGCCGCCGCAGGGCGATCCCGAGGCCCCGCTGCAGGCCCTGGTGACCAACCTCGACGCGTCGGCGTTCCTGGGTCGGCTCGCGCTGATCCGCATCTACAAGGGCCGCATCCGCAAGGGCCAGCAGGTGGCCTGGATGCGTGAGGTCGACGGACATCCCGTCATCACCAACGCCAAGATCACCGAACTGCTGGTCACCGAGGGCGTGGAGAGAACGGCCACCGACGAGGCCGTCGCCGGGGACATCGTCGCCGTCGCCGGCATCCCCGAGATCATGATCGGCGACACCCTGGCCGACCCCGACCACGCGCACGCGCTGCCGCGCATCACCGTCGACGAGCCGGCGATCTCGGTGACCATCGGCACCAACACCTCGCCGCTGGCGGGCAAGGTGTCCGGGCACAAGCTGACCGCGCGCATGGTCAAGTCCCGTCTGGACTCCGAACTCGTCGGCAACGTGTCGATCAAGGTCGTCGACATCGGCCGCCCGGACGCCTGGGAGGTGCAGGGCCGCGGTGAGCTCGCGCTCGCGGTGCTGGTCGAACAGATGCGCCGGGAGGGCTTCGAGCTGACCGTCGGCAAGCCGCAGGTGGTGACCCAGACGATCGACGGCAAGCTGCACGAGCCGTTCGAGGCGATGACGATCGACTGCCCCGAGGAGTTCGTCGGCGCCATCACCCAGCTGATGGCCGCCCGCAAGGGCCGCATGGAGGACATGGCCAACCACGCCGCGGGCTGGGTCCGGATGGACTTCATCGTCCCCAGCCGCGGGCTGATCGGCTTCCGCACCGACTTCCTGACGCTGACCCGGGGTACCGGCATCGCCAACGCGGTCTTCGACGGCTACCGGCCGTGGGCGGGGGAGATCCGGGCCCGGCACACCGGGTCGCTGGTGAGCGACCGCAGCGGCCAGATCACCCCGTTCGCGATGATCCAGCTCGCCGACCGCGGCCAGTTCTTCGTCGAGCCCGGCCAGGAGACCTACGAGGGCCAGGTCGTCGGGATCAATCCGCGCGCCGAGGATCTCGACATCAACATCACCCGCGAGAAGAAGCTGACCAACATGCGGTCCTCGACGGCCGACGTGATGGAGACGCTGGCCCGGCCACTGGAACTCGACCTGGAGAAGGCGATGGAGTTCTGCGCCGAGGACGAGTGCGTCGAGGTCACCCCCGAGATCGTGCGGGTGCGCAAGGTGGAGCTGACGGCGTCGCTGCGGGCGCGGGCGAAGGCGCGGGCCAAGCAGCAGGCCAATTCGTAGCGGGCCGCCGGTGCGGGGCGGCCGAGAAATCGGCGGTCGATACGCTGAGGGCGTGCCGACCGCCCGCTGTGTGCTGACCTGCGCGGTCGCGGTGATGGTGCTCCTGTCGGGCTGCACCGTGAGTCCGCCGCCCGCGCCGCAGAGCACCGACACCACCGAATCGACCGCGCCGCCGCCGACGAAGGCGACGCAGATCATCATGGCGATCGACTCGATCGGTCCCGGCTTCAACGCCCATCTGCTCTCCGACCAGTCGCCGGTCAACGCCGCGATCAGCTCGCTGGTGCTGCCGAGTTCGTTCCGGCCGATCCCGGACTCGCGCACCCCAACCGGCTCGCGGTGGGAGATGGACCCGTCGCTGTTGGAGTCCGCCGAGGTCACCAACCAGGATCCGTTCACCGTCACCTACAAGATCCGGCCCGAGGCGCAGTGGACGGACAACGCGCCCATCGGCGCCGACGACTACTGGTACCTGTGGCGGCAGATGGTCAGCCAACCCGGCGCCGTGGACCCCGCCGGCTACGACCTGATCACCGGGGTGCAGTCGGTGGAGGGTGGCAAGACCGCGGTGGTCACCTTCGCCCAGCCGTACCCGGCGTGGCGCGAACTGTTCAACGACATCCTGCCCGCGCACATCGTCAAGGACGTGCCCGGCGGTTTCCCGGCCGGGCTGGCGCAGGCGTTGCCGGTGACCGGCGGGCAGTTCCGGGTCGAGAGCATCGACCCGCAGCGCGACGAGATCCTGCTGGCCCGCAACGACCGCTACTGGGGCAAGCCCGCCGTCCCGGACCTGATCCTGTTCCGGCGCGGCGGCGCCCCGGCCGCGCTGGCCGACTCGATCCGCAACGGCGACACCCAGGTCGCGCAGGTGCACGGCGGCTCGGCGGTGTTCGCGCAGCTGTCCGCGATCCCCGACGTGCGCACCGCGCGCATCGTCACCCCACGCGTCATGCAGCTGACGCTGCGCGCCCAGCAGCCCGCGCTCACCGACGCCCAGGTCCGCAAGGCGGTGCTCGGCCTGCTCGATGTGGACCTGCTGGCCGCGGTCGGCGCCGGTGACGACAACACCGTGACGCTGGCGCAGGCGCAGGTGCGCTCGCCGTCGGACCCGGGCTACGTGCCGACGGCTCCGCCGGCGATGACGCGCGAGGAGGCGATGGCCCTGCTCGGCGCGGCCGGGTACCGCGTCGAACCCATGCCCGCCCCCACCCAGCAGCCGCCCGGCCCGACCCCGCCGGAGAACAGCCGCGGCCAGCTGATCAAGGACGGCGAGCCGCTGACCCTGGTGCTCGGGGTGGCCAACAACGACCCGACCGCCGTGGCGGTCGCCAACACCGCGGCCGACCAACTGCGCAGCGTCGGCATCGCGGCGTCGGTGTCGGCGCTGGACCCGGTGACGCTCTACGGGGACGCGCTGGTCAACAACCGCGTGGACGCGGTGGTCGGCTGGCACCAGGCCGGCGGCGACCTGGCGACCGCGCTGGCGTCGCGCTACGGCTGCCCGGCCCTGGAGGCGACCGCCATCCCCACCGTCACGGCACTGCCGTCGACCGGCGACAGCCCCACGCCGTCGCCGTCTCCGACGCCGGCCCGGCCGGCCACCCCCGCGACGACGCCGACGTCCGCGCCGCCCGCGCCGGAGTCCGGTCAGCTCGTCCAGGCGCCCAGCAACATCACCGGCATCTGCGACCGCGCGATCCAGCCCCGCATCGACGCGGCGCTGGGAGGCACCGCCGACATCGGCGAGGTGATCGACGAGGTCGAGCCGCGGCTCTGGGACATGGCGACGGTGCTGCCGATCCTGCAGGACACGACGATCGTCGCGGCGGGACCGAGCGTGCAGGGGGTCAGCCTCACCGGCGCGGTGCCGGTCGGCATCGTCGGCGACGCCGGGCAGTGGGTCAAGCTGCCGCAGTAGCGCCGGCGGCTCCGCGGCGGCGCCGGCCGAGCGCGACCAGGTCGGAGGACGTGAACGCGGCGAGCGCGAACACCGCCAGCAGCCAGACCGGCGGGCGCGCCAGCTCCCAGACGAACAGCGTCGCGAACAGCGGCGAGCGCTGGGTGATCGCCAGCACGCCCGCCGCGCACGTCAGCGACACCGCCGCCACCGGCAGGGCGGTGCCCGCCCCGGCGTTGAGCGCGAGCGCCACCACCGACCCGGCCGCCGCGCCGGTCGCCAGGGCCGGGGTCAACATCCCGCCGACCGCGCCGGTCCGCAGGAACAGCGCCGTCAGCACCGGCTTGAGCACCAGGATGGCCGCCGCCGCGCCCAGCGTGAGCCCGCTGTTGACGCTGACCTCGAGCACGCTGCGCCCGTTGCCCGGCAGCTCGGGTAGCCAGATCGAACACACCCCGGTCAGCAGGCCCGCCGCCGCGATCGCCGGGATCAGCGCTGCCGAGCGCGGCGCCGTGACCGGCCGGGCCGCGTCCGTCACACGGGTGAAGGCCAGCCCGACGGCGACCGCCAGCGGCGCCAGCGCCACCGCCAGCGCACCGAACAGGTACGACAGGTCCGCATCCGGCCACACCAGCGGATGCTCCAGGTGGGTGACCGGCGCGGCGACCGCGACGGCCAGGCTCGAGGTGATCAGCGCGGTGCCCCATGCCCGCGGATGCCAGGTGCCGAGCAGGATCCGCGTCGCGAACAGCGCGCCGCCCAGCGGCACGCTGTACACCGCGCCCAGCCCCGCGCCCGCCGCGCACGCCAGCAGGATCTCCCGGTCGCGCCCGGTGAGCGCCCATCGGGAGGAGCCAAGGTCGCCCCATGCCACGGCCAGCTGCCGAGGCGCCCCCTCCCGGCCCAGCGACGCCCCGGACCCGACGAGCAGCACCTGCAGTCCCGCATCCGCGGTCAGCGCCAGCCGCCGCACCGGTCGCTCGCCGGCCAGCACCGCCGACATCCCCTGGACGGGGCGCCGGCGCCGCAGCATCCACCATCCCCAGCCCGCCAGCGCTCCGCCCACCATCGGCCCGAGCGCGCGGCGCCAGTCGCCGCTGTCCTCCACGCCGGTCAGCAGCGTGCCGAACGTGTAGCGGTAGGTGAGGTGCTCGACGGCGTGCAGCAGCAGGGTCGTCGCGGCGCCCGCGACACCGGCGAGCAGCCCGATGACCACGATGGCGCATCCGTACTCGACAGCCCGGCGGGTCACCAGGGGAATGTAAGGCAAGCTGAGCGTATGGAGGAGACGCCGCGGCTGCTGTTCGTGCACGCCCACCCCGACGACGAGAGCCTCACCACCGGCGCGACGATCGCGCACTACAGCGCCCGCGGCGCGCAGGTGCAGGTGTTGACGTGCACGCTCGGCGAGGAGGGCGAGGTGATCGGCGACCAGTGGGCGCAGCTGGCCGTCGACGGCGCCGACCAGCTCGGCGGCTACCGGATCGGGGAGCTGACGGCCGCACTGGCCGCGCTCGGCGTGGACCGTCCCCGCTTCCTCGGCGGCGCCGGCCGGTGGCGGGACTCCGGGATGGAGGGCACGCCCTCCCGCAACCGGGAGCGGTTCGTCGACGGGGACGTCGAGGAGCAGACCGCCGCGCTCGCGGCCGTCGTCGACGCCTTGCGCCCGCACGTGGTCGTCACCTACGACCCGCAGGGCGGCTACGGCCACCCCGACCACATCCACGCCCACCGGATCACGATGGCCGGCGTCGCGGCCGCGCAGTGGCGGGTGCCGAAGGTGTACTGGACGGTGATGTCGTGGACCGCCCTGTCCGCTGGGCTGGCGGCGCTGACGACCGTGCCCGACGGGTGGATCCGCGTCGACGCCGACGTGCTGCCGATCGTCGGTTACGCCGACGACGCGATCGATGCGGCGCTCGACGTCCCGGCGCACGTGCCCGCGAAGCTGGCGGCGCTGCGCGCGCATGCGACGCAGGTGCAGGTGTCCCCGGACGGCACGGCGATGGCGCTGTCCAACGGCATCGCGTTGCCGGTGCCGGCCGTGGAGCACTACGTCCTGGTCGAGGGCGCCGCGGGGGAGCGTGACGACCGGGGCTGGGAAACCGACCTGTTGGCCGGCCTGAGCCTGGGGTGACAGGCGCGCCGACGGGGTACGCTGCCCTCGACTGCACGGCCCTCGACTGCACGGCGCGCGGAAGGCAAGCACATGGATCCGGATCTCGATCCCAACCTGCAGCACTGGCAGGACCGCCTGGACAACTTCCAGTGGGTCGTCGGATCCCTGGTGTCCGTGCTCGACAGCATCCCGACCTGACGGCGCCGACCGCGCCGGTGTCCGATCGGCTCCGGCCCCTCGTGCTGGGTGTTCTCGCGGTCGACGGTGTCCTGTCGGCGCTGATGGCCGTGTTCTTCCTGCCGCTGCGTGTCGGCGGCGTCCCCCTCCCGATCAGTGCGGTGCTGAGCGGCGCGCTGAACGTCGCGCTGGTGTGGGTGGCGCTGCAGTGGACGTCGTCGCCGCGGCTGGCGGCGCTACCGCTGTGGACGTGGTTGGCGACGGTGCTGCTGTGCACGTTCGGTGGTCCGGGCGACGACATCGTCTTCGGCGGCTCGGGCCTGATGGAGTACGCGTCGGTGCTGCTCATCGCCGTCGGAGCGCTGCCTGCCGGCTGGCTGCTGAGCCGCAGGCGTGCTGCGGCTCCCAGCGCCGGGGCGGGCTCCGGGCCGCGCAGTCGTTGACTAGTGTGGCCGGTATGCCAGGCGCCTGGATGTGTCCAATGTGCGATGCGCGGATGATCCGCGTCCCTGCCGGGGTTATGAGGAAGTGGCTCTGAACCCCCAGCACGGCACCGACCTGCCCAGCCCCAGCGTGCCCCCCGCCGCGACGGCGCCGTCAGCGGCCGCCCTGCGTCGGGTGTTGCGGCGCGCACGCGACGGCGTGACGCTCAACGTCGACGAGGCCGCGATCGCGCTGACCGCGCGCGGTGACGACCTGGCTGACCTGTGTGCCAGCGCGGCGCGGGTCCGCGATGCGGGCCTGGAGGCCGCCGGCCGACGCGGTGCCACCGGACGGCTCCCGGTGAGCTATTCGCGCAAAGTCTTCATCCCCGTCACGCATCTGTGCCGCGACACCTGCCACTACTGCACGTTCGTCACGGTGCCCGGCCGGCTACGGGCCGCGGGCAAGGGCATGTTCATGGAGGCCGACGAGATCCTCGAGGTCGCCCGCCGCGGTGCCGAATTGGGTTGCAAGGAGGCACTGTTCACGCTCGGCGACCGGCCGGAGGCGCGGTGGGACGAGGCGCGGCAGTGGCTGGACGAGCGCGGCTACGACTCCACGCTGGACTACGTGCGGGCGATGGCGATCCGGGTGCTCGAGGAGACGGGGCTGCTGCCGCACCTGAATCCCGGCGTGATGAGCTGGTCGGAGCTGTCCCGGCTCAAGCCGGTCGCGCCGTCGATGGGCATGATGCTCGAGACGACGTCGCGCCGGCTGTTCGAGACCCGCGGCGAGGCGCACTACGGCAGCCCCGACAAGGACCCCGAGGTGCGGCTGCGCACGCTGGCCGACGCCGGCCGGCTGTCCATTCCGTTCACCACCGGGCTGCTCGTCGGCATCGGTGAGACCCTCGCCGAGCGGGCCGACACGATCCACGCGATCCGGCGCTCGCACAGGGAGTTCGGGCACGTGCAGGAAGTGATCGTGCAGAACTTCCGCGCCAAGGACCACACCGCGATGGCGTCGGTGCCCGATGCGGGGATCGAGGACTTCCTGGCGACGCTGGCCGTCACGCGGCTGGTGATGGGTCCGAAGGTGCGCATCCAGGCCCCGCCGAACCTGGTGTCGCGGCAGGAATGTTTGGCGCTGATCGGCGCGGGCGTCGACGACTGGGGTGGGGTGTCGCCGCTGACGCCCGACCACGTGAACCCGGAGCGGCCCTGGCCGGCGCTCGACGAACTGGCCGCGGTGACCGCCGAGGCGGGATACGACCTGGTGCAACGGCTCACCGCGCAGCCGCAGTACGTGCAGGCCGGCGCCGCGTGGATCGACCCGCGGGTGCAGGGCCACGTCGCCGCGCTGGCCGACCCCGACACCGGTTATGCGCTCGACGTCCACCCCGTCGGCCGGCCGTGGCAGGAGCCCGACGAGGCGACCGAGTCGCTCGGCCGCACCGATCTGCACACCGCGATCGACCAGCAGGGCAGGCTCACCGAGACGCGGAGCGATCTGGGCAGCGCGTTCGGCGACTGGGAGTCGATCCGGGAGAAGGTCAGCGAGCTGGCCGCCCGCGCCCCCGAACGGCTGGACACCGACGTGCTCGCGGCGCTGCGCTCGGCCGAACGCGATCCCGCAGGCTGCACCGACGACGAATACCTGGCGCTGGCCACCGCCGATGGTCCCGCACTCGAAGCCGTTGCCGCGCTCGCGGATTCACTACGCCGGGACACCGTCGGCGACGACGTGACATTTGTCGTCAACCGGAACATCAACTTCACCAACATCTGCTACACCGGCTGCCGGTTCTGCGCGTTCGCACAGCGCAAGGGCGACGCCGACGCGTTCTCGCTCTCCACCGACGAGGTCGCCGCCCGCGCATGGGAGGCGCACGTCGCGGGTGCCACCGAGGTGTGCATGCAGGGCGGTATCGACCCCGAGCTCCCGGTCACCGGCTACGCCGACCTGGTGCGGGCGGTCAAGAAGCGGGTGCCCTCGATGCACGTGCACGCGTTCTCGCCGATGGAGATCGCCAACGGGGTGACCAAGAGCGGGATGAGCATCCGCGAGTGGCTGACCGCGCTGCGGGAGGCCGGGCTCGACACCATCCCGGGGACCGCGGCGGAGATCCTCGACGACGAGGTGCGCTGGGTGCTGACCAAGGGCAAGCTGCCCACCTCGCTGTGGATCGAGGTGGTGACCACCGCCCACGAGGTGGGGCTGCGGTCGAGCTCGACGATGATGTACGGGCATGTCGACCAGCCGCGGCACTGGGTCGGACACCTGCGGGTGCTGCGGGAGATCCAGGACCGCACAGGCGGTTTCACCGAGTTCGTGCCGCTGCCGTTCGTGCATCAGTCCTCGCCGCTGTACCTGGCCGGCGGGGCGCGGCCGGGGCCGACGCACCGCGACAACCGCGCCGTGCACGCGCTGGCGCGGATCATGTTGCACGGCAGGATCTCCAACATCCAGACCAGCTGGGTCAAGCTCGGTGTCGAGCGCACCCAGGTGATGCTCACCGGCGGCGCCAACGACCTGGGCGGCACGCTGATGGAGGAGACGATCTCGCGGATGGCGGGATCGGAGAACGGGAGCGCCAAGACGGTCGCCGAACTCGTGGCGATCGCCGAGGGAATCGGCAGACCTGCGCGTCAGCGCTCGACGGATTACACCCCGCTCGCCGCGTAACCGGCTGTGCCGTCGCGCCTGTCTGGTCGCTGATTCACAGCTGGGACTGGTATCACAGTCTCTGTGAAACTGCGGCGTGTGCTCATCGACGGCCGGCTCGAGGTGCAGTCACTCGACGCCGACGGCACGTGGCGCGCCACGCAGGACACCGCGCCGCTCGGCGGCCGGGTCTTCGACAGCGACTGGGAGCTCGCCGTGGCGCAGCGCCACCATGACCTCACGGGCAACGTCCTGCCGTTCCAGCCCGCGTCGTTTCGCGACTTCATGCTCTACGAGCGGCACGCGATCGACGCCGCGCGCGGTCTGGTGCGCCGGTTCCATCCGGGCCAGTCCCGCGCCGCCGGGGCCGTCGAGAGACTCACCCGGAAACCGTTTCCGCTCTTCAAGCCCAAGTCCCTGTTCTACCGCCAGCCGATCTACTACATGTCCAACCACCTGACCTTCGTGCCCAGCGGAGACCCGGTCGCGGTCCCGTCCTATTCGCGCGCACTCGATTTCGAGCTCGAGGTCGGCTTCGTGCTGCGCGCGCCGCTGCTCGACGCCGACCCCGCCGAGGCGGTCGACGCGATCGGCGCTTTCGTCGTGGTGAACGATTTCAGCGCCCGCGACGTGCAACGGGGTGAGATGGCTACCGGACTGGGACCGCAGAAGGCCAAACACTTCGCATCGTCGATGTCGGTGCTGGCGGTCACCGCCGAGGAGATCCTGCCCCAGATCGACCATCTCAGCGGTTCGGTCACCGTCAACGGCGCCACCGTGGCGACCGTGTTCAGCCGGGGCATGCAGTGGACGCTCGGGGAGATGCTCGCTCATGCGTCTCGGGGCGAAAGACTTTATCCCGGTGAGCTGTTCGCCATGGGAACCTTGCCCGGTGGATCCGGCATGGAGACGGGACACTGGTTGCGACCCGGTGATCAGCTCACGTTGAGCATCGACCAGATCGGTGAGATCCACCATCCGATCGCGACTGCCTGAGGAGACACCATGACCACTCTCGCCGGTCTGCCCGCGCACGCGCTGCTCGTGCACGGGGTCGTCGTGCTGGCTCCGCTGACGGCGGTGCTCACCATCCTGTGCGCGGTCTGGCCCGCGGCGCGGCAGCGGTTCGTGTGGCTGGTGCTGGCGCTGGCGGTGATCAACATGGTGCTCACGCCCCTGACCACGTCGGCGGGCCAGTGGCTGTACAACCAGGAGAGCGAGCACCGGCCGATCCTGCAGAAGCACGAGGAGCTCGGCGAGACGATGGTGTACTACTCCATCGCCCTGCTCGTGGTCGCGGTCGCCATCGCGGTCCTGCACGTGCTGGCCCACCGCACCGACAAGACGCGGACCGTGGTCACCGTTCTGGTCGCCGTCGCGGCCGTGCTGGTGGGGGGGTCGTCGATCGTCGGGGTCGTCGACATCGGCCATACGGGCGCCGAAGCGAAGTGGGGCGCCGAATAGCCCCTGTGGCGGACGTCACCGGCCCTGCGCCGTTCGGTTCGCCGGCTGTGCACCGTCTCCACAGCGGTAACGCACCATCGAAGGAGACGAGATCATGGCAGAGCTGTCCGACAAGGCTGAGGAATTCGCCGGGCGCGCACAGGAAGCCGCCGGCGACCTGACCGGTGATGACCGACTGCGTGCCGAGGGCGCCGCGGACCGGACCGAGGCCCAGGTGAAGCAGAAGGTCGACGACGTGAAGCAGGCCGTCACCGAAAAGACCTCCGAGGTCGCCGATTCCGCCCAGGACAAGGCGGTCGAGGTCAAGCACGCGGTCGCCGACACGGCGTCCGACTCACGCGTCGTGACGGCCCTCGCCGTGGCGGGTGCCGCTCTCGTCGCCGCGTTGCTGCTGCGGCGACGGGCCCGGAAGTCGTCGTCGGGCTCGCGGCACAAGGGCCGCGCGGTCGCCACGAAGGCCGTCACCGCGGGGCTCAAAGAAGCCATCGTCCGGTGACTCTCGGGCCGCACCCCAGGGTGCGGCCCGAGCACGTCGGCCTCAGGCCTGCTTGAGGGCCTCGATCTCGAGGGTGATCGTCACCTTGTCGCCGACGACGGCGCCGCCGGTCTCGAGCGGCATGTCGATGTCGATCCCGAAGTCCTTGCGGTTGAGCACCACCGACGCCTCGAAGCCGGCCACCTCACCGTGACCCATGCCGGGGTTGACGCCGTTGAACTCGAGCGTCAGCGAAATCGGCTTGGTGACGCCCTTGAGCGTTAAGTCGCCGTCGAGGACGTAGCGATCGCCGTCGGCGCGCACCGCGGTCGAGGCGAAGGTCGCGACGGGGTGGTTCTCGACATCGAAGAAGTCCGCGGCCCGCAGGTGCGCGTCGCGCTGCTCGTTGCGGGTGTTGACGGAGTCGACGGCGATCTCGGCGGTCACCGCGGGGGTGCCGTCCTCGGCCACGGTGATCGTGCCGCTGAAGGTGTCGAACTGGCCGCGCACCTTGCTCACCACGAGGTGGCGTACGGAGAAGCCGACCGACGAGTGGACGGGATCGATCGCCCAGGTGCCGGTGGGCAGGGCGCTGGCGACGGAAACAGGGCTGGTCATGGATGTTCCTTCCGGGAGCGCGTCGGCGGATCCGACGATCACGCCGAGATAAACGGACCGTAGTCCGAATTCATTCCCGTTGGACCTCGAGCCCGTGTCGCGCGTCGATGTAAGACTTGTCAACATGGCGGCCTCGTCGTACCACCACGGCAACCTGCGGCAGACGCTGCTCGAGCACGGCGTCGCGCTGGCCCGCGCCGGCGGCCCCGATGCCGTGGTGCTGCGGGACGTCCAGCGCCTGGCCGGTGTCAGCAATTCGGCGGCCTATCGGCATTACGCCGATCGCCGGGCCCTGCTTGGTGCGGTGCAGATCCATGCGATGACGCAACTGGGGGAGGCCATGCGGGACGCGGTGGCCGCGGTGCCCAACCGGGGGCCGCGGGATCGCCGCGCGCTGGCCCGGCTTCGCGCGACGGGCCGCGCGTACGTCGACTTCGCGCTCGCCGAACCAGGGCTGTTCCGGACGGCGTTCGCCAAGGACGGACCCGACCGCGCCGACGAGAACGTCGACCCGTCGCGTCACCCGTTCAGGATCTTGAGCGGCTGTGTCGACGAACTCGTGGAGGTCGGGGTGTTGGCCGCGGACCGTCGTGCCGGCTTCGACGAGGCGGCCTGGGCCGCGGTGCACGGGCTGGCGACCCTGTTCCTGGACGGGCCGCTCAGTCAGGTGGGGGCCGAGGAGCGGCGCCTGATCAGCGAACGACTTCTGGGCGTCATCGAGGACGGGGTGCGTTCGCCACAGCGCGGCTGACCCGCATGTTGACAGCGTCAACTTCACCTGCCATGCTCTCGAGTGTTAACACCGTCAACATCGAGGTAGTCGCCATGTCCCTGACCGCAACCCCACCCCGGCACCGCCTGACGTCCTCGACGCCGATCGCCGCGCTCGTCGTCACGCTCGTGGCGGCGCTGGCCATCAACGTGGAGACGACGATCGTCAATGTCGCTCTCCCCACGCTGAATTCGGAACTCGGCGCTTCGACCCGAGGGCTGCAGTGGATCGTCGACGCCTACAACCTGGCCTTCGCCGCGCTGGTGCTCGCGGGCGGCACCGTCGGCGACAAGGTCGGCAGGCGGCGCACGCTAGTGACCGGTCTGGTGCTGTTCGCCGCCGCCAGCGTCGGGGCGGCGCTGTGCACCACCACCGATGCGCTGATCCTGATGCGGGTGGTGATGGGGGTGGCCTCGGCGCTGATCTATCCCACCACGCTGGCGATCATCACCGACACCTTCCGCGATCCGCGTCAGCGCGCGGCGGCCATCGGCGCGTGGGGGGCGGTGACCGGCCTCGGCGTCGCCATCGGCCCGATCCTCGGCGGCGCGCTGCTCGAGAGTTTCTGGTGGGGAAGCCTTTTCCTGGCGCTGGCGCCCATCGCGCTACTGGCCGCGCTCGCTGCACCCTGGGCGATCCAGGCGGCCGCGCCGTCGGACGGCACGCGGATGGACCTGGGGGGCGTCGCGGTGTCGGTGATCCTGCTCGGATCGCTCGTGTACACGATCATCGAGGCGCCCGCCCGCGGCTGGGGCAGCGCCGCGACGCTCGGCGGTTTCGGCGTCGCGCTGGGCGCCGCGGTGGCCTTCGTCTGGTGGGAGCGCCGCAGGCCGGATCCGCTGATCGACGTGTCGCTGTTCGCCAACCTGCGATTCAGCGCTGCCAGCGGCGCGGTGACCGTCGCGTTCTTCGCGCTGTTCGGCTTCATCTTCCTCATCACGCAGTTCATGCAGTTGCTTCAGGGGTTCAGCCCGCTGGGCACCGGGGTGCGCATCCTGCCGGTGGCGCTGTCGATCGCGATCGGTTCGGTGCTCGGCACCCGACTGGCGGTCACTCGGATCGGCACCAAAGTCGTTGTGGCGCCTGGTCTATCGATGATGGCGACGTCGTTCGCCTGGATCTCGACGATCGATCTCGGCGTCTCCTACCTGGAGATGGCGGCGCAGATGGTGCTGCTCGGCGGCGGTCTCGGGCTGACCACCGCACCGGCGACCGATTCGATCATGGGCGTGGTGCGGCCCGAGCAGGCCGGCGCGGGCTCGGCGGTCAACGACGCCACCCGCCAGGTCGGCGGCACGCTCGGCGTCGCGGTCATCGGCAGCATCTTCGCCACCCTCTACACCGGTGGCCTCGGCGACACCCCGGCCGTCGCCGCGCTGCCGCAGCCGCTGCAGGGGCTGGTCGGCGAAGGTCTGGCACAGGGACTGGGTGTCGCGGCGCAGACGCCCGAACCGATCGCGTCGGCCCTGCGCGCCGGAGTCAGCGACGCGTTCCTGTCCGGTCTCGCAGCGGGCTGCCTGACCGCCGCCGCGGTGTGCCTGGCCGGTGCGGTGTTCGTCGCGGCGTTCCTGCCCGCGCATCCGCGCACGGAGATGGCGGCATGAACGTCGACCAATACGGGGCCCTGGAACCCGCCGACGTGACCGCGCTGCAGGACGGCCAGGCCGATTGCTGACCCTCGCGCCGGCGCCGCTCCCGCGCCGGGCCCGCACCGCGATCCTCGGCCGCGTCGTCGCGGGCACGGCGGACGCCCTGCCCCGGTGACCCACCCGCGTGTGGTGCTAGCCGCGCAGTAAATGAGACGTTTAGTATCTGTAACCACGCGCAACCCTTAACCCGGTTGCGCGCACGAGTTAGGGCACACTGACACGCGCGCCCGACCGACGGCAGGGATACTTGCCAGAACCGGTCGCGCCCATCGGTGCGTCTGCCGGGTCAGCCCCCACCGGACAGGTAGTTCGAGAGGACTTAGGAGAAGTTCGTGACGTACACGATTGCCGAGCCCTGCGTCGACGTCAAAGACAAGGCATGTATCGAGGAGTGCCCGGTCGACTGCATCTACGAGGGCGCACGCATGCTGTACATCCACCCGGACGAGTGCGTCGACTGCGGCGCCTGCGAGCCGGTGTGCCCCGTCGAGGCCATCTACTACGAAGACGATGTGCCGGATCAGTGGAGCAGCTACACCCAGATCAACGCGGATTTCTTCAGCGAACTCGGCTCGCCCGGCGGCGCGTCGAAGGTCGGGCAGACCGACAACGACCCCCAGGCGGTCAAGGACCTGCCTCCGCAGGGTGAGGACTGAGCACGATCCCACGGCCTGAGGCGCGCCGGCCCCTGAGGTCCGCGGCGTTGCCGGTGTTCCCGTGGGACACGCTGGCCGACGTCACCGCGGCTGCGCGCGCCCATCCCGACGGCATCGTCGACCTGTCGGTGGGCACACCGGTCGACCCGGTTGCCCCGGTGATCCGGGAGGCGCTGGCCGCGGCCAGCGCCGCGCCCGGCTACCCGACTACGGCGGGCACCCCTGCGCTGCGCGAGGCCGCGGTCGCCGCACTGGCCCGGCGCTACGGCGTCACCGGGCTCGCACCCGGCGCGGTACTGCCGGTGATCGGCACCAAGGAGCTGATCGCCTGGCTGCCGACGCTGCTCGGCCTCGGCGCCGCGGACACCGTCGTCGTCCCCGAACTCGCCTACCCCACCTACGAGGTGGGGGCGCTGCTCGCCGGCGCCACGGTGGTCCGCGCCGATTCGCTGACCCAGCTCGGTCCCACTGTGCTGTCTTCTCGTCGCGCAAGCGGCTCATCGGCCCCTGCGCTGCTCTACCTCAACTCGCCCAGCAACCCGACCGGCAAGGTGCTCGGGGTCGAGCACCTGCGCAAGGTGGTCGGGTGGGCCCGTGAGCGCGGTGTGCTGGTCGCCTCCGATGAGTGCTACCTGGGGCTGGGTTGGGACACGACGCCGCTCTCGGTGCTCCATCCCGACGTCTGCGACGGTGACCACACCGGTCTGCTGGCGCTGCACTCCCTGTCGAAGACGTCGTCGCTGGCCGGTTACCGCGCCGGGTTCGTCGCCGGGGATCCCGAGGTGGTGGCCGAACTGCTCGCCGTGCGCAAGCACGCCGGCATGATGGTGCCCACTCCGGTGCAGGCGGCGATGGTGGCCGCGCTGGACGACGACGAGCACGAGCGCGAGCAGCGGGCCCGGTATGAGCGCCGCCGCGATCAGCTGCTGCCTGCGCTTCGCGCGGCGGGCTTCACGGTGGATCACTCCGAGGCGGGGCTGTATCTGTGGGCCACCCGCGGCGAGCCCTGCCGCGACACCCTGGCCTGGCTCGCCGAGCGCGGGATCCTGGTCGCGCCGGGGGAGTTCTACGGCCCCCGCGGCGGCCAGCACGTGCGGGTCGCGCTGACCGCGACCGACGAGCGCATCGCCGCCGCCGCGGCCCGCCTCACCTCCTAGCGCGAGCAGACGCAAAGTAGGGCGAATTGGGCCGCGATCGCACGAGTTCGCGTCTGCTCGCACACAGAATGCGGGGCGTCAGGGTTCGGTGGCGCGGAGTGCCAGCGCGAGCACCAGGCGGTCGTCGGGGTCGTCGAGCGAGGTCGCCAACAGCTTCTCCACCCGCCGGATGCGGTAGCGCACGGTGTTGGGGTGCACGTGCAGGCGGGCCGCGATCGCGGCGATGTCGCCGAAGCCGTCGAGGAACGCCTGCAGCGTCGTCGCCAGCATCGGCTCCTCGTCGCGCAGCGCACGCACCCGCGGATCGACGAGCCGCGGCTGCGCGGCCACCTGCGAGACGATCTCGTCGAGCAGCACCGTCGTGCGCGCCTCGTCGACCGTCGTGACCTGACCGATCGCGCCCGGATGGCGTTGCGCGCTGTCGAACACCCGGTCCACCTCCGCGCGCGCCGCCGCCGCAGCGGCCACCCCGGCCAGCGGGCACGCCGTCACCGCCCGCACCTCGAGGTCGAGCTCCCGACGCAACGCTGCCACCAGGCCCCGCGCCCACGACGTCACCGACGTCGCTCCGCTGACCTTCGGTAGCACCACGAACACCCGGTCGTCGGCGCTGACCACCTGCGCGTCGGCTCGAAAGGCGGTGGCGCTCAGCGCGATCACGTCGGCAGGCAGGGGTCGGCCCAGACCGCGGAACCCCACCACCGCGGCGCGGGCGTCCGCCGGGATGCCGAGCTCGCGGGCCAGCGCCGCCACGTCGTCGGCCTCGGCGCCGCCCAGGCCCAGCAGCTGCTGCACCCGCGCCGTGTGCTGCGACGGTGCCGCCGCCAGTCGCGCCATGATGCGCGCCGCCAGCACCGCCCCACCGCGCAGGATCTCTTCGACGTCATCGGCCAGCGGCGCCGATCCCTGCTGCAGCCATATGGTGCCCGCGAAGCCCGATCGCCGCCGGTCCCCGGACGGCAGGTGCACGCCGACCGCCAGCCGTGGTCGCAGCCCCAACTCGGGCCGCTCGGCGACCCGCACCACCTCCGAGCCGGCGCGCAGCGCATCGAAGATGCCCCACTGGCCGATCCACTCCAGGTGCTCGGGCGGTCCGGACCGGCCCAGGATCGTCAGCCGGCGCAGTTCGTCGGCCTCCTCGCTGGACGCCGAGTAGGCCAGCATCCGGCTGTCGGCGTCCTCGATGCACACCATGCCGCGGGTGCGGTCGGCGATCGACTGCGCCAGCCCGAACAGGTCGGTGCCCGAGTCGTGCTGCGGGTCGGCGCGGTCGCCGTGGTGCTCGAACGCGTGGTTGACCAGCCGGTACAGGTGTTCCCACCGGGCCTGCGGCTCCACGGCGACGACGGCGGCGCCCAGCGCCGCCGCCCGGGTCACCGCCGCCGCGGTCGGTTCCTTGACGAAGATCGCCGCGGGCCGGCCCGCGTGCCGTTCCAGCCAGCCGACCGCCTCCACGTCCGAGACGCCGAGCAGGAAGAACACGTCGGCCGGGCCGGGGCCGACGGCCAGCCCGAGACGCACGTCGTCGGCGTCGACCAGCGCGACCGAGCTGACCGGCATGTCCAGCCCGCGCGGCGCCTCGACGAGCGTCACCATCGTGCGGTCCAGTGCCAGCAGGAGCTGACCCAGGCCCAGCCCCGGTGAGGTCGGCGGCACGTGATCCCTCTCTCTGCGACGCGACTTGTGTGATCCAACCAACAAGTCTGCCAGGTGTTGTCCGATCGGCCATCGGATAACGCGCCGTGAGTGGGCATCCTTGGCGACATGGACGCGATCACCGACGTACCCCTGCCTGCTAACGAGCCGGTGAGCGACTTCGCCCCCGGCTCCCCGGAACGCACCCGGCTGCTCGACGCGCTGAGCAGCCTCGCCGCCGACCCCATCGATCTGCCGCACGTCATCGGCGGCCGCCACCGCATGGGCGCCGGCGAGCGCATCGACGTCGTCCAGCCGCACCGGCACGCCGCGCGGCTGGGCACACTGACCAACGCCGACCACGCCGACGCCACCGCCGCGGTCGAGGCGGCACTGGCCGCCAAGCCCGGGTGGGAGGCCATGCCGTTCGACGAACGCGCCGCGGTGCTCCTGCGTGCGGCCGACCTGCTGGCCGGGCCGTGGCGGGAGAAGATCGCCGCCGCGACGATGCTCGGCCAGTCCAAGACCGCCTACCAGGCCGAGATCGACTCGCCGTGCGAGCTGGTCGACTTCTGGCGGTTCAACGTCGCCTTCGCCCGCCAGATCCTCGCCGAGCAGCCGGTCAGCGCCGCGGGCGTGTGGAACCGCACCGACCACCGCCCGCTCGAGGGCTTCGTCTACGCGATCACCCCGTTCAACTTCACCGCGATCGCCGGCAACCTGCCCACCGCGCCCGCGCTGATGGGC
This sequence comes from Mycolicibacterium rufum, assembly GCF_022374875.2. Next base: position 4,443,092 of record NZ_CP092427.2, read on the forward strand.
AACACCGTGGTGTGGAAGCCGTCGCCCACGCAGACGTTCGCGGCCTACCTGACCATGCAGCTGCTCGAGGCGGCAGGCCTGCCGCCGGGCGTGATCAACCTGGTCGCCGGCGACGGCAAGGCGGTGTCCGACGTCGTGCTGGCCGACCCGCGGCTGGCCGGCATCCACTTCACCGGGTCCACCGCCACGTTCCAGCACCTGTGGCGCGAGGTCGGCACCCACATCGACCGCTACGACACCTACCCACGGCTGGTCGGGGAGACCGGCGGCAAGGACTTCGTCGTCGCCCACGCGTCCGCGCATCCGGATGTGTTGCGCACGGCCCTGATTCGCGGTGCGTTCGACTACCAGGGGCAGAAGTGCTCCGCCGCGTCGCGGGCCTACATCCCGCGATCGGTGTGGCAGAAGATGGGTGACGACTTCCTCGGCGCCACCGAGGCGCTGCCCTACGGCGACGTCACCGACCTGAGCAATTTCGGCGGCGCGCTGATCGACGCCCGGGCGTTCGCCAAGAACGTCGCCGCCATCGAGCGGGCCAAGGGCGCGGCGGGCGTCACCGTGGCCGCAGGCGGCGAATACGACGACAGCGAAGGCTATTTCGTGCGGCCCACCGTGCTGCTGTCCGACGATCCGACCGACGAGGCGTTCTCCACCGAGTACTTCGGACCGCTGCTGGCCGTACACGTCTACCCCGACGAGGACTACGACCGCATCCTCGACGTCGTCGACGGCGGGGCGCGCTACGCGCTGACCGGCGCGGTCATCGCCGACGACCGCGCCGCGGTGCTCACCGCTCAGCAGCGGCTGCGGCACGCGGCGGGCAACTTCTACGTCAACGACAAGCCGACCGGCGCCGTCGTCGGCCAGCAGCCGTTCGGTGGGTCGCGGGCCTCGGGCACCAACGACAAGGCCGGCTCCGCACTGAACCTGACGCGGTGGACCTCGGCCCGCTCGATCAAGGAGAACTTCGTGCCCCCCACCCACCACACCTACCCCCATATGGAGGACTGACCCATGGGCGTGTTCGGACAATTCGCCCGGCCGGTGATCCTGGCCGCCGCCAAGCAGGACGGCCTGCGCCGCGCCGCCGAGCGGGTGCCGCTGACCCGCCGGGTGGTGCACCGGTTCGTACCGGGCGAGGGACTCGACGACGTGATGGCCGCCGTTGTCGGGCTGCGGGATTCGTCACGGCTGGTGTCGATCGACTACCTCGGGGAGGACGTCACCGACGCCGACGCCGCCGACGCGACGGTCGAGGCCTACCTGGGCCTGCTCGGCGCGCTCGCCGGCCGGGCGGAGGCGACGGAACCGCGGGTGCGCCCGCTGGAGGTGTCGCTGAAGCTGTCCGCGCTGGGGCAGGCGCTGCCGCGCGACGGCGAGAAGATCGCGCTGGAGAATGCGCGCGCGATCTGCGAGGCGGCCCACCGCGCCGGGGTGTGGGTCACCGTGGACGCCGAGGACCACACCACCACCGACTCGACGCTGTCGATCGTGCGGGATCTGCGGGTCGACTTCGACTGGGTGGGCACCGTTCTGCAGGCCTACCTGAAGCGGACCAAGGCCGACTGCGCCGAGTTCGCGGCGGCCGGGGCCCGAATCCGGTTGTGCAAGGGCGCCTATGACGAGCCGGCGTCGGTGGCGTACCGCGACACCGACCAGATCACCGATTCCTACCTCGGGTGCCTGCGCATCCTGATGGGCGGCCGCGGCTATCCGATGGTGGCGTCGCACGATCCGGAGATCATCGCCGCGGTGCCGGGTATCGCGCACGAGAACCAGCGCGGCAACGACGATTTCGAGTACCAGATGCTCTACGGGATCCGTGACGCCGAGCAGCGGCGGCTGGCCGAGGAGGGCAACCACGTGCGGGTGTACGTGCCGTTCGGCTCCCAGTGGTACGGCTATTTCGTGCGCCGGCTCGCCGAGCGGCCTGCCAACCTGACGTTCTTCCTACGGGCGCTGGCCGAGCGCAACGCTCAGGCCGGGTAGGCGGCGACGGGCATGATCACCGTGCCCTTGCAGATGCCGTCGAGGATCTCGGTGCGCCAACTGCCGTACATCGATCCGTCCAGCGTCGGCGCGTAGAACACCAGCGAGCGGGCCGGGACGTACTCGCGCGGCACGTCGTCGCCGCGGAAACACTCCCACTGCCAGTTGTAGTTGAACACCCACTGCTTGCCGTCCCACGTGTAGCGGCTCGGCTGGGGGATCGTCGGATTGCTCGGCGCCGGACCGTCGTTGGCGGTCGCCACGCAGGTGCCTGCGCACGAGGTGCTGAAGGTGTACTGCGCGCGGAAGTCCGGCTCGGGCTGGCGCGCGGCGATGCTGGTGCCCAGCTTGTTCGACGCGAAGGTGATCACCGTGTAGCGCCCGCTCCAGTCCGGCGGCGCCGCGGCGGCGGTGGCGCCGGGGCTGACACAGGCCGCCGCGACGAGCGTCGCAGCCGCCAGTGCATTCCGTCGGGCAGACATGTTCCCTCGCAAAGGTTCTCCAGTGACCTCTGCAACCTATCCGCCCGCACGCGCGCGGTGCCCGTCCGACACGACCCGCGGGGGCACGGTTGCGTCACGGGTTGGTCTCGTCGGCGCGCGTCAGTGCCCGGCGAGCAGCATGAGCGTCCAGGCGGCCATCGACTGCGCGTCGGTGATCACGCCGTCGCGCATCATCTGCTCGATCTCGGCGCGCGCGAACCACGCGCTGCGCATGTCCTGTTCCTCGTGCTCGCGGTCGTGCGGGCCCTCGGCGATCCCGGTGGCGAGGAACACCCGGCCGCGCTGACTGCTCATCCCCGGGGCGACATCGAGCATGCCGAGTTCGACCAGCGAGGCCGCGGTCAGGCCGGTCTCCTCGCGCAGTTCGCGGGCCGCCAGCGCGGCCGGTTCCAGATCGGCCCGGTCGGGTGCGGTGCCCTGCGGGAACTCCCAGCGGCGCAGGCCCAGCGGATAGCGGAACTGCTCCACCAGGTGGAAGCGGTCACCGTCTGGACCGTTGTCACGCGGAATCACCAGCGCATAGGTCGGCTTGTCGACCACCGCGTAGATCCCGCTGCTGCCGTCGGGGCGGCGGATGTCGTCCTCGCGGATCGTCAGCCAGTTGTTCTGGTAGACCTGGCGGGAGGCGAGCGCCCGGATCGAATCCATCGCCACAGTATGACCGGCGGGTAGCCTCAGTTCTCGTGCTGCTGGCCTCCCTGAACCCCGCGGCCGTCGCCGCGGGCGCCGACATCGCCGACGCCGTGCGCATCGACGGCATGACGCTTAGTCGCAGCGATCTGGTGGGCGCGGCCACCTCGGTCGCCGAACGGGTCGGCGGTGCCGCCACGGTTGCGGTGCTGGCCCGGCCGACGGCCACCACCGTGCTGGCGGTCGTCGGGTGTCTGATCGCGGGGGTACCCGTCGTCCCCGTGCCCGCCGATGTGGGCGCCGCCGAGCGTCGGCACCTCCTCACCGACTCCGGCGCTCAGGCGTGGCTGGGGGACCGGCCCGACGACACCGACGGCCTGCCGCACATCCCGGTGCGGCTGCACGCCCGGTCCTGGCACCGCTACGCCGAACCGCCGCCGGACGCGACCGCACTGATCGTCTACACCTCCGGCACCACCGGCCTGCCCAAGGGCGTGGTGCTGAGCCGGCGGGCGATCGCCGCCGACATCGACATGCTCGCCGCGGCCTGGCAGTGGACCGCCGAGGACACCCTGGTGCACGGGTTGCCGCTCTACCACGTGCACGGTCTGGTGCTGGGCCTGCTGGGGTCGCTGCGGATCGGCAACCGCTTCGTGCACACCGGCAAGCCCACACCGCAGCACTATGCGCAGGCCGTCGCCGAGGGCGGCTCACTGGTGTTCGGCGTTCCCACGGTGTGGTCGCGGATCGTCGCCGACGGCGACGCCGCCCGCGCGCTGGCCCCGGCCCGGCTCCTGGTCTCCGGCAGCGCGCCGCTGCCCGTTCCGGTGTTCGACGGACTGGCCGCGACCAGCGGCCACCGGCCGGTGGAACGGTACGGCAGTACCGAAGCGCTGATCACGCTGAGCACGCTGGCTGCCGGGGAGCGGCGTCCCGGCTGGGTCGGGCTGCCGCTGGACGGCGTCACCACCCGGCTGCTGGCCGAGGACGGCGCCGCCGTACCGCACGACGGGGAGAGCATCGGGGCGCTGCACCTGCAGAGCCCGACCCTGTTCGACGGCTACCTCAACCGTCCCGACGCCACCGCCGAGGTGCTCGACGCCGACGGCTGGTACCACACCGGCGACGTCGCGGTGATCGACGCGGGCGGGATGCACCGCATCGTGGGACGCGCGTCGGTCGACCTGATCAAGAGCGGCGGATTCCGGATCGGCGCCGGGGAGATCGAAACCGTGCTGCTCGGTCACGCCGGGGTGGCCGAGGCCGCGGTGATCGGGGCGCCTGACGCCGACCTCGGGCAGCGGATCGTCGCGTTCGTGGTCGGCGACGCGGCGCCGGCTGAACTGATCGAGCATGTTGCGCAACAGCTTTCGGTGCACAAGCGACCGCGTGAAGTGCGCGTCGTCGACTCGCTGCCGCGCAACGCCATGGGCAAGGTACTGAAGAAGGAACTGCTGCAATGGGTCTGAGGTTCTCGACTGTGTGCGTCGATGCGCACGACGTCCACCCACTCGCGTCCTGGTGGTCCGGGGTGCTCGGCTGGCCCTCGGAGGTGGACGAGGACGGTGACGTGGTCTTGCGCGCCCCGGCCGGCGCCGGCCCGGACTGGCTGTTTCTCGCCGTGCCCGACGAGAAGGTGGTGAAGAACCGGATCCACTTCGACTTCACCCCCGACGATCAGGAGGCGGAGGTCGACCGCGTGCTGCGCCTCGGGGCGCGCCGGGTCGACATCGGCCAGGGCGACGAGAGCTGGGTGGTGCTCGCCGACCCCGAGGGCAACGAGTTCTGCATCCTGGCGGGCGACGAGTGAGTCGGGGTCACCTCGTTCGGCGGGCTCGGGGTCACCTCGTTCGGCGAGCGCGCGTGTCTGTACGCGACACGCCGCGCGTCAGCGGCATTCCGCGCGCGCTCGCGGCAATCGGGGGAGCGCTGGCCGTCACGTTGACCGCGTGTGGCCAGCAGCCGGAGGTGATGCTCGTTCAGACCAGCATCGAGCTGCCCCCGCCGCCACTGGAACCGGCGCCGCCGCCCCCGCCCGGTGACCAGCTGACGATCGGGCCAGCCGCCGTCGACACCACCGGCGGCTGGCTGCCCGACGGCACCACGCTGTCCCCGTTCGACGTCACGAATCCGATTCTCTCGCAGATCGATCCGGCACTGCTGACGGCAGTGCAGAACGCGGCGCGGGCCGCCCAGCCGGCGGGCATCGAGCTGCGCGTCACCTCGGGCTGGCGATCGAAAGGCTTCCAGCAGCGGCTGTTCGACGATGCGGTGGGCACCTACGGCAGCGTCGCCGCCGCGTCCGAGTTCGTCGCCACGCCCGAGGTGTCACAACACGTCAGCGGCCGGGCCATCGACATCGGCCCGCCCGAGGCCGATCAGTGGCTGATCGCCAATGGCAGGCAGTTCGGGCTGTGTCAGATCTACGCCAACGAGATCTGGCACTTCGAGCTCGCCGTCGACGCGCAGGGCAACTGCCCGCCGCTGCGCCCCAACGCCGCGGGCTGACCTACGGCAGAGCGGGAAACGCGGTGCGCGACACTGCGACCACCGCGGTGCCCGCCCCCATCAGCGTGATCGCCACCCACGGCAGCACGCCGAGGCCGGCCGTCTCCAGCAGCGCGGCGCCCAGGGCCGATCCGCCGGCGATCCCGACATTGGCTGTGGCGTTGATCCATGCGCCCGCACGCTCGGGGGACACCGCGTGGGTGCGCACCGCGCACGCCTGATACAGCGACGGCACTCCGCCGAACGCGCCGCACCAGATCGCGGTCGCGGCCAGCACGCCCGCCAGCACCGGCCACGCGACGCCCAGGGCCGCCACGGCAATCAGTGTGGCGCACAGGATGATCAGTGTCGTGCGCCGCGGGTTGCGGTCCAGACCGCGGCCCGCGTACCACAGTCCGGCCAGCCCGCAGGCGCCGCAGCCCAGCAGGATCGGCCCGATGAAGGCGGGACCCACGCCGCTGCCGAGCAGCAGCAGGGTGATGAACGTGTAGGCGGTGAAGTGCCCGATGAACACCAGCATGTTCGACGCCGACACGGCGACCAACCGGCCGCGACGCCCCGGCTCGCGGGCCGCCGTCTCCTCGGTGTTGGCCACCCCCGGCAGCACGCCGCCGATCAACGCGAACGTCCCCACGGCCGCGACGGCCAGCGCCGCGAACGGGACGCGCCAACCGGTCGCCGCACCCAGGGACGTCAGCAGCGGCACGCCGAGCACCAGGCCGGCCGAGACGCCGCAGCCCGCGATGGCGAGCGCCCGGCCGACGATCGCCCGGGACACCAGCCGCGGCGTGTACCCGATCAGCAGGGAGAAGAACAGGGCGTGGGTGAGGCCGCCGACCGTCCGGCCCGCGGCGAGGACGGCGAATGACGGCGCCACGGCCACCACGGCATTGCTCACCGCGTAACCGGCCACGGTGGCCATCAGCAGCGGCTTGCGGGCGAACCGCGCGGTCAGCACCGTCAGCGGTACCGCGAACAGGGCGACCATCACCGCGTACAGGCCGACCAGCAGGCCCGTCGTCGAATCCGATACCCCGAACGCCGCCCCGAGGTCCGGGAGCAGGCCGACCGGGAGCATCTCCGTGGTGACCGCCAGGCAGGACGCCAGTGCCAGCGACAGAAGCGCGGGCAGGGCCTCCCGGAGACCGCGCGTCGCGGCCTGGTCGATGGTCATACTCACGTGTGCTGAATATACTCAGGAGCCGAGTTTAAACCAAAGGAATAGTCGCCCATGGCCTCTCCGCATTCCGGACGGCTCCGATGGCACAGTGCCGCGGAGCTTCTCGCGGTCGTGCGCGCCGAGCCGGGCATCACCCGCGCTGCGGCGGCCGCACACCTCGGGATCGGCAGCGGCGGGGCCAGCGAGTTGATCTCCCGGATGCGCACCGTCCGGCTGATCGACGAGACGCCCGCCCCCGCGCAGGGCCGGGGTCGGCCGACAACGGTGCTGGGTGGGCACGACGAGGGCCCGCTCGTTCTGGCGGCGGACCTGCGCGCCGCCGACTGGCGACTGGCGCTGGCCGGCATCGACGGCCGGCCCGACGTGGTGGCCCGGCAGGAGTACTCCGGCGATCTCGACGACGCGCTGGCACGGCTGGCCGCGGCGATCGGCGGCGTCCACCGCCGCGCCGCCAATCGGCTCACGGCGGTGTCGGTCTCGGTGGCGGGCACGGTCAGCGACGCCCGGCTGGTGCAGTTCACCTCGCGCGGCCGCCGCGACGTCGACCTGTCGGTACTGACCGCGAAGATCCCGCGCCGCGCCCAGGTGTCGTTCCTCGTCGGCAACGACGCCACGCTGGCCGGGCTCGCCGAGGCCCGCACCGGCGCCGCCCGCGCCGCGACCACGGCGCTGTATCTGATGGTGGCCAAGGGGGTCGGCGGCGCCCTGGTGGTGCACGGCGAACCGGTGTCCGGAGCGCACGGCGCAGCGGGGGAGTACGGCCACATCCCGTTCGGTGACCCGGCGCAGCTCTGCCCCTGCGGCGCCCGCGGTTGCTGGGACCTCACGGTGGACGGTCGCGCACTGGCACACCACCTCGGCGCCGACGAGCCCGCCGACCCGGTCGAGTACGTGCACGAGCTCGCCACGCAGCGAAATGCCAAGACACGCAGGGCGTTTCGCAAGGTCGCGACCGCGCTGGGTCGAGGGACCGGGGCGCTGGTGAACCTGCACGATCCGGAGGTGGTGACGCTCGGGGGTGTCGCCGCGCTGCTCCGGGCACGCGCTCCCGAGGATTTCGACGCCGCCTACCGTGACGCCCTGATGGCGTTCCGCAAAGACGCGCCGCCGCCGGTGCGCGACGCCCAGCACGGCGAGGACGGACCGTTGCACGGCGCCGCGATCCGGGCGCTCGACCACGTCACGACGCCCGACGGGCTGGCCGCCTGGGCGGCGCGCCAGTACTCCTGAGCGCGCTCGTGCGCGGCGAGCGCGCGCGAAATGCCATGACACGCGGGGCGTTGACGGACAAACACGCGCGCTCGCGGAGCTGAGCCCGATCAGTTGGCGTGCAGCGCCTCGTTCAGCGTGATGCCGGTGCCGTCGCGCTTGACCACCTCGACCGCGCCGGTCAGCGAATTGCGGCGGAACAGCAGGTTGTTCGCGCCGGAGAGCTCGCGCGCCTTGACGCTGCGCCCGTCGCCCGTGACCACCTTGGTGCCGGCGGTGACGTACAGCCCGGCCTCGATCACGCAGTCGTCGCCCAACGAGATCCCCAGCCCCGCATTGGCGCCCAGCAGGCACCGTTGGCCGATCGAGATCACCTCGGTGCCACCGCCGGACAGCGTGCCCATGATCGACGCGCCACCCCCGACGTCGGAGCCGTCGCCGACGACGACGCCGGCCGAGATGCGGCCCTCGACCATCGAACTGCCCAGCGTGCCGGCGTTGTAGTTGACGAAGCCCTCGTGCATCACGGTGGTGCCCGGCGCCAGGTGCGCCCCCAGTCGGACCCGGTCGGCGTCGGCGATGCGCACGCCCGACGGCAACACGTAGTCGACCATCCGGGGGAACTTGTCGACGCCGTGGACGGTGACCTGGCCGCGCCGGCGCAGCCGGGCGCGCACGGTCTCGAAACCGTCGATCGCGCAGGGGCCGTAGTTCGTCCACACGACGTTGGTCAGCACCCCGAAGAATCCGTCGGCGTTCAGCCCGTGCGGCGCCACCAGCCGGTGCGAGAGCAGATGCAGCCGCAGGTACGCGTCGTAGGCGTCGGCGGCCTTGTCGGCCAGCGACCCGATCACCGTGCGCACCACCACGGTCTCGACGCCGCGGTCCTCGTCGCGGCCGGCCAGTTCGGCGAGCTCGGCAGGCACCTCGGCGACCGACAGTCGCACCGTGCCGGAGGCGTCGTCGTCGCCGCCCAACTCCGGCGCCGGGAACCACACGTCGAGAACCGTCCCGTCGGCGGCGAGGGTGGCCAGGCCGATACCGAAAGCACCAGAAGCACCAGAAGCAGAAGTCACGGTGCTTGAGGCTACCGGTGGGCCTAGCATCGCTTCACGGTGTCCCGACCGGGTCAGGAGGCGAACCACGAGCACCGACGTGACGTTGCGCCAACTGCGCTACTTCGCCGTCCTCGGCCAGGAGCTGAACTACCGGCGGGCCGCGGAGAAGTTGTTCATCACCCAGCCCGCGCTGTCGACGGCCATCAAGCAACTCGAGCACCACTTCGGTGTCGTGTTGTTCCGGCGCAACACCCGCGAGGTCGCGCTCACCGACCTCGGCGCCGCCTGGCTGCCGCAGGTGCAGCAGGCCCTGTCCGGCGTGGACGCCGTCGTCGACAACCTGGTCACGCTGTCGGGCACCCGGCTGGGCGTGCTGCGGGTGGGCTACCTCATCGGCACCGGCGCGGACCTGCTGTTCCGGCTGGTCCGCCACTTCGAGGCCGCCTATCCCGACGTCACCGTCGAGCCGATCGAATTCGACTTCGCCGACCCGACGGCGGGCCTGGCCGACGGCACCACCGAGGTGGCGATCATCCGCCCCCCGGTCGACCTACCCGAGCACCGGATGCTGATCCTGGATTCGGAGTCGTGGGTGGCCTGCCTGCCGCGTGATCACCGGCTCGCCGACCGCCGCGAGGTGTCGATCACCGAGCTGCTCGACGACCCGATCGTGTGCGCGCCGCTGACGGCCGGCACGTGGCGGGACTACTGGCTGGCGATGGACGTGCGTGGCAACCGGCCGCCGACGATCGCCGCGGTGGCCGCCACCTACGAGGCCGAGACCACCGCGATCGCCCGCGGGCTGGGCATCAGCTTCACCACGTCCTCGGTCGCCCGGTTCTACGACCGGCCCGGCATCGCCTACGTCCCGATCGGCGACCGGCCGCCCAGCCACACCGCGCTGGCCTGGAACCCCGGCGCCCTCACCCCGCAGGCCGACGCCCTGGTCCGGCTCGTCCAGGAGCAGTGGAGCGGCGGCGAGCTTCCCCCGAGCGGCAGTGATAACCGTGGCTTATGAGTAGATCAAAACATCGAACTTCCGGTGTCGCCGAGATGGCTGTTGTCTGTCTGCAGGTGTTCATCCCCTAGGCATGACCTGGAGCGACCATGACCGACGCAGTCACCCGACCCACTCATTCAGAACAAGCCGTCCCGGCGTCCAACGCCGAGGACGCCGTCCTCAACGAACTCGGCTACACCCAGAAGCTGGACCGCTCGGTCGGCACGCTGGCGTCGTTCGCCATCGGCTTCGCCACCATCAGCGCCACCACCGCGGTGTTCACCGGCTTCGGCGCCGGCTACTTCACCGCAGGCGCACCGTTCGTGTGGACGCTGCTGCTGGCCGGTGCGGTGTTCGCACTGTGGACGTTCATCGCCGCCGACCTGACCGCGAAGCTGCCGCTGGCCGGCTACTCCTACCAGTGGATCAGCCGGATCAACGGGCCGAACCTCGCCTGGTTCACCGGGTTCATCGCGCTGATGGGCTGGGTATGCGGCATGACCGGCGTCGGCTTCATCCTCTCCGGGTACCTCGGGGGGCTGTTCGGCTGGAGCATGAGTCAGAGCGCGCAGATCCTGCTCGCCATCGCGGTGGTGTTCGTCTGCGTGCTCATCAACATCTACGGCGTGCGGTTCGCGACGATGGTCAACAACATCGGCGTCAGCCTCGAGCTGGTCATCACCGTCGGCGCCACCGCACTGATCGCGATCATCGCGTTCTCCGCACCGGACAATCACCAGCCGATCTCGACCCTGTTCACCGGCGGGCAGTCCGGCGACAAGGACTCCTACCTGCTGGCGTGGCTCGCCGCCGCCCTGGGGCCGTTCTTCGGACTGATCGGCGTCGAGTCCGGAGCCGACGTCGCGGAGGAGACCAAGAATGCCCGCCGCGTGGTGCCCAAGACGATGTTCTACGCGCTCATCACCTCGATCGTCATCGAGTTCCTGATGTACGTGGTGTACGTGCTGGCCATCAAGGATCCCGCTGCGGTCGAGGCGAACTCGGCCGCGCCGATCGAGGAGATCATCACCCAGCAGGCCGGTCCTGTGGTCACGAAAATCGTTGTCGCCGTGGCGTTGACGAACATCCTGGCGTGCCTGCTGGCCAACATCCTGGTGGCCACCCGGCTGACCTACTCAATGGCCCGTGACAACATGCTGCCGTTCTCCCACGTGTGGCGCCACGTGTCACCGAAGAGCAAGGCCCCGACGTACGCGGTGCTCGGATTGGGCTGCCTGTCCACGGTTCTGCTGCTCTCGGCGCTGGTCAACGAGAAGGCGTTCAACTACATCATCGGCATCGCCTCGCTGCTGTTCTTCTTCGTCTACATCCTGCAGACCATCGGCCTGCTCGTCGGCTACACGCGGGGCACCATCCCGCAGGGCGAGCCCGGCACCTTCGATCTCGGCCGGTTCCGGCTGCCGCTGTACGTGACCGCACTGGTCGTCTTCCTCGGCGTCGCGGTGGCGCTGCTGTTCCTGCCGCAGTTCACCAGCAACAAGTGGGTGTTCCTCGGCATCGTGGCCGTCGCCGCGCTGTGGTGGGCCACCGGGCTGCGGTCGCGGCTGCGCTCGGGCGACGCCGGCGCCGGCTACGCCAAGACCCATCAACTCTGACCCGAAAGGCCTGACAGACATGACTGTTACCGATACAGGAACCTCGAACCTCGTCGCCGTCGAACCCGGCGCCATCCGGGAGAACACCCCGCCCGGGTCGGTGATCCAGTACAGCGATTACGAACTCGACACCTCCAGCCCGTTCGCCGGGGGCGTCGCGTGGATCGAAGGTGAGTTCATGCCGGCCGAGGAGGCCCGGATCTCGATCTTCGACACCGGCTTCGGGCACTCCGACCTCACCTACACCGTGGCGCATGTCTGGCACGGCAACATCTTCCGGCTCGGCGATCACCTCGACCGGCTGCTCGACGGTTCGCGCAAGCTGCGGCTGGACCCCGGCATGAGCAAGGACGAACTCGCCGAGATCACCAAGAAGTGCGTGAGCCTGTCGCAGCTGCGCGAGTCGTTCGTGAACCTGACGGTCACCCGCGGGTACGGAAAACGCAAGGGCGAGAAGGATCTGACCAAGCTCACCCACCAGGTGTACATCTACGCGATCCCGTATCTGTGGGCGTTCCCGCCGGCCGAACAGATCTTCGGCACCACCGCGATCGTGCCGCGCCACGTCCGGCGCGCCGGCCGCAACACCGTCGACCCGACGATCAAGAACTACCAGTGGGGCGACCTGACCGCGGCCAGCTTCGAGGCCAAGGACCGGGGTGCCCGCACCGCGATCCTGCTGGACTCCGACAACTGCGTGGCCGAGGGGCCAGGGTTCAACGTGTGCATCGTCAAGGACCGCGTCCTGGCCTCGCCGTCGCGCAACGCGTTGCCCGGCATCACCCGCAAGACGGTGTTCGAGATCGCCGACGCGATGGGCATCGAGGCGACGCTGCGCGACGTCACCAGCCACGAGCTCTACGAGGCCGACGAGATCATGGCTGTGACGACCGCCGGCGGCGTCACGCCGATCAACACCCTCGACGGTGAGCCGATCGGTGCCGGTGAACCCGGCCCGATGACCGTGGCCATCCGGGACCGGTTCTGGGCGCTGATGGACGAGCCGTCGCCGCTGATCGAGGCCATCGAGTACTGACCGCTCAACGCGACAGCGCGAGCGAGGCCGCCACCACCAGACCGAAGGCGGCGGTGCCGTAGCCCAGCAGCGCCACCTCCAGCGTCGGCACCTCGACCGTGGTGGTGCCTCCGATCCGCCGCGACCGTCGATAGCCCAGGCCGAGCACCACCAGCGCCAACAGCCCCGCCGCCGCCGCCAGCACGGTCCGCCCCGCGATGGGCGGGCCGTGGTGGCGGATCAGCACCAGCACGCCGCCGACCAGCAGTCCCAGGGCACTGCGCTCCCAGGACAGCAGGGTCCGTTCGGCCTGCAGCCCGGGCTTCTCGGCGTTCGGGGCGGTCACGTCAGCGCGATCCCGGCGGCCAGATCAGGAGCACCACGACGACGCCGAGGGTGATCAGGAAGATGCCGACCGCCAACGCCAGCGGGACCCGGGTGCGCGGCAGGTCGGCTCCGGTGCGCATGGCGTCCTGCACGGCCTGCCAGCGCCGCACCGACAGCACCGCGAGCACGCCGCCCGCCGCGGTCAGCGTCACGCTCAGCAGATGCCGGACGCCGGCGATCCCGAACGCGGGCGCGAACTGGACGATGGCGACGCCGCCGGCGATCAGCGCCAGCGCGGTGCGGATCCACGCCAGAAACGTGCGCTCGTTCGCGAGGGTGAAGCGGTAGTCGGGCTCCTGCGACGGCGGTGTCGGCGTCATGCGACGGACCCTCCCTTCGCCGGCGGACGCGTCCGGCGCTCTCACGCTAGCGAACCGGCTAACGTGGTGTCTCGTGCTCGACCTCCACGGTGATCCGATCGCGCTGACCGCGGCGCTGGTGGACATCCCCAGCGAATCGCGGCACGAGACCTGCATCGCCGACGAGATCGAGACCGCCCTGCGGGAGCAGACCAGCGGATTCGAGATCGTCCGTCACGGCGACGCGGTGCTCGCTCGCACGAACTTCGGCAGGCCGTCGCGGGTGCTGCTCGCCGGCCACACCGACACCGTGCCCGCCGCCGACAACCTGCCCAGCCGCCGCGACGGGGCGTTGCTCTACGGCTGCGGCACCTCGGACATGAAGTCCGGCGACGCGGTGTTCCTGCACCTTGCCGCCACGGTCGCCGAGCCCGCACACGACATCACGCTGGTGATGTACGACTGCGAGGAGATCGAGGCCTCGGCCAACGGGCTGGGCCGCATCGAGAAGGAGATGCCCGACTGGCTGGCCGCCGACGTCGCGATCCTCGGGGAGCCGTCGGGCGGGCTGATCGAGGCCGGCTGCCAGGGCACGCTGCGTGTCGTCGTCAGCGCCACTGGGACCCGGGCGCATTCGGCCCGATCATGGTTGGGCGACAACGCGATTCACAAGCTGAGCGCCGTGCTGGGGCGGCTGGAGGCCTATCGCGCCCGCGACGTCGACATCGACGGCTGCGTGTACCGCGAGGGGCTGTCGGCCGTACGCATCGACGGCGGCATCGCCGGCAACGTGATCCCCGACGCCGCCTCGGTCACGGTGAACTTCCGCTTCGCCCCCGACCGCAGCGTCGAGCAGGCGTACGCGCATGTGGGTGAGGTGTTCGACGGCCTCGACGTGACGCTGGCGATGACCGACGCCGCGGCGGGCGCCCTGCCCGGCCTGAGCCGCCCCGCGGCGGCCGCGCTGGTTTCCGCCGCCGGGGGAGAGGTCCGGGCCAAGTACGGCTGGACCGACGTGGCGCGATTCGCGGCGCTGGGCATTCCTGCGGTCAATTACGGTCCGGGCGACCCGAACATGGCGCACCGCGCCGACGAACACGTCGACGTCGACCAGATCACCGCGGTCACCGAGACGCTGCGGCGGTACTTAATCGGTTGACGGGTCCGGTTACCCTGGACCCATGCTCTCGCGCTGACGACTCCGGCTCACCGTCCGTACGTCTCGAGAGTTCTCGCATGTCTCCATCGATCGTCCTGTCCCACGTCTCGTTCTCCTGGCCCGACGACACCCCGGTGTTCACCGACCTGTCGCTGTCCGTCGGGCCCGGCCGCACCGGGCTGGTCGCGCCCAACGGTGCGGGCAAGAGCACCCTGCTGCGGCTGATCGCCGGCGACCTGACCCCCACCGGCGGCACCGTGACCGTCGACGGCTCGATCGGCTATCTGCCCCAGACCCTTACGCTGCTCGACGACCGCACGGTCGCCGAACTGCTCGGCGTCGCCGAAACGATCCGCGCGCTCGACGCGCTGGCCCGCGGCGAGACGCACGAGGAGGTGTTCGCCGCGATCGGCGACGACTGGGACGCCGGGGAGCGGGCCCGCGCCCAGCTCGACCGCCTCGGACTGGGCCACCTCGACCTCGACCGGTCGCTGCGCACCCTCTCCGGCGGCGAGGTCGTCACCCTCGGGTTGGCGCGGGAGTTGTTGCGCCACAGCGACGTCCTGCTCCTCGACGAGCCGACGAACAACCTCGACCGGGCAGCCCGCCACCGGCTCTACGACGCGGTCGACAGCATCAGCGGCTGCCTGCTGATGGTCAGCCACGATCGGGTGCTGCTCGACCGGGTGGACCGCATCGCCGAACTGCGGGGTGACGAGATCACCCTCTACGGCGGTTCTTTCAGCGCCTATCAGGCCGCCGTCGACGACGCCGAGCGGTCCGCCCGCGGCGCGGTGCGACAGGCCGAGCAGCAGGTGCAGCGGGAGAAGCGGCAGCGTCAGCAGGCCCGCGAACGCGCCGACCGCCGCGCCGGTACGGCCCGCCGCTCGCTGCCCGACGCCGGCCTGCCCAAGATCGTCGCCGGGGCGATGAAACGGCGCGCGCAGGAGACCGCGGGGCGCACCGACGACGTGCACGCGCGCCGGCTCGACGACGCGCGTGCCAGGCTCGACGAGGCCGAACGTGCGCTGCGCGACGACGACTCGCTGGTCCTCGACCTTCCCGACACGACGGTGCCGGACGGTCGAACGCTGGTGCGGGTCGACGATGTGCGGCTGGACCGGGGGATGCTCGCGGGGGTGACCCTGACGATCCGCGGACCCGAACGGATCGCGCTGACCGGGCCCAACGGCAGCGGCAAGACCACGCTGCTGCGGACACTGCTCGGCGAGATCGCGCCAGACCGGGGCACGGTGGAGCGGTTCGGCGGCCGGATCGCCTACCTGTCGCAGCGGCTCGACCTGCTCGACGAGGAGCGCAGCGTCGCCGACAACCTCGCCGCGGCCGCCCCGGATCTCTCGCTGACCCGACGGCGACACCTGCTGGCGCAGTTCCTGTTCCGCGGCGACGCCGTCGACCTCCCGGTCGGTGCGCTGTCGGGCGGTGAGCGGCTGCGCGCGACCCTGGCGTGCGTGTTGTTCGCCGAACCGGCGCCGCAGCTGCTGCTGCTCGACGAACCGACCAACAACCTCGACCTGGTCAGTGTCGCGCAACTGGAGGCCGCGCTGGCCGCCTACCGGGGCGCTTTCGTCGTCGTCAGCCATGACGACGCGTTCCTGTCCGGGATCGGTGTCGACCGCACCCTGCGGATCGAGGACGGCGAACTGCGTTGACTCTCAGCCGTTCTCGGCGGCGGCCACGGCGGCCCGTCCGAACGTGCAGTTGACGGTGTCTGCGAGCCGGCGCAGCGTCTCGAGGCCGCGCGGATCACCGAGGGCCACCGCGTCGGCTGCCGCCCGCAGCGCGACGGCGTGCTGGCCGCCGCGCTCGGCGGCCTTGACGGCGTCACGCACCGCTGCCACGGCGCCGTGGGCGTCCCGGCGCGCCGCGGTGGTCCACGCCCGGGCCAGCGCCAACTCCGGGGCGAACAGCATCGACTTCAAGCCGTGTCGGGACTCCGCGCGCGCCAACGCCTTCCCGGCCTCGACGGTCTCGCCGAGCCGGCCCAGCGCCTGCGCCAGCAGCATCCACGCCAGCGGCCCCCACGAGTATCCCGTGGGCGCCAGTGCCGCCGCCGCCTCGCGCAGCAGCGGCACCGCCTTCTGCGTCTGACCGGTGGCGATCAGCACGTCGGCGGTCAGCACCTCGCCGATCGCCCTGCCCGGCTGCCTGCGCTGCGCGAAGTCGGTGAGCCGCTGCGCCAGTGCCAGCGCCGCATCGGGATCGCCGGCGAGCAGCAGCGCGGTCGTCTGACCGAAGCCGCTGGTGAACCGCAGCAGCCCCGGCTGCCCGGCCGACATGGCCCGCTCGGCCAGCGCGTCGACCTCGGTCAGCCGGCCGGTCCGCGCCGCGCACAGCGCCGCCGCCGAACCGGCCCACCCGATCGCGGTGTCGTCCGCCGTTTCCGAGCTCAGCACTTCGTGCGCCAGTTCGGTTGCCCGCGAAAGGTTTCCGGCGTTCATCGCGAACGTCGCCGACAGCGCGTCGAGGGTGGTGCGCGCCGCCGCGGAGCGGACCTTGCCGCGGGTGGCCTGCAGGAAGGCCGTCGCGCGCTCGGGTTCGGACAGCATCCAGAACTGGTTGGCCGCGGTGGGCAGCGCCCACGCCATCAGCTCTTCTTCGCCCAAGGCGCCGGGATCGATCTCGGCCAGCACCGCGTCGGCGTCGCGGCCGCGGCCCTGCCAGGCCAGCGCATAGCCGACGGTCAGCCGGGCGTCCAGGTCCGGCGCCCGCTCGAGCGCGGCCCGCCCCAGCCGCTCGCTGAGTTCCAGATCGCCCAGCCGCAACGCATCACGGGCCGCGGCGCATACCTCGGCCACCGGCTGCGGCCGGTCGCTGCCGATGGCCAGCGTCGCCAGCCGGAGCCGGCCGACCACCCCGCGGGGACCCGTCGCCGCCAGGCGCCCGACCACCGCGGTGCGCAGCCGTCGCAGATCGGGTCCGCCCAATTCGCCGCGCACCGCGTCGCAGAACAGCGGGTGCGCCGGACGTACGCCGTCGTCGTCAACGGCGATCGCCCCCGCCTGCACGGCCTCGTCGACGGCGTGCGCGCTCGTCAGCACCGCCACGTCCTCCAGGCTGAGCGGCTCGTAGACCGACAGCACCTCCAGCACCCGGCGGGGGGCGGCCGGGAGCCCGTCGACGAAGTCTGTGACGTGCGCCATCAGCCGTTCGTCGTCGTGCCCGGCGGGGTGCAGATCGATGCGGGTCACCAGGCCGTCCCGCCACAGTGCCGCGATCTCGGCCGGTGCCTCGTTGTCGCTGGCGGACAGCAAAATTCGCACCGTTGCACTCACCGCGAGCTGATAGACCAGCGCCGCGGACAGCGCGTCGAGCAGGTGCGCGTCGTCGATCACCAGCAGCCGGCCGTCGCCCAGAGTCTCGCGGGCGGCCCTCAGCACCGCCGCGGTCTTCCCGGTCTCCGGCACGTCGAGGAGGTGTTCGAAGGCGGCGAACGGAAGCGGCCGGCGCGCCGAGGTGGCACGCACCCAGTCGACCCGCGGGAATTCGGTGCCGAGCCGCTCCACCGCCCGGTGCAGCAGGAACGTCTTGCCGACCCCCGCGGGCCCGATCAGCGCCGCGCCCGACCGGGACTGCACACCCGACTCGAGGTGGGCCAGCGCAGGTTCGTCCGGTGCGGTCACCCAGGGGACAGGCGCGGGCACAGGCACCGGGTCAGCCTAGGGGTTTACGGCTAAGTTTTGTCCCGTGTCCTGCGAACCCGACCGCCAGTGGGCGGTCTGCGTCTACTGCGCGTCCGGCCCCACCCATCCCGACCTCCTCGACCTCGCCCGCCGGGTCGGCACCGGCATCGCCGACCGGGGTTGGACGCTGGTCTCCGGCGGCGGCAACGTCTCGGCGATGGGAGAGGTGGCCGCCGCGGCCCGCTCCCACGGCGGCCGCACCATCGGGGTCATCCCCAAGGCGCTCGTGCACCGTGAGGTCGCCGACACCGAGGCCGACGAGCTCGTCGTCACCGACACCATGCGGGAGCGCAAACAGGTCATGGAGGACCGCGCCGACGCGTTCATCGCGCTGCCCGGCGGCATCGGCACACTCGAGGAATTCTTCGAAGCCTGGACAGCGGGCTATTTGGGTATGCACACCAAGCCGATCGTGATGCTCGACACTCTCGGGCACTACGACGGACTGCTGGCCTGGCTACGCGGGCTGGTCGGAAGCGGGTACGTCGGCGAGGGGGCGCTGGAGCGCCTGATCGTCGTCGACGACGTCGACGCCGCTCTGGCCGCCTGCGCGCCCGGCTAGGGTGACCGACACAACGAGCAGGAGGAGCGGGGAATGAGTGGGAAGTCCGGCAAACGGAGCAGTGTCGGTGTGCTCGACATCGCGGGTCAGGTACCGGGACTGCTGATGGACACGCCCACGATCCTGCAGGGGGTCGTGACCGGATTCCTGGCCCGCCCGACGGCAAAGACGTCCATCGGCAAGGTGTTCCAGGACCGCGCGGCCCGCTACGCGGACAAGGTGTTCATCAAGTTCGAGGACATCGAGCTGACCTACGGCGAGGCCAACGAGACCGTCAACCGCTACGCCGCGGTGCTGGCCTCGCGCGGCGTCGGGCACGGCGACGTCGTCGGCGTCATGCTGCGCAACTCCCCGGACTCCGTGCTGCTGATGCTCGCCGCGGTCAAGTGCGGCGCCATCGCCGGGATGATCAACTACCACCAGCGCGGCGACGTGCTCTCCCACAGCCTCGGTCTGCTCGAGGCGAAGGTCGTCGTCGCCGAAGTCGACCTCGTCGAGCCGATCAACGAGAGCGGCGCGGACACCTCCGGCCTGGTCACC
Organism: Mycolicibacterium rufum; assembly: GCF_022374875.2. The sequence continues at coordinate 4,462,451 of NZ_CP092427.2, forward strand.
GTCGACGAGATGAAGCAGAAGGCGCAGGGCGCCCCGACCACCAACCCGGCCACCACGTCGGCGGTGCTCGCCAAGGACAAGGCGTTCTACATCTTCACCTCGGGCACCACCGGCATGCCGAAGGCCAGCGTGATGACCCACTACCGGTGGCTGCGCGCGCTCGCCGGTTTCGGTGGCCTCGGCATGCGGCTGAACAGCAACGACACCCTGTACTGCTGCCTGCCGCTCTACCACAACAACGCGCTGACCGTCGCGCTGTCGTCGGTGCTGAACTCCGGCGCGACGCTGGCGCTGGGCAAATCGTTCTCGGCGTCCAAGTTCTGGGACGACGTGATCCGCTACGAGGCCACCGCGTTCGTCTACATCGGCGAGATCTGCACCTATCTGCTCGGCAAGGAGGAGAAGCCCACCGACCGTCAGCACAAGGTGCGGGTCATCGCCGGCAACGGACTGCGGCCGGCGATCTGGGACGAGTTCACCGAGCGTTTCGGCATCAAGCGGGTGTGCGAGTTCTACGCGGCCAGCGAGGGCAACACCGCGTTCGTCAACGTGCTCAACATCGACAAGACCACCGGGATCTGCCCCACCCCGGTTGCGTTCGTCGAGTACGACGAGGAGACCGGGGACCCCAAGCGCGACGAGAACGGCCGGCTGCGCAAGGTCAAGAACGGCCAGCCCGGTCTGCTGCTGTCCAAGGTCAGCAACTTCCAGCCCTTCGACGGCTACACCGACAAGGAGGCCACCGAGAAGAAGCTGGTGCGCGACGCCTTCAAGGAGGGCGATGTCTGGTTCAACACCGGCGACCTGATGCGCGCCCAGGGCTTCGGGCACGCCGCGTTCACCGACCGGCTCGGCGACACGTTCCGGTGGAAGGGCGAGAACGTCGCCACCACCGAGGTCGAGGCGGCGATCTCCACCGACCCGCAGGTCGAGGAGGCCACCGTGTTCGGGGTCGAGGTGCCCGGCGCGGGCGGCCGGGCCGGGATGGCGGCGGTGCAGCTCAAAGAGGGCCAGGAGTTCGACGGGAAGTCGCTGGCCAAGGCGGCCTTCGACAAGCTGCCCGGTTACGCGGTGCCGCTGTTCGTCCGGGTGGTCGAGGAACTGGCGCACACCTCGACGTTCAAGTCGCAGAAGGGCGACCTGCGCAAGGAGGGCTACGGCAAGGCCTCCGGCGACGACGACGATTCCGAGGACGTCGAGATCGACGACCCGATCTACGTGCTGTCCGGCAAGGACGAGGGCTACGTGCCGTTCTACGACGAGTACCCCGAAGAGGTCGCGGCCGGCAAGAAGCCCAAGTAATCGCAGGGTCCGTAGCCTGGGAGGCGTGCAGTCGACGTTTCTCGGGCGCCCGGTGGCGGGGGACCGCGCGCTGATCATGGCGATCGTGAACCGGACGCCGGACTCGTTCTACGACCGCGGCGCCACGTTCACCGACGAGGCCGCCAAGCAGGCGGCCCACCGCGTGGTCGCCGACGGCGCCGACATCGTCGACGTCGGTGGGGTCAAGGCCGGGCCGGGGCAGACCGTCGGCGTCGACGAGGAGATCGCCCGCGTCGTCCCGTTCATCGAGTGGCTGCGCGCCACCTTCCCGGACCAGCTGATCAGCGTCGACACCTGGCGCGCCGAGGTGGCCAAGCAGGCCTGCGCGGCCGGTGCGGACCTGATCAACGACACCTGGGGTGGCGCCGATCCCGACCTGGCGGCCGTCGCCGCCGAGTTCGACGCGGGCCTGGTGTGTTCGCACACCGGCGGTGCGGTGCCCCGGACCCGTCCGTTCCGGGTGAACTACGGGATCACCGAGCGCGGCGTGGTCGACGACGTGCTGGCCGAGGTGACCACGGCGGCCGAGCGGGCGGTGGCGCTGGGCGTGCGCCGGGACGGCATCGTCATCGATCCGACCCACGATTTCGGCAAGAACACTTACCACGGTCTTAGTTTGTTGCGCCACGTAAAAGAGCTTGTAAACACTGGATGGCCCGTCCTGATGGCGCTGAGCAACAAGGATTTCGTCGGGGAGACTCTGGGGGTGGGACTCACCGACCGCCTCGAGGGCACCCTGGCTGCGACGGCGCTCGCCGCCGCCGACGGTGCCGCGATGTTCCGGGTGCACGAGGTGGGTCCCACACGTCGGGTACTGGAGATGGTGGCGTCGATCCACGGCGTCCGTCCACCGCAACGCACGGTGAGAGGACTGGCATGACGGTGTTGTCTGATCGCGTCACGGACATGGTCGCCGAGGGGATGGCCGCGCACCCGTGGCTGACCGATCACAGCTGGAGCAGGCCGTCCTGGACGGTCGCCGAACTCGAGGCCGCCAAGAAGGGCCGGACGGTCTCGGTCGTGCTGCCCGCGCTGAACGAGGAGGAGACCGTCGCCGGCGTGGTCGAGACGATCACCCCGCTGCTCGGCGGCCTGGTCGACGAACTGATCGTGCTGGATTCCGGTTCCACCGACGACACCGAGATCCGTGCGGTCGCGGCGGGCGCCCGGGTGGTCAGCCGCGAGGTCGCGCTGCCCGAGGTGTCCGCGCAGCCCGGTAAGGGCGAGGTGCTGTGGCGCTCGCTGGCCGCGACCACCGGCGACCTGATCGCGTTCGTCGACTCCGACCTGCTCGACCCCGATCCGATGTTCGTGCCCAAGTTGCTCGGCCCGCTGCTCACCACCGAGGGCGTGCACCTGGTCAAAGGGTTCTACCGGCGCCCGCTCAAGGTCAGCGGCCGTGAGGACGCCAACGGCGGCGGCCGCGTCACCGAGCTGGTGGCCCGCCCGCTGCTGGCGGCGCTGCGGCCCGAGCTGTCGTGCCTGTACCAGCCGCTGGGCGGCGAGTACGCCGGCACCCGCGAGCTGCTGACCGCGGTGCCGTTCGCGCCCGGTTACGGCGTGGAGATCGGTCTGCTCGTCGACGCCTACGACCGGCTGGGCCTGGACGCGATCGCCCAGGTCAACCTCGGGGTGCGCAGCCACCGCAACCGTCCGCTGACCGAGTTGGCCTCGATGAGCCGCCAGGTCATCGCCACGCTGCTGCAGCGCTGCGGGATCCCGGACTCCGGCGTCGGGCTCACCCAGTTCTTCGCCGACGGCGAGGACTACACGCCGCGGACGTCGTCGGTGTCGCTCGACGACCGGCCGCCGATGATCACGCTGCGCCCCCGCTGACGGGCTGGTCGCCTCCGGTTTGTCACCGCCGTCGGGCAGTATCGACGTGTGACGCTCGTTCTGCTCTACCTCGTGGTGCTCGTGCTGGTCGGGATCGTGCTGTTCGCGATCGGCAGTGTGCTGTTCGGCCGAGGCGAGGTGCTGCCCCCGCTGCCGCAGGCGACGACGGCCACCGTGCTGCCCGCGACCGATGTCACCGGCGCCGACGTCGACGCCCTCAAGTTCACCCAGACGCTGCGCGGCTACAAGGCCAGTGAGGTCGACTGGGTGCTCGAGCGGCTGGGTCGCGAGATCGACGACCTGCGCGACGAACTGGCGGCGCTGCGGACCCGCGAAACCGCGGGCGGCGAGGGGTGAGCGACGCCCCGTCCGACGACCGGGTCCGGTGCGGCTGGATCGACCGGTCGCGCCTGTCGCCCGAGGACTTCGTGCTGTACCGCGACTACCACGACACCGAGTGGGGACGTCCGCTGCGCGACTCGGCCGCGCTGTTCGAGAGGATCAGCCTCGAGGCGTTCCAGAGCGGACTGTCCTGGCTGATCATCCTGCGCAAGCGGGACAACTTCCGCGCCGCGTTCGACGGCTTCGACGTCGAGCGCGTGGCCCGCTACACCGAACGCGACGTCGACCGGTTGCTGGCCGACCCCGGCATCGTGCGCAACCGCTCGAAGATCGAGGCCACCATCTCCAACGCCCGCGCGACGGCCGATCTCACCGACGCCGGCGGCGACCTCGCCGAACTCTTGTGGTCCTTCGCCCCCGCCGACGGCGCCACCCGGCCGCGGCCGGCGGACCTGTCGGGCGTCGCGGCCGTCACCGCCGAATCCACGGCGATGGCCAAGGAACTCAAGCGGCGCGGGTTCCGGTTCGTCGGCCCGACCACGGCCTATGCGCTGATGCAGGCCACCGGCATGGTCGACGACCACGTCGCCGACTGCTGGGTGCCGCGCTCGTGACCGGGGAGGCGGTCGCGCGCACCGCCGTGCTCGTCGCGGCGATCCGCGCCGACGAGTCCCGCCGGGACCGCCCGCTGTTCGAGGACCCGTTCGCCGCCCGCCTCGCGGGTGAGGCAGGCCGGAAGATGCTCGCGCGGATGGTCGCCGAGGCCGGGGAGCGGTCCACCGCGCAGATCGTGGTGCGCACCCGGTTCTGGGACGAGGCGCTGCTGCGCGCCACGCAGACCGTGCGGCAGGTCGTCATCCTGGCCGCCGGACTCGACGCCAGGGCGTACCGGCTCGCGTGGCCGCCCGGTACCACGGTCATCGAGGTGGATCAGCCCGCCGTGATCGCCGCCAAGGACGGCGTGCTGGCCGGCGAGCAGCCGCGTTGCCACCGGGTGAGCCTCGGCGCCGACCTGGCCGGCGACTGGAGTGCCGCGCTGACCGACGCCGGCCTGGACCCCTCGGCGCCCACCGCATGGCTGATCGAGGGGCTGCTGCAGTACCTCGACGGCGACGCGGTGCACCGGCTGTTCGCGCGGGTGCACGCCCTGTCGGCGCCGGGCTCGGTGCTGCTGTACGACGTCGTGAGTGCGGCGCTGCTGACGGCGCCCGAGATGACGGGCCTGCTCGCGTCGATGGAGGCGCAGGGATCACCATGGCTGTTCGGCATCGACGCGCCGGGAGAATTGGCCGAGTCGCTGGGCTGGACGGCCACCGTCACCGACGTGGCCGAGCCCGGTGCGGCGTTCGGGCGGTGGCCGGACGCGGCCACCGGCGGCGGCTTCTTCGTCGAGGCGCACAAGGGTCCGAACGGGCAGCGATAGCGGGTCTTGACACACGAGCTGGCCCGGATAGGGAACAATGGTCGTCTAGAGCAGTTCAGAGCCGATGCTGTCAGCGTTCGACGTCATGGCTCGTACGACGAATCGGGCCCTGACGGGCACGCCCATTGTGGAGGAGGCACTCGATGGCGGCGATGAAGCCCCGGACCGGCGACGGTCCACTGGAAGCAACCAAGGAGGGGCGCGGCATCGTGATGCGGGTACCACTGGAAGGCGGGGGCCGACTGGTCGTCGAGCTGACCCCGGACGAGGCAGCCGCCCTCGGCGACGAACTCAAGGGCGTCACCAGCTAGCGCTGCTCTGCTCTACGACGAGACCTTGCGGTAGATCTCCAGGGTCTGTTCGGCGATCTGTGCCCAGGAGAACTCGTCGATGCAGCGCTGCCGGCCCGCGGCACCGTAGGCGCGGGCCCGGTCGGGATCGGCCACCAGGGCGTTGACGCCCTCGGCGAGATCGCGTTCGAAGGACCCGGTGTCTTCCGGGTCGTAGTGCACCAGCAGGCCGGTCCGACCGTCGGCGACCACCTCCGGGATGCCGCCGACGTCCGAGGCCACCACGGCCGTGCCGCACGCCATCGCCTCGAGGTTGACGATGCCCAGCGGCTCGTACACCGAAGGGCACACGAATGCCGTTGCTGCGGTGAGGATTTCGCGGATCTTGGCGGTCGGCAACATTTCGCGCACCCAGAACACGCCGGTGCGTGCCCCGGAGAGCTGCTGCACGGCCGAGGCGACCTCCTCGGCGATCTCGGGGGTGTCGGGGGCGCCCGCGCACAGCACGAGCTGGACCTCCGGGGCGAAGTGATGGGCGGCGGCCACCAGGTGGGCCACCCCCTTCTGCCGGGTGATGCGGCCGACGAACGCGACGACGGGGCGGGCCGGGTCGACGCCGAGTTCGGCGAGCACGGACTGGCCCGGCTCGGGGTCGGCCGGGTACCACACGTCGGTGTCGATGCCGTTGCGCACGACGTGCACCCGGTCGGGGTCGAGGCCGGGGTAGGTGCGCAGCACGTCCGCGCGCATCCCTGAGCTGACCGCGATCACCGCGTCGGCGGCCTCGACCGCCGTCTTCTCCACCCACGACGAAATGCGGTAGCCGCCGCCGAGTTGCTCGGCCTTCCACGGCCGCATCGGCTCCAGCGAGTGCGCGGTCAGCACGTGCGGCACGCCGTACAGCAGGGCCGCCAGATGCCCGGCCATGCCGGTGTACCAGGTGTGGGAGTGCACCACGGTGGCTGCTGAGCTGGTGTTGACCATGTTCAGGTCGGCCGACAGCGTCGCCAGCGCGGCGTTGGCGCCCTCGAGGGCGGGGTCGGGCGCGGCGACGGTCACCCCCGGCCGCGGGGCGCCCATGCAGTGCACGTCGACCTCGCACAGATGTCTCAGCTGCGCGACGAGCTCCGTGACGTGGACGCCCGCACCGCCGTACACCTCCGGTGGGTATTCCCGTGTCATCATCGCCACCCGCATCCCGTCCCGCATGGTGTGACCGTACCCAGATTCGCCCGCGCTCTGCGTGGCATCACCAATTGTCTTGACCGACAGCCCGAGAACCCGCCAAAGAGGGGGAATGGCTGGCTCCTGTCCCGACCTGCCGATAGGTTGGGTTCATGAGGGAAGCGCCACACGTGCTGGGCATCGTCCTCGCCGGCGGAGAGGGCAAACGGCTGTACCCGTTGACCGCCGACCGCGCCAAGCCCGCAGTTCCGTTCGGCGGCGCCTACCGCCTGATCGATTTCGTGCTCTCCAATCTCGTCAACGCCCGTTTCCTGCGAATCTGTGTTCTGACGCAATACAAGTCGCATTCGCTGGACCGCCACATCTCCCAGAACTGGCGGTTATCGGGGCTTGCCGGCGAGTACATCACCCCGGTGCCGGCCCAGCAGCGGCTCGGGCCGCGGTGGTACACCGGGTCGGCCGATGCGATCTATCAGTCGATGAACCTGATCTATGACGAGGATCCCGACTACATCGTGATCTTCGGCGCCGACCACGTGTACCGGATGGATCCGGAGCAGATGGTCCAGCAGCACATCGAGAGTGGCGCGGGCGCGACGGTCGCAGGGATCCGGGTGCCGCGTGCCGAGGCGACCGCGTTCGGGTGCATCGACGCCGACGACTCGGGGAGGATCCGGGCGTTCGTGGAAAAACCGGCGGAGCCGCCCTCTGTGCCCGACGATCCCGAGCAGACGTTCGTGTCGATGGGCAACTACATCTTCACCACCAAGGTGCTGATCGACGCGATCCGCGCCGACGCCGAGGACGACGACTCCGACCACGACATGGGTGGCGACATCATCCCGCGGCTGGTGTCCGACGGCATGGCCTCGGTGTACGACTTCAACAACAACGAGGTGCCCGGCGCCACCGAGCGTGACCACGGCTACTGGCGCGACGTCGGGACGCTGGACGCGTTCTACGACGCGCACATGGACCTGGTCTCGGTGCACCCGATCTTCAACCTCTACAACAAGCGGTGGCCCATCCGCGGCAGCTCGGAGAACCTCGCGCCCGCGAAGTTCGTCAACGGCGGATCGGCCCAGGAGTCCGTCGTCGGCGCCGGCAGCATCATTTCGGCTGCGTCGGTACGCAATTCGGTGCTGTCGTCGAACGTCGTCGTCGACGACGGCGCGATCGTCGAGGGCAGCGTGATCATGCCCGGCGCCCGGATCGGCCGCGGCGCGGTGGTGCGGCACGCCATCCTGGACAAGAACGTGGTCGTCGGGCCCGGCGAGATGGTCGGGGTGGACCTCGACAAGGACCGCGAACGGTTCTCGGTCAGCGCCGGGGGCGTGGTGGCGGTCGGCAAGGGCGTCTGGGTCTGACCGATCGACGATCAGTCGGCGAGGCGGCGCGGCCGGTCCGAGGCCGGCCACACATAGGGCAGATCGTCGGGGACGTCGGGGAACAGCGGACGGTAGTGGTCCGGATCCTTGCGAACCAGCGCGGACTGGTGGCTGCGGTGCACCGCGGGGTCACCCAGCCAGGGCGGCAGTTCGCCGGCGGCGCCGAGGTCGTCTTGGGTTCTGATGGAGGTCAGCCCGGTGCCTGCGGTCAGATCCTCGAGCAGCGTGGCGGCGCAGGTGTCGGCCCGGCCCAGCGCGCACCACACCTCGCAGACCTCCCATCCGTAGCGCACGACGGCCTCTTCGTAGCCCGCCCACATCGCCGCGGCGGGGTGGCGGCGCCACCCGTATCCGGGCACCGTCAGCGCACGCAGTACCTGGATGGTCTCCACCCGCTGTTTGCCCAGCCGGCGCGGGTCGAGCGTCCGGGCCGAATCGGCGAACCCGGGAAGGGGTAGGAACGTCTGCATGACGCCCCGGGTACCCGCGTCGTCGGTGACTACCGCGCCCCGGCCGCCGGCCGTCGCCTGCGGCGCCGGATCACCCGGAACGCGGCCCAGCCGAGCGCGACGACCGCGACCAGGACCAGCACGGGCAGCAGGATCGCGAGCACCACGAGCATCACGCTGACGACGTCCTCGACCGTGCTCAGCACCGGGGCCGCCATACCGGCCGTGGCCACGTTCGCGGCGGGCCGCACCGTCGACTTGGTCAGCGACACCACCAGCGCGACGACGATGCCGAGGACGACGGGAATCCACTGTCCCGACTGGGCGAAGGCGCCCGGATCGGCGACCGCGGCGGTCTGTGCGGCGGTGCCCGAGCCGAAGACGATGCCGCCCGCGGTGGGCCGCACGAAGGTCTGCACCGTGTCGTTGATCGTGTCGAGCGCGGGCACCTTGTCCGCCACGATCTCGACCGCGAGCAGTGCGGCGACGATCGCCATGACCCACCCGTTCTCCAGCCACGCCCACCCGGCCGGCAGCGTGACCAGGTCGGTGACCCGGGCGAGCAACCCCAGCGCCAGCAGCGGGATGTAGGCGTTGAGCCCCGCGGCGGTCGCCAGCCCGAACCCGGTCAGCAGCTCCATGGGATCAGTATGGGCGCAGGCTCACCACACGCCGGGAATCAGCCGAAACCGCACCTTCTTCGTGTACTCGGCGTACCCGGCCAGGTCGTCGGTCAGCGCCTTCTCCTCGTCGAGCAGCCGGGCAGCCAGCACCGGAACCGCTGCCAGCACCGCGAGCAGACCCCACAGCGAGCCCAGCGCCGGGGGAGTGCCGAGCATCATGACCAGGGAACCGGCGTACATCGGGTGCCGCACGATCCCGTACATCCCGGTGGACACCAGCGGCTGGCCCTCCTCGACGGTGATGCTCGCGCCGGCGTAGTTGTTCTGGACCACCACCAGCTGTGCGGCGACCAGTCCGACCGCCACCAGCACGTCGCCGGTGATCACCAGCCACAGCGGCACACTCGACCAGCCGAAGCGCCAGTCGAGGGCGCTGATCACCATGACCGCGATGCCCGCCAGGAACGTGACCGTGATGATGATGCGTTGCGCGGGGCGGGTTTCCGCCCTCGGTCCGGCTTTCATCCTGCGCGCCAGCGCGTCGGGGTGACGGATCGCGAGATAGATGCTGGGGACGAACGTCGACACGGAGAACACCGCAACGAACACCCAGGCCTGCCAGTAGTGGACGGTGCCGGCAGGCAGGAACAGAACCAGTCCGAAGAAGACCAGTCCCGACACCATCGAGACCGCGGTCCGCAGAGCAAGATTCACGACAACCTCCTCAGCGTAGGTCGCGACGACGAAAGGCCCACGCGCCCAGCGTGATCAACGTGACATCAAGGGCCAGCAGCCACAGCAGCGGAACAGCGGTGAAATCGCCGAGACCGACTTGCGGGATGTGCGCGAACGGTTCGAGGTCGAGCAGCCACTGCGGCGAGCCGGACAGCGAGCCCAGCATGAACACCGCGACGAACGCGACGAGCACCCCCCAGCCGACCGGCGTGAAGCGCGGCAGCAGACCGAACAGTGCCACCGTGACGGCGGCGAGCAGCCACACCGCGGGTAGTTGGACGGCCGCCGTGCCCAGGACGTTCGGCAGCGTGCCGGCGATGTCACCCGCGGCGGCCCCGTAGGTGAGCCCGGTGACCAGTCCGGCGATCAGCAGCGCCACCGCGGGACCGCCCAGGGCGAAGGCGAGATGGCATGTCAGCCAACGGGATCGGCTGACAGCACCGGCCAGCACTGTTTCGGCGTGCCCGCTGATCTCCTCCTGGTGCAGCCGCAGGGCCAGCGAGATGGCGAACGCCGCGGTGACCATCCCGAGCATGCTGAACGCGACCGCGATGAACGCCTGCTCCATCGCGTCGGTGCCCCCGAGGCGCGCCACAACGTCGCGGGCGATCTGACTGCCGCCGATCTCCTCCCCGATGCCGTGCACGATGCCGCCGATGATCGCGCCGTACAGGGCCAGGCCTACGGTCCACACGATCAGGGAACCGCGGTCCAGCCGCCACGTCAGCCCCAGCACCCCGCCCAGCCGGCGGCCGGCGCGGGGCGGACCGAGACGCTCGGCGAGCAGACCCGCTCCGACGTCGCGACGGGCGAGGAGTGCGTAGGCGAGGACGAGGAGAACGGCGGCCAGCGCGACATGCAGCCCCAGGACCCAGAACCTGTCGCCCGCATACGGTCGCACCTGCAGCGACCAGCCCAGCGGCGAGAGCCAGGTGAGCGCCTCGGCTCGGGCGCCGGCGTCGCCGACCGCGCGCAGCGTGAAGGCGGCACCGAGGACGCCGAACGCGATGCCTCGGGACGCCCGGGCGCTCGACGACAGCTGCGCGCTGACCGCCGCCACCGCGGTGAACACCAGACCGGAACAGGTCAACGCGGCGCCGAAGGCCAGCGAACCCGTCGCGGGGACGTCCTGGGTGAGCAGACCGGCCACGCCGATGACGCCGGTCAGCACCGACGCGCCGCCGGCGAGCAGCACCGCCGCGGTCAGGCCGGCGTAGCGGCCCACCCCCGTCGACTCGAGAAGCTCGCTGCGCCCGTTCTCCTCGTCGGCGCGGGTGTGCCGGATCGCGGTCAGGATCACGGCCACGGCGATCAGCGCATGGAACATGCCGGCCTTCCAGATCCCCACCGCGCCGAGGCTGTCGTCGAAGACCCGGCCGTACAGAGCCCGCTGCGCCGGGCTGGCCATGATCGACGCGGCGAACGTCGCGCGGTCGGCGGCGGTCGGGTAGACGGCCGCGATGCTGCCGATGTACACCGTCGACAGCGGCACCGACAACAGCAGCACCCACAGGGGGAGCACGACGCGGTCGCGCCGGGCGTAGAGCCGAAGCAGCCCAAGGGTTCCCGTCAGTCCGCTGCCGGACCGGGGTGCCTCGTGGGCGGGCCGGTGCGGGCGCTCGAGCAGCGTGGTCATGCCGACACCTGCTCGGCGGTGTCTGCGCTGTGATAGTGCCGGAGGAAGAGCTCTTCCAGTGTGGGGGGCTGGCTGACCAGGCTGCGCACCCCCGCGTCGCCCAGCACCCTGATCACCTCGGCCAGACTGTCGCTGTCGACCTGGGCGCGCACCGTCCGGCCCTCGACGCTGACGTCCTCGACACCGGGGATGCGGGCGAGATCGACCACGTCACCGAGCATCTCGGCCTTGATCGAGGTTCGCGACAGGTGCCGCATCGAGTCCAGCGTGCCGCTCTCGACGGTGCGGCCGGCGCGGATGATCGTGACCCGGTCGCACAGGGCCTCGGTCTCGGCGAGAATGTGACTGGACAGCAGCACGGTGACTCCGCGGTCGCGTGCCTCGCCGACACACTGCTGGAAGACGTTCTCCATCAACGGATCCAGGCCGCTGCTCGGTTCGTCGAGCAGCAGGAGTCGGGCGTGCGACGAGAACGCCGAGACGAGCGACACCTTCTGCCGGTTGCCCTTGGAGTAGGTGCGCGCCTTCTTGGTGGGGTCGAGGTCGAACCGCTCGATCAGCTCGGCCCGTCTCCTCTCGTCGATGCCGCCGCGCATCCGGGCGAGCAGATCGATCGTCTCACCGCCGGTGAGCGTGGGCCACAGCGTGACGTCGCCGGGAACGTAGGCGAGCCGGCGGTGCAACGTGACGGCGTCGGTCCACGGGTCGCCGCCGAGCAGGCGGACGACACCCGCGTCGGCGCGGGCGAGCCCGAGCAGGATGCGCAGTGTCGTGGACTTGCCCGCGCCGTTGGGTCCGAGGAAGCCGTGTACCTCCCCGTCGGCGACGGTCAGGTCGAGTCCGTCGAGGGCGCGCACCGCGCCGAAGTTCTTGGTCAGCCCCCGGATCTCGACGGCCGGGGCGTTCGCGTTGTCAGTCACCATGGTGGTCTCCTTCGGTGGAGGTGAACGGAATGCCCTTCTCGCGCTGGGCCAGAAAGGCGTCGTACATCGTCGAGTCGGCCATCAGGCCGTGGGTGTAGAGCTCCAGCGCCGGCAGCACCATGTCCTCGGCGTAGTCGCGCAGCACCGCCCGCAGGTCCGTCGGGTTCTCGTGCAGCTGCAGGTAGAGCAGGAACCCGCCACCGTTGGCCATCGCGACGAAGCGGGCGCGCGCCTTCGGGTCGATGCTGGGTTTGATGGTGCCGGCGCGCACACCCTCGTCGATGTACTGCTCGGCGTTGTCGATCATGGTGCGCCACAACATCTTCGCGAGCTCCCCGCCGCTGCTCATGCTGCGCACCAGGTACGCCATCATCGGGGCGTAGTGCTCGATCTCGGCCATCTGTGTCAGCCAGGTCGCCGGGTCGGAGCTCTGGATCGTCTCCGACTTGCTCGCTCGCACGGTTTCGGCGACGTACTCGTCGCAGGCGCGGTGCAGCTTCTCCTTGGACCCGAAGTGGTGGATCACCAGGCCCGGACTCACCCCGGCCGCCGCGGCGATCGTCCGCACGCTGACCCCGAACCCGTCGCGACCGAACAGGTCGATCGCGGCATCGCGGATGCGGGCCACTGCGGTGAGATCGTCCGCTGAACGCATGTTCAATATGCTAAACACTTGTTTAGCCTGCGGTCAAGACTCCACCGCGGAATAGCGTTCCGGGTTGCGAAAAGCGCCGTTCAACGACCAGGAATGCGCTTCCGCGGAGAAGGGGGCAGAAAGGTCAGTCGCGGGCGGCGGCGAGCAGGCCGTCGCCCAGCGGGATCAGCACCGGGGTCAGCCGCTCGTCCTCGGCGATCAGCCGGGCGGCCTCGCGCACGGCGGCGACCTCGGCGTCCTTGGCGGCGGCGTCGCCCGCCCGGCCGCCCAGTGCGGCGCGGTGCACGACGATCGCCCCGCCGGGTCGCAGCAGCCGCACGCCCTCGACGACGAACTGCGGCTGGTCGGCCGGATCGGCGTCGATGAACACCAGGTCGTAGGACTCGTCGGCGAGCCGCGTGAGGACCTCCTGCGCGCGGCCGCTGATCAGGCGGGTCCGGCCCGGGCCGACACCGGCCTCGGTGAACGCCTGCTTGGCGATGCGCTGATGCTCGGGCTCGACGTCGATGGTGGTGAGCACGCCGTCGTCGCGCATACCCGAGAGCAGCCACAACCCGCTGACGCCCGCCCCGGTGCCCACCTCGACCACGGCCTTGGCCCTGGTCAGCTTCGCCAGCACGCACAGCAGCGCGCCGACGGCCGGGGTCACCGCGCCCGCACCGATGTCGACCGCGCGTTCCCGCGCAGCGGCGACGATCGCGTCCTCGGAGATCGAGTGTTCGGCGTGACTGACGATCGCCTCGGTCGGGCTGGGCCGGGACCCGGAATCGCCGGCGCCGCCTGCGGGCTCGTCGGTGCTCGCCATGCCCCGCAGCGTAGAGCGTCGGCCCCGGCGCCGGGACGTCGACACGCCCGCACCCGGGATTCGCCCCCACCGGCCCCCGCCGGCACCGTTTCCGCTGGTCGAAAATGGGTAGCGTTCTTTCTCAGGAAATGTTCAGTTTGCTCATATGCCTGGCACACCACGACGGGAGAACGTGTTCGCATGACAGACGGCGCGCACCGCGACCAGATCGGACTCCCCGGCGACGGGAAGAAAGCGTCACTGCGCCGCGTTGTCCCCCTCGAGCGGTCTCTCGACGACCGCGGTCCGCACGACATGGAGGATCCGACGACCACCACTGTGACCGGCCCTACCGCCGCTCCCGTTTCGATGGCACACCTCGAGCAGTTCACCGATGCCGAATGGGTCGAGACGACCGACGAGCTGACCGGCACCGCGGTCTTCGACGCCACCGGTGACCACGCTGCGATGCCCAGTTGGGACGAACTCGTCCGCCAGCACGCCGACCGGGTGTACCGGCTGGCCTACCGCCTGTCGGGTAATCAGCACGACGCCGAGGACCTGACGCAGGAGACCTTCATCCGCGTCTTCCGGTCGGTGCAGAACTACCAGCCCGGCACGTTCGAGGGCTGGCTGCACCGCATCACCACCAACCTGTTCCTCGACATGGTCCGCCGCCGCGGCCGCATCCGCATGGAGGCGCTGCCCGAGGACTACGAGCGGGTGCCCGCCGACGAGCCCAACCCGGAGCAGATCTACCACGACTCTCGGCTGGGCCCGGACCTGCAGGCCGCGCTCGACTCGCTGCCCCCGGAGTTCCGCGCCGCGGTGGTGCTGTGTGACATCGAGGGGCTGTCCTACGAGGAGATCGGCGCCACGCTGGGCGTCAAGCTGGGCACCGTGCGCAGCCGCATCCACCGCGGCCGCCAGGCCCTGCGCGACTACCTGGCTCGGCACTCCGACGTCCGCGACGCGGCCAGATCGGCCTGACGTTCGTCGGCGGGTTCACAGCATGCCGCGCTACATTCGATGAAGACCGTCGATACGACATGACCGGAGAGGAGTCAGGTGGTGTTCGATCCCGGACACGCGTTCCGCCGCGCTTTCTCCTGGCTTCCCACCCAGTTCGCCTCGCAGAGTGACGCCCCGGTCGGCCCGCGTCAGTTCGGCTCGACCGAGCACCTGTCCACCGAGGCCGTCGCCGCGTACGTCGACGGCGAGCTGCGGATGAGTGCGCATCTGCGCGCCGCCCACCACATGTCGATGTGTCCCCAGTGCGCGACCGAGGTCGACGCCCAGCGCCAGGCCCGGGAGGTGCTGCGCGACGCCTGCCCCGTGGCCATGCCCAGCACGCTGCTGGGCCTGTTGTCGCAGATCCCGCAGCACGCACCGATCGACCACCCGGAACCGGCCGACACGACGCAATGGTCCGACGGCGCGCCGCGCGCCCGCCGCAAGCGTCGGTAGGGTGAGGGCGCGTCGACCAGTCATGATCGTCGGTGACGACCGGCACCGTGATCACGATGCGCAACACAGACAAGGGCACGAAAGGGCGATGTACGGGTGACCAATCTGGACCAGACCGGTCGGGAACGTCTCGAACCGCGCCCCGTGTCCCGTCCGCCGGTTGATCCGGCGGCGCAGCGCGCCTTCGGCAGGCCGAACGGCGTCAACGGTTCGTTCCTGAACAAGGGGCAGGCGCGCGACCAGGGCGAGTACACGCCCGAGGATCAGCCGCCCGACCCGGTGCTCGCCGAGGCGTTCGGCCGGCCCTACCCCGGCGGCGACTCGCTGCAGCGCCACCCCACCGACGCAGGTGCCCTGGAAGCGGAGCGCGACGGCGCCGGCGACGCCGCCGACGACCCGTGGCGCAATCCGGGCGCCCCGGTCGGCCTGGGCACCCCGGCGCTCACCCACAGCGGACCCGCCGCGGTCACCGCGCCTGCCGGCAAGCTGGGCGTGCGCGACGTGCTGTTCGGCGGCAGGGTGTCCTACGTCGCGCTCGGCGTCCTCGCGATCGTCGCGCTGGTGATCGGCATCGCGGGCGGCTGGGTGGGCCGCAAGACCGCCGAGGTCGTCGAGGCGTTCACCACCTCGAGGGTGACCCTGGAGACCAGTGACAACGGTGAGCCGCCTCAGGGCCAGTTCGCCAAAGTGGCTGCCGCCGTAGCGGATTCGGTGGTGACGATCGAGGCGACCAGCGACACCGAGGGTGCGCAGGGGTCCGGGGTCATCGTCGACGGCCGCGGTTACATCGTCACCAACAACCACGTGATCTCCGAAGCGGCCACCAACCCGAGCAAGTTCAAGATGTCGGTCGTGTTCAACGACGGCAAAGAGGTGCCGGCCAACCTCGTCGGGCGCGACCCGAAGACCGACCTGGCGGTGCTCAAGGTCGACAACGTCGACAACCTCGCCGTGGCCCGGCTGGGTGACTCCGAGAAGCTGCGCGTCGGTGAAGAGGTGATCGCCGCCGGCGCCCCGCTGGGCCTGCGCAGCACCGTCACCCACGGCATCATCAGCGCACTGCACCGGCCCGTCCCGCTGTCCGGCGACGGCTCCGACACCGACACCGTCATCGACGGCGTGCAGACCGACGCGTCGATCAACCACGGCAACTCCGGCGGCCCGCTGATCAACATGAACTCCGAGGTGATCGGCATCAACACCGCGGGCAAGTCGCTGTCCGACAGCGCCAGCGGTCTCGGCTTCGCGATCCCGGTCAACGAGGTCAAGCAGGTCGTGGAGACGCTGATCCAGAGCGGCAAGATGGCGCACCCGACGCTCGGCCTGACGGCGCGATCGGTGAGCAACGACGTCTCCAAGGGCGCCCAGATCGCCAACGTGACGGCGGGCGGCCCGGCCGAGCGGGCCGGCATCCTGGAGAACGATGTCGTGGTCAAGGTCGGCAACCGCGACGTCGCCGACGCCGACGAGTTCGTCGTGGCCGTCCGGCAGCTCAAGATCGGCGAGCCGGCGCCCATCGAGGTCGTCCGCGACGGCAGGCGCGTCACGCTGACCGTGACCCCCGGCCCCGACAACAGCACCTAGACCGATGTTCGCCAACGTCGGCTGGGGCGAGATGCTGGTCCTGGTGATCGCTGGGCTGGTCATCCTCGGTCCCGAGCGTCTTCCCGGCGCGATCCGCTGGACCGCGGGGGCGGTGCGCCAGGCCCGCGACTACATCACGGGGGCGACCAGCCAGCTGCGTCAGGACCTGGGCCCGGAGTTCGACGATCTGCGCGAACCGCTGTCGGAGCTGCAGAAGCTGCGCGGCATGACGCCGCGCGCGGCGCTCACCAAACACCTGCTCGACGGCGACGACTCGATCTTCACGGGCCGCTTCGACACCCCGAGCACGCCGGAGAAGCCGCAGACCCCGCCGGAGAAGCCGCAGTCGAGCCCCGGGCCGGCCGACGCCGCGCCGGGCCCCACCCGGTTCGACCCGGACGCGACCTAGCGAGTCGTGCCGCGCCTCAGCGGCCGGCCGGGTCCAGCCCCAGCGACATCCCGGCCAGTCCGCGCTTGCGGCTCGACAGCGCATCGGCGACCTTGCGCAACTCGACGCCGGCCGGCGACTCGGGCGCGCTGAGCACCAGCGGTATCCCGGTGTCGCCCGCGGCCACGAGCGCTGGATCCAACGGCACCTGCCCCAGCAGCGGGACGTCGGCGCCGACCGAGCGCGACAGGCTCTCGGCGACCTGACGGCCGCCGCCCTCACCGAACAGCTGCATCGTCGATCCGTCCGGCATCAGCAGCCCGGACATGTTCTCGACGACGCCTGCGATGCGCTGACGGGTCTGCAGCGCGATGGCGCCCGCCCGCTCGGCGACCTCCGCAGCGGCGAGCTGGGGGGTGGTGACCACCAGGATCTCCGCGCCCGGGATCAGTTGCGCCACCGAGATCGCGATGTCACCGGTCCCCGGCGGCAGGTCCAGCAGCAGCACGTCGAGGTCGCCCCAGTACACGTCGGCGAGGAACTGCTGCAGCGCGCGGTGCAGCATGGGCCCGCGCCAGACGACCGGGGTGTTGCCCTGGGTGAACATCGCGATCGAGATCACCCGGACGTCGTGGGCGATCGGCGGCAGGATCATCGAGTCGACCTGGGTGGGCCGGTCGGTGGTGCCCATCATGCGGGGCACCGAGTGGCCGTAGATGTCGGCGTCGAGCAGGCCCACCGACAGGCCGCGGGCGGCCATGGCGGCGGCCAGGTTCACGGTGACGCTCGACTTGCCGACCCCGCCCTTGCCGGAGGCCACCGCGTACACGCGGGTCAGCGAGCCGGGCTGGGCGAACGGGATCACCGGCTCGCGGGAATCGCCGCGCAGCAGCGTGCGCAGTTCCGCGCGCTGGTCATCGTTCATCACATCGAGGGTCACCCGCACCGCGCCGGTGCCCGGCACGTCGCTGACGGCCCGGGTGACGCGGTCGGAGATCTCGGTCTTCTTCGGGCAGGCCGAGGTGGTCAGGTAGATCTCGACGTGCACGGATCCGTCGCCGTCGACGGTGACGTTCTTGACCATCCCGACGTCGGTGATGGGGCGCCGCAGTTCGGGGTCGATCACCTTGGTCAGCGCGGCGCGCACCGCCGCGGTCAGGTCAGGAGTGTTCGCAGGCATCACCTGCGAGTGTAGGCGGCGAGCAGCCGTCCTCCGGCGGCGGCCGAGCTCAGCCGACGGGGCCGGGCGCCGGACCCAGCGCCGGCGGCAGTGCCGGGCCGGGAGCCGGCGCGGCGGGCAGCAGCGGGCCGGGGGCCGGCGCGGCGGGCAGCAGCGGGCCGGGGGCCGGCGCGGCGGGTGCCGGCGCGGCGACGGGCGTGGCCGGCGGGGGCGGCGCCCACGGCGCGGCCGCGGGTGCGGCCGGAGCCGGGAGGCCGGGGGCCGCCGCGGGAGCGGGGGTGTTGGTGATGCAGAAGACGGCGCACTCCGGCTGCTGCTGGGCGGCCGGGGGCGTCACCCACGGCGGCACCCAGGCCGGCGGCGGAGGCGCCACGGGCTGCGGTGCGGCCTGCGGCGCGGGTGCCGGGCCGGGCAGCGGGCCCAGCGACTGCCCCGGCGCGAAACCGGGGACGTTGGTGCTGATCAGGCTCGCCACGTCGGTGCGCTGCCCGAGCTGGAGCAGGGCCAGCGGGTCGTTGGCCGGAAGTCCCGCGGCGTTCAGCGGCAGGCCGGGCCCGAGACCTTCGGGGCGGTCGAGGTGGCTGTCGCCGAGGGCGGGCACCTCGCCGGTGATCGGCGGCAGGTCCACGGGCACCACGCCGGTGGCGTACGACGCCGCCCAGGCCAGCACGTTGCGGGCGTAGGCCATCGAGTTGTTGTAGCGCAGGATCGCGGCCAGCACATCGGTCTGGTTGCGCAGGTTCAGGCCTCCGCTGCACAGGTAGCGGGCGGCGGCCAGCGACGCGTCGAACACGTTCTGGACGTCGGCTTTGCCGTCGCCGTCCCCGTCGGCGGCGTAGCGCGACCAGGTGCCGGGCAGGAACTGCATCGGGCCCAGCGCCCGCGCGTACACCACGCGGTCCGAGGCGCGGCTCTGCACGATCACCTCGTTGCCGGGCAGGGTGCCGTCGAGGCTGGGGCCGTAGATCGGGCGCACCGCGGTGCCGCGCGCGTCGGTGGCGCCGCCGTTGGCGTGCATCGATTCGATGCGGCCGATGCCGGCCAGCAGGTTCCAGCTCACACCGCAGCCCGGCGCGGCCGAGGCCATCTTGGTCTCGGCGTTGCGGTAGGCGGCCAGCGCCATCGACGGGATGCGCAGCGTGCCGGGCGAATTCACGACCACCGCGGGCGGCGGCGCGGACACGGTGGCCGCCGCGGCGATGCGCATCGGGGTGGGTGCCTTGGCGACCGCCACCACCGACACACCGGATTCGCCGGCCGTCGGCGCGACGGCGGCCAGCGGCATCACGGCCGCGTCACGGGTCGGTGCGTTGGTCGACGGCGCGGAGGCGCCGACGGCGCCGGCGAGCACCAGGGGGGTCAACACTGCGGCAACGCCGAAAGCCGGCATCCGGACGACGCGCCCGGCGCGACTCCTCGCTGCTCCGAGGGCCGCTCCTCCCCCTATGTGCACTCAACCGTCCTAGCTGTGAGATCGCCGGTGAACCACGTCACCATAGCTGTTCGGCTACGACCGTGTAACAGCATTGGCCACAGCTGTCTCATCCGGATTTCCGGGGCCGCCGTTCTCCGTCGGGTTTGCTCGATTCGCCGTCGCCTGCGGTCTCGGCCGGACGGAGCTCGATGAGCATCTCGCGGATCTCCTCGAGCTCGCGGCGCAGGTAGTCGCGCGTGGCCACCTCGCCGACGGCGAGGCGCAGCGCCGCGAGTTCGCGCGCCAGGTACTCGGTGTCCGCCTTGGTCTGCTCGGCGCGCCTGCGGTCCTCTTCCAGCGACACCCGGTCGCGGTTCTCCTGCCGGTTCTGCGCGAGCAGGATCAGCGGCGCGGCGTAGGCGGCCTGGGTGGAGAACGCGAGGTTGAGCAGGATGAAGGGGTAGGGATCCCACTGCCAGGCGAACGCGCCGAAGTTCAGCAGGATCCAGACGATCACGACGAACGTCTGGATCGCCAGGTAGCGGCCGGTGCCGAGGAACCGGGCGATGCTCTCGCTGACCCGGCCGACCGCCTCGACGTCGAGGCGAGGGGTCAGCGAGCGCGAGACCCGGGGCGTGTCGAGGCGCTGGCGGGCCGAGGAGTCGCTCATGTCGTCCGCTCCCCGGTCATGATCACCGGCTCGGCCTCACGCTCGCGCCAGTCGTCGGGCAGCAGGTGGTCGAGCACGTCGTCGACGGAGACCGCGCCCAGCAGGTGGCTCTCCTCGTCGACGACGGGGCCGCACACCAGGTTGTAGGCCGCGAAGTACCGGGTGAGGGCGCCCAGGGAGTCCTCGGGCCCGAGGCTGGGCAGGTCGGTGTCGATGATGCCGCTGACCAACGCGGCGGGCGGCTCGCGCAGCAGCCGCTGCAGGTGCACACAACCCAGATAGCGTCCGGTCGGCGTCGCGGTCGGCGGCCGCACCACGAACACCAGCGAGGCCAGTGCCGGGGTAAGATCCGGATCACGCACGCGCGCAAGGGCTTCGGCGACGGTGGTGTCGGGCGCGAGCACCACCGGCTCCGAGGTCATCAGGCCGCCCGCCGTGTTGGGGGAGTGGCTGAGCAGACGACGCACGTCCTCGGAGTCCTCGGGATCCATGCGGCGCAGGAACTGCTCAGCGTCGGCCGGGGTCATCGTGCCCAGCAGGTCGGCGGCGTCGTCGGGATCCATCGCCTCGAGCACGTCGGCGGCGCGTTCGGTCTTGAGCTGGCGCAGCAGCGCGACCTGCTCGTCCTCGGGCAACTCCTGCAGCACGTCGGCGAGCCGTTCGTCGTCGAGCGCGTTGACCACCTCGTAGCGCCGCTTCGCGGGCAGTTCGCGGATCGCGTCGGCCACCTCGATGGGGCGCTGGCCCTCGAACTGCTCGAGCAGTTGCGCCACGCCCTGGTCGGGCATCGCCAGCCCCGACGGCGTCAGCCCCTGCACGTGCTGCCAGTCCACGGTGTGCACATTGCTGCGCCGGCCCAGCCGCCGCTGGGGGCGCACGGCGACCTTGGTGACCACCCAGTCGCGGGTGCGGGTCTGCTCGATGCCCAGATCGACCACCACGACGTCGATCCCGGCCAGTTCGGTCAGGTCGGGGTCGTCGACGCGCACCCGGGTCTCGAGCACCTGACCGAGCACCAGCACCTCACCGGGGCGCTGGGAGAACCGCCGCAGCGACACACTGCCGGTGGACAGCGTCACCGCGCCCGGCTCGATCGCGGTGACGCGCAGAATGGGCACGAAAATCCTTCTGCGCGTCAACAATTCGATGACCAGGCCGAGGACGCGGGGTTGTTGCCGGACCAGGCTGATGCTGATCACGACGTCGCGCACGCGGCCGATCGATTCGCCGTCGGGACCCAGCACCACCATTCCCGCGAGCCGGGCCGCATAGACCCTGTTGACCGACGCCATGGTTGTCAGAGTAGAGAGTGGGGTTGTGGAAAACCGGTATCGACCCCGTCGAACCTGCCTGTCGGTTCCGGGCAGTAGCGCGAAGATGATCGAGAAGGCCAAGACGCTGCCGGCCGACGAGGTGTTCCTCGATCTCGAGGACGCGGTGGCCGCGGACGCGAAAGCGCAAGCGCGCGTGCAGGTCGCGGCCGCGCTCGCCGCGCCGGGATGGGCCGGGCAGCTGCGCGGGGTCCGCGTCAACGACTGGACCACACCGTGGACCCACACCGATGTGATCGACGTGATCGGTCGGGCCGGCGCGTCGATCGACATCGTCGTGCTGCCGAAGGTGACCGACGTCTCTCACGTGCACGCGCTGGATCTGCTTCTCGGTCAGGTGGAGGCCGCGAACGGTCTGCCGGTCGGGCGGATCGGCATCGAAGCCCAGATCGAGGACGCCCGCGGGCTGACCCACATCGACGCGATCGCCGCCGCCCCGCGCGTTCAGGCGCTGGTGCTCGGCCCCGCCGATCTGATGGCCAGTCTGAACATGCGCACCCTGGAGGTCGGTGAACAGCCGGAGGGCTACGACGTCGGCGACGCCTACCACCACGTGTTGATGCGGATCCTGATCGCCGCGCGCGCCCACGGGATCAACGCGATCGACGGACCGTATCTGAAGGTGCGCGACGTGGAGGCCTTCCGCCGGGTGGCGGGGCGGTCGGCGGCGCTGGGCTTCGACGGCAAGTGGGTGCTGCACCCCGACCAGATCGCCGCGGGCAACGAGATCTTCAGCCCCCGGCAGGAGGCCTACAACCACGCCGAGCTGATCCTCGAGGCCTACGAGTGGCACACCTCCCGGGCGGGCGGCGCCCGGGGAGCGGTGATGCTCGGCGACGAGATGATCGACGAGGCCAGTCGCAAGATGGCCCTGGTGATCGCCGGCAAGGGTCGCGCGGCCGGTATGCGCCGCGAGGGCGAACGTTTCGTGCCTCCGGCCGGCTAGGGCGCCCACTGCCAGTTGCCGGCGTAGAGCAGCGTCGTCAGCGCGACGTAGATGACGCCGACGATGATCAGCAGCGAACTGATCACCACGGCGGCCACGGCCAGCCCGAAGCCGTTCTGGCCGGTCCGTCGGGTCTCGCGCATCGCGATGACGCCGAGCACCAGGCCCACGATCGACGGCAGCCCGCAGCAGATCAGGCCGCCCAGCGCGGTCGCCAGCGCCGCGATCGCCTTGCCGTTGGTGCCCGGCGGCCGCGACGGGTACATCGGGTAGGCCGGGTAGGGGCCCGGGAATCCGTAACCGGCCGCCGGGGTGCCCGGGTACGGCGGCGGGTACACCGGCGGCGGCAGGCCCGCCTCGTCGAAGGGTGGTTCGGGGCCGCTCGTGGTCATCGGTGCCGCTTCGTCAGGACCGGGGATGGGTCAGGAACTGAAGACGTAGATGTTCCACACCAGGCTGATCACCAGCGACACCGCGCCGACGGCGATGCCGGCGACCGCCAGCCCATGACCGCCCTGCCGGCTCTGCTTGATCTGGTTGAGCGCCAGAATGCCCAGCACGATGCCGATGATCGAGCCGATGCCGCAGCACACCCCGACGATCGAGGCGACCAGCGACGCGATCGCCATCGTGTTGGTGCCGGGGGCGGGCGGTGCGCCGTAGCCGTAGTCGGCGTTCGGGTAGCCGCCCATCGGCGGAGGCGGGTAGCCGCCCGGCGCCGTTCCGTAGGGCGGCGGAGGCGGATAGGACCCACCGCCGTAGCCGGCGCCGGGGTAGGGCGGCTGCCCGGGCGTGGTGTTCTGCTCCGGGTAGGGCGACCCGTATCCGGACGGGGGGGGAGGATAGTCCGTGGGCGAGGAGTACGGCGGCGGCGCCGGGTTGTAGGCCGGCGGCGGCGTGTAGTCCGGAGGGGTTGGGGACTGCTCGATCGGAGGGGCCTCGTAGCCCGCCGAGGACTGCTCGGACCCGCCGGCAGGGGAGTCGGAACGGTCGTTTCGGCCTGCGTCGTCGCCCGGACTTGTCATGCTGATCAACCTAGCGTACGTACAGGTGAGCCGAGGGGAACGTGCAGCGGGGCACCTTTGGCCCGTCTCGAGCGTTGACCGAGCGACGACGTGCTTTGCGGATCGAAGGAGTGCAAGACCATGACCAGCCCGTTCCAGCCAGGCCAGACCCCGGGCGGTGCCGCGTCGGGCCGTGGCCGTCCGGTCGGCCTGCCGACCCCGCCCAAGGGGTGGCCCATCGGGTCGTACCCGACCTACGCCGAGGCCCAGCGCGCGGTGGATTACCTGTCCGATCAGCAGTTTCCGGTGGAGCAGGTGACCATCGTCGGCGTCGACCTCATGCAGGTCGAGCGGGTCACCGGCCGGCTGACCTGGCCCAAGGTGCTCGGTGGCGGCGTGCTCACCGGCGCCTGGCTCGGCCTGTTCATCGGCCTGATTCTGGGGTTCTTCAGCCCCAGCCCGTGGGGGTCGCTGATCACCGGTTTGATCGCCGGTGTGTTCTTCGGCTTGATCACGTCCGCGGTGCCGTATGCGATGGCGCGCGGCACAAGGGATTTCAGTTCCACGCTGCAGCTGGTGGCGGGGCGCTACGACGTGCTGTGCGACCCGCAGGGCGCCGAGCAGGGCCGGGATCTGTTGGCACGTCTGAAGATCTGACGTGGCCGATGTCCTGGCGTCGGTGCGGGCGCACCTGCTCGACCACTTCGCCCGGGCCGGCGCGGCGGAACCCGACGAGGCCAGCGTGACGTTCCTGGGCACCGACCGAATGGTCATCCTGCGCTTCGCGGGGCCGGGAGACGATGTGGCGCACTATGTTTCGCTCGGCTGCTCGGCGCACCCGATGGGTGACCCGGCCGACCTGATGGCCGATCCGGTGCGCGGGCCCCGCGCGGAGGTGGCGGTGTCGCTGCGCGGGCCGTCACCCGTCGGGCTGGCGCGTTCGGTGGCGGTGGTGGCCGCCGCTCCGGCGGTCGAAGGGCTGGTGCTCGAACCCGACGCGCTGGTCGACCTGGAGACCCCGCTGTGGCAGGGTGCGCCGTTCACCGCGTTCCTGTTGGGCGGCAGCGACATCGACGACGTCACTCTCGACGAGCCGTTGTCCCCGGTGACCGTGCTGTCGGCGGTGCCGATCACCGCGACCGAGGCCGCCTGGGTGCGTCTGAAGGGCGCGCCGGCGATGCGGGAGGCCTGGGCTCAGGACGGCGTCGACGTCACCGATCCGCGCCGGCGGGCGGCGAGCCCGGCCTGACGGGCGCTACAGCCAGTGGTTGCGCCGGAACGTGCGGTGCAGCAGCAGGCACACGGTCACCATCACCAGGAGCACCGCCGGATACCCGTAGGTCCAGTGCAGTTCGGGCATGTTGTCGAAGTTCATGCCGTAGATGCCCGCCATCGCGGTCGGCACCGCGGCGATGGCCACCCAGGCCGAGATCTTGCGCATGTCGACGTTCTGCTGCATGGCGACCTTGCCGAGCGCGGCCTGCACCAGCGAGCTGAGCAGTTCGTCGTAGCTGGCGATGCGGTCGGAGGCTTTGATGGTGTGGTCCAGGACGTCGCGCATGTAGCGGCGGATCTCGACGTTGATGAGGTCCTCGTGCTGGGTGCCGATCCGCTCCAGGTCGGTGGCCAGCGGGCTCACCGCGCGCCGCAACTCGACCACCTCCCGCTTGAGCAGGTAGATGGTCTCGATGTCGGTCAGCGGCCGCGGCGAGAAGATGTCCTCCTCCATCGCGTCGATGTCGGTCTCGATGAGATCGGTGACGTCGAGGTAGGTGTCGACCACGCTGTCGGCGATCGCGTGCATCACCGAGTAGGGGCCGAGCTTGAGCGACGCGGGCGACGCCTCCAGGCGCTTGCGCACCCCGGCCAGCCCGCCGTGTTCGCCGTGCCGCACGGTCACCACGAAGTCGGGGCCGACGAAGATCATGATCTCCCCGGTCTCGACGATCTCGCGGACGTTGGCGATCGACTCGTGGTCGACGTACTTGACCGTCTTGAGCACGAGGAACAGGGTCTTGTCGTAGCGCTCGAGCTTGGGCCGCTGATGGGCGTGCACGGCGTCCTCGACGGCGAGTTCGTGCAGGCCGAACACATCCGCCACGGACTGCATCTGATGCTCGTCCGGCTCGTGCAGGCCGATCCAGACGAACGCCGGGCGGCCCTCGGCCTCGATGGCGTGCACCTTCTCCAGCGCGGCGGCGTGGGTGTACTTGCCGGGCAACCGGTTGCCGTCGCAGTAGACGCCGCAGTCGACCATCGCCCGCGCGACCGGGACGTGGATGCGGCGGGCGTCGGGATCGTCGGGACGGGGGCGGCCACCCTGACGCATGAGCGACGGCGGCAAAGCGCGAAACGACGGCATGCGCGAGACCTCCCTCCGGGCACCAGCTAGACGGATCGTACGCGTGGATCCTGGAGGAATGTCCTCACCGACCGCCAACCCGTTCCGGTGAGATCAGGTGGTCGGTTACCCTGACGCCCGTGGCGGACAGTGTCGTTTCCCCTGCGCGTGAGCCCTCGGCGGCGCGCACCCCCCAGGTGGTGGTCGAGGACCACGAGATCTTCGAGGCCCACGAGGGCGGCAAGCTCTCGGTGGGAATGAGTTCGCCCCTGGACACCCAGCGCGCGCTGTCGATCGCCTACACCCCCGGGGTGGCGAAGGTCAGCCGGGCGATCGCCACCGACAAGACGCTGGCGGCCCGCTACACCTGGGCGCACCGGTTGGTCGCCGTGGTGAGCGACGGCAGTGCGGTGCTCGGCCTCGGCGACATCGGCGCGGCGGCCTCGCTGCCGGTGATGGAAGGCAAGAGCGCGCTGTTCAAGGCTTTCGGCGGGCTGGACTCCATCCCGATCGTGCTCGACACCAACGATCCCGACGAGATCGTCGAGACGCTGATCCGGCTGCGTCCGACCTTCGGCGCGGTGAATCTCGAAGACATCTCGGCGCCACGGTGTTTCGAGATCGAGCGGCGGGTGATCGAGGCGCTGGACTGCCCGGTGATGCACGACGACCAGCACGGCACGGCGATCGTCGTGCTCGCCGCGCTGCACGGCGCGGCCACGGTGCTGCAGCGCGACATGCACACGCTCAAGATCGTGATCTCGGGTGCCGGCGCGGCCGGGATCGCGTGCGCGAACATCCTGCTCGCCAAGGGCATCAACGACATCACGGTGCTCGACAGCAAAGGCATCCTGTCCTCGGCCCGCAGCGATCTCAATCCGTTCAAGGCCGAGCTCTCCACCCGGTCGAACCCACGCGGCCTGCACGGCGGGCTGGCCGAGGCGCTCGACGGGGCCGATGTGTTCATGGGCGTGTCGGCCGGGCTGGTGCCCGAGGAACTGATCGCCACGATGGCCCCGGGCGGCATCGTGTTCGCGATGTCCAATCCCGACCCCGAGATCCATCCTGACGTGGCGCGCAAGTACGCCGCCGTCGTCGCCACCGGGCGCAGCGACTTCCCGAACCAGATCAACAACGTGCTGGCGTTCCCCGGGGTGTTCCGCGGGGCGCTCGACGCCGGGGCCCGGCGCATCACCGAGAAGATGAAGGTCGCCGCGGCCGAGGCGATCTTCTCGGTGGTCGGCGACGACCTGGCCGTCGACCACATCGTGCCCAGTGCGCTGGATCCCCGGGTCGGCCCGGCGGTGGCGGCGGCGGTGGCCGCCGCGTCCGAGGACTGAGTCGGCTGAACCGGGCATGGCGGCTGGCGGCCGCGCTGACCGTGGCGGTGCTGCTCGCCGCCTGCGGAGGGAAGCAGGGGCCGCCGCCGGTCCCCGTCGCGGCGACCGCCGACCCGGAGTCGCAGCTGATCGCGCACCTCTACGCGTCCGCGCTGGGGTTCTACGGCAGTCCCGCGCAGGTCCGCACGTCCGATGATCCGCTGGCCGGGCTCGACTCGGCCGAGGCCACGGTCGTGCCGGGCTTCACCGGCCGGCTGCTGGAGCGGTTCGACCCCGACGCGCCGGCCCGCTCCGACGTTCAGGTGTACCGGTCGCTGCTGTCGGCGCTGCCCGAAGGCGTGGCCGCCGGCGACTACACGGTGGCGGCCGAGGACAAGCCCGCCCTCGCGGTCACCGAGGCCGCGACCGGGGCGTGGGGCCGCGACGTGTCGGCGTTCGCCCGGCAGTGCCCGAAGGTCTCGGTCGGCGCGGTGACCGGCGTGCCGCGGCCGTCGTCGCTCGGTACGTGCGCCCTGCCCCGTGCGCGGGAATTCGCCGATGCGGCATCGCTTTTCGCGTCGCTGCGGGCCGGGGAGATCGACGCGGCGTGGACGTCGACGGCCGCGCCCGGTGTCCCGTCGGACGTCGTGGTGCTCTCGGACAAGACATCGTTGATCCGCGCTGAGAACCTGGTTCCGCTCTACCGGCGCAACGTGCTCGGCGAGTCGCAGGTCCTCGCGCTCAACGAGATCGCCGGCGTGCTGGACACCGGGTCGCTGGCCGACATGCGGCGCAAGCTCGTCGAGGGGGCGGATCCTGGCGCGGTGGCCGGACAGTGGCTCGACGCGCACCCGCTCGGCACGAGCAACTAGCGAGCGCTCAGCCGAAGAACGAGAACGGCACCCCGTCGGTCAGCGCGGTGACCGCCCGGGGACAGAAGATCTGGATCGCCAGCCCGGTGAACATCGTCGCCGGACCGAGGGGGCGACCGAGTTCGTCGGCCACCGTCGCGGCGACGTTCGCGGCGTTCTGTCCCGGCTCGGCCAGCATGGGGCACACCTGCTCGCCCACGCGGGTCGCGGTGCCGGCATCGATGTCGCCGAGGCGGTAGTGGTCGAGCGCCGAGAGGAACACATCGGTGGTGGTGTCGGCCTGGGCGGGGGCCGCGACCGTCACGGTGGCCGCTGCGGCGACCGCCACGGTGGCCGCCATCAAGGTCGCTGCGGCCGGAAACCTGAACGTCATGCCCTTATTGTCGTCGATGGGGCGCGCGCCATTACGCGCCCCGGCCGCCCCTGCGGATGCCGGTACCCGCGGTACCGCTATGGTTGGCCGCACTGGACACACGTCGAACAACAGGAGCGGATATGCAGGGCTTCGCCGGAAAGGTGGCCGTCGTGACCGGCGCCGGCTCAGGCATCGGTCAGGCGCTGGCGATCGAACTGGGGCGTTCGGGCGCTCACGTCGCGATCAGCGATGTCGACACCGAGGGCCTCGCCGCCACCGAGGAGCGACTCAAGGCGATCGGGGCGCAGGTCAAGGCGGACCGCCTCAACGTCGTCGAGCGCGAGGAGTTCCACCTCTACGCCGACGCCGTCGCCCAGCACTTCGGCAAGGTCAACCAGATCTACAACAACGCCGGCATCGCGTTCACCGGCGACATCGAGATCAGCCAGTTCAAGGACATGGAACGGGTGATGGACGTCGACTACTGGGGTGTGGTCAACGGCACCAAGGCGTTCCTGCCGCACCTGATCGCCTCCGGCGACGGCCACGTCGTCAACGTCTCGAGCGTGTTCGGGCTGTTCGCCGTCCCCGGGCAGGCCGCCTACAACTCCGCGAAGTTCGCGGTGCGCGGGTTCACCGAGGCGCTGCGCCAGGAGATGGCGCTGGCCGGGCATCCGGTCAAGGTCAGCTGCGTGCACCCCGGCGGCATCAAGACCGCCATCGCCCGCAACGCCACCGCCGCCGAGGGCCTGGACGCCGACGAGCTGGCCAAGACCTTCGACAAGAAGCTGGCCAGCACCACACCGGAGAAGGCCGCGCAGATCATCCTCGACGGCGTCCGCAAGAACAAGGCCAGGATCCTGGTCGGCAACGACGCGCGGATGTTCGAGTACGTCATCCGCTTCGTCGGCGCCGGCTACCAGGGCCTGTTCCCGAGGGTCGTCGCCCGCCTGACCCCCAAGACGTAGGGGGCAGGCAGGGGTCAGGCGAATGCCACGTCGATGATCTCCTGCTGCTCGACGGCGTGCACCTTCGACGACCCTGACGACGGCGCCGACATCGCCCGCCGGGAGATCCGCTTGATCCCGGAGAGGTGGTCGGGCAGCAGCTCGGGCAGTGTCAGCCCCATGGTCGGCCACGCGCCCTGGTTGGCCGGCTCCTCCTGCACCCAGAACTTCTCGCGGGCGTTCGGGTAGCGGTCCAGCGTCTCGGCGAGCCGGCGCTTGGGCAGCGGCGCCAGCTGCTCGACGCGCACGATCGCCACGTCCTCGCGCTTCTCCTTGGTCTTGCGCGCCGCCAGCTCGTAGTACAGCTTGCCGCTGGTCAGCAGGATGCGGGTGACCTTGGACCGGTCGCCGTCGCCCTCGTCGTAGGTGGGCTCCTCGAGCACCGAGCGGAACTTGTGCTCGGTGAACTCCTTGAGATCGCTGACCGCGGCCTTGTTGCGCAGCATCGACTTCGGCGTGGCCACGATCAACGGCCGGTGGATCCCGTCGAGCCCGTGGCGGCGCAGCAGGTGGAAGTAGTTCGCCGGCGTGGAGGGCATCGCGATGGTCATCGAGCCCTCGGCCCACAGCAGCAGGAACCGCTCGATGCGCGCCGACGTGTGGTCGGGGCCCTGCCCCTCGTGGCCGTGCGGCAGCAGCAGCACGACGTCGGAGAGCTGACCCCACTTGGCCTCACCGGAGCTGATGAACTCGTCGATGATCGACTGCGCGCCGTTGACGAAGTCGCCGAACTGCGCCTCCCACAGCACCAGCGCATCCGGGTTGCCCACCGAATAGCCGTACTCGAAGCCGACCGCGGCGTACTCCGAGAGCGCCGAGTCGTACACCATGAACCGGCCGCCGGTCGGGTTGCCGTCGGAGTCGACGGTGAGCAGGTCCAGCGGCGTGAACTCCCGGCCGGTCTTGCGGTCGATGATCACCGAGTGCCGCTGGGTGAACGTGCCGCGCCGGGTGTCCTGTCCGGTCATTCGGATGGTCCGGCCTTCGGACAGGAACGATCCCAGCGCCAGCAGTTCGGCGAACGCCCAGTCGACCTTGCCCTCGTAGGCCATCTCGCGGCGCTTCTCGAGCACGGGCTTGACGCGCGGATGTACGTTGAAGTCCTCGCCGTACGCCAGGTGGGCGTCACCGATGCGCTGCAGCAGCGACTTCTCCACCGCGGTGTTCGTTCCGGCCGGGACCATCTGGTCCGCCTCGACCGAGTGGCTCGGCTCGATCGCGTGCTTCTCGAGTTCGCGGACCTCGTTGAACACCCGCTCGAGCTGCCCCTGGTAGTCCCGCAGGGCGTCCTCGGCTTCCTTCATCGAGATGTCGCCGCGGCCGATCAGGGCTTCGGTGTAGCTCTTGCGGACCCCGCGCTTGGTGTCGATGACGTCGTACATGTTCGGCTGCGTCATCGACGGGTCGTCACCCTCGTTGTGCCCGCGCCTGCGGTAGCACAGCATGTCGATGACGACGTCCTTCTTGAACTTCTGCCGGAAGTCCATGGCCAGCTTGGCCACCCACACCGCGGCCTCGGGATCGTCGCCGTTGACGTGGAAGATCGGCGCCCCGATCATCTTCGCGACGTCGGTGCAGTACTCCGAGGAGCGCGAGTCGTACGGCGACGTGGTGAAGCCGATCTGGTTGTTGACGATGATGTGGATCGTGCCGCCGGTGCGGTAGCCGCGCAGCAGCGCCAGGTTCAGCGTCTCGGCGACCACGCCCTGCCCGGCGAAGGCCGCGTCACCGTGCAGCATCATCGGCACGACGGTGAAGTCGTTCGACCCGTCGATTTCCTCGCCGGTGTCGAGCATGTCCTGCTTGGCGCGCACGATGCCCTCGAGCACCGGGTCGACGGCCTCGAGGTGGCTGGGATTGGCCACCAGCGACACCGCGATGTCGTTGTCGCCGAACATCTGGATGTAGGTGCCGGTCGCGCCGAGGTGGTACTTCACGTCGCCGGAGCCGTGCGCCTGCGACGGGTTCAGGTTGCCCTCGAACTCGGTGAAGATCTGGCTGTAGGGCTTGCCGACGATGTTGGCCAGCACGTTGAGCCGGCCGCGGTGCGGCATGCCGATGACGACCTCGTGCAGCCCGTGCTCGGCGGCCTGGTCGATCGCGGCGTCCATCATCGGGATGACGGTCTCCGCGCCCTCCAGCGAGAACCGTTTCTGCCCAACGTATTTGGTCTGCAGGAAGGTCTCGAAGGCCTCGGCGGCATTGAGCTTGCTCAGGATGTACTTTTGCTCGGCGACCGTCGGCTTCTCGTGCTTGATCTCGATGCGATCCTGCAGCCACTGCTGCTGTTCGGGCTCGAGGATGTGGGTGTACTCCACGCCGACGTGGCGGCAGTACGCGTCGCGCAGCAGACCGAGGATGTCGCGCAGCTTCTTGTGCGTCTGGCCGGCGAACCCGTTGACCTTGAACTCGCGGTCGAGGTCCCACAGCGTCAACCCGTGGGTGTTGACGTCCAGATCGGGGTGGCTGCGGAAACGGGTGTTGTCCAGCCGCAGCGGATCGATGTCGGCCATCAGGTGGCCGCGGTTGCGGTAGGCCGCGATCAACTCGATGACGCGGGCGTTCTTGTCCTCGATAGAGTCCGGATTGTCGATCCGCCAGCGCACCGGCTCATAGGGGATGCCGAGCTCGCGGAAGATCTCGTCGTAGAACTCGTCGTCGAGCAGCAGCTGGTGGATGGTGCGCAGGAAGTCGCCCGATTCGGCGCCCTGGATGATGCGGTGGTCGTAGGTCGACGTGAGCGTCATCAGCTTGCCGATACCGACCTCGTTGATGCGTTCCTCGCTGGCGCCCTGGAACTCCGCCGGGTACTCCATCGCGCCGGCGCCGATGATCGCGCCCTGACCCTTCATCAACCGCGGCACCGAGTGCACGGTGCCGATGGTGCCCGGGTTGGTCAGCGAAATCGTCACGCCGGCAAAGTCTTCGGCGGTCAGCTTGCCGTCGCGGGCGCGCCGGACGATGTCCTCGTAGGCTGCGATGAACTGGCCGAACCGCATGGTCTCGCAGTTCTTGATGGAGGCGACGACGAGCTGGCGGCTGCCGTTCTTGCCCTGCAGGTCGATCGCGAGCCCCAGGTTCGTGTGCGCGGGCGTGACCGCGGTGGGCTTGCCGTCGACCTCGGCGAAGTGCCGGTTCATGTTCGGGAACTTCTTGACCGCCTGCACGATCGCGTAGCCCAGCAGGTGGGTGAACGAGATCTTGCCGCCGCGGGTGCGCTTGAGGTGGTTGTTGATGACGATGCGGTTGTCGATCATCGCCTTGGCCGGGATGGCCCGCACGCTGGTTGCGGTGGGCACGTCGAGCGACGCCGACATGTTCTTGACGACGGCCGCCGCGGCGCCGCGCAGCACCTGGGTCTCGTCGCCGTCAGCAGCCTTCTCCGGGGTCTTGGCCGAATCCTTCGCGGCCTCCTTGGCGGGGGCCGGTTCCTTCTTCTCCGGGGCCTTCTCGGGAGCCTTGTCCTTCGGCTTCTCGACGGGCTTCTGGGCAGACTTCTCGGCGGGCTTCTCGGGCGCCTTCTGCTGGGGCGCCGCCTTCGCGGCGCCGTTGCTGCTCTTCGGCGGCGGCGCGGGCGCGGGCTCGGGCGGGCTCACCGGGCCCGAGGACCGGGCCGGGGCGGGGGAGCCGTTACCGCCGGAGGTGGTGGCGCCGGTGGTGGGTTCGGGGGAGTAGTCGACGAGGAACTCGTGCCAACTCGGGTCCACCGACGAGGGATCCTCGCGGAATTTGCGGTACATCTCTTCGACCAACCACTCGTTCTGACCGAATGGTGAAGGTGAATTCACGGCTGCTGTTCGCCTCAATTCTTCGTTCCCGGCCAGTGCTCCGCTGCAGCCGGCCACCCCTTGTTGAACCCGGTGTGCGGTTACCCGCGTTTCCGCCGTATAAAGGCTAGCGCTTCGGCGACCGGCGGGACCACGCAACGTCCTTATGGTCATTACGGACACGCCGAGCGGTGTGTGGGGCGCCGCCGAGCGGCGTGCGCGCCGGGTTCAGGGGCGCGGTGCGGGCAGCAGATGCAGCGGCGAGGGCCACCGCGGCGGCGGCGCGCCGAACGCGGTGCGGGCGTTCGCGACGATCTTCTTGCCCATCATCCGGTTGCCGACGCCGCCGACGACCGCGCCGATGCCGACCGGCAGCAACTTGCCGAACATCATCACGCCGCGCTTGAGCGTGTAGCGCTTGACGAAGTAGCGCAGCAGCCGGTTGTTGAGCTGGGACACCGCGGGCAGCGGCAGCGACGCCGCGCCGTCGGACAGCCAGCCCCCGCTGATGCGGCCGCGGCCGAGCAGATCGGCCACCGCACCCTTGCTGTCCTCGCCGACGAGCACCGCGAGCACCAGGGCGCGTCGGCGTTCCCGGTGGTCGGCGGGAATGCCGTACACCTCGGCGACGGCCAGCACGTAGACCGCCGTCGCCTCGAGGAACACCACGGTCTCGCCGGCGACCGCGGACATCGCCACCAGCGTGCCGATGCCCGGGAAGGCGGCCGCGGACCCGACGGCCGCCCCGCTGGCCATCACCGCCGCCATGTAGTGCTTCTCCAGCTTGGTGACGATCTCGGCCGGGCTGGCTTCGGGATTGGCGGCCCGCAACCGGGCCACGTAGGACCGCACCGCCGGGCCCTGCACCCGCGCGCCGCGCTCGATGATCTGGCTGAGCGCCTTGGCGGCGGCGCCGGGGTCCTCCTCGGTGACCGCGAGCTCCTGGCTCTTGGCGCGTGACCATGCACTCATCGGCGGGCCTCTCCTCGGGCGAACCTCCAGGTTAGTCCCTGGAAACATGCAGACAACGAACGGCCGCGGGGGCAGGTGCCGCGGGGTGACGGCGGTCACTGTTCGCGCAGCGGGGAAGGATTTATTGAGAAGCGACGCTAACCAATTGCATGGCAGTATCCCCTGACGTGGACGTGACCCCGCTGGAGACCGCACCGGCGGCCCAGCCCGGCCGTATCCGGATGATCGTGGTGCTGGGTCTGCTCGTGGCGCTCGGCCCTCTGACCATCGACATGTATCTGCCGGCGCTGCCGAAGATCGCCGACGACCTGTCGGTGTCGTCGTCTGTGGCGCAGCTGACGCTGACCGGCACGCTGGCCGGGCTTGCGCTGGGGCAGCTGATCATCGGTCCGCTGTCGGACTCGCTGGGCCGCCGCAAACCGCTGATCGGCGGCATCGTCGTGCACATGGTGGCGTCGCTGCTGTGCCTGTTCGCCCCGAACATCGCGGTGCTGGGCGTCGCGCGCGGGCTGCAGGGGTTCGGCGCCGCGGCGGGCATGGTGGTGGCGATCGCGGTGGTCGGCGACCTGTACAAGGACAACGTGGCGGCGACGGTCATGTCGCGGCTGATGCTGGTGCTCGGTGTCGCGCCGGTACTGGCCCCGTCGCTGGGCGCCGCGGTGCTGCTGCACGCCTCCTGGCACTGGGTGTTCGCCGCCCTGGTGGTCGCCGCGGGAGCATTGCTGGTGATGGCCGTGCTCGCGCTGCCGGAGACGCTGCCGGTGCGGCACCGACGGCCGCTGAAGGTGGTCGGCATCGCCCGGACTTACGGCGAACTGCTGCGCGACACCCGCTTCGTGATCCTGGTGCTGGTGGCCGCTCTCGGGATGTCAGGGTTGTTCGCCTACATTGCGGGCGCCTCGTTCGTGCTGCAGGGCCGCTACGGGCTGGGCCAGACGGCGTTCGCGCTGGTGTTCGGCGCGGGCGCGATCGCGTTGATCGGCTCGACCCAGTGCAATGTCGTGCTGCTGCGGCGGTTCTCCCCGCAGCAGATCATGGTGTGGGCGCTGGCGGCGGCCTCCGTGGCGGGTCTGGTGTTCGTCGCGCTGGCGGCCGCGCACGTCGGCGGCCTGTTCGGGTTCGTCATCCCGGTGTGGGCGATCCTGGCGGCGATGGGCCTGGTGATCCCGAACGCTCCCGCGGTCGCCCTGACGCGTCATCCCGACGCCGCCGGCACCGCCGCGGCGCTGCTGGGTGCGTTCCAGTTCGGCCTGGGCGCCGCGGTCGCCCCGCTCGTGGGTGTGCTGGGCAACGACGAACTCGCGATGTCTGCGGTGATGGCGACGGGCGTGGTCGTCGCGCTCGCCGCACTGCTGCTGACCGGCGCGCATCGTGTTCCCGCAGCCGACGGGGAGGTCGTCGCCGCGGGCGCCGACTTGTCGTGAATCTCGCCGGTCCGTAGCGTCGGCCGAAACCCCGCCATTCGTCGATTGATGCTCAGTTGTCTTCCACCACGCTCGAATCCGTGACCCCGCGCGCCCGGGACGTGAACCCCTGGCACGCGCTGTGGGCGCTTCTCGTCGGCTTCTTCATGATCCTGGTCGACGCGACCATCGTGGCCGTCGCGAACCCGGCGATCATGGCCAACCTGGGGGTCGGCTACGACGCCGTGATCTGGGTGACCAGCGCCTACCTGCTGGCCTATGCGGTGCCGCTGCTGGTGGCCGGCCGCCTCGGTGACCGGTACGGGCCCAAGAACGTCTACCTGCTCGGGCTGGCGGTGTTCACGCTGGCCTCGCTGTGGTGCGGGCTGGCCGACAGCATCGGCGTGCTGGTCGCCGCCCGCGTCCTGCAGGGGGTGGGCGCGGCGCTGCTCACCCCGCAGACCCTGTCGGTGATCACCCGGACGTTCCCGGCGCACCGGCGCGGTGTCGCGATGAGCGTGTGGGGTGCGACGGCGGGGGTGGCGACCCTGGTGGGCCCGCTGGCCGGCGGCGTGCTGGTCGATCACCTGGGCTGGCAGTGGATCTTCTTCGTCAACGTCCCGGTCGGCCTGATCGGGCTGGCGCTGGCGGTGCGGTTGGTGCCGGTGCTGCCGACGCAGAGCCATCATTTCGACCTGCCGGGTGTGGTGCTCTCCGGCGTCGGCATGTTCCTCATCGTGTTCGCGCTGCAGGAGGGACAGTCCCACGACTGGGCGCCGTGGATCTGGGCCACGATCGCGATCGGGCTGGCGGTGATGGCGGCATTCGTCGTGTGGCAGTCCGTCAACCGCGGGGAGCCGCTCATCCCGCTGGCGATCTTCTCCGACCGCGACTTCTCGATGTCGAATCTCGGTGTCGCGACGATCGGGTTCGTCGCGACGTCGATGATCCTGCCGCTGATGTTCTACGCCCAGGCCGTGTGCGGGCTCACCCCGACACGGGCCGCGCTGCTGACCGCGCCGATGGCGGTCGCGACCGGCGTGCTGGCCCCGCTGGTCGGCAAGATCGTCGACCGGGCGCACCCGCGCCCGGTGATCGGGTTCGGATTCTCGGTGATGGCGATCGGCCTCACCTGGCTGTCAGTGGAGATGACGCCGACCACGCCGATCTGGCGGCTGGTGCTCCCGCTGACCGCGATGGGCGTCGGAATGGCGTTCATCTGGTCGCCGCTGGCCGCCACCGCCACCCGGAACCTGCCGCCGCAGCTCGCCGGCGCGGGCTCCGGGGTGTACAACACCACGCGGCAGGTGGGGTCGGTGCTCGGCAGCGCGGGCATGGCGGCGTTCATGGCGTCCCGGCTCTCGGCGGAGATGCCCGCTGCAGCCGAGGGCGCCTCGCAGTCCGAGGGATCGGTCGCTCAGCTGCCCGGTTTCCTGCACGCGCCCTTCGCGGCCGCGATGTCGCAGGCGATGCTGCTGCCCGCATTCATCGCGCTGTTCGGGGTGGTGGCCGCGCTGTTCCTGATCGGCATGGGCAGCTCCCGGTTCGTCCCGGCCGCGCCGCCGGCCGACCGGGCGGCCGGCGACGGCGGCCTCGACGACAACGACGACGACGACGAGGACTTCGCCGCCGACGACGACGAGTACGTCGAGTACGTCGTCGACTGGAGCGACACCGACGCCGACACCGACGTCCTGCACCGGACGCCCGCCCCCGAGCCGAGGCGGGTCGCGCCCGAGCCGGCACCGGTGGCGTCCGAGGCCGAGACGACGACCCACGAGTGGCGCAGCATCCTCGACCAGCTGCTGTCGGAGTCGGCGCCGCGCAACGGCAGGCACGGGTCCGCCGCCGACGATGACGCCCACGGTCGGCACTCGCGCGGACCGGGCTCGGCCTAGCCGCGCTCCATCAGGGCGTCGAGCTGGGCGTTGGTCTTCGCCAGCGCCGACGTCAGCGCACCGAACGCCCGGTCACGCACGCGGGGCTTGTCCGCGAAGTCCGGGAACAGGTCGCGCAGCACGTTGAGCCTGCAGGTCTTCAGCCAGTCCATCAACTCCGGGTCCTTGAGCCAGCGCACCTGGGCTTCGTTGTCCGACAGCAGGATTCGCAGCCAGTCCACCGGCGCGTCGGGGTGCGGGATGGGCGCGCACAGGGCGTTGCGGGTGTCGTCGTCGTCGTAGCACGCCTCGATGTGCGCGATGAACGCCGAGCTGAACACCTGCTGACACCCGCGCACGCTCTGCAGCGTGATGCGGTCTCCGTCGAACACCGGCACCGACGGCGGACGCGGCAGACCCTGCGTGGTGCAGTCCACGTACAGCGACGGTGCCGCCACCTCGAGGTCGCCGTCGCGCAGCACGATACGGTCGTGCTCGGCACGCTGCAGATGGCCCATCCGGACGACGTCGTCGATCAGGCGGAGCTGGTCGAGCTCCCCTTCGGACACGATCGCGCAGTGGTACATGGTCGGTGTTCTGGTGGGATCCAGCCGGAACACGGTGCGGTCGGCCTCGAGCCGCAGGAACAGGTCGTCGATCGATGTCGCCTCGGCGATCGCCGCCATCCGGGACGCGATCGACTCTCGCAACGTCTTGACGAACCGCTCGCCGGGCTGGATGTTCGCGCGGTTGAGCAGCCACGAGTCGCGGGGCATGATCCAGCGCAGCTTCTCGGGCGCCACGCCGGAGCGCATCAGCCACAGCGCGCAGTCCATGCCGGTCTTGCCGCCGCCGACGATCGTGTAGTGCTCCCGGCCGGCCGCCCGGCGCGGCAGGTCGTTCGGGGTGACCACGTCGATCCCGTCGGCGACGGAGAACGGCGCCGACCTCATCGACTGAACGACGGTCAGCAGGTACGTCGCGTCGACCACCCGCCGCCGCACCGTCACGGTGTGCTCGGTGCCGTCGAGGGTGCGAAACCTGTTGTCGCCTAGATGGTGTGATGACGGAAAGTACGAGAGGCGGCCGGTGGGCAGCAGCTGGTGGCGCATCACCTGGTCGTAGTAGGCGCACACCTCGTGCCCGGTGGCCAGTTCGAAGAAGCCCTCGTTCGGTCCCGTCTCGTCGATCCAGTCCTCGTTGCCCAGCGCGCGGGAGTTCACGCCGTAGTAGGCCGACGGCTGGTGCAGCCGCACGAACGGGTACACCCAGTTCCAGTGTCCGCCGGGCTGGTGGTTGTCGTCGACGAGCACGATCGTCGCGTCGGTCTCGGTGAGCATCGTGTCGACGAACGCCATGCCCATCGCGCCCGCGCCGATGACGAGATAGTCGGCCTCGATGCTGGTCATCGCCGCCACGCTACGTCACGCCGCGTCGTCAGCCGAACAGCACCGCGGGGTTCAGGTAGCCGGTGGGGTCGAAGGCCGCCTTGACCGCCCGCATCGCGGCGATGTCGGCGTCGGTGCGCGACATCGACACGTAGTCCCGCTTGCGGGTGCCGACCCCGTGCTCGGAGCTGACGTTGCCGTCGTGCCGGGCGATCAGCGCCATCATCGCGGTGTACAGCGCGTGCTCGCGGTCGCCGGTCAGGGAGCACCGGACGATGTTGAGGTGCAGGTTGCCCTCGCCGATGTGCCCGAACAGCACGGGGATCGCGTCGGGAGCGTGCTCGGCGACCAGCCGGGCCGACTCTTCGGCGAACGCGCTGATCGACGAAAGGGGCAGCGAGACATCGAACTTCAGCGGAGGGCCGTAGACGCCGAGCACGTCGGCGATCGCTTCCCGCACCTGCCACAACCGCTGCTGAGCGGCGCCGTCGACCCCGACGGCCGGTTCGCCGCACAGATCGGCGTCGGCCAGCGCGTCAGCGAGCCGGTCGGTCAGATCGGTGTCCCCGGCGAGCTCGATCAGCAGCTCCCAGGCGCCGTCGACGGGCGCGGCGACCCCGGCGTGCTCGGCGGTCAGCGCACTGGCCCGGGCGTCGATCAGCTCCAGCGCCGCGACGCCGTCGACGTCGCGGAACACCCGGGCGGTGGCGATCAACGCGTCGAGGTCGGCGTAGCCGCAGATCGCGGTGACGCGCTGGCGCGGCGCCGGATGCAGGCGCAGGTCGAGCCCGGTGATCACCCCGAGCGTGCCCTCGGCGCCGACGAACAGCGACGCGAGGTCGTATCCGGTGTTGTCGCTGCGCACCTGACTGTGCCGGTGCACCACCGACCCGTCGGGCAGCACCACGTCCAGGCCGAGCACCTGCTCGCCCATGTTGCCGTAGCAGACCGTGCGCAGGCCGCCGGCGTTCGTCGACGCCATGCCGCCGACCGTCGCCGAGTCGCGGGCGGCCAGGTCGACCCCGAAGACCAGCCCCGCCGCCGTCGCGGCGCGCTGCACCTCGGCCAGCGGCACCCCGGCCCCGACGTGCACCCGCCGCTCCACCGTGTCCACCTCGCCGATCTCGCGCAGCCGCTCGGTGGACAGCAGCACGTCGTCGTGCTCGGGCACGGTGCCCGCGACCAGTGACGTCCGGCCGCCCTGCACCGTGACGCTCACCCCGGCGTCACGGCACGCCGTCAGCACCGCCGCGACCTCCTCGGCCGTTCCCGGCCGCACCAGCACCGAGGCCCGGCCGCGGTAGCGCCCGGTGTAGTCGACGCTGCGGCCGGCGAGCACGTCCGGATCGGTGCTCACCTGCGAGGCGCCGACGATCGCGGCGAGCCGGTCGGTCAGGGCTTCGGTCATCCCGCCGGTGTATCACACGTGCTCAGCGACAGGAACGCGCCGAGCTCGACCAGGCGGTCGGGTGTACCGGGCAGATAGTCGGTCAGCTGCGCCGACCGGACGATCACCGCCAGGTACTTCGCCCGGCTCACCGCGACGTTGAGCCGGTTCCTGTTGAGCAGGAACGCGATTCCGCGGGGCACGTCGTCGATCGAGGAGGCCGTCATCGACAGGAACACCACGGGCGCCTGCTGGCCCTGGAACTTATCGACGGTGCCGACCCTGACGTCGTCGTAGCCGGCCGCGTCGAGGTGGGCGCGCAGCAGGACCACCTGCGCGTTGTAGGGCGTGACGATCAGCACGTCGCGCTGGCCCAGCGGCCGGGTGCCGTCCTCGTCGGTCCATGCGGTTCCGAGCAGGTCACGCAGCGCGGCGACGATCGCCGCGGCCTCCTCGAGGCTGTCGGTGGCGTTGCCGCGGTGGTCGACGGCCAGCGTGCGGACCCCGGGTTCGACGCCGTCGAGCCGACGGGCCGCGGTCACGTCGGCGTGCGAGCGCAGCCGGTTGTCGTAGGACAGCCGGGACACCCCGCGACACACCTCGGGGTGCATCCGATAGGAGCGGTCAAGAAAATAGCCCCGCTCGGGCGGCAGCGTGTGGTGCCCGTCGACCAGCCACGCCAGTGCCGACCCGTCGACCGGTTCCGGATGGGTGCCCTGGCTGACCTGCGGCAGCTGCTGCGGGTCGCCGAGCAGCAGCAGATTGCGCGCGGCGCGGGCCACCGCGATCGTGTTGGCCAGGCTGAACTGACCGGCCTCCTCGACCACGAGCAGATCCAGCGAGCCGGCCGGGACCTTGGTGGCGCTGGCGAAATCCCATGCGGTGCCGCCGACCACGCAGCCGTCGTGTCCGGCGATGAAGTCGGCGAACTGCGGGTTGGTGATGTCGGTCCAGCCGCCGTTTCCGGAGTTGAGCTTCTTGGCCACCCGCGTGCCGTCGACGCCTGCGGCCAGGATGCCGGCGAACAGGTTCTCCACGACGGCGTGGGCCTGCGCGACCACACCGACCCGCCAGCCGTGGTCGCCGATCAGCGACGCGATCACCTGGGCGGCGGTGTGGGTCTTGCCGGTGCCGGGCGGGCCGTGCACCGCGAGGTAGGACGCGTCGAGGTCGAGCAGCGCGGCGGTGATGTCGGCGGCGACCGCACCGGTGGCCGGCAGCGGGGCGCCGCTGCGGGTACGCGGCGCGCGGCGCAGCAGCAGGTCGGTCATCGCCCCGGGGCGCAGCCGGGGCAGGGCGTCGGCGACGTCCTGCGCGGTGGCGGCGATGGACTCGGCGAGCGGTTTGGTGCTGATGGGCGGGCCGGGGGTCAGCGCGAAGGGGACCTGGGTGAAGGTGTCGTGGTCCTTGGGCTGGCGCTCGATGACGGTGACCGCGGTGGGAGCCTCGACGTTGTCGCAGTCGACGACGGTCACCTTGCCGTAGCCGCGCCGGTCGGGGTCGTCGGCCAGGCCGGCCGGAGCGGGCGGGTCGTACAGCGCGTACATCTCGCCGCCGAGGTCACCGTTGGCGATCTCGCCGTGAAGGAGCAAGCGGCGCTGCGGTTTTCGGGCCTTCGGCGGCTGGTGCCAGTCCTCGACGATCTCGTGGCCGTCGACCAGGAAGACGCCGCTGCTGTCGGCCCACTCCTCGACGGGATTGTTGACCCGGTCGAAGTGACCCCACCAGAACGGCTTGTCTTCGCGCTGGTGGAAACCCTTGGCGGCGGCGATCATTGCGACCGCCGTCTGCTCGGGCGTGCGCGGCTCCACGCCGTCCCCGGCGAACTTCAGCAGCCGGCGTTCGACCGCGTCGACCTCCACCGCGTCCGGGGCGGCCCCGCCGACGGGCACCGGGCCGCGCGGCGGCACCCCGCATTCGATCGCGCGGGCCACCAGCCAGTCCCGCAGTCGGCGGGTCGAGCGGCAGTCGTAGCGGTTGTAGTCCTCGATCTCCTTGAGCACCGTCGCGGCGTCGTCGGCGCGGCCGGCATCGCGCAGCTCGCAGTAGCGGGCGTACTCGGTGATCGACGCGGTGGCGGTGGTGACCTCGCCGTCGCGCAGTTCGTTGCCCATGTACAGCGGCTCGAGCGACTTGATGCTGTAGTTCTCGGTGCCCACGCGAATGCTCTTGCGCACCAACGGATAGAGGTCCACCAGCACGCCGTTGCGCAGCAGCTCGTCGACATCGCGCTCGCCGACGCCGTAGCGGCCGGCCAGCCGCAGCAGCGTGCTCTTCTCGTAGGCGGCGTAGTGGTAGATGTGCATGCCGGGGTAGCGCTTGCGCCGTTTGCGCACCAGCTCGAGGAACGCGATCAGCGCTGCGCGCTCGTCGGCGCGGGTGTGCGCCCACAGCGGGGAGAACTCGTCGGCCACGGTGAGGACGCCCCACAGGTATTCCAGGCCCCACTCGTGTCCGTCGGCGGTCCACAGCGGGTCGCCCTCGAAATCGAAGAACAGGTCACCCTTGTCCGCATCGGGCAGCACCATCAGCGGCTGCGGGTCGACCAGCCGGTAGGGCGGCTTGCCGTCGGGCCGGGTCGCGATCTGCAGCCGGGCCTGCGCGGTCAGCGCGCCGACGGTCCGGCGCGACAGCTCGGCCACGTCCCCGTCGTGGGCGGCCAGTTCGTGCACCGTGGTGATGCCCGCGTCGAACAGCCGGGCACGCTGGCTCACCCGCATGCCCGCTACCAGCAGCAGGTCGTCGCGGGCGCGGACCTCGAGCTCGCAGTCGGCGCAGCGGAAACAGGCGCGCACGTGCTCGTCCTCCCACGCCACCGGCGCGTCACCGGCCAGGTGGTCATCGAGGAGTCGCTGCAGCGCGGCCCGCCGCGGGCGGTACACCGGCAGCAGCTCGTCGACGGGGTAACTGACCGTGGCGCCGTCGCCGAGCACCAGGTCGACGTCCGGCGCGACGGGCACCCCGGCCGTGCTCAGGGTGTCGACGTACGCCGCCAGCTGCAGCAGCGCCTCGACCTTGACCGAGCGGGCCAGCTTGGTGTCCCGCAAGCGGTAGCGCGGACCCTCGTCGGAGTCTTCGAGGAGCAGGAAGTCGGCGAAGCCCACGAACCGGCCGTCGAACATGGCGGCCTGGAAGATCACCGGCGCCCGGCGCTCGATCGCGCGCAGCGTCTGCTCAGCCGCGGCGGTCAGCCCGGCGAGCGTGTAGTCGGGCCGGCCGATGACGGTGACCTCGGCGTCGCGGCGCAACGCGTCGAGGTGGCGCTGCTCGTGCTGGTCGCCGAGCTGCGATGTGCGGGTGAGCAATTCGTCGTCACCGGACACTGCGGACCCGCGGCCGAGCTTGACGTCGAACGAGCGCAGCAGCGCGTACTCGCAGCGGGCGGCCGCGGCGAGATCGGAGGCGCTGTAGACCACCCGGCCCTCGATGACGAACACGTCGCCACTGTAGGGCAGGGGGCCGACGGGCCACCCTCACCGCGGAAGCGCATTCCTGGCTGCTGGCAGCGCGACATCGCAGCCCGGAATGCGCTTCCGCGGCGGAGGCGGCGGAGGCGGTGGGCGCTACTGCTGCCCGTACCCCTGCTGTCCGTAGCCCTGTTGCCCGTAGCCCTGTTGCCCGTAGCCCTGCTGCGGGTAGTCGCCGTAGCCCTGCGGCGGCGGCTGCTGCTGATAGCCGGGCGCCGGGTAGGCACCGGTGGTGGGGTTCGGGTAGGGCTGGCCGGGCACGGTCGGTGTCGGGGCGGAGTGCGAGCCGGTGGCCGCCCCGCTGTAGGCCGGGATCTGCTGCGTGGGCTCCGAGGTGGACTGCTTGCGGCGGTTCAGGTGCTCGCGCACGTTGCGGCCCTCGTCCTCGGCGCGGCTGAGGTAGTCCTCCCACCGCTGCTGCATGGGCTTGATCAGGCCACCGCCCACGCCGACGACGAGGATGCCGCCGA
Organism: Mycolicibacterium rufum; assembly: GCF_022374875.2. Next base: position 4,506,652 of record NZ_CP092427.2, read on the forward strand.
TGGTGCCGAGGATCGCGACGAGCACGGGCAGCGTGACGGTCAGCGCGATGCCGACCTGGTTGAGGGCGGCGATGATGCCGAGCCCGAGGATGAAGATGCTCGCGATGTTGGCCAGCATGCGGCCGTAGGACAGACCGCCGAGTGCGTTGGACACGAGGTCACGCACGGCTGCGGCGATGGCTGCGGCGACCACGACGATGATGAGCGCGACCACCAGTTTCGGCAGGAATGCGATCACGCCGGTCAGCAGGGCACTGACCGGGTTCGGCCCGAAGACTCCGAACGCCAGCTGCAGCACGAACAGCAGTAGCGCGTAGTAGACGAGCTTGCTCACGATCGTCGAGGCGTCGTAGTTGCTGTTCTGCAGTGCCCGACGGATCCCGCCGCGCTCGACCGCCCGGTCGAATCCCACCCGCTCGAGGATCTTGTCGACGGCCTTGCCGATCATCTTCGCGACGATCACCCCGATGACGAGGATGAGGAGGAACACCAAGAGTTTCGGCGCAAAGGTGGCGACGGAGCGCCACATGTCCCGTAGTGCGTCTTCCACGGTCGTACTCCTTCGAGTCTCCCCCGACCACTGTTGACACTCGCGTCAGTACCCGAGCTCGGGGCGACAAAACGTGGCGCACGGGCCGACGTCAGCGCGGGGTGTTGCCGATCAGCTCGACGCCGCTGCCGTTCCAGCGGAACTTCACGATGCTGTCGAGGCCGGGCACGCCGTTGGAGTACTTCAGCGCGACGGTGTCGCCGGTGGTGCCGACGCTGTCGAGGCCGTTGAAGCCGTAGGTGTCGGGCACGCCGGTGGGGATGAACTTGCCGCGGTGGAACATCACCGCACGGGTGTTCGGGTTCTGCGAATTCGTGTTCGCCTTGACGATCACAGCCGACAGCTGGGCGCATTCGTTGTAGTTGCCGGCCACCGGCTCGGGGCTCCACGCCTGGTTGCTGCGCGGGTCGCGGGGCAGTGCGGAGACGGCCTCGGCGATCTCGGGCGCGGCCAGGTCGGTCGCGCACGGATCCTCGGAGGGGGCAGGCCCTGGCGGCGGGCCAAGGGGCGCCGGAGCCGACGGCGGGGGAGCCGCGGGCGGTGACGCAGCCGTCGGCCCCGGGGTCTTCGACGCGGTCGAATCCCCGGAGCCGCATCCCGCGAGAACGAGCGCGGCGGCGCCGATGACCGCTGCCCATTTCACAAGTGGCGACCGTACCGCCCGCACCCTGGGGCTGGCCAACAGGCGCGCGGTGCGGTCAAACCCGCGCAGGGCACTAGACTGCCACCACGATGACCTCCTCCGATACGGCCCCTGACAGCGTGGATCTGCCCGGTGACACGACCTTCGCCGACCTGCAGATCCACCCCGCGGTGCTGCAGGCGGTCAACGACGTCGGCTACGAGTCGCCCTCGCCGATCCAGGCGGCGACGATCCCGGCGATGCTGGCCGGCTCCGACGTCGTCGGCCTGGCGCAGACCGGCACCGGCAAGACCGCCGCGTTCGCGATCCCGATCCTGTCCAAGATCGACACCTCCAGCCGCACCACCCAGGCACTCGTCCTCGCCCCGACCCGGGAGCTCGCGCTGCAGGTCGCCGAGGCGTTCAGCCGCTATGGCGCCCACCTGAACGTCAACGTGCTGCCCGTCTACGGCGGCAGCTCCTACGGCCCCCAGCTCGCCGGCCTCAAGCGCGGCGCGCAGATCGTCGTCGGCACCCCGGGCCGGGTGATCGACCACCTGGAGAAGGGCACGCTGGACGTCAGCCACCTCGACTACATGGTGCTCGACGAGGCCGACGAGATGCTGCAGATGGGCTTCGCCGAGGACGTTGAGCGGATCCTGGCCGACACCCCGGAGTACAAGCAGGTCGCGCTGTTCTCGGCGACCATGCCGCCGGCGATCAAGAAGATCACCGCCAAGTACCTTCACGACCCGGTCGAGGTCACGGTCAAGTCGAAGACCCAGACCGCGGAGAACATCACCCAGCGCTACATCCAGGTGTCGTATCCCCGCAAGATGGACGCGCTGACGCGGCTGCTCGAGGTCGAGCAGGGTGACGCGATGATCGTGTTCGTCCGCACCAAGCAGGCCACCGAGGAGGTGGCCGAGAAGCTCAAGGCCCGCGGTTTCGCCGCGGCGGCCATCAACGGCGACATCCCGCAGGCGGTCCGCGAGCGCACGATCAACGCGCTCAAGGACGGCTCGATCGACATCCTCGTCGCGACCGACGTGGCCGCGCGCGGCCTGGACGTCGAGCGCATCTCGCACGTGGTGAACTTCGACATCCCGCATGATCCGGAGTCCTACGTGCACCGCATCGGTCGCACCGGTCGGGCGGGCCGCTCCGGGACGGCGCTGCTGTTCGTGACGCCGCGCGAGCGCCACCTGCTCGGCGCGATCGAGCGGGTGACGCGGCAGAAGCTCGTGGAGTCCGAGCTGCCGTCGGTGGACGACGTGAACGAGCGGCGCGTGCAGAAATTCCGCGACTCCATCACCGAGGCGCTGGCGGCACCCGGCATCGAGTTGTTCCGCAAGCTGGTCGAGGGGTACGAACGCGACCACGACGTGCCGATGGCCGACATCGCCGCCGCGCTTGCGTTGCAGAGCCGCGACGGCGGGGAGTTCCTGCTGACCGAGCCGCCGCCGGAGAAGCGTCGGGACAAGAAGGACCGACCGGATCGTACCGACCGCGACGACCGGGGTCCGCGCAAACAGCGGGAGCGGCGCAGTGATCTGGCGACGTACCGCATCGCGGTGGGCAAGCGGCACAAAGCCATGCCGGGGGCGATCGTGGGGGCCATCGCCAACGAGGGCGGCCTGCACCGCAGCGATTTCGGGCACATCGCGATCAAACTCGACTACTCGCTGGTGGAGTTGCCGGCCAACCTGTCCCGGGAGACGCTGAAGAAGCTGGAGAACACCCGCATCCAGGGCCAGCTGATCCACCTCGAACCCGATCGCGGGCCGAAGGCGCGCCGCAACGCTCACTAGCGCCGCATGACGCTGTCCCGAGACGCCGACGCCCAGGGCGGCCTGGAGTCGGTGACCCCGACCGGCCGGGTCGACTCGCTGACCGGGATCCGCGCGGTCGCCGCGTTGCTGGTGGTGCTCACCCACGCGGCCTACACCACCGGCAAGTACGGGCAGGGCTACCTCGGACTGCTGTTCTCCCGGATGGAGATCGGTGTGCCGATCTTCTTCGTGCTCTCCGGCTATCTGCTCTTCGGCCCGTGGGTGAACGCGTGCGCTGCCGGAACGCCGTCGCCGTCGGTGCGCCGCTACGCGTGGCACCGGGTGCGCCGCATCATGCCGGCCTACGTCGTCACCGTCCTCGCGGCCTACCTCGTCTACCACTTCCGCACGGCCGGCCCGAACCCCGGGCATACCTGGGAGGGTCTGATGCGCAACCTGACCCTCACCCAGATCTACACCGACGACTATCTGTATTCCTTTCTGCACCAGGGCCTGACGCAAATGTGGAGTCTCGCGGTCGAGGCGGCGTTCTACGTGGCGCTGCCCGCGATGGCCTACCTGCTGCTGGTCGTGCTGTGCCGGCGGCGCTGGCGTCCCGGCCTGCTGCTGGCCGGGCTCGCCGCGCTGGCGGGGATCTCCCCGGCGTGGCTGACGCTGGTGCACAGAACCGACTTCCTGCCCGACGGCGCGCGGCTGTGGTTGCCCGGGTACCTCGCGTGGTTCATCGGCGGCATGGTGCTCGCGGTGCTGGCGCCGCTGCGGGTGCGGGCGTACGCGCTGGTGTGTCTGCCGATCGTCGTCGTCAGCTACTTGATCGTGTCGACGCCGATCGGGGGTGAGCCGACGACGTCGCCGGCTCAGCTGTGGGAGGCGCTGGCCAAGGTCGCGTTCTACGCGGTGATCGCCACGCTGGTGGTGGCCCCGTTGGCGCTGGGCGGTCAGCAGGGCCTGTATGCGCGGCTGATGGCCAGCAGGCCGATGGTGTTCCTCGGCGAGATCTCCTACGAGATCTTCCTGATCCACCTGGTCACGATGGAGTTGGTGATGGTGGAGATCCTGCGGTATCCGATCTACAACGGGTCGGTGTGGCTGCTGTTCGTCGGCACGCTGGTGGTCACCGTGCCGCTCGCGTGGCTGCTGCACCGGTGCACCCGGGTGCGGCCTACGTAGCCGCCTGACGTCCCGGCAGCACGATCGGTACGACGAACTCCTCGAGCATGCTGCGCTCGTCGGCCTCGTCGTGTCCGGGGAAGACCAGCAGCGAGGTCATGACGCGGACCAGCCAGCGCGCCCGGTGCTCGATGGTGTGCGGTTCGTCGGGGCCGAGCGAGATGACGAACGCCTCGGTCAGCGCCTTGATCACCTCCGACTGCTCGGCCATCTCCCCGCCGATGGGCCGCTGGGTCGTCGCGAACCATGACGCCAGCGCCGGGCTGCTGCGCACGTTGCGCAGCGAGGAGACCATGCCCTCGATGAGCCGTTCCCGCGGATCGACGATCGACATGATCTGGTCGGTCATCTCGCGGTAGAGGCGGTAGCTCTCGCGGTGCACGTACGCCGTGTAGAGCGCATCGCGGTTCTCGAAGTAGCGGTACAGCGTGGCCCGGGAACACCCTGCGGCCGAGGCGATCTCGTTCATGCCGACGGTCGCCGCCTCCTTGTGGACGAACAGCTCGCCCGCCGCGTCGAGGATCCGGTCGGCGGCAACCTCGGTGCGCCGCGACGCCAGCCAGTCCCCGGCCATCAGCGCGTCACCGTGAAAGGCACCGACAGCGGGCGGCGCACGTAACTGCCGCCCGCCCAGACGATTCCGTCCTCGTCGATCTCGAATTCTGGGATGCGGGTGAGCAATTCGTGCAGGGCGACCCGGGATTGCATCCGGGCGGCCGCCGAGCCGAGGCAGAAATGCGCCCCGTGGCTGAACGTGAGGATGTTGCGCGGGTTGCGGGTGACGTCGAGTTCGCCTGCGTCCTCGCCGTATTCGCGTTCATCGCGGTTGGCCGAGCCGTAGAGGAACAGCACTTTGCGGCCCTCGGGAATGGTGCGCTCGCCGATCGTGACGTCGCGGGTCGCCGTCCGCGCGAGGCCCTGCACGGGTGAGGTGAGGCGCAGGAACTCGTCGACCGCGCCGGGGATCAGCTCCGGATCGTCGGTGAGGAGCCGCCGCTGGTCGGGGCGCTGGTGCAGCAGTTGCACCGAGCCGCCGAGCATGCCGGTGGTGGTGTCGTTGCCGCCGGTGACCATCGTGAACGTGAACGCGAGGATCGACAGCACGCCGGCGATGTCGCCGTCGGCGCCGACGCCGGCGGCCACCAGGTGCGACACGGTGTCGTCGGCCGGCTCGGTGCGGCGCCGCTCGATGAGTGCGGTGAAGTAGGACATCATCTCGCCGAGAGCGTCACCGAGGGTGCCCAGCGCGCCGGCGACCCCGCCCTCGGTAGTGCCGGCGGCGACGATCGCCTCGGTCCATCCGTCGAATTTGGCGCGGTCGGACTCGGGCACACCGAGGTAGTGCGCGACGACCATGGACGGCAGCGGCTTGAACAATTCCGCGACGATGTCCCCGCCGCCCTGGGCGCGCAGTTTCTCGACGCGCTCGATGACGAACGCGCGCACCGTCGGCTCGACCGCCTCGACCTGGCGGGGGGTGAAGCCGCGCGACACCAGCTTGCGAAACTCGGTGTGCACGGGTGGGTCCTGCATGACCATCGGCGGGTTGTCGGTGAGCCCGATCATCTCCAGCTCGCCGTAGTTGACGGTCAGGCCCTGTGCCGACGAGAAGGTCTGGTGATCGCGGGCGGCCGCCCAGATGTCGGCGTGCCGGGACAACACGTAGTAGTCGTGCTCAGGCCGGTCCTCGGGCACGACGTGATGAACCGGGTCGTGGTCGCGCAGCGCGCGGTACATGTCCCAGGGCGCCGCCCAGGTCGTCGCGGTGGCGAGTTGGAAACGCGCGGGCGAACCCTGAGACAGAATCGCGGTCATGTCTTATGGGTACGACAGAAGCCGCATCTGTGTCAAGGGTCAGATGGCGGCACCCGGGTTGAGGATGCCGTCCGGATCCAGCGCCGTCTTGATCCGCCGGTTGAGCTCCATCACCTCGGGGCCGAGCTGACCCGCGAGCCACGGCCGCTTGAGCCGGCCGACGCCGTGCTCGCCGGTGATTGTGCCGCCCAGTCCGATGGCGAGGTCCATGATCTCCCCGAACGCCTGCTGGGCGCGCTGCTCCATCTCGGCGTCGGAGGGATCGAAGACGATCAGAGGGTGAGTGTTGCCGTCGCCGGCATGCGCGATCACCGAGATCATCAGGTTGTGGTTGGCGGCGATCTTCTCGACCCCGGCCACCAGTTCGGCCAGCGCGGGCAGTGGCACACCGACGTCCTCGAGCAGTAGCGAGCCCCTTGCCTCCACCGCGGGGATCGCGAAGCGGCGGGCCGCGACGAAGGCCTCGCCCTCCTCGGGATCCGAGGTCGAGAACACCTCCTTGGCGCCGTGTTCGGTGAACACCTCGGCCATGTACTCGGCGTCGCGGGCGCCCGACGGCCCGCGGTCGTCGCTGGCGGCGACCATCATCGCCGCGGCGTCGCGGTCCAGACCCATGCGCAGTTTGTCCTCGACCGCGTTGATCGCTGCGGCGTCCATGAACTCCAGCATCGACGGGCGGATCTTCCCGGTGATCGTCACGACGGCGTTCGCGGCGGCCTCGACGGAATCGAATGTCGCGACCACCGTGCACGCGCCGTGCTGGGCGGGCAGCAGCTTCAAGGTGACCTCGGTGACGATCCCGAGGGTGCCCTCGCTGCCGACGAACAGCTTTGTCAACGACAGTCCCGCAACGTCTTTGAGGCGGGGGCCGCCCAATCGGACGGCGGTGCCGTCGGCCAGCACCACCTGCATGCCCAGCACGTAGTCGGTGGTGACGCCGTACTTCACGCAGCACAGCCCACCCGCGTTGGTGGCGACGTTGCCGCCGATGCTGCAGATCTCGTAGGACGACGGGTCCGGCGGATACCACAGCCCGTACTCGGCGACCGCCTTCTTCACCTCCGCGTTCAGCAGGCCGGGCTGCGCGACGGCGGTGCGGGTGACGGGGTCGACGGAGATGTCGCGCATCTTCTCGGTGGACAGCACGATCCCGCCGTTGAGTGCGGTGGCGCCGCCCGAGAGTCCGGTGCCCATGCCCCGCGGGACGACGGCGACGCAATGCGTGCTGGCCCACCGCAGCACCGCCTGGACCTCCTCGGTGCGGCGCGGGCGCACCACGGCCATCGGGGTGCCGGCACTGGGATCGGCCGCGCGGTCGTGCCGGTAGGACTCGAGGATGTCCGGATCGGTGACGACCGTGCCGTCGGGAAGCGCGGAGATCAGTTCGTCGAGCACGTCGGAGACCACCTGTCGAATGCTAGAAGGGTCACGGCACCAGCCAAAGAAGTCACGGCACCAGCCAAAGTAGTCACGGCACCAGGCAAAGAAGTCACGGCACCATCCACGACAGTACGGAGGCCTGCAGTCCGCACAGGATGCACATGAGCGCCAGGAAGCCCAGGCTCCATAGCACCACGCGGCGGAAGATGTCGCCCTCCTTGCCGTCCAGCCCGACCGCGGCGGCGGCGATCGCGAGGTTCTGCGGGGAGATCATCTTGCCCATGACGCCGCCGGAGCTGTTCGACGCGGCCATCAGCACCTCCGAGAGACCCGCCTGATTGGCTGCGGTCACCTGCAGCGCGCCGAACAGCGAGTTCGCCGAGGTGTCGGAGCCGGTGACCGCGACGCCGAGCCAGCCCAGGATCGGAGAGAGCACCGCGAACGCGCCGCCCGCGCCCGCCATCCAGGTGCCCAGCGTGATCGTCTGACCCGACAGATTCATCACGAAAGCCAGTGCGAGAACGACCATGACCGTGACGATCGCCCACCGCAGCTGGCGAAGTGTCGCTCCGTACGCCCTGACGGCGCGCGGGACCGACAGCCTCAGCGCCGCCATGGTCAGGACGCCGGCGACCAGCATCTGTGTGCCCGGCGTGGTGAGCAGGTTGAGGGTGAACTTCGTCAGCGACGACGGGTCGCCGTCGGCGTCGACGACGTTCAAGCCCGGCCAGCGGAAGGCAAACGTCGCGCCCTCGAGCAGGTGCTTGACCGCCGGGATCTGGCACACCACGAAGACCGCGATGATGATGCCGTAGGGCGCATAGGCGCGGAACACGTCGGAGCGCGAGTCGGGCCGCTCCTCGGTGACCCGCCCGGCGCGGGTGGCGAATTCGGGCGTCGGTTCGTCGGCCGCGCCGCCGGCGACGACCGCCGGTTGCGACACGGGGGAGCGTCGCGGCTTCCACACCCGGACCAGGAGGACGACGGCGGCCGCGGACAGCAACGACGCGACGACGTCGGCCAGCGGAACCGACAGGAAGTTCGACGTCGCGAACTGCGCGACCGCGAACACGACGCCGCACAGCAGCGCCGCGGGCCACGTGTCGCGCACGCCGCGACGTCCGTCGACGATGAGCACCAGTGCCAGCGGCACGAACAACGCGAGGATCGGGGTCTGCCTGCCGACCATCGCGCCCAGCGTGTCCGCGGGCAATTCCGTCACCCGGCCCAGCGTGATGATCGGGGTGGCCATCGCGCCGAACGCCACCGGTGCGGTGTTGGCGACCAGCGCGAGCACTGCGGCCTTGATCGGACGAAAACCGAGCGCCATCAACATCACCGACGTGACCGCCACCGGTGTGCCGAACCCCGCGAGCGCCTCCAGAAGCGCGCCGAACGAGAACGCGATGATGACCGCCTGGATGCGCTGGTCGTCGCTGACGGAACTGAAGGAGCGTCGCAGAACGTCGAAATGCCCTGTCTCGACGGTCATCTGGTACACCCAGATGGCGTTGATGACGATCCACAGGATCGGGAAGAAGCCGAACGCGGCACCTTCCGTACCGGCCAGCAGGGTCTGCCCGACCGGCATGCCGTACACGGCCACCGCGATCACGATGCTGACGGCCAGCGAGATCAGCGACGCCACCCAGGCCGTCATCTTCACCGCCCCGAGCAGGACGAACAACAACAGCAGGGGCACGGCAGCGACCGCGGCGCTGAGGGCGAGCGACCCCCCGACCGGATCGAGAACTTGCTGATACACGGCTGACCTCGATTGTGGCGCTGATCACATTCACTCAGCGTCTACCCAGGCTGGTGCGCGCTCTAACCTTCCTCTCCACTGCCCCTCGAAGATTTAGGTACCGCAGTACTGAGCCCGGCGCTGCGACGGAGCCCGACGATCGTCTCTGACCGCGGGCACACCGCGACCGGACCCGAGGAGGCGCGATGACCACCGTCGAGGACACCACCCGCAACGGCCGTACGGTCCCGTCATTCACACTGTCCGCCAGCGGAGTTCCTCACGCTGTCGCCGCCGCCACCGCGGCGTTCAAGGCGGCGATGCTGGCAGCCGACCGATTGATCCTCTCCGGCCGGGCCGCCGACGACGAGGTGCAGGCTCGCGTGAGCGCCGCCTGCGATGCTCTGTCGGAGCACCTGCGCACCCACCTGCGGGCCGGTGAGCCGGACGCCGACGAGATCGGCGCTTTCGTGCACGGTGAAACCTACCCGTACCTCAGCCTCAGCACCCTGATCGACCGCTCGTACACCAAGCCCCGCGGTTACGCCGGCGACTTCCTGACGTTGCAGATGGTGTACGACGATGAACCGCAGGGTGTGCGCAGGCTCGGGCCCTACATCGATCGGTGGTTTCTCGGGATCCCGGCGTCGTGCGCGGTCAAGAACCGACGAGGGCTGTTGCGCGACATGATCGTCGACGCGGCGCGGGCCCGGCCGGGCGGACCGATTGCGATCGCGAGCCTCGCCTGCGGGCCGGCCCGGGAGATCTTCGATGTCTTCGCCGAACCGGACCACCCGGCTCTGACCGCCACCTGTCTGGACATCGACGACCAGGCGTTGCGCTACGCCAGGGGCTTGGCCGAGAGCCTCGAGGTGACCGAACAGATGTCGTTCGTCCAAGCCAACGTCGTGAAGCTGGCCCTCGGGCGTGACCGTCTCGCGGTGGCCGATCAAGACCTCGTGTATTCGATCGGTCTCATCGACTACCTGGTCGACGGCCTCGTCGTGCGGCTGCTCGATTGGATTCACGGCGTGCTGCGCCCCGGTGGCACTGCCGTCGTGGGGAACTTCGACGTCGGCAATCCGGACAGGGCGTTCATGGACCACCTCCTGGACTGGAGGCTGATGCACCGGTCACCCGACGACCTCGCGCGTCTGTTCGCGCAATCGGCGTTCGGCGACGCGCTCGTCGACATTCGTTGCGAGGCCACCGGAATCAATCTGTTCGCCTCGGCCCGCCGGGCCGCCTGAGCGCGCCGGTCAGGTCGTCCCTCGCCGCTAGATCGTCGCCGGCCTGTCCAACTCCCGCAGCGCCGGCAGGAACACCGCCGCGATCCCGAGCGCCAGCATCGGCAGGGAGAGCGCGAGGAACGTCGCGTGCAATCCCGCCGCGTCGGCCAGCGGCCCGGCCAGGATCAGCCCCAGCGGACCGGCCGCGTACGCCAGCGACCCCATCACCCCGACGACCCGGCCGCGCAGGTGCTGCGGCGCCCGGGTCTGCATGACGTAGTTGTAGATCGGCGCGATCGGGCCGTACACGAATCCCACCACCGCGCACAGCACGAGGATCACCGGCAGCGGCGGCAGGAACGCGATCACCGTCATCGCCACGCCCAGCGTCAGCACCGCGGTCAGCATCACCGTCCGCCGGCGCACGTACTTCGACATCACCGCGTAGCCCAGCGCGCCGACCAGTCCGCCGACGCTCAGCGCCATCAGCACCCAGCCCAGCTGGGCGGGTTCGTCGCGGTCGGTGAAGTACTTCGGGAACAGCACGCTCTCCATCGGCACGTAGAGCCCGGTCGCGGCGAGGTCGACGAACGCCAGGGTGCGCAGCACCTTGTTGCGCCACACGAAACGCAACCCCTCGACGATCCCGGCCCACACCCCGTCGCTCATGGCCGAGGGGTCGGGGCGGCCCGCTCCTTCGAGGCGCAGCACCGCGATCGCCCCGATCGAGAGCACGAACGCCGCGGCGGTGACCCACATCGTGTTGATCCCGCCCAGCGTCGCGATGAGCAGGCCGCCGATGCCCGGGCCCACGATGTAGGCCAGGTTGAACACCGCCTCGTAGACGCTGTTGGCGTGGTCGAGCGTCCAGCCGGCGCGGGCGGCGGCCTCGGGCAGCATCGTCTCCCGTGCCGTCATGCCCGCCGGGTCGAAAAGCGCTCCGAGCGCGGCCAATCCGGCGAGCACCGCCACGTTGACGGCCTGCGCACCGAACAGCAGCGCCAGTACCGGGACGGTGGCCACCGACAGTGCGGACAGCGCGTCGGAGATCATCGACACCCGTCGCCGCCCGAGGAAGTCGACTGCGGCGCCGGCGATCAGCGTCGCGGCGAGCAGCGGCAGGGTGCCTGCCATCGCGACGATCGACGCGTCCAGCGCGGATCCGGTGCGCTGCAGCACCAGCCACGGGAACGCGACGATCGAGATGCCGTTCCCCGCGCCCGCCATCAGTGCGGCGAAGAAGACCAGCAGCAGCGGGCCGCGCCGATTCATGGGCGCACGGTAGCAAGAGCAGGGGCGGCTACCACGTCGCCGCGACGTTCGCGGCGATCTGGTCGGCGATCGTGACCGCGGTGTCGGCCGGGTTCGCGCTGCAGGTGTTGACGTCGATGACGATGTTGTTGCGCTGCATCAGCGCACGCCCGCACCCCCATCCCGGGGCGGCGGCGTCGCGCTGCATCGCAACAGTGCTCAGCACGCGGTCGGCGTTGCGGATCTCGCCGACGGTCCACTGCGACTGGCTCTGGGTGTGGGTGTACTCGTGGCAGGCCGGCCACTGCTGGGCCGACGCGTCGAAGAACTCGGCCGCCTTCTCCAGATAGGGGAACATCACGACGGCCTGCTTGGAGTAGTGCTTGAACGCGTCACCGTCGTTGAAGCTCTGATCACGCTCGGCGCCGAATCCGCTGTTCGCATAGACCTGGGCCTCGGCGGCGCCGTCGATGGCGAGGCACTCCGGCGGCGCCATGATCGCGCTGTTGTCCGACATCGCCGACTGCGCCTCGGTGACGGCCATCGGCGCGCCCATCGTCGCCGAGATCTGCTCGGGACTCAGCAGCAGACCGGCGAGTTCGCGCTCCATCAGCGGACGCGGGATCATCGTTCTCGTGGGTGTCGGCGACTCGGCGTTGCTGAGCGTGGCGCCGCAGCCGGTCACCAGCACGCAGATCCCCAGCACTGCGGCGCTCGCTCGTCGCATGGACTTCTCCCCACCTCACCCCGTGGCCAATGACTCTCAGGCGATCCATGGTGGGGGACGAGCGGCGGCGCTCGGGTGAGGCGAACGGTGTTTCGTGGTAACGATGAACCGTGCTATCTGGTAACGAACAGGTCGACCGGTGAGGCTGCCGCATCCGCGCACCGGCGCCCTGTTCGACTCCCCGGTGCGACCAGGCTCCGGGTGGCCGGGGGATCCCGCGACCGCGCGCACCGTCGCCGCCGGCACGCCCGCCGAGGTGGCCGCGCTGGCGCAGGCCGTCACCACCGTCGGCCAACTCGACGCCGAGATCTCGGTGTGCCGGGCCTGTCCCCGGCTCGTGACCTGGCGGGAAGAGGTGGCGACCGTCAAGCGCAAGTCCTTCGCCGATCAGCCGTACTGGGGCCGCCCCGCCCCGGGCTTCGGCGACGAGCGGCCGCGGATCCTGGTCGTCGGACTCGCGCCCGCGGCCAACGGCGCCAACCGCACCGGGCGGGTGTTCACCGGCGACCGGTCGGGCGACTTCCTGTTCGGGTCGCTGCACCGCACCGGACTGGCCAACCAGCCGACGTGTACGGACAGCGCAGACGGGTTGATGCTCAACGACATTCGAGTGGCTGCGGCGGTCCGCTGCGCGCCGCCCGGTAACGCGCCGACGCCGGCCGAGCGCAGCACCTGTTCGCCGTGGCTGGATGCGGAGTGGCGGTTGGTCGGCGCGCACGTGCGCGTGATCGTCGCGCTCGGCGGTTTCGCGTGGCAGGTGGCGCTGTCGCTGATCCGCCGGGCCGGTGGTGCGGTGGGCACGCCGGCGCCGAAGTTCGGGCACGGCGCGACGGCGTCGCTGTCCACCCCGGACGGGGAGCTGACCCTGCTGGGCTGCTTCCACCCCAGCCAGCAGAACACCTTCACCGGCCGGTTGACCCCGGCGATGATGGATGACGTCTTCACCCGGGCCCGCGCGATGGCGGGGCGCTGATCGCACGCCCGGGAACGTCACGGCGCCCCGATGCGTTGAACCGTCAATGCGCCTTTCCGTCCTCGACCTCGTGCCCGTGCGCTCCGACCAGACCACCTCCGATGCGCTGGCCGCGACCACCCGCCTGGCCCAGACCGCCGACCGACTCGGCTACACCCGCTACTGGGTGGCCGAGCACCACAACATGCCGTCGGTGGCGGCGACCAGCCCGCCGGTGCTGCTGGCCCACCTCGCCGCGCACACCTCCGCGGTGCGCCTCGGTTCCGGCGGGGTGATGCTGCCCAACCATGCGCCCCTGGCCGTCGCCGAGCAGTTCGCGCTGCTGGAGGCGGCTCACCCGGGCCGCATCGACCTGGGCATCGGCCGCGCGCCCGGCTCGGACCCGGTGACGTCGATGGCGCTGCGCGGTGCCGCCGGGCGCGACGACCGGGACATCGAGGCCTTCCCCGACTACCTCGACGACGTCGTCGCGCTGATGAGCGCCCGCGGCGTGCGGGTGGCGTTGCCGCGCGACCTGATGCGGGACAACTACATCCTCAAGGCCACGCCGGCGGCCGCGTCCGAGCCGAGGCTGTGGCTGCTCGGTTCGTCGATGTACTCGGCGCACCTGGCTGCGGCCAAGGGGCTGCCGTACGTGTTCGCTCACCACTTCTCGGGGCAGGGCACCGCGGAGGCGTTGCAGACCTACCGCGACGAGTTCCGGCCCAGCGAACTCACCCCCGAGCCGGTCACCTTCCTGACCGTCAACGCCGTGGTCGCCGAAACCCACGATGAGGCAATGCGTTTGGTGCTGCCGAACCTGCAGATGATGGCCCGGCTGCGGACCGGGGCGCCGCTGACCGCCGTCGATCTGGTCGAGGACGCCGAGGCGCAGCAGTTGGGCCCCCGTGCCGATTCGGTCATCGATGCCGGCCTGCGCCAGGCCGTGGTGGGAAGCCCCGCCGATGCCGCCGCGCAGGTGCGCGCCCTGGCCGAGACGTTCGACGTCGACGAGGTGATGATCCATCCGGTGGCCTCGGCGCACCGCGGCGTCGACCCTGCGGCCTCACCGGCGCGCGAGGCCACCCTGGAATTGCTGGCCAAAGAGCTGTTCTAGTTCTTCGGCGTCAGCCGCACCAGCGGGATCTTGCGGCTGGTCCGGCTCTGGTAGCCGTTGTAGCGGTTGCTGTTGTCCCGGTTGACCAGTTCCCACAGCCGGGGATAGTCGGGATCGTCGGCGAGTACCGGCGTCGCCGTGACGGGCAGTCTGCGGGGTCCGAGGTTGATCTCGACGTCGGGGTGGGCCTTGAGGTTGTGATACCAGCCCGGCGCCCTCGGATCGCCGCCCTTGGAGGCGACGACGTAGTAGTGGCCGCCGTCGGGGAAGTAGGACAGCGTGTTCGTGCGCTGAATGCCGGTCTTGGCGCCGACGGTGTGCAGCAGCAGGCTCGGCGGGACGCCGGGCAGCGGGATGCGGTGACCGATCCGGCCGTTGGTCCGTTTGTAGATGCCGTCGTGCACCATCAGCAGCCGGGTGCCGATGTTCTGCTCGATCCACAGAGCGATGTTCATCTGGTCAATCCAACTCGGCGGTGTCGATCTGCGCCAGTGCCTCGCGCAGCAGCCGTCCGGTCTCCTCGCGGTCCGCGTCGCGGCGCACCAGCATGCCCTTGGCGAAGGACAACTTGTCGCCGTCGCGGCGCGGCACCACGTGCAGATGGATGTGGAACACGGTCTGGAAGGCGGCCTTGCCGTCGTTGATCGCGATGTTGTTGCCGTCGGCGTGCAGACCCGAGGCCCGCGCCGCCCTGGCGATGCGCTGACCGAGCACGGTCATCGCGGCGACCGTCTCGGGTGGGGTGTCGGTCAGGTCGACGGTGTGCCGTTTGGGGATCACCAGGGTGTGGCCGCGGGTGAAGGGCCGTATGTCGAGGATCGCGAGGTAGTCGTCGTCCTCGTGAATCCTGATGGCGGGGGCCTCCCCGGCGACGATGGCGCAGAAGACGCAGGACATCCCGCCACGCTAGTGGACGTTCTGTTCCGCCCACTCGCCCAGTCGCCGATCCCTCTCCTCGGCGGAGACGTCCTCGATGCGGGTCATCACGGTCCAGCGGACGCCGAACGGGTCACGCAGCGAGGCGAACCTGTCGCCGGTGGCGAAGTCCTGCGGTTCCTCCCGGATCGTCGCGCCCGACTGACGCGCTCGCTCGACGACGCCGTCGACATCGTCGCAGTAGAACGCGATCGAGAACGTCGCGACGTCGGCGGAAGGGTCGGGTGGGGCGATCTTGTAGGCGTCGGCGGGATCGCCGAGTTGCAGACGGCCGGTGCCGAAGTCGAGTTCGGCATGGGCGACGGTGCCATCGGGACCGTCCATCGTCTCCATCAGCGTGGCGCCGAACACCGCGCGGTAGAAGTCGATGGCCCCGGCCGCGCCGTCGACGCAGAGGAACGGGGTCAGGCTGGTGTATCCGTCGGGAATGTGGTGGGCAGACCTCTGTGGAGACATGATGTCGAGTTTCGTAGCCTCGATGCCGTGGGGGCTTGGAAAAAGGCGACAGCCGCGCCGCCGACGCGCGGCGTGGTCGGCCGGCCCGCGAGTTCATCGGTCTTCGACCTGCAGCGCTGGACGCCCGGTGCGGACACCGCGCGGTTCGTCGAGCACTTCTGGTCGGTCACGTGGGATCTCCGCGGCCGGCCACCGTTCGAGAACACGGTGATCACCTTCCCCGCCATCCACCTGACGCACGAGTGGGGTTCTGACGATGTGCGACATGGGTTTTCGTTACCGGCGACGTTGCTGCACGGTGTCGTCACGCGCGTGTTCCGCACCACGCTGCGCGAGCAGGGCGCGGTGGTCGGGGCGCGGTTCCGTCCCGGCGGATTCACCGCCAGGTTCGGCGGGGACGCGTCGGACCACACCGGTCGTGTCGGTCCGGTCGGCGACGACCTGTTCGGCCGCCGGGTGCATGTGCCCGACGACGTGGCGGCCGCCGCGGACCGCCTCGACGACCTGATCGGTGATGCGCCCGAACCGGATCCGATGTTCGTGCCGTTGACGGCGCTGCTGGACCGGATCCGCGACGACACCGGCATCCATCGTGTCGAGCAGGTGATGGCGCTCTCGCCGTGGGGTGTGCGGACGACACAGCGGGTGTTCCGGCGCTACGTCGGCGTGCCCGTGAAGTGGGTGCTGTGCCGGTACCGGTTGCAGAATGCGGCCCTGGAGATCGAGACCCGCGCCGACGTCGACTTCGCCGATCTCGCCGTCCGGCTGGGCTGGTACGACCAGGCGCATTTCGGCAACGACTTCCGCGCGCTGCTGGGCTGCACGCCCGGCGAATACGCCGCCGCTCACGGCGCACTCACCCGCTGATCTGGCGCCAGGCCGCGAGCTTCGCCTCGTAGGACAGCGTGTGCGCGGGACTGGTCGACGGGAGGCGCAGAGAGCGCACCGGGTGGTCGACGCGGACGAGGCGGGTGAAGTTCTTCTCCGCGGCGGCGCCGTTGAAGCAGACCATCGTGATGTCGGGGTGGGTGGCGAAGAACGACGCGAAGTCGTTGGGCACCATGCTGTCCGGCTCCACGGATGCGTCGAGGCTGCCGATGCGCCGGCAGGATTGCAGGACGTCCCAGACCGCCACCCCCGCCGCGGTGAGCCGGCACACCCGGTCGTCGTAGGGCGCCGCGGCGTCGAACCCGAAGAGCTCCGCGGTGATCCGCCAGAAGGCATTGCGCGGATGGGCGTAGTACTGGCCGGCCTGCAGCGAGACGACCCCGGGCATGTTGCCGAGGATCAGGGCCCGGGCCCCGGCTGCCGCCAGGGGCGGGAAGCTGCGCACGGTCGGTGACGTCACCGCCTCTGTGTAGCGCACGGCTCCTGTGGAGCGCACGGTAGGTTGAGCGCGTGGCCGACGACGTCGATGTGGAGGCAACCGGGCTGCTCGACGGGCTCGAGGGCAGTGCGCGCGCCGAGCGGGCCGAACTGATCCCGTGGCTGCTGGAGCGCGGGGTGACGGTCGAGCAGATCAAGGCGAGTACCGCGCCGATGCTGCTCGCATCGCGCAGGGTGATCGGCGACGACGGCGTGTACGTGTCGGCACGGGAGGCGGCGGACAAGCACGGCGTCGAGCTGGAGCTGTTCGAGCGGATCCAGCGGGCGATGGGGCTGCCGCGTATCGAGGATCCCGACGCGGCGGTGTTGCTGCGCGCCGACGCCGAGGCGGCCAAGTTCACCCGCGACTTCCTCGCGGCGGGTATCGATCCCGACGAGCTGGTGCAGATCACCCGGCTGCTCGGTGACGGTCTGTCGCGTGCCGCGGAGGCGATGCGCTACGCGGCGTTGGCGGCCGTGATCCACCCGGCGGCAACGGAATTGGAGATCGCCACGGCGTCGGAGTCGCTGGTCGCGGGGCTGGCGCCGCTGCTCGGGCCGCTGATCCAGGACGTGCTGCTGCTGCAGTTGCGGCATGCGATCGAGACGGAGGCGGTGAACGCGACCGAACGGGCGGAGGGGCAGCACCTGCCCGGCGCGCGCTTGGTGACGATCGCGTTCGCCGACCTGGTCGGCTTCACGCGGCTCGGTGAGGCCCTGCCCCCCGAGGACCTGGAGCGGCTCGCGCAGCGGTTGGCGGACATGACGCGGGAGGTCGCGGTGGCGCCGGTGCGTTTCATCAAGACCATCGGCGACGAGGTGATGCTGGTCAGTCCCGAGCCGGTGCCGCTGCTGGAGGCGGTGCTGCGCCTGGTCGATGCGACCGATGACGACGGCGACTTCCCGCGGCTGCGGGTGGGTGTGGCCACGGGCATGGCGGTGAGCCGGGAGGGCGATTGGTTCGGCAGCCCGGTCAACCTCGCCGCACGCGTGACCGGCGCCGCCCGCCCCGGGTCGGTGCTGGTATCCGAGTCGGCGCGGGAGGCGATCGGTGACGACGACCGCTTCAGCTGGTCGTTCGCCGGCGCGCGGCACCTCAAGGGCTTCAAGGCCGACGTCAAGTTGTTCCGGGCTCGGCACGCTGAGGGCGACGGGGAGTGAGTCCCTGCCGCTCGGATGTGGCATATGCCTCACGTGCCCACATCGAGCGACTTTGTCGGTGTTCGATGAGCGGGGCTACGCATCCGACGACACAGTCGCTCGGTGTGGGCTGAGTCTGCCGTTGGGTCGGTTTTCGCCCGTCGCCCCTGTCAGCGGGCCGGTGTGAACCCGCGCAGCCGCAGGCTGTTGGTCACCACGAACACCGAACTGAACGCCATGGCGGCCCCGGCGATCATCGGGTTGAGCAGCCCTGCGGCGGCCAGCGGCAGCGCGGCGACGTTGTAGGCGAACGCCCAGAACAGGTTTCCCCTGATCGTCGCCAATGTCCTGCGCGACAACCGGATCGCGTCCGGCACGGCACGCAGGTCATCGCGCACCAGTGTGAGATCGCTCGCCTCGATCGCGACATCGGTGCCGCTGCCCATCGCAAGACCGAGGTCGGCCTGCGCCAGCGCCGCCGCATCGTTGACACCGTCGCCCACCATCGCGACGACCTTGCCCTCCCGCTGCAGGCGGACCACCGTGTCGACCTTGTCCTGCGGCAGCACGCCGGCGACGACTCGCCCGATCCCCACCTGTCCGGCGACCGCGCGGGCAACGGCCTCGTTGTCCCCGGTCACCATGATCGGCTCCAGACCGAGTGCCTTCAGCAGCGAAATCGCCTCCGCCGACGTCGGTTTCACCGAGTCGGCGACCGTCAGAACGCCGCGGGCCCGGCCGTCCCAGCCCACCACCACCGCAGTGCGGCCATCGGATTCGGCGGCCCGGGCGGCCTGAGTGACCACCGCCGGGATGTCGTAGCCGCGCTCGCCGAGCAGCCGAACCCGGCCCAGCAGCACGGCCCGCCCGTCGACGGTGCCCTGCACGCCGAGGCCCCGCAGGTTCTCGAACGCCGTCACCGCCGGAAGGTCACCGAGCTTGTCGCGCGCCCCGGCGGTGATCGCCCGCGCGATGGGGTGCTCCGACGCGCTCTCCACCGCACCGGCGATCCGCAGCACCTCGTCGGGCTGCTCGCCCTCGGCGGCGATGACGTCGTCCACCGTCATCGTGCCCGTGGTCACCGTCCCCGTCTTGTCGACGATGACGGTGTCGACACGCCGGGTCGACTCCAGCACCTCCGGACCCTTGATGAGGATGCCCAGTTGTGCGCCGCGGCCGGTTCCGACCATCAGCGCGGTCGGTGTGGCCAGCCCCAGCGCGCACGGGCAGGCGATGATCAGCACCGCGACCGCCGCGGTGAACGCAGCAGCCGCGGGCGCCCCGGCTCCGATCCAGAAGCCCAGTGTCGCCACGGACAACGCGATCACGATCGGGACGAACACTCCGGAGATCCGGTCGGCCAGGCGCTGCGCCTGTGCCTTGCCGTTCTGCGCGTCCTCGACCATCCGGGCCATCTGCGCCAGCTGGGTGTCCGCGCCCACCCGCCGGGCGCGCACCACGAGGATCCCGTCGGCGTTGACGGTCGCGCCGACCACGTCGTCGCCGGGCGCCACCTCCGCGGGCACCGACTCGCCGGTCAGCATCGAGGCGTCCACGGCCGAACGCCCCTCGATCACCACGCCGTCGGCGGCGATCTTCTCGCCGGGGCGCACCACGAACTCGTCACCGACCGCCAGCTGGTCGACCGGGATGCGGTGTTCCGCACCGTTCCTGCGGACCGACACCTCCTTGGCGCCCATGTCGAGCAGGGCGCGCAGGGCCGCGCCGGACTGCCGCTTGGCCCGCGCCTCGGCGTAGCGGCCGGCCAGCAGGAACGTCGTGACCCCGGCCGCGGCCTCCAGGTAGATGTTGCCGCTACCGTCGGTGCGGGCGATGGTCAGCTCGAACGGGTGTGTCATCCCCGGCATGCCTGCGCTGCCCCAGAACAGCGCATAGAGAGACCAGCCGAAGGCGGCGAGCGTGCCCACCGAGATCAGGGTGTCCATCGTCGCGGCGCCGTGCTTCAGGTTGGTCCACGTGGCGACGTGGAACGGCCAGGCACCCCAGACGACCACCGGTGCGGCGAGCGTCAGCGACAGCCACTGCCAGTACGTGAATTGCAGAGCAGGCACCATCGCCATCGCGACCACCGGCACCGTCAACGCCACGCAGATCAGCAGCCGCCGGCGCAGCGCCGCGGCGGGGTCGTCGTCGGGCGTCTCCGCCGGGGGAGTCTGCTGCGGCAGCGACGCGTGATACCCCGCGGCCTCCACCGCCGCGACCAGCTCGTCGGGGGTCACGTCCCCGCCGTACTCGACCCTGGCCTTCTCGGTCGCGAAGTTCACCGTGGCCGTGACGCCGTCGAGCTTGTTGAGCTTTTTCTCCACCCGGGTCGCGCACGACGCGCACGTCATTCCGTCGATCGCCAGTTCGACCGACGTCATGGCCGGCTCCCGTCGTGCTGGTGGGACACCTCGGCCGGATGCGTCCAGTCCGGGCCCACGGTGTGTCCGACCCACAGCGAGACGGCGAACACCGCCGCGAGCAGCACGGTGAAGGCGCCGATTCTCATCGCGGCCGACATCGCGGTCAGCTCGCCAACTCGTAGCCGGCCTCTTCGATCGCGGCCCGGATGTCGGCCGCGTCGACGGGGGTGTCGCTGGCGATCGTGACCGTGCCGGCGGAGAGGTCGATGCCGACGTCGGTGACGCCGGCGAGGTGGCTCAGTTCGGCGCGCACCGCGTTGGCGCACCCGCCGCAGGTCATCCCGGAGACGCTGATCACCGTCGTGGTAGGGGTGGTACTCATGGGGAGTCCTTTCCTCGGGCCGTGCGAAGCGCCCGCCCCGTCATGTGTACCATACCCCCCTAGGGTATTCAACGAGAGGTTCGAAGGGAGCGCGACGATGATGTCCACACGCAGTCTGCGGGCCGCGGCGGCGGCCGGGGGAGCCGCCCTGGTCCTGCTGTTGACGGGATGTACCGACAGCGGCAGCGCCGAGGACGCGGGAGCGTCGGCCACCCACGACCACGGGTCGATGTCGCAGCAGGCCGACCCCGCGGCCGACCACAACGACGCCGATGTGTCGTTCGCCGCCGGCATGGTTCCGCATCATCAGCAGGCCATCGAGATGAGCGACATCATCCTGGCGAAGCAGGGGATCGACCAGCGCGTGGTCGATCTGGCCAATCAGATCAAGGCCGCTCAGGGCCCGGAGATCGCTACGATGCAGCAGTGGCTCACCGGATGGGGCGCCCCGGCGATGAACCACGAGGGCCACGACATGAGCGACATGGCCATGGGAATGATGAGCGACCAGCAGCTCGATCAGCTCCGTCAGGCCCAGGGCGTCGACGCGGCGAAGCAGTTCCTCACCGGCATGATCGCCCACCACGAGGGTGCGGTGCGGATGGCGCAGACCGAGCTCGACACGGGCAAGGCCGAGGACGCCAAGAAGCTGGCCCGCGACATCATCGACGCCCAGCAGCGGGAGATCGCGACGATGAAGCAGATCCTCGGATCCCTGTAGATGCGCGTGCTCGTGCAGCGGGTGACATCCGCGCGCGTGACGGTGGCCGGCGAGGTGGTCGGCGAGATCCGGCCCACCACCCAGGGTCTGCTCGCGCTGGTCGGCGTCACCCACGACGACGATCCGGCCAAGGCCCGGCGCCTGGCCGAAAAGCTCTGGCAGCTGCGCATTCTCGACGGTGAGAAGTCGGCGAGCGACATCGGTGCGCCGGTCCTGGTGGTCAGCCAGTTCACGCTGTACGGCAACACCACCAAGGGGCGGCGGCCGACATGGAACGCCGCGGCGCCCGGCCCGGTCGCCGAACCGCTGGTCGACGCGTTCGCCGACGCGCTGCGCGCGCTCGGTGCGCACGTGCAGACCGGCGCGTTCGGTGCCGACATGGCCGTCGAGCTCGTCAACGACGGCCCGGTGACGGTACAGCTGGAGCTGTGAGCTACTGCGCCGTCGAAATCTGCACGCCCTCGGACGGCTGCACGATCACGAATCCGTTGCCGTAGAAGGACACCTGCACGGCCTCACCCGATCCGCGTCCGATCAGCGCACCTGCCTTGAAGCTCGTCTTGAGCTGCGTCTGCAGGTTGGCCGACCACGCCACCACCGCGTTGGTGTCGGCGAAGGTGGGTGCCTCGGCGGCGTTGAGCACCACCGGCGGCCCGTCGGTGGTCAGTGCCACCCAGCCGGTACCCCGCAGCGTGGTGTTGAACAGCCCGCCGGTGGCCATGCTGCCGCCCTTCACGCGTTCGATGTTCCAGTCCAGGCTCGACGAGAAGGCCAGCACGTTCTTGCCGCTGATCGACAGTCCGGAGTTCGTCAGGTTGAGCAGGTGGACGTCGTAGGCGCGCTCGGCGAGGAAGACGTCGCCCTGCCCGGCACACCGCATCAGCGGTAGGCCCTCGCCGGTCAACGCCTTCTTGATGAACTTCGAGGCGCCGCCGCCCTCGAACGCGAAGTCGACGTTGCCCTGATAGGCGACCATCGAGCCCTGCCGGGCCATGAACGGCTCGCCCAGTCGGACGCGGAGCAGCTTGGCGTTCTGGTTGGCGATCGCCTTGGCTTCCTTCTCGCTGAACCGGCCGTCGACGAGATCGCCGGTGATGCCCGCGAACCCGTCGGCACCGCCCGGCGCCGACGGGCCCTGGGTCTGGACCTGCGCCTGCGGCTGCGCCGGGGCGGGGCCGGCCTGCGGGCCTGGACCCTGGCCCAGCGGCGCCGACATCACCTGACCGCCCTTCGACACCTGATCCGTCCACCGCTGGCCGTCGAACCACCGGTAGTCGAAGCGCCCCTCGGGGTCGGGCTGCCAGCTGCCTTGTCCGGGTGTTGTCACCGTCGCCACCTCCGTGTTCTGGTGGCCTCACCCTAAGCCGTTCGCCGTCGGTGAACGGCCACATTGCGAGGCTGCAACGGTGTAATCATGTAATCATGAGACATCAACCCCATGGCCGTAGGTCGGGCCGCTCCGGCGGCTGGCAGCAAGCCGACCAACCCGATGCCGGAGACGCCGCCGAATGGTTCGCCGGCCGCCTGCCCGACGAGTGGTTCACCGGTGACCCCGAGGTCATCGTCGACCGCGAGGAGATCACCGTCGTCGGTCATCTCCCCGAACCCGAGGGCGACCAGCCCGACAGCGAGGCCCGCGCCTCGGGGCGCGCGGCCCGGTTCCGCGAGCAGACCCGCGGTGAGCGCATGCGCATCGCCGACGAGGCCGAGGCCCGCTACGGCCGCAAGGTGGCCTGGGGCGTCATCGCCGGTGAGGAACGAATCCTGTTCACCCACATCGCTGTACCGGTGATGACGCGGCTCCGGCAGCCCGAACGTCAGGTGCTCGACACGCTCGTCGACGCCGGGGTGGCCCGGTCACGCTCGGATGCGCTGGCCTGGTCGGTGCGCCTGGTCGGCGAACACGCCGACGAATGGCTCGGCAAGTTGCGCGACGCGATGCGCGAGGTGGACGACCTGCGCTCGGCCGGTCCTCAGCTCTGATCCACCTTCTCGACGGCCACGAACGTCGAGTTCAACGCCGGGGTCTGCGACAACGGATCCACCGGTTCGGCGTCGACCAGAAGATTGCGGTTGACGCCGAAGGACTCGGCGGGCGTGCCGCCGCGCGGATCGAAAACCCTGGAGCCCCAACCGTGGTCGATGATCACCACGCCGGGCCGGGGCTCGTCGTCGATCGAGGCGGTGAGGTCGACGCCGCCGATCCGCGACCTGACCCGGACCCGGTCGCCGTCGGCGATGCCGAGGCGGCGCGCGTCGTCCGGATGGATCACCACGTCGGTGCCCTTGCCCGAGGGGTGCAGCCCCGGTAACTCGTTGAGCCAGGAATTCATCGAGTGCCTGCGGCGTCGGTTGGCCAGCGTGAACGGGAACTGCGCCGGCGGTTCCGGCGGCGGTGCCGCGAGCAGGTCGCGGGCGCGGGCCACGAACTCCGGCGGTGCGACGCGCACCCGGTGATCCGGGGTGCGCAACGCGTCCCGGAAATGTCCGAACTCGCGCGGACCGAGGACCCAACCGTGTGGGTGCGCGCGGACGTCACGCCATCGGAGCCTGCGGCCGTTCACCTTTCGTCCCGTCGCCAGCGTCACCCGATCGATCCAGTGCGGGCCGAACTCCAGTCCCCGACGGCCGGTGAGGCGGGCGGCCTCCCGGGTCGCCCGGATGAAGGTGTTCAGCCCCCTGGCGCGGAACAGCGGCCGGCGCATCGCGATCGCGAGATCGACGAAGATGCGCCACTCCTGCCGCGCACCCGGCGGCGGGTCGACCGCCTGCGCGCCGTAGTGCACGTAGGACTCGTCGTGCATGCTGCTGGTGAACGCCAGCAGATCGTCGCGCTCCAGCCAGTGCACGGCAGGCAGCAGCCAGTGCGCGTGCCGGTGGCTCTCCCGCTGCACGAAGTCGATGGCCACCAGCAGATCCAGCCCGGCCAGCGCCCGGTCGAGTGCGGCGCCGTCCGGACCCGACACCACCGGGTTGCCGCAGTTGATCACCAGCGCCCGGATCTGACCTCGGCCCGGTGTGGTGATCTCGGCAGGTAGTTCGGACAGCGCGTGCGCGCCGGCGACCATCGGCCGGCCCGACAGCCGGTTGCGGTGCGTACTGGCGCCGACCATGCCGGACATCCGGATCGTGTCGACGTAGCCGGGCTCGAAGCGACGGCCTCCGGGCCGGTCCATGCGCCCGGTGATGACGTTGAGCGCGTGCCCCAGCCACTCGCCGACGGTGCCGGTCACATGCATCGACACCCCGGTGCGGGTCACCACCATCGCGGCGCGGGCCGTCGCGAAATCCCGTGCCACCGATTCGATCTGCCCCCGCGGCAGCCCGCACCGCGCAGCCAGGTCGTCGAGGTCGGCCTCGGCGGCCAGCGCACGCAGGTCCTCGATGCCGGTGGCGAGTTCGGCGCAGTCGCCCCGATGCTCGAGACCTTCGTCGAAGACGACCTTGACGATTCCGAGCAACAGGGCCCAATCCTGGGCAGCCCGCACCGCCAGATGCAGGTCGGCCTTGGCCGCCGACTCGGTCCGCAGCGGGTCGACGACGACGATCGTGGCGCCCTGTGCCTGCCGGTCCAGGGTGCGCCGCCAGCCGCCGGGCACCGTCTCGAGCCAATTCCACGCGCTGACAGCAGGATTGGTGCCCACCAGCAGGAAGTAGTCGCAGTTGTCGACGTCGGAGACCGGGGCCATCAGCATCGAGCCGTACATGGCCTGGGCCACCACGTGCATCGCGTTCTGGTCGATGGACCCGACCCCGTAGCGGCTGCCCGTGCCGAGCGCGTCGAGCCAGCCGTTCATGAAGACGATGTTCGACGACGAGAAGCCGGCCGGGTTCCCGTAGTAGGCGCCGACGGCGTCGGGACAGTCCGCGTCGATGACCGCGCTCATCCGGGACGCGATGTCGTCGATGGCCTCCTCCCAGGTCGCCTCCACGTAGGTGTCGCCGACCCGGCGCATCGGAGCGACGATGCGCCGCGGGTGCTCGACCAGCGCGGCCGCCGTGCGGCCCTTGGCGCAGAAGTCGCGCCAGGTGTGCGGGTTCTGCTTGTCGGGCGCGATCTTGGTCACCCGGTTGCCGTCGACGGTGACGGTGACACCGCAGGCCGCCAGGCAGTACCGACAGAACGTGTGGACGGTCCGGGTCATGGCGTCATGGTGCCCGAGCAGCCATCGGACGTCAGGTGAATACGAATGAGCAGAGTGCTTGACGTCGGGGCACAGCGGGGTCAGTCGGCGTCCGGCGGCCAGAGCACACCGACAGTGGTGTCGGGCTCCCCGGCGGCGACGGCGAACAACTCCAGCGCCGTCGCGACCATCTGGCGCTCGCCGGCCTTCATGCTCCGCAAGACGCGTTCGATGGCCGCTCGCCGGTGTTCGGTCACCGTGTCGACCAGGCGCCGGCCCGCAGGTCTGATCGTCAAGGTGACGTGACGACGATCGACCTCGGACTCACGGCGGTCCAGCAACTGCGCCTTGATCAATCGGTCACAGGTCCGGCTGGCATTGGACGGGTTGACTCCCAGTTCGGCTGCCACCGACGTCATATTCAAGGGACCGCGGGTGTGCAGCAACACGAGGACCCGGAACTGGGGCACGGTCACCACATCGTCGACTTCTGCCAGCGATTCAGCGGCGACGCCCACCAGGGCGCGCGACGCGCGCAAGACAGCATTCACTTGTCTCGACAACGAGGTCCGGCGAGGAGTGGAGGGGCCCGGCGGGGTCGTCATGGCATGGATTCTGGTGGAACCCACGCGGCGAGTCACCGCTTTTCGCAGGCGTATCGAATGCCGGTGTTCCAGTAGGTGATTCTTGCGCGGCGCACGTATCGCCGGGGTCACGTCACGTCGCGTCCTCCCGCCGGCCGCCCGTGAGCGGCCGGAGGGCGACAACGGGCAGTTCGGCGGCCAGTCGCCGGCGGGCGGCTTCGCTGCCGTCGTAGCGCCATCCCAGTAGCCGGCTCAGCACCCGGCGAATGACGGGGGTGATCGCGCGATGGGCGCGCTCATAGGCGGCCACCGCGGACTCCGCCTCGGATTCGGTCAACACCCGGTGCCGGGCCGCAAAGTGATGACGGCCGACGGTCACGCCGGCTTCGGGGTTGGCCTCGATGTTGCGATACCAGTCCGCCGTGCGGCCGAACCCGGCGATCACCAGGTACTCATCGGCTGCGGGGTCCCTACCGATGACCTCGAGCACGGTGCGGTAGCGCCGTCGCGAGGTGCGGCCACGATGGGTCAGGCACAGGAAGCGCTGCCCGAGCGCCCAGCCGAAACCGTTGTCGTACAACCACGTCGGCGCACGAAACACGACCTTCATGATCCGTGCGCCCAGTCGGGTCCCGGCCACCGGATTCCGCCGGGAATCCGCGGCGTTCAGCGCGTCGATCATGCTGCCGGGTCTGCCGACCATCACCCTCGCCACCACCGCATCGACGAGCGGGAACCGGGTGGCCCGCAGCATCGCGCGACGGAGCCACAGCTGCCCCACCGTGGAGGGCAGCACCCACCGCGCCGCCGAGCGGCCGGCCTTTTGTTTACCCTCGGCCACGGGTCGCCACAGGGTCTCGTAGCGCGCGAACGCCTGCTCGATCGGCGTCGCCTTGACGAGCTGATCCGCCAGGACGCAGGCGCCGGCCACCGCCAACGATGCGCCCTGACCGGCGAGCAGAGACACCGCGCAGCACGCATCACCGAGAAGCGCCACGCGACCAACACTCCAGCGGGGCATCACGATCTGGGCGACCTGGTCGTAGTACGGGTCAGGTGGGCAGCGGTCGAGCGCGGCCGGCACCAGCCATCCCAGGCCGCCGTACACGCGCCGGAGCGCAGCGCGCGGGTCGTCGGCGAGCTCCTCGTCCGCGCTGCGGTGCACAGCGAAAGCGGCGACCCCGTCACCCCGGAGCGGATAGAGCCCCACCTGCCTGTCGATGGTGTCGGTGAGGCAGAAGCGCCCCGCAACCGCGGCGTGGATCGCGGGGTCGGAGAACGTCCACGCTGCGGTGTGAAACCCGAGGTGACGAAGGAAGTCCGACTCCCGTCCGAACATCAGCCGGCGCACCGTCGAGTGCAAGCCGTCGGCGCCGACCAGCAGATCTGCGTCGATGCGGGAACCGTCGCCGAGGGTGACCCGCACGGCCGTTCCGAGGTCGGTCACCGCGGCGAGTGCGCTGCCGAAACGCAGGTCCACCGCGCTGGGAAGCGACTCGCGGAGCACGCGTTCGAGATCGGGCCGCATGACGTCGAGTAGTGGGCCGCTGGTGAATTGCTTGGCGCGCGCCCGGGCGTGCACCTGCCCGCGCTCGTCCACCAGGTCGGCGTGATCGATGTCGTAGGCGATCCTCGAAAGTTCCGGGATCAGCCCCATGGCGTCCGCCGCGTCGTAACCGAGCCCGAAGAAGTCGATCATGTACCCCTGGGATCGCGGCCCGGCGCAGCGCTCCAGGAGCACCACGTGGGCGCCGGAGTTCGCCAGCCGGTTGGCCAGAGTCAGCCCGGCGATTCCTGCCCCGCAGATCACCACCTGCACCGTGTTTCTCACCGCCCTGCTCGACGACGTCGCCGAGCCGCTCCCGATAGAAACATGCTAAGCGCAATCGTTGCGCAGCGCAATGAAACGAGAAAGTAATCGGCTCTCAGGCCTGGATCATCGTCCAGTATTCACCGCGGCGGGCCACCAGTTCGCTGTGCGTCCCGCGTTCGACGATCCGGCCGGCCTCCATCACCAGAATGGTGTCGGCGTCGCGGATCGTCGAAAGCCGGTGCGCGATCACAAAACTGGTGCGATCGCGGCGCAGCGACGCCATCGCGTGCTGGATCAGCACCTCGGTGCGGGTGTCCACGGAGCTGGTCGCCTCGTCGAGAATCAGCAGCTGCGGCCGGGCCAGCACGGCACGGGCGATGGTGATGAGCTGACGTTCGCCTGCGCTAATGTTCGTGCCGCCGTCGGCGATGCGGGTGTCGTATCCGTCTGGCAGCGTATGCACGAAGCGGTCCACATAGGCCGCGGTGGCCGCCTCGATGACCTCGTCCCTGTCGGCGCCCGGGCGGCCGTAGGCGATGTTGTCGTACACCGTGCCGGCGAACAGCCAGGTGTCCTGCAGCACCATGCCGATCCGGGAGCGCAGCGAGGCGCGGCTGACCGACGTGATGTCGACGCCGTCGAGCAGGATGGTGCCGGCGTCGACGTCGTAGAAGCGCATCACCAGGTTCACCAGCGTGGTCTTGCCCGCGCCGGTCGGGCCGACGATGGCCACCGTGGTGCCGGGCTCGACCATCAGCGAGAGATCTTCGATCACCGGGGCGCCGGGACGGTAGCCGAACGACACGTCGCGAAACTCGACGCGGCCGCTGCCCGGGCCGGCCGGGGGCAGCTCCCGCAGCGACGCCGGGGGTTCCTCCTCGGCGTCGAGGAGATCGAATACCCGCTCGGCGCTGGCGATCCCGGACTGCAGCGTGTTGTACATGCCGGCGATCTGGGTCAGCGGCTGGTTGAACTGGCGGACGTACTGGATGAACGCCTGGATGCCGCCCAACGTGATCTGGCCGGTGGCCACCTGCACGCCGCCGACCACCGCCACCGCCACATAGCTCAGATTGCCGACGAAGGTGGTCGCGGGGGAGACGAGCCCCGAGAGGAACTGCGCCCCGAAACTCGCGTGGTAGACGTCGTCGTTGAGTTCGCGGAACTGCTCCTCCGCCAGCGCACGGTGGCCGTAAGTGGTGACCACGGTGAAGCCGCTGTAGGTCTCCTCGATGTGCGCGTTCAGCTTTCCGGTGTTGGTCCACTGAGCCACGAACAACCGGCGCGAGCGCCGCGCGATCGACCGGGTGACCCACAGCGACAACGGAACCGTCACGACGGTGAGCAGTGTCAGCAGCGGGGAGATCGTCAGCATCATCACCAGCACGGCGACCACGGTCAGCACCGAGGTCAACAGCTGGGTGATCGACATCGACAACGACTGCTGCAGGTTGTCGACATCGTTGGTGACCCGGCTGAGCACCTCGCCGCGCTGTCGCGAGTCGAAGTAGCGCAGCGGGAGCCGGTGCACCTTGTCCTCGACATCGGAGCGCAGCGCCACCATCGTCTTCTGCACGACCACGTTGAGCAGCCGGGCCTGCAGCCAGACCATCAGCGCCGCAACCAGATACAGGCCCAGCGCCAGCGCCAGCGTGCGGGCCACCGCGCCGAAGTCGACGCCCTGACCGGGCACCACGTTCATGCCCGAGAGCAGGTCGGCGAACGTGGTGTCGCCGCGCGCCCGCGCCGCCTCGACCGCCTGCTCCTTGGTCAGGCCCGCGGGCAGCTGACGGCCGATGACCCCGTTGAACAGCAGGTCGGTGGCGTGGCCGAGGATCCGCGGACCGATGACGCCGATCGCGATCCCGCCGACGCCCAGCAGCATCACCGCCACTGCCATGCCACGGTGCGGGGTCAGCCGCTTGACCAGCCGCAGCGCCGAGGCGGTGAAGTCACGGGAGCGGGTCTGCGGCGGTTCGCCCATCCGCATGGACCGGGCCAGCGGTCCGCTCACCGGCTGCCCACCGACTGCGAATCGGCGAACTGCCGGTACGCCTCGCAGCGGTCGATCAACTCCTCGTGGGTGCCGGCGCCGACCACCCGGCCGTCGTCCACGACGACGATGTGGTCGGCCTCGGCGACCGTCGAGATGCGTTGCGCCACCACGATCACGGTCGCCCCCGCGGACACTTCGCGCAGGCGGGCGCGGACCGTCCGGTCGGTGTGCACGTCCAGCGCGGAGAACGCGTCGTCGAACAGGTACAGGGCGGGCCGACGGATCACCGCGCGCGCGATCGCCAGGCGCTGGCGCTGGCCGCCGGAGAAGTTCATGCCGCCCTGCGCGACGGGCTGGCCGAGACCGTCGGGATGGGCGGCGACGAAGTCGTCGGCCGCGGCCACCCGCAGCGCCGCCCACATCTCGTCGTCGGTCGCGTCGGACTTGCCGAACCGCAGGTTGTCGGCGACGGTGCCCGAGAACAGGTAACCGCGCTGGGGAACCAGACCGATCGCCGCCCACAGCGTCTCGATGTCCAGATCGCGCACATCGATCCCGTCGACGCGCACCGCACCGTCGGTGACGTCGTACAGCCGGCAGATCAGCGACACCAGCGTCGACTTGCCCGATCCGGTGGAACCGACGATCGCGGTCGTCATGCCGGGATGCGCCGTCAGCGAAACCGCCTGCAGCACCGGCCGATCCGCGCCCGCGTAGCAGAACGTCGCGTCGTCGAACCGGACCTCACCGGTGATCGCCTCCGGGTTCAGCGCCGTCGCCCCACCGGTGATCGCCGAGCGGGTGGAGAGCACCTCGGTGATGCGCTCGGCGCACACCGTGGCCCGCGGGATGATCACCAGGATGAACGTCGCCATCAGCACCGAGAACAGGATCTGCATGAAGTAGGACAGGAACGCGATCAGCGAGCCGACCTGCATCTGCCCGGCGTCGATGCGCAGCCCGCCGAACCAGATCAGCGCCACGCTGGAGACGTTGATCACCAGTGTCGTCACCGGCAGCATCAACGCCTGCCACCGGCCCGCCTCGATGGCGGCGTCGGCCAGCGCGTTGTTGGCCTCGGCGAACCGCTTGCGTTCGTAGCCTTCCCGCGCGAACGCGCGCACCACGCGCAGCCCGGTGAGCTGTTCGCGCATCACCCGGTTGATGCCGTCGATCAGGCGCTGCAGCCGGCGAAAGATCGGCAGCAGGTGCGAGACGATCCAGTAGTTGGCCAGCGCCAGCACGGGAACGCTGACGAGCAGCAGCCACGACAGCCCGGCGTCCTGATGGATGGCCATCGCGATCCCGCCCACGCACATGATCGGGGCGGTGATCAGCATGGTCGCGGTCAGCTGCACGAGAAGCTGGATCTGCTGCACGTCGTTGGTGGTGCGGGTGAGCAGCGACGGCGCGCCGAAGCGTGCGGTCTCCTCGGCCGAGAAGCCGGTCACATGGTGGAAGATCACCGACCGCAGGTCGCGGCCGACGCCCATGCTGGCGCGCGAACCGAAGTAGACCGCGCCGACCGCGCACACCACCTGCAGCGCGGACACCGCGAGCATCACCGCGCCGAGTTCGACGATGCGGCGCAAGTCGCCCTGAGCGACGCCGTCGTCGATGATCGCGGCGTTGACCGTGGGCAGGTACAGCATGGCCAGCGTGCTGATCACCTGCAACGCCGCGACGGTGGCCAGCAGCGGGCGGTACGGACGGGTATGCCGTCGGAGCAGGCCGAAGAGCATCCCGCTACTGTCGCACACCCGCCGGCGCCGGCGCCCGACCGGCGCGCGCACCTGAGAATCGGCTGAACACGCAGGTCAATCGGCATGTCGGTGGTTGACCCCGGAGGCTGCCGCTACAGTGCATGGCGTGACCGGAAGCCAGCGTGGACATCGACGGGCGATGAAGGCCGTCGTTGCTGCCGCGGCCATGATCCCCGTGCTGGCTGCGTGCTCGAACGATCAACCGTCGTCGCCCAGCGTGCCCTCGACCGAGGCTGCGCCCCAGGGGGCCAAGCACGGGCCGTTCTTTCCGCAGTGCGCCGGCATCAGCGATGAGGAAATCATCAAGCAGACCCAGGTGCCGGGCCTGACCAACACGGCGCAGAATTCGGTGGGCTGCCAGTGGCTGGCCGGCGGCAGCATCCTCGGCCCGCACTTCTCGTTCACCTGGTTCCGTGGCAGCCCGATCGGTCGGGAGCGCAAGACCGAGGAACTGTCGAGGACCAGCGTCGAGGACATCAACATCGAGGGTCACGACGGCTTCATCGCCTCCAACGACGACCCGACCCTGGGTACGAACCTGTGCGAGATCGGCATCGGTTTCGACGACGACTTCATCGAGTGGTCGATCAGCTACGCGCAGAAGCCGTTCCCGGATCCGTGCGACGTCGCCAAGGAACTCACCCGCCAATCGATTGTGAACTCCAAATGAGCATGCGTCGGGGAAGGGGCACGGCGGCCTCTGCACTGGTCACAGCGTTGGCGGGCCTGGTCCTGCTGACCGGGTGCACGCAGACCGTCGAGGGCACCGCCGCCAAGTCCGGTTCCGGCGACGTCCCGCGCAACAACGACTCGCAGCGTCAGTACCCGAACCTGCTCAAGGAGTGCGAGGTCCTGACCGAGGACATCCTCGCCCAGACGGTCGGGGCGGATCCGCTCGACATCCAGAGCACATTCGTCGGCGCGGTCTGCCGCTGGCAGGCCGCCAACCCGGCGGGTCTGGTCGACATCACCAGGTTCTGGTTCGAGCAGGGCGACATCGAGAACGAGCGCAAGACCGCCCAGCAGTTGAACTACCAGATCGAGAACCGGTCGATCGCCGGCATCCAGTCGTTCGTGATGCGGCCCAACGATCCCAACGGTGCCTGCGGCGTGGCCAGCGACGCGGCCGGGGTGGTGGGCTGGTGGGTGAACCCCCAGGCGCCCGGCATCGACGCCTGCGGGATGGCGATCAAGCTGATGGAGCTGACGCTCGCCACCCGCGCCTAGCGCGGCACGTGGAAGTCGACCAGCGCGGCCCCGCCGGGGGCCAGCTGATCCCACGGCGCGGCGGTGCGCAGCACGGCGATCGCCGACGTCGGGTACTTCGCCGAGATCTTCTCGCCGACAGCGCTGTTGACGCTGTCGTCGTCGGCCAGCCCCAGCGCCAGCGACGACATCACCGGCTCGTGACCGACGACCAGCAGTGTGGCCACGTCGTCGCCGACACCGTTGATCTCCTCGATGACGATCCCGGGCGTGGCCTCGTAGATCCGGTCGGAGAACCGTGCGGGGGCGGCGATTCCGGTGCGCTGCAACGTCTGCCGGGTTCGGGTGGCCGTCGAGCAGAGCACCGCGTCGATCGCGGCCAGGTGTTCGCGGATCCAGTCGCCGGCCAGCTCGGCCTCCCGGATGCCGCGCGGCGCGAGCGGCCGCTCGTGGTCGCCCACCCCGTCGGGGTAGTCCGATTTGGCGTGGCGCATCAGCACCAGGGTGCGGTTCCGGTCGCTCATTCCCGATCACGGTAGTCCATCCACGGTGCGCGTCCCAGGACTTGTCGGCGACCCGCCCTAGACTTCCGATGCCGAAGCGGCGACGCCGACGCACGATGGGGAGAGGACGGTCATCCGATGCGATTTCTGCACACCGCCGACTGGCAGCTCGGCATGACCCGGCACTTCCTCAGCGGCGAGGCCCAGCCCCGGTATTCGGCCGCGCGGCGCGGCGCGGTGACGGCGCTGGGCCCGCTCGCCGCCGAGGCCGGCGCCGAGTTCGTCGTGGTCGCCGGCGACGTCTTCGAGCACAATCAGCTGGCCCCGCGCGAGGTCAGCCAGTCGCTCGAGGCGATGCGCGGCATCGGGGTGCCGGTGTACCTGCTGCCCGGCAATCACGACCCGCTCGACGCCGCCTCGGTCTACACCAGTGCGCTGTTCACCGCCGAGCGCCCCGACAACGTGATCGTGCTCGACCGGCCGGGTGTGCACCACGTGCGCCCGGGGCTGGAGCTGGTCGCGGCACCGTGGTCGTCGAAGTTCCCGACCACCGATCTGGTCGCCCAGGTGCTCGACGGTCTGCCCGCCGACGGGACCACCCGCATCGTGGTCGGGCACGGCGCGGTCGACATCCTGGTGCCGGACAAGGACCGGCCCTCGCTGATCGGGCTGGCGGCCCTCGAGGCGGCGCTGGCCCGCGGCGCGGTGCACTATGTGGCGTTGGGCGACAAGCACTCTGTGCTTGACGTCGGATCCTCGGGGCGCATCTGGTACTCCGGTGCGCCGGAGGTGACGAACTTCGACGACGTCGAACCGGATCCGGGCAACGTGCTGGTCGTCGACATCGACGAGGCCGACCCGCGCCGGTCCGTGCGGGTCGATTCGCGGCGGGTCGGCACCTGGCGGTTCCTGTCGCTGCGCCACGGCGTCGACACCAGCCGCGACGTCGCCGACCTGGACATCAACCTCGACCTGATGCCGGATAAGGACCGCACGGTGATCCGGCTCGGACTGACCGGGTCGCTGACCGTCACCGACAAGGCCGCCCTCGACGTCTGCCTGGACCGCTACGCCCGCGTGTTCGCCGCGCTGGTGCCGTGGGACCGGCAGACCGACATCGCGGTGATGCCCGCCGACGGGGAGTTCGACGACCTCGGCATCGGCGGGTTCGCCGCCGCGGCGGTCGACGAACTGGTCGCCACCGCACGCTCCTCGGGGCAGGACGCCGAGGACGCCCGTGCGGCGCTGGCTCTGCTGCTGAGACTGACCGAGGGGGGAGCAGCGTGAAGCTGCACCGGCTGACACTGACCAACTACCGCGGAATCGCCCACCGCGACATCAGCTTTCCGGACAGCGGTGTCATCGTGGTCAGCGGCGCCAACGAGATCGGCAAGTCGTCGATGCTCGAGGCGCTCGACCTGCTGCTGGAGTCCAAGGACCGTTCGACCAAGAAGGACGTCAAGCAGGTCAAGCCCACCCACGCCGACGTCGGCGCGGAGGTGACGGCCGAGATCTCCACAGGCCCCTACCGTTTCGTGTACCGCAAACGCTTCCACAAGAAGCCCGAGACGGAACTCACCGTGCTCACGCCGCGGCGTGAGCAACTCACGGGCGACGACGCGCACGACCGGGTGCGTGCGATTCTCGCCGAGACGGTCGACCTCGACCTCTGGCAGGCGCAGCGGGTCATTCAGGCGGCCTCGACCTCGGCGACCGACCTGTCCGGGTGCGACGCGCTGTCGCGGGCGCTGGACGTCGTGGCCGGCGAAGTCGACGAGACGCCCGCCGCAGGCGCCGGACCGGTCGACACGCTGCTGATCGACCGGATCGACGAGGAGTACCGCCGCTACTTCACCGCGACCGGGCGACCGACCGGCGAATGGCTGGCCGCGACCACGAGGCTGCGCGCCGCCGACGAGGACGTCGCCCGCTGCGCCGCGGCGATCGCCGAGGTCGACGACGCCATCCGCCGGCACGCGACGCTCACCCGCGATCTGAGCGCGCTGGCGGCCGAAAAGACCGCTGCTGCACAGCAGCTCGCGGCCGCGCAGGCCGCCGCCGAGGCGATCGCCGCGTTGACCGGCGAGCTCACGCAGGCGCGGGTGCGCGCGGGCGCGGCGGACTCCACCCAGGCCGCATCGTTGGCCGCCCTCACCGAGCGGCGGCGGACCCGGGCCGAGATCGACGAGCGCACCGCG
This sequence comes from Mycolicibacterium rufum, assembly GCF_022374875.2. The sequence continues at coordinate 4,542,555 of NZ_CP092427.2, forward strand.
GCGGTCGCGCGGCTGCAGAAGGAGGCCGAGACCGCGGCCGACGACGCCGACACCGCTCGCGAGATGCGGGTGAGTGCCGACGAGACGGCGCAGCAGACCCGCGCGCTGCTCGCGGCCTGCAAGCAGCGGGTCGACGCGGCACACGCCGCGGTGGCGTTGCTCGCCGACCGCGAGGAGGCCGACCGCCTCGCCGCGCGGATCGCCACCATCGAACGCCACCAGCGCGAACTCGATGCCGTCACAACGGCTCTCGCCGACATCACCCTCACCGCCGAGTCAATGGCCGCGATCGAGAAGGCGGCGGCCGCGGTCGACCGGGCCGTGTCGGCCGTGGATCTGACCTCGGCCCGCATCGAGATGGTGGCGGCCGCCGACGTCGAGGTCGCGGTGGACGGCGAAGCGGTGTCGTTGCAGCCGGGCGGGAGGTGGTCGGCGGCGGTGACCGGCGCGACGCAGCTCGATCTGCCCGGCGTGCTGACGGTGCGCGTGGTGGCGGGCGCGACGGCGTCCAGCACCCAGGCGGCACTGGACCGTGCGACCGAGACGCTGGACGTCGCGCTGCGTGAGGCCGGGGTGGTCGACGTCGAGGCCGCCCGCGCGCTGGACGGCCGCCGACAGGAACTGCAGGCGGCGGGCACACAGGTGCGGGCCGTCCTGACGGCGCTGTCGGCCGACGACTCGCTCGAGGCGTTGCGCGCCCGGTTGGCCGACGTGCGGGGCCGGATGCCGGCCGAGGACGGTCTGTTCGACGCGGAGACCGCGGCGGTGCAGGATCCCGCCGCGCAGCGGCGTGAGCTCCTCGAGGCGACCGCGGCGCACCAGGAGGCGTTGCGCGACTGCGAAACCCACGCCAAGGTCGCCGAGGCGGCCGCGGCGCTGGTGGCCGAACGGGAGCTGCGCGCCGCCCGCGTCAAGGAGAAGCTCGCCGTCGTGGCCGAGGAACTGGCGGCCGCGGGACGCCGGCTGGCCGAGGCCCGCGCCACCGTCGGCGACGACCAGCTCGCGCTCACGGCGCAGGCCGACGCCGACGCCGCGGCGGCTGCCGCCGCGGAGGTGGCCCGGCTGACCGAGGAACGGGCCCGCCACGCCCCCGAGGACGTCGCCGCCCGGCTCGACGAGGCCGACCGCGCGGCCGCGAGCGCCGTCGCCCGTCACGACGAGGCGGCCGAGGCTCTGCGCGAGGTCGCCGCCCAGCTGAAGGTGTTCGGCACCGAGGGTCGCAAGGGCCGGCTCGACGCCGCCGAGACCGAGCGGGAGCGGGCCCACGTCGACTTTGAGCGGGTGCAGCGCCGGGCCCGCGCCGCGCAGCTGCTGCGGACCGTGATGGGCCGCCATCGCGACGCCATGCGGTCGCGCTACGTCGACCCGTTCCGCACCGAGGTGGAACGGTTGGGCCGCATCGTGTTCGGGGAGACCTTCGAGGTCGACGTCGACAGCGAGCTGCGCATCGGGCACCGGACACTGTCCGGGCGCACGGTGCCCTACGAGTCGCTGTCGGGCGGCGCGAAGGAGCAGCTGGGCATCGTGGCGCGGCTGGCCGGCGCGGCGCTGGTCGCCAAGGAGGACAGCGTGCCGGTGGTGATCGACGACGCGCTGGGCTTCACCGACGCCGAGCGCCTGACCCGGATGGCGGAGGTGTTCGATGCGGTCGCCGGCGACGGGCAGGTGATCATCCTGACCTGCAGTCCGCAGCGCTATGCCGGGGTGCAGACCGCGCTCCACATCGAGCTGGCCTCCTCGACGCGCGGCTAGACTTCGCGGTCGTGGATGCCGACTACGTGGTGGTGGGGACGGGTTCGGCCGGGGCGGTGGTGGCCAACAGGCTCAGCGCCGACCCCTCGGTGCGCGTGGTGGTGCTCGAGGCCGGCAAGCGGGACCGCGATCCGTTCGTGCACATCCCGGCCGGTTTCTCGAAGCTGATGCGGGGTCCGCTGGACTGGGACTACCTGACCGAACCGCAGCCGCAGTTGGCCGGCCGCCGGGTGTACTGGCCGCGCGGCAAGGTGCTCGGCGGCTCGTCGTCGATGAACGCGATGATGTGGGTGCCCGGCTTCGCCGCTGACTACGACGCGTGGGGCGAGCAGGCGGGCCCGTCCTGGGGCTTCGCCCATCTCGAACCGTATCTGCGGCGCGTCGAGGCCGGCCCGCTCGTCATCTCCGAGCAGCGCAGCCCCCGCGCGTCGACCGCCGCGTGGTTGTCCGCGGTGCGGGAGTGCGGGCATCGGGTCGAGGAGCCGACATCGGCGCAGCCGCAGGGCTTCTGTCAGACGAAGGTCACGCAGCGCCGCGGCGCGCGGTGGAGCAGCGCCGACGCCTACCTCAAGCCCGTCCGCCGGCGCAAGAACCTGACCGTGCTCACCGAGGCGACCGCGACCCGCGTGGTGTTCGCCGGGGACCGCGCGATCGGCGTGGAGTTCGACCACAAGGGCGGCCGCACCGTGGTGACCGCGCGCCGCGAGGTGGTGTTGAGCGCAGGGGCGATCAACACCCCGCAGCTGCTGATGCTCTCCGGTGTCGGTGACCACGATCAGCTCGCCCGCCACGGCATCACCACGGTCGCGCACCGGCCGGCGGTCGGGGCGAACCTGCTCGACCACCTCGTCGTCCCGCTCGGTTTCGACGTGCCCTATGACACGCTGTACGCCGCCGAGAAGCCGTTGGAGCTGCTCAACTACCTGCTGCGCCGCCGCGGCATGCTGACCTCGAACGTCGGCGAGGCCTACGGCTTCGTCAAGAGCCGGCCCGACCTGAACCTGCCCGACCTCGAGCTGATCTTCGCTCCCGCACCGTTTTTCGACGAGGCCATCGGCGAGCCCTATCTGAACCACGCCGTCGTGATGGGCCCGATCCTGCTCACCCCGGCCAGCAGCGGGGTGATCGCGCTGCGGTCGGCGGACCCGTACGACAAGCCGCTGATCGATCCGCGGTACCTGACCGATCCCGCCGGCGCCGATCGCGAGGCACTGATGGCGGGTCTGCGGATGTGCGCCGACATCGCCCGCTCGCCGGCGCTGCGCGGCACCATCGGCCGGATCGCCCGGCCGCTGGACTCGACCGAACTCGACGACCAGACGCTCGCCCGCGCGCTGGAGACGGTGTCGCACACCCTGTATCACCCCGTGGGCACCTGCCGAATGGGCACCGACGAGGCCAGCGTCGTCGACCCGGAACTGCGGGTGCGCGGCGTCCGCAACCTGCGGGTGGCCGACGCGTCGGTGATGCCGACGCTGATCCGCGGTCACACCCACGCGCCGACGACGGTGGTCGGGGAGAAGGCCGCCGACCTGATCCGGTCAGCTCACTGACTGCAGACGCTGTGGCGCGTCGAACGTCACCGGTCCCAGACCGAGGTGATCGCGCAGCGTGTCACCGGTGTACTCGGTGCGGAACAGCCCGCGCCGCTGCAGCTCCGGGACCACGGCGTCGACGAAATCGTTGAAGGTGCCCGGTGTCTGAGCCGCCGACACCATGAACCCGTCGGCCTCGCCCGCCCGGAACGACTCCTCGATCTGATCGGCGACCTGGCTGGCCGTTCCGACGAACTGGGGGAGCAGCACGCCCTGGGCGTACCAGTTGCCGATGTCGCGCAGCGTCAGGTTGTCCCGGTCGGCGACTCGCCGGGCGGTGTCGAACAGGCCCTGGGTGCCGCCGACGGTGACGTCCTCGATCGGGGCGTCGAGGTCATACACCGAGAAGTCGTGGTCGGTGTGCACCGACAGCGTGATCAGCCCGGAAATCGGGTCGGCCAGTTCGTTGTGGAACGCCTGCTTCTCCCGGGCGATCGACTCGGTCTCCCCGATGAACGGGATGAACGCCGGGAAGATCAGCACCTTCTCCGGGTCGCGGCCGACGTCGGAGGCGCGGGACTTGATGTCGTCGTAGTAGGCGCGCCGACCCTCGGGCGTGGGGTCGATCTCGAAGATCGCCTCCGCCCAGCGGGCCGCGAAGTCCTTCCCGGTCGCCGACGAGCCGGCCTGGATCAACACCGGTCGGCCCTGCGGCGAGTGTGGGACATTGAGCGGCCCGCGGGTGCGGAAGTACTCGCCGTCGTGGTCGACGCGACGGATGCGCGCCGGGTCGGCGAACACCCCCGACTTCTTGTCCAGCACCAGGGCGTCCGGATCCCAGCTCGACCACAACTCCAGGGCGGTGCGGACGAACTCGTCGGCGCGCTGATAGCGGTACTCGTGGGCCAGATGGTCGTCGTGCCCGAAGTTCTGCGCCTCGCTCTGCGTCAGCGACGTCACGATGTTCCACGCCACCCTGCCCCGGGTGATGTGGTCCAGGCTGGCGAAGATCCGCGCCAGCTCGTAGGGATGGAAGTAGGTGGCCGACTTGGTGATCGCGACGCCCAGCTTGGACGTGACGGCCCCGATGCTGGCCGCCACGATCGAGGGATCCAGGGTGGCGGTCGCCTGCGTTCCGCGCCGCAGCGGCTCGCTGATGTCGTCGCCGTAGCGCACCGGGGCGGCCAGCAGGTCGGCGAAGAACACGAAGTCGAGCCTGCCGCGCTCCAGGATCCGGCCGATCCGGTGGTAGTAGTCCGGCGTGGTGAACCGGGTGTCGCTGGCGGGGTGGCGCCAGGCGGCGTGGGAGTGGGTGACCTGGGAGGCGATTTGGAATCCGCCCAGGTGCAGCTGTCGGGTCATGGGAGCTCCGGTTCAGAAGTAGGCGTTCGCGGGGAGGGGCGTGCCGTGCAGGAGGTGCTGGCCGATCGCCCGCGCCTTGAGTCCCACCGGGTTGTGCAGCGTGATGGTGCGGATGTTGCGCCAGTGCCGGTCGAGGTTGCGTGTCCTGCTCGCCGCGCTCGCCCCGCCGAGCTCGAGCAACCGCGTCGCCGCCTCGGGTGCCACCGCGTCGAGGTGCACCTTGACCTTCGCGACCTTGAGCTGGGCCTCGGTCGCCAGCGCCGCGTCGGGCACGCCGGTGGCGGTCTGCGACGCGGTGGCGGCGCCGATCGCGGTCGCGGCGTCGAGCACGGCCGCGCGGGCGATGAACGCGGTGCTGGCGATCTCGCCGAGCTGGCGCTGCAGCAGGGGATCCTCGGTGGGTCGTTCGCTGACGGCGTGGCTGAAACTGCGCTCGCGGGAACGCAAGAGGGCCACCCCGTCGTCCACCACCGACTCGAGGATGCCGGCGACCACGGCGTGGATGAACAACTGCAGGGACGCGTACTGCACGGTCGGTTCCGGCTCGGCGTCGTAGGGCGTGTCGGTGAGCAGCTCCTCCGGCGCCACCGCCACATCGCTGAACACCGTGGTGCCGGTACCCGTGCGGCGCTGCCCGAAGCCGTCCCAGTCGTCGATCAGCCGCACCCCGGCCCGGTCCGCCGGCACCACGACGGTGGCCACCGAATCGTGATCGGTGGTGGCCGCGACCGTCAGGTAGTCGGAGAACAGCGTGCCGGTGCTGTAGAACTTCTCCCCGTCGAGGCGGTATCCGCCGTCGGCGGGCAGCAGCCGGGTGTTGAACACCAGGCTGCCGACCGCGTGGGCGCCCTTCTCGCTGAACGCGTTGCCGAACGTCTTGCCCTCGGCGACCTTGGCCAGCCACGCCTGTGAGGTCGGCTCGTCAGCGGTACGTAGCCTCTCCTCGACGAACCAGAAGTGGGTCCGGAAGATATGAGCGACAATGGGATCGGCGCGAGCGACGTCGATGACCGCGGAGAACAGTTGCGGCACAGTCAGACCCGGTCCGCCGAAGCGGGCGGGCAACCGCAGCGCGCCGAAGCCGGCCCGCTTCAACGCGATCACCTGGTCAAAAGGGTTCTCGTCCAGACGATCTCGATCACTGGCGCCGGCGCCGATCTCGGCGAGCAACGCCGCGAAGTCGGCGGAATCGGGAAGTAGGACGTGTGCGTGGTCCACGGAGGTCATGGCTCCATGTGTACCGGCGGGCCGCGGCAGGGCACACGTCTTTGGATCAGCCCGAACCGAACCGGTGCCGGGGTGACCGACCTGCGGGGACGGGGCACAATGGGACGCGATGACGATGAACGCCAAGCGTCGCCGGGCGCACGCGAAGCTCGCCGCGCTGCCGGGGGTCCGGCCGGTGCGCCGGCCGTTCGGGACCGGTCCGGCCACCGGCGGCGGCGACGAGTTCGACGTCTACTACGTGCGGACGGGCCGCAAGTCCGCCCACCCGCTGCTGATCATCCCGGGTGGGCCCGGCGCCGCCTCAGTCGCGCTATACCGGGCGTTCCGGCGGCGCGCCGCGGTCGCGGGCCTCGACGTGATCATGGTGGAGCACCGCGGCATCGGCCTGTCCCGGCACGACGACCGGGGCGCCGACCTGCCGCCCGAGGCCCTGACCGTGCGCGCCGTGGTCGACGACCTCGCCGCCGTGCTCGACGACGCCCAGGTCGACAAGGCCGTCGTCTACGGCGCCTCGTACGGCACCTACCTGGCTGCCGGGCTCGGCGTCTCGCACCCGTCGCGGGTGCACGCCATGGTGCTGGATTCGCCGCTGCTGTCGTGCGCGGACATCACCGAGGTGCGGGCCCAGACCCGCCGGGTGCTGTGGGACGGCGTGGGAGACGGCAGCGGGGCCGGGACCGAGGAGCTGGCCGCCAAGGTGCGCCGCCTGGTCGGCGACGGCGTGGTGACCTCCAAGGACGTCCAGCTGATCGGTGACCTGTACGGCGTCGCCGGTCCCGAGGTGCTGTGCCGACAGCTGAACCTGCTGCTGGCCGGGCACGATTGGCTGTGGGCCGCCGTCGGCTTCGGGGCGCGCAACCTCCTCGAACGCAAGACGCCGTACCAGCACGAGCCGGACCTGGTCGAGCGCATCGCCTACCGCGAGCTGAACTACGGCGCGGCGCCGGACGGCAAGCCCCTCGATCCGGCCATCGCCCTGCGCGAGATGGCCGGCGGCGACGTCGCGTTCGTCGCCGAGCCCTACGACCTCGTGTCGGCGATGCCAGGCTTCGGCTGGCCCACCGCCGTGCTCTCCGGTGGCCGTGACCTCACCACTCCGCCGGCGGTCGCGCAGCGCGTCGCGGACCTGATCCCGGACGCGGTGCTCGTGGACCTGCCGACGGCCGGGCACAGCATGCTCGACACCCGCGAACACGCGGCGCTCCAGGTGTGCCGGGCGGTCGTCGCGGGGCAGACCCACGAATTACCCGCGCGCGCCGCCGAACTCGACCGGCTGCCGGCCAATCTGACGGTGCGGCTTCTGGTCGCGGCGATCCGGCTGGCCGCCCTGGCGGAGGGCAAGGTGCCCGACGCGGTGCCGCGGGTGGTGCGTCAGGTCAGCCCTTCATGAAGCCGATCGCGCTGTAGTTCAGGTCGCCGATGCCGGCCGGGCCGAAGTTGGCCAGCGTGCTGCGCACCGCCACGTTGCCCGCGGCCTGGAACAGCGGCAGGCTGAAGACCTCCTGCCACAGCAGCTTGTCGACCTCGTTGGCCAGCGTGCGCGCCTTGGCCTGGTCCAGCTCGGAGAGGGTCTGCTCGATCTTCGCGTCGATCTCCGGGGTGCCGATCTTGCCGTAGTTGCTCTCCCCGGTGGACGCGTAGATCTGCGTGAGCCCCGACAGCGGGAACGCGTCTCCGCCCCAGGCGAATTGAACGACATCGAAGTTGCCCGGCGTGACGAAGTCGGAGAACAGCTTGCCGCCGGCCACCGGCACGAGCTGCAGATCGACACCGATCTGGGCCAGGTTGTTCTGCGCGATCTGGCCGATCTGGCCGGTGCTCTGGGCGTCGTAGAACACGTCGCGGATCGTCAGCCGGCGGCCGTCCTTCTCCCGGAACGGACCGTTCATCCGCCAGCCCAGCGCGTCGAGGTCGCGCTTGGCCGCGTCCGGGTCGAAGCCGATGCTGTTGTCCTGGTAGCCCTCCTGGCCGGCCACGTAGATGTGGTTGTTCAGCGGGACCGGCTTGTCCACGAGGCCGTTCTGGGAGACGTTGGCGATGGCCTGCCGGTCGATGCCCTTCGCGACTGCCGTCCGCAGCGCCGGGTCGGCGAGGATGGAGCCGGGGGCCCCGTTGAACGTCAGGTGGTACCAGCTCGCCGAGGGCGCCCGCCGGATCGCGATGCCGGGGCTGTTCCGGGCGGTCGTCAGCTCGGGGAGGGACGCGAGACCGGAGGCGTCGAGGGATTTGTTCAGCAGCGCGGGGATGCGGGCGGCGTCGTCGAGCACGCTGTAGGTGATCCCGTCGAGCAGCGGCGGTGTACCCCACCACTTCGGGTTGCGCCCGAGCGTGATGCGTTGGGCCCCCCGGTCGATGTTGGTGATGACGAACGGGCCCGCCGACGGTGGCGGGGCGTCGCGGAACCCGGTGTTGAAGGCTTCGGGCGTGCCGGTCATCTCCTTCGGAAACAGCATGCCGTTGCCGGCGAACAGGCCCTTCCAGTCGGCGTAGTGCTTGGCGAACGTCACCACGGCCTGCCGGTCGTCGACCCCCTTGGTGACCGACCCGACCCGGTCGGCGCCGTTGGGTGAGGCGAACAGGAACCGCTTGTCCTTGCCGCTGGTTGCGGTGACCTGGGCCGCGAGGTCCTCCCAGGACACCGGCCTGCCGTTGCTCCACACGGCCTTGGGGTTGATCGTGTAGGTGACCACTTGCGGCTCGGTGCTCGTCAGCTCGACGTTGGTGAAGAAGTCGCTGTTGACGGTCATCTCGCCGTTGGGCTTGATGAAGAACGCCCGCGGCATCATCGCCTTGTACATCGCGCCGATCTCGCCGAGGTTGCCGTCGATGTGCAGGTTGTTGAAGTTGGCGGGAAACCCGCTGAGCGCGAGCCTCAGGTTGCCGCCCTGGCGCAGCGTCGCGGGATCCTGCGGGTTGATGTCGGCGGACGCACCGAGCTCGGCATTGCCCCCGGCCGACGGAGTCTCGGTCTTCGAGCCCGAGCAGCCCGTCAGGACGAGGGCGGCGGTCAGCCCGATTCCGAGCAGTCGCAGAAGCAGGGTCATGCGGACAGACTCTAACCGGGATCGGGCTGCGGCCGGGGGACTGCCGCGAGCAACCGCCGCGTGTACTCGTCGCGGGGACTGCCGAACACCTCGTCGCTGCTGCCCTGCTCGACGATGCGACCGCGGTGCATCACCGCGACGTCGTGGGCCAGGTGCTTGACCACCGACAGGTCGTGCGAGACGAACAGGTAGGCGAGCCCGAACCGGTCCTGCAGGTCGAGCAGCAGGTTGATGATGCCGGCCTGGATGGACACGTCGAGCGCCGACACCGGTTCGTCGAGCGCCAGGATCTTCGGCTGGAGCGCCAGCGCGCGGGCGATGCCGATGCGCTGCTTCTGCCCGCCGGAGAACTCGGCGGGGTAGCGCCCGGCGTCCTCGCGACGCAACCCCACCAGGGTGAGCAGCTCGGCCACCCGCGTGTCGATGGCCGCCTTGTCGGACCCGTTGGCTTGCAAGGGCTCTGCGAGGACATCGAACACCGGCAGTCGCGGGTCCAGCGAGGCGACAGGGTCCTGGAACACCACCTGCAGGTCGCCGCGCAGGGCCCGTCGGCCGGCGCGGTCCAGCGTGGCGACGTCGGCGCCGAGCACCTCGATGCTGCCGTGTTGCGGGGGAGTCAATCCCAGGATCTGGTGCAGCGTGGTCGATTTGCCGGATCCCGACTCGCCGACGATGCCCAGGGTGCGGCCCTGGCGCAGCGTCAGGTCGACACCGTCGACCGCGCGCACCTCGCCGATTCGGCGGCGCAGCACCACACCCTTGGTCAGCGGGAAGGTCTTCACCAGGTCGCGCACCGCCACCACGACGGGCCGCTCGTCGGCGTCGCCGGGCGCCGGTGACGGCGTGGTGGACACGCCGTAGATGTCGGCCGCGCTGCGACCGGCGACCTGCTCGTGCCGGATGCAGGCGACCCGATGGTCGGGTTCGACGGCTTCCAGCGCGGGCTCGGCGGTGCTGCACTCATCGACGGCCAGCGGGCAGCGCGGCGTGAACGGGCAGCCGGCGGGCAGCGCCGCCAGCGACGGGGGAGCGCCCGGAATCGGTACCAGCCGCGCGCCCTGCGGGGCGTCCAGCCGCGGGACCGAACCGAGAAGCCCTGCGGTGTAAGGCATCCGGCGCTGGGTGTAGAGGTCGGCGACGGGGGCGGTCTCGACCGCCCGCCCGGCGTACATCACCAGCGCCCGGTCGGCGAATTCCGCGACGACCCCCAGGTCGTGGGTGATGATCAGCACGCCGGCGCCGGTGACGTCGCGCGCGGTGCGCAGCACGTCGAGGATCTGGGCCTGCACCGTCACGTCCAGCGCGGTCGTCGGCTCGTCACAGATCAGCAGGTCGGGATCGTTGGCGATCGCGATGGCGATCACCACCCGCTGCCGTTCGCCGCCGGAGAGCTCGTGCGGGAACGCCCGGGCCCGCTGCGCGGGTTGGGAGATGCCGACCAGCTCGAGCAGTTCGACGGCGCGGGCGCGCGCCGCGGTGCGGCTCACGTCGCGGTGGTGGATGCGGATCGCCTCGGCGATCTGGTCGCCCACCGTGTAGACGGGCGTCAGCGACGACATCGGATCCTGGAAGACGGTGCCGATCTTCGCACCCCGCACCCGCGACATCTCGGCGTCCGACCCGGAGAGCAGTTCCTGACCGTGCAGCCGCACCGATCCGGACACCTCGGCGTACTCGGGCAGCAGCCCGACGACCGCCATCGCGCCGGCCGATTTGCCTGCCCCGGACTCGCCGACCAGGGCGACCACCTCGCCGGAGTCGACGTCGTAGTCCAGGCCGCGCACGGCGGCCACCCGTTCGGTGTCGGTGGGGAACGTGACGGTCAGCCCGCGCACCTCCAGCAGGCTCATCGGCGTGCCTTCCGCCGCCGGGCCGGCCGCACGCCGGGGTCCAGCGCGTCGCGCAGCGCGTCACCGATCAGGTTGGCGCACAGCACGATCAGCACCAGCACCCCGGCGGGGAACAGGAACACCCACGGGAACGTCGTCACCGAACCGGTGCCGGCCGCGATCAGCGTGCCCAGGGACACGTCGGGCGGCTGCACGCCGAAACCGAGGAAGCTGAGCCCGGTCTCGGCGAGGATGGCGACCCCGACGTTGAGGGTGGTGTCGATGATCAGGATGGACGCCACGTTGGGCACGATGTGGCGGGCGATGATCCGCCGGTTGCTGACGCCCATATAGCGTGCGGCCGCGACGTATTCGCGATCGCGCAGGCTCATCGTCAACCCCCGCACCATGCGGGAGCTGATCATCCAGCTGAACGCGGCGAGCAGCACGATCAGCCAGATCACGGTGCCGCTGCCGCGGGTGCTCGGCGTGACGATCGCGATCAGGATGAAGCCCGGCACGACGAGCAGCAGGTCGACCAACCACATCAGCACGGTGTCGCGCCAGCCGCCGAAGTACCCGGCGACCGCCCCCACCGTCGCGGCCACCAGCGTCGAGATCACCGCGACACAGACGCCGATGATCAGCGACTTCTGCATGCCGCGCAGCGTCTGCGCGAGCAGATCCTGGCCCAAGGCGTTGGTGCCGAACCAGTGCTGCGGCGAGGGCGGCTGCTGCAGCGCGTAGTAGTCGAGATCGGTGTAGGAGTAGGGCAGCAGCGGCGGCAGGGCCCAGCACCCGACGAACAGCACGACCAGGACCACCATCGACACCATCGCCGGCCGGTTGGCGCGGAACCGGCGCCACACCAGCGTGCGTCGGGTCACGAACTGCGGCGGCGTGGTCACGACACCCGCACCCGCGGATCGAGGGCGGCGTAGATGACGTCCGAGAGCAGCCCGCCGAGCAGAATCGTGGTGCCGGAGAACACGGTGAACGCGACCACGATGTTGGTGTCCTGGGCCGCGATGCCCTGCACGAACCACTCGCCCATGCCGTGCCAGCCGAAGATCTTCTCGACGAACACCGCGCCGGTGACCAGGCCGCTGATGCCGTAGGCGAACAGGGTGGCCATCGGGATCAGCGCTGTGCGCAGCCCATGCCGGAACAGCGCCTGGCGGCGCGTCAGCCCCTTGGCCCGGGCGGTGCGGATGAAGTCCTGCCCCAGCACGTCGAGCATCGCGTTGCGCTGATAGCGACTGAAGCCGGCGATAGAGGCCAGCGCCAGCGTCGCGGTCGGCAGCACCAGATGCTGCAGCCGGTCCACGAACTGATTCCACGCGCCTCCGACCGCGTCCGAGGACGTCTCACCCGTGTACTCGAACACCTGCACGCCGAGCACCGAGTTCACCTTGAGGGCGCCCAGGATCAGCAGGTTGGCGACCACGAACGTGGGCGCGCTGATCACCAGCAGCGACAGCACGGTGATCACCCGGTCGGACAACCGGTACTGCCGGACCGCGCCCCAGGCGCCCACCACGACGCCGATGACCGTGCCGAGCACCGAGCCGATCACGACCAGCCGCAGGCTCACCCCGACGCGCCGCCACAGCTCGTCGGTGACGGGCTGGCCGGTGACGGTGGTGCCGAAGTCGCCGCGCACCGCACCGGACACCCACTGCGCGTACCGCAGCGGGATCGGCTGATCGAGGCCGAGTTCGGCGGCCTTGGCGTCGATCACCGCCTGCGGCGGGCGGGGGTTGCGCTCGAGCAGGCTGTCGAGCGGGTGGAAGGTCAGCGATGTCAGGCTGAACGCCAGGAACGACGCCAGTCCCAGCAGCACCAGATAGTTGAGCAGCCGTCGCCCGAGGAAACGGGTCATCCGGCGGGTCCGCCTCGGCGCTGCATGCGCACAGGGTAGGAGATGTGACCCCCGGTCAGCGCGCCGATGCCCGTCAGCGCGGCGCGGCGGCCCCCATCGGACCTGCGACCCCGGGCATGCCGGGAGCCTCCCGCGGGTCGACGAGCTGGGTGATCCGCACCCCACCACCCTTCCCGTCACGGACCGCGCGGATCGTCACCTGCTCGTCCACGGCCGGTGCCCGCAGCGCGGCGTCGATCCCGTACTGCTGAGTGAAACCGTCGGCGCTGCGCACCGTCACCGACCCCGGCGACACGGCCGTCACCGTGCCGGTCTGGATCATCAGTGTGGTGAAGCCGCCCTGGACGGCCGGGACGACGAACTCTCCGTGCAGCGCCGGGCCGCGCGTCTCGCCGGGCGCGCCCTGCCCGTCCGGCGGTGGTCCGCCCGGCCCGCCGAACCCGGGCGGGCCGAATGCGTGGCTGCCCATCGGGCCCGCGCCGTGCGCCGACTGCCCGGTCGCCGCGTAGATCGCGGCGCCGCCCAGGCCCGCGATCACCGCCGCGATGCCCACCGCCACCGCGGTCTCGCGCGCTCCCCACCGGCGAGGCGCAGGGGTGGCGGCGCCCCACACGGCGTCGTCGAAGCTCACCTGATCGGTACTCATGCCGACCACGATGACGGCCGAAGATGTGTGCGCGCTGTGCGTGTGCTCTCACAGCGCGCGCATAGGGACGGCACAGTCGGCACCAAGCGCGAGCGCCCATACTGGGTCGGTGGCCAATCCCCTGAATATCGGAGATACCGGGGCCACCGGGACCGACACCGCCCGGGTGGCGATGCGCCGGGCCGACGGCAGCCCGGTACACGTGCTCGTCGTCGACGACGAACCGGTGCTGGCCGAACTCGTGTCGATGGCGCTGCGCTACGAGGGCTGGGACATCTCCACCGCCGGCGACGGCGCCACGGCGATCGCCCTGGCCAAGGACAATCCGCCCGACGTCGTGGTGCTCGACGTGATGCTGCCCGACATGAGCGGGCTGGACGTGCTGCACCAGCTGCGCCGCCAGATTCCCGGGCTGCCGCTGCTGCTGCTCACCGCCAAGGACTCGGTCGAGGACCGGATCGCCGGACTGACCGCGGGCGGCGACGACTACGTCACCAAACCGTTCAGCATCGAAGAGGTGGTGCTGCGGCTGCGGGCGCTGCTGCGCCGCACCGGAGTCAGCACCGAGTCCGGCGGCGCGCAGATCGTCGTCGGCGACCTGGTGCTCGACGAGGACAGCCACGAGGTCACCCGCGCCGGGGACGTCATCACGCTCACCGCGACGGAATTCGAGCTGCTGCGGTTCATGATGCGCAACGCCAAGCGGGTGCTGAGCAAGGCCCAGATCCTCGACCGGGTGTGGAGCTACGACTTCGGCGGGCGCTCCAACATCGTCGAACTCTACGTGTCGTACCTGCGCAAGAAGATCGACAGCGGCCGCGAGCCGATGATCCACACGCTGCGCGGCGCCGGGTATGTCCTCAAGCCCGCGCGCTGAGCGGTCGCGCCTGCGCGTGGTCGTCTCCCCGCGCAGCTGGTCGTTGCGCGCCCGGCTGCTCGCCACCCAGGTGGTCCTGCTGGCCGTCGTGTGCGCCGGCATCGGCCTGGCGACCGAGTTCGCTCTGCAGCGCTTCCTGATGAACCAGCTCGACGAACGGGTGGTCGAGGCGGGCAGGCGCTCGACGGTGATCTTCGAATTCGGGCCGCCCCCGCCGCCCGAGATCGGGCCGCCCGAGGTGATGACCTCCTCACCCGAACCCCGGCCCCCGCGCCGTGCGATCTTCCGCGACGACGAGGGGCCCGGCCCGGAGTTCCTCAACGCTCCCGGGCAGGCCATCCTGACCGTCGGCGCCGTCGTCGCGGGCGGAAAGGTGCTCGACGCCGGGATGATCACCTCCGACGGCGCCCGGGCCGAGATCCCGGCGGACGCGGCCGAACAACTCGCCACGCTGCCCGCCGACGAACGGCCCGAGACCGTGGATCTCGACGGTCTGGGCCGTTACCGGGTGGTGAGCTTCCCCGCGCACCGCCCCGGACAGGCCGTCGTCGCCGGGCTGCCCACCAGCGACGTCGACGACACCATGCTGTGGGTGGCGGCGATCTTCGGCATCGTCGCCGGGGTCGCGCTCCTCGGCGCCGGCACGGCCGGGGTGGTGATCATCCGTCGCCAGCTCGCCCCGCTGGCGCGCGTCTCGGCCGCCGCGCAGCAGGTCGCCGACCTCGAACTCGACCGCGGTGAGGTGCGGTTGCCGACCCCGATCGTCAAGGTCGACCCCGCCGCGGCCCACACCGAGGTCGGGCAGCTCGGCTCCGCGCTGAACCGCATGCTCGATCGCATCGCCGGCGCGTTGTCGGCGCGGCACGCCAGCGAGACCCGGGTCCGCCAGTTCGTCGCCGACGCCAGCCACGAACTGCGCACCCCACTGGCGGCGATCCGCGGCTACACCGAGCTCGCGCAGCGCAAGCACGACGAGCTGCCCGACGACGTCGCGCACGCGATGAGCCGCGTCGAATCGGAGACGGAGCGGATGACCCGGCTGGTGGAGGACATGCTGCTGCTGGCCCGTCTGGACACCGGGCGCCCGCTGGAGCGCGAGCCCGTCGACCTGACCCGGCTGGTCGTCGATGCGGTCAGCGACGCGCACATCGCGGGCCCGGACCACATCTGGGAACTCGACCTGCCCGACGAGCCGGTCGCCGTGCCCGGTGACGAGGCGCGGCTGCACCAGGTCGCGGCCAACCTGCTGGCCAACGCCCGCACGCACACCCCGCCGGGCACGTCGGTGACGACGTCGCTGACCGTCGACGCCCGGGGTGACGCGGTGCTGACCGTCCTCGACGACGGCCCGGGCATCCCGGTGTGGCTGCAGCCGGAGGTGTTCGAGCGCTTCGCCCGCGGCGACTCCTCGCGATCCCGCCGGGGCGGCAGCACCGGGCTGGGGCTGGCCATCGTCGCCGCGGTGGTGCGGGCGCACGGGGGGACGATCGTCGTGCACAGTGTGCCGGGCCGGACGGAGTTCGTGGTCACCCTGCCCGGGGATTCACAGCCAAGGCACAGCGGAGGCCCATCGAACGCCTAGCGGAGCCGCCGATGATCGAGCGGTGACCTTGCTGATGTCGGCCGAGCAGACGCAAAATCGGCCGATTCGGCCCCGAATTACCCGAGTTCGTGTCTGGTCGCCGGCCCTGGCGGCTTTGCTGGTGGGCACCGCGGTGCTGTACCTGTGGGGCCTCGGCGCCTCGAAATGGGCGAACGCGTTCTACGCCGCCGCGGTGCAGGCCGGTTCCAGCGACGCCACCGCGATGCTGTTCGGATCCAGTGACGCGGCGAACGCCATCACCGTCGACAAGACTCCGGCGGCGTTGTGGGTGATGGACGTCTCGGCACGGCTGTTCGGCTTCAACCCGTGGAGCATGCTGGTGCCGCAGGCGCTGATGGGCGTGGCCGCGGTGGGCCTGATCTACGCCGGGGTGAGCCGGCTGCTGGGGCCGGGGGCCGGACTGCTCGCGGGCACGATCCTCGCGCTGACTCCGGTGGCGGCGCTGATGTTCCGCTTCAACAATCCCGACGCGCTGCTGGTGCTGATGCTGGTGGCCGCCGCCTACTGCACCCAGCGCGCGTGCGAGAAGGACGCCAGCCGGTGGTGGCTGGTGGCGGCCGGCGCGGCCGTCGGCGTCGGCTTCCTGGCCAAGATGCTGCAGGCGCTGCTCGTGCTGCCTGCGCTGGGCGGGGCGTACCTGCTCGCCGGGCACCGGCCGCTGCGCCGCCGCCTTCTCGACACCGCCCTCGCGGGCGTCGCGGTCGTGGTGTCGGCGGGCTGGTACGTCGCGCTCGTCGAGCTGTGGCCCGCGTCGGCACGGCCCTACATCGGCGGCTCGCAGCACAACAGCGTCGTCGAACTGGCCCTGGGCTACAACGGCGTCGGGCGCCTCACCGGCAACGAGCCGGGCGGGCTGGGCAACCTCAACCACGACGTCGGGTGGGGCCGGCTGCTCGGCTACGGGATGGGCGCCGACATCGGCTGGCTGCTGCCCGCCGCCGTGATCTGCATCGTTGCCGGCTTCGCGCTGACCTGGCGATCGCCCCGTACCGATCCGGTCCGCGCGGCGCTGACGCTGTGGGGTGGGTGGCTGGCCGTCACCGCCGCGGTGTTCAGCTTCATGAACGGCATCGTGCACCCGTACTACACCGTGGCGCTCGCCCCGGCCATCGCCGCCGGCATCGGCATCGGCGCAACCCTGTTGTGGCGCAGGCGCACCGACATCCACGCAGCGACAGCACTGGCGGGCACGGTCGTCGTCACCGTGGTGCTGGCGGCGCAACTGCTGTCCCGCACCGTGGACTGGCTGCCGTGGCTGCGGGCTACCGTCGCGGTCGGCGGCGTCGGGGCCGCGGCCCTGATCCTCGTCGCAAGCCGGCTCGGCCCGGTCGCCGCTCGCGTCGTCGCCGGGGTGGCGGTCGCGTCGTGTCTGGCCGCGCCCGCCGCGTATTCGGTTGCCACCGCGGCTATCCCGCACAGCGGCGCGATCCCGTCGGTGGGCCCGGCCGGTGGCGGCGGCTTCGCCTTCGGTGGCCTGCTGAGCTCACCCACACCGCGGCTCGACCTGATCAGGGTGCTCGCCGCCGACGCCGACCGGTTCAGCTGGGTGGCCGCGGTGGTCGGCTCGAACAACGCCGCCGGCTACCAATTGGCCACCGGTGCACCGGTGATGGCGGTGGGCGGATTCAACGGCACCGACCCGTCACCGACACTCGACGAGTTCGTCCGCGCCGTCGACGAGGGCAGGATCCACTACTTCATCCAGGGCCGGGTGATGACGATGGGACGGGCACCGCAGAGCGGGTCGACGGAGTCCGTGGCGATCCGGGACTGGGTCGACGCGCACTTCCCGGCGCAGACCGTCGACGGCACCGTCATCTACGACCTGACGGCCCCCATCTCACAGCCGGCGCATAGCTCGGGCCAACGATGAGCACACCTGCGCGGCCGACGATGGACGCCATGACAGACATCGAGCTCGTGGCCGAAACGCGTTGCCGCCGAATCCCAGTCGAACGGCGTCCCCATGCCGCACGCACCGCGCGGGCCACCGGGGCGCCCGTGCTGGACGTCGTCGTGCCCGTCTACAACGAGCAGGCGGCGCTGGCGGCGTCGGTGCACCGGCTGCACCGCTACCTGCGTGAGGCGGTGCCCTTCCCGGCGCGCATCACGATCGCCGACAACGCCAGCACCGACGACACGCCGCGCATCGCCGCGGCGCTGGCCGCCGAACTGACCGACGTGCGGGTGGTACGGCTCGAGCAGAAGGGCCGCGGCCGGGCGCTGCACCATGTCTGGTCGACCTCGGACGCGGCGGTGCTGGTCTACACCGACGTGGACCTCTCGACCGACCTCGCGGCGCTGGGTCCCCTGGTGGCTCCGCTCATCTCGGGACACTCCGACCTGGCGATCGGCACCCGGCTGGCGCGCGGGGCGCAGGTGACCCGCGGCCCGAAGCGCGAGATCATCTCCCGCTGCTACAACTTCATCCTCAAGTCCACGCTGTCGGCCGGGTTCTCCGACGCGCAGTGCGGCTTCAAGGCCATCCGGGCCGACGTGGCCGCCCGGCTGCTGCCGCACGTCGAGGACACCGGATGGTTCTTCGACACCGAACTGCTGGTGCTCGCCGAGCGCAGCGGACTGCGCATCCACGAGGTGCCCGTCGACTGGGTCGACGATCCCGACAGCCGTGTCGACATCGTCGCCACCGCGGCGGCCGACCTGCGCGGGATCGGCCGGCTGTTGCGCGGTTTCGCGACCGGCGCGATCCCGGTGAACACCATTGCCGCGCAACTGGGTTCGTCGCGCCACTCCGCGGCCCCCAGCTCGCTGCTGCGGCAGGTGGTGCGCTTCGGCGCGGTGGGCGTCGCCTCCACCGCGGCCTACGTGCTGCTGTTCGTGGTGCTGCAGGGCGTCGTGGGCGCCCAGCTCGCGAATCTGTTCGCGCTGCTGCTCACCGCGATCGGGAACACCGCCGCCAACCGGCGCTTCACGTTCGGGGTCGCCGGGCGCGCCCGGCTGGCCCGGCACCATTTCGAGGGGCTGATCGTCTTCGGCATCGCCCTGGCCATCACCAGCGGTGCCCTGAGCCTGCTGCACGTCACCGCTGCGGCACCACACCGCATGGTCGAGCTCGCCGTGCTCATCGCGGCCAATCTGCTCGCCACCGTGGTCCGCTTCGTCCTGCTGCGCGGCTGGGTCTTCCACCCGCGCCGCACCGTCACCGAAGGAATCGCCCGATGACTCTCACCGCCGACACTCCGGTGAGCCCCGCCCCCGCCGCGCCGAGCGAACGGCCGAATCGCTGGACCCGTCCCGCCCTGCTGGCGCTGCTGGCCGGCACCGCGCTGCTCTATCTGTGGGGCCTCGGATCCTCGGGCTGGGCCAACGACTTCTACGCCGCGGCCGCGCAGGCCGGCACCCAGAACTGGAAGGCCTGGCTGTTCGGCTCGCTCGATGCGGGAAACGCGATCACCGTCGACAAGCCGCCCGCCGCGATCTGGGTGATGGCGTTGTCCGGCAGGCTCTTCGGCTTCACGCCGTTCACGATGCTGCTGCCGCAGGCGTTGATGGGCGTT
Organism: Mycolicibacterium rufum; assembly: GCF_022374875.2. The sequence goes on from NZ_CP092427.2 coordinate 4,561,830, forward strand.
GCCTCCGTCGGTGTCCTGTACGCCGCGGTGCGCCGGGTCAGCGGGCCCGGTGCCGGCCTGCTCGCCGGCCTGGCGCTGGCGGTCATGCCGGTGGCCGCCTCGATGTTCCGCTACAACAATCCCGACGCGCTGCTGGTCCTGCTGCTGGTGGTGGCCGCGTACCTGATGGTGCGGGCGATCGAGACGGGCGCGACGCGCTGGGTGGTGGGCGTCGGCGTCGTGCTGGGCGTCGCGTTCCTGACCAAGATGCTGCAGGCCTTCCTGGTGGTGCCCGGCCTGGCGCTGGCGTTCCTGGTGGCCGCGCCGGTTGCGTTCTGGCCACGGGTCGGCAAGCTGGTCGCCGGCGGCGCCGCGATGGTCGCGACCGCGGGGCCCTTCCTGGCCCTGGTGAGCCTGTGGCCCGCCGACTCACGGCCCTACATCGGCGGCTCCACGGACAACAGCCTGCTGCAGCTCGCATTGGGCTACAACGGAATTCAGCGGGTGATGGGCCGGGAGAGTATGCCCGGAGCCGGGGACCGCTTCGGCGGGGGAGGCGGGCTGTTCTTCGGCGGGCAGCCGGGCATCGGCCGCATGTTCGGGCCGTCGTTCGGGGCCGAGGCCTCCTGGCTGCTGCCCGCCGCGCTGATCGGCCTCGTCGCCGGCCTGTGGTTCACCCGCCGCACCGCGCGCACGGCCACCGTGCGGGCGAGCCTGCTGCTGTGGGGCGGCTGGCTGCTGGTCACCGCCGCGGTGTTCAGCTTCATGGACGGCACGATCCACCCCTATTACACGCTGGCGCTGGCGCCCGCCGTGGCGGCGCTGGTCGGCATCTGCGTGACCGAACTGTGGCGCGGCAGGCAGTTCTGGGCGTCGCGGGCGGTGCTCGCCGCGCTGTCGGCGGTCACCGGGGTGTGGTCGTTCATCCTGCTCGATCGGGCTCCCGACTGGCAGCCGTGGTTGCGCTGGGTGGTGCTGATCGGGTCGGTCATGGTGGCCGCGGTTCTCGCCGCCGGGGCACACCGGCTCGGCCGGTTCACCGTCGCGGTGGCGGCCGCGGCGATCCTTCTCGGCGGCGCCGGGTCGCTGGGCTACGCGATCGAGACGGCGGCGCACGCTCCCAGCGGACCGGGCGCCATGGCTGGGCCCGCCGCGGCACATGCGGACTTCGGCTTCGGCGGCCCGGGTGGCCCCGGCGGCCCGGACGGCCCCGGGGGCTTCGGGAAGCCGGTGTCGGACAACGCCGCGCTGCAGAACCTCGTCAGGGCGACCGACAACCGGTGGGCCGCCGCCAGTGTCGGGTCGATGACCGCGGGCCGCCTCGAGCTGGACACCGGCACCTCGGTGATGGCGATCGGCGGGTTCACCGGCAGCGACGACTCGCCCACGCTGGCGCAGTTCCAGGCCTACGTGGCCGACGGCCAGGTGCGCTACTTCATCGCGGGTGGCCACCACGGGCCGGGCCGTGACTCGGGCACGGCGGCCGAGATCACCGCGTGGGTACAGAAGAACTTCACCCCGATGGACGTCGGCGGCACCACGGTCTACGACCTCGCCCGCTGACCGAGCGTGACGGTGTCGTCACGCTGGGCCTCCAGCGTGACGGCACCGTCACACTCGCCGGGGGTCCTTGCGCGCTGACTGATTCTTATCCGTGACAGGGCGCGGCCGCCTCCCTACGGTCGCGCCATGTCGGTGACAGATGAGTACCTGAGGAACAACGAGGAGTACGCGAAGACGTTCTCCGGGCCGCTGCCCCTGCCGCCCAGCAAGCACGTCGCCGTGGTCGCCTGCATGGACGCTCGACTCGACGTGTACCGCATCCTCGGCCTGTCCGACGGTGAGGCGCACGTCATCCGCAACGCCGGCGGTGTCGTCACCGACGACGAGATCCGCTCGCTGGCGATCAGTCAGCGCCTGCTCGGCACCCGGGAGATCATCCTGATCCACCACACCGACTGCGGCATGCTGACGTTCACCGACGACGAGTTCACGCGGGGGATCCAGGACGAGACCGGCATCAAGCCCGAGTGGGCGGCCGAATCGTTCCGCGACCTCGACGAGGACGTCCGGCAGTCGCTGCGCCGCATCCAGGCCAGCCCGTTCGTCACCCAGCACGAGTCGCTGCGCGGCTTCGTCTTCGACGTCGCGACCGGGAAGCTCGCCGAAGTCACGCTGTAATCGCGACGACTGTGGCGGTTGTGCACGCCTGACGGCCGTTCTGCGTGCACAGCACCCACAGTCGTCGTCTGCGCCGAACCGTTGACACTTCCGCCGGTCGGCGGCTAAATTGCCCGTTGATGATCGTAAATCTGGTCAAATCTACCAACTTTGCAGGGAAACAATGACCGCGACCGAACCGATCGCCCCGAACGCGGGGCGCTACGAGTTGAGCCATCTGCGCGCCCTGGAGGCCGAGGCCATCCACATCATCCGGGAGGTGGCCGCCGAGTTCGAACGTCCGGTGCTGCTGTTCTCCGGCGGCAAGGACTCGATCGTCATGCTGCACCTGGCGATCAAGGCCTTCCGGCCCGGCCGGCTGCCGTTCCCGGTGATGCACGTCGACACCGGCCACAACTTCGACGAGGTGCTGCAGGCGCGCGACGACCTGGTCGCCGAGTCGGGCGTGCGCCTGGTGGTGGCGAAGGTGCAGGACGACATCGACGCCGGCAGGGTGGTCGAGACGATCCCGTCGCGCAACCCGATGCAGACGTTCACGCTGCTGCGCGCCATCCGGGAGAACAAGTTCGATGCCGCGTTCGGCGGAGCGCGCCGCGACGAGGAGAAGGCCCGCGCCAAGGAGCGGGTGTTCAGCTTCCGCGACGAGTTCGGTCAGTGGGACCCGAAGAACCAGCGGCCCGAGCTGTGGAGCCTCTACAACGGCAGGCACCGCAAGGGTGAGCACATCCGCGCGTTCCCGCTGTCCAACTGGACCGAGTTCGACATCTGGTCCTACATCGGCGCCGAGAAGATCGCGCTGCCGTCGATCTACTACGCGCATCAGCGCAAGGTGTTCGAACGCGACGGGATGCTGCTCGCGGTGCACAAGTTCCTGCAGCCCCGCAAGGACGAGCAGGTGATCGAGAAGACGGTGCGGTTCCGCACCGTCGGTGACGTCACCTGCACCGGGTGCGTGGAGTCGACCGCGGCGACGGTCAGCGAGGTGATCGCCGAGACGGCGGTCTCCCGACTGACCGAGCGCGGCGCGACCCGCGCCGACGACCGCATCTCCGAGGCGGGAATGGAAGACCGGAAGCGCGAGGGGTATTTCTGATGAGCGCTCGCGCGAAGAACAGAGGATTCTGATGGCGACCACACTGCTGCGCATCGCGACCGCCGGCTCGGTCGACGACGGCAAGTCCACGCTGATCGGCCGGCTGCTCTACGACAGCAAGGCCGTGATGGAGGACCAGCTCGCTTCGGTCGAGCGCACCTCCCGGGAGCGCGGTCACGACTACACCGACCTGGCGCTGGTCACCGACGGCCTGCGTGCCGAGCGGGAGCAGGGCATCACGATCGACGTCGCCTACCGCTACTTCGCCACGGCCAAGCGGAAATTCATCATCGCCGACACGCCGGGCCACATCCAGTACACCCGCAACATGGTCACCGGCACGTCGACCGCCCAGCTGGCGATCGTGCTCGTCGACGCCCGCCACGGCCTGCTCGAGCAGTCCCGCCGGCACGCGTTCCTGGCCTCGCTGCTGGGCATCCGCCACATCGTGCTGGCGGTCAACAAGATGGATCTGGTCGACTGGAGCCAGGAGCGGTTCGAGCAGATCCGGGACGATTTCCACGAATTCGCCGCCCGCCTCGACGTCCAGGACGTCACGACGATCCCGCTGTCGGCGCTCAACGGCGACAACGTCGTCACCAAGTCCGACGTCACGCCGTGGTACGACGGCCCGGCGCTGCTGAGCCACCTCGAGGACGTGTACATCGCCGGGGACCGCAACCTCGTCGACGTCCGCTTCCCGGTGCAGTACGTGATCCGGCCGCAGACCCACGAGCACGCGGACCACCGCAGCTACGCCGGCACCGTGGCCAGCGGTGTGATGCGCCCCGGTGACGAGGTCGTCGTGCTGCCCACCGGCAAGTCGTCGCGGATCACCGCGATCGAGGGTCCCGGTGGCCCTGTGCAGGAGGCGTTTCCGCCGATGGCGGTGTCGGTGAGCCTCGCCGACGACATCGACATCTCGCGCGGAGACCTGATCGCCCGACCCAACAACCAGCCGCGCGTCACCCAGGAGTTCGACGCGACCGTGTGCTGGATGGCCGACGAAGTGTCGCTGGAGCCGGGTCGCGACTACCTGATCAAGCACACGACCAGGACCACCCGCGTCCGGGTCACCGCGCTGGACTACCGGCTCGACGTCAACACCCTGCACCGCGACAAGACCGCGACGGCACTGAAACTCAACGAGCTGGGCCGGGTCTCGCTGCGCAGCCAGGTGCCGCTGCTGCTCGACGAGTACAGCCGAAACGCCGCCACCGGCTCGTTCATCCTGATCGACCCGAACACCAACGGCACCGTGGCGGCGGGGATGATCCTGCCCTACGTCAGCGCGCGCACGGCCAGCCCCAACACCGTGCGGCACCAGTCGCTGTGCACCGCCGAGGACCGGCTGTCCAAGGGGCGCACCGTGTGGTTCACCGGCCTGTCGGGCTCGGGCAAGTCCTCGGTCGCGATGCTCGTCGAGCAGAAGCTACTCGAAAAGGGCGTGCCCGCTTACGTTCTCGACGGTGACAACCTGCGCCACGGCCTCAACGCGGACCTCGGCTTCTCGATGGCCGACCGTGCCGAGAACCAGCGCCGGCTGGCCCACGTCGCCGCCATCCTCGCCGATTCCGGCCAGGTGGTGCTCGTCCCGGCGATCAGCCCGCTCGAGGAGCACCGCGAACTGGCGCGGCGGGTGACGTGCGAGGCGGGTCTGGACTTCTTCGAGGTGTTCATGGACACTCCGCTCGAGGACTGCGAGCGCCGCGACCCGAAGGGGTTGTACGCCAAGGCCCGCGCCGGGGAGATCACCCACTTCACCGGCATCGACAGCCCCTACCAGCGACCCAAGGACCCCGACTTGCACCTGACGCCCGAGCATTCCCTCGACGCCCTGGCCGACCGGGTCATCGAGATGCTGGAGACCACGCCGTGACGGCCACCGACCACGAGGTGGCCGCGCGGTTGGCCACCGAGGCGGGCACGCTGCTGCTCGATGTGCGCGCCGAGTTCGCCGATGCCGACGCCGCTGAGCGGAAGGCGGCGGGGGACAAGCGTTCCCACGACTTCCTGATGGAGGCGCTGGCCGCGGAGCGGCCCGATGACGCGGTGCTCTCAGAGGAGGGTGTCGACGATCCGGTGCGGTTGTCGGCCCGCCGGGTGTGGATCGTCGACCCGCTGGACGGCACCCGGGAGTTCTCCGAACTCGGCCGCACCGACTGGGCCGTGCACGTGGCGCTGTGGGAGGGCGGTGAGCTGGTGGCCGGCGCCGTGGCGCTGCCGGCGCAGGGCATCACGCTGGCCACCCCGACGGTGCCCGCGCCGCCCGCGCAGCCCGGGGCGCCCCGCGTCGTCGTCTCTCGCACCCGGCCCCCGGCCGTCGCGCTGGAGGTCAAGGACGCCCTCGACGGCACGCTCGTCGAAATGGGTTCGGCCGGTGCGAAAGTCGCGTCGGTGGTGCAGGGCCTCTCCGATGTGTACGTGCACGCGGGCGGCCAGTACGAATGGGATTCCGCGGCTCCGGTCGCAGTCGCCCGGGCGGCCGGGCTGCACACGTCACGGATCGACGGCTCGCCGTTGGTCTACAACCAGCGCGACTCCAAGCTGCCCGACCTCATCGTCTGCCGGCCGGAGCTGGCCGATGCGGTGCTGGCGGTGACGGCCCGGCGGTAGGCTGCGGACGTGGCCGAACCCAACACGCTGCGCGCCCTGTCCGGCCTGCCGATGACCCCGGCGGGTCTCGACGAGTCGGTGCTGGTGATGATCGACTGCCAGAACACCTACACCCACGGTGTGATGGAACTCGAGGGGGTGCAGGCCGCGCTCGACGAGGCGGCCACCCTGCTGGACCGCGCCCGTTCGGCGGGCATCCCGGTCATCCACGTCCAGCACGACGACGGTGCCGGTTCGCTGTACGACGTCCACGGGGAGAGCGGCGCGATCGTCGATCGGGTCGCTCCGCGCGAGGACGAACCGATCGTGGTGAAGAACTACCCGAACGCGTTCGTGCAGACCGAACTCGAAGAGCGGCTCGCATCGCTCGGCGTGCAGAACCTGGTGCTCGCGGGGTTCATGACGCACATGTGCGTGAACTCGACGGCGCGCGGCGCGTTCAACCTCGGCTACGCGCCGACCGTGGTCGCCGCGGCGACGGCGACGCGTGCCCTGCCCGGGTTGGAGCAGGAGCCGGTGCCCGCCTCGGCCATCCAGGCGGCGAGCCTGGCCGCGATCGCCGATCTGTTCGCCGTGGTCGTGCCAAGAGCCACGGACATCCCCGGATAGCCTGGCCCCATGCGGATGTCGGCGAAGGCGGAATATGCCATCCGCGCGATGGTCCAGCTCGCCACCGCCGACGACGGCGCTCTGGTCAAGACCGAGGATCTCGCCAAGGCCCAGGGCATTCCGGCACAGTTCCTGGTCGACATCCTGTCGGATCTGCGCACCGATCGGTTGGTGCGCAGCCACCGCGGCCGCGACGGCGGCTACGAACTCGCCCGGCAGGCCACCGAGATCAGCATCGCCGACGTACTGCGTTGTATCGACGGGCCGCTGGCCAGCGTCCGCGACATCGGGCTCGGCGATCTGCCCTACAGCGGCCCCACCGCAGCGCTGACCGACGTGTGGCGCGCGCTGCGGGCCAGCATGCGGTCGGTGCTCGAGAAGACGAGCCTGGCCGACGTCGCCGCCGGAGCGCTGCCCGACCACGTGTGCGTGCTCGCCGACGACTACCGCGCGCAGGAGGAACAGCGCGGACGCTCTGTCACCTGAAGGGAGGGCCCCGATGGCCTTCGATTTTCGTGATCTCGCTGCACCGGTGTCCGTCGCCCCGATGGCCGGCGGACCCTCGACGCCCGACCTCGCCGCGGCAGGTACCAATGCCGGCGGCCTGGGATTCGTGGCCGCCGGATATCTGAGCGCCGACGCGTTCGCCGAGCGGCTGAGCGCCGCGACCCGGCTCACCTCGGGCCCTGTCGGCGCGAATCTGTTCGTGCCGCAGCCCAGCGCCGGCGCCGCCGAGGCGATCGACGCGTACGCCGCGGAGCTGGCCGCCGATGCCCGGCGGTACGGCGCGGAGCTCGGCGAGCCCCGTGTCGACGACGACGCCTGGCAGGGGAAGCTCGAGGTCCTTCTCGATGTGCGGCCCGCGGTGGCGTCGTTCACCTTCGGTCTGCCCGACGCCGAGGAGATCGGGCGGCTGCGCGGGGCGGGCATCACGGTCGCCGGCACGGTGACCACACTGGCGGAGGCGCGGCTGGCAGCCGACCGCGGCGTCGACGTCCTCGTCGCCCAGGGGCCGGGCGCGGGCGGGCACCGCGGCACGTTCGACGCGACGGCTCGGCCTTCGGAGGAACCGCTCGACGACCTGCTGGCCGGCATCGTCGCCGCACTCGATCTTCCGGTGGTCGCGGCAGGCGGGCTGATGACCGCCGCCGACATCGCGCGGGTGCGGGCAGCGGGCGCCGTCGCCGCACAGCTGGGTACCGCGTTCCTGCTCGCCGACGAGGCGGGCAGCAGCCCGGTGCATCGGTCGGCGCTGACCAGTCCGGAGTTCACCGAAACCGTTGTGACAAAAGCGTTTTCCGGTCGCTACGCGCGCGGCCTGCACAACCGGTTCGTCGATGACCACGAGGCCGGTGCCCCGTTCGGCTATCCGCAGGTGCACTATCTGACGAGTCCGCTCCGTGCGGCGGCGGTGAGGGCCGGCGATCCGCACGGCGTGAACGTGTGGGCCGGTACCGGATTCCGGCTCGCCGAGCCCGCCCCCGTCGCCGCGATCATCGAGAAACTCACCGGCGGCTAGCTAGCCGACCGCGGCGCCCTTCGGCCCACGGTCAGCGACAGTGTCGGCGGATGGTGAGGTGGGCTCACCAGACGCCGACACTGTCGCTGAGGATGGGCACTCAGTGGCCTTGCTCCGCTTTCGGCCAGCTGTCAAGGCACCTAGCCGAGCTGTTCGACGGTGACGTCGCCGGTCTCGGAGCGCACGGTCACCACGGAGGCGGCCCCACGGGAGTCGCGGGTCTGCGGGACCCGCACGACGGTGGATCCCCATGGTTGGCCGGTGGTCGCGTCGACGACGTACGGCCCGGGCGGGGGCAGTGCGACGGTGACGTCACCATTGTCGGTCCGCGCGTCGAGTGTCTTCGGGGCGGCGGCGAAGTCGACGTCGATATCGCCGGTCTGCGTGGTGGCCTTGAACGTCTCGGACACCGAAACCGCGTCACGGGTGTCGACGTCGCCGTGGGAGTTGCTGATATCGATGTCGCGTGCCGAGCCGCTCAGCACGACGGCGCCGTCGCGCGTGCGCGCCACCAACTGGTCGATGTCGGCCTGCAGCATCACCACGCCGGTGTCCTGCTGTGTCATCACCGTCGTGCGCCGCGCCTGGTCGGGCGGCAGCACCACGGTGATCTGGGACGCTCGGCCCCAGTCCAGGATCGGCGACTGCTCGGCGTCGATCGTGACGCGCGCCGAGACGCCGTCGGCGTCCACCGCCAGCGGATCGGAGCCCGCGCGGGCCGAGTTCACCATCGTCATGTCGACGCGCGGCTCGCGCGCCTCCCGGTCGCTGGTGATGCGCACGATCACCGGGACCGAGCCGGTGTCGACCGCGATCGAGCGCAGCGTCGCCGGCAGGGCCACGCTGTCGGTGACGACGCGGAACGTGCTGACGCCCCAGGCGAAGACGCCAAGGGACACCACGGTGCCGACGACGAGCACGGCCGCGGCGGCGACCAGCAGGCCGCGCAGCGCGGTGCGCCCGCCCGGGGACAGCGGCGGGGGAGGTGAGGGAGGGGCGAGGGTGGTGGTCACGAGGCGATGTCCTCTCTGCGTTCAGGATTCGAGGTAACGGAGCACCGCGAGGACGCGGCGGTTGCCGCTGTCGTCGGGGGCCAGGCCGAGCTTGGTGAAGATGGAGGCGATGTGCTTCTCGGCCGAACCGACCGACATGTGCAGCGCCGCGGCGATGGCCGAGTTCGTCTTGCCCTCCGCCATCAGCTGCAGCACCTCGTGCTCGCGCGAGGTCAGCGCGTCCAGGACGTTGCGGCGGTGCGAGCGGACCAGGATCTGCGACACCACCTCCGGGTCGAGGACGGTACCGCCGCCCCCGACCACGGCCACGGCGTCGAGGAACGCCGGGACATCGGCCACCCGGTCCTTGAGCAGGTAGCCGAAACCCCTGGTGTCCGAGGCGATCAGGTCGGCCGCGTAGCGCTCCTCCACGTAGTGCGAGAGCACCAGCACCGGTGACTCGGGGTTCTGGCTGCGCAGCAGCGCCGCGGCGCGGATGCCTTCGTCGGTGAACGTCGGCGGCATCCGGACGTCGAGGATCGCCAGGTCCGGTCGCGTCTCGTTGACCAGGCGCAGCAGGTTGGTCGCGTCGGGCACGCCGGCGACCACCTCGTGTCCGGCGTCGGTGAGGATCCGTTCGATACCCGCCCGCAGCAGGGCCGAATCCTCGGCGATCACGATGCGCATGGCAGCACCGCGGTGATGACGGTCGGACCGGTGACAGGGCTGGACACCCCGAAGGTGCCGCGCGCGGCGCGCACCCGTTCGTCGAGACCGCGCAGCCCGGTGGCGTCGGCCCCGGCGTCGTCGGCCACGATCCGTGCGCCGCCGCGACCATCGTCGAACACCGTGACATGCAACTGGTTCGCCGATTCGTCGAGTCGGACGGTGACCGCGGCCTGCGTCGCGCCGGCGTGGCGGGTGACGTTGGTCAGCGCCTCGGCGACGACGAAGTATGCGCACGCCTCCACCTCCTCGGGCAGTCGCCGGGGCAGGTGCACGCTCAACGTGGTCGGCACCCCGGAGTTGGTGGCGCGCTGCACCACCGCCGAGAGCGCGGCGTCGAGGCCGCGGTCGGACAGGATCGTCGGCGCGATACCGCGGACCACGTTGCGCAGCTCCACCAGGGCGGTCTTGGCGTCGTCGTGGGCCTCCGCGATCAGGGCCTTGGCCGCGGGAAGATCGGTGTCGAGTTTGGTCTGGGCCAGGCCGATGGTCATGGCCAGGGACACCAGTCGCGGCTGCACCCCGTCGTGCAGGTCGCGTTCGATGCGGTGCCGTTCGGTGTGCGCGGAGGTGACCGCACCCTGCCGGGCGTCGGCGAGCGCGCTCACCTGGTACTGCAGCGCGGCCGTCGGCGACGGGGACAGCAGCCACCGGTCGATCGTGGCGTCCAGCGCGGGGGCGAAGACCAGCAGCGCAACCGCGACGGCCAGCGCCACCACCGCCAGCAGCCAGGCCACCGGTGTCGGCAGGAACGACAGCCCGGCGTCGGCATCGCTGTTACCGATCGCGATCGCCGCGGCAGGGGCCACGAACGCGAACGCCAGCAGCGCCGCGGCGAGGCCGGTGGCCAGAAGGTCGTAGGTCATCCGAAGATAGTGGTGCGCGGCGGTTTTCCAGAATCGGGCGCTGCCCAGGTCGAGCAGGAGTTGGTGCGCCCAGCGTTGGAATCCGGTGTGCGGGGACAGCCGCCGCGGCGGGATCCCGATCTGCATGCCGAAAACCGCCTCGCTGCGCACCCGTTCGACCCGGTCGACGCCCCGGATCACGTAGACGAACACGACGGCGGCCAGGACGAAACCGATCACACTCGGGATCGACGAGACGCCGATGACGAGAAGGCCCAAGGGAATCCAGAACCACACGGTCGCCACCGCCGCCCCGGTGACCATCGATGCCGTCGGCACCACGCCCAGGCCCCGCACCCGCGGTGGCGTCGGCGCCGGTGGCGCCTCGACGGCGGACCCGGCGCCGATGATCTCCTCGGTGTCTGCTGTTGCGGTCATGACACCAACCTAGGGACCAGGGTGCGGCGGCGACACAGCGTTTTCCCCAGAGTCGGCCGGGGGATAACCCCCGGGCTGGCCATACTGTCGGGGTGACCGACAGGACCGGCGCGGGGCCGGCGATCCTCAGCTATCTCGGACCGAACTGGTTCGCCTCGGTGATGGGCACCGGCATCGTCGCGACGGCGGGCGCCACCCTGCCGGTGCACGTTCCCGGCCTGCGGGGATTCGCCCTCGCCGTGTGGGTGGCGTCGGCGCTGTGGCTGATCGTGTTGTTGATCGCCATGGTCGGGCACTGGGTGCGCACGCCCGCGGTCGCGCGCAGCCACGTCCGCAACCCGCAGATGGCGCACTTCTACGGGGCCGCGCCGATGGCGCTGCTGACGGTGGCGTCCGGGGCACTGCTGGTCGGCCGGGATCTGATCGGCGAGCGTGCGGCGGTGGACGCGGCGTGGGTGCTGTGGACCGCGGGAACACTCGGCGGGCTGATCACCGCGATGAGCATCCCGTACCTGATGTTCACCCAGTACCGGGTCGAACCCGATGCGGCGTTCGGCGGCTGGTTGATGCCCGTGGTGCCGCCGATGGTGTCGGCGGCGACGGGGGCGTTGCTGATCCCGCACATGGCGCCGGGGACGGGCCGCGCGACCATGCTCTACGGCTGCTTCGCCATGTTCGGGCTGTCCCTGGTGGCATCGTTGATCATCATCACGATGGTGTGGAGCCGGCTGTCGCACTTCGGCACCTCCGGGACCGCCCGCGTCCCGACGCTCTGGATCGTCCTCGGCCCGCTCGGCCAATCCATCACGGTCGCAGGGCTTCTCGGCACGGATGCGGCGCTGGCCGTCGATACGCGGCTGGCCGACGGCATGAGTGTGTTCGCGGTCCTCTACGGCGTGCCGGTGTGGGGTTTCGCGGTGCTGTGGATCGGCTTGGCCACCGCGCTGACCGTGCGCACCCTGCGGCGGGGGATGCCGTTCGCGCTGACGTGGTGGAGCCTCACCTTCCCGGTGGGCACGTTCGTCACCGGGACGACGCAGTTGGCCGCCCACACCGGGCTGCCCGCCTTTCGGGTGGCGGCCGCGATCGCCTATCTGGGGCTGCTGAGCACGTGGCTCCTGGTTGCGGTGCGGACGCTGCGTGGAGGCCTGCGCGGCGGCCTGTTCGCACCGCCGGCACCCGGCCCCATCCGCGCGGCGAAAGACTGATACTGGTCTGACCACTTGACCTCCAGGCCATCAGTGCGTCATGGTGGGGGCATGGCTCTGCGACCGGTGCACCGACGCTCGGTGCCCGAGGACGTCTTCGACCAGGTGATGTCCGACGTGCTCAACGGGGAGATGCAGCCCGGCGAGGCTTTGCCCAGCGAGCGGCGGCTCGCTGAGGTGCTCGGGGTGTCACGGCCGGCGATCCGGGAGGCGCTCAAGAGGCTGGCGGCCGCGGGACTCGTCGAGGTCCGGCAGGGCGGCGCGACGACAGTGCGGGACTTCCGGCGCACGGCCGGGCTGGATCTGCTCCCGCAACTGCTGATGCGCGGCGGCGAACTCGACCTCGCGGTGATCCGCAGCATCCTCGAGACCCGGCTGCACAACGGACCCAAGGTCGCTGAACTGGCGGCTCAGCGCCGCGGCCCGCAGACACGCGAGGATCTCGAGGCCGCCGTGCAGGCCCTGGCGGAGCAGACCGATCCCGTTGCCGCGCAACGGCGTGCGCTCGACTTCTGGGACCTCGTCGTCGACGGGGCCGAATCGATCGCGTTCCGCCTCATGTTCAACACGCTGCGCGCCACCTACGAGCCGGTCCTGCCCGCGCTCGCCGCGGTGATGATCAGCGAGGTGGGCCAGGTCGATGCCTACCGCGCGCTGGCCGACGCGATCGTGCACGGCGACGCTTCTGCTGCCCACGACAACGCCCACCAGCTGCTGGAGCCCGCGACCACCGCGTTGCTGGCTGCCCTGAACCGATTGGAGGAGAGCCGATGAGCACCCCTACCCGTGCGGGTCGCCGACACGTCACGCTGGTCGACGCCGCCCGCGAGTTCGGACGGCACCCCACGCCGTGGATGATCGGCGCGACACTGGTCGTAGCCGTGGGGGCGCGCCTTCTGGCGGGCGACTGGACGTGGGCCGACGCCGTCATCCCGGTCGTGATGCTCGCCGTGTTCCCGTTCTTCGAATGGGTGGTGCACGTCTGCATCCTGCATTGGCGGCCGCGCCGGATCGGCGCGCTGCGCATCGATCCGCTGCTCGCGCGCAAGCACCGCGAGCACCATGTCGACCCGCGGGACGTCGACCTGATCTTCATTCCCTGGCAGGCGCTGCTGTGGGTGCTGCCGCTCGCGGTCGCCGTCGCGCTGCTCGCCTTCCCCCGCGCAGGACTGGGCCTGACGTTCCTGACCACCCTGACGGTGCTGGGACTGTGCTACGAGTGGTGCCACTACCTCGTGCACAGCGACTACAAGCCCAAAACCGCGGTGTACCGGTCGATCTGGCGCAACCACCGGCAACACCACTTCAAGAACGAGCACTTCTGGTTCACCGTCACCAGCGCGGGCACCGCCGATCGCGTGCTGGGCACCTATCCGGATCCCGCGGCGGTCGTCACGTCGCCGACCGCCAAGAACCTGCACGGGCAGCCGTCCTGACGCCCACCACCGGCATGTCAGAATCGCCCGGTGCGAATCGGGATGACGATGCCGGTGATGGAAGCCGCCCTGGACCGCGCGACGCTGCGCGACTGGGCCCGGCTGATCGACGAGGGTCCGTTCTCGTCGCTGTGCTGGGGTGAGCGGATCGCGTTCGACAATCCCGAGAGCCTGACGCTGCTGGGCGCCCTGTCCGCGTGGACGGACCGGGTGCGGCTGGTCACCACCGTGGTCATCCCGCAACTGCACGACCCGGTGATGCTCGCCAAGGCGATGGCCACCGGCGACATGCTCAGTGGGGGGCGTCTGACCGTCGGCATCGGCGTGGGCGGGCGGCACGAGGACTACCGTGCCGTCGGCGCCGATCCGGCGACGCAGACCATGCGCGAGATGGCCGACAGGGTCGCGGTGATGCGTCGGGTGTGGGCGGGGGAGAAGGTCTCCGAGTCGACGCTGCCGGTGGGGCCGCCGCCGGTCCAGCACGGCGGGCCCGAATTGCTGGTCGGCACAACGGGTCCCAAGACTCTGCGCAGCGCGGCGGGGTGGGCCGACGGGCTGGCCGGCATCACGCTGGACCTCGACGCCGGCGCCCAGAACGAGTTGTTCGACGTGGCGCGTGACGCGTGGCGCGAGGCGGGCAGGAATGCGCCGCACCTCGCGACCTCCTTCTGGTTCGCCGTGGGCGAGGGCGGTGCACCGCGCGAGCAGGTGCACCGTCACCTGCTGCGCTACATGAACTGGATCCCGTCCGAGATCGTCGACGCGATGGCGCCGACGACGGGGTGGGCCGGCACCCAGGACGACTTGCGTGCGGTGCTGGCCCGATTCGCCGACATCGGCACCGACGAGATCCACCTGATCCCGACCAGCAGCGATCTGGAGCAGGTCCGCCGGGTCGCCGAGGTGGTCGCCGACCTCGGGTGAACGCGGCTCAGTTCAGGGCCGACGCCGCGCTGCTGCCCTGCCCCTTGCGCAGCGTGTCGAGCAGTTCGCGATAGGGGCCCACCAGGTAGGCGATGTCACCGGCGCGTAGCTGGGAGTCGCGGCGCGGATGCAGCTCCCGCGCGCCGTCGCGGCCCACGATCGCGACGACGCGGGTCTGCGTCGACAACTCGGCCATCCGGATACCGTCGAGCTCGCTGCGGGCCCCCACCCGCACGCCGCCCACCATGAACGACGCCTGGCCCACCGAGAAGGTGCCGAACACGGTCAGCCCGAGCGCCGCGCCGATGAACCACGGCGCCGCCAATTCGACCGTGGACAGCACGTTCGCGAACCGGAACCGGTGCGCCACCGCGGCGCCGAGTGCGCGATCGAACACCCGCAGCACCACCGGCACGTAGAACGGCCGGTCCTTGCACCGTTCCCGGGACACGATGGCCGTCTCGATGTTGACCATGTCGTCGTCGGTCAGCACCGCCACCGCCACCGCGTCGTGGATACGCGCCGATTCCAGCGTCGACGGGAGCGTCGCGTCGCCGAAGATCACCGGGATCCCCATGTCGGCGGCGGCGGAGAGATAGCGGTTCTCGTCATTGAGTTCGACGACGGCGACGTCGTGGCCTGCGGCCTTGAGATCCGAGGCGACCCGGACGCCGAAGGAACCCAGCCCGACGACGATCATGTGGTTCTGCAGCTCGCGCACCTTGCGCCGGCCCGCCGAGTACGCCATCCGGCGCGAGAGCAACAGGTCGGCGACGAAGGCCACCAGCACCGCGGTGGTGGTGATGCCCGCGAACATCAGCACGATGCTGAACAGCCGCAGCCACGTCGGCTGGCCGCTGAAGCTGAAGTCGCCGTAGCCGACCGTCGCGATCGTCTCGGTCGAGAAGTACAGGGCGTCGACGAAACTCATGCCCGGCATGTCGTAGGTGAGCCACAACAGGATGGTGGATCCGACGAGCAGGCCCAGCGACGCCGACAGGGCCCGGTAGAAGTTGGGGTTGACGTCCTCATGGAACCCGCGCGCCGCGTTGCCGATTCGGGTGAGCGGCGAGCGGCGCGGTCCCGCCGCCCGCGCGCCGGCCACGGGGCCGTCAGCGGCCAACTCGTCCTCGGTGCCGATCATGGCCACCCAGTCACCGTCGTCGACGTGCAGGTCACGTCCGGGGCAGGCCACCAGTTCCCCGGGCGTCGAGGAATTGTCACCGCGGACGACGGCCACGGGCGCGAGGTCACCGTAGATGTCGCGCAGCGTTCCCGACCGCGGTGTGACGGCGCCGGACACGACGAATTGGAGGTCACCCGCGGCGATGGAGTGCGTGGTGCGCTGCAGGCAGGCCTCGACGACCGACGGGGCGGCGAGGTCGGCGACGTCGAGGACGGCGCCCGGTCCGTTCCCGGCCGCCATCGACTCCCGCAGCACCCCGTTGGCCAGCCGGGTCACTACACGCACCGACGTACTGAGACGACGGGCCAGCAGCGCGATCTCGAGGTTGGCGGCGTCGTCAGGCCCGGCGCACACCACCGACGCGGCGGTGTCGATCCCGGCTGCGGCCAGCTGATCGGCCCGGTCGATCACGGTCACCGTCGCGCCGGCGCTGCGCAACTCCTCGGCGATACGCACCGCCAGCGCGTCGTGCCCGCTGACGATGGTGTGGCCGACCATTGCAGCAGGCTACGCAATGTCAGCGCGGCGGGCAGGCCGAAACCGCGACCTCAGAGCGTGACGACCTCGTACCCGTCGAGCTGACCCACGAGCGTGTGCAGATGGTCCTGCGAGGAGCCCAGCATCTGCTCGATCGCCGTCAGCCGGGCCGCGTAGTGGCCCACCGGATACTCCGCGGTGACCCCGATGCCGCCGTGCAGCTGGATCGCCTCCTGGCTGACATGCCGGCCCGAACGGCCGATCTGCAGCTTGGCTCGCGCGGCGATGGTCGGGTCGAGATCGCCGTCGGCGATCGACATCGCCGCGTAGAGCGCCATGCTGCGCGCCAGCTCGAGCGAGACGTACATGTCGGCCGCGCGCTGGGTCAGCGTCTGGAACTTGTTCAGCGTGACGCCGAACTGCTTGCGCTGGGTGAGGTACTCGGTGGTCAGCCGCAGCGCCTCCTCCATCGCGCCCAGGGCTTCGGAGCACAGGCCCGAGGTGAACCGCACCAGCGCGCGCTCGATCACCGCGGACGCGTCCACGGCCTCGCCCAGCGGCTCGGCGGCCGCCCCGTCGAGGTCGATCTCGGCTCCCCGCTGGCCGTCGAAGGTGCGGTAGGCCCGGCGCGTCACGGCGCCGGCATCGACCAGGAACAGCCCGGTGCCGCCGTCGGGCAGGGTCGCACTGACCACCAGGGTGTCGGCACAGTCGCCGGCCAGGACGGGGTTCTTGCGCCCGCGCAGCGTCCACGAATCACCCTCGCGCGCAGCCGTTGTCGACACCGCGGCGGTGGGCCGGCGCATTCCCGGCTCGGTGTGGGCGAAGGCCAGCAGGCGTTCGCCGGCGGCGACCTCGTCGAGCAGGGCGCGCTGCTCGGCGCTGCCCACCTCGGCGATCACGGCGCCGGGGCCCAACGCGGCGTGCAACAGCGGCTCGGGCGCCAGCCGGCGGCCGGCCTCGACGAGCACGGCGTGGATCTCGATTTGACCACCGGCGTCCTCGTCGAACCCGAGCCCCAGCACGCCGACTTCGGCCAGCTGGCCCCACACCTCGCGGCTCCAGCCGAGCTCGGTGTCGAGCGCCTTCAGACGGCTCTCGGGATCGTAAGCGCGCGTGAGCATCTCGCGGGTGGTGTCACGCAGCAGCGTCTGCTCTTCGCTGAATTGGAAGTCCATGGTGTCCGCCCTTGTCTCTACAGTCCGAGGATGGTCGACGAGATGATGGTGCGCTGGACCTCGTTGCTGCCGCCGTAGATCGAGGTCTTGCGGTAGTTGAGGTAGCGCGGCGCGCTGTGCTGCGCCCACTCCGGTGAGGCGATCTCGGCGCCGTTCGGGAACGGCAGGATGTCGGGGCCTGCCACCTCCATCATCAGCTCGGTGGCGAGCTGCTGCAGCTGGCTGCCGCGCAGCTTCAGCACCGACGATGCCGGGTTGGGCTTGCCGCCCTTGGACCCCGAGGCCACCCGCATCTGCGTCAGTTCCAATGCCAGCACGTCGTTTTCGGCATCGGCCAGGCGCGCGGCGAACAGCGGGTCGGAGAGCAGGCCGTTGGCCTTGGCGCGTTCCTTGACCTCGGCGAGCTTCACCTTGGTACGGCCGACCTGGGCGATGCCGGTGCGCTCGTTGCCCAGCAGGAACTTCGCGTACGACCAGCCCTGGTTCTCCTCGCCGACCAGGTTCTCCGCGGGCACCCGGACGTCCTCGAAGAACACTTCGTTCACCTCGACGCTGCCGTCGACCAGCTTGATCGGTCGCATCGTGATGCCGGGGGTGTCGAGGTCGATGAGCAGGAACGAGATGCCGGCCTGCTTCTTCGGGGCGTTGGGGTCGGTGCGGACCAGGCAGAAGATCCAGTCCGCGTACTGACCCAGCGTCGTCCAGGTCTTCTGCCCGTTGACCACGTAGCTGTCGCCGTCGCGCAGCGCCGTGGTGCGCAGCGAGGCGAGGTCCGAGCCGGCCTCGGGTTCCGAGAACCCCTGGCACCACCAGATGTCGAGCGACGCGGTGGGCGGCAGGAAGCGTTCCTTGACGGCCTGCGAGCCGAACTCGGCGATCACCGGACCGACCATCTTGGCGTTGAAGTTCAGCGGCTCGGGAACGCAGGCCAGCTGCATCTCGTCGAGCCAGATCTGGTGCTGGGTCGGCGTCCAGTCCTTGCCACCCCACTCGACCGGCCAGCTGGGCACGGCGAGGCCGTGGTCGTTGAGGATCCGGTGCGTCGTGACGATGTCGTCCTTGCTGATCTCCGTGCCCGCGCGACTGCGTTCTCGGATCTCGGCCGGAATCTCGGTCGTATAGAAGGTGCGAAGCTCGTCGCGGAAGGCGGCTTCCTCGGGTGTCAGTGCCAGCTGCATGGCGGCCTCCTGCTCCATCGATGGACCTTGTATGCAGACTAACCACTTGGTTGGCCGACTCCTCGCCGGGTGCGGAGGACGCCATCGGGCGATGCGTGTTATTACCCCCGGCGTCAGTTTGCCGGGGTAGCCTCACCAGGTGTTCCACCAGTGAACTCGTCAAGGAGGGGATTGACCATGCGCAGACTCGCCACGACCGTGGGTGCGACGGCGATGATCGTCGGCTCGCTACTCGGTTCGCCGACGGCCGGCGCCGCCCAGATCGCCGTTCCGGCACCGGCGCCGGTGCCGGCCCCCGCGCCGCAACGTCCGGCGGTGCAGATGTTCGACTGCGCAGGGACGACCGGCTGGATGGGGTGCGGGCCGGGCTGGTTCTGGCGCGACGGCTGGCGCGGCTACGCGTGCTACCCCTGCTGATCCGACGACCACCGACCAGCAGGAGACACAGATGAACACGATGTCCAGGGTTTCCCTCGGGGGAGTGGTCGCGGTCGCGGCGGTGATCACCGTCGGCCTCGGATCCGCTTCCGCCGCACCGAATTACGACACACTGCCGGTGAATCCGAATGTCATCACCGACTCGACGGCCTATGTTCCGGTGGCGCCGGTCGCCGACCCGGACGGCCAGCAGGGCGTCCGGCAGGAGTTCAACCACCGTGACGGCAGTCGCGGGATCACCACGACGATCCTGGTGTTGCCGTCGGCACAGGCGGCCACCGACGCGATGAACGCCTGGCGCGACGGGCTGGGCTCCGTCGTCACCAATCCGACTAGCGGACCGGTCCCGGTGGGCACCGGCGGCACCTGGGTCACCGGGGTGTCGCCGAACGGCACGCAGTCCGTCGGCGTCCTGATGTTCACCCGCGGCAACGCAGCGGTCGACGTGCAGTTCGACGGGCCGCTCAACGACCCCGTCCCGCCCGACCTCGCCACCCAGTACGGCGATGACCAGGTGGCCGCGATCGATCGGCAGCTCGGGACCTAGCTCGGCCCCTGGGGTGGTGAACCCTTCGGGGCTGTGTGTCGTGCCCCCTGCATCAGCGTCGATGTAGGGGGCCACGATGAAGCCACACCCACGCCTGCGAACCGCGGTCGCCACCGCCGGACTGTCCGCGGTGTCGATCACCGCCATCATGACCGCCCCGCCGACGGCGGCCGCGTCTGCACCGCGTCCCGTCACGCGCGAGATCATGATGACCGCCGCCGCGGTACCGCCCGGCGGTCTGCTGGCGAGTCTGCTGATCAACCAGGTCCGGTACTGCGCGATCATCTGCCCGCTGCTCGTCGACACGGCCGTCACCGCCGGGGTCACCACGCTGCGCGCGCCGGTGACGTTGGTGACCTCACTGCCGTCCGGTGACCTGCTGCAGGCCGTCGGCGCGGCGGCGGCGTCGGTCACCGGGCCGACGAACCAGGCTGCGCAGGCCGCGATCCTCGCCGACGGTTCGCGCGTCGCACCACGGGCACGCAACGCGCTCGAGGTGGCGGTGGTGGGTCTGCTCGATGTGCTGCCGGCGACGGCCGACGGACTTCCCGGCGTAGCGCGGGCCCTGCAGACGGCGCGCCAGGACACGTTCACCGCACTGAACGCGCCGATCGTCGCCAACCCCGTCCCGACCGCACATCCCGACGGGGTTCTTCAGGTCGTGGCGGTGGAGTCGCTCAATGTCGTGGGGGCGGTGATATTCCCCGCGTTCAACGAGGTGCTGGCGGCGGTGTTCGACGCTCCGGACGCGTTCGCCCGGGAGCTCGCCGCGTCGGGGAGCATCGGCCGTGCGGTGGTCGCGGGAGCGCGGACGGCCGCGGGCCACGTCGACGCGGCGGTGACCGTGGTGGGTCAGACGGTGCGCACGGGACTGCAGCACGTCGCGGCGGCCATCGAGGATTCCCGCACCGAGCGCCGGGCGACGCACCGGGACGTGCCCGCGTCGGCCGCGGCGCCACGGAAGCGGGACGCTGTCCCGACGGGTGTGCACCACGCCCGTGATGTCCGCACGCCCCGTGCCCACCGGGCCGACGCAAAGCCGGTCGGCAAACGCGTGGCTGAACGGACAGACAGGCATCGCAGCGCCAGGCCGACCCACCGGCGATGAGCGACGGCACTCTCTACGCGGCCGTTGCCCGGTGGTTGCCGCCACAAGAAATTCGCGGTGCAGAGCTAAGCCGTCGATCTTGAACGGAGCGCGCATAGCTGCACCTTGACGGCTGTCAGCCCAGAAGGAGCAATAGCTAGCAAATCAAAGCAAGCTGAAAAATTCTCAGAGAATGGTTTGACCTTGCTGTCAATAGTCCATCCATGGTCACGAACAGATGACCCCGCATCGCCAGGACGGGGTCGCGGCTGAACGCAGGAGAAGGAACCATGGCTAATCTCGGACTGACCCCTGAAGAGCTGCAGGCAGAGGTCGGCATCGCACTTCCCGACAAGGAGGTCGTGTCGATCATCGACGTCAACGCCGACATCAACGTCGGGATCGACGCCGCATCGCCGATCGACCTGTCGGCGGCCGCGAACCTCAATGTCGCCGCCCCCATCCAGGCAGGCGCGGGAGCCAACGTGCTGACCTACGGCTCGGGTGCCGATGCCACCGTCACGCACTCCGCCGACGGCGGCGTCGTCATCCTGCAGTCGATGGACGACGTGACGGCCGACGCCCAATCCATCCAGGACAGCGGTATCGACCAGGCCGGCGACACGTCGACCGGCACTGTCACCAGCCCCGGTACCGACACCGGAACTGACGGCGGGACGGATACGGGCACCGATACCGGTGCGACCGTCGACACCGGCACCGGGACCTTCGCCGACGGCGCCCTGCTCAATGTCGACGTCAATGTCGACCTGAACGCCGACCTGGCGGCGCCGATCGCCGGCGCGGTCGCGGCCAACGCGAACGTGGCGGCGCCGATCAACGCCGGTGTCGCCGCCAACATCGGCTCCATCGATTCGACGGCGGACGCCGTGTCGATTCAGGACGCCACCATCACGCAGACCATGAACGACGTCCACGCGACCGCCGACTCGGACCAGACGTCGAGCATCTCTCAAGGCGGCACGAGCAGCACCGCCGACGGCGGCACCAGCACGGCCTCGAGTGGTACATCCGGCACCAGCGGTGGCACGAGCTCCGCTGGCGGCACCGATTCCGCGGCCTGATAGATCCGGCCAGGCGGTTTGACCATCAGGAGCACCCAGGTGACCGTGACGAGCGAGGGGTCGGCGCCGCCGCGGCAGGTGCTGCAGCGGGCGGACGGCGTCGAACTGATCGGGGAGATGGCGGGATCGGGCTACAAGGTCCCGCCCTCCCTGGTCCGCCGCGCCGACGGGCAGACGATTCAGCTCACCCCACTGCTGTACGCGATCGTCCGCGAGATCGACGGCGAACGCACTCCCGGCGAGGTGGCGGCCGCGGTGTCGGAGGCGACCGGACGCACGGTCACTGCCGACAACATCGGCCACCTCGTCGACAAGCAGTTGCGACCCCTGGGACTCCTTGTCCTACCCGACGGTCGCCAACCGGCGACCAAGAAGCGAAACCCTCTGCTGGGCTTGCGTTTCCGCTATGCGGTGACGGAACCCGAACGCACCCGACGGCTCACCGATCCGTTCCGGTTCCTTTTCCGGCCGTGGATGGTCGTGCCGATGCTCGCGGTGTTCGCGGTCGTGTGCTGGTGGGTGTTCTTCCGCAAGGGTCTGGCCCACGCCGCCTATGACGCGTTCGAGCGCCCGGGGCTGCTGATCCTCGTGTTCGTGGTGACGATCCTGTCCGCGGGGTTCCACGAGTTCGGGCATGCGGCGGCGGCGCGCTACGGCGGTGCCACCCCGGGCGCCATGGGCTTCGGCGTCTACCTGGTGTGGCCGGCGTTCTACACCGACGTCACCGACACCTACCGCCTCGGCCGAAAAGCCCGGGTGCGCACCGATCTCGGTGGGCTCTACTTCAACGCGATCGTCGCGGTGGCGATCGCCGCGCTGTGGTGGTGGCTGCGCTACGACGCGCTCCTGCTCGTCGTCGCCACGCAGATCCTGCAGATGCTGCGCCAACTCGCGCCGATGGTCCGGTTCGACGGCTACCACGTGCTCGCCGACCTCACCGGCGTCCCCGACCTGTACTCGCGCATCAAGCCGACGCTGCTCGGACTGCTGCCGTGGCGGTGGGGCGATCCGCACGCACGCATGCTCAAGCCGTGGGCCCGCATCCTCGTCACGGTCTGGGTGCTGGTCGTGGTGCCGATGCTGCTGTCGGCCATCGTCGGCGCGATCGTCGCGCTGCCCCGCCTGCTCGGCTCGGCGTGGTCGGCCCTGGGCACCCAGCGCGACGTGCTCACCAGTTCGTGGGCCGACGGCGACTTCATCCAGGTCGTGGCCCGCGTGCTGGCCATCGTCGCCATCGTCATCCCGGTGGCCGGTGTGCTCTACATGCTCGTCCGGTTCGGCCGGCAGACCGCGCTCACTGCGTGGAAGGCATCCGCGGGCAAGCCGCTGATGCGTGTGCTCGTCCTGCTGGCCGGAGTCGTGGCGGCGAGCGGGATCGCCTACGCGTGGTGGCCGGGGGAGTCGACCTACCGGCCGATCCAGCCGTGGGAACGCGGCACGGTCGGTGACATCGCCTATGCGCTCGGCATGCAGCGCCTCGCCCACGAGCAGCCGCTGCAGCGGTCGGAAGCCACGCGGCCCGTGGCGGCGTCACGCACGATCGCGCCGGGGCAGCGCGGGGTCATGCGGGTCATGTGGGACACCAGAAGCTCCCTGCCGAAGGCGGGCCAGCCGCGGCTGATGGTGGTGCTGATCCCGCGGATCCTGCGGGGTGGCGGAGGGCCCGCGTCCACCGGCGCGCTCACCACGGCAGCCGACAAGGGCTGGGTGTTCCCCGTCGACAAGCCGCTGACCCCGGGACCCGGTGACACCCAGGCGCTGGCCGTCAACACGCGAAACAACACCGTGGTCTACGAGGCCGCGTTCGCGCTCGTGTGGCAGACCGACGAGGAGTACGCCGAGAACATCAACGACGCGGAAGCCTATGCGTCGTGCCGGAATTGCGGTGCCGTCGCCGTCGCGTACCAGGTGGTGTTCGTCATCGACAACGACGACACCAACGACAACGTGGCAACGCCGCAGAACCTCGCGGGCGCGCTGAGCTACGACTGCATCAACTGCCTGACCTATGCGCTGGCACAGCAGCTGTTCATCACGCTCGACGAGCCGCTCTCGCCCGCGGCGATGGCGAAGATCGACACGGTGTGGGCGCGAGTTGCGTTGTTCCAGAAGCAGATCGAGGCGGGTCAGGTGAAGCTCGCCGACATTCAGCCGCAATTGCAGGCCTACACCGACGAGATCAAGGCGATCGTCGAAGAAGACCAACCGGGCACGTTCGCGACGTCCACTGCCGTCGCGACGACGGCTGCGTCCGCCGCCCCGACGTCGAGCGCCGCGCCGAGCGTGTCAGCCACACCGACCGCGACGGAGCCGACACCGACCAGCGGAACAGCAGAGCCCAGCGCCAGCGTCGAAGCGTCACCGAGTGAGACGGCCGCCCCGTCGACCTCCGCGGCGCCGACGACGACGGCGGGCTCGACCTCGACCGCCGTGGTGTCCGACCCCACCGCGACGGCTGACCCGACCGGGACGGCCGGGTCGACGGGGACGGCGTCGTCGGGTGACACCACGTCCGGGGGAACGGCATCCGACAGCGGGACGGCGAGCTCGCCCTAGGCGCCGAACGTACGGTTTCTGACGTCGTTGCCCGCATGTCGCGTCACAGTGCGAACACCCGACGCGGTGTCAGCCGCCGATGCCGTTGTCCAGCCCGAGATGGGTGCCGAAGTACCAGGGCACGCCGACGAGTGCTGCCGCGGCGACGAGCAGGAGCACGACGAACGCGACGGCCCAAGCGCGGCCTCGTGCGTCGCCCGACCGGAAGGCGACCGCCAGGAACACGAGGCCGAGCGCGGCGCCCGTCCAGCCTGTGATCCTGAGCGGTGTCCTGGCTGCCCGCTGGTAGTCGGTGAGGTAGCCGTCGGGGAAGCCGAACATCGACACGTCGGTGTAGATCCACAGGGCCAGGCCGAAGGACGCCCCCGCGGAGACGAGGCAGGCGGAGACGAGGAGTGCCCTGCCCGCCGTCGGTGTCCGCATGACCGAAGTATCGCCGGAGACCATGTCGGTCGGACGATAGTGAGACAGACAGGGCACTGGCTCGAGACAGGTGAGGGCATGAGCGACAGCTACGACGGGCCTCCGATCCCACCGGAGTTCGCACAGTTCACTCCCCGAACCGCCCGAGCCCTGACGCGCGGCGGCTACCGATGCCTCCTCGACGTGTGGGTGGCCAGTGACGACGAATTGCTGGCATTGCGGAATTTCGGGATGCTGAGCCTGGCCGAAGTGCGGGCAACGGGTCCCTGACGGGAACGGCCATCACCGCACCCCGAGGTTCGCCAACCGGTCAGCGCCCGTTCACCCGCGGCACAGATCGACACCGCTGACGCGGTCTAGCGTCGGCCGATGCCGGCAGAATCACGCGGCGAGAAGACTCGCATACTGTTCCAGGGCGCTCTGCTCGACGCCATCACCGAGGGGCGGAAGCCGTACCGCACAGCAAACCTGAGCGACGACACTTGGCGGTTGATCGACGCCGTCGCCGATGCCCACCCCGATGCCACGCCAACTCTGATCAGCGACGCCTACGACTCGTACGAACAAGACTGTGACGATTTGGCGAGAAGCATGGCCGGCAGGTGAACGGAATGCGACCATCCGCCAATGGTCGATTCAAGCGAATGGACGGCTATACAGCACGTGGTGGAACGGCTGACGCAGCGTTATCCCGCGGTTGAGCCCGAAACCGTGATGACGGTGGTGCATCGCTCCCACGCGATGTTCGACGGCCGCCCGGTGCGAGACTTCGTTCCGCTGTTCGTCGAGCGCCGCTCGCAGGAAGAACTCGCCAAGATCGGCGGCTGACCCTCCGGATCCGGCCGCAGGACGAAGCGGCGATCGAGCCGCTCGATCATGTCGTCGAGTCGACGGAGATCGTCCTCGGCCCGGTGCATCTCAGCGATGATGCGGCTTGTGCTGTCGCCGTTGCGGATCAGATTTCGGCGCTCGCTGATGCGGCCGACCAGGTGCCGCCGTTCGGCTGCGAGTTCACGACGCAGACTCTTGGCCTGTTGCAGATCAGCGGCGCTGCTACTTGGGCGCGGTGAGTTCGAGGGCGATGTCGTCGGGATCGCGGAACTCGAGAATGTAGGACGGGCCGATGTCCTTGATGGGCTCGTGGGCGATACCCAGCGATTCGAGGTGGCGGGCCGCCGCGACGAGTTCGTCGTGACTGTCGACCGGCAGTGCGAGGTGGTCCAGACCCACTCGGTCCGCGTCGAACCGGTCGGTGCCGGGCGCCACCGGCCGAAGACCGACGAGTGCGTTACCGAGGTTGTAGATGACACCGTCGAACAGGAACCACAGCTGCTCGCGGGTGGCGGCGTCGGCATCGGCGGGCATCTCCACCAGCACGGGCCACCCGAAGACGGCGTCGTAGAAGCGGCGGGAGCGGGCGATGTCAGTGACGGTCAGACGAACATGCGCGATGGAGTTGGTGCGGATGGCCACGTCGTCATGCTGACATCCCGCCGAGCGGCGGATCAGGAAATCAGCGCGAGGACTTCGTCGAGCAGATAATTCGCTGCTGATGGTTGGGTGCCCCCGGCAGGATTCGAACCTGCGGCCTTCTGCTCCGGAGGCAGACGCTCTATCCCCTGAGCTACGGGGGCGCATGTCGAGACTGCGCCGTTCGGGCGTGGCTAGCCTAGCGCATCCACGAGGCTAAACGGATTCGGGTCGGGAAGGCCCCAGACCATAGGATGGTCCCTCGTGACCCCCGCCGATCTGGCCGAGCTGCTCCGCAGCACCGCTGCCGCGGTGCTCGACGCGCACGGCCTGGACTCCTCCGCGCTGCCGGCCACCGTGACCGTGGAGCGCCCGCGCAACCCCGAGCACGGTGACTACGCCACCAACCTGGCGCTGCAGCTCGGCAAGAAGGTCGGCGCCAACCCCCGCGAGCTGGCCGGCTGGCTGGCCGCCGCGCTCGCCGAGCAGCCCGGCATCGCGGCCGCCGACGTCGCCGGGCCCGGCTTCGTCAACCTGCGCATCGAGGCCTCGGCGCAGAACGTCCTGGTCGGCGACGTCATCGCCGCCGGCGCGGGCTACGGCACCTCGGCCGAGCTGGGCGGGCGCCGGGTCAACCTGGAGTTCGTCTCGGCCAATCCGACCGGACCCATCCACATCGGTGGCACCCGTTGGGCGGCCGTCGGCGACGCGCTGGGCCGGCTGCTCAGCACCCAGGGCGCCGAGGTGGTACGCGAGTACTACTTCAACGACCACGGCGCGCAGATCGACCGGTTCACCAACTCGTTGATCGCCGCCGCCAAGGGTGAGCCGACCCCCGAGGACGGCTACGCCGGCTCCTACATCGGCGACATCGCCGCGCAGGTGCTCGCCAAAGAGCCCGAGGCGCTGACCCTGCCCGACGCCGAGATGCGGGAGACCTTCCGCGCCATCGGGGTCAACCTGATGTTCGACCACATCAAAGCCTCGCTGCACGAGTTCGGCACCGACTTCGACGTCTTCACCCACGAAGACTCGATGCACACCTCCGGACGCGTCGACGAGGCCATCGCCAAGCTGCGCGAGAACGGCAGCATCTACGAGAAGGACGGCGCGGTCTGGCTGCGCACCACCGACTACGGCGACGACAAGGACCGCGTCGTCATCAAGAGCGACGGCCAGCCGGCCTACATCGCCGGTGACCTCGCGTACTTCCTGGACAAGCGCCAGCGCGGCTTCGATCTGTGCATCTACATGCTCGGCGCCGATCACCACGGCTACATCGCGCGGCTCAAGGCCGCCGCGGCCGCACTCGGCGACGACCCCGACACCGTCGAGGTACTCATCGGCCAGATGGTCAACCTCGTCCGCGACGGCCAGCCCGTCCGGATGAGCAAGCGGGCGGGCACCGTCATCACCCTCGACGACCTCGTCGAGGCGATCGGCGTCGACGCCGCGCGCTACGCCCTGATCCGCAGTTCCGTGGACACCCCGATCGACATCGATCTGGCGCTGTGGTCGTCGGCGTCGGCCGAGAACCCGGTCTATTACGTGCAATACGCGCACGCCCGGCTGTCCGCGCTGGCCCGCAACGCCGCCGATCTGGGCATCACACCCGACACCGCACACCTCGACCTGCTGACCCATGACAAAGAAGGCACGCTGATCCGCAACATCGGCGAGTTCCCGCGGGTGCTCGCCACGGCTGCGGCCCTGCGGGAACCGCATCGCGTGTCTCGGTATCTCGAGGACCTCGCCGGTGACTACCACCGCTTCTACGACTCCTGCCGCGTGCTCCCGCAGGGCGACGAGGAGCCCGGCGACCTGCATGCGGCGCGCCTGGCGTTGTGCGCCGCCACCCGCCAGGTGATCGCCAACGGACTGGGCATCCTCGGCGTCAGCGCCCCGGAGCGGATGTGATCGCTCATCCCGCCGGTCCCCGTCACGCCGAGGAGATCCACCACGCCGGCGCCCCGGATCGTCCGCAGACCTCGGCGGAGGTCGCCGCGCTCGCGCCGAACGTGTGGCCCCGCAACGCCGTTCGCGGCGACGACGGTGTCGTCACGATCGCCGGTGTGCCGGTGTCCGACATCGCCGCGGAATACGGCACCCCGGTGTTCGTCATCGACGAGGACGACTTCCGCACCCGCTGCCGGCAGATCTCCGCGGCCTTCGGCGGTGGCGAGCACGTCCGGTACGCGGCCAAGGCGTTCCTGTGCACCGAGGTGGCGCGGTGGATCGCCGAGGAGGGCCTGTCCCTCGACGTGGCCAGCGGCGGTGAGCTTGCAGTGGCACTGCACGCGGGCTTCCCCGCCGAGCGAATCGCGTTGCACGGCAACAACAAATCGATCGACGAACTGACCGCCGCGGTGAAGGCGGGCATCGAGCACGTGGTGGTCGATTCGATGACCGAGATCGAGCGCCTGGACGTGATCGCCGGGGAGGCCGGCGTCGTGCAGGACGTGCTGATCCGGGTCACCGTCGGAGTCGAGGCGCACACCCACGAGTTCATCTCGACCGCGCACGAGGACCAGAAGTTCGGGCTGTCGCTGGCCAGCGGCGCCGCGATGGCGGCGGTGCGCAGGGTGTTCCAGACCGACCACCTTCGTCTGGTCGGGCTGCACAGCCACATCGGTTCGCAGATCTTCGACGTCGCCGGCTTCGAACTGGCCGCGCACCGCGTGATCGGACTGCTGCGCGACGTCGTCGCCGAGTTCGGTGTCGAGAAGACCGCCCAGATGTCGATCGTCGACCTCGGCGGCGGTCTGGGCATCTCCTATCTGCCCTCCGACGACCCACCGCCGATGGAGGACCTCGCGGCCAAGATCGGGTCCATCGTCGAGCACGAGTCGGCCGCGGTGGGCCTGCCCGCGCCCACACTGGTGGTGGAGCCGGGGCGGGCCATCGCCGGCCCGGGCACCATCACCCTCTACGAGGTCGGCACGGTCAAGGACGTGGCCGTCGCCGCGGACCGTCAGCGGCGCTACGTCAGCGTCGACGGCGGGATGAGCGACAACATCAGGACCTCGCTGTACGGCGCCGAGTACGACGTCCGGCTGCTCTCCCGCGCCGCCGACGCCGCCCCCGCGCTGTGCCGCGTCGTCGGCAAGCACTGTGAGAGCGGCGACATCGTGGTGCGCGACGCGTGGCTGCCCGACGATGTCCGCCCGGGCGACCTGCTCGGCGTCGCCGCCACGGGCGCATACTGCTATTCGATGTCGAGCCGGTACAACCTGATCGGCCGGCCGGCCGTGGTGGCCGTGCGCGACGGGCGAACCCGCCTGATCCTGCGCCGGGAGACGGTCGACGATCTGTTGAGTCTGGAAGTGAGGTGACGCGGTGAGCGACGACAAGGGCCGCGAAATCGGCGTGGCAGTGCTCGGTCTGGGCAACGTCGGCAGCGAGGTGGTGCGCATCATCGAGCAGTCCGCGGCCGACCTGACCGCGCGGATCGGGGCGCCGCTGGCGCTGCGTGGCATCGGCGTGCGCCGGGTGGCCGACGACCGCGGCGTGCCGGTGGATCTGCTGACCGACGACATCGACGGACTCGTCTCCCGCGACGACGTGGACATCGTCGTCGAACTGATGGGACCCGTCGAACCGGCGCGCAAGGCCATCCTGGCCGCGCTGGAGCGCGGCAAGTCGGTGGTCACCGCGAACAAGGCGCTGATGGCCGTGTCGGCCGGTGAGCTCGCCCAGGCCGCCGAGAACGCGCACGTCGACCTGTACTTCGAGGCTGCCGTGGCCGGCGCGATCCCGGTCATCCGGCCGCTGACCCAGTCGCTGGCCGGTGACACGGTGCTGCGGGTGGCCGGCATCGTCAACGGCACCACCAACTACATCCTGTCCGAGATGGACAGCACCGGCGCCGATTACGGCAGCGCCCTGGCCGATGCCAGCGCGCTGGGGTACGCCGAGGCCGATCCGACCGCCGACGTCGAGGGCTACGACGCCGCGGCCAAGGCGGCCATCCTGGCCTCGATCGCCTTCCACACCCGGGTCACCGCCGACGACGTCTACCGCGAGGGCATCACGAAGGTGACGTCGGCCGATTTCGCGTCGGCGCGCGCACTGGGCTGCACCATCAAGCTGCTCGCGATCTGCGAGCGGCTCACCAACGACGAGGGTCAGCAACGGGTTTCGGCTCGCGTCTACCCGGCCCTGGTCCCGTTGGACCACCCGCTGGCGTCGGTCAACGGCGCCTTCAACGCGGTCGTGGTGGAGGCCGAGGCGGCCGGCCGGCTGATGTTCTACGGCCAGGGGGCCGGGGGAGCGCCGACCGCGTCGGCGGTGCTCGGCGATCTGGTGATGGCCGCCCGCAACCGTGTGCAGGGGGGCCGGGGTCCGCGCGAGTCCAAGTACGCCAAGCTGCCCGTGGCGCCGATCGGTTTCATCCCGACGCGCTACTACGTCAACATGAACGTCACCGACCGGCCCGGCGTGCTCTCGGCCGTCGCCGCCGAGTTCTCCAAGCGCGAGGTCAGCATCGCCGAGGTGCGCCAGGAGGGCATGGTCGACGAGGGCGGCCAGCGTTGCGGCGCGCGCATCGTCGTCGTGACCCATCAGGCCACCGACGCCGCACTGTCGGAAACCGTTGCCGCACTGGCCGATCTGGAGGTCGTGTCGAGCATCAACAGCGTCCTGCGGATGGAAGGGACCACCGAGTGAGCACCACCCGTGCCGTGCACCAGCCCTGGCCGGGCCTGATCGAGGCGTACCGCGAGCGGCTGCCCATCGACGATGCCTGGACCCCGATCACCCTGCGCGAAGGCGGCACCCCCTTGCTGCCCGCCCCGCGGTTGAGCGAATACACCGGCTGCACCGTGCATCTGAAGGTCGAGGGCCTCAACCCCACCGGGTCGTTCAAGGACCGCGGGATGACGATGGCGGTCACCGAGGCGGTGGCGCGCGGACAGCAGGCCGTGCTCTGCGCCTCGACGGGGAACACGTCCGCCTCGGCCGCGGCCTACGCGGCGCGCGCCGGCATCACCTGCGCGGTGCTGGTGCCGCAGGGCAAGATCGCGCTGGGCAAGCTCGCGCAGGCGGTCATGCACGGCGCCAAGATCATCCAGATCGACGGCAACTTCGACGACTGCCTGGAACTGGCCCGCAAGCTCACGGCAGACTTCCCGACGGTGTCCCTGGTCAACTCGGTCAACCCGTTCCGGATCGAAGGCCAGAAGACGGCCGCGTTCGAGATCGTCGACGCCCTCGGCGACGCCCCCGAAGTGCACGCGCTCCCGGTCGGCAACGCGGGCAACATCACCGCGTATTGGAAGGGCTACACCGAATACCACCGCGACGGAGTGGCCGGCCGGCTGCCGCGGATGCTCGGCACCCAGGCCGCCGGCGCCGCCCCGCTGGTGCTCGGGGAACCGGTCAGCGACCCCGAGACCATCGCCACGGCGATCCGCATCGGCTCGCCCGCATCGTGGACCCAGGCGGTCGAAGCCCAGCAGCAGTCCGACGGACGCTTCCTGGCCGCCACCGACGAGGAGATCCTCGCCGCCTACCACCTCGTCGCCCGCGCCGAAGGGGTGTTCGTCGAGCCGGCATCGGCGGCGAGCATCGCCGGCCTGCTGAAATCTATCGAAGACGGTTGGGTCGCCAAGGGTTCCACCGTCGTGTGCACCGTGACCGGCAACGGTCTGAAGGACCCGGACACCGCGCTCAAGGGTATGCCCGCGGTGATCCCCGTGCCCGTCGACCCGGTGGCCGTGGTCGCGAAGCTCGGCCTGGTCTAGAAGGCGATGCACCCGTGATCCGCACCCTGCCCGCTGGGCTGACGGCCACCGCGGTGGTCGCGGCCTCCAGCGCCAATCTCGGCCCCGGCTTCGACAGCATGGGTCTCGCGGTCAGCCTGTACGACGAGATCGTGGTCGAGACAACGACTTCCGGCCTGGTCGTCGAGGTGCGCGGGGAGGGCGAAGGCCAGGTGCCGCTGGACCGCACGCATCTGGTCGTGCGGGCCATCGAGCGGGGACTGCAGGAGACGTCGGTGTCCGCGGCCGGGTTGATCGTGCGCTGCACCAACGCCATTCCGCACTCCCGGGGGCTCGGTTCATCGGCGGCTGCGGTGGTCGGCGGTCTCGCCGCCGCCAACGGACTTGCGGCACAAGCCTCTTCGACTCCGATGAGCAGCGAGGCGCTGGTGCAGGTCTCCTCGGAGTTCGAGGGGCATCCGGACAATGCGTCGGCCGCCGTACTGGGCGGCGCGGTGGTGTCGTGGACCGAGAACACCGCGGGCACGCCACGCTATGCGGCCGCCCCGATCCGGTTGCATCCCGATATCACGCTGTTCACCGCGATCCCCGCCGTGCGCTCGTCGACGGCGGAAACCCGGATCCTGCTGCCCGATCACGTCAGCCACGTCGTGGCGCGGTTCAACGTGAGCCGCGCGGCCCTGCTCGTCGTCGCCCTGACCGAACGGCCTGATCTGCTGATGGCCGCCACCGAAGACCTGCTGCACCAGCCGCAGCGTGCACCGGCGATGCCCGCGTCGGCGGAATACCTCGCGGTGCTGCGGCGTTGTGGCGTGGCAGCAGTGCTCTCAGGTGCGGGGCCTGCGGTGTTGGCGCTGAGCACCCGCTCCGATCTGCCGGGGGAAGCCCTCGAGGCCGGTCGGGAGCTCGGGTTCTCGGTCGCGAGGACACCCCTGGGACACGGCGTGAAGTGGTCGTCCGGGGTGGCCGTCCGGCCCTGAGCATGGCTTACCCGGACAGTCACACACGCAACAGGCGAATCACGGTGTTTCTTGCTTCCGGCCCAGATGCGGGTTATTCTCGCTCTCGTCCAGCAATCGCAGCGTCTCTACCTGCGCCGACTGTGGAGACCTCAGGACGACCCCTTCTCTCAGGTGCTCAATTTGTGGACTGACGGTTGCGCCGTATCCCGGCGAACCCCGGTGATCACCGTTGCCGTGGCAATGGTGTGACCTCCGCGTTCAGCGGATCGACTGGACGCACAGAACCCCCGCGTGACGAAGTTCAGCGAGGGAAGAAAGGAAATCCGTGACTGATACGGACCTCATTACGGCTGGCGGCATCTCCGACAGCGATGCGCTGCCCACCGCCGTGGCCACAGACACCCCGCCCGCGCCCGCCGCGGACACTGCTGCTGCCCCCGCGCGTCGCGGCGCTCTGACCAGCCTCGTGCTGCCCGAACTGCGCGCGATGGCCAAGGAGATCGGCGTCGAGGGCGCCTCCGGCATGCGCAAGAGCGAGCTGATCGCGGCCATCCGCGAACGGCGCGGAGACAAGAACGGCGCTCCGGCCGCCGAGTCCGCCCCGAGCCAGCCGGCACCGGCCGCCGAGTCCGCACCGAGCCAGCCGGCACCGGCCGGCGACGGTGCCGCCGAGCAGGCCCCGGCCGCGTCCGCGCCGCGCCGCGAGCGGCGCTCGGCGTCACGCGAGCAGGGCGGTTCCGCGTCCCCCGACCAGCCCAAGGGTCAGGACGAGGCGCGCCCCGAGGTCGCCGACCAGGCTGCCGACACCGCGGAGCGCCCGGCCGACCAGGGCCGCGGCCAGGGTCGCCAGGACAACCAAGGTCGTCAGGACAACCAGGGTCGCCAGGACCAGTCCGAGAAGGCCGACCGGAACGAACGCCAGAACGATGGCGGTGGTCGTCAGAACGACCGTGGCCAGAACGATGGCGGTGGACGTCAGAACGACCGTGGCCAGAATGACGGCGGCGGCCGTCAGAACGACCGCAACCAGAACGAGCGCAACCAGAACGAGCGCAACCAGAACGATCGCAATCAGAACGACGCCCAGCGCGGCGGCGGCGATGACGACGACGACAACCGGCAGGGCCGTCGCGGCCGCCGGTTCCGCGATCGCCGGCGCCGGGAACGCGGCGGCGAAGGTGGCGGCGGCAACGACCGCGACACCGAGTTGCGCGAGGACGATGTCGTCCAGCCGGTCGCCGGCATCCTCGACGTGCTCGACAACTACGCGTTCGTCCGCACCTCGGGATACCTGGCCGGGCCGAACGACGTGTACGTGTCGATGAACATGGTGCGCAAGAACGGCCTGCGCCGCGGCGACGCGGTGACCGGTGCGGTGCGTGTCGCCAAGGACGGCGACGGCGGCGGTCAGAACTCGCGGCAGAAGTTCAACCCGCTGGTGCGCCTCGACTCCGTCAACGGCAAGCCGGTCGAAGAGGCCCGGAACCGGCCGGAGTTCACCAAGCTCACCCCGCTCTACCCGAACCAGCGGCTGCGCCTGGAGACCAGCAGCGACAAGCTGACGACCCGCGTGATCGACCTGATCATGCCGATCGGCAAGGGTCAGCGCGCGCTGATCGTGTCGCCGCCCAAGGCCGGTAAGACCACGATCATGCAGGACATCGCCAACGCGATCACCCGCAACAACCCCGAGTGCCATCTGATGGTCGTGCTCGTCGACGAGCGGCCCGAAGAGGTCACCGACATGCAGCGCTCGGTCAAGGGTGAGGTCATCGCCTCGACCTTCGACCGGCCGCCGTCAGACCACACTCAGGCCGCCGAGCTCGCGATCGAGCGGGCCAAGCGTCTGGTCGAGCAGGGCAAGGACGTCGTCGTGCTGCTCGACTCGATCACCCGGCTGGGACGCGCGTACAACAACGCCTCGCCGGCGTCGGGGCGCATCCTCTCCGGTGGTGTCGACTCGACCGCGCTCTACCCGCCGAAGCGGTTCCTCGGCGCGGCGCGCAACATCGAGGAGGGCGGCTCGCTGACGATCATCGCCACCGCCATGGTCGAGACGGGCTCCACCGGTGACACGGTCATCTTCGAGGAGTTCAAGGGCACGGGTAACGCCGAGCTCAAGCTCGATCGCAAGATCGCCGAGCGCCGGGTGTTCCCCGCGGTCGACGTCAACCCGTCGGGTACCCGCAAGGACGAGCTGCTGCTCTCACCGGACGAGTTCGCGATCGTGCACAAGCTGCGCCGGGTGCTGTCCGGGCTGGACCCGCACCAGGCCATCGACCTGTTGATGAGCCAGCTGCGCAAGACCAAGAACAACTACGAGTTCCTGGTCCAGGTCTCGAAGAACACCCCCGGCGGCAACGACAACGACTGAGCTCACCGGTAGGGGTCGGTGATCTCGCGCAGCGAGATCAGTGCCCCCCGCAGTGCCTCGTAGGACTGCCTGCCGAGATGGTCGCGCCACTGGTCTTCCAGCTGCGCGACTTCCTCGGCGGCCATCCGGCAGAGTTCGGCGCCCCTGTCGCTCAACGTCACCAGCCGCGCTCTCGCATCGCTCGGATCGGGTTGACGGACCACGTAGCCGGCCCGCTCGAGCTGGTCGACCAGTGCGCCGGCGGTCTGTTTGGTCACCCGTGCCTGCTCGGCGAGATCGGTGAGCCGGGATCCCTCGGGGCTCAATCGCTGCAGCAGTCGCGACTGCGCGACGGTCACTTCGGTGACACCTGCCCTCGCCAGCGCTGCCATCACCCGGCTCTCGGCATCGCGGTGGGCGATGAACATCAACACGGCCGTCCCCGGCTGCTCCGTCATGGTCGTTGACTTTAGTACGAGGACCTGACTATTTTGGTCAGGAGATCTGACTATCGGAGGCGTCATGGACGAGCAGACCGTCTGGCGACACGTCGGTACGCAGCGGCGCGAACTCGCCGACCTCATCGAGGCGCTCGACGCCGACCCGCAGGTGTGGTCGACACCCTCGCTCTGCGACGGCTGGACCGTCCGGGACGTGGCGGCCCATCTCACGCACGGCACGCTGCCGGTGCCCCGAATGCTGGTCGAGGCGGCCCGCAGCGGCTTCCGCTTCAATGCCGTGGTCGACCGGATGGCCCGCCAGGACCGCAGCACCCCGGCCGACATCGCGGCCACGTTGCGCAGGGTCGCCGACTCGCGGCGCCACCCGCCCGGCACATCGCCGGTGGAACCGCTGATCGACCTGCTGGTGCACGGGCAGGATCTCTGCGTCCCGCTCGGCATCGACCGCCCGATGCCCACCGACGCGGCCGTCGTCGCCGCTGCGCGGGTGTGGGACATGGGCTTCCCGTTCCGGGCCCGCCGGCGGTGCGCCGGAATGCGGTTGGTGGCCACCGATGCCGAATTCGCCGTGGGAGAGGGGCGCGAGGTGGCCGCACCCGTTCGGGAACTGCTGCTCCTGCTCACGGGCAGGCACGCAGGCGTCAGCGCGGCCGGATAGCTCAGTTCGCGGGCTCGGCCCGCAACCCCGCGACGATGTAGCGGCGCGCGTGCCGCAGCACCGATGCGTGGTCGTCGAGGTCGCACTGTTCGCCCGGCACGGTCGCGAGGCTCATCATGATGCGCGCGATCCATTCGGCGGCCTCGGCGCAGTCGGTGTCCGGGTGGATCTCTCCGTCATCGACCGCCGCCTGCACGTAGGGCACCCAGAACGCGGCGATCTCCGGGATCAAACCCCGCACGCCCAGTCCCACGCACGCGGTGAACGCCTCCGGCTCCTCCTGTCGGAGCTTGAGCACCAGCGCCCCGGGCGTCTCGGACTCCCGGCGCGCCAGCGCCACCCCGACGGCGATCCGCTGGTCCAGCCCGGTGACGGCGTCCAGCCGGGTGCGCGACTCAGTCCAGAACGCCTCGTTGAGGCGCACGATCGCGGCCCCGAGCAGTTCGGCCTTGTCCGGGAAGTGTCGGTACAGCCAGCCCCGACTGACGCCCGCCACCTCGGCGACCTCCGAGACGGTCGTCGCGCGGATCCCCTTCACGGTCAGGCACTGTTCGGCCGCGTCGATCAGCCGCTCCCGCACCGACCGCGGCCTGGGTCCACCCGTCGCCGCGGTCGTGGGATCCGTCGGCGAATCTGTCCCGATGTCCACGCTCACCGCCCTATCTTCGCAAATGACCGACCCGATTTCGGTGAGGTACGCTGCGCCCGGTTGGTCGGCGAAGACACATCGCGAGATCTGTACACAAGGGGGACGCGTGGCCGAGACGGTGCAACAGCTGCTCCGCGAACGCCGCAGCGACGACGGACTGGCCGTCACCCACGACGGGCAGCGCTGGACCTGGCGCGAACATCTGGACGAGGCGGAGGCACAGGCCGCCGCGCTGATCGCGATCGCCGACCCCGGCCGGCCCCTGCACGTCGGCGTGCTGCTCGGCAACACCCCGGACATGCTGACCGCGATGGCGGCCGCGGGTCTGGGCGGTTACGTGGTGTGTGGCATCAACGACACCCGCCGCGGGGAGGCGCTCGTGCGCGACGTGCGCCGCGCGGACTGCCAGATCCTGATCACCGATGACGCGCACCTCGGGCTGCTGGACGGCCTGGACCTCACCGGGGTGCGGCTGCTCGTGGTGGGCAGCGGGGAGTGGAAGGAGCTGATGACGCAGGCCGGGCCGCTGACCCCGCACCGGGAGGTCGGCGCCACCGACACCTTCATGCTGATCTTCACCTCCGGCACCAGCGGCGACCCCAAGGCCGTGAAGATGATGCACGCAATGGTGCTGCTGGCAGGCGCGGCGCTGGCGGGCCGCTACGAGCTCACCGCCGCTGACGTCTGCTATCTGTCCATGCCGCTGTTCCACAGCAACGCGGTGCTCGCCGGCTGGTCGGTGGCGTTGAACTCGGGCGCGGCGATGGCGCCCGCGCACTTCAGCGCCTCCCGCTTCCTCGACGATGTCCGGCGCTACGGCGTGACCTACATGAACTACGTCGGCAAGCCGCTGGCCTACATCCTGGCCCGCCCGGAGCGGCCGGACGACCACGACAACCCGCTGCGCGTGGCCTTCGGCAACGAGGCCGGTGACCGCGACATCGCCGAGTTCGCGCGCCGCTTCGGATGCGAGGTGTGGGACGGTTTCGGGTCGACCGAGAACGCCGTCACCGTGACCCGTGAGGACGGCTGTCCGCCGGGGTCGATCGGCAAGGGCTTCCCGGGCGTGGCGATTTACGACCCGCAGACACGCACCGAGTGCGCCGTCGCCGAATTCGACGAACACGGCGCGCTGGTCAACGGCGACGCCGCGATCGGCGAACTCGTCAACACCCAGGGCGCCGGCATGTTCGCCGGCTACTACAACGATCAGGACGCCACCGACGAGCGGATGCGGCACGGCATGTTCTGGTCCGGAGATCTGGCCTACCGCGACGCCGAGGGATGGATCTATCTGGCCGGCCGGACCGCCGACTGGATGCGCGTGGACGGTGAGAACATGACCGCCGCGCCGATCGAACGCATCCTGTTCCGACAGCCCGCGATCAACCAGGTCGCCGTCTACCCGGTCCCCGACGAGCACGTCGGCGACCAAGTGATGGCCGCGCTCGTGCTGAACAGCGGGGCGACGCTGACACCCGAGGAGTTCGGCGCGTTCCTCGCCGCTCAGCCGGATCTGTCGCCGAAGGCGTGGCCGCGCCACGTGTGGATCGCCGACGCACTGCCCAGCACCGCCACCAACAAGGTGCTCAAGCGCGAACTGGTCGCGCTGGGCACCCTACCCGCGGGCAGGCGGCTCTGGCGCCGTGACGGTCGCACCTACTCCGAGGTCGGCGCGCAGGAATAGGGGCCGTCGGGTGCGTGTTTAGGCTGTTGGCGGTTGACCTGGCATAATGGACCGCCGACACCTCGGTTCCGGTTCACGCCGCAGCATCCCGGTACGGGAAGGCGACCCGGGGCCCACGATCGAAGAGGAAACCATGAAATCGGGCATTCACCCTGACTATGTCGACACCACCGTGCTGTGCGGCTGTGGCGCGACGTTCACCACCCGCAGCACCAAGAAGAGCGGCAACATCACCGTCGAGGTCTGCTCGCAGTGCCACCCGTTCTACACCGGCAAGCAGAAGATCCTCGACAGCGGCGGCCGCGTCGCCCGCTTCGAGAAGCGCTACGGCAAGCGGACGAAGTCTTCCGACGCCAATTAGCTGACCGATCGGCGCCCGCTCTGCTGCACCATGCGCAGGCCGGGCGCCGTTTCGTGAGTAGGGTACGACGGCTCGAGGCCAAGGAGGCGAGATGAGCGACACCGCATCGGCGATTGACGCCATCGTCGCCGAGCACGCCGAGCTGGAACTGCGCCTGTCCGAGCCAGAACTGCACGCCGACCCCGCGGCCGCCCGCAAGGTGGGCAGGCGGTTCGCCCAGATCTCGCCGATCGTGGCGACCTACCGCAAGCTCGAGACGGCGCGTGGTGACCTGGAGGCGGCGCGCGAACTCGCCGCCGATGACGCATCGTTCGCCGCCGAGGTCGACGAACTCACCGCGACGGTCGAACGCCTCGAGACGATGTTGACCGACCTGCTGGCGCCGCGCGATCCGCACGACGCCGACGACATCGTCCTCGAGGTGAAGTCCGGCGAGGGAGGCGAGGAGTCCGCGCTGTTCGCCGCCGACCTCGCCCGCATGTACACCCGCTACGCCGAACGGCACGGCTGGACTGTGACCGTGCTCGACGAGACCGCATCGGATCTCGGCGGCTACAAGGACGCGACCCTGTCGATCCGCAGCAAGGGCGATGCCGCCGACGGGGTGTGGTCGCGCCTGAAGTTCGAAGGCGGCGTGCACCGTGTTCAGCGCGTGCCGGTCACCGAATCCCAGGGCCGGGTCCACACCTCCGCTGCGGGCGTGCTGGTCTATCCCGAGCCCGAGGAAGTCGAGCAGGTGCAGATCGACGAGTCCGATCTGCGGATCGACGTCTACCGCTCCTCCGGCAAGGGGGGTCAGGGCGTGAACACCACGGACTCGGCGGTGCGCATCACGCACCTGCCCACCGGCATCGTCGTCACCTGCCAGAACGAACGCTCGCAGCTGCAGAACAAGGCGCGCGCGATGCAGGTGCTGGCCGCCCGGCTGCAGTCGCTGGCCGAGGAGCAGGCCCAGGCCGACGCGTCGGCCGACCGCGCGAGCCAGATCCGCACGGTGGACCGCAGCGAACGGATCCGGACCTACAACTTCCCGGAGAACCGGATCGCCGACCACCGGATCAATTTCAAGGCCCACAACCTCGACCAGGTCCTCGACGGGGACCTGGACCCGTTGTTCGACGCGCTGGCCGCGGCCGACCGGCAGGCCCGGCTGCAGAGCGCGTCGTGAGCGTCGCCAACAGGCCCGCGACGATGCGTCAGTTGATCGACGCCGCCACGGGCGCGTTGGCGGCCGCCGGAGTCGCATCGCCCCGCGTCGACGCCGAACTGCTCGCCGCGCACGCGGCCGGGATCGAGCGTGGCCGGCTGACGTTCACCACCCCCGACGACGGTTTCGCCGAGCGCTTCGGGCGGCTGGTCGCCCGGCGCGCCGAGCGCGTCCCGCTGCAGCACCTCACCGGTGTCGCGGCCTTCGGCCCGGTCGACCTGCACGTCGGTCCCGGCGTGTTCGTCCCGCGACCCGAGACCGAGGCACTGCTCGAATGGGCGCTGACCCAGCCGCTGCGACCCGAAGCGGTGATCGTCGACCTGTGCACCGGCTCGGGTGCGCTGGCCGTGGCGCTGGCGGCCTCACGCCCCACCGCGCGGGTGATCGGCGTCGACGACTCCGCCGAGGCGCTGGCCTATGCCCGCCGCAACACCGCGGGCACGGCCGTGGAACTGCTGTGCGCCGACGCGACCGCCCCCGACCTCCTCGCCGATCTCGACGGCACCGTCGACCTGCTGGTCGCCAACCCGCCCTACATCCCCGCCGGTGCGGCACTGGAACCCGAAGTGGCGCAGCATGATCCGGCCCACGCGTTGTTCGGCGGCCGGGACGGGATGGCGGTGATCGACCGGATCGTCGATGTCGCCGCGCGGTTGCTGCGCCCGGGTGGGTTCTGCGCCGTCGAGCACGACGACACCACGTCGCAGCGCTCCGTCGACGCGTTCGCCGGCACCGGACGCTTCACCGCGGTGACGGCGCGACGCGACCTCACCGGGCGGCCCCGGTTCGTGACCGCCCTGCGGAGCGAGTGAGAGGCTGGCAGACGTGAGCGAACAGTTCGATTGCGCCGTTGCGGGTGAGCGCGAGACGGGCATCGCCTCGGCCATCAGCGCCCTCAAGGGCGGCCGGCTCGTCGTGATGCCCACCGACACCGTGTACGGCATCGGCGCCGACGCCTTCGACAGCGACGCCGTCGCGGCGCTGCTGGCGGCCAAGGGGCGCGGACGGGACATGCCGGTGCCGGTGCTCGTCGGATCCTGGGACACCATCAACGGCCTGGTGTACTCGGTGCCGCAGAGCGCCCACGAGCTGATCCGGGCGTTCTGGCCCGGCGCGCTGAGCCTCGTCGTCCGGCAGGCCCCCTCGCTGCAGTGGGATCTCGGCGACGCCAACGGCACCGTGATGCTGCGGATGCCCCTGCACCCCGTCGCGATCGAGCTGCTGCGCGAGGTCGGCCCGCTGGCCGTGTCCAGCGCCAACATCTCGGGCCGGCCCCCCGCGGTCACCGTCACGCAGGCCCGCGATCAACTGGGTGACCTCGTCGAGGTCTACCTCGACGGCGGGCCCGCCGAACAGCAGGCCGCGTCGACCATCGTCGACCTCACCGGCGCGCATCCCCGCGTCCTGCGGCAGGGGCCGGTGACCCTCGACGCGATCGCCGGTGTGCTCGGTGTGGAGGCCGCGAGCCTGACCGCCGCCACGGACTGACCATGTCGACCACCCTGCTGGCACTGACCGACCGAGGGGCGGGCGTACCCCTGCGGGAGTTGGCGCTCGTCGGGCTGACCGCGGCGATCATCACCTACCTCGCCACGGGATGGGTACGGGTGCTGGCGACGCGCTGGGGTGCGGTGGCCTATCCGCGCGAACGCGATGTCCATCTGCAGCCGACGCCGCGCATGGGCGGGCTCGCGATGTATGTCGGTGTGGTGTTCGCAGTGCTGTTGGCCTCCCAGCTGCCGGCGCTGACCCGCGGCTTCGTCTATTCGTCCGGACTCCCGGCGGTCGTCGTCGCGGGCGGACTCATCATGGTCGTCGGCCTCATCGACGACCGCTGGGGGCTCGACGCGCTGACGAAGTTCGCCGGCCAGATCACCGCGGCCAGCGTCATGGTCACGATGGGCGTCGCTTGGAGCGTGCTCTACATCCCGATCGGCGGTGTCGGCACCATCGTGCTGGACCAGGTCGCATCGATCCTGCTGACGCTCGCGCTGACCGTGGCGATCGTCAACGCCATGAACTTCGTCGACGGACTCGACGGCCTGGCCGCCGGGCTCGGGCTCATCACCGCGTCGGCCATCTGCATCTTCTCGGTCGGACTGCTGCGCGACCACGGCGGCGACGTGCTGTTCTACCCGCCCGCGGTGATCTCCGTCGTGCTCGCGGGCGCCTGCCTGGGCTTCCTGCCGCACAACTTCCACAAGGCCCGCATCTTCATGGGCGACTCCGGCTCCATGCTGATCGGCCTGATGCTGGCGGCGGCGTCGACCACCGCCGCGGGACCGATCTCGCAGACGGCCTACGGCGCCCGCGACGTGTTCGCGCTGCTGTCGCCGTTCCTGCTCGTGGTCGCGGTGATGTTCGTACCGGCCCTCGACATGCTCCTCGCGATCATCCGTCGCACCCGGGCGGGTCTGAGTCCGTTCAGCCCGGACAAGATGCACCTGCATCACCGGCTTCTCGAGATCGGGCACTCCCACCGCCGCGTGGTGCTGCTGATCTACCTGTGGGTCGGCATCGTGGCCCTCGGCGCGGCGAGCACCATCTTCTTCGACCCTCGGCACACCGCGGCGGTGATGGCGGGTGCGATCGTCGTCGCCGGGGTGGTGACCCTGATCCCGTTGCTGAGACGACGGGACGACCCCGTCGAGGACGCGACCGGCGAGGTATACGACAAAAAGTAGTAGGTCGCATTTTGGGGCTCTCACCATGTGTTAGGGTTTGGTGAGAACCCGAAAAACCTCGCGGGTTGCCGGCCTCCGAACCATTGGTGCCACCTGTTTTCCGGTGCCGATCGGGACGGAAAAATGACCGACAGATCGACCGATCACAGGAGCTGCCCCTTGGGTGATTCCCGCGCGCCCGTCGCCCTCCGATACGCTACGGACGCTTTCACAGGAATCATCGGGACCGGCCCCTTCGAACTCCATACGACGACCGCGGGATTGAGGTGAAGCAGTGACGACGCCAGCGCAGGACGCGCCGTTGGTGTTCCCGTCCGTGGCCTTCCGGCCGCTGCGCCTGCTTCTCATCTGCGCGGCCGTCTCGGGCCTGATCACCGTCGCGGCGGCACTCGTCGGCTATCCGATGTTCGGCCTGTTCTTCGCCATCGGCATGGCGCTCGGTCTGACCAACGCGCTGATGGTCCGGCGTGC
Organism: Mycolicibacterium rufum; assembly: GCF_022374875.2. The sequence continues at coordinate 4,605,234 of NZ_CP092427.2, forward strand.
GGTCGAGTCGATCACCGCCGACGACCACCCGCTCAAGAAGAAGATGGCGCTCAACTCGGCCTCCCGGCTGTTGGCGATCACCGTCGTCGGCTTGACCATCGCGTTCGTTTTCCGTCCGATGGGCCTCGGCGTGCTCTTCGGTCTGGCACTGTTCCAGGTGGTCCTCGTCCTCAGCACGTCCCTGCCGGTGCTCAAGAAGCTCCGTGCCGGTGACGCTGACGCCGGCGAGGCCCCCGCACCCGACGCTTCGACATCCAACGACGGATAGCTCAAGGACTGATTCGTAGATGACTGAAAGTGTGCTCGCCCTCGAGGTTGGTCACCACATCGAGCAGAAGTGGTTCGGCCTGACGGTCAACGTGGACACCGTCCTGTCCACCGCCATCGCCGGCGTCATCGTCATCGCGCTGGCGTTCTTCCTGAAGGCCAAGGTCACCTCGACCGGCGTGCCCGGCGGCGTCCAGCTGTTCTTCGAGGCCATCACCATCCAGATGCGCAACCAGGTGGAGAGCGCGATCGGGATGCGCATCGCGCCGTTCGTGCTGCCGCTGGCGGTCTCGCTGTTCTGCTTCATCCTGTTCGCGAACTGGCTGTCGGTGCTTCCGGTGCAGTACACCGACTCCGAGGGTGTCACCACCGAGCTGATCAAGCCGCCCGCTTCGGACATCAACTTCGTCCTCGCGCTGGCTCTGTTCGTGTTCATCTGCTACCACGCGGCCGGTGTCTGGCGACGCGGCATCATCGGTCATCCCATCAAGGTCGCCAAGGGGCACGTCGCCTTCCTCGCGCCGATCAACATCGTCGAGGAGATCGCCAAGCCGATCTCGCTGTCGCTGCGACTCTTCGGCAACATCTTCGCCGGCGGCATCATGGTCGGTCTGATCGCCCTGTTCCCGGCGTGGATCCTGTGGCTGCCCAACGCGATCTGGAAGTCGTTCGACCTCTTCATCGGACTGATCCAGGCCTTCATCTTCGCGCTGCTGACGATCCTGTACTTCGGGCAGTCGATGGAGCTCGACCACGACAGCGATCACGCCTCAGACCATGCGGAACAGGGCGCGGCCGACAAGCACTAGAACCAGCACTACCTGTTAGACCCACACAGAACCTGGCGACAACCAACAGCCAGTTATCAAGGAGGATAAGGAATGGATCCCACTATCGCTGCAGGCGCGCTCATCGGCGGTGGTCTGATCATGGCCGGCGGCGCGATCGGCGCGGGTATCGGTGACGGTATCGCCGGTAACGCCCTGATCTCGGGCATCGCCCGGCAGCCGGAGGCCCAGGGTCGACTCTTCACTCCGTTCTTCATCACCGTCGGTCTGGTCGAGGCGGCCTACTTCATCAACCTCGCCTTCATGGCGCTGTTCGTCTTCGCCACCCCGGTCGGCTAATTCGTCGTCATGGGTGAACTGACCGTAACCGTCCTGGCGGCCGAAGAAGGTGGGGGGACCAGTAACTTCCTGGTCCCCAACGGCACCTTCTTCTTCGTGCTGCTCATCTTCCTGATCGTGCTCGGCGTGATCGGGAAATGGGTGGTGCCACCGGTCAGCAAGGTGTTGGCGGAGCGCGAGGCGATGCTCGCGAAGACGGCCGCGGACAACAAGAAGGCAGCGGAGCAGATGGCGGCGGCCCAGGCGGACTACGACGAGACGATGGCCGCCGCCCGCGGCGAGGCGTCGTCGATCCGCGACGAGGCCCGGGCCGAGGGACGCAAGGTCGTCGACGAGGCGCGGGCCGAGGCCGGCGGCGAGGTCAACGACAAGCTGCAGTCCGCCAACTCGGAGCTGGAGCAGACCGCGTCGCGGACCACGAGCGAGCTCGAATCGTCGGTGGACGGCCTGTCGGCCACGTTGGCGAGCCGCATCCTGGGTGTCGACGTCAACGACAACTCGAGCGGGAGGCGTTGATGTCGACGTTCATCGGACAGTTGGTCGGCTTCGCGATCATCATCTGGATCGTGGTGAAGTGGGTCGTACCGCCGGTACGCACCATGATGAAGAACCAGCAGGACGCGGTGCGCGCGGCGCTCGAGGAGAGCAAGGCCGCCGCGGACAAGCTGGCCAGTGCGGATCAGCGGCACGCCAAGGCCGTCGAGGACGCCAAGGCCGCCGGGGCCAAGCTGACGGAGGAGGCTCGCGCCGACTCGACCCGCATCGAGGAGCAGCTGCGCGAGCAGGCCGAGGTCGAGGCCGAGCGCATCAAATCCCAAGGCGAGCAACAGATTCACCTGCTCCGCCAGCAGACCATCCGCAACCTGCGCCAGCATCTGGGCCTCGAGTCCGTGCAGAAGGCCGAGGAGATCGTCCGCAATTACGTCGCGGATCCGGCGGCGCAGTCCTCGACCGTCGACCGGTTCCTCGACGATCTCGACCAGATGGCGCCGTCGCCGGCGGTGCTCGAAGCCGGTGCCACGCTCAATCTCCGGGCCGCCAGCCGTGAGGCACTGGCCGAACTGGTCAAGAAGTTCGACTCGGTCACCGACGGTGCCGACGCCGGGGCCCTGGCCACACTCGGCGACGAGGTCGCCGCCGTCGCGCGGCTGCTCGTCAGCGAGCAGGCGCTCAACAGCCACCTCGCCGAGCCGTCCGACGAGCCGGACGCGAAGGTCCGCATGGTGGAGCGGCTGTTCGGCGGCAAGGTCGGCGACGCCTCGATGGACATCCTGAAAACGGCTGTCTCGCAACGGTGGTCGAACGAGGGCAACCTCATCGACGCGCTCGAGCACGTGGCGCGGCTCGCCCTGCTGGCACGCGCCGAGCGGGACGGTCACAGCGAAGAGGTCGAAGAGCAGCTGTTCCGGGTCGGGCGCGTGCTCGACACGGAGTCGCGACTCAACCGACTGCTCTCCGATCCGACGGTGCCGGCCGACAAGCGGGTCGAGCTGCTGGACAAGGTGCTTCAGTCCGGCGGGGGAGTCAACGACACCGCCGCGGCTCTGCTCCGGCAGACGATCGAACTGTTGCGCGGCGAGCTCGCCGACGCCGCGGTGAGCGATCTGGCCGAACTCGCCGTCGCACGGCGCGGTGAAGCCGTCGCCGAGGTGACCGCCGCCGCCGAGTTGTCCGACGAGCAGCGCACCCGTCTGACCGAGGTGCTCAGCCGGATCTACGGCACCTCGGTGTCGGTCCAGCTGGACGTCGACCCCGACATCCTCGGCGGGCTCCTGATCACCGTCGGTGACGAGGTCATCGATGGTTCCATCTCCTCCCGGTTGGCCGCCGCCCGCACTGGGCTCCCGGACTGACCCACGAACTCGCGCAGTAACAAACACAAAGGCAGGAAGACGAAAAGCCATGGCAGAGTTGACAATCTCGGCTTCTGACATCGAAGGGGCGATCGAGGACTACGTCTCCTCCTTCACCGCCGACTCCGACCGCGAAGAGGTCGGCGTCGTCATCGACGCCGGTGACGGCATCGCGCACGTCGAGGGTCTGCCCTCGGTGATGACCCAGGAGCTGCTGGAGTTCCCCGGCGGCGTCCTCGGTGTCGCGCTCAACCTCGACGAGCACAGCGTCGGCGCGGTCATCCTCGGTGAGTTCGAGAAGATCGAAGAGGGCCAGCAGGTCAAGCGGACCGGCGAGGTGCTCTCGGTTCCGGTGGGCGACGCCTTCCTGGGCCGCGTCATCAACCCGCTCGGCCAGCCCATCGACGGGCAGGGCGACATCGAGTCCGACGCCCGTCGCGCACTGGAACTGCAGGCCCCCTCGGTGGTGCAGCGGCAGGGCGTGTCGGAACCGCTGCAGACCGGCATCAAGGCCATCGACAGCCAGACGCCGATCGGGCGCGGGCAGCGTCAGCTGATCATCGGCGACCGCAAGACGGGCAAGACCGCGGTCTGCGTCGACACGATCCTCAACCAGCGCGAGGCCTGGGAGACCGGCGATCCGAGCAAGCAGGTGCGCTGCGTGTACGTCGCGATCGGCCAGAAGGGCACCACGATCGCGTCGGTGAAGCGGGCCCTCGAAGAGGGTGGCGCGATGGAGTACACCACCATCGTCGCGGCGCCGGCCTCTGACGCCGCCGGCTTCAAATGGCTTGCGCCCTACACCGGTTCGGCCATCGGCCAGCACTGGATGTACGACGGCAAGCACGTGCTGATCGTGTTCGACGACCTGTCCAAGCAGGCCGACGCCTACCGCGCGATCTCGCTGCTGCTGCGCCGCCCGCCGGGCCGCGAGGCGTTCCCCGGCGACGTGTTCTACCTGCACTCGCGGCTGCTGGAGCGTTGCGCGAAGCTGTCTGACGAGCTCGGTGGCGGTTCGATGACCGGCCTGCCGATCATCGAGACCAAGGCCAACGACATCTCGGCGTTCATCCCGACCAACGTCATCTCGATCACCGACGGCCAGTGCTTCCTGGAATCCGACCTGTTCAACCAGGGCGTGCGGCCGGCCATCAACGTCGGTGTGTCGGTGTCCCGCGTCGGTGGCGCCGCGCAGATCAAGGCCATGAAAGAGGTGGCCGGTTCGCTGCGTCTGGAGCTGTCGCAGTACCGCGAGCTGGAGTCGTTCGCCGCGTTCGCCTCGGACCTCGACCCCGCCTCGAAGGCCCAGCTCGACCGCGGTGCCCGCCTGGTGGAGCTGCTCAAGCAGCCGGCGTACACGCCGTACCCGGTCGAGGATCAGGTCATCGCGATCTTCCTCGGCACCGGCGGCCACCTCGACTCGGTTCCCGTCGAGGACGTCGCGCGCTTCGAGCAGGAGCTGCTGGAGCACGTCAAGGGCTCGCACAGTGAGATCCTCGAGAACATCCGGGAGAGCAAGAAGTTCCCGGAAGAGGAGCAGGAGAAGCTGACGGGCATCATCAACGAGTTCAAGAAGGGCTTCTCCGCCACGGACGGAAGCTCGGTCGCGGTCAACGAGCACGAGGCCGAGGCGATGGACGAAGAGGACGTCGAGAAAGAGTCCGTCAAGGTCCGTAAGCCGGCCCCCAAGAAGTAGGACCCGAAAGGTTCTGGAGAGCTAGATGGCTGCAACACTGCGTGAGCTACGCGGGAGAATCCGGTCCGCGGGGTCGATCAAGAAGATCACCAAGGCCCAGGAGATGATCGCCACCTCGCGGATCGCGAAGGCCCAGGCCCGAGTCGAAGCGGCTCGGCCGTACAGCACCGAGATCACCAACATGCTCACCGAATTGGCGAGCGCCAGCGCGCTGGACCATCCGCTGCTCGTCGCCCGGGAGAACCCCAAGCGAGCCGCGGTGCTGGTGGTGTCCTCGGACCGCGGACTGTGCGGGGCGTACAACGCCAACGTCCTGCGGCAGGCCGAGGAGCTGTTCTCGCTGCTCCGCGAGGAGGGCAAGGACCCGGTGGTGTACGCCGTCGGCCGAAAGGCGCTCGGCTTCTACAACTTCCGCCAGCGCAACGTCATCGAGTCCTGGACGGGCTTCTCGGAGCGGCCCACCTACGAGCAGGCGCGCGAGATCGCCGACACATTGGTGACGTCGTTCATGTCCGGCGCGGACGACGAGGGCGACGATCCGGGCGACGACGGTGTTCTCGGCGTCGACGAACTGCACATCGTCTTCACCGAGTTCAAGTCGATGCTGTCGCAGTCGGCGGTGGCACGCCGGATCGCCCCCATGGTGGTCGAGTACGTGGGCGACGAGGAGCCCGAAGACGGGCCCCGCACGTTGTTCACGTTCGAGCCCAACGCGGAGACGCTGTTCGACGCGCTGCTCCCGCGCTACGTCGCCACCCGGGTGTACGCGGCGCTGCTCGAGGCGGCGGCGTCCGAATCCGCTGCCCGACGGCGCGCGATGAAGTCAGCCACCGACAATGCCGATGATCTGATCAAGTCCCTCACGCTGGCGGCCAACCGCGAGCGGCAGGCGCAGATCACCCAGGAAATCAGCGAGATCGTCGGCGGCGCCAATGCGCTGGCCGACGCCAAATGACCTTTAGCAGCACCGGTTAGGAAGCGAAGAATATGAGTGCACCCGCAGAAGAGAAGTCCAAGGAGAGCTCCAAGGAGACCACGGGTCGCGTGGTCCGCATCACCGGCCCGGTGGTGGACGTGGAGTTCCCGCGTGGCTCCGTTCCGGAGTTGTTCAACGCGCTGCACGCCGACATCTCCTACAAGGAGCTGTCCAAGACGCTGACCCTCGAGGTCGCGCAGCACCTCGGCGACAACCTGGTGCGCACCATCTCCATGCAGCCGACCGACGGTCTGGTCCGCGGCGTCGAGGTCACCGACACTGGCAATTCGATCTCGGTGCCCGTCGGTGACGGCGTCAAGGGGCACGTGTTCAACGCCCTGGGTGACTGCCTCGACGAGCCCGGCTACGGCAAGGACTTCGAGCACTGGTCGATCCACCGCAAGCCGCCGGCCTTCTCCGAGCTCGAGCCCCGCACCGAGATGCTGGAGACCGGTCTGAAGGTCGTCGACCTGCTGACCCCGTATGTGCGCGGCGGCAAGATCGCCCTGTTCGGCGGCGCCGGCGTGGGCAAGACGGTGCTCATCCAGGAGATGATCAATCGCATCGCCCGCAACTTCGGTGGTACCTCGGTGTTCGCCGGCGTCGGTGAGCGCACCCGCGAGGGCAACGACCTGTGGGTCGAGCTCGAGGACGCCAACGTGCTCAAGGACACCGCGCTGGTGTTCGGCCAGATGGACGAGCCGCCGGGCACCCGTATGCGCGTCGCTCTGTCGGCCCTGACCATGGCCGAGTTCTTCCGCGACGAGCAGGGCCAGGACGTGCTGCTGTTCATCGACAACATCTTCCGGTTCACCCAGGCCGGCTCCGAGGTGTCCACGCTGCTCGGCCGTATGCCGTCCGCGGTGGGTTACCAGCCGACCCTGGCCGACGAGATGGGTGAGCTCCAGGAGCGCATCACCTCGACGCGCGGTAAGTCGATCACCTCGATGCAGGCCGTCTACGTGCCTGCCGACGACTACACCGACCCGGCCCCGGCCACCACGTTCGCGCACCTCGACGCGACCACGGAGCTCTCTCGTACCGTGTTCTCGAAGGGCATCTTCCCGGCCGTGGATCCGCTGGCGTCGTCCTCGACGATCCTGGATCCGTCGGTCGTCGGCGACGAGCACTATCGCGTCGCGCAGGAAGTCATCCGGATCCTGCAGCGCTACAAGGACCTTCAGGACATCATCGCGATCCTCGGTATCGACGAGCTGGCCGAGGAGGACAAGCAGCTGGTGCAGCGCGCCCGCCGCATCGAGCGCTTCCTGAGCCAGAACATGATGGCAGCCGAGCAGTTCACCGGTCAGCCCGGTTCGACGGTGCCGCTCAAGGAGACCATCGAGGCGTTCGACAAGCTGACCAAGGGCGACTTCGATCACCTTCCCGAGCAGGCGTTCTTCCTCATCGGTGGCCTGGACGACCTGGCGAAGAAGGCCGAGAGCCTCGGCGCCAAGCTGTGATCGAACTGATCCGACGCGAAGAGGTGGTGTGACATGGCGGAGATGAACGTCGAGATCGTCGCCGTCGAGCGCGAACTGTGGGCCGGCGAGGCCACGTTCGTGTTCACCCGCACCACCGCGGGTGAGATCGGCATCCTGCCGCGGCACATCCCGCTGGTGGCCCAGCTCGTCGACGACGCGATGGTCCGCGTCGAGCGTGACGGTGAGGACGATCTGCGCATCGCCGTCGACGGCGGATTCCTGTCCGTCACGGATGAGGCCGTGCGCATTCTCGTCGAGAACGCGCAGTTGGAGTCCGAGATCAACGCCGACGAAGCCAAGCAGGACTCCGAGTCCGACGATCCCCGCACAGCTGCCTGGGGACGCGCGCGACTGCGGGCACTGGGCCAGATCGACTAGCGGGTCAGCCGATGAGCGCGTCCATGCTGTTCATGGTCGCGCTGGTCAGCGTGCTCCTGCTGATCGTCGTCGCGCTGAGCTATCGGCTGTGGAAGTTGCGGCAGGTCGGGGGCACCGCGGCGATCCTGCGGGACATCCCCGCCGTCGGGGGACACGGCTGGCGTCACGGTGTGATGCGCTACCGCGGCGGGGACGCCCAGTTTTACCGGCTGTCGAGCCTGAGGTGGTGGCCTGACCGAACCCTGAGTCGACGCGGGCTGGAGGTGGTGTCCCGGCGCTCGCCGCGCGGCGACGAGTTCGACATCATGACCGACGAGATTGTCGTCCTCGAACTGCGTGATCTGGACCCCGACCGGGGCCGCGGCTACGAGATCGCCCTGGACCGCGGCGCTCTGACGGCGTTCACCTCCTGGGTGGAATCGCGACCTTCACCGCGCGCGCGGCGGCGCAGTTACTGATCGCCGCCGCCCGGCTTCCACAGCACGTCACCGTCGGGGTTGGCCACCCGCGACAGGATGAACAGCAGGTCCGAAAGCCGGTTCAGGTACTTGGCGGGCAACACGCTGATGGAATCGCCGCAGGTCTCCACGGCGTGCCAGGCGGACCGCTCGGCGCGACGCGCCACCGTGCGGGCGACGTGCAGCAGCGCCGAGAGCCCGGTACCGCCGGGCAGGATGAACGAATTCAGTGCCGGCAGCGGCTCGTTGAACTCGTCACACCACGTCTCCAGGCGGTCGATGTAGCTCTGCCGGATACGCAGCGGCGGGTACTCCGGGTTCTCCACCACCGGGGTGGACAGGTCGGCACCGGCGTCGAACAGGTCGTTCTGGATCTGGCGCAACACCTCCAGGAGGCGCTGACCCGGCTGCCCCAGCGCCACCGCGACACCGATCGCGGCGTTGGTCTCGTCACAATCGGCGTAGGCCACCAACCGCGCGTCGTTCTTCGAGACCCGGCTGAAATCGCTGAGCCCCGTGGTGCCGTCGTCGCCGGTCCGGGTATAGATCCGCGTCAGGTGCACTGCCATGTCCAAACCGTACGGGACGCGCACGTCGCCCGGCACGCAGGAGACTGACATGGCCAGCACCGCTGTTTACACTGACCGGCGTGGGCGAGCGTTTCGTGGTGACCGGCGGTAGCCGGTTGGCGGGCGAAGTGACCGTCGGTGGTGCGAAGAACAGCGTCCTGAAATTGATGGCCGCGTCCTTGCTCGCCGAGGGCACCAGCACGATCACGAACTGTCCGGACATCCTGGACGTACCGCTGATGGCCGAGGTGCTGCGCGGGCTCGGTGCCACCGTCGAACTCGACGGCGACATCGTCCGGATCACCTCGCCGGACGAGCCCAAATACGACGCGGACTTCGCCGCGGTGCGGCAGTTCCGTGCCTCGGTCTGTGTGCTGGGTCCGCTGGTCGGTCGGTGCAGGCGGGCGAAGGTGGCGCTGCCCGGCGGTGACGCGATCGGATCGCGACCGCTGGACATGCACCAGGCGGGGCTGCGGCAGCTCGGCGCCCGGTGCAACATCGAACACGGCTGCGTGGTGGCCGAGGCGGACCACCTCCACGGCGCCGAGATCCAGCTGGAGTTCCCGTCGGTCGGGGCGACCGAGAACATCCTGATGGCCGCCGTGCTGGCCGACGGGGTGACGACGATCCACAACGCCGCCCGCGAACCCGACGTCGTGGACCTGTGCACGATGCTCAACCAGATGGGCGCCCAGGTCTCGGGGGCGGGGTCGTCCACGCTGACGATCACCGGCGTCGACAAGCTCTACCCGACCGAGCATCGCGTCATCGGGGACCGGATCGTCGCCGCGACGTGGGGGATCGCCGCGGCGATGACCCGCGGCGACATCTCGGTGACCGGGATCGACCCGTCGCACCTGCAGTTGGTGCTGCACAAGTTGCACGACGCCGGCGCGACGGTGACGCAGTCCGACGACGGCTTCCGCGTCGTCCAGTACGAGCGGCCCAAAGCGGTGAACGTCGCGACGCTGCCGTTCCCGGGTTTCCCGACCGACCTGCAGCCGATGGCGATCGGCCTGGCCGCGATCGCCGACGGGACCTCGATGATCACCGAGAACGTGTTCGAGGCGAGGTTCCGCTTCGTCGAGGAGATGATCCGGCTGGGCGCCGACGCCCGCACCGACGGTCACCATGCGGTGGTGCGGGGGATCCCGCAGCTGTCGAGTGCGCCGGTGTGGTCCTCCGACATCCGTGCCGGCGCCGGCCTGGTGCTCGCCGGTCTCGTCGCCGACGGTGACACCGAGGTGCATGACGTCTTTCATATCGACCGCGGGTATCCGAAGTTCGTGGAAAATCTCGCCAGTCTGGGTGCGGAGATCGAACGCGTCGAGTAGCGTGCGCGGCCCGGATCAGCGTTCTGTGCAGGGCATTTGGGCCTCTGGCCGACAGCGCGTAGTATTTCCAACAGAAGCGCACGGCCCCGGTCGAAAGATTGGGGCTGAGCCTTGACCGCCCTGGTCACATGCAGTACAGTGGCAGGGTTGCCTGAAAACGGCGGTGTTGTTTGAGAACTCAATAGTGTGTTTGGTGGTTTTTGTTTGTTGTTTTTTGTTGTGTCCGCATTTTCCCGTTTGGGGGCATGACGTTTTTTTGGATGCCAGTTTTGGTGTCTTTTGTTTGTGATCGGATTTTTCTGATTCGAATTCTGCCTGCGCCTGTGGGTGTGGGGGTTTTTGTTTGGAGAGTTTGATCCTGGCTCAGGACGAACGCTGGCGGCGTGCTTAACACATGCAAGTCGAACGGAAAGGCCCTTCGGGGTACTCGAGTGGCGAACGGGTGAGTAACACGTGGGTGATCTGCCCTGCACTTTGGGATAAGCCTGGGAAACTGGGTCTAATACCGGATAGGACCACGGTCTGCATGGATTGTGGTGGAAAGCTTTTGCGGTGTGGGATGGGCCCGCGGCCTATCAGCTTGTTGGTGAGGTTACGGCTCACCAAGGCGACGACGGGTAGCCGGCCTGAGAGGGTGTCCGGCCACACTGGGACTGAGATACGGCCCAGACTCCTACGGGAGGCAGCAGTGGGGAATATTGCACAATGGGCGCAAGCCTGATGCAGCGACGCCGCGTGAGGGATGACGGCCTTCGGGTTGTAAACCTCTTTCGCCAGGGACGAAGCGCAAGTGACGGTACCTGGAGAAGAAGCACCGGCCAACTACGTGCCAGCAGCCGCGGTAATACGTAGGGTGCGAGCGTTGTCCGGAATTACTGGGCGTAAAGAGCTCGTAGGTGGTTTGTCGCGTTGTTCGTGAAAACTCACAGCTTAACTGTGGGCGTGCGGGCGATACGGGCAGACTGGAGTACTGCAGGGGAGACTGGAATTCCTGGTGTAGCGGTGGAATGCGCAGATATCAGGAGGAACACCGGTGGCGAAGGCGGGTCTCTGGGCAGTAACTGACGCTGAGGAGCGAAAGCGTGGGGAGCGAACAGGATTAGATACCCTGGTAGTCCACGCCGTAAACGGTGGGTACTAGGTGTGGGTTTCCTTCCTTGGGATCCGTGCCGTAGCTAACGCATTAAGTACCCCGCCTGGGGAGTACGGCCGCAAGGCTAAAACTCAAAGGAATTGACGGGGGCCCGCACAAGCGGCGGAGCATGTGGATTAATTCGATGCAACGCGAAGAACCTTACCTGGGTTTGACATGCACAGGACGCCGGCAGAGATGTCGGTTCCCTTGTGGCCTGTGTGCAGGTGGTGCATGGCTGTCGTCAGCTCGTGTCGTGAGATGTTGGGTTAAGTCCCGCAACGAGCGCAACCCTTGTCTCATGTTGCCAGCACGTTATGGTGGGGACTCGTGAGAGACTGCCGGGGTCAACTCGGAGGAAGGTGGGGATGACGTCAAGTCATCATGCCCCTTATGTCCAGGGCTTCACACATGCTACAATGGCCGGTACAAAGGGCTGCGATGCCGTGAGGTGGAGCGAATCCTTTCAAAGCCGGTCTCAGTTCGGATCGGGGTCTGCAACTCGACCCCGTGAAGTCGGAGTCGCTAGTAATCGCAGATCAGCAACGCTGCGGTGAATACGTTCCCGGGCCTTGTACACACCGCCCGTCACGTCATGAAAGTCGGTAACACCCGAAGCCGGTGGCCTAACCCCTTGTGGGAGGGAGCCGTCGAAGGTGGGATCGGCGATTGGGACGAAGTCGTAACAAGGTAGCCGTACCGGAAGGTGCGGCTGGATCACCTCCTTTCTAAGGAGCACCACGAGACCTGAGCCCGCCCGCATCGTGTGGGAGTTCGGTGATTCAGGCGATTCGTTGGATGGCGCGTCTCTGTAGTGGAGGCCCGTCTGGTGCAACAACAAACTTGGCGAGCCGGTGGGGAAACATCGGTGAGGATGGCCATCAGACACACTATTGGGCTTTGAGACAACAGCCCGTTTTTTCTCTGGCCCCTGTGTGGGGTGGGAGGGTTGGTTGTCGCTCCATCTTTGGTGGTGGGGTGTGGTGTTTGATTTGTGGATAGTGGTTGCGAGCATCTGAGCATGCCGGCTTTTGTGGGTTGGTGTGTTCAGCATGTAATGCAAATTTTTCTGAGCTCGGGCATGCCCTTCTGGGTGTGGTCGAGCGATGACTCATTTTTTTGGTTTTGTGTTGTAAGTGTTTAAGGGCGCATGGTGGATGCCTTGGCACTGAGAGCCGATGAAGGACGTGGGAGGCTGCGATATGCCTCGGGGAGCTGCCAACCGAGCGTGGATCCGAGGATGTCCGAATGGGGAAACCCGGCGCGAGTGATGTCGTGTCACCCGTACCTGAATACATAGGGTGCGGGGGGGAACGCGGGGAAGTGAAACATCTCAGTACCCGTAGGAAGAGAAAACAAAAGTGATTCCGTGAGTAGTGGCGAGCGAAAGCGGAGGATGGCTAAACCGTGTGCATGTGATACCCGGCGGGGGTTGTGTGTGCGGTGTTGTGGGGCGTTTCTTCTCTCATCCGCCGATGAGGGCAGCAGTGAGAAAATGGTGGGTTAGGTGAAGTGGCCTGGGATGGTCTGCCGGAGCGGGTGAGAGCCCCGTAACTGAAAACCTGTCATCTGTTGTGGAATGTTTTCCCCGAGTAGCAGCGGGCCCGTGGAATCTGCTGTGAATCTGCCGGGACCACCCGGTAAGCCTGAATACTTCTCAGTGACCGATAGCGGATTAGTACCGTGAGGGAATGGTGAAAAGTACCCCGGGAGGGGAGTGAAAGAGTACCTGAAACCGTGCGCTTACAATCCGTCAGAGCCCTCTCTTAGCAGTGGGGTGATGGCGTGCCTTTTGAAGAATGAGCCTGCGAGTCAGGGACATGTCGCGAGGTTAACCCGGGTGGGGTAGCCGTAGCGAAAGCGAGTCTGAATAGGGCGTATCCACACAACAGTGTGTGGTGTAGTGGTGTGTTCTGGACCCGAAGCGGAGTGATCTACCCATGGCCAGGGTGAAGCGCGGGTAAGACCGCGTGGAGGCCCGAACCCACTTAGGTTGAAGACTGAGGGGATGAGTTGTGGGTAGGGGTGAAAGGCCAATCAAACTCCGTGATAGCTGGTTCTCCCCGAAATGCATTTAGGTGCAGCGTCGCAGTGTTCGTGTCGGAGGTAGAGCTACTGGATGGCCGATGGGCCTCACAAGGTTACTGACGTCAGCCAAACTCCGAATGCCGACACGGTGTAATGCGGCAGTGAGACGGCGGGGGATAAGCTCCGTGCGTCGAGAGGGAAACAGCCCAGATCGCCGGCTAAGGCCCCTAAGCGTGTGCTAAGTGGAAAAGGATGTGCAGTCGCGAAGACAACCAGGAGGTTGGCTTAGAAGCAGCCACCCTTGAAAGAGTGCGTAATAGCTCACTGGTCAAGTGATTGTGCGCCGATAATGTAGCGGGGCTCAAGCACACCGCCGAAGCCGCGGCAGCGTACTTCGTACGCTGGGTAGGGGAGCGTCCTGCATCCGGTGAAGCCGCCGAGTGATCGAGTGGTGGAGGGTGTGGGAGTGAGAATGCAGGCATGAGTAGCGATAAGGCAAGTGAGAACCTTGCCCGCCGAAAGACCAAGGGTTCCTGGGCCAGGCCAGTCCGCCCAGGGTGAGTCGGGACCTAAGGCGAGGCCGACAGGCGTAGTCGATGGACAACGGGTTGATATTCCCGTACCCGTGTGTGAGCGTCCCTGATGAATCAATCGTGCTAACCGCCCAAAAGGCGAATCACCGATCCCTTCGGGGTGAGGGTTTCGCCGGCTGCGCGGGACCCCGGTTGGTAGTAGTCAAGCGATGGGGTGACGCAGGAAGGTAGCCGTACCAGTCAGTGGTAATACTGGGGCAAGCCGGTAGGGAGACACCTAGGCAAATCCGGGTGTCACATATCCTGAGAGGTGATGCATAGCCGAGTGAGGCGAATTCGGTGATCCTATGCTGTCGAGAAAAGCCTCTAGCGAGCGCACACACGGCCCGTACCCCAAACCAACACAGGTGGTCAGGTAGAGAATACCAAGGCGTACGAGTGAACTATGGTTAAGGAACTCGGCAAAATGCCCCCGTAACTTCGGGAGAAGGGGGACCCCTGTACCGTGTAAGCCCTTGCGGCCCAAGCGGGGTGGGGTGGCACAAACCAGTGAGAAGCGACTGTTTACTAAAAACACAGGTCCGTGCGAAGTCGCAAGACGATGTATACGGACTGACGCCTGCCCGGTGCTGGAAGGTTAAGAGGACCTGTTAACCCTTTTAGGGTGAAGCGGAGAATTTAAGCCCCAGTAAACGGCGGTGGTAACTATAACCATCCTAAGGTAGCGAAATTCCTTGTCGGGTAAGTTCCGACCTGCACGAATGGCGTAACGACTTCTCAACTGTCTCAACCATAGACTCGGCGAAATTGCATTACGAGTAAAGATGCTCGTTACGCGCGGCAGGACGAAAAGACCCCGGGACCTTCACTACAACTTGGTATTGGTGCTCGATACGGTTTGTGTAGGATAGGTGGGAGACTGTGAAGCGGTCACGCCAGTGATTGTGGAGTCGTTGTTGAAATACCACTCTGATCGTATTGGGCCTCTAACCTCGAACCGTCTATCCGGTTCAGGGACAGTGCCTGGTGGGTAGTTTAACTGGGGCGGTTGCCTCCTAAAAAGTAACGGAGGCGCCCAAAGGTTCCCTCAACCTGGACGGCAATCAGGTGTTGAGTGTAAGTGCACAAGGGAGCTTGACTGCGAGACTGACACGTCAAGCAGGGACGAAAGTCGGGACTAGTGATCCGGCACCTCTGAGTGGAAGGGGTGTCGCTCAACGGATAAAAGGTACCCCGGGGATAACAGGCTGATCTTCCCCAAGAGTCCATATCGACGGGATGGTTTGGCACCTCGATGTCGGCTCGTCGCATCCTGGGGCTGGAGCAGGTCCCAAGGGTTGGGCTGTTCGCCCATTAAAGCGGCACGCGAGCTGGGTTTAGAACGTCGTGAGACAGTTCGGTCTCTATCCGCCGCGCGCGTCAGAAGCTTGAGGAAATCTGTCCCTAGTACGAGAGGACCGGGACGGACGAACCTCTGGTCCACCAGTTGTCCCACCAGGGGCACCGCTGGATAGCCACGTTCGGACAGGATAACCGCTGAAAGCATCTAAGCGGGAAACCCCCTCCAAGACCAGGCTTCTCACCCATTTAAGTGGGATAAGGCCCCCCGCAGACCACGGGATCGATAGACCAGACCTACAAGACCAGCAATGGTCGCAGGGAACTGGCACTAACCGGCCGAAAACTTACAACACCAACAAAACCTCGCAACCACACCCACAAACCACAACAACCACACCCCACCACCAAAACTAAAGTTGTCACTGAAACAAGTGAATAAAGTTACGGCGGTCCATAGCGGCAGGGAAACGCCCGGACCCATCCCGAACCCGGAAGCTAAGCCTGCCAGCGCCGATGATACTACCCACACGGGTGGAAAAGTAGGACACCGCCGAACACCCTTTAAGCCCTGTGCCCCCCAATTCTGTTGGGGGGCACAGGCATTGGTGGGGTAAGTCGCTCAGGTGAACAGCGTCGGCATCGCCGGCGCATAGCGCTTCTCCATACCCAGCAGCAACTTTTTGCGATCCAATCCGCCGCCGTAGCCGGTGAGACTTCCGTTCGCGCCGATCACGCGATGGCACGGCACGATGATGCCGATCGGATTGTGGCCGTTGGCCAGTCCGACCGCCCGCGACGCACCCGGCGAACCGATCTGTGCGGCGATCTCACCGTAGGACCGGGTCTCGCCGTAGGGGATCGTGCGCAACGCCTCCCACACGCGGCGCTGGAAGGCGGTGCCCACCATGTCGAGCTCGAGGTCGAAGTCGAGGCGCTCGCCCCGGAAATACTCCTCGAGTTGAGTCACCGCGTCGGCGAAGGCCTCGTCGTCGGGCTCCCACCCCTCACGGCTGGGCTCATAGGTCTGGTCGACCATCCGCAGGTACTGCAATCGGTCGCCGACACCGGCCAGTGTCAGCATGCCGACAGGACTGTCCATGGTTCGGTAGTGCACGTCATCCATCATCTCTCCTTCGGGGGCCATTGGTTGACGGAGTGCTCGAGTGTTGTCCAAAGATGTTGTGTCACATAGGAACGCCAGGGCCGCCAACGCTGACTACGTTCGACGAGCGCCTTTCCGTCGTCGGGCAGGCCGAGCCGGCGGGCGGCCACGATCACCCCGAGATCGGTGGCGGGAAACGCGTCGGGGTCGCCGAGGCCGCGCATCGCGATCATCTCCGCGGTCCATGGCCCGATGCCCGGCAGCGCCAGCAACTGCGCGCGGGTCCGGTTCCAGTCGCAGCCGGAGTCGAGGACCACCTCGCCGTTGTCGATGGCCTCGATCAGGGTCACGACGGTGCGTTGACGCGCCTTCGGCACAGCCAGGTGCCGCAAATCGATGTCGGCGAGGTCCGCCGCGGACGGGAACACGCGCGTCAGTCCGCCGGCGGGATCCTCGACGGGGTGACCATAGGCCGCCGCGAGCCGTGCGGCGTGGGTGCGGGCGGCGGCCGTCGACACCTGCTGCCCCAGCACCACCCGGATCGCCAGCTCGTGCTCGTCGACGGTGCGCGGAATCCGCTGGCCCGGCGACTTCGCGATCACCGCGGCCAATTCGAGGTCGGCGCCGAGGAATTCGACGATGGCCTCAGGGTCGGCGTCGAGGTCGAGCAGGCGCCGACACCGCGCGATCGCCGCGGGGAGGTCGCGGAAGTCGTCGATCGACAGTTGGCAGCTGACGTGATCGGGACGCGGGGTGAGTCCGACGATTCCGCTGCCGTGTGGCAGCCGCAGCGTGCGCCGGTAGGTCTCCCCGCGGACCTCCTCGACGCCGGGGATGCCCGTGGCGGCCAGATGCCCGGACACCCCGTCGTAGGCGAACGGTGTGCGCACCGCCAACCGCAACGTCATCGCCCCGCTGGTCGGCACGTCGTCGCGTGATCGTTCGCGGGCACGTCGGCGCAACTGGGTGGGCGTCAGATCGGAGACCGTGCGCACGGTGTCGTTGAACTGGCGGATGGAAGCGAAGCCTGCGGCGAAAGCCACGTCACTGAAGGGCATGTCGGTGGTCTCGGTGAGGACCCGCGCCATGTGCGAGCGCTGCGCTCGGGCCAGCGCGAGGGGTCCGGCGCCGACCTCCGCCTGCATCAGGCGCTCGAGTTGGCGCACGGTGTAACCCACCCGGGCCGCGAGCCCGGTGACACCGTCGCGGTCCACGGTGCCGTCGGCGATCAGACGCATGGCCCGCGCCACCACGTCGCCACGCACGTTCCACTCCGGCGATCCCGGCGACGCGTCGGGGCGGCACCGCTTACAGGCCCGGAAGCCCGCCCGCTGTGCGGCCGCCGCCGTGGGATAGAAGCAGACGTTGCGGGCGAACGGCGGACGGACCGGGCAGCTGGGCCGGCAATAGATCTTCGTGGTCAGCACCGCGGTGACGAACCAGCCGTCGAACCGCGCGTCCTTGGCCTGGACGGCGCGGTAGCAGCGGTCGAAATCGGTGTGCATGTCTACGACGATGTCATGCGGCACCAGCCATTACTAGCGGGAAAACGACATCGAAGCGGGCGCCGCCCGCCTCACCGTTCGGTCACCGGCGTGGCCAGTCTCGTGGGCTCGTCGTGCCCGCGCAACGTCACCGTGTCGCCCAGCCGCCAGTGCGACTGTTCGGATTCGGTTGCGCTGTCGACGGTTTCCGACGACGCGACCAGCCGCGACGGCTCGTTCTTGGCCAGCTCGCACAGGCGTGCGGCCTCGTTGACCGGTTCACCGATCACGGTGTACTCGAAGCGTTCCCGCGCCCCGACATTGCCGGCGACCACGGTGCCTGCCGCCACTCCGATGCCGGCCTCGCAGTCGGGCACCTCGTCGCACAGGCGCCGGGCGATCACCCGTGCGGCGGCAAGCGCCTCGTCCTCCGGATGCTCCAGCGACACCGGGGCGCCGAACACGGCCAGCACCGCGTCGCCCTCGAACTTGTTCACCAGGCCGTGGTGCCGGTCGACCTCCTCGACGATCACCGCGAAGAACCGGTTGAGCAGTTCGACCACCTCGACGGCAGGCAGGCTGGTCACCAACCGCGTCGACCCGATGATGTCGACGAAGATGACTGCGGCGTAACGCTCTTCACCGCCCAGCTGCGGACGCTCCTGTTCTGCCAGCAGCGCCACCTCCCGGCCCACGTGGCGGCCGAAGAGGTCACGGACCCGTTCGCGCTCCTGCAATCCGTGCACCATCGAGTTGAAGCCCCGTTGCAGCTGGCCCAGTTCGGTGCCGTCGAACACCACGAGATTGGTGTCCAGATCGCCCTGCTCGACCCGGTTGAGGGCCTCGCGCACCACCCGCACCGGGGTGACCGTCAACCACGCGAGGATGAACATCAGGATCGCGCCGAACACCAGCGCGAACAGGGCGAGGATCATCACCGCGACGGTGAACTGCGTCGGGGTGAGGTTGCGTTGCATCAGCGTGATCGCCGCCGCCAGGAAGATCCCGACCACCGGCACGCCCGAGCCGAGCACCCACACCAGCATGGTGCGGCCCATCAACCCGTCGGCGATCCGCCGCGGCGGCTTACCGGCCTCGAGCGCCTGCGCGGCCACCGGCCGCAGCGCGAATTCGGTGAACAGATAGCAACTCGCCGACACGACGATGCCCGGAAAGCTCACGCCCAGCAGCCACTTGGGGATGAAGTCGGTGTCGTGCAGCCCGTAGAGCGTGGTCAGCAACACCGTGCCCAGGCCCCACAGCACCAGCAGCACGCGGGTCAGGCGCCACGGCGCCAGGAAGGTGTTGCGCTGATCCTCGCGGGTGGGCGGGCGTTCCTCGATCGCCCACCGCACGTTGTTCATCACCCGGCGGGTCGCCCAGAACACCCCGACGACGAGCGCGGCCACCAGATACGCGGGGACCACGATGAACGTGATCCAGGCGACCGAGGAGTCGAACACGTTCGGGATGGGGAACGCGACCGTCACCACCAGGGTCGCGACGCCGATCCCGATCAGGTTCGCGACCACGACGAACGTGGTGAGGATGATCTGGATGCGCACGCGGCGGCGGCGCTGGCTCTCCGAGACCCGCCCGAGAATCCAGGATCCGTACTCCGGGGTCGCTGCGACTCTGCCGCTCTGGTGTGTCACGCGCTCCAGCACGCGGCCCAGCCGCTGTGCCGCCGTCCTGTTCGCGGTCATCGTGGCGTCAGCCTAGTGACCGCGGGTGGCGTTTAAGGTGGATCGGTGCGTCTCGTGATCGCCCAGTGCACCGTCGACTACGTCGGACGCCTCACGGCGCATCTGCCGTCCGCCCGCCGCCTGCTGTTGATCAAGGCCGACGGGTCGGTCAGCGTCCATGCCGACGACCGTGCCTACAAGCCGTTGAACTGGATGAGTCCGCCCTGTTGGATGACCGAGGAGGCCGACGGCCTCTGGGTGGTGCAGAACAAGGCCGGTGAGCAACTGCGCATCACCATCGAGGCCATCGAGCACGACTCCCGTCACGAACTCGGCGTCGACCCGGGTCTGGTCAAGGACGGTGTGGAGGCGCACCTGCAGGCGTTGCTGGCCGAACACGTCGAGTTGCTCGGCGCCGGCTACACTCTGGTGCGCCGGGAGTACATGACCCCGATCGGGCCGGTGGATCTGCTGTGCCGCGACGACCAGGGCCGCTCGGTGGCCGTGGAGATCAAGCGGCGCGGCGAGATCGACGGCGTCGAACAGCTGACCCGCTACCTCGAGCTGCTCAACCGCGACAGCGTGCTGGCGCCCGTCGCCGGGGTGTTCGCCGCGCAGCAGATCAAGCCGCAGGCCCGCACGCTCGCCGTGGATCGCGGTATCCGTTGTCTCATCCTCGATTACGACAAGATGCGGGGCATGGACAGCGACGAGTTCCGGCTGTTCTGATGGCGCGGCGACCGGCCAGGAAGCGCCGGCAGCTCGATCCGCTCCCGCCGCCGCGGCGGATCGAGACCGGGCCGGACGGCTTCGACTACGAGGTGCGGCCGGTGCCGGGAGTCCGCGCGGTCAAGGTCTACCGGTGCCCCGGGTGCGACCACGAAATCAGGCCGGGCGTTGCGCACGTGGTGGTCTGGCCGGCCGACGCGGGGGAGTCCAGCGTCGACGACCGCAGGCACTGGCACACGCCGTGCTGGGCCAACAGGGCGACGCGGGGACCGACGAGGCGCTGGTCCTAGACGCCGGCAGGCAGGATCAGTGTGCGTCGGTGGCCGGCTCGACGAGCTCGATGAGCACCCCGCCGCCGTCCTTCGGGTGGATGAAGTTGATGCGGGAGTTCGCGGTGCCGCGCCGCGGCGCGTCGTAGATCAGCCGGACGCCCTGCTCGCGCAACCGGTCGGTCAGCGCATCGAGGTCGCTGACGCGGTACGCGAACTGCTGCAAACCGGGACCGCGCTTGTCGAGGAACTTCGCGATCGTCGAGTCGTCGTCGATCGGGGCCATCAGCTGGACCTGGGTGCTGCCCACCGGCGCGCCGCGCACGGACAGCATCGCCTCGCGGATTCCCTGCTCCTCGTTGACCTCTTCGTGCAGCACGATCATGCCGAGATGGTCGTGGTACCACTTGATCGCCGCGTCCAGGTCGGGCACGGCGATGCCGACGTGGTCGATGGCGGTGACCAGCGCGGTGGCCAGTACAGGACGGGCGTCAGTCTGCTCGGCGGTCATAACAGCGAAGTTACCTAACAAGATCGGTTTCGAATAGATCGGTGCCGATGTATAGCCTCATGGGAGCTGCTCGAAACTCAGGTGGAGGTTGTCATGACGACGTCGGTGATCGTTGCTGGAGCGCGCACTCCGGTGGGCAAGCTGATGGGTTCGCTGAAGGATTTCTCCGGGAGTGATCTCGGCGCCGTCGCGATCGCCGGCGCCTTGGAGAAGGCGGGCGTGCCGGCTTCAGCCGTCGACTACGTGATCATGGGTCAGGTGCTGACCGCCGGCGCGGGGCAGATGCCCGCGCGGCAGGCGGCGGTCGCCGCCGGTATCGGCTGGGACGTGCCGTCGCTGACCATCAACAAGATGTGTCTGTCCGGCATCGATGCGATCGCGCTGGCCGATCAGCTGATCCGGGCCGGCGAGTTCGAGGTGGTCGTGGCCGGCGGCCAGGAGTCGATGACCAAGGCGCCGCACCTGATGATGAACAGCAGGTCGGGATACAAGTACGGCGACGTGACTGTCCTCGACCACATGGCCTACGACGGTTTGCACGACGTGTTCACCGACCAGCCGATGGGCGCTCTGACCGAGCAGCGCAACGACGTCGACCAGTTCACCCGCGCCGAGCAGGACGAGTTCGCCGCGTCCTCGCACCAGAAGGCTGCGCGGGCCTGGAAGGACGGCGTGTTCGCCGACGAGGTGGTGCCGGTGAAGATCCCGCAGCGCAAGGGCGACCCTGTCGAGTTCACCGAGGACGAGGGCATCCGCGCCGACACGACCGCCGAGTCGCTGTCGGGCCTGCGGCCGGCGTTCCGCAAGGACGGCACCATCACCGCCGGTTCGGCGTCGCAGATCTCCGACGGTGCCTGCGCCGTCGTGGTGATGAGCAAGACGAAGGCCGAAGAGCTGGGCCTGACCTGGCTGTGCGAGATCGGCGCCCACGGCGTCGTCGCCGGCCCGGATTCCACCCTGCAGAGCCAACCCGCCAACGCGATCCGCAAGGCCGTCGCCAAGGAGGGCATCTCACTCGACCAGCTCGACGTCATCGAGATCAACGAGGCGTTCGCTGCCGTCGCGCTGGCGTCGACCAAGGAGCTGGGCGTCGACCCGGAGAGGGTGAACACCAACGGCGGCGCCATCGCGGTCGGCCACCCGATCGGCATGTCGGGTGCGCGGATCACGTTGCACGCGGCGCTGGAGCTGGCGCGGCGCGGCTCGGGCTACGCGGTGGCCGCGCTGTGTGGCGCAGGCGGCCAGGGCGATGCGCTGATCCTGCGCCGGCCCTGACCGGCGGCTGACACGCTTCAAGGCAACGACGCTCTGTAGTAGCTGGCGCGCCGCTCCGGCACAATGGGGCCATGACGCGCGCATTCGACGTCCGCAACGCCGCGGCGTGGTTCCGGCTGATCGCCTTCGCCGAGGCGGTCAGCTGGATCGGACTGCTGATCGGCATGTACTTCAAGTACCTCGGCACGCCCCGGACCGAGGTCGGCGTGAAGATCTTCGGCCCCGTGCACGGCGGGGTGTTCATCGCCTTCCTGGTGGCGGCCGTGTTCACCGGCATGGCCCTCAGGTGGGGGGTGAGCACATGGTTGCTGGCGTTGCTGGGCAGCATCGTGCCACTGGGCAGTGTGATCTTCCTCATATGGGCTGATCGGACGGGTCGGATGGGCCCGCAGCGGGCCGCTGTGGCCGCCGGACAACCGGGACGGACAGCACCCGAAACGACGTGACAGACTTGTTCACGTGACACGTCCAGGACCCCGAATCTCGCCCGCCCTGGCGGGCGCTGTCGATCTGTCGGCTCTCAAGCAGCGTCCGGCCCCCACCGGTGACGCTCCCTCCGGCGGTGCTCCGGGCGGTGTGGAGGTCACCGAGGTCAACTTCGAGGCCGAGGTGCTGGTCCGGTCCGACGAGATGCCCGTCGTCGTCCTGCTGTGGTCACCGCGTAGCGACTCCAGCGTCCAACTGGCCGAGGTGCTCTCGGGGCTCGCGCAGGCCGACGGCGGCAGGTGGTCCCTGACGACCGTGAACGTCGACACGACGCCGCGGGTGGCGCAGATGTTCGGCGTCCAGGCGGTGCCCACCGTGGTGGCGTTGGCGGCCGGTCAGCCGCTGTCGAGCTTCCAGGGCATGCAGCCGCCGGAGCAACTGCGGCGCTGGGTCGACTCGCTGCTCGAGGCCACGGCCGGGAAGCTGAGCGGCGGCCAGGACGTCGAGGGAGTCGAGCAGGTCGATCCCGAGGTCGAACGGGCCCGCACCCTGCTCGACCAGGGTGACTTCGACGGGGCGCGCGCCGCCTACCAGGGCATCCTCGACGCCGACCCGAACCATCCCGAAGCGAAAGGCGCCGTCCGGCAGATCGGCTTCCTGCAGCGCGCCACGACGCACCCGCAGGATGCGGTCGCACGCGCCGACGCGTCGCCCGACGACATCGATGCCGCCCTCGCCGCCGCCGACGTCGAGATCCTGCAGCAGAATGTCGACGCCGCGTTCACCCGGTTGATCGCGTTGATCAAGCGCACCGCCGGGGACGACCGCAGCAGCGTGCGCACCCGGCTCATCGAACTGTTCGATCTGTTCGACCCGGCCGACCCCGAGGTCATCGCCGGGCGTCGCAACCTCGCCAACGCCCTCTACTGACCTGGCGAGCAGACACAAACTCGGGTGAATCGGCCCCGATTCGGCCTAGTTTGCGTCTGCTCGCGGGCGGACTACGCGGACTACGGGGCTTGCGGGGCGTGCGGCTGGGGCTCGAACCACAGCGCTGCCAGCGGGGGGAGCACCATGACCGCCGACGCCGGGCGCCCATGCCACGGCTCGTCGGTCGCCTCGACCGCGCCGTAGTTGCCGATCCCCGAGCCGTGGTAGTTGTCGCTGTCGGTGTTCAAAACCTCCCGCCAGGTGCCGGCGTGCGGCAGGCCGAGCCGGTAGCTGCTGTGCTCGGAGCCGGAGAAATTGAACACGCAGGCCATCATCGACCCGTCATCGCCGAACCGCATGAAGCTCAGCACGTTGTTGGCCGAGTCGTTCGCGTCGATCCACGAGTAGCCCTCGGGCTTGGTGTCTCGGGACCACAGCGCCCGCCGGCTCGTGTAGATCCGGTTGGCGTCGGTCATCATCCGCAGGATGCCGTCGGAGAAACCCTGCTCGTCGAGTTGGAACCAGTCCACCCCGCGCTCCTCGGACCACTCCGCCCGCTGGCCGAACTCCTGGCCCATGAACAGCAGCTGCTTGCCCGGGTGAGCCCACTGGTAGGCCAGCAGACCGCGGATCCCGGCCGCCTTCATGTGGTCGTTGCCCGGCATCCGGCCCCACAGGGTGCCCTTGCCGTGTACCACCTCGTCGTGGCTGATCGGCAGCACGTAGTTCTCGCTGAACGCATAGAGCATCGAGAACGTGATCTCGTGGTGGTGGAAGCTGCGGTGGATCGGATCACGCTTGATGAACTCGAGCGTGTCGTTCATCCACCCCATGTTCCACTTCATCGAAAAGCCGAGCCCGCCAAGGTTCGTCGGCCGGGTGACGCCGGGCCACGAGGTGGACTCCTCGGCGATCGTCACGATGCCCGGGTTGATCTTGTGCACCGTGGCGTTCATCTCCTGCAGGAACTGCACCGCCTCGAGATTCTCCCGGCCGCCGTAGATGTTCGGCGTCCACCCGCCCTCGGGCCGGGAGTAGTCGAGGTAGAGCATCGACGCCACGGCGTCCACCCGCAGTCCGTCGACGTGGTATTCCTGCAACCAGTACAGCGCGTTGGCGACCAGGAAGTTGCGCACCTCCGAGCGACCGAAATCGAAAACGTAAGTGCCCCAGTCCAATTGCTCGCCGCGACGGGGGTCCCCGTGTTCGTAGAGGGCGGTGCCGTCGAAGCGGCCCAAGGCCCAGGCGTCCTTGGGGAAGTGGGCCGGAACCCAGTCCACGATCACGCCGATTCCCGCGCGGTGCAGCGCGTCGACGAGGTAGCGGAACTCGTCGGGCGTTCCGAACCGGGACGACGGCGCATAGTAGGAGGTGACCTGGTAACCCCAGGAGCCGCCGAACGGGTGCTCGGCGACGGGCAGCATCTCCACGTGGGTGAAGCCGTGCTCGACGACGTATTCGGTGAGCTGCTCGGCCAGTTCGGTGTAGCTCAGCCCCGGCCGCCACGAGCCCAGATGCACCTCGTAGGTGCTCATCGGCTCGAAGACGGGATTGCGCAGCGCCCGGTCGGACATCCACTGGTCGTCGGCCCAGGTGTAGTCGCTCGCGAACACCTTCGACGCCGTCTGCGGCGGCACCTCGGTGGCGAATGCCATCGGATCGGCGCGTTCGGTGACCGCGCCGTCGGCGCCGTGCACGCGGAACTTGTACAGCCCGCCCTCGGGGAAGTTGGGCCAGAACAGTTCCCACACGCCGGTGGAACCCAGCACCCGCATCTGGGCCTCGTTGCCCCAGTGGTTGAAGTCACCGATCACGCTGACGCCCTTGGCATTCGGCGCCCACACCGCGAACGACACCCCGCTGACCTCGCCGTCGGGCGTGGTGAAGGTGCGCGGATGGGCGCCCAGGACCTCCCAGAGCCGCTCGTGGCGGCCCTCCGAGAACAAGTGCAGATCGATCTCGCCCAGCGTCGGCAGGAACCGGTACGGATCGGCCACGGTGTGGACGAAGCCCGACTCCTCGCCGGTGTAGTCCACCTCCAGCCGGTAGTCGATCAGGTTCGTGAACGGCACCGCGACCGCGAATAGCCCGGCCTCGATGTGCTGCAGCGGGTAGCGCACACCGCCGATCTGCGCCGCCACCTCGACCGCGTGCGGCCGATAGACGCGGATGACCGTGTGATCGTCGTATTCGTGGGCGCCGAGCACCGAGTGCGGATCGTGGTGCTCGCCGACAAGCAGCCGGTTCAAATCGGCCGTGTGCGGCCGAAGGTTCGGGCTGTCGATCTGTTTCGTCAGGTTCGACGTTTTCGCTTTCGCCATGTCGTCACTCCCTACGCAGCAGGTTCATTCGTTGGTCGGCCGGGATCTGGGGCATGTTGAGCACGTGCGCCACCGCACGGGCGGGTTCCAGACGCACGTAGTTGCTCTGGCCCCACTGGTATTCCTCTCCGGTGATCTCGTCGCGCACCCAGAAACGCTCTTGCTGATCCATTCCCACTGCGGCCATGTCCAACCACAACGTGCCCTCTTCGGCCCCGAACGGGTTCAGCGTCACGACCACCAGCACCTGGTCACCGGAGATCGGGTCGAACTTGCTGAACGCGAGCAACGCGTCGTTGTCGATGTGGTGGAACGTCACCGTGCGCATCTGCTGCAGCGCGGGATGCAGCCGGCGGATCTCGTTGAGCCGGGTCAGGAACGGCTCCAGGGATTCGCCGTCGGCCAGTGCGGCGTCGAAGTCACGCGGCCGCAGCTCGTACTTCTCGGAGTTCAGGTACTCCTCGCTGCCCTCGCGCACCGCGCGGTGTTCGAACAGCTCGAAGCCGGAGTACACCCCCCACGTCGGACTCATGGTCGCCGCCAGCGCCGCCCGGATCGCGAACATGCCCGGCCCGCCGTGCTGAAGGGCTTCGTGCAGGATGTCGGGCGTGTTGGGCCACAGGCTCTGCCGGGCGTAGTCGGCGTGTTCGGCGATCTGCCGGCCGAACTCCATGATCTCCCACTTGGCGGTGCGCCACGTGAAGTACGTGTAGGACTGCGTGAAGCCCAGCTTGGCGAGGCCGAACAACCGCGCCGGACGGGTGAACGCCTCGGACAGGAACAGCACGTCCGGATCGATGTTCTTGGCCTCCCCGATCAGCCAGGCCCAGAAATTCGGCGGCTTGGTGTGCGGGTTGTCGACGCGAAACACCTTGACGCCGTGCGAGATCCAGAACCGGACGACACGCAGCACCTCTTCGTACAATCCGGCGGGGTCGTTGTCGAAGTTGAGCGGGTAGATGTCCTGGTACTTCTTCGGCGGATTCTCCGCATACGCGATCGTGCCGTCGGGCAGCACGGTGAACCACTCGGGGTGATCTCGGGCCCAGGGGTGGTCGGGGGCGCACTGCAGCGCCAGGTCGAGGGCGACCTCCAGACCTTCGTCCCGCGCGGCGGCGACGAACTCGTCGAAGTCGTCGATGGTGCCCAGGTCGGGATGCACCGCGTCGTGGCCGCCCTCGTCGCTGCCGATCGCCCAGGGCGATCCGACATCGTGGGGTCCCGCGGTCACGCTGTTGTTGCGGCCCTTGCGGTGCACCTTGCCGATCGGATGGATGGGCGGCAGGTAGGCGATGTCGAAGCCCATCCGCGCGATGCGCTGCAACGCCTTGGTCGCCGTCGCGAACGTCCCGTGCACCGGGTTGCCTGCACTGTCCCAACCGCCCGTGGACCGGGGGAAGAACTCGTACCACGAACTGAACCGCGCCAGGGGCCGGTCCACCCAGATGCCGTACACCTCGCCGCGGGTGATCAGTTCGCGCAGCGGATACTGGCCGACCAACTCGGTGACCTCGGGGGACAGCGCCGCGCCCGCGCGATAGAACGGGTCGCCGGGGGTGCGCAGCCGCTCGGCGGCCTCGATCAACGGATAGCGCATCTGCCGCGGGACCCCCGCGGACGCGCGCTCCAGCAGCTTCGCCCCGACCAGCAGGTCGTTGGACAGCTCACCCTCGCTCTGACCCGCGTCGAGTTTGGCGATCACGTGGTGGCGCCACGTCGCGAGGGGATCGCTCCAGCCGTCGACGCGGTAGGTCCACAGCCCGACCGTGTCAGGGGAGAACTGGCCGTGGAACACGTCCGGGGTGCGGCCGGTACCCATCGGCAGCGTCATCGGCCGGGTCCGGGGGGAGGGGGTGACGACCTCCTGGATCGGCACCGCCTCGGTGGTGCGCACCCGGCCGGGCGGCTCGTCGGCCAGCGCCGGATACGTGGTGCCGTGATAGCGGACGACCAGCGTGGCCGCGACGGCGTCGTGGCCCTCCCGCCATACCGTCGCGGTCACCGGAACCACCTCGCCGACCACCGCCTTCGCAGGGAACCGACCTCCGGACACCACGGGCTGGACGTCGTCGATTTCGATCCGACCGGTGGTCACGTGAAAACCCCTAACCCATCGCAGTCGACATGCGGCGGCCGCCGCCCGTCGTCGTCGTCGGTCTCGGTCACAACTGCAGTTGTGCAACCTCGTCGCGCCTATACCCACCGTAGTGTCAGCCTCAACCCACCGGGCGGCATCAGACGTCACCGAAGCGTCGCCCACGACGCGGCCAGACGGCAGTAAGGTGAGCACGCGTGAAAGCTCTCCGTCGGTTCACCGTCCGCGCCCACCTCCCGCAACGTCTGGCCGCTCTCGAACGGCTGTCCGTCAATCTGCGGTGGTCGTGGGACAAACCGACCCAGGATCTGTTCGAATCCATCGACCCGGAGCTGTGGAAACTCGTCGGCGAAGATCCGGTGGCCATCCTCGGGCAGGTCAGCCCGGCGCGCCTCGAGGCACTCGCCGGTGACGAACCGTTCGTGCACCGCCTCGAGGCCCTCGCCGCGGACCTGGACAACTATCTGACCCGCCCCCTCTGGTACCAGCAGCTGGGTGAGGACGGCGAGCACCCCGTGCTGCCGAACGGCATCGCGTACTTCTCGATGGAGTTCGGCGTCGCCGAGGTGCTGCCGAACTACTCGGGAGGTCTGGGCATCCTCGCCGGCGACCACCTCAAGTCGGCCTCCGATCTGGGACTGCCGCTGATCGCGGTCGGCCTGTACTACCGGTCCGGCTACTTCCGGCAGTCGCTCTCCGCCGACGGGTGGCAGCACGAGAACTATCCCTCACTCGATGCGCAGGGCCTGCCGTTGCGTCTGCTCACCGACGCCTCGGGCGAGGCGGTGCTGATCAGCCTGGCGCTCCCTGACGGCGCACAGCTCTCGGCGCGCATCTGGATCGCCCAGGTCGGCCGAATCCCGTTGCTGCTCTTGGATTCCGATATCCCCGAGAACGATCACGACCTACGGTCGGTGACCGACCGGCTCTACGGCGGAGATCAGGATCACCGCATCAAGCAGGAGATCCTCGCCGGCATCGGCGGCGTTCGCGCGATCCGGGCGTTCACCGAGATCGAGGGACTGCCCTCGCCCGAGGTGTTCCACATGAACGAGGGGCATGCCGGGTTCCTGGGGACCGAACGGATCCGCGAGCTCATCGAGGCCGGGCTCGACTTCGACACGGCGCTGACGGTGGTCCGCTCCTCGACGGTGTTCACCACCCACACCCCGGTGCCCGCCGGTATCGACCGGTTCCCGGTCGAGATGGTGGAGCGCTACTTCGGGCCCGACCCGGGCGGGGTCGGGTCCCGGCTGCTGCCCGGCGTCCCGCTCGAGCGCATCCTCGCCTTCGGTGCCGAGGACGACGCGACGAAGTTCAACATGGCGCACATGGGCCTTCGCCTGGCCCAGCGCGCCAACGGGGTGTCGCTGCTGCACGGCCGCGTCAGCCGGGAGATGTTCAACGACCTGTGGCCGGGTTTCGATCCGGCCGAAGTGCCGATCGGGTCGATCACCAACGGCGTGCACGCGCCCACCTGGGCGGCCCCGCAGTGGCTGGAACTGGGTCGCGAGCTGATCGGCAGTGAGGACCTGAGCTCCCTGCAGGAGCCCGAGACCTGGGAGCGGCTGCACGAGGTCGATCCCGGCCACCTCTGGTGGATCCGGTCGCAGCTGCGCGAGGCGCTGGTGCACGACGTGCGTGACCGGCTGCGCCGCTCGTGGCTCGAGCGCGGTGCCGCCGAGGCCGAATTGGGTTGGATTCCCTCGGCTTTCGACCCGAACGTGCTCACCATCGGGTTCGCCCGCCGCGTCCCGACGTACAAGCGGCTGACGCTGATGCTGCGCGACCCCGAACGGTTGACCAAGCTGCTGCTCGACAAGGACCGTCCCGTGCAGCTGATCGTGGCGGGCAAGTCGCATCCCGCCGACGAGGGCGGCAAGGCGCTGATCCAGCAGGTCGTCCGCTTCGCCGACCGGGCGGACGTCCGGCACCGCATCGCATTCCTGCCCGACTACGACATGTCGATGGCCCGCACGCTGTATCACGGCTGCGACGTCTGGCTCAACAACCCGCTCCGTCCGCTCGAGGCCTGCGGCACGTCGGGGATGAAGAGCGCGCTCAACGGCGGCCTGAACCTGTCGATCCGCGACGGGTGGTGGGACGAGTGGTTCGACGGCGAGAACGGGTGGGAGATCCCGACCGCCGACGGACTCGCCGACGAGAACCGCCGCGACGACCTGGAGGCCGCGGCGCTCTACGACCTGCTCGAGCGTGCGGTCGCGCCGAAGTTCTACGACCGCGACGAGCGGGGTGTGCCCACCCGGTGGGTGGAGATGGTGCGCCACACGCTGCAGGTGCTGGGCCCCAAGGTCCTGGCCTCGCGCATGGTCCGCGACTACACGCAGACCTACTACCTGCCCGCGGCGCGAGCGCTGCGGCAGTCGATCGAGCCGGGTGACTCGGCCGACTACAACACGGCGTTCGGCGCCGCGCGCGAACTGGCGCAGTACCGGCAGCGGGTCGAGAAGGTCTGGCCCCAGATCCGGATCCTCGAGGTCGACAGCTCCGGCCTGCCGGACACTCCGCTGCTCGGATCGGAGCTGACGCTGACCGCTCGGGTGTGCCTGGAAGGGCTGCGGCCCGACGAGGTGACCGTGCAGGCGGTGCTCGGCCGCGTCGACGCCGGCGACGCGCTGGTCGATCCGGTGACGCTGCCGATGACGCACGTGGGCTCCGCCGAGGGCGGGCAGGACATCTTCACCGCGAGCACACCGCTGCCGGTCACCGGTCCGGTCGGCTACACGGTCCGGCTGCTGCCGCACCACCGGCTGCTGGCCGGCGACAACGAGTGGGGTCTGGTCACCCTCGCCGGGTGATCACGGAAAGCGCTTGAAGCAGCGGTCCGCGTCGCCGAGCACGCCGACCCGGAACGCGTCGATCCGGGAGAACCCCGACGGCACCGATTCGCCGTTGACGTCGCTGGCGGCCAGACCGTTGGTCAACATTCCCGACACGGCCTCGTCGACGTCCCCGGCGGTCAGCGCGATCGTGTTGCCGTCGGGGGTGGTGACCTGCTTGGACATCTTGACCGTCGCCACCCCGGTCAGGCACGCGGTGCGCAGCGCAGCCTCGGCGTTGTCGAGCGGCACCCCGCCCCGTGCGTGCTGGATCGCCTGCATGTAGCGCGACACCAGCACCGAGTACGCGACGTTGTCGCCGGTGGCCAGGCCACCGTTGTCGTCCTGCGCGCCGAGCTGCTGCAGTGCGGGCAGGTCGACCACGATGGTGTTGGTGGCCGGGCAGTACGACGCGGGTGGGCTGGGCCGGGCGTCGGCGCAGCTGTCGGCGGCCTCGGCCTCGAAGCTCAATGCCGGCGGATCCTTCGGCGAGAACAGGATCCCCATCGCGTCGACGATGGAGCGCACCGAGTTCTCGTCGATCTCGAGCTCGCCGGTCTGGTCTTCCGGCAGCAGCGTCGGGAGATCGCCCCGGCGCTGGCCGATCTCACGCATGTCGATCCCCGCGCACGCCGCCGGGCCGTCGGTGAAACCGAACTGGAACGCGGAGATCCGTTCGAACGCCGACCCGTGCTCGTCGTATCCGACGTCGGGGTCGCCTTCCCGCAGTAGCGGATCGCGGAACGAGATCACGCCGGCCAGCACGCTGTTCAGTCCGTCGCCGGTGCTCAGCGAGAACCGCGGGGAGTTGCCCTCGGCCACCCAGCGCATGTAGGCGCCGCCGAGGCAGTCGGCCTGCTGTTCGGCGACCAGGGTCTTGGTGTTGTCGTTGGACATTCCGGCCGCGCGCGAGACCGCGTGACCGTATTCGTGGGCCAGCACCATCGCCACGCCGATGTCGCCGTGGGCACGGCGCAGCCCGGGCAGCAGTTCCCCGCGGTCCCAGCCGATGGTCTTGTCGCTGTAGCAGTACGCGGCATTGACCAGACCGTAGGTGTCCTCGTCGCAGAACGTGCCGCCGAAGTCGTTGGCGTCCCACGAGATCAGTTCCTTGACGGGGGTGAAGCCGTCGTCGAACGTCTCCGGATACGCGGTCTCCCAGTACTGCTCGACGTCGCTGACCGCGCTGGCCGCGAGGTTGTCGATCTCGCCTCCGTCGCCGCCCTCGACGTCGCGGGTCGGCCCCTCCGCGCCCGGCCGCAACCCGGTCGGACCGTCGGTGGCGGGCATGCCTGCGACGGAGAACGGGTCGTTGAACACCGATACGGCGTTGCCCTGCAACGTCGTCGAGCATCCGGTCGCGATCAGGAGCGAGCACACCCCCACCGCCACACCCAGCATCCGCCTGCAGCTGATCGACGGACCCATGGCGCCGCCTTTCGGGTCGTTCGCGGCCTGGACCGCCGCGCGTGTGCGGTGTCGACAATAGTGATCCGACGCCCTCGGTGCCCGGCAGACGGGCAACCTCGACCGGTCAGCTGCACAGGCGCCGCAGCGCGGCGCGGACGGCTTCTCCGTCGGTGGTCGCCCAGAACGGCGGCAGCGAGGACCGCAGGAATCCGCTGTAGCGGGCCGTCGCCATCCGTGAATCCAGCACCGCCACCACCCCGCGGTCCTCGACGCGGCGCAGCAGGCGGCCGGTGCCCTGGGCCAGCAGCAGTGCGGCGTGACTGGCCGCCACGGCCATGAAGCCGTTGCCGCCGCGCGCGGCGACCGCGCGCTGCCGCGCCGTCAGCAACGGATCGTCGGGGCGGGGGAACGGGATCCGGTCGATCAGTACGAGTGACAGCGACGGCCCGGGCACGTCGACGCCCTGCCACAGCGACAGGGTGCCGAACAGCGAGGTCGACTCGTCCTCGGCGAACTGTGCCACCAGCGCTGCGGTGGTGTCGTCACCCTGGCACAGCACGGGGGTGTCCAGCCGTTCGCGCATGATCTCCGCGGTGGCCCTGGCCGCGCGCATCGAGGAGAACAGTCCCAGCGTGCGGCCGCCGGCGGCGGTGATCAGCGCGGCGATCTCGTCGAGTTGCTCGGCCGACCCGGTGCCGTCGCGGCCGGGCGGGGGCAGATGCGCGGCGACGTACAGGATCGCCGCGCGCGCGTGGTCAAACGGTGAGCCCACGTCGAGGCCGCGCCAGCGGACCGTGGCCTCCGGATCGCCGGTGAGCCCCCACGCCGAGGCCATCGCGTCGAAGTCGCCCCCGACCGTCAGCGTCGCCGAGGTGAGCACCGCGGTGGCGTGGCCGAACAACCGGGTGCGCAGCAGGGCCGACACCGACAGCGGAGCGACCCGCAGCACCGTGCGGGTGCCGGAGCGCGCGTCCTCGGTGTGCTCGAGCCACACGACGTCGGTGCGGTCGGGGATGGCCGGCACGAACGACGCCAGGATGCGGGCCGCGGTGTCGGCGACGTCGCCGAGCGCGGTCGCGGCCTCCGCGCGCGCCGAGGCCGTCTTCGGGTCGCTCGCCGACGTCTCGACCGCGGTGCGCGCCCGGCTCGCGGTGTCGCGCAGCACGCTCAGATAGCTGCCCAGCTCGTCGTCGAGCACGTCGATACGACCCGGTCGCGCGTCGAAGATCGCCGAGGTGAACGTCGTCGCGGCCGCCTCGAAGCGCTGCGCGAGCTCCGCGTCGACGACGCGCGCCGCGCGCCGCTGCGCGACGCCCAGCGACGTGGCCGACAGCTCCGCGGTCGCCACCCCGGTCACCCGGTCCACCAGCTCGTGGGCCTCGTCGACGATCAGCAGGTCGTGCTCGGGCAGCACGTTCGCCTCACCGATGGCGTCGATCGCCAGCAGGGCGTGGTTGGTGACCACCACGTCCACACCCGCGGCGCGATCGCGCGCGCGTTCGGCAAAACAGTCGGTGCCGAACGGGCAGCGCGAGACGCCGATGCACTCCCGCGCCGACACGCTCACCTGCGACCAGGACCGGTCGGGCACCCCGGGCGCCAGCTCGTCGCGATCACCGGTCTGCGTCTGCGACGACCACGCGGTCAGCCGGGCCACGTCGCGACCCAGCGCGCTGGCGGCGACCGGCGAGAACAGCTGCTCCTGCGATCGGTCGTCGTCCGGCTCGGCGGCTCCGTTGTGGATCTTGTTGAGGCACAGGTAGTTTCCACGGCCCTTGAGGAGCGCGAACGTGGGCGTGCGGGGCAGGTGAGCGCGCAGCGAGTCGGCCAGGCGGGGCAGGTCGCGGTCGACCAGCTGACGTTGCAGCGCGATGGTGGCCGTCGACACCACCACCGGCCGCTCGTCGGCGACCGCATGGGCGATCGCCGGAACGAGGTAGGCCAGCGACTTGCCGGTGCCCGTCCCGGCCTGCACCGCGAGGTGTTCGCCGCTGTCGAACGCCGCCGCGACGGCCTCGGCCATTTCCACCTGACCGGCGCGGCTCGTGCCGCCGAGCGCGGTGACCGCGGTGGCGAGCAGATCGGTGACCTCACCGGGCCGGGTGCCCACCCCTCCTACCGTCCGCGACGGGGGGCGATCATCCGGGTGGGCACCGCGGGATCACCCTTCGAGAGCTTCAGACCGTCCCACGGCAGGCTGCGCAGACCCTGCCTGACCCGGTCCCGGCCCGCGTCGAGGCCGAGGTCGGCGACGGGTCGGCCGTCACGCACCAGGGGGACGGTGACGGGGCGGCCGATGAGGTCCTGCGGGATCTCGGGTGGGTGGCCGGCGGGGTGGACGATCTCCTCGACGATGGTGCCCGACTCCTTGGCGAGCCGGACCGCCTGCTTGCGGCCCCCGTGGGACTCCTTGTGGCTGCTGCGCTTCTCCACCGGCAGCCCGTCGACCTCGACGAGCTTGTAGACCATGCTCGCCGTCGGCGCCCCCGACCCGGTGACCACCGAGGTGCCGACGCCGTAGAGGTCGACCGGTTCGGCGCGCAGGGCGGCGATCGCGAACTCGTCGAGATCCCCGGACACCACGATCTTGGTGCCGGTCGCGCCCAGCCCGTCGAGCTGGGCGCGGACCTGCCGGGCCAGCACACCGAGGTCTCCTGAGTCGATCCGCACCGCGCCGAGCCCGGGCCCGGCGACCTCGATCGCGTGGGCGACCCCTGCGGTGATGTCGTAGGTGTCGACCAGCAGCGTGGTGTCCACGCCGAGCGCCTCCACCTGGGCCCGGAACGCGGCCTTCTCGCCGTCGGCGGCGCTCTGCCCCTCGCTGCTGTGCAGCAACGTGAACGCGTGGGCGCTGGTCCCCAGCGCCGGCACGCCGTGGCGGCGTTCGGCCTCCAGATTCGACGAGCCGGTGAACCCGGCGAGGTAGGCCGCCCGCGATGCGGCGACCGCGGCGTACTCGTGGGTGCGGCGCGACCCCATCTCGATCAGCGGGCGGCCCTCGGCGGCGCTGACCATCCGCGCCGCTGCCGACGCGATCGCGGTGTCATGGTTGAAGATCGACAGCGCGAGCGTTTCGAGCAGCACGCACTGGGCGAACGTGCCGTGCACCGAGAGCACCGGGGACCCCGGGAAGTACAACTCGCCCTCCGGGTAGCCGTCGATGTCGCCGGTGAATCGGTAGTCGGCGAGGTAGGCCAGCGTGTCGTCGTCGAGGACGTCCGCCAGCGCGTCCAGCTCGTCGCCGCCGAACGTGAACTCCGGCAACGCTTCCACGAGGCGTCCGGTGCCCCCGGTGACCCCGTAGCGCCTCCCGTCGGGCAGGCGACGGGCGAACACCTCGAAGGTGGTCTGCCGGTGCGCGGTCCCGTCCCGCAGTGCCGCGGCCAGCATCGTCAGTTCGTACTTGTCGGTCAGCAGCGCCACCGAGGAGAGGGGCCGGGCGCCGGCCGGGTCCGGGAGCGGCGAAGTCACGGCCCAACCGTATCGGTTCGGAGCCCGTCCGTGACCCCGGTATTCTTGCCGGCATGGTGACGCCGGCGAAGGCACGACCGGAAACCCGCGAAGAACGCGACGTGGCGTCCGACGTCGCGACCGAGGCGCCCTGGGTCACCATCGTCTGGGACGATCCGGTGAACCTGATGACCTACGTGACCTACGTCTTCCAGAAGCTGTTCGGGTATAGCGAACCGCACGCGACGAAGTTGATGCTGCAGGTGCACAACGAGGGCAAGGCGGTGGTCTCGGCGGGTAGCCGGGAGTCGATGGAAGTCGACGTGACCAAGCTCCACGCCGCCGGGCTGTGGGCGACATTGCAACAGGACCGCTGACCCCGCTGTGCGTAAATGGAAACGGGTCGATGGCGGCGACGGCCCCCGGTTCCGGTCGGCACTGGCCGCCCACGAGGCCGACCTGCTCTCCAGCCTGGTGTCGTCACTGCTGGGGATGCTCGAGGATCGTGAATCGTCGGCCCCCGTCGACGAACTCGCGGAGATCACGGGTATCAGGACCGGCAATTCGGTTCCGCCGCAAGACGATACGATGAAGCGCCTGCTGCCGGATTTCTATCGGCCCGCGCGGGACCATCCCGCCGGTTCGGGTCCGGCCGAGAGCCTCAACAGCGCCCTGCGCAGTCTGCACGAGCCCGAGATCATCGACGCCAAACGTGAAGCGGCACAACGCCTGCTGGCCACCGTGCCGCCCACCGGCGGAAAGTTCGAGCTGTCCGAGGGCGACGCGCAGGCCTGGGTCTCGGCGGTCAACGACGTTCGTCTGGCGCTGGGCACCATGCTCGAGATCGGGCCCGACGGCCCCGACCGCCTGCCGAACGAGCACCCGATGGCAGGGCATCTCGACGTGTACCAGTGGCTGACCGTGCTGCAGGAATACCTGGTCGTCAGCCTGATGGGCGGGGCACGCTAGTGCCGGGCGCCCTCACCGACGTCGCCGGCATCCGGGTCGGCCACCACCACGTGCTCGACCCCGACGCGGCGCTGGGCTCGGGGTGGGCCACCGGCACCACGGTGATCCTCACCCCGCCCGGAACCGTCGGCGCGGTCGACGGCCGCGGCGGGGCCCCGGGCACGCGGGAGACGGACCTGCTCGACCCCGGCAACTCGGTGCGCCACGTCGACGCCGTGGTGCTGACGGGCGGCAGCGCGTTCGGCCTCGCTGCCGCCGACGGCGTGATGACCTGGCTCGAGGAGCAGGAGCGCGGCGTCGCGATGGACGGCGGGGTGGTGCCGATCGTGCCCGCCGCGGTGATCTTCGACCTGCCGGTCGGCGGCTGGCAGTGCCGGCCGACCGCCGAGTTCGGGTACCGCGCCGCTGCCGCCGCGGGCAGCGACACCGGGATCGGCACCGTCGGCGCCGGCGTCGGAGCGCGGGCCGGGGTGCTCAAGGGCGGTGTGGGCACCGCGTCGGTCACGCTCGACATCGGCGTCACCGTGGGTGCGCTCGTCGTCGTCAACGCGGCGGGCGACGTCGTCGACCCCGGCACCGGGCTGCCCTGGTTGGCCCACCACATCGAGGAGTTCGGGCTGGTGGCGCCGCCCGCCGATCAGGTCGCCGCCTACGCCGACCGGCACACCGAGTTCAGTCCGCTCAACACCACGATCGCCGTCGTCGCGACCGACGCCGCGCTGAGCAAGGCGGCCTGCCGCCGGGTCGCGGTCGCCGCGCAGGACGGGCTGGCCCGCACGATCCGGCCCTGCCACACCCCGATGGACGGTGACACCGTGTTCGCGCTGGCCACCGGTGCCGTGGAGGTCGATCCCGACCCGACGATCCCGGCGTCGATGTCGCCGGAGGTGCCGCTGATGACGGCGGTCGGGGCGGCCGCCGCCGACGTTCTGGCCAGCGCTGTGCTCGTCGCGATGCTGGCCGCCGACACGGTCGCCGGAATACCGACCTACCGTGGCCTGTTGCCCGGAGCGTTCGAATGAAAGGAAACCGACGCCGGTGCTGACGATTCGTGCTGACCTCGTGGAGGCGATGGTCGGCCATGCCCGCGCGGATCACCCCGACGAGGCGTGCGGCATCATCGCCGGACCCGAGGGGTCCGACCGTCCCGAGCGGTTCATCGCGATGGTCAACGCCGAACGGTCGCCGACGTTCTACCGGTTCGACTCGGGGGAGCAACTGAAGGTGTGGCGGGCCCTGGACGCGGCCGACGAGGCACCGATCGTGATCTACCACTCCCACACCGCGACCGAGGCCTACCCGAGCCGCACCGACATCTCGTACGCCTCCGAACCGGACGCCCACTACGTCCTGGTGTCGACCCGCGACCTCGAGCACCACGAACTGCGCAGCTACCGCATCGTGGACGGCGTCGTCACCGAAGAACCCGTCACGATCGTCGATCAGTACTGAGAAGAAGAGGAGTCCGCCCATGGCCGTTGAGGTGTCGATCCCGACGATCCTGCGCACCCACACCGGCGGCGAGAAGCGCGTGTCCGCCTCCGGCGCCACGCTCGCCGCGGTGATCGCCGATCTGGAGGCCAACCACGCGGGGATCTCCGAGCGCCTGGTCGATAACGGCAAGCTGCACCGCTTCGTCAACATCTACGTCAACGACGAGGACGTACGGTTCTCCGGCGGCCTGGACACCGAGATCTCCGACGGCGACTCCGTCACGATCCTGCCCGCCGTGGCAGGAGGCTGATGACCCGTTACGACTCGCTTCTCGACGCGCTGGGCGGGACGCCGCTGGTGGGTCTGCAGCGGCTCTCGCCGGCTTGGGAGGGCCAGCCGCACGTGCGGCTGTGGGCCAAGCTCGAGGACCGCAACCCGACCGGCTCGATCAAGGACCGACCCGCGCTGCGGATGATCGAGGAGGCCGAACGCGAGGGCCGCCTGCAGCCCGGCGCCACCATCCTGGAACCGACCAGTGGCAACACCGGTATCTCGTTGGCGGTGGCGGCCCTGCTCAAGGGCTACACCATGATCTGCGTGATGCCGGAGAACACCTCGATCGAGCGCCGCCAACTGCTCGAGCTCTACGGGGCGCGGATCATCTACTCGCCCGCCGAAGGCGGCTCGAACACGGCGGTCGCCCACGCGAAAGAGCTTGCCGCGCAGAACCCGTCGTGGGTGATGCTCTACCAGTACGGGAACCCGGCCAACGCGGCCGCGCACTACGACAGCACCGGCCCCGAACTGCTCGCCGACCTGCCCGAGATCACGCACTTCGTCGCCGGGCTGGGCACCACCGGGACGCTGATGGGGACCGGGCGTTTCCTGCGCGAGCACGTGCCCGGGGTGCAGATCGTCGCCGCCGAACCCCGCTACGGCGAGGGCGTCTACGCGTTGCGCAACATCGACGAGGGCTTCATTCCCGAGCTGTACGACCCGGAGGTGCTGACCACCCGCTTCGCGGTCGGGTCCTACGACGCGGTCCGGCGCACCCGCGAGCTGGTGCAGGTCGAGGGGATCTTCGCCGGCATCTCCACCGGGGCCATCCTGCACGCGGCCCTCGGGATGGCCGCCAAGGCGGTGAAGGCCGGTGAGCGCGCCGACATCGCGTTCACGGTCTGCGACGCCGGCTGGAAGTATCTGTCGACCGGGGCGTACGCCGGTAGCCTGGACGACGCGGAAGACGCGCTGGAAGGGCAGCTATGGGCATGACGGGCGCGGGTGGTCATCCCTCGTCGGCCACCGGGCCGCGCAAGCGACCCGCCTGGGTCGTGGGCGGGGCCACCGTCCTGTCGTTCGTCATCGTGCTGTGGGTGATCGAGCTCTTCGACGCGCTCAGCGGACACCGGTTGGACCAGAACGGCATTCGCCCGTTGGAGACCGACGGTCTGGCCGGCATCCTGTTCGCGCCGCTGCTGCATTCGAACTGGGAACACCTGATCGCCAACACCGTTCCGGCGCTGGTGCTCGGCTTCCTGATGACCCTGGCCGGGCTGTCGCGGTTCCTCTACGCCACCGCGATCATCTGGATCCTCGGCGGTCTGGGCACCTGGCTGATCGGCAACGTCGGCGCGCAGTGCCCGTATGTGGGGGTGCGCTGCGAGACCAACCACATCGGGGCCTCGGGCCTGATCTTCGGGTGGCTGACCTTCCTCATCGTCTTCGGGTTCTTCACCCGCAAGGTGTGGGAGATCGTCGTCGGCGTGGTCGTGCTGTTCGTGTACGGCAGCGTTCTGCTCGGCGTCCTTCCCGGCACGTTCGGTGTGTCGTGGCAGGGCCATCTGTGCGGCGCGGCGGCCGGGCTGCTCGCCGCCTATCTGCTCTCCGGTCCGGAACGTCGGGCCCGCCAGTCCGGGCGTCGCAACACGGCGCCGCCGTCGCTGTCCCGATGAGCGCGCACCTGCCGATCGGGATCTTCGATTCCGGCGTCGGCGGACTCACCGTGGCCCGGGCGGTCATCGACCAGTTGCCCGACGAGGAGATCCTCTACGTCGGCGACACCGGCAACGGGCCCTACGGGCCGCTGACCGTGCCGCAGATCCGGGGGCACGCGCTCGCCATCGGCGACGACCTCGCAGAGCGGGGCATCAAGGCGCTGGTGATCGCGTGTAACACGGCGTCCTCGGCCTGCCTGCGCGACGCCCGCGAACGGTATGCGCCGATCCCCGTGGTCGAGGTGATCCTGCCTGCGGTGCGCCGCGCCGTCAGCACGACGCGCAACGGCCGGGTCGGGGTGATCGGCACCGAGGCGACCATCGCCTCCGGGGCGTACCAGGACGCCTTCGCCGCCGCCCGTGACTTGGAGGTGTTCGCGGTCGCGTGTCCCCGCTTCGTCGATTTCGTCGAGCGCGGTGTGACCAGCGGGCGGCAGGTGCTCGGGCTCGCCGAGGGATACCTGGAGCCGCTGCAGCGCGCGCAGGTGGACACCCTGGTGCTCGGCTGCACGCACTATCCCATGCTGTCCGGGTTGATCCAGCTGGCCATGGGCGACGACGTGACGCTGGTGTCCAGCGCCGAGGAGACAGCAAAGGACCTGCTGCGGGTGCTGACCGAGCGCGATCTGTTGCGCCCGCACCCGGGCGACGACGCACCGCCGCCGCGGCGGGTGTTCGAGGCCACCGGCGATCCGGAGGCGTTCACCCGGCTCGCGGCGCGTTTCCTCGGACCGTCGCTGGACGGGGTGCGGCCGGTGCGACGTCACGTCGTCACGCCGACATGACGTTGGTCGCCCAAAGCGGCGATGTTTTCGCCATCGCGATCACGGGCATGGCAAGCTAGTGAGCGTGCGAATCACCGTACTGGGGTGCTCCGGCAGCGTTGTCGGACCTGATTCGCCCGCGTCCGGCTACCTGGTGACCGCACCGGACACCCCGCCGCTGGTCCTGGACTTCGGTGGAGGGGTTCTCGGCGCGCTGCAGCGCTTCGCCGACCCGAATTCGGTGCACGTGCTGCTGTCGCATCTGCACGCCGATCACTGCCTCGATCTGCCCGGCCTGTTCGTCTGGCGGCGCTACCACCCCAGCCCGGCCCAGGAGCGCGGTCTGGTGTACGGACCCGCGAACACGTGGGCGCGGCTGGGCGCGGCGTCGTCGCCGGAGGGCGGCGAGATCGACGACTTCAGCGACATCTTCGACATCCGGCACTGGGTGGACAACCAGCCCGTCGAGATCGGCGCGCTCACCATCGTGCCGCGACTGGTGTGCCATCCCACCGAGTCCTACGGCATGCGCATCAGCGACCCGTCGGGCGCCACGCTCGTCTACAGCGGCGACACCGGCTATTGCGACGCGCTGATCGACCTCGCCCGGGACGCCGACGTGTTCCTGTGCGAGGCGTCGTGGACGCACGATCCGGCACGTCCGCCGCGGCTGCACCTCTCGGGCACCGAGGCCGGGCGCGCGGCGGCCCGCGCCGGCGTGGGGGAGCTCCTGCTGACCCACATCCCGCCGTGGACGTCGCGCGAGGACGTCATCAGCGAGGCCAAGGCCGAGTTCGACGGGCCCGTGCACGCGGTGGTGTCGAACGAGGCGTTCGACGTCACCCGCGGCTGATCCCGCCCTCACGTCGATCTCGGCGCTGTCAGCGCGA
The DNA here is from genome assembly GCF_022374875.2 of Mycolicibacterium rufum. The sequence continues at coordinate 4,646,988 of NZ_CP092427.2, forward strand.
CCGGTTAGGGTTGGCGCGTGTCCAGACGAGAAGACGGCCGGCTCGACGACGAACTCCGCCCCGTCACCATCACCCGAGGCTTCACCACCCATCCCGCGGGTTCGGTGCTCGTGCAGTTCGGCGAGACCAGGGTGATGTGCGCAGCGAGCGTCACCGAGGGGGTGCCGCGCTGGCGCAAGGGCTCCGGCCAGGGCTGGCTGACGGCGGAGTACGCGATGCTCCCGGCCGCCACGCATGAACGTTCCGACCGGGAGTCGGTCAAGGGCCGGGTCGGCGGTCGCACCCAGGAGATCAGCCGGCTCGTCGGCCGTTCACTGCGCGCCTGCATCGACCTCGCCGCTCTCGGCGAGAACACGATCGCGATCGACTGCGACGTCCTGCAGGCCGACGGCGGCACCCGCACCGCGGCCATCACCGGCGCGTACGTCGCGCTGGCCGACGCGGTCACCTACCTGGCTGCCGCAGGCAAGCTGAAGGATCCGCGCCCGCTGTCGTGCGCCATCGCCGCGGTCAGTGTCGGTGTCGTCGACGGCCGCATCCGCGTCGATCTGCCCTACACCGAGGACTCGCGCGCCGAGGTCGACATGAACGTCGTCGCCACCGACACTGGCACGCTCGTCGAGATCCAGGGCACCGGCGAGGGCGCCACGTTCCCTCGCTCGACACTGGACAAGATGCTCGACGCCGCGATGGCGGCCTGCGATCAGCTCTTCGAGATCCAGCGGGCCGCACTCGAGCAGCCGTACCCCGGTGCGCTGCCCGAGTCCGGCGAGCCGGCCAAGAAGGCGTTCGGCAGCTGACCCGGTTACTGGTTGCCACCCGCAACCCCAAGAAGCTGGCGGAGCTGCACCGCGTGCTCGATGCCGCCGGGGTGTCCGGGGTGACGCTGCTGTCGCTGGCCGATGTCCCGCCGTTCGACGAGGCGCCCGAGACCGGCGCGACGTTCGAGGCGAACGCGTTGGCCAAAGCGCGCGACGCGTACACGTCGACGGGTTTGCCTGCGGTGGCTGACGATTCCGGCCTGGAGGTCGACGCGCTCAACGGGATGCCGGGGGTGCTCAGCGCGCGGTGGTCAGGCCGGCACGGCGACGACGCCGCGAACACGGCACTGCTGCTCGGCCAGGTCGCCGATGTGCCCGACGAGCGCCGCGGCGCCGCGTTCGTCTCCGCCTGCGCGCTGGTGTACGGGCCCGCCGAGGCGGACGCCGTCGTGGTGCGCGGCGAGTGGCCGGGCAGCATCGTGCGCGAGCCGCGCGGCGACGGCGGCTTCGGCTACGACCCCGTGTTCCTGCCGACCGGATCGGATCGCACGGCGGCCGAACTCAGTCCCGAGGAGAAGGACGCTGCTTCGCACCGCGGCAGGGCACTCGCGGCGCTGCTGCCCTCGCTGCGCGCTCTGCTCTGAGGGGCCGTCACCCGGTGCAGCAGCCAGGCCGCCGGCACGGTCAGCGCCAGGGTGGCCGCGATCAGCCCGGGCATCGACCCGGTGAACAACGGCCAGCGCAGCACCAGGTGCATCGTCAGCGCCATCACGACGACGTGCAGCAGGAAGATCTCGTAGGAGATCTCGCCGAGCCAGACCACGGGCCGGCTGCCCAGCACGCGGGTGTAGGAGTCGCGGCTGCCCAGCGCCGCCGGAGCCACCGCCACGGTGGCGATCAGCGCGTAGAGCGTGGCCTTCGCCGCGGGCACCCACCACGGGTCGGGGCCGAGGATCGCGCCGCCGATCGACGTCGACACCACGAGGTAGAGGGCGCCCGCGATCGGCACCGCGACCACCGCGGGACACCGCACCCCCAGCGTCTGCAGCACCGCCAGCGCCACGCCGCCGGCGAACCAGGCGAGGTGGCCGGGCAGCCACATGCCCGCGGAACTGGGCAGCAGGTCGGTGACCTGGCCGACGATCAGCCACGCCGGCGTCAACACGGCCAGCGCCGCAAGCCCGGCCAGCACGCGCACCGGCCGCCACCGCCCACGCAGCAACACGAACACCAGCGCGGGCAGCGCGACGTAGAACGACACCTCGACGGCCATGCTCCACATCTGGGACAGGCCCGGATGCAGCATCGTGGACAGGTAGTCGTCGGTGTAGATCTGCGTGAACGTCAGGTACCGCAGCAGCCCGTGCAGCGACTGACCGGGATTCGGGCCCGGGGTGAACACGGTGTAGATCTCGAACGCCGCGATGACGGTGATCACGTAGGCGGGCAGGATGCGGCGCACCCGGTGCCTGCCGTACCGCCGGACGGATGGGGCGGGGATGCCGTCGGCGGCGGCGCGCACCCACGGGCGGAAAAGCAGATATCCGGACAGCACGAAGAACACCGCGACGCCGATGTCGAGCCGGGCGGTCAGCGCGCCGAGGTAGCCGTGGGTGAGGACGCCGGTCGCGAACGCGGCGTGGGTGCCGACGACGGCCAGCGCAGCGATGGCGCGCAGACCGGTGAGGGCGGGGTCGCGCCCCACGGTCTGGTCAGTCAATGCCGAACTGGCTCTTGATGTTCTGCGTCTGGAAGTGCTCGACGACGATGCCCACCAGCGGGATGGTGCCCGCCAGCAGCACGCCGACGGTCTTGGCGATCGGCCAGCGCACCTTGACCGCCAGATTGGCCGTGAACAACAGGTAGACGAAGTACACCCAGCCGTGCACGACGGCGATCCAGCTCAGGGAGTCGTCAGCGAACGCGTACTTCATCACCATCTCGTAGCAGAGGGCGATCAGCCAGAGGCCGGTCGCCCAGGCCATCACCCGGTAGCCGGTGAGGGCCTTGCGGATGGTGTCGACGGGAGTGAGCGGCGCGGGCGATTCGGGTGCGGTCACGTATCGGTTCCTGTCGGTTTCGGGACGTCGCGATCGGCCTGGGCGAGTTCGGCGAGATAGGCGTTGTACTCCCGCAGGGTGACGTCGGCTTCGAGCGGCGCCACGTGCGGGCGCTCAGGCAGGAGACCGGCCGGGATCTCCGTGGGGGTGTCCTTGTGGTGCGCGACGGGCGGGGCGTCCTCGTACCGGACGAATTTGTAGTACGCGTAGACGCAGAACCCGGCGAACAGCGGCCACTGCAGCGCATAGCCGAGGTTCTGGAAATCACCCGAGGTCGATTCGAAGCGCGTCCACTGCCACCAGGCCAGACCGAGGCAGCCGGACGCAGCGGCGATCACCAACAGGATGAGCGCCGGCCTCCTACGCCGCGTAGTGGACACCGTATAACGGTACCGCGCTGTCCTTGGGGCGGACGAACTCATCGAGCATGGCGGTCGCCTCTTTGCGGTAGATGGACACCGTGTGATCGTCAGACCGCGTCCAGGTGATTCCCAAGAGGTCGAGTGCGGCGGTGAACAGGCCGATGATGTCCTCCGAACGATTGCTGAAGTGATACCTGACACTGTGGACCCCGCGATCGTTCGCGACGACTCGGCACCCGTCGCTGTGAATCAGCCCCAGGACGAATTCCTCGGTCTCGCGGTCGACGATGGCCTGCTGCCAGGCTTCCAACGCGATGTGTCTGAGGTGCTTGCGACCGGGTCCGTGTTGAGGCAACAGACAGGGCCAGTGATTCGAATACGAACTGATGTCCAAGCAGTTGCCCTTCCGCTTCACCGTCGACGCGATCTGCCTCGGAATGACCGTGTCGTTGCTTGGCGACATCGGTCGATGATGGCCGGGTATTTCGTGTCGCAGGATATTCGCAGCCGCCACGCTCGACCGCTTCGCGAGATCCAGCCGTCGCCGAGATACATGCCGAGCAGGTACGTGTATGCCGCCTCGGGTAGTGCGTCGAAATCGTGCAGCGTTCCACACGGTGAGCTTGGGTCGGCGCGAACCAAGCTCTCAGGTGGTTCGCGACGCCAGTCTCTGACGGTCCCGCGCGGTATCCCGGTGAGGCGGGCGATCGCACAGTCGTTGAGCCCTTCCGCGATGAGATGTCTGACGTGCTCGAATTCCTCCACCGCTCTGGTCAAGAACCGCCACCTCCTGGAACCAAACTAGGGGCAGCGTCTGACAAGTCGGGATTGGTACGATCTCACCCGATGCGGGCGTGGCGCAATTGGTTGACGCGCGGGTTTTAGGTGCCCGTGTTCGAAAGAACATGTGGGTTCGAATCCCACCGCCCGCACTTGAACGTCGACTGGTCGCACGCCAGGCCACAGCTATCCGACGGTCATCTCGCCCATCTCCGACCACCCGGTCGCATCGATCTCCCGGCTGATGATCAGCGGCGTCGAGGCCAGCAGCGCCGGGGTCTCCGCGACGAACTTCTTGAAGTGCTCGGCGGTGACGTGCTCCCTGCCGGCGTCGCCGTCACGGAAACCCTCCACCAGCACGTACTCGGAGGGGTCCTCAACGCTGCGGGACCAGTCGAACCACAGGTTGCCCGGCTCGCTGCGGGTGGCCTGGGTGAACTCGGCCATCAGCTCGGGGAAGTTCTCGACGTGCTCGGGCTTCGGACGGAACTTCACGACGATGAAGATCACTGCGGATCACGTCCTTCTACGGGATGAGGATGGCTCGGCCGCGGACGTTGCCGCTGTCGAGATCGGTGATGGCGGACTGGAAGTCGTCGAGCGTGTACTTCTGGGTGTGCAGGGTGACCGCGCCGCGGGCCGCGAGCGCCATCAGGTCGCACAGGTCGTTGTACGAGCCGACGAGGTTTCCGATGAAGTTGATCTCGGTCGAGATGATGTCGATTGTCGGGACGTCGATGTTCTCGCCGTATCCGACGACGTGGTAGTCGCCGGCGCGGCGCAGCATCGCGACCCCCTCGGCGGTCGCCCCGCCTTCGCCGACGAAGTCGACCACCACCTCGGCGCCGTGCCCGCCGGTCAACTCCAGTACCCGGTCGACTTGAGAGCCGTCGGCCGTCACCCCGTGGTCGGCGCCGATCGCCTCGGCGAGCTTGACGGCTTCGGGGTTACGGTCGACGACGATCAGCTCCGCAGGCGACAGCGCCTTGAGCACCTGAATCCCGATGTGCCCCAGCCCTCCTGCGCCGATCACCACCGCACGGTCTCGCGGCCCCAGTCGTTTGGCGGCCTTCGCCGCGGCGTGGTAGGCGGTCAGGCCGGCATCGGCCAGTGCCGCGACATCCGACGGTTCGAGCGCGTCGTCGATGCGCACGACACTGCGCGCCGAGGTCTTGAGGTACTCGGCATAGCCGCCGTTGGTGTCGATGCCGGGGAACTGGTTGGCCTCGCAGTGCACGTCGTCTCCGGACCGGCACGCCCGGCACAGACCGCAGGTGATCAGCGGGTGGACGATGACCTTGTCGCCCTCGGCGACATTGGTGACCGCCGAGCCGACGGCCGCCACCCAGCCGGCGTTCTCGTGGCCGATCGTGTACGGCAACTGCACCTGGGATTTCTCGGCCCACTGCCCCTCGAGGATGTGCAGATCGGTGCGGCACACCCCGGCCCCGCCGATCTTGACGATGACGTCGAACGGCCCGGACGGGGTGGGGATGGGCAGTTCGGTCATCTCCAGGTTCTGGTGGTAACCGACGACCTGGACGGCGCGCATGGTGGACATGTCAGTGGGCTCCTTGCAGATTCAGGGTGGGCACGGGAAAGAACGTCGCGGGCTCCTCGCCGTATCGGGTGCGCAGCAGGCCGCGGCAGAAGTGCGCGTTGCCGTCGATGGAGATGCGCGTCGAGCGCGCGCGGCGCAGCGCCATCGGCACATCGTCGTAGGGCTCGCCGGACTCGTCGACCAGCACCAGAGACTCGGCGTGCGTGGGCAATCCGAGTGCATGACGACGCTGCAGCAGCGCCGCGGTGTCCGCGTCGGCGGGCAGGTCGCCGATCCGGACCGACCCCATCGATTCCTCGGAGCGCGACGGGTCGGACCGCAGCAGAGCGGTCAGGCACCGTTCCATCGCGGCGGTGTGCGCCTTGCGCTTGAACGTCATCCGCAGGTCGTCGAGGGAGTCCTCGGCCTCGTGGCCGAAGGTTCCCCGGTAGCCCGCGTCGTCGGCCAGGCCCGCGTTGATGATGTCCGAATCGTGGTGGTCGTCGAGTTCGACCACCACATGCCGGGTCCACTCCAATTCGGTGAGAACGTCTTTCGCGTCTGAGGCCATCAGGTAGGCGAAGTTCGGCGCACAGAACGACGTCGGCAGGCGCAGGTTGACCTTGACGTTCCCGGACGGGGATACCACCAGGGAGTGCACGAACCCGAGGGCGGTGATGGGCTCGTCGAGTTCCGGGTCGACCACCGCGGACAGGGCGGTCATCGCCTCGGCGTCGCGCGTCATGCGTTCGCCATCTCGTCGGCGCCGCGCGGTCCCACCGCCGGCTCGTCAGCGTCGGGGAGCGCCAACTCGGCCGGGACGGGGATGTCGTAGAGCTTGGCGGCGTTGAGGCCCAGGATCTTCTTCTTCTGGTCGACCGTGATCTGCGGGTACTCGCTGAGCTCGTCGGGGATGGCGAAGTCGACGAACGATTCGACGAGCCACTTCGGCGTCCACAGTGCGTAATCCGACGAGAAGAAGATGCGATCCTCGCCCACCCAGTACAGCAACTCACCCATGATCTGGGCGAAGTACTTCGGCCGGGTGTGGATGAACGGCATCGCGACCGCGAGGCCGGCGTACACGTTGGGTTCCTGGGTGGCGATCCAGCAGAAGTCCTCGAGGCGGGGCAGGCCGCAGTGCTCGACCACGAAGTTCAGGTCGGTGAAGTCCGAGGCGACGTGATCGACGTCGGCGACGTCGAACGCGTCCCGGTCCAGCGGCCGGATCGTGGGTCCCTTGTGGATGTGGATGTTGCGGATGCCGAGTTCGCGGCAGGCTTCGAAGTACCGGTACGCCCACGGATCGTCGAGCTTCCAGCCGCGCGACTCCCCGTGCCACTCGGCGGTGTAGAGCTTGACGCCCTTCAGGTTGTACTTCTCGGCGTCGAGGCGCAGCTGCTCGAGGCCGACCTCGCCGTTGCGGGGGTCGAAGTGGTGGTTGTAGGTCAGCTTGTCGGGGTGCGCGCGGGCCAGGTCGGAGGCCTCGGCGGTCTGGCCGAACCCCTTGTAGTAGAACTCGCCGAGGTGGGCCGGCTGGAAGATGGCGTGGTCGACGTAGCCGAGCTCGAACAGGTCGCGCATCAGCCGCTCGCCGCCCTGGTACAGGTAGTCCTCGTAGCTCCACACCTCGGAATCGGGGGAGAGGTTGCGGTGGTAGTCGTAGAAGCAGTCGATGAACTGCTTGCCGTGGATGTTGCGCTGGTTTTCCGCGCGGGCGTCCCACAGCGCGATGTGGGCGTCGACGATGAAGTAGCTGGTGCCGTCTTTGGTGTACATGGATCTCCTTCGCGGGGGTGTGAGGAGTGTCACACCGCTGCGAGCGACGTTAGGCCGACGGCGAAGGGCTGAGCAGAGCCGCGGTGTCTCAATCTGAGACACCGGGGACCTGCGGTGACGGTGCCGACTTGCCACCCTTTGTAACGTGGATCACATGCCCGACGGACTGCCCGAACGGATGGGTGCTCAGGGTCTGCAGCCGACGGCGGTCCCGGACCGGCTGCTCGCCTCCTGGCAGCGCAGCGAGGACTACGGGATCCCGATGGATGGCGTCGAGCCGGTGTTCACCGGGACGGAGAACCTCGGCTCGCTGTTCTTCGAGTGCGGCAACGAGGTGCTGGCCGACCTGCACCGCACGCTCGCCGACGAACCCATCAGCTTGATGCTGACCGATGCCGACGGCGTGGTGCTCTCCCGCTTGTCGGGTGATCACGCGTTGCTCAAGGCGCTCGACGACGTGCATCTCGCGCCGGGGTTCGCCTACTCCGAGCGCGACGTCGGCACCAACGGCCTGGGGTTGGCGCTGGCCGACCGAGCTCCCACCCTGGTTCGCGCCGACCAGCACTACGCGCTGAGCCTCAACCTGTTCACGTGTGCGGCGGTGCCGGTGCTCGACCCCGGTTCAGGGCTCCTCGAGGGGAGCGTCAACCTCACCACCTGGTCGCATTCGTCGAGCGATCTGCTGCTCGCGCTCGCCCGTTCGGCCGCCAGCAACACCACTGCGCTGATGCTGGCCCGCAACGCGGGCCGGCGCGCGCGTCCGACGCCGCGTGGTCAGGTGTTCCGCGTCGAAGTCCCCCGGCTGGAGCCCGGGTCGGGCACGCTCGACGCCCCGTCGGCGGAGTGGACGGCAGCCGTGACACACGCCGCGGAGGCGATGGCGGCGGGCACGATCGTGGCGGCGATCGGCGAACCCGGGGCGGGCCGGGCGACCGCGCTGGGCCAGGCGGCCCGCCGGGCCCACCCGCGCGACCGGATCCTGTCGGCGGGGGCCCCGGAACCCGACGACGTCGCGACCTGGTTGGGTCTGTGGACCCCAGAGCTGGGGAAGTCCCATACCGCGGTGATCGTGCGTGACGTGGACCTACTGCCGGTGTGGGCGGCCGAGCGGCTGCGTGACCTGATCACCCGCGGTGCCGGCGCCGCCGGGGCGGGCGTGCCCTTCGCCATCACCGCGGAACGCTTCGCCGACATCCCGGCGGCACTGGCCCGCCTCGTCGACACCGTGGTCGAGGTGGCGCCGCTGCGGGAGCGTTCCGGCGATATCCTCCCGTTGGCCGCGCACATCGCACGCCAGGCCCGGGGCCGCGACGTCGGCTTCACCCCTGCCGCGGCGCGGGCGCTGCAGGGTTTTGGCTGGCCGGGCAACACCGATCAACTCGGTTCGGTCGTCCGCCACGCCGTCAGCAGGACCGACCTCGTCGACGTCGCGCACCTGCCGTCGGAGGTCCTGGCCGGCAGCACGCGCCGACTCACCCGCATCGAGGCCTTCGAGCGCGGGGAGATCATCCGCGTGCTGGCGTTCGGCGCCCCGACGATGGCCGAGGCGGCCCGGGAACTCGGGATGAGCAGGGCGACGCTCTACCGCAAGATCGCGCAGTACGACATCGACGTCGCACGCCTGCACGGCTGACGGATCAGGCGGAGACCTCGACGGGAGCGGGCTCCTGTGCCTGCGTCGTGAAGCAGAACATACTCGCGGCGAAGCTGAGCAGCGCCACGGCGCCGCCGAGAACGGCGAAGAGCGTCTCGGACATCGTCCAGCTCGCCAGCGCGAACGCGACCGCGATGATCGCGGTGACGAGGAGGAACAGGCCCGTGGTGGCGACGGCCTCGTTGAACGGGTCCTCAGCGTGCGCGGTGTCGGCCCTGTCGGCCATGGTGGTCCTCCTCGAACTGCCGATCCTTCGGCGTGCTGCCTCCGAGTTACCCCATCGTCAATCAGCGAAAACCTCCGACGGCGTGACGGTGCTCACCACCGTCTCCGGTCGTTGCGCCGCGCACGGTGCGTCGCCGGAGGGTCGCGATTCTGCGACCATGGGCCGCATGGATCCGTTTCGAGGGGGAATGATCTGCTGATGAGCGACGTGAAGTTCCTGGATCTGCACGGCGACCGGTTCGCCTACCGCGACGAGGGCAGCGGCGACGAGGTGTTGCTCCTGATTCACGGGATGGCGGGAAGTTCCGAGACGTGGCGTGCAGTGATTCCCCGGCTCGCCACCAGGTACCGCGTGGTGGCGCCCGACCTGCTCGGCCACGGCCAGTCCGCGAAGCCCCGCGGGGACTACTCGCTCGGCGCGTTCGCGGTGTGGCTGCGCGACCTGCTCGACGAACTCGGCATCGCGCGGGCCACGGTCGTCGGACAGTCGCTCGGCGGTGGGGTGGCGATGCAGTTCGCCTATCAGCATCGCGATTACTGCGAGCGGTTGATCCTGATCAGCAGCGGCGGGCTAGGCCAGGACGTCGGGTGGACCCTGCGTCTGCTCTCCGCCCCTGGTGCCGAGTTCCTGCTCCCGGTGATCGCTCCGCCGCCGGTGGTCAAGGCGGGCAACACGATTCGTGGTTGGCTGTCGGCCAGGAGCATCCACTCGCCCCGCGGCGCGGAGATGTGGAGCGCGTACTCGTCGCTGTCCGACGCACAGACCCGGCAGGCTTTCCTGCGTACCCTGCGTTCGGTGGTGGACTACCGCGGGCAGGCCGTCAGCGCTCTGAACCGGCTCTACCTGACCTCGGAGATGCCGGCGCTGGTGATCTGGGGCGACGCGGACCGGATCATCCCCGTCGAGCACGCGTACGGGCTTCGGGAGTTACATCCCGTGTGTCGTCTGGAGGTGTTGCCCGGCGTGGGCCACTTCCCGCACGTCGAGAAGCCCGACGATGTCGTCGACCTCATCGACGACTTCATCACCTCGACGACGGAGTCGGTCGCGCCGCCGCCCGTGACCGATCCGATCCGCTGAGCAGACCTACCGCTTGCGGACCGGATGACCGTTGCGCTCGGCCAGCGAACGCAGCTGCTTGAGCGCGAACTGGCGGTTCCGTCCGCCCTCGGGCAGCACGATGCCCGCCCAGAGGCCCACCGCACCGGGTGTCACGCACGCTTCACGGGCACACTGCCACCGGCGGGGGCAGGAACGGCACAGTTCTTTGGCGCCCTCGTCCGCCGTGGTGGTCCACCGGTCGGGATCGCGCGTACACGGCGCAGTCCACGCCTCTTCATCGATCGATACCGGATTCATGGCCACACCCCTTCCGTGTCGTCTCCGACGATACGCGTGTATCGCGCCGACAATACATTTGTACCGTCGACCTCGCTCGACGCCGGCGTTGTCTACGGTTACCCACGTGACGTTCGACGCAGACGTAAAAACAGCCGGCGGCGAGCCCCGCAACATCGAGCGCATCCGCGTGGCAGCGCTGCGCAGCTTCGCGCTGCACGGGACGTCGGCGACGACGATGCGGGGCGTCGCGGCGGCGGCCGGGGTGTCACTGGGCCTGGTGCAGCATCACTTCGCCACCAAGGCGGGACTGATCAGCGCCGTCGACGAGTACGTGGTGAAACTCTTCGTCTCCTCCCTGGCCCGCCCGCTTCCGGAGCCGCCGGTGGATTCCGTGACCGAGATCGGCACCCGGGTCACCACGATCCTCGCCGAGCACCCCGACGTCGCGGCCTACCTGAGCCGGGCGCTGGTGGACGGCAGCCCCGTCGGTGCGCAGCTGTTCGACACGCTGTTGGCCGTGGGTATCGCGCGGTGGCAGCAGCGTGTCGACCGGGGCGAGGTGAGTCCGGACGTCGACCTCACCTGGGCGGCGATCAACTCGATGGTGCTCGCACTGGGAACCATCAGTCTCAAGGCTCATGTGGAACGGCACCTCGGCGAGCCGCTCACCAGCCCGGGGCAGCTCGAGCGCTGGCAGAAGTCCGTTGACACCCTGCTGCGCGAGGGTCTGTTCGTCCCGGGGCCCACGCCGTGACAAGACTCAGCGGCGCTCGCCGACGACCCTCTTGCGGTACGCGCTGGGTGTCTCGCCGCAGAACGCGGTGAAGGCGCGGGTGAACGAACTGATGCTGGTGAAGCCGACGTCGGTGGCCGTCTGCTGCACCGACTGTCCGGGGGCGGCGAGCAGCGCCATCGCCCGCAGCATCCGTGCATGCAAAAGATAAGTGCGCCAGGGCATTCCGAGCGTCTCGGCGAACATCCGGCGCAGCGTGCGCTCCGACACCGACACCGCCCTGCTGACCTCCTCGCAGGTGACGGTGGCGAGGTGGGCCTTGGTGTGGGCCATCGCGGCGGCGACCAGCGGCTCGTCGGACGTCGGGAGGCTCAGCGGCGCCTCGTGGTCGAGTGCCTCGTCGACGAGCGCTGCCAGCGTCCGGAAGAATCCCTCGGACACACCGTCGTCCTCGTCGGGCCCGGGCCGACGTTCGATCGGCCAGCGCAACGCGTAGATCATCATCTCGCGGATCAGCGGAGACACCGCGAGGATGCGGGCGCGGTCGCCGCCGTCGGGGATCAGCGTGCGGTCGAACATCACCGCGACGGTCTTGACGTCGGGATTCATCACCGCCTGGTGTTCCAGCCCGGCGGGGATCCAGGCCGCCTGCTGCGGGGGCAGAAGGTAGTGCGCCGAGTCGGTCTCCACCTCGACGACACCGTGCAGGGCGTACTCGATCTGGTGAACTTCGTGGGAGTGCCAGCCGGTGATCAGCGCATCGCCCTCGTAGAGATAGCTGCCGCCGAGTGCCTGACCTCCACGGCGCAGTTCGATGACCGGGCGAGGGTTGGCCGCTACGGACAAGAAGTTGTCCGAACGCGCGGTGACGGTCACGAGTTCTCACGGTACTACTGAACTCATGAACACCGACGACCTGATTTTGGTGAGCATCGACGACCACGTCGTGGAACCCCCCGACATGTTCCTGCGCCACGTCCCGGCCAAGTACCGGGAGGAGGCGCCGATCGTCGTCACCGACGACAAGGGCGTCGACCAGTGGATGTACCAGGGCCGCCCGCAGGGGGTCAGCGGCCTCAACGCGGTCGTGTCCTGGCCCGCCGAGGAGTGGGGCCGCGACCCGGCCGGCTTCGCCGAGATGCGGCCCGGGGTGTACGACGTCCACGAGCGGGTCCGCGACATGAACCGCAACGGCATCCTCGCGTCGATGTGCTTCCCGACCTTCACCGGCTTCTCGGCTCGGCACCTCAACATGCACCGCGAGGAGGCGACGCTGGTGATGGTGTCGGCCTACAACGACTGGCACATCGACGAGTGGGCGGGCTCGTATCCCGACCGCTTCATCCCGATTGCGATCCTGCCGACCTGGAACCCCGAGGCGATGTGCGCCGAGATCCGCCGGGTGGCCGCCAAGGGCTGCCGCGCGGTGACGATGCCGGAGCTTCCTCATCTGGAGGGACTGCCGAGCTACCACGACGACGACTACTGGGGTCCGGTGTTCCGCACCCTGTCCGAGGAGAACGTCGTCATGTGCCTGCACATCGGCACCGGGTTCGGCGCGATCAGCATGGCGCCCAACGCACCCATCGACAACCTGATCATCCTGGCCACCCAGGTCTCGGCGATGTGCGCCCAGGATCTGCTGTGGGGTCCGGCGATGCGCAACTACCCGGACCTGAAGTTCGCCTTCTCCGAGGGCGGCATCGGCTGGATCCCGTTCTACCTCGATCGCAGCGACCGGCACTACACCAACCAGAAGTGGCTGCGCCGCGACTTCGGTGACAAGCTGCCCAGCGACGTGTTCCGCGAGCACTCGCTGGCCTGCTACGTCACCGACAAGACCTCCCTGAAGCTTCGTCACGAGATCGGCATCGACATCATCGCCTGGGAGTGCGACTACCCGCACTCCGACTGCTTCTGGCCGGACGCACCCGAGCAGGTGCTGGCCGAGTTGAACGCCGCGGGTGCGTCGGATGCGGACATCAACAAGATCACCTGGGAGAACTCCTGCCGGTTCTTCGGCTGGGATCCGTTCGCGCGCACGGAGAGAGCCGAGGCGACGGTGGGCGCGCTGCGCGCCAAGGGGGCCGACGTCGACGTGTCGATCCGGCCGCGTGCGGAGTGGGCCCGGCTCTACCGTGACAAGCAGCTCGCGAAGGCCTAGAGGAGGCGGCGCACCGCGGCGAACGGCGACCACCGCCGCGGTGATCGGCGCGACGCATACGGCCAGGGCTGATGCCGTTCCGGAACCGCCTCGGCACGAACGGTTTTCAACCGTGTGCGGAGATGAGAGCGCAGCTCGTGCAGGTTCGGATCGGTCCACCGGTTGACCGCCTCGACCGGGTCGGCGGTGAGGTCGTAGAGCTCCCACTGGTCGTCGAGCGGATCGCTGCGGTAGGTGGGTCCGCCGATGCCGGTGGCCGCCAGGTGGCGAACCCCGGGTTCGGTCCAGGTGGCCGGATCGTCGAACGAGCGCACCAGCTTCCACAGGTGTCCGTCGCCCCCGGGTGCGGCGTCGTCATCAACCCGCAGGACCAGGCCCTCGAAGTTGGCGGCAGTGTCGGCGGGAATCCGGATACGCAGTGGGGCAGGCACATTGGCCGTCAGTTTCAACATGCGCGCGAGGCCCGAGGCCCCGGTGTCGCCCTCGAGAACGTTGTCGCGTGTCATCAGGTAGACCGCTCGCCTGTCGTCGGCGCCGGCGCCGTCGACCACCGGCATCAGGTCCCGGCCTGGCAGCGGGTGTACTTCGGTGAACGAGCGGGCGAGGATTCGCGCAGTGGCCTCCACGTCGACGCCCGCGGCCGACAGCAGCGTCGGCACCAGGTCCACATGCGAGGTGGGAGCGGTGACCGTCCGCGCCGAGGACGGGTCTGCGCCGACCCGGGCGATGACGAAAGGGACGCGGGTGGCCTCGTCGTAGAGGTTGAACCATTTCTGGTGGAGTCCGCCGTGCGCGCCGAGCAGATCTCCGTGGTCGGCGGTGCGCACCAGCACCGTGTCGCCGGATCCGCTGTCGGTGACGGCGCGCCGAACCCGGTCGATCGGCGAATCGACCTCCGCGTGCAACCGGTAGTACAGATCGCGGTATTCCTGCGCGTTGCGCCGGTAGGTGCGCTCGATCGCCCGGGCGGGGCCGTAGCCCGAGTAGTAGGCCTCACGGAAGGCGTTCTGGGCGGCGGGTTTCGCGCTCAGATCCTCCTCGGCGGTGGGTGCGGGCGGCACGTGCGGCGGGTCGAGCGGGGACGGCCGCAGCGGACTGCGTCGCGCCCAGGCCGGGAACAGCACGATGTCGTGCGGGTTGACGAAGCTCGCGACCAGCAGGAAGGGGCGTGCGGCCTCGGGGTCGCCGGCGCGGCGCCGGGCGTAGCGGTCCTCGAGCCAGGCGACGATGCGGTCGGCGATCAGCGGATCACGCCGGACACCGGCGTTGGACAGCGCGGCCCCGTGCGGCTCGGGGCCGACCCAGCCGGAGAAGCCGTAGGGGGCCAGGGGATCCGCCTCGAGGTAGCGGCGCACCGCGTCGGGGTCGACGACTCCGTCATCGTCGTTGGTCGCCAGCGATCTCCCGGTCGCCGGATCGACGAGGTCGGCGTGCGAGATGTGCCACTTGCCGTCGTAATGGGTGTCGTAGCCGGCCGCGCGGAACCAGTTGCCCAGCGTCGGCACCTCGCCGCGGCGCAGCCAGCGCAGCCGGGAGTCGTCGTAGGCCTTGCCGATCCCGTCGGTCTGGGTGACGCCGTGCAGGTCCGGGTACTGCCCGGTGAAGATGGTGGGCCGGCTGGGGACGCAGGCGAGCGAGCCGGTGTAGTGGCGGGCGAAGCTCACGCCGTGCGTGTCGAACCATGCTCGGCCCGGAAGGGTCTCGCGTCGCCAGGCGGCCAGGGCCGCCGTCTCGTACGGCGGTGCCGCGCGTTCCTCGTCGGTCATCACGATCACGATGTCCGGCCGCGGTGACGTCATGACGAACCCCTCTCGGTTGCCGGGCGATGGGCTCATCATCGCGTGTGAGGAGCGTGCGCGCCCGCCGTTCAGGTCAAGCGCAGTCCGCCGAGCACCGTGCGGGTGATGGATTCGGCCCGACGGCGCGGGAAGGCGCGACCTTCGGTCAAGACGGCGTAGACGATGCCGCCGACGATGGCATCGGCGCCATCGCGGGCCGTGTCCTCGTCGCACCCGTGGGCGAGCAACCGGCCGCGGACGCTGTCGTGCAGCGGGGTGGAGAAGCCCGCGTTCAGCCGCGCCGCGGTGTCGGGATGCTCCATCCCGGCAGTGGTCAGGATCCGCAGCATCGCATGGCCCCTCGCGGTCGTCAGCGCTGTCGCCAGGTCCAGCGCCCATGCGCAGATGTCGGCGATGACGTCGGTGGTCGTCCCCACGGGCCGCAGGATCCGGTCGGCGTCCTCCAGGATGACGTCGGCGACCAGGGCGTGCCTGCTCGGCCACCACCGGTAGATGGTCTGCTTGCCGACACCCGCCCGGGCGGCCACCGCCTCGATGGTGAGCTTGTCGAATCCGCGGTCGAGCAGCAGATCTCGGGTCGCGGTGACGATGGCCCGGCGCGACTTCTCGCTGCGCCGGCGGGGCGCGGTGACCGCAGTGGCCATCTCCGACCTCCCGACTCGTCACGGCTTTACACGCAGGTGCTGCAGCCGTAGTGTGCCACAAGACGAGACGTTGCGTCTCGTTGATGTCAGATTTTTTACCACTGCGCCACCTCGGAGGAGCTGACGTGACCATCGGGCTCACTCCCGAACAGGACCAACTGGCGGCCGCCCTGGCGGACTTCGCCGTGCGCCACGCCCCGATCGAGAAAACACGGCATGCCTTCGACGCGCTGGCCGCGGGCGAGCTGCCCGTCTGGTGGGATGAGTTCGTCGCCAACGGTTTCCACGCCGTGCACCTGCCCGAGGAGGTCGGGGGACAGGGCGGGACGCTGACCGACACCGCCTGTGTGGTCGAAGCCGCCGCCACCGCGATGCTGCCCGGCCCGGTGCTGCCGACGATCATCGCCGGCGCCGTCGCGTCGCTGGCCGAGGACACCGCCTCCGCGACGGCACTGCTGGTACGGCTCGCCGAGGGAGTCCCGGCCGCGGTGATCACCGACCGCGATGCTCTGCGCGCGACGGCAGATGAGGACGGCGTGTCGGTGAGCGGCACGCCGGCCGCCACGCTGGGACTGTGTTCCGCTCGGGTGATCCTCGCGCCCGCCCGGTCCGGCGGCCGCACCCGGTGGCTGCTCATCGATCCCACCGCTCCGGGCGCCGAGGTCACGCCACGGACAGGTACCGACAAGACCGTCGACGTCGGGGTCCTGCGGCTCGAGGGGTATCGCTGTCCGGCGGACGATCTGCTCACCGGCATCGACGACGACCGGGCCCGGGCACTGGCGGTGGCCCTCACCGCCGCCGCCACTTCCGGCCTCATTCGGTGGTGTGTGCGTGCGGTGACCGAGCATCTGCGCACCCGCGAGCAGTTCGGCCGCCCGATCGGGTCGTTCCAGGCGCTGCAGCATCAGGCGGCGATGCTGCTGGTGAACAGCGAACTCGCGACCGCAGCGGCGTGGGATGCTGTGCGGTCGGCCTCGGAGTCGTTGTCGCAGAACCGGATCGCCGCCGCCTCCGCCGCGCTGATGGCGGTCGGTCCCGCGCCCGACCTGGTGCTCGACACGCTCACCATGTTCGGTGCGATCGGCTACACGTGGGAACACGACCTGCACCTGTACTGGCGCAAGGCCACCAGCCTGGCCGCCTCGATCGGACCCGTGAGTCGATTCGCCCACGAGCTGGCGGAACTGACGCGGACCGAGAGCCGTGAGCTGACACTCGATCTCGGCGATCTCGATCCTGACTTCCGGGCGACCGTCGCCGGGGTTCTCGACGAAGCCGCCACCTTGTGCAACGACCGGCCGGGGCGCCAGGGCGACTACGAGAATCTCGCCACCGGTCCGCAGCGCACCCTGTTGGCCGACGCGGGGCTGATCGCGCCGCACTGGCCGCGTCCCTGGGGGGTCGGGGCGACGGCGCTGCAACAGTTGATCATCGACGAGGAGTTCGCCACGCGGCCGCACCTGGTGCGGCCGTCGCTGGGCATCGCGGAGTGGATCATGCCGTCGCTGATTACTTCGGCACCCGACCACGTTGCACAGCAGCTGATTCCGCCGACCCAGCGCGGCGAGCTGGGCTGGTGTCAGCTGTTCAGCGAGCCCGGTGCCGGTTCGGATCTGGCGGCGCTGACGACACGCGCGACGAAGGTCGACGGTGGCTGGCGGATCACCGGTCACAAGATCTGGACCTCCTCCGCGCACACCGCCGACTTCGGGGCCCTGCTGGCCCGCACCGATCCGGACGCAGCCAAGCACCGGGGCATCGGATACTTCATCGTCGACATGCGTTCCGAGGGCATCGATGTCCAGCCGATCCGGCAGGCGACCGGTCAAGCCCACTTCAACGAGGTCTTCCTCACCGACGTGTTCGTTCCCGACGAACTCCTGCTCGGCGGGCCGACGGACGGCTGGAATCTGGCGATCGCGACGATGGCGCAGGAACGGGTGGCCATCAGCGCGTACGTGAACTTCGACCGGGCGAGCATCCTGCGCGCGCTGGCCGCGGCCGGTGGCCAGGACCACGTCCAGGTCATGCACGCACTCGGCGAAGCCGACGCCTACGCCACCGCGATCAAGGTGCTGGCGGTGCGCGAGGTGCTGCGCCTGCTCGACGGGCAGGCGCCCGGGCCGGCGTCGAGCATCGCCAAGGTGGCGATGAACGTGATGTTGCGCAGGACATTCGCCGCCAGCCTGGACCTGTCCGCTCCCGCCGGACTGCTCGAGGATGCCGGGCCGGGTGGGACGTCGCTGGTGGAACAGTACTTCCATCTCCCGGCCGAACTGATCGGGGGCGGCACCCGGGAGATCCAGCTCAACATCATCGCCCAGATGATCCTCGGGCTGCCCCGCGCCTGAAAGGCAGTATGACACATGGGATTACGTGGCGAAGCTGCCATCGTCGGCTACGTGGAACTACCCCCCGAGCGGATGAGCAAGGCGACGGTGGCCCCGTTCATGATCGAACAGTGGGCCGAACTCGGCGCCGCCGCGCTCGCCGACGCGGGATTGGCCGGCACCGACGTCGACGGGATCGTCACCACCCACCTCGCCGAGTCGGAGATCTTCGTCCCGTCGACCGTCGCCGAATACCTCGGCGTGCGCGCCAACTTCGCCGAACTCGTCGACCTCGGTGGGGCGAGCGCGGCGGGCATGGTGTGGCGCGCCGCGGCGGCGATCGAGCTGGGCATCTGCGACGTCGTGCTCTGCGTGATCCCGGCGCGCTACCTGACGCCGACGTCGGACAAGAGGCCCCGGCCGATGACCGACGCGGTGTTCTTCGGGGCCTCGAGCAATCAGTACGGCTCGCCCCAGGCCGAATTCGAGATCCCGTACGGCAATCTCGGGCAGAACGGCCCCTACGGTCAGGTCGCCCAGCGGTACGCGTCGGTCTACGGCTACGACGAGCGGGCGATGGCGAAGATCGTGGTGGACCAGCGGGTCAACGCCAATCACACCGACGGCGCGATCTGGAAGGACACGCCGCTGACGATCGAGGACGTGTTGGCCAGCCCGGTGATCGCCGACCCGCTGCACATGCTCGAGATCGTGATGCCCTGCCTGGGCGGGGCGGCCGTCGTGGTGGCCGGCGCCGACATCGCCGCCCGCGCCGCGAACCGGCCGGTCTGGGTCAAGGGATTCGGCGAGCAAGTGCCCTACAAGACACCCACCTACGCCGAGGACCTGCTGCAGACGCCGATCATCCGGGCGGCCGAGACCGCCTTCGCCATGTCGGGGCTGACCCGCGCGCAGATGGACATGGTGTCGATCTACGACTGCTACACCATCACGGTGTTGTTGAGTCTCGAGGACGCGGGGTTCTGCGAGAAGGGGAAGGGCATGGAGTTCGTGTCGCAGCACGACCTGACGTTCCGCGGCGACTTCCCGCTCAACACCGCGGGCGGTCAGCTCGGGTTCGGTCAGGCGGCCAATGCCGGTGGGATGCACCATGTGTGCGATGCCGCCCGACAGATCATGGGCCGTGCAGGCGCCGCTCAGGTCCCGGACTGCCACCGCGCGTTCGTCTCGGGTAACGGCGGCATCCTGTCCGAACAGACCACGCTCGTGCTCGAGGGGGATTGACGGTGGACCACGCCTTCGAGCGGCCGATGCCGGTCAAAACGCCGACCACGGCGCCGTTCTGGGACGCGCTGGCCGCCCACCGCGTCGTCATCCAGTACTCGCCGTCGTCGCAGTCCTACGTGTTCTATCCACGGGTGCGCGCCCCGCGCACGCTCGCCGACGATCTGGAGTGGCGGGAGATCTCCGGCCTGGGCACGCTGTACTCCTACACCGTCGCGCGCAGGCCGGTCGGTCCGCACTTCGCCGACGCCGTGCCGCAACTGCTCGCGATCGTCGAATGGGATGAGGGACCCCGGTTCTCGACCGAGCTGGTCAACGTGGAGCCGGCCGACATCGTGATCGGGATGCGGGTGCGTCCGGTGTTCTGCGACTACCCCGACCACGACGTCACCCTGCTGCGCTACGAGCCGGCCGGCCTCGCATGAGCGAGACCGAGGACCGGCGCGACATCACCGACGTCCTGATCCGCTATGCGACCGGAATCGACACCCGGGACTGGCCGTTGTTCCGCACCGTGTTCACCGACGACTGCCGCCTGGATTACGGCGAGATCGGCAGCTGGACCGGGGTCGACGCGGTGACCGACTTCATGGTCGCCGCGCATGCGGCGGCGGGGCACACGATGCACCGGATCACCAACCCTGCGGTGACCGTCGACGGGAACACCGCACAGGCACGGGCCTACGTCGACGCTCTGATCATGGCGCCCGACAACGCTTCCGGGGTGAATGCCGTGGGCTTCTACGACGACGAGTTCGTCCGCACCGCGCAGGGCTGGCGGCTGCACCGGCGTCGGTTCACCACCGTGCTGATCAGGTCAGTCGTTGCGGGCTGACCTCCTGGGTCACCAGCTTCTGCAGCGGACGGCGCGCGGTCTCGCGCATGGTCAGCACCGTCAGCAGGGTGACCACCGCGGCGCCGATCACGTAGTACGCCGGGGCGATCTGGTTGCCCGTCCGCGCCACCAGCCAGGTGGCCACATACGGTGCCGTGCCGCCGAACAGGGCCACCGAGATGTTGTAGCCGATGGAGTACCCGCTGGACCGCACGCGGGTGGCGAACAACTCGGCGCCGGCGGCCAGCGCCGTCGACGCGAACACCGATTCGATCGCGGCCAGTGCGGCGTGAGCGGTGATCGCGGCCGCCAGCGAGCCGCTGTTGAGCAGCAGGAACAGCGGATAGGTGAAGACCGCGAACAGCACCGAACCGGCGATCAGCAGCGGCTTGCGCCCGATCCGGTCCGACAGCGCGCCCAGCGGGGGGATCAACGCGATCGCGACCAGGCTGGCCACGGTGATGGACACGAATGCGTCGGTCTTGCTGAACTCCAGTGTCTTCGTGAAATAGCTGGGCAGGAAGGTGAACACGACGTAGAAGCCGACGTTGTGGATGATCACCAGCCCGATGATCTGCAGGATGGGCCGCCACGCCGTCGTGACGGCCTCCCTCAGCGGGGACGACGACACCTCGCCGGAGTCACGCAGGTCCAGGAACTCCGGGGTGTCGCCCAGGCGCGTCCGGATGTACAGGCCGACCGCGCCGAGAACGCCGGCGATCAGGAACGGGATCCGCCAGCCGTAGGCGTCCATGGCCGACTCGGACAGCACCGTCTCCAGCGCGGTGACGGTCACCGAACCGAGCAGGAAGCCCACCACCACCGACCAGACGAGGAACGACACCACGAATCCGCGATGCCGGTCGGAGGCGTACTCGGCCAGAAAGCATGCGCCGCTGCCGTATTCGCCGCCGGCGGAGAATCCTTGCAGGCAACGCAGGAGCAGCAGCAGGATCGGGGCGAACACGCCGATGCTCTGGTAGCTGGGGACCAGACCGATGGCCAGCGTGGACGCCGACATCATCAGGATCACCAGCGCAAGCACCTTCTGGCGGCCGATCCGGTCACCCAACGGCCCGAAGAAGAACCCGCCGAGGGGCCGCATGAAGAACGCGGCGGCGAAGATCGCGAAGGTGTTGAGCAGCGCGGCGGTCTCGTCACCGGGTGGAAAGAACTTGTCGGCGATGTAGGTCGCGAGGAAGCCGTAGATCGCGAAGTCGAACCATTCGACGGTGTTGCCGATCGCCGCGCCCCGCACGGCCTTCGCGACGGTGCCGGATGCGGGTGCGGTGCGAGGTGTGGTCGCGGGGTCGATGGTCATGGCGATCCTCCGGGCAGGTGGGGTGCTGGGGCCGCACTGTCGTAGTGCTCGTGGGGGAGGTCGGTGATGAACATGTGTCCGGGCGCGTGGACGAGGGCGATCGGCGGGCGGGCGCGCTGCACCGCCGTCTGCGGCGTCACCCCGCACGCCCAGAACACGG
Organism: Mycolicibacterium rufum; assembly: GCF_022374875.2. Next base: position 4,668,725 of record NZ_CP092427.2, read on the forward strand.
GAATCTCGTCGTCGGCGATCGACACCGGATCGCCGAAGTCAGGGGACGCGAGATCACCGATGCCCAGTGCGGTCGGGTCGCCGGCATGCACGGGGGCGCCGTGCATGGCCGGGAACCGCGCCGTGATCTGGGCGGCGCGGGACAGATCGGCGGGTCGCATCGGCCGCATCGAGACCACCATCGGTCCGCCGAAAAGTCCTGCCGGCGCACAGGCGAGGTCGGTGACGTACATCGGGACGTTGGTGCGCTGACGCTGATGCGCGAGCGGGATTCCGGCCGCGGTCAGCGCCCACTCGAAGGTGAACGAGCAGCCCAGCAGGAACGCGACCAGGTCGGCACGCCAGTACCGGTTCACGTCGTTCGGTTCGTCGATGCACTCACCGTCGGCGAACACGCGGTAGCGCGGGACATCGCTGCGCAGATCGGCGTCCGGCGCGAGCGCCTCCGGGCACGCGCTACCGGTCTCGGTGACGTCGAGCACGGGGCACGGCTTCGGGTTGCGGACGCAGAACCGGAGGAAGTCGAGGGCGTACGCCTCGGGCAGCACGACCAGGTTGGCCTGAGCGAACCCGGGGGCGAGGCCGCTGGTGGGCCCGGTGTGCCGGCCGGCGCGGATGTCGGCGCGCGCGCGAGCAGCAGCGGTGACGTCCCGGGCCGCGGCGGTTCGCATACGCGAGCATTCCCCGTTCGCGCGTTCAACTAACGCACAGCTGAGACGGGCGTGTACAGGCGGGTGACGTCGGAGCGTCCGCGCAGGGTGGTCTCACCGCCGGCGGCCCAGTGCTCCTGTTCGCCGGGGTCGGCCCGGTCGACGGCCGCACCGGAACCCAGCACCCGGCCGGGATGGTCCTTCGCGCAGTCGGCCAGCCGCGCCGCCTCGTTCACGGGGTCGCCGATCACCGTGTACTCGTAGCGGTTCTCCGCGCCGATGTTGCCCGCGAACACCGGGCCCGCGGACACACCGATGCCGAAATCGACGCTCAGACTGGCCAATTGGAGGGCGAGCGTACGGGCGACGGCCAGGCCGGCCGATGCGGGGTCGGCGATGCGCAGCGGTGCGCCGAACACCGCCAGCGCGGCGTCGCCCTGGAACTTGTTGATCAGACCGTGCCGGGCGTCGACCTCGGCCACCACGATGCGGAAGAAGTCGTTGAGCACCCCGGCCACCTCGTGCGGTTCCCGCTCGACGGCCAGTCGGGTCGAGTCGGTGAGGTCGACGAACAGCACCGCCACCTCCCGCTCGTCGCCCGCCGGGGATTCGCCCTGCTCGAGTGCGCGGCGGGCCACCTCCTCTCCGACGTGCCGCCCGAACAGGTCGTGCAGCCGGTCGCGTTCCCGCAGACCCGCGACCATGCGGTTGAAACCGATTTGCAGGCGGCCGATCTCGGACCACTCGTACACCTCGACGCTGCCGTCGATGTCACCTCGCTCGACATCGGCCATCGCGGCGACCACCTGGCCGATCGGATCGGAGATCGACATCGACACCACGAGCATCGCGCGCAATCCGAGGACCACGGCCACCAGGGCCAGCACCAGCAGTGCCAGTTCGATCGGGCTGTCCTCGGTCAGCAGCCAGTTGCGGTACCGCAGGATCAGCAGCAGGGCGATCGCGCCGCCCGGCAGGGCCGTGCACAACGTCCACATCAGGATCAGCCGCGCCCGCACCCCGGGGGCGGCGGGCCGTTCGCCCGGGGGCACGCGGGCCATCAGCGGCCGCAGCGTGCGCAGGGTGAACAGGAACCCGGTGCAGACCGCGGCGATGGCGCCGAACAGCAGGGTCGTGGTGATCACGACGAACACCGACGCCTCGGCGTCGAGGTTCAGCGGCACCAGCACCGCCGCGGTCAACAGCCACGGCGCCAACATGATCGCCGCCTGGCGACGGATGATCTTGGCGGTGGTGGTGATCTCCGCCGGGGTGGGGCGCCGCTCTGCCGCCAGCCAACGCAGCGAGGGCCGCAGGATCGCGACCGCTCCGAGCCCGACGGTGGCCGTCCCGACGGTCACCACGGCGACCAGGGTCGCGACGTTGGCGCCCGTGACGACCCCGCGCCCGCCCAGCGCCCCGACGATCGCCACGACCTCGGCGACGGTGAGCAGGTAGGCCGTGGTCAGTCCCACCGCGTACCGGGTCAGCAGCCGCCGTGGCCTCACACGGGGGAAGCTATCAGTCGCTGGCGGGCAGCGGCTTGGCTTCCTTGAGGGTCAGCGGAGTGTCCCCGATCGACAATGTGCCCTTACCGGCCTTCGTGACGAGCACCTCGGCGCCGCTGTCGTCGACGTAGCGCTTACCCATCACGGTGCCGTCGGCCAGCGTGCCGTCGAGCGACAGGCCACTGTCGACGTCGTCGCCGACGAGCACCATGGGTGCACCGCCGGCCCGCAGATCGTCGAGGCTGTCGGCGCTGCGCACGACGATGACCTGGGTGTCACAGACCTGGCTCTGCAGGCGGGTGCCGTTCTTGATCATGCGGGCTCCTTCGATGCGGCGTTCAGTTCGTCGACCAGCTCCCGCCGCAGCACCTTGCCGGTGGCATTGGTGGGCAGTTCATTCCGGAAGACCACCCGGTCGGGGGTGCGCGATCCGCGCAGCTGCGCGCGGACGTGCGCGCGCAGGTCCTCGCCGTCGGGTTCGGTGCCCTGCTGGGCGACGACCACGGCGACGATGATCTGACCCCATTCCGGATCGTCGGCCCCGACGACGGCGCAGTCGCGGACGTGCGGATGCTCGACCAGAACGTCCTCGATCTCGGCCGGAGCGATGTTCTCGCCTCCGCGGATGATGGTGTCGTCGGAGCGGCCGCCGATGAACAGATATCCCTCGCCATCGAGGTGAGCGACGTCCTTGGTGGGGAACCAGCCGTTGTCGTCGAGAACGGAACCGATCCCGGTGTAGCGGCCCGATACCTGCTCGCCGCGCACGTACAGTTCCCCGGCCTCGCCGGGGCCCAGCACGGTTCCGTCGTCGGCGCGCACCTCCACCTCGACGCCGGGCACGGGTCGGCCGACCGATCCGAGCCGGCGCAGCGCCGCGTCGTCGCCGGCGGCGAGTGCGGCGCGGTGATCCTCGGGGGTCAGCACCGCGATGGTGGAGCTGGTCTCGGTCAGGCCGTAGGCGTTCACGAAGCCCACCGAGGGCAGCAGCGCGAGTGCCTTGCGCACCAACGGCAGCGGCACCTTCGAGCCGCCGTAGGCGAGCGTGCGCAGCGTGGGCAGCGCGACGGCGCGGGCCTCGAGGACCGAGACGATGCGGTCGAGCATCGTGGGCACCACGGTCGCCGACGTCACCGCCTCCTCGGAGACCAGCCGTACCCATTCCTCGGCGTCGAAGTGCCTCAGGTACACCATCTTCCGACCCGCGTAGAGGTTCGACAGTGCCGCGCCCACCCCGGCGATGTGATACGGCGGCACACAGATCAGCGCGGCGTCTCCCGGTTCCGCAGAAGCGAATTCGACGGTGCCGGTGATGTAACTGGTCAGGTTGTTGTGGGTGAGTTCGACGGCCTTCGGCGTGGACGTGGTTCCCGAGGTGAACAGCACCACCGCCACGGCGTCCGGATCGGCGAACGCCGGAACGTCCGGGCCGGCCTCCGTCGTGTCTGCCGCAGCGCGGAAATCGGCCGAGCCGAGGGTGCGGTAGCCGTCACCGACGGCGTTCCGGTACTCGTCGTCGACGATGACGAGCGGGTCGGGCAGGCGGTCGAGCAGAGCGCGCAGGCCGTCGGCGGAGAGCCGGTAGTTCAGCGGCGTGACCGGTGTCGCGGCGCGGGCCGAAGCGAACAGCAGCAGGGGGAGCATCGCGCCGCCCGTGCCGATGTAGGCGACATGGCGGGCGCCGGAGGAGGCGATCACCTGCGCGCCGCCGTCGGCCAGCGTGCTCAGTTCGCCGGTGGTGAGCCGGATGTCGCCGTCGACCACCGCGGTCCGGTCGGGGTCGGCCGACGCGGCCATTTCCAGCAGCAGGGAGATACTCATGACTTGTCCAGGAAGATATCCCACATCGGGGTGTCGCCGCCCCCGTACCGCGACAGATCGGTGACCCCGACGGCGGTCAGCACGTCGGCGTCGATGAAGGTACGGCCGTTCACCTCGCCGGGTGGCCGGGAGAGGATCGCCACCGCGGCGTCGCCCATGATGTCGGGGCTGCGCGACGCCTCCACGAGCGTGTCTCCGTCGGGCAGGTTGGCCACCGCGGACGTGGCGATGTAGGTCTGCGGCCACAGGCAACTGAAGCCGATGCCCGCCCCGTCGCGGGCGGCGCGGAACTCCTCGGCCCACCCCAGCGACAGCAGCGTCATGCCGTATTTGGACAGCGTGTAGGACGGGTGCGCGCCGAGCCAGTGCGGGTTCATGTTCAGCGGCGGCGCCACGGTGAGCACGTGGGGGACGTCCGACGCGAGCAGGGCGGGCAGCGCCGCACGGGTGAGCAGGAAGGTGCCGCGGACGTTGATGTCCATCATCAGGTCGAACTTCTTGGCCGAGAGGGCCTGGGTCGGTTCGGTGGCGATGGCGCTCGCGTTGTTGACCACGATGTCGATGCCGCCGAAGTGGGCGACCGCGGTGTCGACGGCGCGCTGCACGTCGTCTTCGTTGCGCACATCGCCCACCACCGCGACCGCCTTGCCGCCGGCTTCCTCGATCTCGGCGGCCGCGCTGTGCACGGTGCCGGGCAACCGGGGGTGGGGTTCGGCGGTCTTGGCCATCAGGACGACATTGGCGCCGCGCCGCGCCGCGCCCAGTGCGATGGCCAGGCCGATGCCACGGCTGCCGCCCGACACCACCAGCGTGCGGTCGGCGAACTGCGCCTCGGGGAATGGGTCGGACATCGCGCCTCCTCGTCAGCACCGGATAGTGCCGTTCTCATTTTATGCGAATTACATAATCGCTGTGTACCGGGGCTTCGATCGCCCACCGGGCCGGTCGGCACCCACGCCTGCGTGCATCTTTCCCTCAGACGGTATTGGCATTCTCATTTTTTGCAAGTACGTTATCCACTGATGAGCGACCCAGTACAGACACCTTCCGGGCTGCCGCTGGAGCCCGTGTACGGCCCGGCCGACCGGGCCGGCGATCCACCGCCCCCGGGCACGTATCCGTTCACCCGCGGCAACTTCGCGTCGGGGTACCGCGGCAAGACGTGGACGTTCCGGCAGTACTCCGGCTTCGGCACGGCCGAGGAGTCCAACCGTCGCTACCGCTACCTGCTCGACCAGGGCGGCACCGGACTCTCGGTGGCACTCGATCTGCCGACCCAGTGCGGCTACGACTCCGACGACCCCGAATACGGCGAGGAGGTCGGCCGGGTCGGGGTGGCGGTGGACACGCTCGCCGACGCCGAGATCCTGTTCGACGGCATCCCCCTGGACGCGATCAGCACCAGCTTCACCATCAACGGGACCGCGGCGATCCTGCTGGCGTTCTATGTGGCCGCCGCGGAGAAGAAGGGGGTGCCGCGCGAGAAGCTCACCGGCACCATCCAGAACGACATCCTCAAGGAGTACGCGTCGCGCGGCACCTGGATCTGGCCTCCCGAGCCGTCGCTGCGGCTGATCGCGGACACCATCGAGTTCTGCGCCGACGAGGTGCCGCGGTTCAACGCGATCTCGGTCGCCGGTGCGCACTTTCGCGACGCCGGCGCCAACGCCGTGCAGGAGATGGCCTTCACGCTCGCCGACGGCGTCACCTACTGCGACACCGTGGTCGAGCGGGGCCGGATGACCATCGACAAGTTCGCCCCGCAGATCTCGTTCTTCTTCTACACCCACGGAGACTTCTTCGAGGAGATCGCGAAGTACCGGGCGGGCCGGCGGCGCTGGGCGACCCTGGTGCGGGAGCGCTACGGCGCCACCACCGACAAGGCGTCGATGTTCCGCTTCGGCTGCGTGGCCGGCGGTGCCTCGCTGTACGCGCCGCAAGCCCAGAACAATCTGGTGCGTGTCGCCTACGAGGCGATGGCGGCCGTTCTCGGCGGGGTGCAGTCGATGTTCACCGCGGCGTGGGACGAGCCGTTCGCGCTGCCCAGCGAGGAGTCCGCGACGCTCGCGCTGCGCACCCAGCAGATCCTCGCCTACGAGACCGGAGTCACCAAAGTCGCCGACCCGCTGGGCGGTTCGTACTTCGTGGAAGCGCTCACCGATGCCACCGAGGCGAAGATCATCGAGATCATGGACGATCTCGAGGCGCACGGCGGCATGGTGCGCTGCATCGAGGACGGCTACCTTCAGGGCCTGATCGCCGACGAGGCCTACACGATCCACCAGGAGGTGGAGTCGGGTGTCCGTCCCGTCGTCGGCGTGAACAGGTTCGTCACCGACGAGCCGCCGCCGGAGATCGCGACCTACGAACTCGACGCCGAGGGACGGGACCTGCAGCTCAAGCGGCTCGCGAAGATCAAGGCCGAGCGGGACGGCGTCGCGGTCAAGGAGAGTCTTGCCGCTCTGGCGAAGGCGGCCGAAGGAGACGACAACCTCATGCACAAGCTCATCGACTGCGCGAACGCATACTGCACCGTCGGAGAGATGGTCTCGACACTGAAGTCGGTGTGGGGCGAGTTCCAGCAACCGGTGGTGTTCTAGTGGTCACCCGAGTGCTCGTCGCCAAACCCGGTCTGGACGGCCATGATCGCGGCGCCAAGATCGTGGCGCGCACGCTGCGTGATGCCGGCTTCGAGGTCATCTACACCGGTATCCGACAGCGCATCGAGGACATCGTCTCGATCGCGCTGCAGGAAGACGTTGCGCTGGTGGGTCTTTCGATCCTGTCGGGGGCCCACGTCGCGCTGACCACCCGCACCGTCGAGGCGCTGCGGGCGGCCGACGCCGGGGACATCGCCGTCGTGGTGGGCGGCACCATCCCGCAAGGTGACGTGCAGAAGCTGCTCGACGCGGGAGCGGCCGCGGTGTTCCCCACCGGGACCTCGCTCGAGGACCTGGTGCGCGACGTACGCGAGCTGACGGAGAAGGTGGATCAATCGTGAGGCTCGGTGTGATGATCGGGGCCGAACGCGGCGACATGACGCGCAAGGTCACCAAGCTGGTGTCCGACATCGAGTGGGCCGAGTCGGCCGGCCTGCACACCGCGTGGATGCCGCAGGTGCCCAACGACTTCGACTGCCTGACCATGGTGGCGCTGATGGCGGCGCACACGACGCGCATCGAACTCGGCACCGCCGTCGTTCCGTTGCAGGCCCAGCATCCCATCGCGCTCGCCCGGCAGGCTCTTTCGGTGCACGCCATGGCCGCCGGGCGGCTCGCGCTCGGCGTCGGCCCGTCGCACCACTGGATCGTGCGCGACATGCTGGGCCTGCCCTACGACAGGCCTGCCGCCTACACCCGTGACTATCTCGAGGTCCTCGACGCCGCGCTCGCCGGTCCCGGCGAGGTCGACGTCGAGAACGCGTCGTTCACCGTGCACAACCCGACGGTGCTGGCCGCCGAGACGCCGCTTCCGGTGCTCGTCGCCGCGCTGGGGCCGGTCATGCTGCAGATCGCGGGGGAGCGGGCCGACGGCACCGTGCTGTGGATGGCCGACGAGAAGGCGATCGGCGAGCACATCGCGCCGAAGATCACCAAGGCCGCGGCGGACGCGGGCCGGCCGGCTCCGCGGATCGTGGCCGGCATCCCGGTGTGCCTGTGCGCCAACAGCGAGATCGACGCGGCGAAGGAGCGCGCCAACCGCATCCTCGCCGAGGCCGAGACGTCGCCGAACTACCAGCGGCTGCTGGACCGCGGCGACGCGCGCACCGTCGGCGACCTCTGTGCCGCCGGCGACATGGAGCAAATCCTCCGACGCTTCCGGCAGTTCGCCGACGCGGGTGTCACCGATCTGTCGGTACGGCTGCTGCCGATCGGCGACACCCGTGACGAGCTCGTGGCGTCCAAGTACCGCACCCGCGAGGTGATCGCCGAGCTCGCCGAGGCCGTGCGATGAACGGCCCGCTGGCCGGAATTCGCGTCCTGGAGGTCGGCGTCATGCTGGCGGGCCCGTACGCCACGATGATGCTCGCCGACCTCGGCGCCGACGTGATCAAGATCGAGCCGCCGGGTGGGGAGATCTCCCGCCAGGTGAGCGACAGCTACTTCGCGAGCCTGAACCGCAACAAGCGCAGCGTCTGTCTGGATCTCGGTTCCGGCGAGGGCAGGCGGCGGCTGGGCGAGCTGGTCGCGGAATCCCATGCGCTGCTGGTGAACATGAAGCCGTCGGCGATCCGGCGGCTGGGTCTGACCTATGAGTCGTTGCGGCAATTCAACGAGGCCATCGTGTGCGTGGCCCTGACCGGGTACGGGCTCGAGGGCGGAGACGACCCCGCGTTCGACTACGTCATCCAGGCCTCGACGGGGGTGGCGGCGATGACCGGCGACCCGGACGGGCCGCCGACGCTGCCCGGCTACTCGTCGGCCGACAATTCGACGGGCCTCACGGCGGCGCTCGGGCTGCTGGCCCAGATCGTGTCAGGGCGCGGGGGACAGGTCGACGTGTCGCTGCGCGACGTCATGCTCTCGCAGCTCAACTACCGCGCCGCGGCGTATCTCAACGACGGCATCGAGCCGCGCAGGCATCCGCACGGCGCACACTCGTATTACGTTCCCGCGCAACTATTTCCCACTGCCGACGGGTACCTCGCGCTGTTCATCACCCACGACGCGTTCTGGGCGGCCTTCGCCGCCGAGGCCGGCATCACGGGCTTCTCCACCATGGCCGAGCGGGCGTCTCGCCGTGACGACGTCCTGGAGGTGGTCGGCAACGCCCTGTCGACCGACACCGCCGCGCAGTGGGAGGCCAGGCTGCGGCCGCTGGGCATCCCGGTGTCCGCGGTGCGGACGCTCCCCGAGGCGCTGGCCGCCACGCCGGAGGCGTTGATCACCGCCGGTGATCATCGGCTGGTGGGCAGCCCGATCCGGATCGCGGGCTACCGGCCGCAGTACCGTCCCGCGCCCCGTCTGGACGACAGCGTCCCGACGGCTCACTCGTCGTAGGTGACCGTCACATCGGGGGTGTCGGGAACGGCTTGGCAGGTCAGCACGTATCCCTCCTCGACCTCGTCCTCGGTCAGCGCGTCGTTGACCCGCATCGTGGCCCGGCCGGTCTTGAGCAGCGCCATGCAGGTGCCGCAGTTGCCGGCCTCACACGAGAACGGCGGCCCCATTCCGGCGCGGCGCGCGCTGTCGAGCAGCGTCTCGCCCGGTCTCGAGGGCACCGAGGCGGTGCTGCCGTCCAGCTGGATGGTGACGGTGCCTCCGGCCCGGTCTGTTTCGGCGTCCACGCGACGTCCTGCTCCTTCAGCCCTACGACATTGTCATTCTGATAATAGGAGAATACTATTCTCCTCGACAAACGGTTTTCCTCTCACCATCATCCACGAGGAGGGCGCGCGCGACGTGAGTGAGCCGATGGCGCTCGCCTTCGGGGAACGGCAGTACAGTCTCGCCGACCTCGACGCCCTGGCCGAGGCGATGGCCGCCACCTTGCGCCGGCGCGGTGTCGGTCCCTCGTCGCGGGTGGCCGTGATGTCGTCGAACCGGCCGGAATTCGTGATCGCGCTGCAGGCGATCTGGCGTCTGGGCGGCGCCGCGGTGCTGCTCAGCCCGGCGTGGAAGCAGGCGGAGGTCGGCCACGCGCTGTCGCTGACGCGGCCGATGTCCGCGGTGGGCGACCATCCTGCGCTGGCGGAGGCCATGCCGATGCTGCACCTGGACGAGCCGATCGCACCGGGAAACTGCCCCGCGGGCCCCGTCGACCCCGCAGCGGACGCCGTTCTGGTGTTCAGCTCCGGCACCACCGGGATGCCGAAAGCCGTTCGGCACACCCACGCCTCGCTGGCCGCCGCGGTCCGGCAGTGGCGCGGCGCGCTGGGTCTCACCCCGGCGGACCGCCTGCAGGTGATGACGCCCCCGTCGCACATCCTCGGTCTGCTCAACATCGTGACGGCGCTCGACACCGGGGCGTGGATCCGGTTGCATCCGCGATTCGACATCGACACGATGCTGCGCCACATCGAGGCCGACCGCATCACCCTCGACATGGCGGTCGCCCCGATCGCGTTGGCGCTGGCTGCACATCCCGGCCTCGAAACACACGACCTCTCGTCGCTGCGCTACCTCATGTGGTGTGCGACTCCGGTGACGGCCAGCGTGGCCGACGCCGTCACCGCGCGTACCGGAGTCCCCTGGGTGACCGCGTACGGTGCCAGCGAGCTGCCCGTCATCACCTGCAACGACCTGTCCGCGGCACGGCTGGACACCGTCGGCCGCGCGGTCGACGGAGTGGACATCCGCGTCGTCGACACCGAGACCGGGACGCCGCTGGGCGCCGGCCAGGACGGCGAGATCCAGGTGCGGTCGGCGGCGGCGATGGCCGGCTACCTTCCGGAAGATGCCACCGCGGAGGCGTTCTCGGACGGGTGGTACCGCACCGGTGACATCGGCAGCTGCGACGCCGACGGTTATCTGCGCATCACCGACCGCGCCCGCGAGATGATCAAGGTGCGCGGCTTCCAGGTCGCGCCCGCCGAGATCGAAGCGGTGCTACACGGCCATCCCGCCGTCGAGGACTGCGCGGTGTTCGGGGTTCCGGCCCCCGACGGTGAGGCGATCATCGCCGCCGTGAGGGTGAGCAGCCCCGTGGAGCCGGACGACCTGATCACCGTCGTGGCCGATCGGCTGGCGTCCTACAAGCGCCCCCGCCGTGTCGTGATCGTCGACGAGATCCCGCGCCTGCCGTCGGGCAAGGTGCTGCGGCGGGTGCTCCGGGAGCGGGCGATGAGCGCTTGCGCGAAGAGCAGAGAGATCAGATGAGCGCGTGCGCGAGAAGTGGAGGAACCGGTGGACGTCCGTCTGACCAGTGAGCAGGAGCAGCTGCGCGACGCGGCCGCGGAGTTGGCGGCCGACCTGGGGCCGGGATCGGTGGCCGACCTCGACGACGAGGTACGCGTCGCTCGGTTGGAGAAGGCGATGGACGCCACCGGGTTCCGCGCTCTGCGCTCCGACGGAGCGTCTGCCGTGGAGGTCGCGATCGTGGCCGAGGAATTCGGCAGACGACTGGTCGACGTGCCGTTCCTGGGGCCGGTGCTCGCCGACGATCTGCAGCGTCGGCTCGGCCGGAGGCTACCGGCGGCCGACGCACTGCCGCCCTCGGTCGATCTGACCGGAAGCCTCGCCGGCGTCGTCGAGTCGCCCGCCGAACTGACCGAACTGTCCGACGAGGACGCGGGCCGCTGGTACGCGCTCGCGCTGGCGACGACCACGGCCGACATCCTCGGTGCCGCCCGGGGCACCCACGCACTGGCGACCGAGTACGCCAAGGTGCGTGAACAGTACGGCGCGGCGATCGGTTCTTACCAGGCCGTCGCGCATCTGCTCGCCGAAGGTCTCGCGTTGATCGAAGGCTCGATCAGCGTCGCGCGCCACGCCGCGTGGGCCGTCGACGAACTGCCGGTGGCGGAGGCGATCGAGGCGGCCCGCATCGCGAAGATCTACTGCACTCGGGCCGCGATGACCGTGTGCGAGACATCGATCCAGGTGCACGGCGGCATCGGGAACACCTGGGAGTGTCTGGCCCATGTGTACCTGCGCCGGGTACTGACCGCCACCGAGGTGTGGCCCGTGACGCTGGAGGAGCTGACCATTGGACTTTCGTGATTCCGCCGACGAGGCCGCTTTCCGGAACCGGTTGCGCGCCTGGCTGATCGAGCAGAAGGGCAGGTTTCCCACCTCCGGGGACGCGTACTGGGCCAAGGCCGGCGAGTGGCATCAGGCGCTGTTCGAGGCGGGCTTCTTCGGCACGTCGTGGCCCCGGGAGTACGGGGGCCAGGACCTGCCACCGGTCTACGACGTGATCGTCGACGAGGAGATCGCCAAGGCCGGCGCGCCGGCGCGGCCGAGCCTGGGTTACCTGGTCGTGGGCCTGAGTCATCATGGCAGCGAGGAACTCCGGCAGCGATTCCTGCCGGGCATGATCAACGGAACGCAACGCTGGTGCCAGGGCTTCTCCGAACCCGGTGCGGGCTCGGATCTGGCCTCGCTGACGACGTCGGCCGTGCGCGACGGTGACGAGTACGTGATCCACGGACACAAGATCTGGACCAGCTATTCCGACGTCGCCGACTGGTGCCTGCTGCTCGCCCGCACGGACAAGACCGTGCCGAAGCACAAGGGCATTTCGGCGTTCATCGTGAACATGCACCAGTCCGGCATCGAGCAGCGGCCCCTGAAGATGATCAGCGGCGTGACCAAGGAATTCGGCCAGGTCGCCTTCGACGGTGCCCGGGTGCCCGTCGAGAACATGGTCGGTGCGCCCGGCGACGGGTGGAAGCTGGCGATGACAGTGGTCAGCCACGAGCGGGAACCCTCGACGCTGGGGTTCTCGGCACGTTACGGAAAGACGGTGCGCCAGATGGCATCCGGTGTCGACGGCACGCCGAACGCCGAATTGCTGTGGGCCTGGGTGCAGACCGAGGTGCTGCGGCTGCACGTGCGCAGGCGGCTCTCCGAACAACTCGGTGGCCTCACCCACGGACCGCAGGGTTCGCTGGACAAGCTTCTGATGACCTGGGTGGAGCAGTCCGTCGGCCACGCCGCGCTGCACACCGTCGGCACCGGCGACGAGGAGTTGTTCGGCGCCTACATGTACAGCCGCGCCCAGAGCGTGATGGGCGGCACGTCGCAGATCCAGAAGAACATCATCGCGCAACGCATCCTCGGACTGGGGGCCTAGATGTACGACATGCCAGACGAGATCGACGTCCGCGCCGACGGCGGATTGCGCATCATCACGCTCAACCGCCCGGACGACCTCAACGCGGTCAACGACGCGCTGCACGTGGGGCTCGCGCGGATCTGGGAGGCGCTCAACGAAGACGCCGATGCCCGGGCCGCGGTCATCACCGGTGCGGGCCGGGCGTTTTCGGCCGGCGGGGACTTCCACTACCTGGACGAGCTTCGCCGCGACGAGGCGTTGCGGCGCAAGACGATCAAGCACGGCCGTGATCTGGTGATCGGCATGGTGCGCTGCCGGGTGCCGGTGATCGCCGCGGTCAACGGCCCTGCCGTGGGTCTGGGCTGCAGCCTGGCGGCGCTGTCCGACATCGTCTACATGGCCGAGACGGCGCATTTCGCCGACCCGCACGTGCAGATCGGGCTGGTCGCGGCCGACGGCGGGCCGCTGGTGTGGGGTTCGCAGATCAGTCTGTTGCAGGCCAAGGAGTTCGCGCTGACCGGGGTGCGGATCAAGGCGGCGCGTGCGCTGGAGCTGGGGTTGGCCAATCATGTGGTGGCCGACCCGTTGACCGAGGCGATCGCGTGCGCGACGAAGATCATGGCGTTGCCCCCGCAGGCCGTCGAAGCCACCAAAAGGCTGATGAACATCCAGCTGGAACGGTCGGTGATGGCGTCGCTCGACTACGCCAACCTCGCCGAGTACGTGTCGTTCGGCACCGCGGAGTTCAACACGATCGTCGACGGCCTGATCGCCAAGGAGTGATCCGTCAGGGTTTCGCGCGACCCGACCGGCTGAGCCGCCACTCCGGCGGAAAGTTCAGGTCGTTGTCCTTGACGACGTTGTTGAGCCCCTGCTCGAAGGTGCCCTCCGTCAGGTCGACGTCGCCCTGCTGATCGTTCTGGATGAGCGGCAGCATGCCTTCGACCATGCCGGTGAGCAGGCTGCCGAAGTACTCGCCCTTGTGCTGCTTGTAGAGCTCGAGGAACGTCTTCTGCACCGCGACGGTGTCGGTGGGACGGGATTTCGAGCACGCCAGCGCGTACTTGCGGGTCTCGGCTTCCAACGCGTCGCGGGGCACCACGCTGTTCAGGAAGCCGCAGTCGTCCATCTCCTTCGCGGTGAAAGGCCGTCCGGTGAACAGCATCTCGGAGAACTTGCGCAACCCCATCGTCTCGGCCCACCACCACAGCCGCGGACCCCAGCCCACGTACCGGAAGGCCGGGTGGCCGAACAGCGCGTCGTCGGAGGAGACCACCAGATCTGCGTCGCCGGCCTGGTAGAAGTGCCAGCCGTAGCAGTAGCCCTTGGCCTCGACGATGCTGATCTTGCGCAGTTCCTGCAGCGGGCGGTTGCCGGCAGGCGCCTTGGCGTAGAAGTCGGTCACGGTTGACAGGTAGCGGTACGAGCCACCCGGCGGATACCGCACGTCGTCGTCGTTGATCGCAACCTCGTGCAGCAGCGGCATGCCCGGGTTCTCCAGCATGTCCCGCTGTTCGGGCAGATCGCCGCCGCTGCCGAAATCCTCACCCTCCCCGCGGATGACGACCACCTTGACGTCGTCGTCCACGTTGCACTTGTGGATCAGGTCGGCGTAGAGCTGCCGCATGCCCAGGGTGGTCGAGTTCTGTGCCTCGGGACGGTTGAAGGTGATCGTCGCGATCCGGTTCGCCGTGTCCTTCTCGAACCGGATGTACTGCTCGGCGTCCTTCTTCATCTCTGCGTAGTCGTGGTCCGGCACGGCGGATCTCCTTCGTCTCGTTCCCGCGAGGGCCAGTCTTTCAGCGTTCGCGGCCGCTCGGACGATTTCGACTCTTCGCTTAAATCCCGCGGAAGCGCATTCCTGGCTGTGGTCGAAGCGAATATCGCCGCCAGGAACGCTATTCCGTGGTGAGCTGCTCGGAGCGTTGGATCGTTCCGGTGATGCCCGAGGCATCCTGGCGGGCCAGCAGCAGCGCGGCCTTGGCCATCGCCTCGGGTGGTTCGACCATCTCGGGCGGCACCTCCATGCCGCCGGCGGCCCGCCAGCCCTCGGTCAGCACCACCCGCGACGGGCTCCGACAGTTCACCGCGATGTTGTCCGGTGCCAGGTCGGCGGCCAGACCGAGGTAGAGCCGTTCGACAGCGGCCTTGGATACCCAGTAGGCGTTCGCGCCGTGTCCGGTCATGCCAACCCCCGTGGTGGTCACCGCGATCAGCGAACCCCCGCCGCGGGCCCGTACGTGCGGGATGACGGCCCTGGTGACCAGGAAGACGCCCGTGAGGTTGACGTCGAGGCACAGCTGCCACCGCTTGAGCGGGGTCGTCTCGATGGGGCCGAGCCACAGCACGCCGGCGTTGGCGACGAGCACGTCGATACCGCCGAACGTCGAGACCGTTTGCGCCACCGCGGCGTTGACGGACTCTTCGCGGGTGACGTCACACACCACGGGGAGTGCGCGCCCGCCCGCCGCCGTGATGCGCCGCGCGACCGATCCGACGGTTGCCGGGCACCGCGCCCTCGTATTCGGAGCGGGCGGCCACGGCCACCGAGGCGCCTGCGGCGGCCAGGGCCGAGGCGATGGTGGCGCCGATGCCCCGGCTGGCGCCGGCGACGAACGCGACCTTGCCGGCCAGGTTCACCGGGGTGGGAAGCGCAGTGCCCCGTCGAGGCGGATGGTCTCGCCGTTGAGGTAGTCGTTCTCGATGATGCTCTGCGCCAGTTGCGCGTACTCGGTCGAGCGGCCCATCCGCTTGGGGAACGGCACCTGCGGTCCCCAGTACTGTTCGAGTTGATCGCCGGCCGTGCCGTAGGCCGGGGTGTTGATGGTTCCGGGTGCGATCGTCACGACCCGGATACCCAGCGGCGAGAGGTCCCGCGCGGCCACCAGCGTCATACCGAGCACCCCACCCTTCGCGGCGGCGTAGGGCAGCTGCCCGATCTGTCCCTCGTAACCCGCGATCGAGGCGGTGTTGACGATGACGCCGCGGCCGCCCTCCTCGAGCGGCTCCGTCTTCGCGATCGCGGCCGCGGAGAGCCGCATCACGTTGAACACCGCGGTCAGGTAGAACTCGATGGTCGTCTTGAACCCGTCGAGATCCAGCGGCGACCCGTCCTTGCCGACCAACCGGCCGCCGCTGGCCGGGCCGCCGTGCGTGTCGACCGAGATGCGCAGCGGCGCCAGGGCTTCGGCCTCTGCGATGGCCGCGGAGACCGACTCCTCGGAGGTGGCGTCGGTGCGGACGTACTGCACGCCGAGTTCGGCCTCGAGGGCGGTGCCCTTGTCGTCGGCCATGTCGGCGACGACGACTTTGGCGCCTGCGCCGTGCAGGCGGCGCACCGTCGCCTCCCCGAGCCCGCCCGCCCCGCCGACGACCAGTGCGGAACTGCCGCTGATCTGCATGCATCCTCCTTGAAACTGACACTCTCAATCAGAGAGAATAACATTCTCAACAACGGAGTGGGCGGCTGACCGACGGCGGAATGCCTGCGTAAGGTGCGTGACGTGACCATCGACGAGCTGATCTCGGCGGCCCGCGGCGGGTCGGCGAGGGCCACCGGCCGGTTGCTCACCCTCGTGGAGGGTCCGAGGCGACCCGAGGTGCTGGCCGCGGTCGGCGCTCCGGTGCCGGTGCGCGTCATCGGGATCACCGGTCCGCCGGGCGCGGGGAAGTCCACGACCGTGGGCGCGCTGGTCGGCGCCTACCGCGCGGGGGGTGAGCGGGTGGCTGTCCTGGCGGTCGACCCGTCCTCGCCCTACAGCGGGGGAGCGCTCCTCGGTGATCGCATCCGGATGGCCGCCCACATCAACGATCCCGACGTGCTGATCCGGTCGGTGGCGACCCGGGGGCATCTCGGTGGACTCGCCGCGGCCGTGCCCGCGGCGATCACCGTCCTGTCGGCGCTGGGCTACGGCCTGGTGATCGTCGAGACCGTCGGCGTGGGACAGTCCGAGATCGAGATCGCCGCGGTGGCCGACCCGACGGTGGTGATCCTCAACCCCGGCGCCGGGGACGCGGTACAGGCGGCCAAGGCCGGGCTTCTCGAGGTGGCCGACATCGTCGTCGTCAACAAGGCCGATCGCGAGGGAGCCGATCAGACCGTCCGCGACCTCCGTGCCGAGACCCACGCGCCGATCCTGAAACTCGTTGCCGCCCAAGGCGACGGCCTGACCGGGCTGGTCGAGGCGATCTCCGCGCACCACCGGTCCGACAGTCCGCTGCGCCGGTCTGCGCGGGCGCGGTCGCAGATCCTGTCGATGGCTGCGACGCTGCTGCGCGCGCACCCCGACCTCGACCGGTTGGCGGCAGCCGTCGCCGATGGTGTGTGCGATCCCTACGCGGCGGCAGCGCAGCTGGTGGTGGGCGAAGAGCGCTGACCTACTCCGGCAGGTCGACGAGTCTTCGCGTGTAGGAGAGCAGTTGGCTGCGCAGCGTGTCGTCGTCGATGTCAGCCACCAGTGGGTGCATGACGCCGACGGCGATGGCTCCCGACAGCATCGCCGCGGGCAGCCGGGCCTGAGGGCTGGGATCACCGATCAACACCGCGTAGAGCCGGCCGATGAACTGCTGGAAGGGCGGGTGGCCGGCCAGCAGCCGCACGATGACCGGGTCGAACTGCAGGGTCGCGACGGCGCGCCGCCGGGTGACGGCCTCGTCGATCACGCGGGTCAGCAGCAGCTCCCGCGCCCGTGCCGCCGACGGCTCGGCCTCGGCGGCCTCCAGGGCCTCCTCCAGCGTGCCGAGTTCCCGCTCGGTCAGCGCGATCACGATCTCGTCCTTCGTCTTGAACTGGCGGTAGACCGCGGCTTTCGTGACACCCATCGCGTCGGCGATCATCTGCAGCGAGGTGCCACTCACGCCGTGCTCACTGATCAGGGTCAGAGCGGCGTCGAGCACCCGGGTCTGGGCGGCCGTGCGCGGGATCGCACGGAACCCGCTGCCGTCCGACGTCATGGGCCGAGGGTAGCCGAACGGCTACCGCCTGCCCGCGGTCAGGACACCGAACGCCCGGTCGCCGCGGTGTAGCCGGCGCGATAGCCGAACACCATGGCGGGACCCAGCGTTCCGCCCGCACCGCCGTAGGCCTTGCCCGTCGGGCCCGCCATCGCGTTGCCCGCAGCGAAGAGCCCGGTGATCGCCGTGCCGTTGACGTGCAGCACCCGGCCGTCCCGGTCGGTGCGCGGGCCGCCCTTGGTGCCCATCGCGCCCACCGACACCGGCACTGCGAAGTACGGGGCTGTGTCGATGGGCCCCAACGTCTTTCCCGCGGGCGTTGCCGCCGAGGCGTCGCCCCAGTACCCGTCGTAGGCGCTGTCGCCCCGTCCGAAGTCGGGGTCGTGCTCGGCGGCGACGTGGGTGTTCCAGGCCTGCAACGTCTGGGCAAGGCCGGTCGCGTCGATCCCGGTCTTCTCCCCGAGCTCGTCGAGATCGGCGGACTGGCAGAACCAGTCGGGAACCGGGCCGTCGGGGTCCACGCCGAGGAATCCGTAGTGCTTGAGGTGCAGGGAGTCGAACACGATCCACGCCGGGTCGTTGGCGTAACCGAGCTTGGGGTCCAGGAAGTGGAACGGCCCGGCCATCGAGTTGTACTCGCCGGCCTCGTTGAGGAAGCGCTCACCCGCCCGGTTGACGATGATGCTGCGCGGGCGGGTGCGTTCCAGGCGAACGCTGCGACTGCGCGGATGACCCTCGAAGGTGTCGCCGGGGATCTGCACGATGGGCACCCACCACGCCTCGCCCATGTTCGCCAGATCGGCGCCGTGCGCCATCGCCATCCGCAGACCGTCGCCGGTGTTGTTCGGCGGTGAGACCGCGCCGCGCATGGGTCCGCGCAGATAGGCCTCGACGAGACGGCGGTCCCATTCGAACCCGCCGGTGCCCAGCACCACCCCGCGCCGCGCACGAACGCGGAAGTCCCTGTCGCCGTGCTGCATCCGCACGCCGGTGATGCCGAGCGGGTCGGCGAGGAGCTCGACCGCGCGGGCCTGGGTGTGCGGCGTGACGCCGGCGTCCAGCAGCCCCTTCAGCAGCCCGGCGATCAGCGAGGTGCCGGCGACGCAGTAGTCGCCCGATCCGCTGTCCACCGAGGCGTGGATGCGCGCCCGGGTCTCGGCGTCGATGCCGACGTTGCTGAAGTCGGCAGGGAACGAGGTGATCCGGTCGCGCCACTCGCCGAGCGTGGCGAGGTCGACGGGTCGCGTGTTGAGCGACCTGCCGCCCGTGGGACGGCCGCCGGGCAGTTCCGGTTTGTAGTCGGGAAATCCCTCCGCCACCTCGAACACCAGATCGCTGTGCGCCTCGACGAATTCGAGCATCGGGGCGCCTGTGCGCACGAAGGTCTCGACGAGGTCGTCATCCATGACGCCGAGGGACTGTGCGCGCAGGTAGGCCATCGCGTCCTCGACGGACAGCGCGCCGTCGGCGGCGCGGTCGTGCGCCGGTATCCACACGATGCCGCCCGACACCGCGGTCGTCCCGCCGACGGTGGCGGCCTTCTCGTACACCTCGACCGATGCGCCGTGGACCGCCGCGGTCAGTGCGGCGGTCAGGCCCGCGCCGCCACTGCCCAGTACGACGACGTCGACGTCGTGGTCCCAGTCGGTCACCGCTGTCTCCTCTCGAGCATCCTCAGCTGAGGATCGCCGACAACTCGTTGGCTGCCGTGATGACGGCATCGCGCCCGTCGCGGACGACGTCCTCACGGTGCGAGATCAGGTTGATGCACGTGGGCGGCGACGGCGGCCGGCGGCGCACCGGCACCGCGAGCCCGAAGGTGTTCGGCTCGATCTCGCCGTGCGTGATCACCCAACCGCGTTGCCGCGCTTGCCCGACCAGCTCCCGCTCGCCGGGGCGGGGCGCCATGCTGGCCAGCAGCGCGATGCCCGCGGCCCCCCGGTCCAGGGGGTAGCGACTGCCTTCGTGGAAGGACAGTTGGTAGTACACGTTGGTCGGGACCATGACGGCCACCGCGACCTGTTGGTCGCCTTCGGCCACCAACAGCGAGACCGTCGTGCCGAGTTCATCGGCCAGGCTGCGCAGCGTGGGCACCGCCAGTGTGCGGACGTTGTTGTCGAACGACGCGCCGAGCACCGCCAGCGCCGCCGCCGAGCGATAGCGGCCGTCCTCACCCTTGGCGACGAACCGGAACGAGGCCAGGGTGCTGAGCAGGCGGTAGGCGATGGTGCGGTGCACGCCGATGCCGTCGGCGACCTGCGCGACGGTCATGCCGGTCGGCGAGCTGGCGACCAGCTGGAGCGCACTGAGGCCGCGGGCCAGGGTCTGCGATCCGGGAGCGCCATTGCCCGAGGACACGGCGCCATCCGGGGTGAGGTGACGGCCGGGGGCGGCGGACGCTCGGGTCATGCGCGACCTTCCTTGACAGACACGGTGACGAGAGTGATGCTCTGACTATAGTGCACACGGATGTGCGATAAGTGAGCAAACTGCTTACTAAAAATGAGAATACGATTCTCACCGTCGCGATCCGCAGGACCGTCGCAGGAAGGGGTGCCGGGTGACGGAGTTCGAGAGCGTGTGGAGCGACCTGCAGGGCGTCGCGTTCTCGCAGGGGTACCTGGATGCCGGTGGCGTGCGCACCCGGTTCCTGCACGCCGGTGACCCGGCCGCGCCGACCTGCGTGCTGCTGCACGGCTCCGGCGGCCATGCCGAGGCCTATGTCCGCAACCTCGAGGCGCACGCCGAGCACTTCTCCACCTGGTCCATCGACATGTTGGGGCACGGATACACCGACAAGCCCGGCCACCCACTCGAAATCGCCCACTACATGGGGCATCTGGCGGCCTTCCTCGACGCGATCGGTGTGCAGCGCGCGCACATCAGCGGTGAGTCGCTCGGTGGATGGGTGGCCTCCCGGTTCGCCGTCGACCATCCGGACCGGGTGGACCGGCTCGTGCTCAACACCGCGGGCGGCTCGCAGGCCGACCCGCAGGTGATGCAGCGCATCATCACGCTGTCGATGGCCGCGGCCGAGAACCCGACGTGGGAGACGGTGCAGGCTCGCATCAGGTGGCTCATGGCCGACAAGTCGAAGGGGTACGACGACATCGTGGCCAGCAGGCAGCGCGTCTACCGCCAGCCCGGGTTCGCCGACGCCATGCGCGACATCATGGCGCTGCAGGATCCGCAGATCCGCGCTCGGAATCTGCTGGGACCGAACGACTATGGTGCCATCACCGCGCCCACGCTGGTGGTGTGGACGAGTGACGATCCGACCGCCGACGTCGAGGAGGGGCGGCGGATCGCGTCGATGATCCCGGGCGCCCGGTTCGAGGTGATGGCGGGATGCGGGCACTGGCCGCAGTACGAGGATCCCAAGACGTTCGACCGGCTGCACCTGGACTTCCTGCTGGGGCGGACATGACCGGCGGCCACGACGTGGACGTCGTCATCGTCGGAGCGGGGCCGTCCGGGCTCACGCTCGCCAACATCCTGGGCCTGCAGGGAGTTCGCACGCTCGTCGCCGAGGAGCGCGACACCCTCATCGACTACCCCCGCGGCGTCGGTCTGGACGACGAGGCATTGCGCACCTTCCAGTCGATCGGTCTGGTCGACCGCGTCCTGCCGCACACCGTGCCCAACCAGATCCTGCGGTTCTTCGACGGCAAGCGCCGCCTGCTCGCCGAGATGGCCCCTCCGGACGCGCGATTCGGGTGGCCCAAGCGCAACGGCTTCGTCCAGCCGATGGTCGACGCCGAATTGTTCGCCGGACTGCACCGTTTCGACCACGTCGACGTGCAGTTCGGGCGCACGATGGCGACCTGTATCGAGGACGACGACGGCGTCACGGTCGAGTTCGGCGAGGGCCCCCCGGTACGCGCGCGCTACGTCGTGGGGTGCGACGGCGGGCGCAGCGCGACCCGGCGGCTCATGGGTGTCTCGTTCGACGGCACCACCTCCCCGACCCGGTGGCTGGTCGTCGATCTCGCCAACGATCCGCTGGGCCACCCGAACAGCGAGGTCGGCGCCGACCCGCGCCGACCCTATGTCTCGATCTCGATCGCCCACGGCATCCGCCGGTTCGAGTTCCTCATCCATCCGCACGAGACCGACGAACAGGCCGACGACCCGGCCTTCGTCACGCAGATGCTCGCCGAACGCGTCCCGTATCCCGAGCAGGTCGACATGATCCGCCACCGCGTCTACACCCACCATTCGCGCATCGCGTCCTCGTTCCGCCGGGGTCGGCTGATGCTCGCCGGCGACGCCGCCCACCTGATGCCGGTGTGGCAGGGCCAGGGTTACAACAGCGGCATCCGCGACGCCGCCAACCTCGGCTGGAAGCTCGCCGCCGTCGTCACCGGCCAGGCCGAGGACGCACTGCTGGACACCTACGACGTCGAACGCCGCAGGCACGCGCGGGCGATGATCGACCTGTCCACCATGGTCGGCAGGGTCATCTCGCCCACCAACAGCCGGGTCGCCGCCCTGCGGGACAGGGTGATTCACGCGGCGTCGGCGGTGCCTACGCTCAAGCGCTACGTGCTCGAGATGCGGTTCAAACCGATGCCGCGCTACACCGAGGGAGCCGTGCACCATGCGGGGGCGCCATCGGTGAACTCGCCGACGGGCACGCTGTTCATCCAACCGCGCGTCGACACCCGGGACGGCCGGGACCTGCTTCTCGACGATGTGCTCGGATCCGGCTTCGCGGTGCTGTGCTGGAGCAACGATCTGCGCGCCGTGCTGGGGGACGCCGCCTTCGCGCGATGGAAGGCGTTGGGCGCGAACTTCATCGAGGTCCGGCCGATGACACAACTGCACTGGACCGGCCACGACGACGAGGCGGTGACGGTCGTCGGCGACCGATCGGGCGCGCTCAAGTGCTGGTTCGACGCGACGTCGGAGTCGGTGCTGTTCCTGCGCCCCGACCGATGCATCGCCGCCGCCTGCATCGCCCAGCGCGCACCGGAGGTGTCGCAGGCGCTGTTCGGCGCGCTCCACCTGACCACGGAAGGAGGATCCCGTCCACATGTCGAGACTCGCGGTGTGCGCGCTGTCGCACAGCCCGTTGCTGAACCTTCCGGGACCGTCGCAGGAACTGCGTGACGACATCGGGTCGGCGATCGACGCAGCGCGGGACTTCGTCGCGGCCTTCGATCCCGACCTCGTCGTGACGTTCTCACCCGACCACTACAACGGGTTCTTCTACCGGGCGATGCCGCCGTTCTGCATCGGCACCGCTGCCGAGGGCGTCGGCGACTACGGCACGTACGCGGGCCCGCTCGACGTGCCTGCGGATCTCGCCACCGCCTGTGCCGCAGCGGTTCTGGACGCCGACGTGGACGTGGCGCTATCCGCGGCGATGCACGTCGACCACGGGACGGTACAGCCGCTGCAGGAACTCTTCGGCGATGCGACCGCCAAGCCCGTCATCCCGGTGTTCGTCAACTCGGTGGCAACGCCGCTGGGACCGATGCGACGGGTGCGCGCGCTGGGCGCGGCCGTCGGCCGCTACCTCGCCACGCTCGGCGCGCGCGTGCTGATCATCGGCTCGGGCGGGCTGTCGCACGATCCGCCCGTCCCGACGCTGGCCACCGCACCGCCCGCGGCGCTGGACCGCATCATCCACGGCGCGCCGATGACCTCCGAACAGCGGCAGGCCCGCCAGAGCGCAGTCATGGAGGCCGCCCGTCAGTTCGCCGCGGGGGAGGGTCCGCTCGCACCGCTGAACCCCGCGTGGGACCACGCGTTCCTCGATCTGCTGGACACGAACCGACTCGCCGACGTCGACGGGTGGGACAACGGCTGGATCGCCGCGCAAGCGGGCAATTCGGCCCATGAGGTGAGGACGTGGGTGGCGGCCTTCGCCGCGCTGGCGACCCAGGGCCCGTACACGACCGGGCACCGGTTCTACCGGGCGGCTCCGGAATTGATCGCCGGCTTCGCGATCCGGACGGCGATCACCGCATGAGCGCGGCGATGATCGACGTCGACCACACCACCGACGTGCTCGTCGTGGGTTCCGGCGGCGGCGGCATGACGGCCGCCCTGACCGCCGACGCCGCCGGACTGGACACCCTCGTCGTGGAGAAGTCGCCGCAATTCGGCGGCTCCACCGCGCTGTCCGGCGGCGGCATCTGGGTGCCCGGCGCACCGTCGCAGCGGCGCGCAGGGCACGAGCCCGACCCCGACGAGGTGTTCTGCTACCTCAAGGCGATCACCGGCGGCCTGGTCAGCGACGCGCGACTGCGCATGTACGTCGATGCGGCGCCGGCGATGATGGAGTTCCTCGAGAACCGCAGCCCCTGGCTGGAATTCGTGTGGAAGCCCGGCTACGCCGACTACTACCCGGAGGTTCAGGGCGGATCGGCGCTGGGCAGCACCATCAACGTCGACGCGATCGACCTGCGGGCTCTCGGCGACGAGGAGCAGAATCTGCTGGCCCCGCTGGCGCTGGCGCCCAAGGGCATCTGGTTCGGGCCCAAGGACCTGCGATTGTTCTATCAGGTGCGGCAATCCTGGCGCGGCAAAGCCGTTCTGTTGAAACTGATCTGGCGGATGGTCCGGGCGCGGGTGTTCGGTGACCGGATGGCCGCCATCGGACAGTCGCTGGCCGCGAGGCTGCGGTTGGCGATGAAGCAGCACGACATCCCGCTCTGGCTTTCGGCGCCCATGACCGAACTGATCACCGATGTCGACGGCACGGTGATCGGGGCGGTCGTGGAGAAGGACGGACGTCCGGTTCGCATCCGCGCCCGTCGCGGCGTCATCCTGGCCAGCGGCGGCTTCGACCACGACATGGCCTGGCGGCGGGAGTATCTGCCCGAACTCGACCACGACTGGAGCTTCGGCAATCCGGCGGCGACCGGCGACGGCATCCGGGCCGGCGAGAAGATCGGCGGCTCGACCGACCTGCTCGACGAGGCCTGGTGGTTCCCCGCGATCTGCTGGCCCGACGGTCGGCTGCAGTTCATGCTCAACGAACGCATGATGCCGTCACAGTTCGTCGTCAACGGCGCCGGTGAACGGTTCATCAACGAGGCCGCCCCCTACATGGACTTCGCGCACGCGATGATCGACGGCCAGCGTTCGGGTGTCACCCACATTCCGTGCTGGCTCATCACCGACATCCGGTCCTTCCACCGCTACGTCGTCGCCGGACACCTTCCGATCCCGAAGGTGCCGTTCGCTCCGGTGCCCACCGGACGCACGGTGCCTGCCGCCTGGCTGGAGTCCGGTGTGGTGAAAGAGGGCAGCAGCTTCGAGGATCTCGCTCGACAGATCGGCGTCCCGGCCGACCGGTTGCGCGCCACTGCGGATCGCTTCAACGCATTGGCCCGAACCGGACACGACGACGACTTCAACCGCGGCGACAGCGCCTACGACAATTACTACGGCGACCCGACGCTGCCCAACCCGAACCTGTACCCGCTCGGCGACCCGCCGTACTACGCGTTTCAGATCATCCTGGGCGACCTCGGCACCTCAGGCGGACTGCGCACCGACGAGTACGCCCGGGTACTGCGCGCCGACGACACGGTCATCGAGGGCCTCTACGCCGTCGGGAACGCCTCGGCTGCGGTGATGGGCCGCAGCTATGCCGGGGCGGGCGCCACCATCGGGCCGGCGATGACCTTCGGCTATGTCGCGGCACGCCACGTCGCCGACGCCCCGCTTCCGTCCCCACCGCCCGAACGTCAAGGAGGTATCCAAAAGTGAAGATTTCCCTGTTCTACGAATTCCCGCTGCCCCGACCGTGGTCCGACGACGACGAGCACCAGCTGTTCCAGCACGGGCTCGACGAGGTGGAGCTCGCCGACAAGGCGGGCTTCTCGACGGTCTGGCTCACCGAGCACCACTTCCTCGAGGAGTACTGCCATTCCACCGCCCCGGAGATGTTCCTCGCCGCCGCGAGCCAGCGCACTGAGAACATCCGCCTCGGCTTCGGCGTCATGCACCTCCCGCCGCCGATCAACCACCCGGCCCGCATCGCCGAGCGCGTCGCCACGCTCGACCACCTGTCCAACGGGCGCGTCGAGTTCGGCACGGGTGAGGGTTCGTCGGTCGCCGAACTCGGCGGCTTCGCCATCGATCCCGCCGACAAACGCGCGCAGTGGGAGGAGGCCCTGGAGGTCTCCATCCGCTGCATGACCGAGGCCCCGTTCACCGGCTTCAAGGGCGAACACGTCGAGATGCCGGCCCGCAACGTCATCCCCAAGCCGCTGCAGAGCCCGCACCCGCCGGTCTGGGTCGCCTGTACCCGTCCGTCCTCGGTGCAGATGGCCGCCCAGAAGGCCATCGGCGCCTTGAGTTTCGCCTACACCGGCCCTGAGGCGCTCAAGGAGCGGGTGGACGGCTACTACCGGGAGTTCGAGGAGCAGGGCACGCCCGTCACCCCGGCCATCAACCCCAATCTGCTCGCGATCGGCGGCGACCTGTCGATGATGGTCGCCAAGACCGACGAGCAGGCGCTCCAGCGGCTCGGCATCGGCGGGGGCTTCTTCTCGTTCGGGATCATGCACTACTACCTGACGGGCATGCACACCCCCGGACGCACCGGCGTCTGGGAGCTCTACGAGCAGGCGGTGAAGGATGACCCGACGCTGGCCTACGGTCCCGGCCGTGGCGCGATCGGCTCGCCCGACACGGTGCGTGAGTTCCTGCGCGGCTACGAGCGCAGCGGCGTCGACGAGATCATCCTGCTGCTCAACCCGCGCAGCCACGAGGGCACCATGGAATCCATCGAGATCATGGGCCGCGAGATCCTGCCCGAGTTCATCGAGCGCGACGAGAAGGCGGTCAGGGACAAGGCGCGACGGCTCGAACCGGTGATCGAGAAGGTCGAGGCGCGCCGGCAGCCCTCCGAGGCGCCGATGTTCGACGAGACCTACGCCTTCGGCGGTCTGCCCACCGGTCGCGGCGGCAAGTTCACCGCGGGCGAGATCCCCGAGGCGATGGCCGAGATCAACGAGGGCCGGGTGAAGGCCGCGCAGGCCGAGAAGGACGCGAAGGCGGCGAAGGAACCTGCGAGCAGAGCGTGAGTGCACTCGACGAACTGGTGCGCTACGACGGCAGGCACGCCGTCGTCACCGGTTGTGCCTCCGGAATCGGCGCCGCGGTGGCGGAGCACCTCACGGCGCTCGGTGCGCGCGTGACCGGACTCGATCTGCACCCTCCCGCGGGCACCTCTCCGCCGGCGCAGTTCGTTCGCGTCGACCTCGCCGATCCCGAGGCGGTGACCGCAGCGGCGGCCGCCGTCGACGGCGAGGTGGATGCCTTGTTCAATGTCGCCGGAGTGTCGTCGGGCATCGGCGACGCGGAGTTGGTGGTGCGGGTCAACTTCCTCGGCACGAGGCAGTTCACCGAAGCGCTCACCGACCGGATGCCCGTCGGCGCGTCGATCACCAACGTATCGTCCCTGGCGGCGTCGGGCTACCACGAGAACATCCCTCTCACAACGGGTCTGCTCGACACCGCGTCCGTGGCCGAGGGTGTGCGCTGGTGCGCCGAGAACCCCGAGGCGCTGGCCGACGGTGGCTACCGCCTGTCCAAGGAGGCGATCATCCTCTACGGCATGCGGCGGGTGGCCGAGCTGGGTGCCCGGGGCATCAGGATCAACTGCACCGCGCCCGGGGTCACCGAGACACCGATCCTCGACCAGTTGCGCGCGGCGTACGGCCAGCGCTACCTGGACTCCTTCACCACGCCGCTCGGACGGGTCTCCGACCCGGAGGAACAGGCTGCGGTGCTGGTCTTCCTCGGCAGTCGGGCCGCCAGTTACATCACCGGACAGGTGGTGTGGGCCGACGGCGGCATTCTTGCCCAGCGATGCGCGACCACGATGCTCGACAGCGTTGCGGCGCAGGGGAGTCGATGATGGCCGACGACATGGGACTGTTTCGCGAAGCGGCCGAGGATGTGCGCAACTGGGGCCGCTGGGGACCTGACGATGAGCTCGGCACGCTGAATTTCATCACCACCGACAAGGTCACCGAAGCGGCCGGGTTGGTCCGGCAGGGCAAGGTGATCTCCCTCGGTGGCGACTTCAGCGCCGGTGGGCCGCAGGGCGCCTTCAAGTTCCGGCAGAACCCCGTGCACGTGATGACCGTCGACGGCGGCGACGCCGCCACCCTCGTCGAGTACGGGCCGCAGTGGCTGCGCAACGCGGTGGCCGCCGACGTGAGTGCGTTCTTCGCCGACAACCCGTTCCGCTTCAACGACGACCTCATCGTGATGCCGCTGCAGGCCGCGACGCAGTGGGACGCGCTCTCGCACGTGTACTACGAGGACACGCTCTACAACGGCTTCCGGGCGGACTCGGTCACCAGCTTCGGGGCGTTCCACCTGGGCATCGAAAAGGTCGCCGGCAAGGGCATCACCTCCCGCGGGGTGCTGCTCGACGTGGTCGCGCACCGTGGTGTCGACACGTTCTGCGCGCCCGGCGCACCCATCACCCCCGCCGAACTCGACGAGATCGCCGCCCGGCAGAACGTCGAGATCCGGTCCGGCGACATCGTCGTCGTCCACACCGGGTGGTGGACCCGGTTCCTGACCACGGGAGACGGAAGCGAACCCGGCTCCGGGCTGCACTGGACCTGTGCGCGGTGGTTGCACCAGCACGAGGTCGCCGCCGTCGCCGCCGACAACCTGATGGTCGAAGACCCCGACCCGTCCCACGGCATCGAGGGCACCTTCCTGCCGATGCACATGCTGTGTCTGCGGGACATGGGCCTGATGCTCGGCGAGTACTGGGATCTCGGCCCGCTCGCCGCCGACTGTGCCGCCGACGGCATCTACGAATTCCAGCTCGTCGCACCGCCGTTGAAGGTGGTCGGAGCGGTCGGCGCCCCCGTCAGCCCGATCGCGATCAAGTGAGGCGATGGTGACCGTGCACGCATCCAGTGATCGACCCTTCATCGTCGGTCTCGGCGGAACCCTGCGCGCGAACTCGTCGACCGAGCGGGCGCTGCGGCACTGCCTGGCCGCGGTGGAACGCCAGGGCGGCCGGACCCGCCTGTTCGCCGCCGACGAACTCGACCTGCCGATGTACGCCCCGCACGAACTGGAGCGCACGCCGCGGGCGCTGGACCTGGTGAAGGCACTGCGCGACGCGGACGCGGTGGTCGTCGGATCGCCGGGCTACCACGGCGCCGTGTCGGGTCTGGTGAAGAACGCCCTCGACTACATCGAGGACCTCCGCGAGGATCCGCGGGTGTATCTCGACAACACTCCGTGGGGGTGCATCAGCTGCGCCTACGGATGGCAGGCCGCGGTCGGCACACTGACGCAACTACGCAGCATCGGCCACGCCCTGCGCGCCTGGCCGACACCGCTGGGCGTGGCCATCAACTCCGCAGAGCCCGTGTGGGACTCCTCGGGCGGCCTCGCCGACACCGACCAGGGTAGGGCCGTCGCCAACCAGCTCGACCTGCTGGCCACCCAGGTGCTGGCGTTCGCCCGGACGAGCAGGGTGAACGCGTGACCGGTCGGCACACGGTGCTGGTCGACGGTCTGCCCACCAGTTATCTCGAGGCGGGCCAGGGTGACCCGGTGGTCCTGCTGCACGGCGGGGAGTTCGGCGCCGACGCGTGCCTGGCGTGGGAGCACACCATCGGGGCGCTCGCGCAGCGGTATCGGGTGCTCGCCCCAGACATGCTCGGCTTCGGAGGATCGGCCAAGGTCGTCGACTTCACCGACGGCCGCGGCATGCGGATCCGCCACATCGCGCGCTTCTGCGCGGTGATGGGGGTGGATTCAGCGCACTTCGTGGGCAATTCGATGGGGGCGGTGAACCTGCTCGTCGACATGACCTCGGAGTCGCCGCTGCTCCCGGTGCGCAGCCTCGTGGCCCTCTGCGGCGGCGGGGAGATCCAGCGCAACGAACACGTCAGCGCGCTCTACGACTATGACGCGACACTCGAGGGTATGCGCCGCATCGTCGCGGCTCTGTTCTCCGCGCCTTCCTATCCCGCCGACGAGGACTACGTCCGGCGCCGGTACGAATCCAGCATCGCCCCCGGTGCGTGGGAGTCGCTGGCCGCGGCCCGATTCCGTCGTCCCGGACTCCCTGCCCCCGCCGCCCCGAACAGTGCCCGGGCGTATTACCGCATCGCCGTGCCGACGCTCGTGGTGGAGGGCGGCGGCGACAAGCTGCTCCCACCGGGCTGGGCCGCCGAGATCGCCGCGCAGATCGATGGCGGCCGGTCCGCGGTGGTCGACGGTGCCGGGCACTGCCCGCAGATCGAGCAACCCGCGGCCGTCAATGCGCTGCTGTCGGAGTTCTTCGCGGGGGTACCGCCGCGCCGAAACCCAGGGGGAGAGCTCAGATGACGGAACTGGCAGGCAAGGTCGCGATCGTCACCGGGGCGTCGTCGGGGATCGGGCGCGGTATCGCCGAGCGGTTCGTCGCCGAGGGGGCGGCCGTCGTCGTCGCCGACGTCCGCGACGACGAGGGGCAAGCGCTTACCGCCGAGCTGAACGCCGGCGGCGGCACCGCCCGATTCCGGCACACCGACGTCGGGGACCAGGCCGCGGTCCGCGAACTCGTCGAGACGACCGTCGCCACCTTCGGGGGGCTGCACGTGATGGTCAACAACGCCGGCATCTCGAGCCCGCTGAAGAAGGGCCTCTTCCACGAGGATCTCGAGGAGTTCGACCGCGTCATGCGCGTCAACCTGCTCGGTGTCATGGCGGGCACCCGCGACGCGGCACGACACATGGCCGAGCACGGCGGCGGTTCGGTGATCAACCTCGGATCGATCGGCGGTATCCAGGCCGGCGGCGGCGTGTCGACCTACCGCGCGTCCAAGGCCGCCATCATCCACTTCACCAAGTGCGCGGCGATCGAGCTGGCGCACTACGAGGTCCGCGTCAACTGCATTGCGCCCGGCAACATCCCGACCCCGATCCTGGCGTCCTCGGCGACCGACGAGGACCGTGAACGTCTCGAGCGGTTCGAGGCGCGGATCCGCGCGCAGATGCGCGACGACCGTCCGCTCAAGCGGGAGGGCACCGCGGCCGATGTCGCGGAGGCCGCCCTCTACCTCGCCACCGACCGGTCCCGGTACGTGACGGGTGTCGTGCTGCCCGTCGACGGCGGGACCGTCGCGGGAAAGGTAATCCCGCGCAAGCCGCCTCCAGGAACCACGCCGTCGTGACGCGATTAAATCAGTCGCGTGACTTAGTGAGTGTGGCCCGGTTCACTGAGGTGGTGACCACTGCGCGCGCCGTGCGTGCCGACCGGGCGTCGAGCACGCAAGAGGCGATCCTGAAGGCGGCCGAACGTCTCTACGCCGAGCACGGGGTGTTCGCCGTGTCCAACCGGCAGGTCAGTGAGGCGGCCGGCCAGGGCAACAACGCCGCCGTGGGATATCACTTCGGCACCAAGGCCGATCTGGTGCGTGCCATCGAACACAAGCACCGAGGGCCGATCGAGGAACTGCGCGAGCAGCGCGTCGCGGCCATCGGCGACTCCACCGACATGCGCGACTGGGTCGCGGCCCTGGTGTGCCCGTTGACCGATCACCTTGCCGAACTGGGGAATCCGACGTGGTATGCGCGGTTCGCCGCGCAGGTGATGACCGATCCCGCCTACCACCACATGATCGTCAAGGACGCACTGTCCTCGCCGTCGCTGGTGCAGGTGCTCGACGGCATCAACGGGTGCCTGCCCGATCTGCCGGTCGAGGTTCGCGTCGAGCGCAACATCATGGGCCGCAACCTGCTCATGCACAGCTGCGCCGAACGTGAGCGGCTGCTCGCCCAGGGTGCCCCCGTCGCCCGCCCGTCGTGGCAGGCGGCCGCGTCGGGACTCATCGACGCGATCCTCGGACTGTGGCACGCGCCGGTGACGGAGGTGCCCTGACGTGAAGGTGACCGTCGACCAGGACCGTTGTGTGTCCTCGGGGGAGTGCGTGCTCAACGCCGGTGAAGTCTTCGACCAGCGTGACGACGACGGCGTCGTCGAACTGCTGATCCCCGAGCCGGGACCCGAACACCGAGAACAGACCCGCAAGGCCGCGGCCGCGTGCCCCGCCCTGGCCATCCACGTCGAGGAGCAAGCATGACGGAGACGCTGACCGAGGACGCGGTGTCGGCCGCTCCCGAGTACCCGATGGAGCGCGCGGTCAGTTGCCCGTTCGCGCCGCCGGAGGCGATGCTCGAGATGAACCGTGCCGCACCGCTGTCGCGGGTACGGATCTGGAACGGCAGCACGCCCTGGCTCATCACCGGACACGAGGTCGCCAGGGCGCTGTTCGCCGACTCCCGGGTCAGCGTCGACGACCGGCGGGACGGCTTCCCGCACTGGAACGAGCACATGCTCGCGACCGTCGACAAGCGGCCCCGGTCGGTGTTCACCTCCGATGCCGAGGAACACACCCGATTTCGACGAATGCTGTCCAAACCGTTCACCTTTCGGCGCGTCGAAGCGCTGCGCCCGGTGATCCAGCAGGTCACCGACGAGTGCATCGACGCGATCCTGGCAGGACCGCAGCCCGCCGACATGGTCGCCGACCTGGCGCTGCCCGTCCCCACCCGGGTGATCAGCGACATGCTCGGGGTGCCCTACGCCGATCACGAGTTCTTCCAGGAGCATGCCAACGCCGGGCTCGCGCGCTACGCGGCGGCCGACGCCATGCAGAAGGGCGCGATGAGTCTGCACCAGTACCTGATCAACCTGGTGGAGGAGAAGCAGGCCCATCCCGCCGAGGACGCCGTGTCCGATCTCGCCGAGCGCGTCACCGCAGGCGAGATCAGCGTCAAAGAGGCCGCGCAATTGGGCACCGGGTTGCTGATCGCGGGCCACGAGACCACGGCGAACATGATCGGCATCGGCATCCTCGCGCTGCTGGAGAACCCGGAACAGGCAGCGCAGCTGCGTGATTCGGACGATCCTGCGTTCATCGCGAACGCGGTCGAAGAGCTGATGCGCTACCTGTCGATCATCCAGAACGGCCAGCGGCGGGTGGCGATCGAGGACATCGAGATCGCCGGCCAGACGATCAGGGCGGGGGAGGGCATCATCATCGACCTCGCGCCGGCCAACTGGGACGCCGCCGCCTTCCCCGAGCCCGAGAAGCTCGACTTCGGCCGGGACGCCGGTCAACAGCTCGGTTTCGGCTACGGCAGGCATCAGTGCGTCGGGCAACAGCTCGCCCGCGCGGAACTGCAGATCGTGTTCACCACCCTGCTGCGCCGCATCCCGACCTTGACGCTCGCCATTCCGTTCGACGACGTGCCGTTCAAGCACGACCGCCTCGCCTACGGCGTCTACGAACTACCGGTGACCTGGTAGTCACCCCAGCCCCACAGCCCGATTGGAGTCCCCACGATGTCCACACCAGTAGCCACGCTCTACCCGGCCGAAGGCTTCGGTGCCCCCAAGAACCGGCACGGCCATTTCCCGGGGGACGGCTTGGCCGGCCTTCCCAAAGACACGGTGATCTTCTCGGCGGACAACCACATCTCGGTTGCCGACGACATCTTCTACGAGCGCTTCCCCGAGGAACTCAAGGGCGCCGCGCCTCGGATCTGGTACGAGGACGGCGCCTACATGGTCGGCATGAAGGGCAAGGCCTGGACCGGGGGCGACTTCGGCCGCGTCCTGATGCAGTACGACGATCTCGCCGGCGCCGCGTCGAACAACATCGCCGCACGCATCCGGCAGCTCAAGGAAGACGGCATCGACAAGGAACTGGCGTTCCCCAACGCCGTGCTGGCACTGTTCCACTACCCGGACAAAGCTCTGCGCGAGCGCGTCTTCCGGATCTACAACGAGCACATCGCCGATCTGCAGGAGCAATCGAACGGGCATTTCTACGGTGTCGGCCTGATCAACTGGTGGGACCCCAAGGGCACCCGCAGCACGCTGGAGGAGCTGAAGGCGCTGGGGCTGAAGACGTTTCTGCTGCCGCTGAACCCCGGCAAGGACGACGACGGCAACATCTACGACTACGGCAGCACCGGCATGGACGCCGTGTGGGACGAGATCGAGGCGGCCGGACTGCCGGTGAGCCATCACATCGGCGAGACGCCGCCCAAGACACCGTGCCAGAACAACAGCGTCGTGGTCGGCATGATGGTCAACGTCGACTCGTTCCGCGAGCAGTTCGCCAAGTACGTGTTCTCCGGGATCCTCGACCGCCATCCCGCCCTGAAGATCGGCTGGTTCGAAGGCGGCATCGCCTGGGTGCCGACCGCCCTGCAGGACGCCGAGCACATGCTGGCCTCCTACCGGCACATGTTCAATCACGAATTGCAGCACCCGGTCAGGCACTACTGGGCCGATCACATGAGCGCATCGTTCATGGTGGACCCCCTCGGGCTGGCGCTGATCGACCGCATCGGCGTCGACAACGTGATGTGGTCGTCGGACTACCCCCACAACGAGAGCACGTTCGGCTACTCGGAGAAATCGCTGGCGTCCGTGGTGGACGCCGTCGGCGCGGAGGCCGCGGTGAAGATCGTCAGCTCGAACGTGCAGAAGTATCTGGGTATCTGATGACCACGTCTACTCATTCCGGCGTCACTCAGATCGCCCGGACCGGGTACACGTGGTTGGACATCCCCGCCGAGCCGGACTTCGCCCGGATGCGCCGAGAGGTCGGTGCCCGTCTGCAGGCCGCGATGACCGACCAGGGCGTGGATGCCCTGGTGCTGCTGGGCAACGGCAACGTCATCTATGCCACCGGGATCAGCTGGCCGCTGGCAGACGCGGGGTTGTCACATGTCGAGCGGCCGGTCGCGGTCGTGCTGGCCGGCGATGAGCACCCGCATCTGTTCCTGCCCTTCCGTGAGGGCGCGGTGATGGACTCGGACCTGCCCGATGATCACGTTCACGGACCGGTCTATCTCGAGTTCGACGAAGGCGTCGCCGCATTCGGCACCGCTCTGACGGCGCTGATCCCGGCGGGTGCCACGGTCGCGACCGACGAGCTCACCGGGGCGATGCGGCGGGCCGGCACCGCGCTGTTCCCGAGCGCACCGGTCGACGCCGCCCCGGTGATCGGTGCGGCGAAGCTGGTCAAGACGATCGACCAGATCGCCTGTGTCCGGCGCGCCTGTCAGATCACCGAACACGCCGTCGCCGAGCTCCAGAAGTCGCTCGCGCCCGGCGCACGTCAGATCGACCTGTCCGCCGAATTCGTGCGTCGCACCTTCGAACTCGGCGCCACCACCAACATGTTCGACTCGGTCTGGCAGGTCATGCCCACGTCGAAGGCCGCCGGGACCTGGACCACCACCGGTGATCTCGCGTTGCCGCTGCTGACCACCGAGCGTGAGCTGGCACAGGGTGACGTGCTGTGGACCGACGTGTCCATCGCCTACCACGGCTACTGCTCCGACCACGGGCGCACGTGGATCGTCGGTCAGGACCCGACGCCGGCTCAACAACGGCAGTTCGACGCGTGGAGCCGGATCGTCGACGGGGTGCTCGCGGTGACACGAGCCGGGGCCACCTGTGGTGATCTCGGCCGCGCGGCGATCGCGGCCGCCGGCGGAGAGAAGCCGTGGTTGCCGCATTTCTACCTGGGCCACGGTATCGGTACGAGCGCGGCCGAAATGCCCATGATCGGAACGGATCTCGGGCAGGACTGGGATGACAACTTCGTCTTCCCGGCCGGGATGTTGCTGGTGTTCGAACCGGTGGTGTGGGAGGACGGCACCGGCGGCTACCGCGGTGAGGAGATCGTGGTGGTCACCGAGGGCGGCTGGATGCCGCTGACCGCGTATCCCTACGACCCCTATGAGGTGTCCGGTGGGAACTGAGATCGAAGCCGACGGCCGGGCGCTCCGGTTCGGCCGCCGACAGCGCGCCCTCACGCAGATGGAGGCCCACGACCTCGACGTGCTGGTGCTCGGTCGTCAGGCCAACGTCCGCTACATCTCCGGCGCCCCACAGCTGTGGGTGGTCGGCACCCGCCCGTTCGGCCCGATCTGCGAATTCGTTCGTGCCACCGGCGAAATCCACCTCAACAGCACGTGGGACGAGGGCATTCCCGACGAGATTCCGCACGAGAATCTTTACGGATTCGCGTGGAACCCGATGACGCTGGTCGGTGTCCTCCAGGGCATCGCAGGCAGT
This sequence comes from Mycolicibacterium rufum, assembly GCF_022374875.2. Next base: position 4,704,465 of record NZ_CP092427.2, read on the forward strand.
GACAGCGCCCGCCGGGTCGGAACGGACGCGTTGACGCCGACTTTCGCCACATTGCTGCCGATGGCCTTCCCGAACGCGGAGTTGATCGACGCCGAGCAGGCGATGCAGGCGGCCCGCCGGATCAAGACTCCCGAGGAGGTGCAGGCGTTGTGTCGTGCGCTTGCGGTCGCCGAGGAGGGGCTGGCGGCCGGTGTGGCGGCGCTCGGCCCGGGAGTCACCGAGAAGGCACTTGCCGGTGCGGTGCTGGAGGCCGAGGCCGCCGGCGGGGTGAGCACCCCGGCGACCCAGGACGCCGCCTGGGTGACGTCGAAACACCATCCGTGGCGCCGCGCCGACGGCGACGGGGTGGTCCGGGAGGGTGATCTGGTGGCGGTGTCGGCCGGGGTACTGGCCGACGGATATGTCGGCGAAGTCGCCCGCACGCTCTGTGTGGGTGACCCGACTGATGCCGTCCGTGCGCTGTACCGGCGCCGAGACGATTTGTGGGACCGCCTGATCGGAGCCTGCCGCCCCGGCATGCCCACGAGCATGCTGTTGGACGCCTACCGGCAGGCCGGCGAGAATCTGCCGGCGATGCCGGTCGCACACGGCCTCGGTTTGGGTTTCGATCCACCGGTCGTCACACCGAGCCTGCGGGAAACCGCGGAGACCGACACCTTGGAGGTGGGCATGGTGCTCGCGGTCACCGCCTACGTGTGGGAACAGGGTGTGGGCGCGGTGTTCACCCGCGATGCTGTGTTGATCAGGGCCGACGGCCCCGAGATACTCTCGAAGGCAGCGACTTTCAGCGAACGTGCTCAGTGACCGGTCGACCGTCGCCCGAGGAGATCATCCTCTACGAGAAGGACCGGTCGACCAAGATCGCCACGATCACGTTCAACCGGCCCGACCGCCTCAACGCGCCCACCTCGGCGGCGCGGCTGCGGTACGCGGATCTGCTGCGGGCAGCGACGGTCGACGACGACGTCAAGGTGGTCGTGATCCGCGGTGTCGGGGACGATCTCGGCAGCGGGGCGGATCTCCCGGAGTTCATGGCCGGCCGAGACGACCCCGCGGCGCGGCTGGCCGAGTTGCGGCTCGAGGACGACGGCGTCGGCGACGTCACCTATCCGCCGGTCGGCACGTTCCGCAACGGCGCGACGATCAGCGCGTGGTACGCCAACGTGGCGGCAGGCAACCGTCCGCTGCAGGAGCTGAAGAAGATCAGCATCGTGGAGGCCAAGGGGTACTGCTACGGCTGGCACTTCTATCAATGCGCCGACGCCGATCTCGTGATCTCCGCCGACGACGCGCTGTTCGGCCATCCGTCGTTCCGCTACTACGGGTGGGGCCCGCGGATGTGGACCTGGGTGCAGATGATGGGGCTGCGTAAGTTCCAGGAGATGGTGTTCACCGGCCGCCCGTTCACCGCGGCGGAGATGGACGCCTGCAACTTCTTGAACAAGGTGGTTCCCCGCGAGCGGCTCGAGGCCGAGGTCGACACGTACGCGCGGGCGTGCGCGCGCAACCGTCCCGTCGACACGGTGTTCCAGCAGAAGATGTTCTTCGAGATCTTCAAGCAGCAGCAGGGCGAGTACATGGGCAGCCTGCTGGCGGCGTTCTTCGAATCCATGGGCGGCGGCGCCGTCAACGACGGCGACGACTTCGACATGAACGAGGCGATCGATCGGGGACTCGGCGACGCCGTCAACGACAACGATCTCCGCTTCCCCCCGGAGTTCCGGCTCGGCAAGTCCCACCGCGTGCGGGACGGCGATGCCTGAGCATCCCCTGTCCGGGTACGCCATCGTGGACCTGTCCACGGGGATCGCCGGCGCGTACTGCACGAAGCTGCTTGCCGACGGCGGTGCGGAGGTCGTCAAAGTCGAACCACCGCAGGGTGATCCGCTGCGGGCATGGTCTGCATCGGGGGCCGACGTCATCGAGGGCACCGACGGCGCCCTGTTCTCCTATCTCGCCTGCTCCAAGCGCAGTGTGGTGGCCGACCCCGACGGCGACACCGAATTCGTCGATGCACTGCTCGCCGATGCGGACGCGGTGCTGTGGTCGCGCGGTCCCGGCATTGCCGCCGCACCGCAGTTCGCGCCCGACGAGATCCATCGCAGGCATCCGCACCTGACGGTCACCGCGATCACCCCTTTCGGGCTGACCGGTCCCTGGAGTGAGCGGCCCGCGACCGAGTTCACGCTTCAGGCATGGTCGGGGGGCATCGTCGGCCTCGGCCGCGGTGCACCCGACCGGGCGCCCGTGTACGTCGGCGGGCAGGTGGGGGAGTACCTCGCCGGCGCCTACGCCAGCGCTGCCACGCTGGCGTCACGCCTACGAGGCGGCGCCGAGTTGATCGACCTGTCGATGCTCGAGACGTCGATCCTCGGCCTCACCTACTATCCGGTCACCTACTTCGAGATGCTCGGCAGGCCGTGGCGCGACGCGCGTCGGCTGACGGTGCCCGGGATCGCGCGCGCCAAGGACGGGCTCGTCGACATCGGATGCGGAACTGCTCAGCAGTGGTTCGACCTGTGCGCGATGACGGGGCACGTCGAGTGGATCGACGAGGACTCGCCGCTGACCATCACCCAGCAGGCCACCGAGCACGCCGACGAGCTGTACGCGTGGGTGGCCGATCAGACCGTCGACGAGATCCGCGACCTCGCGACCGCGTTCCGGATCCCCAACGCGCCCGTCGCCCACGGCGCCAACGTCGAACGTCTCGACCACTACGTCGAACGCGGATCGTTCATCGTCAATCCGCGCGACGGTTTCACCCAGCCCGGCCACCCCTACCGCATGGCTCCCGCCGCGCTCCGCCCCCCGGAGCCGGCCCCGCGCCTCGGCGAACACACCGACCTCTACCGCCCGCGGAATAGTGTTCCTGGTCGCGATCGCGGCGCTTCCACAGCCCGGAATGCGCTTCCGCGGCGGGACGGGTTGCCGTTGGCGGGGCTGCGCGTGGTCGACATGACGACGTTCTGGGCCGGGCCGAGCTGCACCCATCTGATGGCGATGCTCGGCGCGGACGTCATCCATGTGGAATCGACCCGCCACCCCGACGGCACCCGGTTGATCGCCGGCATCCCCGCCACCGAGCAGCTGTGGTGGGAACGCTCCCCGATCTTCTCGGGGCTGAACACGAACAAGCACGGGGTGACGCTGAACCTGCAGCACCCGACCGGACGCGAGCTGCTCGGCCGACTGATCGCGACCGCCGACGTCGTGGTCGAGAACTTCACCCCGCGGGTGCTCGAGAGCATGGGCCTGACGTACGACGCGGTGAAGGCGATCACGCCGGACATCGTGATGGCCCGCATGCCCGGCTTCGGCCTCGACGGTCCGTGGCGGGACAACCCGGCCTTCGCGTACGTGATCGAGGCGGCGGCCGGAATCAGCTGGCTCACCGGCTATCCCGACCTCAATCCGTTCGAGCCCTACTCGGTCGGCGACCCCAACGCCGGGATCCACGCGCTCAACGCGATCCTGCTGGCTCTCGAGCATCGGCGCAAGACCGGCGAGGGTTCGCTGGTCGAGGCGGCGATGGTGGACGCGGCGCTGAGCATCGCCGCCGAGCAGGTGATCGAGTACTCGGCCTACGGTGCGCTGCTGCAGCGCAGCGGGAATCGCGGTCCCACCGCGGCGCCGCAGAACCTCTACCGCACAAACGAGACCGACGAGTTCGGCCGCCTCGACAGCTGGGTGGCGCTGGCGGTGGAGACCGACGCCCAGTGGGCGGGACTGTGCGAGGCGCTGGGACATCCGCCGTGGACCACATCCGACGGGCTGACGACGGCGTCTGGCCGGCGTGCCCGGCACGACCTGCTCGATGACCACCTGGCTCGATGGTGCGGCGAGCGCACGGCGAACGAGATCGTGGACATGTTGTGGGCCCATGGCGTTCCGGTCGCCAAGGTCATGCAGCCCCACCGCCAGACGGAGTTGCCGCAGCTGTCAGCCCGCGGGTTCTTCGAGCCGGTCGATCATCCGGTCAACCCACCGACACCGCACAGCACGCTGCCGTTCCGCTCGAGCCGGGGTCCGCAGCGCGTGCACACGGCGTCGGCGCCACTGCTCGGTGAACACAACGCCGAGGTGCTGCGCGAACTGGGGCTCGACGACGAGGAGATCAGCCGGCTGGAAGCGGACGGGATCATCGGCACGACGATTGCCCGATGACCGTCACGAGCCGGAACCTGCTTCGCCGGCCCACTCGGCGCTGACCCGCTGTTTCTGCTCGGCCACCACGCCTTGCAGATGCGACGCCTTGGGCCACCCGTAGTGCGCCGCGAAATGCAATGTCAGCTCGTCCATCTCGTCGAATGAGAGGTCCCGGCTCCTCAGCGCGGCATAGACGTGGCTGAGGATGGGCAGCGGCGCGTCCTGGAAAGCGACGCATGCGACGGTGATGAGTCGCCGTTCGCGCATGCCTAGCCCCGGGCGCAACCACATCTCCCCGAACACGAAGTTCAGGATCCCCGCGCCCTGATAAGGGTTGTCGCGCAGGGGAGCGTAGGGCAGACAGTTGATGTCGCGGAACGACTGCTCGCCGGTCGTCAACCGCTGCTCCGGATCGCTGGGGGTGCTCAGGGGCAGCAGTGGTTCGGGAGCCGGCACGGGCAGACCGCGCTCGGTATGGATGCGGTGCCATTGCTCGTCGACCACCATGTTGAATCGCGACGCTTTGGGCCAGCCCGCATAGACCGCGAAATGCAGAACGCTTTCCTGTATTTCGACGATGGTGAGGTCACCGCTGTTCAGCGCTCCGTAGACGTGATCGCGTAACGGTTGCTCGGCGTCGGCGTCGGCGACGCACGCCAGCGTGACGAATCGCCGGTCCCGCCGGGAGAGGTGGGGACGCTGCCAGACGTCGGCGAAGACGAAATCGAGCAGGTGGTCCGCCGCGGGTGTGTTCGACGACGGGGCGGGCATCGTCATGATTTCGGCGAAGGCGTCCCTGCCCCGCCCTGCTGATGCGGTCATGGTCATGTCCCGTTCGTGCTCACCGCAGGGTGACGCCTGCATCGACCTTGAACTCCAGCCCGGTGACGTATCGGGACTCGTCGGAGACCAGGAAGAGAACCGCGTTGCTGATGTCGATCGCCTCGGCCATCACGATCGGCATGGCATTGGCGAAGAGCGGGGCCAGATCAGGCCGCTTCTCGCGGAGCAGCCCGTGCAGCGAGGCGGGCTGCATGCCCGTCTCTACGCCAGTCGGATGGACGGTGTTCACTCGAACGTTCGTCGCGGCCAGTTCGTTGGCCAGAGCACGGCTCAAACCCACCACACCGTGCTTGGAGGCGGTGTACGGCAGGTGCAGCGGCGATCCCTTGATCCCGGCCGCCGAGCTGATGTTGACGATGCTGCCCCCGCGGTCGACGAGGTGCGGCAGTGCGGCACGGCAGGTGTTCCACGTCCCGATCAGGTTCACGTCGACGACGGTGCGCCACTGTTCGGAACTCGTGGTGTCCCAGGTCCCGGCGGTCAGCACGCCGGCGTTGGCGATCGCGGCGTCCAGGCCGCCGAGCTCGGCCACCCCGGCATCGACGGCCGCAGTGAGCATTTCGCCGTCCTGCACGTCGGCGACCGCCGTGACCGCGCGCTGGCCGGTGGCTTCGACCAGCTGCGCCGTCTGGTCGAGGTCCTCGGCGGTGGCGAGCGGATACTCGACCGCGGGCAGTGACGCGCAGATGTCGACCAAGATGAGATCGGCGCCCTCCTCGGCCAGCCGGACTGCGTGGCTGCGGCCCATGCCGCGTGCCGCGCCGGTGACGAGAACCCTTTTCCCGGCGACGCGCCCGTAGTCTGCGCTCACAGCTTGTTGCAGAAGCCGGCGTCGACCGGGAACGTGACCCCGGTGACGTACTGGGCCGCGTCGGAGACCAGGTAGGCGATCGCGGCGCTGATGTCCTCGGGTTCGAGCAATGCCACGGGCATCGGATTCTGCAGATGCGGTCCTCCGTCGGGATAGTTCTCGAGGAAGGCCGTCATCGCGGGGTTGACCGCCATCATCGTGTTCACCGCCGTGGGATGGACCGTGTTGACCCGGATACTGTGCGGCGCCAGTGCGTTGGCCAGCGTGCGCATCAGCCCGACGATCCCGTGCTTGGATGCTGCGTATCCGAGGCCACCGCCCTGCAGCCCACCGAAACCACGCAGACCGGCGGTCGAGCTGGTGAAGACGATCGAACCACCGCGGCCGCCGGCGATCAGGTGCGGGATGGCCGCCTTGGCCGTGTGGAAGGAACCGACCAGGTTGACGTCGAGGACATCGGTCCACATCTGCAGTTCTTCGTCGACCGTCAACTCGCGGAACGCCATCGAGGCGATACCGGCGTTGGCGCAGACGATGTCGAGCCGACCGAACCGCTTTACGCCCGCTGTCAGAGCGTCGTCGAGCGCGTGGAAGTCGCGGACGTCGGCGACCGACGCGACGATGCGGCCGCCGCGCGATTCGACCAGGGACACGGTCTCGGCGAGTGCGTCACGATCGGCCATCGGGTAGCCGTTCGACGCGATGTCGGCGCAGATGTCCACACCGATGATGCTCGCGCCGTCGGCGGCCAGTCGGAGGGCGTGGCTTCGCCCCTGCCCGCGCGCCACCCCGGTGATGAAGGCGACCTTGCCGTCCAGAGAACCCATGCGACCGTCCGATCGTGAGACGCCACTGTCATGGCGCAAACTGAGTAACCGTGTTACACCGCGTACGGTAACGAAGTTACTCCACGACGGCAAGGGTGCTCCCCGATGACGAGATCAACGCACGGCGACGACGGCGACGAGCGCCTGCTGGCCACGGTCGTCGACATCCTCGAGTCGGACGGCTATGACGCGGTGCAACTGCGCGCCGTCGCGCGGCGTGCGCGCACATCGTTGGCGACCATCTACAAGCGCTACCCCACCCGCGACGAACTGATCTTCGCGGCGCTGGAAGCCTGGATGGTCGAGAACCGCTACGCCGGTGTGGTTCCGCACGCCAGAGCTCCCGGGGAATCGCTCTACGCCGCGCTGATGCAGCTGTTCCGGCGCATCTTCGAACCGTGGGAGCGTCACCCCCGCATGCTCACCGCCTTCTATCGCGTGCGGTCTTCGCCCGGCGGGAAGCGCCTGCTCGACCGCGGGCTGGGCATCGTCGGGCCGGCCGGCCTGGAGTTGCTCTCCGGTGTCGACGACGAGTTCATCCGCGATTTCGACGCCATCGTCTCCAGCGTCGTGTACGGGTTGCTGGGGCGCTTCGCGACGGGGGAGATCGCGATCACCGACATCCTTCCGACTCTGGATCGGACGGTGTACTGGTTGACCAGGGGGTACGAGGCCGACGAGAAGGCGACCGCCGTGGCCGTTGCGCCGTCAGTGAAGAGACGAGGTGGGCGATGATCGCACCGTCGGACATCCTGCTCACCGGCCGGGTGGCCGTCGTCACCGGCGGCGGCGCCGGTATCGGGCGCGGAATCGCGCGCGGGCTGGCCGCTTTCGGCGCCTCGGTGGTGGTCTGGGAGCGTGATCCCGACACCTGTGCGGCCGCGGCCGACGAGGTCGGCGGGCTCGGGATCGTCGTCGATGTCCGCGACGCCGAGGCCGTCGACGCCGCGCTCGCGCGCACCGAGGCCGAGCGCGGAACCGTCTCGGTGCTGATCAACAACGCCGGCGGCACGTTCCGGTCAGCGCTGCTGGAGACCTCCGAGAACGGCTGGGATGCCCTGTATCGCAGCAATCTTCGCCACGTTCTGCTCTGCACACAGCGGATCGCGCGCCGTCTGGTGGCCGCGGGCAAGCCGGGTAGCGTCGTCAACATCACGTCGATCGAGGGCGTGCGCGCCGCACCCGGCTACGCCGCGTACGCCGCTGCCAAGGCCGGCGTCATCAACTACACCAAAACCGCGTCGTTCGAATTGGCTCCCCACGGGATCCGGGTCAACGCGCTGGCGCCCGACCTCACGCTGACCGAAGGTCTGGCCGGCATCGCGTCGGCAAATCTGTCCGAGGACATCGGCGCAGGCATCCCGTTGCGCCGCCCCGGTACTGTCGACGAGATGGCCTCGGCCGCGGTCTTTCTCGCCTCCGACATGGCGGCGTACATCACCGGGCAGACCCTGCACGTCGACGGCGGCACCGACGCCGCGGGCGGCTGGTACTTCCATCCGCACACCGGAGAGGCCACGCTGGGACCGTCCTGACGCGCTAGGAGTCCGGCGACGGATCTCCCAGCGTGCGTCGGATGGCGCCCCAGGGATCGGCGTACTGACCGGGCTGCTTCCAGTAGGCGCCGCGGCGGGTCAGGAGGGCGTTGACCAGTGGTGCGGCCAGGGGCAGCACATACCGGGCCGGTCCGGCCCGCCGCGCCGCCTCGTCGAGCATGTCCTGCCACGAATAGTGTTGGAAGGCCAGGGCTTCCTGCGCTCGGGTGGTGTCCATCCAATCGGTGACGAACCAGTCCTCGTCACTGTTCGGATCGCCCTTGCGTCCGGTCGGCAGCCCGTTCTTCAGTCCGCGGGCGGCGGCCAGCGCCGGCCCGACCTGGCCCTGCAGCACGCGGTGGGAATCGTCCCCGGCGATCAACAGGATCTCACCGACCACGTCCGCGGTGGTCGCCGCGGCGAACGCCCACGCGACGTCGCGGACGTCGACGGTGTGCAGCCTGCCGTCGGTGGGCAGCGTGCTCTCGAAGTACAGCGCGTCCATCGAAAACGGAATGGCCTTGGGGTCGACGCTGAGCACGCCGCCCAATCGCAACACCACCCACTTCAGGGAGGACGCGCGGACGATCGCCTCGGCCTCGGCCTTGTGGGCGCTGTAGAGGTCGGAGTGCTTCATCGGCATGTCCGCGGTGACCGGGCCCGTGGCGCGGTGGGGGTTGCGTGCGCCGTACACCGCGTTGCTCGACGCCTGGACGAATCGCGGGGGGGTGGGCTGTTTTTCGGCGATCCGGACCAGCGTGGCCGTGGCATCGACGTTGACGCGCCGCGCCAGCGCACGGTTCTTGTAGATCGTCGGCGGGATGATCGCGGCGAGGTGGACGATCACCTCCGGCGCCACCCCGGCCACCAGACGCCCGGTCTGCTCCGCATCGGTCAGGTCCGCCCACTGCACCGTGACACCTGCGGGGAGGTTCTCTGCGGCCGTCCGGTTGGCGGGCGTGTCGAGATCGGCGATGACGACCTGCCGACCGAGCTCGGCCAGGCGTCGTACCGTGGCGGAGCCGACGAGGCCGAACCCTCCGGTGACGAGCACCGTTCCCGGCATGAAAATCCTCCCACCTGCGAATATGACATTCTCCGAAAACGAGAGTACCATCTCCACCACGATGCCCGAGGAGCGGGCCGAGACGGCCAAGTGGGACCCGGCGCTCGCCCGGCAGATCGCCGCGCGGGTGGGCCCGCTGATCAAACGATACTTCCGCGCCGAGGTGCGCGGGCTCGAGTCGATGCCCGCCACCGGGGGCGCACTCGTGGTCTCGAATCATTCCGGCGGCATGCTCACTCCTGACGTCCTGGTGTTCGCGCCGGAGTTCTACCGCCGCTTCGGCTTCGATCGCCCGCTGTACACGCTGGCCCATTACGGGGTGTTCCTCGGTCCTCTCGGCGACATCCTGCGGCGTGCCGGCGTCATCGAAGCGAGCCGCGAGAACGCCGCCACGGCACTACGTTCGGGCGCGGTCGTGCTCGTCTTCCCCGGCGGGGACTACGACTCCTACCGTCCGACGCTGACCGCGAACGTGATCGACTTCGCCGGCCGCACCGGCTATGTGCGCACCGCCCTCGCCACCGGGGTGCCGATCGTGCCGGTGGTCTCGATCGGTGCGCAGGAGACGCAGATGTTCCTGGCCCGCGGCGACGCCATCGCCCGCCGGATCGGGCTGACCCGCGCGCGGATGGAGATCCTGCCGGTGAGCATCGGATTCCCGTTCGGGCTGTCGGTGCTCTTCCCGCCCAACATCCCCCTGCCGTCCAAGATCGTCACCCGCGTGCTGGCGCCGATCGACATCGCCGCAGAGTTCGGGGACGATCCCGACGTCGACGAGGTGGATCTGCATGTCCGCGCGGTGATGCAGGCGGCGCTCGACGAGCTGGCGCGCGAACGACGCTTCCCGATCCTCGGCTGACGCAACACCTCTCAGCCCAGCGCCGGCGCCGGCGCCATCGCCGTGGCGACCGGGGCCGCCGGCGGCAGGCCGCAGGCCCGGCGCAGGCCGTCGAAGGCATCCACCATCGCATCGGTCGCTTCGTGCGGATCGGCGAATGTCGCGTCATCGGAGAGCACCGCGATGTCGAGTTGGTCGACATAGCTCCACACGGTCATGTTGAAGGCGCTGCCGGCCGAGAGCACACCGACGGAGTAGATCTCGCTGACCGGTGCGCCGCCGATGTGACCGCGTTGACGCGGGCCGGCGACGTTCGAGATCGCGACGTTCATCAGACGATTGCGATCGGCGCGCGTGGCCTGCGCGCGAAACAGCGCCGGCGCCAGAGGCGGCGGCAGGTATTCGAGCATCCGGCCCTGCAGTGTGGGACCCAGCAGGTCGTTCACCTCTTTGGCGCGCGTGCTCGCCAGGGCGGTCAGCTCGACGCGTCGCAACGGGTCCTCGACATGCACCGGCAGTGACACCATCATGCCGCCGATCTCGTTGCCGGTGATCCTGTCGCTGGATTTGTCGGTGGCGACCGGCACGGTCGCCATGATCGGACGGTCCGCGCTTCCGTCGTAGCGCAGCAACAGTTCCCGCAGACCACCCGCCGCGACGCAGAGCACGACGTCGTTGAAGGTCACCGACAGGGTCTTGGCCGTCTCCTTGACCGCGGCGAGGGACACGGTGGCGGTCGCGAACGTGCGCACCGGCGACACCACGTGATTGAGGAAGGTCGGCGGTGCGTCGAAGGGCTTCGCCAGGTCGGGGTGGTCGCGGCGGTCCCTGGTCCGCTTCCTCAGCCGTGTGACGCCCCGGGTGGCGTCGGCGATCAAACCCGGCAGCCGCACCATGTTGCGGAAGTGATCGATCTGCGCTTCCCGCAGCAGTTGCCCCGCCGACGGCGCTTCACAGCTCTGCGGCGGCTCCTCCCGCTCGTTCTGCCCTGGCCCGGCCAGGTCCATTAGGCGCGCAAGCAGATTCGCCGAGGCGACGCCGTCGGCGAGCGTGTGGTGCACCTTTCCGATCAGCGCGAAGCGGTCCGCGGCCATTCCCTCGGCGAAGTGGAACTCCCACAGGGGCCGACTGCGGTCCAGCGGTGTGCTGGCGATCTCGCCGATGACCTTGTCGAGTTCGCGTCTGCCGCCGGGCGCTGGTACCCGCACGCGGCGCAGGTGGTAGTCGAGGTCCACCGGGCAGTCCTGCAGCCACATGGGGTGGTGCAGCCGCCAGGGGATGTCGACGAGGCGGTAGCGCAACGGTTCGAGGAGGTGGAGTCGCCGGGCGACCGTGCGGCGGAACGCCTCGAATCCGTACTCGCCGTCGTAGCCGGCGGCGTCGATGACCGCCACCTTCAGCGTGTGCGTGTGCAGATTCGGTGTCTCGCTGTACAACAACATGGCATCCATGCCGTTGAGGCGCCTCATGGGAGCCATGCAACCACGCGGACGTCATGATCAAGGCCGTTTCGCCGATCGGTTCAACCGCAGATCGTGTCGAGTGCGGCGCGGGTGTCCAGGTCGACGAAGGCCGCGCCGTAGCGCTGCGAGAAGGCCAGGCAGATGTCCGCGCGCTGCCACGCGTCGCCGCCCGACAGCGTGGCCATCCAGATCGCCAGACCGTGCGCCACCGAGGCCCGGTACCGCAGCCAGATGTCCTGCTCGCTGGGCAGTTCTGCGGCCGGCAGCCGCAGCGCGTCGCGGTACTCGCCGAGCAGTGCGCGTTCGGAGTCGCGCCGGTCGGCGACGGTCAGCGCACCCTGCAGGAAGTAGCCCAGGTCCAGCGAGTAGTTGCCGCGACGCACCATCTGCCAGTCGAGGAATCCCACCGTGTCGTCGGGCAGGACGTAGGTGTTGCCGATGTGCGGATCACCGTGCAGCAGCGTGGGAGCCGACGTCGGACCCGCGTCGGTCAGCGAGCCGATATAGCGTGCCCAGATGTCGGTGAACAGTTCGGTTCCCGACAGTTCGACGATCTCGGCCGGCACCGTATCGCCCAATCGTTCGTGCGCGATGTGCAACGGGGCGAACTCGAGACCGGCGAAGGCGACGAACGGCTCGACCCAGTCCAATTCGGGCCGGGACGTCAGTCGCTCGCCCCAGCAGGAGCTGTGCAGACGGGCCAGCCCCCGCACGCCGGAGGCGGCCTGCTCGACGGTCATCGGACGGGTGGCGTCGCGCGGATCGGCCCCGCGCGCCACCACGTCCTCCATGATCATCAGGAAGTCGCGACGGTCTTCGTCGATCACCGCGGTGTACACCACGGGATGGTCGAGGGGCAGCGGCACCTTCGACGAGAACAGCCTCGGCTCGTGGTAGAGCCCGCTGGTCAGCGCGACCAGATCGGCGTGCTCCGGATCCACGGCCTTGGCGAACACCGTTGCCGGACCGTCGCCCGCCGAGTAGGTCAACGCCAGTCGGGCTCTGCGGTTGGTGCCGTCGTCGCACAGCACGACGCGGACATCGTCGACCGTGGCACCCGGGAAGTGCTGTGCCAGAGCGGCTGTCATCCATGCGGGGGTGATCTCGTCCCACCCCTGCGGGATCGCCGTGTCGTCCCGATCCGCGGCGGTGGTCACTTCAGGCAGCTGCCCCCGTCGACGGGAAGGGTGACGCCGGTGATGAACCGCGCCTCGTCGGAGGCCAGGAACAGCACGGCGTTGGCGATGTCCTCCGGTTCGACCCAGCCGATGGGCAGCGTGTGCATCAGCTGGCCGATGACCTTCATGTCCTCCGGTCCCGGGTTCTCCAGGTCGGGCCGGAACAGTTTCATCGTCGGCTCGTTCATGAACAGCGGGGTGTTGACGTTGGTGGGATGCACCGAGTTGACGCGGATGTTCTGCGCGCCGAGTTCCACCGCGAACGTCCGCATCAGGCCCACCACACCGTGTTTCGCGGCGACGTAGTGCCCGGTGTGCGGATACGCTTTCAGCCCGCCGACGGAGCTGGTCAGCACGATCGAGCCGCCGTTGCCGCCGGCCAGGATGTGCGGCACGCCGGCTTTGACCGTCTTCCAGACTCCCGACAGGTTGACGCCGATCATGTCGTCCCAGTCGGGCTCGTCGGTCTCGTGCAGCAGCTGTCCGCCGTTGCCGATACCGGCGTTGGCGACGATGATGTCGAGCTTGCCGAACTCCTCGACACCGGCGTCCACGGCGCTCTTGAGCGCGGCGAAGTCACGCACGTCGACTTCCGCGGTGTGGACGCGGCCGCCGGCGTTCTTGACCAGGTCCGCGGTTTCCGCGAGATCTTCCGAGGTGGACAGCGGGATGCGCACGGTGTCGATCTGGCGGCAGATGTCGACGGCAATGATGTCGGCGCCCTCCTGGGCGAGACGCACGGCGTGCGCCCGGCCCTGGCCGCGGGCGGCTCCGGTGATGAAGGCGACCTTGCCTTCGACGCGTCCGGTCATGGTCATCAATCCTTCTGTGTCGTCGTTGCAGCGAGAGTCGGTCAGGAGACGAACGTGGGCATGGATTCCCAGCCGCGGACCGCGGTGGTCTGGGATGGAACCGCCTGGGACCAGTCGACCTCCCAGGTCGGGAACCTCTTGAGGATCTCCTCGAGCGCGATCCGGCCCTCGAGGCGGGCGAGCGCGTTGCCCATGCAGAAGTGTGTTCCCGCGCCGAACGTCATGTGCGAGCGCACCTCCCGATGGATGTCGAACACGTCGCCGTCGGGCGGGAACCGCCGGTGGTCCCGATTGGCGGCGCCCATCAGCAGCAGCATCGCGCTGCCCGCGGGCACGGTGCGGCCGTAGTACTCGGTGTCGCGGGTGACGTAGCGGGCCACCTGCAGTGCCGGCGGCTCCCAGCGCAGGATCTCCTCGATCGCCTGCGGAATGAGGGTCGGGTTCTGGGCGAGCTCACGGCGCTGGTCGGGATGGTCGGCCAGGGTCTTACCCGCCCAGCCGATCAACCGGGTCGTGGTTTCGGCGCCCGCAGTGGCGATGACGGTCAGATACATCAGAAGCTCGTCGCGCCGCAGTCTGCGGACGGTGCCGGTCTCGTCGGCGAACTCGACGTTGAGCAGTTCGGTCATGATGTCGTCGGACGGGTGCTCGGTGCGGTAGTCGATGAACTCCGCGAACACCTCGCCGGTGGCCCACGCGCCGATCTCGGTGCTCTGCAGCGTGGCTTCACCGTGATCGGTGACACGGCGCTGGTCGGCCTCGGGGATGCCGAGCAGCATCCCGATGACGCGCATCGGCATCTGCTCGCCGAGGTCGTTGACGAAGTCGAACCGGCCGGAGCCGACCAGAGGGTCGAGGCAGCGCGCGGTGAACTCGCGGATCTGCGGTTCGAGGGCAAGCACCTTGCGTGGTGTGAACATGCGCGACAGCAGATTGCGGTGGATGTTGTGGATCGGCGGATCCTCGAAGATCAGGGTGCCCGGCGGGATCTCCATGCCGGACTTGATGATCTCGAGCAGGGCCCCGCGGCCGGAGATGAACGTGGAGTGGTCGATAAGTGCCTTGTTGACGTCGTCGAACCGGCTCAGCGCGTAGAAGTCGTGCTTGTCGTTGTGGTACAGCGGAGCCTCTTCGCGCAGGCGCGCGAACACCGGGTAGGGATTCATGTTGAGGTCGACGCTGTACGGGTCGTAATAGAGTTCGCCGGGCGTCACGGCATCGTGCACGTCGGGGTTCTCGGCGCTGATCGTCACGGTGTCCCTCTCGCGGGCCAGGTCTGTGCGTAAGACATCGGGCTGCAATGTGTCTCACACTCTGGCATCGCCGACGGCGGGGTGTCAATGACCGACTCGCTATGGGCGAAGAACACTCTCCGCGATGAGAATCATCTTCTCGGCGTGCGCCGGCGCCACATCGGGCACGTGACAGGAGAGGCGTGTTCTGTCACGCACACCCATTGGTGTGCGTCAGCGGAGAGCGGGGTTCTCGGGGATCGGCTAGTTGTGATGTCCAGGGAGGTTGTCCCTCCCGTTATCGGTGAGCCTGTGTGACAGGGAAGGCCCCCGGTTGTGAAGTGGAGCTGTCTAGGAACCGCTTCACCAACCAGGAGGCCTTCGTGTCCCACGCTAATGCTGCTCTGACCCCGCGCGCTCGATTGAGGCTCGCCCGGCTCGTCGTCGAGTCCAACTGGACCTACGCCGCTGCCGCCAAGATGTTCATGGTCGCCCCACGCACGGCCAAGAAGTGGGCCGACCGGTTCCGCGCCGAGGGTGTCGCCGGGATGGACGACCGCAGTTCGCGACCACACCTCACCCCTACCAAGACCAGCCAGCAGGTCATGCGGCGGATCGTCGACGTGCGGTGGCGCAAGCGGTTGGGGCCGGTGCAGATCGCCGGTCAACTCGGAGTGCCGGCCTCCACGGTGCATGCGGTGTTGACCCGGTGTCGGATCAACCGCTTGTCCTATATCGACCGCGTCACCGGTGAACCCATTCGACGCTATGAGCATGGCCATCCGGGCTCGTTGATCCACGTCGACGTCACCAAGTTCGCCAACATCCCCGACGGCGGCGGCCATAAGTTCCTGACTCATCAACAGAGCAAGCGCAACGCGCGCCAAACGGCCCGACGCACTGGCGACCGCGGTGATCGCGCCCACCAATACCGGCCGAGAATAGGAATTGCGTTCCTGCACACCGTGATCGATGATCACTCCCGCGTGGCCTATGCCGAAATCTGTACCGACGAAACAGCGGTCACGGCGATCGGTGTGCTGCGGCGGGCCGTGACCTGGTTCGCCGAGCGGGGCGTCATCGTCGAACGCGTCCTGTCCGACAACGGATCGGCCTACCGGTCCTACGCCTGGCGCGACGCCTGCGCCGAACTGGACATAATTCCGAAGCGGACCCGTCCGTATCGGCCCCAGACCAACGGCAAGATCGAGCGATTCCACCGCACCCTGGGCGACGGTTGGGCCTACGCCCGGCTCTACCAATCGACCGAAGAACGCAACACCGCCCTACCGGGTTGGCTGCACTTCTACAATCACCACCGAGCCCACTCCGCCATCGGAGGACAGCCACCGGTCACCCGACTGACCAACCTCCCTGGACATCACAGCTAGTCGGCGGCGAAGCCATGGGCGCAGAAGTCCCACACCTCGTCGGCCGTGATCGGGTGGGCGGCACCCTCGCCGGCGTCGCCGCTGGACTGCGCGACGAACATCACCGTCTGCATGGTGATCGCCGCCATGCGCTTCGGGTTCACCCCGTCGCGCAGCAGGCCTGCGGCACCGGCCTCTTCCATCAACTCGGTCAGCAGCGCGAGCAGCGGTGCATGGGCGACCTTGACCTCGGACGGATGGGACACCAGCAGTCGCGGGGCGAAATCGGTGAAGAGTGGCCGCTTGGCCGACGGATCGGGTCGGGACGACTCGAACAGCAGCGAGATCGCCACTTTCAGTCGCTCGAGGGGATCCTCCTGCCCGGCCGTCGCGGCGCGGATCTGTTCCGCCGACCGGCTGAGCGCATCCTCGAAGAGCGCGAGCAGCAGTTCGTGTTTGCCGTCGAACTGGAGGTAGAAGCTGCGCAGCGACTGACGGGAGCGGTCGACGACCTCCTGCACCGTGAAGTCGGTGCTGCCCTTCTCGATGATGATCGCCTGCGCGGCGTCGAGGAACCGTTGTACGCGCTGAGCGGCGCGCAACTTGGCGGTCTTGATCGAGCGTTCGACCGCGCGCTGCTTCCAGGCCGGCTCCTCGCTGGCGGTGGTCACCGGCGGCTCAGACGCAGGCCGACTGGGAAGAACATGAACTGACTGTACCGGAGAACGCCTTGCCATAGCGGTCTAGGACCCCCTCTCGGCGAACGTGTCAGAGATTGTAACTTCCTCATCACGAGAATAGTATTCTCATTTTGGTGATAACAGAAGGCCCAGTCTTCACTCCACGTCTGCACTGGACTTCCCGAGACCCGAGGACGGGCCGTGTACATCGACTATGAGGTGACCGACAAGATCGCGACGATCACCCTGAACCGGCCCGAGGCGGCCAACGCCCAGAACCCCGAGCTGCTCGACGAACTCGATGCGGCATGGACGCGGGCGGCCCAGGACGCGGACGTCGCGGTGATCGTGCTGCGCGCCAACGGTAAACACTTCTCCGCCGGGCATGATCTGCGCGGCGGCGGGCCGGTGCCCGACAAGATCACGCTGGAGTTCATCATCGAGCACGAGGCGCGGAGGTACCTGGAGTACACGCTGCGCTGGCGCAACGTGCCCAAGCCGTCGATCGCCGCGGTCCAGGGCCGCTGCATCTCCGGGGGCCTGCTGCTGTGTTGGCCCTGCGACCTCATCGTCGCCGCCGACGATGCGCAGTTCTCCGATCCGGTGGTCCTGATGGGAATCGGCGGCGTCGAATACCACGGGCACACCTGGGAACTGGGTCCCCGCAAGGCCAAGGAGATCCTGTTCACCGGCCGCGCGATGACCGCCGAGGAGGTGCTCGCCACCGGCATGGTGAACAAGGTGGTACCTCGGGCCGAGCTCGACAGCGAGACCAGGGCGCTGGCCGAGCAGATCGCGAAGATGCCGCCGTTCGCACTGCGGCAGGCCAAGCGCGCGGTGAACCAGACGCTGGACGTCCAGGGCTTCTACGCCGCCATCCAGTCGGTGTTCGACGTCCACCAGACCGGCCACGGGAACGCGCTCAGCGTCGGGGGATGGCCGGTGCTGGTGGACCTCGAGCACATGAAGGCCAACATCACCTAGCGGGCGGGCGCCGCAGCGCTCAGAGGTTGGCCAGACGCGGCGCGGAGCCGCGGGCCCGCAGGCCTGCGCCGGCCCGCCGGGTGAGTTCCCGTGAGCTGCCCAGCAATCCGTCGAGCACCAGAATCCGCTCGACGTGACGGTGCAGCTCGTGTTCGGCGGTGAACCCGATCCCGCCCAGCACCTGCTGGCAGTTCTTCGCCGCGGTCAGCGCCGCCTTGCCCGCGGCGGCCTTGGCCAGCAGGGCGATCAGATCGGGATTGTCCACCGCGGGCAGGCTCAGCGTCGCCTCGGCGCCCTCGATGGCGACCAGCGTCTCGGCCAGTCGGTGCCGGATCGCTTGGAAGCCGGCGATCGGCGTGCCGAACTGCACCCGGTCCAGTGCGTGCCGGCGGGCCAGGGTCAGCATCGCCCGCGCGGATCCCACCAGCCACCAGCCCACCGCCACCCGGGCTTCGGCCAGGCGGATCGGGTAGCCCTCCTCCTCGCGGCGCAAGGGCAGACCGCCCAGCGTCGGCTCGGCGGTCTCCGGGCTGATGCGGTCCCACACCACCCAGGCGTTGCCGGCGTAGGGCAGCGGCAGCTCGACGGTGTCGCCGATCGTGTTGCCCGTCGCGTGCAGTACGACGTCGACGAGTACCGAGGCGTGCGCGCCGGTTTCGCCGAGCAGACGGAACACCAGGGGCACCGCGACGTCGGGCATGGCGGAGAGCATGTCGGCCCAGCCGAGTTCGGCCAGCGCAGCGTCGAGCTCCGGTCCTGAGGCCGACAGCATGGTCTTGCGCAGGGCGGCTTCGAGCATGTCGAGTGACTCGCGGTCCATCGGTTGCGACACCGTCACTCCTTCCCGAGATCGAGCAGACGCCGGGCGATGATGTTGCGCTGCACTTCAGCGGTGCCACCGTAGATCGTGGCCGCGCGCGAGTACAGGTACTCGGTGCGCCATGGGCTGTCGTCGAGTTCGACGACGCCGGGCATCAGATCGCGCGCGGTGTCGTAGAGCCGCTGTTCGGCGGCGGCCAGCAGCACCTTGTCCACCGACGTGTCCGGGCCGAGCTTCTGGCCTTCGGCGAGCCGATGTTGGGTGGCCCGGGATCGGCATCGCAGGGTGTGCAGCGCCAGATAGGTCTCGCCCATGTCGGAGTCGACGGCCTGGCCCTGCGCCTTCACCTCGGCGATGAGGGCATCGAATCGCGAATACAGGTAAGCGATCCGCTGCCAGAAGCAGGTGGAGCGTTCGTAGGGAAGCAGATCCATCGCCAGCCGCCAGCCGTCGCCGGGCCCGCCGAGCATCCGGCTGCCGTCGACGACGACGTCGTCGAAGTAGACCTCGCAGAACTCGTCGACGCCGTGCTGGGTGCGCAGCGGCCGGACGGTGATGCCCGGGCTGTCGAGATCGACGAAGAACGCCGTGATCGCCTCGTGCTTCGGGGTGTCCGGGCCACCGGTGCGGGTGAGCAGTACGCACCGGCGGGAGAACTGCGCGAAGCTGGTCCAGACCTTCTGGCCGTTGACGATCCACTCGTTCCCGCGCGCAGTGGCGCGCGTGGTCAGGGACGCGAGGTCGCTGCCCGACCCGGGCTCCGAGAAGCCCTGGCACCACATCTCCTCCCCGCTGAGCAGTTTGGGCACCATCTCGGCGGCGAGGGCGGGGGAGGCGTAGTCGATCATGGTCGGCGTGAGCACGTCCAGCATCGAGTACGGTCCGGGTTCGACCAGCCGACGACCGACCACCTCTTCGCCCACAATGGCGCGCAGGATGTCGGGGCCGCCGAGGCCGCCGGCATGCTCGGGCCAGCCGTAGCGGTTCCAGCCGGCGTTGTACAGCGCGCGCTGCACCCGGGCGAACTGGTGCAGGTGTCCTTCGAGCGACGGGTCGTCGGCCGGTGTCAGGTCGTTCTCGTCCAGCCACGCCGTCAACCGTGTCCGGAACGTCGCGGGATCGTGGAGGTCGGTCATCCCGCCTCGGGCCTTCCGATGGCGTGGGGCCGCCCGGAGTCGTGATCGCCGTTGCGCCGGATGAAGGTCATGGCGCGGGTGCGCAGTCGCCATCCGTCCTCGGTGCGGACGTAGGTGTCGTTGTAGTAGCCGATGCGCATGTCGTGGGTGCTGTGTTCGACGAAGCACAGCGGCTGGGTGCCGGTGGCCCGGTTCCGATCCTCGGTGTCGAGTGTCACCAGCGAGGTTCCGGTCATGAACAGTCCCTTGGGCGCGGCGGCGACGAGTTCGGGAAAGCGGGCCAGCGTGTAGGTCGATCCGAAGGCGCTGTAGGTGCCGTCGGGGGTGAAGACCGACACCAGCCCGTCGAGGTCGCCCTGGGTGATGGTCACGGCGTACTTGGCCAGCACCTGCTGGATCTCCACGAGATCCTCGGTGCGCGAGGGTTCAGTTGGCGCGGTCATTCTTGTAGACCTTACCGCCCTTCATTACAAAGGAAACATTTCGTGTAACGCCGATGTCGGCGAGCGGGTCGCCGGGCACCGCGATGATGTCGGCCAGGTAGCCCTCGGCGAGGCGACCCAGCGAGCCGGACCGGTTGATCAGGTCCGCCGCCACCACGGTGGCCGCCCGCAGGACCGCGTCGGGCGGCATGCCCCAGTCGACCAGCGTGATCAGTTCGTCGGCGTTCTTGCCGTGCGGGATCGCCGGGGCATCGGTGCCGACGGCGATCTTCACCCCTGCTTCGTAGGCGGCCTTGATCGAGGTGCGCGCCTTCGGGAACATCTCGGCCGCTTTGTCCTGCAGTTCTTTCGGGGCTTTCGACACATCCATGTACTCCGCCAGCCGCCGGGTGGTCACGAGGAAGCGGTCGTGGTCCACCAGCATCTGGATGGCTTCGTCGTCCATCAGGAATCCGTGCTCGATGCAGTCGATGCCGCAGGCGACCGCGTGCTTGACCGCTTCGGCGCCGTGGGTGTGGGCGGCGACCCGCAGGCCGCGCCGGTGCGCCTCGTCGACGATGACCCGCAGTTCCTCGTCCGAATAGTGTTGCGCCCCGGCCTCTCCGGTCAGCGACATCACCCCGCCCGAACAACACACCTTGATCAGCTCGGCGCCGTGCTTGATCTGGTAGCGCACCGCCTTGCGGATCTCGTCGACGCCGTTGGCGATGCCCTCCTCGATGGTCAGCTCGAGCACGCCGGGCATGAACGCCGCGAACATCGTGGGGTCGAGGTGGCCGCCGGTCGGGGTGATGGCATGACCGGCCGGGATGACGCGCGGGCCGTCGATGAGTCCGCCGTCGATGGCCCTGGCCAGTGCGACGTCGAGCAGGTAGCCGCCGGTCTTGACGAACAGGCCGAGGTTGCGCACGGTGGTGAATCCGGCGCGCAGAGTGCGGCGGGCGTTGCCGACAGCCCGCAACACCCGGGTGGGCGGATCGTCCTGCACCTGGGACAGACCGGGGTTCTCCCCGCGTCCGCCCATCAGCAGGTTGACCTCCATGTCCATCAGCCCGGGCAGCAGGATGGCGTCGCCGAGATCGAGAACGTCGGCCTCCGAGGCGATCTCGCCGCCCACGGAGACGATCCGGCCGTCGTCGACGGTGACGACGCCGGGGCGGAGGATCTCCCCGGCGTCGACGTCGAGCAGACCGGCGGCCTTGAGGGTCAGCGGCACTAGACCACCGGCTCCTTGATGCATTCGACGTAGGCCGCACCGCTGTCGAGGACGCGGGGTTGTTTCCACACCTCGATCGGGAACGACACGTTGACCAGTGACTGCATCATGTGGATGAGTGCCTTTGCATCGTCGGGCATCCCGTCCAGCGGGAATCTGGCGTCGCAATATTCCATCACGGCCTCCAGGCGAGGGAACGCGGCGTCGTAGAACTCCTGCATCTCGGCCATGGTCGAGGCCAGCCGCTTGGCGTAGCGCTCGGGCTCGCTGGCCAGGCACCAGTCGGTGAACCGCTCCAGGTCGGCGAATTCGGCGGGCAGCTTGGCGGTCGTGGTGTCAGACATGGGCGGCGCTCCCGTTCGTGGCGGCCTTGGACAGGCCGTGCTCTTCTTTGTACTTGTCGACGTAGCGATGTGCGGTGTGATGCAGATGGCGAAGCAGGATCTCCTGATCGCACAGCGGGAACTCGGTCACGGCCCGGGTTCCGATCTGCGTCTGCGTGGCTTCCAGGGTGTTCGCGTCCTGGAACGCGTACTCCTTGAACGTCACTGCGGCGAGCTCGTGGGCGAGCCGCTCACGGGTGTTGGTGGCGGGCACGAAGTACAGCGTGCACTCGAAGATGTGCTTGTCCACATCGGTCGGCCAGTAGTGGTAGGTCAGGTACCAGCCCGGTGCCCACAGCAGCAAGGTGAAGTTCGGGAAGAATTCGAAAGAATCCTGGCCCCAGGCGTGGTGACGCGACGGGTTCACGGCCGGCGGGAGTTCATCGGGCAGGATGCCCTTGATCTTGGGTCGATCCCAGGGGCCGAACAGGCCGCTGTGCAGCACGCGCTCGATGGGCTTGACCATGTTCTCGTCCTTCGGCGGGCTCATGCCTCCCCAGGACGAGATCATCGAGTGCTGCCCCTTGATGTCGTAGTGCAGCGCCTCGAAGCCGTATCCGGCCAACTTGTCGGCTTCTTCCTTGACCGCCTGCTTCATGTGCAGGATCGGCGCATGGTAGAACTCGACGAACGCGTCGATGAACAACTTCCAGTTCGAGTTGACCTCGGCGCGATAGGAGTAGGTTTCGGTCATCTCCCCGAAGGGATAGCCCTCCAGGCCCTTGGCGAAGTCCCCGAGGTAGTCGGTCAGCGGCTCGGCGTCGTCGTCGAAGTTGACGAAGATGAAGCCCTCCCACACCTCGCAGCGCACGGGCTTGAGCCCGTAGTCGGCCTTGTCGACGTCGAAGAACTCGTTCTCCTGCTGGATGAACGTCAGGTCGCCGTTGAGCGCGTAGCGCCATGCGTGGTACTTGCAGGTGAACTGCCGGCACGCACCCGAGACCTCCTCTCCGGGATAGTCGTTCCACACCAGCTTGTTTCCGCGGTGGCGGCAGAGGTTGTAGAACGACCGGACGGTGCCGTCCTTGTCCTTGACGATGATGATCGACGTACCGGGGCCGACCGACGGCATCTCCCGGGTGAAGTAGCTACCGACCTTGGGCAGCCGCTCGACCCGGCCGACGTTGAGCCAGCACTTGCGGAAGATGGCCTGCTGCTCCAATTTCCACTGCTCGGGGTCGATCGAGTCCGTGTAGTTGACCGGCGCCGTGCCGAGCTCTGGCCAGTTCTCGGTCCAGCTCCCGGCGGCAGGCTTGGGGAAGTGTGCCATGGATGTCTACCTCTCTGTGTCGGGGTCGGGTTGTACCCCGAAGGTGTTGATGGCCATGGCCAGCGAGCCATAGCAGCCGATCGTGAAGACGAGATCCATCAACTGGTGCTCGTCGAGGTGGGTGGACAGCGTCGTCCAGGTGGCGTCGGTGACGACCGCGTCGCGGCGCAGCTCGTCGACGGCGGTGAGCACGGCGCGGTCGAGTTCGTCGGTCGCCTCACCGCGCTCGAGGCCGGCGATGTCCTCGTCGGACAGGCCGGCGTCGCGGCCCATGGTGACGTGGTGGCGCCACTCGTACTCGCATGCGCTCACGAGCGCGACGCGGAGCACGGCGAGTTCGCGCAACCGCGGGGGCAGGGTGGATCCGTAGAGCAGGTGAAAATTGAACCGCAGGAAATTCCTGGCCAGTTTCGGGTGCCGGAGCAGCGTGGCGACGAGATTTCCAGTGGCCTCCGGGTGGCGGCGTTCGGCGGGCATCAGGCCCGCCAACGCCCGGTCGACGGCGTCGTCCCAGTCCTCCGCCGGCAGCGGGGCAATGCGCTCCACCGATGTCCTCTCCGTCATGAGAATCAGGTTCTCATATTTGAGTAATAGATTTCCAGTCTTCGTTCGGAACGTCAATCCTCAGCTGTGGCCGTGCAGGTCGTCGGCGAGTCGGCGATGACCCAATAGTGCAGCCAGGCGGCATGAGAGCCGCCGGCGGACATTGATTCTCGCTGTCGGAGAAGATAGTTTCCATAGAGACGAGGAAGCGGCCCGTGACATGAGATCGGGCGTGTGGAGGACAGGAGCCGTCGTGAACAAGGACGACATGATCTTGATCAGCGTGGACGACCACATCGTCGAGCCGCCGGACATGTTCAAGAACCACCTCGCGAAGAAGTACCTCGACGAGGCGCCGCGGCTGGTGCACAACCCCGACGGATCGGACACGTGGCAATTCCGCGACGTGGTCATCCCCAACGTGGCGCTCAATGCGGTCGCGGGCCGGCCCAAGGAGGAGTACGGCCTCGAGCCCCAGGGCCTCGACGAGATCCGACCCGGCTGTTGGCAGGTCGACGAGCGGGTCAAGGACATGAACGCCGGCGGCATCCTCGGCTCGATGTGCTTCCCGTCCTTCCCCGGCTTCGCCGGCCGCCTGTTCGCCACCGAGGATCAGGAGTTCTCGCTGGCGCTGGTGCAGGCCTACAACGACTGGCATGTGGAGGAGTGGTGCGGCGCCTACCCGGCGCGCTTCATCCCGATGACGTTGCCGGTGATCTGGGATCCGGTGGCCTGCGCGGCCGAGATCCGCCGCAACGCCGCGCGCGGGGTGCATTCGCTGACGTTCTCGGAGAACCCCTCGGCCATGGGGTACCCGAGCTTCCACGACTTCGACCATTGGAAGCCGATGTGGGACGCGCTGGTGGACACCGACACCGTGCTCAACGTCCACATCGGGTCCTCGGGCCGGCTGGCCATCACCGCGCCGGACGCACCGATGGACGTGATGATCACGCTGCAGCCGATGAACATCGTGCAGGCTGCCGCGGACCTGTTGTGGTCACGGCCCATCAAGGAGTACCCGGATCTGAAGATCGCGCTGAGCGAGGGCGGCACCGGGTGGATCCCCTACTTCCTCGAGCGGGTCGACCGGACGTATGAGATGCACTCCACCTGGACCGGACAGGACTTCGGGGGCAAGCTGCCCAGTGAGGTGTTCCGCGAGCACTTCCTGACCTGTTTCATCGCCGACCCGGTCGGGGTGACCACCCGCCATCAGATCGGGGTGGACAACATCTGCTGGGAGGCCGACTACCCCCACAGCGACTCGATGTGGCCCGGCGCGCCCGAGCAGCTCGACGAGGTGCTCAAGGCCAACGACGTGCCCGACGACGAGATCAACAAGATGACCTACGAGAACGCTATGCGCTGGTACAACTTCGACCCGTTCAGCCACCTGTCGAAGGAGCAGGCGACCGTCGGGGCGTTGCGCAAGGCCGCCGAGGGGCACGACGTGTCGATTCAGGCGCTGTCGCACAAGGAGAAAACCGGCGCCACGTTCGCCGACTTCGCGGCCAACGCCAAGCAGTTGACCGGCAACAAGGACTGATTCCGTCCGTCGAGACGGAAGAGGGGAAACAAGGAGCACGTGATGCCGAGCGGCATGAGTTTCGAGCTGAGCGATGATCAGGAACTGATCCGTAAGTCGGTGGCCGAGTTGTGCGCCCGCTTCGACGATCACTACTGGCTGGAGAAGGACCAGGCGCACGAGTTCCCTCGGGAGTTCTATGACGCCATCGCCCACGGCGGCTGGCTGGGCATGACCATCCCCGAGGAGTACGGCGGCCACGGCCTCGGCATCACCGAGGCGACCCTGCTGCTCGAAGAGGTGTCCCGGTCCGGCGCGGCGATGAACGGCGCCAGTGCCATCCACCTGTCCATCTTCGGCATGCAACCGGTGGTCAAGCACGGCTCCGACGAGCTCAAGGCCGCGACGCTGCCGCGCATCGTCGACGGTGATCTGCACGTGTGTTTCGGCGTCACCGAACCCGGTGCGGGACTGGACACCTCGCGGATCAGCACGTTCGCCAAGCGGGAGGGTGACCACTACCGCATCAACGGCCGGAAGGTCTGGATCTCCAAGGCGTTGGAGTCCGAGAAGATCCTGCTGCTGACCCGCACTGAGCCGCTCGACGCCATCGAAGAACGAGCCGGCAAGAAGACCGACGGCATGACGCTGTTCCTCACCGACCTGGATCGCGACCACGTCGACATCCGGCCCATCCCGAAGATGGGACGCAACGCCGTCAGCTCCAATGAGCTGTTCATCGACGATCTGATCGTCCCGGTCGAGCACCGGGTGGGCGAGGAGGGTCAGGGCTTCCGGTACATCCTCGACGGGCTGAATCCGGAGCGGATGCTGATCGCCGCCGAGGCGCTCGGCATCGGCCGGGTGGCGCTGGAGAAGGCCGTCAGGTACGGCAACGAGCGGCACGTCTTCAATCGGCCGATCGGGATGAACCAGGGCCTGCAGTTCCCGCTGGCGGATTCCCTGGCCCGGCTCGACGCCGCCGAGCTCGTCCTGCGCAAGGCCACCTGGCTCTACGACAACGGCAAACCCTGTGGGCGCGAAGCGAACACGGCCAAGTATCTGTGTGCCGACGCCGGGTTCGGCGCCGCCGACCGCGCGTTGCAGCTGCACGGCGGCATGGGCTATTCGGAGGAGTACCACGTCGCGCGGTACTTCCGCGAGGCGCGGCTGATGAAGATCGCGCCGGTCAGCCAGGAGATGATCCTGAACTTCCTCGGCGAGCACGTGCTGGGCCTGCCGCGAAGCTACTGATGCCGTCCGTGGTTGTCTGAACAGGTGGTCTCGTCGAATGCCGCGCCGCTGGCCGGTGTCACCGTCGTCGCGATGGAGCAGGCTGTCGCGGCGCCGATGTGCACCCGCATCCTCGCCGACTTCGGTGCCCGCGTCATCAAGGTGGAGAATCCCGACGGCGGCGACTTCGCCCGCCACTACGACGACGTGGTCAACGGCCCGGGCGGGCTGGCCGCCCACTTCGTGTGGTGCAACCGCGGCAAGGAATCCGTGACGCTGAACACCAAGTCGCCCGCCGGCAAGGAGCTGCTGCACCGCCTGCTCGACCGCGCCGACGTGTTCGTGTCCAACCTCGCCCCGGGCGCCACCGCCCGCCTCGGGGTGGCGCCGGCCGACCTCGCCGAGCGCCATCCTGGCGTCATCCCCGTCGAGATCGACGGGTACGGGCCGGGCGGACCGATCTCCCACAAGCGCGCGTACGACCTTCTGGTACAGGCGGAGTCGGGGTCGTGCGCGATCACCGGATCGCCCGGCCTGCCCGCCAAGCCCGGTCCCGCGATGGCCGACTTCACCACCGGGCTCTACGCCGCGATGTCGATCGTGACAGTGCTGTACGGCCGCGAGCGGCAGCCACAGCCCGGGCCTGCGCCGTCGGTCGCCCTGAGTCTGTTCGACGTGATGACCGACGTGATGGGCTACGCGCTGACCTACACGCAGCATTCCGGCATCGACCAGGAGCCGCTGGGCGTGGGATCGCCGGCGGTCGCGCCGTACGGCGCCTACCCCACCCGCGACGGTCACACCGTGGTGCTGGGAACCACGAACGACCGCGAGTGGCAGCGGGTGGCGCGGGAGATCATCGACCGACCCGATCTGGCCGACGACCCCCGGTTCGCGACCAATCCCGGCCGGTGCGCGCACCGGGCGGCCCTCGACGAGGCGATCGGATCCTGGTGTGCCCGTCACGATCTGGCCGACATCCAGAAGACGGCCGACCAGGCGGGGATCGGCAACGCGCGGTTCAACAAGCCGAGCGAGGTCGTCGTCCACCCACAGCTGAGCGCCCGGGATCGGTGGCGTTCCGTAGCGTCCCCGAAGGGGGACATCCCCGCCCTGCGGCCGCCACCGGTCATCGACGGCTTCGACCAGCCGATGGGCGCGATCCCCGCCCTCGGTGAGCACACCGACGCGATCCTCGCCGAATTGGGCTTCACCGCGACAGAACTCGCGCAGCTGCGCGCCGACGGCGCGATCGGGCCCGCGCATGAGTGACGACGTCCTGCTGTGCACCGACCGCGACGGCGTACGCACACTGACGCTGAACCGGCCCGAGCGCCGCAACGCACTGGACGCGCGGCTGTGGCTGGAACTGGCC
Source organism: Mycolicibacterium rufum (assembly GCF_022374875.2). The sequence goes on from NZ_CP092427.2 coordinate 4,732,200, forward strand.
GACGCGCTGCGCCGAGTGAAACGCGATCCTGATGTGCGGGCGCTGATCCTGACGGGATCGGGCGGGGCGTTCAGTTCCGGCGCCGACATCGGGACCGGTGAGAAGGTCCACCCGCGCCACAAGCTGGACCGTCTCACCGACGTGGCGCTGGCCCTGCACGAGATGGCGGTGCCGACGATCGCGAAGGTCACCGGCGTCGCCGTCGGAGCGGGCTGGAACCTGGCGCTGGGATGCGATCTCGTCGTCGCCACCCCGCGGTCCAGGTTCTGCCAGATCTTCGCCAGACGGGGGCTGTCGGTCGACCTCGGCGGGTCCTGGCTGCTCCCGAAACTGGTCGGGCTCCAACAGGCCAAGCGGCTGGTGCTGCTCGCCGACATGATCGACGCGCAGGAGGCGCACGCGCTGGGACTGGTCACGTGGGTGAAGCCCGACGACGAGATCGACGTGTTCGTCGACGATCTCGCTGCTCGGCTGGCCGCCGGGCCGCCGTTCGCGTTGGCGCAGAGCAAGGCGCTGCTCAACGACGGCGCGTCGGCGACGCTGACCGAGGCGCTGGCCAACGAGGCCCGGGCGCAACCGGGCAACTTCGCCACGGCGGACGCGGCGGAGGCGTATGCCGCGTTCGCCGCCAAGCGCGATCCGGAGTTCAGCGGGGCATGGGCCCCGTACGACACAGAGGAGCACAAGTAATGCGGGAGACCGTGATCGTCGGGGCCGTGCGCACACCGGTCGGCAAGCGCAACGGGGGACTGTCGGGTCAGCACGCGGCCGATCTGTCGGCGCTGGTACTCAACGAACTGATCGAGCGGTCCGGGATCGACACAGACGTGATCGACGACGTCGTGTGGGGCTGCGTCTCGCAGGTGGGGGACCAGTCGAGCAACATCGGCCGCTACGCCGTGCTCGCCGCGGGGTGGCCCGAGCGCATCCCGGGCACCACGGTGAACCGGGCCTGCGGATCCAGCCAGCAGGCGCTTGATTTCGCCGTGCAGGCGGTGATGTCGGGTCAGCAGGACGTGGTGGTCGCCGGCGGCGTCGAGGTGATGAGCCGCGTCCCGCTGGGCGCCGCGCGCGCCACCGGCATGCCGTACGGGCCGAAAGTGCTGGCGCGCTACGACGATTTCTCGTTCAACCAGGGCATCTCAGCGGAGATGATCGCCCAGCAGTGGGGCTTCTCCCGAGCCCGGCTGGACGAGTACTCGGCCCGGTCGCACGAACTGGCCGCGGCCGCGCAGGACGCGGGCGCGTTCACCGACCAGATCGTCCCCGTCTTCACCGACGGCGGCGTCGTCACCGACGACGAGGGCATCCGGCGCGGCACGACGGCGGAGAAGTTGGCCGGCCTGAAGCCGGCGTTCACCGACGACGGGGTCATCCACGCCGGCAATTCGTCGCAGATCTCGGACGGGGCGGCCGCGCTGCTGGTGATGACCGCCGAGAACGCGGTGCACCTCGGGCTGACCCCGCTGGTGCGCTACCGCGCAGGTGCGGTCACCGGCGCGGACCCGAAGCTGATGCTGACCGGCCCGATCCCGGCGACCGAGAAGGTGTTGCACAAGGCCGGGCTCGACCTGCCGGACATCGGGGTGTTCGAGGTCAACGAAGCGTTCGCGCCCGTCCCGCTGGCCTGGCTGGCCGACACCGGCGCCGACGAGGCGAAGCTCAACCCGCTCGGGGGCGCCATCGCGCTGGGGCATCCGCTCGGCGCATCCGGCGCGGTGCTGATGACGCGGATGATCCATCACATGCGGGACAACGGAATTCGTTACGGGCTGCAGACCATGTGCGAAGGCGGCGGCACCGCCAACGCCACCGTCGTCGAACTCGTGAGCTGAGGGCGGCGCGGATGCGAAGGGATCTCTTCACCGAGGACCACGAGGCGTTCCGGGAACTCGCCCGCGACTTCGTCGAGAAGGAGGTCGTGCCGCACTACCCGCAGTGGGAGAAGGGCGGCCGGATGCCGCGCGAGGTCTTCGAGCAGATGGGGGCGCTCGGCATGCTGGGCGTCGCGATCCCCGAGGAGTACGGCGGCGGGGGTGTGCCGGACTACCGCTACAACGTGGTCCTGCAGGAGGAGGCGGCGCGCGCGCTCGTGACGCTGTCGACGGTGCGCACCCAGCTCGAGGTGATCCTGCCGTACTTCCTGCACTACGCGAACGCCGAGCAGCGTGCGCGGTGGTTCCCGGGTCTGGCGGCGGGCACGCTGCTCACCGCGATCGCGATGACGGAGCCGGGGACCGGATCCGACCTCGCGGGCATGCGCACCACCGCCGTTCGCGACGGCTCAGGAAACGGGGACTTCATCGTCAACGGCGCCAAGACCTTCATCACCGGCGGGATGCAGGCCGACCTGGTGATCGTCGTCGCGCGGACGTCGACCGACCCGGACAACCGCCGCAAGGGGCTGACGCTGCTGGTCGTCGAGGACGGGATGGACGGGTTCACGCGGGGCCGCGAACTGGAGAAGATGGGCTGCAAGGTGCAGGACACCGCGGAGCTGTCGTTCGTCGACGTGCGGGTCCCCGCGGCCAACGTGCTCGGTGAGGTCGACGAGGCCTTCGGCTACCTGGGCCACAACCTGGCGCAGGAGCGGCTGACGGTGGCGGTCGGCTCGGTGGCGCAGGCGCGCTCGGCCATCGCCGCGGCGATCGACTACACCCAGAACCGCACGGCGTTCGGCACACCGGTCGCGTCCTTCCAGAACACCAAGTTCGAGCTCGCGGCCTGTTCGACGGAGGTGGAAGCGGCGCAGGCCATGCTCGACCGCGCGGTCGCGCTGCACGTCGAGGAAGAGCTCTCCGGTGCCGACGCGGCGCGGGTGAAGCTGTTCTGCACCGAGGTGCAGCAGCGCGTCGTGGACCGCTGCCTACAGCTGTTCGGCGGCTACGGCTACATGACGGAGTATCCGATCGCACGGTTGTACACCGATGCGCGGGTGGCCCGGATCTATGCGGGCACCAGCGAGGTGATGAAGGTGATCATCGCCAAATCGCTCGGCCTCTAGGAAGCCCAAACTCAATTTCGGTGAGACCCTTGTCACACGCGGCAAACCTACCTACTGTGTGTTCACTAGGTTGGTTTGAGCCGAGGAGATGAGTGTCCACCCCACAATCCGCCGGGTCCGATCTGGGATCGCCCAGACGTCCCTACGCGACCCTGTTCGCCAAGGGTGAGGACCGCCGGCAACGGATTCTGGCGGTGGCCGAGCGACTCCTGGCCCGCAACGGGTGGCGGTCCACCTCGCTGGCGCAGATCGCCCGAGAGGCCGGGGTCACGCCTGCCGGACTGCTGCACCACTTCGAATCCAAGGAGCAGCTGCTCAACGCGGTGCTCGATGCGCGCGACGCCGACGACGACGCGCACGCCGACCGGTCCGGGGACCTGATCACCGAGCTGATGCGCGTCCCCGAGCGGTTCGAGCGGGCCCCGGAGCTCGTCGGCACGTTCACCGTCCTGCTCGCGGAGAACATCGCCCCCGACGCCCCGCTGCACGACCGCCTGCACAACCGATATCGGGCGGCGGTCGACATCATCAGAAAGATCATCGAGCGCGGCCAGCGGGCGGGTCGCTATCGCACCGACGTCGACGCGGCCGTCAAGGCCACGGAGATTCTCGCCTTCATCAACGGAATGGAGACCTTATGGCTGCTCGATCCTGCAATCCCGCTGACCGAGGTGTTCACGGAGTACGTAAAGTCGCTGGGCCGGGATTTGGCGGCGACGCGATCGGAGGCCACGCCGACATGAGGTACCGGCTCGACATCGTCGCGCCCACGGTGCTCGACGCCGTGCGGTTCGCCGGCGGGTGGATCTACGACCGGGTGACCGCCGGCTGGGATGTCACCGTTCTGCTCGGCGACGACGACGGTGTCCGCGCCCTCGAGATCCTCGGCGCCGACACCGCGGACCTAGAATCGGTGCTGGAGTGCTGGGAGCTGCGCCCCCACCCGCAGACCGTCGCGGTGGCCGCCGATCTGTTCGGCCGTGACGAACGCGTCCGCGCCGGCGTGCTCGGCGCGCTCGCACAGGGGGCGACCGAGGTGACGCTGTGGGGCGAGTACCGGCCCACCGAGTTGGACAGCAGCGTCGACGTGGTCGAGCACCGGCTCAGCGCCGCCGCGCGCGCGTTCAAGGCCCAGGCGCTCGCCGCCGCCGGCGTGATGGGCGAGTCCGTGGCGCGTTCGGAGATCTTCTGCTGCGGAATGATGGCCTCCGTCGCCGCGGATCTGGTGCCCGCCAGCTGACTTCACCGCAGGTCGATCAGCACCTTCCCGACGGCGCGACCGTCGGCCACGTGGCGCAGTGCCGCTGCCGCCTCGGCGAGGGGATACACCGCCCCGATGTGCGGGGTGACGCGGCGACTCGCCAGCAGAGCGCGCAGTTCCTGTTCAGTGCGGGCGAATTCGTCGGCGGGGACGTCCTGGAACTGAAAGCCCAGTACATGAATTCCCTTGACGAGGACCAGGTTCAGCGGGATACGGGGGATCGTGCCGGAGGCGAAGCCCACGGTGATGAACCGGCCGCCCCGGCGCAGGCTGCGCAACGCCGGTTCGCTCACCGCGCCGCCGACGGGATCGAGCACGGCGTCGGCGCCGGCGGGGATGGCCCCGCGCAGCGCGGCGCGCACGTCTGTCTCGCGGTGGTCGATACCGTGGCGGGCACCGTAAATCGTTGCCACCGAGAGCTTTTCGGGGGACGACGCGACGGCGGTGACGTGCGCGCCGAGCGCGACGCCGAGTTGGACCGCAGCCAGTCCGACGCCGCCACCGGCGCCCAGCACCACCAGTTCGTCGCCCTCGCCGACTCGCGCCATCGATCGCAGGCTGTGCATCGCGGTCCGGTGGGCGACACCGGCGGCCGCGGCCGCGAACAGGTCCAGCCCATCAGGTACCGCTGACACGCGCGCCGCCTCCACCACGACGCGTTCGGCGAACGCCCCGACCATCCCGGTTCCGGTGACGCTGTCGCCAACCGCCAGATCATCCACGTCCGAGCCCACGTCGTCGACGACACCGGCGAACTCGCTGCCCACGACGAACGGCGGTGCAACGCTCACCTGGTAGCTGTCGGCGATCAGGAGCACATCGGGGAAGTTCACCGCCGCGGCATGAACGCGGACGCCGACCTGGCCGGGCCCGGGGGCGGGGACGTCGCGCTGCTCGATGCGGACGACCTCCGGGGGTCCGAACGCCGGACAGACCGCGGCGCGCACCCGGCTACCCGCGGTAATCCGAGGTCTCGGCGAGGTCGGCGGCCGAGGCCATCAAATCCGTCACGACCGGTCCGAAGGCGAGCAGCTTCTCGTCGTCACCGGCCCGCTGGAAACCCTGCTCCAGCACGATCGCCAGTTTCCACTTGGCCAGCACCAGGTAGTAGTCCAGGTCGTCGACCTGACGGCCCGAGACCTCGGCGTAGTGGGCGACCACCTGCTCGCGGGACGGCATCCCGCGCATGTCGACATAGCTCATCTCCGCGGCGCCGTCACCGCCGGGCCAGCTCTGCACCATCCACCCAAGATCGAGTTTCGGGTCGCCCACCGTGCCCATCTCCCAGTCGACGATCGCCGCGAGCCGGGCGGGCGCGCCGTGCCGGTACATCACGTTGGCGAACTGGTAGTCGCCGTGCATCAGGCCGGGGACGAAGTCGAGGGGCTTGTGCGCCTTCAGCCACGCCGTCGCCGTGTCGAGTCCGGGCAGATCGCGCTTCTCGATCCGTTTCAGGAAGCCGGTCCAGCGGTCGACCTGACGTTCGTGGAAGCCGTCCGGCCGGCCGAGGTCCTGCAGCCCTTTGGCGCGCCAGTCGACCCTGGACAGCAGCGCGATCCCCTCGGCCAGTTGATAACTCAGACCCGGCCGGGCCGAATCGTCGCTGTCGAACGGTTCCGGCCAGCGGCCGTGGCTGTCCATCGGTGACCAGCCGTCGACGAACCCCATCAGGTAGAACGGCCGGCCCATCACCGACGCGTCGTCGCAGACGCCCACGGCCGTCGTGTGCGGCACGTCGGTGCCGTCGAGCGCCTCGATGATCCGCCATTCCCGCAGGATGCCGCTGTCGCGGTCCGGGGGAGCGCCGGGGGGTGGCATCCGCAGCACGCACCGCTCGTCGCCGCGGGTGAGCTCGTAGATGACGTTCTGGGTGCCGCCCGACAGGAAACGGGTCTGCAGCGGTGCGCCGGCACCGGGCAGGCCCGCGTCGTCCATCCAGGCGGCGAGTCGCTCGGTGTCGAGGGCACTCTTCGGCTGGGGGTCCGCTCCGCGAGCGTCGCTCACGTGTTGCCGACCTCCGCTTCGAGGACGTCCGCGAACCGCTCCCGGGCCGCATCGCGCTTGCGCGGCAACCACTCCGACGGCCAGACGTCGGCGCTGGCCGTGTAGTTGCGCAGCACCTGTTTGGCCACGGTGGTCTTGTGCACCTCGGTCGGGCCGTCGGCCAGACCCATCACGGCCGCGCCGGTCACCATGCCCAGGAACGGCATCTCGTTGGTCACACCGAGCGCGCCGTGCACCTGCATGGCGCGCCAGGCGATGTCGTGCAGCACGGTCGGCATCACCACCTTCACCGCGGCGATGTCCTTGCGCACCTTCTTGTAATCGTTGTATTTGTCGATCTCCCAGGCGGTGTGGAGCACCAGCAGCCGGAACTGTTTGAGTTGCGCATAGGAGTCGGCGATGTAGGCCTGCACCGCCTGTTTGTCGGCGAGCAGGCTGCCCGCGGTCTGCCGGCTCAGCACCCGCTCGCACATCATGTCGATGGCCTTCTGCGCGAGCCCGATGGTGCGCATGGCGTGGTGGATGCGGCCGCCGCCCAGCCGGGTCTGCGCGATGACGAACGCCTGCCCTTCACCGCCGAGCAGCGCCGAGTCGGGCACGCGCACATTGTCGTAGTGGATCAGCGCGTGGCTTCCCTCGCCGTCGCGTTCGCCGTGCAGACCGACGTTGCGGACGATCTGCACTCCCGGCGTGTCGGTGGGCAGCAGGAACATCGACATGCCTTGGTACGGGCTGACGTCGGGGTTAGTCACCACCATCACGATGAGGAACGACGCGGTGTTGGCGTTGGAGGAGAAGTACTTCCAGCCGTTGATCACCCAGTCATCGCCGTCGCGGACGGCGCTGGTGGTGAATTGCGTGGGATCGGCTCCGCCCTGTGGTTCGGTCATCGAGTAGCTGGAGAACAGCTCGCCGTCGAGCAACGGGCGCAGGTAGCGCTCTTTCTGCTCGGGCGTGCCGTAGTGGGCGATGATCTCGGCGTTGCCGGTGTCGGGTGCCTGGCAGCCGAAGATGACCGGCGCCCACTGCGAGCGGCCGAGGATCTCGTTGAGCAGCGCCAGCTTCAGCTGCCCGTACCCCTGCCCTCCGAGCTCCGGGCCGAGATGGGTGGCCCACAACCCTTTCTGCCGCACCCGGTCCTTGAGAGGATCGACGACGGTGCGACGTGTCTGGCTCAGTGGCGTGAACTGCAGGTGCGGCCAGATCAGGTCGAGGGGCTCGACCTCGTCTCGGACGAAGTCGTCCGCCCAGTCCAGCAACTGTTGATAGTCAGGGTCGGTCTCGAAGTCCCACATGCGGCCTCCTTGCCTGCGTCAGGATCTCTGGGATCCGGTGATGAACGTGCAGATGTCGGCGGTGACCACGTCAGCGAACGCGCGGTCACCGAAGGCGCCGGCCGCCCAGTGCCGGGCGCCCTCGCTGACGAGCGTCTGCGCCACGTAGGCCAGATGCGTGATGTCGACCTCGGGTCTGATCTTGCCGTCGGCCTGTGCCCGGCGGAACAGCTCGGTGAACATGTCTGCGTCGACGTCGGGAGGACCGCCGGCAGCCAGGATGCGGTGTTCGTGCCGGTAGCCCTCGAGGATCGTCTCGATGATGAGCTCGGGTGGATTGCGCGCCATGGACCGCTCGAAGGCGGTGAGCGCCGCACGGAGGACGGCATCGATCTCGTAGGGCTTGTCGAGCATGGCGTGGATCGTGCGGGACGCCGACTGCGTGGACAGCACGCCCACCTCGAACAGCACGTCTTCCTTGCGGGGAAAGTAGAAGTAGAACAACGCTTTCGACACGCCCGCCGCGGCGCAGATGTCGGCGACCGTGGTGGTCGCGTAACCCTTGGTGCGCCACATCGCCATGGCCCCCTGCACGAGCTCCCGCTTCGTCTCGCGAGAGCGGGCGCGCTGGAAGGAGGCGCGGCGCTGACCGAGGTCAGCGACGGCGCTGCCGTCTTTGGCGGGCATAATCCGCACCATACAACGGCCAGGCCCGTAGGCCAACAGTTGACCGGCGTCTAACTAACTCTCGTCGACGGAGGCGCTGACGGCTGCGGCCGCGCCCGCCCTCCGGGTCAGGTGGTCGATCTGGATGCGGATTGCCGCCAGCACGAACGGCGGCAGGACGATGAAGGGCAGGTTCTCCCCGATGAACTTGAACCAGAACCCGAACGCGCCCTGGCCGATGTCGCTGAATCCCGATCCCACCTCGGCGAGGAAGTACACGGCGGTACTGCTGTAGATGATGGCCACGCCGGTGAAGGCCTGCCACAGGCAACGGATGCGCGATTCGGTCGGCAGGCCCCTGCGGATCAGACGCGTCCACGCGACGAACACCATGATGCCGGTGGTGACACCGACGACCTCCAGTGCGAAGGTCCAGGGGTTGCCGCTCGTGTAGCGGGTGTCGGCCAGCCCGTACTGCCACCACAGCCATTTCCAGCCCGGGTCGGCGGTGGGCTCCCAGAGTCCGAACGGGTGACCGATGAGGAACATCAGCTCGTATCCGATCTGGCTGGCCGCGCTGTAGGGCAGCCAGAACAGCGTCAGCTCCGCCGCCTTGTCGAGACGGGTGCGGTTCTCGCCGGGTGCGTCCCACAGCAGAACGAGCGGCAACAGGATGACCGGAATGCCGAACAGCAGGTTCGCGACGACGTCGGCGGTGAACGTCGGAGCGATCAGCCCGACGCCGACCCCGACCGTCATCACCACGAACACGATCGCGGTCAACGCGGCCGTCGCGACATAGATCCGCAACCGGTGAGGCGCCCAGGGCTGTGCGAAATCGGGTTCACGGGAGCCGTGGTCGTTCGCGGCGTCACGCACGTCATGTCCTCCGACCGCAGAAATATCAACTACTTGTCACCAGATGTCCGTGAGCGTAGGACGCCGGGCGGTGAGCGGCACACGGTTCTGCCGAATCGGCGGGGGCCCGCCGATCGGTATATCAACTACTTGTTATTGGTCTGGGCGGCGTATACCGTCGGCAGGGGCGACTCAGAGCGAATTGTTGACTGCAGCAACAGGAGAGACGACGATGGCCCGTTTTCCCAAGCCCGCAGAAGGCAGCTGGACCGAACACTATCCCGAGCTGGGCACCGGGCCGGTGTCCTACCGGGACTCGATCGACCCCGATTTCTACGAACTCGAGCGCAGGGCGGTGTTCCAGCGCGCCTGGCTGAACGTCGGCCGGATCGAACAGCTGCCCCGCACGGGCAGCTACGTCACCAAAGAGTTGAAGGTCGTCAACACCTCGATCATCCTGGTGCGCACCCGGTCGGGCGACGTCAAGGCGTTCCACAACATCTGCCGGCACCGCGGCAACAAGCTGGTGTGGAACGACATGCCACTCGAGGAGACCAGTGGGGTGTGCCGCCAGTTCACCTGCAAATACCACGCCTGGCGCTACGACCTCGACGGGAATCTGACGTTCGTGCAGCAGGAGGGCGAGTTCTTCGACCTCGACAAGAGCCGCTACGGGCTGGTGCCCGTGCACTGCGCCGTCTGGGAGGGGTTCGTCTTCGTCAACTTCGCCGCCGAACCGGAACAGACGCTGCGCGAGTTCCTCGGTCCGATGATCACCGATCTGGAGGGCTATCCGTTCGAGAAGATGACGTCGCGGTTCCACTACCGCTCCGAGGTGAAGGCGAACTGGAAGCTCTACATGGACGCGTTCCAGGAGTTCTACCACGCGCCCGTGCTGCACGCGAACCAGTCGCCGACGGCGTACTCCAAGGCGGCCGCGGAGGCGGGTTTCGAGGCGCCGCACTACCGGATCGAGGGTCCGCACCGATTGGTGAGCACGTCGGGTGTGCGGGCCTGGGAGATGGCCGACGAGATGCGCAAGCCGATCGAGGACATCTGTCGCAGTGGCCTTTTCGGTCCGTGGGACACACCCGACCTGGGCGAGATGCCGCCGGGCCTCAACCCCGCCCGGTGCGATCCCTGGGGCCTGGACTCCTTCCAGCTGTTCCCCAACTTCGTGATGCTGTTCTGGGGTCAGGGCTGGTACCTGACCTACCACTACTGGCCGACGTCGGTCAACACGCACGTCTTCGAGGGGACCGTGTACTTCCCGGCGCCGCGCACCCCCCGCGAACGGATCGCCCAGGAGTTGGCCGCGGTGTCGTTCAAGGAGTACGGATTGCAGGACGCCAACACGCTGGAGGCCACCCAGTCGATGGTGGAGTCGCGGGTGCTCGACGACTTCGTGCTGTGCGACCAGGAGGTCCTGATCCGTCACCTGCACAAGGAGACCGCGGCCTGGGTGGAGGACTATCGGCGTTCGACGGCGGAGGTCCAGGCGTGAGCGGCGCAGCGGCCACGTCGACGGCGACATTACCGCCGGAGTTCGCCGACCTCGAGGAGTTCTCCGACTGGTGCCTGGGTTCGGAGCCCGAACGTTACGCGAAGCGGCTGTCCTCCACGATGCCGGAGATTCAGGCCTTCTACGACGCCGTGACCGCGCGGGCCGAGGAGGCCATCGCCTACTGCGACAAGTTCCCCCTCGACGATCTCCCCGAGGACGTGCTCAACCTCATGCATCTGCTGTATTCGATGATCCAGGTGTCGTTTCCGGTCGAGTGCTGGAAGCAGCCGAAGGTGCCCGACTCCGGCGCGACGAGTCTGGACTGCGACGCCGAGCCCAGGCCGTGACTCCGCCGTCCGGCGCCCCGGTCACGGTGCTGCGGGCCGCGCGCTGGGCCGACGTCGACGCGGGCCAGGTGCGTTCGCCCGCCGTCGTCGTCGTCGAAGGCAACCGGATCCGGTCGGTCGATCCTGCGGCGGTCCCGGAAGAGTCGGGCGAGGTGATCGATCTGGGCGACGTCACGCTGCTGCCCGGCCTTATGGACATGGAACTCAACCTGCTGATCGGCGGCCCGGGCGGTCCCGAGGGGCTGCCCAGTCCGATGCACGGGGTCCAGGACGATCCCGCCTACCGGACCCTGCGCGGGGCCGTCAACGCGCGCACCACGCTGGACGCCGGGTTCACCACCGTGCGCAACCTGGGCCTGATGGTCAAGACGGGCGGTTACCTGCTCGACGTGGCGCTGCAACGGGCCATCGACCAGGGCTGGCACGCCGGACCGCGCATCTATCCCGCCGGTCACGCCGTCACCCCCTACGGAGGGCATCTCGATCCGACGGTGTTCCAGCGCCTGGCGCCCGGCATCATGCCGCTGTCGGTCGCCGAGGGGATCGCCAACGGCGTCGACGCCGTGCGGACGTGCGTGCGCTACCAGATTCGTCACGGCGCCAAGCTGATCAAGGTGTCGGCGTCCGGCGGGGTGATGTCGCACAGCACGGCGCCCGGGGCGCAGCAGTACTCCGACGAGGAGTTCGCGGCGATCGCCGACGAGGCCCATCGCGCGGGCGTGCGGGTCGCCGCACACGCGGTGGGGGACAGCGCGATCCGCGCGTGTATCCGCGCCGGCATCGACTGCATCGAGCACGGCTTCCTCGCGACCGACGACACCATCACGATGATGGCCGACACGGGGACGTTCCTGGTCTCGACCACGTACCTCACCGAGGCGATGGCCGTCGACCGGATCGCGCCCGAGTTGCGCAAGAAGGCCGAAGAGGTGTTCCCGCGCGCGCAGGCGATGCTGCCGAAGGCGATCGCGGCGGGCGTGCGCATCGCCTGCGGCACCGACGCGCCCGCGGTCCCGCACGGCCAGAACGCCAGGGAGCTGTGCGCTCTGGTCGCCCGGGGGATGACGCCGATGCAGGCGCTGCGTGCCGCGACGATCACCAGCGCCGAACTGATCGACGCCGACGACGAACTGGGTCGCCTGGCGCCCGGATACCTGGCCGACGTCATCGCCGTGGCCGGCGACCCGTCCCGCGACATCGAGACCACGCTCGACGTGCGGTTCGTGATGAAGGACGGGGTGGTCCACAAGCGATAACGTGACCTCATGAAGGCGGACGACGTGGCCGGTATCGAGCTCACCGACAACATCCTGTGGTTGCTCAAGCAGGCCTTCTACTTCTCGTTGACCACGGTGAACGAGGCGGTCAGCGAGCACGGGGTCAGTACCGCTCAGATCGGTGTCCTGCGGCAACTCGCCGGCGAGCCGGGGCTCTCGGGCGCCGAACTCGCCCGGCGTTTGTTGATCAGTCCGCAGGGCGTGCAGCTCGCCCTCACTGCGCTGGAGAAGCGCGGGCTGGTACGGCGCACGCAGGACCCGGCGCACGGGCGCATCCTGCGGGCGTCCCTGACGGCGAAGGGGCGCAAGGTCGCGACCGCGGTGGTCGGCGATGCGATCGCCGCGCACGACAAGGTGTTCGGCGTGCTGACCGATAAGGAGCAGGCCACTCTGCGGGAGTTGCTCGGCCGGGTGGTCGAACAGGGCACCGGTCACAAGCTCTACGCCGATCACGTCGACAACTGACCACTGCCGCGCGGCGTTGAATGACAATCACTTGAGATTAATGACAAGTACTTGATATTCTGGCGCCGATGTCAGACGCCACCAGTGCCGACGCTTTCGCGCCGCTGCGCATCAAGCGCGTCGTCCGTGAGACCGCGGACGCCGTGTCCCTGGTGCTCGACGTGCCGGAGCACTGCTCGGCTCGCTACCGCTACCGGGCCGGTCAGTACCTGACCCTGCAGGTCCACATCGAGGGCCGCGCGCTGCGGCGCTGCTACTCGATGTCGTCGGCCCCAGCCGACGACGAACTGCAGATCACGGTCAAACGCGATCCCGGCGGCGTCGTGTCGAACTGGCTGAACGACATCGCGGCCGAGGGGGACGAAGTGCATGCCGCCCCGCCGGAGGGTCGGTTCGTGTTGCGCGACGGCACAACGGAGTCCGAGGCGCTGGTGGCGTTCGCCGGCGGCAGCGGCATCACGCCGATCATGTCGCTCGTGCGCACCGTGCTCGCCGACTCGACCAGGCCGGTCGCCCTGTTCTATGCCAACCGCGCACCGGAGTCGGTCATCTTCTCCGACGTGCTGGCAGCTCTGGCTGACCGGCACCCCGACCGTCTGACCGTCGTGCACCATCACGACTGCGAGCGCGGGGTGGTCACGCCGGCGGCGGTCGAGTCCTTCGTCGGCGGGATCGGTGACGCCGACTACTACATCTGCGGGCCGGCGCCCTTCATCGACACCGTCGCGTCGGCCCTGTCCTCCCGCGGAATCGGAGGCGGGCGTGTGCATCTCGAGCGGTTCACCGCCGCCCAGGCGACTGACGCCGTTGACCAATCCTCTGAGCATGCGTGCCAGCAGGTGCTGATCGACCTGGACCGCCGGCGAACCATCGCCGCCTACCGCGCGGGCAACACACTCTTGCAGACCGCCCGTCTGGCGGGCCTGCAGGCGCCGTACTCGTGTGAGACCGGTTCCTGCGGAACGTGTATGGCCCGTGTCGACGTCGGGAGCGCCCGCATGCTCAACAACGATGCCCTCGACGACGATGAGGTCGCCGAGGGCTGGGTGCTGACCTGCCAGGCACTGCCCACCAGTCGCGAGGTTCACGTCGTCTATGAGTAGCGAGGTCAAGATGGTCCGGGTAGCGGTGGTCACCGGCGGTGCCTCCGGGATGGGGGAGTCGACCTGCCGCGAGCTCGGCCGGCGGGGCCACAAGGTGGCGGTGCTCGACGTCAACGGCGAAGCGGCGCAACGGGTCGCCGAGGATCTGCGGGCCGACGGAGGGTCGGCACTCGGCCTGGTCGTCGACGTCACCGATCGGGCCGCCGTGGACGAGGCGTTCGGGAAGGTGCGCAGCGAACTCGGCCCCGTGCACATCCTGGTGACCAGTGCCGGCCTGGTCGATTTCGCCCCGTTCGTGGACATCTCGCCGCAGGCCTGGCAGCGCCTCATCGACGTCAACCTCACCGGCACCTTCCACTGCGCGCAGGCCGCCGTCCCCGACATGCTCGAGGCGGGGTGGGGTCGCATCGTGATGATCTCGTCGTCCAGTGCGCAGCGCGGCTCACCCGGCATGGCCCACTACGCCGCCTCCAAGGGGGCGCTCATCTCGCTGACCCGCTCGCTCGCGCGGGAGTACGGCGCCGCGGGCATCACGGTCAACAACATTCCACCGTCGGGCATCGAGACACCCATGCAGCACCAGTCGCAGGCCGCGGGTTTCCTGCCGCCCAACGAGCAGATGGCGGCCAGCATCCCGGTCGGGCACCTCGGCACCGGCGACGACATCGCCGCCGCGGTCGGATTCCTGTGCTCGGAGCAGGCCGGTTTCATCACCGGCCAGACACTGGGCGTCAACGGCGGCGCGGTGATGTGAGCACGTCGAACGATCACGCCAGAGCGCAGGAGGTTTCACATGGGTAGATGGCCCAAGCCCGCGGAGGGCAGCTGGACCGGACACTACCCGGAGCTGGGCACGGGTCCGGTGTCGTTCCGGGACTCGACCTCACCGGAGTTCTACGCGCTCGAACGTGAGGCCGTCTTCAAGCGTGCCTGGCTCAACGTCGCCCGCGTCGAGGAGTTGCCGCGCGTCGGCAGCTATCTGACCAAGGAGATTCACGCGGCGGCGACCTCGGTGATCGTGGTGAAAGGCCGCGACGGACAGATCCGGGCCTTCCACAACATCTGTCGGCACCGCGGAAACAAGCTGGTGTGGAACGATTATCCCGCCGACGAGGTGAAAGGCACCTGCCGCCAGTTCACCTGCAAGTACCACGGCTGGCGGTACGGACTCGACGGTCAGCTGACCTTCGTTCAACAGGCGGGCGAGTTCTTCGACCTCGACGAGCAACGCCTGGGTCTGGCCCCGGTGCACTGTGACGTCTGGAACGGGTTCGTGTTCATCAACTTCGACACCGAGCCGCGGTGGTCGCTGCGGGAGTTCCTGGGGCCCATGATCACCGCGCTCGACGACTATCCGTTCGAAATGATGACGGAGCGTTACGAATTCGTCGCGCACAACAACAGCAACTGGAAGATCTTCGCCGATGCGTTCCAGGAGTACTACCACGTGCCGTCGCTGCACAGCCAGCAGGTGCCCAGCGAGGTCCGTCAGCCCAACGCGACCTTCGAGTGCGGACACTTCCAGATCGACGGTCCGCACCGGCTGGTGTCGACGGCGGGGACGCGGCGCTGGCTGCTGGCGCCGGAGTTCATGTATCCGGTCGAACGGGCCACGCGCAGCGGGCTGGTCGGGCCGTGGCGCACCCCGGAGACACACGTCTCCGCCGGGTTGAACCCGGGCGGCATCGAGCCGTGGGGCATCACCAACTTCCAGATCTTCCCGAATCTGGAGATCCTGATCTACCACGGCTGGTATCTGCTGTACCGGTACTGGCCGACGTCGCACAACACCCACACCTTCGAGGCCTACAACGCCTTCCATCCCGCGCGCACCGTCCGGGAACGCATCGAACACGAGGTGGCGTCGGTGGTGCTCAAAGAGTTCGCGCTGCAGGACGCCGGCATGCTCGGCGGCACGCAGGCGGCGCTCGAGTACGGCCTGGGCGAGCCGATCGTCGACGACTACCCGCTCAGCGACCAGGAGATCCTGGTCCGTCATCTGCACTCGGTCGCCGTGGACTGGGTCGACCGGTATCGGGCCGAGCGCACCGCGGTGGGGGTGTGACGTGACGGGACCCCTTCTGCCCAGTGCGTTCGCCGAATTCGAGCCCTACGCCGAGAAGTGGTGCCTGGCCACCGAACCCGAGCGGTGGCGGACCCGTCTCAACACGCCGATGCCCGAGATCCGGGCGTTCTACGACGCGTTCTCGCCCCGTTTCGAGGAGGCGATCGACTACTGCGACAAGTTCCCCCTCGACGCCGTGCCCGATGACGCGCTGCACCTGCTGCATCTCGTGTACTCGATGATCATGGTGTCGATGGCCGTCGAGGTGTTCGGCACCCAGAAGCCCGCCGACTCCGCCGATGCCGAGATCCACCGCGTCAGCGCGCCGGCGCCGTGAGGAGATGGCCATGACCGTCCTGACGATCAACAAGCTCACCGCCTCGGTCGGCGCCGAGGTCGTCGGTGTCGATGCCGATGCGCTCGGGGCCGACGACGCACTGGGCGCCGCCGTGCTGGCGGCGCTGGAAGACAATGGCGTGCTGGTGTTCCGGGGTCTGCGCCTCGAACCCGAGGCGCAGGTGGCGTTCGCCCGCCGCCTCGGCGAGGTGGACCATTCGTCGGACGGCCACCATCCCGTGCCGGGTATCTACCCGATCACCCTCGACACGTCGAAGAACGCGTCGGCGGCCTACCTGCGGGCCACCTTCGACTGGCACATCGACGGCTGCACGCCGACGGGCGGCGAATGCCCACAGAAGGCCACGGTGCTCTCGGCAGTGCAGGTCGCAAACCGCGGCGGGGAGACCGAGTTCGCCAACTCCTACGCCGCCTACGACGCGTTCAGCGACGAAGAGAAGCAACGGTTCTCGCAGCTGCGGGTGGTGCACTCCCTGGAAGCGTCGCAGCGTCGTGTCCATCCCGACCCGTCGCCCGAACAGGTGGCCCGCTGGCGGGCCCGGCCCACCCACGAGCATCCTCTGGTGTGGACGCATCGCAGCGGCCGCAAGTCGCTGGTGCTGGGTGCCTCCGCGCACCATGTCGTCGGAATGGAACCCGACCAGAGTGAGGCCCTGCTGGCCGATCTGCTCGACCGCGCCACCCGGCCGCACCTGGTGTACAGCCACCGATGGTCGGTCGGGGACACCGTCGTCTGGGACAACAACGGCGTCCTGCACCGCGCGGCGCCCTACGATCCGGACTCCCCGCGCGAGATGCTGCGCACGACGGTGCTCGGTGACGAGCCGATCGGATGACCCGGTGACCACGCCGCCACGGATGACACCGCTACCGGCCGACCTGTGGGACGACGCGGTGCGCGACGCGGTGGCGCCGCTGCTGCCCGCGCAGCGCGCCAACCCGCGCGACGCGGGCAACATCCTGGCGACGCTGGCGCGCCATCCGCGTCTGATGCGGGCCTACCTCGCGTTCAACGCGCACCTGCTGGTC
Source organism: Mycolicibacterium rufum (assembly GCF_022374875.2). Next base: position 4,749,414 of record NZ_CP092427.2, read on the forward strand.
GACTCCACGCTGTCACCGCGGGTGCGGGAGGTGGCCGTGCTGCGTGCGGTGCAGCGGAGGGCATCGAAATACCTGTGGAGCCATCATGTTCCACTCGCCGAGCGGGCGGGTCTGACGACGGCCGACATCGAGGCCATCCAAGGTGGCGCGCCCGTCGACGTGGTGGACGCCGTCGTCGTGCGGGCGGTCGACGACGTCGACGAGCAGAACACCGTCACCGAGACGACCTGGTCGGCGCTGCGTGAGCACTTCGACGAACAACAGGTTCTGGACCTGCTGTTCACGATCGGCTGCTATCAGACGCTCGCCGTCGTGGTGAACACGTTGGGCGTGGAACCGGAGTCCGGCTGAGGGCCTCTCGTTGACGGGCCGCTGCCCGTATGAAAACCTGATACGCAAAGATGAGAATCACGTTCTCTTGTGGCGAGATCGTGGAGACGGAGCGAACATGTCTGAGGACCTCACCAAGGTCGACTTCTTCCGGGACAGCCGGCTCACCGACGACCCGTACACGTTCTACGAGGCGCTGCGTAACAAGTGTCCGGTCACCCGGGAGGACCATTACGGCGTCACGATGGTGACCGGTTGGCAGGAGGCCGTCGACGTCTACAACGACGCCGACACGTTCTCCTCGTGTATCTCGGTGACCGGCCCGTTCCCCGGCTTCCCGGTACCGCTGGAGGGGGACGACGTCACCGAGGTGATCAGGGAGCACCGCGACGAGATCCCGTTCAGTGACCAGCTTCCGACGCTCGACCCGCCGACGCACACCGATCACCGCGCGCTGCTGATGCGGCTGATCACGCCCAAGCGGCTCAAGGAGAACGAGGATGCGATGTGGCAGCTCGCCGACGACATCCTCGACGACTTCCTGGCCCCGGGCAGCGGGGAGTTCATCACAGGATTCGCCGGCCCCTTCACGCTGCGGGTGATCGCCGATCTGCTGGGCGTTCCCGACGAGGACCGCGACGATCTCATCGACAGACTCGCCCGCGGCACCCACGGCAGTGGCCTGGGCAACGCCGACAAGACGCTGACCAAGACACCACTGGAGTACCTCTACGAGGTCTTCGCGACCTATGTCGAGGAGCGTCGCGCCGAACCCCGCGAGGACGTCCTGACCGGGCTGGCGACCGCGACGTTCCCGGACGGGTCCCTGCCCGAGGTCGGTGACGTGGTCCGCGTCGCCACCAACGTCTTCTCGGCGGGTCAGGAGACGACGGTCCGGCTGCTGAGCACGGCGTTGAAGGTGATGGGCGACAACCCCGACATCCAGGCCACGTTGCGCAGGGACCGCAGCCTGCTGCCGAACTTCATCGAAGAGTGCCTGCGGATCGAGAGCCCGGTCAAGGGTGACTTCCGGCTGTCGCGCGTGCCGACGACGATCGGCGGTCAGCAGCTGGGAGCGGGGACCACCGTGATGGTGATCAACGGTGCGGCCAACCGGGATCCGCGCCGGTTCGAGAATCCCGACACGTTCGACCCGGAACGCAAGAACGCCCGCCAGCACCTGGCCTTCGGCCGCGGCATCCACAGCTGCCCGGGTGCGCCGCTGGCGCGTGCGGAGACCCGGGTGGGGCTGGAGCGGTTGCTCGACCGGACCACCGACATCCGCATCTCCGCCGACCGGCACGGCCCGCCCGGACAGCGTCGCTACTCCTACATCCCGACCTACATCCTGCGCGGACTGACCGAACTGCACCTCGAGTTCGACGCCGGATGAAAGTCACCGTCGACGAGGACCGCTGCGCCGGGCACGGCATGTGCCTGACGCTGTGCCCCGAGGTGTTCGAGATGACCGACGACGGGTGGGCCGTCGCGGCGCCGGGCGACGTGCCCACCGAGTACGAAGCCGCGGCGCGCGAGGCGATCGAGAACTGCCCCGAGCGGGCGATCAGCGAAACCGACTGAGAAGAGGAGCATTTCCGTGCCCAAGGGTTACATCGTCATCACCGAGGACGTCGAGGATCCCGCAGGGATGGCCGAATACGCCAAGCTCGCGGGCAAGGCGATGGGCGGCGCCACGGTGCTGGCGTTCGACGGCAAGGCCGAGACCATCGAGGGGCAGTGGCACGGAAACCAGACCGTGCTGCTGGAGTTCGAATCCGTCGACGCGGCCAAGGAGTGGTACTACTCGGACGCCTATCAGGCGGCGGCCAAGCTCCGGCAGGCCGCGGCGGACTGCAACGGCGTCATCCTGTCGGGCTTCTAGCGAGCCTCGCGCCCGGCGGGCCTACTTCTCGACGATCGCGATGGCCTGTCGCGGGCACTGGCGCACCGCTTCCCGCACCTGGTGTTCGTTCTCCGGGGTGACGTCGTCGGTGAGCACGTGCAGGTAGTCGTCGTCGTCGACCTGGAACACCTCGGGGATGATGCCCATACACACGGCGTTGCTCTCGCACAGGCCGAAGTCGACCTCGATCTTGAGGCTCATCTGGCTCCTCGGCTCTTCGCGCAAGCGCTCATCTGGCTCCTCGGCTCTTCGCGCAAGCGCTCATCGCAACACCCTGACGGGGACGTGGTGATAGCCCGCGACGTTCTGCATGTTGACGCGCTGCAGACCGTCGAAGTCGACCTCGAACCGGGGCATGAAGTCGAGCAGGTGCTCGAGCGCGATCGCGGTCTCCATGCGGGCCAGTGCCGCGCCGAGGCAGCTGTGGATGCCGTAGCCCAGGCCCAGGTTCTGCGCCTGGGTGCGGTCACGGTCGATGTCGAAGGTCTCGCCGTCATCGAAGGCGCGCGGATCCCTGTTGGCCGCCGCGCCCATCAGGAACACGGGCTTGTGGGCGGGCACTGTGCCGCTGGGCAATTCGACGTCCTTCAGGCTGTAGCGGACGTTGTACTGCACCGGGCCGACGTACCGCAGCAGTTCCTCGACCGCGGCGGGGATCTTGCTGCGGTCGTCGAGCAGTTTCTGCCACTGCTCCGGATGGCGGGCGAACTCGACGATGGCGCTGCCGACGAGTTTGGTCACCGTCTCCGCGCCGGCGCCGCCCAGCAGCGTGGTGAAGCCGGTGATCTCGATGTCGTCGAGCTTGCGCAGGGTGCCGTCCTCGCCGGGGATCTCCGCCGCGATGAGTCGGCTGATCATGTCGTCCTGCGGAGCCTTGCGGCGGTCCTGCACGAGTCCGTAGTAGTACATGCCGGAGTCGATCATGGCCTGCATGTTGTCGTCGTCCGCGTCGATCTGGCCGGGCTTGCGGTGCAGGCTGGTGTCGATCCAGTGCCGCACCTGCTGGCGGAAGTCCTCGGGTACCCCGGCCATCCGGGTGATGACCTCGACCGGGAACGGCCCGGAGAAGTCCTGCACCACGTCGAAGTGGTCCGGGTCGGCCTCGTCGAGATAGTGCCGGACGAGTTCGACGACGGTGTCGCGCTGGGACTGGATCGCCCGCGGGGTGAAGGCCTTGTTCAGCAGGCTGCGCATGTGCCGGTGGTCCGGCGGGTCCATGAAGATGATCGACTTCTGCGGCACGTCCCCCGAGCGCACCATGCCGAGGTCGCAGCCGCGCGCCGACGAGAACGACTCGTGGTCCTTGAACGCCGCGGCCACGTCGGCGTGCCGCGTCAGCGCGTAGAAGTCCTCCTGCTCGTCGTAGTAGACGGGTGCTTCGTCGCGCATACGCCGGTAGATGTCGTAAGGATTGTCGAAATAGTCCTGGGAAACCGGATTGAACACCAACCGCGGTGTGGTCACTGCGTCCTCCTCGGCGCTGCCCTCAGGGCCGGAAACGTTACGGAAGGCTGGGTGAATGTAACGGCTACAGTATGCGCCACGACGCCCCGAATGTCAGCCGATTCCGGCAAGCGGGTGTCATGTCCGTACCCCCGCATTCACCAGGGCGTCGAGCTCACCCAGGTCGCCACCGAGTTCGGCCACGGTCGTGCGCACGACGGCCACGTCCTTGGCGAGGAACTCGCCGACGGCGGTGATGAACGCATCCGCCGATCCGGCCGCGGCGATCATCGACAGCACGCGGCTCTGCGCGCTGCCGTGCGTCAACGCCTCGAGCAGCCGGCCCTCGTCGACGCCGAACCGCTGTCCCAACCGGACCCCCTCGGCGACCAGCCCGATCTGCGCCGCGAACATCGTGTTGTTGATCAGCTTGACCAATTGGCCGGCGCCGGTGGCGCCGGCGTGCACGATCGGGTCGGCATAGGCGCCCAGCAGGGGGCTCACGCGCGCCAGCGCGTCGTCGCTGCCGCCGGCGAAGACGGTGACGTGTCCGGCCGCGATGTCGTGCGGGCCGCCGCTGAGCGGGGCGTCGACGACGTCGACGTGCCCGAACCGGCCTGCGATGGCCCGCGCGGTGGCCGGGCTCCCGGTGGTGTGCAGCACCAGCGCGCCACCGGGGCGCATGCCCGCCACCAGGTCGCCATCCAGGCACAACGCGGTGACCTGCTCGTCGGTGAACACGCACACGACCACCACGTCCGCGCCGGCGGCCACCGCGGCGACGTCGTCGGTGGCCTGCGCCCCGAGTTGCGCTGCGGCGCGGCGCTTGTCGTCGGTCCGGCCGAGAACCGCCACATCGTGGCCCGCGCCGACGAGACGCTGCACCATCGGGGAGCCCATCCGCCCCGCGCCGACGAAACCGACCCTCATGACCGCGGATGGTCCATCAGGCGCAGCGCCGTGTCCGCGTCGGCGAACACCGTGCCCTCGGGGGCCGCGGCGTGCGCGGCCAGGCTGGCGGCGTGCCGCACGTCCTTCTGCAGCAGGGCGCCCGCGATCGGGGCCAGACCCTCGAGCGTGCCGCCGAACACCGCGATGCTGCCGATCGCCTTGCTCGTCGCCGAGCCGCGGTGCAGTACCTCGCAGAGTCGGTCGCGCGCGATGCCGAGAGCGTCGCCGAGTTCGAGGGTGCTCATCGCCGCGCCGAGGTTGGCGCTGAACAGCAGGTTGTTGAGGATCTTGGCGACCTGTCCGCTGCCCAGCCCGCCGAGATGGACGATCGCATCGGAGTAGGTGGCGAACACGGGACGCACCTTCTCGACCACCTCGGCGTCACCGCCCACCATCACCATCAGCGTGCCCTGCTCGACCGCGGGCGCACCACCGCTGACCGGGGCGTCGATGACCGTGACACCCTGGGCCGCAGCCTGTTCGGCGATCTCCCGGCACGTGTCGGGGTGGACCGTGCTGTGGATCGCGACGATGCCGCCGGGCGCCAGGCCGGCCAGCACCCCGTTCTCGCCGCCCAGCACCTCGCGCACGTCGTCGTCACCGACGACGCACAGGCACACCAGATCGCTGGCCGCACCTAGTTCGGCCGGCGTCGCCGCCGTGCCGGCCGGGGTGTCGGCGTAAGGCTCCAGACTCGCCGGCCGGCGCGCCCACAGCGTGGTGTCGAAGCCGGCCTGTGCGATGCGACGGGCCATCGGCCCACCCTGGCTGCCCAGTCCGATGAACCCGACGCGCATCAACTCGCCTCCTCACGGTCGGTCTCGCGACCAGGACCGGCCGCGAGACAGTCTTCGGCGAACGACAACACCCTGCGGTGGTACTCGCCCGCGCTGTGCCCCACGCTGAGGTTGTGTCCGCTGGCGGGCATCTCGTTGACGCGCACCCGGGGCGACCCGGTGAACAGCGCCGCGATCGCCGCCACGGATTCCGCGTCGGTCTCCCACACCTTTTCGTGCTCGGCGACGCTGAACTGCACCGGAATCCGCAATCGTGCCGCCGTGTCCGGGAAGTCGCGGCGCGGCCAGTTCGCCGTCACCTCGCCCTCATAAGCCGCCCCGGGAGCGGACAGGGCCCCGGTCAGCACCTCCGGCGGATAGAGGTCGGTGGGCTGCCACAGCAGGTCGCGCAGACCGGCCGGCCGCGAGGTCACCGAGGCCTCACTGATGACGTCCGCGGCAGCCCCGCTGTAGCGCAGTCCGGTGCCGGCGAGTTCGACGCCGATCACCTCGGCACGGGTGATGGCCATCCGCAGCACGAGCTCACAGCCGGCGCTATGGCCGACCAGGAACAGGCCCGCGCCTCGCGGGGCGTTGCCCAGCATGGCGTCCACCGCACCGAACGCCGCGTCCACCCGCAGCGCCGGGTCGGCGAACCCGTCGGCGTACAGGCCCGAGGCGCCGTAACCGGGCCGGTCCAGGGCGATCGCCGAAAAGCCCTGTGCAGCAGCCGTTCGCAGGAGCGACAGCGCGGGGCGGCCCGGACAGTCGAAGTACGCCGACGACGTCGCGCCGCCGTGCACCGCGACGACGACTGCCCGGGGATCGACCACCGTGACCGCGAGCCCGGACATCGGCACACCGTCCACCAGGACGACGCGTCGGACGGGGTCGGCGGCGCTCATGAGCCCGACCGCAGCAGCATGACCCCGCTGGGCGTCAGCCCGCCGCTGGAAACCACTGCGACCCGGGCGTCGTCGACCTGGCGCTCGCCCGCCTCGCCACGGAGCTGCGTGACCGCCTCGTGCACCAGTCCCATGCCGTGGGTGCGGCCGTGGGAGAGCTGCCCGCCGTGGGTGTTCAGCGGGATGACGCCGTCACGGGCGATCGCCGACCCGCCGTCGAGGAACTCCCGGGCCTCTCCGATGCCGCAGAACCCAAGCGCCTCCAGCCACGACAGACAGTTGAACGTGAAGCCGTCGTACAGCTCGGCGACATCGACGTCGGCCGGACGCAACGACGTCCGCGTCCACAGGTGGGCTGCCTGGCCGAGCACCTGCGGCTCATGGGTCAGCGTGGTCTGATCCCAGTCGGTGCGCTCGATGATCTGGGTGCCCACAGCCTCGACGAACACGGGCGGCTTTGGCCGGTCGGCGACCGTGTCGACGGCGGAGACGACGACCGCGACCGCGCCGTCGCACGGCACGTCGCAGTCGTAGAGCCCGAACGGGGTGGTGATCATCCGGGCGCCGAGGTAGTCGTCCATGGTCATCGGGTCGCGATAGATGGCCGTCGGGTTCACCGCGGCGTTCGCGCGCTGATTCAGCGCGATCCAGCCCAGCGTCTCCCGGGTGGTGCCGTAACGGTGGAAGTGCCGCTGCGCGTTGAGCGCCAGCGTGTGCGCGGCCGACACCGCGCCGAACGGCATCTGCCAGCTGTCGGTGCGGGCACCCCCGGGCGGCGTCAGCCGGCCCTCCTTCACCAACTGCCCGAACGTCGCCTCCCACAGCGTGCGGAAGCAGAGCACGTGCCGGGCCATCCCGGTGGCGACGGCCATCATCGCCGCGATCACCGAACCGCCCGGCCCGAAGGTGTCCATGCCACCGTTGATCCACGTCGGCCGCAGGCCCAGTGCCCCTTCGAGTTTGGTGACACCGCCCTCGCCCATACCGGCGACGTCGAGCCCTGGGTAGGTCGACAGTCCGTCGATGTCGGCGAGGGTCAGGCCGGCATCGGCGACGGCCGCCTCGCATGCCTCGATCGTCAAGGACAGCGGCGCGACCATCAGCCGTCGGCCCAGCCGCGACGCGCCGATGCCGGTGATCGCCGACTTCTCCTCGAACTTCTCGGTGCGCAGCATCGGCCGGACGTGGGCGCCGAAGTCCTGCGGTGCGATCTCGTCGACCGGCTCGGCGCCGAGCTGCTCGGGGACCACCGGCCGGAACAGCGGCAGGTAGACGTCGGCGTTCTGCTCGAACACCACCTCGACCAGCTGACCGATCGCGAGCTCGTCGGCGTCGGCGTCGATGATGTTGGTGGTCAACCGGATACGCGGGTCTTCCGTCAGTGCCACCTGGGCCACCACATACGGCGCCGTGAGCCCCGGGATGGAGAACCGGTGGTTGACGGTGAACGCCGACAGCACCGCCCGGCCCGAGACCTCGCGCACCCCCATGTCTCGGCCGTGGCAGTAGCGGCACACCGGCTGCGGCGGGTGGATCAACGACGAGCACTCGCGGCACTCCTGGATGCGCAGTACGCCGTCGGCGCCCGAAGTCCAGAAGAACTCGTTGTCGAAGGTCAGCTGCGGCAACGGCATCCGGGTCTCACCGCTCATCGGTATCCTCGGCTCTTCGCGCGAGCGCTCATCGGGTGAAGCCCCACTCCGCCTCGTTGTCCTCCACCTTCAAGTTGTCCAGATCGGGTTCGGTCACGTCGGGGACGTGCGCGTCGTCGGGGCGCCGTTCGGTGAGCTCCATGATGGCGTGCACCGGGCAGTCCATCAGCGCACGCTGGACCGCGTCGCGATCGCGCTCGGGGATGTCGCCGTCCCCGACGAGCACCGCGTATCCCCAGTCGTCGAGCGAGAAGTACTCCGGCGCGTGTTTGGCGCAGATACCGAACCCGTCGCACAGCGTCCGGTCGAGCTTGATCCGCAATCGGTCGGTCACAGAGCCTCCACCTCGAAGGGCCGTGGCGCGGTGTAGGCGGCCACCGCGCATGTCGGGCAGCGTCCGTCGAGATGCCGTGCGACGTCGTCGGTGAACATCGCCAGCATGCTCGCGGCGATGTTGGTCGCCGCGTCCAGCGTCGCGCAGGCACCCCGGCCCCGCAGCACCACCGACCACCGTTGGAGGCGTTCGAGATCCTCGGCGCTCGCGACCCCGTCGCGCAGCGCTGCCGCCGCCGCGGCCATCGCCGCCGTGCCGTTGAAACACGACCCGCACTGCCCGGCGTTCTCACGGTCGTAGTACCCGAGCACGGCCGCGCCGACCGCCACCGGGCACTCGTCGGTCAGCACGGACACCGCCCCGCACCCCAGGCCGCTGCCGTGCGCGCGCAGCGAGTCGTGGTCGACCGTGCAATCCAGCACGCGCCGGTCCAGCAGACCGGCGAAGTACCCGCCCATCAGCGCCCCGCGCACCCGGTCCAGCGGGATGCCGTGCAGTCTCAGCACATCGGCCATCGACACGCCGAACGGCAGCTCGTAGAGCCCCGGTCCGCGCCCCCCGCCGGTCAGGGTCGCCAGGAAGGTGCCGGGGGAGCGTTGTGTGCCGGCCTCCCGGTACGCGGTGACGCCGTGCGCCACGAGGAACGGCAGGTTCGCCAGCGTCTCGACGTTGCTGACCACCGTGGGCAGGCCGCCGACGCCCTGCTCGAAGGGCCGCGGCGGCTTGTCGGTCGGCTTGGCCGGGCCCCCGTTGATGGCCCGCACCGCGGCGGTCTCCTCGCCGGCGACATACCCGGGCGGCACTGTTCGGATCCCGACGGTCACCCCGTCCAGTCCGTCCGCGCCCACCTCGTCGAGCGCCGCGGCCACGGCCTGCGCAGCGCGACCGTCCGAGACGTACACGTGGGCATGCCTGGCCCCGATGACGCGGGCGGCCAATCGCAGTCCGTCGAGCACCAGGTGGGGCCGATGACGCAACAGCCAGCGATCCTTGACCGAGGCCGGTTCGCCTTCCTCCCCGTTGGCCACCAGCACGGTGTCCCGGCCTCGCAGCGAGGCGTCACGGACCGTCGTGAGTTTGACCGCCATCGGGAACGCGGCGCCACCACGTCCCAGCACGCCGGCGCGGGCGATCTCGTCGAGGAGCGCCGCGGGATCCGGCACCGGCCGGTAGCCGCCCGCACCGCGGTAGTCCTCGAGCGACTCCGGAGTCGCTGCGCTGCGCAGCAGACGTGGCGTCAGACCGGGCCATGCGGCGACCGTGAGATCGGTGTTCATCGCCGTGTTCATCGAGACCTCCTGCGCGCCCGGCTACTCTTCCCGTCATGCGGACGGCGGTGGTCCGGGTCGTCGTGGATCCGGACGGGCGACTCTCGGACGACGAGCTGCGCTCCGGGATGGCCGCACTGGTCGACCTCGCCGAGGCCGCGACGCTGCAGGTGATCGACAACGATCTCGCGGGTCTGCCTCCGCAGCGCCGCGAGGTGGAGATCCTGATGGTGGGCGACGACGCGGCGGACCTGCAGGTCGCCGCAATCGCGTTGTGCGCCCGAGCCTTCGGCACCGAGCCGGTGGCCGGGGTGGTGACGTTCGTCAGCCACGGCACCGACGAGGACGCCCTCGGAGTGCTGGCGGGGTTCGGCCTGACGGGCCACATCGATCGCAGGCCTGGGGCCGACGGTTGGGACATCATCACGGTGACGTTGCGCAGAACCGACATGCTGCGCATTCCCGAGAGCCGCGTCCACACCGCGTTGGAAGCCTCGACCAACTGCGAGATCCACATCGTTCTTGTCGACTGACGGTGCGGCCATCAGCGCCCCAGGAAGTCCAGGATCGCAGGCGCGGCCTGCACCCAGGTGTCGAACATGTTGAAGCGCTTCACCTTCCCGGAGGCCCGCGCTTCACTGGCGCGCTCCCACGCGTCCTCCGGCCAGGGCGGGTCGATCAGCGTCGACCCCTTGATCAGGCAGTTGACCTCCAGGGAGGTGCGCTTGGGGTGGTCCATGTCGTTCTCCCCACCGCGGATGATCAGCGTGGGTACCCGGATGCGGTCGAACATCTCGTCGTCGACGCCGGGGATGGTCTGGCCGGGCTTGGAGACGAACGCGTTCAGCCACCGCAGCATCAGCTTGAGGAAGTCGTCGGGGTCGGTGGCGAGGAACCGTTCGCGGTTCGCCGGGTTCTCGGCGATGCGCTGCTTCCACTCGTCGACGTGGATAACGCCCTGCATGCCGGTGCCCCGGACGGCGAGAATGCTCGGCACGATGTAGTAGGACCCGAGGACGAAGGTGCCGTAGATCCCCCCGACGATGTTCCACACCACGAGTTTTCGGACCATCTCGGGGTACAGCATCGTGGTCAGCATCGAGTCGCGGGCGCCCCCCGAGCCGCCGGCCAGGATGCACGGTCCGATGCCGAGACCGGTGATCAATGCGTGCAGCGTCTCGGCACGCATGTGGGATTCGCTCTGTCCGTAGAACTGCACATCGGACTTGCCGCAGTTGGGTCGGTCCCACAGCAGCACACGGTAGCCGCCCTTGACCAACGCCTGCGCCAGCGGCCGCAGCCCCTCGATGTCCTTGCTGAACCGTCCTCCGGGCGTCAGCGCGATGAACTCGCCTGTCTTGCCCAGAATTTCGTAGACGACGGTGCCGCCGTTGACGTCGAACGTCTTCTCGCCGCGCTTGAGCTGCGGGCCGGCGGTCTCGAGGGTGGTCACGCCTGCACCACCACGTCGCTGCCGACGACGCGGACCGGGTAGGTGCGGATGCTCCATTCCGGTTTGACCGCCGTGGTCCCGGTCGCGAGTTCGAACCCCCACTGGTGCCACGGGCAGTAGATGAACTCCTTGTCGCGGACCATCACCGCGTCGCCCGGGGCGTCCCGGTCGACGACGGTTCGCCCGCGGGCGCGGCCCGAGCACAGCGGACCGCCTTCGTGGGGACAGTAGTTGGCGATGGCGTAGAAGGTGCCGTTGACGTTGTACACCCCGACGCCGTGGCGGCCGATCGGCACGAGTTTGTGTGTGCCGGGCGGGATCTCGTCGACCGTCGCGACCACATGCTCACGTCCCTGGGCCAGCCGTGGCTGGCGTGCTGCCTCGGTCACCTAGAAGACCCTGACCTGACCCTCGAGCGCCGGCACCGTGTCGGGCAGCTTGTAGGTCGCCAGGCCGTTGCGGAACATCACCGCTTCACGGGCGTGCTCGGGCAGATGCTTGACCAGCCAGCGCGGGTCGTCGAAGGTCCAGTGCGGATAGTCGCTGGAGAACAGCAGGATCTTCTCGCACTCCATCCACTCCAATGCGCGGGTGAGTTCGGTCTTGTCCTCGGGATAGTCCAGCGGCTGGGTGGTGAACTTGATGTGGTCCTTGACGTACTCGCTCGGTCGGCGCTTGATGTCCACCCAGCGCTTGCGCTTCTCGTAGATGGCATCCATCCGCCACATCAGCGGGAGGATCCAGGTGAACGCGTGCTCGACGAACACGATGCGCAGCGTCGGGAACCGGTCGAACACGCCGTCGAAGATCAGGCTCATCACCTGGTTGGCGGCGGTCAGTGAGTAGCTGACCATGAAATCGTGGTTGTAACTGGGCAGACCCACCGGAGGCATCGGCAGTGTCTCGTACGTGCCGCGCGACAGGTGACAGCTGACCGTGATGTCGTGCTTGGTCGCCGCCGTCCAGATCGGATCGTACTTGGGATGCCCCCAGGACGGCCGCGGCTCGGCTTTGATCAGGATCTGTGCCATGTACGGATGGCCGGCCCACTTCTCGATCTCGCGCGCGGCGAGTTCCGGCTCTTCGATGGCCGCACAGATGGATCCGCGCCACCGCTGGTGCCAGTTGTTGTGACTGTCGAGCCAGTGGTTGGCCAGCCAGGTGTTCACCGCCGACGACATCGCGGCGGTGGCCTCGGGCAGGCGGGCGATCCGGTCGGTGGGCTCCAGGATCACGATGTCGGCGCCGGCGTCCATCACCAGCTGATTGAACATCAGATCGGGGTCGCTGCCCGCGAACTCGCCGTCGGAGGGGAAGGTGTCCACCCGCATCGCGTATGCGTGCGCGTAGTCGGGGGCGTCGTAGTAGATCAGTTCCCCCACCTTGTGATTGGTGAAGTACTTGGTGCGCCAGGGCTCTGGGATGTAGTCCAGCAGTTCGCCGCGACGCGGCATCGGGTGTACGTCGGAGTCGACGCACCGAACGGCGATGCGTTCGGTGGCGGGTACCCGTTCGCGACTGTCCGTGACCGTCATGATGGCCTCCTGTTTCTCCCCGTTACCGTGCGACCGAGCCGGCGGCCACATCGATTCCGTACAACTCGGCGGCGTTGCGCCAGCACAACCGGTCTCGCTGTTCGGCGGTGAACGCCGCGGGCACCGTCAGGTCGTTCAGATGCCAGTGTGGATAGCTCGACCCGTACATCACCATCTGGTCCTTGCCGGTGAAGCCGAACCACTCGCCGGCGAAGTCGACATCGCCGGGGCCGTCGAGCCCGCCCTGCACGAAATACACGTGCCCGGGCAGGTAGTCGCTCGGAATCCGGGGCGCCCACGGGGTCTGCTCGAGGTGCGGGCGGCCGAAGCAGTCCATCCGCCAGATGAACGGGGTCACCAGATCGGCGGCGCCGTCGGCCCACACGAACTTCAGCGCGTCGAATCGCTCGAACACGCCCTCGGCGATCATGTTCATCAGGTGATAGACGAAGTTCAGCGACATGAAGGACAGGTACTGCTCGTAGGTCTGCGTGTGCCCGTTCGGCGTCGGCGGTGACGCGATGCCCTCGCCGACCTCGATGTGCGCCGCCACGGGCAGCCCGGCCTCGATGGCGGCCTCCCACAACGGCCAGTACTGCGGCTTGCCGTAGAGCTCGCGGGACTGCAGCGGAATCCCGATCTGGACCACGCGGGGGTGATCGCGATACTTCGCGATCTCGCGCAGAGCGCCGGAGATGTCGTCCGGATTCACCCTGATCGTCCCGCGGAATCTGTCGCCGTAGCGGTCGTCGTCCAGCCACCGCGTCACCAGCATCTCGTTGTGGGCGGCGGCGATCGCCGTCCCAAGATGGCGGTCCGGCATGATGCCGCGCGTCATCGGGTGCAAGACGGCGACGTCGACACCCCGATCCGTGAAGAGGTGCTCGGCCACCGTGGCGACATCCGAGCCCGGGTACTGCCCGTCGGGGCCGGTCGTGCCCTTGGCGTACTCGCCGCCCGGTGCGCCGTACCAGTCCATCTCGTAGTCCGGGAAACCGCGGCTGCTGAAGGGTTCCCGCAGGAAGTTCTGGCGCAGGTCCCTGTTCGACCCGAAGAAGATGTGCACGCTGGCGTCGATCACGGGAACGCTGACGGTCTGCGCGCCGTCGTCGAGTTCGATCACGCGCGGCCACCGCGGCAGGCATGGGCACCGGACATGAAGTCAGTGTAGATCCTTGTTCTTCGTTGGCAAGAATTATGTTCTCAGTACGAACTGCTTACTTTTTCGCAGGTCAATCGATGCGCGGCGTCCTCCGGAAGGTGCCAGGGGTCGGAATACGATGACCGATCAGGGAGAATGATTACAGCGTCTAAAGAGAATGATATTCTCATACGGCGACCGTACGAGCCCGGAGGCGCTGCATGCTGCTGGAATTCGATGCCGACCAACGGCTGTGGCAGGAGACCGTGCGCGACGCGGTGTCCAAGCAGTGCCCGGCCTCGCTGATCCGCGAGATCGCCGAGAACGGCGTCGACCCCGGGCCGCTCTGGGCCGGCTACCGCGACGCCGGCTGGACGGAACTGACCGATCCGGCCAATGCCGTCGAGTTGGCGATCGTGCTCGAGGAGATGGGCCGCGCCACGGACCCGACGCCGTTCCTCGCCACGCTGACGCAGTTCGCTCCTCTCGTCGGAGAGCGCTTCGACCCGCAGAGCGCGGGCGCGGCGGTGTACTCGGGTGTCGCCGCAGTCCGGGACGCCGCAGGGTGGGTGCTCACCGGAACCGACCGGTTCGTGCTCGACGGCGATCGTGCCGAGCGCCTCGCGGTGGTCACGTCGGCCGGGGTGTTTATCGTCGGCGCGGAACAGGTCGGCACCAGGCGGGTGGAGGTGTTCGACCCGGTTCTGCACGTGGCCGAGGTGACGCTGTCCGGGGTCCACGTCGCCGACTCGGAACGATTGGCCGCCGACACCGAGCGGGCGCGCCACCTCGCGCTGACCGGGATGGCCGCGACGATGGTCGGCGCGTGCCAGCGCATCCTCGATCTGGTGGTGGAGCACGCCAGGAGTCGCCAACAGTTCGGTGTGGCGATCGGCACGTTCCAGGCCGTGCAGCACAAGGCGACTGACATGTACGTCGCCATCGAAAGAGCCCGCGCGCTGATGTATTTCGCGGCGCTGACCATCGCCGCCGACGATCCGCGCAGGCGCCTTGCGGCGGCGATGGCCAAGGCGTCGGCGGGGGAGTGTCAGGCCCTGGTGTTCCGGCACGGCATCCAGCTCTTCGGGGCCATGGGCTTCACGTGGGAGAACGACCTGCAGTTCGCGCTCAAGCGGGCCAAGGCAGGCGAGTTGATGCTGGGCGGGGCCGCCGAGCACCGGGCGATGATCGCCGCCGAATACGGGAGGAATCTCTAGATGCAGCTCGCCTTCGACGCCGACGTCGAGGAGTTCCGTGCGGAATTCTCCGCGTTCCTCGACGCGCACACTCCGTCGGCCGCACAGACGGTCGAGCGGCCGCGCTCGGTCTCGCACATGCCGCAGTGGGCGCGCGACTGGCAGCGGCTGCTGTTCGACAACGGCTGGTTGCTGCCCGCCCAGCCGCCGGAGTTCGGCGGCCGCAACGCGTCGGTGCTGCAGACGTTCGTGCACGCCGAGGAGTTGTGCCGTCGCCGGATCTATCACAGCTTCAACCCCCAGGGCGTCAACATCATCGCGGCCTCGCTGCTGACGTTCGGCACCGACGAGCAGAAGCACGAGTGGGCGGTGCCGGTGTTACGGGGAGAACGCACCGCGTCCCTGGGCATGAGCGAGCCCAGCGCCGGATCGGATCTGGCGTCGCTGCGCACCAGAGCCGTGATGGTTTCGGACGGCGACGGGGACCATTTCGTCGTCAACGGCCAGAAGGTCTGGACCTCGGGCGCCCACGACGCCGACTTCCTGCTCACGTTCGTCCGGACCGATCCGGATGCCCCCAAACACAAGGGAATCAGCGTGCTGCTGATCCCCACCGATCTCGACGGCGTGGTGTGCCGGCCGTTCGCCGACATGTGCGGGATCGACAACCTCGATTTCAACGAGGTGTTCTTCACCGATGTCCGGGTTCCCGTCGAGAACCTGGTCGGTCCGCTCAACGGGGGATGGGGCGTCGCCAACGGCTCACTCGGACACGAGCGCACGATGATGTGGCTGGGATTCGCCGACCGGATCGCCAACTGCATCGCCGACTTCGAACCGACGACGGCGCTGGAGCGTGACGCGCTGGCCACCAGCATCATGGACTACGAAGCGCTGCGGCTGCTGGGATCGGTCGGTATCGCCAAGGCGGCGCGCGGTGAGGTCGACGTGGCGTCGGTGTCGATCCCGAAACTGCTGGGAGCCGAAGCCGAGCAGCGGGTCGAGGGATTGGCACTGGAAGCGGCCGGCCCCGAGGGGCTCGTGCATCCCGCGACGTCGGGCCCGTACGCGCACATGAATCTCGACCACTATTTCGCCAGCTGGTTCGAGCGCTACGCCCGCAGCTTCGGCGGCACGATCGCGGGCGGCACCTCGGAGATCCAGCGCAACATCATCGCCCAGCAGGTGCTCGGGCTGCCCCGGCGGTAGGGACGGCACGGTCCGACTGATCCTCGCCCACGACGACCCGGGCAGGCGGGCAGCGTGGTGCGGGTCAGTCGATGACGGCGGCCTGCTTGCGTTCGGTGATGGGGCGGGCCAGCTCCTGCTCTTCGCAGATGCGCTGCAGCTTGTCCAGGGTCTCGTCGAGTCCGGGACCCAAGCGGGGACCGGGCGTGAACGTCGCGGGCAGATGCCGCATGCCCTGGATGACGCCGATCGTGTCGTAGTGCACCGTGCCCTCGGGATCGCAGACGAAATCGGGCATCCGGTCGAGCACCGCGGTCAGCATGGACTTGAACACCGTGCGCGCCACGTTCGACCCCACGCAGCGGTGCACGCCGATGCCGAAGCTGAAGTGCCGGTTGCCCTTCCGGTCCATGATCACCGAGTTGGGTTCGTCGAACACCGACGGGTCCCGGTTGGCCATCGCCCACGACAGCCACAGTCGCTCGAACTTCTTGAACCGGAAGCCCTCGACCTCGACATCCTCGGAGAAGGTCCGGCCGTCGCCCGGTGCAGGGGTGAAGAAGCGCAAAAACTCCTCGGTGGCGGGATCGAGCAGCGCGTCGCGCTCGCGGCTGAGCCGATCGCGGTCGCCCGGATGCTCGCCCAGCCACTCGAGGGCGTGCGCGGTGAGCGCGGTGGTGGTGTCGAACCCGCCGCCGATGATGAGGCCGAGGTTGCCCAGGATCTCCATGTCGGGTGCGGGCTCACCGTCGATCCGCAGCTGCAGCAACGCGTTCACCAGGCCGGGCCGCGGATTCTCCCGGATCTCCATCATGTTGGTGATGAGGTCGATCCCCATCTCGCGGTGCTGCTCGTTGATCTTCTCGCGCTCAGGAGCGTGCTCGGGCGTGTACACCGACGCGTGGGTCGGCTCGCTGTAGACGTTCCACTTCTTCAGCTCGATGCCCATCATCGCCAGCGTGAACACCGCTGGCACCACGTTGGCGAGGTCGTCGACGAAATCGATGCGGCCCGATTCGATGTGCTCGTCGAGCGCGGCCCGGGTGATCTCGTGGATGAACGGTTCCCACCGCTTGATCGCCGCCGGCGACAGGTACGGGTTCAGCGCTCCGCGGTAGGCGCTGTGTTCGGGTTCGTCCATCTCCAGGATGCCGCCGCGCACCACCGTGGCCCGGCTGGCCTTGGGGATCGTGATCCCCTGATACGGCGTCTCCCCGGAGATGTCGTGATGGTTCGACACCGCGGGGCACCGGGCCAGCTCGAACACCTGCCTGCTGCCCGCGGCCACCCAGTGCCCGTCGTAGGTGTCCGACCACGCCATCGGGCACCGGGACTGCATCTCCTCGGTGATCTTCTCGAACTGCAGCCGGTACTCGGGGGTGTGTCGGTCGAAGTGGTACGTCGGTTTCCTGCGACTGTCGTCCACGGTGCCGTCACTGATGTCGTCGACACTCAAAGCTGTTGTCTCCCTGTGGGTTGGACGGTGACCGAGTCACTCGGTGATGGAGATGGCTTGTTCCGGACACGACTGTGCGGCTTCGCGTACCGCCGCCTCCTGATCCGGCGCGACGACCTCGCTGACCGGCGAGGCGGTACCGTCGATGTCGCTGAGCGTGAACGCATCCGGTGCGATCATCGAGCACAGGGTGTGCCCCTGGCACCGGCTGGAGTCAACCGAGACCTTCACGTGCGTGTCCTCCTCAGACGTGGTAGTCGTACCACTTCAGATAGCCGCCGGCATCGACGCGCAACTGCGTGCCCGTGACGTAGCGGGCCTCGTCGGAGACCAGCCACAGGATCGCGTTGCTGATGTCCTCGGGCTCGATGTAGTTGACCCGCATCGCCTGCTGCACCCCGAACACCGGTTCGGCGTCCGCACGGGTGGGGTTCTCCAGGTCCGGCCGGAACGACTTGTACATCGGCGGGCTCTGCAACATGTCGGTGTTGCAGTTCGTCGGATGCACGACGTTGGCCCGGATTCCACGCACCGCGAGCTCGGTCGCCAGATCGTGCACGTACTGGGAGAGCAGTCTTTTCGACGTCATGTAGGCCATGCCGCCGGGATCGCCGCCCGGGTTGGGCTTGTTCTGGGTATCCATCAGCGCGGCCGTCGAGCCCGTCGCGACGATCGCGGCGCCCTCCTTGAGATGGGGCAGCGCCACCTGGATCGCGTTGATCGTGCCGATCAGGTTGGTGTTGATGACATCGGTCCACGCCTGCAACGGCGGATTGCCCTTCATGCCCGCGATGCCGGCCTGCGCGACGACGATGTCCAGACCGCCCAGCGCGGCGACACCGTCGTCGAGGGCCTTCCTCAGCTGGGCCGCGTCGCGCACGTCGGCTCTGGCGGTGACGATGCGCTGACCCGTCTTCTCGACGAAAGCGGCTGTCTCGTCCAGATCCTCGGGGGTGGCCATCGGATAGCCGATGGTCGCGATGTCCTCACAGAGGTCCACGGCGATGATGTCGGCACCCTCTTCGGCCAGACGCACCGCATGGCTGCGTCCCTGCCCGCGTGCGGCCCCGGTGATGAAGGCGATCTTTCCCTGGACACGTCCCATGTCCGCACCGATCCTTTCTAGGTGTTCCGGCCGCCGTTGACACCGAGGATCTGGCCGGTGATGTAGCCGGCCTCCTCGGAGATGAGGAAGGCGCACGCGGCGGCGATGTCCTCGGGCCGTCCGATGCGCCGTACCGGGGTGGCCTCGATCTGCTTCTGCGTGTCGCCGAGGAAGCCGCGCTTCTCCGCCTTGCGCAGCATCGGCGTGTCGATGAAGCCGGGCGGAACGGCGTTGACCGTGATGCCGTCCGGCCCGTACTCCAGCGCCAGCGATTTGGTCAGGCCGTTGACCGCCGACTTGGCGGCCACGTACGGAGCCATGAACGGCTGGCCGGAATGGGTGCTCGACGACGAGATGTTCACGATGCGGCCCCAGCCTGCCTCGATCATGTCGGGCAACACCGCCTGGGTGCAGTGGAACACGCCGTTGAGATTGACGTCGATGACCCTCTGCCAGTCCTCGAAGGTCAGTTCGGTGAAGCGCCGGAACCGGTCCAGGCCCGCGGCGTTGACGAGGACCGTGACCGGTCCGAGGTCCGCGCGGATCTCCGACAGGGCCGCGTCGATGGCGGCCCGGTCGGTGACGTCGGCGGTATAGGAGAACTTCGCCTCGCCGGGGTTCAGGTCGATCGTGGCCACCTGCAATCCGTCGGCCCGCAGCCGATCCGCGATGGCGGCACCGATACCCGAGCCGCCACCGGTGACGACAGCGTTCTTCACGCGCGGCACGCATCCATCAAGAATGATCCTTTCATTTGCGAGAACCGTACTCTCGCGAAGCGCTTCGGTGCAAGACATCGAGCGACCGCTGTTCGCACTGGTGAGACGTTCGGGCGGTGAATGTCACACGTTCCGCGCAGGCAGGGACGGTTCCCGCCATATTCTTGAGTTCTCATCCGCCGAATGTATGATTCGCCGAAGATGAGAATGCAGTTTCCATCACATAACCCCACATCAGGATGACGGCGCATCTCATCGGAGGAGGATGATGCAGGAAACAGCCACACTCTCGACGGGCGACGGCGCGGCGGCCACGGGGCCGAATCGACGGATGCTGATCGGCGGACGCCTCGTCGAGGCGGCACAGACGTTTCCTTCGCTCAACCCGGCGACCGGGGAGGTGGTCGGCCTCGCCCCTGACGCGTCGGTCACCGACGCCGAGGCCGCGGTGGCCGCGGCGCGTCGCGCCTTCGACGAGACCGACTGGTCGACCAACGTCGATCTGCGCATCCACTGCCTCGAGCAACTGCACAGGGCGCTGCTCGAGCACCGCGACGAACTCGCCGCGCTGACGATCGCCGAAGTCGGCGCCACCGAGGCGCTGTGCCAGGGCGCCCAACTCGACCAGCCCATCGCGATCGTGCGGTACTACGCCGATCTCCTCACGACCTACCCGTTCACCGAGGATCTCGGGGTCATCGAGAGCCGCGGGATGCAGCATCATCGCTGGGTCGAGAAGGAAGCGGCGGGCGTGGTCGCCGCGATCATCGCCTACAACTACCCCAACCAGCTGGCGCTGGCCAAGCTGGGTCCGGCGCTGGCCGCCGGCTGCACCGTCGTGCTCAAGTCGGCCCCCGACACCCCGCTGATCACGTTGGCGCTCGGTGAGCTGATCGCCGAACACACCGACATCCCGGCCGGGGTGGTCAACGTGCTCTCCGGCGCGGACCCGGCGGTCGGAGCGGCGCTGACCGCCAGTCCCGACGTCGACATGGTCACCTTCACCGGTTCGACGCCGACCGGTCGGGCGATCATGGCCGCCGCCAGCCAGACCCTGAAGAAGGTGTTCCTCGAACTCGGCGGCAAGTCCGCGGCGATCGTCCTCGACGACGCCGACTTCTCCACCGCCGCACTGTTCTCGGCGTTCAGCATGGTCACCCACGCCGGCCAGGGCTGCGCGCTCACCTCGCGCCTGCTGGTCCCTGCGCAGCACAAAGACGAGATCGTCGAGCTGATCAAGAACAACTTCGGGCTGGTACGTTACGGCGACCCTGCCGACCCGGCGACGTACATGGGGCCGCTGATCAGCGCCAAGCAGCGGGACAAGGTCGACGGCATGGTGCAGCGCGCCGTCGAGGCCGGCGCCACCCTGGTCACCGGCGGGCAGAAGGTCGATCCCGGCTACTTCTACACCCCGACGCTGCTCGCCGACGTGGACCCCGACAGCGAGATCGCCCAGGAGGAGGTGTTCGGTCCCGTCCTGGTGGTGATCGCCTACACCGACGACGACGACGCGGTGCGCATCGCCAACAACTCCATCTACGGCCTGTCCGGCGCGGTGTTCGGCAGCCAGGAGCGCGCGCTGGCCGTCGCACGCAGGATCCGCACCGGGACGTTCTCCATCAACGGCGGCAACTACTTCAGCCCGGACACACCCTTCGGCGGCTACAAGCAGTCGGGCATCGGCCGGGAGATGGGTACGGCCGGACTCGAGGAGTTCCTGGAGAGCAAGACGTTCGCAACGGTGGTCCAGGAGTGAGCAAGCCGTTGGAGGGCATCCGGGTCCTCGAGGTCGCGATGTACGGGTTCGTCCCCTCGGCCGGCGCGGTGCTCGCGGAGTGGGGAGCCGACGTCGTCAAGGTCGAGCACGCCGTCACCGGGGACCCGCAGCGCGGGCTGCGCCAGACCGGCCTGCTCAAGGTCGAGGGTGATCCCAACCCGAACATCGAACACGCCAACCGGCTCAAGCGCAGCATCGGACTCGACATGTCCGTCCCGGAGGGCCGAGAGGTGTTGCTGGACCTCGTCCGTCGCGCCGACGTGTTCCTCACCAGCTTCCTGCCCGGGCACCGCCGCAAGTTCGGCATCGACGTCGAGGACATCCGCGCCGTCAACCCGGCGATCGTCTACGCGCGGGGCAGTGCGCTGGGGCCGCGCGGGGTCGAAGCGGTCAAGGGCGGCTACGACATGACCGCCTTCTGGTGTCGCGCGGGCACCGCCGCGACGATCACCCCGCCCGGTACGCCGGGAATGGTGGGTCCGCCCGGACCGGCTTACGGCGACACGATCTCGGGCACCAATCTCGCGGGCGGCATCGCGGCGGCGCTGCTCAAGCGGGAACGCACCGGTGAACCGTCGGTCGTCGACGTGTCGCTGCTGGGCAGCGGACTGTGGGCGATGGGTCACACGGTGGCCTTGACCCATCATCTCGGGCAGCGCATGGAGGCATTCCCGCCCGGGGTGCACGGCTCGCCGATCAATCCGCTGGTGGGTCTCTACGCCACCGCTGACGACCGCTACATCTCCTTCGTCATGATGCAGCCCACCAAGTTCTGGGCGGACGTTTGCCGCCACATGGATCTCGACGACCTCGCCGACGATCCGCGCTTCGCGACCGCGGAGTCGATCGCCGAGAACACCGCGGCGGCCACCGAGATCCTCGCCGAGGCCATGAAGAAGCGGCCGCTGGCCGAGTGGAGCGAACGCTTCGCGACACTGGCCGGGCCGTGGGCGCCGGTGCAGGACACGCTGCAGGCCGCCGACGACGCACAGGTGCGCGCCAACGAATACCTGGTCCAGGCAGGCGAACTCGAGTTGGTCGCCAACCCGGTGCAGTTCGACGTCGCGGCACCGAGCTCCGGTCCGGCGCCCGGCTTCGCCGAGCAGACCGAGGAGATCCTGCTCGAGCTCGGACTGGACTGGGATCGCATCATCGAGCTCAAGACGGCCGGCGCCGTCACCTGATCGCCGCTTCCCCGACCCACGCTGGAGACCCACGATGCCCTACGTCGCCTCGATCGGCACCTACCTGCCGTGCTGGGGTTCGTCGCTGCGCCGGGTCGCCGGCGACGACGAGGACGTCGTCACCATGGCTGTCGAGGCGGGCCGGGCAGCGCTGGGCTCCGGGGCGACGGTCGAGCGCGTCGTCCTGGTCAGTCGGCACCTGCCGTTGACGGAGAGCAGCAATGCGGCGGTACTGCTGGCGGGCCTCGGGCTGGACCCCGAACTGGAGGTCGACGAGCGGCTCGGCGGCGCCCCGGCGACGATCGATGCGCTCAGTTCCGCGCGGCCGCGCACGCTGATCATCGGGGCGGACCTGGACCCGGCCGGTGCCGCGGCCCTGGTGACCGGTGAGGACGGCCTTCGGGTCAGGACCGCCGCGCGCGTGGCGCGCAGCCTGCCGGTGCGGACCCGTGACGCCACGGGAGACGTGCACGACTACGGCGATCCGCGGCTGCTGCACGAGCGCGGCCTGGTCGCCTCGCTGGCCGCCGCCTGGCTAGACACCCCCGTTGCGGTGGCGGGGGTCGACCATCAGCGCGCCACCGAACTGTGCCTGCCGGATCCGCCCGTGCTGCCGACGTTCGGTGCCAGCGCGAGCCTGTTCGCCCTGGCGTCACTGGCCGAGCGCGATGCCACCGGCCCGCTGGTCGGTGTCGAGCAGGCGATCCTGTCCGGCATCAGCGTCGCGGGCGGTAGCGCCACCATCTGTCGCAGAGAGCCTGCGCCGCAGCCGGTTCCGGCCGGGACCTTCACCGCCGACGCGGACATCCCGATCTCCCTGGCCGCCTACGAGCGCGCCTTCGAGGCCAAGGTGCGCTGGGAGGCGGGCACGTTCGGCGACGGCGAGGCGCTCGACTTCCCGCCCCGCTACCGGGTGGGCGACGACGGGGCACTGGCCACCGACTATGCGTTGGTGCCGCTGCCGCGCAGCGGAACCGTGTACACCGAGACCACGGTGCACATCCCGGTGCCGGGGCTGCGCAGTCCCTACTCTCTGGTCATCGTCGAACTCGACGACGTCGGGGTACGGGCACTGGTGAAGGTCACGGGCGCGACGCCCGGCACGGTCGACATCGGCGACCGCGGCCGATTGGCGCTGCGCCGGGTCGCGGTGCGCTCCGGGGTGCCCGACTACGGGTACGCGTTCGAGCCGGAACGGGACGCGGCATGAGGAGCTGGGCATGAGGAGGGTCGCGATCGTCGGCGCCGGGATGACCCCGTTCGCCGAGCATTTCACCCTCGGTATCAAGGATCTGCTGCCGATGGCGTTCGCGGAGTGCGCGGAATCCGTCGACGAGGGACTGGCGAAGACCGATCTGCAGGCGGCGTGGTTCGGCGCGATGGGCACCGCCGACGGATTCCCGGCGGGAATCCTCGCCGACACCCTCGGACTGCCCGATCTCCCCGTCAGTCGCGTCGAGAACTCCTGCGCGACCGGGCATGACGCGCTGCGCAACGCGCTGTTCGGCGTCGCCTCCGGCGCCGTCGACGTCGCGCTGGTGATGGGTGCGGACAAGCTGCGCGATACCACCTCGGCCGACATGCTCTGGGAGTGGGAGGCCATGGCGCGCGACATGGCCTGGGACTATCCGCTGGGTCTGGTGGCGCCGGCAGGATTCGCGCTGCATGTTCGCCGATATCTCCACGAATCTCCGGCAACTGAAGAACACTTGGCCATGGTGGCGGTCAAGAACCACCGCCACGGTGTGAACAACCCCAAAGCGCGGCTGCGCTTCGAGATCACGATGGAGCAGGCCCTGAACGCACCAACGGTGGTGACGCCGTTCCGGATGTACGACTGCGCACCGCAGAGCGACGGCGCCGCAGCGCTGGTGATCGCCGCCGAGGACGTCGTCGACCGGTTCACCGACCGGCCGGTTTGGATCCGCGGGGTGGGTCTGGGCCTGGATTCGGTGATGCATCAGCACAAGCCGGACATGACGACCTTCCCGGCGACCACCCGCGCCGCCAAGCAGGCCTTCGCCATGGCCGGACTCGGACCGGTGGACGTCGACGTCGCCGAGGTGCACGACTTCCTCACCGGCATCGAGTTGATGAGCTATGAGGATCTCGGATTTGCCGAGAGGTTCGGTGGCTACAAACTTCTGGAGGCCGGCGAGACCAGCATGGGCGGCTCGCTGCCGGTCAACCCGAGCGGGGGATTGAAGGCCAAAGGGCACCCGCCGGGCGCCACCGGTGTGGCACAGTGCGTCGAGTTGTTCCAGCAGCTGCGGGGCGAAGCCGTCAACCAGGTGGACGGGGCGCGTATCGGGTTGGGGCACACCATCGGCGGACCGACCGCGGTCTCGGCCGTGACGATCCTGGAAGGACCCGGCAGCCATGGCAGGTAAGGGACCTGAGCGGTGGTCGCCCGGTATCGCGCAGATTCGGAACGTCAAGGGTCCGATGCAGGCGGTCGGGGGACTGTTCTCGATGTCGGCCGATGCGGTGGTGTTCGTCTTCCGCAGGCCCTTCCAGTGGCGAGAGTTCCTGGAGCAGTGCTGGTTCGTGGCGCGGGTGTCGCTCGCTCCGACGCTGCTGGTGGCCATCCCGTTCACCGTGCTCGTCAGCTTCATCCTCAACATCCTGCTGCGTGAGCTGGGGGCGGCCGATCTGAGCGGGGCCGGCGCGGCCTTCGGCGCCGTCACGCAGGTGGGCCCGCTGGTGACCGTGCTGATCGTCGCCGGCGCAGGCGCGACGGCCATGTGCGCCGATCTGGGCTCACGCACCATCCGCGAGGAGATCGACGCCATGGAGGTGCTGGGCATCAACCCGGTGCAGCGTCTGGTCACCCCCCGGATGCTGGCGTCGGGTCTGGTGGCTCTGCTGCTCAACAGCCTCGTCGTGATCATCGGCATTCTCGGCGGTTACACGTTCTCGGTGTTCATCCAGGACGTCAACCCGGGTGCCTTCGCCGCGGGTATCACGCTGCTCACCGGTGTTCCCGAGGTGATCATCTCGTGCGTCAAGGCGGCCCTGTTCGGCCTGATCGCCGGATTGGTGGCCTGCTACCGCGGGCTGACCATCACCGGCGGCGGCGCCAAGGCCGTCGGGAACGCCGTCAACGAGACCGTCGTCTACGCCTTCATGGCGCTGTTCGTCATCAACGTGGTCGTCACCGCGGTCGGCATCCGGATGACGACGGGCTAGGCGGGACACCATGGGCACCACGACAATTCTGCGCACACGTTTCCCGCGACTGACGCACTACGCCGGCCGGCCCGTCGCGACGCTGTCGCGCATCGGCGACCACACCATGTTCTACGGCAAGGCGATCGCCGGTGTGCCCCACGCCGCGGTGCACTTCCGCAAGGAGATCATCCGGCTGATCGCCGAGATCTCCATGGGCGCAGGCACGCTGGCGATGATCGGTGGCACGGTGGTGATCGTCGGCTTCCTCACGCTGGCGGCGGGCGGCACGCTGGCCGTGCAGGGGTACAGCTCGCTGGGCAACATCGGCATCGAGGCGCTGACCGGCTTCCTCGCCGCGTTCATCAACGTCCGCATCTCGGCACCGGTGGTCGCCGGGATCGGGCTGGCCGCCACCTTCGGCGCCGGCGTGACCGCCCAGCTGGGCGCCATGCGGATCAACGAGGAGATCGATGCGCTGGAATCGATGGGAATCCGCCCCGTCGAGTACCTGGTGTCGACCCGCATCGTCGCGGGCATGATCGCGATCACCCCGCTGTACTCCATCGCGGTGATCCTGTCGTTCGTCGCAAGCCAATTCACCACCACGGTGCTCTTCGGTCAGTCCAGTGGGCTCTACGACCACTACTTCGACACGTTCCTCAACCCGATCGACCTGCTGTGGTCGTTCCTGCAGGCGATCCTGATGGCGATCACGATCCTGTTGATCCACACGTACTTCGGCTACTTCGCGACGGGCGGTCCCTCGGGCGTCGGCGTCGCGGTGGGCAACGCGGTGCGAACCTCCCTCATCGTGGTCGTCTCGGTGACGCTGCTGGTGTCGCTGTCGATCTACGGTTCCAACGGCAACTTCAATCTGTCGGGCTAGGGGGACAGGTGGCGCGCAGAAATCTCCGGCCCCTGGTGGGTTTGGGCATGGTCATCGCGATCGTCGCGGTGGTCGCGCTGGCCGTCGTCCTGTTCCGGGGCGGATACCGCGATACCGCCGGGGTCACGGTCATCTCCGACCGCGCCGGCCTGGTGATGAACCCGCAGGCGAAGGTCAAGATGCGTGGCGTTCAGGTCGGCACCGTGGAGTCGGTGTCCTACCGGCCCGACGGCACCGCCGACCTGAAGCTGGCCATCGACAACTCCGCGCTGCACCTGATCCCGAGCAATGTCGGTGTGGACATCGCCTCGTCGACGGTGTTCGGGGCCAAGTCCGTCGAATTGGTCGCACCCCCGAAGCCGTCGGACGTCCCGCTGCGGGCCGGCCAGACCCTGCAGGGCCAGCACGTCATGGTGGAGGCCAATACCGTTTTCCAGCAGCTGGTCTCGGTGCTGAACAAGATCGACCCGGCGAAGCTCAATGAGACACTCGGCGCGCTGTCGGCGGCATTCTCCGGCAGGGGAGAGAAGTTCGGGCAGGCGCTGAGCGATTTCAACACCGTGCTGGCCAAGCTGCAACCGAGCCTGCCGAGCCTGAGCCGTGACATCGAGCTCACCGCGCCGGTCGCCGCCGCCTACGCCGACGCCGCGCCGGATCTCGTTCGGACGATGCAGAATTCGACCACGCTCAGCGACAGCATCGTCGACCAGCAGGACAATCTGGACACGTTCCTGGTCAGCGCGATCGGCCTGGCCGACATCGGCAACGACGTCCTGGGCAGCAACCGGGCCGCCTTCAGCACCGTGCTGGACCTGCTGGTCCCCACCACCGATGTGTTCCAGCGGTATGCCCCTGCCATCGACTGCACGCTCAAGGGTATGCAGTACACGCTGCACCAACCGCCGCAGCTCGATCCCGGCGTGCTCGTCAACGTCGCGTTCACCCTCGGCATCGAGCGCTACCGTTACCCGGCCAACCTGCCCAAGGTGGCGGCCAAGGGCGGCCCGCAGTGTATGGGCCTGCCGTACATCGGATTCGGTAACCGGTCGAAGTACCTGGTCACCGATACCGGCGCCAATCCGTGGCAGTACGGCAACCAGGGCATCGTGCTCAATTCCGACGGCCTCAAGCAGCTGCTGTTCGGACCGCTGGACGGTCCGCCCCGCAACACCGCACAGATCGGGCAACCGGGATGACCCGCGCCACCGGCACGTTGATCAAATTCGGGATCTTCGCGGTGGTGATGGTCCTGCTCACCGCGTTCCTGTTCATGGCGTTCAGCCAGTACCGCAGCGGCTCGACGTCCAGCTACACCGCGGTGTTCGGGGACGCCTCGCGGCTGAAGACGGGCGACTCCGTGCGCGTCGCCGGGGTGCGGGTGGGCACCGTCGACGGCGTCGAGTTGCAGGACGACAAGAACGTCCTGGTGACCTTCGACGCCGACCGCACCGTCGTGCTGACCACCGGCACCAAGGCCGCGGTGCGCTATCTCAACCTGACCGGCGATCGTTATCTCGAGCTCCTCGACGGACCCGGCTCCACGCGGGTGCTCCCCGCGGGCGGACAGATCCCGAAGGAACGGACCGCCGGCGCCCTGGATCTCGACCTGCTGCTCGGGGGGTTGCGGCCGGTGGTGCAGGGTCTCAACCCCCAGGACGTGAACGCGCTGACCTCAGCGCTCGTGCAGATCTTCCAGGGGCAGGGCAACACCCTGGATTCGCTGCTGAGCAAGACGTCCTCGTTCTCCAGCACGCTGGCCGACAACAGCGCCGTGGTGCAGCAATTGATCGACAACCTGCGCACCGTCGTCGACACCATCGGCAAGGACGGCGATAAGTTCTCCGACGCGATCGACCGGCTCGAGCAACTGGTGAGCGGCCTGGCGCAGGATCGGGACCCGATCGGCACCGCCATCACCGCGCTGGACAACGGAACCGCCTCGATCTCCGACCTTCTCACCCAGGCCCGGCCACCGCTGGCGGGCACGGTCGACCAACTCAACCGGCTGGCGCCGCTGCTCGACGACCACCAGGTCGTCCTCGACCGGGCGCTGCAGCGCGCGCCGGAGACCTACCGGAAACTCGCCCGGCTGGGTTCCTACGGCAGCTGGATCATGTACTACATCTGCGGCCTGTCGATCCGCGTCACCGATCTGCAGGGCCGAACCGCGGTCTTCCCCATGATCAAACAAGAAGGCGGAAGGTGCGCTGAGCCCTGATGCGCAAATACCGGGAATCGAATCTCATCAAGGCGGGATTCATCGGCGTGACGCTGATCATCCTCGTCATCGCGGTCGGCCTGCAGCCCGAACGCCTGATCCAGTGGGCGACGTCCATCCGGCATCAGGCCCTGTTCACCGAGGCCGGCGGCATCACCGTCGGCAACGACGTGACGCTGTCGGGGATCAAGGTGGGCACCGTCACCGACGTCGCGCTCGACAACGGTGACGCGCTGGTCACGTTCACCATCGACGGCAAGTACCCCTTGGGGTCGTTGACCACCGCGCACATCCGGACCGGCTCCCTGCTGGGAGAGCGGGTGATCACCCTCGAGTCCGACGGCAGCGGCACGCTGGGTTCCCATGACGTCATCCCGACATCGCGCACCTCGTCTCCGTATTCGCTCACTGATGCCGTCGGCGACCTGACCACCAACACGGCGGGTACCGACACCGCGTCGCTGAACCAGTCGCTCGACACGCTGTCCTCGACGATCGATCAGATCGCTCCGCAACTCGGTCCGACATTCGACGGCCTGAGCCGGCTGTCCCAGTCGATCAACGACCGCAACGAGAACCTGGCCGCGCTGCTCAAGAGCGCCGGCGATGTCACCGAGGTGCTCTCGCAGCGCAGCCAGCAGGTGAACACCCTGCTGCTCAACGCCAATGACCTGCTCGGTGTGCTCAACGACCGGCGGCAGGCGATCGTGGACCTGCTCGCCAACACCTCGGCCGTCGCGCAGCAGCTCAGCGGTCTGGTCGCCGACAACGAGGCCGAACTGGCGCCGACACTGCAGCGGCTGAACTCGGTGATGGCGATGCTGGAACGCAACCGGGAGAACATCGCCAACACCCTGCCGAGTCTGAAGAAATTCATCCTGGCCCAGGGCGAGACGCTCGCCAACGGCCCGTACTACAACGCCTACGTTCCGAACCTGCAGCCCGCGCAGCTGTTGCAGCCGTTCATCGACTACGCGTTCGGGTTCCGGCGCGGCACCAATGCCGGTCAGCCACCGGACACGTCGGGGCCGCGTGCGGAACTCCCGCTGCCGTACAACGGAATTCCGGGAGGTACCCGCTGATGGGACGTAGGCGGTTGGCAACGATCCTGGCGGTGGTCCTCGCGGTGCTGCTGCTGGCCGGCGGCGGCTACCTGATCCGGCAGACCTACTTCGGGCCGCGCACCATCTCGGCGATCTTCACCTCTGCCACCGGCATCTACCCCGGTGACGAGGTGCGGGTGTCGGGCGTCAAGGTCGGCCGCATCGCGTCGATCACGCCCGAGGGAACACAGACCCGGATGGTGCTCGACGTGGACCGCGATGTGCCGATCCCGGCCGACGCCAAGGCGGTGATCGTCGCACCGAACCTGGTGGCCGCACGGTATCTGCAGCTGACCCCCGCCTACCGCTCGAGCGGGCCCACCCTGCCTGACGATTCGGTGATCCCACTGGACCGCACCGCGGTGCCGGTCGAATGGGACGAGGTCAAAGAACAGCTGATGCGGCTCGCGACCGACCTCGGACCGCGCAGCGGTGTCGACGGCACGTCGGTCTCCCGGTTCATCGACAGCGCGGCCAACGCGATGGAGGGCAACGGAGACAAGCTGCGCCAGACCATCTCTCAGCTCTCGGGCGTGGCCCGCGTGCTGGCGGAAGGCAGTGGGAACGTCGTCGACATCATCAAGAACCTGCAAACGTTCGTCACCGCGCTGAAGAACAGCAACGAGCAGGTGGTGATGTTCCAGAACCGGCTGGCGACGCTGACCAGCGTGGTCGACGGCAGCCGGTCGGATCTCGATGCGGCGCTGAAGAACCTGTCGGTGGCTGTGGTGGACGTGCAGCGGTTCGTCGCAGGAACCCGGGACAAGACCTCCGAGCAGGTGCAGCGCCTCGCCAACGTGACCGGCAACCTGCTCGACAACAAGATGGAGATCGAAAACCTCCTGCACATCGCGCCCAATGCGCTGTCGAACGCCTACAACATCTACAACCCGGACGTGGGCAGCGCGGTGGGCCAGTTCGTGCTGAACAACTTCTCCAACCCGGTGCAGTTCGTGTGTGGCGCCATCGGGGCCATCGAGAACACCACCGCCCCGGAGACCGCGAAGCTGTGCTCGGACTATCTCGGTCCCGCGCTGCGACTGCTCAACTTCAACTACCTGCCGTTCCCGATCGCCCCGTTCCTGATGCCGTCGGCGAATCCGGACAACCTCATCTACTCCGAGGCCAATCTGATGCCGGGCGGTCCCGGCGGGTCAGCGGCCCCTCCGACCGATCCGCCGGCCATCTCCGCCTACGAGGGGGTGGCACCCGGGCCGGCGCCGTACACCGGACGCGCACCCGGCGTACCGCCACCGGGAGCGCAGCAGCTGCTGCCCGGCGCCCCGCCGGTGATCCCGCCCAGCGTGCCGCCCAGCGTGTACTCGATGCTGGCGCCGGCCGGTCCCGCACCGGGGCCCGCACCGGCCCCGGTGGGCGGGCCGCCGCTCGCCGCAGAAGCTCCGGCGCCCGCACCGGCGCCCCCCGCAGGAGGGACGCCCCCGGCATGATGAGGCAGAGAATGTCGCGGCGGGCCACCGTCGTTGCCACGTGTGTCGCGGTGTCGGTCAGCGGGTGCGGCTTCCAGGGCGTGAACACCTTGCCGCTGCCCGGTGCGGTCGGACGAGGGTCCGACGCTGTCGTCTATCACGTCGAGGTCGCCAACATCGCGACCCTGGAACCGAATTCGCCGGTGATGATCGACGACGTCGTGGTCGGCAGCGTGCGTTCCCTGGCGGTCAAGGACTGGCACGCCGATGTGGAGATCTCAGTGAAGCCCGACGTGGTGATCCCGGCCAATGCGGTGGCCAGCGTCGGTCAGACCAGCCTGCTCGGATCCATGCATCTGGCGCTCAATCCGCCGCCTGGGCAGTCGCCGCAGGGCAGGCTCGCCGCAGGCACCACGATCGGGCTCAACGACTCGTCGACCTATCCGACCACCGAGCAGACCCTGTCGGCGCTCGCCGCGGTCGTCAACGGCGGAGGCCTCGGCCAGATCGGTGATGTCATCCACAACGTCAGCGGCGCGCTCCAGGGCCGCGAGGGCGAGATCCGCGATCTGCTGGGCAGACTGGACACCTTCGTCGGGACACTGGACGCGCAGCGGGACAACATCGTGGCGTCGATCCAGTCGCTCAATCGCCTCGCGGCGACCTTCGCCGGTCAGCGCGACGACATCACCCGGGCGTTGGATCGGATCCCTCCGGCCATCGACGTGCTGGTCAGGGAGCGACCGCGGCTGACCACCGCGCTGCAGAAGCTGGGCACGTTCAGCGACACCGCGACCCAGTTCGTCAACGACTCTCAGGCCGATCTGGTGCAGAATCTGAAGAACCTGGAGCCCGTGATCAAGACCTTCGCCGATGTGGGTCCCGAACTGAACTCGCTGCTCGAGTACGCCGCGCACTTCCCGTTCACGCAGAGCTTCATCGACCGCGCGATCCGGGGCGACTACTACAATCTCTTCGCCACCGTCGATCTGACGATCCCGCGGCTCAAGCGCACCACCTTCCTCGGGACGCGCTGGGAACAGGAGGGGGCGCAGCTGATTCCGGCGCCGGGCGATCCGAACTACCTGCAGTACACCTATGACCCCCTCAAGCTCGGAATCGACCCCCCGCCCGAGATGCGACCGCCACTGGGTGACGTCTCCTACCCGCCGGCGCAACCGGTGCCGCCCCGCGACGTCGTCGTGCCGTCGGCTCCGCCTCCGGTGACCGCCGACGTCGGACCGATCCTTCCGATGGTCCCGCCGGCGCCGCTGTCGGTGCCCGGCGGACAGATCCAGACACAGTCCGCACCGCCGACCCCCGGCGGGCTGGACCAGATCTTTGCGGGTCCCTATGGGCCGCAATCGAATCCGCCGGCCGCTCAGCCGCCCGCACCCGGAGGTGGTGGCTAGTGCTCACCCGGTTCGTCCGCAACCAGCTGATCATCTTCACGATCGCCTCGGTGGTCGGGGTGCTGGTGATGGTGTTCGTCTACATGCAGGTGCCGATGCTCCTCGGGCTGGGCCGCATCACCGTGACGATGGAGCTCCCCGCTGCCGGCGGGCTCTACCAGTTCAGCAACGTCACCTACCGCGGTTCACAGATCGGCAAGGTGACGTCGGTGACGCTGACCGACCACGGCGCCCAGGCGACCATGTCCCTGGAACGCTCGCCGAAGATCCCAGCCGACCTGAAGGCCGAGGTACGCAGCATGTCGGCGGTCGGTGAGCAGTACGTGGAGTTGTTGCCGCGCACGGATTCCGGCCCGTACCTGGAGAACGGGTCGGTGATCGCCATGGGGAACACCACCATCCCCCAGGCGGTCGGCCCGATGCTGGACCAGCTCAGCTCCCTGGTGGACACCATCCCGAAGGACAGCCTGAGCCGACTGCTCGACGAGTCGTACAAGGCATTCAACGGAACGGGTTACGACTTCGGCTCGCTGCTGGATTCGTCGTCGACGGTGACCCGGGACGCGAACGCGGTGTCCGACCAGACCATCGCCCTCACCGAGGATGTCGGTCCCTTCCTCGACGCCCAGGCCAAGACCACCGATGCGATCCGCACCTGGGCGGCCAGCCTCGCCGGGGTGACCGAACAGGTCGCGAACGACGATGCGCAGGTGCGCTCGATCCTGCAGAACGGGCCGGGTTTCGCGCAGGAGGCGTCGCGGCTGCTCAACCAGATCAAGCCGACGCTGCCGGTCCTGCTGGCCAACCTGACCACCTTCGGCCAGATCGGTGTCACCTACAACCCTTCGATCGAGCAGTTGCTGGTGCTGGTGCCGCCGTTCGTCGCGCAGATCCAGACCTACGCCCCCACCAACAACCCGACCGGCTTGCCCAACGGTGACTTCTCGCTGGGGCTCGGTGATCCGCCGGCCTGCACGGTGGGCTTCCTGCCGCCGTCGGAATGGCGCAATCCCGCCGACACGTCGGTGATCGACACCCCTGACGGCCTGTATTGCAAGCTGCCCCAGGATTCGCCGATCGGGGTGCGCGGCGCGCGCAACTATCCCTGCATGGACCATCCCGGCAAGCGGGCGCCCACCGTGGAACTGTGCAACGACCCGAACGGATATCAGCCGATCGCTCAGCGTCAGCACGCCCTCGGACCGTATCCGCTCGATCCCAACCTCATCGCGCAAGGCATCCTGCCGGACTCACGGGTGCGGCCGGACGACAACATCTTCGGTCCGATCGAGGGCACACCGCTGCCGCCCGGAGTGACGGCCCCACCGCCGGACATCGCCCCGCCGCCGTCGCCGCCGCCGAACTTCGCGGGCACCAACCCCGGCGCCATGCTGCCCGGCCAACCGCTGTACACCGCGCCTCCGGTGAGTCCGCCGGCGCCGGCGCAGGTGACCGATCCCGCGATCGTCCCCGCGCCGCCGGCGCAACTGCCGCAGGCCACCGAGATACCTCTGCCGCCGGGTGTCTCACCCGATGTGCTGCCTCCGACGGCGGTCCCCGTGCCGGCGCCCGAACCCGTGGTGTCGCCGAGCGCGTTCACCGGCGCCCAGGGGAACGGGCCCTCGGTCGCGGTGGCCAAGTACAACCCGCGCACCGGCGAGTACACGGGTAGCGACGGAAAGCTCTACCGCCAAGCCGATCTCGCGGCGGCGCCCACGTCGTGGCGAGAGATGATGCCGATGTGATCCGGGCGGGGACGAGGCGGGGGTCAGATCTTCTTCATGTAGAACGGCATCCGGACCGTCGGCCATTGGTTACGTCCGCAACTGCCGCTCGGACCCAGTGTCTGGTCTTCCCCGGTGTACTCGTCGGAGGAGGCGTCGACGTGCCCGTCGAACCCGACGGGGTAGATCTTGTAGACCTGCAGGCCTTCCACCGGTTGGCCGTCGGCGCAGAAGCGCCAGTTCGGTACGACGCGCTTGACGAAGTACAGCCCGCTCGTCGTGTAGATGGGCGCACTCCAGCCCTTGTCACTGGTGACGGTGCCCGTGCACTCCGTCGGCGAGACGCACTGCGTGGTGATGGTCCACGTCGACCGCTCACCCGGCTGATCCTGGAACCGCTCGTTGACCTTGGCGAAATCGCCGTTGGAGGACGTCGCGAAGGTGCCGTTGATGCCCCAGCCGTCATTGGCCCCGGCGGGGGACGCGGCCACCAGGGCGGCCGCGAGGGCCGCCGTCGCGATCACGGCACTGGCACGCACTCGGGACGCCGACATGGGTGAACTCCTCGGAACCGGGATAGGCGTGTTCTCGAAATCGGAGAATAGCAGTTCCAAGGCGTTGACGTTGGCTTTCAAGGCATCTGGACGCAACAGCGGCCCCGCCGCGGAAGTGGTCAGATCAGTCTTCTCTGAAAAGAAGAGTTTCATTTCCGAGTGTGGGAGAGTGATCACGTGCGTGTGACTGTCGTCGCGGCCGCGTCACTGGTGGCCCTGGGCGGGCTGGTCGCGCCCCCGGCCGGGGCCGAGCCGCAAACCTGCAACGATGCATTCTGTGTGCCGGGGATCACGCCGAACGTCGTGCAAGGTTCGTACTGCTCGAACAC
Organism: Mycolicibacterium rufum; assembly: GCF_022374875.2. The sequence goes on from NZ_CP092427.2 coordinate 4,784,557, forward strand.
CAGCTACTACGTCTTCGGCACCGCGGTCGCCGGTGCGTCGACGCGGGCGGGCCGGCTGCTGTTCTGCGGCTCTCCCCGCCGTTACGAGCCGCGCTGGTTCCGCTCTCCACCGATGATGGGCATCCGCGAGGAGAACAGCGACTGCACCGGTTACATGGACGCCGTGGCGCAGGCCCCCGACGGGCTGTTCCTGGCCTGCGTGCCGATGAACAACCGCAGTCTCTGGCGCCGCGGCGACGCCTGAGAACGGCTACCAGTTCCGGATCGAGCAGAGCGCGCCCCGCGGCCCGCTGTTGGTCTTCACCACCACGCCGTCGACGGCGAGTTCGCATGTGAAGCCGGCGGTGTCGAACATCCGCGTCTCGCCGCTCTGAACCAGCACCATCGCCCACAGGTCGGGGTTGGCGAGCCGGGCCTCCATCACCCACGGCCGGTCGGGCGCGACGTCGACCTCGGCACGGGGGCTGAACTCGTAGGGGTTGTGGCTGTAGTCGCTGAACGTGGCGGGCTCGGTGTCGCGGTAGTAGATGTCGGCGAAGGAGGGTGCGTTGGCGGTGACGGTGTAACGCACCTGGTGCAGCACCGGGGGCTGCGCCGTCGCCGGAGCCGCCACGCTCACGGCGGTCGCGACCAGAACCGGGAGGGCTGCGTATCGCACTCTCATCTCACATCCTGGTCAGGAAGAAGGGATAGGTGAGCTGGCCGCCCGGGGCGCCGTCACAGCCCGCGGCGAAGGAGGAGACCAGTTCTCCGGTCAGGGTCGTCGCGTCCCAGGTGTAGACGTCGTGGGTGGGAATCGTTGGGCCGTAGTAGATGTCGCCGCAGCGCAGGCCGAACGGATCGTCCATCGCCATCGTGTAGCGGTTGTCCGCCAGCGTCGCCTCGGCTCGGCCGTAGATCGCTTTGGCGATCGGCTGGGGCAGGGTGTCGACATCGATGCAGTCCTGGCGCTTCGAGTTGTCCGGGTTGCGGCACGGCGCGATCATCGACCAGACGTACGTGTGGAAGTCGCGCCGGTCCGGGATGTGGAGCAGGTAGTTCCCCAGCGTCATCGCGGGCGCGGAAGGGGCGGACACGAGGGCCGCGACCAGCAGCGCGGCGATCGCCACGACGGACTTCACATGATCCTCCACGTCGAGCTCACCCCGAGAGCGTCATTCTCTTCACGGAGAATAGCAACTCCGCGCACGGGCGGACGGCGGAACGGGCGAGAGCTCAGTCGGCCGCGGTGAAGGTGATGTTCAGTGAGGTCAGTCCGCGCAGGATGAACGTCGGCTCGTAGGTGTAGCGGCGGGCGTGGGCCGGACCGTGGTGCTCCTCGTCGATCGCGATGTCGCGCATCCGGTCGAGGATCCGTTCGATCGACACCCTGCCCTCGACACGGGCCAGCGGACCTCCCGGACAGGAGTGCACGCCCCGGCCGAACGCGATGTGCTCGCGGACGTTCTTGCGATCGAGATCGAACTCGTGAGGGTGGGCGAAGCGGTGAGGATCGCGGTTGACCGCGCCCGGGCACACCATCATCGTGGTGCCTGCCGGTACGTCGACGTCGCCGACCCGGGTGTTCTTCCTGGCCAGGCGGAACTGGCTCTTGACCGGTGCGTCCATCCGCAGCGCCTCCTCGACGAAGACGGGAATGCGGGTGCGGTCCGAGCGCAGTCGTTCCTGGATGTCGGGATGGTCGCCGAGCACCCGCAGGGAGGCGGTGAGCAGCTTGGTGGTCGTCTCCTGGCCGGCGGCGAAGAGGAAGGTCGCCGAGCGCACCACCTCGATCACCGGGGGCGTCGACCCGTCCGGGTACTTCGCCGTCGCCAGTGCGGTGAGGACGTCGTCGCGCGGCTCCCGGCGACGGTCCTCGAGGTAGCCGATGAACTTCTCGTCCAGCCACTCCAGCGGATTCGCGCCCACCAGATCGCTGTGGTCCAGCGAACCGACGTTGGCGCCCGGCCGCGGGGCGCCCAGCACGGTGCGGAACTCCTCGTGATCGGCTTCGGGAACGCCGAGCAGGTCGGCGATCACCAACAGCGAGAACGGCTTTGCGAAGGCGGTCAGGAATTCGCAGCGGCCTGCGGGCTCCCTGGCGAAGATGTCGTCGAGCACCTCATCGGCCAGCCGCCACATGAAGTCCTCGTTCTCCTTGAGCCGGCTCGGCGTCAGGAGTCTGTTGAGGAGCGACCGGGCGTTGGTGTGGTCCGGCGGATCCATCGTGACCATGTGCTCGAACATCGGCATCTGCGGGCGGTGCGCGGTGATCTGGTCGGTGATGTCGTCGCCCTCGGGCACGAACGGCAGCGGAGGAAAGGGGCCCGCGACGGAGATGCACGACGAGAAGGTGTCGGCGTCCTTGAGGACCGTGGCGGCCTCCTCGTAGCCGGTGACCGCCAGCACCCCGTAATTCGGTTCGCGCACCACCGGGCACCGGCTTCGGAGATGATCGAAATACGGGTGTGGATCGGGCACGAGCGACGGATCGGTGAAGTAGTCGATCGTGTCGAAGTCGCTCATGGTGCGGGCCTCCTGGAGTCGGATCCGCGATGCTCGGGACTGAGAACGCCGCGAAATGCTGAGCACTTGCTTAGCATGGTGGGCGAGTTAGGGTCAAGGTTCGACGACGCGACACGCAGGGGAGGTGAATGCCGTGGCATCGCCACGCCGGATCGGGGCGCCGGACGCGAAGAACCGCGTCGTGCTCCTCGACGCCGCCGAGCAGCTGCTCATCGAGGAGGGATACGCGGCGGTCACCTCGCGGCGCGTCGCCGACCGGGCCGGACTCAAGCCCCAGCTGGTGCACTACTACTTCCGCACCATGGAGGATCTGTTCCTGGCCGTGTTCCGGCGCCGGGCCGAGGAGGGCCTCGCCGTGCTGGGCACCGCGCTGAAGTCGGCGCAGCCGCTGTGGGCGTTGTGGCGGTTCAGCACCGCGCCGGAGGCCACCCGGTTGACCATGGAGTTCATGGGGCTGGCCAACCATCGCAAGGCGCTGCGGGCCGAAATCGTCTATTACGCAGAGCGTTTCCGCCAGGAACAGAACACCGCGATCGCCGAGGCGCTGCGCAGGCACGGGATAGACTCGACCGAGGTGCCGCCGGTGGTGTGGACCGTGTTCGCCACCAGCGTCTCTCAGGCCATGGTCGTCGAGCGCGCCCTGGGCATCAGCACCGGGCATGCCGAGACGTTCGCGTTCTGTGAGCAGTGGCTGCGCCGCCTGGAGGGTGATCCCCTGCCTGAGGTCGACAACGCGGCGGCTCACCAGAGGTAGATCGCCAGAATCGCCGCCCACAACGTCACCAGCCACGCGTCGGTGGCGCGCCGCAACCACGCGGGTGCGAAGCGCACCTCCATGAAGCTGCGGACGATCACCCGTGCCTTGACGAAGGCCAGGCTGACCGCGCCGACGGTCAGGGGGACGCTGGCGCCGACGGTAGCGCCGCCGTGTCCCGGCGCCAGCCACCACGAGATCACCGTGATGGCGCAGAGGGCGGCCCATGCCACGGTGAGCGCAGGGGTCGTGCTCGCGGTCGGCCTCGTCACACGTTCACCTCATCACGTAGAGCAGCCCGAAGATGATGACCCAGAGCAGGTCGACCATGTGCCAGTAGACGGCGCCCGATTCGATCATCGTCAGGCGCCGCCTGTGCTCAACGCGCAACTCGCGCACCACGATTCCGAGGATGACCAGCCCGACCAGCACATGGAACACGTGCACGCCGGTCAGCATGTAGTAGAACAGGAAGAACTCGCCGCCGGTGACGGTGTGGCCGTCGGCGATCATCACCGACCACTCGTAGCCCTTGAGCGCGACGAACACGATGCCGCAGCCGCCGCCCAGCAGGGTCAGTCGCAGGGCGGCCGCATGCTCACCCGCGCGGGCGTGCACCACGCTGCGTGCGATGAACCAGGAACTGGTCAGCAGCACCAGCGTGTTGACGGCGCCGACATCGAGATCGAGATGCTGCTGCGCCTCGAGGAAGGCGCGGGAATCCAGCGTGCGCTGCACCATGAAGATCACGAAGTAAGCGCCGAAGATCAGCAGGTCGCCCAGCACCATCACCCACATGTGCAGGTCGCCGGGGAGGTGCCCCACTGTCGCCGGCGGAACCTGGTGCGCTGCGGTCGCCTTCGTCATGGCACCGGCACCTCGTCGGCCGCCAGGTCCTCGTTGGCGCGCTTGAGGAAATAGATGACGCAGGACAGCCAGAACCCGAAGATCACGGTGCCCATCCAGAACGAGATCGAGCCGTTCCAGGCGAACGGGCCGGCCGTCGAGATGAACACCGGGACGGCGAGGATCTCGGTGACGATCTGCCAGATCGACACGTAGGCCAGCCATTTCGGGAAGATCCGGTTGCGGTCGTAGAGGATCGCGACGGCGAACGCGACATAGGCGGTGGTGAAGCAGCCCAGCGACCCCACATAGGACAGCAGGCCGAGGTCGTACAGCAGCGCGAGAACCTGGGGGTCCCGGTCGGGGCGGTAGACCGCGGTGAGGAAGCAGAACGCGACGAGCAGGCATCCCGGCAGTGCGCCCACGGCCATCGAGCCGATGTAGGCGTACGCCAGCACGGACCCGGTCGTCATGCGTTTCATGTGGAAGGCGACGATCCCGTTGGCCACTCCGGCGCCGCCGACGATGAGAACCAGCGCCCCGAAACCGATGCCGATGGTGCCGGCGTGGTCGCTGAAGAACTCGGCCTGCTGCGCCTGGCTGATGTCGGGCCGGGGCGGCGGCATCACGCGGGCGAGCGCGAAGAAGATGACACCGAACGCGGTGTAGAAGGCCGGCACGATCCAGAAGACGAGCCAGAGGTCCCGCGACGTCGCGGGTCGCACGGCGGGCGGGGCGCTCACGCGGCGAGGCCGTCGTCGATGACCTGGCGGCGCAGCGTGTTTCGCAGGACGAAGAACATCACGGTCACGAAGGCGACGAATGCGGCGATGCGCACCCAGAACGACACGACACCGTTCCACGCCAGCGGCCCCGAGGAGACCACCGCTGCCGCGGCGGCGGGCGCCATCGCCACGCCCGTGAGGGCGGCGAAGTAGCCGGTCCAGCGGGGGAACACCGGACGGGGACTGCCGTGGCGGCCGGTGTCGAAGAAGATCGCGGCGGCCAGCAGGAGGTTCTGGGCGACGAGCATGCCGACCGGCGCGACAAGGGTGATCCACGCCAGATCGTTGAGCAGCTGCACGAGTGCCGGATCGCGGTCCCGTCGGAACGCGGCGACGAGGTAGAAGATGTCCGCCAGGGCGAAGATCGTCGCTCCGCTCACCACCGCGGTCAGGTAGCAGTAGGCCAGGGCATGGGTCTGCGTGGCCATCCGCTTCATCTGGACGACGATCAGCGTGAAGAACGGCAGCAGCATGATCGCGCAGAGGTTGAAGGTCAGCATGCTGAACCGGATCATCGCGGTGTTCTCGGCATAGAACGCCGCGACATCGGACGCTGACATCTGCGGTGACATCGGAGGCAGGAAGCCGGGGAACGACACGAAGGCCACCAGCAGGATCGCCCCGACCGCCGGGGTGATCCACAGGCACACCAGTTGGGCCCTCAGCGCGCTGGTTGCCGGAAGGTCCTCTGCCGCAGCCAGAATCCGCATCGCGGCCTCCCCTCGCGTCCGGTAGCCGATCGGCTACCGGCGACAGTAGCCGATCGGCTACCAAAGCTCCAGGGTGGGGAGTTACAGGGACAGGATCGTCGCCGACGCGGTCCCGGGCGCGCCGTACACCTGAGCCAGGCCGACCCGGGGATTGCCCGGCACCTGACGGTCCCCGGCCTGGCCCCGCAGCTGGCGCACCAGCTCGTGCATCTGCCGCAGACCGGAGGCCCCGATGGGCTCGCCGTTGGCGATCAGGCCGCCGTCGGTGTTGACGGGAATGCTGCCGTGGATCTCGGTGGCGCCGTCGGCCAGCAGCTTCTCCTGCTCGCCGTCGGCGCACAGGCCGGTCTCGGCCATGTGGATCACCTCTGCGCCGGCGTCGGTGTCCTGCAGCTGGGCGATGTCGACGTCCTCGGGCCCGATGCCCGCCGCTTCGTAGGCCGCGCGGGCGGCATACACCGTGGGGGAGGGATCCTCGTCGAGCGGCGCCGAGGTGGCGTGCACCTCGTAGGCGCCGAACGTGCGCGTTCTGATCTCGCTCGCGCGCACGTAGACCGGTGCGTCGGTGAACTTGCGCGCCAGGTCCCCGCGGCACATGATCACCGCCGCGGCACCCTCGTCGGGCGCGCAGAACATGTACTGGGTCAGGGGATAGTTGAGCACGGGGGAGCCGAGGATCTCCTCGACCGAGATCTCCTTGCGACGGAACGCATTCGGGTTGAGTGCCCCGTTACGGAAGTTCTTGTTCGCGACCCGGGCCAGGGTCTCCTGGGAGATCCCGTGCTTGTGGATGTAGTGGTTGGCCTTCATGCCGAAGAACTTGGTGGTGACGAACTGGCCGTTCTCGGCATACCACTGTGGCAGCGCGAGTTTGGCGGGATCGTCGGTGAAGGCGCCGCGGGGGTGCTTGTCCAGCCCGATCGCGATGCCGATGTCGTACTTGCCCAGCCGGATCGTGTCCGCGGTCTGCTGGATCGCCGACGCCGAGGTCGCGCAGGCGTTGAAGACGTTGGTGAACGTGATGCCGGTGAGGCCCACCAGGCGGGTCACGGCGTCGGGGTTGGAGACCTCGTAGCTGCCGCCGAAGCCGAACTGGATGTCCTTCCAGCCGATTCCGGCGTCGGCAAGCGCGAGGTCGATCGCCTCGGCACCCATCTCCATCGCGGTCTTGTCGAACCGGCCGAACGGGTGCAGGCCGACGCCGATGATCGCGACGTCGTTGGCGGTACCGGTCACGCCTGGGCCTCCTTGTCGTCGATCGGCTGGAATGCGAACGTGACGACCTCGGTGCCGTCCTCGTCGGTCGTGAACGGGATCATCGTCAGTTCGAGGCGTTCCCCGAACTGCAGTTTCGCGGGGTCGTTCTCCGTGAGCCGGCCCTCGACCCGCACGACGGCGTCGGCGCCCTCGCCCAGCTGCACCAGCCCAACCCCGAACGGCACGAAGTCCTTGCCGGTCGGACCCTTGTACGGGGCTCCGGGAGGAAAGCCCTGGGTGGTCCACGCGACCAGGGTCCCGCGGCGGGGGAGCAGGGTCTGGCTCATGTCGGCGGCACTGCATCGCGGGCAGCGTTGTTGCACCGGAAAGGTGGTGGCCCCGCAGGCCCCGCAGGTGCTGCCGATGAGCCGTGGGTCGTCGTCCGGCCAGGTGGAGATCTCGGGCGCCAGCGCCCGCTGCGTACTCGACACACGGTTACCATAAACGGAAATGCCGTTCTCGTCTAGCGAGAACGTCTGGGTCACGCGCCCTTCGTGCGGTCCCTGTTCATCACCCTGTCCGCGGCGGCCCAGTGCTCGTCGGACACCCACAGGCGTGCGAACGCCGCCACCGCCTCGGTGGTCGGGACGCCCCGCATGATGCGTTTGACCTGCCCGGCCGGCACCGTGGCCAGCGAGCGGGCCACCAGCCGCCACTGCTCGTCGAACGAGGCACGCGGGACGACCTGGTCGATGAGCCCGATCCGCTCCGCCTCGTGCGCGCCGAGGATGCGTCCGGTCCCCGCCAGCAGGAGTGCGCGGCTGTATCCGACGAGGTCGACGAGGCGCTCGGCACCGCCCCAGGCCGGCATGATCGCGAGGGCGACCTGGTTGAACCCGATCTTCACGTCGTCGGCCGCGATCCGGATGTCGGCGGACACGGCGAACTCCGCGCCGCCGCCGAGCGCGTGCCCGTTCAGCGCGGCGACCACCGGGGCGGGGAAGCTCGCGATCCGGTCGCAGATCGACCGCATCCGAAAGGCCATCGCGGCCGCCTGCTCCTCGGTGCGCAGCGCACTGAGTTCCTTGAGGTCGCCACCGGAAACGAAGGCCCGGTCGCCACCCCCGGTGAGGACCAGTCCGGCGGCACCGGCGGCGCCGTCGAGCGCCTGGTCCAGCTGGTCCATCGTGTCGAGGGAGATCGCGTTGCGCGCGTGCGGTCGGTCAATGGTGATGACTGCCAGACCGTCATCGATGTCGAGGTCCACCATGGGGCGTTCTCCCTCTGCGGTATTGGCATTCTCGTTGGCGGAGAATAGCATCGTCTGCGCGAGAGGAGGTGGCGCGACGGACATGCGGAGCATCCCCGCGGACGTGGTCAGCCGGTACGAGCGGGAGGGTTGGTGGACCCGGGAGAGCCTGGGTGAGCTCGTGGCACGGGGACTGGAACGCAGCCGCGACACCGGCTTTCACGTTCATTCCGCGATCCGGCCCTACGCGGGGACCTGCGGTGAGGTGGAGTGCGACACACGCCGTCTGGCCGCCGGGCTCGCGGCCCGCGGCGTCGGACCCGGCGATGTGGTCGCGCTGCAGCTGCCCAACTGGCGGGAGGCCGCCGTGACGTTCTGGGCCTCGGCGTTCCTCGGCGCGGTGATCGTTCCGATCGTGCACTTCTACGGCCGCAAGGAGTTGGCCCACATCGTCGCGACCGCACGGCCGCGCGTCTTCATCACGACCGAGGCGTTCGGTCACATGAGATTCCAGCCCGACCTGGTCGCCGACGTCCCGATCGTCGGCCTGGTCGGCAGCCCGTCGTTCGACGAGCTGCTGGCCGACGAGCCCTTCGAGGGCACGGCCGCCGTCGACCCGTCCGGGCCGGCGTTGATCGCGTTCACCTCGGGGACGACGCGAGACCCCAAGGGCGTCATCCACAGTCACCAGACGCTGGGCTTCGAGACCCGTCAGCTCCTGGCGAACTACCCGCCGGACCGTGGGCGCCAGCTCACCGCGACGCCCGTCGGACACTTCATCGGCATGCTCGGGGCGTTCCTGATCCCGGTCCTCGAGGCCGCGCCGATCGACCTGTGCGACGTCTGGGATCCGGCGAAGGTGCTGGCGCTCATCGAGCGCGACGGCCTGTCCATCGGAGGCGGCCCGCCGTTCTTCGTCACCAGCCTGCTCGACCATCCCGACTGCCGGCCCGAACACCTGGCCCACTTCACCACCGTCGGACTCGGCGGTTCTGCGGTGCCGTCATCGGTGACCCGGCGGTTGGCGGACCTCGGGATGTTCGTCTTCCGCTCCTACGGAAGCACCGAGCACCCGTCGATCACCGGGTCACGTCCGGACGCGCCCGAGGACAAGCGGCTGTTCACCGACGGTGATCCGCGGCCAGGGGTGGAGATCCGGCTCGGGCCCGACGGCGAGATCTACAGTCGCGGACCGGATCTGTGCCTGGGCTACACCGATCCCGAGCTGACCCGGCACGCGTTCGACGACGACGGCTGGTACCGCACCGGTGACATCGGGGTGCTCGACGAGGACGGCTACCTGACCATCACCGACCGCAAGGCCGACGTGATCATCCGGGGTGGGGAGAACATCAGCGCCCTCGAGGTCGAAGAGGTGCTGCTCGCCATGCCGGCCGTCGCCGAGGCGGTCGTCGTCGCGGCGCCGGACGCGCGCCTGGGGGAACGGGCCGCGGCGGTGCTGCGGATCCGTGACGGCCATGCGATGCCGTCGATCGACGACGTGCGCGCCCATTTCCGGCAGGCCGGGATGGCGACGCAGAAATGGCCGGAGGAGTTGGTGGAGGTCGACGACTTCCCGCGCACCGCCAGCGGCAAGGTCCAGAAGTTCCGGGTGCGTGAGCACGTCCGCCTGACGACGGCGACATAGCGAGGGCGTTGCGGCTCGCAGCGAATGAGAATACGATTCTCGCGAGAGGATAAGGAGTTTTTCAATGGGACAACTGTCGCACCGGGTGGATATCCCCTTCCCGCTGTTCGATGCGGACAACCACCTGTACGAGCCGCCGGAGGCGATGACCAAGTACCTCCCCAAGGAGTACAAGGACGTCGTGCAGTACGTCGAGGTGAACGGCCGTACCAAGATCGCCCTGAAGGGGCAGATCAGCAACTACATCCCCAACCCCACGTTCTCCGTGGTCGCCAAGCCCGGCGCGTGGGAGGAGTACTTCAAGTTCGGCAACCCCGACGGCAAGAGCAAGCGCGAGCTGTTCGGCGAGCCGATGAAGGCGATCCCGGCGTTCTTCGAGCCCGAGCCGCGCATCAAGGTGATGGACGAGCTGGGCGTGGACCGGTCGCTGATGTTCCCGACGCTGGCCAGCCTGATCGAGGAGCGGCTCTCCGATGACCCGGTGGCCATCCACGTCCTCATCCACGCCCTCAACCAGTGGCTCGACGAGGTGTGGGGCTTCAACTACCAGGGCCGCATCTTCACCACCCCGGTGATCACGCTGCCCATCGTCGAGAAGGCGATCGAGGAGCTCGAGTGGGCTGTCAAGCGTGGTGCCCGGGCGATCCTGATCCGGCCGGCCCCGGTGCCGGGCTTCCGGGGCCCGCGGTCGTTCGCGCTGCCCGAGTTCGACCCGTTCTGGGAGCGGGTGGTGCACCATGACGTGTTCGTCGGCATGCATTCGTCGGACAGCGGCTACTCGCGCTACACCTCCGAGTGGGACGGCGCGGCCCAGGAGATGCTGCCGTTCCAGACCAACGCGATGTCGATCCTCAACGAATGGCGCCCGATCCAGGACGCCGTCGCGTCCTGGGTGATCCACGGGGCGCTCTTCCGGCACCCCAAGCTCAAGGTGGGCATCGTCGAGGCCGGCTCGAAATGGATGTTCCCGCTGCTGGATTCGATGGCCGAGGTGTGGAAGAAGGCGCCGGAGGCGTTCCTGGGCAATCCGATCGAGGAGATCAAGAACCGCATCTACGTCAGCCCCTTCTACGAAGAGGGCATCGACGACCTGATCAACCTGATCGGCGTCGACCAGGTGCTCTACGGATCGGACTGGCCGCACCCGGAGGGACTGGCCGAGCCCACGCACTACGTGACCGCACTCGAACACCTCTCGGTCGAGGATCAGGCGAAGATCATGGGCGGCAACCTCAGCCGCCTCGTCACGACCTGACGCCGCACCCTTGAGCTCCCGATGGCAGACCATCCCCGAGATGGTCGCCAGCGCGGCGGACCGGTTCGGCGACGCCGAAGCCGTCGTCGACGGTCCGCTGCGCCTCTCCTTCTCTGAGGTGGTCGATCGGATCCGCTGTGCCGCAGGTGCGTTCGCCGATCTCGGCATCGGTGCCGGGGACCGGGCCGCGATCTGGGCGCCGAACAGCGCCGAGTGGATCATCGCCGCGTTCGGTCTGCTCACCGCCGGCGGTGTGCTGGTGCCCGTGAACACCCGGTTCAAGACCGACGAGGCCGCCGACGTCATCGCCCGCAGCGGGGCCAAGGCGGTGCTCGTCGAACAGGGCTTCCTCGGAGTGGACCACCGCGCCCCCGGCGGGGTGCCCGTCATCGATCTCAAGTCCGGATTCCTCGCCAGCGGAACGCCGTTCAGCCGCCCGGTGCGGGGCACCGATATCTCGGACGTCATCTACACCTCCGGCACCACCGGGCGCCCGAAGGGCGTGATGATGAACCACAGCCAGAATCTGCGGCTGTACGAGGAGTGGTGCGACCTGGCCGACCTGCGCCAGGGTGACCGGTATCTGATGGTCAACCCGTACTTCCACACGTTCGGGTACAAGGCCGGGCTGATCGCGTCGTTCATCCGCGGTGCGACGATGCTGCCGGTGCCGGTCTTCGACATCGACCGTGTCGTCGAACTCATTGCCGCAGAACGCGTCACGATGCTCCCCGGGCCGCCCACGCTGTACCACTCGCTGCTGGGGGTCCGGGACAAGACCAAGCTGGGCAGCCTGCGGGCCGGTGTCACGGGTGCGGCCGACATCCCGGTCGAACTGGTACGCCGGGTGCACGAGGAGCTTCCGTTCCAGACCCTGGCGACGGGATACGGCCTCACCGAGGCCGGCACCGTGACGCTGTCGCGCCCGGGGGATTCGTTCACCGACATCGCCACCACCGCAGGAAGGGCCTGTGACGGTGTCGAGATGCGCATCGCCGACGACGGCGAGGTGCTGGTGCGCGGCTACACGGTGATGCAGGGGTACCTCGACGACCCCGCCGCCACGGCCGAGACGATCGATGCCGAGGGGTGGTTGCACACCGGCGATCTGGGCACCATCGACCCCGCCGGCCGCCTACGCATCGTGGGACGCAAGAAGGACATGTTCATCGTCGGCGGGTTCAACGCCTACCCGGCCGAGATCGAGGGATTCCTGCTCGAGCACCCGGCGGTGGCCCAGGCGGCGGTGATCGGGGTGCCCGACGAGCGGTTGGGGCAGGTCGGAAAGGCGTTCGTGGTGCGTGCGACGCCTGCGACCGGCGAAGCCCCGCTCGGCGCCGAGGAACTGATCGCCTGGAGTCGCGACCGAATGGCCGGTTTCAAGGTGCCCCGCTCGGTAGAGTTCCTCGACGCGTTGCCGGTGAACGCGACCGGAAAGGTGATGAAGGACCAGCTGCAGGCGAGCGAGCGCTGAGCGTCCGCACAACACGTGAAGAGCATTTTCGCAGCCAAGAGCTTTGTCCTGAGGTCCGTGGCCGGGGTATGGTCATATGTCATACGCAAAAAAGAAGAATGCCATTCTCGAAACTTCTAGAGATTGCGACACAGCAGACGAGGAGGTCGGTGTGCCGTCATTCAGGCGTCGCGGGTCGGTGATCGACCGCGCCGACGAGCCGCGCCCGGACATCGACGACGCGGTGGACGCTGAGCGCGTTCTCGCCTTGGCCGAGGAGGCCGAAGCCCAAGCCGCCGAGGCCGAGGCGATGGCCACCGCCGCCCGGGCCCGTGCGCGGGCACTGAGGCTGCGGCGCGAGGCCGAAGAACGGGCGGCGGCCCCCGCCCCGACAACCGATGCGGACGCCGATCCTGACGTCGTCGCCGAACCCGAAAGCGTCGTCGAGACGATCGACTCCACCGAGGAGTCCGAGGACCCCGCGGTCGAGACCACCGACGACGCGTCGCCACGTCCACCGGGCCGATGGCGCCGGATAGCGAGATACGTCGCCGCGGCGCTGGCCGTGCTGGCCACCTGCGCGCTGATCGCAGCCACGGTGTTCATGGTGATCCAGCACCGCAGCGCCGCGCACGAGGAGCAGCAGCGCGCCGAGTTCACCGCCGCAGGCAAGCAAGCCGTCGTGACCCTGATGTCGCTGGACTTCAACAACGCCCAGGCGAACGTCGACCGCATCATCGACAACTCGACGGGTCAGTTCCGCGACGACTTCAAGAACACCGCCGCGGACTTCGTCAAGATCGCCAAGGAGTCGAAGGTCGTCACCGACGTCTCGGTCAACGCCGCCGCGGTCGACTCGATGTCCGGCGACTCCGCCGACGTACTGGTCGCCGCCACGTCGCGGGTGACCAACTCCTCCGGGGCGAAGGAGCAGCCCCGATCGTGGAGACTGCTGGTGAGCCTGGTTCGGGAAGGCGATCAGATCAAGATGTCGAAGGTCGAGTTCGTCCCGTGAGCGCCGAAGAGACCACCTCGGGGGGCGAGGCGATCAGCATCGCCGGGGACGAGGACACGGCGGCGGCCGCCGAGGCGCCGCGCCGACGGGGTCTGTTCACCGCGCTGCGGCGGCACCTCGGAGCCGTCGTTCTCGTGATCGCACTCGTCGCGGCCGCCGGCGCCGCCGCAACGGTGTACGTCACCCAGTACCGACAGGATCGCGTGACCGACGCGACCGCCATGGGCGCGGCGCTGGAGGCGGCCAAGACCGGTACCGTGGCGCTGCTGTCGTACTCCCCGGAGAGCCTCGACAAGGACTTCGCCGCGGCGAAATCCCATCTGACCGGTGAATTCCTCAGCTACTACACCGATTTCACGACCAAGGTGGTCGCACCTGCCGCGACGCAGAAGTCCGTGCAGACCAAGGCCGACGTCGTGCAGGGTGCGGTCTCGGAGATCCATCCCGACACCGCCCAGGTTCTGCTGTTCATCAACCAGACCACGGTCAGCAAGGAGAACCCCGATGGATCCTTCGCGGCCAGCAGCGTCAAGGTCGGCCTCAAGAAGATCGATGGGTCCTGGCTGATCGAGAAGTTCGACCCGGTGTGAGGCTGGTATAGCCTCGGCGCCGTGACAGCGACGGCGATCCTGCCCCTGCCGGCCTCGCTCGCGGAGCGGCCGGAGGCAATGCTGACGCCGGTGGCCGGCACCTCGCCGCTGATCCGCGTTGTCAGTGCCCTGTCGGACGTGGCGTCCGTGGTCGTCGCCGCCGCTGCTGCGCTCGCCGTCCCGGTCCGCGAACTGCTCGCTGCCGAGGGGTTTTCCGACGTTCCCACCCTGACCGCCGAGACGCCGGGCGGACGCGCGCAATGCGTGACGGCGGCACTGGCGGCGATCCGGCCGGGCACTCCGATCCTGGTGCACGACATCGGATGGCCACTGGTCGATGCCGCCACGGCGCGGCGCGTGCTGGCGGCGCTGCGGGGCGGTGCCGCGGTGGTGGCGCCGTCGCGGCCGGTGACCGACAGCATCAAGACCGTCGATCAGGACAGTGTCGTGACGGCGACGCTCGATCGCGCCGAGCTGCAGGTGCTGCAGTACCCGCGCGGCTTTCAGGCCGAGGTGCTGACCCGTGCGGTGGCCGCTGCACAGAACGGCCGCGCCGACGAACTGGATGCGGCGCTGCGCACCGGAGCGAGAATCGCGTTGGTCGACGGAGACGCCGGGGCGCTGGGTGTCGAACTGCCGCGCGACACCGACTTCCTCACCGCCGTCATCGAGGACCGGCGAGACGATTCCTCTCGGTGAGCAGCCGGTGCGCGATGCCGATGTCGCCGGCGTAGGTCACCTTCAGGTTGCCTGCGCTGCCGGGGAAGGTGTGCACCGCGACATCGGTGTACCGCTCGATACACGACGACGTGTCGGTGCCCTCGAAGCCGTCCCGCTCGGCGAGCCGATAGGCGTCGAGCAGTGCACGGGCCTGGAACGCCTGCGGTGTCTGCACCCGTACCAACGACCCGGGCACCGGCTCGACACCGCGTTCGCCGACCCTGGCCAAACCGTCCACGGGAAGCGCCGGAAGGGCGCCGCCGAACTCACGGGCCAGCGCGAGCGCCGTCGCGAACATGGCGGCGTCGGCGAGCGGCCGGGCCGCATCGTGGATCACCACTGCGTCGACGGTCCCCGATTCGATGTCGGCTTCGAGATGGCGCAGCATGGCGAGCTCGGAGGCGTGCCGGGTGGCGCCGCCCTCGACGAATTCGACCGCGACGTGCCCGGATTGGCCGTCCAGTTCGCGGTCGACGGTGCTGCGCGCCAGGTCCGACTCGCCCTGCCGGTACACCAGAACGGTGCGCGCGATCCCGGGCACGCGTGCGAGGGTGTCCAACGACCACACCAGCATGCTGCGTCCGTCGAGGGGGAGATAGGCCTTGTTGCCGTCGGCGCCGACCCGGGTGCCCATGCCCGCGGCCAGTACCACTCCCACTGCCTCGGCGCCCATGGACGAACAGTATCTCCGGTACGGTCGACGCCCAGCACGGAAGGGGATTGACCGGTGACCGAAGGACCGCAGCGAGCCGACTCCGCCGTGCACCGCGTGCGGACGATGACGGGTCGCGACCCGCACGAGCAGCACCGGGTGGCCACGCCGCTGGAACTGCTGTTCGACCTGACGTTCGTGGTCGCGTTCGGGATCGCGGCGTCGCAGTTCGCGCACTTGCTGGCCGGCGGTCACGTCGCCGCCGGCCTGGCCGCGTTTTCTTTCGCGATGTTCGCCGTGTGCTGGGCGTGGATCAACTTCAGCTGGTTCGCCTCGGCGTACGACACCGACGACTGGATCTACCGGCTGACGACCATGCTGCAGATGGTCGGGGTGATCGTGCTGGCGCTCGGACTGCCGCAGATGTACGCGTCCATCGAACACGGCGGACACGTCGACAACACCGTGGTCGTCGCCGGGTACGTGGTGATGCGGGTGGCGATGGTCGCGCAGTGGCTGCGCGCCGCACGCCAGGACCCGCTGCGGCGCCGTGCCTGCCTGACGTATGCGTGGTGGATCACTGTGGCCCAGATCGGTTGGATCGCAGCGATTTTCGTGCACACCTCCGTCGCGGTGACGGCCCTCATCGTCGTCGGCCTGGTCCTCGTGGAGATGATGGGGCCCGTCCTCGCCGAGTTCGGCCGCGGCGGAACGCCGTGGCACGCCCACCACATCGTGGAGCGCTACGGCCTGTTCACGATCATCGCGCTCGGCGAGGGAGTGGTCGGCACCGTGGCGTCGCTGAGCGCGGTGGTCGACGCCCAGGGATGGTCCTTCGACGCGGTGTTCGTGGCCGTCGCGGGCATCGGGCTGACCTTCGGCATGTGGTGGACGTACTTCGTCCTGCCCCAGGCCGACATCCTGCACGTGCGCCGAGAGCGATCCTTCTGGTTCGGCTACCTGCACATCGTGGTGTTCACGGCGATCGTGGCCACCGGCGCGGGACTGCACGCGGCGGCGTACTACATCGAGCACCATTCCACGCTCGGCTCCGCCGCCACGGTGCTCACCGTCGTCATCCCGGTCGGCGTGTACGTCGCGATGATCTACGTCCTCTACGCGCTGATGACCCGCACCGTGGTGCTGTTCCACCTGCTGCTCATGACGGTCACCGCGGCCGTGCTCGGCTCGGCCGTCCTGCTCGCGGCACTCGGCGTCTCGATGGCCAACTGCCTGCTGGTGGTCACTCTCGCGCCGGCCGTCCCGGTGCTGGGGTACGAACTCCGGGGATACCGCCACGCCGCGGCGGCCGCGGCGGCGGTGGCGCCTACACCTAGCCCTTGATGCCTTCGAGCAGGATCCGATCGTCCTGCAGGGCCAGCAGCCGACGGGCCTTGCGCCGCGTGATCAGGATTCCGACCACGGCCAACGCCCAGACGGCATACTGCAGCGTCCACGCCAGTCGGAAGGAGTCGAACGACAGCCCGCCGGCGGCTTGCAGGATCAGCCCCATCACCTGCATCAGCACCAGCGAGGCGATGAAGCCACCCATGTTGACCATGCCCTGGGCGGTCCCCAGTGTCGAACTCGGGTTGAAGGTGCGCGCGAAGTCGAAACCCACCATCGACCCGGGGCCGCCCACCGAGATGACCACGACCAGGACCACCAGCAGCCACAGCGGCGCCCTGCCGGGCAGCGCCAGCACCACGCTCCACGCCGCCGCGTTGGCGGCGATGATGCCGAGCACCAGCCGCGAGCGCCGGTGCGGCAGGCGGCCGGTCACGATGCCGATCACCACGCCCGCACAGATAGCGGCCACCACGGAGATCGTCAGCAGCGTCCCCGCCATGCCCGCGGAGAGGCTCTGCGCGACGGTCAGGTAGGGCAGTCCCCACATCAGCGCGAAGACGGTGACGGAGAACTGGGTGCCCATGTGGGTGAAGAAACCCAACCGCGTCCCGGGGCGCAACCACACGGTCTTGACGCTGGAGAGGGTCTCGCGGACGCCCATCGTCTCCGCGGTCACCGTGACACCGTGCGGGGCGTTTCGCACCAGCGCCGCGACCAACACGAGCACCACGACGCCGAATGCCGCTGCGGAGGTGTAGGCCGCCGTCCAGCCCGAGGCGGACAGCAGCGCCAGGAACGGCACCGCGGACAGCACCTGGCCCAGCTGGCCGCAGATGCCGGTCAGCTGGGTGACCAACGGGATCTGTCGGGGCGCGAACCAGCGGGGCACCAGGCGCAGCACCGAGATGAACGTGAACGCGTCGCCGAGACCGACGACGGCGCGGGCCGCGATGGCCAGCGGCAGCGACTCGGTGACGGCGAGAACGAACTGACCGGCGGCCATGAGGGTCGCTCCGGACACGATCAGCGCCCGTGATCCGAACCGGTCGAGCAACAGTCCCGCCGGTACCTGCGCGCCCGCGTACACCACGACCTGCAGGACGACGAACATCGACAGCAGCCCCGGCCCGGCGGCGAACCGCTCGGCGGCGGGAAGGCCGGACACGCCCAGGGTCGTGCGATCGAGAACAGCCACGATGTAGGCGAGAAGCCCGGTCGCCCAGACGATCCAGGGACGCACGGCAGAACCTCTCGGTACGAGATCACGAAATGTCGGAATGTCCTGCAGGGCAGAACACCGTTGTGATTGTCCCGCACCCGGCCCCGCAGACGCCAACCGGTTTCGCCGCGACGGCCGGCCGCCGACCCGGCGCGCGGAAGCAAACAAGTTGGCTGGAATCGCACACCCGTGTCATCTAATTTGCTACATCAGGATCATCACCGCAGATGACTGGCATGAACGGTGGAGCGTAGGCTGTGGTATAGCGAATGTACAAACTTCGCTCACGCGGTAGGCAGGGGAATTAAAATGGGGGAGCACTGTGGGGACCGCCACGCGGGAAGCCGAACGCAGTGTCAGAGGGGGCGCCGCCGTGGCTGAGTACCGACTCGAAGATCTCGCGCGGGTGTCCGGCGTCAGCACCCGCAACATCCGGGCCTATCGCGAGCGTGGTCTGCTGGACCCGCCGCGGCGGGTGGGCCGCACCGCGCTCTACGACGACTACCACCTCTCGCAGCTCAACACCATCAGCCAGCTGCTGCGCAAGGGATACAACTCCGCGCACATCGCCGAGTTCTTCACCAGCATGCGCCAGGGCGAGGACCTCGCCGACATCCTCGGCCTGCAGCGCGCCGTGCTCGGGCCGGAGTCCGACCATCACGATCGGGCGACCCTGGCGATCGACCCCGATTCGCCCGAGGCGCGCCAGCTGATCGCCCACGGTATGGCCGAGATGGTCGGCCGGAAGGTGGTTCTGATCGACGGCGACGCGGCCGACATCCTGGCCCGGTCACGGGACCATCTGAGCTACGTTCGCGCGCTGCTGCGGTTCGTCGACGCCGCGGACAAGTCGTTCGACCAGCTCGCGGAGGCTTTCGTCGACAGCCTGGTCGAGCTGTACCAGGCCGAGGTGGGGCCCGGTTACCTGCCCAAACCGGAGGAGATGACCCGGCTGCGGCAGGTCGTGGCCGACTACCGTCTGCTCGGCGAGAAGGTCATGGCGTCGCGGTTCGATCAGGCCACCCGCCGTCTGATGGTGGCCTCGGCGTCGGATTACACGGCCGGCATCCTGCTGACCGGCGCGTGGGAGCGTCCGACGGGGTAACCGGTCTGCTGAGCATGATGATGCCTCTGTGACCAGTGGCGTCGGCGGGAAAAGAGCTGTTCCTGTCGTACCCTGTGGCACGTGGTGATGTCGCGGCGTGATCTTCTCCGCGGCGCCGTCGCGGCGGCACCGGCGGCGCTGGCGCTGAGCGCCCTGTCGGCGGTCGTGCCCACCGCGACACCGTCGGCGTCCGCGGCGCCCCTGGGGATCCTGCTCGATTACGCGGCGGGTGTGCTCAGCGCGGCGGATCTGCGGGCCGCCGGCGCCTCCGGCGCGATCCGCTACGTCTCCGACCGCCGGCCCGGCGGCGCGTGGATGCTCGGCAAGCCCATCGCGCTGCCCGAGGCCCGAGATCTCTACAAGGGCGGGCTGAAGATCGTGTCCTGCTATCAGTACGGCAAGCAGGACACGGCCGACTGGCTCGGTGGTGAGGCGGCCGGGGTCCAGCACGCGCAGCGCGGCTGGCAACTCCACGTCGCGGCCGGCGGGTCCTACGGTGCGCCGATCTACACCTCGATCGACGACGATCCGACGCTCGACCAGTACAGAGCCCAGGTCGCCCCCTACCTGCGTGGCTGGGAGCGCGTGCTGGGGCACCAGCGCGTCGGTGTCTACGCCAACGCCAAGACCATCGAGTGGGCCCTGCAGGATGGCCTCGGGTCGTACTTCTGGCAGCACAACTGGGGATCGCCGGGCGGCGTCGCGCATCCCGCCGCGCACCTGCACCAGGTGGAGATCGACGCTCGCAGCGTCGCCGGCATCGGCGTCGACGTCAACCACATCCTGAAGCCGAATTTCGGTGCATGGGATTGAGGCGAATCCGGCAGCGCAGCGGCCGGTGTCGCGGACTTACTGATCGGTAAGGTTCGGTAGCAAACACCTGTCCACTGCGCGAAATGACGACCATACAGTTCTGGTTGAGTTGTCGACCGCCCCCGCCACGCCGTGCGGCACAGTGCGAACCGAAGTTTCCAGATAACGATTGGGTAACAGTGCGGCCTTGAACTGCGCTTCTATCTTACTGGACCGTAACCACCCGCCAGCAGGACGTTTGTCCCGGATGCGATCCGACCGTGTTCGGGCAGGTGTTATGCAACATTCTGTTACCCGTGCGTAGAACTCGCTAGTAACCATTTTCGGGACGAAACTGGGGTCGTCTCTTATGACACTCTTAGTACGGCTGCAGTGTCCGCCACGGCTCCTCATGCGTTCGAGGCGTCGCGGCGAGACCAGCCGGATTCGACGCCGAATCGCACTGGCCCCCGCTGACGGGCTCGTCCGACGCCGACGACGAGCACACGAGCCCCACCCGAGCACGAACGACCGCGCCCTTGAAGAGCCGCGAACGCACCACTGAGGAGAACACACGACGTGACGATCAACGACCAGCACCGTGCGACCACCAGCTCCGAGTCCGAAGGCGGTCCGGCCTTCGAATCCCTCGCGGGAGCGCACGCACTCGTCGATCGCCTGCACGCCGGCGAGCCGTACGCCGTCGCCTTCGGCGGCCAGGGCGGCCCGTGGCTGGAGAACCTGGAGGAGTTGGTCAACTCCGCCGGAATCGAATCCGAGATCAGTCAGCTCGTCGCTGAGGCGGAATTGCTGCTCGAGCCGCTGGCCCGGGAGCTGGTCGTGGTCCGGCCGATCGGCTTCGAGCCGATGAAGTGGATCCGCGCGCTGGCCGCCGACGAGCCGCTGCCTGCCCTCAAGGACCTCACCACCGCCGCCATCTCCGGTCCCGGCATCCTGCTCACCCAGATGGCCGCCCAGCGGGCGCTCAAGCGGCAGGGACTGGATCTCGAGGGCCACCCGCCGGTCGCCGTTGCCGGACACTCGCAGGGCGTCACCGCCGTCGAGTCGCTCAAGGCCGGCGGCGCGCGCGACGCCGAGCTGCTCGCCATCGGACAGCTGATCGGCGCCGCGGGCTCGCTGGTGTCGCGCCGTCGCGGCATGGTCGGCCGCGGCGACAAGTCGCCGATGGTGTCGGTGACCAACGTCGACCCGGCCCGCATGGCCGAGCTCCTCGACGAGTTCGCCCAGGACGTCCGCACGGTCCTGGCGCCCGCACTGTCCATCCGCAACGGCCGCCGCTCGGTGGTCATCACCGGCACGCCCGAGCAGCTGGCGCGCTTCGAGCTCTACTGCGAGAAGATCACCGAGCGCGAAGAGGCCGAGCGCAAGAACAAGACGCGCGGCGGCGCCATCTTCCGCCCAGTGTTCAACCAGCTCAACGTCGAGGTCGGCTTCCACACCCCGCGGCTGGCCGACGGCGTCGACCTGGTCGAGGAGTGGGCGGCGCGCACCGGTCTGGACCGTGACCTCACCCGCATGCTCACCGAGCACATCTTCATCAAGCCGGTCGACTGGGTGTCCGAGGTCGAGGGTCTCGCCGCCGCGGGCGCCAAGTGGATCATCGATCTGGGCCCGAGCGACACCGTGACCCGGCTGACCGCCCCGGTGATCCGCGGCCTGGGCATCGGCATCGTCGCGGCCGCCACCCGCGCAGGGCAGCGCAGTCTGTTCACCGTCGGCGCGGCGCCCGATGTGGCGCCCGCCTGGACGAGCTACGCGCCGACCCCGATCACCCTGCCCGACGGCACGGTCAAGGCCTCGACGAAGTTCACCCGCCTCACCGGCCGCTCGCCGATCCTGCTCGCCGGCATGACGCCGACCACCGTCGACGCGAAGATCGTCGCCGCGGCCGCCAACGCCGGGCACTGGGCCGAACTCGCCGGCGGCGGCCAGGTCACCGAGGAGATCTTCGACGCCCGCATCGAGGAGCTGACCCAGCTGCTCGAGCCGGGCCGCGCCGTGCAGTTCAACTCGTTGTTCCTCGATCCGTACCTGTGGAAGCTGCAGGTCGGCGGCAAGCGTCTGGTCCAGAAGGCCCGCCAGTCCGGCGCCCCCATCGACGGTGTCGTCGTCACCGCGGGCATCCCTGATCTCGAGGAGGCCGTCGACCTCATCGAGGAGCTCAACACCGTCGGCATCACCCACGTCGTGTTCAAGCCCGGAACGGTCGACCAGATCAAGTCGGTCATCAAGATCGCCACCGAGGTGCCCTCGCGCGACGTCATCGTCCACATCGAGGGCGGCCGCGCCGGCGGACACCACTCGTGGGAGGACCTCGACGATCTGCTGCTGTCCACCTACGGCGATCTGCGCAAGTACCGCAACATCACCATCTGCGTCGGCGGTGGCATCGGCACCCCGGAGCGGGCCGCCGACTACCTGTCCGGCGACTGGGCCAAGGCCTACGGCTTCCCGGCCATGCCGGTGGACGGCATCCTGGTCGGCACCGCGGCGATGGCCACCAAGGAGGCGACCACCTCGCCCGCCGTCAAGCAGATGCTCGTCGAGACCACCGGTACCGACACCTGGGTCGGCGCCGGTAAGGCGATCAACGGAATGGCCAGTGGCCGTAGCCAATTGGGCGCCGACATCCACGAGATCGACAACGCGGCGTCGCGCTGCGGACGCCTGCTCGACGAGGTCGCCGGTGACGCCGACGCCGTCGCCGAGCGCCGCGACGAGATCATCGCGGCGATGGCCGCCACGGCCAAGCCGTACTTCGGTGACGCCGGCGACATGACCTACCTGCAGTGGCTGCAGCGCTACGTCGACCTCACCATCGGTGACGGCGACACCACCGCCGAGACCATGGCCCCCGGCAGCCCCTGGCTGGCCGTCACCTGGCGGGACCGGTTCGCCGAGATGCTCAAGCGTGCCGAGGCGCGGCTGTCCGAGAAGGACTTCGGGCCGATCGACACGCTGTTCGGTGCGGACGGCGATGCACTGCTCGACGATCCGCAGCACGCGATCGCCGCACTGCTCACCCGCTACCCCGACGCCGAATCCGTGCGTCTGCACCCTGCCGATCTGCCCTTCTTCGTGACGCTGTGCAAGAAGCCGGGCAAGCCGGTCAACTTCGTGCCCGTCATCGACAAGGATGTGCGGCGCTGGTGGCGCAGTGACTCCCTGTGGCAGGCGCACGACGCCCGCTACACCGCCGATCAGGTGTGCATCATCCCGGGCACCCAGGCCGTCGCCGGCATCACCCGCCTCGACGAGCCGGTCGGTGACCTGCTCGACCGGTTCGAGCAGGAGATCGTCGACCGTGTGCTGGCCGCCGGTGCGCAACCCGCGCCCGTGGTGTCCCGCCGTCAGGCCCGCGCCGACGTCAGCGGCCCGCTCGCCGTGGTGCTGGATTCGCCCGACGTGCTGTGGGCCGGCCGCACCGCGATCAACCCGGTGCACCGCATCGGCGCGCCCGGCGAGTGGCAGGTCAACGACGTGCCCGGCAAGCCCAGCGCCACCCACCCGAACACCGGCGCGCGGCTCGAGCTGGCGGCCGATTCCAGTGTGACGCTGAGTGTTCCGCTGTCCGACATCTGGATCACGATCCGCTTCACGCTGCCCTCCACCACGGTCGACGGCGGCATGCCGATCGTCACCGTCGAGGACGCGTCGAAGGCGATGCGCGCGGTGCTGGCGATCGCGGCCGGTGTCGACGGCCCGGATTCGCTTCCGCCGGTGGAGAACGACACCGCGACCGTCACCGTCGAATGGGACCCCGAGAAGGTCGCCGACCACACCGGGGTGACCGCGACGTTCGGCGCCCCGCTGGCGCCCGGCCTGACCCTGGTCCCCGACGCCCTGGTCGGCCTCTGCTGGCCCGCGGTGTTCTCCGCGATCGGATCCGCGGTCACCGATGACCACTTCCCGGTCGTCGAGGGCCTGCTGAGCCTGGTGCATCTCGACCACGCCGCGCACCTGCTCGCGGTGATGCCGTCGTCGAAGACCGAATTGACCGTCACTGCAACGGCTTCGGCGGCGACCGACACCGAGGTCGGCCGCGTCGTGCCGGTCACCGTCACGATCGCCGACCCCGCGGGCACCGTCCTGGCGACCCTCGAGGAGCGGTTCGCGATCCGCGGCCGCACCGGCCCCGCCGAGCTGACCGATCCGCCGCGCGCCGGCGGAGCCATCACCGACAACGCGACCGACACCCCGCGCCGGCGTCGCCGCGACGTCGTCGTCAACGCGCCGGTCGACATGAGCGCGTTCGCGGTCGTCTCCGGTGACCACAACCCGATCCACACCGACCGGGCCGCGGCGCTGCTCGCCGGTCTGAAAACCCCGATCGTGCACGGCATGTGGCTCTCGGCCGCCGCGCAGCACACGGTCACCGCGACCGACGGCCGCGCGACCCCGCCGGCCCGCCTGGTCGGCTGGACGTCCCGCTTCCTGGGCATGGTGCTGCCGGGCGACGAGATCGAGTTCCGCGTCGACCGCGTCGGCATCGACCGTGGCGCGGAGATCGTCGAGGTGGCCGCGAAGGTCGGCGGGGAGCTCGTGATGGCGGCGACCGCACAGCTGGCCGCTCCGAAGACGGTGTACGCCTTCCCGGGCCAGGGCATTCAGTCCAAGGGCATGGGGATGGACGTGCGCGCGCGCTCCAAGGCAGCCCGGAAGGTCTGGGACACCGCGGACAAGTTCACCCGCGACACGCTGGGCTTCTCGGTGCTGCACGTGGTGCGCGACAACCCGACCAGCCTGATCGCCTCGGGTGTGCACTACCACCATCCCGAGGGCGTGCTGTACCTGACGCAGTTCACCCAGGTCGCGATGGCGACGGTCGCGGCGGCCCAGGTCGCCGAGATGCGCGAGCAGGGCGCGTTCGTCGAGGATGCGATCGCGTGCGGTCACTCCGTCGGCGAGTACACCGCGCTGGCGTGCGTCTCCGGCGTCTACGAGCTGCCCGCGCTGCTCGAGGTGGTGTTCCACCGCGGGTCGAAGATGCACGACATCGTGCCGCGCGACGCGCAGGGTCGGTCCGACTACCGGCTGGCCGCGATCCGCCCCTCGCAGATCGACCTCGACGACGCCGACGTCAAGGCGTTCGTCGCCGAGATCTCCGAGCGCACCGGTGAATTCCTGGAGATCGTCAACTTCAACCTGCGGGGCGCGCAGTACGCCATCGCCGGCACGGTTGCGGGTCTGGAGGCGCTCGAGGAGGAGGTCGAGCGTCGTCGCGAGATCAGCGGCGGCAAGCGGTCGTTCATCCTGGTGCCGGGCATCGATGTGCCGTTCCACTCCTCGGTGCTGCGGGTCGGCGTCGCCGACTTCCGCCGCGCACTCGAGCGCGTGATGCCGCGCGACGCGGACCCGGAGCTGTTGGTCGGTCGCTACATCCCGAACCTGGTGCCGCGGCCGTTCACCCTCGACCGCGACTTCGTGCAGGAGATCCGCGATCTGGTGCCGGCCGAGCCGCTCGACGAGATCCTCGCCGACTACGACACGTGGCGCAACGAACGCCCGAAGGAGTTGTGCCGCAAGATCGTCATCGAGCTCCTCGCGTGGCAGTTCGCCAGCCCGGTGCGCTGGATCGAGACCCAGGATCTGCTGTTCATCGAGGAGGCCGCAGGCGGCCTCGGGGTGGAGCGATTCGTCGAGATCGGCGTCAAGAACGCGCCGACCGTCGCGGGCCTGGCCACCAACACACTGAAACTGCCGGAGTACTCGCACAACACCACCGAGGTGCTCAACGCCGAGCGTGACGCCGCGGTGCTGTTCGCGACGGACACCGATCCCGAGCCCGAGATCGAGGACACCCCGCCGGCTCCTGCGTCCGCCGAGCCGGAGGCCGCCCCGGCGGAAGCGGCGCCCGCCGCACCCGCGCCGGCCGCCGCGCCCAGCGGTGGTCCGCGCCCCGACGATCTGACCTTCGACGCGTCCGACGCCACGATGGCGCTCATCGCGCTGTCGGCCAAGATCCGCATCGACCAGATCGAGCCGCTCGATTCCATCGAGTCGATCACCGACGGTGCGTCGTCACGGCGCAACCAGATGCTCGTCGACCTCGGGTCGGAACTGAACCTGGGCGCGATCGACGGTGCGGCCGAAGCGGATCTGGCCGGGTTGAAGTCTCAGGTCACCAAGCTGGCCAGGACGTACAAGCCGTTCGGCCCGGTGCTCTCCGACGCGATCAACGACCAGCTGCGCACGGTCCTCGGGCCGTCGGGCAAGCGGCCGGCCTACATCACCGAACGGGTCACCAAGACCTGGGAGCTGGGCGAGGGCTGGGCCAAGCACGTCACCGTCGAGGTGGCGCTGGGCACCCGCGAGGGTTCCAGCGTGCGCGGTGGAGCGCTGGGCGGTCTGCACGATGGTGCGCTGGCCGACGCGGCCACGGTGGACAAGACGATCGACGCGGCGGTTTCGGCCGTGGCGTCCCGCCGCGGTGTCGCGGTCTCGCTGCCCTCGGCCGCGGGCGCCGGCGGCGGCGTCGTCGACTCGGCCGCGCTGGGTGAGTTCGCCGAGCAGGTCACCGGACCCGACGGTGTGCTCGCCTCTGCGGCGCGCACGATTCTCGACCAGCTGGGCCTGGGCGCCCCGTTCGTCACGCCGGAGTCCTCGGCCGACGCCGAGCTCATCGATCTGGTGACCGCCGAACTGGGTTCGGACTGGCCGCGTCTGGTGGCGCCGTCGTTCGACGCCCGCAAGGCCGTGCTGCTCGACGACCGGTGGGCCAGTGCCCGTGAGGATCTGGTCAAGATCTGGCTGATGGAGACCGACGAGGTCGAGGCCCAGTGGACTCGCCTGGCGGAGCGTTTCGAAGGCGCCGGCCACGTGGTGGGCACCCAGGCGACGTACTGGCAGGGCAAGGCGCTCGCGGCGGGACGTACCATCCACGCGTCGCTGTACGCCCGCGCGGCCGCGGGGGCGGAGAACCCGGGCAAGGGTCGTTACAGCGACGAGGTCGCGGTCGTCACCGGCGCCTCGAAGGGCTCGATCGCCGCGTCGGTGGTGGCCCAGCTGCTCGCGGGCGGTGCGACGGTCATCGCGACGACCTCCAAGCTCGACGACTCCCGGCTCGGTTTCTACCGCAATCTCTACCGGGACAGCGCGGGCTTCGGCGCCAAGCTGTGGGTGCTGCCGGCGAACATGGCCTCCTACAACGACATCGACGCGCTCGTCGAGTGGGTCGGCACCGAGCAGACCGAGAGCCTCGGGCCCAAGTCGATCCACATCAAGGACGCGCTGTCGCCGACGTTGCTGTTCCCGTTCGCCGCACCGCGGGTCGGTGGTGACCTCTCCGACGCCGGTGCGCGCTCGGAGATGGAGATGAAGGTCCTGCTGTGGGCCGTGCAGCGGCTGATCGCCGGGCTGTCCCACATCGGCACCGACCGCGACATCGCAGCACGCCTGCACGTGGTGCTGCCGGGCTCGCCCAACCGGGGCATGTTCGGCGGTGACGGCGCCTACGGCGAGGCCAAGGCCGCGCTGGACGCGGTGGTGTCGCGCTGGAAGGCCGAGACCTCGTGGGCGCAGCGGGTGAGTCTGGCGCACGCGCTGATCGGCTGGACCCGCGGGACCGGGCTGATGGGCCACAACGACGTCATCGTCGACGCGGTCGAAGAGGCCGGGGTGACCACCTTCTCGACCGAGCAGATGGCGAGCATGCTGCTGGATCTGTGCGACGTCGAGACCAAGGTCGCGGCGGCTCAGGAGCCGGTGCAGGCCGACCTGACCGGCGGGCTGGCCGAGGCCGAGCTCGACCTGTCCGAGCTGGCCGCGAAGGCCCGTGATGACGCCGCGGCGGCGCCTGCGGAGGAGGAGACCGAGGAAGAGGCTGCAGGCCATACGATTTCGGCTCTGCCGTCCCCGCCGCGTCCCGCCCCGACAGCTCCGGCGCCGGAGTGGGCCGACCTCGACGTCGACCCGGCCGATCTCATCGTCATCGTCGGCGGTGCCGAGCTGGGCCCGTACGGCTCGTCGCGGACCCGCTTCGAGATGGAGGTCGACAACGAGCTGTCGGCGGCCGGTGTGCTCGAGCTGGCGTGGACGACCGGCCTCATCACCTGGGAGGACGACCCGCAGCCGGGTTGGTACGACACCGGATCCGGTGAGCTCGTCGAGGAGTCCGAGATCGTCGAGCGGTATCACGACGCGGTCGTGGAGCGCTGCGGCATCCGGGAGTTCGTGGACGACGGTGCGATCGACCCCGATCACGCCTCGCCGCTGCTGGTCAGCGTGTTCCTGGACAAGGACTTCCGGTTCGTGGTCTCCAGCGAGGCCGACGCCCGGGCGTTCGTCCAGTTCGATCCGGAGCACACCGTGGCCCGGCCGATCCCCGACAGCGGCGACTGGGAGGTGATCCGCAAGGCGGGCACCGAGATTCGCGTGCCGCGCAAGACGAAGTTGTCGCGCACCGTGGGCGCTCAGATCCCGACCGGGTTCGACCCGACGGTCTGGGGCATCACCCCGGACATGGCGAACTCGATCGACCGGGTGGCGCTGTGGAACATCGTGGCGACCGTCGATGCGTTCCTGTCCTCGGGCTTCACGCCCTCGGAGCTGATGCGCTGGGTGCACCCCAGCCTGGTGGCCTCCACGCAGGGCACCGGCATGGGCGGCATGACCTCGATGCAGACCATGTACCACGGCAACCTGCTGGGCCGTAGCAAGCCAAACGACATCCTGCAGGAGGTGTTGCCCAACGTCGTTGCGGCACACGTGATGCAGTCCTATGTCGGCGGTTACGGCGCGATGGTGCACCCGGTGGGTGCGTGCGCGACCGCGGCCGTGTCGGTCGAGGAGGGCGTCGACAAGATCCGGCTCGGCAAGGCCGAGCTGGTCGTGGCCGGCGGCTTCGACGACCTGACGCTCGAGGCCATCATCGGCTTCGGTGACATGGCGGCCACCGCCGACACCGAGATGATGCGCGCCAAGGGGATCAGCGACTCGAAGATCTCCCGGGCCAACGACCGGCGCCGGCTGGGCTTCCTGGAGGCCGAGGGCGGCGGCACGATCCTGCTGGCCCGCGGTGACCTGGCGGTGAAGATGGGTCTGCCGGTGCTCGCGGTCGTCGCGTACGCGCAGTCGTTCGCCGACGGCGTGCACACCTCGATCCCGGCTCCCGGGCTCGGCGCGCTGGGCGCCGGTCGCGGCGGTAGGGACTCGGTGCTGGCGCGCTCGCTGGCGAAGCTGGGCGTCGGCGCCGACGACATCGCGGTGATCTCCAAGCACGACACCTCGACGCTGGCCAACGACCCCAACGAGACCGAGCTGCACGAGCGGCTCGCGGCCTCACTGGGTCGGTCCGACGGGGCGCCGCTGTTCGTGATCAGCCAGAAGAGCCTCACCGGCCACGCCAAGGGCGGTGCCGCGGTCTTCCAGATGATCGGGCTGTGCCAGGTCCTGCGCGACGGCGTCATCCCGCCGAACCGCAGCCTGGACTGCGTCGACGACGAGCTGGCCACCTCGGCGCACTTCGTGTGGCCGCGGGAGACGCTGCGGCTGGGCGAGAAGTACCCGCTCAAGGCCGGTCTGGTGACCAGCCTCGGGTTCGGTCACGTCTCGGGCCTGATCGCGCTGGTGCATCCGCAGGCGTTCCTGGCGACGCTGACTGCCGAGCAGCGGGCGGACTACACCGCCCGGGCGCAGGAGCGCACGCTGGCCGGTCAGCGCAGGCTGGCCTCGGCCATCGCCGGCGGACGGCCGCTCTACGAGCGGCCCGCCGATCGTCGCTTCGATCACGACCAGCCGGAGAAGGCGCAGGAAGCGGCCATGCTGCTCGACACCGCGTCACGACTCGGTGAGAACGGCGTGTATCAGCGGTGACCCGTGAGATAGCGTGCTGCCCGTGGGCATCGTCGGGATAGGCATCGACCTCGTTTCCATCCCGGACTTCGCCGAGCAGGTGGACCGGCCCGGCACGGTGTTCGCCGAGACGTTCACGCCGGGGGAGAGGCGCGACGCCGCCGACAAGAGTTCGTCGGCGGCGCGCCACCTCGCGGCGAGATGGGCGGCCAAAGAGGCGGTGATCAAGGCGTGGTCGGGGTCGCGGTTCTCCAAGCGGCCGGTGCTGCCCGAGGCGATCCACCGGGACATCGAGGTCATCACCGACATGTGGGGCCGGCCCCGCGTCCGGCTCTCGGGCGCGGTGGCCGAGCACCTCAAAGAGGTGACGATCCACCTGTCGCTGACGCACGAGGCCGATACCGCCGCGGCGGTGGCGATCCTCGAGGAGCGGTAGAGCCCGAGCGAGACGCACTACCCTCGACGCCATGAGCGATCTCGTCCAGCGCGTGCGCGACGTGCTGCCCTCGGTGCGCGCCGATCTCGAGGATCTGGTCCGCATCGAGTCCGTCTGGGCCGACCCGCAGCGACGTCCCGAGGTGCACCGCAGTGCCGAGGCGGTGGCGAAGCTGTTGTCGCAGGCTGGTTTCGGTGAGGTCCGGATCGTCGCCGAAGGCGGCGCGCCGGCCGTCATCGCCCGGCACCCCGCGCCTGACGGGGCGCCGACGGTCCTGCTGTACGCCCACCACGACGTGCAGCCCGAAGGCGACCCCGCGGCATGGCATTCCGCCCCTTTCGAGCCCACCGAAAGCGAGGGCAGGCTCTACGGTCGGGGCACCGCCGACGACAAGGCGGGCATCGCCACGCACCTGGCGGCCTTTCGCGCCCACGGCGGCCGGCCGCCGGTCGGGGTGACCGTGTTCGTCGAAGGCGAGGAGGAGTCGGGCTCGCCCTCGTTGTCGCGGCTGTTGGCCGCCCACCAGGAGGCGCTGGCCGCCGACGTCATCGTGATCGCCGATTCGGACAACTGGAGCACCGACATCCCGTCGCTCACCGTGTCGTTGCGCGGCCTCGCCGACTGCGTCGTCGAGGTGGCGACCCTCGACCACGGCCTGCACTCGGGCATGTGGGGCGGGGTTGTGCCCGACGCGCTCACGGTTCTGGTGCGCCTGCTGGCCAGCCTGCACGACGACGATGGCAACGTCGCCGTCGAGGGGCTGCACGAATCCGTCGCCGCGGACGTCGACTACACCCCCGAGCGGGTGCGCGCCGACACCGGACTGCTCGACGGGGTACACGAGATCGGTTCCGGGTCGGTGGCGCAACGGCTTTGGGCCAAACCCGCGATCACCGTCATCGGCATCGACACCACGCCGATCGACAGGTCGTCGAACACGCTGATCCCGTCGGCGCGCGCGAAGGTGAGCATGCGGGTCGCGCCCGGCGGTGACGCCGCGGAGCACTTGGCCGCGCTGACCAGACACCTGCAACGGCATGCGCCCTGGGGTGCGCGCGTCACCGTCACCCCCGGCGACGTCGGCCAGCCATACGCCATCGACGCGAGTGGACCGGTGTACGACGCCGCACGTCAGGCATTCCGGGAGGCGTGGGGCGTCGATGCCGTCGACACCGGCGTCGGGGGATCCATCCCGTTCATCGCCGCGTTCGCCGGGGCGTTCCCCGATGCCCGGATCCTCGTGACCGGTGTCGAGGATCCGGACACCCAGGCGCACAGCATCAACGAGAGCCTGCACCTGGGTGTGCTGGAGCGGGCCGCGACCGCCGAGGCGCTGCTGCTGGACAAGCTCGGCTCACACCGCCGGGGCGCCGACCCCACCTAGGATGCGGTCATGGCCGACGACGTGCAGTCACCGGACGGCGCGTTCTGGGCGGTCCGCCGCCGGTGGGTGCCGAGGCTGGACAAGGCCGGCGCTCTCGGCGAGCTGTCCCTGTTCGACCGGCACGACCGAGATGTCCTCTTCGCCGCCGCGCTCGTCGCGGTGCCACTCATGGTGGTGCTGCTGCCGTTGTCGTTGGCCGCGAAGCTGTGCGGCCTCCAGCGTTGGGAGATCGAGATCGAGCGCGACGAGCAACGGGTGGCCACCTAGATGGTTCGCGGCTGGTCTGCCTCTGTCGACCGGATGGAATCGATCGCCGAGCAGGTGCGCGCCGGAACGTATTCAGCGGTGCGCGAGGGCAATAGGGAGCGTTGAGTGCGTGTCCGTGATCGGTCGGCTCACACCGACAGGTCGCGCCGCAGCTTCGCCACATGGCCGGTGGCACGAATGTTGTACTGCGCCACCTCGATCGTGCCCTTCTCGTCGACGACGAAGGTGGAGCGGATCACGCCCTGCACCGTCTTGCCGTACATCGTCTTCTCCCCGTAGGCACCCCACGCCTGCAGCACGCTGCGGTCGGGGTCCGACAGCAGCGGGAAGGTGAGGTTCTCCTTGTCGCGGAACTTCGCGAGCTTCTCGGGCTTGTCGGGGGAGATACCGACGACGTCGAGCCCCGCCTCGTTGAGTTCGGCGAGGTTGTCCCGGAAGTCGCAGGCCTCCTTGGTGCAGCCCGGGGTGGAGGCGGCGGGATAGAAGTACACGATGACTTTGCGGCCTCGGTAGTCCGCGAGCGTCACGGTGTTGCCATCGGCGTCGGGAAGGCTGAACGCAGGCGCGGTGTCGCCCGCTTCGAGCCGTGGTGTCTGCGGCATGGGTCGTGGTCTCCTGGTGATCTGTGACCGGCCGCTGCGATGCGCGCCGGCTGAACTAGGGTAGTGCGGCAGGACAAGGGCCGGCGGAAACAGGCGGAGGCATTCGTGGCGGATCGTGATCCCGACACCATCAAGGCCGAGATCGACGAGGCACGCGATCAGCTGGCCGTGACCGTCGATTCGTTGGCGGCGCGGGCCAACCCGCGGCGGCTCGCCGACGACCTGAAGGCCGGTGTGGTGCGTTTCGTCAAGCGGCCGCCGGTGGCCATCACGCTGGCCGGGGTCGGCGTCCTGGTGCTCGTGGTGACCGTGCGGCGCGCTCGCCGCTGACACTCTCAGCGTCGACGCGCGGAACGGAACCAGTCCGACAGGGAGAAGCCGGGCGGGTTCGCGACGCGTCCGAGCCGGCTGCAGCTGTGGATCAGCACCGGACGGGGTGCACGGGTGTCATCGGCCGCGTCATCTGTCGCGATCTCCGGCGACACCGGTTCCGCCAGCCCTGACATCAGCTAATTTCCTCGTTTCGTACCGCGGAGGTCGCTCCGAACGGTATCCCTGCACAACAGCTAACGGAACCTTAGCATCGCGTGCACTCTTTGCCCAGCGCAATCGCCATCTATTCGACGCGCGCGTTCAATGCCGTTACCGTCGGTCATGGTTGACGGCAATAGCTATTGTGCTCGCGGCGGTGATATCTAGCACATCGACGGCCACGAGGGTGCGAATCCACAAAGATTTATCAAGATCGTCAATTATGGGTACGACCGCTCGCCGGGCGAGACGTCTGCGAGATCCTCGTGCGCGTCCTCTACGCTGACGGCTGACCCACGAGCAAAGGAGACGCGCGATGGCGTGGTTTCTCGCCCTGCAGGGCCCGTCCCAGCCGAGTCATCAGGCCTCGGTGTACGAGCTGCAGGATCTGACCGACGTCGATCAACTCGCGCAGGAACTCGTCAGCGCCGTGACGCTGGACCGTGTCGTGCCGATCCCGGCGATGCTGCCGCAGAACAACCGCAAGCGCCAGAAGGTCACCCTGTACGTGCGCCCGGCGGCATGGGCGATGTGGACCTTCTATGAGCTCAGCGAGGACGACCGTCGCGCGCTGATGAAGGACAACCCGCTCGTGCAGGCCATCCAGCAGCACCAGCAGCAGCACGTCGGACAGGGTGGCGCGCAGGTCAATCCGTTGCTGGGACAGCCGGGGCAGGGCGCGCCGCGGCGCTGACCGACATCTCGTCACTTTTGCGCCGGGCCGACAGTGCGAGGTTGTAGGTTCTCAGGTCACGTCTGAACCATCGCTGGACCGAAGAGGTGTTCCGTGCGGCTGTCATTTCTCGCCCTGCCCGCGGGTTGGTTGCTGCTCGGCGCGCTGTGGTCACCGGTGGCCACGGCGCAACCCGACGCCGGGCCGGTGACGCCGGCCGAGCCGGTCGCGGCAGCCGCCGCCGTTCCGGCCGCCCCGCCCGTCGACGCTCCTCCCGAGGGTGCGGTCGTGTCACCGCCTCCGGCGACCACCACCAGCCCCGACGGCTGGACGCTGACCGTGGGCGCCAAGGACGAGACCCAGAAGATCATCGCGCCGCTGACCACGGCGATATCGTCGCGGGAATACGAGGTCGGCGGCGTCTTCAACGGCTCGCTGTCCGGCCCGGAGGAGGCCACACCGCCGCGCGGCGTGCTCGAGGTCGGCTACCAGATCGGCTGTGGCATCGACATGAGCACGTCCAACGGCGTCTCGCTGACCGGAACCGCCGGGATCAACCCGTCGCTGGGGATCCTGGGCACCGACGTGATCTCCCCCTTCCCGGAAGGCGTCCTGCCCGGCGTGGCCGGGAACCTGGGCGGCGGCATCACGATCGGGCTCAAGCCGGGGATCATCAACATGGTCAAGGTCACGGAGAAGCAGTACACCGGCGCCGAACCGTGGGTCATGGTGCACGGCTTCCGCATCAAGATCGACGGCTGCGTCGGCGAGTCGTTCATCCGCTCCTACGCGGTGCTGACCCGCTCCACCGATCTCTCGGATGCGGTGCTGGCGTACTACGGCGAGACGAAGAAGGTCTAACCGCACCGCCGGGTCATCGGGACGTCCACGGCCAGTAGCGCAGGGGACTCATCGGCACCGAGGTGGGATACGACTCGACCAGTTCGCGGCGGCGTTCGCCGATGAGATGCACCAGTTCGTCGGTCATGTCGGGGTGGGCCTCGTGCATGGCGAACGCTTCGATCACCTTGTCGTCGCGGAGCAGCTGAATCAGTTCGTCCACGGGCCGGGTTGCCTCCCTCAAGTCTTCCCACAGCAGCCCGATGGCCAGGTTGCGCAATCGTTCGCGCTTTCCGATCAGCGGAAGCAGGTGCCGCATCCGTCTCTCCACGTCGGGCGAGGTGTCGCCGATCCGCTCGAAGGCCGGTTCGTGGGGGAGCACCATGTGCCTCAGCACGAACAGATACTCGCCCAGCGCATGCAGGGCATCGACGAGGGCGTCGCGGAACTCCAGGAGGTCCTGCAACTCGGCGTCTCGGCGATGTTGGACCGCCTGGAGTTCCGCCGCATAGTGCGTCGCATTGCGGGCGACGAAGGCTCCGGTGATCACCACGACAGCGCCGATGACGGCCGTCAGGATCTCCGATCACGGCCCACTCCTTTCCTGCGCGAGCGCGCCTCGCTACATTCGAGCACTGAATGCAGGAGGGAGTCTCGTGAACGCGACAGCTGAGCAGTTCGAATTCCAGGCCGAGGCACGGCAATTACTGGATCTGATGATCCACTCGGTCTATTCCAACAAGGATTCCTTTCTGCGGGAGTTGATCTCGAACGCCTCCGACGCGCTCGACAAGCTGCGTCTGGAGGCGTTCCGCAACAAGGACCTGGACGTCGACACCTCCGATCTGCACATCGAGATCGAGGTCGACAAGCAGGCGCGCACACTGACCGTGCGCGACAACGGCATCGGCATGACCCGTGACGAGGTCGTCGATCTGATCGGCACGCTGGCCAAATCGGGTACCGCGCGCATGCGTCAGCAGTTGCGCGAAGCCGAGTCCGCCGGCGACGCGGATGCGCTGATCGGCCAGTTCGGTATCGGCTTCTACTCCGTGTTCATGGTGGCCGACCGGGCCGAGCTGCTGACGCGCAAGGCCGGCGAGAGCGAGGCCACCCGCTGGGAGTCGAGCGGTGACGGCACGTACACCATCGCCTCCGTCGACGGCGCCCCGCAGGGCACGTCGGTGACCCTGCACCTCAAACCGGAGGACGCGGACGACGAGCTGCACGACTACACCGCGGAATGGACGATTCGCAGCCTCGTCAAGAAGTACTCCGACTTCATCGCCTGGCCGATCCGCATGGACGTCGAGCGACGGACCCCCGGTGACGAGGGCGACGAGGACACCGTCACGGTCGAGAGCGAGACGCTCAACTCGATGAAGGCGCTGTGGGCCAAGTCCAAGGACGAGGTGTCCGCCGAGGAGTACGCCGAGTTCTACAAGCACATCGCGCACGCTTGGGACGAACCGCTCGAGGTCATCGCGATGAAGGCCGAGGGCACCTTCGAATACCAGGCGCTGCTGTTCATCCCGTCGCACGCGCCGTTCGATCTGTTCACCCAGGACGCGCATGTCGGCATCCAGCTGTACGTGCGGCGGGTGTTCATCATGGGCGACTGCGACCAGTTGCTGCCGCAGTACCTGCGGTTCGTCAAGGGCGTGGTCGACGCCTCGGACATGTCGCTCAACGTGTCCCGCGAGATCCTTCAGCAGGACCGTCAGGTGAAGGCCATCCGCCGCAGGCTGACCAAGAAGGTGCTGTCGACCATCGCGGAGCTGCAGTCCGAGCGTCCGCAGGACTACCGCAGCTTCTGGACGCAGTTCGGCCGGGTCGTCAAGGAGGGCCTTCTGTCCGACTTCGACAATCGGGACGCGCTACTGGGCGTCTGCTCGTTCGGCTCCACGCACAGCGACGAGGAGCCCACGACGCTCGCCGGGTACGTCGAGCGGATGAAGGACGGCCAGGACCGGATCTTCTACGCGACCGGTGACACCCGGGAGCAGATCCTGAAGTCACCGCATTTGGAGGCGTTCAAGGCCAAGGGCTACGAGGTGCTGCTGCTGACCGATCCGGTCGACGAGGTCTGGGTGCAGAACGTCACCGAGTTCGACGGCAAGGCTCTGCAATCGGTGGCACGCGGTGAGGTCGACCTCGAGTCCGAGGAGGAGAAGTCGGCGCACGAGGCCGAGCGGGAGGAGCAGGAGAAGCAGTTCGCCGACCTGCTCGGCTGGCTGAAGGAGACCCTGGGCGAGCACGTCAAGGAAGTCCGACTGTCCGCCCGCCTGACCGAGTCGCCGGCCTGCCTGATCACCGACGCCTTCGACATCACGCCGGCTCTGGCCCGGCTGTACCGGGCGTCCGGGCAGGACGTTCCCGTCACCAAGCGCATCCTCGAGTTGAACCCGAACCATCCGCTCGTCACCGGGCTGCGTCAGGCCCACAGCGAGCGGGGGCAGGATCCTGACGTTGCCGAGACGGCCGAGTTGCTGTACGGCACAGCGCTTCTGGCCGAAGGCGGGGCGTTGGACGATCCCGCGCGGTTCGCCGATCTGCTCGCTGCCCGGCTGGCCAGGACGCTGTAGCCGGGCGGCCGTCAGGCGGTCATGAGGTAATTCGCCCCGCCGACGCAGACGAGGCCCTGCGGGGTGCGGGCCGTGACCGCGTTGACGACCGCGGTGCCCAGTTCGTGCATCGACGCGTGCATGCCGCCCTCGGGTCGCTCGCTGGACACCACGCTGAGGTGGATGCCGCGGCGGCCCAGTCGCGATCGCATGGCGTAGAGCGCGGTTTCGCCGGCGCGCATACTCGCCACCGCTGCGGTGCAGCCCTTCGGCACCGCCTTGTGCGGGAAAAAGTGCGCCTGGTGACTGGTGACGTAGACGATGCGGGCGCCGGGGGCCATCAGGGACATCGCCTGTTCGACGAGTGCGCGTTGCCGCTCGCGGAAGGCGTGCAGGGCTGAGGTGTGGTCGCCCGCCAGGGACAGACACTCGGACGCGTCCAGCACCAGCGCATCGAGGCGGCCGTGCTCCGCGGCCACGGACTCGACGATCGAGGTGGCGGCCTGTGCGTGGCCGGCCGGAGCAATGACGACGTGGCCGTCGGTGCCGCCCATCCGTCGGGCGACTGCCCGGCCGAGGCCTCGCGAACCTCCGCTGACCAGCACGACGCGTTCTGGTGTCGCAGACATGGCGTACTCCTGTCCGGCCGAAGCCGTCGACGATGCCCCACAGCCTAGCGCGAAAATAAGAAAAATAAGATCAACCTAAGGTTGCGATAAGGAGTCGGCGGCCGGTCGAGGGAGATGCCGAAAGCACGAGAGCCCCGCCGGGGCGGGGCTCTCGAGGTGGTGCGCCGTCAGGGTTTCGAACCCCGGACCCGCTGATTAAGAGTCAGCTGCTCTACCAACTGAGCTAACGGCGCGCGTCGACGACAATAACAGGCCCGCGCCGCGGGACGGAAATCGCCTCGTCGCGGGTTGGTCGGACGGTGTCGCGGGTGCGCGGACCCTAGCGCCGCCGTCCTGTGAGCACTCGAATCGCACCGTAGAATCAGCGTAAACATTCCTGGGAAGATCCTGTAGACGAGGTGGAGCGAAGTATGGGGCAGGTCAACACGGCGATCCGGGCGCGGCGCAGGATGGCCATGCTGGTCGCCGTCGCACTGGTGCCCGCGCTGGCGCTGGGTCTGACCGCGTGTGGTGGACGCGGCGAGCCGGCCCCGCCGCAGGTGATCAGCGAGAAGGGCACCCCGTTCGGCGACCTGCTGGTGCCCAAGCTGGCCTCCTCGGTCAAGGACGGCGCCGTGGGGGTGAGCGTCGACTCTCCGGTGACCGTGAGTGCCGAGAACGGTGTGCTCGGCGCGGTGTCGATGGTCAACGAGAGTGGCAAGCCCGTGCAGGGCCGGCTGTCGAAGGACGGGCTGACCTGGGAGACCGCCGAGCCGCTCGGCTACAACAAGCGCTACACGCTCAGCGCGGAGTCGCTCGGTCTCGGCGGTGTCGCCAAGACTCAGATGACGTTCGAGACGCATTCGCCGGAGAACCTGACGATGCCCTACGTGCTGCCCGCCGAAGGTGAGGTCGTCGGTGTGGGCCAGCCGGTGGCGGTCCGCTTCGACGAGAACATCACCAACCGTCTCGCCGCGCAGCGGGCGATCACCGTGAAGACCACCCCGTCGGTCGACGGTGCCTTCTACTGGCTGAGCAATCGCGAAGTGCGTTGGCGGCCAGCCGAATACTGGAAGCCCGGCACGAAGGTCGAGGTGGCGGTGAACACCTACGGCGTCGACCTGGGCGACGGACTGTTCGGTCAGGAGAACGTCTCGACGAACTTCACCATCGGCGATGAGGTGATCACGACCGTCGACGACAACACCAAGACGTTGACGGTGCGGCGCAACGGCGAGGTCATCAAGTCGATGCCGGTGTCGATGGGCAAGAACTCCACCCCCACCAACAACGGGACCTACATCGTGGGTGATCGCCGGTCGCACATGGTGATGGACTCCTCCACCTACGGTGTTCCGGCGGAGTCGCCCAACGGCTATCGCACCGAGGTGGATTGGGCCACCCAGATCTCCTACAGCGGCATCTACGTCCACGCCGCGCCGTGGTCGGTGGGCAGCCAGGGCTACAGCAATGTCAGCCACGGCTGCATCAACGTCAGCACCAGCAATGGAAAGTGGTTCTACGACAACGCCAAGCGCGGCGACATCGTGGAGATCGTCAACACCGTGGGGTCGACCCTGCCGGGTGTCGACGGCCTCGGGGACTGGAACATCCCGTGGGAGCAGTGGAAGGCGGGCAACGCCAACATCTGACGTACGACCCAACGACCTCTGCCCCGCTGGAAACCGGCGGGGCAGAGGTCGTTTCTCGCATCAGCGCTGCGGGGAGTCGGCCGTCGAGTCGGACAGGTAGCGCACGATGAACGCCGCCGATGTGAGGCCCGCGGCGACGCAGATGACGCCCCAGAGCACGATCGGGAAGACCAGCGACCCGAACACGAAGTCGTAGGTCAGGCTGAGGTAGACCGACCAGAACACCCGGTAGACCGACCAGACGGCCACCAGACCGGTGCTGATGCCGATGATCAGGGCGCGCTGGCGGTCGACGCGGTTGACGTGCTGCTCGAGTGCGGCGGGGACGAGCTTCATGAGAGGTCCTTTCGACTGTGGTCCGCGGCGACGCGGTTCGCTGCACAGTCAAGGCGGGTCGGCGCGCTACCGATCCCAAGAAACCAGGAACGCAAAAGGTGGGAGGGCGTAACGCCCTCCCACCTGTTCGGGTGGCTGACGGGACTCGAACCCGCGACAGCCAGGATCACAACCTGGTGCTCTACCAACTGAACTACAGCCACCATTGCCGCTCACGCGGCGTCGTCGATACTAGCCGGTGGAACCCTTGTCGACCGAATCAGTATTCGATTCGGCGTCGGCCGTCGGACCCAACCCGGCCGCGATCGCCGCGATCTCGCTGGTCGACGGCCCGGGCGGGGACACGAACGCCGTCTGCCGGTAGTACCGCAGCTCGCGGATCGACTCATGAATGTCGGCCAGCGCGCGGTGCGCGAGGCCCTTCTCCGGCTGGCCGAAATAGATGCGGGGGTACCACCGGCGGCACAACTCCTTGATCGAGCTGACGTCGATCATCCGGTAGTGCAGGTAGTCGTCCAGCTTGGGCATGTCGCGGGCCAGGAAGCCGCGGTCGGTGGCGATGGAGTTGCCGGCCAGCGGCGCCGTCTTGGCCTGTTTGACATGGTCGCGGATGTAGTCCAGGGCCATCGTCTCCGCGGTGGCCAGGTCGATCGTCGACGCCCGGACCTCCTCGATGAGGCCGGACTTGGTGTGCATCTGCGTGACCACATCCACCATCGAGGTCAACGCGTCCTCTTCAGCGTGGATCACCACGTCGATCCCGTCGCCGAGGACGTTGAGCTCCGAGTCGGTCACCAGCACCGCGATCTCGATGAGCCGATCCGTCTTGAGGTCCAGGCCGGTCATCTCGCAGTCGATCCACACCAGTTCGTCACGCACAGCGATCAACAGTAATTCCCGAGGTGACCCCGGGTCGCCGACACCCACCGGAACGCGGCCGCGTCGCAGTAGGGTGCCACCCATGATCATGGAGTCGACGAGCAGTCCGGCTCAGCAGATCGCGGCGGGTTACACGGCGGACGGTGCGGCGCTCGAACTCGGTGCGGTCGTCGTGGACGGCGTCTGCGATCCCGGTGCCCGCATCCGCATCCCGCTCGCGACGGTGAACCGGCACGGGCTGGTGGCCGGGGCGACCGGCACCGGCAAGACCAAGTCGTTGCAGGTGCTCGCCGAACAGCTCTCGGCCGCCGGCGTCCCGGTGCTGATGGCCGACGTGAAGGGCGACCTGTCGGGTCTGTCGCGACCCGGCGTCGCCGACGGCAAGGTCACCCAGCGCGCCGCCGACACCGGCGATGACTGGGCGCCCGCGGCATTCCCCGTGGAATTCCTGTCGCTGGGCACGTCGGGGGTCGGCGTGCCGGTCCGCGCCACCGTCACCAGCTTCGGACCGATCCTGCTCGCAAAGGTGTTGGGCCTCAATCAGACTCAGGAGTCGACACTCGGGCTGATCTTCCACTGGGCCGATCAGCAGGGGCTGCCGCTGCTCGACATCAAGGATCTGCGCTCGGTCATCCAGTACCTGACCAGCGACGAGGGCAAGCCGCAACTCAAAGCGCTCGGAGCGGTGTCCCCGACGACGGCCGGGGTGATCCTGCGCGCCTTGGTGAACCTGGAGGCCGAGGGCGCCGACACGTTCTTCGGCGAACCCGAACTCGAGCCCGCGGACCTCCTGCGCCTCGACGCGTCGGGGCGCGGGGTGATCTCGCTGCTCGAGCTGGGTGCGCAGGCCGCCCGGCCGGTGATGTTCTCCACATTCCTGATGTGGGTGCTCGCCGATCTGTTCACCACGCTGCCTGAGGTCGGCGACGTCGACAAACCCAAGCTGGTGTTCTTCTTCGACGAGGCCCACCTGCTGTTCACCGACGCCTCCAAGGCGTTCCTCGCCCAGGTCGAGCAGACCGTGAAGCTGATCCGCTCCAAGGGCGTCGGCGTGTTCTTCTGCACGCAGCAGCCCACCGACATCCCCAAGGACGTGCTGAGCCAGCTCGGCGCCCGCATCCAGCACGCGCTGCGGGCGTTCACCCCGGACGATCAGAAGGCCCTGACCCGGACGGTGCGCACCTATCCGAAGACCGACGTCTACGACCTCGAATCCGCGCTGACGTCGTTGGGCATCGGCGAGGCCGTCGTCACGGTGCTCTCCGAGCGCGGGGTACCGACCCCGGTGGCGTGGACCCGGATGCGCGCGCCACGGTCGCTGATGGACACCATCGGCGCCGACGCGATCACCGCGGCCGCGGCGGCGAGTCCGCTGCAGGCCGAGTACGGCCAGACGATCGACCGCGAATCGGCCTACGAGCGTCTCGCGGCCCGGCTCGCGCCCCCGCCACCCGTCGCCGAACAGCCTCCGGCGCAACCGGTTCCGTCCCCGATCGAGCTGCCGCCCCCGCTGGACCTGCCGCCGATGCCCGCGCCGGCGCAGCCGCGTGAACCCGGCTTCCTGGACACGGTGATGGACAGTCCCGCCTTCAAGAGCGCGATGCGGTCGGCGGGCACGGTGATCGGGCGCGAGATCACTCGCAGCATCTTCGGCACCGGCCGCCGCAAGCGCCGGCGCTAGCAGGAGCTAGTCGCCGCCGAGCTTCTTGTAGACCGCGCCGACGATCGGCGCCACGATCGCGCGCGGGGCGTATCCGCTGGCCGCCGACATCGCCTTGGACGTGACGCCGGGGACGACGCGCATCTTGTTGCGGTCCAGCCCGTCCAGCGACACCTTCGCGGTGTACTCGGTGTCGATCCACAGGAAGTCGGGGATCAACCGCTCGACCAGTGACTGCTCGTCGGGGTTGGGCAGCTCCGTGCGCACCGGGCCCGGTGCCAGCACCGTGACGTGCACGCCGGCCGACTTCACCTCGCCGCGCAGCGACTCACTGAACGTGTTCGCGAAGGCCTTCGTCGCCGCGTAGGTGGCGTTGTTCGGGATCGGGGAGTTGCCGGCCGCTGAACCGGAGATCAGGATGCCGCCGGCGCGACGGGCCACCATGCCGGGCAGCACCGCCAGCACGAGATCGTGCACCCCGAGGACGTTGAGCTGGACCTGCTTGCGCTCCTCGGCCGGGTCGAGCGTCACCACCGGCCCGAACGTCGCGGTACCGGCGTTGGCGCACAGGATCGAGATCTCGCGGCCCGCGAGTTCGTCGCACAGCCGTGCGCGCGCGTCCGGATCGGCGAGGTCGACTGCGCGCACCTCCACGGTGACGCCGTAGGTGGTGCGCAACCGCTCGGCGAGCGCGTCGAGCACGTCCTCGCGTCGCGCGGTGATGATCAGGTGGTGGCCGCGGGCCGCGAGTTCGACGGCGAGCGCCTCGCCGATGTTCTGGGACGCGCCGGTGACGACGGCGCGGGCGTCCGCGCTGGGACCGGGTACGGGCATGCGCCGGACTATATCGTGGGCGTCCATGAGCGAGTCGCCTCCGGTCCGGCCGTCGGTCGCCGGTCCGCCGAGGTCTCGGGTGGCGGCCTGGGCGCTGTGGGATTTCGGCGCCACCGCGGTCAACGCCACCGCCGTCACCTTCGTGTTCTCGGTGTACCTGACCGGTGCGGTCGGCGACGACCTGCCCGGTGACGCCAATCCGACGAGCTGGCTGGGCCGCGCTCTCGCTCTGGCGGGCCTGGTCGTCGCGCTGTTCGCCCCCGTCACCGGGGTGTGGGTGGACGCCCCGGGGCGGCGCCGCCGCGCGCTGGCCGTGCTCACCGGCGCCATGGTGCTGTTCACCGCGTCGATGAGCCTGATCCGCGACGACCATCGCTACCTGATCCCGGGCCTGCTCCTGCTCGCCGGTACGGCGGCGTGCAGTGAGCTCGCGACCGTGCCCTACAACGCGATGCTGCGCGACCTGTCGACCCCGCAGACGTCGGGCCGGGTCTCCGGAATGGGTTTGGGCGCAGGCTATGTCGGCAGTGTGCTGGCACTGATCGTGGTGTATGTCGGCTTCGTCTCCGGCACCGGCGACACCCGCGGCCTGCTGGGCCTGCCGGCCGCCGACGGGCAGAATGTTCGCGCTGCCATGCTGCTGGTGGCGGCGTGGTTCGCGTTGTTCGCACTGCCGCTGTTGATCTCGGGTCCTGCCGGCACGTCCTCCGGCGGAGCGCGGGTCGGAATCCTCGGCGCCTACCGACGCATCGGGCGAGAGATCCGCGACGAGTGGCGCCGGGACCGCAACGTCATCTACTACCTCGGGGCCAGCGCGGTGTTCCGCGACGGGCTCACCGGCGTCTTCACGTTCGGTGCGGTGCTGGGTGTGCAGGTCTACGGCATCTCCGCGGCCGATGTGCTGCTGTTCGGGATCGCGGCGTGCGTGGTTGCTGCCGCCGGTTCGGTGCTCGGGGGCCACGCCGACGACCGGGTCGGCGCCAAGCGG
The DNA here is from genome assembly GCF_022374875.2 of Mycolicibacterium rufum. The sequence continues at coordinate 4,828,469 of NZ_CP092427.2, forward strand.
GTCATCGTCACCTCACTCGTCGCGATGATCGCGGTCGGTGTGACGCTGATGGCGTCGTCGGGCCCGATCGCGTTCTGGATCCTCGGGCTGCTGCTGTGTCTGTTCATCGGTCCGACGTTGTCCTCGGCGCGCACGCTGATGATGCGGATGACCGCGCACGGCAAGGAGGGGGTCACCTTCGGTCTGTACGCGACCGCCGGGCGGGCGGCGACGTTCCTTGCGCCGTGGCTGTTCTCGGTCTTCATCGACGTGTTCGACAGTGACCGGGCGGGGCTGGCCGGACTGCTTCTCGTGCTGCTGCTCGGTCTGGCCGCGGTGGCCGCGGTGCGCGTGCCGGACACCCGGACGACGAGCTAGCCGGCGGCGGCGCAGATCGTCAGGCCGGCGCCGGTGCGCTCCTGCACCCGAACACCGTTGACGGTGATCGAGCACGTCACCTCGCGGCCGACGTTGATGATGCTGACACTGGCCGATCCCTGGCCCGGCTGGGGCAGCGACACCTCGCGACTCCAGGGCAGCATCACGTTGAACTCGGTCTGCAGCAGCCCGCCGGTGTCGACGTAGGTGATGTTGATGACCCGACCGGTGCCGGCGACGTCGTAGACGACGGTGTCGGTGGCGCCGGGAGTGGTGGTGCGCCCGGGTGGGGTGGTGGTCGGCGAGGTCGGCAGCGTGGGCAGCGGCAAGACCGGGGTCCGCGGGGTGCGGGAGGTGGTGGTGGGCGAGGGGCGCGTCGACGTCGCGGTCGGCTCGGGAAGGGTCGGGGCCGGCGCCATCACGGTCTGCTGCCGGGAGCTGTTGACGATCACCAGCGCGATCACCAGGCCGATGATCGCCAGGACCGCCACGCCGGCGACGACCCAGAGCCATCGCGGGGGCTTCGGGTCCTCCGGCGGTGGGGGCGGCTCGGCGCCGTACGGGTACTGCGGTGGGTACTGGCCGGTGGCATAGGGGTCGTACCCGTAGGACTGCGACGAGGTCAGACGCTCGGTCGGCCGGGGGGCGGCGGGCGGCTGGTACGGCGGCCCGTAGGGAGCCTGACTCGCGTACGCCGGGTCGGAATAGCCCGGATATCCGGGGTAGCCGCCACCGAAGGCCTGCGTCGGGTCGTCACGACGTCCGTCAGGTGAATCCGTCATACCCACCTCATGGCTGCAGGGTACCTGTGCGGCCGCTCAGGGGGTCCGCGGCAGCCGGGAGCGCACGGGGTGGGCAGCGCGTGTGAGAATCGAGCACCGTGGCACAGCAGGTTCGTCGGGTGTACGGGGCGTCGATGTCGCCCGACGCGACCGCGTTCGCCCATCTGGTCGACGACGGCGGATATCCGCGCGCGGTGCAGCGGTTCCTGCGGGGTTGGCGCGCCAGTTCCTCGCGTGACGTGGAGTTGCCGGTCGAAGGGCCGGTGACGCGGGTGCTGCATTCCGCCGACGGCCACTGGCTCGCGTGCCAGGTCGCGCCCGAGGGCGGTTCGCGGAGCCAGATCTGGGTGGTGACAACCGATCCCGATGATCGCGCGGCCCGCCGCATCGATCACTGGCCCTCGGGTGCGGAGGGCACCGCGGAACTCATCAGCTGGGACGGCACCCTGGTGGCGGCGATTCTGACGGGGGAGGACAACGTCGGCAGCTCGTGTCTGATCGATCCCACCGACGGCACGACGACGGTGCTGGACCGCCGCTCCGGCGGTCGGCTGGTGGACGCGTGGTGCGGCGCCTCGCTCGTCCGTGTCGGACCTCGCGGGTACCGCGACCTGATCATGCTGCGCGGCCTGACCGAGACTGCGCTGCTGCCATTCGACCCCGGCTCGACCACCGACACGGGCATCATCCTCGACGACCACAGTCCCCGCCGGTTGCGCTACGGCCCGGAGGGCGAGCAGACCAAGCTCTACCACCCGGCCCGCGACTACGACATCAACAGCACCGAGGGCTATGTGCGGGCGCTGATCCGCAGCGAGAACGGCGCCGAGCACGCCCGCCTGCTCGAGGTGACCGTCACCGCCGACGGCGTGGCCTATCACGTGCTCGCCGAGCGGGAGGGCTGCGAACTCGACGAGTTCATCGTCAGCGATGACCTGTCGACGGTGGCGATGCTGTGGAACCTGCACGGCGCCAGCGAGTTACAGATTCTCGAGTACGCGGACAACACGCTGCTCGAGCCGATCCCGTTGCCGGGCCTGGTGGCCAGCGAGCTGTCGATCAGCGCGGGCGGGTCGATGGTGGCGCTGACGGTCGAAGGACCATCGGCACCGCCGACCGTCGAACTCGTCGACCCGCGCACCCGGGAGTGGGAACCCGTCGACCGCGAACCGAGCCGTGGCCCCGTCTCGGCGGATCCCACGCTGGAGACCGTCGTGGCACGCGACGGTCTGTCGTTCACCGGCTGGTTGTTCCAGCCGCCGGAGGGCGTGGCGACGATCGGCGCGATGCTGTTCCTGCACGGCGGACCGGAGGGGCAGGGCAGGCCGGGTTACAACGAGTTCTTCCCGGGCCTGCTGGAGGCGGGGATCTGCGTGTTTCTGCCCAATGTGCGCGGGTCGGGCGGCTTCGGACGCTCGTTCATGCACGCCGACGACCGTGAGCGGCGCTTCGCCGCGATCGACGACGTCGCGGACGCGGTCGGTTTCCTCGTCGAGAACGGCCACGCCCCGCGCGGGCGCGTCGCGTGTTGCGGCTGGTCCTACGGCGGCTATCTGACGCAGGCGGCGCTGGCGTTCCATCCCGACCAGTTCGCGGCAGGGATCAGCATCTGCGGGATGAGTGACCTGAACACCTGGTACCGCACCACCGAACAGTGGATCGCCGCGGCGGCGTATCCGAAGTACGGTCACCCGGTCAGCGATCGCGATCTGCTCGAGGAACTCTCGCCGCTGCCACGCGCCGCGGCGATCACGGCCCCGCTGCTGCTGGTGCACGGTCTCAACGACACGAATGTGCCGCCGAGCGAATCGCAGCAAATGTACGAAGCGCTCGTCGAGCGGGCGAAGCGGGCCGAGCTGCTGCTGTTCGACGACGACGGTCACGAGATCGACAAGCGCGAAAACCGCGCTGTGCTGCTGAAAGCGATGACCGCCTGGCTCGAGGCCGCGTTCAGCGCCTGACAAGATCAATATTCAGGTTTATCGAAATTGTCTGCCGGGTAAACCCTGCTGCGCGTCACGGTAGGCGCGGTTACGGAGGAGGCAGGGCATGCGAGGGATTCTCGGCGTCATTGTGCTCGTCTGGTTGTTGGTCGGTGTGTTCGCCGCGTATCAGCGTGACTACTTCAAGGGCGGCGATGCCAACTGCGCCACCGCCGGGAGCATCGCGCTGACGGTCGTTGCGGGTCCGCTGAACTACGCGGGAGTCAATCCGAAAGTCACGGATTGCAATGTCCCGCAACCCAGTCAGTAATACAGCTGACTGGCTGATTGGAGGAATGGAGTAGCCATGATCGTTCTCGGTGCGATCCTGCTGATCCTGGGTCTGGTCATCAAGATGTCGATCCTCACCTACATCGGTGTCGTCCTGCTCGTCATCGGCGCGGTGTTCTGGATCCTCGGATCGGTCGGCCGTCCGGTCGGCGGCCGTAAGGCCTGGTACTAGCTCGTCACTGCACGTCGGATTCGGCCGAGGTCAGCGCGGCGACCGTCATCGTTCTCAAGACGGTTCGCAAGCCTGCCTCGGCCGTTTTCGTGCTTCCGGGCTTGACGCTGTGCGCTGTCGAGTTCAGTAGCCCAAAGGTGGCGTGCGCCATCACCCTCGCCGCGGACTCGGAAAGGTCGGCGCGACAACGCCGTAACACATCGACCCAGATCTCTACGTACTGCCGCTGAGCGCGCCGCACCTGCCGTTTCGCCGCCGGCGGCAGATTACCGAGATCGCGATCCTGGATCCGGATCAGATCAGCCTCCCCGAGCGAGAAATCGAGGTGGAAGTCGATCAGCGCCTCGAGGGCCTCCTCGGCATTCACGGTGGTGTCCACCACCTCGCCGGCACCCTGCAGGAGGCGCGTGCTGATCCCCACCAGCAGCTCGGCGAGCAGCGCCTCCTTGTTCGGGAAGTGTCGGTAGATGGCCGGCCCGCTGACTCCGGCCGCCGCGCCGATGTCCTCCAACCGCACGGCCAGATACCCGTGCTGGGCGATCAGACGCTCAGCGGCGGCGATCAGTTGGCTGCGGCGGTCGGACTTCGCCCGGCTGCGGCGCGACGCGGCGTCCGTGGCGGTCATGGCGCACCCTCCGGGCCGATGGTGGACAACACGAGTTAATCCTGATTAACATACCACCGGTTAGTCTTCATTAACTGGAGCTGAGGCGGATCCGACGATGGCAGCGCGCACCTCACATCGCGACGACCACGTCGCGCTGGTCGACCAGTTGCGCGCCAAGCTCGCCGCCGCGGCTCTCGGCGGCCCGCCGAAGGCGCGCGACCGCCATGTCGGCAGAGGCAAACTGCTGCCGCGCGACCGCGTCGACGGGCTCCTCGATCCCGGCAGCCCCTTCCTCGAGATCGCCGCGCTGGCCGCCGACGGCATGTACGACAACGAGTGCCCGGGTGCCGGCATGATCGCCGGCATCGGCCGGGTCTCGGGCCGCGAATGCATGATCGTCGCCAACGACGCCACGGTGAAAGGCGGCACCTACTACCCGGTGACCGTCAAGAAGCACCTGCGCGCTCAGGAGATCGCGTCGGAGAACCGGCTGCCGTGCGTCTACCTCGTCGACTCCGGGGGCGCGTTCCTTCCCCGCCAGGACGAGGTGTTCCCCGACCGGGAGCATTTCGGCCGCATCTTCTACAACCAGGCGACCATGAGCGCCAAGGGGATTCCGCAGATCGCCGCGGTGCTGGGGTCGTGCACCGCCGGCGGCGCGTACGTCCCGGCGATGAGCGACGAGGCCGTCATCGTCCGCAACCAGGGCACCATCTTCCTGGGCGGGCCGCCCCTGGTGAAGGCGGCCACCGGCGAGGTCGTGACCGCCGAGGAACTCGGCGGAGGTGATCTGCACTCCAAGGTCTCCGGCGTCACCGACCACCTCGCCCACGACGATCGGGACGCGTTGCGCATCGTCCGCCGGATCGTCGGCACACTGGCCCCGAAGGCCCCCATCCCGTGGGAGATGAGGCCGACGGTTGCACCGGTCGCCGACCAGACGGAGCTCTACGACGTCGTTCCGGTCGACCCCCGGGTGCCCTACGACGTGCACGAGGTGATCAGCCGGATCGTCGACGGCGGCGAGTTCGCCGAATTCAAGGCGTCCTACGGCACCACCCTGGTCACCGGCTTCGCGCGCATCCACGGCCACCCGGTCGGCATCGTCGCCAACAACGGTGTGCTGTTCGGCGAGTCCGCGGTCAAGGGCGCCCATTTCATCGAGTTGTGCGACAAGCGCGTCACCCCACTGTTGTTCCTGCAGAACATCTCCGGCTTCATGGTCGGCCGCGACTACGAGGCCGGGGGTATCGCCAAGCACGGCGCCAAGATGGTGACCGCGGTGGCTTCTGCGCGGGTCCCCAAACTCACCGTGGTCATCGGCGGTTCCTACGGCGCGGGCAACTATTCCATGTGCGGGCGGGCGTATTCGCCGCGCTTCCTGTGGATGTGGCCCAACGCCCGGATCTCGGTGATGGGCGGCGAGCAGGCGGCGTCGGTGCTGGCGACGGTCCGCGGCGACATGACCCCCGACGAGGAAGAGGCGTTCAAGGCGCCGATCCGTGCCCAGTACGAGAGCCAGGGCAATCCGTACTACTCGACCGCACGGCTGTGGGATGACGGCGTCATCGACCCCGCCGACACCAGGGCGGTTGTCGGGCTGGCGCTGTCGGTGGCCGGTCAGGCACCGCTCGATCCGGTCTCCTACGGCGTCTTCAGGATGTGATGATGTTCGATTCGGTTCTGGTCGCCAACCGCGGAGAAATCGCGGTCCGTGTCCTGCGTACGTTGCGCGCCATGGGGATCCGTTCGATCGCGGTCTACAGCGACGCCGACGCCGGCGCGCGCCATGTCGCCGAGGCCGATGTGGCGGTGCGGCTCGGGCCGGCGCCCGCCCGGGACAGCTATCTGTCGATCGAGGCGCTGATGACCGCGATCGACCGGACCGGCGCGCAGGCGGTCCATCCCGGTTACGGATTCCTCTCGGAGAATGCTCGTTTCGCCGAGGCGCTGCGCAGCGCCGGGGTGGCGTTCATCGGCCCACCGGTCGGGGCGATCCGCACCATGGGCGACAAGATCTCCGCGAAGGCCGCGGTGGCGGCCTTCGGGGTGCCCGTGGTTCCCGGCATCTCGCGGCCGGGGCTGACTGATGACGACCTCATCGCCGGCGCGCCCGAGGTGGGCTTCCCGGTGCTGGTGAAGCCGTCGGCCGGCGGCGGCGGCAAGGGAATGCGGGTGGTGCACGACGCCGGCGAATTGCCCGCCGCGCTGGCGAGTGCGCGTCGGGAGGCGGCCTCGGCCTTCGGTGACGACACGCTGTTCCTCGAGCGCTTCGTGCTCAATCCTCGCCACATCGAGGTCCAGGTACTCGCCGACGATCACGGCGCCGTCGTGCATCTGGGCGAGCGCGAATGCAGCCTGCAGCGCCGGCACCAGAAGGTCATCGAGGAGGCGCCCTCACCGTTGCTCGACGCCGCGACCCGGGCCCGCATCGGCGCCGCCGCCTGCGACACCGCGCGCAGCGTGGACTACACCGGCGCCGGCACCGTCGAATTCATCGTCTCCGCCGACCGGCCCGACGAGTTCTTCTTCATGGAGATGAACACCCGTCTGCAGGTGGAGCATCCGGTCACCGAGATGGTCACCGGCTGCGATCTGGTCGAGTTGCAGGTCCGCATCGCCGCGGGGGAGAAGCTGCCGCTCGGCCAGGACGACATCCGGATGGCCGGGCACGCCGTGGAGGCGCGCGTCTACGCCGAGGACCCGGCCCGCGGCTTCCTGCCCACCGGAGGCACCGTGCTGGGGCTGCGGGAACCGAACGGCCCCGGCGTGCGGGTGGATTCGGGACTGGCGCGCGGCACCGTCGTCGGCAGTGACTACGATCCGATGCTCGCCAAGGTCATCGCCCATGCCGAGGACCGGCCGGCCGCACTGCGTGCGCTCGATGCCGCTTTGGCCGACACCGCCGTCCTGGGCGTCACCACCAATGTGGAATTCCTGCGATTCCTGCTGGCCGACGACGACGTCGCGGCCGGACGGCTCGACACCGGCCTGCTGGACCGGCGCACGCCGGATTTCGCGCCGGCGCCTGCGCGGGAGGAGGATCTGATCGCCGCGGCGGCCTACCGGTGGCTCACCCACTGGCCCGAAGAGCCGGGCAGCCCCTGGGAGGTGCCGGACGGGTGGCGCATCGCCGGACGTGCGCCGATACCGATCCGGTTGCGGGCAGGGGAGCGCACCGATCACGTGTGGCTGACGGGTACCCCGCGGGCCGCGACCGCGACGGTCGAGCACGGCGAAGCCCGCACGCTCACTGCGTCGTTGGCCGACGACGGGCTCGACGTGGCGATCGACGGCCTGCGCACCGGCTACCTCGTCGCCCACACCGACGGGCAGATCTGGCTGTCCGCCGCCGGCCGCGTCGCGGTGATCGACGACGTGCGTGAAGCACCGGTGCGACCCGATGACGCGCACAGCGGCGACGCCGAACTCACCAGCCCGATGCCGGGCGCGGTCGTCGCGGTCGGTGTCACCGACGGCGCGACGGTGACGGCAGGCACCGTCATCGTCACCGTCGAGGCGATGAAAATGGAACATGCGCTCGCCGCCCCCGTCGACGGGGTGGCCGAAATCCTGGTCGGCGCAGGCGAACAGGTGAAGGTGGGCCAGGTGCTGGCCCGGATCACGGCAACCGAGGAGCAACCGCAATGACCGACTTCCTGTCCACCGGCACACTGCCCGATCACTACGAACAGCTGGCCAAGACGGTCCGCGATTTCGCGCAGGGCGTGGTCGCACCCGTGGCAGCCAAGCACGATGCGGAGCATTCGTTCCCGTACGAGGTGGTGGCGGGTATGGCCGACATGGGTCTGTTCGGTCTGCCGTTCCCCGAGGAGTACGGCGGCATGGGCGGGGACTACTTCGCGCTGTGCCTGGCCCTCGAGGAACTCGGCAAGGTCGACCAGAGCGTCGCGATCACGCTCGAGGCAGGCGTGTCGCTGGGGGCGATGCCGGTCTACCGGTTCGGCACCGAGGAGCAGAAGCAGGAATGGCTGCCGCTACTCGCAACGGGAAAGGCGTTGGGCGCGTTCGGTTTGACCGAGGCCGGCGGCGGTAGCGACGCCGGCGCCACCAAGACCACCGCGAAGTCGGACGGGTCGAGCTGGATCATCAGTGGCAGCAAGCAGTTCATCACCAACTCCGGCACCGACATCACGAAGCTCGTGACGGTCACGGCGGTCACCGGCGAGAACAACGGTAAGAAGGAGATCAGCTCGATCCTGGTGCCCGTACCCACGCCCGGGTTCACCGCCGAACCGGCCTACAACAAGGTCGGTTGGAACGCCTCGGACACCCATCCGCTGAGCTTCGACGACGTGCGAGTGCCGCAGGAGAACCTGCTCGGTGAGCGGGGTCGCGGCTACGCCAATTTCCTGCGCATCCTCGACGAGGGTCGCATCGCGATCGCCGCACTGTCGGTCGGCGCCGCGCAGGGTTGCGTGGACGAGAGCGTGAAGTACGCCAAGGAGAGGCACGCGTTCGGGCATGCGATCGGCGCCAACCAGGCGATCGCGTTCAAGATCGCCCGGATGGAGGCCCGCGCGCACACGGCACGGGCGGCCTACTACGACGCCGCGGCACTCATGTTGTCCGGCAAGCCGTTCAAGAAAGCGGCGGCGGTGGCCAAGCTGGTGGCCAGTGAGGCCGCGATGGACAACGCCCGCGACGCCACCCAGATCTTCGGCGGCTACGGCTTCATGAACGAGTATCCGGTGGCACGGCACTACCGCGACAGCAAAATCCTCGAGATCGGTGAGGGCACCACCGAGGTGCAGCTGATGCTGATCGGCCGGGAGCTCGGCCTGTGAGCGACCGCAAAGTCGTGGTGCAGCGGGGCCTGTGGTTCGAGGAGTTCGAGACCGGCGTGCTCTATCAACACCGCCCCGGCCGCACGATCACCGAGGCCGACAACGTCCTGTTCACCACGCTGACGATGAACACCCAGGCGCTGCACCTGGACGCCGCGTTCTCCGATGCGCTGCCACCGTTCCATCAGCGGCTGGTGAACTCGATGTTCACGCTGTCGACGCTGGTGGGTCTGTCGGTGGCACAACTGACCCAGGGCACGATCGTCGGCAACCTCGGCTTCGGGGAGGTCGCCTTCCCCAAGCCGCTGTTCCACGGGGACACGCTCTACGCCGAGACCGAGGTCACCGACAAGCGGGAGTCCAAGAGCCGCCCCGGTGAGGGCATCGTGACGTTCAGTCACGTGGGCCGCAACCAGCACGGCGACGTCGTGGCGACCGCGTCGCGCAAGACCATGGTGCGCAAGCGTCCGGACGGAGCAGCCTGATGCTCGGCAACAACGGCCCCGGGTGGCTGTTCTGCCCGGCCGACCGGCCCGAGCGTTTCGAAAAGGCCGCTGCGGCAGCTGATGTGGTGATCCTCGATCTGGAGGACGGGGTGGCTGCCAAGGACCGCGAGGCAGCCCGAGATGCGCTGATCGGCACGCCCCTGGACCCGGCACGCACCGTCGTGCGGGTCAACCCCGTCGGTACGCCCGACCACGCCCCCGACCTCCAGGCGCTCGCGAAGACCGGCTACACCACGGTGATGCTGGCCAAAACCGAGTCCGCCGAACAGGTGGCCTTACTCGCGCCCCGCGAGGTCATCGTGCTCGTCGAGACGCCACTGGGGGCGCTGGCCGTCGCCGAGACCGCCCGGGTCGACAACGCCTACGCCGTCATGTGGGGTGCCGAGGATCTGTTCGCGGTGACCGGCGGAACCGCCAACCGCTGGCCCGACGGCAGCTATCGCGACGTGGCGCGCCACGTCCGCTCGCAGAGCCTGCTGGCCGCCAAGGCGTACGGCCGGCTCGCGCTGGATTCGGTGTACCTGGACATCAAGGATCTCGACGGGTTGCGCGCCGAGAGCGACGACGCGGTCGCGGTCGGTTTCGACGCCAAGGTCGCCATCCATCCCACGCAGGTCGCTGTGATCCGTTCGGCCTACGCCCCGACCGACGAGCAGATCGACTGGGCGCGAGGTGTTCTCGATACGGCGGGTACCCAGCGGGGCGTGTTCCAGTTCGGCGGCATCATGGTCGACGCCCCCGTCCTGCGCCGGGCGGAACGCATCGTCGCGCTGGCACCCCCGGCCACCTGACGGTCACTCAGGGGAACACGTAGATGCAGTGCCCGCTGCCGCCGATCGGCTGCGAGGCCACGACCGTGCCGTCGAGCGAGATCGAGCACCCGGGGCCCGGGGCATCCCGGCCGGTGGCGACGATCTGCAGCATGGTCACGTCCGGACCGATGTCGAGCGTGCGCGAGAACGGCAGCGGCGTGTGGTCTCCCACCAGACCGGTGTCCGGGTCGGTGACGATGCTGAACACCTCGCCGCTGCCCGTGGCGTCGAACACCACCCGATGGGATCCGTTGGCCGGTCCCTCCGGCGTCCCGCAGGTCGGGTAGCCCTGGAGGCACGTGTCGGGTCCGTACGCCGGCGGATCCGCGAGGGCGGGCGTCGGCAGGGCTGAGACGGCCAGGACGAGCAGCCCGGAGATCGGCAGCAGCATCCGTTTGATGTCGGTCGACGTGGTGTTCATCGGGTATCGCCTTCCAGAGAGGATGGGGGAGCAATCGCCACTCTGACGTGGCGAAACGGCGGTGGCGTGAGTAGTCGACTACGCGATTGCGCGCACGACCCGGCACGCCTCCTCGCGGTCCCGCTTCCGACACGTCGCCGCGCACGGCGGGCGGCGCGGGAGTTCGGTGGCATCATGGGGGTTGCCCCAGTACTGCGGCGGCGGAGCACCTCGTCGCGTCGGCGCCACACCCCGGCCGCTGACGCACAGACCTCCCATCAGAGGTCGGCACCGACCGCCTCCGTGCTGAGCACCTCAGTCGACTGACGGCGCGATCCGCCGGCAGTGACCCTAGGAGGCGGTATGGCCGGTGTTCGTGAGCCGATCGCGCTCGTCGCGCCCGACGGCGCGCCGACGGCGGAAACCCGATACCGAAGACATCTGCCTCCCGAGACCCTGGCATGGCTCTACGAGTCGATGGCCGTGACTCGCGAACTCGACACCGAATTCGTCAACCTGCAGCGTCAGGGCGAGTTGGCGCTCTACGCCTCCTGCCGGGGACAGGAAGCCGCCCAGGTGGGGGCGGCGGCGTGCCTGCGCAAGACCGACTGGCTGTTCCCGCAGTATCGCGAGCTCGGGGCGTTCCTGGTCCGTGGCATCTCGCCACCGCAGGTCGGCGCGTTGTGGCGGGGGACATGGCACGGCGGCCTGGGATTCACCGACAAGTGCTGCGCTCCGATCTCCATCCCGATCGGCACTCAGGGCCTGCACGCCGTCGGGGCGGCGATGGCTGCGCAGCGGCTCGGCGAGGACAGCGTGACCGTCGCCTTCCTCGGCGACGGCGCCACCAGCGAGGGCGACGTGCATGAAGCGCTGAACCTGGCCTCGGTGTATCGGGCGCCGTGCGTGTTCTTCGTGCAGAACAATCAGTGGGCGATCTCGGTGCCGGTCCACCGCCAGATGGCGGCGCCGTCGATCGCCCAGCGTGCCGACGGCTACGGCATGCCGGGGGTGCGCGTCGACGGCAACGACGTGCTCGCGTGCTTCGCGGTGATGGCCGAGGCGGCCGCGCGCGCCCGTGCCGGCGACGGGCCCAGGCTGATCGAGGCGCTCACCTACCGGATGGGCCCGCACACCACGTCCGACGATCCGAGCCGGTACCGCGGGCCCGACGAGGTCGACCTCTGGCGGACCCGCGACCCGCTCGCGCGGTACCGCACGTATCTCGAGCAGGAAGGGGTGTGGACGCAGCGGCTGGAGGACCGCGTCGCCCACCGTGCGCAGCGGCTGCGCAGTGAGCTTCGTGCGGCGGTGCTCACCGAACCCGACGCCGACGTCGCGGAGGTATTCGACAGCGTCTACCACCGCATCACCCCGGATCTGGCACGCCAGCGCGACCGGTTGACCGCCGAACTGGCGAAGGAGGCGTGAGATGACCCAACTCATCGAGAGGCCGTTCGGCTTCGACGACGACGATCCCGAACCGCCGCCCGCGCCCACTCCGGCGCCGCAGGCGGTGACGTCGATGTCGATGGCGCAGGCGATCAACCGGGCACTGTCGGATGCGATGGCCGCCGACGAGCGGGTGCTGGTGTTCGGTGAGGACGTCGCCACACTCGGCGGTGTCTTCCGCGTGACCGAAGGACTGGCCGAACGCTTCGGCGCGCCAAGATGTTTCGACACCCCGCTGGCCGAGTCCGCGATCATCGGCATCGCGATCGGGATGGCGATCCGCGGCTTCGTGCCGGTGCCCGAGATCCAGTTCGACGGTTTCGCCGCCCCGGCGTTCGACCAGATCGTCAGCCATCTGGCCAAGTACCGCATGCGGACCCGCGGCGACGTGGACATGCCGGTGACGATCCGTATTCCGTCGTTCGGCGGAATCGGAGCAGTGGAACACCATTCGGAGTCGACGGAGACGTACTGGCTGCACACCGCCGGGTTGAAGGTCGTGGTGCCCTCGACCCCGTCGGACGCTTACTGGCTGCTGCGGTATGCGATCGCCGAACGCGACCCGGTGATCTTCCTCGAGCCCAAACGCCGGTACTGGGCCAAGGAGATCGTCGACACCCGCAATCCGGCCGAACCGCTCGGCCGCGCGGTCATCCGTCGCCCCGGCGAGGACGTCACCGTCATCACCTACGGTCCGCTGGTCGCCACGGCGCTCAACGCGGCCGAATCTTCCGCCGCCAGCGTGGAAGTCGTCGACCTGCGCACGCTGAATCCGCTCGACATCGACACGGTCGTGGCATCGGTGCGCCGGACCGGGCGGGCGGTGGTGATGCACGAGGGTTCGCGCACGCTGGGCTTCGGCGCCGAACTCGCGGCACGCATCCAGGAGGAGTGCTTCTACGAGCTGGAGGCGCCGGTTCTGCGGGCCACCGGGTTCGACACGCCCTATCCGCCGGCCAGACTCGAGCGGTTGTGGCTGCCCGGCGTCGACCGACTCCTCGACTGCGTCGACGACGCGATGAGCCGGCCATGAGCGCGCCGCGGGACTTCTTGGTGCCCGACCTCGGGGAGGGACTCGAGGACGCGACAATCACCGGCTGGGCGGTGGCCGTCGGGGACCAGGTGGAGCTGAACCAGACGCTGTGCACGGTCGAGACCAACAAGGCCGAGGTCGAGATTCCCAGTCCCTATGCCGGTCGCATCGCCGAACTCGGTGGCGCCGAGGGGCAGACGCTGCCGGTCGGCTCAGTCCTGGTGCGCATCGAGACCGACGCCGCACAGCAGGAGCCGCCGCGCGAACCCGTGCTGGTCGGCTACGGGACCGACCACGCGCTCGACGGCAGTCGTCGCCGTGCCCGGGCGAAACCCCCGGTGCGCAAGCTGGCCGCCGACCTCGACGTCGACCTGGACCGGGTCGACGGCTCGGGCCCCGAGGGCCTCGTGATGCGCTCTGATGTGCTGGCGGCGGCCGATCCGGAACCCGATGCACCGGTGACCGGTGTGCGGTTGGCGATGGCGCGACGAATGGCGTTGTCGCGGCGAGAGATTCCGGACGCGAACGCGTCGGTGGACGTCGACGGCACCGAGGTGCTGCGGCTGCGCGAGCACTGCGCGTCCGTCGGTGCGACGTCGGTGACACCGTTCGTGCTCGTGCTGCGGATGGTGGTCGTGGCGTTGCGTCGGCATCCCGAGCTGAACGCGACATGGCTGGACACCGTCGACGGTCCGCGGATTCACACGCATGCGGCGGTCCACCTGGGCGTCGGGGTGGCGGCGCCGCGCGGGCTGCTGGTTCCCGTGGTCACCGACGCGCAGGCCCGCACCACCCGTCAGCTCGGCGACGAGGTCGCGCGACTGGTGGCCGACGCGCGCGGCGGCACGCTCACGCCGACGCAGATGCAGGGGTCGACGTTCACCGTCTCGAACTTCGGCGCGCTGGGACTCGACGACGGCGTGCCGGTGATCAACCACCCGGAAGCCGCCATCCTCGGGGTGGGCACGCTGAAGCCCCGCGCGGTCGTCATCGACGGGGAGGTGCTGGCGCGGCCGACGATGCGGCTGACGTGCGCGTTCGACCATCGCGTTGCGGACGGTGCTCAGGTCGGCGCGTTCCTGGGCGAGCTGCGGACGCTGCTCGAGGCGCCGGCGGCAGCGCTGCTCGACCTGTAGCGGCTACTTGCGCTGCGCGGCGGCCAGGCGTGCGGCGAACTCCGGGGACTCGATCGAGCGCGCCTGCGGACCGATCTCGACGTCGACGGCCATGTGGTGCTGGTGCATGTCGGAGATGCCCGGGTTGGCGGTGGCCCGCATGGAGGCCTTGGTGGCGACGACGACCTCCCGCGGTGCCGATGCCGGGCCGGCGGCCAGAGCGCGTGCGGCGGCGACCGGGTCGTCGGCGACGTCGAGGGCGAGACCGTGCCGAACGGCCGCGTCGGCGTCGAAGCGCATCCCGAACAGCAGCGCGGCGCGGGCCGCCTGCGGTCCGATCGCCCGCTGGAGCATGAAGGTCGCGCCGCCGCCGGGGTGGATGCCCAGCTTCTGGAAGCGGGGGTCGAACAGCGCCGACGGGCCGGCGATGCGCACGTCGGTGGCCAGCGCGAGGTTCAGGCCGGCGCCCACCGCGGGCCCGTTGACCGCGGCGATGGTCGGCAGGCTGCACTCCGCGACGGCGAGGAAGCCGTCGTAGATCACCCGTAGTCCGTCCTCGGTCGCCTTGCCGAGGGCGGTCAGGTCGGCACCGGCGCAGAACCCCTTGCCGGCGCCGGTGACGATCACCGCGTGCACGTCGGGGTCGGCCTCGGCGGATTCGACGGCGGCGCGCAGAGCCGCCGAGCTGTCGGCCGTGACGGCGTTGCGGCGGTCGGGGTCGTTGACGGTGATGAGCATGACGCGGTCGTCGACCTGGGTCAGTACGAGATCGGACATCCGCTCAGCGTAGCTACAGGGGGCGCAGCAGTGCCGCGGCCCTGACCTCGTCGCCGACGGTCAGCGCGATCTGCACGGCGTCACCGCGGTGGGTCCAGCCGATGACGACGTCCTCGCCGTACTTGATCGGTTTGCGGTACTCGACCACCGCTCTGTAGGGCGGTGTGCACGCCTCGGGCGCCACGGCCATCACCTCGTGGACGGCGTGCCAGTAGGCGGTGTTGGTGACGTGCTCGAACAGGTCGATGTCGGTGCGGCGCAACGCGAATGGCGCTGTGTCGTCGACGGTGTCGGGATTCTGCAGCCACGGCCGCCACTTGAGACGGTGCTCGTCGGTGGTGGTGCCGAACTTGGCCAGCAGGCTGTCGGTGGCCCGCTGCGGGGTCAGGGTTTTGGCGTTCATCGCGATCCAGAAGCCCTCGGTCTCGATGCGCCCGCCGTCGCTACCGACGAGGTCCACCCGCATGGTGCACCAGCGCAGGGACAGCGCCGAGCACCATCGGCTGAACGTCACCTCGTTGGGGAATCCGATCGGCTCGATGACGTCGATGACGGTGCGTTGCACCAGCCAGTGTGGGTGCTCCTCTGCTTCGCCCGCGTCGACGAGGTTCTCGGCGCCGACCTCCTGGATGTAGCGGGCGACGCCGTCGAGGCGCAGGTTGAGGTCTCCGCCGACGTCGCCGGTCGCCATCCGCCATGCGGTCCGGTACACGTATCCGGTGTCCGGGAGCGGGGTCAGCCGGTGGTCGACGTCGTGGGTGCTCATCGCGGGACAGCCTACGGACCCCTACCGGGGACGTAGCAGGGCGACGAGGAAATCCGAGTCGTCGCGGAAGGGGCGCACGTCCCAGGTGGACAGCAGGAGATCCGGCGTGAAACCCGCCTCGGCCGCGTCGTCGAGGAAGGCGCTGAAGTCGTAGTCGCGTCCGGCGCCGAAGCCGATCACCGCGCGACCGTCGGCGCTCAGATGCGCGCACATCCTGGTCAGAACGGCGACGCGGGTGCTCGGCGCGAGGAACGTCATGACGTTGCCGGCCGACACGATGACATCGAACCGGTCGGTGATGCCGAGCGCGGGCAGGTCCAGTTCGGCGAGATCGCCGACGATCCAGCGCGGACCGGGGTGATCCTGTTCTGCGGCCTCGATCAGCGCCGGGTCGACATCGACACCGACGACCCGATGGCCGGCGGCCGCCAGATGCCCGCCGACCCGTCCGGGCCCGCAGCCCGCGTCGAGGATGTGGGCGCCGCGTGGGGCGATCGCATCGACGAGGCGTGCCTCGCCGGCCAAGTCGTCTCCCGCACGTGCCAGGGACCGCATGCGTTCGACGTACCACTGCGAGTGCCCCGGGTCCGCTGCGACCTTCCGCATCCACATGCTCTGCTCGACCATGCGCCCATTGTCTCGCGGCGGGGGTGCGCCGGTGTCAGCGCGTTCGTCGAGACGACTCGGCACGCGCGCCGCTTCTGCACGATCTCCACGAACATTGTTGTGGGAGAGCATGCCTCATTGAAGGCAGTCGCCATCCATTTACGGTCCTTGGTCGTCTTCGGGGAGCAGGTAGCGCTCGGGGTGGTGGTAGCGGTTGGTGCGGTGTCGGCCGGTGTCGAGGTCGGGTGGGGGGTGCCATTCGGTCTGGCCCTTGGCGTTTTTGCGGGTTTCCCAGCCGGTGTCCTCGATCATCCGGTTCTCCGGGCCGCAGGCCAGCGCCAGGTTGTCGATGTCGGTGCGGCCGCCGTCCTTCCAGTCGGTGACGTGATGGGCCTGAGCCCAGTAGCCGGGCACCGTGCAGCCCGGCCTTGTGCAGCCCCGCTCGCGCGAAAGGAGCACGATCCGCTGCGCCGGGGAGGCGATCCGCTTGGAGCGGCCGAGGTAGAGCGCTTGGCTGGTGTGTTCATCGAAGACCGCCAGATAGTGGTAGGCGTGGCTGGCCATCCGGATCAGATCCGCCATCGGCAGCAGCGAGCCGCCACCGGTGACCGCGACCCCGGCGCCCTTCTCGAGTTCCTGCACGGTCGTGGACACGATGACGGTGACCGGTAGCCCGTTGTGCTGGCCCAGGTTCTTCGAGCACAGCGCCATGCGGCCCACGGCCAGCCAGGCGTCGTGGTTGCGTTGGGCCGGGCTGCGGCTGTCGTTGCGCCGCTGCTCCTCACCCGGCTCCGTGTCCACGCACGGGGTGTCGTCGTCGGGGTTGCACATCCCCGGCGCGGCGAGGCTGGCCTGGACGGCTTCGTAGACGGCCCGCATTTCGGGGGTGACCCAGCCGCAGAGGCGGCTCATCCCGTCGGGCTGCTGCTCGCCCAGGGTGATGCCGCGGCGGCGGGCGCGTTCGGCGTCGGTGGGTTCGGGCCCGTCCTGATCGATCATCGTCGCCAACCGGTCGGCTGCCTTCTTGAGCTCCTCGGGGCGTAGCCCTGATCCGAGGGCGGCGAGGTGGCGGTCGGCGGCGGCACGGGTGTCCACGTCCACCCACGACGGAAGGTTGTCGTGGAACGTCGCGATCACTGCCACGTGCTCGGGGTCGAGGAGCCCTTTGGCTTGGGCGGCGGCGGTGGCCTCCCACCGCGGTGGCAGCGGTTCCCCGGTCAACCCTTGTCGCGGGCCCAACGACTCCGCGTGTTCGAGGCGGCGTTTGGCGTCGCGGTCGGAGACCCGCAGCGCGGTGGTCAGCACTTTCTTCCAGGAGGATTCCCCGAGCCGGCGGGGCTCGGTCTCGGTGGTCAGCCGAGCCAGCACCCGATGCTCCAACGCCGGGACACTGCGCAGCACCTCGGTCAGCTCGGCGAGCAGCCCGACCAACTCGCGGTGAGACAGCCCGTCGCAAGCCTCGTGCAGCATGACGATCTGCGCCCGGATCGCCTCCACCGCACTCGCCACCTCACCCATGAATCGAACACTAGTTCGAACCACCGACAAGTCTGTCTGCCTCCGGCTTCCGCCACCGCATCAGGTAGCGGTAGTAGAGCGCCCGGCGAATCCACACACCCGGTAGCACGTCCTCGGCGGTGCGGCGGATCTCGTCGAGCCCCTCACGCGGCTCCGCCACCACCACGCCGATGTCGCGTCTCTCGCGGTGCAGCCGCGATCCCAGGAGCACAGCCGGGAGGCACATCCCGGACCAGAGCCAATCGCGCACAGTCGTGTTGGCGCTCAGCCCCACCACCGCGAGCTCGCCACCGGGTCGTAACAGCCCGCGGGCGCGAGCCAGCGACGACCGCAGGTCGAGATGATGCAGGCTGGCGACGAAGACGATCAAATCGACGGGGCCCGAGGGGTAATCGGCGAAGCCGGACTCGACGACCGACACGCCGGGCACGCCCGCCAGCCGGGTCCGCGCCCGCCGCGCGGCCGCAGAATCCGGCTCGAGGCCGACGACCGAGCGGGACACGGGTGCCAGCCGCTGCGCCAGCAGGCCGTCGCCGCAGCCGACGTCGAGCACATCGCCGTGGTGTGCGGCGGCGAGGGAGACCACCCATCGGTGGTACGCGGTGTTGTGGTTCCAGTACTCGTCCATGGCGCTCCTCCCGACCAGGGCACCGTATCGTGCGATGTCCGCCGACTCCGCCTGCGAGACCGCGCGTTTGGCCTAAGCTCGGAACGTCGCGCCGGCCGCGGGAGGAGGTGTCCCCGTCGTGAGCGAACCGCCGCTGCTCGCCGTGCTCCGCGAGCGGGCGAGCCTACAGCCCAACGACACGGCGTTCCTCTTCTACGACGAGGACGACGCCGCGCAGACTCTGACGTGGGCACAGTTGCTCCGACGATCACACCACCTGGCCCTCGACATCCAGGATCACACGTGTGTCGGGGACCGGGCGATCATTCTCGCCCCGCAAGGTCTCGACTACATCGTGGCCTTTCTCGGGGCCCTCGAGGCCGGCGTCATCGCGGCACCGTTGTCGGTGCCGTTGGCCGGAATCCACGACGAGCGCGTCACCGCCGTGCTGGCCGACGCCGCGCCCACCGCGCTGCTCACCACTGCCGCGGTCGCGGCGACCGTCGCCCCGTATGCAGTAACCGGCCCGGCGCCCGTCGTCCTCGAAGTCGATGCGACCGATCTGGACACACGTAGGCAGGGCCGTGTCCGCCGCGACCGGCCCGAGATCGCCTATCTGCAGTACACGTCCGGATCGACGCGCAGCCCGGCAGGCGTGGAGATCACCCATGCCAACCTGTCGGCCAACTGGAAGCAGATCGTCGCGGGCATCCTGCCCGACTACCGGATGCCGCAGACCGTGGTGTCGTGGCTGCCCTTCTACCACGACATGGGTCTGATGCTGGGCCTGTGCGCCGGGGTGTTCGGCGGCTGGCCGACCGCGGTGATGAGCCCGATGTCGTTCCTGGCGCGGCCCGCCCGGTGGCTGCAGCTGCTGGCCCGGCACCCCCTACCGTTGTCGGCGGCGCCGAATTTCGCCTTCGAGCTCGCGGCCACGCGGACATCGGACGACGACATGGCCGGTCTCGATCTCGGTGGGGTGCTGCGCATCCTCAGCGGAGCCGAACGCGTCAGCGAGGCGACGCTCACGCGGTTCGCCCGACGCTTCGCCCGCTTCAACCTCGACCCGTCGGTGGTGAGGCCGGCGTACGGACTGGCCGAGGCGACCCTCTACGTCGCCGCGAAAGAACCCGGTCCACCCGCAGAATTCGTTTCTTTTGCGCCGGAGGAGTTGTCTGAGGGACGCGCGGTGCGATGCGCCGACGGCACCCCGCTGGTGAACTACGGGGTGCCGCGGTCGCCGAGCGTGCGCATCGTGGATCCGAACACGGCCGCCGAGCTGCCCGCGGACACGGTGGGCGAGATCTGGGTGCGCGGTGACAACGTGAGCCCGGGCTACTGGCGTCGACCAGCCGAGACGGCACGCACCTTCGGCGCGACGATCGCCGCCCCGTCGGCCGGGACCCCACCCGACGGCTGGTTGCGCACCGGCGATCTCGGATTCCTCTCCCGTGGTGAGCTTTTCATCGTCGGCCGGATCAAAGACCTGCTGATCGTCCGCGGGCGCAACCACTATCCCGACGACATTGAAGCGACCACCCAGGAGATCTCCGGAGGCCGGGCGGCGGCCATCGCGGTCGTCGACCAGAACACCGAGAAACTGGTCCTCATCGTCGAAGTCAGGAAGCGCGGCCACTCTGACGACGAGGTGGCCGAGACCCTGCGCACGGTGCGGCGGGAGGTCACCTCCGCGATCTCGAACGCCCACGGCGTCGGCGTCGAGGACGTGGTGCTGGTGGCGCCCGGCTCGATCCCGATCACCACGAGCGGCAAGGTCAGGCGCGCGAGTTGCGTCGAGCTCTACCGGTCGGACGGATTCGCCCGGCTGACGGTCTGACCGTCCACGGCCTTGCGCAACTGGTCTCCGTAGAGTCGCAGCGACGCCGGGTTGAGCATGTCGTGGTGCGTGCAGTCGACCCGGTGCGCGGCGACCGTCCCCGTCACGTGCCGGCGCCATCTCCGAACCCTCACACGCGCGGCCAGCCGGGTCCGCAGACCGAGCGCACGCGACACCACGGTGTCCACCGGTGCGACGCCGCTGCGGCCGGCGGTGAAGATCACCATGTCGCCGTCGAACTCGCCCGGACGGAAGCGCCGCAGATGCCGCTGGTTGCTGTTCACGCTGCGCACCATCAGCTCGAGCAATTCCCTGGGCGGCAAAGGAAATTCGGCACCTGCGTGCGAACGCACCAACTCCTCGGCGCGCTGGTAGGTCAGCGGCCCCGGCAGCGGCGGCACCGCGATGCGATTGGTGCGCAGGATGTGCGCGAGCACCCGGTCCTCGTCGAGGGTCATCCCACCGGCGACGAGGCCCACGCTGAACGCGGGGTCGAGAAGGATCAGCCGCTCGACCGTGCACCCGCGCCGGCGCAACTCGATCGCCAGTTCGTGGGCCACGACGCCGCCGAAAGACCAGCCGAGCAGCCGGTACGGCCCGCCGGGGTGGATCGCCTGCAGGCGGTCGGCGTACGTGCGGGCCATGCTCCGGATCGACTGCGGCTCCGGCTCCCCGTCGCCGCGCACCTGGTTGATGCCGACGAGGGGGCCGTCGAAATACTCGCCCAACGTGCGGTAGGACCAGCTGAGCCCCAGGCCGTCATGGACGCAGTAGAGCGGCACCCCGGCGCCCCGGCGGTAGAACTCGACCGGGATCACCTCCGTCGTGGCGTCGGCACTGCTGAGTTGCCGGGCGAGCCCGCGGACCGAAGGGGCGTAGAACAGGGTGCGGACCGCGAGATGCGTGTCGAGGGCGGCGTTGATCGCGGCGATCGCCCGCATCGCCGAGAGGGAGTCACCGCCGAGATCGAAGAACGAGTCGTCCGCTCCGACCCTGCCCACCCCGAGGACCTGCGCGTAGATGTCGGCGATGGTCTGCTCGGTCGAATCCGACGGCGCGGCAAAGGCTGTCGTGGTCGCCATCGGAATGGGCAGCGCCTTGCGATCGAGCTTGCCCGACGAGGTCAGTGGGAACTCGTCGATGACCATGAGGTGCGCGGGCACCATGTAGTCCGGCAACCGGTCACTCAGCCGCCGCCGTAGACCGCCGATCGTCGTGTTCAGGTGCGGGGTGTTGGTGGGCGCGACGACTCCTGCCCGGGCGCGGTAGACGTCGGTCAGCGGCTCGCCGTCGTCGGCCAGGAAGACCGCGTCGAGTGTGCCGGGCTCCGCACCCCAGGTGACGGCGGCGCGGTAGCCGGTCGCGCCGGCCAGCTCGTGCAGGTCCTCCGGGACCGCGGTGGCCACCGGAACGGGCTCCGATACCGACCCGGTCTCGACGTCGCGCTGCAGCGCGATGTCCGACACCAGACCGGTGTGCGGGATCGCGCAGACGCGCACCGCGGTCGGTCGGTACGCCGTCAGCCGATGCCGCAGCCCGGCCAGGTGCTCACAGGACGCCCATGTCCAGGAGGGCAGGTCGGCCACCGATCGCGCCGCCGCCGGCTCCCGGTGCACCAGCACGTCGTAGCGGTAGCGCGTGAGTTCGTTGTCCGCACGGCCGCGCTTGACGCGAATGTCGACGCCGGCGAGCTTCGCATGCTGCGCCGACCAGGTAATGAAGAACTCTGGGGTGATGAGCAATTCGGCTTCACCGAGGATGGCGCGGTGGATCCGCTCGCGCAGTTCGGCAGTATCCGCGTCGGGCGCCTTGGCCCGGGCGACGCCGGCCAGGAACGCCCGCTGCAGGTGGTGGTTGCGCACGTCACCGATGAACAGCGTGCCTCCCGGTGCCAACAGGTCCACCGCCTTGTCGAGCACGTCGGTCAGATAGCCGCGGTGGGGGAAGTACTGGACGATCGAATTCAGCACGATGACGTCGAACGAACCCGGTGTGAGTCCGTCGGTGACATGGGCCGGTTGGGCCCGCAGCCGGACACGGTCGCGCCACGTGACCGCGGAGCGTCGCAAGGCCTGCCGCAGGCCGTTCACGGCCACCGTGGACATGTCGGTGCCGACGTAGTGCTCGCAGTGCGGGGCGACCTGGGAGAGGATCAGCCCGGAGCCGACCCCGATCTCGAGCACCCGACGGGGGCGCAGCTCCAGAATCTGATCGACTGTGGCGCAACGCCATTCGGTCATCTCGTCCAGCGGCAGGGGATCGCCGGTGTAGCTGCTGTTCCAGCCACGGAAGTCCATCCCCAACTCCGGGGGAGCGACGCCGTCGTAGAGGTCGTCGTACATCTGCTGCCACTCGTCGACGACGGCGGCGTCGTTCTCGGTTGCGGGAGTGTCGTCCAGGGTGACATAGGCGACGAGTTGTCCCCCCGCGCCACTGTCGTGCACGGTCGCGACGGCCTGGGTGACCTCGGGGCAGGCCAGCAGGGCGTTCTCCACCTCGCCGAGCTCGATGCGGTAGCCGCGGACCTTGACCTGCTCGTCGGCCCGGCCCACGTAGTGCAACCGGCCCTCGGCGCTCCAGCTGACCAGATCGCCGGTGCGGTACATCCGGCTTCCGGGCGGCCCGAACGGGCAGGCGATGAACCGCGACGCCGTCAATCCTGCACGGCGCCAGTACCCGACGCCCACCTGCTGCCCGGCGACGTACAGGTCACCGACCACACCCGCCGGTACGGGCTGCAACGACGCGTCCAGAACGAAGAAGGCGAGGCGGGCCAGCGGTACGCCGACGGGGCTGGCGTTCCGCTCGGCGTCGCTGTCGGTGATCTCGTCGAACGAGGCGTGCACGGTCGTCTCGGTGGTGCCGTAGAGGTTGATCATCCGCGGCCGGCCGCGGTGCCGGTTCAGCCACGTCCGCAGCCGTCGTGGCTCGAGTCCCTCGCCGGCGAACAGCACCGCCTCCAGATCGAGTTCACCGTCGGGCTTCTGGGCGTCGGCCGTCTGCAGCGCGTAGAACGCCGACGGGGTGCGGCTCAGCACGGTGACGTGCTCGGCCGCCAGCAGGGCGTGGAAGTCCTCGGGGGAGCGGGCCACCGACTCCGACACCACCACCAGCCGTCCACCCGTGAGCAGCGCCCCCCACATCTCGCACACCGACACGTCGAACGCCAGCGAGTGACACTGGCTCCAGACTCCGGCGCGCAGCACGTCGACGTCGAGCGAATCCATCAACGCGATCACGTTGCGGTGGGTGATGGCAACGCCTTTGGGAACCCCGGTGGTGCCGGAGGTGTAGATGAAGTAGGCGAGATCGTCGGGCGCGGGCAGCGGCAGGGCGCTGACCGGCTGATCGGAGGTCCGGGCGTCGGCGATGTCGAGGACGGGAATGTCGAAGCCGTCGAGTCGTGTGCGCAGATCGCCGGTGGTGACGGCGGCGACAGGAGTGGCATCGGCCATCATGAACGCGATGCGCGCCGCGGGCACCACCGGATCGATCGGCAGATAGGCCGCACCGGTTTTCAGCACCGCGAGGATGGCGACAACGGCGTCGGCCGACCGGGTGAAGAGCAGGGCGACGGCGCGGCCGGGCGCTGCCCCGAGTGCGGTCAGCTGGTGCGCGAGCCGGGTGGACCTCTCGTCGAGATCGCGGTAGGTGACCGACAGGCCCTCGAAGGTCACCGCGGTCGCGTCGGGTGTGCGCGCCACCTGTGCCGCCCAGCGGGCGGGCAGCGATGCCGTCACGGTCGGGGATGTGGTGAGCGCGTCCCGGTTTCCCCACGTGTCGAGGCGGGCGCGGTCGGCGCCGTCGAGGATGTCGACGGCAGAGAGTCGGTGTTCGGGGTCGGCGGTCAGCGCGGTCAGTACCCGTTCGAAGCGGTCGATCAGGGTCCGGATACTGCCGGGATCGAAGACGTCGGTGCGGAACTCGACGACGCCGCAGATCCCGTCGTGCCGGCCGGATTCGGTGAACCGGTCGGCCAGGTTGAACAGCAGGTCCATCCGGGCGGTGTGGGTGTCGGCGCCCTGCTGGGCGACCTTCAGATCGCCCAGCGCCAGACCGCCCGCGGTGTCGCCGCTGCCGGCGAAGTTCTGCCAGGCCAGCATCACCTGGATCAGGGGCTGACGGGTCAGCGATCGGGCAGGGTTGAGCCGCTCGACGAGGACCTCGAACGGGACGTCCTGATTCTCGTAGGCGGCCAGGCTCTGGCGTCTGACTTGGGCGAGCAACTCGGCCAGTGTGGGGTCGCCCCCGAGGTCAACCCGCAGCACGAGGGTGTTGACGAAGAAGCCGATGAGTTCCTCGAGAGCCGGATCCCCGCGGCCCGCGATCGGAAAGCCGACGGCGACATCCGAACTCGAGCTGATCTTGGACAGCAGTACCGCCAGCGCGGTCTGGATGACCATGAAGCTGGTGGCGTTGTGGGCGCGCGCCACGGCCTGCACCCGCTGCTGCAGCGCCGCAGGCCACTCGATCTCCATGGTGGCGCCGCGGTAGTCGGCAACGGCGGGATAGGGCCGATCGGTGGGCAAGGACAGCTGTTCGGGCATCCCGGCGAGCGCATCCTGCCAGTACGCCAGTTGCCGGGCGATCGGGCTCTCGTCATCGTCGAGGTCGCCGAATTGTGCCCGCTGCCAGAGGGTGTAGTCGATGTACTGCACCGGCAGCGCCGCCCAGCCGGGTGGCTGGCCCGCGGTGCGGGCGGCGTAGGCCACCCCCAGGTCGCGCACCAGCGGCGCGATCGACCAGCCGTCGGCGGCGATGTGGTGCACGACGATGCCGATGGCGTGCCGATCGGCTCTGAGTGCAAACACCTGCGCACGGATCGGAATCTCGGCCGCCAAGTCGAATCGGTGCGCCGCCAATGCCGTCAGCTCGGCGACGGCCCGTTCCTCGGACACAGCCACGACGGCATCGTCGCGGTGTCGCCACATCCCGGGCCGGACGGGCAGAACCTGCTGTCGCGGTACGCCGTCGACGTCGACGAACACGGTGCGCAGCGATTCGTGCCGGGCGATCACGTCGTCGAGGGCGGCGCCGAGCGCATCGACGTCGAGCGGACCATCGACCGTGAAGGCCGTCGGCATGTTGTAGGTGACGATGCCGCCGACGAAGCGGTCGAGGAACCACAGCCGGCTCTGCGCGAAGGACAGCGGAATCTGCTCGGGTCGCCCGCCGGCCACCAGGGGGGCCCGGCGTCCGGCGCCGGTGCGGACCCGCGGCGCCAACTGGGCCACCGTGGCGGCGTCGAACAGTGTGCGCACCGTCAGATCGGTGTCGAGCGCCGCGTTGATTGCGGTGACCACCCGCATGGCCGAGATGCTGTCGCCGCCGAGATCGAAGAAGGAGTCGTCGATGCCCACCCGGTCGAGGCCGAGGACGTCGGCGAAGCTCGCGGCGAGGATCTCCTCGACAGCATTGGTGGGCGCCCGGTACGGGCCGCTCCCCGCACGATCGGGGGCCGGCAACGCCCGCACGTCGAGCTTCCCGCCGACGGTGAGCGGTAACGTCTCCAGCGCGACGATGTCCGACGGCACCAGGTACGACGGCAGCGTTGCGGCCAGTCGGGTCCGCGCCTCGGCGGGGGTGAGCGGCCCGGTGATGTAGGCGGTGAGCCGGGTGGCGCCCGGCCGGTCGTGCCGCGGGATCACGGCGGCGCCGGTGACGCCGTCGATTGCGGTCAGCGCGCCGGTGATCTCCCCGAGTTCGACGCGGTAGCCGCGGATCTTGACCTGGTCGTCGGCTCGGCCCAGGTACTGCAGCTGACCGTCGCTGCGCCACCGGACCAGGTCACCGGTGCGGTACATGCGCCGTCCCGGTCGGCCGAAGGGGCAGGGGAGGAAGCGGGTGGCGGTCAGACCGGGCCTGCCGAGATATCCGACGGCGACGCCCGATCCGGCGACGTAGAGTTCGCCGACGGCGCCCTCGGGCACCGGACGCAACCAGTCGTCGAGGACGAACAGCGCCGACGTCGCGACCGGTCCACCGATCGGCGCGGCACCCTCGCCGGGACGCAGCGGAGCGCTCATGGCGGCGTACACGGTGATCTCGGTGGGGCCGTAGGCGTTGATCAGGGTGCGGCCGGGCGCCCAGCGGTCGACGGTCTCGGGTGGGCAGGCCTCACCGCCGAGGAGCACCGCGATCCCGTCGAGCCCCTGCGGGTCGAGCGCGGTGATCGCCGAGGGCGTCTGGGTCAGGACGGTGACGTGTTCGGCCGCGAGCAACGCACCGAACCGGTCCGGCGAAGCGGCGGTGTCCTCGTCGACGACGACGAGGCGGGCGCCGTGCAGCAGCGCGGCCCAGATCTCCCAGACCGAGAAGTCGAACGCATACGAGTGGCATTGCGTCCACACCGGATCGTCGGGCAACGCCGGCGGTGTCGATGCCGCGAGGTGTGCCACGTTGGCGTGCGTCACCGCAACGCCTTTCGGTGTCCCGGTGGTGCCGGAGGTGTAGATCAGGTACGCGACGTCCCCGGGATCGGGGTACGGCAACCCCGCGTCCGACTCGTCGTCGGCGGTGTCGTGCAGGTCGAGGATCGGCAGCGGGTGGTCGGGGAGCCGGCCGCGCATCGCATCGGTGGTCAGCACGGCGACAGGGTCGGCGTCGGTGAGCAGGAAGCGCAGTCGGTCCGGCGGTACCGCGGGGTCGACGGCCAGGTAGGCCGCGCCGGCCTTGAGCACCGCGAGCATCGCGACGACCGCGTCGACGCTGCGGCCGGTCACCAGCGCCACGTACGATCCCGGCCCCGCTCCGTACCGAATGAGTCTGTGCGCCAGCCGGTTCGACGCGTCATCGAGTTGCCGGTAGGTCAGCGTCCGCCCGTGGAAAGTCAACGCGCCGCGATCCCCGCAGCGGGCGACCTGAGCGGCGAACAGCTGCGGCACCGTCACGGGTCGCTCGACGGGCAGGAGCGTCGGGCGGTTGCCGAGATCGTCGAGCCGCAGCCGCTCGGCCGGATCGAGCACGTCGAGTGCGGAAAGCCGCTGTCGTGGGTCGGCGATCATCGCCGCGACCACCCGATCGAACCGACGCGCGATCGCGTCGACCGCCGACGCCGTGAACGTCGCGGTGTCGTACTCGATCCGCACACCGATTTCGGGTCCCGGCATGGCCTGCAGCGTCAACGGATAATGGTTGGTCTCGCGCGCGGCGACACCGGTGACGGCCAGCTTGCCGCCTGCGGCCGTCCCGGTGCCGTCGATCGGATAGTTCTCGAACACGAACAGGGTGTCGAACAGCTGCTCGTGGCCGGTGATGCGGTGAATTTCGGTGAGCGCCACGTGCTGGTGATCGATGGTCCTCTGGTGCGCGTCGTGCAGTTGGGCGAGCAGGTCGGCGGTCGTGGCGGTCGGCGTCAGGCGGGCCCGGACCGGCACGGTGTTGATCATCAGACCGACCATCGACTCCGCGCCGGGCACGTCGCTGGGACGGCCGGAGACGGTGGTACCGAATACCACGTCGTGCCGGCCGGCCAGCGATGTCAAGGTCTGCGCCCAGGCGGCCTGCAGCGCGATGTTGACGGTGGTGTGGTGGGTCCGCGCGAGTTCGGCCAGGCCGCGGGTGATGTCCTCGGGCAGCCGGTGGCTGCTGCTGCCGCGGGCGCCTGACGTCGGGCCGCCCGGCGGGCCGACCAGCGTCGGCGCGTCGAGGCCGTTCAGCACGTCGCGCCAGGCGGCGTGCGCGGCGTCGACGTCGCGGTCGTGCAACCACTCCACGAAGCGGCGGAAGGGGGGAGCTGGGGGCAGCCGCTGTCCGACGTAACCCGCGAAGATCTCCTGCAGCAGAATCGGCAGCGACCAGCCGTCGAGCACGATGTGGTGGTTGGTCAACACCACCCGGTGCTCGTCGGCTCTGGTGCGCAACAATGCAACCCGGAACGGGACGTGGTTCCTCAGGTCGCAGACCGCGGTGCGTTCGGCCGCGCACACCTGCCGGATCTCCTCGTCGTCGGCCACCTCACGGTACTGCCACGGGACCTCGGGGGCGGCAGGGACGATCTGGACCGGCGGGTCATAGCCGTCGGCGAACCGGGCGACGAGATTGGGGTGGCGGAGCGCGACGGCGCGGACGGCGTTGCGCAGCACGTCCGGATCGAGCACGCCGGTGAGAGTGATCTCGAGTTGCATCGCGTACAGATCGCTGTCGACGCCGAGTTCCCGCGCGGTTCGGGCGTGGAAGAGCAGTCCCTGCTGAACCGGGGTCAGCGGCAGGATGTCGTGGACGTCGTGTTCGTGTTCGAGGGTGTCGATCTGGGGTTGGGTGAGCGTGGCGGGGCTGATGTCGGTGGGGGTGAGTCCGCCGCCGCCGTGGTGGACGTGGGTGGTGATGCCGGTGAGGGCGTCGTTCCAGAGCTCGTTCAGGCGGCCGATGTCCTCGTGGGTCAGCACGGAGGTGGCCCAGGTCCACGTCGTCGTCAACTCCGGACCGGCGTCGGTGTCGATGGTGACTGCGGTGACTTCGAGGGCGTGGGCCAGAGGCATCGAGATCTGGCCGGCCGTTGCCGCCATCGCCATGCCGTCGGCGCTCGGACGCCAGAGGTCGGTGTCGTCGATGCCGAGGTGGCCGGCGCGACCCAGATAGTTGAACGAGAGGGTGGGTTCATCCGGATGCGGATCGCTGTGCGGGGTGAGGTGGCGCCACAGGCCGTAGGTCAGGCCATCGGGCAGCGTGCGGAGTTGTTCTTTGGCGGCTTTGACGACGGCGCCCACGACGGTGTCACCGGCGCCGAACTGCGACCAGTCCGGACGCCGAACATGCAGGGCGACCGGATATTTCGTGGTGAACCATCCCACGGTGCGGGACAGGTCCACGCCGGTGAACAGGTCCTCGGCTCGGCCGTGCCCCTCGACGTCGATACCGATGGGCTGTGTGCTGCCGACGAATTCGGTGCAGGCCAGGGCGAGGGCGGTGAGCAGGATGTCGGTGACGCCGGCGTGGAAGGCCGCGGTCACCTCGGTGAGCAGTCGGCTGGTGATCTCGGGGCCCAGGGAGGCGGTGAAACTTGCTGCGTTGGCGTAGGTGTCGGCGTGGGGATCGGGTGGGGGCAGGGCGGGTGGGGCGGCGAGCGCAGCGTGCCATCTTTGGGCGGTCGCGGTGACGGTGGGTGTGTCGGCGTGGTGGGTGAGGAGGTGGGCCCAGGTGTGGAAGGAGGTGCCGGTGGTGGGCAGGGTGGGGGGTTGTCCGGTGTGGTGTTGGGTCCAGGCGAGGTTGAGGTCTTCGAGCAGGATGCGCCAGGACACGGCGTCGATGGCGAGGTGGTGCACGATGAGGGCGAGTTCGTTTGTGGTGGTGGCGAAGACGGCACGGAACATGATTCCGGCTGCGGGGTCGAGTTGTGTGCGGGCCGTGGTGAGCACGTGATCGGAGATGGTGTGGGTGGTGTGCAGGCGGGTGCTGGCGTCGATGGTGCCGGGTGCGGGGACGGTCAGGGTGGCGTCGTGGTTGAGGTGGGCGCGCAGCATGGCGTGCCGGTCGGTGAGGGCTTGCAGGAGGACCGCGGCGTCGTGTGCGGTGGCGCGGGTGGGTGCGTGGACGACCATGGTTTGGTTGAACTCTCGGGTGGGTGCGGGTACCGAGTGCAGCCATCGCATGATGGGGGTGGGGGGGATGGTTCCGATCCCGTCGTCGATCGGAGGTGTTGAGGTGTCGGTCGTTTCGATGACGTGGGCGAGTCGGGCGACGGTTTGTTCGACGAAGATGTCGCGGGGTCGGCAGTGCAGTCCGGCGGCGCGGGCTTGGGCGACGACCTGCATGGACAGGATGCTGTCGCCGCCGAGGTCGAAGAACGAGTCGTCGACGCCGACGGTGTCGACTCCGAGGACGCGGGCGTAGATGCCGGCGAGAGTCTGTTCGATCGTATCGGCGGGTGCGCGGTACTCCGAGGTTCGGATACCGGGGGCGGGTAGCGCTGTGGTGTCGAGTTTGCCGTTGACGGTGCGGGGCAGGGCGTCGAGGGCGATGACGGCGGTGGGGACCATGTAGGAGGGCAGTCGGTCGGCCAGTGCGGCGCGGATGGTGGCGGGGTCGGCGCTGCCGGTGAGGTAGGCGACCAGTTGGGTGCCGGTGGGGCCGTCGTCGCGGGCGATCACGACGGTTTGGCCGACGTCGTCGAGGGCGGCCAGGGCGGTGTGGATCTCGCCGAGTTCGATGCGGTGCCCGCGGATCTTAACCTGGTCGTCGGCGCGGCCGAGGTATTGCAGTGCTCCGTCGGGGCGCCATCTGACCAGGTCCCCGGTGCGGTACATCCGGGTGCCCGGCGCCCCGAACGGACACGCGATGAAGTGGCCTGCTGTCAACGCCGCCCGATGCAGGTAACCCACGCCCACGCCGTGCCCGGCGATGTAGAGCTCGCCGGCCACACCGGGCGGCACGGGACGCAGCCACGCGTCGAGGACGAAGACCGCCGCGGTCGGGACGGGGGACCCGATGGGCGCCGGGCCTGATCCGGGCGTCAGGGGTGGGCTCATCGTCGCGTACACGGTGGCTTCGGTGGGGCCGTAGGCGTTGATCAGGACACGTCGGGGGGCCCAGCGGTCCACGATGTCGGCGGGGCAGGCCTCGCCGCCGAGGAGCACCGCCACGCCGTCGAGCCCGTCGGGCGACAGCGCGGTGATCGCCGAGGGGGTTTGGGTCAGCACCGACACCTGTTCGCGCACGAGGAGTTCGTGGAAGTCCGGGGGTGAGGCCGCGGTGTCCTCGTCGACGATGACCAGGCGTCCACCGCCGAGCAGGGCGGCCCAGATCTCCCAGACGGAGAAGTCGAATCCGTAGGAGTGGCATTGGGTCCAGACCGGGTGGGGGCCGAGTTCGGGGGGTGTGGAGGCGGCCAGGTGGGCGAGGTTGCGGTGGCTGATCGCCACGCCCTTGGGGGTGCCGGTGGTGCCGGAGGTGTAGATCAGATACGCGATGTCATCAGCCGACGCTCTCGACACCGGGTCGTGCGGGCCTGTCGCGTCGTCCTCGGCATCGAGCACGGGAATGCCCGTAGCGCTCAGCCGGGACCGCAGCGCGGCATTGCTGACCGCGGCGACCGGCGCGCTGTCGGCGAGCATGAACCGGATGCGCTCGTCGGGATGGGCAGGATCCAGCGGCAGGTAGGCCGCGCCGGTCTTGAGGATCGCCAGCATCGCGATCACCGCCTGCGCCGACCGCGGCAGCATCAGCGCCACGGTGGTCCCGGGGCCCGCGCCGACCGCGATCAGCCGGTGCGCCAACCGGTTCGACTCCTCGTCGAGTTCGCGGTAGCTCAGCGACCGGTCGCCACCGGTGACCGCACCGTGATCCGGGGTACGGGCGACGTGCGCGGCGAACATGTCGGGGATGGACGCCGCGGCGGGGGCCGGTGCGGTCAACAGCGCTTGATTGCCGAGGCGGGCGACCCGGGTGAGGTCCGCCGCGTCGAGCAGATCGAGGCGCGACAGCCGCTGATCCTGGTCAGTGAGCATCGCGGTCACCACCCGCTCCAGGCGGGTGACCAGGGTGCGGACGGTGTCGGGGTCGAACACGTCGGTGCGGAACTCAACTGTCCCGGAAATGCCGGCAGGCGCGGCGGATTCGGTCCAGCGCTCGGTCAGGACGAAGGACAGGTCGACCCGGGCCGTGTGCGTCTGCACCGGAAGCTGGGTCACCTCGAGATCGCCGAGGCCCACACCGGCGCCGGGCATGTTCTGCCAGGCCAGCATCACCTGCACAAGAGGATGGTGCGCCAGCGACCGCGCCGGATTGAGCTTCTCGACCAGCGCCTCGAACGGAAGGTCCTGATGGTCGTAGGCGGCCAGGCTGCGCTGCCGGACCTGCTCGAGCACCTCGGTGATCGTCGGATCACCGGACAGGTCGACGCGCAGCACCAGGGTGTTGACGAAGAACCCGACGAGTTCGTCGAGTGCGGGGTCGTTGCGCCCCGCGATCGGAAAGCCGACGGCGACATCGGAACTCGAACTCAATGCGGACAGCAGGACCGACAGGGCGGCCTGCATCACCATGAAGCCGGTCGCGTGGTGCCGGCGGGCCACGTCGCGAATCTGTTGCTGCAGGGCGGCCGGCCATTCGAAGGTGATCTGATCCCCGCGTTGGTCGGCGACGGCAGGGTAGGGCCGGTCGGTGGGCAGGGCGATCCGCTCGGGCATCCCCGCCAGCGCGTCGCGCCAGTAGGCCAGCTGAGCGGCGATCGGGCTGGCGTCGTCACCGAGGTCGCCGAGGTGATCGCGTTGCCACAGGGCGTAATCGGCGTACTGCACCGGCAGCGCGGGCCAGTCCGGCGCGCGGCCCGCGCAGCGCGCGGCGTAGGCGACGCCGAGGTCGCGCAGCAGCGGTGCGACCGACCAGCCATCGGCGGCGATGTGGTGCACCACGCCCACGAGGACGTGGTCGCGCTCAGCGACGCGGAACAGCGTCGCCCGCAGCGGGATGTCGCGATCGAGTCGGAACGCGTGGCGTCCGGCCGCGTCGATCGCCGCGGTCAGTTCACCGTCCGCGAGAGTCGTGGCGTCGACGACATCCCCTCCGGCATCGGCCTGTTCGGCGGGAACGATGATCTGACGGGGCACTCCGTCGGGGGCGACGACGAGGGTGCGCAGGCTCTCGTGACGCGCGACGACATCGGCCAGCGCCGCCGCCATCGCCTCCGTGTCCAGGACGCCGCGCAGGCGGAGCGCGACGACCATGTTGTAGACCGGGGACGGGCCCTGCAGTTGGTCGACGAACCACAACCGGTTCTGGGCGAAGGACAACGGCAGGATCGCGGCCCTGTCGACGGCTACCACGGGCGCGCGCGGACCGGTGTGGGCGGCGACCCGCTCCGCCAGTTCGGCCACGGTCGGCGCGTCGAAGATCACGCGGACCGACACGGTCGCCGAGAGTGCCGTGCCGATCGCCGCGGCCAGGCGCATCGCGAGGATGCTGTCGCCACCGAGGTCGAAGAAGGACTCGTCGATCCCGACCCGATCGACGCCGAGCACGCTCGCGTAGGCGGCGGTCAGGATCTCCTCGGTGACCGTGCGGGGGGCGCGGTAGGCGGCGCGGGTGTCATCGGGTGCCGGTAGCGCCCGGACGTCGAGCTTGCCGCCGACGGTGAGCGGCAGCGCGTCCACGGCGATGACGTCGGTGGGCACCATGTAGGACGGCAGAAACTCCGCGAGGCGCTGTCGGACGGCAGCGGGATCCGCTGTGCCGGTGAAATATCCGATGAGTCGGTTGGCGCCGGCGTGGTCGCGTGAAGTGATGACCGCCGCCCGGTCGACGCCGTCGAGCCCGGCCAGCGCCGCCTGCACCTCGCCGAGTTCGATGCGGTAGCCGCGGATCTTGACCTGGTCGTCGGCGCGGCCGAGGTACTGCAGCTGCCCGTCGGGGCGCCAGCGGACCAGATCGCCGGTGCGGTACATCCGATCCCCGGGCCGCCCGAAGGGGCACGGCACGAACCGGGCCGCGGTCAGACCCGGCCGCCGCAGATAGCCCACGCCGACGCCGCGGCCGGCGACGTAGAGCTCACCGACCGCGCCGGGCGGGACGGGACGAAGCCCGGCGTCGAGGACGAGTAGCGCCGCGGTGGCCACGGGCCCACCGATCGGTGCCGGCCCGCTGCCCGGCTGCAGCGGTTCGCTCATGGCCGCGTACACGGTGATCTCGGTGGGGCCGTAGGCGTTGATGGCCACCCGGCCCGGCGCCCACCGATCGACCACATCGGCCGAGCAGGCTTCCCCGCCCAGCAGCAGCGCCACCGACGGCACCCGGGCCGGATCCAGCGCGGTGACGGCCGAGGGAGTTTGGGTGAGGACGTTCACCCGCTCCTGCACGAGGAGATCCTGGAACTCGCCGGGGGACAGCACCACCTCGTCGGGCACGACGACCGCCGAGCCGCCCGTCAGCAGCGCCGCCCAGATCTCCCACACCGAGAAGTCGAACGCATACGAGTGGCACTGCGTCCACACCGGGTGCGCCGGCAGGCTCACCGGCGTGCTGTCCACCAGGTGAGAGACGTTGTCATGGCTGACCACAACACCTTTGGGCACGCCGGTGGTACCCGAGGTGTAGATCAAATACGCCAGGTCACCAGCGGAAGGCGTCGGCAGACCGGCAAGGGAGCGGCTCCCGGAAGGAGAAGTGTCGATGTCGAGGATGTCGACGTCGAACTCCTCGAGTCGGTGACGCAGGGCAGTGTCCGTGATCGCCACGGCCGGGGAGGCATCGCCGATCATGAACGCGACACGCTGTGCCGGGAGCCCGGCGTCGATCGCGAGGTAGAAGGCGCCGGCTCGGAGCGCGGCCAGCATCCCGACGATCGCCTGCCCGGAGCGCGGCAACAGCACGGCCACACAATCACCGGGCCGGACACCACGATCGACCAGCAGGTGCGCCAGGGCGATCGACGCCTGCTGCACCTCCCGGTAGGTCAGGCGATGCTGACCCGACACGACCGCGAGGGCATCCGGGGTGGCCGACGCGTGCCGGTCGAAGAGCTCGGGAACCGTGGCTCCGGCAGCGGTTGCGGCGCGCAGGATCTCGCGGTTGCCGAGCTCGTCGAGCACGGTGTGTTCGGTGGGCTCCAGCAGATCGATCGCCCACAGGCGTCGCGCCGGATCGGCCGCCATGGCAACGAGCAGCCGCTGCAGCCTGCCGGTCAGCGCATCCACGCTCTGCGCGTCGAACAGGTCGGTGTCGTACTCGACCCGCAGCCGCAGCGGATCGCCCGGCATCGCCTGCAGGGTGAGGGGATAGTGGTTGGTCTCGTGCGCGGTGACCTCGGAGACCACCAGGTCGCCGAGAGCGGTCATCGCGGCCGCGTCCAGCGGATAGTTCTCGAACACGAACAGCGTGTCGAACAGCTGGTCCTGCCCCGTCAGGCGGTGGATCTCCGCGAGAGCGACATGCTGATGGTCCAGCGTGCGATGGTGGTTGTCGGACAACTGCTTCAGCAGATCCGCCGTTGTCGTGCCCGCGGTGATCCGCGCCCGGATCGGGATGGTGTTGATCAGCAGGCCCACCGTGGCGTCGGCGCCGGACAGTTCGGCCGGCCGTCCCGACACGGCCGTGCCGAACACCACGTCGTCCTGGCCGGTGAGCCACGTCAACGCCTGTGCCCACGCCGCCTGCAGCACCGTGTTCACGGTGGTGCGGTGCCGGCGCGCCAGGTCGGTCACCGCGCGCGTCGTCGCGGCGGTCAGCGTGGTCGACGCCGAACCGCGCCGCCCGGATCGGATCCGATCGGGCGGGGCCACCAGGGTCGGGGTGTCGACGCCGCCGAGCACCTCGCGCCAGGCGTCGGCGGCCGCGTCCCGGTCACGGGTGACGAGCCACTCCACATACCGTCGGAACGATCCGGCGGGGGGCAACCGGTGGCCCGCGTAGGCGGCGAAGATGTCCTGCAGCAGGATCGGCAGCGACCAGCCGTCCAGCACGATGTGGTGATTAGTGAGCACGACGCGGTGCCGCTCGGCGCCGATTTTGATCACTAGCGCCCGGAACGCCGGTCCGTTCGTCAGGTCGCACACCGCGGCGCGCTCGTCGGCGCACAGCTGAGTGATCTCCTCGGCCGACCGCAGATTCCGGTACTGCCAATTGATGTCGGGATCCGCGGGGATCACCTGGATCGGCGGGTCGGACTCGCCGGAGAAGCGTGCGGCCAGGTTGGGGTGGCGCCGCACGACGGCCTGCACCGCGGTGCACAGCCGCTCCGGGTCCAACGGCCCGGTGATCGTCACGTCGAGCTGCATCGCGTACACGTCGACGTGCTCTCGCGCCGTCGTCGCGTGGAAGAGCAGACCCTGCTGCAGAGGGGTCAGCGGAAGCACATCGGCGATGCGGTGGTGCCGGGCCAGTTCGTCGATCCGCTGCTGGCTCAGTGAGGCGGGCCGCACGTCCGACGGCGTCAGGCCGCCGCCGCCGCGCGCGACGTGGGCACAGATGCCGGTCAGCGCGTCGAAGAACAACGCGCCGAGCCGGTGAATCGTCGTATCGGGCAGCTTTGACCTCGCCCACAGCCACGTGACCTGCAACTGCGGTCCGGTGCCGGTGTCGACGGTGGCGGCGCTGAGTTCGACGCTGTGCCCCAACGGCATCGCTATCGCGGAGCCGACGTCGGTGGCCCACGGGTCGGTCACCGGGCGCCACAGACCGCCGGGCACATCGGCGGTGCGGCCGCCCACCTGTCCGAGGTAGTTGAACCCGATGCCCGGATCGCGCCCGGCGAGATTGCTGTCAGGGTGGAGGTAGCGCAGCAGCCCGTAGCTCAGCCCGTCGGGCAGGGCGCGCAGTTGCTCCTTGGCGTCCTTGATCACC
The DNA here is from genome assembly GCF_022374875.2 of Mycolicibacterium rufum. The sequence continues at coordinate 4,865,169 of NZ_CP092427.2, forward strand.
GCACCGAGTGCGGCATCACCGGAACGCACCGTGTCCCAGCGCAGTCGGCCGACGCTCAGGGCGACCGGGTACTTGGTGGTGAACCACCCCACGGTGCGGGACAGGTCCACGCCGGGGAACAGGTCCTCGTGGCGACCGTGCCCTTCGACGTCGATGCTGACGGGCGACCCGGTGTCGAAGAATTCAGCGCAGGCGAGCGCGAGGGCGATCAGCAGGATGTCGGTGATGCCGGCGTGGAACGCGGCCGGCACCTCACCGAGAAGTTGCCGGGTGAGCGAGGGATCCCACGCCGCGGTGTGCCGACCGGCGCCGGCGTAGGTGTCGGACGTGACGTCGGGCGGCGGCAGCAGGGCGGGAGCGGTCTCGACGCGGTGCCACGCGCCGGCGTCGTCGAGCACCGTGCGCGCGTGGTCGACCAGCAGCGCCGCCCACCGTGCGAACGACGTGCCCTCGCCGGTCACAGCGATCGGTTGTCCGGAGCGGTGCTGCGCCCAGGCGATGTTCAGATCCTCCAACAGGATCCGCCACGACACGGCGTCGATGGCGAGATGATGCACGATCAATGCCAATTGGCCCGTGGCCTCGGCCCACACCGCGCTGAGCATCGCTCCGTCGGCGGGGTTCAGGCGCGCCCTGGCGGTCGCGATGGCCTGTACGTCCAGCACGTCGACGGCCATCAGGCACTCCGCGGCCGGCACCGCGCCGGGCTCGCGCGTGTGCGGTGCGCCGTCGTCGACACGCAGGCGAAGCATCGGATGCCGGTCGAGCAGCGCCTGAAGGAGCAGCACGACCGCGCTGCGGGTGGCACCGGCGGGCGCCTGCACCAGCACCGTCTGATTGAACTCGTCGGTCGGGCCGTCGACGTGTCGCAGCCACGCCATGATCGGGGTCGGCGGCACGGGTCCGACACCGTCGTCGTCGGACGTCGTTGTCGTGGAGGCGATTTCCACCACCCGTGCCAGCCGGGCGACCGTCTGTTCGACGAAGACGTCGCGGGCCCGACAGACCAGTCCCGCGGCGCGGGCCTGCGACACCACCTGCATCGACAGGATGCTGTCGCCGCCGAGGTCGAAGAAGGAGTCGTCGACACCGACCCGGTCGCGCCCCAGCACCTGCGCGAAGATGCCGGCGAGAACCTCCTCGACGGCATCGGTGGGTGCCCGGTACTCGTCGACGGCCTCGAGGACGGGTGCGGGCAGCGCCCGGACGTCGAGCTTTCCGCCGACGGTGAGCGGCAGCTCGTCGACGCCGACGACCGCGGCAGGAACCAGGTAGGGCGGCAGCGTCTCGGCCAGCGCCCGCCGGGCGGCCGCGGGATCGGCGGTGCCGGTGATGTATCCGACCAACCGGGAGGTACCGGGCTGGTCCTGCCGGGCGATGACGGCGGCGGCGCGCACACCGTCGAGCGCGGCCAGTGCGGCCTGGACCTCTCCGAGTTCGATGCGGTAGCCGCGGATCTTCACCTGGTCGTCGGCGCGGCCCAGGTAGTGCAACGCGCCGTCGGTGCGCCACCGGACCAAGTCGCCGGTGCGGTACATGCGTGCACCGGGACGGCCGAACGGGCACGCCACGAAACGCGACGCCGTCAGCGCGGTGCGGCCCAGATAGCCTGCGGTGACGCCAGGTCCGGCGACATAGAGTTCCCCGACGGTGCCCTCGGGCACCGGGCGAAGCCGCTCGTCGAGCACGAACAAGGCCGTCGTCGGCACGGGGCCGCCGAGGGGGGCCGCGCCGGAGCCGGGGGACAGAGGTGCGCTCATCGCCGCGTAGACGGTGATCTCGGTGGGGCCGTAGGCGTTGATTAGCGTCCGGTCGGCCGCCCACCGGTCGACGACATCGGCCGGACAGGCTTCGCCGCCGAGCAGCACCGCCGTCGGCGGAACCGCGTCGGGGTCCAGCGCGGTGATGGCCGAGGGAGTCTGGGTGAGCACGCTGATGTCCTCGTCCCTCATCAGCGCCGTGAATTCGGTGGGGGAGAGGACCACGTCGTCGGGCACGACGACCAACCGGCCACCTCCGAGCAGGGCGGCCCAGATCTCCCACACCGAGAAGTCGAACGCATACGAGTGGCACTGCGTCCACACGGGCCGGTCCGGCAGCGCCGCGGGGGCGGAGGCGGCGAGGTGGGCGAGGTTGGCGTGGGTCACCGCGACGGCTTTCGGGGTGCCGGTGGTGCCCGACGTGTAGATCAGGTACGCCAGATCGCCAGGAGACACCATCGGAAGCTCTGCGGCCGAATCGGACTCGACGTCGTCGAGTGCGACGACCGGTCTGCCCTGGGCCCGGTCGCGCTGCGCCTCGGTGGTCACGATGGCGACAGGGTCGGCGTCGGACAGCATGAACGCGATCCGGCTGTCGGGCAGGGACGGGTCGATGGCCAGGTAGGCCGCTCCCGCCTTGAGGATCGCGAGCATCGCGCCCACCGCGGCCGAACTACGCGGCAACAGCAGTGCCACAACGGTTCCGGGGGCCGCACCGTGCTCGACGAGCCGCCGGGCCAGGCGGTCCGACGCCTCGGCGAGCTCGCGGTAGGTCAGCGACCGGCCGTCGCACCTGACCGCGACATCGTCGGGACGTCGGGCCGCCTGCGCGGCGAACAGGTCGGGAACCGACGTCGCGGTGGTGGCGGCCCACAGCGCGGCCCGGTTGCCCAGCCGGTCCAGCCGGTCGTGATCGGCGTTGTCGAGGACCTCCACGGCCGACACCCGACCCTCCGGATCGGCCACCATGGCCGTCACCACCCGCTGGAGGCGCGCGGCCATCGCCTCGACGGTCGCGGTGTCGAACACGTCGGTACGGAACTCCACCGTGCCGACGATGCCCGCGGGTGCACCGGCGTCGGTGAAACGCTCGGACAGGGCGAAGGACAGATCCGTGCGCGCGGTGTGAGAGTGCACCGGCAACTGGGTGACGTCGAGACCGCCCAGGCCGAACCGCTCGGGTAGCTGGTCGGTCTGCCAGGCCAGCAACACCTGCACAAGTGGGTGCCGGGTCAGCGAGCGGACCGGACTCAGCCGTTCGACGAGCACCTCGAACGGGACATCCTGGTGTTCGTAGGCGGCGAGACTGCGCCGCCGGACCTGCGCCAGCACCTCGGCGACCGTGGGATCGCCGGCCACCTCGACGCGCAGCACGAGCGTGTTGACGAAGAATCCGATCAGGTCCTCGAGCGCGGGGTCGGAGCGTCCGGCGATCGGAAAGCCCACCGCCACATCCGGACTGCCGCTCAGCCGGGACAGAAGCACCGCCAACGCCGCGTGTACCACCATGAATCCGGTGGCGTGGTGGGCGACCGCGGTGTCCCGGATCTGCTGGTGGAGTTCGGCGGACCAGGCGATCGTGACAGCCGCACCTCGATGGTCGGCGACCAGAGGATAGGGCCGGTCGGTCGGCAACGCGATCTGCTCCGGCATGCCCGCCAGCGCCGCGCGCCAGTAGGCGACTTGCGCGCTGATGAGGCTGTCCGGGTCGTCGAGGTCGCCCAGCCGGGTCCGTTGCCACAGCGTGTAATCGGCGTACTGCACCGGCAGCTCCGGCCACGACGGCGCCGTCGCTGCGCACCGAGCCGTGTAGGCCGCCCCGAGGTCGCGGACCAGGGGGGCCACCGACCACCCGTCGGCAGCGATGTGGTGCACCACGCCGACGAGCACGTGGCAAACCTCGGAGACGCGAAACAAGCATGTGCGCAACGGGATCGCTTCGGCCAGGTCGAACGTCTCGGCGGCGACCGCCTCGACGGCCCGCCGGAGGTCGGACTCCGACCACCCGGCGGCGTCGACGACGCGCCAGTGGTGGGCCGCTGACGTCGTCGGCGCCAGCACCTGTTGGCGCGGCACCCCGTCGGCTTCCGGGAACACCGTGCGCAGTGACTCATGGCGTGCGATCACGTCGTCGAATGCGGCGGCGAGCGCGCCGGTGTCGAGGCGCCCCCGCAGTTCCAGCGCGACGGCCATGTTGTAGACCGCCGAGGGGCCCTGCAACTGGTCGATCATCCACATCCGGCGCTGGGCGAACGACAGCGGCACCACCGCCGGCCGCTCGCCTTGCCGCAGCGGCGTCCGGGTGCCGGTCGCGCCTGTCACGGTCGGCGCCAACCGGGCCACCGTGGGGGTCTCGAACAGCGCCCCCACGGGCAGTTCGGTGTCGAGCGCGTTGTTGATCGCGGCGACGAGGCGCATCGCCAGAATGCTGTCCCCGCCCAGGTCGAAGAACGAGTCGTCCACCCCCACCCGGTCCACGTCCAGGACGCGGGCGAACAACCCGGCCAACGTCTCCTCCACCGCCGTGCCGGGTGCGCGGTAGGTGTCATGGTCGCGGAACTCGGGGGCGGGTAACGCCGCGGTGTCGAGCTTGCCGTTGACCGTCATGGGCAGCGTGTCCATCACGACCACCGCGGCGGGCACCATGTACGGCGGCAGCCGATCGCCCAGGGCGTTCCGCAGCGCTGCGGGATCGACGGTCGTCGACTCCGCTTGGGTGACATAGCCGACCAGCCGTTTGGTCCCGGGCTGGTCCTCGCGGACGATGACGACCGCGTGCTCGACACCGTCGAGACCCGCCAGCGCCGCGCGCACCTCGCCGAGTTCGATGCGGTAGCCGCGGATCTTGACCTGATCGTCGGCCCGGCCCAGGTACTGCAGCTGACCGTCGGCACCCCAGCGGACCAGATCGCCGGTGCGGTACATGCGCCGACCGGGATCGAAAGGGCAGGCCACGAACCGCGACGCTGTCAGGCCCGGTCGCCGCACGTAGCCGACGCCGACCCCCCGGCCCGCGACGTAGAGTTCGCCGACCACGCCGGCGGGCACCGGGCGCATCCACCGGTCCAGCACGAACAACGCGGCACCCGGCACCGGCGTGCCGATCGGGACGACGGTCACCGCCGCGGTGAGCGGCGCGCTGATGGTGGCGTAAACCGTGGTCTCGGTGGGTCCGTAGCCGTTGATCATCGTGCGTCCGGGCGCCCACCGCTGCACCACGTCGGGCGGGCAGGCCTCGCCGGCGACCATCACCGCGACGGATTCGAGTCCGTCGGTGGGCAACGCGGTCAGCGCGGTCGGGGTCTGGCTGAGCACCGTGACGTGCTCGGCGAGCAGTAACGCGTGGAAGTCCCGGGGCGCGGCGGCGACGGTGGCGGGGACCACGACGAGCCGCCCCCCGTGCAGCAGCGCGCCCCACATCTCCCATACCGAGTAGTCGAACGCATACGAATGACACTGCGTCCACACCTGATCGGGAGACATGGCGACGCCGACGTCGATCGCCTGAAACAGGCGGGTCACGTTGTGATGGCTGACCGCAACGCCTTTGGGTTTCCCCGTGGTTCCCGAGGTGTAGATGATGTGGGCGATGTCCTCGGGGGCGGGACCGTGCGCCGGGGCGGTCGCGGGAAGGCCGTCGAGCGTGGTGTCGTCCACGCGGATGACCGGAAGGTCCGGATCGGCGAAGCGATCCGCGAGATCGGTGGTGGTGACCGCGGCCACCGGCGCGCCATCGGTGACCATGAAGTCGATCCGCGTCTTCGGGTGGGCGGGATCGATGGGCAGGTACGCCGCACCGGCCTTGAGGATCGCGAGGATGGCGATCACCGCCTGCGCGCAGCGCTCCATCAGCACGGCCACGCACGCGCCGGGTTCCGCACCGCAGCCGATCAACAGATGCGCCAACCGATTCGACGCCTCGTCGAGTTCGCGGTAGGTCCACGACCGGCCATCGAACGTCAGTGCCGGCGCATCGGCCCGCCGCGTCACCTGAGCGGCGAACAGTTCCGGAATCGACGTCGCGGGCGCGCTCTCCGTCAGGACCGCGCGGTGACCCCACTGATCGAGGTCGGCGTGTTCGTCGTCGTCGAGCAGGTCGATCGACAGCAGTCGACGGGTGGGATCGGCCGTCACGGTCAGCGCTCCGCGACCGCGGTCATGGCCTTGAGCACGCGCTTGAAACGTTTGGTCAGCGCTTCGATGGTGTGAGGTTCGAACACACCGGTGTCGAATTCGATGCGCAAGCCGAGTTCCTCGCCGGGCTGGGCGATCATGGCCAGCGGGTAGTGGTTGAACTCCCGGGTGGCGATCTCGGTGACGGCCAGCTTGCCCCCGAACAGCGCGGCGGTGTCGAGCGGATAGTTCTCGTAGACCAGGATCGTGTCGAACAGCCGGCGGTGCCCGGTGGTCCGGTGGATGTCGCTGAGTGCGAGGTGCTGGTGGTCGAGCGTGCGGGTGTGCGCGTCCTGCAGCTGCTCGAGCAGGCTCGCGACCGTCGTGTCGGCGTCGATGCGGGCGCGCACGGGCACGGTGTTGATCAACAGACCCACCATCGAATCCGCGCCCGGCACGTCGACCGGGCGACCCGACACCGCGGTGCCGAAGACCACGTCGTGCCGGCCGGTGAGCCACATCAGCAGCTGCGCCCAGGCCGCCTGCAGCACCGTGTTCACCGTGGTGTGGCACGAACGTGCCAGTTCGGTCAGGGCCGCCGTCGTCTCGCCCGTGATCCGGATCGACGTCGTCCCCCGCGGACCCAGACCCAGCCGGTCGGGATGGCCGACCAGGGTGGGGGAGTCGAGGCCGTCGAGCACCTCGCGCCAAGCCTGCCGGGCGGCGGTGTCGTCGCGCTCGGCGAGCCACGTGACGAAGCGGCGGAACGACCCCGCGGGAGGAAGGCGATGACCGTAGTAGCCGGCGAACAGATCACGGGCCAGGATGGGCAGCGACCAGCCGTCGAGCACGATGTGGTGGTTGGTCAGCACCAGCCGGTGTTGTTCAGTGGCCGTGCGGATCACCGCGACCCGGAACGACGGCCCGTGGGCGAGATCGCAGACAGCGGCTCGCTCCGCGGCGCACAGCTGCCGGATCTCCGACTCGAGCGCGACCGGATCGGCGATGTCACCGCACAGGTCGACGTACTGGTACGGCACCGTCGAATCGGCGGGCACGAGTTGGACCGGTCGATCGAACTGAGAAGTGAAGCGCGCCGCCAGATTCGGGTGCCGCTCGATCACCGCGGTGACCGCCTCCCGCAGCCTCTGCGGATCGAGGGGCCCCTTCACCGTGAGCTCGAGTTGCATGGCGTAGACGTCGTCGGCATTGGCCGGGGCACTGTTGGCGTGGAACAGCAGGCCCTCCTGCATGGGGGTCAGCGGCAGGATGTCGCGGATGCGGTGTTGGTGCTCGAGGGTGTCGATCTGGGGTTGGGTGAGGGTGGCGGGGGTGATGTCGGTGGGGGTGAGTCCGCCGCCGCCGCCGTGGTGGACGTGGGTGGTGATGCCGGTCAGGGCGTCGGTGAAGAGTTGGCTGAGGTGGTCGATGTCGTTGTGGGTCAGTGCGGTGGGGGCCCAGGTCCAGGTGGTGTGGAGTTCCGGGCCGGTGGGGGTGTCGATGATGGCGGTGGTGAGTTCGAGGGTGTGGGCCAGAGGCATGGGGATCTCGGTCGCCCCGGCGGCGAGCGCCATGCTGTCGCGGCTGAGACGCCACAGATCGGTGTGTTCGTCACCCGGGTGGGCGGTGCGGCCGAGGTGGTTGAAGCCGAGGGTGGGTTCATCTCCGGTGAGGGGGTGGGTGTGGTGGTGGCGGAGCAGGCCGTAGGTCAGGGGGTTGGGTTGGGTGCGGAGTTGTTCTTTGGCGGCTTTGATGATGGGGCCGAGGGTGGGGTGTCCGGTGCGCAGGTGGTGCCAGTCGAGCGTGGGGGTGTGGAGGGTGACGGGGTGGGTGGTGGTGAACCAGCCGACGGTGCGGGACAAATCGAGGTCGGGGGAGAGCTCTTCGTGGCGGCCGTGGCCTTCGACGTCGATACCGATGGGCTGTGTGCTGCCGACGAATTCGGCACAGGCCAGGGCGAGGGCGATGAGCAGGATGTCGGTGATCCCGGTGTGGAACGCGGCGGGAACCTCGAGCAGATGCCGGGTGACGCGACTGTCCAGCGTGGTGGTCAGCCGACCCGCGTCAGCGTAGGTGTCGGCGCCCGGGTCAGAAGGGGGGAGGGCTGGCGGGGTATTCAGAATGCGTTGCCAAGCAGCGGTTTCGGTGGTGACGGCGGGTGTGTCGGTGTGGTGGGTGAGGAGGTGGGCCCAGGTGTGGAAGGAGGTGCCGGTGGTGGGCAGGGTGGGGGGTTGTCCGGTGCGGTGTTGGGTCCAGGCGAGGTTGAGGTCTTCGAGCAGGATGCGCCAGGACACTGCGTCGATGGCGAGGTGGTGCACGATCAGGGCGAGTTGGCTTGTGGTGGTGGCGAACACGGCACGGAACATGATCCCGGCTGCCGGGTCGAGCTGAGCCCGGGCCGCGGTGAGCACGTGATCGGAGATGGTGTCGGTGGTGTGCAGGCGGGCGGCGGCGTCGACGGTGCCGGGTGCGGGGACGGTCAGCGTGCCGTCGTGGTTGAGGTGGGCGCGCAGCATGGCGTGTCGGTCGGTCAGGGCTTGCAGTAGGACCGCGGTGTCGTCTGCGGTGGCGCGGGTGGGTGCGTGGACGACCATGGTCTGGTTGAACTCTCGGGTGGGTCCGGGTACCGAGTGCAGCCATCGCATGATGGGGGTGGGGGGGATGGTTCCGATCCCGTCGTCGACGGGGGCATCGGCGCGGATGCCGGACTGTACGACGTGGGCGAGTCGGGCGACGGTTTGTTCGACGAAGATGTCGCGGGGTCGGCAGTGCAGTCCGGCGGCGCGGGCTTGGGCGACGACCTGCATGGACAGGATGCTGTCGCCGCCGAGGTCGAAGAACGAGTCGTCGACCCCGACGCTGTCGACTCCCAGCACCCGGGCGTAGATGCCGGCGAGAGTCTCTTCGACCGCATCGGCGGGCGCGCGATACTCCGACGCGTGGATACCGGGGGCGGGTAGCGCTGTGGTGTCGAGTTTGCCGTTGACGGTGCGGGGCAGGGCGTCGAGGGCGATGACGGCGGTGGGGACCATGTAGGAGGGCAGTCGGTCGGCCAGTGCGGCGCGGATGGTGGCGGGGTCGGCGCTGCCGGTGAGGTAGGCGACCAGGTGGGTGCCGGTGGGGCCGTCGTCGCGGGCGATCACGACGGTTTGGCCGACGTCGTCGAGGGCGGCCAGGGCGGTGTGGATCTCGCCGAGTTCGATGCGGTGCCCGCGGATCTTAACCTGGTCGTCGGCGCGGCCGAGGTATTGCAGTGCTCCGTCGGGGCGCCATCTGACCAGGTCCCCGGTGCGGTACATCCGGGTGCCCGGCGCCCCGAACGGACACGCGATGAAGTGGCCTGCTGTCAACGCCGCCCGATGCAGGTAACCCACGCCCACGCCGTGCCCGGCGATGTAGAGCTCGCCGGCCACACCGGGCGGCACGGGACGCAGCCACGCGTCGAGGACGAAGACCGCCGCGGTCGGGACGGGGGACCCGATGGGCGCGGGCCCTGATCCGGGCGTCAGGGGTGGGCTCATCGTCGCGTACACGGTGGCTTCGGTGGGGCCGTAGGCGTTGATCAGGACGCGTCCGGGGGCCCAGCGGTCCACGATGTCGGCGGGGCAGGCCTCGCCGCCGAGGAGCACCGCCACGCCGTCGAGCCCGTCGGGCGACAGCGCGGTGATCGCCGAGGGGGTTTGGGTCAGCACCGACACCTGTTCGCGCACGAGGAGTTCGTGGAAGTCCGGGGGTGAGGCCGCGGTGTCCTCGTCGACGATGACCAGGCGTCCACCGCCGAGCAGGGCGGCCCAGATCTCCCAGACCGAGAAGTCGAATCCGTAGGAGTGGCATTGGGTCCAGACCGGGTGGGGGCCGAGTTCGGGGGGTGTGGAAGCGGCCAGATGGGCGAGGTTGCGGTGGCTGATCGCCACGCCCTTGGGGGTGCCGGTGGTGCCGGAGGTGTAGATCACATACGCGACATCGTCGGCCGACGCCCTCGACAGCGGAATGCTCTGCTGCTCAGCGAGATCCGTATCGTCCGGGGTGATCACCGGGATCCTTGCACCGGCGAGACGCGGACGCAGTGCCGTGCTGGTGACCGCGGCGATCGGCGCGCTGTCGGCGAGCATGAATCGGATGCGCTCGTCGGGATGGGCAGGATCCAGCGGCAGGTAGGCCGCGCCGGTCTTGAGGATCGCCAGCATCGCAATCACCGCGTCGATGCTGCGGTCCAACAGCACGGCCACCGAGTGGCCCGGCCCCGCGCCGCGGTCTGTCAGCCGGTGCGCCAACCGGTTCGCGGCGTCGTCGAGCTCCCGGTACGTCATCGACCGGTCACCGTGGGTGAGGGCCATCGCATCGGGGATGCGACGCACGTGCACTCCGAACAGCTCGGGCACCGACTCCGCGCCCGGGCCGAGGCCGCTCAGCGCCACGCGGTTGCCGACGCGATCGAGGTGGGCGTGCTCGTCGACACCGAGGAGGTCGACATCCGACACGGGTCGCTGCGGGTCCGTGGTCGCCGCGGTCAGGACACGGTGCAGACGCGCGACGATCGCGGCGACGGTGGCGGCGTCGTAGACGTCGGTGCGGAACTCGACGGTGCCCGAGATACCCTGCGCTTCACCGGTTTCGGTGAACCGTTCCGACAGCGAGAACGACAGGTCCATCCGCGCGGTGTGGGTGTCCACCGGTAGCCGGGTGACCTCCAGATCGCCCAGGCTCAGCCCGGCGGCGGGAGAATCGGCGGGGCCGGGAACGTTGTGCCAGGACACCGCCACCTGGACGAGGGGATGGTGGCTGAGCGTCCGGGCGGGGTTGAGCCGATCGACGAGCACCTCGAACGGGACGTCGGAGTGCTCGTAGGCGGCCAGGCTGCGGTCGCGGACCTGGCCGAGCACGTCGGCGATCGTCGGATCTCCCGCCAGATCGACGCGCAGCACCAGCGTGTTGACGAAGAACCCGACCAGATCGTCGAGCGCCGGATCGTCCCGGCCCGCGATCGGAAAGCCGACCGCCACATCGGAACTCGAACTCAACCGGGACAGCAGGATCGCCAGCGCGGCCTGCACGACCATGAAGGCGGTGACGTTGTGCTCGGCGGCCACCGCGCGGATCCCCTGCTGCAACTCCGCCGGCCACTCCACGGCCACGGTGTCCCCGCGACCGTCGGCGACCGCCGGATAGGGCCGGTCGGTGGGCAGTGGGACACGCTCGGGCATCCCCGCCAGCGCGTCCGACCAGTACGCCAACTGGCGGCCGATGACACCGTCGGCATCGTCGAGGTCGCCGAACAACTCACGCTGCCACAGCGTGTAATCCACGTACTGCACCGGCAACTCGGCCCACCCGGGCGCCGCACCCGTGCACCGGCTGGCATACGCCTCACTCAGGCCGGCCAGTAGGGGACCGACCGACCATCCATCGGCCGCCACATGGTGCACCACGCCGAGCACCACGTGCTCGTGGTCGTCGATCCGGAAAACGGTGGTGCGCAGCGGAACCTCGCGGGTGAGGTCGAAGACGTGCGCCGCCGCCCGCTGCAGAGCCGCCTCGATTCGGTCGGTTGTCCAGCCGGTCGCATCGACGACCTCCCACCTGAGGTCGGCCGGCTCCGGTGCCCTCACCTCCTGCCGCGGCACGCCGTCGGTGTCGGGGAACACCGTCCGCAACGGCTCGTGGCGCGCCACCACATCGGCGAGCGCCGCGCGCAGCGCCTCCATGTCGAGCGCTCCCTGGATGCGCAACGCGATCGGCATGTTGTAGGTCGCGTCACCGGCGTCGAAGCGATTGAGGAACCACAACCGGCTCTGGGCGAACGACAGCGGGACCACCGCGGGCCGCTCGACTCTGACCAGGGCCGGCCGGCCGCCGCCGCCGGCGCCGAGTCGGGGCGCGAGCTGAGCGACCGTGGGGGCGTCGAACAGATCGCGTACGGCGAGTTGGGCGTCCAGCGCGCTGTTGACCGTCGCGACGAGGCGCATCGCGAGGATGCTGTCGCCCCCGAGGTCGAAGAACGAATCGTCGACTCCGACCCGGGGGACGCCCAGCACCTCGGCGAAGATGCCGGCGAGGATCTCCTGCGCCGCCGTGCCGGGAGCGCGGAACCCGCCGTCGGCGTACTCGGGCGCCGGGAGCGCGCGGGTGTCGAGCTTGCCGTTGACCGTCAACGGCAGGCGGTTGAGCACGACCACGGCGGCCGGCACCATGTACGGGGGGAGTCGATCCGCCAGCGCCGCCCGAACAGACGCGGAATCCACTGCTCCCGAACTTGATTCGACGACGTAGGCCACCAGCCGGCGGTCGCCGGTACGGTCCTCCCGCGCGACCACCGCGGCCTGGGCAACCGCGTCCAGCGCGGTCAGGGCCGCCTGGATGTCGCCGAGTTCGATCCGGTAGCCCCGGATCTTCACCTGGTCGTCGATCCGCCCGAAATAGTCGAGCTGGCCGTCGGGGCGCCAGCGCACCAGGTCGCCGGTGCGGTACATCCGATCCCCGGGACGGCCGAACGGGCACGGTACGAACCGGGCCGCGGTCAGACCGGGCCGGCGGACGTAACCCACCCCCACGCCGCGGCCGGCGACGTACAGTTCGCCGACCACGCCGACCGGGACCGGTTGCAGCCATCCATCGAGCACGAACAGCGCCGCGGTGGACACGGGCGCCCCGATCGGCGGCACACCGGAGCCGCGGGTCAGCGGGGTGCTCGCCGAGGCGAAGATCGTGGTCTCGGTCGGGCCGTAGACGTTGGTGAGGGTGCGCCCCGGCGCCCAGCGGTCGATGACCTCGGCGGGGCACGCCTCCCCGCCGACCAGGACCGACACCGACTCCAGGCCGTCGGGGCGCAGCGCGGCCAGCGCCGAGGGTGTCTGCGCCAGCATCGTGACGCCCTGGTCGACCATCAGGGCATGGAAGTCCTCGGACGACCGCGCCACCGATTCGGGAACCACCACGAGCCGGCCGCCGTGCAACAGCGCTCCCCAGACCTCCCAGACCGAGAAGTCGAACGCGTAGGAGAAGAACTGCGTCCACACCTGGTCGGCGGCCAGGTCGACCCCGACGTCGATCGCGTCGTACAGACGTGTCACGTTGTGGTGGGTGACGGCAACACCTTTGGGGACCCCGGTGGTACCGGAGGTGTAGATGATGTGGGCGATGTCGTCGGGGGCCGGGGCGGTGAGCGGTGCGTCAGGGAGGTCGCGCGCCGTCGGCTCGTCGACGTCGACCACCGGCAGTCCGCAGCCGTCGAATCGGGACGCCATCGCCGCCGTGGTGACCGCGACGACGGGCCCGGCGTCACCGACCATGAACTCGACCCTCGACGGGGGATGCGCGGGATCGATGGGCAGGTAGGCGGCACCGGTCTTGAGGATCGCCACGATCGCGATCACCGCCTGCGGGCACCGATTCATCAGCACCGCCACGCACGCACCGGGCCGGGCCCCGTGCGCGCGGAGCGCCTGCGCGAAGCGGTCCGCGGCGTCGTCGAGCGCCCGGTAGGTCCACGACCGGCCGTCCCCGGTCAGCGCAACCGCCGCGGGAGTGCGCTCGACCTGGGCGGCGAAGGCCTGCGGGATGGTGACCGGCACAACGGATTCGGTGAGGACGGCACGGTTGCTCCACCGGTCCGGGTCGCCGGCCTGCACCCATCCCGCCGGATCGATCGACGACAGCGCAGCATCCGGGTCGGCGATCATCGCGGTCAACATCCGCTGCAGACCGCGGGACAGGTCCGTCACGTCCAGAGTCGCCAGGGCGTGCCCGGCGCCGGCCGTGCTGAGATAGAGATCGTCACCGGCTGCCGAGAAGAACAGTCCGAATCCGCGGATCTGCCCGGAGCTGGTGTAGGACGCGGACGCGGGCACCCCGCCGAAGTCCAGGGTGAACACCGACGGGATGAAGTTCACTGCCACCCTGCCGGCGCCCAGGCCCTGGACCGGGAAGCGTTGATGCGCCAGCGCTTCGGTGATCCGGGTGTCGACCAGCGCGCAGAACTGCGCGACCGTGGCGCCGGGGGACACGGGCAGCACCAGCGGGACGACACCGGACATCATCGCCGGCAGGGCCCTCGCCCGGTCGTCGACGCGCCTGTTGACCGGGAAGTCGAGCACCACCTCGGAGCCGCCGCCCGACCATCGACGGACCAGCAGTGCGCACGCCGCGGTGATGATCGAGGACCGGGGCAGCTGCCACGCCCGGGCGAGATCGTGCACACCGCCGATCACGCGGTGGTCCAACGGGATCGGCGACGACGGGCGGCTGTCGCGGGCGACGTCGGTGTCGGCGGGTGGCGCCTCCACCCCCGGGTCGTCGGGCATGTGCTCAGCCCAGAAGGCTTCGTCGTCACGGTAGTCGGGTGAGGCCTCGTAGTCGGCTTCGACCGCGATCAGGTCGCGCAGCGAATCGAAGAACGGCGGCGGGATCGGCGACCCCGACACCACGGCCGAATAGACGGCGGCGATCCGGTGGCCGACCAGCGCGACCCCGAATCCGTCGGCGATGATGTGGTGGCAGCAGGAGAACCAGTAGTACGCAGCGGGACCGGTCTTGAACAACGCGAACGAGAACAGCGGACCCGCCCACGGCATCGGGGTGCGCTGGATCTGCGACGCGATCGCGAAGGCCTCGCCATCGGGATCCGCGGCGGCGCTGACGTCATGGAACGCCAGCTGCGCGGTCGGATGGTCGACGACCTGCTGCACCACGGTGCCGTCCTGCTCGGCAAACGCCGCCCGGATCGGCTCGGTCTCCTTCACCACCCGGCGGATCGCCCACTCGAGCGGCCCCCGCTGCACCGGGCCGTCGATCTTGACGAACAGTCCGAGCTGCCACTCGGTACCGAAGCGCCCTGTCTCCTGCGCGAGCCAGATGTCGAGCTGTCCACGGGTGAGCGGGAACCTCTGGTCGTCGTGCGTCATCGGCCCCCCGATCTCAGGCCGCTTCCGCGGACGCCAACGTCCCGCAGAGCATGTCGGCCAGACCCCGGATGGTGATGGTCGTGACGTCGGTGGACGAGATGCGGATCCCGGTCTCGGTCTCGATGCGGGTGCGCAGTTCCAGCGCGCCCAGAGAGTCCAGTCCGTACCCCGACAGCGGTCGGTCCGGGTCGACGCTGCGACGCAGGATCAGCGCGACCTGTTCGGACACCAGGCGCCGCAGCCGGGCCGGCCACTCCTCCGGGGCGAGCTGCTCGAGTTCGGCGAGCAGCTCACTCGAGCCTGCGGCGCCTGCGGCGCCGGCGCGGAAGGCCTCGGCGAACGGGCTGCGTTCGGCGAACAAGGTCAGCCACGGACTGTCCGCGATCGGCGCGTAGCCGGTGTGGGCGCGGTCGTGGCGGAGAAGCGTCTCGAAGGCGTGCGCGCCCTCCTCGGGCGCGATGGCGGCTTGCGCGTTCTCGGCGAACTCGACACCCCGGCCGATCCGGCTCCAAGCGCCCCACGCGACGGCGGTCGCGGGGAGGCCCTGGGTCCGGCGCCAGTGGGTGAAGGCGTCGAGCCAGCTGTTGGCCGCCGCATAGGCGCCCTGGCCCGGGGAGCCGACAAGCGCCGCCGCAGAGGAGAACGAGCAGAACCAGTCCAGCGGCTCGCCGGCCGTGGCCTCGTGAAGATGCCACGCGCCGTACACCTTCGGCGCCCAGTCGTGGTCGATGATCTCGGGGGTGATGTTGGCCAGCGTCGCGTCCTCGACGACGGCCGCCAGGTGTAGAACTCCGCGCAGGGGCAGACCCGTGGCCGTGGCCGCGGCGACCAGGTGGCGCGCCGTCGCCGGTGCGGCGACGTCGCCGCACTCGACGGCGACGTCGGTGCCCTCGGCGCGCAGGCGCTCGATCGTCTGCAGCGCCTCGAGTGTCGGGGACGAGCGCGACGACAGCACCAGGCGACCGCAGCCCGCGGCCGCCAGCTTCTCGGCGAGGAACAGGCCGAGTCCGCCCAGACCGCCGGTGACGACATAGGACCCGTCGGCGCGGAACACCCGTGCCTGCCGCGGCGGCACGGCGACCTGATGGCGGTCCGTGGCTCGGATGTCGAGCACCAGCTTGCCGATGTGCCGCGCGCCGCTCATCGACCGCAGCGCGGTCGCGGCGTCGGCGAGCGGGAACAGGGTGTACTCCGGCAGGGGCAGTACGCCGGCGGCGATGTGCTGGTACACGGTGCGCAACAACGCGGCGAACCGGTCGGGGTGGCTGAAGGCCAGCAGGCCGAGGTCGACGGCGTGGAAGGCCAGGTTGCGCCGGAACGGAAAGAGCCCCATCCGGGTGTCACCGTAGATGTCGCGCTTGCCGATCTCGATGAACCGCCCTCCTAAGGCGAGCAGTTCCAGCCCTGCCCGCTGCGCGGCCCCGCTCACCGAGTTCAGCACGATATCGACGCCGTAACCGCCGGTGTCGCGGCGGATATGCTCGGCGAAGGCCACGCTGCGGGAGTCGTAGACATGCCGAATTCCCCGGGCGCGTAGTAAGTCGCGACGCTCGTCGCTGCCTGCGGTCGCGTAGATCTCCGCTCCGGCCGCCTGGGCGATGGCGATCGCGGCCTGCCCGACACCGCCGGTGCCCGAGTGGATCAGCACCTTGTCCCCGACCCCGATCCGGGCCAGCTCGTGCAGGCCGTACCAGGCGGTCGCGTGCGCGGTCGTCACCGCGGCGGCCTGGGCGTCGGTGAGGCCGGGGGGAAGCGGAACGGCGCGGCAGGCGTCGGTGGTGACGAACGTGGACCAGCAGCCGTCGGCGCACACACCACCCACGCGGTCCCCGACCGCGAGGCCGGTCACCCCGGGGCCGACCGCCGAGACGACACCGGCGAAATCCGTTCCCAGGGCTGGGAGCCGGCCGTCGAATGCCGGGTACCGGCCGAAGGCGACCAGGACATCGGCGAAGTTGATGCTCGACGCGGTGACGGCCACCTCGATCTGGCCTGGACCCGGTGGATTGCGCTCGCCGAGAAGACGTTCGAGAGTCTCCAGGTCGCCGGGTGTGCGGATCGCCAGTCCGATCCTGTCGCGGTCGGCCTGCGCCGCGGTGGTGCGCCGATCGTCGGGGCGCAGCGGTGCGCGCGACAGTCTCGCCACATACCAGGCGCCGGCGCGCCACGCGGTTTCGTCCTCGTCGGATCCGCCGACCAGTTGCCGGGCGACAAGACCCGGGTCGGTGGCCTCGTCGAGGTCGATCTGCGTGACCCCCAGGTGGGGATGCTCGGTGCCGAACACCCGCAGCAGACCGCGCAGCCCGCCCTGCGCCAGATCCGCGACGTCGCCCGCCGTGACGGTCTGTGCGTGGCGGGTGATGACGAACAGTCGCGGAACGTCGTCGCTGACGTCCGACAGGGCGCGGGTGATCTGGGTGAGGTGCTCGACGTGGTCGCGACCGCGGGCGGGGGTGGAGGCGGTGGGGTCACCCTGCGCCGGTCCGGTGAGGACCGCGACGCCGCGGATCCCACCGCCGCGCAGGTGTGCGGCGAGCTGATCGAGGTGGGCGGCATGGTCTGCCTGCAGTGGCCATCGCATCGTGAGGCACTGCGCCCCTTCGGCTTTGAGCGCACGAGCGAGCCTGTCCGGCACGGCGTCGGTGTCGCCGCGATCAGCGGTGCTGATCACCAGCCAGCAGCCGGCGCCACCCGTCGGCGGTTCGGGCAGCTCGCGTGCGCGCCACTCGATGGTCAGCAGCCGCTCGGCGAGCACCTGGTCGGCCTGGTCGGCCGGGGACATCGCGGTGCCCAACCGCAAGCCGCGGACGGTGAGCAGGACCCCGCCGTCGTCGTCGAGCACGTCGAGGTCGGTGTCCACCCCGCCGGCGTCCACGCCGGTGACGCGGGTGTAGCAGTAGCGGGCGGCGCGCACCGGACCCCAGGATCGCAGCAGACGGATGCCCAGCGGCAGCCCCAGCACGCTGTCGCCGAGGGCGGTCACCTCCGGGTGGGCCGCCACGGACTGGAAGCAGGCATCCAGAAGCGCGGGATGGATTCCGTAGGCGTCCTGTTGGGAGCGGATCGGGCCGGGCAGCGCGACCTCGACGAGGACGCTGGTCGGTTCGTCGTCGCTGCGATGCACGGCGGTCAGCCCGCCGAACGCGGGCCCGTACTGGATGCCGCGCCGGTCCAGCCGCGCCCGCACCGACGCGCCGTCCTCGGTGTCGGGATGCGCAGCGCGGAGTGCGCACAGATCATGCCGCGGAGGCTTGTCGGCGGTGCTGACGGCCAACGTCGCGCTCGCCTGGCGGGCCTGTTCGCCACCCTGGTGCGTTTGCACGGCGAATTCGGCGTCATCAGGGGATGTTCGCACTGCGCACGCTCCGACGGTGGTCTGCTCGTCGAGCAGCAACGCCTGTTCGAAGCGCAGATCGCGCACTTCGACGGCGTCGCCCAGCACAGTGGTCGCTGCCGCCAGCGCCATCTCGCAGTAGGCGGCGCCGGGCAGCATCGCCACGTTGCGGACCCGGTGATCGGCCAGCCACGGCTGCGCCGCCGTGCCGACCTCGCCCTGCCAGACGTGGCGTTCCGGCTCCTCCTGCAGTTGCACGTGCGCGCCGAGCAGCGGATGTACCGAGATCGTCCGTCCGCCGTGGGTGGGTGACTCCTGGGCGCCCCGGGTGAACATCAGCGCTCGGTGGGTCCAGGTCGGCAGCGGGGCGTCGACCAGTCGGCCGTCCGGGCACGACACCGAGAAGTCGACGGCGGCGCCGGCGCTGTAGAGGTCCGAGAGGAAACCACGCAGGCCGTGTGGCAGGTGCTGTTCGCGCCGCATCGCGGCGAGTGCCGCGGGCGCCATGTCCAGCCCGCGGGCGGTCTGCTCGACGGCGTGTATCAGCAGCGGGTGCGGCGAGAGTTCGGCGAACACCCGGAAGCCGTCCTCGAGCGCGGCCTGCACCGCCGGTGCGAAGCGCACCATGTTGCGCAGGTTGTCGACCCAGTAGAAGGCGTCGCAGACGGGCGCTTCCCGGGGGTCGTACTGGGTGGCGGAGTAGTAGGGTATCTCCGGTTCGCGGGGGGTGACGTCGGCGAGCACCTCGGTGAGCTCGTCGAGGATGGGATCGACCTGCGGGGAGTGGGAGGCCACGTCGACCGCGATCTCGCGGGCCATCACCTCGCGCGCCTCCCAGGAGGTGATGAGCTCGCGCACGGTGTCGGTGGCGCCGCCGATCACCGTGGACAGCGGGGACGCCACGACCGCCACCACCGCGTCGTCGATGCCGCGCGTGACCAACTCTGAGAGCACCTGCTGCGCAGGAAGTTCCACCGCGGCCATGGCACCGGAGCCGGCGATCCGGGACATCAGCCGGGATCGACGGCAGATGACGCGGACGCCGTCGCGAAGGTCGAGGGCGCCGGCGACCACGGCTGCGGCGACCTCGCCGAGGGAGTGGCCGATGACGGCGCCGGGCCGGACGCCGTAGGCACGCATCGTGGCGGCCAGTGCCACCTGCATGGTGAACAGGGCAGGCTGGATCCGCTCGATACCGGTCACGGTCTGCGGGGCGGTGATCGCCTCGGTGACCGAGAACCCGGCTTCGGCGGCGATCAGGGGCTCGGCGGCGGCCACGGTGGCGGCGAACTCCGGTTCGGTGGCGAGCAGTTCGGCTCCCATGCCGGCCCACTGCGAGCCCTGTCCGGAGAATACCCAGACCGGTCCGCGGTCATCCTCCCCGACCGCGGCCGGATAGGGGGTGTCGCTGTCGGCCACGTCGAGCAGGGCCCGCGTCAACTCGTCGGCGTCACAGGCGATCACCGCCGCGCGGAACGGACGATGGGTGCGGCGCCGGGCCAGCGTGTAGGCCAGGTCGGCCGGATCGACGTCCCGGTGGGTCGCCAGCCATTGCGCCAACCGCCCTGCGGTCCGGCGTAAGCCCTCCGGGGAGGTGGACGACAGCGGGAAGAGGCGTTCGGTCGGCTCCGGCCGCGCGGTCCGTCGCTGAACCTCCTGTGCCGGCGCCTGTTCGACGATCGCGTGCACGTTCGTTCCCGACAGCCCGTAGGAGGAGGCGGCGGCCCGCCGCGGGTGGTCACCGGCGACCGGCCACGGGGTGATGTGCTGCGGCACGAAGAGTTTCGTGTCGATCCGCGCCATCGCGTCGGGCAGCCCGGTGAAGTGCAGGTTCGGGGGGATGACGCCGTGCCCCACGGCGAGCACGGTCTTCATCAGACCCAGCGCGCCCGCCGCCGACTGGGCGTGCCCGAAATTCGTCTTCAACGACGCGAGGGCACAGGGACCATCGGTGCCGTAGACGCCGGCCAGGCTCGCGAACTCGATCGGGTCACCGACGGGTGTGCCCGGCCCGTGTGCCTCGACCATGCCGACGGTGCGGGCGTCGACGTCCGCGGCCTCGAGCGCCCTGCGGTACACCGTGGTCTGGGCGGCGGCCGACGGCGTGGCGATGTTGACGGTGCGGCCGTCCTGGTTGGCCGCAGTGCCGCGGATCACCGCCAGCACCCGATCGCGGTCGCGCAGCGCATCCGGCAGTCGCTTGAGGAGCAGGACCGCGCATCCCTCCGCGGACACGAATCCGTCCGCTGCGACGTCGAACGCGTGGCATCGCCCGGTCGGGGACAGCATGCCCTCCGCGGAGCCGGCGACGAACTTGCGAGGATCCAGCGTCACCGCCGCACCCCCGGCCAGTGCCAGATCGCTCTCGCCCTCGAGCAGGCTGCGGCACGCCAGGTGCACCGCGGTCAGGCCGGAGGAACAGGCCGTGTCGACCGTCATCGCCGGGCCGTGCACCCCCAGCGCGTAGGCGATGCGTCCGGACGCCAGGCTGAAGCTGCTGCCCGTGAAGCCGTAGGGCGCCTCGACGGCGTCGGCATCGGCGGCCAGCAGTTGGTAGTCGCCGTGGGTGAGGCCGACGAACACGCCGGTGAGGGAATCGGTCATCCGCTCGCGGGTGATCCCGGCGTGCTCCATCGCCTCCCAGGAGACCTCGAGGAGCAGACGGTGCTGCGGGTCGATGGCAGTCGCTTCCCGCTCGTTGATCCCGAAGAACTCGGGGTCGAATCCCGCGACATCGTCGAGGAATCCGCCCCACTTCGTCACCGACCGGCCGGGGACCCCGGGTTGCGGGTCGTAGTACTCGTCGGCGTCCCAGCGGTCGGCGGGGATCTCGGTGACGTGATCGTCGCCGCGCATCAGCGATTCCCAGAGTCGTTCGGGCGAATCGATGCCGCCCGGCAGCCGGCACCCCATGCCGATGACCGCGATCGATACCGCACCCGAATCAACCACCGGTGATCACTCCTGCATCGACGGATCGGTGACCGTCACGCGGACGGCGTTGTGCGCGTGAGCTTCCGGTCCCGGGGTGACCCGACCCCGGGATGGGTGCACTATCTCGTTGTCGCCCTGTCGGCGGAAGTGCCCGGTTACCCAGCCCCATCCGACAGCCCCCATTTCAGTCGGCTGAGCAACTCAGCCCTTGTTGTTCGCGAGCCTTTCGCGCAGACTTCGCGGGCGGATGTCCGTCCAGTTCGCCTCGATGTATTCCAGGCACGCGGCGCGCTCGGCCTCCCCGAACACCACGCGCCAGCCGTCGGGCACCTCGGCGAAGACGGGCCACAGGCTGTGCTGTTCCTCGTCGTTGACCAGGACGACGAAGTCGGCGGTGTCGTCGTCGAACGGATTGGTGCTCATCGACTCTTCCGACCTCCCCTCGACGGTGCAATTGACGGGAACGTTACTGCAGCGGACGGGGCCCGACCGGACTTTCGAGAAATGGATCCGATGTTCGCTGTGTCGCCCTCCGGCGGGGTGGTTGACAGGTCAAGAACCGGCAGCGGTCCGCGCGGTGAAAGGCAGGTGAAACGCCTTCGATGACGGCCGGCGGGAGGTCCCGGCGGGCGCTGTCCGAGGGTCGCGGAGGCGTTTGCGAAACTCGTAGCGTGATGTTGATTTCAGGCTTCGATCCGACGTCCAGCGACGTCCAGGGGGCCGCGTCGCGCGGGCCTACGGCCCGTCTCACCCGGGGGATGAGCGGCACACCGGGGCTGGTCCGGGGACGGCCGGCAGCTAATGGCCGCTCCGGTCGTTCGGGCGTCGCTCCGTGTCGAAGCCCGACGAGCGATGCTGTGTCTCAACCCTATTGGAGAGACAAGGCTATTAGCGGTGGACGTCGCTGGCGCACAGCGCAATTCGTTAGATTGTCTAGTGGAGGAGGAAAACTAGAACGTGTACCGGTAGATCCGGTCGTAACCGCGCACCGCCGGAATCGCGTACTGCAGTCGGTACAGCAACCGTTGGCGCGACAGCGGAATCCTCTCGTACCCTGCCATGATGGGGCTGCTGCCGACCAGATCGAGCCGTGGCTCGGCCCGGCTGATCTCCCGGCCGTCCCGGGTGCCCCACTTGATCAACCCCGCGGTGAAGATCCGCGACATCCGTGGGCCCCACGGCGAGAGGAAGTCGGCGATCAGCTCGCCGCTGTCGAACCGGTCGAGCAACCGATGCAGCAGGGCGGCCACCTCGTCGAGGGTCACGTACATCAGCAGGCCCTCGGCGACGATCAGCACAGGGCCTCCGGCGGGCAACTCCTCGATCCATCCGGGGTCGGTCACCGACGAGCCGATCATCCGGTATCTCTCGGTCTCGGAATGCAACTGACGGCGGAGCGCGATGACATTGGGCAGATCGACGTCGTACCAGGGACCGCCGTCCGGCACGGCCATCCGCAGTCCGCGGCTGTGCAGGCCACAGCCCAGGTGCAGCACCACCGCTTCCGGATGGCGCTGCAGATAGGCGGCCATCAACGCGTCGAACTGCGCGCTGCGCAGCGCCACCATGAACTGGTTGGTGTCCGGGTGCAGCGCGCGGTGCATCCGTCCGAAGTCGTAGTCGATGCGTTCGATGTCGCCGGCCGCGACATCGTCACCCAGGATGGGCTGCGCCAGCCTGCTCTCGTGGGCCCGCAGATAGAGCAGACACAGATTCGTCCACTCGACCGACTTCCACTGCACGCCGGTGAAATCCACCTTGTCCGTCACGACGCTCTCCTCGCTCAGACCGGATCGGGAACGGATATCGGGTCCTCGCGTGTCCGCGACGGTGGTGGCCGGGGCCGCCACCGTGACGGCCACCAGTTCGCCCGTCCGACGAGAACGGCCATCGCCGGCACCGTGACCGTCCGGACCAGGAAGGTGTCCAGCAGGATGCCGGTGCCGACGACGAATCCCGCCTGGATGATCGTGCTGATGCTCGCGAACAGCAGGCCGAACATCGACGCCGCGAAGATCAGGCCGGCGGCGGTGATCACCCCGCCGGTGGCGCGGACGGTCCGGATCACCCCCGAGCGCATACCGCGCGGCGACTCGTCACGGATCCGCGAGATCAGCAGCATGTTGTAGTCGGCGCCCATCGCCACCAGGATGATGAACGTCAATCCCGGTACGCTCCAGTGCAATTCCTGGCCGAGGACGAACTGGAAGGTCAGCACGCCCAGGCCCAGTGCCGCCAGGTAGGACAGAATCACCGACGCGATCAGATAGAGCGGCGCGACGACGGCGCGCAGAAGGGCGATGAGGATGAACAGGACCACGGCGATCGTCACGATGACGATGTAGCGCATGTCGTGGTCGTAGTAGTCCCGGGCGTCGCGCAGCGTCGCCGGATAGCCGGTCATCGAGATCGAGCCGTCTGCCAGTTCGGTGTTCGGCTGGGCGCTGCGCGCGGTGTCGGTGACTGCGATGACCTGATCCATCGCGTCGGTGCCGAACGGATTGAGTTCGGTCTGGATCAGGTACCGCGCCGCGTGACCGTCGGGGGAGATGAAAAACGTCGCGGCCTTCTTGAAGTCGTCCGAATCCAGCACCTGCGACGGGATGAAGAAGCCGGCCATCGAGGGTGAGGTCGCGCTGTTGCGCATGGTCAGCAGGAACGTCGACGCGTCGCCGAGGTCGGTGCCCATCTTCTTGGTCTGGTCGACCAGCTGCGCGACCCCGTCCGCGACCTGGCGGCCGCCGTCGGCCAGCGACTTCAGGCCCTCCTGCATGCCGCCGAGGTTGCCCAGGGGCGACTTTCCGCCGCCGGCCCCGGTGAGACCGAGCGAACCCATCGACCCCGTCAGCGACTTCATCGACTGGCTGAGTTTGGTCACCGTCTGGGTCAACGTCGACGCCGGCCCGGTCGCCTGGAGTTGGTCGACCAGTTTCTGCAGGCTGCCGTCGTCGCGGGCGGCCTGCACCCGGCGGAACTGTTCACGCGCGCTGACACAGACCGGCGTGTCGTTGCAGTAGGGGCTGCCGTCGAGGGCGATCACCACGGGGTCGAGCCACTCGAAGTTCTTGGTCATGTCGCCGAAGATCGCCTGCATCGAGTCGCCGAGCGCCCGCATGCTGCTGACGAGGCGCTCGGAGTCACCTAGCTGCCCCAACGTCGTTGCGCCGCCGAACTGGTTCTGGATCGTCTGCATCGTGGTGAGCACCCCGCTCAGACCCGACAGCAGTTTGGTGACCTGCGCGCGCAACGTGGCCAGTCCGTCGGCCAGCTGATCGGCCCCCGAGGCGAGCTTGTCCAGATCGGTGCTGCGGTCGCGGATCAGGCCGGAGGCGTCGTTCAGCTTCGAACCCACCTCACCGGCCTGGAAGGTGGTGCTCGCCTCCTTGAGGGGTTCACCGCTCGGGCGCGTGATGCCGCGCACGGCCGCGATGTCGGGCAGCTGGCTGATCCGCTGCGCCATCTGTTCCAGGTCGGCCAGCGCCTGCGGCGTGCGCAGGTCCCTCGGCGACTGGACCAGAAGGTACTGCGGAATCGTCGTGTTGACGGGGAAGTGCCGGTCCAGCGCCGAGTATCCGACGGAGCTCGCGACGTCGTCGGGCAGGGCCTTGCGGTCGTCGTAGTTGAACTTGACGAAGAGCACGCACCCGGCCAGCAGCACCAGCACGGCGAGGCTGGCGACCAGGTTGGTGGCCGGGCGTCGTACGATGCGGACCCCCGAGCGGCGCCAGAACCGCGAGGTGAGGTCGCGGCGTGGGGCCACCCAGCCGCGGCGGCCGGTGAGCACGATGATCGCGGGCAACAGGGTCACCGAGGCGAGGAACGCGACGGCGATGCCGATGGCGAGCGCGGGACCGATCGTCGCGAACAGTTCCAGGCGCGCGAACGTCATCGCCATGAAGGTGACGCCCACGGTCGCTGCGGAGGCGGCGATCACCTTGCCGATGGACCCCAGGGCGTTGCGGACGGCGTCGTCGGAGGCCTGCCCGGCCCGCACGAAGTCGTGGTAGCGGCTGATCAGGAAGACGGCGTAATCGGTCCCCGCGCCGGCCATCATGCCGCTGAGCAGGGTGATGGTCTGCGGCGACACCCCGAGTCCGAGGACGGCGGCGGCGGCCACCGCGGCCTGCGCGATGCCCAACGAAACGCCGATGGTGACCAGCGGCAGCATGATCGTCGCCGGTTTGCGGTAGATGATCAGCAGGATGGCCAGCAGCAACGAGATGATCGCGGCCTCGATCTTCACCTGATCGCGGGTCCCGACGTCGAGCGAGTCGGCGAACGTGGCCGCCGGACCGGTGAGATTCGCGGTCAGCGTCGTCCCGTCGACGGTGTGCCTGACCATCGCGGCCACGCGCGTGTACGACTCGTAGGACTCCGGTGACCCCAGCTCGCCGGCCAACCCGACGGGCATCAGCCAGGCCTTGCCGTCCTCGCTGCTGAGTCCCTGGCGCAGCGCCGGCGTGGTGACGAAGTCTTCGAGCATCACGACGTGCTCGGTGTCCCGGCGCAGCCGGTCGACGAGCGTGGCGTAGACCTGCTCGTCGGCCTTGCCGAGGCCGCGCTCGTCGGTCAGCAGCACCAGAAGGACGTTCTCGGAACCGGATTCGTCGAAGGCCGCACCCATCTGCTGGGTCGCGACGATCGACGGTGCGTCGGAGGGCAGCGGGGAGACCGGTTGCTTCTGGGTCGCCTCCACCAGGGTGGGGAACAGCGGAGGCAGTACCACCGCCAGACCGATCCAGACGGCGATGACGATCCACGGCCACCGCACGACGACATCGCCGACCCGGCCGAAGACCCCGCCGGCGCGGGCGGCCGGCACCGCCTCCCGCTCCGCTGCCCGGGTGATCATCGGAGGGCCGGTCGACTCTCCGAAACGCTGCACGCCGGTGCAGCCTCAGCTACCCCGCAATCCTGGGCTCCTGCATCCACCCCCGCGCCTTTCTTCACCGTCGGGCGGCGTCTCTGCGGTGACGCTTCCGCTGCGACGGAACGAGTCTGGCTCGCACCTGCCCGGCTCTCCCGATATCGGGCGTCATTCAGCGCAGACGTGCCCTTGTGATGCAGCGAGGGTAATCCGTTTTTGACGGCGATGTCAGGAATCCCGGTTTTGGAGTACCGTTTTGTCGCGGCGCGCTGTCGCGCCGGCACGAGCGGACCATGCGGGGGTACGGTGAGCAAATTTTCCGGACGGAGCCGGCCATGACGCGCACCATCGACTTCGCGATCGATTCACCGGTCGATGTCGACCGAATCCACTGGGCCTTCTCGCAGGAGGACTACTGGCGCGCCCGGATGAAGACGTTCGGGGGCATGGGCAAGCTGAAATCGCTCGACGTCGATCCGGACGGCTCGGTGGCGGTGACCCTGTTCCACGATCTGCACCCGGAGGGACTGCCCAAGGCGCTGGCGAAGTTCTTCCCGCGGAACTGGCAGGTGGTCCAGGAGGAGACGTGGGCGCCACAGGCTGACGGGTCCGTACGCGGGGAGGTCGGCGTCGTCACCCACGGTGCGCCGGGATCCGGGCGGGGGATCGCGCTGCTGACGCCGGCCGATCCGGGCGCGCGGCTGTCCTGCACGGCGACTGTGGACTTCAAGGTGCCCCTGGTGGGCGGCAAGATCGAGGGGATGATCGGCAGGCTGATGGTGCCGCAGTTCTCGGTGATCCTGCGCTACACCGCGAAGTGGATCACCCAGAACTCCTGATCGTCACGGCGTGGGTGACGGGTCTGCGGCCGTCGCGCCGCTGTCCCGGGGGCCGGTCGTGTCGGCGTCGGTGCGCCTGCTGTCGTCGGTGGTGACGGCGTCTTCCTGACGGTGCAACGAATCATCTTCGCGCAGAGCATGTTTGACCCGCCTGCTGGGCCGATCGGCGGTGCGGTCGGCACCCGTCTCGCCTGCGGCGTCGTCCTCGGCGCCGGCACCCTTCTCCTCTGCGGCGTCGGCGGATTCCTCGGGGCGCTGGTCGGGTTCGGCGTCCGCGGCGTCTCTCGGCTCGACGGTCCGCCGGGGCGCCGCGGTGTGCTGCGACACCGCCTCGATGCCCTCGCGCAGGGCGCCCGGCATGTGGGCGGCCGTGTCCAGCAACTCACCGATCGACGGCATCAGCCGGGCTGGTCGGTAGCGGCTCGGGTCCGCCGGAATGGGATTGCCGTCGTAGTAGGCCGAGTCGACGATGAGCTTCAGCATCGGTTCGGTGAGATCGGCGATGGTGCTCCCGAACGGCACCACGTCGCGGATCAGCCGCGCCAGCGGCAGTTCGTCGGTGGTGTAGGTGACATAGGTGGTCTGCCCCCGCGTCGTCACGTAGGCGGCGACGCGGTCCTCGACCGGCGGCTGGCACCGCGCGTCCTGACACGGCTGCACCTGGCCGCTGGCGAGGACGGCGCAGCTGTTGGCGCTGCCGCACGAGACCGACGGCGTGCCGTCGACGCCGACAGGCAGTGCGATCTCGGACTGGTCCCGGTACCCGTAGAGATAGGCCACCAGCGAGTTGACGTGGGCCACGACGTTGAACAGGTCGGCGGGGGCGTTCGAGTTGTAGTTGTACTGATAGGCGATGTCGATCACCGCGGCGGCCGCGGTGTCCGTGGGTGTCGGGAATGGATTGACCCCGATGAGCGCGAAAAGCGGGTATCGGGTGCCGAAACCCCCGTCGGGCCGGGAGACGTTGTTGTCGAGGACGAAGACGGTCTTCGGCAGCGCCGGGTCGTCGCGCCGGTCGAACGCCGAGAGCGCCAGGCTCGCGTTGGCCGCCCCCCAGCCCGAGGCCAATACCGCGTTGTCCTCACCCGAGTTCGCCTGCAGCGCTTGCCCGATCGCGGCCGGACCGCCGCGGAAATCGACCGGGATCAGGTCCGGCCCCGGCTGACCGCCCGGGTTGTACGGGGCCTGGTTGAAGAGGCCACCGAAGAAGTCCTCGTTGCCCGTGCCGTCCGGATGCGTGGAACTGCCGACCACGATCAGCGCGGTGAGGTCGACCGACAGTGCCGCGATCGACGCCGGTTGGGTGGCGGCGACACCCCCGACGGCCGCTGCGATTCCCACGGCTGTGATGCCCACGGCCGCCCCACGAAATGTGCCCTTTGCCAACATGCCCTCCCCGTCACGTTCCCTGCACAGTAGCGCGGCGCGGTGCGTTCGTGGCAACGCCGCGTCAGTGTGCTGGCCCGCCGGTGCCGAAGCACTCCTGCAGGAAGTGGCCGAGGGCGGTCCAGGCCCTGCGCGACGCGGTTTCGCTGTAGAGGATGCCGCGCTCACGGTCGTCGGCCCACGGCGCCATGAACGCGTGCATGGTGTCGCCGTAGGCGTGCAGTTGCCAGTCGATCCCGCGGCTGGAGAACTCCCGTCCGAGCGCCACCACGTCCTGCGGCGGGGCGAACGGATCGTCCCAACCGTGCAGCACCAGCACCCGCGCGTGCACGTCGCGCTCCCCGAGCGTCGGGTGCGCGGTCAGCAGGCCGTGGAAGCTCGCCACGCCAGCGAGGGGATGGCCCGCCCGAGCCAGGTCGAGCACGCACAGTCCGCCGAAGCAGAATCCGATCGCGGCCAGCTGCGTCCCGGCGACCTGCGGCACCGAGGTCACGGCGGTGAACACCGTCGCCAATCGCTGCGCCAGCGCATTCCGGTCCTCGGCGAAGCGGGCCATCTCGGCGCCGGTGGCGTCCATGCCGCCGCGGGTGACCTCCTCGCCGAACAGATCGACGGCGACGGCCTGGTAGCCCCACTGGGTCAGCCTGGCGGCGAAGTCCACCTGCAGATCGCTGCGCCCCTCCATCCCGTGTACGACGAGAACGGTCTGCGCGGGCGCGTGGGTGTCGTCGTGCACGAGCACCGCGTCGAACGAGGCTCCGTCGATGTCGTGCCGGAGCGATGTCTTGATCACAGCCACCCGGTCGACGCTGCCATGGAACCGCCGCCCGAGCGAGGGGCGTTCACTGCGCGCGTAACCCGGCGCCGATGCGGTTCCCGAGGGGTCCAATGACGTTGCGGCCGAGCGTCTCATCAGGCGGCCAAGTGGCAGGCTCGGACAATTGACGCCGTCACAAAAACGATTGCCCGAATCGCCGTTGATCATCACGGTCTCGGCGTAGTGTCTGCCCCGTTTCGGGTGTTGCTGAGAGGGGTCGTGGTCATGAGTGCTGCAAGTTATGTCGGTCGGGTCGGCGGGTTGGCGATTGCCCTGGGGGTCGGCACCGCGATCCTCACGGGCCAAGGTGTGGCCTACGCCGACGACACCGATACGTCGACGCCGTCGTCGGTCGACGCCGGATCGCCGGGTCCGTCGACGCGCGACGACACGGTGACGCTCGACAGGCAGCCGTTCGGCAAGCACCGCAGTACCGAGCGCACATCGCTCGCGGACACCGTCAAGGGCATCGTCGACCGGGTCGCCGAGGAGCGTCAGAAGCGCGCCGAGGCCGCCGCTGACGCCGAGGACGCCGACGCTCCCGCCACCCGGCCGGGCGAGCGTCGGAAGCACCGCGACGCCGCCGATGAGCAGGAATCCACTCCGGCGCAGCAGGATTCAGCGTCCAGCGAGGCCGCGGACGCCGCCGATGACGCCCCGTCGGTCGACAAGGCGCGAGGGCTCGCCTGGCTGAAGAACCCGCGGGTGCTCGCCGGCCGGGAGGCGCGCGACGCCCGGGAGGCTGAGCCGGCACGCACGACCGTCACGTCACTGTGGACTCCGCCGGGCGCACTGACCGCCGACGACACCGAGGTCACCCCGCCCGCCACGCCGCGGACGACCGTCGTGGGTGGCCTGCTCGCCGCACTGAACCGGGTGCTCGACCCCGGCTCGTCCAACAACACCACGCCGATCGGCGGCTCACTGTCCGACCTCGTCCTGCTGGCCGGCGCGCGCCGCGAGTCGGCGCAGGTGGACGCGTTGGTGGCCCAGTCCTTCGTCACGACCTCGCAGGGGGTGATCGTCGGGTGCACCGTCGGTCTCACCTGCACCACGCCGGACGGATCGGTCTACACGCTGAAGGACGGCCCGAGCAAGGGCGGCAAGCTGACCCTGGACGCCACGACCGGCGCCTTCCGCTTCCTGCCCTTCGCCGACGAGAAGACCACCAACGGGCCGTCGGGGACCGAGACCTTCTCGGTGCTCGTCGCGCAGAACACCAAGTTCACCGACGCCATCACCGGCCTGCCGATCATCGGGGCGAGCCTGATCACGCCGATCGTTCAGGCCCTGCAGCAGGCGGGCGTCCTCTCCGGTCTGATCGGCACCGCCGAGCTGCAGAACATCGAGGTGGACATCGACGCGTTGCGCGGGGTGGCGGACACCCCGGTCGCCTACACGACGTTCGTGACGTCGTGGGACGGCGTCAAGATCAGCACGAACTTCTTCCCGGCGCTGCCCGTCGGTGACGACGCCAACCCCGGCTACGAGACGATCTTCAACGGGCCAGGCCTGGCGCAGCCGGGTGCCACCGACCCCAACGACCCGTTCGTCAAGAATTTCCGGGCCCTCGGCTACAACGTGGTGACCTGGGATCCGCGCGGTGAATTCGCCTCGGGCGGGTTGCTGCAACTCGACAGCCCCCAGTACGAGGGCCAGGACGTCCAGCAACTCATCAGCTGGGTGGCCACCCAGAACGGCGTCGAACTCGACAAGGCGAACGATCCCAGGATGGGGATGGTCGGCGTCTCCTACGGCGGTGGCATCCAGTGGGTGACCGCCGCGGGGGACAACCGGGTGGACGCGATCGCGCCCGGGTGGTCCTGGAACACGTTGCCGGACTCGCTGTATCCGCACAATGCGTTCCGGACCACCTACTCGGCGATTCTGCTGCTCGGCCTCGTGGAGACGCGGGCCAGGATCAACCCGCAGATCTACGGCGGCATCCTGACCGGTGCGACGCTGGGGATCCTGACGCCGGCCCAGATCCAGCTGCTGCAGAACAGCGGCCCGGGGGAGACGGTGCGCGGGATCTCCGTGCCTACCCTGATCTTCCAGGGCACCGTCGACGTGCTGTTCCCGCTGCACCAGTCGCTCGTCAACCTGGGCTATCTCGAGGACAACCCGAACGTGAAGCTGATCTGGTTCTGCGGCGGCCACGGCACCTGTCTGCCGGGCCAAGGCAACGGCACCGCCGACAGCGTCTGGACGCTGACCGAGACGGTCAAGTGGATGCAGACCTACGTCAAGGACCTCATTCCCGCCGACGACAAGGTCTTCGAGTGGAGCGATCAGACCGGCACTCGGTGGGCGTCGACGGTGCGCCCGACCGACGACACGTTCTACGACGCGATCAGCAAGGTCCCCACGACGGAATGGAACACCGGCAAGACGCTGCCGATCATCCCGATCGTCGGCGGTTCCGGCCCGGGCCCCATCGCTCCGGCGCCCTACTCGTACGGCAACGGATCCGTCGCGACGAATGCGGTCACCATCGATCTGACCAATCCGTCGGGTGCGGCCAACGTCGTGGGCGCGCCGCACGTGGTGATCGACTACAGCGGTCTGGGCACCAGCCGGCACATCTACGCCCAGGTCGTGGACAACAAGACGGGACTGGTGGTCGGCAACATCGTCTCGCCGGTACCGGTCACCCTCAACGGCCGGGACCAGCAGGTCGAGATCGACCTCGAGGACATCGCCTACACGATGACCCCGGACAGCGACCTGAGTCTGCAGATCTTCACCACCGCAACCCCGTTCCTGAACCTGACGCAGTTCGGCTTCGTCAACATCAAGAGCGTGGAGGTGACGCTGCCGACGACGTCGAAGGGTTCCCTGCTGGCGGTGTTCAACCCCGTCGCGGTCTGACGCGCAAAGGCCGCCGAGTGTGCAGTTGTTGACGCGAATCGCGAGTGCGACCGTCAATAACTGCACACTCGCGGCGTTCTGAGAGAAGAGCGCCCCCGGCAGGGATCGAACCTGCGGCCAACCGCTTAGAAGGCGGTTGCTCTATCCACTGAGCTACGGAGGCAACGCCCGAGGAGTGTATCGCGCGCAGGCCGTAAAGCCGCTCCGCGTCCGGAGGCGGCCGACTAGCGTGGTGCCCATGAGCAATGCGCCGGACGTAGACGCGGCGGGACTTCCGGAGGAACTCAGCCCGCTCGACCAGATCCTGCACCGCGGCGAGGCCAACCCGCGCACCCGCTCCGGCATCCTCACCGTCGAACTGCTCGACACCACCCCCGACTGGAACGTCTTCCGCGCCCGCTTCGACAACGCCTCCCGCAAAGTGCTGCGGCTGCGGCAGAAGGTCGTCACCCCCACGCTGCCGACGGCCGCCCCGCGCTGGGTCGTCGACCCGGACTTCAACCTCGACTTCCATCTGCGCCGCGTCCGCGTTCCGCAACCGGGCACCCTGCGCCAGGTGATGGACCTGGCCGAGGTGGCCGCCCAGTCTCCGCTGGACATCTCCCGTCCACTGTGGACCGCCACGCTCATCGAGGGCGTGCACGACGGGCAGGCCGCGCTGATGGTCCATCTCAGCCACGCCGTCACCGACGGTGTCGGCGGCGTCGAGATGTTCGCCAACCTGTACGACCTCGAACGCGACCCCCCTCCGCAGGACGCCGCCCCCTTACCCATCCCCGCCGATCTGTCGCCCAATGACCTGATGCGGCAAGGGATCAACCGCCTGCCGGGCACCATCGCCGGCGGTGTGCGCGACGCACTGTTCGGCGCCGCGCAGGCGGTCGGGCACGTGGTGCGCGATCCCGTCTCCCGACTGGGCAGCGTCATCGACTACGCGATGTCGGGCGCCCGGGTCATCGGTCCGGTCGCCCCGCCCTCGCCGCTGCTGCGCCGGCGCAGCCTGTCGAGTCGCAGCGAGGCCATCGACATCGAGTTCGGCGCGCTACACCGTGCGGCCAAGGCCGCCGGTGGCTCGATCAACGACGCGTACCTCGCGGGGTTGTGCGGGGCGCTGCGCCTCTATCACCAGGCCAAGGGTGTTCCGGTGGACACGTTGCCGATGGCGGTCCCGGTGAACCTGCGCTCGGAGGCGGACCCGGCGGGCGGCAACCGGTTCGCGGGCGTGAACCTGGCCGCTCCGATCGGTCTGAGCGACCCGGCCGTGCGCATCCGCAACATCAGGACGCAGATGACGCGCAAGCGCGACGAGCGTGCCCTCGACATGGTCGGCGCCATCGCCCCCGTCGTCACCCTGCTGCCCGACAGCGTGCTGGAGACCATGGCCGGCTCGATCGTCAACTCCGACGTGCAGGCCAGCAACGTGCCCGTGTACGCCGGCGACACGTTCATCGCCGGCGCGAAGGTGTTGCGGCAGTACGGGCTCGGGCCGCTGCCCGGCGTCGCGATGATGGTCGTGCTGATCTCCCGGTCCGGCTACTGCACCATCACCACCCGCTACGACCGGGCCGCCTTCACCGATCCGGCGCTGCTGTCCCGTTGTCTGCTCGCGGGTTTCGACGAGGTCCTCGCCCTCGGCGGTGACGGCCGGGCCTCGCCGGCCACGTTCACCGATGAGTCGCCCTCGTTCAGCGCGACCTCCCCGTCGTCTGCCACCCCGAAGTCCCCCGCCACCTCGACGAACGGAAGTGCCGCACCGTGACACCGAATACGCCCGGTAGCCCTCAGATGCGTCTTCCCGGTTCGGTCGCCGAGATCGAGGCCAGTCCGGAGGGGCCTCAGGTCGGGGCGTTCTTCGACCTCGACGGCACGCTCGTCGCCGGGTTCACCGGTGTGGTGATGACCCAGGACCGGCTGCGGCGGCGCCAGATGTCGGTGGGTGAGTTCATCGGCATGGTCCAAGCCGGACTCAACCATCAGCTGGGCCGCTCGGAGTTCGAGGACCTCATCGGCAAGGGCGCCCGGATGCTGCGCGGTAACTCGGTCGACGACATCGACGAACTCGCCGAGCGGTTGTTCGTGCAGAAGATCGTCGGTCGCGTCTATCCGGAGATGCGCCAACTGGTGCGCGCGCACATGGCGCGCGGGCACACCGTCGTCCTCAGTTCCTCCGCGCTGACCGTGCAGGTCGAACCCGTCGCCCGCTTCCTGGGAATCGACAACGTCCTGAGCAACAAGTTCGAGACCGACGAAAACGGGCTGATCACCGGCGAGGTGCAGCGGCCGATCATCTGGGGGCCCGGCAAGGCACGTGCGGTGCAGGAATTCGCGACGGCCAACGGGGTCGACCTGTCCCAGAGCTACTTCTACGCCGACGGCGACGAGGACGTCGCGCTGATGTACCTCGTCGGCAATCCGCGCCCGACCAATCCCGAGGGCAAGATGGCCGCCGTCGCCGCCAAACGCGGGTGGCCGATCCTGCGGTTCAGCAGCCGCAGCGGGGCGAGCCCGGTGTCGCAGCTGCGCACCGCGGCCGGCATCGCGACGATGGTGCCGGTGGCGTGGGGGGCGCTGGGGGTCGGGCTCCTCACGCGTAATCGGCGCAGCGGCGTGAACTTCTTCACGTCGATGTTCGGCCGGACGCTGCTCAACACCGTCGGGATCAACCTGCAGGTGCTCGGCGAGGAGAATCTGACCGCGCAGCGCCCCGCGGTGTTCATCTTCAACCACCGCAATCAGGCCGACCCGCTGATCGCCGGACGGCTCGTCAGTGACAACTTCACCTCGGTCGGCAAGAAGGAACTCGAGAACGACCCCATCGTCGGCACGATGGGCAAAATCATGGACGCCGCCTTCATCGACCGTGACGATCCGCGCAAAGCCGTCGAGGGACTCAAGAAGGTCGAGGAGTTGGCGCGCAAGGGCCTGTCGATCCTGATCGCCCCCGAGGGCACCCGGCTGGACACCACCGAGGTCGGCGAGTTCAAGAAGGGTCCCTTCCGGATCGCGATGTCGGTGGGCATCCCCATCGTGCCGATCGTGATCCGCAACGCCGAGGTGATCGCGGCACGCGACTCCAGCACGTTCAATCCCGGGACCGTGGATGTCATTGTCTTTCCCCCGATTCCGGTCGACGACTGGACTCACGACAACCTCACCGAGCGCATCGCCGAGGTCCGGCAGCTCTATCTCGACACGCTGAAGGACTGGCCGCACGACACCCTGCCGGTGCCCGACCTCTACACCCGTAAGAAGGCCAAGGCCCCCGCCGCGAAGAAGGCACCGGCGAAGAAGGCCGCCAAGAAGGCCACCGCCACGAAGACGGCCGCCAAGAAGACGGCCGCCCAGAAGGCTCCGGCCAAGACCGCCAAGAAGGCGCCCGCGAAGGGCCGGCCATGAAGGTCCGCGCCGACGACATCACCGCGTTCACCGCGGTCGACGACACCCTCGTGCTGGCCTCGGTGTCTTCACCGGCCGAGGAGGAGTTGCTCAGCGACTGGCTGCACCGGCAGCGGGACGAACACCCGGACTCGAAGATCGAGGTGCTGAAGCTGCCGGCCGACGATGACCCACCGCCGGGGGTGCTGGCTCAGCTGGTGGAGATGCTCGATGCCGACGACGACCGCTCCATCGTCCCGGTGCGCGTGTTCTGGGTGCCCGGCGGCCTGCCGACGCGCTCGAAGGTGGTCGCGCTCATCTCGGGACGTGACACCTACTGCCCGCCGAAGATCCTGCAGCACAGCATCCTCAAGCGCGACCCCTCGCGCGCCCGGGTCGTCGCCGGCGAACCGGCGAAGGTGTCCGAGCTGCGGCAGTACTGGAGCGACAACACCACGGCCGAAAACCCGAGGGAATTCGCCCGATTCGTGCTGCGCCGGGCCATCCTGGCGATCGAGCGGGTGGAGCTGCGACTGCTCGGCCCGGAATACAAGTCGCCGCGGCTGATCAAACCGGAGGTGCTGTCCTCGGCCCGGTTCCGGGAGGGTCTGGAGAAGATCCCCGGCGCCACCGTCGAGCAGGCCGGTGAGATGCTCGACGAACTCGGCACCGGCTGGAGCCGTTTCTCGGTCGATCTGATCCCGTCGCTCGGCCGGGCGATCTTCAGCCGCGGCTTCGACCCCAACATCGACTACGACCGCACCGAGGTCGAGGCGATGCGTCACGCGCTGGAAGCCCACCCGGCCGTGCTGCTGTTCTCCCACCGGTCCTATCTCGACGGCGCGATCGTGCCGGTCGCCATGCAGGAGAACCGGCTCCCGCCGGTGCACACCTTCGCGGGAATCAATCTGTCGTTCGGCGCGATGGGCCCGCTGATGCGCCGCTCCGGCGTGATCTTCCTGCGCCGTAAACTCGACGACCCGCTGTACAAGTACGTGCTCCGTCAGTTCGTCGGCTACATCGTCGAGAAGCGGTTCAACCTCGCCTGGGCGATCGAGGGCACCCGGTCGCGCACCGGGAAGATGTTGCCGCCCAAGCTCGGTCTGCTCGCCTACGTCGCCGACGCCTACCTCGACGGCCGCAGCGACGACATCCTGCTGCAGCCCGTGTCGATCAGCTTCGATCAGCTGCACGAGACCGCCGAGTACGCCTCGTACGCCCGTGGCGGGGAGAAGACCCCGGAGGGGTTGTCCTGGCTGGTGAATTACATTCGGGCGCAGGGCGAACGCAACTACGGCAAGATCTACGTCCGCTTCCCGCAGGCGGTGTCGATGCGGGAGTACCTGGGCGAGCCGCACGGCGCGATGACGACCGACGAGGCCGCCAAACGTCTCGCGTTGCAGAAGATGGCGTTCGAGGTGGCGTGGCGCATCGTGCAGGTGACCCCGGTCAACGCGACCGCGCTCGTCTCGGCGCTGCTGCTGTCCACCCGCGGCGTCGCGCTGACGCTGGACCAGTTGCACCACACGCTGCAGGACTCGCTCGACTACCTCGAGCGCAAGCAGACCCCGATGACCAACAGCGCGTTGCGGTTACGCACTCCCGACGGCGTGCGCGCCGCGCTGGACGCGCTGTCGGGGGGACACCCCGTCACCCGTGTCGATGGTGGTCGCGAGACCGTCTGGTATATCGCGCCGCAGGACGAGCTCGAGGCGGCGTTCTACCGCAACTCGCTGATCGACGCGTTCCTCGAGACCTCGCTCGTCGAGCTCGCCCTGGCCTACGCGGCCCGCACCGACAGCGATCGGGTGGAGGCGTTCTGGAGTCAGGTGATGCGACTGCGGGATCTGCTCAAGTTCGAGTTCTACTTCGCCGACTCGGCCGGCTTCCGTGAGCACGTCGCCGAGGAGATGTCCTGGCACGAGGACTGGGAAAGTGACGTCGCCGCCGGCGGTGACCGCCTCGACGCGCTGCTGCGCGCCAAGCGGCCGACGATCGCCGGCCCGCTGCTGCGCCCGTTCTTCGAGGCCTATCAGATCGTCGCCGACGCCCTGCTCGACGCTCCCGCCGACATCTCCGAGAAGGACCTGACGGCCAAGGCGCTGGGGCTCGGCCGCCAGTACGTTGCGCAGGGCCGGGTGCAGAGCAACGAGTCGGTGTCGGCGCTGCTGTTCACCACCGCGCGGCAGGTCGCCGCCGACCAGCATCTGCTCGAACCGGCCGCCGACCTCGAGGACCGGCGCAAAGAGTTCCGCGGCGAGCTCCGCGGCATCCTGGCCGACATGAACACCGTCGACCGGACGGCGCGGCGGCAGTTCGTCGCCCGCGAGCGCAGCCGTCGCGAGCTGCGCAACCCGACGGTCTGAGGAGCTCCGCCCGCCGAGGTCATACGCTGGAGGGATGACTCTCACCGGCCGACCCGCCGACGTCGGCGTGCGCAAGGCATCGGTGTGGCCACTGCTCTACGGCGTCGCCGTGCTGGCGGGGTTGACCGCGGCCGCGCTGTCCGCGCTGTCGCTCGCCGAATCGCTGACCGCGACCGGATTGCCCGACCCCGGACCGGTCACCACCTACGGGCTGCCGTTCGTCAAGGCGGCCGGCGAGCTCGCCGCGGTGATCGCCGCCGGCTCGTTCCTGTTCGCGGCGTTCATGGTGCCGCCGCAGGCCAACGGGGTCCTCGACGTCGCCGGGTACCGGGCGCTGCGGACGGGGACGGCGGCGGCCGGGATCTGGACGGTCTGCGCGGTGCTGATGGTGCCGCTCACGGTCTCCGACATCAGTGGGCAGCCCCTGTCGTCGCGGCTGAGTCCCGGTGCCATCTGGTCGGTCGCCGATCTCATCGACATCGCGGGCGCCTGGCGGTGGACCGCGCTGTTCGCGGCGGTGGTGACCGTGGTCAGCATCCCCGTGCTGCGCTGGTCGTGGACGCCGGTGCTGTTCGGGGGCGCGCTGGCGACGCTGCTGCCGCTCGCGCTGACGGGGCACTCGTCGTCGGGCGGTGCGCACGACGTCGCGACCAACAGCCTCCTCGTGCACCTGATCGCGGGAGCGGTGTGGGCCGGGGGACTGCTCGCGCTGCTCGCGCACGCGCTGCGCAGTGGCGACCATGCATATTTGGCGGCGCGCCGCTTCTCGGCGGTGGCGCTGTGGTGTTTCGTGGCGATGGCGATCAGCGGCGTCATCAACGCACTGGTGCGTCTGCGGCCCGAGGACCTGATGCAGACCCGGTACGGCTGGCTGGTGCTGGCCAAGATCGTCGCGCTGGTGACCCTGGGGTTCCTGGGTTGGCGGCAGCGCCGCAGCGGGGTGGCCGCGCTGGCGGAGAACCCGGGCGCCCGGGCGGCGCTGATCCGGTTGGCGCTGGTCGAAGCCGTCGTTTTCGGGCTCACGTTCGGCATCGCGGTTGCGCTGGGCCGCACCCCGCCGCCGCCTCCGCGCAGCGTGGACCTGTCGATCCCCGCCGTCGAGATCGGCTACGACCTGGCCGGGCCCCCGACGGCGGCGCGGTTGCTGTTCGACTGGCGATTCGACCTGATGTTCGGTACCGCTGCGCTGGTGGCGGCGGTGGTGTACCTCGCGGCGGTGCGCCGGCTGCGCCGCCGCGGCGACGCCTGGCCGGTCGGTCGCGTGGTGGCGTGGCTGCTCGGCTGTCTGGTGCTGCTGCTGGCCACGTCGTCGGGGATCGGCCGGTACATGCCGGCGATGTTCAGCATGCACATGATCGCCCACATGCTGCTGTCGATGCTCGCGCCGATCCTGCTGGTGCTCGGCGCGCCGATGACGCTGGCGCTGCGCGCGTTGCCGACGGCCGGGCGCAACGAGCCGCCCGGTCCGCGGGAGTGGCTTCTCGCAGCCCTGCATTCGCGGTTCTCCCGGGTGCTGACCAACCCGTTCGTGGCGACCGCACTGTTCATCGTCGGGTTCTACGGCCTGTACTTCGGCGGCATCTTCGATGCCGTGGTCGGCAGTCACGCCGCGCACCTGGCGATGAATCTGCACTTCCTGCTCAGCGGCTACCTCTTCTACTGGGTGGTGATCGGCATCGATCCGACACCGCGCCCGCTGCCGCCGATCGCCAAGCTCGGCATGGTGTTCGCATCGCTGCCGCTGCACGCGTTCTTCGGGGTCGTGCTGATGGGCACCAACACCGCGATCGGCGGCGACTTCTACCGGTCGCTGGCCCTGCCCTGGCACACCGACCTGCTCGGCGACCAACGCCTCGGCGGGGCGATCGCGTGGGCCGCCGGTGAGGTGCCGCTCGTGGTGGTCCTCATCGCGCTGTTCGTGCAGTGGCGCCGCAGCGACGACCGGACCGCGCGCCGGCTCGACCGCGCCGCCGACCGCGACGACGACGCCGACCTGGCGGCCTACAACGCGATGCTGGCCGAACTGGCCCGGCGCGACCGCGCCGACAGCTGAACCGGCACGCCAGCCGCGATCGCGGCGTTCTTAGGCGCCCGGCATCCCCAATGCGCGTTTTATCCCCAGCCTCGGCGCCCGACGGTCGCTGCGGTGGTCGCGGTGTCGGCGCCGCGGCGCTCAATGGTCATCGACGGCCCGGGCACCGTGTCCGCGTCGCAGCCAGAGAGAAGAGGAACCGCCATGTTCGAGACCCCCATCACCGTCGTCGGCACCATCGTCACCGCGCCGGAACGCCGCTGGGTCGGCGACCAGGAGCTGTTCAAGTTCCGCGTCGCGAGCAACTCGCGCCGGCGCACCGCCGACGGGAACTGGGAGCCCGGCAACTCGCTGTACGCGACGGTCAACTGCTGGGGGCGCCTGGTCACCGGCGTCGGTGCGGGCCTCGGGAAGGGCGACGCGGTGATCGTCGTCGGCACCGTCTACACCAGCGAGTACGAGGACAAGGACGGCAACCGCCGGTCCTCGCTCGAGATCCGGGCCACCTCGGTGGGGCCGGACCTGGCGCGGTGCATCGCCCGCATCGACAAGCGCAGGCATCCCGAACGGGCCGCCGAGGACGCGACCGCCGACACCGCCGACGGGGCGTCGTCTCGCGCCGAGGACGCGCCCGACGAGCAGGAGACGGCGGCCGAGGACGCCGGGTTACCGCTGTCCGCGTAGCGCCGGGCAGCGCCGGTGCGGCCACGCCTAGGATGGGCTCCGGACTATCGCAGATCGCGAAGACCGGAGAAAGGCGACATCGAAGGCAATGGCCGAATTCATCTACACGATGCGGAAGGTCCGCAAGGCGCACGGCGACAAGGTCATCCTTGACGACGTCACCCTGAACTTCCTTCCGGGCGCGAAGATCGGCGTCGTCGGTCCCAACGGGGCCGGCAAGTCGAGCGTCTTGCGGATCATGGCCGGTTTGGACCAGCCCAACAACGGCGACGCGTTCCTGGCGCCCGGCGCCACCGTGGGCATCCTGATGCAGGAGCCCCAGCTCGACGAGACGAAGACCGTCCGCGAGAACGTCGAAGAAGGCGTGCCGATCAAGGCCAAGCTCAACCGGTACAACGAGGTCGCCGAGCTGATGGCGACGGACTACTCCGACGAGCTCATGGAGGAGATGGGCGTCCTGCAGGAGGAGCTCGACGCCGCCGACGCCTGGGACATCGACAGCCAGCTCGAGCAGGCGATGGACGCGCTGCGCTGCCCGCCCGCCGACGAGCCCGTCACGCACCTGTCCGGTGGCGAGAAGCGCCGCGTGGCGCTGTGCAAGCTGCTGCTGTCCAAGCCGGACCTGCTGCTGCTCGACGAGCCGACCAACCACCTCGACGCCGAGAGCGTGCTCTGGCTCGAACAGCACCTCGCCGAGTACGCGGGCGCGATCCTGGCCGTCACCCACGACCGCTACTTCCTCGACAACGTCGCCGAGTGGATCCTCGAACTCGATCGCGGCCGCGCCTACCCCTACGAGGGCAACTACTCCACCTACCTGGAGAAGAAGGCCGAGCGCATCGCCGTGCAGGGGCGCAAGGACGCCAAGCTGCAGAAGCGGCTCAAAGACGAACTCGAATGGGTGCGCTCCGGCGCCAAGGCGCGTCAGGCCAAGAACAAGGCCCGGCTCGGCCGCTACGAGGAGATGGTCGCCGAGGCGGAGAAGACCCGCAAGCTCGATTTCGAGGAGATTCAGATCCCGACCGGCCCGCGCCTGGGCAGCGTCGTGGTCGAGGTCGAGCACCTCGACAAGGGTTTCGACGGCAGGCAGCTGATCAAGGACCTGTCGTTCACGCTGCCCCGCAACGGCATCGTCGGCGTCATCGGCCCCAACGGTGTCGGCAAGACCACGCTGTTCAAGACGATCGTGGGCCTCGAGCAACCCGACAGCGGCACCGTCAAGATCGGCGAGACGGTCAAGTTGAGCTATGTGGACCAGAGCCGCTCGGGCATCGACCCGAAGAAGACCGTGTGGGAGGTCGTCTCCGACGGGCTGGACTACATCGAGGTCGGGCAGAACGAGATCCCCTCCCGCGCGTACGTGTCGGCGTTCGGGTTCAAGGGTCCGGATCAACAGAAGCCCGCCGGCGTCCTGTCCGGCGGTGAGCGCAACCGGCTGAACCTGGCGCTCACCCTCAAAGAGGGCGGAAACCTGCTGCTGCTCGACGAGCCCACCAACGACCTCGACGTCGAGACCTTGAGCTCGCTGGAGAACGCGCTGCAACAGTTCCCGGGCTGCGCCGTGGTCATCTCCCACGACCGCTGGTTTCTCGACCGCACCTGCACCCACATCCTGGCCTGGGAAGGCGACAGCGACAACGAGGCCAAATGGTTCTGGTTCGAGGGCAACTTCGGTGGCTACGAGGAGAACAAGATCGAGCGACTCGGTGCCGATGCGGCCCGTCCGCACAGGGTGACCCACCGCAAGCTCACGCGGGACTAGTCTCGTCGTGCGGACCAAGTGACCGGCCGCCCCGTACGGCCGGTCGCAGCCAACGGCGGCCGGTGCGCAGTGTGTGAGTGTAGGAGCGGCACATGTCGTTGAATCCCGGTGCCATCGGCGGCACCGAGCAGGACGTCACCCCGGAGGTGGTCGACCGACTGCTTCCCGCATATCTGGAGACCTACCGGGGCCCGCACGGCGGCGCCCCCGGTTCCGAGGGTGCCGTCACCGGACCGGTGCGCCGGCCCGCGGAGGGCTCGTCGGCGGGCCCGGCCCTCGTCGAGGCGCAGTACCGACTGGGCAGGCAGCGCGCCGCGGGCGCCACGCTGGTCGCCGTCTACGGCGCCGACGAGCCGGGCGGGTTCGGGCCGGCGCTGCAGGTCGTCACCGACAACGCGTCGATGCTGATGGACTCGGTGACGGTGCTGCTGCACCGCGTCGGCGTGGCCTACAAGGCGATCATGAACCCGACGTTCCGGGTGCGCCGGGGTGCCGGCGGCGAGCTGCTCGACATCGTCCCGTCGCCGCAGGCCACCTTCTCCGACGGCGTCGACGAGACGTGGGTGCACGTGCAGCTGTCCAGCTCGGTCGACCGGCGCGCGCTCGCCGAGGCCGAGCGGCTGCTGCCGCGGGTGCTCGCCGACGCGCGCCAGGTGGCGCTCGACTCCGAGAGCATGGCCGCGATGCTGCGCAGCCTGGCCGCCGAACTCGACAGTGACACCGGCCGCCGCTTCCCCAGCCCCGACCGCAAGGACGTCGCCGCGCTGCTGCGCTGGCTGGCCGACGGGCACTTCGTGCTGCTGGGCTACCAGCGCTGCCCGGTGCGCGACGGTGAGGCCACCGTCGACGCCGGCAGCCGGCTCGGCGTGCTTCGGCTGCGGCAGGACGTGCTGCCACAGCTGACCAACAAAGACGAACTCCTCGCGCTGGCGCAGGCCACGATTCCGAGCTTCCTGCGCTACGGCGCCTACCCGCACATCGTCGTGGTCCGTGAACAGCCCGGCGACGGCGATGACTCCGCGGCCATCGAGCACCGCTTCGTCGGCATGTTCACCGTGGCGGCGATGAACGCCAACGTGCTGGAGATCCCGCTGATCTCCCGGCGGGTCAACGACGCGCTGGCGATGGCCCACCGCGATCCCAGCCATCCCGGTCAGCTGCTGCTCGACATCATCCAGACCATCCCGCGCTCGGAGCTGTTCGCGCTGACCGCGCGCGCACTGCTCGACATGGCGATGGCCGTCGTCGATCTGGGCTCGCGCAGGCGCACGCTGCTGTTCATGCGGGCCGACCCGCTGGCCCACTTCGTGTCGTGCCTGGTGTACCTGCCCCGTGACCGCTACACCACCGCGGTGCGGCTGGAGATGCAGGACATCCTGGTCCGCGAGCTGGGTGGGCTGAGCATCGACTACTCCGCCCGGGTCAGCGAATCTCCTTGGGCGCTGGTGCATTTCACGGTCCGGCTGCCGGAGGGTTCCCGTCCGCAGGACCTCGACGTGTCCGACGCCAACGAGTCCCGCATCCAGGACCTCCTCACCGAGGCCGCCCGCACATGGGCCGACCGGATGCTCGGCGCGGTCCGCACGGGGTCGATCGAGCAGGGCATCGCCGAGCACTACGCGTCGGCCTTCCCGGAGGTCTACAAGCAGGCCGTCACCCCGCTGCACGCGCTGACCGACATCGCGATCATCGAGGAGCTCGAGGACAACACCGTCAAGCTGGTGCTCGACGACACCGAGAGCACCGCCGTCGACGGCATCTCCAACCTCATCTGGTACCTCGGCGGCCAGTCGGCGTCGCTGAGCCGGCTGCTGCCGATGCTGCAGTCGATGGGGGTGACGGTGCTCGAGGAACGGCCGTTCACCGTGACTCGTCCCGACGGCCTGCCGGTGTGGATCTACCAGTTCAAGGTGTCGCCGCACCGCGGCATCCCTGTCACCCCGCCCGGCGCGGAGCGCGAAGCCACCGCGCAGCGCTTCGCCGACGCCGTGACCGCGATCTGGCACGGCCATTCCGAGATCGACCGCTTCAACGAACTCGTGCTGCGCGCCGGGCTGACGTGGCAGCAGGTCGCCGTT
The DNA here is from genome assembly GCF_022374875.2 of Mycolicibacterium rufum. The sequence goes on from NZ_CP092427.2 coordinate 4,909,287, forward strand.
CTGCGGGCGTACGCCAAGTACCTCAAGCAGGCGGGGTTCTCCTACAGCCAGACCCACATTGCCAACGTCCTCAACGACAACACCGGAACGGCCCGCTCGCTGGTCGAACTGTTCGAGGCTCTGTTCTGTCCCACGTCCGGCGGGACCACCGACGACCGCAGCGAGACGACCCGGCGCGACGCACAGGCCGCGGCCGCCGCGGTGGCCGCCGACATCGACGCGCTGGTCAGCCTCGACACGGACCGGGTGCTGCGGGCGTTCGCGTCGATGATCCAGGCGACGCTGCGCACCAACTACTTCGTGACCCGGCCGGACTCGGCGCGCGCACGGAACGTGCTGTCGATCAAACTCAATCCGGAACTCATCGACGAATTGCCGTTGCCCCGGCCGAAATTCGAGATCTTCGTCTACTCACCGCGGGTCGAGGGCGTTCACCTGCGATTCGGCTTCGTGGCGCGCGGTGGGCTGCGCTGGTCGGACCGTCGCGAGGACTTCCGCACCGAGATCCTGGGCCTGGTCAAGGCGCAGGCGGTCAAGAACGCCGTGATCGTGCCCGTCGGGGCGAAGGGCGGCTTCGTGGTCAAGAAGCCGCCGGCGCCGACGGGCGATCCCGCGGTGGACCGCGACGCCACCCGTGAAGAGGGCGTGGCGTGCTACCGGCTGTTCATCGCGGGTCTGCTCGACCTCACCGACAATGTCGACAAGTCCACCGGCGCCATCGTCACCCCGGAGGGGGTGGTGCGGCGCGACGGTGACGACGCCTACCTGGTCGTCGCCGCGGACAAGGGCACCGCGACGTTTTCCGACATCGCCAACGACGTCGCCAAGTCCTACGGCTTCTGGCTCGGCGACGCCTTCGCCTCCGGCGGTTCGGTGGGCTACGACCACAAGGCGATGGGCATCACCGCCAAGGGGGCATGGGAGTCGGTCAAGCGCCATTTCCGCGAGATGGGCATCGACACCCAGAGCGAGGAGTTCACCGTCGTCGGCGTCGGCGACATGAGCGGCGACGTCTTCGGCAACGGCATGCTGCTCTCGCAGCACATCCGCCTCCTGGCCGCCTTCGACCACCGGCACATCTTCATCGACCCCGACCCGGATGCCGCGAGGTCGTGGCAGGAGCGCAAGCGGCTGTTCGACCTGCCCCGCTCCAGCTGGGAGGACTACGACACGTCGCTGATCAGCGCCGGGGGCGGCGTCTACAGCCGTGAGCAGAAGTCCATTCCTGTCAGCGCCGAGGCGCGCCAGGCGCTGGGCATCGACGACGACGTCACCGAACTGACCCCGCCCGCCCTGATTCGGGCGATCCTCAAGGCGCCTGCCGATCTGCTGTTCAACGGCGGCATCGGCACCTACGTCAAGGCCGAGAGCGAATCCGATGTCGGAGACCGTGCCAACGACGCGGTGCGGGTCAACGGAAACCAGGTGCGCGCCAAGGTGATCGGTGAGGGCGGCAACCTCGGGGTGACGTCGCTGGGCCGCATCGAGTTCGATCTGGTGGGCGGACGCATCAACACCGACGCGCTGGACAACTCGGCCGGTGTCGACTGCTCCGATCACGAGGTGAACATCAAAATCCTGATCGACTCGCTGGTGACGGCGGGCAAGGTCACTGCCGCCGACCGCACCGACCTGCTGCTGTCGATGACCGACGAGGTGGGCCGACTCGTGTTGGCCGACAACGAGAGTCAGAACGACCTGATGGGCACGAGCCGCGCGAACGCGGCCAGCATGCTGTCGGTGCACGCCCGGATGATCAAGGACTTCGTCGACGAGCGCGGCCTCAACCGCGAGCTCGAGGCGCTGCCCTCGGAGAAGGAGATCCGCCGCCGCACCGAGGCCGGGATCGGGCTGACCTCGCCGGAGCTGGCGACCCTGATGGCGCACGTCAAGCTCACGCTCAAGGAGGATCTGCTGGCGGGCGATCTGCCCGATCAGGAGGTGTTCGCCTCCCGCCTGCCGTCGTACTTCCCGACCACGCTGCGGGACCGGTTCGCCACCGAGATCCGCTCCCACCAGCTGCGCCGCGAGATCGTCACCACCATGCTCGTCAACGACGTCGTCGACACCGCGGGCATCTCGTACGCCTACCGCGTCGCCGAGGACGTCGGTGTCTCCGCGGTCGACGCGGTGCGCAGCTTCGTGGCCGTGGATGCGATCTTCGGCGTCGGCGAGGTGTGGCGGCGCATCCGCGCCGCCGGCGTCGAGGGCGTGTCGGTCGCGGTCACCGACCGGATGACGCTGGACCTGCGCCGGCTGATCGACCGGGCGTCGCGCTGGCTGCTCAACTACCGACCGCAGCCGTTGGCGGTCGGCGCCGAGATCAACCGGTTCGCCGAGAAGGTCGCCGCGCTGACCCCCCGGATGTCGGAGTGGCTGCGCGGTGACGACAGGGCGATCGTGCTGAAGGAGGCCGGGGAGTTCAGCGGCCAGGGCGCCTCGGAGAACCTCGCCTACCAGGTCGCGACGGGGCTCTACCAGTTCAGCCTGCTCGACGTCATCGACATCGCCGACATCGTGGACCGCGATCCCGCTGAGGTGGCCGACGCGTACTTCGCCCTGATGGACCACCTCGGCACCGACGGGCTGCTGACCGCCGTGTCCCGGCTCTCCCGCGACGATCGGTGGCATTCCCTGGCGCGGTTGGCTATTCGCGACGACATCTACGGTTCGCTGCGGGCACTCAGCTTCGACGTGCTGGCCGTTGGCGAGCCCGACGAGAACGGCGAGGAGAAGATCGCCGAGTGGGAAATGACGAACACCAACCGGGTCAGCCGCGCCCGCCGCACGCTGACCGAACTGTACGAGAGCGGTGAACACGACCTCGCGACGCTGTCGGTGGCGGCCCGCCAGATCCGCAGCATGACCAGGACGAGTGGGACGGGAACATCCGGGTGACGGTTCAGGGCTTCACGGCGCCGGTCCACGTGCGCTGGTCGGACATCGACATGTACCAGCACATCAACCACGCCACGATGGTCACGATCCTCGAAGAGGCCCGAATCCCGTTCCTGCGCGAGCCGTTCGGTGAGGACATCATCACGATCGGGTTGCTGATCGCCGAGGTGAAGATCGCCTACAAGGCGCAGCTGCGGCTCATCGACTCACCGCTGCAGGTGACGATGTGGTCCAAGAGGGTGCGGGCCGTCGACTTCACCATCGGCTACGAGGTGCGGTCGGTCGGGGCGTCGCCCGTATCGCGTCCGGCGGTCATCGCGGAGACGCAACTGGCTGCGGTGCACATCGAAGAGCAACGGCTGCAACGGCTCTCGGACAAGCAGCGGGAGTACCTGCAGCATTGGGCACGATGAGCGAGCGCGGAATCTGGCTCGACGTCGACGGCGGTCACCGCGACGACCTCGCCGCGTTCACCGAGCGCGCCCGCCGCGCCGACGAGAGTGCGGTGGTGCGGCTGCGGGAACGCGCCGGGGGACTGGTGGTGGCGTGGGTGTCCACCGGCTTCGACGTGCTGGCGAGCCGGGCGGTGCGCGGCCGGGTGCGGCCCGCCGACCTGAGCGCCGGGGCCGACGCCCTACTGGCCGGTCTGGTGGCCATGGATTCCGACGGATACGTCGACCCGGGGTTCGCGATGGATTCGGCGTGGCGGGGGGCGCTGCCGCCCGACACCGGGTTCGTCCACCTCGACGATGTGCCCGCCCGCGAGGTATTCGCGCTGGCGCAGCGCGGCACCGCGCTGGTCCGCGAGCATTCCGGGCCGCAAGGCCCGCCGCCGTCGCTGCTCGACCAGGACGTCCTCGACGTCGCCGCCGGCTCCGACACCGTCGGCGTGCCGATGCGGTGCGTGTTCGCGCTGACCGCCATGGGTTTCGTGCCGGACACCCCTGACGAGGTGGTGCGGGTGCGCACCACACCGGCGTGGCTGCGCATCGACGCCCGCTTCGGCAGCGTGTACCGCCGCCGAGGCAACCCCGCGGTGGTGCTGCACTGACGCCTCAGAAGGGGGAGTTCACCATCGACTGCGCCGCCATCTCCAGGTAGGCGAGCAACTCCTGGCGGTGCGCGTCGTCGAGCGTCTGGGAGTCGATCTCGGCCACCGCGGTGTGCATGCAGCGCAGCCACGCGTCGCGTTCGAGATAGCCGATGCGAAACGGTGCGTGCCGCATCCGCAGCCGCGGGTGCCCACGCTGCTCGGAGTAGGTGCGCGGACCGCCCCAATACTGCTCGAGGAACAGCAGCAGCCGCTCCTCGGCGGCGTCGAGCTCGTCCTCGGGGTACAGCGGTCGCAGGATCTCGTCGTCACGCACCTGCTGATAGAACCGCGACACGATCGTGCGGAACGTGTCGTGGCCGCCCACCGCGTCATAGAACGATTGTTGATCCATCACCGACCATTGTGGTGCATGGCGTTCGCCGGTCTCGCCGGGCGGTCACGTCTTCTTGCCGACCACCCTGGCGAGCTCGTCGCGGTCGGCGACATCGAGCTTGAAGCAGGCCCGGTAGACGTGCCCCTCGACCGTGCGCACCGACAGGGTGAGCTGCTCGGCGACCTCCCGGTTCGACAGCCCGGCCGACACCAGTTCGGCGATCTCGCGTTCCCGCGGCGTCAACGGCAGCGGCCGGGCCGCGGTCCTGATCGCCGGGGTGGTCGCCCCGCCGCACGCCTCGGCCAGCCGCAGCGCCGTCGCGCCCGATTCACTGGTGCGCCGGCGATCACCGGCGGCGTCGTGCAGCGGTGCCGCCTGGGCTGCCGCGTCCGCCGCGGACAGCAGCATCCCGGCGCGCTCGAAGGCGGCGCTGACGGCGTCCAGGGCCGCGGCGTCCGCGTCGGCCACGGCGGCGGCGTGCCGGGCGTACAGCCCGGCGAGGTCGCCGTGCAGCAGACCCGCCAGTTCGGCGAGCCGCGCCGCGGTGCTCCGGTCGCCGAAGCGGGTCGCGTGGTGCAGCGCCTCGGCCTCCAGGGCGTACTGCCCGGACCTCTGGGCGTTGTCCGCGGCGGCGCGCGCGAGTTCGACGGCGTTGCGTTCCATGCCCTTGGCGGCCGCGTACCAGGACCGGGAGATCAGCCGCTGCGGTTCGTGCAGCGCCATCGACGGGCCCGAGTGCTCGGCGGCGTCGGTCAGGACCCGCTCGGCCTCACCGATGCGGCCCAGCGCGGCGTAGGCACGCGCCAGCAGCAACCGCCCGGGCAGCTGCCAGGGCAGCGGGCTCTCCGCCGACAGCGCGGCCAACGCCTGCTCGATGGACGAGACGACCTCGGGGAAGTCGCCGCGGGCGGTGGCGACCACACCGGCCATGATCTTGGCGATCGCCCACGCGAGGAACTGGCCGACCGAGGAGAAGTCGGCGTAGTCGGCGGCCCGCTTGTCCGCCAGGTCGAACCGGCCGATGTGGGTGAGCGCCAGCACGTCGCAGTACCGGACCATCACCCGGATCATGCCGTCGGTTGTCTTCTGCTCGGCGCGGCACCGCGCGGCGATCGGTTCGAACTCGTCGCCGCGGCCGGCGACGGGCATGGCCAGACCGGCCGCGAACGCGGCGAACTCGACCGCCTGGTCGGGGGCCTGCGGGTCGGCGAGCACCTGCAGCGCCTCGGTGATGCCTGCCTCGATGTGGTTCTCGTGTACCGCCATCGCGGCCGCGGTGGCGTCGAGGATGAGCCGCAGCGCCGGATGCCGGACCCGCTCGGTGACCAGCGCCAGCACCTCGTGCGCGGCGGCCACCTCGCTCATCGACCAGAACAGCGTCGACACCCGCGGCACACCCCACTGCACCAGCTGCACTTCGTCCAGGTCGGCCGGCGCGAACTGCGCCAGGATCGCGTCGGCGGCGGCGGGCTTGCCCTGCCACAGCAGCGCCCGCGACAGCAGGGCGCCGTCGGCGAGGCTGCCGGTTCGTTCGAATGCCGTGCGCGCCAACCGTTCTCCGAGTGGGAGGTTGGACAGGTAGATCGCGTCCTTGGCCGCCGAGGTCAGCAGCTCGGTGTCGACGGTCTGGTCGCTGTCGATCGACAACTGCGCCATGCGGATTCGGCTGGCCGCTGTGTCGAGATCGCGCCGCCGCAGAATCTGCACCACCTGCCCCTTGAGCCGCCGCTCGGCCGCCCGGCCCACCTTGCTGCGCACCACATCACCCACCAGCGGGTGGCTGAAGCGGGCGTTGAGCACCGGGCCGTCCTGCTGGAATCGGATCAGCCCGCGCATCTCGGCGTCGTCGACGGCGGCGTCGCCGGCGAGTTCGGTCAGGGCGTCGATGTCGAGCGGCTCGCACAGCGCCAGCAGCTTGAGCGCGGTGAGCACGGCGTCCCCGGCCTGGTCGAGTCTGCTCTCCAACAGCGCCACCAACCCCGACGGCACAGCCGTCGGGCCGCGCAGCTGCCACACGTCGTCGACCCGCTTGAGCGTGCCTGCGTCGATGGACCCCTCCACCAGATGCCGCAGGAACAAGGGGTTGCCGCCGGAGGACTCCCACATCAGGTCGGCCGACAGCCCCTCGAGCCGTCCCCCGATCACGGACTCGACCAACTGGACGCTCTGCTGTTTGGTGAACGGCTGCAACTCGATGCGTCGCAGGTAGCCGTCCTTCCACAGCGACGTCACCGCATCGGGCACCGGTTCCCCGCTGCGGACCGTGGCCAGGATGCGGCCGGTCTGATCGACGGCCATCTGGTGCAGCAGCGTGGCCGACAACTCGTCGAGCAGATGGGCGTCGTCCACTCCGACGATGCTGTTGCCCTGGGAGACAAGCGATTCCCGCGCCGACGCCAGCAGTGCGGTCGCGTCACGCGAGGAGCTGCCGCCGACCAGGTGGGCGAACACACCGAGCGGGATGCTGCGCGACGACTCGGTGGAGGCCACCCAGTGCACCTGGGAGCGCAGCGATTCGGTGACCGACCGGGCCAGCGTGGTCTTGCCGACGCCGGCGTCGCCGACGAGCACCACTCCGTAGGAGCCGGCGCCGGTCAGCGCAGAACGGACCGCGTCGAATTCTCGGGGGCGGTCGAGCAACTGCCAACCGTGCGGCATGCGGGGAAGTCTAATTGGGGTCGACCGCCAATTCTCGCTAATGACGCGGGGTTAGCCTCGGCGGGTGCTCCAGCGCCTCATCGCGGAAACGCGGACAGGTCGGTGGGTTCGACGTAGGGGGTGCCGTTGCGGGTGTGCCGGAATTCGCTCGACGCCTCGTACACGCGCAGCTTGAGCCGGTTGATGGAGCCCAGCGGCCGGTGCTCGGCGATACCGCGCCAGGAATTGAACGTGAGGCCGTCGTCGGCGAAGTCGCGCAGGTCCTCGCCGTAGCCGGTTTGCTCCGGGAACCGGATCGTGGCCACCGGCCGGTACGGCGACCTCTCCTCCGGCCATTCGACAGTGGCATCCTCGATCGGCATCCCGTCGGTACACAACTGCGCCGACACCTCGTACTCCGCCGCCCGCGCCGTGAAGTAGGCGACGACGGCGCGCGACGCGGCGTCGTACCGACCCTCTTCGAGCGTCGCCGGAACCGCGGCGGCAACGGTCTGCGGCGTCGGCGCCACTCGCAGCTTCGCCACGTAGTCGCCGAAGCGCACCGGTGCGGCGGTGTAGAACGCCTGACGCAGCGGATGGTGATTGGGTTCGGCGAACACCCGCAGCTTCGGGGGCAGGTCGCGGCCGGAGCGCTGCACGGCCCGGCGCGCGGCCCGCAGGATCCGGTTGATCAGCAGCATCCCGCCGTCGGGCAGCGCGGTGAGCGCCCGGGCGGTGCGCATCCCCGCGGCGGCGTAGTCCTCCGCGCCCCGGAACAGGAATGCCGGTTCGGTGACGAAGACGAAGTCCTGATTCGCGTCGGCGAAGCGGGCATCGGCGCGTTCCCCGCTGGCACCGTGGACCCCCAGAACCTTCAGCCCCAGCCCACGGACGCCCCGCACCTGATCCGAGCGGATCGCCCCCGAGGTCTGCGAGATCCGGGCGATCACCGGGAAGGTGGCGCCCGGCTCGGCGAACATGCCCTGGCGGAGCAGCGGGTCGAGATCGCCGAGCACGGTGAGCTCGCCGCGCAGCACCGCGCAACTCTTGGCGTGCGCGTCACGGATCGCGTGCGGCCTGCCGTGCCTGCGGTACTTCGCGAACACGCGACTCTTGGCGTACTGAAACTGATTGTTCCTGCGCAGGTCGCGCACGATCCTGGTGATCAGTTCCTCTTCGCCGGGCGGGACGGCGGCAAGAGCCGGCCGGTATCGCACGTAATCGGTGTGGTCGATGGGCGTTCCCCCCGCGGTCATGGGCACAGTCTGACGGCGCCGCGCCGGGTCGGCACGAGTAATGGGCTACCTGTCCTTGGCGGACGGTCACGAGATGTTCATCGGACTGACCTGCGAACACGACGAGAATTGTCGTGCGATCGGGAGGGATCCGTGGTGGACTGTCGGTCGGAGGACGTATGGCGCAGCGCAAGAACGGACGCGGCCACCGGCACCACCGGACCGCGACGGGCTCACCCGGGCCGACAGCCAGTACGACGGCGCGCGCGTTGCACAGCGTGGTGCCCGCCCCCGACACCCGCCCCGCCGCGACCGCCGACCCCTCGATCTGGGGGCGCCGACGGGTGCTGCTGCTCAATTCGACGTTCGAGCCGCTGACCGCGCTGCCGATGCGCCGGGCGGTGATCATGCTGATGTGCGGCAAGGCCGACGTCGTGCACGACGACCCGCTGGGGCCGGTGATCCACTCGGCCAGCCGCACCATAGTGGTGCCGTCGGTGATCCGGCTGCGCACCTACGTGCGGGTCCCGTACCGGGCTCGGGTTCCGATGACGCGGGCCGCGCTGATGCACCGCGACCGCTTCCGGTGCGCGTACTGCGGGGCCAAGGCCGACACCGTCGACCACGTCATCCCGCGCAGCCGCGGCGGCGACCACTCGTGGGAGAACTGTGTGGCGGCGTGTTCGCCCTGCAACCACCGCAAGGCCGACCGGCTGCTGACCGAACTGGGCTGGACCCTGCGCGCCACGCCGCTGCCGCCCAAGGGCCAGCACTGGCGGCTGCTGTCGAGTGTCAAGGAACTCGATCCGGCGTGGGTCAGATACCTGGGTGAGGGCGCGGCCTGAACGGCCCGTGCGTTACGGTTTGCCCGTGAACAACACTGCTCTGATACACGCGAGCTTCGTGCTGGTCCCGCTGGCGTTGGCCGGTGTCCTGTCGCTGCTCATCTACCGCAGGAAGAGTCCGCATCCGGCGACCTACAACATCGCCGAGACCTGGACGCACGACCCCATCCTGTGGGCGGCCGACGAGCCGGCAGATCACGGCCACGGTGGCCACGGTTCACACCTGACGATCGGAGGCGGCGCAAGTGGCAAGTGGTGAGATCACCCGGGCAGGCGCCTACGACCTCGCCGAGCTGCCGTACGGCTCGGTCGTCACCGCGAGCGGACGCATCTCCGGGGTCACCGAGCCCGGTGAGCTGTCGGTGCACTACCCGTTCCCGACCAAGCAGCTGGTGGTTCTGGACAACGCCCTGAAGTTCGGCTCGCGGGCCGCGAAGGCGCGCTTCGCGGTGTACGTCGGCGATCTGGGGGAGGACACCGCGGCCTCGGCGCGCGCGATCCTGAGCCGGGTCCCGACCCCCGACAACGCGGTGCTGCTGGCCGTGTCGCCGAATCAGCGAGCCATCGAGGTGGTGTACGGCTCGCAGGTCAAGGGCCGCGGCATCGAGGAAGCCGCCCCGCTGGGAGTGTCGGCCGCGGCCGCGTCGTTCCGCGAGGGCAACCTGATCGACGGACTGATCAGCGGCATCCGCGTGCTGTCGGCGGGCGTCTCGCCCCGCTGACTCTCGGCGAAAGTGCGCTCACGGTAGCCGAGCCGTGTCGGCGACGACGGTGAGTGCACTGTCGGGATCTGCGGCGGTCAACTGGGCGCGGATCGCCACATAGCGCTCGAGGAACAGCCGCTCGTCGAGCCGTTTGCGGCGCAGCCAGCCGGTGACCTCGTCGTTGCACTTGCTGGCGTTGCACGGCCCGCAGGCCGGGACCACGTTGTCGACGGTGTAGCGCCCGCCGCGGGAGATCGCCATGACGCAGTCGCGCTGCAGGCTCGCGGTGGCCGCGCCGCAGTAGGCGCACCCGTTCCACGCCGCCTTGATCGCGAGCCACTGGGCGTCGGTGAGGTCGTTGACGACGGCCGCGACCCGGCGTTTGCGCCGACGCGCCGCTCGCGCCCTCCGACTGTTGCTGACCGCCACCGCGGTAGCTTAAGCGCGCTGGGCCGCCGCGAGCGTGCGTGAACTGCCGTCCGCGAGCGGCGTGTCGCGTGCAAACACGCCCGCTCGCGGCACGTGGTCAGGCGATGTCGAACTCGCGGGCCCGCAGCGACCGCTCCACACCCGCGCGACCTTCGAGCACCAGCCGACGGAGCGCCGGCGGCACCTCCGGATCGGACAGGAACCGGTCGGCGGCCTCGAGCGCGTCGGCGCTGATGTCCCACGTCGGGTACAGCCCGACCACCACGGTCTGGGCGACCTCGCTGGACCGCCGCTCCCACACCCCGGAGATGGCCGCGAAGTAGCGGTCGCGGAACGGTGCGAGCAACTCGCCCTGGCCGGGTTGCGCGAACCCGCCGATGATCGCCCGCGCGGTGATGTTGGCCAGTGTGTCGTCCTCGACCACCTGCTGCCACGCCGACTCCTTCACCGCCGGCTGCGGGCGCGCCGCCGCGGCGGCGGCCGCGTGCCGTCGACCGGCCGCGGTCGGGTCGTTCTGCGCCTCGGCGTCGATGAGGGGCGTCTCCGGGCCGTCGGCGTCGAGCACGCCGGCGCGTGCGAGCGCGGTCACCACTCGCCAGCGCAGGTCGGTGTCGACCACCAAGCCCTCGAGGTTGACTGCGGCGGGCTCGTTGTCCAGCAGCGTCGACAGCACCGCGACATGGTTCGGGGAGAGCACCGACGTGCACAACGCGTTGACGAACGCCAGCTGGTGGTCCGATCCGGGCGCCGACTCGCGGGCCAGGTCGAGCAGTTTGTCCCCGAATGCGGGCCAGCCGTTCTCGGTGGCCCACTGCGGATCGGCGTAGGACCCCAGCGCGGTCTGCGCCTGCAGCAGAAGGCGTTGCGCCACACCGACTTCGGACTCCGCGTGCAGGCCGCTCATGACCAGCGCGACGAAGTCGCGCGCACGCAGCTCCGCGTCGCGGGTCATCTCCCACGCCGCCGACCACGCCAGCGTGCGGGGGAGCGGTTCGGCGATGTCGGCGATCCGCGCGAGCACCGTCTGCAGGGACTCCGGGTCCAGCCGCAGCGAGCAGTAGGTGAAGTCGTCGTCGTTGACCAGGATCAGCTTGCCGCGCTTCACCCCGCGCAGCCCGGGCACCTCCGTCGTCGTGCCCTCCACGTCGAGCTCCTCGCGGTGCACCCGCACCAACTTGCCCGACGCGTCGTCGTCGTAGATGCCGACGGCGAGCCGGTGCACCCGGGTCTCCCCGTCGCCGGGCTTGGCGCCGCCCTGCTCGATCGCGAACCGGGTGAACGCGCCGGTGTCGTCGACGTCGAAGTCGGGCCGCAGCGTGTTCAGGCCGGTGGTCTTCAGCCACTGCCTGCCCCAGCCCGACAGGTCGCGGCCCGATGACTTCTCCAGCGCGCCAAGCAGATCGCCGAATGTGGCGTTGCCGAACGCGTGGTCGCGGAAGTAGTCCCGCAGGCCGGCGAGGAACGCGTCGAGGCCGACGTAGGCCACCAGCTGCTTGAGCACGCTGGCGCCCTTGGCGTAGGTGATGCCGTCGAAGTTCACCTCGACGGCGTGCAGATCGGGGATGTCGGCGGCCACCGGGTGGGTGGAGGGTAACTGGTCCTGCCGGTATGCCCACGACTTCTCGACGTTGGCGAACGTCGTCCAGGCCTGGGTGTACTCGGTGGCCTCGGCCTGGCACAGCACCGACGCGAACGTCGCGAACGACTCGTTGAGCCAGAGGTCGTCCCACCACTGCATCGTGACCAGGTCGCCGAACCACATGTGCGCCATCTCGTGCAGCACGGTCTCGGCCCGGCGCTCGTAGGAGTAGCGGGTCACCTTGGACCGGAACACGTAGTCCTCGAGGAACGTCACCGCGCCCGCGTTCTCCATGGCGCCGGCGTTGAACTCCGGGACGAACAGCTGGTCGTACTTGCCGAACGCGTAGGGGGTGCCGAAGTTGTTGTGGTAGAAGCCGAATCCCTGCTTGGTCTCGGTGAACAGCCGCTCGGAGTCCATGTACTCCTCCAGCGACTTCCGGCAGAAGATGCCCAGCGGGATGTCGCCGTGATCGTCGGAGTACACGTCGTCCCAGCGGGCGTACGGTCCCGCGATCAGCGCGACCAGGTAGGTGCTCATCCGCGGGGTGGCCCTGAACGTGTGCTGCTTGGCCTTTCCGTCCCAGGTGACGTCGGCCGTCGCGCCGTTGGAGATCACCTCCCAGTGCCCGGGTGCGGTGACGGTGATGTCGAAGGCGGCCTTGAGGTCGGGCTGGTCGAAGCAGGCGAACATCCGCTTGGCGTCGGCGGTCTCGAACTGCGAGTAGAGGTAGACCTCGTCGTCGACCGGGTCGACGAAGCGGTGCAGTCCCTCACCGGTGTTCGAGTAGCGGCAGTCGGCGTCCACGACCACCACGTTGTGCTCGGCCAGCCCGGTCAGCGGGATGCCGGTGGACTCGTCATAGCCCGACACGTCGATGTCGGCGCCGTTGAGCGTCGCGCTGCGGATCGTGTCGGCGGCCAGATCGAGATAGGTGTCGGCGCCGGCGAGCGCGTCGAACTCGACGGTCGTCAGGGACCGGAACGTCTTCTCGCTCGGCGCACCGTCGCCATCGGTCAGATCGAGGGCGACGCGGTAGCTGTCGACGGTGATCAGGGCGGCGCGTTCGGCGGCTTGGTCGCGCGTCAGATTAGGAAGGGCCACGCCCGTCAACATTAGTCTCAACCCGGGAAGACAGGACGGGCGTCACGGGTTGAGCCGTATGGACGTCTGCCACCGACTCGACAAGGAGATCCCATGACCGAGAAGTCCCGCGCCGATTTCTGGTTCGACCCGCTGTGCCCGTGGTGCTGGATCACCTCGCGCTGGATCCTCGAGGTGGAGAAGGTCCGCGACATCGAGGTCACTTTCCACGTGATGAGCCTCGCGGTGCTCAACGAGGGCAGGGATCTGCCCGAGGAGTACCTGGAGATGATGAAGAAGGCGTGGGGCCCGGTGCGGGTCGCCATCGCCGCGGAGCAGGCCAAGGGCCCCGAGGTTCTCGCCCCGCTGTACACGGCGATGGGCACGCGCATCCACAACCAGGACAACAAGGACTTCACCGCGGTCATCGCGGAGTCGCTCGCCGAGGCCGGTCTGCCCGCTGAGCTGGCCGACGCCGCCGAGTCCGACGCGTACGACGAGGCGCTGCGGAAGAGCCACCACGCCGGGATGGACGCCGTCGGCGACGACGTCGGCACCCCGACCATCCATGTCAACGGCGTGGCGTTCTTCGGCCCCGTGCTGTCGAAGATCCCGCGCGGCGAAGAGGCCGGCAAGCTGTGGGACGCCTCGGTGATCTTCGCGTCCTACCCGCACTTCTGGGAACTCAAGCGGTCCCGCACCGAAGCGCCGACGTTCGACTGAGCCCGTTTGTTTCCGGGGGGTTTCGTCCGGTTGCGCGGTGACCGGCGTGCCCCCACCGTAGATCGGTGACAGTCACCGAACGCAGCACCGACGGCACCTACCGGGACCGCGTCGTCGCCGTCGAACCCGGCGGCAACGAGTACATCGCCGAGGCGGACCGGCACGGCAGGCCCAGCCAGCTGTTCTGGACGTGGACCTCGCCCAACCTGGAGTTCGCGACGATCTTCGTCGGGATGCTCGCGGTGCTCGCGTTCGGGATGACGTTCTGGCAGGCCGTCGCCGGCGTGGTGATCGGCACCGGGCTGGGCGCGATCGCCCACTACGTGCTGTCGGCGCGCGGCCCGCTGCACGGTGTGCCGCAGATGGTGTTGGCGCGCTTGGCGTTCGGGTTCAAGGGAAACGCGGTGCCCGCCGTGCTGATGTCGGTCACGGCCGGCGTGGGCTGGTTCGCCACCAACAGCGTCAGCGGCGCGTTCGCGCTGTCGACACTGTTCGGCTTCGGGCCGCTCGCGGGTCTGGTGATCATCGTCGCGGCGCAGACGGTGCTCGCGTTCTTCGGCCACAATTTGGTGCAGGCGTTCGAGAAGTACTCGTTCCCGGTCCTCGCCGTGATCTTCCTCGCGGCGTCGGTGGCGATCTTCGCCCACGCCGACCTCGGCAACACCGCCCCGTCGGCGGGCGGCGTCGGTGGACTCGGCGGGTTCCTGCTCACGGTCGGCACGTCGTTCGGCTACGCCGCGGGCTGGACCCCGTACGCCGCTGACTTCACCCGCTACTTGCCGGCGACCGTCTCGCCCGCGCGGACCGGATTCTTCGCTGCCGCAGGGCTGTTCACCGCGTGCGTCGTGCTGGAGGTGGTCGGTGCGGCATCGGTGACGACGGGTGAGGCCTCGCTCGCCGACCCGACGGGATCGTTCACCGCCGAACTGGCGTCGCCGCTGGCCAAGGCGACGCTGCTGGCCATCGCGGTCGGCGCGATCGCCGCCAACGCGATCAACGTCTACTCCGGGGCGATGGCGTTCGTGACGATCGGGGTCAAGCTGCCCGCGCACGTCGCCCGCGCGCTGGTGACGGTCTTCTTCGGCATCGCCGGATTCCTGGTCGCCTGGTGGGCCCTGCCCGACGCCGCGCACAGCTATGAAGCCTTCCTGCTGATCATCGCCTACTGGGTCGGTCCCTGGCTCGGGGTGATGTTCGTCGATCAGTACCTGCGTCGCGGCCGGCCCGTCGCGCATCTGCTCTACGACCGCTCGTATGCGAACTGGGGTGGGTTGGCCGCGTTCGCGATCGGGTTGGTGGTGTCGGTGCTGCTGTTCGCCAACCAGGAGAAGTACGTCGGTGCGGTCGCGGCCGCCGTGCCGGCTCTCGGCGATGTCACGTTCTTCGTCGGGTTCCTGTTGGCCGGGGCCGCATACTGGGTGCTGTGCCGCCGCGCGATCCTCACACAGACCCGATGACCTCAGCGCAGTCCATGCTCGACGTCGCCGTCGAGGAGGCCCGACAAGGGTTGGCAGAAGGCGGTATTCCGATCGGTGCAGCACTGTTCTCGACGGACGGCACACTGCTGGGGCGTGGACACAACCAGCGCGTGCAGCGCGACGACCCGTCGCTGCACGCCGAGACCGACGCATTCCGCAACGCGGGCCGCCAGCGCGGCTACCGGTCGACGGTCATGGTGACCACGCTGTCGCCGTGCTGGTACTGCAGCGGGCTGGTGCGTCAGTTCAACATCGGCGCGCTGGTGATCGGGGAGAGCACGACGTTCACCGGCGGGCACGACTGGCTGGCCGAACTCGGCGTCAAGGTCACCGTGCTCGACGACGAACGCTGCGTGACCATGATGACCGACTTCATCGCCGCGCATCCGGAGCTGTGGGCGGAGGACATCGGCGAATGAGTGTCATTGCCAGCATTGATCTTTCGCGGTGGCGCCGCGGCGGGGCCGCCGCCGACACCGTCGCGGCCGACGTGGACGCCGGTCTGCAGCGCGCCGGGTTCATCCTGGTGACCGGACACGGCGTCGATCCGGCGCTGGCGCGTGACGTGCGGGCCGCCGCGCGGGAATTCTTCGCGCTGCCCACGCCGATCAAGGAGCGCTACGCGGTGCCGGTCGGCGGCCACGGCTGGATCGGGCCCGGCGCCGAGGCCAACGGGTACGCCGAGGGCACCGAGACACCGCCCGACCTGAAGGAGAGCTTCAGCCTGGGCGCCGAAACCGCCACCGGCGACCCCGACGTCGACCGGATCTGGTTCGCGCCCAACGTGTGGCCTGCCGAGACGCCCGCGCTACGGCAGTTGGTCGACCGGTACACCGCGCAGATGCGTCGCGTCGCCGACGACCTGCTGGCCCTGTTCGCCCATGCCCTTCAGCTGCCTGCCAACCCGTTCGCCGCGCTGGCGAGCACGCCGACGTGGACGATGAACATCAATCACTATCCGCCGGTCAGCGTCGTCGGCGAGCCGGAGCCGGGTCAGTTCCGCATCGGCCCGCACACCGACTTCGGCACGGTGACGATCCTGGACCGCGAACCCGGCGCCGGTGGCTTGCAGGTGTATTCCGAGGCGGCCGGCTGGGAGGACGCCCCCTACGACCCGGACGCGCTGACGGTCAACATCGGCGATCTGCTGGGGTACTGGAGCGGCAGGCGCTGGCCGTCGGGCCGGCATCGGGTGTTGCCGCCGCAACCGCATGCCCCCGAGGAGGACCTGGTCTCGCTCATCTACTTCTACGAGGCCAACCATGACGCGGTGGTGACGCCGCTGCCACCGCCGGTCGGCAGGGTGGCCGGGCTGACGCCGGTGACGTGCGCGGCGTTCATCAAGGAACGCCTGGACGCGATCACGGTCGGCTGAGCTACCGTATCGGCCATGCGCGTCTACCTCGGGGCCGACCACGCCGGATACGAGCTCAAGCAGGCCGTCATCGAGCATCTGACGGCAGCGGGACACGAGCCCGTCGACTGCGGGGCGTTCGACTACGACGCCGAGGACGACTACCCGGCATTCTGCATCGCCGCGGCCGAGCGCACCGTGGCCGATCCGGGCAGCCTGGGCATCGTGCTGGGCGGCTCCGGCAACGGCGAGCAGATCGCCGCCAACAAGGTGCCCGGAGCCCGGTGCGCGCTGGCGTGGAGCACCGAGACCGCCGCCCTGGCCCGCGAGCACAACAACGCGCAGCTGATCGGCATCGGCGGACGGATGCACACCACCGAGGAGGCGCTGGCGATCGTGGACGCGTTCCTGTCGACCGCGTGGTCGCAGGCTCCCCGCCACCAGCGCCGCATCGACATCCTGTCGGAGTTCGAGAAGACGCACGTCGCCCCACCGGTTCCCGGCGCCTAGGCGATGCCCGAAGGCCACACGCTGCACCGGCTGGCGCGGCAACACCAGCGGATGTTCCGGGGCCAGCGTGTCGCCGTGAGCAGCCCGCAGGGCCGATTCATCGACGGCGCCGACGCCGTCAACGGCCACGCCTTCGAGAAGGCCACCGCCTACGGCAAGCACCTGTTCCACCACTACAGCGGCGCCCGCATCGTCCACGTCCATCTCGGCCTCTACGGCAAGTTCACCGACTTCACCGTCGACGCGGGCGTCCCCGAACCGGTCGGCCAGGTGCGCATGCGCATCATCGGCACCGAACGCGGCACCGACCTGCGCGGCCCCACCGCCTGCGAGATCGTCACCGAGGCGGAGGTCTCGGAGATCCTGGCCCGCCTGGGTCCCGACCCGTTGCGCAAGGACGCCGATCCGAGTACGGCGTGGACGCGAATCAGCAAGTCGCGCCGCGTGATCGGGGCGCTGCTGATGGATCAGAGCGTGATCGCCGGGGTCGGCAACGTGTACCGCAACGAGCTGCTGTACCGCCACCGCATCGACCCGCACCGGCCCGGAACCCAGATGGCCCACGGCGAGTTCGGCGACGCGTGGACCGACCTGGTCGAGCTGATGCACGTCGGTGTGCGCAAAGGCCGCATCATCACCATCCGCCCCGAGGACGACCACGGCATGCCCTCCTACGGTCGGCGGCGGCCCCGCACCTACGTCTACCGCCGTGCCGGTGAGCCGTGCCGCATCTGCGACACCCCGATCAGGACCGAGGTGCTCGAAGGACGCAACCTGTTCTGGTGTCCCACCTGCCAGAGCTGAGTCCGGCGGGCGCGCCGGCACCGCAGCCGGGAGAATCGCCGGGTGGAACTGATCCTGGTCGTCGTCGGAGCGATCGTCGTCACCGCCGTGGCGCATCGGCGCGGACTCGAGCCCGCCCTGATCATCGTGGTGGTCGGTATCGCGGTGTCCTTCCTGCCCGGCTTCGAGGCGCCTGAACTCGACTCGCACATCTTGCTGTCGGTGGTGCTGCCGCCGCTGCTGTACTCGGCAGCGCTGGACTTCTCGTTCCCGACGTTCCTGCGCAACATCAAACCGATCCTCGGGCTCGGCGTCGGTCTGGTGGTCGTCACCGCATTCACGGTCGCGCTGGTGTCGTCGTGGCTGGTGGTGGTGCCGTTGACGTTCGGCACCGCGCTGGTGCTGGGGGCGATCGTGGCACCGCCCGACGCGGTGACCGCCGTCGCGGTCGGCCGCAAACTGGGCCTGCCCAAACGAGTGATGTCGATCCTGACCGGCGAGAGCCTGATCAACGACGCGGCGGCGTTGGCGCTGTTCTCCGTGGCCGTCGCGCAGGTCGCGGGCAGCCACACCTTCATCGAGAACCCGGTGCTGCTGTTCGGCTACAGCGCGGTGCTGGGCCCGGTGATCGGCGCCGCGCTGGGCTACGTGACGCTGTGGATCCGGCGGCGGCTCGCGAACCCGGCGCTGGAGACCGTGCAGGGGCTGATGGTGCCGTTCGCGGCGTTCCTGGTCGCCGAGGAGGTGCACGCCTCAGGCGTGCTGGCGGTCGTGGTCGCCGGGTTCGTCGTCGGCAGCGGGACGGTCGACGCCGGGTATCAGACCCGGCTGCAGGAACGGTACGTGTGGAACTCGGTCGACGTGCTGCTCGAGGCGTTCGTGTTCGCCTACATCGGTCTGCACCTGCGCTTCGTCCTCGAGGATCTGCGCGAAGCCCACGAATCGCTGGTCGAGGTGGCCGTGGCGTCGGCCGTCGTGCTGCTGATCGTCCTCGTCATCCGGCCTCTGTCGGTGTTCGCGATGTTCGGCAGGGGCGTGCTGTCCCGCCAGGTCGAGAAGCGGCTCAGTGTGCCGATTCCCGATCAGGGGGGCCGGGGTGCGCTCGGGACGCGCCGTCGCGCCGCCGTCCCGCCGCGATGGCGTTCCCGCATCGACCATCGCGCGCTGAGTTGGCAGGAGAACGTGGTCGTGTCCTGGACCGGCATGCGCGGCGTGGTGACGTTGGCTGCGGCCGCGGCGATTCCGGCGACCACGTCGGTGGGGGAGCCGTTCCCCGAACGGGCGACGATCCAGGCGATCGCCTTCGTGGTCAGCGTGGGAACGCTTCTGCTGCAGGGGGCGACGTTGCCGCTGCTGATCCGCCGGCTGAACCTGTCCTCCGACGACGAGCAGGCCTACACCCTGGCCGAGACCGAGAAGGCCGAGCGCGTGGTGCACGCCGCCGCCGACGAGGTGCTCGGCGCGTTCCGGGCCGATCCGCCTGCGGGACTGGACCCGCGCGTGCTCGCCGAGATCCGCGGCATCGTCGAGCGGCACTCCCACGACGCCGAGGCGATGCCCGACCCCGACGCGCACACTCCCCGCGCCGAGGTATTCGCCCAGCTCTACCGCGACGTGCTGTCGGCACAGCGGGCCGCCCTCATCGCCGAGCGCGACGACGGAACCATCGACGACGAGGCGGTACGGGCGATGCTGGAACGCCTCGATCTGCAGGAGGCCGGAGTGTCCGCCCGCCTGGAGAGCCGGTTCTAGAAACCGCCGAAGTCGCCGCCGAAATCGCCTCCGCCGAAGTCGCCGCCCCCCCAGTCGCCCCCGCCGTTGTCCCAGCCACCGCCGTCCCAACCGCCGCCGGCGTCCCCACCGTCGGCGCCGCCGCCGTCGAGCTGGCCCTGTTCGAACCCCTCGTTGAAGCCGTCACCGTAGCCGTTCTCGAAAGCCTGTGCGTCGTAACCGACTCCGGCCATCCCGGTGAACAACGTGCTGAACAGCAGCGCCGACCCGACACCCCACGCGCCGGCCACCAGCGCGGGCTTCCACCAGGGCTCGGAATACCATCCCGCCGGCACCGGGCGTCCCGCGACGCGGCCGCCGGGGTAGTAGTTCGGGGTGCGCTGCGAGGGTGTCGGAGACGCTTCGATCTGCCGGCCGTCGAACTCGACCCTGCGGTCCTCGGTCACCGCGCCCGCCGTGCGTTGACCGGCCAGCGACTCCAGCTCCGGACCCGGGTCCATGCCCAGCGCGGTCCGCGCCGCGCGTACGTAGTACAGCCCCTCGACGGCACTCTCCTTGGCCAGTGCGGCTTGGCGCACCGTCGTCGCCTGCTCGATCTGTGACGACGCCGCGGTGTAGCGCTCCGAGGCGTCGGCCAGCGCCTGCTTGGACGCGTCGTCGGTTCCGCTCAGCGCGAACACCTGACCGCCGAGTCGTTCGATGAGCCGGCGCGCGTCGGCTTTCGCGTCGGCCAGCGAGGCGGCGTTGCGCTGACCGGACGCCTTCGACGACGCGTAGACGGCGATGCCGATGGCCGCGACGACGATCACGATGAGCAGGAGAAGTACGCCTTCCATGGCTCACAGCGTACCGACAGCAAGCGCGTGCGCCCGGTGGCGTTTCCGGCGATGGGCTGCACCCGGTTCGTGGCGGACCGCCGAGCCTGCGGTCAGAGACTGACGGTCTGGCCGCGTTCGATCTCGACGACCCGGTCGCCGAGGCCGCGCTCGCCCATCGCCTTGGTGAAATCGGCGAGCGGCGAGGCGAAGACGCCGTAGTCGTCGAAATGCACCGGGATGACCCGGGGCAGACCGAGCAGGCGTGCCGCCTCGGCGCCCTGCTCGCCGTTCATGGTGACCGTCACACCGAACGGGAGCTTGTTCCCGGCGGGCAGACGGGTGCCACCGAGATGCAGGATGCCCGCATCGATCGAGTCGAAATGCACCGGGATGTCGGCGAGTTCGTCGATGAGCAGGGTGTCCCCGGAGATGTAGAGCCGGCACTGGCCGGTGCCGTCGACACGGCCGAACTCCAGCATCGATCCCATCACCGGAGGCAGCAGGCGGCGCATGGCGATCGGGGCGTGCCGCCCCGGCAGCGCCGTCACCGTCAGGCGGTTGCCGCCCTGCTCGATCACCGAGGTGTGCCAGGTGGTCAGCCCGTGAGCCGCGTGGAAGCCCTTCTGGTGCAGGCGTTTCGCGGCGGGCGGGGTGGTCACGATGGGCAGGTCGTGGTCCAAACCCTTGTCGGCGACCCGGTCCCAGTGGTCGCCGTGCATGTGCGAGAGCACCACGGCGTGCAACGGCGGGAGGTCGTCGACGGTCAGCGCCGGCGGGTGCCGCCGCCTGGACCACAGCCCGTACCCGAGGTAGGCGCGCTGTCCCTGGTGCAGGAAGTTGGGGTCGGTCAGCACCGTGATGTCGCCGCAGCGGATCAGCGTGGTGGCGTTGCCGATGAACGTGACGTGGATGTCCATCGTGGTCACTGCGGGCTCCCGCCGCGCTGACCCCGGCGCGCACCGTGTATGCGCGTGGCCAGCGGTTCGGACTCGCGGATCAGGATGGTGTCCCTACCCATCGAGATCCAGCCGCGCGAGGCGAAATCGCAGAGCACCTTGTTCACCGACTCCCGCGATGAGCCGACCAGGTAGGAGAACTGCTCCTGGGTCAGATCCATCGGCACCCGCAACGCGCCGCGGTCGTGCACACCGAACCGCTGCGCCAGCCCCAGGAGGTTCTTGGCCACCCGGGCCGCGACGTCGGCGTACACGGTGTCGGTGATAGTGCTCGACGTCGAACGGATCCGGCGGGCCATGATGCGCAGGAAGCGCTGCGCCACGTCGGGCCGATCGAGCAGCAGCGGCATCAGCACCTCGCGTTCCAGGGACAGGGCGTCGACGTCGGTCATCGCGGTCGCGCACGAGGTGCGTGGCCTCGGGTCGAACATCGACTCCTCACCGAACATGTCACCAGGGCCGAGCACGGTGAACAGACATTCCCGTTCGGTCCTGTCGTGGCGGCCGACGCGCACCCGACCCTTCTCGATCACGTACAGGCAAGTGCCGTCGTCGCCTTCGGCGAAGATGACCTGCCCTGCCGCGCGGTGCAGCCGGCCGATGTGCCCGTTCGACAGCAATTCGGGGATCTCCGTTGCCAGCAACTGCGGTCCGCCTGCGCTCTCCATGGGTCCTCCCGGTCGAGCAGTCGTCGTTGACCGGTGTGCTACCCGATGGGAGCGCGTCTACGCCTGATGCGGCGAACTGACCGTCAAGCCTTTGCCCACCGAACGATCAGTGTGCCGTCGTCGCCGGTCAGGATGCCGCGTCGGACCATGGGCACCGCCGTATGGCTCGCGGAGGCGGCGATGCGCCGGGCTGGGCCCACCACCATCATCGGGCTGGTGGTCAGGCAGAGTTCGTCGATCTCGTCGTCAGCGACGAGTCGCGAGAACAGCGTCGGACCGCCCTCCACCAGCACCCGCAGCAGCCCCATGTCGCCCAGCGCGGCGCGGATGTCGGCCGAACTCACCAGGGGCCCAGGCAGTTCGACGACGCACGCCGCGGACCGCGCGAGCGCCGCCCGGGCCTCCCTGTCCGCGTGCGCCGAGACGAGCACGATCGGCGGCACGGTCGCCTGCAGGAGTGCGGTCGGCACCACCGCGCGGCTGGACACCACCGCAACGGGCTGCACCGGCGCCAGTCCATGGCCCAGCCGCCACGCCTGAGCGTCGGCGCTCAAGCCCATGTCCAGATACGGAGCCGACGTGGCGGTCGAGGCGCCGACGAGCACCACGTCGGCGACCTCGCGAAGCCGGCGGAACACCCGCCGGTCCGTAGCCGTGCCGAGTTTGCGTCCCGAGCCGTCGTAGGTCACGGCACCGTCGATGCTGGCGATGAAGTTGGCCCGCAGCAGCGGACGCTGCAGGCCCTCGGGGTAGGCGAGCAGCGCGCGCAGCGCGTCGTCGTCGAGCGACTCCGCGTCATGGATCAGGGGTGGGCCGGCAATGGCGGTCACGGGGCGACCCTCGCCTTCTGCACTCGCGGGAATGTCGGACCGGACCGGGACCCGCGCGTCATCAACAGCGCCACCGCCACGCCCGAGATCGCCGCCGCGGCCGGCAGCATCATCGACTCCGACATCGCCACCGCGAACGACGCCCGCGACGCCGACCCGTGCGCCGTCGCGCCGTCGGCGACGGGTTCGCCGCCGATCAGGGCGGTCATCAGCGCCGCGATGCCGGCGCTGCTGAGCGCCGCGCCGACCTGCCGGGACGTGTTGCACATCGCCGAGCCCGCACCGGCCAGCTCGGGCGGGAGGGTCCGAGAAGCGATGACCGCCAACGGTTCCCACGTCAACGCGCCGGCCGCGCCCATCAGGGTCAGGGGGATCAGCAGTCGCCAGACCGGGGTGGACTGCGTCATGTCGACCGAGAGCCAGAACAACGCGATGGCGAGCAGTGCGAAGCCGCCGGCGATGATCGGCCGCGCGGGCACGCGGTCGACCATCCTGCCGACGACCGGCGCCAGGGCGGCTGTGGCGACCGCGATCGGAGCGATCAGCAGGGCCGCGCGGGTGGCGGGCAGGGTGCAGACCTCCTGCAGATAGAACATCAGGGGCACTGCGAAGGCGACGAAGGCGAAGCTGACCGCGACGATGCCCGCGTTCGCCAGGACGAAGTCGCGGTGCCGGAAGAGCGTCAGCGGGATGAGCGGCTCGTCGCGCTGGACGGCCTGCCACCCGACGAACGCGGCGACCAGCACCAGCCCGAAGGCGATGGCCGCCCAGATCGACAGCGGCCACCCGTGGTGCTGCCCCTCCTGCAGGCCGTAGACGACGAGCCCGATCCCGGTGCCCGAGAGCACCACCCCGGGCAGGTCGAGATGGTGTCGCCGACCCGGGATCGCGGGGACCAGCGCTGCGGCCAGGACCACACCGATCGTGGCCAGCGGCGCGTTGACGAGGAAGATCCACCGCCAGCCGACGCCGTCGACGAGCACCCCGCCGGCGACGGGACCGGCGAACATGCCGACACCGGCCGTGGCACCCCAGACCGCCATCGCCGCGCCGCGCCGTTCGGGCGGGAAGGCCCGGGTGATCGTCGTCAGGATCTGCGGTGTCATCACCGCAGCGCCGACACCCTGGACGACGCGCGCGGCGATCAGGGCGTCGACGGAGCCTGCCAGTCCGCACGCCACCGACGACGCGCCGAACACCGTCAGGCCGAGGAGGTAGAGGTTCCGGGGACCGAACCGGTCGCCGAGGCGTCCGCCGGGGAGCAGGAACGCGGCGAACGCCAGCAGGTACGCGCTGCTCACCCAGATGACGAAGTGGTAGTCGACACCGAACGCGTCCCTGATGACCGGCGTGGCGACCGCCACCGCGGTCGAGTCGACCACGACCAGCAGGAAGCCGATCATCATCACCCACAGCGACCGGAAGACCCGCCGGTCGTCGACAGCGGTCATCGCGCCACACCGCCCACCGCCGCGCCCCCTCCCGCACCGACGCCAGCCGTCGCGGAGGGTTCGTCGCACACACGGCGACGTCTCGAGTCGGTGAGTCGAGTACTAGCAGAATCGTCGACCGCGTGAATTGGTTTTCGCGCAGGTCGGCGGCGGGTAACCGCCGGTCATGAGCACTCCCGAGGGCAACCCGCAGTCCGTCTCGATCGAGGTGGAGGAGACCGACCGCGGTTGGATGGTCGTGCACGTCGTCGACGGCGAACGCAAACCCATCGAACCGCCCTACGCCGACCGCGAGACCGCAGAGGCCAACGCCGCCATCCACACGGCGGCGAGCGACCGGTGGACCGGCGCGGCGGAGGTGGTGTCGCCCGACGATCGCCCGACCGACATCGCCCGGGACGACGCCGGAGCGAACTGAGACGGACCGCGTGATCGGTCCTGGTGGAGCGGGCGACGGGAATCGAACCCGCGTAGCTAGTTTGGAAGACTAGGGCTCTACCATTGAGCTACGCCCGCGTGTGCTGCACAGCTGACAGTACCGGCAGAGAGTACCGGCCCCGCCCGTTCCGAATCCAATCGACATCTGGATGTGGCTCCGGTGAGGTCAGGACGTAGGATCGCCGGTGGTCTGGCGCTGCGCGCACACGTGACGCGGCTGCGACGACCGGGGTGTAGCGCAGCTTGGTAGCGCATCCGCTTTGGGAGCGGAAGGCCGCAGGTTCAAATCCTGTCACCCCGACCAGCTCCACCCCATCACACGAAAGCAATAGAGGAGTACCAACGTGAAGAGCACCGTCGAGAAGTTGAGCCCGACCCGGGTGCGCATCAACGTGGAGGTGCCCTTCGCCGAGCTCGAGCCGGACATCGACCGTGCCTTCAAGCAGCTGGCCAAGCAGATCCGGCTGCCCGGCTTCCGTCCCGGCAAGGCGCCCCGCAAGCTGCTCGAGGCCCGCGTCGGTCGCGGCGCCGTGCTGGAGCAGGTCGTCAACGACGCACTGCCGGCCCGCTACAGCGAGGCCATCACCTCCGAGTCGCTGCAGCCCATCGGCCAGCCCGAGATCGAGGTGACCAAGCTCGAGGACAACGAGGAACTGGTCTTCACCGCCGAGGTCGACGTCCGCCCCGAGATCGACCTGCCGGACCTGTCGACGCTGGCCATCACCGTCGACCCGATCACCGTCACCGACGAGGACGTCGACGCCGAGATCGAGGCCCTGCAGAAGCGCTTCGGCACGCTCACCGGTGTGGACCGGGCGGCGGAGGAGGGTGACTTCGTCTCCATCGACCTGTCGGCCACCGTCGACGGCGAGGACGTGCCGGAGGCCAAGACCGAGGGCCTGTCGCACGAGATCGGTTCGGGTCAGCTGATCGAGGGCCTCGACGAGGCGATCATCGGTCTCGCCGAGGGCGAGTCGAAGGCGTTCACCACCACCCTGGTCGCCGGGGAGCACGCCGGTCAGGAGGCCGAGGTGACCGTCACCGTCAAGTCGATCAAGGTGCGCGAACTCCCTGAGCTCGATGACGAATTCGCGCAGCTGGCAAGCGAATTCGACACCATCGATGAGCTGAAGGCCGATCTGCGCGAGAAGGTCGAGCGCGTCAAGCGGGTCCAGCAGGCCGAGGCCATCCGCGACAAGGCGATCGAGGAACTGCTCACCCAGGTCGAGGTGCCGCTGCCCGAGGCCGTGGTGCAGGCCCAGGTCGACGACACCCTGCACAACGCCATCCACGGCCTCGACCACGACGAGGACCGGTTCGCCGAGTCGCTCGCCGAACAGGGCAGCAGCCGCGAGGAGTTCGACGCCGACAACCGCAGCAACGCGGAGAAGGCCATCAAGACCCAGCTGCTGATGGACGCGATCGCCGACAAGCTCGACATCCAGGTCGGCCAGAACGACCTGACCGAGCGCCTGGTGCTGATGTCGCGTCAGTACGGCCTGGAGCCCCAGCAGCTGCTGCAGATGCTCCAGCAGAACAACCAGTTGCCTGCGATGTTCGCCGACGTGCGCCGCGGCCTGACCGTGGCCGCCGTCGTGCACGGCGCCACCGTCACCGACACCGACGGCACCGAGATCGACACCGCCGAGTTCTTCGGTCCCTCCGGGGACCAGGCGGCGACCGCCGACGAGGATGCCGACCAGACCGACGCCGCGGCCATCACCGACGCGGACGCCGACGAAGCGGCGGACGAGCAGACCGAAGCCACCGACGAGCCGGCCGACGCCCCGCAGGACGACGACGCCAAGTGATGCTGTGAGCGAACGCGCGCCGTCTGGGGACTCCCCGGCGGCGCGCGTTGGTTAGTGTCGTTCGTAAGACCGGTCACCGCGTCGGAAGTACACAGAAGAAAGCAGGTATCCAGTCGTGACTGACATGCGTGGCGCCTCCTCGGGCCTCAACCTTGTCGACTCGGTCTATGAGCGCTTGCTGTCCGAGCGCATCATCTTCCTCGGCTCCCAGGTCGACGACGACATCGCCAACCGGCTGTGCGCGCAGATCCTGCTGCTCTCGGCCGAGGACCCGACCAAGGACATCCACCTCTACATCAACTCGCCCGGCGGCTCGATCAGCGCAGGCATGGCGATCTACGACACCATGGTGCTCGCTCCCTGCGATGTGGCGACCTATGCGATGGGCATGGCCGCCTCGATGGGCGAGTTCCTGCTCGCCGCAGGCACCAAGGGCAAGCGGTACGCGCTGCCGCACGCCCGCATCCTGATGCACCAGCCGCTCGGCGGCATCACCGGTGGCGCCGCGGACATCGCCATCCAGGCCGAGCAGTTCGCCTCGATCAAGAAGGAGATGTTCCGTCTCAACGCGGAATTCACCGGACAGACGATCGAACGCATCGAGGCCGACTCGGACCGCGACCGCTGGTTCACCGCGCAGGAAGCTCTCGAGTACGGCTTCGTCGATCACATCATTACCAGCGTGACCATCAACGGCGACGGACCGGGAGCAGGAATCGACAAATGACCGACAACATCCATTCGTCTCTCCACCCGTCGCTGGACTCGCGCGTGCAGCCTCAGGCCCGCTACATCCTGCCGTCGTTCATCGAGCACTCGAGCTTCGGCGTCAAGGAATCGAATCCGTACAACAAGCTCTTCGAGGAACGCATCATCTTCCTC
Source organism: Mycolicibacterium rufum (assembly GCF_022374875.2). Next base: position 4,936,557 of record NZ_CP092427.2, read on the forward strand.
GGGGTGCAGGTGGACGACGCCTCGGCCAACGACATCATGGCCCAGCTGCTGGTGCTCGAGTCGCTGGATCCCGACCGCGACATCACCATGTACATCAACTCGCCGGGCGGCTCCTTCACCAGCCTGATGGCGATCTACGACACCATGCAGTACGTGCGCGCCGACATCCAGACGGTCTGCCTGGGCCAGGCGGCCTCGGCCGCCGCGGTGCTGCTGGCCGCGGGCACGCCCGGTAAGCGTCTGGCGCTGCCGAACGCCCGCGTGCTGATCCACCAGCCCGCGCTGGGCGGGGTCATCCAAGGGCAGTTCTCGGACCTGGAGATCCAGGCCGCCGAGATCGAGCGCATGCGCACGCTGATGGAGCAGACCCTCGCCCGGCACACCGGCAAGCCCGCCGACGTGATCCGCAAGGACACCGATCGCGACAAGATCCTGACCGCCGAGGCGGCCAAGGAGTACGGGATCATCGACACCGTGCTGGAGTACCGCAAGCTGTCGGCGCAGAACGCCTGACGTTCAGCCGTTGCCGTAGATCCGCGTCGGGGTCACCAGCACGGCGGCGCGGCGCTGCTCGCGCATCGTCGCGTCGTAGGCGTCCCAGTCGTCGTGGGTCCCTCCGGCGGCGGTGAAGATGTCCCGGAGCAGGCGCGCGAGCGCCTGCTCGGAGTCGAGCCAGGGTTGCGGGTCGTCGGGGCCGGCGATGTCGGCGCGGCCCTCGACGGTGGCCCACTGCCAGCCCCGCCGGAAGGTGGCTGCCGTCTGCGGGCGCGCCCGCAGATTGGCCAGCTTCACGCTGCCGTAGGTGACGTAGCCGAGCACCGGCTCGCCGGTGCCCGGGTGGGCGAGGACGCCGGCGTTGATCAACGATGCCTGGATGGTGCCGTCCGCCCGCAGGGTGGACACCACGGCCAGGCCGTTGTCGTCCCGGGCGAGCGCGACCGCGTCGGTGAGTGACGTCATGTTCGCAGGGTACGGCGCAGGGGTGGCGGGCAAACGACGGCAAAAGGCCACGCGGGTGTGTTCGCGCGTGTCAGGCTGGAGATCGACACCGTCGTCAGGACGGCGAGCGATCAGATCGAGGCGAGGGCGAGTGTCATGACGGGGAAGATCGGATCGGCCGCTGCCGCGGTCCTCGCGGCCGCTGCCGGCGTGCTGCTGTCGCCGGCGATGGCGCAAGCCCAGGACCCGGTGTGCCCGGAGGGCACCTACTGGGACGCCGCGATCCACCAGTGCGCTCCGGTCACCGTGTACGTCGATCCCGCTCCCGTGGTCGGACCCGTCGGTCCGGTCGGCGTGGGCGGCGTGGTCGGGCCCGTGGGACCGGGACCGGTCGGTCCGGGACCCGTCGGTCCCGGTCCCCTCGGCCCCGGCCGCTGAGCGTCGCTCAGCCGACGTCGTCGGCGATGCGGGTGATGTCCGACGGGCGCACCCGGCAGCACCCGCCGACGATGCGGGCGCCTGCGGCCACCCACTGCGGCACCAGCCCGGGCTGCCACGACGACGAACCCGTCCAGACGCGGCGCGGACCGTCCCACACCTCACCGCTGTTGGGGTAGACGACGACGGGCTTGCCGGTCACCTCCCGGGCCCGCCGCACCGCGGGCAGGACGTCGCCGGGCGCGCAGCAGTTCACCCCGACGGCGATGACCTCGGGCACGTCGGCGACGACCGCGAAGGCCTCCGCCAGCGGCTGGCCCGCACGGGTGGTGTCCCCGGCGATCGTGAACGACACCCACGCCGGCAGTCCCACGTCGCGGAGCAGGTCGACGACGGCCGCGGCCTCGTCGACGTCGGGGAGGGTCTCGACGGCCAGCAGGTCCGGACCGGCGTCGGCGATGACCTCCATGCGGGGTCGGTGCCAGTCGCGCAGCTGCGCCACGGTCAGCCCGTAGCGGCCCACGTACTCCTCGCCGTTGGCCAACGACGCACCGTATGGGCCGATGGACGCTGCCACCCAGCCGTCGCCGACGGCGTCCCGCGCCTCTCTGGCCAGTTCCACCCCGCGCCGCATCAAGGCCTGCGCGGCCGGCCGCTCGATGCCGCGGGCCGCGAAACCCTCGAACGACGCCTGATAGGTGGCCGAGGTGGCGACGGCAGCGCCCGCGCGGAAGAACGCGGTGTGCACGGCGACGATCTCGTCGGGGGCGTCGGCGAGCAGCCGCGCCGACCACAGATCATCGGAGAGGTCGTGTCCGCGCGCCTCGAGCTCGGTGGCCAGCCCACCGTCGCTGACCAGCACCGCGTCGCTGAGCGAGGGGAGTTTCACGACGTCACCGTACGTCTCCAGCGCGGATGGGTACTCTCGTTCGGGTAACGGCGGCGACACGCCAGAGACACGGTGGCGCGTTCCGCGGCCGTGGGCACGAGAACAGGCGATATGTTGACGCCACCACACGTGAATATCAGCGGCGGTATTCGGCCTCATCGGTCGCATAGCTCCGGAACATGCGGGTAGCGTCGGAAACGTTGCGGTGCGACCCACCGAATCGATCGATCAGCGACAGCAACAGGAAGTAGGACACCAGCACCATGGCACGCATTGGAGACGGCGGTGACCTGCTGAAGTGCTCGTTCTGCGGTAAGAGCCAGAAGCAGGTGAAGAAGCTCATCGCCGGACCGGGCGTGTACATCTGCGACGAGTGCATCGACCTGTGCAACGAGATCATCGAAGAAGAGCTGGCCGACGCCGATGACGTCAAACTCGACGAGCTGCCCAAACCCGCGGAGATCCGCGACTTCCTCGAGGGCTACGTCATCGGGCAGGACACCGCCAAGCGCACGCTCGCCGTGGCGGTCTACAACCACTACAAGCGCATCCAGGCGGGGGAGAAGAGCCGCGATTCGCGCTCGGAGCCCGTGGAACTGGCCAAGTCCAACATCCTGATGCTCGGCCCCACCGGCTGCGGCAAGACCTACCTCGCCCAGACGCTCGCCAAGATGCTCAACGTCCCGTTCGCCATCGCGGACGCGACCGCGCTCACCGAGGCCGGGTACGTCGGCGAGGACGTCGAGAACATTCTGCTCAAGCTGATCCAGGCGGCCGACTACGACGTCAAGCGCGCCGAGACCGGCATCATCTACATCGACGAGGTCGACAAGATCGCCCGTAAGAGCGAGAACCCGTCGATCACCCGCGACGTGTCCGGCGAGGGTGTGCAGCAGGCGCTGCTGAAGATCCTCGAGGGCACGCAGGCGTCGGTGCCCCCGCAGGGCGGGCGCAAGCACCCGCATCAGGAATTCATCCAGATCGACACCACGAACGTGTTGTTCATCGTCGCCGGCGCGTTCGCCGGGCTGGAGAAAATCGTCTCCGACCGCGTCGGCAAGCGCGGTCTGGGCTTCGGCGCCGAGGTGCACTCGAAGGCCGAGATCGACACGCAGGACCACTTCGCCGAGGTCATGCCCGAGGACCTGATCAAGTTCGGGCTCATCCCCGAGTTCATCGGCCGTCTTCCGGTCGTCGCCTCGGTCACGAACCTGGACAAGGAGTCGTTGGTCAAGATCCTGTCGGAGCCGAAGAACGCGTTGGTCAAGCAGTACACCCGCCTCTTCGAGATGGACGGGGTGGAGCTCGAGTTCGCCGAAGACGCGCTCGAGGCCATTGCCGATCAGGCCATCCACCGCGGCACCGGCGCCCGTGGTCTGCGCGCCATCATGGAGGAAGTCCTGCTGCCGGTGATGTACGACATCCCCAGCCGCGACGACGTCGCCAAGGTGGTCGTCACCAAGGAGACCGTCGAGGACAACGTGCTGCCGACGATCGTGCCGCGCAAGGCGCAGCGCCCCGAGCGCCGCGACAAGACCGCCTGACGACGATCAAGCGGCGAGGGACGAGCCGCGTTGAGGAGTCAGGCGATCATGCACCGCATAGATACCGCGAGAGTGCACTGGCGGTCGCTCAGTCAACAGACTGGCGACCGCCAGTGCACTTTCGGCGTCAGCTCGTGATGCGGTCGGGCCGGGTGTAGACGTTCATCGAGTCGCCGCGCAGGAAGGCGACCAGGGTCACGCCCGACTGGGCCGCCAGATCCACGGCCAGTGACGACGGCGCCGACACCGCCGCGAGCACCGGGATGCCGGCCATCACCGCCTTCTGGGTCAGCTCGAACGACGCCCGCCCGCTCACCAGCAGCACCGTGCCGCCCAGCGGGATCCGATGCTGCTCCAGCGCCCAACCGATGACCTTGTCGACGGCGTTGTGCCGGCCGATGTCCTCGCGCACCACCAGCGGCGCGCCGTCGGTGTCGAACAGCGCGGCACCGTGCAGGCCGCCGGTGGCCGCGAACACCTTCTGCCGGCTGCGCAGCGTGTCCGGCATCGCTGACAACGTCTCGGCGGCGACACTCGACGGATCGTCGCCAGGGGCGTGTTTGCTGACCAGTCGAACGGCTTCCAGTGAGGCCTTGCCGCACACCCCGCACGACGAGGTCGTGTAGAAGTTCCGTGTCGGGTCGACGTCCGGGGCGGCGACGCCGGGTGTCAGCGTCACGTCGAGCACGTTGTAACTGTTCACCCCGGTGTCGTCCGCGCCCCGGCAATAGCGGACCGAAGCGATGTCCTCCCGTCGCGTGACGACGCCCTCGGTGAGCAGGAAGCCCTGCGCCAACTCGACATCGGAACCCGGGGTGCGCATCGTGACGGTCAGTGCGCGACCGTCGACGCGGATCTCGAGCGGCTCCTCGACGACCAGGGTCTCGGGGCGCGCGGCCGTGCTGTCGGCCGTCACGTGGTGCACCCGTCGGCGCGCCGTCACCCGGCCCACGGAAATCGCTTTCGCTCGGACATCTGTCCCATTGTGGTCTGTTCGCCCGGTGACGGCCACGGCGCCTGGTGGGGACGCCGGTGACTGCCGCCTTCTGACGTTGACGCGCGCGTAACAGGATCGGCATCGAAGGTTCCTACTGTTGGCCGGTCAATCGTGCGTGAAACAGATGCGGACGACGCAGCGGATAAGGAAGTCCATTGAGCGGTAACTCGGTACGCCTGCAGGCGATCAACAACGTCGAAGCGTATGTCCCGCCGGCGATCAGCTTCGACCCGGCCGAGGCGCCCGGCGAGGTGTTCGGATCGAATGTGTTCACCAAGGCGGAGATGCAGCTGCGCCTGCCGAAGTCGGTGTACAAGTCGGTGGTCGCCACCATCGAGAAGGGCGCCAAGCTCGACCCGGCGGTGGCCGACTCGGTGGCCTCGGCGATGAAGGACTGGGCGCTGTCGAAGGGCGCGACCCACTACGCGCACGTCTTCTACCCGATGACCGGGCTGACCGCCGAAAAGCACGACAGCTTCCTGGAGCCGGTCTCGGACGGGCAGACGCTGGCCGAGTTCGCCGGTAAGACGCTGATCCAGGGCGAGCCGGACGCGTCGAGCTTCCCGTCGGGCGGACTGCGCAGCACCTTCGAGGCCCGCGGATACACCGGTTGGGACGTCACCAGCCCGGCCTACATCCTGGAGAATCCGAACGGCAACACGCTGTGCATCCCGACGGTGTTCGTGTCGATGACCGGCGAGGCCCTCGACTACAAGACCCCGCTGCTGCGCAGCCAGCAGGCGATGGGCGCGCAGGCCGAGCGCATCCTGAAGCTGTTCGGGCACAAGAATTTCGACAACATCGTGTCCTTCTGCGGTCCGGAGCAGGAGTACTTCCTGGTCGACCGGCACTTCTTCCTCGCCCGGCCCGACCTGATCAACGCCGGCCGCACCCTGTTCGGCGCCAAGCCGCCGAAGGGTCAGGAGTTCGACGACCACTACTTCGGCTCGGTTCCCGAGCGGGTGCTGGGCTTCATGATGGACACCGAGCGTGAGCTGTTCAAGCTCGGCATCCCGGCCAAGACGCGTCACAACGAGGTCGCCCCCGGGCAGTTCGAGATCGCGCCGATGTTCGAGCGGGCCAACATCGCCGCCGATCACCAGCAGCTGCTGATGACGATCTTCCGCAACGTGGCCAAGAAGCACGGCATGGAATGCCTGTTCCACGAGAAGCCGTTCGCCGGCGTCAACGGCTCCGGCAAGCACGTCAACTTCTCGATGGGTAACGCGCAGTTCGGCAGCCTGCTGGTGCCCGGCGACACCCCGCACGAGAACGCGCAGTTCCTGGTGTTCTGCGCCGCCGTGATCCGGGCCGTGCACAAGTTCGCCGGCCTGTTGCGCGTGTCGGTGGCCTCGGCCACCAACGATCACCGTCTCGGGGCGAACGAGGCTCCGCCGGCGATCATCTCGATCTTCCTCGGCGCACAGCTGGCCGACGTGTTCGAGCAGATCGCCAAGGGGGCCGCGACGTCGTCGAAGGGCAAGGGCTCCATGATCATCGGCGTCGACACGCTGCCCGAGCTGCCGACCGATCCGGGCGACCGCAACCGCACCAGCCCGTTTGCGTTCACCGGCAACAGGTTCGAGTTCCGGGCGCCGGGCTCGGGTCAGACGATCAACGTACCGATGATCATCCTGAACACGATCATGGCCGACTCGTTGGATTACATGGCGACCGTGCTGGAGACCGCGGTGGGGGCCGGCGAGGACTTCGACCAGGCGGTGCAGAAGCTGCTGACCGAGATCATCACCGAGCACGGCGCGGTGGTGTTCAACGGTGACGGCTACTCGGAGAACTGGCAGATCGAGGCCGCCGAGCGGGGGCTGCCGAACCTGAAGACGACGCTCGACGCGATCCCCGAACTGATCAAGGCCGACGCGATCGAGGTGTTCGAGCGCTACGGGGTGTTCAACGAGCGAGAGTTGCACAGCCGCTACGAAGTTCGTCTCGAGCAGTACGCGCTGACGATCGGTGTCGAGGCGAAGCTGGCCCTCGAACTCGGCACGACGGTGATCCTGCCCGCCGCGGTGCGGTACCAGACCGAGCTGGCGCAGAACGTGGCCACACTCAAGGCGGCCGGTGTCGCGGCCGATACCGCGCTTCTGGAGGCGGTGTCGGCTCCGATCGCCGATCTGACTGCGGCGCTGGCCGCTCTGAAGGCCGGGCTGGCCGACCATTCCGCGGAGTCCGCGCTCGACGAAGCCACGCATGCGCAGACGGTCCTGCTGCCCGCGATGGACGCCGTGCGCGCGGCCGCCGACACCCTCGAGGGTGTGGTGGCCGACGACCTGTGGCCGCTGCCGACGTATCAGGAGATGCTCTACATCCTGTAGACGCGGTGACTCAGCCGGGGTCGATAATCTGCACGACCCCGGCAGTCACGCCGGCGACGAACAGCCGACCGGTCTTGGCGTCGACCCCGACGGTGTACGGATTCTGCACCGTGGCAATGATTTTCACCTCACGCGGTGTCGGCTCGGCCATGTCGTAGCCGATGACCTCGTTGGTGCCCGACGACGCGACCCAGAGGCGGTCGCGGGTGGGGTCGTAGGTGATGCCGTACGGACCGCCGGGCTGCGCGATCTCGGCGATCTGGCGGGGCGAGGTGTCGAACACCCGGACCGCGTCGCCGCGCGTATCCGCGGCGATGTATCGGCCGTGCTTGTCGGCCACCAGATGGGTCGGTCCATCGCCGGCGGGCGTGGAGCCGACGATCGTCAGGTTCTCGGTGTCGTACACCGTCAGGTCGTTCTTGCGGACATCGAGCATGCCCATCCGGTCGCCCACCGGCGCCATGCCGGCGGGCTGGACGCTGTCGGTGAAGACCTTCACGATGTCGTCGCCGCGCAGCACGGTGACGGTGCCACCGAGCTCGTTGGCGACGAACACCGTTCCGTTGGGCGCCTCGGACGCGTCGTGCGGCACGGTGCCGGTGATGATCTGCGACTCCGCCCGGCCGCCGGGTAGCTCGACGCGAACCAGCGCGTTGGCGCTCTCCACCGGGACCAGTACGGGGCCGCCGGGTTTGGCGAGCTGCAGGTGCCGGGCCACGCCCGGAAGGGGAGTGCGTCCAGTGATCTCACCGGTGTCAGCGTTGATCAGGACCAGCTGGTTGGGTTTGCGAGTGGCGACGGCCACGGTTCGGGTGGCGGCGTCGACGACGATTCCTTCGGGTGCGGAGCCCACCGGCACCTGTCGGCCCGGCGGCGGTGGCTGCGGCGCGGGCGCCGACTGGGGTTCGGCGGCGGGCGGCAGGCTGTCGGTAGGTGGACGGGTGCCCTCAGTCGGGGCTCCCGGCGGAATCAACCCCGTCGTGGTCGGCGTGCTGACCGGCGCGGAGGGAGTGGTGGACGGCGTCGCCTGGTCGACGTCCTGACCGCTGCACCCGCCGACGAGAAGGGCCAGGGCGAGCAGCAGCCGATACCTCATGCTTCGGGTCTACCCGATCACGCTGTTGCGGACTCCCCGCGGAGGGCGTCGTAAGAAAGCCGAAACCCGTGTTTGGTCGCCGACCGGCAGGGAATCTGCAGCCGTGTCTGTGCACAGGATGTGGCCGCCGTGGCCGGGCTGACGCTGCTGCTCGGGTTGGCGGCCGCCACCGTCCTACTCGCGCCGCTCGCCGAGCGCATCAGCCTCCCGTACCCCGTCATCCTCCTGATGTTCGGGCTGGCCCTGGCTTTCGTTCCCGGGATGCCGTCGCCGACGGTGAACGCCGAGCTGATCCTGCCGCTCGTGCTGCCTCCGCTGCTGTTCGCCGCGGGGTGGCGTCCAGATTCCGGTGTAAATCGGCGGGCGCAGGTTCTTGCTTCGGTGGGTGATGTTACGCGGTGGCGCTGACAGTTTCGGTGCTGTGGGTGGCGGGCTCGGAGGTGTGCTGGGGTCGCAGTTGTCGGGGCGGGTGCAGCAGGCTGCGGCGGAGGTCTTGAAGCTGGCGCAGTCCGGCGGGGGTCATGGTTAGTCCGCGCCAGCCGCGCGATGCGCGGTCGAGCACGGCCCAGACGATGCTGATGCAGCTGGTCTCACCGGGAAATCGGCCGATAACCTTTGCGCGGCGGCGGGTTTCGCCGAAGGTGCGCTCGATGAAGTTCGAATGCCGGATGCGGTGGTGATGCTCGGTTGGGAACCGCAGATAGGCGGTGAGGCCCTCGCGGTCGGTGGTCAGGATCTTCATCGCCGCCGGGTAGATGGCGGCGTAGCGGTCGGCGAACGCGGTCAGGCGGGCATCGACTGACTCCACCAGGCGCGGGCCGGGTTCGGTGTTGAGTTCATCGGTGTCAAAGCAGGCCCAGTAGCCGTCGCGGATCTCTGCTTGCATCCCGGTCGGGATCTTGGCCAAGACGTTGCGTACCCGGTGGATGAGGCATCGTTGCCGCAGGGCTTGCGGGAAGACCTGCTCGATGGCAGCGATCAGGCCGCGAGCGCCATCGGAGACGACCAGCAGCGGACACGTCAGGCCCCGGTCGCGCAGATCGGTCAGGAAATCAGCCCAGGCGTCGGTTGACTCCCCGGTGCCGGGGGCCAGGCCCACGAAGACCGGCTTGCCATCGGTGGTGATCCCCCAGGCGGCCAGGACCGGCTCGGCCGGCGAGCCCGGATGCATCCGGAAGAACGAGGCATCCAGGAACAGGTAGTCCAGCATGACATCATCGAGGCGCCGGGCCGCCCAGCTGTCGTACTCGGTTTTGATTGCTTGACATACTTGCGACACAGTCGATTTCGAGATCGCGGCCTGATCACCGAGCGCATCAGCGAGGGTGGCCTCAACATCGCGCACCGACAGCCCACGCACGAATGAGGCGATCACCAGCGACTCCAACGCGTTGGTCTTGGTGACGTTCTTGCCGAACAGCCGCGAGGCGAACGCAGCGGTCGTGCCGCGCAGCTTGGGACGCTCCAAGGTGACCGGACCCGCAGTGGTCTTGACCGTCACCGCCCGATAGCCGTTGCGTGACCCCGGCTGCGCACCCGGTGCCGCTGCGGTGCGCTGGTAGCGATCACGGCCGAGGAACTCGGTCACCTCGGCCTCCAACGCGGCCTGCATCAGCAACTGCGCCCCAAGGCGGGCCACCTCCTCCAGAATCTCGGGCAATTCACGATCGGAGGCGAACAGCTCGTCGATCTTGGCGCGGACACGGTCGGTCGGGGATACTCGTGCAGGCACGGGCGTAGGTCCTTTCTTCGATGACTTGGTAGGTCTCGAAGCAGAACCTACGCCCGGCCCCATTTACACCGGTTTCAGGACGCGACCCGCCGCGGCGCGGCGCACCTCATGGCGACAGTTCCTGGACAACCGCAGGGCGATCGGTCTGCTCGCCATCGCGTTGGTGGGTGTCACGGCCTTCGCGGTCGGCGCGGTGCTGCACGCGATCGTGCCCGGGCTGCCGCTCATCGCGGCGATCGCGCTCGGCGCCGCGGTGGCCCCGCCCGACCCCGTCGCGGCCACCGCGGTCGCCCACAAACTGCGGCTGCCCCGCCGGCTGCGCACGATCCTCGAAGGGGAGGGGCTGTCCAACGACGCCACCTCGTTGGTGCTCTACGAAGTAGCCGTCGCCTCGACGGTGACAGGGGCTTTCGCACCGTGGCATGCGGGCGCGGCGCTGGGCGCGGCCGTCGTCATCGGCGTCCTGGTGGGGGTGGCGATCGCCGCCGCGACGCGCTGGCTGCTCAAGAAGCTGCCGGCGCATCCGGCGGGCAGTGCCCTGGTGCTGGTGATGCCGTTCGCCGCGTATGTGGCCGCCGACGCCGCGCACGGCAGCGGTGTGCTGGCGGTGGTCACCATCGCGCTGGGGCTCAGCCGTTATGCCGATCACGAATCCGCCCTGACCCGCCTGGTGTCGGGAAATACCTGGGAGATCATCGAATTGCTGGTCACCGGGGCGGCCTTCGCGTTCGTCGGTCTGGAGCTACGGGCGGTCGCCGACCAGGTGGACGGGCCGGTGAGCGCGTTGATCGGCCAGGCTTTGGTGATCACCGGGGTCGTCGTCGTGGTGCGGTTCCTGTGGATCTTCCCGATCGCGGCGCTCGACGAACGACTTCTGCGCCGGCGACGAGACCGCGCCGAGCCCGTCGGATGGCGGGAGATGACGGTCGCTTCGTGGGCGGGCATGCGCGGTGTGGTCACCCTCGCCGCGGTGCTGGCACTGCCCGCCGATTTCCCCGAGCGCGACCGCCTGATCTTCATCGCGTTCGTCGTCATCATCGCCACGATGCTCGCCCAAGGCCTCACCCTGCCGCTGATCGTGAGGCGGCTCGGCGTCACTGCGTCGGCCGACGAACAGGACGCGGAGGAACAGGAACTCATGAAGCGGGCCCGCGACGCCGGGTTCCGGCGTCTCGACGAGGTGCGCGACCGCAGCGAGGTGGACCCCGGCGTGGTCGACGAGGCCCGCGACAACGCCGACCGCATGTGGCACTCGATGGGTATCACCGATGACGGCGCGCGCGGGCGAAGCGGGCATCGGGCCGGCAACGCCCACACGGTCAACGCGTTGAAGGAAGAGGTGCTCGAAGCCGCCCGCGACGCGGTGGTCGGAGCCCGCGCCGAGTCGGGCGCGGACCCCACGGTCGTCGATCGCGTGCTGCGCCGGCTCGACGCCCGGGGCACCGACTCCAGCTGACGGGCTGTGGGATCCTTCCAGCGCCGAGAGTGCAGTTTCTGGACGCGCTACTCGCTGAACGCGTTCACAACCTGCACTCTCGGCGGGTCTGGTCAGCCGTTCTGGGGGAAGCCGAGGTTGAGGCCGCCGTGGCTGGGGTCGAGCCAGCGGGTGGTGATGGCTTTTTGGCGGGTGAAGAATTGGACGCCGTCGAGGCCGTGGGCGTGGCTGTCGCCGAACAGGGAGGCTTTCCAGCCGCCGAAGCTGTAGTAGGCCATGGGCACGGGGATGGGGACGTTGATGCCGATCATGCCGACTTCGACTTCGTTTTGGAAGCGTCGGGCTGCGCCGCCGTCGTTGGTGAAGATGGCGGTGCCGTTGCCGTAGGGGTTGGTGTTGATCAGGTCGAGGGCTTGGTCGTAGGTGTCGACGCGCAGGACCGACAGGACGGGGCCGAAGATTTCGTCGGTGTAGACGCTCATGTCGGGGGTGACGTTGTCGAGCAGGGTGGGGCCGAGCCAGAACCCTTCTGGGTCCCGCTCGGAGGCGTCCTCGCTTGCGACGGTGCGGCCGTCGAGGACGACTTTGGCGCCGGCGGTTTCGCCGGCGTCGATGTAGGAGGCGACTTTGTCGCGGTGGGCCTTGGTGACCAGGGGGCCCATGTCGGAGTTTTTGGTGCCGTCGCCGGTGGTGATGGTGGCGGCGCGTTCGGCGATCTTGGCGACCAGGTCGTCGGCGATGGGGCCGACGGCGACGGCGGCGGAGATGGCCATGCAGCGTTCCCCGGCGGAGCCGAATCCGGCGTTGACCATGGCGTCGGCGGCCAGGTCGAGGTCGGCGTCGGGCAGGATCACCGCGTGGTTCTTGGCTCCGCCGAGGGCTTGGACGCGTTTGCCTGCGGCGGTGCCGGTGGCGTAGACGTACTGGGCGATCGGGGTGGACCCGACGAACGACACCGACTTGATCTGGGGGTTGGTGAGCAGTTCGTCGACGGCGGTTTTGTCGCCCTGGAGGACGTTGAACACCCCGGGTGGTAGGCCGGCTTCTTTCCACAGGGCGGCGAGCCACAGCGAGGCGGAGGGGTCTTTTTCCGACGGTTTGAGCACGACGGTGTTGCCGGTGGCGATGGCGATGGGGAAGAACCACATCGGGACCATGGCGGGGAAGTTGAAGGGGGAGATGATGCCGACGGGTCCGAGGGGTTGGCGCAGGGAGTAGACGTCGACTTTGGTCGAGGCGTTCTCGGTGTAGCCGCCTTTGAGCAGGTGGGGGATGCCGCAGGCGAATTCGACGACTTCCTGGCCTCGGGATACTTCGCCGAGGGCGTCGGAGACGACTTTGCCGTGCTCAGCGGTGATGATCTCGGCGAGTTCGCCTTTGCGCTCATTGAGCAGTTCGCGGAACCGGAACAGGATCTGGGTGCGTTTGGCCAGCGAGGTGTCGCGCCAGGCGGGAAACGCCGCGGCGGCCGCGTCGATCACCGTGCGGGCATCCTCCACCGACGCCAACGCCACCTGCCCGGTCACCTGACCGGTAGCCGGATTCGTCACCGGCGCAGACGATGTGCCGGTGCCGATGAACAGGGCGTTGTCGACCCAGTGCGAGATCGTGTTGGTCATGTCGTTTCTTCCTTCTGTGTTGTCAGGACTCGAGGTCTGCGAGCTGCACGTCGACGGGCAGACCGGTTTCGAGCGATTCGACGCCCGCGGCGCAGACCGCTGCGGCCGCGTAGCCGTCCCACGCGGTGGGACCGTCGATGCAGGTTCCGCTGCGGGCCGCGTCGACCCAGCGTTGAATCTCGGTGTCGTAGGCGCGGCCGAAGCGCTCCCGGAATCCCGGGGTGATGCGGCCGCCCCGGTTGCCCGGCGCTGAGGTCCGGACGAGCCCGACATCGAGGCCGATCATCGCGCTGCCGCGTTCGCCGACCACCTCGGTGCGCACTTCGTAGGCGACGCCGGTGGTGACGAACAGTTCGACGTCGACGTGCTTGCCGCTCACCGTGCGCAGGATCGCGATCTGCGGATCGATGACGCCCTCGGGCGCAGCGGGATTCGAGGCAGGCCGGACGATCTGCACGCTGGCGATCTCCTCACCGAACAGGAACCGGGTCACATCGACCTCATGCACCAGCGAGTCCTTGACGATCAGCGAGCTGTCGAAGTAACTCGGCACACTCGGATTGCGGTGCACGCAGTGCATCACCAGCGGCACGCCGAGCTCACCGCCATCGAGCAGCGCCTTGAGCGCCATGTACTCCGCGTCGAAGCGCCGCATGAAGCCGACCTGGATCAGCGGACGGTCGAGCTCGGCCTCCCGGCGGACGATCTCCAACGCTGTGGAAACGTCGGTGGTGAGCGGCTTTTCGCACAGCACCGGCTTGCGGTGCTCGAGGCAGGCCAGCAGCTGCTTCTCGTGCGTGCTGCCCGGAGTGGCCAGCACCACGGCGTCCACGTCGGTGTCGGCGATGGCGTCCACGGGGTCGGACACCGCACGGCAGCCGGGGATCTCGGAGGCGATCTGCTCGGCCTTCTCGATGACGTAGTCGTTGACGACGGTGACCCGGGCCCCGGAGATGCGGGAGCTGATGCGGGCGACGTGATCGGCGCCCATCACCCCTACCCCGAGGACGGCGACACGGAGATCGGACACGGTGTTCACTCCGACGGCTTGATCAACGGCCGCTGGACCTTCTTCCAGTCCGCATACCGCTCATAGGCCTGCTGCGTGGACTCCAGCGAGGACACCTCGCTCACCGGCACGTCCCACCAGGAATGGCTGTCAGGGGCGTAGATCCGGGGGTCGGTCTCGACGTAGATCACCGTCGTGCGGTCGGCGGCCTTGGCGACCTTGACCGCATCACTGAACTCCGCGGCCGTCGTCACCTTGATGACGTCGGCGCCCAGGCTCGCCGCATTGGCCGCCAAATCGACGGGCAGGGTGTCGCCGTCGAGCCGGCCATCCTCGCCGCGATAGCGGTACGCCGTGCCGAACCGCTGGGAGCCCAACGATTCCGACAGCCCGCCGATCGAAGCGAAGCCGTGGTTCTGGACCAGCACCGGGATGATCTTCACGCCCTCCTGCACAGCGGTGACGATCTCGGTGGCCATCATCAGGTACGAGCCGTCGCCGACCATGACGAACACGTCGCGATCGGGCGCGGCCATGCGGACGCCGATCCCACCGGCGATCTCGTAACCCATGCAGGAATAGCCGTATTCGACGTGATAGCCCTTGCGGTCGCGCAGGCGCCAGAGCTTGTGCAGATCACCGGGCATCGACCCGGCCGCGCACACGACGACGTCGCGGGGGTCCGATAGCGTGTTCACCAGGCCGATCACCTGGTTCTGGTTCAGTGCGACACCGTCGGACGTGCGGTATACGTCCGACACGGTGTTGTTCCACTCTGCCATGAGATCCGCTGTGCGGGTGCGGTACTCGTCGCCGACGGTGTAGTCGCCGACCGCCTCGGAGAGCGCCTCGAGTGCTTCGCGCGCATCCGCGACGACACTGACGCCGCCCTGCTTGACCGCATCCAGCGATGCGACGTTGATGTTGACGAACCGCACGTCGGGATGGTTGAACGCGGTGCGCGAGGCCGACGTGAAGTCGCTGTAGCGGGTGCCGATCCCGATGATGACATCGGCCTCGCTGGCCAGGGCGTTGGCCGCGGTCGTCCCGGTCGACCCGACCGCGCCCACCGACTGCGGATGGTCGTGCAGCAGCGAGCCCTTACCGGCCTGGCTCTCGCACACCGGAATCCCGGTCTGCGCGGCGAACTGCGCCAGCGCATCGTCAGCGCCGGAGTAGATGACGCCACCGCCGGCCACGATCAGCGGCGTGCGCGCCGAGCGCACCACCTCGGCGGCGCGGGCGATCACCGAACGCTCGGCGGGCGGCCGCGCAATGTGCCAGGTCCGTTCGGCGAACATCGATTCCGGCCAGTCGTGGGCCTCGGCCTGGACGTCCTGCGGCAGCGACACCGTCGCCGCGCCCGTCTCGGCGGGATCCGTGAGCACCCGCATCGCGCCCAGCAGAGCAGCGGGCAGCTGCTCGGGACGCCACACCCGGTCGAAGTACCGTGACAGGGGCTTGAACGCGTCGTTGACCGTCACGTCGCCACTGGAGGGCAGCTCCAGTTCCTGCAGCACCGGCGAACTGACCCGCGTCGCGAACGTGTCGGACGGCAGCAGCAGCACCGGCAACCGGTTGATCGTGGCCAGCGCCGCACCGGTGAGCATGTTCGACGAGCCGGGGCCGATGCTGGCGGTGACGGCCCAGGCCTGCAGGCGGTCCTGCTGCCGGGCGTAGGCCACGGCGGTGTGCACCATGGCCTGCTCGTTGCGGCCCAGAACGTACTTCAATCCGGGCTCGACGCCGGCCTCGTACGCCTCGACCTCGTCCTGCAGCAACGCCTGACCGATGCCGGCGACGTTGCCGTGGCCGAAGATGCCGAAGCACCCGGCGAAGAACCGGTGCCGCTGCCCGTCCCGCTCGACGTACTGGTTGGCCAGGAACCGGACGGTCGCCTGGGCGACGGTGAGCCGCACGGTGGGTTCGGTGTCAGCAAGCTTCTCGGTCGACTTCGGCGCGGTGGAAACCACGGGTCACTCTCCTCGACTGGGGGTGAAGGGAAGGCGGGGGTCGATCTGCTGGTGTTCCCAGCTGCCGCGCAGCCACGTGTGCGCGGGATCGTCGCAGATCAGCCATGCGCGGGTGGGTCCCGAGCCGGCCATCACGTTCAGGTAGTACATGTGGTGACCCGGAGCGGCGATGGACGGGCCGTGATAGCCGTGCGGCACCAGCACCACATCCCCGGAGCGCACCTCCTCGAGCACCTCGATCGGCCGCTGCGGTGTGCCGTAGACCCGGTGATACCCGAATCCCGGTGTGCCCGCCGGGCTGTCGTCGACCTCGAAGTAGTAGATCTCCTCGAGCTGGGTTTCCACGTCGCTGTTCTCGTCGTGCTTGTGCGCGGGATAGCTCGACCAGTTGCCGCCCGGGGTGATCACCTCGCACGCGATCAGCGAATCCGCCTCGAACGCCGTCGCGGTGCCGAAGTTGTGCACCTGGCGGCTGCAGTTACCCGCGCCGCGCAACTCGACCGGGACGTCGGCCGCGGCGACCCGCCGGTTCGGGTAGGACGTCGATGCCCGGGCGCCGCAGATCGCGATCCGCCCGCGTCCCGAGAGTGTGTACTGCTGCCCGATGCCGAGGTACACCATGTCGGCGGGACCGTCGAACACCGAGGCGCGCGGACTCAGCGTGAACGCCTCGCCGCCGCACTCGACCGTGCCGGCGCCGGCGAGCGGCAGGAGCATCACCTCGGTGCCGTCGGTGGCCAGCGACACCTCGCCACCGTCACCCAGATCGACGACGTGCAGCGAAGATTCGGCCCAGCCGACGTCCTCGGGGGTGATCGCGACCGTGAACGGCGCGTCGGCGCTGTTGGCGGGGATGTAGAGTTTCGAGTTCATCGGACCATCGCCACCGCGGTCGCGACGGCCGAGCTGACGTCGTCGTCGGGCGGGTACAGCAGGGTGCGGCCGACGATCAGCCCGCGCACCGACGGCAGCGCGAGCGCCTTCTCCCAACTCGCGAACGCCTCGTCGGGATCGGTCGGATCCCCGCCGAGCAGCAGCGTGGGCATCGTGGTCGAGTCCATCACGCGGTCCATCTCGTCGACGACAGGCAATTTCATCCAGGTGTAGGCCGACGTCGAGCCGAGGCCCTGACCGATGTGCACCGACTTGATCACCGCGTCGGGGGACAGGTCGTTGCGGACCTTGCCGTCGACCCGCGAGGACATGAACGGCTCCAACATCGCGATCAGCCCGTGCGCGGCGAGATCGTCGACGGCTTGCGCGCAGGATGCCAGCGTGGCGACGGTACCCGGATCGTCGAGATCGATGCGGCACAGCATCTTTCCGCCGTTCATCCGGGCCGCCGCGGTGGATGCCGCGGTGGCGCCGGTCATCCGGTCGTCGAGTTCGAACGACGAGCCCGCCAGCCCGCCGCGGTTGAAGGAGCTGAACACGACCTTGTCCTCGAGGGCGCCGAGCAGCAGCAGGTCGTCGAGGATGTCCGCGGTGGCCAACACACCGTCGACACCGGGATCGGCCAGCGCGGCGCGCAGCCGGTCGAGCAGGTCGGTGCGGCTGTTCATCGCGGTCGGGCGCGAGCCGACGGCCAGAGCGCCGCGGGCGGGATGGTCGGCGGCGACGATCATCAGGCGGCCGTTACCGCGCGTCGTCGGCCGGGTGGTGCGGTTCTGCCACGCACGGGCGACAGCACCGGGATCGGTGGCGCGCAGATCGGTGACGGCCGAATAATCCCGGCACAGAGCGATTTCAGACATTGACGGCATCCTCTGCGGTCCGTTCGGCGAGCTCGGCGACCTCGGTGGCCGTCGGCATGGCGGTCGAACATTCCAGCCGGCCCGCGACGATGGCGCCTGCGGCGTTCGCGTAGCGCAGCGTCTTCTCCAGCGACCAGCCGTGCAGCAGGCCGTGGCACAGGCTGCCGCCGAAGGCGTCTCCGGCGCCGAGGCCGTTGACGACGTCGACCTCGTTGGGGGGCACGGTCACCGATGACCGGCGGCTCTTGCCGAGCACGCCACGCGGGCCCTGCTTGACGATGGCGATCTCGACGCCGAGGTCGAGCAGCGCATCGGCGGCCTTGTGCGGGTTCGTCTCGCCGACGGCGATCTCGCACTCCTCCCGGTTGCCGACGGCGACGGTCACGTGCGACAGCGCCCTGCGCACCTGCTCGGTGGCGGCAGCGGGGGAGTCCCAGAACATCGGCCGGTAGTCGAGATCCAGCACGGTCAGCGGCCGGCGCTCCCGCGCCTCCCATGCCGCGAAATGCGCAGCGCGACTGGGCTCCTCGGACAGTCCGGTGACCGTGGCCCAGAACAGGCGCGCCGAGCGCACCGCGTCGGTGTCGATCTCGTCGGGGCGGATCTGCAGATCGGGTGCACTGGGCTTGCGGTAGAAGTACAGCGGGAAGTCGTCCGGGGGGAAGATCTCGCAGAACGTGACCGGCGTCGGGAACTCACCGTGGGTGGCGACGAACCGGTTGTCGACGCCCAGACGCGCCAGTTCGGCGCGCACGAAGCGGCCGAAGGGGTCGTCGCCGGCGCCGGAAATCAGGGCGGCGTGGTTGCCGAGCCGAGCGGCGGCGACCGCGACGTTGGCGGCGCTGCCCCCGAGGAACTTGCCGAACGTCGCGACGTCTTCGAGGCCGACGCCGACCTGTAGTGGGTACACGTCGACGCCGCTGCGCCCGATGGCGAGGACGTCGTAGGGCTGTTGGGTCATCACAAGTCACTCCGACGGATAGGTGTGGGTGGCTGGTACGACTGTGCCCCCCGTCACGGGGTCATGTCAATACTTTGTCCTGACATTCTATCTTTGTGCCATTCGGTGCTACGCTTCCCTGACATCGCGGGCAAACTCGAGATCGGAGCCGACGTGCCTCTGACCGTGGAGATCGACAGGTCGAGCCCTGTCCCGCTCTACTACCAGCTCGCCCAGGCCATTGAGGCAGCCATCCGGGACGGCGAGCTCGCCCCCGGTGACCGCTTCGAGAACGAACTCGCCCTGGCCAAGCGGCTGTCGCTGTCGCGTCCGACCACACGGCGGGCCATCCAGGAGCTCGTCGACAAGGGTCTGCTGGTGCGCAAACGCGGCGTCGGCACGCAGGTGGTGCAGAACCCGGTGCACCGCCGCGTCGAGCTGACGAGCCTGTTCGACGACCTCTCGCGCGCAGGCCAGGAGCCGACCACCACGCTGCTCGACTACCAGGTGGGACCGCCCGAGGAGGAGGTCGCCCGCGAGCTGAACCTGGCGGCCGACCGCGAGGTGGTCTCCATTCAGCGGCTGCGGTGCGCCAACGGCGAACCGCTCGCGGTGATGACGAATTACCTGCCCATCGAGATCGCGCCCGACGCCGGGGAGTTGGAGAACAACGGGCTCTACCAGTCGCTGAGGGCGAAGGGCGTGCACATCCGCCTGGCGCGCCAGCGCATCGGGGCCCGTGGCGCCACCCGCACCGAGGCGCAGCTTCTCGGGGAGAAGCCGAACGCACCGCTACTCACCATGGCGCGCACCGCTTTCGACGACTCCGGAGCCGCCGTCGAGTACGGCACGCACTGCTACCGCGCGTCGCGCTACTACTTCGACACCACGCTCGTCGACCGCTGACTGTCGCCGATCAGGTGAACGCGGCGCGGAAAGCGTCGAGTGCGGCCTCGCTTCCGGCCACCCCGTTCCCGGCCGCCCAGGCCTCCATGCCGACGGTCCCGGTGTACCCGATGTCGCGCAGCGCGGCAGCGATCGCGGGGTAGCGGATCTCGCCCGTGCCCGGTTCGCAGCGGCCTGGTACGTCGGCCACCTGGATCTCGCCGATCGCCTCCCCGCACCGGCGCAGCAACGCGATCAGATTCCCCTCACCGATCTGGGCGTGGTACAGGTCGAGCATCATCTTCACGTTCGGGTGGCCCACCCCCTCGACGAGCGCGAGGGTGTCCTTGGCGCGTGCCAGCGGCACCCCGGGGTGGTCGACGATCGTGTTGAGGTTCTCGACGACGAACGTCACGCCGGCCGCGGCGCCCAGGTCGCCGAGGCGCGCAAGCGTGCGCGCGGCCGTCAGCCACATGTCACCCGTCGCCCGGTGCCGCGGCCGCGCCGCCTGCCCGTCGACCAGCTCGGCGGTGTGCACGTTCAGCCGCGAAACACCCAGTGTCTCTGCGGCCTTGATGCTCAGTTCGGCGGTACGCACCACCTCGTCGCACGTCGCGGGATCGATCAGGTCGCCGTGCAGATACCCGGTCATCGACGTGAAGGCCGCCCCGGTCGCCGCCAGTGCCTCGAGGTCCTTGTCGTGCCAGTTCCAGATCTCGACGGCGAAGCCGAGATCGTGAATCCGCTTCACGCGCTCGATGATCGGCAGGTCCCGGAACACCATCTCCGAACACACGGCCAGCTGGAAGCTCACTGCGGCACCCCTGCCAGCGCGACCGGTGCCCTCGTCTCGACGGACTCGCGTGCCGCCACAGCGACTTCCAGGGCGATCCGGGCATCGACGCCGGTGACCGAGGGCTGGACACCGGACTGAACCGACTCGACGAAGTGGGCGAACTGTGCGACATAGGCGTCGTGGAACAGCTCGACGTTCGATGCTGCCGCGTGCTCGGGTGCATGCCCGGCCGTGGCGATGCCGCCGGTGCCGAACACCTCTCCGCGCACGTCGTATCCGTAGACGGCCTGGAAGCTGGCCTCGGCCACCGCGAACGCGCCGTTGTCGAAGCGCAGCTGCACGACCGAGGTGTCCAGGAACCCCTGCTCCGCGAACTGCGGGTGGATCAGCGCGTCGGCCTGCGCGAAGACCTCGGTGACGCGGGCGCCCGGGTTGAGCCAGCACAGGGTGTCGAAGTCGTGGATCAGCGTCTCGTTGAAGATCGTCCACGGCTTGACCCGGGCCGCGACCTCCACCGAGATGCCCGGGTCGCGGGTCAGCGACCGCAGCAGCTGCGGAGTGCCGATCGAGCCGGCGCCGATGCGAGCGCGCATGTCGGCGAAGTCGGCGGCGAAGCGGCGGTTGAAGCCGACCTGCAGCGCGACGCCGGCCGAGTGCGCGGCCTCGATCGCGCGATCGGCGTCGTCGAGTGTCAGGGCCATGGGCTTCTCGCAGAAAACGTGCTTGCCGGCGCGTGCGGCGGCGACCACGAGATCAGCGTGGCTGGACGCCGGCGAGCAGATCGCGACGGCCTCCACGGCCGGGTCGGCGATCAACGCGAAGGGATCCTGGTAGCTGCTGGGCGCCGAAAGCCGTTCTGCAGCAGCCAGAACGGGATCGGCAACGGCGGCGAGGCGAGCGGTCGGCAGGCGGCGCGCGAGGGTCTCGGCATGGAAGCTGCCGATCCACCCGGCGCCGATGAGCCCGACATTCAGCGGGGAGGGCATGGGTGACTCCGAATCTGCACAGAACTAGAACGTTCTAGGACGGTAGACGCCCGTCGGTGGTTCCGTCAACGATTCTGCTAGAACGTTCTAGGCTGAAGCCGTGAATCGCCGACCGACGCTTCAGGACGTGGCCGAACGGGCCGGGGTGTCACGGGCACTCGTCTCGATCGTGATGCGGGGTGTGGCGGGTGCCGGCCCGCAGACCCGCGAACGGGTGCACCGTGCAGCAGAGGAGATCGGCTACCGGCCGGACGTGCACGCGCGCCGGCTGCGGCAGCAGCGCACCAAACTCGCAGGCGTGATGTTCACGGCCACCCAGGAGTTCCACGCCGATCTGGTGGACGGTGTCTACTCGGCCGCTGACGCGCTGGGCTACGACGTGGTGCTCAGCGCGGTGACACCACACCGCGACGAGCAGCGCGCCATCAGGACCCTCGTCGACGATCGGTGTGAGGGTCTCGTGTTGATCGGTCCTCAGATGCCCACCCGGGATCTCGTCGATCTCGCCACCCGCCTTCCGGTCGTCGTGGTCGCCCGCAAGGTCCGCGGCGTCGACGACGTGCGCAGCGACGACGCGGCCGGCGCCGGGCTGGCGGTGGAACACCTCGTGACGCTGGGTCACCGGCGCATCGTCTACCTCGACGGGGCGGGCGCGCCGGGGGCGGCCGAACGCCTGCGGGGCTACCGGGCAGCGATGCGTGACGCGCAGCTGACCGCAACCGTGCGTCCCGGCGGGCTGACCGAGCGGGAGGGCGCGGCCGCCGCTGCGGCGATGCTGGACTCGGGCGAGCTACCTGACGCCGTGTTCGCCTTCAACGATCGTTGCGCTCTCGGTGTGATGGACGTTTTCCTCAGGTCGGGAGTGTCTGTGCCCGATCACATTTCGGTGATCGGATTCGACGACAGCCCGCTCGCGGGGCTGGCGCACATCAATCTGACGACCGTTCGCCAGGATTGCGCGGGACTCGCGCGGGCGGCGACGGAGCGGTTGGCGGCGCGCCTGGACGGCGGGGCTGCGGAGGGTCGCACCGTCGATATCGTGTGCGAGCCGAGCCTGGTCGTCCGTGGGTCCGCTGGGCCGCGACCGCTGTGATCAGCGATGATTCTCGGCGGATATGACTTGCAGTCCTAATGTCAGGACAAAGTATTGACTTTCTGGTGTGAGGCGTATTACATCACTGCTGAGGCGTGTCGCCCGGCACAGCCCATGGAGGCTCGATGAGGGCGGCACGGGATCTCGACGACAAGGAGATGTGATGACGTTCAAGCGGCTTGCAACCCTCGCCGGGGCGGGCGTTCTGGCGGTGGGGATCGTGTCGTGCTCGTCGACCGGCGGCAAGCCCGCGGGCTCGGGCGAGGGTGGCGGCGGCGGCACCGTCGACACCCCCCGCATGACGATCGCGATGATCACCCATGAGGTGCCGGGCGACTCGTTCTGGGACCTGATCCGCAAGGGCGCCGAGACGGCGGCCAAGAAGGACAACATCGAACTGCGCTACTCGAACGACCCCGAGGCTCCCAACCAGGCCAACCTGGTGCAAACCGCCGTCGACAGCGGCGTGGACGGCATCGCCGTCACACTGGCCAAGCCGGACGCCATGGCACCCGCCGTGAAAGCCGCTGAGGCCAAGGGTATCCCGGTGGTCGCCTTCAACGCCGGTGCCGACGCATGGAGCGCCATGGGCGTCAAGGAGTTCTTCGGGCAGGACGAGTTCATCGCCGGCCAGGCTGTCGGCGAACGCCTGACGGCCGACGGAGCCAAGAAGGCGATCTGCGTGATCCAGGAACAGGGTCACGTCGGTCTCGAATCTCGCTGTGCCGGCGTGAAGGACAAGTTCCCCGCCACCGAGACGCTGAACGTCAACGGCAAGGACATGCCGTCCGTGGAGTCGACCATCACGGCGAAGCTGCAGCAGGACCCCGCTGTCGACTACGTCGTCACCCTCGGTGCTCCCTTCGCCCTGACGGCCGTGCAGTCGGCGGGCAACGCAGGCAGCAAGGCGAAGATCGGCACGTTCGACACCAACGCCGCCCTCGTCGGGGCGATCCAGGACGGGACCGTGCAGTGGGCCGTGGATCAGCAGCCCTACCTGCAGGGCTACCTGGCCGTCGACTCGCTGTGGCTGTACCTCACCAACGGCAACGTCCTCGGCGGCGGCCAGCCGACTCTGACCGGACCGGCCTTCATCGACAAGTCGAACATCGACGCGGTGGCCGACTACGCCAAGGGCGGTACCCGCTGATGAGCGCTTGCGCGAAGAGGAGAACGCTATGACCACCCAGGAGGCTCTCGACGTCGCCGACCACAAGGTCGTCCGCGACGAACGGGTCAAGGAACGGAACCGCCTGCAGCGACTGCTGATTCGGCCGGAGATGGGCGCCGGCATCGGGGCGATCGGGATCTTCATCTTCTTCCTGATCGTCGCCGGACCCTTCCGCGAGGCGGCGTCGCTGGCCACCGTGCTCTATGCGAGCTCGACCATCGGCATCATGGCCTGCGGGGTCGCGCTGCTGATGATCGGTGGCGAGTTCGACCTGTCGGCCGGTGTCGCGGTGACGTTCAGCTCGCTGGCCGCCTCGATGCTGGCCTACAACCTGCACCTCAACCTGTGGGTGGGGGCACTGCTCGCGCTGGTCCTCTCGCTGGCCGTGGGCCTGCTCAACGGGTTCCTGGTGATGAGGACGAAGATCCCCAGCTTCCTGATCACCCTGAGCACGTTCTTCATGCTGGCCGGTATCAACCTCGCGGTCACCAAACTGGTGGCCGGTCAGGTCGCGACGCAGAGCGTGAGCGACATGCAGGGCTGGGACTCCGCGCAGAAGGTCTTCGCCTCCTCGTTCACCCTGTTCGGTGTCAGCATCCGCATCACCGTCGTCTGGTGGCTGGTGTTCACCGCGATCGCGACCTGGGTGTTGTTCAAGACGCGGATCGGCAACTGGATCTTCGCCGTCGGCGGTGACGCCGACAGTGCACGCGCGGTGGGTGTTCCGGTCACCAAGGTGAAGATCGGGCTCTTCATGTTCGTCGGGTTCTGCGCCTGGTTCGTCGGAATGCACCTGCTGTTCGCGTTCAACACCGTCCAGTCCGGACAGGGCATCGGCAACGAGTTCTTCTACATCATCGCCGCGGTCATCGGTGGCTGCCTGCTCACCGGCGGCTACGGCACCGCGATCGGTGCGGCGATCGGTGCGTTCATCTTCGGGATGACCAACCAGGGCATCGTCTACGCGGGGTGGGATCCCGACTGGTTCAAGTTCTTCCTGGGCGCGATGCTGCTGTTCGCGGTGATCGCCAACAACGCCTTCCGCAACTACGCCGCAAAGAAGTGATGAGATGACCGTCTCCATGGAAAAACCCAGCAGCGACACGCCTTCCGGTGGCAAGGTGCCACTGGTCGAGCTGAAGAACGTCGGCAAGTCCTACGGGAACATCACCGCGCTCAAGGACATCTGTCTGCGGGTGCATGCCGGTGAGGTGACCGGCATCCTCGGTGACAACGGAGCAGGCAAGTCCACGCTGATCAAGATCATCGCCGGGCTGCACCAGCAGACCGAGGGGGAGTTGCTCGTCGACGGCGAGCCGACGAAGTTCGCCTCGCCGGCCGAAGCCCTGGGCAAGGGCATCGCGACGGTGTACCAGAACCTCGCGGTCGTCCCGTTGATGCCGGTGTGGCGCAATTTCTTCCTCGGCCAGGAGCTGCGGCGCACGTCGTTCCCGTTCTCGTTGGACGCCAACGCGATGCGGGCGACCACGCTGACCGAGCTGTCGAAGATGGGTATCGATCTCCCTGACGTCGACGTCCCCATCGGATCCCTGTCGGGCGGGCAGCGTCAATGCGTCGCCATCGCGCGGGCGGTGTTCTTCGGCGCTCGCGTGCTGATCCTCGACGAGCCGACCGCGGCGCTGGGCGTCAAGCAGTCCGGTGTGGTGCTCAAGTACATCACCGCGGCCAAGGAGGCCGGTTTCGGCGTGGTGTTCATCACGCACAACCCCCACCACGCGCACATGGTCGGCGACCACTTCGTCCTGCTCAATCGTGGCAGGCAGAAGCTGGACTGCACCTACGACGACATCACGCTCGAGCACCTCACGCAGGAGATGGCCGGCGGCGACGAACTCGAGGCGTTGTCTCACGAACTGCGCAGCGCCAAGCGCTGAAACACCCGGGGGCCGGCGCGAGCTCACCGAACGTTCACGGTCTCGACATGGTGACGCTTGTCGCGTCGGCGGGCCAGACGTCCGACCGGGCTGCACAATGGGTTCATGGACAGTGTCTCCGACAACCGGACGGATGCTCCCGTCTGGCGCGATCCGCTGTCGGCTGGATGGCGCGCCCACCGGAACCTCTTGCTGCTGCGGCTGCGGTGGCACGAGCGGCGATCGGCGGCGGTGGACCACGCCGGCCGCAGCTGACGGGATGAATCGGGGCTGACGCACCCCTGGCTGTCGGCGGTGACCAACCGCCGCAGAAAAGCGGACCTCGGCAGCGCGTTGCCAGA
The DNA here is from genome assembly GCF_022374875.2 of Mycolicibacterium rufum. The sequence goes on from NZ_CP092427.2 coordinate 4,962,422, forward strand.
TCTTCGCTATCTGGATAGAACGCGGAGTCGGCGTGGCCGTCGACGTCCGTTGCCGGTCCTCGGGCCACTCTCCGCTCACCCCTGCCAGCAACGTCGCCGATTTCGCAACCGGCGGTAGCGTAGTGGGGGCGTTCTACCAGCGAACTCCCAGTGTTGCCCCTGGTCGCGCGGGCGGATCGGAATGTGGCACGCCCGTGCCACCGCGGTGCCGTTCTGCCGGCCGCAGGAATTTGCCCTTTCGCGCACCGGGCGTCTGACCAGCAATGACGTCGCGTCTCTCCGCAACGGCGCGCCCTTTTGCTGTTGTGGACAAGGGCACTGCCTGCGTGAACTTCTTTGACGAAAAGCATGATCATGTCAACTTACTCGTGAGTAAATAACAGGCGCTTCTGTTTGCACTTTCAACGAAGGAGAGTTCATGCACATCGCAGTCAGGCCGCCACTGGCAACCGCTGTCGCTCTGGTCGGGGCGGGCGCCATCGCCCTCAGCCCGATCCAGCCGTCGCTGCCGGATGTCGCGGCCGTGCGGGTGTCGGAGGCAGCCGTACACCTCGTCGCCCAGCCGAATCCGCTCGCGCTGTGGTCCGAGGTGATCGCCGGGGCGATCGAGAACGCGGGTGGCCTGGGGCAGGAGGTGCTGTCGGATCCGGTCCCCGTGCTGCGCCAGCTGTTGAAGAACCAGTTCGGCTATCTCGGCACCGTCGGGGACGCGGGCAAGGGCATCATCACCGGTCTGGCCGAGTACTTCTCGCCGGACAACCCCTTCGGTCTGCAGGCCGGGATCCGGGACGCCGTGACCCAGATCCAGGCGGGCCAGATCGCAGCGGGCTTCTCGACGCTGACCTCGACGATCATCGCCGGCCCCCTCGTGGTGGGTGTCGGGCTTCCCCTGCTGACGTCGGGGCTGCTGCAGATCCCGGTGACGATCGCGCAGAACGTGGCCGCGGTGGTGGGCGCAGTGTTCGACAACGCGACCATCGTGCCGCTGCTGACGGCGGCGATCGCTCCGATCATCGCTCCCATCAACGCGTTCGGGCAGTCGGTGCAGGACGTGGTCGAGGCCCTCGGTGCCGGCAACCTGCTCGACGCCCTCACTGCGGTGATCAACGTGCCCGCCCGCCTCGTCGGCGCGGTCCTGAACGGCTACACCGACGTCAACGGCAGTTTCACTCCGGGATTGCTGACCGTCAGTGACAACCCCTTCGGAGCGGGCCTGCTGCAGAGTGTGTTCGTCAACCTGCCCCGGGCGATTGCGGCCGCCCTGGGGGCGGACACGACCACGGCGACCGCGAAGGTGGCTGCCGCGGATGCGGTCGCCACTCCGGTCAGTGAGGCGGTGGCGACGGTGACCCTCGCCGTGCCGGCGGTCCACAGCGCCTCGGAGACAACCGAATCCGACCCGGCGGCGGTGTCCTCACCAGATGCGTCGGAGACGGACGCCGACGCCAGCGTCGAGGTACAACCGGCCGAGGACGCCGCGGACGAGGCGCCCGCCGCCGACGAGGCCGCCGACGACACCGGCGACGACACCTCCGATGACGCGGCCGAACCCGCGGACGGCCAGCACGCCGCCGACGACACGACCGCCGGTGAGGACACCGACACCGATGCCCCGGACTCCGCTGACTCCGACACCTCCGCGGACACCGGCGAGGCCGCGGGCTCTGCGGACACCGGCGCCTCGTCGGCCGGTGACAGCCCGGCGGCCGAATAGGTCCGGGAGCGCAGGCCCCTCGCGCGAGCGCGGGGGGCCTGCGGCTCGGGTGTCAGCGTGGCGCCATGCCGGCGGCCCGGTAGGTGTCGTCGATCAGCGCCATGTTCGCCACCGCGTCCGCGGAGTCGATCGGTAAGGGAGCGCCGTGCCGGACGTGCGCGGCGAAGGCCTCGAGCTGATAGGTGTAGGACGGTCGCTTGCCGACACGTTCCACCGTCAGTTCCGTTCCGGCGGTGATGGTCAGCCGGTCGTCGGCGGGCGGGTTGATGAAGTTGGGCACGAACACCTCAGCGCGTGCGCCGATGATGCGCAGCGTGAACGAGTACTCCTGCTCGACCATCGAGTTCATCGTCACTCCGGTTGCGCCCGAGGGATAGACGAACTCGGCGTCGAAGCGCTCGTCCACGCCGGGGGTGCGTTGCACCGCCGTCGCCGACACCACCTGCGGCGCTCCGAACCGGCGCATGATGTGCAGGGCGTAGCAGCCCAGGTCCATCAACGCGCCGCCGGCCATGTCCAGCGACCACCGCGGGTCATCGGGCTGGGGCTCGGGCATCCCCATCCGGACCTCGACGCGGCGCAGCTCGCCCAGCGTGCCGTCGCCGGCCATCTCCAGCACGCGGCGCATGGCGGGATGGAAGAGGTAGTGGAAACCCTCCAGCACCGTGACGCCGGCCGCCTCGGCCGCGGCGGCCACGCGGGCGGCCTCGGCGCGGTCGCGGGCGTAGGGCTTCTCGGTCAGAACGGGCTTGCCCGCAGCCACCGCGGCCAGGTTCCACGGTGCGTGCAACGCGTTCGCGAGCGGGTTGTAGACGACGTCGACCTCCGGATCGGCGACCACGTCCTGATAGGACGGCAGTACCCGTTCCACCCCGTACTTGTCTGCGAAGGCTCTGGCACGCAACGGGTCTCGGGCAGCAACCGCGACAAGGCGGTATCCGAGCTCGCGAGCGGGGCCGACGATCGCGTTCTCGGCGATGCGTGACGCCCCGAGGATGCCGATCCGCAGGGTCACGCCGAGACGCCCGATGCGGCGTCCGCCAGGAACGCCACGCTGGCGAGCACATCGGCCAGCGGCCCCTCGCCCTCGGGTTCGCCGTCGAGGATGGTGTCCTGCTCCATCACATACCAGCCGTCGAACCCGCTGCCCTCCAGCGACGCGACGATGCCGGCGATGTCGACGTCACCGGCGCCGAGCGGCACATACATCCCGGCGGCGACGGCTTCGGTGTAGGTGAGCGCCCCGGATTGCACCTTCGCCGCCAACGCGGCGTCGACGTCCTTGAGGTGGGCATGCTTGATGCGCTCGGGCACCTCGCGAGCGAGCTGCAGCGGATCGGTGCCCCCGATCAGCAGGTGGCCGGTGTCCAGGCAGAGCGGGATCCGCGATCCGGTCAGCACCCGGTCGACCTCGGCGCGGGTCTCCACCATCGTCCCGACATGCGGGTGCAAGACGGCGATCAGACCACGCTGTGCGACGACGTCGGCGAGCCGATCGAGGTTGGACAGCAATGTCTGCCAGTGCATCTCGGAGAGTGCGGGTCGTGCGTCGTATCCATCGGCTCCGGTGGCGGCGGCGAGCACCACCACGCCGGCACCGGCCGCGACCAGTGACTCGAGTGGTCCGGCGAGGTCGTCGACCGGGTCGTGCTGCTCGTCGAACAGCACGACCGGCACGAACCCTCCGACGCAACTGAGCCCGTGGCCGTCGAGCGTCGCCACCAATTCGGCGGTGTCCGAGGGCAGGAACCCCTCGGGACCGAGCTCGGTGGCGGTCAGACCGGCCTGACGCATCTCCGAGAGCACGCGCTCGGGTGCCAGCTGGTGACCCCAGCCCGGGACCTCGCACACGCCCCACGAGATCGGTGCTCCCGCGATCTTCACTGACGGACCTCCTCGATGCGCACCGGGACACCCCGGCGTAGGGATTCGGTGGCGGCTTCGGCGATCCAGGCGACCTCGACCGCGTCGGCCACGGTGGCGCCCCGGATCGGCGCACCGCCGACGACGTCGACGAAGGCGCTCAGCTCGGTCCGGAACGCCTCGGTGAACCGGTCCATGAAGAAGTGGTGCGGCGGTCCGGCGGGGAAGTCGCCGGGCGCTGCGAAGCGGGGATCGGCGTTGCGCACCGGCGCGCCCTGATCCCAGCCCGCGACGACGGTGTCGTCGAAACCGTGTGCCTCGAGCCGACAGTCGTAGCCGCGGCCGTTGTACCGTGCCGCCGAGACGAGTCCGAGCGCGCCTCCGTCGAATCGCACGACGATCGCCGCGGTGTCGACGTCGCCGTACTCGGTGAACAGCGGGTCGCCCTGAACGCTGCCCGTTGCGTACACCTCGACGACCTCCTGCCCGGTGACCCAGCGGATGACATCGAAATCGTGCACCGCGCAGTCGCGGAAGATGCCGCCGGAGCCCTTGATGTAGTCCATCGGAGGGGGAGCCGGATCCATGGTGGTGCTGCGCACGGTGTGCAGCGCACCCACCGCGCCGCTGTCGACGGCCTCCTTGACCGCGGCGAACGCGGCGTCGAACCGGCGCTGGTAGCCGACCTGTACCGGCACGCCCGAGCGGGCGATGATCTCCGCGACGCGGGCGCTCTCGGCGGCGGTGGAGGCGATCGGTTTCTCGCAGAAGGTGGGAAGCCCGCGCTCCACGGCGGCCAACGCGAGCTCCGCGTGGGCGGGCGTGGCGGCGGCGACGACCACGCCGTCGACTCCGGACGACAGCAGCGCTTCGACCGAATCTGCAGGCCGGGCACCGTATTTGGCGGCCACCTCGGCGACGACGTCGGGGCGTTCGTCGGTGACGACGAGCCCGGAGATCTCCGGCAGGCTGGTCAGGGTGTCGGCGTGGAATGCGCCGATGCGGCCCAGGCCGATGAGACCGAGGGTGGTCATGGGTTTCTCCGTTCGTTCTGGTCGCGTAGCGCGACGGCGAGGTCTTCTTCGGTGAGGTCGTCGGCCAGCGCGCGCAGCACGGTGTCGACCTGACTCGGGGGCGCCAGGCTGCCGATCGGCTGATCGCTGTCGAGGTTGGTGGGGAACGCGTAGCCCTCGGCGGTGGCGACCACGACGTTGTGCAGCGCCGCGGGGGACCAGCGGGCGGCGCGCATGGCGCGCAGCGCAGGGTAGATCGCGCGGACCATCGCGGTGCGGTCCATCGCCTCCATGGCCCGCCCGAACGGCGAACTGATCTGCAGGAGGTTCGCGATCCGCCGGATGTCGGCCGAATTGTTCAATCCTGCACCGTGATACAGGGCGGGATTGAAGAACACCGCGTCGCCCTTGGCCAGGGGCAGCTGGACGTGGTGGTTCGCGAAGTAGTCGATGAACTCGGGACGGTTGAACGCGATGTACCCGCCGGCGAAGCGCTGCGAGTGGGGCAGCAGCATCGTCGGGCCGCTCTCGACGGGCATGTCGCAGTGCGCGACCGCGCCCTGCAGCGTCAGCGCCGGTGAGGTGCGGTGCAGGTGCGCGGGGTAGTCGGCGAGATGCTCCTCGGGCACGAACCCGAGGTGATAGTCCCGGTGCGGGACCTGGGCTGCGCCGCCGGGATTGACGACGTTGACCTGTGAGGTGACCTGGTAGCGCGGGCCGAGCCAGGCCTGGCACACCAGCGCGAGGGTGTCGTTGGCGTAGTACTCGGCGAATGTCCGCGGGTCGTGCAACGCCAGTTTCTGCGCGGCGTTCCAGATGCGGTCGTTGGCGCCCGGCGCCCCGAAGTGATCGCCGGCGGCTTGCCCCTGGGCGCGCTGGGAGTCGATGATCGCGAAGAACGCCTCGCTGGCGCGGTCGACGACCGCCGCGTCGAAGGCGTCGGTGAACACCACCACCCCCGGACCGTCGGCGATCGCGCGGATCACCTCGCTCTTCAGCGCGCGCCGGTCATCAGCGCGGTCGAGAGCCGGTGCCGCGTAGATGAGGACGTTGTCGCGCACCTCGGCGGCGTGGGGATAGTCGGCCAAGTCGGTCTCGCGCTCCACCTGAGCGCGGAAATCCTCGAGGTCGCAGTCCGCATCGCCGATCCACGCCGTGGCGGGGGAGTGAACGGGTGTTGCCATGCCCGTTAGTCTTGCTGTGATCGGTACCGCAATCAACGGCATGGATCCATCAAAAACACCTCACGCGATGGCGCGAGCAGACGCAAAATAGGGCCGAGCGACGCGAATTCGGCCGAGTTCGCGTCTGCTCGCGGAGAGGAGTCCGGGCACGTGGCGCACCGCTACAAGATCCGCGAGATCGCCCAGCAGTCCGGGCTCAGCGAGGCGACCGTCGACCGGGTCCTCAACAACCGCCCCGGCGTGCGGGAGAACACCGTCGCCGAGGTCAACCAGGCCATCGCCGACCTCGACAAACAGCGGGCGCAGCTCAGGCTCAACGGCAGGCGCTACCTCGTCGACGTCGTGATGCAGACGCCGCGGCGGTTCTCCGACGCCTTCCGCGCCGCGGTCGAGGCCGAACTGCCGGCGTTCGCGCCCGCCATGCTGCGGGCCCGTTTCCATCTGTGGGAGACGGGCTCGGCGGCGCAGACGGTCGAGACGCTGGGCCGAATCCGCGGCAGCCACGGCGTCATCCTCAAGGCGCAGGACGAGCCGGAGGTCGCCGAAGCGGTCGACCGCCTGGTCGGCTCCGGGGTGCCGGTGGTGACGTACACGACCGACATCCCGGCGAGTTCGCGATGCGGCTACGTGGGTATCGACAATCACGGCGCCGGAGTCACCGCGGCCTACCTGGTCCAGCAGTGGCTGGGCGACGCCCCCTCCGACGTGCTGATCACCCTCAGCCGCACCGTGTTCCGGGGCGAGGGTGAACGCGAAGTGGGATTCCGTTCGGCGCTGCGCCCCTCGGGCCGCACCATCGTCGAGGTCAGCGAGAGCGACGGGATCGACGCGACCAACGAGAGGCTGGTACTCGAGGCGCTGCAGGCCCACCCGGGCATCGAGGCCGTCTACTCCGTCGGCGGCGGCAACGTCGCCACCGTCGCGGCCTTCGAGAAGTTGGGAAGGGTCTGCCGTGTCTTCGTCGCCCATGATCTCGACGCCGACAACCGGCGACTGCTGCGCGAAGGCCGGCTATCCGCGGTGCTGCACAACGACCTGCGGGCCGACGCACGGCTGGCGCTGCGGCAGATCCTGCAGGAGCGGGGTGCGCTGCCGGCCGAGGCCGCGCGGCCGGTGCCCATCCAGATCGTGACGCCGTACAACCTGCCCACGTGAGGCGCTGGAATCGCCGATTCCGGGTATACCCCGATAGCATTTCGCCCCACGGTGTCGAGAACGCGCCGGAAGAAGACCCGGGAGATCGATCGGTGCCGCGAGAACTCGTCAACGGTGTGACCGTGCTGGGCAACCTGGCGATCGACATCATCAACGGTGCGCCGAGGAGCCCGGGCGGCTGCGCGTCCTTCGCGGGCGTCGCGCTGCAAGGCTCCGGCTGCCCCGGCCGGATCGTCGCTCTGGGCGCCGAACAGGACCACGAGCTCTTCGATCCGCTGCTCGAGCGGTTCGGTGACCTCGTCCGGGTTCTTCCCGCGGACCGCACGAGTGCCTTCCGTCTCGACTACGACGACGTCGACCACCGCCACATGTCGGTCGACGCGATCGGCCCCGTCTGGGGGGAGGCCGAGATCGCGGCGGCCGACCCCGAGACCACGTGGGTACACCTCGCGCCGCTGTTGCGCACGGACTTCCCGGCCGAGACGCTGGCCCTGCTGTCCGCGCGCGGCCATCGGGTCATCTACGACGGGCAGGGACTGGTGCGGGCCGACCGCCTGGGACCCCTCGTCGAGGACCACCACTTCCCTGCGGACCTGGTCACCCACCTCGACGTGCTCAAGCTGGCCGAGGACGAGGCGATCGTGGTGGCGGACGGCCCGTTCGACGCCGCGGCGGCCGCGGAGCTCGGGGTGCCCGAGATCGTCGTGACCTACGGCTCCGAGGGGTGCCACATCTACCTCGACGGGGAGGTCGTTCGCGTTCCCGCCGCATGGCGCGTGCTCGACGTGCAGACCACGGGTGCGGGCGACATGTTCACCGCGTGCTACGCCGCCCACCGCGCGATGGGCGACGACCCCCGGCGGGCGGCGGAGCTGGCGAGCGAACTCGTCGCCAACGAGCTCGAGAAGCGCCGCCGGGTGATGTCGTACCTCGGCTGAGTCGCGCACCCGCGGCCGGTGGGGTGACAGTGCTTGCTGACAGCTACTGACAGGTAACCCGAGTCTTAGAAAAAGTGGCTCCCTCCGACGTGACGAAAACCACAAAAATGTCTCATGCGGCGCGTCGGCACACGCTTGAACTGCTCACTTCGCCGTTCTTTACTAGTCGGTAACCCGTGCTTGGTGTGCAGGCCAGCCTAAGAGAAGTGCCATAATCGGTACTGGTAGTGACACCAACTTCGGTGCGTGTCGATCGACGGCGCGTCGCGTCGGCTGCGACTCGATGGGCATTCGCCATGAAGCAGGACCGCGGCACGCCGCGGCGAGGACTCGGAAGGCAGGCGAGTGGGAGACAACGGCACCGCGAGCGAGAGCACGACCAAGGCGCCTCGGCAGAAGCTCGAAAAGGTCGTCATCCGCTTCGCCGGCGACTCCGGCGACGGCATGCAGCTCACCGGCGACCGCTTCACCTCCGAGGCCGCGCTGTTCGGCAATGACCTTGCGACGCAGCCGAATTACCCCGCGGAGATCCGCGCCCCCCAGGGCACGCTGCCCGGCGTCTCGTCATTCCAGATCCAGATCGCCGACTACGACATCCTCACCGCAGGCGACCGCCCCGACGTCCTCGTCGCGATGAACCCCGCCGCACTCAAGGCCAACGTCTCCGACCTGCCCCGCGGCGGCCTGATCATCGCGAACTCCGACGAGTTCACCAAGCGCAACCTCGCCAAGGTCGGCTATGACGCCAACCCGCTGGAGTCCGACGAACTCTCCGATTACGTGGTGCAGGCCGTCGCGATGACGACGCTGACCCTCGGAGCGGTCGAGTCGATCGGGGCCAGCAAGAAGGACGGCCAGCGCGCCAAGAACATGTTCGCCCTCGGCCTGCTGTCGTGGATGTACGGCCGGGAACTCGAGCACAGCGAGGCGTTCATCCGCGAGAAATTTGCGCGCAAGCCCGACGTCGCCGAGGCGAACGTCCTCGCCCTCAAGGCCGGCTGGAACTACGGCGAGACCACCGAGGCGTTCGGCACCACCTACGAGGTGGCGCCCGCGAAGCTCAAGAGCGGCGAGTATCGCCAGATCTCCGGCAACACCGCGCTCGCCTACGGCATCGTGGCCGCCGGTCAACTGGCCGACCTGCAGGTCGTCCTCGGTACCTACCCGATCACCCCGGCCTCGGACATCTTGCACGAGCTGTCCAAGCACAAGAACTTCAACGTGCTGACCTTCCAGGCCGAGGACGAGATCGCCGGCATCGGCGCCGCGATCGGCGCCTCCTACGGCGGCGCCATCGGCGTCACCAGCACTTCCGGGCCGGGCATCTCGCTGAAGTCGGAAGCCATCGGTCTGGCGGTGATGACCGAGCTGCCGCTGATCGTCATCGACGTCCAGCGCGGCGGTCCGTCGACCGGTCTGCCGACCAAGACCGAGCAGGCCGATCTGCTGCAGGCGATGTTCGGCCGCAACGGCGAGTCGCCGGTGGCCCTGCTGGCCCCGCGCTCTCCCTCGGACTGCTTCGACATCGCCATGGAGGCGGTGCGGATCGCGATCAACTACCACACGCCGGTGATGATCCTGTCCGACGGCGCGATCGCCAACGGTTCGGAGCCGTGGCGCATCCCCGACATCACGGACACCGCCGCGTTCCCGCCCATCGAGCACACGTTCGCCAAGGAAGGCGAACCGTTCCAGCCGTATGCGCGTGACCCCGAGACGCTGGCCCGGCAGTTCGCCGTGCCCGGCACCCCGGGTCTGGCGCACCGTATCGGCGGCCTCGAGTCGGCCAACGGCTCTGGCAACATCTCCTACGAGCCGAAGAACCACGATCTGATGGTGCGGCTGCGGCAGGAGAAGATCGCCGGCATCAGCGTCGCCGACCTCGAGGTGGACGACCCCACCGGCGACGCGGACCTGCTCATGCTCGGCTGGGGCAGCAGCTACGGCCCGATCGGCGAGGCCTGCCGCCGGGCCCGCCGCAAGGGCATCAAGGTGGCTCACGCGCAGCTGCGTCATCTGAACCCGTTCCCGGCCAACCTCGGTGAGGTGCTCTCCCGGTACTCCACCATCGTCCTGCCGGAGATGAATCTCGGGCAGCTGGCGCTGCTGCTGCGCGGGCGCTTCCTCGTCGACGTGCAGTCGGTGACGAAGGTGGAGGGGATGGCGTTCCTGGCCGACGAGGTCGAGGGCATCATCGACGCCGCGCTCGATGGGACGCTCGGCGACAAGGAAAACGAGAAAGCCAAGTTCGCGCGGCTGGCTGCGGCCACCGTCGAGAGTGTGGGAGCGGACGCATGACAGACCTGATCGGCAGCGATCTGGGGTTGACCCCGGGCGGTCTGACCAAGACCAGCCTGGTGCCCACCACCGACGAGCCGCAGAAGGCCAAGGACTTCACCAGCGACCAGGAAGTGCGCTGGTGCCCGGGGTGCGGTGACTACGTCATCCTCAACACGATCCGCAACTTCCTGCCCGAGTTGGGGCTGCGGCGCGAGAACATCGCGTTCGTCAGCGGCATCGGCTGCTCCAGCCGCTTCCCCTACTACCTGGAGACCTACGGTTTCCACTCGATCCACGGCCGCGCCCCGACGATCGCGACCGGGCTGGCGCTGGCGCGGCCCGACCTGTCGGTCTGGGTCGTCACCGGCGACGGCGACGCGCTGTCGATCGGCGGCAACCACCTGATCCACGCGCTGCGCCGCAACGTCAATCTGACGATCCTGCTGTTCAACAACCGGATCTACGGCCTGACCAAGGGCCAGTACTCGCCGACCTCGGAGGTCGGCAAGATCACCAAGTCGACGCCGATGGGCTCGCTGGACTACCCCTTCAACCCGGTGTCGCTGGCGCTGGGCGCCGAGGCGACGTTCGTCGGGCGCGCGCTCGACTCCGACCGCAAGGGTCTGTCGGAGGTGCTGCGCGGCGCCGCCGAGCACCGAGGCGCCGCCCTGGTCGAGATCATGCAGGACTGCCCGATCTTCAACGACGGTTCCTTCGACGCACTGCGCAAGGAGGGCGCCGAGGAGCGGCTGATCAACCTGCGCCACGGCGAACCCATCACGTTCGGCGCCGATGCCGAGTACTGCGTGGTCACATCCGGCTTCGGGCTCGAGGTCGCCAAGACCGCCGACGTGTCCGCAGAGCAGATCGTCGTGCACGACGCGCACCTGCAGGACCCCGCCTACGCGTTCGCGCTGTCGCGGCTCTCCGAGCAGAACCTCGACCACATGGTCATGGGCATCTTCCGGCAGGTCAGCAAGCCGACCTACGACGACGCCGCGCGTCAGCAGGTCACCGAAGCGCGCGAGGCCCGACCGCACGACACCGCGGCGCTGCAGGCGCTGCTGCGCGGCAAGGACACCTGGTCGGTCGACTGACCGCTCTTCGCGGCCAACGGCGTCCCGCTGGGCTAACGTCACGGCTGTGACGTCTTCGCTGCCGCTGGCCGCCGTCCTGCTCGCCGGCGGCGCCTCCCGCCGCATGGGCAGGGACAAGGCCACCTTGCCGTTCGACGGCCCGAACGGGCCGACCACGCTGGTGGAACGCATGGTCTCGATCGTCAGCCGCCGCTGCGATCCGGTGTTCGTCATCGCCGCACCCGGACAGGCGCTGCCCGAGCTACGGGCCTCGGTGCTGCGCGACGAGGTGCGGGGAGTGGGACCGCTGCTCGCGACCGGGCGCGGCCTGCGCGCCGCCGCCGACGCGGGCTTCAGCCATGCCTTCGTGTGCGCCGTCGACATGCCCGAGCTCACCACCGAGGTGATCGAGACCCTGGCCGGGCCGGCGCAGCGGCTCGGCGCGGACATCGTGTTGCCCTGGGACGGCCGCGACCACTACCTGGCGGGTGTCTACCGCACGGCGCTGCATCCCGTCATCGACGACCTGGTGGCCGCGGGTGCACGCAGCATGCGCGCGCTCGTCGACGCGGTCGACACCCAGCGGATCGTCATGCCGGAGCAGGCCGCTCTGACCAACGTCAACACCGAGGCCGACCTCGCGGCGATCGTGCCGCCACGATTGCACTAGCAAATTCGCGAAGAATGGGCGAAGAATAACGGTCGCAAAGTCGCGAATTCCCGCCACCGAATTTCGGCGGTGATCGATCAGAGGCAATGGCGCCACGTCCGCTCCTCGTGTCAGACGGCTCGGAATGTCTCCACGCGTTGCGCAGTGGGAAAGACGTTGTCCCGCAGGATCACCGGTGTCAAGCGAGGTGGAAAAACCATGCTGGCGGCGCTTTTCAGCAGCCCCTTTTCCCGCTTTCTCTGTGCCATATCGCTGTTGATTGTCCGGGGGACCGTGTCGAGCGGCTTGCCGAGCGGCGCGCATCGCCCGACGGCTCGTGGTAATGCACTGTGCTGCAGGGTGTTTGATGATCGGTGTCCGACGCGATAACAGTCATTGATCTCCATAACTGTTCGTGCGCAGGGGATTACGGTTGTCTCCCAACGGCAATGACGGACCGGCCGTAGCGAAGTCAGATAGTGGGTCATGTGACGGGTGTGGTGATCGTCGCGCCGAAGGGACCTTTCGGCGGTGTCGGGCACGGCGCGCCCTGCACCGTCGGTGGCGCAGCTCACAAAATGATCGTGATTTGGCTCACGGATTCCGCCCGATCGCCCGAGCGGATGCGCGTCGAAAAACCCCGCGATGACCTGCGCGGACGCAAGATCATCGACGCCGTGATCAATCCGTGATCTGCCCGCGATCACCGCGACACCGAGATGACTTTGCCTAACCAGGTTTGTACGGTCCCAAACAGCTTCTTACGGAGCAAACAACTCAAAACCACGAACCAGCGTGTGTGTGGGCCACGGGAGGCGCATCAGCCTCCACCGGCCACCGGGCTCGATCCCGGTGAGGTCATCTCCGACCTCCCCAGTCGCACCCGACCGAGACGGTGCGACCCGACCATCCCGCCTGCTTTCAGGCAGCACGGCCGTGTCTTCGGCACGGCCATGTCACGGCGCGCGCTCGGCGAAAGGAACAATGTTGAAGAATCTCCGCACCACGTTCGGTCTGGCCACCATCGCCGGGGCGCTCACTGTGGCACCGATGATCCTGGGGGCTGGCACCGCGAATGCGGACAGTGTCAACTGGGATGCCGTCGCAGCGTGCGAGTCGGGCGGCAACTGGGCCATCAACACCGGCAACGGCTACTACGGCGGCCTGCAGTTCACCCAGAGCACCTGGACCTCCAACGGCGGCACGGGCTCGCCGCACAACGCCAGCCGTGAGGAGCAGATCCGCGTGGCCGAGAACGTCCTGCAGTCGCAGGGCATCGGCGCCTGGCCGGTCTGCGGTCGCCGCGGCTGACCTGCCCGAACATACTTCCGAGGCGGTGTCGACATCATGTCGGCACCGCCTCGTTGTTCTCAGAGGCCTCTTACACCAGATAAGCAACGATTAAAACTTTCTTCTCTCCCGTAACAGGTGATGTTCGTCACCCGACAGACCTGACAGCCGCAGTGTGAGACAGCGTCACCGTCTCATGCGGGCCTTGGTCACAACGGTCGGGGAAGGACCGCAGAGATGAACGTTCAGAAGATGATCGGCAAGGGTCTGATGGCCACCGCGATCGCCGGCGCTTTCGCCGTCGTCCCGATGGCCATGGACGGTTCCACCGCCACGGCGCACGCCGACTCGGTGAACTGGGACGCCATCGCCCAGTGCGAGTCGGGCGGCAACTGGTCCATCAACACCGGCAACGGCGCCTACGGCGGGCTGCAGTTCAAGCAGGCGACCTGGTCGGCCAACGGCGGCACCGGCAGCCCGGCGACGGCGTCGCGCGCCGAGCAGATCCGCGTCGCCGAGAACGTGCTGCAGACCCAGGGGCTCAAGGCGTGGCCGAAGTGCGGTGCCGCGGGCATGAGCGCCGCGCAGGTGTGGGGCAGCCCCGCCCCGGCCGGCACCGTCCCGGCCGCTGTTCCCGCCACCGCGAAGGGCTGCGCGAACCTGCCGACCTCCGCCTTCGGCGGCTTCGTCGACCTGCGCAAGATGTGCACCGCGATCTTCACCCCCCGCGCCGCGCGCTGAGTGCGCGTCAGCCCTGCGGCAGCACGAACGCCGACCGGGCAGCGATCGACGCCAGGTGACGCGTCACGACCCGCTCCGGGATCAGCGCGCTGGCCCGGCTGGCCGCGCCGCCGAGCGCGGCCGGGCGCAGATTGACGATCCGTCCGATCGTCGCCGACTCCCGCACCAGGGCGCGAACCCGCCGCCTACGGAAGGCGGCGAAGCGGGCGAAGGCCGTCGCGGCGTCGGGGGCCAGCGCCACGCACCGCGCCAGGATCGCGGCGTCCTCGAGGCCCTGGCACCCGCCCTGCCCGAGGTGAGGGCGCATCGGATGGGCCGCGTCGCCGATGATCACCGCAGGCCCGCGCGACCAGTGCTTCGGTTGCGTCCGGTCATAGAGGTCGTTGCGGATCAGGTTCTCCGGCGCCGTCGCGGCGACCAGCTCGGGAATCGGGTCCGCCCACCCAGCGAGCGTGCGGCGCAGATGGAAATGCTCCCCGCCCGGCGAGCGGCCGCCCTCCGGCGTCCGCTCGGTGGCGAACCAGTACGTGTGGTCGGATCCGAGCGGCACATGGCCGACCTCCACCCCGGCGCCGAACGTCTCGCCGGCCAGGTCGGGATCGAGTCGGTGCTCGGCCACCCCCCGCCACGCCGTGTAACCGACGTAGCTGCTCCGCAGCGGGCCGTTGAGGGTGGTCGCCACCAGCGAGTTGACCCCGTCGGCGCCGATCACCGCATCGGCTTCCCGGACCTCGCCGTCGGACAGGGTGACCCCCACCGACGAACCACCGATGGTCACCGCCGTCGCCGTCGACCCCGTCAGCACGGCGCCGGGCGGAAGCGCGCCGCGCAGGATGTCGGTCAGCGCCGAGCGCCGCACCACGACCAACGGTTCGCCGAGCGCGGTCACGATGCGCTGCGCGGACGGCCGGCGTAGCCACCGGCCATCGCGCCAGCGGATCGCGCCGGCGGTCACCCTGCCACCCGCCACCCGCACCGCGTCGCCCAGACCGATCTCGTCCAGCGCGGCCAGCGCGTTGGGCCAGATGCTGATCCCCATGCCGGAGGACAGGTCGGTGCGTTGCTCCAAGACGAGCACCTCGTGGTCGGCGGCACGCAGCGCCACGGCGGCCGCCAGCCCGGCGATCCCGGCGCCGACGACGATGATCCGCGCTGGCATGGGCTGACCATAACGGTTGGTTGTGTTACGAAGTGGGCATGGCCCCCGACGCGTCACCCGCCACGCCCTTCGAGGATCTCGACAGCTTCCTGGCACTGCCGCGGGTGGCGGGGTTGGCGGTCGCGCCCGACGGATCCCGGGTGGTCACCACGGTGACCGAACTCAACGACAAGCGCACCGAATTCGTCACTGCCCTCTGGGAACTCGATCCCGTCGGCAACGGGCCTGCCCGCCGGATCACCCACGGCGCGAAGGGGGAGTCCTCGCCGGCGTTCACCGCCGACGGGGATCTGCTGTTCCTTGCCGCCCGGCCCGGAGGGGACGACGACAGCCCGCCGGCCTCGCTGTGGCTGCTGGCTCGCGCCGGGGGAGAAGCCGTCGAGGTCGCTGCGCTACCCGGCGGCGTCACCGGCGTCGTGCCGGCCCGGGCGGGCGCGCTCACCGTGATCGCGACGTCGCTGCTGCCGTCGGCGACCGGGATCGAGGAGGACCGGCGGCTGCGCGACGTTCGCAAGCAGGGCAAGATCTCGGCGGTGCTGCACGCGGGATACCCGGTGCGGCACTGGGATCACGACCTCGGTCCCGATCAGACACACCTGTTCAGCGTGGACGGGCTGCGCGACCTCACGCCGGACCCCGGCGGGGCGCTGCGGGACGCCCACCTCGACGTGAGCCCCGACGGCACCTTCGTGGTGACGACGTGGCAGGTGCCCGCGCCGGGTGCGGCCGTGCGTTCCACCCTGGTCCGCATCGACGTCGCGACGGGACAGCGGACGACGATCGTCGACGACCCCGACGCCGACCTCGGCTCACCGGCGATCTCGCCGGACGGGACTGCGGTGGCCTACACCCGCGAGAGTTTCTCCACCCCGACGCACGCTCCGCGAATCACGTTGTGGCTGGCGCGGTTCGGCGCACCACCGGTCGAATTGACCGGCGACTGGGACCGCTGGCCGACATCGGTGACGTGGGCTCCCGACGGGGCGTCGCTGATCGTGACGGCCGACCAGAACGGTCGCGGACCCGTCTTCGTCGTCGACCCGGTGTCGGCGCAAGTGCGCACGCTCGTCGACGACGACTACACCTACTCCGACGTGCGCGTCGGCGCCGGCGGGGTGGTCTTCGCGCTGCGCAGCTCCTACCTCACCCCGCCGCACCCGGTGCGTATCGACGCCGCCGGCGTGGTGACCGCGCTGCCGTGTGTGCCGCTGCCCGAGGTGCCGGGAACACTGACCGAACTGACGGCCGTCGCCGAGGACGGGGTGTCGGTGCGGTCGTGGCTCGCGCTTCCCCGCGGGCAGGACCCGGCGCCTCTGCTGCTGTGGATCCACGGTGGGCCACTGGCGAGTTGGAACGCGTGGCACTGGCGCTGGAATCCATGGCTGATGGTCGCGCACGGTTACGCAGTGCTGTTGCCCGATCCCGCACTGTCCACCGGCTACGGCCAGGATTTCATCCAACGCGGCTGGGGCGCTTGGGGATTCGCGCCCTACACCGATCTGATGGCTGCGACCGACGCGGCATGTGCGCTTCCTCGGATCGGCGAGACGCGCACCGCGGCGATGGGTGGCTCCTTCGGCGGGTACATGGCCAACTGGATCGCCGGACACACCGACCGGTTCGCCGCGATCGTCACCCACGCCAGTCTGTGGGCGCTCGACCAGTTCGGCGCGACCACCGACGGTGGGTACTGGTGGGCCAGGGAGATGACACCGGAGATGACGGCCGCCAACTCGCCGCACCGCTTCATCGCCGACATCGCGACCCCGATGCTGGTGATCCACGGCGACAAGGACTATCGCGTGCCGATCGGCGAGGCGCTACGGCTGTGGTACGAACTGCTCAGCGCGTCGGCGCTGCCCGCTGCCGCAGACGGCAGCACCGCTCACCGCTTCCTCTACTTCCCGTCGGAGAACCACTGGGTGCTCAACCCGGCGCACGCCAAGATCTGGTACCAGGTGGTGACGGCGTTTCTGGCCTGTCACGTGCTCGGGCAGGACACCGAGGTGCCCGAGACGCTCGGGTAGCGTCGGTGCGCATGAGCGATCGCGAGTACGACATCGTCCTTTACGGCGCGACCGGGTTCGTCGGCGCGTTGACCGCCCAGTACCTCGCCAGCGCGGCGGGCGACGCGAAGATCGCCCTGGCCGGCCGGTCGACCGAGAAGCTCCTCGCGGTGCGCGAGACACTGCCCGCCTCCGCGCAGTCCTGGGCGTTGATGACCGCGGACGCCTCCGAGCCCTCGACGCTGGCCGCCATGGCCGCCAGCACCCGCGTCGTCATCACCACGGTCGGGCCGTACCTGCGCTACGGGCTGCCGCTCGTCGCCGCCTGCGCCGCCGCAGGCACCGACTACGCCGACCTGACCGGTGAGCCGTTGTTCGTCCGCAAGGCCATCGACCTGTACCACAAGCAGGCCGCCGACACCGGGGCGCGCATCGTGCACGCTTGCGGCTTCGACTCCATCCCGTCGGACATGACGGTGTTCGCGCTCTACCGGCAGGCCGAGCGGGACGGCGCCGGCGCGCTGGGCGACACGAACTACGTCGTGCGCCGCTTCGCCGGCGGGATGTCGGGCGGCACGATCGCGTCGATGACCGAGCTGGCGCGGGAGGCCGCCACCGATCCCGAGGCCCGCCGACTGCTCAACGACCCCTACACGCTGTCGCCGGACCGGGGCGCCGAACCGGAACTCGGCGGCCAGTCGGATGCGCGGTGGCGCCGCGGGCGCGACATCGCACCGGAGCTCGACGGCTACTGGGTGGGCGCGTTCGCGATGGCGATCCCGAACTCGCGCATCGTGCGGCGCAGCAACGCGCTGCTGGATTACGCCTACGGCCGGCGGTTCGCCTACGCCGAACAGATGAGCCTCGGCAAGTCGGTGCTCGCGCCGCTGGCCTCGGCGATGGCCACCGGCGGCAACGTGGCGGCCGTGGAACTCGGCGGCCGCTTCCTCAACCGGGTGCCCCGCGGTGCGCTGGAGCGGATCCTGCCCAAGCCGGGTACCGGCCCCAGCGAGCAGACGCGCGAAAACGGCCACTACACCGTGGAGACCTACACCACCACCGCGACGGGGGCCCGCTACGTCGCCCGGATGTCGCAGAAGGGTGACCCCGGTTACAAAGCCACCTCGGTGCTGCTCGGTGAGAGCGGCCTTGCCCTGGCTCTGGACCGCGACAAACTGCCCGATCTGCACGGCGTCCTGACGCCGGCGGCCGCGATGGGCGACGCGCTGCTGGGCCGCTTCCCGGCGGCGGGCGTGACACTGGACGTCACGAAACTGGCCTGACCGAACGCGGGTCGAACGCCGCCGGCCGGGTCTAGCCTGACGCTCATGAGCAGCCTCGATGACCTGTACAGCCAGATTCCCGTCCAGCAGATCGCCGGCAGACTGGGTGTCGACGAGAGCGAGGTCGACAGCGCCGTCAAGACGCTGGTGCCGGTTCTCGTCGGCGGTCTGCGGCACAACGCCGAAGACCCCGGCACCGCGGACAGCATCGCCTCGGCGGCTGACGCGCACGCCCGCAGTGGCCTGCTGGACGGCGGAGTCAGCGTCGACCAGGTCGACGAGGCCGACGGATCCCGCGCGGTCGCGAAGATCTTCGGCGGCAACGACACCGGGCAGGTGGCCTCCGCACTGTCCGGGGGCGGAGCCGGCAACAGCGACCTGATCCAGAAGCTGCTGCCCATCCTGACCCCGATCGTGCTGGCCTACATCGGCAAGCGGCTCACCGGTGGCCAGGCCCAGCAGGTCCCCGGACAGTCCGGCGGGGGCGGCATCGGCGATGTCCTGGGCAGCATCCTCGGCGGCGGGGCGGCACCCGGCGGGAACAACCCGCTCGGCAGCATCCTGGGCTCCATCCTGGGCGGCGACAAGGGCGGCGGGCTGGGCGACATCCTCGGCGGGCTTCTGGGCGGCAAGAAGTAGCTCGCGCCGTCTTCCTAGAATGGCTCGGTGACCTCCCAGCCGCTCGCCCCCACCGGACCCTCCGGGCTCGATGCCCTGCCCAAGTCGTGGGACCCCGGGGCCGTCGAGAGTGATCTCTACGAAGGCTGGGTGAAAGCCGGCTACTTCACCGCCGACCCGGCCAGCGGCAAGCCCCCGTACTCGATCGTGCTGCCCCCGCCGAACGTGACCGGCAGCCTGCACATGGGTCACGCGCTGGACCACACGCTGATGGACGCCCTGACCCGCCGCAAGCGGATGCAGGGGTACGAGGTGCTGTGGCTGCCCGGCATGGACCACGCCGGCATCGCCACCCAGACCGTGGTGGAGAAGCAGCTCGCCGTCGACGGGAAGACCAAGGAGGACTTCGGGCGCGAGCTGTTCATCGAGAAGGTGTGGGACTGGAAGCGGGAATCCGGCGGCACCATCGGCGGCCAGATGCGCCGCCTCGGTGACGGCGTCGACTGGAGCCGCGACCGGTTCACCATGGACGAGGGCCTCTCCCGCGCCGTCCGCACGATCTTCAAGCGGCTGTTCGATGCCGGCCTGATCTATCAGGCCGAGCGCCTGGTCAACTGGTCGCCGGTGCTCGAGACCGCGATCTCCGATCTGGAGGTCAAGTACGAGGACATCGAGGGCGAACTGGTCTCGTTCCGGTACGGGTCGATGTCCGACGACGAGCCGCACCTGGTGGTGGCCACCACCCGGCTGGAGACGATGCTGGGCGACACCGCGATCGCCGTGCACCCCGACGACGACCGCTACCGCCACCTCGTCGGGACGACGCTGCCCCACCCGTTCCTCGACCGCGAGATCGTGGTGGTCGCCGATCATCACGTCGACCCCGAATTCGGCACCGGCGCCGTCAAGGTCACCCCGGCGCACGACCCCAACGACTTCGAGATCGGTCTGCGCCACCAGCTGGCGATGCCCACGATGCTCGACACCAAGGGCCGAATCGCCGACACCGGAACGCAGTTCGACGGGATGGACCGGCTCGAGGCGCGGGTAGCGGTGCGCGAGGCGCTCGCCGAACAGGGCCGCATCGTCGCCGAGAAGCGTCCCTATCTGCACAGCGTCGGGCACTCCGAGCGCAGCGGCGAGCCGATCGAGCCGCGGCTGAGCCTGCAGTGGTGGGTCAAGGTCGAGTCGCTGGCCAAGGCCGCCGGGGACGCGGTCCGCAACGGCGACACCGTCATCCACCCGGCCAGCCTCGAGCCGCGCTGGTTCGCCTGGGTCGACAACATGCACGACTGGACGATCTCGCGCCAGCTCTGGTGGGGCCATCGCATCCCGATCTGGCACGGTCCGAACGGCGAGACCGTCTGCGTCGGCCCGGACGAGACTCCCCCGGAGGGTTGGGAACAGGATCCCGACGTCCTCGACACGTGGTTCTCCTCCGCGCTGTGGCCGTTCTCGACGATGGGGTGGCCCGACCGCACCCCGGAGCTCGAGAAGTTCTATCCGACAACGGTTCTCGTGACCGGATACGACATTCTGTTCTTCTGGGTGGCCCGGATGATGATGTTCGGCACGTTCGTCGCCAACGATCCGGCCATCACGCTCGACGGTGAGCGGAGCGCGCCGGTGCCGTTCGAGAACGTGTTCCTGCACGGGCTCATCCGGGACGAGCACGGCCGCAAGATGAGCAAGTCCCGGGGCAACGGCATCGATCCGCTGGATTGGGTCGAGACGTTCGGCGCCGACGCGCTGCGGTTCACCCTGGCCCGCGGCGCCAGCCCGGGCGGTGACCTCGCGATCGGTGAGGACCACGCCCGCGCGTCGAGGAACTTCGCCACCAAACTGTTCAACGCCACGCGCTTCGCCCTGCTCAACGGCGCCAGTCCCGCACCGCTGCCGCCCGTCGACGCGCTGACCGACGCCGACCGCTGGATTCTGGGCCGACTCGAAGAGGTTCGCGCGGACGTAGACGACGCGCTCGACGCCTACGAATTCAGCCGCGCATGTGAGGCGCTGTACCACTTCGCCTGGGACGAGTTCTGCGACTGGTACGTCGAGTTGGCCAAAGTGCAGCTCGGCGAAGGTGTTTCGCATACGACAGCCGTGCTCGCAGCCGTCCTGGACACGCTACTCAAGTTGCTGCACCCGGTGATGCCGTTCGTCACCGAGGTGTTGTGGAAGGCGGTGACCGGAGGGGAGTCGCTGGTCGTCGCCGAGTGGCCGACCGCCAGCGGTGTTGACCTCGATCATGCTGCAGCACAACGCATTGCCGACATGCAGAAGCTGATCACCGAGGTGCGCCGGTTCCGCAGCGATCAGGGGCTGGCCGACCGACAGAAGGTGCCGGCGCGGTTGTCGGGCATCGAGTCCGCGAACCTGGGCGCGCACGTGCCCGCGGTGACCGCGCTGGCGTGGCTGACCCCGCCCGCCGACGGCTTCGCCGCGTCGGCGTCGGTGGAGGTCCGGCTCTCCGGCGGCACCGTGCTGGTGGAGGTGGACACGTCGGGCACCGTCGACGTCGAGGCCGAGCGGCGCCGGCTGGAGAAGGACCTCGCCGCCGCGCAGAAGGAACTGGCGGGCACGTCGGCGAAGCTGGGCAACGACGCATTCCTGGCTAAGGCGCCCGCCGACGTCGTCGACAAGATCCGGGCGCGCAGTCAGCTCGCCGCCGAGGAAGTCGAGCGCATCACGGCACGGCTGGCTGCCCTGACGTGAGTTCCCCCGAACCCGCCCCCGACGAGATCGCCGCCCTCCTGCAGGTCGAGCACCTGCTCGACCAGCGCTGGCCGGAGACCAAGATCGAACCCAGCACGGCGCGCATCGCGGCGCTGCTGGAACTGCTGGGCTCGCCGCAGCGCGGCTACCCGTCGATCCACATCGCCGGCACCAACGGCAAGACGTCGGTGGCGCGGATGGTCGACGCGCTGCTCACCGCGCTGCACCGGCGCACCGGCCGCACCACCAGCCCGCACCTGCAGTCCGCGGTCGAACGCATCTCGATCGACGGCAGGCCGATCAGTCCGGCCGTCTACGTCGACACCTACCGGGAGATCGAACCGTTCGTCGAGCTGGTCGACCGGCAGTCGGAGGCCGGTGGCGGCCCGCGGTGCAGCAAGTTCGAGGTCGTGACCGCGATGGCGTTCGCCGCGTTCGCCGACGCACCGATCGACGTCGCCGTGGTCGAGGTCGGACTGGGCGGGCGCTGGGACGCGACGAACGTGGTGAACGCGCCCGTGGCCGTGATCACCCCGATCGGCATGGACCACACCGAGTACCTCGGCGACACCATCGCCGAGATCGCCGGTGAGAAGGCCGGGATCATCACCCGGCAGGACGACGATCTGGTGCCCACCGACACCGTCGCGGTGATCGCCCGCCAGGCCCCCGAGGCCATGGAGGTGCTGCTGGCCGCCGCGGTGCGCGCCGACGCGGCCGTCGCGCGCGAGGACTCCGAGTTCACGGTGCTGGGCCGCCAGGTCGCCATCGGCGGACAGCTGCTCGAGCTGCAAGGCCTCGGTGGGGTGTACTCCGACATCTTCCTGCCGCTGCACGGTGAGCATCAGGCCCACAACGCCGTACTGGCGCTGGCCGCCGTCGAGGCGTTCTTCGGCGCCGGGGCGCAGCGCCAACTCGACGTCGACGCGGTCCGGGCCGGCTTCGCGGCCGTCACCTCCCCGGGCCGGCTGGAGCGGATGCGCACGGCGCCGACGGTGTTCATCGACGCCGCGCACAACCCGGCCGGCGCCGCGGCGCTGGCGTCCGCGCTCAGCGAGGAGTTCGACTTCCGGTTCCTGGTCGGCGTGGTCTCGGTGATGGCCGATAAGGACACCGACGGCATCCTGGCGGCCCTGGAGCCGGTCTTCGACCAGCTGGTCGTGACCACCAACGGTTCGCCGCGGGCGCTGGAGACCGAGGCGCTGGCCGTCAAGGCCGAGGAGATCTTCGGCCCCGAACGTGTGGTCGTCGCGGCCACCCTGCCCGATGCGATCGAGACGGCGACCGCGCTGGTGGAGGAGTCCGGAGGCGACGTCGACGGCGTCGGCGGCATGAGCGGCGCCGGCATCGTCATCACCGGATCGGTCGTCACCGCCGGCGTCGCGCGGACGCTGTTCGGCAAGGACCCGGCGTGACCGCGCCGTCCACGCCACCCGATCCGTGGAAGAGCTTCCGCGGCGTGATGGCCGGCACGCTGATCCTCGAGGCCATCGTCGTGCTGCTCGCACTGCCGGTGATCGGCGCGGTCGGCGGGGGACTGACCACGGCATCCACCGCCTACGTGATCGGGGTGGCGGTGCTGCTGATCCTGATGGCGGGTGTCCAGCGCCGGCCGTGGGCGATCTGGGCGAACGTGGGCGCCCAGCTGCTGCTGATCGCCGGCTGGGCCGTCTACCCGGGCGTCGGGTTCATCGGTCTGCTGTTCCTGGTGGTGTGGCTGCTGATCGCGTTCCTGCGCGCCGAGGTCCTCCGCCGGCAGCAGCGTGGTCTGCTGCCGGGCCAGCAGCGCGACCCGGAGTAGCGGCGCGCGGGCCGTACCACATTGTCGAACTCCTCAACGCGGCTCGTCCCTCGCCGCTCGATCGTCGCTCGCCGGTAGGCTGTCGGCCGTGTCTGAGCGAACCCTGGTCCTCATCAAGCCCGACGGCGTGCAGCGCCACCTGGTCGGCGAGATCATCCGCCGCATCGAAGCCAAGGGGCTGACGATCGCCGCGCTGGAGCTCAAGAACGTCGACGACGAACTGGCCCGCGCCCACTACGCCGAACACGACGGCAAACCCTTCTTCGGGTCGCTGCTGGAGTTCATCACCTCCGGTCCGGTCGTCGCGGCCATCCTCGAGGGCCCGCGGGCGGTGGCGGCGTTCCGTCAGCTGGCCGGCGGCACCGACCCCGTGGAGAAGGCCGTCCCCGGCACGATCCGCGGTGATTTCGGCCTCGAGACCCAGTACAACCTGGTCCACGGGTCCGACTCGACCGAGTCTGCCGCGCGTGAGATCGAGCTCTGGTTCCCCGGCCGCTGAGCCACGCGCGGACCCGCTGACGCCGCGTTTCGGGTCCACCCGCAGTGATGTGGGATACTGGGGCCGGGTGACCGGCCTGACAACCCGGGTTGGTCATCCGGATGAAGACTTCGACGACTGCGACCATCGTTACCCACGATGTGGCGCCGACCGTCCAGCCATCATTCAGACCGGCACCGAGACCGATCCTCCGGGATCACTCGGAGCGAGACCAACAACAGTTCGGGAGTGACTGGCCCGGACGCAACAGTCAAAAGCCCTCGCGTGGCCGCGTCAGCAATCGACGCGCCCGGGGGCTTGAGGAGAATACGTGGCCGACAATGACAATCTTCACGACCCCGCCCACGCTCTCCCGGGAGAGGCGCAGCAACCCGCTGACTCCGCCGGTGAGACAGCGGCCGCACCGCCTGAACGGCTGAGGGTCCACTCCCTGGCCCGGGTGCTCGGCACCACGAGCAGGCGCATCATCGACGCGCTGGTCGAGCTGGACGGCCGGACCCGCAGCGCGCACTCGACCATCGGCCGTGACGAGGCCGACCGGGTGCGGGAGGTGCTGGCGGCGCCGGAGCCCGACGCCGCGACCCCCGAGGCCGTCGCCCCGCAGGCCGCGCCCGCTGAGCCGCAGGCCGCGCCCGCTGAGCCGCAGGCCGCACCCGCTGAGCCGCAGGCCGCACCGGCGGCGGAGGCCCACCCCGAGCCCGAGCCCGACAGCGCGCCCGAGGGCGAGCCGGAGTCGCGGTTGATCCTCGAGACGCCCGCCGCGGCCGACACCGAGCCCGCCGACTACCTGCCGCTGTTCGTCGCGCCGCAGCCCGTCCGCCTCGACGAGCCCACCGACGCCGACGAGGACAGCGACGACGACTCCGACGACGACGAGGACGACACCGAGACCGACGCCGACGAGGAGCAGTCCGGGCGTCCGTCCGCCAAGCGCCGCCGCCGCGGACGCCGCGGCCGCGGTCGCGGTCGGGGCGAGCAGAACGGTGACGAGGCCGCCACCGACGACGAAGACCAGACCGCCGACGCGGGGGAGGCCGCCGAGAACGGCGACGAGTCCGACGAGGACAGCGCCGAGGACGACGGCAACGGTGGCGAGGGCGGCAGCCGCCGCCGGCGCCGGCGCCGGCGCCGCAAGTCCGGTTCGGGTGACGACGGCGACGCCTCGCCCGACGATCCGCCCAACACCGTCGTGCACGAGCGTGAGCCCCGACAGTCCGGCAAGGGCAACAAGAGCTCCAGCGACTCCGAGATCCAGGGCATCAGCGGCTCGACCCGGCTGGAGGCCAAGCGCCAGCGCCGCCGCGACGGTCGCGACGCCGGCCGTCGCCGTCCGCCGATCCTGAGCGAGGCGGAGTTCCTCGCCCGGCGGGAAGCCGTGGAACGCACCATGGTGGTGCGCGACAAGGTCCGCACCGAACCCCCGCACGAAGGTGCCCGGTACACGCAGATCGCGGTGCTCGAGGACGGCGTCGTCGTCGAACACTTCGTGACGTCGGCGGCCTCGGCATCCCTGGTCGGCAACATCTACCTCGGCATCGTGCAGAACGTGCTGCCCTCGATGGAGGCGGCGTTCGTCGACATCGGCCGCGGCCGCAACGGTGTGCTCTACGCCGGCGAGGTGAACTGGGAAGCCGCGGGCCTCGGCGGCGCGCAGCGCAAGATCGAGCAGGCCCTCAAGCCCGGCGACTACGTCGTCGTCCAGGTCAGCAAGGACCCGGTCGGGCACAAGGGCGCCCGGCTGACCACGCAGGTGTCGCTGGCGGGTCGCTATCTGGTGTACGTGCCCGGCGCATCGTCGACGGGCATCAGCCGCAAGCTGCCCGACACCGAGCGCCAACGTCTCAAGGAGATCCTGCGCGAGGTCGTCCCCTCCGATGCCGGGGTGATCATCCGGACCGCCTCCGAGGGCGTCAAGGAAGACGACATCCGCAGCGACGTCGAGCGCCTGCAGGGCCGGTGGAACGAGATCGAGGCCAAGGCCGCCGAGATCACCGCGAAGAAGGCCGGCGCCGCCGTCGCCCTCTACGAAGAGCCCGACGTGCTCGTCAAGGTGATCCGCGACCTGTTCAACGAGGACTTCTCCGGTCTGATCGTGTCGGGCGACGACGCCTGGACCACCATCAACGACTACGTGACGTCGGTGGCGCCCGAGCTGCTGCCGCGGATGAAGAAGTACGAACCCGCCGGTTCAGACGGCCCCGATGTGTTCGCCGTGCACCGCATCGACGAGCAGCTGGCCAAGGCGATGGACCGCAAGGTGTGGCTGCCGTCGGGCGGCACCCTGGTGATCGACCGCACCGAGGCGATGACGGTCGTCGACGTCAACACCGGCAAGTTCACCGGATCGGGCGGCAACCTGGAGCAGACGGTCACCCGCAACAACCTGGAAGCCGCCGAGGAGATCGTCCGGCAGCTGCGGCTGCGCGACATCGGCGGCATCGTGGTGATCGACTTCATCGACATGGTGCTGGAGTCCAACCGGGATCTCGTGCTGCGCCGGCTCACCGAGGCGCTGGCCCGGGACCGCACGCGTCACCAGGTGTCCGAGGTGACGTCCCTGGGTCTCGTGCAGCTGACCCGGAAGAAGCTCGGCACCGGGCTCGTCGAGGCGTTCTCCACGGCGTGCACCCACTGCGGCGGGCGGGGCATCGTGCTGCACGGTGACCCGGTGGACTCCGCGTCCGGCAATGGGCGCAAGTCCGAGTCTGGCGGCGGCGGAAACAGTGGCGGGGGCGGGGGTCGGCGCGGTAAGCGCGGCAAGCGCGGCGCCCGCGAGCAGGAGGTGCAGGTGGCCAAGGTGCCGGCGCACCTGCCCGGCGAGCACCCGATGTTCAAGGCGATGGCCGCCGCCAACGGCAAGCACGAGGACGACGGCGACGAGCACGACGGGGCGTCGACCGAGGTGGTCGACGAGACCGCCGAGTTGGAGCCGGGCGCGGTCCGCGGGGTGGTCACCGACGCCGAGGACGAGGAACTCGACGACGACTTCGACAACTCCGAGGAGGACTCGGACGACGAGGACTCGGACGACGACTCCGAGGAGATCGCATTCGACTCCGACGACGAGGACGACGACATCGACGACGACATCGAGGTCCTCGACGACTCGGACGATGACTCCGATGACTCCGATGACTCCGATGATGACGACGAGTCGGACGACGAGGACGACGACGACTCGGACGACGAGGACGACGACGACTCGGACGACGAGGATGACGAGGACTCGGACGACGAGGACGAGGACGACGAGGACGACGGACCTGCGCCCGTCGCTGCCCCTCCGGTCCGGCAGCGCCGGCGTGCCGCGGCACGACCCGCCGGTCCGCCCAGCCAGGACTGAGCGGTTTGACCCTCTCCCCGCTGGTCACGTACCCTTGACCAGTTGTCTCCAGGGCCTGCCCACGGCGGGCCCGGGGCAGGGACTGCAGATCCCGCACCCAGATCCGCACGCACACCCTCGGGTGGTGCGCGCCCGCACGCGAAGTAGAGGATGACCAACGATGGCAGCGCAAACAGCCACGTACGCGATCGTCAAGACCGGTGGCAAGCAGTACAAGGTCGCCGCCGGTGACATCGTCAAGGTGGAGAAGCTCGACGTCGAGCCCGGCGGCACCGTGTCGCTGCCCGTCGCTCTGGTCGTCGACGGCGCCACCGTGACCACCGACGCCAAGGCGCTCGAGAAGGTCGCGGTCACCGGCGAGGTGCTCGAGCACACCAAGGGCCCCAAGATCCGCATCCACAAGTTCAAGAACAAGACCGGCTATCACAAGCGCCAGGGGCACCGTCAGCAGCTGACGGTCCTCAAGGTCACCGGCATCAAGTAGCGACGGGAGCGACAGACATGGCACACAAGAAGGGCGCTTCCAGCTCACGCAACGGGCGCGACTCCGCAGCCCAGCGGCTCGGCGTGAAGCGGTTCGGCGGTCAGGTCGTCAAGGCCGGCGAGATCCTGGTCCGTCAGCGCGGCACGCACTTCCACCCCGGCGTCAACGTCGGCCGCGGTGGCGACGACACGCTGTTCGCGACCGCCCCCGGCGCAGTCGAATTCGGCACCAAGCGCGGTCGCAAGTACGTCAACATCGTGCGGGTGACCCGCACCGACGCCTGACTTCTTTCTCCATCGTCGAGATCGACGGTCCGGCGCCACGCACTCGCACTTTGGCGCCCGAACGTCGGTTTCGGCTCTGAGAGAGGAGGACACCGGTGACCCGGTTCATCGACCGCGTCGTCATCCACGCACGCGCGGGCAACGGCGGTAACGGCTGCGCCTCGGTGCACCGCGAGAAGTTCAAGCCTCTCGGCGGTCCCGACGGCGGCAACGGCGGACGCGGCGGCAGCATCGTCTTCGTCGTCGACCCGCAGGTGCACACGCTCCTCGATTTCCACTTCCACCCGCACGTGGTGGCGCCCTCGGGCAAGCAGGGCGCGGGCAGCAACCGCGACGGCGCCGCGGGCGCGGACCTCGAGGTCAAGGTTCCCGACGGCACGGTCGTGCTCGACGAGCAGGGCCGTCTGCTGGCCGATCTGGTCGGCACGGGGACCCGCTTCGAAGCCGCCGCCGGCGGGCGGGGCGGCCTCGGTAACGCCGCGCTGGCCTCCCGGGCGCGCAAAGCCCCCGGTTTCGCGCTGCTCGGCGAGAAGGGCGAGATCCGTGACCTCACCCTCGAGCTGAAGACCGTCGCCGACGTCGGCCTGGTCGGCTTCCCGTCGGCGGGCAAGTCGTCGTTGGTGTCGGCCATCTCTGCGGCCAAGCCGAAGATCGCGGACTATCCGTTCACGACGCTCGCCCCCAACCTCGGCGTGGTGTCGGCCGGCGACCACACGTTCACCGTGGCCGACGTCCCGGGCCTGATCCCCGGCGCCTCGGAGGGACGCGGCCTTGGGCTGGACTTCCTGCGGCACATCGAACGCTGCGCGGTGCTGGTGCACGTCGTCGACTGCGCCACCCTCGAACCCGGGCGCGATCCCGTCTCCGACATCGAGGCGCTGGAAGCCGAGATCGCCGCCTACACCCCGACCCTGCAGGGCGACACCACACTCGGCGACCTCGCGGAGCGTCCGCGTGCGGTCGTGCTCAATAAGATCGACGTCCCCGACGCTCGTGAATTGGCCGAGTTCGTCCGCGAGGATATCGACCGCCGATTCGGCTGGCCGACCTTCGAGGTGTCCACGGTCACCCGAGAAGGCCTGCGGCCGTTGACGTTCGCGCTCTGGGACATGGTGGCGGCCTACCGCGCCGCGCAACCCGAGGTGGTGCCGCGCCGGCCGGTGATCCGGCCGGTGCCCGTCGACGAGACAGCATTCTCGGTCGAACCGGACGGGGAGGGCGGTTTCGTCGTGCGCGGCACCCGCCCGCAGCGCTGGGTGGCGCAGACGAACTTCGAGAACGACGAAGCCGTGGGATACCTCGGTGACCGGCTGGCCCGCCTCGGCGTCGAGGACGAGCTGCTCAAGCTCGGGGCGCGGCCTGGGTGTGCGGTCACGATCGGCGACATGACGTTCGACTGGGAGCCGCAGACCCCGGCCGGGGTGGACGTGCACCTGTCGGGCCGCGGCACCGACATCCGCCTCGAGCAGAACGAGCGGGTGTCGGCCGATGAGCGCAAGGCGGCGCGTAAGGCGCGCCGGGAGAGTCCGGGCGACGAGCGATGAGCCGGCACCGGGACGCGATCCGAACCGCGCGGTCCGTCGTCGTCAAGATCGGCACCACCGCGCTGACCACTCCGACCGGTGAATTCGACCGGGGCCGACTGGAACACCTCGCCGACGCGATCGAGGCGCGGATGAAGTCGGGTTCGGACGTGGTGATCGTGTCTTCCGGGGCGATCGCCGCGGGTATCGAGCCGCTGCGGTTGTCCCGGCGGCCTACCGATCTGGCGACCAAGCAGGCTGCCGCCAGCGTCGGGCAGGTGGCGCTGGTGAACTCGTGGAGTGCGGCGTTCGGCCGCTATCAGCGCACCGTGGGGCAGGTGCTGCTGACCGCACACGACATCTCGATGCGGGTGCAGCACACCAACGCCCAACGCACCCTCGACCGGTTGCGGGCGCTGCACGCCGTCGCGATCGTCAACGAGAACGACACGGTGGCCACCAACGAGATCCGGTTCGGCGACAACGACCGACTCTCCGCGCTGGTGGCCCACCTCGTCGGCGCCGACGCGCTGATCCTGCTCTCCGATGTCGACGGGCTCTACGACAGTGACCCGCGAAAAGGCAACGCGCACTTCATCTCCGAGGTCGCCGGACCCGACGACCTGGAGGGGGTGACCGCGGGCCGGGGAAGTCATCTGGGCACCGGCGGCATGGTGTCCAAACTGTCCTCGGCGCTGCTGGCCGCCGACGCCGGCGTGCCGGTGCTGCTCGCGGCGGCATCCGACGCGGCCGCCGCCCTGGACGGCGCCTCGGTGGGCACCGTCTTCGCGCCGCGCGCCGAGCGGATGTCGGCACGCCGGTTCTGGGTGCGCTACGCCGCCGAAGCGGCGGGCGCCCTGACCCTCGACGAGGGTGCCATCAACGCCGTGGTGCGGCAACGTCGTTCACTGTTGCCCGCCGGGGTGACCGCGGTGTCCGGCCGCTTCTACGGCGGCGATGTCGTCGAACTGCGCGCCGAGGACTCGACGATGGTGGCCCGCGGCGTGGTCGCCTACGACGCCGCGGAACTGTCCACCATGCTGGGTCGGTCCACCTCGGACCTGCCGCCCGAGATGCGCCGTCCCGCAGTGCACGCCGACGACCTGGTCGCGGTCTAGCGGTTCCGCCAGCGCCGCACCCGCTGCACCCGTCGCTCGGCGGCGTCGATCGCGTCGTCGTCGGCGCGGCGGACCGGCACCCCGTGCGCCTGGGCGGTCGCGATCAGGGCGTCACGCACGGCCGGATCGGCCATCAGCAGCGTGGCGAGCACGCCCGCCGAGAGGGTGCGGTTGCGGATCATGCCCCGATAGTTGACCTGCGCGGGAACCCGCACGTCCAGCAGATCCGCCAGCGCACCCCCGGCCCCGGCGACCAGCACGGTGAGCACCGCGTCGGAGGCCACGTCGATCAACAGCCCCCGCCCCGGGAAGCGCGGCAGTGGCAGCTTGCCGACCTGGGCCTCGAGCGCGTCGGAGAGGAGATAGCCGACCAGGCTGTGGGTTTCGACGCTCTTGACGTCGGTCCAGTCCACCTCGTCGCCGTCGAACTCCACCGCCTCGGCGCTGATGCCGAGGCTCCCGACGTGGTTGAGCAGACGCAGCACGGCGCCCACCGGCGCGGGCGCCCGGGTCAGGCCGGCGACGGCGTCCCCGATCCCGAAACCCCAGCGGCCCGACACCGGACCGGCCGGCGGACGCAGCCTCGGCAGCACGGACGTCACCATCGCTACGCCGAACTCGCCAGTGCGGGCAGCTCGTCGGCGAGCAGCGCCAGCATCGGTGAGCACCCGTTGTCGATCCTGACCGTCGCCAGATCGTCGCCACGGGTCCGGCCCCGGTTGACGATCGCGATGGGAATGCCGCGGGCGGCTGCGTGCCGGACGAAGCGGTAGCCGGAGTACACAGTCAGCGACGAGCCGGCGACCAACAGCGCGTCGGCGTCGTCGACCATCGAATAGGCCTCGTCGACACGGGTTTTCGGCACGCTCTCACCGAAGTAGACGATGTCGGGCTTGAGCATTCCGCCGCACGCCGGACAGTCGACGATCCGGAAGCTGGTGGTGTCGCCCACCACCGCGTCGGCGTCCGGGGCGACGGCAATGCTGTCCACACCGCGCACCCTCTCCCGGAATCCGGGGTTCGCGGCCTCGAGCAACTCGTCGAGCGCCGACCGGGACATGCCGTGCCCGCAGTCCAGGCACACCACGTGCACGTAGGTGCCGTGCAGGTTGATGACGGCGCGGCTGCCCGCCTTGGTGTGCAGCAGGTCGACGTTCTGGGTGATCAGCCCGGTCACCACGCCGGCGCGTTCCAGCGCGGCCAGCGCGCGGTGCCCGGCGTTGGGCCTGCGCTCGTCCATGTGCCGCCACCCGACGTGGTTGCGGGCCCAGTAGCGCTGCCGGAACACCGGGTCGGAGGTGAACTGGCGGATCGTCATCGGGTTGGCCGGCGGCGAATCGGGACCGCGGTAGTCGGGAATGCCGGAGTCCGTCGACATCCCCGCCCCGGTGAGGACGGCCACGCGCCGGCCCCGCAGGGCGGTGATCAACTCGGGGGATTCCACGCTGTCGAGGATAGGTGCCCGGAAATCCACACTGGTCAGGGCAGGCAGTCGGCCGCCTGGACGATCTCGGCGCTCATGTTCTGCTCCATCATCTGCAGCGCGGCCTCACCCAGCGCCGGGTCGATGTGGGCGACCGCGTCGCTGGGGATCATCACCGGGAAGTGCCGCACGTAGGCGTCCAGGGCGGTGTAGAGGATGCACTGTTCGGTGACCTGCCCGGTGAGCACCAGGCGGTCGGGTTTGAGTTGGGTGAGCAAATAGGCCAGTGGGGTGGCGTAGAAGGCGCTGTGCCGGACCTTGGTCATCAACCGTAGGCCGTGCTGCGGCACGATCGGCTCGACCAGATCGGGCCGTTCCCCGTCCAGTGCACCGCGCACGATGTCGCTGAACTCGGCGCTGAAGTCGCCGTAGTTGTCGTTGACATAGACCAGTTCGACGTCGTCGCGGTCCTGCGCTGTGGCGACCAGTCGGCTCAGCGGGTCGACGATCGGTTCGACGTGCGGGATCAGCTTCTCGGCGTCCGGATGCCGGTAGGTGTTCATCATGTCGATGACGAGAATGACCGTGTCGCTCATGGGGCCGTGCATACCCGGGAAAATCGCGGGGACACAATGGGGCATGGATTTCTACTCGGCGTATCAGCAGGGGTTCGTCCGGATCGCCGCGTGCACGCATCACACCGCACTCGCCGACCCCGCCGCGAACGCCGAGACGGTGCTGCGACTCGCGCGGGACTGCGACGACGAGAACGTCGCCCTGGCGGTGTTCCCGGAGCTGACCTTGTCGGGCTACTCGATCGAGGACATCGTGATGCAGGACGCACTTCTCGAGTCGGTCGAGGAGGCGGTGCTGCAGGTGGCGGCCGGGTCGGCGGGGCTGCTGCCCGTGCTGGTCGTCGGCGCGCCGCTGCGGCACCGCCATCGCGTGTACAACACCGCCGTGGTGATCCACCGCGGCCGCGTGCTGGGGGTGGTCCCGAAGTCCTACCTGCCGACCTACCGCGAGTTCTATGAGAAGCGCCAGATCGCAGCGGGTGACGACGAGAGCGGGGAGATCCGGCTCGGCGACGTGGACGTGCCGTTCGGTCCGGACCTGCTCTTCGCCGCCGAGGACCTCCCGAACTTCCTGCTGCACGTGGAGATCTGCGAGGACATGTTTGTTCCGGTACCGCCGAGCGCCGAAGCCGCGCTGGCAGGGGCGACCGTGCTGGCCAACCTGTCGGGCAGCCCGATCACCATCGGCCGCGCCGAGGACCGCGCGCTGCTGGCCCGGTCGGCCTCGTCGCGATGCCTGGCGGCCTACGTGTACGCCGCGGCAGGGGAGGGCGAGTCGACGACCGACCTGGCCTGGGACGGGCAGACCATGATCTGGGAGAACGGCGTGTGTCTCGCGCAGTCCGAGCGGTTCCCGAAGGGGGAGCGGCGCTCGGTCGCCGACGTCGACCTGATGCTGCTGCGCAACGAGCGCACGCGGATGGGCACCTTCGACGACAACCGGCGGCACCACCTGATCGACGACGACGCGTTCCGACGCATCGGATTCCGGCTGGATCCGCCCGGCGGTGACATCGGGCTGCTGCGGGAGGTGGAGCGGTTCCCGTTCGTGCCCAACGATCCCGCCCGGCTCGAGCAGGACTGCTACGAGGCGTACAACATCCAGGTGTCGGGGCTCGAACAACGGCTGCGCGCGCTGCACTACCCCAAGGTCGTGCTCGGGCTCTCGGGCGGTCTGGACTCCACGCACGCGCTGATCGTCGCGGCGCGCGCGATGGACCGCGAGGAGCGTCCGCGCAGCGACATCCTGGCCTACACACTTCCGGGTTTCGCCACCGGCGAGCGGACCAAGAACAACGCGACCCGGCTGGCCGAGGCGCTCGGCGTGACGTTCGAGACCATCGACATCAAGGCCACCGCCGAGCTGATGCTCAAGGAGATGGATCATCCGTTCTCGCGCGGTGAGAAGGTCTACGACGTCACGTTCGAGAACGTGCAGGCCGGCCTGCGCACCGATTACCTGTTCCGGCTGGCCAACTTCCGCGGCGGCATCGTGCTGGGCACCGGTGACCTGTCGGAGCTCGCGCTGGGCTGGTCGACCTACGGCGTGGGCGACCAGATGTCGCACTACAACGTCAACGGCGGTGTGCCCAAGACGTTGATCCAGCACCTGATCCGCTGGGTGATCTCGTCGGAACAGTTCGACGAGACGGTCAACGAGGTGCTCGCCGACGTGCTCGACACCGAGATCAGCCCGGAACTCGTTCCTGCCGGCGAGGACGAGGAAATCCAGAGCAGCCAGGACAAGGTGGGTCCGTATGTGCTGCAAGATTTCTCGTTGTTCCAGGTGCTGCGCTACGGGTTCCGCCCCTCGCGGGTGGCGTTCTTGGCATGGCACGCGTGGAGCGATGCCGAACGCGGGGACTGGCCTTTCGGTATCCCCGAGGAGAAGCGACCGTCGTTCACCCTCGCAGAGATTCGGCACTGGCTGCAGGTGTTCGCGCAGCGCTTCTACTCGTTCAGCCAGTTCAAGCGCTCCGCGCTGCCGAACGGACCCAAGGTGTCCGCCGGCGGATCCCTGTCACCGCGCGGCGACTGGCGGGCGCCCTCGGACATGTCGGCGCGCACCTGGCTTGACGAGATCGAACGCGCGGTACCGGAGAGCTAGCGGCGCAGACCTGTTCGGGGGAGGAACCGTCCGACGCCGGCCGAGTAGCGGCGGTAATCGTCGCCGTGGACGCTCATCAGGTAGGGCTCTTCGACGACGCGCACCTGAAGTTCGATCGTCGCGACCAGCAGAACGGACCCGATGATTGCGGGCCAGTTCGGGGTGATCAGCAGGACGCCGAAGCCGAAGACCATCATCGCCGTGAAGATCGGGTTGCGCACCAGTGCGAACACCCCGGTGCGCACAAGGGTGGTGGTCTCGGCGCGGTCCACGCCGATCCGCCACGAATCACCCATCTCCAGCTGCGCGTAGACAGTCGCGACGATGCCCGTCACCGCGATGACGATGCCGGCCACCACGATTCCTGGCCCGTCCACTATCGGCGACACGACGCCGATCAGCTGCAGGAGCGGCGCCGCTACCGCGAGGGCGAGGGCGGCGACGAAACCGACCCCGGCGCACCACTCCAGGGACCCGATCCGACCGCTCACCCCCCTGAAGCCCGTCGACCCTGTGCGCCGACGTTGTTCGAGACTGCGCCAGCCGAACCCGACGACGAGAAACGCCGTGAACAGCGCAAGGGAGATGGTCGGAGGTGTCATGCGCAACACCCATCCCCGCGCCACGCCTCGACACCCTCGCGCACAGCGATCGCCGCGATCCCGAGTGCGGCAACCGAATCCGCCCACCCCCAGCCGAGCGTGCTGTTGAGCAGCAGCCCGATCAGGAGTACGGCCGACAGGTAGGTGCACAGCAGGGTCTGCTTCGAATCCGCCACCGCCGAAAGCGAACCCAGCTCCCGGCCGGCGTGACGCTGGGCCAGCGAGAGCACCGGCATCACCGCCAGGCTCAGCGCGGCCACCACGATCCCGAGCGTGGTGGGCCGCGGCTCCCGAACGCCCGCCAGGGAGAGGACGGCGTCGACGCTGACGTAGGCGGCCAGGGCGAAGAAGGAGAACGCGATGAAGCGCAGCGCCGCCTTCTCCCGGGTCTCCGGGTCGCGCGCCGAGAACTGCCACGCCACCGCCGCGGCCGAAGACACCTCGATGACGGAATCGAGTCCGAAGCCGATCAGCGCCGACGAGGACACCCGGGCGCCTTCGGCGAGCGCCACCGCCGCCTCGACGACGTTGTAGGTGATCGTGGCGGCGACCAGTAGGCGCACCCGGCGGGTCAGCACCGCCCGCCGGCCTGCGTCGACAGCCATCAGCAGCACCCCTGTCGGTCGGCAGTCGGGCAGCAGGCCGGGTCGACCTCCAGCACCAGGCCGAGCAGGTCACCGAGCGCGTGGGCGATGCGGGGGTCGGCGAGTTCGTAGCGGCTGCGCCTGCCCTCCGGAGTCGCGGTGACCAGGCCACACCCGCGCAGGCAGGCAAGGTGGTTCGACAGGATCTGGCGCGACACCCCGATCCGCTCGGCCAGCTCGGACGGGTAGCCGTGGCCGTCGCGCAGGATCAGCAGGATCCGGGCGCGCGTCGCGTCGGACAGGGCGTAGCCGAATCGGGAGAGGGCGTCACTGTCGACGGCGGTCGGCATGAGCCGACAGTACATCGAATCCTGTATCCAGGAAAGTCTGAACCGTCCGAACGTCGAGACTGCGCTCAGGGCGCCCCTGAGCGGCGTGTCGCCGCCCTGATCGCAGTCTCGACGTGCCTCAGAGCCTGCCGTCGAGGCGCAGATCCGGATGCACCCAGGCGGGCGACCGGCGCTGCTTGAACGCCATGAATCCCTCGATCGACTCGGGCGCGCCGAGGCTGGCCTGCATGCCGATGCGGTCGTAGAGCCCGACGTAGGAGTCCAGGCTCGCCTTGATCACCGAGCGGGCGTGCGGCGCGGTCCGGCAGCACTGGGCGAGCACCTCGCGAGCCGCGTCCTGCAGCTCCCCGTGCGGCACCACCCGCGCGACCATGCCCCAGTCCAGCGCCTCGGCCGCCGACAGCGTGCGGCCGGTGAACATCAGGTCGCGGGTGCGCACCGGGCCGATCAGGCGCGCGAGCATCTGGCTGTAGTAGGTGTCGGCGATGCCGCGGTAGAGCTCGGGCACACGGAAGGTGGCGCGGTCGCTGACCACCGCCATGTCGGCGCACAACGCGATCTGCAGACCACCGCCCTGGCACAGCCCGTTGACCGCGGCGACGACGGGTTTGGCGGACTGGCGCAGCGTGTCGAACGGCAGCGCGTCCATGCCCAGCGCCGACCCGAAGGTCAGCCAGTCGTCGGCCCCGCCGCCGCCCATGTCCCCGCCCGGGGCGAACACGTCGCCGGTACCGGTGATGAGCAGGCCCGCCAGATCCGGATCGCGGTCGACGTGGGTGACCGCGTACTTGATGCCGAAGTACATCGCCGGGGTCATCGCGTTGCGCGCCTCGGGCCGGTCCAGCGTGCACACCCCGAACGCGTTCTCCCGGGTGAAGCGCAGGTAGGGGGTTCCGAGCCAATCGCCGTCCGGGGGTCGGGGTGGGGTCGTCACGGCGGTGTCCTCACGCTCGGGACGTCACATGTCTTGGCCAAGGACGTCGTCGATGGCCTCACTGTAGGGCGCACAGTCGCCGGCGCCGGGGACCAGCGTCGCCAGAGCGCCCGCGGCCGCCGCGCGCCGCAGCGCCGCCTCCGGGCCGGACGGCCATGCCGCCGCGAGCA
This sequence comes from Mycolicibacterium rufum, assembly GCF_022374875.2. Next base: position 4,999,903 of record NZ_CP092427.2, read on the forward strand.
CCCCGGCGAACACGTCGCCCGCCCCGGTGGTGTCCACCGCCTCCACCGCGGGTGCCGGGACGTCGATCGTGGTGCCCTCGCTGCGATAGGACACGCCCCGGGCGCCGCGCGTCACCACCAGGTGAGTGACCTGCTCCTCGGCCCAGTCGAGCGCCTCGGTCTCGTTGACCACGACGACGTCGGCGTGGCCGGCGATCCGGGCCCGGTCCGCGGCGTCGCTCAGGGCCGGAGATGCGTTGACGATGACCACCGCCCCCGCCTCGCGCCCGACCCCGGCCGCCGCGACCGCGGTATCCAGCGGGATCTCCAGCGAGATGAGCACGACGTCGCTCTCGGCGATCACCGACCGGAGGGCGGACGAACTGAGCGTCAGGTGGGCGTTGGCCCCCGGCGCGACGACGATGCAGTTCTCGGCGTCCGTGTCGACGATGATCGCGGCCGTGCCGCTGGGGCCGGGCACCTCGACCAGAGCGTCCACCCCCACCCCGTTGGTGCGCAGATGCGCCCGCAGGTCGGCCGCCGCGGCGTCGGTGCCCAGCGCGGCGACCAGATCCACGTGCGCACCGGCGCGGGCCGCCGCGACGGCCTGGTTCGCACCCTTGCCGCCCGGTGCCGGTGAGAGCTGCGAGGCCAGGACCGTCTGGCCCGGCCGCGGCAGCGACGCGACCGTGAAAGACAGGTCGGCATTGACACTGCCGACCACGCAGGTCCTCGCCATCGCGGCAACGCTACGCTGGGCTAATGAGTCTGCACGCACCGGAGCGCAGCGCGGTGGCCGACGATCTGCGCGAGCAGGTGCACGCCGCCGCCCGTCGCGCTCGCGTCGCGTCGCGTGGGCTGGCGACGCTGAGCACCGAGGCGAAGAACCAGGCGCTGCGCACGGCCGCCGACCACCTGCTGATGAACATCCGCACGATCCTGGCGGCCAACGAGGGGGATCTGGCGGCGGCCCGCGAGAACGGCACGCCGGAGGCGATGCTGGACCGGTTGGCACTGACCCCGACGCGGGTGGAGGGCATCGCCGACGGACTGCGTCAGGTCGCCGGCCTGCCCGATCCGGTCGGCGAGGTGCTGCGCGGGCGGACGCTGCCCAACGGACTGCAGTTGCGTCAGCAGCGGGTGCCGCTCGGGGTGGTCGGCATCGTCTACGAGGGGCGGCCCAACGTCACCGTCGACGCGTTCGGGCTCACCCTGAAGTCGGGCAACGCCGTGCTGTTGCGCGGCAGTTCGTCGGCGGCGCGGTCGAACGCCGCACTGGTCGACGCCCTGCGGGCCGCGCTGGCCACCGAGGGACTCGACGTCGACGCGGTGCAGTTGCTCCCGAGTGAGGACCGGGCCAGCGTGACGCACCTGATCCAGGCGCGCGGGCTGGTCGACGTGGTGATCCCGCGCGGCGGTGCCGGGCTGATCGACGCGGTCGTGCGCGACGCGCAGGTGCCCACGATCGAGACCGGCGTCGGCAATTGCCATGTCTACGTTCATCAATCAGCCGATCTGGACATGGCCGAGGCGATCGTGCTCAACGCCAAGACGCGCAGGCCCAGCGTCTGCAACGCCGCCGAGTCCCTGTTGATCGACGCCGCGGTCGCCGACGTCGCGGTGCCGCGGCTGACCGGCGCGCTGCAGGCGGCCGGGGTGACGGTGCACGCCGACCCCTCCGAGGACGAGTTGCGCGCCGAGTTCCTGTCGATGGACATCGCGCTGGCGGTCGTCGACGGTATCGACGCGGCGATCGCGCACATCAACACCTACGGGACGGGGCACACCGAGGCCATCGTCACCACCGATCTCGCTGCCGCGCAACGGTTCACCGAACGGGTGGACGCCGCGGCGGTGATGGTCAACGCCTCGACCGCGTTCACCGACGGTGAGCAGTTCGGTTTCGGCGCCGAGATCGGCATCTCCACGCAGAAGCTGCACGCCCGCGGTCCGATGGGGCTGCCCGAATTGACGTCGACCAAATGGATCGTCTGGGGTGACGGCCACACCCGTCCGGCCTGAGTCAGGAGAAAACACCACGTGAGCGTCCCCGCACGCCCGGCGCCGCTGTTCGCCGACATCGACGATGTCGCGCGCCGGCTGGCCGAGACCGGCTATCTGCCCGACACCGCCACCGCCACCGCGGTGTTCCTCGCCGACCGGCTCGGTAAGCCGTTGCTCGTCGAAGGGCCGGCCGGAGTGGGTAAGACCGAACTGGCCCGCGCCATCGCCCAGGCCACCGGCTCGGGTCTGGTGCGGCTGCAGTGCTACGAGGGCGTCGACGAGGCCCGCGCGCTCTACGAGTGGAACCACGCCAAGCAGATCCTGCGGATCCAGGCGGGGTCGGGGGACTGGGACCAGACGAAGATGGACGTCTTCTCCGAGGAGTTCCTGCTCTCCCGGCCGCTGCTGACCGCGATCCGGCGCACCGAGCCGACGGTGCTGCTGATCGACGAGACCGACAAAGCCGACATCGAGATCGAGGGCCTGCTGCTCGAGGTCCTCAGCGACTTCGCCGTCACCGTGCCCGAACTCGGCACGATCGTCGCCGAGCGCAAACCACTGGTCGTGCTGACCTCGAACGCGACCCGTGAGCTGTCCGAGGCGCTCAAGCGGCGCTGCCTGTTCCTGCACATCGACTTCCCCGACCCGGACCTGGAGCGGCGCATCCTGCTGTCGCGGGTGCCCGAACTGCCCGAGCACCTGGCCGACGAGCTGGTGCGCATCGTCGGGGTGCTGCGCGGCATGGCACTCAAGAAGGTGCCGTCGGTGGCCGAGACGATCGACTGGGCGCGCACGGTGCTGGCGCTCGGCCTGGACACCATCGACGACGAGCTGATCGCCGCGACGCTCGGGGTGGTGCTCAAGCACCAGTCCGATCAGGTCAAGGCGTCGGGGGAGCTGAGGCTCAACTGATGGCGCCCCGACGCACCCGCCCGCCCCAGCCGTTGGCGCCGCACGGAATCCCCGGTCATCTGGTCGAATTCGTCGAAGCGCTGCGCGGGTCCGGGATCGCGGTGGGTCCGTCGGAGACGGTGGATGCCGGCCGGGTGATGAGCGTGCTCGGGCTGGGTGATCGGCTGGCGCTGCGCGAGGGCATCGCGTGCGCGGTGCTGCGCCGACCGGATCACCGCGACACCTACGACGCGCTGTTCGATCTGTACTTCCCGGCCGCGCTGGGCGCCAGGACCGTGCTGGCCGACGCCGAGGACGGCGAGGGCCTGCCGCCCGACGACGTCGAAGCGTTGCGGCAGGCGCTGGTCGACATGCTCGCCGACAACGAGGAACTGGCCAACCTCGACGAGCGCCTGGCCGCGATGATCGCCCAGATCGTCGAGGCGTACGGCCGGTACAACTCCAGCCGAGGCCCGTCGTACTCGTCGTATCAGGCGCTCAAGGCGATGAGCCTCGACGACCTCGAGGGCCGGTTGCTGGCCGGTCTGCTGGCGCCGTACGGTGACGAGCCCTCGCCCACGCAGGAACAGATCGCCAAAGCGCTTGCTGTGCAACGCATCGCACAGCTTCGACGGATGGTGGAGGCGGAGACCAAGCGGCGCACCGCCGAGCAGCTCGGGCGTCAGCACGTGCAGACCTACGGTGTGCCCCAGCTGGCCGAGAACGTCGAGTTCCTGCGGGCCTCGGGGGAGCAGCTGCGCCAGATGCGTCGGGTGGTCGCGCCGTTGGCGCGCACGCTGGCGACCCGGCTGGCCGCGCGCCGCCGGCGGTCGCGGGCGGGCGAGATCGATCTGCGCAAGACGCTGCGCAAGTCGATGTCGACCGGTGGTGTGCCCATCGACGTCGTGCTCAAGAAGCCGCATCCGGCCCGGCCGGAGCTCGTCGTGCTGTGCGATGTGTCCGGTTCGGTGGCCGGCTTCAGCCATTTCACGCTGCTGCTGGTTCATGCACTGCGCCAACAGTTCTCGCGGGTGCGGGTGTTCGCCTTCATAGACACCACCGACGAGGTCACCGAATTGTTCGGCCCCGACGCCGATCTGGCGGTTGCGGTGCAGCGCATCACCCGCGAGGCGGGCGTCTACACCCGCGACGGACACTCCGACTACGGCCACGCGTTCGTGTCGTTCCTCGACAAGTTCCCGAACGTGCTGTCGCCGCGTAGCTCGCTGCTGGTGCTGGGCGACGCCCGGAACAACTACCGCAATCCCGAGACCGATCTGCTGGCCCACATGGTGAACGCCAGCCGGCACGCCCACTGGCTCAACCCCGAGCCCCGGCACCTGTGGGGCAGCGGCGACTCGGCGGTGCCGCGCTACGAAGACGTGATCACCATGCACGAGTGCCGCTCGGCCAAGCAGCTGGCCTCCGTGATCGACGCGCTGCTGCCGGTCTGACGGCGAGCCGGCGTTGTCGTCGGTCGAGATCCACGCAATGCAGACGAAGTGCGAGTAGTTGCCTGCAAAGCGTGGATCTCGTCGGTGGCCGTGCGTGGCCTGGCGCTAGGCCAACGAGACCGTGACGTCCCCGCCCTTGGGATCGGCGTCGGCGACCAGCGACCACGGTGCCCGGTAGACCCGCCCCGGCGCCGCCGGCCACAGCGTGCGCGTGGTGCCCAGCGCGCGACCGTCCTGCACGGCCCGCAGCACCGGCAACCGGCGGTACTCGTCGGTCCACAGCAGCAGGTCTCCACGCGCGGCAACCCCGCCGTCGGTCGAGACCAGCTGCGGGGCAGCCCATCTCAACGGCGGATCGACCCGGATGCGAGCCGCGGCGCAGACCGGCTCTGCCGTGTCATGCGTGCGCAGCCATTGCCGCACCGCGGTCGCGACGTGCCTGCCGTCGAGCGCGGCACCGTCGGCGGTGTCCACGGGATGCAGCAGGTTGCCCACCGCGAACACCCCGGGGCGGCTGGTCCGCAGCGCCGCGTCGACGGCCGGGCCGCGGGTCGCGGGGTCAATCTGCACGCCGGCGGTCCGGGCCAATTCGTGGTCGGGGATCCAGTCGCCGGTGAACACCACAGTGTCGCAAGCGATGTCGTGACGCCGGCCGTCGCGTTCCACGGTGACCGACTGCACCTGGCCCCTGCCGTGCACGGCGACCACCCGGGCGCTGGTCAGCACCGGGCCCTCGAGCAGCGCGCGGCCCGCGACGCGGAACGCGGCGTACGCCTCGGCGCGGGGGTACCCGCTGACCATCGCCACCGTCGCGCACCCGGCGTCACGCAGCGTCAACACCGCCGACCAGCTGACCAGTTCGGCGCCGACGATGACGGCGCGACTGCCGACGCGGCCGTGGTGCAGATGCACGAGGTTCTGCAGTTGTCCGGTGGTGTAGACGCCGTCGGGCCGGTCCCCGGGGATCAGCCGCGCCGGTCGCGGCCGCTCCCGCGCGCCGGTCGCCAGGATCACCGCGTCCGCGGTGACGGTGCGTACCCCGCGCGGAGAGGTGATCTGCAGCGTCCGATCGCCGGCCCACCCGGTGACCATGGCCTCGGTCTCGAGGTTCGCGCCCGCGTCGGCGGCCATCGCGGTCAGCCGTCGGGCGTACGCCGGCCCGGAGATGAATCGCCGCAGATCGCGCAGACCGTACCCGGGATGGTCGCTGTGGCGTGGGATTCCGCCGGTTTCGGCCTCCCGTTCGAGCACCAGCACCTCGCCGGCGACCTCCGGTGCCAGGGCGGCGGCGGCGGTCAACCCGGACGGTCCGCCGCCGACGATCGCGACTGCGACGCGGCTCACCGCGCGGTCCCGGCGGTCAGCAGCGCTGAGGTGTGCGCGCCGCAGTAGAAACCCTGGCAGCGCCCGTTCATCACCCGGGTGCGTCGGCGCAGGCCGTCCAGGTCGGCGGGCGGGATCGGGGAGGCGAACGCGTCGCGGATCTCGCCGGCACTGACCCGCTCGCAGAAACACACGATGCGACCGTATTCGGGGTCCGCGGCGATGCGGTCGGCGTCCTGGTAGGGACGCACACCCGTCTCCCCGATGTTCGGCATCCGCGGCGGCGCGGGCAGCCCGTCGCGCTCGGTGACGTCGACGCCGGCCTCGGCGAGCAGACCGGAGACGTACTCGGCCACCGCCATGCCCGACGTCAGGCCCGTCGACCGGATCCCGCCGACCAGGACGTAGCGCGCGGCGGCGTCGACGTCGATCAGGTAGTCGTCGTGATCGCTGGCGGCGCGCAGACCGGCGTAGGTGGCGGTGATCTCCTCGTCGAACAGGGCGGGCATCAGCGCGCGTCCCTTCGAGACCAGGAAGTCGAAGCCGCTCTCGGAGGTGCCGGTCGCGGTGCGGTCGGTCAGGTTCTCCGACGTGGGGCCCACCATCACGTTGCCGTAGATGGTCGGGCTGACGAGCACACCCTTGCCTCGCGACGACGGCACCGCCAGCACGATGACCGGGACCATCGGCCGGGCGAGCTTGTCGAACACCAGGAGTTCGCCGCGCCGGGGGGTGACGGTGAAGCGCTGGTGGCCGAACGCGGCGTCGAGATGGTCGGCGCCCAGCCCGGCCGCGTTGATGACCCACCGGGCCCGGACGTCCCCGCGGGTGGTGTGCAGGGTGGTGTGGTCCGCTTCGGCCGTCGCGGCGGTGACCCGCGCGCCGCGCAGCAGCGTCGCCCCGCGGGCCACGGCGTCGGTGGCCAGCGCCAGGTTCGTGGTCCAGGTGCAGATGATCGACTCACCGGGCACGCTCAGCCCGGCGAGTGCGCCCGGCCCCAGATCAGGCACGCGCCGGTAGATCTCCTCGGCCTGCACCAGGCCGCAGTCGCGGTAGCCGTTGCTCTCGGCCTTGACGATCAGGCCGGGCAGCGCGTCGGCCTCCTCCTCGGTCCAGGCGACCAGCATCGCCCCGGTGCGCTCGACCGGGATGCCGGTCTGCTCGGCGTACGCGCCGAGCAGGTCGTAGCCGCGGGCGACGAGCCGGGACTCCAGCGTGCCGGGCGTCGCGTCGAATCCGGTGTGCAGCAACGCGGTGTTGGCCTTGCTGGTGCCGTCCCCGACGTCGTCGCGGGCCTCGACCAGGGTCACCGACAGGCGGGTGCCGGCCAGAGCCCGGGCGATCGCGCATCCGACGATGCCGGCTCCGACGACGACGACGTCGGAGGTGACGTCGGAACTCATGGCGTGCTCTCCTCTACAGCGTGGCGCCAACGCGCCAGGAAGTCGGCGGCCCGAGCGGCGGGCCATTCCGGGTGATAGGTGTGCTGCGGCGCCCAGTCGCCGACCGCGTCGGCGACGGCCAGGCCGGGTTCGACCGCCAGCCGGGCGCACGCCGCGGCGCCGAGCGCGGTGGCGTGGGGTGACGGATAGACGTCGACGGGAAGGCGGGCGAGGTCGGCCTGCGCCTGCATCAGTGCCGCCGACCGGGTCAGTCCGCCGTCGACGCGCAGCCGGGTCAGCGGCCGGCCGAGATCGGCGGACACCAGTTCGGTCAGTGCGGTCACCTGGGCGGCGATGCCTTCGAGCAAGGCACGCACGAGCTGCCCCCGGCCGCTGGCCAGGGTCATTCCGGTGAAGCTGGCGGTGGCCGCGGCGTTCCACCACGGGGCGGCCAGGCCTGCCAGGGCGGGCACGCAGAGCACGCCGTCGCTCGAGGGTGCGGCCACGGCGTCGATCTGGTCGGCGGCGGGCACGAGGCCGAGGTCGACGGCCCACCGGACGGCCGAGGCCGCCGTGTAGACCTGGCCGTCGACGCAGTATGCGGTCTCTTCACGCAGCCGCCACGCCACCGAGGTGGTCAGCCCCCACCGGGAGCGCACGGGTTCGGTGCCGAGCTGGGCCAGCAGAAACGCCCCGGTGCCGTAGGTGCATTTCGCCGAGCCCGCCTCGAGGCAGCTCTCGGCGAGCAGCGCGGCCTGCTGGTCGACGATCAGCCCACCGACGGGAAGCGTCGGCCCGAACACGTCGGTGTGGCCGACGATCTGGTCGCACGCGACGATCTCGGGTAGGGCCTCCCCGGCCAGCCCGAACAGGGCCAGCAGGTCGTCGTCCCACACCGCGTCGTCCAACGACGTCAGCAGTGATCGGCTGGCGGTCGAGGCGTCGGTGACGAACGCGCCGCAGAGCCGGTGCACCAGCCAGGTGTCGGTGGTCGTGACGACGCCGTCGCGCGTCAGGTTGGCGCGGATCCACGCCATCTTCGGCGCGGAGAAGTACGGGTCCAGGACGAGTCCGGTCCGTCGGGCGATGTCGTCGCCGTGGCCGGCCAGCCGCGCGCAGAGCGACTCGGCGCGCCGGTCCTGCCAGACGATCGCCGGGGTGAGCGGGCGTCCGCTGCCGCGATCCCAGGCCAGGACGGTCTCGCCTTGGTTCGCGAGCGCCACCGCGCGCACGGGCACGCCGGCGTCGGCGAGCGCCCGCCGCCCGGCGGTGACCATGCTGTCGAAGAGCGCTTCGGGGTCTTGCTCGACGCCGCCGCCGGGCAGGTACTCCGGACGTAGCGGCACCTCGGCCAGCGCGCACACCCGGCCGGTGTCGTCGACGACGACGGCCTTGGTCCCCGAGGTGCCCTGGTCGATCGCCAGGAGGTGTCCGGTCACTCCCGCAGCTCGGCGTCGATGGAATGCATGTCGGGCATCGTCAGTCCGTGCCGGCCGCGGCGGATCAGCAGGTAACCCAGGTACGCGGCGCCGATGGCGACCATGACCAGGACGTAGGCCCACGCCTGCTTGAACGCGGCGTCGCGGAACAGGGCCAGCTCGAAGGCCAGCCAGACGACCGCTACCACCAGGATCGGGATCTCCCACACTCCGAGGTCGAACTTGCCGTTCACGGGAAGCGACGCGCGCTTGACCAAGTAGAGCACCACGGTCGAGGCGTACATGACAGCCGGGAGCAGTGTCGCGGCACTGAACAGCGTGAACAGCGCGGTCTCGGAGTGCGCGAAGATCGCCAGGATCAGCTGCGCCAGCGCCAGGTAGAGCAGGGTGGCCTTGAACGGGGTGTGGAAGCGCGGCGAGATCTGGTTCCACTGCTGCCAGCCCGGGAAGCGTTCGTCGCGCGACATCGCCCAGGTGAGTCGCACGCCGGTGATCATGATGACCAGTCCGCAGGCGAAGATCGCGAGAACCACCATCAGCAGCAGCAGGGTCGCGACCACCGACCCGAGGGTGGTCTTGATGACGTCGGCGATCGGGGTGCCCGACTCGGCCAGTGCGACGGGATCCCCGGCGGCCAGCGTCACCGCGATCAGGAACACGAAACCCAGCACGCCCGACGCCAGCACCGCATTGCACATCGCGCGCGGCACCACCCGCTCGGGGTCGTGGGTCTCCTCGGCCAGGTTCGCCGCGGATTCGAAGCCGACGATGGTGAACGCGCCGAGCAGGAAGCCGAGCATCCACGGGCCGGCCGACGTCCAGTCGCCGAAGCTCCAGAACCCCTCAGCCGGGACGGCGCCCTTGCTGAACAGGTTCGAGAAGTCCATGTCGCCGCGCACCGCGGCGACGACCAGCAGCAGTACCGTCAGCAGCGCCATCCCGATGAGCTCGAGGGTGACCAGGCTGTTGTTGACCCGCTCGGCCCACGGGGTGGAGAACGCGACCAGCAGCGCCTGCAGGACCAGCACGCCGGCGGTCATCACCCACGCGATCGTCGCGGTGCTCTCGTAGTCGAGCAGGACGGGCAGGATCGTCGAGGCGATCGTGTAGTCGACCGCGACCACGACGATCGCCAGGAACGTGAACGAGATCCAGCCGATGATCCAGCCCAGGATCGGGTTGGCCAGCCGCGACATCCACTGGTAGTGGTAGCCGGTGACCGGGATCCGGGAGGCCAGCGCACCGAGCACGAACGCCACCGCCAACTGCCCGACCACCGCGATCGGCCACGTCCAGATGCCGACCGGCCCGGAGCTGTTGAGCACCGCCCCGTAGGTGGTGAAGATGCCTGTCGCGATCGAGACGAACGCGAACGCGACCGCGAACGAGGCGAACCGGCCGGTTCTGCGCTCCAGAGACTGCGTGTAGCCGAACTGCGCGAGGTCCGCGGAGTCGCGGGAATCGCTGCGCGAGGACGGATCGGTCACAGGGCCTCCTGAAGTTGGTATAGACCACTTGGTTGAACCAAAGTATCGGGGTGCTGACCCCGTCCGTCAACGCCAGGCGCGGATGTTTTACCTGGCCGTCATGCGCGCCCGGGCCGCACCGCCGCGGCTACGCTGCAGGGATGGCTTCGGGCACGCCGCTCTACATGTCGATCGCCGCGGACGTCCGCGACCGGATCGCCACCGAGCAGTTGGGCCCGCACACGCTGTTGCCGTCGGAGCGGGAGCTCGCCGAACAGCACGGCGTCAGCCGCATGACCGCGCGGCAGGCGCTGTCGCTGCTGGAGAGCGAGGGGGCGGTGTACCGCAAGCCCCCGCGCGGCACGTTCGTCGCCGAGCCGCGGGTCCGCTTCCACGTCGGCAGCTTCTCCGAGGAGGTGGCCCGGATGGGCCGCCGGCCCGCGGCCAAGCTGCTGTGGGCCGAGCACCAGATCGCCAAGCCGGCGGTCCGGCGCGCGCTGGACCTGCCCGAGGGGGCCGCCGTGCACGTCTTCCACCGGTTGCGCAGCGTCGACGACGTCCCGTTCGCGTTGGAGACCACGTTCCTGCCGGCCGACCTGACCCCCGACATCCTCACCGAGCCCGACGACGGATCGCTGTGGGCGCTGCTGCGCTCGCGCTACGGCATCGAGCTGGCCCGCTCGACGGCCGTGCTCGAGTCGATCGTGCTCGACGACGCGTCCAGCGTGCAGCTGGGAGTACGCGCCGGCTCGGCCGGCACGCTGCTCACCCGCAGCACCCGGGACGTGCAGGGCCGGTGTGTGGAGTACGCCCGCGACGTCTACCGGGCCGACCGGGCGGCGTTCGAGGTGTCCGAGGACCTGGGCGCGCGGCTGTCCTCGGTCTGAGCCCCCGCGGACCTCGGCTGCGCCGCTTTTCGGTCCCGTAAGCTCGCTATTCGTGCAAGCGCGACGGCGTCTCGGGGTGATGGGCGGGACCTTCGACCCCATCCACAACGGGCACCTGGTCGCGGCGAGCGAGGTGGCAGACCTGTTCGACCTCGACGAGGTGGTGTTCGTGCCGACCGGGCAGCCGTGGCAGAAGCGCACCCGGTCGGTGACCGCCGCTGAGGACCGCTACCTGATGACCGTCATCGCCACCGCGTCCAATCCCCGGTTCTCGGTCAGCCGCGTCGACATCGACCGCGGCGGACCCACCTACACCAAGGACACGTTGCGCGACCTGCGCACCCTCAACCCGGATGCCGACCTGTACTTCATCACCGGCGCCGATGCCCTGGCGTCGATCCTGTCGTGGCAGAACTGGGAGGAGATGTTCTCCATCGCCCGCTTCGTCGGCGTCAGCAGGCCCGGCTACGAACTCGACGGCAAGCACATCTCCGCGGCGATGGCCGAGTTACCCGCCGACGCCCTGCACCTGGTCGAGGTGCCCGCGCTGGCCATCTCGTCGACCGACTGCCGGGAGCGCGCCGAGAAGACCCGCCCCATCTGGTATCTCGTGCCCGACGGCGTCGTGCAGTACGTCGCGAAGCGCAACCTGTACGCCGCAGAAGAAGGAGACCCGACCTGACCGCCACAGCAGAAGCCATCCACATGGCCGAGGTCGCCGCGCGTGCGGCCGCGGCCAAGCTGGCCGACGACGTCGTCGTCATCGACGTGTCCGACCAGCTCGTCATCACCGACTGCTTCGTCATCGCCTCGGCGTCCAATGAACGCCAGGTCAACGCGATCGTCGACGAGGTCGAAGAGAAGATGCGCCAGGCCGGGTACAAGCCGGCACGGCGCGAAGGAACCCGCGAAGGCCGGTGGACCCTGCTGGACTACGTCGACGTGGTCGTGCACATCCAGCACCAGGACGAGCGCAACTTCTATGCCCTGGACCGGTTGTGGCGGGACTGCCCACTGGTGCCGGTCGATCTGGACGGTGCGGCCGGGGACGACGCATGACGATCCGCCGGCTGGTGATGCTGCGGCACGGGCAGACCGAGTTCAATGCCGGCAGCCGCATGCAGGGTCAGCTGGACACCGACCTCTCCGACCTGGGCCGTGAGCAGGCTGTCGCCGCGGCCGAGGTGCTCGCCAAACGTCAGCCGCTGCTGATCATCTCGTCGGACCTGCGGCGCGCGCTCGACACCGCCGTCGCCCTCGGGGACCGCTGCGGTCAGCCGGTGAACATCGACGCCCGGTTGCGCGAGACGCATCTGGGGGACTGGCAGGGGATGACGCATCTCGAGGTCGACGACGTCGCCCCCGGCGCGCGGCTGGCGTGGCGCGAGGATGCGCGCTGGGCCCCGCACGGCGGCGAGAGCCGGGTCGACGTCGCCGACCGCAGCCTGCCGCTGGTGCGCGAACTCGTGGCGGGTCAACCGGAGTGGGGCGTCGAGGATCCGGACCGGCCGGTGGTGCTGGTGGCGCACGGCGGCCTGATCGCGGCGCTGACCGCGGCCCTGCTGCATCTGCCGGTCGACAACTGGCCCGTGCTGGGCGGGATGGGCAACGCCAGCTGGGTGCAACTGGCCGGGCACACCCGCGCCGGCGGTGCGCCCGCACAGTTCGACGACATCCGGTGGCGCCTCGATGTGTGGAACGCCTCGGCGCAGGTCGCCAACGATGTCCTCTGAGACGGACCCCGGCCGTCGCACCCTGCTCGTCTTCTGCGATTCGCTGTCCTACTACGGCCCGACCGGGGGCCTACCCGCCGACGATCCGCGCATCTGGCCGAACATCGTTGCGCGACAACTCGACTGGGACGTAGAGGTGATCGGCCGGATCGGCTGGACCAGCCGTGACGTGTGGTGGGCGGCGACCCAGGATCCGCGGTCGTGGGCGGCGCTGCCCCGCGCGGGTGCGGTGATCTTCGCGACCTCGGGCATGGATTCGCTGCCCTCGCCGTTGCCGACGGCGCTGCGGGAACTGATCCGATACGTGCGGCCACCGCGGGTGCGGCGCTGGGTGCGCGACGGCTATGCCTGGGCGCAGCCCCGGTTCTCGCCGATCGCCCGTGCCGCGCTGCCCCCACATCTGACCGTCGAGTACCTCGAGATGACCAGGGCGGCGATTGATTTCAACCGACCGGGGATCCCGGTGGTGGCCTCTCTGCCCTCGGTGCACATCGCCGCCACCTACGGCAAGGCCCACCATGGCCGGCCTGGCACCGTCGCCGCGATCACCCGCTGGGCCGGCGAGCACGACGTGCCGCTCGTCGACCTGAAGGCCGCGGTCGCCGACGAGGTGCTCAGCGGGCGCGGGAACCCCGACGGCATCCACTGGAATTTCGAGGCCCACGAGGCGGTTGCCGGGCTGATGATCAAGGCGCTCGCCGAAGCCGGTGTGCCCGTCCTGGATTCGCGGAGCTGACGATGGCGGTGGTGGTGGTCAGTGACTCGTCGTCGCGGTTGGGCGCCGACGACGAGAAGCGCTGGAACATCCGCGCGGTGCCGCTGCACGTCCTGGTCGACGGGGTCGATCTGCGCGACGGTGTGGACGAGATCCCGTACGACATCCATGACCGACCCAAGGTGACCACGGCGGGGGCCGCGCCCACCGACCTCGAGGACACCTACCGGCAGGCGCTGGCCGACAGCGGCGGCGACGGCGTGGTGGCGGTGCATCTGTCCGCCGCGTTGTCGAGCACCTACAGTGCGGCCGTTATGGCCGCGCGACAGTTCGGATCGTCGGTGCGCGTGGTCAATTCGCGCTCGGCGGCGATGGGCGTCGGGTTCATCGCCGGCGCGGCCGCGCGCTGCGCGGCCGCGGGCGGGGACGTCGACGCCGTGGAGGCCGCCGCGCGCGCCGCCCGGGGGCGAACTCATGTGTTTCTCGTCGTGCACCGGCTGGACAATCTGCGCCGCAGCGGTCGGATCGGTACCGCGTCGTCCTGGCTGGGTACCGCGTTGTCGCTCAAACCGCTGCTGCGCCTCGACGTCGACGGCCGGCTGGTGCTCGACCAGCGCATCCGCACCGTGAGCAAGGCGCACGCGGCGCTGGTGGACCGGGTCGCCGACGCCGTGGGCGAGGCGCCGGCCGACGTGGTGGTGCACCACGTCGACAACCACGACGCCGCCGACGAACTGGGAGCTGCTCTGACACAGCGGCTTCCGCAGTTGAGCTCGTTGTCGGTGGCCGACATGGGCCCGGTGTTGTCGGTGCACGTGGGCGCGGGCGCCGTCGGGGTTGCCGTGCAGGTCGCCGCGCGCTGAGATCAGACCGCGACCCGGCCCGTGATCGGCGGGAGATCGGCCAGCGTCACGATGCCCGGCGGCGCGGCGACGACGGCGGGCACCGCGTTGGTCACCGGCATGGCCGTGTAGATCATGCCCAGGCCCATGAACCCCGGTTCGGTCCAGTCTCTGGGCGGCAGGCAGTGCACGACCGTCCGCATGTTGGGCAGCCCGAACACCTGTACGACGTGGCCGTGCTCCAGGGGTTTGGGCGGGGTCACGTGCTGACCCATGATCCAGTTGAAGCCGACGCTGACCACGTTGCGTTCGCCGACCCAGCCGCGGTGATACCCCATCACCCCGGCGACCGTGCCCTGCGGGATCGTCATGAAGCCGAGGTCGCTGTCGCCAGTGGCGGCGGTGAACGTCACGTCGAACGTCATCCGGTCCAGCGTCGCGCCGATGGCGTCGGCCATCATGGCCGCCGACTCGGCGAACACCTCGCTCTCGCGGCGCACGCTCTCGGCCAATCCGGGCGTATCGGGATCCTGCGAGAACCCCATCGCGGTCTGCGTGCCCGCCGACTCGTAGGTCGAGCAGTCCACCGACTCGGTGATGCGGATCTCGTCGACGCGCTCGCAGGCGCCGCTGAGGACCATACCGACCAGATTCGACATGCCGGGGTGCGCGCCGCTGCCGAAAATCGTGGATCCGCCACGCTCACAAGCGGATCGGATGCGCTGCAGATCCTCGGGGGACTGCTTGCCCCCGGTGATCCAGGCGGCCGACGAACACACGTTCACGCCCGACTCGAGCAGCCGGACCAACTCGTCGATGCTCGGCCACAGCGGGTTGTAGCAGCACGCGTCGGGCCGCAGCGCGAGCAGTGCCTCGATGTCGTCGGTGGCGCTCACCCCGGTGGGCTCGGGCCAGCCGGCCAGTTCGGCGGCGTCGACGCCGACCTTGTCGGCGCCGTGAGCGTAGACCCCGACCAGTTCCATGTCGTCGCGGCCGATGATGGCGTGCAGCGAGCGGCGGCCGATGTTCCCGGTGGTCCACTGGATGACGCGCAGAGGTTGCTCGGTCGGCATGGCGTCAACCTACCGCCTCTAAGGTGGCCGCATGACTGACTCGACACGCGTCGCTGTCGTGACCGGCGCCAGCCGCGGCGCGGGCCTCGGTATCGCCACCGCCCTGGCCGCCCGCGGATGGCGGGTCTATGGCACCGGTCGCAGCATCGACGAGGCTCCGAGCTGGGGTGTCGGGGTGCGGGTGGACCACCGCGACGACGACGCGGTCGGGGCGCTGTTCGAACGGGTGGCCGCTGAGACGGGCCGACTGGACCTGCTCGTCAACAACGCCGCGGTCATCGCCGACGAACTGGTGGGCCCGGAACCGTTCTGGCAGAAGCCCCGCGGGCTGGCCGACGTGCTGGACGTCGGTCTGCGGTCCTCCTACATCGCGTCCTGGTACGCCGCGCCGCTGCTCACCGATCGGGAGCGGGCGCTGATCGCGTTCACGTCCTCACCCGGATCGGTGTGTTACATGCACGGGCCGGCCTACGGTGCGCAGAAGGCCGGCGTGGACAAGATGGCCGCGGACATGGCCGTCGACTTCCGCGGCACCGGGGTGGCGACGGTGTCGATCTGGATGGGCATCCTGCTCACCGAGCGGTTGCGTCGCGCCTTCGACGGGAATCTCGCCGCGCTCACCGACTTCGCAACTCAGGCCGAAACGCCGGAATTCACGGGTTATCTCATCGACGCCCTGTTCGCCGACCCCGGTATGGCGGAGCTCAGCGGACACACCGTGATCGGCGCCGAACTGGCCCGCACCTACGGGCTCACCGACGAGGGCGGCCGCATCCCGCCGTCGCACCGGGAGATGCTCGGCGCTCCCCGGGAGCCCAGCGCGGTGATCGTGCGCTGAGACTCAGGGCGCGATCAGCGCCCAGAGTCCATCCGGTCCTGCGCGCAACGCCATGTCGGTGAGCAGGTCGTCCCAGTGCCGCATCGAGCCGAACTCCGAGCGCCACGCCAGCGCCGCCCGGGTGAAGGCGTGCAGCCGGTGCTCGCTGGTGGTGCCGATGGCGCCGTGCACCTGATGGGCGTTGCGCACGACCACCGAGGTGGCGTGGCCCGCGCACGAACGGGCCGACGCGACAAGAAATTCCAGGCTCGGCGCGGCCCAGTCGGAGGCGATGGCGGCCGTCAGCGCGGCCTCGGTGGCCGAGCGCGCGAGCGCGGCCTCGCACGCGATGTCGGAGATCAGGTGCTGGACGGCCTGGAACTTCGACAGCGGCCGCCCGAACTGCTCGCGGGTCGTCGCGTGCTCGATCGACAGCTCGAGCGCGCGATCCAGCGCCGCACAGATCTGCAGGGCGCGGATCAGCGCCGCCTTGAGCCGCAGTATAGCGATCTGCCCGGCGGCGACGGCCGTGCCGGACAGGACGGCCAGGTCGGCGGTGACGGTGTCACGCGGCTCACCGATCATGTTGGCGCTGAACGTGATCGACAGATCGGCGGGGTCGAGGTCGGCGACGAGGTGTTCGTCGTCGCGTTCCCAGACCGCGACGATGCGATCCGCGTCCGACGCCCACGGCGCGCCGGTGGCCCGGCCTTGCGCGTCGAACAGACAGACGGTGCGCCGAGCGCTGTCGGCCGTGATCCCGGCGGTGTCCAGCAGCCAGCAGGCCAGCAGATCGTGTTCGGCCAGCGGGATCCGCGCGCCGTGGCGTGCGGCGGCGGAGACGAGTTCGGCGGCCTCGAGCCATCCCGCCCCGCTGCCGCCGGCGTCTTCGGCGCCGGTCAGCCGGACCAGGCCCAGATCGTCGAGCCGGCGCCACAGGTCGGCGTCCTGAGCGTGTTCGGCGAACACGGCGTCCATCATCTCGGCGAGCGCGGGCTCGATGTGCGGGGCGCTCATCGCATCCCCAGGCCACGGGCGATCACGCCGCGCAACACCTCGTTGGTGCCGCCGCGGATGGTGAAACCGGGACGCTGGTCCACCGCCGCGGTCGCCAGCTCCGCGAATGCGGTGCTGTGATCGGTTGCCAGATGCGCGAATTCGGCGATGTCACCCTCCGTGGTGGTGCCCAGCACCTTGACGACGGCGGCGGGAACCTCCGCGGGTTCGTGGCGCTGCAGCGCGTCCGCCACGGCCGAGGACATCTGGTGCAGCCCCGCGACCCTGCCCACCAGCCGGCCCAGGCTCGCATCCCGGGGGAGTTGCCCGGCGGCCATGGCGTCGGCGGTGGCCTGCAGCAGCATGAACGTCGAGAGCACCCGCTCCGGGCCGCTGCGTTCGAACGCCAACTCTGAGGTGCACTGCCGCCAGCCCTCGCCGATCTCCCCGAACACCATGTCGTCGGGCACGAAGACGCCGTCGAGGATCACCTCGTTGAAGTGGTGGGCGCCGTTCATCGACCGGATCGGCCGGATCTCGACACCGGGATCACGCAGGTCGACGATGAACTGGCTCAGACCGGCGTGCCGGTGCGCGGGGTCGACCGGCGCGGTGCGGACCAGAGCGATGAACGCGTGCGCCAGGTGAGCGCCCGAGGTCCACACCTTCGCCCCGGTGAGCCGCCAGCCACCGTCGACCTGCTCGGCCCGGGTGCGCACGCTCGCCAGGTCGGATCCGGAGTCCGGTTCGCTCATGCCGATGCCGAAAAAGCATTCCCCGGCAACGATTCTGGGCAGAAAATGACGCCGCTGCGCCTCGGTGCCGTATTTGAGCAGCGACGGCACGATCTGCCGGTCGGCGATCCAGTGCGCCGCCACGGGAGCGCCCGCGGCCAGCAGCTCCTCGGTGACGACGAACCGTTCGAGGAAGGACCGGCCGTGCCCGCCGTACTCGACGGGCACCGTCATGCCGAGCCACCCGCGCTCGGCCAGCGCGGCGGTGAACGCTTCGTCCCAGCCGCTCAGCCACGCGTCGACCGATGGGGTGAAGGCGCCGGCGGCGCGCTGGTCGGCGAGGAACCGGCGCACCTCGGCGCGCAGGTCGTGGTGGCTCGACGGGTCGGCGCCGGATCGCGGTACCAGGCGGGGCAGCGCCATCAGTCTCCTACGGGTTCTTCGGTGTCCTGAGCAACGGCGGCGGCCGGTTCGGCGTCGGTGGCCTCGGCCGGACGTGTCAGTGCGATCCCGAGCGCGAGGACGAACGCCACCGACAGCGTGCCGCCGAGGTAGTGATTCATCGGTCCGCCGGGGGAGATGAAGCTTCCCGGCGGCCCGATCAACGTGATCGTCTCGATGAGCTGTTCGACGGTGAACACCGCGGCGATGATCCCGAGCCAGCGGGGCAGGCGCCCTTCGTTGGCGTTCACCAGGATCGGGGCGGCTACGGCGATGTTGGCGATGGTGGCCACCGGCAGCCACATCGAGCCGACGTCCTCGATCGCGCGTGCGGTGCCGCCGGGCGCCTGGCCGGGACGCAGGGAGGGGCCGCCGAGGAACCAGATCGCGATGCAGAGCTGGGCGACGAGTAGTGCGGAACCGATCGTGAACAGGTGGGCGGGGGGTCCGGCGAGCCGGTCGCGGGCGACGGCGAGCACGACGAGCAGCGCCAGCGTGGCGAAGGTCAGCAGCAGGGCCTGGACGCGGGTGACGGCGGGGTCGGAGCCGGGCAGCGCGTGCAGGAAGACCACGGCCGTGGCGTACAGCACCGCGAACGCGGCACCGGCGATCATCGGGGCTCGACCGTTCATATGCGGTCATGCTAACCCGCTGTCCCCAGACCCGAGTTCATCCACAGACCGCGTCGGCGGAGCCGCTGCTGCGCCGGCGCCGTCGGTCGGCGTGCTTACCGTCGCCCTATGTCGAGCGAACTGCCTGCCGAGCGGCTCCGGCGCCGTCTGGGTGCCGACGGCGCCCGCGACGGTCAGTCCGCCGACGGGGACGACGAGGCGTCCGAGACGTCGCTGGCGCGCTGGCTGCCGGAATCCGGACCCGGGCGCCCCGCGGCGTGGCTGACGCGGGTCCGGGCCGATCCCGGCAGGGCGGGTGTCCTCGCGCTCGGGGTCGTCGGCCTGGTCGCCGTCCTGGTGACCGTGGTGAGCCTGGTCCGGGACCGGCCGCCGGCTGTCGTCTCCGCCAAGCTGCCGCCGGTGGAGATGGTGTCGTCGGCGGCACCGGCGCCGCCGGGGGCGCCGCCTGCGGGCGGACCGGTGGTCGTCAGCGTGGTCGGACTGGTGCACCGTCCCGGTCTGGTCACTCTGGAGCAGGGCGCCAGGATCGCCGATGCCCTCGAGGCCGCCGGCGGGGCGGTGGACGGCGCCGACGTCGTGGGTCTGAACATGGCCCGGCGGGTCGCCGATGGGGAGCAGATCGTCGTCGGGATCGGCGCGCCACCGGGTGAACCGACCCCGATGGGGAGCTCGGTGGTGTCGGACTCCAGGCCGGCACCGGGTTCGCCGGCGGGCGAAAAAGCACCGGAGGCAACGGGTGTCGTTGATCTGAACGCCGCGACGGTCGAGCAGCTCGACACCCTGCCGGGGGTCGGTCCGGTGACCGCCGCAGCGATCGTGGCGTGGCGGGATGCCAACGGACGGTTCACCAGTGTCGACCAGCTGGGCGATGTGGACGGGATCGGTCCGGCGCGGCTGGACAAGCTGCGCAACCTCGTGGCCGTGGGATGACCGACCTGCGGTTGGTGCCCGCGGCGGCGACGGCCTGGACGGTGACCGCCGCGGGCATCCTGTGGGCGTTCCCGGGGGTCCTGGCGGCACTGTCGAGCGCGCTCGCCGCCACCGTGGCGGCTGGGTGGTGGGCGGGCAGGCGGCGGGGTGACGGTGTCGACCGACGGGCGCTGCTGGGTGCGGCGGCGGCGGTCGCGCTGGTCGGCGGCGGCTTCGCGGTGGCGGTGTGCCTGCGCGTCGACCAGGTGCGTCACCATCCGGTGGCGACCTACACCGGGTCGGTGCCCGCGGTCGTGGTGACACCCGACGAGACACCGCGGGTGGTGGCGGGCGGACGGGTGATGTTCCGTGCGACGCTGGCCCGCCTCGACGGTCACGCGGCCGCGGGCTCGGTGCTGGTGTTCGCCTCCGGCGGGGACTACGCGGGGCTGCAGGCGGGCCGCCCGGCGGGGTTCCGCGCACGCGTCGGCCCGCCCCGCAGGCGCGATCTGACGGTCGCGGTGCTGACGGCGACCGGCCCACCGCGGCTCGGCGAGGCGGCGCTGATGCACCGGGCCGCCCATCGTGTGCGCGGGGACTTCTCCGAGGCGGCGCGCCTCGTGCTGCCCGCCGGGCAGGCCGCGTTGCTGCCCGCCCTGGTGCTCGGCGACACGTCGGCGGTGCCCGCGCCACTCACCAGGGACTTCCGGACGGCCGGACTGACGCATCTGACCGCGGTGTCGGGCGCGAACGTGACCATCGTCTGCGGGGCGGTGCTGCTCACCGCCGTGCTGATCGGGCCGCACGCCGCCGTTCTGCTCGCGGCGCTGACCCTGGCGGGGTTCGTCGTCGTGGTGCAGCCGTCGGCCAGCGTGCTGCGGGCCGCGGTGATGGGGGCGATCACGCTGCTGGCCGTCCTGACCCACCGCCGCAGGCAGGCCCTGCCGGCGCTGGCGGCGGCGGTCGTCGTGCTGATGATCGGCGCCCCCGAACTCGCCGTCGACGTCGGGTTCGCGCTGTCGGTGTCGGCCACCGCGGGGCTGGTGCTCGTCGCACCGGCGTGGTCCCGGCGCCTGACCGGCCGGGGCTGGCCGCGGCCGCTCGCCGATGCGGTCAGCGTGGCGCTGGCCGCGCAACTGGTGACCGCCCCGCTGGTGGCCGGGGTATCGGGTGCGGTGAGCCTCGTGTCGGTGGCGGCCAACCTGCTCGTCGCGCCGGTGATCCCGCCGATCACCCTGGTCGGCACTGCCGCTGCCGCGCTCGGCCCGCTGTGGCCTGCCGGCGCGCAGATGCTGATCCGTTTCACCGGTCCGGAAGTGTGGTGGCTGACCGTCGTCGCGCGCTGGGCCGCCGCGATGCCCGCCGCGTCGATTCCGGTTCCCTCGGGTCTGGCCGGCGTCGCGATCGTCGCCGTCGTCGCGGTCGTCGTCGCCCTGGTGTGGCATTGGGCGCTGTCGGGCCGTCGTGACACCATCGTGCGGTGAGCACCGGTCTGCACCTCATCCTCGGTGACGAGGAGTTGCTCGTCGAACGCGCCGTAGCGGCCATCCTGCGGCAGGCGCGCGCCTCGGCGGGCACCGCCGACGTTCCCGTCGACCGCTTGCGTGCCGGTGAGGTCAGCGTCAGCGAGCTCGCCGAGTTGCTCAGCCCGTCCCTGTTCGCCGACGAACGCGTGGTGGTGCTCGAATCCGCCGCCGAGGCGGGCAAGGACGCCGTGGCCGTCATCGAGAACGCCGCCGCCGACCTCCCCGAGGGGACGCTGCTGGCGGTCGTGCACTCCGGCGGGGGCCGGGCGAAGGCGCTGGCCGACCGGCTCAAGAAACTCGGCGCCGAGGTCCATCCCTGCGCCCGCCTCACGAAGGCGGCCGAGCGCGCCGACTTCGTCCGCAAGGAGTTCCGGGCGTTGAAGATCAAGGCCGATGACGACACCGTCGCCGCGGTGATCGACGCGATCGGCTCGGATCTGCGGGAGTTGGCGTCGGCGTGCTCTCAGCTGGTCGCCGACACCGGCGGGGCGGTCGACGCCGCCGCGGTGCGCCGGTACCACTCGGGTAAGGCGGAGGTGAAGGGCTTCGACATCGCCGACAAGGTGGTCGTGGGCGATGTGGCCGGGGCCGCCGAGGCGTTGCGCTGGGCGATGATGGCCGGCGAGCCGCACGTGGTGCTGGCCGATGCGCTCGCCGAGGCGGTGCACACCATCGCACGGGTGGCGCCGCTGTCCGGGGACCCCTACCGGCTGGCCGGCGAACTCGGGATGCCGCCGTGGCGTGTCCAGAAGGCGCAGAAGCAGGCGCGGCGATGGTCGCGCGACTCGGTGGCCGAGGCGCTGCGGTTGGTGGCGGCGCTCAACGCGGACGTCAAAGGCGCGGCGGCAGACGCCGACTACGCGCTGGAGAGCGCGGTGCGCAAGGTGGCGTCGCTGGTCGGCGACTGAGGGGCGGTCAGATCTTGTTGAACGCCCGGGCCAGCGCCGACTTGCGGTTGGCGGCCTGATTCTTGTGGATCACGCCCTTGCTGGCGGCCTTGTCCAGCTTGCGGCTGGTGGCGGCCAGCAGCTCGCCGGCCTTGTCCTTGTCGCCCGAGTCGACGGCCTCACGGAAGCCACGAACCGCCGTGTGAAGCGACGACTTCACCGACTTGTTGCGCAGTCTGCGGCGCTCGTTGGTGCGGTTCCGCTTCTCCTGCGACTTGATGTTGGCCACGCGTGTATTCCTTCGACAATCTCGGCTGGATGGGTTGAGTCTGTGGGCGCCCTATCGGGGGCAGCGACTGTTCAGGTTAGCAGCGAGCGGGTAAATCGACCAAAGCGGAACCCACTGGCCTGCCGAAACGGCGGGAATGTTGCAGCATGGCATGCGTGCGCCTGAGTTGACGGGGCGCGCGCACGCGCACGGGAGGAGCACGGGAGCTTTGCCGACAGAAACCGCACGAACCACACGCAGTACCGCCAAGTCGGTCCGACGCCACGACGGGATCTTCGGCGGATACAACAAGCTCGGTACCTATGCCCAGGCGTTCGACGAGATGTTCGACGCCCAGGGCACCGTGCGGGGTCCCTACAAGGGCATCCACAAAGAGCTCGCGCCGTCCGACGTGGCCGACCTGGAGGCCCGTTCCGACGCCCTGGGCCGGGCTTTCACCGACCAGGGCATCACGTTCTCGCTGTCCGGCCAGGAGCGTCCGTTCCCGCTGGATCTGGTGCCCCGGGTCATCTCGGCCGCCGAGTGGACACGACTCGAGCGCGGGATCCGGCAGCGTGTACAGGCGCTCGAGATGTACCTCGACGACATCTACGGCGAGCAGGAGATCCTGCGTGACGGCGTCATCCCGCGCCGCCTGGTCACCTCCTGCGAGCACTTCCACCGGGAGGCCGTCGGCATCGTGCCGCCCAACGGCGTGCGCATCCACGTCGCCGGGATCGACCTGATCCGCGACGCGCAGGGCAGCTTCCGGGTGCTGGAGGACAACCTGCGGTCCCCGTCAGGGGTGTCCTATGTGATGGAGAACCGCCGCACGATGGCGCGCGTGTTCCCGAACCTTTTCGCCACCCACCGGGTGCGCGCGGTCGGCGACTACGCGTCGCATCTGCTGCGCGCGCTGCGCAACGCCGCGGCCAACAACGTCGCCGACCCGACCGTGGTGGTGCTCACCCCGGGCGTCTACAACTCCGCCTACTTCGAGCACTCGCTGCTGGCCCGGCAGATGGGCGTCGAGCTCGTCGAGGGCAGGGACCTGTTCTGCCGCGACAACACCGTCTACATGCGCACCACCGAGGGGGAGCGCCAGGTCGACGTCATCTACCGCCGCATCGACGACGACTTCCTGGACCCGATGCAGTTCAAGCCGGACTCGGTGCTCGGGGTGGCGGGCATCCTCAACGCCGCGCGCGCCGGCAACGTGGTGATCTCCAGCGCCGTCGGCAACGGGGTCGGCGACGACAAGCTGGTCTACACCTACGTGCCGACGATCATCGAGTACTACCTCGGTGAGAAGCCGTTGCTCGCCAACGTCGACACGTTCCGGTGCTGGCTCGACGACGAACGCGAGGAGGTGCTCGACCGCGTCGACGAACTCGTCATCAAACCGGTCGAGGGCTCCGGCGGGTACGGCATCGTGTTCGGCCCCGACGCCACCGCCAAGGAGCTGGCGACCATCACCAAGAAGATCAACGCCGACCCGCGCGGCTGGATCGCCCAGCCGGTCATGCAGCTCTCGACGGTGCCCACCCAGATCGGCGACGAACTCGCGCCCCGCCACGTCGACCTGCGGCCGTTCGCGGTCAACGACGGCGACGACGTCTGGGTGCTGCCCGGCGGGCTCACCCGGGTGGCGCTGCCGGAGGGCTCGCTGGTGGTCAACTCCAGCCAGGGCGGCGGATCCAAGGACACCTGGGTGCTGGCGTCCCGGACGTCGGTGGCCGACCGCGAGCTCGGCGCCGCCGAGGTGGTGCGCTCGCTGCCCAAGGCCGCCGCGAGCAAGAACGGCAGCCGCAACGGCAAGGCCGAGTCGGCCACCCTGGATCAGCAACAGCAACAGCAGCAGCAGTAGGGGGCCCACGACGATGCTGGCGAGAAACGCGGAATCGCTCTACTGGATCGGACGCTACGTCGAGCGAGCCGACGACACGGCCCGGATTCTCGACGTCACGGTGCACCAGCTGCTCGAGGACTCGAGCGTCGACCCCGATCAGGCATCGCGCACGCTGCTGCGGGTGCTGGGCATCGACCCGCCCGACGAGTACCTCGACGTGTGGTCGCTGACCGACATCGTGGCGTTCAGCCGGGAGACCTACGGCGCGTGCTCGATCGTCGAGGCCATCTCGGCGGCCCGCGAGAACGCCCGCGGCGCACGCGAAGTCACCTCCACCGAGATCTGGGAGTGCCTGAACACCACCTACAACGCGCTGCCCGAGCGGGAACGGGCCGCCAAGCGGCTGGGCCCGCACGAGTTCCTGTCCTACGTGGAGGGCCGCGCGGCGATGTTCGCCGGGCTGGCCGACTCGACGCTCTCCCGCGACGACGGCTACCGGTTCATGGTGCTGGGCCGCGCGCTGGAGCGGGTGGACATGACCGTGCGTCTGCTGCTGTCCCGCGTCGGCGACAGCGCGTCGTCGCCGGCCTGGGTCACGCTGCTGCGCTCGGCCGGTGCCCACGACACCTATCTGCGGACCTACCGCGGTGTGCTCGACGCCGGCCGGGTGGTCGAGTTCATGCTGCTGGACCGGCTGTTCCCGCGGTCGATCTTCTACTCGCTCAAGCTCGCCGAGCACAGCCTCGACGAGTTGATGAACCGTCCGCACGGCCGCCTCGGAGCCACCGCGGAGGCGCAGCGGCTGCTGGGCCGCGCCCGCAGCGAGCTGGAGTTCCTCCGGCCCGGAGTGCTGCTCGAATCGCTCGAGCAGCGGCTCGCCTCGCTGCAGACGACGGTCTTCGATGTGGGAGAGTCGTTGGCGCTGCAGTACTTCCACTCCGCTCCATGGGTCGCCTGGACCGATGCGGGACGCAATGCGCTGGTGATCGAAGAAGGGGAGATCTGATGTGGCGGATGCGCGTGGTGCACGCGACGGGATACGCCTACAAGTCACCGGTCACCGCGTCGTTCAACGAGGCGCGACTGACCCCGCGCTCGGACTCACGCCAGAACGTCATCCTCAACCGCGTCGAGACGGTTCCGGCCACCCGGTCCTACCGCTACGTCGACTACTGGGGGACCGCGGTCACCGCGTTCGATCTGCACGCCCCGCACACCGAACTGGAGGTGACGGCGTCCTCGGTGGTCGAGACCGACAAGCTCGAGGCGCCCACCGAGAAGGTGTCGTGGGAGGACCTGGTCGGCGAGGCGGTGATCGACCGCTACGACGAGGTGCTCGCGCCGACCCATTACGTGCCGGCGAGTAGGCGGATCGAACGCGTCGGCCGCCGGATCGCCAAGTATCACGAGCCCGCAGAAGCGGTGATCGAAGCCGCGCGGTGGGTGCAGGCCGAACTGCAGTATGTGCCCGGAACCACCGGGGTGCACACCTCCGGAGTGGACGCGCTGCGCGAGGGCAAGGGGGTGTGTCAGGATTTCGCTCACCTCACACTGATGTTGTTGCGTGGCATGGGAATCCCGGCTCGCTATGTCTCGGGCTACCTGCATCCCAAGCGGAACGCCACGGTGGGTGAGACCGTCGACGGCCAAAGCCACGCCTGGATCCAGGCGTGGACGGGCGAGTGGTGGCACTACGACCCGACCAACGACAAAGAGATCAACGAGCAGTACATCAGCGTCGGGGTGGGGCGGGACTACGCCGACGTGACGCCGCTCAAGGGCATCTACTCCGGGGAGGGGTCGACCGATCTCGACGTCGTCGTCGAGATCACCCGGCTGGCTTGACGCAGACCCCCGGGTGGACCTCGACGCGGTGCAGATCGTCGCCGAGCTCGATCTGGCGGTCGAACGCCGTCGCCGCGAGCGCCCGCCAGTCCTCCTCCTGGCCGGGCACCAGCGCGGGCACGTAGTGGGTCAGGATCAAGATGCCGACACCGGCCCGCGCGGCGGTCTCGGCGGCCTGCTGCACCGACGAGTGGTAGTCGCAGATGTCGCGGATGCGCTGCATCGGCATCGGGTCGATCAGATCCTTGCGGATCACGGTGTGCACCAAAGCTCCTGCGCCCGAGACTAGTTCGTCCAGCGTCGAGCACGGGACGGTGTCCCCGGCGAGCGCCACCGACGCGCCGTTGTGTTCGATGCGGAACCCGATGGTGGGCGCCACGGGCCGGTGGTCGGTCGGGGCGACCAGGATGCGCACGCCGTCGCGCCCCCACACCACCCCGTCGGTGACCTCCTCGACCTCGACCGGCGGCGGTGTCGTCAGGTCCGCGTGGTGGGCGATGCGGTAGCCGATGTCGAACTGCAGTGCTTTGAGCGTGTTCTCGACCACCTCGGCGGTACCGGGCGGCCCGATGATGGGCAGCGGCGTCAGGTCGGGGGCGAAGTTGCCCACCCACCGGGTGATCAGCACGTCGCCCAGGTCGGTGACGTGGTCGCTGTGCAGATGCGTCAGCAGCAGCGCGGTCAGGTTGTTGGCGCTCACCCCGACCGCGGCGGCGCGCTGCAGCACGCCGCGGCCGCAGTCGACGAGGAAGGTCTGTCCGCCGGCCCGGACCAGCGTCGACGGTCCGGCGCGCCGCGGGTCCGGAATCGGGCTGCCGGTGCCCAGCAGCGTCACTTCGATCATGGCCCCAGGTATACCGCGACGGCCCTTCCGGCGCGGCCTAAACGACGCCGGAAACGGGTGTCCAGCCGGGCGGGGGATCCTCGCCGGTGCGGCCGTCCACGGCCTCGCGCAGCAGGTCTGCGTGCCCGGTGTGCCGTCCGTACTCCTCGATCAGGTCGCAGAGCAGGCGGCGCAAACTCGCGTGCCGGCCGTCGGGGTCGCTGACGTGGACCAGCTGATCGAGTCCACCCCGGGTGAGGGCGCTGTCCAGGCGTCGCGGGGCCACCGGTTCCCGCTCGTTATGCACGCAGATCGGCGTATTGTGAGCCGCATCACAAGGAGGTCGTGATGCGGATATCTGATGTGCTGCGCAGCAAGGGGGCGTCCGTGGCGACGATCACCCCGGAGACGTCCGTGGCGGCCCTGCTGACCGAGCTGGCCGTGCACAACATCGGCGCGATGGTCGTCGTGTCGGCCGACGGGCTACAGGGCATCGTGTCCGAGCGCGACGTGGTGCGCGGCCTGCACGAGGTCGGCGCGGACCTGATGCGCCGGCCGGTGTCCGACATCATGACGACCGTGGTGGCGACCTGCTCGCCGGACGACTCGGTGGACAGCCTGAGCGCGCTGATGACGACGAACCGCGTGCGCCACGTCCCCGTCGTGGTCGACGGCCGGCTGCGCGGCATCGTCAGCATCGGCGACGTCGTGAAGACCCGGATGGAAGAGCTGGAGAGCGAACAGCAGCGCCTGCAGGCCTACATCACGCAGGGATGACCGGGTCGAGCAGGGTGTTGTCGCTGAACGCGCCGCGGTAGGCCGCGGCCGGGTGCGATGACGGCAGCCGGTCACCCCGCCCGAAGAGTTTGTGACGCAACGTCCCCGACTTGTCGGTGGCGATCAACCCGCGCTCTCGCAACGTCGGGAACAGTCGATCGGCCGTCTCCTGGAACGAGCCCGGCACCGTCGCGTGGTAGACGTTGATCCCGTTGACACCAGCCTCCCGCCACTCCTCGAGGCGGTCCGCGATCTCCTCGGCCGTGCCGACGACCCGGTTGGCTCCCTCGAGCACCCAGGCCAGGTCGCGGATCGTCGGCGCCGCGTTGCCCGACGCCTCGGCCGCCCACCGGGCGAACCCCTGCACGCCGGTGAACTCGCCGAGCTCGCTGATCGGCGTGTCCAGGGGCAGATGGCCGGCGTCGACGCCGGCATCACCGAGAGCGTGCAGCGCAACACCTTCCAGGTCGAGATACCGCTTGATCTCGTCGTGGCGGCGCACCGCGTCGCGGTGGGTGTCGCCGACGACGAACGAGAGCCCCTGCGCGAACGCGATGTCGTCGGGGTCTCTGCCCTGCTCGGCGGCCAGCGCCCGGGTCTCGGACGTCAGCGCGTGTGCCGCGGCGGGATCCGGGCTGCTGATGTACACCCCCTCGGCGTTGCGGGCCGAGAACAGCTGTCCCGCCGGGGAAGCGCCCGCCTGGAACAGCACCGGGGTGCGCTGCGGTGACGGTGAGGAGAAGTGCGGTCCCTCGACGGAGTAGCGCTTGCCGACGTGGTTGATCCGATGGATGCCGGCCGGGTCGGAGTGCACGCCGCGCTCTTTGTCGGCCACCAGCGCGTCGTCGTCCCAGGACCCTTCCCACAGCTTGTAGGTGACGTCGACGTACTCGTAGGCCCACTCGTAGCGTTCGTCGTGGTCGAGGGTCCCCTCGTAGCCGAAGCTGCGGAACATGTTCGCGTTGAAGCTGGTCACGACGTTCCAGCCCAGCCGCCCGTCGGTGTAGTGGTCCAGCGAGGACATCTTGCGGGCGAAGTTGAACGGGTGGTCCTGCACGATCGAGCTGGTGAACACGATGCCGAGGTTCTCGGTCACCACGGCGAGCGCCGAGGCCAACGACGACGGGTCGTTGACCGGCACCTGGATGCCGCCCTCGACGGCTTTGCGCCAGTTGCCGTTCCACGGTGCGCGCAGGCCGAACACGTCGGCGAAGAACAACAGGTCGTAACCGGCCTTCTCGACGCTCGAGGCCAGTGAGGTCCAGTGCCGCAGCTTGTTGAACTCGTGGTTGCGTGCCTCGGGCGCCCGCCACAACCCGTGCAGCACATGGGATGCGGTGTTCATCACGAACGCCGAGAAGAACAGTGGCCGTGTGCCGCTCACGAGATCGGGCCGAGGGTGTCGCGGATCAGCTTGTTGTCGGTGGTCTGCAGGAACTGCGCGATGCGTGGATCCTTGAAGGTGTCGATCAGCTTCACCACGTTCGGGTCGTCGAGGTGCTTGGTGCTGACCACCAGTCCGCCCTCGCTGCCCTTGGGCGCCGGGTGCCGCGCGAGGATCTGGTCCTCGGTCAGCCCGGCGGCGTACACGTCCGAGATGTGCACCACGACCGCGTCGACGTCGGCGAGGCTGCGGGCCAGCTGGCCGATCGGGACCTGCACGAACTGGTAGTTCTTCGGGTTGGTCGCGATGTCCCCGAGCTGAGGGAGCCCCGCGACGGTGTCCTTGCCCGGCTTCAGGGTGATCTGGCCGGCCTGGGCGAGGTCGAGCAGTGCGATGGCCTGTCCGGCGGGATCGTCGCGCAGCGCGATCGTCGCGCCGCGGGGCAACTGGTCCCAGCTGCGGTAGCGGTCGGAGTAGGTCGCCTGGTCCCAGGTGAAGGTCGGCGCGGCCAGGGTGAGCTCGAAACCGTTGGCCGCGACGGCATCGTTGAGGAACGGCTGGTGTTCGAAGAAGTTGCCCGCGACGTTGCCGGCGTCGACGGCACGGTTGATCTCGATGAGGTTGTCGATCTGCACCGGGTTGATCGTGATGCCGTGATCGGGCGCGATGTCGGTCGCGATGTACTGCAGCAGGTTCTCGGCGGCGATGTCGGTGCTCCACGTCGCGACGTCGAGCGTGGTGCCGAATGCCTTGTCCCGGTTCGACACCTGCGAGTAGACGATGCCGAAGACGATGGCCGCGACCACCACGACCGCCCCGAGGATCCACGGCCAGCGCTTCTTCTTCCTGATCTCGATGTCGAGGCCGCCACCGGCGGGTGGGCTGATCTGCTCGGTCATGGGGTTTCCTTCCGGTGCCTGTCAGGGGGTGAGGGCGGCGACGACGCGGTCGCCGACGAATTGGACGATCTGGATGGTGACGATCAGCGAGACCGCGGTGGCGATCATGATGTTGTCGTCGAACCGGTTGTAGCCGTAGGTGATCGCCAGGTTGCCGACGCCGCCGGCGCCGATCGACCCGGCGATGGCGGAGTAGTCGATCATCGCGATCGTGTTCACCGTCAGGGCGCCGGCCAGGGCGGGCAGCGCCTCGGAGAGCTGCACGGTACGGATCACCTGCAGCGTCGAGCCGCCCGACACCTGACCCATGTCGGTGACGTCGCTGCGCACCTCCCGCAGCGCGTTCTGCACCAGGCGGGCGAAGAACGGCACACCGGCGGTGGTCATCGGCACGATCGCGGCGGGGATGCCGATCGTGGTGCCCACCAGGAAGCGGGTCACCGGGATGATGGCCGCCATCAGGATCAGGAACGGCAGCGAGCGGCCGATGTTGACGACGGTGTTGAGCGTCGCGAACACCCGCGGATCGGGATGCAGGCCCAGCTCGGAGGTGTTGTGCAGGATCACCCCGAGGGGGATGCCGATGAGCACGACCAGCACCATCGTGATGCCGACCATCAGCCATGTCTCGCCGTAGGCGGGCAGCAGCAGCTCGGGCACCTTGTGCCACGGCGTACTGAAGTCCTCCTGGGCGAGCAGGGAAGAGGTCACGCCGCGGCCTCCGCGGACGGACGCGCGGCGGCCCGGGCGTGCAGCCCGCGCTCGGTCAGGTAGCGCGCGAAGCCGGCCGGGGCGCCGGGGGAGAGCGCGAGCACGGCGCGGCCGACGGCGATCCCGCGGATCGACTCCACGCTGGCGCTGAGCACGCTGACGCGGGTGCCCGACAGGCCCGGGGCGTGCTGGATCGAGGTCAGCCAGTCCAGGGGGACCTCCCGTGAGGCGTACGAGACCTCCCACACCTCGCCGTCGCCGCGCAGCGGAACACTCGGCCGGTCCGGCAGGAGTTCATGGGCCAGAGGCGATTCCGGGTCGAGGATGATGTCCTCGACCGAGCCGCTCTCGATGATGCGTCCGTCGGCGATCCTCGCGACCGAGTCGGCGATCTCGCGCACCACCTCCATCTCGTGGGTGATCAGGATGATCGACAGGCCGTACTCGTCCCGAAGGTGACTCAGCAGGGCCAGGATCGACGTGGTGGTGGATGGATCGAGTCCCGACGTGGCCTCGTCCGAGAGCAGCAGGGTCGGACCCAGCGCCAGCGCGCGGGCGATACCGACACGCTGCTTCTGCCCGCCGGACAACTGCGCGGGAAACGATGCGCTGCGGTCGGTGAGGCCGACACGCTCCAGCAGCTCGCTCACCCGTCGGTCCACCGACGCCGCGGTGGCACCCAGGTATTCCAGCGGCAGCGCGACGTTCTGGGCCACGGTGCGGCGGCGCAGCAGAGGAGCGGTCTGGAAGATCACCCCGATCCGGCGCCGGGCCGTGACGAGTTCACCGGCCGACAGGGTGGTGAAGTCCTTGCCGTCCACCCGGACGGTGCCGCTGCTGGGCCGTTCCAGGAAGCTGATGCACCGCGACAGCGTGCTCTTGCCGGCGCCGCTCGGGCCGACGACGGCCAGGATCTCCCCGTCGGCCACCGACAGGCTGACGTCGTCGAGGACGGTGCGCTCACCGAACCGTTTCGTCAGATTCTCGATCTCGATCACGGACGTCGAAGCTACGGTGCCTTCGGGGGTTCGCCCAGCGTAGGGATCGCCGTGATCGGAAGGTATCCGAACGGGCACAGCGTCATTCGGATCATGATGGCCGCAACCATGGTGTGCGCGACGCCGCCGGTGCGACGGTGGACCGATGACTGACCGTCCCCGCTTCGGGGTGTGGGCCAATGTCCATGGCACGATGGCCGCCCTGTGCCATCCCGACGATCCGGTCGACGCGTCGTGGCGGCGGGTGCGTGATCAGATCCTGCTCGCCGAGCGACTCGGCTTCGACTCCACGCTGATCGCGCAGCACACCATGAACCCGCTCGGCGAGTCGCTCGACCAACTGGACGCGTGGAGCGCCGCGGCGGCCGCGGCGGCGCTGACGCAGTCCATCGAGATCATCGCGGCGGTCAAACCGTCGATCATCCACCCGACCATCCTGGCCAAGCAGGCCCAGGGCATCGAGGAGATCAGCGGCGGCCGGTTCGCCGTCAACGTGGTCAACGCATGGTGGATCCCGGATCTCGAGCGCTCCGGCATCGGCATGCTGGAACACGGCGAGCGCTACGTCTACGGGTCGGAGTGGCTGCACGTTGTGCGGCGTCTGCTCGCGGGGGAGCGGACGACGTTTCACGGCAAGTACTTTCACGTCGACGACTTCGTTCTGCACCCCACCGGCACCTTCCGGCAGCGGCCCCGGATCTACCTCGGCGGGGAGTCCGCGCCGGCGCGTGATCTGGCCGCGGCCGAGGCGGACGTGCTGTTCCTCAACGGTCAATCTCGTTCCGAGGCAGTCGATCTCATCACCGATGTGCGGCGCCGCGCGCGCACGGGGCTCGACCCCCTGCGGTTCGGGTTGGCCGCGTTCGTCGTCACCGCGCCCACCGGTCGGGAGGCCGAGGATCTGCTGCGGCACCACTGGGAACTCAACGCCGCGGACAAAGCGGGTGACGGCGACACGATCGATCGGTTCAGCGCCGACACCGACCCGGCGTCGCCGATGTGGCAGCGGCTGCGGGAACGTCCGCACATCGGGCCCAACGGGGGCACCGCGGCCGGCCTCGTCGGCGACTACGACACCGTCGCGCAGCGCATCGTCGACTGGCACGTCGACGGGATCGAGACGTTCATGCTCGCCTTCCAGCCCTTCGAGGCGGAGATGGAACGGTTTGCCGCGGAGATCATTCCGCGCGTCGAGCGACTCACGAACCGCAGCCTGGCCGCGTCATGAGCGCCCCGTTGCGGGTGCACTGGTACCTGCCCACCCACGGTGACACCGCCACCATCGCCGACAACCAGGCCACCGCCGGAACCCGCGTCCCCTCCTACCTGGAGTCGTCGCTGGAGAATCTGACCACGCTGGCGCGCACCGCCGAGGATCTCGGGTTCGAGGCCGCGTTGACCCCGACCGGTTCCTTCTGTGAGGACTCGTGGCTGGTAACCGCGGCGCTGGCCCAGCACACGCGCGCGCTGAAGTTCCTGGTCGCCTTCCGCCCCGGCGTGCTCTCACCGACGCTGGCTGCCCAGCAGGTCAGCACGTATCAGCGGTTCACCGGAAACCGGTTGGCGCTCAACGTCGTCACCGGCGGAGACGACGCGGAGATGCGCCGATTCGGTGACGACGTCGACAAGTCGGCCCGCTACCGGCGCACCGGCGAGTTCCTGGCCATCGTGCAGGGCGTCCTGTCGCACGCCGAGTTCTCCTTCGACGGCGAGTTCTACACCGTCGAGCGGGCCAAGACGGCTTATCCGGTCACCACCCGGCCGACCGTCTACTTCGGCGGATCGTCGCCCGAGGCCATCGCCGTGGCCGCCGAATACGCCGATGTCTATCTGACCTGGGGTGAGACCCCCGATCAGGTCGCCGAGAAGTTCGAGCGGGTCCGCGCGGCGGCGGCCGAGCACGGCCGCACCCTGCGGTTCGGGGTGCGCCTGCACACGGTGGCCCGGCCCACCGCGGAGCAGGCGTGGCAGCGCGCCGAGGCACTGCTCGCCGATCTGACGCCCGATCAGGTCGCCCTGGCGCACGCGCGGTATTCGGCGAGCGTGTCCGAGGGGCAGCGGCGGATGGCCGCGCTCACCGACGGGGTGCTGCGCGACGCCCGCAGCCTGGAGATCGAGCCGGGCCTGTGGGCGGGGCCGAGCCTGGTCCGCGACGGCGCGGGCACCGCCGCCGTCGGCAGCTACGCCGATGTCGCCGGGGTGCTCGGCAGGTACGTCGAGGTCGGCGCGACCGAGTTCATCCTGTCCGGCTACCCGCAGATCGAGGAGATCCGCCACGTGGGCGACGGTGTGTTACCGCTTCTGCGGATCGGCAGCGCCGCGTAGGGTTTTTCCGCGTGACCATCGATGTCGCGGCGGGCCGCCGATCGGATGTCAAGGCGTTGTCGCGTGTGTTGGGGCGGGCGTTCTTCGACGACCCGGTGATGATGTGGATGGTGCCCGACGACGCACGGCGGGCCTCGGCGCTGCCCCGCATCTTCGCCGCTATGACGCGGCACCACTTCCTCGCCGGGGAGGCCGTGGAGGTGGCTGCCCGCGCCGGCGAGGTCGGCGCCGCCGCGCTGTGGGATCCGCCGGGACGGTGGAAGACGACCCCGCGGGAGGACCTCGCGATGATG
Organism: Mycolicibacterium rufum; assembly: GCF_022374875.2. Next base: position 5,034,205 of record NZ_CP092427.2, read on the forward strand.
CCGAGCTTTCTGCTGGCGCTGCGCGGCGAGGCCAAACGGGGGATGGAGGTTTCCGAGCTGATGAAGCGTCATCACCCCGAGGAGCCGCACTGGTATCTCGCCGTCATCGGCAGCGATCCCGACGTGCGGGGTGCAGGGTTCGGCCAGGCGCTGATGGCGTCGCGCCTGGACCGCTGCGACGCCGAGGGCGCTCCCGCCTACCTGGAGTCGACCAAGGAGTCGAACGTGCCGTACTACCTGCGGTTCGGGTTCGAGGTGACCGGGGAGTTGACCGTGCCCGGCGGCGGGCCGACGATGTGGCAGATGTGGCGGGCGCCGCGCTGAATCCGCGCGAGCAGACACAAAGTCGGGTGGTCACGGCCCGAAACGCCCGAGTTTGCGTCTGCTCGCCGAGCTAGCTCCAGCTGTACTCGGCGCGCAGGCGGGCGGCCACCGCCTCGAACGTCGCGCGTTCCAGGATCGCGCCCTCGCGCCGGATGCCCTCTTCGGGCACGTCGAGCACGCGGTCCAGGCGCACCCAGCTGGCCCGGCCCTCGTAGTCCCAGGACCCGGAGCCGATGCCGACCCAGTCCGGGTCGTCGCGGTGATAGTCCTGGCTGGACAGCATCAGGCCGAGCAGCACGCTGCGGTCCCGGCCGACCACCAGCACCGGCCGGTCCTTGCCCCGGGTCGGATCGTCCTCGTAGACCACCCACGTCCACACGATCTCGCCCGGATCGGCCTGGCCGTCCAGATTCGGGGCGTAGACCACCCTGCGTGCGCGGTGCGCGGTCGGGACGAAGGTGTTGGACACCGGCCGCCCGGCGGGCAGCGCAGGCGGGGGCGTGCTCGAGCTGCCGGCGATCGCGTCCAGACCGATGCGCAGGCCCTGCGCGATCCCGCGCTGCAGCGTCTCCGAGCGCTGAAGCTGCCGCACGAGCTTGGGGGCTTCGGAGAACACCAGCCTCTGGAAGGTCTTGAAGGGCGAGGACGACGACGCCATAGCCGCCAAGTCTAGGCGTCGCCGGATCGGGCGATTGTGTCCCGATGGCGTCGGCTCGTTAGTCTGGACTGGCCGTTTCCGGTACCCGTACCGCGCTCACCAGGAGATTTCCAATTAGCAGTTTCGCCGACAAGACCTTCACCGCGCCGGCGCAGATTCGGAACTTCTGCATCATCGCCCACATCGACCACGGCAAGTCGACCCTGGCCGACCGGATGCTGCAGCTCACCGGCGTGGTGTCCGATCGCGACATGCGGGCGCAGTACCTCGATCGGATGGACATCGAGCGGGAACGCGGCATCACGATCAAGGCGCAGAACGTGCGGTTGCCCTGGACCATCGACGGCGAGCAGTTCGTGCTGCACCTGATCGACACGCCCGGCCACGTCGACTTCACCTACGAGGTGTCCCGCGCGCTCGAGGCCTGCGAGGGCGCCGTGCTGCTCGTCGACGCCGCGCAGGGCATCGAGGCCCAGACGCTGGCCAACCTGTACCTGGCGCTGGACCGCGATCTGACGGTCATCCCGGTGCTCAACAAGATCGACCTGCCGGCCGCCGACCCCGACCGCTACGCGGGAGAGCTCGCCCACATCATCGGCTGTGAACCGTCGGACGTGTTACGGGTGTCGGGCAAGACCGGCGAGGGCGTCACCGAACTGCTGAACGAGGTGGTCCGCCAGGTGCCGGCCCCAACCGGCGACGCCGACGCCCCGGCGCGGGCGATGATCTTCGACTCGGTCTACGACACCTACCGCGGCGTCGTCACGTACGTCCGCGTGGTGGACGGCAAGATCGTCCCGCGCGAGCGCATCAAGATGATGTCCACCGGCGCCACCCACGAGTTGCTCGAGGTGGGCATCGTCTCACCCGAACCCAAGGCCTCCGACGGCCTGGGCGTCGGCGAGGTGGGCTACCTGATCACCGGGGTGAAGGACGTCCGCCAGTCGAAGGTCGGCGACACGGTCACCACCGCGCGCCACGGTGCGACCGACCCGCTGACGGGGTACCGCGAGCCCCGGCCGATGGTCTATTCGGGCCTGTATCCGGTCGACGGATCCGACTATCCGGTGCTGCGCGACGCTCTCGACAAATTGCAGCTGAACGACGCGGCGCTGACCTACGAGCCGGAGACGTCGGTGGCGCTGGGGTTCGGATTCCGGTGTGGCTTCCTCGGCCTGCTGCACATGGAGATCACCCGTGAGCGCCTGGAGCGGGAGTTCAACCTGGACCTGATCTCCACGTCACCCAACGTCGTCTATCGCGTGGTGAAAGACGACGGCACGGAGATGGTCGTCACCAACCCGTCGGACTGGCCGGAGGGCAAGGTCCGCGAGGTCTACGAGCCCGTCGTCAAGACGACGATCATCGCGCCCAGCGAGTTCATCGGCACGATCATGGAGCTGTGCCAGTCCCGGCGCGGTGAGCTGGGTGGAATGGATTACCTGTCGCCCGAACGGGTGGAGCTGCGCTACACCATGCCGCTGGGCGAGATCATCTTCGACTTCTTCGACTCGCTGAAGTCACGGACGCGCGGCTACGCCAGCCTGGACTACGAGGAGGCGGGCGAGCAGGAGGCCGCGCTGGTCAAAGTCGACATCCTGCTGCAGGGCGAAGCTGTGGACGCGTTCAGCGCGATCGTGCACAGAGACGGCGCGTCCGCATACGGCAACAAGATGACCACCAAGCTCAAGGAACTCATCCCGCGCCAGCAGTTCGAGGTGCCGGTGCAGGCCGCGATCGGCTCGAAGATCATTGCGCGCGAGAACATCCGGGCCATCCGCAAGGACGTGCTGTCCAAGTGCTACGGCGGTGACATCACCCGCAAGCGCAAACTGCTGGAGAAGCAGAAGGAAGGCAAGAAGCGGATGAAGACGATCGGCCGGGTCGATGTCCCGCAGGAGGCCTTCGTGGCGGCACTGTCGACGGAAGCCGCCTCGGACAAGCCCAAGAAGTAGGTCGGCCGTGCAGCGGAGGGGGTGCCGCGCCGTGGTCGTCTCGCTGGCGTTGGTCGTGGCGGCATGCGGGGGCGGGGTCGACGGCACGCCTGTCGCCGCCCCGGCGGGCGGTCTGGATTCCGTCCTGCTCAGCGCCGTCGATCTCGATGCGCTGCTGGGCACCAAGGGAATTCAGAGTGGGCCCGATCGCGCGGCGATGACCGACGAACTCGCCGCGGGAACACTGCCGCCGGGCTGTGTCGGGACGGTCCGCACCGCGGAGTCCACCGTCTACCGGGACGCCGGCGCCACCGCTGCGCTCACCCGGGTCGCGGCGGAGTCGGGCGGCGAGGGGGTTTCGGTCGACCAGAGCGTGGTGGTCGTCGGCTCGCCGACGCGGGCGCAGCGCCTGCTCGACGTGGCCAAGCTGTCGTGGAACGTCTGCGCCGGCACGACCATCACGCAGCGCGGGGACACACGCGCCACCTGGGTCCTCGACCCGGTCGACGTGCGCGACGGCATCGTCAGCCAGACGTCGACGCACTCGGCTCACGGGCGCTGCCAACACGCGATGGGCGCCGCGGGTGCCCGGGTCGTCGAGGCGCTGGTGTGCGGCGCCGACATTCGCGACGAGGGCGTTCGGGTGGTCTCCGCGATGATCGCCAACGCCGACTCGTCCTGACCGTTCTCCCGCGAACGTGCGTGTCTGCGGCCGACACACCGCGCTGAGGGACCGCATCGCGCACGCTCGTCGGGAGGGCGGTACATGGCCGGCGGATCGGCGCAGCGCGATCGTAACTGCGCCTCGGCGGAAATATGCTGCGGGACAACGGCATCAGGCATGGAGCTGTCGAGCGTGCGCATCGGTGGGCCTCGGCGACCGCCCGCTGCCGGGGTACGGTCGCGCCCGTGGAGGACCCAACGACACCGTGGCTGATCGCCGAGGCCACCGCGACGGCGGGCGTGCCGGCGTCGTGGGCGTGGGTGACGCTGGTGCTCGGTGCGGCGGTGGTGCTGGTCGGTGGAGTTCTGATCGCGCTGATTTGAATCCGGGGTGACGCCCCGGGGGGCGTTGCCGCGAGTGAGCGTGTCTGCACAACGGCGCGCGGTGGAATGCGGCATTGTGCGCACGCTCGTCGAGGCGTGCCCGGCGCCGCGGTACGCGCCGGCAATCGCACCTTTGCTGTCATGGTCCGGAAAGCGCATGGGATAACTCGGGTTAGGGCCTCGTGTCCGGAAGCGGGCCGCCACCGGATTTCGACTCGCGATGATCTTTGATCGGTGCGCAGCAGCGACGCAGGGGCTGCGCCCGGGCGGATCGTCGTCCCCGACCCGACGACGTGGACCGATGGGCGATCGAGGGAATTGACCTCGGCGACAACGCGATGATCGTTGCTGTATCCGCGAGCGCGGGCGCCGGCCGCTGGGAGCGACACCGTCGAACTGCGCCTTAGACTCCCGTCCATTCGCGACCCGATCCGGGCGCTCAGACGGAAGGGAGCCGCGTTGACGTTGCGCGTGTCCCGGCCCGCCACAACGGTGGAGGCCGTCGGCGACTTCTTCGTCCTCGCCGGCGAGACTTTCGCTGCGATGCTGCGGCCCCCGTTCGCGTGGCGCGAACTGATCGAGCAGATCTGGTTCGTGGCGCGCGTGTCGATCGTGCCGACGCTGGTGCTGTCGATTCCCTACACGGTGCTCATCGTGTTCACCCTCAACATCGTGTTGATCGAGGTCGGCGCCGGTGACCTCTCCGGCGCCGGCGCGGCGCTGGCCTCGGTCACCCAGGTCGGCCCCGTGGTCACCGCGATCGTGGTGTCCGGGGCGGCCGCCACCGCCATGTGCGCCGACCTCGGAGCCCGCACCATCCGTGAGGAGATCGACGCGATGAAGGTGATCGGCGTCAATCCCGTGCAGGCACTCGTGGTGCCGCGCGTCGTCGCGGCCACGTTCGTGGCCTTGCTGCTCTACTCGGTGGTGGCCGTCGTCGGCCTGACGGGAAGCTACGTGTTCGTCGTGTACGTGCAGAACGTCACCCCGGGGGCGTTCGTGTTCGGGATGACGCTGCTCACCGGGCTGCCGCAGGTCATCGTCTCACTGATCAAGGCTCTGCTGTTCGGACTGTCGGCCGGCCTGATCGCCTGCTACAAAGGGCTCTCCGTGGGTGGCGGTCCGACCGCGGTCGGGAACGCGGTGAACGAGACCGTCGTGTTCGCGTTCATGGCGCTGTTCCTGATCAACATCCTGGCGACCGCATTCGGCGTGAAGGTCGCACCGTGACGGTGCAGGACTGGCCGACCGCCTGGGAGCGCGTCGTCGGCCGGACGCGGCAGCTGGGCGAGCAGACGGCGTTCTACGGGCAGGCCATCGCCTCCACGGCCGACGCCGTCCGGCGCTATCCGGGCGAGGTGCTGCGGCTGATCGCCGTGATGGGAATGGGCACCGGCGCGCTCGCGGTGATCGGCGGCACCGTCGTCATCATCGGCTTCCTGACGCTGTCCACGGGTGCGCTGATCGCCGTTCAGGGATACAACACGCTGTCCAACGTCGGAATCGAAGCGCTCACCGGCTTCCTCGGCGCGTTCCTCAACGTCAGGTTCATCGCTCCGGCCACGGCAGGGGTCGCACTGGCGGCCACCATCGGCGCCGGTGCGACGGCGCAACTGGGATCCATGCGCATCAACGAGGAGATCGACGCATTGGAGGTGATGGGCATCCGCGCCGTCACCTATCTGGCGTCGACCCGCATCGTCGCGGGTGTCATCGTGGTGATCCCGCTGTACACAGTGGCGGTGCTGATGTCGTTCCTGGCCACCCGGTTCGGCACCACGGTGGTCTACGGACAGTCCCGCGGCGTCTACGACCATTACTTCTCGACCTTCCTGCATCCCAGCGACCTGCTGTGGTCGTTCATCGCGGCGCTGTCGATGGCGGCGGCAGTGATGGTCGTGCACACCTACTACGGGTTCACCGCCACCGGTGGACCGGCCGGGGTCGGCGAGGCCGTCGGCCGGGCCGTCCGGACCTCCATCACGGCAACTGTTTTCGTGCTGCTGTCCATCACACTGTCCGTGTACGGACAGTCCGGCAACTTCCACCTGTCGGGGTGAGGGAATGGAGAACTCACCCCGCCGCGGCGGCATCGACCCGATCTGGTGGGCGCCCGTGCTCGTGCTCGTCGTGATCGCGGTCAGCATCACGACGGCCCTGCTGTTCTCCGGGAGGCTTCGCAGCAGCGTCCCACTGACACTCGTCTCCGACCGATCTGGCCTGGTGATGGAGGACGGCGCCAAGGTCAAACTCCGCGGCGTCGAGATCGGCAGGGTCGCGTTGATCGGTACTGAGACCGGCGCCGGCGCCCCTCTGTCGACGCTGCGGCTGGACATCGACCCCGGGCCGTTCCAATATCTGCCGAGCAATGTGGAAGCGGAGATCAAGTCCAGCACGGCTTTCGGCGCCAAGTACGTCGACCTGATCGTGCCTTCCGACGGCGGAAGCGGCGAAGCGCTCAGGCCCGGCGCAGTGCTGCACTCCCGCAATGTCACCGTTGAGGTCAACACGGTGTTCGAGAATCTGACCGAGGTGGTGCGGGCGGTCGATCCGGCCAAACTGAATGCGGTCCTGTCCGCTGTCGCCGAATCGTTGCGCGGCAAGGGGCAGATCATCGGGGAGGCGATCTCGAGCGCGAACACCGTTCTGCTGGCTGTGAATCCGCGGATGCCGACCGTACGGCGTGACTGGCAGCTCTTCGGCCAGACCGCGCAGGCCTACTCCGCGGCCGCCCAGGACATCCTCTCGGTGCTCGACTCCTTCTCGACGACGGCCACCACGATCACCGACCGTGCCGCCGATCTGGACACGTTGCTGCTCTCGGCGGTCGGCTTCTCCCGCGCAGGAGTGAATACGATCGGTGGCAATCAGCCAGGCCTGGTGCGTGCGATGAACGTCATCGACCCCACCACGGCGCTGCTGATGAAGTACTCGCCGACCTACACCTGCCTGCTCCAGGGTGCGCAGTGGTTCCTCGATCACGGTGGTCGGGACGCGTTGGGAGGCAACGGCAAATCGGTGATCATGGACGCGGCGCTGCTGTTCGGTGACGACGCGTACCGCTATCCCGACAATCTGCCGAAGACGAACGCCACCGGCGGTCCGGGCGGCAAGCCTAGTTGCGGCTCACTGCCCGACGTCAGCAAGAACTTCCCGGTCAAATACCTGGTCACCGACACCGGCTTCGGTACCGGTCTGGATGTTCGGCCCAATCCCGGGATCGGCTCCCGGGTATCGCCAATTACTTCCCGGTCACGAAGGCCATCCCGGAGCCTCCGCGCATCCGGTATCCCGGCGGCCCCGCTCCCGGACCGCTGCCCGCGTACCCGGGCGAACCGCCCTATGGGGCTCCGCTGTATCCGCCCCCGCCCGGTGGTCAGCCGTGAGGGCCCGGCTGCCGCGCGTCGCGGCCAAGGTCGCCGCCTTCACGGTGGTCTGCCTGGTGTTCATGTTCGCTCTCGTCACCGTCTTCGGGAACTTCCGTTTCGACTCACGTGCCACCTATGAGGCCGTCTTCTCGAACGTGTCCGGGCTCAAGGGCGGCAACTTCGTGCGTATCGCGGGCGTCGAAGTCGGCAAGGTCCGCGGAATGTCCCTGCACAAGGACGGCAACGTCACCGTCGAGTTCGCCATCGACAGGAATCTCACCCTGACCGAGGGCACCCGCGCCGTGGTGCGCTACGAGAACCTGATCGGCGACCGCTTCCTGGCGCTCGAGGACGGGCCGGGCGGGGTACGCAGATTGCAACCCGGCCAGACCATTCCGCTGACCCGAACCGCGCCCGCGCTCGACGTCGACGCGCTCATCGGCGGGTTCCGGCCGCTGTTCCGTGCGCTGGACCCCGATCAGGTCAACGCCCTGTCCGGGGAACTGCTGCGCGTCTTCCAGGGTCAGGGCGGGACGATCTCGTCGGTGCTGGCGCAGACCTCGACGCTGACGTCCACCCTGGCCGGCCGCGACGAACTGATCGGCCAGGTGATCACCAACCTCAACACGGTCCTCGGCACCTTCGCCGAACGCGACGGACAGTTCAGCGAAGGGCTGGACAAGCTTTCGCAGCTGGCGCAGCGGCTGGCGGACCGTCGTGAGGACATCTCGACGGGCGTGGCGTACATCAACGCCGCCGCCGGATCGATCGCCGATCTGCTGGCCGTGGCCCGGGAGCCGATCCAGCAGACCGTCACCCAGACCGACCGGGTTGCCGGGCAGGTGATGGCCGACCGCGACTACGTCGACGATCTGGTGAAGACCCTCCCGGACGCCTACCAGATCCTGGCGCGGCAGGGACTCTACGGCGACTACTTCGGTTTCTACCTCTGCGATGCGGTGCTCAAGCTCAACGGTAAAGGCGGTCAACCGGTGTTCGTCAAGGTGGCAGGCCAGGACACAGGACGGTGCACCCCGAAATGAAACCGCTCGCCGAACGCAACAAACTCGCCGTGGGTGCGGTCGGAATAGGGATCCTGGTCGCGGTCGTCGCCGCGTCGTTCTCCTACGACAAGCTGCCGTTCATCAAACGGTCGCAGGATCATTCGGCATTCTTCACCGAGGCGGGCGGCATCAAAGCAGGCAGCGACGTGCGCGTGTCCGGCATGAGTGTGGGCCGGGTGTCGGAAGTGGAACTCGACGGCACCAGAGTGCGCGTCGACTTCAGCGTCAGCGACGGCGTCGACCTCGGTGATCGCACCGAGGCTGCGATCAAGACCGAAACGGTTCTGGGCACCAAGATGCTCGAACTGACGCCGCGCGGAGACGGCACACTGTCGGGCGCCATCCCGGTGGAGCGGACCACCTCACCGTACGACCTGCCGACTGCCCTGGGCGATCTCACCACGACCGTCAGCGCGCTGGACACCACGCAACTCTCGAAGTCGCTGAGCACGCTCGCCGAGACCTTCGCCGACACGCCGCCGGAGCTCCGGGAGGCGTTGCGCAGTGTCGCGCAGTTCTCCGACACCCTCAACGCCCGCGACGCGCAGCTGCGGCATCTGCTCGCCGATGCCAATACCGTCACCGCGGTCCTGGCCAAACGCAGCGACCAGATCGCCCAACTGGTCGCCAACAGCAACGCGTTGTTGACAGAGCTGCTGGCGCAACGTGATTCGGTGAACGCGTTGATGACGAACCTGACTGCGGTGTCGCACCAGATCTCCGGCTTGGTCGCCGACAACAGGACGGCGCTGCGGCCCGCGGTCGACAAACTGAACGGCGTGCTGGAGATCCTCGACAACCGCAAGCAGGAGCTGCAGCGCACCCTGTATCTGCTGCGCCGCTACGCGATGTCGTTCGGCGAGGTGCTCGGATCGGGGCCGTTCTTCAAGGCCTCGCTGGTCAACCTGTTGCCGGGTCAGTTCGCCCAGCCGTTCATCGACGCCGCGTTCTCCGACCTCGGCCTCGATCCCGCCGTGAAGGTGCCGTCCGAGCTCGTCGATCCCGGCGTCGGGCAGCCCGGCACGCCCGCGCTTCCGGTGCCGTTCCCGCGTACCGGTCAGGGCGGTGAGCCACGGTTGACCCTGCCGGACGCGATCACCGGCAACGCGGGCGATCAGGGGTGCGGCCCTCCCGGACTCCCGCTGCCGGGCCCGACCGGGTGCTACCCGCTGCGCGAGCCGCTGCCCGCTCCGCCACCGGGCGGTCCGCCGCCCGGTCCGCCTGCGTTGGTCCCGGCACCGGGGGAGCTGCCGCCGCCCACCTTCGGTCCGCCCGTCCCCGACGCGCCCGGAGGTCAGTGATCATGCCTGCGAACCGAACTCGACTGATCCGGATCGGAACGGCGATCACTCTGGTGGTGACGCTCGTCGTCGCGGTCACCGTGGTGGCGACCCCGTGGTGGCACAACGTCGGGAAGACGACCTACGTCGCCTACTTCGCCAATGCCAACGGCCTCTACGCCGGCGACGAGATCCGGATCCTCGGGGTGGCCGTGGGCACCGTCGACCGGATCGAACCGCAACCGGACAACACCCGGGTGACGTTCTCGGTCGACTCCCAGTATTCGGTGCCCGCGGACGTCCGCGCGGCCATCCTGTCTCCGTCACTGGTCACCGCGCGCGCGATCCAGTTGGTACCCGTCTATTCGGGCGGACCGAAACTCGGCGCCGGTGCCGTGATTCCGCAGGAGCGCACCGCGGTACCGGTCGAGTGGGACGACTTCCGTGCGCAGCTGGAGAAACTGACCGCGTCCTTGCAGCCCGTCGCGCCGGGAGGGCCGAGTCCGGTCGGTGAATTCGTCAACAGTGCCGCGGCGAACCTGCGCGGGGAGGGGGACACCGCGCGCGAGACGGTGATCAAGCTGTCACAGGCTCTGTCGGCGCTCGGTGACCACAGCACCGACATCTTCAGTACGGTGCGAAATCTGCAGCTGCTGGTGTCGGCGCTGTCGTCGAGCAGCGACCTGTTGGCCGCGTTCAATGAGAATCTCGCAACGGTGACCACCGTGCTGGACAACTCGCCCGACGAATTCGCCTCCGCCACAAAGGCTCTTGATGTGGCGGTGGGAGACCTGCGCGGCTTCGTCGCCGACAACCGCGAGGGGCTGGGCACCACCTTCGACCGGCTCTCCTCGATCACCGCAGCGCTGCACCAGAGCGAGGGCGACATCAAACAGGTGCTGCACGTCGCGCCGACGGTGTTTCAGAATTTCATGAACATCTATCAACCCGCCCAGAGCGCCGTGACCGGGATCCTCGCGCCGGTGAACTTCGCCAACACCGTCCAATTTATCTGCAGCGCCATCCAAGCCGCGTCCCGAAAGAACTGGGAACAGTCCTCCAAACTGTGCGTGCAGTACCTGGCGCCGATCATCAAGAACCGGCAGTACAACTTCCCGCCGCTGGGCGTCAACCCGTTCGTCGGGGCCGCAGCACGCCCCAACGAGATCACCTACAGCGAGAACTGGCTGAACCCGAACCTGCCCGCGACGTCCACGCCGACCGACCCCGCCCTGGGCCTGCCCGGTCTCATGGTGCCGAACCCATGAGGCGTCTCGTCGTCGCTGCCCTCGTGGCGCTGTGCCTGTGCGCGGTGCCGGGATGCCAGTGGCGGGGCCTGAACTCGCTCACACTGCCGGGCACCGAAGGCGACTCGACCGGCTCGTACACCATCCAGGCGCAGTTGCCCGACGTCGTGGTGATCCAACAGAACACCCGGGTCCGGGTCGCCGACGTCAACGTGGGCAACGTGACGAAGATCGAGGTGCAGGACTGGCACGCCCTGGTGACGATGCGCATCAACGGCGACGTGCACCTACCGGAGAACGCGACCGCGAAGGTCGGCCAGACCAGTCTGCTGGGGTCGATGCACATCGAGTTGGCGCCCCCGACCGACGAGCCGCCGCGCGGGACACTGCACGACGGGTCGCTGATCCCGCTGTCGTCGGCGGCGACCTACCCCACCACCGAGCAGACGCTCGCCTCGGTGTCGATTCTGCTCAACGGCGGAGGCTTGGGACAACTGCAGGAGATCAACCAGTCGTTGGCGACCGCGATGGCGGGGCGCGAAGCAGACCTCCGCAGCCTGCTGACGCAACTCGACACCTTCATCCGGGAGGTGAACGCGCAGACCGACGACATCATCACCGCCACCGAACGTCTGAACGCCCTCGCCGGTCAGGTCGCAGCGAAGGACGCCACGGTGGGCAAGGCACTGACGACGATCCCGCAGGCCCTCTCGGTGCTCGCCGACGAGCGCACCAAGATCGCCGACGCGGTCGACGCGCTCGGCAAGTTCAGCGCGATCGCCACCTCGACGGTGAACCAGACGCGCGACGCGCTCGTCGACAACCTGCGCAACATCGCACCCGTGCTTCGGTCGCTGGCCGACGCCGGTCCGTCACTGACCAGGAGCCTGGACTTCCTGTCCACCTATCCGTGGGTGAAGAGCACCATCCCGAACTGGTTCCGCGGCGACTTCGCCAACATCACGTTGGTGATCGATCTGACGTTGAGCCGCATCGACTCCAGCATCTTCACCGGCACCCGGTGGGAGGGCGACCTGACCGAACTGGAACTGCAGTGGGGCCGCACGATCGGCCAGATGCCCAGTCCGTACACGAAGGGCAACCCGCTGATCGCACCCTATCGGTGGGGAGCGTACTGACGTGATCCGGCTTCCCCGCACCATCTGGATCCAGCTGACGATCCTCGCAGTCGTCACCGTGACCGCCTGCAGCGTCATGGCATTCGGCTTCGTCAACGCTCCGGCGCTTCTCGGGTTCGGCCGATACACGGTGGCGGTCGACCTGCCGTCGTCGGGTGGCCTGTACCCCACCTCAGTGGTCACCTACCGCGGCACCGAGGTCGGCAGGGTCAGATCGGTCGCCGTCACCCGGGACGGGGTGCGGGCGGAACTGACGATGAACTCCGACATCCCGGTGCCCGCCGACGTGATCGCGGAGGTCCACAGCCGCTCGGCGGTGGGGGAGCAGTTCCTCGAGCTGACACCGCGGGACGGGGCCGGCGGCGACCTGCGCGACGGCGACGTGATTCCGGCAGCGCGGGTGCAGGTGCCGCCGGAGATCGGGAGCCTGCTCGACGCCACCAACCGTGCGTTGAAGGCGATCCCGCCGAAGAACCTGCGCACCGTCGTCGACGAGTCCGACAAGGCGGTGGGCGGGTTGGGACCCGAGCTGTCCCGCATCGTCGACGGCTCGACCTCGTTTGCGATCGAGGCCGGCAAGACCATCGGCCCCATCACCACGTTGATCGACGAGGCCCCGCCGGTGCTGGACTCCCAGGTGCGGACGTCGGAGTCCATCGCGTCGTGGGCGCAGCACCTCTCGTCGATCACCGGCCAGCTGAAGGCGCAGGACGTCGCGTTCGCCGATCTGCTGACTGTCGGCGGGCCGGCGCTGGCCGAGGGCACGGCGCTGTTCGACCGCGTGGCGCCCGCGCTGCCCGTGCTGCTCGCCAACATGGTCAGCCTTGGGGAGGTCGCGGTCACCTACCGGCCGAACCTCGAGCAGTTGCTGGTGCTCTACCCGCAGGGCACCGCGGTGATGTCGGCGATCGCGTTGGCCAACGCGGACACCAAACAGGACTACCGGGGGATCTATCTGGACTTCAACCTGAACCTGAACCTGCCGCCGCCGTGCAACACCGGTTTTCTGCCCGTCCGCCAGCAGCGTTCGCCGTCGGATGTCGATGCCCCTGAGCGTCCGGCCGGGGAACTGTACTGCCGGGTGCCGCAGGAATCGACACTCAATGTCCGTGGCGTGCGCAACATTCCGTGTGCGGACAATCCGGCGAAGCGGGCGCCGACGGTCGAGCTGTGCGAGAGCGACGCCCAATACGTCCCGCTCAACGACGGCTTCAACTGGAAGGGTGACCCGAACGCGACACTGTCCGGCCAGGGCGTGCCGGAGTATGCGCCAGGTCAGGACCCGCGGTTGCCGCCACCACAGGGCACCGGCGCCGCGCCGCCACCGCCGGCGGTGATCCCCTACGACCCGGCCACCGGCGGCTACATCGGCCCGGACGGACACCACTACACACAGCAAGACCTCGTGCCGCAGCAGAACAAGACCTGGCAATCGATGCTGACACCTCCGTCATGAACACACCGCTGACCGTTCTCGACCTGATCCCGATCTCCTCGGGCTCCACCGCCTCCGAAGCGCTGCGTAACAGCATCGATCTCGCTCAGCACGCCGAGCGGTGGGGCTATACGCGCTACTGGTTCGCCGAACACCACCTCAACCCCGGAGTGGCGGGCACCTCTCCCTCGGTCCTGCTCGCCGTCACTGCCGCCCAGACGTCGACGATCCGGCTCGGTTCCGCCGCACTGCAGATGGGGCACCGCACGGCGCTGTCCGCGGTCGAGGAGTTCGGCCTCCTCGACGCGCTGTATCCCGGCCGATTCGACCTCGGACTGGGACGGTCGGCCGGCAGACCGGCGACGGCACGATCGTCCGCGCCGGTCGGGCGGGTCGTCCCCGGGCTCACCATCCCGCCGCCGTTCAATCCCGAGGTGATGCTGAAATCACCGCGACTCGCCCTGCAGAAGGCGCTGCTGCAGCTTCCCGACGCCCGCCCGCAGAACTACCCCGAACTGATCCGCGATGTGCTCGCCCTGATCTCCGACACGTACCGCTCTCCCACCGGCGAACGGGCCCACGTGGTCCCGGGGGCTGGAGCCGACCTCGAGATCTGGATTCTGGGCAGCAGCGGCGGCGAGAGCGCAATGGTGGCGGGCGCCAACGGGCTTCGCTTCGCCGCGAACTATCACGTGGCACCGGCCGGTGTCCTGGACGCGGCGGACGGGTACCGCGCAGCGTTCACGCCCTCCTCGGCGCTGCAACAGCCCTATCTCAGCGTCTCCGCCGATGTCGTTGTCGCCGACGATGAGGCGGCGGCCCGCGAGCTGGCGACCGGGTACGGGCTGTGGGTGCGCAGCATTCGCACCGCCGAGGGTGCGATTCCCTTTCCCACACCGGAGGAAGCCCGCCTGCACCGGTGGACCGAAGCGGACCGCGCACTCGTCGCCGACCGGATCGCGACGCAGTTCGTCGGAACCGCCGTGCAGGTCGCCGACCACCTCGAACGGCTGCGCGACGCGACATCGGCGGATGAACTGGTCATCACCACGATCACCCACCGACATCGCGACCGGCTCCGGTCCTACCAGCTGCTCGCCGAGGAGTGGGCTCGTCGCTGAGTCCTCCGGCCGCGCCACCTCAGTGCCGCGGGTGATCTCGGTCCATGCGGTGCCACCCGAGCAGTCCCGCCCCGGAGGCGATGACCGCGGCCACCGCGAACGCCAGAGCGGCGACCTGTGACGAGGTGGTTCCGGCTGTCACGACGGATGCTGCGACGAGTACGAGCGCGATGAACTGCCGGGCCAGCAAGATCCGCTCGCCGGCGAGTACCCCCAAGTAATCGCTGTCGCCGTCTTCCGACACGCTCAGCCGCGTCAAGGTTGCTCGAGTCCGAGGTGTGAACGCAGCGTCGTGCCCGCATAGTCCTCCCGGAACACACCCCGCTCCTGCAACAGCGGAATCACCTGGTCCACGAACGGATCGAGTCCGCCCGGAGTCACGTGAGGCACCAGGATGTATCCATCGCTGGCATCGGACTGCACCAGCCGGTTGATCGACGCGGCGATCGTGCGTGCCGACCCGATGAAGTTCTGGCGGCCCGTGACCTCGATGATCAACTCCCGGGTGGTGAGCTTCTCGGCCTCGGCCCTTTCGCGCCACTGGTTGGCCGTGGCGACGGGGTCTCGGTACATCCGCACGCTCGCCCGTCCGCGCGCGATGGTGTGCTCGCCGATGAACGGATCCACCTGCGGCAGTGGTCCGTCGGGGTCGTGATCAGAGAGGTCGCGGTTCCACAGCTGTTCGAGGAACGCGATCGCCGTGGCCGGAGACACCTGTGCCAGCCGCACGTCGTGGGCGATGTCGGCGGCTTCGGCGTCGGTGTCTCCGAGAACGAACGTCGCGGCGGGGAGGATGAGCAGTTCGCGGTCGTGCCGGCCGTACTTCGCGAGTCGCCCCTTGACATCGGCGAAGAACCGCTGACCCTCGGTCAGGGTCCCGTGCCGGGAGAAGATCGCGTCGGCGCTCGACGCGGCGAATTCGCGGCCGCGGTCGGAATCGCCCGCCTGGAAGACGACCGGTCGGCCTTGCGGGCCACGCGGCACGTTGAACCGGCCGCTGATGTCGAAATGTTCGTCGCGGTAAGTGAACTCGCCAGCACGCGGATCGGAGAGGAAGACCCCACGGTCCTTGTCGGCGATGATCTCGTCGCCACGCCATGAGTCGAACAGCACGTTCGCGGCGGCGAGGAAGCTCTCGGCCCGCTCGTAACGCTGATCCTCGGCGAGGAAGCCTCCGCGTCGGAAGTTCTCGCCGGTGAATGCATCCCAGGACGTGACGACATTCCAGGCCGCTCTGCCGTCCGACAGATGGTCCAGGCTCGCGAATTGTCGGGCGACCTCATACGGTTCGTTGAACGTCGAGTTGATCGTGCCGGCCAGGCCCAGTCGATCGGTGACTGCTGCCAGCGCGGCGAGCACCGTGAAGGTGTCCGGTCGGCCGACCACGTCGAGGTCGTAGATTTCCCCACCCTGTTCTCGCAGGCGTAGGCCCTCGGCAAGGAAGATGAAGTCGAGTTTCCCCCGCTCGGCCGTCTGGGCGAAGCGGACGAACGAGTCGAATTCGATGTGACTCCCGGAGGCGGGATCGCTCCATACCGTGGTGTTGTTGACGCCGGGAAAATGCCCCGCGAGATGAATCTGCTTGATCGGCTTGCTCATCGGATCTTCGTTCCTCAGGCGGACGCGTAGCGGCTGACCGGCCGCGGCAGGCCCAGAATCCCGCGCAGCGTGGTGGCCCCTTCACCGCCGCGGAAGAGTCCGCGGCGGCGTAGTTCCGGCACCAGCCCATCGACGATCTGACCGAGATCGTGGGGGAGTGTTGCCGGGCGTAGGCGGAAGCCTGCCGCTCCGGCCGCGTGCCACTCCTCGATGCAGTCGGCAAGCGCAGCGGTGCTGCCGACGAACACCCCTGCGTCGGTGGTGAAGGGAGCACCCAGGCGTTCATCGAGCCGCTCCCGGCGGGCGGATGCCCTGTCCGCGCTGGCGTCGAGAATGACGGCGAGATCGGCGAAGACCCTGACCGAACGCCCTTCTGCGATGGCGAGCGACGAGAGGGCGTCGACGGTCGTGGTGACCTCGACGGCATCGTGCGGGGTGATGAATCCGATGTCGGCGCTTCCGGCGACCAGCCCATGGGTCGCCTCTCCGTGACTCAGGGCTGCCACGATGGGTTGGCCTTGCGGAGGTCTCGGAGTGATCGAGGGCCCTCTCACCGAGAAGGTGGCACCCTCGAAGTCGATGTAGTGCACCTTCTTCCGGTCGATGAAGCGCCCCGTGGTGACGTCCCGGATCTCGGCGTCATCCTCCCAGCTGTCCCACAGTCGTCGCAGGACCTCGACGTAGTCCGCGGCCTCGGTGATGAGATCTGACGGGGCCACCTGGGTGATGTCGCGGCGGCCGACGTGATGTGCCGCTTCCGGGCTGGCGCTGACCTGTACCCGCACCCCCGCCCGGCCCTTGCTGACGTAGTCGAGGGTGGCGATCGCCTTCGACAGATGAAACGGTTCGGTGTGCGTGACGACGGCCGTCGGCATCAGACCGATGCGGTGGGTGAGCGGAGCCACTCGCGACGCGATCAGGACGGCGTCGAGACGCCCGCTCACCCCGTCGGCCGCGACGCCTGCGGAGGACGGAAGATCGTTCTGCAGCGTGAACGCGTCTTCGATGGTGACGAAGTCCAGGTGGCCGCGTTCCGCCTGGGCGACCAGATCGACCCAGTATCGAGGGGTCAAGAGGTCGAGGGGCCGGGCGTCCGGTTCGCGCCACGAGGCGGGGTGCCATCCCGTCCCGTCCAGGGCGACGGCCAGGTGCAGTGACGGCGGAACTTCAGCGGACACGGACGCTGCTCGCTTTCAGACGTGGTCTTCATGGCTTCACTGCGCCCAGTGTGCGCGCCGAGACGTGGTCGTCAGAGAGATGAACGCACGCTGATTCCTCTGCCATGAAAGTCTGAAGGAGCTACCACCGAGACGACACGGCCCTGCGCACTCAGTACTCCTGCAGGCTCTCGCGCAGAGTCGTTCCGGGGTAACGGGTCCGGAAGCGGCCCCGGCGCTGCAACTCCGGTACCAGCAGCTCGGTCATGTCGTTGAAGCAGCCCGGAGTGTCGGTCGCCAGCATCATGAAGCCGTTGCAGCCGCCCTCGTCGACATACTGCTCCATCTGGTCGGCGACGTCGGACGGTGTGCCCACGGCGACCGGAGCGCCCATCGAGACGCCGTAGATCTGCGCGGCCTCGCGCACCGTCACCGGGGCACCGTCCTTGGCCTCCAGGATCGCGTCGAACAGCCCGCGGATGCCCTGGACGTCGGCATCGACGACATTGTCGTCGAGATCGAGAGTGGAGAAGTCGAATCCGGTGTGCCCGGACAGGATTCCCAGGGCGCTTTCGATCTGCACCTTCTCGACGAACTCCGCGTAGCGGTCGTTGGCGCGGCCCTTGTCGCGATCGATGATCGTCTGCAGCCCGTAGATCAGCTTCACCGACTCGGGGTCGCGGCCGGCGTCACTGGCCCGGGTGCGGATGTCGTCGGCGTAGGCCCTCATGCTCTTGGGCGTCGGGAAGATCCCGAACACCGATTCGGCGTGTTTGGCGGCGAACTCGCGGCCTTGGTCCGACGATCCGGCCTGCCACAGCACCGGCCGCTTCTGCGGCGACGGCGCGACGAAGTGGCGGCCCTTGGATTGGAAGAACTCCCCGCGGAAGTCGACTTCGCGCACCTTGGCAGGGTCGGCGAAGATCCCGTTCTCCCGGTCGTAGACGATCGCGTCGTCGTCCCAGGAATCCCACAGCTGGTACAGCAGCTGCATGTACTCCTCGACGACTTCGTAGCGCTTGTCGCGCGGCGTCAGGTTCTCCTTGCCCATCGCCTGGAACTCGCTCTTGGAGTAGGAGGTGACGATGTTCCAGCCGACGCGGCCACCGGTCAGGTGATCCAGCGTGGAGAGCTGGCGGGCCATCATGTACGGCGGCACGAAGGACGTGGACAGCGTGATGCCGATGCCGAGGTGCTGGGTGAACGCACCGACGATCGGAACCACGCTGGCGGGTTCGTGCACCGGACACTGGCCCGCGAACTTCACGACGGGATCCGAGTTGCCCTTGTAGGTGGTGTAGGGCGCGAGTTCGTCGGCGATGAACATGGCGTCGAACAGGCCGCGTTCCATGGTGCGGCCGAGGTCGCGCCAGTACTCCGGACGCGACCAGTGATAGCCGACCTTGTCGCGGGGGTGGGCCCACATCGTCGACGCGTGGTTCATCACACCGTGCTGGACGAAACCCAGCAGGTGCATCTTGTTCTTCGTCATGAATTCTCGTTCTGCGTGCGGCGTTCCACCAGGAACGCGGTGATGACGGCGACGGCTGCGCCGACTGCGAGGATGGGGGGGAGGTACCAGAACACGGGGTCCACGCCCAGCAGGATGATGACGATCGTCGAGAAGATCACCGCGCCGATCGCCTTCCAGGTGAAGCCACCCTCGGGCAGCGCATCGTCGGGATTTAAGGGAAGACCGGCGCGCTCGCCGGCGGCGGCGTCGGCGAGGACGGCGCGACGGACCCGACCGAAGGCCTGCACCCCCAGGGTGATGTAAGCGCCGGCGACGGCGACACCGACGACGACGGCGATCCAGAACGCGATCATCGGACCGGGTCCGGGTCGACATCCTGCGTGGCCCTGCTGATCTCGCGTTCGGGCACGATCGCTCCTCCGAAGTCGACGGCGTGGTCGGACTCGATCAACGCCGAGTTGCGCCGGCTCAGCGACGCGAAGTCGAAGGTCTGCCTCTGCACGAGGCTGATCCCGACGGCCGCGACGAGGGAGATCGTCTCCAGGGTGATGATTCCCTGCAGCTCGCCGACATACTCGCGGACCGGGTAGCCGACCGCGACCGCCAGCACCAGGCTGGACACGAAGGCCAGGGCGGTCATCCGGCGCCAGAAGATGGCCAGTGCCAGTGGAATGATCAGCGCCGCCTTGAGGAAGAAGACCGTGGTGACGAGTTGGACGTAGTCGATGCCTGAGCTGACCACGATGCCGCCGATCACGCCGGCGATGAGGATCGAGCTCTTCGTCCAGCGGAACAGGGTTTTGGGGGCGATGTCCGGCTTGGCCCGCTTGAGGATGTCCACGGCGACCACCGATGACAGCGCGGAGAAGGCGCCGTCGATCGACGAATAGCAGGCATTCAGGATGATCAGGACGTACAGGGCGATCAGCACGATGGGTAGGCCGAGATGGCTGACGACGTACGGACCGACGCCGCCGGGCCCCGCCGCGCCGAGGTCCTCGAGGCTGACGCCGTACCCCAGACCGACCAGGCCGAGGAGACCGAGCGTGATGGGAATCGGGTAGAACCACAGCCCCGCCCAGACGAACGTGCGCCCCAGCGTCGTCGGCTTGAGTGCCCACGCCTTCTGCCAGAACGTCTGGTCGGCCATCGTCGAGGCGAGCAGCCCCAGCGCCAGCGAGATGCCGAACCCGGCCGCGGCGGCGCCGTCGAAGGCGTTGAGCGTGTTGGGACCCGCCTCCCCGACCTTCTGGAAGACCAGGCTCGGGCCGCCGACCTTCGCGAGCACGAACAGCACCACGATGGCGGCGGGCACGGTGATCAGCAGCGTGTTGAACGTCGCGGTGATCGCCGAAGTCCACAGCCCGCCGAAGTAGGAGTAGACCGTGACGGTGGCCAGCGTGACGATGAGCACGACGGTCGGGTTGATCCCGAACACCACTCCCATGACCAGCACGACACCGAACAGGTTGATGAAGATCTCGGCGAGCAGACCCAGCAGCATCGCCACCAGGGCGATGGTGGTGGCCGGCTTGTTCTGGAAGCGTTCGCGAATGAACTCGACGATCGTGTAGCCGGCGGGCATCTGCCTGCGCAGCCGGATGGCGAACGGCACCATCAGCATCACCGCGAGACCGTTGGGCACCACGAACCAGATCAAGCCCGAGGTGCCGAAGGTGAAGGCCTGCGCTGACGACATCATCACCGCCATCGACCAGGTCCACACCGCGATGACGGAGCCGACGCCGAAGCCGAAACCGATTCTGCGGTCGGCGATCACGAAGTCATGGGTGTTCTTCACCATCGACTTCACGACGTACGCGACAAAGAACATGAACGCGCCCAAGCCCAACATCAGCAGGAAGCCGATGCCGGGCGACAGGTTCGACGGGTGGAACACAGCACCTCCAGTGATGCGCGCGCAGAAGCCGGCGTGGTGAAGGAAATCGCGGCAGCGTTCTGCGCCGCAGGAACCGCGTGACTGTGACAGCTGCTGACGATCAATGTGAGCGTTTGAATCATGGCGAATGAAACAAGGCGCTCGAGTTGCCGCCTCATCAGCGCTCTGCTAACTCACGCGCGGCCGCGCCGTCGACGTAAAGCTCACAGCGAGCAGATATCTGGGCCTGACCCGATCTGTCCATGACCATCCGGAGATGACCGCCGCGCTCCGGATCGACCCGGCCGACGACCAGTACTGGAGTTGGCAGTACCAGGGCAGGTGCCTGGACGCCCCGACGGAGCTGTTCTTCCCCGAGACCGACCGTCGGTCGGAGCGGCGGCGCCGCGAGGAGGAGGCCAAGCGGATCTGCCGCACCTGCCCGGTGCTGATGCGCTGCCGCGAACACGCCCTGAGCGTTCCCGAGCGCTACGGCGTCTGGGGCGCGACCACGCCCCGGGAGCGCGGCATCCCGACGTCGCACCGCAGCGCGGAACAAAACTCACGCTGACCGCAACCGTTCCGCGCCAGCACCGGCGTCCCTAGGGTGCCTCCAGCACCACCGAGGAGAAGGACACCTGTGATGCCCGTAGTGACACAGCCCGCCGTGAGCTCCGCCGGGGCACCGGCATGACCCAGGTCGCCCCGTCCCATGCCGCCGCCGACGAACTGCGCCGCGGCATCGCCGACGGCACCCTCAGTGAGATCGAGGTCGCCTGGAGCGATCCGTTCGGCCACTCCGCCGGCAAGCGCATCCCGGCCGCGCAGTTCCTCGACCGCGCAACCGGCAGCGGCTTCGCGTTCTGCGAGGCCGCGCTGGGCTGGAACACCGACGGCACCGTCATCGACTCGCTGTCGCTGACCAACTGGGCCGGCGGTTACCCAGACGTGTACGCGGTGCCGGACTTCTCGACGTTCACCCGGCTGCCGTGGCGGCCCGGCGTCGGACACGTCATCTCCGACATCGTCACCCACCGTCGCACCCCGTCACTGCTGGATCCGCGCGGTGTGCTCAAACGGGTGCTGGCGCGGCTGGAGAGCCTCGGCTACACGGCGAAGGTCGGCGTCGAGTTCGAGTTCTATCTGCTCGAGAGCGACGGCACACCGATCATCGACGCCATCCAGGCGTATTCACTGGAGAACGCCAACGCGCTCGATCCCCTCATCGCCGACCTCTACGAGACCCTCGGCGCGTTCACCCGACTGGAGGGCGTGCAGACCGAGTACGGCCCCGGTCAGGTGGAGACGAACCTGGTCTACACCGACGCGCTGGCCGCCGCCGACGACAGCGCCCGGCTGAAGTACGCCGCCAAAGAGGTCGCTCGACGGCACGGCAAGCTCGCCAGCTTCATGCCCAAACCGTTCTCTGAGCACTCCGGTTCGTCGGCGCACCTGCACATCTCGCTGTGGGACGGCGAGCGTCCGGTGTTCGCGGCGGTGGACGGTGCCGAGAGCCAGACCGCCCGCCATGCCATCGCCGGGTTGTTCGAGCACCTGCCGTCGGTCACGCTGTTCGGGGCGCACTCGGTCAACGCCTACCGCCGCTTCGCGCCCGACACGTTCGCGCCCGACACGGTGAATTGGAGCCGGGACAACCGCAGCGCAGCGATCCGGTCGCTCATCGAGGACGCGCCCGGGGCATCGCGCATCGAATTGCGCTCCGGCGCCTCGGATTCCAACCCCTACTGGCTGATCGCGTCCGCGCTGGCGGCGATCGTCGCCGGTCTGGAGGCCCGCCGCGAACCGCCGGAACCCGCCACCGGAAATCTGTACGGCAAGGGAGCGCCGCTGCCCGACTCCTTGGGCACGGCGGTCGCGCTGGCCATCCAGGACGACACCATCCTCGACATTCTCGGCGAGCAGTCCGTGCTCGACTTCGCCGTGCTCGCCCGCAGCGAGTGGGACGCCTACGTCGGCCACGTCAGCGACTGGGAACGCACGCGCTATCTGCGCACCTCATGAGCGAGCCGCGATTCGGGGTGTGGGCGCCGGTCTACGGCAACCACGGCGCCCGTCGGCACCCGCAGGACGCACCCGATGCGAGCTACCGGCGCACGCGGGATCTCATCGTGCACGCCGAGAAGGTCGGCTTCGATGCGACGCTGGTCGCCCAGCACGTCATCCACCCCAGTGACGTCGAAGACGATGTGCTCGAGACGTGGTCGACGTTGGCTGCGCTGGCCGAGGCGACCGAGAGCATCGAGCTGATCGGCGCGATCAAGCCGCTGCTGTTCAACCCGCTGGTGTTCGCGAAGGTCGCGGCAAACATCGCCGACATCGCCGCAGGCCGGTTGTCGATCAACGTAGTCAGTGGTTGGTTCCTGCCGGAACTGGAGGCCCTCGGCGTCGCGGTGCTCGAGCACGACGACCGCTACGCCCACACCCGCGACTGGCTGCGCACCGTCACCGCGCTGTGGGCCGGCAAGCAGGTCGCCGTCGGCGACGGACACCCCGCGCTCGTCCGGCCGGTGCCGCAGTACGTTCCGCCCGTCTACGTCGGCGGCGAGTCCGAACCCGGCCGGGCACTGGCCGCCGAGACGGCCGACGTGTTCTTCATCAACGGCCGACCGCTGGCCGACACCGCCGAGGTGATCGCCGATCTGCGGTCGCGCCGCAGCGCCGCCGGCGGGCCGCCTCTGCGGTTCGGTCTGTCCGCATTCGTCGTCGCCCGCGAGACCGACGCCGCCGCCCAGGCGGAGGCCGACCACCTGCAGGCACTCGTCGACGCGGAACGTCGCCCGGAGATCTCCGGCGGTACCGATCCGAAGACCCAGATGTACAAGGTGCTCGCCAACACCAGCCGGGTCGGCTCGAACGGCGGGACCCTGGCCGGTCTCGTCGGGAGTTACGACACCGTGGCCGAACGGATCTCGGCGTTCCACGAGGTGGGCATCGAGTTGTTCATGCTCCAGTTCCAGCCGCTGGAATCAGAACTGGACCGCTTCGCCGACCACATCATCCCGAGATTCCGCGTCGACAGGGAGATCCGATGACACTGACCACTGCCGTCGGGGGCGTGGCCGAACGGCTGGACCGCTTGACCCGCATCGTCGAGCATTTGCGCGCCGTCGACCCCGTGGCCGAGCGCGAGCGTGTCCTGCAGTACGACGCGGTCGACGAGATCCGCCGGACCGGGGTGCTGAGCCTGCGCGTGCCGCAGCGCTACGGCGGACCCGGCGGAAGCATCCGCGATGTGCTCTCCGCCGTCGTGCATCTCGCGTCGGGGAGCTCGAACGTGGCCCAGGCGCTGCGCGCGCACTTCGGATTCTCGGAGCGGCTGCTGAGCAACCGCGCCACCGACGCTGAACGCGCGGAGTGGTTTCCGCGGATCAACGCCGGGCTGTTGATCGGCAACGCGATCACCGACGCCAAGGGGCGCGTACCGGGCAGCTCCGACACCACGGTGCTGCCGGACCGCAACGGTGTGCTGCGGCTGAACGGACAGAAGTTCTACTCGACCGGCACGCTGTACGCCGACGTCATCGCGGTGTCGGCCGTCGATGCCGCAGGCAATGACGTCCAGGCGATCGTGCCCACCGACCGGGCGGGCGTCGAATTGTTCGACGACTGGGACGGTTTCGGGCAGCGCACCACGGCCAGCGGCGGCAGCCGGTTCACCGATGTCGAGATCGCCCCGGTCGAGGTGACCACGGTGTCGGACGGGGATCACCTGGGGCACAGCACCACCTTCCTGCAGCTCTACCTGGCGGCGGTGGCGGCGGGGATCGCGGCGGCGATCCGCGACGACGCCGTCGACTACGTGCGGATCCGGGCCCGTCCTGCGGCGCACTCGGTCGCGGCGCGTGCCGCCGAGGACCCGTTCGTCCTGCACGCGGTCGGCGAGATCGGGACCGCCGCGGCCGTCGCCAGATCGCTGGTGCTGTCGGCGGCCGACGTGCTCGACGCGCTCGTCGACCAGGGCCGGGTGTTCGACGCCGACGCGCTCGCCGAGGCCGCCGTGGCCGTAGCGCAGGCGCAGCTGGTCACCGAGCGCCTGACGCTCGACGCGGCGCAACGGCTGTTCGACACCGGCGGGGCGTCGGCGACCGCGCGGAAAATCAACCTGGACCGGCACTGGCGCAACGCGCGCACGCTGGCCAGCCACAACCCGCTGGACTACAAGGCGCACGCGGTCGGCAACTACCTCGTCAACGCGGTGCCGCCGCCGGCCAACGGGTACTTCTGAGCGCCTTTCATCGCGCGGCTTCCAGCGCCCGGCGTGCATAGGCCCGCACGTCCGCGTCACCGTCGTCGAGGGCGCTGGTCAGCGCGGTGCGCGCGGCCTCCTCGGACGGCGCCCACCGGGTCAGGCTGAGCACCGCGGCCTTACGCACGTCGAGGTGCGGGTCGGCCAGCGCCCGCGACAACGGCGGCACAGCGGCGGTGGGGGAGGGCGCGCCCGCCAGTGCCCGTGCCGCCCCCTGGCGGATCTGCCAGGCCGACGACGCGAGCGCGTGCTCGACCGTCGCACCGTCGCTGTCCTGCCACCCGATGTCACCGATCGCGGCCAATGCCGCCGCCCGGACCAGCGGATCCGGATCGTCGAGCAGCAGCCGTACCGTGGCCGCGCCGGCCCGCAGCGTGCCCAGCCCACCCGCGACCGCGAGGCGCACCTCACGGTTGGCGTCCCGATGCGCTCCCGCGACGCCGTCCACGTCGTCGATCGACACCAGCGCCCGCACCGCCTCGATCCGGACCCGGTGGTCGGAGTCGGTGACGGCGCGGCGGTAGGTGTTCGGGTCGCCGGCGCGCCGCGCGCTCAGCACGTAGACCGCGGCGCCGCGTACTGTGGCGTCGGTCGAATCAACATGTGCTGCAACCGACTCGGGCGTCGGCAGCACCTCGACCAACTCCCGGATCCCTTCGGCAGCCACCCGGCGGACTCCTGCGTCCGGGTCGGCGAGGGCGGCCACGAGCGGCTCGGTGTATCCGTCGCACAGATGCTCGGTGAGCACGTCGACGGCTGTGCGTCGCACCCCCTCGTCCCCGTCGGTCAGGAAGGGCGCGAGGTCGTCGAGGGACGGCTCGTCGAGCGCAAGTACCGCCGCGATCCGCGGGGACGGGGCGGGGCCGGCGGCGTCGATCACGCGCGACACCCCGGAGGCGGGGGCCCGGCCGCCGACCAGGGCGGGCTGGGCAACAGCGATCGGTTCGTTTCCCGCGCTGGGGATGTCGTCGAGCCCGGGCACGGGAACGAAGTACGGTGCGACGGGCCGCTTGAGGAATTCGATGTCGCCGTCGGCCGTCTTGCGCAGATTGAGGTGATAGCGCCACGCGTCGTCGTCGCGCTCCGGGAGATCACTGCGGTCGTGGTAGAGGCCCCAGCGGGATTCGGTGCGGGTCAGCGACGAGCGGGCGGCCATCTCGGCGCAGTCGCGGATGAACGACACCTCGACGGCCCGCATCAGTTCGTGGGGGGTGGTCGCGCCGATGCCCGCGACCTCGTCACGCATCCGGTCGAACGTCTCGACCGCCAGCGACAGTTTCGCGGCCGTTTTCGGGGGTGCCACATAGTCGTTGACGAAGCGCCGCAGCTTGTACTCCACCTGCGGTTGCGGCGGACCGTCGGGCTGCCTCAGCGGCCGGTAGATCAGCTCGTGCGCGGTCGCGATCTGCTCGGCCGGAAGAGTCTGCGGCGCAGCCACGTCGGCCACGGTGGATGCCGCGTCCGCGCCCGCCAGCTCGCCGTAGACGAACGCGCCGATCATGTAGTTGTGCGGCACGCACGCCAGGTCGCCGGCCGCGTACAGGCCGGGCACCGTGGTGCGCGCGTTCTCGTCGACCCAGACCCCCGACGCGGAATGTCCACTGCAAAGCCCGATCTCGGAGATGTGCATCTCGATGTCATGGGTGCGGTAGTCGTGGCCACGATTGGCGTGGAACGTGCCGCGGGTCGGCCGCTCGGTAGTGTGCAGGATCCCTTCGAGTGTGGTCAGGGTCTCGTCGGGCAGATGGCTGACCTTCAGGTAGATCGGCCCACGCGCGGATTCGATCTCGCTCTTCACCTCGGCCATCATCTGGCCGGACCAGTAGTCCGAATCGACGAAGCGCTCACCGAGGGCGTTGACCTGGTAGCCACCGAAGGGGTTCGCCACGTAGGCGCAGGCCGGTCCGTTGTAATCCTTGATCAGCGGGTTGATCTGGAAGCACTCGATGCCCGACAGTTCGGCACCGGCGTGCAACGCCATCGCGTAGCCGTCGCCGGCGTTGGTCGGGTTCTCGTAGGTGCCGTACAGGTAGCCCGATGCCGGAAGGCTGAGGCGGCCGCACGCCCCCGTCGCGAGAATCACGGCCTTGGCGGCGACGACGACGAATTCACCGCTGCGGCTGTTGAGCGCTGCGGCGCCGACCGCACGCCCGCCCGAGGTCAGCACCCGCACAGGGACAAGGCGATTCTCGATGCGGATCTTCTCCCGCATCGAGCGTTGCCGCAGCACCCGGTAGAGCGCCTTCTTGACGTCCTTGCCCTCGGGCATCGGCAGCACGTAGGAACCCGAGCGGTGCACGCGGCGCACGGCGTACTCACCGTGCTCGTCCTTCTCGAACTTCACGCCGTATCGTTCGAGCCGCTGCACCATCGCGAAGCCCCGCGTGGCGGTCTGATAGATCGTGCGCTGGTTGACGATTCCGTCGTTGGCCCGGGTGATCTCGGCGACGTAGTCCTCGGGGGTGGCCTTGCCGGGGATGACGGCGTTGTTGACGCCGTCCATACCCATGGCCAGGGCGCCGGAGTGCCGGACGTGTGCCTTCTCGAGCAGCAGCACTTGTGCGCCATGCTCGGCAGCGGTCAGGGCCGCCATCGTGCCGGCGGTGCCGCCTCCGACGACCAGGACGTCGCAGTCGAGGCGGACGGCGTCGGACAGGGAAGGGATCTGCATCACGCAACACGCTCCGAATGGTCTAGTGCGGCGATCACGTCCGCGCGCAGGGCGGTCCGTGACACCGAGGAGTCGCGCGGACTCGGGACGTCGAGGAGCGCGCGCAGGGGGCGGCCCGCCGCACCGAGCACGGCGACACGGTCACCGAGCAGCAGGGCCTCATCGACGTCGTGGGTGACGAAGACGACCGTGGTCGGGTGGGCGCGCCAGGTGTCGATGAGCAGTCGCTGCATCGTGGCGCGGGTCTGAGTGTCGAGCGCTCCGAACGGTTCGTCCATCATAACCGCGCGGGGCGCGCCGGCCAGGCCGCGGGCCAGTTGAACGCGTTGGCGCATACCGCCGGACAGGTTCTTGGGCAGGTACTGCTCGAAACCGGTCAGGCCCACGTCGGAGATCCACTTCAGCGCGTCCTCGCGGCGGCCCCGGCGAGGCCGTCCGGCCAGCGCGAGGGCGAGTTCGACGTTCGATTGGACTGTGCGCCAGGGTAACAGCGCGTTGTCCTGGAAGACCATCGCCCGATCACGCGACGTGGTGGTGACCCGGTCGCCGTCGGCCACGACGGCCCCTGTGTCCGGCGCCAGCAGGCCGGCCAACGCACGCAGCACGGTGGACTTGCCGCATCCCGACGGGCCGGTCAACACCAGGATCTCTCCGGAAGCGACGGTCAGATCGAGGCCGTCGACCACCGGCGCGCCGCCGTAGCTGAGGGTGAGGTCACGCAGCGTCAGGCTCATTCCGCTCACGGGCGGCGCTCCTCGCCTCGCGGGAGCCACCGGGTCACCCGACGCCCTACTACCTCCACCGCCGCGGACGTCGCGAATCCGAGCACACCGATGGTGATGATGCCGACGAACACGTCGGGATAGGCCAGCACGGTGTAGGCCTGCCAGGTGCGATAACCGACCCCAAGCCGTCCGGAGATCATCTCCGCGGAGATCACGCAGATCCACGCGACTCCGATCCCGACCGACAGTCCGCCGAACACTCCGGGCAGGATGCCGGGCAGCACGACCCGCGAGATGACGTCCCAGCGGCTGCCGCCCAGCGTGCGCACCGAGTCCTCCCACAGCGTCGGCAGGGCCCGGACGGCGTGGCGGGTGCTGACCATGATCGGGAAGTACGCGGCGAGGAACGTGATGAACACGATCCCGGCCTCGTCGGTGGGGAACAGCAGGATCGCGACGGGCACGATCGCGATGGCCGGGATGGGCCGGGCCAACTCGGTCAGGGGTCCGATCACATTCGCGAACGCCTTCGAGCGCCCGAGCAGGATGCCGGTGACGATCCCGGCGACGGCCGCGAGCGCGAATCCGGTCAGGATGCGAATCAACGACTGGCCCAGATCGAGCCAGTAGTCTGCAGCGGCGAGCCGGTGCGTGAAGGCGGTGACGATGTCACCGACCGTGGGCAGGGTGTCGAACCGCAGCCAGAGCCGGACGTCTTGGGCGGTCAGCAGCTGCCAGAGTCCGATGGCCGCGGCGACGGAGGTGACCCGCACCAGCACCGACGGCCAGGATCGGCGGCGCACCGCCGGGGTGGGTGGCGTCGCGGCGACGGCCGGGTCGGCGGCTCCGAGCACGGGTGCGGTCGTCATACCGCACCCGCCAGGGCTTGCCGGTAGTCGACCACGGCCGTACCGGGGTGCGCCGCGGTGTACCGTTCGGCCCCCGCCGTGGTGTCGAAGGGCAGGTGACGGCCCCCGTCGCGCACCCACACGGACTTGTCGGCGAACCAGCGGGTGCCGAACTCGGAGTCCGGAACGTAGGCGGCGCGGACCTTTTCACCGCTGGCCCCGGCTTCCCGGATGGCCCGCAGCAGGCAGTCCGGAGTAGCGGCCGATTGCGTGGTGTCCTTGCCGTCGATCCACATCTCGCCGGCGAGTGCGGGGTCGGTGACCGGGACATCGCAGACCGGGTCGCGGCCGGTCAGCGTCGACGGATTGGCGGTGCTGCCGAGCGCGGCGTCGTAGTTCCGGCCCCGATCGGCGAACGCCTTCTTGATCGGTTCGGCATTGACGAAACCGGGGACGTCGAGCGGCGCGAACTCGCCGATTGACTGCAGATAGGGCACGTCGCCCTGGAGGGCCTGCACCAGTGACGGTTTCAGCGTGGGGTCGAAGCTGGTGCCGCCGGGACCGTTGTACAGGTAGACCACTTCGGGCGGCAGTCCGCTGCCTTCGGCGACCGCCTGCGCCGACTCCAGCGGGTGTTCGTTGAGGAAGTCGGTGGCATCGAGCTGCGCCTGCAGGAACGCGTCGAGCACCTCCGGGTGGCTGCCCGCGTAGTCGCGGCGCACCACCACACCGTGGAAGGTGGGGTAGCGGCCCTCGGCGCCGTCGTACAGAAGCGTGGCCTTGCCCTGGAAGGCGAGCAGCCCGGGCCATGCGACGAACTGTGAGAGCGCCTGCGCTTGGCCGGATTCCAGCGCCGATGCACCCACCTGCGGCTGCTGGTTGAGGACCTCGACGCCGGTCTTGGGGTCGATGCCCGCGTTGTCGAGGGCACGCACCAACGTGCCGTGGCCGGCGGACCCTACACTGGCCGAGACCTTCTGACCTTTCAGGTCGGCGATCGTTCGCGCCGGCGAGCCGGACGGGACGACCACCATGTTCAGCGACCCGGTGGGGCTGTAGCCGGTCACCGATACCAGCTCCGTGCGGGCGCGCTCGTTGGCCTGGGTCTTCGACCCGTTGATCAACAGTGGATAGTCGCCCATGGAGCCGATGTCGATCTTCTCGGCGACCATCTGGGCGGTGATGGGCGCGCCGGTGTCGTAGTCCTGCCACTCGACCTGATAGGTCACGCCGGAGGACTTCCCGATGTCGGAGAGTCGCTTCTCCAGGAACCCCTTGGCGCGCAGCAGAGTCCCTGCGGTGACGGTGTTGATGGTCTTGGACTGGTAGCCGACGACGACGCGGACGGTGCCGGACGAGGTGGACTGTGCATCCAGCGAGCAGCCGGCCACCGACATGGCGGTCACCGCGGTGAGCAGAAGGGCGAGTGCGCGTTTCATCGGAGGTCCCGGGCTTTCATCGCAGAAGGTAGGGCATGTTGACGGTGACCGCGCCGGTGGGACAGCGAGCCGCGCAGGGCCCGCAGTACCAGCATTCGTCGACGTGCATGAACGCCTTGCCGTTGTCAGGGTTGATGGCCAGCGAGTCCAGGGGGCAGATCTCCACGCACAGGGTGCAGCCCTCGATGCACAGGGATTCGTCGATGGTGACCGGGACGTCGACGCGCTGAGTGGCCTGGGCCATCATTCTCCTCTGATCAAATTGCTGCGCAGCGTGATTCGATCACCGCGCAACCGGATGTATTCGAGATCGACGGGGCGGCCGTCGTCGAGATGGGCGAGCCGCTCGAGCAGCAGCAGGGACGCGGACTGCGGCACCTGCAGGATGGCCGCGGAGTGCGGGTCGGCCGACACGGCCTCCACTGCGACGTCGGCCCCGCCGAGCCGCTGTCCGGTGACGAGCTCGATGAGCGCGAACACGTCGTTGTGCTCCAGGGAGTGCTCCAGGACGGCGTCGCCGATGTCCCGCGCGAGGTAGGTCATGTCCAGGCTCAGCGGCAGGTCGCCGAGATAGCGCAGCCGCTCGATGAACACGACGGGTTCGCCGGGCGCCACGGCGAGCCGGGCCGCCACCGACGGTGGGGCGCTGACGGTCATCGCGGCGCGGACCTCGTTGCGGATCTCGCCGTAGTCCTTGAACGTCTCCTTCAGCCCGACGAGGTGATTCAGCCCGTGGTCGTACTTGCGGACAGCGACCCGGGTGCCAACCTTGGGTTCGCGGTCGATAAGGCCTTCGGCCTTGAGCACGGCGAGCGCCTGCCGCACGGCGTTGCGCGACACCAGGAACTCGGCGGCCAGTTCGGATTCGGCGGGCAGCCCGTCCGGATAGCCGCCGGCGTGGATCTGGTGGCGCACGATGTCGGCCACGAGCCGCGCCTGGTCGGCGCGCGGCCGGCGTAGCGGGGTCGGCTCTGTCAATGTTCACCTCCTTACGGGAAAGCGCTGTTGGCGACGCTAAGCGGGGTCGGAGGCCGACTCGGCGGTGTCGCCGCGCGGACTGGTGCGACCGTCCGCATTGCGCCACCCGCGATCTGCGCGGACCTGCGCCGACCACGACGGTCGCGGTCATTGCGCCACCACTCAGGCTCTGGGCGACGTTGCGATCCCGATGAGTAGAAGTCCACGGCGTCGGCGGGCCGGTTCTCCCCGAACCGGTCGCGTCCCGTGGCGCAGCGTGATATCGAAGGAGGGTGTCCACCAAACTCGCGGCGCTCGCCGGAGCGTGCGTCGTGCTGGCGGGCTGCGCGGGGGCGCCGGTGGACAACCGGCCCGTCGTCCGGATCGTCGAGGCCGCGCAGCCGACGGTGGCCATCCCGCTGGGCCACTTCCTGCCGACCGCGCCGGAGTTGTCGACGGCGCTGGGCACCGGCCCCAACGGCTTCTCCGGACAACTCGTACAGGGCGGCGCGGACATGCTGCTGCGCAGCGTCGGGGCCGCCGAGACCAGTCCACCGGACTGTGCCGGGGCGGCCTACCGGCTGCAGCAGTCCGTGTACGACGGCAGTCCCGTGCAGTCGGTGGCGACGAACTCCTGGGCCGGCGGCGGATTCGACGGTCCGCCGGTGACCGGCTTCTTCGGCGTCGTCCAGATGACGAGTGAGGCTGCCGCGCAGGACTTCTTCGCCGCGACGACGCAGCGGTGGCGGCGGTGCAACGGAGCCACGGTGACGCGGCACCAAGCCGGGGTCGGCGGCGACGAACTCAGCCGGATCGCCGACGTCACGTTCGAGCGCCGCGTGATGTCGGCCAGCGTCCTGCACACTGCGGCCGGTACCGCGTCGCCGACCGCGCTGCGTGCGCTCGGTGTGGCCGGCGACTGCATCGTCGAGGTCGACCTCACTGATCCCCGGCCCGCCGGCCAGGCCGCCCGGCCCGCCGCGGGAGTCGCCGAACTGATTCTGAACAAGATCACGACGCAGCGCTGATCGCCGGTGGACAATGGCGCGGTGACACCTGTGCCGATGCGTCGCGTCTGCGGCCTGCTGCTCGCGTCGTCCGCGCTCCTCTGCGGGTGCGTGAGCACCGTCGAGGGCGCCGCGGTACGGGCCCAGGGGGCGGGTCCGGTCGACGTCGGCCAGCTCGACGAGGCCGCGCTGGGCCGACTGCTGCTCAGCATCGGCGAGGTCAACGGCATCATGGGCAGCACCCAGATGCAGGTCACCGGCGAACTCGACCAGATGACCGACCATTCGGACCAGGTGTCGGATCCCGACTGTCTCGGTGCCGTGTACGGAGCCGAGGAGCCGGTGTACGCCCGCACGGGGTGGATGGCGGTGCGCGATCAGGTGGCCCGCGAACCCGGAGACGACAACGACCATTGGGTCGAGCAGACAGCGGTGCTCTATCCGACGGCGCAGGACGCGACGACGTTCCTGGACACGTCTTTCACGGTGTGGCAGGGCTGCTCCAACAGCGAGGTCGAGGTCGGTGAGGGCGAGTACTCATGGCAGCTCGGGGACGTCGACACCGCCGACACCGACGGCGCCCACCTGATCACCCAGATGACGACCCAGCAGGGTGCCGACGGTTGGGAGTGCCAGCACGCGCTGTCCGCGGTGTCCAACGCGACCCTCGAGGTGTGGGCGTGCGGCTACAGCATCAACGACGAAGCGGCCGAGATCGCCTCGGCGATGGTCCGCAACGCCGGCAAGTAAGCGCGGGAACTTGCACTCTCGGCGGTTTCAACCGTCGCTCTGATGGTTGACCGCGGCATAGCTTTTCGGCGTGACGCGAGAAGTCCACCTCCTGACGTTCGGCAACACCCGCTCGGCCGGCCCGTGGCGGCACCCGGATATCGACAGCAGCACCGTGGCCGTCCGGCACCGGCTCATCGAGCACGCACGCGCCGCGGAGGCGGCCACCTTCGATGCGGTGTTCTTCGCCGACGGGCTGAACTTCGGTCCGCCTGCCACCTGGGCGTACAAGACGACCGAAGACTTCGAGCCGTTCACCACTGCTGCCGCGTTGTCGTCGGTGACCGAGAACATCGGCCTGGTGCTCACCGGCTCGGCGACACTGCAGCACCCGTATCACCTTGCGCGCCAATTCCTCTCGCTCGACCACCTCAGCGGCGGACGGGCCGGATGGAACCTGGTGACCAGCTTCGCCCGCGCTGCTGCCGACAATTTCAGCGCCACGGGCGTCGTCGACCACGACGAGCGGTACCGCATCGCCGAAGAGGCCATCGACGTCGTCGGGAAGCTCTGGGACTCCTGGGGCGCCGGCGCCATCGTCGCCGACCGCGAGGCCGGAGTCTTCCACGATGTCGCCAAGATTCACGTACCGGATCACCACGGCCGCTACTTCGACGTCAAAGGTCCCCTCGGCGCCGCCCGTTCTCCGCAGGGCCGCCCCGTGATCTTCCAGGCGGGATCGTCCGATACGGGCAGCGAGTTCGCGGCGCGCCACGCAGAGGTGATCTTCACCGGCCAGGGGAATATCCAGCGGGCACAGGAGTTCTACCGGCGCATCCACCAGTCGGCACACCGGCAGCGGCGTGATCGCCCCCCTCTCATCACGCCCTCGCTTCGTTTCATCGTGGGCGCGACCGAGCAGGAAGCGCACCGCGCCGAACGCACCGCCTACGAGTACTTCAGCCCCGAGTATCAGGCGGGTTGGCTCCTCGAGGTCGAGGTCGACGTCACCGACGCCGACCTCGACGGGCCGGTCCCGGCGTCGGCCTTCCCCGGCGGTACCGAGACCCATCAGACCGCCCTCGCCGGTTACCGCGCGCTGGCGACCGAAGGCAATCCGACCGTGCGGGAGTTCCTTTACCGGACCGTCAGCGGCTGGGGTGCCCGCGTCGTAGGAACACCCGAACAGATCGCCGACGAGATCGAGAGGTGGTTCACCGAACGCGCGGCCGACGGCTTCGTGCTCCAGGACCCCGGGTTGCCCGGCCAATTCGAGCTATTCGTGGAGCAGGTGGTCCCCGTACTGCGCAAGCGCGGCCTGTTCCGGAACGAGTACCGCGGTTCGACTCTGCGCGACCACCTGGGGTTGCCCGTGCCCGCGAATCGTTACGAGGTGGCCTCATGACCGGCGATCCGTTCGTGCTGTCCGCATTTTCGATGTCGACCGTGTCGCACGGCAATTACGGGCTCTGGCGACATCCGGCGGACCAGACGTCGCGCTACACCGACATCCGGTACTGGGTCGACCTCGCCAGATTGCTCGACGACGCCGGTTTCGATCTGTTGTTCCTGGCCGACGCAGTAGGCCAACTCGACGTCTTCGGCGGCAACGCCGACGCGGCGCTCACCCACGCCGTCCAGACGCCGGTGACCGATCCGTTGTTGGCGGTGTCGGCGATGGCTGCCGCCACCGAGAGGCTCGGTTTCGGCGTCACCGTGTCCACCACCTACGAACACCCCTATCTGTTGGCCCGGAAGTTCAGCACCCTCGATCACCTCACCAACGGACGGATCGGCTGGAACATCGTCACGTCGTTGCTGGACAGCGCCGCTCGCAACATCATCGGCCGGGACCGGCAGATCCCGCACGACGAGCGCTACGCGATCGCCGAAGAGTTCGTCGACGTGACGTTCAAGCTCTGGGAGGGCTCGTGGGAGCCCGACGCCGTGGTCCGCGACCGGGAACGCGGCGTGTTCACCGAAGCCGATCGTGTGCACCCCATCGACCACGAGGGCAGGTACTTCAGCGTGCCCGGCGCCCACCTCGTCGAGCCGTCGCGCCAGCGGACCCCCGTGCTGTTCCAGGCCGGCACATCGCCCGCGGGACGCGAGTTCGCTTCTCGCAACGCCGAACTGGTGTTCGCCAGCGATCCCCGTCCCGAGGTGCTGCGACGCAACATCGACGACATCCGGCGGCGTGCGCACCGCCACGGTCGAAGTCCCGGGTCGATCAAGTTCCTCACCTCGGTCGAGATCGTGGTCGACAGCACGGATTCGGCAGCCCGGGCCAAGGCCGACGAATTGGCCGCCTATCACGACCTCGAAGGTGGCCTGGTGCTGCTGTCGGCCCTGAGCGGGGTCGACTGGTCCCGCTACGGTGTCGACCGACCCATCGAGCAGTTCGACACCGACGCCAGCCGGTCCATCCTGTCGACGGCCGAGTGTGACCGGAATGGCATCACTTTGCGCGATTACGTCGGTGGGCTCGGCGGCTTCGGCGGGCGTCTGTTCGTCGGTTCCGCGCGCACGGTGGCCGACGACCTCGAGGCCTACGCCGAAGCCGCCGGCGTGGACGGCTTCAACATCGCGTATCACGTGACCCCGGGAAGCTTCGTCGACGTCGCCGAGCATCTGATCCCCGAGCTTCGCCGCCGTGGCCGAGCGCTTGAGCGCGATGGGTCGGCGACGTTGCGCGAGCGGCTTTTCGGAGGATCGGCCTGGCTGGCCGACGACCATCCGGCATCGAGATACCGGAAGAAAAGAATCTCGCCGATTCCATAACTCACGCTCGGCGACCGTT
Organism: Mycolicibacterium rufum; assembly: GCF_022374875.2. The sequence continues at coordinate 5,070,374 of NZ_CP092427.2, forward strand.
GTCGGGCACCGTGACGGGCAGATAACAACCACGTTAAATCAACTGAGTGCCTTGAGCTTACGTGCATGCCACGCAGGCAGCCGCAGTGCACTTCAGTCGGGAAGGCAGCTGTCCATGTCTACACCTATTCGCCCCGAGGTGGCCCTGTCCGGGCGTGCGCTTGTCGCAGCCGAGGGCACCGGCCTGGAACGCGACGCCGTCGGCTTCTGGGGCGTATTCGCACAGGGGCTCGCGGCCGCTGCACCCAGCGTGGCCGTCGCCGTCGTGCCCTTCTCACTGTTTGTCGCGGCCGGCAAGGGAGCAGCCTGGGCAGTCCTCGTCGGCCTCCTCATCGCTGTTCTCATCGCCGCCACCATCAGCTTCCAGGCCAAGCGCACCGTGTCGTCGGGCTCGCTGGGCACCTACACCGGCAACGGACTCGGTCCGGGTTTCGCCTTCGCCGCCGGCTTCAGCCTGCTGATCGGTTACATCGGCTTCGCCACGACCGGAACCCTTGGTGGCGTGCTGTATCTGGACTCCTTCCTCGAGTCGGTCGGACTCGGCTCGCAGGCGCACTGGTTCCGCCTGCTGCTGGTCCTTGTCGTGGTCGGAGCGGCCGTGTACCTGCCCTATCGCGGGGTCTCGATCTCTGCGCGCTACGAGTTGATCTTCGAGCTGATCGCGATCGCGTCGATCCTCGTCATCATCGTCGGTGCCTACCTCAGCTACGGCTTCCGCATCGACTGGGAGCAGTGGGACCCCAAGCATCTCACTGTCAGCGCCACGTTCATCGCGGCGGTCTCGGCGGTTGGTTCTTACGCCGGCTTCGAAAGCGTGGCCTCCTTGGGGGCCGAGGCGAAGGACGCGCATCGCAATATCGCCCGATCGCTGCTGCGGGTGGTGCTGCTGCTCGGCGTGCTCTACATCGTCGCGACCTACCCGCAGATCCTGTTCTTCGACTCGATCGACGGGGACAAGGCCGTGCTTCCGCAGCTGGCCGACAGCGTGGGCGTGCCCTGGGTGAACCAGGTCGTCAGCGCCGCAGTCGCGGTGGCGTTCATCGTTTTCGTCACTGCGGTGACCACCGCCGGCGCCCGGTCCCTGTTCACCTTCGCCCACGAGGGAGCGCTTCCCGCACGGCTGGCCCGCGTACACCCGAAGTACCGCACGCCCTATGTCGGCGTGTTGTTCATCGGGCTTCTCGCGCTCGCGTTCTCGGTGGTCGCCACCTTCAGTTCCGCGGGTCGCCTGGTCTTCGACGTGTACGGGGGATACGTGGCGACGTGGGGATTCCTGATCAGCTATCTGCTGGTCGTGATCGCCACCCCGCTCTGGCTGCGAAAGATCAAGGCGCTGACCCCGACTCGGCTCGGGGTGTCGGCTGCAGCCACCCTGGCTCTCGGCTACGTGATCTTCAGCAACTTCTATCCCGTACCCGAGTTCCCCTTCAACATCCTGCCGTTCATCTTCGCCGCGATCCTTGGGGCCGGACTGCTGTGGTTCTGGTTCCTCAAGCGCACCAGGCCCGAGATCGCCCGCCGGGTGGGGACGATCCAGACGCTTTCCGAAGAAGAACAGCAGCGCCTCGCCGACGAAGGCATCCTCGACGTGCTGAAGCACCGCAGCGGTGGAGAGAATCCCGAATCCCGAGCGGAGTCCGAACAGGTGACTCGATGACCGTCCTCGTACCGTCGTGGCTCGAGGCCGCTCGATCGGTCAAGGAGTCCCTGAGAGTCGATGCCGCCCAACGAGATCGGTCCGGAGGCACGCCCACCGACGAGATCGACCTCCTCAGGGGCGCTGGACTGCTGGGGATTTTCGTCCCCCGTGAACTCGGTGGCGGAGGGGCGACGTGGTCCGAGGTGGCTTCAGTGGTCGGTGCCGTCGCGCAGGCCGATTCGTCCATCGCCCATGTGCTGCTCTACCACTACTTCGGCAGCCTGGCCGGGACCCGCGGTGAGAACGGTCTCGTCGGGTCCGAACGTGCGCGCCGGATCGCAGAACAGCGACTGTTCAACGGCACTGTGGCCCAGGCGGCGTACCCCCCGCTGATCTCGGCGACCCAGACGTCCGACGGATTTCGACTCAACGGCACCAAGCACTTCACCAGTGGCGCCGCGCTCGCCGATGTACTGGTGGTGTGGACGGTCTTCGACCAGGACACGGTGCTCCTCGGGGACGACGTCTCGGGCCTGCTCGCCACCTTCCACGTCGACGCAGATGCTCCCGGCCTGACCTTCGGTGAGGATTGGGACAACGTCGGCCAACGCCTGACCGTCAGCGGGAGTGCGACGCTGTCCGACGTCGAGGCGCGTACCGGCGACATCATCGGTTACGGCTACGGAGTGGTCGATGCACGCCCGTCGGATCATCTCGATGTGCTGCACATGTACGTCGGGTTCGCCACCATCTTCACGGGAATCGCGGTCGGCGCGCTCGAGGAAGCCGCGGACTACACCCGCAGCCGGTCGCGGGCCTGGGTCGAATCGCCCTACTCGCGCGCGACCGAGGACCCGTTGGTGCGGGAGCGCTACGGGCAGCTGTGGACGCAGGTGCAGTCTGCGGTCGCGCTGACCGACCGCGCGAATGCCGCACTCGACGCGGTGCGGGAGGCGGGCACCGACCTCACCTGGACGCACCGGGCCGAGGCCGTCACCCTCATCAACGCCGCCAGGGTGCATGCCAGCGAGGTCGCCCTCACCGTCTCCAGCCGGTTGTTCGAGGTCACCGGCGCCCGTTCCAGTGCGGTCGCGGCGCGGACTGGATCGCTTCTGGCGTAATGCAAGAACGCTGAGTCTGCACGACCCCCTGCCGCACAAACAGGTGCAGATCGGAACCTACGTGCTCGACGGCGTCGAGCCGTCTCCCGGCTTCTACTCGTGACCGTCGTCTGATGAGAGTGAGAACATGACTGTGACCTACCTGCGGGGCGTGGACCACTGGTCGGTGGCGCCGGCCACCGAGCACGACCACGCCCTGATCGCCGACTTCCTCGCCACCACCCCTGGTCTCGGAGGGCGCAAGTTCGCGGCCGATTCCCGCGACGTGGCCGAACAACTCGGCGGTGCGTTCCCCGGCGCCGCCACGGTGGCGCGGGACGGTTCCGGGCGGGTGCGTGGATATGCGTCGCTCAATCAGCCGCACGGGGTGGAACCGGAGCTGTTCGCAGAGTTCGCCCTCGACCCTGCGGTACCGCAGGACATCGCCGACGCGGTCGTCGCATTCGTCCTCGACCGGTTCGTCACGGAGAGCAGCTCGATCCCGGACTCGTTCTTCCGCACCATCATCGGCACCGCCCAGCAGGCTGTGATCGATGCCCTACTGCGTCACGGCGCCCGTGAGGAGGGTCAATTCATCCGGACCCGCAAACCGCTGCACGACGAAGACGCGGGACTGCTGGCCGGCTTCGCGATTCCCGGTGTCACGGTCATCGGCTGGCCGGAGGTCATCGCACGCGGACTCGGCGAGGAGGTGCGCCGACTGCAGTTCGATACATTCCTCGAGCACTTCGGCAACATGTCGAAGACCCCGGACCTGTGGGAACACCACATCCACAGTCGTTCCTTCGCTCCCGATTTCAGTGTCGCCGCCCTCGACGAGGGCGGCGCGGTGATCGGCTACGTGCTGGGTTCTTTGTTCACCGCCGGCGTCGCCCCGACCGAAGAGCGCAGCGCGCACACCGACTACATCGGCGTGCGGGCCGATCAGCGGCGGCGGGGGATCGCCGAGCTGCTTCTCAAGCGGATTTGGCTGGCGGCGCTGCGCCGGGGCCTGGCCGTCGCGTCGCTGGGCACCGACATCCATAACCGGACCAACGCGCACGTGCTGTACCACCGGCTCGGTTACCGCGCCGTCGAGCACTCGACGGCCTACCGCATCGACGGCGCGGGCCGATGATGGCCGGACCGTCCTACCTGGAGCCCGGTACTGCAACCAGCGCTGAACTTCGCGATCGATTCCAGCCGATCTTCGACCGCATCGCCGAGGGCAACGTCGCGAGGGAACGCGACCGCGAGTTTCCCCGTGACCAGGTGCGGTGGCTCAACGAGGCGGGCTTCGGCACGATACGCATCCCGCAGTCTCGGGGTGGATTCGGCGCCACACTAGAGCAGACCTTCGAGCTGCTGTCCGATCTCGCCGTGGCCGACCCCAACGTGTCCCATATCTGGCGTAACCATCTCGCCTTTGTGGAGGATCGGCTCAACGCCGACGTGTCCGACACCAACGACCGATGGATCAAGCGTTTCCTGCATGGCGAGTTCGTCGGCGGCGGCTGGACCGAAGCCAACAGCGTCACGCTGGCGAACATGGTCACCACCGTGATCGCACGAGGCGACCACTGGGTGGTGACGGGGTCGAAATACTATGCCACGGGCAGCTTCTATGCCGATTGGCTCGATGTCCTCGGGCGTGACGAGCATGGCGAACTCCTGACCGCGCTGGTTCGGGCCGACGATCCGGGGGTGACACTGCTCGACGATTGGCGCGGCTTCGGACAGCGCACCACCGCCAGCGGATCGGCGCGCTACGACGGGGTGCGCGCCGAGCGGGGAGACGTGTTCCCCGCGGTCGAGCGCTTCAGCTACCAGGCGCACTTCTACCAGATGGCAATGCTGTCGGTGCTCACCGGGATCGCACGAGCAGCCTTGCGGGGCGGATCCACGGCGCTGACCGACCGCGCGCGCAACTATCCGCAGGGCCTCGCCGAACGGCCCGCCGACGATGTCCAGCTGCTGCAGGTGATCGGCGAGGTGGCGGCCGAGGCGTTCGCCGCCCAATCAGCACTGGCACGGGCCGCGCAGAGCCTGGACGCAGTGGCGGTGGGACGAATCGCCGGTGAGAGTGCCACGGCGCGAGCGCGATTGATCGACGCCGAGATCGCGGTGTCTCAAGCGCAATTGGTGATCATCGCCAGCGCCTTGCAGGCGACGACTGCGATCTTCGACGCCCTCGGCGCCTCAGGCGTCTCGGAGGGTCTGGCGCTGGACCGGCACTGGCGCAACGCGCGAACCCTGGCGTCGCACAACCCCCGCGTCTATAAGGCACGCATCATCGGGGACTGGTTGATCAACGGCAAGGATCCGGTGCCCGATCTGGTGGCGCGCCACCGCGGCGGGCAGGGCGTCTGACCGATCGGCGTCGGGGCCTACCATGACAGGTGCGTCGTCACCGCAGGAGGACCGATGGAAGCTTGGGACGCTCTTCGCGCTCGCCGCAATGTTCGGCAGTACCTTCCGGATCCGATACCGGCGGACGCCCTCGATCGCATCCTGGAAGCAGGCTGGCGCGCCCCGTCGGCGTCGAACCGCCAGCATTGGGACTTTGTGGTGGTAACAGATCATCAACAGTTGCAGGAGCTTTCGACGGTATGGCTCGGCGCGGGCCACATCGCCGGGGCTCCGGCGGCGATCGCTCTCGTCCTGCCCGAACCCACTGAGGAGCGCGACAAGGTCATCGACCAGTACGACCTGGGGCAGGCCACCTTCGCGATGACCATCGCGGCGACCGATCTCGGTATCGGGACGGGGCATTCCGCGGTAGGGGACCAGGAGCGGGCAAGAGCCATCCTGGGAGTTCCCGACGACCACCTGGTGTCCTACCTGCTCGGTGTCGGTTATCCCGCAGATCGCCCGTTGAAGCCGATCGACAGGCCGAACCGCCGGCCTTTCGACGAGGTGGTGCATCGCGGGCGCTGGTGAGCCCGCGAGGCGCTCGCCGGTCGGCAGCGTCAGTCCAGCTGAACCTGCGGACGGCGCAGCGCGATTCCTGCGCCGGCCGCGAAGACCGCGACGAGCAGAACCACGACGCCGATCGCGATGGGCGTGGAGCCGCCCACCAGAGTCGGGAGGTTCTGGAAGACCAGGAACAGCACGGCAACGAGCCCCACGAGCCCGATGCCCGGCGCGATGAAGGCCCGCCACGCAGAAACCTCCGCCTCGCCGCGCCGCCGCTGCCGCGCGAAGAACGCCAGGACCGCGACGCTGGTGGCGATCAGCAGGATGATGATGCCCACCGTCGAGATGCCGGCCAGCCATGTGTAGAACTGCATCACCGGGTCGAGACCGAGCGCGATGCCGGCGATCAGGAACACCAGGACGACGATTCCGTCGATGCCGGACGCCAGGTGCGGGGAGGCGTGGCTCTTGTGTGCCTCACCCAGCGACGCGGGGAACACGTTGCGGTTCGACAGCGTGAACACATAGCGCGCCACCACATTGTGGAACGACAGGATGCAGGCGAACAAGCTGGTGACGAACAGCACCTGCACGATGTGCAGACCGGCCGCGCCCAGGTACTCCTCGGTGGCCCCGGGCAGCAGCCCCGACGGATCCGCAACCGCCTGCTCGACGACCCGGCTGTCGCCCCAGGCGGTGATCAGCGCCCACGTCGACACGGTGTAGAACACTCCGATCAGCAGCAGCGCGACGAACGTCGCCCGGGGGATCGTCTTCAACGGATCTCGTGCCTCGTCGCGGAACACCGCGGTGGCCTCGAACCCGATGAAGCTCAGGAACGCGAACAGCAGTGCGATTCCCGGTGCGCCCGAGACGATCTCGGACGGTGACAGGAACCCCGTCGACAGACCCTCGTGTCCGCCGGTGAACGCGACGACGGCGTCGAGCACGAGTACGATCGCGACCTCGGCGATCAGCAGCACGCCGAGCACGTTGCGGGACAGGTCGATGTTGCGGTGACCGAGCACCGCCACGATCACCAGCGTGGCCAACGCCCAGATCCCCCAGTGGATGTCGGGCGCACCGTAGGACGAGAACAGCGCCTGGGCGCCCTGCCCGATCAGGCCGTAGACGCCGATCTCGAGCGCCAGATAGGAGATCAGCGCGACGAAGGCGAAGCCGAACCCGGTGACCCGACCGAGTCCTTTGCCGATGTAGGAGTAGAACGCACCGGCGTTGGGCACGTGGGGTGTCAACGCCGTGAAGCCGACCGCGAACAGCAACACGATGACCGTGCTGATGATGAAGATCGCCGGGAAGCCGACCCCGTTGCCGCTGGCGATGCCGAGAGGCACCGGCCCGCCGATCACTCCCAGCGGTGAGGCGGCCGCCACGACGACGAAGACGATGCCCCACACGCCGAGGGTGCCCCGTAATCGGCGGTGGGAGTGGGTGTCCGCCGGGTCTCCGGCGACGCGCGCGTCTCCGGTTTCGTCAATCCGATTCGCCATGGTTCGTCCTCAGGGCAGGGCAACAGGTCGACGGACACTAACGTCGGAGGAGCCCCGCACAGGAGATTTCCGATCAGCGCGATTGCTGGTTGGCCAGGGTGGCGGACCGGGATCAGGCGGTGGCGGATAGCGCGCGCCGACGAGGCCCGAGCAATTCCCCCCACGCGGCGAACGCCTCGGCATGCTCGGCCGACGACGACCCCGAGGCCACCGCCACCAGTCCCGCGGCGAGGCTGCCCAACCCGACGCCGGTCTGGTGCACCACGCGCACCAGTTCGTCGAACGCCTCGCGGCGCGAGTAGCCCCGCAGGCCGATCAGGATGCCCACGGCGATGTCGATGACCTGACGCGACGTGTCGTCAGCGGCATGAGAATTCATGCGTTCGATGGTCGGCCGACAACCTGTGAGCTGCCAGCGTTGCGCGCAGCCAGACGCGAAACCGGAACGTTCTTGTTACACAGGTGCGTTGGCCGGCTGGAATCCGCCCGAGCTGTCGGCCTCCTCCTCGGCCCGGATCACGTGCACGACCGCGTTGATCAACGCCAGATGGGTGAACGCCTGCGGGAAGTTGCCCAGATGCCTGCCGGTGCGCGGCTCGATCTCCTCGGCGTAGAGATGCAGCGGGCTGGCGAAGGACAGCAGGCGCTCGCACAGGTGCCGCGCCCGGTGGATCTCACCGATCTCGACCAGCGCCGACACCAGCCAGAACGAACAGATCGTGAACGTGCCCTCCTCCCCGGAGAGGCCGTCGTCGGTCTCGTCGGTGCGGTAGCGCAGCACCAGGCCGTTCTCGGTCAGCTCGTCGGCGATGGCCATCACCGTGGCGCGGATCCGTGGGTCGTCCGACGGCAGGAACCGGGTCAGCACGGCCAGCAGCAGCGACGCATCCAGGGCGTCGTCGCCGTAGCGCTGGGTCAGCACACCGCGGGAGTCGACACCGCGGGTCAGGATGTCCTCTTTGATCTCCTCGGCGATCACGCGCCACTGCTGGGCGTAGGACTTCTCGCCCTCCAGATCGGCCAGTTTCGCGCCGCGGTCGAGCGCCACCCAGCACATGATCTTGCTGGAGGTGAAGTGCTGCGGTTCGCCGCGGACCTCCCAAATACCGCGATCGGGTTCGCGCCAGTGCTTGATGGCTTCCTCGACCTGTTCCTTGAGGACCGGCCACAGCGTCTCGGGAATCTGCTCACGGGACTTGGTGTGCAGGTACACCGAATCGAGCATCGTGCCCCAGATGTCGTGCTGCATCTGGTTGTAGGCGCCGTTGCCGATGCGCACCGGCCGGGCGTTGTCGTAGCCCGAGAGATGGTTGAGTTCCTCCTCGACCAGACTGCGCTCCCCGCCCACGCCGTACATCACCTGCAGCGGGTGGCGTTGGCCGTTATTGGCACCGGAGACGTCGGCGATGAACGCGAAGAAGTCGTCGGCCTCGCGGTCGAGACCCAATGTGTAGAGACCCCACAGCGCGAACGTCGAATCGCGTACCCACGCATAGCGGTAATCCCAATTGCGTTCGCCCTGAGGGGTTTCCGGCAGCGACGTGGTGGGTGCGGCCAGCAGCGCACCGGTGGGGGAGTAGGTCAGACCCTTGAGGGTCAGCGCGCTGCGCTGCAGATAGGACCGCCACGGGTGGTCGGGGAAGTCGCCGACGTTGATCCACTGCCGCCAGCACTCACTGGTCTTCCACATCTTGTCGGCGGCGTCGTCGAAGGTCTGCGGCGCCGGATGCTTCGACCAGCTCAGCGCGACGAACACGTTGTCGCCCTCGGACAGCCGGGTGCGCGCACGGGCCTCCCGGCCTTCCAGTCCGATGCGCAGGTTCGTCGTCAGCCGCAGCGTCGGATGGGAATCCGGGTTCTTCGTCGCCCGGGCGATGGCCTCGCCGTAGGCCTGCGCGGAGTACTCCCAGCTGGCGCTGGTGCGGTGGTAGTCGAACGACGGTTCGCAGCTCATCACCAGTTCGACGGTGCCGCTGACGCAGCGCACGGTGCGCAGCAGGATGTGTTCGGCGTCCCAGTCCATCGGGGTGCGGCGATGGGTGCGGGAGCGGGTCTCGAGGTCGTGCCACGGCCCCATCACCAGTGCGTCGCGCACGATCAGCCAGCCGGTGTGGGTCTGCCAGGTCGTCTCCAGGATCAGGCTGCCCGGCAGGTAGCGGCGGGCGGCCGGCACCGACACCCCGTACGGGCCGAGCCGGAAGTGGCCGGCGCCGCGGTCGAGGATCGCGCCGAAGACGCTCGGCGAGTCCGGTCGCGGCACGCACAGCCACTCGACCGACCCCGCCGACGAGATCAGGCAGGTGTTCTCGCAGTCGGACAGGAAGGCGTAGTCGGCGATCGGCGGGAAGGGGTTGCGCAGCGGACCGGTGTTCGCATACGACGGCGTCGTGGCCAGCGCGAACGCCGACGATTCACCGTTGGCGCTGACCGTGCCGGAGACGGCCTGGGTGGGCTGCAGAACCATTTGCTCATCATCGACTGCCGGGTGCCTCGGCGTCTACCCGGACACGCCTGCGCCTCGTTCAGCGCGGCCGTGCGCCTAGTCTGGGCCGGGTGGGCGGATTCCTGAGCTGGTGGGACGGAGTGGAGCTCTGGCTGACGGGGCTGCCGTTCGTCGCGCAGTCGGTGGTGGTGATCCCCGTCGTGCTGGCACTGGCCTACACCGTGGCCGTCGTGCTGGACGCCGCCCTCGACCGGGGCATCCAGCTGCAACAGCGGCTGCGGCGCTCGCCGGGCGAGACGGTCGACGACACCGAGGGGAGTGACGGATGAGCGGGATGCCGAGGTCGCGGGTGACGCTGGCGCTCGTCGCGCTGGTCATCCTGGTGATCGTGATGTGGCTGCTCACCCACTGACCGAGACTGGTGTTATTCTTCGCGCCATGCAAACGGCGTGCGGCAACAAGGGTGGCCACATCGTGGCGCTCATTGCTGTCGGCTTCTCGGCCGTTGCTGACGTGTGTTGTTGTTGCTGACTCCTCACCCCGATCGGCGGTCAGGTGTTCGGCAACGATGTCTCCGTGCCGACGTGTGCACGGCGACGACGCCACCACCTTCCGCGTGACCGGACTCCCCGACAGGTTCGTTCCCCCACGGAAAGGTCACCCCATGAATCTCACCAAGCCCGGCCCGCGGTGGCGCGCGGTCGCAGCGCTGGCCCTGACGACCTCGCTGGTCGCCGCGTGCGGCGGTGGCGCGAGTGACGTCGCCGGTGAGGGCGGCGGGTCCAACGCCGAGACGACGCTGACGCTGGTGGCCTACGCGGTGCCGGAGCCGGGGTGGAGCAAGATCATTCCCGCGTTCGCGGCCACCCCCGAAGGCAAGGGCGTCGCGGTGACCACCTCGTACGGCGCGTCGGGAGATCAGTCGCGCGCGGTCGTCGACGGCAAGCCCGCCGACATCGTCAACTTCTCGGTCGAGCCCGACATCACCCGTCTGGTCAAGGCCGACAAGGTGTCCGCGGACTGGAACGCCGGCGCCACCAAGGGCATCCCGTTCGGTTCCGTGGTCTCCCTCGTCGTGCGCAAGGGCAACCCCAAGAACATCCGGGATTGGGACGACCTGCTGCAGCCGGGCCTGGAGGTCGTCACGCCGAGTCCGCTGAGCTCCGGGTCGGCGAAGTGGAATCTGCTGGCGCCGTACGCGGCCAAGAGCGACGGCGGTAAGAACCCGCAGGCTGGTCTGGATTTCGTCAACAAGCTGGTGACCGAGCACGTCAAGACCCGGCCGGGGTCCGGCCGGGAGGCCACCGACGTGTTCCTGCAGGGCAGCGGTGACGTGCTGATCTCGTACGAGAACGAGGCGATCAACGTCGAGCGTCAGGGCAAGCCCGTCGAACACGTGAACCCGCCCCAGACGTTCAAGATCGAGAACCCGGTGGCGGTGGTGTCGTCGTCGCAACATCAGGAGCAGGCCAACGCGCTGAAGAACTTCCTGTACACCCCCGAAGGTCAGAAGCTGTGGGCCGAGGCCGGCTTCCGGCCGGTCGATCCGGCGGTGGCCGCCGAGTTCACCAAGGACTTCCCGACGCCGCAGAAGCTGTGGACCATCGCCGACCTGGGCGGCTGGGGTGACGTCGATCCCGCGCTGTTCGACAAGGGGAACGGTTCGGTCACCAAGATCTACAAGCAGGCCACGGGATGACCTCGATCGTCGCGGAGGCCGAACCGGCGACGCCCCTGCGGGGGCGCAATCGCCACGGCAGCACCTCGCTGCGGGTCGGCGCCGCGACGCTGTGGCTCTCGGTCATCGTGCTGCTGCCGCTCGCCGCGATCGTGTGGCAGTCGGCGACCGGCGGATGGCACGCGTTCTGGTCGGCGGTCACCTCCAACGCCGCGCTGGAGTCGTTCCGGGTGACGCTGACGGTCTCCATCGGCGTGACCCTGATCAACGCGGTGTTCGGGGTGATCGTCGCGTGGGTGCTCACTCGTGACGACTTCCCGGGCAAACGGCTGGTGGATTCGGTGATCGACCTGCCGTTCGCGCTGCCGACGATCGTGGCGAGCCTGGTGATGCTGGCGCTGTACGGGCCCAACAGCCCGGTCGGGCTGCACCTGCAACAGACGAAATGGGGCATCGGCGTCGCGCTGCTGTTCGTCACGCTGCCGTTCGTGGTCCGCTCCGTGCAACCGGTGCTGCTGGAACTCGACCGCGAGGTGGAGGAGGCGGCCGCGTCGCTGGGCGCCAACAACTACCTGATCTTCACCAAGGTGATCCTGCCCGCGCTGCTGCCGTCGCTGCTCTCCGGTGCCGGCCTGGCGTTCTCGCGGGCGATCGGCGAGTTCGGCTCGGTGGTGCTGATCGGCGGAGCGATACCCGGCGAGACCGAGGTGTCCTCGCAGTGGATCCGCACGCTCATCGAGAACGACGACAGGGTGGGAGCCGCGGCGATCTCGATCGTGCTGCTGGTGATCTCGTTCGTCGTGCTGTTCATCCTGCGCGCGGTCGGCGCGCGCGCGGCGAAGCGCGAGGAGTTGGCGACGTGATCCTGTCCCCGGCGGTCCGCCTGCTGCTGCGGTGGGTGGCGATCGGTTACGTCACCATCCTGGTGTTGGTGCCCGTCGGCCTGATCCTGTGGCGCACGTTCTCCCCGGGCGTCGGGGCCTTCGTCGCCTCGGTCGGCACTCCCGCGGCGGTCTCGGCGCTGCAGCTCTCGTTGCTGGTGGTGGCTATCGTCGTCCCGCTCAACGTGCTGTTCGGGGTGCCGACCGCACTCGTGTTGGCGCGCAATCGTTTCCGTGGCAAGAGTGTCCTTCAGGCCATCATCGACCTGCCGTTCGCGGTGTCGCCGGTGGTGGTCGGTGTGGCGCTGATCCTGCTGTGGGGTTCGGCGGGGCTGTTCGGATTCGTGGAGAACGACCTGGGTCTGAAGATCATCTTCAGCTTCCCCGGCATCGTGCTGGCCAGCGTGTTCGTCACGGTGCCGTTCGTCATCCGCGAGGTGGAGCCGGTGCTGCACGAGATCGGCACCGATCAGGAGGAGGCGTCGGCCACCCTCGGCGCGCAGTGGTGGCAGACGTTCTGGCGCATCACCCTGCCGTCGATCCGGTGGGGGCTCACATACGGCATCGTGCTGACGGTCGCCCGGACGCTCGGCGAGTTCGGCGCGGTCATCATGGTCTCGTCGAACCTGCCCGGCCAGTCACAGACACTCACCCTGCTGGTCGCCGACCGCTACAACCGCGGCGCCGAATACGGCGCCTACGCGATCGCGACCCTGCTGATGAGCGTCGCGGTGCTCGTTCTCGTCGCCCAGGTGATCCTCGACGCTCGCCGGGCCAAGGCCGCACAATGAACATCGTCGACGAAACGGAAGTCACACCCTCATGACCCACGCGATCACCGTGTCCGGCGCGAACAAGCGCTACGGCGATTTCGCCGCGCTCGACAACGTCGACTTCGTTGTGCCCGCCGGATCGTTGACCGCCCTGCTCGGACCGAGCGGATCGGGCAAGTCGACGCTGCTGCGGGCCATCGCCGGCCTCGACGAGCCCGATTCGGGCACGATCACGATCAACGGCCGCGACGTCACCGACGTTCCGCCGCAGAAGCGCGGCATCGGCTTCGTGTTCCAGCACTATGCCGCGTTCAAGCACCTCACGGTCCGCGAGAACGTGGCCTTCGGTCTCAAGATCCGTAAGCGCCCCAAGGCCGAGGTCACCGAGAAGGTCGACAACCTGCTCGAGGTCGTCGGGTTGGCCGGCTTCCAGACGCGCTATCCCAATCAGCTCTCCGGCGGGCAGCGGCAGCGCATGGCGCTGGCGCGCGCGCTGGCCGTCGATCCCCAGGTGCTGCTGCTCGACGAGCCGTTCGGCGCGCTCGACGCGAAGGTGCGCGAGGATCTGCGGGCGTGGCTGCGCCGTCTGCACGACGAGGTGCACGTCACCACGGTGCTGGTGACGCACGACCAACAGGAGGCCCTCGACGTCGCCGACCGGATCGCGGTGCTCAACAAGGGCCGCATCGAACAGGTCGGCTCGCCCACCGAGGTGTACGACAGCCCGGCGAACGCCTTCGTGATGTCGTTTCTGGGCGCGGTGTCACCGCTGAACGGTGCGCTGGTGCGGCCGCACGACATCCGCGTCGGGCGTAACCCGGACATGGCGATCGCCAACGGCGACAACTCGATTCAGGCCACCGGCGTGACGAAGGCGGTGATCGACCGGATCGTGATGCTGGGCTTCGAGGTGCGTGTCGAACTGACCAACGCGGCCACCCACACACCGTTCACCGCCCAGATCACCCGTGGCGACGCAGAGGCGCTCGGACTCCGAGCCGGCGATACCGTATACGTGCGGGCCACCCGGGTGCCGACGTTGCCCGACGAGGCGCAGGGCGATCAGCCGGTGGTCGCCGACGGCGAACCCGCGCGGCTGTCGTAGCTCAGGCCAGCGCGAGGAAGAGCTTCTCGAGCTCGTCGACGCTCATCTCCCGCTTGCCGTCGGCGCCGTCGCCGTCGGCGATGCACTCCCGCAGCCCGGTCGCGACGATCTTGAATCCCGCGCGGTCCAGTGCGCGGGACACCGCCGCCAGCTGGGTGACGACGTCCTTGCAGTCGCGACCCTGCTCGATCATCGAGATGACGCCGGTCAGCTGTCCCTGAGCGCGACGCAGCCTATTCAGCACCGCGCTGATGGCTTCCTCATCACCGACCACGACGGCTCCCTTCTCTCTTGACGGTCCCCATGTTACCCACGGGGGTATAACGCCCGGAGCGGACAGAAGTATCCCGCTTTGCACGAGGCGTACATCAGGCCGCTGAGCGCGGTCAGCATGGCGGTCAGCGCCCCGACGGCGGGGTGGATCTCCTCGGCCAGGATCACCGATGCCATGGCCAGGATGAACCAGCCGAAACCGGCCCGCAGGGCGTCCACGCTGATCAACGCCGTCAGCCGGGAGCCGGCCAGGGCGCCCGCCACCGCGGCAGCGGTCACCATCGCCGCCAGTCGCCAGTCGATCGCCCCGGCGGTCAGGTGCCCCGCCAGTCCGGCGAACGAGTTCATCGCGATCACGACCAGCGACGTACCGATCGCGGTGCCCATCGGCAATCCGGCGAGCAGCGCCAGCGCGGGCACCACCAGGAAGCCGCCCCCGGCACCGACCAGGCCGGTGACCGCGCCGACCGCCAGCCCCTGGGCCAGCAGCGCGGCGTGACGGCCGGGCCGATCGGTGCTCATCGGGGCACGGCGCCCGCGCAGCATCGCGATCGCCGCGGTGATCATCACCGCCGCCAACCCGACCAACAGCAGCGAGCCGGGGAGGAACTGACTCGCCCAGCCGCCGGCATACGCGCCGGCCATGCCCGCTGCCCCGAACTCCAGACCGGTCCGCCACCGCACGTGGCCGGCCCGTGCGTGCGACACCGCCCCGACGGCGCTGGTCACGCCGACGACGAGCAGCGACGTGGCGATGGCGTGGGCGGCGTCGAGGCCGGCGACGTAGGCCAGCAGCGGCACCATCAGTATCGAGCCGCCGCCGCCGAGCAGGCCCAGCGACAACCCGACCGCTAGGGCGAGGACCACCGTCAGCGCGACCATGGTCAGACCAGACCCTTGAGCATCAGGTGCCAGTACATCGCCGGCAGGCCGTACTTCTTGAGATACCAGTAGGGCCGGTGCGGCTTGGTCGGATCGAGAAGGGGCACTGAGGGTTTGAGGTTGAAGTCGTAGTCGAACTCGGCCATCAGCATGTCGTGTGCCGAGGTCACGATCGGACAGGACGCGTAGCCGTCGTAGGACCCGGTCAGCGGCCTGCCCGCCAGGAACGCATCGACGTTCTCGACGACGACCGGGGCTTGCTTGCGAATCGCCGCGCCGGTCTTGGAGTTCGGCGACGACCCGGCGTCCCCGAGGGCGAACACGTTGGGGTAGCGCACATGTTGCAGCGTGTGTCGGTCGATGGCGATGTACCCGCCTGCCTCGCCGGTGGACAGCGGACCGGCCTTGATCCAGTCCGGGGCCGACTGGTGGGGCACCACGTGCAGCACGTCGTACGGCAGCGTCCCGTCCTCCCCGCCCTCGGCCACGCTGCTCAGCGCGACCTTCTTGCCCGCGGCGTCGACCGAGGTGACCTCGGTGGCGGTGTGCAGCTGGATGCCGTAGTCGGCGATGACCTTCTCCAGGTTCTCGGCGATCGCGGGGATGCCGAAGATGCGCGGCGTGGGAATCACCAGGTACACGTCGATGTCGTCGAGGACCCCCTCCCGGCGCCAGTGATCGCACGCGAGGTAGACGATCTTCTGCGGGGCCCCGGCACATTTGATGGGGCCGGACGGCATCGTGAACACGGCGGTGCCTTTGCGGGTGTCGCGGATGAAGTCCCAGGTGCATGGCGCGAGGTCGAAGCGATAGTTCGACGACACCCCGTCGCGGCCGAGAGTCTCGGTCAGGCCGTCGATCCGCTCCCAGTCGAGTTGGATGCCGGGGCAGATTACCAGCACGTCGTAGGTGTGGGTGGACCCGTCGGTGCACGTCACCGTGTTGGCGTCGGGGTCGACGGCGGCCGCGGCCGTGTGCAACCAGGTGGCGCCCGAGGGCATCACCCTGGCCTCGGGTCGCACCGTGGTGGCGGCGTCGGCCTGACCTCCGCCGACGAGCGTCCACAGCGGCTGGTAGTAGTGCACGTCGGACGGTTCGATCACGGCGACATCGCCGTGGCCGGCGCGCAGCATCCGCGCGGCCACGGTGATACCGGCCGTGCCGCCGCCCACGATCAGGATCTTGTGATGACTCATGGCGTCTCGTCCTTCCGATCAGGCGTGCTGGGCGATCTCGTCCCAGGCGTTGTAACCGCCCAGGATGTCGCTGACGTCGGTGAAGCCGTTGCGGCGCAACACGCTTGCGGCGACCGAAGAGCGGTAGCCACCGGCGCAGTAGACGACCGTGGGGGCGGCGGGATCCAATTCGCCGACACGGCCTGGCAATTGGCCGACGGGGATGTTGACCGCGCCGGGGATCATGCCCGCGGCGGCTTCGCCCGGGTTGCGGACGTCGACGACCTGCAGGCCGGCGACGGCCGCGGCGCGCTCGCCGAACGCCGTGGCCGACAGCCGCGAGGCGATCTGCACCTGCTCGGGGTGATCCAGCATCGCCTGCTCGGGGTCGGCGAGATAGCCGATCACCCGATCGAATCCGATGCGCGCCAGCCGATTCTTGCCCTCGAGTTCGTGGCCGGGTTCGGTCATCAGCACGATGTCGGTGTCGGGGGTGACCACGGATCCCGCGAATTCGGCGTAGCGGCCGGCGAGTCCGATGTTGACAGCCTCGCGGAAGTGGCCGAGGGCGAACTCCTCGGGGGCGCGTCCGTCGACGAGCACAGCACCGGTCTGCAGCGCCTTCTGCACCTGGCTGTAGCTCATGGCGGTCGGCATCTGCGTCTCGTCGAGCAGGCCGCGCTCCTTGCGGTTGAGGATCGCGTCATAGACGAAGTACCCCGGCGCGGGCGGCTGCCCCTCGGTGACGAGCGCGACGAACGTCGCTTTGTCGGGTGCGCGCAGCGCGTAGTTGTCCTGTTTCTGATCGCCGATGGTCGACCACAGTTCGGTGGACAGGTTCTTGCCGCACGCCGAGCCCGCGCCGTGCGCAGGGTAGACCCGGGTCGCGTCCGGCAGCGTCATCAACGTGTCGTGCAACGAGTCATAGAGCATGTCGGCGAGTTCGTCTCGGGTGAAGCCGATCGAGGCGAGCAGGTCCGGCCTGCCGACATCGCCGATGAACAGGGTGTCGCCGGTCAGCACGCCGTAGGGGACGGCGTCGTCGGCGTGCTCGTAGACCACCACGCTGAGCGACTCCGGCGTGTGCCCGGGCGTGTGCCGGAACTCCAGCGTGACGTCTCCGAGGGAGTAGCGCTGGCCGTCCTCGACGCTCATCACCTCGAACTCCGGGGTGGCCACCGACGAGTAGACGATCGTGGCCCCGGTGGCTGCGGCGAGCTCGAGATGGCCGGACAGGAAGTCGGCGTGGAAATGGGTCTCGATGACGAGTTCGATGCGCAGACCGAGTTTCTCGGCGTCGGCGACGTACTCCGACACGTCGCGCTGGGGGTCGACGACGACCGCGCGCCCCGATTCCTCGTCGGCGATCAGGTATGACGCATGCGACAGACAGTCCAGGTAGTACTGGATGAACTTCATTGTTCCGACTCCTCTATATACCCAGGGGGGTATCCACTGACTACAACGAAGGTATACCCCCATGGGTATAGGGTCAAGAGAAGGGGATGTGAGTTAGGCCGCTACGTGTGCGGTGAGGGCGGCGTTGTACCGGTCGAGGACGGTCTCGGCCACCTGACGATGCGCACCCAACGGCGACGACATCGACATACCCTCGGCACGGGCGAAAGCTGCGACGCGATCGGTGATGCGCCCCGGCGCCAGGAACCAGGGAGCGATGACCAGCCGCGAGGCGCCGCGCTCCCGCAGCGTCTCGGCCGCGTCGGCCACCGACGGCGACGGACCGGTGGCGAACGCGGTGGTCGCGGTCCACCGCGTGGTCAGGGTCAGCTCACGGGCGACCGTGGCCGTGCGGACGTTGGCCTGCGCGTGCGACGAGCCGACCGCGGTCACCAGCACGCCCACGTCCGGGTCGAGACGGGACACGCCGGCGTGCTCGAGCCGCTGCCGCAGCACGTGGATCAGCCGGTCGTCTTCGCCGAGGACGGACGCCTGGCGCGCGTCGGAACCGGACTCGGCGATCATCGCGGGGATGTCGACCCGGGCGTGGTACGCATCGGCGAGGAGCAGCGGCACGACCACCGCGCCCCGCCCGACGTCGGCGAGCACGTCGACCAGATTCGGGGTGTTCTGTTCGCAGAACGCGACGCGCACGTCCAGCGAGGGGCGCAGACGCCTGATGCACGAGGCGATCTCCCGCGCGGTCGCCGCCGAACGGGGATCGGCGCTACCGTGCGCCGTCAGCACCAGCGCGCCGCCCACCCCTGCGTTCACGACGCGTGCAGCCCGCACTCCGTCTTGGACTGCCCGGCCCAGCGTCCACTGCGCGGGTCGGCGCCGGCGATCGGCTTGGCCGTGCACGGTGCGCAGCCGATCGACGGATAGCCCTCGTCGACCAGGGGATTGACCAGGATGCCGTGGGCGTCGATGTAGTCCTGCATGTCGTCGTCGGTCCACGCGGCCAACGGATTGATCTTCACCAGCCCGAACGCCTTGTCCCAGCTGATCAGCGGAGCGTTGGCCCGCGTCGGGGCCTCCACCCGGCGGATGCCGGTCACCCACGCCGAGTATCCGCGCAGCGCCTTGGACAGCGGTTCGACCTTGCGCATCCGGCAGCATTCGTTGGGGCTGCGCTCGAACAGGTTCTTGCCGAAGAGGGCATCCTGCTCGGCGACCGTCGTCTCCGGCCGCACGTTGACCACGTTGACGTCGTAGACCGCTTCCACGGCGTCGCGCGTGCCGATGGTCTCGACGAAGTGGTAGCCGGTGTCGAGGAACAGCACGTCCACGCCGGGCCGCACCTTCGCGGCCAGGTCGACCAGGACCGCGTCCTGCATGTTCGAGGCGACGATGTAGTTGCCACCGAAGTTCTCGTCGGTCCAGCGCAGCAGGTCGGCGGCCGAGGCATCAGGCCCCAGCTCCGCGGCGCCGCGCTCGGCCAGTTGCTGCAGGTCGGTCTCCGTCATCACGTCGGTCACGTCACATCACCTCAAGTCCGCGTCGTCTGCTCGTAGTGCCCACGTAGCGAAACGCTCACCCTGCTCGCGTTGTTTCACGAAGTTCCGGACCACCCGCTCGATGTAGTCGCCGAGCTCGCTGGACAGCACCTTGTGCTGGCGCAACTTGCGGCCGAAGCCGCTGTCCAGGCCCAGACTTCCCCCGAGGTGCACCTGGAAACCCTCTTCCGGGCCGTCACCGTCGTCGACCATCTGGCCCTTGAATCCGATGTCGGCGACCTGGATGCGCGCGCACGAGTTCGGGCAGCCGTTGATGTTGATGGTGACCGGCACGTCGAGTTCGGCGTTGATGTCCTCCAGGCGCTTCTCCAGTTCGGGCACCAGCACCTGGGAGCGCTTGCGGGTCTCGGCGAACGAGAGCTTGCAGAACTCGATGCCCGTGCAGGCCATCAGGTTGCGCCGCCAGTGCGACGGCGTCGACGGCAGTCCGAGGGCGTCGAGACCGGCGCGCAGCTCATCGAGCTTGTCGTCGGGCACGTCGAGCACGATCAGCTTCTGGTATGGGGTGAACCGGATGCGGTCCGAGCCGGCGGCCTCGGCCAGGTCGGCCACCTTCTGCAGGATCGTGCCCGACACCCGGCCCGCGATCGGGGCGACGCCCACGGCGTTCAGACCGTTGCGCAGCTTCTGGACGCCGACGTGGTCGATGGGTCGCACCACCGGGTCAGGTGCAGGCCCGTCGATCAGCGGACGCTTCAGGTACTCGGTCTCGAGGACTTCCCTGAATTTCTCGACGCCCCAGTCCTTGATCAGGAACTTCAGGCGGGCCTTGGCGCGCAGGCGGCGGTAGCCGTAGTCACGGAAGACGCTGACCACGCCCTCCCACACATCGGGCACCTCGTCGAGCGGCACCCAGACTCCGACCCGCTGGCCGAGCATCGGGTTGGTCGACAACCCGCCGCCGACCCACAGGTCGAAGCCCGGCCCGTGCTCGGGATGGTTCACCCCGACGAACGCGACGTCGTTGACCTCGTGGACCACGTCCTGCAGACCCGAGATGGCGGTCTTGAACTTGCGGGGGAGGTTCGAGTACTCCGGCTTGCCGATGTAGCGGCGGACGATCTCGTCGACCGCAGGCGTGCCGTCGATCACCTCGTCCAGCGACTCGCCGGCCAGTGGGGAACCGAGCACCACGCGGGGGCAGTCGCCGCACGCCTCGGTGGTCTGCAGACCGACCGCGTCCAGACGCTGCCAGATCTCGGGCATGTCCTCGACGCGGATCCAGTGGTACTGGACGTTCTGCCGGTCGGAGATGTCGGCGGTGTCGCGGGCGAACTCGGTCGAGATCTCGCCGAGCGTGCGCAGCGCCGCCGCCGACAGCGCGCCGCCGTCGCAGCGCACCCGGAGCATGAAGTACTCGTCCTCGAGCATGTCGGTGTTCTCGTCACCGGTCCACGTGCCGTCGTAGCCGGGCTTGCGCTGGGTGTAGAGGCCCCACCACCGGAAACGGCCGCGCAGGTCGCCTTTGTCGATGGACTCGAAGCCGCCCTTGGCGTAGATGTTCTCGATGCGTTCCCGCACGTTGAGCGGGTTGTCGTCCTTCTTGGCCTGCTCGTTGGCGTTGAGGGGCTCGCGGTAGCCGAGCGCCCACTGACCTTCGCCGCGAGGGCGCTTGGCGGGCTTGGGTGTTGCTGTCGTCATGGGGGCTCCTGGATCGAAGCCAGCGTTCGTCACCGCGATCTCACCGGGGGCTGTCCGGCGGCGCAGATCCGGCGGCCAGCTGAAAGTGCAGGTGGGCAGGGTCTACGGGGTCACAGAGGACAACAACAGCAGCTACACACGCGCTTGAAGTCGACGTGACGACGGATCACCAGCGCTACGCGAGTGGGCACGATGCCGGCGTCGTTCACGTCGGCCATTGTGCCACGAATCGGGGCACCACCTCCAACCGGCCCATATTTGTGCTCACGGTGAGCAAAAGGGGCCAATCGGGCAGGCGGTGCCGGCGCGAACGCCGATCGGGCGGCTGGGCACCCCTCGACCGACCGCCGCGCCGCGACCGGCTGGGACAATGGCGGGATGTCCGGTTCCGCGTCCGTCCGCCCGGCGCCCGCTGCGCTGCCCGACCTGGCGGTCCGGCCCGGGGCGCCGTTCGGCATCTACCTGCACGTGCCGTTCTGTGCCACCCGCTGCGGATACTGCGACTTCAACACCTACACCCCGGCCGAGCTGGGCGGCGCCACACCGGCCGGCTGGCTGACCGCGCTGCGCACCGAACTCGCGCTGGCCGCCGCGCGGCTCGGTGCGGCGCCTGAGGTGTCCACCGTCTTCGTCGGGGGCGGCACTCCGTCGCTCCTCGGTGCGGCCGGTCTGGCCGAGGTGCTCGATGCGGTGCGGGACCACTTCACGCTGGCGCCCGGGGCCGAGGTGACCACCGAGTGCAACCCGGAGTCGACGTCACCGGCGTTCTTCGCGGGGTTGCGCTCCGCCGGCTACACCCGGGTGTCGCTGGGCATGCAGTCGACGGCCCCGCACGTGCTGGCGGCACTCGACCGGGTGCACTCGCCCGGCCGGGCGGTCGACGCCGCCCGGGAGGCGCGGCGCGCCGGCTTCGAGCACGTCAACATCGACCTGATCTACGGCACCCCGGGGGAGAGCGACGACGATCTGCTGCGGTCCGCCGACGCGGCGATCGAGGCCGGCGTCGACCACGTATCCGCCTACGCGCTGATCGTCGAGGACGGCACCGCGCTGGCCCGCAAGGTCCGGCGCGGCGAGATGCCCGCGCCCGACGACGACGTGCTGGCGCGTCGCTACGAACTGCTCGACCGGCTGCTCGCCGACGCCGGGCTGGGCTGGTACGAGGTGTCGAACTGGAGCCGCCCGGGAGCCGAGTGCCGGCACAACATCGGCTATTGGGCCGGCGGCCAGTGGTGGGGCGCCGGGCCGGGCGCGCACGGCTTCGTCGGCACCACCCGATGGTGGAACGTCAAGCACCCCAACGCCTATGCGGCCACCCTCGGCGAAGGGCGGCTGCCGGTCGCCGATTTCGAGAGCCTCGATGATGACACCGCCCACGTCGAGGACGTGATGCTGCGCGTGCGGTTGCGTTCGGGGCTGCCCGCCGCGATGCTGACCGGCGCCGAGCGCGACGCGGCGGCGCAGGTGGTGACCGACGGCCTGCTCCACGCCGACGGCGACCGCCTGGTGTTGACCGACCGCGGGCGCCTGCTCGCCGACGCGGTGGTCCGCACCCTGCTGGGCTGACTACCCGAGCGCCGCGGCGAGGCGGCGCCACTGCTCGCGCGGGAACTCACGCGGGTCGGCGGTGAGCACCTGCACGCACACGTGATCGGCGCCCGCGTCGCGGTGTTCGGCGACGCGGCGCAGCACGGTCTCCTCGTCGCCCCAGGCGATCAGGGCGTCGAACAGGCGGTCGCTGACCGTGCTGATGTCCTCTTCGGTGAAACCGGTGCGCAGGATGTTGTTGGCGTAGTTCGGCAGCGCCAGGTAGGAGCGCAGCCAGTCGGTCCCGATCGCGCGCGCCTCATCCCGGCTTTCGGTGAGCAGCACGCTCTGCTCGGGCAGCAGCAGCGGGCCCTCGCCGAGCACCTCGCGCGCCTGGCGGGTGTGCTCGGGGGACGTCAGATAGGGGTGGGCCCCACCGGCGCGGGTGGCGGACAGCTCCAGCATCTTGGGCCCCAGCGCGGCCAGCACCCGGTTGCCGGTCGGCACCGGCTGCGGCGTGGCGTCGATGCCGTCGAGGAAGGCCTTGGTGGCGGCGAGCGGCTTGCGGTAGCGGCCCGGCTCCTGGGAGTCGATCAGCGGCGCATGGCTGACGCCGATGCCGAGCAAGAAGCGGTCCCCGTGGGTCTCTGTCAGCGTGGCGTACCGCGCGGCCACCTCCGCCGGCTCGTGCATCCAGAGGTTGAGGATGCCCGTCGCGATCACGGTCTTCGTGGTGGCGGACAGGAGGTTGTCGACCGCGTCGAGGACCGGCCCGCCGACGTCGGGGATCCACAGCGCGGGGAAGCCCAGCTCGTCGAGTTCGGCGGCGGCGTCGGCGGCCTCCTCCGGATTCCCGTAGCGCAACTGCGAACTCCACAACCCGACACCTGTCAATTTCATGTGTCCACTCATACCGTGCGCGCGGGCGCGGGCGCTACCGTCATCGGATGACATTCGATCCCGGGGCGGTCGGCCGCGCCTTCTCCGAGCACCGCTTCGACGAGGCGCTGGACCATCTCGCCCACGACGTGAGGTGGACGATCGTCGGGGGCATGGTGCTCGAGGGCGCCGATGCCGTGCGGCGGACGTGCCGGGACACCCTCGAGAGCCTCGAGGGCACCCGCCGGGAGTTCGACCGCTTCGTCACCGCCGTCGGCGATGGCGTCGTGGCCGTGGACACCGTCGTGCGCTATCTCCGCCCGGACGGGGTGACGGCCGTGGCCAGCTGCGCCGTCTACGAGTTCGCCGCCGAGAAGATCACCACCATCACCTCGTATGCGGTCGAGATCGATCCCGGGGACGCGGGCGCGCAGCCGGCGCCGCACCGGTGACCGACCCGCTCACTCGCGCGGTGGCGGCGATCGCCGCGGCGGGCGAGGACTTCGTGCGCCGGTACCACCGACTCGAGATCGACACGGACGTGACCGCGCCTTCCACCCCGGTGCTCTTCGTCGCCAACCACGGTTTCGGTGGCGTCGTGGACCTGAACGTGCTGGCCGTGCGCGCCGCCCTGGACGCACTGGCGCTGGACCGTCCCGTCACGATTCTGACCCATCAGCTGGCGTGGACGCTCGGCGTCGGCCGGCTGCTCGAGCCGCTGGGCGCCCGGCCCGCGGGCCACGACAGTGCCGTCGAGGCGTTCGAGGCGGGCCACCACGTGCTGGTGTTCCCGGGCGGCGACAAGGACGCCGCGAAGACCTTCGCTGATCGCAACCGCGTGATCTTCGACGGCCGTGCGGGTTTCGCGGAGCTGGCCATCGATCAGAAGGTGCCGATCATGCCGGTGGTGACGGCGGGGGCCGGGGAGTCCCTGCTGGTGCTCTCGAGCGGCGAGGCGATCGCCCGCGCCCTACGGCTCGACAAAATCCTCCGCCTCAAGACGTTCCCGGTGAGTGTGTCGCTGCCGTGGGGACTCAACGTCGGAGCCGTGGGGTTGCTGCCCTATTTCCCGCTGCCCACCAAGCTGGTCACCCGGGTGCTCGCACCGATGACGCCCGAGAACGGCGACACCGCAGAGGGATTCGCCGCGCGGGTCGAGCAGACGATGCAGGACACGCTGACCGCTTTGACCAGCGGGCGGCGGCCACTACTGGGCTGACCCGTCCCCGACGCCGTCGGCGAAAGACTGCTTGAGCGACGACATTTCGGGGAGCGGCTTCTCGCACAGGGCGCGAGCCCGGGCGGGCGTCACCCCGAAGACCCGCAGCAGGTTCTGGGCCACCTCGTCCACCGCGGCGGCGTCGTCGCGCTCGGGGCGCTCGCGCAACAGCGTGCCCAGGCCGAACAGCGCCCCGCCGGCGAGCACCAGCGCCAGTTCCGGGTCGGCGAGCCGGAACCGGCCGTCGTCGATGGCCGCGGTGATGTCGCGCAGCGCGCGAGGAGACAGGCCGCGGTCGGAGAGCATCAACGCGTTCCAGTTGGCCAGCAGCAGTGCCGATTCCTGTGGTCGCTCGCGGAACAGCCGTCCGGTGAGGCGGAAGCTGGTGGCGAACGCTTCGGCCGGATCGGTGATCGACGCGGTGACGCTGTCCAGCAGGGCGCCGTAGCTGTCGAGGGCGTCGGTGACGGCGGCCTCGTACAGCTGCTCCCTGCTGTCGAAGTGGTTGTAGAACGAGCCCATCCCGACGTCCGCGGCCTGGGTGATCTCGAGGATCGGAACGTTGAGCCTGCCCTGGGCGATCAGCGTCTGCGCGGCGCCGATCAGAGCCGCGCGGGTCCGCATCTTGCGCCGCGCGAGTCGGCTGACGGGCACGTCGGAAGCGTCTTCGGCGTCGCGATGCGTCGCATCCATGCGCAGCATCCTAGCAGTCCTGATCAGTTCTGAGGATTTCGTCAGAAAAACTTGACTGAGGCAAACCTCGCATGTGACGATTTCGTCAGTCTCATCGAAAGGCGGCATCGTGGCGGACATCTCCGCGCCCGTGCACGACGGGCACAAAGATCTACACAGCGAGCAGGGCGCGCTGCGCGGCGAGCACCCCGGCCGCGCGGCGAACCCGCTGATCCGGGTGGCCGACATCGCGTGGCTCGAATTCGACAAACCCGACCTCGCCAGAGCCGAGGCGTTCGCCCGCGCCTTCGGCTTCGGTGTGGCGCTCCGCGCCCCACAGCACCTCTACCTGCGCGGCACCGACGCGGGCGGTCCGTGTGTGATCCTGCGCAGCGGCGCCCGCAGCAGGTTCGGCGGCGTCGCGTTCCGGGCCGCCGACGACGTGGACGTGCTGCGGTTGGCCGACGCGACGGGCGCCGCGGTGCAGCCCCTGCCCGAGGTGATCGGGGGCGTGGCGGTGCAACTGACGGACCCGAGCGGCACCCCCGTCAAGGTCGTCGGCGGTCTGCACCAGCTTCCCGCCCAGCCGGTGCAAGAGCCGCAGGCGGCCAACACCGGGCGGGCCGTCTCACGGATCAACGCGACGGTGCGGCCGCCTCGCGTGCCTGCCCGCGTCCAACGCCTCGGGCACGTCGTTCTGCAGTCGACCACGTATCGGAAGACGCTCGACTGGTATCTGGAGACACTCGGCATGATCGTCAGCGACTTCCTGTACTTCCCCGGGCAGCGCGAGCGCGGACCGGCGATGAGTTTCATCCGCTGCGACCGTGGCGCCACCCCGGCCGACCACCACACCCTCGCGCTGGCGCTGGGCCCGGCCAACCGGTACGTACATTCGGCCTATCAGGTCAGTGATCTCGATGCGCTGGCCGCAGGCGGTGAGTATCTGCTCGAGCGCGGCTACGTCCGATCCTGGGGCATCGGCCGGCACATCCAGGGCAGCCAGTTGTTCGACTACTGGCGCGATCCCGACGGCTTCCTGGTCGAACACTTCGCCGACGGTGACCTCTTCGACAACACACTGGAGCCGGGCTGGGCGCCGTTCACCGCCACCGGCCTGGCGCAGTGGGGTCCGCCGGTGACCAGGGACTTTCTCGATACCGGACCGAAATCGGCAGGCCGACAGGCGTTGTCGATGGTCCACGCGCTGCGCACCGACAACGAGTTCGACCTCCACCGCCTCATCGGCCTGTTGAAAGTTGCCACCTCATGAGCATCTCCGTCCTCCGCACCGCCGATGCCTGGTGGGTGCAGACCCCGACCGGCGCCGCCCGGATCGCGACGAACGCGGTCAGCACCGGCGAATTGCTGGCCGACCGCGCCGCGGTCACCGCCGCGGCGGCCACCGGGGGATCGGTCCCGATCGACGACCTGGAGCTGGTGTCACCGGTCACCGCACCGTGCCGGGTCGTCGCCCAGATGACCAACTTCGAGTCCCATGTCGAGGACGCGGGGATGGACCCGACGACCATGCCGCTCACCTTCTTCCGCAAGTCGTCGGCCTCCATCACCGGACCGCACGGCGAGATCGTGCGGCCGGCGCACGTCCGGCTGCTCGACTACGAGGTCGAGATCGGTCTGGTGATCGGTCGTGACATGCCGGTCGGCACCACGGTCACCGACGCCAACCTCGCCGAATACATTGCGGCGCTGACCATCACGAACGACGTGTCGGCGCGCGACATCCAGCTGCCACAGACCCAGTTCTACGAGGCGAAGTCCTACCCGACGTTCACCCCGGTGGGTCCGGCCCTGGTGCTGCTCGCCGACGGCGAACTGTCCCGGTTCGGGGATCTGCGCCTGCGTCTGAGCGTGGGCGGGCAGGAGCGGCAGAACGCCCTCGTCGAGGGCGACATGCTCTACCGCCCGCTGCAGGCGCTGCAGGCGTTGACCCGGTTCCAGGATCTGTCCGCCGGTGACCTCATCCTCACCGGCACACCCGTGGGCACCGCGCTGAGCGCACCCCCCAAGCCGATCGAGATCATCGGCAACCTGCTGCCCCCGGCCGTGAAGTGGAAGGCCTTCTTCGCCCGGCAGGCGAAGAACCCGAAGTACCTGCAGCACGGTGACGTCGTGCAGGCGTCGGTCAGCACCGACGACGGCGCCCTCGACCTCGGGATGCAACGTCTCACGGTGCGCCACCTCCGATGAGCCCGGCGGACGGACCCGTCCGGCACGTGACGGTCGCGGTCGTCGGCGGCGGACCCACCGGGGTCACCGCCGCCACACTGTTGGCGCAATACGGGCTGGACACCCTGGTGCTGGACCGGTGGCCGCAGGTCTACCCGCAGCCCCGGGCCGTGCACCTCGATGACGAGATCTGCCGGATTCTTGCCCGGCTCGGGATCGCCGACGAGTTCGCCGCCATCTCCCGGCCCGCTTGCGGACTGCGACTGATCGACCGCCGCCGGACCGTGCTCGCCGAATTCCGCCGCGACACCGCCCTGACCCGCAACGGTTTTCCCGCCGCCAACATGTTCGACCAGCCCGAACTGGAGAAGGTGTTGCGGCGCAACCTGGCCCGCCACCGGCAGGCCGAGTTCTGCGGCGACACCGAGGTGCTCGACGTCACCGAGGAGCCGGGTGGCCGGCTCCGGTTGCGCGCGGCCCACCGGGTGAGCGGCCACGAGTTCGCGATCACCGCCGACTACGTCCTGGGATGCGACGGCGCCAACAGCATCGTGCGCACCACCATCGGGGCGACGATGCGGAACCTGAACTTCGAGCAGCGCTGGCTGGTGGTCGACATCGCGACCCCGACCGATCTGCGGCAGTGGGAGGGCGTGCACCAGGTGTGCGACCCCGCCCGGGCCGGAACCTACATGCGTATCGGCGACACCCGCTACCGCTGGGAGTTCGCTCTGCGCGCGGGTGAGTCGGCCGCCGACTTCCAGACACTGGATTCCCTGCGGCCACTGATCGCCCCGTGGACGGCGCACGCCGGCGACGCCGATCTGCAGCTGATCCGGGTGGCCGAGTACACCTTCCGCGCCCAAATCGCGGACCGCTGGCGAGCCGGGAACATCTTCCTGCTCGGCGACGCGGCGCACCTGACCCCTCCCTTCGTCGGGCAGGGCATGGGCGCGGGTCTGCGCGACGCGATGAACCTGTCGTGGAAGATCGCCGCCGTGCACCGGGCCACCCTGCCGCGCAGCGTGCTGGACAGCTACGAACGCGAACGACGCCCGCACGCCCGGCACATGATCTCGCTCGCGCTGAACATGGGCAGGGCCATGACCGCCGGTGGCGAGATCGGTTCGGCGGTACGACGATTCGTGCTCCCGCGACTGCACCTGGTGCCGGGGCTGCGGGCCAAGGTGGTCGACTCGGCGACCCCTGCGCTGTCGGCCTCGCCGGTGAACCGGCGCAGCCTGCGCACCCGCCGCATCGTGGGGCGGCTGTGTCCGAATCCGGTGCTGCACGACGGACGGCGCCTCGACGACGCGTTGGACCTCGGTTTCGGCCTGCTCACCACGGCGCCCCTCACACCGGCGCAGCAGGCCCTCGTCACGGAGCGCGGTGCGCGGGCCGTGCAGGCGCCACCGCACTCCGAACTGGCGCACTGGCTGCAGCGCAGCCGCGTCCGGGCCGCCGTCGTGCGACCGGACCGCACCGTGATGGCGGCCGGGCGTGACATCAGCGCGCTGTGCCGGGTGCTGCCGGCGTTCGCGTAGGCCTCAACCCGAACGGGGCAGCGGTTCGTCCATGTCGAACACTCGGGCGTGCAGCACCGTGCGGTTGCGCAGCGCGGCCCGCACCGCCCGGTGCAGACCGTCCTCGAGATACACATTGCCGCGCCACTTGACCGCGTGCGGGAACAGGTCGCCGTAAAACGTCGAGTCCTCCGACAACAACCGGTCCAGCGCGAGCACCGTGGTCGTCATCACCAGCTCGTCCAGGCGGATCTGACGCGGCGGGATCTGCGCCCACTCCCGGTGCGACAAGCCGTGCTCAGGATAGGGTCTGCCATCGCGGACACCCTTGAAGATCATCGACGCGCCTTTGCTTGCCCCGTAACCCCGCACACACCTTCAGCCCTGCAAGGTTAACCCGGGGCCCGGCGGGGGGCCTCTCGGTCGGGAACACCACTGCTGAGCACCGTAAACTGGATCCGGCGGTTACGACCGAGATGAGGTGGGGTGAACAATGGGCAGCGCTGACGAGCGTCGATTCGAAGTTCTCCGCGCGATCGTCGCCGATTTCGTCGCCACGAAGGAACCCATCGGTTCCAAGACGCTGGTGGAGCGGCACAACCTCGGGGTGTCCAGCGCCACCGTCCGCAACGACATGGCGGTGCTCGAGGCCGAGGGATACATCACCCAGCCCCACACCAGTTCCGGCCGGGTGCCCACCGAGAAGGGTTACCGAGAGTTCGTCGACCGTCTCGACGACGTTAAGCCGATGTCGAGCGCGGAGCGGCGCGCGATCCTGACGTTCCTCGAGTCCGGCGTCGACCTCGACGACGTGCTGCGCCGGGCGGTCCGACTGCTCGCCCAGCTGACCCGGCAGGTCGCCATCGTGCAGTACCCGACGCTGTCGACCTCCTCGGTGCGGCGGCTGGAGGTCGTCGCACTGACGCCGGCCCGGCTGCTGCTCGTGGTGATCACCGACTCGGGGCGGGTCGACCAGCGCATCGTCGAACTCGGTGACGGCATCGACGACGGTCAGCTCGCGCAGCTGCGCGAACTGCTCGGGCAGGCGCTCGAAGGCAAGCCGTTGGCCGCGGCCTCGATCGCGGTGTCCGACCTGGCGTCGCACCTCAACGGGCAGGGCGGCCTGGCCGACGCCGTCGGCAGGGCGGCGACCGTGCTGGTCGAAACGCTGGTCGAACACACCGAGGAGCGGCTGCTGCTCGGCGGAACGGCGAACCTGACCCGCAACACCGCCGACTTCGGCGGCTCGCTGCGTTCGGTCCTCGAGGCGCTCGAGGAGCAGGTGGTGGTGCTGCGGCTGCTGGCCAAACAGCAGGAGGCCGGCAAGGTGACGGTGCGCATCGGCCACGAAACCGAGGCCGAACAGATGGCAGGCACCTCGGTGGTCAGCACCACCTACGGTAGTTCTGGCAAGGTCTTCGGCGGCATGGGTGTGTTGGGTCCCACACGGATGGACTATCCGGGAACCATCGCCAACGTCGCCGCAGTTGCTCTTTATATTGGCGAAGTCCTAGGTAACCGCTGATCCGCGCGGCCCCGTTCGGGGTACACCGCGCGGACGACGGGTGGGAGAGGTTGAGGGTGGCACGCGACTATTACGGCTTGCTCGGGGTGAGCAAGGGCGCCAGTGACACGGAGATCAAACGCGCCTATCGCAAGCTCGCCCGCGAGCTGCACCCCGACGTCAACCCCGACGAAGAGGCCCAGGCGCGCTTCAAAGAGGTCAGCGCCGCCTACGAGGTGCTCAGCGATCCGGAGAAGCGCCGGATCGTCGACCTGGGTGGCGATCCGCTGGAGTCCGCCGGCGCCGCCGGTGGGGGCTTCGGCGGTTTCGGCGGCCTCGGCGACGTGTTCGAGGCGTTCTTCGGCGGCGGCGCGACGTCGCGCGGCCCGATCGGCCGGGTCCGGCCGGGCTCGGACTCGTTGCTGCGGATGCGCCTCGATCTCGAGGAGTGCGCGACCGGGGTGACCAAGCAGGTGACCGTCGACACCGCGGTGCTCTGCGACCTGTGCCACGGCAAGGGCACCCACGGCAACTCGACGCCGGTCACCTGCGACACCTGCCATGGACGCGGTGAGGTGCAGACCGTGCAGCGGTCGCTGCTGGGCCAGGTCATGACGTCGCGGCCGTGTCCGGTGTGCGGCGGCGTCGGCGAGGTCATCCCCGATCCGTGCAACCGGTGTGCCGGCGACGGCCGGGTGCGGGCCCGCCGCGAGATCAGCGTGAAGATCCCCGCGGGTGTGGGCGAGGGCATGCGGGTGCGGCTGGCAGCCCAGGGCGAGGTCGGTCCCGGTGGCGGCCCGGCGGGCGACCTCTACGTCGAGGTGCACGAGAAGCCGCACGACATCTTCGTCCGCGACGGGGACGACCTGCACTGCACGATCTCGGTGCCGATGGTCGACGCCGCGTTGGGGACGTCGGTCAACGTGGACGCGATTCTGGACGGGCCCACCGAGATCACCATCGCGGCGGGTACCCAGCCGGGCTCGGTGACCACGCTGCGCGGTCACGGTATGCCGCACCTGCGTTCCGGGGTGCGCGGCGACCTGCACGCCCACATCGACGTGGTGGTGCCCTCGCGGCTCGACCATGACGACGTGGAACTGCTGCGCACGTTCAAGGCTCGCACCCGCGACACCGCGCAGGTGCGCAGTTCGGCGACCGCGGCGTCGAGCAACGGCGGCGGGTTGTTCTCCCGGCTGCGCGAGACGTTCACCGGCCGCTAGGTCCGTCGCGTGCGGACCCTCTTCTACGTCGACACGGTTCCCGGCGTCGGTGAGCTGGCCTTCGTTGAGGGCGACGAGGGGTTCCACGCCGCTACCGTGCGCCGCACCCGCCCCGGCGAGGAACTCGACCTCGGTGACGGCGCGGGCACCCTCGCGCACTGCGTCGTGGAGGACGTCGCCAAGGGCAGGTTGACCGCGCGCGTGCAGGAGCGCGGGTACGTCGAGCGTCCCGCTCCGACCGTGACCGTCGTGCAGGCCCTGCCCAAATCCGAGCGCGCCGAACTGGCCGTCGAGTTGGCCACCGAGGCGGGCGCCGACGCCGTCGTCGCTTGGCAGGCCGCGCGGTGCGTGGCCCGCTGGGAGGGCGCGGCGAAGATCGACAAGGGCCTGCGCCGGTGGGCCGCGGTGGCCCGTTCGGCGGCGCGGCAGTCCCGGCGGCCGCACATCCCGAAGGTCGACGGCGTGGTGTCCACCGCCGAGCTGGTCGACCGGGTGCGCTCCGGGCGGCACGGCACGGTGCTGGTGCTGCACGAGTCGGCCACCCGTCCGCTGGGCGACGTGCCGCTGTCGGGCACCGACGCGGTGACGCTGATCGTGGGACCGGAAGGCGGCGTCACCGACGCCGAACTGGCCGCGCTGGCCGACGCGGGAGCGGTGATCGTGCGGCTGGGTCCGACGGTGCTGCGCACGTCGACGGCGGCGGCCGTGGCGCTAGGCGCGCTCGGGGTGCTGACCGGTCGCTGGGCGTGACGGGTGGACCTGTCCGGCCGCGGCGTTAAACTGGGACGTCAACGCACCCGATCAGTACAGGAAGCAGGCAGAAAAGCCCACGTGACGCCCCGCGAGACGAACGCAGGCTCGGACGCATCAGAGGTCCGCAGCACCATTACCGTTCCGCCCGACCTGGTCGTGGGCCTACTGGGCCGCTCCGACGAGAATCTGCGGGCCCTCGAGAACCTGCTCTCCGCCGACATCCATGCCCGCGGCAACGCGGTGACCCTCTCCGGGGAGCCCGCCGACGTCGCGCTGGCCGAGCGCGCGATCTCCGAACTGATCGAGATCGTCGGCAGCGGTCAACGGCTGACCCCCGACGCGGTGCGCCACAGCGTCGCGATGCTCACCGGCATGCAGAACGGCACGGTGGACGAGTCGCCGGCCGACGTGCTGACGCTGGACATCCTGAGCCGGCGCGGCAAGACGATCCGGCCCAAGACGCTCAACCAGAAGCGCTACGTCGACGCGATCGACGCCCACACCATCGTCTTCGGCATCGGCCCCGCCGGCACCGGCAAGACGTACCTCGCGATGGCCAAGGCCGTCAGCGCCCTGCAGACCAAGCAGGTCAGCCGCATCATCCTGACCCGGCCCGCCGTCGAGGCCGGTGAGCGCCTCGGCTTCCTGCCCGGCACGCTGAGCGAGAAGATCGACCCGTACCTGCGTCCGCTCTACGACGCGCTGCACGACATGATGGACCCGGAGCTGATCCCGAAGCTGATGAGCGCCGGGGTGATCGAGGTCGCGCCGCTGGCCTACATGCGGGGGCGCGCGCAGCCCTTGTTCACCAAAGTGCTGACGCCGCACGGCTTTGAGGCCATTGGTGATCTGAAGATCGGTGACTTTGTGATCGGGTCCGATGGTCGGCCCACCGAGGTGCTCGGCATTCACCCGCAAGGATTCAAAGAGATCTATCGCGTCTACACGCAAGACGGTTCCT
The DNA here is from genome assembly GCF_022374875.2 of Mycolicibacterium rufum. The sequence goes on from NZ_CP092427.2 coordinate 5,103,816, forward strand.
CGACCCTTGCCTCAGGTGACCACCTGTGGTCGGTGTACACCCGGTCCGATCGTCGGCGTGACAAGCCGGCGCGCGTTCTGACCACCAAGGAGATGATCGGTAATCTTCGGGCTGCGCACCACCACCGCTATGAACTCCCGCTTCTCAGCGCGCCGGTGCAGTTCGAGCCGCAGCCTGTTCCGCTGGATCCCTATGCCCTCGGCTTACTGCTGGGAGACGGCTGCATCTCATGTCTCACCTCGCCGAGCTTCTCCACCAATGACCCCGAGTTGGCCGACGCCGTCGAGCGGCTGATTCCGGGCGTCATCCTCCGCAGGAAATCGCAGTACGAGTACTCGATCGTCGGACCCCACGGTCGTGGTGGCACGACCAAGAATCCGTTGACCGAAGTGCTGCGAAGTTTGGGCCTAGCCGGAACCAAATCAGATGACAAGTACGTCCCGTACGAATACCTACAAAACACATCGACGGTCCGGTTGGCAGTCCTCCAAGGGCTACTCGACTCAGACGGTGGACCGGTAACGCAAGACGGCCGCACGTGCAGAATTCAATACGGCTCGGCATCCGAACAACTCGCGGACGACGTCACCTTCCTCGTCCAATCGCTGGGAGGCGTTGTCTATCGCCGACGCCGCCCCGCGCTCGGGAGGAAGCCGGGTCTTGCACGGGGGCGCGAGGTGCACCATCGAGCCGATGCAACCATCCTGGACATTCGCCTCCCCCAGGGGGTCGCGCCCTTCAGATTGCAGCGAAAGCTCGAAAAGTACAGCCTCACGGGAGGCGGACAGCCGAAGCGGTACATCGACCGAATCGAAGAAGCGGGCACCGAAGAGGCCGTCTGCATCACCGTGGCGGCTGAGGATTCGCTGTATGTCACCGAGGACTTCCTTCTCACCCACAACACCCTCAACGATGCGTTCATCATCCTCGACGAGGCGCAGAACACCACCGCCGAGCAGATGAAGATGTTCCTCACCAGGCTCGGCTTCAACTCGAAAATCGTTGTGACAGGCGACATCACGCAGGTCGACCTGCCGGGTGGTGCGGCCTCGGGCCTCAACGCCGCGACGCGCATCCTCGCCGGTATCGACGACATCCACTTCGCCGAACTCACCAGTGCGGACGTGGTCCGGCACCGGCTGGTCTCCGAGATCGTGGACGCCTATGCCCGGGCCGAGGAGCCGACCCTGATGAACCGGGCCCAGCGCCGCGCCTCGGGCACCGAAAGCCGGCCGAGGCGGTAACGCGACCCATGACCATCGAGGTGTCCAACGAGTCGGGCATCGACGTCTCCGAGTCCGAACTCGTCAGCGTCGCGCGCTTCGTCATCAGGAAGATGGACGTCAACCCCGCCGCCGAGCTGTCCATGGTGCTGCTGGATTCCGCGGCGATGGCCGATCTGCACATGCGCTGGATGGATCTGCCCGGCCCCACCGACGTGATGAGCTTCCCGATGGACGAGCTCGAACCCGGGGGGCGGCCCGACGCACCCGAGCCGGGCCCGGAGATGCTCGGCGACATCGTGCTCTGCCCCGAGTTCGCCGCCACCCAGGCCGCTGACGCGGGCCACACCCTCGGGCAGGAACTCGCGTTGCTGACCGTGCACGGTGTGCTGCATCTGCTGGGCTACGACCACGCCGAACCCGATGAGGAAAAAGAGATGTTCGCGCTGCAGCGCCAGTTGCTCGAGGAGTGGGTGGCCGAGCAGGTCGAGGCCTACCACCAGGATCGGCAGAACGAGAAGGACCGTCGGCTGCTCGACAAGTCCCGACATTTCGACGCACCGTGACCGGGCTCGGACAGCTGATCGGCGCGATCTTCCTGATCGGCTTCGCCGGCCTCTTCGCCGCCATCGACGCCGCCATCAGCACCGTGTCGATCGCGCGGGTCGAGGAGTTGGTGCGCGACGAGCGGCCCGGCGCGGTCCGGCTGGCGAAGGTGATGGTCGACCGGCCGCGCTACATCAATCTCGTTGTGCTGCTGCGTATCGCGTGCGAAGTCAGCGCGACGGTGCTGCTGGCGGCCTACCTCGACGATTACCTCGGGGTCAGCGGCGGCCTGATGACGGCCGCGGGGATCATGACGGTGATCAGCTTCGTGGCCATCGGTGTCGGTCCGCGCACGGTGGGCCGGCAGAACGCCTACACGATCGCGCTCGTGTCGGCGCTTCCGCTGCAGGGCATTTCGGTGGTGCTCGCACCGGTCAGCCGGCTGCTGGTGCTCATCGGTAATGCGCTGACCCCCGGCCGTGGCTTCCGCAACGGCCCCTTCGCCTCCGAGATCGAGCTGCGCGAGGTCGTCGACCTGGCGCAGCAACGCGGCGTGGTGGCCGACGACGAGCGCCGGATGATCCAGTCGGTGTTCGAACTCGGGGACACCCCGGCGCGCGAGGTGATGGTGCCCCGCACCGAGATGGTGTGGATCGAGAGTGACAAGACGGCAGGCCAGGCGACGTCTCTGGCGGTGCGCAGCGGGCATTCCCGCATTCCGGTGATCGGCGAGAACGTCGACGACGTCGTCGGGGTGGTCTACCTCAAGGACCTGGTGCAGCGCACCTATTACTCGACCACCGGCGGGCGGGACACCAAGGTGTCCGATGTGATGCGCAAGCCGGCCTTCGTGCCCGACTCCAAGCCGTTGGACGCGCTGCTGCGTGAGATGCAGCTCGACCGCGTGCACATGGTGCTGCTGGTCGACGAGTACGGCGCCATCGCGGGGCTGGTGACCATCGAAGATGTGCTCGAGGAGATCGTGGGCGAGATCGCCGACGAGTACGACACCGACGAGGTCGCGCCGGTCGAGGACCTGGGCGAGCGGCAGTACCGGGTGTCGGCGCGGCTGCCGATCGAGGATCTGCGCGAGCTCTACGAGCTGGAGCTCGACGAAGACCTCGACGTCGACACCGTCGGTGGTCTGCTCGCGCTCGAGTTGGGCCGGGTTCCGCTGCCGGGTGCGGAGATCACCTGGGACGGGCTGATGCTGCGCGCCGAGGGCGGACCGGATCCCCGCGGGCGGGTCCGGGTCGGCACCGTGCTCGTCAGCCCTGTCGACCCCGAGCCAGAGCCGGACGGCGATGGACAGGAAGGACGGGAATGACCGAACTCGACGCCGAGGACGCCAAACTCGTGGTGCTGGCGCGCGGCGCGATGGGCCGCGCCGAAGCCGCCAGCGGCGCGGCGGTCCGCGACGCCGACGGCCGCACGTATGCGGGCGCCCCGGTGGCGCTGTCGGCGCTGGAACTGACCGCACTGCAGGCTGCCGTCGCGGCGGCGGTGTCCAGTGGGGCGACCGGCCTGGAGGCCGCCGTGCTCGTCGGCGGCTCGGCTGACGACCCCGGCGTGGCGGCGGTGCGCGAGCTCTCCGCCGACGCGGCCGTCATCGTCACCGACCGGGCCGGTAATCCCTCGTGAGCGACGAATTCCGTTCCGGCTTCGTCTGTTTCGTCGGTCGGCCCAACACGGGCAAGTCCACCCTGACCAATGCGCTCGTCGGCGCCAAGGTCGCCATCACGTCCAACCGCCCGCAGACCACGCGGCACACCATCCGCGGCATCGTGCACAGCGACACCTTCCAGATCGTGCTCGTCGACACCCCGGGGCTGCACCGTCCTCGTACGCTGCTCGGGCAGCGCCTCAACGAACTGGTCAAGGACACCTACTCCGAGGTCGACGTGATCGGCCTGTGCATCCCTGCCGACGAGAAGATCGGCCCGGGGGACCGCTGGATCTACGAGCAGATCCGTGCCGTTGCGCCGCGGACCACGCTCGTCGCGATCGTCACGAAGATCGACAAGGTGTCGAAAGACGCTGTCGCGCAACAGTTGATGGCGGTCAGCGAACTGGTCGGCCCCGACAGGGAGATCGTGCCCGTCTCGGCGACCTCGGGCGCCCAGCTCGACGTCCTCACCGACGTGATCGTCGCGCAGCTGCCGCCCGGCCCGGCGTTCTACCCCGACGGCGAACTCACCGACGAGCCCGAGGAAGTCCTGATGGCCGAGCTGATCCGCGAGGCCGCGCTCGAAGGGGTGCGTGACGAGCTGCCGCACTCACTGGCCGTGGTGATCGACGAGGTCGAACCTCGCGAGGGCCGCGACGATCTCATCGACGTACACGCGATTCTCTATGTGGAACGCGACTCGCAAAAGGGCATCGTGATCGGTAAGGGCGGCGCGCGGCTGCGCGAGGTGGGCACCGCCGCGCGTACGCAGATCGAGAAGCTGCTCGGCACCAAGGTCTATCTCGACCTGCGCGTGAAGATCGCGAAGAACTGGCAGCGCGATCCCAAGCAGCTGGGCCGGCTGGGGTTCTAGCCGGGCTGCCCGTAGACCGCGACCACCACGGTGCGGTCCAGGCTGTTCTCCGACCACACACCGATCTGGGTGTTGGCGCAGTTGCTCATGATCCCCATGTAGTCGGGCCGGTAGTACCACTGATTGAGGATCTCGATGCCGCTGATCGCCAGCGCCGGGTTGATCGCGACGGTCTCGGACACGGTGCCGACGAAGCCTGCCTTGTTCGCCCTGTCCTGGGCGGTGGAGCCGTCGGAGCCGATGTCGCCGTCGAGCGCGCGGTTGTTGAGCACATCGTTGGTATGCCACTGTGCGGCCAGCCGCAGCTGTGGGTTGATCTCGATTTCCGTCGGACAGCCGTGCTGCTTCTGGATCGTGTAGACGTTGACGACGACGCTCTCGTTGAGGCGCTTGTTGTCGGCGTGCGCGGTCGGTGCCCCCACGACCATGCCCGCGACCAGCACCGCGGCGGGCAGCGCGCGCAGGATCGAGGAGGCGGTCACAGCCGGGAGACTACGCGACCTCGACGGCGACCGAGGGCCGAGCGGGCATATTCGTCTCGGCCGTCGCGGCGGCGGTGCGGGTGTCCCACCAGGTGTCCGGCTGGTGCGTCGCCCAGCCGTTGATGGCTTCCAGTGCCGCCGCCAACGACACCAGCAGCGGTTCGCTGTGCGCCGGGCCCATCAGCTGCACGCCGATCGGCAGCCCGTCGGAGGTGAATCCCGCCGGCACGCTGATCGACGGCCAGCCGAGCAGGTTCCACGGCCAGGTCACAGGGCAGGCCCGGATCATCGCCCGGTCGGTGGCCAGACCACTCAGACCGTCGAACGCGTCGACCCGGGGCGGCGGCAGCGCGGTCGTCGGAGCCAGCACCACGTCGGCGAGGTTGAAGATCCAGCCGATCCGCTGCTGGGTGGCGGCCTCGTGGGCGCGAGCCTTGCGCAGCACGTGCTGAGAGAGCAGCCGCCCCATCCGGGTGTTGGCCACCGTGCGGTCGTCCCAGACGACGCGGTGGCCCATCCGGTCCACCCAGTGCGGGATCCCGGCCGTCGACCGCGCCAGGAAGTTCCACGACATCCGCAGGTCGTAGTCGGGGTCGGCGGCGACGATCGTGTGGCCGATCTGCTCGAGTTGGTGCGCCACCCCCTCGAGCGCGGCGCGTATCTCGGGGTGCAGCGTCGCCCGGAACACGGTGAAGGGGAACTTCGTCGACAGCGCGATCCGCAGTGGGCCGGGCGCGCGCGACACGTGGTCGGACACCTGGACCGGGGGCGGGGTATGCAGGTCACCCGGGGCGTTGCCCGAGGCGGCGTCGAGCACCAGGGCGGCGTCGGACACCGTTCGGGCGAGCACCCCGTTGACCGTGATCCCGTTGAACGCCTCGGCCAGCGGCCACGTCGAGATCCGGCCGCGCTGGGGTTTGATGCCCACCAGGTGCGTCCACGCGGCGGGGATGCGCACGCTGCCCGCCCCGTCGGACCCGATCGCCGCGGCCACCAGACCCGCCGCGACCGCGGCGGCGCTGCCGCCCGAGGACCCGCCGGGGGTGTGCTCGCGCGACCACGGATTGCGGGTGTGCCCGAATGCCGGCCCGCTGGTGAACGGCCACTGGCCCAGCTCGCAGGTGTTGGTCTTGCCCACGATCACCGCGCCGGCAGCCCGCAGGCGCCGCACCACTTCGGCGTCCGCCTCGGCTTCGGCCACCTCGCCGTCGGCGCCGAACCGGGTCGGCACGCCGGCGACGTCGACGTCGTCCTTGACCGCGATCGGCACGCCGAGCAGAGGTTGGGCCGAATTATTTTGTCCGACAGCGCGTTTGCGGTCCGCGGCGGCCGCCTCGGCGAGGGCGGAGTCCCGCAGCACCACGCGGAAGGCGTTGAGGGTTGGCTGGCTCGCCTCGATCGCGTCGAGGGACCGGCGGACCAGGTCGACCGACGTCGTACTGCCGCTGGCGAGGGCGAAGAGCTGGTTCCCCAGGGTGGGGAATCGAGTGGGGAAGCGGGTGCGGGGAGCGGGGGAGGCGACCATCACTGTCCAGAGTATCGGCGCTGCGAACTCGGTTTCATCCGCGAACAGTGGAAGACTGTCCTGATGCGTCTGTACCGGGACCGGGCGGTCGTGCTGCGTCAGCACAAGCTCGGTGAAGCCGACCGGATCGTGAGTCTGCTGACTCGCGATCACGGCCTGGTGCGCGCGGTGGCCAAGGGGGTGCGGCGCACCCGCAGCAAGTTCGGGGCGCGGCTGGAACCGTTCGCGCACATCGACGTTCAGCTCTACCCGGGCCGCAATCTCGACATCGTCACCCAGGTGGTCGCGATCGACGCATTCGCCTCGGACATCGTCAGCGACTACGGCCGCTACACCTGCGCCTGCGCGATGCTCGAGACCGCTGAACGGATCGCCGGCGAGGAGCACGCTCCCGTGCCCGCCCTGCACCGGCTCACCGTGGCCGCGCTGCGCGCGGTGGCCGACGGGGCCCGACCCCGTGAACTCGTGCTCGACGCCTATCTGCTGCGTGCGATGGGGATCGCCGGATGGGCGCCGGCGCTGACGGAGTGTGCCCGGTGCGCCGCCCCGGGCCCGCACCGGGCCTTTCACGTCGCCGCGGGCGGCAGCGTGTGCGTGCACTGCCGGCCGTCGGGCTCGGCGACCCCGCCCCAGGGGGTGATCGATCTGATGGCGGCGCTGTACGAGGGCGACTGGGAGCACGCCCAGACGTCGACCCCACCGCACCGCAGCCAGGCCAGCGGGCTGGTGGCCGCGCACCTGCAGTGGCATTTGGAACGACAGTTGCGGACTCTGCCCCTCGTCGAGCGGGTGGACCGGAAGAGCGGGCAGACCATCAGGCAGGATGTGGCGCATGGCAACGGAACGGACCGGGAGACGGAAGGGCAAGCACAGCTACCCACAGCTGCCCCCGGCGCCTGACGACTATCCGACGTTCCCGGACAAGTCCACCTGGCCGGTGATCTTCCCGGAGTTGCCGCCCGAGACCAACGGCAAGTTCGCCCGTCCGCCGCAGCACACCTCCAAGGCGTCGGCACCGCAAATCCCCGCCGACCAGGTTCCCCACCACGTCGCGGTGGTGATGGACGGTAACGGGCGCTGGGCCACCCAGCGCGGACTGGGCCGCACCGAGGGCCACAAGATGGGCGAAGCGGTGCTCATCGACATCACCTGCGGGGCGATCGAGCTCGGCATCAAGCACCTCACGGTGTATGCGTTCTCCACCGAGAACTGGAAGCGCAGCACCGAGGAGGTCCGCTTCCTGATGGGGTTCAACCGCGAGGTGGTGCGCCGCCGCCGGGAGAACCTCAACGACATGGGGGTGCGGATGCGCTGGGTCGGGTCGCGGCCCCGGATGTGGCGCAGCGTCATCAAGGAGTTCGACATCGCCGAGGAGATGACCGTCGACAACGACGTCATCACCATCAACTACTGCGTGAACTACGGCGGCCGCACCGAGATCGTCGAGGCGGCACGCCAACTGGCCCGCGAGGCGGTCGAGGGCAAGATCAATCCCTCCCGCATCACCGAGGCCAGCTTCGCCAAACACCTGCACCGCGCCGACATCCCCGACGTCGACCTGTTCATCCGCACCTCGGGGGAGCAGCGGGCGAGCAACTTCCTGCTGTGGCAGGCCGCCTACGCCGAGTACGTGTTCCAGGACAAGCTGTGGCCCGACTACGACCGCAGGGACCTGTGGGCGGCGTGCGAGGAGTACGTGCACCGCAACCGGCGCTTCGGCAGAGCCGAATGATGTGCCTGAGCGGCGGAGCCTGATGGAGCTCGCCGAGCGGCTGCCCACGGTGCTGGCCGAGATCCTGCCGGTGCAGCGCGAGGACGACGGCGCGCTGACCGTCCAGCACGAGCAGACGTTCGCCTCGTTGCGGGTGGTGACGATCGCCGAGGGCCTCGAGTTGGTGTCCCTGACGCAGGTGCTGGCCTGGGATCTGCCGCTGAACGCGGCGATGCGCGCCGAGGTCGCCAGGCACGCCCAGGACACGCTGCTGGGGACCGTGTCGATGGTCGAGAAGATCGGCGCCAAGGGCTCGGGTGGCCCGCGCAAGACGGGGGACGTGCTGCTGCGCTACAACTTCCCGGCCGCGGGGCTGACCGACGACGCGCTGTGCACGCTGGTGCTGATGGTGCTGGCGACCGGGGCCGACGTGCGCCGCGCGCTGGTGGCCTAGTCTCACAGAGGTGCGCACAGGTCTGATCGTCGTCGGTGTCGTGGTCGCGCTGTTCGGTCTGCTCTTCACGTTGCAGGGCGTCGGCGCGGTGGGCGGCAGCCCGATGAGCAACACCACCACGTGGTCGGTGCTCGGCCCGATCATCGCGCTCGTCGGCATCGTCGTGGCCGTCGTCGGCTGGCGCCGCAGGCCCTAGCGTCGCGACGCCCCGCAGCGCTCGCAGATCCCGAAGATCTCGATGGTGTGGGTGACGTCGGAGAAGCCGTGGTTGCGGGCGATCTCGGCGGCCCAGGTCTCGACCTCGCCGCCGGAGATCTCGACCGTCGAGCCGCACTGCCGGCACACCAGGTGATGGTGATGGTGTTCCGAGCAGAGCCGGTACACCGACTCGCCGGTGTCGGTGCGCAGGGTGTCGACGGCGCCGGCGGCGGCCATCTGCTGCAGCGTGCGGTACACCGTGGTCAGGCCGACGCCCTCGCCCCGCTTGCGCAGCTCGTCGTGCAGTTCCTGCGCCGAGCGGAAGTCGTCGATGTTCTCCAGCAACGCGGTCAGGGCGGCGCGCTGCCGGGTCGAGCGGACCGCCCCGGTCACGGCCGTGGCTCCTCGTCCTCGGCCGAGTGCGTCACGGCGGCCACGACGATCTCGGCCAGGTGGTCATCGACCAAGCGGTACAACACTTCCCGGCCCGAGCGTTCACCGGCCACCACGCCGGCCGACTTCAGGATCCGCAGATGCTGGCTCACCAACGGCTGTGGCACGTCGAGCGCGTCGACGAGCTCGTGCACGCATCGGGCCTCCTGGTGCAGCTGCAGCACGATCGCGATGCGCACCGGCGCGGCCAGCGCGCGCAGGAGGTCGCCGGCGGTGTCGAGCACGGCGCGCGACGGCAGCGCCGGCGGTGGGGCGCCGGCGTGCGCGTGCCGCTCCTCGCCGATACTGGAAACGATTTTCATTAGGACTCACGATACATGCGCCCCTGTGCATGTCAATCGGCATGTGACGCGCAGGACGACGTGCCGGCCTCGCTACGCTGTGGAGCCGTGGCTCCCACTTCCTCGATCATCGAGACCGTTGCAAACCTGGCCAAGCGGCGCGGGCTGGTGTTCCAGTCCGGCGAGATCTACGGCGGCACCAGGTCGGCGTGGGATTACGGCCCCCTCGGCGTCGAGTTCAAGGAGAACATCAAGCGGCAGTGGTGGCGGTCGGTGGTCACCAGCCGCGACGACGTCGTCGGCCTGGACAGCGCCATCATCCTGCCCCGCGAGGTGTGGGTGGCCTCCGGTCACGTCGAGGTGTTCAACGATCCGCTGGTGGAGTGCCTGAACTGCCACAAGCGGCACCGGCAGGACCACATGCAGGAGGCGTACGCGGCCAAGAAGGCGTCCAAAGAAGGCGGCCCGGTGGACCCGGATTCGGTGCCGATGAGCGAGATCGTCTGTCCCGACTGTGGCACGAAGGGCCAGTGGACCGAGCCGCGCGACTTCAACATGATGCTCAAGACCTACCTCGGTCCGATCGAGACCGAGGAGGGGCTGCACTACCTGCGTCCCGAGACCGCGCAGGGCATCTTCGTCAACTTCGCCAACGTCGTCACCACGGCGCGCAAGAAGCCGCCGTTCGGCATCGGCCAGATCGGCAAGAGCTTCCGCAACGAGATCACGCCGGGCAACTTCATCTTCCGCACGCGCGAGTTCGAGCAGATGGAGATGGAGTTCTTCGTCGAGCCCGACTCGGCGCCCGAGTGGCACCAGTACTGGATCGACACCCGGCTGCAGTGGTACGTCGACCTCGGTATCGACCGGGACAACCTGCGCCTCTACGAGCATCCCAAGGAGAAGTTGTCGCACTACTCCGACCGCACCGTCGACATCGAGTACAAATTCGGTTTCGCCGGCAACCCGTGGGGTGAGCTCGAAGGCGTGGCGAACCGCACGAACTTCGACCTGTCCACGCACTCCCAGCACTCCGGTGTCGACCTGTCGTTCTACGACCAGGCTTCCGACACCCGGTACGTGCCCTACGTCATCGAGCCGGCAGCTGGTCTGACGCGCTCGCTGATGGCGTTCCTCGTCGACGCGTACCACGAGGACGAGGCGCCCAACGCCAAGGGCGGCGTCGACAAGCGCACGGTGCTGCGGCTCGATCCGCGGCTGGCGCCGGTCAAGGCTGCGGTGCTGCCGCTGTCCCGGCACGCCGACCTGTCGCCCAAGGCCCGCGACCTGGCCGCAGAGTTGCGCCGCTCGTGGAACGTGGAGTTCGACGATGCCGGCGCCATCGGCCGGCGCTACCGGCGCCAGGACGAGATCGGCACGCCGTACTGCGTGACGGTCGACTTCGACTCGCTGGAGGACCATGCCGTGACGATCCGCGAGCGCGACGCGATGACGCAGGAGCGGGTCGCGATCGACGCGGTGAGCGACTACCTCGCCACGCGGCTCAAGGGCTGCTGACTTTCCTCTCGCGAGCAGACACGAACTCGCGCGACACGCCGGGGAAGCGGGCGAGTTTGCGTCTGCTCGCGCTGGAACTGGGCTAGAAGCGGCCGCCGCCGCCGCTCATCCCGCCGCCACCACCACCGCCGAAGCCGCCCCCGAAGCCGCCGCCCCCGAAGCCGCCGCCGCCGAAGCCACCCCGCAACGCGCCGGACAGCACGTTGCCCAGGATGATGCCGCCGATGACGGCGCCCATCTGGCCGCCGCCCCCGCCGCCGTACGGGCCGCTGTAGTGCCGCTGGGCGGCGACGACGTCGTCGTTCGCCAGCGACTGTGCCTGCGCGGCGAGCATCGCGGCCCCGTTGGCGTGGGCGATGGCGGCGTTCAGATCCGACGCTCGCGTGTCCTGGGCGGCCTGCAGCTGACGCACCGCCTCCGACAGTCGCGTGCGGGCCTCGGGGCCGATGACGCCACGGCGCGTGTCGATGTAGTCCGACACCGCGCGCACCCGCGACTGCGCGGTGAACAGCGCCTGGTCGTAGGTGCGCGTCAGCCGTGCCATGGTCTCCCGCTCCTGCGCGACGTCGTGCAGCAGGCGGTCCAGTTCGGCGTCGGCCTGCGTCAGCCGGGTGAACGCGCCGAGCGGGTCGGTGCTGCCGGCGCTCTGGGCGTGGGCGACCGCCTGCACGGCCGCGTCGCGTGCCGCGCTGAGTTGGGTGGCCACCGCGAGACTGCCCTGGGCCAGTTGGGCGCCCGCGGCGCTGATGCCGTTCTGCGCGTCGGTGATCGCCGCTGGCAGCCCGGCCACCGCCCGGTTGATGTCCGTGGACGCACTGTCCACGGCGTCGAGCATCGTGCGGGCCTGCCCGAGCGCCGCCTCGGCGGCGTGGATGGCGTCGACCAGGCCGCCCTGGCGATCGGCCGGCCGGGCCACCAGGTCGCGGGCGGTGTCGATGTTCTGCTCGGCGAAGGTCAGCCGCTGCCGGGCCTCGTCGATGTTGTCGGCCACCGAAACCAGTGCAGTCTCGGCGAATTGCGCCTTCAGCCGGGCCAGCGTCTGCCCGGCCGGGTCCAGCCGCGCAGTCAGGTCCACCAGCTGCTGGGTCAGCGTGTCGAGCCGGCTCGGCGCGTTGATCACCAGATCCCGCAGCTGGGCGAACGCCTCGCGCTGGGCCTCGAGTTCCCGGTCGGCCTTCGCGGCGGCGACGACCACGCGGGTCAGCAGGTCGCGCTGCTGGAGCGGGGTCTCGGGCACCGCATCGTCGAGGATGTGCCGCACATTGAGCGCCTGAGCGAGGGTGGTCTTGGCACCGGAGACCGCCCGGCTGAACGCCGCGGTGTCCTGCTCGCCGAATTCCTCGACGGCCAGCGCCAATTCGCTCTCGCTGGTGCGCACCGCGTTGTCCACCTCGACCACGATGCGGCGCGAGAGATCGTCGAGCGCATCGAGGGAGACGCCGGCCAGCGCCGCCGGATCCGACGGGTCGACCCGCTGGGCGGCGGCGATCTCGGCTTCCCGGCGACGGCGCCGTCGGCGGCGCTGCCAGAGCACCAGCACCACGATCGCCAGCGCGATGACCCCGAGAGCGATCACCAGTCCGAGCCAGCTGCCCGATCCGCTCGTTGTGTTCAGCCCGTTCGCCGCGGCGACGGCTGCGCCGGCCCAGTCGCCGGTGCGTAACAGCGGTTCGACGTCGTTGGTGCGGACCTTGTCGATGTCGACGCCATCGAGCGCCTGCGTGGGCGCGAGGAACGCATAGGCGCGGTCGACGGTCGCGACCGCGAGGATCGCGTCCTGGTTGCCGAGATCGCTGCGTTGCCGGGTGGCCTGCGCCCAGGACTGGGCGTCCTGGCCGGAGAAGTCGTCGACGAAGACCACCCACAACCGCAGGCGGCGGTCGTTGTACAGCCGATCGATCGCCTCCTGCACGTCCGCGATGCCCGCGGCGTCGAGCGCTCCCGCGCGGTCGGTCAGGTAGGTCGGCAGCCGCAGCGGCGGCTCGGCGGCCGCGCCGGGGGCGAGCAGCACGCTCGCGGTGAGCACCGTGAGCAGCAGGCGGATGAGGTGGGCCAACCGCGATTTCCTGCGCATCACCACAATGTAGTGACCCGGCGGACTGCGCCGGGGCATCGCCTGCACATGACCGGGACGGACGGCGGGCCCCGATGTTAGATTCGGGCCGGCGCACACGGTCGGCCGGGGAGGTCGAGATGGTCATGCGATCCGCCCGCCTGTCGGGTGATCTCGTTCTCGACAAGTGCCACGCGGGCGTCCACCGGATGATGCAGCCCGAACAGAACCTCTCGGTGATGCGGGTACAGGCGGGTTTGCGCGAACTCGGCTTCTTCGATGCCGACCTCGACGGGATCTTCGGTCCACTCACCGGGCAAGCGGTCTCGAACTTCAAGGAGTTCCACGCGCTCTCGCCGACAGACCCGGTGGTCGGCGCCGGTACATCGGGCGCCCTCGACGAGGATCTGTTCTTCGACCCGCCCTCGCTCGACCCGGCCTTCGGTGAGGTCGCCGGTTTCGTCGCCCGCCACGTGGTCGAGCCGTTCGTCGGGCTGGTGCTGTCGCCGCTGATCGACGCGCCGCTGAACTCGCAACGCCATGACACCGGCACCTTCATGCTCGCCGCCCTCAATTCCGGCTTCCTGGTCGGAATCGTCGCCGCGAGCCGTGCCGGCGATCTGGGTTCGGACGCGCGCATTCCCGCCGACCTGCGCGCCCGCCTTGCCGATCTGGGGCCGGCAGCGGGCCAGACCAACCAGTTCATCGGTACTGATGGTCGGCTCCATGAGGTGGTGGTCGTCGACGATCTGACCATCCGGGGCAAGCGGGTGCTGGTGCACCACCCTACGGGCCGAAAACTGCGGGTGGATCTCCTGGAACTGCTCTGCCACGAACTCGTCCACGCCCGCAACGCGGGCCTGAACTTCGCCCTCACGCCGGCGTTCGACGCCGACACCTTCCTCGACACCGGCCTGGCTCAGACCCTGTCCGATGCCACCGGCCATCACACCGCACGGGTGTTCAACCAGTTCGTCGAGGAGATGTCGGCCCGCCATGTCACCTGGATCATCCAGAGGGAGCGCGCCGGCGATCCGTTCGCGCTCGACTTCCTGCAACCCGAGCGGTTGGCGCAGGCCGCGCATTTCTATTTCGCCGAGACCGACCCGGAGTTCATGTTCTCCGACAACGGCTACATGCAGGCGATCCGGGCCCGCGGCCCTGCGGCCGTCTTCGGCCAGATCGCGTTGTGGCTTCGGCAGGCGTCGAGGATGACGTTCAGCGGCAATCCCACCCGCCAGCAGGCCTCTGCGCGGGTGTTCCGCGACGCCGCGGACTCGGCGGAGCGCACCGCGCTCACCCCTGGGGCGGCCCCACCTCCGAGCGACGGGCTGTTCCCGCTGCTGCACGACATGGACCCGTGACGGTCGACGCTCACAGGCTGAACTCGGTCGCGAACACCAGGCGACGACCCGCAGGTTTGGCGGCTGCTTCCCCGAAGCCACCTGGCGGCCTGCGCACCGACGTCTCGGCGGTCGACGCGTCGCTCTCGAACAGTTCGTATTCGGAGATCACCACCCGCTGCTCATCGCGGTCGCCGGGCGGCAGCGCCACGATCGTTGCACCCCAATGGATGTCCGCGAGATCACTGCCCGAGGCGGCGAGCCGCTTCGGATCGCCCCACGGCCGCCAGTCCAGATCAGTGCCGCCTTCGGGTCGGACCTGCACCTGCGCGGTGACCTCACGGGACGCGTCGACCTGCGCGGAGACCGGCGAGCCGAACATGAACTCCTGGCCCAGCCGGTTGTAGCCGGACGGCCCGCGCAGCGACACCAGCAGGGCACGGTCGGTCAGCATCGTGACCGCGGCCGTGCGGTCCGGAACCAGCTGGATGAAGCCGGGCCGCACGGCCGCCGAGGCGTGTACCCCGCCGACCGAGTACGGCTGGTAACGCACCAGGGCCAGATCCACGAACGGCTGGTAGGCGCCGCCGGCATCGAGTTGCAGGTCGCAGTACCACAGGCCGCGGGTGGCGTCGAAATGCACCTCGTGGCCGACCACCGTCGCCTTCTCCTGCCGGCCGGGGACATCGATCCCGGTTCCCACCGCGACGCGCAACGGAAACTGGTGTATGTAGGGCCCGCGCGCGGTCGGCTTCGATCCCCAGGCGGGATCGCTGCCCCATGTCGACACCTGCGGCCCCGCCGGGCCCAGCAGGCCGTCGACCAACCCCATTGCCGCTGAATCCGTTTCGGCTGCGACCGCGTCCAGCATCGCCGTCAGCCGCACGCTGCGTGCCGCGTCGGCCACCACGTCCTCGCTGCGACCTGCACCGCCGAGCATCCCCAGGTGCGAGGCCAGCTGCGCTTCCTCGACGCCGGCGTCGGCGTCGAACACCGGTGTGCGCGCCTGCTGCCTGTCCGTCGTGCCGCGCACCAGGCGCGCGGCCGGGCCAGCGCCACGGTCCCCGCCGTCGACGACCAGCCCCGCGTCGAAGAACCGCTGTGCGGCGAGATCGGCTGCACGCGTGGCGGCTTCGGCGCCCAGAACGCCGGCGTCGACATCGGCGAACGAGGTCAGCCAGGGCTGGTTGCGGACCACCACACCGAGGAGTTCGTCCTCTCCGGAGCTGAACCAGGGCCGCGCGAGGTACACGCGCAGACCGCCGCCGATCCGGGTGCGGGTGCGGGTGAGGCCGAGGCGTGGCGCCAGGGGGCCGGTGACGCCGATACCGACCCGGTCGTCCCACGTCCAGGTCGGGATGACGTAGCCGACCTGCGGCGGGTCGGGCCGGTGCGACGACGGCACCGACAGCCGCAGGGCCGGACCCACGTGGGTGATCAGCTCCTTGTCGGCGGTGATGGAGGCCGGGAAGTATTCGCGAAAACGCGTCGTCGCGGTGGCGGTGTAGTGCACCCAGCGGTGCTTGGTGTCGCCGAACTCGTGCCGGATCTCGTGGGTCGGTGGTCGCCCGGGCGACGGCGCCAGGTTCCTGCTACCGATCCGGCAGCTGTCCTCGGTGTCCCCGGTCAGGAAGTCGGCGACGTGGCTCTGGCCGTGTCGGACCAGCCAGGACGGCATCGTGACGTCGTCGACGGGCTCGGTCCAGGTGGCGTCGACGTCGAGGCGGCCGGTGCTCTTGGCGTGGGTGGCGATGGTGCCGGCCAGCCACGCATGCGTGTTGCCCGGATAGCGGAACACGCCGGAGTTGTACACGGCGGGTTCGGCCACCGCGAGTACCGGTGCCGCCAAGGGCTTTTCGACCGCATGCACCAGATCGAGGGTGACCGACGGGGTCAACATCCAGTGCCTGCCGGAGAGGGCATCGGCCTCCTGGGCGGCCTGTACGGCGGGACGCTCCAACATCCAGACGCCCATCACCGGCAGCGCATCCTTCGGCAGGATCGAGCTGAGTGCCACCCGAACGTGCTCGGCGGGCGCCAGGAACACGCGCAGCAGTCGGGCGTCGTCGTCCCAGTGGGGCGCACCGGTGCCCTCCTCGATGCGCAGCAGGATCGGTTGCCGGTCGAACCACTCCCTGGATCCCGGCCAGTCCAGCTCCCAGGTGCCGGCGACTCCGGGCAGCGTGGTGAACGATGCGGCACTCGCCAGCGGGTCCGGCAGGTAGGGCAGTGTGAGGGTGTCGACGTCGTGCAGCACGTACTCTCCCTCGCCGAGGCTTCCGGTGGGCGAATCCGCCAGCAGCCCGGACCCGTTCAGCACGACGGGCCGCGGGGGATTCTTGCCGTCGGCGATCACGCCCGCGTCGGCGGGCGACAGGAACGTCCCCGACGACCGGGAGGCGATGACGAACGCGGCATCCCGCTCGGCCGCCGAGGAGGATTCGTGCACGGCGGCGTCGAAGAGGCCGTGCAACTCGGCCAATTGTTGAGATCCGTCGGGTGCGGCCAGATGGCGGTCGCTGACGGCGCGGTAGGCCAGATCCTCGCGGTCGTGCTTCGCCAGAGTGACGATGCGCTCCAGCGCCACGTACTGCGTCGTCGGGATCCCCAGGGTCGACCGAATCACCATGCGTAGCAGCGATTCACCCTCGGTGAAGGCGCGCCGCGGGATCACTGCGGGCGGTGGCACCGGGTCCCACCGGTAGAACGGGACGAACGGGGTGACGTGTCGCGGGTCGAGGGCCTCGGGGGAGACCGAGCGGCCGGACATGTCGACCAGGCGGCCCCGCAGGCGATAACGGCGACCGAACCGCAGGGCGGGTAGCGTGCCGCTCGTCGGGCGGAACGTCACCTCCAAGGGCAACTCGAACCCCTGGGGTTCCGATTCCGGCGGTACGGGCGCATTGACTCCCAGCATGCCGATCGGATTGCCCGGCCGCGGGGCCGACAGACTCCAGCCGTCCCAGCCCGCGACCGCCTCGTGCAGGTAGGTCACCGTGGGCTCGGCGGCGTTCTTCGTCGACGACGCCGCCTTGACGTAGCCCTCGTCCGGTCCGATCGGCGTCGGTACCGGCAGCGGCTCCCGTTCGCCGGGCGTTGCGGTGCGCAGCGCATAGCTGCCGGTGCGGGCGTGCAACGTGTACCAGGTGTCGGGGGCGCTCAGTTCGGACACGTCGAAGCGGTAACCCCGGGTGACGTCCTCGGCACTGAGTTCCGGGACCACCCCGGCGATCCGCTCGTCGTCGAGTTTCTTGGCCGCGTCCCACGTGCCGACGATCTTCTGGGCACGCCGGTTGCGGTACAGGGTCAGGCCTATGCCGCGCAGGGCGGGCAGCGACGACGCATCGGGGGTCATCGACGGCGCCACCGTCTCGGTGCCGGGCGTGGCCGTCACGACCTCGGCGGTCTTCGACGCCGTGGCGGCGCTGCCCGCCAGCTTCAGTGCGCCGCCGTCGACGTCGATCTGCTCGAGGTGGAACAGTCGGTCGGACTCCACTCGCAGCGAGCCGTCGACCAGTTCGCCCTCGTCGCTGCGGGGCCGTGCGATGAAGCGGCGATCGAGGATCTCGTAGTCGGTCCACGGGCGGGAGACGTCGGGCCGCGTCCATTCGACCGCTAGGGTGCGCGGCTCGAACCTGATCTGCCCCAGCGGGTTCGG
Source organism: Mycolicibacterium rufum (assembly GCF_022374875.2). The sequence continues at coordinate 5,121,801 of NZ_CP092427.2, forward strand.
CAGGTCCTGGGCCAGGAGGAAGTCGACGGCCAGCCCGAGGTGGCGGAGCAGTTGCGGGTAGTCGGCCAGCGCGGAGACGAATCCGTGGAACTCCAGTTGCGGCCGCCGCGGTGGGTCCGGCACCCGGTCCGGGCCGTCGGGGTCGGCGGCGCCCGGCCGGTCGTAGAAGCGCAGCGCTTCGACGAGGGTCTGCAGCCCCCCGTTGACCGTGGTCGGCGGATCGAGGGCGGAGCGGTCGACGAACCGTCCCGGCGTTCCGGGCGGGCTGCCGGGCGGCGGTGAAGCGAACGGTGGCAGACCGACACCGGGATGGGTTGCGGCGCTGGTGATCTCACGACGACGCAGCAGCCGGCCGATCGTGGTGAGGCCGGCCAGCGGTCCTGTGGTGGTCGGCGGGAACGCGGTCGGCGCGGCCTCGGCGACCGCTGCGTAGGTGGCCCGGATCAGGGTGGCGACCGCCTGGGACGGGAACGAGGCGACCGTCTGGTCGGACAGGTCCTGAAACGTCCCGGAGCCGACGGTCACCCGGCCGAACAGGGTGCGCCACAGCTGCGCGTCGGGTCGCGGGGAGGCCGGATCGGGGTGCAGTGCGACGCTTCCGCTGCCGGAGCTGGTCCGGTAAATCAACGAGAGCTCCATCTGACCGCTGAGCGCTCCCCAGTCGCCGAACGTCGGGCAATCCGACAGCGCGACGGGCGGTTCGTCGCCGGTGACGTCGATCCTGGCGGTGACGAAGGCCGTCACCCGCAGCCGGCCGGATACGGGGTCCCGGCCGCCGGGCAGCGCGGTCAACAGGCCGTCTTCGATCATGTGCTCGACTCCGTCGTCAGTTCGCGAAGGCGTCGCAGTAGGCGTCCCACGGCCGCTCGACGCCAGGAGCTGCATCGGGATGTGTACCCATGACCTGGGCAAACGTCGGATCACCGACGCTTCCGGAGAATTTCTTCTCCACGGCGATGGACACCGAGAACGACAGCAGGCACACCGACACCTCGACGGAGATGCTGGCGCGGCCGACGGCCTTCTGGGACGCCGTCTCGTAGCTCAGTTCGAGGTAGATCTCGATCGACGCGGTGATCAGGCCGAGGACGTCGACCTCGCCGCGGGCCCGGAAGTATCCGGCCAGCAGGGCGCTTGTCGTGCCGTCGGCGGTGCGCAGCCGGAAGTAGATGCCCGCCATCACCGATACCGAACCGCTCGCGACGCCGAAGTCGAGCTCCACGGCAGCGCCGAACTCGAGCGCGGCTTCGAGTTCGCGGACCTCCTCGGGCGTGATCACGATGCCGAAGAAGCCGCCGCCGGCGAACAGCGCGATCGAGAGCCGGAACGGACTCTCCCGGCTGCTGAACCCGAAGCGGACGGCGATCGATTCACCGATGAAGGGCACCTCGAACGCCGCGGAGAGGTTGATGTTGGTCAGCGCGAAGATGCCCATCGCGACATTCGGTATCGGCAGGTCGAACCCGGCGCGGATGCCCGCGGGGCTGACGTCGAGATAGGGCGGATCGCTGAAACCGTCCATCGGGATGATCGAGCGCAGCGTCTCGACGAACTCCAGGCAGCCGCCGAACTCGATGCCGTCGGTCGGGTCGAACACGACGTTGACGTCGGTCTTCATCCCCGGGGCGGCGGAGAACTCCAGCGTGGTGAAGTGCAGTGTGACGAACGGCTTGTCGCCGATGAGCCGCAGCCGGAACGGGGACAGCGCGCAGGACACCAAGGCGCTCGGCTCGCCCCCCGGTGCGGTCGGCGCCTGCACGTCGACGGCGACGCTGATCCGTCCGGTGCCGCCGCCGTCGGGCACGAAGATGGAGTCGGCGGTCGGCCAGCGACGCAGTTCGCCCGTCCAATCGAGCCGGCCGCGCATCGTCTCGGGAAGCACCTCGCCGGAGGCTGCCCGGACCACCTGATCGACGACGGCACTGAGTTGCGCTGCGCCGGAACCGAGTTGGTCACCGATCCGGTCGGCGGTGGCGGCCAGTGCCTCGCGGTCCGCGCGCAGCGCCGACGGGTCGGTGCTGACCGCCGCGACCACGGTGGCCAGCTGCGTCTGGAGTGCGCCGAGGGCTGCAGCCGCGGCGGCCCTGCGGGTCTCGAGGGGCGGTGCGCCCGCCGAGGGGATCAGTGCGGCGAGCGCGGTGGCGGTGGCCGCGGCGGCCGTCGCGGTGCCCTGCAGCTGCGCGACGGCGGGCCCGCCCGGGTTCTGGGTGGCCAGCCGTGCGCAGAGGTCGTGCAGCCGTTCGACATTGGTGGTGAGCACGGCCGCCGGATCGAAGCCCTGCGCCTGGAACCGCGGCAGCGACGCGGTGTCCAGGCCGCCGACCACGAGTTCGCCCAGGCTGACCAGACCGAACAACTTCGCCGACGACGCGAAGAACTTCGCGATCTCGAACGGTGGTCCGCTGCCCGGGAACAGCGCCGCGGTCGCCCCGCCGACCGGTCCGAGGGTGCGCGAGAGAGCGGTGACGTCCAGAGACGGGGCGACGAACCCGCCGGACCGGTCCGACCGGGTGGAGAAGTTCAGCGGGGCTTTGGTGACCAGTTCGAGGAAGATCTCGGCGGGGTTGCCCGAGAACTGCGTTGCGACGTACTGCGCCGGATACCTGACCCGCACCGTGGTGTTGGCCCCGGCCAGCACACTCATCGCGGGGATCACGCTGTCGCCGTAAGCAAGTCGTGGCTCCCACCGGGTCTGCGCCTGGTCGGGGCGTTTACTGAAGATCCCGGCGGGCGCGCCCACCTGGAACGTGATCGCGGCGGTGGCCAGGCTGGTGTCATCGGGCACCGCAGAGGGGGCGAACGCCACCATCTGGCCGCGCATGTCGAACGGGGGCGGCTTCGCGTTGAAGGCGTCCGAAGTGGTCTGCACCGTCGCCGGGTTCGCGTTGTGGTCGTATTCGGCGAAGATCAGCGGGCCGTCGAACTCGACCAGCCGGCCGACCAGGTCGACGCCGGAGATCGTGAACCGCACCGGCTGACCGTCGATCGTCGGGGTGAACATGAGCCCCGAGATGCCGGAGCTGAGATCCACCGGCGGATCGAGGTCGGGGGTGGACTCGGTGGTGATGTGCACGGTGGTGAACGGCATGGTTCGGTCGTAGGTCGGGTCACCGGTGGCCCCGTAACTGCGTATCGGTTCCCGGACCACGATGAACATCCGCTGGAACAGGTGAGCCACACCGTGTTTGACCTTGCGTTGGGTGATCTTCACCAGCGACGCGCGATGACCGAAGGGAAGCATGAACCCGGCGTAGACGACCTTGACGAAGTCGTCCCGGCCGAGTGCGGCACGGTGGGTCCACTCCTCGATGGTGGTGTTGCCGCGGGGAGGGGTGGTGTCGAACGTGGACTGCAGCCAACCCCCCAGGGTGGACAGCATCAATCGGTGTACCTGCACCGAGGGTGGGACGTAGCGTCCGCCGCCGGACCGGAACAGCCGGAAGTTCGACGACTCGTGCACCAGCATCATCCGGTCGCGGCTGGTGAGCGGGCTCCGCCAGGACGGCCGGTCCTGCTGCTGGCCGGCCGCCGGGAACTCGGTGCCCGCCGCGTCTCCGGTCGGCGGGTCCTCGCGGAACGGGAACGCGGGGAGTTCGTCGAAGTCTCTGGCCCACACCGCGCGTACGGTCCGGTCGGCTCGCGGACCCTCGTCGACGCCATGCGGGGTCCGGATACCGAGCCGGGTGTGCCACAGTTCGACACGACCGGTGGAGGACACCGCGGGCGAGGTCGCGTGAGAGAAGCCGCTGTCGCCGTGCGGACTCAGCTGCAGCCGAAAGGGGATCTCGATCGCGGTCTCGGTGGCCGATGGCGCCCGGGGTGCCGGCGGGCGCAGGTCCACGATGACCGTCGGTACGGCGCGCCGGGCGCCGATCGCCTCGACGGCTGCCCGGCTCAGCTCGAATGACCCGACGGCAGCGCTGGCGGCCGTGAGCACCTGGGCGGCCGCCGCGTCGCCGAACCGGACCTGTACCGCCGCCGCGGCTGCCAGGGTCCTGCCCGCGGTCTGCAGCGTGGCGGAGATCCGGGGGAGCGAGTCGATGCCGAGCGCCCCCCCGATCGGTTCGAGCAGGGCATCGGTGTCGATGACGATGAGCCCGCCGGCCCGGTCGACGGCGTGCGGGACGACATTGAGCGGCAGCGTCCGCATGGCGGCGAGCAGCCCGGCCGTGGTGAACGGGATTCGCTGGTCGGTGACCGTGAACACCACCCGGGACCGCGCGGCGATGCGGGAGCGCACCGGAGGCGGTGTCGGCGGCTCGATCATCGCCGAGTCGTCGGGCGAATAGTCGGGATCGTCTGCGGGCGAATTCGTCGAGCCCGCACCTACGGTGCTGCCCGGGGGTTTGTTCGGAACCGCTATCCCCTCGGTTCGTTCGAAGAACGTTTCCTCGTGCAGGTGCTGACCGCCGAAATGCGCACACAGGTAGCCGTGCTCGGATCCGTCCGAACGGTGCAGGACCCGTCCACCGCCGCTGTCATCGATGCTGATTCCCACGAAGGACACCACGACGTCGAGCAGATCCGCGGATCGGAACATCCGCACCCGGGGCAGACTCTCGCGCGGCCCGGTGCCGCCGGGGGCGATGACGGAGTGCTCCACGCGCAGCTGGTCGTCGTGCGATATCCGGAAGTTCGCCATGTTCAGGCTTTCGCTACCCACGAAGCTCCCTGTCCGTCGGCAATGGACGTCTTCCCTGTGAATTGTTGTCCCAACGCGCAATGGTGTTCGAGTTTTAGGCTGATCGGCCGGCCCTGACCTCACACGTGCGTCGAGACCCGCCACCGTGCTGGCAGACTGTGGCTCGGTGAACCCACGACAGCAGGACAGCTACGACGCGTCCGACCGCCAGCGCCTGGTGGCCGAGCCGGCGAAGAGCGCCGCCCTGCCCGGGACCGACGCCGAGCACCGCTCCGACTTCGCGCGCGACCGCGCCCGCGTGCTGCACTGCGCGGCCCTGCGCCGCCTCGCCGACAAGACCCAGGTGGTGGGCCCGCGCGAGGGGGAGACGCCGCGGACTCGGCTGACGCACTCGCTGGAGGTCGCCCAGATCGGCCGGGGGATGGCCATCGGGCTCGGTTGCGATCCCGACCTCGTCGACCTGGCCGGGCTCGCCCACGACATCGGCCATCCGCCCTACGGGCACAACGGCGAACGCGCCCTCGACGAGATCTCCAAGACGTTCGGCGGTTTCGAGGGCAACGCGCAGAACTTCCGGATTCTGACCCGGTTGGAGCCCAAAGTGCTTGACGCGCAGGGGCGTAGCGCGGGCCTCAACCTGACGCGCGCGGCCCTGGACGCGGTCACCAAGTACCCGTGGCCGCGGGTCGGGGAACGCCGCAAGTTCGGCTTCTACGGCGGCTTCCCGGGTGACGACATGGCGGCGGCGGACTGGGTGCGCGCGGGTGCGCCCGCCGAGCGGCCCTGCCTGGAGGCCCAGGTGATGGACTGGGCCGACGACGTCGCGTACTCGGTGCACGACGTCGAGGACGGCGTCATCTCCGGGCGCATCGACCTTCGGGTGCTCGCCGACGCGGACGCCGCCGCGTCGCTCGGACGCGTCGGCGCGGGCTCGTTCCCGACGTTGACCCCGGAGGACCTGATGGCGGCCGCCGAACGGCTCTCCCGGGTGCCGGTGGTGGCGGCCGTCGGGAAGTTCGACGGCACCCTCGCGGCGTCGGTGGCGCTCAAGACCCTCACCAGCGAGCTGGTCGGCCGGTTCGCCAACGCGGCGGTCACCGCGACCAGGGCCGCCGCGGGTCCGGGACCGCTGCGCCGCTTCGACGCCGACCTCGAGGTGCCGACGCTGGTGCGTGCCGAGGTCGCGGTGCTCAAGACTCTTGCGCTGCAGTTCATCATGTCCGACCACCGGCACCTGCAGATCCAGGCCGATCAGCGCCACCGCGTCCAGGAGGTCGCCCTGGCGCTGTGGGGGCAGGCGCCCGGCAGCCTGGACCCGCAGTTCGCGGCCGAGTTCGCCGCCGCCGACGACGACGGCGCCCGGCTGCGGGTGGTGGTCGACCAGATCGCCTCCTACACCGAGGGGCGGTTGGAACGAGTGCACGAGGCACGCACCCCTCGGCCTCTAGACTGACCGCGTGGCGGGCGACGGGACGCGGGGACGGGGCAGGATCCCCGATCGCGACATCGCCGCCATCCGCGAACGGGTCAGCATCGACGACGTCGTCGGTGACTACGTCCAACTGCGGCGCGCTGGTGCTGACTCCCTCAAGGGGCTGTGCCCGTTCCACGACGAGAAGTCCCCGTCGTTCCACGTGCGCCCGAATCACGGCCACTTCCACTGCTTCGGGTGCGGTGAGGGCGGCGACGTCTATGCGTTCCTGCAGAGGATCGAACACGTCAGCTTCGTCGAGGCGGTCGAGTTGCTCGCCGACCGCGTCGGTTACACCGTCACCTACACCGGCGGCTCGACCACCAACGTGCAGCGCGACCGGGGCAGCCGCAGCCGGCTGCTGGCCGCCAACGCCGCCGCGCAGGAGTTCTACGCAGAGGCCCTGCAGAGCGCGGAGGCCGCGCCGGCCCGCCAGTATCTGATCGAGCGCAACTTCGACGCCGACGCCGCCGCGACGTTCGGCTGCGGGTTCGCCCCGTCCGGCTGGGACTCGCTGACGAAGCATCTGCTGCGCAAGGGGTTCGAGTTCAAGGAACTGGAGGCCGCCGGGTTGTCAAGGGAGGGCCGGCGTGGGCCGATGGATCGCTTCCACCGGCGGCTGCTGTGGCCGATCCGGGCCAGTGGCGGCGAGGTGATCGGCTTCGGGGCGCGGCGGATCTTCGACGACGACCCGATGGAAGCCAAGTACGTCAACACCCCCGAGACGGTGCTGTACAAGAAGTCGGCGGTGCTGTTCGGCCTGGACCTGGCCAAGCGCGACATCGCCAAGGCGCACCGCGCGGTCGTCGTCGAGGGCTACACCGACGTGATGGCCATGCACCTGGCGGGGGAGACCACCGCGGTCGCCTCCTGCGGCACGGCCTTCGGCGACGGGCATCTCGGGCTGCTGCGGCGGCTGATGATGGACGACAACTGGTACCGCGGTGAGCTGATCTTCGTGTTCGACGGCGACGCCGCCGGGCAGGCGGCGGCGCTCAAAGCGTTCGACGGGGACCAGCAGGTGTCCGGGAAGTCGTTCGTGGCGGTGGCCGCGGACGGCATGGACCCGTGCGATCTGCGGCTGAAGTCGGGCGACGGGGCGTTGCGCGACCTGGTGGCGCGGCGCATCCCGATGTTCGAGTTCGCGATCCGCAGCCTGATCCCGGCCGGCGACGTCCTCGACAACGACCCGCAGGCGCAGGTGGACGCGCTGCGCCGATGCGTGCCGCTGGTCGCCCGGATCCGGGACTACGCGTTGCGCGACGAGTATGCGCGCCGGCTGGCGGGCTGGACCGGGTGGCGTGACGAGGCCCAGGTGCTGACCCGGGTGCGGGAGGAAGCCGCCAAGCGAGGGATGCCCGACAGAACACGCCGCCGGGCGGCGGCCGAACCGGCGCCGGCATCGCGGCCGCGTCCGGTCGCTGCCACCGCGGATCGCCCGGATCCGGCCGATCCCACGCTGTGGCCGCAGCGGGAGGCGCTCAAGTCGGCCCTGCAGTACCCGGCACTGGCGGGTCCGGTGTTCGACTCGCTGGCCGCCGAGAGCTTCACCCACCCCGGCTACGCGGCCGTCCGGTCGGCCATCGAGGCTGCCGGCGGCACGTCGGGCGGCCTGACCGGGGCGCAGTGGATCGAGGCGGTGCGCGACCAGGTGGGCAGCCCGCAGGCGGCCAGTCTGGTCAACGAGTTGAGCGCCGAGGCGATCAACGCCGAGGAGGAGAAGCTCCCGCGCTACATCGGCGGCGTGCTCGCCCGCTTGCAGGAAGTGTGGATCGGCAGGCAGATCGCCGAGGTGAAGTCCAAGCTGCAGCGGATGTCCCCGGTGGAGCAGGGCGACGAGTACCACGCGCTGTTCGGGGACCTGGTGGCGATGGAGGCCTACCGGCGCAGCCTGCTCGAACAGGCCAGCGGCGACGACCTGACTGCGTGAACCGGGCAATGGGGTTATGGTGTGTCTGCTGTCATCCGAGTCGGGGAGAAGGCGAGTTGTCGATGCTGGTGCACACCATGCGGGCTCACGCAGCCCGGCTCATCGTCGGTGCCGTCGCGGCAACGGCCGTCGCCGTCCCGCTGTACGCATCGCTGAGCGGCCCCGACGCCACCGCGCAGGCCGGCCCCGCTTGCCTGGCGTGGTTCGGCAACAAAGAGGACGGCAACTGCCTGGGCTACTCGAACGGCACCCCGGCGTTCATCGGCACGCCGACATTCGGCTTCGGCGGCAACGGCCTGGAGTTCAACACGGGTCCGCTGTTGCCGGGGACCACGATCAACCGAGGCATCGGCTAGCGGCCGCCGCCCGCGGCGTTCCTCTTCTTTTCCGACTGGCCCGGCTCTAATACCTCGGTGCCGGCGTCGATCGGCGTCACCTGCACCATCGCCGGATCCGGCGACACCCTCTCGGCGATCTTGCGGCGGCTCGCGTCGATGACCGCCCGCGCCGCCGGGCTGCCCGTCACCGCGCGGTAGGTCCCGGCGAGCTGTTCATAGCGCTGCCTGCCGGCCTTGGTCCCCAACACGTAGCCGACGGCGGCAACGGCGACATACCCGATCACGGGGCTCCTCCAGAACTGTCTCGCGTGACGACGCAACCGAATCCGACGCCGTCCATCCCCTCCCATCCTGCCTCACTCTCGGCGCTGCGCGCCCGGCCGGGAACGCATTGGCGACCGTGGCCGGACGTAGGCTAGAGTGCTCTCTGGCCCGCGGCACAGCGTCCGCGGGAGGGCAATCCCCTGTAGCTCAATTGGCAGAGCATTCGGCTGTTAACCGAAGGGTTGCTGGTTCGAGTCCAGCCGGGGGAGCCACGTTTTCTCGCACGGGCTGAACACGAAGCAGGGGCCGCACCCCTTCCGGGTGCGGCCCCTGCTCACGTGGCTCCTAGCTGTTGCGAGCAGCCTTCTCTCGAGTCTCCTGAGTCTTCGCCTCGGCGCGGGCCTTCTCGGCCTCGGCCTCTTTCTTCGCCACGTCCTTCTGGGCCTCGGCCTTGTCCTGCTGAGCCTTGCCCTCCTCCTGGAGGCTGTCGCGGTTCAGAACGATTCCGAGAACCTGCTTGACGATGCCCACTGCACCGTTGACCAAGCTGTTCACCGCGGCCAGCGGGCCACTGTTGCTGTCAGCCATATCGATGTCTCCTTGTCGAGTCGCTCATGCTGTCTCGGTAGTCGTACCCCCGTGCTAACTCGTGCAAGCGTCAGCTAGCAGATAGTGAGCGGGGTCACGCTGCGCCCGATGGCCGCCGCGGGAGTCGGCGATGGCGCAATCTCAGCTGCCTATCCTTGTGTCCATGCGACTTGCGCGTGCCCTCGTGGCGCCGGTCATGGCGGGACTGCTGACCGCTGCGTGCGGCTGGAGCCCGCCGACACCGCCGCCGACGAGTACCCAGGCGTGCGGACCGGGCCCCGGCGCAGCCGCGGTCAGCGACGAGATCGCCATGCTGGCGCCCGCGTCGTGGACCGAGGCATCGCGGGGCCACGCTGCCGACTGCCGCCTCAACTGGGTGGTGGTCAGCGCCGGCGCCGCGTCCGACAGCCCGCAGCAGGTGCTGTTCTTCGACGGCGAAAAGGGCGTCGGCTCACCGACACCCGAACCGCGGCCCTACATCACCGTGACCGCGCAGGGCGACCACGACGCCGTCGTCCAGTACCAGTGGCGCCAGGGTTCCGAGCCGGCGTGCTGCCCGACGGGTATCGGATCGGCACGGGTCACCCTCGAGGACGGCAGGCTCACCATCCTCGATCCGATCCCCGGACCCTGACGCGTCAGATCACGCCGGCGCTGGTCGCGTCCTGACGGCTGTGGTCGTCGGCATCGGGGATGTGCTCAGGATGCAGCATCTCGGCGTAGCGCAAGGACTCCGGAATGCCGAACCCGTCGACGAGCAGTTCGGCGTAGGGCCGAAGCCGCTTGCAGCGGTCGTTGATCGCCCGTGTCACCGCCTTGGCGCGTTCGGTGGACAGGAAGCGGTGCTCGACGAACCACGCCTTGTCCTCTTCGATCACGGTCAGCGCGTACAGATCGCAGACCAGTCCCAGGATCTCGCGGGCGGTGCGATCCTGGCAGCCGTCGATGCCCGCGACGAACGCCTCGAGGATGATCCGGTCGATGTGGGCCTGGGCGACGTGCAGCACATGGTCCTGCACGGAGTTGAAGGCCTCGAACGCGCTCATCTCCTTGGACTTGCTCTGCAGCCGGCGCGCCACCGACGCGGTCATGTACTCCTCGCGGTCCTCGAGCATCTTGACCTGCGTGCCGCGGTTGAAGAGGCTGCCCTCCTCCTCGTTGTCCTCGCGGCTGTCCAGGATGGTCTGCATGATCGTCTGCGCCGCAGTGCGTTTCAGCACCCGCTCACCGGCGAATCGGGCCGCGAAGCCAACCCACTCGACCGGGCTCATGCCCTTGATGTCGTCGGCGTAGGCGGTCAGCAGCTCCTTGGCGACGAGCTGGAACAGCACATGGTTGTCACCCTCGAACGTGGTGAACACGTCGGTGTCGGCCTTGAGCGCGATGAGCCGGTTCTCGGCGAGATAGCCTGCGCCGCCGCATGCTTCGCGTGCCTCCTGGATGGCGCGGGTGGCATGCCAGGTGTTGGCGGCCTTGAGGCCCGCGGCCCGCGACTCCAGCTCGCGCTGCTCCTCGGGGTCCGGGTCGTCGGCGGTCTGCAGCTCGTGGCACTTGGCCACCAGTTCGTTCTGCGCGAACTGCAGCGCATACGAGCGGGCAATCAGCGGGAAGAGCCGACGCTGGTGGACGAGGTAGTCCATCAGCAGGACCTCGCCGCCGTCGGGGTCGGAGAACTGGCGCCGCTGCAGCGCGTAGCGGGTCGCGATGTCGAGCGCGACGCGGGCCGCGGCGCCGGCACTGCCGCCGACGGTGACGCGCCCGCGGATGAGCGTGCCGAGCATCGTGAAGAACCGTCGGTTCGGGTTCTCGATCGGTGAGCTGTAGGTGCCGTCCGCGGCGACGTCGGCGTACTTGTTGAGCAGGTTGTCCCGCGGGATGCGGACGTGGTCGAACTGGAGGCGACCGTTGTCGACGCCGGGCAGCCCGCCCTTGTAGTGGCAGTCCGAGGTGGTCACGCCGGGCAGGTCGTTGCCCTCGTCGTCCCTGATGGGCACCACGAAGCAGTGCACGCCGTGGCCTTCGCCGTCGGGAGTGATCAGCTGGGCGAAAACCGCTGCGACACGAGCGGTCTCGGCGGCACCGCCGATGTAGTCCTTGCGCGCGGACGGCGTGGGGGAGTCGATCACGAACTCTTCGGTCGCCGGGTCGTAGGTGGCCGTGGTCTCGAGGGACTGGACGTCGCTGCCGTGCCCGGTCTCGGTCATGGCGAAGCAGCCGAGCAGCTCGAGGTTGATGAGCTTCTGCACGTAGGCCTCGTGGTGGCGCTCGGTGCCGAGGTTCTCGATCGCGCCGCCGAACAGGCCCCACTGCACGCCGGCCTTGACCATCAGCGACAGGTCGCTCATGGCAAGCATCTCGATTTGCGTGACGGCGGCGCCGACGTCGCCGTTGCCGCCGTGCTCCTTCTTGAACCCGTCCTCGGCCGCGCCGCGCGCGGCCATGATCTTCAACTGCTCCGCCACCTTGGTGCGTGCGATGACGGTGTTGGGGGTGTAGTGCGGCCGGAAGATGTCGTTGCTGAGTTCCTTCCGCACCCTGTTCTTCACATCGCGCCAGCGGCCGTCGAGAGAATTCCGCAGATACTCCGCAGTGGTGGTCATACCTCGACGGTAGCCCGCAAAACTGCCGCGCAAACTGTGATGTCGCAAACCGTCACGATCCCGGTGTCCCCGAGACCGCCGGCGCGGCGTTGAATCATCGCATGACCGACTCAGGTGCTGCGCACGTCGAGGATCACCGGCACGCGGACGTGACGGGCGGGTGGCTGCGCGCCGCGACGTTCGGCGCGATGGACGGGCTGGTGAGCAACACGGCGCTGATTGCAGGCGTGGCCGCCAGCGCGGACGCCCCGACGGTGGTGATCAGCGGGGCGGCCGGACTGCTCGCCGGCGCCTTCTCGATGGCGCTGGGCGAGTACACGTCGGTGACGACCGCCAACGAGCAGATCGACTCGGAGGTGCACGTCGAGCGATCGTCGTTCCAGCGTCAACCCGAGGCCGAGCAGGCCGAGCTGGTCGCCAAGCTCGTCGCCTTGGGGATGTCCCCCGAGACGGCCGCCACGGCGTCCGAGGAGATCCACCAGGACGACCACAAGGCGATCAACTTCCACCTGATCCAGGAGCTCGGCGTGGATCCGCAGGAGAAGCCCTCGCCGCGGCTGGCCGCGGGGTCCTCGTTCGTGATGTTCGCGATCGGCGCGGTGATCCCGTTGATCCCGTACCTGCTGGGTTACGAGATCCTTTGGGCGGGATTGGCTTTCGGCGGGTTCGGGCTGATGCTGGCCGGCGCTGCGGCAGCGCGCATCACCCGCCGGTCACCGGTGCTTGGATCGCTGCGGCAGTTGACGTTCGGCGCGGTGGCGATCGCCGCCACCTACCTCGTCGGGCACCTCATCGGCGTCGCCGCGACCTGAGCTCAGCTCTCGTTGCCGACGGTGACGGCGCGCGCCTCGTCGGTGAGTTCCTCGAGCTCGGTCTCCTCGTCGTCGATGTGGCCCAGGTGTGTTCGCGTCACCGTCAGGACACCCGCGGCCAGCAGCACGGCGCCCGCGCCGACCCAGAACGGCAGATGCACGCTGATGTTCTCACCGAGGACGCCCGCCAGCCACGGGGCCACCGCGGCGCCGCCGAACCGCATGAAGCTGTAGGCCGCCGACGCAACCCCGCGTTCCACCGGGGCCGCCTTCATCACGGTCTCGGTGATCAGCGTGTTGTTGATCCCGATCCACAGACCCGCGATGACGACGCAGGCGGCCAGCACCGGCTTGTGGTCGGTCCACACCGCCATCGCGGCGAGCGTGGCGGTCATCAGCAGCAGGTTGACCACCAGCGTGCGGACGGTGCCGAAGCGGTGCTGCAGGCGCGGCGCCACGAACACCGACGTGAAGGCCAGCGCCAGACCCCAGCCGAAGAAGATCAGACCGATCTCCTGGGCGCCCATGTCGAGGGGGAACGGGGTGAACGCCAGCAGCGTGAAGAAGCCGAAGTTGTACAGCAGCGCGGTGGTCGCGACGCCCAGCAGTCCGCGGTGCGCCAGCGCCCGGAACGGATCGGCCAGTGTGGTGGCCCGCGCGGCGGGCGGGGTCGCCGGCAGCAGGAACGCCGTCACCAGCAGCGCGACGGCCATCAGGGCCGAGACGCCGAAAAAGGGTCCGCGCCAGGAGATCTCGCCGAGCACTCCGCCGACGAGGGGGCCGACGGCGATGCCCAGGCCCAGGGCGGCCTCGTAGAGGATGATCGCCTGCGCGACCGACCCCCGTGCCGAGTTCACGATCGTGGCCAGCGCCGTCGCGATGAACAGGGCGTTGCCCAGGCCCCACAGCGCCCGCCAGCCGACGATGCCCATGACGGTGTCCGACATCCCGGCCAGCCCGGCGCCGGCGATGATGATCACCAGACCGATCAGCAGCGTGCGCTTGGGTCCGATGCGGCTGGCCACTACGCCGGTGATCAGCATCGCGACGCCCATCACCGCCATGTAGCTGGTGAACAGCAGGGAGACCTGCGACGGCGAGGCGTTGAGGTTGTCGGCGATCGGTTTCAGGATCGGGTCGACCAGGCCGATCCCCATGAAGGCGACGACGGAAGCGAACGCGACGGCCCAGACGGCCTTGGGTTGGCGCCACATCTGTGTTTCGACAGACACAGGCGAACCACTCCTTTCAGGTTTCAGCGTGCGGTGGTGCGGGGGGAGGTGGCGTCGGTGATGAGGCGGCGCATCACGTCGACGGCTTCGGTGAGGCAGGCCCGGTCGGCCTCGCTGAGGCGTTCCAGGTAGGGATCGACGGCGGCACCGCGATCGGCGCGGGCCTGCTGCAGGGCCTGCTTGCCCTCCGGAGTGATCTTGATCAGGACCGCGCGGGCGTCCTGGGGGTCGGTGGTCCGGGTCACCATGCCGGCGTCCTCGAGGCGACGCACCTGCGTGGTCATCGTGGGCTGCGAGCAGTGGTCGAGTGCGGCGAGGTCGGAGATGCGTGCCTCGCCGCGGTCATCGATCGTGGACAACAGCCGGGCCTGCGCGAAGGGGATCGGCATCCGCACCCGCTGGTTGGCCAGCCGGTTGAGCCGCGCCACCACCGAGAGCAGGTCTGCGCCGAGTGTGGGGGACATGCCCGCCATGTTTCCATAGAAATCCTATGCATTCCACCGGCCCCGCCGTGGCAGCGCTCACACGCCGGCCCGCGGAGGCGCCCGCGCGGGCTGGCAGAATCGTGAAATGACCACGGCCGGCCCCCAGCGCTCTCCGCGACGGTTGGGCTCGCTGAAACCGGTCGAACTGGCGCAGGCGTCGGTGATGGCGGCGTTGTGCGCGGCCATCGCGATCATCGCGGTCGTCGTGCCGTTCGCGGCGGGCCTGTCCCTGTTGGGCACCGTTCCGATGGGGCTGCTGGCGTACCGCTACCGGCTGCGGGTGCTCATCACCGCCACGGTCGCCGGCGGCCTGGTGGCCTTCCTGATCGCCGGCATGGGCGGCTTCATGACCGTCGTGAACTGTGCGTACATCGGCGGGCTGACCGGCATCGTGAAACGCCGCGGCCGCGGGACGCCGACGGTGGTCGCGGCCTCGCTCGTGGCCGGCGCGGCGTTCGGTGTGTTCGCCGTCGCCGCGCTGACGGTGCTGAGCCGGTTGCGGCACCTCATCTTCGAGTCGATGACCGCGAATGTCGACGGCGTGGCCGCCATCATGTCGCGGGTGCCCCAGCTGGAGGGCGCTGCCGAGCGGCTCAAGAGCGACTTCGCCACCGCGCTGCACTACTGGCCGCTGTTGTTGTTCGCCATCGGGGTGGGCACCATCCTGTGGGTCAGTCTTGTCGGATGGTGGGCGCTGTCGCGGGTGATGTCGCGCCTGCTCGGCGTTCCCGACGTGCACAAGCTGGAGACCCCGATCGGTGACGGGCCCGTCGACCCGGTTCCGCTGCAGCTGCACGACGTCCGGTTCCGGTACCCGTCGGCGGCCAAGGACGCGCTGGGTCCGGTGTCGATGGCGGTGGAGCCCGGCGAACACGTCGCGGTCACCGGGGCCAACGGCTCGGGCAAGACCACGCTGATGCTGGTGCTGTCCGGTCGCGAACCGACCGCGGGGACGGTGCAGCGGCCCGGCGCGGTCGGTCTCGGCCGCACCGGCGGCACCGCGGTGGTGATGCAGCATCCCGAGAGCCAGGTGCTCGGCACGCGCGTCGCCGACGACGTGGTGTGGGGTCTGCCGCCCGGGACGTCGATCGACGTCGACCGGCTACTCGGCGAGGTGGGCCTCGACGGGTTCGCCGAGCGCGACACCGGCGGGTTGTCCGGCGGTGAACTGCAGCGCCTCGCCGTCGCCGGCGCGCTGGCGCGCGAGCCCGCCCTGTTGATCGCCGACGAGGTCACCAGCATGGTGGACCAGGACGGTCGCGAGGGTCTGATGTCGGTGCTGTCCGGGCTGACCCGCCGCCACCGCACCGCGCTGGTGCACATCACCCACTACAACGACGAGGCCGAGGCCGCCGACCGCACGGTCACGCTGAGCGGCAACGGCGCCTCGGCCGACAACGTTGCCGGCCAGGAGATGGTGGAGACCGCCGAGGTGCCGGTGGCTGCGGCGGACCCCGACCGCCCGCCCGGCCCGCCGGTGCTGGAGCTTCGCGGTGTCGGTCACGTGTACGGCCATGGCACACCATGGGCGAAGGCCGCGCTGCGCGGCATCGACTTCGCGGTGCACGAAGGCGACGGCGTTTTGATCCACGGTCTCAACGGTTCGGGCAAGTCGACGCTGGCGTGGATCATGGCGGGGCTCACCGTGCCGACCGTCGGCTCGTGCCTGCTCGACGGTGAGCCGGTGTCCGATCAGGTTGGCGCCGTGGCGATTTCGTTCCAGGCGGCCCGGCTGCAATTGATGCGCAGTCACGTCGCGCTGGAGATCGCCTCGTCGGCGGGCTTCTCGATGTACGACCAGGCCAGGGTCACCGATGCGCTCAACACGGTCGGGCTTGATCCGACGCTGGCGTCGCGCCGTATCGATCAGCTCAGCGGCGGCCAGATGCGGCGGGTCGTGCTGGCCGGCCTGCTGGCCCGGTCACCGCGCGCACTGATCCTCGACGAGCCGCTGGCCGGGTTGGACGCCGCGTCGGCGCGCGGACTGCTGCGGCTGCTCGAGGACCTGCGCCGGCGCCGGGGATTGACCGTCGTGGTGATCTCCCACGATTTCGCGGGTCTGGAGGAACTCTGCCCGCGCACGCTGCATCTGCAGGACGGGGAGCTGGCCTCCGTGCCCACCGCCGCGGGAGGTCAGCAGTGAGTTCCCGCAAACAGCGCAGGCAGGTGGTGTTGCTGCGGCCCGTGCCGGGACGCACCGTGATCCATGACCTCTGGGCCGGCGCCAAACTGCTCATCGTCGCGGGCATCGGGGTGCTGCTGACGTTCTATCCCGGCTGGGTGCCGATCGCCGCCGTGGCGCTGCTCGTCGTGGTGGCCGCCAGGATGGCCCACATCCCGCGCGGCGTGCTGCCGACGATTCCGCGCTGGCTGTGGTTCCTGCTCGCACTGGGAGCGCTGACCGCCACCTTCGCCGGCGGCACCCCGGTGGTCGCCCTGGGTTCGGTGGAGATCGGCCTGGGCGGGCTGCTGAACTTCCTGCGCATC
This sequence comes from Mycolicibacterium rufum, assembly GCF_022374875.2. The sequence goes on from NZ_CP092427.2 coordinate 5,138,650, forward strand.
ACCGCGCTGTCGATCGTGCTGCTCGGCCTCGGCGCGATGGTGTCCTGGACCACCAACGTCGCCGAGATCGCGCCCGCGGTGGCCGCCCTGGGCAGGCCGCTGCGCCCGCTGCGTATCCCGGTCGACGACTGGGCGGTGGCAGTCTCGTTGGCGCTGAGGGCGTTTCCGATGCTGATCGACGAATTCAGTGTGCTCTACGCGGCGCGCCGGCTGCGGCCGCAGGACGTCGACGTGCACCGGCGGACGCGGGGGCGGCGCTGGGCCGCCGAGCTGATCGACCTGCTGGCCGCCGCGATCACGGTGGCGTTGCGCCGGGCCGACGAGATGGGTGACGCGATCACCGCCCGCGGTGGCGCCGGCCAGATCTCGGCCGCACCGTCTCGGCCTGCGCGTCGCGACTGGGTGGCCTTCGCGGTCGTCGTCGCGGTCTGCGGCGTGGCGCTGGCCGTCGAGCTGACGGTGTTTCCCACCAGCGCCGCCCGCAGCTGAGCCATTACGGTGAAGGCGTGACGGCGCCCCGAACAGTCGACGCGGACTTCCTCGCCCTGCCCCGCCAGGCCCTCGCCGACGCCGCGCTGAGCGCGGCGCTGCACGCCGGAGCGAGCTATGCAGACCTGCGCATCCACGCCATGACCACCGAGACCGTGCAGCTGCGCGACGGCGCGCTGGAGAACGCCGTCGTCGACGACGAGATCGGGCTCGCGGTCCGGGTGATCGTCGACGGCAACTGGGGTTTCGCCTCACACGCCGAGTTGAGCCCGGAGGCGGCGGTGGAGACAGCGCGACGCGCGGTGCGGGTGGCCACCACGCTGGCGCCGCTCAACGCCGAGCGCATCGAACTGGCGCCCGAACCCGTGTACCGCGACATGACGTGGGTGTCGGACTACCGCATCGATCCGTTCACGGTGCCGCTGGCGGAGAAGATCGGCGTGCTCGAGGACTACTCCGGCCGGCTGCTGGCGTCCGACGGGGTGGACCACGTGTCGGCGTGGCTGCACGCGGCCAAGGAGCAGACGTTCTACGCCGACACCTTCGGGTCCTCGATCACCCAGCAGCGGGTGCGGGTGTTGCCGAACCTGGACGCGGTGACGGTCGATGCGGCGGCGGGCACGTTCGAGACCATGCGCACACTCGCGCCACCGACCGCCCGCGGCTGGGAAGCCGTTGCCGGCGATCAGGTCTGGGACTGGACCGGTGAGCTGGGGGCCCTGCCCGCCCTGTTGGCCGAGAAGGTCAAGGCGCCCAGCGTCGTCGCCGGCCCCACCGATCTGGTGATCGACCCGTCGAACCTGTGGCTGACGATCCACGAATCCATCGGCCACGCCACCGAATACGACCGGGCGATCAGCTACGAGGCGGCCTATGCCGGCACGTCGTTCGCCACTCCCGACAAGCTGGGCCGAATGGCCTACGGGTCGGCGGTGATGAACGTGACCGCCGACCGCACGGTGGAGCACGGGCTGGCGACCGTCGGATTCGACGACGAGGGGGTGCGCGCGCAGAGCTGGGATCTGGTGCGCGACGGGCTGTTCGTCGGCTACCAGCTCGACCGGGTGTTCGCCCCGCGGCTCGGCGTGGCCCGGTCCAACGGCTGCTCCTACGCCGATTCGGCACACCACGTGCCGATCCAGCGGATGGCCAACGTCTCGCTGCAGCCGGGCCCCGAGGACGTCAGCACCGAGGATCTGATCGCGCGGGTGGCCGACGGGATCTACATCGTCGGCGACAAGAGCTGGTCGATCGACATGCAGCGCTACAACTTCCAGTTCACCGGCCAGCGGTTCTTCCGGATCAGGGACGGCAGGCTCGACGGACAGGTGCGCGATGTCGCCTACCAGGCGACCACCACGGACTTCTGGGGTGCGATGGAAGCCGTTGGCGGACAGTCGACCTGGCGTCTCGGTGGCGCGTTCAACTGCGGCAAGGCCCAACCCGGGCAGGTCGCCGCGGTCAGTCACGGATGCCCGTCGGCACTGTTCCGCGGTATCACCGTGCTCAACACGCGCGAGGAGGGCGGGCGATGATCGGCGCGGCGCACGTGGTCGACATCGCGTTGGCCGAGGCGGCGCGGCTGGGCGGGGCCGACGAGACCGTCGTCCTGGTCACCGACCGCGTCGATGCGGCGCTGCGGTGGGCGAACAACACGATGACCACGAATGGCGAATCGACCAGCAGGACCACCACCGTCATCTCGATCGTCCGCCGCGGCGACGACGCACACGTCGGCTCGGTGCGCTCCAGCGCCGTCGATCCGGCGGTGCTCGCCGATCTGGTCGGTGCGTCGCAGCGTGCGGCGGCCGCGGCGCCCGCGGCCCGCGACAGTGCACCGCCCCTGCCCGCGGGCGAGCCGGCCGTCGACTGGGATGCGCCCGTGCCGGAGACCGGGGCGGACGTGTTCGCCGGCGTCGCAGCAGATCTCGCGCAGGGGTTCCGGGGGAACGACACGTTGTTCGGGTACGCCCGCCACATCCTCGAGACCACGTTCGTCGCCACCTCGGGTGGCCTGCGGCGGCGTTTCACTCAGCCGACGGGCTCGGTCGAGATCAACGCCAAGCGCGACGGGGCCAGCGCCTGGGCGGGAGTGAGCACCCCCGATTTCGCCGACGTGTCCACCGATGCCCTGCTCGAGGAGCTGGGCATCCGGTTGTCGTGGGCGCGCCGGACCGTCGCCTTGCCCGCGGGCCGCTACGAGACGATCCTGCCGCCGTCGACGGTCGCCGACCTGATGATCTACCTGACGTGGACGATGGGCGGACGCGGCGCGCAGGAGGGCCGGACCGCGCTCGCGGCGCCCGGCGGCGGCACCCGGGTGGGGGAGAGGCTGACGGACCTGCCGCTGACGCTCTACTCCGACCCGCACGCGCCCGGTTTGGAGTGCGCGCCCTACGTCGCGGTGCCGACGTCCTCGGAGCGGGCGTCGGTGTTCGACAACGGAATGGACATCGAGCGGGTCGACTGGATCCGCGACGGCGTGATCAACGCGCTGGCCTATCCGCGGGCGGCGGCGGAGGAGTTCGGGGCCCCGGTCGCGGTCGGCGCGGACAACCTGCTGATGACCGGAGGGTCGACGGCGTTGCCGGACATGATCGCGGCCACCGAGCGGGGTCTGCTGCTCACCACCCTGTGGTACATCCGCGAGGTCGACCCGTCGGTGCTGCTGTTGACAGGATTGACCCGCGATGGCGTCTACCTGGTCGAGGACGGAGAGGTTACCGCCGCGGTGAACAATTTCCGGTTCAACGAGAGCCCCCTGGACCTGGTGCGCCGGGCCACCGAGGCCGGGGTCAGTGAGGCGACGCTGCCGCGCGAATGGGGCGACTGGGCCACCCGCGCGCAGATGCCGTCGCTGCGGATTCCCGACTTTCACATGTCCTCGGTCAGTCAGGCGCAATAATCACTCGGTGAGCGACCGCGCGCTGCCCGAACGGCTGGCCGATCTCGTCGCGCTGTCCTCGGGGGACAGCCGCGCCGACACTCTGATCCGGCTGACGTGCGGGCGGGCGCTGTCGCTGCCGCCGCTGCCGGTGCGGGTCGACCTCGCCGACGAGCGCTCCGATGCCGAACTGGTGCTCACAGCTTTCGCCGAGCAGTTCAGCACCGATGTCACCGGAATCGGGGACAACCAGCGGCGCCGACTGACAGAGGCTTACGGCGACAACACCTTCCGTGTGGTGGTCGCGGTGTTCATCGCCGATTTCGTACCCCGGGTCTGGGCGGGCTGCGAGGCGCTCGGCCTCGGCCGGCCGGGCTCGGTCTCCGAGGTGGCGTGGGACGACGACGGCGATCCGGTGGAGCAGGTGCTCGGCGGCTTCGTGCCCGCGGTCGCGCGGCTGCGCGAGCTCGACGCCCTGACCACCGAGGTGGTGCGGCTGCGCGGAGCCGCCGCGCATCACTGCCGGCTGTGCCAGTCGCTGCGCGAGCGGCACGCGCTCGACGACGGCGGCTCGGAGGATCTCTACCGCCAGATCGAGGACTTCGAGACGGCGGCGGACCTGTCGGCGGCGCACAAGGCGGCGCTGCGCTACGTCGACGCGCTGATCTGGTCGCCGTCGCAGCTCAGCGACGCGATCGTCGACGGGGTGCACACGCACTTCTCCGAGAAACAGGCCTTCGAGCTGACCCTGGACGTCATGCGCAACGCGGCCAACAAGATAGCGGTGTCACTGGCCGCGGACGCGCCGCGGGTGGCCGAGGGCACCGAACGCTACGAGGTCGACGAGGCGGGACAGACCGTCTTCGCGTGACCCGCAATATGCGACCATGGTGCCGCGCACGTCGCGATGGGGCGGTAGCTCAGTCGGTTAGAGCCGTGGACTCATAATCCATTGGTCGCGGGTTCGAGCCCCGCCCGCCCTACTTCAGAGCTGTATTGCGTCGGCTACACCAACACCGCCTACCTCTACGAGCGGACCGCCGAATCCGACACCGCCACCCACCCCACACATCTGTCCGACATTGTGGCGACTCTGGTCACCCAGCGACACGCCGCCGCCGAGCAACGCCGCGCCGCCTATGACCACTAGCGCACCGCGACGGACAAACTTGCCGCTGCGATGGTCGACGGCCATGCGGGACCAGCCGAACGCAGTCACGACCGCCAACAGAAAGTTGGACTGGGACTGTGAATTGGGGGATCCGCTAGTCACTCAATGGTGATGGTTCAAGAGTCGATGGGCGACGCGGTTGCGACCCAACCCGCGCCGCGCAGCAGCTTCACATCCACCCCCATCTAGAACGCCGGCAGCATGTCAAATCCGTGGTCGTGGGGGACTGCCCCGAGTTCGGTTGACTCGCGGGGTGTGAATTCAAGCCGCGGCGACCGATGAGTCGAGCAGTTCGATCTCTATCGGGGTGAGTCTGCCGAGGGCGAGTTGCCGGCGGCGTCGGTGATAGGGCTGCTCGCCAGATCCAGCGGCATAGCGGCTCGGTCCGGCTCAGCGACGGGTACAGATACATAGGGGCGCGACGCGCCGTGATCTGGCTATCTACAAGGGATCGTCTCTAGCCGGCAGGCTTAGACCGACGCACATTAAGACAGTTTGCGCAAAGCTCACGAACTGTTACTTTTTCGGAATCCAGGTCCGCTTTCCGCGCCGCCCAATCCGAGTCCGTGGCATTGAGGATGGCGTCGGCTGATCCCTCCAGAAATAACGCGATCCACTTTTTGTCGTCGCTATCGAAGTCACGCAGGGCTTCAGGCACGAATAAGTCGATCTCATCCTCGGCAGCTCCGATATCCACCAGATGCACGCGCGAAGGATTCGCAATATTGTCGGTTAGGGCCTTGAAGAAGAAGTCTCCCGCGCCAGGCTGACCAGCCCAACTGCAGTGCTTCCTGTACTCGTCGATCGCAAGTTGCTCGGTGTCAAGCACCACAACTCCCTGCCTTAACGCGTCTTGTAGCGCATTTCCGGCAGCTTCTTCGCAGGCTGGGTCCGCCTGTTCACTCTTGCCATTGGCGACCTTTAAAACGTTGGTATCAATCACCAATCGAGTCACGGGTTGGCCTTGGCCTTCCGCCGCTTCGCAGCATCCAGCATCGCTATGCGGTCAGCAAGTGGATCACCAAAAAACTCAGCAGGCCAGTTGACGATGTTTCCGAAAAGATCGATCTCCAGCCTTTCCAGGTGGCTACCCTTAGGGGTCTGCTTCGCGAAATACAACGACACGTCGGATGGCTTTACCCGGAGATTCCGTCCAAATTCCTCTTCAGCGATCCGACGCTGAAGCCTCATCAGAAGATGCTCGCTATGGCTCTCGAGAATTATCTGGACATTGCGAGTCAACGCCGTTTCTAAAATAATATCTGCAAGACCTGATTGCACAGCGGGGTGCAAGTGTATTTCGGGCTGCTCCAGTACCAAAGTATCGCCATCCTGGGCATAAGCCAGCATCACAAGCACTGGGAGTACCTGACTTACTCCGAAGCCTACGTCTGTCAACAAGACCTGAGGGGCTCCAGATCGCAATCTGACGTTCATTCGATATAGCGTTTGACGTTCGTCTAACATGTCCAGATCAAACGACGAGATAAGGCCAAGTTCGGACAACCATGCCCCAATCACCGACTCCATAGGCTGCTTTTTTGTCAAGCGCCGATTGTTGAAGCCTTTCGTCCAACCACGCGAAATCATTTGGTGAGCGTTCCGAGCAGCGACTAACGCGTTGACCGTGTATTCCCCACGCTTACCCACATCCCTCGGGGCACTACCCGTGATGGAGTATTCACGTTGCGGATCATTGCGAAGTGGGCCTAGATAGCGGATCGTTTCACAGATTCCCTCGAACTCGAATTCGACGTCGTAGAGCACAGATGCATTCTGGTAATACACTTTTGCCTGCTGCGGAAACCCGTAGCATTTCACCGGTTCCGGCAACTGCCACGCCCGTCCCTGACTTCTCTTGAAGTCATACAGGTTAGATTCCAGCTTGTAACGACCTTTTGCGTCATCGGACCTGCTCATAAGGAAGCTGTAGTAACCGACGCGATAGGACATTTGTTGCACGTATGGAGCTTTACGGTCACTCCGTATCTCAGTTTCGAACGAAAGTTCGTTGCTCGATAACAGCACGGATTTTTTTTTCTGAACCTGGGCGGCAAGGTCAATAACATCGACAGGCCTACTTGACTCCCAGTCCAAATGTATGCGTAAAGGTAATGATTTGTCGTGGTTAAAAACGATGTCTTGGTAAGTTCCTAGATCAACAATTCCATTCAGCGCCAACGTTTGGTTCCGATCGGAGTCCTCCACCGTCTGCCGAAGCATCAGTAGGCTCTGGAGAATACTGGTCTTTCCAGACGAGTTTGTGCCAAAGAATGCCGTAACTGGCGAGAGCTTAATGTCATTTGTATCGCGCCAAGTCTTGAAATTCTGAAGCCGTAGTCCGGTCAGCATGTTGCGCCCTGCCTGCGAGGTGTACGTGAACCTGGTGGATAAACGGAACCCACCTTACTGGGCGGTCGTCGAATCGGAAGGACGACGCACACTGGCGCCTTGCTATTGGAACGCCCGGTAGCTTTCGCCGACACCAGCAAAAGGCCAGATCGCCAGCGGAAGGTTCTAGCTGGCCGGGAAGACTGGCTTAATCGCCGAGCGACGCGCGACGTCCCGGTACTGCGCGCGCCGGTGGATCTCCGAAGAACATGGCGCCGGGGCGATGCGAAAGCCCGGGCGCGGCGCTGATAAGGCTCGACGACCACTGGAGTGGGCTCCACGTTCACTGGCACCTACAAGGTCCTGCCCTGCTCGTCGCCGACGGGACGAGTGGATGTCTGCGAGAGAACTCACACACGCCATCGACCGCGCCCGCAAGGACATCTATGGATGAACTCGCGCCGGACACATAAAACAGCGTGCCGGCGCTGACGGCATACCCGAATACCTCGTTGTCGACATAGTCGCGTTCATCAACAGCCTCGCGGCAGCGACGGACTAAGACAGTCCGAAATAGCTAGCGGCAAGAGCGCGGAGTTCGAATCGCTTACCTGCCGCTCCTCGACGACGCCGCCGCAATCAGTGCCTCGAGTAGCGCGACGGCGGCTCCGCCACCGATGCCCACCCAAATGCCGGCTACGAAAGCACTGCGTGCATTTGGTCCAGCACGTCTCGACGCACTCCCACCGATTAGCCGGAGAATTCGTGGGCCAGTTCAGTGTCGACAATGAGCGTGGCCAGATCACCCAAAATAGGGCAAACCGTTTACGAGACCAAGTTGCCCGACTTCAAACGCGTTGAGGAGGCGATCCTGTCTGCCTCAAAGGCGGCACTGAAGACGCCTACTGAATGGGTCGAACCGCCACGACGAAGGATCTTCCAGAAGTAACGGACTCGGGGGACGTGCCAGCCCTTCAGACAACCATCATGTGGCTAGGCCAGCAGGGCGGGGGCGTAGCGCCGTCCAGTACATGCCCTTCGTCGGGTCATAATTGACGACCGCGCTCTTAAGCGCCTGTAGTGGAGGAACGGTGTCTCCTCGTGAGCAAGTCCCAGGGCCCTTCGCCATCATATTGGTAGACGACGGGCCAAAGCAGGAGGTCTTCAATGTCCTCTAGGTCCACGTCGGCGATATGTTCACCTGCGCCGATGTCGACGACGATCAAGCTGAGCTCCTCGCCGGTGTCATGGTAGTCAACACCAGGCCAGGCGTGTCCACGGCTCCGGCCCGGTCGCCCACTTCGCGCGGCCCCTCACCGGACGCCCAGTACCGGTTGAGCACAGCGGACGCGCCCGACGCCCCAGCCAGCGTCTACTCCTGCAGCCATTGCTCAACTCCCGGCGCGGCGTACGATTCAACGACCGACGACCCGGATCTCGTTAGTTAATTCAGTACTCCCACTTCGTCAACATGGTTTGGACATGATCACGGACCACGTGCGCGGCATCGCGCAGCTTCACGACCAGAGGGTCGTCTTCGGCGAACTCTTCTAGGGGAGTGCGGTTTTCGGTGGCATCCCAGAGCAGATTTTCCCGGAACTCATGCAGCAGTGTGACGGCGCGCCCGAGTTCGGGATTGAAGAAGTAAGCGTCCGACAGTAGGCGGGCAGTTTCGCGTTCAACTTCTGTCGTCGGCGTGCCCGCGTTCGCATACGGCCGTCGGGGGTAGATCGGCGTCCCGTCGGGCAACGGTGGGAGCGTCACGTTATGTGCGAGGGCGATGGCATCGGCTGCCATGCGATTGATCTGTAGGAGTGTCGTCATCCGTGAGTCATCTCGCCGCAGCGCCAGCGCAGACTTGCGATCAGCTTCGGCGATCGAGGCATCCACGCTCTTCAGCTTTTCGGCATTAGCGTTCTTCGCCGCCTCAAGCCGCGCTGTCAGCCTCCGCTGCAGCCCACCGTTGAAAAGTGTAGCGAGAGCCGCAGCCACGCCGCCGCTCGTCAGGACCGATAGGGCCACGCTGACGCCGACAACCAACCAGTTGGTCAAACTCTGCGGCCTTTCGCGACTATCGCATCGAGTGCGGGCATAGCGTGCTTAGAACACAGCGTACTAACAAGCGCAAATTGTGGCACCTGTCGTTTACGCGCCAATCCCCGTCTACGTCGTTTAGCCTGTTGGCGTGTAGTGGCGTGGGTCCGCGATTGTCGGCGTCGTTGGGGCTGCTGCGTTTTCATTTGCTCGCGCCGGATCTCGCCGGGATGCTCGGGGACCGACGCACCTCATGCAATAGGCAATGTCCTGTTACCCGCACCAGACACGGACGCTGAGGATCGCCGTGCACGGAATGCTCAGCGATAATCTTTGGGATTCGGCCGTAATTGCCCGCTTATGTTGGAGTGGCCGGAGGATGAAAGGCCCTGTGGCGCTGGGAAATAACCGGCTCGGCGGGTAGGTGCCGAGAACCGTCAAGACCAAATCCATTGGTCGCGGGTTCGAGCCCCGCCCGCCCTACTTCAGAGCCTGTCCTAGACTCCCGCTGTGGACGTCAATGGAACCAGCGCAATTGTCACCGGCGGAGCCTCGGGTATCGGCGCCGCTACCGCCCGGCTACTGGCCTCACAGGGTGCCCGGGTCGTCATCGCCGACCTGCAGGCCGAACGTGGGCAGGAACTGGCCCACGAGATCGGCGGCGTGTACGTCAGCGTCGATGTCACCGACACGTCGCAGATCGAAGACGCGGTGAACACCGCCGTCGATCTCGGACCTCTTCGCGTTCTGGTGAACTCCGCCGGAATCGGTTGGGCGCAAAGGACGATCGGTAAGGACGGCGAGTTCTCCTCGGCGCACAATCTGGACGCGTACAAGAAGGTTCTCGCGATCAACCTGGTCGGTACCTTCGACTGCATCCGGCTGGCGGCGACGGCGATGAGCCGACTCGACCTCACCGAATCCGGCGAGCGCGGTGCGATCGTCAACATGACCAGCGTGGCCGCGTTCGACGGTCAGATCGGGCAGGCCGCCTACTCGTCGTCGAAGGGCGGCGTGGTCGGGCTGACGCTGCCGGTGGCCCGCGATCTGGCCGCTGTCGGGATCCGCGTCAACACCGTCGCTCCCGGGCTGATCGACACACCGATCTACGGTGAAGGACCCGAATCGGAGGCGTTCAAGGCCAAGCTCGGCGAGTCCGTGCTGTACCCGCGCCGGCTCGGCAAGCCCGAAGAGCTCGCGTCGATGGTCGTCGAGCTGCTCACGAACTCCTATATGAACGCCGAAGTGGTCCGCGTGGACGGCGGCATCAGGATGCCGCCGAAGTAGGCGACTCGTCCACCGGCAGGGCCCTTGCCGAGAGGACTGCAGCGCCCGCCATGAGTGCCGCTGCGGCGACGCATCCCAGGCCGAGCGTCGCCGCGGCGGCGACGGCGCCGACGAGTATCGGGCCGCCCGCATCGCCGAGTTCTCGACCGACCTCCGCTGACCCCATGGTCTCGCCGAGTCGTTCCGGGGGTGCCGAGGCGGCCAGAGCGCCGAAGCCGAGGGGGGTCAGGACACCCGCGCCGACTCCGATGACGATGGCGCCGATCATCAGCCCTACCGGGCCGACCAGCAGTCCAGCAACCAGGAATCCCACGACGCAGGCGGTCAGCCCGGCGACGGCGCCCGACCGGTAAGTGATCCGGCCGGCATCCAGCACGCGGCCCGCCCACGGTTGGGCGAGCGCCGCGCAGGCAGAGAGAACGGACACCAGTGCTCCGCTGAGCAAGGCGCCGGCTCCGGCCGACGCGGCGAGAATCGGGAAGAAACCCACGCCGATGGACAGCGTGGCGGTCGACGCGGCGAGTATCAGGGTGGGAAGGAGGAACGTGCGTCGGCCGAGACGACGGGCCAGGTCCACCACCGTCGAACGTCGCCGAGGCAACGGTTCGACCCGGGGAACGATGCACGCGGCCCAGGCGGCGACGATCACGGCCAGCCCGCCCAGTGACGCGAACAGCGCGTTGTACCCGCCGACCGTCACGACAGCGCCGCCCACGAGTGGTCCAAGCGTGTAGCCCAACCCTTTCCACGCTCCGTAGCTTCCGAACCGTCGAGCGTGACCGCCGGGCGGCTGGAGTCGGGCGACGAGTGTGGACGCCGCCGGCGAGAACGCGGCAGCCGCCGCACCTTGCCCGAAGCGCGCGAGGCCGAGCAACCCGGGATCGCCGGCAGCGACGAATGCGGCTGATGCGCAGGCGAATCCGATCAAGCCGCCGATGAGAACGGGGCGTGGGCCGACTCGATCCACCAGCGCGCCGAAAACGGGTTTGAGGACGACCTCCGCGGCGTCGTAGACGGCGAGCAGAAGTCCGATCGTGAGCAGGCTGGCGTGCTGCTGCTGGCCGTAGATGCCGAGATTGGCGGCGATGGAATGGGCGCCGAAGGCAGTGACGAAGCCCGCACCGTAGAGCGGCCAGTACCGGTAACGCGGATGCTCGACGGTGTTCACGATCGTGGGGTCCTCATGGGGTCTTGTGCAGCGCAGCGAAGACGCGTTCGGTGTAGTCCGCCAGCCGCTCCTGGCAGTGCTTCAACAGCTGATCGGCCTGACCTGAGGACGGGGCGCCGAAGATATCGCGGGACTTGATCGTGCGGTGCCAGCGGCGCAGCCGTTCGAGGCTCTGTTCCTCTTCCTCGAGTTCGGCGAGCGTGAACTTGGACTGTTCGATCTCGCGGTCGATTTCGGCGTCGAACTTGGCGCAGTCTGCGATGAACTCCGACCATTCCTCCTCGCGGGCGTCGGTGAACAGGGCGACGAGACGCTCGTCATCGCGCGCTGACCGTCCCACCGCCGAGAGCACCACGACCTCGCCGTCCCCGCGGTCGGCCATCCCGACGGCGCGATCGATGCCCTCGGTGAACGCGGCGGCGTCCGGCACCGCCCACGAGCCCTGCCCAAGGGGGACAGCGCCGGTCCGACGCAGCTCGCGCCATACCGCGACACGATGCCGGGAGGGTTCCGCCGGAAGGCGCACGAACACCAGAAGCCACCGCACGTCGGGACTCGCCACAGATTTGACCGTAACAGCTGTTACTCATAGCCGTGAAACTCCACCGCGACGCTCGGGTGAGCGCGCCGGCTGGGCCCACCGAGGACCTTGTCGATATACCCCATGGGGGTATACTCTCACCGCGAGGGTAGATACCCCGCTGGGGTATCGGACGTATGAGAGGAAGCCGACATGAACGCCAGTACCTACCGCGTGACAGGAATGACCTGCGGGCACTGCGAACTGTCGGTGCGAGAAGAAGTCGGTGGGGTTCCCGGCATACGGTCTGTCGATGTCGACGCCCGGTCCGGCACGCTCGTCGTGACCTCGGACGTCCCCGTCGATGACGCATTGATCGTCGACGCGGTCGGCGAGGCCGGATACACCGCCGTCCGCGTCGCGTGATCGGAAGAACATGACGCACCACCTCGACCACCCGTCCCACGTCGCCGCTGAGAGCCACACACGTCATGGCGGACATGGCGGGCATGCCGGTCACGGGGGCGATCACGTCGCCGTGTTCCGAAAGCTGTTCTGGCTCAACCTGATCATCGCCGTCCCGGTCGTCGCCTTCTCGACGATGTTTGCGATGCTCCTCGGTTACCAGGTGCCGGACGTCCCCGGCGCCCGCTGGATCGCGCCACTGCTGGGCACGGTGATGTACATCGTCGGCGGGCGGCCGTTCCTCACCGGCGCCCTCAGCGAGATCCGTTCTCGCAAGCCGGGAATGATGCTGCTGATCGGCCTGGCCATCACCGTGGCCTTCTTCGCCTCGTGGGGGGCGAGCCTGGGCCTGCTCCACCACGAACTGGAGTTCTGGTGGGAACTGGCACTGCTGATCGTCATCATGCTGTTGGGCCACTGGGTGGAGATGCGCTCCCTCGCGCAGACCACTTCCGCGCTGGACTCCCTCGCCGCCCTGCTCCCGGACGAGGCCGAGAAGGTCGAGGGTGACCACACCGTCACCGTCGCGCCCGCCGAACTGCGCGTCGGTGACCTGGTGGTGGTCCGTCCCGGTGGCAGCGTCCCCGCCGACGGCAGGATCGTCGACGGGCGTGCGGACATGGACGAGTCGATGGTGACCGGCGAGTCGAGGCCCGTGGCCCGCGGCGTCGGGGACGCCGTGACGGCGGGGACGGTCGCCACCGATTCCGGGTTGCGGGTCGAGGTCACCGCGACCGGCGACGACACCGCGCTGGCCGGAATCCAGCGCCTGGTCAGTGAAGCGCAGAACTCCTCGTCCCGAGCCCAGCGCCTCGCCGACCGGGCCGCCGGCTGGCTGTTCTGGTTCGCACTGATCACCGCTGCCGTCACCGCCGTGGCCTGGTCGATCGCCGGAAACCCCGATGCCTCCGTCGTGCGGGCGATCACCGTGCTCGTGATCGCGTGCCCGCATGCCCTGGGCTTGGCGATCCCGTTGGTGGTGTCCATCGCGACGGAACGAGCAGCGCGGGGTGGGGTGCTGATCAAGGACCGGCTGGCACTGGAAGGGATGCGCACCGTCGACGCCGTGTTGTTCGACAAGACCGGCACTCTGACCAAGGGCGAACCGACCGTGACGGCGATCGACGTCATTGCCGACGTCGACGAGGACACCGTGTTGGCTCTGGCCGCCGCGGCCGAGACCGACAGCGAACACCCGTTGGCGCGGGCCATCGTGAGGGCCGCCGCAGGCCGCGGACTGACCGTGCCGCAGGCCACGGGGTTCTCGTCGTCGCCTGCTGTCGGGGTATCGGCGACCGTCGACGGGCACCACGTCCGGGTGGGTGGGCCCCGCCTCCTCGACGAGATTGGTGCACAGGAGGTCTCCGCCGCCGCGACATGGCGCGACGACGGCGCGATCATCCTGCACGTCGTGCGCGACGGTGCCGTGCTCGGCGGCCTCCGCCTCGCCGATGAGGTCCGCCCGGAATCCCGCGATGCCGTCGACGCCTTGCACGCACTCGGCATCGAAGTCGTCATGATCACCGGGGACGCCCAAGCCGTCGCGCGCGCGGTGGGCGACGAACTCGGCATCGACCGGGTGTTCGCCGGCGTGCGCCCGGAGGACAAGGCCTCGACGGTTGCCGGGCTGCAACAGGAGGGCAAGAAGGTGGCCATGGTCGGCGACGGTGTGAACGACGCGCCCGCCCTCGCGCAGGCCGACGTCGGCATCGCCATCGGCGCCGGCACCGACGTCGCGATCGCCTCCGCGGGAGTCATCCTGGCCAGCTCCGATCCGCGCTCCGTGCTGTCGGTCATCCAGTTGTCCCGTGCGACCTACCGCAAGATGAAACAGAATCTCTGGTGGGGTGCCGGCTACAACCTCGTCTCGGTGCCGCTGGCCGCCGGTGTCCTCGCACCGATCGGGTTCGTGCTGCCGATGTCCGTCGGCGCCGTGCTGATGTCGCTGTCGACGGTCGTCGTCGCACTCAACGCACAACTGTTGCGGCGCCTCGATCTGAGCCCGCAGGCCACTACGGACACTGTTCTCGGCTGAGGCGTCGACTCCGTATCCGATCCGGCACCCGAACGTTACGTACTGCTGCTCGTACCGTGCGCCCCGCGATGTCAGTGTCAGGCCGTGGTATCTCATCAGGCAGGCAGGACCGACAGCCGGCTCGCCGCTCGGTGTGCAGCGGTGGCCTCCCTCGGCGCGGCGGTCATCCACGTCGCCGTCACCCCGGCGCACTGGAACGACTGGCTGCCCTCTGGGGTGTTCTTCGCCTCGATCGCTGCCTTCCAGCTTCTCTGGGCACTGCTGGCGTGGTGGCGTGCGAACACCCTGCTGTTGGTGGTTGGGGTGGCGGCCAACCTCGGGTCGGCCGCTCTGTGGGTGATGTCGCGCACCGCCGGAGCCCCGTTCGGTCCCTATGCCGGTGAGCCCGAGGCCGTCGAGGCGGCCGGCATCTGCGTCCTGCTGCTGCAGTGCTACGTCGTCATGGGTGCGGCGTGGGCCCTGTACCGGCGCTGCCGGGCCGACGAGGTGCCCGCCGTCGGACGGTCTCTGGTGCTGCTGGGCGCCACGACGATCATGGCGGGCGCGGTCGCCGTCGGCCTCGCGTCGGGGCTCCAGGGCCACGACCACCACCATGGCGCCGACGCCGAGGCCGGAGCCGTGCACGGCCCGACGCCAGACACTCCTGTCGGCGGCCACCACCAGGAGGAGCCTGCTGCGCCGGTAGCGGTCAGAGCGGTGCCGCCGGCCGCGCCGGCAGCGTCACCCGCGCCGGAAGCTGACGGCCACCAGCACGACCACCACGACTGACTGACGTCTCGCCCTGCTGTTCTTGAGCGAATCTTCACACAACGACTAGGGCATCCCTACCGAACCTCGGAAGGCTGGGTGGCGAAGGCATGACACCCACCGAGGAAAGGGCACGATGTGAAGAGGACGAGGACGGTCGTCACCGGGGTGGCCGCGCTGGCCGCAATGGCCACCATCGGCGCGTGTAGCAACTCGGCGACCGAGCAGTCGTCGTCATCGACGTCGACGGCATCGGCGGCGCCGGCCCAAAGTTCGTCCGCTGCACCGGCGGCCCCGCACAACCAGGCCGACATGATGTTCGCGCGCATGATGATTCCGCACCACCAGCAAGCCGTCGAGATGAGCGACATGATCCTGGCAAAGCAGGGCATCGATCCCCGGGTGGTTGACCTCGCCAACCAGATCAAGGCCGCGCAGGGTCCCGAGATCGCGCAGATGGAGGGGTGGCTGCAGCAGTGGGGGATGCAGATGAGCGGGACGCCCGGTATGCCGGGTACGAGCGGTTCCCCTGGCGCTCCGCCATCGGATCACGGCGGCATGCACGGCTCCGACACCGCTATGCCCGGAATGGACGACATGCCGGGCATGGGTGACATGGCGGGCATGGAGGGGATGATGTCGCCGGCCGACATGCAGGCCCTGCAGAACGCCCAGGGCGTCGAGGCCAGCAAGCTGTTCCTCACTCAGATGATCGAGCACCATCGGGGTGCGATCACGATGGCGCAGAACGAGATCAAGAACGGTCAGTCACCGGACGCCGTTGCTCTCGCCAAGTCGATTGCGACGAGTCAGCAGAAGGAGATCGACACCATGAACCAGATCCTGAGCTCCCTGTAGGACGCTCGAGGGGCAGGGCTGCAGCGCGCCGGTCATGCACTGACGTCAGCGCCGGCGCGCTGACCGCTGTCCCGCGTGGCGGGGGCGACGACCGGGAACGCCGCGGTGAAGGTGCTGCCGTAACCGGGGCCACGACTGGTGACGCCGACGTGGCCGCCGTGGGCTTCGGTGAGCGCTTTCACGATCGCCAACCCGATGCCCGAGCCTCCCCGCCCGCGGTCCCGGGCGAAGTCCGCGCGATAGAAGCGCTCGAAGACATGCGAGAGTCGCTCGGCCGGGATGCCGTCCCCGTCATCGGTGACACTGAGCACCACCTCGTCCGCAACGTGGGAGACGCTGAGGGTGACGTGTCCTCCCGCAGGCGTGTGTCGGAGCGCGTTGTCCAACAGATTGCCGGCGACCTGGGCCAGGCGTTGGCCGTCCGCCCAGAGTCGAGTGACCTTGTCCGCCTGCACATTCAGTGCGACATTCTTGCCGGTGTAGCGGTCGGCCATCGCCGCGGCGGCCGTTCTCGCGATGCCATCGGCCTCGACCCACGTCGGCGCGATCGTTGCGTGCGCTTCCTCTGCTTGGGCGAGGGCGGCGGCATCGGCCGAGAACCGCACCAGGCGACCGGTCTGCTCGCGCAGCACCGCGATCGTCGGTGGGTCCAGCGTCTTCACGCCGTCCTCCACCGCCTCGAGGTAAGCCTCCAATACCGCCACCGGGGTGCGGATCTCGTGGGCGAGGTCACCGAAGAGCTGACGGCGCGTTGACTCCACCGACTGCAACCGTTCGGCCATCTTGTTGAAAGCGTCTGCGAGGTCATCGAATTCGTCGCCGAGTCCCGGTGAGGCCACACGCACGTCGTAGCGGCCCTCGGCGATCTCCGATGCGGCAGCCGACACCTCGGCGATGGAGCCTTGCAGTCGCCGACTCAGAAAGACGGTGACGACGAGGGCGGTGAGGGCGGCCACGGTGATCGCAACCGCGATGGACAGGGCGGTGGCGTGCTGGTAGGCCTGCTCGGCGTGGTACTGCTCGTTCGAGTCGTGGGCGACCCCGGCCTGGTGAAGGTGTTCCCGGAACAGGGGAGGCCCCACCAGCGACGCCACCACCCATGTGGTCACCCCGCCGGCGACGAGCACCAGCGTCTGCGCGAGCAGCAGGCGGCGACGCATCCCGAATCCCTTGAGTACGTTCACTGTCCCGTTCCCATCCGATAGCCCACGCCGCGCACGGTCAGGACGAAGCGGGGATCGCCGGGGTTGTCGCGCAGCTTGCGTCGAAGGTGTCCGACGTGGACGTCGACGAGGTGGTCGTTGCCCACCCAGGGTTCGCCCCACACCGCATCGATCAGTTGGCGGCGGCTCCACACGACCCCCGGCCGCGACGACAAGGCAGCCAAGATGTCGAACTCGGTGCGCGTCAACGGCACCGGCTCGTCGTCGAGCAGGACCTCGCGGCTCGCCGGGTCGATCGACAGCGGGCCGAACACCCGAGGCGGCGCTTCGAGTCCGACAGCCGCTCGGCCCGACGTGACGGGCGCCCCGACGCGAGGACGGCGCAGCATGGCCCGTATCCGGGCGACCAACTCGCGAGGGCTGAACGGTTTGGTCACATAGTCGTCGGCTCCCACCGACAGTCCCACGATGGTGTCCACCTCGGTGTCGCGTGCGGTCAGCATCACCACGTAGGCATCGGAGAACGTCCGCAGTTGCCGGCACACCTCCAGGCCGTCGATCCCGGGCAAGCCCAGGTCGAGCACCACGACGTCGGGATCGACCTGCCGGGCCGCGCTCAGGGCATCTACCCCGGTATGACACACCGTGACTTCGAAGTGTTCGCGGTGCAGGTAGCTGGCGACCACCTCGGCCAGCGGTTCCTCGTCGTCGACCACCAGGGCGCGATAACCCGGGTCAGCATCCATCACTTCATCGTGCCGTGCTGCCCCGCCGCGGTCCGATTTTGAGCGAATCTTCACAGAACCAACACCGAACGTGTGGCCGGTCGGGCGCAGCCTGAGACGGAGGATCGAAGGAGGCCGCCATGATGTTCTGGCCGGACCACGACATGAGCGGTTGGGGCTACACCGGGATGGCGGTCGGCATGGTGCTCTTCTGGGCGCTTGTCATCGTCGCGATCGTCGCCCTCATCCGCGCCGGAACGGGCGGTGCCCAGAGCCGAGCCGTGCGCGAGGCACCGCCTCACGCCGAATCGGCGGAACAGGTGCTGGCCGCCCGCTTCGCACGCGGCGACATCGACGAGGCCGAATACCGGCAACGCCTTGCGGTTCTCCGTGGCAGCGCGCCGCGCGGCTAGTGGCCTCGCAGTGTCTCCCAGTCGTTCTCGGCTTCCAGCTGCGCGATCAGACGTGAGGTCTGTTCGCGCATCAGCAGTGTGATGCCGATGCCGATGACGATCGCCGCGACGAGCGCGATCCAGGAGAACCGAGAAAGCCACCGCTCGGCGGCCATGCCCGCGTAGTAGATGACGGCGGTGGTGCCGCCTGCCCACACCACCGCACCGCTGGCGTTGGCGGCGAGAAATCTCGGGTAGCGCATCCGCATGGCGCCGGCCAGCGGGCCCGCGAAGATGCGCAGCAGCGCGATGAACCGGCCGAAGAACACCGCCCAGACGCCCCACCGTTCGAACAGGGCCTTGGCGAGTGCGACGTGCCCGGTCCCGAAGTGTTTCGGGAAGCGGTTGCCGAGCCGTTCGAACAGCGACATCCCGAATCGTCGCCCGATCGAGTATCCGATCGTGTCGCCGACGATGGCGCCGACGGCGGCCGCCGCCGCGACGGCCACCGGGCTGATGTCGAGGGTGTGGCGCGAGGACAGCAGCGCCGCGCTGACCAGAGCGATCTCGCCGGGCAGGGGGATCCCGAGGCTCTCGATCCCGATGACGGCGCCCACGACGAGGTACACAGCGATCGGCGGGATCGTCTGCAGGATGGCCTCGACGTTCATGCGGTGCTACAGCTGCCAGTCGTTGGAGCCGTCGTGCCGGGAGTACGTGCCACCACCGGAGTTCTTCACCACGATGGGGTCGCCGGCGCCGAAGTTGTCGTAGAACCACTGCGCGTTGGCCGGGCTGATGTTGATGCAGCCGTGGCTGACGTCGCGCTTGCCCTGGTCGGCGACCGACCACGGAGCGCTGTGGACGAAGTCGCCGCTGTCGTCGAAACGGACCGCCAACTCGACCGTGGTCTTGTATCCGTAGGTCGAATCGACCGGGACGCCGTAGGTCGACGAGTCCATGACCACCGAGGGCATTTTCTCCTGGACGTAGTAGGTGCCGTTCGGCGTCTGGTGGCCGCCGGCGGCCATGCCCATCGACATCGGAATCGTCTTCTCGACGACCCCGTTGCGGGTGACGGTCAGCTGGTGGGTCGTGTCGTCTGCGGTGGCGATGAGGCTGTCGCCGGTCTGGAAGCGCGACACCGCCCCGCCGGCGTCGACGGTCACCGTGGTGTGTGCGGGCCAGAACTCCAGCGGGCGCCACCGCAGCTGCGTGGGCGTCATCCAGTAGAACTTGCCGGGCACCGGCGGAACCGACGACACGTGGATGGCGCCCTCGGCGGTCACGGAGTTGTCGACGAGACCGGGGAAATCGATGATGATCGGCTGGCCGACGCCGACGGTGGAACCGTCGACGGGAGACACCTTCGGTGGACCGAAGGGCGCCGCGCCGACGAACGGGGTGGGGTCCTGTCCCGCCGCCGGGCCGGGGGCGGGCTGGGCGACGGCGTTTTCGGCGCCGGTCACCAGGACCAGGCCCATTACGCAGGCGACACCGACCGCCGTGACCGTACGGACAGCCCTTCTCAACGTCCCCTGTGACATGCGCACATCCTTCCGCCGTGGAGACAGTGTTCCACGAGGGAGCCCATGAATCGGGCGACCTCGCACCGTCTCTCGCGCTGCTCTCTACCGATTGTTCAGTCAGAATTCGGCCGCCGGGAAAGTACTTGCAGATGCAAAGACCAAAATTACCGCCGCCGTAAGATCAGTTACTTAGCCTGTCCACCCGACTCATCCCTGTTTGCCACGACCAGGCAGGGTGTCCCAGGTCTGGGACACCCATGTGGGCGAAGGTGACGAGTCGTGTCCGACGCTGCGCCACGTGCTGAATCGAAAATAATTCGCTCGCAAGCGGTTTGAGTACCTGTGCCCGGGGCTATCGAACCCCCGGGGAGCAGTGACGTCCGTGACGTCAGGCAGGCGGATCCTGTCCTCCCGGGTTGACGCGCTGGCCGATATGTCGGGGGCCGGATCGCTGCTTTCCTGCATCACGAACAAGGAGCACATCCATGACGTCTCGCTTAACCCGACTGCTTGCCCTGGCAGTCAGCGTCGCGATGATCGCGTTGGTCGGTCTGGTCACCGGCAGCACCGCATCCGCCCAACCACCCGGCGTGGGCAAGAAGAACGTCGTTCAGGTGCAGGGCACCGGTCCGGACGGCGTGAAGTTCAACGGTCAGTTCGTGGCGACCGCCGCGAAAGAGGTCACCAAGCAGGACGGCGCGGCGGCATCCGATGAGAACGGCGCCACCTCGTCGAACACCGGGGTGGCTCTGACCGGTCAGCTGATCGGCAAGCTGGTCAAGCCCGGTGGCGGTCAACCCGCGGGTGCGCCCGGCGCCGCGCAGGACGTCAACATCTCGACCTTCGCGATGCCCGTCTCCGCGATCAACTTCCCGCCGGCCGCCCAGGCGCAGCCCTCGTCGTCCACGCCCGGCCAGGGTGGCGTCCAGTTCGCCAGCCAGCAGGCCAGCTGCTCGGTGCTCGACCTGGTGCTGGGGCCGCTGGATCTGAACCTGCTGGGCCTGCGGGTGCAGCTGAACCAGGTGCACCTGGAGATCACGGCGATCCCGGCCGACGGTCTGCTGGGACAGCTGCTCTGCGCGCTCGCCGGTCCTGAAGGGGTCCTGAGCGGAATCCTGCAGAACATCGTCAACCTGCTGAACCAGATCCTGGGTCAGCTCTAAGAGATCAACCGATCGCGTCGCCGCCCGTGCCCGCAGGGGTGCGGGCGGCGACCCCGGTCACGACGACCTCGACGGTCTTCGCTCCCGCATCCGAGGCCACCAGCAGTACGGGCGCCCCGGGAACGGACACCACATGTCCGCCCGTCACGGCCACGGAATAGCCTGCAGGGAAAGCGATCTCGGGCACCGAGATCACCGTTTGCGAGCCGGGCGCGAAATCACCTGTGCCGTCGGCCTTCCGGGTGCTGTAGCGCAGTCGCATCGTGCCGTCGGTGAACGACCACGACTGCGGAATGCCGGAGACGAGCTGTGGGTAGGGCTGCGCCAGCAGCGCGAGTTTCGCGGCGTCGACGTTGTCGCCCACCGGGGCCTTCCCCGGATCGCGCACCAGCCACTCGATGTCGGGGGAGCCGGTCACGTCGCCGACACCGCTGTACGCCCACTCGATCCAGCCGAGCAGCCTGTCCTGCGCACCGGACATCTCCCGGGCCAGGATCGTCAGGTCGTCCGTGGCGCCGAACTCGGTCAACATCGCCGGCATGTCGTGCCGCGCGGCGTAACGCTTCGCCGCGGTCCCCATCCGGTCGGCGATGAACCCGCAGATCGGAGTGAGCCCGCCGCAGTAGCCGTGATAGGACAGCACGGTGTCGGGGTCGTCCACGGGGCCGAGGCTGACGTGCAGCGACAGCACCATCGGGATCTCCGAGACGCCCGGGTTCGGCGGTTCGATGTACACCGTGGTGGTCGGGTCGGCCGATCGGATGGCGGCGATCACCTGGTTGTACAACGGGGTCAACTGCTGGCGGCCGAAGAAGTCGTTGCCGAGGGCGGCGCGCAGCCACTGGCTTCCGGGCCATGGCTCGTTGATGATCTCGTACCCGATGATGTCGGTGTTGCCGCTGAACCGGGACGCGACCTGCTGCCACGTCAACGCGAAGTGATCCGACAGTCCCAACCCGTCGGGCGCGGACGCGTTGTCCCAGAACATATCCCAGGCGTTCCACTGGGCCGGGTTCGTAAAGTAGTTGCCCGGGAAGCCGTTGCTCGGATTGGGCAGTCCGCCGTCCTGGGTCGCCCAGTCGGGAGCGCCCTCGCCCTGGAAGGCCTCGCTGTAGTTGTCCTGATGCATGTCGAGCACCGTGTGGATCCCGTGCGCGGCCAGCGTCTGCACCGTCTGCTCGATCGAGTCGAGGTAGTCGGAATCGAAGACGCCCGGTTCGGGCTCGATGGCGCCCCAGATGATGCCCAGCCGAACGACATTGAACCCGTTGGCCGCCAGGAACGCGGCGTCGTCGTCACCGAACCCGCTGGCCGCCGGCGTGTACGGGGCGATCTTGTACACCTCGTTGAGGCCGTGCAGCAGAACGACCTGGCCGGCGCCGTTGGTCACCCAGGTGCCGGAGGTGGCCAGCGGGGGTAGGGTACCGCGCACCGGGCCCGCGGGGGCGCCGACGACTGCCCCGGAGCTGCCGACTGCGCCGTGGCCGCCCAGGCGGCCCGCCGTGCCGCCCGCGCCACCGAGGGCGGCCAATCCCGCACCGGCGCCGCCGGATCCGCCCCGGCCACCGCTGCCCAGAGACGCCGAGCCGTTGCCGCCGGTGCCGCCGCGGCCACCCCGCACACCGTCACCGCCGTCGCCGCCGACCCCGCCGATGCCCAACAGCGCGCCGCGTCCGGCGCCACCCGCTCCACCCGCGCCGCCGGCGAGCAACTCGCTGCCCTGGCCGCCGCGTCCGCCGGCGCCGCCGGCGCCCATCACGGTGCCGCCGGCCCCGCCGGCGCCGCCGTCCGCGCCGGGACCGCCCGCGCCGCCGCGCCCTCCGACGCCGAAGGCCCCTGCCGAGCCGCCCTTCCCGCCGGAGACGCCGGCCGCGGTGCTGTTCCATCCGTCACCACCGTCGCCGAGCAGCCAGCCCGCGTCACCGCCGTCCGGGTGGTCGGCGGTGCCCGCCGTTCCGTTGCCGATCACGTACGAGCCGAACACCCTGTTGATGTAGGTGTCGACGACGAGCCCGACGTCGCCGGTGATCCACGCCTGCACGAGGGTGTGGATGGGGGTGAACACCACGGCGTCGACCACCGTGGGGAGATCGGCGGGGCGGCCACGCCGGGGCGGCGGCGCCTCGGCGATCTCCGCCTGGGTCGCCGCCGCGGTGTGCGCGCGAGCAGGCGCCTCCGGTCTGGGCTCGGTCGCGAGCTCGCGACGGGCGGCTGCGGCCGTCAGCCAGGCGCCGGGGGCGGCCCACTCCGGTCGCTTCGGGGTGCGTCGGGCGGGCGGCTCCGGCGCTTCGCCGGCGGGGTCGTCGTCGAGGCGCACGCGGTCCCGGCGTCCGGTCGCGGCGTCGGGGCGGCTGCGCTTGCCGGTACGGACGAGGGGCCGCTCGGTTCTGCGTTCGCGGGTGCGGGTCGCGGCGCTGCTCGGCGTCTCCGATGCCGGGCCGGACACAGCCGCGGTGTCGGATCCGGTGTCCGCGGAGGCCACTGCCAGACCGCTGCTCACCGCCAGGCCGATCCCCAGGGCCACCGCGAGACCCCCGACGCGACCGATGCACGACGCCCCTGTCATGGCCTCTGTATAGGTCACCGGCGAGCGCCCCGATGGCGAATCGCCGAACGACCGTAACGCCGGGCGTCTGCGCGGACACTCCATGACGTGACGCCACGGCATATTTCTCCCGGTCGTCGGCGTTTAACGGAGCGCCGACCGCCAGAACCAGGGCAAGATAGTCGCTTGCGCTGGTCGAGACGACGGCAGAATGTCAAGATCTAGTCGCTACCCGGGAAAACTGGGGATGCTCGCGGCTCGACGAACAGATGGGGAACAAGTATGAGATCACCGACCAGTCGCCTGTCGCTGGTTGCCGGCGGTATCGCCCTCTCGGCGATGGCGTGGCTGGCTGTGGGGTGTAGCTCGAACGAGAGCAACGCCCCGGAGACCTCCACCACCACGACAACGACGACCACGACCACCACCGCCACCACGCCGGCGGCACCGCCGCCGCCCCCGCCGGCCGCGCCGACGGAGAACGCCCCCCGGACCGCCGGTGGCAACCCGTTCACCTCGATTCCGCCCAATGCGGGAGACAACGGCAGGAACCCGGGGGCGCCCCGCGCGCCACAGTGACCGTGGTGAGCCATCGTCACTGACAGGTACGCCGGTCTGACGGCACTGGTGGTGAGCGTCCTCGTGTTGCTCACCGCCAGTGTCGGGCCGGCGCCCACGTCCCTGCGCGGCGGTCCCGGCGAAGTGATCGGCGGGCCGTATGCCGCGCTGCTGGCGCATTCGGTCGATCTCGGGCCGTCGCACGACCGCACTGCACAACTCATCGTCGAGCTGCGCGACGCCGGTCCGCCGCACACGCTGCAGAGCTGGGCCGGCAGCCGGTCCCTGGCCGTGCGGTGGCGCCCGGGACAGCACTGGGCCGTCGTCGAGGGCGGCGCTCAGAAGGTGGGGCGTGCCTTCGGCGTCGACGTGCACGACTTCCGCGAGCGGCACGGTCGGGTGTTCTACGCGTCGCGGCGCCAGCCCGCGATTCCCGACGCACTGACCGGTGAGGTCAGCGGCATCGGCCGGATCCTGGGCTACACGCCGTACCGGACGTCGCAGCCGCGGCAATTGCCGCTCGACGTGCCCGAGTTCGGGCTGGCCCCCGACGCGCTGCGCACCACCTACGAAGCCGACGGGCTGTTCGGCGACGGATACACCGGCAAAGGGCAGACGATCGCGATCTTCGCGTTCGGCGGCTTCGAGCAGTCCGACCTCGACACGTTCGCGTCCCGGTACGCACTCCCGCGGTTCACCCCGACCGTGATCGGCGGATCGCCCGGTGAATCGAGCGCGGAGACGACGATGGACCTGTCGATCGTGCATGCCATCGCCCCCGATGCGCGCAAGGTGGTGGTCAACGCGCGTCCGACAGTCGAGGGTGACGGCGCCTACGTCAAGATCGGCCAGATGATGGAGGACGTCGACCGGCAATTCCCCGGCGCGGTGTGGAGCTTCTCCATCAGCTGGGGGTGCGACAAGCTGCTCACCGCAACCGATCTCGCACCCGCGCGGTCGGCGCTGGCTGCCGCGGCAGGCCGCGGCACGACGGCGTTCATGGCCAACGGCGACCTCGCCGGACTGGAATGCAAGAGCGGCGACGACTGGTCGTCGGCGCCGGCGGCCGACAATGTCGGGCTGAATTCTGTTGCCTCCCTTCCGGAGATGGTGAACGTGGGCGGAACGACCCTGTCGACCGATGCGCGCGGCGGCTGGCTGGGTGAGCAGACCTGGTATGACATCCCGTTGTCGCTGGGTACCAGCGGAGGCGTGTCGGAGTTGTTCGATCTGCCGAACTGGCAGGGCGCCGCCGCAGGCAACGTCGCCGCGGACCGCACCACCGGACGGCGGCTCACCCCCGACGTGGCGGCGGTCGCGGATCCCTTCACCGGCGTGAGCTTCATCCTCGACGGCCAGCCGACCATCGGCGGCGGCACGTCCCAGGCCGCGCCGATCTGGGCCGGCTTCGCCGCGGTGATGAACGACTACCTGCTCTCCACCGGCGGACGGCGCCTCGGAGACCTCAACCCGATGCTCTACCGCATCGCTGCCGGGGCGCGGCTGCCGGCGTTCCGCGATGTGACGCTGGGCGGCAACGCCGTCGACAATGCCGCGCCGGGCTACGACCTCGTCACGGGCCTGGGCACCCCCCGGGTCGGCAACCTGGTCCGTGACATCGCGGACCTGCAACAGGAGACCTCATGACCTCCGCCGAACAACCACCCGTCACCGAGTGTCGGATCTGTCGCGTCGACGTGCCCGCCGGCGACTTCTGCGGCCTGTGCGGGTGCCACCTGACTCCCCGCAAGTTCGAAGGCCCGGACTGGTTGCGGATCCGCAACTTCGGGGCAGCACCGGGCGAGAGCCTGCTGTCGCCGTCACTAGTCAGTTCGCTGTTCCCGCAACTGAACCACCGTGGCGCGTTCCGCGTGGCGCTGGGCGCGATGCTGGTGTCACTGGTGGCGTTCGCGCTGCTGCGGATGCCCGCGGCGCTGATCGCCGTCGGCGTCCTCGGGCTGCCCACGCTGTTCCTCATCTATCTGCGGGAGGCCGACGCCTTCCGGGATCTGCCGCCCCGGGTGTTGGCGTTGACCGCGGTGCTGGGGATCGGCCTCGGCGTCGGCTTCGCACTGCTGAGCAGCAACGCCTTCGACCGGTCCTCCGGTTTCGCGCTCGGCGTCGGGATGACCGGACAGCAGATGGTGATGGAGGGTGTCGCGATCCCGTTGGGCGGCGCGGTGCTCATGCTGACTCCCGTCGTCGTCATCCGGCTGATCGGTCCGCCGACGCGAGAGTCTCTGGAAGGCTTCATGATCGGTGCGCTCGGCGCGCTGACGTTCACCGCGGCGGCGATGATGACCCGGCTCGTACCCCAACTCGACACCGGGCTCGTCAGCACCGCGCCGTTGAGCTTCTATCTCGTCGAGGCCGGGATCCGCGGCGTCGCGGTGCCGCTCATCTCCGCAGCGTCGGGTGGATTGATCGGCGCCGCGCTGTGGTTCGTGCGTCCGGACACCAAGAAGGACCAGCATCCCGGCGTCGTGCGTGCGCTTCTGGTGTTCTTCGCGGTGGCGATCCTGCTGCTGAGCATCGCGCTCGGACTGGTCGACATCTCCCGCTCGCACCAGTGGCTGATGCTGGCGCTCTACACGGCCGTGGCGGTGGTGGCCGTGCTGCTGCTGCGGATCAGCCTGCACCTGGCGCTGCTGCACGAGGCGCACGACGAGATCGCCGCCGAGGAACCGGTGCTCTGCCAGAACTGCGGGCACGTGGTACCCGACATGGCGTTCTGCCCGGCGTGCGGGGTGGCGGCACGGGCGTCGTCGCGGTCGTCGCGCGCGTTGCGGCGCACCGCGCGCCCGCAACCGGTCGACACCGACGGCGACCAACCATGACCACCACCACGTTCTTTCCCGGCTATGCGGTCACCGGGAAGCGGTACGAGGCGACGGCCATCCGGCGTGCGTCGCACCGGAAAGTGTTGTTGCTCTGGCTGATTCCCGTCATCGTCGTGGGCGGTGTCCTCGCCGCGATCTCGGCGAAGGTCACCCCGGCGCCGGTGCGTTACGTGTGCCCGCCAGACTGCGGACGGCCCCCCACCGGCACGCCCGTCGCCATCAATCCGCGTTTCGCGGCCCCCGACGGCTCCTTCTCGGTGTCCTATCCCGCGTCCAACTCGGCGTACCGGATCACCACTGAGGGCGACGGGGTCATCGCGGAGTTCACCGGCGGTGACGGCGGGACGATGCGGCTGTTCAGCGAACCCGCCGGCGGCAGGGACGCGCGCCAGGTCGCCGCCGACCTCGTGCGCGCGCACGTGCCAGACCCGCGGGTGGCCTACGAGATCCCCAACGCGATGGTCGGCTACCAGCCGGGGTACGGCGAGGCCATCGACTACTACCCGCAGGGCGCCACGAACAGCTACGCCCGGATGCGCGTGATCGTCATGGCGGCGGTCAAGAACGATCTGGCACTGGTGGCCTCGGTCGTGGGCCCCTACCGCCAGTTCGGGCCCGACTTCGGCCCCGGCAAGCCCTCGGGCGCCAACGTGCAGCTCGCCCTCGACATGGGCAAATACGTGAACAGTTTCGCGTGGCGGGGCGATCCGCCCCGGTAGGTGGGCATGCTGGCCAAGGGCCTCGATCACGGTTACGTTCGAGGGGTGAGCGCTCCGAACGAGGCCAACTGTGGTCAGTGCGGCCGCACCTCCCCGGTCGTCTCGTCGCAGCCCACCTGGTCAGCGGGATCCGACCGGGTCAGTCGCTGGTTCCTCGACGTCGAATGCGCCGACTGCGGACGCCAGTACGGCTGGTTGGGCGACTGCTGAAGCGCCCGTTCGTCATCCAGGCGCCCGCCGGGCGTCCTAGGATGTGGAGCGACGACAGGGGGCTGCAGGTGAACCGATCGGTGATGACGCGCATGGGTCTGTGCGGGGCGACCGCCGCGACCGCGCTGCTGACGCTGGCGGCGCCCGCCGGGGCGGACACCGCCGCCTATCTCAGCGGGCTGGAACCGGTGTACACGTCGCTGACCCGCGAGCAGCTGCTGAACGCCGGCTCCATCTCGTGCGCGATCCTCGACGCCGGGCAGCCCGCGCCCGTCGCCGTCCAGACCCTGTACCGGGAGATGGGCCTCGCCCTGGCCACCGGCAACGACATCGTCAGCGCCGCCGCTCTCCACCTCGGCTGCTGAGCGCGGCTCACCACCCCATCGAGCCGGGCACCCCTTTGAAGGGTCCGGCGATCCAGCTGGTGATCCAGCCGCCGTAGAACCCGCCGGGTTGCGGCACGACGGTCTCCCCGTTGACGGTGCACCGGTCCACGGCGGCGGCCATCACGGCGACCGCGCTGGCGATCGCGGTGAACCCGCGCGTCGGGGACCGGTATGTCCATGCGGCCCGCGGTGCGACGACCGTCGGCGTCACGAGATCGAAATAGCTTGCCTGGCCCTTCCATTCGCACCAGGACGCACCGTCGGCGGCGCGCAGCACGCCGTCACCGAAGGATTCGGCCGGCAGGTAGTACGTGGGCGGATGGCTGGTCTCGAGGACCCGCCAGGCGCGGTCGGTGGACGCGATCACCTCACCGCCCAGTTCCACGGTGATCGATCCGGCGAACTCCTCGAGTAGCGGGGGACGGGGATAGTCCCACACCGACTCCTGTCCTGGTCGGGGCTTGTCCGGTACCGGCATGCCGCCGAGTGTAGGCCGAAATTGTGCGACCCCCTGTTCCGGTCGGCGACGAAGAGGAGCAGGGTGGTCCCATGACCATCCGAGACCATCAGCGCCAGCGCACGTTCTTCGGGCACCCGATCGGACTGACCAACCTGTTCGGCGTCGAGTTGTGGGAACGATTCTCCTTCTACGGGATGCTCACGATCCTGGCCTACTACCTGTACTACTCGGTCACCGACGGCGGGCTGGGACTGCCGCAGAGCACGGCCACCGGAATCGTCGGCGCCTACGGCGGATTGGTGTACCTGTCCACCGTGCTGGGCGGCTGGGTGGCCGACCGGTTGCTGGGCATGGAGCGCACGGTGTTCTACGGCGGCGTGGTGGTGATGATCGGCCACATTGCGCTGGCGATCCTGCCCGGACTGACCGGCGTCGGCGTCGGACTGGTGTGCGTGGCACTGGGATCGGGCGCGTTGAAGGCCAACGCGTCGTCGCTGCTGGGCACCCTCTACGACAAGGGCGACGCGCGCGCGGACGGCGGATTCACGCTGTTCTACCTGGGCATCAACTTGGGCGCATTCATCGGTCCGTTGATCACCGGACTGCTGCAGACGCACGTCGGGTTCCACTACGGATTCGGCGCGGCGGCCATCGGGATGGCGCTCGGCCTCGCCCAGTACGTGGCGTTCCGGCGCAATCTCGGCGAGCACGGCCGCGACGTGCCGAACCCGTTGCCGCGCAACGCGATCGGAAAGACCGTCGGTGTCATGGTGGCCGGACTGGTGGTGATCGGCGCCGCGATCGCGTTGAAGCTCGTCACCCTGGCCAACCTGTCGCAGGTGACCACCGGCGTCATCATCGTCGCGTCGGTGCTGTACTTTGCGGTGCTGCTGCGCAGCCGGCACGTCACCAGCGAGGAGCGAGTGCGGGTCCGCGCGTTCATCCCGCTGTTCATCGCCAACGCCGTGTTCTGGTCGCTGTTCCAGCAGATCTTCACGGTGCTGGCCGTCTACTCCGACGAGCGGATGAACTGGTCGATCTTCGGCTGGACCGCGCCGTCGAGCTGGATCGGCTCCATCGAACCCGTCTGGATCATCGTGCTCTCGCCGCTGTTCGCGCTGCTGTGGACCCGGCTCGGCAACCGGGCACCCACCACACCCCGCAAGTTCGCCTACGGCGTGATCGGCATGGGTCTGGCGTTCCTGTGCTTCGTGCCGCTGGCGGGCACGACGGGCCGTGCGACACCGGCTCTGCTGGTGATGGCGATCATGGCCGTGTTCGCGGTGTCCGAACTGCTGCTTTCACCCATCGGTCTGTCGGTGACCACCAAGCTGGCCCCCGAAGCGTTCCGCGCGCAGATGATGGCGCTGTACTTCTTCTCGGTCGGCCTCGGCACCGCGATGTCGGGCGTGCTCGCGGGCTACTACGACCCGTCGCGCGAGTTCGCCTACTTCGGCATCCTGGGCGTGGTCGCCGTGGCCGCCGGTGTGGTGGTGTTCTTCATCTCCCCGTGGATCAGCCGGCAGATGGAAGGGGTGCACTGAGCCCGATGGTGGCCACCTCGGTCAGCTCTCCGTCGTCGGTGGGCTGCTCGAACACCACCTCGGCGCTGCGGCCCTTGGCGTTCAGCGAGGCGATCGTGTTGCCGAACAGCGGACCGCTGAGGTTGCGCCACGACACCGGCAGCTCCGGTGAGCCCGCCCGGCGCGCCCAACGCCGGGTGAGCCGGGCCGCCGGCGCCGACCACCCCAATTTGAACGCGGGCTTGACGAACGCCGGCACGTAGTTGTGCACCGGCGAGCAGACCAGTTGATGCACACGGGTTTCCGTCGGGACGCCGAAATCGGCGCGGGCGGCGTAGCTGTGGTGGACGTCGCCGGACAGCACGGAGATCGTCGCCGGTCCGTCCGGTGACGCGGTCGCCGCGTCGGCGATCATGCGGCTGAGCCTCAGGAACGACGCCAGGAACGCCGGCCAGTGCTCGAGATCGGCGGTCTGACGGATCTTCTCGCCGAGCTGCCCGCGTAGGCCGGTGCGGCCGGCGGCGATCTCGTTGATCGTCTGCAGATCGCCGAGTGCCGGCGGCAGCAGCCACGGCAGCGACGATCCGATGATCAGGTGGTCGATGGTGTCGAGGTCGTCGGCGACCTGATGCTCCACCCACGCGAACTCGCGGTCGCCCAGCATCTTCCGCTCGCCGCCGTCGAGGATCCGGGAATTGCGTGAGTCGACCATGATCAGCCGGCTGCGGCCGAGGTCCCACCGGAAACTGAAGCGCAGCCCCTTCTCTCCGTCGACCTCGCTGTCGGCGCGTTCGGCCAGATCGGCCACCAGCGACCAGCAGTCGCCGTCGGCGGCGAGCACCTTCTGGTAGTCGGGGTCGGCCTCCAGCTCGCTCGGGCTGAGATTGCCCAGGTGCTGATACACCCAGTACGAGCCCAGGCCGGCGCGGATACGGTCCCGCCACCACGGCTCGGCGTTGATGTCGGCCCGCCATGTCGCCGAGGTGTTCCAGTCGTCGCGGATGTCGTGGTCGTCGAAGATCATCGCGGTCGGCAGCGTGGACAGGATCCAGCGGATCTCCGGATCTCCCCAGGTGTGCCGGTAGAGGCCCTCGTATTCGGAGAACGACACCACCTCGTCGGGTGGGCGGCGGTTCGCCGAGCGCCGCGACGACCGCCGGCCCGCGAGATGGCGCCGCGCCTCGGGGGTCAGCTCGTCGGCGTAGACCTGGTCACCGAGCAACAGCAGGGCGTCGGGCCATTCGTCGACCGGCGACGACGTCAGCCGGGTCGCGTAGCAGTCGAGTGCGTCGAGGCCGAGCTTCTCGTCGAGCTTCGCGTCGCCGGTCTTGGGGTAGCGGCACGATCCGAAGATCACCTTCAGGCGGTCGGCGGTGGCCGGGCCCCGGGTTCGGATCACGCTCGGCGGAAACGGGGTGTCGGCCTCCGGCCAGCACCGGATGCCGTCGACGTGGACTTCGTAGGGGATCGTCGAATCCGGGGTCAGCCCGCTGACCGGGACCAGGGCGTAGTGGCAGCCCTGCACCTCGAACGTGCGGGTGCGGCACCCCAGCACCTCCACGTCTGCGGAGGTGTCGGTCTGCACCCAGACCGTTGCGGTCGTGTCACCGACGTGGCGCAGCACCGGGCCGAGCAGAAGACTCACCGTGCCAGCCTAGAGCCCGAGCTTCTTCTTGATGAGGTCGGTGACGATGCGGGCCGGCGGAACAGGGCGGAACGCGCGCGCGGCGGCGGTGAGCGCGTCGCGCGCCTGGGCCGACAGTTCGAGGTCTGCCGCCGCGACGTTGAACTCGAGTTGGGAGACGCTCGACGCCCCCGGGATCGCGACGACGCCGGGCAGCGCGATCAGCCACGCCAGCGCCACCTGCGCGGGCTCCGCACCGAGGTCGGCGGCCACGTCGCGCAGGATCTGCAGCAGCGGCTCGATGCGGCGCAGGTTCTCGGGCGCGAAGAGCGGATTGACCGAGCGCACGCCGCCCGGACGGTTGTGCTCGCCGTACTTGCCGCCCAGCAGACCCTGCGCCAGCGGGCTGTAGGCGATGACGATCCGGTTCTCCCGCTCGGCGAACGGCACCAGATCGTCGAGCGCGTCGGGATGAGCGAGGGAGAAGTGGACCTGATTGCTGATGACCGGGCGGCCCAGCGCGGCATCGGCCTTGCGCCAGCGGGCCAGGGAGTAGTTCGACACCCCCGCCGCGCCAATCAGCCCGCTGTCGAGCAGATCGCGCATGCCGGGCATGATCACCGAATCCGGCACCACCGGGTTGGGCTGATGCACCTGATAGAGCGGGATGCGGTCCAGCTGCAGCCGCAACGCGCTGGCCCGGGCACGCTGCTTGACCACCGCGGGAAACGGCGCGACGGGGAACACCTTGCTGGCCACGGCCACCTCGGAGCGTTGATCGCCGAGCGCCTCGGCGAGGATGCGCTCGCTGCGGCCGAACCCGTACACCTCGGCGGTGTCGAACAGCGTCACCCCGAGCGCGAGCGCACGCGAGACGATGTCGCGGGCCGCACCCGAGGCGTACGTGTCGCCGTAGCCCCATTCCCGTGAGCCGAACTGCCAGGTCCCCAGGCCGATCCGGCTGACCCGTCCGACCCCGTCCACGTCGATGTATTTCATGCCCCCACGGTAGGGGAGACCGGCGTCGGCGAATCCGTCGCAGAGCGCCGAATCCGAGGTGGGGGGTGGTAAGTTTCCGGCTACAGCACACCTCGCGGAGGGAGGTCACCGTGGCAGTGGGTGACCGACCGCAGAAGCGCTGGTCGACGACGTCGACGTTGGGTGCCGGTGTTGCGCTGATCGGTATCGGGATGGCCCTGGCCACCGGCGCGGGCGTGGCCACCGCCGCTCCCGCCGACGCCGGGGACACCACGCAGGCCGCCGACACCAGGGCCGCCGACACCGGGCGGGCCGACACCACGCAAGCCGACACCACGCAGGACGCGAACGCGTCCGGGGACAGCCCTGAGCGGGCCTCGCGTACCGCGTCGGCGGATGCGGAACCTGCCGAGGATGTCACCGAGAACCTCACGGAGACGCGGGAGCGCGTGACCGCGACGAACGGTGGGCGGCACCGCCGTGCCGCCCGGCACGAAGAGACGTCCGACGACACCGCAGAACCTCGGGCGACCGCGGACCGGACCGCCACCGCACAACGGCGGGCACCCGAATCGGAACCCGCAGAGCCGCCCGCCGCCGCCCCGTCCGATCCGCCGGTCGCCCGTGCCACGGCCGTCACCGTCGACCCCGCGCCGGACACCCCGACGCTGCGCAGCGTGGTGAGCGCACGGCCCGTCACGGTGAAGAGCATCGCCACCGATGCCCTGGCCTGGACCGGGCTGCGCCCCCTCGCCGACGGGCTGCCCCTGCCCGCAGCCCCCGTGTCGGGGCTGGTCGAGTCGCTGTGGCTGGCGGTGCGTCAGGCGCAGTACACACTGAACAACCAGCGACCGACCGCGGCGCCGACCACCTCCGGGCCGGCCCCCGACGGCACGCTGCGCGGCAGCATCAACGCCACCGACGACGACGACACCTCTCTCACCTACACCGTCAGCTCGGGCGGGGCGTACGGCTCAGTGAGCATCGACGCCGATGGCGGGTTCACCTACACCCCGTTCGCCGGAAAGGCCGGTCGCGCAGACAGTTTCACCGTCACCGTCGACGACGCCACGGGCAACCCGTTTCATGTGCACGGTCTGCTCGGGCTTCTCGGCGTGAGCCGGCCGACCGAGGTCGTCATCGCCGTCCCGGCCGACCCGGCCCTGGACGCCCTCGCCGAGCCGCCCCGCAGCATCGACGGACGGTTCACCGACCGGGTGGTGACCGACACCGCCTCGGCGGCCGCGGTGTTGAACGACGTCGCCGCCACGATCGGCGCCGCCGCCGGATTCGCCGACCCGGCCGCGATCTCCGCGGTCACCGCCGGGACCGGCGACACCGCCGAGACCTTCTACCGCTACACCGAGACCGTCGGTGGAATCCCCGTCATCGGCAGCGACGTGATCCTGGTGACCGACGCGCACGGCGCGGTCACCGGACTGTTCAACAACTACCGCGGCCTGTCCGCCGCGTTCGACGTGACCCCCGACGTCCGGGTGGACCGCTACGGCGAGATCGCGGCGATCGCCCGCCCGCGCGCGAGTTTCACCGCGCAGCTGGTCATCTACGCGCCCGACGACCACACGGCCCCCACCCTCGCGTGGCGTGTCGTCGGTGCCCCGCCGCGCGCGCTGTTCGCGCGGCCGGGCACCACATCGCTGATCGGCGCGGAGGGCGCCCAGACCGGGACGGTGCTCGTGCGCATCGCCAACGCGATGCCGCTGACCACCGTCACCGCCGCCAAGGACTGGCTCGGCGCGACCCGGCTGATCACCGTGGACCGACGGAAGACCTCCTGGTTCACCAGCTACCGGCTGATCGACGACGGTCGTGACATCACCACCTACAAGACGTCCTACCCGTTCTTCGGGCTGGGCGGCGGGGTGCTGCCGGGCACCGTGGTCACGCGCGGTCTGCTGGGCTGGAACACCGGCGGGGTATCTGCCCACGCCAACACCGCGGTGGTCTACGACTACTACCGGGATGTGTTGGGCCGCACGTCTTTCGACGGCAACGGCGGCCCCGTCGACGTCAGCATCCTGTACAACCCGCAGAGGTCGGCGGGCGGCTACGCCAACGCGTTCTGGGATCCCAGCCGCGAGCAGCTCGCCTTCGGCGACAGCGGGCACCTCGAGGCCGCGGTCGACGTCATCGGCCACGAGTTCACCCACGCGGTGATCAGTTTCGTCGTGGGTGGGCCGGCGGGCGGTTCGGTGCTCGACTACGGCGAGTCCGGCGCGCTCAACGAGGCGATGGCCGACATCCTGGGCGTGCTGATCGAGAACAAGTCCGGATCCGACCGCTGGCTGCTCGGGGAGGACTCCCAACTCGGGGCGGTGCGCAACCTCGCCGACCCCACATCGATCAGCACGTCGATGGGCCCCTACCGCGCCACCTACGCGAGCCGCTACAAGGGGTTGGGCGACGACGCCGGTGAGCACGTCAACAGCACGATCTTCAGCCACGCCGCGTATCTGATGATGACCGACCCGGCGACCGCGGGGATCTCGAGCGACATGTGGGCGACGGTGTTCTACCACGCGCTGTACCGGCTCAGCACCGATGCGGTTTTCACCGACGGAAGAGCCGCGGTGCTCAGCGCGGCGCGCGCCCTGGGCCTGACGGCCGCGCAGCAGACCGCGATCGCCGATGCCTTCGACACCGTCGGAATCCCCGGCGATGCAGCGTCATCCGTCGTCGCCGCCTGACTGATCGACCAGCACCGCCCCGTCGGGCCGGTCGCCGATCGTGTGGAGGTCGACGGAATCAGCGGTGATGGTCAGCCGGATGATCCGCGCGAGTTCAGCCGGCGCATCGCACTGCAGATAGTGGTCGGCGCCCGGCACCACCCAGTACCGGTTGCGACCGGGCTTGGACCGCAGATAGGTCTGCCAGACGTGGTTGGCGACGCGCAGCGGCGCGACGGTGTCGTGCAGCCCCCAGATCAGCGTGGTGTCGACGCCGAGGCCCGCGAGGCGCTCCAGCCACCCGGTTTCGTCGGCGGTGCGCTCGTGCAGATAGCGGACGGTGTCGGGAAGCACCGCGATCCCGTCGTCGTGAGCGAAACAGCGCGCCAGAGCCGCGATCTCACGATCCTGCAGACCGCGGCGCGGCAGGAACGTGGTGGCGCCCAGTCCGGCCGCCAGCATGTCCGGGGTGATCGCCGCCGCGGTCGCGCGGCCGGTCGCGTCGTCGAGCAGTGCGACCTGGAACGCGGTCAGATTCGCCAGCGGAAGAAAGATGTTGGCGTTGGTCAGGAAAAGCTCAAGGGGCAGCGCGGCGCCATCGAGGTCGGAGAGCATGGCGAGGGCGATCATGCCGATGCTGCTGCCGCGGTCGTGGGTGATCATCCGGTAGTCGCCGAGGTGCCACACCTCGGTGATCGCGTGCAGGAGCAGTCGTGCATCGTCGTAGAGCGAGTAGACGTACGGCGTCTTCGGTTTGTCCGACAGCCCATAGCCGGGGAAGTCGAGCGTGAAGATCTCGACCTCGTCGCCCAGTTCTGCGGCCAGGGCGTGGAAGTCGATGCTCGCCGTCGGGAAGCCGTGTACGCACACCAGGGGCGGTGCGCCGGGTGTCCCGCAGCGGCGGGCGAACACCTCGACGGGGCGTCCGCCGTTGGCGGGGGTGGTCGAGGCCCAGGTGAAAGTCGTTCCCGCTCGTTGCCATTCGTCGAAGACGTCCACGCGTGAAAAGCTAGCGTGTCAGAGGCGGATCGGAGGAGGTGTTCGAACGATGCGGCGCGTGCTCGCCCTGGTCGCCCCTCTCGGGCTCGCGTTCATCCCTCTCGGTATGGCGCTGGGGTTCCTGGTCGTGCACGCCGGGCTGGCGTGGTGGTGGGCGCCGGCGTTCGCCGGCGTGATCTACGCCGGGTCGCTGGAGTTCCTGATGGTGGGACTGGCCGCCGGCGCCGCCCCGGTGGCGACCGTCGCGCTGACCTCGCTGGTGGTCAATTCGCGCCACATCTTCTACGCGCTGTCGTTTCCGTTGCACCGCGTGACCGGCGTGCCGGCGAAGCTCTACAGCACCTACACGCTGTCCGACGAGGCGTACGCGGTGGCCGTCAGCCCCGAAGCGCAGGGCTGGACCACCCGTCCGATCCTGGTCATGCAGATGACGTTTCATCTGCTATGGGTGACCGGTGCGGGATTGGGCGGGCTGGTGGGGGAGGCACTGCCGATCGACCGGCTCGTCGGCCTGGACTTCGCGCTGACCGCACTGTTCGTCGTGCTGGGCATCGAGGCGTACCGGCAGCGGCCGGATCGGCTCACCGCCGCGATCGCGGCGGTGTGCGCCGTCGGCGCATGGCTGGTGGCTCCCGGCCAGATGCTGGTGTGCGCGTTCGCCGCGTTCACCGCGATGCTGTTGTTGCGGCGACGGCATGCCTGACACCGAATACGTCGCGCTGCTGGTGGGCGTCAGCGCCGCGGTCACGTGGGCGCTGCGTGCGCTGCCCTTCGCCGTGCTGGCGCCGATGCGCGACAGTGCCGTGGTGCGCTACCTCAGCGTGCACATGCCCGTGGGGGTCATGGTGATGCTGGCGATCTACTCCCTCACGACAGTGGTGGGGGACACGGCGTTGCAACGGGTGTGGCTGGCCGTCGCGGTCGCGGTGACGGCGGGCCTGCAGATCTGGCGCGGGCGGGCGCTGCTGAGCATCCTCGCGGGGACGACGTGCTACGTGACGCTGATGACGGCCTGGGGCGGCTGATCAGCCCTGCAGGTAGGCCACCAGCGCGTTGGTCAGCCCACGGCGTGCCACGTCCAGGTCGGCGTAGGACCCGAGCTGGCGTTCGGAGACCAGGCCGCGCATCGCGCCAGGGATCAGCGTGGCGACCTCGCGGACGCGCTCGGGGTCGATGCCGAGCCCCGCGAACGCCTCGTGGCAGATGGCCAACCACGACTGGCCCCAGGAGTGCAGCTCGGCCGCTGTCTGCGGGTAGAGCCGCTCCAACTCCGCGTGGTCTCGGGGGAGGGCGGCGCGCAGGTTCTCGATCGCGCGCGAATCCGGTTCTGCCAAGCCGTCGTACAGCGTGTCGATGATCGCGGCGACGCGGTCCCGCAAGGGTGTGTCAGGATCGGCGGGCGCGAAGACGTCGGCCCGGCGCTCGGCGGTGCGGTGCAGCACCGCTGCCCAGAACCCGTCGGCGTCGCCGAACTGGTACTGCACCGCCCCCCACGTCGCGCCGATGTCCTTGGCGATGCGGTTGGCCGACACCGACCCCGGGTCACCGGAGGCCAGCGACCGCAGGGCCGCCTCGAGCATGTTCTCGCGGGTGGCCTGACCGCGCCGGTTGGGTCGCCGCGCGGGGGCCGCTCCCTCGATCATGCTTTGAGGGTACCGAAACTTTCATTGAGTGTTCTATGATCCAGCGCATGGCCCCACCACCCCTGTCGATGAAACCGACCGGCTGGTTCCAGGTCGCGTGGTCCGACGAGATCGGCGTGGGTGCGGTGCACACGATGACGTACTTCGGCCGGGAGATGGTGGCCTGGCGGGCGGAGTCGGGGCGGCTCACCGTGATGGACGCCTACTGCGAACATCTGGGCGCGCACCTGGGTTTCGGCGGCACGGTGCACGGCGAGGTGCTGCAGTGTCCGTTCCACGGATGGCAGTGGAACCAGCAGGGCCGCAACGTGTGCATCCCCTATGAGGACCGGCCGAACCGGGGCCGGCGGATCACCACGTTTCCGGTGGTCGAGCGCAACGAGTCGGTGTACATCTGGCACGACGTCGAGGGCCGCGAACCGTTCTTCGACGCTCCGGACGTCTTCGCCGGGTTCGGTGACGGCAGCAGCGCCGCCGACTATTACCCGCAGCAGCGTCTGTTCGAGCCGGGCCTGCAGATGCATCCGCAGTACGTGCTCGAGAACGGGGTGGACGTCGAGCATTTCCGCTACGTCCACGACACCCCGATCAGCCCGGTGTTCACCCGGCACGACTTCGACGCTCCGGTGGCGTTCGTCGATTTCACGATCACGTTCTCCGGTGACGACGGCCAACGCATCGAGGACGTCACCAGCGGCGTCGAGGCCATCAACGGCGGGCTCGGCATCGCGGTGACCAAGAGTTGGGGGATGATCGACAACCGCACGATCTCGGCGATCACCCCGGTCGACGACGCCACCTCCGATGTGCGGTTCATGGTCTACATCGGTCGCACGCACGGCAAGGCCGCCGATCGTGATCCAGAACGGGCCCGGGTGCGCGCCGACGAGTTCGGCGCCGAGGTGATCCGGCAGTTCCGCCAGGACATCCACATCTGGTCACACCAGCGCTATTCCGACCCGCCGGCGCTGGCCGGCTCCGAGCTGGCCGGCTTCACCGCAATCCGCCAGTGGGCCAAGCAGTTCTATCCCGACGGCAAGGGCGGCAGCGCCGCCGAGCTGCAGCAGAAAGGCATGGCATGACGATCACGGTGTTCCAGGTGGCGACCGGCAACGTCGGTTCGGAGATGATCAAGCGGATCGCGACCCGGCCCGATCTGAGGTTGGTCGGGGTGCACTGCTATTCGCCCGAGAAGGTCGGCCGCGACACCGGCGAACTGGTGGGATTGCCGCCCAACGGGGTGGTCGCCACCGGCACCGTCGAGGAGATCATCGCCGCGCGGCCCGACGTGCTGACGTTCCACGGCGTGTTTCCCGACGAGGACCTCTATGTGCAGGTGCTGGAGGCCGGGATCGACATCGTCACCACGGCCGACTGGATCACCGGCTGGCATCGCGATCGCAACCACCCGCACCCCTCGGGTAAGCCGGTCACCCAGCTGCTCCAAGAGGCCTGCGAGAAGGGCGGTTCCACGTTCTACGGCACCGGCATGAATCCGGGTGTCAACCAGATTCTCGGGGTGGTGTGCTCGGCAGACGTCGCCGACATCGAGAACGTCACCACGATCGAGTCGGTGGACGTGTCCTGCCACCATTCCCGCGACACCTGGATCGAGGTCGGCTACGGCCAGCCCGTCAATGACCCGGCGATCCCCGGCAAGCTGGAGAAGTACACCCGCGTCTTCGCCGACAGCGTGCTGATGATGGCCGACTGTTTCGGCCTGACGCTCGACGAGGTGGCGTTCAGCTACGAACTCGGCGCGTGCACCAAGGACGTCGACCTGGGCTGGTATCAACTCCCGAAGGGCTCGTTGGGCGGCAACTACATCAAGTACCAGGGCATGGTCGACGGGGTGCCGCGGGTCGAGACGCACCTCGAGTGGCAGATGACGCCGCACACCGACCCGTCGTGGGACATCAAGGGCTGCTACATCACTCAGATCAAGGGCGACCCGAACATCTACAACAAGCACATGATCTTCCCCAAGCCCGGCGTCGATCTGTCCGATCCCGCGAGCTTCGCCTCGATCGGGATGACGGTGACGGGACTGCCGGCGTTGAACGCGATCGCCGCGGTGGTGGCGGCGCCGCCGGGGATCCTCACCAGTGCGGATCTGCCGCTGCGCGGGTTCGCCGGGCGCTTCCGGCTCTGATTCATGTCGACGTTCCGCCAGAAGGCGATCCGAGCACTGTACGAGGGTTCGCTCGCCGAGGTGGGAGACCCGAACCCGTATCGGGGCGAATCGCTCGCATTGGCGAAGCTCTGGCGGCGCGGGTACATGCGGATGCTGTCGGTGCGGATCGACTGCGGCCCGGCGATGCGGCGCTACCGCGGTGAGGTCGAAGAAGGCTAGCGGGCGAGATCGTCACGTGGGGTCGACGGCGAGCGTCAGCGTCTCCAGTCGCCTCACCAGGAGGCTGGGCAGCCAGCGGGCCGGCTCCACCGACTCGAAGTTACGCGTGTGCTGCAGCAGATGTTCGAGCACGATCGTGGCCTCGAGACGCGCCAGCGATGCGCCGACGCAGAAGTGCACGCCGCGTCCGAACGCGATGTGGCTCTTGCCGTCTCGGCGGTCGATCCTGATCTCGTCGGGCGCTTCGACATGCGCCGGGTCACGATTGGCCGCGCCCCACAGCAGGATCAGCCGGGAGCCGGCACGCAACGGGTATCCGTGGAGTTCGCAGTCGCGCAGCACGTGCCGGTAGTGGCCACGGAACGGCGGCTCGAAACGCAGCACCTCCTCCACGAATGCCGGGATCGAGGTGGGACTGTCGCGCAGCGCCTGCTGCAGGTCCGGCCGGGTGGCCAGGATCCGGGTCGCCGACCCGATCAGCGACGCTGTGGACTCACCGCCGGCACTGAAGAGGGTCACCATCATCATCTGCGCGGTCAGCGCATCGAATTCGCCTGCGGCACAGGCTGCGGCGAGACCACCCATCAGGGTGTCCCGCGGCTCGGCCGATGGCCGCTCGAACTGAGCGGCGATGTAGCCGGCCAGTTCCATCGCGGCGGTGCCCGCCGCGGCGAGCTGCTCGGGACCCACCAGGCCCTCCAGCAGTTGGGTGCTCGCATAGCCCCAGGCCGCCAACTGGTCGGCGTCCTCGTCAGGCACGCCGATCAGCCGGCACACCACCATCATCGGCAGCCGGTTGGCGATCGCCGACATCCACTCGACGGTCCCGGTGCGCACGGCGTCGTCCCACAGCCGGGCCATTGTCTCGGTGACATAGGCCTCGAGTTCCCGGATCCGCTTGGCGGCCAGATGCGGTATCAGCGCCTTGCGATGCACGGCGTGCGCCGGGTCGTCGGCGATCGCGAGCACCTGCGTCGGCCCGCCGACCTCATCCATCGGGAACAGGCCCACCGTGCCGTCGGCCTGGTAGATCATGGCGCCGGTCAGGTTCGACGAGAAGTCGTCGATGCGGGCCACCGCCTCGCTGACCGCGTCCCAGGTGCAGACGGCGTGAAAGTCCGAGTCGCCGATGCGGTGTACCGGACCGGCATCGCGCATCCGCGTATACAGCGGATAGGGGTCCTGGACGTACCGCTCGTCGAACAACGCCACGCCGAGCCGACCGCCCTGAACTGCCATGGGAGACAGGGTGAATGGTGCTCAGGGGCGGAGTCAACGGATCAGCGGAAGTCGATCAGCCCTTCGCGCGGGCGGACGAGTGGGCTGTCTCGGCGCGACACCCCGACCTGCGGCGACGGTGAGAACCATTGACTGTTCTGTCTCATCTTGAGACGATCGATCGGTGACTTCTCGCGGCCCGACGAACGACTGGCTGGTCGGGGATCGGCGTGCCGCAGCAGCCGAGCGCATCTACGCCGCGGCCACCGAGCTGATCGCACGGGACGGGATCGAGGCGCTCGACATCGCCGCTCTCGAAGCCCGGGTGCACTGCTCGCGGGCCACCATCTACCGGCACGTCGGGGGCAAGGCCCAGATCCGCGATGCGGTGCTGGCGCGCAACGCCGAGCGCATCGTCGCGGCCGTGCGCTCCGCGGTCGACGGGATGACCGGACCCGAGCGGGTCGTGACGGCGGTGACGGTGGCGCTGCAACGGATCAGGGCGGACCCCCTCGGTCAAGCGATGATCACCTCGATGCCGGCGGCAGCCGAGATGGCCTGGATCGTCGATTCACCGATGACGCGGGCGCTGGCCACCGAATTGAACGGCATCGCCGAGGACGATGAGCTCGCAGCGCAATGGATTGTGCGCGTTGTGCTTTCGCTCCTCTACTGGCCCGTCACCGATCCGGCGGCCGAGCAGGAGATGGTGCGCCGCTTCCTGGGTCAGCCCGCACCCTTGCCGTTGTCGACCCGGTAGACCGCGCCGTGGATCGCCGCGGCGTCGTCACTGGCCAGGAACGCGATCACCTTCGCGAC
Organism: Mycolicibacterium rufum; assembly: GCF_022374875.2. Next base: position 5,181,173 of record NZ_CP092427.2, read on the forward strand.
GTCCTCGGTCGCCATGAACCCGCGCGGCGAGGCGATGCGCATGATGAGATCCCAGTCGGCGTCGTCGGGTGCCTCGAATTCGGTGGCCTGCGCGGTCGGCATGCCGCCCGGGCACACTGCGTTCACCCGCAGCCGCTCCTTGGTGAACTCGATCGCCAGGGCGCGGGTCAGCCCCACCAGACCGTGCTTGGCCGCGCAGTAGCCCGCCGAGTACACCTCGCCCTCGACCCCCGCGATCGACGAGACGTTGACGATGTTGCCGCCGGTCTCCAACAGATGCGGCAGCGCGGCACGGCACAGCGCGAACGGCGCGGTCAGGTTCACCGCGAGATCGACGTCCCAGTCCTCATCGGTCATCGTCGAGGTGTGGCGCATGCGGTGGAATCCCGCGATGTTGGCGAGCACGTCGAGCCGGCCGAACCGCTCGACACACTCCGCGACCGCCTCGCCGCACGCCTGCCGGGAGGAGATGTCCACCGACGCGAACGCACTGCCCGGCATATCGGCGAACACCTCCGTCATCCGCGACGCGTCCCGGGCGATGCCGAACACCGTCGCACCCTTCTCGGCGAACAACCGCGCCGTCGTCGCGCCCAGCCCCGCCGACGCCCCCGTGACCAATGCGACCTTGCCGCTGAGCTCACTCATGCAAGGACCTTCTCACGGGCCCCCGACGGCTCAGACCGCGGCGCGCGGACGGACTGGGGGCACCGCCGCCAGCAGCGCCCGGGTGTACTCGTTCTCGGGCGAGCCGAACAACTCGTCGGCGGGCCGGTTCTCCACCACCTCGCCGTCGCGCATCACCAGCACGTCGTGACTCAGCTGCCGGATCACCGCCAGGTCATGGCCGATGAGCAGGTAGGCCAGCCCCAGTTCGTCCTGCAGCCGCGCCAGCAACTGCAGCACGCGGGCCTGCACCGACACGTCCAGCGAGGCGGTGGCCTCGTCGAGGATCAGCAGATCGGGCTCGGCGGCCAGGGCGCGCGCGATGCTGACCCGCTGACGCTGCCCGCCGGAGAGCTCGTGCGGGTAGCGCTGCGCGAACTCCGCGGGCAGGCCGACCAGGTCGAGGAGCTCGGCCACCCGCGCCCGCCGCGCCGCCGCGCCGTCGACCAGCCGGTGCACCGTCAGCGGCTCGGCAATCGAGGAGTCCACGCGCGCACGAGGATTCAACGACGAAAACGGATCCTGGAACACCAGTCCGATGCGCCGGCGCAGCGCCTTCACGTCGGCGCGCTTGACCCCGAAGATGTCCCTGCCCGCGAGCGTCGCGGTGCCGCGGTCGGGTTCCACCAGCCCGGTCAGCGCCGCGGCCACGGTCGACTTGCCCGATCCGGACTCACCGACCAGACCCAGCGTGGTGCCCCGGCGAATGCGGAACGACACGTCCCTGACCGCGTGCACGCGGGTGCGGCCCACCGGTGTCGACACCGTGAACGACACGTCGAGCCCGTCGACCTCGAGCAGCGGTTCGGCGTCGGGAACAGGCTGCGGCCCCGACACATTCAGCACCGGCCTGGCCGTCAGCAGGCCCCGCGTGTAGTCGTCGCGGGGCCGGTCGAACACGTCGAGAATCGGGGCCTGCTCCACCACCGCGCCGTCGCGCAGCACGGTCACCTCGTCGGCCACCTGACCGATGACGCCGAGATCGTGGCTGATCCACACCACCGCGGTGCCGAAGTCGCGCTGCAGCGTGCGGACCAGCTCGATGATCTGGGCCTGCGTGGTGACGTCCAGTGCGGTGGTCGGTTCGTCGGCGATCAGCAGTTCCGGGTCGCACGCCAGCGCGATGGCGATCATCACCCGCTGACGCTGGCCGCCCGAGAGCTGGTGCGGGTAGGCGTGCAGCCGCGTCGCAGGGTCTGGTAGCCCCACCGCGTCGAGCAGTTCCAGCGCCCGCGTCTGCGCCTCCCGTCGCGTCACGCGGCGGTGGGTCTCCAGCGACTCGGTGATCTGGCGCTCGAGCGTCAGCAGCGGATTCAGCGAGGTGCCCGGGTCTTGGAACACGAACCCGACGCGGGAGCCGTGCACGCCGCGCAGCGTTCGGGCGCCGGCGCCGACGAGTTGCACCGGCTCCTCGGCGCCGAGCGTGCTCGACCCGGACACCCGCGCCCCCGGCGCGTCGAGCAGACCGGTCGCGGCGAGCACCGTCATCGTCTTGCCCGATCCGGACTCGCCGACGATGCCCACCGTCTGCTCCCGGTCCACCGCGAACGACACCGCGTCGACGATGGTGCGCGCGCCGATGCGCACGCCGAGATCCTGCACGCTCAGCACGGTCATCGCTGCGCCCTCCTGGCCTCGGCGATGGTGCGCTGCTTGGGATCGAGCACGTCGCGCAGCCCGTCGCCGAGCAGGTTGAATGCCAGCACGATCACGACGATCGTGGCGCCCGGGAACACCGCCATCCACCACGCCATCGTGACGAAGCCCTGCGAGTCGAAGATCATCCGACCCAAAGACGGTTGCGGAGGCTGGATTCCGAGCCCGAGGAAGGACAGGGCCGCCTCCGACAGGATCGCGAACGCCAGCGACAGCGACGTCTGCACGATCAGCGGGCCGGCGATGTTGGGCAGGATGTGGCCGCGCAGGATCATGTGGTCGGGCGTGCCCATCGCCCGCGACACCGCGACGTAGGGTTCGGTCCGCACACCCAGCGTGCTCGCCCGGGCAACCCGGGCGAAAATCGGTGTGTACACGATGCCGATCGCCAGGATCGTCGTCGTCACCCCCGGCCCCAGGATCGCGACGACGGCGAGGGCGAGCAGCAGCACCGGGAACGCGAACATCACGTCGACGACCCGCATCAGCACGGTGTCCAGCCAGCCTCCCCGGTACCCGGCGAGCACGCCGACGGTCACGCCGACCACCACCGCGAACGCGACGCTGACCACGGCGATCCGCATCGAGGCCTGAGTGGCAACCAGCACGCGGGACAGTACGTCACGCCCGAGTTCGTCAGTGCCGAACCAGTGCCCGCCGCGGGGCGGGTGCAGCGCGTTCGGCACGTCGACATCGTTGACCCCCTGCGGCGCAAGGGCATTCGCGCCGACCGCGACGATTGCGACCGCCACCAGGATCAGCGCGCTGACCGCGGTGACGGGATTGCGCAGCAGGAGCCGCCACGACGCGACGCGGGTGCTGTCGGTGGTCGTCATGCCAGCCGGATCCTCGGATCGACCACCGCGTAGAGCACGTCGACGAGCAGGTTGATCGCCAGGAACAGCGCCGCGATCATCAACACCGCTCCCTGGATCACCGGGTAGTCGCGCGCGGCGACGGCGTTGTACACCAGTCGGCCCAGCCCCGGCCAGGCGAACACCACCTCGACCACGATCACGCCGCCGAGCAGCGTCGCGAGCTGAATGCCGGTGATGGTGAGGATCGGCACCAGCGCGTTGCGCACCGTGTGCCGGAACGTGACGATGCGCGGCGGCAGCCCCTTGGACCGCGCGGTGCGCACGTAACCCATCGCAGCCACCTCGAGCACCGCGGCCCGGACATACCGCGTCATGATCGCCGCGGCCACCACGCCGACGGTCAGCCCCGGCAGGACGATGTGGCGCAGCCAGCCGCCGGGGTCGGAGAACAGCGGACGGTACCCGGACGTCGGCAGCCACCCCAGCGTCGTCGAGAACAGCGCGATGAGCAGGATGCCCATCCAGAAGTCGGGCACCGAGACGCCGAACTGGCTCGTCACCCGGACGATCGCGTCGCTGAGGCGGCCCTCCCGCAGCGCCGAGTAGGTGCCGGCAGGCAGCGCGATCGCCAACGCGATGACGATGCCGGCCAGCCCCAGCGACAGCGTCGCGGGCAGCCGCTCCAGCAGCGTCACGGTCACCGGGTCGCCGTTGCGGAAGCTGACCCCCAGATCGCCCGTCAGCGCCGAACCCACGTAGCCGAAGAACTGCGACACGATCGGGCGGTCCAGCCCGCTGGCGCTGCGCAGCGCGTCGTAGGCCTCCGGGGTGTAGCGGGTGCCCAGGGCGATGCGCACCGGATCCCCGGGCACCAGATGCACCAGGGCGAACACCACCACGGTCACACCGACCAGGACGACCAGGGAGTACAGCACCCGGCGCGCGACGAAGCGGGTGATCGGGTGGGTCAGCACCGTCGGCAGGCTCGTCACGACGCGGCCCCTTCGGTCTCGAGCACCGCGTGCCGGAAGCGCACCGCCCCGTCGCGGCGCGCCTCGTAACCGGTCAACGCCGGGTTCCACGCCTGGATCACCGACGAGTTGTACAGGTAGATGTAGCTCACCTTGTCGGCGATCAGCGTGGCGGCGCGGGCGTAGTCGGCGACCCGGGCGGCGGGGTCGGTCTCGACCCGGCCGGCGTCGAGCAGTCGGTCGACCTCGGGATCGGAGAATTTCTGCGCGTTGCTGCTGCCGTCGGTGTGGTGCTGGGCGTAGTAGAAGTCGTCGGGATCGATGTTGCCGAGCCAGCCCAGCATCAGCATGTCGAAGTGACCGGAGCTCTGCTCGTCGAGCCACGTCGCGAAGTCGACGGTGCGGATCTTGACCGTGAAGCCCAGCGGCGCCAGGTTGTCGGCGACGATCTGCGCCGCGGTGACCGTCTCGGGATATTCGGTGGTGACCAGCATGTCGAGATCACCCGGGGTGACCCCGGCTTCGGACAGCAGCGCACGCGCCTTGTCCAGACCGCCCTGCCGGTAGCGATCGTAGGGGGTGTACCACGGATTGCCCTTCGGGATCGCGAGTTCGTTGACCGCGGCCGTGCCGTAACTGGTCGCCGCGACGATCGCGTCGCGGTCGATGGCGTAGGCGATCGCCTGGCGCACCCGCACGTCGTCGTAGGGTGTGTGCGCCTCGTTCAACGCCAGATACCAGTAGTCGTTGCTGGGAGTCACCGCCAGCTTCAGCGAATCGTCGTCGGAGAGCTGCCGGACGCGTTGCGGCGGAATGGAATCCGTCCAATCCACCTCGCCGGCCTGCAGCGCGGACAGCGCCGTCGACGGTTCGGAGATGAAGCGGAACGTCACGCCGGGCACCCCGGGCGGGCCGTCCCAGTAGTCCGGGTTGGCGACCAGCGATATCGAGTCGCCGCTCTTCTGGCCGGCGAAGCGGAACGGGCCGGTGCCGACGGGATGGGTGGCGATCTGACCGCTCTCGACGTTGCGACGCGACACGATGGCCATGCCCTTGAAGCCGCCGATGTTGGTCAGCATGTTCGGTGTCGGCCTGCTGACCCGGATCACGACGGTCGCCGGATCGGGCGCCTCGACGGCGGTGACGGCACTGAACTTGTCGGAGTTGGCCAGCTTCTCGTCGATGATCCGGCGGTAGGAGAACACGACGTCGTCGGCGGTCAGTGGCGTGCCGTCGTGGAACGTCACGCCCGGGCGCAGATGGAACGTCCACGTCCGCTGGTCGGGGCTGACCTCCCACGACGTCGCCAGTGCCGGGCGCATCCGGAGATCGCCGTCCGGTTCGACCAGCGTGTCGAAGACGTTCTCGAGAACCTCGAACGAGAAGTAGGCGGTGGTCTTGTGCGGGTCGAGTTGATCGGGCTCTCCGGCGATCGCGGCGACCAGCGAGCCCGCGGCGCCCTCGCCGAGATCGACCCGCCGACCCGTCGAACACCCGGTCAGCGACGCCACCACCATGACAATGGCGAGGACAGCGGTCCACACCGCGGTCCTCGCCATCATGTATCACCCCGGACTCGAGCCTGCCTGAATTCTGTTACCCGGTGGCCTGACACGACAAACCCGTGACTTTGTCCGGGCCCGGCTGAAATACTCGTCGGCGTGACGATTCTGCGCGCTCTGGCCGCCCTTCTGGTCGCCGCCGGCGCGGCCCTGGCGGGGCCGGCGCCCGCCCACGCCGAACAGGTGCTCGAGGGCATCTTCACCTACACCCCCGCCGAGGGGACGCCGGGCACGTGGACGATCTACCCGTCCTGCGTGCCGGTCGTCGGCGACCTCCGCGAGCCGCTCTACCTGCCCGTCGGGTGCCGTCTGCACGTCCAGGGCTCGACCGGCGTGACCGGCGGTGACGCGGTGCTGACCGGTGGCCAGTGGGCCTTCACCACGCCGAAGGACCGGGGGATGCAGTGCCCCGACGGCACCTGGGCGCCGACGGTCGAGGTGGTCAAGTTCGACGACGTCACCATGTCGGGCACCCGCAGCGTCACCCACAACGGCAACTGCGGTCTCCCGCCGGGCATCATCAACACGCCGTTCACGCTCACCTACAAGCAACCGCTGCCGATCCCGGTCGACCAGTACCCGCTGATCTGCGAACCGGGCGGACTGCGGCGCTGCTTCTGACGATCGGGAAGGTCGCCGACATCACCGGTCCGGGCATCACCGACCGGTGGGGCGTGACGTGTGCCGACCTCGGACCGTGCGTGCAGACCGCCGACGGCTCACTGGTGGCGGTGTTCGGTGATACGTTCTCGGGCACCCGTGTCGGCCACGGGGACTGGCGGTCGCCGGTCGCGCTGATCGGTCGCGGCGGCGCGCGGGACCCGATCGTGTGGGAACGCGCCGGCGGTCCCGACCCGGACTACGCGCGTCAACTGCTGCCCTACGTGCACGACGACCGCGGCATCAGCACTGTGATCCCGTCGGATCTGCTGTGCATCGGGGACGTGCTCTACCTGCACGTGATCGTCAACCGCGGTCTGGGCACCGTGCTGCGCACCGAGATCTGGCGGTCCGAGGACGGCGGTCTGCACTGGCGACCGCTCGGCGACGACGCCAGATTCCCCGCGGGGCTGCATCACGGCCACGCACAGTGCTGGTCGTGGGACCTCGACCCGGACACCGGCTGGGTGTACGTGGTGGCGACCGGCTTCCAGCGCGACAAGGGCATCATCGCGATGCGGGTCCGGCCGGCCGACATCGGTGACCGGTCGCGGTATTCGGCGTGGGGCGTCACCGCCGGTCGATGGGGGTGGGGCCGCAGGGCCACCCCCGTGACGCCGCCCGGCGAGCGGTGGGGAGAGCTGACGCTGCGCCGGCTCGCGCCGCGCACCTGGGTTCTCGGCGGGTTCCTGGCGTCGCGATATGCGTTGGGTTACCGCGTCATCGAGTCCCCGGTGGCCGACCTGCACACCGCGCCGCTGCAGCTGCCGGTGCGCGGCTGCGGGTGGCACGCCGAAGACCATGCCGGCAACCGCATCGCGCAGCTCTACGGCGGATACCTGCTGCCCGGTTCGCGCCTCGACATCCCCGGCGGGGTCGGTCTGGCGGTGTCGCAGTGGCACACCGACGCGGGATGGCCCTACCGCGTCATGCACGTCAACGTCACCCTGCAGGACACCAGAGCGCACGAGGAGAGGCGGAACCTGTGACGGCAGCAGACAAGAAGCGAGTGGTGATCTGGGGGACCGGCTTCGTCGGTCGGATGGTCATCGCCGAGGTGGTTCGGCATCCGCGCTTCGAGCTGGTCGGTGTCGGGGTCAGCAACCCGGACAAGGTCGGCCGCGACGTCGGGGAGATCTGCGGTCTGCCCTCGCCGCTGGGTCTCACCGCGACCGATGACATCGACGCGTTGATCGCGCTCGAACCCGACGCGCTGGTGCACTACGGGCCGACCGCGGCTCACGCCGAGACCAACATCGCGGTGATCACCCGGTTCCTGCGCGCCGGGATCGATGTGTGCTCGACGGCCATGACGCCGTGGATCTGGCCGACCATGCACCTCAACCCGCCCAACTGGATCGAACCCGTCACGGTCGCCTGCGAACTCGGCGAGTCGTCGTGCTTCACCACCGGCATCGACCCCGGATTCGCGAACGACCTGTTCCCGATGACACTGATGGGCCTGTGCTCGGAGGTGCGCACGGTGCGCGCCTCGGAACTGCTGGATTACACCAACTACACCGGCGACTACGACCGGGAGATGGGCATCGGCAAGCCGCCGGACTACCGGCCGATGCTGGAGAACTCCGACATCCTCGTGTTCGCCTGGGGCGCAACGGTTCCGATGATCGCGCATGCGGCGGGCATCATGCTCGACGAGATCACCACCACGTGGGAGAAATGGGTGACACCCACCGAGCGCGCCACCGCCAAGGGCGTCATCGCGCCGGGCAACGTGGCGGCCGTCCGGTTCACGATCAACGGGGTGTACCAGGGCGAGACCCGGATCCAGCTCGAGCACGTCAACCGGATCGGCAACGACGCCGCGCCCGACTGGCCGTCGGGCAACCAGAACGACGTCTACCGCGTCGACATCGAGGGCACGCCGAGCATCTTCCAGGAGACGGCCTTCCGCTTCACCGACGGCTCAGGGCGCGACGCCGCCGCGGCCGGATGCCTCGCGACCGGGCTGCGGGCGCTCAACGCCGTGCCCGCAGTCAACGATCTGTCGCCCGGCTGGGTCACCGCGCTGGACCTGCCGCTGATCCCGGGAGTGGGGACGATCCGGTGACTCGCGGTCAGCGCGGCCGTTTGACCAGAACCACGTACGCGAGCGGGATCTGCGTCTGCTGGGGTGCGGCGGCCAATCGCTCGGCGATGCCCTTCTCCAGCCGTTCGTGCAGCTGCGCAATCCGCGGATCGGTCGGGCCGCCCTCGAGTGCCGCCGACAGTGCCGCGAACGTCGACGCCCGCGCGAACCCGGCCCAGCGAGCGCCGAAATCCGTTGCGTCCCCGTCGACCTGGTAGCGCTCCCAGAACCGGTCCTGCGCGTCCACGATCTCCAGGTGCGCGATCTCGAGGCGCTCGAACAGGCCCGACGGCGCGAACGGCGCCATGAAGTCGGCGGCCCGGCGGGCGAACGTCGGGATGCACATCCGGCCGACCTCGTCGGCACTCACCAGACCGGTCGCGGCGATCTCGTCGAGCGTGTCGGCCATCGCGGCCAGCAGTGGTCGGAAACCGAGCTCCCCGTCCTCGCCGATGCCCATCGTCGTCACCACGAGCCGTCCACCGGGGCACAGCTCACGGCCGCGGAACGCGACGAACTCGTGCCAGTCGCGCGCAGCCTGTTTGGCGTAGGCCGCCTGGAGTTCCTCGTCGCCGCAGGTCGCCACCTGCAGGTGGGCGCCCAGGATCGGGGCGGGTACCTGGCTCAACCACTGCACCGCCCACGAACTCCAGCCCAGGTTGACGCTGTTCGACGGCAGGATCTGCGAGTAGAACGACCGGCCCACCGCCGAGGCGAAGGCGGCCCGGTCCTTGGCCAGGTAGGTGTCGGGGTCCTCCTCCAGCGTGCGGAACAACGCGGTGAAATCGTTGTCGGGCCGGTCTGTGTGGGCGACCAGCACCGAGTGTTCCGGACGAGTCCTGTTGCGCAGCACACCGATTGCGGCGCCGACGGGCAGTAGCGAGTTGTGTCCGCTGGCCGCGCCGTAGTCGGCGATCACGATGGGCTGCGGCGGCGTCGGCAGCGGGACCTCCGCGGCGGCCTCGGAGAAGATCTCGATCGCCCGGGCCAGACCGGCGGCCTGCAGCCGCGACGCGGCCGTGTAGGTGCCGCTTCCGACCGGTTCCGGTCGGACCACGATGCTCGACTCGGGCATCTTCTGCACGGTAGTCCGCGCGCGTCATCTGTGCCGCCGAAAGCGCGGCGCGTGGGAAACTGTCGCCCATGACGGGACGGGTCGGGCCGCGGATCGCGATGGCCAGCGCTGTCGCGACGATGGTGATCGGGGCGCTCGGACTGATCGTCACCCTCGTACTGGGTGCCTTCGTGTTCGACGACTACGACGCCTACGGTGAGGTGCCGGTTCCCGGAACCGGGAGGGTGGGCCTGCCCGCGGGCGAGGTGACGATCAGCTTCCACACCGCGGTGACCGGCGGCGTCGACGGCGGCTTCCCGGTGCCACCGCTCACCCTCGGTATCGATCCGCCCGCGGGGGCGCCGGACCCGGTGATCAGCGAGACCATCGGCACCACCACATCGGTCAACAACGATGTGCACGTGCGCATCTGGGTGGCGCAGATCCCGCAGGCCGGCGTCTACGACGTGCGCACCGGGGGCGAGGTCGGCGGCTACATCCGCCCGCGCCTGTCGTTCGGCCGCGACAGCTCACCCGGATGGCCGATGTGGGTGTTCGGTGCGCTGACCGCCCTCGGGGTCGTCGAGCTGGCCGGCGCGATCGCCTGGCGGGTGCGGTCGGGTCGCCGGGCGCGGCCGACGCCGGGACCGGTGGTCCTCGACGAACCGACGTGGCCCGGACCGGTGCCGCCGCCGGTGTACGAGTACCCGCCCCTCGACGAGCGGGGAGGTCAGTGACCTCGGGCGACCCATTCGTCGTAGTGCACGATCTCGTCGCCCACGGAGGTGGTGTCGCCGTGGCCGGTGTAGACGACGGTCTCCCCAGGTAGCGGGCCGAGCCGGCCGGAGATCGACTCGAGGATCGTGGGGAAGTCGGAGTACGAGCGACCCGTCGCGCCCGGCCCGCCCTGGAACAGCGTGTCGCCGCTGAACACCGCGCCGAGGTCGGGGGCGTGCCAGCACACCGAACCGGGGGAGTGCCCCGGCGTGTGCAGGGCCCGCAGTTCGGTGCCGGCCACCCGCAACGTCTGACCGTCGGCGACGGCGCGGAAGTCGCTGTCGGGGTGAGTCATCCGCCACAGCACATCGTCGGCCGGGTGCAGGAACACCGGCGCGTCGAGCGCCGCGCCGAGCGCAGGGGCGACGGTGACGTGGTCGTTGTGGCCGTGGGTACACACCACCGCCACCACATGCCTGCCGCCGACTGCCTCGACGATGGGGTCGGCGTCATGCGCAGCGTCGAACACCACCACCTCGCTGTCGTCGCCGACGAGCCAGATGTTGTTGTCCACCTCCCAGCTGCCGCCGTCGAGTTCGAAGGTGCCGCTGGTGACGAGCCGCTGGATGCTCACAGGACGACCACCGAACGCAGCACCTCTCCGGCGTGCATCTTGGTGAACGCGTTCTCGATCTGATCGAGCCCGATGCGTTCGGAGACGAACTTGTCGAGGGGGAACCTGCCCTGGAGGTACAGGCTGATCAGGGTCGGGAAGTCGCGCTCGGGCAGGCAGTCGCCGTACCAGGACGACTTGAGGGATCCGCCGCGGGAGAAGAAGTCGATCAGCGGCATCTCCAGCGTCATGTCCGGGGTCGGGACGCCGACCAGCACCACCGTGCCGGCCAGGTCGCGCGCGTAGAACGCCTGCTTCCACGTCTCGGGCCGGCCTACCGCGTCGATGACGACGTCGGCGCCGAAACCGTCGGTCAGGTCCTGAATCGTCTCGATCGGGTCGAGCTCCTTGGCGTTGATCGTGTGGGTGGCCCCGAATTGCCGCGCCCAGTTCAACTTCCGGTCGTCGGTGTCCACCGCGATGATGCGCCGCGCGCCGACCAGCCGCGCGCCGGCGATCGCGGCGTCGCCCACGCCGCCGCAGCCGATGACCGCGACGGTGTCGTCCCGGTTGATCGCGCCGGTGTTGATCGCCGCGCCCAGCCCGGCCATCACCCCGCAGCCCAGCAGGCCGGCCGCGGCCGGGTCGGCCTCCGGATCGACTTTGGTGCACTGACCTTCGTGCACCAGCGTCTTGTCGGCGAACGCGCCGATGCCCAAGGCCGGGGTCAGCTCGGTGCCGTCGGTCAGCGTCATCTTCTGCGCGGCGTTGTGGGTGTCGAAGCACAGATGCGGACGGCCCCGTTTGCAGGCCCGGCACTGCCCGCACACGGCGCGCCAGTTCAGCACCACGAAATCGCCCGGCTCGACGTTGGTGACGCCCTCGCCGACGGACTCGACGACGCCGGCGGCTTCGTGACCGAGCAGGAACGGGAACTCGTCGTTGATGCCACCCTCGCGGTAGTGCAGATCGGTGTGGCACACCCCGCACGCCTGGATGTCGACGACCACCTCGCCCGGACCGGGATCCGGGATCACGATGTCGACCACCTCGACCGGCTGGCCCTTCGTCCGTGAGATCACTCCGCGCACCGTCTGAGTCATGCCTGAACCCTAATATGTCGGGCACACTCGATACATGCCCTCCCGCATGCCCGTCGTGTTTCTCTCGCACGGGGCGCCGCCGCTGGTCGACGATGCGCTGTGGGTGTCGCAGCTGAGATCCTGGGCCGCGGCGCTGCCGACCCCGGCGAAGATCCTCGTGGTCTCCGCGCACTGGGAGGCCGCCCCGCTCACTGTCGGGTCCACCGACGCGCGGACCCCGCTGACGTACGACTTCTGGGGATTCCCCGACCGCTACTACGACGTCACCTACGACGCTCCCGGCGCGCCGGATCTCGCTGCGGCCGTGCGCGCGTCGATGCCCGACGGCGCTGCGGTGCGCGATGATGACGGGCGCCGGCTCGATCACGGGGCCTACGTCCCGCTCACGGTGATGTATCCCGACGCGACCGTCCCGGTGCTGCAGATCTCGCTGCCCACATTGGATCCCGCGGCGCTGCTGCGGCTGGGCGAGCGGCTGCGCCCGTTGCGCGACGAGGGTGTGCTGATCATCGGGTCGGGCTTCACCACCCACGGGCTGCCGTACCTCGAGGACCCGTCGCCGGGCGCGGTCCCGCCCGGATGGTCGGTGGAGTTCGACGCCTGGGCCCACGAGCGGACGGCCGCCGGCGATGTGGACGCGCTGATCGACTTCCGGACGCGCGCCCCCGGGATGCCCTACGCCCACCCGACCATCGAGCACTTCGCGCCGCTGTTCGTCGCCCTCGGCGCGTCCGACGACCCGGCGCAACGACCCCGCCAGGTGATCGACGGCTTCTGGATGGGCCTGGCCAAACGCTCCCTCGAACTGGCCTGAGCGGAGATACGGTGGTCATCTGATGGCGACCGACACCCAGATCGATCTCCTGTCCGCCGCGCGCCGGGCGCACGAGCGGCGGGACTGGCGGGCGAGCTACGAGGCCTTCGACCTCGCGAGCCGGCAGACCGCGCTGTGCACCGACGATCTCGACGCCTTCTCGTTCGCCGCGTGGCGGCTCGGCCACGTCCGGGAGTCGAGCCGCGCCGCCGAGCGGGTGTTCTCGGAGCTGACGAGAACCGATCCCGCCGCCGCGGCGATGAAAGCCAACGAGCTCGCGCTGGCGTGGTTGGTGCGCGGCGACGTCAACATCGGTCAGGGCTGGATGAACCGGGCCCGTCGGCTGCTCGCCGGCGCCGAGGAGAGCGCCGCCCACGGGTATCTCACCTACTTGGAGGCGGCGGTCGCGGCCGTCACGCACGACGTCGACGGTCTGCGCGCCCGCGTCGGCGCGCTGCGCGAGATGAGCGCGCGGCTCGACGTCCCGGCGGTCACCGCGCTCAGCCTGATCGCCGCCGGGGTGGAGGCGATCCTGCAGGCGCGCACGGCCGAGGGCTACGCGCTGATCGACGAAGCGATCCTGCCGCTGGTGGCCGAGCAGGTGCCGATCGAATGGGCCGGCGACATCTACTGCATGGTGCTGCACCACTGTCACAAGCTCGCCGACCTCCCCCGCATGCGCGCGTGGACCCACTCGATGGAGCAGTGGTGCGGGCTGTCGGGCTCCGTGCCCTACGGCGGGGTGTGCGACGTGCACCGGTTGCAGGTTCGGGCGGCCACCGACGACTATCGCGGGCTGGAGGACCGGCTGACGCTGGCCAGCCGCGCGCTCGAGGAGGTGAACTCCTGGGCGGCCGCCGAAGGTTACTACCAGCTCGGCGAGGTGCGCCGGCTGCGTGGCGATGACGAGGGCGCCGCAACGGCTTTCGATCAAGCCCGGAAACTGGGCATGGACCCCCAACCCGGTGCGGCGCTGCTGGCCTGCCGGCGCGGCGACCGGCAGGGCGCCTGGACGGCCATCCGTGTCGCGCTAGCCGGGCGGGACCGGCTCACCCGGGTGCGGCTGCTGCGTGCCGCGGTGGAGATCGCGCTGAGCCGCGACGCGCTGGACGAGGCCGAAACTCATTGCGCCGAACTGGAAGCGGATGCGGCGGCCTTCCAGACGCCGGGCTTCCGGGCGTGGGCAACGCATGCGCGTGGGGCCGTGCTGGTGCGCACCGGGCAGTTCAGCCGGGCGCTCGACTCGCTCCAGGAGGCGTTGGTCGAGTACCGGACCCAACAGTCCCGCTACGAGACCGCTGAGGTCTACGAGTGGATGGCGCTGGCGCACCGCGGGCTGGGCCACGCCGACGCCGCCGCCGCGGACGCCGCGACCGCCGACGCGATCTACGCGCAACTCGGGGTGGAACCGGCCGGGATCTGCGGTGCCGCGTCGCCCGGCGGGTTGACGCGCCGGGAACGGGAAGTGCTCACCCTGATCGCCGCCGGCGCCGCGAACCGGGACGTGGCCCGGCAGCTGCATCTGAGCGAGAAGACCGTGAGCCGGCACCTGGCCAACATCTACGCCAAGGCCGGAGTGTCGTCGCGCACCGCCGCGGTGGCGTGGGCACGCGAGCACGCGATCCTGCCCTAGGGTCTGCATCATTCGCCCCACGGCCGGCGCGAGAACTGCACCATCTGACCGATACCGGAGGGCGCCCCGGCGGCCTACCGTCTTCAGGTATGACCGCACTTCCCGACACACCGTCGATCACCACGGAGAGCACCGAGGAGTTCGCCGAACGCATCGTCTCCACCATCGACGCCGCCAGCCTGGCGATCCTGATGTCCATCGGCCACCAGACCGGGCTGTTCGACACCCTGGCCATGCTCCCGCCGGCCACCAGCGCGCAGATCGCCGACGCCGCCGGGCTCGACGAACGCTACGTCCGCGAGTGGCTCGGCGGCATGACCGCCGGCCGCATCATCTCCTATGATGCTGCGACACAAGCCTATTGGCTGCCAGCGCACCGTGCCGCAGTCCTGACCCGCGCGGCCGGCCCCGACAACCTCGCCCGCGTCGCGCAGTTCATTCCGCTGCTGGGCGAGGTCGAGCAGAAGGTGATCGGCTGCTTCCGCGACGGCGGCGGCCTGTCCTATGCCGAGTACCCGCGCTTTCACACGCTGATGGCCGAGGAGAGCGGCGAGGTGTTCGACGCCGCGCTGGTCGACGGCATCCTCCCGCTCGCCGACGGGTTGACCGCGCGGCTGCACGCCGGCGCCGACCTCGCCGACTTCGGGTGCGGCAGTGGACATGCGATCAACGTGATGGCTCGGGCGTTCCCGGCCAGCCGGTTCCGTGGGCTCGACTTTTCCGACGAGGGGATCGCCGCCGGAACCGCGGAGGCGCGCCGACAGGGACTGACGAACGCCTTCTTCGAACGGACGGACCTCACCCACTACGACGCCGTCGAGGCCTTCGACGTCATCACCGCGTTCGACGCGATCCACGACCAGGCGCACCCCGCACAGGTGCTGGCCAACATCCATCGCGCGCTGCGGTCCGGCGGCGTGTTCCTGATGGTGGACATCAAATCGTCGAGCCGGGTGGAGGACAACGTCGGCGTCCCGCTGGCGCCCTACCTCTACACCGTCTCGACGATGCACTGCATGAGTGTGTCGCTCGGCCTCGACGGCGACGGTCTGGGTACGTGCTGGGGCCGCGAACTCGCGCTGTCGATGCTCGCCGACGCCGGCTTCTCCGACGTCGCGGTGCGCGAGATCGAGTCCGACCCGATCAACTACTACTACGTCGCCAGGAAGTGAGGCGTCCTCACTAGGCTCGTCCCGGTGAGCGCATTCGACGTCCTCGCCGACTGGCCCGTCCCCACCGTCGCGGCCGCGGTGGTGGGGCGGGCCGGGACGCTGGACAGCCACGGTGACACGGCGCGGCGGTTCCCGCTGGCCTCGGTGACCAAGCTGCTTGCCGCGCGCGCGACCCAGGTCGCCGTCGAGGAAGGTGCGCTGGAGTTGGACGCCGCTGCGGGCCCGCCCGGCGCGACAGTGCGCCACCTGCTGGCCCACGCCGCGGGCTACGACATGAACTCGGCGAAGGTGCTCTCCGCGCCGGGCACCCGGCGCATCTACTCCAACCACGGCTTCGCCGTGCTGGCCGAGACGCTCGAACGGGAGACGACGATCGCGTTCGCGACCTACCTCGCCGAGTCGGTGTTCGCGCCGCTGGGCATGTCGGACACCACCCTCGACGGCGGAACCGAGGCGGCGGGTTACGGCGCCACGTCGACCGTCGACGATCTCGTCGCGTTCGCCGGCGACCTGCTGGCGCCCGCGCTGGTCTCCGAGCAGATGCACGGCGACGCGACCTCTGTGCAGTTCCCTGGCCTGGACGGCGTGCTGCCGGGGTTCGGCCGGCAGCGCCCCAACGACTGGGGGCTGGGCTTCGAGATCCGCGACGGCAAATCGCCGCACTGGACCGGCGCGGCCAACTCGGCCCGCACCTACGGCCACTTCGGCCAGTCGGGGACCTTCCTGTGGGTGGATCCCGACGCCGAGACGGCGCTGGTGGTGCTCACCGACCGGCCGTTCGGGGAATGGGCACACGCCGTGATGCCGGCCCTGTCTGATGAAGTTCTGAGAGATTACCGGCCGGACTAGCGCAACACGCGTCTCACGAGGCACAATAATCCCGACAAGCACAATTTCATCTACTGACTCACTCGGAAACACCAGGTCGTTGGGGAAGACGTCCCTCGTGGAGCCGAAGGAGCAGGAGATGCGTGCAGCGAACCAATTCGCCGACGCGACGACGGGCGTGGTGTACATCCATGCCTCACCCGCGGCGGTGTGCCCACACGTCGAGTGGGCGTTGTCGTCGACCCTCAACGCGAGGGCGAATCTGAAGTGGACGCCGCAGCCGGCCATGCCCGGACAGCTGCGCGCGGTCACCAACTGGGTCGGCCCGGTCGGTACCGGCGCCCAGCTGGCGAACGCGCTGCGCTCCTGGTCGGTGCTGCGCTTCGAGGTCACCGAGGATCCCAGCCACGGCGTGGACGGTCACCGCTGGTCCCACACCCCGCAACTGGGTCTGTGGAGCGGGGCGATGAGTGCCAACGGCGACGTGATGGTCGGTGAGATGCGGCTGCGCACGCTGATGGCGTCGGGCGCCGACACGCTGGCCGCCGAACTGGACTCCGTGCTGGGCACCGCGTGGGACGAGGCGCTCGAGGCCTACCGCGACGGCGGTGTCGGTGCCGAGGTCAGCTGGCTGAGCAGGGGAGTCGGCTAGACCGACAGGTGGATGCGGACCACGTCGCCGTCGTCGATGCCGTCGGGTCTGCGCAGCGCCACCTTCAGCGGAACCAGGTACGCGCCGCGGCGCGGGATCAGTGACGTGGTGACCTCGGTGCCGCCGATCCGGACGCGCGCGGGGATGACACCCCATCCGTAGGTCAGGTGCGCCGCGTGCTCCCGCAGATAGGCGTCCACGTGCTCCGGGGTCGCGACGAAGAAGTACGGCGCCGGTCCGCGCCACTGGAACACCTCGGCATCGAAGGCCCACTCCACGCCTGGCAGATTACGGCCGCAGCACCCTCAGCGCGCGCGGCACCGCCGACACCTCGACCGGCAGCGGGCAGACGTATTCGCCGTCGGCGTAGGCGGTGATCGGCGGCGTGCTGCCCGGCACGTCGACCGTGATGGTCTGCGCGCGCCGCGTCGTCACCTGGTCGAGGTCCACGTGGGTGCCCTTGAACACGGTCGGGAACAGCCGGATCAGCCGGGTGCGGGACGCCGAGGCGACCATCGTGACGTCGAGCAGACCGTCCGTCGGATCGGCACCGGGGCAGATCAGCATGCCGCCGCCGTAGCTGCGGGTGTTCCCGAACGCGGCCAGCGTCAGCTCGGTCGTCACGTCCTGCCCGTCGAACGTCAGCCGGAACGGCAACAGCCGCAACTTCGACAGCTCGGCGACCATCGCCACGTTGTAGCGCATCCGCCCGTGCGGCCAGCGCATCCGGTTGGTCCGATCGGTGACCAGCGAGTCGAAGCCGGCCGCCATCACCGTCCCGAACCAGCGGTCCGTGCCGTCGGCACCCAGGATCCGGCCGAGATCGATCTCGTCGACCCGGCCGTCGACGACGATGTCGGCCGCCGCTTCGGGATCCTTCTCCGGGATGCCCAGCGCCCGCGCGTGATCGTTGCCGGTGCCGGCCGGGATGATGCCCAGCGGCGTCGACGTCTGGGCGAGCACCTGCAGCGCCAGCGAGATGATGCCGTCGCCACCGACCACCACCAGGGCATCCATGCCGCGTTCCAGGGCGCCCTCGACGAGTTCGCGGGCGTGGGCGGCGTCGCGGCCTGCGAGGGCGACGACGTCGACACCGCGTGCCTGGAAGCGCCGGATCGCGCGCTCCGCGGCGTGTGGCGCGTTGCCGTGCCCGGACGCCGGATTGGTCAGGACGACGATCCTGTTCACGGAATCAGCTTGCCGGGGTTGAGGATTCCAGTGGGGTCGAGGGCGGCCTTGATCGCGCGCAGCAGCGTCACGCCGAGATCGCCCACCTCGTCGCGCATCCACGGACGGTGATCGGCGCCCACGGCGTGGTGGTGGGTGATGGTGGCGCCGGTGCGGATCATGGCGTCGGACGCCGCGGCCTTGGCGGTGCGCCACTGCTCGACCGGGTTGCCGCGCTGCGCCGCGACGACGGTGAAGTACAGCGACGCCCCGGTGGGATAGATGTGGGAGATGTGGCAGAGCACCAGCGCGGGGGTGCCGGTATCGGCCAGTGCGCGGGTGAGCGCGTCGGTGACGGCCGCCTTCAGCGCGGGCACGTTCGACCACGTCGTCGCCGTCTCGAGCGTCTCGCACAGCGCCCCGGCCGAGAGCAGCGCGTCGCGCAGATACGGCGCGTTGAACCGGCCGTGCTCCCACGCCCGGGCCGGTCCGTCGCCCAGCGACGTCGCGCCCTTGGCGAGCAACAACTCTCGCGTCTCGGCGTGCCGGCTGGCGACGTGCGCCTCGGTGCCCTCGAAGGCCGTGATGGCCAGGCAGCCGCCGGTGATCTGCTGTTCGCCGATGCTCTCGGTGGTCGCGAGGTTGACCCCGGTCTCGGCTTCGTCGGAGAGTCGGATCACCGTCGGCCCCGTACCGGTCTGCACCACCGCCCGCAGCGCGTCGGCGCCGGTGGCGAAATCGGGGAACGACCACGCCTCGTAGCGCGTGACCTCGGGGACGGGATGCACCCTTACCCGCACCCGGGTGATGACGCCGAAGGCGCCCTCGGAGCCCATCAGCACCTGGCGCAGATCGGGTCCGGCGGCCGACGCCGGCGCGCGGCCCACGTCGAGCACCCCGGCCGGGGTGATGGCGCGCAGGCCGCGGACCATGTCGTCGAACCGGCCGTAGCCCGCCGAATCCTGACCCGAGGACCGGGTGGCGGCGAAGCCGCCGATCGTGGCGAAGCAGAAGCTCTGCGGGAAGTGGCCGAGGGAGAATCCACGCTCGGCGAGCAGCGCCTCGGCCTGCGGCCCGGTCAGGCCCGCGCCCAGTTCGGCCTCCCAGGACACCTCGTCGAGCGCGTGGAGTTGATCGAAGCGGCGCAGGTCCAGCGACACCACCGCCTTGAAGTCGCCGCGCAGGGGGTCGAGGCCGCCGACGACGCTGGTGCCGCCGCCGAAGGGGACGATCGCGATGCTGTGGTCGGCGCAGAACCGCAGCAGGGCGGCCACCTCGTCGTCGTCGCCGGGAACCAGCACGGCATCCGGTGCGTCCTGCACCCCGAAGTCCCTGCGCCGCAACAGGTCCAGGGTGGACTTGCCACCGGCGCGCAGCAGCCGCCCGCGGTCGTCGACCACCACGTGGTCGGCACCGACGATCGCGGCCATGGCGTCCCGATCGGCCTGCGACAACGCCGACGGACGCACCCGGACCTGCTCGAGCGTCGGCTCGGGAACAGCGTCGGCCTCGATGCCGAGCGCCTGGGTGAGCAGCGAGCGGATACCGGGCGACAGCGGGCTCGCCGCCGCCGGGTCTCCCCAGGCGTTCCACGCCATCGGTGGATCGGAAGGGTGGCCATTGCGCGAAGACATGCGTTACAGTATTACAGATGGTGTCAATCCGTAACTCCGATTCGAGTGTCGAGCAGCGCATTCTCGACGCCGCGGCGGCGTGCATCCTCGCCTACGGCGTCGAACGGACGACGATGACCGAGATCGCGCGACGGGCCCGCGTCAGCCGGCCCACGATCTACCGCCGTTGGCCCGACATCCGCTGGGTGATCGCCGAACTGCTCACCGTCCGGATCGCCGGCGTGCTCGAGGAGGTGCCCGACCGCGGACCCGGGCGGGAGGCCATGGTCGACCGCGTGGTCGCGGTCGCCGAACACCTGCGCAACGACGACATCGTGCAGTCGGTCATCCGCAACGCGCCCGGCCTCGCGATGGTCTACATCGCCGAACGGCTCGGCACCAGCCAACAGATCCTCATCGACGCCCTCGCCGAGGCGATCACGGCAGGACAGCAGGAGGGAAGCATCCGCCCCGGCGATCCGCACGAGATGGGCGCGATGTGCCTGCTGATCACCCAGTCCACCATCCAGTCCGCGCAGATGGTCGCCAAGCTCCTCGACGCCCGGGCCATCGATGTCGAACTGGCCCGCGCCCTGAACGGATACCTCGCCCCATGACCGGCTCGACCGCTCTCCATGCCGCCCGACGCACGCAGGAACTGACCGCCCTCGGCGACGGCGCCCCACTGGATCTGATCGTCATCGGCGGCGGCATCACCGGCGCCGGGATCGCGCTCGACGCCGCGACGCGCGGGCTGTCCGTGGCGCTGGTCGAGAAGCACGACCTCGCGTTCGGCACCAGCCGGTGGAGTTCGAAGCTGGTGCACGGCGGGCTGCGGTATCTGGCCAGCGGCAACGTCGGTATCGCGCGGCGCAGTGCCGTCGAGCGCGGCATCCTGATGACGCGCACCGCCCCCCATCTGGTGCACGCGATGCCGCAGCTGGTTCCGCTGCTGCCCGAGATGAACCGCGCGTCGCGGGCGCTGGTCCGCTTCGGGTTCGCCGCCGGCGACGGCCTGCGCAAGCTGGCGGGCACCCCGGCCTCGGTGCTGCCGCGGTCCCGGCGGATCGGCGCGGCCGAGGCCGTCCGGCTGGCGCCCACCGTGCGCCGCGACGGCCTCGACGGCGCGCTGCTGGCCTATGACGGGCAGCTCATCGACGACGCACGTCTGGTCACCGCCGTGGCCCGCACCGCCGCCCAGCACGGCGCGCGCATCCTGACCCGCGTCGAGGCGGTCGCCGCCTCACGCACCGCGGTGACGCTGACCGACACGCTGTCCGGGGAGTCGATCGAGGTCAGTGCCCGTGCCGTGGTGAACGCCACCGGTGTCTGGGCCGGGCAGGTCGATCCGTCGTTGCGGCTGCGCCCCAGCCGCGGCACCCATCTGGTGTTCGACGCCGCCGCGTTCGGCAATCCGACGGCGGCGCTGACGATTCCGATCCCGGGGGAGATCAACCGCTTCGTGTTCGCGATGCCCGAGCAGTTGGGGCGGGTGTATCTGGGGCTGACCGACGAGGACGCCCCGGGTCCGGTTCCCGATGTGCCGGAGCCGACGCCCGCTGAGGTGACGTTCCTGCTCGACACCGTCAACACCGCACTCGCGACCGCGCTGACGCCCTCGGATGTGCTGGGGGCGTACGCCGGTCTACGACCGCTGATCGACACCGGCGGCGGCCGCACCGCCGACGTGTCACGCGAGCACGCCGTCACCGAGTCGCCCACCGGCGTGCTCAGCGTGATCGGCGGCAAGCTCACCGAATACCGCTTCATGGCCGAGGATGTGGTCGACCGCGCCGTCGCGTTGCGCGGCCTGCCGGCAGGCCCGTGCCGTACCCGCAACCTGCCGCTCGTCGGCGCTCCAGCGAATCCCGTTGCCGCGCAACAGTCGTCGATGGAGCTGCCCGGGTCTCTGGTCGAGCGCTACGGCGCCGAGGCGCCGAACGTGATCGCCCGCGCCTCCTGCCCGCGGCCCGTCGACGCCGTCGCCGACGGCATCGACGTCACCCGAGCGGAATTCGAGTACGCGGTCACCCACGAGGGTGCGCTGACCGTCGACGACATCCTCGATCGGCGTACCCGCATCGGCCTGATCGCGGCCGATCGCGAGCACGCCGCGGCAGCGGCCGAGGAGATGCTGGCCCTCAGCCGCTGACCGTCACAGCGGAATGTTCTTGTGGCGGCCCCGGCGTGCGGGGGCCTCTGCCAGCGCCTGCGTCAGCTTCGAACGGGTGTGGGCGGGATCGATCTTCTCGTCCACCACGCCGATCTCGATCGCGGAATCCACACCGCCGGCGATCTTCTCGTGCTCGACGGCCAGCGCCTCGTGCAGCGCCTCGCGCTCCTCGGGCGCCGCGGCGGCCAGCTTCTTCTTGTGCAGGATGCCGACGGCGGCCTTGGCGCCCATGACGGCGACCTCGGCCTCAGGCCACGCGAACACCTTGGTGGCGTTGAGCGACCGTGAGTTCATCGCGATGTAGGCGCCGCCGTAGATCTTGCGGGTGACCAGCGTGACGCGCGGCACCGAGGATTCGCCGAACGCGTGCAGCAGCTTGGCGCCGCGACGGACCACGCCGCCCCACTCCTGGTCCACCCCGGGCAGGTAGCCCGGCACGTCGACCACCACGACCAGCGGGATGCCGAACGCGTCGCACAGCCGCACGAAACGCGCCGACTTCTCGGCACTCTCGGAGTTCAGGCAGCCGCCCAGGCGCAGCGGGTTGTTGGCGATCACGCCGACGGTGCGCCCGGCCAACCGGCCCAGACCGACCACGATCGACGGGGCCCAGCGCGACTGGAACTCCTCGAACGGCACGCCCTCGTCCAACAGAGCTTCCACGAGCGGGTGCACATCGTAGGCACGCCGCGCCGACTCCGGCAGCAGCGCCTTGAGGTCCGTGTCACCGGCCTCGGCCTTGCTGCGGTCGAAATGGCCCTGCTGGCAGAACAATCCGACCAGACGGCGGCCACGCTCGTAGGCGTCGAGCTCATCGTCGGCGACGATGTGGCACACGCCGGACTTCTTGTGGTGCGCCTCGGGGCCGCCGAGGGAGACCATGTCGACGTCCTCGCCGGTGACACTGCGTACGACGTCAGGACCGGTGACGAACACCTTGCTGTCCGGGGCCATCACGATCACGTCGGTGAGCGCCGGGCCGTAGGCGGCGCCGCCGGCCGCGAAGCCGACCACCACCGAGATCTGCGGGATGTAGCCCGACGCGCGGATCATGGCCTCGAACACCAGCCCGACGGCGTGCAGCGCCTTGACGCCCTCGGCCAGCCGGGCGCCGCCGGAGTGCCAGATGCCCACGATCGGGCTCTGCTCGTCGATCGCGACGTCGTAGGCGTTGACGATGTGCGCGCAGCCCTCGACGCCCATCGCGCCGCCCATGACGGTGCCGTCGGTGCAGAAGGCGATCGTCCGCACGCCGTTGACGGTGCCCCCTGCGGCGAGCACACCGGACTTGTCGCGCTCGTGCAGCAGCTCCACGCTGCCGTCGTCGAAGAACGTCGAGAGACGCAGCAGCGGGTCGCGCGGATCGAGGGATTCGTTCACAGCGTCGGGGGCGGGGCGGTTCTCGATGGTCGTCATGTCTTCTCCTGCGTTACGTGTCTCTAGGCTTTGCCGAAGGCGAGTGCGACGTTGTGCCCGCCGAATCCGAACGAATTGTTGATGGCGTATTCGTAGTTGCCCGGTCGTGGACCGCCCGCGACGACGTCGAGGTCGATCTCGGGATCCAGGTTCTTCAAGTTGAGTGTGGGGGGGATGACGCCGCTGCGCAGCGCCTGCACCGTGAGGATGGACTCCACCGCGCCGACGGCGCCGACGGAGTGGCCCAGCGCGGACTTGGGTGCGTAGACGGCGGGCCGGTGCCCGCGCATCGCGTTGTTGATGGCCCTGCCCTCGGCGACGTCGCCGACGCTGGTGCCGGTGGCATGCGCGTTGACGTGGTCGATGTCCGACGGCGCCAGCCCGGCCAGCTCGATGGCTCGCGACATCGCGTATCCGGCACGCTCGCCGTCGGGGTCGGGCGCCACCATGTGGTATCCGTCGGAGGTGATGCTCGCGCCCATCAGGCGTGCCAGGATCGTCGCGCCGCGGGCCTTGGCGTGTTCCTCGGTCTCGATGACCATCAGCGCCCCGGCCTCGCCGAACACGAAGCCGTCGCGGTCCTTGTCGAACGGGCGGCAGGCGCCGGCGGGATCGTCGTTGTTGGTCGACATGACGATGCGCATCTGCGCGAAGCCGGCGATCGGCACCGCCTCGATGCGCTGTTCCACGCCACCGCAGATCGCGATGTCGGCCTCACCGAGCACGATGTTGCGCCACGCCTGCGCGATGCCCTCCGACCCCGATGCGCACGCCGAGACCGGGGTGACGACCCCGGCCCGGGCGTGCCGTTCGAGCCCGACCACGGCCGACGGGCCGTTGGGCATGTACATCTGCACCGACAGCGGGGACACGGCGGAGATGCCGTGGTCCCGCATGCCGTCGTAGGCGAACACCAGCGCCTCGGCGCCGCCGAGGCCGGTCCCGATCGACACCAGCATGCGGCTGGGGTCGACCTCGGGGGACCCGGCGTTCTCCCAGACACGACGCCCCAGCACGGTGGCCATCTTCTGGGGGTAGGACATCCGCCGGTTCTCGTCCTCGGTGAGGTCCCCGACGAACTCCTCCAGCAGATGGCCGCCGATGCGCACCGGCAGGTCGAACTCCTCGACAAACGGGTCCTCGAGTCGGCGGATGCCGCTCTTGCCCTCCAGCAGCGCCTTCCAGGTGCCGTCGGCATCGGTGGCGACGCTCGTCGTCATCGCCATACCGGTCACGACGACATCGGGAAGCCCGCTACCTGTTGTCGGCGAAGCCATGCTGGGGCGCGTGTCCTTCCTGCTTCGTGTTCTGGCGGTACTCGCCGGTCCTAGTAGCGACCGAAGGCCAGAGCGACATTGTGGCCGCCGAAGCCGAACGAGTTGTTGATGGCGTAGCGGAAGTCGCCGTATCGAGGCTCACCCGCGACGACATCGAGATCGATCTCGGGGTCGGGCGTCTCGTAGTTCAGCGTCGGGGGGATGACACCGTCACGCAGCGCCATCACCGTCAACGCCGACTCCAGGGCACCCACCGCGCCGATCGAGTGGCCCAGCGCCGACTTCGGTGCGTACACCGCGGCGTGGTCCACACCGGCGACCCGGATCGCGTTCGCCTCGGCCACGTCACCGATCGAGGTGGCGGTGGCGTGGGCGTTGACGTGCTGGATGTCCTTGGCCTCCAGGCCTGCGGTCTCCATCGCACGCTTCATCGCCTGACCCGCGCGGGCACCGTCGGACGCGGGAGCCACCATGTGGAAGGCGTCGGACGTGATGCCCGCCCCCATCAGCCGGGCCAGCGGCGTGGCGCCGCGGGCCTTGGCGTGCTCCTCGGTCTCGATGATCATCATCGCGCCGGCCTCGCCGAACACGAAGCCGTCACGGTTCTTGTCGAACGGCCGCGACGCTCCCGCGGGATCGTCGTTGTTCGTCGACATGGCGCGCATCATCGAGAACGCCGCGATGGGCAGCGCTTCGATGCCGCCCTCCACACCGCCGCAGACCGCGAAGTCCGCGTCGCCCATGACGATGGAACGCCACGCGTGGGCGATCGCCTCCGAACCCGACGAGCACGCCGACACCGGGGTGATGACCCCGGCGCGGGCGCCCAGTTCGAGTCCGGCGACGGCCGCCGCACCGTTCGGCATGATCATCTGCACGGCCAGCGGCGACACCTTGCGGGGGCCGCCCTCGTTCATCGCGTCGTAGGTCTCGACGATCTTCTCGCCGCCACCCAGACCGGTGCCGATGACCACCGCGAACCGGTCGGGGTCGACCTCGGGCTTGCCCGCGCTCTCCCACAACCGGCCCGACAGCAGCTTCGACATGCGCTGCACGTAGGACATGCGGCGCATGTCGAGCCGGGACATGTGGCTGTCGACGTTGTCGACCAGGTGGCCACCGATACGCACCGGCAGGTCCCACTTGGTGACGAAGTCGTCCTCCAGAATCCGGATGCCGCTTTCGCCCGCCAGCAGGCCCTTCCACGTGCTCTCGATGTCACCAGCGAGGGCCGTGGTGGCCTCGACGGCGGTCACCACGACGCTGGGGAAACCTCCGTTAGCAGTGGAAGGCCTGCTCATTCTGCAGCGAACTTCTCGCGCAGGGCCGCAGCGGCCTCGGGGTTCTCCTCTTCCAGCTTCTGGATGTAGGCGACGACGTCACCGACGGTGCGCAGACCGGCGAGGTCCTCGTCGGGGATCTTCACGCCGTACTTGTCCTCGGTCTGCACGGCGATCTCGACCATCGACAGCGAGTCGATGTCCAGGTCGTCGACGAACGACTTCTCCGGAGTCACCTCGGACGGCTCGATGCCGGTGACCTCTTCGATGATCTCGGCGAGGCCGGCGATGATTTCTTCCTGACTGGCGGGCACAGTGGCTCCTTCTATTTATCGGGTGTTACCTGGTCGAACGAATGGGGGTCGTGCTCTCGTCACGGGGCGGCGCGCAGGGATTCCGCGAGTCCATCCAGATCGGAGGGGGTCTTGATGGGATGGGTCGGGGTGCCTTTGAGCTCACGCTTGGCGATGCCGCTCAGGGTCCCGGCCGGGGGGAACTCGACCAGCGCGGTGGCGCCGAGTTCGCGCAGGGTGTCGGTGCACAGGTCCCAGCGCACCGGGCGGGTCATCTGGGCGACCAGCTTGGTCATCGCATCGGCGGCCGAGGAGACCGGGCGGCCGTCGGCGTTCGACAGCAGCGTCACGGTGGGCTCCGACGGGGTGATCCGGCCGGCGACGGCGGCATACTCGTCGAGGGCCGGGGCCATGTAGCGGGTGTGGAACGCGCCCGCGGTCGCCAGGGGGCGGACCCGGGCGCGGGCCGGCGGATCCTCGGCGAGCTTCTCCAGGGCCGCGATCGCGCCGGCGGCGACGATCTGCCCGGCCGCGTTGCGGTTGGCCGGAACCAGGTCAAGGGCGTCGAGCCGGGCGAGCACCTCCGCCTCGTCGCCGCCCAGCAGCGCCGACATGCCGGTGGGCTCGAGCGCGCAGGCCTTGGCCATCTCGCGGCCGCGGGTGGCGGCCAGGGAGACGGCCTCGTCGGCGCTGATGACGCCGGCGATCGCGTAGGCGGCGATCTCGCCGACCGAGTGGCCGGCCGCGACGATCTGCTCGGCGCCGGTCAGCACGCCGCGCTGGGTCAATTCCTCGAAGGCCAACAGGGTGGCGGCCACGACGAGGGGCTGGGTCACCGCGGTGTCGGTGATCTCCTCGGCGTCGGCGGTGGTGCCCAGGCGTGCCAGATCGAGCCCGCTGATCTCGGACCACGATGCGATCCGCGTCGCGGCACCGGGAAGCTCCAGCCACTCGGCGAGCATGCCGGGAGTCTGGGAGCCCTGTCCGGGCGCGAGGAATGCAAGCACTGTCTTGTCAGGCACGTCTCTAAGAAAACATTGTGAAGACGGTTTTGCGCCGTGTAAGAGACTATGAACTCTTTCTTAGGTTTTTGTGGACTGCCCACAAAACCGCATGTGATGCGACTGCACCGAGACCCCGTCGCAATGTGTCACCTCGGCGAACGCCCCCCGGATGTGACCGATGCAACAGGGGTGACCTGCTCCGATCCGGCCCGTGACGACGGGCTGGGCTGGGCCGGGCGCCTCAGCCGACCCACCGTGGACGCGACCCGCAGCACGTAGGCGTCCCGCGGAACCGTGGCGTCACGGCCCGTGAAGTCGGCGATCCGTTTGAGCCGGTAGCGGACGGTATTTGGATGAACGAACAATTTGCGTGCGCACGCTTCGATCGCGCCACCGGAGTCCAGGTACGCATCGAGGGTCTCCATCAGCGTGGGTCCGGCGTCGGCGAGCGGCCGCATCACCTCCGCTTCCAGCGCTGCCGCGGCCGTCGCGTCACCGAGCAGCGCCCGCTCGGGGAGCAGTTCCCGCGCGGCCACCGGACGGGGGGCGCCCGCCCAGCCCGCGACCGCGTTCATCCCCGCGATGGCCTCGGTGGCGCTCAGGTGGGCCGCGCCCAGCGTCGGCGCCATCGGCCCGATCACCACAGGACCGTCCGCGAACACCGTCATCAGCTCCGACAGGAACCGGTCGGTGTGCGACAACCCGCCGGAAACGACGGTCACCAGCCAGGTGCCGTGCACGTCCGCCAGGGCGGCCCGGCCGTTGCGTGCGGCGACGTCGTGCACGTCCTCACCTGTCAGGTCCATCCGGTCCGGGCGCGGCAGCCCGACGATCACCGTCGCCGCTGCGGTCGCGTCCCAGTTCAGGGCGGCGGCCTGGGACTGCAGATCCGGTCCGATGTCGCCGCGCACCACGGCGTCGATCAGGTTCGCCTCCATCCGGGTGTCCCAGGCGCCGCGGGCCTCGGCCTGGTCGGCGTAGGCAGTGGCCGCCGCGAAGGCCAGGTCACGGCTGTAGCGCAGGATGCCGGCGGTCAGTGCGGTGAGCTGCTCCTCACTGCGCGCCAGCAGCGGAACGACCTCCTCGAAGAACTCCATCGTCACGCGGACCATCTCCACGGACTGGCGCAGCGCGATGCGTCGGCGAAGGTCCTGCGGCACCACCTCGAACGCCTGCGCGGTGTAGCTGACGTCGCTGTCGGGATGGCGCATCCACTCCACGAAGTTCACCACCGCGGTCTGCACCACCAGCTGGACGCTGGCCCGCTGCGACGCCTCCAGGTCGGCGAAGAAGGGCAGCCGTTCGCCCAGCACCTGCACCGCCTCGGTGGCCAGCCGGCCCGAGTACTGACTGAGCCGGCGCAGCACCGAGTCGGGGACGTTCTCCAGCACCTCGACGGTCGAGCGGGGCGGGATGAACCGATTGTTGTCGGCCATCCCTAAAACCTACGCCTTCGTTTGGTGCACTTCTCCAACGGAGAGGCGTTGATACTGCGCCCAGGGCGGCGAAACCCGGGCGGTTCGCGCCGTCACCGCAGCCTCAACGGCACGCGGCTACCCGTCCGATGTCGCCGCTACGCGACTCCTGGATCGCTGGTCTGCTCCGGCGCGGCCATCACGTCGTCGATCTGGTATTTGCGCGCCGCCTCGACCGCCACCGCCATGTCGATGTTTCCGTCCCGCGCGAGCCCCTCCAGGACCGCGACGGTGATGGACTCGGCATCGGTGTTGTAGAAGCGCCGCGCCGCAGGCCGGGTGTCGGAGAACCCGAACCCGTCGGTGCCGAGAGTGATGTAGGTGCCGGGCACCCACGGCCGGATCTGCTCGGGCACCGCCCGCATCCAGTCCGACACGGCGACCACCGGGCCCTCCGCGTCGGCGAGCGCCTGCGTGACGTACGGCGTGCCCGCGGGCCGCTCGGGATGGCGCAGGGCCTCCTTCTCGATGGCCACGCCGTCGCGGTTGAGCTCACCCCAGCTGGTCACCGACCACACGTCGGCGGCGACGTCCCACTCCTCGGCGAGCATGTCCGCGGCGTTGAGCGCCGAGACCATGCCGACCCCGGACACCAGGATCTGGGCGCGGTGGGAGCGCTTCTCCGGCGCTGGCCGGTAGCGGTAGATGCCCCGCAGCAGACCCTCGACGTCGAGGCCCTCTGGCTCGGCCGGCTGCACATACGGCTCGTTGTAGATCGTCATGTAGAAGTAGACGTTCTCCGGGTTCTCGCCGTACATCCGGTGCAGACCGCTCTCGATGATGTAGGCGATCTCGAAGGCGAACGCGGGGTCGTAGGCGACGACGGCCGGGTTGGTGGCGGCCAACAGCAGCGAATGCCCGTCGGCGTGCTGCAGCCCCTCGCCGACCAGCGTGGTGCGCCCGGCGGTCGCCCCCAGCACGAAGCCACGGGCCATCTGATCGGCGGCGGCCCACAGGCCGTCGCCGGTGCGCTGGAACCCGAACATCGAATAGAAGATGTAGACCGGGATCATCGGCTCGTTGTGCGTGGCATACGACGTGCCAACCGCGGTGAACGACGCCGTCGACCCCGCCTCGTTGATGCCCTCGTGCAGGATCTGGCCGACTTCGCTCTCCTTGTAGGCCAGCATCAGCTCCGCGTCGACCGAGGTGTACAGCTGGCCGTTGCGGTTGTAGATCTTCAGGCTCGGGAACCACGAGTCCATCCCGAACGTACGGGCTTCGTCGGGGATGATCGGGACGATGCGCTTGCCGATCTCCTTGTCGCGCAACAGCTCCTTGAACGTCCGCACGGTGGCCATCGTGGTGGCCACTTCCTGCTTGCCCGAGCCCTTCTTCAGCGCCTTGTAGGTGTCGCGACCGGGCAGCGGCAGGGTCTTGCTCTTGGTGCGGCGCTCGGGCAGGAACCCGCCCAGGGCGCGGCGCCGGTCGAGCATGTAGCGGATCTCCGGCGCCTCCGGGCCGGGATGGTAGTACGGCGGCAGGTACGGGTCGTTCTCGAGCTGCTCGTCGGAGATCGGGATGCGCTGGGCGTCGCGGAAGTCCTTGAGGTCTTGCAGCGCAAGCTTTTTCATCTGGTGCGTGGCGTTGCGGCCCTCGAAGTGCTTGCCCAGGGTGTAGCCCTTGATGGTCTTGGCCAGGATGACCGTCGGCTGGCCCTTGTGCTCCATCGCCGCGTGGTAGGCGGCGTACACCTTGCGGTAGTCGTGGCCACCGCGCTTGAGGTTCCAGATCTCCTGGTCGGTCATCGGCTCGACGAGCGCCTTGGTGCGCGGGTCACGGCCGAAGAAGTGGTCGCGCACGTAGCTGCCGTCGTTGGCCTTGTAGGTCTGGTAGTCACCGTCGGGCGTGGTGTTCATCAGGTTCACCAGCGCGCCGTCGCGGTCGGCGTGCAGCAGCGCATCCCACTCGCGGCCCCACACCACCTTGATGACGTTCCAGCCCGCGCCGCGGAAGAACGACTCCAGCTCCTGGATGATCTTGCCGTTGCCGCGCACCGGGCCGTCGAGGCGCTGCAGGTTGCAGTTCACCACGAACGTGAGGTTGTCCAGCGCCTCGTTGGCGGCGACCTGGATCAACCCGCGGCTCTCCGGCTCGTCCATCTCGCCGTCGCCCAGGAACGCCCACACGTGCTGGTTGGCGGTGTCCTTGATGCCCCGGTCGTGCAGATAGTGGTTGAACCGGGCCTGGTAGATGGCGTTCATCGGGCCCAGGCCCATCGAGACCGTGGGGAACTCCCAGAAGTCGGGCATCAGCCGCGGATGCGGGTAGGACGGCAGACCGCCGCCGGCGTGGCTGTGCTCCTGGCGGAACCCGTCGAGCTGGTCGGAGCTCAGCCGACCCTCGAGGTAGGCGCGGGCGTAGATGCCGGGGGACGCGTGGCCCTGGATGAACACCTGGTCGCCGCCGCCGGGGTGGGACTTACCGCGGAAGAAGTGGTTGAAGCCGACCTCGTAGAGCGCCGCCGACGATGCGTAGGTGGAGATGTGGCCGCCGACGCCGACGCCGGGGCGCTGCGCCCGGTGCACCATGATCGCGGCGTTCCACCGGATCCAGGCGCGGTACCGGCGCTCGACGTCCTCGTCCCCGGGGAACCAGGGTTCGAGTTCGGTAGGGATCGTGTTGACGTAGTCGGTCGACGTCAGCGACGGGATCGCCACCCGCTGCTCGCCGGCGCGTTCGAGCAGCCGCAACATCAGGTAGCGGGCCCGCGACGGCCCGCTGCGCTCGAGCAGATCGTCGAAGGATTCCAGCCATTCGCCGGTCTCGTCGGGATCGATGTCGGGCAGGTAGGACGCCACCCCCTCCCGGATGACGCGAACGCGATCGTGTTCGGCTGTGCTGCTGGAGTTTTGGGCCAGATCCTGGCGCACGAACTCGGTGGTCAACTTCCGCTCCTTGTCAGGCGGTTTCGCGCACACGATCGGCCGAGTGGGTCTGCTCGCTCTTCAAGTGCACAGGTGGGTTCCATCCTTCTCCAATCCTGCCCCATGTGCAGCACCGGGGGTGAACGGTTGCATTTAGTACACCCAACCCATCGGTTGGCCGGTAACGTCTGCAGACCGTGCTGATCGGTTGGGGGAGCGCCGCCCGTCTGCGGCCGGCCGCCTGCGCGACCGGCACCGTCGCGGCGCTGTTGATGGTCGTGGTCGGCTGCACGAACGTCACCGACGGCAGCGGTTCGGCGCCGCAGGGCGAGGCGCCGCTGTACCGGGCGTCGGTGTCGGCGTCGCTCGAGGAGTCCGCGGCCAGCTCGTCGGCACGCGAATCGGAGCGCCAGGCGTCGGCGACCACCCAGGCGGTGCAGAGCGCCTGCGAGACTATGAGCTCGAGCAGTGCCGACGCGATCGCCGCGGTGAACACCTATGTCGACGCGTTCAACACCGATCCGGGCGGCTCGGCGAGTAACGCCGGGCCCGCCGTCGACGCGCTGAACCAGAGCGCGGACCTGGTATCCACCGGCCTGAGCGACGCGCTGCCCGGTGATCTGCGCGACGCGCTGACGGGCTGGGTCGACGCGGCGCGGTCCGTGGCGACCGCGATCGCCGGCAACTATCCGGCCGAGGAATTCAACGCTTCGATCGCTCAACTCAACGATGCGAAGACCACTGCGCTGGACCGCTGCGATGCGGCGTTCCGGTGACGTTGCCGCCAGATGGCTTGCCGTCGACACCCGGCGTGCGACGATAGGGGGCAACGTGGCACAGCGCACAGCGCAGAACGTGCCGACCAGACGCAAGGAGGACTGACCGTGGTGTCGGCGGGTGACCCCCCGAACTACGCCCGCAAGCTGGGCATCCAAAAAGATCAGGTTGTGCAGGAACTGGGCTGGGACTCCGACGTCGATGACGACATCCGGGCCGATATCGAGGACGAGAGCGGCGGTGAGCTGCTCGACGAGGACGCCGACGAAGTCGTGGACGTCGTGCTGCTGTGGTGGCGCGACGACGACGGTGACCTCGTGGACGCGTTGATGGACGCGATCACCCCGCTGGCCGAGGATGGCGTCATCTGGGTCGTCACGCCCAAGACCGGCAAGCCCGGCCATGTGCAGCCCGCCGAGATCGCCGAATCCGCGCCCACGGCCGGCCTGATGCAGACCTCGTCGGCCAATCTGGGTGATTGGATCGCCAGCAGGCTGGTGCAACCGAAAGCCAAAGCGATCACCAAGCAGCGATGAGGCAGGTCGGCGACACCGCGCCGGACTTCACGCTCGCCGATCAGAACAACCAGCGGGTGTCGCTGAGCGCGTTTCGCGGCACCAAGAACGTGGTGCTGGTCTTCTTCCCGCTCGCCTTCACCGGGATCTGTCAGCGTGAGCTCGACGAGATCCGCGACCACATCGACGACTTCGTCGACGCGTCGACGGCCACGCTGGCGATCTCGGTGGGTCCGTCGCCGACGCACAAGGTGTGGGCCACCCAGCGCGGCTTCACGTTCCCGGTGCTGTCGGACTTCTGGCCGCATGGCGCGGTGAGCCAGGCCTACGGCGTGTTCAACGACGTGTCGGGCTTCGCGAACCGGGGCACCTTCGCCGTCGACCGCGATGGGGTGGTGCGCTTCGCCGACTGCCGGGAGCCGGGGGAGGCGCGGGATCAGGCGGTGTGGACCGCGGCGCTGGACGCGGTGCGGGGCTGAGTCTTGCGCCGAGTGTGCGCACAGGGCGGGTTTCTCGCCGTTTCGCCGCCCTGGACGCACACTGGCGTGAATTTCAGGTTCGTCGCGCTCGCCGACTATGCTCCCGTGCGATCGGGCGCGTAGCTCAGTGGTAGAGCTCTGGTTTTACACACCAGCGGTCGGCGGTTCGATACCGTCCGCGCCCACCGGGGTTCCGTGCTACGCACAACACCATGAGCGATGATTCCGCGCTGACCGGACAGACCGTGGTCCTGATCGGCGGCAGCGCCGGCATCGGTCTGGCCACCGCCCGACGGGCCCGCGCCGCCGGCGCCGACGTGATCCTCACCGGGCGCAACCCGGACAGGCTCGCCGCGGCCGCCGACGCCGTCGGCGCACACCGCACCGCGGCGTTCGACGCCACCGATCCCGATGCCTTGGCCCGGTTCTTCGACGACCTTCCCGATCACATCGACCACATCCTCGTGACCGCCGGCGGGCCGAGCTACGTGCCGATGCTCGAGATGAGCGACGACGACGTGCGCGAGGCGCTCAGCGGGCACGCCGTCCTCGGCCTCGCGGTGGCGCGGCACGCGACGACCGCGGTGAACCCGACGGGTTCGCTGATCCTGATGGGCGGCACGGGCGGACGTCGCATCGACCATCGGATCGGAATCGTCTCGGCCGCAACGGCCGTCCTTCCGCCGTTCACCGCGGCGCTGGCATTGGAACTCGCGCCGGTGCGCGTCAATCTCATCGCGGCGGGGTTCGTCGACACACCGCTGTCGGCGACGCTGCTGGGCGATCGGCTCGAGACGCGGCGCGCCGAGCTCGCCGAGACACTGCCGATCGGGCGTGTCGTGACGGCTGACGACGTCGCCGCTCTCGCCATCCATCTGATGGTCAATACGGCGCTCACGGGCGCGACGTACGACATCGACGGGGGACAGCAGTTCGTGTGACGGCCGTTCAGCAGCAGCCGGTGGCTTTGCGCTCGGCCAGGTGCGCGTGCGCGGCGTTGTCGCCGCCGCGGATCGCGCCGACGAACTCGTCGAGGTCGATGCGGCGCCCGCCCAGCCAGGTGCCCGTCACCGTGACCCGCTCGATGATCTCCACGGGGTCGACGGCCCACGGGTCGGCGGTCAGTTCCACGAAGTCGGCGATCTTGCCGGGGGTGATCGAGCCGACGAGGTGGTCACGGCGCAGCGTGCGGGCTGCGTCGATGGTCTGCGCGCGCCAGGCCTGATCCAGCGTGACCGCCTGCTCGGGGCAGTGCACCGTGCCCTTGCGGGTACGCCGGGTCACTGCGGTGGCGATGTTGACGATCGGCGTCGGCGGGGACACCGAGCCGTCGTTGTGCAGCGACACGCACGCACCGGAATCCACCGCGTCGGCGAACGCCGCCCACCGCGCCCCGTGCTGCGGCTCGAACATCGCCCCGTCGAGCAGTTCGCCCCAGTAGTAGTACTGGAACGGGGCCAGGGACACGTGCACGCCCAGCCGTGCCGCGCGGTCGAAGTGCTCGCGGGTGCCCGCGCCGCAGTGCTCCAGCCGCCAGCGGTGGTCGCTGCCGACGAGGTCGTGCCGGTGCAGAGCGTCCTCGTAGGCGTCGAGCGCGAGGTCGAGTGCCAGGTCGCCGTTGGCGTGGAAGGCCATCTGCCAGCCGGCAGGCGCCGCCCGGTCCAGGATCGCGTCGAGCTGCTCGCGGCTGTAGTTCATCGACCGTGCCCCGCCGGCCACCGCCGGGTCGATGCCGGCAGTGCGGGTCGCTTCGGTGTCCAGGTAGGGAAACGAGATCGCGATGTTGCCGACCCACGGCGAACCGTCGGTCCACAGCTTGACGCCGGTCTTGGTCAGCAACTCCTCGCCCGCAGTGAAAGTTGTTGGCGCCGAATAGGTGTCGGTGACCGACATCTCCCACATGCTGACCCGCAGCGGACACGACGGCGCGGCGGCGAGCGCCTCGTAACCGGCGGCGAACTTCGGGTCGTACGTCATGTCGGACGTCGAGGTGTAGCCGCCGCGCGCCATCAGCGCGTAGTAGCTGGCGGCCGACACCAGCGGATCGCCCATCTGCTCCATCAGCGGCATCGTCACCGCGGTCACCACGGGCAACTCGAACCCCTGCCCGTTGAGGGTGCCGTCGGCGTTGCGGCCGAACTTCCCGGCCACCGGATCCTCCGGCGGGGCGGCGTCCCAGCCGTGGTGCCGGATCACCGCGGAGTTGAAATACACGCCGTGCCCGGAGTTGTCGGTGACGACGGTGATGCGGTCGCCGAAGATCTCGTCGAGCTCGGGCGCCTGCGGTGACGGATGGCCGTGCAGCAGTGCGTCGTAGCCGGCGAACCACAGCGGCGTGTCGGGATCGGTGTGGGCCAGCGCGTCGGCGAAGATGGCGCGGACCTCGGACCAGCTCGCCGCAACCCACGGCGCGATCGAGCGGGCGGGGGCCTGCGTGGCGATTCCGCTGATCAGCGGATGCCCGTGCGGCTCAACGAAACCGGGGGCCAGGACGGCGGCGCCGGTGTCGACGACGTCCGCGCCGGGCAGCGCGGCGCGGCACTCCTCGAGGCTGCCCACCGCGACGATCCGCCCCTCCGACACCGCCACCGCCTGCGCGCGGGGAACGTCCTCGTCCATGGTGATGACGGTCCCTGCGATCATGATCACCTCGGTCATGGGCACAGTGTGACACCGATGTGACAAGCTGCCGGGGTGTTCGCAGCAGTTGGCCGTGGCCGTGCCGCCGGGATCGCGGCCGGGGTCCTCGCCGACCGCGTGTTCGGCGACCCGTCGCGCGGGCACCCCGTGGCCCTGTTCGGCAGCAGCGCAGCGGCGCTCGAGCGCCGGCTGTACGCCGACAGCCGCATCGCCGGGGTGCTGCACCTGGCAACGCTGCTCGGCCTCGTCACCCTGGGCGGAGCCGCGGCCGACCGCGGGGGCAGGCGCGTCGGCGTCGTCGCCGAGACAGCGGTCGTCGCCGCGGCCACCTTCACCGCACTGGGCGGCACGTCACTGGCCCGCACCGGCGAGCGAATGGCCGACCTGCTCGCCGCGGGCGACCTCGACGCGGCTCGCCGGCTGCTGCCGTCGTTGTGCGGACGGGATCCGTCGGTGCTCGACGCGGCCGGCCTGACCCGGGCCGCGTTGGAATCCATCGCGGAGAACACCTCCGACGCTCAGGTGGGCCCGCTGGTGTGGGCGGCCGTGGGCGGCACCCCGGCGGTGCTGCTGTACCGGGCGGCCAACACGCTCGACGCGATGATCGGCAACAAGTTGCCGCGCTACCTGCGGTTCGGTTGGGCGGCAGCCCGATTCGACGACCTGCTGAACCTGGCCGCCGCGCGGTTGACCGGCCTGTTCGTGGTGGTCTGCGCGCCCGTGGTGGCCGGCTCGTCTGCCGGTGCGGTGCGGGCCTGGCGCCGTGATTCGCGCCGTCACCCCAGCCCGAACGCCGGGGTGGCCGAGGCGGCGTTCGCCGGCGCGTTGGGGATCCGGCTGGGTGGCCCCACCCAGTACGCCCACGAGTTGGAGATCCGCCCGACGCTCGGCGACGGGCGCACGCCCGAGGTCGCGGATCTGGTGCGTGCCGTGCGCCTGTCGCGTGCCGTTCAGGTGCTCGCCGCGGCGGCCGCCGTCAGCGTCGCTTGCCGTACCGGTCGGCGAGCTTGTCCTCGGGTGTGACCGGTCGGGCCGCCGCCTTCTCCTGACGTCGGGCCTTCACCTCCGAGTACACGAAGTAGCCGACGCCGATCGGGGCGATGATGCCGAACGCGATCCACTGGATGCCGTAGGACAGGAACGGCCCAGCGTCCAGCCGCGGCAGCGGGACGACGCCGAGCCCCCCGGGTTGGCCGTCGGTCAGCTGCAGATACGACCCGGCCAGCGGAACGCCGGTCAGCGCCGAGACCTGGGCCGGGTTGATCGAATACACCTGCTGCACACCGGCGTCGCGGAACGGGGCCTTGCCGGGGGGCACCGGTTCGGCGTCGCGCAGCCGCGCGGTGATCGTCACGGTGCCCGTCGGGGCGGCGTCGAACGGGGGTACCGCGGTGCCCTGCACGGGCTTGACGTAACCGCGGTCCACCAGCACGGTCGGGCCGCCGTCGACGGCGAAGGGCGCCAGCACCTCGAACGCGGGGTCGCCGTCGATGACCCGCAGCCGGGCCAGCACCTGCGCGTCGTTCAGGTACCGGCCCGTCGCCGTCACCCGCTTCCACTGCTGATCGGGCGCCGACGAATCTTGCTGCGGCAGAAGCGTCGTCAGCGGCACCGGGTCGGCGTCCAGCGATGCGGCGATCTGCGCGTTCTCGCGGGAGGTCTTGGTGTTCTTGCCCAGCTGCCACGGCGCCAGCACCGTGAAACACAGATAGGCGAACGCGATCACGACCACGTAGAGCGCCAGCCATTGCGGCCGCAGCAGGAACGTCAGCCGGCGCATCGTCAGACCGCCTGCCGCCGCTCGGCCAGCTGATCGTCGACCCATCCGTGCAGCCCGGGCAGCGCAGCGTCGATCACCGTGAACACGTCCTCGAAGTCGTCGAGGGTCCCGTAGTAAGGGTCGTCGACGTCGGGCACGTGGGCGCCCGAGCGCGGATCGAAGGAACGCAGCATGCGCAGCCGCTCCGTGGGCACTCCGAGGTGGGCGAGCATGCGCTGATGGTCCCGGCCCAGCGCGATCACCAGGTCGGCGCCCAGATGGTCGTCGCCGAGCTGGCTGGCGCGGTGCGCGCTCGGGTAACCGTGCCCGCGCAACGTCTGGGTGGCGCGCCGGTCGGCCGCCTCGCCCTCGTGCCAGTGCCCGGTGCCGGCGCTGCTGACGCGCACGACGTCGGCCAGTCCGCGTTCGGCGATCTGATGGGCGAACATCTTCTCCGCCATCGGGCTGCGACAGATGTTCCCCGAACAGATGAACGTGATGTGCAGCGGCTCAGACACCCAGCACCTCGCGCAGGGCGTCGACGCTGTCGACATGGACGAGCGCCCCGCTCGGGCGGTCGATGAAGTCGTCGCGGCCGTAGCCCCAGTCGACGACGATGGTGCCGATGCCGTGGGCGGCGGCGCCCTCGACGTCGTGCGAGCGGTCGCCGATCATCACCACCCGCTCGGGCAGCGGGGCGAGCTGCTCGAGGGCGTGGGCCAGCACGTCGGCCTTGCTGGCGCGGGTGCCGTCGACGCTGGCGCCGGCGATCACCTCGAAGCTGCCGTCGAGATCGAAGTGGGCGAGGATGCGCTGCGCGGTCGGCTCGGCCTTCGACGTGGCCACCGCGAGCCGCACCCCGGCCGCCGCCAGGTCGGCCAGCAGCGCCGGAACCCCCGTGAACGGCCGGTTCATCGACCAGCCGCGGCTGGTGTAGTCCGCACGATAGGCCGCGATCGCGTCGTCGGCGCGCTCACCGAGCCCCATCGACTGCAGCGTGTGCAGCATCGGCGGGCCCACGATGCGGGTGACCAGGTCACCCTCGGGAACGGTGGCGCCGACGGCGGCCAGGGCGTGGCGGAAGCTGGCCACGATGCCCTCGGCGGAGTCGGTCAGGGTGCCGTCCAGGTCGAAGATCACCAGATCGCCACGGCCCACCCGGGCGAGGTCGGCTGAGCTGTCCAGCATGTCGGTCACATGCCCATTGTCCCTGATGCCCGGAGTGGCTGGACCCGCGCACTAGTGTCGTGATGTGGCATGTCTGGTGGTGATGCGATGACGGTGCGGCTCGCCGACGTCATCGAGGTGCTCGACACGGCCTACCCGCCGCGGCTGGCGCAGAGCTGGGACTCCGTGGGCCTGGTGTGCGGTGATCCGTCCGAGCGGGTCGACTCGGTGACGGTCGCAGTGGACGCCACCGCCGAGGTGGTGGCGACGGTCCCCGAGCGCGGTCTGCTGCTGGCCCACCATCCGCTGCTGCTGCGCGGGGTGGACACCGTGGCCGCCGACACCGCCAAGGGCGCGCTGCTGCACGCCCTGATCCGGACCGGACGCGGGCTGTTCACCGCGCACACCAACGCCGACAGCGCCGACCCGGGCGTCTCCGACGCGCTGGCCGCCGCACTGGGCCTGGAGGTCACCGACGTGCTGTCCCCGGTGCCTTCCGGGCCCGCGCTGGACAAGTGGGGCGTCTACGTGCCGCCGGACGACGCCGACGCGGTGCGGTCGGCGATGTTCGCCGCGGGCGCCGGCCGGCTCGGCGACTA
Organism: Mycolicibacterium rufum; assembly: GCF_022374875.2. The sequence goes on from NZ_CP092427.2 coordinate 5,220,682, forward strand.
CACGGAGTGCAGTTGGAGTGCGTCGGGGATCGGACAGTTCCTGCCCGGCGACGGCGCGTCGCCGGCCATCGGCACCGTCGGGACGGTCGAGCACGTCGCCGAGGACCGGGTCGAGATGGTGGCGCCGCGGTCGCGGCGTGCCGCGGTGATCGCCGCCCTGCGTGACGCCCACCCGTACGAGGAGCCCGCGTACGACGTCGTCGCGCTGGACACGCCGCCGGGGCGCACCGGGCTGGGCCGCATCGCCGTCCTCGCCGAACCGGAACCGTTGCCGGCCTTCGTCTCTCGCGTCCGCCGCGGCCTGCCCGCGACCTCGTGGGGGGTCCGCGCCTCCGGTGACCCGGCCACCACGGTGTCGCGGGTCGCCCTGTGCGGCGGCGCTGGTGATTCTCTGCTCGCCGACGTGGCGGCCGCCGGCGTGCAGGCCTTCGTCACCGCCGACCTGCGCCATCACCCTGCCGACGAACACCGCCGCGTCTCCGACGTCGCCCTCGTCGACGTCGCGCACTGGGCCAGCGAATTCCCGTGGTGCGGCCAGGCGGCACGACTCCTGCACGAGCACTTCGGCGACGCACTGCCCGTCATCGTGTCCGAAGTGCGCACCGACCCATGGAATGTCGAGGAAGCAGCCGATGAAAGCTGATGTGTCGCAGCAACGTTCACTGCTGGAGCTGGCCGAGCTGGACGCCGAGATCAGCCGGCTGGAACACCGGGTGAAGAACCTGCCCGAGCAGTCGACTCTGGAGCGCGCCCAGGGCGCCCACCGCGAGGCCAACGACCGGTTGGCCGCCGTGCAACTCGCGCTCGCCGACATCGATGCGCAGATCGCGAAGTTCGAGAGCGAGATCGACGGGGTGCGCCAGCGGGAGGACCGCGATCGCCGGCTGCTGGAGGGAGGCACCGTCGACGCCAAGCAACTCACCGAACTGCAGCATGAGCTCGAGACCCTGCAGCGCCGGCAGGCCAGCCTGGAGGACTCGCTGCTGGAGGTGATGGAGCGACGCGAGGAGTTGGCGGCCGATCAGGACCGCGAGCTCTCCAGCATCGACGACCTGCAGACCGCGCTGACCGATGCGCAGCGGTCGTGCGACAGTGCGCGCACCCACCTGGCCCAGATCAAGCATCAGCGTGTCTCTCGGCGGGAAGAACTCGTCGCGAGCATCGACGAATCGTTGGTGTCGATGTACGAGCGTCAGCGTGCCCGCGGCGGGGTGGGCGCGGGAGCGCTGCAGGGCCGGCGGTGCGGCGCCTGCCGCCTGGAGATCGACAAGGGGGAGTTGGCACGCATCGCCGCCGCGGCTGACGACGAGGTGCTGCGCTGCCCCGAATGCAACGCGATCCTGTTGCGAGTCAAGGGCACCGGCGCGTGAAGGTGATCGTCGAGTGCGACGGCGGTTCGCGCGGCAATCCCGGGCCGGCGGGATTCGGCGCGGTGGTGTGGTCGGCCGACCGCGGTGAGGTGCTGGCCGAGGTCAAGGAGGCGATCGGGCGGGCCTCCAACAACGTCGCCGAATACCGCGGGCTGATCGCGGGTCTGGAAGCGGCCGCAGGCGTGGGTGCCACCGAGGTCGAGGTCTGCATGGACTCCAAGCTGGTGGTCGAGCAGATGGCCGGGCGCTGGCGGGTCAAGCATCCCGACCTCGCCCCGCTCTTCCAGCAGGCCCGCGACCGCGCGCAGGCGTTCGACCACGTCGACTACACCTGGGTGCCCCGGGCTCGCAACACCCACGCCGACGCGCTGGCCAACCAGGCGATGGACGCGGCGGCCGGTCTCGAGCAGGACGACCCGCTGCCTGCCGAGAAGTCGACGCGGGTGGTGGCGAACCCGGCCGGGTGGACGGGCGCCCGCGGAGCGCCGACGCGGTTGTTCCTGCTGCGGCACGGGCAGACTCTGCTGTCGGTGGAGCGCCGTTACTCCGGGCGCGGCAACCCCGCCCTGACGGAGTTGGGCAACCAGCAGGCCGACGCGGCGGCGCGCTATCTCGGGCAGACCGGGGGGATCGACGCGGTGGTGTCCTCGCCGCTGCAGCGCGCCCAGGACACCGCGTCTGCAGCGGCGAAGGCTCTCGGGCTGGACGTCGAGATCGACGACGACCTGATCGAGACCGACTTCGGGGATTGGGAGGGGCTCACGTTCCGTGAGGCGTCCGAACGCGACCCCGACCTGCACCTGCGGTGGCTGCGCGACACCGCCGTCGCGCCTCCCGGCGGCGAGAGTTTCGACGCGGTGGCGTCCCGCGTCGGGCGCGCGCAGCAGCGGATCATCGCCGAACGTCCCGGGCAGACGGTGCTCGTGGTGTCGCACGTGACACCGATCAAGACGCTGCTGCGTCTGGCGCTCGACGCCGGTTCGACGATTCTCTACCGGCTGCACCTCGACCTTGCTTCGCTGTCGATCGCGGAGTTCTATCCCGACGGCGCGGCCTCGGTGCGACTGGTGAACCAGACGTCCTATTTGTGATCGGTGTGCAGGTGCACGCGTTCACCGTGCAGCCCGAACAACGCGATCGCCTCGACCGGACCGTCGACGACGCCGAACCAGTGCGGCGTCCACGTCGAGAATTCCACGGCCTCACCGGGTTTGATGGTGAAGTCGCTCTCACCCAGGATCAGCCGCATCCTGCCCGACAGCACGTACATCCAGTCATGGCCTTCGTGGACGGGTAGCTCTTGCGGAGGAGTGCGGCGGCGGGTGCTGATCCGGATCTTGTAGGCGTGTAAACCACCCGCCGGGCCCTGACCGGTCAACGGCCAGAACGTGATCTGGTTGCGGGTGTGGGCGCCGCCGCGTACCCGGGGGTCCTCGACCTCCGGGGCGCGCAGCAGCTCGTCGGTACTCACCGACAGGGCGGCGGCGAGCCGGGGAAGATGATCCAGCGCCAGGCGCCGCTTGCCGGATTCCAGCCGGCTCAGGGTGGACACGTCGATGGCGGACCGGCTCGCCACGTCATCGAGTGTCATGCCGCGCTGCAACCGCAGTTCGCGCAGCCGACGCCGCACCCGGGCGTCGACGCCGTCGTCATCTTTTGCCTGCATGGCAAACGAGCTTGGCATGTCGGTGGGGCGGCGAGCAAGGTGGTGGCATGAGCGAACGATGGGATGGTGTGGTGATCGGTGGCGGAGCGGCGGGGCTGAGTGCGGCGTTGGTGCTGGGCCGCGCGCGTAAGCGGACGCTGGTGGTGGACGCCGGTGCGCAGAGCAATCGCGCCGCGCACGGCATCGGCGGCCTCCTCGGATTCGACGGCGTGCCACCGGCGCAGCTGTATGCCCGAGGCCGCGAGGAACTCGCGCGCTATCCGACGGTCGAGGTGCGCGACGGCGAGGTCGCCGACGTGACCGCACACGAGGGTGGCTTCACGATCGGCATGTCCGGCGGCGTGGTTGAACGCGCCAGGAGGGTGCTGCTCGCGACGGGCATGCAGTATCAGGCTGCCGCCGTGCCGGGACTCGAGACGTTTTGGGGCCGTTCGGTGTTCCACTGCCCGTTCTGCCACGGCTGGGAGGTGCGCGATCAACCGCTCGCGGTGCTGGCGGCGGGGGAGCGTGGTGTGCACATGGCCACGCTGCTGCGCGGCTGGAGCGCCGATGTGGTGCTGCTGACCAACGGGCCCGCCGGGCTCGCCGATGCGGACCGCGACCGTCTGGCCGCCGCCGGTATCCCGGTGGATGAGCGTGCGATCGTGCGGGTGTCGGGCGCCGACGGGGAGGTGGAGGCCGTGGAGTTCGCCGACGGGACGAGCCTGGCGCGACGCGGTCTCCTGGTGGCGGGCACGTTGCATCAGCGCAGCGGGCTGGCGCGCTCTCTGGGCGTGCGGTTCGCGGAGCCGGGACCGGTGTCCGCCGAGGCGATCTCGGTGGACGCATTCTGGCGGACGTCGGTGCCGGGGGTGTATGCCGCCGGTGATGTCTGCGCGCAGATGCCGCAGGTGGCTGCGGCCATCGCGGCGGGTTCGGGCGCCGCGGTGGCGATGGTGGGAAGTCTGATGGAGGAGGATCGATGAACGAGTCGGAGAAGGCACACTGGGAAGCCAGATACGCCGAGCGGGACCAGATCTGGAGCGGCCGGGTGAATCCGTGGCTGGCCGAGGTGGTCGGCGGGCTGACGCCGGGACGGGCGCTCGACCTCGGCTGCGGCGAAGGTGCCGACGTGCTGTGGCTGGCCGAAAGAGGTTGGCACGCAGTCGGAGTGGACATCTCGGACACCGCGCTGGCGCGCGCGGGCGCCGAAGCGGCCCGTCGCGATCTCACCGACCGGGTGCGGTTGCTGCAGATAAATCTGTCGGACGATTTTCCGGACGGCACGTTCGACCTGGTGTCGGCGCAGTTCCTGCAGTCGCTGGTGCGGTTGGACCGGGAGAGCATCTTCGCCGCCGCTGCCCGCGCGGTCGCGTCGGGCGGCACCCTGCTGATCGTCGACCACGGCGCTGCGCCGCCGTGGGCGCAGCACATCCACGACCACGTCTTCCCGACGGTCGACGAGGTCCTCGAGCGCATCGACCTCGAGCCGGGGGCCTGGGAGCGGGTGAACGTTGATGCTCGCGAGCGGGAGGCGATCGGTCCGGACGGTCAGCAGGCGGTGCTGATCGACAACGTCATCGTGCTGCGACGCACCTAGTTGTCAGAGGGGCGTTGTAGTGTCGGTGTCATGTTCGAACAGGTGTTCGATATCGATGAGGCGGCCTCCGAGGCCGAGCTCCGCGATGTCGTGACCCGCTGCGAACGCCTGAAAGCCACCGCCGCGGCCGCGCAGGCCCGCGCGACCGCGTTGTGGGCCCAGAAACGCCGCGCCGCCGAACAGGCCGCCGGGACGCCGTCGCGGAAACGGGGGCGGGGGTTGGCCTCGGAGATCGCGCTGGCCCGGCTGGACGCCCCGGTCACCGGCAACACCCACCTCGGCATGGCCAACGCGTTGGTGCACGAGATGCCCCACACCCTGGCCGCGCTGCAAGCCGGGGTGCTCACCGAATACCGGGCGTCGCTGATCGTCAAACAGTCCGCCTGCCTGACCGTGGAAGACCGGCGCGCGCTGGATCGGGAGTTGTGTGCCGATCAGCAGGGGTTGGTGGGGTGGGGGAATGCGCGGATCGAGGCCGCCGCCGCGGCGATCGCCGCCCGCCTCGACGCCGCCGCAGTGGTCGAGCGCAAGAACAAGGCCGCCCAGAGCGCCGGGGCGTGGACCCGCTGCGCCGCCAACGGCATGGTGTATCTGACGTTCCTGATGCCGCTGCGCCAAGGGGTCGGGGTCTACGCCGCCCTGAAACGCGAAGCCGACACCTCCGGCGATGGCCGTCCCCGCGGGCAGGTGATGACCGACACCCTGTATGAGCGCGTGACCGCCCGGCCGGCCGAACAACCCTCGCCGGTGGCGGTGAATCTGGTGCTGGCCGACACCACCCTGTTCGGTGAAGACGACTCCCCGGGCTGGGTGCAGGGCTACGGGCCGGTGCCCGCGGTGGTGGCGCGAGATCTGGTCTCCGACGCGGTCACTGACGAGACCGCGAAAGCGACGCTGCGCCGCCTCTACCGACATCCCGACAGCGGACAACTCGTCGCGATGGAATCCAAAGCCAGGATCTTCCCGAATGGGTTGCGAACCTTCATCGGTCTGCGCGATCAGACCTGCCGGACGCCGTACTGCAACGCCCCGATCCGCCATTACGACCACACCACCCCCGCCCGCCAGGGCGGGGCGACCAGCGCCGGCAACGGGGCCGGGTCGTGCGAGGCGTGCAACTACGCCAAAGAAGCGCCCGGCTGGACCGTCACCACCACCGACCACGACGGCTGCCACACCGCCACCTACACCACCCCCACCGGCGCGACCTACCACTCCACCGCACCACCACTGCCGGGACCCACCCGACGACACAGCGCTATCGAGGGCAGGTTGAGCATCGACATCGTCGAGCTGAAACGGCCTGCCTAGGAAGCGAGCTGGGTGAGCCGGACGCTGTTGCCGGAGGGGTCCCGGAATCCGCAGTCGATGCCATAGGGCATCTCGTGGGGTTCTTCGGTGAACTCGACGCCACGCGACCGGAGCGCCTCGTAACTGGCGCGGCAGTCCTCGGTGGTGAGGAACACGGTGCCGGCGAAGCCCTTGGCGGTGAGGTCCAAGACCTGGGTGCGCGTCGGACCGTCCATCAGCGGCGCGCCAGGCACCGCCATCAACACGATGGAGACGTCGTCCTGGCCGGGAGGCCCGACTGTCAACCAGCGGAACAGTCCGTCGACGTCGGGTACCGAAACATCCTGACGCACCTCCATTCCCACCTTCTCGGTCCAGTACTCGAGTGCGACGTCCTGATCGTGCACCCACAGGTGCACGCTCGCGATCCTGATCATGGCTCCGACGCTACGGGCGGCTCGAGCAGCTCGTCTTCTTCCGGTGTGCTGTCTGCCGCCACGCGGCTGACTGCGCGGGGACGGGTGTCGCGGCCCAGGATGCAGCTCGGAATACGGGCGTGCACTGCGGCCGGCGGCATCGCGGCACGGTAGGCGGCGGGCGGAAGCCCGTAGGCGCGGGCGAAGCTCGTCGTGAAAGAGCCGACGCTCGTCAATCCGACCATCATGCAGTTCTCGGCCACCGGGCGCTCGGTGTGGCGCAACAGCGAGGCCGCCCGCTCCAGCCGACGGGTCTGCACGTAGGCCCGCGGTGACTCTCCGAACGTCGAGGTGAAACTCCGGCTGAAATGCGCCCGGGACAGACCGGCGGCGGCCGCCAGATCGTCGACGGTGATCGGCTCGGCGTATCGCGCGTCCACCAGATCCTTCGCACGCATCAGATGGCGGGCCGCCTGGACCTGCGTCATGGCGTCAGAGCATTCATTACCGGAATCCGCGCCGCAAGCATTACGTTGTGGGGGCGGATGAGCTGGCTGGGCGGCCGCGGATCATCAACCGGCCCGATAGGGGTAGGGCCGAGGTGGTTCGAGGAAAGTCCGGACTTCACAGAGCAGGGTGATTGCTAACGGCAATCCGAGGCGACTCGCGGGAAAGTGCCACAGAAAGCAGACCGCCACCCGCCGGGTCTTCGGGCCAGGGGTGGTAAGGGTGAAACGGTGCGGTAAGAGCGCACCAGCGCTCCGGGTGACCGGAGTGGCTCGGCAAACCCCACCCGAAGCAAGGCCAAGAATGTCGTGCGGGGGGCGCGGCAGCGCAGACGCCCGAGGGCTGCTCGCCCGAGTCTGCGGGTAGGCCGCTCGAGGTACCCGGCGACGGTGTGCCCAGATGGATGGTCGCCGCCTCGCTGCCAGAGATGGCGGTGAGGAACAGAATCCGGCTTACAGGCCAGCTCATCCGCCCCTCCGGGGTCAGGCCTTGCGCACGGCCTTCTCCAGCTCCTTCAGCGCGTCCTCGACCTGCTCTTCGCAGCGCACCGCGAGGTCGTGTTCCTGCTGATAGAGCAGCCCGTAGGTGAACGTGTCCTCGCCGGCGGCATGAGCCAGCTCGGCCTGCCGACTCAGATGCGACCGGCTCACCACGCTGTCCTGGTGATCGCCCAGCAGCGACTGAATCGACTTGGCCCGATCGGCGACCTTGCCCTGCCCGGTCGCCGCCGCGGTGTAACGCAGCTGCTTGGCACGCTTGCGGATGCGGTGCAGCGCCTCGTCGACGTGCTCGTCCTGCTCGTCGGCGGCGATGCGCGCCTTCTTCGCCGCCTTGCGAACTCGCTTGTAGGCCGAATCGATCGTGACGTCGGCCCGCTCTTCGCCCGGCGCGGGCGGCGGCGGTTCGGCCGTCACCAACTCCTCCAGCGCGTCGAGCAGCCGGAAGTAGCGCGGCGACCGCATCGCCGTCAGCGACCGCTTCCACCCGGTCTGGTATCTCTTCTTCGCTCCCTCGACGAGGCGCTCCCGCACCGGACCGCGCACCACCGCGTCGGGCAGCCCGTCGAGCGCACGCTCATACCGCTCGGCCAGCACCTCCGCGTCGCGCGCGATCCCCAGGACACCGGCCAACTCTCGCAGTTCGGCGAGAACCCAGTGGTCGTCGGAGATCCCGAACGCGCCCTCCGAGGACTGCAGCAGACTGCGGATCTTGCGCGTCGTCACCCGCATCTGGTGCACCGAGTCGTAGACGTCCGAGCGGACGGCGCGATCCCACTCGATCAACTGCGCGACCTGCTCGGCGACCGCGCGGTGCACCGGATCGCTGAGCGCGGCGGAAGACTCGTCGCCGTCGTCTTCGGATCCGAGCACGCGCGCCAGCTTCGAGCCGTGCCCGGCGGGGCGTGCGCCGGCGTCGATCAGCCGCCGAGTCAGCGGCTTTAAGAGGTCACGGTCGGCGCCCTCGGCGAGTTCCAGTTCCCACTCGCGCCACTGCTGCTCGTCGCCGCCGACGGCGCTGGCCGTCACCTGGTCGTCGCAGAACTCGGCCACCGCCGAGCCGTCGGCGCCGTAGAGCATCACCACGCTGCGCGCGGTGCTGATCCGCGCCACCGGCGCCAGTCCGCGCTCCCGGACGATCGCGAGCACGACGTCGCGGAGGGTGTCGGGCACCTGCGGATGCGCCGGGGAGCCGTCCTCCAGCGGTGCGCGAACCTCGGTCCGGCTGTCCGGCCCCGCGGGCAGCTTCAGGTGCCAGCCGGCGTCGGTGCCCCCCGTGCGGCGCCGCAGCGTGATGCGATGCCGGGCCAGGTCGTGATCCGATGTGTCGTAGTAGACAGCGTCGAGTGACTGTGACGCCGACCGCTCGACGCGGGACACCGCGGTCAGTCCCTCGAAGGACGGGCTGACGGCCGAGTCGACCACGTCGAACTTGCGCTCGGTCTCGGTGTACCTGGACGTTTCGGGCGATCGGGCTGGCATGGGCACCTTCGTTTCGGGCATCGCGGGGGACCCAAGATTGCCACACCGAAGTGAACCGCAAGCACGACGCCGTGATCGAACCGATACCGACACGACACCGAATGCGGGCGACCTACGCGAGCTTTCCCCGGCGTCACTCTTATAATTCTCTTATGAGTCCAGAGATGCGGCTCCACGACTATCTCGATGCCGACGGCAATATCGAGATTCCGGCCGGAGTCACGCTGACGTCGTTCCTCGATCGGCACGCCGAACAGGCGGGTGACGCCCCGGCCTACCGCTACCTCGATTTCGACCACGACCGCACGGTCGAGCTCACCTGGTCGGCGTTCCGCACCCGGCTGTGCGCCGTGGGGACCCGCCTCCAGCAGGTCACCCAGCCCGGCGACCGCATCGCCATCCTCGCCCCGCAGGGCGTGGACTACGTGGTCGGGTTCTTCGCCGCGATCCAGGCCGGCGCCATCGCGGTGCCCCTGTTCGCCGCGGAACTGCCCGGCCACACCGAACGCCTCCACGCGGTCCTCGACGACGCCCGGCCCACGGTGGTGCTGACCACCACCGCCGCCGCGGAGCCGGTCCGCGAATTCCTGCGCACCGTGCCGCGGGCGCAGCGGCCCCGCATCATCGCCGTCGACGCCGTCCCCGACGCGATCGGTCGCGACTTCGTGGCTGCGCCGGTGGCGACCGACGACATCGCCTACCTGCAGTACACGTCGGGATCGACCCGCACGCCGGCCGGTGTCGAGATCACCCACCGCGGCGCCTGCACGAACGTCGTGCAGATGATCGAGTCGGTCGGCCTGGACTGGAACACCCGCAGCGTGAGCTGGCTGCCGCTGTTCCACGACATGGGTCTGCTGATGATCATGTTCCCGGCCCTGCTCGGCGCCCACATCACGCTGATGTCGCCGGTCGCGTTCGTGCGACGGCCCTACCGCTGGATCCGCGAACTGGGTGCCTCGGACCGGCCGACGTTCGCCGCTGCGCCGAACTTCGCGTTCGATCTCGCCGCCCAGCGCGGCCTGCCGCCCGCCGGCGAGGCGCTGGACCTGAGCAACGTGGCCGGCCTGATCAACGGATCCGAACCGGTCAGCATGGCGTCGGTCGACACGTTCACCGCCGCGTTCGCGCCCTACGGGCTGAAGCCGTCGGCCATCAAGCCGTCCTACGGCATGGCCGAGGCGACGCTGTTCGTCTCCACCACCGAACCCGGCTCCGCGCCCGCCGCGGTGCACATGGACCGCACAGCGCTGAGCCGCGGAGAGGTCGTGCGCGTCGGCGCCGACGACCCGAACGCCGTGGCCGGGGTTTCCTGCGGGCGCATCGCCCGCAGCCAGTGGGCGGTGATCGTCGACGCGAAGACCGAGTGCGAGCTGCCGGACGGCCGCGTCGGCGAGATCTGGTTGCACGGCGACAACATCGGCCGCGGCTACTGGGGCCGCACCGAGGAAACCGAGCTGACCTTCCACAACAAGCTGCAGTCCCGGCTGGCGCAGGCCAGCCACGCCGAGGGCGCTCCCGAGAGCGCCCTGTGGCTGCGCACCGGCGACCTCGGCGTCTACATCGACGGGCAGCTGTACATCATCGGCCGCGTCAAGGACCTGGTGATCGTCGACGGCCGCAACCACTACCCGCAGGACATCGAGGCCACCGTCTCCGAGGCGTCGACCGCGGTGCGGTCCGGATTCGTCACCGCCTTCTCGGTGCCGGGCGTCGGCCGAGAAGAAGTGGTGATCGTCGCCGAACGCGCACCCGGCGCCGGCCGTGCCGAGGCGGCGCCCATCGTCGAGGCCATCCGCGCCGCGGTGTCACGACGCCACGCCATCCCGCTGGCAGATGTGAAACTCGTTGCCGCGGGGGCTATTCCGCGGACCACCAGTGGGAAGCTGGCGCGCAGCGCCTGCCGCGCACGGTATCTCGAGGGCAGCATCTGATCCGGCGGGCGTTACAGTCCGGTGTGTGACTGACTACCAGACGATTGCCTTCGAGCGCTCCGGCGCGGTCGCCCGGATCACGCTGAACCGGCCCGACGCCGCGAACGGCATGAACGCCGCCATGACCCGGGAGCTCGCCGACGCGGCCGCGCGGTGCGACGACCCCGCGACCAAGGTCGTGGTGCTCACCGGCTCCGGACGGTTCTTCTGCGCGGGAGGTGACCTCAAGGAGTTCGCGTCGGCGCCCAGCCGCGGTCGTCACCTCAAGGGGGTCGCCGACGACCTGCACCGCGCCATCTCGACCTTCGCCCGCATGGACGCCGTCGTCATCACGGCCGTCAACGGGGCCGCGGCCGGCGCGGGTTTCTCGCTCGCCGTCACCGGCGACCTCGTCCTCGCCGCCGAATCCGCGTCGTTCACGATGGCCTACACCCGCGTCGGGCTCAGTCCCGACGGCAGTGCCACCTACCACCTCCCGCGGCTCATCGGCGTCGCGAGGACCAAGCAGTTGATGCTGACCAACCGCACGCTGACCGCGGCGCAGGCGCTGGATTGGGGTCTGGTCGCCGAGGTTCTGCCCGCCGAGGATCTCTCCGCGCGCGCCGACGAACTCGCCACCGCGATGGTCGGCACGGCGGCCGGATCCAACGGGGGAGTCAAGGCGCTGCTGCTCGACAGCTTCAGCCGCGGACTCGAGGAGCAGATGGAACTCGAGGGCCGGTTGATCGCCCACCGGGCCGAGACGGCCGACGGGCGCGAAGGCGTGGACGCGTTCCTCGCGAAACGCGCGCCGGAGTTCGCCTAGAAGGAGTGCTCCTCGGCGGGGAACGCGCCGCTGGCCACCTCGCGCGCGTAATCGGCTGCAGCGCGGCGCAATTCGTCGCCGACGGCGCCGAAACGCTTGACGAACTTCGCCGTCCGGCCGTTGGTCATCCCGGCCATGTCCTGCCACACCAGGACCTGCGCGTCGCAGTTGGGGCCCGCGCCGATGCCGACGGTGGGGATGGTGAGCTTGCCGGTGATCTGGGTGGCCAATTCGGCGGGCATCATCTCCATCACCACCGCGAACGCGCCGGCCTCCTGCACGGCGATCGCGTCGTGGATGGTCTGCTCGGCGGCGTCGCCACGGCCCTGCACCTTGAACCCGCCCAGCCCGTTGACGCTCTGCGGGGTGAAGCCGATGTGCGCCATGACCGGGATGCCGGCGGCGGTGACGGTCGCGATCTGATCGGCGACCCGCTCGCCGCCCTCGAGCTTGACCGCGTGCGCGCCGGACTCCTTGAGGAACCGGGTCGCGGTGGCCAGGGCCTGCGCCGGGCCCGCCTCGTAGCTGCCGAACGGGAGGTCGGCCACCACCAGCGCGTGCGGTGCGCCCCGCACCACGCCGCGCACCAGGGGGATCAGCTCATCGATGGTCACCGGCACGGTGGTGTCGTAGCCGTAGACGACGTTCGCGGCGGAATCGCCCACCAGCAGCACCGGGATCTCGGCCTCGTCGAACACCGCGGCGGTGGAGTAGTCGTACGCGGTCAGCATCGCCCATTTGTGGCCTTCGGACTTCCACTTGGCGAGGTGATGGGTGCGGACCCGCGTGCGAGGCGCACCAGCGCCGGCGGCAGCACCGTAGACGGTCTGTTCAGACATCGTTGTCCCCTACAGGGTCGTCGTTTCGGATCCTCGAGGCCGCTCCGGGTCCCCGTGTTCCGCTGACCCGCCCAGTCTGCCACCACGTCACCGGAAGTTGAACAACACGTTAAGTGGATTTGCTCACACCGGCGGGCGCCGCGCATACGATCGGCGGATGCAACGGCTCAGCGGGCTCGACGCCAGTTTCCTGTACCTCGAGACCGCGGCCCAGCCGTTGCACGTGTGCTCGATCCTCGAACTCGACACCTCGACGATGCCGGGTGGTTACACGTTCGAACGCCTGCGCGATCTGCTGGCCGAACGCATCCGGGCGATGCCGGAGTTCCGCGAACGGATCGCCGACAACCGTTTCAACCTCGACCATCCGGTGTGGGTGGACGACAAGGACTTTGACGTCGACCGACATCTGCACCGGATCGGTCTGCCGTCCCCGGGCGGTCGGCGCGAACTCGCCGACATCTGTGGGCACATCGCCTCGCTGCCGTTGGACCGGACCCGGCCGCTGTGGGAGATGTGGGTGATCGAGAACGTCGGCGGCACGGATGCGCACGACGGCGGCCGCATCGCGGTGATGACCAAGGTGCACCACGCCGCGGTGGACGGCGTGACCGGCGCCAACCTGATGTCCAAGCTGTGCACCACCGAACCCGACGCGCCGGCGCCCGAACCCGTCGACGGTCCGGGCGGGGGCAGTGACATCGAGATCGCCGTCAGCGGGGCCGTGCGCTTCGCCACGCGCCCGCTCAAGCTCGTCAACGTGGTGCCCAACACGCTGACCACCGTCATCGACACCGTCAAACGGGCGCGCACCGGCATGACGATGGCACCGCCGTTCGTCGCGCCCAAGACCGCGTTCAACGCCAACGTCACCGGACACCGCAACGTCGCGTTCGCCCAACTCGACCTCGAAGACATCAAGACCGTCAAGAACCATTTCGGCGTCAAGGTCAACGACGTGGTGATGGCGCTGGTGTCCGGAGTGCTGCGGACCTTCCTGCTCAACCGGGGCGAACTGCCCGCCAACTCCCTGGTCGCCATGGTGCCGGTGTCGGTGCACGAGAAGTCCGACCGGCCCGGGCGCAACCAGGTGTCGGGCATGTTCGCCCGGCTGGAGACCAACATCGAAGACCCCGCCGAACGGCTCAAGGCCATCGCCGAAGCCAATGCCGTTGCCAAGCAACACAGTTCGGCCATCGCGGCGACGCTGCTGCAGGACTGGACCCAGTTCGCCGCGCCCGCGGTGTTCGGCACCGCGATGCGCGTCTACGCCAGCAGCCGGCTCAGCGGCGCCCGGCCGGTGCACAACCTGGTGGTGTCCAACGTGCCCGGCCCGCAGGGGCGGCTCTACATGCTCGGCTGCGGGGTCGAGGCGATGTATCCGCTCGGCCCGATCTTCCACGGCTCGGGGCTGAACATGACCGTGATGTCGCTGTCGGGCAACCTCGACGTGGGCATCGTGTCGTGCCCGGAACTGCTTCCCGACCTGTGGGACATGGCCGACGACTTCGACGTCGCGCTGGCCGAACTGCTCGCCGCGACCCGGTAGTCACCTCCGGCCCGAACCGCGCCTCGCCAGCGGCGATGGGACTTCATGGCAGCATGTGGAGCCATGAAGTACACGACCGGGATCGCAAGACCCGGCCTCATCCTCACCGCGGTGATCCTGCTCCTCGCCGGCTGCAGCACGATGGTGGACGGCCGCGCCGTGATCTCGGTGCCGCGTCCCGGCTCGCCGATCCAGTGGGCGGCGTGCGAACTCGCCGGCCCGTCGGACCGCTCGCGGATCCCGGCCGGCGCCGAATGTGGCCTGCTCTCCGTGCCGGTGAATTGGGACAACGCCGACAGCGCCGACGGCGCCGTCGCACGGATCGCGGTCGTGCGGTTCAAGGCGACCGGCGACAAGATCGGGTCACTCATCGTCAACCCGGGCGGCCCCGGCGAATCGGGCGTCAACGCCGCGGCGTCGATGATCGCGACGCTGCCCGAGGAGCTGCGGCAGCGCTTCGACCTGGTCGGCTTCGACCCGCGCGGCGTCGCGAACTCGTCGCCGGCGGTGTGGTGCAACAGTGACGCCGACAACGACCGGTTGCGCGCCGACAACGTCGTCGCCTACACCCCCGAAGGCGTCGCGCACATCGAGAAGCTCACCAAGGAGTTCGTGCAGCGCTGCGTCGACAAGATGGGCAAGGACTTCCTCGCCAACGTCGGAACCACAAGCGTGGTCAAGGATCTCGACGCGATCCGCAAAGCACTCGGGGACGAGAAGCTGACCTACCTCGGCTACTCCTACGGCACCCGCATCGGCGCCGGCTACGCCGAGGCCTACCCGGACAAGGTCCGCGCGATGATCCTCGACGGCGCCGTCGACCCGAACGCCGACCCGTTCGAGGCCGACATCCGCCAGGCCGCGGCGTTCCAGAAGGCGTTCGACGACTACGCCGCCGACTGCGCCAAGGACGACAACTGCCCGTTGGGCACCGACCCGGCCAAGGCCGTCGAGGTCTACCAGCAGCTGGTGTGGCCGTTGGTGGACAAACCGGCTCAGACCAGCGACCCCCGCGGGCTGAGCTACTCCGACGCCGTGGTGGGCACCATCCTGCCGCTCTACTCGCCGAACCTGTGGCGGCATCTGACGCAGGCGCTCACCGAGATCAAGCAGGGCCGCGGCGACACCATGCTGTCGCTGGCCGACCTGTACATGGGTCGCGACGCGCAGGGCCACTACAACAACTCCACCGATGTGCGCGTCGCGGTCAACTGTGTCGACAAGCCGGCGATCACCGACCGGGCCACGCTCGTCGAGCAGGACCGCCGGATGCGGGAAGTCGCACCGTTCATGAGCTACGGCGACTTCACCGGCTACGCGCCGCTGGGTACCTGCGCGGTGTGGCCGGTGCCGCCCACCAGCGAACGGCACGAGATCAAGGCGACCGGGCTGCCGCCGATCCTGGTGGTCTCGACCACCAACGATCCCGCGACGCCGTACCAGGCGGGCGTGGACCTGGCCAAGCAACTCGGCGGCACCCTGCTCACCTTCGACGGCACCCAGCACACCGTCGCGTTGCAGGGCGACGCCTGCGTCGACGACATCGCGACCCGCTACCTCGTCGATGTGACGGTGCCGCCGCCGGACACCCGGTGCTGACCCGGTAACAGCCCGGTCACCGTTGGGTCCCGGGGCGAGCCCGTCGTGCCGGGGCGTGACAGCATGGTCGCCATGTGGCGGGTGGGACGGGCGATTGCGGCTGTGTGCGTGTTGACGGTTGCGCTCTGCCCGCCGGCCCAGGCGGCGCCGAGTACGGCGTGGGGCTCGTGCGCAGGCGTGGTCGACGACGCGTCGCGGATCCCCACCGCGCAGTGCACCACCGTGTCGGTACCGGTCGACTACGCCAAACCCGATGGCGCACAAGCACAATTGGCGGTCATCAAGGTGCCCGCCAGCGGCAGGCGGCTCGGCGTGCTGATGGTCAACCCTGGCGGTCCGGGCGCCTCGGCGGTCGACACCGTCGCCGACATGGGGGGCGACCTCGCCGGTTCGCCGATCCTGCAGCAGTTCGATCTCGTCGGCATCGATCCGCGCGGTGTGGGGCACTCGACCCCGCAGTTGCGGTGCCGCAGCGATGCGCAATTCGACGCCTACCGCACCCAGCCGATGACCGACTACAGCCCCGCCGGTGTCGCCCAGATCGAAGGCGTGCTGCGCGATTTCGCCGGCGAGTGCCTGACGAACATGGGCCCGGACTTCCTCGCCAACATCGGCACCGCGGCGGCCGTGCGCGACATGGACGCTGTGCGCGAGGCGCTCGGCGAGGCGCAGATCAACTTCCTCGGCTTCTCCTACGGCACCCAACTGGGCGCCCTCTACGCCGACCGTTACCCCGACCGGGTGCGCGCGATGGTGCTCGATGGCGCAGTGGACCCGAGCCTGGATCCCATCACCGAGAGCGTCAACCAGATGGCGGGCTTCCAGCAGGCGTTCGACAAGTACGCCGCCGATTGCGCGCAGGACGCGGAGTGCCCGCTGGGCACCGACCCCGCCCAGTTCGTCACGCGCTACCACCAACTCATCGACCCGCTCGCCGGACGCCCCGCCGCCACCTCCGACCCGCGGGGGCTCAGCTACCAGGACGCGTTCACCGGAACCGTCTCCGGGCTGTACTCGCCGCGCTATTGGCCCTACATCACCAGCGGGCTGCTCGGGCTGGCGCGCGGCACCGACCCCATCGACCTGCTCCTGCTCGCCGACGACTATCAGCAGCGGGACCGCAACGGCCACTACAGCAACCGGCAGGACGCGTTCACCGCGATCCGCTGCGTGGACTCCGCCTATCCGACCGACCCGGCCGCGTGGGCCGACGCGGACCGGCGCATCCGGGCCGCGGCGCCGTTCTCGGCGTACGGCGGCTTCACCGGGTACGCGCCGCGCGACATCTGCGCGCTGTGGCCGGTGCCGCCGACCCCGGTCGTCGGGACGGCCACCTCGCCCGGACCCGGCAAGGTCGTCGTCGTCTCCACCACCGGTGACCCGGCGACGCCCTATCAGGCGGGCGTCGACCTGGCCCGCCAGATGAACGCGTCACTGATCACGTTCGAGGGCAGCCAGCACACCGTCGTGTTCAACGGCGACCAGTGCATCGACACCTCGGTCGTCAACTTCCTCATCGACTCGGTTCCGCCGCCCGCCGGACTACGGTGCTAGCAGCGCTGTAACACAGAATTAACAGGCGGAACCTACGCTTCGGGCATGGATCGGCAGAAGGAATTCGTGCTGCGCACGCTGGAGGAACGCGACATCCGCTTCGTCCGGCTGTGGTTCACCGACGTGCTCGGATACCTGAAGTCGGTGGCGATCGCCCCCGCCGAATTGGAGGGCGCCTTCGAGGAGGGCATCGGCTTCGACGGCTCCTCGATCGAGGGCTTCGCCCGGGTCTCGGAAGCCGACATGGTCGCCCGGCCGGACCCGTCGACCTTCCAGGTGCTGCCGTGGACGTCGAGCGCCGGTGAACACCACTCGGCGCGCATGTTCTGCGACATCACGATGCCCGACGGTTCCCCGTCGTGGGCCGACTCCCGGCACGTGCTGCGCCGCCAGCTGTCCAAGGCCAGCGATCTGGGCTTCTCCTGCTACGTGCACCCCGAGATCGAGTTCTTCCTCCTCAAGCCCGGCCCCGACGACGGCACCCCGCCCGTCCCTGCTGACAACGGCGGCTACTTCGACCAGGCCGTGCACGACGCCGCACCGAACTTCCGCCGGCACGCCATCGACGCCCTCGAGCAGATGGGCATCTCGGTGGAGTTCAGCCATCACGAGGGCGCGCCGGGCCAGCAGGAGATCGACCTGCGCTACGCCGACGCGCTGTCGATGGCCGACAACGTGATGACGTTCCGCTACGTCGTCAAGGAGGTGGCGCTCGGCGACGGGGTGCGCGCCTCGTTCATGCCCAAGCCGTTCGCCGAACATCCCGGCTCGGCGATGCACACGCACATGAGCCTGTTCGAGGGCGAGACCAACGCCTTCCACAGCGCCGACGATCCGCTGCAACTCTCCGACATCGGAAAGTCGTTCATCGCAGGCATTCTCGAGCACGCCCAGGAGATCAGCGCGGTCACCAACCAGTGGGTGAACTCCTACAAGAGGCTGGTGCACGGCGGTGAGGCGCCGACGGCGGCGTCGTGGGGCGCGGCCAACCGCTCGGCGCTGGTGCGGGTGCCGATGTACACCCCGCACAAGGCGTCGTCGCGGCGCGTCGAGGTGCGCAGCCCCGACTCGGCGTGCAACCCGTACCTGACCTTCGCGGTGCTGCTCGCCGCCGGCCTGCGGGGAATCGAGAAGAACTACGTGCTGGGTCCGCAGGCCGAGGACAACGTGTGGAGCCTGACGCCCGAGGAGCGCCGCGCGATGGGCTACAAGGAGCTGCCGGGCAGCCTCGGCGTGGCGCTGACCCAGATGGAGGACTCCGAACTGGTCGCCGAGGCGCTCGGCGAGCACGTCTTCGACTTCTTCCTGCGCAACAAGCGCGCCGAGTGGGAGAACTACCGTAGCCATGTCACGCCGTTCGAGCTGAAGAACTACCTGTCGCTGTAGTCGGACGACGATCAAGCGGCGAGGTACGAGCCGCGTTGAGGAGTCCGACCAGTGGATGTAGTCGGGAGCCGCTCGGCTAGATTCAGCGGTATGGCCAAGCCCGCGACGCAGCGTCCCAAGCTGCCCGGCGTCGGCCGACTCGGACTCGTCGAGCCGACGGCGCAGGCCGATCTGGAACAGCTCGGCTGGACCACCGACGCGCACGTCGAGCTGCTCTGGTCGCTGTCGCGGGCACCCGACGCCGACACCGCGCTGCGCGCCGTCGTCCGGCTCGCCGAAGCCCTGGACACGGGGTGGGACGAACTCAACGGCGCCCTGCTCAAGGACCGCGGCCTGCGCGGCCGGTTGTTCGCCGTGCTCGGCTCGTCGCTGGCGCTGGGCGACCACCTCGTCGCCCACCCGCAGTCGTGGCACCTGCTCGCGGGCAGGGTCACCCTGCCCCTCCCCGCAGAACTCGCGACGATGTTCGCCGAGGTCGCCGAAAACGCAAGCGGCACAATGACCGCCGCGCCCGATCTGCGCACGCTGTACCGGGACCGGTTGCTGGTGCTCGCCGCGCTCGACGTCGCGCCCACCGTGGAGAACGAGCCGGTGCTGCCGTTCACCGTCGTCGGGGAACACCTCTCCGACCTCGCCGACGCGGCGCTGCAGGCGGCGCTGACCGTCAGCGTCCGGGCGGTGTGCGCGGACAAATCCGACGAGCCGCCCGCGATCGCGGTGATCGCGATGGGCAAGTGCGGTGCCCAAGAACTGAACTACGTCAGCGACGTGGACGTCATCTTCGTCACCGACGACGGCTCCCACAGCCGGCTGGCGCTGGCCACCCGCATCGCGGGGGAGATGATGCGGCTGGCCTCCGACGCGTTCTTCGAAGTGGACGCCGCGCTGCGCCCCGAGGGCAAACAGGGTCCGCTGGTGCGCACCCTCGATTCCCACGTCGCCTACTACGAGCGGTGGGCCAAGACGTGGGAGTTCCAGGCCCTGCTCAAGGCGCGCCCGGCCGCCGGTGATCCCGCGCTCGGCCGCCGCTACATCGACGCCTTGATGCCGATGGTGTGGACCGCCTGCGAGCGGGAGGACTTCGTCGCCGACGTGCAGGCGATGCGCCGCCGGGTGGTCGAGCTGGTACCGGCCGGGGTGCGGTCGCGCGAGTTGAAGCTCGGTACCGGCGGGCTGCGTGACGTCGAGTTCGCCGTGCAGTTGCTGCAATTGGTGCACGGGCGCGTCGACGAGTCGCTGCACGTCGCGTCGACGGTGAACGCGTTGGCTGCGCTCGGCGACGGCGGATACGTGGGGCGCGACGACGCGGCCAACATGACCGCGTCGTACGAGTTCCTGCGGCTGCTCGAACACCGGCTGCAGCTGCAGCGCCTCAAACGCACCCACCTGCTGCCCGAGGACGACGACGACGAGGCGATGCGCTGGCTCGCGCGCGCCGCGCACATCCGGCCCGACGGCCGCCGCGACGCCCTCGGGGTGCTGCGCGAGGAACTCAAACGTCAGAGCCACCGGGTGTCGCGACTGCACGCCAAACTCTTCTACCAACCGCTGCTCGAATCGGTGGGCCAGACCGCGCTCGGACTCGGCATGAGCGCCGAATCCGCCGAACGTCAGCTCGCCGCACTGGGATACGAGGGCCCGCAGAGCGCGCTGACCCACCTGGCGGCGCTCACCGGGAGCAGCGGCCGGCGCGGCCGGGTGCAGCAGGTGCTGCTGCCGACGCTGCTCGACTGGCTCTCCGACACCCCCGACCCCGACGCGGGCCTGCTCAACTACCGCCGCATCAGCGACGAATTGGCCGAGCAGCGTTGGTATCTGGCGACGTTGCGCGACGAGGGCGCGGTGGCCAAACGGCTGATGCACGTGCTCGGCACCTCGGCGTACGTGCCGGAGCTGCTGATGCGCGCGCCCGAGGTGATCCAGCTCTACGCCGACGGACCCAACGGCCCCAAGCTGTGCGACGTCGACACCGACGGGGTGGCGCGCTCGCTGGTCGCGTCGGCGGCGCGGCACAGCGACCCGATTCGGGCGATCGCGGCGGCACGCTCACTGCGACGGCGTGAACTGGCCCGCATCGCCTCGGCCGACCTGCTCGGCATGCTCGAGGTCACCGAGGTGTGCGCCCAGCTGACGTCGATGTGGGTGGCGGTGTTGCAGGCCGCGCTCGATGCCGTCATCCGCGCCAACACCCCGAAAGACGGTCCGCCCGCCCGCATCGCGGTCATCGGGATGGGCCGGCTCGGCGGGCGGGAACTCGGGTACGGCTCCGACGCCGACGTCATGTTCGTCTGCGAGCCGCACGACGGCGTCGAGGAATCGGTTGCGGTGAAGTGGTCGGTCACCGTCGCCGAACAGGTCCGCTCGCGGCTGGGCACCCCCGGTGCCGATCCGCCGCTCGAGGTCGACATCAACCTGCGCCCCGAGGGCCGGCAGGGCCCCTTGGTCCGCACGCTTGCGTCCTATGAGGCGTACTACGCCCAGTGGGCCCAGCCCTGGGAGGTTCAGGCGCTGCTGCGCGCGCACCGGGTGGCCGGCGATCTGGAGCTGGGCGAGCGCTTCCTGCTGATGATCGACAAGACGCGCTACCCGGCCGGCGGGGTGTCCGCGCAGACGGTGCAGGAGATCCGGCGGATCAAGGCGCGGGTGGACGCCGAGAGGCTGCCGCGCGGCGCCGACCCTAACACCCACACCAAGCTGGGCCGTGGCGGGCTGGCCGACATCGAGTGGACGGTGCAGCTGCTCCAGCTGCGCTTCGCAGACAAGATCCCCGCGCTGCACACCACGTCCACGCTGGACACGCTCAACGCGATCGGAGCGGCCGAGCTGATCGCCGAGGGGGACATCGAGCTGCTGCGCGACGCGTGGCTGACCGCGACCCGGGCGCGCAACGCGCTGGTGCTGGTGCGCGGCAAGCCCACCGATCAGCTGCCCGGTCCGGGCAAGCTGCTCAACGCGGTCGCCGTGGCCGCCGGCTGGCCGGAGGGGGACGGGGGAGAGTTCCTGGACAACTACCTGAGGGTGACGCGACGAGCGAAAGCCGTCGTGCGCAAAGTGTTTGGAGGATAGGTGGAATTCACAGTCGAGGCGATCAGCGGCGAGGACTTCGAGCGACAGCGCCGGGTCTACGAGCCGCTGACCGACGCGCTGCGCACGCTCATCGACGTCGGCATCCACACCGACGTCGACGACGCGACGGTGCTCCTGGCGCTCGAACACCTCGAGGAGGCCACCGCGCTGCTCGAACAGCGCACACGCTCGGTCGGGTCCGCGCTGCGTCACGCCGACACCGACCGGCCGGTGACGTGGGCCAATCCCGCTGTGGGACTGCGTAATGCGATCGCACCCCCGATGATCATCGAACACGAGCCCGACGGCAGCTGCTGGAGCGAGTTCACCCTCGGCCCGGCCTACGAGGGCCCACCGGGATGGGTGCACGGCGGCATCTGCGCGCTGGTCCTCGACCACATCCTCGGCGAGGTGGCCAGCGAGGGGCTGAGCCTGCCGAAGTACACCGGCACCATCAGCCTGCGCTACCGGCGCGGCACCCACCTGGGGCCGGTGCGGGCCGAGGCGTTCGTGGAGCGCAGCGAGGGTGCCAAGACCTTCGCCCGCGGTCATCTGATGGACGCCGACGGGGTGACCGTCGAGGCCGAAGGCGTGTTCATCATGCCGGCCTGGGCGCGAGACGCCGGCTGAGCGCCCGTGAGGGTCTACGTCTCCACGGCATTCCTGGACACCCGGGAGGCGATCGAGATCGCCCGCGCCGCCGACGAACTCGGCTATGACGGGATCGGCATCCCCGACCACGTCGTCAACCTCGAGACACTGACGACGCCGTACCCGTACACCAAGGACGGCAGCAGGCGCTGGGAGGCCTTCACCGACTGGCCGGACCCGTGGGTGATGATCGGCGCGATCGCGCTGGTCACCACCCGGCTGCGCTTCGTCACGACCGTCTATCTGCCCGCGATGCGCGACCCGTACTCGGCGGCGAAGTCCATCGGGACCGCCGCGGTGCTCGCCGGCGGCCGGCTCGAACTCGGCATCGGTGTGGGCTGGTGCCGCGAGGAGTTCGAACTGCTCGGCCAGCGGTTCGAGAAGCGCGGCAAGCGCACCGACGAGATGCTGGCGCTGATGAAGGCACTGTGGTCGCCCGGCTGGACCGAGTTCGCCGGCGAGTTCTACACGGCGCCGAAGATGGAGATGGAGCCGACACCGCCCCCGATCCCCGTCTACGTCGGGGGGCTGTCGGACATCGCGCTGCGCCGGGCGGCCCGCCACGACGGCTGGATCGGCGACCTGATCAGCACCGAGCAGGCCCTGGAGCGGATCGACACCTTGCGCCGCCTTCGGGCCGAAAGAGGTGTGGACATGCAGGGTTTCGAGGTGATCACGCCGCTGACCGACGCGTTCACCCCGGAGCACTATGCGCGCGCGGAAGCCGGCGGCATCACCGGCATCATCACGATGCCGTGGATGTTCTCCACCGGCCCCGAGGCGACGCTCGAGCAGAAGATCGACGGCATGCGCCGGTTCCGCTCGGACATGGCGCTAGAGGGCTGAGGACACCGGCGCAGGCGCGATCGTGACCCGTACCGTGACACCCAGTGTGCCGCCGTGGCCGTCGTCGACGGTCACGGTGAACGCGTCGCGCTTGTCGGCGAGCGTGGCCCCCGGTGCCCCGGCGGCGGCGCGGGCGGCGTCGGTCGGCGTGTAGGTGAAATCCCCGGCGCTGGAGACGACGACGCTGCCCTTCCCGGTCACGGCGGTGCCTCGGTAGGTCAGCAGATCCCCGTCCGCGTCGACGGCGCCGACCCGTCCGCTCACCACACCGGTGAGTGTGTCCGTGTCCGCGGTGAAGGTGCCCCGCGCCGGCGCCCGATTCGCCGACGGCTTGATCGCCACCGTCACCGGGATGTCCAGCGTGCCGCCGTACCCGTCCGACGCGGTGACGGTGAACGTGTCCTTCAGGTCGGCCTCGGTGGCGTTGTCGGCGGTGGCCTGGTGGCGCGCCGCATCGCTGGGCGTGTAGGTGAACGTGCCGTCCGCGTTGACGACGACGGCGCCCTTGGCCGTCGGTCCGGAACCGCTGAACGTCAACAGATCACGGTCGGGGTCGGTGGCGGTGACCGCGCCGGTGACCTTGCCGGTGAAGGCACCCGGCTGGCTCACGGTGACGCCGCCGCCGGTGGGCGCCTGGTTCGGTCCGCCCAGCGGCGCGATGCCGACGCGCACGGTCAGCGTCGTCGTCCCGCCGTGCCCGTCGTCGATGGTGACCCGGAACGCGTCGGTCTTGGCCCAGGCCGGTGCGGACGGCTTGCTCGCCAGCGCGCGGGCTTCCGCGGTGGGGGTGTAGGTGAATCCGCCGTCTTCGTCGATCTCGACCGTGCCCTTGCGGGTCTGCGCCGGGAACCGGTAGGTGAACGGATCCCCGTCGGCGTCGGTGGCGACGACGGTCCCGGTCACCACCCCGGTGTTGGGGTTGGTGAACACATCCCGGGTCGCGGCCGTCGCCGGAGGCGTGTTGGCCGGTTTGACGCCGACGGTGACCAGGGTTCGGGTGATGCCGCCGTGGTCGTCGGTGACCGTGACCAGGAAGGTGTCCTGCTTGTCCCGGCGGCTGGCGTCGTCGGCGGCCGCCGCGTGGCGCGCCTGCGCGGACGGCGTGTAGACGAACCGGCCCCGCTCGTCGATGGTGACGGTGCCGCCCTTGGCCGAGGGGGAGACGTCGTAGACCACCGGATCGCCGTTCGGGTCCTTCGCGCGCACGACGCCGGTGACCGTGTCGCTGAACGGGGAGGTGCGGGTGCGCACCGTGACGGTCGGGTCGATGTTGTCCGGCTTGATCGGCACGGTGACCGTGACGGTGACGAGCCCGCCGTAGCCGTCGGCGACCGTGACGTCGAAGGTGTCGGTCTTGTCGGCGTCCGAGGCGTCGGCGGCCGCGGCGGCGTGCCGGGCCGCGTCGGTGGGGACGTAGGACAGGTGGCCGTCCTCGTCGATGGCGACGGTGCCGCCCTTGGCCGTCGGCGAGACCGCGAACGCGAACGAGTCCCCGTCGGCGTCCCGGACCCGCACCGAGGCGCGGACCTCGGCGCTGGTCAGCGATACGCGCGGCGTCGTCACCGTCACCCTCGGGACGGCGTTGGCCGGGGCGACCGCGACGGTGATCGGGACCGGGGTGAGCACCCCGCTGCCGTCGACGACGGTGAGCACGAAGGTGTCGGTCTTCGCGTCGTCCGTGGCGCCCAGCGCTGCGGCGGCGTGCCGGGCCTGCTTGGTGGGCGTGTAGGTGAAGGACACGGTGTCACCGCTCACCGAGAACGTGACCGTGCCCTTGCCCGGTGTGCTGGCCACCGCCGCCGCGGCGCCGGGCACGTCGACCGATCCGGTCACCACGCCGTTGCTGTCGGGGTCGTCGACCACCGGCAGCGCGGCGACCGGTTCCTGGGAGGCGTTGACCAGCGCGGCGGTCTCGGTGTGGCCGAGCTGGCGGCGCGCGGCGGCGGCCAGCACCCACATCGCCGGGGATGTCACCGGCGCTGCCGGCGCGCCGCCCGGTGTCAACAGCGAGGACAGCAGATCGGTGAGCCGGATCCGGGTGGTGGCGGTCGGCGGGTCGGTCACCTCGACGGGGACGGCGACCTCCACGGCCGCCGTGTCGACGACGGGCTCGGGTGCGGGGACGGTGTCGCGCACGGCCTCGACGGCCGGCGCATCGGGCGTCACCTCAGCCGCCGGGGTGGCTGACTCGGACCGCGGGCTGCGGTCCTCGACGGTCGATTCGGACTCCGCCCTGGGTGAGAGGTGGCGAGCCTTGCGACCCTTCCGCTCGTGGGCCGGCGTCGGTTCGGAATCGGGTTCGGCCTCGTCGGCCGCCTCGTCCGTGTCGGCGGTGTCGGTGTCGGCGGCGTCGGTATCGCGGGACTCCCCGGCGTCGGTGGCGCTCGGTGCCGGCTCGGGCTTCTCGGCATCGTCGCCGCGCGAGGCGGATCCGGCTACCGAACTGGTCGATTCGGTCGACTCATCGGCCCACGCGACGCAGGGGAAAGCCCCGACCCCAGCGCCGACGCCGAGCGCGACGGCCAAGGCGCCGATCCTGCCGATATGCCTGGAAAATCCCACGGTGTTACCCCCCCGACTATTGCCACCACGGTCAATATCGGGTCATCCTAGGGACTCCAGCAACCAAAGATCCTTGCGTTCACCAATATTTCTCGGCGTGTCTGCAAACTCGGCTGCCACGAGGTTCGCTGCGATCGCACCGCGAGGAGCAAACGCGACGTCAGCGCCGCGCCGCGACCGCCGGGCGGCGTCGCCCGTCGATCGACCAGACGCCGGCGCCCATGGTCGCGATCAGCAGGAACGCGAAGCAGAACACGACCGCCAGCTCGCCGCCGTTGCCGCCGGTTTGCTGATCGAAGGGCCAGAAGCTGGCCGGTTTGCCACTGAACACGGCCCAGTGCTGCCAGAAGTAGGCGACCGCCATCTCGCCGGAGGCGATGAACGCGGCGATGCGGGTCAGGAAGCCGACGGTGATCAGGGCGCCGAGGACGATCTCGAGGATGCCGGCGAACCAGAAGGGCCAGGTGCCCGCGGGCACCGCCTGACCGAGCGGCCAGCCGAACACCTTCATGGTGCCGTGCAGCAGCAGCAACACCCCGACGATGATGCGGAAGAGGCTCAAGACGGGGGAGGAGTAGGTGGCCAGCCGGGCGTCCAGTCTCTGGGTCATGCCAGCAGACTAGCGGAGCGGACCACGGTCCGGATGGCGGACGGACCGTTCGACCCGGGGCGGCATCGCGGCCCGCGGCCGGAAGGGCCGCGTCGGCGGGTCGACGTGCGCCGGGACGGCCAGCGAGCGCATCCGGGTGGTCTCGAGATCCGACACCGACGGTCGCGGTGGAGCGCCGATCTTGACCGGGCGGGTCTCCTCGCGCGGTGAGTGACGCTCCAGCAGCACGCTGCGGGCGAGCCGGTCCAGCGCGCCCTGCACCTGCAGCCGGTCCGGCCGGCCCTCGAATTCGGGGGACTGCGCCAGCATCTCGGTGATCCAGGTGGCGACGACGTCGCGGGCGGAATTCACCTCGGCGGCGCCCGCCGCGGTCAGCGAGAACGCCTCGCCGACGCGGGTGGCGTACCCGCCGGTGACGAGCCGGTCGAAGGTCGGCTCCAGGATCTGCCGCGGCACCCGCCGCTCCTCGGCGATCGCGTCGAGATGCGCCGCACCGGTCGCGGCGGCGTAGCGGTACACCTGGATCAGCGCCCACAGCCGCGCGGTGTCCAGACGACTGCGTGAGGCGCGGGTGACGGCGTCCAGATCCACCCCGTGGCTGCGCTGCAGAATCCGGCCGATCGCCACCTCGAGGAGCTTCTCCGGCGACGCCGTCGTCGGCATCCCGAATCCCTCGCCCAGATCGGTGCTGCCGGCAGCCGCCGCGTCGCGCAGCGGAACCTGCTTGAGGAACAGCGCCAGGATCAGCCCCACCACAGCGAACGGCGCGGCGAAGAGGAACACGCGGCTCAGCGAATCCGCGTAGGCGTCGATGATCGGTGCCGCGACCTCGGCCGGCAACCGGTGCAAGGCCTGCGGCGACGTCGCAGCCTCCGGCGGCGCGCCGCTGCTCGCCATCGCCGCAGGCAGCCGGTTGTCGAGGAAGTTGGCGAACATCGACCCGAAGATCGCCGCGCCGAACGAGCTGCCGATCGTGCGGAAGAACGTCACCCCCGAGGTGGCGACACCCAGATCGGTGAAGTCGACGGTGTTCTGCACGACCAGCACCAGCACCTGCATGCTCAGCCCGATCCCGGCGCCAAGCACCAGCAGGTACAGCGACTGCACCAGCGTCGACGTGTCGGCGTCCATCCGGGACAGCAGCACGAAGCCCAGCGCCATGATCGCGGTGCCCGCGATCGGGAAGATCTTGTAGCGCCCCGTGCGCCCGACGATGACGCCGCTGCCCAGCGACGTCACCAGCAGGCCGAGCACCATCGGCAGCGTGCGCAGACCCGAGGTGGTGGCGGAGACCCCGTCGACGAACTGCATGAACGTCGGCAGGAACGTCAGCGCCCCGAGCATCGCGAAGCCGACGACGAACGACAGCACGCAACACACCGTGAACACCGGATTGCCGAACAATCGGATCGGCAGCACCGGTTCGGCGGCGCGTCGCTCGACGGCGACGAACACCACCAGCACCGTGATCGACACCACGAACAAGCCGATGATCATCGCGGAGCCCCACGGGTAGGTGGTGCCGCCCCAGCTGGTGGCCAGTGTCAGACCGGCCGCGCCGAGGCCGACCAGCACGATGCCCGCATAGTCGAGCCTCGGACGGCCGGTGCGCGCGAGTTCCGGCAGGGCGACCGCAGCGATCCCGAGCACCACCACGGCGACCGGGACGTTGATCCAGAACGCCCACCGCCAGGTCAGGTGGTCGGTGAACAACCCGCCGAGCAGCGGGCCGATGACCGTGGTGACGCCGAACACCGCGCCCAGCGCACCCTGGTAGCGGCCGCGCTCCCGCAGCGGGATCACCTCGCCGATGACCGCGACCGCGGTCACCGTGATCGCGCCGCCGCCCATGCCCTGCAGCGCCCGGGACGCCACCAGCATCCCCATCGACTGCGCGAGCCCGCACAGCACCGACCCGACCAGGAACAGCAGCACCGCGACCTGGAACACCTTCTTGCGGCCGAAGATGTCGCCGAGCTTGCCGACCACCGCCGTGACGATCGTCGAGGCGAGCAGGTAGCTGGTGACGACCCACGCCTGATGGCCGGCGCCGCCCAGGTCGGCGACGACGGTCGGGAGTGCGGTCGCGACGATCGTCTGGTCCAGCGCCGCGAGCAACATGCCGAGCACGACGGCGGTGAAGACGAGGTTGCGTGAGCGCACGTCCAACTGCTCGGGCTGTTCGACCCGATCGGCCACGGCTGACGCTGTCACCGCAGCCGCTTACCCATCGCGGTGCGGATCGACACCGCTCCCGGCTGTGAGCTTGCTCAACGCACGGTGCTGGCGAGCGCGGAGAGGGTTTCGCCCGAGGTGTAGCGGGGACGCCAGCCGAGCACGGAGGTGGCCTTGGTGGTGTCCATCACCACCGAGGTCCGGCCGGCGTGCAGCCACTCCAGCGCCGACGGGACGAACGGCAGCCGGGCGAGCACCTCGGACGTCATGACCGCCGCGACCCGCGGCACCTTCACCGGCAGCGCGCCGAAGGCCTCGGCCACCTCGGACACGGACACCACGCCGTCGCCGGCGATGTTGTAGGCGCCCGGCGGCGCGGACGTCGTCGTCACCGCGAGCGCGATCGCCGACGCGACGTCGTCGTGGTGCACCAGCTGCAGCGGTGTGCCGGGGTCGGGGAGCGGACGCAGCAGGGGCAGGGCCTTGGTGATCCGCCGAACCGGGCCGGGCAGGTGGTTCCACGGCATGGCGTCGGCCAGCGCCGGGGCCTGCGGTCCGGCGACGATGCAGGGCCGCAGCACGTACACCTCGAGATCGGAGCCGTCGGTGACCTCGAGCAGCGCCGCCTCGCACGCCGCCTTCTGCTCGGAGTAGTAGTGCTCGGTGGACCCGCGCGGGGCGACGTCCTCGGTGATCGGCGACGGGTTGTCCTCGTGATAGCCGTAGGCGGCGACCGACGAGGTGTAGACCAGCCGGCGCGGGCGCGCCGCGGCAACGGTCGCCTCGAACACGTTGCGGGTACCGGCGAGGTTGACCCGGGCGCTCTCGCTGCGCGTGCCCATGATGATGAAGGCGAGATGGACGACGACGTCGACGTCGGCGACCAACTCGTCGACGGCGGCGCGGTCGAGGATGTCGCCCTGGCGGTAGACCGTCTTGGTCCAGCCCTGAGCCGCGGCGTCGAAGGGCCGTCGGGCCATGCCGACGATCGCGTCGACGTCGGGATGGTCCTCGAGCGCCGCGATGGCCGCCTTGCCGATCTCGCCGGTGGGCCCCGTCACGCCGACACGCAATGCCATGGCGGGGGTGTTTCCTGATCCCGCATGGGCGAAACGCGGCGGTTCGGGTACGACTACCGGACCCCCACACAGAGACGGATGCCATGTCCAGAGAACTGTCCCTCGCCCTCGTCCAGCATGATGCCGCGACATCGCCCGACGACTTCGACCGCGAACTGCGGCTGCTGGCGCGGCAATATGCGGCGACCTCGATGTTCGTGTTCCCCGAGCAGCATCTCCTGGGCAGTTGGGATCCGTGGGACCCCACGAGCACCGAGCGGCACGCCGAAACGCTCGACGGTCCTACGTGCCGGGCGATCGGTGCGCTGGCCGCGGACTTGAACCGGTGGGTGGTGCCGGGCAGCATCCTCGAGCGCACCGACGACGGTCGCATCCACAACACGATGGTGGTGTTCGCGCCGACCGGCGAGCTGGTGGCCAGCTACCGCAAAGTCTTCCCGTGGCGCCCCGTGGAGACCACCGAACCCGGCCGCGACTTCGTCACCGTGGCCGTCGACGGCGTCGGGACGCTTGGTCTGACGGTCTGCTACGACGCCTGGTTTCCGGAGGTGTCGCGCCAGCTGGCCTGGATGGGCGCGGAGATCCTGCTGAACGTCGTGCTCACCCCGACCGCCGACCGGGCGCAGGAAGTGGTGCTCGCCCAGGCCAACGCGATCGTGAACCAGGTGTTCGTGGCCAGCGTCAACGCCGCGGCGCCGCGCGGGCAGGGGCGCAGTCTGCTCGTCGATCCGCAGGGCCGCATCCTCGAGGCCGCGGTCGGCGCCGAACCCACCGTGCTGGTCGCGACCGTCGACCTCGATGAGGTCGCGCGCACCCGGCAGCACGGCACCGCCGGGGTGACCCGGCCGTGGGCGGCGCTCACCGAGACCGACCAGGCGATCGAGTTGCCGGTGTACGACGGCAGGATCGATCCGGCCCGGTGGGCGCCCGGGACGTGACATGCGCTCGAGTGTGAAGGTGTCGTCACGCTCGCCGTCGACCGTGAAGACAGCTTCACTCTCGGCGCCCGGAAACAGAAACGCCCGCCCAGCCTGAGCTGGACGGGCGATTCCGGGACGGCTTACACGTCGTAGTACAGCGAGAACTCGTACGGGTGAGGACGGATCTGGATCGGCAGGATCTCGTTCTCCCGCTTGTAGCTGATCCACGTCTCGATCAGGTCGGGGGTGAACACGCCGCCCTCGGTGAGGTACTCGTGGTCCTCCTCGAGCTTGTCGATCACCGACGCCAGCGAGGTGGGCGCCTGCGGGATGTTCGCGGCCTCCTCGGGAGGCAGCTCGTAGAGGTCCTTGTCGACCGGGGCCAGCGGCTCGATCTTCTTCTTGATGCCGTCGATACCGGCCATCAGCATCGCCGCGAACGCCAGGTACGGGTTGCCCGAGCTGTCGGGGCACCGGAACTCGAGGCGCTTGGCCTTCGGGTTGTTGCCGGTGATCGGGATGCGGACGCACGCCGAGCGGTTGCGCTGGCTGTACACCAGGTTGATCGGCGCCTCGTAGCCCGGCACCAGCCGCTTGTAGGAGTTCACCGTCGGGTTGGTGAACGCCAGCAGCGACGGCGCGTGGTGCAGGATGCCGCCGATGTAGTGGCGGGCCAGATCCGACAGGCCCGCGTAGCCGGACTCGTCGTGGAACAGCGGCTTGCCGTCCTTCCACAGCGACTGGTGGGCGTGCATGCCCGACCCGTTGTCGCCGAACAGCGGCTTCGGCATGAAGGTGACGGTCTTGCCGTTCTGCCACGCCGTGTTCTTGATGATGTATTTGAACAGCAGCACGTCGTCGGCCGCGTGCAGCAGCGTGTTGAACTTGTAGTTGATCTCGGCCTGGCCGGCGGTGCCCACCTCGTGGTGGCCGCGCTCGAGGACGAACCCGGCGTTCTGCAGGTTGGTGGCCATCTCGTCGCGCAGGTCGACGTAGTGGTCGTACGGCGCGACGGGGAAGTAGCCGCCCTTCGGGCGGACCTTGTAGCCCCGGTTGGCGCTGCCGTCGGCCTCGAACGGCTCACCGGTGTTCCACCAGCCCGACTCGGAGTCGACCTCGTAGAAGGTGCCGTTGATGCGCGAGTCGAAGGTCACCGAGTCGAAGATGTAGAACTCGGCCTCGGCGCCGAAGAAGCAGGTGTCGGCGATGCCGGTGCTGGCCAGGTAGTTCTCGGCCTTGCGGGCGACGTTGCGCGGGTCGCGCGAGTAGGCCTCGCGCGTGAAGGGATCGTGGACGAAGAAGTTGATGTTCAACGTCTTGGCCGCGCGGAACGGATCGATGCGCGCGGTCGCCGGGTCGGGCAGCAGCATCATGTCGGACTCGTGGATGGACTGGAATCCGCGCACCGACGACCCGTCGAACGCGAGGCCGTCCTCGAACACGCTCTCGTCGAAAGCCGACGCCGGGATCGAGAAGTGCTGGACGACACCGGGCAGATCGCAGAACCGGATGTCGACGTACTCGACCTTCTCGTCCTTGATCAGCTTGATGATGTCGTCGGCGGTCTGTTCTGCCACTCTTTGCTCTCCTTTGACTTGGTAGCCCGCGGCTGACGCTATGGACACGATGTTGCACCGCCGTCAACCGCATGTTGCGTGGACGTTACGCATCCTCCCGCGGCCGTCCGACCGGCGCACCGGCGGCCGCCACCTATCCTGGCGGTATGTCGCGCACGTCCGGTTCGGGTCTGGGGTCCTGGCTGTCGGGGCCGGGTACACCGGAACCCGGCACGTATCCCGGTGAACGACTCGGGCTGCCGCGCAGCGGGTCCGGGTCGATCGCCCGCTTCGGCCGCCGCATCGCCGCGCTCGCGGTGGACTGGGTCATCTCGTTGGGCCTGGCAGCTCTGGCCACGACCCTGGGTCTGATCAGCCTGCCCGTGCAGACGACCCAGTTGATCGTATGGTTCCTGCTCGGGGTGGTGTCGGTGCGGTTGTTCGGGTTCTCACCCGGTCAGTTCGCGCTGGGTCTGAAGGTGGTGTCCGTCGACGGCCGCGGCTACGTGGGGGCCGGCCGGGCCCTGGCCCGCGGACTTCTGATCGCGCTGGTGATTCCGGCGCTGTTCACCGACTCCGACCTGCGCGGCCTGCACGACCTGGCGACCAAGACCGCGGTCGTCAAGCGGTAGCGCCTCAGATCTGGTGGACGACCCTGCCGTTCATCATCGTCATCGTGACCGTCGCGGCGTGGATGTCGTGCGGGTCGGCCTCGAAGATGTCCCGGTCCAGCACGATCAGGTCGGCGAGCTTGCCGACCTCGAGTGAACCGACCCTGTCGTCGAGCCGCAGCTGGTAGGCCGCGCCCAGGGTGTTGGCGAGCACCGCCTCCTCGACGGTCAGCCGCTGATCGGCCGGGGCGAGCACCGGCGCGTCCGGTCGGCCGATCAACTGCCGGGTGACGCCGATCTGGATCGAGTCGAGCGGCTTGAAGGTGGAGAAGTATCCGGCGGCCGGCCAATCGGTGCCCAACGAGATGCGGCCGCCCGAGCGCAGCACGTCCCGGGTGCGGTACAGCAGATCCTGACGCGGCCGGCCGTAGCGGACGGCCATGTTCTCCAGCGTGTCCGGGTCGGCCGACATCCAGTTCGCGGAGAACTGCGCGACGACGCCCAGGGTCCCGAATCGTCGGTTGTCGCTGTCCTCGACGTAGACGAGGTGGGCGACGGCGTGGCGGCGATCGCGGGCCGGGTTCGCCGCGGCCGCCGCTTCGATCGCGTCGAGCGCGGTGCGGACCGTCCGTTCCCCGCAGGCGTGGACGTGGACGTCGAAGCCGGCCGCATCGACCTCGCCGATCAGCTGCCGCCACTGCTGCTCGGTGAACGGTGAACCGCCGGTGGAGTCGGGGTTGTCCGCGTACGGCTCGAGCAGCCAGGCGGTGTAGCCCCCCTGCGTGCCGTCGCCGATCACCTTCACCACCCCGACGCTGACGAGATCGGTGCAGATCCGGTCGCGCAGCGCGGTCATCGCCGCGACCACGTCGTCCACTGGCGGTGATTTCACGCTGTAGGACGCGACCACCCGGACCGGCAGCGCGTCCCGGGCCTCGACGTCGGCGTACAACGCGATCAGCGCACCCTGGTCACCGCCGATGGGCGGCACCCCGGCGTCGAACAGCGACGTGATGCCGGCCGCCGAGGCCTTCGGCAGCCACCCGGTCAGCAACGATCTCATCGTGTCCGGCGAGATCGGCTCGATCGCGTCGACGATCCCGAGGACCGCGTCCACCTCGAGGACGTAGCCCGTGGGGTCGCCGTCGTCGTCGCGGGCGTAGTAGCTGAAGCCGGGTATGGGGTCCGGCGAATCGCGGTGCACCCCCACCATCTCCAGCGCTGTGCTGTTGGCCCACAGACTGTGACCGTCGATCGCGAAGAAGAAGCCCGGCCGGTCGGGCAGGATGCGGTCCAGATCGGTACGCGTCGGCCCCTGCGGGCCGAACATGTCGACGCGCCAGCCGAATCCGCGCACCGGGCCGTCCGGATGGTCTGTGGCGTAGGCCGCGATGGCGTCGAGCGCGTCCTGACCCGTGGGCACCTGCAGGTCGACCCCGCTGGTCAGGAACGCGCCGAGGAACGGGTGGATGTGGCCCTCCACGAAGCCGGGCAGCACCAGCGAGCCGTCGAGGTCGACCACCCGGGTGTCGGGTCCGGCCAGCGCCTTCGCGCCGGCGCTGTCGCCCACATAGGTGATCGTCGTCCCGGTGACCGCGACGGCTTCGGCCCACGGTGCCGCCTCGTCGGCGGTGTACACGCGGCCGTTGTGGAAGACCGTGTGCGACGGTTCGGGTGCGCGGGTGTCGCCGGCGACGGCGCGGCGACCGGTCGGGCCGCCGAACGCGGCGAAATGCGGCGCCCACTCACACGCAGTGCACATGACCCGTCTCTCCCCCGAGAGCGGACGTCAGCGCCTGCGCACGGTGCGCTGCACGCCGCGCATCTTCGCCTGCGCGGGCAACGGCCCCTTGGGCATCGCGGCGGGGCCCACCTTCGACCCGAGCGCGGCGAGGCGCGACTCAAGCGAATCCATCTGCTTGACGGTGATGTTGGCCGGCAGCCGGGTCAGGTGGCGCTCCAGTTTGGACAGCGGCACCTCCCCGTCCCCGTTGCCGATGATGACGTCGTAGATCGGCACGTCGCCCACCAGGCGGGCGGTGCGCTTCTTCTCCTGGGCCAGCAGCGGCTTGACGCGCGTGGGGGAGCCCTCGGCGACGAAGATGACGCCGGGCCGGCCGATCATCCGGTGGACCGCGTCGAAGTGTCCGGTCGCGGCGACACCCGGGGTGACCCGCCACTTGCCGCGCAGATTGTCCAGCGCCCACGCGGCCGCGCCGGTCTGCCCCTCCGCCTTGCGGTAGACGGACTTCTGCGCGCGGCGGCCGAAGATGATGAACGCGACCAGCGCACCGAGCACGACGCCCAGCGGGATCAGCATGTACATCGTGTATCCGCCGGCCCAGATGCCCAGTGCCACCGAGGCGGCCACGATCGCCACGAACGCGCCGATCATGTACGGCAGCAGCCGCTTGTCCTCTTTGCGCTGGATCTGGAACGCCTGCCACAGCTGGCTGCGCCGCTGCTTGGATGCGGCCTTGCGGGCGGCCTTGGCCTCGGCCTTCGCCGCCTTGACCTCCGCGGAGTTACGCGATTTCGCCATTGGTTCAGGATACGGATGGCTGTGCCGCCGCCGCGGCCGCTCCGGCCGACCGGGCCGCGATCGTCTGGGCGTACAACTTGCCCGCCCGGTACGACGACCGCACCAGCGGGCCGGCCAGCACGCCGGCGAACCCGAGGTCGGTCGCGAACTGCTGATGCTCGACGAACTCGTCGGGGTGCACCCACCGCTCCACCGGGTGGTGGCGCGCCGACGGCCGCAGGTACTGAGTGATGGTGACGATGTCGCAGCCGGCGTCGTACAGATCGCGCAGTGCGGTCCGCACCTCCTCGGGCGTCTCACCCATCCCGAGGATCAGGTTGCTCTTGGTGACCAGGCCGTCCGCACGCGCCATGGTCAGCACCGACAGGCTGCGCTCGTAGCGGAAGGCCGGCCGGATCCGCTTGAAGATGCGTGGCACCGTTTCGACGTTGTGCGCCAACACTTCCGGGCGGGTCTCGAAGACCTGGGCGAGCAGCTCCGGCTCGGCGTTGAAGTCGGGGATCAGCAGCTCGACGCCGGTGTTGGGGTTGAGCGCCTTGATCTGGCGGACCGTTTCGGCGTAGAGCCACGCGCCGCCGTCGGGCAGGTCGTCGCGGGCCACTCCCGTCACCGTCGAGTAGCGCAGGCCCATCGCCTGCACGCTCTCGGCGACGCGGCGCGGCTCGTCGCGGTCGAGTTCGGCCGGCTTGCCGGTGTCGATCTGGCAGAAGTCGCAGCGCCGGGTGCACTGCTCGCCACCGATGAGGAAGGTGGCCTCGCGGTCCTCCCAGCACTCGTAGATGTTGGGGCAGCCCGCCTCTTCGCACACCGTGTGCAGGCCCTCACGGCGCACCAGCGATTTCAGCTCGGTGTACTCCGGGCCCATCTTGGCTCTGGTCTTGATCCACGGCGGCTTGCGCTCGATCGGCGTCTGGGCGTTGCGCACCTCGAGCCGGAGCAGCTTGCGGTTACCGGGTTCGACACTCACTGCATCGATGCTACTGCGTGATCGGCGTCGCTGAGCCGGCCGTCGAGCACGTCACACACCGCGTCGGTGACCGGGCCGAGGACGTCGTCGACGGTCACCCGGCGATCGAGCTCGGCCGTCAGCGACGTGACCCCGGCGTCGGCGATGCCGCACGGCACGATCGAGCCGTACGCGGCCAGATCGCAGTCGCAGTTCAGCGCGAAACCGTGTTGGGTGGTGCCGCGCGCCACCCGGATGCCGATGGCGGCGATCTTGCGCGCGGGCCGCGTCTCGTCGGCCGCCACCCACACCCCCGACCGCCCCTCGACCCGGCCGGTCGGCAGACCGAGGTCGGCGCACACCGCGATCAGCGCACCCTCGAGACGGCGCACGAAGTTCACCACGTCGAGCGGCTCGGCCAGCCCGATGATCGGGTAGCCGACGAGCTGGCCCGGGCCGTGCCAGGTGATCTTGCCGCCGCGGTCGGTGTCGATGACGGGCGTCCCGTCCACCGGGCGTTCCTCGGCCAGCGTGCGCCGCCCGGCGGTGTACACCGGCGGATGCTGCAGCAGGAGCAGCGTGTCCGGGCCACCGGCGACGCGGGCGTCGGCGATCTCGCGCTGCAGGTCCCAGGCCGCCTGGTAGTCCACCGTGCCGAGACGGCGCACCACGACGGGCTCGCTGTTCGACCGGATCGACGCCATACCGTCGACGCTACTCACGGTGGCCGGCGGTGGCGAACGCCAGCGCCTCGCCGATGGTGTTGTGGTGGAACCGGAAGCCGGCGCCCTCCAGCGCGGCGGGGATCGCGCGCTGCCCGCCGAGCACACCCTCGTCGGCGAACTCGCCGAGCGCCGCGCGCAGCGCGAAACCGGGCACCACGAACGGCGTCGGTCGATTCACGGTGCGACCCAGCGCGGTGGTGAACTCCGCGTTGGTCACCGGGGCGGGTCCGGTGAAGTTCACCGGACCGGCCAGCTCGTCGTGCGTGATCGCGAACAGCAGCGCCCGCACCTGGTCCTCGAGGCTGATCCACGACAGGTACTGACGCCCGTTGCCCAGCCGCGCGCCCAGGCCGAAGGAGAACAGCGGGCGGATTCGGCCCAGCATGCCGCCCGAGGTCGACATCACCAAGCCGGTGCGGGGGAGCACCACCCGCACCCCCGACTGGGCGGCGACCGCGGTGGCCGACTCCCAGTCCACGGTGAGGCGCGCCAGGAACGTCTGCCCGGGCGCCGCGGTCTCGTCGACGGGCCGGGCGCCGGTGTTGCCGTAGTAGCCGACCGCGCTGGCGTTGACCAGCACCGGCACCCCGGCGTCGACGACGGCGCGGGAGAGCACCTCTGTCGGGCCGATGCGGCTGTCGCGCAGGCTCTGCTTGAACGCCCCGGACCACCGCTTCTCGCCGACGTTGACCCCGCACAGGTTGACCACGGCGTCGACGCCGCGCAGCGCACCGGCGTCGAACTCACCGGTGTCCGGGTTCCAGAACACCTCGTCGGCGTTCGACGGCGCCCGCCGCACGATGCGCAGCACCCGGTGATCGGTGGCACGCAGCGCATACACCAGCGCGGTACCGATCAGACCGGACGACCCCGCAACCGCGATGACCGAATCCGAGGGCATCGACACTGCGGTCTACAGCCCCAGGTCCGCCTCGAAGGCACCCTCTTCCAGCCGTCGCTTGATCGTGGTGACGAAGCGGCCGGCGTCGGCGCCATCGATGAGACGGTGGTCGTAGGTCAGCGGCAGGTAACACACGGAGCGGACACCGATCGACTCGTTACCGAGCTCGTCGACGATCACCCGCGGGCGCTTGACGATCGCACCCGTGCCCAGCATCGCCGCCTGCGGCGGCACCAGGATCGGGGTGTCGAACAGCGCGCCCTGGCTGCCGATGTTGGTGATGGTGAACGTGCCACCGGACAGTTCGTCGGGCTTGAGGTCACCTGACCGTGCGCGCGCCGCGATGTCGGCGATCGCCCGCGCCAGTCCGCCGAGCGACAGGTCGCCGGCGTTCTTGATCACCGGGGAGAGCAGACCCTGCTCGGTGTCCACCGCGAAGCCGAGGTGCTCGGCGTCGTAGTAGGTGATCTCCTTGGATTCCTCGTTGTAGCTGGCGTTGACGTTCGGGTGGATCTTCAGCGCGTCGATCACCGCGCGGGCGATGAACGGCAGGTACGTCAGGTTGACGCCCTCGCGCTCGGCGAAACTGGCTTTGGCCTTGGCCCGCAGCGCCACGATCTTGGTCATGTCGACCTCGTGGGTCTGCGTCAATTGCGCTGTGGCCTGCAGGGATTCGCGCGTCTTCTTCGCGGTGATCTGCCGGATCCGGTTGGCCTTCTGCGTGGTGCCGCGCAGGTGCGCCAGCGCGGCTTCGGGGGCCGGTGCCGACGTGGTGGTCTTGGCCGGGGCCTCGGCGGCCGGAGCCGGCTTGGCGGCCTCGTCCTTGCTCGACTGGGCGGCCGCCAGCACGTCCTGCTTGCGGATGCGTCCACCGACGCCGGTGCCCTTGACCGAGGCCAGGTCGACGTTGTTCTCCGCGGCGAGTTTGCGCACCAGCGGCGTCACGTACGGACCGGAATCGCTCGACTTCGCTTCTGCCGGAGCGGCTTTCGGCTCCGGCTTCGACTCGGGCTCGGCCTTCGGCTCGGGCTTGGACTCCGACTCGGGCTGCGCCTCCTCCGACGGCTTGGTGGTGGGCTTGGTCTCCTTGGCCGGCTCGGGCTCGGGTTCCGGTTCGGGCTCCGGCTCCGGTTCGGGTTCGGGCTCGGGTTCCGGTTCAGGCTCCGGCTCGGAGTCCCCGGCGTCGGCGCCCTCGGAGTCGCCGATCTTGCCGAGTTCGCCGCCGACCTCGACGGTGTCGTCCTCCTCGGCGGTGATCGACAGCAGGGTGCCCGCGACCGGCGAGGGGATCTCGGTGTCCACCTTGTCGGTCGAGACCTCGACGAGCGGTTCGTCGACCTCGACGCTGTCGCCGACCTTCTTCAGCCAGCGCGTCACGGTGCCCTCGGTGACCGACTCGCCGAGTTCAGGCATCAGCACCGGCTGGGATTTCCCCGATCCTCCGCCGGACGACTTCTTCTCGGGCTTCTTCTCCGGCTCTGGCTCGGCCTCAGCCTCCGGCTCCGGTTCGGCCTCTGGCTCCGGTTCGGGCTCGGGCTCGGATTCGGCTTCCGGCTCCTGCGCGTCGTCGTCGCCGTCGCTGTCGTCCGCGTCGCCGATCACGGCGAGCTCACCGCCGACCTCGACGGTGTCGTCCTCCTGCGCGACGATCTTCTTCAACACCCCGGACGCGGGGGACGGGATCTCGGTGTCGACCTTGTCGGTCGACACCTCCAACAGTGGCTCGTCCTCCTCGACCGTGTCTCCCTCTTGCTTCAGCCAGCGGGTGACAGTCCCCTCGGTAACGCTCTCTCCGAGTGCGGGCATCTGGACGGAGATGGCCATAGTGTCGTGGCTCCCTTGCACGGTCGGTCGCAGTCTTGAGGTGTCGGATCCCATCCTGTCACGTCCCGCGGGACGTTTCGCCGCAGACGTGGCTACTGGCCGCTCTGGCACTATCGAAACCGAGGGGTGCGGCAGCGGGAAGGAGCGACCCCAGGTGGGACTGTTCGACGTGTTTCGCGGCCGGCGTCGTGGCGGCGGGACCGCCACCGACCCGGCCGCCGATCTGCGCTACCTGCAGCAGTGGGTGGCAGAGCACACCGGCGTCGAGGCGTTCGTCGAGCCGAAGACGACGGTGACCGACGTGACGGTCGTGCTCGTCGCCGCCGACGGCGAGTGGACCCGACGCCGGGCGGGTGGCTACGCCGGCGCACGCCGGCTCTCGGACCGGTTGAAGATCCCGGTCTACGACGTGCAGAAGGTCGGCTATCCCCAACGCATGCGCGACTACGACGCGCGCAAGCGGATCGAGCGCAAGCGCGCCGCCCGCGAGGAGTTGGACCGCTAGTAGCGTGCGGGCTCGTGGACATCGACGGGCCGACCATCATCGCGGTGCACGCGCACCCCGACACCTCCGACATCTGGGACGGCATGGCCGCGCTGCTCGACGGCCTCGCTGTCGAGCGCTGCAGCGCTGACGGACTGACCGCCGCGCTGGCCGGGCGGGGATCCGTGCACCTCGTCGCGCACGGCCCGGCAGTGGCCGCGGTCTGGGAGTACCTGTTCCGTCCCGACGCCGTCGATCACGTCGCCTCGGTGACGCTGTCGGTCTCCGACCGGCGCGGGCTGCTCGCCCGGCGCCGCCGCGCGGCGACGCCCCCGGGTCCGGTCGCGGTGCCGGTTCAGGTGATCGCCGGCTCCGGGAAGGCCGACGAGGATCTCGCGGCGCGCGCGCCAAGACTGTGGCAGCGGGTGGTGACCACCGGCCGGCCCACGCCGACCACCCATCCGCAGGTGTACGCCCGCGCGGTGCGTCAGCTCGTCGACCATCTCGGCGGTGCGCCGGCGGCGCGTGAACTGTTGCGTGCCCAGGTCGGACGGGCCCGCGGCACTTTCGGGGACACGCTGGTATCGGTCACCGGCGCGGGCAGCGGTATCGGACGCGAGACCGCGCTGGCATTCGCTGCGGAGGGCGCTGATCTGATCATCAGCGACGTCGACGCCGACGGACTGGCGGAGACGGCGCGAAGGCTGGCCGAGGCCGGAGCGACGGCGCACACCTACACCGTGGACGTGGCCGACGCGGCGGCGGTGGAGGCGTTCGCCGAGGAGGTGTGCGCGACGCACGGCGTGCCCGATGTGGTGGTCAACAACGCCGGGGTCGGGCATGCCGGGTTCTTCCTCGACACCCCGGCCGAGGAGTACGACCGGGTGTTCGACATCAACTTCGGCGGCGTGGTCAACGGGTGCCGCGCCTTCGGCCGGAGGTTGGTCGAGCGGGGGATCGGCGGCCACATCGTCAACGTCGCGTCGATGGCGGCCTACACGCCGGTCAACGTGATGAACGCCTACTGCACCTCCAAGGCCGCTGTCTTCATGTTCTCCGATTGTCTTCGCGCCGAACTGGATTCGGCCGGGATCGGGCTGACGACGATCTGTCCGGGCGTGATCAGGACGAACATCCTCGAGACCACCCGCTTCTCCCTGCCCGACGCGCGCGTCGACGTCGAGACGTTGCGGGCACGGGCCAGGCGCGGCTTCGCGGTGCGACGATTCGGGCCGGAGAAGGTGGCACGCGCGATTGTCGCCGCGGTGAGGAAGAACAAGGCGGTGCGGCCGGTCACCTCGGAGGCCTACCTGGTGTACGGCATCGCGCACGCCGCGCCGCAGGCCATGCGCAGCGCGGCCCGCGGCGGCAACGTCGTGTGATCCGGCGGCTCCGTCGGATGTGAGGCTCGACCGAAGCCGCCGAGCAGGGCGTCTTCCTCAACCAGTGAGCCGTCAAGAGAGGCTCGCCAACCGGCCGCCGAGGCTGGAGTGGTGAGTCCTCAGCCGTTCGCCGCGATGTCCTCGAGGACCGCGAACATCGTCCGCGTCGGCACCCCCGTGCCGCCCTTGGGCGTATAGCCCCACGGCCCGCCCGAGTTGTACGCCGGCGCCGCAATATCGATGTGCACCCACGCCACCCCGTCGGCGACGAACTCGCGCAGATACGTCCCGGCCACCAGCATGCCCGCATACCGCGAACCACTGACGTTGGCGAGATCGGCCACCGTCGACTTCAGGTCGTCCTTGAGTTCCTCGGGCAGCGGCATCGCCCACGCGTTCTCGCCGACCGACTGCGAGATGTCGGCCACCCGGTCGCGGAACTCGTCGCTGCCCATCACGCCCGGCGTCCGCGAGCCCAGCGCGACGATCTGCGCGCCGGTCAGCGTCGACGTCTCGATCAGATAGTTCGGCTGATCCTCGCAGGCCCGCACGATGGCGTCGGCCAGGATCAGGCGGCCCTCCGCGTCGGTGTTGAGCACCTCGACCGTCGTGCCGCCGTACTGGGTCAGCACGTCGCCCGGGCGCTGCGCCGTCCCCGACGGCATGTTCTCGGCCATCGGCACCGTCGCGATCACGTCGATCGGCAGCCGCAGGCGCGCCGCCAGCACCACCGTCGCGATCACCGCCGCCGCACCGCCCATGTCGGAGGTCATGTGGTGCATGTTGGCCGCCGGCTTGATCGAGATGCCGCCGGTGTCGAAGGTGATGCCCTTGCCCACCAGCGCGACCGTCGTCCGCTTGCGGCCCTTGCCGCCGCGGTGCACGAGCCGGATCAGACGGGGCGGACGCGACGAGCCCTTGCCGACCCCGATGATCCCGCCGTAGCCCTCCTTGGCCAGCGTCTTGTCGTCGAGGACCTCCACCTCGAGCCCCGCTGCCTTGCCCAAAGCCTCTGCGCGCTTGGCGAATTCGGCCGGGAACAGGTGGCTGGGCGGAGTGTTGACGAAATCGCGGGCCGTCGCCACCGCCGTCGCGATCGCCTCCGCGCGGGCGGCGGCGTCCTTCGTCGCCGCCTTCGTGTCCGGGGCGAGCACGGTGATACGCCGCACCCCGGCGTCCTTGGGTGCGGTCTTGCCGCTGCGGAACTCGGAGAACCGGTAGGAGCCGAGGATCAGGCCCTCGACGGCGGCCTCCAGGTCCAGCGCCGACAGCGTCGTGAGCACCGACTCCACGCCCGACAGCGACCGTGCCGCCGCCCCGGCGGCGCGCCGGATCGTCTCGGCCGGCCACTCGTCGCGGCTCTTGCCGAGCCCGACGGCGAGCACACTGCCCACCGGCAGCGACGGCACCACCAGCCGGGTCAGCTGCTCGCTACCCCCCTTCGCGCCGAGCGCCTTCAGCGCGCCCTCGATCTCGCCCACCGCGTCGGTTGGCAGGAACGAGGCGGCGACCACG
Source organism: Mycolicibacterium rufum (assembly GCF_022374875.2). The sequence continues at coordinate 5,263,550 of NZ_CP092427.2, forward strand.
CTCGCGGTGGGGTCGTCGTCGCCCACGCTGACGACCGGCACGATGAGCACCGAGGAGTCGACGGTGCGCTTGGGCAGCGCGGCGGCGACGCTGACGGCGGGGGACTGATAGCCAGGTGGGGTGCTCACGGGGATTCACCCTAGCCACTGCCTACTAGTGTGGTCGGTCGTGAGTGACAACCCGTTGACCGGCCCGCTCGAGGACCGCCACCGCGAGCTCGGAGCGACCTTCGCCGAATTCGGTGGCTGGCTGATGCCGGTGTCCTACGCAGGCACCGTCGCCGAGCACACCGCCACCCGCACCACCGTCGGCCTGTTCGACGTCAGCCACCTGGGGAAGGCCCTGGTCACCGGCCCCGGCGCGGCCGAGTACGTCAATGCGGCGTTCACCAACGACCTGCGCCGCATCGGCCCGGGCAAGGCCCAGTACACGCTGTGCTGCACCGACGACGGCGGCGTCATCGACGACCTGATCGCCTACTACGTCTCCGACGACGAGGTGTTCCTGGTGCCCAACGCGGCCAACACCGCCGACGTCGTCGCCGCGCTGAAGGAGCGCGCGCCCGCCGGGCTGACCATCACCGACGAACACCGCTCCCGCGCGGTGCTGGCCGTGCAGGGTCCCTCGTCGGCCGAGGTGGTCGGCGGGCTCGGCCTGCCCACCGACATGGACTACATGGGCTACGCCGACGCGGTGTACGACGGGGTGGACGTCCGGGTCTGCCGGACCGGCTACACCGGCGAACACGGCTACGAGCTGCTGCCCACCTGGGATCAGGCGGCAGTGGTGTTCGACGCGCTGGTCGAAGGCGTGCGGGCAGCAGGCGGCGAACTGGCCGGGCTCGGCGCGCGCGACACCCTGCGCACCGAGATGGGCTATCCGCTGCACGGACACGAGCTGTCCCGGGACATCTCGCCGCTGCAGGCGCGGTGCGGGTGGGCCGTCGGATGGAAGAAGGACGCGTTCTGGGGCCGTGACGCCCTGCTCGCCGAGAAGGAGGCCGGTCCGCGGCGCACCCTGCGCGGCCTGCGGGCCGTCGGCCGCGGCGTGCTCCGCGGTGAGCTCACCGTGCTCGACGGCACCACCCCGATCGGCGTCACCACGTCCGGAACCTTCTCGCCCACACTGAAAGTCGGGATCGCCCTGGCGCTCATCGACACCGCCGCCGACGTGGCCGACGGCGCGCGCGTGAACGTCGACGTGCGCGGCCGCGCCGTCGAATGCGAGGTCGTCAAACCGCCGTTCGTGGACACCCGCACGCGATAAATCGCTCGCCAGGCGGTTATACAATCGCCTGCATGACTGAAGGCCTCTCGTTCACCGTCGATCGCACCGCGAACCCGGCGAGCGACGAGGTACGCGCCGAGATCCTGGGCAACCCCGGCTTCGGCAAGTTCTTCACCGACCACATGGTGTCCATCGACTACACCGCCGGCCAGGGCTGGCACGACGCGCGCGTGCTGCCTTACGGGCCCATCGAACTCGACCCCTCGGCGATCGTGCTGCACTACGCGCAGGAGGTGTTCGAGGGGCTCAAGGCCTACCGGTGGGGCGACGGGTCGATCGTGTCGTTCCGGCCCGAGGCCAACGCGGCCCGGCTGCAGAACTCGGCGCGCCGGCTGGCGATCCCCGAGCTACCGCAGGAGGTTTTCCTCGAGTCGCTGCGTCAACTGATCGCCGTCGACGCGCAGTGGGTGCCGCCCGCCGGCGGTGAGGAGTCGCTGTACCTGCGGCCGTTCATCATCGCGACCGAGCCCGGCCTGGGCGTGCGCCCGGCCAACCACTACCGGTATCTGGTCATCGGCTCACCGGCCGGGGCCTACTTCCCGCGCGGCATCAAGCCGGTCAGCGTGTGGCTGTCCCACGAGTACGTGCGGGCCTCACCCGGCGGCACAGGCGCGGCCAAGTTCGGCGGCAACTACGCGGCCTCGCTGCTGGCCCAGGCCGAGGCCGCCGACCACGGCTGCGACCAGGTGGTGTGGCTGGATGCGATCGAACGCCGCTACGTCGAGGAGATGGGCGGCATGAACCTGTTCTTCGTCTTCGGCTCCGGCGGCAGCGCGCGGCTGGTCACCCCGGAGCTGTCGGGTTCGCTGCTGCCGGGCATCACGCGGGATTCGTTGCTGCAGTTGGCCACTGACGCCGGCTTCGCCGTCGAGGAGCGCAAGATCGACGTCGACGAATGGCAGAAGAAGGCCGCGGCGGGGGAGATCACGGAGGTGTTCGCCTGCGGGACCGCCGCCGTCATCACCCCGGTCTCGCACGTCAAGCACACCGACGGCGAGTTCACCATCGCCGACGGCGAGCCCGGGGAGATCACGATGGCGCTGCGCGACACCCTGACCGGCATCCAGCGCGGCACCTTCGCCGACACGCACGGCTGGATGGCCCGGCTGAACTAGCCGACCGCCAGCCCGATCGCGGCCACCGCCGTCGTCACCTCGACAGCGGCGCCGAGCACGTCACCGGTGACACCGCCGAACCGGCGCACGCAGTGCGCGACCAGCACGGCCGAGAACGCCACGGCGACCACCACCGCGACGGGACCCTGCCACGGCCGCGCGCACACCGGAACGGCGGCCACGGCCACGGCGGCCACCCACGCCCACGCCACCCAGGTGGGCTGGGTGCCCGCCACCCGCGCACCCAACGTGCTGCCCGCCGCGGCCGGTACGCCGCGCCGGCAGGCGACCACGGCGGCGACCCGGCCCGCGGTGACCGCGACGATCACCCCGGCCCAGCCCGCCTGCGCGAACGCCAGCGCCTGCAGCAGGATCGCGGCGGCGACCGCCGCCACGCCGAACGGACCCGCCGTGCCCTCGCGCATCACGGTCAGGGCCCGTTCGGGCGGCCCGTAACAGCCCAGGCCGTCGATGGTGTCGGCCAGCCCGTCGATGTGCAGCCCGCGGGTGGCCAGCAGCAGGGTGACCACGGCCAGTCCGCCCGCCAGCGCGCTGGCCGGGCCGAACGCCCAGAATCCAGCCGCCAGCACCGCCGCGGCGACGCCCCCGAGGGCGGCGCCGGCCAGCGGCAGCGCGGCCATGACCCCGCGGCCGATGCCCGCGGTGCGCGACGCCGGGACGGGCAGGATCGTCGCGAACGCCACGGCGCCGGCCAGGGAACGGAACACGATCAGCCCTCGCTGATCCCGGCCTCTTCGAACGTGGCCATCGTCGCCAGGGTCGCCACCGCGGCGCGCAGCACCGGCAGTGCGACCACCGCGCCCGATCCCTCGCCGAGCCGCATGCCCAGGTCGACGATCGGCGTCAGCTCGAGCTCGCGCAGCGCCAAGGAGTGCGCGGGCTCGGTGGAGCGGTGTCCCGCCTGCCACCACAGCCGGGCGCCGGGTGCGAGCCGCTCGGCGGCGAGCGCCGCGGCCGTCACCACCACGCCGTCCAGCAGCACCGGGGTGCGCCGCAGCGCGGCCTGCGCGCAGAACCCCGTCATCGCCGCCAGGTCGGCGCCGCCGCAGATCCGAAGCAGCGCAATGGGATCGGCGGAGAGTCGGCGGGTGCGGTAGAGCGCGTCGCGGATCGCGGCGGTCTTGCGCGCCCAGCCCGCGTCGTCGACCCCGGTGCCCCGGCCCACCACGGCCACCGGTTCGGTGTTGGTCAGCGCAGCCACGAGCGTGGCCGCCGGCGTGGTGTTGCCGATCCCCATGTCGCCGGCGATCAGCAGATCCGCGCCGGCGTCGACCTCCTCGTCGGCGATCCGGCGGCCCGCCTCGATCGCGGCGACGACCTCGTCGGGGGTCAGCGCGTCCTCGACCGCGATGTTGCCGCTCGACCGGCGGATCTTGTGGGCGCCGACCTCCGGTGAGAGCGGTTCGTCGGTGTCGACGGCGATGTCGGCCACGCGCACCGTCGCGCCGGCGATACCGGCGAGCACGTTGACGGCCGCGCCGCCCGCGGCGAAGTTCGCCATCATCGCGGCCGTCACCTCGGACGGATAGGCGGACACGCCCGCCGCGGCCACGCCGTGGTCACCGGCGAACACCACCACGCGTGCGCGCTCGAATTGCTGTGGCGGACAGGCACTCTGGCAGGAAGCCACCCACACCGAAAGGTCTTCGAGGCGGCCCAGCGCACCGGCGGGTTTGGTCAGCCGCGCCTGACGGTCCCGCGCGGCGGCGGCGGACCCGGAATCAGGCGGAGCGATCTCGGGGAAATAGGACACCTAGGACACCTGGACGCCGGCGCCGTCAGACGACGGTGGCGCCGCGCTCGACGGCCGGGCGCGGCGCACGCATCCGGCGCAGCTGCGAGGCCCTGCTGGCGGCGTAGAAGCCGAGCTTCCAGCCCGACTCGGTGTTGCCGGGGAACTTCTCGTCCACCAGCCGGTTCACCCGGCGGCCGAGGAAGAAGCCGTCCACGATCATGATCAGCACCAGCACGAGCATCGCGGGGGAGAGCAGCTGCTGGACCTGCACCGAGGGCACCGCCAGCATCACCAGGATCAGGCCCAGCGCGGACGGCATGAACAGCCCCAGCACGTTGCGCCGCGAATCCACCACGTCGCGCACGTAGCGGCGCACCGGGCCCTTGTCCCGCGGCAACAGGTAGGCGTCGTCGCCGGCCATCATCCGCTCGCGGCGCTGCGCCATGTCGGAGCGGCGTTCGATCTTCTCGGCCTTGCGCTCCTCGCGCGACAACTTGGGGCCGCGCAGTTCCTTGCGGCGGCGCCGGGCCTCCGCGCTGGTCATCGGTGCGGGCGCGACGGGGCCGCGCCGACGGCTCGCCTCGTTGCGCTTGGGCGTCGGCTTGCCCTTGGGCGCGGTGCCTGCCCGGGCGGCAGGCGCGGAGGTCGCGGCGTGGTCGTCGGCGGACGCCGAACCCGCCGGATCGTCCCCGGAGTCGTCGTTCTTGCGGCCCAGCAGCTTCACACCTGCCAGGTTACTTCGCGCCGGTCACCGGAGAGGCGGGGAGGGCGTGTCGCGGGCGACATGCAGCCGGTGAGGCCACGTCCTAGTCTGCCGGGATGACCCGGACCGTTCTGATCGCGCCGGATTCGTTCGGTGACAGCCTGACCGCGGTGCAGGCGGCGCAGTGCATCGCGGCGGGCTGGCGGGCCGCCCGCGGCGACGACGAGCTGATCGTGGCTCCGCAGTCCGACGGCGGCCCGGGATTCGTCGACGTGCTGGCCGGCCGGCTCGGCGAGGCGCGCACCGAGCGGGTCAGCGGTCCGCTGGACGCGCAGGTCGACGCCCGCTGGGTGTTCGACCCGCGCCCGCCGGGCACCGCCTACCTCGAATGTGCGCAGGCGTGCGGGCTGGCGCTTCTGGGCGGGCCGCCGACGGTGCGCACCGCGCTCGACGCGCACACCCGCGGCGTCGGGGAGCTGATGGCCGCGGCCCTGGCCGCCGGGGCGCGCCGCATCGTCGTCGGACTCGGCGGCAGCGGCAGCACCGACGGTGGCCGCGGCATGATGGACGCGCTGGGCGGCCTCGCCGCCGCCCGCGAACGACTCGCCGGCGTCGAGGTGATCGCCGCGAGTGACGTCGAACACCCGCTGCTCGGGCCGCGCGGCGCCGCCGCGGTGTTCGGTCCGCAGAAGGGCGCCGACCCGCAGACCGTCGCCGCCCTGGAGGACCGGCTGACGGCGTGGGCGCAGCACCTCGACGCCGCTGCGGGACGACCGATCCGCGACGAGCCCGGCGCGGGGGCGGCGGGCGGGCTGGGCGCGGCCCTGCTGGCGCTGGGCGGTCGCCGGGAATCCGGGGCGGCGATCATCGCCGGGCACACCGGCCTGGAGGCCGATCTCGACGCGGCTGACCTGGTCATCACCGGAGAGGGCCGATTCGACGACCAATCGCTGCACGGCAAGGTGGTCAGTGCCCTGGCCGCGGGAGCGCGCCGCCGCGGCGTCCCGGTGCTCGTCCTCGCCGGCCAGGTGACGCTGTCCGACGCTGAACTGGGCGAGGCCGGCATCGCCGCCGCGTACGCGGTCGCCGAGCACGCCGGATCCGTACGCAGGGCCATCGACGACGCGGCCGAGCAGCTCATCGGTCTGTCCACCGCGGTGGCGGCAAGCTGGGCGTAGATGGGGAATAGCGCCGGGACAAGGTACCGTTGAACGCGTGGGGTCACGGCGCTCGGGGCCTCACCCACGAACATCCACACAGGAGATTTCATGACTGTTCAGGACCAGTCGGCAGTGCAGGCAGGACAGGCCACCGACACCCAACACGGCGTGATCCTGACGGAGGCCGCGGCCGCGAAGGCGAAGGCACTGCTCGACCAGGAGGGTCGTGACGACCTGGCGCTGCGTATCGCGGTGCAGCCGGGTGGCTGCGCGGGCCTGCGCTACAACCTGTTCTTCGACGACCGCACGCTGGACGGCGACCTGACGGTCGAGTTCGGCGGGGTCAACCTGACGGTGGACCGGATGAGCGCCCCCTACGTGCAGGGCGCGAGCATCGACTTCGTCGACACGATCGAGAAGCAGGGTTTCACCATCGACAACCCCAACGCCACCGGCTCGTGCGCCTGCGGCGACTCGTTCAACTGATCTAGTACTGCCCCGCCGTCCGCGGCAGGTAGGAACACACCAGCACCTCGTTGTCCACCGACAGCAGCTGCGCCACCGCCTGCTCGTCGGCCTCGGGTTGACTGCGCGACGAACGGCTCTCCGGCGTGACGCGCATCGTGAACAGCACCTGCGCCTGCGTCGGTGAGGCCATCACCATCTTGTCGATCGACGTGACCTGCGCGCTGCTGTACTGCTTGCGGAACGCGTCGCTGGACAGGCTCGCCAGCGCCAGGTCCGAGCGGCGCTCCTTGACCGCGTCGAACAGCCCGCACAGCGTGTGCCGGGCTACCGTCTCCGCATCCCCGTTCGACAGCGCGTCCACGTAGTTCTGGATGGCCGTGCGGGCCGACGCCTCGGTCAGCGCACCGGTCTGCGCCGGCTGGTTGCTGCCGCGCCCCAGCACCACCGCGGTGATCACGCCCGCGACGACCAGCACCGCGAGGACGGCCACCACAGCGACGATCCAGCGGCGCCGACGGCGCGGCGGATAGGGGACCGGCGGGGGCAGCGTGCCGGGATACGCGGCCCCGAAACCGCCGTCGGGATAGGGCTGGGCGACGCCCGGCTGCTGGCCGAAACCGTCCGGATAGATCGGGGGTCCTGCTGGTCCGGCGCCGTATGGGGGCGGGTAGGGACCAGTCATACATGAGCTCCCGGGCAGGTCGGTGGATGGCGTATGCCTCTACAGTGGGCCCCTAAGGGCACTCATAGGCAGGTTAGCGCACGGGCGCACGCTGCTCCGGTGGGCGAAGACGCCGCCGCTAAGGTATGGGTGAATTCATGAAGGGTGGAACTGCGTGACCATTGCCGTGACCGGATCGATCGCGACCGATCATCTGATGCGATTCCCGGGCCGATTCTCCGAGCAGTTGCTCGCCGACCACCTGCAGAAGGTGTCGCTGAGCTTCCTCGTCGACGATCTGGTCATGCACCGGGGCGGCGTCGCGGGCAACATGGCCTACGCGATGGGCGTGCTGGGCGGCCGGCCGACGCTGGTCGGTGCGGTCGGCACCGACTTCGACGACTATCGCGACTGGCTGACCTCCGCCGGGGTGAACTGCGACGCGGTGCTGGTGTCGGACTCGTCGTACACGGCGCGTTTCGTCTGCACCACCGACGAGGACATGGCGCAGATCGCGTCGTTCTACCCCGGCGCGATGTCGGAGGCCCGCAACATCAAGCTGGCCGACGTCGTGAAGCGCACGGGCACACCGGATCTGGTGATCATCGGCGCCAACGACCCCGACGCGATGTTCCTCTACACCGAGGAGTGCCGCTCGCTGGGCCTGGCCTTCGCCGCCGACCCGAGCCAGCAGCTGGCCCGGCTCTCGGGCGAGGAGATCCGCCGGCTCATCGACGGCGCCACCTACCTGTTCACCAACGACTACGAGTGGGATCTGCTGCTGCAGAAGTCCGGGTGGTCGGAGGCCGAGGTGATGAGCCAGATCCAGCTGCGCGTCACCACGCTGGGCGAGAAGGGCGTCGACCTCGTCGGTCGCGACGGCACCTTCGTGCACGTCGACGTGGTCCCCGAGACCCGCAAGGAGGACCCGACCGGTATCGGCGACGCGTTCCGCGCCGGCTTCCTCACCGGCCGCGACGCCGGCCTGACGCTGGAGCGCGCCGCGCAGCTGGCGTCGCTGGCGGCGACGCTGGTGCTCGAGGCGCCGGGTCCGCAGGAGTGGACGTGGAACCGCGACGAGGCGGTCGCCCGCCTGTCCGACGCGTACGGCGACGACGCCGGCCGGGAGATCGCCTCCGCGCTCGCCTAGAGCTGGACGGGGTAGGTCGGCTCGCTGATCTGCGGCGTGACGCTGTGCTCGACGAAGATCGCGTGCCACAGCATGAAGATCAGCACCGTCCACAGTCGGCGGCTGTGATCGCTGGCGCCGGTTCGGTGTTCGTCGAGCATGGCGCGCACCGCGGCCACGTCGACGAGGTCGCCTGCGCCGGAGGTCGCAATCATCTCGTAGGCCCAGTCCTGCAGTTCGCCGGCCCGCAGCCAGTGCCGAATCGGTACGGGGAAGCCGAGTTTGGGCCGGTGCAGCACGTGCGACGGGATGATCGGCTCCAGCGCCCGGCGCAGCGCGTACTTCGTCGTCGCCCGGGTGATCTTCTGGTCGTAGGGCAGCCGTGAGGCGACCGCGAACACCTCGGGATCCAGGAACGGCACCCGCAGTTCCAGTGAGTTGGCCATCGTCATCTTGTCGGCCTTGACCAGGATGTCGCCGCGCAACCAGGTGAACAGGTCGATGTGCTGCATCCGGGCCACCGGATCCCAGCCGGCCGACTGCGCGTACACCGGCGCGGTGACGTCGGTGTGCGTCCACTCGGGCCGGAACCGCGGCAGCACGGCCCGCAACTGGGCGTCGGAGAAGCTGCGCGCATTGCCGTAGTAGCGCTCCTCGAGGCTCAGCGAGCCGCGGTGCAGCAGGCTCTTGCCGCGCATGCCCTCCGGCAGCGGCCCGGCCATCCGGCCCACCGACTTGCGCAGTCCGCGCGGGAGATAGTCGAACGGCTTGAGCGACAACGGCTCCCGATAGATCGTGTAGCCGCCGAACAGCTCATCGGCGCCCTCGCCTGACAGCACCACCTTCACGTGCTTGCGTGCCTCGCGGGCGATGAAGTACAGCGGCACCAGCGCCGGGTCGGCCACCGGCTCGTCGAGGTACCAGACGATCTCGGGCAACGCCGCGACGAACTCCGCCTGGCTGACCACCTTGGTCACGTGCCGGGCGCCGATGGCCTCGGCCGAGGCGACCGCGACGTCGACCTCCGAGAAGCCCTCCCGTTCGAACCCGGTGGTGAACGTGATCAGCCGCGGGTTGTGCCGCATCGCCAGCGCCGCGATCGCCGTGGAGTCGATGCCGCCGGACAGGAACGCCCCCACGGTGACGTCGGCGCGCATGTGCTTGGCCACCGAGTCCTCGAGCACCGCGGTGATCTCGTCGTAGCGGGCCTGTTCGCCGCCCGACGCGGAACCGGCACGGAACGGGACGGCGTCGAACCGCGGCGTGAAGTAGCGCGTCACCTCGGGCGAGCCGCCGGGGCGCACCCGCGCGTAGCTGCCCGACTCCAGCCGCCGGATACCGCGCTGCAGTGTCTCGGGCTCCGGCACGTACTGCAACACCGTGTAGTGCTGGACCGCGCGCTCGTCGATCGTCAGGTCGATGCCCAACGCGTCGGCGAGGTCGAGCAGACACTTCTTCTCGCTGCCGACGACGGTGCCGCCGGGGCCGGTGGCGAGATAGAGCGGCTTGATGCCGAAGGGGTCGCGGGCGCAGAACAACTCCTGGGCGACGGTGTCCCACAGCGCGAACGCGAACATGCCGCGCAGCCGCGTCAGCGCCTCGGTGCCCCAGTGGTGGTAGGCGGCGATGATGGCCTCGCCGTCACCGTCGGTGTGGAACACCGCGCCGTACTCGGCGCGCAGCGCCTCCCGCAGCTCGAGGTAGTTGTAGATCTCGCCGTTGAACACCAGCACGTAGCGGTCGGGCGACTCGGCGGGCCCCCAGCGCAGCGGCTGGTGGCTGTGCGCGATGTCGATGATCGAGAGCCGGTTGAACCCGAGCACCACGCGGTCGTCGTTCCAGGTCCCGGGCTCGTCGGGGCCGCGGTGACGCATCAGGTGGCTGGCACCCGAGACCGCCTCGACGAGGTGGGGGGAGACCTCACGGGCAGGGTCGGTCACCATCGCCAGCAGTCCGCACACGGCGCCAGTATGCCGAATCGGTGGCGCGGGTTCCGACCGGCCCGGGCGGCGCAGCCGTGACATTCCCCGGTCGCTTCAGTACGCCCGGGGCGGGTGGTCTACGCTGCGTAGTATTCAGTCAAGCCGTCTGACCGTCCGACGGTCGATCGACGTGGTAGGAGGCGCCAACGTGCCCGCTCGCGGCCTGAAGTTGGTGGCGTTGTCCCTGCTCCTGGGAGGGACAACGGTCCTGCTCAGTGGGTGCAGCTGGTCTGAGGTCCTCGGCCTCGGCTGGCCCAAGGGCATCACCCCCGAAGCCCATCTCAACCGGGAACTGTGGATCGGTTCGGTGATCGCGGCGCTCGTCGTCGGCGCCATCGTCTACATCCTGCTGTTCTGGACGGTGTCGTTCCACCGCAAGAAGAAGGGCGAGCAGGAGCTGCCGCGCCAGTTCGGCTACAACATGCCGCTCGAACTCGCGCTGACGGTCACCCCGTTCCTGATCATCTCGGTGCTCTTCTACTTCACCGTCGTGGTGCAGGAGAAGATGCTGCACAAGGAGCCCAACCCCGATGTCGTGATCGACGTCACGGCGTTCCAGTGGAACTGGAAGTTCGGCTACCAGAAGATCAACTTCGCCGACGGCACCTTCACCTACGACGGCGCCGACAACGCCCGCAAAGAGGCGATGGTCTCCAAGCCCGAAGGCACCTACGAGAACGGCGAGGAGCGTGTCGGCGCGATCCGCGGCCTGAACCCCGAGGACCGCACCTACCTCAACTTCGACAAGGTCGAGACGCTGGGCTCGTCCACCGAGATCCCGGTCCTGGTGGTGCCCTCCGGCAAGCGGATCGAGTTCCAGATCGCGTCGGCCGACGTGATCCACGGGTTCTGGGTGCCCGAGTTCCTCTTCAAGCGGGACGTGATGCCCAACCCGAAGGAGAACAACTCCGACAACGTGTTCCAGGTCAGCGAGATCAACCAGACCGGGGCGTTCGTCGGCCGCTGCACCGAGATGTGCGGCACCTACCACTCGATGATGAACTTCGAGCTGCGGGTCGTGGAGCCCAACGACTTCAAGGCCTACATGGACCAGCGGATCGCGGGCAAGACCAACGCCGAGGCGCTGCAGGCGATCAACCAGTCCCCGGTGGCCACCACCACCAAGCCGTTCGACACCCGGCGCGGTGAGCAGGTCGGCGTACCCCAGGCGAGCAGGTAGGACAGCACATGCATATCGAAGCCCGGTTGTTCGAGTTCCTGACGGCGTTCTTCGCGCTGGCATCGGTGGTCTACGCCGTGCTGACGGCGCTGTTCGCCACCGGCGGCGTGGAATGGGCCGGCACCACCGCGCTGGTGCTGACCACCGGTCTGACGCTGATCACCGGCACGTTCTTCCGCTTCGTGGCCCGTCGTCTCGACACCCGCCCCGAGGACTACGAGGACGCGGAGATCGCCGACGGCGCCGGTGAGCTGGGCTTCTACAGCCCGCACAGCTGGTGGCCGGTGATGATCGCGCTGTCGGCGTCGGTCACCGCGGTGGGCATGGCGCTGTGGCTGCCGTGGCTCATCGTCGCGGGCGTCTGCTTCGTGCTGACCACGGTGTCGGGCCTGGTCTTCGAGTACCACAGCGGGCCCGAGAAGCACTGAGCCCCGGCGACTTCGGCGCATGGTCGGGCGGCAAGGTCACAATCCGGACATGAGTTGGTGCGCCACCCGCGCACGACGGCTCGCCGCGGACCCCCCGTTGGGTAGTGTTGCCGACGCGCCGGGGGCCGCCGAGAGTGGTCGTCGGCGCCGGAGAAGCCGGCGAGAAGGATAGACGCACATGAGCGGGCCGAAAGGCGAGGACCCGGGGGACCGGCCCTCCCCGGATGAACCGACGCAGGAAGTCTCCGGCGTGGGCGACAGCGCCGGCGACCCCGGCACCGGAGCGACCGACTTCTACTCCCGCGCCTACTCCGCACCCGAGTCCGAACAGTTCGTCAGCGCCCCGTACGCCGCCGGTGACTCGTCGCTGTACGACTACGACAACTACGAGGCCGCCCCCGAGCCGGTAGACACCGCCGAACCGCCCCGGTGGCCCTGGGTCGTCGGGGTGGTCGCGATCGTCGCGGCCGTCGCGCTGGTGGTGTCCGTCTCGGTGCTGGTGACGCGCACCGAGACCGACAACCTGGCGACACCGGAGACGACCACGAGCGCGCCTCCGCCGGTGCAGGACGAGATCACCACCACGACGCCGCCCCCTCCGCCGCCACCGCCGCCACCGAGCACCGAGGAGCCGCCGCCCCCACCGCCGGAGACGGTGACGGTGACCGAGCCACCACCTCCGCCGCCCGCGACCGAGGAGCCCCCGCCGCCTCCGCCGCCGACCACCAGTGAGGCGCCGCCTCCGCCGCCTACCACCACCAGGGCCGGCCCGCGCCAGGTCACCTACACGGTGACCGGAACCAAGGCGCCCGGCGACATCATCACGGTGACCTACGTCGACGCGTCAGGGCGCAGCCGCACCCAGCGCAACGTGTACATCCCGTGGTCGCTGACGGTCACCCCGATCTCGCAGTCCGAGGTCGGCTCGGTGCAGGCGTCCAGCCTGTTCCTGGTGAGCCGGCTGAACTGTTCGATCACGACCAGTGACGGCACGGTGCTGTCCTCCAATCAGAACAACGCCGCCCAGACCAGCTGCTAGGCCCGGTACCCACCTGTGATGACGACTTCCGCCGTGTACACCCCAGACCGCACCGATCGCATCCTGCTCGGCAGCTGCGCCGCCGTGTGGCTCGCCGCGCTCGGGGCGGGTGTCGCCGCGACCGTGGCACTGGTCGACCTCGCCCACGGACGCACCGACGGTGGCGGGGATTCCGGCACCCCGTGGTTCCTCTACGTCGTGATCGGTGTGTCGGCGGCCGTCATCGTCGCCGCGGTGCCGCTGCTGTTGCGTGCGCGCCGCGATGCCCGCCGGGACACCGAGCCGGCCCCGCGCGCCCCTGAACGCGCCGCAGAGCCGTCGGCCACCCCGCGGGTGGCCGAGGCGCCCACCGAGAAGATCCGGGCCGTCACGCCCGCGGCGACGGCGCTGCGTTCGCCCGTCGCCGCCGCCTCGCCGGCCGTCGAGCGGCTCTGGGTACGCGCAGCGGCGTCGCTCGGCTGCGCGATGGGCGTCGCCACGCTGTTCATCGGCGTCGCGACCTACCTGATGGCGGCCGACAACGACGTCGCGTCCTGGGTGTTCTACGGGGCCGCGGGCGTCGTCACGCTCGGCATGATCGCGATCCCCGTGTACTTCCTGCGCGAACTGCGCGCCCACACCGAGGACTGATCCCGCTCGACGAAAAATCCGCCCCGGCCGGAGCCGGGGCGGATTCTCGTGTCGATGATCGCGCTGGTGACGGAAAGGTCAGTGGTGACCGTTCCCGGACGAGCCGTTGCCGTTGCCGTTCGACGAGCCGTTGGTGTGCCCGTTGGACGACCCGTTGGTGCCCACCCGCTCGCGCAGGGCGGTCAGCGCCCGATGCTCGGCCGCGTGCGCCGCCTCCGTGAGCGCCTCGTGCTCGGAGACCGGGTCGGCACTGAGGAAGCTGCCCGTACCGGGCGCGCCCGCCGAACCCAGCTTGTTCATCCGCTTGGGCAACGCCGCACCCTGGTACTCGAGCGGGATGGCATGGCCGTGCTCGTCGACCGGGCCCAGCGGCTGGTGCAGCTCGATGTAGGCACCGTGCGGCAGCCGCTTGATGATGCCGGTCTCGATCCCGTGCTCGAGCACCTCGCGGTCGCTGCGCTGTAGCGCCACCGCCCAGCGGTAGGCGAGGTAGTACACGATCGCGGGCAGCACCACCATGCCGATGCGGCCGATCCACGTCGTCGCGTTCAGCGAGATGTGGAACTTCAGCGCGATGATGTCGTTCATGCACGCGAAGGTCAGCACGATGTACAGCGCGATCGCCGCCGCGCCGATCGCGGTGCGTGTCGGTGCGTCACGCGGACGCTGCAACAGGTTGTGGTGAGCGTCGTCGCCGGAGAACTTCTTCTCCAGGAACGGGTAGGCGATCAGCAGCATGAACACCAGGCCCATGCCGACCGCCACCCACACGCCCTGCGGGATGGTGTGGCCGAAGGGGTAGAACTCCCATGCCGGCCACAGACGGATCAACCCGTCGGTCCACATCATGTAGAAGTCCGGCTGGCTGCCCGCCGACACCTGCGACGGCTTGTACGGACCCAGCACCCAGATCGGGTTGATCTGCAGCAGGCCACCCATCAGGCCGAGCACACCGACGGTCACCGCGAAGAACGCGCCGGACTTGACCGCGAACACCGGCATGACGCGCACGCCGACGACGTTGGTCTCGGTGCGTCCCGGGCCGGGGAACTGGGTGTGCTTCTGGAACCAGACGAGCGCGAGGTGCACACCGATGAGCGCCAGGATGATGCCGGGGATCAGCAGGATGTGCAGCGCGTAGAGCCGGGGGATCAGGATCTCGCCGGGGAAGTCGCCGCCGAACAGCGCCCAGTGCATCCAGGTGCCGACGATCGGGATGCCCATCGTGATGCCCGACAGGGCGGCGCGGATGCCGGTGCCCGAGAGCAGGTCGTCGGGCAGCGAGTAGCCGAAGAAGCCCTCGAACATCGCCAGGATCAGCAGCAGCGAGCCGATCACCCAGTTGGCCTCGCGGGGTCGGCGGAACGCGCCGGTGAAGAAGATGCGGGCCAGGTGCACCATGATCGATGCCGCGAACAGCAGCGCCGCCCAGTGGTGGACCTGACGGACGAACAGCCCGCCGCGGATCTCGAAGCTGATGTCGAGCGCGGTCTCGTACGCCCGCGACATCCCGACGCCGCGCAGGGGCTGGTAGACACCGTTGTAGGTGACTTCCTGCATCGACGGATCGAAGAACAGGGTCAGCCACACGCCGGTGAGCAGCAGCACGATGAAGCTGTACATCGCGATCTCACCGAGCAGGAACGACCAGTGGGTGGGGAACACCTTGTTCAGCTGGCGGCGGACCGCTGCCGAGGGGTGATACCGCGAGTCGATCGCTTCGCCCTGCTTGGCGGCGATCTCGGCCATGTTGGGTCGTGGGCTCATGACGTGCGCTCCCAGAATGCCGGTCCGACGGGTTCGATGAAATCACCGTTGGCTACAAGGTAGCCCTCTTTGTCGATCGTGATCGGGAGCTGCGCCAGGGCGCGGGCCGCCGGTCCGAAGATGGGTCGTGCGAAGTGCAGTGCGTCGAACTGCGACTGGTGGCACGGGCACAGGATCCGGTAGGTCTGCTGCTCGTACAGCGAGGAGGGGCAGCCCAGGTGCGAGCAGACCTTGGTGAACGCGAACAGCTCGCCGAAGTTGAAGCTCTCCTGGCCCCGGCGCTTGACCACCCGCGACATGTCGCCGGGCCGGATGCGGATCAGCATCACCGGGTTACGCACGCCCATCGAGATCTCGTGGAGGTGATGCTCGGATTCCACGGTGGTGCCGTCGCCGTCGGATTCGCGCCACGGGAACACCGTCTCCATGCCGCCGGCGTCGAGGTCCTCGGGGCGCATCTTGACGAACGGCGACTCACCGGGGCGACCGGTGGCCCGGGCCAGGTAGATCGTCTCGCCGGTGAACCGCGGGGTCCACCCGGAGGTCCACAGCACCGCCTTCATGCCCTCCGCGGTCGGCACGACCGGCTTCCACGGGTTCTTGATCAGGCCGCCCATGAACGCGACCAGTGTGCCCAGCCCGAACGCCCCGAAGCCGATGCCGAGCGAGAGCCCGATCAGCTTGCGCCGCTTGAGCGTCGAGCCCTCGAGGGCGTCGCCGAGGTTGGCCGCGACCGTCCTGCGGTGCAGCTCGGGGGAGGCGCCGTCGTGGCGCTCCTGGATCGAGATCTCCTCGGGGATGAACTTCTTCTGGAACAGCACCGCACCGATGCCGATGGCGAGCACCGACAGGCCGAATGTCAGGCCGTAGAGCGGGGTGGCCAACGAGTACAGGAACTCGCCTTCGGATCCGAAGGGCTTGTACTCCCACGGCCAGAACAGGAAGACCAGCAGCAGTGCCAGGCCCGAGACACCCGCCAGCAGAAGCCAGTACGCGACGGTGCGCTCGGCGCGCTTCTCGGCCTTGGTGCCGGGGATCGGCCAGCGCGGCTCCTTGTAGACGATCTCGACGCCGTCGAGCTTGCCGCCGAGCGCGAGCAGTTCCTGCTGCGACATCTCGGCGAGCTGGGCGTCGGTCGGCTGACCGGATGCGTCGGTCTGACCCGGCGAGTCGGTGCCCTTGTCCGTGTGCTCGGTACCGGTGGCGTCGCTCATGCCCGTGCTCCGATCCAGAGGGCGGCCGCGATGATGGCCACCATGCCGACGATCCACGCGACCATGCCCTCAGAGGTGGGGCCGAAGCCGCCCAGCCCGAGTCCGCCCGGCGACGGCGTCTCGGCCGCCTCGCGGACATAGGCGACGATGTCCTTCTTCTCGTCGGGCGAGAGCTGGCGGTCGCCGAACTTCGGCATGTTCTGCGGGCCGGTCAGCATCGCGGTGTAGACCTGCGCGGGTACCTTGGCCGCCTCGCCCAGGTCGGGCGCGTACTTGCCCGAGGACAGCGCGCCGCCCTTGCCGGTGAAGTTGTGGCAGGACGCGCAGTTCAGGCGGAACAGGTCGCCGCCGCGGGCGACGTCGTTGCCGATCAGCGACTGCGAGGCGATCTGGCCGTTCTCGTCGCGCGGGACGACCGGGCCGCCGCCGTTGGCCTGGATGTAGGCGCCGAGCGCGTCGATCTGGGACTCGTCGAACGCCGGGTCCTTGCGCTGGGCCTGCGCCTCACCGCGCATCGCCGGCATGCGGCCGGTGGCCACCTGGAAGTACACGGCGGCTTCGCCGACACCGATGAGGCTGGGGCCGCGCTGCTCCACACCCTGCAGGTTCAGGCCGTGGCAGGACACGCAGGAGGTCTCGTAGAGCTGTTGGCCGGTGCGCAGCATGGCCGAGGCGGACTCGTCGGCGACCGCGACCTGCGGCGTCGGCGTGAAGGTGGCCGCCAGGCCACCGGCCACTGCCAGGCCGATCAGCAGCAACAGCGCCGCCGAGACGCGCCGGCGAAGCCGGCGCTTGCGCACTGCCGCCGGCCGCCCGGCTCCGGGTGCCTTCCTTGTCATCGAACCCCTTCTCATCTGCGGGCTGTGAGACTGTGTCGTGTCGGAGCGCTCGGGGTCCGTCATCGCACGAAGTAGATGACGGCGAACAGGGCGATCCAGACGATGTCGACGAAGTGCCAGTAGTACGACACCACGATCGCCGCCGTGGCCTGGGCGGGGGTGAACTTGCTCATCCGGGTGCGCATCAGCAGCAGGATGAAGGCGATCAGACCGCCGATGACGTGCAGGCCGTGGAAGCCGGTGGCGAGGTAGAAGACGGTGCCGTAGGCGCTGCCCGGGATCGTGGTGCCCTCGTGGACCAGGTGGTAGTACTCGTAGCCCTGTCCGGCCACGAAGAACGCACCCATCGCGAACGTCAGCAGGTACCAGCGGCGCAGGCCGAAGACGTCGCCGCGCTCAGCGGCGAAGACGCCCATCTGGCAGGTGAACGACGAGGCGATCAGCACCAGCGTGACCGGCACCGCGAGCGCGAGGTTCAGCTCGGTGGGTTCCGGGGGCCAGTTCCCCTGGGCCTGGGCGCGGGCCGTGAAGTACATCGCGAACAGGCCAGCAAAGAACATCAGCTCACTGGAAAGCCACACGATCGTGCCGACACTGACCATGTTCGGACGGTTCAGCGAATGCACTCGCGACGTGATGGCGGTTCCCGAGGTCCCTACAGCGCTCGTCACAACAGCAAGTATGACGCTTTGTAGTTGTCGAACTCCACCCGGGTCGAGCAATTCGTCATAATCGCGTCGTGACTTCTGCTCCCGCCCAGCACGAGCCGTCCGCGGCTGCCCCGACGTGGCCGATGATCCTCGGCAGGCTGACCACCCACCAGTCGCTGCTGCCCGGGCAGGCGGGCTGGGCGATGGACCAGATCATGACGGGCGCCGCGACCCCCGCCCAGATCGCCGGATTCGGTGTGTCGATGAAGATGAAGCGCCCCACGTCGGCCGAGGTCGCCGAGCTCGCCGACATCATGCTCAAGCACGCCCGGCGGGTGCCCACCGACGCGATCGGCACCGACACCGTCGACGTCGTCGGCACCGGAGGCGACGGCGCGAACACCGTCAACTTGTCGACGATGGCGTCGATCGTGGTCGCCGCCGCCGGGGTGAAGGTGGTCAAGCACGGCAACCGCGCCGCGTCGTCGCTGTCCGGGGGCGCCGACACCCTCGAGGCGCTCGGGGTGCGCATCGATCTGGGACCCGACGAGGTGGCGCGCTGCGTGGCCGAGGTCGGCATCGGCTTCGCGTTCGCCCCGCAGTTCCACCCGTCCTACAAGTACGCGGGGGTGGCGCGCCGGGAGATCGGCGTGCCCACGGTGTTCAACCTGCTCGGCCCGCTGACGAACCCGGCCGGCCCGCGGGCGGGGTTGATCGGCTGCGCGTGGGCCGAACTGGCCGAGGTGATGGCCGAGGTGTTCGCCACCCGTGGGTCCAGCGTGCTCGTGGTGCACGGCGACGACGGCCTCGACGAGCTGACCACGACGACGACCAGCACGATCTGGCGGGTCCAGGCGGGCACCGTCGATCGACTCCGGTTCGATCCGGCCGCCTTCGGGTTCGCGCGCGCCCACATCTCCGAGCTGGTCGGCGGCGACGCCGAGACCAACGCCGCCGAGGCCCGGTCGGTGTTCGGCGGCGCGACGGGGCCGGTGCGGGATGCGGTGGTGCTCAACGCCGCCGGAGCGCTGGTCGCCCACGCCGGCCTATCCAGCGACGCCAAGTGGGTTCCGGCCTGGGAGTCCGGGCTCGCACGCGCCACGGACGCCATCGACTCCGGGGCGGCCGAAGAGCTGCTCGCGCGTTGGGCGCGGTTCACCCAGCAGCTCTGAGCTGTCGAACTGCTCGGCCAGCTGCTCGGCCGCGACGCGCGCGGAGCGGGCCGACGACGCCCAGCCCGCCCACCGGCCTGCCGCGCCGACCGGCGAGCAGTAGCCGGTGTCGGCCCGCACGATCCGGACGCCGGGGTGGGCGAGCCAGCGCGCGATGAGCGCGGTCTCCTCGATCAGTGCGCCGCCGTGCGGCCCGTCGGTGGGCAGCACGGTCTGCGCGCCCGCGCACAACGCGTCGACGACCGGCATCGGCGGGACCCCGCGCGGCGCCACGCCGGCCGCGGCGAGCCGGCCGTGGCGGACGACCGAGAGGTGCCAGCCGCGCGCGCCGTCGGGTCGCGCGGCGATCAGCTCGCCGATGCCCGACAGGGCCCGCAGCCGTTGACCGCGCCAGAGCACGTCGATGGTGGCGGCGGTGCGGTCACGCAGCCGCGCGGCGGTCTCGTAGCGGTGGCGGGCCGCGAGGTCGTCGATGTGGGCCAGCATCGCGGCCAGCGCCTGCCCGCTGTGCCCGTCGATGAGTGCCCGGGCGTCGTGCACGGCGGCGGCATAGTCGTCCGGGCCCGCGCCCCGCACCGCGGGGCAGGGGGACACCTCGAGGTCCGGGCAGGCGGGTCCGTGCACGGCCGACCGGGACAGCCGCCGGGTGCAGGTGCGCACCCCGGTGAACCGCGCGATCAAGGCGGCGGCGTCGACGGCGTCGGCGCGGGCGCGGAACGGCCCGATCGCGGTGCTGCTGCGCGGGCTGCGTACCGCAGAGAACCGGGGGAACGCCTCGTCGGTCAGCGTCACCCACCACCAGCGGTGCGGGAACTTGGACCGGCGGTTGTAGGGCGGCGCGTGCGCGGCGAGCAGGCGCAGCTCGCGCACCCCCGCCTCGAGGTCGTGGGCGCACTCGACGTGGTCGACCGCGGTGGCCAGCGAGGCCATCTCCTTCATCCGGGTGCGAGGGTCGGCGCCAGTGAAGTACTGGCCCACCCGGCGGCGCAGATCCACCGCGGTGCCGACGTAGAGCACCTCCCGAGACGGGCCGCGGAAGAGGTAGACGCCCGGGGCGCGGGGCAGCGACCGGGCCAGGTGGCGGTTGCGGCGCTGGGCGGGGCTCACGTCGGGCAGGTAGGACCGCAGCTCGGTGTAGGTCTGCACGCCCTGGTTGCCGACCCGCTCGATCAGGCCGTGCAGCACATCCACGGTGGCCCGGGCGTCGGCGAGGGCGCGGTGGTTGGGCGTGGTGGCGGCGCCGAACAGCTGCGCGAGCGCGGACAGCCGCACGCTGGGCGCCTCGTCGCGGGTCAGCACGCGGCGCGCCAGCCGGACCGTGCACAGCACGGGCGGCTTGGGCCAGGGCAGCTGGTGGCGTTCGGCGGCCGCGCGCAGGAATCCGATGTCGAAGCCGGCGTTGTGGGCGACCAGCACGGCGCCGCGGGCGAATTCGAGGAACGCAGGCAGCACCGCGTCGATGCGGGGAGCGTCGTAGACCATCGCCGTCGTGATGCCGGTGAGCGCGACGATCTGCGGCGGGATGGCCCGGCCCGGGTCGACGAGCGTCGCGAACTCGCCCAGCACCTCGCCGGCGCGCACCTTGACCGCGCCGATCTCGGTGATCTCGTCGTGCCGGTCGCCGCTCGCGCGGCCGCCCGTCGTCTCGAGATCGACGACGACGAAGGTGGTCTCGCGCAGGGTGAGGTCGGCGTCGGGGTCAACGTCGGCGAAGCTGAGCTGACCCATGCGCCGACCGTAAGCGGCGGCGCCGACAAGTCCCGGGAGGCGGGGCGGGAAGGATCCTCCGGCGGCCGGGGGGACGATTCCGGCCCGCCTGGACTTGTCGGTCGGCGTCGATACCGTGCCCTCGACTGCGACGAGAGGACGGGTGCGATGGCACACGAACAACCCCAGGGCCAGAGCCCCGGTGCGGCGGAGACCGGGACCGTGACGATCGACTGCGACGACTGCGCGGTGCGCGGACCGGGCTGCCAGGACTGCGTCGTCAGTGTTCTGCTCGGCGTGCCGGAAACTTTGCTGGTGGACGAGCGCCGCGCACTGGAAGTGCTCGCGGAAGTCGGTCTGGCACCGCGATTGCGGTTGGTACCGATCCACCGGCAGGGGAACTCAGGCGTTGCCTGAAGACACGCGGCGTCACCCGCGCCCCATGCACCACAGGAGCAACTGTTAAATTTGCGTCTCCTGTTGGACAAGGCCGATGCCGTTTCGTAACCTGTCTGAGACCTAAGAGAGTTCGAGACGGCTCGTTACGGCAGTTGAAGGACGCATAAACCTTGACGCTCGACCGCGCGCACCGGAGTTCCAGTCGATCCCGGCGACCCGTCATCAGTGCCCTGGCCTTCCTGGTCATGCTCGGCGCCGTCTTCGCCGGACCGGGTCATGCCGATCCGGCCGATGACGCGCTGGCGAAGCTCAACGAACTGTCGCGGCAGGCCGAGCAGACGACGGAGGCCATGCACTCCGCGCAGCTCGACCTGAACAAGAAGCTGGAGATCGAGCAGGCCGCGGAGGCCAAGCACGCCAGCGACGTCGCCGCCGTCGACGCCGCCAAAGCGCAGCTCGCCGACTTCCAGCGCAAGGTCGACACCCTCGCCGCCGCCCAGTACATGGGTGGGCGGCCGTCGGGCTTCCAGGCGATGCTCACCGCGTCCTCGCCGCAGGGCCTGATCGACCAACTCGCGATCCAGCGGGTGATGGCCCACGAGATGTCGGCGCAGATGAACCGTTTCCTCGAGATCGGCAAGCAGACGCAGGCCGCCGAGCAGGCATCCGCCGCGTCCGCGTCGGAGGCCAAGACCGCCGCCGAGCAGGCCGCCGCGGTGCGTGCCGACCTGCAGTCCAAGCAGAGCCAGCTGCAGGTGCAGATCGCGATCGTGAAGTCCCGCTACGACGCGCTGACCCCGCCCCAGCGCGAGGCGCTCGCCGCGATGCCGCCCGCCCCGCCGGCTCCCGCCGCCCCCGTCGCGCCGCCGCCCGGCCAGGACCCGGCCGTGCTGGCCGCGCCGCCCGCACCCGCCGTGCCCGGCGCGATCCCGCCCGGCGACATCGCCCCGCCCGCAGCGCCCGAGGCCACCACCGTCATCCAGGCCGCGCTGAGCCGCATCGGATCGCCGTACTCGTGGGGGGCCGCAGGTCCCAGCGCCTTCGACTGCTCGGGTCTGGTGATGTGGTCCTTCCAGCAGGCCGGTATCTCGCTGCCGCACTCCAGCCAGGCCCTCGCCGCCGGTGGACAGCCCGTCTCCCGCGACCAGATGCAGCCCGGCGACCTCGTCACCTACTACTCCGACGCCTCACACGTGGGCATCTACATCGGTGACGGAATGATGGTGCATGCGTCCACCTACGGCACGCCCGTGCGAGTCGCCCCCGTGGACAATGCCCCGATCCACAACATCCGCCGCTACTGACCGAGCCCGGGCCCGGCGCCGCCTCGGCGCGGTCCTGGGCACCGAATTGGTCTGCGCCGCACTACTGATCAGCGGTCCGCTGCCGGGGACCCCGGTCGGGCCCGCCGTCGCGGCGCCGTCACCGACCACCGGGACGGCCGCGCCGACCGGCGCTCCGCTGCGCACGGTGACCACACCGCAGGGTCGGACCGCACAGCTGATCGATCTCGGTGGCGGTGCCGGCGCGCTGCTCGATCGGGTCGCCGCCGAACTCCCCGGGGCCGAGGCGGCCGTCAGCGGGTTCTGGGGGCCGCAGTGGCCGCGCCAGATCCCGATCGTGGTGGCAGGCTCCCCGGAGCAGTTCGCCGTGCTGGCCGGCGCGGGCTCGGACACCGCCGCGACCACCACCGCCGAGCGCATCACGTTCTCGCCGGCGGCGGCCGCGATGGATCCCGCCGATCTGCGAATCGTGTTGCGGCACGAGCTCTTCCACTTCGCAGCACGCGCCGACACGGCGGCCGACGCCCCGGTCTGGCTGACCGAGGGCGTCGCCGACTACATCGGGCGGCCGGCGCCCGGCGTCGCGGTCGGCCTGCCTGCACGTCTGCCCACCGACGCCGAACTGGCCACCCCCGGCCCGCAACGCTCGGCCGCCTACGACCGGGCGTGGGCGTTCGCCACGTATGTCGCGCAGACCTACGGCGCGGACCGGCTGCGCGCGCTGTACGTCGCCGCGTGCGGGCCCGGTCATTCCGACGCCGCCACCGCGGTGCGCGACGTGCTCGGAATCGACCTGCCCGGATGAGCCGTGTCCTGCTGGTCACCAACGACTATCCGCCGCGCCGCGGCGGCATCCAGTCCTACCTGGAGGCGCTGGTCGAGCACCTCCTGGGGTCCGCCGATTCCGGGGTCGAGGCGCTGACGGTCTACGCCCCGAAATGGAAGGGCGCCGAGGACTACGACGCCGTCGCGGCCGCCTCGGGCTACGACATCGTGCGGCACCCGACGACGCTGATGCTGCCCGAGCCGGCGGTCGCGATGCGGATGCGGCGGCTGATCCGCGAGCGCGACATCGACACCGTCTGGTTCGGCGCCGCCGCGCCGCTGGCCTTGATGGCGCCCCTGGCGCGGGCAGCAGGTGCACGCCGCATCATCGCGAGCACCCACGGCCACGAGGTCGGCTGGTCGATGGTGCCACTGGCGCGAACGGCGTTGCGCCGCATCGGCAATGACACCGACGTCATCACCTACATCAGCTCCTACACCCGGCGCCGGTTCGCATCGGCCTTCGGTCCGCGCGCCGCGCTCGAACACGTCCCGCCGGGCGTGGACGTCGAGCGCTTCACGCCCAACGAGGTGGCCCGCGCCGAGCTGCGGGCCCGCTACCGGCTCGGCGAGCGGCCGGTGGTCGTCTGCGTCTCCCGGCTGGTGCCGCGCAAGGGACAGGACATGCTGATCCGGGCGCTGCCCGCGATCCGCGAGCGGGCGCCCGGCACGGCGCTGGTGATCGTCGGTGGCGGTCCGTACCGCACGTCACTGCAGCGGCTGGCCCACACCTTCGGGGTGTCCGAGCACGTGGTGTTCACCGGCGGCGTGCCCGGGGAGGAATTGCCCGATCACCACGCGATGGCCGACGTGTTCGCGATGCCGTGCCGCACCCGCGGCGCCGGTCTGGACGTCGAGGGTCTCGGCATCGTCTACCTGGAGGCCTCGGCGACGGGGGTGCCGGTGGTGGCCGGACGGTCCGGAGGCGCGCCGGAGACGGTCCTCGACGGCGACACCGGCATCGTCGTGGACGGCTGGGACGTCGGCGCGATCGCCGCGGCGGTCGGCGACCTGCTCGCCGATCCGCAGCGCGCCGCGGCGATGGGCGCCGCCGGCCGGCAGTGGGCCGTCGACCACTGGCAGTGGCGGATGCAGGCCCAGCGGCTGGCCCGGCTGCTCTAGCGGTCAGTCCTTCTCGTACAGCGCTTCGATCTCGGCGGCGAACTTGTCGGCGACGACCTTGCGCTTGATCTTCAGGGTCGGCGTCAGCTCGCCGGTGAGCACGGTGAAGTCGCACGGCAGGATCCGGAACTTGCGGATCGCCTCGGCCTTGGACACCGCCTGGTTGGCGTTCTTGACCGCCACGTCGATCTCGGCGATCAGGTCGGGGTCCTCGGCCAGGTCGCCCACCGAGGCGGCCGCGGCCTTGCCGTGGTGCTGTTTCCACACCTCGAACGCCTCAGGGTCGATCGCGATGAGCGCGGCGATGAACGGTTTGGCGTCGCCGACGGCCATCGCCTGACTGATCAGCGGGTGGGCCCGCAGTTGGTCCTCGAGCACCGCGGGTGCGACGTTCTTGCCGCCCGCGGTCACGATGATCTCCTTCTTGCGTCCGACGATCGACAGGAAGCCGTCCGCGTCGACGCTGCCGAGATCGCCCGTGTGGAACCAGCCGTCGACGATCGCCTCGGCGGTGGCGGTCTCGTTGCGCCAGTACCCGTCGAACACCACGCCGCCGCGCACCAGGAGCTCACCGTCGGACGCGATCGCCATGCTGTTGCCGGGCAACAGCTTTCCGACGGTGCCCACTTTCAGCTCACCGATCCGGTTGGCCGTGATCGCCGCGCTGGTCTCGGTCAGTCCGTAGCCCTCGTAGATCGTCAGGCCGATGCCGCGGTAGAAGTGGCCGAGCCGGGCGCCCAGCGGCGCGCCGCCGGAGATCGACGCCCGGCAGTTGCCGCCGGTGGCCGCCCGCAGCTTGGTGTACACCAGCCGGTCGAACACCGCGTGCTTGACGCGCTGCAGCAGACTCGGGCCGCCGGCGTCCTGGGCCTTGCTCCAGTCGATCGCGGCCTGGGCGGCCATCGCGAAGATCGCGCCCTTGCCGCTGTCCTGGGCGTTGAGTTCGGCGGTGTTGTACACCTTTTCGAACACGCGGGGCACCGACACGATCACGGTCGGCTTGAACAGTCCGAACATCGGCACCAGGTTCTTGATGTCGCTGGTGTAGCCGATCGTGACGCCGTTGGCGAAGGCCGTCATCGACAGCGCCCGGGCCAGCACGTGGGCCAGCGGCAGGAACACCAGCAGTCGCTCGCCCTTGCGCAGCAGGGTGGGGAAGCAGTGCGTCGCGCCGCGGGTCTCGTGCAGCAGGTTGGAGTGGGTGAGCTGGCAGCCCTTGGGCCGGCCGGTGGTGCCCGAGGTGTAGATCAGCGTGGCGGGGTCGCCGGACCGGATGCCGGCGAGCCGCCGGTCGACCTCGGCCGGGTCGGTCGTCGCGCCGGCCTCGGCGAGTGCGTCGAGCGCCGACGGCGCCGTCGACTCGATGACCGCCACCTTGCGCAGTGCCGGCAGCTCGTCCTGCAGCTCCTTGACCATCAGCGCGTGCGCCTCGATCTCGACGAAGGCGAGCACCGCGCCCGAGTCCTCGAGCACCCAGCGCACCTGCTCCGGCGAGGACGTCTCGTAGATCGGCACCGTGACCGCACCGATCGACAGGATCGCGTAGTCGAGGATCACCCACTCGTAGCGCGTCGCCGACAGCAGGGCCACGCGGTCGCCGGGCTGCACACCCTCGGCGATCAGGCCCCGCGCGGCCGAGCGGATCTGCTCGGCGGCCTGACGGCACGTCACGTCGACCCAGGCGCCGTCGACCAGACGCTGGAAGATCACGTGGTCGGGGTTCTCCCGTTCGTGGGAGTAGACGACGGACGCGACGTTGTCCTGGTCTCCGACGGTGAAGGTCGCCGGAACGGTGTACTCACGCACGATGAAGGCCCTCTCGCTGTACCGGCCGTAATGCCCTGTACAGCGTAGTCGCCCCGACTCGGCCGACGTCGGAGCATGTGTGAAGCTTGTCAGTCATGAACAGCATCCAGATCGCCGACGAGACGTTCGTCGCGGCCGACCCCGTCGCGGTCGGCGCCGCGGTCGCGGATCCGGAGAGCTGGGCGCGCTGGTGGCCGGATCTGCGGCTGACCGTGGTGGAGGACCGCAAGGAACTCGGCCACCGCTGGACGGTGACCGGCGCGCTGACCGGGACCATGGAGGTCTGGCTGGAGAAGGTGCTCGACGGGGTGGTGCTGCACTACTTCATGCACGCCGAGCCGGCCGGTGCGGCCGCGTGGCAGCTGGCGAAGATGAACCTTCCCGCGATGAATCACCGCCGCCGGGTGGCCGGCAAGGAGATGGCCTTCGAGATCAAGCAGAAGCTCGAGGCGGGCCGTCCGGTCGGCGTGTCGCGGTTGGCCTAGACGATCGGAGCCATACCTGTCGACGGGAGGGTAGATTCGCCGCCATCGGCGGGGACGCGAGGGTCGGGAAGGCACCGAGAGGACTGGGGAAGGCTTCAGTGGCGGACAAGACGGCACAGACGATCTACATCGACGCGGACCCGGCGACGGTGATGGACGTCATCGCCGACATCGGCTCCTATCCGGAGTGGGTCAACGAGTACAAGGAGGCCGAGGTCCTCGAGGCCGACGATCAGGGTTACCCGAAGGTGGCCCGGCTGGTGCTCGATGCCGCGGTGCTCAAGGACGCCATGGTGCTGGCCTACCAGTGGCCCACCGACCACAAGTCGGTGACCTGGTCGCTGGTGTCGAGCACCCTGCTCAAGTCACTCGACGGCGCATATCGGTTGACGCCCAAAGGATCTGGCACCGATGTTACCTACGAGCTCTCGGTGGACCTGATGATCCCGATGATCGGTCTGCTCAAACGCAAGGCCGAACGCCGGCTGACCGACACCGCGTTGAAGGACCTGAAGAAACGAGTCGAGGCTGACTGAGCGCGCAGCCGCCGCCGACGCCTCCGGGACCACCCGGATCAGTCTGTTCGTCGGTAAGGGCGGGGTGGGGAAGTCGACGCTGGCGACCGCGACAGCCGTGCGCGCAGCGCGCAGCGGGCTGCGCGTGCTGATCGTGTCCACCGACCAGGCGCACTCGACCGGCGACGTGCTGGGGGTCACCGTCACGCCGACGGGGGAGCGCGCCCCGACGCGGGTGTTGGCCGACCTCGACACTGCCGACGCCGGCGGCGGGGTGCTCGACGCGCTGGCGCTGGACACCCTGGCGCTGCTGGCCGCGCACTGGCGCGACACCGCCGGGCTGCTTGCCGACAGGTTCCCCGAGTCGGACATGAGTGACCTTGCGCCAGAGGAACTCTCGGCTCTGCCGGGGGTGCAGGAAGTGCTCGGGTTGCATGAGGTGGCCGAGCTGGCCGGCTCGGGCCGCTGGGATCTGGTCGTGGTCGACTGCGCCTCGACCGCCGACGCGATGCGCATGCTCACCCTGCCCGCCACGTTCGGGCTGTACCTGGAGCGGGCCTGGCCCCGCCACCGGCGGCTGTCCACGTTCGACGATCCGAAGTCGACGGCGGTGGTCGCGCTGCTCGAACGGATCGGTGCGGGCACCGAAGCGCTGGGCACACTGCTCACCGACGGGTCGCGCGTCGCCGCGCACCTGGTGATGACGCCGGAGCGGGTGGTGGCCGCCGAGGCCGTGCGCACGCTGGGCTCGCTGGCCCTGATGGGCGTGCGCGTCGCCGAGTTGATCGTGAATCAGGTCCTCGTCGAGGACGATTCGTTCGAGTACCGCAACCTGCCCGAACATCCCGCGTTCGACTGGTACGCCGAGCGCATCGGGGAACAGCGGACCGTGCTCGACGAGCTCGACCGGGTCATCGGGGACGTCGCCCTGGTCATGGTGCCGCACCTGGCCGGGGAGCCGATCGGGCCCAAGGCGCTCGGCGAGTTGCTCGACAGCGCGCGCCGCCGCGACGGGTCGCCGCCGCCCGGTCCGCTGCGTCCGGTCGTCGACCGCGAGTCGGGCAGCGGGCTGGACGCGGTGTACCGGCTGCGGGTGGATCTGCCTCAGGTGGATTCGACGGCCCTGTCGTTGGGTAGGGTCGACGATGACCTGATCATCGGCGTCGGAGGCATGCGGCGCCGGGTGCGTCTGGCGTCGGTGCTCCGGCGGTGCATCGTCGTCGACGCCCAGCTCCGCGGCACCGCGCTGACGGTGCGTTTCCGACCGAATCCGGAGGTGTGGCCGGCATGAGTGGCACTCACCCTGATCCCGGCCCGGAGTTGCGCGCGCTGGCGCAGACGTTGCTGGACCGTCTCGAGCCCGCGATCCGGTTCGCCGCGGCACGCGCGCAGAGCTCGGCGGACAATCCCGGCCGCTGCCAGCAGGTGTGGTGCCCGGTGTGCGCGCTCGCGGCGATGGTCTCCGGCGAGCAGCATCCGCTGCTGTCGGTGGTGGCTGAGCACAGCGTCGCGTTGCTCGCGGTGGTGAAGGCGATCGTCAACGACGTCGACGGCGGCGGGGGTGCGCCGCCGCCTCCGGAGCCCGACGGCCCGCCCCCGGAGGGGCCGCCACCGCCCGGGCGCTACCAACACATTCCCGTGACCGTCGAGGAGTAGGCCTGCGCTGTGGTCGTACCCACAGTGCGTGGGTAAGGTTGGCGCAGAGCATCGCGGTGGGCTGACCGGAGGATCCATGTGGTACTGGCTGTTCAAGTTCGTCTTCATGGGCCCCTTGCTGACCCTGCTGGGCCGCCCGAAAGTCGAAGGCTTGGAGAACGTTCCGGCCAACGGCGCGGTGATTCTGGCCAGTAACCATCTGGCGGTCGCGGACAGTTTCTACCTGCCGCTGGTCGTGAATAGGCGCATCACGTTCCTCGCCAAGGCCGAGTACTTCACCGGAACCGGCATCAAGGGCTGGTTCACCCGGTGGTTCTACACCGTGGCGGGGCAGGTCCCCATCGACCGGACCGACGCCGACAGCGCACAGAGCGCCCTGACCACCGCTCAGCGCATCCTCGGTCAGGGCAAGCTGCTCGGCATGTATCCCGAGGGCACCCGCTCGCCGGACGGCCGTCTCTACAAGGGCAAGACGGGTCTGGCCCGGCTCGCACTGGAGACGCAGGTGCCCGTGATCCCGGTCGCGATGATCGGGACCGACGTCGTCAACCCGCCCGGCAGCAAGATGTGGCGGTTCGGCCGGGTGACCGTCAAGTTCGGCGCCCCGATGGACTTCAGCCGGTTCGAGGGCCTGGCCGGGAACCGCTTCATCGAACGCGCGGTCATCGACGAGGTCATGTACGAGCTGATGAGCCTGTCCGGTCAGGAGTACGTCGACCTCTACGCGGCCGACATCAAAGAGGGAAAAGGTGAGGCGGCCGTGAAGCCGCCGACCCGGCTCCCCGAGGCTGCCGCCGGCTAAGCCGCAGCGGCGTCCACCGCCGGCACGGCCGTCGACGGCCGGCGCCGCGGGGCTCGGGCGCTCACCGTGGCGGCGGCGAGGATCACCGCCAACGCCCACCACAGATACGACGCGCCCGCGAGCTGGCGCCACAGCGACGCCGTGGTCTCCCGGTGCTCGGGCAGCAGGGTGATCGGCGTCCACACCATCAGCGCCAGTCCGACCAGCAACACCGCGGCCAGCCCGGCATGCCGCAGCCGGACCGCCAACACGGCCGTCGTCACCACAGCGGGCAGCGTCCACACCCAGTGGTGCGACCACGACACCGGTGACACCACCAGACCGAACATCGCCACGCAGATCAGCCCCAGCACCGGCTGGTCGGCGCGCAACGTCCGGCGCACCGCCCACACGGTCAGGGCCAGCACCGCGAAGCACAACACCGTCCACAGCACGAACCGCAGGTCCTCGCCCAGCCCCAGCCGAGCCAGCGCGCCCGCGATGTTCTGGTTCGTGTTCAGCGTCGCGGTGCCGATGCGATCGGTGTTGCGCACGGTCTCGGTCCAGTACTCCCACGAGTCCCGCCACGCGAACGCGACGCCCACCAGCGTCGCCACCGCCGCCGAGGCCACCGTCACCAGCAGCGCGCGGGTGTCGCGGCGCAGCAGGAAGTACAGCAGGAACACCGCGGGCGTCAGCTTGAGCGCGATCGCCAGGCCCAGCAGCATGCCGCGCGGCCACGGGGTCCGCCGCGGCACGCAGTCGGCGATCACCAGCGTCATCAGCACCACGTTGATCTGGCCGAAGTCGAAGTTCGCGCGGATCGGTTCGAGGTAGATGACCGCCGGCGCCACGATCGCCGCGGCCAGCCAGGTGCGCCGGGCCCAGGCCGGCTCCCCGGTGATCCGGGTGGTCGGCCACACCTGCAGCCGGGTCAGCAGGATCACCGTGGACACCACCAGCAGCACCAGCGTGATGACCGTGATGGCGACGCTGGCGGCCTCCAGGGACAACAGCGCGAACGGCGAGAACACGACCGCCGCCAGCGGGGGATAGGTGAACGGCAGGTCCAGGCCGCCGCGGGTGTGGAACATCGCGCCGTCGGCGTAGAGCGGCCTGCCGTCGAGCCAGGCCCGCCCGCCCATCCGGTAGACGTCGATGTCGATGCGGTAGGGGACGTGGCCCAGCAACCGCCACGCCACCGTGGCCAGCGCCGCCGCCGTCAGCAGCTGGAACAGCCGCCAGGCGAGCACTGGCCACCAACCGGCCCTTCCGGGCGACCGCAACGTCCTCATGTCGCCGACCAGACTATCGGGGCGAACCCGCGGGTGCGTAGCCACGCCTCGACGCGCGCAGGTCGGCGCGACTTTTGGCGTAGGTTCTCCTGGTGCACCCGCACCTGGACTTCGATCTGGGGCTGCCCGACGGCATCCCGTACTCCCGGCTGCCGCTGGTGTGCTGCCTGGTCGCGTTCATCCTGACGTTCTCGGTGACCCGCACGATCGTGCGCTACATCCGCCGCCACGCCGACAGCGATGCGCCCCGCAAATGGTGGCAGCCGCGCAACATCTCCGGAAGCGGCGGTGTGCACATCCACCACGTCGTCATCGGTGTGATCCTGGTCATGGTCTCCGGGGTGGCGATGGCGACCTTGGCGGTCGACGGGGGAGTACCCGAGTTCACGGCGGCCTCCATCGTGTTCGGCATCGGGGCGGCCCTGGTCCTCGATGAGTTCGCGCTCATCCTGCACCTGTCGGACGTGTACTGGTCCGAGGACGGGCGGGCGTCGGTGGACGCGGTGTTCGTCGCCGTCGCGGTCGCGGGACTGCTGATCCTGGGGTTCAACCCGCTGTCGTTCTTCGACGTGACGATCTGGCGTGAGGACGACTCCGTCGCCGCGCGGGTGCTGGTGGTCACGGCCGCGGTCTTGACGCTGGCGCTGGCGGTGATCGTGCTGCTCAAAGGGAAGGTCTGGACCGGGCTGGTCGGCATGTTCATCACCCCGCTGCTGTTCGTCGGCGCCATCCGGTTGTCCCGCCCGCACGCCCCCTGGGCGCGGTGGCGCTACACGAACCGGCCCCGCAAGATGCACCGGGCGCTGGAACGGGAGCGCTGGCTGCGCCGACCGGTGGTGCAGGCCAAGCTGTGGCTGCAGGACGCGATCTCCGGGATGCCCAAGTTCCCCGACGACGCGCTGGTCGACCAGGAGCTCGACCGGGAGATCCACGCCGCGCCGGCACCCCCGTCGCGCGACGAGCCGAGCCGGGACGTCGCCTAGCGTGCGGTATTTCTACGACACCGAGTTCATCGACAACGGCCGCACCATCGAATTGATCTCCATCGGCGTGGCCGCCGAGGACGGCCGCGAGTACTACGCGATCTCCACGGAGTTCGACCCGGAGCGGGCGGGCCGGTGGGTGCGCAGGAACGTGCTGCCCAAGCTGCCGTCGCCGGCGTCGAAGCTGTGGCGCTCGCGCCGGCAGATCCGCTTTGAGCTGGAGGATTTCTTCGGCGTCGACGGCGACGAGCCGATCGAGCTGTGGGCCTGGGTGGGCGCCTACGACCACGTGGTGCTCTGCCAGCTGTGGGGGCCGATGACCGATCTGCCTCCGGCGATGCCCCGCTTCACCCGGGAGTTGCGCCAGTTCTGGGAGGACCACGGGTGCCCGCGGATGCCCCCGCGGCCGCGCGACGCGCACGACGCGCTCGTCGACGCCAAGCACAACCTGGTGCGCTACCAGCTCATCACCGGCGAAAAGCGGTTTTGACCCGCCGTTACCATGGGTGGGTGAACTGGACCGTCGACGTACCCATCGACCAGCTGCCTGCGCTTCCGCCGCTGCCGGAGGATCTGCGCGCGCGCCTCGACGCGGCACTGGCCAAGCCGGCGCTGCAGCAGCCGAGCTGGGACGCCGGGCAGGCGGCCGCGATGCGCACCGTGCTCGAGAGCGTTCCGCCGGTCACCGTGCCCTCGGAGATCGAGAAGCTCAAGGCGCACCTGGCCGATGTGGCGCTGGGGCGGGCGTTCCTGCTGCAGGGCGGTGACTGCGCCGAGACGTTCGTCGACAACACCGAGCCGCACATCCGCGCCAACATCCGCACGCTGCTGCAGATGGCGGTCGTGCTGACCTACGGCGCCAGCATGCCGGTGGTCAAGGTGGCCCGCATCGCCGGCCAGTACGCCAAGCCGCGCTCCTCGGACACCGACGCGCTGGGGCTGAAGTCCTACCGCGGCGACATGGTCAACGGGTTCGCCCCGGATGCCGCGGTCCGCGACCACGATCCGTCCCGGCTGGTGCGCGCCTACGCCAACGCCAGCGCCGCGATGAACCTGGTGCGCGCCCTGACCTCCTCGGGCATGGCGTCGCTGCACCACGTGCACGAGTGGAACCGCGAGTTCGTCCGGACCTCGCCCGCCGGCGCGCGGTACGAGGCGCTGGCCGGGGAGATCGACCGCGGTCTGCGGTTCATGAGCGCCTGCCGGGTCGACGACCGCAATCTCGACACCGCCGAGATCTACGCCAGCCACGAGGCGCTGGTGCTCGACTACGAGCGCGCGATGCTGCGGATGGACACCGAGTCGCCCACCGGCCCGAAGCTCTACGACCTGTCGGCGCACTACGTGTGGATCGGCGAGCGGACCCGTCAGCTCGACGGCGCGCACGTCGCGTTCGCCGAGGTGATCGCCAACCCGATCGGCATCAAGATCGGGCCGACGACGTCGCCGGAGCTGGCGGTCGAGTACGTCGAACGCCTCGATCCGAACAACGAGCCCGGCCGGCTGACGCTGGTCAGCCGGATGGGTAACGGCAAGGTCCGCGACGTGTTGCCCGCGATCATCGAGAAGGTCCAGGCGTCGGGCCATCACGTGATCTGGCAGTGCGACCCGATGCACGGCAACACCCACGAGTCGTCGACGGGGTACAAGACGCGCCACTTCGACCGCATCGTCGACGAGGTGCAGGGCTTCTTCGAGGTGCACCACGCGCTGGGCACCCACCCGGGCGGCATCCACGTGGAGATCACCGGCGAGAACGTCACCGAGTGTCTCGGTGGCGCGCAGGACATCTCGGACACCGATCTGGCCGGCCGCTACGAGACCGCGTGCGATCCTCGACTGAACACCCAGCAGTCGCTGGAGCTGGCGTTCCTGGTGGCGGAGATGCTCCGGGACTGACCTACAGCAGGTTCGGCAGGTTGGCGCCGAGCGTCCACGCGCCGGCACCGGCCAGCGCCGCCACCGTCAGCACCGCGACGACCCAGAAGAACAGGGTGCGCTTGGCACGCTGGCGCGCCCAGTAGAACTCGCTGAGGTCGATGCCGGCGAAATGGCCTGTCAGAGGCCGGTATTCGTCGTTGTCATCGTCTGTCGGGGGCGGTAGCTCCTCGCGGGTGAACACCCGGGTGTGCCGCGGGCCGGACAGGTCCGTCGTCGGGGCAGCGGGCGGGACGACGAGCGAGAGCGACTGGTGCATCGCCGAATTGCGGGGCGCAGGCACCTTGAACCGGGGCAGGCCCAGTTCCGTGGCGATCACCTCGAGTTCGTCGGCCATCTCGGCGGCGTCGGCGAACCGCTCGGCGGGGTCGCGCGCCGTGGCGTACGCCACCAGCTCGTCGAATTGCCGTGGCACACCGGCGATTCGGGTGCTCGGCGGTGGCACGTCGTGATCCATCCGCTGGTAGGCCACGGCCAGCGGGCTGTCCCCGGTGAACGGCGTGTTCCCGGTGAGCAGTTCGTAGACCAGCACGCCGACGGCGTACACGTCGCCGCGGGCGTCCGTGTCGCCGGTGGCCACCTGCTCGGGGGACAGGTAGGCGGCGGTGCCGAGGATGACGTCGGTCGAGGTGATCTTGGCGTCGGCGAGCGCGCGGACCAACCCGAAGTCGGCGATCTTGACGTCGCCGTCGTCACTGATCAGCACGTTCTCGGGCTTGATGTCGCGGTGCACCAGGCCGGCGCGGTGCGCCGCGGCCAGCCCCGACAGCACGGGACGCAGCACGGCCGTCACCGCGTGGGGCGGCATCGGCCCGCGCTCGCGCAGCAACTCCCGCAGGGTGCCGCCCTCGACGAGTTCCATGACCAGATAGGGGGGCTGGCCGCCCGGCGCGCCTGCGCCCTGGTCGTAGACCGCGACCAGGCCGGGATCCTTGAGTCGCGCCACGGCGCGGGCCTCGCGCTGGAAGCGGGTCAGGAAGTGCTCGTCGGAGGCGTAGCGCGCATCCATGATCTTCACCGCCACCGGGCGGTCCAGACGCAGGTCCACCCCGCGGTACACCCCGGACATGCCGCCGGTGGCGATCAGCGCGTCGACCCGGTAGCGACCGTCCAGCACGGCCCCGGGCAGCGCGCCCGTCGGCTGGTAGGTCTCCATCGGACTCATGGTACGAGCCGGGCGGCGCAGGACTCGTCAAGCTGGCGTCGAAAGTGCCGCAGGGGACCTAGACTTGACGCGATGAGCAGCATCCCGACTGCCGATGACGTACTGGATCCCGACGAGGCCGTCCACGACCTGCCCACGGTCGCGCGACTGCTGCGCATACCGGTGAGCAAGGTGCACCAGCACCTGCGCGAAGGCCATCTGGTCGCCGTGCGCCGCGGGCGCGAGGTGGTGGTCCCGCAGATCTTCTTCGACGAGACCGGCCACGTGGTGAAGAGCCTGTCCGGTCTGCTGGTGGTCCTGCGCGACGGCGGCTATCACGAAACCGAGATCATGCGTTGGCTGTTCACGCCCGATCCGTCGCTGACGATCAGCCGCGACGGCTCCACGGAGCGGCAGGCTAACGCCCGCCCGGTGGATGCGCTGCACTCGCATCAGGCTCGAGAGGTGGTTCGCCGGGCGCAGGCGATGGCGTACTGACCGCGACCGGCGTTCGGTGCAGCCAGTACCAGGCGCCGGCGGCGCAGGCCGTGGCGAGCAGCACGTGGAACCACGAGTACATGCCGTGGGCGCCGTCGGGCCGCCAGATCACCGAGATCCACGTGGAGAACGCCGCGATCAGCGCGATCGCCCGGGGTGACTGCGCGAGCGCCGACATCACCGCCAGCGGCCAGGTGTAATACCAGGGCAGCGCGGCAGGCACGAACAGCACCACGATGACCATCAGCGTCGCAATGCCCATCAGTGCGTCGCGGTCGGTGTGCCGGAATCGCCACCACAGCAGCGGCGCCGAGACGGCGATGATCCCGATGCCGATGATCCGCAGGATGTCGAGCACCGCGTAGAAATTCACG
Source organism: Mycolicibacterium rufum (assembly GCF_022374875.2). Next base: position 5,299,541 of record NZ_CP092427.2, read on the forward strand.
GGGATCACCAGGCCGATGACGGCGTTGACGACGTTCGCGGTCGCGGTCGGCACGGTCAGCCAGTTGATGATCTTCACCGATCCGGCCAGGGCGGTCAGCCATCCGAGGCCCACCCCGGCGGCCAGCGACAGCACCGCGAACACCACGGCGAACACCAGGGCGCACGCCGCGGTCGCGACCAGGAACGCCTTGGCCGGTGAGAACCCGCGCCGTTCGCGCAGTCGGCGGGCCCACACCCACACCATGAACGGAAGTGCCAGTCCGGCGGTGGCTTTCACCGCGACCGCGACGGCGATCAGCGTGACGCCGCCGACACAGCGGCCACCGAAGCACAGCGCGATACCGGCCATCATCAGCCCGACCATGAGCATCTCGTTGTGCACACCGCCCATCAGCTGGATGATCACCAGCGGGTTGAGCACGCAGATCCACAGGGCCGCCGCACTGTTGGCGCCGACGTGGCGGGCGATCCGGGGCACGGCCCAGATCAGCAGCGCCAGGCCGGGCAGCATGCACAGCCGCAGCAGCATGGTGCCGGCGACCACGTCGTTGCCGACGAGCATCGTGACGAACTTGGCGACCAGGATGAACGCGGGGCCATACGGCGCCGTCGTCGTGGTCCAGATCGGACTGACGTTGTCGAGCAACGAGTTCGGGTTCTCGATCGGGCCGACCAGGTAGGGGTCGAACCCGTCGCGCAGCAGCGCGCCCTGGGCCAGATAGGAGTAGGTGTCGCGGCTGAACACCGGCACGCTGAGCAGCAGCGGGGTCAGCCAGAAGCCGGTGGTGGCCACCATCGTGTACTGCGTTGCGCTGCGGTCGATCACGTGGCGGCCCAGCCACAGCCAGGCCGACAGCATCAGCACCACCCCGAGCCACAGCAGCACCGACGACAGCACCAGGCCGTGCCCGAACCGCAGCCAGGACAGGTGCATCGATTCCAGCAGCGGATCGTGCAGCCGGGTGCTGCCCGCACCGAGACCGCCCGCGGTGACGAGCAGCGCGCCGAGCGCCCCGATCCAGGCGGGCCGGGCCTGCGGGGACAGCGCGAACCCGCGGAACCGCTGCAGCGGTGGCGCGGGGCGGGACGGCGCGGGTGTCGTCATCGGCCTAGGCGGATCTGTTCGCGGCCAATCTGGCGAGCTCGATCAGTCCCGCCCTGGCCGTCTCGTCGATCGGCGCGGAGTCGAGGATGCCGATGGCCGTGCGGGTCAGCGTGTCGATCCGGTTCTCCACCGCGGCCAGCGCCCCGACCGACTCGATCAGCCCGCGCAGTTCGGTGACGGCCGCGTCGGACAGGTCGGTGCCGATGGAGGTCCGCAGCAGCTTGGCCCCGACCGGGTCACGCTGCTCGGCCAGTTCGACCGCCTCGGCCAGCAGGACGGTCCGCTTGCCCGAGCGCAGGTCGTCGCCCGACGGCTTGCCGGTGACGGCGGGGTCGCCGAACACGCCGAGCACGTCGTCGCGCAGCTGGAAGGCCACCCCCAGGCTGGTGCCCAGCTCGTGGAAGGCCTCCTGGATGTCGGGGCGGTCGGCGGCGGCCGCGGCGCCGAGCTGCAGCGGGCGGGAGATGGTGTAGGACGCGGTCTTGTAGATGTTGACCGTCAGGGCGGCCGCGACGGTCTCGGCGCCGCTGGCCTCGTTGACGATGTCCAGGTACTGGCCGCCGAGCACCTCGGTCCGGATCGCCGACCACACCCGCTGCACCCGCCGATGCGCGTCGGCGTCGATCGGGGCGGTGGCGATGATGTCATCGGCCCAGACCAGCGACAGGTCGCCCAGCAGGATCGCCGCGGACAGGCCGAACTGCTCGGGCGAGCCGTGCCAGCGGTGCTCGCGGTGCCGCTCGGTGAAGATCCGGTGCACTGTCGGCAGCCCGCGGCGCGTCGCCGACGCGTCGATCACGTCGTCGTGCACCAACGCGCAGGCGTGCAGCATCTCCAGCGCCGAGAACAGGCGCAGCACAGCGGCGTCGGGTTCGCTGCCGGCGACGGCGCGCCAGCCCCAGTAGGCGAAGGCGGGCCGCAGCCGCTTGCCGCCGCGCAGCACGAATTCCTCGAGCGCCTCGGTGAGCACCGCGTAGTCCGCGCCGATGTACGCCGCGTCGCGCCGTCGGTCGCGCAGGTACTCGCGAAGCTGTTCGGTGACGGCCGCGGCCAGCTCGACGGCTGACGGTGCCTGACCGGCATTAGCGTCCACGCTCAGCGGGCGCCCCTTTCTTCCGTTCGTCCGGTGCTCAGCGTAGAGCCTGTGGCACCGCGATGGCCGCCGCAGCGCCTACTGCGGCTGTTCCTGCGGTTGGCCGGGTCGTGGCGAGCGGTCCCGGTTGTTGTAGGCCAGCGCGCCGATGATGCCGGCCACGACGAACGAGGCCACGCCCAGCCAGATGGCCGCGCCGGTGAACGAGCGGGCGCTCGGATCGGTGTAGCGGGCCTGGGCGTTCATCGTGCTCACCACGCCGGGCCGCAGTTTCCATTCGACGACCTCCGAGGACACCTGATCGCCGTTGGTCGAGGTGACCTCGCCGGGGAAGGAGACCGACAGCGACACGTCGGCTTCCGGATCGCTGAGGGAGGTCAGGTCGGCGCGGCCCTCGAGGATCACCAGGTCCCCGGCGCGGCGCAGCGAGAGGTCCACGCCCGCGGCGTCCCGGTTCATCCCGGCCAGCTGGGGCAGTTCGGCGAAGGTCAGGTCGGAGAACACGGCCTGAGAGCCGACGAAGTCGTCGCGGTTGTAGTCGGACACCGCCACCTTCTGCGCGAACGGCAGGTTGTTGAGCAGCTGCGGACCCTTGTCGCTGGCGTCGCGGGGTTTGGCCGCGGCCACGATCTGGCCGGACACCCGGTCGTCGGGGGAGACGGTCAGCGAGGCGCGCACCCGGACGCAACCGATCAGCGTCGGCGCCAGCACCAGCAGCAGCAACACCATTGCGAGCAGACGCCTCGAGGTCCGGTGACGGTTCGGCACCAGGTCATCGTGCCAGACGGCCCTCGTCGAGACGGTGCGGAGAGGCCGATCTACAGGGGCAGCGACCGGCCGAGGATGGCGAAGGCCCGAGGATCGCCGGCGAAGTGGTAGCCCCGGATGACGTCGGTGAAGCCGAGCCTGCGGTAGAGCCGCCAGGCCCGGTTGCCCTCTCCGCTGATCTCGGGCGTGGACAGCAGCACGTGGGCTTCGCCGCGGCCGCCGAGCAGCCGCCGGATCAGCGCCTCGCCGAGGCCGCGACCCTGGGCCGACGGCACGATGTGCAGCTCGGTCAGCTCGAAGTAGCTGCTCATCAGCGTCGAGATGCGCTCGGTGTCCTCCCCGCTGCGGCGCAGTCCGGCGACCACCTGCTGCTGCCACCACTGATCGGGCGCGCCGCAGTACCCATAGGCGATGCCGAGCATGGGCGCCGAGGTCAGCTCGGTGTCCGAGACGCCGACGTCGTCGCCGGTCTGCACGGCGGCGACAGCCTTCCAGCCGTGTCGGCGGGTGTGTTCGAGCCACATCGAGGCGCGCTGCTCCTCGGTCCCGCGCGGGTAGCGCATGGCGTCGACGTAGATCGACAGGGCATCGCCGAGGCGGCGCTGCATGTCGACGGGCGACAGCTCGATCAGATGCGTCGCCAACTGTTCATTCCTCCCGCGATGATTCGGTGACCGCCATCATTATCTCCGTCGATCCGGATGATCCACGGTGCCCCGGATCCGCGGACATGGCCTCGTCATAGAATCAGGCAGCGAACAAGGTGGTACGGCTCAGATTCTGCTCGTATCATTGCGGTTGAGTGCCCGTCACAGCGGGCACGCCTGACGTTGAACGACTGCGACGCCCCCACGGCAAGAGGGAGGGACGAATGCCACTCTCCGATCATGAGCAGCGCATGCTCGACCAGATCGAGAGCGCGCTCTATGCCGAGGACCCCAAATTCGCGTCGAGCGTTCGGGGCGGGACTCTGCGGGCGCCCTCGACCCGGCGCCGCCTGCAGGGCGCGGCGCTGTTCGTGCTGGGACTGGCGATGCTCGTGTCGGGTGTCGCGTTCAAGGCCACGATGATCGGCAGCTTCCCGATCCTGTCGGTGATCGGTTTCATCATCATGTTCGGCGGCGTCGTGTTCGCCATCACCGGACCGCGCGTCGGCGCGCCGGGCGAGCGCATCCCGCACGATGCCGGCCCGAACCGGCAGAAGCGGGCCAAGGGTGGGGGAGGTTCCTTCACCAGCCGGATGGAGGACCGCTTCCGCCGGCGCTTCGACGAGTAGCGCGTCGACCACACAGGGGCAGCCCACCAGGGCTGCCCCTTCTTTTTGCCCCACCCTTCCCCACCCGGCGCGTCGCCGGCCCCTGTCCGGCCTCTGACGTGCGGTTTCGCGGTACCCGGGCCGAGCTGCTCGGGGGCCGGTGAGTCCTCGACCAATCATCCGACCTCGCGAAAGTGGGGGCGGCGGCGAAATGCCGCCCGCGCTTCGGCGCAAAGTGGGGGATTGTGGGGTAAAGTGGCGGACAACGGAGCGACCGAGGTTCCGTACAGGGCAAGGTCTAGCGAGGTGGCGAGATGTTCTTCGGCACCTACACGCCCAAGCTCGACGACAAGGGGCGACTGACGTTGCCCGCCAAGTTCCGCGACGCACTGGCAGGAGGGTTGATGGTCACCAAGAGCCAAGATCACAGCCTGGCTGTCTATCCGAGGGCGGAGTTCGAGGCGATGGTCGCCGAGATCTCCGGCCGCGCCAAGCGGGGCAATCCCCAGGCCCGCGCCTATCTGCGCAACCTGGCCGCCAGCACCGACGAGCAGTACCCGGATGCCCAGGGCCGGATCACGCTGTCGGCCGAGCATCGGCGCTACGCCGGTCTCACCAAGGAGTGCGTGGTGACCGGATCGATCGAATTCCTCGAGATCTGGGACGCCCAGGCATGGCAGGACTACCAGGAGCTCCACGAAGAGAACTTCTCCGCGGCCAGCGATGAAGCACTCGGCGACATTATTTGACCTGGCCCCGCAGGCCCGTGCGGCGCGGCCTCTGCCCGAACCGGCCCTGACGTACTTCCCCGACGTCAGGTACGTGCTCTCGGACAGGGACCTCGCCGCAGGGGCCGCCCCGATCCCTCAGGGGGCTGCGATGGTGGATGAGCCCCATGTCCCGGTCCTGCTGGACCGGTGCGTCGAACTGCTCGCCCCGGCCCTGACCCGCCGCGACGCCGACGGCACGGGGGCGACGCTGGTCGACGCCACCCTGGGCGCCGGCGGGCATACGGAGCGTTTCCTCACCCAGTTCCCCGGCCTGCACGTGATCGGCCTGGATCGCGATCCCGACGCGCTGCGCATCGCCGGAGACCGCCTCGCGCCGTTCGGCGACCGCTTCACGCCGGTGCACACCCGCTACGACGGATTCGACGCGACGGACGTCTCCGAGGTGGATGCGTTCCTGTTCGACCTCGGCGTCTCCTCGATGCAGCTGGACCGGCCCGAACGCGGCTTCTCCTATGCCACCGACGCGCCGCTGGACATGCGCATGGACACCGACGCGAGCCTGACCGCCGCCGACATCCTCAACACCTACGAGGAGAGGCAGATCGCGCGGGTGCTGCGCGAGTACGGCGAAGAGCGCTTCGCCGCCCGCATCGCCGCCCACGTCGTCCGCCGTCGCGCGGCCACCCCCTTCACCACGACCGGTGAACTGGTCGAACTGCTGTACCAGGCGATCCCGGCACCGGCCCGACGCACCGGGGGCCACCCGGCCAAGCGGACCTTCCAGGCGCTGCGCATCGAGGTCAACGCCGAACTGGACGCGCTGCGCCTGGCGATCCCGAAGGCGCTGCGGGCACTGCGTCCCGGCGGCCGCATCGCCGTGATGGCCTACCAGTCGCTGGAGGACCGCATCGTCAAGACGGAGTTCGCGGCGGCGACGGCGTCGCGCTCTCCCGCCGGCCTGCCCGTCGAACTGCCCGGCCACGGGCCGGAATTCGTCGCTCTGACCCGCGGAGCCGAGCGGGCGAGTGCCGAAGAGATCGACCGCAATCCCAGAAGCGCTCCGGTCCGGTTGCGCGCGTTGGAGAAAGTTGGGGGGCAGTAGCCGATGAGGACTCCGAAGGCACAGAAGACAGGTAAGCCCGCGCGCGGCGCCGCAACGGCGTCCGGCCGCACGTCCCGTCAGACGGCCACCGGCCGCACGACACGGACCCGCCGGCCGGTGCGCGACCCGAAGCGGATTCCCGTCGATGCGCCGCCCCGGGGGCGCACCTCGGCCCGCGATGCGCGCCCCGCGCGCTCGGCGCCGCGCACCACGCCGAACCCGCGGCTGACCGACACCCCCGCGCGGCCGAAGAGCGCGAGCCAGGCCAAGGCCCGGGCGAAGGCGCGGAAGGCCAAAGCGCCCAAGGTCGTTCGTCCTCCACTACGGCAACGCCTGCTCTCCCGGCTGGCCTCCATCGAGCTCAATCCGCGCCGGCTGGTCGCGCGCGTCCCGTTCGTCGTGCTGGTGATCGGATGCCTCGGTCTCGGGCTGGGCGTGACGCTGTGGCTGTCCACCGACGCCGCCGAGCGCTCCTACCAACTCGGTCACGCCCGCCAGGTCAACCAGGCGCTGATGCAGCAGAAGGAGGCGCTCGAGCGCGACGTGCTGGCTGCCCAGGCGGCGCCGGCGCTGGCCGAGGCGGCGCGCAACCTCGGCATGATCCCGTCGCGGGACACCGCGCACCTGGTGCAGGACGCGTCCGGCAATTGGGTGGTGGTCGGCACCCCCAAGCCCGCCGAGGGCGTGCCGCCGCCACCGCTGAACGCCCCGCTGCCCGAGCCGGCCCCGCCCGCTCCGCCCGCACCGCGCGTCGTGACGCCGTCGGAGGTCCCCGTCCGGTTACCGTCACAGACTGTGCCCTTGAACGCGACCGGTCCGGTCCCGACGGCCCCCGGCCTCGAGGTGCCGCACGCCGTGTCGGGTCAGCTGCCCACGCCCGGTCCGGTGGCCGCACTGCCTCCCGTCGCCGCGCCGCTGGCCGCCGCCGCGCCGCCGGCCGCCCCGGGCGATGCCGGTGAGCCCCATCTGGTGCCGGGAGCCCCGGCCGTTCCCGGCGCCCCGTCGGGCACCGAGCAGGTCGTCCCCGCGGCACCGGTGCCGGGCCCGCCCGCATGAGCCGCGAGGCCGGGCGTCCGGGCCGCACCGCGCGGGCGGCCGGTGCCGAACGCTCGGCGCGGTCGCGCCGTGTCCGCCAGGCGGCTCCCGCCAGCGGGTTGCGCAGCGCGTCCTTCGTGTTCCGGCACCGGGCCGGGAACGCGGTGATCTTCCTGTTGATCGTCGTGGCGGCCGCCCAGCTGTTCACGCTGCAGGTGCCCCGTGCCGAGGGCCTGCGCGCCGAAGCCGCCGGCCAGCTCAAGGTCACCGACGTCGACGCCGCCGTGCGCGGCTCCATCGTCGACCGCAACAGCGACAAGCTGGCCTTCACCATCGAGGCGCGCGCGCTGACCTTCCAGCCCGTCAAGGTGCGCAAGCAACTGCAGGAGGCATACGACAAGGCCGCAGACGAGGCCAAGGCCGACGCCGAGAACGTCGAGGCCGCACCGGATCCCGACAAGCGGCTGCGGGAGATCGCCGACGGCGTGGCGTCGCGGCTGGGCAACAAGCCCGACAGCGCGACCGTGCTCAAGAAGCTGCGGAGCAACGAGACGTTCGTCTACCTGGCCCGCGCCGTCGACCCGTCGATCGCCGACGCCATCACGACCGCGTACCCGGAGGTCGGCGCCGAACGCCAGGATCTGCGCCAGTACCCCGGCGGCGCCCTGGCGGCCAACGTCGTCGGCGGCATCGACTGGGACGGCCACGGTCTGCTCGGCCTGGAGGACTCGTTGGACTCGGTGCTGGCCGGCACCGACGGGTCGGTGACCTACGACCGCGGCTCCGACGGCGTGGTGATCCCCGGCAGCTACCGCAATCGCCATGACGCCGTGAACGGTTCGACGGTGATGCTCACCCTCGACGACGACATCCAGTTCTACGTCCAGCAGCAGGTGCAGCTGGCCAGGGACGCCTCGGGCGCCAAGAACGTCTCGGCGGTGGTGCTCGACGCCAAAACCGGTGAGGTGCTGGCGATGTCGAACGACAACACGTTCAACCCCGGCCAGGACATCAGCAAGCAGTCCAGCCGTGAGCTGGGCAACCTGTCGGTCTCGTCCCCGTTCGAGCCGGGATCGGTGAACAAGATCGTCACCGCCGCCTCGGTGATCGAGTACAACCTGTCGAATCCCGCCGAGGTGCTGCAGGTTCCGGGATCGATCGACATGGGCGGGGTCAACGTCCGTGACGCGTGGGCCCACGGCGTGATGCCGTACACCACCACCGGCGTGTTCGGGAAGTCCTCGAACGTCGGTACGCTGATGCTCGCCCAGCGGGTCGGACCGCAGCACTACGCAGAGATGCTGCGCAAGTTCGGGCTGGGTCAGCGCACCGGTGTCGGGCTCCCCGGCGAGAGCGCCGGCCTGGTTCCGCCGATCGACCAGTGGTCGGGCAGCACCTTCTCCAATCTGCCTATCGGACAGGGTCTTTCGATGACTCTGTTGCAGATGGCCGGCATGTACCAGGCCATCGCCAACGACGGGGTGCGCGTGCCGCCGCGCATTCTCAAGGCGACGATCGCTCCGGACGGCACCCGCACCGACGAACCGCGGCCCGAGGGCGTGCGGGTGGTGTCCCCGCAGACCGCGCGCACCGTGCGCGACATGTTCCGCTCGGTCGTGCAGCGCGATCCGATGGGCTACCAGCAGGGCACCGGTCCGGCAGCGGCGGTCGAGGGCTACCAGATCGCCGGCAAGACCGGCACCGCCCAGCAGATCAACCCGGCGTGCGGGTGCTACTTCGACGACGTCTACTGGATCACCTTCGCGGGCATGGCGCCCGCGGACGATCCGCGCTACGTGGTCGGCATCATGATGGACAACCCGCAGCGCAACGCCGACGGCACGGCGGGCCACTCGGCCGCGCCGCTGTTCCACAACATCGCTTCGTGGCTGCTGCAGCGCGAGAACGTGCCGCTGTCGAAAGATCCCGGTGCGCCGCTGACCCTTCAGGCGGGTTGACGCACGCGGGTGGCGTCCGGCGGGCTGGGTACTGTGTCAAGGCCATGAATCTGCGCCCCAGCCATCCCATCGGTGTCCCGCTCGGTGACGTGGCCCGTCTGATCTCCGCTCTGCGCGCGGACGGTGCCACCGTGTCCGACGCAAGGCCCGACATCCGGTTGACCGGGGTGACCCTGCGCGGGCAGGACGCCCGGCCCGGTGACCTGTTCGCGGCGCTGCCCGGCTCCCGCGCGCACGGTGCCCGCTACGCCGCCGACGCGGTGGCCCGCGGCGCGGTGGCCGTGCTGACCGATCAGGACGGGCTGGCCGAGCTCGGCGGGGCGACCGGCCTCGGCGTGCCCCTGCTGCTGCACGCGGCGCCGCGGACGGTGCTCGGCGCGGCGGCGGCCGCGGTGTACGGCCGACCGTCGGAACAGCTGCGCGTCATCGGTGTCACGGGCACCTCGGGCAAGACCACCACCACCTATCTGGTCGAGGCGGGCCTGCGGGCGGCGGGCCGGGTGGCCGGGCTGATCGGCACCGTCGGCGTGCGCATCGACGGTCATGACGAGGCCGGCGGCCTGACCACGCCGGAGGCCCCCGATCTCCAGGCGCTGCTCGCGGTGATGCTCGAGCGCGGCGTCGACACCGTGGTGATGGAGGTGTCCAGCCACGCCCTGACTCTCGGGCGCGTCGACGGCACCGCGTTCGCCGTCGGGGGGTTCACCAATCTGTCCCGCGACCACCTCGATTTCCACCCCACCATGGACGACTACTTCGACGCCAAGGCCCGGTTGTTCGACCCTGCCTCGCCGACGCACGCCGCCGCGTCGGTGATCTGCGTCGACGACGAGTGGGGCCGGGCGATGGCGCGCCGCGCCGACGACGCGGTCACCGTCGCGGTCGGTGGCACCGCCGACTGGACGGCCGAGGACATCCGCGCGGTCGGCGACGGTGTGCAGGACTTCGTCGCGGTCGACCCGGCCGGCGTCCACCACGGTGTGGAGATCGGACTGCCGGGCCGCTACAACATCGCGAACTGCCTGCTCGCGGTGGCGCTGCTGGACGCGGTCGGGGTGTCGCCGGAACAGGCCGTGCCCGGTCTGCGCGCGGCGACCGTGCCGGGCCGGCTGGAGAAGGTCGACCGCGGACAGCCGTTCCTGGCCGTCGTCGACTACGCGCACAAGCCCGGGGCGCTGCGCGCGGTCCTCGAGACGCTGCGCGCCCAGCGCGAGGGCCGGCTCGCCGTGGTGTTCGGCGCCGGCGGCAATCGGGACGCGGGCAAACGCGGGCCGATGGGGGAGGTCGCCGCCGAGGTGGCCGACCTCGTGGTGGTCACCGACGACAACCCCCGCGACGAGGACCCGGCCGTCATCCGCGCCGCGATCCTGGCGGGCGCCGCGGGCGGGACGGCCGAGGTCGTCGAGATCGGTGACCGACGCGCGGCCATCGACCACGCGGTGGCGTGGGCGCGTCCGGGCGACACCGTGCTCATCGCCGGCAAGGGACACGAGGCGGGCCAGACCAGTCGGGGGACCACCCGGCCGTTCGACGACCGCGCCGAACTCGCCGCGGCGCTGCAGGCACGCGGAGAGGGCGGCCGATGATCGCGTTGTCACTGGCCCGGATCGCCGAGATCGTCGGTGGCAGGCTCGCCGACGTCACCGCCGAGGAGGCCGCCGAGATCCGGGTGACCGGCACCGTCGAATTCGATTCGCGCGCTGTCGGTCCCGGGTGCCTGTTCCTCGCCCTGCCGGGCGCACGCGCCGACGGACACGACTTCGCGGCCGCGGCGGTCGCCGCCGGTGCGGTGGCGGTGCTGGCCGCGCGTCCGGTCGGCGTGCCCGCCGTCGTGGTGGATCCGGTGACCGCCGAGGACGGTGCTGCCGGTGTGCTCGAACACGACACCGACGGCTCGGGGGCCGCGGTGCTCGCGGCGCTGGCCCGGCTGGCCGCCGCGGTGGCCGCCGAACTGGTCGCCGACGGACTCACGATCGTCGGCATCACCGGGTCGTCGGGCAAGACCTCGACCAAGGATCTGATCGCCGCGGTGCTCGCGCCGCTGGGCGAGGTGATCGCCCCGCCCGGCTCTTTCAACAACGAACTGGGCCATCCGTGGACGGTGCTGCGCGCCACGCCGGACACCGACTATCTGGTGCTGGAGATGTCGGCCCGCCACCCCGGCAACATCGCCGCGCTGGCCCGCATCGCGCCGCCGTCGATCGCGGTGGTGCTCAACGTCGGCACCGCCCACCTCGGCGAGTTCGGGTCGCGCGAGGCCATCGCCGCCACGAAATCCGAACTGCCGCAAGCGGTTCCCTCCTCGGGCGTGGTCGTCCTCAACGCCGACGACCCGGTGGTGGCGGCGATGGCCGACGTCACCGCCGCCCGTGTGGTGCGGACCGGGCGGTCGCCCGAGGTCGACGTGTGGGCCTCCGACGTCACGCTCGACCCGCTGGCGCGCGCCCAGTTCACGCTGCACGCCGCCGACGGCGAGAAGCCCGTGGCACTCGCCGTGCACGGTGACCACCAGGTCTCCAACGCGCTGTGCGCGGCCGCGGTGGCGCTGGAGTGCGGCGCCTCGCTCGACCAGGTCGCGGCGGCGCTGGCCACCGCGGGACCGGTGTCGCGGCAGCGGATGGCCGTCACCACCCGCGACGACGGGGTGACGGTCATCAACGACGCCTACAACGCCAATCCCGACTCGATGAGCGCGGGGCTCAAGGCGCTGGCGTGGATGGGACGCGAGGGCCGCACCTGGGCGGTGCTGGGCGAGATGGCCGAGCTCGGCGACGACGCGATAACCGAACACGACCGCATCGGCAGGCTGGCCGTGCGATTAGATGTGTCTCGACTCGTCGTCGTCGGAACCGGGAGGCCTATGAGCGCCATGCTGCACGGGGCCGTCATGGAGGGCTCCTGGGGTTCGGAGGCCACCCCGGTCGCCGACGCCGACGCGGCACTGGCCCTGCTGCGCGCCGAGCTGCGGCCCGGGGACGTGGTGCTGGTCAAGGCCTCGAACTCCGCCGGCCTGGGCGCGCTGGCCGACGCCCTGCTCACCGAGGGCGCCCGATGAGGCAGATCCTCATCGCCGTCGGCATCGCGCTGGCGGTGTCGATCCTGCTGACGCCGGTGCTGATCCGGCTGTTCACCCGGCAGGGGTTCGGTCACGAGATCCGCGAGGACGGCCCGCCCAGCCACGCCAAGAAGCGGGGCACGCCCTCGATGGGCGGGGTGGCGATCGTCGCCGGCATCTGGGCCAGCTACTTCGGCACCCACCTCGTCGGCGTGGTGATCGACGGCAAGGGGCCGTCGGCGTCGGGCATGCTCGTGCTCGGCCTGGCCACGTCGCTGGGCGTGGTCGGCTTCGTCGACGACCTGATCAAGCTGCGCCGGGCCCGCAACCTCGGGCTCAACAAGACCGCCAAGACCGTCGGCATCCTGGTGGCCGCCGTGCTGTTCGGTGTGCTCGCGCTGCAGTTCCGCAACGCCGATGGGCTGACCCCCGGCAGCCCCGAGTTGTCCTACGTGCGCGAGATCGCCACCGTGACGCTGGCGCCGGCCATCTTCGTGCTGTTCTGCGTGGTCATCGTCAGCGCCTGGTCCAACGCGGTGAACTTCACCGACGGACTTGACGGGCTCGCCGCCGGGGCGATGGCGATGGTGTGCGCCGCCTACGTGCTGATCACGTTCTGGCAGTTCCGCAACGCGTGCGCCACCAGCCCGGGCCTGGGCTGCTACAACGTGCGCGACCCGCTCGACCTGGCGATCATCGCCGCCGCGACCGCCGGGGCGTGCATCGGCTTCCTGTGGTGGAACGCCGCGCCGGCCAAGATCTTCATGGGCGACACCGGCTCGCTGGCACTCGGCGGCATCATCGCCGGGCTGTCGGTCACCAGCCGCACCGAGATGCTGGCCGTCGTGCTGGGCGCGCTGTTCGTCGCCGAGGTCACCTCGGTGGTGGTCCAGATCCTGGCGTTCCGCACCACCGGCCGCCGGGTGTTCCGGATGGCGCCGTTCCACCACCACTTCGAGTTGGTGGGCTGGGCCGAGACCACGGTGATCATCCGGTTCTGGCTGCTGACGGCGATCGCGTGCGGGCTCGGCGTGGCCCTGTTCTACAGCGAGTGGCTGACCACCGTCGGGGCCTGACGTGATGACCGATGTCGGGGCCTGACGTGATGACACCGTCGGGGCCGCTGCGGCCGGGAGCCGTCGTGCTCGTCGTCGGGGCGGGCGTCACCGGCCGGGCGGTGCTGGCCGCGCTGGCGCCGTTGGGCGTGCGCGCCACCCTCACCGATGACAGCCCGACGGCGCTGACTGCGTTCGCCCAGCAGGGGGTCGCGGTCGTCGACCCGGCCGGCGCGGTCGCGACGATCGCCGACGTCGACCTCGTGGTGGTGAGCCCCGGTGTTCCGCCCACCGCGCCCGCCGCCGTCGCCGCTGCGACGGCCGGCGTGCCGGTGTGGGGCGACGTCGAGCTCGCGTGGCAGCTGGACCGGGCCGGCCACCACGGCCCGCCGAAATCGTGGCTCGTCGTGACGGGCACCAACGGCAAGACCACCACCACCTCGATGCTGCACGCGATGCTGTGCGCCGCGGGCCGGCGCGCGGCGTTGTGCGGCAACATCGGCGAGCCGGTGCTGACCGTGCTCGACCAGCCGGTGGACGTGCTCGCTGTGGAGTTGTCGAGTTTCCAGCTGCACTGGGCGCCCTCGGTGCGGCCCGACGCGGGCGCGGTGCTCAACGTGGCCGAGGACCACTTGGACTGGCACGGTTCGCTGCAGGCTTACGCGCAGGACAAGGCGCGGGCCCTGACGGGCCGGGTGGCGGTCGGCGGGCTGGACAACGCGATCGCGGCCCGGCTGCTCGACGAATCGGCCGCCCCGCGCAGGGTCGGCTTCCGGCTCGGCGAGCCCGCCGCAGGTGAGCTCGGCGTCATCGACGGCCGGCTGGTCGACAACGCGTTCGCCGAGATGCTGGTGCTCGCCGACACGGACGTCATCCCGGTGGCAGGCCCGGTCGGGGTCCTGGACGCGCTGGGCGCGGCGGCGCTGGCGCGGGCGGTCGACGTGCCGGCCGACGCGATCGCCGAGGCGCTGGCGACGTTCGCGGTGGGCCGGCACCGCGCCGAGGTGGTCACCGTCGCCGACGGGGTGCGCTATGTCGACGATTCGAAGGCCACCAATCCGCACGCCGCACAGGCGTCGATCAGCGCCTATCCGCGGGTGGTCTGGGTGGCCGGCGGCCTGCTCAAGGGCGCATCGGTCGACGACCTGGTGGTGGCGGTCGCGGACCGGCTGGTCGGGGCTGTGCTGATCGGCCGGGACCGGGCCGTGGTTCGGGAGGCGTTATCACGACACGCACCGGATGTCCCCGTCGTCACGGTGGTGACGGGGGAGGATTCTGGGGTGGTTGAGAATGCTGAGACACCTGTGACTGGTGTGATCCGGGTGGTCGACACCGGCGGCGGGCCGCTCGCCGAGGCCGTGATGGCCGCCGTCGTCGACGCCGCCCGTGGCCTCGCCCGGCCCGGCGACACGGTGCTGCTGGCGCCCGCGGGGGCATCCTTCGACCAGTTCAGCGGTTACGGACAGCGCGGTGATGCCTTCGCCGCGGCCGTGCGTGCCGCGATCGGCTAGCGGGGCGACGTGAGCGCGATCCTCGCCCGCCTGCGCCACCGACGCGCCAACCCCGCCGCCGACGACGCCGGGGCCGCCCTGACGTCGTCGACCGCGTCGCACAACGCCTCCGGGACCGGTCCGCCGGTCCCGCGCACGCGGGTCGGTGCTTGGCTGGACCGGCCGATGGCGTCGTTCCACCTCATCATCGCCGTCACCGCACTGCTGCTGACCATGGGTCTGACCATGGTGTTGTCGGCGTCGGGTGTCTACTCCTACGACATGGACGGCTCGCCGTGGGCGGTGTTCGGCAAGCAGCTGCTCTGGACGGCCATCGGTCTGCTGGCGTTCTACGTCGCGATGCGGATCCCGGTCTCGATGATGCGGCGGTTCGCGTTCAGCGGTTTCGCGTTCACGGTGGTGCTGCTGGTCCTGGTGCTGATCCCCGGTATCGGCAAGGTGTCCAACGGCTCCCGCGGCTGGTTCGTGGTCGCGGGCTTCTCGATGCAGCCCTCGGAGCTGGCGAAGATCGCTCTGGCGATCTGGGGTGCGCACCTGCTGGCCGCGCGACGCATGGAGCAGGCGTCGCTGCGCGAGATGCTCGTGCCCCTGGTGCCCGCGGCGATCATCGCGCTGGCCCTCATCGTGTCCCAGCCCGACCTCGGGCAGACGCTGTCGATGGGCGTCATCCTGCTCGGCCTGCTGTGGTACGCCGGCCTGCCCCTGCGGGTGTTCCTCACGTCGTTCGGCGCGGTCGCGATCTCCGGTGCGGTGCTGGCGATGACCGCGGGCTACCGCTCTGCGCGGGTGCAGTCCTGGCTCGACCCCGGCGCCGACGCGCAGGGCTCGGGTTACCAGGCCCGGCAGGCGCGGTTCGCGCTCGCCAACGGCGGCGTGTTCGGCGACGGGCTGGGCCAGGGCACCGCGAAGTGGAACTACCTGCCCAACGCCCACAACGACTTCATCTTCGCGATCATCGGCGAGGAACTCGGCTTCGTCGGCGCCGCCGGACTGCTCTGCCTGTTCGGCCTGTTCGCCTACACCGGCATGCGTATCGCCCGGCGCTCCGCCGATCCGTTCCTGCGGCTGCTCACGGCCACGGCCACGCTGTGGGTGCTCTCGCAGGTGTTCATCAACGTCGGCTACGTCGTCGGCCTGCTGCCCGTCACCGGTCTGCAGTTGCCACTGATCTCGGCAGGCGGAACCTCGACGGCGACCACGCTGCTGATGGTCGGGATCATGGCCAACGCGGCCCGGCACGAACCACAGGCGGTCGCGGCGCTGCGGGCCGGCCGCGACGACCGGGTGAACCGGCTGCTCCGCCTCCCGTTGCCGGCGCCCTACGTCCCCACCCGCACCGAGGCGATGCGCGAGCGGCTGCGCTCCCGCAGCGGCAGGCCCACGAAACCGGCCCAGAAGCAGGCCACCAGGCAAGCCCAGAAGTCGGCCGGGACGAAGCAGACGCCGGCCCAGCGGACCCGCTCGGCGGACCGCCCGGTGCGTTCCGGCCGGGCGTCGGTCGGATATGGTGCTGCCCGGCGAAGTCAGGGCCGGCCGGCCCGCACGGGAAGGTGAGCGTTACGCGTGACGGGGATCTCGGACCCGGCGGGGCGAAGCCCAGGGGACGGCCGGAGATTCTCGGTGGTTCTCGCGGGCGGCGGCACGGCGGGCCACGTCGAACCCGCGATGGCGGTCGCTGACGCGCTGAGCGCCCTCGACGCGGACGTGCGGATCACGGCGCTGGGTACCGCCCGCGGCCTGGAGACCCGCCTGGTCCCCGAACGCGGGTACGACCTCGAGCTCATCACCCCGGTCCCGCTGCCTCGCAAGCCGTCCGCCGATCTCGTGCGGCTGCCCCTGCGGTTGCGCCGGGCCGTCCGGGAAACCCGGGCCGTCCTCGATGCGGTGGAGGCCGACGTCGTGATCGGTTTCGGCGGCTATGTCGCGGTGCCGGCCTATCTGGCGGCCCGCAGTGTGCGCCGCGGCAAGCGGGTGCCGGTGGTGGTCCACGAGGCGAACGCCAGCGCCGGCTGGGCGAACCGGGTGGGCGCCCGCTCGGCGGCGCGGGTGCTCTCGGCCGTGCCCGATCCCGGGCTCGGCCCCGTCGAGGTGGTCGGGGTGCCGGTGCGCGCGAGCATCACGTCGCTGGACCGCGGAGCGTTGCGCGCCGAGGCCCGGGCGTTCTTCGGCTTCGCCGACGACGCGCGGGTGCTGCTGGTCTTCGGCGGGTCGCAGGGTGCGCAATCGCTGAACCGCGCGGTCTCGGCGGCCGCCGAAGACCTTGCCCGACAGGGGGTTTCGGTGCTGCACGCGCACGGGCCGAAGAACACCCTCGACCTGCGCACCCCGGCCGCGGGGGAGCCGCCCTACGTCGCGGTGCCCTACCTCGACCGGATGGACCTGGCCTACGCCGCGGCCGATCTGGCGATCTGTCGCTCGGGGGCCATGACGGTGGCCGAGGTCAGCGCCGTCGGCCTGCCCGCGGTGTACGTGCCGCTGCCGATCGGCAACGGCGAGCAGCGTCTCAACGCGCTGCCGGTCGTCGAGGCGGGCGGCGGCCTGATCGTCGACGATCGCGACCTCACCCCCGGATTCGTGGCCGGCACGGTGGCGGGGCTGCTCACCGACACGGACCGGCTCACCGCGATGACGGCTGCGGCGGCGCTGGCCGGGCACCCCGAGGCGGCCCGCCAGGTCGCCCGGGTCGCCCTCGACGTCGCGGCGGCCGCACGCAGCGGGCGGATCCGGCGATGAGCGGGCCGGGGCTGCCCGCCGAACTGCAGCGGGTGCACATGGTCGGCATCGGAGGCGCGGGCATGTCGGGCATCGCCCGGATCCTGCTCGACCGCGGCGGCCAGGTGTCCGGGTCGGACGCCAAGGAGTCGCGCGCCGTGCTGGCGCTGCAGGCCCGCGGCGCGCAGGTCCGGATCGGGCACGACGCGTCCGCGCTGGACATGCTGCCGGGCGGCCCCACCGCGGTGGTCACCACCCACGCCGCCATCCCGAAGACCAATCCCGAACTGGTGGAGGCCCGCCGACGGGGGATCCCGGTGATCCTGCGGCCCGCCGTGCTCGCCCAGTTGATGGCGGGGCACACCACGCTGATGGTCACCGGCACCGCGGGCAAGACGACCACCACATCGATGCTCATCGTCGCGCTGCAGCACTGCGGCTTCGATCCCTCGTTCGCCGTCGGCGGCGATCTCGGCGAGCCGGGCACCAACGCCCACCATGGCAGCGGCGCCTACTTCGTCGCCGAGGCCGACGAGAGCGACGGCTCGCTGGTGCAGTACCGCCCCGACGTCGCCGTGGTGACCAACATCGAAGCCGACCACCTCGACTTCTTCGGCTCCGAGCAGGCCTACGTCGCGGTGTTCGACGCCTTCATGGAGCGGTTGGCGCCGGGCGGATCCGTGGTGGTGTGCGTCGACGACCCCGGCGCGGCGGCGTTCGCCGAACGCACTGCAGCCCTGGGGATCCGGGTGCTGCGCTACGGCAGCGGCGAGCAGCCCGGGCTGGCCGGCGCGCTGCTGGACTGGCAGCAGAGCGGCACCACTGCGGTCGCGACGGTGCAGTTGACCGGGGAGGCCACGCCGCGCACCATGCGCCTGTCGGTGCCCGGCCGGCACATGGCGCTCAACGCGCTGGCCGCGCTGCTGGCCGCCATGCAGGTCGGCGCCGCGGCGGACGACGTCCTCGACGCGCTGGCCGAATTCGAAGGCGTGCGGCGCCGATTCGAGTTGGTCGGCACCGCGGCCGGGGTGCGGGTGTTCGACGACTACGCCCACCACCCGACGAAGGTCTCCGCCGCGCTGACGACGGTCGCGGCGCTCGCCCGGGAGTCGGGCGGTCGCGCCGTCGTCGTCTTCCAGCCCCACTTGTATTCGCGCACACAGGCTTTCGCTGCGGAGTTCGGGCAGGCGCTCAGCCTGGCCGACGAGGTGTTCGTGCTGGACGTGTACGCCGCCCGGGAGCAGCCGCTGGCCGGGGTCAGCGGCGCCACCATCGCCGAGGCGGTGAGCGTGCCGGTCACCTACCTGCCGGACTTCTCGACGGTCCCCGCGGCCGTGGCGGCCGCGGCCCGGCCCGGCGACGTCGTGGTGACGATGGGCGCGGGCGATGTGACGCTGCTGGGCAAGGAGATCCTGACCGCGTTGCGCCTGCGCGCGGATCGGGGAGCCGGGGGAGCGCGGTGACCGGGCCCACCGACGGCGCAGCCGCCGACCCGCCGGCCGAGGACGAGGTCTCCGCGCCGGTCGACGCTCCGGCCGACGCGCAGACCGGGGAGCCCGAACCGGACGCCGAGGGTCCGCGCCGGCGCGCCCGCCGCGAACGCGAGGAGCGCCGGGCGGCGCAGGCGCGGGCCGTCGCCATCGAGGAGGCTCGCCGCGAGGCGAAGCGGCGGACGCTGGGACGCCCGCTGCCGGAGACCGCGACGCTCGGACGCGGCGCGGTGCGCGGGCTGAAGATGCTGATGTGGACCGCGGTGATCGCGGTACTGGTCGTCGGCATCGGCCTGCTGCTCTACTTCACGCCGATCATGTCGGCCCGCGACATCGTCGTCACCGGGCTCGGCGCGGTCACTCAGGAGGAGGTCGTCTCGGTGGCCGCGGTGCCGCAGGGCACCCCGCTGCTGCAGGTGGACACCGACGCGGTGGCCGAGAAGGTCGCCGGTATCCGCCGGGTCGCCAGCGCCCGGGTGCAGCGCGAGTACCCCTCGACGCTGCGGATCACCGTGGTCGAGCGGGTTCCCGTCGTGGTCCGCGACTATCCGGACGGGGTGCACCTGTTCGACAAGGACGGCGTCGACTTCGCGACCGGCCCTCCGCCGCCGGGGATTCCGTACCTGGACACCGAGAACCCCGGGCCCGACGATCCGGCCACCAAGGCCGCGCTGGAGGTGATGACGTCGCTGCGGCCCGACGTGGCCGGCCAGGTGGGGCGTGTGTCGGCGCCGTCGGTCGCCGCGATCACGCTGACGTTGATCGACGGGCGCACCGTGGTGTGGGGCACCACCGACCGCACCGAGGAGAAGGCGCTCAAGCTCGGGGCGCTGCTGACCCAGCCCGGCAAGGTCTACGACGTGTCGAGCCCGGATCTGCCGACCGTCAAGTAGCCGGTCAGGCCGCGGTGCACCACCGGCCGTCCTGCCGGAGTAGGGTGGCGCGGCTGATCTGGGTCTGCGGCGGGTTCGTGCCGCTCTGCGTGGTCACCGTGATGTCGGCGGTGGCGGTGTCGCCGGTGACGACGACGTGGTCGATGCCGTCGAGTCGCACCACCGTCGAGCCGGCCAGCGCCTGCCGCAGGTCGGCCAGCGGGCCGGAGAGCTGATCGGCCAGGTCGGTGGCGGACGGGTCGTCGCGCAGCGTCGCCCCGATGTCGGGACCGATCCTGGGCAGCCAGGCGGGGGCCGCCGGGGAGCACGACAGCCGCGCCGCGGCGGCGAGGTCGAGCGCGGCACCGGCCTCGGTCTGGCGGGTCAGCACGTCGCGGATCTGGTCCTCGTCGCTGGGGACCGGTTCGGCGGACGGCTGGGCCTGCGCCGCCGGGGCGGCGAGCAGCAGCGATCCGGCGGTGACGAGCGCGGCGACGATGCGGTTGGCCATAGGTTCCCCCGGGGGTGATGCCGACCCCGATGACGCTAGGCCGACCCGTCCCGATCCGCTGCAGGAATCCGCACAGAAGTCGACGAACATTTGTCGTGTCGTTTCGGCGCGCCTGCCGGGCATCGGCGCGCGGTCACCCTACCGTTCTGGTTGCGCGGAACAACTTGACATAACTCTAAGCCTCTAGTTGAGATTGAGGGTTGGCGCCAGGGGTTATCCGTGACATGACAGGCAACCAGGGCAGGAAGGGCGATGCGATGACCCCCCCGCATAACTACCTCGCAGTGATCAAGGTGGTCGGCATCGGCGGCGGCGGCGTCAACGCCGTCAACCGGATGATCGAGCAGGGTCTCAAGGGCGTCGAGTTCATTGCGATCAACACCGACGCGCAGGCGCTGTTGATGAGCGATGCCGACGTCAAACTCGACGTCGGGCGCGACTCCACGCGCGGACTCGGCGCCGGCGCGGATCCCGAGGTCGGCCGAAAGGCGGCCGAGGACGCGAAGGACGACATCGAGGAGCTGCTGCGCGGCGCCGACATGGTGTTCGTCACCGCAGGCGAGGGCGGCGGCACCGGCACCGGCGGCGCACCGGTGGTGGCCTCGATCGCCCGCAAGCTGGGTGCGCTGACCGTCGGCGTGGTGACGCGGCCGTTCTCCTTCGAGGGCAAGCGGCGCAGCAACCAGGCCGAGAACGGCATCCAGTCGCTGCGCGAGAGCTGCGACACGCTCATCGTCATCCCCAACGACCGGCTGCTGCAGATGGGTGACGCCGCGGTGTCGCTGATGGACGCGTTCCGCAGCGCCGATGAGGTGCTGCTCAACGGCGTGCAGGGCATCACCGACCTGATCACCACCCCCGGCCTGATCAACGTCGACTTCGCCGACGTCAAGGGCGTGATGAGCTCGGCGGGCACCGCGCTGATGGGCATCGGCTCGGCCCGCGGCGACGGCCGCGCGCTCAAGGCCGCGGAGATCGCGATCAACTCGCCGCTGCTCGAGGCCTCGATGGAGGGCGCCCAGGGCGTGCTGCTGTCGGTCGCCGGTGGCAGTGATCTGGGTCTGTTCGAGATCAACGAGGCCGCGTCGCTGGTCCAGGACGCCGCGCACCCCGACGCCAACATCATCTTCGGCACCGTCATCGACGACTCGCTGGGCGACGAGGTCCGCGTCACCGTGATCGCGGCCGGCTTCGACGCCGCCGGCCCGGGACGCAAGCCGGTCACCGGCGAGACGACCGCCGCGCCGGCGCAGCCGATCGCACCGGGCAAGGCCGGCCGGGTGGGCTCGCTGTTCGAGTCGGCCGATCCGGCCAGTGTCCCGGCCGCGCACACCAACGGCGCGACGGTGCGCATCGGAGGCGGCGACGATGGTGGCATCTCCGACGACGACGTCGACGTGCCGCCGTTCATGCGCCACTGATCCGACGTACGGTCGCACCTGATGTTCCGTGTGCGCCGCGTGACCACCACCCGGGCGGGTGGGGTGTCGAGACCGCCGTTCGCCACGTTCAACCTCGGTGACCACGTCGGCGACGATCCCGCGGCCGTCGCCGCCAACCGGCGCCGCCTCGCCACCGCCACGGGGCTGGGCACCGACGGCATCGTCTGGATGGACCAGACCCACAGCACCCACGTCGGCCTCGTCGACCACGGCGGCCAGACCGTCGCCGACACCGACGGGCTGGTGACGACTCGGCCGTCGCTCGGGCTGGCGGTGGTGACGGCTGACTGCGTGCCCGTGCTGATGGCCGACGCCCGGCACGGCGTCGTCGCCGCCGTGCACGCGGGCCGGGTGGGGGCGGCGGGCGGCATCGTCCCGGGCGCGGTGCAGGTCATGGTCGACGCCGGCGCGCGTGCTGAGGACATCTCGGTGCTGCTGGGACCTGCGGTCAGCGGACGCAACTACGAGGTGCCCGCCGAGATGGCCGACGAGGTGGAACGCGCACTGCCGGGAAGCCGCACCACCACCGGCCGGGGCACGCCCGGGCTGGATCTGCGCGGGGGCATCGCCGCGCAGCTGCGCGCCCTCGGCGTCACCGCGATCGACGTCGATCCGCGCTGCACCGTCGACGATCCCGCGTTGTTCAGCCACCGGCGCGACGCGCCGACGGGCCGGCTCGCGTCGGTGATCTGGCTGGAGTCGGCGTCGTGACCGCCCCGGTGACCCGCGACGACGAGCTGCGCGACCACCTCGCGCAGTTGCGGGACCGGCTGGCCCGGGCAGCCGACGCGGCGGGCCGCGACGTCGGGACCATCGAGTTGTTGCCGGTCACCAAGTTCTTCCCCGCCTCCGACGTGGCGGTGCTGCGCCGGCTGGGGTGCCGGTCGTTCGGCGAGTCCCGCGATCAGGAGGCGACGCGCAAGATCGAGGAGCTGCGCACCGGATTTACCGACGTCGAAAGCGCGGGGATTCGCTGGCACATGATCGGGCGCATCCAGCGCAACAAGGCGCGCTCCATCGGCGAATGGGCCTACGCCGCACACTCCGTCGACAACGCCAAGGTCGTCGCGGCGCTGGATCGGTCGGCCGCCGACGCGCTCGAGCGCGAGGCCCGCCCCGAGCCGCTGCGGGTGTTCCTGCAGGTGAGTCTCGACGGTGACGAGAGTCGCGGCGGGGTCGACGTGGCCGCGACCGCGCGCATCGACGACCTGTGCGCCGCGATCGACGAGGCCACCGGGCTGACCTTCGTCGGGCTGATGGCCATCCCGCCGCTGGGCGCCGACCCCGATACCGCGTTCGCGCGGCTGGCCGAGGAGCACCACCGGGTGCAGGAGCGGTATCCGCAGCGGCTGGAGCTGTCGGCGGGCATGTCGGGCGACCTCGAAGCGGCGGTGCGACACGGATCCACTTGTGTGCGTGTCGGTACCGCGCTGTTGGGCGCACGACCGCTAACGTCACCTCCAGAAGTCACATGAGTCACACCTTCATCACAGACAACAGAGTCTTCCGACTCACCGGAATCCGGCCACAGGTCATCACCGCACGAGGGGTCCTCACAATGAGCACACTGCACAAGGTCAAGGCCTACTTCGGTATGGCCCCGATGGATGATTACGAGGACGACTACTACGAGGACGACGAGCGCGGCCCGGCCCGCGGCTACCGTCGGACCCGCGAGGACCGGTTCGAGGACGAGGGGTACACCCGCGGCTACGACGACCTGCCCGAGGCCCGTCGCCGCGACTACGACGAGCCCGCCGCCTACCGCGGTGGGTTGCCGGGCGGTTTCGATGACGGCCGGTTCGAGCCCCGGATGCGCTCGCCGCGCGAATTCGACCGCACCCCACCGCGTTTCGGCGCGATGCGCGGCTCGACCCGGGGCGCGCTGGCGATGGATCCGCGCTGCATGGCCGAGCTCTTCGAAGCCGGCAGCCCGCTGGCCAAGATCACCACGCTGCGGCCCAAGGACTACAGCGAAGCCCGCACCATCGGAGAGCGGTTCCGCGACGGCACGCCGGTCATCATGGACCTGGTCTCCATGGACAACGCCGACGCCAAGCGGTTGGTCGATTTCGCGGCCGGGCTGGCATTCGCCCTGCGCGGCTCCTTCGACAAGGTGGCGACCAAGGTCTTCCTGCTCTCGCCCGCCGATGTCGACGTCACCGCCGAGCAGCGCCGCCGGATCGCCGAGGCCGGCTTCTACGCCTACCAGTAGCGGCGGAGCAGAAACGCCGCCGGAGTCGCACGTCCCCCGGCACGGGTAGGCTGGCGGCGCCGACCGATATCGCGGCCGGCATCCCCGTCACATCGCCTGGAGTGAGGTCACCTTCCGTTGGGGCTGTTCTTCGAAATCCTGGGTTTCGCGCTGTTCGTGTTCTGGCTCCTGCTGATCGCCCGGGTCGTCGTCGAGTTCATCCGCTCGTTCAGCCGGGACTGGCATCCGCGAGGCGCGACCGTGGTGGTGCTCGAGGTCATCATGACGCTGACGGACCCGCCCGTGAGACTGTTGCGGCGCATCATTCCGCAACTGACGATCGGAGCCGTGCGGTTCGATCTGTCGATCATGGTGCTGCTGCTCGTCGCGTTCATCGGCATGCAGTTGGCCTTCGGAGCCGCGGCCTGAGACAGGGCTGCGAACTGCGCTTTTGAGCGCTGCGACCGGTGCGGCCGAGCGCACCGCGGTGACGCCCGGCCGCGGGCGATTGTTGAGTTTCGATCTTATTTATCGCCCTCGACTGCAACCGTAGGGTCTGGTGTGACAGGATGGACGCCAGTTACCTTCAAGCCAGGCTTTACACTGTGAGATCGTTCGACGATCCAGACTCAAGGGGGCAGACAATGCCGCTCACTCCCGCCGACGTGCACAACGTTGCGTTCAGTAAGCCACCCATCGGCAAACGCGGCTACAACGAGGACGAGGTCGACGCCTTCCTCGACCTCGTCGAGAACGAGCTGACCCGTCTGATCGAGGAGAACACCGACCTCCGGCAGCGCGTCGCCGAGCTGGACTCCGAACTCGCCTCGGCGCGGTCGGGTGGCGGTGCCGCCCAGCCGACGCAGACCCTTCCGGTGTACGAGCCCGAACCGGAGCCGGCACCGGCCCCGACGCCGCAGCCCGTCTACGAGGCGCCCGCCGCGCAGCAGTCCGCGCCCGCCCCCGAGGACCAGCACCTGCGCGCCGCCAAGGTGCTCAGCCTGGCGCAGGACACCGCCGACCGGCTGACCAACGGCGCCAAGGCCGAGTCCGAGAAGATGCTCTCCGACGCCCGGGCCCAGGCCGACGCCATGGTCACCGAGGCCCGGCAGACCGCCGAGGCCACCGTCGCCGACGCCCGCCAGCGGGCCGACGCCATGCTCGCCGACGCGCAGAGCCGCTCGGAGGCACAGCTGCGGCAGGCGCAGGAGAAGGCCGACGCCCTGCAGGCCGACGCCGAGCGCAAGCACTCCGAGATCATGGGCACCATCAACCAGCAGCGCACGGTGCTGGAAGGCCGCCTCGAGCAGCTGCGCACCTTCGAACGCGAATACCGCACCCGCCTGAAGACCTACCTGGAATCTCAGCTCGAAGAACTCGGCCAGCGCGGGTCCGCCGCGCCGGTGGACTCCGGCGCGAACAACGACGGCGGGTTCAACCAGTTCAACCGGGGCAACAACTAGTCCGGTGAGCCCATGCTGATCGTCGCGCTCGTCCTCGCCGTCATCGGCCTCGCCGCCCTGGTGATGGCCGTGGTGACGAGCAATGAGTTGATCGCCTGGGTGTGCATCGCCGCCAGCGTGATCGGCGTGGTGCTGCTGATCGTCGACGCGCTGCGCGATCGGAACAAGAGCGACGCCGGTGAAGCCGCCGAAGACCGCGAGGACGCCGCCACCGACGCCGACGATCACGTCGAGGACTACCCGGACGAGGCGCCGGTGGCCGCCGACTATGACGACGAAGCCCCGGTCGCGGCGGAGCGTGTCGACGAGGATCCACCCCGGGGCTGAAAAGCTCTGTCTCTCAGTCCGATTCGTTGACGTCGAGCGGACTGTCCAGGGTCTCGCGCACCTCGTCGTCGCCGATCTGATGGAAGTCCCCGTACACCTGACCGACCGCGTGGAAGTTCGCGGGCGTCCTCGAGCACACCACGTCGTCGGCCTCGGACCGCAGCGTCCGGCACACCGAGGCCGGACCCACTGGCGCCCCCACGACGACCCGCGCGGCCCCCGCCTGCCGGACCGAACGCACCGCGGCGATCATGCTCGCGCCGGTCGCGATCCCGTCGTCGACGAGGATCACCGTGCGCCCCGTGAGCTCGAGCGGATCCCGGCCGGGCCGGTACGCGCCTTCCCGGCGATGCAGTTCGACCGTCTCCCGGTCCAGCACCTCGCGCACCTGGTCGTCGGTGAGGTCCAGGCTGCGCAGCAGGTCGTCGTTGAGCACCACACCGCCGCCGGTGGCGACCGCGCCCATCGCGAGTTCGGGCCACTGCGGCACCCCGAGCTTGCGGACCAGGCACACGTCCAGCGGTGCGCGCAGAAACGCCGCCACCTCCCGCGCGACCGGCAGCCCGCCCCGCGCCAGCCCGAGCACCAGCACATCGGTGCGGTCCCGATAGTCGGCCAGATCACGCGCCAGGACCCGGCCTGCCTCGCGGCGGTCGCGGAACGTGCGCGTGGTTCGAGTCATGGCGGTCGTGGTGGTGTCCGGGGTGTGTCGGCAGTATCACTCGATAACGCCGTCAGCCGCAGCCGAGTCGGCCAATCCGGCACGTCCGTGGTGACGAATGACTGTTCGACCGACGAGAGCACGGAGGATCATGGGCATCGAATACGACAGTGTCGTCGACCACCCGCTGCGCGACGTGTGGGACTGGCACACGCGCCCCGGCGCGATGCGTCGCCTCGTCCCGCCGTTCCAACCGATGACGGTGCTCGAGGAGGCCAGGTCGCTGGCCGACGGCGTGGCGATCCTCGGCCTGCCGGGCGGTCTGCGCTGGGTGGCGCGGCATGTGCCGGAGGAGTACGAGCCGGGTCACCGCTTCGTCGACGTGCTGTCCTCGCAGGGGCCGACGTCGTGGCCGCCGCGCCTGGTCGGCGAGTGGCGGCACACCCACACGTTCACCGAACACGGCAGCGGGACCACCATCAACGACCGCGTCGAGGCGGTGGTGCCCGCGGCGCTGCTGCGGCCGATGTTCGCCTACCGGCATCGGCAGCTGATCGGTGACCTCGCCGCGCACCGCCGCGCTGCCGAGGCCGGCGCCCGCCCGTTGGTCGTCGCGATGACCGGCGCCTCGGGTCTGGTCGGCTCGGCGCTGAGCGCGTTCCTCACCACCGGTGGGCACCGGGTGATCCGGTTGGTGCGCCACGATCCGGTCGGTGAGGACGAGCGACGCTGGGATCCGCACGCTCCTGCCGCCGACCTGCTGGCGGGCGTCGACGCCGTCGTCCATCTGGCGGGGGAGTCGATCGCCGGCCGATTCACCGACAGCCATCGAACAGCCATCCGCGACAGTCGCATCGAGCCGACCCGGCTGCTGGCGGCCGCGGCGGCCGGCACACCCGACGGTCCGAAGACCTTCGTCAGTGCCTCGGCGATCGGGTACTACGGGTTCGACCGGGGTGACGTGCAACTCACCGAGGACGGTTCGCGTGGCGACGGCTTCCTCGCCGATGTGGTCACCGACTGGGAGGCGGCCACCACACCCGCCTCCGATGCCGGCCTGCGGGTGGTGTTGGTGCGCACCGGGATCGTGCAGGCCGCGGCGGGAGGCACCTTGCGGCTGCTGCGGCCGCTGTTCGCCGCCGGTCTGGGTGGCCGCGTCGGCGACGGCCGGCAGTGGCTGTCGTGGATCGGGCTCGACGATCTGCTCGACATCTACCACCGGGCCCTCTACGACGACCGCCTCAGCGGACCGGTCAACGCCGTCGGTCCGGAACCGGTGCGCAACGCCGAGTACACCAAAGAGCTTGCGCGCGTGCTGCATCGGCCCGCGCTGCTGCCGGTGCCGTCACTAGGTCCGCGGGTGCTGCTCGGCGCGCAGGGTGCGCGCGAGCTCGCCGAAGCCAGCCAGCGGGTGGTGCCGGCGAAGCTGCTGGCCGTCGGCCACCCGTTCCGTGCGCCGCAGGTCGCCGACGCCCTGGCCCATCAGCTCGGCAAGGAGTGACCCGCGACGTGTTTGAGGAACCCGGCGACCAGCGCCCGGATCCGGGTACTGACGTCGTCGGCGAGTTCTGTTGTGCGGCTCAATAACTGGTCGTGATCCAGGCCGGCGGCCGCGACATCGCCGTCGCGGTCGTCGGCCAGCCAGCCCTTGAGCAGGTCGGCGTCGATCTCGGGGTGGAACTGCAGCCCCATCGTTCTGCCGAGCACGAACGCCTGCGACGCGTTCGGTGTTCTGGCCAGTTCGGTGGCGCCGGGCGGAAGCGTCCAGCGGTCGAAATGCCACTGGAACCACGGGCCGGCCGGGACGATCTCGGGTCGCTCGCTCATCACGTCGTACCAGCCGATCTCGGGCCGCGGGGAACGTGCCACGGTGCCGCCGAAGGTCTGCGCGAGCAGTTGGCCGCCGAAGCACACGCCCAGCAATGCGACCCCCGCGTCGGCGGCGTCGCGCAGCAGCGCCATCTCGGCGCCCACCCAGGTGTCCCGCAGTGCGGGGTCGTACACCGGCCACCGGGCGCCCAGCGGCACGATCACGTCGTAGCCGGCGGGGTCGGGAAAGGTCACGTCGAGCGCGGGGGAGTCCACCCGGGCGGGGGGAACCACCTCGAAGGCCTCGACCTCGAAGCCGTGGTCGGCGAAGGCCTCACCGAGCAGGGCTTCGGTCGCCATGTGTTCGTTGCGCAGGAAGAGGACCGTGGGTGCCACGGCCGCCATTATCGCCGCCGCCGGCGGCGGTGTCGCATCAGGCCGGTGCCACCCGGAAGACCGGCCAGCCGATCTCGGTGCGCCAGTCGGCCGCCTCGGGGGTGTCGCGCGGACTCACCAGATACGTCTCGTGGATCGGCCCGTCCACGGCCAGCGCGTGTTCCACCACCCACGCGCCGAGGCGGCCGTAGGTGACGTCGATGTCGTCGTGATTGCCGGCGTGCACGGTGACCGCGAGGTCCACCTCGGGCAGGTCGACGACCTCGATCCGGCCGGACGCCCGCGGTGCGCGCACCGGGCGGAAGACGGTGAACCTGCCCGCGCCGTGGGTGAACAGTGCGTTGTCATAGCAGCCGCCCGCAGCGCCGGTGCGCTCCTGCGGGGGGAAGGCGGCGTCCAGTTCGGCCATCGCCGCGTCGTACCAGGGCAGCGAATTCTGTTGTTCGACAACACCTGTGACGGCGGCGACGGTGCGCGCCGGCACCGACCGCAGCTCGACCTCGAGGTCGGCGGGGTCGGGATGGAGCAGGCGCTGCAGCGAGACCACGGCGGCGCGGGTGCGGTCGATCTCGGCTTCCAGCCGGCGCAGGTGACCGGCGATCACGTCGGCGCGTTGCCGGGGGTCGTCGGCGGCCAGGATGGTCTCCACCTCGGGTCCAGGCGGGTTCCAGCAGCCTGGACTCGTGGTAGCGGCGCAGGGTGCGCCCGCTGAGGTGCGTCATCGTGGCGAATTCGCCGATCGTCAGTCCCGGGCGCGTGCTCTCCTCCCACCGGATGTCGAACATAGCGACAGCCGGCGGACGGCGTGGATCTCCGATCGGGTCAGTACCCGGACTCGAAGACGACCGGCAGCGTCGCCGGTCCGCTGATCCCGGTGAGGCTCTTCCACACCGCAGGACGTTCGCGGTGTATCGAGGGCATCCGTCGCGCCATCGTCGTCAGCGCCTCGGTGAGTTCGATGCGGGCGAGGTGGGCGCCCAGGCAGTAGTGCACTCCGCCCCCGAAGGTCAGCATCGGAGCGGCGCCGCCGCGGGTGATGTCGAAGCGGTCCGGGTCCGGGTAGACCGCCGGATCCCGGTTGGCCGCCGCGGTGTTGACGACCACCATCGTCCCGGCGGGCACCGTGTGACCGGCCAGTTCGACGTCCACGAGGGCGGTGCGGAACGAGCCGAAGATCACCGGGGAGAACCTCATGACCTCCTCGACCGCCTGCGGGCCCAGCTCGGGATGGCGGCCCAGCAGCGCCCACTGGTCGGGGTGGTCGCAGAACACGTCGACCGCTGCCGCCAGCTGATTGCGGGTGGTGTCGGTGCCCGCCATCAACAGCGTCGCGGCGAGGGTGAGCAGCTCCTCGTGGCGGAGCCGGTCGCCCTCGTCCTCGGCCCGCATCATGTCCGACAGCAGGTCGTCGGTGAGCTGGTCATGGCGCTCGGCCACCATGGCGTCGAGGTAGGACTCGAGCGCCCGCCAGGCGCGCACGATGTCGGCCTCGTCCTCCACGACGTTCCAGTCGAACAGCTTGAAGATGTCATCGGCCCACTGCGACAACCGATTCCAGTCGGCGCGTGGGGTGCCGAGCAGTTCGCAGATGACGGGAACCGGGTAGCGCCGGGCGATGTCGGCCACCACGTCGCACCGGCCCGCGGCGCAGACGGCGTACACCAGTTCGGCGATGATGTCGGCACAGGTGGTGCGCAGGCGCCCGGCGGCCCGCGGCGTGAAGGCCTTCGACACCAGCTTGCGCTGGCGGTGGTGATCGGCGCCGTCGAGGCTGAGCAGCCCGCTGAGCACGATGTCCCACAGCTCGCCCGAGGTGATGCCCTGCGTCGCCAGCGTGACCCCCTTGGGCATGGCGAACCGGTCGTCGCGCAGCACGGTCCGCACCAGGTCGTAGGTCAGGACCTCGGGTCCGTGCGGACCCAGCGCGAGGGGGCCCTGCCGAAGCGCCTCGCCGATCAGGCGGTGCGCTTCGGCAGGGCTTTCGGCGTGGTCATAGGCGATGGTCGGCAGTTCGGTGTCGATCGCGTTGGTCATGATGCATCCCGCCGTCGGTGCTGAGTTCGACGAAGTCAACCCTCGACCACCGGGCGCGGCCGCACATCAGTGGTGCGGTACTGCATTCCTGCTGATGCCGCTACTGCTGGTCGTCGACGGCGCCCGCCGTATAGACCCCGAGCAGGTCGCGGGCCGAGACCACGCCGACCAGCGCGCCGTCCTGCTCCACCAGCACGTGCCGGATGTAGTGCTCCATCATCTGCTCGGCCACCTCGTCGACGGTGTCGTCGGCGCTGGCCCAGACGAGCTTGGCGCTGGCCACCTCCACGGCCGCCACGTCGGCGGGGTCGCGCCCGGCAGCGACGACTCGCACGACGTCCCGCTCGCTGAGCACCGCCGACGGGATCTCCCCGTCGCCGACCACGACCATTCCGACGTCGTGGGCGACCAGGGCCTGCGCGGCGTCGGCGACGGTGGCCTCGGCGGACACCCGGGCCACCGGCCCGCCGGTGACCGTGGAGACGGTGAGGGAGCCGATCGACTGCATCTCTGTCATACCCTCACCTCACGTCACCACGGGCACGCTCTCTAGTGACCTCGGACCTCTCTTCCGGCGGCACAGGTCCTCGCGGCATCCGGTCAGCCCACCATGCGGTACCGGCGCTCCGGACGACCCACGCCGTACTGCAGCCGCAGCTCGACCGTCCCGGTGCTCAGGTAGTGCTCGAGATAGCGTCGGGCGCTGACCCGCGAGATCCCCACCAGGTCGGCGCATTCCGCGGCCGAGACCTCACCGGCTTGGCGGACGGCGGCGAGCACCAGCTCACCGGTCTCGGCGCCCAGCCCCTTCGGCAGCACTTTCGGCGGCGCCACCGACGGACCACCGAACAGGGAGTCGATCAGCGACTGGTCCACGCCGCCGGCGGATTCGAGTGCATCGGCGCGGGCCGCGAAGGCGGCGAGCTTGGCCTGCAGCTGGTCGAACTCGAACGGTTTGATCAGGTAGTCGGCCGCACCGCCGTCGAGCGCGCCGCTGACGGTGTCGAGTTCGCGGGCCGCGGTGATCATGATGACCCCCACGCCGTCTCCGTCAGACCGCAACCGCTGCAACACCTCCAGACCGGTCATGTCCGGCAGGTACACGTCGAGCAGAATGAGATCGGGACGCAGCTCCTGGGCCGCGCGCAGCGCCTCGCCCGCCGTGCGGGCCACCCCGATCGTCCGGAACCCGTCCACCCGGTCGACGAAGCGGCGGTGGATCTCGGCGACCATGAAGTCGTCGTCGACGACGAGCACGTCACGCATGGGTCCGCGCCCCCAGTAGCCGGACGGTGAATCGCGCTCCGCCGTCGGGGATGTCGTCGACTGCCACGGTGCCGCCGTGCTGCGCAGTGACCAGACGGACCAGCGCCAGGCCGATGCCCCGGCCACCGGGAACGTCGGACTTGGAGGTCACACCGCGCGCGAAGATCGTCTCGCGCAGATGCTCCGGCACGCCCGGTCCGGAGTCGCGCACCTCGATGAGCAGGCCGCCACTGTCGTCGATCGCCACCTCGACGTGCCGGCGGTCGGATCCGACCGACACGTCCACCGCGTTGTCGATGAGGTTGCCCAGCAGGGTGATCACGTCGGTGGCCAGCGCCGGATCGAGGGGGGCCAGGTGTGATTCGGGCGCCAGGGCCAGCGCCACCCCGCTCTCGGCGGCCAGCGAGGTCTTGGCGATCAGCAGAGCCGCCACCGCGGGATCGGAGATCCGTTGTGTCACCGCGTCACTGATCTCGGCGCGGCGACGTGTCAACGTGCCCACCAGATCACGCACCGCATCGTACTCTCCGAGCTGCACCAGCCCGGAGATGGTGTGCAGTTGGTTGGCGAATTCGTGGGTCTGCGCGCGCAGCGTGTCGGTCACACTCTTGTGTGACGACAACTGCCCCTGCAGCGCCGCCAGTTCGGTGCTGTCGCGCATCGTGGTCACCGTGCCGATCCGCTGGCCGCCGCTGGTGGCCGCGCGGCGGCTCAGGGCCAAAACCCTTGTTGCGGTGGCGATCACGGTGTCCTCTGCGGGCTTATCGGAACGGCCGGCCTCACCGGGCAGCAGCAGCGCGGCCACCGAAGGATCGATGCCCACCGTGTCCACCCGTCGGCCGACCGCGTCGGCGCCCACCCCGAGCAACTCCTGAGCGCTGTCGTTGAGCACCGTGATCTCACCGTCGTTGTTCACCGCGATCACGCCCTCGCGAATGCTGTGCAGCAACGCTTCCCGGTGATCGGCCAGGCCGGCGATCTCGGCGACCTCCAGGCCGCGGGTGTGCCGCTTGATCCGGCGCGACAGCAGATAGGAGGCCAGCAGCCCGAGCGCGGCGCCGAGTCCCAGATAGATCAGCAGCCGCTCACCGGCTCCGGAGAGCAGCGCCCACACCGACGGGTACCCCTCGCTGACCGATGCGACGGCCAGCACGTCGCCGTCGGTGGACAGGATCGGGACCTGACCCACCAGGCTGTGCGTGCCGTCGATGTCGGCGTCGCCGAACCAGGCACGGCCCTCGTCGGCCCGGCTCGGCCCCAGGTCGACCCGCGTCCCGAGACGCGACGGGTCCGAGGACACCCGCACGGTGCCGTCCGGGGCTAGGATCTCGGCCAGGCTCGCACCCGAGAGCGCCACCGCACGGTCGACCTCCGGTGCGAGCACACGGCCGAGGAACGGATCGGCCGGCACCTGTTCGATCCGGTCCCGCACGATCGGGGTGGAGGCCATGTTCTCCGCAACGGCGATCATCCGCGCGCCGCGCGCCTCGCGAAACTCGCTCGTGGACTGCGCCACCGACACGGCGGCGACCGCGACGAGCACCACCGCCACGACCATCAGCTGGAACGCCAGGAACTGCGCGGCCAGACTGCGGAGCAGCGGGATGTTCTTAATGACCAATACTTCCTTTGCGTTCTTATGGGTGACCTGAGTCACTACCGGGGTCCAGTATTGCTGAGCATCACAAGTGATTGGGGACGACATGTTCACATCCGGCCGCCGCAGACCGAGCATCGGTCTGGTCGTCGCCGTGATCGCCGCGCTGCTCCTCTCGGCGTGCGGGGTGACCCGCGGCGAGGACACCGGTCTGCACCGTCTGCGCATGATGGTGCCCAACAGCCCGGGCGGCGGCTATGACCTGACCGCCCGCACCGCGGTCAAGATCATGGAAGACGACAAGATCACCGGCCGCGTCGAGGTCTTCAACGTCATCGGTGCCGGCGGCACGGTCGCCATGGCGCGTCTGATGAACGAGAAGGGCAACGGCGACCTGATGATGATGATGGGTCTGGGCGTGGTCGGGGCGACCTTCACCAACGGCTCCAAGGCCCGCGCCTCCGACGCCACCGCGTTGGCCAAGATGGTCGAGGAGCAGGAAGGCATCCTGGTGCCGGCCGACTCGCCGTTCAAGACGGTCGGCGACTTCGTGGCCGCCTGGAAGGCCGACCCGGCCAAGGTCACCCTCGGCGGCGGATCCAGCCCCGGCGGACCTGACCACCTGTTCCCGATGGAGACGGCCAAGGCGGTCGGCGTCGACCCGACGAAGGTCAACTTCGTGTCCTACGACGGCGGCGGCGATCTGCTGACCGCGCTGCTGGGCAACAAGATCGCCGCGGGCACCTCCGGGCTCGGCGAGTACGTCGACCAGATCGAGTCGGGCCAGGTGCGGGTGCTCGCCGTCTCGGGCGACAAGCGCGTCGAAGGGGTCGACGCACCGACGCTGAAGGAGGCCGGCATCGACCTGACCTTCACCAACTGGCGCGGAGTGCTTGCGCCGCCGGGGATTTCAGACGAGGACCGGGCCGCGATGGTCAAGGTGCTCGAGGAACTGCACGGCACGGATGCGTGGAAGGAGGCGCTGGTGAAGAACGGCTGGAGCGACGCGTTCATGACCGGTCAACCGTTCGAGGAGTTCCTCAACGAACAGGACCGGCGCGTGGAGACGACGCTGACGGATCTGGGGCTGGTATGACCGACGTCCCGAACACCCAGCAGGGCACCGAGATCCGTCCGGACTGGGCCCAGTACATCGTCTGCGCGGTGATGGTGGTCGTCGGCGGCTTCCTGATCTACGACGGCGTCTCGATGCCCGGCGGCTACGCCGAGGTGGATCCCGTGGGGCCCCGGCTGTTCCCGATCGCGATCGGCGTCGGACTTCTCGCGATGGCGGTGGTGCTGGCCGTGGCGATTCCGCGCGGTCTGCGCGGCGAGGCCGACGCGGGGGAGGACATCGACCCCGACATGCCCAGTGACTGGCGCACCGTCGGCCTGCTCGTCGGGCTGTTCGTGCTGCTGATCGTGCTCGTCGAGCCGCTCGGCTGGGCGATCGCCGGCGCCCTGTTCTTCGCCGGCTGCGCCACGGTGCTGGGCAGCCGGCACTACGTCCGCAACATCGCGATCGGCGTGGTGCTCGCGGTCGGCACGTTCTACGCGTTCTACTCCGGGCTCGGAATCCCGCTGCCCGCAGGCATTCTGGATGGGATCCTGTAAATGGACAACGTCAACTGGCTGCTCCAGGGCTTCGCCGAGGCCGCCACTCCGATGAATCTGCTCTACGCCGTCATCGGTGTGCTGCTGGGCACCGCGGTCGGGGTGCTGCCCGGCATCGGCCCGGCGATGACGGTGGCGCTGCTGCTGCCGATCACCTACAACGTCAGTCCCAGTGCGGCATTCATCATGTTCGCCGGCATCTTCTACGGCGGCATGTACGGCGGGTCGACCACCTCGATCCTGCTGAACACCCCCGGCGAGTCCTCGTCGGTGATCACCGCGATCGAGGGCAACAAGATGGCCAAGGCAGGCCGGGCCGCGCAGGCGCTCGCCACGGCAGCCATCGGGTCGTTCGTCGCCGGGGCGATCGGCACCGCGCTGCTGGCCGCGTTCGCGCCGGCGATCTCCCGGTTCGCCGTCACGCTCGGCGCCCCCTCCTACCTCGCGATCATGCTGTTCGCGCTCGTCGCGGTCACCGCGGTGCTCGGCTCGTCGAAGATGCGCGGCCTGATCTCGCTGCTGCTGGGCCTGGCGATCGGCATCGTCGGCATCGACTCGCTGACCGGTCAGCCCCGCGCCACGTTCGGCATCCCGCTGCTGTCCGACGGCATCGACATCGTCGTGATCGCGGTCGCCGTCTTCGCCGTCGGCGAGGCGCTGTGGGTGGCCGCCCACCTGCGCCGGCGTCCGGCCGACGTCATCCCGGTGGGTCGGCCGTGGATGAGCAAGCAGGACTGGGGCCGGTCATGGAAGCCGTGGCTGCGCGGCACCGCGTTCGGTTTCCCGTTCGGCGCGTTGCCGGCCGGCGGCGCCGAGCTGCCGACGTTCCTGAGCTACATCACCGAGAAGAAGCTGTCCAAGCACCCCGAAGAGTTCGGCAAGGGCGCGATCGAGGGTGTCGCCGGTCCGGAGGCGGCCAACAACGCCTCTGCGGCAGGCACCTTGGTGCCGATGCTGTCGCTGGGGTTGCCGACCAACGCCACCGCCGCGGTGATCCTGACCGCGTTCGTCTCCTACGGCATCCAGCCCGGCCCGACGCTGTTCGAGAAGGAGCCGCTGCTGATCTGGACGCTGATCGCGAGCCTGTTCATCGGCAACTTCCTGCTGCTGGTGCTGAACCTGCCGCTCGCGCCGCTCTGGGCCAAGCTGCTCCGCACCCCGCGTCCCTACCTGTACGCCGGCATCCTGTTCTTCGCCACGCTCGGTGCGTTCGCGGTGAACCTGCAGCCGCTGGACCTGGTGCTGCTGCTGGTGTTCGGACTGATGGGACTGATGATGCGGCGCTTCGGGTTACCGGTGCTGCCGCTGATCATCGGCGTGATCCTCGGTCCGCGCATCGAACGACAACTCCGGCAGAGCCTGCAGCTCGGCGGCGGTGAGTGGGGCAGCCTGTTCACCGAGCCCGTCGCGATCGTCACCTATGTGCTGATGGCGCTGCTGCTGCTCGCACCGCTGGTGCTGCGGCTGATGCACCGCAGCGAGGAGACCTTGCTGGTGGTCGAGGACGATAAGGATCAGCGGGAGAAGGCGGGTCAGCTGTGATCGTGATCGGGTACACCGCAGACCGGGTCGGCCACGCCGCCCTCGAGCACGGCATCGCCGAGGCGAAGCTGCGCGGCACAGACCTGTACGTCCTCAACGCGACCTCGGGTGAGGCGTACGTGGATGCCAGGTTCGCCGGCCAGGACGAGGTGCACGACGTCGAAGCCCGGCTCGCCGAGTGCGGGGTGTCCTACGAGCTGGTGCAGCCGGTCGGGGTCGACGCGGCCGACGAACTGCTCGTCGCGATGAATCGCGACGACGCCCAGCTGCTGGTGGTCGGCATCCGGCACCGTAACCCGGTCGGCAAGCTGTTGCTGGGCAGCGTCGCGCAGAAGCTGATCCTTGAGTGCCCCAAGCCGGTGCTGGCGGTCAAGCCGCAGGAGTGACGGTCAGAATGGTGGAATCGAGTCGCGCAGATACTGTTTCACCCAGGGCGCGTTGCGTTGTCGCTCGGCATCGATGCGTTGTCGACGCGCCTCTGCGCGGGTGATCCGCCGTCTCGGCATGGTGAGCCCGGCGCTGTGCTTCGGAGGTGGGGTACCGCACACCGGGACGGGTGCGGTGGGTTCGGACAGTTCGGGGAACAGCGCTCGGCTGCCGGGGTAGCTCGTCGAGGTCTGGCCATCAGGGTCGGTGAACACGATCGCTCCGTCGGGATACTGCACCGTAGACCAGCCCGGCCAGAACGTCTTGACGAGGTGATGCTGACGGCAGTATCCCGCCAGGTTCGATGCACACGTCGGTCCCCAGGGATACGGGATCGTGTGGTCGAGGTCGTCGATCGGCCGGGTACAGCCGGGGTGACGGCAGGTCAGATCCCGGGCACGCACGAAGTCGGCCAGCGCTCGCGAGGGTCGGTAGCGCGGTTCCGGTGGAGCCTGGCCCGGATGGACCAGCGTCTTGACGGTGGCGGATAGCGCGAGCTGGGCGACGACGGCCGCGGGCAGTACCGGACCGCCGATGACGATTCCCGGCGAAGCGGGACTGAACTCGCCGGGATCTGCGTTCAGCTCGGTGATGAGCTGCGTGAGGGTGTACTCGCGCAACGGTTTCGACAACCGCCTCGGCGATGTACCTGCCAGAGCGCGACGCTGAGCGGTGAGGTCGCCTGTCCGTGGCGCCGGTGTCGGCGTCTCGGCCTCAGGCTCGGGTTCGGGAGCGCGCTCAGGCTCGGGAGGGGTCTGCGGTCCCGCTCCGGGGTCCGGGTCCGGTGTCGGGTCCTCTGTCGCGCGGTTGCCCGCGTCGCCGAGGACGTCCTGGCGGGCGATGACGTGGATGACGACCCCGCCGACAGCAGGTCTGGCGGCGGCGTCGCAATCGGGTTCCTCACACATGCAGGGCAACCGGTCCCAGCCGAAGCCCATCGCTCCCAACGCTGCTGCTCGGCGCTGATCCAGTGTGCGCGGATCACGGTCGCACACCGTGCGGGCCAGCATGGTGGCCCGTCGGTCGAAGGCCGCACCGTCAGTGGCATTGACGGTCGCGTCCACATGAGCCACTCCGGTGGCGCCGTCGGTGTGCACCGTGACTCCCGTCGTGTGCACCGCCTCCTCGGCTCGGCGCACCGCATACGGGTCGTGGCGCAGCACCAGGGCGTCGATGTCGGCGTCGGTCTGACTCAGCGACTTCGCACCCCAATTCCGCAGTTGCGCAGCCAGTTCGGCGTCGATCGCCCGCAGCGCCGCAGGGTCCTGCAGCAGCGCGGTCCGTTGGCAGATGGTGCGTACCAGCAGATAGGTGATCAGTCCCTCGGCGAAAACCGCGCAGACCTTGGGGAGCCGATCCCGCAGGATGACCGCATTGGTCAGCAGCGCGTTGACCATTCCGCTGGTGAGTGTCTGCGCCGCACCGATCTGCGCACACACCGAGGACCAGTTGTCACAACGCCACTGCTCCCGTTCGGCCGACCCCGACGCGGCGTAGGCCTGTTCGAGTAGATCGGCCATCGCCGACAATCGCGCCGCGCAGGCGGCGTTCTCGACCCGCGCGTACGCACGGACCCGTTCACCAGGGGTGTTGGTGCCGCTGACGAGACGATCGAACATACGATCGAATCTATCCGCGTACGGAGGCACCCCGCCAGGGCATCCGCGGCGACCTGTGGATAGCGGCCACACTGTGGACAAGTCAGTCCCGCAATGCGATTCGTGTCAGACCTCTGTGGTAACGCGCTGCAGCGTGACGCGGATCGTCCCGTCGACCACCTCGACCGGATAGCTGCGCACCGACAGGCCGGCGCCCGATGCCTCAGTGCCCGATACCTCAGTGCCCGAGACCATGTCGAACGTGTGACCGTGCAGCGGGCACACCACCACGCAGTCGTCGGCCAGGCCGTCAGCCAGCGGTCCGCCCCGGTGCGGGCAGATCGCGTCGAGTGCTCGCAGGGATCCGTCGCGCAGCCGGAACACCGCGACCTGGCGCCCGTCGACGGCGAAGGTGCGGCCCTCACCGACCGGAATCTCGTCGAGCCGGCCGACGTCGATGCTCACCCCGGTATTCATCGCACCGGCACCCGGGGAAGCGGCAGCAGCGGCAACGACGACCGGAACTGCCCCGCGGTCTGCGGGTCGGCGCCGTCGCGCCACGGGTCCCGGTACGCGTCCACCGATTTCTGCATCCGCTCGTCCAGCCCGCGCAGGAAGTCCTCCTCCGGGTCGTCGACCAGCACCGCACGCAGGTGCTCGATCCCGACCCGTGGCACCCATGTGTACGTTCGCTCCAGCCAATTCGCGCTCTCGCGGTAGTACTGCAGGAACCGGCCGGTCAGCGCGATCACCTCCGCGGGCGAATCGACCGTCGCCAGCAGATCACCCTTACGGATGTGCGCGCCCGCCGCGCCGCCGACGTAGATCTCCCAGCGGCCGCCGTCGACCGCCACGACGCCGAGGTCCTTGCACAACGCCTCGGCACAGTTGCGCGGACACCCGGTGACGGCCAGCTTCATCTTCGCGGGGCTGGCCAACCCCTGGTAGCGCTCCTCGATCGCGATGCCCAGGGCCGTGGAATCGCCGACGCCGTAGCGGCAGAAGTCGCTGCCCACACAGGTTTTCACCGTTCGGAAGCTCTTGCCGTAGGCGTAGCCCGAGGGCATGTCCAGATCCGCCCACACCGCGGGCAGGTCCTCTTTGCGCACGCCGAGCAGGTCGATGCGCTGCCCGCCGGTGCACTTGATCATCGGGATGTCGTACTTCTCCGCGACATCGGCGATCCGGCGCAACTGCGCGGCGCTGGTCACCCCGCCCTTCATCTGCGGCACCACCGAGAAGGTGCCGTCGCGCTGGATGTTGGCGTGCACCCGGTCGTTGACGAACCGGGCGTCGCGCTCGTCGACGAACTCGTCGGCCCACATCATCTCCAGCAGCGAGGCCAGCGCCATCTTCGATCCGGCGTCCTCCCGGCCGTCGGGCGCCAGCGCGGCGAACACCGAGGACACCGAATGCAATCCGAGGGCGCGGATGTGGCGCATCAGCGTCGGCTTGTCGTAGGGGACACCGGGTACGTACCACGACGCCGACGGATCCTCGGTCACCGCGCCGCCCGCCGCCCACTCGACGACCTGGCACACCAGCTCCTTGCAGGAACCGCACCCCTTGCCCGCCTTGGTCTTCGCCATCACGCCCGAGACCGACGTCTCTCCGCCCTTCACGCAGGCGACCAGTGCGCCCTTGGAGACGCCGTTGCAGTTGCACACCTGCGCGTCGTCGGCCAGTTCGGCGATGCCGACGCCGACGTCCGGGGTGCCGATGTCGAACATCAGCGCCACCCGTTCGTCGGGCAGCGGCAGGCCGCTGTCGAACGCCTGGGTCAGGAACGACACCTTCGAGACGTCGCCGACGAGCGTGGCGCCCACCAGCTTCCCGTCGCGGATCACCACGGTCTTGTACACACCGTGCTTGGGTTCGCTGTACTGCACGAACTCGTCGTCGGGGTGTTCGGGCGCTTTGACGCCCATCGACGCGACGTCGACGCCGGCCACCTTCAGCTTCGTCGCGACCCGCGACCCGTGGTACGACGACGTCAGATCCGCGCCGGTGAGGTGGTCGGCCAGCACTTTGGCCTGCTCCCACAGCGGTGCCACCAGTCCGTACACCTGGCCGCGGTGCTGCGCGCACTCGCCGACGACGTAGACGTCGTCGTCGTCCACCGAGCGCATGTGATCGTCGGTGACGATCGCGCGTTCGACGGTCAGCCCGGCGCGTTGGGCCAGACCGACGTTCGGCCGGATGCCCGCCGCGATCACCAGCATGTCGCAGTCCAGCTGGGAGCCGTCGGAGAAGCGGATCCTGCGCAACCGGCCGTCGGTGACGATCACCTCGGTGGTGCGGGTGTCGGTGTGCACCCCGATGCCCAGCGACTCCACCGACGTCCGCAGGATCGAACCCGCAGGATCGTCGAGTTGCGCATTCATCAGCGTGGGGCCGGCGTGGACGACGTCGACGGTCAGGCCGCGGTTCTGCAGGCCGCGGGCGGCCTCCAGACCCAGCAGACCGCCGCCGATGACGACCGCCTTGCTGCGGGTACGCGCCTCGGCGATCATCGCCGCGGTGTCGTCGAGGGTGCGGAACCCGAACACGCCGTCGGCCAGCGTCTTGTCGTCGGCCCACAGCCCGGCCATCGGGGGAAAGAAGGAGCGGCTGCCGGTGGCCAGGATGAGTTTGTCGTAGTGCAACGTGGTGCCGTCGTCGGCGTGCACCAGGTGCGCGAACGTGTCGAGCCGCACCACCCGCACGCCGGCCCGCAGATCGATGTCGTTGTCGGCGTACCAGTCCAGCGCGTTGAGGTAGATCTGCGTCGGATCA
This sequence comes from Mycolicibacterium rufum, assembly GCF_022374875.2. The sequence continues at coordinate 5,340,939 of NZ_CP092427.2, forward strand.
TCGGAGCCGGCAAGCACATTCGACAACAGGATCCGGTTGTAGTTGCCGTAGGGCTCGTCGCCGAACACCGTGATCTGGAACTGCTCGCCGCCGCCGCGGGCGAGGATCTCCTCGAGCGCGCGCACGCCGGCCATCCCGTTGCCGACGACGACGAGTCGCTGCGCCACCGCCTAGACCTCGACCAGGCCGAGATCGACGATCACCGTACCGCGCAACCCGTCCGGAGCGGCCACGGCCAACTCCAGCACGGTGTCGGCCAGCAGATCCTCCACCACACGCAGCGCCACGTGGGTCGCCCCCTTCGCGGCGATCGGGAAGTAGCGCATCGGCGTCCCGTCGCGGAGCAGGACGACGCTGATCATCTGCTTCGCCGCATTGCCGCCGCGGAAGTACACCGGTTGTGCGGTGGCGCCCGCGGGCACCACGTACCGCAGCGCGGCGTCGATCGGCACCGGCGCGTCATAACCACTGCCCACGAACGCGAAAGCACCTTGCAGGAAACGGGGACTGCTTCCGTCGGTCATCCATTGCACGCTAGGAGTGGCGTGTTTCCGGGTCGTTTCGCCGCGGGGTCACCCGTGGATCTCCCTGATCACACGCGCCGGTGCCTCACGGTGAGCCCTCCGGCGTTGTGAGGGCGAGTTTTCCCCGGTGTCATCGACGTGCAACGGGTCGGGAATGACCTGCGCTTTCACTGGGGCCATGCCAACACAGACATCGGGGACAGCCCGGACGCGCGACATCGAGCAGTGGGATCCCGAGGACGTCGAGGCGTGGGAGGGCACCGGCGGCCGGACCCCGGGAAAGACCATCGCCAGACGCAATCTGATCTGGTCGGTCGTCGCCGAGCACGTCGGCTTCTCGGTGTGGTCGATCTGGTCGGTGATGGTGCTGTTCATGCCGCAGAACGTCTACGGCATCGACGCGGCGGGCAAGTTCTACCTCGTCGCGATGCCGACGCTGGTCGGCGCGTTCATGCGCATCCCCTACACGATCGCGCCCGCCCGCTTCGGCGGCCGCAACTGGACCATCGTCAGCGCGCTGCTGCTGCTGATCCCGACGCTGCTGGCGCTGTACTTCATGAAGAACCCCGCGTCGTACACCACGTATCTGGTGATCGCCGCGTTCGCCGGCGTCGGTGGCGGGAACTTCGCCTCGTCGATGACGAACATCAATGCGTTCTACCCGCAGCGGCTCAAGGGCTGGGCGCTGGGCCTCAACGCCGGTGGCGGCAACATCGGGGTGCCCGTCATCCAGCTGATCGGGCTGCTGGTCATCGCGACGGCGGGTAACACCCGGCCCGAGATCGTCTGTGCCGTCTACCTCGTCGCGATCAGCGTGGCCGCCCTGGGAGCCGCGATGAACATGGACAACCTGCGCAACCAGAAATCCGACCTCGGTGCTCTGGTGGAAGCGTTGCGGTACAAGCACTCCTGGGTGATGAGCTTCCTCTACATCGGCACCTTCGGCTCGTTCATCGGTTTCTCGTTCGCGTTCGGCCAGGTGCTGCAGATCAACTACCTGGCCTCCGGTGACACCGCCGCGCAGGCGTCGCTGCACGCCGCCCAGATCGCGTTCCTCGGACCGCTGCTCGGCTCGATCGCCCGGCCGTTCGGCGGCAAGCTGGCCGACCGGATCGGCGGCGGGAAGATCACGCTGTACACGTTCGTGGCGATGATGTTCGCCGCGGGCATCCTCGTCGCCGCCGGCACACTGGACGACGCCCGCCCGGGCGCACCCACCGGCGGTCAGATGCTCGGTTACGTCGCCGGCTTCATGCTGCTGTTCGTCCTGTCGGGTATCGGCAACGGGTCCACCTACAAGATGATCCCGTCGATCTTCGAGGCCAAGGCGCAGGGCCGAGACGATCTCGACCGCGGGGAGAAGGCCGCCTGGTCGCGGGCGATGTCGGGCGCGCTGATCGGATTCGCCGGCGCGGTGGGCGCGCTGGGCGGGGTGTTCATCAACATCGTGCTGCGGGCGTCCTACGTCAGCGACGCCAAGTCGGCGACCACCGCGTTCTGGGTGTTCCTGTGCTTCTACGTGGTGTGCGCCGTCGTCACGTGGTTCGTGTTCCTGCGGCTGCGGGAGCAGCGGGCGCACAGCGGGGAACACATCGGGCGCGCCGCCGCGCCGGTGCCCGCCGGATAGTCATGATCCGGACCGCCTGCTCGTATTGCGGGGTCGGCTGCGGGATCTCGGTGGAGACCCGCACCGACCCCGCGACGGGTGCGCCGGTGATCGCGCGGGTCACCGGGGACAGACTGCACCCCACCAACGCGGGACGGCTGTGCACCAAGGGTGCGACACACGCGGAGATGATGGCCGCCACCGACGGCCGGTTGACGACGGCGCTGCTGCGGCCGTCACGCGACGCCGACCCGGTGGCCGCCGACGTCGACGACGCGCTCGCCGAGGCGGGCCGTCGGCTGCGCGCCATCATCGACGAATACGGCCCCGATGCGGTGGCGCTGTACGTGTCCGGACAGATGTCGATCGAATCGCAATACCTTGCAACGAAACTCGCCAAGGGATTCCTGCGCACCCTGCACCTGGAGTCCAACTCGCGGCTGTGCATGGCCAGCGCGGGCACCGGATACAAGCAGTCCCTCGGCGCCGACGGTCCGCCGGGGTCCTACACCGATATCGACCACACCGACCTGTTCTTCGTCATCGGCTCCAACATGGCCGACTGTCACCCCATCCTCTTCCTGCGGATGGCCGATCGGCTGAAGGCCGGGGCCCGGCTGATCGTCGTCGACCCACGCCGCACCACCACCGCCGAGAAGGCCGACCTGTTCCTGCAGATCCGGCCCGGGACCGATCTGGCGCTGCTCAACGGCATCCTGCATCTGCTGGTCGAGAGCGGTGCCATCGACGAGGACTTCATCGCCGAACACACCGAGGGCTGGGAGGCGATGCCGTCCTTCCTCGCGGACTATCCGGCGGAGCGCGTTGCGGCCCTCACTGGCCTGACCGAGGCCGACATCCGGACCGCCGCCGCGATGATCGCCGACGCGGGGGAGTGGATGACGCTGTGGACGATGGGGCTCAATCAGAGCACCCACGGCACGTGGAGCACCAACGCGATCTGCAACCTGCATCTGGCCACCGGGGCGATCTGCCGCCAGGGCAGCGGGCCGATGTCGCTGACCGGGCAGCCCAATGCGATGGGCGGACGCGAGATGGGCTACATGGGACCGGGCCTTCCCGGCCAGCGGATGGTGTTCTCCACCGAGGACCGCGCGTTCGTCGAAGCGCAGTGGCAGGTCGATCCCGGCACCATCCGCAGCGACGCCGGCCCCGGCACCGTCGAGATGTTCCGTCGAGTCGCGGCGGGGGACATCAAGGCGGTGTGGGTCATCTGCACCAATCCTGTTGTCAGCGTCGCGAATCGGGATACGGTGGTGACGGGTCTGCGCGCCGCGGAGCTGGTGATCGTCCAGGACGCCTACTCCGACACCGCCACCACCCGCTTCGCCGACATCGTGCTGCCCGCCACGCTGTGGGCCGAGACCGACGCGGTGATGGTCAATTCCGACCGCACCCTCACGCTGCTCGCGCAGTCGGTTCCGCCGGCCGGCGACGCGCGCCCGGACTGGGAGCTGATCTGCGGCGTGGCCGACCATCTCGGGTACGGAGAGCACTTCGCCTACAAGTCGAGTGAGGAGATCTTCGAGGAGATCCGCCGGTTCGCCAATCCGCGTACCGGATACGACCTGCGCGGGGTCAGCTATGAACGGTTGCGCGCCGCGCCGGTGCAGTGGCCCTGTCCGCCGCAGGACAGCCCAAGTGGCTCGCCCGACCGCAATCCGATCCGCTACCTCAATGACGGCGTCTCGCAATCTGCCTTCACCGACTCCGAGGGCCACCGGCCGCGGTTGGCGTTCCCCACCCCGTCCCGCCGCGCGATGTTCCTGCCCCGCCCGCACCTCGAGGCCGCCGAACTTCCGGACGACGATCACCCGTTCGTCCTCAACACCGGCCGGCTGCAACACCAGTGGCACACGATGACCAAGACCGGGAGGGTGGACAAGCTCAACAAGCTCAATCCCGGCCCGTTCGTCGAGATCAACCCCGGTGACGCCGCCGCGCTCGGCATCGTCGACGGCCGCGATGTCGAACTGGTGTCGCGGCGCGGCCGGGCGGTGCTCCCCGCGGTGGTGACTGATCGGGTGCTGCCGGGCAACACCTGGGCGCCGTTCCACTGGAACGATCAGCACGGCGAGCACCTGAGCGTCAACGCGCTCACCAACGACGCCGTCGACCCCGACTCCCTGCAACCCGAGTTCAAGGTGTGCGCGGTGGCGCTGCGGCCGCTGCCGGTGTCCGCGCCGGACGTCACCGAGCACGAGAACCTCTACCTGCAAGGCTTTTTCGCCGGCGTCGAGCAGGGACGCCCCGGCGTGCCGGTGCTGCCCGCGGATGCGCCGGTGAGTGCACGGACCCGGTCGTATGTCGAGGGTGTGCTGGCCGGTCGGTATTCGCGCGCCCCCGAGGAGCCCGAGGCCGTCGGCCCGCTGGTGCTGTGGGCGTCCCAGACCGGCACCGCCGAGGAGTTCGCCGCCACGCTGGGCCGGCGGCTTTCAGGGCGCCTGTCGGCGATGGACGACGTCGATCCGGCCGAGCTGGCCACGGCGGGCGACGTCGTGATCGTCACGAGCACCTTCGGTGACGGCGGCCCGCCCGACAATGGGGCCGCGTTCTGGGACCGGCTGGTCTCCCCGGAGGCGCCCGCGCTCGACGGTGTGCGCTTCACGGTGCTGGGTCTCGGGGACCGGTCGTACGACAACTTCTGCGGGTACGCCAAATCGCTGGACACCCGGCTCGCCGCTCTCGGAGCGACCCGGGTGCTCGACCGGGCCGATTGTGAGGCCTACGACGGCGAACCGATGACGCGCTGGGCGGACTCGGTGGCGGAGGTGATGGCCGTTGCGCCCGCCGATACGGTGACGGCCGCCCCGGCGCCGGCGATTTTCACGCGGGCACAACCGCTCTCGGCCCCGTTGTGCCGCAACGTCCGGCTCACCCCGGCCGATGCCGCGAAGGAGGTGCGACAGTTCGGCTTCGATCTCAGCGCTCACGACGTGAGCTACGCCGCCGGCGACTCACTCGGGGTGTTCGTCGCCAATTCGGCGTCCGTCGTCGAAACATGGCTCAACGCAACGGGGTTCATCGGTAGCGAGGATGTGGTCGTCGACGGGGATCGGATGTCGCTGCGGGAGGCGCTGACCGGGCACTACGACATCGGCAAGGTGACCGCGAACCTGGTGGCCTTCGTGGCCGAGCATTGCCCGGATGCGGCGGTCGGGCGCATGCGCCGGGACCGTGCCGCGCTGGACCGGTGGCTGGTGAACCGCAACGGACTCGATCTGGTCGCCGAGTTTCGCGTGCGCGCGGAGCCGGAGGCATGGCAGGAGGTGCTGGTCCGGTTGACCCCGCGGCAGTACTCGATCTCGTCGAGCCCGCTGGTCAGCCCGCACGAGGTGCAGTTGACGGTATCGGTGGTGCGGTATCGCGGGCCGGACGGGAGCCCGCGCGGCGGGGTCGGCTCCACCTATCTGGCCGATCTGGCCGACGGCACCCCGGTGCCCGTGTTCCTGCAGCGCTCGCCGCACTTCCGGCCGCCGCAGGACGCGCGGACGCCGATGATCATGGTGGGGCCGGGAACCGGCATCGCGCCGTTCCGGGCTTTCCTGCAGGAGCGCCGGGCGCTGGGCCACACCGGCCCCAACTGGCTGTTCTTCGGCGACCGGCACCGCGCGCAGAACTTCTACTACCGCGACGATCTGCTCGACATGGTCGACGACGGCTTCCTCAACCGGCTGGATCTGGCGTTCTCCCGGGACCAGGAGCAGCGGGTGTACGTGCAGCACAAGATGCTCGACTACGGCGCCGACGTCTGGCGCTGGCTGGAGGACGGCGCACACCTCTACGTGTGCGGGGACGCCACCCGGATGGCCCGCGATGTCGACGACGCGCTGACCGCCATCATCCGGACCCACGGCGGGATGACCGAGGAGGCGGCACGGTCCTACAAGCGGGAGCTGGTGGGGGACAAGCGCTACGTGCGCGACGTGTACTGATGTGTCGGCAGCCGCACGCATGTTCGACGTATGCCCAAGGGGGATCTTCGGGCCGCGGTTGGTCGCTGTCGACGAGCTGATCGCCTGCGATGCCGCCGATGGCGACGTCTGCGAGTTGGCCGAGGTGCTCGGCACAGCCGGGCGAGGACTGACAGCCCGACAGGATCGACAGACAGAATCCCCACAACGGAAAGCGTAATCGGCTCGACGAGGAGACTTGGGCACCAAGTTTCGGCGGTCGCGAACCATTGCTTCCGGCGGCTCCACGCCACCGAGAAGAAAGTGTCCGAGGGGGGACTTGTCCGTCTACGACACGGGTCGTGGTCTGGAGATTGGGGCGCTGACCGCTTCGGTCAAGCACCGGTCCACGTTTTTCGCTCAATCGCGACGCTGAGGAGCTCGCCCATCGGGCGGCCAGCCGTCGGTACCGGACTCAAGCGGAATATTCAGAGATCGAAGCAGGATCGAAAAGAGCCGCCAATTGGCGATTGCTCCGACAAGTTCGACCAAAACCGCGTGATCGCTATTGAATGCCTTCTGGCACAGAGCCCAGTTTTCCTCGGAGATGACCCCGTCGCGTACCACATCGTCGGTCGCTGCGAGGACCGCACGTTCGACTGGCCCGAGGCTTTCGGAATTCTGCCAGTCGCGCACCGCGAGGAGATCAGGCTCAGGCACGCCGAGCAGTGTGGCGATTCGCCAATGTTGAGTCCATTCGTATTCGGAGCCGGTGATCCAGCCGATGCGCATGATGACCAGCTCGCGTAGCCGCGCGTCAAGGGAACCGCGGAAGAGTAACGCGTCCAGCAGCCCATACAGCGCAACTGCCACACGCGGCTGATGAAGTGCCACGCGGAATACCGACAGTTCTGCCAACTCTTCGGGCAACCCGCATTCGGCAGCTCGCAGCTGGGCCTGCTCGCGGTCGAGCATCGGTACGCGTTCCGCCATGGTCACGGGTGGTCCTCTCTCTTGAACCTCTGCATGCCGTTAGGGCGTGGGCAAGAAGACGTTGTGCAGCGCCGCACTGGTTCGAGCATCTTCGTCTGCAAGCGAAGTGAGCAGCCGCGCGAGCCCAGCGAATCCGGTTGATTCTCTGGTGATGCGGTCGAACGGCCAGCGGCCTTCAGCGAGGACCTCGAGGGCTGCCCGGTAGGCGGGATACTCCACGCCGAGTGCGCCTACGACGTGTAATTCTTTATATACCAACAAGTCTGGTTCAAACCGGGGCGCGCCGCCTCCTCCGCGGGTGCCGGCCACCACAACTGTGCCGCCCGGTCTGGCAAGGTCGACGGCATCGGCGAACGCGGAGGGTGCTTTGGCGGTGACGTCGACGACCACGTCGGCAAGCCGTCCGCCTGTTTCACGCTGGAGTGCGGTCACTGCATCGTCCTGCGATACATCGATGAGCAGGTCGACACCGAACGATCTGGCTATGGCCAGTCGTTGATCGTCGCGTGGGCCGACGCCGGTCATCGCGACGAACGCGGCTCCCGCCTCTTTGGCCGCCACCGCCGCGCAGATCCCGCGGATGCCGGGTCCCAGGATCGCTACGACGTTTCCCGCTTTGGTGTCGGGAAGAGTCGCCCCCCATTGGATACCGGCCCCGAGAGGGTTGAACAACGTGGCGAGAATGGGGTCCATGTCTTCGGCAATCGGGAGGAGCATCGCGTCCCACGGAAGCTCCACATGGGTGGCGTATCCGCCCCATAGCCCCGCGCCGATCTCCACGTCGACGAACCCGAACATGGTGGCGATGCCGTTCACCGCGCACCGCCGGTATTCGCCGCGGCGGCACTCGGGGCAGTCTCGGCAGGACCGGAACACCTCAACGGCCACGCGCTGGCCGGCTTGTACACCCCAGCGTTGGCTGGCCGCAGCGCCGACGTGTTCGACGATGCCGACGATTTCGTGCCCTGGAACGAATGAGAAGCCGGCAGGCAGGTGTCCGGTGAATTGTTCGTGATCTGTTCCGCACAGACCGCATGCTTCAACTCGCAGGATCGCACCCCGGTTGCCGACGTCGGGGATGGTCATCCGGCGTCGCTGCAGATCCCGTGGTCCGGTCAGCACCATCGCCTCGGCGATCATGGAAGCTCGAATCCGGTGAACGACCCGGTGTTTCGGAGGCACACCGTTTTACCGACGTACATTTCCCCGCCCATCGCCTCGGCGATCTGCGGATCGTCGCTGCGTGCGACGACTCTTCGCCCGTCGGACAGGTGCGCGATGATCGGAGTCCATCGAGGTCGCCCGTCTCGGTCGTAGACGACGGTGTATCCGTCCACTGTCGCGCAACCGGTCGCCTCGTCGACGCCTGCGACACCCAACCTCGATGAATCGATCTGAGCTTGCTCGACCGCCGTGTCGAGCAGGCGCCACCCGGTTGGTGGCGGGGTGGCCGACCACAGACCGACCGAATGCTTCGTCGAATACCACCCGAGGCCGGTGACGAGTCCGGCATCGGTGGGGTCGCGTCTACACCGTCGGACCATCTCAACGATCGAGTGGCTGACGTAATTGTTTCCGGGACCGCCGTGATACGGCAGGCCTCCGGTTACTGTGAGGCCTCTGTCGTCGAGGGGGTCCACGTCGAGAGCCTCGGCGGCCATCTGAATTGCCGACGGGAAGCAGGAGTAGAGGTCGAACCACCGGATGTCGTCGATGGTCAACCGGCCCGCATTGAGAGCCTTCCGTGCTGCTACCTCGATACCCGATGAGCGGCTGAGGTCCGGCCGTTCCACGGGGAAGTACACGTCGTTGCAGGTCGCTGCTGACCAGGGAAAGACCCAGCGATCGCGCGCGACGCCCAATTCGTCGGCCACCTCGGCCGCCATGAGAATGAAGGCGGCAGCCATGTCGACGGACATGATGCTGTTGAGCAACTTGGGATAGGGCAAGCAGACCATGCGGTTTTCCGCGGTGACTTCGCTGAGTTCGGTGGCACTTCGTGCGCGTGGGAACCAGGCCTGTTCCGGATGGCGTGCCGCCTCGGCTGTGAACGGTGCCATCAGCGTGCCCAGCCACTCCCGTTGAGCATCGAAGTCGCGGCCGTGCCGCGCGGCGATTGCGGACTCGAAGATGGGATACACCTCGTGCGGCCAACTCAGACCCACCGACAATTCGGCTTGACTCAGCCCGGGGCGGGCGTCGCCCAGGGATTCGTCGCCGGAGCGGGGTGGGGGCGGCGAGTCGAGAAGTGCCCTGCCCCGAAGCTTGCGTGCGGAATGCCCGCTCTCCGCCCCGACGACCAGGACGACATCGGCACGCCCTTCGCCTATTTCGCCACCCAACACTTCGACGAGATACTGCGGGGTGTTTCCGCCGACGGGACAGCTGATGCGGCGGGCGGGACTAATGCGCATCGCTTCGGCGATCCTGCTGGCGGGATTGTCGCGCGGGATGACCAGGATGCCGGGAGTCGCGACGGTGTCGATGCGCCGCTCGACCGCGCGACCTGCGTCTCTGACCGCGCGGCGTGCGGCCTGCACCGCCAAGTCGATCGGGTCCACGAAGTCGTCCCCGCGGTGGGTCACTTCGCCCACGCCGACGACAACCGGGGTACGCGCTTCTACCGGCATCGGCACCCGCTCAGGGCCACGGGGCTGACTTGAGACATAACTGCGATGGTGTCATGTGCGTGGGCAAGTCACAATGGTGTGCGCTCGCGGCATACTGGCTGTGTGGCGACGAGGTTGTTGAGATGGGGCGCCGCCGCGCCGACAGATCGTGGGTCCGCTCGCGACCGGTTGCTCGATGCTGCCGAGCGGTGCCTCGAGAGTTGCGGTGTGGTGGGCACGACCATGGAGGACATCGGCAGAACAGCGGGTGTGTCCAGGGCAACGGTGTACCGCTACTTCCCCAGTCGGGAGGCGGTGATGTCGGGTGTCATCATTCGCGCCGCCGAGCGCTATCTCGACCGCATCAGCCCGCGGATCGCGGCGCACGCCGACCTGGGCTCCGCGCTCGTCGATTTCGTGGAATACACGGTTGAGGCCGCGCGCCGCGAAGAGATCATCGGATTGTTGTTCGGCAGCGACGAGGAACTCGCCGGCGTGGGTCTCGCGGCGGGGACCTCGACGTCCCTCTTCGAAATCGTCACCGAATTTCTGCGTCCCATCTTCACCCGACACTGGAGTTGCGTGGAACCGGGCGTCTCCGTCGACGACGCCGCCGAGTGGGTTGTCCGCACGATACTGAGCCTGCTGACTGTTCGAGGGCCGCGGGAGCGCAGTCGTGACGGACTCCGGGCGTTTCTGTCGAGGTTCCTCCTTCCCGCGATCCTGGCGGGTGACCACGCTCGACCGATGTGACATCTATGGCGTAATGTCTCGACGGCAGGATGAGGTAGGAGGGCCTGTGCAATTCACCACGTTCAACGAACAGGTCGCTGAGCAACTAAAGAGCGCAGCAGAAACCACGGGCGGGCTGGCCGGTTACCTCGGCTTCCGTCACACCGAATTCACTGCGGGACGGCTCGTCGCGGAGATGGACGCACGCGACGACCTGAAGACGCCTTTCGGCAACCTGCATGGGGGCTGCTTATCGGCCATGGTCGACCACTGCCTCGGAGTGGTGTTCTATCCCGTGATTCCACTGGGATCCTGGGTCGCGACAACTGAGTTCAAACTGAATCTGCTTCGTCCGGTCTCCAGCGGCACCTGCGTAGCCACAGCCGAGATCATCGCGCTGGGCAGAACCAGCGGGGTGGCGCGTATCGACATCAGCAACGACGGCAGAGCGGTGTGTGCGGCCCAGGGAACCGTCACCGTCGTCGCACCGAAGACGAACTCCTGATGTCGGCAAAGAGAACAGGCGATTCGTCGGCTCCTGTGGTCGAGCGGGTGCCCACGGCGGACGGGCTGACGCTGGCGGTCGACCTCTACCGCTGTGACGCGCCGCGGGCGGTCGTGTTGCTCCTTCACGGCGGAGGTCAAAGCCGACACGCCTGGGACGTCACCGCCCAACGCCTGCACCAGCGGGGCTACACGGTGGCCGCGTACGACACCAGGGGACACGGGGACAGCGACTGGGACCCCGACGGACGCTATGACGGGGACCGGCTTGGATCCGACCTATTGGCCGTGCGCTCATACGCCGATTCCGGCCGCCCCGTCGCCGCGATCGGCGCCTCTCTGGGCGGCTTGACCATTCTCGGAACACACTTGCTCGCCCCGCCGGACCTATGGCAGGCCGTCGTGCTGGTTGACGTCACTCCGCGAATGGAGATGGAAGGCGCCCGAAGAGTCGTAGCGTTCATGTCGGCACACCCCGAAGGTTTCGACAGCCTAGAGTCGGCCGCTGACGTGATCGCCGCCTACAACCCGCACCGCCCTCGCCCCGAAAACCTCGACGGCCTCCGAAAAGTCCTCGCCCGTCGCGAAGACGGTCGCTGGGCCTGGCGATGGGATCCAGCTTTCGTGACGTCGAATTTCCAGTTCCTGCAGGGTGATCCAGACGAAGGCGCTAAAGACTTCGACATGATGAGCGCCTTCCTTCTCGATGGTGCCCGGCAGGTGTCCGCGCCAACGCTGCTGGTCCGGGGCCTACTATCTGACATGGTCTCCGAAGAGACAGTAAAGCATTTCCTCACCGTCGTTCCGCACGCGCAAACCGTTGACGTATCGGGCGCGGGACACATGATTGCCGGCGACAACAACGACGCATTCTCGACGGCGGTCGTCGAATTCCTCGACAGGACCATATGAACCCTGCTGTCGGTTGACTGCCCATGTAGGGCTGGCGCCTATCCTGCTCCTATGCCAACTGAACCAGTGCGGGTGTCTTTCCGCCGGCATGTGCGCGAAAAGGTTTTGAGGGCGACACGAGAACTCGCCATCGAGAAGGGCTGGGATCAGGTCCGGATGAGCGAGGTTGCCGAATCGGTCGGCGTCTCCCGCCCGACGTTGTACAAAGAGTTCGGCGACAAACAGGGGCTCGGCGACGCGCTTGTGGTGTCGGAGGGCCAGCGCTTTATGGAAGGCATTCTTGCCGTCCTTGCCGAACACGTGGGCGACGTGCGGGGCGGCATCACCGCAGCGGTGCAATTCACCCTCTGTGAAGCAGAAGACAGCCCGCTCCTCAAGGCAGTTCTGACGTCCAACCCTTCGGGGAATGATCGCGGTGGCTCGTCGTCTACTGGAGTCCTACCTCTTCTGCCGACGTCGGCTTCCCTGCTTCAGCTTTGCTCCGCGGCTCTGATCACGTGGTTTAACGACCACTTCGACGATCTCGATCCCGAAGACGTTGAGGAGGTCGCAGATGTTCTGGTGCGACTGACAGTGAGTCATGTTGTACTCCCAGCCGCGGACATCGCCACCACCGGTGAGCGGATCTCCCGCGTAGCACTCAGGTACCTGGGAGTTGTCCACAGTTTGTAACCAGCAAGCTCTCGTGTCAGATCGAGCCGGCGAGGAGCTCTGAGCGGTCAACCCGAAGTTGCTGGCTGATGGCGCGCTTACTGGACATGAAATCCCGAGGACGATTGACGCAGTCGGCGGCGATGAGTTCGCCCTCGCGGAAGTAGAAGCAGCTGAAGTCACGCTCACGCGACGGGTCACCACTGAGCAACACTTCGTCGTACCCGGCGTTGAGACCGGCAATCTGGAGTTTGAGATCGTACTGGTCGGACCAGAACCACGGAAGCGCAGCGATTGCGCTGTGTTTTCCGCAGATTGTCGCCGCAGCGATCTTGGCCTGCTCGCCGGCGCTCGATACGGATTCCAAACGAATACGCGAACCGTATCGAGCCATGGTGTGGCTGGTGCAGTCGCCGGCGGCCACGATGTCGGGGTCGCTGGTGCGGGCCTGGTCGTCGATCACGATGCCGTTGTCGACGGATAATCCTGCGGCCGAGGCGAGCTCGGTGTTCGGCACCACACCGACGCCGACGATGACCAAGTCGGCGGGGATCGATTCGCCGTCAGCCAGCACCACCTCCTGCACCCCACCGTTACCGAAGAAGGCTTCGACGAGAGCGTGTGTTCGGATCTCCACTCCCTCGCCGCGGTGGATTCGCGTGTAAAACGCGGAAACCTCCGGCGCGGTGACCCGTTCGAGTACACGCTCGGTTGCCTCGAGGACGGTGACGTTCATGCCGAGCGAACACAGCGAGGCCGCCGTTTCCAACCCGATGTAACCGCCGCCCACGATCACAACCCTCCGACCCGGTGTAGCGGCGGCACGGATCAACTCGACGTCTGCAGCGGTACGCAGGTAGTGAATTCCGGGAAGATCCACCCCTGGTGTGGGGAGTCGTCTGGCCCTTGCGCCGGTGCACAACGCGAGCTTGGTGTACGTCAGCGTGTCGCCGGTGCTCAGAGACACACGCTTGGCACTCCGGTGGATCGCCTCCACGGTCGCATTCAAGAGTCGAATGTTCTGCTTTTCGTAGAAATCAGCGCCGCGAATCAGGAGGTCGTCGAGGCCGTTCTTGCCGGCCAGGTATCCCTTCGACAACGGAGGCCTGTGGTAGGGCAGTCCCCCCTCGTCGCCGATGAGCACGACCTCCCCAGCCCACCCCTCCCTTCGAAGATTAGCTGCCAACTGCGCGCCGGCGTGGCTCGCGCCGACGATCACTGCTCGTTCAGGAGTCATGCACTCGGCCTGGGAGTGAGGCGAACCATCAGCTTGCTGATACCCCTGACGAAATTCGATTGCACATACTCGGGTTCGCCGACCACCTCGATGTTCTCAAAGCGAGGGAGCAATTCCTCCCAGAGGATTCGAAGCTGCAACTCAGCAAGTCGGTTTCCCATACACCTGTGCACGCCGAACCCGAACGAGATGTGATTGCGGGCGTTGCTCCTATCGATGATCAACTCATCGGCCCGCTCGAAGACACGCTCATCGCGGTTACCAGAGGCGTACCACATCACGACCTTGTCGCCCTTGCGGATGAATTGCCCGTTCAACATGATGTCTTTTTTCGCGACTCGGCGCATGTACGCCAACGGGGTCTGCCAGCGAATGATCTCGGATACCATGTTGGGAATCAGGTCAGGGTTCGCCTTCAACTTCTCGAACTGATCGGGGAACTGGTTCAAAGCGAGAACCCCTCCGCTCATCGAGTTGCGAGTCGTGTCGTTTCCCCCGACGATCAGCAATACCAAATTGCCGAGGAATTCCATCGGGCGGTCGATGAGATCCTTTGTGTCCTCGTTGGCCTGCAGCATCGTGATCAGATCGAAGCCCGGTTGCTCCCCGTTGGCGGTACGGGCCGCCTTGTCATGCCAGAGGGCGCTGAGCCCCTTTGCCATGTCGACCATCCCACGAAACACTCTGTCGTTGTCGGACGGACCACCATTGGCTTGCTCCATGGAGGTGGCGAGGTCCGACCATTCCACGAGCTTGTGCCGCTGCTCGTACGGGAAGTCCAGCAGGGTCGCGAGCATGCGCGCTGTCAGTTCGATGGAGACGTGGTGCACCCAATTGAACGGCTGATCCACCGGTAGATCGTCCAGCACTTCCTGGACGCGCGAGCGGATCAGCCCCTCCATCTCGCGCAGGTTCTTCGGCGCGACGACCCCTTGGACGGAAGCTCGCTGCAGGTCGTGTTGTGGCGGGTCCATCGCGATGAACATGGCGATGTCCAAAAAGCGGGGCGGTCGCCCGATGATGATGAACGGCTCTGCGGAGAATGCCTCGTGGTTTTTGTCGACGGCGATGATGTCCGCGTGGCGGGTCACCGACCAGAACGGGCCGAACGGACTGTTGGCCTGGTAATGCACCGGCGCCTCGTTGCGCACCCGTTCGAAGTAGGACTTCCAGCGGCCTTGGCGGTAGAGGAACGGGTTGCTGAGATCGATGTCGGCGATATCGACGTCCTCGACCGGAGGAATGGGCGTCTCGGTGAAGATCTTCTTATCATTGGTTCCGGTTACCCACCGGCGTGTCTTGTCGTAGAGGTGTGCGCCGCGGATTTGCAGCTCCAGAGGCACGGCAGACTGGGCTTTGGCGGCCACTGCCGCGGGAATACTCATTATTGTTTCCTCCAAATCCATGACGTTGTTTCAGAGCTGGAACTCAGGTAGCTCGACGGTCAAGCCATCCCATGCCTCGGAGGCGGACATCTGGCAAGACAGCCTCGACGTCCGCTGACGCTCGGGGTTCATCGCGAGCATCTCCTCTTCGTTGGCGCCGCAGAGTCCCACCGTGTCCGACCACTCGGGAGCGACGATCACGTGGCACGTTCCGCATGCGGCTCCCCCTCCACAATCGCCGTCGATGCCGGGCACCGCGTTGTTGACCGCAATCTGCATCAAGGACTGCCCTTCGGCCAAGGGGGCTTCGTACTTCTCGCCGTCGTGAGAGACGAAGGTGACGACTGCCATGATTAACTCTCCTCAATTTGGAACTTCTCTATTTAGTGTTGTCGCGCGTGACCAGCGTCGCTAGGCTCGCAGGAGTCAAAGAGTTGTGTTTTTAGCTCACGCGCAGGGAGGCACGTGAAACTCGACGACTCGGGTATGCCAGCGCTGGCTTTCCTGCAGATGCTGGACAGTGAGGCGCTGGGGCATGACGCCAGCATTGCGCTCCGCAGCATCATGGTTCGCGAGCACGTCACCGAGTCGATGTTGGTGGGTCGCGACGCGCAGGTCCCCTTACGGTGGTTCAGGGAGATATATTCCGATTTCGATTGTGATCAGGGAACCCGTCTGGGTTTCGCGTTCGCTGAACACGCCAAACTGACGTCCTTTGGGGCACTCAGTGTTCCCTTGGTCAGCGCGGGCTCGGTAGCCGAGGTTGTCGAGTTGCTTGCTTATCTGCCGGTGATCACCACAGCCCTCAGCCCGACGTTCCATTCGACGGAACGCGGCCTCACGATCGGGCTCACCGGTCGCACCGGTGACGCGGGCCTGAACTGCCTGGCCGTCACGTACGGTGGGCTGGCGCTGTTGCGTCTGCTCGACATGCTCGCGGGTGCCGTACCGAATATTGAACTGCATCTGAGTCATTCAGCGCCGGAGTCGTGGGTTCTTCATGACGAAGTGTTGGCGGGTCGGATCTTCTTCGACGCCCCCAGCTCGTTCGTCCACGTTCCCGCGGCGTCGCTCGAGGAGGTCTGTCGATTCTCCGATCCTGTGGCGTACCGGATTGCCGTCACCGATTTGCAGCGAACTCTCGATCAACGACGTGACACGTCGGTCTCCGAAAAAGTAAGGGACCTGCTCGAGAAAGATCCCGGAAAAACGAACATCAGCCGGACGGCGGGCGAGCTCTCGATATCCCCGAGCACGTTGAAGCGGCGCCTCAGCGAAGAGGGGACCACCTTTCGAGAATTACGTCAGTCGTTCTTGCGGGAGCGAGCAATTCTGCGACTTCTCGACAGATCGGTGTCTGTAAGCGAGATCGCGGCAGAACTCGGGTACGCGGACCTCACGAACTTCACACATGCCTTCAAACGGTGGACCGGTCGGTCACCGCGCCACTTCAGAAAAACGCGCGACTGAGCGCGCAAGATTCCGCCCGGGCGCGTGCCGGCGTCCACCGGAACCAGCGGGCTTCGCGATCGGCCTCATCTGTCACCTGGACATCGTCGAGAAACGACAGGATCGGCGCCGGTTTCGGTCATCGCAGCACCCTCTTGGGAAGAGGCGCAACGACATCCAGAGAATCCATACCGCGCTGGCGGCGGGTGCGGGCGGGGGGTGACGCGGCCCCCCTAGTCACGCTATGCTAACCGTCGTTCACGTCGGAACCGGCGTTGAACGCGTGGTCGGAAGGAGTCCGGATGCCACACGACCAGCCGGCCATCATCGGTGCCGCCGAACTCGCTCCAGGAAGAAACGTTCCGTACACCTCCACTGAATTGCATGTGCGCGCCGCGGTCGCGGCTCTCGCCGACGCAGGGGTGGTCCCAGACGAGGTCGACGGTCTCGTGTGCGCCGGGCCGATGACGAACGAGGGTTCGATCTTCCTGTCCGAGGACCTCATGGACTATCTCGGGCTGCACAACCTGAAACTTCAGATGACCTGTCAGCTTGGCGGCGGGACCCATCTGGCCATGACGCGCATGGCGAGTAACGTCATCGCCCGGGGCGAGGCCGAGACGGTGCTGGTCGTGTCGGCGGGCAAGTTTCCACCGATCCGCGATGGCGGGCGCGAACTGATGGCGCTGGTGAGTGACCACGCGTTCGAGATGCCCTACGGACCGTCCGTGCCGGCGCTGTACGGTTTGATCGCGCAGGCCTGGATGCACGAGACGGGACAGGGCAAGGCGGACATCGCCGAGGTCACCGCGTCGCAGGACCGGTGGGCCGCGCTGAATCCCGCGGCGATCGCGCACCGCTCACAACGCCTGACTGTGGAGGACGTGCTGGCGTCCCGCCCGATCGCCGGGCCGTTCCACTTCTACCACTGCTCGATTCCCTGCGAGGGCGGTGGCGCGCTCGTGCTGGGCTCGGCCCGCCGGGCTCGCGCGGGCAAGCACCGGCCGGTCCACCTGCTCGGCTTCGGAGAGGGTCACACCCACGGTTTTCTGACCTCGCTGGCCCGGCCGGGTCGTACCGGGGCCGCCCGTTCTGGTCCGATGGCCTTCGAGCGCTCCGGACGGGCGCCGGCCGACATCGACATCGCCTTGCTCTACGACGCCTTCGCCTCCAACCCGGCGATGATCCTTGAGGAGGCGGGTTTCGTGAAGCCCGGCGGGGCAGGCGATTTCTACCGTGGCGGCTGCGCCGATCCGGGCGGCGACCTGCCGGTGAACACCGACGGCGGCCTAATCCGGTTCGGGCACACCGGGACCTCCTCTGGCATTTCGCAGATCCTTGAGGGTTACTGGCAGTTGTCCGGTCGCGCCGAGGGCCGTCAGGTGCCCGGGGCGGATACCGCGTTCGTGCACAGCTACGGCTCGATGCTGTGCAGTCACGTCAGCATGGTGATGGAGGGAGCGTCATGACCGCAGCTTCGAGTTCTCTCGATGGTCTGCACGATCCTGAGGCGCTGCCGCCGCTGACCGATGTCAACCGTCCCTACTTCGCAGCAGCGGCCCGCGGTGTACTCGTCTTCCAGCGGTGCGCGAACGACCACCCTTTCCTCTACCCGCGGCTGGTGTGTCCCGTCTGCCATGACGGTGAGTTGGCCTGGGAGACCGCGGCGGGTACTGGTGAGATCGTCAGTTTCGCGCCGGTGTACCGCCCCCCGTGGGACTCGTTCCCGCGCAGCGAGCCGTACCTCGTCGTGCTCGTTCGTCTGGACGAGGGGCCGCAGTTGTTGGCCAGTCTCGAGGGCGTGGCCCCAGATGAAGTTGCGATCGGGGCGAGAGTGCGCGCAGTGTTCGAGCGGGTGAACGAGGACCTTGGGCTGGTCCGATTCAGGCTGGCGGCGTCGTGACCACGTACGGGGTCTCGGTGCTCGGCGCGGACTTGGCCACCCTTGTCGAGACCGCCGAGGCTACCGACCTCGCCGGCTTCGACGCCGCCTGGGCCTCGGAGTTCTACTCGCGCTCCGGCTCGATCTCGATGGCCGCGATGGCCGCGCGCACAAAGCGCTGCCGCATCGGGTCGTCGATCCTGTATGGCGTCGGGCGCAGCCCGCTCGTGCTCGCCACCGAGGCGCGTGACCTCGACGAGCTTTCAGGCGGGCGCGTCGTACTCGGGCTCGGCAACGGCACACGCCGCATGATGAGCGACTGGCACGGCGTGGAGGACACCTCCGCTCCCGCTCTGCGCATGGAGGAGCTGGTCCCGCTCGTGCGTCGGATCTGGAACCTGCACGAGGGCCCCGTGCGCCATGAGGGGCGCTTCTACCGGATGAATCTCGTCCCAACCGGCGACGTCGCGCCGCCGAAGCGAGCGATCCCGATCATCACCGCGGGCGTGCGTCCGCGGATGTGCGAGGTGGCAGGGCGCGTAGCCGACGGGTTGGCTGGTCATCCGCTGTTCACCACGACCTACGTCGAGGAGGTCGCCCGCCCAGCCGTCGTGCGCGGTGCGGAGCGGGCCGGACGCGATCCCGCCGACATTGAGATCGTCTCGATGGTCATCTGCGCGGTGCACGACGACCCACAGATCGCACGTCGTGAGGCCGCGCAGCAGATCGCGTTCTACTCCTCGGTGAAGACCTACGAGCACGTGCTCGACGTCAGCGGTTTCGCCAGGCAGGGAGCGGCCATCCGCGACGCGTTCGCACGGCGTGACCTGCCGGCCATGTTCGCCGCGGTCACCGACGACATGATCGACGCGATGGCGGTGGCCGGTACCGCCGCCGAGGTCCGAGAAGGGCTGCGCCGCTACGAGGGCGTGCTGGACCACATCGTTCTCTACTCACCCTCGATTGGTCTCGCGCCCGAGCGCATCGCCGAGAACCTCGGCAGCCTCATTCGCGATTGTGCGCCGGCCTTCGCCGGCGGGAAAGGTGACCAGAGTGGCTGACGCATCGCTCATCGGGACGCAACTCGGGAGGACCACGTTTCCCGTCGACCGGTCCAAAGTGCGCGAGTTCGCACTTTCGCTCGGCGACCGCGACCCGATCTACCAGGACGTCTCGGCCGCCCGCGCCGCCGGCTTCGGCGCGATCCCCGCTCCTCCGACCTTCGTCGTCTCCTCGGCTCACTGGCGCGCCGACGACGACATGTTCGGCGCCCTCGGGCTCGACCTGCGACGCGTACTGCACGGTGAGTGCGGCTGGGAGTATTTCGCGCCGGTGTTCGTCGGCGACGAGCTCACCGAGACTCGTCGGGTGTCGAACGTGACCAGCCGCGAGGGGAAGCGCGGCGGCATCATGACAATCGTGACGATCGAGACCGACTTCACCAACCAGCGCGACGAACTCGTCGTGCGCCAGACCGACGTCTTGATCGAAACCGGAGGCTCCACCCAATGACGACATCCCCCGCGCCGGTGGCGTTGGCCATCGGCGACGAGATGCCGACCTCACAGTTCGGCCCGCTGACGCGCTCGCACATCGTTCGCTACGCCGGCTCCGGCGGCGACTTCAACCCGATCCACCACGACGAAGAGTTCGCCCGCGCGGCCGGCATGCCCGGTGTGTTCGGCATGGGACTGCTGCACGGCGGTGTGCTCGCGCAGCGGCTGACCGCCTGGGTGGGGCTGGCCAACATCCGCTCGTTCCGCATCCGGTTCACCGGTCAGGTATGGCCCGGTGACCTGCTCAGCTTCGGCGGCAGGGTCACCGGCGTGCGCGAGGCCGGAGGGCAGCAGGTGGCAGACCTCGAACTCGTGGTCACGCGCCAGACCGGCGAACCCGCGATAAAGGGGAGCGCCGTCGTGCAGGTGACCCGGTGAGCGCGCCAACGAGCGACGTCACCGGCCTCGGGATGACGTTCGGGACCTTCGACGAAGGCCGGGCGTGGGTCGGTCATCGCTCCGAACCGCGGCATGCGTGGTTCCCGATCGACCGCTCGATGGTGTTGTACTACTGCTCGCTCGTCGAGGACGCGAACCCCCGTTACTGGGAGGGTGAGGACTGCCCGCCCGGGCTGCTGATGAGCCTCGGCTTCGCGCCGCAGTGGGTGCCCGGGTACCTAGCGCGTGCCGACATGATGTTCGCGCTCAGCGTCCCGTTGCCGGGCCACCACATCATCAACGCCTCGACGACGACGGAGTTCGAACGCCGGCCCCGGGTAGGCGATCACGTGTCGATCGTGGAGGAGATCGCCTCGATCTCCGAGCCCAAGACGACGCGCGTGGGCACCGGTGTGTTCATCACCACGGTGAGCACCTTCTCCGACCAGCACGGTGAGGTCATCGGCCGCAACACCAACGTGCTCTTCCGATACGACACCGCCGATAGTGAAGGCGCATCATGAACGACTCCACCGTGCGCAGCATGGTCCGCGTCCCCGTGCGGTTCGAGGACATCGCCGTCGGCGACACCCTGACGCCCGTCTCAATCGAGATCAGCTACAAGCGCATCTGCATGAACGCGGCTTCGACATGGGACTGGTTCCCCGGTCACCACGACCCCGACTACGCGCGCAGCCAGGGCCAGCGCACGATCTACCTGTCAACCCTCTTCTTCCATGGCTTCATCGACCGCGGCCTCAACGAATGGGCCGGACCCGACGCGCTCATCCGGCGCCGCAGAATCTCAATGATCCGGTCGATCTATCCGGGCCAGACCGCAACCCTGAGCGGCAAGGTCGTGGCCAAACGCGACGATGGCGGACGGCGCCTCGTCGACCTCGAGTTGCTCGTCTCGAGCGAAGATGGTCCGTGCGTGCCGAGTGAAGCCACCGTTGAGCTGGCCGACCCGTTTGTCGAGGTGCCGGGGTGAGCTGCCACTCACATGCGAGGCGACGGTGAGGGACGGAGGCTCGGTGGCCGAGCAACCGGTTCGCTACGAGGTCGTCGACAGCGTGGCCTGGCTGACGATCAACCGGCCCGAGGCGCGCAACGCGCTGAACAACGCTGTGCGCACGGGGCTTTTCGACGCGGTACGCCGCTTCAATGACGACGACGCGGCGAAGGTGCTCGTCCTCACCGGCGTGGGCGATAAGGCGTTCTGCGCCGGCGGGGACTTGAAGGAGATGGCGCAGAACGCGCTCAAGGTGCCCCCGAAGGACTTCGCTCCGCAGTTCGGCCGCAACATCGATGTCGCGAAGCCGACGATCGCGGCCGTCAACGGTGTCGCGTTCGCCGGGGGCTTCCTGCTCGCGCAGCAGTGCGACCTGGTCGTGGCTGCCGAACACGCGACCTTCGCCGTCAGCGAGGTCAAAGTCGGCCGCGGGTCGCCGTGGGCGGCACCGCTATCGTGGCTGGTCCCCCCACGCGTTGCCATGCAGATCCTGCTGACCGGCGACCCGATCACCGCCGAGCGCGCCCACCAGGTCGGCTTAGTCAATGAGGTGGTGCCGGCCGATCAGTTGCGCGAGCGTACCCGGCAGTTGGCGCTCAGCATCGCCGCGAACGCACCGCTATCGGTGCTTGCGTCCAAGCGCACCGTGTACCTCTCGGCACAGCACCACCTCGCCGCCGCCTACGACCTGGCCGACGAGATATGGGAGCCGGTCTATCTGAGCGACGACGCGCAGGAAGGCCCGACGGCGTTCCGCGAGAAGCGCGCACCACAGTGGAAGGGACGCTGACATGGCGGTGACCATGCAGTCGGTAATCGCCGACATCGAAGCCGAAACGGCCGCGTTGCGCGAACTCATCGCACCGCTGCCCGAAGGTCCGCGCGGCTGGGACGCGCCGACTCCGGCCGTGGGCTGGGCGATCCGCGACCAGATCAGCCATCTGGCGTTCTTCGACGACGTGGCGGTGCGCTCGGCCACCGACCCCGACGGTTTCAGCAGCGACTACCTGCCGATGATGGCCGACGGAAGCATCTCACCCGACGTCATCGCTGAGCGCTACCGTCAAATGCCGGCTGCCGACCTGCTCGCGTGGTTCGACACGTCGCGTGCAGCCCTCGTTGCGGCGTTCGCGGACATTGCCCCGGCGACCCGCCTGCCGTGGTTCGGGCCGCCGATGAGCGCGGTCTCGTCGCTGACAGCGCGACTCATGGAGACCTGGGCGCACGGCCAGGACATCGTCGACGCGCTCGGCGCGACCCGCGAGGCCACGGCACGGCTGCGGCACGTGGCCCACATCGGGGTGGGTGCGCGCGCTTTCAGCTACCTGGCCAACGGTCTGGACCTCCCCGCGGACCCGGTACGCGTCGAGCTGACCGCTCCGGACGGCAGCGTCTGGACGTGGGGGCCAGCCGAAGGAGCCAACCGCGTGAGCGGGCCGGCGCTGGACTTTTGCCTGTTGGTGACCCAACGCCGCCACCGCGACGACACCGCTTTGGTCGCCGACGGACCGCTGGCCGACCAGTGGCTCGCGATCGCCCAGGCCTTCGCGGGGCCCCCTGGCGGCGGGCGCGTGGCGGGCCAGTTCGCAGGGGGTCAGCGGTGAGCGTCCCGGTCCGCATCGGCAACTGCTCCGGCTTTTACGGCGACCGCATCGCCGCAGCCCGCGAGATGGTCGAGGGCGGACCGATCGACGTCCTGTGCGGTGACTATCTGGCCGAGCTGACCATGCTCATCCTGGCCAAGGCCCAGGCCAAAGACCCGTCCGGCGGGTACGCGCGGACTTTCCTCACCCAAATGGAACAGGTGCTGGGCACCTGTCTCGATCGTGGCATCAAGGTCGTCGCGAACGCGGGCGGGCTGAATCCCGCCGGCTTGGCCGCCGCGTTGCGCGAGCTGTCCGCACGTCTCGGCCTCACCGCGCGCGTCGCGCACGTCGAGGGCGACGACCTACGTGGCGACCTCCACGCAATCACGCCGCCCGTCGGCGACATCAAACCGGTGTCGGCCAACGCCTACCTCGGCGCCTGGGGCATCACCGAGGCGCTGCATTCGGGCGCCGACGTCGTCGTGACCGGCCGGGTCACCGACGCATCCCTCGTGGTCGGTCCCGCGGCCTGGTGGCACGCCTGGGCACGCGCCGACTGGGATCGGCTCGCGGGTGCGGTCGTCGCCGGGCACGTGATCGAGTGCGGCCCTCAGGCGACGGGCGGCAACTACGCGTTCCTCGACGAGATCACCGACCGCCGCTACCCGGGGTTTCCGATCGCCGAGGTCGCCGAGGACGGCTCTTCGGTGATCACGAAGCATCCCGGCACCGGGGGACTGGTCTCAGTCGGCACGGTCACCGCCCAGCTGCTCTACGAGATCGCTGAACCTGCCTACCTCGGCCCCGACGTCGTCGCCCACTTCGACACCATTCGCCTGGCTCAACAGGGTGAGCACCGTGTCGCGATCAGCGGTACGAAAGGCAGTCCGCCGCCGGACACGTTGAAGGTGGCGCTGAACGAGGTGGGCGGCTTCCGCAACACGATGACCATGGTGCTCACCGGCCTCGACATCGAGGCCAAGGCGGCCTTCGCCGAACAGCAGCTCTTCGACGTTCTCGGCGGACGCGACGCCTTCGACGAAGTCGACGTGCGACTGTTGCGTTTCGACGTCTCCGATGCGCCGACGAACGAGCAAGCCTGCGCGCACCTGCGTGTGACGGTGAAGGACGCCGACCCGCGAAAGGTGGGCCGAGCCTTCTCCGGCGGGGTCATGGAGATCGCCCTGGCTGGTTTCGCCGGCTTCCACACCACCACGCCACCGTCCTCGGAGACCGCGTTCGGCGTCTACCGGCCGGCCTACGTTCCGCGCTCGGCCCTCACGCACGTGCTCGTCGACGCCGACGGCAATCGGCACGTGATCCCTGACCCGCCGACCGGTGCGGTCCCGCCGGCTGGGATCGCCCCGCCCGCGAAGCTGCCGGCGCCATCCGGGCCGACGCGGCTCGCGCCGCTCGGGTCGGTACTCGGTGCGCGGTCCGGAGATAAGGGCGGCAACGCCAACCTCGGACTGTGGGCACGCGACGACCCCGGTTACGCGTGGGCGCGCGAGTACCTGAGCGTCGAGCGGCTGCGCACACTGCTCGGGCCGGAGACGGCGCACCTGCGCATCGAGCGCTTCGAACTGCCGAACCTGCGCGCGCTCAACGTGGTGGTGCACGGCTTGCTCGGTGACGGGGTGGCCTCCTCGACCCGGCCGGACGCGCAGGCCAAGGGGCTCGGGGAGTACGTGCGATCCCGAGTGGTGGACGTTCCCGAATCGCTGCTCGACACACACTAAATCCGGTGCGGGGCGCCGTCTACCTGCTGTGTAACCCCGAGTCCGACTACGTCAGCGGATAGGTCGTGAAATGCTGGGGCGGCTTCAAATCCTGAAGGGACTCAGCCGACCGCCACGCGAATCCGGTCACGGCGCGCCGCTGAACAGCGCCGCAACGGCCGCGGCGGCCAGCATCGCCTCAATCGTCGCGTCGTCCAGCGACGCCGGCATGTACGCGGACGCGTTGAGCAATGACAGCACGGCGGCGACCAGGCCCTGTGCGCGCTCACGGTCCAGATCGCCCCGTGCTCGTACGAGCGCGTCGACCCAGAAGGACTCGTACCTGTGCTGTCGGCGTCGAAGGGCACGGGTCGCCAGCGGCGACAGCGAGCGGTGCTCGCGGGCGTAGACGGCCAACAGGCCGCGTCGTCGCGCGCCGAAGGCCGCGTGTAGGTCGACAAGGGCGTGCAGGACCTCCGTCGGTGTGCCGGCGTTGGTGGCGCGCCGGGCGCCGGCCAGCAGCTCAGTCATGGCGGCGTCGCATAACTCGCGCAGGATCGCGTCCTTGTTCTGAAAGTGCCGGTAGACGGCCGGCCCGCTCACCCCTGCTGCGGCACCGATGTCGTCGATGCCCACGGCGTGAAAGCCTTGCCGCGCGAACAGGTCGGCGGCGGCCTCGAGGAGCAGTTTGCGGCGCAAACCGGCCACTTTCAGGCCTCCTGTCGATTTGTGGTTACGTTGTTCGCCGTCCGATCCGCTGGGCCGGGCTGGGATCATACCGGCGCTGGGGTTGCCTGCGTCGGCACCCGCCGCACCAAATCAAGGGAGGTGAACGAAACCGCTAGCCCCCGCCGATGCTGTCGCATCCTCTTCTCAGTTCATGATTTAGGGGCCCTGCTTCGAACCCGCGATGTGCAGCGGCACGACTCAGCGCAAAACGACTCCGCCCTCGATGCCCGTGAACTGCGCGCGCAGCTCGGTCTTGAGCAGCTTGCCGGTGGCGTTGCGCGGCAGTTCGGCGACGAAGTGCACGTCACGCGGACACTTGAAGTGCGCCAGCCGCTCCCGGCACCACGCCACGATCTCCTCGGCGCTCGGTGCCTGTGTTGCCGGGTCGGCGACGACGATCGCGACGACGCGTTCGCCCCACTTTGAGTCCTTGCCGCCGATCACGGCGGCGTCGAGTACCGCCGGGTGGCGGAAGAGAACTTGCTCGACCTCGATCGGGTAGACGTTCTCGCCGCCGGAGATGATCATGTCCTTCTTGCGGTCGACGAGGGTGATGAAGCCCTCGGCGTCCATGCGCCCGAGGTCGCCCGTGTGGAACCAGCCCCCGCGTAACGCCTCGGCGCTCGCCTCGGCCTTCATCCAGTAGCCGGTGAACACATTCGGGCCGCGCACGATCAGTTCGCCCACGGTGTCGGTCGCGACGTCGCGGTCGTCGTCGTCGACGATGCGGGCGTCGACATGCATTGCGACGCGGCCGATCGACCCGGCCCGCTTGCTGATGTTCTCGGCGTCTAGGACGGTCACCAGGGGAGCGGTCTCGGTCATGCCGAAGCCCTCGGTGAAGGGCACGCCTCGCTCGCGCATGAAGTCGATGACCGTGAGAGGGACGGGCGACCCGCCGCCCATGGCGAAACGCAGCGCAGACAGGTTGAAGGAGTCGAAGTCGGACACCTGTGTGAGAGCGGTCCACATGGCCGGCACCATGAACTGAACCGTGACGTGGTGGTCGGCCATCGCCTGCAGCGTAGCTCGCGGCTCGAAGGACGGCATGATGACGCTGGTGCCGCCGACGTAGAGCAGCGGCAGGGTGTGTACTCCCAGCCCGCCGATGTGGAACATCGGCGCCACCGCGACGGTGACGTCCTCGCCCCGCAGGCCGATGTCGGTGCCGAGGACGTTGATCGCGTTCCATAGCAGGTTGTCGTGGGTGAGGATCGCGCCCTTGGGTCGGCCCGTCGTCCCCGACGTGTACATGATGAACGCGGGGTCGCTGCCGTCGACGTCACCGTTGAGCGGTTCGAGCGCGGCGCCCGAGACGACGTCTTCGTAGCCGAGCTCGCCCGGCGCCGGCACCCCACCGGCGCGCACGACATGGCGCACGCGGACTCCGGACTCGGTGACGGCGGTCCTGGCCTGCGCGGCGAACGGCTCGTGGAAGACCAGAACATCGGCGCCTGAGTCGGCCAGGATGTAGCCGATCTCGGGTCCGGCAAGGCGCACGTTGAGCGGAACTGCAAGTGCGCCCATTTTGGCGCAGCCCAGCAGCACCTCGATGAACTCGGTCGAATTGACCAGCAGCATCGCGACCCGATCGCCCTTGCGCACGCCGAGGGCGATGAGTGCGGCGGCGACCTGGTTGGTGCGCCGATCGAGGTCGGCGTAGGTGATGTGCGCGCCGTTGCTGATCAACGCGGTGCGCCCGCCGTTGAGGAAGGCGCGCCGGGTCACCCACTGACCGATGCCGAGTTGCATGCGATTCCCTTTCATTCCGCGGCGACTCAGTAGGACGCGGGCAGTTTCAGGCTGTGCTGCGCCACGAAGTTGAGGATCATTTCGCGGCTGATCGGCGCGGTGCGCATGAGCCGGGCCGGACCCCACAACGTGGCGAGGCCGTACTCGGTGGCCATGCCGTTGCCGCCGTGGGTCTGAATCGCCTGGTCGAGCGCCAGGATGCCCGCCTCGGCTGCGGCATATTTCGCCATGTTCGACGCCTCACCCGACCCCGGATCGCCGGCGTCGTGCAGGGCGGCGGCACGCTGAGTCATCAACCGGGCCAGCTCAACCTGGATCTTGGCGTGGGCGAGCGGGTGCGATACGCCCTGGTGCGAGCCGATCGGCGCTCCCCACACGTGGCGGTTGCGGGCGTAATCGGCGGCTTTATCCAGCGCGTAGCGACCGATGCCGTTGCCGAGCGCCGCCCCCATGATTCGCTCCGGGTTCAGGCCCATGAAGACCTGGCGCAGGCCCTCGTTCTCCGCGCCGATAAGGTTGGCGGCCGGCACGCGGACGTCATCGAAGAATAGAGTGAACTGCTTCTCTGGAGTGACCGCCTGCACCGGGATGAGTGACTTGGTGAGCCCGCGGACATCGGTGGGCACGACGAGCAAGCTGAGTAGTCCGCGACCACTGTCGTTGGTAGACGTTCGGGTGACGACCAGGATCGCTTCGGCTTCGTCGACACCAGAAATGTAGTACTTGGTGCCGTTGATGACCCAGTCGTCGCCGTCGCGTTTCGCGGTCGTGGAGATGTTGTGCGAGTTCGAGCCCGCGTCCGGCTCGGTGATCGCGAATGCCATGATCGTCTCGCCGCTGGCGATGCCCGGCAGCCACTGCTGCTTGAGTTCCTCACTGCCGAATGCCTGGATGATCGTGCCGCAGATGGTCGGCGAGACGACGGTCATCAGCAGCGGGCAGCCCGCCGCGGCGAGCTCCTCACCGACGATCTGCATGTCGTAGATGCCGCCGCCGCCGCCGCCGTACTGCTCGGAAAGGTTCACCCCGAGGAAGCCCTGTTTGCCCACGGCCTGCCACAGCTCGGTGCTCTTCGCGCCGGCCAGCGATTTTTCCAGGTAGTACTCGTGTCCGAAGTCCTTGGCGATCTCGGCGACCGCCTTGCGCAGGTCCTGCCGTTCCTCTGTCTCGTGCAATTCCATGACACTCCTCACATCGGTATCGACGCGCCACCGATCGAGAGCGCGCCGGGTTCATTAGAGCTCGGTGGCGTCCGACGCCACTTCACCGCCGTCCACCGCCTCGACCACGGCGAGGACGTCACCGCTCGAGACCTGATGGCCGACCTGGACCGGCAGGGCGCTCAGCACCCCGTCAATCGGGCTCGCGACGGTGTGCTCCATCTTCATCGCCTCCAGGACGACAAGGGTTTGGCCCGCCGAGACCGTCTCGCCCTCGGCGACTGGCAGTCGGACCACCGAACCCGGCATCGGCGCGGTGAGCGACCCGGGCGGGTTCAGAGTGCTCGGGTCGACGAAGCGTGGCGCCAGCCGCAGGGCGGAGTAGCCGGCGACCGAGTCGAGGTGGGCAACATCGCCGTCGAGGACGACATCATAAGTGTGGCGCACCCCGTCGACGCGCAGCACCACCCGCTCGCTACTGCCCTCGACAACCTCGACGTCGGCCAACGGCTCGTCGTCGACCTGCAGGCAGGTCCCTGTCGAACCTAACGTGTACCCGACGCGCACTTCGCGCCCACCCTGGGTTTGCCAGGTTGTGGTCTGCGGCTGCGAAGGGTTGTTGCGCCAGCCGGCGGGCAACGTGGCCTGCAGAGTTGCGACGGCACGCCGCGCGGCCACCCCGGCCACGGTCGCCGCGACAGCGTGCAGGCGCTCGGACTGCGTGTCTGGGAGGGCAGCGCCGAGTTGGGCGACGTCGTGTCGGTCAAGGAACCCAGTGTCGGTGCCCCGCCCGGCGAACTCGTCATGGCGCAGGACGCGAACAAGCAGGTTGCGATTAGTGGTCACGCCGTGAATACGGGCGCCGGCCAGCGCCGCCGAGAGGCTGGCAAGTGCCTCGTCGCGCGTTGGTGCCCACGCGATGACCTTGGCCAGCAGCGAATCGTAGTAATGACTGATGACCGAACCGGCACGAAAACCCGAGTCAACCCGCACGCCGGCAAGCGCCGGGACATCCAAGGTGCGCAGGGTGCCGGTACAGGGCCGGTAGTCATCGGCCGGATCCTCGGCGCACAGACGGGCCTCGACCGCGTGACCGCGAATTCGCGGGTTGTGCATCTCCTCAGGCAGCGGGCGGCCCATGGCTACGAGCAGCTGGGCACGCACCAGGTCGAGGCCGGTGATCAGCTCGGTAACCGGGTGCTCGACCTGCAGCCGGGTGTTCATCTCGAGGAAGGCGAAGGAGTCGGCTTTGCCATCCTGAGCGGCGTCGTAGACGAACTCGACCGTCCCGGCGCCTACGTAGCCGACGGCGCGCGCGGCGGCGATGGCGGCGTCGCTCATCCGAGCGCGCAACGCGTCGTCGACGACCGGTGACGGCGCCTCCTCGATCACCTTCTGGTGTCGACGTTGCACGGAGCACTCGCGCTCGAACAGAGACACGACGTTTCCGTGCGTGTCGGCCATGACCTGGATCTCGACATGGCGCGGGCGCTGGACGTAACGCTCGAGGAAGACGGTGCCGTCGGCGAACGCGGCGGCGGCCTCACGCGAAGCGGAGGCGACCGCTTCGTCGAGCTCGTCCGGCGACGCGACAACGCGCATGCCTCGGCCACCCCCGCCGGCGCTGGCCTTGACCAGCAGCGGGTAGCCGACGTCGGCGGCCAGCTTCGCCAGCTGCTCGGCCGACAGCCCCGTCGTGTCGCCACCGGGAAGCACAGGCACCCCCGCGTCGGACATCATCTTCTTGGCCTGCAGCTTCGAGCCCATCGCGTCGATCGCCTCGGGCGGCGGACCGATGAAGACGAGGTCGGCGGCGGCACAGGCACGCGCGAACCCGGCGTTCTCCGAAAGGAAGCCGTAGCCGGGGTGTACTGCGTCCGCGCCGGTGAGCGAGGCAGCGGCGATGATCCGGTGGATATCGAGGTAGGTCTCGGTTGCAGACGAGCCGGGAAGGTGCACGGCCTCGTCGGCGTCGGCGACGTGCCACGCGTCCGCGTCGGCGTCGGAATAGACCGCTACGGTGGCGATCCCGAGGTCGCGGCAAGTGCGGAACACCCGCCGCGCGATCTCGCCACGGTTGGCGACCAGGACCTTGCGGATCTCGGGCATCGCCATCACATCCGGAACACGCCGTAGCCACGCTGGCCACGGACTTCGCCGTTGTGGATCACCGACAGGCAGAACCCGAGAACGGTCCGCGTGTCGCGGGGATCGATGATCCCGTCGTCGTACAGGCGGCCGCTGTTGGCCAGTGCGACGGATTCGCGCTCGATCTGTTCCTCGACGGCGGCGCGCATCTGGGCGTCGGCCTCCTCGTCGAAGGGCAGCCCGCGGTCGGCGGCGGACTCGCGCGCCACGATGGACAGCACTCCGGCCAGTTGCGCCGGACCCATCACGGCCGACTTCGAGTTAGGCCAAGCGAATAGGAAACGCGGCGAGTACGACCGTCCGCACATGCCGTAGTTCCCGGCACCGTAGGACGCACCCATGGTGATGGTCACGTGCGGAACTGTGCTGTTGGACACGGCGTTGATCATCTTGGCGCCGTCCTTGATGATGCCGCCCTGCTCGTACTCGGCACCGACCATGAAACCGGTGGTGTTCTGCAGGAAGATGAGGGGGGTGTCGATCTGATTCGCCAGTTGGATGAACTGCGAACCCTTCTCGGCCTCCTCACTGAACAGGATGCCCCGTGCGTTGGCGAGGATGCCGACCGGGAAGCCGTGGATCGAGGCCCAGCCGGTGACGAGTGACGTGCCGTAGAGAGGTTTGAACTCGTCGAAGGTCGAGCCGTCGACCACTCGGGCGATGACGTCGCGGGGGTCGAAGGGCACCTTCGGATCGACCGACGCGATGCCGAGCAGCTGATCGGGGTCGTGCACCGGCGGGTGCGGCGGCGTGGTGGGTCCGGGGCCGCTCTTCCGCCAGTTGAGCCGCGCCATGATGCGACGGCCGATGCGGATCGCATCCTGCTCGTCCTCGGCCATGTAATCGGCCAGCCCCGAGGTGCGGGCGTGCATGTCGGCGCCGCCGAGCGACTCGTCATCGGAGACCTCGCCCGTGGCCATCTTGACCAGCGGCGGACCGCCGAGGAACACCTTGGAACGGTTGCGCACCATCACGACGTAGTCGCACATGCCCGGGACGTACGCACCTCCCGCGGTCGAGTTGCCGAAGACCAAGGCCAGTGTCGGCAGCCCCGCTGCGCTGTGCTGTGTCAAGTCGTGGAACAGCTGTCCGCCGGGCACGAAGATCTCTGCCTGTGTGGGCAGGTCGGCGCCGCCAGACTCGACGATGTTGATGATGGGCAGTCGGTTCTCCCGCGCGATGGCCATGCCGCGGAACACCTTGCGGAAGGTATAAGGGTTCGATGCGCCGCCGCGGACGGTGGGGTCGTGGGCGATGATCATCGACTCGATGCCCTCGACCACGCCGATGCCTACCACCACGCTACCGCCGACGGGGAACTTACTGCCCCAGGCGGCGAAGGGGCATAGTTCGAGGAACGCCGTGTGGGGGTCGAGCATCAGCTCGATGCGCTCGCGGACAAGCAGCTTGCCCCGCTTACGGTGGCGCGCAACGTATTTCGCGCCGCCGCCGCCGTTGACCAGCGCCAGTTGCTCCGCGATGGTGTCGAGTTGCGCGCTCAGTCCTTCGCGGTTCTTGAGATAGCCGGGCGCGGTGTCGTCGACCCGATCGGGCAGGACCTGTACCAAAGTTTTCCCTCCAAGCGAGCATCGACGTCGATCTACTAGGCGCTGATGTTAGCCGCAATTAACATCAGGTGACAACGGTGCGGGGCGGGCGTCGGATTTGTTCCGCGCCATGGTTCCGTCGAATGGCGAGGGATCGAAACGGTGCGTTTCGCTGCAGATCGAGCGATCGAAGGAATTGACTGGGGAGGGACGGCACACACGCCGCTGGACTTGCCCCTGGCTCGGATGTGTTACCCAGTGATGTCGCGAATGTCTTGCATCCACCGGGAACCGGGAACCGGCGCGAGCGAGTCGCAGTGACTCCGTAAGAACGGGGTCGATAACCGTTATCTGAAGGGATAGCTCTTGACCCCGTAGAGGTCTCACAGCGGAGAACGAACTGACGGCCCTCCGCTGTGAGCCTCCAGCCTGGCAGTGTGGCGCCTTGCGAGGTCGTTTCGAGTTCCTCGACCGGCGCGTTGAGTCTCTACGGTCGCGATCTCAGATGAACGCTCGCAGTGATTGTCAGCGTGCGCCATGCCCTTCAGCCAACCGAGTCGCGCCTAACGCCGGGTCGGTCAGAATCTATTCCTCAGCTGCGGCCAGCCGCGGAACGGCCTGATCAGGCACCTGCCCGAGGGTATATAGGCCGAGAATGCCGAGAAAACCCGCACAGTGCTCGATGAGCATTTCAGTCGAGAGGTTCAGTTGTCCATCTATCCAGCGACGGAGTATCTCGAACAGGCCCCCGACACCGTAGGTAGCGGCGAGATCTGCGACTTGGAGCACATCGCTGGGTATATCGAGGTGCAAGCGGGCCTCTCTGAGCACCAGCTCCGCAAAATCGGTCATCAGATCGCTTCGCAGCTGCCGAAGGAGGGGTTCTGCGCCCGACTCGACAAACAGTATGCGGGCCATGCGGGGATCGTTCTCGATCACCTGAACCAGTGCCTTGATCGGAGCGTAAGCCAGTTCTTGAGGAGCAACCGTGTCGTCCGGAATAGCGCTGGTTATCACCGCTTGGAAGGTAGTGGAGATCTTGGCAAATACCGCACGCAAGAGCGCGTCTCGATCGCGAAACTGTTGGTAGAAGTACCGGCTCGTCACTCCTGACTTCGCACACACGGCGGTCACGGTGCACGCGGTAGCTCCGTGGGTGCCCATGATTGAGACCGCGGCATCAATCAACATCACGCGACGCTGTGCATCGCGTTGAGTTGCGGACAGCCCGCCATAGACACGTGCTGGACTCATGTCCTACAGTCTGGCAGTCTTATCTGACAAGGCATAAAGTCAGATCCAAACTTCGAGGAAGGACCTCAATGTCGGACGATCAAGCCCCGACCCCGACCCGGGTGCTGCCAAAACCCAGGCGCGTTCGGTTTCCGATGCCGACCTCGACGAAGCGGCAACATTTTGTCGATGGCGACCTGGTGATGAGCCATTTCATCTCGGTGCTTTCTGCGACGTTCCCGGAAGGCGAGGATTTCTTCATCCGCTCGGTCAGGAACTTCCAGAGTTCCATCGACGATCCCCAACTAGAGACAGCGGTCAAGGGTTTCATCGGACAAGAGGCCACACATCGACACCAGCATCGTCTCCTCAACGAGCAACTCCAGGTCATGGGTTATCCGACCGCGCGAATCGACCGTCATGTCGGACGCTTGATCAAGCGATTGGAACGGCGCTTTTCGCCGGAAATGCGGCTGTCCATGACCTCCGCGTTGGAGCACTACACCGCTACGCTGGCAGAAATCATTCTTACCAGCGAAGACGCCCAGAAGCTCATCGGCCAGACAGAGGTTCGACCGATTCTGCTGTGGCATGCCTTCGAGGAGTCGGAGCACAAAGCGGTTGCCTTTGATGTCTATCGGCTGGTGGGAGCAACCGAGCGCACCCGTGTACGGGGCATGCGGATCGCTTCAGTAATTCTGTTCGGCGAGCTCATTCTGCAGACTGCCTTGTCTATGGCCGCTGATAGAGCTTCATATAACCCGGTCACCCTGGTGCGCAGTCTGTACCGCTTTAGTCGCACCCCGATGTTCACCGCCGATGCGCTGCGGCGTTTCCGTTCCTACAATCGCCCGGGTTTCCATCCTGATAATTGGGACAGCGCCGCGGTCCTGGAGCATTGGAGCAAAGAACTGTTCGACCAAGACGGTTCACAGCGAGTTATCGCTTCGTCGGGATAGCAAAGATGCGGAAGTGCGGCGACGCAGGAGCACCGTTCCTGCGTCGCTCCTTCCGAACAGGGTGCGACGCGCAGGTGACTCACGGATTCGGTGCTCGGTGGCCGGTGAAGGTGGCGGTCGGACCCGCAAATGCGGTTCGCAGCGATCGCCACGGGGCTGGCTGGCCCTGTTGTGAGCCTGATCAGTCGCTGACGATATAACGTTGAGCCAGGGTTTCAGCGAGTCTGCTGGTGTGCGCGACCACTTCCTTCTCGGTCACCGCAAGCAAACCCGAGTGCCAGGCGGTGATGACTTCGACGAACCCCCCGACAGCGATCAGAGTGTCCATGCGAAGGGCCATCTCGTCGGCATCTTGTCGGAGGTGTGGCCGGCTTGCCTCAACGACCAACTGCGTTGCTTCCTGTAGCGCCACGGCGCGGCGGTCTTGCAGCGGTGAACTACCAACATGCTGAGCCAGGAGGATGTGCGCCCGACCGGGATCGCGTGCGATCCGGTCGACCACGATGGCGATCGCCGAGGTGATGGTTTCGATCGGCGGCCGATTCGCACGCTCGTCGAAGAGTGCGGCGACCTCGCCGAGCATGTCATTGCGGACGCCATCCCACGCGGCGACGAGAAGTTCGTCGCGCGTCTTGAAGTCCTCGTAGAAGTATCGATCGTTCAGCCCTGTGCGGGCGCATACGCCGCGCATAGTGACCGCGGCCCAACCGCTCTCACTCCAGATCTCGGTTGCGGCCTCGATCAACTGCTGCCGTCGTTCTGCACGACGCTCCGCCCCGGTCCGACCACCCCAGCGCTTATTTCTCGACCGCACCTCTCCATCTTGACAAAGCCCTCGGTCCACGACAAAACTGGTGGCATGCGACACCAATGGTGGCTGGTGCCCCCAGATGAGAGTTCCCCCACAGCAGACGTCAATGTCGCGACCCGAAAGGCAGACGAATGAGATTGCTGCCATTCGGCGGCGCACCAGGCAGAACGCACCAAGCCGATGCAGTCGTTACGGGCGCAGGAAGCGGTATCGGCCGCGCATTCGCCGTGGAGCTTGCACGCCGACGTGGACGCGTGGTTTGTGCCGACAGAGATCCCATCACCGCCAAGGAGTCGGCCGAGTTGGTGAGGCAGGCTGGCGGCGAGGGCTTCGACATCGCATGCGACGTCACCGATCTTGCGCAGATCCGCAACCTCGCTGATGCGAGCGAAGACTGGTTCGGGAAGGCTGCGAGCCTCGTCATCAACAACGCCGGAATCGGTGCGGGCGGCAACCGCATCGGCGCGACGTCGATCGAGGACTGGAACGCGGCGATTTCTGTCAACCTCTGGGGCGTGATCTACGGCTGCGAGACTTTCGTGCCTCGGCTCCGGAGCAATGGGCATGGCGGAGTCATCAATGTGGCGTCCGCAGCGAGCTTCGGCTCGGCCCCTCGGATGGCGGCATACAACGTGAGCAAGGCCGGAGTGCTCGCTCTATCGGAGACACTGGCGGCCGAACTGAGCGGTACTGACGTCAAGGTCACAGTGCTTTGCCCCACCTTCGTGAAGACGAACATCGTCAATAATCCTCAAATCGACGAGGCGGCTGCACGACTCGCGACCAACCTGATGAAATGGACCGGCATTTCGCCACAGCACGTTGCTCGAACGACGTTGAACGCGCATGATCGCGGACAAATTTATGTAGTGCCCCAACTCGATGCCAAAGTCTTGTGGCAACTCAAGAGAGCCCTACCCGGTCCTTTTACACGCACGCTGGGCCTCGTGGAGCGCATGGCCTCATGGAACGATTCAGCCGAGTAGAGGAGAAGGAAAAATGGCTTTCGCATACAGCGACATGCTCGAGACAATCAAAAACAAGCAATGGGCTCTAGCCGATATCGATTGGGACGCCCCTGGCGCGGAACTGATCACCGATGAACAGCGCCCCAAACTCAAGCAATTCATGTCCGACGTGGTGTGGATTGAGCATGTTGGAGCACGTGCCTTCGCCGCGATGGCTCCGAAGGCGCCATTCGAAGCGCTCGGAGACATTTACCGTTACTTTCACGCCGAGGAGCAGCGCCACGCCAATGCCGAACTTGCCCTGATGCGCCGGTGGGGCATGCTCGAGGAAGGCGAGAAACCGGTCCCGAACAAGAATATTCGGTTGGTGATCGAATGGCTGGACCGTTATGCCGAAGCCCTGCCCCTGACCGTCATCGGGGCCGCGATTCCGGCACTGGAGACTGCGCTCGATGGAGCGCTGCTGAAGTTTCTCCTCGATGAGGTTGACGACCCTGTGTGCGGGGAGGTGTTCAACAAGGTCAACAGCGACGAATCGCGGCATCTCGCGGTTGGCTTCCAAGTCTTGAATGACCTGGGCGCCAGCCCCATGCGAATCCACGCCATTCAAACTGCGGGTGCTCTGGTCGACCCGCGCATTCTCACCGGCGCGTTGCTGTATATCCCGCTCCTGACGCGCATGTTGATGAATCTCAACGCTATGGGTCTGTCCGAGGAGAAGTTATACAATGCAGTGACGCGGTATGCCAATGTCGGCGACCGGAGTGAGCACACGCGGAGGGTGCCCGGCTATCACATCTTGAAGGCGCACATGTCGTCTTCCATCAAGCGGTCCCAGCCTCTGCACTTCGTGTCTCAGCGCCTTGGCAATGCGATCGATGTCTTCCCTGTTCAGATTTTCGGCCGGCCCCCATCATGGACGGACGAACTGACCTACGAACCGGTGGCCAAATGACAGGCACCACCACGACGTTGATCGTCGGCGCCGGTTTCGCAGGTATCGGTACGGCGATCAGACTGCTTCAAGAGGGTACAGATGACTTCGTCATTCTGGAACGGTCAAATCGCGTCGGAGGCACCTGGCGAGACAATACTTACCCCGGTGCGGCCTGCGATATTCCCTCGCTTCTCTACTCCTACTCGTTCGAGCCGAATCCGGGCTGGACTCATACCTACTCGGGGAGCGCTGAGATCCTCGAATATATCGACACGATCGTCACCAAGTACGACCTTGCCCGGTTCATCCAGTTCGATACCGATGTAACCGCCTTGGAATTCGATGAGGGTGCCGGCATCTGGGTGGCCGACACGGCTGACGGAAAGCGTTATCAAGCTCGTTCAGTCGTGATGGCCAGTGGACCACTTGCCGACGCCAGCTTTCCGGATATTCGGGGTATTGACTCGTACGAGGGAAAGAAGATCCACAGCGCTCGATGGGACCAGGGTTACGATCTCGGCGATAAGAGGGTTGCAGTCATTGGGACAGGCGCGAGCGCGGTGCAGATCATTCCTGAGCTCGTGAAGTCGGCTGCGTCGGTCAAAGTCTTCCAAAGAACGCCCGGCTGGGTGTTGCCCAGGGTGAACCTCAAGCATCCGGCTTGGGCGCGTTCGACCTTCAAACAATTGCCGGTGAGCGAACAGGCGCTCCGTGACGCCTGGTTCTGGGCTCACGAAGTGATGGCAGTGGGTATGGTCTGGAACACCGCTGCGACGTCAGCGATACAACTGACGGCCAAGGCTCATCTCCGTCGGCAGGTGAAAGACCCCTGGTTGAGACGTCAGTTGACGCCCCATTTCAGACCTGGCTGCAAACGTATGCTCATGACCAGCGATTATTACCCGGCGCTACAGTCGGATAACTGTAAGCTGATCAGCTGGCCCATCGCCACACTGTCACCCAACGGTGTTCGAACCGCCGACGGTGTCGAGCACGAGGTGGACTGCATCGTTTTTGCCACCGGCTTCGATGTGTGCAAACGTGGCACCCCGTTCCCGATTAGCGGCCTCGGTGGTCGGAAGCTTGGGGACGAATGGTCTCAGGGGAGATACGCCTTCAAGAGCGTGAGCGTGGCCGGCTATCCGAACTTGTTCTTCACTTTCGGACCGAATTCCGGGCCAGGCCACAACTCGGCGCTCGTATATATGGAGGCAGCAATTGACTACTTAGTCAAGGCGATCAAACTCCTTCAGCAAAATGACATCGGTACTTTGGATGTGAGGGAGGATCGCCAGGGCCGCTATCACTCCGAAATTCAGCGCCGCCTTCGACGAACGACATGGAATTCGGGGTGCAGCAGTTGGTATCTGACCGAGGACGGCTACAACGGCACGATGTACCCGGGTTTCGCGACCCAGTTTATGAGAGAACTTTCCCGCTTGGATCCTCGTGATTATGTGATCACCCGGCGCGATGATACACACCTCCGGCTGACGCAATAACTCTGAATCTGAACTGAGAAGGCTGACCGTCAGAACGGTGAAATTGAGCAATGGATCGTAAGTTTGACCCAGATCACGAAATTATCATCATTGGAGCTGGATTTTCTGGCATCGGTTGCGGCATTAGTTTACTAAAGGCGGGTTTTACCGATTTTTTGATGGTTGACGACGCCGACGGCGTCGGAGGTACGTGGCACTGGAACACCTATCCCGGTATCGCTGTCGACATACCGTCGTATAGTTATCAATTTTCATATGAAATGCGCCCCGACTGGTCGCGTACATACGCCCACGGCAACGAGCTCAAAGGCTATGCGGAGCAATGCGTTGAAAAGTACAAGCTTGGAGACCATATTCGTTTCAATACAACCATCACTGCAGCTTGCTTTGACGAAAATGCAACATTTTGGCGTCTGACGACCGCAAAAGGTGAGGAGATCACCGCACGCTTCGTGGTCAATTGCTCCGGCGTTCTCAGTCGGCCGAAATGGCCTGAAATCCAGGGGGTGCGAGATTTCGCCGGCGTTACTCTGCATACGGCTAGGTGGGACGACTCCGAAGATCTCAGCGGGAAGAGGGTTGCTGTAATCGGTACTGGTGCGTCAGCCGTGCAACTGATACCCGAAATCGCAAAAAAAGCAGAGAGTCTGACGGTCTTTCAGCGAACTCCAATTTATTGTTTGCCGAAGCCAGACTTCCCCATACCGACGTGGGCTGGAAGGCTTCTACATTTCCTGCCGGGGGCGCAATTGGCGACCCGGACCGCGAGCCAGGCGTTCGTAGAAATCACTTTCCCAATCGCCGCTCACTTTCATACGGTGATACCGTTCGCCGATGTCATGGAGAGCGCCGCAAAGCGGTACATGCGGCGTGAAGTCCATGACCCGACGACGAGAGAACAACTCATTCCGCGCTACTCGTTGGGCTGTAAACGACCCAGCTTCCACAATTCCTATCTCGCAACGTACAACCGGTCCAACGTTTCGCTCGAGACGAGCGGCATAACCCATATCGACCATGCATCCGTCCATTCTCGAGACGGCAAAGCTCATCCCATTGACGTCTTGATCCTGGCCACCGGCTTCAAAGTGAT
Source organism: Mycolicibacterium rufum (assembly GCF_022374875.2). Next base: position 5,380,426 of record NZ_CP092427.2, read on the forward strand.
GGAGTCGGGCAACATGCCAACGTACGTGTTGAAGGGACGCGGCGGGCTGGAGCAGGCTACATGGTGGGACGAGCATCGACTGCAGGCCTTCGAAGGGGTCAGTGTCCCCGGATTCCCCAATCATTTCAACATCTTCGGTCCCTACGGCTACAACGGTTCCTCGTACTTCACGCTGATCGAGGCGCAGAGTCGGCACATCGTCCGCTGTCTTCGTCGTGCGCGGGCACTGGGTGCGAACCTCGTCGAGGTTAAGAAGGAGGCGAATGACCGTTACTTCGCCGAAGTGCTGAGTCGTCGTCACAGGCAGGTTTTCTGGCAGCCGAGCTGTTCCGGTGCCAATAGTTACTACTTCGACAAGCACGGCGACGTTCCACTGCGTCCCTCAACGACTTTTGAGACGTATTGGCGAAGCCGCACCTTTCGCCTCTCGGATTACCAATTCGAGAATCGGGCCGAGGTGGTGGGTGCCCGATGACCAGGATGGATGCCCCCGACTGGCAGCCCAGTCTTGCCAGTCATCTCGTCGCGATGTCCTCGCGAACCACGCTGCGGCCACTGGCGCAGCTGATGCCATCAAACGCCTACGGACTTGCGGTGATGGATCGCGTGCTTCGAACAGCGCTCGTAGCCTCACGGCCTCGGCGCGGCGTCACAGTGCGCAAGGTTGACACTGTATTCGCCGGAGGCCCGGTTCGTGGGGACTGGATCACCACGCCTGCCATTAATCCGCATGCCAACCCTTTGCTGTACATCCACGGCGGCGCCTATTCTATGTGCTCGCCGGAGACGCACCGCGGTCTTCTCGGTGAACTCGCCTCGGCGAGCGGGCGCCCCATCTTCGCAGTGAAGTATCGTCTTGCCCCGCGGTATCCCTATCCCGCAGCCGCGGACGATGCGCTGAATGCGTATCGCTGGCTTACCAGCGGAGGGTCCCCGGGTTCTTGTCAGCGCACCGTCGCGGTTGCCGGCGATTCAGCGGGCGGTCAGCTCACGATGGCCACGGCCTTGGGCGCACGTGCAGTTGGATTGCCGCTCCCTGATGCGATGCTGCTGATGTCTCCCGTCCTGGATCTCAGGTGCGAACTTGCCAGAGCGCGTGAAATTCGCCGCCGGGATCCTTTTGCCTCCGCTCAATCAGCGGCGCGCGCTCTTGACCTCTACGTAGGTGGCGCAGATCGCGGAGATCCGCGCCTCAGCGTGCTTGACGCGGACCTCACCTCGATGCCGCCGATCCTCATTCAGGTGGGCGGGAGAGAAATGTTGATCGATGACTCGCGCCGTCTCGCCGAGCGACTTCAATCAGCTGGATCCCACGTCGAGATCCAGGTATACCGGGGACAGATCCATGTATTCCAGGCTATGTTCCGGATTCTTCCCGAAGCCCGAGACGCGATTCATCGAGCGGGACGCTTCCTTGAAGCCTCGGAAGTCAGGTGAAAGTGTCCGAACAGGCAATGCTCCTACACCTACACCACCTCGACCGCCGCAGCGTGAAGTCAGTCGTCTCTGCCTCATGAGCAGCAACTTCGCGACGGCCTGTCGCGCATACGATCCGTCGATCGTGATCATCGGGGCCGGCTTCGCCGGGGTTGCGATGGCCCACCGGCTGAAGAAGGACGGGTTCACGAACTTCACGATCCTGGAAAAGGCTGCAGACATCGGGGGTGTTTGGCGTGACAACACCTATCCGGGAGCGGCCTGCGACGTGCCGTCAGCGTTGTACTCACTCTCGTACAAGCCCAATCCTCGTTGGTCACGGCGATATGCCGAGCAACCCGAGATACTCAAGTACCTCCAACAACTCGTGGAGAGTGGCGGACTGGCCGCGCATCTGCGTACCCAGACCGAAGTTGTCGCAATGACCTTCGATGACCAGCTAGGGCGTTGGACCCTGGTTACGAACTCGAACGAGACAATAACCTGCGATGTCGTCGTCTCGGCCGTGGGTCAGCTCTCCTTGCCCCACGTACCCGTTATTGCCGACGCAGACACCTTCCAGGGGCCGCGCTTTCATTCGGCGCGTTGGGACCGATCGGTTTCGCTTCGCGGCAAGCAAGTAGCCGTCATCGGCACAGGAGCTAGTGCCATCCAATTCGTGCCACACATCGCCCAGGAGGCGGAGCATGTCACGCTATATCAGCGCACGGCTCCGTGGATCTTGCCGAAGTGGGACAGCAGGTATGGAGTCCTTCACGACAGGGTGAGCGAGTTATTGCCGATGGCGCTGCGCCTCGAGCGTTTCGCGGTATGGCTAATTTTCGAGTTGCTCGCTGTGACGCTAGTCGACGCGAAGCCCCTCTCACGCGTCCTCGGTGCGATCGCGCGCCGCCACCTACATCGGCAGGTTGCTAGCCCATCTTTGCGCGAGCAATTGATGCCTTCGGACGCGCCAGGGTGCAAGCGAGTGCTGTTCTCGAATGATTACTATCCAGCAATCGCGAGTGATCGCGTGTCGTTGGTGCCGAAGGCTATCGCAGAGCTCTGCGACAACGGTGTCAAGACCGTGGATGGAGAGTTTCGTCCTGCAGATGTCGTGATCTACGGAACCGGGTTTCGCGCCACCGATTTTCTCGCCCCGATGTCCGTGCGCGGCTCTCGCGGAGTCTCCTTGGCCGAGGTGTGGAAGACCCAGGCGTACGCATATCTGGGCATCACTGTCCCCATGTTCCCGAACCTGTTCCTGCTTTATGGTCCCAACACGAATGTGGGCTCGGGGTCGATCCTCTACATGATCGAGTCACAAGTCCGTCACATCGCAACGCTCATCAAAGCCGTGGCTGCTCATCCGGGTCATGCGATCGATGTCAGGACGGAGAGCGCGCAACGCTACAACACGCGCTTGAGAAGGCGACTACGGAGGTCGGTGTGGGCGCTGTGTGCGAGCTGGTATCGAACCTCGAGCGGGGAAATCCCGACGAACTGGCCGGGGCCTACCTTGGTTTATCGACTCCTTACCCGGAAGCCGCACAGCGGCGATTACGTCTTGAGAAACGTCGGGCGTCTAAAGGTCGGAGACCCTGCAGAACCGAGCCTGGCCGACTAAGGGCACGAGACGCGCACTTAACGGCTAGGCCAATAATGTCTAGATATTGACATCAATGGCATCTTTGTAAAGACTGGTGGACGCCGTCAAAGCGGCCCAGCGTCCAGGAGGAACCATGACGAATCACCTTCTCGCACCTGCGCACCATGTGAAGGAGCGGTTGTCCTCTGTGATCATGGTCCCCGCGCCTCACGCCGTCGACGACAGATGGCGTCGATGGAGCCGGGACTGGCCGGTTCGTGAACTGGCACCGGCACCCGCGGGCAGTGGATTGAAAGCCGTCCGGGGGGATGCCGGACTGCCCTTCGTGGGTCACACGCTCGACTACATCCGATTCGGCTCGGATTTCAGTCGAGAGCGCTACGACCGTCTGGGTTCGGTGTCGTGGATGGGCGCGTTCGGCACCAAGATGGTGGTCATCGCCGGCCCTGACGCCACTCGAGAGGCGTTCACGAGCGAAGCGAAGGCATTCTCTCAGGATGGCTGGTCCTTCCTGATCGACGCCTTCTTCCATCGCGGTTTGATGCTCATGAGCTTCGACGAGCACTTGATGCACCGGCGCATCATGCAGGAGGCGTTTACGCGTCCGCGCCTGACCGGATACGTCGAACAGGTAACGCCATGCGTTCGCTCGGCAGTGCCTGCGTGGCCGGTGGGCCCGTCGGTTCGAATCTACCCACTGTTGAAGGAACTCACCCTCGACATCGCTACCGACGTCTTCATGGGCGGCCGCGGCAAGGACGAGAGCGATGCTGTCAACAAGGCGTTCGTCGCTACGGTCCGGGCGGCGAGTTCCCTTGTGCGTGCTCCGCTTCCGGGAACCAGATTCCGCGCTGGTGTGCAAGGGCGGCGCGTTTTGGAGGACTACTTCTTCCGGCATCTGCCGGCCGCGCGAGCCGGTGAAACGGAGGATCTGTTCGCTGCTCTCTGTCAAGCCACGACCGAAGACGGGGAGCGGTTTTCCGACGAGGATGTGGTGAATCACATGATCTTCTTGATGATGGCGGCCCACGACACATCGACGATCACCACCACAGCGGTCACCTATTTCCTTGCCAAGTATCCGCAGTGGCAGGAGGCTGCGGCTGCGGAAGCCGCGGCCATCGGTGACGGGTTGCCGGACATCGAGGCCCTGGAGAAGATGACGGTCATCGACCGCGTGATCAAGGAAGCGCTCAGACTGCTTGCACCTGTTCCGCTGGTGATGCGCAAGACGGTTCGAGATGTCGCCATCGATGGATATCACATCCCCTCGAACACGTTATGCGCTATAACGCCTGCCGTGAATCACTTCGATCGAACGATCTGGAATGATCCGGAGCGGTTCGATCCCTCACGTTTCGACGAGCCTCGGCGCGAAGACCAACACCACCGATTCGCCTGGGTTCCGTTCGGAGGTGGAGCGCACAAGTGCATCGGCATGCAATTCGGGACGCTCGAGGTCAAAGCAATCCTGCACAGGATGCTGCGTTCGTTCACTTGGAAGGTTCCGGAGAACTATCACGTCCGATGGGACAACACCTCGCTGCCCATTCCGGTGGACGGACTTCCGTTGGAGATGAAGCGCCGATGACCGTCGACCACAGCCCCTACCTCGAACCCACGGAGTTTCTTGACTGGCAACAAGATTCGGTACGTGACTTCGTGTCATCGGCGATCCGTGGTGCCTGCGGCGACACCGAGAAGGCCATCGCCATCTTCACCGCGGTCCGTGACTCCATTTGGTACGACCCCTACACGGTGACCGACAACCCGCACGCGTATCGCGCCAGCACCGTCGCGACCGCAGAACGGGCCTACTGCGTCCCGAAGGCCGTGCTCTTGACTGCAGCGTGCCGAGCGGCGGGAATCCCGGCGCGGCTGGGGTTCGCCGACGTCCGAAACCACCTCCAGACCAAGGCATTGCGCGAGCGGATGGGTGGTAGCGACGTTTTCGTCTACCACGGCTACAGTCTCATGTTCCTCAACGGTGCGTGGGTAAAGGCCACCCCGGCGTTCAATCGCGAGCTGTGCGCACGCTTCGGTGTCTCGCCGATCGAATTCGACGGCCGTAGCGACGCGCTACTCCATGGTTTCACCGCTGACGGCACCCAGCACATGGAGTATCTGCGCGACCGGGGAGCCTACGACGATCTACCCCTAGCAGACATCCTGCAAGCACTGAGAACGCATTACGGCACATTCATCGATCAGCCGAACAGCCGTCCCGACCTCTTCGCCTGAAAGGGCACTACACGATGCAAAGCACAATGCAAAATGTTCCGCTCACGGTGTCGGCGATCGTCCAGCATGCGGCAGCCATACACGGTGACAGCGAGGTCGTCACTCCGACCGGAAATGGATATCGGAGAACGCCTTACCGCATTGTGCTGGCGCGAGTGGCTCGCTTTGCCAATGCGCTGCGCAGTCTTGGCGTCACGGCAGACCAACGCGTGGCCACCTTCCAGTGGAGCAACCAGGAACATCTGGAGGCCTACTGTGCGATTCCCTCCATGGGCGCGGTCCTGCACACGCTCAACATTCGTTTGGCCCCAGAGCAACTGGCGTACATCGCCAACCACGCGAGCGATCAGATCGTCCTAGTCGACGCTTCGGTTGCCCCGTTGTTGGCGCGCGCGCTCCCAGCGATGGCGTCGGTGCACACCGTCATCGTCACCGGAGAGGGCGACCTTGCCCCGCTACAGGGATGCGGGAAGACCGTTCTGCGTTACGAGGAAGTGCTTGCCGGCCAGGAAGAACCATTTGACTGGCCTCGGCTCGACGAGCTGTCCGCCGCGGCCATGTGTTATACGAGCGGCACCACCGGAGATCCCAAAGGCGTCGTCTACAGCCACCGTTCGACGTACCTTCACTCCCTGACCGCCTGCACAGCTAACGCTTTGTCAGTCAGCGAGGCCGACCGTGTGCTGGCCATCGTCCCAATGTTTCACGCCAATGCGTGGGGGCTTATCTACGCAGCGTTGATGTCCGGTGCGGATCTGGTGCTGCCTGACCGCTATCTCCAAGCCGAACCGTTGGTGTCGATCATCGAAGACACCAGGCCGACCGTGGCCGGTGCAGTGCCGACGATCTGGAACGATGTCGACCGATATCTGGATTCGCACCCTGAGCGGGACATTTCTTCGCTACGGCTGGTCGCGTGCGGGGGATCTGCTGTTCCGCTTTCCTTGATGCGGGCATTCGAAGAGAAGTACAACGTGCCCATTGTGCAGGCCTGGGGTATGACCGAAACCTCTCCGTTGGCGACCGTTGCACGTCCGGCTCACAGAGCCGACGCGACGCGACGATGGGAGATGCGCGCATCCCAGGGCCGGCCGATCTGCGGTGTCGAAATCCGGTTGCGGGATGACGACGGGAAAGACGTGCCGTGGGACGGGCAATCAGTCGGGGAAATCCAGGCGCGCGGTCCTTGGATCACCGGGTCCTATTTCGGAGACAACGATACGGAGAAGTTCGACGAAGGATGGCTGCGTACCGGTGATGTGGGCAAGATCGACGCCGAGGGCTATCTGACCCTGACCGACCGCTCGAAAGACGTCATCAAGTCAGGTGGCGAATGGTTCTCCTCGGTGGAGCTGGAAAACACGCTGATCGGCCACCCTGCCGTGTACGAAGCGGCGGTAGTCGGCGTCGCGGACGATAAATGGCAGGAAAGGCCGTTGGCGCTTGTCGTCGTCCACCCCGGAACCGACGTTGACATTGACCAACTCCGATCGTTTCTTGCGGACAAAGTCGCCAAATGGTGGATTCCTGAGCGATGGAGCTTCGTGTCCGATATTCCGAGAACGAGCGTCGGAAAGTACGACAAAAAGGCCATCCGTGCCCGCCACTCTGCCGGCGAATACCTCATCGAAATCGAAACGTCATAACGTCGAATCCCAGGAATTCCAACAGTCGGAAGGTAATCATGTCCTCACCAATCTCTCCCTGGATGAATGCCGAATTACTCGAGCTTCGTGACCTCGCTGCGAAGTTCTTCTCGGCCGAATTGGCGCCGCATGCGAACCGCTTTGCAGACCAGCACCACGTCGACCGAGAACTGTGGAACCGAGCAGGCGAGCTTGGCCTGCTCTGCATGTCTATACCTGAGGAATACGGCGGAGGCGGTGGCACTTTCGCGCACGAAGCGGTCGTGCTCGAAGAGCAGGCCCGCATAGGTGACAGCTCATGGGGCGCGGGACTGCACAGCGGAATCGTCGCCCACTACATCCTGCAGTACGCGACTGAAGAGCTGCGCGCGCAGTGGCTTCCCAAGATGGCGTCCGGTGAAATGATCGGGGCGATCGCCATGACAGAACCGGGGACCGGGTCCGATCTGCAGAGCGTCAAGACGAAAGCCCTCCTGGACGGTGACGAGTACGTGATCACCGGCTCCAAGACTTTCATCACCAACGGCCAACAGGCCGACCTCATCATCGTTGTTGCCAAGACAGATCCGAGCCAGGGCGCTGCGGGCATCTCTTTGATCGTTGTCGAGGCTGACCGGGCGGGATTCCGGCGCGGCAAGGTTCTCGACAAAATCGGCCAGCGCGGCCAGGACACCTCCGAGTTGTTCTTCGATGAAGTGAGAGTTCCGCGCTCGCATCTATTGGGCCAGGCTGAGGGACAGGGCTTCATTCAGCTGATGACGCAGCTGCCACAAGAGCGACTCATCGTAGCGGTGGGGGCTGTCGCAGCGATGGAACTTGCCCTGGAGCAGACGCTCAAGTATACCCGTGAGCGGGAGGCGTTTGGTCGGCCTGTCTTTGGCTTTCAGAACACCAAGTTCACGCTGGCTGAAGCCGCGACCGAAACGCGCATCGCACGAGTGTTCCTCGACTACTGCATCGACCTGCACCTTGCGGGTCAACTCGACGTGCAGACCGTCGCCATGGCGAAGTGGTGGACCACTGAGCGAGCGATGAAGGTACTCGATGACTGTATGCAGCTTCACGGCGGATATGGCTACATGACCGAGTACCCCATCTCGAGATTGTGGGTGGATCAGCGCGTGCAAAAAATCTATGCCGGCACGAACGAGGTGATGAAGGAAATCATCTCGCGTTCCCTATGACTCAGATGAGTTGCCGCCTGCACGTTAGTCACCTGGAGGAGGATTGATGGCATCGATGGTGGTGCCGTATCGCCACGACATGGGCGGCCATTGCGGATCGGGGGCTCTTCGGGATTTGACCGAATGGGCCGGGATCCGTTGGGGTGATGACACCCCGGACGAAGGTATCGTGTTTGCTCTCGGCGGGGCCCTCGACTTCTCGTATGTTCGCTCGGCGCACCTACGTCCACCGATCTACCTCGTTGGACGTAGCGCGGACCTCGAAGACGAATACTTGACCCGGTTGGGCGCGCGCTTCGAGCGCCGTTCGACAGACGACCCCGATCTTGGTTGGAAATGGGTGACCGAACAGATCGATTCCGGCAGGCCGGTCATGGTGTGGACTGACATCGCCGAATTGCCCTATCTGAGAACGCGTCTGAGTATGAGCCGGCACGATGTCGTGATCGTAGGGTACGACGACGACGAGGAACTCGCCTTCGTGGTCGATAACGATCGCGATACACCTCAAGCCGTGCCTTACGAGAATCTACGGAAGGCGCGGGCATCGACGGGATTTCCCGTCCCCACGCGGCACACCACCTACGTGGTCGAGTGGCCCGGCGCGGCACCAGATCTCGGCAATGCTGCCCGGTCGGCCTTCCGTAGGTCCGCGGACGCGATGCAGGGTTCGTGTGTGAGCGCGCCGATCACCGAGGACTCCGATTGTGAAATTCAGGTGCGTGGGCTACCAGGGGTATCGACTTTTGTGGAGGATCTCAAGCGGTGGCCGAAGATCTTTGACGACGACACCCTCGACGGAGCCTTGTTTGCGCTGAGCGCCTTCATCGAAAAAGCCGGAACCGGAGGCGGTCTGTTCCGAGATCTGCAAGCACGTGGATGTCGGCGCGTCGCTGAAGAGTTGAGTTTCGAACCTGCGTTTAAAGCAGCGGAGGCTGCAAAGACCGCATCTGAGTTGTGGACCGCGGTTGCGCACGCCGCTTATGACCGCGGTGCAGATCCGCACCGAAGAGCGAGCGGCGCCGCGTCCGTGGCTGCGCAATTGCCGACAGCCGAACGTCGACTCGCGGAGGCGCTGAGGGAGGCAGCAGATCTACTCCTATGAGTTCTGGTTGCTTCGGAGCAAGCCGAACTGGTTGCGACCCAGCGGATTTATTTGAGCGCTTTGAATTGTGTCATAAGAAGGGAGAATCACGATGGCTGTCTTCGCTGATGCGGAAGAGGTTTACCGCTACCTCGCCGGCATCTTTCGACGAGGTTTGGAGAACGAAGACCTTGCGAACAGACTTGCCGGGTCCGGGGTGGTGTTACGGATCCACTACACCGATCCGGATGCGGTAGTAACCGTGGATATGCCGGAGAAGGTCGTAGAGACCGGCGCGGACAGTGGCGTTACACCGAATGTCGAATTGTTCATGTCCGCGGATACCGGCAACAGGTTCTGGTTGGGGAAGGTGAACTTGACCATGGCGATGGCGAAAGGAACTGTACGAGCGAAAGGTCCTGTCACCAAACTGATCAAGCTCATACCGCAGGCAAAGAACCTCTTTCCGGAATACCGGGCAATCCTTGAGGCCGACAAGCGTCACGACCTGCTCAATGTGTGATGTCAGTCCGGTACGAGACCGGGTGCGGGCGAGCGGCCGCCGCGGCCTATAGGCGATATGCCGGGACATAGTACGGGACAGTTCTCGCGACCACCGTGCGCGGTCGGGACAACTACTTCAGAAGCGTCATTAGATAGAAGGGACTTGAGCATGAAGACACGTGCCGCTGTTTTGTGGGGCTCGGAGCAGAAGTGGGAGGTCGAAGAAGTCGAGTTGGATCCGCCGGGCCCCGGGGAAGTCCTCGTGCGGCTGGCGGCCACCGGCTTGTGCCATTCCGACGAACATCTGGTGACCGGCGACCTCCCGATCCCATTGCCGGTAGTAGGGGGCCATGAGGGTGCTGGCACAGTCGTGGAGTGCGGTGAAGGGGTCGAGGATCTGTCCGAAGGTGATTCTGTCATCTTGACCTTCCTTCCCTCGTGTGGGCGCTGCTCCTACTGCGCGCGCGGCATGGGCAATCTCTGTGATTTGGGAGCAGCGCTGATGATGGGACCGCAGATCGACGGCACCTATCGCTTTCACGCACGAGGCGAGGACGTCGGGCAGATGTGTTTGCTCGGAACGTTTTCCGAGTACACAGTGGTGCCGCAGGCATCCGTGGTCAAGATTGACGGCGGAATCCCTCTGGATCGGGCAGCCTTGATCGGGTGCGGCGTCACGACCGGCTACGGATCTGCGGTGCGGACTGGGGAGGTGCGCGCCGGGGACACCGTCGTGGTAGTGGGAGCAGGCGGAATCGGAATGAATGCGATTCAGGGTGCGCGAATCGCGGGTGCGCTAGCAATTGTGGCGGTCGATCCGGTGAACTTCAAGCGAGAGCAAGCGAGCGGGTTCGGCGCGACGCATACCGCCGCCTCGATGGATGAAGCTTGGTCGCTGGTCAGCGATATGACGCGGGGCAAGCTGGCCGATGTCTGCATCCTCACCACTGATGTAGCTGAGGGCTCCTATACCGCCGAAGCGCTGGCCTTGGTCGGAAAGCGCGGACGCGTCGTGGTTACGGCCATCGGGCATCCCGACGAGTCGTCGATCTCAGGGTCACTGCTGGAGATGACGCTTTACGAGAAGCAGATTCGTGGCGCTTTGTATGGCTCATCCAATGCGCCACACGATATTCCGCGGCTGGTCGAGCTTTACTCCGCCGGGCTGTTGAAGCTCGACGAGTTGGTCACCCGCGAATACTCCCTCGACCAAATCAATGAGGGCTACCAGGATATGCGTTCAGGAAGAAACATTCGAGGGCTCGTCCGGTTCTGAAGAGAACCATGCTCCACTGCTCGTGTTCATGTCCTTGCGCCGCTGCAGATTACACGCCGCCGGACCGCTTAGGCTGCCGCGCGTCGCGTCCTCCTTTCCCGTCCTGAGGACGGCAAGCATTAGACACCTTGTAATCAATCATCCATCAAATTCTCTCGGAGGCTGAGATGACGGATGCTGGCACGACCACGGCAAGCGAGGATGGGGCAGCTCGTTTCGTTGTCGCCCCGGAGGCGTGGACCACGCCGGAGCGACGAGCGCTGAGTCAGATGGCGCGGTCTTTCGTCGAACGTGAAATCGCGCCGAAGCTAGCGCAATGGGAGCAGGTGGGTGAGATTCCACGCGACCTGCACCTCAATGCTGCCGAGGTGGGGCTTCTCGGAATCGGGTTCCCGGAAGAAGTCGGCGGCAGCGGCGGCAACGCGATTGACTCCGCACTGGTCACTGAGGCCATCCTGGCCGCAGGTGGGTCCACTGGCGTCTGTGCCGCCTTGTTCACCCATGGCATTGCCCTTCCCCACATTGCCGCCAATGGCTCCGAAGCCCTGATTGAACGATATGTCCGTCCGACGCTCGCAGGAAAGATGATCGGCTCGCTGGGCGTTACCGAGCCTGGGGCAGGTTCAGATGTCGCGAATTTGCGCACACGCGCAGTGCGCGACGGCGACACCTACGTGGTCAACGGAGCAAAGACGTTCATCACCAGCGGAGTTCGGGCGGACTTCGTTACTACGGCGGTACGCACCGGCGGACCGGGTTACGGTGGAGTTTCATTGCTCGTGATCGACAAGAATTCGCCTGGATTCGAAGTGTCCCGCCGGTTGGACAAGATGGGATGGCGATGTAGCGACACCGCCGAGTTGTCTTTCGTCGACGTTCGCGTACCGGCTGAGAACCTGGTGGGGGCAGCAAACAGCGGGTTTTTGCAGATCATGCAGCAATTTCAGGCTGAACGGCTCGGCATCGCCGTCCAGGCGTACGCGACGGCGGGTCGGGCTCTCGATCTCGCCAAGAGTTGGGCGCGGGAGCGTGAAACGTTCGGTAGACCCTTGACGGGGCGCCAGGTCATTCGCCATAAGCTCGCGGAGATGGCTCGACAGGTCGACGTGGCGTGCACCTATACCCGTGCGGTCATGCAGAGGTGGCTAGCGGGGGAGGATGTCGTTGCCGAGGTGTCGATGGCCAAGAACACCGCTGTGTATGCGTGCGACTACGTGGTCAATGAGGCGGTTCAGATCTTTGGTGGGATGGGCTACATGCGTGAGTCTGAGATCGAGAGACACTACCGAGACTGCCGGATTCTCGGAATAGGCGGCGGCACCAACGAAATCATGAATGAGATCATTGCCAAACGTATCGGACTCTAGTTCTTGATACCAGTAAAGAAAGTTCTCACATCGCAGGTCAACGACGGTCAGGCGGCTGTTGGTCCAGCCTGCCGCTCGCGGCGTCTCGATGCGGCGAGGAGCGAGGGCAGCTGCGCTTCGTCGTGATGCCAGAGCTGTGGTGGCCTGCGACTTAGTTCCGGCGCCGGTCGTGGGTGCATGTGTGCGTGGCGGCGGACGGAGGGCGAAGCGCAGGGAGCGGCGCGGACGGGAGCGCCAGCGGACGGGAGCAGAGCGAGCGTAGCGAAGCCTGCAGGTAGCCGCCGTTCCTCGCAGATCCTGGCCTCCAGGATCTACGTCATAAGCTGCGAGGGGGCTGCGTCATGGGGGTCTGCTGCACGCTTAGGTGACATCTGAGTTGGCTTGCCCGCGACGGGCGGGCTGGAAGGATGTCTGTATGGCAAGGCCCTATCCCCGTGAGTTCCGCGACGATGTCGTGCGTGTGGCCCGCAAGCGAGATGACGGGGTGACGATCGAGCAGATCGCCACCGATTTCGGGGTGCACCCGATGACGCTGACGAAATGGATGCGCCAGGCCGACATCGACGAAGGCACCAAGCCCGGAAAGAGCACCGGCGAGTCGGCTGAGCTGCGCGAACTTCGTCGCCGCAATCGGTTGTTGGAGCAGGAGAACGAGGTGCTGCGCCGGGCAGCGGCCTATCTGTCGCAGGCCAACCTGCCGGGAAAAGGCTCTACCCGCTCGTGAAAGAGCTCGCCGCCGACGGGATCCCCGTGGCGGTGACGTGCCGGGTATTGCAGCTCGCCCGCCAGCCCTACTACCGCTGGCTGGCCGATCCAATCACCGAGGCCGAACTCGTCGAGGCCTACCGCACCAACGCCTTATTCGACGCCCACCGCGATGATCCGGAGTTCGGCTACCGCTACCTGGTCGGGGAGGCGCGCGAGGCCGGCGAGCCGATGGCCGAGCGCACCGCCTGGCGGATCTGCTCGCAGAACCGGTTGTGGAGCGTGTTCGGCAAGAAGCGAGGCAAGAACGGCAAGACCGGCCCGCCGGTCCACGATGATCTCGTCGAGCGTGACTTCACCGCCGAGGCATCGCGGGTCTCAGTTCAGGTCAAGGAAATTCGTGCACGCGCTGAACCGTTACTCGATGGTCGGCTCGATGTGTCGCGTCGGCGCCGCCGGCGACAACGCCGCCATGGAGAGCTTCTTCAGCCTGCTCCAGAAGAACGTCCTGGACCGCCGCCGCTGGGACACCCGAGAAGAGTTACGTATCGCGATCGTCACCTGGATCGAACGCACCTACCACCGGCGCCGCCGCCAGGTTGCCCTCGGCCGGTTGACCCCGATCGAATTCGAAGCCACCATGACCTCACCGGCCAATCAGGCCGCGTGAACGAAACTGTCACCTATCCCTGCAGCAGACCCCTCCGCATGGCGGAGTCCTCGCTGTCGACTACTTCGATATAGGTCAAAGCCGTTCGCTTCCCTGGAAACGCAGACCGGAGGCTTCACGTCTGCTTGCAGATGTCACTTCTCGTGACCGTGGCTTCGATGCCGTGGTGATCGGGGAACCTGCTCGCGCGTTCTACGGACCGCAATTTGCGCTCACTTTCCCGGTGCTCACGCACTACGGGGTTGGCCTATGGGTGCCTGAAGTCGGCGGAGAAGTTGATCCCGGATCCGAGGCACACGACCTCGTGATGACGCTCTTCGGCGGTATGAGCAAAGGGAGAACGCGCACGAATCCAGATGCGCGTCCGTACCGCGATGTCGGCACTCGCGCAGGACACAACCAGATACCTCGGCGGTCGCCCACCGTACGGGTATCGACTCGTCGATGCCGGCCCGCATCCCAACCCTGCCAAGGCAAGTCTTGGGCAGCGGCTCCATCGTCTCGAACCCGACCCCGCGACATGTTCGGTCGTCGAGCGGATCTACCGCATGTACGCCGATGGTGCTGGCTTGCGCTTCATCGCACAGCAGCTCACCGACGATGGAGTGCCATCACCAAGCCAATATGACCCGGAGCGGAACCGGCACCGTGATCCGCGCGGATGGTCCCATTCGGCGATCCGCGCAATCCTCGACAACCCGGCGTACCGCGGTATTCGTGTGTGGGGCAAGCAGGAGAAATACGAGGTCTTGGTCAACCCCGACGATGTCGCTGCCGGGTACGAGACTCGCATGCGGTGGCGTGACGAGGTCGACTGGATCGCACCTGACCGGCGAACGCACGAAGCGCTGATCACTGACGAGCTGGCGCGGGCTGTCCGACTTCGGATGCAGGCGCGGCGGGGTCCGGGTCTTGTGTGTAGCAGAGAATCGACGGTGCCATATGCGCTGCGCGGGCTGCTGTTCTGTGCCGCATGTGGACGCCGCATGCAGGGTGCCGCCCGACCAGGGAAGCAAACAACTCGCATCCTCTACCGATGTGAGCTGGGCAAGTCGCGTTCCGTACCTGTGGACCTGAGTGACCATCCGCGCACCGTCTATCTTCGGGAAGACGAGGTGACCGCACGACTGGACGAATGGATCGCCACCCTGGCCGATCCAGAAGACCTCGCCCGCGGGCAGGAGATGGACCCCTCGGCGAGAACTGGCCACGCCGCCTAGCGCGAGCTGAGCGAGGTCTATAGCAAGGTTGCCGCCTTGGTCGCGGCCGTGGAGTCTGGTGTGGCCGTTGAGGACTTGACTGCTGCGTTGCGTCGTCGCACGGCCGAGCGCGACGAGCTGAGGGCACGTCTTGAGCGCACGGAGCGGCCCCATGTCATGTCTGCCGCACAGATCAGCCAGCTGGTCGAAGAATTGGGCGGGCTGTCGGCCATCCTCGGTGCGGCAACCGGGGCGGAACGCGCTCAGGTGTACGCAAGCTTGGGTCTGCGTCTTGATTACGATCCGCACCTGCGGCGAGTCACGGCGACAGCCGACCTGAGTCGTGTCGCCGGATGTGTCCGAGGGGGGACTTGAACCCCCACGCCCGTTAATAGGGCACTAGCACCTCAAGCTAGCGCGTCTGCCATTCCGCCACTCGGACCAGTTCGAAGGCAGCTTAGGTTAACGGATCGGCGGGCTCGGACCCAAACCGGGACCGGGTGGTAGGAAAGGGAGCGTGAGCGGTCCCCAGACTCCCAGCGACGAGGTCGTCGACATCGTCAGTTCCCTCATCCGCTTCGACACCTCCAACACCGGCGACCTCGCCACCACCAAAGGCGAGGCCGACTGCGCCCGCTGGGTGGCCGCCCAGCTCGAAGAGGTCGGCTTCACCTGCGAATACATCGAGGCCGGCGCACCCGGCCGGGCCAATGTGTTCGCCCGCCTCGAGGGCGCCGACCGCACCCGCGGCGCCCTGATGTTGCACGGTCACCTCGACGTCGTGCCCGCCGAGGCGTCGGACTGGAGCGTGCACCCGTTCTCCGGCGCCGTCGAGGACGGTTACGTGTGGGGCCGCGGCGCGGTCGACATGAAGGACATGGTCGGGATGATCATCGCGGTCGCCCGGCACTTCAAACGCGCCGGCATCACCCCGCCACGCGACCTCGTGTTCGCGTTCGTCTCCGACGAGGAGGCCGGCGGTAACTACGGCTGCAAATGGCTGGTCGAGAACCGCCCCGACCTGTTCGACGGCGTCACCGAGGCCGTCGGCGAGGTCGGCGGGTTCTCCCTGACCGTGCCCCGCCGCGACGGCGGCGACCGGCGGCTGTACCTGATCGAGACCGCCGAGAAGGCGATGATGTGGATGCGACTGACCGCCCGCGGCCGCGCCGGCCACGGCTCGATGGTGCACGACGACAACGCCGTCACCGCCGTCTCCGAGGCCGTCGCCAAGCTGGGCCGCCACCAGTTCCCGATCGTGCTGACCGAATCGGTCGAGCAGTTCCTCGCCGCGGTCAGCGAGGAGACCGGCTACACCTTCGATCCTGCCTCCCCGGACATCGACGGCGCCGTCGCCAAGCTGGGCTCCATCGCCAAGATCGTCGGTGCCACGCTGCGCGACACCGCGAACCCGACGATGCTCAAGGCCGGCTACAAGGCCAACGTCATCCCGGGCACCGCCGAGGCCGTGGTGGACTGCCGCGTGCTGCCCGGCCGGCTCGCCGCGTTCGAGCGCGAGGTCGACGAGCTCATCGGTCCCGACGTCAAGCGCGAGTGGATCACCGAATTGCCCTCGTACGAAACACCGTTCGACGGCGAGCTGCTCGAGGCGATGAACGCCGCGATCCTGGCCACCGACCCCGACGCCCGCACGGTGCCGTACATGCTGTCCGGCGGCACCGACGCCAAGCACTTCGCGCGGCTGGGCATCCGCTGCTTCGGCTTCGCGCCGCTGCGGCTGCCACCCGAGCTGGATTTCGCCGCGTTGTTCCACGGCGTCGACGAACGGGTACCCGTCGACGCGTTGACCTTCGGTGCGCAGGTACTCGAGCACTTCCTCCTGCACAGCTGACAACCACACCCCCGAAAGGACTGTGTCTCATGGCTTTCGACTACGACCCCTACTCCTTCCTGCCGAAGCTCCCTAGCTTCACCCTCACCTCGCAGTCGTTCACCGACGGCGACACCTGGGGCAACGATCAGGTCAGCGGCATCATGGGCGCCGGCGGCAACGACGTCTCCCCGCAGTTGAGCTGGTCAGGCTTCCCCGAGGAGACGCGCAGCTTCGCCGTCACGGTGTACGACCCCGACGCCCCGACCGGGTCGGGCTTCTGGCACTGGGCCGTGTTCAACCTGCCGGCCACCGTCACCGACCTGCCCGCCGGTGTCGGCGACGGCAGCAGCCAGGGATTCCCGGGCGACGCCGTGACGCTGTCCAACGACGCCGGGCTCAAGCGGTTCATCGGCGCCGCCCCGCCGCCCGGGCACGGACCGCACCGCTACATCGTCGCCGTGCACGCCGTCGACGTGGAGAAGCTCGATGTGCCCGCCGAGGCCACGCCGGCCTACCTGGGCTTCAACCTGTTCAGCCACGCGATCGCCCGCGCGCTGATCACCGGCACCTACGAGAACAAGGGCTAGCCGGGAGCGGAGCCGACCGCCTCGGCGAGGCTGCGAAAACCGTTGGCGTGCAGCCGGTGGGCGATGCCGTCGTTGACCGACCGTGCCCACAGGCCGCCGCCGTAGACGAAGCCGGTGTAGCCCTGCAGCAGTGACGCGCCCGAGGTGATGCGCTCCCATGCGTCGTCGGCGGTCTCGATGCCGCCGACGCTGATCAGCACCAGCGAGTTGCCCACGCGCCGGTGCAGCCGGCGCAGCACCTCCAGTGAGCGGCGCGCCACCGGCGGGCCGGAGATGCCGCCGGCGCCCAACGCGTCGACGCCGGGGGTCCGCAGGCCTGTGCGCGAGATCGTGGTGTTCGTCGCGACGATGCCGGCCAGGCCCAATTCGACGGCCAGATCGGCGATCTCGTCGATGTCGTCGTCGGCGAGATCCGGCGCGATCTTCACCAGCACCGGGGTGGACGTCGCGGCGACCACCGCCGCCAGGATCGGGCGCAGGGACTCGACCGACTGCAGGTCGCGCAGCCCCGGCGTGTTCGGCGAGCTGACATTGACCACCAGGTAGGCGCACAGCGGCCCGAGAAGGCGTGCGCCCTCGGCGTAGTCGTCAACGGCCCGCTCGGGCGGGGTCACCTTGTTCTTGCCGATGTTCACGCCGATCGGCACATCGGAATGCGCGCGGGCCAGCGTCCGGACCATCGCCGCCGCGCCGTGGTTGTTGAAGCCCATCCGGTTCAGCAGCGCCCGGTCGTCGGGCAGCCGGAACAACCGCGGCGCCGGATTGCCCGCTTGCGGCCTCGGCGTGACGGTGCCCACCTCCGCGTGGCCGAAACCCAGGGCGCCCCAGGTGTGCACACCGAGACCGTCCTTGTCGAAGCCGGCAGCCAACCCGAGTGGGGCGGCGAAACGGACGCCGAAGACCGTGCTGGCCAGCGCGGGATCGTATTGAGAAAGTCTGCGGGACAACGCATGTCGCAACGGTGGAGGCGCGGTGGCTGCGCGCAGGCCGGCGAACACGAGCGTGTGGATGCGTTCGGGGGGAACCAGAAACATCGCGCGCCGCAGCGCCGCGTACATCACAGCGCCGGCTGGTCGGGGCCTGCCACGGCGTCCCCGCGCTTCTTGCGGCGCAGCAGCACCCGCCGGCTGCCGTCGGTGTAGAGCCGCACCCGCGTCAACTCCCACCCGCGGTATTCGGCTTCGATCGACAACCGCACCGACGCGCTGACACGGGTGACGTCGGGCGGCAGGCGCAACGGAATCCACTCGTACTCGCCCGGATCCTCGGCGACCGCCTTGCTCCACGCGGCGGGCATCCGGCCCCGCGACCCGGCGCTCACGGAACGGCCCCCGGAATCATCTGGACACCCGCACCCGATCCGGACACCACGTACAGGGTGCCGGACGTGTCGTCGAAAGCCAGCGTGTTCGGTTGCTGCACGGTTGGATATCGCACCTTCTCGACGGGGATGCCGGTCGCCAGATCGTAACCAACGACGGTGTTCGTCGCCGTCTGCGCAACCCAGGCGAGTCCCGATTTCTTCCCGCCCGACGCGGTCAACCCGTACGGCGCATCCGGCACGGGATAGCGCTGCCGCAGCATCAGCGGGTCCACGCCGTAGACGAGCAGTTCGCCGCCGCGGGTGTCGGCCACCAGCACCCGCCCGTTCGGATCGGCCGCCATCGTCGTGGCGCCCTCGCCGGCGCGCAGCGCGTGCTCGGCGCTGGTGCCGTCGGCGTTGAGGCTGGTCACCGACGTCTGGCCGCGATCGAGCACCACGGCGGTGTCGCCCTGGGTCACCAGGCCGTCCACCCGGGCGAAGATCTTCAGCGAAGCCCCCACCGCGGTGTCCGACGACAGCGTGTACACCGTCCCGTCGGCGCTGCCCAGCACCAACCGGCCGTCACCGCGACGCGCGATCGCGGTGAAGTCGACGCCGTCGTGCTCGGCGACTGCGACCCGGGTGGCGCGCCGCGCCGCGACATCGACCACGAAGTAGCCGCCCCGCGTGGACACCGCCACCCGGCCCGGGCCGTCGGCGGTCATCGCGGTGGCCCCGCCGGTCAGTGCGATCGGGGCGGTCGCCCCGCCCGGCGCGAACACCGTCACCGTGGCCCGGTCCGGCGCGCCCGCACCGAGCGTCACCAGCGATCGCGTCGCGTCGTCGTACACCGCGGCCACCGCCCCCGCGGCCAGCGGGAACACCGTGCCGGGCATGCCGGCGGCGGCCGGGGGAGAGTCGGCCGCGCGGGCCGGAGCGATGGTCGGCGGCGGCGCATCGGCCGGATTCGAGGAACACCCCGTGAGCAGCACGATTGCCGAAACGGCGAGGCCGACGCGAAGGCGCTGGAAAGAATGGTTTGAACGGCGCTGCAATGGGTAGCTTCCGGTCGTGCGTCCAGATCTTGATCGAACTGCCAGTGTAGGCACCGCGGCCGGACACGGCCCGTGGCGTCTGCGGGGTGCCGCGGTCCCCGCGGCGGTATGGTACATACCATGACCCTCGCGACGGACCGCGAAGCGAGCCCGGCGGGCTTCGTGATCGAGGACATCACCACGGGTGTGCACGCCAGCGGTTTCGGCCTGGTCGGTGACGGTCGCAGCTTCTCCTTCCACATCGAGCGTCACGAGCTGGTGGTCGAGGTGTACCGCCCGCGGTTGCGCGGCCCGGTGCCCCAGAGCGAGGACGTCGTCGCGATCGCGACGCGCAAGCTCACCGACATCGACCTGTCCGACGAGCGGAGCATGACCGCCGTTGTGCGCGACGCGGTCGCCGCGGCGCAGCCGGTGCCTCGGAACGCTCGCTGACGCACCGCTCACGGTACGGTCGTCGTCGTGACAGACGTCCCTGCCATGTCATGGCTCCAGGTCGTGGTCCTGTCGATACTGCAGGGGCTCACCGAATTCCTGCCCGTGTCGTCCT
The DNA here is from genome assembly GCF_022374875.2 of Mycolicibacterium rufum. The sequence goes on from NZ_CP092427.2 coordinate 5,400,653, forward strand.
CCGGGCACCTGGCGATCGTCTCCCGGATCTTCTTCGACGACGACGCCGGAGCGTCCTTCACCGCGGTGAGTCAGCTGGGGACCGAAGCCGCCGTGCTGCTGTATTTCGCCCGCGACATCGGCCGGATCGTCAAGGCCTGGTTCAACGGTCTGTTCGTCGCCACCCACCGCAGCGCCGACTACTGGCTGGGCTGGTGGGTCATCATCGGCACGATCCCCATCGGGGTGGTCGGGCTGCTGTTCAAGGACCAGATCCGCAACGGCGCACGCAATCTCTGGCTGATCGCGACGGCATTGATCGTGTTCTCCGCCGTCATCGCGGCGGCCGAGTACTACGGCAAGCAGGCCCGCCGCGTCGAGCAGCTCACCTGGCGCGACAGCGTGACGGTGGGTCTGGCGCAGTGCCTGGCCCTGGTGCCGGGGGTATCGCGGTCCGGCGCCACCATCAGCGCCGGGCTGTTCCTGGGGATGAACCGCGAACTGGCGGCACGGTTCGGGTTCCTGCTCGCCATCCCCGCGGTCTTCGGCTCGGGACTGTTCTCGCTGCCCGATGCCTTCGCACCGGTCGGCGAGGGGATGAGCGCCACCGGGCCCCAGCTGCTGGTCTCGACATTGATCGCGTTCGTCGTCGGCTTCGCCGCGGTGGCCTGGTTCCTGCGGTTCCTGGTGCGCCACAGCATGTACTGGTTCGTCGGCTACCGCGTGCTGTTCGGCACCGTGGTGCTGATCCTGCTCGGCACCGGGGTGGTGGCCGCGACATGACCGTTCTGCTGCTGCGCCACGGCCGTTCGACGTCGAACACCGCACACACACTGGCCGGCCGGTCCGAGGGCGTCGACCTCGACGACCGCGGGCGCGAACAGGCCGAGGCGCTCGTCGAACGCATCGGCGCGCTGCCGATCCGCGCGATCGTGCGCTCGCCGCTGCTGCGGTGCGGCCGCACCGTGGAACCGCTGGCCGCCGCGCTGGGTGTGGAGCCGGTGATCGACGACCGCATCGCCGAGGTCGACTACGGCTCGTGGACAGGCCGAAAGATCGGTGAGCTGGTCAAAGAGCCGCTGTGGGCAGTGGTGCAGCAGCAGCCCAGCGCCGCGGTGTTCCCCGACGGCGAGGGTCTGGCCGCCGTGCAGGCCCGCGCCGTGGCCGCGGTCCGCGAGCACGACCGCCGGCTGGCCGAGGAGCACGGCGGGGACGCGCTGTGGATCGCGTGCACCCACGGCGACGTGATCAAGGCGGTGCTGGCCGACGCCCTCGGCACGCACCTGGACAGCTTCCAGCGCATCAACGCCGACCCCGCGTCGGTCAGCGTGGTCCGCTACACCGCGATGCGCCCGTTCGTGATCCACGTCAATCACACCGGACCGGCACTGAACTCCGCGCTGATCGCCCCGCCGCCGCCGGAGAAGACCGACGATGTGCCCGCTGGTGACGCCGTGGTCGGCGGTTCTGCCGGGTGAGCAGCGCACGGTATTTTGGAACCTGCCATGCCCCGTGAAATCCACGTCTTCCGCACTCCCGACCGCTTCGTGGCCGGGACGGTCGGCCAACCGGGGAATCGGACGTTCTACCTTCAGGCCGTGCACGACACCCGCGTGGTGTCGGTGGTGCTGGAGAAGCAGCAGGTGGCTGTGCTCGCCGAGCGGATCGCGGCCCTGCTGCTCGAGATCAACCGGCGCTTCGGGACACCGATCCCGCCCGACACCGGCGAGGTCGAGGACCTGAGCCCGCTGGTGACGCCCGTCGACGCGGAGTTCCGGGTCGGCACGATGGGGCTCGGCTGGGACTCCGAAGCCCAGACCGTCGTGGTGGAACTGCTCGCCGTGTCCGACACCGAGTTCGACGCGTCGGTGGTGCTCGACGACGCGGAGGAAGGTCCCGACGCGGTGCGGGTGTTCCTCACCCCCGAGTCCGCGCGCGAATTCGCGACGCGGTCGAACCGGGTGATCTCGGCGGGCCGCCCGCCGTGCCCCCTGTGTGAGGAGCCACTCGACCCCGAGGGCCACATCTGCGTCCGCACCAACGGTTACCGGCGCGGCGCGCTGGGTGGGTCCGACGATGACGACGACCTCTGAGGTCATCGACGGCGGTGATCTGACCGTCCTGGGACGCATCCGCTCCGCGAGCAACGCGACGTTCCTGTGCGAGGCCACCGTCGGTGAGCAGGTGGTGCACTGCGTCTACAAGCCCGTCCGCGGCGAGGCGCCGCTGTGGGACTTTCCCGACGGCACGCTGGCCGGCCGCGAGCGGGCGTCCTATCTCGTCTCGTCTGCACTGGGCTGGAACTTGGTGCCCTACACCATTATTCGCGAAGGGCCCGCAGGTCCGGGGATGGTGCAGCGGTGGGTGGACCAACCAGACGACAGCCCGGACGAGGGGGACACCGACGAGACCGCGGCCTCCGGACCGGATCTGATCGACCTTTTGCCCGCCGGCGCGATCCCGCCCGGGTTCCTGCCCGTCCTGCAGGCATACGACTACGCCGGCGACGAGGTGACCCTGGTGCACGCCGACGACGAGCGGCTGCGCCGGCTGGCGGTGTTCGACGTCCTGATCAACAACGCCGACCGCAAGGGCGGTCACGTGCTGTCCGGCGTCGACGGGCAGGTCTACGGCGTCGACCACGGGGTCACCCTGCACGTCGAGGACAAGCTGCGCACCGTGCTGTGGGGCTGGGCGGGCAAGCCGGTCGACGACGACACCCTCACCGACGTCGCGGCGCTCGGCGAGGCGCTGCGCGGCGATCTCGGAGCTGAGCTGTGCGGCCACATCACCCCCCGCGAGGTGGCGGCACTGCGGGCCAGAATCGTTGCGCTGCTGCGCAATCCGGTGATGCCCACGCCCGACCGGCGCCGCCCCATCCCGTGGCCGGCGTTCTGACGTGGTCTACTGACCCGGTGACCCTCACCGACGCAGAGTTGGCCGCCACCGTGGCCGCGGAGGCCGGTGAGCTGCTGCTGTCGATGCGGGAGCAGATCGGCTTTTACGACCCCTACGACCTCGGTGACGCCGGCGACATGCGGGCCAACACGCTGATCCTGGACCGCCTGCACCGCCACCGTCCCCAGGACGCCGTGCTGTCCGAGGAGGCCGCCGACGACGTCTCGCGGGTGCACGCCGACCGGGTCTGGATCGTCGACCCCGTCGACGGCACCTACGAGTACTCGATGCCCGGGCGGGCGGACTGGGCCGTGCACATCGCGCTGTGGCAGCGCGACGGCTCCGGCGGGGGAGCGATCACCGACGCCGCGGTGGCGCTGCCGGCCCGCGGCGAGGTGTACCGCACCGACACCGTCGCGGCCCCGCCGCCGCGCACCGACGGGCCGATCAGGATCACCGCCAGCGCCAGCAGGCCGCCCGCCGTGCTGTGGCGGATGCGGGAGGAACTGGACATCCAACTGGTCCGCATCGGCTCGGCCGGCGCCAAGGCGATGGCCGTGGTGCGCGGCGACGTGGACGCCTACGTGCACGCCGGCGGTCAGTGGGAGTGGGACTCGGCCGCACCGGCCGGGGTGCTCTGGGCCGCCGGGCTGCACGCGACCCGCCTGGACGGCAGCCCGCTGATCTACAACCGCCGCGACCCCTACCTGCCGGACCTGCTGATGTGCCGGCCCGAGGTGGCCGGCACGCTGCTGGACGTCATCCATTCGACCTATCGGCGCTGAGGCCGGGGCGTGCCCGGGACCGAACCGGGAATGAAACAGCCCTCGGCGTTGTCGCAGAGGCTGATGTCTAGAGTCGAAGCCATGCAATCGTGGTCGGCGCCGAGCGTTCCGGTGCTCGCAGGTCGGGGTCCGCAACTGCGGCTCTACGACAGCGCCGACCGCCAGGTCCGGCCGGTGAGCGCGGGATCGACCGCGACCATGTACGTTTGCGGGATCACCCCGTACGACGCCACCCACCTGGGTCACGCCGCGACCTACCTGACGTTCGACCTGGTGGCGCGGCTGTGGCTGGACGCCGGCCACGACGTGCACTACGTGCAGAACATCACCGACGTCGACGATCCGCTGTTCGAGCGCGCGCAGCGCGACGGCATCGGCTGGCGCGAGCTCGGCGACCGGGAGACCGACCTGTTCCGCGAGGACATGGCGGCGCTGCGGGTGGTGCCGCCGCGCGACTATGTCGCGGCCACCGAGGCCATCGCGGAGGTCGTCGAGGTCACCGAGAAGCTGCTCGCCTCGGGCGCGGCCTACGTCGTCGACGATCCGCAGTACCCCGACGTCTACTTCCGCGCCGACGCCACACTGCAGTTCGGCTACGAATCGGGCTATGACGGCGACACCATGCTCGCGCTGTTCGCCGAGCGCGGCGGCGACCCGGACCGGCCGGGCAAGGCCGATCCGCTCGACGCGCTGCTGTGGCGCGCCGAACGGCCCGGTGAGCCGAGCTGGCCGTCGCCGTTCGGTCCGGGCCGGCCCGGCTGGCACGTCGAGTGCGCCGCAATCGCGCTGAGTCGCATCGGCACCGGTCTGGACATCCAGGGCGGCGGCAGCGACCTGATCTTCCCGCACCACGAGTTCTCCGCCGCCCACGCCGAATGCGTCTCGGGCGAGCGGCGTTTCGCGCGCCACTACGTGCACTCCGGCATGATCGGCTGGGACGGCCACAAGATGAGCAAGAGCCGCGGCAACCTGGTGCTGGTGTCGCAGCTGCGCCGCGATGGCGTGGACCCGGCGGCGATCCGGCTCGGACTGTTCTCCGGTCACTACCGTGAGGACCGGTTCTGGAGCCCGGCCGTGCTCGAGGAGGCGCAGCAGCGGCTGCACCGGTGGCGGACCGCGACCGCGCTGGACGGCGCGCCCGACGCGGCCGACGTCGTCGCCCGCGTCCGCCGGTACCTCGCCGACGACCTCGACACCCCCAAAGCGCTTGCCGCCCTGGACGGTTGGGCCACCGACGCGCTAGCCTACGGCGGCCACGACGGCGCGGCCGGGCAGACCGTCGCCACGGCGGTCGACGCGCTGCTGGGAATTCGGCTCTAGAGCCCCGGCGTGCAGTAGGTTGCCGCCATGGGATCGGTGGCAGGCAGGACCGTGTTCATCACCGGCGCCGCACGCGGCGTCGGTGCCGAGGTGGCGCGGCGTCTGCACGCCAAGGGGGCCAATCTCGCGCTCACCGATCTCGACGGGGCCGCGCTCGCCTCACTGGCCGGCGAACTGGACCAGGGGCGGGTGCACACCGAGACCGCCGACGTGCGCAGTCTCGCGGCGATGCAGGACGCGGCCGCGCACGCGATCGACAGGTTCGGCGGCATCGACGTCGTGATGGCGAACGCCGGGATCGCGTCCTACGGGTCGGTGCTGCAGGTCGACCCGGACGCCTTCCGGACCCTGATGGACGTCAACGTGATGGGGGTGTTCCACACCGTCCGGGCCACGCTGCCCTCGGTGCTGGACCGCCGCGGCTACGTGCTGATCGTGTCGTCGCTGGCCGCGTACGCGGCCGCACCCGGGCTGGCGCCCTACAACGCGTCCAAGGCCGCCGTCGAACACTTCGCCAACGCGCTGCGCCTGGAGGTGTCGCACCGCGGCGTCGACGTCGGATCGGCGCACATGTCCTGGATCGACACGCCCCTGGTGCAGGACGTCAAGGCCGACCTGTCGACGTTCCGGGAGATGCTGAGCAAGCTGCCGTTCCCGCTGAACAAGACCACCTCGGTGCAGGCGTGCGGGCAGGCGTTCGTCGCCGGCATCGAGGGACGCAAACGCCAGATCAACTGTCCCGGCTGGGTGGGCGCCCTGCGCCTGGTCAAGCCCCTGCTGTCCACCCCGCTCGGCGAGCAACCCATCCGCGCGTTCATCCCCGACCTGCTCCCGCGAATGGACGACGAGGTCGCCGCACTCGGCCGCTCGATGGGCGCCCGGACCAACGATCTGGAGACCCGGTGAAGATCCACGCTCTGCTCACGATGGTCGCGATGCTGTTCGTCGCCGGCTGCAACGGAACGACCAACGACCAGGCACAGAGTTCGTCAGCGTCATCGTCGGGGTCAGCCTCGTCGTCGACGAGTCCCGCGCCGGTCACCCCCGACGAAGCCCGGGCCATCGCCAAGGAGGCCTACATCTACGGCTTCCCGATGGTCGACAACTACCGGGTGCAGTACACCTACTTCGTCGACAACCAGAACCCCCAGTACAAGGGCGGCTGGAACGAGGTGCACAGCAGCGCTCAGGTGTTCACCCCCGCCGACACCACGATCCAGACGCCCAACTCGGACACGCCGTACTCGACGGTCGGCGCCGACCTGCGCACCGAACCGCTCGTGGTGACGGTCCCGCCGATCCAGCAGGACCGGTACTACTCGCTGCAGTTCGTCGACGGCTACACCTACAACTTCGCCTATGTCGGGAGCCGCACCACCGGCAACGGCGGCGGCAAGTATCTGCTGGCGGGCCCGGACTGGAAGGGCGAGAAGCCCGCCGGTGTGGACGAGGTGATCCGCTCGGACACCGACCTCGCGATGGTGATCTACCGGACGCAGCTGTTCGGGCCCTCCGACATCGAGGAGGTCAAGAAGATCCAGGCCGGATATCAGGTGGCGCCCCTGTCGGTGTTCCTCAACCAGCCCCCGCCCGCGCCGGCGCCGCCGATCGATTTCGTGCCGCCGCTGACCCCCGACCAGCAGCGCACGTCGCCGCAGTTCTTCGAGATCCTGAACTTCGCGCTGCGGTTCGCGCCGACGCTGCCCGAGGAGAAGGAACTGCGGGAGCGCTTCGCCCGGATCGGCATCGGGCCCGACGGCGACTTCGACGCCGAGAAGCTGACCCCGGAGATGCGCAGCGCGATCGAGGGCGGCATGGCCGACGCCTGGGCCGACCTCGACGCGTTGAAGAAGAACGACATCGACACCGGCAAGGTGGGCTCGGCCCAGTTCTTCGGCAGCCGCCAGGACCTCAAGGGCAACTACCTCTACCGGATGGCCGGTGCGGTGTTCGGCATCTACGGCAACACCGCCGCCGAGGCGCTGTACCCGAGCTTCACCAACGACTCGACCGGCGCCCCGCTGACCGGCGCCAACAACTACACGTTCCACTTCCCGAAGGGGCAGCTGCCGCCGGTCAACGCGTTCTGGTCGCTGACGATGTACGAGCTGCCGCAGAGCCTGCTGGTGGCCAACCCGATGAACCGCTACCTGATCAACTCGCCGATGCTGCCCAGCCTGGTGCCCGATCCCGACGGTGGCTACACGTTCTACGTGCAGAACAGTTCCCCGGGACTGGATCGGGAGTCGAACTGGCTGCCCGCGCCGAAGGGACCGTTCTCGCTGGTGCTGCGCCTGTACTGGCCCAAGCCCGACGCGCTGAACGGCACGTGGAAACCCCCGCAGCCGGTCAAGGTCTAACCTGGCGGCGGTGAAACAGGCCGATCTGGTCCTCTCCGGCGGCGGGGTCAAGGGCATCGCCCTGGTGGGCGCCGTCGCCGCGCTCGTCGACGCGGGCTACGTGCCCCAGCGCATCTCCGGAACCTCCGCGGGCGCGCTGGTCGGGGCGGTGCTCGCCGCCGCCGCGCAGCACGGTGAATTGACCTCCAGTCAGCTCGAGCAGCTGGCGCTGCACATCGACTACCGGGTGTTCCTCGACCCCGGGCCGATCGAACGGGTGCCCGTGCTCGGCCCGGCGTTCGGAGTGCTCAGCGGCGCCGGCATCTACCGGGGCGAGGCCCTGCGGCGCTGGGTGGCCGACCAGCTCGCCGGTTTCGGGGTGCACACGTTCGCCGACCTGGCCATCGACGACGCGCAGCTGCCGCCCGAGCAGCGCTATCGACTCGTCGTCACGGTCGCCGACGTCACCCGCGGCGAACTGGTCCGCTTGCCGTGGGACTACCGCCGCGTCTACGGCCTCGACCCCGACGAGCAGTCCGTCGCCGACGCCGTGCGCGCGTCCACCGCGATCCCGTTCTTCTACCACCCCGCGACGCTGACCAGCGCCGACGGCGTCACCTCGACCCTCGTCGACGGGGGGTTGCTGTCGAACTTCCCGATCGACTCGCTGGATCGCACCGACGGCGGCACGCCACGCTGGCCGACCTTCGGCGTGACACTGCTGCCCACCCTGCCGGCCGAATCCGACCAGGTGATCCCGGCGCTGCGGCCACTGCGGCTGCTCGGCTCCCCAACGCTGCTCGAGCAGGTGCTGACGACGATCCTGGTCGGGCGGGACCAGGCCTACCTGAACCAGCCGTGGGTCAGCGCCCGCACGATCCGCATCGACACCCGCGAGGTCGGCGTCCTCGACTTCGACCTGACCGCCGCCGAGAAGCGCACGCTGTACCGCAAGGGTCTGCGCGCCGGGGAGGACTTCCTCACCACCTGGGACTGGACCGACTACGTCAGGCGGTTCCGCTGAGGCGCTACCGCCCTCGTCTACGCAAGTAGCGCTCGAACTCGGCCGCCAGCGCGTCGCCGTCGATCTTGCCCAGCGCCTCGTTCATGTCCACCTCGGCGTCACCGCGCTCCTCGAGCGACTGCACGTACTCGGCGATCTCATCGTCCTCGGAGGTCATCTCCGTGACCGCCTGCTCCCATTCCTCGGCCTGGGCGGGCAGATCGGCCAGCGGCACCTCGATGTCCAGGACGTCCTCGACGCGGCGCAGCAGGGCCACGGTCGCCTTCGGGTTCGGCGGCTGCGACACGTAGTGCGGCACCGCGGCCCAGAACGTCACCGCGGGAATGCCCGCCTGCACGCACGCGTCCTGGAACACGCCCGCGATCCCCGTCGGGCCCTCGTAGCGGGTTTCCTCGAGGCCGAACGTCTTGGCCGAGTCCGGTGAGTAGGCCGCCCCCGACACCGGCACCGGACGGGTGTGCGGCGTGTCGGCCAGCAGCGCGCCCAGGATCACCACGGTCTGCACGTTGAGCTTGTCGGCGATGGCCAGCAGTTCGGCGCAGAAGGTCCGCCACCGCATGTTGGGTTCCACCCCGTGCATCAGCACGATGTCGCGGTCGGCGCCCGGGGGACGGCAGTGCGAGATCCGCATCGACGGCCACACCAGCTCCCGGGTCACCCCGTCCACCTGGCGGATCACCGGACGATTGACCTGGTAGTCGTAGTAGGCCTCGTCGTCGATCTCGACGATCGTCTCCGCCTCCCAGATCGCGTCCAGGTGCTCGAGGGCATCGCTGGCGGCGTCTCCGGCGTCGTTCCAGCCCTCGAACGCAGCGACGATGATGGTGTCGCGCAGGTCGGGGAGGTCAGGTCGCTTCGGACCGCCGAAATCCGAGGGGGTCACCAATCCAGCGTAAGCCCTGGGTGGGTCAGATGACGGGCATCGACCCGCTCCCCGGGGGACGGCCGGAGAAATAGGCGCGGCGGCCTGCTGGTTAACCTGGAGACCGACGACCCGGCCGCGCACGAGAGGCGGGTCGGGGGTTGATCGCAGCGACGAGGTGGGCGTCCAGACGTCGGTCGGGAGACGACGTTAGACTTTTCTCCGTCGAGAGGCGTTGCAACGGGGTCCGGCGACGAGCCGGAGTTCCCGCCACGCTCGGCAGAGTCAAGGACGCCTTCCGCAATGGAAGGAACGCACGTGGACACTCCTGAGACGGACTCCTTCGCGCCGAACATCCGTCCCGACTGCACCGACGCGCTGGCGGCCGCGCTGCGCGAGCGGATCCTGGTGATCGACGGCGCCATGGGAACGGCGATCCAGCGCGACCGCCCCGACGAGGCCGGCTACCGCGGCGAGCGGTTCGCCGACTGGCCCAGCGACCTGGTCGGCAACAACGACCTGCTCACCCTGACGCAGCCGCACATCATCGCCGCGATCCACCGCGAGTACCTGGAGGCCGGCGCCGACATCCTGGAGACCAACACGTTCAACGCGAACGCGGTCTCGCTGTCCGACTACGGCATGGAGGAGTTCGCCTACGAACTCAACTACGCGGGCGCGGCCCTGGCCCGGGCGGCCTGCGACGAGTTCAGCACCCCCGACAAGCCGCGCTACGTCGCCGGGGCCCTCGGGCCGACGACGCGCACCGCGTCGATCTCCCCGGACGTCAACGACCCCGGCGCCCGCAACGTCTCCTACGACCAGCTGGTCGCCGCCTACGCCGACGCCGCCCGCGGCCTCATCGACGGCGGCGCCGACCTGCTGATCGTCGAGACCATCTTCGACACGCTGAACGCCAAGGCCGCGATCTTCGCGATCGAGTCGCTGTTCGAGGACCGCGGACGCCGCTGGCCGGTCATCGTCTCGGGCACCATCACCGACGCCTCCGGGCGGACGCTGTCGGGTCAGGTCACCGAGGCGTTCTGGAACTCGATCCGGCACGCCAAGCCGCTCGCGGTCGGCCTCAACTGCGCGCTGGGCGCACCGGAGATGCGGCCCTACCTGGCCGAGATGTCCCGCATCGCCGACACCTTCGTGTCGTGCTACCCGAATGCCGGGCTGCCCAACGCATTCGGCGAGTACGACGAGTCGCCGAAGCGTCAGGCCGGGTACGTCGCCGACTTCGCCGAGGCCGGCCTGGTCAACATGGTCGGCGGCTGCTGTGGCACCACGCCGGCGCACATCGCCGAGATCGCGAAGGTCGTCGAGGGCAAGGCGCCGCGCGAGGTGCCGGAGATCCCCTTGGCCACCCGCCTGTCGGGCCTGGAGCCGCTGAACATCACCTCCGACTCGCTGTTCGTGAACATCGGTGAGCGCACCAACATCACCGGATCGGCGCGGTTCCGCAACCTCATCAAGGCCGAGGACTACGACACCGCGCTGTCGGTGGCGTTGCAGCAGGTCGAGGTCGGGGCACAGGTCATCGACATCAACATGGACGAGGGGATGATCGACGGCGTCGCCGCGATGGACCGCTTCACTAAGCTGATCGCCGCCGAGCCGGACATCAGCCGTGTCCCGGTGATGATCGACTCCTCCAAGTTCGAGGTCATCGAGGCCGGCCTGAAGAACGTGCAGGGCAAGCCGATCGTCAACTCCATCTCGATGAAGGAGGGCGAGGAGAAGTTCGTCCGCGAGGCGCGGCTGTGCCGCAAGTACGGCGCCGCCGTCGTCGTGATGGCCTTCGACGAGCAGGGGCAGGCCGACAACCTGGAGCGGCGCAAGGAGATCTGCGGACGCGCCTACCGGATCCTCACCGAGGAGGTCGGCTTCCCGGCCGAGGACATCGTCTTCGACCCGAACTGCTTCGCGCTGGCCACGGGCATCGAGGAGCACGCCACCTACGGCATCGACTTCATCGACGCGTGCGCGTGGATCAAGGAGAACCTGCCCGCGGTGCACATCTCCGGCGGCATCTCCAACGTGTCGTTCTCGTTCCGCGGCAACAACCCCGTCCGCGAGGCGATCCACTCGGTGTTCCTGTTCCACGCCATCAAGGCCGGCCTGGACATGGGCATCGTCAACGCCGGCGCGCTGGTGCCCTACGACTCGATCGACCCCGAGCTCAAGGAGCGCATCGAGGACGTCGTGCTGAACCGACGCGAGGATGCGGCCGAACGCCTGCTGGAGATCGCCGAACGGTTCAACAAGTCCGAGAAGACGGAGGATCCGGCCGCAGCGGAGTGGCGGTCCCTGCCGGTCCGTGAGCGGATCACCCACGCGCTGGTCAAGGGCATCGACGCGCACGTCGACGACGACACCGAGGAACTGCGCGCCGAGATCGCCTCGGCCGGTGGCCGGCCCATCGAGGTCATCGAGGGACCGCTGATGGACGGCATGAACGTCGTCGGCGACCTGTTCGGCTCGGGCAAGATGTTCCTGCCCCAGGTCGTGAAGTCGGCCCGGGTGATGAAGAAGGCCGTCGCCTACCTGCTGCCCTACATCGAGGCGGAGAAGGCCGAGAACGGGACGAGTGCGGCCAAGGACACCAACGGCACGATCATCATGGCGACCGTCAAGGGCGACGTGCACGACATCGGCAAGAACATCGTCGGAGTCGTGTTGCAGTGCAACAACTTCGAGGTCATCGACCTCGGGGTGATGGTGCCCGCCCAGAAGATCCTGGACGCGGCCAAGGAGCACGACGCCGACATCATCGGGTTGTCCGGACTGATCACGCCGTCGCTGGACGAGATGGTCAACTTCGCCGTAGAGATGGAGCGCCAGGGCCTCGAGATCCCCCTGCTGATCGGTGGCGCGACGACGTCACGCGCACACACGGCCGTGAAGATCTCACCGCGCCGCAGCGGTCCGGTGGTGTGGGTCAAGGACGCGTCGCGTTCGGTCCCGGTGGCCGCCGCACTCCTCGACGACAAGCAGCGGCCGGCCCTGCTCGAGGCCACCGAGAAGGACTACGCGTCGCTGCGCGAACGGCACGCGCAGAAGAACGAGCGGCCGATGCTGACGCTGGAGAAGGCGCGCGCGAACCGCACGCCGATCGTGTGGGACGACTACACGCCGCCGGTGCCCGCGCAAGGTCTTGGCGTGCGCGAGTTCTCCGACTACGACCTCGCCGAACTGCGCGAGTACATCGACTGGCAGCCGTTCTTCAACGCCTGGGAGCTCAAGGGCCGGTTCCCCGACATCCTGAACAACCCGGCGTCGGGGGAGACCGCCCGCAAGCTGTACGACGACGCGCAGGAAATGCTCGACACCCTGATCAAGGAGAAGTGGCTCACCGCCAACGGGGTGATCGGCTTCTTCCCGGCGAACGCGGTCGGCGACGACATCGAGGTCTACACCGACGAGAGCCGCACCGAGGTGCTCACGACGCTGCGCAACCTGCGCCAGCAGGGCGAGCACCGCGAGGGCATCCCGAACCGCAGCCTGGGCGACTTCGTCGCCCCCAAGGACACGGGTCTGGCCGACTACGTCGGCGCGTTCGCCGTCACCGCGGGACTGGGCAGCGCGGAGAAGATCATCGAGTTCAAGGCGGCCCACGACGACTACAACGCGATCCTGCTGGAGTCACTGGCCGACCGGCTGGCCGAGGCGTTCGCCGAACGCATGCATCAGCGGGTCCGCACGGAGTTCTGGGGCTACCAGCCCGAGGAGCATCTCGACAACGACGCGCTGATCGGCGAGAAGTACGTCGGCATCCGTCCGGCGCCCGGCTACCCGGCCTGCCCCGAGCACACCGAGAAGTCGACGCTGTGGGAGCTGATGGACGTCACGACACGCACCGGCATCGAGCTCACCGAGTCGATGGCGATGTGGCCCGGGGCCGCCGTGAGCGGGTGGTACTTCTCGCATCCGCAGTCGCAGTACTTCGTCGTCGGCCGGCTGGCCCAGGACCAGGTCGCCGACTACGCCAAGCGCAAGGGCTGGACGCTGGCCGAGGCGGAGCGCTGGCTCGCCCCGAACCTGGGCTACAACCCGGAGGACTGATCCGGGCGCGTCAGTCGTCGTAGACGACGACGTTGTCGGCGACGGCGTTGCGCGGGATGTCGAGGAAGTTGGCCGCGAAGGCAGGGTCGGCGTAGCCGATGCAGATCCCGCACAGCGGGGTCAGCTCGTCGGGGATGTCGAGTTGTACGCGCACCACGTCGGGATAGAGCGCGGTGGAGACCTGCACGCAGCTGTCCAGTCCGCGGTCGGTGAGCGCGAGCAGCAGCGTCTGCAGGAACATGCCGACACCGATCGCATCGGGCAGGCCCAGATCGCGGTGCATGCACACGATCCCCGCCAGCGGTGCGCGGAAGAAGTCCCAGTTGCGCAGCTGGGCGTTCCACCGGCCCTCGCTGTCTCCGCGCGCGACGCCCATCGCGCCGTAGACCTGCGCGCCGAGGGCGCGACGCAGGTGGTTGTGGGACTCCGGGATGCCCATCGCAGGCGGCGGCGCAGCGCGCACCGCGGCGGCCAGCGCGGCGCCCAGACGGTCGCGCCGGGCGCCGGTGGCCAGGAACACCCGCCACGGTTGCACGTTGGAGTTCGACGGCGCCCGCATCGCCAGCGCCAGCGCCTCGTCGAGCAGCTCCCGCGGCACCGGCTTGTCGGGCAGAAACATCCGGGTGGAGTGCCGGCGCCTCACCACCGCGTCGAGCTCGCCCATCACGACAGCGGGGCGGCGGGCACGCGGCGATCGCGGCGTGCCTCGAGTTCGGCGTCGTCGACGAGGACGAACATGTCGACGCCGGGCCGGCAGAGCATGGTCACCAGGAAGCGCAGCGGACCGTCGTCGCGGTTGTTGCCGTCGGAGTAGTGGATGACGTCGCCGCCCGGCTCCCAGAACGCCTCGCCGGCGGTGATGACGCGCGGCGCCTCGCCCTCGAGTTCGAAGAGCATCTCGCCCTCGAGGACGTAGCCGAAGCAGGGGCCGCCGGGGTGGCGGTGCGGGGGCGCGCCTGCGTCGCCGGGTCCCCACTCGATGACCGCGGTCATCGCCTCGGCGCCGTCGGGGATGTGCGGCGGCGTGACGGACTGCAGCAGAGTCATCGCCGTCATCAGTCGTTGCATCTGGTCGGACATGGCGGGCCTTCCGGTCGTCGGGGATCTCCTCCTTCGACCGTGGCACCGCAGCGGTCCCGGGGGACCCTTGACAGTCCGTAGTCTCGCCCCGGCCCCGGAACGCGCGGTTCGCGCCGAGAGGCCGTCTCATGACACAATCGCGGGGTGCGAGCGGTGTTGTGGGACATGGACGGCACGCTCGTGGACTCCGAAAAGCTGTGGGACATCTCACTGTCCGCGCTCTATGAGTCGCTGGGCGGATCGATGAGCCGCGAGACCAGGACCGCACTCGTCGGCGCATCGGCCGACGAGACGATGGCCACGGTGTACGCCGAACTCGGTCTGGAGCTCGACCCGCGCGCGATGGCGGACTCGATTCGCTGGCTGCACGAGCACACCGCCGGGTTGTTCGACGACGGACTGCCGTGGTGCGACGGCGCCCGCGACATGCTGGAAGCGCTTGCGGCCGACGGCACCCCGATGGCGCTGGTGACCAATACCCAGCGTGCGCTGACCGAGCGGGCGCTGAACAGCATTGGGCGGCACTACTTTTCGGTCACCGTGTGCGCTGACGAGGTGCCCAGCGGAAAACCCGCCCCCGATCCGTACCTGCGTGCGGCCCACCTGCTGGGCCTGTCGGCCTCGGAGTGCCTGGCCGTCGAGGACTCCGTGACCGGCACCGCCGCGGCGGAGAAGGCCGGCTGCGCGGTGCTGGTGGTACCCAACGACGTCCCGGTGCCCGGAGGCATCCGGCGACGGCACGCCGATTCGCTGGCCGGGCTGAGCGCCGACGATCTGCGCCGCATCTACCGCGAGATCGATCGCGAACTGCGCAGCGCGTAAAGACGCGCACTTGTGGGAATGCCCCCCACCGCTGTGCGCGAGTGATTGAATGTGACGCGTATCACGCGGGCGGTGCGGGAAGGGTGTGTGATGGCCGGTCAAGGTGGTCCAGCGGCAGACGGTCCGGAGATCTTCTCCGGTGACGAGAACTTCTCGTCGGGCAAGACGGCGATCCGGATCGCGTCGGTCGCGGCGCTCGGCGGCCTGCTGTTCGGTTACGACAGCGCCGTGATCAACGGCGCGGTCGATTCCATCCAGGAGGACTTCGGCATCGGCAACGCCGAGCTGGGTTTCGCGGTCGCCTCGGCGCTGCTCGGTGCCGCCGCGGGTGCGATGACGGCGGGCCGGATCGCCGACAAGATCGGCCGGATCGCGGTGATGAAGATCGCCGCGGTGCTGTTCCTCATCAGTGCCTTCGGTACCGGTTTCGCGCACGAGGTGTGGACCGTGGTGCTGTTCCGCATCGTCGGCGGCATCGGCGTCGGTGTCGCCTCGGTGATCGCGCCGGCCTACATCGCCGAGACGTCGCCGCCCGGGATCCGCGGCCGGCTCGGTTCGCTGCAGCAGCTGGCCATCGTCTCGGGCATCTTCGCGTCGTTCGCCATCAACTATCTGCTGCAGTGGCTCGCCGGCGGACCCAACGAGCCGCTGTGGTTCGGCCTGGACGCGTGGCGCTGGATGTTCCTCGCCATGGCGGTGCCCGCGGTGCTCTACGGCGTGCTCGCCTTCACGATCCCCGAGTCGCCGCGCTATCTGGTGGCCAGCCACAAGATCCCGGAAGCCCGCCGCGTGCTGACCATGCTGCTCGGACAGAAGAACCTGGAGATCACGATCACGCGGATCCAGGAGACCCTCGAGCGCGAGGACAAGCCGTCCTGGCGCGACATGAAGAAACCGACCGGCGGCCTCTACGGCATCGTCTGGGTCGGCCTCGGTCTGTCGATCTTCCAGCAGTTCGTCGGCATCAACGTGATCTTCTACTACAGCAACGTGCTGTGGCAGGCCGTCGGATTCAGCGCCGACGAGTCGGCGATCTACACCGTGATCACCTCGGTCATCAACGTGCTGACCACGCTGATCGCGATCGCGCTGATCGACAAGATCGGCCGCAAGCCGCTGCTGCTGATCGGCTCGACGGGCATGGCGATCACGCTCATCACGATGGCGGTGATCTTCGGCAATGCCACGGTCAATCCGGACGGCACCCCGAGCCTGCCCGGCGCCTCGGGCATCGTCGCGCTGATCGCGGCCAACCTGTTCGTCGTCGCGTTCGGCATGTCGTGGGGTCCGGTGGTGTGGGTGCTGCTCGGCGAGATGTTCCCCAACCGGATCCGCGCCGCGGCGCTGGGCCTGGCCGCCGCCGGACAGTGGGCGGCCAACTGGCTCATCACCGTCACGTTCCCCGGCCTGCGTGAGCACCTCGGTCTGGCCTACGGCTTCTACGGGCTGTGCGCGGTGCTGTCCGGGCTGTTCGTCTGGCGCTGGGTGATGGAGACCAAGGGCGTCTCGCTGGAGGACATGCACGCCGAGGTCCTACACGAGAACAAGACCGCGGCGTCCTGAGCCTGAGCCCGCGCCCGTCGGGACCGCGGCGGGCCCCGCTGCGGTGACGTGACACAATCGGCCAACGTGAAGACCTTCGACGCCCTGTTCGCCGAATTGAGCGAACGGGCCCGCACCCGGCCCGCCGGCAGCGGCACCGTCGCGGCACTGGACGCCGGCGTGCACGGCATCGGCAAGAAGATCCTCGAAGAGGCCGGCGAGGTCTGGCTGGCCGCCGAGCACGAGAGCGACGAGGCGCTGGCCGAGGAGGTCAGTCAGTTGCTGTACTGGACGCAGGTACTCCTGCTGGCGCGCGGTCTCACCCTCGACGACGTGTATCGGACGCTGTGACGTGGCCCAGAACCTGCGTGTCGCCGTCCCCAACAAAGGCACCCTGAGCGAACCGGCCGCCGCGATCCTCTCCGAGGCCGGCTACCGGCGCCGCACCGACGCCAAGGACCTGACGGTCGTCGATCCCGTCAACCAGGTCGAGTTCTTCTTCCTGCGGCCCAAGGACATTGCGATCTACGTCGGATCGGGCCAACTCGACTTCGGCATCACCGGCCGGGATCTGGCGTACGAGTCCGACGCGCCCGTGCGGGAGCGCCTCGCCCTGGGCTTCGGATCGTCGACGTTCCGCTACGCCGCGCCGGCCGGGCGGTCCTGGACGGTGGAAGACCTCGCCGGGAAACGCATCGCCACCTCGTTTCCCAACCTGGTGCGCAAAGATCTGGCCAAGCGCGGTATCGAGGCCACCGTGATCCGGCTCGACGGGGCGGTCGAGATCTCGGTGCAACTCGGCGTCGCCGACGCGATCGCCGACGTCGTCGGGTCCGGGCGGACCCTGGGCCTGCACCACCTCGCCGCGTTCGGTGAGTCGCTGTGCGATTCCGAGGCGGTGCTCATCGAGCGCGCCGACACCGACGAGAACGCCGCCTCGCGTGATCAGCTCGCGGCGCGCGTGCAGGGTGTGGTGTTCGGCCAGCAGTATCTGATGCTCGACTACGACTGTCCCCGTACGGTTCTCGAACGCGCCACCGAGGTCACCCCTGGCCTGGAGTCGCCGACGATCGCGCCGCTGGCCGACCCGGCCTGGGTCGCGGTGCGCGCGCTGGTGCCGCGCCGCGACGTCAACGCGATCATGGACGAACTCGCCGCGATCGGCGCGAAAGCGATCCTGGCCTCGGACATCAGGTTCTGCCGCTTCTAGGACTTCGACACCGCTCACGCGTGGGGTGGCCGTGTTAGCGTCGCCGTGTCCAACCACGGGGAGGTCCGATGACGCAGGTTCTCGTTCTGGTGTTCGCACTCCTGATCGGGGTGATCGCCGGCCTGCGCGCGATGACCGCCCCGGCCGCGGTGGCGTGGGGCGCGTTCCTCGGCTGGATCGACGTCGACGGCAAGTGGTCGGAGTGGGTGGCGCACCCGATCACGGTGACGGTGCTGACGATCCTGCTCGTCGGTGAGCTGATCACCGATCAGCTGCCCAAGACGCCGAGCCGCAAGGTGCCGGCGCAGTTCCTCGCCCGCCTCGTGTCGGGCGGCTTCGCGGGCGCCGTCATCGGCAGCGCCTCCTTCCACACGTTCATCGGGACCGGTGCGGGCATGATCGGCGCGGTGCTCGGCACCCTGGCCGGGGCGGCGCTGCGCAGCAGGGTCGCTGCGGCGCGCGGCGGCAACGACCGGCCCGGCGCGTTCGGCGAGGACGCCCTCGCCGTCGTCGGCGGCTTCCTGGTCGCCTTCCTCGTCAGCGTGGTGTAGCGGATGGCTCAGCGATTCGACGCCATCATCGTCGGCGCCGGCCAGGCCGGGCCGCCTCTGGCCGGCCGGCTCACCGAGGCGGGCCAGACCGTCGCGGTGATCGAACGCAAACTCGTCGGCGGCACCTGCGTCAACTCCGGCTGCATCCCCACCAAGACGCTCGTCGCCAGCGCGCACGCCGCCCACATCGCCCGTCGCAGCGCGGACTTCGGCATCGGCACCGGCCCCGTGACCGTCGACATGGCTGCCGTGAAGGCCCGCAAGGACCGCATCAGCACCGACGACCGCGAGGGCGTGGAGTCGTGGCTCGAGGGTATGCCGGGCTGCACGCTGATCCGAGGCCACGCCCGCTTCGAGGATCCGCACACCCTGCGCGTCGGCGATCAGGTCCTCGAGGCCGACCGCATCTTCCTCAACGTGGGCGGCCGCGCGGTGGCGCCCGACCTGCCCGGCCTCGAAGGCATCGACTACCTGACCAATGTCGGGATCCTGGACCTCGACGTGGTGCCCGAACACCTGGTGATCATCGGCGGCAGCTACATCGCGCTGGAATTCGCCCAGATGTACCGCCGCTTCGGGGCCGAGGTCACGGTCATCGAGAAGGGGCCGCGGCTCACCTCCCGCGAGGACGAGGACGTCTCGGCGGCGATCAGGGAGATCCTCGAAGCCGAGGGCATCCACGTCGTCGTCGATGCCGACGCGATGTCGTTCGCCAAGCAGTCACAAGGATTCACCGTCACCCCGCGGGAGGGGGCCGAGCCGATCAGCGGCTCGCACCTGCTCGTCGCGGTGGGGCGCCAACCCAACACCGACGACCTCGGGCTCGAGGCGGCGGGCGTCGAGACCGACAAGCGCGGCTACATCGTGGTCGACGACCAGCTGCGCACGAGTGCCGCCCACATCTGGGCGATGGGGGACTGTAACGGACGCGGCGCCTTCACCCACACGTCCTACAACGACTTCGAAATCGTCGCGGCCAATCTGCTCGACGACGACCCTCGCCGGGTCAGCGACCGCGTCACCACGTACGCGCTCTACATCGATCCGCCGCTGGGCCGCGCCGGCATGACCGTCGACGAGGTACGACGCTCCGGCCGAAAAGCGTTGGTGGGCAAGCGTCCGATGACGCGCGTCGGCCGCGCGGTGGAGAAGGGCGAGACGCAGGGGTTCATGAAGGTCGTCGTCGACGCGGAGACCGAGCAGATCCTCGGCGCGGCGATCCTCGGCGTGGGCGGCGACGAGGTGATCCAGGACATCCTCGACGTGATGACCGCCCGGCTGCCCTACACGGCGATCTCGCGCACGATGCACATCCACCCGACGGTGAGCGAGCTGGTGCCCACGATGCTTCAGGATCTCTCGCCCCTGGACTGACGGCGCGCGCCCCTTGACTGTGGCTTGTGTCACAGTAATATGACCACTGGTCATATCAAGCCTGGGAGGCGCGATGCCCACGGTCACCTGGTCCCGTCTCGGCGGTGAACGCCGCGCCGCGGTGGTGGCCGCCGCAGAGGCCGAGTTCGCCGCGCACGGGTTCTCCAACGGCAGTCTCAACGTGATCGCCCGCCGTGCCGGGGTTGCCAAGGGCAGCCTGTTCCAGTACTTCGCCGACAAGCGCGATCTCTACGCGCACATCACCGATGTCGGCAGCCAGCGGGTGCGGGCGTACATGGAGGACCAGATCCGGGTGCTCGACCCGAACAGGCCGTTCTTCGCGTTCCTCACCGATCTGCTCGACGTGTGGGTCGCCTACTTCGCCGAGCATCCGCGCGAGCGGGCGTTGCACGCCGCGTCGAGCTTCGAGGTCGACACCGACGCCCGGGTGAGTGTCCGGGCCGTGGTGCACCGGCACTACCTCGAGGTGCTGCGCCCCCTGGTGCACGATGCGCGGGAGCGCGGCGACCTGCGGGCCGACGCCGACGTCGACGCGCTGCTGTCCCTGCTGCTGATGCTGCTCCCGCACCTGGCGCTGGCGCCGTACGTGCGCGGCATGGACCCGGTCCTCGGACTCGACGAACTCTCGCCGGATCAGCCGGCGTTGGTCGTGCGGCGCTACGTCGCCGTGCTGGCCGCGGCGTTCGGGGCACCCGCGCCCGGCGCACCCCAGACCCTGCCAACCGTCACCACCGGAGGAGAACACGCATGAACAGGACACGTTCGGATTCGCTGGCCGCAGGCGGCCTCAACTGGGACAGCTTGCCGCTCAAGCTGTTTGCGGGCGGCAACGCGAAGTTCTGGAACCCCGCCGACATCGACTTCAGCCGGGACCGTGCCGACTGGGAGGCGATGACGGACCTCGAACGCGAATGGGCCACCCGGTTGTGCGCGCAGTTCATCGCCGGCGAGGAGGCGGTCACCCAGGACATCCAGCCGTTCATGGCGGCGATGCGCGCCGAGGGGCGTCTCGGCGACGAGATGTACCTGACGCAGTTCGCGTTCGAGGAGGCCAAGCACACCCAGGTGTTCCGGCTGTGGCTCGACGCGGTGGGCGTGACCGAGGATCTGCAGGTCTTCCTCGACGACCTGCCGACCTACCGGACGATCTTCTACGAGGAGCTGCCTGCCTCGCTCGACGCCCTGGTCAGCGATCCGTCGCCTGCGGCTCAGGTGCGTGCGTCGGTGACGTACAACCACGTCATCGAGGGGATGATGGCGTTGACGGGATACTATGCGTGGCACCGGATCTGCGTCGACAACAACATCCTTCCCGGCATGCAGGAACTGGTCCGCAGGATCGGCGACGACGAGCGCCGGCACATGGCCTGGGGGACGTTCACCTGCCGGCGCCACGTCGCGGCCGACGACAGCAACTGGGCGGTGTTCGAGAGCCGGATGAACGAGCTGATCCCGATGGCGCTGCAGAACACCGACGACGCCTACGACCTCTACGACGTGGTGCCGTTCAACCTCCAGAAGGAGGAGTTCCAGCAGTACGCCGCCGACAAGGGGATGCGCCGGTTCGGCACCATCAGCAGTGCGCGCGGGCGTCCGCTCGGCGAGATCGACATCGACTACTCGCCGCTCGTCCTCGAGGACACCTTCGCCGACGAGGACCGCAAGGCGCTGGCCGCGTCGGCCTGACGCTCACGCCGCCGAGGTGACCGCCCGACCCGCGAGGAGCTGGGCGGTCACCTCGGCGACCCGTGCCCCGAGGTGACGGCACGTCGCCACATCGGCGGGGTGCACGGCCTCGGGATCGGCGTCGACGTCGGTGGCCGCACCCGCGCCCAGCCAGAAGCCGAGCCGGTTGCGGTCGAATTCGCTACCACCCGAACTGTTCCAGCCCGGGCCCAGCCCCAGATTCACCCAGTGCATGTGGTGCTGGGCGGCGAACACGGCCAGCGAGATCAGCGTGTGCATCTTGTCGCCGCTCTTGGCGCCGGAGTTGGTGAATCCGGCGCCGACTTTGTCGCGCCACGCTCCGCTGATGCACCTCCTGCCGGTCTGCTCGGCGAAGGCCTGGAAGCCCGACGAGACATTGCCCATGTAGGTGGCGCTGCCGAAAATGATCGCGTCGGCGGTGTCGAGGGTGTGCCAGTCGGAGTCCGACATGTCGGTCACGACGACCGGGACGGCCGTCGCGCCGGCCGAAACAGCGCCCGCGACAACGGAATCGGCCAGCACGGCGGTGTGTCCGAAGCCGGACTGATAGGCCACGGCGACGAGCGCGGCGCGCATCACGGTGTCCCGCCGGCGTTCAGGACCTCGAGTCGGCGCGTCGTCCAGTCGGGCGGTTCCTCACCGGCGAGGTGGGCTTCCAGGCGGTCGAGGTAGGCGTGGGTGCCGCCGAGGAAGCCGCCGGCGTTGCGCACGCCGAGACCTCGGTGGCTGAACCGCAGCAGCGTGGCGTCGGGGCCGTCGGCGGCGAGTTCGTAACGCACCGTGCCGTCTTCGACGATCGGCTGTCGCCACTCGTGTTCGAACACATGGGGCGGATCCCAGACCAGGATGCGGCCGGTCATCCGTTTGCGTTCCGGCGGAAGGGGTGGGCCGTCGGCCACCATGTCGATCACGCCGCCTTCGCGGGGCTCGATCGTGGTCTCGCCGAACCACTCCCGACGTTGCGCGGGATCGGTGATGGCCGCCCATACGACGTCGACGGGGAAGGGCAGTCGCCGCTCGAACCGCAGGACCGCACGGTCACCGTCGACGACGATGCGGCCGTCGCGCTCACTCATGGGCGTCGGAGTGGTTGCGGTGCAGGTGGCGCTCCAACGCATCGAGGTGATCCGCCCAGTAGCGCCGGTACTGCTCGATCCAGGCGTCGACGGCCACCAGGCCGTCGGGGCGCAGCGCGTAGATGCGCCGCTGCGCGTCGGGCCGGACCTCGACCAACCCGACCTCCCGCAGCACCCGTAGATGCCGGGACACGGTGGGCTGGGTCAGGTCGGGCAGGGCCGCGACGAGTTCGCCCGCCGTGCGTTCACCGTCGGCCAGGGAATCCAGCAGTATCCGCCGACTCGGTTCGGCGATCGCTTCGAACACATCCATGACCCCGAGTATTGCATCCGATCTATATAGATGCAATCAAATACTTCACGGATGGAAGTTCCACTGACCGCAGTCCCGGGCCATCACGTCGTTGACGTCGACGCGCGACCCTCCGACCAGCGGGCCGGGATTGGACGCGGTGTCGACCACCCGCTGGTACAGCACCGCCGCGGGATGGATCCGATTGCCCGACCACGCTTTGGTCTGCCACGCCCACCGGTAGCCGGGGATGCCGGACTGCCCGATGACGCCGTCGGCGATCGCCCACTGGCAGACGTCGATGCCGCCGTAGACGCCGGTGCGCTGCACGCCGAGCACCGAGTTGATGCCGCGGAACCACGGCAGTGCCACGGTGTTCCAGGTGTTGCGGTCGATGTCCTCGTCGATGGTGAAGAAGACGGGTGCGCTGCGGCCGCCCCCGGCCGCGGTGTGCAGCTGCCACGCGGTGCGGGCGTCGGCGACACCGCCCGGGTAGCCGCGGGTGAAGTCCGACGGCGCCGTGCCGCCGGGTTTGCCGTACTGGTAGTTGCTCACGATCACCAGGCCCGCGGCGGTGAGCGCGCGGGCGTAGGGCAGCGTGATCGGCTTGGCGCCGAACGACGATCCGGGGCGGGACAACGAGACGTAGTTGACGACGCCGGCGTGCCCGGCCGCCCGGATGTCCTGGGCAGGGATCTGGCGGGCGGCGAAGTCGATCAGCGTGGGCGCCGCGGCCGCGGCGCGCGGGGCCCCGGAGCTCAGCGCGGCCGCGCCGAGCCCGGCCAGTGCCGTCGCCGCGCTCGCGTAGCGCAGGGCGGCACGCCGCGACACGGGCCGCGAGCGCCCGGGAACGGCGGGCAGATCATGCACGGCGTGATGTTAAGCATGAGGAAGTTGTTAATGATGGAGCCCACGCCGGGCTGTTGCGCTCCGGTGACCGCGTCGTGACCGGTCAGGAGCGGCGCTGCACCAGCAGCGTCTGCGCGCAGGTCCCGATGAAGCCGGCGCGATCGAAGATCTCCGCCGTGGTCACCCCGATGCCGTCGGGGCCGATGGATCCGCGGGCGCGCAGGCCGAAGTCCTCGCCGTCGGGGAGCCGGTGCAGGTGCACGACGGTGTCGGTGTTCATGAACACGAACTGCTGGGGATCCAGCGCCGCCCCGATGCCGTTGGCGGAGTCGACCACCATCGCCAACCGCTGCAGCGCGGTCGTCGGCTCTGCATCCACCAGCGGCACCAGCGGACTGATCCACGCCTCGGCAGCAGCCCCGGGCGGGGTCGGCTGCCTACGCCAGCTCACGGTCTCCAGGTACCCCGGGGCGCCCGCCCAGGCGTGCGCCACCTCGGCGGCGCTGCCCTCGACCATCGGCGGGTAGCGGTCCACGGTCGCATCGCGGGTATCGCTGGTCGCCAGCAGCCATGCCGTGACCCGGGCGACCGTCCGCCGGCCGCCGTCGGGGCGGTCGACGGCCATCTCCGCGACGATCAACGAGATCCGGGCGCCGGGCCGATCCACCCGCGCGCTCACCCGCACCGGGGCCACGGGAATCGCGCCGAGGATGTCGAGCGTCAGGCGCGCGACGCGCAGACCGCTGCCCGCCGCCAGCTCCTCGATCGCGCGGGTCAGCAACGCCAGCGGCGGTGATCCGTGCTGGATCTGCGGATCCCAGTTGCTGCGGGTGCCGTCGGTGGAGTCGAACAGCGAGAAGTCCCCGTCGACGCCGGTCCGGCGGAACAGGCAGTCGATCACGCGGCGGCGTCCGGTGCGCGCAGGACGGCGTCCGGATCGCCCTCGTCGGGGACCTGCGGCCAGCCCGGGTAGGGCGGGGGAGTACCGCCGAAGACCGGACAGTGCTCGCGGTGGGCGCACCAGTCGCACAGCCGGGACGGGTTGGGTCGGAAATCGCCTGTGGCACCGGCGGACCGGATGGCCTGCCAGATCGCCATCAGCGTCTTCTCGAAACGCAGCAGCTCGTCGAGGTCGGGGGTGTAGTCCAGTACCTGGCTGTCGGCGAGGTAGAGCAGACGCAGCCGCGCCGGCAGCACACCGCGCGAGCGCAGCAGCGCGACGGCGTAGAACTTCATCTGGAACATGGCCTTGAACTCGGCGAGCGCACGGGCCTCCGGAGGCGCCTTGCCGGTCTTGTAGTCGACGACCCGGAGCTCGCCGGTGGGCGCGACGTCGATGCGGTCGACGAAGCCGCGCAGCAGGGTGCCGTCGGCCAGCTCCACCTCGACGCGCTGCTCGCAGGACTGCGGATCGAACCGCGTGGGGTCCTCCAGCCGGTAGTACCCCGACAGCAGCACCCGGGCCTCCTCGAGGAGGGTGGTGCGCAACTCGGGCGTGATGTCGTCGGCCAGCGAGGGTTTCTCGGCCACGACGCGCTCCCACGCCGGAGCGGCCAGCGACAGCGCCGTCTCGGGGACCCGCTCGGGTGCGGGCAGCAGGTAGAGCTGTTCGAGGGCGGCGTGCACCACGGAGCCGCGGACCTGGGCCGCCGACGACGGCTCCGGCAACCGGTCGATGGCCCGGAACCGGTACAGCAGCGGGCACTGCTTGAAGTCGCTGGCCCGCGACGGGGACAGGGCCGGCCGACGCACCGGCCGGTCGTCCTGCTCGCTCATGCGTTTCACCCTAGGGCCGCGGGCCGACAGATCCGGGCAACCCGGACGTGAACCGCGGCGCGTCTGCTGGCAGGCTGATCAGCTGTGCGCAGAACCGGTCCGTTCGACGTGGGTGACCGCGTGCAACTCACCGACGCCAAGGGCAGGCGCTACACGATGGTGCTCAAGCCGGGCGGCGAATTCCACACCCACCGCGGCATCATCTCCCTCGACGACGTGGTCGGCCTGCCTGAGGGCAGCGTGGTGAAGTCCACGAACGGCGATCAGTTCCTCGTGCTGCGTCCACTGCTGGTCGACTACGTGATGTCGATGCCGCGGGGCGCCCAGGTGGTCTACCCGAAGGACGCGGCGCAGATCGTGCACGAGGGTGACATCTTCCCCGGCGCGCGGGTGCTCGAGGCGGGTGCGGGCTCGGGAGCGCTGACCTGCTCGCTGCTGCGCGCCGTCGGACCCGACGGGCGGGTGACGTCCTATGAGCTGCGCGAGGACCACGCCGAGCACGCGGTCCGCAACGTCGAGACCTTCTTCGGTGAGCGGCCGGCCAACTGGGAGCTGGTGCTCGCCGACGTCGGCGAGTACGCCGGACCCGAGGTGGACCGCGCGGTGCTGGACATGCTCGCACCCTGGGAGGTCCTCGGTGCGGTCGGTGACGCGCTGGTGCCCGGCGGCGTGCTGATGATCTACGTCGCGACCGTCACGCAGTTGTCGAAGACGGTCGAGGCGCTGCGCGAGCAGCAGTGCTGGACGGAGCCGCGGGCGTGGGAGAGCATGCAGCGCGGCTGGCACGTCGTCGGCCTGGCGGTGCGCCCGGAACACTCCATGCGTGGGCACACGGCCTTTCTGATCAGCGCGCGCAAACTGGCTCCCGGCGCGGTGGCGCCCATCCCGCTGCGCAAGAAACGCCCGACCGGCTGAGTCAGAGGGTCACTCGTCAGACTCATTCGTCGTCCGTGCGCCGCAATCCGCGCCGCACCGACAGCAGTTCGATCTCCGGCCGCGCCGCGACCAGCCGTTCGGCGGCGTCGAGCACGGTCACCGCATGCGCCCGGTCCGCGGACACCACGCCGACGCCCACGCCCGCGCGCCGGTGCAGCTCCTGCGACCCGGTCTCGGCCGCCGACACCGAGAAGCGGCGCGCCAGTTCGGAAACCAGCGGACGCACGGCGGACCGCTTCTGCTTGAGCGATCGCACGTCGCCCAGCAGCAGGTCGAACTCCAGCCAGCCGATCCACATGGCTACGGCGTCGGGGTCGGTGTCGGGCCGGGGGGTGGTGGCGGGGGCGCCGGCGCGGACGGCGGCGGCGGCGCGTCGAGCGCGAGCAGCTGATCGGCGGTCTGGCGGGTCAGCTGCCACGAGCCGTCGGCGGGAGCGAACTCCATCGGGTAGGTGAAGCGTCCGCCGCGCGGATCGGCCGTCGTGACCGTCACGGTCGCGACGACGTTGCCGGAGCCGTTCTGCGCCCACGCCAGGTCGCGCGCCTCGAAGGTCAGCGGCAGCGAGCCGTTGTCGCGCAGGGCGGCGGCGAAGCGATCCAGGCCGGCGGCCTCGCCGGCGGTGCCGTTCTCGATCAGCGCGACCTTCTGTGCGCCCGGCACGGCGGGGTCGGCCAGTCGCGCCATCACGTCGGTCAACGCGGACGGCTGGGGCAGAGGTGGACCACCGGGGGCCGGCGGGGCCGGCGCCGGGATGCCCACCGACGGCGGGGGCGACGTCTCGACCGTCGGCGAAGAGGTGCTGGGAGGGGTCGCCGGGCCACACCCGCCCAACGCGAACGCCGCCACGATCGTGGCGGCGCCGCGGAGGAGAACGGGGTGACGCACCGGCGTCATCGTTCGGTAAGGATCGGGCGGATCAGCCCAGCATCCCCGCCAACGTGAACAGCGACTGCTGCGAGAGCTGCCAGCCGGTCGGGCTCGGACCCTGCACGAAGCTCAGCGGCATCGTCCGGGTCACGCCGTTGGGCAGCGTCGCCGTGACGTTGGCCGTCGCGACGTTGCCGTTCTGGTCGACATCGGCGACCGTCGCGGTCAGCGGGAGGTAGCCCTTCTCGACCGCGCTGTTGTACTTCGCGGACACGCCGATCCCGCCGATCCGGCCCAGGTCCTGCACGTAGGCCTGCTTGCCGGAGAACGATCCACCGGAGCCGAGCACGTTGACCGTCTGCGTGAGAGGGCCGGCGAGCTCGGGCGCCGGGGCCAGCGGCGCGTTGACGACGACCGGCTCAGCGGTCGCCACGCCTGCACCCAGTGCAATCGAGGTCACACCCACGGCCGCGGCACCCGCGACGGCGGCTGCTGCGGTCCCAGCGGTGAAGCTGGTAAAGAGGGATTTGAGGGTCACGACTGTCCTTCCGATCGGACGAACTGATGTACAGAGGCTAACAGTGTTGCTGGTGTGTCGAATTCCTACACCGCACACAATGACTGAATCGCCGGTAGCGTTGAAGTTGTTACCGCACCAACATCCGGTGTGGGAAAGGAGCTCAGCATGAGTGAGTCCGAACGTTCCGAGGCCTCCGACGCCTTCGGGACATCCCCCCAGAGCCGGCTGTCCGGCGAGGACGCTGCCGAGCTGGAGCAGCTGCGCCGCGAGGCGGCCGTCCTGCGCGAGCAGCTCGAGAGTGCGGTAGGTCCGCAGAGCGGGCTGCGCAGTGCCCGTGACGTCCATCAGCTCGAAGCCCGCATCGATTCGCTGGCCGCCCGCAACGCCAAGCTGATGGACACCCTGAAGGAGGCGCGGCAGCAGTTGCTGGCGCTCCGCGAGGAGGTCGACCGCCTCGGGCAGCCCCCCAGTGGCTACGGCGTGCTGCTGTCGGTCCAGGAGGACGACACGGTCGACGTGTTCACCTCCGGCCGCAAGATGCGCCTGACGTGCTCGCCCAACATCGACACCAAGGAACTCAAGAAGGGGCAGACGGTCCGCCTCAACGAGGCGCTCACGGTGGTCGAGGCCGGTCACTACGAGTCGGTCGGCGAGATCAGCACCCTGCGCGAGATCCTCTCCGACGGCCACCGCGCCCTGGTGGTCGGGCACGCCGACGAGGAGCGCATCGTGTGGCTCGCCGAGCCGCTGGTGGCCGCCGAGCACCTGCCCGACATCCCCGACGACGAGCTCGACGACGACCAGCCGCGCAAGCTGCGGCCGGGCGACTCGCTGCTGGTCGACACCAAGGCCGGATATGCATTCGAGCGCATCCCCAAGGCCGAGGTCGAGGACCTGGTGCTCGAGGAGGTGCCCGACGTCAGCTACCACGACATCGGTGGTCTGACCCGCCAGATCGAGCAGATCCGCGACGCCGTCGAGCTGCCGTTCCTGCACAAGGAGCTCTACCGCGAGTACTCGCTGCGCCCGCCGAAGGGTGTGCTGCTCTACGGCCCGCCCGGCTGCGGCAAGACGCTCATCGCCAAGGCGGTGGCCAACTCGCTGGCCAAGAAGATGGCCGAGGTGCGCGGCGACGACGCCCGCGAGGCGAAGTCCTACTTCCTCAACATCAAAGGCCCCGAGCTGCTGAACAAGTTCGTCGGCGAGACCGAGCGCCACATCCGGCTGATCTTCCAGCGCGCCCGGGAGAAGGCCTCGGAGGGCACGCCCGTGATCGTTTTCTTCGACGAGATGGACTCGATCTTCCGCACCCGCGGCACCGGGGTCAGCTCCGACGTGGAGACGACGGTGGTGCCGCAGCTGCTCAGTGAGATCGACGGTGTCGAGGGGCTGGAGAACGTCATCGTCATCGGCGCCTCCAACCGCGAGGACATGATCGACCCGGCGATCCTGCGGCCCGGCCGCCTGGACGTCAAGATCAAGATCGAGCGGCCGGACGCCGAGGCGGCGCAGGACATCTTCAGCAAGTACCTCACCGAGGAACTGCCGATCCACGCCGACGACCTCTCCGAGTTCAACGGCGACCGCCGGCTGACGATCAAGGCGATGATCGAGAAGGTCGTCGAGCGGATGTACGCCGAGATCGACGACAACCGGTTCCTGGAGGTCACCTACGCCAACGGTGACAAGGAAGTCATGTACTTCAAGGACTTCAACTCCGGGGCGATGATCCAGAACGTCGTCGACCGGGCGAAGAAGAACGCGATCAAGTCCGTGCTCGAGACCGGCCAGCCCGGTCTGCGGATCCAGCACCTGCTGGACTCGATCGTCGACGAGTTCGCCGAGAACGAGGATCTGCCGAACACCACGAATCCCGATGACTGGGCCCGCATCTCGGGCAAGAAGGGCGAGCGGATCGTCTACATCCGCACGCTGGTCACCGGGAAGAGTTCGAGTGCCAGCAGGGCCATCGACACCGAGTCGAACCTGGGGCAGTACCTCTAGCCGGACACCAGCGAGTAGCTGTTGGTCAGGTCGTCCTGCAGAACCTGGGCGGCCTGACTGCTGGTGTCGATGCGCAGGGGTTCGGCGAGCGTGCGGGCGCGGTAGGACCATCCGTCGGGCAGGGTCAGCCGGTCCGCCAGATGGGGCAGGTCGTCGTACCCCAGCGCGGGGTCGACGATCTGGCTCCACGTCTGCATCACCCACTGCCCGCCCTCGGGGTCGAGCAGTTCGAAGACCGGCTGCCCCGCGTCGAACACGAACACCGCGTTGCGCGCCACCGTGTTCGCCACGTAGGGCGCAGGGTTCATCGACGACAGTGTGACGACGGCCTGCCGGTACATGTCCAGCCCGCCGAACGTGGCGATCTCGCGGTCGGCGCCCATGTCCTTCTCGATGGCGTCCATCAGCCAGTAGCGCGGACCATTGAGCAGGGCGGCGACCGCGTCGTGCTGCCGGGCCAGCGTGTCGGCGTCCAGGCGGGACCACAGGTCGTCCGGACAGTCGTTGAGCGGGTAGGTGTTGTACACCGTGGCCTGCGGCCCGTCGGGGCCGACGGTGACCAGCAGTACTTCGCCGTAGCGCTTGCCCCGTAACGTCGTCATCGTCTCAGCTCCTCGCTTCCATGGCCAGGTAGGCGTCGCGGCCGGCCAGGCTGACCGCGACGTCGGAGATCAGCGGCTCGAAGAACCGCTGACGATAGAGGGGGTCGACGCTGGTGCTGACCGTGAAGTACAGCCCCGAGAGCACCGCGACGAACAGCGAGGTGTGCACCACGGTCTGCGGCACGGGCACATGGACCCCGAACCACGTTCCCGCACAAGGTGGTTCGCCGACCGCGCAGGCCTGCTCGCCGGACCACACCACCGTGACGTCGTCGGGCACCGCGATGATGCCCAGCGCCAGGAAGAACGCGAACAGGCCCGTGGTGAACAGCACCACCTGGATCGCCTGGGCGACCACCATGACCGCCACGACGTTGACCTGCTCGGGCAGCGACAGCGGCGTCCTGGTGCCGGGCCGGGTGTCGGCCAGTGGAGTGCCTGCCAGCAGCGCTGCGGGGTCGGTCTGCCGGGATCTGTCGTCGCGCAGCGCGCGGACCTCGTCGCGGATCGTCGCGATCATGAACACCAGCGCGACGAGGGCGAGGAATCCGACGGTCTGCCACAGCCGCTGGCGTGTCATGCGGGCCGAGAGCTGCCACAGCTCGCCGGTGAAGTACACGACCACCGTCAGCATCAGCAGCGGCAGCGCCCGGCTCATCAGCGTCCCCAGCGCGCCGAGTTGCACCCACGCGAAGCGGAACGCCCACAACGCGATCGACCCCAGCCCCAAATAGGTCAGCCACACCGTCAGCAGCGACACCAGCAGGAACGCCGGCGCCTCGGCCAGCGCCGCCGCCGACCAGCCCGACACCACGACCGGCATCACCAGCACGAAGATCGCCATCACCACCAGCGCCGTGGTGCGCCTGCCCGCCTCCGAGGCCGTCGTCGACCGCTGATGCAGCACGTCGAGCGCGAACGGCGCGGCGGCCAGCACCACCGCGATGATGGCCAGCCGCAGGATGGCGCCGCGGTCCGGGTCGTCGCCGGTCCATTCGGCCAGCAGCAGCGTGAGCGCGGTGAGGGCGCCGACCCCCGCCACCGCCGGGGCCGAGCGGGCGACCAGCGCCCGCGAGCGCACCCGGCGGGTCAGCACCAGGGGCAGCCCGCGGTGCAGGAACCACTCCTGGATCTCGCGGGATCGCACGGCAGGCCCGGTCACGGCGTCCCGCTCGCAGCGGCGGGCGTCGTCGCGGTCGCGGTCCGGTAGCGGTCTCGCGCCACCAGCGTCAGCAGCAGATCCTCGATCGACGGGTCGACGAACTGCGCGCGGTATTCCTTGTCGGTGACGGCGCGCGCCGCCAGGTACATGAACGTCAGCGCGGTCAGGAACATGGTGATCTGGATGAGTGCCTGCGGGATGGGCAGCGTCATGCCCAGCAGCTGACCGTCCCCGGAGCCGCCCCGCGTCAGGGCGGCCAGCAGCTCGGGGCTGATCAGGATCAGACCGAACACGCCGAACAGCAGGCCGGTCACCACGGCCACCGTCATCACCTGGGTGATCTGCGAGAGTGACAGCACCACAATCACATTGACCCGCTCGGGGCGCGACAGCGGTACCCGGCGGGGCCGGTCGGGCATCGACTCGAACGGGGTGCCGACGAGCATCTGCGCGTGTTCGGGGCGTTTGGCCTCCGGACGCAGGATCGGCCGCACCAGCCCGAGGGTGGTGGAGACCAGGAACGACGCCGCGATGGCGAACAGGAACAGCAGCGCCAGCCACAACCGGCCGCGGCTGACGGTCGACGCCATGGTCCAGACCGGTCCGTTGAAGAACACCAGCACGGTCAGCAGCATCACCGGCAGCGCGCGCAGCAGCAGGCTGCCGGTCGAGGCCAGGTTGCTCAGCGTCATGTGCGCCGCCCATCCGAGCACCGAGCCGATTCCCGTTGCGGTGCACAGCAGTATCGCCACGACGAGGACGCCCTCGACCACCACGTCGACGAAGACGCTCGCACTGGGTCCGCCGAACACGGTCGCCAGCGCTGCCACCACCACCGATGCCGCGGACACCGCTTCGCGCACACGGCGATTCGCCGACCGGGACACCAGCCAGCCGACCACCGACGCCGTCGGGATCACCAGCACGACGACCGCGAGCACGAACCACTCGGTGCGGGTGGGGGTTCCGTCGATGTCGATGGTGTGCTTACCGGTCACCCGGACGATCAGGATCGAGTACGCCATCATCACCGCGAACGCGGCGAGGGCCGGCGCCGACCGGGCCCACACCCGGCGC
The DNA here is from genome assembly GCF_022374875.2 of Mycolicibacterium rufum. Next base: position 5,433,395 of record NZ_CP092427.2, read on the forward strand.
ACCAGCGTGCCCGGCCGCAGCACCGCGGGCAGGCCGCGGCACAGGAACCAGTGCTCGGCCGCCAGGCGCTGTTCGCGATCCGGGGGCTGCGTGCTCATGATCGCCCATCTCACCACGCTGCCGCAGGTCATCGCCGGGATTCCGCACCGGCGAGCCCCGGCCTCCTGTCAGGGGTGCCGGGCGCACCTCTACGCTGGTCGGTATGCAAAGGATCATCGGAACGGAGGTCGAGTACGGGATCTCCTCGCCATCCGATCCGACGGCGAATCCGATCTTGACCTCGACCCAGGCGGTGCTGGCCTACGCCGCCGCGGCGGGCCTGCAGCGGGCCAAGCGCACCCGGTGGGACTACGAGGTGGAGTCCCCGCTGCGCGATGCCCGGGGCTTCGATTTGAGCCGCGCGTCCGGTCCGCCGCCCGTGGTCGACGCCGACGAGGTCGGCGCGGCGAACATGATCCTCACCAACGGCGCCCGGCTCTACGTCGACCACGCCCATCCCGAGTACTCCGCCCCCGAGTGCACCGATCCGATGGACGCGGTCATCTGGGACAAGGCCGGCGAGCGGGTGATGGAAGCGGCCGCGCGGCACGTCGCGAGCGTGCCCGGCGCGGCCAAGCTGCAGCTCTACAAGAACAACGTCGACGGCAAGGGCGCGTCCTACGGCTCGCACGAGAACTACCTGATGTCGCGCCAGACGCCGTTCTCGGCCGTCATCGCCGGGCTCACGCCGTTCCTGGTGTCCCGCCAGGTGGTCACGGGCTCCGGCCGCGTCGGCATCGGCCCCTCGGGGGACGAACCCGGATTCCAGCTCTCGCAGCGGTCGGACTACATCGAGGTCGAGGTCGGCCTGGAGACCACGCTCAAGCGCGGCATCATCAACACCCGCGACGAGCCGCACGCCGACGCGGACAAGTACCGCAGGCTGCATGTGATCATCGGCGACGCCAACCTCGCCGAGACGTCCACCTACCTCAAGCTCGGCACCACCTCGCTGGTGCTGGACCTGATCGAGGAGGGCCCGCAGATCGGCGCCGACCTCAGTGATCTGGCGCTGGCCCGGCCGGTGCACGCCGTGCACGTGCTGTCCCGTGACCCGTCGCTGCGCGCCACCGTGGCGCTGGCCGACGGGCGCGAGCTGACCGGCCTGGCGCTGCAGCGGATCTATCTCGACCGCGTCGCGAAGCTCGTCGACAGCCGCGACCCGGACCCGCGCGCCACCCATGTCCTCGAGACGTGGGCACACGTGCTGGATCTGCTCGAGCGCGATCCGATGGAGTGCGCGGACCTGCTCGACTGGCCCGCCAAGCTGCGTCTGCTCGAGGGCTTCCGCAACCGGGAGAACCTCAGCTGGAACGCGCCTCGGCTGCACCTGGTGGATCTGCAGTACTCCGATGTGCGGCTGGACAAGGGGCTCTACAACCGGCTCGTCGCGCGCGGCTCGATGCAGCGGCTGGTGACCGAGCAGCAGGTGCTCGACGCCGTGGAGAACCCGCCCACGGACACCCGGGCCTATTTCCGCGGCGAGTGCCTGCGCCGCTTCGGCGCCGACATCGCCGCGGCCAGCTGGGATTCGGTCATCTTCGATCTGGGCGGCGATTCTCTGGTGCGGATCCCGACGCTCGAACCGCTGCGGGGCAGCAAGGCCCATGTCGGCGCGCTGCTCGATTCGGTGGACAGCGCCGTCGAGCTCGTCGAGCAACTGACGAACTGATCGAGCTATCCCCAGCAATCCCACGCCCGACCGGTAGGGTGGAGGGACCGGCGGGCAGCTCTAGGCCCGCCGATCACTACGCAGGAGGCAGCGATGGCTCAGGAGCAGACCAAGCGCGGCGGTGGAGGCGGCGACGATGACGACCCCACAGCCAGCACGGCCGCCGGCCAGGAGCGCCGCGAGAAGCTGACCGAGGAGACCGACGATCTGCTCGACGAGATCGATGACGTCCTCGAGGAGAACGCAGAAGACTTCGTGCGTGCGTACGTGCAGAAGGGTGGACAGTGACCTGGCCGCATCGCGATCAGTCCTCTGCCCACCCGTTACCGGGAGCCTTTGACGCCTTACCCGCAGGGCTGTCGCACGGCGGCGTGAATCCGTCGTCGTTCTCCGACTTCTTGCGCCACCAGGCTCCGCACCTTCTCCCGGGTTCGGCCGGGTCGGTACCGACGGTGTCACCGACCGACGCGGTCCCGCACGGTACGACGATCGTCGCGCTCAAGTTCCCTGGCGGGGTCGTGATGGCCGGTGACCGGCGGGCCACCCAGGGCAACATGATCGCCAGCCGCGACGTGCAGAAGGTGTACATCACTGACGACTACACGGTCACCGGCATCGCAGGCACGGCCGCGATCGCGGTGGAGTTCGCCCGCCTCTACGCCGTGGAACTCGAGCACTACGAGAAGCTCGAGGGGGTGCCGCTGACGTTCCCGGGCAAGGTGAACCGGCTGGCCACCATGGTGCGCGGCAATCTCGGCGCCGCGCTGCAGGGCTTCATCGCTCTGCCGCTGCTGGCGGGTTATGACCTCGATGATCCCAACCCCGAACGGGCCGGCCGCATCGTGTCGTTCGACGCCGCCGGTGGTCACAACCTCGAGGAGGAGGGCTACCAGTCCGTCGGCTCGGGGTCGATCTTCGCGAAGTCGTCGATGAAGAAGCTCTACGCGCAGGTCCGCGACGCCGACTCCGCGCTGCGGGTGGCCGTCGAGGCGCTCTACGACGCCGCCGACGACGACTCGGCGACCGGCGGGCCGGACCTGGTGCGGGGCATCTTCCCGACCGCGGTGAGCATCACCGCCGACGGCGCCGTCGAGGTGACCGAGCAGCAGATCGCGGCGGTGTGCCGGGAGATCATCGACAACCGTTCGCGGGCAGACACTTTCGGGCCCGACGCCGAGCCTGTCCGAGGTGACGAGCTGTGAGCTTCCCCTATTTCATCTCGCCCGAGCAGGCGATGCGGGAGCGTTCCGAGCTCGCGCGCAAGGGCATCGCCCGCGGTCGCAGCGTGATCGCGCTCGCCTACGCCGACGGCGTGCTGTTCGTGGCGGAGAACCCGTCGCGGTCCCTGCAGAAGGTCAGCGAACTGTACGACCGTGTCGGGTTCGCCGCGGTCGGCCGCTTCAACGAGTTCAACAACCTGCGCAGCGGTGGCATCCGGTTCGCCGACACGCAGGGCTATGCGTACTCGCGCCGCGACGTCACCGGCCGCCAGCTGGCCAACGTGTACGCCCAGACGCTGGGCACGATCTTCACCGAGCAGGCCAAGCCGTACGAGGTGGAGTTGTGTGTGGCCGAGGTGGCCCACCACGGCGAGACGAAGCCGCCGGAGCTGTACCGCATCACCTACGACGGATCGATCGCCGACGAGCCGCACTTCGTGGTGATGGGCGGGACGACCGAGCCCATCATCACCGCGCTCACCGAGTCCTACACCGAGAACCTGAGCCTGGCCGACGCCGTGGCGATCGCGGTGAAGGCGCTGGGCGCGGGAGGCAACGGCACGGAGCCGCGCACGCTGGGCCCCTCGACGCTCGAGGTCGCGGTGCTCGACGCCAACCGTCCGCGGCGCGCGTTCCGGCGGATCACCGGCGCGGCGCTCGAGGCGATGCTTCCGGCCGAGGAGACGCCGGCGCCGGCCGACGAGCCGTCGTCCGAGGGCTGAGCCTCCCCTTCTCCGCGAACGTGCGTTCCCGGTAGCTCCGGCTGCCGCGTCACGACGGTGGTGGCCCGTTCGCGCCGTCGACCGTCCAGGATCTCCCCAGCGTGTCCATCTTGCGCGCGGTGCACCCAGGGTGGATGATTCTGTTGCATATCGCGCATCACGTTGCGCAATGCGCAACTGCAAACATCCCGGGTGACCTGAGAGCGATGGAACCATGCCCAAAGTCGTGGTGATCGGTGCCGGCATCGTCGGAACCTCGCTGGCCGACGAACTGACCGCGCGCGGCTGGACCGACGTCACGGTCGTCGACCGCGGACCGCTGTTCGCCACCGGCGGCTCCACCTCGCACGCGCCCGGCCTGGTCTTCCAGACCAACCCGTCGAAGACGATGACCGCGTTCGCCCGCTACACCGTCGAGAAGTTCTCGGCCCTGCAGCACCCCGGCGGCTGGGCCTTCAACCCGGTCGGCGGCCTCGAGGTCGCCACCACCGACGAACGCTGGGCCGACCTGCACCGCAAGGCAGGCTGGGCGCAGGCGTGGGGCATCGAGGGCCGCCTGCTCACCCCCGCCGAATGCGCGACCCTGCACCCGCTGATCGACCGCGAGCAGATCCTCGGCGGGTTCCACACACCGGCCGACGGGCTGGCCAAGGCGCTGCGTGCCGCGGAGGCCCAGGCCCGCCGTGCCGAGGCACGCGGCGCCACGCTGCTCCCACACACCGAGGTGCTCGGCATCGTCGACAACGGCGAGCGGGTCACCGGCGTACGCACCGCCGACGGCGTCCTCGACGCCGACGTCGTGGTGTGCGCCGCCGGCTTCTGGGGCGCGCAGTTCGCCCGGCAGGTCGGCCTCGTGCTGCCGCTGGTGCCGATGGCCCACCAGTACGCCCGCACCGGCCAGATCGCCGAACTGGTCGGGCACAACACCGAACTCGCCGAGGCCGGTCTGCCGATCCTGCGTCACCAGGACGAGGACCTGTACTTCCGCGAGCACGTCGACCGCCTCGGCATCGGGTCGTATGCCCACAAGCCGATGCCCGTCGACATGAGCACGCTGCTCGCCGACACCGCCGGTGAGGCGATGCCCTCGATGCTGCCGTTCACCGAGGAGGACTTCGCCCCCGCGTGGGAGGCGGCCGCGAACCTGATTCCGGCGCTGGACGATTCGAAGGTCGAAGAGGCGTTCAACGGCATCTTCTCGTTCACCCCGGACGGCTTCTCGATCATGGGGGAGCACCGCGATCTGCGTGGCTTCTGGGTCGCCGAGGCGGTCTGGGTCACCCACTCCGCCGGGGTGGCCAGGGCCACGGCCGAGTGGATCATCGACGGCACGCCCTCGATCGACACCCACGAGTGCGACCTGTACCGGTTCGAAGAGATCGCGCGCAGCCCGAAGTTCGTCCTGCAGAACAGTTCTCAGGCCTTCGTCGAGGTGTACGACGTCCTGCACCCGCACCAGTACCGCACCGCGCTGCGCGGGCTGCGCACCAGCCCGTTCCACGCCCGCCACACCGAGCTCGGCGCGTACTTCTTCGAGGGCGGCGGCTGGGAGCGGCCCGCCTGGTTCGAATCGAACGCCCCGCTGGCGCAACGGTTGTTCGACGTCGGCCTGGCCGTGCCCGCCCGCGACGACTGGTCCTCCCGGTTCTGGTCGCCGCTGTCGGTCGCCGAGGCGCGGTGGACCCGCGAGCATGTCGCGATGTACGACATGACCCCGCTGACGCGCTACGAGGTGTCCGGTCCGGGCGCCGTGGCGTTCCTGCAGCAGATGACCACCAACAATGTCGACAAGCGCGTCGGCGCGGTCACCTACACCCTGCTGCTCGACGAGACCGGCGGCATCCGCAGCGACCTCACCGTCGCCCGGCTGGCGCCCGAGGTCTTCCAGGTCGGCGCCAACTCGCCGATGGACTTCGACTGGCTGTCCCGGCACAAGCCCGCCGACGTGACGGTGCGCGACATCACCGGCGGCACCTGCTGCCTCGGGGTGTGGGGACCCTCGGCCCGCGACGTCGTCGCGCCGCTGTGCCCGGACGACCTGTCGCACAAGGGCTTCCCCTACTTCCGTGCCCTGCGCACCTACCTCGACGCGATTCCCGTCACGATGATGCGGGTGTCCTACGTCGGTGAACTCGGCTGGGAGATCTACACCAGCGCCGAGTACGGCACGGCGCTGTGGGACTTGATCGCCGACGCGGGCGCGGCGCACGGGATCATCCCGGCCGGCCGGATCGCGTTCAACAGCCTGCGCATCGAGAAGGGCTACCGCAGCTGGGGAACGGACATGACGGCCGAGCACAGCCCTGCCGCGGCGGGGCTGGACTTCGCGGTCCGCGCCGACAAGGACTTCGTCGGCAAGGCCGCGCTGCAGCAGGCGCCGCCACCGCCGAAGACGCTGCGCAGCATCGTGTTCGACGATCCCGACGCGGCCGTACTCGGCAAGGAGCCGGTGTTCCTCGGTGATGATGACGGCGCGTGCGCCGGATACGTGACCAGCGCCGGCTACTCGCCGACCATCGGCGCGACGATCGCCTACGCCTGGCTGCCCACCGAGGTGGCCGACGGTGACCCGGTCCGCGTCGACTACCGCGGCGCCACGCTCACCGCGCGCGTGCACGCCGAACCGGTGGTCGACCCCGAGATGGCCCGGATCCGGCGGTGACCCAGATGAACTCGCAGTCCTTCGACGTCATCGTCATCGGCCTCGGCGGCATGGGCAGCTCCGCGGCCTACCACCTCGCCGCGCGCGGGCAGCGCGTGCTCGGTCTGGAGAAGTTCACGCCCGCCCACGACCGCGGATCCAGCCACGGCGGGTCGCGCATCATCCGGCAGTCCTATTTCGAGGACCCCGCCTACGTGCCGCTGCTGCTGCGCGCCTACGAGTTGTGGGACCAGCTGGCCGCCGACAGTGGCCGCGACGTGTACCGGATGACCGGGGGGCTGTTCCTCGGCCCGCCCGACAGCCTCACCGTGGCCGGTAGCCTGCGAGCGAGCCGCGAATGGGACCTGCCGCACGAGCTGCTCGACGCCGACCAGATCCGGTCGCGGTTCCCGACCTTCACGCCGCAGCCCGGCGACGTCGCCCTGTACGAGGCGAAAGCCGGGTTCGCCCGGCCCGAGATGACCGTGCAGGCCCACCTCGACCTGGCCGAGAAGGCCGGCGCCACACTGCACTTCGGTGACGAGGTGCTCGAGTGGGCCGAGACCGCCGGCGGCGTCACCGTGCGCACTGCCTCCGGGACGTACACCGCGGGCCAGCTCGTCATCTGCCCGGGCGCGTGGGCGCCGCAGCTGCTCGCCGAGTTCGGCATCCCGATCACCGTGGAACGCCAGGTGCTGTACTGGCTCGACCCCGTCGGGGGCACCGGTCCGTTCGAGGAGCACCCGATCTTCATCCACGAAGACGACACGGGCATGCAGTCCTACGGGTTCCCCGCGATCGACGGACCGCGCGGCGGGGTGAAGGTCGCGTTCTTCCGCAAGGGCACCGAATGCACCCCCGACACGATCGACCGGACCGTGCACCCGCACGAGATCCGGGAGATGCGCGAGCGGGTCGCCGAACTGATCCCCGCCCTCGACGGGCCCTGCGTGCACACGGCCACCTGTATGTACTCCAACACGCCCGACCAGCACTTCGTCATCGCGCGCCATCCCGACAGCGCGCACGTGACCGTGGCATGCGGATTCTCGGGGCACGGCTTCAAGTTCGTGCCCGTGGTGGGGGAGATCCTCGCCGACCTGGTGCTGGCCGGTGCGACGGCGCACCCGATCTCGCTGTTCGACCCCCGGAGGTTGGTGACGTCATGACCGCCCTTCTCGCCACGCTCGGCGGCCGCTACTACACGGGCGCCGACGTCTTCGCCGCCGAGCAGGAACACATCTTCGAGACGATGTGGTTCTGCGCGGTGCGCTCGTCGGACCTGGCGCAGCCGGGGAAGTTCAGGAAGGTCCAGGTCGGCCGCGAGAGCGTGCTCCTGGTGCGCGGACGCGACGGACTACTGCGGGCCTTCCTCAACGTGTGCAGGCACCGCGGCGCGCAGCTGTGCACCGAATCCGAGGGCGAGGTGAAACGCACGCTGCGCTGCCCCTACCACTCCTGGACGTACGCGCTGGACGGCAAGCTGGTCGCCGCCCCGAACATCGGGACGCTGACCGACGGCGCCGGCGCCCCGATCGATCGGTACGCCTACGGCCTGGTGCCGGTCGCACTGACCGAATGGCTCGGCTACGCGTGGGTGTGCCTGTCGGACACCCCGCCGCCGTTCGAGGACGTGATGGCGGAGACGACCCGCACCCTGGGCGACGCCGACGCGATCAACCGCTACGGCATCGGCGGCCTGGACGTGGGCCACCGCGTCGTCTACGACGTCGCCGCCAACTGGAAACTCATCGTCGAGAACTTCATGGAGTGCTACCACTGCAGCTCCATCCACCCAGAACTCGTCGGTGTGCTGCCCGAGTTCGCGCGGGGCGTGGCCGCGCAGGCCAACGTCGGTCTCGGCGCGGAATTCGGCAGCGAGGTCGCGGGATTCACCGTCGACGGCGGCGCGGGTTTCGACCGGCTGCCCGGCATCACCGACGAGCAGGACCGTCGCTACTACGCGATCACGGTGAAGCCGACGGTGTTCATCAACCTGGTGCCCGATCACGTGATCTTCCACCGGATGTTCCCGATGTCGTTGGACCGCACGATCGTTGAGTGCGACTGGCTCTACACCGGCGACGTGGTCGCCTCCGAGCGCGACGTGTCCGCATCGGTCGAACTGTTCCACCGGGTCAACGTGCAGGACTTCGAGGCCTGCGAACGCACCCAACCGGCGATGTCGTCGCGGGCCTACCGCGACGGCGGGGTCCTCGTTCCCGCGGAACATCACCTCGCGGACTTCCATCACTGGGTAGTGTCCCGGCTGGCGACGTCGGTGTAGACAGGAGGCCGCGGCAGGCATGGACGGTGAACCCGACCTCTGTATCGGTGGCACATGGCGGCACGCCTCCGACGGGGGCACCCGCGAGATCGTCAACCCCGCCGACGGCTCCGTCGCCGCCGTGGTCGACGAAGCCACCGCTGACGACGCGCGCGCCGCGGTGGCCGCCGCCCGGGCGGCCTTCGACGACGGCGCCTGGCGGGCCACTCCCGCCGCCGAGCGCGCCGCGCTCCTGAACACGATCGCCGACCTGCTGCAGCGCGACAAGGAGGATCTCGCCCACCTCGAGACCCGGGACACCGGAAAGACGCTCGCGGAGAGCCGCATCGACATCGACGACGTCACGTCGGTGTTCCGGTACTACTCCCGGCTGATCGGCATCGAGACCGACACGCTGGTCGACGTGGGGGATCCCGCCGTCATCAGCAGGGTGGTGCGGGAACCGATCGGGGTGTGCGTGCTCATCGCCCCGTGGAACTACCCGCTGCTGCAGATGTCCTGGAAGGTGGCGCCCGCGCTGGCCGCCGGCTGCACGATGGTGGCCAAGCCCAGCGAGGTCACCCCGCTGAGCACCATCGCGTTCGCGCATCTGCTCGACGACGCGGGGGTGCCGCCCGGGGTGGTGAACCTCCTGCAGGGCAGCGGCGCCACCCTGGGCCCGGCGCTGACCGACACGGCAGACGTCGACTTCATCTCGTTCACCGGCGGTCTGGCCACCGGGCGCAGCATCGCCAGGACGGCCGCCGAACACGTCACCAAGGTGGCGCTCGAACTCGGCGGCAAGAACCCGCACATCGTGTTCGCCGACGTCCGTGACAGCGGGGACTGGGACGCCGCCGTCGACCATGTGCTCACAGGGGTGTTCCTGCACTCGGGGCAGGTGTGCTCGGCGGGCACCCGGCTGATCGTCGAGGATTCGATCGCCGACGACTTCGTCGCCGCGCTCGCCGACCGCGCCGCCACCATCCGCGTCGGCAACGGCATGGACCCGGCCAGCGAGACCGGGCCGCTGGTCTCCGAGCAGCACCGGGCGAAGGTGGAGAACTATGTCGCGCTGGGCATCTCGGAAGGCGCCACGCTGGTCTGCGGAGGGGCGCGACCCAGCGATCCTGCGCTGGCGGACGGCTTCTTCTACCTTCCCACGATCTTCGACCGGTGCGACCGGTCGATGCGCATCGTCGCAGAGGAGACCTTCGGGCCGATCCTGACCGTCGAGCGATTCAGCAGCGAGGACGAGGCCATCGCCCTCGGCAACGACACGGAATACGGTCTCGCGGCCGGGGTGCGGACCTCGGACACCGCGCGGGGCGAACGTGTGGTGCGCGCACTGCGGCACGGCACGGTCTGGCTCAACGACTTCGGCTACTACACCGCGTCCGCAGAATGGGGCGGCTTCGGGAAGTCGGGCAACGGGCGCGAACTCGGTCCCACCGGGCTCGCCGAATATCAGGAACTCAAACACATCTGGCACAACACCGCTCCCACCGCCGCGGGCTGGTTCAAGAATTGAGAGCAGCCCGGAAAAGGACGACATCATGGTGACCAAACAGCCGCATGCCGACAGTGGCATGGAGGATTTCGGATACAAGGAATCGCTGGACCGCAGCATCGGCAAGTTCGCCAGCTTCGCCGCGGGCGTCAGCTACATCTCGATCCTGACCGGGACGTTCCAGCTGTTCTACTTCGGGTTCGGCACCGGCGGACCCGCCTACCTGTGGTCGTGGCCGATGGTGTTCATCGGGCAGATGGCCGTCGCGCTGTGCTTCATGGAACTCGCGGCGAAGTATCCGGTGGCGGGCTCGGTCTACAACTGGAGCAAGAAGCTCGGCAGCAGGCTCGTCGGCTGGACCTCGGGATGGTTGATGCTGACCGCGTCCATCGTCACGATCTCCGCGGTGGTGCTGGCCTACCAGCTGAACCTGCCACGGCTGTGGAGCGGATTCCAGATCATCGGCGACGGCACCGGCACCTACGACTTCGCCACCAACGCCGTTGTTCTCGGCACCGTGCTGATCGTGTTCACCACGGTCATCAACGCGCTCGGGGTGAAACTGATGGCGCTGATCAACAGCGCAGGCGTATTCATCGAACTGATCGCCGCGGTGCTGATCGTGATCATCCTCGCGGTCAACGTCAAACGCGGACCCGACGTGTTCTTCTCCACCCAGGGCTACGGCGAGGGCGAGAGCCTCGGCTATCTCGGTGTCTTCCTCATCGCGTCGCTGGCCTCGCTGTACGTCATGTACGGCTTCGACACGGCCAGCTCACTCGGTGAGGAGACGGTGGAGCCGCGAAAGACCGCTCCCAAGGCCATCTTCCGCGCGATCCTGGCCTCGTTCGTGATCGGTGGCGGCATCCTCGTGTTCGCGGTGATGTCGGCACCCGATCTGAACGACCCGCAGATCGGGGAGAGCAGCGGCGGGCTGCAGTACATCGTCGAGCAGGTGATGTGGGGCCCGCTGGGCAAGGTGTTCCTGGTGTGCATCGTGGTGGCCGTGACCGTGTGCACGCTGGCCGTGCACACCGCGGCGATCCGGCTGACCTTCGCGATGGCGCGGGACAACGCGCTGCCGTTCGGGGAGAAGCTCGCAACCGTGAACCCGAAGACCCAGACCCCCATCGTGCCGGCCGTCACGATCGGCGTCATCGCGGCGATCATCCTGGCGATCAACATCGGTCAGCCCAAGATCTTCACCGTGCTGACCTCGATCGCGATCATCATGATCTACCTCGCCTACCTGATGGTCACGGCGCCGATGCTCAAGAAGCGGTTCCAGGGGCAGTGGCCGCCCGCCGACCTCAAAGAGGGCGGCTACTTCACCATGGGCAGGTGGGGGCTGCCGGTGAACATCTTTGCGGTGCTGTGGGGAGCCACCATGGCGCTGAACCTGGCGTGGCCGCGCGTCGCCGTGTACGGCGACCCCTGGTACAACACGTGGGGCGCGTTCGTCTACATCGGTGTGATCGTCGGGTCGGGCCTGCTCTGGTACGCGGTCAAGGGGCGCCACCACATCGGCACGCTGAAGTCCCACGCCGTGGAGTCCGTGCGGCAGGCCGACCCCGACGAGCTCGCGGGACAGGCCTAATGGCCGAACAGGGGACGTTCGACTACGTCATCGCCGGCGGCGGCACCGCGGGATGCGTGCTCGCCGCGCGCCTGTCGGAGGACCCCGACGTCACCGTCTGCCTGATCGAGGCGGGACCGTCGGACGTCGGCGACGACAAGATCCTGGTGCTCGCCGACTGGATGCACCTGCTCGACTCCGGGTACGACTGGGACTATCCGGTCGAGCCGCAGGAGCGTGGCAACTCGTTCATGCGCCACGCGCGCGGCAAGGTGCTCGGCGGCTGCTCGTCGCACAACTCGTGCATCGCGTTCCACCCGCCCGCCGAGGCGCTCGAGGAGTGGGCGACGATGGGAGCCGATGGCTGGAGCGCGGCCGAGGTCCTGCCCCTGGTGCAGCGCCTCACCCAGACCGTGCCGTTGCGCGATGTCCCGCCCGACGATCCCTGCGGCACCGCCGTTCTCGAGGCGGCGGCGTTGGCCGGGCTGCCCACCGTGGCGTTCAACCGCGGCGAGACGGTGCGCAACGGGGCGGGCTGGTTCCAGATCAACGCGGCGCCCGACGGTACCCGACTGTCCACCAGTCACGCGTTCCTGCACCCGATCCTGGGCACCAGGAAGAACCTCGAGGTGCGGACCGACACCTGGGTGTCGGAGGTCCTGTTCGACGACGGGCTGCGCGCCACCGGCGTGCGCTACCAGCGGCCGGACCTGACCGGCTATGACACCGTCGCCGCGCGGCGGGAGGTGATCCTCACCGCCGGGGCCATCGACACCCCGAAACTGTTGATGCTGTCGGGGATCGGGCCCACCGCGCACCTGCGGGAGATCGGCGTCGACGTGCGCGTCGACTCACCCGGGGTGGGGGCCAACCTCGACGACCACGTCGAGGGCCTGGTGTTCTGGGAGGCAGCCCGACCGATGGTGACCACGTCGACGCAGTGGTGGGAGATCGGGCTGTTCACCACGATCGACGAGGGTGTGAGCCAGCCGGACCTGATGATGCATTACGGCAGCGTCCCGTTCGACATGAACACGCTGCGCCGCGGCTACCCGACCACCGACAACGGATTCTGTCTGACGCCCAACGTGACCCAGGGTCACTCCCGCGGAACGGTCCGGTTGCGCACCCGCGATTTCCGCGACCGCCCCCGCGTCGACCCGCGGTACTTCACCGACCCCGACGGGTACGACGACCGGATCATGCTGGCGGGGGTGAAACTCGCCCGCCGCATCGCCGAACAGTCCCCGCTGGCCCCGTGGGTCGCGCGGGAACTCGCACCGGGACCGGACGCCACCACCGACGACGAGCTGCTCGACTACATCCACCAGTGCCACAACACCGTCTACCACCCGGCCGCGACCGCGCGGATGGGTGCGGTGTCCGACCCGATGGCCGTGCTGGATCCGCAGCTGCGGGTCAAAGGGGTCACGGGGCTGCGGGTGGTGGACGCCTCGGCGATGCCGAAGCTTCCGTCGGTGAACCCGAACATCACCGTGATGACGATGGCGGAGAAGTGTGCCGACCTCATCCGAACAGGCTGAGCGCGCGCGTCTGCCGGAGTTCCTGGCCGAGCACACACCCTTCCAGGCCTCGGCCGCCGACGAACTCGCGGCACTGGCCGACGGGGCGGCGATCGAACAGTTCCCCACCGGGGTCGTCGTCGCCGACTATGCCGTGCGGGTGCCCGACGAGGTGTGGATGGTGCGCGACGGCATGGTGGCGCTGCGCGCCAGCGGTGACGGCGCGCTGATCGACGTCGTCGGCCCCGGCGGCATCTTCGGCTACATGCCGCTGTTGACCGGTGCCGGAATGGATTTCGAGGCGCGCACCGCCGCGCCGAGCACGTTGATCCGGCTGCCGGGCGCCCTGGTCCGCGCGCAGTTCGCCAAGCCGGCCGGGCTGGCGTTCCTGGCGTCGTCAGGCTGGAACCGCGCCGCCGCCGAGCGGCCGATGATCGCCCCGGCCACCGACAGCAGACCCGTCGCCGAACTCGTGCACGGCGACGTCCTGCTCGTCGAACCGGGCGAGACGGTCCGCGACGTCGTGACGAAGATGACCGGGCACCACGTCTCGTACGCGCTGATCCGGTTGCCCGACGGGAGCCTCGGTATCTTCACCGACCGCGATCTGCGCACCCGGGTGGTGGCCGCGGGGTTGTCGGTCGACGTCGCGATCTCCTCGGTGATGAGCGCGCCGGCGCGCACCGTGACCGCCGACCTGACCGCCGACAGCGTGCTGATGGAGATGCTCGAATGCGGGTTGCGGCACATGCCGGTGCTGACCCCGCGCGGCGAGGTGGTGGGTGTGCTCGAGGACGCCGACCTGCTCGCCGCGTCGGCGCGCCAGAGCTTCCTGCTGCGCCGCTCGATCGCGCTCGCCACCGACGCGGCGCAGCTGCGCGCGGTCGGCCACCAAGTCACCGGCACCGCCGTGGACCTGTTCCGCAGCGGCACCAAGGCCGTCGCGACCAGCGCGATCCTCTCGGTGGTCATCGACAGCCTGGTGCGACGGGCCCTGGAACTGGTCATCGCGCAGGGCGACGCGGTGCCCGCGGGCGGATTCGCCTGGCTGACGCTGGGCAGCGTCGCCCGCCGCGAGGCGATGCCGTCCTCGGACGTCGACAGCGCGCTGTCGTGGCGCGACGAGCTGGCGGAGCAGGCCCCGCGGCTGCGGGGCCTCGCCGGGGCGGTGCACGATCTGCTCGACGACGCCGGGCTGCCGTCGGACCGCAACGGTGCCATCGCCGCCAAGCCCAAATTCTCCCGCTCCCAGTCGGATTGGCGCACCGCCGCGCAGGGGTGGCTGGACGACCCGCTGCGCGACCGCGGCCTGATGTTCTCCTCGCTGCTCATCGACGGTCGTGTGGTGTGGGGTGACCCGGGGCTGCACACCGTGCCCGCGGCCTATCAGCGGATGCGTGAGGAGCACCCCAACGCGCTGCGGCTGCAGCTGCTCGACGCGCTGTCAGGGCGGATGAAGACCCGCTCGTTGCGGGATGTGCTGTCGCGGCGTGGGGGCACCTTCGACCTGAAGAACCACGCGGTCACCCCGATCGTGAACCTGGCCCGGTGGGGCGGGCTGGCGGCCGGTGTCACGTCGGCGCCCACCCCGACCCGGCTGGAGGCGGCCGCGCAGGCCGGAGCGCTCAGCGAACGCGACGCCCGCACGCTCAGCGACGTGTTCGCGATGCTGCAGCGGCTGCGGATGGCCCACCAGGTCGACCAGATCACCGCGGGTCGCACACCCGGCGACATCGTCGCGTCCTCGGAGCTCTCGCCGCTCAACCGCAGTCTGCTCGGCGACGGTCTGCGGGAGATCGCCGCCGTGCGGCGACGGGTCGGCAACCTCGGATACACGGGCGTATAGGGTCGATCAGCAATGCCTACCCCCGAGCTGACGCCCTCCGAGTCGGCACCCCGTGAGCCGGCCGCCGCCGTGCAGTCCGTCGACCGGGCCCTGCAGGTGCTGGAGATCATCGCCGGTCTCGGGCAGGCCGGCGTCACCGAGATCGCGGCCGAACTCGGTGTGCACAAGTCCACCGCGTCGCGGCTGGTGGCGGCGCTGGAGGCCCGCGGCTACGTCGAACAGGTCTCCGAACGCGGCAAATACCGCCTCGGGCTGACGATCTCCCGGCTGTCCCGGGCGGCCGGCGGGCACGCCGACCTCGTGAAGACGAGCCAGGACATCTGCGACGCGCTGAGCGTCGACGTGGGCGAGACCACCAACGTCGCCGTGCTCGACGGCGATCGCATCGTCAACATCGTCGAGTCGATCGGTCCGGCCGAGATCACGCTCCGGACCTGGGTCGGCCAGAGCTGTCCGGCGTACGCCACGTCGAGCGGCAAGGTGCTGCTCGCCGGCCTGGAGCCCGCCGACGTGCGGGCCCGGCTGAGCCCGCCGTGGGTGCCGTTCACCGACGCCACCGTCACCACCGTCGCCGAACTCGCCGAACAGCTGGCCGCGGTGCGGGAACGCGGATGGGCCAGTGTCACCGAGGAACTCGAGGTCGGTTTGAACGCGGTGGCCGCGCCGATCTTCGATGTGCACTCGCAAGTCGTTGCGGCGCTGAGTGTTTCGGGACCGGCCTACCGGCTGTCGGTGGAACGCTTCGACGAGGTGGCGAAGCGGACGGTGGCCGCGGCGGACGCCGTCAGCCGCCGCCTGGGCTGGAGTGCGCGGGCCGATCAGGTCCAGTAGAGCTGCCGGGCGGCCGGCAGCGTCGCGGCGAGTTCGGTGTCGAACCAGGACCGCAGCTCGGCCATCGTGTCCTTGGGGTAGACGTACTTCGCCGCGCCGTACTTGCCGAACTTGCGGGTCCGGGCGGCCTCGTCCATCTCGAGCTTCGTGCGGGGATACCACGACGTCAGCACGTCCTTGCTGGCCGCGGTGAAGCGGTGGGTGATGCACTCGACGGTCAGGTCCAGATCGTCGACGGTGCTCGTGGCGTCGGCCACCGCGCGCAGCAGATCGCCGTAGCCGTTGCGCCAATTCGGGATCGGCATGATCGGTGCGATCGTGAGACCCACCGGGTAGCCCGCGGAGGCCAGTGCCGCCAGCGCGGCCACCCGCCGGGGCAGGCGCGCGGTGCCGCCTTCGAACCGTCCGGCGATCTCCTCGGCGTTGACCGACACCCGCACGCGGGTCCGCCCGTGGTGCGGCAGGGTCAGCAGCGGCGCGACGTCGTCGTACTTGGTGGTGAACCGCAGCCCCACCGGGCCCGCCCAGTCGTGGGTGCCGACGTGGGCGATGGCCGCCGACAACGATCCGGTGAGGTGCTCGAGCGCCAGCGGGTCGGTGTAGCAGGACGCCTCGAACGTGGTGCCCTCGCCGGCGCGCACCGAGGCCGAGGTGACGGTGCCGAGTCCGACGCGTTCGTCCATGCCGGCCAGGATCTCCGGCAGGTTCGCGTAGACCCGCGTGATCGGCGGCCCCGCCAGCGAGCCGGCGAGATAGCAGTACTGGCAGTGCCCGGGGCATCCCTCGGCGAGGTCCATCCGCCAGTCGGCGCTGGGCGGGATGGGCTGCATCCGCCGCTTCGACGGCGGCGCCACCACGACCGCGAGCGTGCGTTTGGCCAGGGCGTAGGTGGACCGGTCGTCGGCGCCGCGCAGTGGGGGAAGCCGGTCGCCGCGCAGGACGTCGATGTCGGGGACGCCGGCGGCCTCGCACCGGCTGATGATCTGGGCGCCGTGGGGGAGATCGGCCGCCGAGCGCGTCACCAGGACACGCTGCGGAATCCACCGCACGGGCTGGGGGGAGGGGTTCGTCATCGCTTGCGGTGCAACAGAATTGATCTTGTCGTCATTCCTGTCGTCGGCTGAGCAGCAGACGTGCGAACTGCTCGGGGCACTCCAGCGGCGTGAAGTGGCCGGCCGCGGGCGCGGTGTGCAGCGTCACGTCGGTGAAGTAGTGCTCGAGACGGTCGGACCACGCGGCCGGGAACAGCGGATCGTGACCCGGCCACAGCACGTCGGTGGGGGCGTGGATCCTGATCGCCTGGTCGGGCGGCAACTCGGTCAGCGACTGCGCGACGGTGCCCGCTCCGGCCCGATACCAGGCGATGGAGGCGGTGAAGGCCCCGGGCAGCGCGTAGTCGGCGACCAGCGCGTCGAGGTCGTCCTCGCTCATGGTGAAGTCCGGACCGGACCAGTGCCCCCAGAAGTGCCGCAGGTACTCGCGCACCGCGTCGTCGTCGCCGTCGACCAGACGCGCCGCCAGCGGCAGTTGGTGAAACGCCTGATACCAGAACTCGGCCTGCGCGGGCGCGGTGAGGACGCGCTCACCCGCGCCGGGCAGCGGAGGGGACAGCACCAGCGCGTGCACGAGGTCGGGATGCATCCGCGCCAGGCTCTGTGCCACGCGGCTGCCGACGTCGTACCCGCCGATCACCGCAGGGGCCAGGCCGAGTTCGTTGATCAGTCCGACGATGCTGGCCGCCTGCGCCGACGCGCTGTAGAAGTGGCTGACCGCCACGTCGTGTTTGTCCGATCCGCCGAAACCCCGCAGGTCCGGCACCACCACGTCGAGCTCCCGGCCCGACTCCCGCAACAGCGGCACCAGCGTTCGGTAGTCGTGCCGGTTACCCGGCCAGCCGTGCAGCAGCAGCACCGACGGCGCGCCGGGCGTGCCGACGCGGTCGAAGGCCAGCCGGAAACCGTCGACGGGCGCGCTGCGCGATGCCCGTGACCCCATGGGCTCATTGTGGCGCGTCGGCGACGGCGCGATGCAGCGTTTCGGAATCCCCTGTGATGACCGCGAGCACCGTCCGCCACGAGTCCGAGGGCCGGTTCAGCATGCCGCTGTGCGCCTCCCACCCGGCCACTGGTTGACCGTCGTCGTAATCGCCTGCGGCCAAACGGATCACGCCGGGCATCTCGTCGGGATCGGCGCCGTGCGGTCCGCCGGGGATGCCCTGCACGGCCTCGATGAAGTCGCCGGGCGCGGTCATCGAGAACCGCAGTACGTCGGGGTTGCGGTTGTGCCAGTCCGACGGGTCGTCGACGCCGACGCCGGACCCGGCGGCGGCGACCAACAACGTCCGGTCCGAGGTCAGCCCGAGCGCCTCGGCGGTGCCGACGATCGACCCGCCGTACGAGTGGCCGATCACCGTGACGGGCACACCCGGAGCCACCGTGCGGTCGACGTCCTCGCTGAACGCCACCAGGCGCGGCGCCATGGCCAGAGCGTCGCGCGGGTCAGCGGCCTCCAGCAGTGCCGCAGCGGGATCGTGCACCTGGGGGAACGGTCCGCCGAGGTAGGTGATCACCGCGGCGTCGCCCCGGCTGCCGGAGACGAACCGGCGCGCGGTCGCGGTGGTGGCGGCCGAGCCCTCGATCGTGGTGTTGACGCCGGGCACCAGCACCGCGACGCTGCGGGCGGTCGCGAGGTCGCCGTTGAGTTCGACCAGCGACGCGCGGGCGGGATCGAACGCCAGGATCTGGCGCCGGATGCGGGCACCGGAGCGGGCGGGGTCGTCGATCTCCCCGAGCAGATCCCGGTACAGCGCGATCCGGCGCCGCGAGCCGGTGTCGCGCCCGGATTCGGCGAGCAGGGCGGCCGCGATGTTGATCCTGTTCGCGGCCACCCGCATCGGCCAGGGCACGCCGTCGGTGTTGCCGACCTGGCGCGGGTACTGCTCGACCAGGCGGTCGCGCTGATCGGGAGTCATCGCGGCGATCTGGGCGGCGATGCCGTCCTGGCTCGTCGTGGGCCACCCCGCCACGTCGGGCGACAGACCGGGCGCGGCGCCGGCCGGCACGGTGGCCGCGGGGGAGCGAGGGGTGTCGCCGGTCAGCGCCGCGGCGAGGTCGGACGCGGCGTCCCCGTCGGCCGCGCCCAGCCGGTCGAGGGCGGCGATGATCCGCGAATGAGCCTGCGCAGCAGCGACATCGAGCATCTGGCCGGCCGCGCCCGCGTCCCCGCCCGCCAGCAGCACCAGCACCGGATCCGGCGTCCCGGCGCGGATGACCGCGCCGTCGTCGGCGACGGCCAGTCCGTCGCGGTCGACCCGCGCGAGCGCGTCGAGCACGTCGGCACGCGCGACGCTCACCTGGTCGGCGCCGTCGTCAGCGGCCACCGACGCGGCGATCAGCCGGCGTGCCGCGGCGGCGGCGTCCGCGGCGATCCCGCCTGCCCGCCCGCGGGCGGCCTCGGCTGCGGCGCCGTCCCAGTGGTCATGGGTGCCCGCGCTCAGCGCGAGCACGGCGTCGGCCGCACCGCTGACCCGGCGGGCCAATGCGTCGCACGCCTGCGCCAGCTCGCGCAACGTCTCGGGCCGCCACGCCCGCGCCTGCGTCACCGTCGGCCGGCTCACCGGCCGAGCCGATCTCCGAGCCGATCTCCGGAGTCGCGGTCGGCACGCTCGAACTCCTCGGCGGCACGGCGCGCCGCCAGCGCCCATCCGCGCAGCCCGGCGGCGACGTCCTCGAGTTCGGCCTCCACCGTCGCCGCCGTCGCCGCGGACACCTCCGCCACCTGCGATCCCGGCAGCGCGCCGGGGTCGAGCAGGGGACACCGCAGGGCGCCGACCTCGTCGGCCATGCCCCAGATCCGGTCGGCGACCGCGCGCAGGCGGTCGGCATCGACCCGCGTGAAATCCCCCATGGCTCATGCTGGCACCCCGGCGGTGCTCCTCCTGCGGGTTATCCACAGCCTCTCTTTGGGCGTGGACAACCACGCCCGCGCCGAGCAGCGGCTAGTCTCGATGAGGTGCAGCGACGAATCATGGGCATCGAAACCGAATTCGGTGTCACCTGCACGTTCCACGGCCATCGCCGGCTCAGTCCCGACGAGGTCGCCCGCTATCTCTTCCGGCGGGTGGTGTCGTGGGGACGCAGCAGCAACGTCTTCCTCCGCAACGGCGCGCGCCTGTACCTCGACGTGGGCAGCCACCCCGAGTACGCGACCGCCGAGTGCGACAACCTGACCCAGCTGGTCACCCATGACCGGGCGGGTGAGCGGGTGCTCGAGGACCTCCTGGTCGACGCCGAGCAACGGCTGGCCGACGAGGGCATCGGCGGGGACATCTACCTGTTCAAGAACAACACCGACTCCGCGGGCAACTCCTACGGCTGCCACGAGAACTACCTCATCGTGCGGGCCGGCGAGTTCTCCCGGATCTCCGACGTGCTGCTGCCGTTCCTGGTCACCCGGCAGCTGATCTGCGGCGCGGGCAAGGTGCTGCAGACGCCGAAGGCCGCCACGTTCTGCCTGTCGCAGCGCGCCGAGCACATCTGGGAGGGCGTCTCGAGCGCCACCACCCGGTCGCGCCCGATCATCAACACCCGCGACGAGCCGCACGCCGACGCCGAGAAGTACCGGCGACTGCACGTCATCGTCGGCGACTCCAACATGTGCGAGTCCACCACCATGCTCAAGGTCGGCTCGGCCTCACTGGTGCTGGAGATGATCGAGGCCGGTGTCGCGTTCCGCGACTTCTCGCTCGACAACCCGATCCGCGCGATCCGTGAGGTCAGCCACGACCTGACCGGCCGGCGCCCGGTGCGGCTGGCTGGTGGTCGGCAGGCCAGTGCGCTGGACATCCAGCGCGAGTACTACGCCCGCGCGGTCGAGTACCTGCAGACCCGCGAACCCAACACGCAGATCGAGCAGGTCGTCGACCTGTGGGGCCGCCAGCTCGACGCGGTGGAGAGCCAGGACTTCGCGAAGGTCGACACCGAGATCGACTGGGTGATCAAGCGCAAGCTGTTCCAGCGCTATCAGGACCGCTACAGCATGGATCTGTCCGACCCCAAGATCAGCCAGCTCGACCTGGCCTACCACGACATCAAGCGGGGCCGCGGGGTGTTCGACCTGCTGCAGCGCAAGGGTCTGGCGTCGCGGATCACCACCGACGAGGAGATCGAGGCCGCGGTCAACACGCCGCCGCAGACCACCCGGGCCAAACTGCGCGGCGAGTTCATCAGCGCCGCCCAGGAAGCCGGCCGCGACTTCACTGTCGATTGGGTGCACCTCAAGCTCAACGACCAGGCGCAGCGCACCGTGCTGTGCAAGGACCCGTTCCGCTCGGTCGATGAGAGGGTAAAACGGCTCATCGCCAGCATGTGAGGGTTACAGTCTGGCCATGACGGCCCAGACGCCCACGCTGATCAAGCGTGATGGCGGCGCCCACTTCCATTTCCTCAACACCCTCTACACCGCGAAGATCAGCGGCGAACAGACCAACGGCCTGCTGACCGCGATGGAGTTTCTCGCTCCGCGAAATTTCGGTCCTCCGCTTCATCGCCACGAGTCCGAGGACGAGCTGTTCTACCTCGCCGACGGCGAGATCTGGTTCCGTTGCGGTGAGGTGGAGGAGGTGCACAGCGCCGGCGCCACGGTGTGGATGCCCCGCGGGCTCGCCCACACGTTCCAGGTGAGGTCACAGACCGCCAGGGTGTTCCAGGTGTCGACGCCCGCAGGATTCGAACGGTTCGTCGCCGCGCTGGGACGTCCGAGCGCCGAACCGGCGTTGCCGGCGCCCGACGAGATCGATCCCGCACATGTGGCCGAGGTGTGTCGCCAATTCTCGATCGAAGTCCTCGGGCCGCCACCCGAACCCGTTGGCATGTAGCCACGCCGCGATTGCCGGGACGGGTCGAAATCCACGTTCTGCCGCCGTTCTCTCGCACTTCGTCTGCAGAAGGTGGATTTCGACGTGCCGCGCCGCGACGGCCGTCCGAGCCCACCGCCGATTCGTCTTAAGCTCTACGGCGTGGGGATCTCGAAAGTCGAACGGTTGATGAATCTCGTCATCGCGCTGCTGTCGACGCGGACGTTCATCACCGCCGACCGGATCCGCGAGACCGTGTACGGGTACGCCGGTAGCGCCAGCGACGAGGCGTTCTCCCGCATGTTCGAGCGCGACAAGAACGAACTGCGCGATCTGGGCATCCCGTTGGAAACGGGCCGGGTCTCCTCGACCGACCCGACCGAGGGCTACCGCATCAACCGCGAGGCCTACGCGCTGCCCGCGGTGGAGCTCACCCCCGACGAGGCCGCCGCCGTGGCGGTCGCGACCCAACTGTGGGAGTCCCCTGAGCTGATCACCGCGACCCAGAGCGCGCTGCTGAAGCTGCGCGCGGCGGGCGTGGAGATCGATCCGGCGGACGATCTCGACGTCGCGATCACCTCGACGGCCGCGCTGCCCGGGTTGCGCGGCTCCGAGGACGTGCTCGGAATCCTGTTGTCGGCCATCGACTCCGGGCGCGCCGTGCAGTTCCCGCACCGGCCGTCGCGCAGCGAGCCGTACGTCACCCGCACCGTCGAGCCGTGGGGTGTCGTCACCGACCGCGGCCGCTGGTACCTGGTCGGCCATGACCGCGACCGCGACGCGGTCCGCACCTTCCGGCTGTCCCGCATCGGCGCCGAGGTGACCCCCATCGGGGAGCCCGGCGCGGTGGTCCGCCCGCCCGGGGTGAATCTGCGGGAGATCGTCGCGCGGGTGGTGGGCGACTGGCCCGGCGCCGGACAGGCGCGCATCTGGGTCGCCGACGGCCGCGCCACGGCGCTGCGCCGGCGCGCCACCGTGGTCGGCGCGAAGACGCTCGGCGGCCGCGCCGGGCAGGAGATCACCCTCGACATCGGCATGTTCGACCGGCTGGCCCGCGAGGTCGCCAGCTACGGCGCCGACGCCGTCGCCCTGGAACCCGCCTCACTGCGCGAGGACGTCATCGCGCGGTTACGGGCCCAGGCCGGCGTCGAGCAGGTCCGCGCGTGACCGCCGTGAGCACTCGGCTGGTGCGACTGCTCAACATGGTCCCGTACTTCCAGGCCAACCCGCGCATCACCTATGACGAGGCCGCCGCGGATCTCGGGGTCAGCGTCAAGCAGCTGCGCGACGACCTGAACCAGCTGTGGATGTGCGGGCTGCCCGGCTACGGGCCCGGCGATCTGATCGACTTCGAGTTCTCCGGGGACACCATCGAGGTGACGTTCACCGCGGGCATGGACCACCCGCTGCGCCTGACCTCCCCGGAGGCCACCGGCGTGCTGGTCGCGCTGCGCGCGCTGGTCGACGTGCCCGGCATGGTCGATCCGGAGGCGGCGCGCAGCGCGATCGCCAAGATCGAGTCCGCCGCGGGCAGCGCGGGCCACGGCGTCGACGGTGCGGCGGTCGACGAGCCTGCGCCGGTGGAGAGCGAGGCGGCCGCCGCGGTGCGCAGGGCGGTGCGCGGCGACAAAGCGCTGGCGATCGAGTACTACTCGGCCTCCCACGACATGCTCTCGAGCCGGGTGGTCGACCCGATCCGGGTGGTGCTGGTCGCCGACCACAGCTACCTGGAGGCGTGGTGCCGCACCGCCGAGGCGGTCCGGCTGTTCCGCTTCGACCGGATCGTCGACGCCCGGGTGCTCGACGAGCCGTCCGCCCCGCCGCCGCCCGCGGTGCAGGCCGGCCCCGACACCTCGCTGTTCGACCCCGACACCGCCGACCCGTCGCTGCCGACGGCGACGCTGCGGGTGGACCGCTCGGCGGCGTGGATGTTCGACTACTACCCGCTGCGGGTGCTGCGCGAGTACCCCGACGGCTCGTGCGACGCCGCGATGACGTACGCCTCGGACGATTGGATGGCCCGGTTCGTGCTGGGCTTCGGCTCGGCGGTGCAGGTGCTCGAACCGCAGCCGCTGGCCGAGCGGGTGCGCCGGGCCGCCGTGGCAGCGCTGGACGCCTATCGGGTCGGTAACGAGCCACCCGACGGGTAGACTCGGCGCAGACGTCTGGAGGTAACCAAATTGGGTGG
Organism: Mycolicibacterium rufum; assembly: GCF_022374875.2. The sequence goes on from NZ_CP092427.2 coordinate 5,457,283, forward strand.
TCTACAACCCTGGCACTGGATCATCGTCATCGCCGTGTTCGTGCTGCTCTTCGGCGCCAAGAAGCTCCCCGACGCAGCCCGGTCGCTCGGCAAGTCGATGCGAATCTTCAAGTCCGAGATCAAGGAGATGCAGGCTGACGGCAAGTCCGAGCAGCCGACCCAGATCTCCTCGGAGCGGGTGACCGACGCCGACCGGCCGGTCGGCGGTGCCGCGACGCACACCGAACCGTCGTCGGACAAGCGCCCCGCCTGAATCGTCACCTCGACACGGCGCGGGCCCCGTCCGCGCCGTGATCCTGTGCCTGTGAACAGGTAGGCCCCCTCGTCGTGCAGATGCCCGGACTCTTCAAGAAGCTGGACCCGCGCCGTCGCCGGTCGCGGGTCAACCCCGACGGCACGATGTCGTTGGTCGAACACCTCACCGAACTGCGCACCCGGCTGGTGCTCTCGGCGCTGGCCGTCGTCCTGACCACGATCCTCGGGTTCTTCTGGTACAGCCACGGCGCGTTCGGGCTGCCCAGCCTCGGTGACTGGCTGCGTGGCCCCTACTGCTCGCTGCCCGCGTCGGCGCGCGCGACGATCGCCCCCGACGGCGAATGCCGGCTGCTGGCCACCGCCCCGTTCGACCAGTTCATGCTGCGGCTCAAGGTCGCGCTCACCGCGGGCCTCGTGCTGGCCTGCCCGGTCTGGCTCTACCAGTTGTGGGCGTTCATCACCCCGGGGCTGTACCGCCGGGAGCGCCGGTTCGCGGTCGCGTTCGTCACGCTGGGGGCGGCGCTGTTCGTCACCGGCGCCGTGCTCGCCTACGTGGTGCTGTCGAAGGCCCTCGGGTTCCTGCTGACCGTCGGCAGCGATGTGCAGGTGACCGCCCTGTCCGGTGACCAGTACTTCGGGTTCCTGATCAACCTGCTGCTGGTGTTCGGGATCAGCTTCGAGTTCCCGCTGCTGATCGTCATGCTGAACCTGGTCGGGGTGCTGACCTACGCGCGGCTCAAGGCGTGGCGGCGCGGCCTGATCATGGGCCTGTTCATCTTCGCCGCGTTCGCCACACCCGGGTCGGATCCGTTCTCGATGCTGGCGCTGGCCACGGCGCTGACGGCGCTGCTGGAGGTGGCGATCCAGATCGCGCGCGTCAACGACCGGCGCAAGGCCCGCCGGGAGCTGGAGGCGATCCCCGACGACGAGGCCGCGCCCATCGGCGCCGCCGAGCCGGTCGAGGCGCCGACGGCCGTGCCCGCCCCGTCGCGGCTCGTGATCGACGACGATGCCACCTGAGCCTGCCCCCGCGTTGGACGCGTTCACCGCGTTACTTCCCTTCACCCTCGACGGCTTCCAGCGCCGCGCCTGTGACGCGCTGGCCCAGGGGCACGGCGTGCTGGTCTGTGCGCCGACCGGCGCGGGCAAGACCGTGGTGGGTGAATTCGCCGTGCACCTGGCGCTGGCTGCCGGGCGCAAGTGCTTCTACACCACCCCGATCAAGGCGCTGAGCAACCAGAAGCACAACGACCTGGTGCGCCGGTACGGGCCCGAGCGCATCGGGTTGCTCACCGGCGACCAGAACATCAACGGCGACGCCGACGTGGTGGTGATGACCACCGAGGTGTTGCGCAACATGCTCTACGCGGATTCGCCTGCGCTGCACGGACTTTCCTACGTCGTCATGGACGAGGTGCACTTCCTGGCCGACCGGATGCGCGGCGCGGTCTGGGAGGAGGTGATCCTGCACCTGCCCGAGGAGGTGCGGCTGGTCAGCCTGTCGGCCACGGTGAGCAACGCCGAGGAGTTCGGCGGGTGGATCCAGACCGTCCGCGGCGACACCACCGTCGTCGTCGACGAACACCGGCCGGTCCCGCTGTGGCAGCACGTCCTGGTCGGCCGACGGCTGCTGGACCTGTTCGACTACCGGGCCTCCGGGCCGGCGCACGCGGGGCGCGACCTGCTGGTGGATCCGGAGTTGTTGCGCCACATCGCCCATCGTCGGGAAGCCGACAGGCTCGCCGACTGGCAGCCGCGAGGGCGGGGACGGGCCGGTCGGCCCGCCGTGTTCCGCACCCCGAGCCGCCCCGACGTCATCGGGGTGCTCGAGCAGCGCGACCTGCTGCCCGCGATCACGTTCATCTTCTCCCGGGCCGGCTGCGACGCCGCGGTCAAACAGTGCCTGCGTTCGTCGCTGCGGCTCACCACCGACGACGAGCGCGCGCGGATCTCCGAGATCGTCGACCGGCGCACCGCCGAACTCGACGATGCCGACCTGGTGGTGCTCGACTTCCACGAGTGGCGCGAGGGGCTGTTGCGCGGGCTGGCCGCCCACCACGCGGGGATGCTGCCCGTCTTCCGCCACACCGTCGAGGAACTGTTCACCGCCGGCCTGGTCAAGGCGGTGTTCGCCACCGAGACGCTGGCGCTGGGCATCAACATGCCCGCCCGCACGGTGGTGCTCGAACGGCTGGTGAAGTTCAACGGCGAACAGCACCTGCCGCTCACGCCCGGCGAGTACACCCAGCTGACCGGCCGGGCGGGACGACGCGGCATCGACGTCGAGGGCCACGCGGTGGTGCTGTGGAATCCCGACGTGGACCCCGCCGAGGTCGCCGGTCTGGCGTCCACCCGCACCTTCCCGCTGCGCAGTTCGTTCGCCCCGACCTACAACATGACGATCAACCTGGTGCACCAGATGGGACCCGAGCAGGCCCATCAGCTGCTGGAGCGTTCGTTCGCCCAGTACCAGGCCGATCGATCGGTGGTCGGGCTGGTGCGCGCGGTGGAGCGCGGCGAGAAACTGCTCGGCGACCTGGCCGCCGAGTTCGGCGGCCGCGACGCGCCGATCCTCGACTACGTGCGGCTGCGGGCCCAGATCTCCGAGCGGGAGCGGGCGCAGTCGCGGTCCTCGCGGCTGCAGCGCCGCCAGGCCGCGAACGACGCGCTGACCGCGCTGCGCCGCGGCGACATCATCACGATCACCCACGGCCGCCGCGGCGGGCTGGCGGTGGTGCTCGAGCCGGCCCGCGACGACGACGATCCGCGTCCGCTGGTGCTCACCGAGAGCCGGTGGGCGGGCAGGATCTCCTCGGCCGACTACTCCGGTGCCGTCGGACCGATGGGCCGGATGACGCTGCCCAAGCGCGTCGAGCACCGCAACCCCCGCGCCCGCCGCGACCTGGCCTCGGCACTGACGTCGGCCGCGGAGGGGCTCGACGTCCCGAGCGCGCGGAGGCGGCGCAGCGGCCCGGCCGAGGAACCCGACGTCGACCCCGAGCTGGCCGGGCTGCGCAACCGGATGCGGGCGCACGGTGCCCATCAGCTGCCCGACCGGGAGGACCGTGCCCGGGTCGCCGAGCGGTACCTGAAGATCGAACGGGACAACGAGCAGCTGCGCCGCAAGATCGCGACGGCGACGAACTCGCTGGCCCACACCTTCGACCGGATCGTCGTGCTGCTCACCGAGCGCGGCTTCATCGAGCAGGGCAACGACCAGGACGCAGACACCCCCTCGGTGACCGACGACGGCCGGCTGCTGGCCCGCATCTACAGCGAGAGCGACCTGCTGGTCGCCGAATGTCTGCGCGCCGGGGTGTGGAACGACCTCGACGCCGCCGAGCTGGCGGCCGCGCTGTCGGCGGTGCTCTACGAGTCGCGCCGCGACGGGCACGGCCCCGGGGACGGGGCGGAGATCCCCACCGGCCGGCTCCGCCGTGCGCTCAATCAGACCCGCCGATTGTGGAGTGAGTTGCGCGCCGACGAGCAGCGCCAGCGCATCACCGGCAGCCGCGAACCCGACGACGGCTTCGTCGCGGCGATCTACCGGTGGGCGCGCACCGGGGACCTGGCCTCGGCGCTGGCCGCGAGCGATCCGGGCAACGGGGTCACCATGCCGGCCGGGGATTTCGTCCGCTGGTGCCGCCAGGTCCTCGACTTGGCCGATCAGGTGCGCAACGCCGCGCCGTCGGCGGCGTTGCGGACAACCGCGAAACACGCGATCAACGACGTTCGGCGCGGCGTCGTCGCGGTTGATGCCGGGTAGTGTGTGGCACCAGCTACACCAGACAGCCGTGCACGACCGAGGAGAGAAATGAGCGGACCGCAGGGATCTGACCCGACGCAGGGGTGGCCGGGTCATCAGCCTGAGTCCGGCACGGAGCAGCAGGCGGGCGACTCGTCCCATCAGGGCTGGCAGCCTCCGTCCGGGTCCGAGCAGCCGCAGGCGCCGGATCAGCAGTCCTGGCAGCCGCCGGCGTACACGCCGCAGCAGTATCCGCAGTACCAGCAGCCCACCCAGCCGCCGGCCTACCCGCCGCAGGGCTACCCGGCGCCGGAACAGTACGGCCAGCAGACCGAATACAACCCGGCCGCCTACCCGCCGCCGGGGCAGTACGGGCAGCCGGGCGGCTACGGTCAGCAGCCGCAGTACGGTCAGCCGACCGGTTACGGCCAGCAGCCGCAGTACGGCCAGCCGGGCCAGCCCGGTCAGTACGGGCAGTACCCGAACTACCAGGCGCCGGGCCAGGAGGAGGGCTCCAAGCGCTCGCTCGCCGTCGTCGGTGGGATCGTCGGTCTGCTCGCCGCGATCATCGTCGCCGTGGTGCTGGTGCTCGGCTTCTGGAAGCCGGGCTTCTTCGTCACCACCAAGCTCGACGTGAACGCCGCGCAGACCGGTGTGCAACAGATCCTCACCGACCAGACCAACGGCTACGGCGCCAAGAACGTCAGCAACGTCAAGTGCAACAACGGCGTGAGCCCCACCGTGAAGAAGGGTGACACCTTCAACTGCGAGGTGAGCATCGACGGCACCAAGCGTCAGGTCACGGTGACGTTCCAGGACGACAAGGGCACCTACGAGGTCGGCCGGCCCAAGTAAGGGTCACGGCAGGGCGTCGAGCGCCTTCTGCAGCCGCCCGATCGAGGACGACACGCCGTAGCGCTCGGCGAGTTCGACGACTTTGCGGGGATGCGCCGCGGCCAGCGGCAGCGTGTCGTCCGGCATCGAGAAGCTGACCGCGGCATCGGTGGTGACCCGGACCACCGGCGCGGCCCGGGTGATGTACTCCGCCGCCGACCGCAGCTTGGTGCGGTGGGCCCGGGCCAGCTTCGAGGTGCCGTCCTCGGCGGCGGCGAGGATCGCCTCGAGGGAGCCGTAGGTGGTCAGCAGGCTGGACGCGGTCTTCTCGCCGACCCCGGCGACGCCGGGCAGCCCGTCGGACGGATCACCGCGCAGCAGCGCCAGTTCCGCATAGGCCGGTCCGGCGCGGTCGACGGGCACCCCGTAGGTCTGCGCCACCTCGCTGGGTCCGAACGTGGTGGCCTTGGCCAGGCCGCGGCCCAGGTAGAGCACCCGCACCGGGGTCGGCTCGTCACGCACCACCTGCAGCAGGTCGCGGTCCCCGCTGACGACGACGACCGGGTCGCGGCGCTCCCGGTCGGCCAGCGTGCCGAGCACGTCGTCGGCCTCGTGGTGGGGCGCGCCCGCGGTCGCGATGCCGAACGCGTCGAGGATCTCCATGATCATGTCGACCTGCGGGGTCAGCTCGTCCGGCACCTCCTCGACGTCGGGTTCGCCGCCGGGATTCTCCTGCACCACCCGGTGCGCCTTGTACGACGGGACCAGGTCGACGCGCCACTGGGGCCGCCAGTCGTCGTCGCGGCACACCACCAGCCGGTGGGGCCGCTCACGGGTGATGACGGTCGCGACCGCGTCGAGGAACCCGCGCACCGCATTGACCGGGCGGCCGTCGGGAGCGGTGATCGACGACGGCACACCGAAGTAGGAGCGGAACCACATGCTCGCGCCGTCGAGAAGTACCAGGGGAGCAGTCACCCCCGCCATCCTGCCAGGGGCGCGGCACTAGCCTGAAGGCATGAGTGAGTCTCGTTTCCCCCTCGACGTCTACGCCCACCGCCTGTCGGCGGCGGCGCGGGCCGCGGCCGGGGCGGAGCTGGCGGGTCTGGTCATCACGCCGGGGTACGACCTGCGCTACCTGGTGGGTTCGCGGGCGCAGACGTTCGAGCGGCTGACCGCGCTGGTGCTGCCCGCCGACGGTGCGCCGACGATCGTGGTGCCACGGCTGGAACTGGCCGCGCTGAAGGAGTCGGCGGTTCCCGAACTCGGTGTGAGCGTGCGGGATTGGGTCGACGGGGACGATCCGTACACGCTGGTGGCCGACGCGCTGGGTGGGGCCGGCCGGGCCGTCGCGGTGACCGACTCGATGCCGGCGCTGCACCTGTTGCCGCTGGCCGAGGTGCTCGGCGTGGTGCCCGTGCTGGCCACCGACGTGCTGCGTACCCTGCGGATGGTCAAGGACCCCGCCGAGATCGACGCGCTGCGCAAGGCCGGTGCGGCGATCGACCGGGTGCACGCCCGCGTGCCGGAGTTCCTGGCGCCCGGCCGCACCGAGGCCGACGTCGCCGCCGACATCGCCGAAGCCATTGTCGCCGAGGGGCATTCGGAGGTGGCCTTCATCATCGTCGGCTCCGGGCCGCACGGCGCCGACCCCCACCACGAGTGCTCCGACCGCGAACTGCAGGTCGGTGACGTCGTGGTCGTCGACATCGGCGGACCCTACGAGCCCGGCTACAATTCCGACTCCACCCGCACCTACAGCATCGGCGAACCCGACCCCGAGGTGGCGCGGCGGTATGCGGTGCTGCAGCGGGCGCAGCAGGCCGCGGTCGCGGCGGTGCGGCCCGGGGTGACCGCCGAGCAGGTCGACGCCGCCGCACGCGACGTGCTCGCCGCCGAGGGCCTCGCCGAGGCGTTCGTGCACCGCACCGGGCACGGCATCGGGCTGTCCGTGCACGAGGAGCCCTACATCGTGGCCGGCAACCCGCTGCCGCTGCGGGAGGGGATGGCGTTCTCCGTCGAGCCCGGCATCTACTTCCCGGGGCAGTGGGGCGCCCGCATCGAGGACATCGTGATCGTCACCGCCGACGGTGCGCTGTCGGTGAACAACCGCCCGCACGAACTCGCCGTCGTGCCGGTCTGACGCGTCAGCTCTCGCCGCGGTCCAGCAGTCCCGAGGAGCCCAGCACCCGCTCCACCCGCACCTCGATCACCACGCGCTTGGGGTTCGGCCGCGGCGTGCGGTAGCGCTGCGCGTAGCGCAGTTCCGCGTCGCGCACCTTGTCGATCTCGGTGGACACGGTCGATGTCCCCTCCAGCGAGAGCCACCGCGCGCCGTCGACCTGACTGAGCACCGCGACACCGCGCTGTTCGGCGTTGACCGCCTTCTGCGAACCGCCGGTGGTGATGACGCGGGCGATGTGGGTGGCGGGATCGAAGGTGAACCCGACGGCCACCACGTGCGGCGACTGGTCGGCCCGCAGCGTCGTCAGCATCGCGAGGTGACGCTCGGTCAGGAACGCGATCGCGTCGGTGGTCAGCCGGGTGGTTGCCTTGCCCATCACGCCCACGCTAGCGCAGGACATAATCGCAGCCATGAAAGACACGGCGGAGGTGAACCCGGTCGTGGTCTTCGGCGGCCGCAGCGAGATCGGCGTGGAGGTGGCACGCCGGCTGGCCGCCGGCGCGACGGTGGTGCTCGCCGCCCGGCGTCCCGACGACCTCGATGCGCAGACCGCCGTGCTGACGCAGGCCGGCGCGACGGCGGTGCACCGCATCGCCTTCGACGCCGACGATCTCGCGTCGCACCGCGCGGTGGTCGACGAGATCGTGTCCCGGTACGGCCCGATCGGCACCGCGGTGGTGGCGTTCGGCATCCTGGGTGACCAGGCGCTCGCGGAGAGGGACGCCGCCCACGCGGCGGCCATCGCGCACACCGACTACGTCGCACAGGTGAGTCTGCTCACGGTGCTCGCCGATGTGATGCGCGCGTCCGGGCACGGCACGCTGGTCGCGTTCTCCTCGGTGGCCGGGGTGCGGGCGCGCCGGGCGAACTACGTCTACGGCTCGGCGAAGGCGGGCCTCGACGCGTTCTGCAGCGGGCTGGCCGATGCGCTGCACGGCACCGGGGTCCGGCTGCTGCTGGTGCGGCCCGGGTTCGTCATCGGGCGGATGACCGAGGGGATGGAGCCGGCGCCGCTGTCGAGCACCCCGGCCCAGGTCGCCGACGCCACCGTCAGGGCGCTGCGCGCCGGTCGACAGGTGGTGTGGGTGCCCGCGTCGCTGGCCGCGGTGGCCGCGGGGTTCCGGGTGACGCCGCGGTGGGTGTGGCGAAGGCTGCCGAGGTGATGAGCGCTCGCGCGAAGAACAGAGAGCCGATGATCGTCGTGGTCGGCATCGGCGCCGACGGCATGGCCGGTCTCGCTCCGCCGGCGCGCGCCGAATTGGCCAGAGCGACAGTGATCTACGGTTCCCCGCGGCAGCTGGATCTGCTCGACGGGACGGTGCGCGCGATCCGCAGGCCGTGGCCGAGCCCGATGCTGCCGGCGATCGACACCCTGCTCGACGGTGCCGACGGCGACGTGCACGTGGTGGCCAGCGGGGACCCGCTGCTGCACGGGGTGGGCAGCACCCTGATCCGCCGCCACGGCGCCGACCGGGTCGCGGTGCTGCCGCACGTGTCGTCGGTGACGCTGGCGTGCTCGCGGGTCGGCTGGTCGGTGCAGGACACCGAGGTGATCAGTCTGGTCACCGCCGAGCCGGTCAGTGCGATCCGCCGCGGCGGGCAGGCCGTCGTGCTGTCCCGGGACCGGACCAGTCCGGGGGAGTTGGCCCGGCTGCTCACCGCGACGGGCCGCGGCGACTCCGAGGTGACGATCCTCGAACAGCTCGGCGGCCCGCGGGAGTTGCGCCGCTCGTCCACGGCGCGGGAGTGGGCGGCCCGCCCGCCCGGCGACGTCGACGACCTCAACGTCGTCGCGGTGCGCTATCTACCCGACGAGCGACTGGGCGCCGTGCTGCCCGACACCGTGTTCGCCCACGACGGGCAACTCACCAAGCAGGCGATGCGGGCGGTCACCCTGGCGGCGCTGGCGCCACGCCCCGGAGAGCTGCTGTGGGATGTCGGCGCCGGCTCGGGAAGCGTGGCGATCGAGTGGTGCCGCGCCGGAATCGGTTGTCGTGCGGTGGCTTTCGAGCGCGACGCGCAGCGGCGCACCCGTATCGCCGACAATGCCCGGACGTTCGGGGTGGTCCTGGACGTCCGCGAGGGCGCACCGGAAGCGTTCGCCTCCGCCCCGGCCCCCGCGGCGATCTTCGTCGGCGGCGGCGTCACCGGGCCGGACCTGCTGCCGGCCTGCTGGGACCGGCTGCCCGCCGGCGGCCGCCTGGTCGCCAATGCGGTGACGGCGGAGTCCGAAGCTGTTGTGCTGCAGTGGTATTCACAAGTCGGCGGCGAGCTGCGCAGATATCAGCACTACCGCGTCGAGCCGATCGGATCGTTCACGGGTTGGCGGCCGGCGATGCCGGTCACGCAGTGGCTGGTGACGAAGCCTGATACGACCTGACGAGGTCGATCGCGTCCAGGTCGCGGATCGCGCGGCACCCGCGGTGCAGCATGGTCAGGATCATCTCGTCGCCGCGCTCGGTGGAGGCCGCGAACGCGTACCCCAGCGCGGTCAGGAACGGTGCCTGCAGCATCCCGAGACGGTAGTCGTGCCAACAGGTCTCGGCGTCGTAGTCGGTGACGCCGTGACCCAGCAGGGCGGCGTGGTAGCGGTGCACGAGGTCGCGTTCGACCGTCGGCCGGATCTCGGGGAGCAGGCTGGTCGCGGTGAAGTAGGCGAGATCGCGGGCCGGCAACCCGACTCCGACGGTCTGCCAGTCGACCACCGTGACGCGGGTGCGGTCCGGGTCGAACAGCAGGTTGTCCAGCCGGTAGTCGCCGTGCAGCAGCGAGAACCGCTCCGGCACCGCGAGCAACCACGGCGCCACCAGCCCCATCGACGTCAGCAGTGTGTCGCGGTCGTCGTCGGCGACCTTGTCGCCGAGCTTCTCGAGCGTGATGTTCGCCGCCATCAGCGCCACCTCGCCCATCCCGGTGGCGGCGGCCTCGTCGCCGGGTTTGGGCATGATGATCGACGGCAGCTCGCACCATTGCGGCCGGCACCAACTCGGGCCGTGCAGACCCGCGAGCGCATCGACGGCCAGTGCTGCCTCGGCCGGTGTGCAGCCGGCGATCTGGTCCCCCTGCTCCGCGGGGGCCATGTCGGCCAGCACGAGCACGAAATCACCTCCCTCGGAGGAGATCTCACTGTGGAAGCAACCCGGCACCGGGATCATCACCTCGTCGGTCACGGTGGAGTAGAACTCGACCTCCGACCGGTAGCCGAGCGCCACCCGCTCGCGCACGGCGTCGTCCTGGGCGGGCAGCTTGACCGCGAACGTCGCGGGCAACCGCGGTGAGGCGCCGGACCCGTAGGTCGCAGCCACCCGGTAGGTGGCGCCGGTCTGGCCGGTGCCGATGGCGGTCACGTCGACGTCGGTGACCTCGACGCCGAGCACCGAACCGAGCCAGGCCGCAGTGATGTCGGCCGGGGAGCGGGGGATGCTCACGAGGTCACCTCATCGGTCGGTGGGTCGGTGCGCGTGCGCAGAGCTTACGGTCTGCGGATAGTGCCGGGGGGTGAACACCCGATCCGCGCTCTCGTCGCCCGTGTACCACTGCGTCTGCGACGATCCCACGATCAGCAGGCAACGCATGTCGACGTCGGCGGGGTCGAGGTCGGCCAGGCGCACCACCTTCACCGACTCCTGCGGCCCGGCGACGTCGCGCCCGATGACCACCGGGGTGCCCGCGTCGCGGTGCTCGAGCAGCAGGTCGCGCATCGCACCCACCTGCCAGGTGCGGGTCTTCGACGCCGGGTTGTAGATGGCGAGCACCATGTCGGCCTGCGCCGCGGCGGTGAGGCGCGCCGCGATCACCTCCCACGGCTTGAGCCGGTCCGACAGCGAGATCACCGCGTAGTCGTGGCCCAGCGGTGCGCCCACCCTGCTGGCCACCGCCTGCGCGGCCGTCATCGCCGGGATCACCCGCACGTTCACGCCGGGCCATTCCTTGGCCTCTTCGAGCACCGCGGTCGCCATCGCGAACACCCCTGGATCGCCGGAGGAGACCACCGCGACGGTGTGGCCCTGCTGGGCCAGCGAGCAGGCCAACCGGGCGCGGGCCGGTTCGTCGGTGTTGTCGCTGGGATGCCTGCGCTGACCTTCGCGCATACCGACGCGGTCGAGGTAGGGGCCGTAGCCGATCAGGTCGGTGGCGGCGGCCAGTTCGCGGCGGCTCTGCGGGGTCATCCAGTCGATGTCGCCGGGGCCCAGCCCGACCACGGTGACCGACCCGGTGCCCTCCGGCGCCCGTGCGCGGCCGGTCAGCATCGCCAGCGAGAAATAGGGGACCGACGCGTCGTCGACGTCGGCGGCGGGCAGGACGCGCTGCCGCGCGGTGCTGGCGCGCTCGACGTAGAACGCGTCGTCGAGTCGGCCTGCGGTCGAGAGTGCTTCGCGCACAGCGGGATAGGAGCGTCCGAGTTTGATGATGACCGCGGCGTCGGTGTCGGCCAGTCGGCGCCGCAGTTCGTCGGCGGGCAGGGTGCCGGGCAGGATCGTGAGCACTTCGTCACCCTGCACCAGCGGGGTGGAGATCGCCGCCGACGCCGCGCTCACCGAGGTCACGCCGGGCACGATCACCGCGTCGAAGCGCCGGGTGAGGCGGGTGTGCATGTGCATGTAGGAGCTGTAGAACAGCGGGTCGCCCTCGGCGAGCAGCGCGACGTCGCGGCCGGCGTCGAGGTGCGCGGCGATGCGCGCCGCGGAGTCGCGGTAGAAGTCCTCCATCGCCCCCGCGTAGCCGCCGGGGTGCTCGGAGGTCTCGGTGGTGACCGGGTAGACGAGGTGCTCCTCGATCTGGCCGTCCCGCAGGTAGGGCTCGGCGATGCCCCGCGCGATGCTGCGGCCGTGCCGGGCGCTGTGATAGGCCACCACGTCGGCGGCTCCGATCACCCGGGCCGCCTTCACCGTCACCAGTTCCGGGTCGCCGGGGCCCAGCCCGACGCCCCACAGGGTCCCTCGGGTCCCGCTCATTCGGCCACGGTCGCGATCGCGTTGACGGCGGCGGCGGCCATCGCGCTGCCGCCGCGGCGACCGGTGACCACCAGATAGGACATGCCGCGCGGGCGTGCGATGAGCTCCTCTTTGGACTGCGCCGATCCGACGAAGCCGACGGGGCCGCCGAGCACCGCGGCGGGGGGCGCGACCCCGCCGTCGACGAGCTCGAGCAGCCGGAACAGCGCGGTGGGGGCGTTGCCGATGGCCAGCACGGCGCCGGGCAGCCGGTCGGCCCACAGGTCGACTGCCGCGGCCGAGCGCGTGGTGGCCTGCCGGGCGGCCAGGGCGGGCGCCCGGTCGTCGGCGACCAGCGACACCACCTCGTTGTCCGCGGGCAACCGCGAGCGGGTGATGCCGGCGGCGACCATCGACGAGTCGCACAGGATCGGTGCGCCGGCGGCCAGCGCGGCGTAGGCACGGTCGACGACATCGGGGGTGAATGCCACGTGCTCGCCGACGTCGGTCTGACCGCAGGTGTGGATCAGCCGGACGACGACCCGGGCGACGTCGTCGGGGAAGCGGGACAGGTCGGCCTCGGCACGGATCGTCGCGAACGACTGCCGGTAGATCTCCCCGGCATCGCGGATGTAGTCGAGCACCCGATCACCCTACGGGTGGGCGCGCCGCGCCCGATAGCCGTCTCCGGTCGCGACCAGCACCTCCCCGTCCGGCGGGCTGCCGCACGCGCGGTCGCAGCCGACGAAGTGGCGGTGCACCCCGCCGGTGCCGTCGTGGCGCGCCGCCGCGGCGTCGGCGCGCACGTCGGCCAGCGCGTGCGCGCATCCGGGACTGCCGGTGCAGGCCGACACCGTCAACCACGGCGACGCCTCGTCGAAGACCAGACCGAGCGGGGCGAGCACCCGCAGGGCCGCGTCGGCGACGCCGTCGTCCAGATCGCAGATCAGCACCGACCGCCAGGGCGTGATCACCAGCGGAGCGTCCACCGCGGCCAGGTAGCGGGCCACCTCGGCGTCGAGCACCCCGAGCGGGACGGCGGCGCCGAGCGCGATCCGGCCGTCGTCCTGCTCGATCCAGCCCACCGGTGGTTGCGTGCGCACCGGCCACGTTCCGCCGGGGGCCACCGTCGCCGCGAGCGGGGCCAGCAGCGCCGTCGGGTCGGTCAATTCCCCTACCCGCCAGGCCTTCCCGCGGATCTCGATGAAGCGCCGGGCGATCGACAGCAGCGTCTCGACCGTGTCGGCGAACGGAATGCGCACCCCGGTGTCGGTGCCGGCCAGCAGCACCGCGACCGTGTCGTCGTCGAGCACCTGCACCCCCGCGTCGGCGGCCAGCCCCGAGATGTCGCCGCCGCCGTCGTCGATGCCGAACAGGAACCGGCCCGGCAGCGCGGCGAGCCGGGCGTCCCACTGCAGAGCGGCGTCGAGCGCGAGCACCGTCTCCCGCACGTCGCGCACGCCGCCGCGGCGGCCGGACAGGGGAGACGCCACGATGTTGCGGATCTTCTCGTGCGTCGCCGACGGCAGCAGGCCGGCGTCGGTGAGCCGCCCGGCGAGCGCTGCCGCGTCGCGCACACCCCGGATCTGCACGTTGCCGCGCGATGTCAGTTCCAGCGTCGGGGCGGCGAGCTCGAGAGCGGCCATGGCGACGGTCTCCATCGCCGCGGCGCTCAGCATGCCGCCGGGTAGCCGAATGCGGGCCAGGTCGCCGTCGGCGGCCCGGTGGGTCTGCACCGCACCCGGGCAGGCGTCGGTGTCGCGGGCCCTGCTCACCCGTCCACGGTACGCGGTGGCAGGTACCCGGGGCGCGCCACGCAGGTGGGAAACGGCCCACTCGGCCGTGATTCGGGTACGCCGCTACCCGCGATCGTGATCGGTGCCGCCCCTACTTTTCGATCACGACGGGCCGGCGCCGCCGGCCCGCGGAAATCCAGGAGTGGACGACATGACCGAACTGACCATCGACATCACCGCACCGGCCGCAGCCGCACCCGTCGAGCCCGTGGTGCTCGTGACCGAACGCGAGGTGCTGCTGGCCTCCGCCGCGGCGCTGGCCGGAGCGGAGGTGCGCGTCCCGCGGCGGCGCACCCTGTGGCGCGCGATGACCGCCACCCCGCGCCCACCGCGCACCCACCGCAGCCGCAGCCGCAGCCGCCGGCCAGACTTCATCGAGGACGCGATGATGGCCCGGATGATGGAGCGGCTGTAGAACCGTTCAGCTCGCGAGACGAACCGGGACGACGATGTCCGAGTACGTCGAGGCGTCCCCGGCGATGACGCGGCTGCGCTCGCCGTGGACGTCGACGGGCACGTCGCCGGCCAGCGTCACGCGGGTGAGCCGGCGGAACTGGTTGTCGTAGTCGGCGACGGCATAGTGCTGGGTGGCCCTGTTGTCCCAGACCGCGACGTCGCCGAGCTCCCAGTTCCACCGGATCGTGTGCTCCAGCTTCGTGATTCGGTTCTGCAGCAGGGCGAACAGCGTGGCCGACTCGGCCTGTCCGAGGCCGACGAAACCCTTGACGAAGTGGCCGAGCAGCAGCACGCGCCGGCCGGTCTCGGGATGGATGCGCACCACGGGGTGCTCGGTTTCGTAGTGGTCGGAGACGAATTCCTCGCGGTACTGCCGCTCGGTGTCGGCCAACTGCTCGAGGCGTGCGTCCACGTCGCCGGCGTAGTCATAGGCGTTGGTGTGCACCGCCCACAGGTTCTCGGCCAGCGCCCGCAACGCGGGCGGCAACCGGTCGTAGGCGGCCTCCGTCGAGGCCCAGGTGGTCGTGCCGCCGTAGGGCGGCAAGGCGACGGCCCGCAGCAGCGAGGCCTTCGGGATGCGGTCGACGAACGTGACGTCGGTGTGCCAACTGTTGGCCTTGTCGTAGCGGGAGTCGATGGGCAGCACCCGGGTTCCGCGCGACGTGACCGTCGGGTGTGCCGTCGTCGGGGTGCCGAGGGTGCGCGCGAACGCCAACTGGCCGTCGTCGTCGAGGTCGTGCTGGCCGCGGAAGAAGATCACCTTGTGCTCCAGCAGCGCCGCGTTGACCTCGGCGGCCGTCGCGGGGTCGACACCGGCGGCGAGATCGACGCCCTCGATGCGTGCACCGATGACTGCGCCGAGCTTGACGACACGAAGCGTGGACATCGCCCCACTCTCGGCCCGCGCGCCCGCGCTGCCCACCCTTAGATTCACCGCGAACCGAACCGGCGCCGTTTCGCCACAGTCAAGATCGGGTAACGCTCGAGATCGGGAACGCTGATCGCCAGCAAAGGCGGGGAAAGTCGAGGAGACCTGTGGGGCTGCAGCGGTGACCTCGAGCATCTCGTTGTGGGGGTACGTCAGCGCCCACTATCCGCAGCTGATCTTCGACTCGTATCAGCACGTCAGCGCCGTGATCCAGAGTGTCCTGATCGCCACCGTCCTCGGTGTCGCGATCGGGGTGCTGACCTACCGCAATGCCGTCGCGGCGAATCTCGCGATGGCGACGTCGAGCGTCATTCTCACCGTTCCGGCGTTCGCTCTGCTGGGTCTGCTCATCCCGCTGTTCGGGCTCGGGGTGATTCCGAGCGTGGCGGCGCTGGTGCTCTACTCCCTGCTGCCGATCGTGCGGAACACGATCGTGGGCCTCAACGGTGTCGACCCGGCGCTGACCGACGCCGCGCGCGGCATCGGCATGAGCCGCCTGACCACGCTGACCCGGGTCGAGCTGCGGCTGGTGTGGCCGGCGATCCTGTCGGCGATGCGGCTGTCCACCCAGATGTCCATGGGGGTGCTCGCGATCGCCGCGTACGTCAAGGGTCCGGGACTGGGCAACTTGATCTTCGCCGGACTGGCCCGGGTCGGCAGTCCCACCGCACTGCCCATGGCGCTGACCGGCACGCTGCTGATCGTGATCCTGGCGTTGGCGCTCGACGCCGTGCTGGTGCTGATCGGACGGCTCACCACATCGAAAGGCATTCGGTGACAACGCAGATCGATCCGCAGACCGACCCCACGGGGGTCCGCATCGAGCTCGACCACGTGTCGAAGGTGTATCCGGGCGCCAAACAGCCCGCGGTCGACGACGTCTCGCTCGAGATCCCCGCGGGCGAGATCGTGGTGTTCGTCGGCCCGTCCGGGTGTGGGAAGACCACGACGATGCGGATGATCAACCGACTCAGCGAGCCCACGTCCGGCCGGATCCTGATCGGTGACCAGGACGCGCTGTCGATCAAACCCACGGAGCTGCGGCGCTCGGTCGGTTATGCGATCCAGCAGGCCGGGCTCTTCCCGCACATGACGATTCGGCAGAACGTCGGGCTCGTGCCGGGGCTGCTGAAGTGGAAGCGCGCCAGGATCGACGACCGGGTGGACGAACTGCTCGACCTGGTCGGGCTGGAGCCGGCGCAGTACGCCGACCGCTATCCCCGCCAACTCTCCGGCGGTCAGCAGCAGCGGGTCGGGGTGGCGCGGGCGCTGGCCGCCGATCCGCCGGTGTTGTTGATGGACGAACCGTTCGGCGCGGTCGACCCGATCACCCGGAGCACGCTGCAGGACGAATTGCTGCGGCTGCAAGGAGAATTGCGCAAGACCATCGTGTTCGTCACCCACGATTTCGGTGAGGCGGTCAAGCTCGGTGACCGCATCGCGGTCCTCGGCCAGCAGTCGACGGTGCTGCAGTACGACACCCCGCAGAACATCCTCGCCAGCCCTGCTGACGACACGGTGGCCGGCTTCGTCGGTTCCGGGGCGTCGCTGCGTCAGCTCGGGCTGCTGCGGGTGCGCGACGTGGCGCTGGAGTCCCGCCCGTCGGTGCACCGCGACGACAGCGTGGAGCAGGTGCGTGCTGCGATCGCCGGCAGCGAGTGCGACTGGGCGGTGGTGCTCGACGATCGCGAACGGCCGGTCAGCTGGGTGCGGGAGAACCGGCTGCGCCACGCCGCCTCGCTCGCCGCCGCCGTCGAACGCCTCGATGTCGTCAGCACCCAGTCGACCCTCGAGGACGCGTTGGAGGCGATCCTGGCCGAGCAGCACGCGTCGGCGGTCGTGACCGGTCCCGGCGGCCGCTACCAGGGGGTGGTCACCCTCGACACGCTCATCGACACCATCACGCGGCTGCGCACCGAGGCCGAGACCTCCGGGGACGGCACGTCGTGAGCACGGCCACCGACGCCGGCGCCCCCGCGACGTCGGGTACGCCGGCCACCACACCGGCCGAGCGGCTGCGGTTGTTCATCCAGCCGGTGCTGGTGCTGATCGTCGCTGCGGCCGTGGTGTTCTGGGCCTTCGACCGCGACCTGACCGCCACCCAGCGGGAGAACATCAACCCCGGCAACGTCGCGACGCTGATCTGGCAGCACCTGCTCATCACCGCGGCGGTGACGGCGATCGTGGTGCTGATCGGCGTTCCGCTCGGTGTGCTGGTGACCCGGCCGGGAGCGAAAGCGTTGCGGCCGTTGTTCATCGGCATCGCCAACGTCGGGCAGGCCGCCCCCGCGATCGGACTGCTGGTGTTGCTGTTCCTTTTCACCGCCCGGACCGGGTTCTGGATCGGGGTGCTCCCGATCGCGTTGTACTCACTGCTGCCGGTGCTGTCGAGCACCATCCTCGGCATCGATCAGGTGGACCGTGCGTTGATCGATGCCGGTCTCGGCCAGGGGATGTCGCGCGCGGCGCTGCTGGCCCGCGTCGAGCTTCCGCTCGCGGTGCCGTTCATCCTGGCGGGCCTGCGGACGTCGCTGGTGCTGGCGGTCGGCACCGCGACGCTGTCGTTCCTCGTCAACGCCGGCGGCCTGGGCATCCTGATCGACACCGGATACAAGCTGCAG
Organism: Mycolicibacterium rufum; assembly: GCF_022374875.2. The sequence continues at coordinate 5,475,037 of NZ_CP092427.2, forward strand.
GACAACGTCACGCTGGTGCTGGGCAGCGTCCTCGCGGTGTGCCTGGCCCTGCTGGTGGACTGGCTGGGCGGGCTCGCCGAGTTCTACGTCGGACCCAAGGGGCTGCGGTGATGCGGCGGGTGGCGGTGCTGCTGTCGGCGGTCGTGCTGGTGCTGGCCGGTTGTGGGCTCGGGTCGGGCAGCGCAATGCCGCTGCAGGTCGGACCCGGCTCGATCCGGCCCACCCCGGGCTTGGAGGGGGTGCCGATCACCGTCGGTTCCAAGGAGTACACCGAGCAGGTGATCCTCGGTTACGTCCTGCAGTACACGCTGGCCGCTGCGGGCGCCGACGTGCGTGACCTCACCGGCATCGTCGGATCCCGCAGCACCCGCGGCGCCCAGCTGTCGGGTCAGGTCGACGTGGCCTACGAGTTCACCGGGAACGCGTGGATCAACTACCTCGGACACGAGAAGCCGATCCCGGACACCCGCAAGCAGTTCGAGGCGGTGCGGGACGAGGACCTCGAGCGCAACGGGATGGTCTGGCTGGAGCCAGGACCGATGGACGACACATACGCGCTGGCCGCGAGCAAGCGCACGGCCGAGCGCACCGGCGTGCGCACGCTCTCCGAGTACGCGGCCCTGGTGCAGCGCGACCCGGGTGCGGCCCGGACGTGCGTCGACACCGAGTTCCGCGCCCGACAGGACGGCTTCCCCGGCATGGCCGCGGCCTACGGCTTCGACCCCGCCCGGGCAGTCACGCCGATTCTGCAGGTCGGCATCATCTACCAGGCCACCGCCGACGGCACCCAGTGCGATTTCGGCGAGGTGTTCACCACCGACGGCCGGATCGCCGCGCTCGACCTCACCGTGCTGACCGACGACAAGCAGTTCTTCGCCCACTACAACCCGTCGGTGACGATGAAGAAGGAATTCTTCGACGCGCACCCCGAGATCGCGGACGTCACCGCGCCGGTCACCGCCGCCCTGACCAACGACGTCATCATCGATCTCAACAAGCAGGTCGACGTCGACGGCCGCGACCCGAGCGTCGTCGCGCGTGACTGGATGGTGTCGCGGGGTTTCGTGACCGCCCGCTGACCAGCGTTGCGAGCCACTCGATGTGACCGTCGTCACATCATCGTGTGATGCGTTCCGTGCCACACCTTTCCCGCGGCGAAGCCGGTACCGGCGGTACCGTCTGCCCGTAGTGCACCCGTCATCGGGGTCACGGGAAAGGAACAACGATGTTCGCACTCATCGTCTTCGCAGCAGTCATCACCGGGCTCGTGGTCGCCACGGGCCTGCCCTACCGGCAGACCTGGTACGGCCGCTGGCACGGCTGATCCGCGTCAGCCCGGCTGTGGCCGGTAGGTGCCGAAACTCCAGATGTTGCCGTGCGGATCGCGTGCGGCGAACTCGTGGGAGCCGTAGTCCTGGTCGGTGATCCCCTGCACGATCTCGGCGCCGGCAGCGGCCGCCCGGTCGTGCAGGGCGTCGACCTCGGCCGCGGTGTCGATGACGACGTACACGAGCACGGGGCCGGGCAGCGCGAACACGCCGTCGCGGTCGGCGTCGTCGACCATCACCACCCCGGTGCCGATCCGCACCTCGGCGTGGCGCAGCGGGAGATCGGGGTCGGGCGGTGCCACCAGCGTCGGAACGGCGCCGAAGGCGATCGCCAGCCACTCGAGGGCTTTGCGCGGCTCGCGGAACGGCACGATCGGTACCGCTCCGCCGAATGTCGGAGGCGTTGTCATGGTCCCGACGGTAGGGGCCTCAGCTCGCCGGGTCTTGGACGGAATTGACCCGCAGTTCGGCGGGGGTGACGCCGGCGAGGTCACGGACCTCGCGGCACAGGTGCGCCTGATCGAAGTAGCCGCACTCGGCGGCGGCCGCGGACAGTTCCGCGCCGCCGCGCAGGCGCTCCGCCGCCCGTTCGAAGCGCACGATCCGCGCGACCGTCTTCGGCGGCAGACCGACCGCGTCGCGGTACCGGCTGATCAGCCGGCGATGGCTCCAGCCCAGTTCGGCGGCCAGCGGGCCGATCGCGGCGCGCCCCCCGCTCGCGGTGATGCGCGCCAGCGACCAGGCCACCCCACGGTCGGTGTCTGGGGCGTCGCTCAGCCGGCGCATCAGCATCGCGTCGACGAGGGCGAAGCGGTCCTGCCAGCGCGGGGTCTCGCCGATGCGTTGCACCAGCATGGCGCCGGCGGGGCCGAGCACCGCTTCGATCGGCACCGACCGGTTGGCCAGCTCGCACAGCGGCAGGCCCAGGATGCGCCGGGCGCCCAGCGGTGTGAGGTCGATCTGCAGGCAGTGCGCCGAGCCGCCGTGACCGACGAGCACCGGAGCGGCGGTGAGACCCGCGACGAACGACCGCAGACGCAGTGGGGCATCATCGCGGTGGGACACCGTCCATCCTGCGTCGAGATCGATGATGACCGGGACGAACGTCGCTGCGGTTTCGCGGAACGTAACCGGGGCGCCGCGGGAGGTGAACCCCTCGTAGCGCAGCACCACCGCGCGCAGCGACGGGTCGGGGGTGCCGACGGCGACGCCCGAGGTCATGGACCTCACGGTAGTCCGGTACGAATGGGGGGTGAGCACCGTTGCGCTGCTGTCCACCTCCGACACCGACCTGATCACCGCCCGCGCCAGCGGAGCGGGCTACCGGTGGGCCAACCCGTCGCGGCTGATCGAAGGTGAGCTCGAGGAACTGCTGGCCGGCGCGGACGTCGTCGTCGTCCGCATCCTGGGCGGTTACCGCGCCTGGGAGGAGGGCATCGACGCGGTGGTCGCCAGCGGCGTGCCCGCCGTGGTGGTCAGCGGGGAGCAGGCCCCCGACGCCGACCTGATGAACCGGTCGACGACGCCCGCCGGCGTCGCGCTGCAGGCGCACGTCTACCTCGCCCAGGGCGGCGTCGAGAACCTCGCGAACCTGCACGCGTTCCTGTCGGACACGTTGCTGATGACCGGTTTCGGTTTCGCCGAGCCGACGAGCACCCCGGCGTGGGGCGTGCTGGAGCGGCGCGCCGGGCGAACCGAGGGGCCCACGGTGGCGGTGCTCTACTACCGGGCCCAGCACCTGGCCGGCAACACCGCCTACGTGGAGGCGCTGTGTGACGCCATTGACGAGGCGGGGGGCGTGGCAGTACCGGTGTTCTGCGCGTCGCTGCGCACGCCCGAGCCCGCGCTGATCGAATTGCTCGGCACCGCTGACGCGATGGTCACCACGGTGCTGGCCGCGGGCGGAGCCACCCCGGCGGCGGTGTCCGCAGGGGGCGCCGACGACACGTGGAACGTGGCTCACCTTGCCGCCCTTGATGTTCCGATCTTGCAGGGATTGTGCCTGACGTCGTCGCGCAGCCAGTGGGAGGCGAACGACGACGGCATGTCGCCGCTCGACGTCGCCACCCAGGTCGCGGTGCCGGAGTTCGACGGCAGGATCATCACGGTCCCGTTCTCGTTCAAGGAGATCGACGACGAAGGTCTGATCACGTACGTCGCCGATCCCGAGCGCTGTGCCCGGGTGGCCGGGCTCGCGGTGCGGCACGCGCGGCTGCGCTCCGTCGCTCCCGCCGACAAGCGCGTCGGCCTGGTGTTTTCGGCGTATCCGACCAAGCACGCCCGCATCGGCAACGCGGTGGGACTCGACACCCCGGCCAGCGCGATCGCCCTGCTCGGCGCGATGCGGGACGCCGGTTACGACGTCGGCGACGTCCCGGGCCTCGATGCCGGTGACGGTGACGCACTGATCCACGCGCTGATCGAACGCGGCGGCCAGGACCCGGACTGGCTCACCGAGACCCAACTGGCCGGCAACCCGATCCGGGTGTCCGCCAAGGACTATCGCGCGTGGTTCGCCACGCTGCCCGCCGGCCTCGCCGACGCCGTGGTCGAGCACTGGGGCCCCCCGCCGGGCGAGCTGTTCGTCGACCGTAGCGGTGACCCCGACGGCGAGATCGTCATCGCCGCCATGCAATCCGGCAACGTGGTCATCATCGTGCAGCCGCCGCGCGGGTTCGGCGAGAACCCGGTTGCCATCTATCACGACCCGGACCTGCCGCCGAGCCACCACTACCTCGCGGCGTACCGCTGGCTCGACGGTGCCTTCGGCAACAGCTTCCGGGCGGACGTCGTCGTGCACCTCGGCAAGCACGGCAACCTGGAATGGCTACCGGGCAAGACGTTGGGCATGTCGTCGTCCTGTGGCACCGACGCCGCGCTGGGTGATCTCCCGCTCGTCTACCCGTTCCTGGTCAACGACCCGGGGGAGGGCACCCAGGCCAAGCGGCGCGCCCACGCGACGCTGATCGACCACCTGATCCCGCCGATGGCGCGCGCCGAGACCTACGGTGACATCGCCCGTCTCGAGCAGTTGCTCGACGAGCACGCCAACATCTCCGCCCTGGACCCGGGCAAGCTGCCCGCGATCCGGCAGCAGATCTGGACGCTGATGCGGGCGGCCAAGATGGACCACGATCTCGGTCTCGAGGACCGGCCCGACGAGGACTCCTTCGACGACATGCTCCTGCACGTCGACGGCTGGCTGTGCGAGATCAAGGACGTGCAGATCCGCGACGGGCTGCACATCCTCGGCCAACGGCCCACGGGGGACAGCGAACTCGACCTGGTGCTGGCGATCCTGCGGGCGCGCCAACTCTTCGGCGGCGAACAGACCGTGCCCGGTCTGCGGCAGGCGCTGGGTCTGGCCGAGGACGGTCACGACGACCGCTCCGCCGTCGACGAGGCGGAAGCGCGCGCACGCGGACTCGTTGCCGCACTGCAGAACAGCGGCTGGGACGCGGGCGTGGTCGACACGCTGACCGACGACCGCGACGTCGCGGCGATCCTGCGGTTCGCGGCGACCGAGGTGGTGCCCCGGCTGTCGCAGACCTCGGGGGAGATCGACCAGGTGCTGCGGGCGCTCGAGGGGCACTTCATCCCGTCCGGGCCGTCGGGTTCGCCGCTGCGCGGACTGGTCAATGTGCTGCCCACGGGGCGGAACTTCTACTCGGTCGACCCCAAGGCGGTGCCGTCCCGGTTGGCGTGGGAAACCGGTGTGGCGATGGCGGATTCGCTGCTGGAGCGGTACCGGGCCGATCACGGGCACTGGCCGGAATCGGTCGGTCTGTCGGTGTGGGGCACGTCGGCGATGCGCACCGCGGGTGACGACATCGCCGAGGTGCTGGCGCTGCTCGGGGTGCGGCCGATCTGGGACGACGCGTCGCGGCGGGTCGTCGACGTCGAGGCGATCCCGCTGAGCGAGTTGGGCCGGCCCCGGATCGACGTCACCGTGCGGATCTCGGGCTTCTTCCGCGATGCCTTCCCGCATGTGGTCGCCATGCTCGACGACGCGGTGCGACTCGTCGCCGGTCTGGACGAGCCGGACGAGGACAACCTGGTGCGCGCCCACGCGCGGGTCGACCTGGCCGAGCACGGTGATGAAAGGCGAGCGACCACAAGGATTTTCGGGTCCAAGCCGGGAACGTACGGTGCGGGTCTGCTGCAGCTGATCGACAGCCGCAACTGGCGCGATGACGCCGACCTCGCCGCCGTGTACACAGCCTGGGGCGGGTTCGCCTACGGCCGCGGGCTGGACGGGGCGGCGGCCACCGACGACATGAACCGGGCCTACCGGCGGATCGCGGTGGCGGCGAAGAACACCGACACCCGCGAACACGACATCGCCGACTCCGACGACTACTTCCAGTATCACGGCGGCATGGTCGCGACCGTGCGTGCCCTGACCGGCACGGCGCCCGCCGCCTACATCGGCGACAACACCCGCCCCGACGCGGTGCGCACCCGGACCCTGTCGGAGGAGACCACCCGAGTGTTCCGGGCCAGGGTGGTGAATCCGCGCTGGATGAACGCGATGCGCAGGCACGGCTACAAGGGCGCCTTCGAGATGGCCGCGACGGTCGACTACCTCTTCGGGTACGACGCCACCGCCGGGGTGATGGCCGACTGGATGTACGAGCAGCTCTCGGCGAGCTACGTGCTCGACGACGAGAACCGCAAGTTCATGTCGGAGTCCAATCCGTGGGCGCTGCACGGCATGGCCGAACGCCTGCTGGAGGCCGCCGGGCGCGGCATGTGGGCGGCGCCGGAGCAGGCGACGCTCGACGGGTTGCGGCAGGTGCTGCTGGAGACCGAGGGCGATCTCGAAGGCTGACGGGATCTGTCGGCGCAGAATCCCTGCACGCGTCCGCGACCGTTCGACGTTCGATCCGTCTGACGGGCTTCGGAGAGTACTGATCGATCGGCCGTCGAGTCCGAGCGGCGAACTCCGGTACTCCCTTGCTTGTCAGACCCCGGAGGTAGTGTCGGTGTCATGTTCGAACACGTGTTCGATATCGACTGGGAAGTCGATGTCACCGCCTCTGAGGCGCAACTGCGCGACATGGTGGCTCGGTGCGAACACCTGAAAGCCGCCGCCGCGGCCGCGCAGGCCCGCGCGACCGCTTTGTGGGCCCAGAAACGGCGTGCTGCTGAGGAGGCCGCTGGGACGCCTTCGCGGAAACGGGGGCGCGGGTTGGCTTCGGAGATCGCGTTGGCGAGGCTGGACGCCCCGGTCACTGGCAACACCCACCTCGGGATGGCCAATGCGTTGGTTTACGAGATGCCGCATACCCTGGCGGCGCTGGAATCGGGGGTGCTCACCGAGTACCGGGCGTCGCTGATCGTCAAGCAGTCGGCGTGTTTGACCGTGGAGGACCGCCGCGCGCTGGATGCCGAACTGTGCGCCAACCCCGACTCACTGACGGGGTTGGGGAATGCGCGCATCGAGGCCGCCGCCGCGGCGATCGCCGCCCGCCTCGACGCCGCCGCGGTCGTGGAACGGAAGAACAAGGCCGCCCAGAGCGCCGGGGCGTGGACCCGCTGCGCGGCCAACGGCATGGTGTATCTGACGTTCCTGATGCCGCTGCGCCAAGGGGTCGGGGTCTACGCCGCCCTGAAACGGGAAGCCGACACCACCGGCGACGGCCGCCCCCGCGGGCAGGTGATGACCGACACCCTCTATGAGCGGGTGACTGCCCGGCCGGCCGAGCAACCCTCGCCGGTGGCGGTGAATCTGGTGCTGGCCGACACCACCCTGTTCGGCGAAGACGATTCCCCGGGCTGGGTGCAGGGCTACGGGCCGGTGCCCGCGGTGGTCGCGCGCACCCTGGTCTCCGACGCGGTCACCGACGAGACCGCCAAAGCCACCCTGCGCCGCCTCTACCGCCACCCCGACAGCGGACAGTTGGTCGCGATGGAATCCAAAGCCAGGATCTTTCCGAAAGGGTTGCGGGCCTTCATCGGGCTGCGCGACCAGACCTGCCGGACGCCGTACTGCAACGCCCCGATCCGCCATTACGACCACACCACCCCCGCCCGCGAGGGCGGGGCAACGAGCGCCGGCAACGGGGCGGGGTCATGCGAGGCGTGCAACTACGCCAAAGAAGCGCCCGGCTGGACCGTCCGCACTGACGACCACCACGGCCGCCACACCGCCACCTACACCACCCCCACCGGCGCGACCTACCGCTCCACCGCACCACCACTGCCCGGACCCACCCGACGACACAGTGCGATCGAGGCCAGGCTCAGCGTCCTGCTCGCGCAGCACCGCGCCGCCTGACGCGGGACCGCAGCGCCGAACGCGGCACCGGAGCGCCGCGGTTACATTGTTGCCATGCCCGTGACGTTCGCCGAGGTCGCCAAGTCCGAGTACATCCTTCTCACCACGTTCACCAAGGACGGTCGCCCGAAGCCGACCGCGATCTGGGCGGCGCCGGTGGGGGACCGGTTGATCGCGATCACCCAGGAGAAGTCGTGGAAGGTCAAGCGCATCCGCAACACGTCGCGGGTCACGATCGCGCCGTGTGACCGCGGTGGCAAGCCGAAGGGTGAGGCCGTCGAAGCGACCGCCCGCATCCTGGACAAGTCCGTCAACGGAGCGACATACGACGCGCTCGGCAAGCGTTACGGCCTGCTCGGCAAGCTGTTCAACCTCTTCTCCAAGCTGCGCGGCGGCATGAACAAGAACGTCACGATCGAACTGTCGGCGGCGAGCTGACCGATGGCCCCCACCTTCACCGACGTCTACCGCGAGAAGTACCTGCTGCTGACGACCTTCACCAAGGACGGCAAGCCCAAGCCCACCCCGGTGTGGGGAGTGCCCGACGGTGACAAGCTGCTGATCATCACCGATGACGGGTCGTGGAAGACCAAGCGCATCAACAACACCCCGCGGGTCACGATCCAGAAGTGCGGTGTGCTCGGCAAGGTCAAGGGCGAACCCGTCGAGGCGGTGGCTCGGATGCTGCCGAAGTCCGACACCCGGCGGGTGTTCGACATGATCATCCGGCGCTACTGGAACCACGCCTGGTACTTCATCCCGCAGGCCATCCTGCGCGGCGGCATCGACAAGGTGCACGCCGCGATCGAGGTCACCGCCCCGCCCGCCGAGGGCTAGGGGTAACAACAGCGAGGAACCCGGCGACCGCCCCGATCGTTGGCAGGACATGGCGATGAGGCTGTTCGCACTGTATGTGGTGGTCGAGCTGGCGGTCCTGGTGGCGCTGGCCTCGACGATCGGCTTCGGCTGGACCGTGCTGTTGTTCGCGGCCACCTTCATGGTCGGGCTCGCGCTGGCCGGTTCGCAGGTGCGTCGCCACATCCGCCGGCTGCGCTCCGGGCTGACCGTGACCGACGCTGCCGGCGCGGTCACCGACAGCGCGCTCGTGGCCCTGGGTACCGTGCTCGTCGTGATCCCCGGCCTGGCCACGTCTGTCCTCGGCGCGTTGCTGCTGCTGCCGCCGACCCGCGCCGTGGCACGCCCCGTCGTCGCGGCGATGGCCGCCCGCCGCGCCCCGCTGATCATCGGGGTCAGCACCGCGGGCGGCGCCGCGACCCGCTACGCCACCCGCCCGGGCCGCGTCGACTACATCGACGGCGAGGTCATCGACGTGGTGGACGCCGCGGCCGAGCCGCCGGCCGCCGAGCAGCGCCGCCTGCCGGAGTGAGCACCACCAGCCTTCTGCTGGGCGGCCGCATCCACAGCCCCGCTATTCCCGACGCCACCGCGATGGCCGTCCGCGACGGCGTGGTGGCCTGGCTCGGCAGCGACGACGTCGGCCGCGCTCAGTTCCCCGACGCCGAGGTCACCGACCTCGGCGGTTGCTTTGTCGCCCCCGCGTTCGTCGACAGCCATGTGCACGTCACCGCGACCGGTCTGACCGTCACCGGTCTCGATCTGCGTCAGGCCACATCACGGTTGCACTGCCTCGAGTTGCTCGGCGACCACGCCCGCACCCACCCCGAAGGTGTGCTGTGGGCACACGGGTGGGACGAGTCGGCCTGGCCGGACGCCCGACCGCCCAGCACCGCCGAGGTCGACGCGGCCGTCGGACCGGGCCGGATGGCCTACCTCGCCCGGATCGACGTGCACTCGGCGCTGGCCTCGACCGCGCTGCAGCGCGCCGCCGGTGTTCTCAGCGACGCGCCTCTGACCGCCGACGACCACCACCGCGTCCGTCGGATCGCCCGCGACCACCTCACGTCCGCGCAGCGTTCCGAGGCGCGTCGGGCTGCCCTCGACAGGGCGGCCGCACGCGGCATCGTCGCGGTCCACGAATGCGCCGGGCCCGACATCGGCGGCCTCGACGACTGGCGCGAACTACGGGACCTGCGCCACGGCGTCGAGGTGGTCGGCTACTGGGGAGAGCAGGTCAGCACCGCCGCCCAGGCTCGTGAGCTGATCGCCGAGACGGGCGCCCGCGGGCTCGCGGGCGACCTGTTCGTCGACGGCGCGCTGGGTTCCCGCACGGCATGGCTGCACGAGCCCTACACCGACCTGCCGTCCGACTGTCCCGCCCCGACCGGCAACACCTACCTCGACGCCGACGCGATCACCGCCCACCTGGCGGCCTGCACCGAGGCCGGGATCACGGCGGGTTTCCACGCCATCGGCGACGCCGCGGTGACGGCGGTGGTGGCCGCGCTGGACGCGGTCGTCGACCGCGCAGGCAGTGTGGCCGTCGCACGCTGCGGACATCGGATCGAGCACCTCGAGATGGTCACCGACGAGCAGGCCGCCAAGCTCGGCGGCTGGGGCGTGATCGCGAGCATGCAACCCGCCTTCGACGCGCTCTGGGGCGGCGACGACGGGATGTACGCCCGGCGTCTGGGCGCCTCCCGGGCGGCCCGGATGAACGATTTCGCGCTGTTAGCATCCCAAGGCGTGCCACTCGCCTTCGGCTCCGATGCGCCGGTGACCGACATGAACCCCTGGGCCGCCGTGCGGGCGGCCACGACCCATCACACCCCCGGCAGCGCCGTGTCGGCGCGGGCCGCGTTCGCCGCGGCCACCCGGGGAGCGTGGCGGGCCGGCGGGGTGCGCGACGGCGTGACCGGCACGCTGGTGCCGGGTGCGCCGGCGTCCTATGCCGTCTGGGAGGCCGACGCCTTCGACGTCGCCGCGCCCGCCGACGCGGTGCAGCGCTGGTCCACCGATCCGCGGTCGCGGGTGCCGCTGTTGCCGCGACTCGACGGACCGCTGCCGCGGTGCCGTCAGACCGTGCACCGGGGCGCGGTCCTCCATGGCTGACGCGCCACACACCACTGACGCCGACGTGGCCCCCGACGCCGCCCCCGCACCGTCGCGGCTGCGCCGCTTCGGCCAGGCAGTCGTGGACCGGTTGCCCCAGCTCAGCATCGCCATCGTGGCCGGGCTGGCGCTGTGCGCGAGCTTCCCGCCCTTCGGGTGGTGGTTCGCCGCGATCCTGGCGTTCGCCGCGCTGGGCTGGCTGCTCACCCGGCCGACGACCACCGCGGCCGGAGGCTTCGGCTACGGGCTGCTGTTCGGCCTGGCGTTCTACGTGCCGCTGCTGCCCTGGATCAGCGGCCTGGTCGGCCCGGTGCCGTGGCTCGCGCTCAGCCTCGTCGAGGCGCTGTTCCCGGCGCTGTTCGGGCTCGTCGCGGTCCTGGTCCGCCGTGCGCCCGGCTGGCCGCTGTGGTTCGCCGGGCTGTGGTCGGCGCAGGAGTGGCTGAAGTCCACGGTCCCGTTCGGCGGATTCCCGTGGGGCGTGGTCGGCTATTCGCAGACGGGCGGCCCCGCCCTGCCGCTGGCCGCGTTCGGCGGCGCCCCGCTGCTGACGTTCGCGACTGTGCTGCTCGGGTTCAGCGTGGCGGCGCTGACGCTCGAGGTCATCCGCTGGTGGCGCAGCGACGCCGCCGCCCGCGCCGCCGCGCCCCCGGCCGTCGTGTTGCCGGGCCTGTGCATCAGCCTCGTCCTGCTGACCGCGGCGCTGGCCTGGCCGCACGTGCGTAAGTCCGGAGCCGGCGCCGGCGACGAACCGCCGGTCACCGTCGCGGCCGTGCAGGGCAACGTGCCGCGCCTGGGCCTGGAGTTCAACGCTCAGCGTCGCGCCGTGCTGGACAACCACGTCCGCGAAACCCTGCGGCTCGCCGAGGACGTCCGGGCCGGTCGCGCCCCGCAGCCCATGTTCGTGATCTGGCCGGAGAACTCGTCGGACATCGACCCGCTGGCCAACGCCGACGCCGGCCAGGCGATCTCCACGGCCTCGGCCGCGATCCGCGCGCCGATCCTGGTGGGCGGCGTGGTGGCCGCCCCCGGCTACAGCCGGGACAACCCCGTGTCGACGAACTCGGTCATCGTCTGGAACCCCGACACCGGCCCGGCCGATCGGCATGACAAGCAGATCATCCAGCCGTTCGGCGAGTACCTGCCGTGGCGCAGCTTCTTCAGCAAGCTCTCGCCGTATGCCGAGCGCGCCGGGTATTTCGTGCCCGGACAGGGCGACGGCGTCGTGCGGGCAGCCGGGGTGCCGGTCGGGGTGACGACGTGCTGGGAGGTCATCTTCGACCGGGCGGCCCGCGAGGCGGTGCGCAGCGGAGCCCAGGTGCTGGCGGTGCCCAGCAACAACGCCACCTTCGACGAGGCGATGAGTGAGCAGCAGCTCGCCTTCGCCCGGTTGCGCGCCGTCGAACACGACCGCTATGTCGTCGTCGCGGGCACCGTCGGCATCAGCGCGGTGGTCTCCCCGGACGGCCGCGAGCTGGCGCGGACCGCGTTCTTCGAGCCCGCCTACCTGGACCAACAGATCCGGCTGCGGACCGCGCTGACCCCGGCGACGCGGTTCGGCCCCATCATTGAGGCGCTGCTGATCGGCGTCGGTGTTGCGGGGATCCTGGCAGCCATGCTGCACAATGGTCTCTTCGTGCCAGCAAGAATCAGGGGTCGGCGAACGACGACCGACAACGGCAAAGGAGCCACATGAGCGTCCCGGGTGGCCCCGGCGGCCGAGAAGCCGGCCGAGAAGCCGCAGAGAAACCGAGCGCACGGACTCTGGTCATCATCCCGACCTACAACGAGCGCGACAACCTGCTCAAGATCGTCAGCCGGGTCAACGACGCGGCGCCGGCGGTGCACGTGCTGATCGTCGACGACGGAAGTCCCGACGGCACCGGCCGGTTGGCCGACGAACTCGCGCTGGCCGATCCCGACCGGGTGCACGTCATGCACCGCAGCTCGAAGGACGGGCTGGGTGCGGCCTACCTCGCCGGGTTCGCGTGGGGTCTGAGCCGGCAGTACACGGTGCTGGTGGAGATGGACGCCGACGGCAGCCACGCGCCCGAGCAGCTGTACCGGCTGCTCGACGCGGTCGACGCCGGCGCAGACCTGGTGATCGGATCGCGCTACGTCGACGGCGGCGAGGTGCGCAACTGGCCGCGGCGCCGGCTCGTGCTGTCCCGGACGGCTAACGGCTATTCACGCATCCTGCTGGGCGTCGACATCCACGACATCACCGCGGGTTACCGCGCTTACCGGCGCGAGGTGCTCGAGAAGATCGACCTCGCCGCCGTGGACTCCAAGGGCTACGGCTTCCAGGTCGATCTGACCTGGCGTTCGATCAACGCCGGCTTCACCGTCGTCGAGGTGCCGATCACGTTCACCGAACGGGAGCACGGAGTCTCGAAGATGGACGGCTCGACCATCCGGGAGGCGATCGTCAAGGTCGCCCAGTGGGGATTGCGCGCCCGGTTGGACCGGGCCCGCGGAACGGCCCGCTGACTACCCGCGGCGCCGCGTCTTGATGATCTCGAGGCGCTCCTTGAGCAGTTCCTCGAGTTCCTCGACCGAACGCCGCTCCAGCAGCATGTCCCAGTGGGTGCGCGGGGGCTTCACCTTCTTGGGCTCGGGGACGTCGCCCTCGATCAGGGTGCCCTCCATGCCGTTGCGGCACAGCCAGGTGCCGGGGATCTCGGCGTCGTCGGCGAACGGGACGTCGAATTCCTCACCGTTGTCGGTGCGGTAGCGGGCGACCTGCCGCGGCGCCAAGTCGTGATTGCGGTCGGTCTCGTAGCTCACGGCTCCGAGGCGGCTGCCCCTCAAGACACGATCAGCCATCGTCAACTCCTCTGTCAGCGCGTGTGGTCCGGGTTAAACAACGCAGGTGTGCGACGTAGAGTTCCCGACTCGGCCCCCGATGATACCGGGATCTGAGGATCGCCCGGTTTAGAGTCGGGCCGTGACAGCCTCGCCCGGCCAGATGACCTCCCGCAGCGGCGCGCGGAGCCGCCCGCAGACCTGCCGCTGGTGCGGACGGGAAGTCGCGGACGCGGGGCTGGGTCGTCGCCGCCAGTACTGCAGGCAGTCGTGCCGCCAGCGCGCCTACGAGCAGCGGGCCCTGGTCAGGGGGACCGCGGTCGCCGAGGACGCGGTGGTGCTCAGCGCCGAGGAGGCCTCCGAACTGTCCGATCGCGTCTACCAGGTCCGGTGTGCCGCCGAGGACATGGCCATCGCGATCGAGGAGGGCGCCGGAACCGGCGAACTGCGCGAGCTCTGCGACGCCGTGATGAGGGCCGCCCGCGCGGCCGACGGCTGGCGCTGAGCCGGCGTTCTTTTCCTCACGCAGAATCAAACGGTTCAACGCCGGAGGGGCCGCGCGTAGCGTCGCCTCACCGTGACCAGTCCCACCGATCTGGCCGTGCCGTCGGCCCCGTCTGCTCCCCGGCCGAGGGCTCAGCGCAGATGGATGCTCATCCGGCTGGCCTCTCCGTTCGTGCTGCTGGCGCTGTGGCAGATCGGCAGCGCTGCGGGCCTCATCCCGCAGGATGTGCTGCCGGCGCCCTCGTTGATCGCGGAGGCCGGGATCGAGCTGATCAGGACCGGCCAGCTCGCCGACGCCCTGGCGGTCTCCGGAGTCCGGGTCGTCGAAGGTCTGGTGCTCGGCGGCGTGGTCGGTATCGCCCTCGGGGTCGCGGTCGGCCTGTCGAAATGGGTGGAGGCCACCATCGACCCGCCGATGCAGATGATCCGTGCGCTACCGCACCTCGGCCTGATCCCGTTGTTCATCGTGTGGTTCGGCATCGGTGAGCTGCCCAAGGTGCTGCTCGTCGCGCTCGGGGTCAGCTTCCCGCTCTACCTCAACACCTACTCGGCCATCCGCCAGGTCGACCCCAAACTGTTCGAGACGGCGCAGGTACTCGGCTTCTCGTTCGGGCAGAAGTTGCGCACGATCGTCGTGCCCAGCGCCGCGCCGCAGGTCCTCGTCGGTCTGCGCCAGTCGCTCGCGATCGCATGGCTGACCTTGATCGTCGCCGAACAGATCAACGCGGACAAGGGAATCGGGTTCCTCATCATGAACGCCCGGGATTTCCTGCGGATCGACATCATCATCGTCGGCCTGATCGTCTACGCGCTGCTGGGGATCGGCACCGACGCCGTGGTCCGTGCGCTCGAGAATCGGGCATCGAGGTACCGCGCATGACTCTCACCTCCGACACGTCCGCACACGTGACCGGTCCCCGCGCCGACGCCGCCGGCGAACTGCGCGGCGTGAACAAGTGGTACGGCGCCCACCACGTGCTCACCGATCTGTCGGTGCGGATCGGGCGCGGCGAGGTCGTCGCCCTGATCGGGCGCAGCGGCTCGGGGAAGTCGACCGTGCTGCGGGTGCTGGCCGGCCTGTCGACCGACCACACCGGCGACCGCGCGGTGGCCGGCGCCCCGGCGGTCGCCTTCCAGGAACCCCGGCTGTTCCCGTGGCGCGACGTGCGCACCAACGTCGCCTACGGGTTGACCCGCACCCGGTTGTCGAAGGCGCAGGCGCTGGCCCGCGCCGAGCAGGCCCTGGCCGACGTAGGTCTCGCCGACCGCGCGGACGCGTGGCCGTCGACGTTGTCCGGCGGTCAGGCGCAACGCGTTTCGCTGGCTCGCGCCCTGGTGGCCGAACCGGAGCTGCTGCTCCTCGACGAGCCGTTCGGCGCGCTGGATGCGTTGACCCGGCTCTCGATGCGGGTGCTGCTGCTCGACCTGTGGCGCGAGCACGGTTTCGGGGTGCTGTTGGTGACCCACGACGTCGACGAGGCGGTGGCGCTCGCCGACCGGGTGCTGGTTCTCGACGACGGCACGATCGCGCACACCCTGGAGATCCCGGATCCCCGCCGTCCGCCCGGGGAGGGCCACACCGACCGCTACCGCGCCGAGCTTCTCGACACGCTCGGCGTGCAGTCCTGACCATCATCGACGAGGGGACCCCATGAGCAGGGTTGTTGCCGTGATCGCCGTGCTGAGCCTGCTGCTCACCGGATGCGTGTCACGACAGAATGTTTCGGGCGCCCAACAGGCGCCCGAGACGGTACCGCTGTCGGAACTGTCCGGCGTGACGCTGCAGGTGGGCGACCAGAAGGGCGGCACCGAGTCGCTGCTGCGTGCCGCGGGGGCGCTCGACGGGCTGCCGTACGCGATCGCGTTCTCCACCTTCACGTCCGGTCCACCGCAGGTCGAGGCGGCGACCGCCGGCAAGATCGACTTCGCGATCACCGGAAACACCCCGCCGATCTTCGGGGCCGCAGCGGGCGCCAAGGTCAAGGTGGTCGCCGCCTATGACGGCGGTGGCAACGGCGATCAGATTCTGGTGCAGAGAGATTCGCCCATCACCTCGATCGCCGACCTGCGCGGGAAGCGCATCGTGGTGGGCAAGGGCAGCTCCGCGCACGGGCACATCCTCGCGCAACTGAAGAACGCCGGCCTGACCCCCGACGATGTCACGCTGATCTTCCTGCAGCCGGCCGACGCGCTGTCGGCGTTCACCCAGCGTCAGGCCGACGCGTGGGCCATCTGGGATCCCTACACCGCCCAGACCGCCGCGCAGCTTCCGGTGCGCTCCATCGGGCAGGCCCGCGACGTCACCAACGGCTACTGGTTCGGCGTGGCCTCGGATCAGGCACTGGCCGACCCGAAACGCAACACCGCGCTCGCCGACCTGCTGGTCCGGTTCGAGAAAGCGGCGCGGTGGGCTCAGGAACATCCCCAGCAGTGGGCCGCGAGCTACGGGCAGGCCGTGGGGTTGAGTCCGGAGGTGGCGCAGGTGTCGCAGTCACGCAGCCTGCGGCTACCGACCGAACTCGGCGACCAGGTGGTGGCGTCCGAGCAGAAGATCGCCGATCTGTTCGCCGCGTCAGGCCAGATCGCCTCTCCTGCACCTGATTTCAGCAAGTGGGTGGATCGCAGGTACAACGACGCGCTGCGTCCGCTCTTCATCTCGACCAGTTAGGAAATCATGCCGTCCGCGAAATTCTTCTGGTTCCTGCCCACCAACGGCGACAGCCGCTCCATCGTCGGGGCATCGCACGCCTCGGCGCACCACACCGTGCCGGCCGGCTATCGCGCCCCCAGCCGACGCTACCTCGCTGAGGTGGCCAGGGCCGCCGACAGATTGGGCTACGAAGGCGTGCTGACCCCGACCGGCACCTGGTGCGAGGACGCCTGGCTGACGGCGTCGGCGCTGCTCGCCGAGACCGAACGCCTGAAATTCCTCGTCGCGTTCCGGCCCGGACTGGTGCCGCCCACGCTGGCCGCCCAGCAGACGGCGACCCTGCAGCGCTACTCCGAGGGCCGGGTGCTGCTCAACATCGTCAGCGGCGGCGACGACCTGGAACAGCGCCGCTTCGGGGACTGGCTCGATCACGACCGTCGCTACGCGCGCACCGGGGAGTTCCTTCACATCGTCAACGCGATCTGGCGGCAGGAGTCGCTGGACTTCACGGGCGACTTCTACGAGGTGGCCGACGCGAGGGTGTCCGCGCCGCCGGATCCGTTGCCGCAGATCTATTTCGGCGGCTCGTCGGCGGCGGCGCTGCCGATCGCCGCCGAGTACGTCGACGTGTACCTCACCTGGGGCGAACCGCCGCAGGCGGCGGCGGCAAAGATCGCGCAGGTGCGCGCGCTGGCCGAGGCGCGGGGCCGCAGGGTGCGGTTCGGCATCCGGCTGCACACCATCAGCCGCGACACTTCCGAGGCGGCGTGGGCGGTGGCCGACGAACTGCTCGCCCAGCTGAGCCCCGACCAGATCGCCAAGGCCACGGAGCTGCACGCCAAGTCCGAGTCCGAGGGTCAGCGCCGGATGACCGCACTGCACGGCGGCCGCATCGACCAGCTGGAGATCTATCCGAACCTGTGGGCCGGCGTCGGTCTGGTGCGCGGCGGAGCGGGCACCGCCCTGGTGGGTTCCCACGAGGAGGTCGCCAACCTGATCCTGGAGTACCACTCGGTGGGCTTCGACGAGTTCATCCTGTCGGGGTATCCGCACCTGGAGGAGGCGTACTGGTTCGCCGAGGGCGTGCTGCCGATCCTCAAGCGCAAAGGGGTCGCCTGACCCCCGGATCCGGTGGGCGTCTGGTATCTCTTCTGGCGTGGACGAATGGTTCGAGCGCAGTCCGTTCGTCGGGTTCGTGCCCTGGATCATCTACTGGGTCGTCGCCGATGGACCCAGCACCTGGATGTTCGGGGCGATCTGCGCGGTGCTCGCGACGCTGATCCTCGGCGTCTCGGCCGGCTTCGCCGGGGTGCGGCTGCTCGACATCGTGACCGTGGTGTTCTTCACCGGCGTGACGGTCGCGGGCCTGTTCCTCGGCGCCCACGATCGCGACTGGATGGACGACTACGCCACTGCGCTGTCGAGCGGAGTGCTGGCGGCGATGGCGTTGGGTTCGCTGGCGTTCGAGCCGTTCACCGCGCAGTACGCGCCGGCCTCGGCGCCGCGGCAGGAATGGGAGGAGTTCGCGTTCCGGCGCACCAACCAGGTGCTGACGCTGATGTGGGCGCTGGTGTTCGCGCTCATCGCGGTGCTCGGCTACGTCGCTGCCACCTCGCCGTCGACGGTGCACTGGACCAAGGCGGTCATCCCCGTCGTGGTGATCGTCGGCGCGTTCGGCATGACCCAGGCCTATCCGAAACGGGCCCGCGACAAGGCTCGCCGCGCAGCCGGGTAGCCCATTTCAGCAGCGGAACGCCGCGCCCACTCCCGCCGGCGGCTGCGCCGGTTGCAGGCAGCCGAACGGCACCACCCCGTCGGCGCTGATCCGCACCGCCGCGCGGTGGGCGTAGTTCACGCAGTAGAGACCGCTGTCGTCGCTGCGGCAGCGGTCGTCGCCGAAGGACAGGGACTGGCCGGCGGGCAGTTCGGGACCGGATCCGTTGACGAACGGGCCGGGGTCCCCGCGCAGCGCGCCGATCCGCACCTCGGTGCCGGGAAAGTCGATCCAGCCGGCCTTCCACACCCCCTCGGCGTCGGACGGGCGGGGCGGCGGGGCGGTGAGGTCCAGAAGACAGGTCAGGCCACCGGCGACGGTGAGGCACTGCGTGGTGCCCAGCGGCGCGCCCGACGGCGCGGTGAACGCGATGTCGTCGCCGAGGCGGGTGGTCACGCCGTCGCGGAACGCGACATGGAAGCCGCCGGCGTCGGCGGGGGCCCCGTCCTCGATGAAGCGGATGACGTCGTCGACGGACGCGCCGGCGCCGGGAGCGGCCGCGGCCGGGGCGCTCGACGGTGCGGCTGCGGTGCTGGTCGTGGCCTCGGGGCGCGGCGTTGACGGGGACGACGACGCGGCCTGCCCGCCGACGGACTGCGAACAGCCGGCCACCAGGGTCGCCACTGCGATCAGGCCGGCACCACGCACCCGCCCAGGCTAGCCGCCCGACACGGGTCGGTCCGCGAGGCGGGGCGGGCGCGGGTTCGCTACCGTCGGGAGGATGCATGAGCACACCGTGCGGGTGAAGACCGCATCCGGCGTCGTCGAGGGCTTCACCCGGGACGGCGTCCACCGCTGGCGGTCGATCCCGTATGCCAAGCCGCCGGTCGGCGCGTTGCGTTACCGGGCGCCGCAGCCCGTACGGCCCTGGTCCGGGGTGCGGCACTGCCACGGATACGGGTACTGCGCGCCCCAGCAGCGGATGTACACGATCCTGCGGCCGGGCAAATACCAGCCGATGAGCGAGGACTGCCTCACGCTCAACGTCGTCACGCCGGCCCGGCCGCAGACCGACCGGCTGCCGGTGATGGTGTTCATCCACGGCGGCGGCTACATGCTGGGCAGTTCGGCCACCCCCATCTACGACGGGGCCGCACTGGCCCGCAAGGGATGCGTCTACGTCTCGGTCAACTACCGACTCGGGCCGCTGGGATGCCTGGAGCTGTCGTCGCTGTCCACCCCGGACACCCCGATCGACGACAACCTGTTCCTGCGCGACCTGGTGATGGCGTTGCGCTGGGTGCGGGAGAACGCCGCCGTGTTCGGCGGTGATCCGGACAACGTGACGATCTTCGGCGAGAGCGCCGGCGCGCACGCCGTGGGCACCCTGCTGGCCACACCGGACGCCGACGGGCTGTTCGCCCGGGCCATCGCCCAGAGCCCCAGCAGCGGGATGACCCGCGGCGCCGACATCGCGGAGGAGTACGCCCAGCGGTTCGCCCGCCGGCTCGGGGCCGGCGAGCGCGACGCCGCCGAGGTGCTGATGCGCGCCCGCCCCGCCGATCTGGTCGACGCGCTGGAGCAGCTGATTATCGAGGGACAGCGAGACATGTTGGGCGCCTTCGCCATCGGCCCCACCTACGGAACCGAGTACCTGCCGCTGGAGCCGGTCGAGGCCATGCGCCGGGGCAGCGCGCACCGCGTGCCCCTGATCGTCGGCACGAACGCCGACGAGGGCCGGCTGTTCACCCGCTTCCTCAAACTGCTGCCGACCACCGAGACCGCCATCGAGCGGTTGTTCTCCCAAGCCGAGCCGGGCGAACGGGAGCGCATCCTGGCGGCGTATCCGGGTTACCCGAACGCGGCGGCGTGCGTGCGGCTCGGCGGCGACTTCATCTTCGGGTCGGCGATGTGGCAGATCGCGCAGGCGCACAGCCGCCACGCTCCGACCCACGTGTACCGCTACGACTACGCGACCCGGGCGCTGCACCTGTCGGGCCTGGGCGCGACGCACGCCATGGAACTGCTCGCGGTGTTCGACGTCTACCGCTCGCGGTTCGGCAGGCTGCTCGCCGCCGGCGTGGACGCCCGGACGGCCGGCAAGGTCAGCGACGACATCCAGGCGCGGTGGCTCGCGTTCGCCGCGGAGGGGGTGCCGGGCGAGGACTGGCCCCGCTACGACCACGACGAGCGGCCCGTGATGGTGCTCGACCGGCGGCGCCGGGTGGAGTACGACCCGCACGCGGAACGCCGCCAGGCCTGGGAGACGTTCTCCCTCGCTTCCCGGTGACGGTCACCGACTTGCGGTGATTCCGCTGCTCGGCGGCGCGGGATGTGGTTGCGTTAGCGCGTGTCCGAGGTCCACACCCACCCGCTCGACCCGCTCGGCGACGAGGAGTTCCGCGCCGTCGCGGCGATCCTGCGCCGCGAACACGGTGTGCAGCCGGCCGGCTCCGGCCCGCAGCGCGGCTGGCGCTTCGCGTCGATCGAATCCCTCGAGCCGACGAAGGCCGAGCTGGCGGCCTTCGAGGCGGGCGGCCCGAGACCGGCGCGCCGCGCCACCGTCGTGTGTTTCGACCGCAGCGCCAACGCCACCTACAAGAGCGTGGTGTCGCTGACCGACGGCCAGGTCGAGTCCTTCGAGCACATCCCGGGTGTGCAGGCGAACTTCACCGTCGACGAGTTCGCCGAATGCGACCGCCTGCTGCGCACGCATCCCGACGTCCTCGCCGCGTTGCACGGCCGCGGCGTCACCGACATCGACCTGGTGTTCTTCGATACCTGGACCTACGGCGACGCGGTCGCCCCGCCGGAGTACCGCGACCGCCGGATCGGGTGGTCGGACAGCTGGGTCAAGGCCGCCCCGGGAGCCAATCCGTACGCGCGGCTGCTGAGCGGGCTGCACTGCGTGATCGACCTGAACGCGATGGAACTGCTGCGCGTCGAGGACGTCGGACCGTTCGCGGCCGACGGTGACGCGACACCGCCGGAGGTGATGGGGGAGTACGTCCCACGCCACATCCCGGAGCGGGTGCTTTCCCGCGGCCGCCGCGAGCCGCTCAAGCCGCTGCAGATCACCCAGCCGGAGGGGCCGTCGTTCACGGTCGACGGCAACCTCGTGACGTGGCAGAACTGGTCGCTGCGTGTGGGTTTCAACCACCGTGAGGGCATGACGCTGCACAGCGTGCGCTATCGCGACGGCGACCGCGACCGGTCGATCGCGCACCGGATGTCGTTCGCCGAGATGGTGGTGCCCTACCGGGACCCGTCACCGGACCACTACCGCCGCACCGCCTTCGACATCGGCGAGTGGGGCCTGGGTTTCATGACCACGTCGCTGGAGTTGGGCTGCGACTGCCTCGGCGAGATCCGTTATCTCGACGCGGTTCTGCACGACAGCGCGGGTGAGCCCTACACGATCGCCAACGCGATCTGTCTGCACGAGGAGGACAACGCCGTGCTGTGGAAGCACGTCGACCACGACATCGGCGCCGAGGTGCGCCGGATGCGGCGGTTGACGCTGTCCTTCCACGTCACCGTCGCCAACTACGAGTACCTGGTGTACTGGCGGCTCTATCAGGACGGCAACATCGAGTGCGAGGTGCGGGCCACCGGCATCATGGTGACCACGCCGTTGCCACCCGGGGCGCCCAACCCGAACGGCACGATCGTCGACGAACGCACGTATGCGCCGTTCCACCAACACTTCCTGGTGGCCCGCCTCGACATGGACATCGACGGCCCCGACAACACGGTGGTCATGTCGGAGTCCTACGCCGAGCCGATCGGACCCGACAATCCGCACGGCCTGTCGCTCGTCACCCGCAACACCGCGTTGCGCAGCGAGGCCGAGGCCCGCCAGGACGTCAACTTCGCCACCCAGCGCGCGTGGAAGGTGGTCAACCCCAACGTGGTCACCGGCATCGGCGCGCATCCGGCCTACAAGCTGGTGCCCACCGGGGCCATCCCGCCGATGTTCGACCCCGGCTCACCCGTGCTGCAACGTGCCGGCGTGATCGCCCACACGCTGTGGGTCACCCCGAATCATCCCGACGAGCGTTGGCCCGCAGGTGAATTCGTCAACCAGTCAGTGCGCGACACCGGGCTCACCCGGTGGACGGCCGCCGATCGGCCGATCGAGAACACCGACGTGGTGCTGTGGTATGTGTTCGGGATCCACCACATCACCCGGCCCGAGGACTGGCCGGTGATGCCCGTCGACGTGGTGTCGTTCTGGCTCAAGCCTTTCGGGTTCTTCGACCGCAACCCCGCCCTGGACGTGGTCGGAACGCCGCCCGACGCCTGCCACACCTCGGCCACCAGCGCGCACCACTGATGGCACGCTAGGCGGGTGATCGCCAAATCCGCCCTGCTGTTCGTGCTGGCCGCAGTCCTGGAGATCGGGGGAGCGTGGCTGGTGTGGCAGGGGATCCGGGAGCACCGCGGTTGGCTGTGGGCGGGCGCCGGGGTGCTCGCGTTGGGGGCCTACGGTTTCGTCGCCGCGTTCCAGCCCGACGCGCACTTCGGCAGGGTGCTGGCGGCTTACGGCGGTGTGTTCATCGCCGGCTCGCTGCTGTGGGGGATGGCCGCCGACGGGTTCCGGCCCGACCGGTGGGACATCGCGGGCGCGCTGGTGGCGCTGGTCGGGGTCGCGCTGATCATGTACGGCCCCCGCTGAGCGCTCACCCCAGATGCGCGCTGTCGTCGTCGAGGTCGTCGCGGCGCAGCCCCATCGGTGTCCCCGCCGGGACGTCGCCCGCCGCGATCACCGTGCGGGTGATCGGGGTCACCGCGCGGAACAGCGCCTCCACCTCGTGGTCGTCGAGGACATCGAGCGCCGGCAGAGCCAGCGCGTCGGTGGTGTCCTCGATGTGCTGCTTGAGGGTGCGGCCCGCATCGGTGAGGGCGCCGTCGGCGCCGAGCAGCCCGCGCCGCCGCAGCGCATCGGTGTGCAGGGCCCACTGCGCGTCGTCGTAATCGCGGCTGCGTTTGATCATCTCCTCGGGCACCCGGCCGGCGGCCGCGTGCAGCACGTTGCACTCCCGGCCCGAGAGTCCCTCGGCGGCCAGCACGGCGACGTGACCGTCGCCGCGGTGCTCGCGCAGCAGCGTCGCCGCGTGCCACAGCCGGGCCACCGGGTCGCTCGGCCACGGTAGTGCGCGGTTGGCGGCGTAGAGCGCCCGTCCGCTGACGTCGGCCCCGACGGCGGCGCGGGCGGCCAGGTCGGCGGCCCCGGCGGCCGCGGCCTCGGTGACACCTGACCGGCGCAGCGCCGCCACGGCGGACTGCTCGCGGGCGCGCAGCGCGTCGGCCGGCGGGGCGATCTCCCAGGCTGCGGGCAGCGCCTTGGCCACCCGCTCCGGGGCGAAGTTGTAGAACAGCGCGGTCACCACCTCGGCGGGTACCGGCCCCAGGGGTGCGGACCGGGCGGCGAAATACCCCATCCAGAAGCCGCGGTAACCGAGGCCGTCGAGCGCGGCCCGGGCCTCCTGGGCGAAATAGGTGACGGCGTGCACGGGTTCGATCCGGTCGAAGAGCCGACGGGCCAGCGAGGCGGGCCGGAGCGGGTGTCTGTCCACCTCGGCAGTCAACCACTTCGCCGTCACGGGTCTGCTAACGTCCCCCGGGGGTGGGGGGTGACGGGGAAGCGGATGGCGAGGCTGATCAGTTCGGTTGCCGGACTGGCAGTCACCTGTGCCGCGCTGGCGTCGTGCAGCTCGCCGGTGAGCTCCGACGCGGTTCCCGCCGTGGCTCCCGATGACCTGCAGGCCGACATCGCCCAGCGGCTGGCCGCCGCCGGGCAGAAGCCCCAGTCGGTCACCTGCAAGGATCCTCTGGTCGGGGAGGTCGGTCAGTCGGCGCGCTGCGATGTGGTGCTCAGCGCCACCAACAGTTTCGAGCCGATCGTCACCGTCACCGACATCGACGGTGGCTCGATCGTCTACGAGATGGTCCCGGCGCTGTCCCGCGAACAACTCGAACAGGCGGTGGCGCGGTTGGCGGCCGACGACAGCGCGGCGCCGGACAGCGTGACGTGTCCGTCGGGCCTGCTGGGCCAACCGGGTGTGACGGCCCGGTGTGACGTCATGACCGGCGGCGTCACCCTGCGGCGCACCGCTGAGGTGACCGGTGTCGACGGGCTGACCATGAACTTCGACCTCGTGCCGCTGTTGACCAAGGCCGAGGTGGAGAACTCGCTGCTCGACGAGCTCGCCACCCACCTGGGCAAGCGGCCGGACGCCGCGGTGTGCGGCGGCGACCTCGAAGGGCGGGTCGGCAACACCGTGGACTGCACGGTGACGGCCGGCCCGGAACGCGCGGAGCTGACCCTCACGGTGACGACGGTCGACGGAGCGAAGATCGACTACACCTACGCGCCGCGTCGGTGAACCGTCAATCCCCTTCCGCCACCGCTGAAGCCGCCTCGTCGATGATGGCGCGCATCGCCCGCTCGGCGGCGTCCGCGTCGCCCAGCCGGATGGCGCGGGCCACCTCATCGTGCAGCGCGATGGCCGCCGGATTCGGCCGGTCCGGCATCATGCCGTGATGGGTGCGGCCCGACAGCACCTCGGCGACCACGTCGTTGAGGGCACGGAACATCTCGTTGCCGCTGGCTTCCAGCAGTGTTCGATGAAAGATCTTGTCCGCCAACAGGTAGGACTCGAGGTCGCCGGTGCGTCCGTGTACCACCATGTCCGAGACGGCGGCCGCGAGGATCCGGCACTGGTGAGGGTCGGCGCGGCGCGCGGCGAGCGCGGCGGCCTCCGGTTCGAAGCCACGGCGCAGTTCCGACAGCGACGCCAGTTGCGCCGCACGGTCATCGGAGTCGAGCCGCCAGCGAATCAGCCTGGGGTCGAACACATTCCATTTGTGTGACGGTTGGATGGTGATACCGACGCGGCGGCGGGAGGCCACCATACCCATCGACTCCAGCACGCGGATCGCCTCACGCGCGACGCTGCGCGACACCCGGTGCCGCGCGCTGACCCCGTCCAGGGTGATGACCTCGCCCTCGGGGTATTCGCCGGACACGATCGCGGTGCCCAGAGCGGTGAGCACGCTGCCGTGCAGCGCTCCGCTGGAGGTCACTGCCATCACGCAAACATCTTGTCATACGCTGTCCGCGCGTTGATTGAGAAGAGCAATATCGATATCTACTTGCAATAGTATGACGTTTGCGGCAGTCTGTGTGACGTCAAGCACAACAGGGTAGGAGATCCAGGTGGCGTCACCCATCGTGGTCATGGGCGTATCGGGCTCGGGGAAATCGACCGTCGGCGCCGCGCTGGCGCAGCGTCTGCGGGTGCCGTTCGCCGATGCCGACGACTTCCATCCGGCCGCCAACATCGCCAAGATGACGGCCGGCCACGCCCTCGACGACGACGACCGCTACCCGTGGCTCGAGATCATCGGTGACTGGCTGGCGCAGCGGTGCGACACCGGCGGCGTGATGAGCTGCTCTGCGCTCAAACGCAGCTACCGCGAGCAGTTGCGGCGGCACTGTCCCGAAGTGCAGTTCCTGCATCTCAGCGGTACCCCGGAGGTCATCAGCCGACGGCAGGCCAGCCGGCCGGGCCACTTCATGCCTGCGTCGCTGCTGGCCTCGCAGTTCACCACCCTCGAGCCCCTCGGCGCCGACGAGAGCGGCACCACCATCGACGTCGACCAGAGCATCGACACGATCATCGACACCTATTGCGCCAACACCGGGATCACCACCGAACAGGAGAAGAAATGAGTCCCACCGCACTCACATGGCTGGCGGCCGACACTGAGTTACCCGAACCCGTGGCCTCGGGCTGGCAGCTGGTCATCGCCGCGCTGGCCGGCATCGCGGTGATCGTCGTGCTGATCACCGTCTTCAAGCTGCATCCGTTCCTGTCTCTGATCTTCGGCGCACTGACCGTCGGGATCGTCGCAGGCATGAACATCGGTGACGTCCTCGAGTCCTTCTCCGACGGGTTCGGCACCACCGCCGCGGGTGTCGGCATCCTGATCGCGCTGGGCGCGATGTTCGCCAAACTCCTGGCCGACTCCGGTGGCGCCGACGAGATCGTCGACACCATCGTCGGACGGTCCTCACCGCGCACGCTGCCCTGGGCGATGGCCCTGGTCGGCTCGATCATCGGTCTGCCGATGTTCTTCGAGATCGGAGTCGTGCTGCTGATGCCGGTCATCTACCTGGTGGCCAAGCGCTCGGGTCAGTCCCTGATCACCATCGGAATCCCCGCGCTGGCAGGCCTTTCCGCGATGCACGGGCTGGTGCCGCCGCATCCCGGACCGCTGACCGCGATTGATCTGCTCGGCGCCGATCTGGGGATCACGCTGGCGCTGGGCGTGGCGGTCGCCATCCCGACGGTCATCGTCGCGGGCCCGCTGTTCGGCAAGCTAGCCGGCCGGTGGGTCGTCATCGACATCCCGGACCGCTTCAACGCCGACGATCTGGGGAGCGGCACCACCGGCGGTGGCGCGGGCACCGGTGGACCCGGCGGCGGCGCCGTCGGCGTGCAGACGGTCGCGCAGCGCACCCGGCCCAGCTTCGGCATCACGATCTTCTCGGTGCTCCTGCCCGTCGGGCTGATGATGGGCAAGGCGCTGGTCGACATCTTCATCGACGACGAGAACAACCTGGTGCGCCAGACGTTCGACATCCTGGGCCGGCCGCTGATGGCGCTGCTGATCGCGGTCATCGTCGGCATCTTCACCCTCGGCCGCGGCGCCGCGATGACCCGCGACCAGATCGTGAAGTGCATCGAGTCGGCGCTGCCGCCGGTCGCCGGCATCATCCTGATCGTCGCCGCGGGCGGCGGGTTCAAGCAGTTGCTCGTCGACACCGGCATCGGCACGCTGCTCGCGGACTGGGCCAAGGGCGCCAACGTGTCGGTGATCCTGCTGGCGTGGGTGATCGCCGTGCTGATCCGGCTGGCCACCGGGTCGGCGACCGTCGCGACCATCACCGCGTCGTCGCTGATGCTGGGGCTGGTGGACGGCCTCAGCACCGGTCAGGTGTCCCTGGTCGTGCTCGCGGTCGGCGCCGGGTCGCTGTTCTTCTCCCACGTCAACGACGCCGGCTTCTGGCTCATCAAGGAGTTCTTCGGGATGAGCGTGGGGCAGACCATCAAGAGCTGGTCGATCATGGAGACGGTGCTGTCGGTGACCGGCCTGGTGCTCGTGCTGCTGCTCGGGATCTTCATCTGATCCCGGGCGCGGTCAGACCTTGACGACCTGCGTTCCCCCGGCGAGCTCGTCGTGCTTGCCCTGTTTGGTGGGGCTCGCGTTGATCGTCACCGCGATCACCACGATCGCGATGACACCGAGCAGCCCGCCGATGAACGGGATGATCGGCAGCAGCGTCCACGAGTTGCGGATCGCGGACTGGGCGGCGGTCGGCTTGGCCGCCCCGCCCGGTCCGCGCACGCTCAACCCGAGGATCTTCTTGCCCGGCGTCCACCCCTGCGTCACCTCGAAGGCGACGTAGTAGCCGAAGGTCAGCGCCCCGGTGAACAGCCCGGTGATCCAGACGTTCGACGCGGCCCCGATCACGTAGACGATGATGCCGCCGACGATGCCGACGATCAGACCGTCGATGATCCGGGCGCCGAACCGCAGTCCCAGGCCGCCCGGTTGCCCGCCGGCACCCGGCGGTGTATAGCCGCCCGGATACCCGTACTGGCCGGATTGAGGTGGGTAATCGCTGGTCATGGGTGGTCTCTTTCTCGCGGCGGCTGCGATGCGAGCTCACCGTACCCACGACCGGGCCCGGGCGAGCAGACTTTCACCCGGGATGAGAGGAAGTGGCCGCGCTCAGCTCCAGCGCTTGCGGCCCTTCTTGGCCTCCGAGCCGACGGTGTCGGCCAGCTCCGCGGCCCGCGCGCGGGCCAGTTCGGCCGACTTCAGGGCGCGCTCGCGGGCGGCGTCGGCCAACTCGGGGGCGCGGTCGCGGGCCACGTCGGCGAACTCCTCGCCGCGCTGACGCGCGACGACCGCCAGCTCGCCACCGCGTTCGCGGGCGAGCTCGGCGAATTCCCCGCCGCGTTCCCGGGCGAGCTCGGCGAGCTTCCCGCCGCGCTCGCTCGCCACCTCGGCGAACTCGCCGCCGCGCTCCCGGGCGATGTGCGCCAGTTCGCGGCCGCGTTCGGCGCCGACCTGCAGGCCGTGGCCCACTTTCTCGGCGAACTCGCTGTCGGCCAACGAACCGCCGGCGGCGGCGCCGACCGGCAGGGCGGCCGTGACGGCCTCGGAGACCTTGCGCGCGGCGCGCCGTCCCCGCCAGCCCAGCGACGGCTTGCCCTCGGTGTCCACGGCAGCGATGATCAGCCCGCCGATCAGGCTGATGTCGGTCACGAACGCGCGCCGCTCGTCGGCCTTGCGCTGCGGGTCGTTCTCGTTCCAGAAGTTGTGCCCGCCCAGCGAGCCCGGCACCACGGTCAGCGCCAGGGCCGCCGACGCGACCCGCGGCAGCTTGCCGGTGGCGAGCAGGAGTCCGCCACCGATCTGCACGGCCGCGTTGACGCGGGCCACCGTCTCGGCGTTGGACGGCACGTTGGTGCCGACCGGATCGGGCAGCTTGCTGAGGCCCTCGAGGGTGTTCCGGGTGGCATCGGCGGCGGGTTTCGGGCTGCGCAGCGCCTCGATCCCACGGGAGATGAACACGGCGGACAGCATGGGACGCGCGACACGACGGATCAACATGCCGGGTATGTTCCCACGCTCCGGAACGGCCAAACCAGACGCCTTCGGCGTCGTCGCGCGGTGGTCACCGGCCGGCGAGCAGCACTTCGGCGAGGTGCGTCGTGGTCGCCACGCCGTCGTCGTATCCACCCGCGGAACCCAGGTCGTTCATCACCGCGAGTGTGTAGCGCTGATGCGCACCGGCGAACCCCACGCTGTTGGTGACCCACCCGCTGTCCTCGCGCGACCATCCGTCCTTGTTGCCCGGCGCGAGGTCCGGGCCCGCGCCCCAGACACCCCACTGTTGGTTGGGTGCGACGTGCTGCAGCGCGTCGACGACGGGCGCGGAGTCGGCCGGGTCCAGCGCGCTCAGCGTGAACGTCATCAGCCGGTCCAGGTCGTCGGGCGCGGCCTTCTGGAAACCCCAGTAGGGATAGACGGAGCTGTACCCGGGCTGCGGCCGGAAACCGGTCAGACCGAGGGCGGCGAAGTCGGCGTTGAACCTCTGGTGGTCGGCGCCGCCGTAGCGGCTCCACAGCGTGTCGGCGGCATCGTCGTCGGAAGAGTGCAGCATCGCGGCCATCAACTGTCGGTCCGACGCCGTGAGGGTGATCGCCCCGGCCCGGTTCCTCACCAGGAGGTCGTCGACCATCGCCAGCTTGATCGTCGACGCCGTCCACACCGGATCCGCGGCGTGGGCGTTGCGGTGGACGAAACCGGTCTGCCGGTCCCGCAGCACGTAGCCGACCGTGCCGGAGCGTTCGGCCAGGTAGGCGTCGGCTTGGGCCACCCGCCGGGTGAGGTCGCAGTCGCTGTCGGCGGCGCAGGCCGCGGACGCCGGCGCGGCACCGATCAGTGGTGCCGCCACGATCAGCACCGAGGCCAGCGCGGCCCGCCATCTCGTCGGGGTCATTGGGGGTAGCTTCGCAGGCGTGCCACTCGTCGCGGGAATCGACTCCTCCACCCAGTCGTGCAAACTGCTGATCTGCGATGCCGACACCGGTGAGCCGGTGCGCTCGGCGTCGAGCCCGCACCCGGGCGGCACGGAGGTCGCTCCCGCGCACTGGTGGGACGCGCTGGGCGCGACGATCGAGAAGGCCGGCGGCCTCGACGACGTGGCCGCGGTCTCCGTGGGCGCCCAACAGCACGGCATGGTGTGCCTCGACGCCGCCGGTGAGGTGGTGCGTGACGCGCTGCTGTGGAACGACACCCGGTCGGCCGGGGCGGCCGCGGATCTGGTCTCCGAACTCGGCGGCCCGGGTGCGTGGGCCGATCGGACCGGCGTCGTCCCCGTCGCCGCGATCACGGCGACCAAACTGCGGTGGCTCGCCGACCAGGAGCCCGAGCACGCCGACGCCACGGCGGCGGTGTGCCTGCCCCACGACTGGCTGACGTGGCGTCTGTCCGGCTCCACCGACATCGGCGAGCTGACCACCGATCGCAGCGACGCCAGCGGCACCGGCTATTACTCCGCGGCGTCGGACCGCTACGACCACGAGCTGCTCGAGCTGGCGCTGCGCGGACGCCGTCCGGTGCTGCCGACAGTGGTGGCGCCGGCCGGGTCGCACGCGCAGACGGTCCACGGCGCGCTGCTGGGTGCGGGCGCGGGGGACAACGCGGCGGCGGCGCTGGGCCTGGGCGCCGGGCCCGGTGACTGCGTCGTCTCGTTGGGTACCTCGGGGGTGGTCAGTGCCGTCGGCGCCGCGGCGCCGCGGGACCCCGACGGCATCGTCGCCGGGTTCGCCGACGCGACGGGACGCCAGCTCCCGCTGGTGTGCACCCTCAACGGGGCGCCGGTGCTGGCGGCGGTCGCGACCATGCTCGGCATCGACTTCGACGAGTTCGACCGGCTCGCGCTGAAGGCCTCCGCAGGCGCCGAGGGACTGGTCCTCGTCCCGTACTTCGACGGTGAGCGCTCACCCAACCTGCCCGACGCCGCCGGTGCTCTGCACGGTGTCACCACGCGAAACCTCAACTCCGCCAACATCGCCCGCGCCGCGGTGGAGGGACTGCTGGCCTCCATGGCGTACTGCATCGAGAAGATCCGCGCGCACGGCGTCGACGTGGACCGGATCATCCTGGTCGGCGGTGGCGCACGTTCGGAGGCGGTCCGCCAGGTGGCCCCTGCCGTCCTCGGGGCGCCCGTACACGTTCCGGCCCCCGCCGAATACGTCGCGCTGGGGGCTGCCCGGCAGGCGGCGTGGGCGCTGGCGGGCGGCGACGCTCCGCCGGACTGGTCGCTGGCCACCACCACCGTCTACGAGGCGGCGCCGACGCCCGCGGTGTTCGACCGCTACCGGACCGCCCAGGAGCTGACCCTGCGGTGATCGGCCGTCAGGAATCCGGCGGGCGGGACGCCGCGTCCGGCCGCGGCCACCGCGGCCAGGGCAGCGGTGCCTCCGGAGCCGGCCGCAGGCCGTCGAGCACGGCCCGCAGCGGCGGCCAGTCGGCCCGGCCCACCCGGGTGACGGCATAGGACGTCATCACCACCTCCGGGTCGGTCAGCGGCAGCACCGTCACTCCGTGCGCGGTCGGCCGCGCGATCGGCAGCAGACCCACGCCGAAGCCGGCGACGATCAGGTCCTCGACCAGATCGAGGCTGTCGATCTGGTGCGCGATGCGCGGGGCGAAGCCCGACAGCGAGGCCAGTGTGCGCACCGCGTCCTCGTCGGCGGTGTTGCGGGAGTTCACGATCCACGTCTGGTCGGCGTAGTCCGCGATCCCCGACGTGTCCCGGGCGGCGGCCGACGGGACGCCCAGCCCCCAGCGGATCGACCACAGCGGCACCGTCTCGAGCAGGGCGCCCGGAGACGCCGGAGCCAGGTTGTAGTCATAGGTCAGCGCGAGGTCCAGATCGTCGGCGGTCAGCAGGGCGAACGCCTCCAACGGTTCGTACTCACTGATCACGAAATCGACGTTCGGGAAGCGGGCGCGCAGATCGGCGACGATCGGCAGCAGTGACACCCGGATGCCGGTGGCGAAGCCGCCCACCCGCACGGTCCCCGCGGGGTCGGCGTCGGCGTCGAGGTCGAGGCGGGCACTCTCCACCGCGGCGAGGATCGTGACGGCGTGGTCGGCAAGCCGCCGGCCAGCCGGGGTCAGCCGGACGCGCCGACCCTCGGGCTCGATCAGCTGTGCGCCCGTCTCCCGGGCCAGCGCGGCGATCTGCGCGGACACCGTCGAGGTGGTGAGGTGGTGCTCCTCGGCGACCGCGCGCATCGAGCCCAGCCGGGACAGGGCCAGCAGCAGCTGCAGCCGACGGATGTCCATCTCAGCGATTCTGCCCGTCGTCGTAGGGTTGGGTGGTGGACATGCTGCTCGGTATCGACATGGGGACGGGGAGCACCAAGGGTGTTCTGGTCGATACGGCGGGCACGGTGGTCGCCTCGGAGACGATCAGCCACGGGATGGACCTGCCGCGACCCGGGTGGGCGGAGGTCGACGCGGACGCGGTGTGGTGGCGCGAGGTGTGCGCGATCAGCAGGGCACTGACCGCGAAGCTGCCCCCCAACGCGACACTGGCCGGGATGTGTGTCAGCGGCGTCGGGCCCTGTCTGGTGCTCTGCGACGCCGATCTGCGTCCGCTGCGGCCGGCCATCCTCTACGGCATCGACACCCGCGCCCACGCCGAGATCGCCTCGCTGACCGACGAACTCGGCGAGGAGGCGATCCTGGACAGGGCAGGCACGCTGCTGTCGAGCCAGGCCGTCGGCCCCAAGATCGAATGGGTGCGCCACCACGAGCCGGACGTCTTCGCGTCCGCCGCGGGGTGGTACGGCTCCAATTCCTACATCGCCGCCAAGCTGACCGGTGAATACGTGATGGACCACCACACGGCGAGTCAGTGCGATCCCCTCTACGCGACCCGGGACTTCGCGTGGAACCGCGAATGGGCCGAGCGGATCTGCGGCCCGCTGCCGCTGCCCGCGCTGGTCTGGCCCAGCGACGTCGTCGGCCGGGTGACCGCGGCGGCGGCGCGCGAAACAGGTCTACCGGTGGGGCTGCCGGTCGCGGCAGGCACCGTCGATGCGTACTCGGAGGCCTTCTCGGTCGGAGTCCGGCGCCCGGGCGACCAGATGCTGATGTACGGGTCCACGATGTTCCTGGTCCAGGTGATCGACGAGTATTACAGCGATCCCGCGCTGTGGACCACCGCGGGCGTGGACCCCCAGACCCTGGCGTTGGCCGCAGGCACCTCGACGGCGGGAACGATGATCAACTGGCTCCAATCAGTCACCGGGCGGCCGTCTTTCGACGACCTGACGGCCGAGGCGCTCGCGGTGCCCGCGGGCAGCGAAGGGCTGCTGATGCTGCCGTACCTGGCCGGCGAGCGCACCCCGGTCTTCGACCCCAAGGCGCGCGGCGTGCTCGCCGGACTGACGCTGCGGCACGGCAGGGGACACCTGTTCCGGGCGGCCTACGAGGGGATCGCGTTCGGGATCCGGCAGATCCTGGACCGGTTCGACGACGCGCACGCCGCCACCCGCACCGTCGCGGTGGGTGGCGGCCTGAAGAGTCCGGTGTGGGCGCAGGCGATTAGCGACGTGACCGGCCGCTCGCAACTGGTGCCCCAGCAGGCGATCGGGGCCAGCTACGGCGACGCGTTGCTCGCGGGCATCGGTGTCGGGCTGCTGCCGCCCGACACCGACTGGGCCACCATCGACCGGGAGATCACCCCGGATCCGCGCAACCGGGCGCTCTACGACGACCTGTTCGCCACCTGGGCGCAGGTGTATCCCGCCACGCGTGACCAGGTGCACCGGCTGGCCGCCGCCGATCCCGACTGAGCCGCGGCTCAGCCCATCGTGTAGCCGCCGTCGATCGCGATGTCCGCCCCGTTGACCATGCTCGCGGCGTCCGAACACAACCAGACCACCGCGTCGGACACCTCGTGTGGAACGGCGAACCGGCCCAGTGGGATTCGGGCCAGCATGGGCGCCGCCTTGGCCTCCTCGCCCCACACCCGCTGACCCATCTCGGTCAGCACCACCGTCGGGCAGACGGAGTTGGCCCGGATGCCGTGCGGTCCGAGTTCGCGGGCCAGCACCTTGGTCGCCATCACCAGGCCGGCTTTGGACGCGCAGTACGCGTAGTGCTCGGGCAGGGGGGCCAATGCCGCCGCGGACGCAACCGTCACGATGGACCCGCCGGTGCCCTGCTCGACCATCAGGGCGCCGATCTGCGCGGCCAGCAGCGCAGGCGCGCGCAGGTTGACGGCGAGGGTGGCGTCGAAGTTCTCCGGGGTGGTCCCGACGACCGATTCGGGCAGTGAGATCCCGGCGTTGTTGACCAGGATGTCGAGTCCACCGAACGCGTCGGCCGCCAGCCGGGCCAGGGCGCTCGGGCCGTCGTGATCGGCGAGATCCACAGCGGCCGAACGGACCTCGACACCGAACTCGTCGCTCAGAACTCTTCCGGCGCGGGTCAGCTCGGCGTCGTCGCGGCCGCTGAGCACCAGGTCGGCGCCTGCGGCGGCGAACGCCCAGGCGATGTCGGCGCCGATGCCCTTGCCTGCGCCGGTGATCAGGGCCCGCTTGCCGTCGAGTCGCAGCACCCCGGCGTATCGCTGCTCGGCCACTGTGGTCACGAAACCTCCTGTGCAGTCGTGCTTTCGGCGGCTGCCAGTAGTGCCTCGGCGGTGCCGGGGTCGGTGACGAGCCGGTTGAAGTAGCCGCCGCGGGCGCCGGCGGTGATGGAGTCGATCTTGTCCTTGCCCACGGCGACGGCGATGGTGACCGGGATGTGGCGCAGGTTCTCCAATTCCAGGGCGATAAGCCGCTCCGCGCCGTCGAACTGCACCGGGTTACCGTCCCGGTCGTAGAAGCGCGAGCACACGTCGCCCACCGCCGCGCGCAGCGACGTCGAGCCGGTCGGCACGAACTGGGGGATGTCCGAGCGGGTCAGCGGCGGGGCGCCCACCCCCATCAGCGCGCAGCGGGCGTGCGGCCACTGATGCACGACGCGCTGGATGCTCGGGTCCTCGAGCAGCGACTGGTACAGCGCCGGGCCCGGAAGTGCCGGCGCGAAGAGGTAATTGGCGCGCCCGCCGACGCGGTTGGCGACCAGCCGGGTGATCTCGTTGGTCTGGTACCACTCGTAGGGCTGATCGTTGCCGCCGACGGTGGGCGTGACCACCACGCCGGGCAGCGGGGTGAGTTCGTGCTGGGCCAACTCGTAGACCGTGCGCCCCGACGACACCAGCAGCACGTCGCCCGGCAGCAGACCGGCCTCGCCGAGCGCGCGAGCGGCGGCGGGGGCGAGCACCCGGCCCATGATGTCCACGACGCTGCGGCCCGGGCCCGGCGCGGGCAGCGGGGGAGACAGGTACACGGTGTTCAGGTTCAGCGCCCGGGCCAGCCGGTCGGCCAGTTCGGTGGGTCCGGCGTCGGCCGGGGGCACCACCTCGATGCGCACGATGCCCTGACGCTTGGCCTCGGCCAGCAGCCGGCTCACCGTTGCCCGGCTGGTGCCCAGCTGCTGGGCGATCTCGGCCTGCGTCGCGTCGTCCTCGTAGTACAGCCGCGCCGCGGTGTACAGCAGGGTGGCCGAGAAATGGCTGCTCTCGGGCTCGGGCGCGGCACCAACCTGCTTCGCGGAAGAGGGGGTGAGCGCGGCCGACCTGGGCATGGGCAAAGTATGACACCGAACGCCTGCTCGGGAAAGAATTTCACTGAATATCCGTTCTGGACAGATGTGCACCGCCTTCGCTACTGTGACTGCGAACACAGAGGGAGGAACACGCGATGGCCGCTCAGATTCCCGAGAAGATGCAGGCAGTCGTCTGCCACGGGCCCCACGACTACCGGCTCGAGGAGGTCGCCGTCCCCCAGCGCGGTCCGGGTGAAGCACTGATCAAGGTCGAGGCGGTCGGCATCTGCGCGAGCGACCTCAAGTGCTATCACGGTGCGGCCAAGTTCTGGGGCGACGAGAACCGTCCCGCCTGGGCCGAGACCATGGTCATTCCCGGCCACGAATTCGTCGGCCGGGTGGTCGATCTCGACGACGCGGCGGCGCAGCGGTGGGGCATCGCGGTCGGTGACCGGGTGGTCTCCGAGCAGATCGTGCCGTGCTGGGAGTGCCGGTTCTGCAAGCGCGGCCAGTACCACATGTGTCAGCCGCACGACCTCTACGGCTTCAAGCGGCGCACGCCGGGCGCGATGGCCAGCTACATGGTGTATCCGGCAGAAGCACTGGTGCACAAGGTGTCCGCCGACGTGGCCCCGCAGCACGCCGCGTTCGCCGAGCCGCTGTCGTGCTCGTTGCACGCCGTGGAACGCGCGCAGATCATGTTCGAAGACGTCGTCGTAGTGGCCGGCTGCGGTCCGATCGGCCTCGGCATGGTGGCCGGCGCCCGCGCCAAGAACCCGATGCACGTGATCGCGCTCGACATGGCCCCCGAGAAGCTGGAACTGGCCAAGCTCTGCGGCGCCGACATCACGATCAACATCGCCGAGCAGGACGCCGTGTCGATCGTCAAGGATCTCACCGGCGGCTACGGCGCCGACGTCTACCTCGAGGGGACCGGGCATCCGTCCGCGGTTCCGCAGGGGCTCAATCTGCTCCGCAAGCTCGGCCGGTACGTCGAATACGGGGTCTTCGGCAGCGACGTGACCGTCGACTGGAGCATCATCAGCGACGACAAGGAACTCGACGTCCTCGGCGCCCACCTGGGCCCGTACTGCTGGCCGGCGGCGATCAGGATGATCGAGTCCGGCGTGCTGCCGATGGACAAGATCTGCACCCACCAGCTTCCCCTGACCGAGTTCCAGAAGGGTCTCGACCTGGTGGCCAGCGGCAAGGAATCGGTCAAGGTCTCCCTGATCCCCGCCTGAACGAAGGACACCCGATGAGTCTTTTCTCGAATGCTTCTGGCGGACCGCAATTCTCGCGCCGGCAGATGCTGGCAGCACTGGGCATGGCCGGTGCCGCCGCGGCCAGCGTGCCGGTGCTCAGCTCGTGCGGCGTGGGCGGCAAACCCAGCGCCCCCAACGGCGCCGACACCGTGACCGGCGGATTCGACTGGCGCAAGGCCGCGGGCTCGACGATCAACATCCTGCAGACCCCGCATCCCTACCAGGTCTCCTACCAGCCGCTGCTCAAGGAGTTCACCGACCTGACGGGCATCAACGTCAACGTCGACCTGGTTCCCGAAGCCGACTACTTCACGAAGCTCAACACCGAGCTGGCGGGCGGTTCGGGCAAGCACGACGCGTTCATGCTGGGCGCGTACTTCATCTGGCAGTACGGGCCGCCGGGCTGGATCGAGGACCTCGACCCGTGGCTGCGCAACAGCTCGGCGACCAACGCCGAGTACGACTTCGAAGACATCTTCGACGGGTTGCGCACCTCCACCCGTTGGGATTTCACGCTGGGCAACCCGCTGGGCACCGGCGGGCAGTGGGCCATCCCGTGGGGTTTCGAGAACAACGTCGTGGCCTACAACAAGCGGGTCTTCGACGAGAAGGGCATCAGGAAGCTGCCCGACAATCTCGACGACTTCATCCAGCTCGCCGTCGATCTGACGGACCGCTCGCAGAACCGGTACGGCATCTCCACCCGCGGTTCGAAGTCCTGGGCCACCATCCATCCCGGCTTCATGACCCAGTACACCCGTGAGGGCGCGGTGGACTACACGTGGAACGGGTCGGATCTGATCGCCGAGATGGACAGCGACAAGGCGATCGACTTCACCAAGAAGTGGATCCAGATGCAGCACGAGGCGGGCCCGACGTCGTGGACGACCTACGACTATCCCAATGCCACCGGCGATCTCGGTGACGGCAAGGCGATGATGGTGTACGACGCCGACAGTGCCACGTACCCGAAGAACAAGCCGGGGGCGAGCAAGGAGGCCGGCAACATCGCCTGGTATGCCGGGCCGGCCGGCCCGGACGGCAACTACAAGACCAACCTGTGGACGTGGAGTTGGGCGATGAGCGCCAACTCCCGTAACAAGCTGCCGGCGTGGCTGTTCATCCAGTGGGCGACGGGCAAGGACTCGATGAACAAGGCCGTCGAGGGCGGGAAGTACGCCGACCCGGTCCGCAAGTCGGTGTTCGACACCACGTTCAAGCGGGTCGCGGCCGACCAGTTCGGTTACCTGGAGGCGTTCGAGACGGTCATCGGGCAGTCGCGGATCCAGTTCACCCCGCAGAAGAAGTTCTTCGACACCACCCAGAACTGGGCGGTTGCGCTGCAGGACATCTACGGCGGTGAGGACGCCGCCTCGCGGTTGCGCAGCCTCGCCAAGACCAACACGTCCAAGGTCAATCTCTAGGAGCTCTGGCATCGATGACCACTCAGACATCCAAGGCGACCGCCACGTCGCCGCGGCCCGATGCCTCGGCCGGGGGTCGCAAACTCCCCGAGGTGCCGGCGTGGCGGCGCAGGCTGCGGCCCTATCTGCTGTCGATCCCCGCCCTGGTGATCGTCATCGGCATCCTGTATCCGTTCGTGGTCGGCGCGTACTACGCGTTCCTCAACTACGCGGCGGTGAACCCGGATCCGCACTTCGTCTGGTTCCAGAACTTCGCCTCGGTCCTCGGCGACAAGGTGTTCTGGAAGAGCGTCCAGGTGACCGCGATATTCGCGGTCGCGGCCACGGCGATCGAGACCGTGCTGGGCGTCGGGCTGGCGCTGCTGCTCAACCGGTCCAGCATCATCGGCAAGATCTTCGAGAAGGTCCTGATCCTGCCGCTGATGATCGCCCCGGTGATCGCGGGCGTGATCTGGAAGCTGATGTTCAACCCGCAGTTCGGCATCCTCAATCACGTTCTCGGCCTGGGTAACACGTTCGACTGGCTGTCGGCGAGCAACGCGCTGTTCTCGGTGATCCTGGTCGATATCTGGATCTTCACGCCGTTCGTCGCGATCCTGGTGCTCGCCGGGATCCGGTCGCTGCCCAAGGAGCCGTTCGAGGCGTCCGACGTCGACGGCGCGAGCTGGTTCTACATGTTCCGCAAGCTGATGCTGCCGATGCTGTGGCCCTACATCCTGGTCGCGGTGATCTTCCGGTTCATGGACAACCTGAAGGTGTTCGACCACATCTTCGTGCTGACCGCCGGTGGGCCGGGTGTGGCCACCCGCACCCTGCAGATCGGCGCCTTCGAGGACTCGATCATCAACCTGGACTACTCCCGCGGCAGCACCTACATGCTGCTGCTGTGGATCATCGTGTTCATCACCGCGCGCTACCTGGTGAGCGTGCTCGGAAAAGCGCAGCGCCGCGCTGCCGGAGCGGAGTCGTAAGATCATGGCACTGAACCTCTCCCGCGCAGAACTGCAGCCCGGCCAGCGCCGCTGGTCCATCGGCGCCGTCGCCGCCGACGTCGGGCTGGTGCTCTGGTTCGTGTTCTCGCTGTTCCCGATCTTCTGGATGCTGATGCTGGCGCTCAAGAACGCCGAGCAGCAGACCACCACCTACTTCTCGTTCAGCCCGACGTGGTCGAACTTCGCGACGGTGGTGTCCGACAAGGGCACCCAGATGACGAGCGTCGACTTCAAGGCCTCGCTGCTGACCAGCCTGCTCAACTGCGGTGGGGCGGTGATCGTGTCGTTGGTCATCGGCATCCCCGCGGCCTACGCCGCCGGCCGCTGGCAGTACAAGGGCAGCAACGACCTGATGTTCCAGATGCTGTCGTTCCGGTTCGCCCCGGAGCTCATGGTCATCGTGCCGCTGTTCGTGATCTACAACCAGATCGGCCTGTTCGACACCAAGGTCGGGATGATCTGGGTGCTGCAATTGGTGACGATGCCGCTGGTGGTGTGGATCCTGCGGTCCTACTTCCAGGATCTGCCCGAGGATCTCGAGCAGGCGGCACTGCTGGACGGCTACACCCGCCGCCGCGCCTTCCTGATGGTGGCGCTGCCGATCGTGCGTCCGGGCATCGCCGCGGCCGCGCTGCTGGCGTTCATCTTCGCCTGGAACAACTACGTCTTCCCGCTCATCCTCGCCGACAGCAACGCCGGCACGGTGACGGTCGCCATCACGAAGTTCCTCGGCGGCGGCGGGCAGGCGTACTACAACCTCACGGCGGCCGCGGCACTGATCGCCGCGCTGCCACCACTCGTCCTCGCGCTCACCATTCAGCGATACCTGGTGCGGGGCCTGTCATTCGGGGCGGTGAAAGCCTGATGGCCACGGTAACGGTCACCAACATCCGCAAGACCTACGGCAAGAACGTCACCGCGGTCGACGGCGTCTCGCTCGACGTCGCCGACGGCGAGTTCTTCGTGATCCTCGGCCCCAGCGGGGCCGGCAAGACCACGACGCTCAAGTCGATCGCCGGCCTGGTCGACGTCGACGCCGGAGCGGTGTCGATCGGCGGGGTCGACATGACCACGGTCGAGCCCTACCACCGCAACGTCGCGATGGCGTTCGAGAGCTACGCGCTGTACCCACAGAAGACGGTGGCCGAGAACCTGGCGTCCCCGCTGAAATCCGGTCGCACCGGCAAGTACTCGGATGCCGACCAGGCCGCGCGGATCGACCAGGTCACCACCACGCTGGGCATCAACCAGCTGAAGAACCGGCTGCCCAGGGAGCTGTCGAACGGTCAGCGCCAGCGGGTGGCGCTGGGTCGCGTGCTGGTCCGCCCGGCCGACGTGTATCTGCTCGACGAGCCGCTGAGCCACCTCGACGCCAAGCTGCGCGCGGCGATGCGGGCCGAACTCAAGCAACTCGGCGCGATGTCGAACACCACGACGATCTACGTGACCCACGACTACCAGGAGGCTCTGGCGCTCGGCGACCGCATCGCGGTGATGCGGGAAGGCCGGCTGATGCAGATCGGCACCCCCGAGGAGATCTGGCGCAGGCCCGCCGACACGTTCGTCGCGCGCGCTCTCGGGCAGCCGGAGATCAACCTGCTCGACGGCGTGGTCGACGAGGGCCGGATCCGGCTCGGGGACGGCTCGCTGGACGTGCCGGTGCCCGGCGGCGTGCCGTGCCGGCGCGGCGACCGCGTCCGGGTGGGCCTGCGGCCCTCCGACATCCACGTCACGTCCCGAGAGGGATCGCTGCGCGGACGGGTGCTGCTCGCCGAGCGCCTGGGCCGCAACATCGAACTCACCGTGGACGTGGGCGGCGCCCAGTTGATCGCGCTGACCTCGGGCCGGCACGGCGTCGGCGAGGGCGACACGGTCACGATGCGGATCGCCGAGTCCGACGTCCACGTGTTCACGCCGGGCGAGGGAGACACCAGCCGGCTCAGTGACCAGACCCTGGAGGCAGTGCAGTGAGCGTCGCGACGGAGAAGACGGCACAGCAGACCGCGCAGAGCCTGACGCTGCGCGACCTGGTGAAGACCTACGCGTCCCGCGGACGCGACCAGGTGACCGCGGTCAAGGGCATCAACCTCGACATCGAACCGGGGGAGCTGGTGGCGCTGCTCGGCCCGTCGGGCTGCGGCAAGACCACCACGCTGCGGATGATCGCGGGGCTGGAGACGGTGACCAGCGGCTCGATCAAGATCGGCGAGCGGGAGATCTCCCAGTTACCGGCCGCCAAGCGCGGAATCGGTGTCGGATTCGAGAGTTACGCGCTGTACCCGCCGCTGTCGGTCCGGGACAACCTGCTCTACGGGCTCAAGGCGCGCAAGGTCAAGGGGGCCGAGAAGATGGTCGCCTCGATCAGCGACCGGCTGGAGATGAACGATCTGCTCGACCTGCGACCGGCCGGGCTGTCCAGCGGACAGAAGCAGCGCGTCGCCCTGGCGCGCGCCCTGGTACGCAACCCGCCGGTGCTGTTGCTCGACGAGCCGCTCAGCCACCTCGACGCGTCGGCCCGCAACCGCGTGCGCCGCGAACTGAAAGTGTTGCAGCGCGAATTCGGCTACACCACGATCGTCGTCACCCATGACCAGGTGGAGGCCCTGTCGCTGGCCGACCGGCTCGCCGTCATGGACGGCGGGGTGGTCCAGCAGTTCGGCACCCCCGACGAGGTGTTCGACGATCCGGCCAATCTGTTCGTCGCCGAGTTCGTCGGCGAACCGCAGATCAACGTCCTGCCCGGGGTGGCGCGCGTCGACAACGGCCGGGTCCGGGTCGAGATCGGTTCCGGTGCAGGCTCTCTCGAGACATCGGCGACCGGCGTGGCCGACGGCACGCATGTCACGGTCGGGATCCGGCCGCAGGACTGCGCGCTGAGCGCCCGGGGCGGCAACGGCGTCGAGGCGACGATCGCCTACTTCGAGCATCTTCTCGAGTTCGGCCTGGCCACCAGCACGGTGGCGGGCATCGAGGAGGGCATCGTGGTGCAGACGCCGGCCGAGCAGAGCTACGAGCCGGAACAACAGGTCACGGTGACCGCCGCGGCGGAGCGGGTATACCTGTTCGACACCGACTCCGGGGAGCGCCTTCGATGACCAAGCTGTACAACGATCCGGCCCGTTTCACCGAGGACATGCTCGTCGGGTTCCTCGACGCCAACGCGCGCTACGTCGCCGGAGTGCCCGGCGGCGTCGTGCGGGCGCATCGGACCCGGCCCGGCAAGGTGGCCGTCGTGATCGGCGGCGGATCGGGGCACTACCCGGCGTTCTGCGGGACGGTCGGTCCCGGCTTCGCCGACGGCGCCGTCGTCGGCAACATCTTCACCTCGCCGTCGGCCGAGGAGGCGGCGTCGGTGGCCCGCGCCGCGCACGGAGACGCCGGCGTGCTGCTCACCACCGGCAACTACGCCGGCGACGTGATGAACTTCGGGCTCGCGGTGACGCAGCTGCGCGGTGAGGGCATCGACGCGCACTACTTCGCCGTCACCGACGACATCGCCAGCGCCCCGCGCGGGGAAGAGGAGAAGCGGCGCGGGATCGCCGGCGACTTTACGGTGTTCAAGTGCGCCAGCGCGGCCGCCGAGGAGGGCCTCGACCTCGCCGGTGTGGTGCGGGTGGCCGAGGCGGCCAACGCCGCGACCCGCACGCTGGGCGTCGCGTTCGACGGGTGCACGATGCCCGGTGCCGACCATCCGCTGTTCACGGTGCCGGAGGGCACGATGGGGGTGGGGCTGGGCATCCACGGCGAGCCCGGTGTCGCCGACGAGCCGATGCCCACCGCCGAGGCCCTCGCGCGCACCCTCGTCGACGGGGTGCTCGCCGACCGGCCCGACGCGCAATCCACCCGCCTCGCGGTCATCCTCAACGGGCTGGGCCGCACCAAATACGAGGAACTGTTCGTGGTCTGGGGCACGGTGGCGGCGCTGCTGCGCGACCGCGGCTACGACATCGTCGAACCCGAGGTGGGTGAGCTCGTCACCAGCCTCGACATGGCCGGCTGTTCGTTGACGGTGATGTGGCTCGACGAGGAGCTGGAGCGTTACTGGACGGCGCCGGCGGACACGCCCGCCTACCGCAAGGGCGCCACCGCCGACACCGGCGCCCCCGGCGAACGCCGCACCGCCGAGGAGTTGCAGAGCGGGGCGTCGTCGCCGGCGCTGGACGAACTCTCCGACGAGGAGGGGCGCCGCGGCGCCCGGGTGGTCGCCCGGGCGCTCGCCGCGATGGCCGACATGCTCGCCGACGCGGAGGACGAGCTGGGCCGCATCGACGCCGTCGCCGGAGACGGGGATCACGGCAGGGGCATGGTCAAGGGCTCCGCGGCGGCCCGCGAGGCCGCTGAGCGCGCGCTCGCCGCCGGTGGTGGTCAGGGCTCCGTGCTGGCCGAGGCAGGC
This sequence comes from Mycolicibacterium rufum, assembly GCF_022374875.2. Next base: position 5,518,618 of record NZ_CP092427.2, read on the forward strand.
AAGGACTGGGCGGCCAAGGCCGGTGGCACCTCCGGCGTGCTGTGGGGCGCTCTGCTGGCGGCGCTGGGCGCCCGGCTCGGTGACACCGGTCGGCCCGACGGTCAGACGGTGGCGGGCGGAATGCGGGACGGCTACGACGCGTTGGTGTCACTCGGTGGTGCGGCGCCGGGTGACAAGACCATGCTCGACGCCCTGCTGCCGTTCGTCGACGATCTCGAGCGCCGGGTGTCAGACGGCGCGTCCTGGCAGGACGCGTGGCGGGATGCCGCCGCCGTCGCCGCCGACGCTGCGGCGGCCACCGCCGACATGCGGCCCAAGGTGGGCCGGGCCCGCCCGCTCGCGGAGCGGAGCCTCGGGACGCCGGATGCGGGCGCCACGTCGCTGGCGATGTGCCTGCGCACGGTCGCCGACACCTTCACGTCCACCCCGACACCTTCGAAAGGGGAGTGACCCGCCATGGCAGGTCTGCGCATCGTCGTCGGTTGTGACGACGCCGGCTTCGAGTACAAGGAGGCGCTCAAGAGCGATCTCCTCGGTGACGACCGGGTCGCCGACGTCACCGATGTCGGCGTCACCGCCGACGAGAACACCGCCTATCCGCACGTCGCCGTCGCGGCCGCGCGGATGATCGCCGAGGGCAAGGCCGACCGCGCGCTGCTGGTGTGCGGGACCGGGCTCGGCGTCGCGATCAGCGCCAACAAAGTCCCCGGTATCCGCGCGGTCACCGCCCACGACAGCTTCTCCGTGGAACGCTCGGTGCTGTCGAACAACGCCCAGGTGCTGTGCTTCGGACAACGGGTCGTCGGGATCGAACTGGCCCGCCGGCTCGCCCGGGAGTGGCTCGGCTACGAGTTCGACCCGCAGAGCGCGTCGGCAGGCAAGGTCGAGGCCATCGGCTCCTACGAGTCGGCGCCCGCGAACAGCTGAACCGGGCGTCGGGCCGGCGGTAAGTTCGCCGCCATGACCGACGTCGTCGTCACCGTCACCGACGGGGTCGCGCTGGTGACGCTCAACCGTCCGCACCGGCGCAACGCCTACACCCCGCAGATGGGTGCGCTGCTCAACGAGGCCTACCGGCGGTGCGACGACGACGACGCCGTGCGCGCGATCGTGCTGACCGGCGCAGGCGACGCGTTCTGCGCGGGTGCCGACGTCTCCGACGGCGGCGCCTTCGACGCGCCCGGGGACACGTTCACCGCGTCGCCGACCGACCCGGCCGCGTTCGAGTTGCGCACCCCGGTGATCGCCGCGCTCAACGGTCACGCCGTCGGCATCGGGTTGACCATCGCGCTGCAGGCCGACATCCGCGTCGTCGCCGAAGACGCCACTTACGCTGTGGCGCAGGTCCGTCGCGGCGTCATCCCGGACTGCATGGCGCACTGGACCCTGCCGCGTCTGGTGGGCGGCGCGGTGGCCGCCGACCTGCTGCTGACCGGCCGGAGGTTCGACGGCCGCGAGGCCGTCGCGCTCGGTGTCGCGGTACGGGCGCTGCCCGCCGCCGACGTCCTCGACGCCGCGATGACGATCGCCCGCGACATCGCCGTCAACGTCGCACCGATGTCCGCGGCGTTGAGCAAGCGACTGCTGTGGGACACGATGAACCAGGGGTACACCGCACGTCAGGTGGCGAGGCTCGAGACCGAACTGCACCACCGGGTGATGGGCGGCGCCGACGCCCGCGAAGGTGTGGCGGCGTTCCTCGAACGGCGCGCACCGCGCTGGAGCGCGTCGGTCGCCGGCGAGTGGAAACCATTGCCGGACAACGTGATCTGACGGCAGCGGATATCGCCTCGCCGGGAGCGCCCCGGCTCGCTACCATGGGCGGGGTGAACATCCGAGTCGAGGAGGTCGTCGGCGCTCGCGCCGACATCAGATGACCGCGCCCCGTCGCCGACCCGCTCGGGCCGGCGGCGCCGTCATACCCTCACTCACCCCGGGCGCACCGTGATGCGCCCCCTCTCGAGGATGCCTCACACCCATGGATTCCTTCACCCGTCCCCAGATCCTCGGCGCCTTCCGCGGCGCCACCCGTAGCGAGGTCAAGAAAGTCACCTTCGCCGCGGACTTCGATGCCGTCGACTTCAGCAGACGGGAGTACTACGGCTGGGCCGATCCCAAGATCCCGCGCCGGGCCTACCTCGTGGTCGAGCGACCCGACGGGCCGGTGGCACTGCTGCTCAACCGGGCCGCCGTCACGCCGCGGGGACGCGCCATGTGCACGTGGTGCAACGACGTGAACCTCGCCGACGAGGCGGTGCTCTACACGGTCCGCCGCGGTGGTGCCGCAGGCCGCAAGGGCGACACGCTCGGCATGCTGATCTGCGCGAACTTCGGCTGCTCGCGCAACGTGCGGCAGCTTCCGCCCGCGTACCACCGGGGCACCGATGTCGAGGCGATCCGTGCTCAGCAGGTCGAGGAGTTGCGCCGGACGGTGCACGCCTTCGTCGACAAGGTGCTCAGCACCGAGACCTGACCGAGCGCCATTGTGGGCGAATCTATTTGAGCATGCTCCCGGCGTCCACGGTCACCGGCAGCCCGGTGATGTAGCGGGCCTCGTCGGAGGCCAGGAACAGCACCGCGTTGCTGATGTCGACGGGTTCGACCCAGCCGACGGGCAGCACGTGCATGAACTGCGCGGCGACCTTCAGGTCGTCGGGTCCCGGGCTGTCCAGGTCGGGCCGGAACAGTTTCATCGTCCCGTCGTTCATGAACATCGGGGTGTCGACGTTCGTGGGGCACACGGCGTTGACGCGGATGAAGTGCTGGCCGAGTTCGACGGCGAACGTGCGCATCAGTCCGATGACGCCGTGCTTGGCGGCGATGTAGTGGCCGGTGTGCGGGTAGGCCTTGAGGCCGCCCACCGAACTGGTGAGGATGACCGATCCGCCGCGGCCGCCGGAGATCAGGTGCGGGACAGCCGCTTTGACGGTCTTCCACACGCCGGTCAGGTTGACGTCGATCATGTCGGTCCAGTCGGCCTCGCTGGTCCTGTCGAGGGTCTGCCCGCCGTTGCCGATGCCGGCGTTGGCGACCACGATGTCGAGACGGCCGAGTTGCTCGACGCCGCTGTCGACGGCCGCCGCCAGCGACGCGTAATCACGCACGTCGACCTCGGCGGTGACGATGCGCCGGTTGCGGCCCTTCACCAGGTCCGCGGTCAGGGCGAGGTCGTCGGGGGTGGCCGGTTCGATCTGACTGTCCTCGCTGACCGGGCCGCACACGTCGACGGCGATGATGTCGGCGCCTTCCTCGGCCAGCCGGATGGCGTGGCTGCGCCCCTGACCCCGTGCCGCGCCGGTGATCACCGCGACCTTGCCCTCGACCCGACCCGCCATGACCACCTCGATCCCGGTGCCGCGCGCACCGTCTGAATTTATCGATCGATCAGCACAGTGGCAGGGGTGGGCGCGTCTGTCAAGAGGCCGGCGGCGCGGCCAGTCGGTCGAGGTGACGCTCGACCAGGTCGCGGAGGGCGGTGTGGCCGGCGCTGACCCCGACCGTCTCCTCGTTGCAGATGCTGCGGGCGATCTGGGCGATCAACATCGAGATCGCGACGGGCGGATACTCGTCGAGGTCGATCCCGCGGGTGCGCAGCGCCACGGTCACCGCGGCGGTCTCGATGTCGCGCACTCGTTCGGCGTAGGCCTTCAGTTCGGTGCGGATGGCCTTGCGGTGGTTGGCCAAGGCCATGAATTCGGTGTTCAGGACGCTGATTCTGCTGTCGCTGTTGATGATCCACAGTGCGCGCAGAGGGTCTTCGTCGGTCAGGGCAGCGCGCATGCGCTCCAACGACGCCTCCGCGCCGGATCGCAGCACCTCGACGAAGAGGTCGTCCATGGTGGGGAAGTAGTAGTACACGAGGGCCTGTTTGACGCCGGCCTCGGCGGCGACCCGCCGCGACGTCGCGGCCGCGTACCCCTCGTCGCGCATGATCTTGGCGGTGGCCTCGATCAACCGGCCGCGGGCGCCGCCGTCGGTGGTGGCCCGCGGCGACGTGCTTGACCGGCGCGTCGGCCGCATGGTAGGCATGGCGCATCCTAACAGTTTGATCGATCGATCAGAAACGACGGGGAAGGTCCGCCGATCCATGAACGATCTCGCCGAGCGCGACTACTTCTCCGACGCCGCGGTGGCGCAGGACCCCTACGACTACTGGGATCAGCTGCGCAGCCGCGGCCCGGTGTTCCGTGAGCCCCACTACGGGGTCGTCGCGGTCACCGGCTACGCCGAAGTGCAGGCGGCGTTCAAGGATGTCGCGAGCTTCTCGGCCGTCAACGCGATCGGCGGCCCGTTCCCGCCGCTGCCGTTCACCCCCTCCGGTGACGACATCGGGGAGCAGATCGAGGCGCACCGTCACGAGTTCCCGATCTTCGAGCACATGGTGGTGATGGATCCGCCCGAGCATGGGAAGGCGCGCTCGCTTCTCGGGCGGCTGTTGACGCCGCGGCGGCTCAAGGAGAACGAGGACTACATCTGGCAGCTGGCCGACCGGCAGCTCGACGAGTTCATCGCCAACGGCCGCTGCGAGTTCCTCGCCGAATACGCCAAGCCGTTCGCCACGTTGGCCATCGCCGACCTGCTCGGCGTGCCCGAGCAGGACCGCCCTCAACTGCGCAGCAACCTGGGGGCGGGCCACGCGCCGGGCTCGCGGGTGGGCGCGCTGGATCACGAGCCGGTGGGCAGCAATCCGCTGCAGTACCTCGACGACCTGTTCAGCGGCTACATCGCCGACCGCCGGGCCAGGCCTCGCGACGACGTCCTGAGCGGACTGGCCGAGGCCACCTATCCCGACGGCTCGACACCCGCTCTGCTCGAGGTGGTGCGGCCGGCGACCTTTCTGTTCGCGGCGGGTCAGGAGACGGTGACCAAGCTGCTCAGCGCGGCGGTGCGGATCCTGGGCGACCGGCCGGACCTGCAGGCACTGCTGCGCTCGGACCGCGATCTGATCCCGCCGTTCCTGGAGGAGACGCTGCGGATGGAGAGCCCCACCAAGGTCGACTTCCGGCTCGCGCGGCGGACCACGACGCTGGGCGGCGTGCCCATCCCCGCCGGCACGGTGATGATGCTGTGCCTCGGCGCGGCCAACCGGGATCCGCGCAAGTTCGAGCAGCCCCACGAGTTCCGCCTCGACCGCCCGAACGTCCGCGAGCACATCGCCTTCGGCCGCGGGATCCACACCTGTGCCGGGGCCCCGTTGGCCCGCGTCGAGGGACGGGTCACCCTCCATCGGCTGCTCGACCGGACGACGGAGTTCGGCATCGACGCGGCCGAGCACGGCGCGCCGGGAAGCCGTCACTACGACTACGAATCGACCTTCCTGCTGCGCGGACTCAAGCAGCTGCATCTCGAGTTCACACCGGTCGGCTGACGCGACCCACCGTTCGTATTTCCCGAACGGTATGTCCGCCGAAATCGCGTGGACCGCAACGGTCGGTGTCCCGTTGAATGCAGGGGTGACATCGGATCAAGCACGCACCGGCGCCGTGATGGCGGTCGGCGCGATGGCGTGCGTGCAGTTGGGCCTGGCGCTCGCCGTCACGCTGATCGACGACATCGGCGTCGAGGGGGTCGCATGGCTGCGACTGATGTGGGCCGGTGTGCTGCTGCTCATCCTGGTTCGGCCGCGATGGACGGCCTTCACCGGCCGTTCCTTCCTGACGTGCGTGGTCCTCGGCATCGTCACCGCGGGCATCACCCTGCTGTTCATGGCCGCGGTCGACCGCATCCCGCTGGGGACGGCCAGCGCGCTTGAGTTCCTCGGCCCGCTGTCGGTCGCGATCGCCCGGGGCCACGGCCGTGGCCGGCTGCTGTGGCCCGGTCTCGCGGCAGTCGGTGTGGTGCTGTTGACCGAACCCTGGAGCGGCGCGGTGGATCAGATCGGTGTTGCCTACGCCCTCGGCTCCGCGGTGTGCTGGGGCGGGTACATCCTGCTCACCCAGAAGGTGGGCGACCAGGTCGCCGGAATGGCGGGGCTGGCGGTGTCGATGCCGGTCGCGGCGCTGTTCGCCACCGCTGTCGTCGGCCCCGCCGTGATCCCCAGGATGAGCCCCGAGATCCTGCTGCTCGGACTCGGGCTGGCCGTCCTGCTTCCGGTGGTGCCCTTCGCTCTGGAACTGCTCGCGCTGCGGCGGCTCACCACCGCGGCGTTCGGCACCCTGATGAGCCTGGAACCGGCGCTCGCGATGCTCGTCGGACTGCTGATCCTGCACCAGGTGCCTGGACCGCTCGGGGTGTTCGGCATCGCGTTCGTGGTCGCGGCCGGGGTCGGCGCGGCACGCACCGGCGCCCGCACCGCACCCGTCCCGCTCGACGTGGGCTGACCAACTACCGTGGCATCCATGGGCAGAGGAATCTTCGGCTCACCCGTGGTGGGCTTCGTCAACGCCGGTGCGGCGCGTCTCATCCACGCGCCGGTGCTCGGTCCGCTGGTGCGACGCAGCATGGTGGTGATCCGCTACACCGGCAGGCGTTCGCAGCAGACGTTCGAGACCCCGGTGAACTATCAGCGGTCCGGGAACGACGTCGTGATCCGGGTGATGGCGCCGGATCAGAAGACGTGGTGGCGCAACTTCACCGGCGCCGGGGGACCGCTGACGCTGACCGACTTCGGCGGCGCGGACCGCACCGGGCACGCGGTCGCCGAGCGTGACGACCGCGGCCGCGTGACGGTGCGGGTGCGCCTCGAGAACTGACTCAGACGTCGATCCGCTTGCGCCGGTACAGCGTTCCGATCGCCAGCAGCGCCAGGCTGATCAGCAGGATCGCGGTGGCGAGCACGTTGATCTGCGGAGGCACCGCGGCCTTGACCGCTGCGTTCACGTACAGCGGATAGGTCACGGTCGAGCCGCTGACGAAGTACGTGATGATGAAGTCGTCGAGCGACAGCGCAAAGGACAGCATCGCGGCGGCGATGATGCCGGGCACGATCAGCGGCAGGGTCACCTTGAAGAAGGTGCGCGCCGGGCCGGCGCCCAGATCGAGCGACGCATCCTCGAGCGTCCAGTCGAAGCCGCGCACCCGCGCCCGTACGGTCATCGCGATGAAGCTGACCTCGAAGGCGATGTGGGACAGCAGGATCGTGGTGTATCCGGCCGCCCAGCCCAGGTCGAGGAACAGGGTCAGCAGGGCTGCGCCCATCACCACCTCGGGGGCGGTCAGCGGCAGCACCAGGAACGTGTCGACCGCGCCCTGGCCGCGCCAGCGCTGGCGCACCAGGGCGATCGCGACCAGCGTGCCGAGCACGAGCGCGACGGCCGTCGACACCGCAGCCACGTTGAGGCTGAGCTTGAGCGCCTCGGTCAGCGGCGGGTACTTGAACGGGTGCGCCCAGTTGTTCAACGTGAAGCCCTGCCAGCTGTAGTTGAACTTGCCCGACGGGTTGTTGAACGAGAACAGGATGATCACGAAGATCGGCAGGAACAGGTAGAGCAGCACCAGCCCAGCCACCACCCGCAGCAGCAGATCGCCCCAATTGCGGCGTGCCTTCACTGTTTTCGGCGTGGGCGGTTGTTGAGCGGCGGTGGCCACCGCCGCACCGGCCTGGGTCGTCATACCAGGTCCTCCGTTCCCAGTGCCCTCGTGTAGAGCAGCACCCCGACGAGGATCAGCACCATCAGTCCGAGGCTCAACGCCGCGGCCGCCGGGTAGTCCTTGACGACGAGGAACTGTTTCTGGATCACGTTGCCGATCATCGTCGTCTGCGTGCTGCCCAGGTAGTCGGCGTTGATGAAGTCACCGACCGACGGGATGAACACCAGCATGCTGCCCGCCAGCACACCCGGCATCGACAGCGGCAGGATGACCTTCCCGAAGCTGCGTCCGGCGCTGGAGTACAGGTCTTTCGACGCTTCGAGCAGCCGTGGGTCGATCTTCTCCAGGCTCACGTACAGCGGCAGGATCATGAAGATGATCCAGTTGTAGGTCAGGCCGCCGATCACCGCCCAGCTGGTCGACAGCAGCCGTCCTTCACTGGGGAGCAGTCCGATCGAACCCAGCGCGCTGACCACCCAACCCTCGTCGGCGAGGATCGTCTTCCACGCGATGGTGCGGATCAGGAACGTCACGAAGAACGGCAGGATCACCAATCCGAGGATCAGGTTCTTGTACCTGCCCGCCTTGAACGCGATCACGTACGCCAGCGGGAACGCCAACAGCAGGCACAGGATCGTCGCGGTGAACGCGTAGCCGAACGACCGGAAGATCTGATCCTTGTAGAGCACGAAGGCGTCGCTGAAATTGCCGAAGTCCCAGTTGAATTCCAGCGTCGGCATGAACACCGATCCGCCCGTCGACGACAGCGAGGTTTGTGCCAGCGAGAAGAACGGGACGACGAAGAACACCGCGAGGTACACGAGCGCGGGCAGCACCATGAGGTACGGAGCGATCTTGCTCCGCTGCCTGCTGCTACTGGCTACACCGGCCATCGGTCAGCCACCGGTGACGGCGGCGTACGCGGTGTTGTACTCCTGCGTCTGCTCGTCGGTCAGCGCGGCCCAGCCCTTGGAGTTGGCCAGCGTCTCCTTGGACGGGTTGATCAGCGGGTTCTTGGCCGCGGCCGGATCCACCTTCTCCAGTTCCTCGGTCATGTCCGAGAGCACCGGCACGTACTGCACGAACGCCACCAGCTTCGCGTAGTTCGCCCGGTCGTAGACGTAGTTGATCCACGCCTCGGCGGCCTTCTGGTTCTGCGTGGTGTAGGGGATCACCATGGTGTCGACGAACGTGGTCGCGCCCGACTCGGGGACCACGAACTGCAGATCGGGGTTGTCGGCCTGCAGCTGCACCACGTCACCCGAATACGCCTGTGCCACCGCGATATTGCCGGCGGCGAGGTCGTCGGCGTAGTCGTTGCCGGTGAACCGGCGGATCTGGCCCTTATCGTTCTGCTCCCGCACCAGGTCGACAGCCTTCTGCACGCTCTCGGTGGTCGGGTTCTCCGGTGAGTTGCCCTGGGACAGCATGATCATGCCGAGGCCGTCCTGAGCGTCGGAGAACAGGCTGACCCGGCCCTTGAACGCGGGATCCCACAGATCGTTGATGCTCTTGATGTCCCGGCCGGTGGCCGCCCGGTTGTAGGCCAGCCCGACGAGCCCGGACATGTAGGGGGCGGTGAACTTGCGGCCCGGGTCGACGCTCGCCTCGAGCAGATCGGGGCGGATGTTCTTCTTGTTCGGCACGCCCTCGTCGCTGATGTCGTTGAGCCAGCCGAGCTGGTGCAGGCGCACCGCCATGAACGACGTCGGCACCGCCAGATCGGCGCCGATGTCCTGCTTGCGCGACAGCGGCTCCTTGACCTTGGCGAACCACTGCTCGTTGTCGTTGAGGTCTTCCTTGTAATCGACGGTGATGCCCGAGGCCGTCTGGAAGGCGGCGACGAATCCGTCGGCCATGTACAGCGGCCAGTTCGAGATGCGCAGGGTGCCACTGGCCGGACCGCTGTCCTGGCTGCTCGAGCTCGCGGTGTTGCTGTCCGATCCACCGCAGGCGGCCAGGACGGACGAACCCAGGCCGAGGGCCGCAGCCGCCGCGGCGCTTCCGCCGAGGAAGCGGCGGCGCGAGGTGCGGCTGGCGGTCAGGTGGGCGAGGAGGTGGGGGTCGATCTCACGGGACATGGCGAGGGTGCCTTTCGTCGGCTCCAAAGAGGGGGAATGGGGTCGCGTGGGCGTCGTCGGCCCGAGGGGACGAGCTACGAGTCGTCGAGCATCTCCTCGAGATCCTCGGTGGTGGGGATGTCGTCGCCGGGCAACACCAGCGAGGCGTCGGGGGCCCAGCCCACATAAACCTGATCGCCGGGGCGCAGCATCGGCAGGTCCTGCTCGGGGCCGACGTGGGCGATCACCGTGGAATCGTCGGGGGCGGCCAGCGAGACCCGGAGCACCGGGCCCTGGAAGGTCAGGTCCTTCACGGTTGCGCGCACCGCGGCGACGTCGCCGGTGGGAGCATCCATCGACACCCGAACGCGCTCGGGACGCACCATCAGCGTCGCGTGCCCACCGGATTCGATCGTGGTCTCACCCGGGCGCGCCTTGAGCGTGGAACCGAGCACCTCGACCTCGACGTACTCGCGGTTGACCCGACCGGTCTGGCGGCCGGCCCACAGGTTGGCCTGCCCGATGAAGCTGGCCACGAACACCGTCGCCGGACGGTCGTAGATCTCGGTCGGGCTGCCGATCTGGTCGACGTTGCCGGCGTTCATGACCGCGATGCGGTCACTCATCGTCAGCGCCTCCTCCTGGTCGTGGGTCACGTAGATGAACGTGATCCCGACCTCGCGCTGGATGCGCTTGAGTTCGAACTGCATGGCGTGGCGCAGCTTGAGGTCCAGCGCTCCCAGCGGTTCGTCGAGCAGCAGCGCGCTGGGGTAGTTCACCAGCGCCCGGGCCAGCGCGACGCGCTGCTGCTGCCCGCCGGACAGCTGCGCGGGTTTGCGCTCGGCGAAGTCGGTCAGTCGCACGATCTCAAGCAGCTCGTCGACGCGCTTGCGGACCTCGCCCTTGTCCTTCTTCGCGCTGCGCGGCCCGTAGGCGACGTTGTCCCACACCGTCATGTGCGGGAACAGCGCGTAGTGCTGGAACACGGTGTTGACGTTGCGCTTGTTCGGCGGCGTCTTCGACACGTCGCGGCCCTCGAGGCGGATCGCCCCTTCGGTCGGCGTCTCGAAGCCCGCGATCATGCGCAGGGTGGTCGTCTTCCCGCACCCGGACGGGCCGAGCATCGAGAAGAACTCGCCCTGGGCGATGGTGAAGTCGGCGTCGGCGACGGCGACGTAGTCCCCGAAGCGCTTCGTGACATGGTCGATCTCGATGACGGGGCCGCCCTTGGCTCGTGCGGTCTCGTGTCCCTGCGAACCGGAAGTCTGGTCTGCAGCGGTGGTGTGTGTGCCGGTCAGGGCGGATCCTCCTCGAACGTCGGCCGTCGTGGCCGTCGTTAACCTTCGCCCATCACGCGGCCCTTCGCAAGCGATTCCGCAACGAATTTACATTCCGACAATGGAATCCTTCGCCGAACCGGTGATCGAAGGCGCGAATCCGCGAGAAATCGGTCGAATGGACGCGGCTCACCCTGGCCTGGCCGGAGCCCGGTCGGCTGGTGCGTTTCGCATTGTGTACAAGTCTGCCGCCGATCTGTGGGCTTCGTCGTCGTTTACCGATGTCGTCGTTTACCGATCCGAGCCGGCGGGGTAGTGGAAGGGCATGGCGGCAGTCGACGTAGCAGTGACCTCTTCCCTGAGCCCCGAGCGCGCATGGTCGCTGGCGTCGAACCTGGGCCGGTTCGACGAATGGTTGACGATCTTCGGCGGCTGGAAGAGCCCGGTGCCCGACGAGATCGACGTCGACACGCAGGTGTCGTCGCTGATCAAGGTCAAGGGCTTCCGCAACATCATCCACTGGCGGGTTACCCGCTACGACGAACCCAAGGAAATCGAGCTGCTCGGCAACGGGCGCGGCGGAGTGTGCATCGCGCTGACGCTGCAGGTCGAACCCGACGGTCGCGCCGACGCCCAGGGCTCACGGTTCCGCGTGGTCGCCGACCTGTCCGGCGGCCTGCTGAGCACCCCGGTCGGTGCGGTGGTGGCCCGGGTGATCAAAGGCGACGTGCGCCGGTCGGTGTGCAACCTCGCCGAACTGAGCTGACCTGCTCGACCTGCGTCGCCGGTCTAGCCCCATTGGACCGACTCCTCAACGCGGCTCGTGCCTCGCCGCTTGATCGTCGTCGGTCTAGCCCCGTTGGACCGACTCCTCAACGCGGCTCGTGCCTCGCCGCTTGATCGTCGTCGGGTCTAGCCCCATTGGACCGACTCCTCAACGCGGCTCGTGCCTCGCCGCTTGATCGTCGTCGGTCAGCCCCACTCGTGGTTCATCGCGCGCGATTCGTAGCGCGCCTCCTCGGATTCCGGGACGCGGCCGGCCCGTGGCCGGGACAGGGCGATCAGCACCATCGCGAGGAACGCCGTCGCCGCCCCCGCGAGGAAGATCGCGACGAAGCTGCTCTCCATCGGCACGCCGGCGGCGCCCGTGCGCCCGAGGAGCACGGCCACCACGGCCGCCGCGGTGGAGCTGCCGACGGTCCTGGCGATGGCGTTCATGCCGGTGGCCACGCCGGTCTCGCCCGCGTCACTGTCTCCGACGACCAGCGCGGGTAGCGCGCCGTAGCCGAGGCTGATGTACGCGTTGGCCAGCACGCTGGCGGTGATCACCTGCCAGGGCGCGGAGTGCACGAAGGCCGCGAGCGTGAAACCGACGATTCCGGCCAGCGCGGCGACGACGAGGACCGGCCGGGCGCCGAAGCGGTCGATGAAGCGCCCGCTGACGAGCGCGATGACGAACCCGGTGAGGGCGCCGGGCAACAGATACACCACCGAGGCCTGCAGCACCGTCGCGCCGAAGCCGTAGCCGTCCGGATCGGCGGGGTCGCGCGGCATCTGGACGAACTGGGTCAGGCCGAGGAACGCGAAGTACAGGCCCATGCCGACGAACACCGTGGCGATGTTGGTGAACAGCATCGACCGGCGGGCCAGCATCGCGGTGGACACCAGCGGCTGGGCGGCGCGGCGTTCCCATACCCACCAACAGACCAGGATCGCGAGGCCCCCGCCGAGGCTGGCCACGGTCCGCGGCGAGGCCCAGCCCCACGAATGTCCCTGGGTGATCGACAGCAGAACCGCCGACAACCCGGCCGCCAGGCCGAGCGCGCCGAGCCAGTCGATCGATCCGGCCGCGGAGCGCGGCCGGTTCGGGACGACGGCCACCACGATCGCGATGACCAGCACGGTGAAGCCGGTGGTCAGCCAGAACACCCGGTGATACCCGGCGTCCCCGCTCATCAGCAGCCCCACCACGACCAGACCGGTTCCGCCGCCGAAGCCCAGCGTGCCGGAGAGCACCGCCATCGCCGAGCTCATCCGGTCCTCGGGCAGCTCCTCGCGCAGGATCGCGATACTGATCGGGTACAGCGCGAACGACGCCGCCTGCAGCACCCGCGCCACGATCAGCAGCGGCAGCGACGCCGTCGTCGCCGCCAGCAGCGACCCGGCCAGCACCACGGCGAGCACCGTCAGGAGGACGCGCTTCTTGCGGTGCAGGTCGGCCAGCCTGCCGATCAGCGGGGTGGCTGCCGCCGCGGCGAGGAGGTTCGCGGTCACCGCCCAACTGACCGCGACCGTCGATGCGCCGAGCTGGTCGGCGATGACGCCGAGCACCGGCACGACCGCCGTCTGCAGCACCGCGACGGTGAGCACCACCACGCTGAGGCCGACGACCAGAAGGCGGGGCTGCTTCACTGCCACGCCGGCTCCGATCGTTAGCCCATCTTGATGATTCGGTTCGATTATGGCGTCCCGCCCAGCAGCGCCGCCAACCGGTCGAGGGGCAGGCGCGGCGAGCGGTGGCCGTCGCGGCCGGTCATGTCGTCGTTGACGATCAGCGCGTTGAGGACGGCCTCCTCCACGCTCTGCACGACCGCGGCGTACAGCGGGTCCATCCGGCCCCACGGCACGAAGCTGATCGAGCCGAGTTCGTCCGCACCAACGGGGCCGAGCGGGAACGCGCTCTCCAACGCGGGGACGTCCGCGGTGGAGAACGCCAGGAAGATGTCACCGGAGAAGTGGCTGCCCGTGGTCCCGGTGCGGGCCAGCCCGAGCGGCACCCGCCGCGCCAGCGCTTCGCACTGTCCAGGCAACAGCGGAGCGTCGGTGGCGATGACCGCGACCACCGAGCCCGCCCCCGGCGGCGCACCGGACAGGTCCCGGGCGAACCAGTCGCCGTCGAGCGGATTGTCGTCGAGCAGGTGGGCACCGACGCGGCGCCCCGCGACGGTCAGTTCGGCCCGCGACCCGAAGTTCGCCTGGACGAACGCGGCGACAGTGAAGGTGCGCGTGCCGAAGGGGACGCGGCGCGACGCGGTGCCGTTGCCGCCCTTGAAGTCGTAGCAGTTCATTCCGGTGCCGCCGCCGACGGAACCCTCGGCGACGGGTCCGCCGGCCGCCGCGTCGAGCGCCGCCTCGACATGCTCGGGGCGGACGTGCTCGCCGTTGATGTCGTTGAGGTAGCCGTCCCAGGTCTCGGTGCACACCGGGAGCAGCCATTGCCGGGCCAGCCGGGGCGCGACCGTGTTCACCCAGCGCACCACGCCGGTGTGGCAGGCGCCGATGGCGTGGGTGTTCGACAGCACCACCGGCAGGGTGAAGGCGCCGATCTCGTCGATCCAGGTGGTGCCGGTCATCTCGCCGTTGCCGTTGAGCGAGTACCAGCCCGCCGCGCACGGCGCACCGACACCGGCCCTTCCGCGGGGCAGGATCGCGGTGACCCCGGTGCGGACCGGCCCTCGCCCCACGACGAGGGGACCGTCGCCGTCGATCAGCGTCGTCACCCCGACCTCGACGCCGGCGACGTCGGTCAGCGCGTTGAGCGGTCCTGGCGTTCCGTCGAACTCGATGCCGAGACCCCGTGCACGTGGTCGGCCGTCGGGGGTATGGGTCGCTGGGTCGGTCGGGACAGTCCCGTCGGAGTCGGTCACACGGGAATCATCGCAACACCGTGGCCACTGCGCCGGGGCGAGCCGGTTCCCCGCGCGGGGTCGGGCACGGCAGACTGAACGGGTCCGGCGGCCCAGACCCGTCGGCGGAAAGGGTTCACCGATGCGCCTGCTCACTCTCGCCAAGACCGCCGGGGCCGCGTTCACCGCCGCCGCGCTCGGTGGACTGGCGACCGCGCCCGCCGTCCAGTCGCCGTGGTACCGGCGGCTCGAGAAGCCGGGCTTCCAGCCGCCGAAGCAGGCCTTCCCGATCGCGTGGAACATCCTCTACACCGACATCGCGGTCGTGTCCGCATCGACGATCGACACCCTCAACGACCGCGGTGAGACCGCGCAGGCGCAGGCCTACACCCGGGCGCTGGCCGCGAACCTGGCGCTCAACGCCGGCTGGAGCTGGATCTTCTTCAACCGGCGCCGGCTGGGCCCCGCCTCGGTGGTGGCCGGCGCGCTGGCGGTCAGCAGCGCCGACCTGGCGAGGCGCGCCGCGGCGGTGAATCCCGCTGCGGGAGCGGCACTGTCGGCCTACCCGCTGTGGTGCACCTTCGCGACGGTGCTGTCGACGCGCATCTGGCAGCTCAACCGCTGACGCGCCGGCCATGGCGAAACAGTCCGAGCAGGGGCAGGAGGAACGTCAGCGTCTCGCCGACCGGATCCTGAGCGCGCTCGAGGACGTCATCTACTGGGCCATCGCGGTGATGCTGGTCGTGGGCTCCGGCGCTCTGCTGGTCAGCCAGTTCAACACCATGCTGCGGCTGCGCAGCACGCCGGCGAACACGATCATGCTCGAGATCCTCGACGGCCTCCTGCTGATCTTCATCTTCGTCGAACTGCTCTATGCGGTGCGGACGTCGCTGCGCTCCCACGAGATCGTCGTGGAACCCTTCCTGATCGTCGGCATGCTGGCCGGCATCAAGGAGATCGTGGTGCTCTCCGTCGAGGCGGCCACGTTGCTCACGAAGGGCCCGGAGTTCGCCCGCGCCGTGGTGGAGATCGGCGTGCTGGGCGGCGTGGTGCTCGTCCTCGCCGTGGCGGCATTCATCCTGCGCGGCCGCACCATTCGTCGGGAGGACCCCGGCGAGCGGGTCATCGAGGAGGAGGCTGAACGCGCCGACTGACAGTCGACGCGTTCGCGCACCGCACACACACGGAGGGACACCCCAGTGGCAGACGCCGCGCACTTCACCGTGGTCGACGACGGCTTCCGTCCGACCCGGTTCGCCCAGAGTCACTGGGGCGACGATCACCTCAACGGCCCGGCGATCGTCGGCCTGGTCGCCCGGCACCTCCAGCTCGAGTGCGGAGCAACCGATTTCCACCCTGCCCGGTTGACCGTCGACCTGTTCCGGGCGGCTCGCAACGTGCACACCACCCTCGAGGTCACGGTGATCCGCGCGGGCCGGCGCGTGCACAGCGCGCAATGCGACGTGGTCCAGGAGGGCCGGGCCGTCGCGCGGGCGACGCTGGTCCAGTACCGGCGCTCCGCGCCGCCCCCGGGCCGACTGTGGCACTCGGACAACAGCTTTCCCGAGCCGCCCCCGCCGGACGGCTCGGTGCTGCCGTTCGTCGGCAGCGACGCCGCGGGCTGGACCCGATCACCGGCCGGTCATCAGAACAACTCCCGCAAGCGGTTCTTCAACGACGGAATCCGCGTCGTCGACGGGGAAGCCAATTCACCGTTCGTGCGTGCGGCGATGGTGGCCGAGGCGACCAGTCTGGTCACCAATCTCGGCACCGCGGGCGTCGGCTACATCAACGGCGACCTCACGGTGGCGCTGTCCCGCCTTCCGGTCGACGAGTGGATCGGCATCCAGGCCGACTCCCACCACGCCGCCGACGGCATCGCGGTCGGCACGGCGACGCTGTTCGACGGTCAGGGCGCCTTCGGTTCCGCCATGACGACGGCGATCGCCAATCCCGCCGCGCAGATCGACTTCTCGACTCGTGAGTTCGGGGTGAGCGACCTCAACTACGAGTAGCCGGCGGCGCCGACGGTCTGGGGTACCGGCGGCGTCGACCTGCCCGCGTCGATCGACGCGACGATCTCACCGCTGCGCACCGCGACGTTCGACAACAGTGACGAGGTGAGCCCGTGGGTGTGCTCGGTGTTGCCCTGGATGTAGAGGGATCCCGCTGTCGGCGGATCGGTGATGAGCCGGTAGTCGCGCGACACCGTAGGGTGACCGTCCTGCTCGACCACGCGTGCGTGCAGGTCTCCCAGAATGCCCCGCAACGACGCGGGGGCGAAGCCGGTCGCGTAGATGACGGCGTCGCACTCCAGACGGTCGATGTCCCCGGTGGGGTGGTGCAGGATGTCGACCTCGACGCCATCATCGTCTTCTGTGGTCGCGCAGATGCTCGATGCGCCCCGCAGGAACAGCCTCCTGTCCGCGGCGACGCGCTCGGCGTACTCGCGCGCGTAGAGATCCTCGATCAACGGCAGGTCGACCGCGGAGTAATTGGTGCTGCGGTGGTAGTTCAGCAGTTGGCGTCGTACCCGCGGGTCGGCGGAGTAGAAGTCGTCGACCGCGTCCGGATCGAAAACCCGGTTGGCGAAGGGGCTGTCGTCAGCGGGGCTGTACCCGTACTTCGCGAACACACCGTGCACCTCGACCGACGGCAGGTCGTGCAGGTAGGCGCAGACCTCGGCCGCGCTCTGGCCGGCGCCCACGACGACGAACCGGTTGTGGCGACGGCTCGGAAGGCGGTCGAGGTCATGGAGGAAACGGTGATTGTGGATCTGGCGCGCCGACTTCTCGACGCCGGGCGGCAGACGCGGCTCCAGCCCACCGGCGATCACGACGTTGCGCGCGCGCACCGTCGCCGGCCGTTCCCCGCTCACCTCCACGTGGAAGAGCCCGTCGATGTCGCGGATGGACGTGACGCGCGATCCGTAGCGGACGGAGGCCGCCACTTTGTCGGCCGCCCAAGCCAGGTAGTCGTGGAACTCGAGCCGGGTGGGGAAGAAGGTCTTGTAGTTGATGAACTCGGTGAGCCGCCCGCGTTCGGTCAGATAGTTCAGGAACGTGAAATCGCTCATCGGATTGCGCTGGGTGACGAGGTCTTTGAGGAACGATATCTGCATGGTGGCACCGGGGATCAACATGCCGGTGTGCCAACCGAACTCGGGCTTGAGTTCGACGAATTCCGCGCTCAACGGCACTGTCGCGCCCTGGTTGTGTTCATGGAGCGCCACGGCGAGCGCCAGATTGGACGGCCCGTAACCCACCCCCAGAACGTCGAGGACGCGGTGATGTCCGTTGGTCGACGCTGCGTCGGGCGCGGTCATCATGCTCCTGCCCACTGGTCGACGGCGCCGGGCACCGGCTGTGACGGGTCGGCGCCGAGCGCGACGATCCGGTTGTCGGCGTCGACGTGGACCACCCTGGCGCGGTGCGCCGCGCGTTCGGCCTCATCGACGATCACGAAGGACATGATGATCACGAGGTTGCCTGGCGAGACGAGATGTGCTGCAGCGCCGTTGATCCCGATCACGCCGGTACCCGGGGCGCCGGTGATGGCGTAGGTGGTCAGACGGGCGCCGGTGGTGACATCGACCACGTGCACCAGCTCGCCCTCGAGGATGCCCGCCGCCGACATCAGCGCGGCATCGATGGTCACGGAGCCGACGTAGTGCAGGTCGGCCTGGGTCACGGTGGCTCGGTGGATCTTGCCCCCGAGCAGTGTTCGATGCATCCCGCCTCCTGGGCTCCTGCCGTCCGGCGCGGCGGTGCCGCGCGCCGCGAGGACGGCATCGTCGATGTTGTGGAGTGACTAAGCCAAGGCTAACCTATTGTATTTCAAGCGCAAGGGCTTGGGGTGCCGACAACGGCCGCGTCAAAGCCCTTGCGCGACAGCGCTGCCAAACGAAGGGATTCGCGCATGATGCTGCACCACCGGAGGAGCCCGTGGCGTTCTGCCGCTGCCGCCGTAGCGGTTCTCCTGCTCGTCGCCGCCACGCTCGTCGGCTGCCGAGCGGAGCAGACCAGCGGCCAGGCCGGCACGGTCACGATCGCCCACAAGTTCGGGCAGACGAGGGTTCCGGCCGACCCCCAACGGGTCGTGACGGTCGGGTGGACCGATCAGGACTTCGTGCTGCCCCTCGGCGTCGTGCCGGTCAGCACGCGAGAGTTCTTCACGGAGTACAACGGGTACCCCTGGGTGAAGGCGGCGACCGACGGTAAGGGGGTCACCACCTGGGGAGCCGACACCATCGACTTCGAGGCCATCGCCGCGCAGAAGCCCGATCTGATCTTCGCGATCTACGAGACGATCGATCGGCAGACCTACGACCGGCTGTCCCAGATCGCTCCCACAGTGATCCAGTCGGGCGACTATGCCGACGAAGAGACACCGTGGGACGTGCAACTGCTCACCACCGGCACGGCGCTGGGCAAGCGGGAGCTGGCCGAGCAGCTCGTCGACGAGGTCAAGCGCAGAATCACCGAGGCGCGCCAGGCGAATCCGGAGTTCGAGGGCAAGACCCTGGTCGTCGACTTCGGCCCGGAAAGCGGCGGTCACTACCTGTTGCCCGAGAAGGATCCGCGGCGGGCGCTGTTCACCGCGCTGGGGTTCCAGACCCAGGACGTCGACGGCGACGTGAGTGAGGAGAGGCTCGACCTGCTCGATCGCGACGTGCTCTTCGTCAACGGCGCGACCGAAGCGCAGATGCTGACGTCGCCCGCGTTCGCCCGGTTGGGGGTGGTGCGTGACGGTCGGACGCTGTACACGACGTTCGAGTCCAACCTCAGCGGCGCCCTGACCTACAGCGGCCCCGACGCGTTGCTCTACGCGCTGGATGTACTGACGCCGCAACTGGCCAACGCCCTCAACGGTCGGCCGGTCGCGGATCTGGCCAACGCCTGAGCTCCTCGACCAGCAGGGGGGCGAACGTATCGAGCGCCTCGGTGTCCATCAGCTCGGAGTGCCTGCACCCGACGGAGACCACCCGCAGCGCTCCGCCGACGTGCGTTCGCCACCCCTGCGAGGCCACCCCCCGCAGATTCATCTCCAGGCGCGTGGCATCGACGAACCAGACGTCCCCGTCGTAGCGTCCGTAGTCCGCCGACGCGGTGAGCCGCTCCGAGGCGAGATAGTTCTCGATCACCACCTCGATCTGCCTGTCGTCGAGAACGGCGATCGCGTCGTCGCTGGCCCGGACGAGAGCCACCGCGTCGCGGACGCCGATACGCCCCGGGGCGGTGAAGCCCATCTCGCGCAACAACTCTGCGAGGACGCGTTCGGTGTCGAAGCCCGCCTCCGTGCTCGTGGCGATGTCCTCGGCGACGTCAACACGGGCGTCGAGCATGCCGACGAAGCCGACGTCGCGGCCCCGCCCACGCAGCACGCGGGCGAGCATGAACGCCACCGAACCACCGAACGACCACCCGAGCAGGCGCAGGGGTCCGGTCGGGGCGGTGTCCGTCACCAGGTCGGCGTAATGCTCGGCCAGGGCGTCGAGGGTCGCCGGTTGCGGTGAGCCGGAGAAGGTGGGTGCCTGCAGCGCGTAGAGCGGAATGTCCTCGGGCAGATATCGTTTCAGCGCGGCGAACTGCCAGCCTAGTCCGCTCGCGGGGGCCAGGCAGAACAGCGGTGGTGCGGTGCCCTCCTGCCGCAGCGCCAGCACGGGTGCGAGACCATCGGCGGCGTCGTCGGCGTGCGAGGTCAGCCGGGCGGCGATCTGGGCGACGGTCGGTGTCGTCATCAGCGTGGTGATCGACAGGTCGGCGTCGAACTCCCGGCGGATGGCACTCGCCGCGCGAATCAGCAGCACCGAATGTCCTCCCATCGCGAAGAAGTCGGCGTCGACGTCGGCCACCTCGCTGCCCAGCAGCTCGCCGAAGATCCGGCACAACCGCTGCTCGACATCGCCGTCGGGTGGGCGTCCGGTCGTTGCGGTCGGCCCCGCCGCCGGGAGGGCACGGCGGTCGAGCTTTCCGCTGGGGGTCACCGGAAACGACGCGAGTTCGACGAAGTGAGTCGGGACCATCGGGAGCGGGAGATGCCGCGCCGTGTGCCCGCGCAGCGTCTCGGCGCCGGGCCGCCCCGTGGGGAGGTAGTAGGCGACGAGGTGATCGCCGCTGACCACGACGCGAGTGGACGCGACGCCCGGATGGGCGGTGACGACGGCCTCGATCTCGGCGGGTTCGATACGGATGCCGCGCAACTTGATCTGGTCGTCGGTGCGGCCGAGGTAGTCGAGGACGAAAGTGCCGGCGGGGGCGGGGCGCCAGCGGACGAGATCGCCGGTGCGGTACATCCGGGAGCCGGCGCGGAACGGATCGGCGACGAAGCGGTTCGCGGTCAGGCCGTGGCGGTGCAGGTAGCCGTCGGCGAGTTGGACGCCGCCGAGATAGAGCTCACCGGCCGTGGCATCGGGCACGGGGTGCAGGTAGTCGTCGAGCACATAGCAGGTGACATTCCAGCCGGGCGTGCCGAGCGCGACGGGCCCGCTGCCGGCGGTCCAGCCCAGGACGTCGACGGCGGCTTCGGTGGGTCCGTAGAGGTTGTGCAGCGGGGTGTCGGGGAAGGTGGCTGTGAATCGCCGGACCAGTTCGGCGCTCAGTGCCTCGCCGCCGACGGTGACGCGGGTCAGCGAGGTGCAGGAACTCGCGGCGGGTTCGTCGAGGAACACCTCGAGCATCGAGGGGACGAAGTCGACGGCCGTGATGTGCTGTCGGACAACGATGTCGGCGAGGTAGGCCGGGTCACGGTGCCCGCCGGGGCGCGCGATGACCGCCGTGGCCCCGGCGTGCAGCGGCCAGAACACCTCCCAGACCGAGGTGTCGAAGCTGATCGGGGTCTTGACCAGCATGCGGTCGGTGGTGTCGAGCGGATAGGCGTGCTGCAGCCAGCTGATGCGATTGACGATGCCGGCGTGGGGGACCGCCACACCTTTGGGCACACCGGTGGTTCCGGAGGTGTAGAGCACGTAGGCCCAGCATGCCGGGTCGACCTGAGGGAGCGGCGCGGGCGCCGGATCCGTTCGCGCAGCGACGATGTCGCCGGGATCGTCGAGGACGGCGGTGGGCGCGGCATCGGCGATCATGTGGTCGAGACGTTCGGACGGGTACTCGGGGTCCAGGGGCAGGAACGCCGCGCCGGTCTTGGTGATTGCCAGCAGCGCCACGACGAGCTCGACGGATCGGGGGAGTCGGACGCCGACCACGGCGCCCGGTCCTGCGTCCGCGTGCAGCAGACGGGCCGCGAGCCGGTCGGACCACGCGTCGAGTTCGGCGTAGGTCAGCTCGGCGTCGTCGTCGCTCAGC
Organism: Mycolicibacterium rufum; assembly: GCF_022374875.2. Next base: position 5,540,415 of record NZ_CP092427.2, read on the forward strand.
GCGCACTGCTGCGGGGTCCGCCGCGCCTGGGCGGACACCAGGTCCGCCAGGCTCGTCCCCGGGACCGGATGACCGGTGTCGTTGCGGCGACCGACCACCGAGATCCGTTCCTGCGCCGACAGCATCGTGAGGTCACCGACGCGTGTCCCGGCGTCGGCGGCCACCGCGTCGAACACCCTGACCAGCCGCTCGGAGAGCGCCTGCACCGACGCGCGATCGAACAGATCGGCGCTGTACTCGACCATCACGACGGCCGTCCCCCTGCCCGGGTGGTCGATCACGGTGAAGCCCAGATCGAACATGGCGGTGTGCACGGGTGTCTCGTGCCAGGTGACGGGCAGACCGAGCAGCGTCGTGTCGTCGTCGTCGCGGCGGTGGTAGCCGAGGAAGACGTTGAACAGTGGGTTGCGGCCGGTGACCCGGGGCGGGTTGAGTGCTTCGACGACCCGGTCGAAGGGCAGGTCGGCGTGGCCGAACGCCGCGAGGTCGGCGCCGCGGACGCGGGTGAGCAGTTCGGCGAAGGTGGGATTGCCGGTGAGGTCGGCGCGCAGGACGACCGTGTTGACGAACAACCCGACGGCGTCGGCGAGGACCGCCTCGTCGCGGCCGGCGACCGGGGTGCCCGTCGTGATGTCGGTGCCCGCGCCGAGCCGGTGCAGCAGTGCCGCGACCGCGGCGTGCAGCACCATCAGCATGCTGGCCTGGTGCGCGCCGGCCAGGTCGCGAAGCGCCGCAGCGGTTTTCGTGGACATCTCGACGGACACGGTGCCGCCGGCGCCGGTGGGCTGCGCGGGACGTGGCCGGTCGGTCGGCAGCGGCACTTCGTCCGGTGCATCGCGCAGGGCGTCGATCCAGAACGCGCGCTGGTCGTCACCGACGGTGGCCAGTAGGTCGTGGTGCCAGGCCGTGTAATCGGTGTACTGCACGGGCAGCGGATCCCAGCGCGGTGGTCGCTGGTCGCGTCGGGTGCGGTATGCGTGGTCGAGATCGCGCAGCAGCGGCGCGTCGGACCATTCATCGGTGGCGATGTGGTTCAGCAGCAGCACGACCGTCGTCGCGCCGTCGTCGCGGCGGATCACCGTGGCCCGCAGCGGGATCTCGGCGGCGAGGTCGAAGCGGTGAGCCACCGATGCCGCGATGTGGTCGTCGACCTCCGATGCGGCGCCGTCGACGACCTCGACGGGAACGGCTGTCCCGGCGGGCAGCACGTGCTGGGTGAACCCGTCGTGTTCGGGGAACACCGTGCGCAGCGTTTCGTGGCGGTCGGCCACGTCGGCGAGGGCGCGCACGAACGCGTCGACGTCGAACCCGTCGGCGACGGTGAAGACCAGCGGGTAGTTGTAGGCCACCCCGGTCTCGGCGAGGCGGTCGAGCACCAGCATGCGTTCCTGGGCCGAGGACACCGGCATCCTCTCCGGACGTCGGCGCGCCGTCAGCGGTGGGCGCGACGTAACCGGGTGCGCCGCGCCCGCCAGGTGGGCGGCCAGCAGCGCCACCGTCGGGTGGTCGAACACCTCGCGCAGCGACAGGTCCACCCCGAACACCGTGCGCACCTGGTTGATCAGCCGGATGCTCGAGAGTGAATGTCCGCCCAGCGCGAAGAAATCCGCGTCCACGCCGGTCACCTCGACACCGAGTATCTCGGCGAACACGGCGCACAGCGTGTGCTCTGCGGGTGAGGTGGGCTCCCGTCCGGTGTCACCGTCGGGCTCGACATCGGGCAACGCGCGCACGTCCAGCTTACCGTTGTCGGTCAGTGGAACCGCGTCGATGACCCCGATCGCCGACGGCACCATGTAGGACGGGAGGGTGGCCTCGAGATGGCGGCGAACCTGCACGCGCACCTCGTCGCCGGCAGGGTGTCCCGACGGCACGACGTAGGCCACCAACCGGTGTGCCCCGGCCGCTTCCGGGTCGGGGACGGCGATCACCGCGGCCTGTGCCACGGCGGGGTGGGTGCGCAGCGCGGTCTCGACGTCGCCCGGTTCCACCCGGTAGCCACGGATCTTCACCTGATCGTCGGATCTGCCGAGGAAGTCCAGATTCCCGTCGGGTCTGCGGACGACGACGTCCCCGGTGCGGTACATCCTGGCGTCGTGCGGTGTTCCGGTGCGGAACGGGTCGGCGACGAAACGTGCCGCGGTCAGCCCCGGCCGGCCGAGATAGCCGTGGGCCAGTCCCGCCCCGGCGATGTAGAGTTCGCCGGCCACGCCGTCGGGAACCGGCCGCAGCCAGGAATCGAGGATGTGCGCGGTGGTGTTCCAGATCGGTTGTCCGACGGTCGGTGTGGCGCTGTCGTCGGTGCCGCCGCCCAGGGTGTTGATGGTGTACTCGGTGGGGCCGTACAGGTTGTATCCGTAGCTGCTGTCGTTGTCGCGCAGGCGGTTCCACACCGCCGGTGACACCGCCTCACCGCCGAGCAGCACCAGGGCCGGGGGATGGGGCGGGTCAAGCAGCCCCTGCTCGAACAGCAGCCCCGCGTAGGTCGGGGTCACGTTGACGACATCGATCTCCTGGTCGTGGCAGTACGCGACCAGCGCGTGGGCGTCGCGGCGCAGCTCCTCGTCGCAGATGTGCACCTCGTGGCCCTCGATCAGCCACAGCAGCTCCTCCCACGACATGTCGAACGAGAACGACACGGTGTGCGCCACGCGTAACCGGCGGTCGCCGGCTCTGGCGATCGCCGGAGCGAAGATCGCCTCGCGGTGGTTCAGATGCATGTTCGTCAGGCCGCGGTGAGGCGTGACCACGCCCTTGGGGGTGCCGGTGGAGCCGGAGGTGTAGATCACATAGGCCGGCTCGTCGGCGGTCGGCGAGAAGCCGTCCCAGTCCGGCGGTGCGGCAGCGTCGTTCGCGGCGACGGCGTCGTCGATGACCGTCAGCGGCCGCGCGGGCGCGAGCACCCCGATGCGGGCCGTCGTCGCAGTCGTGGTCAGGATGCGGGCGGGCCGGGCGTCGTCGAGCATCACGGCCAGCCGGTCGTCGGGGTAGTCGAGTTCGAGCGGCAGATAGGCGGCGCCGGCACGCAGCACCGCGAACAGCGCGACCACCGCGTCGATCGAGCGCGGAACGGCCAGCGCCACCGTCGATCGCGCGCCGATTCCGCTGTCGCGCAGCGTCCAGGCCAGTGCGTCGACCCGGTGCTGCAGCTCTCCGTAGGTGAGGCGGTGTTCTCCGCACACCAGGGCGGTCAGGGCCGGGGTGTGCGCCGCCCGCTCGGCGAGCAGGTCGGTGACGGTGACGTCGGGCAGCGGCCGGAAGGTGGCCTCGCGCAGCGTCTGCAGCGCGGCCTCCTCGTCCGGCAGTACCACGGGGATGCTGCCCAGCCGGTCGGTGCCGCGAGCGAGACTCAGCTGTTCGAGGAGGTGCTGCAGGCGGTCGAGCAACCGCTGGGCGTGGGCGCGCTCGACCACGTCGGGCCGGTATTCGAGCTTGACCCACAACCGGCGACCGGGGGAGGCCACCCACGTCAGCGGATAGTGGGAGGCGTCCACCGAGTCGTGGCCGACGATGCCGTGCTCGGTCTCGAGGTCGGTGAAGGTGTCATCGTCGAGGAAGTTCTGCAGCACGTACAGGCTGTCGAACAACGGGGTGTTGCCGGTGAAGGCGTCGCCGCTGCGGCGGGTGGCACTGAGCGCGCGCTGGATGTCGCCGAGTCCGAGGTACTCGTGGTCCATGAGCGCGAGGCGGTCGGACTGCACCGCGACGACGGTGTCGGCGAGGCTGCGCTGCGGCGCCAGCCTGACCCGGGTGGGCACCGTGTTGAGGAACAGACCGATGACGTCGGAGATGCCGTCGACGTCGGTCGGTCGACCGGCGACGGTGGATCCGAAAACCACGTCGTCACGCCCGGTTTCGTAGCCGATGACCATCGCGAGTGCGGTGCTGATCACCGCGTTGAGCGTCACGCCGCACTCGCGGGCGCGCGCTTTCAACGCGGCCGTCTGGTCCACGGAGAGCAGGAAGTCCAGCCGCAACGCCAACGTCGGCTCGGTGCCGACGGCGGAGGGCACCAGCAGCGATGGTGCGTCCAGGCCGGCCAGCGCCTCGGCCCATCGGCGCGCCGACGCATCGGTGTCGCGGTCGGCCAACCATGCGAGGTAGTCGGTGAACTGCGCGGACGGTGGCGACACCGTTGCCGTCTCGCCGCGGCGCGCGGCGGCGTACTCGGCGAACAGTTCGCGCAGGAGTTGCTCCCGCGACCACCCGTCGAGCAGCAGGAAGTGGTAGCTGAAGATCAGTCGGTCGTGCCCGGGCGTGCGGACCACGGTGAAGCGGGCCAGCGGTGCGCTCGAAAGGTCGAAGGTCCGCCGTCTGTCGGCCGCGGTCAGCCGGTCGAGTTCGCCGGCGATCGACGGGTGGTCGGTGAGATCGACGACATCGACGTCCACCGTGGGGTCGACGGCGATCGCCGCGACCGGCTGGGGTATACCGTCGGCCCAGAACGCCGAGCGCAGAACGGGATTGCGGTGCATCACCGCGGAGTAGGCGGTGCGCAGCGCGTCGGCGTCGATCGGCTCGGCGACGTCGAACACGTTCTGCACGATGTAGACCGCCGCGGGCGAATAGCGTGCCTGGAAGTACACACCCTGCTGCAGCGGCGACAGCGGCCAGATCGTCTCGACTGGGGTCCGCACCGCGGCCAGCACCGCATCGATGTGGTGCTGTTCCACCGCGACCAGCGGCAGATCCGACGGTGTCAGTGTCGGCGCCGTGGCCCCGGCGAGCGTTCCCATCTCGCGCAGGACGGCGGCCCAGTGGTCACCGAGGTCGGCGACGGCGCGCTCGGACAGTTCCCCGTCGGCGTAGGTCAGCACCGCCCTCAGCCGTGGTCCGTCGGGGGTGTCGTCGCAGTGGGCGTTGATCTCCAGCAGGTACGGCGTGCCGAGGTCCGGATCGGGCGCCACGCGCAGGGCAGCGGCTTCGGGTGCGGACTGCCAGTCGCCGGCGTCGCCGGAGGGCACGCGTCCGAGATAGTTGAACAGCAACTGCGGTGACGGCAACCGGCCCAGCGCGCCGGCGGTCCGCGAATTGCAGTAGCGCAGCAGGCCGAAGCCGACTCCGCCGTCGGCGCCCGCGCGCACCGCTTCCTTGACACCAGCCAGCGCCGTGAGGAGCGCGTGCCCGGTGGCCGGCGCGCAGGGCACCCGCACCGGCGCGATCGCGGTGAACCATCCGACGGTGCGGGATAGGTCGAACTGCTCACCCCACCGGTCGCGGCCGTGCCGCTCCAGATCGAGGACCAGCGGCGCGTCGGGTGAGGCGCCCGATGCCTGTCGCCACCGCGCCACCGCGACCGACAGAGCGGCCACGAGGGTTTCGGTGACGTCGGCGTGGGCCAAGGCGGGAATGTCGGTGAGCAGGGGCACGGTGTCGGCGACGTCCAGGGTCACCTCGTGGTCGCGCGTGGCCCCGACGGTCAGCGCGACGGCGGTCGAGTGCGGATTGAGTTCCCCGCCCGGCGCGAGCGTGGCCGCCCAGTGCTCGAATTCCGCCAGACGTGCTGCCTGCTGGGCGTTGTCGTGGATCGCCCGTGCGTAGGTGCGGTAGGACGTCGGGGGTGCGACGACGGAACCGCCTTGTGCACACGCGTCGGCCAGATCCTCGATCAGGATGCGCCACGACACCGCGTCCACCGCGAGGTGATGGATGACCAGGATCAGCCGGCCCTGATGGTGCGGGCCGCGGTCCAGCCAGACGGCCTGAAGCACGCGTCCGGCGTCGGGGTCGAGGCGGTCGGCCGCGGCGTCGGATTCCACCCCGATCGTCTCGGCGAGCTGGTCGTCGGTGAAGGCGCCGGCGTCGACGCGCGTCATCGACACCGGCACCGACGGCACGGTTTCGAGTGACCACAGGCTGGGGATCGGCCGCAGCAGCCGCATTCGCAGCGCGTCGTGACGGTCGACGATCGCGGTCAGGGCGGCTTGCAGCGTCGCGGCGGTCAGACCGGCCGGGGTGCGCAGCACCTCGGCCTGGTTGAACCGGCGGACGGTGCCGCCGAGTTCGGCCTGGCGCAACACGATCGGCGTCGGGGGCACCTCGCCCGGCTCCCTGCCAGGATCGGACGCGGCGGCCGTCGGCGCTTCCGCGGTGACGAGTTCGGCGAGCGCGGTCGGGGTGCGCGCGGCGAACACCTGCTGCGGGGTGAGCTGCCATCCTGCCCGGCGGGCGCGGTTGACGAGCTGGATGGCCACGATGCTGTCGCCCCCGGCGGTGAAGAAGTCGTCGTCGACACCGACCGGGATACGCAGGATCTCGCTGCACAGCTCGGCGAGCCGGGCGGCGACGCCGGCGTCGCGCGGCGGTGGGGCGGCGGGCTGCTGCGAAGGGGGAGCGGGAAGCGCCGCCCGGTCCAGCTTTCCGTTGACCGTCAAGGGCAGTGCCTCCAGTGTCACGACGGTTGCGGGCACCATGTAGCCCGGAACATGGTGAGCCAATTGCTGTTTGATCGAGGACGCAGCCATCGGCCGGTCAGCGACCACGTAGCCGACCAGCGTGCTGCGTCCGGCATCGTCGGTGCGCACGGCGGCGGCCGCGTTGCGCACCCCCGGCAGGGCGGCCATCGCCGCCTCCACCTCGCCGAGCTCGATGCGATAACCCCGCACCTTGACCTGCTGATCGGAACGCCCGACGTACACCAGGTCACCGGACTCCGTCCACATCGCGGTGTCACCGCTGCGATACAGGCGCTCGCCGGTCGCGTCGAAGGGGTTGGCGACGAATCGGGTCGCGGTCAGCCCGGCCCGTCCGACGTAGCCGCGCGTCACCTGCCCACCCGCGACGTAGATCTCGCCCACCACACCGATCGGTACCGGGCGCAGGCGGTCGTCGAGCAGGTGGATCGCCAGGCCGGGAAGCGGCCCCCCGATGACGCTCTCTCCGCGCCGGGCCGCGTCGCGCGGCTCCAGCGGCCGGTACGACACGTGCACGCAGGTCTCGGTGATGCCGTACATGTTGACCAGCTGCGGCGATGAGGCATGGCGGTCCAACCAGTCGCCCAGCCGCGCGGGTTCCAGCGCCTCGCCGCCGAAGATCACCCAGCGCAGCGCCAACGCGGGCGCCAGGCGCCGGTCCGCCTCGGCGAGCGGGTAGAACGCCGACGGCGTCTGGTTGAGCACGGTGACGCGCTCGGCCTCCAGCAGCCGCACGAAGCGGTCGGGATCGCGGGCGTCGGCGGTGTCGACGAGCACCAGCCGGCCGCCGTGCAGCAGAGCGCCCCACAACTCCCACACGGAGAAGTCGAACGCTGCGGAGTGGAACATCGTCCAGACGTCGTCGGGGGAGAAGCCGAACAGGTCGGTGGCGCCGGCGAACAGTGCACCGACGTTGCGGTGACTGACCGCCACGCCCTTGGGTGTGCCGGTCGATCCCGAGGTGTAGATGACGTAGGCGGCGTGGTCCGGACGCGGCTCCGCCGGCGACGCGGTCGAGTCGGTGCCCGGCTGCGTGGCATCGGTCATGAGCACTGAGGGCGTGTCGAGGCCGGGCAGGCGGTCGGGCCGGTCGGTCAGCACACATACCGGGGCCGCATCGGCGACGATGTGCCGCAGACGCGTGGTGGGCGAATCGATGTCGAGGGGCACGTACGTGCCGCCGGCCTTGACCACGCCCACCAGCGCGACGATCAGGTCGAGGGTCCGCGGCAACGCCACCGCCACGCGCGACTCGGGGCGCACCCCCAGCCCGGTCAGGTGGGCCGCGACGGCGCTCGCGCGGGCGTCGAGTTCGGCGTAGGTCATCGATCGTGGTCCGTGGGTGACCGCGACGGCGTCGGCGTGTGCGTGCACCACCGCCGAGAACGCCTGCGCCAGCGTGCGATCCGGGCCCGGCCGGGTCGGCGCCGCGGCGACGTCCCGTTCGGCGTCGGTGCGCAGGTCGATTCCGTTCACCGCGCCGTCGGGATCCTCGGCGAACGCGGCGAGAATCCGTTCCAGGAGTTCGCCATACCGGTCGGCCTCGCGGTCGGACACGGCGGTCGCGTCGTAGGTGATCTCGATTCCCAGCCGCTCGTCCAGATAGGCCACGAACGACAGCGGATAGTGCGGCGCGTCGGTGCCGGTGAAGCCGTCGAAGCTCAGCATGTCGTCACGGCGCGCGGACCGGACGGCCGGGAAGTTCTCGACCACGACCATCGTGTCGAACAGCTCGCGGACGCCGGCCAGTCTGGCCAGCTCCGGAAGACCGAGGTGGTGCGCGTCCAGCACGGCGCTCTGCCGGTCCTGCAGATCGGTGAGAGCGCGAGCGAGGGAGGTGCCCTGTTTCCACGACATCGGCACCGGAATCGTGTTGATGAGCAGTCCGACCAGCGATTCGACGCCGGCGAGGTCGCCGTCGCGACCCGACACGGTGGAGCCGAACACCACCTCGGTGCGGTCGAGCAGGCGGCCGAGCAGAATTCCCCACGCGCCGTGCAGGGCGGTGGACACCGTGATGCCGCACGCGCGACTGCGACGGGTCAGCGCTGTGGTGAGACCGGGGGACAGGCGCCGGAACCGGCTGCGGTGTTCGCCGGCACCTGCGGTCGTCCGGTCGCCGAGGAACAGCGTGGGCCGCACGTCCCGCACGGTGTCGGCCCACACGCCGACCGCCGCCTCGTGATCGCGGGCGAGGACCGACTCCACGTGGTCGCGCAACGTCACGCCGACCGGCGGCGGCCCGGGCTCGCCCGTCACGGCGGCGTTGTAGACCGCGACGATGTCGCCGAAGATCACCGGGTAGGACCAGCCGTCGGCGACGATATGGTGCAGCGTCTGGATCAGCCGGTGGTCGTCGCTTCCGCGCGACACCAGGGTGTAGCGCACCAGAGGCGCCTGCCGCAGATCGAACGGACGCGAGAGCTCCTCGCGGGCAATCGTTTCCACGTCCGGTGACTCGACCACTCGGAACTCGGACCGCGCGTCCGACCAGATGACCTGCGCGATACGGCCGTCCTCGAGTTCTGCGAAACCGGCACGCAACGCCGGGTGTCTGCGGATCACGGTGTGGATGCTGCGTTCGAGCACGGCCGGGTCGACGCCCCCGGACAGCGTCGCGATCTGCTGCACCCGGTAGGTGTCGACACCGTCGCCGAACACGGCATGGAAGTACATGCCCTGCTGCAGCGGAAGCAACGGCAGGACGTCGTCGACCGCACCGGCCCGTTCGAGGGCGTCCACATCGGCCTGGCTCAATCCCGCCAGCGGGAAGTCCGAGGGACTGCGGCCGGTGAGCGCCGCACAGCGGGTGAGTGCGCACAGGGCGGAGCGCCACAGAGCGGCCAGTTCACCGACCGCGCCGGTGTCCAGCAGGCCGTCCGGATAGGCGAGCGTCACCTGCAGCGCGGGCCCGTCGGAGGTTTCCTCGGCGAGCGCCGTGATCTCCAGGGCGACCGCGGGGTTCGTGGGGTCCACGCCCTCGCGCAGCGCGCCGATGTCGGCCACCGGCTGCCAGTCACCGGCGCCGCCGGCGAATCGCCCCAGGTAGTTGAACAGGATCTGCGGCGGCGGACCGCTCAGCGCCGGGTCGCCGGCCAGGTGACGCAGGACGCCGTACCCGATGCCGCGATCCGGGATCGCACGCAGTTGTTCCTTGACCGACTTGACCGCGGCGGCAAGCGTTTCGCCCGCGGCGAGGACATCGTCCCATGCCACGTCGCCGGGATCGACGCGCACCGGATAGATGGAGGTGAACCAGCCGACGGTGCGGGACAGGTCCGTCGGTTCGGCCACCGCGTCGGATTCCCGGCCGTGCCCCTCGACGTTGATCAGCGCGGCCGAGCCCCCGGAGCCACCGCGCCACCGATTCAGGGCGAGGGCGAACGTGGCGAGCAGGAGATCGTCGACGCCACCGTGGAACGCTCGGGGAACGCTCGACAGCAGCGCGGTACTGACCTCGCCGGTCAACGAGAAGCTCTGTGTGCGCACGGTTGCCGCGACATCGACCGCCTCGTCGAGTGGCCGCGAACCGAGATCGGGGTCCGCTGTCGCGAGCACGTCGGCCCAGTACTGCGTCTGATCGTCGAAACGTCGCGAGTCTGCCAGCGCCAGCGACCACGCCCGGAACGACGTGGGCTCCTCGTCGACCCGTGCCGGCCCGCCGGCGAGGATCGCCGACCACGCGCGCTGCAGGTCCTCGATCAGGATGCGCCACGACACACCATCGATGACGAGGTGGTGGATCACCAGCAGCAGGTGGCCGACCGCGGCGTCGCACCACACTACCTGCACCATCACGCCGTCGGCGGGTGACAGCCGGGCGGCCGCCGCGTCGCGGTCGGCGTCGGTCGGTGCCGAGGTCGTGCGGCTCAGCACCGTCGAGGCGGCATCGATGCCGTGGTCGGGAACGGTCAACGCCCAGCCGTCGTCGGTGGTGTCCAGCCGTGCCCGCAGCAGGGGATGGGCGGCCAGCATCGCGTCGAGGATCTCGGCGAGCTGCGACTGCGTGATGCCTGCCGGGGTGCGCAGCACCATGGATTGAACGAAGTTCGTCAGCGGTGTGCCCGCCTGCGCGGTCTCGGCCAGCATCGGGGTCTGCGCGATTCTGCCGGTGCCGGCACCGTCCGAGCGGACGGGTGATGCGGATTCGGCGACGGCCGCCAGCGCGGCGATCGTGCGCCGGCGGAACACGTCGCGGGGTGTCAGCTGCAACCCGGCTGCGCGGGCCCTGCCGCACAACGCGATCGAGGAGATGCTGTCGCCGCCGAGGCTGAAGAAGTCGTCGTCGACACCGACGTTCTCGACGTCGAGAACCGTCGACACGACGCCGAGGAGCACCGCTTCCCGATCGGTGCGCGGGGCGCGGGTCTGCCCCCGGGTCGCCGCGACGGGCTCCGGCAGCGCCGAGGTGTCGAGCTTCCCGTTCACGGTCAGCGGGAGGGAATCGACCACGCCGTAGCGGGTCGGCACCATGTACCCGGGCAACGCCGCCGACAGGTCCGCCTGAAGCCGGCCGACGAACGCGGCGCGGTCGGCGGGCTGCGCCGACGCGACGACGTAGGCCGCCAGTGTCTTCGCCGGCGGTGTGCCCGACCCGGTGCGCACCACGACCGCGCACCGCGCCACCCCGTCGAGTGCGGCGAGCGCGGACTCGACCTCACCGAGTTCGACGCGGTAGCCGCGGATCTTCACCTGATCGTCGGCACGGCCCAGATAGTCGAGCAGCCCGGAATCGGCCAGACCGGATTCGCGCCCTCCGGCGCGGTGGCGTACGACGTCGCCGGTGCGGTACATGCGGCCGCCGGACCCGTGCGGGTCGGCGACCATCGCCGCGGCCGTCAGCCCGGCACGGCGGTGGTAGCCACGCGCCAGCCCCGCGCCCGCGATGTAGAGCTCGCCGGCGGTGCCGTCGGGCACCGGCCGCAGCGCCTCGTCCAGCACGTAGGCGCGGGTGTTCGAGATCGGTTGTCCCACGGTGGCCGTCGCGCTCTCGTCGGTGCCAGCGCCCAGGGTGTTGATGGTGTATTCGGTCGGGCCGTAGAGGTTGTACCCCGACGTGCCCGGGTGGTCACGCAACGTCGACCACACGTGCTCACTGACGGCTTCGCCGCCGAGCAGGACCAGCGCCGGGGTGTGCCCGTCGAGCAGTCCGGCGTCCACGAGGTGGTGGGCGTAGGTGGGTGTCACGTTCACGACGTCGATACGGTGCGCGCGGCAGTAGTCCACCAGTGCGGGCGCGTCGCGGCGGAGCTCCTCGTCGCAGATGTGCACCCGGTGACCGTCGACGAGCCAGAACAGCTCCTCCCACGACATGTCGAAGGAGAACGAGACGGTGTGGGCGACGTCGAGCCGCTCATCCCGCCCGAGGTCGCGGACCCGCCGCGCGGTGGGCGCGAAGATCTTCTCCCGGTGGTTGACGTACATGTTGGTCAGCCCGGCGTATCCGGTGAGCACGCCTTTCGGGGTGCCGGTGGAGCCCGACGTGTAGATCAGATATGCCGGGTGCGCCAACCGGGTTGCGCCGGAGGCGAACCCGCCGAGTTCGGTGGCGGTCAGCGGAGCGGCGGACGTCGCCCCGATCGTGTCGCAGGTGGAGTCGTCGTCGACGCAGACGACGTCGGCGCCATGGGCGCGTGCGTACTCCGCCAGCTCCGCGCGGTCGGTGGTGGTGAGCAGAAGCGCGGGCCGCGCGTCGGCGACGATGGTGCGCAACCGGTTCAGCGGGAGGTCGAGCTCCAGCGGGAGGTAGGCGGCGCCGGCGCGCAGCACCGCGAACAGCGCGACCACCATGTCGATGGACCGCGGCAACGCCAGGGCGACGAAGGTCTCCGGAGCCGCCCCCCGACCGCGCAGATGGCGTGCCAGCCGGCTGACCCGATCGTCGAACTCCCGGTAGGTCAGCTGCTCGGCGCCGAACACCAGCGCCACGTCGCCGGGACGCCGCCGCGCCTGGCGCCCCAGCAATTCGGCGACGGTCACCGGCTCCAGCGGCCGGGAGGTGGCCGCCCATCGGCGCTCCAGGGCGGCGGTTTGCGGTGCGTCGATCAGCGGCACGGCGCCCAGCGCGGTGTCCGGCGCGGCGGCGAGCGTCGCGAGCACGGCCAGCAGCTGGTCGACCATCGCGCGGGCGCGCTCCTCGCCGACGACCCGGTATTCGAGTTTGACGGTGAGTTCCCGGCCGGGTGTCAGCACCCAGGTGAGCGGGAAGTGCGTGGTGTCGTGGTAGTCGACGCCGACGATGCCGTGCTCGGCCTCGAGATCGTCGAACGTGTCGTCGCCGAGGAAGTTCTGCAGCACCAGCAGCGAATCGAACAGGGCGGCTCCGGAATCTCCGGCCGCACGCTGGATCTGGCCCAGCCCGAGGTGGTCGTGACGCATCATCGCCACGCGCTGATCCGCGACGGCGCGGACCGCGTCGGCGAGCGTGTGGGCGGGCGTCAGGTCGACCCGCACCGGAACCGTGTTGAGGAACAGGCCGATCGTCTCGTCGATGCCGGCCAGTTCACCGGGCCGGCCGGCCACCGTGGTGCCGAGCAGCGTGTCGGTGGAGCCGGCGTGATAGCCGGTCACCACCGCCACGGCCGCGGTGACGACCGCGTTGAGCGTGACACCGAGGTGCGCGGTTGTGCGAATCAGTTGCTCGGTCACGTGCTCGTCGACCGTGACGAGGACACGACCCGGCTCGGTGTCGGCGTCCGCATCCGGATGGCCCGGGGCCCGCCCGCTCGCCAGGGTCGGTCCGTCCACCCCGGCCAGCAGAGCGCGCCACGCGGCGACGGCGTCGTCCTCGCCGATGTCGGCGATCCACCGCAGATATCCCGTCACCCCTGCGGCGTTCGGCGTCAGCGTCCCCCGCTCGCCGTGTGACGCGTAGAGGGCGAACAGGTCCCGCAGCACCAACTCCCGCGACCACCCGTCGAACAGCAGGAAATGGTAGGTCAGCAGCATCCGGTCCGGGCCCTCCGGCAGCCGGATCACGGTCAGCCGCAACAGGGGTGGTGTCGCGATGTCGAACGGGGCCGTGCGGTCGGCGTCGACGACGGCGTGCAGCGCGTCGGTGACATCGGGGTCGTCGGGGGACCGATCCCCGAGGTCGACGACGGCGATGGACGACGGGGGATCGGTGACCACCGCCTGGATCACCGCGGTGGCGTCGGGCGCCGGCGACTCCTCGGCGTGCTCCACCGTGCGGAAGCCGACGCGGAGTTGGGGGTGGCGCGTGAGCAGCGCGGTGAAGGCGGCCTGCATCGCGTCGAGGTCGAGGCGACGGTCGAAATCGAACACGTTCTGCGCGAGGTAGGTCGCGGTGGCCGCGTCGTCGAGCGTGCTCTGGTAGTAGACGCCGAGCTGCAGCGGAGACAACGCCCAGAGGTCGTCCAGCGCTTGGGCGTCGGTGAGCCGGCGCAGGGTCGCGTCGGACAGCCGGACGGTCCCGTGCGGCGGGACGGTGTCCGGGGCCGCGGACTGGTCGGCGACCAGGGCGGCGACACCGACGGCGGTGCGACCGCGGAACACGTCCTCGGTGCTCAGCTGCAGGCCGCGGCGGGCCAGTCGGCTGGTCAACCGGATCGCGGCGATGCTGTCGCCGCCGAGGGCGAAGAAATCGGCGTCGGCGCTGACGGTGTCGAGCCCCAGCACGTCGGCGATCACGTCGACGAGCACGCGCTGCCGGTCGTCGGCCGCGGCGACGACGCCGGTGGGTGCGTCCCGGACGGTGGCCAGCGCGCGGATCGCGGCGGTGTCGCGTTTCCCGTTGGGCAGCAGGGGGATCGCCTCGGTCGCGACGACGGTCGAGGGCAGCAGGTGACCGGGTAGGGCGCCGCCGAGCGCGGTGCGCACCTGGTCGGGGGTCGGGCCGTCCGACTCGAGGACGACGGCGGCGGCCAACGCACCGCCGATGCCCACGACGGCGGCGTCGAGCACGCCGGCGCACTGCAGCAGCGCTGCCTCGACCTCCCCGGGTTCGACCCGGTACCCGTTGACGCTGAGCTGATCGTCGCAGCGGCCGGCGAAGACCACGCTGCCGTCGCCCCGCCGCGCACCCAGGTCGCCGGTGCGGTACATCCGCCGGCCGCCGGGCGCGGCGACGAAGCGGGCGGCCGTCTGCGCGGGACGGTGCAGGTAGCCACGCGCCACTTGCGGTCCGCTGACGTAGATCTCGCCGATCACCCCGTCGGGGAGGTCGGCCAAGACGTGGTCGATGATCCGGATGCCTGCGCCGGGCACCACCGTGCCCAGGGTGACGACGTCGCCGGATTGCTCCCCGGCGAGGACGTCACCGGTCACCTCGGAGGAGCCGTAGGAGTTGACCACCGTCGCCCCGCCGCTGCGCAGGACGGCGAGCCGGCCGGGCGTCAGCGGCTCACCGCTGACGATCCAGCGGCGGACCGCGGCGACGTCGTCGCCGTTCTCCTCGACCAGTGCGGCCGCCAGCGACGGCACCGCGACCATCTGCTCGACGCTGTGGTCGGCGATCAACCCCGCCAACAGTCGGCCGTCGCGGGTCTCGTCGTCACCGGCCAGCACGGTGGTCGCGCCGGCGGCCAGTCCCGCCAGCAGTTCGGTGATGCCGTCGATGAACGACAGCGAGCTCTTGGCCAGTCGGGTGCCCGCGGGCCAGGCGGTCACCGCCCACGCCAGCCGGTTCGCCAGCGCCCCGTGCGTTCCGACGACGGCTTTGGGCTCACCGGTGGACCCGGAGGTGTACAGCACCGAGACCGCGTCGTGGGGTCCGACCTCGACGGCCGTGAAAGGCTCTGCTGGAAGCGGTGTTTGGGTGGCATCGACCACGGCCGTGCCGGCCGGCAGGACCGGTGCGAGCACGGCGCGGCCCGAGGCGTCGACGAGCGTGGCGTGCGGGCGGGCATGGTCGAGCATGAACGCGATGCGGGCGGCGGGGTAGCCGAGGTCGATCGGCAGACACGCGGCGCCGGCCAGGGTGATCGCCCAGAGTCCGGCGACCAGATCGGTGGACCGGGTCATCGCCAGCGCGACCACGTCACTACGTGTGACACCGGCGTCGCACAGGTGCCGGGCCAGCGTCGCCGCGCGCTCGTGCAGTTCCCGGTAGGTCACCGCGCCATCGCCGACGAGCAGCGCCGTCTCCTCGGCGTGGGCCTGCATCGCCGTTCCGATCAAGCGGGTCACCGTGTCCGCGTCCCGCCGCTCGCCCGGTGCGGGGGCCCCGGCCAGGGGGATCCGCGCGCACAAGCTTCGCGGTTCGCGGGTCAGCGCGGCCAGCACGGCGGCGAACGCGGCGGTCACGGTGTCGGCGAAGCGGTCGGACACCTGCGCGCGGTCGTTGGTGACGGTCACCGACACCGTGTCCCGGACGGTGACCATGACGGTCAGTGGGTAGTGCGGCGCCTCGACCACGGTGATGTCGCCGAGGCGCAGGTCGCCATCAGGAAAAGTGGTGTCGCCGAGGTTCTCGATCACCACGAGGGAGTCGAAGAGCTCACCCGTCCCGGCGATCCGGTGCGCCTCGGTCAACGGCAGGTGGTGGTGCTCGAGCAGCGCCGCCTCGGTACCGCCCAGTCGGGCGGCGACCGCGGCCGCGGTCTCGCCGGGCGACCATCGCACGCGCACCGTCACGGTGTTCACCAGCAGCCCGACCATCCGGTCCACGCCGGGAACGTCGCCGCCGCGTCCAGACACCACGGAACCGAACGTGACGTCGCTGCGTCCGGTGAGGCGGCCGACCGTCAGCGCCCAGGCGGTGTGCAGCAGGGTGCCGACGGTCACGCCGGCGGCGGCCGCCGCCCCAGCGACCTCGCGGTGCTCCGCGAGGGACACGCTGCGGCGCCCGAATCCCGCTGCACCAGAAACGGTTTCCTCCACACCGGCCGCGGCGATCCGGGTGGGTTCGTCGATACCGGCCAGCACGGGCGCCCAGGCGGCGCGGTCGGCTGCCTCGTCGCGGTCGGCCAGCCAGTCGACGAAGTCCGCGAAACGTGGTGCGGGCGCGTCGAAGTCCGCACCGCGGTAGGCGGTGAGCAGGTCCTCGAGGACCAGCGGCACCGACCAGCCGTCGGCCACGATGTGGTGGACGGTCTGCACCATCGTGGTCAGGTCGTCGCTGCGGCGGACCAGCGTGTACCGGGTCAACGGCGGTGTGGCGAGATCGAATCCGCGACGGCGGTCGGCCGCCGCCCAGCGCTCGACCACGGTGTCGGCGTCGGTGGCCGCGGGCGTGGTCCGGGCGTCGACGACCTCGAAGTCCGGTGCCGTCACCGTCGCGTGCACGGCGACGGGTGTGCCGTCGGCGATCGTCGTGAACACCGCGGACAGCGCGCGGTGCCGGGCGGCGACGATCTCGGTGGCCCGCTGGAAGCGGTCGACGTCCAGCGGTCCGTGCACGTCGATGATCTGTTGCACCACATAGGGATCGGTGTGCCTGCGGAAGGTGGAGTGGAAGTAGATCCCCTGCTGGGCGGGGCTCAGCGGCAGGACGTCCGTCAGGCCGGGGTAGCGGTCCTCGAGTTCGGTGACGTCGGCGGGTCGTAGCGCCACCCGGCCGAAGTCGGACACGCTGTGCCCGCGCACGTCGTCGCTCATGGCGATGCGCTCCAGCAGTGCGGTCCAGCGGCGGGCGAGGCGTTGGACGTCGGCGGTGTCGAGCGCGCCTCGAGGCCAGCTGAACGTGGCGCGCAGGACAGGGCCGGTGCCGGCGTCGACGGCCTCGGCGTTGATCTCGAGTAGCCGGGGCAGCGGCATGGCGGGGTCGCGTCCCTCGAGGACGCGGTCGAACGCCCAGGGCCGGTCGGCGGTGTCGAAGCGGCCCAGGTAGTTGAACAGCACCTGCGGGGCCACCGCGAGCGTCGCGTCCCCGTCGCCCAGATAGCGCAGCGCGCCGTAGCTCAGGCCGTGCGTGGGAACGGTGCGCAGCTGATCCTTCACCGACCGCACCGCCGCGCCGAGCGCCGGTCCACCGGACACCGCTGTGCGCCAGTCGACGTCGGCGTCGTGCAGCCGCACCGGATAGAGCGTGGTGAACCAGCCGACGGTGTCGGACAGGTCGATGTCACCGACCGCCTGGGCTTCCCGGCCGTGGCCTTCGAGCTCGATCGTCACGTCGCTGATGCCGGCGACGCCGCGGTCGTCGAGCCAGCCGCGCAGCGCCAGATACAGCGCGGCCACCAGCGCATCGTTGACGTGGCCGTGGATGCGGTCGGGCACCGAGGTCAGCAGCGCGTCGGTGACCGGGGCGTCCAGCGTCACCGTCCACGTCGACTCGGTCACCACGGTGTCGCGCTCGGGATCGAGCGCGCGGTCACCCCAGGCGGTCTCGTCGCCCGCGCCGGCGTGGCGCCAGTGCTCCCGATTGGCGTCGAAGTCGCCCCGCGCCGTCGCGTCGCGGAGTTGGGTCGCCCACTGGCGCCAGGACGTCGCCGCCGCGGGCAGCCGCGCGTCGCCGGTGTCGACGAGTGCGCGGTGCGCTGCGGCGAAGTCCTCGGCCAGGATGCGCAGCGACACCCCATCGATCACGACGTGGTGGGCGACGACCACCAGTCGGCTGCGCTCCCCGTCGCGGGGCAGCCAGCCGGCGGCGACCATCACGCCGGCGCCGGGATCGAGCAGCGCGACCAGCCGGTCGCGCATCGCCGCCACGCTCTCGTCCGGCGCACCGGTGAGCACCGGGGTTCGCGGCGGACCCTCGGGGATGTGCAGATCGGTGGCACCGTCGGCGGTTGCCGACCACAGCACCGGGTGGCGGGCCACCACGGCATCGACGAGTGTGCGCACCTGCTGGGCGTCCAGCCCGGCGGGCGCCAGCAGCGCCATGCCCTGGTGGAATCCGCACATCGTCGAGCCGCCGGTGGCGCCGATCTCGTGGAGCCAGTGCAGGATCGGGGTGCCGGGCACGGAACCGGTCGCGGCGACGGACGGCGAACGCCCGGGCGACGACTCGGCCAGCAGCGGAGCGAGCGCCTCGACGGTGCGGTGGGTGAACATGTCGCGGGGCCGGAGCGAATATCCCTGGGCGCGTATCTTGCTCAGCACCCGGATGGCGACGATGCTGTCGCCGCCCAGGCTGAAGAAGTCGTCGTCGATGCCGATGTGCTCGACGTCGAGGGTCTCGGCGAAGGCGCGGCACAGCATGTCCTCGAGCGGGGTGCGCGGCGCCCTGCTCGACGGGCGTATCGGTGCCGGTGGCGGCGCGGGCAGCGCCCGCCGGTCGGTCTTGCCGTTGGCCGTCAACGGAACCCGGTCCAGCGCGACGAAGGCGGTGGGCACCATGTAGTCGGGCAGCCGGGACCGGCACCAGTCGGCGATCTCGGCGTGCAGCACCGCATCGTCGGTGAACCCCTGGGCGGTGACCAGGTAGCCGATCAGCCGGTCCGCGTCACCCTGACGGTGCACGGCGACGACGGCATGGCGCACCGCAGGGTGCTCGGCCAGCTGGGCTTCGATCTCTTCGAGTTCGATGCGGCGGCCGCGGATCTTGACCTGGTTGTCGGCGCGGCCGAGGAACTCGAGCGTGCCGTCGTCGGTCCAGCGCGCCAGATCACCGGTGCGGTACATGCGCGAGCCGGTCGCGTCGAAAGGGTTGGCGACGAAACGCGCGGCGGTCAGCGGAGAAGCGTTGACGTACCCGCGGCCCAGCAGGAAGCCCGCGGCGTACAGTTCGCCGCCGACACCGGGCGGCAGCGGACGCAGGGCGTCGTCGAGCACGTAGAGCTGGGTGTGCGGGTTCGGCCGTCCGATCGAGGTGGCGATCCGTTCGGCCGTGTCGCGGTAGACGACGTGCGAGACGCCGATGGTCGCCTCGGCCGGCCCGTAGCCGTGGTACAGCGTGGTGCTCAGCTGCCGGCGGAACCGGCCGAACAGCCCTGGCGTGAGCACTTCACCGCCGCACCACACGTGCCGCAGCGACGCCAGCGCGCTGTCCGCGCCGTCGGCGGAGGCGATCCGGTCGAGTTCGAGCAGGGTGTCGAGCATCGAGGACACCAGGTAGACGAACGTCACCCGTTCGTCGCGGATCAGGCCGAGCAGATACTCCGGATCCTTCTCCCCGTCCGGGGCGGCGACCACCACCCGGCCGCCGCTGATCAGCGGCAGCAGGATCTCGTTGATCGAGATGTCGAAGGACAGAGGCGCTTTGAACAGCGCTGCGTCACCCGCGCCGAAGCCGAGCACGTGGTCGCGCTGCCAGAGCAGGCGCTCGGCGATCGCCTCGTGGCGGATCATCGCACCCTTCGGTGTTCCGGTGGATCCGGACGTGAAGATGACATAGGCCAGCGCGCCGGGCGGCACGGGAACGTCAGGTGACGCGGTGTGCCGGGCGTCGATGCGCCAGTCGTCCAGATCCACGGCGAGGGTGTCGATTCCCCAGTCGCTGTCGTCGGCCGGGGAGATGACCGCGCGGACCGCGCCGGAGTCGGCGAGCACCTGCCGGCGACGATGCCCGGGCCAGGCGGGATCCACCGGAACGAAGGCTGCGCCGCTGACCATCGAGGCGAGCACGCAGACCACCATCTCCGCCGAGCGGGGCACACCCACGGCCACCACACCTTCGGGGCCGGTGCCGGCGGCGAGAAGAGCGTGGGCGAGCTGGCCGACCCGCTCCCCGAGTTCGCGGTAGGTCATCCGGCGCTCGCCGTCGACGACGGCGGGCGCGTCGGGGCTGGCCGCGCACTGGGCGGCGAACGACGCGGGAACCGTCGACGACCGTTCAGGGGTCGTGCGGTTGTTCCACCGGTCCAGCAACTCGGCGATGTCCAGCGACTCAACGGTCACGCGAGGTGTCCTCTTTCCTTCTGCGGTGCAGACGAACTCAGCTGTGCGCGCGCCACGCGCGCCAGAGCCGGGCGTAGCGCCCGTCACGGTGGAGCAGTTCGACGTGGGTGCCGCGCTCGACGATGCGGCCGCCCTCCATCACGAGGATCTGGTCGGCCGCGGCGGCCTGGGTCAGGCGGTGCGCGACGACGAGCGTGGTGCGGCCCGCGGTCGCGGCCATGGCCGCCCTGTCGAGTTCGGCGGCGCTGCTGCTGCCGGCCTCGGCGGTGGCCTCGTCGAGGACGACGACGCGGGGATCGGCCAGTACCAGACGCGCCAGCGCGAGGTGCTGCGCCTGGGCGGCGGTCAGTGTCGTCCCGTGTTCGCCGACCGGGGTGTCGAGCCCGTCCTCGAGCGCTGCCACCCACCCGCTCGCTCCGACGCATTCCAGTGCTGCCCAGACCTGGTCGCGGTCGGCGTCGGGCGCCGCCAGACGCAGATCCTCGATCAGGGTGCCGGAGAACACGTGGACCTCCTGGGTGACCGTCGCCACCCAGGTGCGGAGTCGCTCCTCGGGGATGTCGGCGACGGACACACCGCCGATCAGGCTCTGCCCGCGGTCAGGCAGCACCAGCCCCGCGACGACCGCCGCGAGCGTCGACTTGCCCGCACCGGTGGTGCCCACCAGTGCGCAACGCGTCCCGGCCGGGATGGTCAGCGAGACGTCCTGCAGCACAGCGGGTCCGCGGCCGTAGCCGAACGAGACGTCGCGCACCTCGACGTCGGTCGAGGCCGGTTGCGCCACAATACTTTTCGCGGTGGGCGCCGTGGGCTCCGGTCGCATGTCGACCACTCCGACCAGACGGGCCAGGCACGCCGCACCCGCCTGGATCTCGTCGAAGTTGTACATCATCACGCCGATCGGGTTGAACAGCCGGTGGAACATCAGTGCCGCGGCGGTGGTCTGACCGACGGTGGCGGCGCCGTGGCGCACCAGCAGGAAGCCGACGACCAAAGTTGCTGCCAGTCCGAGGAATTCAGCCCTGTTCACCCGGCCGACGAATCGGGTGAACAGACCGAACACCGAGATCTCGGCGTCGCGCGCCCGTGCGGAGGCCGCCTCGATGGCGGCGAGATGGTCGGCGTGCACCTCGTAGGCGTCGAGGGTGCGGGCGCCCTGGAGGGATTCGACGGTCGCCTGGGCCCGGGCTGCCAGCGCGAGGCGTTGCTGGGCGTACAGCGGTGCCGATCGCGGGAGGTACCACCACAGTCCGGCGACATAGGCGGGGATGCACAGCGCACCCGCCAGGCCGAGCCGCCAGTCGATGCCGGCCATCCCGGCCACCGTCACGACGCCGAGGAAGAACGCGTTGAGCATGTCGGGCAGCACCTGCGAGACCGCCTTGGCGACGGCGGCGACATCGGCCCCGACCCGGGACAGCAGATCGCCCCGCCCGCTGTCCTCGATCGTGGTGGCCGGCACCTCGAGTGCGTGGCGCAGCACGTCTTCGCGCAGGTCGGCGACCGCGGACTCCCCGAGTCGGGTGATCAGGTACGTTGACAGGCCGGTGCCGAGGCCGCCGATCAACGCCGTGACACCGATGACGACGGCGAGCCCCGCGAGCCCCTCGGACCGTCCCGCGTCGACCCGGTCGATCAGTGTGCCGAGCAGATAGATCGGCACCGTCGACGCGGCGGCGGCGGCCAGGCCGACGGTCAGGGCGACCCCACTGGGGACGCGACGTCGGCGTGCTTCACCGACGAGCCAGGACCAGGTGCGTGCCATGGCGGCGACGGGGAGCACCGGCGGCGTCGTGGAGGTGCTGATCGTCACCGGGCCACCAGATCCCGGTACCCGCGGTGGGAATCGACGAGCTGGTCGTGGGTGCCCTCGCCCTGCACCCGCCCGTCGCCGAGCAGGACCACGCGGTCGGCCGCAGCGAGCAGGGCCGGGCTGGTGGTGAGCACGATCGTGGTGCGCCCGCGCGCTGCCCGCAGCGTGCGGATGCCCTCGGCGATGGCCTGCTCGGTGACCGCGTCCACCGCGGTCGTCGGGTCGTGCAGCACCAACACCTCGGGGTCGGCGGCGAGTGCCCGGGCCAACGTCCACCGCTGGCGCTGGCCGCCCGACAGGCTCGAGCCGCGCTCGTTCACCCGGTGCGCCAACCCGTCGGCGTGCTGCTCGACGACGTCGAGTGCGCACGACGCCGTCAGCGCGCGGGCGACGGCCGCGTCGTCGGCGCCCGACATCGCGAGGTTGGAACCCAGGGTGCCGCTGAACAGATCGCCCTGATGGTGCTCGACGAGCAGGGCGCGCCTGCGGTCCCCGTACGGGATGTCATGCAGCGCGCGGCCGCCGACCCGCACGGCCCCGGGGTCCGCCGTGGGGTCCCGATCCGCCAGCAGCTCCATCAGCGATGTCGCGTCGCGCGCGTCGGCGGCCAGCACGGCGACGAACTCACCGCGGCGCACCTGAAGGGACAGCCGGTTCGCTGCGTGGTGCACGGCCAGCGCGGGCGCAGTCTTGTGCGTCGGGACGTCGGTCGAGGTCTCGGGCGTCGGCTCGGCGCCACGACGCAGGGGTGCGGCGAGCACCGCGGCGACGCGATTGGCCGAAGCCCGCGATTCGGCCACCGAACTCGGCAGAGTGGCCAGCACCGTGAACGGCTCGGCGAGGAACTGCGCCAGACCGATGACGGTGATGAGCTGACCGAGGGTGAGGTCGCCGCCGAGCGCGAAGGAGGCGGCGGCCACCGCGACCGCCATCGCGCTCAACGCGCCCGCGGCGGCGGCGACGCCGGCGTGGGCGCTCTCAATGCGGGCCGCGTGCAACGTCGCGGTCAGTGACCGCCGGCTCGCCTCCCGGTAGCGCCGGGCCGCGTGGCGTTGCGCGCCGATGCCCTGCAGGGGGCGCTGGCCGCTGATCAGGTCCGTAGCCAGTGCGGTGGCACGACCGATCCGGGCCTGCTGTTCCTCGACGCGTCGCGCGATGATCGGGGCGGTGAGCTGCAGACCCGTCATGACCACGGGCACGCCGATGAGCACCATCAGTCCCAGCGGCAGGTCGATCGACAGCAGCACTGCGCCGCACGCGATGGTCGCGACGGCCGCGCCGACCATGCGCGGCACGTAATCCAGCAGATAGGCGGTCTCGTCCGCGTCGGCCGACGAGATCGACAGCAGTTCTCCCACCTGATGATCGGTGTCGATGCCGTGTGGATCGAGGATCCGGCGGCACAATTCGACGCGCAGCAGGTGGCCTTCGAGCGCGATCGCGGCCATCAACAACCGCGCCCCGAAGCGGTACACCAGTGTCAGCACGACGAACAGTGCGGCCAGGACCGCGATCCCACCGGCGATCGCCGGCACCGACCCCGTCGCGACGGCACGGTCGACGATGACACCGATGAGGATCGGCACGGTCACCTCGCAGAGCTGGTGGCCCGCGATCAACACCGAGCCCGCGCTGAGCCGGCCCCGGTGCCGCGTCACGGTTCGGCGCAGCACCGCCGGACCGGACCACTGCGCACCGCCGGACGGCGGTGTGCTCACGCCCGCGACGCTGCGTCGGTGGCGGTACGGTCCATGTGTTCCCGCAGTGAACGGGGGCGCATGTCGGTCCAGTTCTGGTCGACGTACTGCAGTGCGCTGTCGCGATCGGTGCCGTCGGGGCCGCCGAACACGGTGTGCCAACCCGTCGGCACGTCCGCGAACGTCGGCCAGAGCGAGTACTGCTCCTCGTCGTTGACGAGGACCAGGAAGCGGCCGTTCGGATCGTCAAAAGGATTGGTGGACACAGGGCGGATTCAACTGGTCGTCGCAACACCTTGATCACGGAGGTGTGGTGTGGCCAAGCGTAAGGACGCGGAATCGGTTGGTAGGCGACGGCAGTGGGCGGCTGACCGTGCGTTGCGGCCTGCGATGCGCTCACCAGGGCGCCCGGACCCGTCGCGGTCGGTGCAGCGTCAGTTTTGGCGGCTGATCGCCCAGGGTGTCTCCACCGACGACGCAGCCGCAGAGGTCGGCGTGTCGACACCGGTGGCGACCAGGTGGTTCCACCACGCTGGCGGCATGACGCCGATCAGTCTGGATGAGCCCACGGGCCGGTATCTGTCGTTCGCCGAGCGGGAGGAGATCGCACTGCTACGCGCCCAGGGCGCCGGGGTGCGTGAGATCGCCCGCGAGATCAAGCGTGACCCCTCGACAGTTTCGCGGGAACTGCGGCGCAACGCAGCCACCCGCAGCGGCACGCAGGTGTACCGCGCAGGGGTGGCGCAGTGGAAGGCCCAGCAAGCAGCAAAGCGCCCGAAACCCGCGAAACTGGCAGTCAACCCGCAGCTGCGTGAGTACGTGCAGCAGCGGCTCGATGGCAGTGTCCGCGGACCCGACGGCACCGCCGTCGCAGGTCCGCAGACCAAGGCCTGGAACGGCCGCAACAAGCCGCACCGACAAGACCGACGGTGGTCGACAGCATGGAGCCCGGAACAGATTGCCCACCGCTTACCGCTGGATTTCCCCGATGATGAGTCCATGCGCATCAGCCATGAGGCGATCTATCAGTCCTTGTTCATCGAGGGGCGTGGGGCGCTCAAACGGGAATTGGTCGCGTGCCTGCGGACCGGTCGTGCGCTGCGGGTCCCGCGGGCCAGGACACAGAACAAACCGCAGGGACATGTCACCGCGGACGTCGTGATCAGCAAACGCCCTGCCGAAGCCGCCGATCGCGCAGTTCCTGGGCATTGGGAGGGTGATTTGATCATCGGTGCGGGCCGGTCGGCGATTGCCACCGTGGTGGAACGCAAGAGCCGCTCGGTGATGCTGGTTCACCTTCCCCGCCTCGAGGGGTGGGGTCTGGCGCCGCCGGTGAAGAACGGGCCGGCGCTCAGCGGCTACGGCGCCGAGGCGATGAACGCTGCCCTGATCGCCTCACTGGCACAGCTACCCAAGCAGCTGCGTCAGACGTTGACATGGGACCGCGGCAAAGAGTTGGCCGCGCACGCCCAGTTCACCTTCGACACCGGAACGAAGGTGTTTTTCGCCGACCCGCACTCGCCATGGCAGCGGCCTACCAACGAGAACACCAATGGCGTTCTGCGTCAGTACTTTCCGAAAGGCACCGACTTATCTCGATGGTCGGCTCAAGACCTCGAAGCGGTCGCACTGACGCTCAACAACCGACCCCGAAAGGTCCTCGGCTGGAAGACTCCCGCCGAAGTCTTTGCCCAACAGCTACACTCACTCCAACAACCCGGTGTTGCAACGACCGATTGAACCCGCCCAGCGTTCCTCTCTCTCGTCGGATCCCGTCATGGCCCCGACCGCGCCGGACCGGGCCGACCGCACGGATGCTATCAAAGGTTAGGCTAACCACAGTAGGCTAGCCAGGAACCCCGGGAGGTCGCTCGTGCGTGTGGTCATGTTCGGTTACCAGACGTGGGGTCATCGCACCCTGCAGGCGCTTCTGAAGTCGCGTCACGACGTCTGCCTGGTGGTCACCCACCCCACCAGTGACCATGCCTACGAATCGATCTGGGCCGACTCGGTCGAGGAGCTCGCTCGCAGCGAGGGCATCGAGGTGTACCTCGCCAAGCGTCCGTCGCCCGAACTGATCGAGACGGTCAGGGATCTGGCCCCGGACGTGATGGTGGCCAACAACTGGCGGACGAAGCTGTCCCGCGAGCTGTTCGGCATCCCTCGGTGAAGCACCGTGAACCTGCACGACTCTCTGTTGCCGGCGTTCACCGGCTTCTCGCCGGTCATCTGGTCGTTGATCAGTGGGGCGACCCACACCGGTCTGACGGCGCATCTGATGGACGACGAACTCGACACCGGCGCGGTGCTGGTGCAGCGATCGGTCGAGATCACGCCGTCGAGCACCGGCACCAGCCTGGTCCACGACACGCTGGACCTCGTGCCCGAGGTCCTCGAGTGCGCTCTCGACGGACTCGAGTACCAGAGCCTGACGCCCGTGCCGCAGAACCTGACGCAGCGCACGTTCTTCCACAAGCGTTCGGAGGAGGACGGCCGCATCGACTGGTCGTGGCCGGCGGCCGACATCGAGCGTCTGGTGCGGGCGCTGTCCGACCCGTACCCCAACGCCTACACCTACTTTCGGGGAGAGCGGTTGCGCGTGATCTCGTCGCACGTGTCGCGGTGCGCCTATGGCGGGACGCTGGGCCGGGTGTTCATCGAGGAAGACGGGGGCATGGTCATCGTCGCCGGAGTCGACGCCTACCGCGGGCGGTCCCGGGGTCTGGTGCTGGACGTGGTCCGCACCGACGACGGCGTCGACCACGCGGCGCTGGACTACTTCGGCCACGGTGGGGGCTACCTCACCGACCGGCCGTGAGGTGGGGTGAGGCACGCGGCACGATCAGCGGCGTCCCCGTCTGCGGGTCGTCGATGATCTGGCATCGCAGTCCGTAGACGTCCTCGACCAGTTCGCTTGTCATCAACGTCCCCGGAACACCGCGCGCCACAACGCGTCCCGACTTCATCACGACGATCTCGTCGGCGTACCGGCATGCGTGGTTCAGATCGTGCAGCACCGCGACCACGGTGTGGCCGTGTCCGCGGTTGAGTTCGGCGAACAGATCGAGAAGCTCCACCTGGTGGGCGATGTCGAGGTAGGTGGTGGGCTCGTCGAGCAGCAACAGCGGTGTCTGTTGCGCCAGCACCATGGCCACCCACACGCGTTGCCGCTGCCCGCCGGACAGCTCGTCGACCAGCCGGCCGGCCAGCTCGCCGACTCCGGTGAGGCGCATCGCGTCGGCGACGGCCGCCTCGTCGTCGGTCGACCACTGCCGCAGCAGCTTCTGGTGCGGAAAGCGGCCGCGTGACACCAGATCGGCCACGGTGATGCCGTCCGGTGCAAGCGAGCTCTGGGGGAGCAGGCCCAGTCGCCGGGCGACCTCCTTGGTGTGCAGGGCCGCGATGTCGTTGCCGTCGAGGACGACCCGGCCGTCCGCGGGTCTGAGCAACCGGGCCAGGCCACGCAGCAGTGTCGACTTGCCGCAGGCGTTGGGCCCCACGATGACGGTGACCCCTCCGTCGCGCACCGCGAGCGTGACATCGGAGACGATCGGCGTGTCGCCGTATCCGATCGAGAGGTGCTCGGCGCGCAGCCGGCCGTCGGTCATCGGTTCATCGCTTCCGTGCCTGGGTGACGAGGAGAAAGACGAGATAGCATCCGCCCAGCGCGACGGTGACGGCACCGACCGGTAACTCGTTGTCGCGGAACAACTGCTGGGCGATCACATCGCTGATCAGCAGCAGAACAGCACCCATCGCCGCGGCGGGCGCGAGCGCGATGCCCGCGCCGGCGGTCAGCCGCCGCGCCAGCTGCGGCGCCGCCAGGGCGACGAACGCGATCGGGCCGGCCGCCGCGCAGGCCAACGCGACGAGACCGACGGCGACCACCAGATACGCCACCCGCGCGCGGTCGGGACGCACTCCCAACGCGCCCGCCGCGTCGTCGCCGAGTTGGAGCACCGGCAGCTGGGGCCCCAACGTCACCAGGGCCGCCACGAGCAGCGCGAGACACACCGTCATCGGGACGACCTGCGCCCACGTCAGGCCGCTGAGGGTGCCCTGCTGCCATACCGCCGCGGTGACCGCGGTGTGGTGGTCGAGCTTGATGACGATCCACTGGTTGACCGAGTTGAGCACCGCGCCGGCCGCGATACCGACGACGATGAGGCGATATCCGGCGATTCCGTTGCGAAGAGACAGGGCGTACACCAGGATCGCGGTCACCAGGCCACCGACCAGCGCGCCGGCCGCCACCGCGTAGTAGCCGCCGCCCACGGTGGCCAGCACGGTCAGCGCGCCGGTGTACGCCCCGGAGTTCACCCCGATGATGTCGGGACTGCCCAGGGGGTTTCGGGTCAACGCCTGGAACAGGGCGCCGGACACGCCGAGCGCTGCCCCGACGAGCGCCGCCATCAGCATGCGGGGCGTGCGCCACTCGAGAACGACAACCCGGTCGAAGGACCTGTTGGACCCGACCAGGACGGACAACACGTCGGCGGGTGCGACGGGATACTTCCCGAGGCCGACCGCGATGACCGCCGTGACCGCCGCCCCCACCAGGAGGATCGCCACGACGACGACCGACCGGCGGGACGCGCGGACGGACACGCCGCCCACCCGCGCCACGCACTGCTGCCGTGCGGTCCTCACGACCGGTCCGCTCCCTGTCTGCGGATCAGCCAGATCAGCACCGGTGCCCCGACGAACGCCGTCACGATGCCTGCGGGCAGTTCCGACGGGGCGATGACGACGCGGCCGATGATGTCCGCGCTCAGCAACACCGCGGGGGCGACGACGACGGCGTACGCGAGGATCCACCGCCAGTCCGGTCCCGTGACACGGCGGACGGCGTGCGGGACCATCAGGCCGACGAATCCGATCGGCCCGGCGCCCGCGGTGGCCGCCCCCGCGAGCAGCGTCACCGCAACCAGGCTCAGCACGCGGGTGCGGATCACGTTGCCGCCCAGGCTCGTGGCCAGGTCGTCGCCGAAAGACGTCACATTGAGTGAGCCCGCGACGAGCAGGCACAGCAGCGCCCCGACACCGATGAACGGGCTGATCGCCAGGGCCACGTCGAGCGGACGGCCGTCGAGAGCACCCGCGTCCCAGAACCGCATGTCGTCGAAGGCCCGGGGATGACGCAGCCGGATCGCGAAACCGATGCCGTCCATGACCGCGCCGACCGCCACCCCGGCGAGCAGCACCCGTACCGGGGTGACGACGGCGCGTCCGGACATCCCGATCAGGGCGACGGCAGCCATCGCGGCCAGTGCCCCGGCGAAGGCGAACCAGATGAAGCTCCAGATTCCCTGCAGACCGAGCAGCGCGATCGCCGATACC
Source organism: Mycolicibacterium rufum (assembly GCF_022374875.2). The sequence goes on from NZ_CP092427.2 coordinate 5,569,418, forward strand.
ACGAAAAGCGCAGCCCCGGAATTGATGCCGAGGATCTCGGCGTCGGCCAGCGGATTGCGGCCGACCGCCTGGATCAGGGTGCCGGACAGCCCGAGCGCGAGGCCGACCAGCAGTGCGAGCACTGTCCGGGGGAGGCGCAGATCGTGCACGATCCACTGATCACCGAGGTTCTGATAGTCGGTGACGGACTGCCACACCGTCGACAGCGACACGGCCTGGGTGCCGATCGCCAGGCTCGCCACACACAGCACGGCCAGCACCAGGCAGGCCGCCCCGAGCCCCACGGTCCTGCCGCGCGCCGGAGCGGTGCGCGTCGCGGCTGCGGGCGCCGGTGGAGCGCTGGCGGTCACGACGTCAGAGTCCGATCCGCTCACAGGCGTCGTCGAACTCCTCGAACGCGAGCTTGTCGCTCTTGCCTGCGGCCAGCGCATTCTCGTAGACGGCCAGGGCGGCGTCGCCGTGCGTGGCGAATCGGGCGTCCCAGGCCTCCGAGTCGGCCCGCCAATAACCGGTGATGTCGTAGCGGTCGGGCGTCCACCCCGACGAGCGGAGGTACTTGCGGACGGCGCGGGATTGGGCCGCCTCCCCGGCGAACCAGCAGTAGCCGAGCCCCGGCGGCATCGGGTGTCCCCGCACCGCAGCGGCCAATGTGCTTGGCGCCAGGCCGTTCCCGGTGCCGATGTGGGGGACGACCGTCACGCCGTCACGACGGGGGAGATAGTCGAGGTCGTCTGCGGCGCCGAGTTCGACGATCACGGTCGCCGTCAGCCGGGGCGGCAGCTCCTCGATGATGCGCGCTGCGGCCGGAAGGCCGGACAGGTCGCTGACGAGCAGCTGCCAGCGCGCCTCGGGAAGGGGTCGGTACCACGAGCGCGCGTGGTCGAGCACCACCCGGTCTCCCGCGGTGGCGCGGGACGCCCAGCGGGTGCCCGGGCCCCCGGCGTGCCGCACGATGTCGAGCGTGACCAGCGCGCCGTCGTGGCGGCGCACCGAGTAGTTGCGGCCTTCGCCGTCCGGATGGTCGTGCGGCGCGAAGTACACGCCGACCGCGGAATCGCCTGCCGGTTTCACTCCGAGCGCGTCGGGATCGTCGACGCGCAGCACGAGCCGCCGGAGTCGACTGCTCAGCTGACGGGTCTCGACGACCGAGGCAGGGGAGAACGACATCAAGGTGAGGCTAACCTATGTCGTATCCCGATGGCGTCCCCGGTGGGGACAGACCCGCGGGTATGCTGGCCGCGGCGCGCAGGAACGCCCGACGTCCGCTCGAAGAGGCTCAGCCTCCCTGCCTGACAGTGCAAGGCTGCCGACCTCTTCTCGGCCCGACCTCGCGGACGCCGGGCGCTCGAGAGGAGGCCGTCATGGCCAGCATGTTGCCCGACAATCCTTCGTTGTCCCGTCTGCGTGAGCAGGCGCGCTCCCTGCAGCGCCGTGCCCGGGCCGGTGATCCGGACGCAGTGGAGTCGATCCAGCGCCACCACCCGCGTCCCGATCGGGTGCTCGCACAGCTGCCGGACCGATTCGCGCTGCACGACGCTCAGGTGACCGTCGCGCGCCGGTACGGATTCACCGGCTGGCCGGCGCTCGTGCGGTATCTCGACACCGCCGCGACGCTCACCGTGGACCCCAGCCGCGTCGACGAGGGCGCGCTCGGCGAGGCCGACCGGTTCTGTGCGTTGGCCGTCCTGCACTACACCGACGTCGACGCACCGCCACGGTGGAAAAATGCCGTCGAATTGCTGACGGCTACACCAGATCTCACCGAGGACCACGTGTGGGCGGCAGCCGCGGCGGCCGACGCCGGCACCCTACGTCGTCTCCTGCGCGTCGACCGCACGCAGGCGGTCGCGGCCGGAGGACCGTTCGGGTGGCCGCCGCTGCTGTACCTCTGCTACTCGCGGGCCACCGCGTCGCGGGCCGAGACCCTCGAGACCGCAGCGCTTCTCCTCGATGCCGGCGCCGATCCGAACGCCGGCTACCTGTGGCGGGGCATGTCGACGCCGTTCACCGCGCTCACCGGGGTGTTCGGGGAGGGCGAGCAGGGGCCGCGGCGCCAGCCCCGGCATCCGTTCTGCACCGAACTCGCCACGTTGCTGCTCGACCGCGGTGCGCACCCGGCCGATCACCAGACGCTCTACAACCGGATGTTCCGACCCGACGACTCCCACCTGGAATTACTGTTCGATCGCGGCGTGGCCGATGGCGGGCCCAGTCCCTGGGAACGCCGGCTGGGAGAGGCGATGGAGACCCGCGCACAGATGTGGCGCCGGCAGGTGCAGTGGGCGGCGGCGCACGGCTTCTCCGGCCGGCTGGAGCTGCTGGAACGACACGGCATCGACGTCGGCGGTGTCGAGGTCGTCGCGCCGACGTTCCCGGCCGACCCGAACGCCCGCGACGAGGACGGTGCGACGGCGCTGCACCACGCCGCGTGGGCCGGGGACCTCGACCTGATCGCCCGGCTTCTCGCGGCGGGCGCCGACCGGGACGCGGTCGACGACCGGTTCGGAACGACGCCGCAGCAGTGGGCCGAGCACGCCGACCAGAGCGAGGCCGCCGCTCTGCTCAGGGAGCGTCCGCCTCGGTGACCTGCCACTGCCGCGCGGCGATCAACTCGGGCACCAGCACCTCGGCCAGCAGCGCGACGTCGTCGTCGCTGTCGCCCGCATAGCGCAGCGTGAAACCGGCCCCCGGGACGTCACCGCCGACCCCGACGACGGTGCTGCCCCGCGCAGTGGTCCACTCGGCGGCTTGCGCTTCCCAGGGAGAGCCGGCGAAGACCAGCAGGCGATAGTCGGTGGTCTTGGTCAGGTACACGTCGACGTGGCTCCAATCACCGGTCTCGCAGGCGGCGGCGGGACGCCGCGGGCCCTCCCGCAGCATCAACGCGCCCTGCTGTGCGGTGCACAGCCGGTGGGCGGGCGCGGCCAGGTAAGTGCCCGACGGCCCGAGGAGCAGCGCGGAAAGCTCAGGCAGCCAATCGGATTCACGGTCCAGCAGATCGGCGCTCGCGGCGGCGGCACCGTCGACGGATGCCGCGAGCGCCGAGGTGTCGACGCCGATGAGGTGGCTCTCCAAGGCCAGCAGCAGCGCGAGCGTGTGCTGATAGCTCCGGCACGCCACACCGCCGGTCTCCACCCCGGCCTCCAGGGTGAGGACCGCGTCGCACCGCTCGGTGAGCGCGGAGCCCGGCGTGTTCGTCAGCGCGACGGTGGTGACACCGGCGGGCAGTCGGGTCAGCGCGTCGAGCGTCTCGGCCGACCCGCCGCTGGCCGAGGTCGCCACCACCAGCGTTCCCGGCCCCCAGGCCGGCAGCAGGCAGGATGACGCGAGTTCGGCGGTCGCCACCACACCGCGGGCCCGCAGGCGGGCGGCGGCCACCGCCCCCGCGTACGCGGAGGATCCCATGCCGAGCAGGACGACGCGGGTGGTGTCGGCCGGCACGACGTCCGCCCACGGATTGCGGTCGGACAGCAGCAGCGCCAGGCGAGCCAGAGTCTCGGGCTTGCGCGCGAGGTCGGCGGCGAACGCGTCGGGTTTCACGGTGTCTCCTCGTCGTCGAGCAGGGCGGGCAGCGCGGCGTCGGGCACGTACATCCAGCGGGGCAGATGCGCTGCGGCGTAGATCATCTCGCGCAGCACCTGAATCAGGCGAAGGGCCCGCAGCGGATGCGGATCGTAGAGGCCGGCGTGGCCCAGCACCCGCAGGCGGCCCACATACGCGTGGAGAAACGCGCGGCGGGCGGTGTCCTCCACCGCGCGGACGGCGACCGGATCGAGTTCGGTGTGGCGGCGGGCGACGATCGCGACGTGCGACAGCGACTGCGCCATGCCGGCGACGTCGACGACCGCGGGAATCGGCATGACCCGCTCGGGCGCCGTCAGCACCGGGTTGCCGTCGAAGTCGGTGACCGTGAACCGGTCGCCGCTGCGCAGCACCTGGCCGACATGCAGATCGCCGTGTCCGTCGAGGACGGTCGCGCCGGCCAGCGTCCGCAGGATCCCGAATTCCTGCGCGACGACCGCTCGGCGCGCGCGCAGCGTCGCTCCGCACACCGAATCGCCGGTGGCGCAGGCACGTTCGAGGGTGTCGAGAGCGGCGCGGTGCCAGCGGTGCGCGTCGGCGTCGGTGGCGGTCGACGCGGTCGAGGCCAGTGCGGCGTGCAGGTCGGCGATCAGCGTTCCGAGTGCTGTCGCCGTGGGCGTGACCGCGTCGGGGTCGCGGGCCCCGGCGGCCGAGGTGACGGCGTCGACAGCCCATGTCCAGCCGTCCACCGCGCCCGGCAGGTACTCGTCCGCGTACGCCACCACGGTCTCCTCACCCCCGGGTGGCCGCCAGGTGATCAGGCCCCACGGGGTCGGCATCCCGGTGAAGCCGGCCTCGCGCAGGACGGTGATGCGCCGCGGCGCCGGGTGGGGGCCTTCCTGCAGGTGCGTCGCCCATTTGACGACCGCTGTGTCGCCCACGATCACCGACTCGTTGGTCTGGTCGACGCCCATGGGACGCTCGCCCTTCGCCGATCGCGGCGTCCAGGAGCGCACGGTGAACCGGCCGATGCGGCGCGAACCCTGATGTGCTGCGAACAGATCGAGCAGGGCCTGGGCCGCACCGTCACCGGGCCGCGCGCGCCGCCACCCGTCGTGGTGCACCATCGGCGTCGCGGCCAGGCCTGCGCCCGCGTTCACGACGGCCAGCCGGTGTCCGTCCGGCAGGTCCAGCGCGTCCAGCGGATCGGTCACCCGGCCTCTGCGCGGCCGGCCCGTTCGATGACGTCGGCGCCGACCCGCAGTCCGTCGCGGGCGCGGATCGCGGTGCCCAGTTCGGTCAGGCGCTCGCGCAGCACGGTGTCGGCGAGCAGACGGTCCACCGCGGCGGTCAGCTCCCCGTCGGTGAACCGGTAGGTGTCCACCCGGATTCCGAAGCCGAGCTCGTCGATGCGCTGGGCGTTCTCGTACTGATCCCAGAACAGCGGCAGCACGATCAGCGGCTTGCCGAAGTGCAGTGTCTCGGTGACGGTGTTGTTGCCCCCGTGCGAGATCACCAGGTCGACCTGCGGGATGACTTTGGTCTGCGGCAGCATCTGCTCGCCGACCATGTTGTCGGCCAGCGGGATCCGGTCGGCCTGCGGGCCCTTGCTGACGATGAAGCGGTGTCGCGTGGTGCCCAGCACATCGACCAGCCGCCGCATCAGTTCGACGTCGGCGCCGCCCAGAGAGCCGAGCGACAGGTAGATCAGGGCGCTGTCGGCGGGCCGGTCGGCGACCGCGGCGGGCAGCGGGTAGGCGTCGTCGGTCTCGCGGACACTGGAGTCCATCCGCGTCCACGTGGCGTCGAGGGGGCGCCGTTCGACGTAGTCGGCCTCGGCCGGGTAGACGTAGAGATTGGCGGCGTTGTCGCGGGGCATGAACTCCAGGTCGGGCAGCGGTGCCGCGCCCCGGTCCTGCACCCAGGCGTCGAAGTCGGCCCACATCGCGCGGTGGGTGCGGTCGAATTCCGCGCGGTAGGCGTCCCACGCGGAGCGGTCGGCGCTGGGCAGCCCCGAGAAGGGCGGCGGCACATCGGGTCCCGGGATCTCCAGGGGACTGCAGGACACCACGCGCACGAACGGCACGCCAGCGGTGACCAGTGCCGGGAACAGCACGACGTTGTCCTCGACGATCACGTCGGGCCGGTGCTCGGCGATGATGTCGCGCAGCCGGGGCTCGCAGTAGCGCGCGCCGTCGATGAGCGCCTGGTAGGTCGGCTGGATGAACGTCGAGAGCTGCTCGACCGTCGGCTTGCGGAACTCGGGGGCGGTCTCGGCGATGAACTGCGTCCAGAACGCGCCGGCGTCCTCGTCGGCGGCTCCCTCGGCCGGCGCGGCGAGATCGACGAGTTCCTCGACGAACCCGAACGGTGCGATCCTGCCCGCCCAGGAGCTCTCCGCGGCGAACACGATGCGGTGGCCGCGGTCGCGCAGGATCGACGCCAGCCCGATGCACTGATTCGTCGGCCCGTAGGCCGATTCCGGCCAGAACATGATCGTCAGCGGCTTCTGTGATGCGGTCGTCACCCGCACAACCTACCCCCGTCCGGGTGGTCGGCCCCGGTGATGCGGGGTAGTTTCTCCGCATGCCGACCATCACCACCGGCGACGGTGTCGAGATCTATTACAAGGACTGGGGTTCGGGACAGCCCATCGTGTTCAGCCACGGCTGGCCGTTGTCGGCGGACGACTGGGATGCCCAGCTGATGTTCTTCCTGGGCGAGGGCTACCGGGTGGTCGCGCACGACCGGCGCGGCCACGGACGCTCCGCCCAGGTGGCCGACGGCCACGACATGGACCACTACGCCGACGACCTAGCCGCCGTCGTCGAGCACCTCGATCTCCGCGAGGCCGTACACGTGGGGCACTCGACCGGAGGCGGCGAGGTGGTGCGATATCTGGCCCGGCACGGGGAGGAGCGCGCCGCCAAAGCCGCGCTGATCGCCGCGGTGCCGCCGCTGATGGTGCAGACCGAGGCCAACCCCGGCGGGTTGCCGAAGTCGGTGTTCGACGATTTCCAGACCCAGGTGGCGACCAATCGCTCGGCGTTCTACCGCGCGGTGCCCGAGGGGCCGTTCTACGGATTCAATCGCGAGGGTGTGGAGCCCGTCGAGGCGGTGATCGCGAACTGGTGGCGCCAGGGCATGATGGGCGGCGCCAAGGCGCACTACGACGGCGTGGTGGCGTTCTCGCAGACCGATTTCACCGAGGATCTCCGACAGATCCGGCTACCGGTGCTGGTCATGCACGGCGACGACGACCAGGTGGTTCCCTACGCCGACGCCGGACCGCTCTCGGCCGAGTTGCTGCCCAACGGGATGCTGAAGACGTACAAGGGTTTCCCGCACGGGATGCCCACCACGCACGCAGATGTGATCAACGCCGACCTGCTGGAGTTCATCCGGTCCTAGAGAGGGCCCGACGGCGGCACCGATCAGGCGGGACCGGCCTGCGAGGCTTCCCGCTGGATGCGCTCGAACTGCGCGCCCATGGCGTCGGCCAGCGCCGTCGCGCCCGACAGTGGCCGCACCATCACCATGAAGTCGTCGATCAGCCCGTCGTCGTCGACATGCAGGAAGTCGCAGCCGGTGACCTTCTTGCCGTCGACCGTCGCCTCGAAGACCAGCGCGTGGTCGCGGCCGTCGGCGATCTCCCGGATGTAGCGGAAGTCGGCGAAGACGCGCATCACTGCGCGCAGGATGGCCGCGGTGATCGGCTTGCCCACGTAGGGCTTGAAGGCGACAGGACTGGTGAACACGACGTCATCGGCGAGCAGGGCCTCGATGGCGGCTTCGTCGCGAGCTTCGACGGCGTGGCGGAACGGGTGCATGTGCCGACCGTAGCGAAGCCGCCGATCAGCCGGGCGTCTGGCACCGGTCGATGTCGAGCGCGGCCGCCGCTGCGAACTCGGCCAGCAGCGGTCCGTGACCGTGGCGGTACGAGTCCGGGTGGGTGGAGTAGACGAACACAGTGCCCAGGCGTCGCTGTGGCGCGCACAGCGGAGCGGCCAGCACCGACCGCAGGCCCAGTCCCCGCGCGGCGGCCATCCAGGGAGCCCACCCCAGTCTCGTCGCCGAGTGCTGCGCCCGGCGCACGGTGTTGTGCCGCCATGCGTTGGCGCACGGGTTCTGAGGGTTCGCGTCGTGCAGCGCGATGAGACGCTCTGCGACACGGTCGGTGGCCACCGAGGTGATCCGGCGGCCGTCGGTGGTCAGCAAGGTGATGCCGCAGCCGGCGGTGCCCGGGAACAGGGACACGCACCGGTGCGCCAGCACCCGCAGGGTGAACGTCAGCGGCGGCTCGTTGTCGGTGACCGCGGGGAACAGCAGTCGAGGGCGCATCAGTGTGGATTTCATCGAGCCGCCTCGCATCGAAAGTGTCGGTTCGCTGCCGGTACCCGCGGTCCGCGGGCACAAACCTGAGCGCCGTCGGATTCGCGCCGTACTTTTCGGTTTAGGGGGCCCTGTGCGGGTATCTCGGCCCTACCGCCGGCTGAGCAGCCGTCCATGCGCCGGCTGGTGCGTTCCCGTGTCCACATCTGTGATCTGGAGTCGATTCATGTTCCGTCATACCGATTATCTGCAATTCGACGTCAAACCCGAGAAGCCCGATCCGGTCTACGCGCGCAAGCTCCAGGAACTTCTCGGAGGGGCGTTCGGCGAGATGACCGTCACGATGCAGTACCTGATGCAGGGCTGGAACTGTCGGATGAAAGGCAAGTACAAGGACCTGATCATGGACGTGGCCACCGAGGAGATGGGCCACGTGGAGATGATCGCCACGATGTGCGCGCGACTTCTCGAGGGCGCACCGGCGACCGACGCGACCGAGAACGCGCTGGGCGACCCGGTGGTCGCCGCGGTGATGGGCGGCATGGATCCTCAGCAGGCCATCATGTCCGGTGGCGCGCCGACGCTCTCGGACAGCCAGGGTTCACCGTGGAACGGCAAATTCGTTGTGGCATCGGGCAATCTGCTCGCCGACTTCTATGCCAACGTCGCCGCCGAGGCGCAGGGCCGGGTGCAGACCGCGCGGCTGTGGCACATGACCGACGATCCCGGCGTCAAGGCGATGCTGAAGTTCAACCTGGCTCGGGACACCTACCACCAGAACATGTGGCTGGCGGCGATCGAGGAGTTGCAGGCCGACGGCCTGGAGGGCGTGGTGGCACCCAACGATCTGTTCGACGAGGAGTTCGAGGAGCACGCCAGCACGCTGTGGCATCTGTCCGACGGCGCTGACGCCGGCAAGGGTCGCTGGGCGCATGGACCGCTGCCCGACGGCCGGCACACGGGCAAGTTCCTGGCCGATCCGCAACCGCTGGGCGATCTGCAGTCCGGCCCGCCGCCGGATCCGAAGCTCTACTGCACCTACGACGGCGCCATGGGCGAACCGCGCACGCCGGCCTTCGGCACCGAGAAGGGCGTCATGGGCAAGCTCAAGGATGCCATCGATCCGGACAAGACCTAGCTCTCACCCCTTTGGGGCGGGGCAGCGCCGCACCATGGGCGGTGCCTCGCCCCACCGGAAGTCGACCGATCGGAGACGTACGTGTTGGCCATGACCTACCGCGGTCCCTACAAGATCCGCGTGGAAGACAAAGACATTCCGGCGATCGAGCACCCCGGCGACGCCATCGTGCGCGTGCAGCGTGCCGCGATCTGCGGGTCCGATCTGCACCTCTATCACGGGCTGATGCCCGACACCCGCGTCGGTCACACGTTCGGCCACGAGTTCATCGGGGTGGTGCACGAGGTGGGTTCCTCGGTGCAGAACCTGCACGTGGGGGACCGGGTGATGGTGCCGTTCAACATCTTCTGCGGTTCATGCTATTTCTGCGCCCGCGGCCTGTACTCCAACTGCCACAACGTGAATCCGAACGCCACGGCGGTCGGCGGAATCTACGGCTACTCCCACACGTGCGGCGGCTACGACGGCGGCCAGGCGGAGTTCGTGCGTGTGCCCTTCGCCGACGTCGGCCCGGTCCCCATTCCCGACTGGCTCGACGACGACGACGCGGTGCTGCTGACCGACGCGTTGCCGACCGGGTACTTCGGGGCGCAGCTCGGCGACATCGTCGAGGGGGACACCGTGATCGTCTTCGGCGCCGGCGCGGTCGGTCTGTTCGCCGCGAGGTCGGCGTGGCTGATGGGCGCCGCGCGGGTCATCGTGGTCGACCACCTGCAGTACCGGTTGGACAAGGCGCGCACCTTCGCCCATGCGGAGACCTACAACTTCGTGGAGTACGACGACATCGTCGTCGAGATGAAGAAGGCGACAGGCTATCTGGGCGCCGACGTGGTGATTGACGCGGTGGGTGCCGAGGCCGACGGCAACATGCTGATGCACGTCACGTCCACGAAGATGAAGCTGCAGGGCGGATCGCCGATCGCGTTGAACTGGGCCATCGACTCGGTCCGCAAAGGCGGGACCGTCTCGGTGATCGGCGCGTACGGCCCGATGTTCAGCGCGGTCAAGTTCGGCGACGCGATGAACAAGGGGCTGACCATCAACGCCAACCAGTGCCCGGTCAAGCGGCAGTGGCCGAGGCTGCTCGAACATCTGCAGCAGGGCTACTTCAAACCCAGTGACATTGTCACGCACAGGATTCCGCTCGCGGAGATCGCCGAGGGTTATCACATGTTCTCGTCCAAGCTCGACGAGTGCATCAAGCCGATCGTCGTCGTCGACGCCCACTGAGAGGAAGAGGTCATGAGCACACCTGCCGACAATCTGCCCGTCTACACCGCGGCGCGCCCGCCGACGCCCGACAGCGCGTGGCTGCGCAAGACCATTCCCGGGTGGGGCGCGGACGTCGACCCCGCCGACCGTCCGTCGGTGCCCAAGCTCCGCTCCGACCTCGACTCCGGTGCGCACTGGGAGTTCCCGGAGCGCCAGCCCGAGCCGACGCTGCGCGAACGCTCCGTCGAGCACCGGGTGCTGACGCCGGTCTTCGGCACCGCGCAGCCGCTGCGCGGGCTCTCCGGCGTGATCCGACGGGTCGCCTACCGCTACAGCGAAGGCCGCGCCGCGCACTGGCTGCTGCTTCTCGGCGCCGATCGCGTGGACGTCGCCGAACATCGCGTCACCGCGCTGGTGAGGTTGCGCCCGGACGACCCGATCAGCGAGACGGGGATACGGGCCGAGATCACCCGCGGCGGAGTGCGGTCACGGCTTCGTCGACGGCGCACCGACGTCAAGCACGCCTGGATGGACCCCGTTGTCGTCACGGCCCCGTGGGTCGCGGCCGCGGTGTTCGGCGCCCGCGCCTGGCGCAGACGCCGCGCGTGACCGGAGGATCAGGTGGTGGCGTCGTCGTCGCCTTCGGCCTGGTCGGGTTGCTGGGTGCCCGAGGTCTTCATCTCGGGATCGCCGTCGGGGTCCTCGGGGTCGGGCCCTGCTGAGACGTCATCTGTCATCATCGACCTCCTTCGAGGGCGCGATACCCGCACAGCCCGTCGCTACGCATGGTTTAGCAATGTCCGGTCTGGCTATGGCTGCGGGGACGAACGTTGCGCTGAATCGAGAGGAGAGCACTGGTGAGCACCGATGACGCGACCGGAACCACCGCCAACGATCTGGGTGGTGCCGACGACATGCTGAGCCCGATGGAGGGCACGGACTCCGACGATCTGCACAACGACGACGGCGACGAGGTGGTCGATCCTCCGGAGCACTGGAGCGGCGTCGACAAATTCGGCATGTCGGCCGAGGAGCAGCGTCAGGGCGAGAGCCTCGACGAACGCCTCGCCGAGGAGGTGCCCGATGTAGGTCAGAGCGATGTGGATGTCCGCGACGCCGTCGAGGACCCCGAGGCGGACGTGCCGATCACGGGCACCGACGTCGCCGCCGAGGATCCCGGCGAGCACGAAGGACAGATCGACGGGGTTCCGGAGGACGGCGAGTCCCTGTTCCCGGTCGTCGAATAGAGCGAGAGGACCTCTTCTCATGACCGATCTGCCGTTGCCCGACTTCGACCAGTTGGCGCTGGGCGATGTCCTCCATCGCATCCGGGCTCTCGACGCGTCACAGCTGCAGGAACTGCTGGTGCACGAAGCCGGCCATGCCGCCCGGGTTCCGGTCCTCGAGATCCTCGAGGCCCGGATGCGTGAACTCGATGCCGGTGCCGAGCCCTCCGGCGGTGACCCGCGCAATGCTCCGGGCATCGAACCCACGCCCGGTGGCTCACCGGTTCAGCAGTCGACAGCCGCGCAGGCCAACACCCCGCTGCGCCACGGCGTCGCCGGTCAGACCCAAAAGCGCGGCTTGCCCTGAGCCCGCGCGTCCGCGACTGATCAGCCGACCAGCAGCCGCGACGCTGCCCGGTTGAGGAGGCGGCGCGGCCACCCCGACAGACCGTCGGCGGCCAGCGCCGCCCGTGCGGCATTGCGGCCGCAGACCCCGTGCACACCCCCACCGGGGGGCGCCGCGGCGCTGCCGAGGAACACGTTGTCCAGCGGCGTCCGCGGACCACCCTGGCCCGGCATCGGCCGAAACACCAACTGCTGGAACAGTTGTGACGTGCCGCCGTTGACCGCGCCGTGGTGCAGGTTGGCATCGCTGTGCTCGAGGTCGGACGGGCGCTGGATCATCTTGCCGACCACATGGCCGGCGAAGCCCGGGGCGTGCCGTTCCAGCACTGCGTCGACGGTCTCGGCCAGTTGATCGGCCGAGCGGTCGTCGCTGCACTCGCGCGGCAGGTGCGTATACGCCCAGGCGCTCTCCGTGCCGTCGGGGGAGCGACTGGGATCGGCGGTGGTCATCTGCCCGAACAGCATGAACGGGGCCGACGGCACCGTACCGGTGTTCAGATCGGCCATCCAGCGGACCAACCCGTCGTGGTCGGCACCCAGGTGCACCGTGCCGGCGCCGGCGAGGCTGCGCGACCGCCACGGGATCGGGGCGTCCAAGGCGTAGTCGATCTTGAGCACCGGGGTGTCCCACACGAACCGGTCGAGATCCCGGCGTGGGCCGTCGGGAAGTACGTCGGGCGGCAGCAGCCGCCGATACAGTTGCGGCGCCGAGGTGTTCGCGATCACCGCCCGACGGCATCGCACGACGCTGCCGTCGGTGAGGTTCACCGCGGTGGCCCGGTGCCCACGCACCTCGATGCTGTCCACCTCACGGCCGCAGTCGATGCGGGCACCGGCGGCCTCGGCGCGCCGCACCAGGGCGGCCGCCAGCTCGCCCGCACCGCCGACCGGGACCGGGAAGCCGCCGTCCTGCCCCAGCATCACCAGCAGGTAGCCCATCACGCCGCTGCCAGGCGCGTCGACGGGCACATCGGCGTGCATCGCATTGCCGAGCAGCAGCAGCCGTGCGGCCTCACCCTCGAACAGCTGGCGCGCCAGCTCACCGGCGGGCAGAAGCAGCAGCTGGGCCAGCCGCAGCGCATCGGCGGTGCCGAGGCGGCGCAGCAGCCCCGCGGGTCCGCGCACCGGGGGGAACGGGGCGAACAACGTGTCCAACAGCGGCTTCTTGATGCGTTGATACTGCTCGAACGCGGCGATCCAGCGGTCGCCGTCGCCGGGGTGGTACCGGTCGAATTCGGCGGCGGTGCGGGCGAGATCGCGGTAGAGCACCGGGGCGTCGTCGTCGTCCGCGCTGCGGGCATGGCCGACGACGGCGGGTGCGTGGCTCCATCGCAGCCCGTGGTCCTCGAGCTGCAGATCCTGCAGCGCCGGCGAGGCGACCGAGAGCGGGTAGAACGCGCTGTACAGGTCGCTCTGGTACCCCGGTACCAGTTCGGCACTCTTGACGGCGCCGCCGGGACGCTCCTGTGCCTCGAGCACGACGACATCCCAGCCGGCGTCGGCGAGCAGGGCGGCGGCGACGAGACCGTTGTGGCCCGCCCCGATGATCACCGCGTCGACGGTCTCGGAGCGCGCGTTCTCAGCGGTCATCGTGGGTGCGGCGCTCGGCCATCGCGGCCAACCGCCAGGTCGTCTCCCGGTTGCGGGGGAACGCCGCCGTCAGCGCCAACTGCTTGGGCAGCCAGTTCAGGGGCGGGGAGACGGGAATCTCGGCCATCTCGATCCGGCATCCGCCGCCGTCGAGGTCCCGCAGGCGCAGCGTGATCCGGGCCTTGCCGAACGGACGACCGTTCGCGATCAGGACCAGTTCGCGCTCCGGCGTGCAAGATTCGACCACGGTGCTGTCGTTGAGCAGCAACGGCCAGACACCGACCGAGTGGTGGATGCTGGTCCCGGGCTGTGGCCAGTCGGCGTCGACGGCCCGCATCCGGCTGTTGCCCACCACCCACTGCGAGTAGGTCCAGCCGTCGGCGATGACGGCCCACACGTCGTGCCGGGACGCAGGCGTATCGCGCGCGACGACCGGCGTGCTGTCGATTTCCTCGGGTTCTGTCGTCACCGAACCGCGTTACCCGCACCGGCGGCGGATAAACGTCGGCGCGGCGTGATTCGATGGCCCCATGCCGAGCGTGTGGCGTGGTGATCCGCTGTGGCTCGCCGACGTGCTGCGGGCCGAGGGCCTCGACGTCGTGGAGCTGACGGGCTGGCGTCGGCGCGGGCACGGCGTGTTCTCCGACATGCGTGGGGTGATGGTGCACCACACCGGGTCGAACTCGGCCACCGCCCAGTCCATCGCGGCGGGCCGCCCCGACCTGCCCGGCCCGCTGTCGCAGCTGCACATCGCGCGCGACGGCACCGTGACGGTGGTCGCGGCCGGCGTTGCGTGGCACGCCGGCGTCGGCATGTACCCGTGGTTGCCGGCCAACATGGGCAATTGGCACACGATCGGAATCGAATGCGCGAACACCGGCACCAGCCCGTCGGCTCCGCACCGGAGGAACTGGCCGGACGCGCAGTACAGCGCGCTGGTGAACAGTTGCGCGGCTCTGTGCCGGCGGCTGGGCCAGCCCGCCGCACGAACGATCGGGCACAAGGAGTACGCCGGCCGGGCGCAGGGCAAGTGGGATCCCGGAGCGATCGACATGGACATGCTGCGCCGCGACATCGCCGATCGGATCGGTACGGCGCCGTCGCCGCCGACGCCGCGGCCCGGGGTGCCCGTCGGGTATTACGCCGACGTGCTGCTGTACCGCGGTTCGACGGGTCCGCAGGTGGCCGAACTCCAGCGACGCCTGAAGTACGCCTATTCCGCCTATGCCGGCGATCTGGACATCGACGGCGTCTTCGGGCCGGAGACCGAGGCGGCCGTGCGCGAATTCCAGCGTCGCACAGCAGGTCTGCGGATCGACGGGATCGTCGGTCCGGCCACGGCAGCCGCGCTGCGGCTGCGCCTGGTCAGCTCACCGGACTGACCTCGACCGGGATGCCGTTGAGGGCACCGTTACCCGAGGGCTCGTCGAGGAAGTCCGGCGGGGAGAGCACGTTGGTGTTGACGCCGGGGGAGCCGTTGGCGATACCGAGCCGGGTGCCGGGCTTGCCGTGGCCCCAGCCGTGCGGCATCGACACCACGCCCGGCTTGATCGCGTCGGTCAGCTCCACGGGGACCTCGATGCGGCCCCCGGCCGATGTGACCGCGACCCGGTCGCCGTCGGCGATGCCGCGTCGGCTCGCGTCGTCGCGGTGCATCAGCAGCGTGCAGCGGTCGCGCCCCTTCATCAACGGGCCGACGTTGTGCAACCAGGAGTTGTTGGAGCGCAGGTGCCGCCGGCTGACCAGCACCAGGTCGTCGGGTGCGCGGGTGAGCCGCCGCGCCAGCCGCGGCAGATCCTCGAGCAGGTAGGGCGGCGCCAGCCGGATCCTGCGATCGCTGGTGCCCAGCACCTCGGGGATGCGCGGCACCATCGGGCCGAAGTTGATGCCGTCGGGGTGCTGCCGGAGCTTCGCCAGCGTCAGCCCGTCGGGGTTCTCGCCGTACCGGTCGCCGAACGGACCGGTACGCAGCGTCAGATCCAGCGTGCGTTCCGGGCCGCCGTGGTCGTAGTGGGCCCGCACGGTGGCGCCGTCGAGGCCCTGGGTGAAACACAGGTAGTCGAAGAACCCGTCATCGATCGCGGCCACGTCGACGTCCTCGGCCGGTGTCCCGGTGCACAATCCGGTCAGCCGGATCAGGATCTCCCACTCGTCGGGCGCCTCCGGGTCGGGTCGGGCGAACACCGGCGGCGAGTAGTTGGCGATGCTGTTGATCGCGAAGTGCAGGATGAGGTCGTCGTGGTGGGGCTGCTCGAGAGGGGAGGGGCCGGGCAGGATCACGTCGGCGTGCCGCGTGGTCTCGTTGAGCCACAGGTCGATCGAGATCATCGCCTCCAGCTCGTCGAGCGCCTCGTCGAGCCGGTGGCCCACGGGGGTGGACAGCACCGGATTGCCGGCGACGGTGATCAGCGCTTTGATCTGTCCCTCGCCCGGTGTCGCGATCTCCTCGGCCAGACAGGACACCGGCACCTGGCCGAGCACCTCCTTGGCGCCGCGCACCCGGGTGCGGTAGCGGCCGAAATCGGCGACGCCGTCCTCGAGACCCGGGATGGGCTGCTCGGTCACCGACCACGCGGCGGCGGTGGGGAACATCGCGCCGCCGGGGACGTCGAAGTGGCCGGTGAGGATGTTCACCACGTCGACGAGCCAACTCGCCAGGCTGCCGAATTCTTGATTGCAGGTACCGATCCGGCCGTACACGACGGCGCGCGGCGTCGCGGCGAGTTCGCGGGCGAGGGCGCGGATGCGGTCGGCGGGAAGCCCTGTCACCTCAGCCACCCGCTCGGGCGGCCAGTCGGCGGCGACCGCGCCGAGGGTGTCGAGACCGTCGAGGTGGGGCGCCAACGATCCGACGTCGACGAGGTGCTCGTCGAACAGCGTGTGGGCGACGGCGAGGAGCAGCGCGGCATCGGTGCCCGGGGTGATCGGCAGCCACTCGTCGGCGCGCTCCGCGGTGGCGGTGCGCACCGGGTCGACGACGATCACCTTGCCGCGCTGCCGGACGGCGCGGATCAGCCCCATCACATCCGGTGCCGCCAGCAGCGATCCCTGCGACGCGGCGGGGTTGGCGCCCATGATGACCAGCAGATCGGTCCGTTCGATGTCGGGCACCGGGAAGCTCCACCACCCGCCGTACATCAGATGCGAGGACAGGTTCTTCGGCCACTGATCGACCGTGCCCGGCGAGTAGGTCAGCGGCATGCCCGACAGCCCCAGCAGGATGCCGGCGTAGCGCGCCAGCGAGAACGAGTGGGCGAGCGGGTTGCCGGTGTAGGCGGTGACCGCGCCGATCCCGTACTTCTCGATGATCGGTGCCAGCAGCTCGGTGCACCGCCGGAACGCGGTGTCCCAGTCGACCTCGTACCACTGATCGTCGATCTTGATCATCGGCCGCCGGATCCGGTCGGGATCGGAGTGCAGCGCGCCCAGCGACGCCCCCTTCGGGCACATGTGGCCGCGGCTCCAGACGTCGTTTCGGTTGGGCCGCACGCTCGCGACGTGTCCGTGCTCGACGCGGATCTCCAAGCCGCACATCGCTTCACACAGCGGACAGGTGTAGAGGTGCAGTCCGTCCTCGCCGATCCCGGCCAGCTGCCTGTGTGTCTGCGTCATCGACTCCGAACCCCGTCCCCGTGGTGTTGTGACAGACTGTATCGACAATCTTCAGGGAAGGGACCCGGAATCGATGGACGGGGCAGCGCCGGTACGGCGGCGTCATCACGGATCGCGCCGCGACCCGGCGATCGACGACGCCGTCCTCGACGCCGCTCGCGCGCTGCTGGTGACCCGCGGGTACGCGGCCACGTCGATCGACCTGATCGCCGCGACGGCGAAGGTCAGTCGGCCGGCGATCTATCGGCGGTGGCGCACCAAGGCCCACCTCATCCACGAGGCGGCCTTCCCTGATCTGGGCCCTGACCCGTGCGCCGACGACCTGACCGCGGAGATCACCCGGCTGTGCCGCGGCGCCCTGTCGATGTACGCTGATCCTGTTGTGCGCGAAGCGGTTCCGGGGCTATTGCATGATCTGCGGATGGAGCCTGCGATGCGCCGGCTGCTCAACGACCGGTTGGAGGCGGCGGCGCGGCGGCAGTTGGCGACCCAGCTGGCTGGCGCCCCCGACGCACGGTCGGGGGTCGACGCCGACACCGTGATGGACGCAATCGCCGGAGCGGCCTGGTACGCGGTGTGCGTCCGCAAGGTGACCGACCTCGACCGGGCCGCGGAGAGCCTGGCCGATCTCGTCTGCCACGGCGTGCTGCGCGGCGATTAGAGCCGGCCCACCTCGCGTAGCCCGTCGACGGTGTCGGCGATCGTCTCGGCCGGGTCGCGCCAGTGCAGACCGAAGTCGCGGGCGCTCGGAGCGTCGTCCGAGGCCGGCATCTGCGTGTAGTACTGCATCGCCGCGGAGTTGATCGGCGTCTCGAAGGGCAGGAACGGTCCGACGACGTCGAAGAGACGGCCGGCGCTGCGCAGCGCCACATCGGGCACCGGGACCACCGCGAGCGTGCGCTCGGCCGCGTCGCCGATCATGTGCGCCAGCTCGTCCACCGAAACCCGTTGTCCTCCGGCCATATAGCGGCGCGGGCCCCGGCCGGGCTCCAGGAGGGCGACGTGCAGTGCGGCCAGATCGCGGACATCGATGACGATCCATCCGGCGCCGCGGCCCGGCACGCTGCGCATCTTGACCGCCGCCTCCACGCCCTCGGCGGCCTCGCCGAACTGATCGCCGGCGGGCGGGCCGAGCACCATCCCGGGATAGGTGATGTTCACCGGCGCCCCGGCGTCCTGCAGGCCGCGCGCGTAGGCCTCGACCGCCGCCTTGGACCGGCCGTACCCGTCACTGCCGCCGACCACCGGCAGATCCGCGGTCAGCACCTCGAGGTCCGGACGGAACAGCGCGGTGAAACTCGAGACGTGCACGATGGGGTCGATGCCGGCGGCGACGGCCGCGCCGAGCACGTTGCGGGCGCCTTCCAGATTGGTGTGGAGCATCTCGTCGGCGCGGCTGGGGTCAGTCGACACCATTGCCGCACAATGGATCACGGCATCGCAGCCGTCGAGCGCGGCGGAGGTGCTCTGCGCATCGGCGATGTCGCCGAGCACGTGGTCGCCGATGTCGACGCCGATCTTCTCGGCGCTGGTGCTCAGCCGCCCGGCGTTGCGGACCAGGAAGCGCACGTCGTGCCCGGCGTCCTGCGCGGCCTTGGCAGTCCAGGCGCCGACGAAGCCGGTGCCGCCGGTGATCAGTACCTTCATCTACCCTCCGGTTCCACGACGCGCCCTATACCCGTTTCGTCCGCGCGTCTCACCCGCCGACGTGCTGGATCTGGATCAGATTGCCACACGTGTCATCGAGCACCGCCGTGGTGACCGGGCCCATGTCGGTGGGCTGCTGGGTGAAGCGCACGCCGAGTCCTCGGAGCCGGTCGTACTCGGCCGCGACATCGTCGACGTCGAAAGCGGTGAACGGGATGCCGTCGGCCACCAGTGCCTCCTTGAACGGTCGGGCGGCGGGATGCTCGTCGGGTTCGAGCACGAGTTCGACGCCGTCGGGACCGTCCGGTGAAACGACCGTGATCCACCGGTGCGGCCCCATCGGCACGTCGTGCTTGGGCAGGAAACCGAGCACATCGGTGTAGAAGCGCAACGCCTTGTCCTGGTCGTCGACGAGCACGCTCGTCAGGCTGATTCTCATGGCGATCCTCCCCGGTCGTGGAGCCACCGCACCGTGATCTCCTGCAGCGGTGCGGTGTTGAGGTAGTGGAACTTGTATCTGCCGTCACGGCGGGTTTCGACCAGCCCGGCGGCCTCGAGCACGTCGAGGTGCTGCGAGATCGCCTGGCGGGACGATCCCAGGCCGTGTCGGGTGGTCAGACGGGCCCGGATCTCGAAGAGGGTCTGGCCATCGCGCTCGGCCAGCTCATCGAGAATGGTGCGCCTGGTGGGGTCGGCCAGAGCCTTGAAGACGTCGGCCTTGAAGACGTCGCCCACCTCGCGACTATAGGCAAGTGATCACTTGCCTGTCAATGGCGGGTGACGCTCACGCCGGATTCCCGTTCCGGTCGGGCCACTCGGCGAGCGTGCTGGCGGCCTCGGCCGTCGAGCGAAGGAAGTCCAGCAGCACGGCATCCGGATCGGTCGCGGTGCGCACGGCGCGGTAGGGGAGGACGTACTCGCCCAGGTCGGTGTCGAAGGAGGCCGCGGCGGGCGTCACGTCCCACTGCTCGAAGCCGGCGGGCTGCGGGTAGGCGTAGGAGTAGAAGACGCCTTCGTCGGCCCCTCCCGGCCAGTACCCGGCGCTGGACACCTCGTCGCTGTAGGCGTCGACCATCACGGAGTCCGGGCAGTTGGGGACGCCGCCGGGATGCACCGGTGCGCTCCGTCCGGAGAATCGCGTGACCGCCAGGTCGAAGGCTCCCCAGAAGAAGTGCACGGGGCTGACCTTCCCGCGGAAGTCGGCGCGGAAGGCGGTGAAGACCCGATGCGCACTGACCAGCGACCGCCAGAACGCGTTCATCGCCTGCGGGTCGTAGCTCGCGTGGACGGTGTCGTCGGCGAACGGGATGACCTCAGGGAGCTCGACCGGAGTCCCGACGATCGGTATGTCGACGTCGAGGTCTGCGAGCAGACCGCGGAACTCGGCGTAGAAGTCCGCGACGGAACGCGGTTCGAGGGCCATGGACCGGTGCGTTCCGTCCGTGACGCGGAGGTGCAGACGGTGCTCGACGAAGTCGAACGTCACCTCGAACGCGCGCGGCGCATACGGGATCAGTGACGTGGTGAGTCCGGTGGCGGTGACGTAGAGCGGCACCTCCCACCAGTGGTTGATGTGCACGGTGGCCGCCATGCGCACCTTGCCGACGATCTGGGTCCACAGGTGCACGGTGTCGCGGGTGTCCTGCCAGCCGGCGAGGGGGAGTTCCGGCCAGGCGAGCGATGTCTGAGCGTCGGTCATGGCTCCATCTTGGTCGAGGTGTGCGCCGGCAGCGCCGGAACCGGGTGCAGAGGTCCTTCCGTCCCGTCGAGTTGACGGCCGTCAATGTGTTGTCGGATGTGCCCGCCCGGTCGGGTCGGCTGCTCTACATTGGCCGAATGTCCTCGCCGCGTCCGCCGCTCATCGAAAGCCCCGCCGATCTGACCGCCGAGTGGCTCACCACCGCCCTGGGCCGCGGCACCGTCGCCGACTTCAGCGTCACCCGCATCGGCACCGGGCAGATGAGCGAGTGCTACCGCGTCGCCCTCGATTACGCCGACGGTGAACAGGGTCCGGCGTCGGTGGTGCTCAAGGTGGCGGCGGCCGATCCGAGCAGCCGTCAGACCGGCCTGGCGATGGGGCTCTACGAACGCGAGGTGCGCTTCTACTCCGACATCGCGCCGGGGCTCGGCGGCCCCGTCGCCCCCTGTCACCATGCGGCCTACGATCCGGCGACCGGCGTCTTCGATCTGCTCCTCGACGACGCGGCCCCGGCCACCGTCGGAGACGAGATCCGCGGCGCCAGCGGCGAACAGGCCGCCTTGGCGCTGCGCCAGCTCGGGCTGGTGCACGGCCCGCTGCTGGGCGACGAGGCGCTGGCCGGTGCGGAGTGGATCAACCGGGAGTCGCCGGTCAACCAGGGCCTGATGAGTGCGCTCTATGCCGGCTTCATCGACCGGTATCGCGATCAGGTGGCGCCCGAACACCGAGAGGTGTGCGAGCGGTTCGTGGCCTCCTTCGACGCCTACTCCGCCGCAGAGGACACCGCCGGCGGCCGCCGTGGACTGGTCCACGGCGACTACCGACTGGACAACATGCTGTTCGGGCAGGACGGCGCCGATCGGCCGCTGACCGTGGTGGACTGGCAGACCGTCACCTGGGGTCCGGCGTTCACCGACGTCGCCTACTTCCTCGGGTGCGCGCTGCCGACCGAGCAACGGCGCGCCCACTACGACGACCTGCTCGCCGCCTACCACGAGGCACTGGGACCCGCCGCGGGCGTCACCCTCGACGAGGTCCGCGAGGGTGTGCGCCGGCAGAGCTTCTTTGGTGTGCTGATGGCGATCGTGTCGCCGATGCTCGTTGCGCAGACCGAGCGCGGCGACGAGATGTTCATGGCGATGATCGCCCGGCATTGCCAACACGTGCTCGACACCGACGCACTGTCGCTGCTGCCGGCGCCCTCGACCCCCGAGCCCCTGCAGCCGGAGGCGTCCGACGAGGGTCGCCACCCGCCGACCGACGAACCGCTGTGGAGCGAGAGTTGGTACTTCGACTTCGCCGACGCGGCCCAGCGCGTCGGCGGCTGGATCCGCCTCGGGATCATCCCGAACCAGGGACATGCGTGGATCAACGGTCTGCTGTGCGGACCGGGTATGCCGACCGTCGCGGTGCTCGATTTCGAGGCCCCGCTGCCGCAGGATCACACCCGGGTGCGGTCCGAGACCGCCGAACTCGCCATGGACGTCGTCGAACCCCTTGCGGTGTACCGTGTCTCGCTGCATGGCCGAGGCGCGGCGTATGACGATCCCGCGGCGCTGCTGCGCGGTGAGACGGGACGTCCCGTGGAGCTGACGATGGACCTGACGTGGACGACCGTCGGCGCCGCCTACCAGTACCGGGTGTCGCCCCGCTATGAGATCCCGTGCCAGGTGACCGGCACGGTGACCGTGGACGGGCAGCCGTATGCATTCACCGATGTGGTAGGGCAGCGCGACCATTCGTGGGCGTCGCGTGACTGGTGGAGCATGGACTGGGTGTGGAGCGCGCTGCATCTGGACGATGGCACGCATCTGCACGGGGTCGACATCCGCATCCCCGGAGCGCCGCCGTTGTCGGTCGGCTATGAGCAGAGCCCGGGCGGCCCGCTGGTGGAGCTCGCCACGGTTGACGCGCGAGAAACCATGTGGGACAACGAGTTACCGATCTCCGGGGAGGTCGTCTACGGCGACCTCGGCGCGACGGTCACGGTCCTCGGGCACGCACCTGTGTTGCTCACCTCGCCGGACGGCCGGCTGAGCCGGTTCCCTCGAGCGTGGGGATCCGTGGTCACCTCCGACGGACGCACGGGCGTCGGCTGGATCGAGTGGAACCGCAGCCAGGGCTGATTCCGGTCACGAAGCCGTCTAGCTCACCCGCTGACCTATCATGGCCGAGCTCACACAGTGTTCTGGACCGCGCGTGACGCGGCATGCTGGAGCTGTCCGTACGCCTGGCGCGTGTGTTCGGCGAGCGCGGGCACATCGCCGATCGCGGCGCTGTTCGCGACGAACCCGAAATCCATGTGTCCGCAGTACGAGCTCAACGTCATGTTCAGGCCGATCGCGGCGGCCAGCGCCGACACGGGGAAGATGCCGGTGAGCGCCGCGCCGTTGAGGTAACGGGTGTCGTTGCTGCCCGGCACATTCGAGATGACCAGGTTGCACGCCGGGCGACCCACGCGGTCGAGATGAGTCGATGCGCCGGCGCCCGCGAGGGCGACCAGCGCGACGGCGTAGGTCATCGCCGCGTCGGTCGACAGAGCCCCGAGTTCCTTCTTGGCGGTGGCGACCGAATGGGCCACCTGGTGCAGCCTGTCGGTCATCGTCGCCTCCGGTTGCCCGAGGCGGACGAACATCGCCGAGACCTTGGTGCCCACGGTGATGTCGCCGTCTCCGCGCAGCGACACCGGACACATCGCGATGAGTTCGTGGGCGTAGGCCTGATCCGTCTCACGCAGGTAGGCGTGCAGACCGTGGTCGATCACGGCGGCCGCGACATCGTTGAGCGTCGCGCCGTGGTGGTGGGCGATCCGGTGCATCTCCTCCAGCGGCAGTGAGAGGGTGGCGAAGCCGCGGGCCTGCTGCAAGGGTGCGTTGGTCGGGGCGCGGCCGGCGACGAACGGCAGACTGCCCTCCACATGCGCGCCGAGTGCCGCGCTGAGCGCCTTGCGCACAGCGCCGCGCGAGATCTGGTTCACCGCACCGACTTGCGTGAGCACTCCGTGCACGGCATCGGAGAGGCGCCGCAGCGCCGGCGGTGGCGCCGTGGAGGACGGCGGCGGACCGGGCAACGCGAACGCGGGCGCCGGGATGGCGTCGTCGGGGGACAGGCTCAGACCGTCGTACAGTCTCTTGAGACCGGACACGCCGTCGATGATGCTGTGGTGGGTCTTGGTGTAGATCGCGAATCGGCGGCCAGGGACCCCGTCGATGATCCAGCACCGCCACAGTGGCCGGTTGCGGTCGAGCATCGGTTCGTGCAGGTCGGCGACGAGGTGCAGCAGATCGTCGTAGGAACTCCCGGCCGGCAGCGACAGGTGCTGGACGTGGTAGTGCGGATCCCAGGTCTGCACGTCACGGAAGTGCGGCATGCCGGCGCCGAGGAGTTCCGGCACGTAGGTGAAGGGCGGTCGAGGCCGGCGGCTGCGGTAGTCCGCGACCACCTCCGAGACCAGAGTTCGCCGGCGGGGCGGCTTCTGGAACAGCATCAGCGCTCCGACGTGCGTGGTACCGCCCGGGGTCTCCATCAGCAGCCAGGCGAGGTCGAGCGGGGGAATGGCCGTGCTCATCGTGGTGTACCTCCACTTCGGGCCACACCCCGCAGCGCAGAGTGTGCCCGAACCGCGCCGTGCGCGCAGCAGATCGGCGACGGAACGGGTGACGTCCTGCCGTCAGCCCGGCCGCGACATCTCGAACCGTGGGCCGATCTCGAAGTACGTCGCCGGGCCACCGCCCCGCAAGATGGGCTGGGGGCCTGCGGTGTCGTAGACCCCGTCGACCAGGCAGTCGCGGTCGATGTGGACGGCGACGACCTCGCCGAGCACCAGCCACGTGTCGATGTCGGCGCCGGCGGCGTCGCGGAGCCGGATCAGCTGGGACAGTCGGCACTCGAAGTTCACCGGACTCTCCCGCACGCGTGGCGGGGCGACCGCGACCGAGTCCACGGGGGTGAGACTGCCGAGGTCGTACTCGTCGACGTCCGTATCGACCATGGCCGCGGTCTCGTTCATGGCGTGAGCCAGGGGCCGTGTCGCGAGGTTCCACACGAACTCGCCCGTCGCCTCGACGTTGGCGACGCTGTCCTTCCATCCGATGGAGGCGAACCCGATCACCGGTGGCTGGTAATTGAATCCGTTGAAGAAGCTGTAGGGCGCCAGATTGCGGACGCCGTCGGCGCTCAGCGTGGAGATCCAGCCGATCGGGCGGGGCCCGACGACGGCGTTGAACGGATCGTGGGGCAGTCCGGTTCCGTCCGCGGTTCGGTAGAAATGGGCGTCGGGGAGGGCCAACGGTGTCTCCGATCTTCCGGTGCGGCTGTTCTGGGGCACGCCACAGCGATTCTCATCCGCCGCGAGCCTCGCTCAACGGCCGGCGAACTTCGACAGATACAGCCACGTCGGCCGGTATCCGCGTCGCTCATAGAGTCGCAGGGCGTCGTCGTTGCCGGCCAGTGCACCCAGCACGATGTCGGCGGCGCCCACCGCACCCAGGTGTTCCTCGAGCCGCCGCAACAGTTCGGAGCCGAGGCCGCTGCCACGGAAATCGGGTGACACGCTCAGTGACTCGATCTCGCCGATGCGTGGTCCCGTCACCCAGGTGTCGGGGATCCAGCTGTCCTCGACCGCCATCACGTGCGCGAGCCCATAGCCGATGAGCTCGTTGCCGCTCGACGCGAGCAGCAGGAGCGTGTCGGGGTCGGCGAGCACCCGAGCGTAGAGGGTGCGGCGCACGCGCCACGTCTCGGCGTCGGTCACATAGGGCGCGAGCTCGGGCATGCTCTCGACGTGGCGGTGGTGCACCGCGACCCACAACGGTTCCAGTGCGTCGAGATCGGCCGGGCCGCCGACGCCGATCTCCCATTCCGCCATGCGACGACGGTATGCCGCCCATGTCGTGGCGACAACTGGATTCGTCCGTGGGCGCGTACCGGGGCGACGAGGGAAGGCGCGCCAGGGGGCGAAGGTCCCGAAAAGTGAAGTACTTGGATACTGAGGACACGCCGTTGCGGCGGTCTAGCGTTTGCTCTGGTGAGTCTCCGGGACGCCGGACAGGGGGAGAGCGCATGACGATTCTCGACGACGAGCGCCTGCAGTGGGTGTCGCAAGCGCGATGCCGGGATTTCGATCCGGACGAACTGTTCGTTCGCGGGGCCGCGCAGAGACAGGCCGTGCTCATCTGCCGCCACTGTCCCGTCGTGAACCAGTGCGCCGCCGAGGCCCTCGACAACCGATTGGAGTTCGGCGTCTGGGGCGGGATGACCGAGCGACAGCGCCGAGCGCTGCTGAAAACCAATCCGAATGTGACGTCGTGGGCTGAGTACTTTGCCGCGCACCGCACCACGCGGGCCGGCAGTCGGCCCGCCTAGCGGCCCATCCGGGCTCTCTCAACC
Source organism: Mycolicibacterium rufum (assembly GCF_022374875.2). Next base: position 5,595,189 of record NZ_CP092427.2, read on the forward strand.
GCGCCCTGTTCGTCACATGAGCTTGTGCGGGGTGCCCGGCTTTCCGTTGGCGCCGTTGCGCCCGAGCTTTCCTCCGGCTCCGCCGATCCCTGCCGCGCCGCCCTTGGCCGTGCCGGACGTGGTGGCGTCGCCGCCGTCGCCACCGTCACCACCCTTGCCGGTCAGACCGGTCGAGTCCCCGCCGTGACCGCCGGCGCCGCCGGTCGCCGAGCCTTTGCCGGTCGATGCGCTGCCGCCGTTGCCGCCCTTGCCGCCCTGAGCCGACTGTCCGGCCTCGCCGCCGTTGCCGCCCCTACCGCCCGTGGCCGTGGAGTCGCCGGCCGCGGTGGCCGTCCCGCCGATGCCGCCGGAACCGCCGGTGCCACCGACGGACGACACGCCCCCGGCGCCGCCGGCGCCACCGACGGCCGCACCGCCCGTGCCGCTCGTCGCTGTGCCGCCGTCTCCGCCCCGTCCACCGATACCCCGAGCCGCATGGTTCAGGCCGCCTTCGCCGCCGGAGCCGCCGTTGGCGCCTCCGTTCACCGACGTGGCGTTGCCGCCCCGGCCGCCGGCGCCGGCGTGGCCGCCGAACGTCCCTCCCGCGCCGCCCGCGCCGCCGGCGCCGCCCGTGGCGTCGCCTTCGTTGACGGTGGTGGTGGCCGGGTTGTCGGCGACGGAGTTCGTGACGTCAGCGCCGGCGCCGCCGTCGCCGCCGTTCCCGAAGAAGCCGGCGTCTCCGCCCGCGCCGCCGGCGCCTCCGTTGATTCCCGCCTGACCGGCGCCGCCGTCGCCACCGTTCCCGAAGTAGAGGCCGGCTTTGCCTCCGGAACCTCCGTTCGCCCCGTTGCCGCCATCACCCCCGAGGAAGCCGCCGTTCTGGCCGTCGCACGCGGTTCCGCTGCAGTCCGCGGGCGCGTCGGCGCCGTTACCGATGAGCCAGCCATCGGGTCCGATGATCGGACGCAACGATGTCGACGACGCATGCGCGGCGCTACCTGCCGTCACATGGTTCGCGCCGCCCAGACAGTCCGCGCCCACGACCGCGCAGTCCTGGCTGGTCGACGCCAGTTGCACCTCGTAGGTGACAGCCGGCGCCGCATGGCTCGGTCCCAGAGACAGAGCGCCGGCGCAGGCCATCGCCGCACCCGCGACACCGGCGATGACGGCGGATTTCACGGAGATGCGCATCGGTGTCGAGCACGTCGAGGCGCGGCAGTATTCGGGCAAGGGAGTGTCTCCTTGTGACTCGGGAGCGGAACGTAGGACAGCGTGAGGCGTCCGTGCCGGGCATCGCAGTGGCTGCTGTTGTTCGAGCGTCGAGACCGAATTTAACGCGGTCGGAGATGAGGAGCCTTGTCTCCAAGGACAATCACAGCCAACTCATGGCCGGTGACAGGCTTGCTCGATGCGGGTCTCTGCGGACGTGCGCTGTGCGCGTGCGCCTCCTGGGGCCATACGTCTTCCCATCTGACTTGCGAATAGCGATGTAAGAAAACGCATTTCGCTCTGTCTACCGCCGCGGTAGATCAAAAGCATTGTCGGACAGTGATGTCACGTGACCGCTTCCTGTCAAACAGTGCGGCAGCTGAGCTCCATGCTGTCCCCGCCCCGGACGGGGAAGCTCACGGTGACATAGCCGTGCGCCGGATCCCGCATGCGATCCAGATACGGCGCCAGGCCGGGCATCGACGTGTTGTCGGCGACGACGAGCGCACCGGAGGACAGCCGGGGCTCGAGGAGCTCGAGCACCGGCAGATACAACTCTTTCCACCCGTCCAGCAGAACGAAATCGACCGCCCCCTCGAGGGTGGGCAACGTCTCGAGCGCGTCCCCGGCCAACACCGTGACGAGATCGTCGAGGCCGGTCGCGATGAAGGTCTCGGTGGCGGCGGCGACCTTGGCCGCACTGAGCTCGGTGGTGATCACGTGCCCGTGGCCGTTGTCGCGCACGGCGGCGGCCAGATGCAGCGCGGAGATCCCGAGCGACATCCCGAACTCGACCACGGTCGCGGGCTTCGCGGCGCGCACCAGCGCGTACAGCAGGCGGCCGGCGTCCGGCGTCACCGGCAGGTAGTAGTCGCTCATCGCGTCCGCACGCTGCTGGGCGGTGGCTGCGGCGAGGCGGGCGAACTCGGCGCCCTTGCCACCCTGCAGGGCCGCCATCTGATCCTCGGCTTCGGCATACATCCGCCTCAATGCGGTGGCGATGCGGGGGTCGGTCAGCGAGTTGCCCATGCGTTCAATCCCTATCGCTCGAAGAGTCGGTCGAGCGTGTCCCGCTCCAGTTCGCGCCATCGACGCACCTCCGCGCCCGCTGTGTCGACGTCGTCGGGGGAGAGGTGATCGGCGCCGTCGGGGGTGATGCGGCAGATGTCCATCGGACCGCCCACCGTCGGCGAGGTCTCGTCGAGAGCCTGGAGCACGCGAAGCGCAGCCAGCACGCCGTACTCGACCGGTCGCTCGTTCATCCGGAAGTTCGACAGCAGCGCACGAGCCTGCTGGGCCATCGGCGCCCCGCTGCCGATCGCCTGGAAGCCGATGTCCTCGTAGTGCCCGATGAGGCCGTGCGGATCCAGATCGACGATGAACGGCTTGCCGTCCGAGTATCCGGCGGCCAGCACGTAGGTCGCCGGGGTGGCGCCGCTCGTCTTCTGGCCGGGAACGTTCTCGATGAAGTTCTCGTAGTGGTGTTGCAACACCGGCACCACCCGGGCCTGCAGCGCGCGTCCGACGTCACCGGCCTCGACGATCGTTTCTGGCTGCGCGTCGAACATCTGCTCCAGGTCGTAGAGGACGGCCCGGGATCCGCTGCCGGCCCACGCGGCGTGTCTACCGAGGCCGTGCAGCTTCTGGGCCGGATAGGTCAGCCCGCGGTCGGGTTCGGTGATCTGGGAATCGGCGGCGAGCACGAGGCCGTCGGCGCATCGCAGGGCCAGGACAACGGTCACCTACGCGATCGTTCCATGCCCGGGTCCCGTGAGGCTCACCGGTGGGCGACGACGACGCCGAGTTCGGCGAGGAGTCGTCGCACCCGCTGCTCGATGTCGTCGCGAATGGGCCGGACCGCCTCGACGGACTGCCCGGCGGGATCGGGCAGATCCCAGTTCTCATAACGCTTTCCGGGATAGACCGGGCAGGTGTCGCCACACCCCATCGTCACCACGACATCGACGGCCCGCACGACGTCGTCGGTCCAGAGCTTGGGATGTTCGCCGGTGATGTCGATACCGACTTCCGACATCGCCGCGACGGCGGACGGGTTGATCGCGTCGGCCGGTTCCGAGCCGCCCGAGTACGCCACGGCGTCGTCGCCGGCCAGGTGGGTGAAGTAGCCCAGGGCCATCTGGGAGCGTCCGGCGTTGTGGGTGCACAGAAACAGCACGGCGGGGCGGTCGGTCATGGCTGCTCCTGTATCGCACGCGATGGATGGTCGAACCGGCGCCGCAGCGCCAGCGACACGTAGACGAGCCCGACGAGGACCGGCACTTCGATCAGCGGTCCGACGACTCCGGCGAGCGCCTGTCCTGAGGTGGCTCCGTACGTCGCGATGGCCACCGCAATCGCGAGTTCGAAATTGTTGCCGGCCGCGGTGAACGCCAACGTGGTGGTGCGTTCGTACCCGAGCGTCAATGCGGCGCCGAGGAGGTAGCCGCCGCCCCACATCAGCGCGAAGTAGGCGAGCAGCGGAAGCGCGATCCGCGCCACGTCCCATGGTCTGCTGGTGATCTGATCACCCTGCAGCGCAAAGAGTATGACGATGGTGAACAGCAGACCGTACAGGGCCCACGGTCCCACCCGGGGAAGGAACGTGGTCTCGTACCACTGCCGTCCCTTGCTCCGTTCACCCAACCGGCGGGAGAGGTAGCCCGCCAGCAGCGGGATGCCCAGGAAGATCAGCACCGACTTCGCGATCTGCCACGGCGAGGTGGCGATCGTGGTCTGCGGAAGGCCCAGCCAGCCGGGCAGCACCGACAGGTAGAACCAGCCCAGGACCGCGAACATCACCACCTGGAACATCGAATTCAGCGCGACCAGCACGGCAGCGGCTTCCCGGTCTCCGCACGCGAGATCGTTCCAGATGATCACCATGGCGATACAGCGCGCCAGGCCCACGATGATCAGGCCGGTGCGGTACTCGGGCAGATCGGGCAGCATCAGCCACGCCAACGTGAACATCAGCGCCGGCCCCACGACCCAGTTGAGGATCAGCGAGCTGACCAGCATCCGCCGGTCGCCGGTGACAGTGTCCAGTCGGTCGTAACGCACCTTGGCCAGGACCGGGTACATCATGATCAGCAGACCGAGGGCGATGGGCAGCGAGATCCCGTCGATCTGGATCCCGTCGAGCGCGCTGTCCAGGCCCGGGATCCAACGACCCAGCAGCAGACCGGCCGCCATCGCCAGCCCGATCCACACCGGCAGGAACCGGTCGAGCAGTGAAAGACGTTCCACCACAGCAGAATCGGTTGACGCGGCGCTCACGTCAGCGCTCCGTCGTCGGCGACGTCGAGCACGGCGGCCAGGGACCGCAGCGTCGCCGGGACCACCGAGTAGTAGACCCATGAGGCGCGTCGTTCGGCGGCCAACAGGCCGGCCTCCTTGAGGACTTTCAGGTGGTGGGAGATGGTGGGCTGGCTGACGTCGAGGCCGGCGGAGATATCGCAGACGCACGCTTCGCCGCCGGCGTGGCTGGCGATAAGGCTGAACAGGCGCAACCGCACGGGATCGGCCAGGGCCTTGAGCTTGCCCGCGACCTCCGCGGCGGCCTCGGCGGACAGCGGTTCGCGCACCATCGGCGCATAGGCGCACGCATCCTCTGGAGGTCGATTCGACACACGTCGATATTGATGGATATCGAATCAAACGTCAACCGGAGGTGAGCACGGTCGATCAGCAGCAGGCCGCGGCGCTGTCAGCCGTGCCCGGTGCGTCGAGATGTGCGGGGCTGTTTCCGAACGTCTCCGAATCCTCCAGAACGGTGTACACCTCCCACTTCTCGCCGCCGGGGCCGGTCACCCACACCTTGTCCTGGGTGGCGAAGCAGCACGTGGTGCCGATCTGCTCCTCGGTGAACATGCCTTCGCCGGTGAGTCGAGCGATCTCCGCATGCACCGTCTCACTCGACTCGACTTCGACGCCGAGGTGATTGAGGGTGCCGCCGTTGCCGGGATTCTCGAGCAGGACCAGTTTCAGGGGCGGCTGCGCGACCGCGAAGTTGGCGTAGCCGTCTTTCACCTTGGCCGGAGGCGTGTCGAACAACGTCGAGTAGAACGCGATGGCCTCGTCGAGGTTGTCGACGTTGAGGGCGAGTTGGATGCGGGACATGATTCTCCTTCCGGACCTCTGTGACTTATGTCGAAATCACAGTGTGACGTCAGAATGCCAACCTTTTTGACGTAAGTCAATATCCTCGGCCATACTGGTCGGGTGCCCAAGGCTCTGCCGATGATCGACATGTCCGCGCCGGTGTGCTGTGCGCCGGTGGCGTCCGGTCCGATGAGCGATGCCGATGCGCTGCAGATCGCCTTGCGGCTCAAAGCCCTTGCCGATCCGGTCCGAGTGAAACTGATGTCGCTGTTGTTCAGTTCGTCCGACGGGGAGCAGAACAGCGGCGAACTCGCTCGCGCGCTGGATCTGACCGAATCGACGGTGAGTCACCACCTGACCCAGCTCCGGCGGGCAGGTCTGGTCGAGTCCGAGCGGCGCGGCATGAGTGTGTTCCACCGACCGCACGTCGACGCCGTGGCCGCACTCTGCGTGGTGCTGGACCCGAACTGCTGTCGGTAGTCAGGACCGTCCCCACGTCTCGGGCAGGTTGTGCCCTCCGTCCGCGACAAGCAACGCGCCGGTGACGAAGGATGCCGACTCGTGCGCGAGAAAGGCCACGCACGAGGCGATCTCGTCCGGAGTAGCGCTGCGTCCGATGGGTCCAGCCGCCGCCGCGGCGGCTTCGAAGGGCAGTTGCGAACCCGTCGCCACATAACCGGGTGCGACGACGTTGACCGTCACACCGCGCCCGACGACTTCGAGTGCAAGAGCTCTGCTCAACCCGACGAGGCCCGCCTTGGCGGTCGTGTACGTGGACTGGCTCGGCATGGCATTCACGGTGCCGGTCGTGGATCCGACGGACACGATGCGGCCGTAGCCGCGTTCGGCCATCACGGGGACGGCGGCTCGGCACATCAGGAACGCCGTGGTCAGATTGCGGGCAAGGGCGTCGTTCCAGTCGGCCAACGACAGCTCGGCCACTTCGGCGTCGGCGTCCCAACCGGACGACACCGACGTCATCCCTGCGTTGTTGACCAGGATGTCGAGACGGCCCCACCGGCCCGTCGCCGCCCGCACGAGCTCGTCGGCCGAGCCTTCTTGGGTCAGATCCCCGACGACGCCGATCGCCGCGTCGCCCAGCTCGGAGGCGCGGTCGTGAATTCGGGCTGAGGTCGCGCCGAGAACCACTCGTGCGCCTTCTGAGACCAACTGTCGGGCGACCGCTGCGCCGATCCCGTCGCCGGCGCCCGCGCCGGTGACGATGGCGACGCGATCTGCGAAGCGGGACTGTCTGGTCTCTGTCGGCTGCGTCGGCACATGCCCACGCTAGGCGCTCGGCACGCTGGGCGGTGTGAGTCGCTTCCAGAACAGCACCATGTCGTCACCGTCCTCATGGAAGTCGCGCACTCGGGCTTCTTCGTCGTATCCGGCGCGCGCGTAGAAGCGGCGGGCGGACTCGTAGTCGGGCAGCGCCGACGTCTCGATCAACAGCAGTCGCTGCCCGCGCGCCGTCAGTTCCGTCTCGACGGCACGGAGAAGTGCTGTGCCGGCACCGGAGCGCTGCGCGTCAGGGCGGGCGGCGATCATCGTCAGGTACCAGACGCGGTCAGCGGCCGGCGTTGGTTGGGCGTAGGCGACACCGTCGACCGCGTCGGCGTTTCCGGGCACCAGGCACACGTGATCGGAGGCAGGCTGGGCGAAGTGTTCTATGAGCAGGGTGACCGCGACGCCGATGTCGTCGGCTCCGAAAAGGCCCGACGCCAGCACGGCGTCGACGATAGCGTCGGTGTCGCGCGCGACGGCAGGACGGACGTGGGATGGGGGTGGGGTCGTCACGCCGTGCTGTGGTCCGGGGGAGACTCACCGTTACAGCTCGACGGATACGCGTGGACCAAGGCTGTGGCGAGTTTGGGTACCGCGTGAGTGAGAGTGTGTTCGGCCTCGTGAGCGATCCGATGCGCGTCGGCAAGGCTGGTCTGCGGGTCGATGTCGAGTTCGGCGTCCGCGTGGATGCGATGGCCGATCCAGCGCATCTTCACGCTGCGCACCGCGGTCACCCCGGGTTCGGCGGCCAGCGCGGCTTCGGCGGCGTCGACGAGACCAGGATCGACGGCGTCGAGCAGGCGCCGGAACACGTCACGGACCGCCGTCCGGAGGACGACGAGAATCGCGGCGGTGATGAGCAGTCCGACGATCGGATCGGCCAGCGGATAGCCGAGGGCGACACCGCCGGCGCCGATCAGCACCGCCAGCGACGTGAAACCGTCCGTGCGGGCGTGCAGCCCGTCGGCCACCAGGGCGGCCGAGCCGATCCGGCGTCCGACGCGGATGCGGTACACCGCGACGAGTTCGTTGCCGATGAATCCGACGAGTCCAGCCGCGGCCACCCACCCGACGTTGTCGATCGGCACCGGATCGATCAGTCGGCGAACGGATTCCACGCCGGCGATGATCGCCGACAGAGTGATCATCGCGATGACGAAGAGGCCTGCCAGATCCTCGGCGCGGCCGTATCCATAGGTGTAACGGCGGGTCGCCGCCTTGGTGCCGAGCGCGAACGCGATCCACAACGGGATCGACGTCAGCGCGTCCGAGAAGTTGTGGATGGTGTCGGCCATCAGTGCGACCGATCCGGAGATCCCGACGATCGCGAGTTGCACGACAGCCGTGGCCGCGAGTGCGAGAAGACTGATCTTGACCGCCCGAATGCCCGCGGCGCTGGACTCGAGCGCCCCGTCGATGCTGTCGGAGGCGTCGTGGCTGTGCGGGGCAAAAATCTCCTTCACCGCTGCCCGCACGCCCACGGCGTGCTCGTGGTGGTGGTCATGATGTTCGTGCGTCATCGGCGGCGTCCCTGAGATCGCTTGATGTCCACGGTGGCCGCGTGCAGGCTGGCGAGTTCCTCGGCGTCGCGGTGGTGGCCGGGAACATCGGGTCCGGCGTGCTCGGCGTTGAAGACGGCATCGGTCACCAACTGGCCGACGTGGTCGTTGTCGAGGCTGTAGAAGATGGTGGTGCCGTCGCGGCGGGTCCGCACGAGGCGCGCCATCCGCAGCTTGGCCAGGTGCTGGGACACCGACGACGCCGGTTTGCCGATGTGGGTGGCGAGATCGTTGACCGACATCTCGCGGCCCACCAACGCCCACACCACCTGCACCCGGGTGGCGTCGGCCAGCATCCGGAACACCTCGACCACCAGGTCCACCTGATCGTCGGGCAGTCGACGGCTGCATGCACCACTATCTGCATTCATACGCAGATAGTAGACCACAGAGACGGCGAAGGTCTGTCCCGCAGGAAATCGACGGGGCAACCGGTCACGATGCTGCGGCGCACCGGTAGGCGAAAGACCTCGTTCTCGCGACATCCGGCAACCGACTGACGGGACTTTCGACTCCGGACATCAGCACCATCGCATCGGTAACGTCGACGGCGCCGATCAGAAGACGCGGAGGATCTCATGGAACGCCACATCGACCAGAGTCCGACTGAACGCCAAGACATCGCCCGGCAGGCGCTGGACGATCTGGGCAGGGAGCGAGACGAGCGCGCCCTCGTACGGGTGCGCTGCGGTCGAAGTCACCACGTCGCAGCGGTTTTCGACACCGCGGCCGGCCCGGTGTTCGAGGCGCTTCTGGGCCCGCATGCGCACGGGGACCGTGATTTCATCGATACGGGACACCACGGGAGCCTGCACGGCACGCGCTTTGTCGACCTGCTCGACGGTGGCCATCTCGCTGAGGATTCGGTGCCGGCACGCTGCGAATGTGGCACCCATGAGTTGTCTCGCACCGAACTGCAGCGCGCGATCACGGCCCACCAGCACACCATCCAGTTGAGCTGATGCCGATGGCTGCTGCATCGAGGGCAGCGGGGGAGGGCGGTGCGCTACACGCCGTGGCGTATGCCGGCATGGCTTCCTTTCCGAAGTGTGCGGCTGAACCGGTTGCGTCCAGTCTGGTCTCGGCGTGGAAGCTTGGCGATTACTTCAGAGGTAGGAACAGCCGGGACGGAATGCGCAGGGTTGGTCAGGATGTCGGAAAGCGTCACTGTGACAGAAGGATTGAGATGGGCGGAGGTCGTGGCGCGGTCGGGGTGGGTCAGTCCGTGTAAATGCGTGGCTTCTTGCCGGGCATGTCGGGGGCCTGTGATTCGTCGGCGGTGAGGGCGTCGTAGCCGACGAACGTCGATTGGAAAAGTCCCTGGGCGGCTCGCGGGCCGAAGCTGAGTTGCCATGGCGACCGACCGCCGCCGACGACCAGCGGCGTCGGAAAGGCGATCGACAACGTCCCTGCCGGCGGCGCCAGCAGCTGCGCGATGAGCTCTTCATTCCCGTCCTGACGGATCGCGATGTCGAAGTAGGAAACGTCGCCCTGGTTGGACAGCTGGATGCTGCTGATGCAACACGTGCGACTCGGCTCATCGTCGAGAGTGGCGAAGGGGACGCCGGGACGCCATTCGTTGAACCACCAGAACGGCCGTTCTGGTCGATTGGGCCAGTGCGTGGTGCTGAGACCGCTCATGGTTCCACGCTATGCCGCGATACGGTCGCGCCGCAGATGAATCCGCGCCCCGGCCAACCTGGGTAAAACGTCACGGTGACGAAATGGCGAGGTTGGACGGGGAGGGGAAGCGGCGCAAAACGGCCTCGCCTCAGACCTTTTGAAGTTCGTCATCCCGGGCGTCAGTGGCTGGCGCGCCGCCTTGTGGGAGTGATGGCATGGGTGCCCGAGCGTGAATCCGACGGACTCGCGCGCGGAAATGTGGGAGGTGGCGAGTGAGTGCCCATGGGTGGATGTGGCCAGCGTGTCGACGTCGCGGCCCGCCCTTGGCGGCATCGGCCCACGTCGGCGTTCTACCGATAAGCCACATTATGTCAGGTTGGACCTATCGTAATGCCCTGCACTCCAAGGGGTCTCGCTTTGTTGGCGTCAGGAAGGTCGAGCCAGATCTGTCTATAGAGGGCGGTTGAGGCTCTTGGCTGCCGCGACAACTGCTGGATGGTCGAGATTCGGTCGCGTCCTGAAACCGGTGTAAATGGGGCCGGGCGTAGGTTCTGCTTCGAGACCTACCAAGTCATCGAAGAAAGGACCTACGCCCGTGCCTGCACGAGTATCCCCGACCGACCGTGTCCGCGCCAAGATCGACGAGCTGTTCGCCTCCGATCGTGAATTGCCCGAGATTCTGGAGGAGGTGGCCCGCCTTGGGGCGCAGTTGCTGATGCAGGCCGCGTTGGAGGCCGAGGTGACCGAGTTCCTCGGCCGTGATCGCTACCAGCGCACCGCAGCGGCACCGGGTGCGCAGCCGGGGTCACGCAACGGCTATCGGGCGGTGACGGTCAAGACCACTGCGGGTCCGGTCACCTTGGAGCGTCCCAAGCTGCGCGGCACGACCGCTGCGTTCGCCTCGCGGCTGTTCGGCAAGAACGTCACCAAGACCAACGCGTTGGAGTCGCTGGTGATCGCCTCATTCGTGCGTGGGCTGTCGGTGCGCGATGTTGAGGCCACCCTCGCTGATGCGCTCGGTGATCAGGCCGCGATCTCGAAATCGACTGTGTCGCAAGTATGTCAAGCAATCAAAACCGAGTACGACAGCTGGGCGGCCCGGCGCCTCGATGATGTCATGCTGGACTACCTGTTCCTGGATGCCTCGTTCTTCCGGATGCATCCGGGCTCGCCGGCCGAGCCGGTCCTGGCCGCCTGGGGGATCACCACCGATGGCAAGCCGGTCTTCGTGGGCCTGGCCCCCGGCACCGGGGAGTCAACCGACGCCTGGGCTGATTTCCTGACCGATCTGCGCGACCGGGGCCTGACGTGTCCGCTGCTGGTCGTCTCCGATGGCGCTCGCGGCCTGATCGCTGCCATCGAGCAGGTCTTCCCGCAAGCCCTGCGGCAACGATGCCTCATCCACCGGGTACGCAACGTCTTGGCCAAGATCCCGACCGGGATGCAAGCAGAGATCCGCGACGGCTACTGGGCCTGCTTTGACACCGATGAACTCAACACCGAACCCGGCCCGCGCCTGGTGGAGTCAGTCGATGCCCGCCTGACCGCGTTCGCCGACCGCTACGCCGCCATCTACCCGGCGGCGATGAAGATCCTGACCACCGACCGCGAGGGCCTCACCGCCTATCTGCGGTTCCCAACCGAGCATCACCACCGCATCCGGCATTCGAACTTCATCGAGCGCACCTTCGGCGAAACCCGCCGCCGCGCAAAGGTTATCGGCCGATTTCCCGGTGAGACCAGCTGCATCAGCATCGTCTGGGCCGTGCTCGACCGCGCATCGCGCGGCTGGCGCGGACTAACCATGACCCCCGCCGGACTGCGCCAGCTTCAAGACCTCCGCCGCAGCCTGCTGCACCCGCCCCGACAACTGCGACCCCAGCACACCTCCGAGCCCGCCACCCACAGCACCGAAACTGTCAGCGCCACCGCGTAACATCACCCACCGAAGCAAGAACCTGCGCCCGCCGATTTACACCGGAATCTGGACGCCACCCGAGATTCAGATACTCGAGTTCGACAAGCTTCGGTCGTTCCCAGCTGGCGACGACAGTCCACGCCGGCCGGTGGAAGGACCACCACTGCACCGCCTGCCACTTTCGGTCATCGATGGCAGGAGAACGCTGCAGCCAGATCCGGTGTGCCCACTCTGAAGTGACTGCCAGGTTGCGAGTGACGATTTGTGTCGGTCGAAGCCCTAGCTCTACCAGGCGGTGCGGATCATCGAGGTCGCAAATGCGCAGATCGTCGGGCAGTTCATACAGCCCGAGCGTCCTCCGTGCACCGGGTACTGCCGGAAAATCGAACATTGAGTCGGTCCAGCGCGACAGGTTGCCGAACGCCTCGCCGCACGCGGCTTCGGGTTGGCGGGCCACGTACCACACGTAATAGTCGGGGTGGTCAGCCCGGCCACCGCGCTGCGGGCGGTGTTCATAGAGAGGGTGCCCCGGCTCGCCGAGCGGAGCCGCTTCAAGGTAGGGAAAGACGCGATATACCAGCACTCACGCCGCCCCGCCCCACATCTCTGCGTCAAGCGCCTGAAGGACGCGAGAGGCTCCTTCGGTTCTGAGAACATCAAGCGGTCGGGCTCCCCCGAGGAAAGCGTTAGCGCTCTCCATCCATATGCGCGCTGGTTCGCCACCCCACACCAAGCGAGCGCGCGAATACACATGTTCCAGATCGATCAGCGCCGGAGCTGCGGCGGGGCCAGGACGCTCTTCGCCTGAAGCCCATCGGGAGGTCTGCGATGGGCTGACGCCGATCAACTTGGCTAGCTGTGCACGCGAGAACACGTTCGCGAGGTAGAGGACCCGCTGTTCCGACAAGGGATCATCAGCCGCCACCCGGGCCTTCCGGACCCCGACTACGGCCGCCTTTGTTGTGGGTGCCCGCTTCACCGGAGCTCTGGCGGCCACCTTCTTCGACGCACTCTTGGCGCCGCCGGCCTTCTGTGTAGCCATGTCGTCATCCTACCCAAGTTCTTTCGTGGGCTGCTCCCCCTAAATGCTGAGGACGATTCGACCCGGGACTGAGCGGGATTCGAGCTGCTCATAGGCCTCGCCCGCTTTCGACAACGGCATCTTCTCGACATAGAGCCGGAGGCGGCTGGGTCGAATCATCTACCGGGTCGGCGGCCTCCGCGGCTTCTAACACACTGTGCTACCTTAGTGTCCGAAGCGCTAACACACTGTACTAGCGCACCGACGACTCGCGCCCGGTAGCGGTTCGCACCAACGCGGATGCACACCCGGTGTCGCTGTCGGGAACCGGCGATCGTCCGCCACAGATCAAGGAGAACATGATGAAGGGCACCGCCTCGCCATGGATCTTGCGAGGAGATGATTCCGCGCAGACGCTGCGGGTCCCGGCCGGCGTGGAGTATCACCGCGTCTATGCGGGAGCGCGTCACGGCATTCTGCGTGGTGTCGTGGCCATCGTGCTGCTGATGATCGGGTTGATCGGCTTGGCAATGCTTTTCGACGGTGTGTCAGTACTCCTCGATCGTGAGTTGTTCGGGCGCTCAGGTCCCTCGACGCCGTCGAAGCAGGCAGCTGGCGCGTTGGCGTTGGCCGCTCTGATCCCCTACTGCATGCTGCTGCAGCGTGTGCTCTTCGGTGTGCCGCCCGGGTCGTTGCACTCTGTCGCGGGCCGCTTCCGCTACGGAGTCTTCGGCCGGGCGCTGCTCGTGTTCGGACCACCGCTGCTGATCGTGGTGTCTCTCAGTGTTGGTGATGCGGGCGGCGCCGTGGCGTGGTCGCCTGCGGACCTCGTGGCGTTCTTCGTCATCGGCATGGTGCTCACCCCGCTCGCTGCGGCCGGCGAAGAATATGGCTTCAGGGGGTTGATGTTTCGCGTACTCGGCAGCTGGACGCCGGGGCCGCGTTCTGGCGCGGTCCTCGGAATCGTGGTGACGACGGTTCTGTTCACGCTCGCACATGGCACGCTCGATCCGTACCTGGTGGCGTCATACCTGGTGTTGTTCTCGTCGACGGCGATCGTCACCTGGCGCACCGGCGGCCTCGAGGTAGCCGTCGTCCTTCACGGTGTCTACAACATGTCGTTCCTCGTGCTCGCCACGACGTTGCACGTTGACGTCGGCGCCCAGCTGGCGAGCCGCGGTGATGCGGTCGGCTCGATGGTGAACCTGGTGCCCAGCGCCGCGTTGGTTCTGATCATCGCGATCGTCTGGTGGATGACTCGCGCATGCGGGCCCGCGCGCACGCCCTCGGCCGACTCGGCCGACTCGGCCGAGCGGCTCGAGCAGTGAGCCCGCGCTGGAACGAGCGTCGGATGGCCCGCCGTGTGAAGCCAGGTGATGGGCGCGCGCTCAAACCCTTCCGCTGGTGGCAGATGACGCGACGCTCGTTGATGTCGATCGCGCTCCGAGTGGACGGCCGAGATGTCCTGCACACCATCGAGGTCAAACACGGTGGCGACGCGCAGACAGGCGTCGTCCGGGCCGGTCTCTACGTGGACGGGCGGCTCCGGGCGCAGTCCAGAGTTCCCGCTCGCTTTCCCGTCGCGCACGGCCACATCGAGGTCCGCACCAGCCAAGTCCGCCTACGCCGTTGCCACTTCGTCTCGCGCGACGGCACGGAGCGACGCCTCGATCCAGATCCCAAGTCCGCTGAGGGGCGGCGAATCCGCTTCGCGCTCGAGCGTCCCGTCGCAAGTGCCATCCTCAGTGCGATGTCGGTGCTCATGCTCGTCATCGGAATAGGACTCAACATGCTGCAGGCCGTAGAGCCGATCTCCCGAATTCCTCTCATCGCCGGTAACTTTGGCGTCTTCGAATCGCCCTTGCATCTCCCGGTGTGGCTGAATGTCGCGTTGGGATTCGGCGCGGTGATCGGCGCGGTGGAACGTGCCATGCACTTGCGCTATCACTGGCTGCTCGATGGAGGCGCCGGCACATGATCCGGTTCTTGCTTTCTCATGACGACCAGATTGCGATGCGCACGCTGGCAGCAAAGCACATGCATGCTGCGTTCCGAACAGCGCGTCGGATCGGACACCTGCTACCAGGTGGTGCCGTCAAGCCCAGGAATCACGCACCGCCCGTCCGCGGCCACGCGACCGATCAACATGCCGTCGTAGCCAGTGCAAGATGAGTTGAGCGGCTCGCAGGTATTGATCGTCGTGATCACCTTGCCGGCGCCACATGAGGTCCCTGGAGCTGGAGGTTCGGCAGCGGCCACGGCACTACTGAAACCGACCGCCAGCATCGCTGCGGACGTGACGACGAGCGAGCGGGTCACGGACAACATGATCGGTACCTCCCTGGCGATGGCCCCGACGTGCATTGATGCTACGCCAGGATCGGTCGACCGCGGCTGTGCTGGAACGGAGGGCGGTCGATGCGACGCGGGCACTCACTCCGGCTTGTCGTCGTCACGGTGCGCGGCTTCGATGACCTCGGGCGACGCGGGCTTCGCCAGCCAGGCTCGTATTCGCAGCAACCCGCCGGCAACAGCACCAACTGCGAACACCGCGACGACGATCCACACTGCAGACGACATAGAACAAGTGTCCACCCGGCCGCAAGGCTCGCCGACCGCGCACTGGGCACGACCGGCGAGCAGAGGGACAGATCAGTTCGCGGGCGGCTCGTACAGTTGCAGATCGTTGCCTTCGGAGTCCTTGAACGAGGCGATGCGACCCCAGGGATGGTCGCTGATGTCACCGACGAAGGACACACCTTCGCCCTGCAGTCGAGAGACCTCGTCATCGAGACCGCCGTCCGGCTGGAACGTCAGCAGTGCGCCGCCACCGCCGTCCGCCCCGGACGATTCACGAGCATTCAGGCCGACCATCAATCCGTTGGCATCCAACTCAGACCATTCGTCCGTCTCTTTCTTCACCTCGAGACCCAGTGTCTTCCCGTAGAAACCCAACGCCCGCTTCATGTCCTTGACCGGTAGCCACACCGTTGCCACGCCTGACGCCATTTCCTCGCACCTCCATCTCCGATGTTGCCGAACGACAGTGCGATACCCCGTGACGTCGTCTTGAGTCCTGCGAATTGTGACGTCTCGGTGGACCAACCCCGGCGATGAGTTTTCTCCGCTGAAGGGGTCAACTCCCCCATGACCACTACAGACGACCTCGTGTCCCGCTCACTCGACGTCCCCGGCGCTCGCCTGCACTACGAGATCCGCGGCTCCGGGCCGCTCCTGCTCATCGTCGGCTCGCCGATGACGGCCGCCGAGTTCGCTCCCCTGGCTCAGGCCATGGCCGATGACCACACCGTCGTCACCTACGACCCACGCGGCTTCGGGAGCAGTCCCGTCGACGATCCCGACAGCCCGTCGAACCCCGACCTGCGCGCCGACGACGTCGCGGCCATCCTCGACGATCTCGGCGCGACGTCGGCGGACGTGTTCGGGTCCAGCGGAGGGGCCGTCACCGGTCTCGCGTTGGTGGCCCGGCACCCGGGCCGTGTGCGCACGTTGATCGCGCACGAGCCGCCACTGCTGGAACTGCTCCCCGACGCCGAGGAACAGCGAGCGGCAACCCAGGACATCACCGATACGTTCCTCTCCGACGGGTTGCACGCGGCGTGGATGAAGTTCATGGTCAACGCGGGCTTCGACCTGGCCGCCGGTGGCCCCGATCCTGCCGAGCAACCCGAGTCGCAGGGCGAACAGATGAACCCGGAACGCGAACTCGCCGAGGGCGCCCGCTTCTTTCTGCACGACCTGGCGCCGACGACGCAGTACGTGCCCGACGTCGACGCGCTGCGGACATCCACGTCACGCATCGTGATCGGGCTCGGCGCCGACTCCGGCCATCTGCTGACCCACCGGACGTCCGTTGCCGTCGCCGAGCGACTCGGCGTGAAGACCACCGAGTTCCCCGGTGATCACGGTGGATTCATGGGCGCACCAGGCGAATTCGCCCGTCGTCTGCGTGAGGTGCTCGCGGACTGACGTTCAGGTGCGGAGCGATGTTGCGCCACGCCCGGTCGATGTACTCCTGCTTCTCGCCGACCGGGGCGACATAGTGCAGGGCCGCTACCGCCTCATCTTCTCCGCACAGACGCGCGATCAGCCAGGCCGCGAGATAGTGCGACGCCAGACAACCACCGGCGGTGGCGACGTTGCCCCTGGCGAAGAACGGCTGATCCAGCACGTCGACGCCGGCTGCGATCACCCACGGCTTCGTCGTCAGGTCGGTGCAGGCAGGCACGTCGTGCAGCAGGCCGAGCCTGGCCAGAACCAGAGCCCCGGAGCACTGCGCGGCGATCAGTTGACGCTGCGGGTCGAGGCCGCGCAGCACCCCCATGATCGTGGGATCCTCCACCACCTCGCGGGTCGCGATCCCACTGCCGACGATCACCGCATCGGCCAAGACCGCGTCCTCCAACGTCGACATCTGCCCGATGCTGACGCCGTTCATCGACGTCACCTGAGCAGTCGGCGTCGCGATGCTGACCCGCCACCCCTCCGTCGTGACACGGTTGAGAACCCCCAGTGCGATCAGCGAATCGAGCTCGTTGAAGCCCTCGAAGGTCAGGATCGCGATGTGCATAACCACCACCGTAGGACGTGTGATGCATGACGAACAAAGAATTGTCATGCATACAATCGTCGGGTGCCCGCGGCCCGCTACAAGCGACTCGTCGACGCCTTCGCGGCCCGGATCCGGGCCGGTGAACTCCGGTCCGGAACGCAGCTGCCCACCCATCGCCAGCTCGCGGCACGGGAAGGAGTCGCTGTCGTCACCGCGTCGCGTGTCTACGCCGAACTCGAGGCAATGGGGCTTGTCAGCAGCGAGCAGGGCCGCGGAACGTTCGTTCGCGATCAGACTGTTCCCCCGGGGCACGGGATCGACCAGCACGCCCTCGGCGCCGACACCGTCGACCTCAACTTCAACTACCCCACGCTGCCCGGCCAGGCCGATCTGCTTCGCCGGGCATTGCGCGAACTGGCCGGCTCCGGCGACCTGGAAGCGCTTCTGCGCTACCAACCGCACGGCGGACGGGAACGCGACCGGGCCGCCGTCGCCACCCACCTGCTTAACCGGGGGCTCGACACCACCCCCGATCGCATCGCCCTGGTCGACGGCGCTCAGCACGGGCTGACTGTCACCGCCCTCGCCGCGTTGCAGCCCGGCGACGTCGTCGCTGCCGACGCCATCACCTATCCCGGATTCACCGTGATCGCCGACGCTCTTCGGCTCGAATTGGCGCCGATCCCAACAACTTCGACCGGTCCCGATGTGGATGCCCTTGCACGCCTGTGCCGTCACCGGCCGGTACGCGCTGTGTACGCCATGCCCACACTGCACAACCCCCTGGGCTACGTCATGGACGAGGATGTCCGGCAGCAGGTGATCGCGGTTGCCCGTCGATACGGGCTGCTGATCATCGAGGACGCTTCCTACGCCTATCTCGCTCACCGACCCCCGCCGCCGCTGGCCGCCACGGCACCCGACATCACCGTCTACGTGTCCGGATTCTCCAAGAACGTCGCCACCGGATTGCGGGTCGGATACGTCGTCGCGCCGCAAACGCGTATGCCCGCCATCGAACGAGCGATCCGGGCAACCACCTGGAACACCCCCGCCGTGACCACGGCTGTGGTCACCCGCTGGCTCGAGGACGGCACGGTCGACCGCCTCGAAGCCGACAAGCGCGCGGACGCCGAGCGGCGGCAAGCAATCGCCCAGAACATCCTGACGCCCCTGCGACAGCAGGCGTATCCGTCGTCCTACTTCACCTGGCTACCGCTTCCGGACGACGCCCGCGCCGACCGGATCGCTGCCGCGCTTGCACGACAACGGATCTCGGTGTCCACGGCCGAGCCCTTCGCCATCACCGAGCACGTGCCACAGGCGATCCGCCTTGCCCTCGGCTCCACTGATCTCAGCACGCTTGCCGGCGCACTCACTACGGTTCGCCGCGCCATCGACGACGACCGTCATCGGTGACCGACGCGCCGCGCGGTCAGACCACGACGTCGCGATTCCAGACCCGGTGCTCGCCGAGGCTCTCGATCAGCGAGGCGGCCAACTCTGAAGCCTGCGAGCCGCGGAGAACACCCTCGGCGCCGTCGCCCACACCCGCCCGGACCAGCAGATCGGTGCCCTGCGGCAGCACCGCAATCCCCTTGAAGTGCCGGAACACCTCGTCGACGAGGATCTTGGCCTGCACCGTGCCGGGCGAGCCGGCAATTACCAGGGCGTCGAACTCGATCGAACGCGCGGTCGCGTACGTGCGCGAGATGGGTATGCTGCCGCCCTCGTGGGTGAGTACGCCGCCGTGCGGCGCGATCACCAGCGGTACCAGCTTCGCCGCGCCGAGCGCGTCCACCACGGTCCACACGTCACCGAGGTCGGACTCCGGGCCGACGAGGACGCCGATGATGCGGCCCTCGGTCGGCCAGCGCTGGCCGACCTGTGACACCGCAGGACTCAACACAATCGGCTCGGCGGGTGGGGTGGTGGGTACGGGCGGCTCGAGTCCGAGCCCCGCGGCGACCGTCGCGCACAGCTCGGCGTCGATATTCGCGAGCACCGCAAGCTGCCGCTCCTTGATCGCCTGCTCGTAGCACTTGCCCAGTTCGAAGGTGTACGCGTCGGCCACGTGGGCCTGCTCGACGGGGCTCAGGCTGCGGTAGAACATCGTCACCTGGCTGAAGTGGTCGTCGTAAGACGCCGGTGCGGCACGGACTTTCGTCGACTCGGCCACCACCGCCGGCGCCTCGATGACCGCGCCGGTCTCCGCGCCCGCGAAGAACGGGCACCCACCGTCGAGGGAATTCGGCTTGTAGGGCGCAACTCCCGGGTGCACACCGTGCTGGTGGAAGCCGTCGCGGAGCATGTCGTTGACGGGTGCATGCGGACGGTTGATCGGAATCTGCCCGAAGTTCGGTCCGCCCAGGCGGGTGAGCTGGGTGTCCAGATAGGAGAACAGTCGTGCCTGCAGCAGCGGATCGTCGGTGACGTCGATGCCGGGCACCAGGTGCCCGGGATGGAAGGCCACCTGTTCGGTTTCGGCGAAGTAGTTGGTGGGATTGCGGTTCAGCTGCATGCTGCCGATCACCTGGACCGGAACGAGTTCCTCGGGCACCAGCTTGGTGGGGTCGAGCAGATCGATGCCCTCGAACATCTGATCCGGCGAATCCGGCATCACCTGTACGCCGAGCTCCCATTCGGGGTAGGCGCCCTTCTCGATCGCGTCGGCGAGGTCGCGGCGATGCAGGTCCGGATCCATGCCGGCGGCGATCTGCGCCTCCTCCCACACCAACGAGTGCACGCCGAGGCGCGGCTTCCAGTGGAACTTCACCAGCGACGTCGAACCATCCGGACCGGTCAGCCGGAAGGTGTGCACGCCGAAGCCCTCCATCATCCGGTAGGACCGCGGGATGCCCCGGTCGGACATGTTCCACATGGTGTGCGCCTGCGCCTCGGTGTGCAGCGACACGAAGTCCCAGAAGGTGTCATGCGCGCTCTGGGCCTGCGGGATCTCACGATCGGGGTGCGGTTTGGCGGCGTGCACGACGTCGGGGAACTTGATGCCGTCCTGGATGAAGAACACCGGAATGTTGTTGCCGACCAGGTCGAACGTGCCCTCGTCGGTGTAGAACTTGGTGGCGAATCCTCGCGTGTCGCGCACCGTGTCCGCCGATCCGCGCGAACCCAGCACCGTCGAAAAGCGCACGAAGACATCGGTTTCCGCGTCCGACTTCAAGAAGCCCGCCGTGCAGATGTTCTCTGCGGCGCCGTTGCCGCGGAACACGCCGTGCGCGGCCGCGCCGCGGGCGTGCACCGCCCGCTCGGGGATCCGCTCGTGGTCGAAGTGGGTGATCTTCTCCCGGAGATGGTGGTCCTGCAGCAGCGTCGGTCCACGCCGCCCGGCTTTCAGGGAGTGATCGGTGTCGTAGAGCCGCGCACCCTGCGCGGTGGTGAGGTACTCCCCCTGTTGCCCCCGCGCCGTCTGACCGCCACCGACGGAGAGGCCGGTGGCAGTCCGCAGATCGGGTCCGCCCTGATCGGGTTTCGGCGGGAGCGGCTCACGCGCGCTGGTCGGCTCATCGACCGGCGCAGGCTCCGGAGCCGGTGCCCCGGGAATGTACTTCGGGCTGTGCTGCTGGAGCCGCTCGGCGGCCTCCACCACCTTGTCCTTGGCGTCCTTGACGACATCCTTGATGGTCTCTTTGGCTCCGCGGTCGGCTGCCATGGCATCCCCCTCATCACGACGCGGGCCCGCTGAATGGGCCCGCTCGGGTCAGCCGCCCGGCTTCCCGCTGCGGCGCGCGCTAAACGCGGTGTTCGATCGGGACCTCATCGACGACACTGAGACGTGCATTCGACAGCAACGGAGGAACGGTGCCGGACGACAGCCCTGTGGCCGAATTCGACTTCATCATCGTGGGGGCAGGCAGTGCGGGCTGCCTGCTCGCCAACCGGCTCAGCGCCAACCCCGATCACCGCGTGCTGCTGATCGAGGCAGGCGGTGACGACGACTGGTTCTGGATCAAGGTGCCGGTGGGCTACCTGTACACCATCGCCAACCCCCGCACCGACTGGTGCTTCACGACGGAGGCCGATCCCGGTCTGGCCGGCCGCAGCATCATCTACGCGCGGGGCCGGGTCATCGGCGGCTGCTCCTCGATCAACGCGATGATCCACATGCGCGGGCAGGCCAGCGATTACGAGCTGTGGGCGCAGGCGACCGGCGACGAGCGCTGGCTCTGGGGTGGCCCGGACCGTCCGGGCGAGACCCTGGCCCTCTACAAGGAGTTGGAAGACTACTTCGGCGGAGCCGACGAGTGGCACGGCGCCGGCGGTGAGATCCGGGTCGAGCGGCCCCGTGTGCGCTGGAAGATTCTCGACGCCTGGCAGGCCGCCGCCGCCGAGATGGGCATCGTGCCGATCGAGGAGTTCAACCGCGGCGACAACTCCGGCAGCGCGTACTTTCATGTCAACCAACGGCGCGGGCGGCGCTGGTCGATGGCCGATGCCTTCCTGCACCCCGTCACCCACCGCCCCAATCTCACCGTCTACACCCGGACGCAGGCCCTCCGGCTCCTGATGGATGATCAGGTTCACGACCACCAGCGGCGCGGTGCCTGGACCACCGCGCAGCACCGTGCCACCGGCCTACGACTACTCAAGGACGGACAGGTCATCGACGTCCGGGCCCGCCGGGAGGTGATCCTGAGCGCCGGTGCCGTCGGTTCACCGCATCTGCTACAGGTTTCGGGAGTGGGGCCGGCCAAGCTGCTCGCCGAGCATGACGTCCCGGTGGCCGTCGATCTGCACGGCGTCGGCGAGAACCTCCAGGACCATCTGCAGCTGCGAACGGTCTACCGGGTGCGGGGCGCGCGAACCGTCAACACGTTGTACCGCAACTGGATCACCCGCGCGGGCATGGGACTTCAGTACCTCGTGTTGCGATCAGGACCCCTGACGATGCCGCCGTCCACTCTGGGTGCGTTCGCCAGAAGCGAGCCGGGGCTGGCCACCCCGGACATGGAGTGGCATGTGCAACCGTTGTCGTTGCCCAAGTTCGGTGAAGCGCTCCATCCCTTCGCCGCCATCACGCCCTCGGTCTGCAATCTGCGGCCCACCTCGCGCGGGCACGTGCGCCTGACCGGCGCGGACACCCGGAGCGACCCGAAGATCTTCTGCAACTACCTGTCCACCGATGCCGATCGCGATGTCGCGGTACGCGGCCTGCGGATGACACGGAAGATCATGGCCGCGTCGGCACTCGCCCGCTACTCGCCGCAGGAAATGCTTCCCGGGTCTTCCGTGGTGAGCGACGAGGACATGGAGAACGCGGCCCGGGAACTGGGGACCACGATCTTCCATCCGGTGGGCACCTGTGCCATGGGTGCGTTCGACGCACGGGGCCTGCCGCGGTCGGCCGCCACGGTGCTCGACACCGACTGCCGCGTGTTCGGGGTCGCCGGCCTGCGCGTGGCCGATGCGTCGGCAATGCCGACGATCACGTCCGGGAACACCAACGCGCCGGTCATGCTGATCGCCGAGCGCGCGGCGCGAGCGATCCTGGGTTGAGTCGCGACCCGAGAACCGTCGCCTCGCATGTGCGATGAGTCGGACGCCCCTCGCCGGTCAACCCTCTGTCCGTCCGATTCGATCACCGAAGGGTTCGCCCATGTCCCGCACCCGGGTCCACAACCTGAACATTTCCGTCGACGGCTACGCAGCCGGCGACCACGTGACGTTCGACGCCCCGATCGGCGGTGCCGAACGATTGTTCAGTGGTTTCGACGGACGCTTCATCCACGGGATCGACCGTGTCGACGCACCGATCACCGTCGACCGTGCCCTGACCACGTTGTGGGGCCAGGGCGTCGGGGCCGAGATCATGGGAAGGCGTAAATTCGGGCCCCAGCAGGGTGACTGGCCCGATGACGGATGGCAGGGCTGGTGGGGTGACGAGCCGCCGTTTCGGACCCCTGTGTTCGTCATGACCCATCATCCGCGCTCCCCCATCGAGTTCGCGAACGGCACGACCTTCCACTTCGTCGACGCGCCACCGCGCGAGGTCCTGCGGTTGGCACGGCAGGCCGCGAACGGTCACGATGTGCGTCTCGGCGGCGGCCCGTCGACGGTGCGGCAGTTTCTCGAGGCCGATCTGGTCGACTTTCTGCACCTGGTAGTCGTGCCCGTGGTCCTCGGGAGCGGCGTCTCCCTCTGGGAGGGCCTGGGTGACGTCGAAGACCGCTTCACGGTCGAGAGCATCGCCTCGCAAAGCGGACTTGTTCATCAGTTGTGGAGCAGGAAAGCCATCGCCGCATCGTGACGCCGGAATCCCCTACCCCGCGCTGCGATTGAGTGCTCCCCGGATGGGGCACCCTCGACCCGTTGCACGTCGATGATCGCGCCGAACGAAAAAGAGGACCACGCATGACGATGCCCAGTGACGCAGCGAAGTCGGTGGACAGCCAAGGATCCAACGAAGGGCCTCGCGATCACGAGAGTGTGGACACCGACCACACCGCCTACGTCGACGAGGACAACGTTCCCCATCCGGGTGACGCGAAGCAGTCCGACTGACAATCGGATGCGCCCTTCGGCGCGGATGTCACCACGGCAGAGGTCCGTGGCGATCCGAGAGCGTGCCCGTCGGCCCGTCGGGCCCGATCGTGGCGAGACGCACGATGGCATCGGTGCCTTCGGTGACGGTCTGATGGCCGCTGTTGGCGTTGATGTCGGTAGCGGTGTAGCCCGGGTCGACCGCGTTGATCCGGATGTCGGGTAGCGCCTTCGCATACTGCACCGTGAGCATGTCGACGGCGGCCTTGGACGATCCGTACACCACGGTCGCGAACCTCGACTCGAAGCGCTCGGGATCGGTCACCACACCGAAGGAACCCAAGCCGCTGCTGACGTTCACGATCACAGGAGACTCGGCGGCGCGTAGCGCCGGCAGGAAGGCGTGTGTCATCCGCACGATTCCGAAGACGTTCACGGTGTAGACGTCGTGCATGGCGGACGCGGTGACGTCCTCCGGGGGCAGCATCGCGTCCGCGACGCCCGCGTTGTTGATCAGGACGTCGACGTGTCCTTCGCGCTGCTCGATCTCCGCTGCAGCCGCCGACACGGACGCATCGTCGGCGACGTCGAGATGCACGAACCGCGCACCGAGTTCTTCGGCCGCGCTGCTACCGCGTTCGGCATCGCGCGCACCGAGATAGACGGTGTGGCCGACGTCGATGAGCCGGCGCGCGGCCTCGTACCCGAGGCCCTTGTTGCCGCCGGTGATCACGGTGATCGTCATCTGTGCTCCTTCGCGTCGAAAGACTGTTGCGCACCGCCGATCTCATGCCTTGGAGGTGGTCGGGTTCAGAGACCACCGTAGCGCCAGGTATGTCCGCTCACTCAGAGGTGACGGTCATCCGCTGAGGGCATGAAGCTCCCTCGTCGACGTCTCCGGGGTGTCCCATGACGCCAAGCGGGCCAGGGCGTCAGCGGTCGGACTTCCCGCAGGTGCGGTGTAGACGTTCACATGCAGGCCGGGATCGGTGGGCAGATCCATGGACTCGAAGTTCAGGTCGAGCCGGCCCACCGCCGGGTGGTTGACGCGCTTGCTCCCGTATCCGTGCAACCGCACGTCGTGAGATGCCCACCGCTGCCGGAAAAGTTGACTGCGCGTGCAGAGTTCGCCCACCAGATCCAGGAGCTGCTCGTCATCGGGATGACGGCCCACCTCCATCCGCAGCGTGGCGGCCACATTTCGGCCCACCTGGTCATACTCGACGAAGAACGTCTCGGCCTCGCTGGGATTCAGGTACACGAACCGCGCTGTGTTGGGCGGCCGCGACTCGTCGGCCAACACGGGTGAGTACAGCGCGCGCCCGAGGCGATTGGTCGCGAGCACGTCGTGGCGCCCATTGCGGATCAAGGCCGGCGCACCGGTCATGGCGTCGAGCATCTCCTGCAGTGCCGGACGCACCGTCGGAGGTGGCGTGACGTCCCGTCGGCCGGCGGGTGCCCCCGCCTGGCGTGCGAGGTGCACCAGGTGATCGCGCTCCGCCGCGGAGAGCTGCAGGGCCGCGGCGAGCGCGTGGAGCACGCCTGCCGAGGTGCCCGCCAGGCTGCCGCGCTCGATGCGGACGTAATACTCGACCGAGACGCCGGCAAGCAGCGCGACCTCCTCTCGGCGTAGGCCCTCGACCCGACGTCTTCCCCCGCGGGCGGGCAATCCAGCCATCTCAGGGGTGATGCGGGCGCGACGCGACCTCAGAAAATCTCGGATGTCGGTGCGCAGATCAAGTGTGGCGGCCACCCCCTCACCGTACGGTTGCGCCGCACGCGAAGGGGGGTACCACCAAGACCCCCCGGCGTCGAACAATCTCACGCGGTGGTCGCGATCCCCCCATCGACAGGGACGACGGCGCCCGTGAGGTAAGCGCCCGCACGGCTGGCAAGGAACACGGCGACACCCGCCATGTCGTCGGCGCGGCCGATCCGGCGCAGCGGAGCCGACGCCGCGATCGCCTCGCCGAACTCGTCCAGGGTTGCCGCCATCATCGTCGACGGGAACGGCCCCGGGGCCACGGCGTTGACCGTGATGTGTTGCGGGCCGAGTTCCTTGGCGAGCACCCGGGTGAGTTGATGCAGCGCGGCTTTGCTGCTGGAGTACGAGTAGTTGGGCCGGTCGGGAATGTGGAGGGCGGCGATGCTGCCGATGTTGATGATCCGCGCGGGATCGTCAGCGGCGCCGGCGGTGCGCAGTGCCGGCAGCAGTGCTTGCACCAGCCAGAACGGCGCCTTCAGGTTGAGGTCGAGGACCGTGTCCCAGGCCGCGTCCGGAAACGTCGCCAACGGCTCGTCCCACAGTGCGCCCGCGTTGTTGACGAGGATGTCGAGATTTCGGTCGTCCGCCGTGACGAGGTGAGCGAGGCGCTGACACTCGTCGTGCCGGGACAGGTCGGCGGGGACAGCCCAGACGTCGCCGAAGGGTGTCAGCTGTTCCTGCGCGCGAGCGCACGCTTCGGCGCTGCGTGAGCTGATGACCACCCGCGCTCCCGCTTGGAGGAGCCCCCGCGCGATCATCATCCCGATGCCCCTGGTGCCACCGGTGACGAGACCGCGCTTGCCGGTCAGATCGAAAAGCTCTGTTTGTGTGGAGAATTGGTTGCTCATCACTCGCCTCCCGTCCGTGTTGTCTTCCGTCGCACGTTAGGCGGCATTCTCGACGTCAAGAGGATCCCGGCAGTAGAGGTATTGCCGGGATCCCCTTCGTGACCGGACACCGACACGGAATAAACGCCGCCCCGACGAACTTGGCTCAAGAGTCGCCCCTCCCCTGACTCTGGAGCATCCATGACCCGTCCCGTCCGCGTCGCCGTACAGATCCAGCCCGGCGGCACGCCTGACTACCGCACGTGGCGCGACGCCGTCCTGGCCGCCGACGACCTCGGTGTGGACGTGATCTTCGGCTACGACCACTTCCACCGTCCGTCGATGAAGGCCCTCGTCGACGGGAAGCCCGTGCTGTCAGACGAACAACCCGACGTCGCGAACTTCGAGGGCTGGACCGCGCTCGCCTCGTGGGGAGAGATCACCTCGCATGCCGACATCGGGCTCCTCGTCACCGGCGTCGGCTACCGCAACGCCGACCTCCTCGCGGACATGGCGCGCACCGTCGACCACATCAGCGGAGGTCGGCTGATCCTCGGCCTCGGTGCGGGATGGTACGAAAAGGACTACACCACCTACGGTTACGACTTCGGGACCTTCGGCTCACGCTTCGATCTGTTCGACGAAAGCCTGATCCGCATCGAGAACCGGCTCGCCGCGCTCAACCCGCCGCCCGTCCGCAAGCTGCCCATCCTCATCGGCGGCACGGGCCCCAAGCGCTCACTGCCCGCCATCGCCCGGCACGCCGACATCTGGCACGCCTTCGCAGAGCTCGACACCTTCCGACGGCTCAGCGACAGGGTCGATGAGCTCGCCGCGGAGTTCGGTCGCGACGGCGCCGACATCGAACGCTCAACGCTGTGGCAGGACGACCAGAGCGCCGATGCCTTCCGCGAGGCAGGCGTCACGCTGTTCCAGACCGAGCTGACCGCCGACGATGGTTATGACCTGAGCTCTCTCAAGCAGGTGCTCACATGGCGAGACAACGGGTAGCGATCACCGGTCACTCGGCCCGAGAGGCGTCGGCACCCTCGGATGTCTCGAAACGGCCGGTCTTCTCCGTCAGGTGGATCCGGTACACGGTGCCCGCGAACTCCGCTCCCGACCGGGCAGCGGCGTGAGCGGCAACGAATTCCGTCCCGAGGACCGGCGCCAGCCGATCCAGAAGCAGGACCAGTCCGTTTCGGGCGGCCTCGCCCTCGAGCAGTTCTGTTGTCCCCCAGCCGATGACACTGCGCCAGTTCGACAGGTCCGTGATGTTTTCGACCTCGAAGCACACCGTCGCGCTGCGGTGCAGTGCGGTGAGCTTCGCACCCGGCATCGAGTGACCGTAGACGCAACCGTCTCGGTAGGCGTAGCAGACGGGCACGACATACGGTCGCCCGTCGCTCAGACACCCGATACGGCCGACGACTCCCGTACGCAGCTCGGCTTCCACATCGTCGGCATCGAGGGTCCCCAGCATCTCCTACCTCCGCTTCGAGGTGCACTCCGGCTTTCTTGATGTCGATGCTGCGCTACGCACGCCGTTCCCCGTAATGGGCAAAAGGCCTTCTATGGACTCGCCATCGGTCAGCCCGCATCCCTGCTCGGTGGCTGTGCTCTCGGTGCGTCGAGGAGCGGTTACCGGGGCAATCCCGTCGAACCGTTCGCCGGTGATCTACGGTGGGCGGGCACGCAACGAGGAGCACGAGCGAACGGGACATGGCCGACACGACGCACAGCCTGCCGACGACCGCCCCCGGGCGGACGCCGCGCCGCGTCATGACGATCGCCGGCTCTGATTCCGGCGGCAGCGCCGGTCTGCAGGCCGACATGCGCGCCTTCGCGATGCTGGGGGCCCACGGATCCGCTGCGGTGACGGCTGTGACGGTGCAGAACACGTTGGGCGTCAGCGCGTTTCACGAGGTGCCGACCGACGTCGTCGCCGCGCAGATCAGCGCGGTGGCCTCCGACATCGGGATCGAGGCGGCCAAGACCGGCATGCTGGCCTCCACCGGCATCATCAGGGCGATCGTGGCGACCTGGACGGCCGAGGGTCTCGCCGGCACCGTCCCCCTGATCGTGGACCCGGTGTGCGCCTCCAACGTCGGAGAGCCGCTGCTGCACCCCAGCGCCCTGGACGCCATGCGTCACGAACTGATCCCCATGGCGACGCTGGTGACGCCCAACCTCGACGAGGTGCGACTGCTCGTCGGCATCGACGTCACCGACGACGACTCCCAACGCGACGCCGCCCGGGCGCTGCACGCGCTGGGGCCGCAGTGGGCCCTGGTCAAAGGTGGCCACCTGCGCACCTCCCGCATCAGCTCCGACCTCCTGTTCGACGGCTCCGACTTCCATCAGTTCGCGGCCGCGCGGGTCGACACCCGCCACGACCATGGCGCCGGGGACACGCTCGCGGCGGCGATCACCGTCGCACTCGCCCACGGCTATCCCGTTCCCGATGCGGTCGCGTTCGGTAAGCGCTGGGTGACCGAATGCATCCGCACCGCCTATCCGCTGGGCCACGGCCTCGGCACGGTCAACGGAATGTCCGGCCTCTCCCCCTGACTGCGATGAGTTCCGCCGGCCGGTGCAGTCTGATCGGTGTGGGCAAACTCATCTATGGCTTCAACGTGTCGGTCGACGGGTACATCGCCGACGCAAACGGCAGCATCGACTGGTCCGAACCCAGCGACGAACTGCACCAGTACTGGAACGACTACGAACGGGGGACGGCGCTGTCGTTCTACGGACGGCGCCTCTACGAACTGATGTCGGCCTACTGGCCGACCGCCGACCAGGCTCCCGACGCCACCCCCACCATCGTCGACTACGCCCGAGTCTGGCGGGACATGCCCAAGGTGGTGTTCTCGCGCACCCTGGAGTCGGTCGACTGGAACTCCCGCCTGGAACGGGGCAATCCGGTCGACGTGGTCAGGCAGCTGAAGGCCGAGACCGACGGCAGGCTCGAGGTGGCCGGCGCGACGCTCGCCGCACCGATCGTGCAGGCGGGCCTGGTCGACGAGTACCGCATCGTGCTGGCACCCACTGCCGTGGGTGGCGGGCTCCCGTTCTTCCCCGCCCTGCCGTCGTGGATCTCGTTGCGACTGGTCGAGAATCGTACGTTCCCGGGCGGGGTGGTCCTGCTGCGCTACGAGGCCAAGCGAGACTGACCAGGCGTGCGACCTCTCAGCTGCGGCGTAACAGCGGGCTGACCTCGGCGCCCACGAACTCGACGAACTCCTCGATCGGGGTCGAGGCCCGGGGCTGGAACACCAGGGTGTCCGCGCCGGCGTCGAGCCACCGTCGCGCTCCGCCGGCGATCTCGTCGGCCGTGCCCCAGACGCCGAGATCGGCGCCGGGGTCGTAGCCCCACTCCCCGATCTCGTCGAGGAGCTCACGGCGGGCGTCCGGCCCCGTCGTACACAGCAGATAGGTGACGATGGTGTGTGGACGGGTGCCAGACCCCTCACGGACGCGGGAAACCGCCACGCGCAGCTGATCCGGGGAGGTCCCACTGGTGATGACCGTCCCGGCGGCGAGCTCGCCGCTCAGGCGTAGTGTCTTCGGCCCCTCGGCGGCCGCCAGGATCCCGGGCATCGGCTCTGGGGGCCAGTCCAGCTGCACACGGTCGAGGGAGACGTATCGGCCGTGAAAGGTGACGTGTTCGCCGCGCAGCAGCGCGGTCAGACAGGTGAGGTACTCCCGGAGCAGCGTCATCGGCGAGCCGACCTTCTCCCCGACCTGGGCCATCCAGTCCTGGACGCCGTGACCCATGCCGATACGGACACGACCGGGGAACGCCCGGGCCAGCGTCGCGATCTCCATCGCCGCCAGGGCGACGTTGCGCAGAGGCACAGGCAGCACGCCCACTCCCACCGTGAGCTCGGTGCTGTGCGACAGGGCGACGGCCGCGGCGGAGACGCCGCCGGCGAGGAAGCAGTCCTCCCACAACCACAGTTCATCGAGCCCCGCCGCATCGGCCGCATTGGCCGCTGCCGCGATTCGCTCCGGCGCCGTCTGAGGCCGGTACACGCACCCGACCCGCGGCGCCGCCGCACCGTTCGTCGGTCCGTCAGTCGTCACGATCGGATCCTCGCACAGTGGCCGACGCCACTCGCCGATCGCCATCTTCTCGGTCTTTGCTGAACAGCTTCTCAGCGACATCTCAGTCGTCACCGGCACCGTGGACGCGAGCATGAGCATTCGACACGACCCGAAGGAACGACACCGATGGTGAACCCGCCCCCCTGCCCCGCGAACCCCCCGGGGCACGGCTACGACTGGGTAGGCGGGAACGCGCAGCGCCCCGTGAATCCTCTGTACGGCAATCCTTCTCAGGGGACCCCCGAGCCGACGATGACGGGCGGACCGCACGGCCCACGCCCGGCCGGGCGGCGGCGCGCGCCGCGGGTGGCGGTGCTGGCCGGGGCCGCGGCGATTGCCCTCGCGGGCGGCAGCATCGGCGCGGCGACTGCCGTAGCTGTCACCGACCACGACCGGCCGGCGGCGACGCCGACGACCGCGGCACCCGCGCCATCGCTGAAGCCGGCCGCGAACGCAGCCCCGGGATCGGTCGAGAGCGTCGCCGCCAAGGTGATGCCCAGCGTGGTCAAGATCCAGATCACCACCGGTCAGGGCGTCGCCGAGGGGTCGGGAATCGTGCTGAGCCCCGACGGGCTCATCCTCACCAACAACCACGTCGTCGCACCGGCGGTCGCGGGCGGCGATCCCGGCGCGCAGCCGGCGGCCTACGACGGCGCGGGCACGACGAGCACCGTCACGTTCTCCGACGGACGGAGCGTGCCGTTCACCGTCGTGGGCACCGACCCCACCGGTGACCTGGCCGTTGTACGCGCACAGGGCGTCACCGGGCTGACACCCATCAGCATCGGCTCCTCGAAGGACGTCAAGATCGGCCAGGAGGTCGTCGCCATCGGGTCCCCGCTCGGCCTGCAGGGCACCGTCACCAAGGGCATCGTCAGCGCGCTGAATCGGCCCGTCGCGGCCGGCGGCGAGGAGGGCGGCTCCGCGGTCGTGCTGCAGGCGCTGCAGACCGACGCCGCGATCAATCCCGGGAACTCCGGAGGTCCCCTCGTCGACATGAACGGCGACCTGATCGGCGTCAACTCCGCCGGCGCCAGCACCGGTTCCGGTGGCGGTTCGATCGGGCTCGGGTTCGCGATCCCCTCGGACCAGGCCAAGCGCATCGCCGACGAGCTGATCTCCTCCGGCACCGCCAGTCACGGATCGCTCGGGGTGCAGTTGAGCACCGACGGCGGGGACGCGGCCGGCGCGGCGGTGGCCGACGTCGCCGCAGGCAGTCCCGCGGCTGAGGCGGGCCTGTCCCGCGGCGCGCTCATCACCAAGGTCGACGACCAGGTCATCGACGGCCCCGAGGCCCTCGCCGCGGCGATCCGGTCCAAGGCGCCGGGCGATCAGGTGTCGGTGACCTATCGCGACGACTCGGGCGCGACGCGGACCGCGCAGGTCACGCTCGGCACGGCAGAGGCCACGGGTCTCAGCGAGCCGGGTCGATGATCGTGATCCCCGCGGGCGACGCAGTGGCGACAGCCGGCAGCGCCGTCGCCGCCTCGTCGAGCCCGATGGTCCTTTCGATGAGGTCCTGCGGTCGCAACTCGCCACGCTCGATCATCGCCAGCATCGGCGGATAGTCTGCCGCCGCCATCCCGTGGCTGCCCAGAACATCGATCTCCCAGGCGATCACGCGGTCCATCGGGAGTCGCGGGTGCCCGTGCACCGGCGGCAGCAGACCGACCTGGACATGACGGCCACGCCGGCGAAGGCTGAGGATCGCGCAGGCGCAGGCCGATTCATGACCCACCGCGTCGACGGCCACATGGCTTCCGCCGCCGGTGATCTCGTGAACCTGGGCCGGAACGTCGGCCCCGTCGGAGACGAGGAGATGGTCGGCCCCGAGAGCTTCGGCCGCAGCCAGCGCAGCAGGCGTGCGATCGACCGCGATCACTCTGGCCCCCAACGCTTTTCCGATCATGACGGCGCTCAGTCCGACCCCGCCGACGCCGACCACGGTCAGCCACTCCCCCTCCGCGAGGCGGGCCCGGGCGGTCAGTGCCCGATAAGCGGTGGCGAACCGGCAGCCCAGGCTCGCCGCCGCGGCGAAGGACACCGAGTCCGGAAGGGCCACGAGGTTGGTGTCGGCGGCGGGCAGCGCGACCGACTCGGCGAACGAACCCCAGTAGGTGAACCCCGGCTGCTCCTGGCGGGGACAGACCTGTGCGTGGCCAGAAAGGCACCACGCGCACGTGCCGCAGCCCGAGACGAACGGCACGGTCACCCGGTCGTCGACCGACCACTTCGTGACCCCGGCGCCCACCTCCTCGATCACACCGGCCAGTTCGTGGCCCGGTACGTGCGGAAGCGTGAGGGTCTCGTGTCCGGCCCACGCATGCCAGTCGCTGCGGCACAGGCCCGTTGCGCGCACCGTCACCACGACGCCGCCCGGCGGTGGGCTCGGAACCGGGACGTCTCGGACCTCGAGAGGCCCGCCGACGCGATCCATCACCACTGCGCGCACGGCTCAGCCCGGCTGTGCGAAGCCGAAGTACACCGCAGCCATGTCGTCGCCACCGTGACCCGCCGCGCTGGCCGCGTCGAAGACCGCGCGGACGCCGTCGATCAACGCGGTCGACACACCGGTGGCCGCGAGCGCATCGGCGATCAGCCCGGTGTCCTTGCGGACCCCGTCGACGCTGAACTGCGGCGCGAAAGAGCCCTCGATGATCGCCGAGCCCTTCATCTGCAGGTAGGCCGAATTCGCGGCCGACCCGTCGAACGCGTCCAGCACCAACTGCTGGTCGACGCCGAGCCCTTTCGCCAGGGCCAGGGACTGTCCGGCCGCCGCGGCGAGGGAGGCGATCCAGGCATTGCACGCCAGTTTGAGTTTCGAGCCCATTCCCGGTTCGTCGCCCACCCAGATCGTCTTCGTGCCCACGGCGTCGAAGGCGGGCTGTACCCGGTCCCTCAACGCGGGATCGCCCGACGCCAGCATGACGAGCTTGCCCTGCTCGGCGGGCGCCTTCGTGCCGAGTACCGGGCAGTCGAGGAAGGCGACACCGTGGCGGGCGGCGAGCGACGCGGTCTGCGCGGCGCCGTCGACACCGACGGTCGCACACTGCACGAAGATGGCGTCCTGCTGCAGGTGCGGCAGGACGGTCTCCATCACGTCGAGGGTGGACGCCGCGTCGAACAGCATGGCCATCACGAGGTCGGCGTCGGCGACGGCGGCGACGGGATCCATCGCCACCACCGCCCCATCGTCGGCCAGCGGCTCGGACCGTGCGAGGGTCCGGTTCCACACCGTGACGTCGAAGCCCGTGCGCACCAGTGATTGCGCCATGCCGGCGCCCATGGCGCCCGTCCCCAGAATCGCGATCCGCATGAGGTGATTGTGCGCTGTCCCGTGCCTGCCGCTGCGATACCCTCGCCCAGCATGGGCATCCCCGAGGTCGAACCGACAGCGCCGTCGCCGTTGTTCAGGGCCGGCGCCACGCTGATGGGCACCAACGGCGCGCGCCAATTCCTCAAGAAGTACGGCTGGCGCATCGACCGCGCCGTCATCAAGCTGACGAACGGTCACGTGTCGATGTCGTTGGTGCTCCCCGAGGTGCTGCTGACCCATACCGGAGCGAAGACCGGTCAGCAGCGCAGTACGCCGCTGACCTACTTCACCGATCGCGGCCGGGTCATCACCATCGCGTCCAACTACGGTGGCCAGCGCCATCCCGCGTGGTACCACAACGTCACGGCGAATCCCCGCGTCACGCTGACGGCGCGCGGCTACACGGGCACCTTCGTCGCCGAAGAGATGACCGGCGCCGAACGCGACCGGCTGTTCGACCTCGCGAAGCAGTTCGTCCCGAACTACGCCGACTACGAACGGCGCGCAGCAGGACGGCGAATTCCGGTGATCGCGTTCACCGAAACCGCCTCCGACTCATGATGAGGTCTCGGTGAGGTACGCGGACACCGACACCCTCCGAATCGCCTACCTGGAGGATGGCGGTGCTGACGGATGGCCGGTGGTGCTGTGTCATGGATTCCCTTACGACGTCCACGCATTCGACGAGGTGACGCCTGAGCTCATCCGAGAGGGCGCCCGGGTGATCCGGCCCTATGCGCGGGGCTTCGGACCGACCCGCTTTCTGACGTCTGACGCCGCACGGTCGGGCGAGCAGGCCGCACTGGCCGACGATCTGCGGCAACTGATCGTCGCGCTCGACCTGGTGGGCCCGATCGTGGCCGGATACGACTGGGGCGGCCTCGCCTGCTGCGGCGTGGCCGCGGTGTGGCCGGACCTCGTCTCGGGAATGGTGTCGATGGCCGGTTACGACGTCATCGATGAGCGGCAGCAGCACGGCCTTCCCCCGTCGGTGGAACACGTCGCGTGGTACCAGCACCTGTTCCAGACATCACGTGGTCGCGAGAGTCTGGCGGCGCATCGGCGCGATCTGTGCGTGATGCTGTGGCGTCAGTGGTCGCCCACCTGGCGTTTCGATGACCACGTGTACGAAGCAACGGCATCGTCCTTCGACAACCCCGACTTCGTCGACGTGGTGGTGCAGGCCTACCGCCACAACTTCGGCACCGTCGACGGCGATCCGCGGTACGCGTCCGCCCGGGCGACGTTGGCGCGGCGGCCGGTCATCCCGGTGCCCACCGTCACGCTGGACGGGGTGCACGATCCCCTCAAACCGGGCGGGACGGCCGACCATGCTCCGATGTTCTCAGGACGTCACGAGCATCGGGCCGTCGACAGCGGCCACAATCTGCCCCAGGAGTGCCCGGCGGACTTCGCCGACGCGGTGCTCACCGTGGCCGGGTGGCTGGGCCTCACGACGAGGTCTCGGCCGCCAATCGGGCCAGGGTGTCACTGAGCTGGTCTTCGGTCACCAACGGGAACTTGACCTTCTGCAACAGATCCTTGTCGGTGACCTTCGACCAGTCATAGGTGTGCCGGACCAACGTCGAGCCGGGGCCCTGAGCCTCCAACTCCCACAACCACTCCCAGCCGGGCGGTTCGGTACCCGCCGGTGCGGTCTTCCACGCCAACAGCTTGTCCTTGACGAATCCGGAGACGTGGTTGTCGGTCTTGTACTCCCCGCCCATATGATCGCCCTGCATGTTCATCGTGAACACCTGGCCGACCTCCTGGATGCGGTCGGCGTGGTCCACGCCGCGGACGAATCCTGACCCGTCGAGAGCCTGGTGACGGTGGGGATTCGACAGGATGTCGAAGACCGCGTCAGCCGGTGCGTCGATGCTTCGTTCGACCGTGACCTTCTTGTCGTCGCTCATCTCCCCTCAGTGCCCACCCCCGCCCCGCGCCCAAACCTGCCCGGCCCGTCGGTACCGTTGCTCCGATGACTTCCCGACGTCTGCCACTCCCGTTCGCGCTCGCCGTGTGCGCCGTCTCCGCCGCCGCCCTGACCGCCTGCGGCTCGGCGCCCTCCTCCGAAGCGCAGGCGCCCGCCTGCCCCACCGCGGCACCCAGCGCCGCCGGCGCCCCGGAGTGGACCCTGCCCGGTACGACGGGCAGCGTTGCCGTCACCGGATCCACCGACACCGCGGCGCCCCTGGTCACTGTCACGCCGCCGTTCAGCGTCGCCGAGACGCAGGTGCACACGTTGCAGGCCGGCCCCGGGCCCGTCGTCCCGGACACCGCCACCGTGTCGGTCTGCTACATGGGGGTCAACGGTCGCGACGGCGCGGTGTTCGACAGCAGCTACGAGCGCGGCGCCCCGGTGGAGTTCCCGCTCGACAACGTGGTGCCCGGGTTCCAGAAGGCGATCGCGGGTCAGAACGTCGGCTCGACCGTCGCGGTGGCGATGACCTCGGCCGACGGCTACCCGGCCGGCCAGCCCGGAGCCGGCATCCTGCCCGGCGACTCGCTGGTCTTCGCGATCAAGATCCTCGACGTCACCGACTGATCGGCGGGCCGGCTGGCACGATCCGCGACCCGATGGTCGTTGGCTTTGCCACAGCAGTCACAGAAGGTGTAAAAGCTGCTTCGAACGGCTATTGTTTCGTACCGTGACGTTAGCCAGGATTGCCGGCACCCGTGCAGTGCGGGCCCTGGCGGTCGGCGTCGTCATCTTCACGGCGTCCGTCGTCGGCATCGACAGTCGCCTCCCGGAATCGCTCGCGGTGCTGTGGCCGGCGAACGCCGTTCTGTTGGCTGTCCTGCTCCGCAGCCGCGGAGCGCACCGCCATCTCGAGCTGTGGGTCGCCGCGGCCATCGGCTACGTGGCCGCCGACGTCTCCCACGGCACGGCCACGGTTCCCGCCGTCGTCCTGGCGCTGGCCAATCTGTCCGGCGTCCTCATGGCGCTGCTCGTGTGCATCCGGCTCGGAGTCGCCGGAGTGCGCGACGCGACACCGTCGACCGTCGTCCGCCTCGCGTCGGGCTGTGTCGCCGGGTGTGCGGTGGGCGCCGTCATCGGCGCCACGGTCGCCGTCAGTTACTTCGGCGGCACCTGGTCGCAAGGCTGGCTGAGCTGGTTCGCGTGCGACCTGGTCAACTACGCCAGCCTGCTCCCCGTGCTCCTCACGGTCCGCCGGTGGCGGTGGACCGGGGTCCAGGGTGCGCTCACGACAGCGGCGATGCCGTGGGCTCTGTTGACGGTTCTGCTGGCCGTCGCCTGGTTCATGCGTGACAGCGGCAGCGCCGTGGCCTTCACCGTGCCGGCGCTGGTGGCCTGCGCACTGGGCGGCCGGATGTTCGCCACCGCGCTGATGGTGATGACCTCCACCGTGGCGATGCTCGCGCTGTCGGTCGGAGTCGGCGCGAGCACGGCGCCCGCGCCGGTGAGCACGACGACCCAGATCGCGCTGGCTCTGCTCGCGCTCGGTCCTCTGGTCGTCGCGGCGGCGACCGCCGAGCGGCGCCGACTCCTCGACGAGCTCCGGCAGGCGACCACCCGGGACGATCTGACCGGCGTGCTGCGGCGGGGCGAGTTCTCGGCCCGCGCACAGGAACTGCTGGCCGACGGCGACCGTACGGGAGCGCCGTCGGCGTTCCTGATGATGGACCTCGACCACTTCAAACTGCTGAACGACCGGCGCGGGCACCGCGCCGGTGACCAGGCACTCGTTGACTTCAGCGCGATCCTGCGGGACGTCCTGGGGCGAGCCGGCAGCGCCGAGCGGCCCGGGGCGATCATCGGGCGGGTCGGGGGCGAGGAGTTCGCGGCGCTGCTTCCCGGAGTCACTGTCGAACGGGCCCGCTCGCTGGCCGAGGAGATCCGCCGCCGTCAAGAAGACCGCGCCCGTTCCGATTTCGGTCCCGACGGCAGCACGGTGAGCATCGGGGTGTCCTGCTGCACCGGTCGCCGCGACCTCGACGAGCTGATGATGTCCGCCGACACGTCGGTCTACAGCGCCAAGCGCCGGGGCCGCAACGGCGTCGTCGTCGCCGACACCATGCTCAGGGCGGTCGGTGATTAGCGGGCGTCACGGCAGCACTTCGCCGCGACGACGCTCCTCCCACAACGCCATTCGCGTCCGCGCCGGCTCACCCAGCGCGTCCATCACCAACGGGATCAGCAACTCGGTGAGCAGAAAGCCCGCCGACATACTCTGATACACCGTCCCGACGGTGCTCGAGGCGGCCAGCACCACCTCGGCGTCGGGAGCCACCGGACAGGCCATGTCGTCGGTGATCAGCAGCAGCGTCGCGCCGGCCCGGTGCACATCGGCGGCGAGTTCCGCGGCGCTGCGGTGGTATCGGTGATAGTCGAAGAGCACCACGACATCTCGCCGTGTCAGGTCCATCATCGTGCCGAGATCCCTGCCCTTCGGGTCCGACAGCAGCCGCACACCCGGGCGCAGCTGCTCGAGGTGGGCCGCCAGATACACCGCCAGCAGGTGTGAGAAGCGGCCGCCGTGTAAGTGCAGCGGACGCGATGCGTCGGCCATCAGCGCCACCGCCGCCTCGAGCATCGGCGCGGGCAGCCGCGCCAGAGTCTCCTCGGCACAGGCGTTCTGCGCCCGCGCCTGCTGCAGGAGCCGATCGAGTTGACTGCCCGCGCGCGGCGCGTCGGCAAGCCGCGTCAACGGACCGCTCGACTGCTGGGTGAGTTCGGCGCGCAACGCCACCTGCAGATCGGTGAACCCGTCGTAGCCGAGCGACTGGGCGAAGCGCAGCACCGTCGGTGGGCTCACCTCGGCGCGCTCGGCAAGCCGGGCGGCGCTGGCCAGTCCTGCGCTCGGGTAGTCGGCGAGCAGCGCTCGGCCCACCCGGCGTTCGGCGCGGCTGAGGTCGGCCAGCGCGGCGTTGGTGCGGGCCGCCACCGTCTCGCCCCGTTCGTTCATGCGATCAATCTGCCATGATCGGCACGATCGTCATGGACAAGTCGTCCAGCGAGATCGAGGCCACGCTCTCTGGAGGCAGTGGGCTCCAGTCCAGATCGCCGAACCCGGTCGACCCGATCACCACGGTGGCGTCGTCGGGACGTGCCACCCGCAACGAGAAGTAGTCCTCGAGGTGCTCGGCGGGCAGATCGGTGGCGCGGATCTCCTCGATGTCCTCGTCGAGCAGCGCGCTCTTGGCGTGGGCGTGCACGGCGATGAGGCGGCCCTCCCCCAGCAGCAGCGCGTTGAGGCTGGCGTCCGGGTAGATCTGCCGTAGTTCGGCGACCGCCCGTCGGACCGCCTCGGCCAAATCGTCTGTCATGGAACGGTATTGACGCACCAGCGCGAAGTACCGTTCGCTGTCGGTGGTGCCGCGCAGGTCCGCGGCGATACGCCGATCGAGCAGCGCTTCGAGTGCGGCGATCGGCTTGATGGATCCGTTGTGCGCCATCGCCACGCCGTCGGCGATGAACGGGTGGGAGTTCTCCGGCTGGACGGCCAGTCCGTTGGTCGCCCATCGCAGGTGAACCACCGATCCGCGCACGGATTCCTTCGTGGCGGTGCCGAAGCGCGGGTCTTCCACCGCGCTGTCGGCCGAAACCTCTACGCGGGGAGTGTCATCGGGGTCGAACACCGACGCCGCCCCCCAGCCGTCCCCGTGGATCCTGGTCAGCGCGAGGAAGTCGGTGAGAACCGTGTCCCCGACCGTGTCGGCCACCGAGGTCGGCACCACCGACGCCACACCCAGCAGACGGCACATCGGCATCTCCCTCCACCCCGACGACGGGATCTAATGAATCGATCATAAAGGGCCGGATTTAAAGACGCTGAAACATTTATGACATAGCGTGAATCCCATGGGACATCCCGACTCGAGCGACCGGGCCGATCACCTGCGTGCCGACGGCGTCGCGATCGTCGCCGGTTCGGTCACCGACCTGGCCGGCGTCACCAGAGCCAAGTACGTTCCCGTCTCGCGGCTCGGAGCCTTCACGCGCGCAGGAATGGGGGTCTCCCCCTCGTGGAGTGTGTTCTGCGTCGACAGCGGCATCGCCTTCACCCCGAGCATCGGGGTGGCCGGTGACCTGCGCATCCGCATCGATCCGGACGACGTGCGTGTCGTCGAGGACGGGGTCGCGTGGGCGCCCGGCTCGCTGAACGACCAGTACGGCGAGCCTGCGCCGCTGTGCACCCGGACACTGCTCGCGCGATACGAACGCGCTGCCACCGACCACGGCCTGGACGTGCAGATGGGCGCAGAGTTGGAGTGCACCATGCTCGCGGCCGACGGGGGTCCCGCGACCACCGAGCCGTGGTCCCCCTACGGCATCAGAACATCGCTGGACAGGTCGGCCTTCCTGGTCGACCTAGCCGCGACCGCCGAGCGGGCCGGGCTGCCGGTCGAGCAACTGCACACCGAGTACGGCCACGACCAACTCGAGATCTCGCTCGCTCCCGATACGCCGGTGGCGGCGGCGGACGCCGTCATCCTG
Organism: Mycolicibacterium rufum; assembly: GCF_022374875.2. The sequence goes on from NZ_CP092427.2 coordinate 5,635,435, forward strand.
GCGCGGATCGTGCTCAGCCGCGCGGCCGCGCGCCACGGACTGCGGATCTCGTTCTCGCCGGTTCCGTTCGACGGCGCCGCCGGCAACGGCGCGCACCTGCACCTGTCGCTGTCCGATGCCGAGGGCCCGCTGCTCTCCGGCGGCGACGGGCCGCGCGGGCTGCGGACGAGCGGCGCGGCGGCCATCGCCGGGGTGCTCGACACGCTGCCTGATCTCCTCGGTCTCTATGCCGGGTCGGCCGTGTCGGCGCTGCGCCTCAAGCCAGGCAACTGGGCAGGCGCCACCGCCTGCTGGGGACTGGAGAACCGGGAGGCCGCGGTGCGGTTGATCGCCGCCACGCCGGGTAACCCGCACGGCGCCAACATGGAACTGAAATTGATCGACCCCAGCGCCAACCCCTACCTCGCCGCCGCCGCCTTCCTCGGCAGCGCATTGCGCGGCATTGACCGCACCCTCGCCCTGCCCGAGGAGATTCCTGAGAATCCCGCCCAGTCGGGAATCTCGACCCGCCCGCTGCCGCTGGCCCAGCGCGAGGCCCTCGAGGCGATGGACACCTCGAAGGCCGCGGCCGAACTGCTCACCTCCGAGATCGTCGAAGCCCTTGTCGCCGTGCGCCGATACGAGCTCGAGACGTTCGGCGACATGCCCCCCGCTCAGATCTGCGACGCCCTCCGGCTCGCCTGGACCTGCTGAAGTGAAGGAGAAACCCATGGCACCAGAACTGTCAGTGAACTCAGATCAGCCCGATCAGATCCCGCACCGCCGCCTGCCGTTCTGGGTCGCGCTGGCGCTGTCGGTGGCCCTGGTCGGGCCGACCCTGGCGATGTCCGGCAACGGGCAGGGCCTGATCGGGACCGTGGGCAAGTCGATCCCGCTGGTGTTCCTCATCGGCCTCGTCGGCGTCTCCCTCGTCGGCTACAGCTTCGTGCGACTCACCCGCCACCTCAACCACGCCGGATCGGCCTACGGACTGGTGGGCGGCACCATCGGACCGCGCACCGGGTTCTTCTCCGGTTTCGCGATGCTGGGTGCCTACTGGGGGTTCTCGATCGGCACGCTCGCGCTGACCGCCGCCTTCGTGAACTCCTTCATCGCCGCGCTGCAACCCGGCAATGACAACCCCTACCAGGTGCCGTGGCTGCTGATCGTCGTCATCGGGGCTGTCATCTCGTTCCTGTTGTCCGGCCGCGACATTCAGCTGCTCGCCAAGATCCTGCTCGCCATCGAGGGCATCGGCATCCTGGCGATGATCGTGCTCGTGGTGGCCATTTTCGCCCGAGGCGGAGCGCCCAGCACGGGCATCGACTTCTCGGTGTTCTCCTTCTCCGGCGGTGTCTCCGCGTCGGCAGTGCTCGCCGGCGTGGTGGCGGCGTTCCTGTCCTGGGCGGGTTTCGAGGCGTGCGCGTCGATGGGCGAGGAGACCGACGACCCGAAACGCAACATCCCCCGGGCGCTGGCCGGAACGCTGATCCTCACCGGCGTGTTGTTCGTCGTCGTGATGTTCGCCCAGGTGGTCGGATTCGGCACCGACGCCGCCGGTCTCGAGGCGTTCCAGGGATCCGGCAACACCCTCGGTGACCTCGGCGGCACCTACATCGGCCAGTGGTTCTCCCTCGTCATCATCTTCACTGCAATCGTCTCCGCGTTCGGGTGTCATCTCGCGACGTCGGCGACGTCGGGTCGCATGCTCTATGCGTTCGGGCGCGACGGCTTCGGGCCGAAAGCGTTGGCGCACATCCACGCCGACACTGGCGGTCCGCGCCGCGCCACGTGGCTTGTCGTGGTCGTCGCCCTGGTGGTCGACCTCATCTGCGGGGCGCTCGGCTGGCCCGACATGGGCACCGGCAACGCCGCCATCAACACCTACTTCCTGTTCGCGGTCGCCGGATCGGTGTGCCTGATGGTGTGCTACCTACTCGTCGAGATCGCCGCCGCGTGGTTCGTCGGGGCGCCGAAGTTCGTGTCCGTGCACGGCGGTGCGGGCAGGGTCCCCGGACTCGTGCTGCCTCTGCTGGGAGCGGTCGTGATCGTCACCGTGCTGTGGTTCAACGTCAAGGATGCCGACACCTGGTCGGCCGCGCCGCTGCTCGGCTTGTACTGGTGCGCCCTCGGCCTGGTCATCGCGGTCGCGCTGTCGGGTATCGCCAAGCGCGTCGGTCAATCCCTGGCGCTGGAACTGGAACTCACGCCACGCGGCGGCGCCGCCGAGCCGACCCGTCCCGCGTGAGCACGCTCTACGCCCGCGACGAGGCCGTCATCGCGGGCATCGAGAAGCTGCGCTTCTTCCCGCTGGAGGTCGAATCCGGGCACGGCTGCACCCTCACCACCCCCGACGGCCGTGAGCTGCTCGACCTGTCCGCGACCTGGACGGCCTCCGGGCTGGGTCACGGGCACCCCGCCGTCGTGGAGGCAGTCAGCCGGGCCGTCCGGGACGCACCCGGCTCCGGCGGCCTGTCGGCGGTTCATCCCGACTCGGTCGGCCTGGCCGAAGACCTGCTCGCGCTCGTTCCCGGTGAAGGTGAACGCAGGGTCTATCTGGGCCACGCCGGTTCGGACGCCAACGACGTCGCGCTGCGGGCGTGCCGGCACGCCAGCGGGCGGCGCACGGTGGTCGCGTTCGAGCACAGCTATCACGGCGGTGTCGGTGTGGCGATGGGCGTGTCCGGTGTGCACGTCGACGCCGGCGCACCGGCCGACCCCGACTCGGTGTTCCTCCCCTACCCCAACCCTTTCCGTCCCGGACCGGACGGTGTCGGGGCGGATGTCACCGCCTGCCTGGCGCTCGCCGATCAGCACCTCGGCGACGGCCGCGTCGCCTGTCTCATCGTCGAACCGATTCTGTCCGACGGCGGGCTGGTGGTACCCCCGGACGGCTTCCTGGCGCAGCTGCACGAGGTGTGCCGCCGGCACGACGTCCCCATGATCTGCGATGAGGTCAAGATGGGGCTGGGCCGACCCGGCACCCTGCACGCCTTCGAGCACGACGGCGTCGTGCCCGACATCGTCACGTTCGGCAAGGTCATCGGCGGCGGACTGCCGCTGTCGGCGGCGGTGGGACCCGCGGAGATCCTGGACCACCCGCCCGCCGCCGCGCTGCTGACCACGGCAGGCAACCCGGTGTGTACCGCGGCGGGACGGGCCGTCCTGAAGACCATCGTGTCCGAAGGGCTCATCGACAACGCCGCGAAAGTCGGGGCACGACTGGCCGACTCGCTGCGGGAACTGGCCGGCGCCCCCGGCGGTGACCGGATCGGCGACGTGCGGGGACGCGGCCTGGCCATCGGTCTGGAACTGGTCGACCCGACCACGGGGGACCGCGACCCGCGGCTGGCCGCGGCCGTGGTCTACCGTGCTTGGGAGTTGGGCGCGGTCGTCTACTACGTCGGCGGCAACGTCCTCGAGATCACCCCGCCGCTGGTGCTGACCGAGAGCCAGGCAGCCCGCGCGGCGGAGATCCTCGGGGCGGCGATCGGTGACGCGGCCGCGGGGAAGGTCGACGCCGAGGAGGTCGCGAAGTATGCCGGCTGGTGAGCTGCAGGACGCGTTCGACGGGGTCGAGGGTCAGATCCCGGACGGCCTGGCCGACCACCTGCGCACCGTCACCCTGATCGATCACCACGTGCACGGCACCTTCACCGAAGCCGTCGACCGGGCCACGTTCGAGTTCTCGATCAACGAGGGGTCCAACGACCCGGTGCCGACCTGGATGACGCAATTCGACTCCCCGCTCGGTCTGTCGATACGGCGTTGGTGCGCACCGCTTCTCGGCCTGCCGCCGCATGCCGACGGCGAGGAGTACTGGAAGCGCCGCTGCGAGTTCGGCCCCGACGAGCTCGCCGCGACGATGCTGCCGGCCGCCGGGGTGTCGCGCTGGATCGTCGACACCGGTTTCAAAGGCGACCGGATCACCCCGCACGGCCGGCTCGCCGAGCTGGCCGGAGGGCAGTCCTCGGAGATCATCCGGCTGGAACGCGTCGCCGAGGATCTGCTCGAGGACGGCATCGCGGTGGAGGACTTCCCCGACGCGATGCGCGCCGCGCTGGCCGCAGCGGCCGACGACCCGACTGTCGTGGGCACCAAGACGATCGTGGCCTACCGCACCGGATTCGACATCGACTGGAGCGCACCGACCGACGCCGACGTCGTCACCCGCGCCCGGGATCTCGTCGCCCGGTCGGGTACGCCACGCATCGACGACCCCGTGCTGATCGCCTTCGGGGTGCACGAGGCGGCCAGCCACGGCCTGCCGATCCAGGTGCACGTCGGGTTCGGCGACCGCGATCTGGACCTGCACCGCTGCGATCCGCTGCTGCTTCTGCCGCTGCTGCGGAGCATGCCGCCGGTGCCCGTCCTGCTGCTGCACTGCTACCCGTTCCACCGCCAAGCCGGTTATCTGGCACAGGCTTTCGACCACGTGAACTTCGACGTGGGCCTCGCGGTCAACTATCTCGGACCCCGGTCCACATCGCTGGTGGCCGAGGCGCTGGACACCGCGCCGTTCGCCAAGCAGCTCTTCTCGTCGGATGCCTTCGGCCCGCCCGAACTACACGTGCTGGGGTCGGTCCTGTGGCGGCGCGCCATGGGCCTGGTGCTCGGCGAGTGGGTGCGCACCGGCGACTGCACCGAGGCCGACGCGATCCGCATCGTCGACATGATCGGCGTGATGAACGCGCAACGCGTCTATGGGCTCTGACCACACCAGGGCGCCTCTGCTCGCGTCGCTGAAGGAGTTCGTCGAGCGCAACCAGGCACCGTTCTACTCCCCCGGACACAAGGGCGGTCGGACCCTCGACCCGTGGCTGCGGGCGAACATCGCCGCCGTGGATCTGAACAATCTGCCCGACACCGACACGCTGCACTGCCCCGAAGGGCCGATCCTCGAGGCCGAACGGCTCATCGCCGACGCGTGGGGCGTGCCGCACAGCTTCGTGATGGTGCAGGGCTCCACCGGGGGGAACATCGCGGTCGCGCTGACGGCGCTGCGACCCGACGAGCCGGTTCTGGTGGCGCGCAACGCCCATAAGTCGGTGCTGGCCGGGCTGGTTCAGGTGGGTGCGCGGCCGGTGTGGCTCGAGCCGCGGTGGGACGCCGATTTCGGGGTGGCGCACGGCCTCGACGCCGACGTGGTCGAACGGGCGTTCCAGACGACCGGGGCGACGGCGCTGTGGGTACTGCACCCGACCTACTTCGGCACCACGGGTGACATCGCCGCACTGGCCGAGCTGTGCCGCCACCATGACGCGCGGCTGCTCGTCGACGGCGCACATTCGCCGCACTTCGCCTTCCACCCCGACCTGCCCACTCCCGGTGAGCAATCGGGCGCCGCGGCCACCGTGCAGTCCGTGCACAAGATCCTGTCGGGGCTGAGTCAGGCGGCGGTGCTGCACGTCGACACCGACCAACTCGACGAGGCATCGTGGCGTCGATCGCTGCAACTCATCCAGACGACCAGCCCGCACTTCGCGATCATGGCGTCGATCGACGCGGCCCGGCGACAAATGGCGCTCGGCGGCCGTGAACTGCTCGAGGAAGCGCTGATCCGGGCGCGCACGGCCGCGGACCGTCTCACGCGGATCCCGGGACTGACCGTGCTGCGGCCTGAGCATCTCGCCGGCCCCCGCACGGGGCTGTGCCAGCTCGACGAGACCAAGCTGCTGATCGGCACCGCGGGCCTGAACGCCGACGCGCGGGAGATCCTGGCCCGGCTCAACCACATCCACGGCGTGCAGCCCGAACTGGCAGGCACCGGACACATCCTGTGCATCAGCACCATCGGCAACACCGCGCGTGATTTCGACCGACTGGCAACGGCTTTCGAGGAGGTGGCCACCCACTTCGGACGCCGCGACGCCGAGCGGGCGGCCGGGTGGACGGCCGACGTGCTCGCGGTGCGGCCGGACGTCGTGGTGACGCCCCGGGACGCGTTCTTCGCCGCCACCGACACCGTCGCGCTGGCCGACGCCACCGGGCGCATCGCGGCCGAAGCCATCACCCCCTATCCGCCCGGCATCCCGCTCGTGATGCCGGGTGAGCGTCTCGGACGAGACGTCATCGATCTGCTGGTGGCGCTGCGCAGAGCGGGCAACCCGATCAGCGCGTCGGATCCGACGCTGAGCGTCGTCACGGTGGTGCGCTGAGGCTCACCGGCGCTAGCGTGAGTCGGTGCCTCCCGACATCGACGTGTACGTCTGGGTGGACACGGACGATCCAGCACGGACAATCGGCCGATTCGTCGATCGTTACGTGGACGTGAGTGATCCTGGAGATTACCGCCTGGACGCTTTCGTACGACGTTTCGTGGTGCACTCGCCATGGCCAGGTGACGAAGCGGAGTTGGCGGAGCTGCGACGGGACGATGACGCGCGAAACGCCTTGACCCTCTATGTGCACAGCACATCCTTCGACGGGGCGATCATCACCGTCACCGAAGAGGGCGACGTCGTCCTCGGCCTGCGAATCGATGACGAGTACGAAGACCCCGAAACTACGCAGCTCGCGCGCGACGTGATGTGCACGCTGATGCGTGAATTCCAGGCACGCGGCGGCATCGCCGGGGTTGAGGTCGTGCCGCCTCAATCACGCGCCGAATGGCACGATGCTGCCTACCTGTTGTTCCGCGCGGGCGAGGTCTAGGGCTTCGTCAGGTTCTCGGCGAGCATTACGAGAATCCCGCTAGGCCCGCGCAGATACGTGAGCTTGTAGAGGTCGCGGTAGGTCGCCACCCCGCGCAGCGGATGGCAGCCGTGCCGCGCGGCGATCCGCAGGGCGGCGTCGATGTCGTCGACCGAGAAGGCGACCCGGTGCATACCGATCTCGTGGGGAAGGGTCGGTGCCGTGGGGATCGCCTCCGGGTGCAGGTACTCGAACAGTTCGAGGCGACCCTGACCATCCGGTGTCTCCAGCATCGCGATCCTGGCGTGGTTGCCGTCCAGGCCGACCGCCGTGTCGGTCCATTCCCCGCTGACGGTGTCACGGCCGACGACCTCCAGCCCGAGATCGGTGAAGAAGGCGATCGCCGCCTCCAGATCGGCGACCGCGATGCCCACGTTCTCGAGTCTGATCGCCATCAGCCGCAGGCTACCGGCAGCGGCGATACAGTGAGCCGCCCCGGCGGGTGCGGTCGAGCGCCACGGTGCGACGACGAGAGGGATGGCGTGCGAACGGTGGCCTGGCTCGTGGCCTTGGCTCTGGTGTTGATGGCAGCGTTCGCGGTGGCTCCGGCGCTGCTGGCCGGTGGCGGATACGTCACGATCACCGACAACACGCCGCCCTCGACGGCGTTCGCCGCGGAACTGGTGGCCTCCTGGACCTCGTACAGCGGCGCCCTGACGCCCGACATGGTCGGCCTGATCGAGCTCTGGTGTCGCTGGCACGCCATCAAGATCGTCATCTCCGCACTGCTGACGCTCGTCCTGAGCGTCCTGGCCGTGGTGCTGTGGAGGCGATTCCTCAGGGCCGACACCGGCCGCCCGGGGTACGCGTCCTGCGCCGCCTTGGTCGTGGTGCTCGCGCTGTGCGCAATTGTCGTGCTGGTGGCCAACATCCAGGCGACCGTCGCGCCGCTGTCGGCGTTGCTTCCCCTCCTACCGGCAGACCCGCCGCCGGGTGAGCTCGGACAGGCGATGCAGCAGATCCACCGGGGGCTCCTCGATCCCAGCAGCGCGTACGCGCACCGGCCGACGCTCGTCGCGCTCGTGGACAGCCAGCGGCGGTACCTGCGGGCGCTCGGTCTGGCCGCTGCGGTTCTCACGGTGACGTTCGCCGCGGCCGGTCTGCGTGCGGTGGTGGCATGGCGCGTCACGCCGCAGGCGGAGCGCCGTCGCCGGCGCACCATGCTGGGTTTCGCGGTCGTGTCGGCGGTGGTGACCGTCGGCGCGGCCGCGGCGTGCGCTGCGGCGCTGACGTCAGCCGCGGACCCGGCCACGTCGCTGCTGGAGATCTTCACGATCGGATGACGCGGAAGCGCAGATGCGCCACCTGGGGTGCGTCCAGTACCCGTGTGAGTTCGAGTTCGGGTGTGCCCGAGGTGAATCCGTCGAAGAGCCGTTCGCCGGAACCGAGGATCACCGGACTGACCTGCAGATCAATCTCGTCGACGAGGCCGGCGGCGATTGCTTGGCGCGCACAGGACGCGCCACCGGCGATCGAGATGTCTGCGCCCCCGGCGGCGGCTCGGGCCTGGGCGTACGCGGATTCGATCCCGTCGGTGACGAAGTGGAATGTCGTCCCGCCGGCCATCTCGATCGAATCACGCCCGTGATGGGTCAGGACGAAAACGGGGCAATGGTACGGCGGCTCCTCGCCCCACCATCCCGTCCAGTCGGAGTCCGCCCAGTCACCCCGGACCGGGCCGAACATGTTGCGGCCCATGATCGTCGCGCCCATCCCGTCCAGCATCTCCGAGGCGACCTGTCGGTTCACCGGATGATCTGCGTCGGGGCCGAGGTGCCATCGGTGCAGACGCTCGCCGCCGACACCGAGCGGGTGGTCGCGGTCTTGCGACGGTCCCGCGACGAAGCCGTCGGCGGATATCGACATCGACAAGTTGGTCCTCGGCATTGATACTCCGTTGCGCTCGTGTGGTCACCCACGATTCTGACCGCGGCCGGCCGGAGAACTCATCGGCCGTCTCGAACCCTGCGGCCGACTCTCCGTCGCCCCGCCGATTTGTTACCTTCGCCGCGAGATCACCGACGCTCGGTGTCCTCTCCACCGGCTTGGGGCGATGATGGGACAGATGGACGTGTTGGTGGTCGGCGGCGGCCCGGCCGGGACGGCGCTGGCGGGCGCGTGCGGGCGGCTCGGGCTGGCCACCGGCCTGGTCGACGTCAACCCCAGCAGGCCCTGGACGGCGACCTACGGGATGTGGAGCCGTGAACTGCCCGGCGACCTCCCCGCCGACCTGGTGGCTGCGCGCGCCGCCGGGCGGGTGACCGCCGTGACCGAGCACGACCTGGGCTGGGAGTACGCCGTGCTCGACGTGCCCGCCCTGCAGCGGCACCTTGTCGACGGGCTGGCCGGGGTCACCGTGCACGCCGGTCGTGTCGTCGGCTCCCCCGAGCCGGGCACGGTCGCCCTGGCCGGGGGGACGCGACTGCGCGCGTCGGTCGTCGTCGACGCCGGTGGGCAGGCGCGACCGCTCGACACCCGTCCGCAGCGCCGCACCCGGGCCGCCCAGACGGCCTACGGGGTGTTCGTCGACGAGGAGGCCGCCGCACCGCTGATCGGCCCCGGCGAGGCGCTGTTCATGGACTGGCGGCAGGACCACGGCGACACCGGCTGGCCCACCTTCCTCTACGTCGTCCCGATGGGTGGCGGGCGGGTGCTGTTGGAGGAGACCTCGCTGGCCCGCAGGCCGGGTCTCCCCCTGTCCACCCTGCGCCGTCGGCTCTACGCCCGGCTGGCCCGGCACGGCATCATCCCGCCTGAGGACGCCCCGACCGAGAAGGTGGCGTTCCCGGTGGACCAGCCGCGCCACCGCGCCCCCGGTGTCGTGGGCTTCGGCGCCGCGGCGCCGTTGATCCATCCGGCGACCGGGTTCAGCCTGGCGGCGTCGCTGCGGCTGGCCCCGCAGATCGCCGCCGCCGTCGCCGCGCATCTGCCCGATCGGGACCGGGCGCTGGCAGAAGCGCGGAACACCGTGTGGCCGCTGCCCGCCCGGGTGGTGCACCACGTCCGTCGCGTCGGACTGGAAGCGCTGCTGCGGATGCCCCCTGCGGACGTGCCCGGATTCTTCGAGCAGTTCTTCGCGCTGCCCGAGTCCCACCGCTGGACCTACCTGACGGCCCGCGACGACGTGCGCGGCACCGTCGACGCGATGACCTGCCTGTTCCGCGCGTCCAACAGTCGCCTGCGCGGCCTGCTCGTCAAGCCCGCGCTGTTGCCGCCCCTGCAGACCAACGACCGCGTGACCACCCGCGTCTGAGGACTGCCACCCACTAGCCTGTCGCCATGACACCGTCGACCCGGGTGACCAGGCTCTCGGAGAAGCAGCGCGACAGCCGCGCCGAGTTGTACACGCTGCTGGACAGCACACCGCTGGCGACCGTCGCCGTCATCCGCGACGGTCACCCGGTGATCTTCCCGACCGGATTCGCGCGCGTCGCCGACGAACTCGTCATCCACGGGTCGACGGGCTCACCCTGGCTGCGCGCACTCGCTGCGGGCGCCGCCGCGGCCGTCTCGGTCACCACCCTCGACGGCATCGTGGTCGCGCGCAGCGGATTCGAGTCGTCCTTCCACTACCGCAGCGCCGCGCTGTTCGGCACCTTCACCCCGGTGCCCGACGCCGACAAGGTGCGCTACCTCGAAGCGCTGACCGACGCGTTCATCCCGGGCCGGGTCGCCGAGTTGCGGCCCAGCACCCGCAAGGAGATCGCGGCCACCCTGACGCTGCGGATGGACATCGGCGCGGACAACTGGTCGCTGAAGGTCAGTGACGGCTGGCCGGAGGACCCCGACGAGGACATCGCCAGCGGTGCCTGGGCCGGCGTGATCCCGCTGACCGTGCATGCCGGCGCGCCCCGGCCCGCGCCTGACGTGCCTGGGGGGATCGATGTGCCCGCGTCGGTGCGCGCGCTGTCGAACAACGACTGATCCGTAGCGGCTCAGCCCGCCCGGTCGAGCTGATCGAGCACCACGGTGGCGCGGAAACCGCACAGCACGAGAATGTGGATGAGGTAGAGCCAGAGCGCCAGAGCCGTCACCGCGCCGACGATCGGCATCCCGCCGAACGGCGCCGACCACGGGATCGGGATCGCCAGGAACAGCACGAACCCCTGCAGGAAGCCGGCCAGGATCGAGCCGGTGGCGAAGGCGCCGATCGCGAGCGCCCGCCACCCGATCCGGCCCGGACCGATCAGTCCGAACACCGCGAGCAGCGCCGTGGACACCGTGACCCACACGATGTGGAAGGCGACGATCACGCCCCACACCGTCGACCAGCCGCCGCCGGAGTACAGCGGACCGACGTACGGCGCCGACAGCAGCACCGCGAGCACCAGGAACGGCGCCACCGCCGCTACGCCCAGCAGGCCGGCCCGGCCGCGCCAACCGGTCAGCGTGTCGGGCTCCGCCGACATCTGCACGAACGCGCGCCGCAGTCCTTCGCCGTACAGGCTCGCCGGGAACAGCACGACCAGCGCCTGCACCCACGACATCGACAGCGCCACCCGGGTCAGGGTCCGTAGCGCCTCCGGCGTGCCGTGGCCGCCGGGCAAGCCGTCGATCCCGGCGTTCATCGCGGTGGTCACGGTGTCGTGTCCGGCCAGGGCGCCCACCGCCCACAGCGCCGCCAGGGCCAGCGGAACCAGGCCGATCACCCCGAAGTACGTCGCGCCCGCCGCCCACAGGGCGAGGTCGCTGCCCGGGAAGGTGGTGCGCACCCCGGACGCGAACTGGCGCACTCGGCTCACGGCATGTCCCCCGCTCTTCGTCGCGTCCGCTGGCAGGCTGACCCCATGGCCTCCGACGACTCCGCGCGCAGCGCCGACGACGCCGGGTGGTCGCAGCTGCACGGCGGTGTGCAGCCGTCGCCGGTCGTGCGCGGCTGGTTGCGGATGGTGCGCGTGCTGTCGTCCGGGCCGGTCGCCCGGATACCGCCCGACGTGCTGTCGGTGGCCGGCGTGCTCGCGCTGGCGGCCGCCTGGGCCGCGGTCGCGGGACCGGGCCGGCCCGCCGCCGTCGTCCCGCTCGTGCTGCTCGCAGGCGTTCTCGACGGACTCGACGGCGCGGTCGCGTTGCGCACCGGACGGGCCCGCCCGCTCGGCGCGGTCGTCGACTCGGTCGCCGACCGGATCGGCGATCTGCTGCTCGGGGCGACGCTGTGGACCCTCGGTGCGTCGCTGCCCTGGGTGCTGTCGGCGGTGACGCTGGTGATGCTGCTGGAGTACCTGCGGGCGCGGGCGCAGGCGGTCGGGATGCCGGGTGTCGGATGCGTGACCGTCGCCGAGCGGCCGACGCGGCTCATCGTCGTCGGCCTGGCGGCGGGCGGAGCGGCGGCGTTTCCGGCGGGGGTGCCGCCGCTGGGCTGGAGTTGGGCCGGCATGTTCACGATCGTTTGGACCGCGCTCGGAGTCGTCGGCCTGGCGCAGCTGCTGCGCGGCGTCCGCCGTTCGATGCCTGCGTCGTTCCCGCCGGACCAATGAGGCCCGCCACGATCTCGGCCGACATCAGCACCAGCGGGATGCCACCGCCCGGATGGGCGGACCCTCCGACGAGGAACAGCCCGGGAATCGGGCTGCGGTTGGCGGGCCTTCGCAGCGCCGCCCGCGGTCCGTGCGACGCGGTGCCGTAGATCGCGCCGCCCGGTGCGCCGGTGCGTCGTTCCAGGTCCGCGGGCGTGATGATCTCGGCGAAGCGCAGCCGCGGCCGGACGTGGGCGCCGCGCTCGGCCAGCACGTCGAGCACCCGCTCCGCGTAGCGGTCGGCGACCCCGTCGGCGTCCCAGTCGACCCCACGGCCCGGGTCGTGTGCGGGGGCGTTCACCAGGACGAACCACCCCTCGGAATCGTCGTCGGGCCGCAGCGCCGGATCGTCGGGGGCGTGCACGTACACGGTCGGGTCGACGACGGGACGCGGGTCGGGCCCGAAGATGGCGTCGAACTCCGCGTCGTAGTCCTCGGGGAAGTAGATGCGGTGAGCGGCGCCGGGCGTGCGGCCCGACAGCCCGAGCAGCATCACGAACCCGGCCATCGAGCACGGCGTGCGGCGTAACGCGCGGGTCATCCGCGCCGGCGCCCCGTCGATCAGCCGCCCGTACAGCGCGGTGGCATCGGCGTCGCTGACGACCGCGTCCGCCTCGATCCATCGGTCCGCACACCGCACTCCGCTCACCCGGTCTCCCGCGGTCTCAAGGCCGAGAACCGTTGTGTCCGTCAGGATTTCGACGCCCAAATCGCGGCAGCGGCGGTCCAGCGCGTCGACGATGCGGCGCAGACCGCCGGGTACGTACCAGGCGCCGAACTCCTGCTCGACGAACGCGGTGACCGCGAGGACCGACGGTGTGCGCCGCGGATCGGACCCCGAATACGTCGCATAGCGGTTCAGCCACATCCGCAGCCGCGGATCGGTGAACGCGCCGCGCCCGAGTCCGTCGATGGTGCGCCACGGCGCGACAGCCGCCAGATCGGCAGGCCGGACGCTCATCCGCGCCAGTCGTGCCAGCGAGATCGGCTGCCGCAGAACGGGTTCGGACACCAGCTCCCACAGCCGGCGGGACCGTTCGTGCAACCGGCGCCATGACTCCCCCGTCCCCGCGCCCAGCGCCGCATCGATCGCGGCGGGGATCCGCGCGGCGTCGTGGGGCAGCACCATCTCGGTGCCGTCGGGGAACCGGTAGACGCAGGCCGGGTCGACCGGTGTCACCGGCAGATCCGCGGGCCCGCCGGTGTCGTCGAACAGGTCGGTGAGCAGCCGGGGAATCGTCAGCAGCGAGGGGCCGGTGTCGAACACGAAACCCTCCCGTTCGACCACACCGAGCTTGCCACCCACCGTGGGTGCCGACTCACACACGGTGACGCGGTGTCCGAGCGCGGCCAGCCGCGCTGCGGCGGCCAGCCCACCCAGGCCGGCTCCGACGACCACCACGCGGCTCATACCGCACGCCCTTTCCAGCGCAGCGTGCCACGCAGCCGGCCGGTCCACGACGACGCGAGCAGCACCGTCAGCACCAGGATCGACATCGGATGCGCGGCCGCGTCGACCACGTCGGCCACGGTCCCGCGGCGACACCACCGCCGCGCCGAGATCCGGCCTGCAACACCCGCGGCGTAGCCCAGCGCGCCGACCGGCGAGCCGGTGAGCGCCGCGAGCGCGGGGACGACGTACACCGCGCACAACCCGGCACCGACGGCGACCGCCCCCGCCGGGGAGCCGAACGCCGCCCACAGCGACTTGCGGTAGCCCTCACTGAGTTCGCGCCCCGTGGCGTACATCCGGCAGGTGGCCACCCCCGACCCGTCGGCGACACCGGTCCGGTCCCCGGCCCGGCGCACCGCCCGTGCCAGGCCGATGTCGTCGAGCACCTCACCCGCGACGGCCTGCCAGCCGCCCGCACGGGCCAGCGCCGCCGCGTCGACGACCAGGAACTGACCGTTGGCCACCGCCATCGACGTGCGGCGCGACCGCTCGGCGACCCGCAGTGGCACCGTGGTCAGCCACGACCACGCCAGCAGGGGTTGCACCAGGCGTCCGAGCACCCCGACGGCGACCTGCCGGGGCCAGGCGCTGACGAGCGCCAACGCGCGCGGCCCGCGCAGCAGCGTCGCGACGGCGGCGACCGCGTCGGGGGCGAGCACCACGTCCGCGTCGACGAACGCCAGGATCTCCCCCCGCGCGGCGGCGGTGAGCTGCGCGCACGCGTGCGGCTTACCCAGCCACCCCGGCGGCGTCGCGGATCCCGTCAGGATCGCCAACCGCGGATCGTCGCCTGCCGCGCGGCGGACGACGTCGGCGGTGCCGTCGGTGGACCCGTCGTCGAGGACGAGGACCTCCACGTCGGTCAGACCGCGCTGGGCGAGCACCGACCGGATCGTGGGGGCGATGCGGTGCGCCTCGTCGCGTGCGGGGATCAGCACCGACACCTTGGCGACGACCGGGGCGGGATCGTCGGGCAGCCGCCGCAGCAGCCGAAGATTGAGCAGTTCATGCGCCGTGCCCAGGCAGGCGAGCGCGGATCCTGCGGCCACCACGGCGCGTAGGATTTCGGCAAGGCGCGCATCGGGCACCTGCAAACTCTACGCAGGCCCACGATGCCCGGCGAAGAAGCCAGCGTCAGCGGCCCGGGCCGCGACGGCTGAGGAGACTGGAGCAGTGGAGGTTCGGCGGGTGGCGGTAGCGGTGCCCCTCGCGCCGGTGCGCTCCCGACACGCGGTGTGGACGCTGGTGGCGTCGGCGATCGGCGTGCAGATCCTCTACCCCCTGATGCCCGAGGCGTGGCGCACCGAGGTGACCGTGCTCAGCGTCGCCCTGTTCTTCCTCGCTTCCCTGGCCGACGCCGGCCGGGTGCACGGGCTGCGCGGTGTGCTCAGCCTCGCCGGGGTGGCCGGCGGCGGCGGCCTTGTCGCCGAAGCCGTCGGCGTCGCCACCGGGTGGCCGTTCGGGCACTACACCTACACCGGCACGCTGGGCCCCGAACTCCTCGGCGTCCCGGTGATCGTGCCGATGGCCTGGGTGATGATGGCGTGGCCTGCGCTGGTGGTCGGCCGCACGCTGGTGCGACGCGGCCCCGCGGTGATCGCGGTCGCCGCGTACGCGTTGTCGGCCTGGGACGTGTTTCTCGATCCGCAGATGGTCGCGGCGGGGCACTGGACCTGGCTCGACCCGCATCCGGCGCTGCCGCTCATCCCCGGCATTCCGCTGTCCAACTACGCGGGGTGGCTGCTGGTGTCCCTGGTGATGATGACGGCGCTGCACCTGCTGCTGCGCCCGGCGCGGTGGGCGTCACCCTCGTGGCCTGCGGCCGCGCTGTACCTGTGGGTGTACTTCTCCTCGGTGATGGCCCACGCCGTGTTCTTCGGCCTGCCCGGCGCCGCGGTCACCGGGGCCGTACTGATGGGCGTCGTCGCCGTCCCGTTCGCCGTCACTGTGGCGCGGCGTGGCCGCCGACAGCCACCGACCCCGGAGGAGCCCTCGTCGTGAGCAACGCCCTTAGCAGCCGTGCCGCACCGCTGCGGATGCGCCCGCGATCCCTGGTCACCCCCGATCCGCTGCAGCCGCACCAGGCACCGGACGGCACCGAGGCCGTGGTCGTCGGCGGCGGCATCGCGGGTGTCAGCGCCGCGGTCGTGCTCGCCGAGCGCGGGGTCGCGGTGACGCTCCTCGAGGCCGCCGACCACCTCGGCGGGCGGCTGGGCGCGTGGCCCGAACGCCTTCCCGACGGCACCGATCAGATCATCGAGCACGGCTTCCACGCGTTCTTCCGCCACTACTACACGTGGCGGGCGATCCTGCGCCGCGCCGACCCCGGGCTGTCCTTCCTCGCGCCGGTGAAGAGTTACCCCGTGATCTCCGCGGACTGGCCCGCCGAGGACCTGTCCGGGCTGCCCGCGGCACCGCCGCTGAACCTGCTCGCATTGGCGCTGCGCTCCAAGAGCCTCACCCGCCGCGAACTGATGACCGCCGACGCGGACACCGGTCGGGCGCTGCTCGCCTACGACCGGGCGACCACCTACGCCGAGTTCGACGACGTCGACGCCGCGACGTTCCTCGATGGGTTCGGCATGACCGAGCGCAGCCGCAGCATGCTCTTCGAGGCGTTCGCACGGTCGTTCTTCTGCAACCAGGGCCAGCTGTCGGCCGCCGAACTGGTGGCGATGTTCCATTACTACTTCCTCGGCAACCCCGAGGGCATCGGCTTCGACGTTCCCGACACCGACTACGCGACCGCGATCTGGGATCCGTTGCAGCGCCACCTGGAGCGGCACGGCGCCGACGTGCGGCGGGGTGCGCGCGTCTCCGCGCTCGAGCCGCAGGGGCACGGTTGGCGGGTGACCGTCGACGGCGCCGACCTCGACACCCGCAACGTGATCCTCGCACTCGATCCCGGCGCGCTGGCCTCCCTGGTCGGCAGCTCGGCGGCGACGGCTCAGGTCGCTCCGCTGCTCGCGCGGCACTGCGAGAACCTCACCGTCGCTCCGCCGTTCGCGGTCAGCCGGATCTGGTTCGACCGCGACGTCGCACCGGGCCGTGCGCCGTTCAGCGCCGTCAGCGGACAGCCCACGCTGGATTCGATCGCCGTGTACTCCCGCCTCGAGGCGCCCAGTATCGACTGGGCGCGCGCCACCGGAGGTTCGATCGTCGAGCTGCACTCGTACTCCTGCCGGCTGCCCGACGCCGCCAGTGCCGCCGCGGCGCTGCGCAGCGAACTGGCCGTGCTGTGGCCGGAGACCGTCGACGCCGCGATCCTGCACACCCACGACCGGCTCGAGGCCACTGCTCCCGCCTTCCCGCCCGGCTCGGCAGGCACCCGGCCCGGGGTGCGCACCGACGCGCGCGGCCTGCGGCTGGCCGGGGACTACATCGACACTCGCTATCTGTCCGGGCTGATGGAACGGTCGGCCATGTCGGGCGTGCTCGCGGCCAACGACGTGCTCGCCGAAGTGGGCGTGGCCGCCGAGCCGATCCTCGGGGTGCCGCAGCGCGGGCTGCTGGCCGGAGTGCCGAGAATCGGCGGACGGGCCGGCCGTTCGTCGTAGGCTCGCTCACCATGGCGAGGGCGACACCGTCGGCGGTTCTGGCCGCCGAGCGACGAAGCTTGCACACCTACATGGTGACGATGCTCGGACTGGCCGTCGTCGGATTCGCGGTCTATGCGATCACCCGCGTCTCGGCGACCCAGCTCGACGGCGTCATCTCGCTGATCAACGCCGCCGCGGCCTTCATCGCGGCGCGCTTGGCGCTGGCGTCGTCACGGCCGCCCGATGCCGAAAACCCCTACGGGCGGCTGGCATTGGAGAATCTCTACGCGCTGTTCCGGTCCCTGATGATCCTCGGCGTGGTCCTGGTCGCGGTGGTGACCAACGCGATCAAGGTCATCGACTATCTCGTCACCGGAGAGGGCAGCGAGCCGGAGTTCGGGGTGGCCGCGATCTACACCGCCGTCGTCGCCGTCATCGGGCTCGCGCTGATGGCCAACCACCGCCGCAACAACCGCTCCGTCAGCGACGCGTCGGCGCTGCTGCGTGTCGAGGCGAACGCGGCGAAGATGGCGAGCTTCATCAGCGCCGGCATCTGCGCCTCGCTGGTGATCGTCGCGGTCATTCCCGACGGCACGGTCATCACCTCGGACCGCTTCGACATCAAGGACATCGCCGACAGCATCATCGTGCTGATCCTGTGCGCGGTCCTGGTCGCCGACCCGGTCCGCGAGATCCGGCTGGAATTCGGGCGGCTGTCGGGGCGCCGCTCCGATCCGGACCTCGACGCCGCCGTCCGCGCGGCCATCGAGGCCGTGTCGAACGAGCATCGCGACGAACTCGACCACGAACTCACCCTCGTCGACGCGCTGGCCATCAGCCGCGGCAAGACCACCGAGGTCGATCTGCGAGTGTCCTACACCGGCACGATGTCGGTGGCCGAGCAGGACGTGCTCCGGGCCCGTACCCGCGACGAACTGACCACCCGGGTCGGGCCGATCCGACTGACCCTGGTGTTCAGCGACTATCCCATCCACGGCGTCCCGACCGTCGCCGCCGGCGACTGATCATCCGGAAAGCGTTCGCATATCGGCGATGTCGAATTCGATCACGGAGGCCGACCGGATGGCAGCGCGTTGCTCGCCGCTGGGACCGCCGTCCCGGAACGCCTCCACCGCGGCCGTCGATTCCCATCGTTCGTAGACACTCACCCGGCTGGGATCGACCAGGTCCGCGCTGATGGCGAAGTCGTGACAGCCCGGCGCTGCCCGCGCCAGTCGCACCACGGTCGCGCACTCGGCGAGATACGACTCCCGGTCGGCGGGATGGACGATGAGGTGTCCCGCGACGATGATCATCGGCGGGCCGAGCGGTTCGGTGTCATGAGGAATCGACCGCACCGGCGCGCCGATGTCATCGCCGCGCTACGAGTGGTCCTCGTCAGACCTGCTCAATGCCCGGTCCGCGCTGCGCACCAGGTTGCGGTTGAACTGGTACTGCGCCGCGACGAGCTTGTCCGCGAGCTCGATCGCCGCGTCGACGATCTTGTTGCGGAGCGGCTGGACGGCGTCGGGAACCGCCTCGTCGACCGTCTGCCGGAAAAGCCGCAGCGCCTCGGCGACAGCGTGCTGGCCCACCTTGGCCGACTCCCGCACGTCCTCGAGGAGTTCGCCGGAATGCTTTGTCGTCTCCGGTGTTTCGGATACCTGGGTCATCATGGGTCCTTTCGAGCGGTGGTGTCACCCACGCTCGACGTTAGGTCCCGGACCCGCCGTCGCGGTACGGACCAAGGTCCTCAAAGGCCCCGCCGGTGGTCGCCAGGTGCCCGGTCGGTCAGCCGCCCAGTTCGGTGACCTCGGTGTCGAGTGCCGCCGCCTGCGCGGCCAGCCCGGCGTCGTCGAGATCGGTGGCGCCGCCCGTGCGCTCGAGCAGCGCGTCCCGGGAGATCACCTCCAGCGCGCCGCGGAACGCGTCGTCGTCGAGTGCCTCGCGGGGGATCACCTCGGCGCGGCCCTCGATCAGCACCAGCAGGGCATCGGCATCGGCGGTCAGGAGGCGGCGCAGGTCATCAGCGGAGATCGTCATGCCCGACGAATGCCCCGCCGCGGGCGACTCACACGTCTCGACCGATTCGTCGCAGTTGGTCCACGTGTAGAGCTGCTCAGGGGCATTGGCCGCCCCGAGCATGAACGCGCGGTGATAGCGGTTGGTGCGGGCGATGGTGGCCAGCCAGGTGGCCACCGTGCTGACCCGGTTGCTCAGGCCGGTGAGGAACGCGATGTGCAACACGCCCCAGGCCAGCCAGCCCGGGAACCCCGACATCTTGAGCCGCCCGACCTGCAGCAGCGCGTTCCCGTGGCTGATGTAGGCCGCCGATCCGAGATCCCGGTAGCGGTAGTCGCGCCGCGGCCGGCCGGCGAGCTCCCGGCGGACGCACGCGGCGACGTGCAGGCCGCCCTGCATGGCGTTCTCGGCGACACCGGGCAGCTTGTCGCGGCCCACCAGGTCACCGATCACGAAGATCTCGGGGTGCCCCGGCACCGACAGGTCGGGTGCGACGGCGATGCGGCCGGCCCGGTCGGTGTCGGCCCCGAGCACCTCGGCGACGTGCCGGGCGAACGGCACCGCCTCGACGCCGGCGGTCCACAGCACCGTGCGGGCCTCGTAGTGCTGGGCCGCGCCGCCGCTCTTGGGTGTGACGGTCACGCCCTCACGGCGGACGTCGGTGACGTGCACACCCAGGTGCAGTTCGACGCCCAACTTCTCCAGCGTCGCGGTGGCCTTCGCCGACAGGTCGGGGGCGAACGTCTTGAGCACCCGGTCCCCGCCGTCGAAGAGCAGCACCCGCGCGTCCTCGGGCTCGATGCTGTGGAACTCGTTGGCCAGCGTCTGGGTGGCCACCTCGCGGATCTGCCCGGCCAGTTCCACGCCGGTGGGCCCGCCCCCGGCGACGGCGAACGTGAGCCACGCGGCGCGCTCAGGCCCCGGGGGCACCGTCTCGGCGATCTCGAATGCGGTGAACAACCGCTGCCGGATGCTCAACGCATCGTCGAGGGTCTTCATGCCGGGCGCCCACTGCGCGAACGCCTCGTTGTCGAAGTAGGACTGACGCATCCCGGCCGCGACCACCAGCACGTCGTAGTCGAGGGTGAACCGCGACTCGTCGGGCCGCATCGCGGTGAGCCTGCGCGCCTGCGGGTCGAGTTCGACGGCCTCCCCGAGCAGGATCGTCACGTTGCGGTGGCGGGCGAACTCCTCGCGCAGCGGACGGCTGATGTGGCCGATGCTGAGCTTGCCGGTGGCGCACTGGTACAGCAGCGGTTGGAACAGGTGGCCGGCCGCCCGGTCGAGCAGCGTGACGTCGACGTCCGCTCCGCCGAGGCGGCGCGCGCAGAACAGTCCGCCGAAACCCCCGCCGATGATCAGCACCCTGGGGCGAGCGTGGTCCATCAGGCGAAGGCTAGTACCCGCTGCTGTGCAAATCTGACGAAATCCGGCGGGCGGTAACGCCGATACGTCACGTGACGAAGTACTCGGCGCGGGCGGATGTGAAGCAACGGCATCCTCGGCACCCCGGTGCCGACCGTAACCAGGCAATCCCGTGACGCGTGCCGGTGGGGCGCGCGGTGTAGAGGACGGCGATACACGAATGAATGTTCTGCTCAACTTCAGGCGCCGGCTGCTCGCCGGCGTGGTGGCGGCGCTGCTGCTGCCCGGTCTGGTCGCCGTGGCCGGCGGATCGGCGACGGCCGGCGCGTACTCACGACCGGGGCTGCCGGTCGAGACCCTGATGGTTCCGTCGGCGGCGATGGGCCGCGACATCCCGGTCAAGTTCCAGGGCGGCGGACCCAAGGCGGTCTACCTGCTCGACGGGCTGCGTGCGCGTGACGACAACAGCGGCTGGGACATCGAGACCGCCGCTTTCGAGAACTACTTCCAGTCCGGGCTGTCGGTGGTCATGCCGGTCGGCGGCATGTCCAGCTTCTACACCAACTGGCAGGGCCCCGCTGTCGGCAACGGGACCACCTACAACTACCAGTGGGAGACGTTCCTGACCTCCGAGTTGCCGGCCTATCTGGCAGCCAACAAGGGCATCTCCCCCAGCGGGAACGCCGTCGTCGGCCTGTCGATGTCGGGCAGTGCGGCGCTGATCCTGGCGGCCTACCATCCGGGCCAGTTCAGCTACGCCGGCTCACTGTCGGGGTTCCTCAACCTGTCGCAGGGCATCTGGCCGACGCTGGTCGGCTTCGCGATGCGCGACGCCGGCGGCTTCGACGCCACGGCGATGTGGGGTCCTGGCGGCGGTCCGGCATGGCAGCGCAACGATCCGACGCTGCAGGCGGGACGCTTGGTGGCCAACGGCACCCGTATCTGGGTCTACACCGGCAACGGCCGGCCCGGAGACCTCGGCGGGGGCGGAGACATCCCGGGTCAGGTGCTGGAGAGCATCACCCAGGACAGCAACCGGGCGTTCCAGAAGGCCTACACCGGCGACGGCGGCCGCAACGCCACGTTCAACTTCCCCGCGAACGGCACGCACGGCTGGGGCTACTGGGGAGCGCAGCTCAACGCGATGAAGCCGGACATCCAGCGCACGCTGGGCGTCTGACCGCATCGCCCGAAAGTGGCCGGGGCGCAGTCATTCTGCGTCCCGGTCACTGCTGTTGTCAGCGGGCCGCGGGACGGGCGTCTCCCAGCGGGAACGTCGCTGCGCTGCCGACTGCTCCCACCACGGTGGGGTACCGCGTTCGCCGAGGGCGACTTTGGCGGCGTGCACGCCGGCCCGGGCGGCCGGCTCGGCCGCGGTGCCGCGCGTGCGCCGCACCTCGCGTCGCCACGCCATCAGGATGCGGGTCAGTTCGTCGCGGCGATTCTCGGGGATGTCCGGATCGGTGGCGCGCCAGCGGCGTCCGGCGATGACGACGTGGTGTCCGTCCTCGGTCAGTTCTGGTCGGTTCATGACGAGAACGACCACCGCAGGCCGGGGCCCGCGGTGGTCGCCACGTGGTCGATCAGTACGTCGGGACGAAGACGCCGTTCAGCCAGACGCCCCAGTGCTGCCAACCCTGATCCCAGACCTGCGGGTTGCCCGCGGCCCACGTCGGGTCGACCGGCTTCGGCGGGGCCCAGGCCGGCGGCGTGCCGGTGCTCGGGCCCGCGGGCGGCGCCGGCGGCGGGGTCCAACCCGGCTGGGCGGCGGCGGTTCCGGCGATTCCCATCGCACCCGCGGTGAGGCCGCCGAACACGGCTGCGCTGGCGAGGATCTGAGTCAACTTCATCGGTAGAACTCCCATCCCGGGCCTTGCGGCCCACAGTCAATGAGTACGGCTAAGAACTAACCGCAACGTGCGCGGGATAAACGCCTGCTGTGGCCGATCCCACACCGCCTGCTTCACTGGAAGCCATGGCAGAACGTCTGCAGCGCGAGTTGACGGCAATCGCCGACGGGGATGGCCGGTATGCCGACGCAGCGCGCACGGCCCTGGGCGAGGAAGCCGTCGGAGCGCGGCTCGAGGCCGCCATCCGGGCGCTGGCAGGACACCGCGGTGTCCGCAGCAGTACCTGTCCGTCCGATGCCGCCCGCGCCGTCGGCGGTGAGGACTGGCGCGCCCTGATGGACGACGCCCGTGACATCGCCCGCTCCCTGGCCCGGGCCGGGGTCGTGCAGATCAGCCAGCGTGGCGCGGTGCTCGAGCCCGACGCCGACTGGCGCGGCCCGATCCGGATTCGGGCCGCCGATGCGCATCGCCCACGCCTACCATGACGGCGTGTCCGACGACGACCGCGACCGCTGGGACCGGCGGTACGCCAGCCTGCCGGCTGTTGCGCCCGAGAATATCTGTCTCCCAGTGGTTTTCCAGCCGTTCAGCCACCTCTTCCCCACCGCAGGCACCGCGTGGGACCTGGCCTGCGGGCGGGGCGGAGCGGCGATCTGGTTGGCACAGCGCGGCATGACCGTCTGCGGATACGACGTCTCGCCGGTGGCCGTCGCCGAGGCGCGCCTGTTGGCGCGCCGGTGCGGATGCGCGGCGCGCACCCGGTTCGCCGTCGCGGACCTCGATGACGGGCTGCCGCCCGGCGACCCGGTGGACGTGGTGCTGTGCCTCAACTTTCGGGATCCTCGCCTCGACGAGCCCGTGCAGTCCCGGGTGCGCCGCGGCGGGCTGCTGGCGATCAGCGCACTGAGCGAGGTCGGCGCGGGCCCCGGCCGGTACCGAGCGGCGCCGGGTGAGCTCGCGCGCGCGTTCGAGGCGCTCGACGTCCTCGCCTGCGGGGAGGCCGACGGTCAGGCGTGGTTGCTGGCGCGGCGGTGACCCGGAGCGGGGCGGCGTAGCGCACCCCACAGCCCGACCCCGATGCCGACGATCGCGCCACCGAGTCCGATCGCCTTCTGGGAGCGGCCCAACTGGTCGTGCACGCTGATCCCGCCGAGCAGGTCGGCCGCGTCGGCGCCGCCCGAGGCCAGGAACCAGCCGCGGGTGTCACGCTGCTGCAGCGCCGCCGCGATCAGCATCGCGCCGATCAACGCGTCGCGATATCCCATCGAACGCAATAGCAGTCGTGCGGTCGGCGGCGGATCGCCGGGATCTCCCCAGAGCCGGTTGGCGCGCAGCGGATCGACGAGGAACGAGATCCCCGACGACAGACGGATGCCGCCGGCCACCAGCGCGGCGCGGTCACGGGCCATCAGCCCGCGGCCCAGGCGGCGGCGTCGTTCACCTGGGCGAGCGGGTACAGCGCGATCTCGCCGGGCACCATCCAGGCGAATGCGTGCAGCGTGTGCACCACCCACTCCTTGTCGGTGACCACCGCGACGCGCCGGAACGCCGCGTGGTGGCGGATCAGCGCGCCCATCCCCAGCCGCAGGTCCTCGGCCAGACCGCCGGGGCCGAATCCCTCGTAGTCGTCCGCGATGACCTCGACGAGCCGGATCTCCCCCGTCGCGAGCATCTCGTCCATGGCGGGCCGGAAGTCGCGCAGATCCTGACCGCGCAGCCGGCCCGAGACGCGGATGCCGGCCACCCCCGTCGGCATGTCGTGCAGTATCTCGATCATGGTGGCAGTCTGGCACGCCCGCCGCCCGCCGGGGCCTGATCCGGCGGCTCTAATTCTGGCGCGGCAGAAGCTCTTTGACGAAGGTGTCGAGGAACTCGTCGGTGCCGGTGCCGGTGCCGGTGGGCCGGATCACGAACTTCGTGAGCCCCGCGGCGATGTACTCGTCGAGCCGGCGGTGCAACTGCGTCCAGTCCGCCGCCACCAGCTCCGTCGGTTCGAGGTCGGGGCGCCGCTTGCGGATCGCCGCGAGAACGGGCGCAGGCAGCTCGCCGTCGCCGACCGCGAGGTTGATTCCGTAGTGGTCCTCGGGTACCTCGCGTCCCGCGGCCGCGGCGGCCACCCGGATCTGGTCCACCGCGCCTCGGGCCTCTGACGGGGTGAGAAAGCTTCCCAGCCAGCCGTCACCGTAGGCTCCGACACGTCGGTACCCCGCCGGCGACGATCCGCCGAGCCAGATGTCGATCGTGCCCGCAGGTTTCGGCATGATGGTCGCCTCACGCACGGAGAAGAATTCGCCGGAGAAGGTGACGGTGTCCTCGCGCAGCACCCGGCGCAGCAGCTCCAGCGATTCGTCGAACACCGCGGCACGTCTGCCCTCGGGCACGACGAACAGGTCGCGCTCGACCGGCAGCGCCGACCGCAGGCCGAAGACCGGAAGCACCCGCTTGGGGGCGAGCGCGGCCAGCGACGCGAGTTGCTTGGCGACCAGCACCGGGTTGCGGCCGGGCAGCACCGCGACCGACGTACCCACCTTCAGGTTCCGGGTGCGGGCCAACGCGACGGCCATGCCCACCACCGGATCGATCGCCGGCGAATACACCAGTTCGGAAAACCACAGGGAGTCGATGCCCGCCGACTCGAGCCGGTCGACGAACCCGGGCAGCGCCTCGGCTCCGACGTCGACGCCCAGGCTGACCCCGAACCGCACTTTCACACCGTCTCCCCTCGCCGCGCCGACCACTCCAGCATGCGGCACGGTCGCCGATGACAGGATGAGGGCGTGGCAGAACGCATCACCTTCCCCAGCAGCAGCGGCCCGTCCCTGGCAGGTCTGATCGACATGCCGCAGGGCGAGGTCCGGGGGTGGGGCGTTTTCGCGCACGGATTCACCCTCGGCAAGGACTGTCCGGCCGCGAGCCGGATGTGCAAGCAACTCGCTGCCGAGGGCATCGGGATGCTGCGCTTCGACAACCTCGGGCTGGGCCATTCGGAGGGCGACTGGGGCGACGGGTCGTTCTCCCACAAGGTCGCCGACACGGTGCGGGCCGTCGAGGTCATGAACGAGGCGGGTCGCGAGGTGCGCCTGCTCGTCGGCCACTCGTTCGGCGGGGCGGCCGCGATCGCCGCAGCCCACGAGTGCCCGACGGTGGCCGCGGTCGCGAGCGTCGCGGCGCCGTTCCAGCCCGCGCACGTGGAGAAGAACTACGACGCGCTGGTCAGCAGGATCGAATCCGACGGTGAGGCACCGTTTCTGATCGGGGGCAAGGCGTTGACCCTGCGTCGGCACTTCATCGAGGACGTCCGTGACGCCGATCTGCGAGAGCGCATCAAGACGCTGCGCCGGGCTCTGCTGGTGATGCACTCGCCCACCGACAACACGGTCGGGATCGCCAACGCCAGCGACATCTTCCGCGCCGCCCGCCACCCGCGCAGCTTCGTGTCCCTGGAGGGGGCCGACCACCTGCTGACCGAGAAGAACCAGGCGGCCCGCGCCGCGCGCATCGTCAGCGCGTGGGCCGACCCCTACCTGTAGAGCACGGCAGTGGGCGGGCTCGCAATCCTCTGCGGAGCCCGCCCACCGTCACGGTCTCAGTCCTGCGAACCGCCGGACGAGGAGTCGCTGCTCTTCTTGGCGCCGGAGTCGGAGTCGCTGCTCTTCTTCGCCGAGGTCGACCCCGCCGCATCCGAGGACGTGGCCGGCTTCTTCTTGAAGCTGTCGGTGACCTTCGTGACGCTGGCGTTGATCGATTCGCGCACCTGCTTGACCGCTTCGCTGGTCGCGGTGGGCTTGCGGTGCTTCGGACCCTTCGACGCGGAACCGTCGTCGGCGGCGGCCGGCGCCTCGGTCGTCGGCGTCGCGGCGGCGGGCGCCTCGGTGACGGCCGGTGCGGCCAACGCCGTGGTGGCCTTGTCCGTGCCCTTGGCCGTGTCCGTGGTCGTGTCCGTTGCCGCCGTGCCGGTGTCCTCGGCGGCCAGCGTCGACGTCGTGGTCGGGGTGGTGTCGGGGTCCTCGAACACCGGGCCAGGGATCGGCTTGTTGTCCGGGTTGGGGACGAACGGCGCGCACAGCGAGCACTGGGTGCCCAGCACGAACGGGTTGAATGCGGTGTTCAGGCCGCGTCCCAGGCTGGTCAGACTCGCGGTGATCAACTCCGGAGTGACCGGCTTGATCTGCGAGTAGTCCGGCGTACCCGTGAGGCTGTTGTAGAAGCTGGTGAACGGCGTGGTCGGGTCGAGCTTGACGGTCTCGCCGGACCAGGGCACTTCCTGACCGTCTGGATCCTTGACGTAGCACTGGCCGTCGGCGCTGCAGCTGATCCCTTCCCGGGTTTCCGGGAACGTATATCCCTTGGGCGAAAACAATGCGCCGATGTGACGAAGATCAAACATTTTGCTCAGAATGGCCGTGGGGTCGTCGCAGGCGCCGGGACCGGTACCGGTGCAGCCGGAGTTCATCGGTAGCTGAGAAGCGGCGATCGCTGCGAACATGTTGCCCAGCGGCACGGACAGCGCAGGGAAGGGCACCAGCACGTTGGCCAGTGCCTGATACCGGGGCACATCGGCGGTGTCGGTGCCCAGGATGTTGGTGGGGCTGTACACCCACCAGCTGCCGCCGTAATAGAGATCGGCGCCGAGGCCCACGACGTTACCGTCGGGCTGGGTCAGGGTGATGCCCTCGTAGGTCGGCTGGAAGCTGGGGCCACCGTCGGGCTCGCCGCCGAGGTGCACATTGCCGTCACCCAGTGCTGTGAAGAAGTTGTACGGCGTATTGGCAAGCGCGATAAACAGGTTCGCCGGAATGTTGAACATGTTTGTGCTGTCGGTGGTCGAGACGAAGGGCGCCGCGGCGGGCAGCCCCGTCGGCTCGGCGCACAGCGCGCTCGCGCTGCCGGCGGCGCAGCTCTGGGTCGCGGCGACGAGGTTGACGTCATAGCTCGCCATCCGCAGGTCCAACTGCGAGGTGACCGGTGTCGCGGTGATGACCCCGGCGCCCATCAGGGCGACGCCGGCGGTGACGTAAGAACGTGCAGATGTGCGCATGACGCGCCCCCTCCATGTTGCTGTGCGTGACCCCGACCGCGAGAAACGTATCCAGAATGTGATCAATTGTCCACTGGACTTTGATGGATTCTCATCAATCGTTCATTTGCTGACGCAGGCGTCAGTTAATTCGCGACGCCATATTTGGCAAACAATTGCCGATTCGGCGACGACATTCGTGGCGATTACGCTGACCGACCGTGCGTATCGTCGCGATCCATCTGGCCCCTGGGCGGCGCATCCCGACGCGCTCGGTCGACTCCGTCGTGGCCGAAGCAGGCAAAGGCCTGGTCGGCGACCGCTATCACGGCACCCGGCACCGCCACGTCACGCTGCAGTCGCGCGAGGCGCTCGACGCCGCGGCAGCGCAGCTGGGCCGTCCCGTCGACAGCGGCGCGACCCGCCGCAACATCACCGTCGACGCCGGGGAGATCCCCACCACGCCCGGCACCAGGATCCGGATCGGCGAGGTCGACCTGGAGGTGGTCCGGCTGTCCGCGCCGTGTCGCCTCCTCGACGACTGGATCGGCCCTGGCGCGGCCGCGGCCCTGCACCGGCGCGGCGGCTCGGTCTGCCGGGTGCTGCAGGGAGGAACGCTGCACGTCGGCGACGACGTCGACTGCGCGCAGGACTGATCGCTCAGCTGCTGCCCGCAGCACCCTTCTCGGCGGGCAGCGGCGGCGGCAACGGCGTGGTCGGGGTCGCCGAGCTGGTCGGCCCCGCCCCCGGCGATGTCACGGCGCTCGGCGCACTCGTGCTACCCGGCCGATGGAAGTCCAGCATCGGCTCGTCGCGAATCACCTTCTCCCCCGCGCTGATCACCAGCGCGTCGGAGGTGACCATGTACTCGATGCCGTCGCGGGCGGCGGTGAAGGCGCCGTCGGCCGACTGGGACGCCTCGGTGATCAGTCGCGCCCCGTCACGCACCCGCACTCCGCGGTACTCGAGATCCCCGTCGGCGAGCCTGCAGATCGCCACCCGGGACCCATCGGTGCTGCCGAACACCACCGCCGTCGCCGGCGCCGCACACCGCGCCGTGGAGTCGATGTAGCCACGGCTGTCCGACGGCGGCGCCGACGCCGCCGATGGCGCCACGGCGAGCAGCGCCACGGCCGGGACGGCCGCCGCCAGTGCGGTGCGGGCGAGGACGGCGCGGTGCGAAGACATCACTGTCCACCAGACCACGTCGAGCCGGATCGTGCGAACGGCCCCGCCCGACGTGCGCGCATCGTTGGCCCATCGAGACCAGACCGTAATGAACCCGGCGCGGGCGACGATGACATCACCGTGACCCTCTCCGGTGCCGCAGCGCGGTACAGCCAGCTGCTGCTGGCCGCCGCGGCGACGATGGCCCTGCTCGTCGGCGCCGGCCCCGCACAGGCCGCTCCGCCCCTGGTGGCCAAGGACTTCTCCAAGCCGGCGATCGTCATCCTCGGGTACGGGCTCAAGGACAACGGCACCATGCGGCCGATCCTCTACACGCGGGTCCTCACCGGCCTGGCCGTGGCACAGATGTTCCCGCAGTCGCCGATCATCGTGACGGGCGGCAATCCGCGCAACGGCCGCACCGAGGCGGGCGAGATGCGCAAGACGCTGCGCATCCTGGGTTTCCCGGAGGACCGGATCATCGTCGAGGACCGGGCCAACAGCACCGTGCAGAACGCCCGGTTCTCGGTGCCGCTGGCCGAAGCCGCCGACACCTCGGGGATCATCCTGGTGACCTCGTCGTCGCATCAGGACCGCGCCGACGGCAATTTCGCCGATGCCGGCGGCAACGTGCTTGCGACGGTGAGCTTTCCGGACGGCAACCCGTCGATCAACATCGCCCAGTTCGTGCGGGACGTGCTGAGTCCGTTCGTGGCGGTCACCTGAGGGCATAGGGTCCCGTCGTGGACCTCGCCGCGCCGGCCCCGCCGCATCGCTGGGGACTGGGCGCCTTCCTCGCCGTCGAAGCCGTCTATCTGGTCTCGGCGCTGGCGCTGGCCGTGCTGCTCCGCCGCGCCGGCGCCTCGTCGGTGGTGCCGGTGGCGCTCGGCGTCGCGCTGCCGACCGCACTGGCAGCCGGGTGCGCGCTGGCGGTCACCCTGCTGCGCGGCAACGGCCCCCGTGCCGATCTGAGCATCCACGGGACGTGGCGCGGAGTCGGTGTCGGGTTGCTGTTCGGCGTCGCCGGCCTGCTGGTCACGATCCCGGCGTCGGTGCTGTGGCTGTCGATCGTCGGCGACGACGTCACGTCGGCCGCCGGCGACGTGTTCGGCGACCTGCGCGGCACCTGGGCCGGGGCGCTGCTGGTGTTCGCGGTCGTGGTGGTCATCGCGCCGGTGTGCGAGGAGATCCTGTTCCGCGGACTGCTGTGGGGCGCTGTGGCACAGCGCTGGGGACGCTGGGTGGCGCTCGGTGTCACGACCGTGGTGTTCGCCGTCGCGCACCTGGAGTGGCAGCGCGCCCCGCTCCTGTTGATCATCGGGTTGCCGATCGGGCTTGCGCGCCTGTACGGCGGCACGCTGATCGCGAGCATGGTCGCCCACGCGGTGGCGAATCTGCTGCCGGGCCTGGTGCTGATGCTCGCCGTCGCCGGCGTCACACCCGCGGCGTGATCGCCCGGTCGTCGAACACGCCGTCCAGGTACGCCGCGCGGCAGGCCCGCCGCGCCAGCTTCCCGCTGGTCGTTCTCGGGATGGTGCCTGCTGCCACGATGCGCACGTCGGTCACCGCAGCGTGATGACGCTCCCGCACAGCGGCTTCGATCGCCGCCACGGCCTCTGCGGGATCCACGCGCGCGGTGCCCGCCGCGCGCTCGGCGACGATCACGAGCCGCTCCTCGTCGCCGTCCTGCACGGCGAAGGCGGCGACGTAGCCGCGCCGCACGATCGGTGACGCGCCGGCCGCGGTCGCTTCGAGATCGTGCGGGGAGTACCGCCGTCCGCCGACGACCACCACGTCGGCGATCCGGCCGGTGATGTAGAGCTCGCCGTCCAGATGGAACCCGAGATCGCCTGTGCGCAACCACGTTCGATCCAGGTCCGCACCGGCGGCGTGGCTGCCGTTGGCCAGGGTGCCGGTCAGACGCGCCCCGAACGTCTGCTGTGTCTCCTGTGGGCGGTCCCAGTAGCCGCGGGCGATGTTGTCGCCCTGCAGCCACGGCTCGCCCACCTGCCCGTCGGGCAGTTCGCGGCCGGTGTCCGGGTCGACGATCACGCACCACTGACTGCGCGCCACCTGACCGCACGACACGTGCGCGGCCGCGAGGTCGTGGTCGGCGGGAACGGGTACGGCGGTGCCTGCGGCCAGTTCGTCGCGGTCGACGTAGAGGACCTGAGCCTGTGCGGCGGGGGCGATCGTCGCGACGAGGAGCGTCGCCTCGGCGATGCCGTACGACGGTTTGAAGGCCGTGCGCGGCAGCCCGAACGGTGTGAAGACTCTGTCGAACGCGGCAATGGCGTCGACGCTCACCGGCTCGGATCCGATGATCAGCACCACGTTGGTCAGGTCGATGCCGGCGTCCGCCGCAGGCACACCCCGGGCCGCGGTCCACTCGTAGGCGAAGTTCGGCGCCGCGGTGACCACGCGACCGGTCGCCGACCCCTCCGACAGCGCCTCGATCCAGCGCAGTGGTCTGCGCACGAAGGCGGTCGGCGACATCAGCGTCGAGTGGCCGCCGTAGACCGCCGGGAAGCCGATCATCGACAGCCCCATGTCGTGATAGAGCGGCAGCCAGCTGACCCCATGGGTGTTGCGGTCGAGAAGATCGATGGACAGGATCATCTGCACCAGGTTGGTGCCGACAGCGCGGTGGGTGATCTCCACCCCGGCGGGCGGGCGCGTCGCGCCGCCCGTGTACTGCAGGTGCGAGACGTCGTCGACGTCGATCGTCGTCGGCACGAAGTCCACCGCCGCGTCGTCGGGCACGTCGTCGATCGTGATGATCTCGGGCCGCCGCAGCCCGGTCAGCTGCTCGAGGAACGCCTGCACCGCCGCGCGAGCCGCTGCCGTGGTCAACACCGCCGCAGGTCGCGAATCCCGCAGCGCGATGTCGAGACGTTCGGCGTGGCCGGGCAATTCGGGGGCGAAGAGCGGCACCGCCACCGTTCCGGCCTTGATCGCGGCGAAGAACCCGGCGATGTAGTCGAGGCCCTGAGGCGCGAGCACCGCAACCCGCTCCCCCGGCGCCGCCGCCTGCTGCACCCGGGCCGCCACGGCCCCCATCCGCACGCCCAGCCGGGTCCAGGTGATCTCGGAGACGTGCGTGCCCGCGCCGGAGAAATCGAGGTAGCGGTAGGCGACCTCGTCACCGACATGGGCGATGTTGCGGTCGATCAGCGAGACGAACGTGGTGCCGTCGGGCAGGTCGATCCGGCCGTCGGCGTCGAGGCAGTCCTCCACCTGCAGCAGGCCCGCACTGATCGGGATCGACCGGCCCGTACGGCGATTCATGCCCGCAGTCTAGATGTCGCGGGCCCGCCACCGGGCCGGCTCCCAATCACCAAGGGGCGCAACCGGTCAGGCGATGATGCGCACCAGATAGGGCGTCATGTCCTTGGTCCGCACGTCGGACACCGCGACCCCGGAGTCGGTGGTCTCGACCATCTTGCCGTTGCCGATGAACAACGCGACGCTCTGCGTGCCCTCGGGACCGTAGAAGAGCAGGTCACCGGGCAGCGCGAGCGACGGCATGACCTTCTGGCCCACCTTGTACATCTCGCCGGAGGACCGCGGCAGCTTCACTCCCACCCCGGCGTAGGAGTAGACCATGAGCCCCGAGGCGTCGAAGCCGACGACCTCGACGCGGGGCGCCGGCGCCGGTGCGGCAGCAGGGGCCGCGGCGGGCAGATTCAACCCTGGGGTGGTCAGATCGAGTGCCGAAGCGTCCACCCCGGCCTGGTCGGGCTGCGCGGGATCGGCGGTGGGCGCCGCCACGGTGCCCTTGCTCGGACCCGAGGCGCCGCCGCCTCCGTAGGCGAACGGGACGCCGCGCTGCGAGAGCGCGCGAGCGATCACGATCTCGACCGCCTTCTGGTTCGTCGCCGACCGTGCGGGCTGAGCCGCCGCCAGGCCGGGCGTCGCCATCAGAAGGGCGAAGCCGAGCACGAGGACTACAAACACACGAACGCGTCGCATGGCACTTCCACCGCTTTCCCGCCGCCAGCACCCGGCGGGCGCTGGACATCATTGATTAACAACAGTCACTATGACCACTTTTACACCACGCGACGTGGTGTTTTGACGTTGTCGCAGGACGGTGAACCAAGCAGATGCGGGACCGGAACCGAACGGTGACCTATGTCGGCGCGTCGCCCTCTAGGGTGTGTCGCGCGTCACGAGCCGAGCGCGGCCAGCGCCGCGTCGTAGTCGGGCTCCTGACCGATCTCGGGCACCAGTTCGGTGTAGGCGACGTTGCCGTCCGCGCCGACCACCACGACGGCGCGGGCCAGCAGCCCTGCCATCGGGCCGTCGGTGATCGTGACGCCGTAGTCCTCGCCGAAGCTGTCCCGGAACGCCGACGCCGGCGTCACGTTCTCGATGTCCTCGGCTCCGCAGAACCGCTTCTGAGCGAAGGGCAGATCCTTCGACACACACAGCACTGCGCCGCCCGCCGCCGCGGCGCGCTCGTTGAACGTGCGCACGCTGGCCGCGCACACCGGGGTGTCGACCGACGGGAAGATGTTGAGCAGCAGAGGCTTGCCGCGGAACTGATCGTCCCCGACCGCGCCGAGATCGGTCCCCGTCAGGGAGAAGCCGGGCGCCGGCGAGCCGACCGCGGGCAACTCTCCGACGGTGTTGATCGGGTTTCCGCGCAAAGTTATCTGTGCCATGCGCACAGTGTGCCAAGCCGCGCCGATTTCGGCGCGGCCGGGTCAGGCGCCGGGATCGCCGTAGATGCGGGCGATCTCCGGGGAATCCAGCCACCCGGAGTACGTCGGCCGCTGCGGCCATCCCTCCGGCGAGTCCTGCCACACCTCCTGACGGCCCCACGGCAGCAGATCGATCAGCGCGAAGGAATGGCTGAGCTGCTCGGTGCCTCGGCCGTTGGTGTGCCAGGTGCGATAGACGGTATCGCCGTCGCGCAGGAACACGTTCACCGCGAAGCCGGTGTTGGGCGCCGCGTCCACATCGGTGGCGAACGGGCTGTCCGACGATGAATACCAGGCCATCGGGTTGCCGACCCGCTTCTTGTAGGCCAGCGCCTCATCGATCGGCCCCGACGTGACGATCACGAACCGTGCGTCGTAGCTGTCGAGGAACTCGAGCCGGGTGAACTGGGAGGTGAAGCCCGTGCAGCCGCCGCACTGCCACGTCTGACCGTCACTCCACATGTGGTTGTAGACGATGAGCTGCGAGCGGCCTTCGAAGATGTCTGCGAGCCGCACCGGGCCGTCGGCGCCCGTCAACGTGTACTCCGGCATCTCGACCATCGGCAGCCGGCGTCGCTGCGCGGCGATCGCATCGAGTTCGCGGGTCGCGGCCTTCTCGCGGGCCCGCAGTTCGTCGAGCTGCGCACGCCAGGTGGCGGCGTCGACGACGGGAGGCAGGGCGGACGGTTCGGTCATCGGGACATCCTGTCAGCGGAGTGGCCAAGGGTCATCGGTGTTGACCGGCCCGGCGCCGCCAACTCATCGCTGACAGGATGGCGGGCATGACCTCGAGCATCGCGGCGCCGCCCCGTATCGGATCCGGCCTGCCGGACTCCTGGACGTCGCGGCTGTGGACCGACATCGCAGGCATCTTCGACGCGATCACCGCCCACCCGTTCATCACCGGGCTCACCGACGGCACGCTCGACGCCGACGCCTTCACCCACTACGTCGCCCAGGACGTGCACTATCTGCGCGCCTACGCCCGCGCGCTTGCCGTCGTCGGGGCGAAGGCGCCGACGCTCGCCGACACCGCGCTGTTCGCCCGGCACGCCGCCGAGGTGCTCGATGTCGAGCTCGAACTGCACGGCGAGCTGCTGCCCGCCCTGGGCCTGTCGGCCGAGGCGGTCGACAGCGTCCCCGTCGCCCCGACCACCCAGGCCTACAACAGCTATCTGATCGCCACCGTGTACGACGGCGGCTTCGCCGACGGGCTCGCCGCCGTGCTGCCGTGCTACTGGATCTACGCCGAGGTCGGCGCCGAACTGGTGCACCGCGGCTCGGCCGACCCGCGCTACCAGCGCTGGATCGACAGCTACGCCGGCGACGAGTTCGCCGCGACCGTCACCGATGTGCTCGACCTCGCCGACCGGGTGGGGCCGACGCTGACCGCAGCCGGTGAAGCCGCCGCCCGCGCCCACTTCGTCGCGACCGCCCGCTACGAGTGGATGTTCTTCGACGCCGCCCACCGCCGCGAGACGTGGCCCGCGCCGACCACGGGCACATCCGCCGCGCAGTGACTAGGCTGGCTCTTTCTCCCGAGACCCTCCCCGGCATGCAAGGAGATCGATGCCCACCGGTCACGTCCGACTGACGTCGCACAGCGGTGGCACCGACGCGCCGGCGCTGCACTGGGGCGCTCCGACGCCCGCCGCGCGCGGACCCGTCGTCGGCACCACCGCGCGGGCGCACCGCAACGTGATCGGCGCCCACAGCGGCGCGTACGGCGTCTACCGCGCGCTGGCGGTCGCGGCGGGCAAGCTGTCCCCCGACCACCGCGCCGACCTCACCGACACCGCGCCGACCGACCGGATCGGACCGCACCCCCAGTGGGGCGACCCCGCGACGATCGTCAGCCTGGATCCGTGGGGAGCGATGGTGACCGAGGCGTTCGCCGCCGAGATCGCCGCCGGCATGGACATCCGCCCCACCATCGCGGTCACCAAGGCGCAGGTGATCCTGCCCGAGGTCGGCGATGCGCTCGGCCGAGGCCGGTTGGTCCCGG
This sequence comes from Mycolicibacterium rufum, assembly GCF_022374875.2. Next base: position 5,670,744 of record NZ_CP092427.2, read on the forward strand.
ACGGGCGCGTGCTGCTCGCCACCGGCGCCGCGCAGGTCACCAAGGCCGCCGTCGAGCCCGTCTGGCACCTGCCGGGGGTGGCCGCCCGCTTCGGCTGCAGCGAAAACGACTTGCGCCGTGTGCTTTTCGAGGAGACCGGCGGCATGTATCCCGAGCTGGTGACCCGCCCTGACCTGGAGGTCTTCCTCCCGCCGATCGGCGGGCAGACCGTCTACATCTTCGGCGACCCGGCGCACCTGGCCGATCCCTCGGTCGAACTGACCGCCCGGGTGCACGACGAGTGCAACGGCTCCGACGTGTTCGGCTCCGACATCTGCACGTGCCGGCCCTATCTCACCCACGCGATCGAGGAGTGCATCCTGGGCGCCCAGCGCGGCGGCGTCGGCCTGGTGGCGTACTCCCGCAAGGAAGGCCGCGCGCTCGGTGAGGTGACGAAGTTCCTGGTCTACAACGCCCGTAAGCGGCAGATCGGCGGCGACACCGCCGACCAGTACTTCGCCCGCACGGAATGCGTTGCCGGAGTGCAGGACATGCGCTTCCAGGAGCTGATGCCCGACGTGCTGCACTGGCTGGGCATCACGAAGATCCACCGGCTGGTGTCGATGAGCAACATGAAGTACGACGCGATCACCGGCGCCGGTATCGAGGTCGGTGAGCGGGTGTCGATCCCCGACGAGTTGATCCCGGCCGACGCCCGCGTGGAGATGGACGCGAAGATGGCCGCCGGGTACTACACCCCCGGTGAGGTGCCCGACGCCGAGGACCTCAAACGCGTGAAAGGCAGGGGGCTGCACGGATGACCGTGCCCGCCGAGGCGGCCCACGCCGTCGAGGTGCTGCGCACCACGACCGCGGTGCGGACCCGCTCGGCGGTGCTGCTCGACCGAGCCCGCGCCGGTGAATCCCGCTGGTTCACGGTGGACGATGACGCGCTGCCCCGCGCCGCCGACGACGTCGCCACGCTCACCCGCACCCGGTTCCCGGACCTCGACATCCCGCTGCACAGCCGGTGGCGCCACTTCGAGGCCGGCGGCGTCGACCGGCGCGCCGCCCTCGACGCCCTGCTGGGCGACGTCGACACCCCCGAGCGCGCCCGCGCGATGATCGACCTGACCGTGGTGAGCGTGCTGCTCGACGCCGGCGCAGGCCCGGACTGGGGCTACGTCGAGAACGGTGTCCGGTACACCCGCTCGGAGGGTCTCGCGGTCGCCAGCTGGCACGCCTTCACCGCCGGGGCGTTCTCCGGGAACGCCGACCGGCCCCTGCAGGTGGACGCGGCAGGGCTGTGTGCGCTGACGGTCGAGGGTCTGGCCGCGGCGCTGCAGGTGGGCCCGGCCAATCCGCTGGTCGGCCTCGACGGGCGGGTGCACCTGCTGCGCCGGCTCGGTGACGCGCTGGCCGACCAGCCCGAGGTGTTCGGCGCCGCCGGCCGGCCGGGCGGCCTGTTCGACTCGTCGGCCGCGCCGTCGGGCGCCGTCGACGCGCATGACCTGCTCGTGACGCTGCTGACCTCGATGTCGCGAATCTGGCCGTCCGTCAACATGATCGGCGATGTGCCGCTGGGCGACTGCTGGCGCCACGACGCCGTCGGCGGGCCGGGCCTGACCGCGGGCTGGCTGCCGTTCCACAAGCTGTCGCAGTGGCTCACCTACTCGCTGATCGAGCCGCTGGGCTGGGCCGGCGTCACGGTCACCGGTGTGGAGGCGCTCACCGGGCTGCCCGAGTACCGCAACGGCGGTCTGCTGCTCGACACCGGGGTGCTGCGGCTGCGCGACCCCGGCGCCGCCGAGCGCGCCTGGACCCCGGCCGACGAACCCGTGGTCGAATGGCGTGGGCTGACGGTGGCCCTGCTCGACAAACTGGCGCCGCTGGTGCGTGCCCGGCTCGGCACCGACGCGGCGCGCCTGCCGCTGGCGTGCGTGCTCGAAGGCGGCACCTGGGCGGCGGGCCGGGCGGTAGCCCAACGATTGCGCGACGGGCAGCCGCCGCTGTCGATCCTCAGTGACGGGACGGTGTTCTAGATGGTTTCGACGGTCTCCGGAGTGCACCTGGTCGACCATCCGCTGGTGCAGCACAAGATCACCCTGATGCGCCGAAAGGACGCCTCCACCAATACCTTCCGCCGGCTGGTACACGAGGTGTCGGCGCTGATGGCCTACGAGGTGCTGCGCGACATCGGCATGCACGAGGTCGCGGTGGACACCCCGATGGAATCCACCATCGGCAACGTGATCGACGGCAAGAAACTGGTGTTCGTCTCGGTGCTGCGCGCGGGCACCGGGATCCTCGACGGCATGCTCGACGTCGTCCCGTCTGCCCGCGTCGGTCACATCGGGCTCTACCGGGAACCCAAAACGCTTGTCACCGTGGAGTACTACTTCAAGATGCCCGGTGATCTGGCCGAGCGTGATGTGGTGGTGCTCGACCCGCTGCTGGCCACCGGCAATTCCGCGGTCGCTGCTGTCGACCGGGTGCGCGAGTGCCACCCGAAGTCGGTGAAGTTCGTCTGCCTGGTGACCTGCCCCGAGGGCATCGCCGCGATGACGCAGGCGCACCCCGACGTACCGATCTACACCGCGGCCGTCGACCGCGAGCTCGATGCCAACGGCTACATCCTGCCCGGCCTGGGCGACGTCGGCGATCGGATCTTCGGCACGAAATAATTCCCGCCCACCTCCCCGAGTAGCCCTCGCCGAGGCCACCTCGCGATCTAGGCTCGCGTCATGGCCATCATCGAAGCTGACGTTCAGCCGCAGACGCCGTTCGACCGCGACGTCGCCGAGACGCAGCAATACTTCGACAGCCCCCGCTTCGAGGGCATCATCCGCCTCTACACCGCGCGGCAGGTCGCCGAGCAGCGCGGCACGATCCCCGCCGACTACCCCGTCGCCCGGGAGGCCGCCACCGCGTTCTACCCCCATCTGCGGGAGTTGTTCGCCAAGGGCAAGAGCATCACCACCTTCGGGCCGTACTCCCCCGGCCAGGCGGTGGTGATGAAGCGCATGGGCATCGAGGGCATCTACCTCGGCGGCTGGGCCACCTCGGCGAAGGGCTCGATCAGCGAGGATCCCGGCCCCGACCTGGCGAGTTACCCGCTCAGCCAGGTGCCCGAAGAGGCCGCAGGCATCGTCCGGGCGCTGCTGACCGCCGACCGCAACCAGCAGTACCTGCGGCTGCAGATGACCCCCGAGCAACGCGAGGCCACCCCCGCCTACGACTACCGGCCGTTCATCATCGCCGACGCCGACACCGGGCACGGCGGCGATCCGCACGTCCGCAACCTGATCCGCCGCTTCGTCGAGAACGGCGTGCCCGGCTACCACATCGAGGACCAGCGGCCCGGCACCAAGAAGTGCGGTCACCAGGGCGGCAAGGTGCTGGTGCCGTCCGACGAGCAGATCAAGCGCCTCAACACCGCCCGCTTCCAGCTCGACGTCATGCGGGTGCCCGGCATCATCGTCGCCCGCACCGACGCCGAGGCGGCCAACCTGATCGACAGCCGCGCCGACGAGCGCGACCAGCCGTTCCTGCTCGGCGTGACCAACCTGAAGATCCCGCCGTACAAGTCCTGCTTCCTGGCGATGGTGCGGCGCTTCTACACCCAGGGCGTGACCGAGTTGAACGGCCACCTGCTCTACGCGCTGCCCGAGGGCGAATACGCCACCGCCGAGGCGTGGCTGGACCGCCAGGGTGTGCTCGCGCTGATCGACCAGACCGCGGCGTCCTGGCAGGACGGCGCCGAACCCTCACTGGACGCGGCGTTCGACAAGGTCGAGTCCCGGTTCGTCGACGCGTGGCAGGACGACGCCGGCCTGGACACCTACGCGGGCGCGGTGGCCGATCTGCTGGAGTTCCGGGAGCGCGAGGGCGAGTCGACGACGATGAGCGCCAAGGAGTGGCGTGCCTTCGCCGAACGCGCGCCGCTGTACAACGCCCGCGAGAAGGCCAAGGAACTCGGCGCCGACGTCGCGTGGGACTGCGAGCGGGCCAAGACGCCCGAGGGCTACTACCAGGTGCGCGGCGGTATCCCGTACGCGATCGCGAAGTCGCTCGCGGCAGCGCCGTTCGCCGACATCCTGTGGATGGAGACCAAGACCGCCGACCTGGCCGACGCCAAGCAGTTCGCCGACGCCGTCCACGCGGTGTACCCGGACAAGATGCTCGCCTACAACCTGTCCCCGTCGTTCAACTGGGACACCACCGGGATGACCGACGAGGAGATGCGGGCGTTCCCCGAGGAGATCGGCAAGATGGGGTTCGTCTTCAACTTCATCACCTACGGCGGCCACCAGGTCGACGGTGTCGCCTCCGAGGAGTTCGCGACCTCACTGCGGCAGGAGGGCATGCTGGCGCTGGCCCGCCTGCAACGCAAGATGCGGCTGGTCGAATCCCCCTACCGCACACCGCAAACCCTGGTCGGCGGCCCGCGGTCGGACGCCGCGCTGGCCGCGTCGTCGGGGCGCACCGCGACGACGAAGTCGATGGGCAAGGGCTCCACACAGCACCAGCACCTGGTGCAGACCGAGGTGCCCAAGAAGCTGCTCGAGGAGTGGCTGGCGCTGTGGAGCAAGCACTATGAACTGCCCGAGAAGCTGCGCGTGCAGCTGCGGCCCCGCCGTGCCGGGTCGGACGTGCTCGATCTGCAGATCCTCGGCGATGGAGAGGAGCCTCTGGCCAACGTCGTCGTCGACCCGATCAAGGACCGGCACGGCCGCAGCATCCTGACCGTCCGTGACCAGAACACCTTCGCTGAGCAGCTCCGGCAGAAGCGGCTGATGGACCTCATCCATCTGTGGCTGATCCACCGGTTCAAGGCCGAGATCGTGTACTACGTGACGCCGACCGAGGACAACATCTATCAGACCGAGAAGATGAAGTCGCACGGCATCTTCAGCGACGTCTACCAGGAGGTCGGCGAGATCATCGTCGCGGATGTGAACCAGCCGCGCATCGACGAGCTCCTCGCCCCCGACCACGAGGCGCTGCTCCGCCTGATCAGCAAGCAGGACTGAACCGACACCACCGCGGAATCCCGGTCGCGGCCGAACGCGCCACCAATGGCGTTCTGCCGCAACCGGTCCCACGTGGGCTGTCGCTGGTCCATGTGGTCAGTGAACGGCGTCGCGCCGACGTGCCGCAACTGGTTTTCCACCCCACAGTCGAGGGCTACGTCAGATCAGCGCGGTGGCGCGGCGGACCAGATCGCGCCACCGTCGGGTCACGGCGGCGTCGGTGACGAGGAGCCGCTCCAACCGCGCGGGGTCGGGCGCGGCGGGCATCGGCGCGGCCGGCAGGTACCCGTCGGCCGGGATCAGCGACCGCGCCGGGGAGACGACGTCGCCGTCGCGCAGCCACGCCGGCGACGGACCGCACGCGTAGGGCAGGTCGGGAAGCGCCGCCGCGAGCGCCACATCCCCTGCCGCTCCGATGCTCGTCGCCCCGCTGAACTCCACCAGCGCCGGCACGCCGAGTCGCTCCACGCGGCGCATCGCGCGCCGCACGCCGCCGAGTGCGCCGCAGCGCAGCACCGCGACATCGGCGCACTGCGGGTCCACGCCGAGCAGATCGGCCTCCACTGCGACGGGCACGTCGACCCGCCGCCGGATCTCGGCCGCGGCGGCGGGGCTGTCGCAGACCAGTCGCACGATCTCCAGATCGGCCGCACGGCGGATCTGCGCGACCGCGGCGTCAACCGCACCCTCATTGCCGACGGTCACCACCATGCGGTTCCGCCCGTCGCTCACCGGCACCCGACCCCGCACGGCGTCCGGCCAGCCGACGGTGCTCGGCTCCATCGCCGCCGTCAGCCACCGGGCGGCCAGCGCGTCGTCGGCGTCCGGGGGCGGACTGAACTCACCCCAGCCCTGCGGGCCGTCCACCAACAGGCCCATGCGCGGGCCGTCGGCGGTCGGGACCGCGAACACCGGGGCGTCGTCGAAATCGATGAGTGTTCTCACTGACCGACAAAGCTAGCCCGTGGCTAGTCTTGACCGGTGGCCGCCGCCCCGTTCCTGCTGTTGTCGATCCGCGGCGAGGACGAGGCCGCCGACGACGAATACCGGGCGGTGATGCGCTTCGGGGGCCTCGACGAGCACACGCTGCGACGGATCCGGCTCACCCACCGCCCGCTCGGCGACATCGACCTGACCGCCTGGTCGGGCGTCATCCTCGGCGGCGGGCCCTACACCGTCAGCGACGCGCCCGAGGCGAAGTCGGCCACGCAGCGGCGGGTCGAGGCGGAACTGGCCGAACTGCTCGCCGCGATCATCGCCGCGGACTTCCCGTTCCTGGGCTGCTGCTACGGCATCGGCACACTGGGCGCGGCGGTGGGCGCCGTCATCGACCGCTCGCACAGCGAACCCGTCGGCCCGGTGACCGTGGACGTGACCGCCGAGGGCCGCGCCGACCCGCTGTTCGCTCCGCTACCGGACACCTTCGACGCGTTCGGCGGTCACAAGGAGGCGGCGTCGGTGCTGCCCCCGCACGTCACGCGGTTGGCCACCTCGGCCGCCTGTCCGGTACAGGCCTTCCGGGTGGGCGCCAACGTCTACGCCACCCAGTTCCACCCCGAACTCGACGTCGAGGGCCTGTGCACCCGCATCGACGTCTACAAGAACCACGGCTACTTCGCGCCGGAGACCGCGCAGTCACTCAAGGACGCGGCGCGCCGGCGCACCGTCACCCACCCGATGACGATCCTGCGCGGCTTCGTCGACCGGTACGCGCGCCGTTAACCTGCGGGCACCTCGAACTGCGCCCGGGCGATCTGGTCGACCATCGGGGCCAGCCGCGCCCGCAGCGCGTTGTGCTCGGCGTCGGCGTCGTACCCGCGGTAGGCCTCGATGTCGGTGAAGTCCGCCACGATGACGAAGTCCCAATTCCCTTCGCGCAGGCCCGCATCCGAACCCACGGTGTACTGCAGTGTGCCTGGCAGGTCGAGATCGCGCAGGCCCTGCTGGATCCGCGCCACCTCGGCGGCGTCGTGGTCGTCCTTGAGCTTGGCGAGCACCACGTTGCGAATCATCAGCGCACCCTAACAGCTCAGTACGGGGCGAGTTGCGTGCCGATCAGCGGTGCGATCTTCTCCGCCATGTAGGTGTGGCCGGCATCGGTCGGGTGCACACCGTCCTGGCCGATCAGCTCCGGCCGGCCGACGAACCAGCGCGCGGCGATCGGGTCGACGAACGTCGCGCCGGCCAGCTGGGCCTGGTAGCTCAGCACGTCGCGGATGCGCAGCACCTCCGGCGGCGGGTCGGCCGTCGGCCACGGCGGCCCGATCACGAGCATCTTCGCCGAGCGGGCGATCTGGCGGGCCAGGCTGAGCGTGCCGTACATCGCGATCGACAACCGCGTCGGTTCGACCTTCATGTCGTTGCGCGAGCCGAAGAACACCACCAGCGCGTCGTTGGGTTTCACCGCCCGCACGGTCAGGTCCTCGAACACGCTGCCCCGGTTGCCCCGCGTGCAGTAGCCGGCGCCGCCCTCGGCGGCGACCGTCGGCGTGACGGCGATCCCGTGGTCGCTGAGTGCCTGCCACACCTGCGGCGCCCAGCCGTCGGGGCCGTTGCCGCCCTGATCGCTGCCGGTCGTGTACGAGTCGCCGATGACGGCGATCCGGTTGACGGCGTAGTCGAGGACGCGCACCTCGCGGTGGGTGACGGCGGGGGTGGGCGCGCTGAGAGCCCCGAAAAGCATGGCGGCAGAGAGCATCCACGTCAGCACACGACTCACTGGACCAGCCTAGGGGTGTTCCGGCGCGGGCCCCACGCCGACTCGCCGCGGGTTCACGAACAGTTATCCCGCCCGTGCCGTGACCGGGTGCAATCTGCCGTGCGGCGGCTCCGACGGGCGGGCGGCACGCGGGGTGGCCGGCTCGATCATCCGGCGCATCCAACGCCGGGCGGGCTCCTCGACGACGTGGTACAGCAGCGCGGCGAGGACGGTGGCCAGCAGTACGAGCCCGAGGACGGCGAACTTCGCCGACCAGCTGGGCGCCAACGTGATCGCGAACTGCTGCGTCGCCCAGTTCCACGCGGTGTGCACGATCTCGTGGACCATGTAGAGCCCGAAGGAGATGTGGCCCAGGTACACCATCACCGGCGTCGACAGCAGCGCCGGCAGCGAGCCCGCCCCGATCGACAGCGTGATGACCAGCGGCACGAACAGCACGTCGACCAGGCCGCCGGCGTCGAGCATGCCCTGGGGCGGGTACGCGTCCAGCAGATACAACCCACCGATGATCACGACGACGAGCGCCACAGCCGCCAGACCGGCGGCCTGCCGGCTCCGGTCGGAGAGCCGCAGTCGGCGCACCGCGGCGCAGGCGAGCGCCCCCGCCGTGAACTGCATGACGATCCGCGGCAGCCAGCTCCACGGCGTGTAGAAGACGCCGTGGGCGAGCAGCAGCAGGGTCGGCGCCAACGCGGCCGCGATCGCCAGCCAGATCAGCCCGCGTGCCCGCGTGACCGCCGCGATCCGGAACACCACCAGCACCAGCCCGCCGAAGAGCAGATAGGCCAGCCACTCCGCGCTGATCGACCAGGCCGGCCCGTCCCAGCTCGACCCGTCGAAGTACGGCTGGAACCACAGCTGCACCAGCAGGACCTGTTTGAGCCAGCTCAGCGCGTTGAGCGATCCGATCACGTCCGGCGGCAGCGGGAACCGGCCGACGTAGAGGGTGAACACGGCGAACGCGGCGGCCAGGTGCATCGTCACCAGGTAGACCGGCCACACCCGGGCCAGCCGCAGCCACAGGAACCGCAGTGTCGAGCGCGTCGACCAGGACTCCCCCATCCGGTCCAGGTAATTCCACGTCAGCACGAACCCGCTCAGGATGAAGAACAGGTCGACGCCCTGGGCGCCCGCGTTGAGCACCGGCGCCAGCGCGTCGCGGAAGCCCGGGGACGCCTCGGCCAGCAGCGGCCGGAAATGGAAGAGCACGACCCACACGGCGGCCACGATGCGCAGCCCCGACAGGGCCTTGATCTCACCGGTGCGCACACGACTCTCTTCGTCTCGGAAGCTCATGACAGTCGTCGACGACGTGGGCCGGAAGGGCGGTGGTGCTCGCCGCCTCCCCCCGACGGAAACGCCGGCGACCGGTCGGAGGTTACCAGCGCGGGCTGGGAGAACCGGTGCCGCAACGCCGCCGCCGGGAGGTTGTCCGCGGCGCCGAACAGCCCGGGTATTCTCAGGAAATTGTCAATCGAACATGCGAGCGCGCGCGGTGGAGCGCGACTGAAAGCGCCGGGGCACATGCGCGCTCCGGGTGACGGCGGGCCGCTGTCGCTTCTCCTCGTCGAGGACGATCGCGCCGACGCGATCCTCGTCGAGGAGTTGATCGCGGACGCCGGTGTCGACATCGGGGTGGTGTGGGCCGAGTCGATGGCCAAGGCCGAGCAGGCGATCGCCGCGGAGCGCCCGGACTGCGTGCTGCTGGATCTGCACCTGCACGACACCGACGGGATCGCGGGCCTCGCCCGCATCGCCGAGCGGGACTCCACCATTCCGGTGGTGGTGCTCACCGGGCTCAACGACGAACACGTCGCCTCGGTTGCGGTCGCCTCGGGGGCGCAGGACTACCTGGTCAAGGGCCGGGTGGATCCCGAGACGCTGCGGCGGGCGGTGCTCTACGCGATCGAACGCAAGCGCGCCGAGCTGACCGCGGTCGATCTGCACGCCACACAGCTGCGTGAGCGGGAGAACGCCCGGTTGGAGCGTGGCCTGCTGCCCTCACCGCTGCTGCTCGAAAACCCAGGGGTGGACATCGTCACCCAGTACCGGCCGAGCCGGCAGAACGCGCTGCTGGGCGGGGATTTCTACGATTTCGTGCAGACCCCGGACCGTACGGTGCACGTGATGATCGGCGACGTGTCCGGGCACGGCCCGGACGAGGCGGCGCTGGGGGTGGCGCTGCGCATCGCGTGGCGCGCGCTCACGTTCGCCGGGCTGCGCGGAGCCGACCGGATGCGTCAACTCGAGCGCATCCTGCGCGCCGAGCGGGCCGGCAAGGGCATCTTCGCGACCGTGCTCAGCCTCGCGATCCCCCCGGAGGGCTCGCTGGTCACCGCGGTCCGGGCCGGCCACCCGGGCATGCTGCTGCACGGACACGGCACGGTCGACTGGGTGGAACCCGCCGGCGGGCCCGCACTGGGCCTGCACGCCGGCGACTGGACGCCCCAGCAGGTCGAACTGCCGCCCGGCATGGGCCTGGTGCTACTGACCGACGGCCTGTTCGAAGGGCACATCGGCCGCGGCAACGAACGCCTCGGCGAGGCCGGACTGCTGGACCTGGCGCGCTCGCTGGCGCATCTGCCCGGCCGGGACTTCGTCGCGGCGTTGATCAACGCCGTCGAGGACCGCGCGCAGTCGCACGGCGGCATCGGCGACGACATCGCGGTGGTGCGGGTAGAGAGGACGGCTCATCCATGAGTCCGGATCAACGCGGGGTACGCGCCCTGACGGTCGAGGGCTGGCAGTACCTCGTGCTGTCGATCATGGCCGTGGTGGTGCTCGCCGGCGCCGTCACGACGGCGGTGCTGCTGCACCGCACCGACCAGGTGTCGAACCAGATCACCAACAACGTGGGGCCCGCGCGGGTGGCCGCCTACCAGCTGCAGGCCGCGCTGCGCGACCAGGAGACCGCGGTGCGCGGCTACGTCATCGCCGCCGACCCCCAGTTCCTCGAACCGTACGACAACGGCAGGGAGGTCGAGGCGCAGGCGTCGGCGGCCCTGCGCCAGTACGAGCAGAGGCACCCCGACCTGCTCGACGATCTCGACGCGATCGAACAGGCGTCCGGATCGTGGCGGACCAACTACGCCGAGCCCGTCATCGCCGCGGTGAAGCCCGGTCAGCGCAACACCGTCTCCCCCGCCCTGACCGCGGTGGGTAAATCGGAATTCGACCGTCTGCGAACACTTTTCGACCGCCAGAACATGAATCTTCTGGAGGCTCGCAACGACGGCATCGCCGAGCTGGACTCGATCAGCACGTGGCGCAACGGAGTGCTGATCGCGATGCTGGCCGCGTTCGTCATCACGATGCTGGCGCTGGCGGTGCTGCTGCGGCGCGCCCTGGTGCGTCCGCTGAACCGGCTGGCGGCGGCCTGCCGGCGGGTCGCCGAGGGAAACTTCGGCGAGCGGATCGTGCCCCAGGGCCCTCGGGACATCCGGTTGATCGCGATCGACGTGGAGAACATGCGGCAGCGCATCGTCTCCGAACTGGAGTCGTCGCGGGCGGCCACCGAGGCGCTCGACGAGCACGCCGAGGAATTGCGCCGCTCCAACGCCGAACTCGAGCAGTTCGCCTACGTGGCCTCGCACGACCTGCAGGAGCCGCTGCGCAAGGTCGCCTCGTTCTGCCAGCTGCTCGAGAAGCGCTACGGGGACAAGCTCGACGAGCGCGGCACCGAGTACATCGGGTTCGCCGTCGACGGCGCCAAGCGCATGCAGGTACTGATCAACGACCTGCTGACGTTCTCGCGGGTGGGCCGCCTGAACGCCACCGAGACCGACGTCGACCTGGACACGGCGCTCGACGCGGCGCTGAGCAACGTCGCGACGTCGATCGAGGAGACGGGGGCCGTGATCGAGCGGCCGGCCGGCGGGCTGCCCACGATCAAGGGGGACCCGACACTGTTGACGATGCTGTGGCAGAACCTCGTCGGCAACGCGGTCAAATTCCGGCGCGAGGGCGTGCCGCCCGAGGTGGTGATCGACTGCGGCCGCGGGGCCGATGACGCCGCGGAATGGTGGTTCTCGGTGACCGACAACGGGATCGGCATCGCGGCGGAGTTCTCGGAGAAGGTGTTCGTGATCTTTCAGCGGCTGCACGGCAGGGACGCGTACACGGGTACCGGCATCGGTCTGGCACTGTGCAAGAAGATCGTCGAACATCACGGCGGCACGATCTGGATCGACAACGACTACACCGAGGGCACCCGCTTCCGGTTCACGTTGCCGGTCGCCGTCGACAGCCCCGCTGCCCAACTGGAAGGATCGTCGGCATGACACCCGCTGAACGCGCCATCGACGTGCTGCTCATCGAGGACGACCCGGGAGACGAACTGATCACCCGGGAAGCCTTCGAGCACAACAAGATCAAAAACAATCTGCACGTCGCTCACGACGGCGAGGAGGGGCTCGACTTCCTCTACCGGCGCGGACAGTACGAGGGTGCGCCGAGGCCGGACCTGGTGCTGCTCGATCTGAACCTGCCCAAGTACGACGGGCGCCAGCTCCTGGAGACCATCAAGTCCGATCCCGAGCTGAGCCACATCCCGGTGGTGGTGCTGACCACCTCGTCGGCCGAGGAGGACATCCTGCGCAGCTACAAGCTGCACGCCAACGCCTACGTCACCAAGCCGGTCGACCTCGACCAGTTCATGAACGCGGTCCGTCAGATCGACGAGTTCTTCGTCCAGGTGGTCCGGCTTCCTCAGTTCTGAGGTGGACCTGCCACGACCCGACAGCGCGACGCCGCACCTCGCCGACGTGGCGCCGTCGGTCCTGGCCGCCATGGGGGTCGCCGGATTCGAGCCGCGGATCGCCCTGCCCTACGACGTGCGCGGGGCGTGCGTCCTGCTCGTCGACGGTCTGGGCGCCGAACTGCTCGACGCGCACGCCGCCGATGCCCCGTTCCTGGCCGGCTTGCGGGGCCCTACGCTGCACGTCGGTTTCCCGGCCACCACGGCGGCGGGCCTGGCGGCGATCGGGACCGGGTGCCGATCCGGTGAGCACGCCATGGTGGGCATGTCGTTCCGGCTGCCCGACGTCGGCGTCGTCAACGCGCTGCGGTGGCGGCCGCACCCGTGGGGCGACGACCTGCGCGACCGCGCCGTGCCCGAGCAGGTGCAGCCCCGCGCCACGGTGTTCGAGCGGGCCGCCTCGGCGGGTGTGGCGGTCAGCGTGATCTCCGCCGCGGAGTTCGCCGGTTCGGGGCTGACGCGGGCGGTGCTGCGCGGCGGACGGTACTTCGGTGTGCACGCGATCGGGGACCTGGTCTCGGCGATCGGGACGTCGATCGCCGAGTGCGGCTTCTGTTACGCCTATCACGCCGATCTGGACCTGGTCGGCCATCTGCACGGTCCGGGATCGGATGCGTGGCGGATGCAGTTGCGGCAGGTCGACCTGCTGGTGGAGTCGATCGCCGGCGCGCTGCCGCGGGGCGGGCTGCTGGCCGTGGTCGCCGATCACGGCATGGTGGCGCTCGGCGAGGACGTGGTGGACGCCGACGCCGCGCCGCCGCTGCACGACGGCGTCGTCGCCCTCGGTGGTGAGGTGCGCGCGCGCCACGTCTATACCTGCGACGGTGCGACGGCCGACGTGCTGGCCACGTGGCGGGAGTTCCTCGGCCCGCGGGCGTGGGTGGTGACGCAAGAGGAAGCGGTCGCGGCGGGCTGGTTCGGCGAGCGGGTGACCGACGACGCCCGCTCGCGCATCGGTGACGTGGTGGTGGCGGCCAGGGGCTCCTCGGGGGTGCTGCGCCGCACCGTGGAACCGGTGGAATCGTCACTGATCGGTCAACACGGCTCGCTGACTGCGGCCGAGCAGCGGGTTCCGCTGCTGCTGGCTCATCACTGAGCTGAAAAACACTGTGGTGCAGGGTAATTCGATGCCCGTGGCGCTCTTCTGAATCGATCTCTCGCACAACCATTTTCGTGACCTCAGGCTCGTCGGTGCACGGATTGTGCCCGCCGTCACAGATTTTGGCCGTATTAGAGACCCTCTGCTAGCGTCCGGCCGCATGTATGAACTCGCCACACTCTTGACGCTCGTCAACCAGGTGTCGGGAACGCCGTACATCTCCGGCGGTGACTCCCCGCGCGGGACCGACTGCTCCGGACTGGTCTCCTGGGTCACCAACGCCGCGACCGGCAGGCCCGTCTACGGTGACCGCTTCAACACCGGAAACATCGAGGGCGCGCTGCGAGCCCGGGGGTTCGAGTACGGAACCCAGCCCGGCGCCCTGGTGGTCGGGTGGAACCGCGGTCACACCGCCGTGACGCTGCCGGACGGCACCCCGGTGTCCTCCGGGGAGGGCGGCGGCGTGAAGATCGGCGGTGGCGGCGCTTACCAGAGCCAGTTCACCCATCACATGTTCCTGCCCGCGCCGGCCGCCGCCGACGTGCCGCCCCCGGCCGATCCGCTGCTGTCGCCGCCGATGGCTCCCCCGCCGCCGCCCGCACCGATCGTGCTGATGGGCCAGGAGGCCCCGCTGCCGCCGCCTCCGCCGGGTGACCCGCTGGCTCCCCCGCCCCCGCCTGCGGGGTGAGCGCCGCGCGCTACCGTCTCTGCCGTGATCGTCCTGCTGCCCCCGTCGGAGACCAAGCGCGCCGGCGGTGACGGGCCCGCACTGGACCTCGAGTCGCTGAGCTCACCGGAGCTGAATCCGGTCCGGGCCGAGATGATCGACGACCTCGTCGCCCTGGCGGCCGACCGCGACGCCAGCCGCGCGGCGCTGGGGCTGTCGGCCGGCCAGGACGCCGAGATCGACCGCAACGCCGCGCTGCGCTCGGCGCCGACGATGCCGGCCCTGCACCGCTACACCGGCGTGCTCTACGACGCGCTAGACGTGGAATCGCTGCGGGGCGCGTCAGCGGCCCGCGCCGCCTCGCGCCTCGCGGTCGTCTCCGCGCTGTTCGGGCTGCTGCGCGCCGACGACCCGATCCCCGCCTACCGGCTCTCGGCGGGCTCGAAGCTGCCCGGTCGTCCGACGCTGGCCGCGCGCTGGCGGGCCGCCCTCGAACCCGTGCTGCGTGGGCTGGCCGAGCGGGAACTGATCGTCGATCTGCGCTCGGGTTCCTACGCGGGTCTGGGCCGGGTGCCGGGGGCCGTCACCGTCGAGGTCGTCGCCGAGCACGCCGACGGTCGCCGCACCGTGGTCAGTCACTTCAACAAGGCGCACAAGGGACGGCTGGCCCGCGCGCTGGTCGCCACCCGGTCCGAGCCGTCGGATGCGGCCGCAGTCGCGGCGGTGTCCCGGCGTGCGGGCATGCGCGTCGAGCGCCGCGGCGACCACCTGACCGTCGTCGTTCCGGCGTGAGCGACGTTGTGTTGCAGGGGTTTACAGCGAAGCGATGAAGCTGGTGGTGTAGAACTCCTCCGGCTGCTGGCTGTTGCTCGCCCGGCGGCTGAGCGACAACCAGGCCCCCGTCGCACCCGGCATGATCGGTCCGCGCACCGTCACGGTGCCCGCCCCGCCGCCGTCGGTGAACAGCGCCGCGGACGCCACCCCGGGCGCCCCGGCCTCGCAGCCCGCCGCCGACGCGCGCGGCATCTGGATGAGCCGCACGTCGTAGCGGGTGTTGGGCTGCCCGGTGAAGAACGTCACGTCGGCGACGACAGTGCCGCCCTCCACGCGCAGCTGCGCCGTTGCCCGGCCGTAGTAGGAGCCACCCACGTACTTGATCTGGCTGAAGTCGCAGCGGCGCAGTTTCTCCTGGAACGGCATCACGGTCACCGCACTCTCGGCAGACGCCACACCGGCGCCCGCCAGCAGCGGGCCGGTGGCCATCATCAGCGCCGTGGCGGTCACCGCGGCGCGCGCGATTCGGCGCATGCTCCGTCCTTCCATGATCAAGATCAATCTACAGTTGCGTCAAGGTTAGCCGGTCTCACCATTCGCGGCCCGGCCAGGTCCGTTGACGCCATCGCCTGCCGCGGGCGACACTGTCGGCCGATGTCGACTCTGTGGGTGTACCTGCGCATCCAGCTCGCCACGTTCGTGTGCGGGATCGTCGGACCGATCTTCCTGTTCGTCTACTTCGCCGCCCAGCCCGACACCACCATCCGCTGGATGTACTGGTGGGGCCTGCTGATCACCGTCGCCGACATCCTCATCGCGCTCGCGGTCACCGACTCGGTGGCCCGCCGGGACCGCGACGTGGCCGCGCGGCGCGCCGAACGGGACGGCGGGTGAGCTACCCGCCGCCCCCGCCGCCCCCGCCGCCCCCGGCGGCCGCCGCGCCGCGCTCCGGCGCCGACGTGGCGATTTCGGTGGTGATCCTGGTGCTGACCGTGCTGATGGGCGCCGTGGCGGCGTTCTTCGGGGTGTTCTCGCTGGCGTTCCTCGACCACTGTCCGCCGGAGACCTGCAGCGTGGACGGCGCGGTCGGCGCGGTGTTCACCGCACTGCTGGTCGCCGCAGGCGTGGGGGTGATCGGGCTGGTGGTCACCGTCGTCGCGCTGGTCCGGCGGGCGACCGCGTGGCCCTTCGCGCTCGCCACGTTCGTGCTGTGCGGGGTGACGCTGTTCGTCGGCGCGCTCGGCTACGGCGCCGCGGTCGGCTGAGCGCGGCGAGTTGCCGCGGGGCGGCGTGGCCGCCATGATCCGCCTCATGGACTCGCGCACGGCGTTCGAACTCGGCGACCTCGACGCAATCGGTCAGGCGGCGCTGGCCGCCGCCGGTGAGGTCACCGCCACCGAACTGCTCGAGGCCGCGATCACCCGGTTGGAGGCCGGCCGCGCGCTGAACGCGGTGATCGCCGACCTGTTCGACCGAGGACGATCCGCGGCGGCCGCCCTGGACGCCTCCGGCGCGCTGCGCACCGGCCAGAAGGGACCCCTGGCCGGGGTGCCCTTCCTGCTCAAGGACCTGGGCGCATCGCTGGCGGGCGCCCCCGAGGCGATGGGGTCACGCGCGCTGCGCACCCACGTCGCCGAGCAGACGGCGTGGATCGTCGAGCGCTACCTGGACGCCGGCCTGGTGATCTTCGGCAAGACCAACACCCCGGAGTGGGGCAACCACTGCACCACCGAGCCGTCCCTGTTCGGTGCCACCGCCAACCCGTGGTCGCCCGACATCACCCCCGGCGGGTCCAGCGGCGGCTCCGCCGCGGCGGTGTCGGCCGGCATCGTGCCCGCCGCGTCCGGCGGGGACGGGACCGGCTCCATCCGGGTGCCCGCATCGTGCTGCGGGCTGGTCGGGCTCAAACCTCGCCGGGCCCGCACGTCGTTCGCGCCCGGCGCCGGGCACGGGCTCGAAGGACTCGTCAACGAGCACGCCCTGACCCGGACCGTGCGCGACAGCGCCGCGCTGCTCGACGCCGTCACCGGCGCCGGTGTCGGCGACCCCTACTCAGCGCCGCTGCCGGCCCAGCCGTTCCTCACCGCGATCGCGACTCCGCCTGCGCCGCAGCGCATCCTGCTCGCGACGTCGTCGCCGTTCCCAGGGCCGGCCACCGACCCCGCCGTGGTCGCCGCGGTCGAGCACACCGCCGCGACGCTCGCCGGCCTCGGCCACCACATCGAGCCGGGCGCCCCGACCATCGACGCCGACGCCGTGGCCGACGCCATTGCGGTGCTGCACACCGTCAGCAACGTCGCACTGTTCGCTCTGGCCCGGGAGCACCTCGGCCGCGACCCCCGCGAGGACGAGTTCGAGCCGAGCAGCTGGGTGATGATGCGCGAGGGGTTCACCACCACGGGCATCGCCTACGCCGACGCCATCGCGGCGGTGCACGCGCAGACCCGGCGCTTCGCCGCACAGATGACCGGTCACGACGTGCTGCTGGCCCCGACGCTGCTGACCTCACCGCCGCCGTTCGGGCTGCTCGACCAGCCTCGCGGCACCACCCGGGCGTTCTTCGACGTCGAGTTCGCCACCACCGGGTGGACCGCGCTGGCCAACGTGACCGGGTGGGCGGCGGTGTCGCTGCCGCTCGGCGCCACCGCCGACGGCCTGCCGATCGGCGTGCAACTGATGGCGCCCGACGAGGCGGTGCTGCTCACCCTTGCCGCGCAACTGGAGATCGCCCTGCCGTGGGCCGGGAAGCGACCGCCGGGATGGGTCGCCCCGATCTGACGGAGACGAGACACCCGCATGCGACACTGTCGCGCATGGCTCTCGACATCGCCCGTCCCAAGCTCGAAGGCAACGTCGCCGTGGGAACGGATCGCCGCATCGGGTTCGCCGAGTTCGGCGACCCGCAGGGCCGGCCGATCTTCTGGCTGCACGGCACGCCCGGCGCGCGCCGTCAGATCCCGGTCGAGGCCCGGCTGTACGCGCAGGAGAACGGGATCCGGCTGATCGGGGTGGACCGGCCGGGCATCGGATCGTCCACCCCGCACGCCTACGGCCGGGTGATCGACTTCGCCGAGGATCTGAAGTCCATCGCCGACACGCTCGGCATCGGCAAGATGGTGATCATCGGGCTGTCCGGCGGCGGCCCCTACACGCTGGGCGCCGCCGCGGCCATGCCCGAGCGGGTCGTCGCGGTCGGCGTGCTCGGGGGCGTCGCCCCGACGCAGGGGCCCGACGCGATCGACGGCGGCATCATGGGCAAGGTCGGCGTTCCGGTGGCGCCCGTGCTCGAGCACGTCGGCAGTTCCCTGAGCATGGTCGCGGCCGGGCTGATCCGGTTGATCAAGCCGGTCGCCGAGCCCGCCCTGTATCTGTACGCCGGGATCTCCCCCGTCGGCGACCGCCGGCTGCTGGTGCGCCCGGAGTTCAAGGCGATGTTCCTCGACGACCTGCTCAACGGCAGTCGCAAACAGCTCGCCGCCCCGTTCGCCGATGTCGTGGTGTTCGCCCGGGACTGGGGTTTCCGGCTCGACGAGGTCAAGGTGCCGGTGCGCTGGTGGCACGGCGACAAGGACCACATCGTGCCGTTCGCGCACGGCAAGCATGTGGTGTCGATGCTGCCCGACGCCGAACTGCACGTCCTGTCCGGCGAGAGCCACCTGGGCGGGCTCGGCCAGGCCGAGGCGATCATGGCGGCGATGACGGAACTGTGGGACGCCAGCGGCGAACGCTGATCAGCGGCTGATCAGCGACGCATCCAGGCCTGCACGGTCGGCAGCTCGCGGCTGTAGGACTGCAGCAGATCGTCGTGGAACAGGGTGCCGCCGCTGATCGCGCTGTCGCCCTGCCAGACCACGTGCACCCGGACGGTGCCCTTCTCGAAGTAGTCGTTGCGTTCGGCGGCGCGGTGCGTCCACCCGGTCTGCTCGGCGAGCGCCGAGAACGCCTGCCGCTCGTCGGTGTCAACCATGCCCCACACCCTAGCCGTGCCCGGTCAGGGCCCGGCGCAGCAGATGCATGGCGACCGTCGTGGAGCGCTCGCGCACATCGGAGCGGCCGCCGGGCAGCGTCGTGGTCCGCGTCAGGGTGGCACCGTCGGCCAGTGCCACCGAGAAGCACACGGTGCCGACCGGTTTGCCCTCGGTGCCGCCGCCGGGCCCGGCGACGCCGGTGATCCCGATCGCGGTGTCGGCGCCGAAGCGGGACAACGCGCCGCGGGCCATCGCCTCGGCGACCGGTTCGGACACCGCGCCGTGCTGCTCGATCAGCGTGGCGTCGACGCCGAGCAGATCGGTCTTGGCCGCATTCGCATAGGCGACCACCCCGCCCGCCACGTACGCCGAGGAGCCGGACCGCTCGGTGAGCCGGGCCGCGAGCAGACCGGCCGTGCACGATTCCGCGGTGGCGATCCGGCGGCCCTGCAGCAGGTCGGCGATCTGGTCGTCGATCAGCGCGCCGTCGGTGGAGAAGATCTCACGGTCGTGCCGGGCCCGCAGCGCGTCGAGCAGTGCGCTGTAGGCCGCCGCATCCTGCGGCTCGAAGCGGGTGACGATCTCGAGTTCGCCGCGGCGCAGGCAGGTGGTGATCTCGAGCCGGTCGAAGCCGGCGACCGACCCCTCGGCGTCGCGCAGCGTCTCGGCCAGGCCGGACTCGGGCAGCCCGAACATCCGCACGGTCTCCTGCCGGTACTCGGTGCGTCCGGCGATCGCGGCCTGCACGGCCTCGGTGGCCACGGCGGCCTGCCACATCGGCTGCAGTTCGCGCGGCGGGCCGGGCAGCACGACGACGGTCGGACGGCCTTCGACGACGACGCCGGGCGCGGTGCCGACCGGGTCGAGGATCACCGCCCCGGCGGGGATCAGCGCCTGCTTGCGGTTGGCGGCGAGCACCGCCTCGGCGTCCACGCCCGGAAACCGGGCCATCAATCCTGTGACGATGTCGCCGATGGTGGCCTCGAGGCCGGGGTCGAGCACCAGGTCCCGCCCGCAGAATCGGGCGACGACCTCGACGGTCATGTCGTCGGCGGTGGGGCCCAGGCCGCCGCTGGTGATGACGAGGTCGAGATCCTGGTCGGCCAGGAAACGCAACTGGGCCTCGATGTCGTCGGGCCGGTCACCGCACAGCGTGATGTGCTTGAGTTCGACACCCAACTCCAGGAGTCGGTCGGCGAGGTACGGCCCGTTGCGATCCGCGACCCGTCCGGTGAGGACCTCGGTCCCCGTCACCACGATGCCCGCCCGTGCGCTCACGGTTCCCGACACTACGCACCCTGGCGCCGCGGCTACCGGACCGGGACGACGACGGGCGCGGTGTTGTATCCGCTCACCCGCACCCAGTCGGCGCGCGCGCCGGCGGTCAGCGGCGCGCCGCGGATCTCCACGGTCTCGCCCCCGAACACGGTGACGTAGTTGTCGGTGTAGGTGACCGGCAGCAGCTCGTCGGCATCCGCGTCGGGCCCGGCCAACAGTTCCGCCCGGGCGAAGAACGCGACCCCGCGACCCGGGTTGCGCAACCGGATCGCCACGCCGTCGGCCGTGCGCACGGCCGTGACCTCGAGCCGACCGCGGGGCATCGTGTTGAGCGCGGTCATGTCGGCCCACGCCGCCGGCCGCAACTCGAACGCCTGGTCGTTGGTCGGGTCACCGACGTCGTCGCGGCGCTGGGACTGCCAGTACGTGTTGTCGGCGATCAGCGCTCCCGCGGCGTCACGCAGATCGAGGCGGACGAAGAACACCCGCGAGTCGCGGGCGACGCGCGGCAGCGTCAGCGCCGCGGCGTGGCCGCCCGCCGCGACGTCGACCGGGCCGCTGGTGCGGTCCTCACGGACCCGGCCCTGCAGGTCGTACACCCGCAGCCGCACCGTCAGACCGCGCTGAGCGGTCGGGGTCTGGTTGACGACGGTGACGGTGGCGCGGCTGTGATCGCCGGTGGCGTACGCGTCGAACACCGCCGACAGCGGCCGCAGGCCTTTCTTGGCGCCGAAGTAGGCGCCGCCGGGGCGCAGGTAGTAGTCGAAGAGATGGCCGAAGAACGAGGGCCAGTGGTTGTTGAGCATCCAGTAGACCGTCATCTTGTGGGTGTCCCACCCGCCGGCGGCGAAGGCCTCGAACTGGGCACGCGTCGACTCGTAATGCGCCAGTTGGGCTTTCGCGGTGAACATCTCGGCGCTCGTCGACGGGCCGTAGCGCCGGTCGATCGCGCGCCGGATCGTCGTCAGCGCGGCGTTGCTGGTGTTGGCGCCGGCGTGGAAGTACCACGTGTCGTTGATCGGCCACAGCTTGTCGGGCGGGATGAAGCGGCGCAGGCTCGCCATCGGCGGGATGTGTTCGTTGTCGCCCTGTTCGGCGTTGGCGCCGCGCGCCGCGCCGTACCGGCCGGCGAACCAGTAGCTCGGCGGACGCCAGCTGTAGGGGCCGGCCATGTGGATGCCGTCCCAGAGCACCCGGCCGTCGGCGTCACGGGCGAAGCTGGACACCGTGTCGACGACGGCGCCGGGCCAGTGCAGCTGCTCCAGGATGCGCCGGTAGTCGGCCAGAAGGTCCGGTGGCGGGGTGCCGTCGCTGCCGTTGGCCCACACGAAAGCCGAAGCGTGCGAACGCAACATGGCGATCTGCGAGGTCAGGCTGTCGCGTGCCACCCGCTGGTCCTCGCCGTCCCACTGCGACCACTTCTCCCATTGGTTGCAGCACATCCAGCCGAGCATCAGCGGGATGCCCAGTTCGTCGGCCATGTCGACGAGCCGCTCACCGGGGAACTTTCCCTCCAGCCGCAGCATGTTCAGGCCCAGGTCCTTCGCGTAGCGAAGGGTGGCGGCGTCGCGCGCCGGGTCGTCGGCGTAGAGCAGGTCGGGTGCGTAGGCGGCGCCGCGGACCGCCAGATCGCGGCCGTTGACGGTGAGGTAGAAGTTGCCGCCCGTGCCGAGTTCGGGATGGCTGGTGTCGGCGTCGCGGTGCTGGGACACCTCTCGGATCCCGAAGCGCTGCAGGCGTTCGTCGGAGGCGCGGCCGAACCGGCGGAACTCGGTGCGCAGGTCGTACAGCGCGGGGTCACCCATCGTGTAGGGCCACCACAGATCGGGGTGGTCGACGGACAACTGGGGGTAGTCGGCCGGGCCGAACTCGATGTCGCGCTGCTCCCCCGCGGCCAGTACGACCCGGCGTTCGACGACGACGTCGGGTTTCCCCGCCCGGCTGATGGTGGCGCGCACGACGCCGCGCACGGCGGTCGCGGCGTAGTTGCGGACGCTGGTGTAGACCGTGAGGCGGGCCGAATCCGTCTGTGGGAGTGGCAGATCCGAGTTGACGCTGGATGCGCCGAGCGCGACGTCCTGAGTCATCCTCAGCGACACCGGTTTCCAGATGCCCGCGTTGCGGTCGGCGACGAAGGAGTTGTTCACGGGCCGCGCTCCGGGCGGGGCGCGGTAGCCGAGGTAGCGCCAGTTGATCCAGTCGTACCAGCTGTCGGCGAGTTCCACCCCGTCGACGTCCTGCAGCGCCTGCTCCGGGGTCACCTTGACCGCGAGCACGTTCGGTCCGCCGCGGTGGATCCACGGTGTCGCGTCGATCTGGTGGGCGGCGTGCATGCCGACCACCTGGTACGCGTCGGCGACGCGGTGCCCGTTGAGCCAGACCTCCGCGCGGTAGTTGATGCCGGGGAACTCCAGCAGATAGGTGGAGTGTCCGCGCGGCGCGTCGAACGTCGTCCGGTACCACCAGTCCTGGGTGTACAGGTCCTGGGGTACCTCGTCGCGCAGATTGGTGCCCCCGTAGAGGTCCGGATAACTGCCGTCGGCCTGCAGTGCCTGCAACACGGTGGCCGGCATCCGCGCGATGGAATGCCAGCCGGCGTCGGAGTACCCCGGTGCGGACACCGCCGCACCGTCCTGACCCGCCACCCGCGCCGAGATCAGCCGCCAGCCCTCGGCCAGTTCCACGCGCGCCGGCGCCGGTGTGGGCCGGGCGACCTCCGGGAGGTCGGCGACGCCGAGCACCGCGACCAGGGCGGCGAGCACCACGATGACCAGCGCCGCGCGCACTCCGCTGCGGCCCCGGCTGTCACCGGCGATGGCAGGCGCCCCGAGGCCCGCGGGCGTGACGCCGCCCGGCCCTACTTGTGGGGGACGTCGTTGACCAGTCCGCCGTCCATGACGAACTCGGCGCCTGTGGAGTACCGGGATTCGTCACTGGCCAAGAACACCACGAAACTCGCCACCTCGTCGGGCTGGCCGGGCCGGCCGAGGGGAATCCGCAGCATGTCGTCAGGGAAGAATTTGGTCATCGGGGTGCGGATGAAGCCGGGGTGCACCGAGTTCACACGGATGTTGTGGGGTCCCAGTTCCAGGGCCGCCGACTTGGTCAGCCCGCGCACCGCCCACTTCGAGGCCACGTACGGGTGCACCATCACCGCGCCGCGCAATCCCTCGATGGACGAGATGTTGATGATCGAGCCGCCTCCAGCGGCCTTCATCGCCTCGACGGAGGCCTGCATGCCGAGGAACGTGCCGGTGAGGTTGACGTCGATGACCTTCTGCCACTTGGCCATGTCGAACTCGCCGATCTTGCCCAGTGCGACGGTGCCGGCGTTGTTCACCAGCACGTTGAGGGTGCCGAACGCCTCCAGCGCCGTGGCCACCGCGGCGTCCCACTGGTCGGCCTGCGTGACGTCGAGGGAGACGTAGCGAATGGAGTCCGGTGTCTCGGCATTGATCTCGTCGGCCAGCGCCTGACCCTTGTCGTCGAGGATGTCGCCGATCACCACCTTGGCGCCCTCGGCGATCAGTGCCCGGGCGTCCTCGGCGCCCATCCCCTGCGCGCCGCCACTGATGAGTGCCACTTTTCCGTCCACGCGTCCCATGGGGCGACAGGCTACCGCACCCTTACCACGGAACTAGAACTTGTTCCACTTTGCCGGGCGAGCACGCATACTGGCCGCCATGGCTATTCGTGTGGCGCAGATCGGCACCGGCAACTGCGGCAGCCTGACGCTGCGGCAACTCATCGAGGATCCGCGCTTCGAGCTGACCGGGGTGTGGGTGTCCTCGGCCGAGAAGGTGGGCCGGGACGCCGGGGACCTCGCGCGCCTCGACGTCACCACCGGGGTGAGCGCCGTCGGCGATCTCGACGCGATCATCGCGGCCGCGCCGGACTGCGTCGTCTACTGCGCGATGGGTGACATCCGGCCCAAGGAGGCGCTGGCTGACGTGCGGGCCTTCCTCGAGGCCGGCATCAACGTGGTCGGGTCGTCACCCGGCTTCCTGGAATACCCCTGGGGCGTGGTCGGCGAGCGGACCATCGACCGGGTCGAGGCCGCCGCCCGGCAGGGCGGGGCGAGCGTGTTCATCACGGGGGTGGATCCGGGATTCGTCACCGATCTGCTGCCGCTGGCGCTGGCGGGCACCTGCCAGAGCGTCAGCCAGATCCGCACCATGGAGATCGCCGATTACGCCACCTACGACGGCGCGACGGTGATGTTCGACGTGATGGGATTCGGGAACGAGGTCGGCGATCTTCCGTTCCTCTATCAGCCCGGTGTGCTCAGCGCGGCGTGGGGCGTGGCGATCCGCCAGCTCGCCGCCGGGCTGGGTGTGCAGCTCGACGAGATCAGGGATTCCGTCGAGCAGGAGCCGGCTCCCGAGGACATCGACGTCGCCGTCGGCACGATCGCGAAGGGGACGGTCGCCGGCGTGCGCTTCCAGATCGAGGGGCTGGTCGGGGGCGAGCCGGTGATCGTGGTGGAGCACATCACCCGGCTGCGCGGGGATCTGCGGCCCGACTGGGCGCAGCCGGCCCAGGTGGGTGGGTCCTACCGCGTGGAGATCACCGGCGAACCGTCGTACGTGATGGACGTCTGCCCGACCAGCCGCAACGGTGACCACAACTACGCCGCGATCCTGGCCGCGGCGGGACGCATCGTCAACGCCGTTCCGGACGTGGTGAGCGCGGCCCCCGGGATCCGGACGACGTTGGACCTACCCCTGGTGACCGGGCAGGGCACCTACCGGGGTGGGTCTAGCGGCGGGTGACCCCGCGCCACTCCAGGCGCACGCGGGTGCCTGCGGAGGACGGCTCGATGATCGCCTGGTCCGACAGCGTCTCCATCAGCGGGATGCCGCGGCCGCGGGTGCGCGGCACCGGGTCGGTCTGCGGTGTGCGCCAGGTTCCGCGGTCGGTGATGTCGACCGTCAGCGTCTTGGACTGCGGGTCGTGCACGGCGCAGATGTCGATGGTGCCGGGCCGGTCGGCCGAGACGTAGGCGAATTCCGCGGCGTTGGCCAGACCCTCGTTGATCGCGAGCACCAGATCGCTGGAGCGCACCTCGTCGAGGTCGAAGAACCGCGTGAGCCAATCGGCGAATTGACGGCGCGCCATCGCGACCGTCCCGGCGTCGGCGTCGAGGCCGAACCGCTCGAAACGTTCGGCGTTGGCTACCTCAGCCGGCGGCATGGAATCGATCATGGCAGTCGGTGGCTACCCGGAGACGCACGTTTCTACGCGGCTTTCCTACGTGTCGCGTGCCGCAAGGGCCTCGTCCAGGCTGGGATAGAGGCTGACGATCTCGGCGATGCCCACCAACTTGAGCGGGCGGCTGGTCGCCGGACCGTCGGCGACCACGCTGAATGCCACGTCAGAGCCCGCTTTGTCATGAGCGGCCACCAGCACACCCATGCCGGCGGAGGCGAGGAATTCGACATCGGTGAAATCGATCACGATTCCGGACGGCTTGCGCTCGAGCGCCGCGTCGATCGCGGACTCCAGTTGCGGCGAGGTGAGCATGTCGACGACACCGGATACCGCGACGATGGCTACCCCGTCGACCCAGGTTTCGGCGACGTCGCAGTTCGACGCGCCCGATGAGGCGGTTATGCCTTCGGCTGCTTGCTCGTCCAAGGGTTCACCTTCCATGTCAGGCCGCTTCACGCTATCGCGAGAGCTCAGACTCACGCCTCTCGCGCAGGCTGCATCCTGAACCCGGCAAGACCAAACTACCGTGGCCGTCTGCGGCGACCGGCACAGATTAAACCAGGAGTCCCGGGCGCGCCCGTAGCATGGCGAGTCGAGAGCCCCCGTGAACACAGCCGCAGCCCGGACGCGAGGAGACCGTGACCGCCGAGCCCACAGACCTGGTGGACCTGCTCACCGCGATCGAGGCGAGCCCGCCGGGACCCGGTATCGGCGCGTTCTTCGATCTGGACGGCACGCTGGTCGACGGCTTCACCGCGACGGCCCACGCCGGGGACCGGATCCGGCGGCGGCAGGCACGCATCGGCGAGGTGACCGGCGTGATCGAGGCGGCGATGCGCTATCGCTTCGGCCGGGTGAACTTCGCCAAGCTGCTCGAACGTGCCGCGGGGTATCTGCGCGGCGAATCGCTGGCCGAACTCGACGAGGTGGGTGAACGGCTCTTCCTCGAGCGTGTGCGGTCCCGTCTTTTCCCGGCCATGCACGAGGTGGTGCTGGCTCACCAGCGCCGCGGGCACACGGTCGTCATGTGCTCCTCGGCGTTGACCATCCACGCCGAGCCGGTGGCGCGCTTCCTCGAGATCGGCCACGTGCTGTGCAACCACTTCGAAGTCGATGGCGACGGCCGGCTGACGGGCAGGATCGTCCGGCCGGTGATCTGGGGGGCGCGCAAGGCCGACGCGGTGGGAAGCTTCTGCGCCGACCGCGCCATCGACCTGGCCGATGGCTACTTCTATGCCGACGGCAACGAGGACATCGCGCTGATGTCGATGGTCGGATATCCACGGCCGGTCAACCCGCGCCGCGAGCTGGCCGCGATGGCCGCGCTGAAGAACTGGCCGGTGTTGAGGGTGACGACTCCGGGGAAGGGCAGTCACGACGGACTCCGTGGTGTACTAAAATAGAACACGTTACAGTTTTCGTCCCGGCTCATCAGCCCACCAGGAGCGGACCATGCATACTCCCCTGTGCGACCAACTCGGCATCGAGTTTCCGATCTTCGCGTTCACCCACTGCCGTGACGTCGTGGTCGCGGTCAGCAAGGCGGGCGGCTTCGGCGTGCTCGGCGCGGTCGGCTTCACCCCCGAGCAGCTCGAGATCGAGCTGAACTGGATCGACGAGCACATCGGTGACCACCCCTACGGCGTGGACATCGTGATCCCGAACAAGTACGAGGGCATGGACGCCGCCGACATGGACCCCGAGGTGCTCAAGAAGACCCTCAACGACCTGGTGCCCCAGGAACACATCGACTTCGCCAAGAAGATCCTCTCCGAGCACGGCGTGCCCGTCGAGCACAGCGACGACGACGCCCTGCAGCTGCTCGGCTGGACCGAGGCCACGGCCACCCCACAGGTCGAGGTGGCGCTGCAGCATCCCAAGGTCACGATGATCGCGAACGCGCTGGGCACGCCGCCGGCCGACATGATCGCCCACATCCACGAGCAGGGCCGGGTGGTCGCCGCGCTGTGCGGGTCGCCGTATCAGGCCCGCAAGCACGCCGACGCGGGCGTCGACATCATCATCGCCCAGGGCGGCGAGGCGGGCGGGCATTGCGGCGACATCGGCTCGATCGTGCTGTGGCCGCAGGTGGTCAAGGAGGTCGCCCCCGTCCCCGTGCTGGCCGCAGGCGGCATCGGCAGCGGTCAGCAGATCGCGGCCGCGCTGGCCTTGGGCGCCCAGGGGGCGTGGACCGGGTCGCAGTGGGTGATGGTCGAGGAGTCCGAGCACACCCCGGTCCAGCACGCCGCCTACGCCAAGGCGACTAGCCGCGACACCGTGCGCAGCCGGTCGTTCACCGGCAAGCCGGCGCGCATGCTCAAGAACGACTGGACCGAGGCGTGGGAGGATCCGGAGAACCCGAAGCCGCTCGGAATGCCGTTGCAGTACATGGTGTCCGGGATGGCCGTGGCGGCGACGCACAAGTACCCCAACGAGTCCGTTGACGTCGCGTTCAACCCCGTCGGTCAGGTGGTCGGGCAGTTCACCAAGGTCGAGAAGACGGCGACGGTGATCGAGCGCTGGGTGCAGGAGTACCTGGAGGCGACGGGCCGGCTCGCCGAGCTCAACGAGGCCGCCGCCGTCTAGGGATGTCGGCGTGGTTGTCGACGCCCAGCGTCGACAACCACGCCGAATTCACTTGCTGTTGAGCGCGATCGCGGCCTTGACCAGCGCCGTGAACGCCTTCTCGTCGACGGTGTCGCCCTCACGGAAGTCGATGGCGCGCCGGGTGTTTCCGTCCAGGCTCGCGTTGAACAGCCCCGCCGGGTCGTTCAGCGAGGCGCCCTTGGCGAAGGTCACCTTGACGTAGTCCTTGTACGACTCGCCGGTGCAGATCATGCCGTCGCGGTACCAGACGGGCACTCCGCGCCACTTCCACTCCTCGACGACGTCCGGGTCGGCAAGGTGGATGAGGTCGCGGATCCGGGCGAGGGTGTCCCCGCGCCAGTCCCCGAGTTCCTGGATGCGCTCGTCGATCATCTCGGCGGGTGTGCGGTCGGCCATGCCGGTGCCTCCTCAGCGTCGTTCCTGAATGCGGATCATCGTGCCCGCGGGATCGCGGACGGCACAGTCGCGTACGCCGTAGGGCTGTTCGGTCGGTTCGGCCACCACCTCGACGCGGTCCTGCAGACGGGCGAACGTGGCGTCGAGGTCCGGGGTGGCCAGCACCATGATCGCGTAGGTGCCCTTGGCCATCATCTCCGCGATCAGGGTGCGCTCGGCGTCGGTCACGCCGGGATCGGCGGCCGGCGGGTGCAGCACGATCGAGGTTCCCGGCTGGCCGGGCGGTCCGACGGTGATCCAGCGCATCCTGCCGCGCCCCACGTCGAGGCGCACCTCGAATCCGAGCGCGTCACGGTAGAACGCCAGGGATTCCTCGGGGTCGAGGTGCGGAAGGAATGTCTGGGCGATGGTGAGGTCAGGTGTCGTCACGGCCCTCACGCTAGGTGCAGCCCGGTCCCCGGTGCTTCTCGATTCCTGACCGGTCGGGTCACCTTCTTCTCCAGGCAGGACGGCAGGCCCGCCGCCGACCGCGTCGCACGATCCCGGTAGACGCTGGGCGGCATGCCCACCAGTTCGGTGAACCGGGTGCTGAAAGTGCCCAGCGACGAGCAGCCGACGGCGAAGCACACCTCGGTCACCGTCAGGTCGCCGCGGCGCAGCAGTGCCATCGCACGCTCGATGCGCCGGGTCATCAGATAGGAGTACGGCGACTCGCCGTAGGCGAGCTTGAACTGCCGGGACAGGTGCCCCGCCGACATGTGCACCCCGCGGGCGAGCGCTTCGACGTCCAACGGTTGGGCGTAGTCCCGGTCGATCCGGTCGCGGACGCGGCGCAGCAGCATCAGATCGCGAAGACGGTTCGGCGGGACGGCATCCGGAGGCATCCCGGCGATCTTACGACGCCGCACTTCCGTCCTCGCGCCGGATTATGTAGGGTTGCATACATAGCGAGGAAGGGAGCCGGCGGGCGATGGCTGGTCCACGTGAGCGCATGGTCGTCTCGGCCGCGTTACTGATCCGCGAGCGCGGCGCCCACTCCACCGCGATCGCCGACGTACTCGCACACAGTGGTGCCCCGCGCGGATCGGCCTACCACTACTTCCCCGGCGGCCGCACCCAGTTGCTCTGCGAAGCCGTCGACTATGCCGCCGAGTACATGATCGCGCGACTCGACGCCGCCGACTCCTGCCTCGACGCGCTCGACGAGCTGTTCCGCGGCTATCGGAAAGATCTGCAGCGCAGTGACTTCCGCGCCGGATGTCCCGTGGTCGCCGTCGCTGTCGAGGCCGGCGATCCCGACAGACCCGACCAGTCGGCGCCGGTGCTGGCCCGAGCCGCCGCTGCGTTCACACGCTGGCGCGGGGCGATCGCGACGCGGATGCGCGCCGACGGGATCGACGAGCCGCGAGCCGAGGATCTGGCGGTGTTGACGCTGTCGGCGTTCGAGGGCGCGCTGGTCCTCGCGCGGGCGGCCCGCGACGTCGAACCCCTGGACCGGGTGCATGCCCAACTGCGGTCGCTGATCGGCGACCAGATGCCCGCGAGAAAGCGAACCCCACGATGACCGACACCTCGACCGAGTGGCAACCGACCGCCTGCATCCTGTGCGAGTGCAACTGCGGCATCGTCGTGCAGGTCGACGACGACCGCCGGCTGGCCCGCATCCGCGGCGACAAGAACCATCCTGCGTCGCAGGGCTACACCTGCAACAAGGCGCTGCGACTGGACCACTACCAGAACGATCCCAACCGGCTGACCTCCCCGATGCGTCGCCGTCCCGACGGCTCCTACGAGGAGATCGACTGGGACACCGCCATTTCCGAGGTCGCGGCGGGCTTCCGGGCGATCGCCGACACCCACGGCGGCGAGCGGATCCTCTACTACGGCGGCGGCGGGCAGGGTAACCACCTCGGCGGCGCGTACAGCGGTGCGTTCCTCAAGGCGCTGGGCTCCTATCACCGGTCCAACGCGCTGGCCCAGGAGAAGACGGGCGAGCACTGGGTCGACGCGCACTTCTACGGCAATCACACCCGCGGGGAGTTCGAGCACGCCGAGGTGTCGGTCTTCGTGGGCAAGAACCCGTGGATGTCGCAGAGTTTCCCGCGCGCCCGCGTCGTGCTGAACGAGATCGCCAAGGACCCGGCCCGGTCGATGATCGTGATCGACCCGGTGATCACCGACACCGCCGCGATGGCCGACTTCCACCTGCGGGTCCGCCCCGGCGCCGACGCGTGGTGCCTGGCGGCGCTGGCGGCGGTGCTGGTGCAGGAGAACCTCTGCGACGACGCCTTTCTCGCCGAGCACGTCACCGGCGTGGACGCGGTCCGAGCCGTCCTGGCCGAGGTGCCCGTCGCCGACTACGCCCGGCGCTGCGGCGTCGACGAGGACCTGCTGCGCGCCGCGGCGCGGCGCATCGCCGGCGCGGAGAGCGTCGCGGTGTTCGAGGACCTCGGCGTGCAGCAGTCGGTGAACAGCACGCTGTGCTCGTATCTGAACAAGATGCTGTGGATTTTCACCGGGAACTTCGCCAAACCCGGCGGCCAGCACCTGCATTCGTCCTTCGCCCCGCTGTTCCGGCCCGGCGGCGTCGGGCGCACCCCCGTCACCGGCGCCCCGATCATCGGCGGGCTGATGCCGAGCAACGTGGTGCCCGAGGAGATCCTGACCGACCATCCCGACCGGTTCCGCGCCGTGATCGTGGAGAGCAGCAACCCGGCGCACTCGATCGCCGACTCCGGCGCGGTGCGTGCGGCGTTCGAGAGTCTGGACCTGCTGGTGGTGATCGACGTCGCGATGACCGAGACGGCCCGGCTCGCGCACTACGTGCTGCCCGCGGCCAGCCAGTTCGAGAAGGCCGAGGCGACGTTCTTCAATCTGGAATTCCCGCGCAACACCTTTCACCTGCGGCACCCGGTGATGGAGCCGCTGCCCGGCACCCTGCCTGAGCCGGAGATCTGGGCGCGGCTGATGCGGGAGCTCCGAGTGGTCGACGAGGCCGAACTGGAGCCGCTGCGCCGCGCGGCCGAGGCGGGTCTCGACCAGTTCGCCGCGGCGTTCCTGACCGCCGTCGGCGCCAATCCCGGCCTGGGCAAGGTGCTTCCGTTCGTGCTGTACGAGACGCTGGGGCCGACGCTGCCCGAGGGGCTGTCCGGCGCCGCGGCACTGTGGGGACTCGCGCAGAAGGCCGCGATGACCTACCCGGAGGCGGTGCGCCGCGCCGGTCACGCCGACGGCAACGCGTTGTTCGACGCGATCCTGGCCGGGAAATCGGGCGTCACGTTCACCGTGCACGAGTACACCGACGACTTCGCGCTGATCAGCCATCCCGACCGCAGGATCGCGATCGAGATGCCCGAGATGCTCGCCGAGGTCCGCGCGCTGGCCGACGCGCCGGCCGGGCTGACCACCCCGGAGTTCCCGATCGTGCTGTCGGCCGGCGAGCGTCGCGCCTACACCGCCAACGACATCATCCGCGACCCGTCCTGGCGCAAGCGCGACGCGGACGGCGCGCTGCGGGTCAGCGTGGCCGATGCCGCCGCGCTCGGACTCGCCGACGGCGGCCGCGTCCGCATCGTCACCGCGGCGGGCAGCGCCGAGGCGACCGTGGAGATCAGCGACGCGATGCTGCCCGGGCACGCCTCCTTGCCCAACGGCTTCGGGGTGGACTTCGTCGGTACCGACGGGCGGGCCCGGGTTCCGGGGGTCGCGCCGAATGCGCTGACCTCCAGTGGATGGCGCGACGCCTACGCGGGGACCCCGTTGCACAAGCATGTGCCCGCTCGCCTGGAGAGCGTCGCGAGCGTCGCGCTCGCGACCTAGGGCGCGACGGATCCCCGATCCTCGGCCCGGAGTTCTGTCAGGAGACGGTGCCCTGGGCGTCGAGGGCCGCCAGCCGATCGGTGAGCGCCGCGCGCACCGCATCATGGGCGTCGGCGCCGAAGGTGAGCCTCAGCGGTGGCTTCGGATGACGGGTGCTGTCGTAGATCGCCGCAGCGATGTCGGCGGGGTCGGCGGGCAGCGTGGCACCGTCGGTGGCCGCCAGTCGGCGTCGTATCCGTCCGACCTCGGTGTCACGGTACGCAGCCGACTCCGGTGTATATCGCAGGGCAGAGACGAACTCGGTCCGCGTGCCGCCGGGTTCGATCAGGGACAGGAAGATGCCGAACTCGGCGACTTCGCGGCTGACGCTTTCCGTGAATCCCTCCAGTCCCCACTTGCCCGCGTGGTACGCGCTGTGCGTCGGCATGGCCACCTGTCCACCCATGCTGGAGATCTGCACGATGCGTCCCCCGCCCTGCTCCCGCATCGACGGGAGGAAGGCCCGCGTGATCGCCATCGGGGCCATCAGCAGTACTTCGATCTGGTCACGAACGTCGGCCTCGGTCATCTCCTCGGCAGCCCCCACCACGGCGTAACCGGCGTTGTTGACCACGATGTCCACGGGGCCCGCCGACAGCGTCCGGGCGATCACTCGCTCGATCGCCGCCGGTGATGCCACATCGAGCGCCTCGACCGTCAGCCGGTCGCCGTAACGCGCCCTCAGGTCGTCCAACGCGGCGGTGCGCCGAGCCGTCGCGGTGACGCTGTCGCCGCGTTCGAGTGCATGCACGGTCACGGCCCTGCCGAGTCCGCCCGACGCGCCGGTGATGAACCAGCGCCGAACGCTCTTGCCTGCGATGTCCGTGGGGAGGGCGATGTCGGTCATGCCGCCGCCAACCTCTCGGCGCCGGACTTTGTTCCCGCCGCCGACGCCGCCGAGACGATCCGGGCGGTGCCGGCAGGCCGGCTCCTAAGGGGCCAACGGGGCCGGGTCGGCAGGCGCCGGGGCGGGCGGCGGGGCGACCGGCGACATGGCCTGCGTGGGGCCTGCCGACATCGGACGCTGGGTCAGCAGCAGCAGGGCGTCCGAACCCGTCACCTCCTGGGTCTGCATCGCGTGCCACAGGTCGCGCAGGTACCCCAGCTTCGTCTGCGTCGTCGGGGTCTCGGTGGTTCCCGGCGGCAGGTTCTCCGGGCTGGACAGGTGCGGAACGCCGTCGGCGAGAGCGGGATCGGCCGGCGCGGCCGGACCGGCGGCCAGGGACTGCACCGGTGCGGCGTCGCCCGGCACGGGCACCGGGGCCGGCGCGGGCAGCGGCGCGGGCACGGGCTCCGGCGGTGGCGCGGGCTGTGCGGCCGCCGGCGATGCGCAGGTGATCAGCGCCGCGAACGCGGCGACCCCCGCGGCAACCGCAGTCTTGTCCCATCCGATCATCGCCGGTGCCCCCTTCGGGTCAGTGGTTGCACTGATGAGCCAGTGCAACCATTGTCACCCTGTGCTTCCCCACACGGGCCCCATTCGTTACAGCGCGGGTTCGGCGAAGTCCGCGCACGGAGCCCCGCCGGTGGTGTAGGTATGCGATATAGCCCCGTGACGGCAAGGAGCAAGCATGCCGACTCCGGATCTCCCGCCCGGTTTCGACTTCACCGACCCTGACCTCAATTGCGCGCGACTGCCGGTGGAGGAACTCGCCGCGCTGCGGCGCAGCGCACCCATCTGGTGGAACGAGCAGACCGGCGGCGGCGCCGGGCCGTTCGGCGACGGCGGTTACTGGGTGGTGACCAAACACCACGACGTCAAGGAGATCTCCAAGCGCAGCGATGTGTTCTCCAGCCTGGAGAAGACCGCACTCCCCCGCTATCCCGAGGGGTCCACGTTCGAGCAGATCGAGACCGGCAAGTTCGTGCTGCTCAACATGGATGCGCCGCACCACACCCACCTGCGCAAGATTGTCTCGCGCGGTTTCACCCCTCGCGCGGTCGAGCGGTTGCGCGCCGATCTGGACGCCCGCGCGCAGAACATCGCCAAGAGCGCAGCCGCCGAGGGCGCCGGCGACTTCGTCGAGCAGGTGTCCTGCGAGTTGCCGCTGCAGGCCATCGCGGGTCTGCTGGGCATCCCCGTCGAGGACCGCAAGAAGCTGTTCGACTGGTCCAACCAGATGGTCAGCGATGACGATCCCGAGTTCGCGCACTACGACAACCGCAATGCCGCAACCGAACTCATCATGTATGCGATGCAGCTCGCGGCCGAGCGCGCCGAGCAGCCCGGCGAGGACATCGTCACCAAGCTGATCGAGGCCGACGTCGAGGGGCACAAACTCTCCGACGACGAGTTCGGCTTCTTCATGGTGCTGCTGGCCGTCGCCGGCAACGAGACCACCCGCAACTCGATCACCCACGGCATGATCGCCTTCACCGAGTTCCCCGACCAGTGGGAGCTGTTCAAGCGGGAGCGGCCGACCACCGCCGTCGACGAGATCGTCCGGTGGGCCACGCCGGTGACGTCGTTCCAGCGCACCGCGCTGTGCGACTACGAGCTCTCCGGCGTGCAGATCAAGAAGGGCCAGCGGGTGGTGATGTCCTACCGGTCGGCCAACTTCGACGAAGAGGTGTTCACCGACCCGTACACGTTCGACATCCTGCGCGACCCGAACCCGCATGTCGGGTTCGGCGGCACCGGCGCGCACTACTGCATCGGTGCGAACCTGGCCCGCATGACGATCGAGTTGATGTTCAACGCGATCGCCGACCACATGCCCGACCTGCGGTCGATCGGCACCCCGGAACGCCTGCGCTCCGGCTGGCTCAACGGCATCAAGCACTGGCAGGTCGACTACACCGGTACGGGCTGCCCCGTCGCGCACTGAGCGCACAGCTCGCCCAGCTCGGCCCGCGTCGGCCCAGGAGCCGGCGCCGGCCGCCACCCCGTCAGGTACACCGCGCGAGCTCGCTGCTGCAGGCGATCCAGATCCGACGGGAGTGTCTGCATCCGTTCGTAGGCCGTCACCTCGGCGCGCAGCGACGCGTCGGCTCCCGCGGCCGCGACCACGAGATCTGAGGGCAACCGCTGCCGCAGGTCGACGTCCCCTCCGGCCCACCGCCGGAGCCGGTCGCCGTCGCCGTGCACATGGTCGAGAAACCAGGGGCGGATGTGCTCGTGGCACCAGGCGTCGAACTCCACGCCCACCGCGACCGGGTCGTGGGGCCGGCTGTGCAGCATCTCCACCAGGGCCTGCGCCTGTCGGAACGCCAGCGTGACGCCGCGGCCGGCCAGCGGCGTGGTGGTGCACACCGCATCGCCGACCGCGATCAGTCCCGGCATCAACGGTCGTCCGTCGGCATCGACCTGCGGGCGGTACGTGTTGTGCAGCCGGGCGCCGGGCAGCACGGGGGTGATCGGTTCCGCGTGCTCGAGCCACTGCCCCAGCACGGGAATGGCGCGCACGGCGGCCTCGTAGACCGGGGCGTGCCGCAGCAGGCGGAGCCGCGAGTCGGTGCCGCCGTGGGTGATCGTGATCGAGAAGGTGCCGGCGTCGTGCAGGAACGCCACCGCGAAATAGCCGGTCAGGCTGAGCGACAGCCCGATCGGGCCGTTGACGGGCCCGTGGGCGGCACCGTCGGGGACCCGGTACTGCCGGGTGACGTAGGCCGCGCCGCACGGGGCGCTCAGCCCGGCGGCCCCGGTCTCCCGCGTGATCCGGCCCGCGCGTCCGGAGGCGTCGATCACCAGATCGGCCGGCACCCGCGTGCCGTGCACGCGCACGCCGACCGCCCGGTTCCCGTTGCGGATCACGCCGTCGACGTGTCCGGTGACCATCGTCAACCCGTGCCGGCCCGCCGCGACCTGTCGCAGCACGCGCTCGAAGACCTCGCGGCGGCAGCGCAGAGCGATGGCGGTGCCGTCGTCGGCGGCCGCGACCGTCGCGCCGGCCTGCCGGAGCAGGGCGACGGCGTCAGGGATCTCGGTCTGCAGCGCGTCGACCACCGGTCCGCGGAAGGTGTGCGCGTGGGCGAACTGCATCACCCCTCGGCGCCGCCACGGAGCGTCGCCCACCGGACCGGGGTCGCGGTCGACGACGGTCACGTCGTGGCCGCGACGAGCCAGTGCGATGGCGGTGAACAGACCCGTCGGTCCGGCACCGACGACGACGATGGTCATCCCGCCTCATTTCAGGTAACTTGTAGTGTAATGAACACACTAAGGGTCACTTGAATGTCGGATTCTGTCAAGCGCGGCTACGCGTCGCCGCTGCGCACCGCTCAGGCGCAGGCCACCCGGCGCCGAATCGTCGGCGCCGCAGCGGATCTGTTCGTCGCGTCGGGATTCGCCGGGACCTCCGTCGACGCGATCGCCGAGGCCGCCGGGGTGAGCCGCAAGACCGTCTTCGCCACGGTCGGCGGCAAGACCGAACTGCTGGGGCTGGCCCTGGACTGGGCCGTCGCGGGGGACGATGCGCCGGTTCCCCTGGCGGCCCGGCCGGAGGTGGTCGCGCTGCTGGAACTGCCGCACCCGGGCGCGGTGCTCGACGGGTGGGCCGCGGTGCTCACCGACATCGACGCGCGGGTCGACGGATTGTTCGCCGCGCTCGAGTGCGCCGCCGCGTCGGACGAGGCGGCCCGCGCGCTGTTCGAGCAGGTGAGTGCCCAACGGCGCGAGGGCGCAAGGGCGATCGTCGGGGCGGTCGCGGGGTTGGGCGGCCTGCGGGCCGACCTGTCCCGATCCGAGGCGATCGACGTGGCCGCACTGTTCACCGAGCCGGTGCTGCACCGCCGTCTGGTGGGCGCCCGCGGCTGGTCCCGTCGCCGCTTCGAGCGATGGCTGGCCAGCACGCTGCGTCGGCAGTTGCTCAGCCGGCCGGATAGTCGATGATCGAGCGCCAGTAGTCCTCCCCGATCTCGCCGCCCCCGCGCAGCACCATCGCCAGCCCGGTCGCCATCGCCACGCCCAGCAGACCCAGCCACAGCCCGGCCAGCCCGATCACCACCCACAGCACCGCGGTCAGCGTCGGCCACGGCGACACGATCGCCAATACCGGGGCGAAGAAGAAGCCGGTGCCGACGTACCACGACGAACCGGCGCGGTCACAGATCAGCACCACGCGCAACCACCTCGGAATCCCTGCCATGCCTCCACGCTGCCCGGCCGACGTAGGCGTCGCAATTACCTGACAGGTAGTGGCTTCTCGGACCGTCGGCGATGACACTGAGGCGATGACCGTGCAGGAGGTGCCGCCGACGACGATCGGGGCGATGGTGCGGCGCTGGCGGGCACGACGCCGGCTCAGCCAGCTCGACCTCGCGTTGGAAGCCGGGGTGTCGGCCCGGCACGTCAGCTTCGTCGAGACCGGCCGCGCCGCTCCGAGCCGGGCGATGGTGCTGCGGCTGGCCGGGGTTCTCGATGTCCCGCGCCGCGACCTCAACCGCATGCTCGTCGCCGCCGGGTTCGCGCCGGCCTACGCCGAGCGACCGCTCGAGGCCCCCGACATGGCCGCCGTGCAGGCCGGTGTCGCGCGCGTGCTCGACGCCTACGACCCCTACCCCTGCGTGGTGGTCGACCGGACGTGGGATCTGGTGAACGCGAACGCCGGGGCGGGCGTGCTGCTCGCCGGTGTCGCGCCGCATCTGCTCGAGCGACCCAACGCCCTGCGCATCGCGCTACACCCCGACGGCCTGGCCCCGCGTATCCGCAACCTCGCCCAGTGGCGGTCGCATCTCGTCGAGCGGGTGCGTCGCGAGGCGGCCGCCGACGACTCCGGCGAACTCGCGGCCCTGCTCGACGAGCTCGACGGCTACCCCGGTGGATACGCGCGCACGGACCTGGGCGGGGTGGCCGTCCCGCTGGAACTCGTGACGCCCGACGGCGTCGAACTGCGCTTCCTGTCGATGGTGACCACGTTCGGCACCGCGCTCGATCTCACCGCCGCCGAGCTGAGCATCGAGGCGTTCCTGCCCGCCGACGACGCGACGGCGGCCGCACTGCGGTGACGCGGGCGAACCCGAATAGCGGGTAATCGCAAGACTTCGTCACGGGAGCGAATAGAGTCGGGCGCCATGGAGACTCGACACCTCATGGCGGCCGTGGCGGGCGGCGTCGTCGTCCTCGGTGCGGCCGGATGCTCGTCGCCCGAACCGGCGCTGGGCGGCACCACCGCCACCGTCACGATCGACGGCAACGACGCCGGAGGGGCGCTTCCCGTGACGTGCCGCCAGACCGGGTTCACCTGGTACATCCAGACCCCGGAGAAGGAGAAGGGATTCACCGCCGTGCTCGCCATGGACGGGCCGGCCACCGCCAAATCCGTCGAGTTCCGGGATCTAAGCGGGTTCTCCGGCAACTTCTGGGCGGGCAACATCGGCGACGCCGAGGTGACCGGCAACCAGGGGCGCTACACCATCACGGGGACCGCGGACGGCAATTTCACCGCCAAGCCGAGCGACGCGGCCACCGCGAAGTTCCGCATCCAGACCAACTGCTAGTCGAGGCCTTCTTCGTAGTGCGCGATCGCGACAAGGCGATCGTGCGCCTCGACGCTGACCTGCTCACCGCTCATCACCCTCAGCAGGGGTGAATCCCCGATCTGGGAGACGTCGGCCAGGGTGGCTGTCTCGTGTGCGTCGTCGTACATCGTCGCGCCTCCGTTCGATACCGGAGGCGTACCCGGCCGGCGGCCGGAGAATCTGACGAAGCGGTGACCTCGGTGCGCTGGCTACGCCTGCACGACGATCGGGTCGCCGACGCTCACGGTGTCGTAGTACCACGCGGCGTTGTCGGGGCTGAGGTTGATGCAGCCGTGGCTGACGTTGGCGTACCCCTGCGACCCCACCGACCACGGCGCCGAGTGCACGTAGACACCGCCCCAGGTCACGCGCACGGCGTCGGCGACGGTCAGTTTGTAGCCCTCGGGGTCCGACAGCGGGATGCCGATGGTCCGCGAGTCCATCACCACGGACTTCTGCTTCTCCAGCGCGGTGAACTGGCCGATGGGCGTCGGATGCTTCGGCTTGCCCATCGACGCGGGCATCTCGCGGGCGACGACGCCGTCGATGCTCACGGTGAACGTGTGGGCGTCGAGGTCGGCGACGCCGACCACCGACGAACCGGTCTCGAAGCTGGTGGCGAAGCCGCCGACCGAGACGTCGATGGGCGCGTGCGCCGGGAAGAACGTCGCGGGCGTCCACTCGACGGTCCGGTCGTCGAGCCAGGAGAAGGTGCCGTCGGCGGGTTCGGCGCTGCCGGCGGGCCGCACCGCGAGGGATCCCTCGGCGGCGTGCCGGTCCGGCACCGGGGAGGTGAAGGTGACCGTCACCGGATGAGCGACGCCGACGGTCTGACCCGGCGCCGGGGAGATGGCGCTGATGGTCGACGGCAGCGCGGTGTCGACCGCGCCGAGGGCCGCCGGTCCAGCGCAGAGACCGGACATGCCGGTCAGCACGACCACCGATCCGAGCACGGAGGCCACCCGTCGGGTGACCGACGTGCGGGGACGATTCTGTTCACGTGAGGCGCTCGCCACGGTGCCATCCTAGGTAATCGTGGGGTTTCCCCCTGTGGAACGGCTATCGCGGTCACATGTCGGAACGTTTCACCGCTCCGACGCCCACCAACGCGTAGCCCAACGCCAGCACCCCCGCGGCGAGCCCGGCGACGTTGACCGCCACCGCAACGGGCCCGACGCTGTCCGGGTCGAGAAAGAAGTACGGCGCGCGCCGACCCGCGTCGTTGAGCACCAGCAGGGCCAGCGCCAGGTAGGCCGCCGGGAACACCAGCCAGGCCACGGGCTGCCACCACGCCAACCGGGCCGGCACCCGGGCCTCGCCGCGGCCCACCAGCACCCAGTCGCCCAGCGCCAGCACCGGCACGACGACGTGCAGCAGCAGATTGGCGACCGTGTAACCCATGCTGTGGCCGGTCAGGAACAGGTTCCACACCAGGCCCGCCATCACGACGTAGAGCACCACGGCGCCGCGCAGGCCGGCGCGCGCGTCGGCTCGCGGCCAGATCAACGTCCACAGGTAGTAGGCGGCGGCCAGCAGGTTGGCCTGGTAGGTGAACGTCAGCAGCCGCCACCACAGGCCGCGCTCGGACGTCACGCCGACGATCAGGAGGGCGGCGGCGACGGCCGCCACGATGCCGAGGCGCAGGACGAGGCGCGTGGTCACCCCGTCAGGGTAGGACGGGCGGCACCGGGGGCGGTGCGACCGCGGGCGGCGGCTCGTTCTGCCCCACGCCCGACAGGCGGTCGCGGATCCGCTGCAGGATGCCGGGCCGCTCCTCGGGCACCGGCGGGGGCACGACCTCCGGTGCGGGCGGTACCACCGGCGGAGCCACGGCGTCCGGGGGCGGCAGGGTGTCGACACCCTCGACCGGCGCGGGGTCGGGGGCAGGCGCCTCCTCGACCGGCACGGGGTCCGGCGCCGGCTCCTCGACCACCGGTTCCTCCTCGACCACGGGCGGCGGCGGTGCGACGGGCGCGGGGGGCGGTGGCGCGGGGTTCGACACCGGTGCGGGCGCGGAGGTCTCGGCGGCAGGCCGGACCGGCGGGGCCGGCCGGTCGGGAACGAACTGCAGGCCGAGCGCAGCCGACACCGAGGCGACGAAAGCCACGACGCCGGCGGCCAGCAGGGCGGCCGGGGCGGTTCTGCGGAAACGCTCGTTCGCGCGCCGCGGGCTCGGCGGGACCGCGTCGTCGCCCGCCCACAGGTCTCCGCCTGCGGGCGCGCACGCCAGCGCCGCCCCCCGGGCCAGCGCCAGTTGCGCCTCGGCGGGCGAGAACACGGGCACGGCGAGTGCGTCCTCGAGCACCGGCACCAGCCCGTCGAGGTCCTCGACCGAGCCGACGAGGACCAACGCCTCGGGCTCCCAGTCGGCCCGGGTGAACACCGCGCTCAGCCAGCCGATCAGGTCATCCTCCGTGACGACGGTGCTGTTCACCGCGGTCTGCACGGCGCCGTCGTCGGGGGTGACGATCAGCGCGATGAGCTGGCCGGGCTCGACCACGCACACCGCGGTGGTGTGGTAGCCCATCACCTCGCCGATCCCGCGGGCCAGCGCGTCGGTGGCCTCGGAGAGCCGCACCGGCACGATGTTGTCGAAGCCGGAGTCGCTGAGCGACTTCAGCAGCAGGGACGCCTCGGTGTGCGCGTCGTCGCTCCACGTCACGCCGATGGACTGCACCCGCCGGCCGCGCTGGGCGGCGATGGCCTCGGTGCGCCGCACCGCGTCGGCGGCCTGCTGTGAGGTCGCCACCTCGAATCCGGCGCCGTCCATCGCGGCGCTGTCGGTGTCCTGCCCCTCGACCAGGACCAGACCGACGGCCGATGACGTCACCGACAGGCCGAGCACTGCGTCCACGAAAACACTCCTTCGCGCGTCCGCGGTCCGTCGGCGGACCCGTGACGCGATGTCCGGGTGGACCTTACCCGCACCGCCCGTGGTATTGCACACCCGTCAAATGGTCAGCCCGCGAGAATCTGCGCCAGCAGCGATGGCTCGATGTTGCCGCCCGACAGGATCACCGCGGTCGGACCGGGCGGGGTGCCGCCCTGCCGGTAGGCCGCCAGCGCCACGGCCCCGCTGGGTTCACTGACCAGATGCCCGAGGAGTGCGAATTCCCTGACGGCTGAGCGGATTTCGTCTTCGGTCACGGTGAGCACGCCGTCGAGCACCTGCTGCAGATGCGCGAACGTCAGGTCGGACGGCTGCGAGCGTAGCCCGTCGGCGATGGTGCGGTTGCGCTGCGTGATCGGCCAGTCCGCGCGCCGGCCCGCCCGCAGCCCCTCGGCGGTGTCGGCGGCCAGTGCGGGCTCGACGCCGAACACCGCAGCCTGCGGACACAGCGCCCTGATCGCCACCCCCACGCCCGAGGCCAGGCCGCCGCCGCTGACCGGGACCAGCACCGTGCGGACCTCCGGCAGGTCCTCGGCGATCTCCAGGCCGATCGTGCCCTGGCCGGCGATCACCTCACGGTGGTCGAACGGCGGGATCATCACGCCGCCGGTCTCCGCGGCGACCTCGGCGGCGACCATCTCGCGCTGCCCGGCCCCGCACAGCACCACCCGGGCGCCGAGCGTGCGGGTCGCGGCGACCTTCACCTCCGGCGTCTCCTCCGGCATCACGATGTGCGCCCGCAGCCCGAAGGCGGCCGCGGCGTAGGCGACCGCCTGGGCGTGGTTGCCGCTGGAGTAGGCCACCACGTCCTCGACGGGGCCCGCCAGGGCGGTGAGCGCGCTGAACGCGCCGCGCACCTTGAACGCGCCGATGGCCTGCAGGCTCTCGGGCTTGATCCACAGCGGCCGGTCGCGGTCCCCCCACGTCGCGGGCACGAGGGGGGTGCGCACCACCCGGCCGCGGATGCGGTGCGCCGCCGAACGGACGTCGTCGATCGTGACGAGCTGCATGGCCCGAGTCTGCCTCACCCTAGGGTCGTCGAGATGAGCGAGTTCTCGATGCCGGTGGTGCCCCGCTACGCCGAGGTCGATCAGCAGGGCGTGGTGTTCAACGGCCATTACCTCACCTGGTTCGACGAGGCATGCACCGGTCTGCTCGACCACTGCGGGGTGGCCTACCCCGA
Source organism: Mycolicibacterium rufum (assembly GCF_022374875.2). The sequence continues at coordinate 5,713,620 of NZ_CP092427.2, forward strand.
CCTGATGGCCGGCGGGTACGACTTCCAGGTCGTGCACAGCGAGATCGACTTCGCCGCGCCGGTGCGGTGGCGCGACACCGTGCGGGTGAGCGCCGCGTGCACGCGGGTCGGCACCACCAGCTTCACCCTCGCCTTCGCGGTGCGGCGGGGAGTCGCCGACGGCTCCGAACAGATCGCCGTACGCGGCGAGAACACCTATGTCGTGGTGTCGACCGAGGATTGGGCCAAGCGGCCGGTCCCCGACTTCCTGCGTCGGGCGTTGACCCGTACGGGCGCCCCTTGACCGGTACGGTGTGCACGCATGGGCCACGATCACGGACACCACCGGGAACTGCCGCCCGGCATGGCGGAGCAGCTCGAGCTCGCCTACGCGGGAATGGCGTCGTTCGGCCACCGGCCGTTCCTGACCGAGACCGAGCAGCTCGACTCGTGGAAACCCGACGTGGCGATCGTCGGCGCCCCGTTCGACATCGCGACCACCAACCGCCCGGGTGCGCGGTTCGGCCCGCGGGCGATCCGCGCCACCGCCTACGAACCCGGCACGTACCACATGGACCTGGGCCTGGAGATCTTCGACTGGCTCGAGGTCGTCGACTTCGGTGACGCCTACTGCCCGCACGGGCAGACCGAGGTGTCGCACGCGAACATCAAGGACCGCGTCGCGGCGATCGCCAGTCGCGGCATCGTCCCGGTGATCCTGGGCGGCGACCACTCGATCACGTGGCCCGCGGCCACCGCGGTCGCCGACGTGCACGGCTACGGCAACGTCGGCATCGTGCACTTCGACGCGCACGCCGACACCGCCGACGAGATCGAGGGCAACCTGGCCAGCCACGGCACCCCGATGCGCCGGCTCATCGAGTCGGGCGCGGTGCCCGGCTCCCACTTCGTCCAGGTCGGACTGCGCGGCTACTGGCCCCCGCAGGACACCTTCGAGTGGATGCAAGAGCAGAAGATGACCTGGCACACGATGCAGGAGATCTGGGAGCGCGGGTTCAAGGCCGTGATGGCGGACGCGGTCGGCGAGGCGCTGGCCAAGGCCGACAAGCTGTACGTGTCGGTCGACATCGACGTGCTCGACCCCGCCCACGCCCCCGGCACCGGAACTCCGGAGCCCGGCGGCATCACCAGCGCCGACCTGCTGCGGATGGTGCGTCAGCTCTGCTACGAGCACGATGTGGCCGGCGTCGACGTCGTCGAGGTGGCCCCCGCCTACGACCACGCCGAACTGACGGTCAACGCCGCGCACCGGGTGGTGTTCGAGGCCCTCGCGGGCATGGCGGCACGGCGGCGGGACGCCGCCGGCGGGGAACCGGGCCAGCCGGCTCGGTCCTACCTCAGCCCTTCGTGAGCGTGAACTGGCAGATGTCGGTGTAGCCGTCGCGGAACAGGTCGGCGCAGCCGGTCAGGTACTTCATGTACCGCTCGTAGACCTCTTCGGACTGGATCGCGATGGCCTGGTCCTTGTTGGCCTCCAGCGCGGCGGCCCACAGATCGAGGGTGCGCGCGTAGTGCAGCCGCAGCGGCTGGACCAGCCCGACTCCGAACCCGGCCTTGGTCGCGTGCGTCTTGACCTTGACCGGCTGCGGCAGATCACCGCCGGGGAAGATCTCGTCCATGATGAATTTGAAGAACCTGATCTTGGTCATCGTGACCGGCAGGTTCCGCGCGGCGAACTCCTCGTCGTCGGGCTTGACGATGGTGTGCAGCATCATCACGCCGTCGGCGGGCAGCACCTCGTAGGCCCTGCTGAAGAAGTCGTCATAGCGGTCGCGGCCGAAGTGCTCGAACGCGCCGATCGACACGATCCGGTCGACGGGCTCGTGGAACTGCTCCCAGCCCTGCAGCAGCACGCGCTTGCTGCGCGGACTGTCCAGGCCGTCGAGCACGGTCTGCACGTGGGCCTGCTGGTTGCGGCTCAGCGTGAGGCCGACGACGTTCACGTCGTACTTCTCGACGGCGCGCTTGATGGTGGCGCCCCAGCCGCAGCCCACGTCGAGCAGCGTCATCCCGGGCTCGAGACCGAGCTTGCCCAGCGAGAGGTCGATCTTGGCCAGCTGGGCCTCTTCGAGGGTCATGTCGTCACGCTCGAAGTACGCGCAGCTGTAGGTCTGGGTGGGGTCGAGGAACAGCCGGTAGAAGTCGTCCGAGAGGTCGTAGTGCGACTGGACGTCCTCGAAATGCGGTGTCAGATCTCGGGTCCCGTTACTGGTGTCTGGCAAATCACTGGCCTTTGGATCTGGGGGCTGGTCGATGGGCGGCCCCGCGCGGTTTTGTAGGGCCTGTCTCGTCGGAGCACAGTTGTACGCACAGTACCCGAGTGCCCTCGGCAGGCGTGAATCGCCGGGCGCCCGGCTGGGGCGGCGCAGACCGGCGAACTATCGTGGAGGCACCGCTCCCCCGACTCTCGGAGGCACCGCCTGATGACCACACCCGACCGCGACCCGCTGCCCGACGCCGCCGAGGCCGACGTGGTCGAACAACTCACCCCGGCCACCGCCGACGGTGCCGAGGACGACACCTGGCGCGACGCGGAGCGGGTCTCCGGTGACCGCGAGGTCGAGGCCAACGAGGCCGACCTGATCGAGCAGGCGATCGAGGTTCCCGACGACGACGCCGACTTCGATCGCTGATCGGGGGTGGGCGCGATGCAGGGCTCGGTGACGGTGTCGATGGCGGCGCCGGCCGAGAAGATCTGGGATCTGATCGCCGACGTCCGCAACACCGGGAAGTTCTCGCCGGAGACGTTCGAGGCCGAATGGCTCGACGGTGCGACAGGGCCCGCCCTGGGTGCCCGCTTCCGCGGTCACGTCCGGCGCAACGAGATCGGGCCGGTGTACTGGACGACGTGCCGGGTGACCGCGTGCGAGCCGGGCCGCGAGTTCGGCTTCGCGGTGCTCGCCGGCGACCGCGTGGTGAACAACTGGCACTACCGCCTCGAGCCGACCGCCTCGGGCACCGACGTCACCGAGTCGTTCCGCCTGGAGCAGAACCCGGTGCTGGCCGTGTATTCGTTGTTCGGCGGGCAGCTGCGTCGGCGCCGCAACCTGCGCGACATGCGTAAGACACTGGACAGAATCAAGGCGGTAGTCGAGCAATAGAGCGGGTATCTGCCTGGCGTGACTGACGCAAGTGATGCCACGGTCGATGCCGTCGGCAAGGTGACCGAGGCGCTGGAGTGGGTGGAACGCGCTCGGGGACATCTGTATTCGTTCCACCAGTTGATGGGCCGGGCCGATCTCCTGCTCGGTGAGGCGTGCGATGCATTACGCGAGGCCGGCAACGACGCGGTCGCCGAGCGGCTGGAGACCGAGGTGGTGGGCCGCAACGTCCTCGAGGGCCGGTGGACCTTCCAGATCATCGAGGAGTTCGAGGACACCTACTGGACGGTGATCCGCGAACACGAGCAACGGGTGCGCGATGAGTTGGTGGGCGGCGAACGGCACCTGCACGAGGCGCGGATGAAAGAGGACCGGCGCACACACGGCCGAAAAGGCCATGAGGCGCGGCCCTGACGCTACGCTCGGAGCGCATGAGCAGCCTGGAACTCGGTGACCTGACCCGGGTGAACGGAACTCCCCCGCCCGACGTCGCGCTCGCCGACGTCGACCTGGGCTCGTGGGATTTCTGGGGACTCGACGACGACGTCCGCGACGGAGCGTTCGCCACGCTGCGCCGTGAGGCCCCGATCAGCTTCCACGAGGCGATCGTTCCCGACGGCGAGGCCGAGGTGGCCGGGCACTGGGCGCTGACGCGCTACGACGACGTCTTCTACGCCAGTAGACATCCCGAGTTGTTCAGCTCGGCGCTGGGCATCGTGATCGGTGACCAATCCCCGGAGCTCGCAGAGTATTTCGGGTCGATGATCGCGATGGACGACCCCCGTCACACCCGGTTGCGCAATATCGTGCGCAGCGCCTTCACCCCCAGAGTGCTTGCGCTGATCGAGGATTCGGTGCGTGCCCGGGCGGGGCGGTTGGTCGACGACATGGTGACCCGGCACCCTGACGGGCGCGCCGACATCGTCGCCGAACTGGCCGGCCCGCTGCCGCTGCAGATCATCTGCGACATGATGGGCATCCCGGAGGCCGACCATAAGAAGATCTTCCACTGGACCAACGTCATCCTCGGGTTCGGCGACCCCGACATCGCCACCGACTTCGACGAGTTCGTCTCCGTCGCGATGGCGATCGGCGCCTATGCGACCGCGTTGGCCGACGACCGGCGCGAGCATCCCGGCGAGGACCTCACCACCGCGCTGGTGGCCGCCGAACTCGACGGCGAGCGACTCACCTCCGCCGAGGTCGCCTCGTTCTTCATCCTGCTGGTGGTCGCGGGCAACGAGACCACCCGTAACGCGATCAGCCACGGCGTCCTGGCACTCAGCCGCTACCCCGAGCAGCGCGACCTGTGGTGGGCGGACTACGCCGCGATCGCGCCGACGGCGGTCGAGGAGATCGTGCGCTGGGCCTCACCGGTGGCCTACATGCGGCGCACGGCCACCCGTGATGTCGAGTTGAGCGGGGTGCGCATCGCGGCCGGGGACAAGCTGACGCTGTGGTACGGATCGGCCAACCGCGACGAGTCGAAGTTCGCCGATCCGTGGACATTCGATGTGCGCCGCCACCCCAATCCGCACGTCGGGTTCGGCGGCGGCGGGGCCCATTTCTGCCTCGGCGCGAACCTGGCCCGCCGCGAGATCACGGTGGCGTTCGAGGAACTGCACCGCCGGGTCCCCGACCTGCGCGCGGTCGAGGAGCCCGATCGGCTGCATTCGGCGTTCATCCACGGCATCAAGCGACTGCCCGTCGCGTGGACGCCGCCGGCCGGTTAGCGCCGCGTGACGTCGGGGCGGATCGTCTGCGCGTCCCCCGGCGCGACCCGGTGACTCTCGTCGCGACGATCGTCGCGGACGCCGTCGCCGTCGGTGTCGGCGCGGTCGGCCCGGTGATCCACCCGCGGGTCGAGCTTGTCGGCGTGCTCGCGGCGGGAGTCGATGTGCTGCTGTGCGCTGGTGAGCGCGTCACGGCGACCGGCCGCGGTGTCGGCGAGTCGGGCCGCCTCGGCGGCTTTGGCGTCGGCCTCGGCTTTCGCGGCGCGCGCCTTCGCCTCGGTCTCCTCGACCAGCGAGGCCTGGCGCTGCACCCGCTGGTGGTCGTGATCGACCTCTTCCCGGATGCGGTCGGCCTCCTGCGCGCGACGGCGGTGGTTGGCCTTGCGGGCCGCGAACGCGATCAATGCGATGACGATGATCGCGACGATGGCGACCACGATCCAGACGACGGTGTTGTTGTCCATGCCGGCTCCTCGACGACGGGGGCCGGTCGTGATTGACGAGCCCGTGAATCGTCGGATGCCCGAGTGCCTGCGGGGCTAAACCGCGCCGCTCACAGCGTGGCGGTGAGCGGGCCGGACTGTTGGCAGGACGCCTGCGGTGGATTGCCTGCCGACGCGCAACCGCGTCCGGTCGAGGTGTAGACGGCGCCCGGACGGTACGGCTGGAAGAAGACCTGCGCGGGCAGGATCCCCGCCCCGCGGGCACAGGTGCCGGCATCGGAGGCGCCGGCCATCTGGATGCACGCGACGGTCTGGAAGGTGACGGCGCCGTCGCAGGCCCGTGGGGTGACCGTGGCCGTGACGACGTCGGTGCCCGAGACGTTCACGACGCTCGGCGGCGACAACTCGTACTGACAGGTCGACGGTGCCGGTTGCGCACCGGCGACCGCGGCTGTCGCGCCGAGTGCGAGCGCGGCGGCCGAGACCACGGCGAACGTGCGGAACATGGGTGGATCGTAGGGCACGGCGGTGCCGCCGCACCGGCTATTGGACGCGCAGCGCCCTGAGCATCCCGGCGGCCGAGCGCGGCCAGGTGAACTGCTCGGCCCGGCGGCGCGCGCTGCGGCGCCGGTGATTCTCGGGCCGGCTCATCACCGTCGTGACGGCGTGGGCGATGGCCCTCGGGTCGTTGTCGGCGGTCGCGCCGCTGTCGCGGGTGAGGATCTCGGCCAGTGCGGACGTCCGGGACACCACCGCGGGGGTGCCGCACGCCAGGGCCTCCAGCGCCGCCAGCCCGAACGTCTCGTGCGGTCCCGGGGCCAGCGCGACGTCGGCGCTGGCCAGAATCGTCGCCACCGTGTCGCGGCAGCCGATGTATCCGGTGAAGTCGACCGGCAGTCCGTCGGCCTGCCGCTGCAACCGGGCCCGCAGCGGTCCCTCGCCGACCATCACCAGCCGTGCGTCGACCCCCGAATCCCGCAGGGCGGCAACGGTGTCGATGCTGCGGTGCGGGTGCTTCTCCACCGAGAGGCGTCCGCAGTGCACCAGCAGCGTCTGCCCGGGGCGGGCCCACCGTTCGCGCATCGCCGTCGACCGGCGGCGGGGGTGGAACTGGTCGAGGTCGACGCCCAGCGGCACCGTGAGCAGATTGGTCGCCCCGATCCGGTCGAATTCCGCGCGGGCGAACGCGGTGGTGCAGACCACCACGTCGTAGTCGGCGGCGGTGCGCCGGTTGGCGGCGTCGGCGACGGTCCTCGCCCACGGCCGCGGCAGGACCTGGCCGACGAGGCGGTCGAGCCGCTCGTGGGAGATCATCACCGTCGACACGCCGTGTCGGCGCCCCCAGGGTCCCAGCGAGCGCAGCGTGAGCCGGTCGGACACCTCCAGCGCATCGGGGGCCAACTGCTCGAGCAGCGCGGTGACGGGCCGCGGCGACACCGCGCGGTATCCCCCGGTGAGCGGGATCAGCCTGGCGGGCAGGCTGATGCGGATCACGCCGGTGGGCAGCGTGGCGGTCTCGTGGTGCCGGCCGGGCACGATCAGGAACACGCTGTGTCCGGCCGCGCAGTACTCGGCGCCCAGCCGGTCCACCGCCGTGCGCAGGCCGCCGGACCGGGGTCCGTAGAAGTTGGCCACCTGCACGACCCGCATGGCTGCATCACAGCGGGTGCGTGTGTGCGCGGGGCAACGGCGGATCGGCGCGTCGACGAATAGCAGGTGGCGTCTTCGCCTGCGGTGGTCAGCCGACGTGCACGGTCAGCCAGTCCAGCGTCCGGCGCCACGCGTCGTCGGCGGCGGCCTGGTCGAAGCGGTCGCCGGTGTCGTTGAAGAAGGCGTGGTTGGCGTCGGGTTCGGTGACGAGTTCGTGCACCAGGCCGGCTTTCTCGAGCGCCGCGCGGGCGGCGGGTTCGGTGGCGTTGACGCGCTGATCCAGCGCCCCGTAGAAGCCGAGCACGGCGACACCCTTCGACCCCGAGAAGTCGGGATCATCCGGGGTGGGCCCGTAGAACGGGAACGCCGCGGCCAGCTGCGGCACCCCGCTGTCGAGCAGCCGCCACACCAGGCCGCCGCCCATGCAGAACCCGATCGCGGCGACCTTGCGTCCCGGGGTGCGGCGCTGCACCTCGGCGATACCGGAGGTCAGGTCGGCGACCATCGCCTCGGGCGGGCGGTTGCCCAGCGCGGCCGTCGCCGCGGCCGGATCGGTGAACGTCGCCGTGCCGCCGTTGCCGGAGAGCAGGTCGATGGCCAGGCTCGAGTATCCGGCGCCGGCCAGCCGGCCCGCGACCGAGCGGACCCAGTCGGTGAGGCCCTTGTTCTCGTGGATGACCAGAATCCCGCCCCGCGCGTCGGGCGCCTCGGCCCACGCGCCCTGCAACTGCCCGGCCGGACCGGCCCACGTCACCGGCGCGGTGGGTAACGCGTCGGCCATCCCCGGTGGCACCGGCTTGGCCGCGGACGACGAGGGCGGCGGTGTCGGGCTCTCGGACGTCGACGCGTCGTTCTGTTTGTTGTCGGCGCAGGCCGCGAGCAACGCCGAGGCACTGGCCGCGCCCATTCCCAGCAGGGCCAACCGGCGCAGCGCCTCCCGCCGGGACAGCAGGCCGTCGACGTGGTCGGTGGCGATCTCTTCGGCGATGTAGCGCTGCAGCGGCGTCACCTCCCCGATTATGCGCGAGCTCGGGTAGACACTCGGCGGGATCTGTTCACGATTTCGTTGACACGTGTCGTGTCGACCTGTTCGATGGGGGCGTGAGCAGTGCTGTGAGCTACGACACGATCATCCGCAACGGCCGCTGGTTCGACGGCACCGGCGCCCCGTCGGCCGTCCGGACGATCGGCATCAAGGGCGGCCACGTCGCGGTCATCACCGACGACGACCTGGCCGACGCCGACGCCGCGGAGGTGATCGACGCGTCCGGCAAATGGGTGCTGCCCGGCATGCTCGACATCCACACCCACTACGACGTCGAGGTGCTCGGCGGCCCCGCGCTGGCCGAGTCGCTGCGCCACGGCGTCACCACGGTGCTGCTCGGCTCCTGCTCGCTGTCCACCCTCTACGTCAACGGTCAGGACGCCGGCGACATCTTCGGCCGGGTCGAGGCGATCCCCCGCGAGTACGTCATCGACGCCATCGACCGGCACAAGACGTGGACCAACGGCGAGGAGTACATCGCCGCCCTCGAGGACCGACCGCTGGGCCCCAACGTCGCCGCGTTCATCGGCCACTCGGACATGCGCGCCGCCACCATGGGTCTGGACCGCGCCACCCGCTCCGATGAACGCCCGACCAAAGCGGAGCAGGCGCAGATGGAGCGGATGCTCGCCGAAGCGCTGCGTGCCGGCTTCGTCGGAATGTCCTCGCAGCAGCTGCTTTTCGACAAGCTCGACGGCGAGGTCTGCCGGTCACGCACGTTGCCGTCCACCTACGCCAAGCCCCGTGAGCTGCGCCGGCTCAAGTCGCTGCTGCGCCGGTCCGGTCGGGTGCTGCAGTCCGGACCCGACATCCAGAACCCGCTCAACATCGGCTCCCAGGCCTTCGGTTCGGTGGGCTTTCTGCGCAACCCGCTCAAGACCAGCCTGCTCTCGGCGGCCGACGTCAAGTCCAATCCGGTGGCGATCAAGGTGCTGGGCCCGCTGGCCAAGCTGGTCAACCGCCTCGGCGGCGACTTCCGCTGGCAGCACCTGCCCGTGCCGTTCGAGGTGTACGCCGACGGCATCGACCTGGTGATCTTCGAGGAGTTCGGGGCCGGCGCGGCGGCGCTGCACCTGCGCGACGAGGTCGAGCGCAACGCGCTGCTGCGCGACGAGACCTACCGGCGCCGGTTCCGCAAGGACTACGACGCGAAGTTCGGCATGCGGGTGTGGCACCGCGACTTCTTCGACGCCGAGATCGTCGACTGCCCCGACGCCTCGGTGATCGGCAAGTCGTTCGGTCAGGTCGGCCGGGACCGCGGCGGCCTGCACCCGGTCGACGCGTTCCTCGACCTGGTGCTCGAGCACGGCACCGCGCTGCGGTGGCACACCACGATCTCCAACCACCGCCCCGAGGTGCTCAAGATGCTGGCCCGCGACCCGGGCGTGCAGATGGGGTTCTCCGATGCCGGAGCCCACCTGCGCAACATGGCGTTCTACAACATGGGGTTGCGTCTGCTGCGGCACGTGCGCGACGCCGACCGCGCCGGAACACCGTTCATGACCGTCGAACAGGCCGTGCACCGGCTCACCGGTGAACTGGCCGACTGGTACCGGATCGACGCCGGGCATCTGCGCGTGGGCGACCGTGCCGATGTCGTCGTCCTCGACCCCGAACGCCTCGACGGCTCGCTCGACGACTATGCCGAGGAGCCCGTGGACCAGTACGGCGGGCTGTCGCGGATGGTCAACCGCAACGACGCCACCGTGACCGCGGTGTTCGTCGGTGGCCGGGCGGTGTTCCGTGAGGGTGTGCCCACTGCGCTGGTCGGCACCCGCCGCACCGGGCGGTTCCTGCGCGCGGCCCACCGGGCGCCCGCGCTGCCCGCCCAGGAAGACGTCCTGACCCGTGTCGGCTGAGCAGATCGTCGAGGGGATGTGGGCGGCGCTGTCGGCCCGCGACTGGGAGCAGCTGACGACGTATCTTTCCGAGGACTGCATCTACCTCGACATGCCCGTGGGTCCCGCCGCGGCCGCCCGCGGCCCCACCGACATCGTCAAGCGGCTCAAGATCGGTCTGGAGCCGCTGGCGTCCTACGAGAACTTCCCGGGCCTGATGGTGAGCAACGGCGTCGACGTGATGTACGAGCACCACGAGGAATGGCACTGGGCGACAGGCGAATCCGCGGTACTGCAGTTCGTCACGGTGCACAAGGTGGTCGACGGCAGGATCACGCTGTGGAAGGACTACTGGGAAATGGGGGCGCTGGCCAACCACGCGCCGCCGAGCTGGATGGAAGACTTCGCCACCGCCGACATGTCGTGGGTCTTCGACGCGACCGGCCTCGTGTAGAGGAGAGCCCGATGCTCGATCTGAAGATCACCGGCGGCACGGTCGTCGACGGCACCGGCGCCGAGCGGTTCCGCGCCGACATCGGGGTCAAGGACGGCAGGATCGTCGAGGTGCGCCGGCGCAGCGGCGACGACGAGGGGCTCACGACCGAGGCCGCCGAGCAGATCGACGCCACGGGCCGGTTCGTCACCCCGGGTTTCGTCGACGTGCACACCCACTACGACGGTCAGGTCAGCTGGGACGACACGTTGGCGCCGTCGAGCCTGCACGGGGTCACCACGGTGGTCAGCGGCAACTGCGGGGTGGGTTTCGCGCCGGTGCGGCCGGGCCGCGAGCAGTGGCTCCTCGAGCTGATGGAGGGCGTCGAGGACATTCCCGGCAGCGCGCTGGCCGAGGGCATCACCTGGGAGTGGGAGAGCTTCTCCCAGTACCTCGACGCCATCGAGAAGCGTTCTCTGGCCGTCGATTACGGCACGCAGGTGGCGCACGGTGCGGTCCGCGGTTACGCGATGGGCGAGCGCGGGGCCCGCAACGAGGAGGCCGACGCCGACGACATCGCGGCGATGGCCCGCATCGTGACCGAGGCGATCGAGGCGGGCGCGCTGGGCTTCTCGACGTCGCGCACCGAGGCGCACCGCGCCATCGACGGCGAGCCGGTGCCCGGCACCTACGCCGCGGAGGCCGAGCTGTTCGGGCTGGGCCGTGCGATGGCCGCCGGGGGGCAGGCCGTGTTCGAGGTGTCGCCGCAGGGGACCGCCGGCGAGAGCCCGGCCGAGGCCACGATGCGCGAGCTCGACTGGATGACCGCGCTGGCGGACGAGATCGAGCGGCCGGTGTCGTTCACGATGATCCAGACGGCCGGCGCGCCCGATCTGTGGCGCCGCCAGCTCGAGCGGGCCGGCGCCGCGCTGGACCGGGGCGTCGAGGTCTACGCGCAGTTCGCCGCCCGCCCGTTCGGCATGCTGTTCGGCTTCGCCGGCTACCACGCGTTCACCCACCGGCCGACCTACCGGAAGCTCAAGGCCGAACTCGGCCACGCCGATCTCATTGCGCGACTGGCGGATCCGGCGGTCCGGGCGGCGATCCTCGCCGAGACGGACCTGCCGCCGCAGCCGGTGCCGATGTTCGACGGCCTGTACGCGCTGATCCAGTACAGCGTCGACAAGATCTACCCGATCGGCGACCCGCCGGACTACGAACCGACACCGGACATGACCGTGGCCGCGATCGCCGCCCGCCGCGGCGAGGATCCGCTGGCGACGATGTACGACCTGATGCTCGAGTCGGACGGCACCGCGATGCTGATGCTGCCGTTCTTCAACTACGCCGAGGGCAACCACGACGCGATCTACGAGATGATGACCCACCCGGCCGCCGTGTCGGGGCTCTCCGACGGCGGCGCCCACTGCGGCCTGATCTGTGACGCCTCCTACCCCACCTTCCTGCTCACCCACTGGGCGCGCGACCGCCACCGCGGCCCGAAGTTCTCCCTCGAGTACGTGGTGCGCAAGCAGACCCTGGACACCGCAACGTTGTTCGGGCTGTCCGATCGCGGCGTGATCGCCACCGGCCGCAAGGCGGATCTGAACGTGATCGACATGGACGCGCTGCGGCTCGATGTGCCGCGGATGGTGCACGACCTCCCCGCCGGGGGTCGCCGTCTGCTCCAGGGCGCGACGGGCTACGACGCCACGGTGGTCAGCGGGATCGTGACGCGCCGGCACGGCGCCGACACCGGCGCGCGGCCGGGCCGGCTGCTGCGCGGCGTGCGTTAGGACGCCGCGAGCAGGTCGTCGATCTGGTTGGTGGCCGCCGTGGCGCCCTCGATCATGCCCATGTCGAGCACCTTCTGGAGTGCTTCGACGGAGGCGTAGGTGCTCACCCAGGTCACCCGGGTCCCGCCGTCGTCGGGCTGGAACGTGACGACGCTTGTGGCCACCGGCAGATCCGGGTTCGGGTTGAAGTCCAGATCGGCGAACGCGTCGTCGAAGGCGAAGCTGTTCGGCTCGTCGACGGCGGTGACGTGCCACAGGCCCGCGAACTTCTCGCCGTCGGGACCGGTCATGTAGTAGGTCACCCGGCCGCCGGGCCGCAGGTCGTGGTCGACCACGGTGGCGGGGTATTCCGGTGGCCCCCAGATCTTCTCGAGCTGGCGCGGATCGGCGTAGATCTGCCAGATGCGCTCGACGGGTGCGGCGAAGTGGGCGACGAGGGTCAGGGTGCGGCTGTCGAGGTCGTGGTGGACGTCGGTCACGGGCATGGTCAATCCTCCTGGATGTTGTCGGATGCGATGAGGTCGTCGATGCGCGCGACCCGGCCGCGCCACACCTGCTCCAATTCGGCGAGCAGCGACGCCACCGACCGGACCGCGGTCACGTCGCCGCTGGCCAGTTGCTCACGGCCGCGCCGCCGCTTGGTGATCAGGCCGGCCCGGTCGAGGACCGCGACGTGCTTCTGCACGGCCGCGAAACTCATGTCGTAGTCGGCCGCGAGCGCCGAGACCGAGTGCTCCCCCGCCATCACCCGACGCAGGATGTCGCGCCGGGTGCGGTCGGCCAACGCGTGGAACAGCGCGTCGGTCCGGTCCTCGTCGATGACGATCACCCTCACAACATACAACCGATCGGTTGTATGTTGTCAAGGTCCGGCTACACGCTCCAGGCGAGGCGGAACTTCGCGGCCAGCTGCTCGGGACTCAGGTCGGCGAAGTTCTCCTGCTCGTAGCGACGCACCCCGACCACGGCGTCGACCACCGCATCACCCAGGATCGTGCGCATCAGCGCCGAACCGGCGAGGGCGTCGAGCACCGCACGCTGGTCGGTGCCCAGCACGGTGATGCCGGCCGCGGCACGCTGGTCCTCCGACAGCGACGACGGGTCCACCGCCACCTCGTCGGGCAGCGCGAGTCCCCGCTCGACACCGTCGAGGGCCAGGCCGAGAATCGCCGCCGATGCCAGGTACGGATTGGCCGACGGGTCGATGATCTTGACCTCGACGTTGGCGCCGTGCACGTTCGCGGGCCCCGCGGTCAGGAACCGCACCGCGGCCTCGCGGTTCTCGGTACCCCAGCACGCGTACGCCCCGGCCCAACTGCCCGGCTGCATCCGCAGCCCGGACAGGATCGATCCGCTGAGCACACCCTGTGCGTCGGCGAGGCCGGCGAGCACCCCGGCCACCGCCGACGCACCCTCGGCGGTCATGCCTGCCGGTCCGTCGCCGCCGGAGAACACCGGGGTCTCCTCGCGTGTCAACGAGAAGTGTTGATGCGCACCGGAACCGACGCTGCCCGCGAACGGCACCGGTGACAGGCTCACCCGCACGCCGTACTTGCGGGCCACCCGGCCGATGATGATGCGCATCAGCGTCACGGAGTCGGCAGCGGCGACAGGCTTCTGCGGGGCCAGCGAGATCTCGAACTGGTTGGCGCCGTACTCGGGATGAAACTGCTCGATGGCCACCCCCGAGGCGGTCGCGGCCGCCGTGACATCCCGGACGAACCCCTCGAACTCGAGCACCCCGGCAAGCCCGTACTGCGCCCACAGGTGGCTGGGCAGCGCACTGCCGTCGGGGCCGACCAACACGAATTCGATCTCGTGGCCCATCATCGCCTCGAGTCCCGCGCCCGCGAGCCTGTCCGCGACGCGGCGCAACGCGCCACGGGTGCAGAACGGATCGGGCGCGCCGTTCTGATCGAAGAAATCGCCCGGCGCCCAAGCCAATCCGTCACCGAGGATGCGCAGTCCGCCCAGATCGATGCGGATGCGCTGATCGCCGACGACGCCGGTGGCGGCGGTGAACACGATGCCGGCCTGGTCGATGGTGAACACGTGCCAGACCGGGCTGGCGCCCAACCCGGGATCGGCGAACGAGCCCATGCGGCGCAGCGGGATCGTCTTGGCGTGAATGAGACCGGCCGGGTTGACCACGGTGCCGATCAGGGTGGCGACTCCGTCGGACTCCAGTTGGGCGATCGCCGCGGCGGCGAGCGGTTTGGCGGTCATCCGGCCATTGTGCCGCCCGCCCATCCGCTTCACAGCGTGATCTTGCAGGCCTGTCCGATGTCGAGGGTGCTCAGCATCCGGCCCATCCCCACCCACATCGCGCACGAGATCGCGAGGTCGGTCAGCAGGGCATCGTCGAAGTGCTCCTTGGCGCGGGCCCAGAAGTCCTCGTCGTCGCGCAGACCGGTGTGATCGGTGGCGAACCGGTGGGCGAACTCCATGGCGACGCGCTCGGCGTCGCTGTAGCCGGGCCAGGTCCGCCACTGGGCGGCGTAGTCGTAGAACTCTTCGGTGATGCCGTGGGCCTCGCCCTCGGTGTCACGGGTGTTCTGGCACGTCACGCACTCGTTGGCGAGGGCGATGACGATGCGCGCCGCCTCCCGGGTGCGCATCGGCAGCCGGTTCTTCTCGTAGACCGCGTGGCTGAACTTCGCCATCGCGGTGCCCAGTTCCGGTGACGTCACCGCGAAGCCGGTCACGTCGTCGTCGGCGAAGTCCCCGATTCGGCTCATGGCCGGATTGTAACGTGTTCCAGTTCCCGGCCGGGCCGGTTGACTACTGCGGCGGGCGCGACACGCACTGGGCGAGGTAGAGCTCCTCACCGAGTTTGTTCATCAGCTCGAGTTGGGTCTCGAGGTAGTCGATGTGCAGTTCCTCGTCGGCCAGGATCTCCTCGAAGAGGTTCGCCGACGTGGCGTCGCCCTTCTCTCGGCACATGATCACGCCCGGTCGCAGTCGCGCCACGACCTCGTGCTCGATCGCGAGATCGGCCTCGAACTGTTCGCGGACGGTCTGGCCGACCCGCAGGGAGAACAGCCGCTGGTAGTTCGGCAGCCCGTCGAGGATCAGGATGCGGTCGGTGATCTTCTCCGCATGCACCATCTCCTCGAACGATTCCTTGCGGGTGTGCGCCGCCAGTTCGGTGAAGCCCCAATTGTCCTGCATCTTGGAGTGCAGGAAGTACTGGTTGATCGCCGTGAGTTCGCTCGTCAGCTGCTCGTTGAGCAACTTCAGAACCTCGGGATCCCCTTGCATGGCTAGCTCCTCGAACGCTGATGAACCGTCTGGACGGGCTGTGGGCTGAGCACGTTCAATCTAGTGCACCGGCCATGGCGGCACGCGCATCATGGTGACTGTGTCCGCCGACCTGGACTGCCGCGCTCAGGTAAGGATAGACTGCGCTAACTGTTCAGGGCTGACAGACGGGCGAGGATGACCGATGGGTGAGCATGATCTGCACTCATTCATCCTGGCGTGCGACTTCCGCGTCGACGACGTCGAGCACATGTGGACCTGGCTGGGCCGGCACCGCGACGAACTCTCCTCGATCGGCGCCCACCACGTCGTGCTCTACGAGTCCATCTGGGAACCGCGGCGGGTGCTCGTGACCATCGGGATCCGGCAGGCCGCCTCGTTGCGCGAGGTGCTGCGCTCGCCGGCCATCTTCGAATGGTTCGACATCTCGGGCGCCGAGGACATCCCGCCGATCTTCTGCGGTGAGGTCGTTGAGAAGATCGACCTGCTGGGCGGCGGATTCGAGCGGCACGTCGGACGCGTCGTGGTCGGGGTGATGTCGTCGGTCGACGACGTACCGACCCTGATGGAGAAGGTGCACGACGGGCTGGACCGGTTCGCCGGCGGCGGCGTGCGCAAGATCTGGGTGTACCGCGCGCTCGACGACGGACACGAGGTGCTGATCCTGCAGGAGATCGCCGACGAGGCGAGCGCCCGGCAGTGGATCGATCATCCCGACGCGGCGGCGGAGTGGATGAGTCACGCCGGTATGGGCGCCTACCCCACCCAGTTCGTCGGCAGGTTCGCGCACCTGATGAGCGTGGGCGGGCGGGAGTAGCGGCCGATGTTCGTCTGTCTGTGCACCGGAACCACGAGTCACGTGGTGGACGAGGTCGTGGCCAAGGGCGCCCGGACGTCCAAGGACATTGCCGAGGCGTGCGGCGCGGGCGGGGACTGCGGCCGGTGCCGCCGGACGTTGCGGGCGATCATCGAGGCGCACTTCGCGCAGTGCGACGCCTCGGTCAGTCGCTAGCCGTTCCGCCGGTGAACGCGGCCAGGGCCGCTGCGTTGGCGGCGCCGCCCAGCAGCTCGGTGAACGCGGCGTTCTCGTGTTCGGTCGCCGCGGTGATGCCGGCCCGGTAGGGCTCGACGATGGCCCGCTTGACCGCGACGAGACTGGGAATCGACTGTGCGGCAAGGATGTTCGCGTGGTGGCGCGCCTGCGCCAGCAGGTCGTCGGGTTCGCAGACCTTCCAGGCGATACCCATCCGGTGCGCCTCGGCGGCGTCGACCCATTCCGAGGACAGCAGCATCCAGGCCGCGTTCTGCCGGCCGATCAGCTGCGGCAGCAGGAACGACGACGCCGCCTCGGGGGCGACGCCCAAGCTGGTGAACGGGCACTTCAACCGCGCCGTCGACGACATGAACACCAGGTCGGCGTAGCCGAGGATGGTGGCGCCGATGCCCAGCCCCACGCCGTTGACCGCGCAGATCAACGGCTTCGACAGGTCGGTGAGCGCGCTGATCATCGTCGAGAAGTGACTGCCCGACGCGTAGGACCCCTCGGCGATGCGGGTCTGCATCTCCTTGAGGTCGTTGCCCGCGCTGAACGCGCGGCCCGCGCCGGTGAGCAGGACGACCGCGACACCCGCGTCCCCGTCGGCCTCGCGCAGCGCGACGGCCGTGGCGAGGTAGAGCTCCTCGTTGAAGGCGTTGAGCGCCTCGGGCCGGTCGAGCACCAGGGTGCGGACGCGGTTGTCGTCGCTGATCTGCAGTGTCACGGCTGCACTGTAACGAACGGCTCCCGCAGCACGTACCGGCTCGTCGGCACGGTGTCGACGTTCTCGTTGGCGCCGAACGCCGCGGTGCTCGCCACCATGCGGGTCATCCGGTCGGCGAGATCGTCGTCGTCGGCCGCACCGAAGAAGGCGTGCAGATCCGTGGTCGCCTCGATCGGGAAGAGCTCCTCGACGATGGCCGACACGGGAGCCGCGCCGTCGGTGAGCGCGCGCACCACCGTGTTCTGGACGTAACCGAACGTCGCCTGAGTGTCGATCGCCACCTGCGTGTGATCCCGGTGCCAGCGCGTCAGCCAGGTCGCCTCGTCCAGCCCCGCGGGGCGGCGCAGCAGCGCGACATTGGCCAGCCCGGGCGTCCGGTCCCCCGCCGCGGTCGCCGGCGGGGGCAGCGGAACCGACTCGGTGACCAGGTAGGCCGCGAGCTCGTCGCAGACCTCGGCGAGAACGTCTGTCGCGGTGCGGATCTGCGCGCCGTAGTACTGCTGGGTCCACAGGCTCACCACAGCGACCACGGGCGGGTCCAGGGTGGTCAGTGTCATCAGCGAGGCGCCGACCGCGGCGTCGCGCACGTTGACGGCCACGCCGGCGACGCCGGTGTCGAGCAGCGTCTGGGCGATGTCGGTGCGCAGCCGCGTGCACCACGCCTCGTCTCCGGGTTCGCCACGGAGGGTCATGATCACTTTCTCCACTCGGCGAACATAACCCCGCGCCAGAATGGACGGATGAACACGGTCCCCGCGTTGCGGTCGGTGCTGCCGGAGGCGGCGCCGGTGCTGCGCAGCCTGGTGGCCGTCGTGATCGCGGTGCTGGTCGCGGTGTCCTGGGGACCGCCGGGGTCAGCGACCGCCGTCGCCGGGGCGGGGGCCGTCGCGGGCGCGGCCGCGCTGCAGGACCGCCCGCGCGGACGCATCCTGCGCGTGCTCTTCGTGGCGGCGCTGATGGGGGCCAGCGCGCTTCTCGGCGCCCTGACCTCGGCCCACTCCCCTGTCTTCATCGCCGCGGCGGGGGTGTGGTGTTTCGCGGCCGCGCTGGCGTGGGCGCTCGGCGGCCACGCCGGTCTCATCGCGAGCGCGGCGGGCGCACTGATGGTCGCGGCTGCGCCGGTCGCGCCGACGTGGGCCTCGACGCTCGGCACGGCCGGCCTCGCCGTGGGAGCGGGGGCGCTGCAGGCCGTCGTGATCGCCGTCTGGCCGCCGCGTCGCTGGCGCGTGCAGCACGACGCGCTCACCGCGGCCTACCGCGCGCTGGCCGCCGACGCCTCCCGGCTCGCCCGGCGGTCCGGCGACGGGGGCCTCGCGCACGCGGATTCGATGATCGCGTTGCGCGCGGTGTTCACCACCGCCACCGGCCCCACCACGCGGCATCCGGCCGACTACCGCCGGTGGTATCTGCTGCCCGAACGGATCGGGACCGCACTCACCGATGTCGCGGACGCCGCCGACAGCGCGGGGATCCTCACCGCGGCGGCCGACACCCTGACCGCGGTGGCCGACCACCGCCGCGCCGCCCGGGAGGCGGCCGACGCCGCGCTGCGCCGGCTCGACGACGCTGTGGCCGTCCTGCCCGCCGCCGACATCGCTGCCGGGCAACGACTCTCGGCACACCTGCACGAGGCGGCGGCGATGCGCCTCGGCGACTTCGTGCCCTCCTCGCCGGACGCGCTGCGGGTCCGGCGCCCCGACCTGCGCACTTCGGGCCGGGCCGCAGTCAGCCATCTGCGCGCCGAGATCGACCGGCACTCCCCGGTGTTCCGGCACGCGGTGCGCCTGGGGGCCGCGGTGGCCACGGCGTGCGCCGCCGAGCGCTACACCGCGGTGGGCCACGGGGCGTGGATCGCGCTGACCGTGCTGATCGTGCTGCGGCCCGAGACGGCGCACACCTACACCCGGTGCGTGGGCCGCACCGCGGGGGTGGCGGCGGGCGCGGTGCTCGCCTCGGCCGTGCTCCTGATCGCCCGCCCAGGTCCGATGGTCACCGGCGTGCTGGCCGCCGTGGGCGTCGGCGCAGTGTACGCCGCGGCCCGCTACGGCTACCTCGCCTGGGCGGCGGCCGCCGGCGCGGCGGTCACGCTGATCGTCGCGATCGACCGGCCGATCGCCGTGGCGAGCCCCGGTGACCTCGTGGTCGGCACGCTGATCGGCGGCGCCCTCGCGGTGCTGGCCCACGTCGTGTTCCCCGACGACGCGCTGACCCGGCTGGCGCAGCGGGCCGGCGAACTGCTCAAGACCGAGATCGACTACGCCGCCACGGTGATCAAGGTGTATCTGCACGAGCTCGACACCGCCACCGACGTCCGTGCCGCGGCGTGGGAGCGCACCTTCCGGGCGCGGGCGGCGTTCGAGGCCGCCGCCGGGGCGGCCCGGCTGGAGTCCCGGGAGCAGCGGCACTGGTTGCGCTCCTACCGCAGTGTGCTCAACGCGATCACGAGCTCGTGCGCCACCCTGGAGAACAACCTGCCCGTCGACCCGTTCCCGGATTCGCACCGGGTGTTCCTGCACGCGGTCGACGAATTCGTCGAGGCGTTGTGCGGCGAGCCGCCCACGCCGACCGACCCGTGGACCGTTGACGCCGTCGAATTGGCCGCGGCCGCCCAGCGGGTGCGTCGTACCGTGCCGGTGCACGAGTCCGACGAGGGTTCGGCACGGGTACTGGTCGGCGAGATCGCCGCGATCACCCGGCATCTGTCGGTGATCGCCGGCACGCCCTGGCCGACCTCGCAGCGCTGACTCAGCCCGCCGGGGCAGGACCGACCAGCAGGGAGCGGATCATCGGGGCCGCCCATCCGATGAGCTCGTCGTGCGACATCGCCGTCGCCGCAGGAGCTTCGAGCACGTAGCGGACCGTGGCCATCCCGATCACCAGCGAGCCGATCATCGCCGCACGCGACGCCGCGTGGTCGGCCGCGACCGCCGCGACCGTCGGAGCCACCTGCGTCGCGAACACCGAGCGCATGGTGTTCGCGGCCTCGGGGCTCGTCATCGCGGCGCGCAGCAGCGCGACGAACGTGGTGTCGGCCTCCCATACCGCGAAGAAGCGGGTGAGGAGCGCGGCGGCCATCTCGTCGGGTGGCATGGTCGTCAGGTCCGGCAGGTGCAGGGTGAAATCCGCTGCGGCGGCGAACAACTGCTGCTTGCTGCCGAAGTACCGGATCACCAGGGCCGGGTCGACTCCGACGTCGCCGGCGATCGCGCGCAGCGTGGTCCGCTCGAAGCCGTCCGCGCCGAAGCGGTTGCGGGCGGCGGTCAGGATGTCGGCGCGGGTGGCGTCGGCGTTGCGGGCGCGGGTCATGCCGACAGCATAAGTCACCAACTGTTGACATTGTCGGCAATCGGTCTATCGTCGATGTCACCAACTGTTGACTTACTGCATCGAGGAGTCCCCATGACCGTTCCCGTGCTCATCGTCGGCGCCGGGCCGACGGGTCTGACCGCGGCCGTCGAACTCTCCCGCCTCGGCATCGACGTCCGCATCGTGGACCGCGCCGCGCGGCCGTCGGCCGAGTCGCGCGCCCTGGCCGTCCAGGCGCGCACGATGGAACTGCTGCGGGTCCGCGGCGTCGGTGACGAGATGCTCGCACTGGGTAACCGGGCCCGGGCGGCGGGTCTCTACACCGGCGACCGGAAGCTGGCGCCGATCGAACTCCACCGGATGCCCAGCACATTCAACTTCATCCTGATGCTCGCGCAGTCCGAGACCGAGCGGCTGCTCACCGAGCAGCTCGCCCGACAGGGCGTCAAGGTCGAGCGCGGTGTGGAGGTGACCTCGGTGCGGCCCGGCGCAGAGACCGTGACGGTGACGCTGCGCGGGACCGAAGGCGGGCTCGAGCTTGTCGACGCGTCGTACGTGATCGCCGCGGACGGCCCGCACAGCGCGCTGCGCAAGGCGCTCGGCGTGCCCTTCCCCGGCCGGACCCTGCCGCAGGACTACGTGCTGGCCGATCTGCACATCGCCGGCGACCTCCCTCAAGACGAGGTGTCGATCTTCCTGGCGCGGCACGGCTTCGTCGCGGTGTTCCCGATGGGGCGCGGACGGTTCCGGATGATGGCCACCGACCCCGACCGCCGCCTCGTCGGCGACTCCGAGCCGACCGTGACCCAGATGCAGGAGCTCTACGACCGCACCGTCGGCGTGCCCGCGCGCCTGTACGACGTCAACTGGAGTTCGCGGTTCCGGATCAACAGCAGGCACGTGCCGACCATGCGGATGGGCCGCGTGTTCTTCGGCGGCGACGCCGCGCACGTGCACAGCCCGGCCGGCGGGCAGGGGATGAACGTCGGCATCCAGGACATGGTGAACCTGTCATGGAAGGTGGCGATGGTGCTCGACGGGCGGGCCAGGGCGACCCTGCTCGACACCTACTCCCCCGAGCGCCTGCCGGTGATCCGGACGGTGGTGCGGTTCACCGAGATCGGCACCCGTGTGTTCAACTCGACGAACCCCCTCGTGCATGCCCTCCGGGTCCGGCTGGCGCCGAAAGCGCTCGGGCGCAACGCGGTTCAGAACGCCGCCGCGGCGATGTTCGGCCAGGTGTCGGCCGGGTACCGCGACGGCATGCTCGCCGAGGGTGGTGGTGGCCTCGCGGGGCTGCGAGCCGGTGACCGCGTGCCCGATGTCGACGGACTGTACGACGCCCTCGACCTCGGGGGCTTGACGTTGTTCTCTGGCGTCCGCGCGGTCGCCGACGTGGGACGGGCCTGGGACGGTGTGGTAAGCGTGCGCGACGCGGCTGCACTGGCTCCCGAGGGGTGGCTGCTGGTCCGCCCCGACGGCTACCTCGCCGCGGCGGGAGGGCCCGGCGACGCCGCACTGCTGGACCGATGGCTCGAGCAATGGTTCGTGCGGCCTGCTGGCGCGTCGGTGAACGAGCGGTGATTCGGCGGAGGCGGCCCGTCTCGGGCCACTGGGTCAGTCGACGACGAACGGCACCTGCGCGTCCGCGTCGAGCCGTATGTACATCCGCCGCCACGGGTCGGCGCCCTCGAGGCGCCACTGGTGTCCTGATCCGGTGGTGTCCTCGGCGAGCAGCACATCGCCGGGCGCCAGCCGGAACTGCTCGCCGTCGCGGGTGACGAACAGCAGCGTTCCGGCCAGCGTGACGACGAGCTGGCGGACCGGCGCCGTGTGCCAGGCCAGCGTGCCGCCGGCCGCGGTCTCCTCCACGGTGACCGCGGTCGCCGCGAACGTCGTCGACACCAGATCGTCGTTGCGCCCGGACGTCATGTCGAGCCGCCCGATCTGAACGTGCGACGCCTCGTCGTCCCCGGTCCACAACCGCACACATCGGATCATGCGGGTCACCGTAGCCAGGACAGCCGACCAGTGTCACCCGTGCCCGTTGTCCTCGCGACCGCTGCGCGGCTGAATTATCGTGCCGGGTATGAGCGCATCGCCGGGCGTCGCCGGGCTGGACGAGCAGTACTACGACCTCGGCTCCTACCATCGGCCGACCGACAGCCCGTCGCCGGCGGCCCAGGTCTGGTTCGACCGGGGCATGGTGTGGGCCTACGCCTTCAACCACGAGGAGGCGATCGCCTGCTTCGAGCGCGCACTCGCACTCGACCCTGACTTCGCGCTCGCCCGCTGGGGCATCGCCTATGCCGTCGGCCCGAACTACAACAAGGCGTGGGAGGCCTTCGATCCGGTCGACCTGGCCGCATCGGTGGCCCGCGCCCGCAGCGAGCTCGCGCTCGCGGCCGGCGGGCGCGCCTCGGCGGTCGAACGCGGGCTCGTCGACGCGCTGAGCGCTCGGTTCCCCACCGACGATCCCGGCGACACCGACGCGCTGCAGGCCGGCCACACCGCCTACGCCGAGGCGATGGTCGCCCTGGCGCGCAGCCACCCCGACGACGTCGACGTGGCCGCCCTGAGCGCGGACGCCCTGGTCAACATCACCGCCTGGGCGCTGTGGGACAGCCGCACCGGGGAACCGGCGCCCGGATCGCGGGTGCTGGAGGCCAAACGCATCCTCGACGACGCCCTGGCCACCCCGGTCGGCCGCGTCCACCCCGGGATCCTGCACCTGTATCTGCACACCATGGAGATGTCGACCACGCCGGAGGCGGCGCTGCCGGCCGCCGACCTGCTGCGCGGGCTGGTCCCCGACGCCGGCCACCTGCAGCACATGCCCAGCCACATCGACGTGCTGTGCGGTAACTACCACGACTCGGTCGTTGCGAATCGGGCTGCCGTGCAGGCGGATCGGCGTTTCGTCGAGCGGTCGGGGCCGCTCAACTTCTACTCGCTCTATCGGGCGCACAATCTGCACTTCGTGGTGTACTCGGCGATGTTCGAAGGGAACTCGGCGACTGCACTGCGTGCCGCCGACGAACTCGCCGAGCAGCTGACCCCCGACCTGCTCGCCATCGCCTCGCCGCCGATGGCCGACTGGCTGGAGGCGTTCGTCCCGCTGCGCGTGCACGTGCTGGTGCGCTTCGGCCGCTGGGACGACCTGATCGCCACGCCGCTGCCCGACGACACCGCGCTCTACTGCACCACCGCGGCGACCATCCACTACGGCCGCGGCGTCGCGTACGCCGCCACCGGACGGCTCGCCGAAGCGCGCGCCGAGCGGGAGGCCTTCGCCGCGATCTACGACCAGATCCCGGAGAGCCGCTACCTGTTCAACAACACCAGCCGGGACATCCTCGCCGTTGCGGCGGCCATGCTCGACGGCGAGATCGCTTACCGGGCAGGAGATTTCGACGCGGCCTTCGAGCACCTGCGACAGGCGATCGCGCTCGACGACGGTCTGCCGTACGACGAGCCGTGGGGATGGATGCAGCCCACCCGCCACGCCTACGGTGCGCTGCTGCTCGAGCAGGGTCGCGTCGCCGAGGCCGCGCAGGTCTACGCCGCCGACCTCGGGCTGGATCCGACGCTGGCGCGCTCCTGCCAGCATCCCGGCAATGTGTGGAGCCTGCACGGCTACCACGAGTGCCTGACGCGGCTGGGCCGCACCGCGGAGGCCGACATCATCGGCAGGCAACTGGAGCTGGCCGCCGCGCGTGCCGACGTGCCGATCCGCGCGTCCTGTGCGTGCCGGCTCGATGCGTAGACTGCCGCTGTGCCTGTCCGAGCCGCCGACGTCGACCATCTGCGACGCTGCGCGGACCTGGCCCGTCAGGCGCTGGACTCCGGTGACGAGCCGTTCGGCTCGCTGCTGGTGGACCCCGACGGCGTGGTGCGCTTCGAGGATCACAACCACGTCGCCGGCGGGGACGCCACCCGCCATCCCGAGCTGGCGATCGCGCTGTGGGCCGTCGAACACCTGAGCCCGCAGCAGCGCGCGGCCTCGACGGTCTACACCTCCGGCGAGCACTGTCCGATGTGCGCGGCCGCGCACGCCTGGGTGGGGTTGGGCCGCATCGTCTACGCGGCCTCCTCAGCCCAGCTGACGCAGTGGCTGCGTGAGTGGGACGCGCCCGAGCCGCCGGTGGCGGCGCTGCCGATCACGACGGTCGCGCCGGGTGTCCCGGTCGACGGGCCCGCGCCCGATCTGACCGAGACCATGAAAGCGTTGTACGAGAGGGCGTTTCGTCGATGAGTGAGCCGGACTGGGTCGAGCACGCCCTGTGGTGGCAGGTGTATCCGCTGGGCTTCGTCGGTGCCCACCCGGCCGATCCGCCGCCCCGTCCCGAGGACCACCGGCTACGCCGCCTCGTCGACTGGCTGGACTACGCGCTGGAACTCGGCGCTTCCGGCCTGGCGCTGGGGCCGGTGTTCGCGTCCCAGACCCACGGCTACGACACCACCGACCACTACCGCATCGACGGTCGGCTCGGTGACGACGCCGACTTCGATCACCTGGTGGCCGAAGCCCGCGGGCGCGGCCTGCGCATCCTGCTCGACGGCGTGTTCAATCATGTGGGCACCGACTTCCCGCGCTACCGCGACGCGCTGGCCGGCGGCGACCGCTCGTGGTTCCGGGTACGCGGCGACGAGTTCGCGACCTTCGAGGGCCACGGCGGTCTCATCGCGCTGAACCACCGCACGCCGGAGGTCGTCGACTACGTCGTCGACGTGATGTGTCACTGGCTGGAGCGCGGCGCCGACGGCTGGCGGCTCGACGCCGCCTACGCGGTGCCCGACCGGTTCTGGGCCCAGGTGCTGCCCCGCGTGCGGGAACGGCATCCGCAGGCCTGGTTCGTCGGCGAGGTCATCCACGGCGACTACGCCGCGCGGGTGCGCGATTCGGGCTTCGACTCCGTCACCCAGTACGAGCTGTGGAAGGCGATCTGGAGCAGCCTCAACGACGCGAATCTGCACGAACTCGACTGGGCGCTCAAGCGGCACAACGAGTTCCTCGACGTCTTCGTCCCGATGACGTTCATCGGCAACCACGACGTGACCCGGATCGCCAGCAAGCTGGACCATCCGGACCACGTCGAGCACGCCCTGGTGGTGCTGCTCACCACCGGCGGGACGCCGAGCATCTACGCCGGCGATGAAGTCGCCTACCGCGGGATCAAGGAGGAGCGGTTCGGCGGTGACGACGCGGTACGACCCG
Source organism: Mycolicibacterium rufum (assembly GCF_022374875.2). Next base: position 5,739,204 of record NZ_CP092427.2, read on the forward strand.
AATTCGGTTCTCCCCATGAGGGAGTCGGCGAGCAGGGGCACCAGCTGTTCCGCGCGCACCAGCACCTCATCGACCTGCGCCGCCGTCACCCCTGGCTGCACACCGCGCGGACCTCGCCGCTGCAGGTGACCAACCAGGGATACGTCTACGCCACCCGCGGTGGCCTGGACACCGACGTGCTGGTCGTGGCGCTCAACGTCGACGACGAAGCCCTGCCCCTGAACCTGACTGAATTCGGTTTCACCGCAGGCGAGGTGGTGGCCGGCTCCGGCGCGCCCCCGGCCGAGCGGATCGTCGAGACGGCGGCGCCGCCGCACGGCTGGCTGGTGATAGCCCCGCGCTGAGCCCCGTGCTGATTCAGTCCAGCAGCCGCAGCGTTGCGGGGTCGGGCTCGCCGTCGTAGAACGCGTCGAGCACCTCGGTGAACACCGCGCCGCCGCCGGCGCGGGAGAACAGTGTCACCGACGAACGCACCTTCAGATTGTCGGGGTAGCCGAGGATCTGGCGGGCCGTGCGATCGCGGTGGGCCAGCAGCAGCCGGGCGCACTCCTCGAGGCGTGGCCCCAGGACCGGATGCGCCAGGTACGCCTGCGCCTCCGCGAGCGAGGCGATGCCGTAGTGGTGTGCCGTCGCACTGTGGCCCAATCCGCGGATCTGCGGGAACACGAACCAGATCCAGTGGCTGGTCTTGGCGCCGGCGCGCAGTTCGGTCAGCACCGTCGGGTAGACGCCGGACTGGGCGTCGACGAAGCGCTGGAGGGCGAAGGGATCGCCGTCGGGGGTGCTCATGTCGGGTTCGAGTCTGGCAGGCCCGCGACTTGATCACTGCGCCGAGTCGCAATCGTTAGCCAACCGCGACCGCGAATCGCTGTGTCGGGCAGCCGATCGGGCATTCACACCGTGTTGCATGACGTGTGCACACGACGGCACGTTTGCGAGATATTCAGAACTTGTACCAGGAAGGTGGGTTGGTTGCCGTTATGAAGTGGAAAGAGAAGTTTCGAGGTCGGTGGGTGCGCCGGATGGCGGCTGTCGCCCTGGCAGTCACCACGCTGCCCGGGCTGATCGGCTTCGTCGGGGGATCGGCGACCGCCAATGCGTTCTCCAGGCCCGGCCTGCCGGTGGAGTACCTGGACGTGTTCTCCGCGGCGATGAACCGCAACATCAGGATCCAGTTCCAGGGTGGCGGACCGCACGCGGTGTACCTGCTCGACGGCCTGCGCGCCCAGGACGACTACAACGGCTGGGACATCAACACCCCGGCGTTCGAGTGGTACTACCAGTCGGGTCTGTCGACGATCATGCCGGTCGGCGGGCAGTCCAGCTTCTACGCCGACTGGTACCAGCCCTCGCGGGGCAATGGCCAGAACTACACCTACAAGTGGGAGACGTTCCTGACCCAGGAGCTGCCGGCGTGGCTGGAGGCCAACCGGGGCGTGTCGCGCACCGGTAACGCGGTCGTCGGCCTGTCGATGGCGGGCAGCGCGTCGATGACCTACGCGATCTACCACCCGCAGCAGTTCATCTACGCCGCATCGCTGTCCGGCTTCCTCAACCCCTCCGAGGGCTGGTGGCCGATGCTGATCGGGCTGGCGATGAACGACGCGGGCGGCTTCAACGCCGAGAGCATGTGGGGACCGTCGTCGGATCCGGCGTGGAAGCGCAACGATCCGATGGTCAACATCAACCAGCTGGTGGCCAACAACACCCGGATCTGGGTCTACTGCGGCACGGGCACCCCGTCGGATCTCGACTCGGGCACGGCCGGACAGAACCTGATGGCGGCGCAGTTCCTCGAGGGCTTCACCTTGCGGACCAACATCAGCTTCCGGGACAACTACATCGCGGCGGGCGGCACCAACGGTGTCTTCAACTTCCCGGCGCAGGGCACGCACAGCTGGGGCTACTGGGGACAGCAGCTCCTGCAGATGAAGCCGGATATCCAGCGGGTGCTCGGAGCTCAGGCCTCCGCCTAGTCACCCACCCACACCCAGAGAGCCTGCCGTTTCCCCCGAGCGGCAGGCTCTCTGCTGTCCGCGGCAAAAGATGACCACACTATGACCGGATCGCGTTCCGGGCCCCGGCGTGTTTCGTCTTGCGTCGAAGGAGGTATCTACCGGCCGAACAGGCGTGATGGTCGCGCCGATGCCGCCCCACTGACGATCCCTGGAGGACGCCGTGATCCCCTTCATCTGCCCCACCTGCGGCGACATGGACATCGACTCGGCGGACTGTGGCCAGTGCGCCTCGGCGACCGGCCCGGAGAGCGCCGTCGCCTAACCGGTCGGCTACAGCCGGGTCCGGACCTCGATGTCGGTGTTGAACTCGTCGAGCATCTCCTGGGTGAGCGTCGGGCGGGTCTCCGCGATCGCCGCCAGATAGTCGTCGGTGCACGCGGGATCGCCGCGGCGCGACTCGATCTCCCGCTCGAACGCGCACTGGGCGCCCTTGCGTGCGGCGAACTCGATGTCGGCAGGGGTGAACATGTCCGACGCCTCGACGAGCTTGTCGACCTCGACGGCGTCGGCGTTGCCGCCCAAATACCGCATCCAGATCGCCCGGCGCGCAGCGTCGTCGGGCGGTCCTACCGGGATGATGTAGTCGAAGCGGCCGGGCCGCAGGAACGCCGAATCCAGCGAGCTGACCGAGTTCGTCGCGCAGATCAACAGCCGCTCGTCGTGCTGACGGAACGTGGGGATCAACTTGAGTAGCTCGTTGGTCACCCCGTGCGCGGGGTCCGACGGGACACCGGAGCGCGACCCGGCGATCTCCTCCACCTCGTCGATGAACACCACCGCCGCGTCGAGTTCGTTCAGGTTGGCGAACACCTCCCGCAGCGCGGCGGGCATCGCGACACCGGGCGCGGCCAGCCGCGACGGGAAGATCTCCACGAACGGCCAACCGAGCCGGCCCGCAACGGCTTTCGCGAAACTCGTCTTCCCGGTACCGGGCGGGCCGAACAGGATCACCGCCTTCGGTGGCGACACGCCGTAGCGGGCCGCCAGGTCCGGCTGCGCCAGCGGCGCGACGATGCGGCGCTCGATCATCCGCTTCTCGGCCTCCATGCCGGCCATGTCCTGCCACAGCCCCTGGCCCATCAGCTGACCGCCCAGCGCGGTCAGCAGCCCGGTGTCCGACGCGCCGACGTGGTCGACCTTCTCGAAGTACCTCAGGTCGGCCCGCTCGGTGTACCCCGAGTTCCGCAGGGCGGTCGCGCCGGTCGCATCGCTGGGCAGCAGCACGCTGATGCGGCGCGCGCCGAGGCCGCGCAGCCGCAGTTCCAGCTCGGCGAGCAGTGCGCTGCCGATGCCGCGGTGGCGCCACCGGTTGGATAGCGCCACCATCGAGATCCAGGCGCGGTCACCGGCGATGTGCGCCACCGCCATCCCGACCAGTTGGTCGCCGACCACCGCGACTACGGCGGGCTGGCCGGAGCGCGCGGCCGAGACCACCTCGGACACCGGGAAGGCCGGTGGGGCCTCGCCGGGTTCACGGCTCTGATCCCAGACCGAGATCGCCTGATCGAGGTCGTCATCGTGGAAATCGCGTAACCGCCAGGGGGGCATGCCGGCAAGTTCTACCGGTTCCGTCGCCCCACGGACATCGCCCTGGCGGGTGGTGCGCTCGGGGGACCGCTCCTCCCCCGGCCGGTGTCAACCCTGGACGGTCGGCCGGATGGTCAAGTCGCCGATCTCCACGTCGTGCGGTTGCTCGATCGCGAACGCGATCGCGCGGGCCACCGCTTCGGGGGGCAGGCCGATGGAGTCCATCGCGGCCCGGGTCTGGGCGCGCAGCGCGTCGTCGGTCATCGACCCGTCGAGTTCGGTGTTGACGAACCCCGGCGAGATCGACGTCGTGCGCACGACGCCGTCGGTCGACTCCTGACGCAGCGCCTCCATCGCCGTGCGCACCGCGTTCTTGGTCGCCGCGTACACCCCCATCGTCGGCACGATCTTCAACCCGGCGGTCGACACGGTCGTGACGAAGTGGCCGCGGCCCTGCCGTCGGAACACCGGCAGTGCGGCGGCGATGCCGTGCAGCACTCCGCGCAGGTTCACGTCGATCATCGCGGCCCAGTCGGCCCCGTCGGCGTCGGCGAACGGGCTGATCGAGGCGACGCCCGCGTTGGAGACCAGGACGTCGAGCCGGCCGAAACGCTCGACGGCGGTGTCGACGAGCCGCGTCAGGTCAGCGGCGACGGTGACGTCGGTGGGGACGGTGGCCACCTCGGCGGTGCCCAGGTCGGCGGCGAGCGCGTCGAGGCGGTCGGTGCGGCGGGCACCCAGCACGACGCGCGCGCCACGGGCGGCCAACAGGCGCGCCGTGGCCTCGCCGATGCCGCTGCTGGCTCCGGTGATGGCGACGACCTGGCCGGCGATCGGGTCTGTAGTCACGCGGGGTACGACCCGTCGCGCGGCACGGGTATTCCGCTGTGAGCCGAACCGGCTCAGGGAACAAAGGGCGGGGCGGCAAGGTTGAGCGCATCAGGTTCAACTTCCCGTTGAACAACCCCAGGAGGATCAATGCCTGAAGCTCTGCAGGTGCCGGTGTTGTTTGTCAGCGAGCCGATCGTGCTCCCCGGAATGGTGGTGCCGATCGAACTCGACGACGCCGCCCGCGCCGCAGTCGACGCAGCCCAAGCCAGCGAGTCCGGCAAGCTGCTGATCGCGCCGCGCCTCGACGACCGCTACCCCACCCACGGTGTCCTCGCCTCGATCGTGCAGGTCGGCCGGGTGCCCGGCGGCGGCGCGGCCGCAGTCGTGCGCGGCGAGACGCGCGCCCACATCGGCACCGGGGCCACCGGCCCCGGCGCGGCGCTGTGGGTCACCGTCGACGAGGTCGCCGACCCGGCGATCACCGACGAGACCCGCTCGCTGGCCGCCGACTACAAGAAGCTGCTGCTGGCGATGCTGCAGCGTCGCGAGGCATGGCAGATCGTCGACGTGGTCAACAAGATCACCGACCCGTCGGCGCTGGCCGACACCGCCGGTTACGCGTCCTACCTGTCCGACGTCCAGAAGCGTGAGCTGCTCGAGACCGAGGACGTGGCAGCGCGGCTGCGGTGGCTGATCGACTGGACCGGCGAGCATCTGGCCGAGGTCGAGGTCAACGACAAGATCGCCGAGGACGTCCGCGCCGGCATGGACAAGCAGCAGAAGGAATTCCTGCTGCGTCAACAGCTGGCCGCCATCCGCAAGGAACTGGGCGAAGGTGAGCCCGACGGGTCCGAGGACTACCGGTCCCGGGTCGAGGCGGCCGACCTTCCCGAGAAGGTGCGCGAGGCCGCGCTGCGCGAGGTCGGCAAGCTGGAGCGGTCATCCGAGCAGAGCCCCGAAGGTGGCTGGATCCGCACCTGGCTCGACACCGTGCTCGACCTGCCGTGGAACGTCACCACCGAGGACTCGACGGACCTGAAGGCGGCCCGCGAGATCCTGGACGCCGATCACCACGGCCTCGACGACGTCAAGGACCGCATCGTGGAGTACCTGGCCGTTCGGGCCCGGCGCTCCCAGCGCGGCATGGCCGTCGTCGGCGGCCGCGGCTCGGGCGCGGTGATGGTGCTCGCCGGTCCCCCCGGGGTCGGCAAGACCTCGCTGGGCGAGTCCGTCGCCCGGGCGCTGGGCCGCACGTTCGTGCGGGTGGCTCTGGGCGGGGTGCGGGACGAGGCCGAGATCCGTGGCCACCGGCGCACCTACGTCGGCGCGCTGCCGGGCCGCATCGTGCGCGCCATCGGCGAGGCGGGATCGATGAACCCCGTGGTGCTGCTCGACGAGATCGACAAGGTGGGTTCCGATTACCGCGGCGATCCGTCGGCGGCGCTGCTCGAGGTGCTCGACCCGGCGCAGAACCACACGTTCCGCGACCACTACCTCGACCTGGATCTGGACCTGTCCGACGTGGTGTTCCTGGCCACGGCCAACGTCATCGAGAACATCCCGTCGGCGCTGCTCGACCGGATGGAGCTGGTCACCATCGACGGCTACACCGCCGACGACAAGGTGGCGATCGCCCGGGACTACCTGCTCCCCCGGCAGGCCGAGCGCGCGGCGCTGACCCCCGACGAGGTCACCGTGACCGACGCGGCACTGCGCAAGATCGCCGCGGACTACACCCGCGAACCGGGTGTGCGGCAGTTCGAGCGGCTGCTGGCCAAGGCGCTGCGCAAGATCACCACCAAGCTCGACGCCGACCCGTCGCCGATCACGATCGACGAACCGGATCTGGTGGAGTACCTGGGCCGTCCGCGGTTCATGCCCGAATCCGACGAGCGCACGGCGGTGCCGGGCGTGGCGACGGGGCTGGCGGTCACCGGGCTGGGCGGTGATGTGCTGTACATCGAGGCCGGCGCGGTCGACGGCGAACCGGGCCTGAAGCTGACCGGACAACTGGGTGACGTGATGAAGGAGTCGGCGCAGATCGCGTTGTCCTACGTGCGGGCCCACGCCGAGCAGTTGGGGGTCGACCCCAAGGCTCTGGACCGCCAGATCCACGTGCACGTGCCGGCGGGCGCGGTGCCCAAGGACGGCCCGTCGGCGGGCGTCACGATGGTCACGGCGCTGGTGTCGATGGCCACCGGACGGCAGGTGCGTGGGGATGTCGGCATGACCGGTGAGGTCACGCTGAACGGGCGGGTACTGCCGATCGGCGGGGTCAAGCAGAAACTGCTGGCCGCGCAGCGGGCCGGGCTATCCACCGTGTTCATCCCGCAGCGCAACGAGCCCGACCTGGACGACGTTCCGGCTGACGTGCTCGAGGCGCTGGAGGTCAGGCCGATGACCGACGTGGCGGAGATCGTCGCGCTGGCACTGGAGCCGGCCGCCGAGACGGTGACCCAGGCCGCCTAGCCTTTGGCGCGACCAGACGCGAACTCGCACGGAATCGCAAGGTTCCGTGCGAGTTTGTGTCTGCTCGGCAGAAAGAGGTGACCCATGCCCGAACGCGGACAGCCCCTGCGCAAGCTCGGATTTCTCACTATCGGACGGTTCGCCGCCGACGATCCCCGCCCGGGGATCGAGGAGACGCTCGAGGTGATCGAGCGGGCCGAAGCCCTGGGCTACGACAGCGTGTGGCTGCGCTGCCGGCATCTGCAGGCCGGTATCTCGAGCCCGGTGGCGATCATGGCCGCGGCGTCACAGCGCACCCGCCACATCGAACTGGGCACGGCGGTGATTCCGCTGGGTCTGGAGAACCCGCTGCGCCTGGCCGAGGATCTGGCCACCGTCGACCTGCTCTCCGGCGGTCGCGTCAACCCCGGCGTCTCGGTCGGCACCCCCATGCTCTACGACCACTACAAGACCGAGCTATATCCCGAATCGCATGCGCTGCAGGACTTCTCGAAGGAACGTGTGCTGCGCCTGCTGCGCTGCCTGCGTGGCGAGCCCGTCAGCGACTTCGCCGGGACGGTGGGCATCGAGCAGTTCAGCGACCACGTGCAGCCGCACGCGCCCGGCCTCGCGGACCGCGTCTGGTACGGCGGTGGCCGCGACTCGGCGATCTGGGCGGCTGAGCAGGGCATCAATTATCTGACGAGCTCGGTGGTCAGCATCGAGGGCACCGCGTCGCGGGACTTCGCCACCATTCAGGCCGAGCACATCGACGCGTTCCGCGCGGCGCATCGGCACCCGGACCGGGCGCGGGTATCGCAGGGGCTTGTCGTGATCCCGACCGATTCCGCCACCGACGACCAGGTTTGTCGCTACCGCGAGTACGCCGCGAGCCGGTTCGACCGCACCACCACGCCGCAGGGCCCGCGTGGCATGCTCTTCTCCCCCGACTACGTCGGCACCTCCGACGAACTGGCGGACCAGTTGTACGACCATGCCGGCTTCCGGCGGGCCGACGAGGTCGCATTCGCCCTGCCGTTCAGCTTCGCTGCCGAGGACTATGCGCAGATCATCACCGACATCGCCGAGAGGCTCGGACCCGCGCTGGGCTGGGCGCCGGCCGGCGCGTGACGCAGAATCACCGCATGGCCTACGACACCGACCTCGCCGACCGAGTACGCGGCCTGATCGCGGCGGAACGCAACGTCGACGAGAAGCCGATGTTCGGCGGACTGGCCTTCCTGATCGGCGGACACATGGCGGTATGCGTGAGCGGCCGCGGTGGCCTGATGGTGCGGGTGCCACCCGAGCAGACCGAGCAGCTGCTCGGTCTCGACCACGTCGAGCCGATGATCATGGCCGGCCGCGAAACCCGGGGCTGGGTCCGGGTCGGCGACGACGGCGTCGGCACCGCCCGCGCGCTGCGCGCGTGGGTCGACCGGGGCGTCGGGTACGCCAAGAATCTGCCGCCGAAGTAGTGGTTCCGCCCGCGCCGGCGGGGTAGTCGGCAGCGATGAGCGACAAAGACATCGTGCGACGGCTCCTCGACGAAGCCGGCACCACCTACGCCGAACAGGCCGGCATCGCACTCGACGACACACCCATGCCGCTGTTCGAGCTGCTCACGCTGTGCATGCTGGCCAGCAAGCCGATCGACGCGGACGTTGCGATGCGGGCGGCGCGGGAGATCTTCGCCGAGAAACTGCGGACCCCCGACGCGGTGCTCGGCGCGACGCGGAAGACGATGATCGACGCTTTCGGCCGCGCCGGCTACGCCCGGTACGACGAAAGCTCGGCCACCCGCCTCACCGACATCGCCGGCGCCGTGCGCGAGCGCTACCACGGGGATCTGCGCCGACTGGCGGAGCGCGCCGACCGAGACCCGGCCACGGCCAAGCGCCTGCTCGAGGAGTTCACGGGCATCGGCGACACCGGCGCCGACATCTTCCTGCGCGAAGTCCAGGATGTCTGGACGTGGGTGCGGCCCCACTTCGACGACCGGGCGATGGGTGCGGCCCGGGAGATCGGGCTACCCGACGATCCCGCCGAACTCGGGAAGCTGGGCGGCAGCGCGTGCGCGCGGCTGGCCGCCGCGCTGGTGCGGGTGTCCCTCGACCGCGACGTGCGCGAGGCGGTCCTGCGCTAGGCGGTCGGTGTCCGCAGGCGCCTCCCGGCGCGCTCCCAGTCGCGGAACCGCTGACGCCGCAACAGCAGTCGCGTGGCGGTGAACAGCGCACCCGCGGCGCACGTGCCCGCCAGCCACACCGCCAGCGCGGCGGCAGGCGCGTCGGCCGACACCTGCCAGACACTCCTCGGCGTCACGATCTCCGACCGACGCTCGTCCACCCACACCGTGATGTCGTCACCGACGCGGACCGGGCGTGCCGACACCACCGTCCCGGAATGCTCCTCGACACCGGAGCGTCACACGGTGCGCACCATCGTCGTCGACGAGCGGGCCCGCACCGGTGACATCCCGACGACCGTTGCCGTGACCTCGTGCGTGCGTGCCATCTGGGCCCGGTACTCGGTCATGCGGCTCTGCTGCACCCCGGCACCCACCGCGACGCCGACACCCGCGGCTGCCACCGAGACGACGAGCGCGACGATCAGGGCGGCGACCTCGACGCGATCGGTGCCGCGCACCAGGGGACTCCGTCCCCGCAGCTGCTCCCAGCGCCAACGCCACCATGCCCTCACACAACTCACGAGGGATCCCATACACGCCGCACCCCGCCGTCAAACATGCCCCGGCTGGCGCGGGCCGGCCGCCCTGCGGCACGCTGGAGCACCGTTATGCGTGCGATCCCCTCACTCTGCGCGGCGGCGCTGCTCGCGCTGCTGCTTCCCGGCTGCACCGGGCCGACCGTGGTGAACACCGAGGAGCCGGTCAGCAGCGCCCCGGCGCCCACAGCGGCCCCGGCCCCCTCCACGCGGCCCAGCAACGCGCACCTGGCCAACGCGTTCGGCTACGCGGCCCCGATCGACGGCGCGACCGGCTACGCCTTCACCACGCCGAGCGGCCGCTGGCAGTGCGTGATCGTGCCCCGCACCCGCGCCGCGTGCGGCAAGGCGGGTGGCTCCGGGGCCGCGCTCGGCATCACCGGCGCCCCTGAGGAGGTGCCCGGACCCGACGGCGACACCTCCGCACCCACCGCGATCCTGGTGGACCGCAGCGGTGATCCGCAGTTCGCCGCCTCGCCGGTGCCATCGCTGACCGATCCGCCGGTGCTGCCGTTCAACCGGATCCTCGCCGTCGCCGGTTTCCGCTGCAACGTCCAGGAGGCCACCGGCATCTCGTGCCTGTCGGAGCTCACCGGCAAGGGCTTCACCTTCTCCGCCGACGGATACACGACGGCCTACACCGACGTGCCCGCCGACGCGCCTTGATTAAGGTGGGCGTCATGTCTGCGCGCCCGGTCACCGTCACCGTCACGGGGGCCGCAGGCCAGATCGGCTATGCCGCGCTGTTCCGCATCGCCGCGGGCGCGATGCTCGGCCACGACACCCCGGTTCAGCTGCGGCTGCTCGAGTTGCCCGACGCCGTCCGCGCCGCCGAGGGCGTGGTGATGGAACTCGACGACGGCGCCTTCCCGCTGCTGGCCGGCACCGAGATCTACGACGACCCGGTGCGGGCGTTCGACGGCGTCGACGTCGCCTTGTTGATCGGCGCGCGGCCGCGCACCAAGGGCATGGAGCGCGCCGACCTGCTGGGCGCCAACGCCGCGATCTTCGCGACCGCGGGGCGCGCGCTGGGCGCCGGCGCCGCGTCCGGGGTGCGGGTGCTGGTCGTCGGTAATCCGGCCAACACCAACGCGCTGGTGGCCGCTGCGCACGCCCCCGACATCCCGCGCGACCGGTTCACCGCACTGACCCGCCTCGACCACAATCGCGCCGTCGCGGCGATGGCCCGCCACGCCGGGGTGCCCGTCACCGAGATCAGCAGGATGATCATCTGGGGCAACCATTCCCCGACGCAGTACCCCGACCTCTTCCACGCCATCGTCGGGGGCCGCGCGGGTGCTGATTACGCGGCCGACACCCATTGGCTCAGCGATGAATTCATCCCGACGGTGGCGCGGCGCGGCACCGCGATCATCGAGGCCCGTGGCGCGAGCTCGGCGGCCTCGGCCGCCAACGGCGCCATCGACCACGTCGACGACTGGATCCACGGCACCCCGGAGGGCGACTGGACGTCGGTGGCGCTGCCGTCTCCCGGCGCCTACGGCGTCGACGAGGGGCTGGTGTGCTCGTTCCCGTGCCGCTCGATCGACGGCTGCTGGGAGATCGTCGAAGGCCTCGACATCAACCCGTTCTCGCGGGCCCGCATCGACGCGTCGGTCGCCGAACTGCGCGCCGAGCGCGACGCGGTGGCCGCGCTGGGGCTGCTGTAGTCACTCCAGCGTCGCGGTGCCGTC